>NZ_CP015163.1 GCF_003312875.1 Amycolatopsis albispora
CAGCCGCAGCTCCACCGGGTCGATGCCGAGCCGGTGGGCGAGTTCGTCGACGGTGGCTTCCAGCGCGAAGGTGCCGATCGCCTCGCCGGGCGCGCGCATGAACGTGTTGGGCGTGGTGTCCAGCTCGACCAGGCTCTGCCGCACCAGGATGTGGTCGGCCGCGTAGAGGTGCCGCGACTGCGAGGTCACCTGCTCCGGGCCGCCGCCCCGCTGCCGGTCTGCGTGACGCTGGTGTGGATGAGCGAGGTCAGCCGCCCGTCGGGCTCGGCCCCGAGCGCGACCCGCTGCGTGGACGGCGTGCGCCCGCCGACCGTGCGGTAGACGCTCTCGCGGCTGAGCAGCATGCGCACCGGCCGTCCGGTCACCCTGGCGGCGAGCGCGGTCAGCACGGTGCCCGCCCAGACCGCGCCCTTGCCGCCGAACCCGCCGCCGACGAACGGGGCGAGCACGCGGATCCCGGCCACCGGCACGCCGAACCGGTGCGCCAGGTGCCGCCGCACCCAGTCGATGCCCTGCGTGGCCTCGTGCAGGGTCAGCCGGTCGCCGTCCCAGATCGCGGTGGTGGCGTGCGGCTCGATCGCGTTGTGGTTGTGCGCGGGCGTGGAGTAACGCAGGTCCACCGACACCGGGGCGGCGGCCAGCGCGGCTTCGGCGTCGCCCTTCTTCGCGCTGCCCGGCTGGATCAGGCTGTTCTGCTGGGGTTTGGCGTCTCCTGCGCGGCCTTGAAGTCCACAGTGGACTTCGCGACCGCGTACTCCGCGCGGACCAGCGAGGCGGCCTCGCGCGCGCCCTTCGAGCGTGTCGCGACCACCACCGCGATCGGCTGCCCGTTCCAGAACACCTCGTCGGTGTTCAGGTAGTTGACCCTGGTGCCCGAAGCCAGGCTGGCGAGGTTCAGCGGGGTCGGCTTCGGGGGCTTCTTCATCGGCGGCGCGTTCTCGTGGGTGAGCACGGTCAGCACGCCGGGCACCGCCAGCGCGGCGGCGGTGTCGATGGCGGTGATCCGGCCGCGCGCGATGGTCGAGTGCACCAGGCTCGCGTAGGCCAGGTCCGGATATGGGAATTCCGCGGCATAGCGGGCTTCCCGGTGGTCTTGACGCGGCCGTCACCCGGTCGAGCGGCCGGCCGACGGCCGGACCGTCGTTTTCTCCCGCAGCTGCGTCATGCCACACCTCCGGCGGTCAGCTGCCGCAGGGTCGCGGTGATCGTGCGGCGGGCGAGCTCGATCTTGAACCCGTTGTGCTCGCGAGCCGTCGCGCTGGCCAGCTCGGCGTCCGCGGCCGCGCGGAAGGATTCCTCGGTGGCCGGTGCGCCCTGGAGCACCCGTTCGGCTTCCCCAGCGCGCCAAGGCTTTCCGGCGACACCGCCGAGCGCGAGCCGGACCGCGGTCACCTCGTGGTCGCGGACTTCCAGCGCGGCGGCCACCGAAACCAGCGCGAACGCGTACGAGGCCCGGTCACGCACCTTGCGGTAGCGGGAGTTGCGGGCGATCGGCAGCGCGGGCAGTTCGATGGCGGTGATCAGCTCGTCGGCGGCCAGTTCGGTCTCGACCTCCGGCGTGGCACCGGGCAGCCGGTGGAACTCGGTCAGCGGCAGGCGGCGCAGCCGCGCACGCTCTCCACCTCGACCGTCGCGTCGAGCGCGGCGAGCGCCACGCACAGGTCGGACGGGTGGGTGGCGATGCAGGACTCACCGGTGCCGAGGATCGCGTGGCCCCGGTTGAACCCGCCAGCGCGTCGCAGCCGCTGCCGGGTTCACGCTTGTTGCAGGCCGACGCCGGGTCGTAGAAGTACGGGCACCTGGTGCGCTGCAACAGGTTCCCGCCGACGGTGGCCATGTTGCGCAGCTGCGCCGACGCGCCCGCCAGCACGGCCTGGGTGAGCACGGGGTAACGCGTGCGGATCAGCGGGTGCGCGGCGAGCGCGCTGTTCCGCACGAGCGCGCCGACGCGGACGCCGCCGTCCGGCAGTTCCTCCACCTCGGTCAGCGGCAACCGGCTGATGTCGACGATCGTGTCCGGCCGTTCGACCGTGGCACGCATCAGGTCGACCAGGTTGGTGCCGCCACCGAGGAACTTCGCGTTCGGCTCGGCGGCGATGGCGCGCAGCGCTGCCGGCACGTCGGTGGCGCGGTGGTAGGCGAACGACCTCATGGCGCGGCCACCTCGCGAATGGCGTCGACGATCCCGTTGTACGCGCCGCAGCGGCACAGGTTGCCGCTCATCCGCTCGCGGATCTCGGCGTCGGTCAGCTCGGCCCGCGGTGCGCTCACGTCGGCGGTCACCGCGCTCGGCGCACCCGACCGGTGCTCGCCGAGCATGCCGATCGCCGAGCAGAGCTGGCCCGGGGTGCAGTACCCGCACTGCAGGCCGTCGTGGCGCACGAACGCCTCCTGCAGCGGGTCGTCGAGCCCTTCGACGGTGGTGATCTCGGCGCCGTCGTACTGCACGGCCAGCGCGAGGCACGAGTTGATCCGCACCCCGTCCGCGAGCACCGTGCACGCCCCGCAGGCGCCCTGGTCGCAGCCCTTCTTCGTGCCGGTGAGCCCGAGGTGCTCGCGCAGCGCGTCCAGCAGGCTGACCTGCGGCGGAAGGCTGAGCACCGTGGTGGCTCCGTTGACCCGCAAACGCAGCTCGGTCACTGGTCCTCCTCAGTTCGGTGCCGCCGAGGTTAACGAAACGCCGGTCTCTTAACAAGAGGACGGCGTTCTTTTAACCTGGGTCGTATGCTGTGGGCCGAGATGGGACAGGGATTCGTCCGGGCCAGGAGGCCGGAGCAGAAGCGGCAGCGGCGCGAGGCGATCCTCGCCGCCGCGCGTGAGCTCGCCCTGAAGTCGGGGGTGCGCTCGGTCAGCCTCGGGAACGTGGCCGCCGCCGTCTGCCTGGCGAAGTCCAATGTGGTCCGCTACTTCGGCACCCGCGAGGAGATCTACCTCGAACTCACCGCCGAGTGCTGGTCCGAGTGGGGTGAGGCGCTGGCAGGCAGGCTGGCCGGGGTCGACTCCGCCGGGAAGCTGGTCACCGCGATCGCCGAGACGCTCGAGGACCGGCCGCTGTTCTGCGACCTGCTCGGGAACTCCGCGACCACGCTCGAGCACAACGTCTCGGCCGAGGCGGCCGGTGCGTTCAAGCGGCGGGTGAAGGAGGTGCTCGGCGAGGTGGGCGTGGCGATCGAGCGGACCGGCATCGGCCTGACCGCCACCGAGGCCTTCGAGGTGGCGGCCGCGGGCACGATCTTCGCCGGTGCGCTGTACCCGGCCGCGAACCCGCCGGCCCCGTTGCGTGAGGTGTACGCGTCGGACCCGGAGCTGGCCGCGATGTGCCCGCCGTTCGTGCCGACGCTGGAACGCGCCCTGTCCGCCCTGGTGGCCGGCCTGCCCACGCTGCGATGATCGAGGGAACCGTCGCGCCGGGGTTCGAGGACGTGCGCGAGGCGTTCGCGCTGGACCACGGCGGTGGCGCGCAGCTGGCCGTCTACCAGCACGGTGAACTGGTGGCAGACCTCTGGACCGGCTGGGCGCGCGACCGCGTCGCGGTCACCATGTCGTGCACCAAGGCGCTGGTGGCGATCTGCGCGCACCTGCTCGCCGAACGCGGGGAACTGGACCTGGACGCGCCGGTCACGCGGTACTGGCCCGAATTCGGTACCGAGATGCCGGTTTTGTACCTGTTGTCCCATCGCGCGGGCCTGCCCGCCTTCCACCTCGACGGCACGGACCTGCTCGATTGGGACCGCTGCACCGCGGAACTGGCCGCGCTGACGCCGGAATGGGTGCCCGGCAAGGCTTTCGCGTACCACTCGACCACGTACGGCTTCCTGGTCGGCGAGGTGATCCGGCGGGTCACCGGCAGCACGCCCGGCCGGTTCTTCGACGCGGAAATCGCCCGCCCGCTCGGGCTCGACCTGTGGATCGGCCTGCCCGAAGCGCAGGAGCACCGCGTCGCGCCGATCGGTCCGAACCGGACAGTGCTGGCCGAGCTGCTGGCCACGCGGGCCGGCCGGGCCGCGGAAATCCCGTCGGCCAACGGAATCGGGGACGCGCGCTCGCTGGCCGCGCTGTACTCGTCAGTCCTCAATGGACTGCTGAAACCGGCGACGCTGGACCGGGCTTGTGTGCCGCAGACCGACGGGCTGCCCACGCCGGTGGAAATGCCGCACCCGCAACGGTTCTCGCTCGGTTTCGAACTGACGCGCAGCGCGTCGCCGCTGCTCGGCCCGGCGTCGTTCGGGCACGCCGGGGCCGGTGGCAGGCTGGGTTTCGCCGACCGGGACTCCGGCCTGGCCGTGGCCTACCTGTGCGAGTACTCCGGCTGGAACCCCGGGCGCGGGCCGGACGAGCGATGGCTGCCGTGGCTGACCGCACTCCGTTCCCACCACACGCACCGGGCGTGACGACGAGTCACTTGTGGACGGTGGCCGGTGGCTCCGTTTGCCACTCAGCGGTAGGCCGGATGGCCCCATCCGCGCAGGTAGAACCCAGTAATGGTGACTGTCCGTGGAAAATTTTCCCGATCATTCGTCCGTTGTGCCATCATTAGGCCGTTCGCGGTTGGAGGGAACCGGCGAATGGGGGACTCAGAGCTACCGGTCCAGTACTTCCGGCGTATCTGCGTCGCCCGGTTGGTGCAACACAGATCAGGGGAGGAGATCGAGATGACCACCACCGAGACGACCCGCAAGGACCAGCCGGTCGAGAAGCCCGAAGACGAGCACGAGGGTCACAACCACGAGGTCGGCATCAAGTGCGGTGGCGGGTGCCCGCAGTCGCCGCCGCCCGCCCGGTGAACTGACCACCTGACGCTGATCGCAGCGTGATCTTGAGCCCGCCCAGCCGCCATCCGGCTGGGCGGGCTGACTTCGTGGCTACGTTCTGTGCTGTCATAGAAGGGTGCCGGTAATCGAGCAGGGTCCGATCGAGCTGCTTCGGCGGGTCCGTGAACTCCACCAGAGCGGCGTGGACGCGTCGTGTGTCCAGCGTCAGCACGAGGCGACCCGCCTGCTGCGCAGAGGCATCCGGCTGCTCGACTCGATGCACCCGGTGCCGCCGGCGCACCACGACGACTGGCTGCGCCTCCGCATCCGGCTGCTGACCACGCTCGCCTTCTCCGAGGCCGAGGTGGTCGGCCTGGCCGAGGGCCTGGCCCGCCTCGACGACGTGCGCACCGCCATCGAGCGGTTCCACGACCCGGCGGTGCGCGCGGAGCTGACCGCGCCGGTCAACCACAACCGCGGCCTGCTGCTGATGGGCGGCGGGCGCAACGAGGACAGCATCGCGCTCTTCGACGCGGCACTGGCCTATCGCGAGGAACAGCTGGCCGCCACCCCGGAACCGGTGCCGGCCCCGATGGTCGAGTCCCTGCTGAACACGCTGGCCACCCGGGGGCTGGCCTACACCCGGCTCGGCCGCGTGAAGCGGGCGCGTGAGGACCTGACCCGCGGGATCAAACTGGCCGAGAAGCACGAGCTGCGGGTGTCGGTCGCCGAGGTCCGCCGCCACCTCGGTGCGCTGGAGCGCCGGATCGGTAACGTGCCCGCCGCACTGCGCTGCTTCGACGAGAGCGAGCGCACCTACCGCGCGCTGGAGATGGAGGTGCCGACCCAGCTCCGCCGGGAGCGGGTCGAGGCCCTGCTGGCGGCCGGGTTGTCCGACGAAGCGGGCGAGCACCTCGACGAGATCCTCCCGCGCCTGCGGCAGGGGCGCGACAACACTCGCGAGCTGGCCGACGCCGAGCTGTTCCGGGCGGAGGCGGCGCTGATGTCCGGTGACCTCGACCTCGCACGCGGGCTCGCCGAGTCGGCGCGGCAGCGGATGCGCCGGTGGGGCTGCCAGACCTGCGTGGCCAACGCGACCATCATCGGCCTGCGCGCGGACACCGCGGATGCCTTGCGCACCGGGGAAATCCCGGCCGCCCTGCCCGCCCGCGCGCTGCGGCACGCCAGGTCGATGTCCGCGCCGAGGCTGGCCGAACAGGCGACCGTGGCCAAGATGCTGACCGTGCGCGTGGAGATCCGGCGCGGCAACCTGCGGCGGGCGAGCACGCTGCTGGCCGAGGTGCCGCGGCCGGGTCAGCTGACCCCGATCGACCACCGCATGCTGCGGCGGCTGTGCCGCGCCGAGCTGGCCGTGGCCAGGCAGGACCGCCGCGCCGCGCTCGCTGAGATCCGCGCCGGGCTGGCCGAGCTGGACCGCGTCCGCGACCGGATGGGCGGGCTGGAGCTGGTCTCCGGCACCGCTCTGCACGGCCGTGAGCTGGGGGAGCTGGCCGTGCGCCTGGTGCTCGGCGGCGAGGACCCGCGGCGGCTGTTCGACTGGCTCGAGCGCACGCGCGCGCAGACCTACCGCTACGAGCCGCTGCCCCAGGCCGAGGACCCCGAACTCGCCGAGTGCGTCGCCGAGATCCGCGGGCTGACGCAGTCGATCCAGCAGGCCCTGCACGACGGCCACCCGACCGCCGCGGCCAAGGCGCGCCGCGCGGAGCTGCTGCGTGAGGCGCACCGGATGGGCTGGCACGCGGGCAACTGGGGCAAGCCCCGGCCGGTGGCCAAAATGGACGAGGTGGCCGCACGGCTGGGGAACCGGGCGCTGGTCAGCTTCGCCGCGTCGGCCGACGAGCTGGTCGCGGTGGTGGTGCTCGACGGCGGTGCCAGCATCGTCCGCCTCGGCTCGGCCGAGCGGGCCGCGGAGAGCGCGCGCATGCTCAACGTGGACCTCAACGCGATGGCCCCCGACCACACCCCGGCGCCGCTCGCCGAGGTGATCATGACCTCCGCGCGACGGCAGGCCGAACGCCTCGACGAGCAGCTGGTGCGGCCCCTGCTGGCGGTCACCGGCGAGCGTGACCTGGTGATCGTGCCGACGGGCGGGCTCTATGCGGTGCCGTGGGGGGTGCTGCCGAGCCTGCACTACCGGCCCACCGTGGTGGCGCCGTCGGCCACCGCGTGGCTGTCCGCCGAACTGGCCGGTGCCGGGCGCGCGCGCAAGGTGGTGCTGGTCCGCGGGCCCGGGCTGCCCGCCGCGCGGGCCGAGATCGACAAGCTGGCCACGCACTACCGCACGTCGAAGCAGCTGTCCGGCCAGGGTGCCACCGCCACGGCCGTGCTCCCGGCGGTGGACGGCGCGAAGCTGGCGCACATCGCCGCGCACGGCGCGCACGAGCCGGAGAACGCGCTGTTCTCGCGGCTGGAACTGGCCGACGGCGCGATGTTCGCGCACGAGATGGCCGGGCTGCGCCGCCCGCCGCGGCAGGTGGTGCTGGCCGCGTGCGAGCTGGCACTGAACCGGATCCGGCCGGGTGACGAGGCGCTCGGCTTCGCCAGCGCGCTGCTGGCCAGCGGTTCGCAGACGGTGATCGCGCCGCTGAGCAAGGTCGGCGACCAGTCCTCGGCGGCGGCCATGGACGACTACCACCGCGCCCTGGCCGGCGGCGCCAGCCCGGCGGTCGCCTTGGCGGACGCGATCGCGGTGGACCCGATGCGCCGCCCCTTCGTCTGCCTGGGCGCCGGATAACGGAAGCCGCGCGGGTGAACACGAATGTGGCTTTCGGGGCGAAATCCGCCCCGAAAGCCACATTCGTGTTCACGGCTACCCCGGCGGGAAGCCGGTCAGCTGAGCAACGCGGCGTGTTCCTCGTCGGTGAGGCCCGCGGCGCGGGGACGGTTGCCCCGGCGCAGGTCCTCCTCCAGGGCGGCGTGCACGGTGTCGGCGAACGGCCGGATGGTCAGCCCGGCATCACGGGTGGCGCGCCAGTCGTGTGAAACCAAGCCGTAGAAGGGTTCCGGGAGCCACATGGGCAGCGACGCCGGGCCCTGCCAGTGGTGCACCCCGGCCGCGAGCAGGTCCGCGGGGGCGATTGGCACCAGCTCGGTGTCGGCCCGGCCCACGACGGCGGCGATTTCGGTCAAGGTGCCCAGGAAATCACGCACCGGGCCGACGGCGTCGAAGGCGCCGGTGAGCCGCTGCTCGGCGGCGGTGATCACCCAGCGCGCGAGGTCGCGGGCGTCCAGGTGCTGGATGGGCTGGGCGGGGTCGTCCGGCACCACCACCGGGCCGCCGCGGTGACACCGCCCGGCCCAGTAGGCGAACCGGTCGGTTTTGTCGCCGGGCCCGCTGATCGGCCCAGGGCGGACGATCAGCGAGCGCGCGCCCATCGTGTCACGCACCGCGTGTTCGCTGGCCACCTCGATACCGCCGTAGTGCTCCGGCGTGGTGTCCGCGAGATCGACGCGTTCCTCTTCGTAGACGGGCGGTACCTGCGGGGCGTCGGCGGTCTGGTGCTGCGTCGCGGTGTCGGCGTAGGTGTTGATGCTGGAGACGAACGTCCAGTGCCCGGCGTCGAGCGTGGCCAGCGCTTCGCGGACCCAGCCGAGCGCGCCGTAGGCCACGTCGACCACCGCGTCGAAGCGCTGCCCGGCGAGCGGGGCCAGTGCGCCCGGCCGCGATCTGTCCACTTTGACCAGACGGGCGCCGGGCGGCACCGTGCCGGACCGGCCGCGGGCCGCGCAGATCACTTCGTGGCCGCGCACCGCGCCTTCCGCCGCGATCCAGCCCGAACCGTGGCCGGTGGCGCCCAGCACGAGGATTCTCATGAGCCGACCTTCGCGCCTCCGGCCGCCGTGGTCGAGCGGAATCGCTACCGGCGAACCCCGGGGGTTGACTTCAACCTACGTTCAAGTTGTCTGCTGTGCCCATGTCCTTCACCACCGCGGAACTCGAGTTCCTCGCCGAGCACGACCTCGGCCGGATGGCCACCGTCCAGCCGGATGGCACCCTGCAGGCCAGCCCGGTCGGTTACCAGTTCAACGCCGAGCACGGCAGCATCGACGTCCGGGGGTTCAACCTGGCGAAGAGCCGGAAGTTCCGCAACATCGCGGCCAACGGCCGGGTCGCCTTCGTGGTCGACGACCGGCCGTCGCTCGATCCGCCGCGCGTGCGCTGCCTGGAGATCCGCGGCCGCGCCGAGGCGATCACCGGCATCGACCCGGACGGGCACCTCGACGGCTCGGTCATCCGCATCCACCCCGAGCGGATCATCAGCTTCGGCATCGACGAGCCGGACACCGAGCCCCACCAGCTCACCGCGTACAACCGGAACGTGACCTAGCTGTGATGTCCAGGGAGGTTGGTCAGGCGGGTGATGGGTGGCTGGCCTCCGGTGGATGAGTGGGGTCGGTGGTGATTGTAGAAGTGGAGCCAGCCTGGTAGGGCTGCTCGGCGTGCGGTTTCGGTGGGGTAGTAGCGGGCGTAGGCCCAGCCTTCGGCGAGGGTGCGGTGGAAGCGTTCGATCTTGCCGTTGGTTTGTGGCCGGTAGGGGCGGGTGCGTTTCGGTGTGATGCCGAGTTCGGTGCAGGTGTCGCGCCAGGTGTGGGAACGGTAGGCGGAGCCGTTGTCGGAGAGGACGCGTTCGACGTGGACTCCGTGCTCGGCGAACCAGGCCACGGCCCGGCGCAGGACGGCGGTGGCGGCCGGGGTCTTTTCGTCGGCGTGGATTTCGGCGTAGGCCAGGCGCGAGTGGTCGTCGATGACGGTGTGCAGGAACGCGGTGCCGGTGCGGGGTTTGTAGTCGTTGCCGCGGGGCAGGTTCGGGGTGGTTCGTTTGTTGCGGGCGCCTTGCTGGCGGCCGACGTAGCGGTGGCCGCCACCGTCGGGGATGTTGCCGAATTTGGTGACGTCGACGTGGATCAGTGAGCCGGGATGGGGGTGTTCGTAGCGGCGCAGGGGTTCGCCGGTGACCCTGTCGATGCGGCGGAGCCGGTTGATCCGGCAGCGCACCAGGACCGCGTGCACCGTCGAGGCGGCTAGCCCGAGCCGGCCGGCGATCTGGACCGGGCCCAGCCGGTGTCGCCAGCGCAGCCGCACGATCTGCCGCACGAGGGGTTCGGGTGTTCGGGCGGGGCTGTGGTGCGGGCGTGAGCTGCGATCGGCCATCCCGGCCTCGCCCTCGGTGCGGTAGCGCTCGGCCCACTTGCGGGCGGTCTTGACCGCGACCATGAACATCTTTGCGGCCTCGGCCGGTCCCCAGCCCTGCTCGACGATCAGGCGCGCCAGCCGGAGCCGGGTTCGCGGGGTCAAAGTGGCATTAGGGTGGGACATGAAGGCCTCCGGTCGATGCAGTGGTTCCTAGACAGCTCCACTCCACAACCGGAGGCCTTCACCTGTCAGCACGACAGGCCCACAACATCACGTCAATCCGGAACAACGTCCCCGGACATCACACCTAGGGCGCGTTTCACCAGTCTTGTTCGCGCTCTTCGCGCCCAGGCGGCCCCTGGCGGCACCGGGCCTTCGGCCGAGTACGCCCAGTACGAGGCCGAACGCCCGCCACCGCCAGGAACCACCTGGATCACGAAGCCCATCGAGCAGACTGGTGAAACACGCCCTAGACGCTGAACCACCCCGCCGCCAGCGCGAACAGCAGCGCGGCGACCAGCAGCGTGCCGAGCGCGGCCAGCACGATGGTGACGATCGGCACGCCCTTCGACGGGATGGGCTGCGGGTGGGACAGGCCCGAGGTCTGCCCCGATTCGGGCGGCGTGGCACCGGGCGGCACCCCGCCACCGGGTTCGAGGCCGGGGGTGGCATCGGGTTCGGGATCGGGTGGTGTCGCGGTCATCTTCCCCGGCTACCCGGTGCGGGCCCGCCTAATCCGGCGCAGAATCACGGCATGGGTGAGTCCGTGGTGTCCAGGGTGGTGCGCATCGTGGAGACCTTCGGCTCGGACACGCCCGCGCTGCGCGTTTCCGACGTCGCACGCCGGGCGGGGCTGCACGTGGCGACGGCGTCCCGGCTGATCGAGGAGCTGTGCCGCCACGGCTGGCTCGAACGCGACGACGACCGCCACGTTCGCATCGGCGTCCGGCTGTGGGAACTGGCCTCGCGGGCCTCGCCGACCCTCGGGCTGCGCGAGGCCGCGATGCCGTTCATGGAGGACCTGCACGCGGTGGTCGGGCACCACACGCAGCTCGGCGTGCGCCAGGGGCACGAAGTGCTGTTCGTGGAACGGCTTTCGGCGCCGAACGCGGTACTCAACATCACCAGGGTGGCCGGGCGGCTGCCGCTGCACGTGTCGTCGTCGGGGCTGGTGCTGCTCGCACACGCCCCGGCCGAGGTGCAGGAGGAGGTGCTGGCCGGGCCGCTGCCACCGCGGACGCCGAACACCCCGGCCGCGGTCACCGAGCCGGCCGGGCTGCGGCGGCTGCTGGCCGGGATCCGGCGCGACGGGTACGTGGTGTGCCCCGGCTTCATCGACCGGGAGACCGCCGGGGTCGCGGTGCCGCTGCGCGGCCCGGGCGAGCAGGTGGTGGCGGCGCTGTCGGTGATCGTGCCGAACGACCGCCACGCCAGGGCGCAGGTCCCGGCGCTGCGGGCGGCCGCGCACGGCGTTTCCCGGGTGATGTCCTCTCGCTGAATGAGAATGTGGTGGTGGCCACGCCCCGGCCCGCGCATCCTGCTCGGCATGGCGACGCGAACCAGAGTGGCGATCATCGGGGCCGGTCCGGCCGGGCTGCTGCTGTCCCACCTGCTCCACCTCGAAGGCATCGAGTCGGTGCTGGTCGAACGGCAGAGCGCGGAGTACGTGCGTGCCCGCATCCGTGCCGGCATTCTCGAGGCGTCCACGGTGGAACTGCTCAAGGAGGCGGGCGTCGGCGACCGGCTGGCCGCCGAGTCGATGGAGCACCGCGGCATCCACCTGCAGTGGCCCGGCGAACGTCACCACCTCGACTTCGTCCGCCTCGCCGGGCGCTCGGTCTCGGTGTACGGGCAGACCGAGGTCACCAAGGACCTGATGCTCGCGCGTGAACGGGCCGGGCGGCAGGCCTTCTACGAAGCGTCCGAAGTGGAGCTACACGACGTCGGCACGGACCGGCCGTCGGTGACCTTTGTGGACAGTGACGGGCGGCCGCAGCGCCTGGAGGCCGAGGTGATCGCCGGGTGCGACGGGTTCCACGGCCCGAGCCGAGCGTCCATTCCGGACCCGGCTACCTGGGAACGCGAATACCCGTTCGCCTGGCTCGGCGTGCTGGCCGACGTCGCGCCGTCCACCGACGAGCTGATCTACGCGTGGCACCCCGACGGTTTTGCCATGCACAGCATGCGGTCGCCGCGCGTGAGCCGGTTCTACCTCCAGGTGCGGCCGGACGAGGACATCAGCGAATGGAGCGACGACCGGATCTGGACGGCGCTGACCACGCGCCTGGAGGCCGGGCAGCCGGGCTGGCGGCTGGAAACCGGCCCGATCACCGAGAAGAGCGTGCTGCCGATGCGCAGCTTCGTCGCCACGCCGATGCGGCACGGCAGGCTGTTCCTGGCCGGGGACGCCGCGCACATCGTGCCGCCGACCGGTGCGAAGGGGCTCAATCTCGCCGTCGCCGACGTCGCGCTGCTGGCGCGGGCGCTGACCGCCTGGCTGCGCGAGGGCTCGGCGGAGCTCGCCGAGTCCTATTCGGACACCGCGCTGCGCCGGGTCTGGCGGTGCACGCACTTCTCCTGGTGGATGACCACCATGCTGCACCGCCACGGTGACGACTTCGACGCGCAGCTGCAGCTGTCGCAGCTGCGCCGCACGGTCAGCTCGGAGGCCGCCGCCACCGAACTCGCGGAAAACTACGCGGGCCTGCCGATCGGATACCGGTAAGCTGGTGGTGTCTTCGGCACCGGGTGAACGGGGGAGTTCGTGGCGCACGAGATCGAGCACCAGGAGATCAACGCCGACCGGGTGATCGCCGGTTGTGCCATCGGATCGGGGCTGGCCAGCCTGATCGCCGGGTTTCTCACCACCGACGAGATGCTGATGGCGCAGTTCAAGCTCGGCAACGACGTGCTGTTCTGGGGTGGCGGCATCCTGCTGCTGCTCGGGCTGGTCTTCGCCGTCGTCCGGGACTGAGGCGGTCAGGCCTGCCGCGCGGCCCAGGTCTGTGACCAGGCTTCCAGCGGCAGCAACGCGGCGACCAGCTCGGTGCCCAGTGGCGTGAGGTGGTACCCGTCGCCGTCGAGCGTGACCAGCCCGGCGTCGGTGAGTTCGGCGAGCCGGGTGGTCAGCACGCTCGACGACATCCGCTCGCAGCGGCGTTGCAGTTCGCGGAATCCGGCGCCGCTCTGGTGCAGTTCCCAGATCACGCGCAGCGCCCACCGCCTGCCGAGCAGGTCCAGCGCGGCCATGATCGGCCGCCCGGTGGCCGAGCCGCGAACCGGTGTGCCCGGTTTGGGTGCCGTCACCGCGTGCTCGGCAGCGGAGCGGCCTCCAGCGCGGCGGCCATTTCGGCGATCGACGCCTGGAGCGGGGCGAGCGGGCGCAGCATCAGCGTGGCCTCGGCCAGCAGGCCTTCCTCGTATCGCTGGTCCAGCACGCCCTGTAAGGCACCGCTGTCGAAGAAGGTGGTGACGTGCGGCCCGTCGCTGATCTCGCGCGTCGGCGAGATTTCCCGCAGTACCCCGGAAACCAGGCCGAACAGGTGCGCCACGTCGGCCCGGCCCGCGTAGTCGGCGACCGGCGAGTGGAAGCGGACGTCCTCGGCCAGCAGTGCGTTCAGCCCGGCCTTGTCGCGCTCGCGCAGCAGGGAAACCAGCGTGGATGCCATGCCGGTCACCCTACGCCGCGTGCTTCGATTTTCAAAGCAGTCGGCCGACCCCCGCGTACGGCAGGTTGTTGATCGCCGGGTCGTCGGACATGTCACCGACGCCCTGCGGATTCCACATCGCGCAGCCGACCAGCCCCGGTTCGACCAGTTCGAAGCCTTCGAAGAACCGCAGCACCTGGTCGTGCGTGCGCGGGAACGGCTGGTTCTGCGTGCTCCGGTACGCCTCGATCGCCTCGTCCAGCCCGGCCGAATCGGCGTCCGCGGCCACGTGCGACACGGCCAGGTAGCTGCCGCTCGCCAGCCGCGCGCGATACCGCGCCAGCAGGCCGACCGGATCCCACGAATCCGGCACAAAATGCAGCAACAGCAACATGAACAACCCGACCGGCTGGTCGAAATCCAGCAGGTCGGTGGTTTTGGGCGAGTCCAGGATCTTCTCGGCGTCACGCAGGTCGGCCTGGAGCGCCACGCACCGGTCGTTGCCGCGCAGCAGCAACTGGCTGTGCGCCACCGCCACCGGCTCGCGATCGACGTAGACCACCCGGCACTCCGGGTCGAGCGCCTGCACGATCTCGTGCAGGTTGCCCACGGTGGGAATGCCCGACCCGATGTCGAGGAACTGCCGGATCCCGGACTCCACCATGAACGTGGCCGCCCGGCGCAGGAACGCGCGGTTGAGCCGCGCCGCGTCACGCACCCCCGGCATGATCTTGAGGATCTGCTCGCCGAGTTCGCGGTCGGCCGGGAAGTGGTGGTCGCCGTCCAGCCAGTAGTCGTACACCCTGGCCGGATTCGGCACGTTGACGTCGACTTCGGGGGGCACCCAGCTCAGGTCCGGAATCACCGTGACTCCTGTCTGCTCGTGTGCGGGACTCGGTCCGGCGCGGGAGTGTAGCCCTACGCGAAGGAGCAACCGCGCTCGTCCGTTTGTGTGCACGCGGTGGCCGTGCCGCCCGCGCGCGCCCTACTGTGGCGGCCTCGCGACGGGAGGGAAGTTGCTCGCACAACCGGAAATCGCGCCCGGCCGGTGGCCATTGCTCGGGCACACCGTGCCGCTGCTGCGTGACCCGCTCGGCCTGTTCTCCGCGGTGCGCGAGCGCGGTGAGGTGGTACGGCTGTTCCTCGGCCCGCTGCCGGTTTACCTGGTCACCACGCCGGAACTGGCCTGGCAGCTGCTGGTCACCGACGGCGCGAAGTTCGACAAGGGCATCGTTTTCGACAAGATGCGCCCGCTGTTCGGCGACGGGCTGGCCACCTCCAACGGTGAGCTGAACCGGCGCCAGCGCCGCCTGGTGCAACCGGCCTTCCACCGCGACCGCATCGCCGGTTACGCCGATCAGACGATCACGCGGCTGGCCGCCGAGGTCGCGGATTCGTGGCAGGCCGGGCAGATCGTCGACTTCGGCGAGCGCATGCAGGACTTCGCGCTGACCGCCGCCGGGCGCACGCTGTTCTCCACCGAACTCGGCGACGAGGTGCTCACCGAGATCCAGCGCTCCATTCCGATCATGCTGAAGTACGTGCTGCTCCGCGCGTTTTCCCCGGGCTGGGTGGAAAAACTGCCGATCCCGCCGAACCGGCGGTTCGACGCGGCGGCCGCGCGCCTGCGCCGGGTGATCACCGAGGCGGTGGTGTCCGCGCGGTCGTCGGGCACCGACCACGGCGACCTGCTGTCGATGCTGCTGCTGGCCCGTGACGAGGAAACCGGCGAGGGCATGAGCGACCGGCAGGTGCGCGACGAGGTGATCACCATTCTCACCACCGGCGCGGAAACCACCGCGGTGGCACTGGCCTGGTTCTTCCACGAACTCGGGCGGCACTCGGCGGTGGAACGCCGGTTCCACGCCGAAATCGACCGCGTGCTCGGCGGGCGGCCGGTGCGGTTCGGCGACCTGCCCGCGCTGGAGTACACCCAGCGGATCATTCACGAGATCGGGCGCCGCACGCCGCCGCTGATCCTGATGCGCCGCGCCCGCGAGGACGTCGAACTCGGCGGTGTGCCCGTTCCGGCCGGTGCCGAGGTCGCGGTCAGCCAGCACACGCTGCACCAGGATCCCCGCCATTTCCCCGATCCCGGCCGGTTCGACCCCGACCGGTGGACGGCGGAGCGGCTGGCCGCGCTGCCGCGCGGTGCGTTCATCCCGTTCGGCGCCGGTGCCCGCCTGTGCCCCGGGCACTTCCTGGCACCGGCCGAGATCGCCATCGCCGCGGTGACCATCGGCGCGCGCTGGCGGCTGGTGCCGGTGCCGGGGAAACCGGTGCGCACCAAGATCAAGGCGACCATGCAGCCGGATCGGCTGCCGATGCTGGTCACCCCACGGGACGCCACCTCAGGGTGAGTGATCGGCTACCGCGTGTACCCTGTGTAGCTCTCTTGGAACGCCACACGGAGGTAATCCCGTGAGAACCCCGGCCAAGCTGACCGCCTCGCTGCTCGCCTGCTGTGCCCTGCTGGGGAGCGCGACCGTGCCCACGGCGGCAGGCCAGCAGGCGCACCCGGTCAGCTGCTCGGACACCGATCTCCCGGTCAGCGGGCCCGACGGCCCCACCACCGTGCACGGGCGGTTCTGCCTGCCCGCCGGGACCACGCCCCGCGCGGTGCAGCTGCTGGTGCACGGCGGCACCTACAACAGCGCGTACTGGGACATTCCCCATGAGCCGGACCGGAATTCCTACCAGCGCGACATGGCGGCGCACGGGTACGCCACCTTCGCCATGGACCAGCTCGGCGCTGGCCGCAGCGGTCAGTCGGCCAGCCCGTGGCTGCTCCTGCCCGCCGCCGCGAAGGCCGTGCACGAGGTGGTCGGGCACCTGCGTGCCGGGCACGTCGGCGGGCTGGCCTTCGAAAAGGTGGTGCTGGCCGGGCATTCGGTGGGTTCCGGGGTGGTGGCGGCGGAAGCGGCCACCTATCACGACGTGGACGGGGTGATCCTGTCCGGGATCACCCATCTGCCCGCGGTGCCGGTGCTCGCGCTCGGGGTGCTGTTCGGCCTGCGGCCGGCCTTCACGGAACCGCGGTTCCTCGGCAGTGACCTGCTGTATTTCACCACGAATCCGGGTTCTCGCGAGTGGTTGTTCTACCACCGGGAAAATGCGGACCCGGCTGTCATCGCGGCGGACGAGGCGACCAAGGACCAGGTTTCCGTTCCCGGGATGGGCACGGTGGCGGTTTTCGGCATTGTGTTTCCGGTCACTGCGGCCATCGACGTACCGGTGTTCCAGCCGGTCGGCGAAAAGGACGTGCTCTTTTGCGGAGTGCTCGCGCTCCGCGACTGTTCCAGCGCGGAAAAACTGCACGCACAGGAGGCGCCGTACTACCGCGAGGCCGCGAAACTTTCGACCTACGTGCTGCCCGGCGCCGGTCATTCCCTGGCCCTGCACCGGAATGCGGCGGACTACCGGGAGGCCACGCGGTCGTGGCTGCGCGGTACGTTGGGGCTCGCGCCGGAGGGTTACCACCCGATTGGCTGACCCTTTGGCAGCGGGCTCCGGTAGAGAATCCGGAAGGATCTTTCCCGCCCCCGATGGATTCCCCTTCGGCCCAGCGAGCGCAGAGACAGGCAGCAGTGACCGTCCCGAATCCGCACGAAGAAGCGTCGGCGCCCGGCGGCGCGCCGTCGCCGAGACGCCGCGCGACGCTGGCGCGTAAATGGGCGTACCTGATCGGCTCGACGGCCTATCTGCCCTACACCCACAAAGAACTCGAAGCACATCTTCGTGAACTGGTCGACCAATTGATCGATGTGGTCCGCGGCACGCCGTTCGAGCCCGCGACGGCCGTGCGTGCGGGCGCGCGGCTGGTGGAGATGCGCTGCGTCGGCCCGGACAGCCTGCGGCGGTCGCTGGAAGTGCTCGGCAAGGCGCTTTCCCGCGACCAGCCAGCCGATCGGGTGGTGCTCACGCTCGGCGCGCTGACCGCCGGTTACAGCGAGGCGCAGCGCGAGCTGTTCCAGAAGCAGCAACGAGAACTCAACCGGACGCTGCTCGACGTCGAACGTGAAGCCCGCCGCCAGCAGGTGATGACGCAGGCGCGGTTCGAGGAGATCTTCGTCGGCTCGGCCAGCGGCGTGGCGCTGACCGAGCTGGACGGCACACTCGTGCGGATCAACGCCGCGCTCGGCCGCACGCTCGAGCGCGCACCCGCCGACATCGCCGGGCTCAGCCTGTTCGACCTGATCCACCCGGACGACACCGAGGCGCTGCGATCGGCCTATCGCGAGCTGATGGACGGCCGGATCAGCCGGTTGCGGATGGGGCGCAGGCTGGTGGCCGAGTCCGGCGAGGCGCTGTGGGTGACGCTGACCGCCGGCGTGATCAGGGACGCGGCGGGCAAGGCCGAGCAGTTCGTCACCCTCGTCGACGACGACACCGACGTTTCGCTGCTGCAACGCCGGTTGAGCCACCAGGCGCTGCACGACGCGCTGACCGGTCTGCCGAACCGCCAGTTCTTCGGCACGCGGCTGGAGCGGGCGCTGCGGCTGGCCGATCCGGCCACCGGCATCACCGTGTTCCACCTCGATCTCGACG
The DNA here is from genome assembly GCF_003312875.1 of Amycolatopsis albispora. Taxonomy (NCBI): domain Bacteria; kingdom Bacillati; phylum Actinomycetota; class Actinomycetes; order Pseudonocardiales; family Pseudonocardiaceae; genus Amycolatopsis; species Amycolatopsis albispora. Next base: position 18,102 of record NZ_CP015163.1, read on the forward strand.
GGTTCTCGGTGATCACCGACGGGCTCGGCCCCGGCAGCGGGGACCGGCTGCTGCGCAGTGTCGCCGCGACGCTGAAATCCGTGGTGTCCGAGGAAAACGCGATCGTGGCGCGGCTCGGTGGTGACGAGTTCGGCATTCTGATCGAGAACACCGAGCACACGCCCGACATCGGTACCACCATCCGGCGGATCAACCAGGAGCTGGCCGAGCCGGTCTATCTCGACGAGCGGACCGGCGTGGCGGTGTCGGCGACCATCGGCGTGGCCCACCGGCCGTCGCGCGACCTGGCGCCGAGTGAACTCCTGCGGGCCACGGACATGACGCTGCGCCGCGCCCAGCGGCACGGGCACCGCCAGTGGCAGGTGTTCGATCCGGCGCAGGACCGCAAGGAACGGCACGACTTCAGCCTCGCCGCGTCCATGGCCGGCGCGTGGGAACTCGGTGAGCTGGCGGTGGCCTACCGCCCGGTGGTCCGGCTGGAGGACCGCAGCACCACCGGCGTGGAGGCCAGGCTGTGCTGGAACCACCAGAGCGAGGGTGTGCTCGGGCACGAGACCTGCGTGGAACTGGCCGGGCGCACCGGATTGCTGCTGCCGCTGGGGGAATGGCTGCTGCGGACGGCCTGCGAGAAGGTGCGCGACGAGCGGGGCAAGGTGCTCGTGGCCGGGCTGACACCCGAGCAGGCCGCCGATCCCGACCTGGTCGGCACCGTGCGGCAGGCGCTGGCCGAAACCGGGCTGAGCGCGGCACGGCTGCGCATCGGCTTCCCGGTGCGGGCGTTGCTGGCCGAACGCGGCGAGGCCGCCGACAACCTCCGCGTGCTCGCGGAAATCGGGGTGTACAGCGAAATCCTGGACTTCGGCGCGGCCGGTGACGTGGACTGCCTCGACGAACTGCCGGTGCGCACGGTCCGGCTGGCCCGTCGCCTGGCCGCCCGCCAGCAGGAGGCCACCAGCCTGCTGGTCGCGCGGTCGGTGGCGAACCTGGTCGAGCTGGCGCACCTGGCCGGGACCACCGTGCTGGTGGACGGCATCCGCACCGCGGAGCAGGCGGCCTGGTGGCGGCGGGCGGGCGCCGACGCCGGGCTCGGCCCCTACTTCGGCGGCTGAGCCTCGGGGAACAGGAAACGCGCGATCGCCCTGGCGGTGACCTCGGGTTCCTCGGGCCGGGACAGCGCGCCGGTCAGCACGAGCGTGGCGTACCCGTGCACCAGCGACCACGCGGCCACCCTGGCCAGGTCGTGGTCCGGGCCGGTGCGCGGATCGGCGGCGACGCCCTCGGCGAGCGCGTCCCCGGCGCGATCGCGCGCCGCCACCAGTGCCTCGTCGTCGGCGCGGTAGAAGTCGGGCCGGAACATCACGTCGAAGTGCGCGCGGTGCGCCAGCGCGAACCGCACGTACGCCACGCCCATCTCGATCATGCCGCCACCGGCTTCACGGGCCTCGGCCATCGCCTCGGCCAGCAGGTCGTAGCCCTCGGTGGCGAGCGCGGTCAGCAGCCCGGCCTTGTCGCCGAAGTGGTGGTTCGGCGCCGCGTTGGACACCCCGGCGCGGCGCGCCAGCTCACGCAGGCTGATCGCGGCGGGCCCGGACTCGGTGATCGCGTCGACCGCGGCGGCGAGCATGGTGCGCCGGAGATCGCCGTGGTGGTAGGGCATGCCGGACAGCCTAGCCCAATCTAAGCATTGACAAGATGCGACTGCGCGAGGCAATCTTGTCGCTGACAAGTTTGTGAGCTGATGGGGGGACGGCATGGCACCGTTGGTGATCCTGGTGGTGGTCACGCTGGTGACCTGGGTGCTCGGCGTGCTCGGGGTGCGGCGGCTCAGGCCGTGGCCGATACCGGTGCGCACCGGTATCGCCGCGATGTTCGTCGCGACCGGCGTGGCGCACTTCGTCGGCATGCGCGCGGAACTGGTGGCCATGGTGCCGCCGTCGCTGCCCGCGCCGGAACTGCTGGTCACCGTGACCGGCGTGCTCGAACTGGCCGGTGCGGCCGGCCTGCTGTGGGCGCGGACCGCGCCGTGGGCCGCGGCCGGGCTGAGCCTGATGCTGGTGGCGATGTTCCCGGCGAACGTGCACAAGGCGGTGACCGGGATCGGCCTGCCGTGGGACGACCAGCTGGTGCCGCGGACCGCCATGCAGGTGGTGTTCCTGGCCGCGACGCTCAGCGTGGTCGTGCACCACGTGCGGGCCAAGCGGCGTCAGCCGGAAACGGCACCCACGGCGCCGACCACCCTGTCCACGAAGCCGTAGTCCAGGGCTTCTTCGGCGTCGAACCAGCGGTCGCGGTCGGCGTCGGCGGTGATCCGTTCCACGGTCTGCCCGGTCTGCGCGGCGGTGATCTCGGCGATGCGGCGCTTCATCTTGCCGAACACCTCCGCCTGGATGGCCACGTCCGCGGCCGAGCCGCCGATGCCCGCCGACGGCTGGTGCATCACGATCCGCGTGTTCGGCAGCAGGAACCGCTTGCCCGGCGTGCCCGAGGACAGCAGGAACTGGCCCATCGAGGCGACAAAGCCGAGGCCCCAGGTGGCCACGTCCGGCTGGATGAGCTGCATGGTGTCGTAGATGGCCATGCCCGCGGTCACCGAGCCGCCCGGCGAATTGATGTAGAAGGTGATGTCGCGGTCCGGATCGTCGGCGGCCAGCAGCAGCAACTGCGCGGTGATCCGGTTCGCCACCTCGTCGGTCACCTCGGAGCCGAGGAAGACGATGCGGTCGCGCAGCAGCTGTTCGTAGACGGAGTCGTTGAGGGACAGCCCGCTCGACGGGGTGTGCATCTCGGGCACCAGCTCAAGTGTCATGCCCGCGACGGTAGAGCGCGGGAACCCGTTGGCCGCCCGATGTTCGCTCAGGGCGAGGCCGGTTCGCGGTGAGCGATCAAGTATGCCCGAGCAGATCGCGGATCCACGGCCGGAAACCCAGGCGCCGGTACAGTTCTTCGGCGCCGGTGTTCTCGGCGAGGACCCCGATCGACCAGTACTCGATGCCGCGGTTCTTCAGTTCCGCGCGGCAGGCGTCGAGCAACGCGGTGCCGATGCCGCCGTCACGCAGCGCGGGATCGACCACCAGCGAAGTGATCTCACCCCGCGTTTCGCCGAAGTCGAAGGTGGCGCCCGACGGCAGCAACCGGCAGCACAGGTAACCCACCGGACCGGCCCGTTCTCCTTGGTGCGCGGTGAGAATCAGCGCCCTGCCCGCACGCAGCCAGGTCCGGTACTGCTCGTGCCGCACCGCCCAGGACTCGGGGTTTTCGCGGACGGGCAGCGTTTCGCCCACCAGCGACCGGTGGTGCTCGGTCAGCGCCAGCCACAACGGCTCCAGCACACCGAGTTCGCCTTCACCCGCCTGCCGGACCGCCACCGTCATGCGCTGATCTCCTCCCGGATGCCGAAGGTCCGCCGGTACGCCGACGGCGCGATCCGCATCGCGGCCGCGAAGTGGTGCCGGAAGGTCACCGCGGTGTCGAAGCCGACCGCGGTGGCGATCCGCTCGATCGGCGTGTCGGTGGTCTCCAGCAGCGGCAGGCTGGCCTGCACGCGCTGCGCGATCAGCCAGCGGATCGGGCTGGTCCCGGTGGCACGCAGGAAGTGCCGCAGGTAGGTGCGGGTGGACATGGCGGCGATCTCGGCCAGCCTGGCCACGGTGATCGGCTCGGCCAGGTGCTCCAGCGCCCACGCCATGCTGCGCGCCACGTGGTCGTTCTCCGGGGCGGGTGCCATCGGCGCTTCGATGTACTGCGCCTGCCCGCCGTCCCGGTGCGGTGGGATGACCAGGTGCCTGGCCACCGAATTCGCCACCGCGGCGCCGTAGTCGGCCCGCACCAGGTGCAGGCACAGGTCCAGGCCGGCCGCACAGCCCGCGCTGGTGAACACGCCGTTGTCCTCGACGTAGAGCGGGGTCGGGTCGACTTCGACCTTCGGGAAGCGCGAGGTGAGCAGGTCGGTGTAGCGCCAGTGCGTGGTCGCGCGGCGGCCGTCGAGCAGGCCCGCTCCGGCCAGCGCGAAGGCACCCGAGCAGATGGACACGATCCGCGTGCCGCGGTGGTAGGCCTGCCGGAGCGCGGCGACCAGCTCCGGTGAGGGGTCCGCGGCCGGGTCGGCCACGCTCGGCACGACAAGCGTGTCGGCGTCGGTGAAGTCGTCCAGGCCGTACGGCGTTTCGAGGGTGGCGCCGCCGATCATCCGCACCGGGCCGGGCCGCTCGGCGCAGATCTTCAGCCGGTACCAGGGCACGTCGAAGTCCCGCCACTGGAGCCCGAACACCTCGGTGACGATGCCGGTTTCGAAGGCGGACATGCCCTGGTACGCCAGTACCGCGACGCTGGGACCTGCTGCTTTCGCCATGCCTTCGAGCGTAGTCAGCCGCGCGCGTCCGGCCAGTGGCGTTCACGCCACCTACCGTCAAGATCTCGCCACCGACGGGTGAGCGGCCCGCTTCCCGGACGGCGGGGAAGCCGGAATCGCGCGAGAATCGGAGATGGCCGGTGACTCACGACGGAGGAGCTCCCGATGTCCGACTACAACGCACCGTACGCGCGCGACGACCGGCCGGGGGTCGACGCGGGCCGGCTGTGGGCGGGTGGCATCGCCACCGCGGTGGTGGCCGCGTTGCTGGCGATCGTCGGCCTGCTGATCGCGCGCGGCCTGTTCGAGGTCGAAGTGCTCGCGCCGGAGGGCGCCGGGATCTGGGGCAACGCGAGCACGCCCTACTACGCGGTGACCGCGGCCGTGGTGGCGCTGCTGGCCACCGGCCTGATGCACCTGCTCAGCGTGGCCACGCCGGCGCCGAGCCAGTTCTTCGGCTGGATCATGGTGCTGGTCACCCTGATCGCGGTGGTCGTCCCGCTGACGCTGACCGTGGACCTCGGCGCGAAGATCGCCACCGCGCTGATCAACCTGGTGCTCGGGCTGGTGATCGCGGTGATCGTGCACAACACCGCGGTGAACGCGCGCACGCTGCACCGGCGCAAGCGCGCCACCGATCCGCAGGCGCCGACCCGGCAGTGGAACCAGCCGCCGCCGAGCACCTACTACGACCGCTGATCCTCGGCGAAGTGCACGTCGTACCGTTCGGCGTGCAGGCTGGCGAAGTCGGCTTCGCCGCGCTGGATGCGGCCGAGGTGGCGGAAGTAGCCGAACCGATCGACGCCGGGCGTGAGCACGGCCAGCAGGTCGGCGGCGTGCCCTGGTGCCGCGCCGAACGCGTGCGGCAGCCCCGGCGGGACGACCACGACGTCACCGCGGGTGACGCGGGTGTGCTCGTCGCCGAGCACGAAGTCCAGCTCGCCGTCGAGCACGTAGAACATTTCGGTGGATTTCGCGTGGTGGTGCGTTTTCGCGCCGGTCGCACCCACGCCCAGGACGAGGCGGTTGACGCCGAGCGCGTCGCCGGTGTGGCTCGCGTCGGCGAGCAGGTGGAACGCGCCGCCGCCGGGCAGCGTGACGAGTTCGGCGGTGGTGGCGCGGAAGATGTGCTTGTTCATGGCTCCAGTCGACCCCGGGAAGAAAGCGCGTACCACCGGCGGTTGGAGATCGCGGGGATCACCGATCGAGATGGGGCGCGCGATGGAGTTGCGGCAGCTGCGGTACTTCGTGACCGTCGCCGAAGCGGGCGGGTTCGGCCGGGCCGCCGAACGGCTGCACATCGTGCAGTCGGCGGTCAGCCAGCAGGTCGGACGGCTGGAACGCGAGCTGGGGGTGCGGTTGTTCGACCGGTCGGGGCGGCGGGTCCGGCTCACCGAGGGCGGCGAGCGGCTGCTGCCCGAGGCGCGGGCGGCGCTGGCGGCGGCGGAGCGGGTGCGTTCGGTGGCGGCCGAGGGCGCCGGCCTGCGGCTGGGTGCGGTGCACGGGCCGGGTGACCGGATCTACCGCACGCTCGGTGCGCTCGCGGACGTCGCCCCGGGGTTGCGGGTCCGGTTGAAGCGCCTGGCCCCGGCGGAACGGCTCGCCGCGGTCCGGTCCGGTGAACTGGACGCGGCGCTGGTCCGCGCGCGGCCGTCGGCGGGACAGCTGGAACTGTTCCCGATCTGGCACGACCCGCTGCACGCGGCACTGCCCGCCACGCATCCGCTGGCCGGGAAACCGTTGCTGCGCCTGGAAGATCTCGCGGACCTGCCGGTGCGCCTGGCGCCTCGCGCGGCGAACCCGCCGTTCCACGACCTGGTCCGGGACGAGTTCGCGGCGGCCGGGATCGAGCCGCCCGAAGGTCCGCCGTTCACCGGGCTGGTGGAGACCATGGCCGAGATCGCGGCCGCTCCGCCGTCGTGGACGGTGTTCTACGAGGTGTCCGGGCTGCCCTCGGTGCCGGGGGTGGCCGTGCGCCCGCTGTCCGGGCCGGTGCTGACCACCTCGCTGGCCGTGCCGCCGGGACCACCCGGCCCGGCGGTGCGGCACCTGCTCACCGCGCTCGGGTCGGTGAGCTGAAGCCAGGGAACAGTGCGATGCTCGGCTGGTGCCCGAGATGCTGATGCTGGTCCTCGCCGGAGTCGCCGCGGGCGGGCTGAACGCGGTCGGCGGGGGCGGCACCTTCGTGGCACTGCCCGCGCTGGTCGCCGCCGGGCTCACGCCGGTGACCGCGAACGCCGCGACCACCGTCGCGCTGGTGCCGGGCGCGGCGGTCAGCGCCTGGGTCTACCGCCGCGAGATCCACCCGGTCGGCGGCACCTCGCTGCCCGCGCTGACCTCGATGAGCGTGCTCGGGAGTGCGCTCGGTGCCGGGTTGCTGCTGGTGCTGCCGTCGTCCTCGTTCGACGCCGCGGTGCCGTGGCTGCTCGCCTTCGCCACGGTCGTGCTCGCGTTCGGACGCCCGCTCGCGCGCCGCCTCGGCACGCTGGACGCGGCGGGCGGGATGAGCGCGAAGGCGGTGCTGCTTGGCCAGTTCGTGCTGTGCGTTTACGGCGGTTACTTCGGTGGTGCGGTCGGCATCCTGATGCTCGCGCTGTGGAGCATCGGCCTCGGGCTGGACGCGGCGGCGGGCAATCCGATGCGCGTCGCCCAGCTCGCCGCCGTGTTCCTCACCGCGACGGTGTTGTTCCTGGCCGGGTCGGACGTGCTCGACGACCCGGTGCCGCTGCTGACCATGCTCGGCGGCGCGGTCGCGGGCGGGTTCGCCGGTGCGCAGTGGGCGCGGCGCCTGCCCGCCTGGCTGGTGCGCGGCATCGTGCTGAGCACGGCCGCGGCGATGACCGTGCTCTACTTCGTGAAAGGGGCCTGAGCTTTCAGAGGTGCCAGAGCCGGTCGAGCAGGCGCTTGCGGAAGTTGTTGTGCTCGTACCAGTCGAGGTCGGCCTGGGTGGGCCAGGTGACCCGGGTCCGCAGCCCGCTCAGCCTGGCGTGCGTGCGGTTGCGGCGCGGGAAGCCGCCGGGCGTGCCCAGCGGGAACAGCGCCGAGTCGAGTTGGAGGGTGCCTTGGTGCGCGGGAAAAGTCATGACGCCCCAGCAGCCGGTAAGTTGAGTGGACAGGTGTTCACTGTGTCCGAACGGCGCAGCACCGTCAATCATTCGGACGAGTGAAGATCGACTTTCGGACGAGATCACGGTCACTGTCGAATCCGCCCGCGCTCGCGCGTCGAGGGAATCGAGGGCGCCCGCCGGGCGCCGCCGACCGTGGAGGAAGTCATGCGGAAACTGGTGGTCACCACGTTCGTCTCGCTGGACGGGGTGATGCAGGCGCCGGGCGGGCCCGACGAGGACACCGAGGGCGGGTTCACCCGCGGCGGGTGGGTCGCGCCGCTGATGGACGAGCGCACCATCGAGCTGATGGCCACGCTGACCAGCCGGGCGGGCGCGCTGCTGCTCGGCCGCCGGACGTACGAGACCTTCGCCGCGAGCTGGCCGCTGACCGGCGACGACGACCAGGTCGGCTCGCTGCTGAACCCGATGCCGAAGTACGTCGCGTCGCGCACGCTGAAGACGGTGGAGTGGCGGAATTCCACGCTGCTCACCGGCGACCTGCCCGACGCCGTGCGTGCGCTCAAGGCCGGGGACGGCGGTGAGATCCAGGTGCACGGCAGCTGCGGGCTGGTCCAGTCGCTGCTGCGGCACGACCTGGTCGACGAGTTCGTGGTGCTGACCTTCCCGGTGCTGGTCGGCTCGGGCAAGCGGTTGTTCGGGGAGGGCACGGCGCCTGCCGGGCTGCGGCTGGTCCGGTCGGCCACGCTGGCGGGTGGCGTGGTGCTCGGCCGGTACGCGCGGGCAGGCGAACCGGTCTACGGTGCGCTGGGGCCGGAAACCGGGAACTGGTGAAGGGGAAGCCGATGCCGCAGTACGCGATCCTGATCTACGAGAAGGAACTGCCCGGCGGGGTCGCCGACATCCCGCCCGAGGTGATGGAGGCCAATCTCCGCGTCGGCGAGCAGATCGAGGCGATGGGCGCGCGGGTGGTGCACGAGCAGGGGCTGCAGCCGGTCGCGCGGACCAAGACCATCCACAAGGGAGGATTGGTCACCGACGGGCCGTTCCTGGAGACCAAGGAGGTCATCGCCGGGTTCTTCGTGGTGGAGACCGAGGACTTCGACACCGCGGTCGCCATCGGCAAGCTGCTGCCGATCATGGACGGCGCGGTCGAGGTGCGGCCGTTGTTCGAACCGTGAGTGGTGTCGCGGCAGCGGTCGCGGACGCGCACCGTCGCGAGTGGGCCGGGGTGCTCGCCGCGACGGTGCGCGTCACGCGTGACCTCGGCCTGGCCGAGGAGTGCGTGCAGGACGCGTACGCCGCCGCGCTGGCGGACTGGGAACGCAACGGCGTCCCGGCGAATCCGGGGGCCTGGCTGAACACCGCCGCCCGGCGGAACGCGCTGGACCTGTTGCGCCGGGCGAAGACGCTGCGGTCCAAACTGCACCTGCTGGTCGTGCCGGAAGAGGCCGCCGAACCGGCTCGCGACGATCGGCTGCGGCTGGTCTTCCTGTGCTGTCACCCCGCGTTGTCGGTGGAGGCGCAGGTCGCGCTGACGCTCCGGCTGGTCTGCGGGGTGAGCACGGGCGGTATCGCGGACGCGTTCCTGGTCGCCGAGACCACCATGGCCGCGCGCCTGACCAGGGCGAAGAAGAAGATCGCCGGCGCGGGCATTCCGTTCCGGATGCCGTCGGCCGCAGAACTGCCGGGGCGGCTGGATGCCGTGCTCACGGTGATCCACCTCGCGTTCACCGCCGGGCACACGGCGCCAGCTGGGCCGGAGTTGACCGACGACGACCTGGCTGGGCGCGCGGTCGATTTGGCACGGTTGTTGTACGAGTTGTTGCCGGGGGAGCGGGAGGTCGCTGGCCTGCTCGCGCTGTTGCTGGCCAATCACGCGCGGCGGGGTGCGCGTGGTGGGGTGGACGGGTTGGTTCGACTGTCCGAACAGGACCGGTCGGTGTGGGATCGATCGATGATCGCGGAGGCGGATCGGCTGGTGGTCGGCGCGTTGCGGGGTGGGCGGCCCGGCCGGTTCGCGTTGCAGGCGGCGATTGCGGCGTTGCATGCGGACGCGCCGTCCTATGCGGACACTGACTGGAGTCAGATTCTGGTGCTGTACGGGGAGTTGCTTCGAGTGTGGCCGTCGCCGGTGGTGGCGTTGAATCGGGCGGTTGCGGTGTCCATGGTGGACGGGCCGGAGGTGGGGTTGGCTGAGGTTGTGCGGTTGGAGGGTGACGAGCGGCTGGCTGGGTATCACTACTTGCCCGCGGTGAAGGCCGATTTGCTGCGGAGGCTGGGGCGCGTGGCGGAGGCCGCGGAGGCGTATGAGCGGGCTTTTGCGCTGGCGGGGAATGAGGTCGAGCGTGCTTTTCTGAGTGGACAGTTAGCGCAGCTCGGTCAGGAGGCGCCGGGTGCGCGCGGGGGCGGTCGGCGGTAGCGCGTCGAGAATGGTGGCGAGGGTTTCCCCGGCGAGCGTCTGCCGCCACGCGTTGTGCGCATCGGCCATTTTCGCGGCGAGAATGCAGGTGTTCCGGCAGTCTTCGGCGGGCAGCGCGCCCCGGCCCTGCTGGCGGATTTCGCGGCATTCGTAGGGTGACGAGCCGCCGTCGACCGCTTCGACGATGTCCAGCAGGGTGATCTCGGCGGCGGGCTTCGCGAGCCGGAAACCCCCGCGCGGCCCGGTCGACGCGGTCAGGACCCCGGCGCGGACGAGCGCCTTGAGCTGCTTGGCCAGGTAGGGCGCCGGGAGGTCGAAGTACTCGGCGAGCTGGTTCGTCGACGCGCTGGCGCCCGGTTCGAGCTGCGCCAGCGAGGTGGCGCAGTGCAGGGCCCATTCGGTGCTCACCGGAAGCTTCACGGGCTCCAGTCTATCGTAGATATTGTGGACCCATTAAGTCCGTGATAGGTTGCGGTGGTCTGGCAGCTTGATCGCTGGGGAAGGGGTATGGACATGCGGATCGCGGTGGCCGGGGCGACGGGGAACATCGGCGCCCGGACGGCGGCGGTGCTGGAGCGGCAGGGGCACGAGGTGGTGCGGATCAGTCGGTCGCGCGGTGTCGACCTGTCGACCGGGGCGGGGTTGGACGAGGCGCTGGCCGGGGTGGAGGCGGTGGTCGACGCGATCAGTTCGCCGCCCATGGACGAGGCGTCGACGGTGGAGTACCTCGGGACGGCGACGCGCAACCTGCTGGCGGCGGAGGCGAAGGCCGGGGTGCGGCACCACGTTCTGCTGTCGATCGTGGGGATCGCGAAGGTGCCGGGGAACGCGCACTACGCGGGGAAGCGGGAGCAGGAGCGGCTGGTGTCGGGTGGGCCGGTGCCGTGGACCATCGTTCCGGCGACGCAGTTCCACGATTTCGCGGAGATGGTCGTGGGGTGGACGGAGCGCGACGGGGTGGCGACGATCGCGCCGTTGCTGGTGCAGCCGATCGCGCCGGACGATGTGGCGGCGGTTTTGGCGGAGATCGCGGCCGGGGAGCCGAAGGGCCGGTATGCCGACGTGGCTGGGCCGGAGCGGCAGGACCTGGTGGACATGGCGCGGCGGACTCTGCGGGCTCGGGGGCGGGAGGTGCGGTTGGTGCCGGGGTGGGATGGGGTTTTCGGGGTTTCGATGGCGGGGGAGGTTTTGTTGCCGGGGGAAGGGGCGCGGGTGGAATCGACTACGTTTGATGAATGGTTGGGGGCCATCCCCGAATTTTGATTGTGACTACGGCGAGGGCCAGCTTGTCAAGGCTGGGAAGAGTACCTTGACAAGCTGGCCCTCGCCGTGTTTTGGCTTTGTATCGGGGATGGGGGAGGTGTGGGTGGGCTTCGTGGTCGGCTTTTGTATTCACCGTTTCCTTTCGAACGTATGTGTGGTATGATGTGGTATGGAATCTTCTGAGGGGGAGATCCTCCTTGATTTGAAATCCACTGCTGCGGAGATTGCCCGGCTTGAGGCTCGGTTGGTCAGGCAGGTGGTCTCGTTCACCCGAGCTTTTTCGATGAAGCGCGGAGTGGCCGAGGAGTTGTCTATGGCGTTGTGCATGACCAAGTTCAAGGCCCACGCGTTGATCGCCCATGCGGAGGGCTTGGTTGATCGCTTCCCGGCTGTGCTGGGGTTGGTGGAGGCTGGGGCTGTGCCGATGGCCTCGGCGGTGGCGGTGAATGACGCGGCGGCCTGGCTGGCCGACGACAAGGCGGCGGTGGTTGATGAGGTGATGGCCGGTCGTCTTGAGGGGAAGAATCCGACGGCGGCTCGCCGATCGGCGACTTCGGCGGCGGCTCGTGCTGACCCGGAAGGTTTTGAGGAGCGTGCTCGTAGGCCTCGTGAGGATCGTGGTCTCCATCTGCACCACGGGACTGCTGGCGTGGCTGGCCTCTCTCTCGAAAACGCTCCTGTCGAGAAGGCGGTGGCGGCGTATGTGTGCGTCGATCGCCAAGCTCGTTTGTTGAAGACTGCGGACGAGACCCGCACCCTGGACCAACTGCGTGCCGACGTGGCACTGGACATGCTGGTGGGCAAGCAGTTCGGTGGTGAGGTGAAGGCCCACGTGTATCTGTATCTGGATGCTCTCACCTACGCCGGGCTCCGCAATGAACCCGCCGAGCTGGCCGGGCACGGACCGATCCCGGCGTCGCTTGCCCGCGACATCGCCGCCCACCCTGGCACGGTCTTCCAGCGCATTATCACTGATCCCACCACCGGACAAGTTGTGGAACTCGGCCGCCGGAAGTATCGGCCTCGGGCTGGGCTGGATGAGCTGGTGCGAGTCCGGGATCGCGAATGTCGTCGTCCCGGTTGTACCCGTCCGGCCCAGTTCGGCGATCTTGATCATTGCGATAGTCGCGGCCGAGGTTGGAAAGACGGATGTCCCACCGGCGCGACCACGCTGGTCGGGTTGTGCCGGGCCGACCACAAGTTGCGTGACCTGCCCGGATGGCAGCACGAGGTCGCTCCCGATGGCACCTTGACGATCACCACACCGGCCAACCAGACCTACACCAGCCGCCCCGAGCCGTTGTAGCGGCAGACGGTCGGGAAAGTCCACATTCGGTCCGTCATTGTCCAACCGCGAGTCCGTAGTCTCAGGCCGGTCCGGCGGTGAACGGAGTAACGGATGGTGGCACTGGGGGAGCGCAAACGCCGCCGCCGTCGCGACTCCCGGACGCCCTATCTGCTCATCGCGCCCGCGGTGCTGGCGATGCTGGCCTTCCTGGTCTACCCGGTGGCCAGCGTCGTCTACTACAGCCTCCAGCACCGCCAGCTGAGCAAACCGTGGCTCGACGGGTTCGCCGGGCTGGACAACTTCACCCGGATGCTCACCGCCGACCCGCTGTTCTGGCAGAGCCTCGCGTTCACCGCGAAATGGGTGTTCGTCGAGGTCGCGTTGCAATTCGTGCTGGGGCTGGCGCTGGCGTTGATCGTGAACGAGACCTTCGTCGGGCGGGCGGTGGCGCGGGCGCTGGTGTTTTCGCCGTGGGCCGTGTCCGGGGTGCTCACCACCGGGATCTGGGTGCTGCTCTACAACCCGACCACCGGGCTGTCCCGCTACCTCGCCGACCTCGGGCTGATGGACTACGGCGCGGCACCACTGGCCGACCCCGGCACCGTCTTCTCCGCGGCCGTGCTCGCCGAGCTGTGGCGCGGGGTGCCGTTCTTCGCCATCCTGCTGCTCGCCGACCTCCAGGGCGTGCCGAAGGACCTCTACGAAGCCGCGTCGGTGGACGGGGCCGGGCGCGCCCGCCGCTTCCTGCACATCACGCTCCCGCACCTGCGCGACACCATCATCCTCGCCACCCTGCTGCGCGCGGTCTGGGAGTTCAACAACGTCGACCTCCTCTACACGCTCACCGGCGGCGGACCGGCGCACCAGACCACCACGCTGCCGCTGTACGTGGCCGCCACGGCGGCGCAGTCCCACGACTTCGGCTACGGCTCCGCCCTGACCATGGCGGGCTTCGTGATCCTGACCTTCTTCTCGATTCTCTACCTGCGCCTCGGCAGGTGGGGGGTGAATCGATGAGCACAACGGAAATGGCCCCCGTGGCCCCGGCGGCACCGCCGCCCGCGCCGCCGGTCCGGAAAGCCAGGAAACCCCGGTGGGAGATCTATCTTCCGCTGGGGTTGTACCTGCTGTTCACGCTGGTGCCGTTCTACTGGATGGTGGTCTTCGCGGTGCGTCCGCGCGGGTCCTCGTCGCTGGTGCCGTGGCCGATCTCGCTGGAGAACTTCGAGACGGTCTGGACCGGCATGGGCTTCGGCGTGTTCTTCCAGAACAGCTTCCTGGTCGGGGTGGCGTCGCTGGTGGCGACCACGGCGATCGCGCTGCCCGGCGGGTACGCGCTGGCCCGCTTCCGGTTCCGCGGCAGGCGCGTGTTCCTGGTTTCGCTGCTGTGCAGCCAGTTCATCCCCGGCGCGATGATGCTGATCCCGCTGTTCGAGATCTTCCGCACGCTGGGCCTGGTGAACAGCCTGAGCAGCCTGGTGATCGCCGAGACGGTGTTCCAGCTGCCACTTTCACTGGTGCTGATCAGCGGTTTCATCGCGAGCATCCCAGTGGAACTCGAAGAGGCCGCGCAGGCCGACGGGTGCACGCGGCTGCGTGCCTTCTTCGCCGTGGTGCTGCCGTTGCTGCGGCCGGGGCTGGTCGCGGTCGGCTCTTTCGCGTTCATCCACAGCTGGAACAACTTCCTGTTCGCGTTGATGTTCGTCAGCGACCAGGACAAGTTCACCGTGCCGGTCGGGCTGGCGTTCACCCTCGGCGAGTTCAGCGTGGACTTCGGCGCGCTCGCCGCCGGTGGCGTGGTGGCCGCGCTGCCGGTGGTGCTGGTGTTCGCGGTGGTGCAGCGCTACCTGGTGCAGGGCCTGTCGGCGGGCGCGGTGAAGGGATGAGCGTGGAACCGGTGCGGGTGGTGCTGGCCGGGGTGCACGGGCACGGCCGGTGGCATCTGGACAACCTGCGCCGGCTGGCGAGCCGGGGCGCGGTGCGGCTGGCCGGGGTGTGCGACACGCGCCCGGTGGACGCCGCGCAGCTGGCCGGGTTCGGCAAGCCGGAGCAGGCGGGCAGGCTCGGCCCGCTGGTCCGGCGCACCGGCGCCGAGCTGGTCATCCTGGCCACGCCGATCCACACGCACGCCGAGCTGGGCGCCGAAGCGTTGCGTGCCGGGGCGCACTTGTTGCTGGAAAAGCCGCCAGCCGGGAGTTTCGCCGATTACACGCGACTGTCCGAAGTGGTCACTGCGACCGGGCTCGCCTGCCAGGTCGGGTTCCAGAGCCTCGGTTCGGCCGCGTTGCCGTACCTGCGTGACCTGCTCGCCGGGAACGGGCTCGGCGCGGTGCGCGGGATCGGTGTCGCCGGGGCGTGGGCCCGTCCGTCGGCCTACTTCGAACGCGCGCCGTGGGCGGGAAAGCGGCGGCTCAACGGCATCGCGGTGACCGACGGCGCGTTGACCAATCCGTTCGCGCACGCGGTGGCGAGCGCGTTGTCACTGGCCGGTGCCGAGGAACCCGGGTCGCTGCGCGAGATCGACGTGGAGCTGTACCGGGCCAACCCGATCGAAGCCGACGACACCTCGTGCGTCCGGTTGCGGGTGGCCGGGGGCACGGTGATCACCGTCGCGGTCTCGATGTGCGCGGAACGCCGTCACGAGCCCGCGGTGGTGGTGCACGGTGAGCACGGGCAGGCCGAGCTGACCTACACCACCGACGAGGTGTGCCTGCGCCGCCACGGCGCGCCGGACGAGGTCACCCGGCATCCGCGGACCGACCTGCTGGAGAACCTGGTCGCGCACATCCGGACCGGTGCCGAGCTGCTGGTCCCGTTGCACCGCACCGGCGCGTTCATGCGGGTGGTCGACGCGGTCCGGCGTGCCGCCGAGCCGCGGCCGATCTCGCCGGTGCACCTGGCCGGGCAGAACGGCGGGCGGGTGCTGGCCGGGATCGAGCGGCTGACCCGCCGCAGCGCGGAGGACCTGGCGTTGTTCTCCGAACTCGAAGTGCCGTGGGCGCCCGCCGAGCAGGTGCTGCGGGCCGGGGACCGCGACGTGGCCGTGTACCGCTGGTACACCGACGGCCTGCCCGAATCCGTGGCCCCGCGCCCCTTCCTGTACTCGGTGCGCACGCTCGCCGGGACCGAGGTCAGCGAGACCGCGCCCGCCGACCACCCGCACCACCTCGGCGTCGGGCTCGCGGTGTCCGATGTGGATGGAACGAACTTCTGGGGCGGCCGCACCTTCGTCCAGGGCCAGGGCCCGCGCTGGCTCGGCGACCACGGCAGCCAGCGGCACCTGCGGTTCACCCGGCGTGAATCCGGCGGGTTCACCGAACTGCTGGACTGGGTGGACGCCGGCGGCCGGACGGTGGCCCGCGAGCGGCGCACGGTGATCGCCCGCCGGCACCAGCCTTCGCGGCTGCCCGGCTGCTGGGAACTGGACTTCACCTTCCGGCTCGACGGGATCGACCGCGCGCCGCTGCGCATCCGCAGTTCCCACACCAAGGGCCGCGCGGGTGCCGGGTACGGCGGTTTTTTCTGGCGTGCCCCGGCTTCCTCGACGCGCCGCCGCGTGTTCACCGCCGAAGCAGACGGGGAGGACGCGGTCAACGGTGCCGCCGCCGACTGGGTCGGGCTGTCCGGCACCTCGCCGTCGGGCCGGGACTGGACGCTGGTGTTCACCCAGTGCGGCCCGGCACGCGACCGCTGGTTCGCCAGGGAACGCGACTACCCCGGCATCGGGCCGGGCCTGGCCTGGGAACGCCCGCTGAGCAGCGGATCGGTGACCAGGCGGATCCGCACCGTGGTGGCCGACGGGCGGCTCGACCGCCGGACCGCGGCCGCGCTGATCCGCCGGACGAGCGAAAGGTAGGTATCGAGATGGGCAGGCTCCGAAGCCCGTGGCGGACGGCCGCGGCACTGCTGCTGGCCGCCGCCACCGCGATCCCGGCCGCCGCCTGCGGTCCCGGCGCCGCGGACGGGACCACCACGATCACCTTCTGGGACGACAACGGCGGCCCGGCACGCACCCCGGTCTGGCAGCACATCATCGCCGAGTTCGAGAAGGCCCATCCCACCATCAAGGTGGAGTACGTCGGCATCCCGATCGCGCAGGCCCAGCAGAAGTACGACACCGCGGTGGCCGGTGGCGGCCTGCCCGACGTGGGCGGGGTGACCACGGCGATGCTGGCGAACCTGGTGCCGCAGCGTGCGCTGGAGTCGGTGGACGAGCGGTTCGCCGCCAGCCCGCTGGCGGGCCAGCTGAACGAGCGGATCGTCGACACGGTGCGGAAAACCGTGCCGGACGGCAAGCTGTACCTGCTGCCGATCTCCACCAACACCGGGGTGTTCTGGGCACGCAAGGACTGGCTCGCCGAAGCCGGGCTGCCCGAACCGCAGACCTGGGACCAGTTGTTCACCGCAATCGAACGGCTCACCGTGCCCGGGCAGAACCGGTACGGCTTCACCATTCGCGGTGGTGCCGGGTCGATCGCGCAGATGCTCGAGGTGGTCTACGGGCAGTCGGGCATCACGCGGATGTTCGAGCCGGACGGCCGGTCCACCATCGACGACCCGCGCAACGTGGCCGCGCTGGAACGGCTCGCCGGGCTGTACAAGCGGTTCACGCCGGAAGCCGACCTGACCAACGACTACGCGAAGATGGTCGCCCAGTTCGGCGGCGGCAACATCGGCGTCATGCAGCACAACGTCGGGTCCTACCAGGACCAGGTGAAGGCGCTCGGCGCGGACAAGGTGGTGGCGCTGCCGGTGCCGAAGGCCGCCGACGGGACCAGGGCGGTGCTCTCGCACCCGACCACCGGGCTCGGTGTGTTCAGCCAGGGCGAGCACGCCGACGCCGCGTTCAAGTTCGCCGAATTCGCCGCGAGCCCGGCGATGAACACCTACTGGGCCGAGCGGACCGGGGTGCTGCCGGTGAACACCGCGGTGGCGCCGAGCGATCCGGCGAAACCGCAGCCGGCGGTGGAACTGGCGAAGGTGCTCACCGAACCGTCCACCACCGTGGTCCAGATGCCCTACCACCTGCCGGAGTTCAACTCCATCACCAAAACCGAGGCCGAGCCCGGCTTCCAGAAGGTGCTGCTCGGTGAACTGTCCGCAAAGGACTTCCTCACCGAGCTGGCCGCGAAACTGGGCAAGGCGCAGACCGAATACCAGCAGCGCACCGGCTGAACCCCGCATATTCCACCCGTTGTTCGTGATTCTCCACATCCGGCTGCCTAACGTGGGGAATCGAGGGGCGGGACAACGAATCAAGGAGTCAACTCATGCGCAGATCGTTCGCCGGGCGAATCCTGCCCGGCCTGCTCACCGTGGCCGCCACGGCCGCGGCGCTCACGGTGGCCACCGCGGGCCCCGCGGCGGCCGCCGGCACGCCCACCGGGTTCGCCGCGGGCACCACCGGCGGTGGCAGCACCCCGGCGGTCACCGTGACCACCGCTTCGGCGCTGATCAGCGCGATGCAGTCGAGCAGCCCGGCGGTGATCAGGATCAGCGGGACCATCTCGATCAGCGGGATGCAGGACGTCAGGTCGAACAAGACGCTGATCGGCGTCGGTTCCGGCGCCACCATCACCGGCGGCGGGCTCGACGTGGACAGCGCCACGAACGTGATCATCCAGAACCTGAACTTCCGCAACTGGTCCGATGACGCCATCAACGTCACCGACGCCTCGACCAAGATCTGGATCGACCACAACACCTTCTCCGACGGTTACGACGGCGCGGTCGACATCAAGCGCGCTTCGGACTACGTGACCGTGTCGTGGAACAAGTTCACCTCCCACGACAAGACCATGCTGCTCGGGCACAGCGACGGCAACGGCAGCCAGGACCGCGACCACCTGCGGGTCAGCTACCACCACAACTGGTTCGACGGCACCGGGCAGCGCCACCCGCGCGTGCGCTTCGGCAACCCGGTGCACGTGTACAACAACTACTACGGCGGCGTGACCGACTACGGTGTCGCGTCCACCATGGAAGCCGGTGTGCTCGTCGAGGGCAACTACTTCGAGAACACCGAGGACCCGTTCCACCGCGGTGAGGGCAGCTCGCCCGCCGGTTCGCTGGTCGCGCGGAACAACCACTTCGTCAATTCCGGCTCGGGTGACCAGGGCGGTTCGGTGCGGGCCATTCCGTACTCGTACAGCCTGGACCCGGCCTCCTCGGTGAAATCCGCCGTGCAGGGGGGTGCCGGTACCGGAAAGGTCGGCTGAACCGGTTCAGCCGAGGGCCCCGGAAATCCCGGGGCCCGTTTCGGTGTTATCGTTAACACCCGTTCTGCCCCTGGTAGTCCAGATCCGCCGCCGTTAGGTTTCAGGCAGTCACCGAAACAGTTACTGCCCGCGACCACAGCTTTGTCAGCGTAGACGAGCGAGGCGAGCATGACCGGATACCGCCGGGCGATCGGCCTGGTCACGGCCAACATCGAGCTGGGCGTGGCGCCCGCGGTCTTCTCGGGCGTGCTGGCCGCGGCCCGGCGCCACGACGTGGACCTGATCTGCTTCCCCGGCGGTGAGATCGGCACCGCCGAGCAGCCGGCCAACGCGGTCTACCACCTGGTCACCCCGGGCCTGGTGGACGGGCTGATCTGCTGGGCTTCCGCGCTCGGCCTGCCCGAGCGGCACCCGCGCGCCGAGCGGTTCGAGCGCCGGTTCGGCCGGGTGCCGATGGTCTGCCTCAACGGCGCGGTCGGCGCCCACCGGCCGCTGACCCTGGACAGCTACCAGGGCATGTGCAAGGCCATCGACCACCTGATCGGCGTGCACGACCGCCGTGAGCTGGCCTTCCTGCAGGGCCCGGTGCGCAACCCGGTGACCGCGGACCGGCTGCGTGCCTACCACGACACGCTCGGCCGCTACAAGATCCGGGCCGATCGCGCGCTGGTGTCGCCCCCGGTGGAGTTCCGCCGGGACGCCGGTGCCGCGGCGATGCGGGTGCTGCTGGACGCGCGCGGACTGGAGCCCGGCCGCGACTTCACCGGTTTGGTGGCGTGCAGCGATTTCCTGGCGGCCGAAGCGATCGCGGTGCTCACCGAGCGCGGGGTGCGGGTGCCCGAGGACGTGGCGGTGATCGGGTTCAACGACTCGCCCGAGGCCCGGTTCTGCGCACCGCCGCTGACCTCGGTGTCCATGCCGTTCGCCGAACTGGGCAGGCTGGCGGTGGAAACCCTGCTGTCCCGGCTCGGCGGTGATCCGGCACGCGGCCGGTCGGCGCCGGTGGCGGAACTGGTGCTGCGGCGGTCGTGCGGGTGCGCCGGTGAGCAGCCGGAGGCACGGGAATGCGCCGGATTTCCCGCCACCCTGCGGAAACACGGGATTCCGGCGGAGACCGGGAGGCGGCTGCGGGCCGAGTTCGAAGCGGCACTGGCCGGGGAACCCGCCGATTTTCCCGCCATGGCAGCACAAATGGCCGAGGGCGGCGACGCCGACGCCTGGGACGAGATCCTGCTTGCCCTGGGCGGCGAGTCCGGCGCGGAACTGGTGACCCGGGCGCGGCTCGCGGTGGCCGGGAACGCGCGGCGGCTGCTCGAATACGAGCGCTGGCAAGCCGACCAGCGGGCGCAGCGACTGCGGGAAACCGGCGTGGCGCTGTCGTCCGTTGTGGACGAACGGGACCTGACCGGGGTGCTCGCCCGCCAGCTCCCGCAACTCGGCGTCGGGGACTGGAAGCTGTCGATCGGCCCGGCCACCGCGCTCACCCGGTCCGACGTGCTGCACCGCGACCGCCGCAGCACCTGGATCGCGGTCCCGCTGCAGGTGCGTGACGAGCCGCTCGGCATCGGCCTGTTCGAGGCGGGCCCGCCGGACGGCGGCTTCTACCGCGCGCTCGGCGAGCAGATCAGCTCGGCCGTGCAGGACATCCGGCTGTTCCGCGAGGTCGAAGCCGCAGAAGAGGCCGACAGCGTGAAGACGAGCCTGCTGGGCAAGATGGCCGAGGAACTGCGGGCACCGGTCGAGGCGATCCTCTCCGACGCCGCTGGCGCGCTGGCCGCCGGCCCGCCGAGGCCGGTGGCCGACCTGCTGAACCGGATCACCGCCGGGGCGGAGTACCAGCTCGGGGTGCTCGGCGACCTGCTGGAACTGGCCGACGCCGAACTCGACTCGCTCAAGCTGCACGCCGGGCTGATCGATCCGCGGGCACCGCTCGCCGAGGTGTTCGGGGAGTGCGGACTGGGCAGGCTGCCGCTGATCGAGGCCGACGGGCAGCGGCTGCGGCAGGCGCTGCTCACGCTCCGCCGCAGCCTCGGGCCGCGTGCCCGGCGGACCGTGGAGGCCGACGTGCTGCCGCCGCACCTGCGCATCCGGATCAGCTATCAGGGCACCGGCACCCCGAGGGGCGGGCTGGGCCTGTCGATCGCTCGTCGGCTGATCGCGCTGCACCACGGCTCACTGCGGTTCGAAACCGGTTCCGCGGGCGGCACCTTCCACCTGTTCCTGCCGTTGCCGGGGCCGCAGGGGCGCGCGCTGCCGGACGACGCGGCCGATTCGCTGCTGTGCGTGGCGGACGGCCCGGCCGCCGAGGAAGCCGTCGCGGCGGCCGGGCTCGCGGGGCTGTCGGTGCTGAAGCTGGGCACGGGCGACGACGTGGCCGCGGTGGTCGACGAGAACCGCCCGGCGGCGGTCGCCTGGGACACCGCTGCGCTGCGGCCGGAGCACTGGGCGGTGCTGCGCCAGCTCCACGACCACCCGAAACTGGCGCGCACCCCGTTCCTCGCCTACGCCGCCGGGCACGGCCGCGACCTGCGTGAGGTGATCACCGCCGTGCGGCCGGTCGAACTGGCCGGGCTGGCGGTGATCGCCGATCCCGACCCGCGGGCGCAGGCGGGCACGCAGCAGCTGATCGCCCAGCTCCACCCCGGGCACCTGGCGCTGACCGCGCCGGACGGCGCCACCGCGTTGTCGCTGATCGGGCACGACGTGCCGAACCTGCTCATCCTGGCCAGGCAGCTGCGGGACATGGACGCGTTCGACGTGCTGGAGCGGCTGCACGGCGACGCCCGGCTCAGCGACCTGCCCGCGCTGGTGCTCGGCGGTGACGAACTGTGTTACGACGACGTCCGCCGGGCGGCCCCGCACGCGCGCACGGTGTTGCTGGGCAAGGGAATCCTCTCCGACGCCGAGACGATCACCCTGCTGCGGCGGCTGCTCGACCCCGGCCGCCGCCCGCCGAACCGCCAGGAGGTCGCGCGCGCGGTGGTCTACCTGCACCAGAACTACCAGCACCAGATCACCCGGCGGCAGGTGGCGAAGGCGGCCGAGATGAGCGAGGACTACCTCAGCCGCCGGTTCCACCGCGAACTGGGCGTCTCGCCGTGGGAGTATCTGACCCGGTTGCGCATCGCGCGGGCGAAGCAGCGGCTGCAGGAGACCGGCGACAGCATCCAGGCCATCGCGCGGCAGGTCGGCTTCCACGACCGCGCCTACTTCAGCCGGATCTTCCGCAAGCACACCGGGGTCCCGCCGCAGAGCTTCCGCTGCCTGCGGCGGTGACCGTTGATCCGTGCTTACCAGCGGGCATTACTCAGTAAATGTCCAACCAGTACCTAATTTTGTTCTGAACGAACGAAAGTAGGTGACGGCCGGGGGTGTTCTGGGTCACTCTTCGTAGGCCGGTTGTCACCGGTGTCTCCCCGACCCACTTCCCTGCCGAAAGTGAGTTGCCGGTCATGTCCAAGAAGTCCCTGCGGCGCACCCCCGCCGCCATCGCCGTGCTGGCGGGCGCCACCGCCCTGTTCAGCGGCGCCCCGGCCTCGGCCGCCGTCGAAGGCTATTCGACCGTGGTGCAGAACGCCGCGGTCTCCTCGATCACCTCGAGCCTCGGGGTCAGCTCCGCGCAGGCCGAGCAGGTGCTGCGCGTGCAGGACGCCAGCGCCCGCACCCTCGACCGGGTCGAGTCGGCGCTGGCCGGCCGCCACGCCGGTGGTTACCTCGACGCCGCCGGCCTGCCGGTGGTCAACGTGCTCGACGCGGCCGGTGCCGCCGAGGCGCAGCGCGCCGGTGCCACCGCGAACGTGGTCAAGTTCTCCATGTCCCAGCTGGACTCCGCGCGCGCCGCGCTGGAGGCGCTGCCCGCCGTCCCGCACACCACGATCGGGACCGACGAGAAGGCCAACCAGGTCGTGCTGACCGTGTCGGACCAGGCCGTCGGCGCGGAAGCGCTGCTGGCGAAGGCGGGCACGCTCGGCGACGCCGTGCGCGTGGAGCACACCACGGGCACGATGAGCAAGGCCATCTACAACGGTGAGGCGATCACCGGCGGCGGCACCCGCTGCTCGGCCGGGTTCAACGTCACCCGCGGCGGCCAGCTGCACATCATCGACGCCGGGCACTGCACGCGCGCGGTGTCGCAGTGGAACGTCGGCCCGTCGGTGGGCGCGAGCTTCCCGACCAACGACTACGGCCTGATCCGCAACACCACCGGCAGCGGCCCGGGCGCGGTGACCCTGTGGAACGGCTCCACCCAGCGGATCAGCTCCGCCGCGAACGCCCGGGTCGGGCAGCAGATCTGCAAGAGCGGCAGCACCACCCGGCTGACCTGCGGCGTGGTCGAGGCCACCAACGTCACGGTCAACTACCAGGAGGGCCCGGTCTACCAGACCGTGCAGACCAGCGCCGCGGTCAACCCCGGTGACTCGGGCGGCTGCCTGTTCTCCGGCAGCGTCGGCCTCGGCATCACCTCCGGCATGGGCGGCGGGAACTCCTACTTCCAGCCGGTCGTGGAGGCGCTGAACGCGTATGGCGCTTCGCTGACCTGATCTTCCCGAGTGGACCGCGCCCCCGGGGCCTCCCGCCCCGGGGGCACGCGCCTGTCCGGGTTTCGCACGCCGGGAGACGACCGCGGTGGTGCTCTCCTGACACCGTGGTGAGCGGCAGAGCACCCCGGCGGAAGGAGAAGATCCGGTGCGGATCCTGGTCACGACGGTGGCGTTGCCGGGGCACTTCTTCCCGCTGGTTCCGCTCGCCTGGGCGGTCCGCGCGGCGGGGCACGAGGTGCTGGTGGCGTGCGCGGCGGAGTTCCTGCCGACGGTGTTGGCCTCCGGCCTGCCCGCGGTGTCGACCGGGCCGGGGGAGCGGTTCGACGACGTGAGCGCCGACGACAATCCCGAAGCCGGGGTCATCGCGCAGCGACTGGCGCACGGCCGGGTGTTCGGGCGGATGGCCGCGCGGAACTTGCCGGGGCTGACCGCGGTCGCGCGGCTGTGGAAGGCCGATCTGGTGCTCAGCGAGCGCGCCGAGTTCGCCGGGCCGCTGGTGGCGGCGAAACTCGGGCTGCCGCAGGTGGAACTGCACTGGGGGGTGGCGGAACTGCCGGAGTACCGGATGGGCGCGGTGGTCGAACTGGCCAAGCGCGGGCTGCCCGAGCCGCCGGAACCGGGACGGCGGCTCAACCCGTGGCCGCCGTCGCTGCGCAAGCCGTACGCGGCGGGGCACGACGGGCTCCGCCCGCTGTCGTACAACGGGGAAGCCCGCGTGCCGGACTGGGTGATGCGTCCCCGCCACCGGCCGCGGATCTGCCTGACACTGGGAACCGTGGTGCCGCGCAACGGAAGCAGCCAGGTCGCGCACGGCGCGGTGGAGATCGTGCGCGCGTTGTGCGGGCTGGGCGCGGAGGTGGTCGTCGCGATCGAGGACCGGATCGCGGCGAGCTGGCCGCCGTTGCCGCCGGAGGTGCGGCACGCGGGGCGATTGGCGCTGTCGCAGGTGTTCCCGGCTTGTGACGTGGCCATTCACCATGGGGGACAAGGGACTTCGCTGACCGCGCTGGAAGCCGGGCTGCCGCAGCTGGTGCTGCCGGTCTTCGACGACCAGTTCGACAACGCCGACGCGGTGCTGCGGGCCGGTGCCGGGGTGCGGATGCTGCCCCAGGAGGTCGAACCGGCGGCGATCGCGGCCCGGTGCGCGGAGATCCTGGAGAGCGACCGGTACCGGCCCGCGGCGGAGGCGGTGGCGCGGGAGATCGCGGCGCTGCCCACACCGGTGGAGGTGGCGGAGGGGTTCTCCTGGGGTGGGCTGCGGCAGGTGGCTTAGGAAACGCGCCTTAGGTGCGTGGCTTGCCGAACCAGCGGGTGAGGTGGTCGTTCAGGTCGTGCTGGTTGTCGCCGATCCAGGCGACGTAACCGTCGGGGCGGAGCAGGAGGGCCGGGGCGTCCAGTGCGGCGGCGGGGTCGGTGATGAGGTCGACGCGGTCGGGCCAGCCGTCGACGGTCAGCCGTCCGGTGCGGTCGAGCACCAGGCCGCGGCCTTGGTGGAGCTGGTCGTAGAGGCGGCCGTGGTGTAGGTCGAGGTCGGGCAGCCGGCGGCCGAGCAGGTCTGGGCCATTGCCGAAGTTGTAGCGGATGCCGATGGCGGTGATCTTCTCGATCAGGTACTGGTTCACGTCCTCGAAGTCCATCAGCTCGGTGAGCAGTTCGCGCATCGCCCGCGGGCCTGGTTCGGGGGAGGACAGTTCGACTTGGGCGCGCGTGTTGCTCAGGACGTCTTCGGCGACCGGGCGGCGTTCGTCCTGGTAGGTGTCGAGCAGGCCGTCCGGTGCCCAGCCCTGGAGTTGCGCGGCCAGCTTCCAGCCGAGGTTGACGGCGTCCTGAAGGCCGAGGTTCAGGCCCTGGCCGCCGGCGGGCGGATGGATGTGCGCGGCGTCGCCCGCCAGCAGGACCCGGCCGACCCGATAGCGTTCGGCCAGCCGGGTGGCGTCCCCGAAACGGGACAGCCAGCGCGGGGAATGCAGGCCGAAATCCGTTCCGGCGATGGTCCGGAGTTGCTTTTTGAAGTCGTCTAGGGTGGGTGGTTCGGCGCGGTCGGTGACTTCCGCGGCGGGGACCAGGACGCTGTAGGTGTTTTCGCCGAAAGGCCGGATCCAGAATCGCTGGTGTGTGATGTTTGCGGTTTTGCTGGCGATTTCCTCGGGTGATGCGGTTGCCTTTATTTCGCCCATCAGCGTTTCGGTTCGGGAGGGCTCACCGGGGAAGTTGACGCCGAGTTTTTTGCGCACCGTGCTACGGGCGCCGTCGCAGCCGACGAGGTAACGGGATCGGAGTTGTTCGCCGGTGGAGAGTTGGACGGTCACGCCATCCTTGTTTTGTTCGACCCCGGTGACCGCGCAGCCGCGCCGGACCTCGGCGCCGAGGTCGAGCGCGTGTGCTTCGAGCAACTGCTCGACGACTGGTTGTGGGATGCCGAGCAGGTAGGCGTCACCGAGGGAGGCGGGTGCGGGCTTGGGGATGGCTGCGAAGATGCCGCCGACCGGGCGTTTCCGGCCGCGTTCGAGGAACCGGCCGAGCAGGCCGCGCATCGCCAGCAGCTCGAGGCTGCGCACGTGGAGACTGACAATCCGGACGAACGAGACGGGCTGGGTTTCCTTCTCCAGGAGCAGCGTACTTACGCCATGGCGCCGGAGTTCGGCGGCCAGCATGGCCCCGGTCGGCCCAGCTCCGGCAATGATCACATCGAGCATGGGGGTCACTGTATGGGGTGATCGGGGTGGAGCCACCCCGATTTTTGATTGTGACTACGGCGAGGGCCAGCTTGTCAAGGCTGGGAAGAGTACCTTGACAAGCTGGCCCTCGCCGTGTTTTGGCTTTGTATCGGGGATGGGGGAGGTGTGGGTGGGCTTCGTGGTCGGCTTTTGTATTCACCGTTTCGTTTCGAACGTATGTGTGGTATGATGTGGTATGGAATCTTCTGAGGGGGAGATCCTCCTTGATTTGAAATCCACTGCTGCGGAGATTGCCCGGCTTGAGGCTCGGTTGGTCCGGCAGGTGGTTTCCTTTGCTCGCTCGGCGTCGGTTCGGCGCGGAGTGGCGGAGGAATTGTCCATGGCGTTGTGTATGACCAAGTACAAGGCCCACGCGCTGATCGGCCATGCGGAGGGCTTGGTTGATCGCTTCCCGGCTGTGCTGGGGTTGGTGGAGGCTGGGGCTGTGCCGATGGCCTCGGCGGTCGCCGTGAATGACGCGGCGGCCTGGCTGGCTGACGACAAGGCGGCGGTGGTTGATGAGGTCATGTCCGGTCGCCTTGTCGACAAGAACCCGACCCAGGCCCGCCGCTCGGCAACTTCGGCGGCGGCTCGCGCTGATCCTGAAGGTTTCGAGGAACGCGCCCGCAGCCCACGCGAAGACCGTGGTCTCCAGCTGCATCACGGTGTTGCTGGCGTGGCTGGGTTGTCCCTGGAGAACGCGCCGGTGGAGAAGGCCGTCGCGGCGTATGTGTGCGTGGATCGCCAAGCTCGTCTGTTGAAGACTGCTGACGAGACCCGCACCCTGGACCAGCTGCGTGCCGACGTGGCTCTGGACATGCTGGTGGGCAAGCAGTTCGGTGGTGAGGTGAAGGCCCACGTGTATCTGTATCTGGATGCCCTCACCTACGCCGGTCTCCGCAATGAACCCGCCGAGCTGGCGGGGCACGGGCCGATCCCGGCGTCGCTTGCCCGCGACATCGCCGCTCACCCTGGCACTGTCTTCCAGCGAATTATCACTGATCCGGTGGATGGGCAGGTTATGGAACTTGGCCGCCGCCGTTACCGGCCTCGGGCTGGGCTGGATGAGCTGGTGCGAGTCCGGGATCGCGAATGTCGTCGTCCCGGTTGTACCCGTCCGGCCCAGTTCGGCGACCTTGATCACTGCGACAGTCGCGGCCGAGGTTGGAAAGACGGATGTCCCACCGGCGCGACCACTCTCGTCGGGTTGTGCCGAGCCGACCACAAACTCCGCGATGTCCCCGGCTGGCACCACCAAGTCGCCCCCGATGGCACGTTGACGATCACCACCCCGGCCAATCAGACGTACACCAGCCGACCCGAGCCACTGTAGGCAACCTTGGCTCCGCCGAGGTGGCACCCCGGCCGTCTCGTTGGTCGGCCAGGGCTGTACCGGCGCGCCGAAGCGACAGGTCATCCCGGAGGGTGTCAGGGGGTGAGTTCGCGCGTCAGCATCGAAAGGTCGTCCAGTTCGGACAAGCCCAAGGCCAGTTCGGCGATTCGCGTGGCGCGGGTGGGGTCGACAGTGCGGGTGGCGTTGAGGCGGAACTTCGTCGCCAGTTCCTCGTTCGACAGGGGGTTTCCGCTGCCCCCGCGGTTGGCGTGGACGCGTTCTTCCAGCAGGCTGCCATCGCGCAGCCAGACCCGGAGGACCGCCGGGAACTGGTGCGGGAAGATCTCGTCACAACGCGCGTCGGGGACGCAGGTGACCTTGGCGGCCAGGGCCAGCCGTGCGGGGTCCGCGGCCGCCTCGTCGGTGAAGTCTTCGTGGAAGACGCCGAGGCCGCCGCCGCCCAGCAGGCCCGCGGCTACCGTGTAGGGGCCGGAGAACGCGGCGTGGTAACCCGACTCGGGCGCGATCTTCGCCTCCCTCGGTTCGCCGATGGTGCGCAGGACCGCGGTCGGGGCGCCCAGTTCGATGCGGTCGATGTCCGCCGGGTCGACGCCGCGGGCGGCGATGCGCCGGGCCGCGTCGATGCCCGCGTGGGTGAAGTGGTTGCAGGGATACGGTTTGAAGAAGATGCCGGGTAGTTCCCAGGCGTCGCCGAGGGCGTCGGTGATGGCGGCGAGGTTTACCTGGTCACCGCAGAAAGCCTGGAGTAGACCGAACCGTCCTTCGAGGACAGTGGGCGGGCCGGTGATGCCGGTGCGGGCGAGACCGGCCGCGGTGACCGCCGAGTGCGCGGCCCAGCCGCAGTGGATGCGCTTCACCGTGCCACCGGTGCGATTCGCCTCCAGCAAACCCGCGCCCATGCTCGACGCGATGCCGAGTGCGTCGGCAACGTCCACATCGGACAGCATGGCCGAAGCCGCCGCGCCGCCGAGGGCACCGCAGATCGCGGTGGCGTGCAGGCCGCGTTCGAAGAACACCGAGTTGCCCAGCGCCTCGTCGTACCCGGCCATGCCGATCCGGACGGCGATTTCCACGCCGACCCCGATCGCGTCGAGCAGTTGCGCGCCGGTGGCCCCGCGGGTTTCGGCGGTGGCCAGCGCCGCGGGCACCACCGAAGCCGACGGGTGGAGCACGGAGGGCAGGTGCGTGTCGTCGAAGTCCAGTGAGTGCGCGAGCGTGCCGTTGAGCAGCGCGGCGCTCGGCTCGGGCAGGCGACCGGCACCGATCGCGGTGGCCCTGCCTTCACCACCCCATTCGCGGACCAGCGTGCCGACCGCGGCGGCCGGGGGCTCGGCGGTGGCGGCCAGGCTGTTGCCGAGCACGTCGAGCACCCGCCGGGCGGCGTCGGCCCGCAGTTCGGCCGGGAGTCCCTTGTGCCGTACGGAATCGGCGAACGCGGCCAGCTGCTGTACCAGAGTCATGCGCTCACCGCCGCGAGCGGGCGGATCGGGGAACCGGTGCCGCCGGTGATCCGCAGCGGCGCCAGCAGGAAGGTGAACTCACGCACCCCCGACTCGGCGATCTGCTCCAGGTTCAGGTGTTCCATGATGAAGATGCCCGACTCGACCAGCAGCACCCGGTGCACCGGCAGCACGGCGTGCCCGGCACCGGCCGGGATCTGCTCGTAGGCGGTGGTGTCGGCGCCGGTCGCGACCACCTGCCGCGCGGCCAGCCACTGCCCGGCGCTCACCGTGGCACCCGGCACCCCGGTCTGCTTGCCGAGGTAGGCCGGGGTGTCGGCGAAGTTGCGGGCCCAGCCGGTGCGGATCAGCGCCACGTCACCGGGACCGGGCTCGGCGCCGGCGAGTTCCGCGGCGGCTTCGAGGTCGTCGGCGGTGACGCCGTAACCACCGGGCAGCGTCGGCACGCCGTGCACCGCCGCCACGTCGAGCAGCACCCCGCGGCGCAGCAGGCCGGGCAGGTTTTCCGCGCCGTGCGTGGTGAAAACGCCGCCCTTCTGCGCTTCGCTCGCGTCCACGCCGCCGTGCAGTTCACCGCAGTGGCTCACGTGGGACAGCGCGTCGATGTGCGTGCCGACGTGCCCGCCGGTCACGATGATCTCGTTGGCGGCCGAGCCGCCGTCGGGCCGTTCCATGTCACCGTGCCGCCGGATCAGCGTCATCCGAAAGCCGGGGTGGTTCGGCGAGCACGGCATGCCGGTGAAGAACGGCTGGCCGAGCTCGATCAGCCGCACGCCGCCGATGACGGCTTCGAGCAGCGGATCCTGGGTGCGTGTCATGACTGGGGGCCTTCCTTGACGTACTGGTCCGCGATCGAGAGCAGCCACCGCGCGCGCTCGAGCACCGCCTTGTCGACAAACTGTCCATTGTGGTCTATCCAGGCCGCCTGGTCGTGACCGGCGACCGAGCGCGCCCAGGCGAGTTCCTCTTCGTCCGGCTCGCACACCTCGTGCACCACCGGGATCTGCGCGGGGTGGATCACCGAGCGGCCGAAGAACCCGGCCCGCCGCCCGGCCACGGTGTCCGCCCGCAGACCGCCGAGGTCGCGCACCGCGGTCCACACGCTCTGCACGGGACTCGGCAGGCCGGCGGCCCGTGCGGCGACCACCACCCGCGAGCGGGGCCAGTCCAGCGCCGGCCCGCCGGCGACCCGCAGATCGGCGGCGAGATCGGCTTCTCCCAGCGAAATCCCGCCGACCAGCGGGTGCGCGGTGGCCAGCGCGAACGCGTTTTCCACGCCCAGCGCCGATTCCAGGATCGGGAACACCGGAACGCCGAGCTGGTCGGCGACCCGTCGCAGCTCGCCGGGATCCTCGGACTTGGGCACGCGCACCCCGGCCAGCGCACCGGTGGAGGCGGCCAGCGCGCGCAGGTCCGCTTCACCGGCGTCGCTGCCGGGTGCGTTGATCCGGACGTAGGCCGCGTGGTCCGCGAGAGTGGCCAGAACATGCTGCCGCGCTTCGGCCTTCGCGGCAGGCGCGACCGCGTCCTCCAGGTCCAGCACCACCGCGTCGGCCTCGCCCGCCAGCGCCTTGGCCATCCGGTCCGGGCGGTCACCCGGCACGTAGAGCCAGCTGCGCGCGATCACCGGATGACGCCCTTCTCCCGCAGCGAATCCAGGTCCGTGATGCCGTAGCGCGCGAGCACCTGCTCGGTGTGCGCGCCGAGCGGGGCGCCGGTGGAGCGAATGCCACCCGGTGTCCGCGACAGCCGGAACAACACGTTCTGCATCTTCACCGGGCCCAGTTCGTCGTCGTCGAGCGTGGCGATCGTGCCGAGCGCCTGGAACTGCGGGTCGGCCAGGATGTCGGCCGCGTTGTAGATCGGCGCGACCGCCGCCTGCGCCTCTTCGAACGCCTTGATCACCTCGTCGCGGTCGCGCTGCGCGATCCACGAACCGACGGCCTCGTCGAGTTCGTCGGCGTGCTGGGCGCGTTCGCGGCCGGAGGCGAACCACGGTTCGTCGATCAGCTCCGGCCTGCCGACCAGGCGCATCACGCGTTCCGCGATGGACTGCGCGCTGGTGGAAATCGCCACCCAGCGCCCGTCGCGGGTGCGGTAGGTGTTGCGCGGCGCGTTGTTCGCCGATCGGTTGCCGGTGCGTTCCTGCAGCTCACCGAGCTGGTCGTAGGCGATCAGCTGCGGCCCGAGCAGGGTGAGGATGGGCTCGATGATGGCCAGGTCCACCACCTGGCCTTCGCCGGTCCGCTCCCGCGCGCGCAACGCGGTCAGCACGGCGAAGGCGGTGGTCAGCGCCGCGATGCCGTCGGCGAGGCCGAACGGCGGCAGCGTCGGCGGCCCGTCCGGTTCCCCGGTGATCGCGGCGAACCCGCTCATCGCCTCGGCGAGCGTGCCGAACCCCGGCCGCTTGGCGTACGGGCCGACCTGCCCGAACCCGGTGACGCGGGCGAGCACCAGCCCGGGATTGATCTCGCGCAGCTCGTCGTAACCGAGGCCCCAGCGCTCCAGCGTGCCGGGGCGGAAGTTCTCGATCACCACGTCGGCGTCGGCCACCAGCCGCCGGAAGACCTCCTGCCCTTCCGGCGAACCGAGGTAGAGCGTGATGGCCTCCTTGCCGCGGCCGAGCATCTTCCACCACAGGCCGACCCCGTCGCGCTGCGCGCCGTGGCTGCGCACCGGATCACCGTCCGGGTGCTCGATCTTGATCACCTCGGCGCCGAAGTCGGCCAGCATCGTCGCGGCGAGGGGACCGGCGAACAGCGTGGCCGTGTCGAGCACCCGGATTCCGGACAAAGCGCCGGTCATGCGGCCTACCTGCCTCTCGATCATTGTTTCTTTGAGGGAAACGACGGTGTGAACGATGTTCCCGTTGCGCTCGCGACCAAGTTCGCACTGATCCGGCCGTCAAGTCAAGCGGGCCAGGTTATTGACCTCCAGCAAGGGCGGATGTCACGATGGCTCATCACCTCGCCGGTGTTTCTCTCAGCGAAACATCAGAAACGGAGCGTGGCATGGCGGTACGGGCACTGGTGGCCGTTCTGAGCGCGGGCGCGCTGCTGGCCACCGCGGCCTGCGGTGGCTCGGCGCCCTCAGGTGCCGCGGGCGCGGCGTCCGGCCGGGACGAGGGGCCGGTGAAGATCGGCGCACTGCACCCGGTCAGCGGCGCCTTCGCGGTCGACGGCCAGCAGATGCGCCGCGGTGCCGAGCTGGCGGTCGAGCAGCTGAACCGGAACGGCGGCGTGGCCGGGCGGCCGGTCGAGCTGATCACCGGGGACACGCAGGGCAAGGCGGAGGTCGGCCAGAGCGAGGCGCAGCGGCTGATCGCCGAGGGCGCGGCCGGGCTGGTCGGCACCTACCAGAGCGCGGTGAGCACCAACGTGGCCGTGGTGGCCGAGCGCAACAAGGTGCCGTTCGTGATGGACGTGACCGCGTCGGACGCCATCTTCACCCACGGCTACCGCTATTCGTTCCGCGTGCAGCCCGGCAGCACCGTGATCGCCACGGCCGCGGCGAACTACCTCAAGGAGGTCTCGGCGCGCACCGGCAAGCCGGTCCGCAAGGTGGCCTTCCTGCACGAGCAGACCGACTTCGGCCGCGGTGCCGCCGAGGGCTTCACCAAGGCCGCCGCGAAGCTGGGCATCGAGGTCGGGCCGGACATCAGCTACGACGCCACCACCGTCTCCGACCTGACCGCGCAGCTCACCCAGGTCAAGGCCTCGGGCGCGGACGTGCTCGCGGTGGCCGGTTACTACTCCGACAGCCTGCTCGTCTCGCGCGCCCTCGCTTCGGTGAAGCCGGATCTCGACGCGGTGTGGGGCGTTTCCAACGGCGCCTACGACCAGCCGAAGTTCGTCGCCGACGCGGGTCCCGGCGCGGAGCTGTACTTCAACACCAACTACCACTACGACGCGACCAAGCCGGAGACCATCGCGTTGCGCGCGGAGTACCAGCGCCGCTACGGCGACCCGATGCGCACCGGTGCCGTGCTCGCCTACGACGCGGTGCAGGTGATCGCGCAGGCGGTGGCGAAGTCCGGCAGCACCGATCCGGAACGCGTGCGCGACACCATCAGCACGCAGGAGGTCGAGCCGCTGACCGTCGGCAACGGCCCCATTTCCTTCGACGGCAAGGGCGACAACCGCCACGCCGTGCCGGTGCTCACCCAGGTGCAGGGCGGTGTGATCAAACAGGTCCACCCGCCCCAGATCGCCGAATCCGAACCCGACTACAGCGTGATGTGGCGGCAGCGATGACAACAGCGACCGAGGTTTCCCCGGCTTCGCGCACCGGGATGATCAAACGCGGTGGGGTGCTCGCCGCGGTGGTGGTGGCGGCCATCGCGCTGGCGCTGCTGCAGTCCGGCAGCGCGCTGGTGGTGTGGCAGTCGGTGGTCACCGGCATTCTCACCGGCGGGCTCTACGGCCTGATCGCGATGGGCCTGACGCTGATCTTCGGCGTGCTCGACATCGTCAACTTCGCCCACGGCGCCCTGCTCGCGGTGGCCATGTTCCTGGCGTTCGGCGTGGTGCAGGCGACCGGCCTGCACCCGTATCTGGCGCTGGTGGTGGCGGTGCCCGCGTTGTTCCTGCTCGGCGCGGCGGTGCACCGCGGCCTGCTTTCGGGCCGCGGCGGCGGTTCACTGGAGAACCAGCTGCTCATCACGCTCGGGCTGTCCTTGTTGCTGGAGAACGGGTTGCTGCTGTTCTTCGGCGCCGAACCACGCAGCGTGAAACTGCCGGGGGAGATCCAGATCCCGTTGTTCGGCGCGGTGGTCGCCGGTTCGCGGCTCTACGCCTTCCTCGGCGCGGTGCTGCTCGGCGCGGTGCTGTACTGGCTGCTGCGCCGGACCCGGCTCGGCACCGCGATCCGCGCGGTCGCCGCGAACGGGCCGGGTGCGGAACTGGTCGGCATCAACGTCCGCCGCCTGCACACGCTCACCTTCGCCATCGGCACCGCGTGTGCCGGGGCCGCCGCGGTGCTGGCCGCGCCGCTGATCTCGATCACGCCCACGCTCGGCGCGCAGTTCAACATCACCGCGTTTGTGGTGGTGGTGCTCGGCGGCATGGGCAACGTGGTCGGGGCGCTGGTCGGCGGCCTGCTGATCGGCCTGGTCGAGCAGCTCACCACGATCTTCCTGAACGGGCAAAGCTCCCTGCTGGGTGTGTTTGTGGTGTTCGTGCTGGTGCTGTTCCTTCGCCCGCAGGGACTGTTCGGGAGGCGCGCGTGAGCACCACGATCGAACGACCGGCGCCAACCCCGGTCAAGGCGCCGCCTTTGCGCCCGCAGCACCGGCAGCTGGCGATTCTCGCGGTGCTCGTGCTGCTGGCGATCCCGCTGCCGCTGCTGCTACCGCCCGCGCTCGGCGCGGTCGCCGTGCGCATCCTGATCTTCCTGCTGATGGCGGTCGGCTGGAACATCATGAGCGGTTTCGGCGGCATGTTCAGCTTCGGCCACGCCGCCTACTTCGGCCTCGGCGCGTACACCAGCGTCTACCTGCTGGTGGAGCACGGGATTTCACCGTGGATCGGCATGGTGGCCGGCATGGTGGTGGCCGCCGCGGTGGCGGTGGTGATCGGCTACTTCTCGTTCCGCTACCAGCTCCAGGGCGCGTACTTCGCGCTGACCACCTTCGCCTTCGCCGAGGCGCTGCGGCTGATCGCCACCAGCAGCGACTTCGTCAACCGCGCGGTCGGCTTCCAGGTGCCCCTGATCCAGGGGGAATCGTTGTGGCAGCTGCAGTTCGCCGCCGACTCGCCGGCCTACTTCTGGGTGGCGCTGGTGCTGGCCGGGCTCGCGGTGGCGGTCAGCATCGTGTTCCTGCACTCGCGGGCTGGCAAGTACGTCACCGCGATCCGCGACGACGAGCTGGCCGCCGCTTCGCTCGGCACGCCGGTGCTGCGGCACAAGCTGCTCACCGTGGCGCTGTCCGCCGCGATCACCGCGGTGGCCGGGGCGTACTACACGCAGTACTACCTCTTTGTGAACCCGGACCTGGCCTTCGGCGCCTCGGTGTCCATCCAGGCCATCGTGCCGGTGGTGATCGGCGGCATCGGCACGGTGTGGGGTCCGGTGGTCGGCTCGGTGATCATGGGCTCGCTGTCCGACGTGACCGCGACGCTGCTGCGCACCCCGCCGGAGTTCCTCGGCTTCCTGCAGGGCCGCAGCGGGCTGGACGTGGTGCTGTACGCGATCCTGCTGATCCTCATCGTGCGCCTGCTGCCGAAGGGGATCGTGGGCACGCTCAAGGAGAGGTGGCGGCGATGAGCCTGCTGCGGATTTCGGGCGCCGGCAAGTCGTTCCGCGGCCTGCACGCACTGTCCGATGTGGACTTGGAGGTCGGCGAGGGCGAGATCGTCGGCATCATCGGGCCGAACGGGGCAGGCAAGACCACGCTGTTCAACGTGGTCTGCGGGGCGCTCAAGCCGGACACCGGCACGGTGACGCTCGACGGCCGCGACCTGACCGGCGCGTCGCCGGACCGCATCGCCCGCGCCGGCATGGTGCGCACGTTCCAGCTGATGCGCCCGTTCACCAGCATGACCGTGGTGCAGAACGTCAGCCTCGCCGCCCAGCACCGGCGGATGTCCGCGAAACGGCTGTACGAGCATTCGCTGGCCGTGGTCGAGCGCGTCGGCCTCGGCCCGTGGGCGCACCGCCTGGCCACCGAGCTGCCCACGGCCGGGCTCAAGCGCCTCGAACTGGCCCGCACGCTGGCCATGCGGCCGCGGGTGCTGCTGCTCGACGAGGTGCTGGCCGGACTGGTGCCCGCGGAACGGGAGCCGGTGCTCGACCTGCTCGCCGAGCTGCGTGAGCAGGACGGCACCACGCTGCTGTTCATCGAGCACATCATGGCCGCGGTGATGCGGTTGTCCGATCGGGTGCTGGTGCTGGACCAGGGGCGCGTGCTGGCCACCGGCGCGCCCGAGGAGGTCACCAGCGACCCCCGGGTGATCGACGCCTATCTCGGGGAGGAGCCCGCCCGTGTTGACTCTTGACCAGGTGTGCGCGGGATATGGCCGCATGCGCATCCTGCACGAGATCGACCTGCACCTCGGCGAAGGCGAGATCGTGGCGCTGGTCGGCGCGAACGGCGCGGGCAAGACGACCACGCTGCGGTCCATCTGCGGCCAGCTGCGGGTGTCCTCGGGCTCGATCACCTTCGACGGCAAGCCGGTCTCGGGCCGCAGGCCGGACCAGCTGGTCCGCGAGGGGCTGGTGCACGTGCCGGAGGACCGCGCCTTGTTCGGCACGCTGACCGTGGAGGAGAACCTGCGCATGGGCGCGTGGACCCGCACGGCCGAGCAGGCCGAGGCCTCGCTGCGCGAGGTGCACGAGCTGTTCCCGATCTTGGCCGAACGCGGTTCGCAGCTCGCGCAGACCTTCAGCGGCGGCCAGCAGCAGATGCTGGCCATCGCGCGTGCGCTGATGGCCGGGCCGCGGCTGCTGATGCTCGACGAGCCGTCGACCGGGCTGTCGCCGAAGCTGACCTGGACCATGCTCGACGCGGTCCGCCGGATCCGCGACACCGGGGTGTCGGTGTTGCTGGTGGAGCAGAACGCCAAGCAGGCGCTGGCCATCGCGGACCGGGCGTACGTGCTGGAAAGCGGGTCGACGGTGCTCGAGGGCACCGGCGCGGAACTGGCGGACGACGAACGCGTGCGGAAGGCGTACCTGGGTCTGTGAGCGAAGAACACGTTGCCGAACTGGGGAAGTGGGTCGCCGGACTAGCCATGGTGGAGAGTTCGCCGGTTGATCGGCTGGGCCTGGTGCTGCTCGACGTCCTCGGGGTGACGGCACTGGGCACCGGCCAGCCCGAGCACCGGGCGCTGCACGCGGCCTGGCGGCCGCCCGCCGGGCCGGCGCCGCTGATCGGCACCGGAGCGCGGGTTTCCGTGGACGCCGCCGCCTGGCTCGGCGCGATGGCGCTGGTGTCGCGCGAACTGGACGAGGGCAACAAGTACGCGAAGGGACATCCGGCCGCACACGGCTTTCCCGCGGTGCTCGCGCTCGCCGCCGAACTCGACAGCAGCGGCGCCGACCTCGCCGCCGCCCTGCTCGCGGCGTACGAAGTGGCCTCGCGGTTCGGCCGCGCCACGAAGCTGCGCCAGGGCATGCATCCACACGGGAACTGGGGCGTGCCGGGTGCCGCGGCGGGGTGCGCGCGGCTGCTCGGCCTGGACGCGGCCGCCACCGCCGCCGCGATCGACACCGCCGCCGGACTGCCCGTCGCCGGGCACTTCGCGTCCGCCACTTCGGGGAATCCGGTGCGTGACGCCTGGCTGGGCGCGGCCAACGTGTCCGGTCTGGTGGCGGCGCGCATGGCCGCCGGCGGAATGGCCCGCAACACCGGCACCGCCGCGTTGTCGCTGGGTGAGCTGCTGGGATCGTTCGACTCCACCGAGCTGACCGCGGAACTCGGCACCCGCTGGGACATCACGCTCGGCTACTTCAAGCGGCACGCGGCCTGCTCGTTCACCCACCCCGCAGTGGACGCGGTGCTCACGCTGCGCGGTCCGGACATCGAGGGCGTGCTGGTGGAAACGCACGCACTCGGTGCCGGACTGTCCGGTGTGGACTGGGACAACCGGCTGTCGGCGATGTTCTCCACCCCGTTCGCCGTCGCGGCCGCCGCGGTGACCGGCGCCGTCGGCCCCGGCGCGCCGATCGACGATCCCGAGGTGCGCGCGCTGGCCAGGCGGGTCCGGCTGGTCGAGGCCGACGACCTCACCGCCCGCCTGCCGGACGAGCGGGCCGCGCGCGTCACGGTGACCTACACCGGTGGCGGTTCGCGGACCGCCGAGGTGCCCAATCCGATCGGCGACGCCGACCACCACCCGCTGGGCGAGGCCGACGTCGCCGCCCTGCTCCGCGCGTGGCTGCCGGACCGGCCGGGCCTGGTCGAGCGGGCGGTGGCGCTGAGCCGCGACCTGCCGGGCCTGCCAGCCACCGGTGACGCGCTGCGCGCACTCGACGGAAAGGAGCAGAGCTGATGCGAGCACTCGCGGTGACACCGATCCACCTCCCGCCGGAGGAGATCGCCCGTCGCCAGTCGCGGTACGACCGCCTCGCGCCCCCGGGGCTGGAGATCGAGCTGCGTGACGTCGGCCCGGCCGCGCCGTCCGCTTTGGACACGGACGGGTCGGTCCGCGATTCCGAGCGTGCCGTTGCCGCCGCGTTGGCCGCGGCGGACGGAGACTGGGCTGTGGCCTTCCCGGACTGCGTGCTCGACCCGGCGGTGCCCGAGCGCGTGGCCGCCGGGCCGCGGCCGGTGCACGGCCTGCTGAAGCTGAGCGCGTCGCAGCTGGCGGCCAAGGGGGAGCGGTTCGGCGCGGTGGTGCGCAACGAGGCCATCGGGCGGGAGCTGCGCAGTCGGCTCGGCGCGTACGGGCTGACCCCGTTCCTCGCCGGAGTGCGCGTGCTGGACCTGCCGTTCGAGGCCATCGCCGACACGGCCGCCTGGAACGCCGCGCTCGGTGACGCGGTGCGCGAACTCGCCGGACAAGGCGCCACGGCGGTGCTCAACGGCTGTTCAGCGGTGGATGTCACCCCGGCGGATCTGCCCGCGCGCATCGTCGACCCGACCGCGCTGGCGCTCGCCGTGCTGATGGCGGAAGGGGTGCCCGCGTGAGCGAAGGTCCCGATCTGGTCGTGGCGGGTGCGGGCGGTGGGCTCGCCGGGGCGCTGCGTGCCGCCGAACTCGGGTTGAGCGTGCTCGTGGTCGAAGCCAGCGAGCACTTCCGCCGCGGCAACAACACTTCCATGTCCACCGCGATGTTCCCCGGTGCCGGTTCGCGCTGGCAGCGCGAGGCCGGGATCACGGACTCCCCGGACGCCTTCGTCGCGGACATCATGGCCAAGACCCACGGCGAGGCCGAACCACGGCTGGCGCGCACACTGGCCGAGGTCAGTGCGCCGCTGGTGGAATGGCTGGCCGACTCGGTGCGGTTGCCGCTTTCGCTGGTCACCGACTTCAACTACCCGGGCCACGCCGTGCCGCGCTGCCATTCCATTCCCGGCAGGCACGGGTCCGGCGTGATCGACCACCTGGCGCGCGCGGTTACCGAGCACCCCGCCATCGACCTGCTGGTGCCCGCGAAACTGGTCGATGTGCTGACCACTGTGGACGGTGCGGTGCGGGCGGTGGTGGTCCGCGATCCCAGTGGCGCGGAGGAGGAGATCCCGACTCGCGCGGTGCTGCTGGCCACCAACGGCTACGGCGCCGACAGCGAACTGGTGCGGCGCCACCTGCCGGAGATCGCGGGCGCGCTGTACCAGGGCAGCGATCAGTCGCTCGGTGATGCCCTCCGAATCGGGGAAAAGCTCGGCGCCGCAACGGGTTTCCTGGACGCCTACCAGGGGCACGGCGCGGTCGCGGCGAGCGCGGGCACACTGGTCGGCTGGGCCACCATCATTCACGGCGGCATCCTGGTCGATCTCGGCGGACGGCGGTTCGGCGACGAGACGCGGGGTTATTCGGAGTACGCCGCCGAACTGGCCGCGCGGCCCGGCGGCACCGGCTGGATCCTGCTCGACGAGGTGATCTTCGAGCAGTGCCAGCCGTTCCAGGACTTCCGCGACACGGTCTCGGCCGGTGCGGTGCACTTCGCCGACGACGTACCGTCGCTGGCGCGGAGCACCGGACTGCCCGAGGACGCGCTCGCGGACGAACTCGGCACGGCGGCCGCGATCGCCCGCGGTGAGCGCGCCGACGAATTCGGCCGCACCAACTGGGAACGCCCGCTCACGCCCCGCTACGCCGCGGTCCGCGTGGTGCCCGCGCTGTTCCACACCCAGGGTGGCTTGCTGGTCAATGAGTACGCGGCCGTGGTCGACCCCGAGGACCGGCCGATCCCCGGGCTGTACGCGGCGGGTGGTGCCGCCGCCGGGATCTCCGGCCACGGCGCCGCCGGTTACCTGCCGGGCAACGGCCTGCTGCCCGCGTTCGGGCTGGCCTACCTGGCCGCGAACGACATCGCTAAGGAGTGAACGAGAAGTGGCTACAACGGAACTGCTGGTCCGCAACGTGCGCGTGGTGCGTCCCGAAGACGCTGACGGGGCACCGGAACTGCTCGACATCGCGGTGAACGACGGCACGATCACGCGGGTCGCGCCCGGCCTCGACCCCGCCGACGCGGCCACCGTGGTGGACGGCCGCGGTCTGCTCGCCTTTCCCGGCGTGGTGGACGCGCACCAGCACTGGGGCATCTACAACGAGCTGGGCACCGACACCCGGACCGAGAGCCGGGCCAGCGCGCAGGGCGGGGTGACCACCGCGCTGACCTACATGCGCACCGGGCAGTACTACCTGAACCGGGGCGGCAGCTACCGCGAGTTCTTTCCCGAGGTGCTCGCCGCCGCGGCCGGTAAGTCCTATGTGGACTACGCGTTCCACCTGGCGCCGATGATGGCGCAGCACATCGACGAGATCCCGTATCTGGTCGAGGAACACGGCGTCACCTCGTTCAAGATCTTCATGTTCTACGGCAGCCACGGGCTGCACGGGCGGTCGAGCAGCCAGAGCGACTTCCTGATGATCCCGCCCGACGAGCGGTACGACCTGGCGCACTTCGAGTTCGTCATGCGCGGCATCCAGCGGGCGCGTGAGGAGCTGACGGACTACGCGCCGCACCTTTCGCTGTCGCTGCACTGCGAAACCGCGGAGATCATGACCGCGTACACGAAGCTGGTCGAGCAGGACCCGTCGGTTTCGGGGCTGCGGGCGTACAGCCGGTCGCGGCCGCCGCATTCGGAAGGGCTCGCGGTGACCATCGCGTCCTACCTGGCGCACGAGACCGGGCTGCCGAACATCAACCTGCTGCACCTGTCCTCGGAGAAGGCGCTGGACGCGGCGCTGCGCATGGCGAAGACCTTTCCGCAGGTGGATTTCCGGCGTGAGGTGACGGTCGGTCACCTGCTGGCCGATGTGGACACCGCGAGCGGCATCGGCGGCAAGGTCAACCCGCCGCTGCGTGAGCGCGAGGACGTCGAGGCGCTGTGGGGGCACGTGCTGGCCGGTGAGGTGGACTGGGTGGTCAGCGACCACGCGTGCTGCCGCGACGAGCTGAAGTTCGGCGCCGACCGCGACGACGTGTTCCTGGCGAAGTCCGGCTTCGGTGGCGCGGAGTACCTGCTGCCGGGGCTGGTCGGCGAGGGCGTCAAGCGCGGGCTTTCGCTCCAGCACATCGCGCGGCTCACGTCGTGGAACCCGGCGCGGCGGTACGGCCTGCTGCGCAAGGGCACCATCGCCGAGGGCTACGACGCCGACTTCGCGCTGGTCGACCCGGACGTGTCGTGGACCGTGCGCGCCGCCGACTCGGAGTCCACGCAGGAGTACACGCCGTTCGAAGGCTTCCCGATGACCGCGAAGGTCACCGACACCTTCGTGCGCGGGCACCACGTGTACGCGGACGGCGAGGTGACCGGGGGGCCGGTCGGGCAGTACCTGAAGCGGGGGCGCTGATCAGCGGGTGGCGGCCGGGGTGCGCGCGATCTCGCCGGCCGCCGCCCGTACCAGCTCGCGGTAGCGCTCGACCAGGTCCGGGGTGAAGCGGTACTCGGGGCCGCAGATGCTGATCGCGCCGCGCACCTCGCCGTCGGGGCCGAACACCGGCGCGGCCACCGAACCGGCCCCGGCCTGCCGTTCCCCGAGCGAGACGGCAACCCCGTCCTCGGCGACGCGCTCCAGCTCGGCGCGTAGCTCGTCCTCGGCCACTATGGTGCGCTCGGTCAGCGCGTCGTGGGGGGCGGCGAGCAGCGCTTCACGGCGGTCGGCGGGGAGGTTCGCCAGGATGACCTTGCCGGAGGACCCGGCGTGCAGCGGGAAGCGCTTGCCCAGCTCCACGGTCATCTTGATCTCGCGCTCGCTCTCGAACTGCTCGAGGTAGACCCGTTCGTCGCCGAGCAGGCCGGAGAGCGTGGTGGTCTCGCCGGTCTCGTCGCGCAACCGGCGCAACACGGGCGCGGCGGCGACGCGGAGGTCGAACCCGCGCAACGCACTCGCCCCCAGCGCGACGGCCGCCGGCCCGAGGCGATAACCGGCCACGCCGGGATCGGTGGCCAGCATCTCGCGCGAGACCAGCGACTGGAGAATGCGGTAGACCACCGCCTTCGACACGCCGAGTTCGCGCCCGATCGCGCTGACGCCGAGATACTTCGGCCCGGTGGCAAACAGCAGAAGCACGTCGGCGACGCGGCCGGCCACCTCGGTGCCGGTAGTATTGTCCTTGTTGCTCACAGGCCCTGTTTCGATCAGAGGAACGACTTCTCCAGTGTGACGGGTGAATATCGGCGCGTCAAGCTGGCTTGTTCCGCCCAGCGATACGCGGCTGGCCTTTGCTGGGGTGTCACGAATGTGGCTTTCGAGACGTTTGGCGTCTCGAAAGCCACATTCGTGACACGGGCGCGGCGCTGGGGCGGGGCACTTTCGGCGCGCGAGTCACCCCGGACCGTTGCCGCCCGCTGCGGCCGCCCCTGGGCACGAATGTGGCTTTCGGGGCGAAATCCGCCCCGAAAGCCACATTCGTGTCCCGCTTTCGGCGGCCGAGGGTCCGGGCCCGAGGAGGCCCCCCGGTTCCCGAGAGCTTCGGCGGCCTCCGGCCGTGGCCCGGCTCTGGCCTCCGGTCGCGGCTCCGGCCTTGCGTCGGCTCCCCGGTCTCCGGCTGCGGCTGCGGCTCGGTTCTTGCGTCGGCTCCCGGCCTCCGGCTGCAGGTCCGGTTCTTGCGTCGGCTCCCGTCTCCGCCTGCGGCCCACGCCCCTGCGTTGGCTCCTGGCCTCGGGCCGCGGCTCCAGCCTCTGCATCGGCGCCGGGCCTCGGGTGGCTGCCCCGGCGCCTGCCTCCGGCTCTGGCGTCTGCCTCGGCCCACGTGCCGCTGCCGCTGCCTTGGCCCCGGGGCGTCGCCCCGGGCCCCCGGCTTCGGCCTCTGTCTCGCCCTCGGGCCGCTGGCTTCGGGTCCCTGCCTCGGCCTCGGCCTCTGCGTCGCTCCCAGGCCGCTGGCTCCGGCCGCCGCCTTGAGGTTCGGTGGCTGGTGGAACGTGTTCTATGAAGTGGGTGCGGCTGCCCATCGGTTCGCGGTGAGGCGGAAGCTGGGCAGGTCGTCCAGTGAGTGCGTCGCTTCGTAGGTGCGTTGGTATCCGGTGTGCGCGATCCGCCACCGCCCGTCGTCGCCGCGGTGGTAGGTGTCTTCGTAGAAGGCGGCCCCGGCGATGACCACGCGGTGCTCGGTCGCGATCACCAGGTCCTGGAACGCCCAGGTGCCCGTCGCCCGGTCGCCGTCGATGTCGATCTCCGGCTGGCAGGCGAAGTGTGTGGTGATGATCTCCGGGCCCAAGGTGTTCCGCAGGAACTCCAGGATGGCGTCCCGGCCGGTCAGCACCAGCGGCTTCCCGTACGAAGGCGTGCCGTAGTCGGCGACCGCGTCGGCGGTGAGGGCACCGGCCAGGTCGTCCCAGTCCTTCGTGTCGACGCAGCGGAGGTACCGGTACTTGAGTCGCTTGATCTCTTCGAGTGCGGCGAGGTCCATGCGCTCCAGCTTCCGCCCCCGCCGCCGTGCGCGCAAGAACGTGTTCTAATTTGACTCGACGGCCGGGGGCAGCGAAGACCGCGCCGAGCGGTACTCGCGGACGATGTGCGCGACGATGTCGGCGGCCGGGAGCACCGTGTCGATCAGCCCGGCCGACTGCCCCGCCTCCACCTTGCCCTCGGCGACGTCACCGTGCAGCGCCGCGTCCTTCAGCGACGACGCCTGGAACACCTTGCGCCGCAGCGCTTCCTCCGCCCCGCTCGCCTCCAGGTCGAGCATGCGCGCGGTGAACTCGTTCGCCACCGCCCGGATCACGCCGAGCCCGTGCCCCACGGTCCGCGTGCCGTCGACGCCCGCGCCGACCACCGCCGCCTTGTACGAGTCGTGCACCGAAGCCTCCGAGCTGGCGAGGAACCGCGTGCCGAACTGTGCCGCCCCGGCACCCAGCGCGAGCATCGCGGCGAGCCCGGCGCCGTCGGCGACGCCGCCCGAGGCGATCACCGGCACCTCCGGCACCGCGCGCACCACGGCCCGGACCAGCACCTGCGTGGCGACCATCGCGGGCGGCGGGTGCCCACCCGCCTCCGCCCCGACCACCACCAGCGCGTCCACCCCGGCGTCCGCGGCCTTGCGCGCGTGCGCGGTCCCGGCGACCACGTGCAGGCAACGCGTGCCCACCGCGTGGAACGCCTCGAGATACCGCCGCGGCCCGCCCTGCGAAGCGATCAGCACCGGCGGACGCCGGGCCAGCAGCAGGTCGATCACCGCGTCCGCGTCCGGCCGGTACAGCGGCAGGTTCACCGCCCACGGCCGGTCGGTGCCCGCCGCCACCTCGTCGAGCGTGCGCGCCAGGTCCGGCAGGCGCATCGGCCCGGCCGCGACCACCCCGAGCCCGCCCGCGTTGCTCACCGCCAGCGGCAGCGCCGAGCACGACGACGCCCACGACATGCCCGCCTGCACGATCGGCAGGTCGATGCCGAGCAGCTCGGTCACCGGCGTCACGATGCGGGTCACGACCGCACCTCACCGAGACCGAGCAGCGTGCGCGCGTGCGCCGCCAGCCGGTTCTTCTGCACCTTGGAGCTGGCGGTCATGCCGATGCCCTCGAAGCCGTCGACGATGCGCAGGTGGCGCGGCACCTTGAAGCCGGCCAGCCGCCCGCGCACCCAGTCGAGCAACTCGTCCTCGGTGATCCGCCCTTCGGTGAGCACCACAAAAGCGAACGGCACTTCGAGCAGGCGTTCGTCCGGCACGCCGACCACCGCGGCCTGCCGCACCAGCGGATGCCGGTGCAGCGCGTCCTCGATGTCCGCCGGGGCCACGTTCTCGCCGCCGACGCGGATGATGTCCTTGGTACGCCCGGAAAAATGCAGCCGTCCCGCCGCGTCCAAAGAACCGATGTCCCCTGTGGACAGCCAGCCGCCGGCATCGATCGCCTCGGCCGTCTTGGCCGGGTCGTCCAGGTAACCCCGCATCACGTTCCACCCGCGCACCAGGATCGACCCCGGTTCACCCGGACCGCAGTCGTGGCGGCCGTCGAAGTCGCGGATCCGCACCTCGACCCCGGGTTGGACCGCCATCGCGCCGGACGCCCGCACCTCCTCCGGCTCCCACCACGCCGACTGCGCCACATTCGGCGACGCCTCGGAAAGCCCATACCCCGCAACGCATTCCCGTGCACCGAGCTCGTCGATGACCCGCCGGATCACGGTGGGGGAGG
Source organism: Amycolatopsis albispora (assembly GCF_003312875.1). Classification (NCBI taxonomy): domain Bacteria; kingdom Bacillati; phylum Actinomycetota; class Actinomycetes; order Pseudonocardiales; family Pseudonocardiaceae; genus Amycolatopsis; species Amycolatopsis albispora. The sequence goes on from NZ_CP015163.1 coordinate 63,017, forward strand.
CGGCCACCCACGCCCCGCGCAGGCACAGTGCGCGCCGTGCGCGGTCGGGGTGGTTGAGCAGCAGGAGCGCGATGGTGTCGTTGCCGGAGAAGTGCGTGCAGCGCTCGGCTTCCAGCAGCCGCAGCGCTTCGGCTGGCTCGAACTTGGGCATGGTGACCAGCGTGGTGGCGTGCTGCACGGACGCCAGCACGGACAGCGTGCTGCCGGCGACGTGGAAGAACGGCCGCGCCGAGTGGAACCGGTCGCCGGGCCGCAGGCCCATCCGCATGCCGGAGAAGAACGCGTCGGCGCACATGCTCCGGTGCGTGAGCAGCGCACCCTTGGGCCGCGCGGTGGTGCCGGAGGTGTACTGCACGAGCAGCAGGTCGTCGGCCTCGGCGGTGGCGTCGGCGTTCCGGCCCGCACCCGCCGCCAGGAAATCCGGCCAGGAAAGCGCGTACCCGGGCACGTTTGACCCCAGCATCACGATCGACCGCAGGTCCGGCAGGTCCAGCTCGCCGAGCATGCCCGCGAAGTCGGTGCTGAGCACCCGGTCCGCGGCGAACAACGTGGTGACGCGGGCGTGCGAAAGCGTGTAGTGCACCTCGTCGGCGGTGAACCGGGTGTTGACCGGGACGGTGATCGCACCGACCGAGCCGATCGCCAGGAACAGCGCCACCCAGTCGGGCCCGTTGCCCAGGCACAGCCCGACGCGGTCGCCGCGGCCGATCCCGGCGGCCACCAGCGCGTCGCGGATGCGGCCGACCGACGCGGCCAGTTCGCCGTAGGTGACTCGCTCGTCGGCGGTGACCACGGCTTCGACGTCCGGTGCGAGCAGCGCGGCCCGTGCCAGCGCTTCGTGCGTGGTGAGCGGGCAGGCGGTGCGCAAGGGGATCATTTCTGCTCTCCGTTGGTGAACCGGGCGACGCCGTCCCGCCACCCGCCGTCGGCTAGGCACTGCTCGATGGCGGACAGCTCGATCCGGATGCCGCGGTCGAGATCGGTTTCGCCGCCGAGATCCACCGCGCGCTTGGTCAGCGCGATGGCCAGCGGGGGTGCCTTCGCGATGTCACGCGCGGTCTCGGCGCCGGCCGAGACCAGCGCGTCCGGTGCGACCACCTGCGTGACGATGCCCAGTCGCAACGCCTCGCCGGCGTCCAGCGGGCGGTTGGTGAACAGCAGTTCCTTGGCCTTGCGCTGGCCGATCGCCCGCTGCAGCCGCTGCGTCGCGCCGACCGTGCCCCAATGCGGTTCGGGGAACCGGAAAACCGTGCCTTCGGCGGCGATGGCGAAGTCGGCGGCCAGGGTGAGCTCACCGCCGGAGCCGACCACCGCGCCCTGCACCAGCGCGACCACCGGGCGGCGGCACTGCTCGATCGCGGCGTAGGCGGCGAACGAGGCGACGCGCCGCCGCCGCACCCAGGCCGCGTCCTTTCCGGTGCGTTCCTTGAGGTCGGCACCCGCGCAGAAGACCGGACCGCGGGCGCTCAGCAGCACCACCCGGATGTCCTCGTTCGCGTCGATCTCGTCGAAGGCTTCCCGCAACTGGGTGCACATCGGCAGATCGACCGCGTTGCGTGCCTCGGGACGGGTCAGTTCGACGTGCGCGATGCCGTCGGTGACACCGAGTTCGACCCGGTCACCCATTTCAGACCACCCCCGCGGCCCGCAGGCCCTCGATCTCGTCCGCGGTCAGCCCGGCCAGCTCCGCCAGCACTTCGCCGGTGTCGGCGCCGAGCAGCGGCGGCACCCCGGTCGCCGTGGGCTCCCCGGCAGTCTCGCGCAACGGCGTGCGCAACGCCGGGAACGGACCCTCGGTCGGATGGTCGAACTCGCCGACAACCCCGCGCGCGACGGCATGCGGATCGGCCAGCGCCTCGCGCACCGAACGCACCGCCCCGGCGGGCACGTCGGCCGCACGCAGTTCCTTGACCAGCGCGTCCCGATCGTGCTGGGCGATCGCGCCGCGCAACGCCTTCATCACCCGCGCGCGGTGTTCCACACGACCGGAATTGGTGCGCAGCAACGGATCCGCGGCCAGTGCGTCGAGCCCGAGCACCTCGCACAACGGCACCCAGTGCTGGTCGCTGCCGCTGATGTGCAGCCATTCCCCGTCACCGGCCTGGAACGCCGCCGACGGCACGCGGCCGGGGTGCTCGGTGCCGGTGCGCACCGGGTCCTCGCCCAGCGCGAACAAGCGGGCCGCGTTCAGCGCGTGCAGGCTGAGCTGAACGTCCATCATGGACACGTCAAGGTGACGGCCCCGCCGACCGGCCAGCCCGGCAAGCACGGCGATCACCACCCACAGCCCGGAGGTCAGGTCCGCCACCGGGACCCCGGTTTTCGACGGCGGCCCGCCGGGTTCCCCGGTCATCGCCATCACCCCGGACAGCGCCTGGAACACCGTGTCGTAGCCCTTGCGCGTGCGGTCCGGCCCGGTCTGCCCGAACCCCGTCGCGGAAACGTAGACCAGCTCGGGGTTTTCCCGCGAGAGCCGGTCGTAGCCGAGGCCCAGCCGGTCCAGCGTGCCGGGCAGGAAGTTCTCCACGACCACGTCGGCGCGGGCCGCCAGCCGCCGGGCGACCTCCTGCCCGCGTGGATCCTTCAGGTCCAGCGTCACCGAGCGCTTGCCCCGGTTGAACGCGAAGAAGTACGCGCTTTCCCCGTGGGGCAGGCGGGGTTCGAAGCCGCGGGTCTCGTCGCCGGTGCCGGGTCGCTCCACTTTGATCACGGTGGCGCCGAGTTCGGCCAGGATCTGGGTGGCCAGCGGCGCGGCGAGCACGCGCGAGAAGTCCAGCACGGTGATCCCGGCGAGCGGCCCGGTCATGCGCGGAACCCGCGCATCAGCGCGTTGACGTCCTGGCCCGCCCGCATCGCGGCGTCGGTCGGCAGGTCCGCCACCCGGTAGAACAGGTCCTTCGCCGCGGCGATCGCGCGCGGCTCGACCTCGGCCCACTGCCGTGCGACCTCCAGCGCCGCCTCGACCACCTGGTCCGGCTCGACCACGCGGTTGACCAGCCCGTGTTCGGCGGCTTCGGCCGCGGTGAGCAGGCGCCCGGTGCTCACCAGCTCGAAGGCGAGCTTGCGCCCGAGGTGCCGCACCAGCCCGGTCATCACCAGCGCGGGCACGATCGAATGCTTCAGCTCGGGATACCCGAACTTCAGGTCGGTGCCCGCCACGGTCATGTCGGCCCCGATGGCCAGCCCGGCCCCGCCGCCGACCGCCGCCCCGCGCACCGCGGCGACCACCGGCACCGACATCCGCTGCATCTGTGTTTGCAGGCGGGCGGTCAGCGCGGCCCGTTCGAGCACGGCGTCGGGCTGATCCGGGGTGAGCGAGGAGAACTCGCCGAGGTCGGCGCCCGCGCAGAACCCGCGGCCGCTGCCGGTCAGGACCACCGCGCGCGCCTCGCGATCGGCGGCGGCCAGGGCTTCGCTGAGCGCGCGGGTCAGCGCGGTGTCCAGCGCGTTCAGCTTGTCCGGCCGGTTCAGCGTGAGGACGCGGACGGCGCCGTGGTCCTCGGACAGCAGTACGGTCACGAGATCTCCTGGGAAGCGGTGCGGAAGCCGGCGCGGGCCACCATGCTGTGCAGCGGGCGGCCCAGCGCCCGTTCGCAGGCGGCCGACGCGGCGGCCAGCCGGTCGAGGTCCAGCCCGGTCGCCACGCCCATTGCCTCGAACAGGCTGACCAGGTCTTCGGTGCAGACGTTGCCGGTGAGCCCGGCGCCGTAGCTGATGGTCGACGGGTGGCCGCCGACGCCGCCGAACGCGGTGTCGAAGTGGCGGCAGCCCGCGTCCAGCGCGGCGACGGCGTTCGCGATGCCGGTGCCGCGGGTGTTGTGGAAGTGCGCGACCACCGGGAGTCCGGGGTGTTCGCGCGCGAGCCGGGTGAACATCGCGCGGACCGCGCCCGGGGTGGCCACGCCGGTGGTGTCGCCGAGGGTGACCATCGACGCGCCGAGGTCGGCGAACCGCGCGACGTCTTCGGCGACCCGGCCCGGATCGACGGCACCCTCGAACGGGCAGCCGAACGCCACCGAGACCACCCCGATCAGGCGGAACCGGCCGCCGGCGAGCCGGACCATCTCGGTCACGCGTGCCCACTGGCCCTCGCGAGTGGTGCGGAGGTTGCGTTCGGTGTGGCTCTCGGTGGCCGAGACCAGCAGGCTCAGTTCCTCCGCGCCGTGCCCGGCGTCGAGGTCGGCGAGCGCGCGCGAGACCGCCCGCGGATTGGGGCAGGTCGCCTTGAACGCCACGCCTTCGCGGCGGTTGATGCCCGCGAGCACCTCGGAGGCGTCGGCGAAGCCGGGCACGCGGCCGGGATGGCTGTAGCTGGTGGCCTCGATCCGCCGGAAACCGGTGTCCGCGAAGGCGTTCAGCAGCGCGATCTTGGTCGCGGCCGGGACGGGTTCGGGCTCGTGCTGGAGCCCGTCGCGGGCGAAGCACTCGCAGATCGTGACGGCGTGGGTTGTCGAGCCGGGCAAGCGAGCCACCTCCTCTTCGGTGACTCCAGGACTACGCTCCTATGTTGACAAAGTCAACACTAGGCCTCGTTCGAGCGATCTCGCTCACGTTCTTCCATGGTCAGTGCGACGACGGTCAGCTTGGCCAGTGCGTGGTGCAGGGCGGTCGCCTCTTCGGCGGACAATGCCCCCAGGAACGCCGCGTCGCGTTCGTTCGCCGCGTCGATCAGGCCGCGGTAGACGCGCGTGCCGTCCTCGGTCAGCGCGAGCTGCGACCTTCGCCCCGAGCCCGCCGTCCGGTTCACCAGGCCGCGCTCGGTCAGGCGGCTGACCACGCGACTCACCTGCGCTTTGTCCAGTCCGGCGCGGCGGGCGAGCCGGTTCAGGGTGAGCGTCGGGTCGGACGCGATGAGCGCGAGGGCACGCCATTCGCCGAGGCTGACGTCGAACTCGCGCTTGTAGCGCAGCGCCGCGCTGCGCGACATCGCCGCCGAGGCGCGGGACAGCCGGTAGGACAGCAGTCCGGCGATCTGTACCGGGTCACGTCCGTCCGCGCGTTCACTCATGGGCAGATGGTAGCGGACCGGCCTCGGGTGTTGACAGAATCAACACCGGGGTTGACACTGGCCCGGTCACCGCCCGCCGGACAAAGGAGTCGCAGCCGTGGCCGAACCCCCCACCGCCACCGGACGGCCGGACGCCGGCGTCGACCGCGCGGCCACCTACCGGACCATCGCGCTGCGCGTGATGCCGCTGCTGGTGATCTGCTACGTGGTCAGCTTCATCGACCGCACCAACATCGGCATCGCGCAGCAGGGCCTCAAGCGGGACCTCGGCTTCGGGCCCGCGGTCTACGGCCTCGGCGTGACCCTGTTCTTCGTCGGGTTCATCCTGTTCGAGGTGCCGAGCAACGCGCTGCTCGCGCGGATCGGCGCCCGCAAGACGCTCGTGCGGATCATGGCCTCGTGGGGCGTGGTGACCGTCGCGACGATGTTCGTGCAGGACGAGTTCACCTTCTACGTGGCCCGTTTCCTGCTGGGCGTGACCGAGGCCGGGTTCTTCCCCGGCGCGCTCTACCTGCTCTCGCGTTGGTTCCCGTCAGCTCGCCGCACCCGGATGACCGCGGTTTTTTTCATCGGCGTTCCGGTGTCCGGGGTGCTCGGTTCGCTGGTTTCCGGCTGGATCATGCACACCTTCGGCGGGGTCGGCGGGCTGGCCGACTGGCAGTGGCTGTTCCTGCTCGAAGGCGTGCCGCCGATCCTGCTGGCGGTGCTGGTGTGGTGCTACCTCGCCGACGAACCCGAGCAGGCGAAGTGGCTGACCCCGGCGCAGAAGGCGGCCGTGCGTGCCGACCTGGAAGCCGATCGCCGCGGCAAGGGTGACGCGGGCAAGAGTGAGCAGCACGGCGGCCTGCTGACGGCCCTGCGCGACCCGAAGGTGTGGATCCTCGGCCTGTGTGCCTGCGGCGCGTACACGCTGGCGAACGCGGTGTCGTACTGGACCCCGCGGATCATCGCCGACGCCGGGGTCGGCGACGTGCTGAACCTCGGGCTGTTCTCCGCCATCCCGCCGCTGCTGGGCATCGTGGTGATGCTGGTGGTCGGGCGGCACTCCGACCGGACGCTGGAACGCCGCTGGCACGCCGCGACCAGCTGGATCGTGGCCGCGTTCGCGATGCTGGCGCTGTCGGTCTCCGGCGGCAACGTGGTGGTGGTGATCCTGCTGCTGGCGATCATGGCGGCGGCCCACTACTCGGGGCTGACGGTGTTCTACTCGATCCCGTCGATCTACCTGACCGACCGCGCCGCGGCCACCGGCATCGCGGTGGTGACCTCGATGGGTTCGTTCGCCGCGGCGGCTTCGCCGTCCCTGCTCGGGTTCATCCAGTCGGCCACCGGCAGCCTCTCGCTCGGCCTGCAGATCAGCGCCGGCATCGTGCTGCTGGCCGTGGTCCTGCTGCTGACCGGGGTGAAGGCGGGCGATCTCAAGGAGAGCCGCCGGTGAGCCGGTAGCCCGCGCCGGGCAGCGTGGTGATCACCGGCGGGTCGCCGAGCTTGCGCCGCAGCCGCCCGATGGTCACCGCCACCGTGTTGGTGAACGGGTTGGCGTGCTCGTCCCAGACCCGTTCCAGCAGCTCCTCGGCGCTGAGCACGGCCGTTCCGGCCTGGAGCAGCTCGGTGAGCAGGGCGAACTCCTTGACCGACAGGTTGAGCGGCCGGCCGTCGCGGGTGGCGGTGCGCCGGACGGGATCGAGCTCGATGCCCGCGGCGCGCAGGACCGGGGCCCTGGCGTCCGGGCGGCGGCGGGCCAGCGCCCGGATCCGCAGCACCAGTTCGGGGAAGTGGAACGGCTTGGCGAGGTAGTCGTCGGCGCCGAGGGCGAGCCCGCTGACCCGGTCGCCGGGCGCGCCGGCCGCGGTCAGCATCAGCACCATCGCCCGGTCCGGTCGCTCGGTGACCATCCGGCAGAGCACGTCACCGTGGATGCCGGGCAGGTCGCGGTCGAGCACGACGACCTGGTAGGGATGCAGGCCGAGCTTGGCCGCCGCGGTGTGGCCGTCGTACGCGAGGTCGACGGCCATGCCTTGGTCCCGCAGCCCCTCGGCGATCACGTCGGCGAGCGCGCGTGCGTCCTCCACCACCAGCACCCTCATACCGTCACCCGCAGCCCGCCTTCGGGACGGGCTTCCAGCCGGAGCCTGCGTCCGTGTGCCTCCGCGATGGCGGCGACGATCGACAGGCCGAGCCCGCTGCCACCGTCCGAAGTGGTCCGATCGGCGGCGAGCCTGCGGAACGGGTCGGCGAGCCGGTCCACCTCGGCCTGGCTGAGCGGAGCGCCCCCGGTCACCACTTCGAGGCCGGTGTCGCCGGTGGTGATCCGGATCCAGCCGCCGGGCTCGTTGTGCGCGATCGCGTTGTCGACCAGGTTCGCCACCAGCCGGGACAGCAACGCGGGACTGCCCGTGACCCGCGCTTCCCGGAGATCTCGCTCGACCCGGAGGTCCATCGCGGCGATGTCGGTTTCGCGGGCGGCCAGCGCGTCTTCGGCGAGCTGGCGCCACGAGACCTCGGCCTGGTCGGGGAAGGCGCCGTGTTGCGCGCGGGCGAGCGCGAGCAGGCCCTCCAGCAGGTGGTCGACCCGGTCGAGTTCGGTGCGGAAGCGCTCGGCCAGCACCACCGCCTGCGGGGCCGGGTCCGGTTTGGCCACCGCGACGTCCAGCGACGCGCGCATCGTCGCCAGCGGGGTGCGCAGCTCGTGCGAGGCGTTCGCCACGAACCGGCGCTGCGCGGCGAACGCGGCCTCCAGGCGCTCCAGCAGGTCGTCGATGGTGTCGGCGAGCTGCTTGACCTCGTCGGCCGGACCGGGCACGGCGAGGCGTTCGTGCAGGTTCTCCGCGGTGATCCGCCGGGTCGCGGTGGTGATGGTCCGCAGCGGGCGCAGCACGCGCCCGGCGACGAACTTGCCCAGCAGCACCGACACCACCGCCATCACCGCGAGCGCGATCAGCGAGCCCGCCAGCAACTGGCGCGCCCGCACCACCTCCCACTGCTCGGGGAAGGCCGGCGGCGCGGTGACGGTGAGCAGGTTCGTCAGCACCAGCAGGCCGACGCCGGAGACGAGGAACAACGCGGCGTAGAGCACGGTGAAGCGCAGCCGGATCGTCCGCAGTGGCTTGCCCATGGGCCCCAGCATGCCGGTCGTGGCCTAACAACGGCGTGACAACCGCGGTTCGGCCGGTGTCATGCCCCCTTCCGTAGACCTGAGCCGGTGAAACCATTCTTCGCGCTGCTCGCCGCGGCGCTGTGCACCGTGCTGCTGGGCGTGCTCCCGGCGGTGGCCAATCGATCGACCTGCAGCACGGGCGACGTCGAAGTCGCCTGCCCGAGTGATCCGGTGGGGCCGCACGGTCGCGCGGTGAGCGACCAGTTCACCTTCGCCCACCGTCCACTCGGGACGGACGGGGTGCTCACCGCCCGGCTCACCTCGATGACCGGGGTGATCACCTATCCGCCGCCGGACCACGACCGGATCACCGAGGGACTGGTGCCGTGGGCCAAGGCGGGCTTGCTCGTCAAGGACGGGCTCGGCCAGGGCAGCTCGTACGCGGCGATCATGATGACCGGTGCGCACGGCGTGCGCCTGCAACACGACTACGTGCACGACACCGCGGGCAGTGCCACCGGCGCGAACTGGCTGCGGCTGACCCGGTCCGGCGACACGATCACCGGGTACGAGTCCGCCGACGGCGTGACCTGGACGCCGGTGGGCACCGCCGTGCTGACCGGTCTGCCGCCGACCGTCCAAGTAGGACTGTTTGTCGCCTCGCCCGGTGACCTGACGCTGGGCGAAGGCGGTACCCAGGTGCGGTTCACCCAGGCCAGCGCCACCTTCGACCAGGTCACCGTGACCGGTGCCGCTGATACGGGCTGGGCCGGGAACACGATGGGGCAGCTCGGTGAGACCGATTGGGAGCGGCTTCACCGCGCGCCCGGTGTGGTCGAGCAGAACGGCACGATCACGGTGACCGGCTCCGGTGACATCGGGCCGGTCGGCACCGTCGGCGGCGCTTCGCTGGAAAGCACCTTGCTCGGGCTGCCCGTGCTGGTGATCGTGGCGGCCGTGGTTGGTGCGCGCTTCACCGGAAGACGCGTTTTGCTGGGTGGCGCTGCCTTTGCCGCCGGACTGGTCGCCGCCGGGCTGACGCTTCCGGTCGGGGTGCTGGCCGTGCGTGCCGTCGGTGGCACCGTGCTGCCTGTGGACGCGTTCACCTGGGCTCGCGTGATTCTTGGGGTCGCGTGCCTGGTGGCGTTGTTCGCGCTGCTCGCGCACGCCCTGCGGTCGTGGCTGGCTGCCGTGGCGGTGACCGTGGTGCCGTATCTGCTGGCGGTGTTCCCCGTGCTGCCCGCTGAAGTCGCCGACTGGCTGCTGCGGATCACGCCCGCCGCGGGCTTCGCCGTGCTGCAGACCGGCGAGGAGTACCCGCAGGTGCTGGCGGACTTTTCGCCGTCGGCGGGGTACTTCCCGTTGCCCTGGTGGGCCGGACTCGCGATCACCGGCGCCTTCACCGCCTTCGCGCTGTGGGGCCGGCCCACCAGGGTGGTTGCCTAGAGTCCGCCGATCTTCACCGGGAAGCGCTCGATGGTGGCGATCGTGGTGTCCGGGTTGTCCGGGAGCACCAGGTCCACCGGGTTCTGCAGCCGGTAGAGATCACCCCGTGGCGGGAACTGCGTCAGCCTGCCGATGAGCTGCGCGGGTTCCTTGGTGGTCAGCACCAGCGGTTCGTGGGTCCGGGCGCCGGTATCGACGGTCATGGTGAAGTTGAGCACGGTGGTCTGCTCGTAGCGGGGCGGGAACCGGTTCTTCAGCGTCAGCAGGCTCTTCGCGTCCACATCGACGTCCTCCTGGTCGAGGGTGACCGTGCCGCCTTCGGTTTCGGGGAGTTCGGCGGCCGCCCGGAACCCGATCACCCGCAGCCTGACCGAGTTGTACGGGTCTTCGGGGTTGAACTCGACCCGGAACTTGATGCCGCCCTTGAAGTCCACGCTCACCAGTGTGTCCCGGAGCCGCAGTGGCGTGTTGAGGGCGAGCGTGCTGCACGGGATCTCGGCGCCGATCGGCGGCAGGCCGCCCACCTGCGTGGCCGCCCGTGCCGTCGAGGTGCCGAACAGGCCGAGCGCCACCACCCCGCCCGTGGCGGCGGTGGCGGCCGCGGCGGTGAGGAACCGCCGGCGGTCCAGCCCGCCGGTGGTGGTTTCGGTGTGTTCCCCGAACGTGGACATTCCTTTGCCCTCCTTGGACTTCTGGTGCCCGTCGCTTCGAAACTAACCAGCGGGGCTCCGACCCGGCAGTGGCGGGGAACAGATCAAGCCAGACGTGTCGGAGGGCGTGACACCGCGCCACTCGCCACCACCGATTCGAAGGACGGCCCACCACCAGCACAGCCCAAGGGAGTCACTGTGTGCCACTGCCGGTCGCACACGGTGACGATGTGGCGTGGTTCAGTGGTCCGGCCAGTGGGGGGAGCGGCCGAGCAGCGCCACGATCCGGTCCAAACCGGACAGTCCCGTGGTGTCGGCGGCCGGGCCGAAGGCGGCGCCGGGCTCGAGGCGTGACTGTCCATCCGGGACGCTCTCGGCGATGCGCGTCGCGTAGTCGAGCACCTCGCGCTGGAAGTGGATCGGCAGCCTCAAGGTGCGTGCGACGTCCCAGGCGTGCACCACGTAGTCGACGAAATGGAAGCCGATCGCCTGCTCTGCGGTGAAGGTGAACTCGGTGGTGAACTCGGGCAGCGGGAACTTGCGGTCGGCGATGTCGTTGGCGGCGAAGGCGTTCAGCACCTTGTTCACCGATTCGCGGTAGGTGGCCACCGGGTCCTCGCCGAGGGGCACCAGCTTCCAGTGGTCCGGATCGCCGTCGCCGTTCGCCGCGGCGGCGAAGCCCAGGTGCTGGGTGGTCATGTGCGCGAGCAGGCCGTGCAGGGTCCACGCCTCGCACGGGGTCGGCTTGGCCAGGTCGGCGGGTTCGAGGCGGGCGACGAGGTCGAGGCTGGTCCGGGTGGCGAGCGCGTCGAGAATGCGGAGCTCATTGATAGGCATGTGCATATCATCTACACGTGCTTATGAATCGTCAAGGGCATTAGGGTCGGCGCATGGCGGAGGGCGACCGGCGGCCGGATCTCGCGGCGATGCTCGGCGGGCTCATGCGCAGGCTGATGGCGGCCGAGGCGCCGGTGCTCGAGGAGCACGGGCTGAGCATGTGGGGTTACGTCGTGCTGAGCGCGCTCGACGACGGCCCGGTGCGCACGCAGGCCGCGCTCGCGCGCGCGATCGGCGCGGACAAGACGCGGATCATCGGCACGCTCGACAAGCTGCAGGACGCCGGGCTGATCAGCCGGGAGCCGGATCCGGCGGACCGGCGCGTGCGGGTGCTGGCGATCACCGCCGAGGGGCGCGCGCGGCGGCGGTCCGCGCAGAAGCAGATCCAGGCCCACGAGGACGAACTGCTGGCCGGGCTGTCCGACGAGGACAGGGCGGCCTTCCTCCGGGCGGCGCGGGCGCTCGGCGAGTAGCGGTCAGAGGCCGCGGCTCAGCGCCTTCAGCCGGTCGATGGCTTCGGGAGTGCCCTCGAAGTCCAGGCGCACGGCGTCGCGGCCGAAGGCGAACAGCAGGATCTCCACCGGGGCGCCGGTGAGCGTGACGGCGTCGGGGCCGGTTTTGGCGGACAGCTCACCGTGACCGGGGGAGCGCAGCACCACACCGACGGGGGAATTCCGCAGGGTCAGCTTGGCGATCGCCTTGACCGAGCGCCAGGCCGCCGCGTCACGAGCCGAATCGGCGGGACGCGGTTCCCAGCCCTCCTGCCCGCGGCGCGCGTCCTCGTGGTGGACGAGGAATTCGGCGCTGTTGACCAGCTCGTCCAGCGGCGGCAGGCGGGTGGGCCAGAACCAGGCTGGCCCGGAGCGCACGCGCTCGACCAGCTGGTCCCACGGTTGCGCGGCGTAACGGTGCTGCACCGAGTCGGTGTGGGAGGCCAGCATCGGCACCAGGATCCCGGCGGCCGCGTCGGGCCGGTGCTCGCGGACGACCAGGTGCGCGGCCAGGTCGCGGGTGCGCCAGCCCTCGCACAGGGTGGGCGCGTCGGGCCCCAGCTGCTCGAACAACTCACACAACGCGCGACGTTCGTCCGTGGCAACACCCATGACCACGACCCTACCCGCCACCCGTCCGGGCCCGCCGGAGTCCACAGTGGACTGCGTCACCCCGCCTGGTCGTGCCAGGTGCTGGGCTGGTGTGCGGCGAGCTGGCCGGCGGTGTGCTCGGCGTGTGCCGCGCAGAGCAGCCGGTCGCCGCCCTCGGTGCCGGTCATGAACACCGTCGCCGGTTCCGCGCAGGCGCCCGGCCGGTGGCCGCCCAGCCAGAACCGCCCGCAGTCGGCGACCGTGCACCAGGTCCAGTCCGCGGTGGTGTCCAGTGCGAACCCGTGCTCCGGGCAGACCACGCCCGGCCAGCCGCAAATCGGGTTCCGCCGTTGTGCGGCCAGCCGGACAACGGCGGGGTGAGCATCCCCGGAGCCGCGGAAGAACCTGGCCATTCCGACCCCTTCCCCATGGTCAACACCAGTTGAGGCTGCGGGCACCATGCGGGAGAACGGCGTTCCGGTCAACCCGGCGGATAGCTCATCACCAGCAGCGCGCGGCCGCCGTCCGGCCCGCCCGCGTAGACGTGCGGGGCGGCGCCGTCGAAGTGCGCGGTGTCGCCGGGCGCCAGGTCGAGCAGGTGGCCGGCCGGTCCGCACCGCACCTCGCCGCCGGTGCAGTGCACGAGTTCGCGGGTGCCCGGCTGGTGCGGTTCGCTTGCGAACCGCGTGCCGGGCGGCAGGACCAGCTCGAAGACCTCGGTGCGGTGGTGGCTGTGGTCGGTCTGGAGCAGCCGCCCGCGCATGCCACCGGTGGACTCCACGATGGTGCCCTCGCCGTCGCGCTGCAGCCGGGCGGGTGTGGTGCCGGACGGCTCGATCAGCTGGCCGACGCTCAGCCCGAGCGCGTGTCCCAGGTGCCACAGGGTTTCCAGCGACGGATTGCCCTCGCCCGCCTCGATCCGGGCGAGGCTGGTCTTGGACAGGCCGGTGAGCCTGCTCAGCTCGCCGAGCGACAGGTTGCTCGCCTGGCGGTGGCGGCGGACCGTCTCGGCGAGGTGGCGCGCGGCCGTCGTTGACTGCTTGTCCATTGTTCCCTAGATTGGACGGATCGTTACTTCTGTGTGCCGCAGTCTAGCGCGAGGGGCAGCCGATGGGGGAGATCCAGGCCTGGCTCGCGGCGCGGGCCGACGAGATGGTGGAGTTGCTGGCCGAACTGGTCGCCGTCGAGACGGAGAACCCGCCTGGGCGTGAACTCGGTACGTGCGCGCGTGTCCTGCGTGACGCGATGGCGCGGCTGGAGCTGGCTCCCGAACTCATCGAACTGCCACCGACCGGTGCGCTGGAGGAACCGGCCGTGGTACGCGGAATCGCGGGCTCCGGCGAGAAGCTGCTGTATTTCCACGGGCATTTCGACGTGGTCCCGGTGCAGGACCGCGGTCAGTTCACCCTCGACCGGCGTGACGGCAAGCTGTTCGGCCGGGGCACCGCCGACATGAAGGGCGGCCTGGTCAGCATGCTGTACGGGGCCGCGGCCGCGCGGGACCTCGGCCTGCTCGGCGACGGCCGGATCGTGCTGCACCTGGTGTGCGACGAGGAAACCGGCAGTGTCGCCGGTGCCGGGCACCTGCGGGCCGCGGGGCTGATCGACCCGGACGCGGTCGCCATGCTGACCGCGGAACCGAGCGGCGGCCGGATCTGGCACGCGGCCCGCGGTGCGCTGTCGCTGCGGGTCGACGTCCGCGGCCGGGAGGCACACGTCGGGCAGGCGGACACCGGGGTGAACGCGTTCGCGCACCTGCTGCACGTGGCGCGCCCGGTCGAGGCGTATGCCGCGGAAGCGGTGGCGCGCGGGGACATGGTCGTGGTCGGCGGGCTGGCCGGGGGCGGGTCGAACTTCAACGTGGTGCCGGGTTCGGCGTTCTTCACCGTGGACACCCGGTACCGGCCGGAGGCGGACCTCGATGCCGAACTGAAGCGGCTGACCGGCCTCATCGACGCCGCCGCCGCGGAGATCGGCGCGGACGTGTCGGTGGAGGTGACCCAGTTACAGCCACCCGCGGCCACGTCTTCGTCCCACCCGGCGGCGGTCGAACTGGCGCGGTGCACCGGCGGTGCGTTCGAGACCTGCCCCGGCATTCTGGACATCCGGTGGTACGCGCAGCTCGGCATCCCCGCTTTTGCTTACGGGGCAGGACTTCTCGACGTTTCCCACGGGCCGGGCGAGTACGTCGAAGAGGCGGCGCTGCACCGGTGCGCCGCCGTCTACGCGCGCTACGCGTCGGTGATGCTCAGCCGGTGACCGCCCGGATGGCGGGGGTCCGGATGGCGCGGCGGGCCGCGCCGAGACTGGTCCCGAGGGTGAGCAGCGCCGCGATGGCCACCACGATCCCGTAGATCAGCGGGCTTTCGCCCGGCACCACCGAGCCCGTGCGCAGGATGCTGTACGGCACGATGGCGGCCACCGCGGCCAGCGAACCGGCCAGGATGCCGGTCACCGCCAGCAGCGCGCCTTCCACGCTCACCATGCCGAGCACCTGCGGTGGGGTCGAACCGGCCAGCCGCTGCACGCCGAACTCGGCCCGGCGGTGGATGATCGCCGCGGTCAGGGTGTTGACCAGCAGCACCGCGGCGAACAACGAGATCATGCCGACCACCACGAAGTTCAGCGTCTCCACGCTCTGGTGCTCGGGCGCGCGGACGACGCCCGCCGAGTTCTCGATCGCTTGCAGGTACAGGGTTCCGGTGGCGATGCCGGTGAACAGGATGACCGCGACCAGCCCGTCGGCGAACTGCGTGGTGCGCTGCCGGATGGTGTGCACGGTCAGGTACCCGCCGACGCCGGTCAGCGCGCGCACCGGACCGCCCGCCACCGCCACCACCGCGCGGGCCAGCGCGGGGGAGAGCACGGCGAGGCCGATGGACGACAGGATCACCGCCTGCCCGGCGACCGCCATCACCTCCAGGCCACCGCCGGCGAACACGGTCGCGGTCAGCACCCCGCAGCTGAGCCCGGCCAGCAGAACCAGCGTCCCGGCGGCGATCCGCTTACGGCTGAGCCGCTGCCCGGTGGTCGTTGTGCGGCGGGCGTTCGGCGCGCGGCGCGCCGCCACCACGGCCCCCAGCACCGCCGCGACCAACGTGACACCCAGGCCCACGGTCAGTGCGAACACGCCGAACCGGTGCCCCACCCCGGGCGCGACCTGACCGGTGTCGATCAGCAGGCGCAGCAGCAGTTCGCCGCCGAACGCCGCCGGGATGACCGCCGCCAGCCCGGCCACCACCGCGACCACGGCCGCCTCGCCGGTGACCAGCAGCACCGTCTGCGCGGGGGTGGCGCCGACGCTGCGCAGGAGCGCCATTTCCCGGTGACGCTGGCGCACCAGCAGGGTCAGCGTGGAGCCGGTGGCGAAGGCGACGATGATCAGCCCCCAGCCGCCGACGACCCCGGCCACCAGGTCCAGCGTGGTGGCCGAGGCCGGGTCGGCGCCGGGCGCGGTGTCCAGCAGCGACGCGAAGGTCATCAGGATGAGCGCGCCGAGGAAGAGCGCGACGAAGCTGGCGGCGAAACCGCCGGCGCGGAACCGGATCGAGCGCAGCGCGAGTCGGAACACGGCTCACTCACCCACCGCGCGCGGGCGCCGCCGGTCGCCCAGCAGCGTCATCAACTCGGCCACGGCCTGGGCGGACGGGCGATGCAGCCGGTCGACGATCCGCCCGTCGGCGAGGAAAACCACCGAATCCGCATACGCGGCGGCGACCGGGTCGTGCGTGACCATGACCACGGTCTGCCCCATGGTGTGCACGGATTCGGCCAGCAGCCCGAGAATTTCGCGGGCGGTCGCGGTGTCCAGCGCCCCGGTCGGCTCGTCGGCGAAGATCAGGCTGGGCCGGGTCACCAGCGCCCGCGCGATGGCGACGCGCTGCTGCTGGCCGCCGGACAGTTCGTCCGGGCGATGGCGAAGGCGGTCGCCGAGGCCGGTGCGCTCCAGCACCTCGTGCACGAAGGCACGGTCGATTTCCCGCCCGGCCAGGCGCAGGGGGAGCGTGGTGTTCTGCCAGACGGTCAGCGTGGGGAGAAGGTTGAACTGCTGGAACACAAAGCCGACGCGGGTGCGGCGGAACTTCGTCATCGCGGTCTCGCTGCCGTGGGTCAGCGGGGTGCCGTCGAGCAGGACCTGGCCGCTGGTCGGCTCGTCGAGGCCTGCCGCGCAGTGCAGCAGGGTGCTCTTGCCCGAGCCGGAGGGGCCCATCACCGCGGTGAACGTCCCGGCGGCGAGGCTGAGTTCGACGGCTCGGAGGGCGTGCACCGGATTTGGTGGTGTGCCGTAGGTTCTGCTCACTCCGGCCAGCCGGAGCGCGGGTCTGTCGGCGGTCATCCTGGGCCCCTCTCGCAGTCGACCCCGGCAACGCTACGAAGGGCGGGAGGGCGCGGCCATGGGGCGCGCCCCCGATGCGCCAGTGAGGCCACCCCCACCACGGCACGGACGTGCTCGGCCCCCGCCGCTGAACACGAATGTGGCTTTCGGGGCACATTTCGCCCCGAAAGCCACATTCGTGTCCATGCCCATGTCACGAAAGCCACATTCGAGACGCCCAACGTCTCGAAAGCCACATTCGTGACACCTGGAGGGCCGCCGACCCGGCGCGGCGAGGGTGTCAGGCTTGCGCGGCCCGCCGGCGGGTGCCGATGCGCGTCGCCAGGTTGAAGGCGTTGCGGATCGAGCCGGTGTTCGCGGAGCGTTTGCCGACCAGGTCGAAGGCCGTGCCGTGGGCCGGGGTGCAGATGGGGACGCGCAGCCCGCCCGCCATGGTCACGCCGCCGTCGAAACCGATCAGCTTCATCGCGATCTGGCCCTGGTCGTGGTACATGGTCAGGATCCCGTCGAACTCCTCGCGCCGCAGGAAGATGGTGTCCGACGGGAACGGCCCGGCCGCGTCGATGCCGCCGGCCCGCAGTTCCTCGACGGCCGGGCTGATCACCTCGATCTCGTGACGGCCGAACCGCCCGTTTTCCCCGGCGTGCGGGTTCAGCGCGCACACGCCCAGCCGGGGTGCCTCGATGCCGGACTCCCGCAGCACGGTGTCCAGCAGCTTCGCCGCGCCGAGCACGTTTTCCCGCGTGATCCCGGCCGCGACCTCGGCCACCGAAACGTGCGAGGTGACCCGCGCCGTCCACAGCGACGGCAGCACGTTCAGCTCGCACGTGTACGCCTCCGCGCCGAGAATCGTTTCGAACCAGCGCAGTTCGTCCAGCTCCCGCATCCCCGCGAGGTGCAGGGACGACTTGTTCAACGGCGCGAACAGGATCGCGTCGACCTCCCCGGCACCGGCCAGGTCGAGCGCGACCCGCAGATTGCTCATCGCCCACGTGCCACCGGCTTCGGTGGCCTTGCGGCGTTCGAAGGTGCCCGGCCGCGCGGCGCCGTTGTCGTGCAGCCGCGGCACGCCGGGCTTCGCTTCGAGGCTGTACTCGATCGGCGTTCCGGCGTCGGTTCCGGCGTCGGCGAGTTCGCGCTCGTCGGAGATGAGCACGATTTCCGCGGACTCGGTGGTACGCGGGTCGGCCAGCAGCTTCGCGACCAGTTCGGGGCCGATGCCGGCGGGGTCGCCGAGGGTGATCGCGACCCGGGGGAGGACGGAGGTGGTCATTGTTTCCTTCCGGTGGTGACGGGAACGGGCTTGCGGTTGCGGACGAGCCGCGCGACGGGCGGACCGGCGACGAGCGCGACGGCGGCGAGCAGGATGACCACGGCGGCCGGGCTGGCGAACACGGTGGCCGCGACACCGTCGTCCCCGGCCAGCGCGGAGGTCTGCACCAGCGCCTTTTCGAACAGCGGCCCGATCACCAGGCCCAGCACCAGCGGCGCGACCGGCAGGTTCAGCCGTTTCATCGCGTAGCCGACCAGCCCGAAGACCAGCACCACCCACACGCTGAACATGCTGTTCTTCACCGAGTACGCGCCGAGCAGGCTGGTGGCGATGATCAGCGGGTAGAGATAGGCGTACGGCACCCGCAGCAGCTGCGCGAACACCGGGGCCATCGGCAGGTTGAGCACCAGCAGGATCAGGTTGCCGATGAAGAACGACACCAGCAGGCCCCAGACCAGCTCCGGCTGGTTCTCGAACAGCAGCGGGCCGGGCTGGATGCCGTAGACCAGCAGCGCGCCGAGCAGCACCGCGGTGGTCGCCCCGCCGGGCACACCGAGCACCAGCGTGGGCACGAAGTTCGCGTTGGACGCGGCGTTCGTCGCCGCGTCGGGCGCGACCACGCCCTCGATGGCGCCCTTGCCGAGTTGCTTGCGGTGCCGGGAAAACCGCTTCTCCGCGCCGTAGGCCATGAACGAGGCGAGCGTGGTGCCCGCACCGGGCAGGCAGCCGAGCAGGAAGCCGACCACCGTGCCGCGCGCGGTCGGCGCGGCGGCGCGTTTCAGATCCGCCTTGGTCAGCAGCAGCTCCTTGAACCGGGCGCGGATCGGCGCCGCCATGCCGTGGTGCAGCTGGTTGAGCAGCTCACCGAGGGCGAACAGGCCGATCATCACCTCGACGAACGGCACACCGCCGAACAGGTCCACCTCGCCGAAGGTGTACCGCGCGACCCCGCTGCCCACGTCCACCCCGATGCAGGCGATCAGGATGCCCAGCAGTCCCATCGACGCGCCCAGCAGCAGGTTCTTCCCCGAGAACACCACGATGGTGCCGAGCCCGAGGATCATCACCGCCAGCATTTCCGGCGGCCCGAAGTCGAGCGCGAGCTGCGCGAAGAACGGCGCCACCGCGACCAGCGCCAGCAGGGAGACCATGGCGGCGGCGAAGGCACCGAGCGCGGAGATCGCCAGCGCCGGCCCGGCGCGTCCCTTGCGGGCCATCTGGTAACCGTCGAGCGTGCTGATCACCGAGGACGCCTCACCGGGCGTGGCGATCAGGATCGCGGTGATCGTCGCGCCGAACTGCGCGCCGTGGTAGATCCCGGCGAGCATGATCAGCGCGGTCAGCGGCGAGAAGGTCAGCGTGACCGGGATCAGGATGGCCACGCCGGTCGCCGAGCCGAGGCCGGGCAAGATGCCGATCACCGTGCCCAGCAGCACGCCGACGAAGCACCACAGCACGTTTTCCGGGGTGAGGGCCGAATCGAAGCCCAGCATCAGGTTGTCGATCACAGCGCGCTCCACAGTGCCGGGTCGAACAGGCCGAGCGGCAGCGGCACGCGCAGCAGGGCCACGAAGATGAGGTAACCGGCGGCACCGACACCCGCGGCGACCGCGGCCGAGCGCCAGAACGGCTGCCGTTCCACCACCGCGCTGAGGAACAGCGTCAGCAGCGCCAGCGTCGGCAGCAGGCCGGTCAGCGGGATCAGCAGCGCGGCGGCCACCATCGCGGCGAACACCGTGACCAGCTTGCGGCGGGTGCGGGCCGGGTCCGGTGGCTCGGTGTCCGGATCGGACGGTGTTCCGGCCACCTCGTCGTCCATCGCCGCGCCCGAGCGCAGTTCCTGCGCGATCAGCGCGAGGCCGACGAGCACGAGCAGCAGGCCAGCGGTCCGCGGCAGGGCGGCGGCGCCGATCGAGCCGTCCTCGGCGGTCCAGTCGTAGGCGAACGATCCGAGGAAGAAGACCAGGCCGACCAGGGTGAGCACCGCGCGGCTGGCCAGCACCGGGCGGCGTGCCTGCGCGCTCATCCGAAGATCTCCTGCATGCGCTGGTCGTACCGGTCGAGGAAGGCGCCGAACTCCGCGCCGCTGAGGTTCGCCGGGATCAGCAGGTCCTTGGCGAGGTAGTCGCGGTAGGTCTGGGAGTTCATCGCCTCGTGGATGCGCGCGATCCAGTAGTCGCGCTGCACGTCGGCGATGCCGCCGGCGCCGAGCACGCCGCGCCAGATGGTCACGGTGGCGTCGAGCCCCTGTTCCTTGGCGGTGGGCACGGTGCCGAGCAGCGGGTCGTCGTAACGCTTTTCGGTCATCGTGCACAACCCGATGAAGTCGCCGCTTTCCAGGTACGGCTTCGCCGACGCCGCGCTCGCCGGCGCGGCGGCGATCTGCCCGCCGAGCAACGCGGTGAGCACCTCTCCGGTCGAGCCGTAGGGCACCACGTCGATCGACGCGCCTTCTTCGGTCAGTTCGTGCACCACCAGCGAATCGGCGCCGGTGCGGCCGCTGGACCCGGCGACCACGCGCTGGTTCTTGCTGGCCTCGACCAGTTCCGCGCAGGTCCGATAAGGACTGTCCTTGGGCGCCACCACGATGCGCGAGTCCTCGGCGAACATCACCAGCGGCGTGAAGCTGCGGTAGGTGAACGGCACGTCGTAGACCTTGGGCAGGGTGTTGATCGCGGTTTCGGCGACCAGCAGCGTGTTGCCGTTGCCCTCCTCGGACAGGAAGGTCGACCAGCCGACCGCGCCGGAGCCGCCTTCCTTGTTCTCCACGTTCACGTCGAACCCGGCTTCGAGCTCGTTCAGCGCCTGCGCGATCACCCTGGCCGAGCGGTCGCTGCCGCCGCCGGGCGCGAAGGCCACCATGGCGGGGACCGAGCCGCGCGGGGTCCAGTCCGGTTCGACCGGTGGGCGGGCGCCGTAGAGCGAACAGCCGGAGAGCACGAGCGCGGTGGTGGCCACGGCGAGCAGCCGCAGGGCTCGCGGCCGCCGTTGATGGTTGAGTGGCGACAACATTGTCCGCCTTCCTCAGCGTGAGATCAGAGATCCTATTTGATTTTCGAGACGGTAAGTCACCGTCCGCTCGAAGGCAAGGGGTCGGTGGGGACTACTCGCCCGGGTGTTCGGCCCCCGCCGAGCGCTCGGCGACGCCGGCCAGGTGCGCGCGCATGGCTTCCACCGGCGCCCGCTCGTCACCGGACTCGAAGGCGGCCAGGATCGTGGCGTGCTCGGCGACCGCCTGGTCGACGTCGAATTCGCCGTGGTCCATCGACTGCCGCAGCCGGTGCACGTGGGCGCTGAGCGACTCGGCCATCTGCAGCAGGTAGCGGTTGTCCGCGGCCCGCATGATCGCCAGGTGGAAGTTCCAGTCCGCGGTGAAGTACTCGCGCAGGTCGGCGTACCCGGGCGGGGGCGCGTCACCGCGGCGGAGCTGGGTGACGCGGTGCGCGCTGAGCAGGTGGTGGGCATGCGCCACCCGCAGCTCCGGCAGCAGTTCCGCGCGCCTGGCCATGGCTTTTTCCACCGCGGCCAGCTCGACCACGGTGCGCGCGTCGACCAGCTCGCGCATCTGCTCGTCCGACAGCGGGTCGGCCACGCGGTAGCCCTTGAGCGCCTCGCGGGAGATCAGCCCGGTGTGCTCCATCTGCGCCAGCGCCTCGCGGACCGGGGTGGGGGAGACGCCGAGCTGCCTGGCCAGCGAATCGATGTTCAGCGAACTGCCCGGCGGGCTCGACCCGTCGAGCACCTGCTCCAGCAGGACCTCGTAGACGCTGTCGCGCAGGGCGCGCCGCGCCACCACGCCTTTGCCCGGCCGGCTGCTCTCGCTCGTGGTGGCTGAATCTGCGCTCATGACCGGTCCAGGCTAACCCAGCGCGGCGGCCGGGGTACGCACCGGCAACAGATCAGGGTTGTGGAAATTTCCTATAGGATCTACGTTACGAACGTTCCTTCCCCGTGGAGTTTGTGGAGTTCGGGAGACCGCCGATGTCCTTCAGCCCGCCGTTCACCGCCGCGCACTGGCCGATCGGTGCCGCCCTGCTGCAGTTCCCCGGAGTCCGGCCCGACGGCTCGGCGGTGCAGGACGCGCCCGCCGCCGAATGGGCCCGCGTGTTCGCGGAGGTGGCCGCCGCCGGGTTCGACCACGTGGACCTCACCGACAGCTGGCTGCGTCCCGGTGATCTCGAACCCGCCCGCCGCGACGAACTCGCACGCGCCCTCAAGGAGAGCGGGCTCGGGGTCACCGCGATCTCGGTGGTGCGCCGGAGCGTGATCGATCCCGATCCCGAGGTGGCCGCGGCGAACGTCGCCTACCTGGAACGCACCATCGACGCCGCCGCCGAACTCGGCATCACCGTGGTCTGCGTGGGGCTGCACCGCCCGCTCACCCCGGCCCAGCGGGACGCGCTGTGGTTCTGGACCGAACCCGGCGCGCAGGACCCGATGGGGGACGAGCGGACCTGGCAGCTGTGCGCCGACCGGCTGCGGGCGCTCGGGCGCCGCGCCGCCGGGCACGGCGTGGCCCTGTCGCTGGAGATGTACGAGGACACCTATCTCGGCACGGCGGAGAGTTCGGTCGCCCTGCTCGACACGATCGGCCTGGACAACGTGGGCCTGAACCCGGACATCGGCAACATCGTGCGCCTGCACCGCCCGATCGAGGACTGGGAGCGGGCGCTCGCGGTGATGCTGCCGCGTGCCAACTACTGGCACGTGAAGAACTACCACCGCGACTTCGACCCGGCGACCGGCGCGTACTTCTCCGTGCCCGCGCCGATGGAGCAGGGCGTGATCAGCTACCGCCGCGCGCTCGACCTCGCGCTGGACGCCGGTTTCTGCGGGCACATCTGCGTCGAGCACTACGGCGGCGACGGGCTCAGCGTGTCCGCGCGCAACCGCGACTACCTGCGCGAGCTGCTGGCGGTCAAGCTGGAGGCGCGGCGATGACGTTGCTGCACAACGATCCCGCGGCCTTCGCGGTGGAAGCGCTCGAAGGGTTCGCCGCGGCGAACGCGCGGCACGTGCTGCCGGTGACCGGCGGCGTGGTCCGCGGCACGGTGAGCCCGGCCGGTCAGGTGGCGCTGGTGCTCGGCGGCGGTTCCGGCCACTACCCGGCCTTCGCGGGCTGGGTCGGTCCCGGGTTCGCGCACGGCGCGGCCTGCGGTCACGTGTTCGCTTCCCCGTCGGCGTCCCAGGTGTGCTCGGTGGCCAGGGCGGCGCACGCGGGCGGTGGGGTGCTGCTCGGGTTCGGGAACTACGCCGGCGACGTGCTCCACTTCGGACAGGCGGCCGAACGACTGCGCGTGGAAGGCATCGACGTGCGCGTGCTGCCGGTGACCGACGACATCGCGTCGGCACCGGTGTCTTCACCGGAGCTGCGCCGGGGCATCGCCGGTGACCTGCTGGTGTTCAAGATCGCCGGGGCGGCGGCTGAGCGCGGGGACGATCTCGACGGCGTGGAACGGGTGGCGCTGGCGGCGCGTGCCGCCACGCGTTCGCTCGGGGTGGCGTTCTCCGGCTGCACGCTGCCGGGCGCGGAGGCGCCGTTGTTCACCGTGGAGCCCGGTCATCTCGCCGTCGGGCTCGGCATCCACGGCGAACCCGGGCTGTCGGAACGGAAACTGCACAGCGCCGACGAGGTGGCGGACATCCTGGCCGACGGGGTGCTCGCCGAACGCCCGGCCGGGGCGGATCGCGCCGCGGTGCTGCTGAACGGCCTGGGCACCACCAAGTACGAGGAACTCTTCGTGGTCTACCGCCGGGTCGCGGCCCGGTTGCGCGCGGCGGGGCTCGAAGTGGTGGACCCGGTGGTCGGGGAGCAGGTCACCAGCCTGGACATGGCCGGGGTGTCGCTGTCGATCACCTTTCTCGACGCGGAACTGGCCGAGCTGTGGCAGGCCCCGGCGGACACCCCCGCGTACCGCAAGGGAAACCTCCCCGCCGGTCCACTTCGGACGAACGATCTTTCGGTGCCGAACCAGCCCGAGGTGGTGCCCGGCAGCGAAGCGTCCCAGCGAGCCGCCGCCGTGGCCCGCGACGCGCTGCACCGGGCGGCGGCCGTGCTGGCGGAGTGGGAGAAGTGGCTGGGGGAGCTGGATGCGGTGGCCGGGGACGGTGACCACGGCATCGGCATGAGCCGGGGCTCGGCGGCCGCCGCCAGTGCCGCCGACACCGCGCTCGCCGCCGGCGCGGGTGTGCGGACCCTGCTCGCGCGTGCCGGGGAGGCCTGGTCCGACCATGCGGGCGGGACCTCCGGCGCGTTGTGGGGCGCCGCGCTCACCGTGCTCGGTGGCCGGTTCGGCGACCACGACCCGGTGACTCCGGAGGCCGTCGCCGAGGCGGTCCGAGCAGCCGTCGACGCCGTGATCCGCCTTGGTGGCGCGCAACCCGGCGACAAGACGCTCGTGGACGCCGCGACTCCGTTCGCCGAAGAACTCGCCGCGAACGTCCAAAAAGGAGCATCGCTGGATCGCGCGCTGGCCGAAGCGGCGGCGCGTGCCACCACCGCGGCGACCGGGACCGCCCGGATCGCGGCCCGGCGCGGCCGCTCCCGCACCCACGGGGACCGCAGCATCGGCACCCCGGATCCCGGCGCGACCTCCTTCGCGCTGGTCATGACCGCACTGAGCACGCACGGAGGAGACTGATGGGCCTGCGCATCGTCGTCGGCGCGGACAGCGCCGGGTACGACTACAAGGAAGCGTTGAAGAAGGACCTGGAGAACGATCCGTCGGTCGACGAGGTGCTCGACGCGGGCATCCAGGCCGGGGCCGACGTCGACTACCCGCACGTCGCCGTCGAAGCCGCGCAGCTCGTCGCGGACGGCAGGGCCGATCGCGCGCTGCTGGTCTGCGGCACCGGGCTCGGGGTGGCGATTTCCGCGAACAAGGTGCCCGGCGTGCGCGCGGTCACCGCGCACGACTCGTTCTCCGTCGAACGCGCCATCCTGTCCAACAACGCGCAGGTGCTCTGCTTCGGCCAGCGCGTGATCGGCCTGGAGCTGGCCAGGCGGCTCGCCCGCGAATGGCTGACCTACCGGTTCGACCCGGCTTCCGCGTCGGCCGCGAAGGTGGCCGCGATCAGCTCGTACGAACGGGGCTGAGCGTGACGCGCTGGGTCGGGACCAGTTTCAAGATGACCAAAACGCTCGCCGAGGCCCGGTCGTACGCGCAGACCGTGCGGCAGGCGCTGGGCGACGGCGGGATTCCCGGCGTGCAGCCGTTCGTCTGCCCGCCGGCGACCGCGCTCGCCGAGGTGGCGCGCGTGTTCCGCGGTTCACCGGTGCTGGTCGGCGCGCAGAACGCGCACTGGGCGGACGGCGGCGCCTGGACCGGCGAGCTGTCCGTGCCGCAGGTCGCCGACGCGGGCGCGGACCTGGTCGAGATCGGCCATTCGGAACGCCGTGAGCACTTCGCCGAAACCGACGAAGTGGTGCGGCGCAAGGTGGACGCGGCGCTGCGGCACGGGCTGATCGCGTTGCTGTGCTGCGGGGAACCGGCGAGCACCTTCGCCGCCGGGCGGTCCGTGCCGCATGTGCTGGCGCAGGTGGAAAGCGCGCTCGGTGGGGTCAATGACGTCGAAGACCTTTCCCGCGTGGTGATCGCCTACGAACCGGTGTGGGCGATCGGCGAGCACGGCCGCCCGGCCGAACCCGCCGAGGTCGCCGAGGTGCACGCCGCGCTCGCCGACCGCTGGCCCGGCGTGCGCGCGGTGCTGCACGGCGGTTCGGTCAACCGCGTCAACGCTCCCCGGCTGCTCGAACTCCCCGGCGTGGACGGGGTTTTTGTCGGGCGGGCGGCGTGGCGCGCGGAGGGTTTCCTCGAACTGCTCGACCTCGCGCGCCGGGAGACGGCAGAGCGAAGGTGAGCGCCAGCGCGACGGCCGCGACCACGGCGAAAACGGTGAACGCGGTGGCGTGGCCGCCACCCGCGACCAGCACGGCGGCCGCCTGCGCGCCGACGGCACCGCCCGCGGTCCTGGCGATCGTGTTGACCCCGGTGGCCATCCCGGTCTGACCGGCGTCCACGGCGTCCACCACCAGCGTGCCGAAGGCGGCGAACGCGAGCCCGTGCCCGGCGCCGAGGAACAGCCCGGCCACGCAGATCTGCCACAGCTCGTCGCCGCGGCCGAGGACGGGGATCGCGCGCCGCACCTGAAGGCCCTGCTGGCGGACCTGCGCACCACCACCGGCGACGAGTGTGCTCGACCCTCACGCCGCTGAACACGAATGTGGCTTTCGGGGCGAAATGTGCCCCGAAAGCCACATTCGTGTCCGGTGGCCAGTCGGATGCCGCGGGCCAGGCGCGCGGTTATTCGATGACTGCGGTGGCTTCGATTTCGACCATGAGGTCGGGCTCCGCCAGTGCGGCGACACCGATGCCGGTCAGCGGCGCCTTCGGCGTGACGCCCAGTTTCGCGGCCGCCCTGGCCAGGCCTTCGCCGAACTGCGGCATCTTGTCCGGCGTCCAGTCGACCAGGTAGACGGTCAGCTTCGCCACGTCGTCGAAGGTGGCGCCCGCTTCGGCCAGTGCGGTGCCCAGGTTGAGGTAGCACTGCTCGACCTGCGTGGCGAGATCGCCTTCGCCGACCTTGCCGCCGTCGGCGTCCCTGGCCACCTGGCCGGCGATGAACACCAGCTTCGAGCCGGAGGCGATCGACACCTGCCGGTAGAGGTCGACCTTGGGCAGGCCGTCGGGATCGACCAGGTTGATGGCCATGACTGACTCCTCGTGGTGGGCTGGAAAGCTCGGTGGCGCCATTCTATAGCAAAGCTATGTTATGTAATCTGACCGGATGGCCAGGGCGAAGGATCCGGCGGTGCGCACGCTGCTGCTCGAACGCGCCGCGCAGATGCTGCGCACCCGCGAGCCGATCACGCTGCGCTCGCTGGTGGCCGGGACCTGTGTGTCGACGATGGCCGTCTACACGCACTTCGGCAGCATGGACGGGATGTGGCAGGCCCTGCGCCAGGAGGGCTTCACCCGCCTGGCGGCCAGGTTCGCCGAGCTGGAGCCGTCGCCGGACCCGGTGCGGGACCTGGCCGCGCTGGTCGCCGCCTACCTGCGGAACGCGCTGGAGCACCCCGACCTGTACCGGGTGATGTTCGACGCGAACTTCGAACTGGAGGACCTCAAGGCAGCCGACGCGACGCTGGAGTACCTGGTGCGGGCCGCCGACCGCGGCCGGGCAGCCGGCCGGTTCCGCGACGAGGTCGTGCCGCTGGACCTGGCCACGCAGAGCTGGGCCATCGGCCACGGCCTGGTTTCCCTGGTGGCCAACGGGCCGCTGCCCCGCGACACGCTCGACTACGGCGTGCCCATGCTGACCGCGTTGTACGTCAGCGTCGGCGACGATCCCGGCGACTGCCGCGCCTCGGTCGAAGCGGGCTGGGCGCGGCTGGTCACCGGATGAGCGCCATCAGCAGTTCGACCGTGCGCCGCGCGGCCGGGTGCTCGGCGGCCGACTTCTTCACCGCGACGCTGATGCGCCGCGCCGGGCGTGGTTCGACCACCGGCACGGTGGTCAGCCCGGCGGGCAGCTCGCGGATGCCCAGCTCCGGGAGCACCGTGATGCCGATTCCGGTGGCCACGAAGGAAATCGCGGTCCGGTAGTCGTGGGTTTCCACGGCGAACCGCGGGGAGAACCCGGCCCGCGCGCACGCGGTGAGCAGGAGGCGGCGGCACGCGCCCTGCCGCAGGTCGTTGTCCACCCAGGAGCGTGCCGCCAGGTCCGCGAGCGGAACCTGGGCGGCACCGGCGAGGGGGTCGTCGGTGCGGACCACGGCCAGGTACGGGTCGTCGACCAGCCGGTGCACCTCGACGTGGGCGGCCCGCTCGCCGGCGTCGTTGTTCTCGTTGTCCTCGACGAAGATGTCCACGTCCGGATCACCGCCGGTGAACTCGGTCAGCCGCAGGTCCAGGCGCAGCTCGGGGAACTCGGCCCGCAGCGCGGCCACCACCGGTGCCAGCCAGGTCTCGCCCGCCGAGCCGAAGTAGCCGATCGACAGGCTGCCCACCCGCCCGGCCCGCAGGTCCTCCACCACCTGCTCGACCTGGCTCAGCGCCTCGAACAGCGTCTCGGCCTCGGCGGCGAGCGTGCGGCCCGCGTCGGTCGGCTCGATGCCGCGACCGGCCTTTTCGAACAGCCGGAGGCCGGTTTCCCGTTGCAGCGCGGCGAGTTGCTGGCTCACCGCGGACGGGGTGTAGCCGAGCGCGGCGGCGCTCGCCCGGATCGAGCCGGTGGCGATGACGGCCCGCAGCACGCGCAGCCGGACAACGTCGAGCATGCCGCCGACTGTACAGACCGACTTAACAAAGGTGTAGAACTAATCGCTTGTGCTGTCGTATTCGGTCGAAGACGATGACGGCGTGACCGATCTTCAGACCGCCCCCGCCCCACCCCGTGTCCCGATCGCCGCCCGGACCGCCGCGGCCGTGGTGCTCACCGTGGTGCTGTGGGCCTCGGCCTTCGTGGCGATCCGCGACCTGGGGCACACGCTTTCACCGGCGCCGATGGCGCTCGCGCGGCTGGCCGTCGCGGCGGCCGCGCTGACCCTGCTGGTGTTGTTCCGGCGGCGCCGCACGCCGATCGTGCTGCCGCCGCGGCGTCAGCTGCTGCTGATCTCGGTGTACGCGGTGCTGTGGCTGGCCGGGTACACCGTCGCGCTCAACGCCGCCGAACGGCACGTCGACGCGGGCACCGCGGCGCTGCTGGTCAACATCGCGCCGCTGCTGGTGGCCGTGGCCGCCGGGAAGGTGCTGGGGGAGGGCTACTCGCGGCCGCTGATCATCGGCTCGGTGGTGGCGATGGGCGGGGTCGCGGTGATCGCCATGGGCTCGGACTCGCAGCGCGACTGGCTCGGCATCGTCCTTTGTGTACTGGCGGCGCTGCTGTACGCGGCCGGGGTGCTGGTGCAGAAGCTGACCCTGCGCTCGGTGGACGGGCTGACCGCGATCTGGCTCGGCTGCGTGATCGGCACCGTCGCGCTGCTGCCGTGGGCACCGCAACTGGTCGCCGAACTGCGTGTGGCCCCGGCCGGTGCCGTGCTCGGGGTGGTCTACCTCGGCCTGTTCCCGACCGCGATCGGCTTCACCGCGTGGGCCTACGCGCTGCGTCGCATGGACGCCGGCCGCCTCAGCGCGACCACCTATGCCGTGCCCGCGGTGTCGGTGCTGCTGTCGTGGCTGCTGCTGGCCGAGGTGCCCACCGTGTACGGCCTGGCGGGCGGCGCGATCTGCCTGGCTGGCGTGGCCATCGCCCGGCGGCGGCCCGCGGTCAGCCGCTGAGCGCGGTGAGCAGTTCGTCGCGCCCGTGCACGCCGGTTTTGCGGAAGATCGCGCGCAGGTGGTCGTTGACGGTGTGCACGGACAGCTCCAGCCGCCGGGCGATCTGCTTGGCCGCGGCCGCCTCGCGCAGCTGGCCGACCACCTGCCGTTCCCGGTCGGTCAGGCCGTACCAGGCACACAGCGACGGCAGCAGCTGGGCGGCGGTCGCCGCCTGGATCACCACGGTGACGTCGTCGCCGAGGCGTTCGGCCTGGCAGGCGATCCACCGGCCGTAGCTGGCCGCCGGCCCGACCACCAGCGGGGAGCCGCCGGAGCGCGTCGCGGCGGACAGGCCGGCGAAGAAGGCCTTGCCGGTCCACGGCGGCGCGGCGTGCCGGGCGCTCAGGCACCGCTGCCAGTCGACCGCGTTCGCGGTGGCCGACCGGATCCGGTGGTCGGGTCCGACCACCAGCACACCGGGCGCCGGGCTCGGCGAAGCCGGGC
Source organism: Amycolatopsis albispora (assembly GCF_003312875.1). NCBI lineage: Bacteria > Bacillati > Actinomycetota > Actinomycetes > Pseudonocardiales > Pseudonocardiaceae > Amycolatopsis > Amycolatopsis albispora. The sequence goes on from NZ_CP015163.1 coordinate 92,508, forward strand.
ACAACGGCACGGCCGTGACGTACTCACGCAGGAAGGCGACCAGCGTCGGCGTCAGCCGCGCGGCCGCGGCGACCTCCGCCTCGCCGAACTGCCTGCCGCCCGCCGACCGCAGCAGGCCGAGCGTGCCCCACACCCCGCGCGCGTCCCGCAGCACCATCCGCAGCTCGCTGCCGACGCCGTGCCCGGCGAACAGGCGACGCGCCGCCGTGTGCCGCCGATCCACCCCGACCACCACGGCCGGGACCGGCCACGCGGCGAATTCGGCCCAGCGGTGCGGGTCCTCGCCGGTGTGGCAGGCGTTCAGCAGCGCCTGGCCGAAATCGGGTTCGTAGCCGTGCCAGAAGGAGAAGGAGCAGAGCGCACCGGGTTCACCGCCGCTGAGCCGGATGGCGTCGTGCGGCACCGCGGCCGAGACGGCCCGCGAAAGCGCGGCCCCTGCCTCGGCCCAGTCCACCCCGTGCCCGGCTGCCGCGAGCAGCTCACGCAGCGGCCGTCCCCCCGACCGGATCACGGATCGAGCATGGCCCGCGCCGGCCGGGCAGCGCAATGGCGCGTTCGTGTCAAAACGGGACCGGTCCCGGGTGGTCACCCCACAATGGGCGGATGTCCGCGCGTCTCAGCCCGTTCCGGGCTCCCCGGCTCTACGTCCGCCTCGCCGCGGCGCTGGCGATCGGTTACGCCGCCTGGCTGCTGCTCGTGCCGATCACCGTCGACTACACCGCGGGCGAGCGCGGGGTCACCGTCGAACGCACGCTCTACTCGTGGTGGACGAACCACCACACCATCATCGGCATGGGGCCCGAGCTGGACAGCGACGAGGTGGTGGCGATGGTGCTGTTCGACTGCGGCAATTCCTTCGGCCCCGGTGAGCACCCGGCGCACTCGGCCGAGGACGGGCCCGCTGCCTGCGCGGAGGTCGAAGGCCCGCGACGCGTCATCGGCATCGGGCTGGCGGTGCTCGGGGTGGCCGCGTTCGGGCTCGCCGTGAAGGTCCCCGCCGAGCGGCTCACCCGATCGGACCGCGAAGAGGAGCGCCGCCTGCGGGAGTGACCTAGTGCTCCGGGGACGGGACCGGCCCCAGGATGCTGGCGGGCAGCAGCGACCGCACGGCGTCCCGGCCTGCTTCGAAGGCGGTGCGCAGCCTCCCGCCGTCGGATTCGAGGCGGGTGATGTGCGGGGACGCGTCCGACGGGCGGATCGACAGCAGCGCGGGACCGTCGCGGTCCTCGTCGGCGTCGTACCGCGCGAGCAGCAGGTCCGCCGCGGCGAGTTGCGCGTCCCCGGCGAGGAAGACGGCTCGCAGTTCGCGGTAGCGCCGCATGCCGAACCGCGCGACCAGCCGGTAGCCGAGCGAGGGCCGCTCCCGTTGCGGCGCCCGGTCCACCCGGCGACGCGAGCGCAGCACCAGCACGTGCGTCGCGCCGTCCCGCAGGGCCTGGTGGAACGGGATCGACTCGGCCACCCCGGCGTCGTAGTAGCGGTTGGGCCCGATCGCCACCGGGCGCCCGGCCAGCAGGGGCATCGCCGCGCTGGCACGCAACGCCAGCCGCAGCGCACGTTCGTCGGTGAGGTGGCCGTGCAGGTCCACCGGCGCGCCCGTGGCCACGTCGGTGGCCAGCGGGTGGAACTCGATCGGGTTCGCCAGCACCGAGGCGTAGTCGAGCGGGAACTGGCTGGTGTACACCACTTCGACCAGCTGCTCGACGTCGACGACCGGGCGGGCGCGCAGCAGGTTGCGCTTGCGGATCAGCGCCCGCGCGAAGGTCGGATCGGTCCAGCCGTGCAGCCCTTCCGGCCTGCTGCTGAGCAGCCACGCCCCGGAGATCGCGCCCGCGGACGAGCCGTAGACCGCGTCGAACGCGGGCAGCAGCCCGAGTTCCTTGAGCGTCCAGGCCATGCCGGCCGAAACCGTGCCGCGCATGCCGCCGCCCTCGATGGCCAGCGCCACCCGGTAACCGTCCCGCCGCGCGCCCGGCTTGCTGCGCGTGGCCGTGCGTTTCGCGAGCACCGACAACAGCCGGTGCTCGTTGCTCGTGCTGCCCACCCAAGTGTTCCCCTCAGTCGCCGATCTCGTGTTCCCCACCAGTATTTCGACCGCCGCAACCAGGTTCAGGCGGGGCGCAGGGCCGGTGGTGACCACGAAGCGTGCCGCATGATCGCGCGTGCGCTCAGTCCCGGTGGCAGCAGGCGCAGGGCGGTGTCACGGAGGGCGACCGCCGCCGGGTGCGTCAGCTGCTGGCCCAGCCGGCTCGCCTGCCGGGCCGCCCGCGCGATGGCCTGGCTGCGCGGGCGGCGCTCGGTGTCGTAGCGGGCCAGCGCGGCGTCGGCGGAAGTGCTTCCGGCGAGCGCGGCGGCGAGCACCACCGCGTCCTCCAGCGCCTGGCAGGCGCCCTGCCCGAGGTTCGGCACCATCGCGTGGGCGGCGTCGCCGAGCAGGACCACGCGCCCGGCGCGGTAGCTGGGCAGCGGGGTGACGATCTCGTGGATGTCGTGGTGCAGCACGGCTTCCGGCTCGGTCGCGGCCAGGAACGCCGGAATCGGCTCGTGCCAGCCGCCGAACCGCCGTCGCAGCTCGGCGAGCGGGTCCGGGAAGCGGACCCCGGCGGGGCCGGTCAGCACGGCGTGCCACTCGATCCGCCCGTCGGCGAAGAGGAGGTGGCCGAATTCCGCGCCGCGGCCCCAGGTGAGTTCGAACTCGTCGGCGGGCACGACCGGTGGTGCCGTGATCGCGCGCAGCACGGTCGAGCCGCTGTGGACCGCGCCGGGATGGCCGGGGAACAACTGCGCGCGCAACCGGCTGTGCACCCCGTCCGCGGCCACCACCACGTCGGCGTCGAGCACCTCGCTCCCCAGTTTCACCCGTGCGCCGCCCGGATCCGAAACGTCCACAGAAGACACTTCGGCGCCGATGCGCAGCGCGCCGCCGGGCAGCGCGTCCCGGAGCAGCCGGTGCAGCACGGCGCGGGGAATGCCGAGCGGGGTGAACTCCGTGCCGGTCGCGGTCATCCGCGCGAGCGGCCGCCCGGCCGGTGTGCGGGTCGAGGTGGTGCGCTGCCGCCTGCCCGCCGCGCGCACGGCTTCGCCGACGCCCAATTCGTCCAGCGCGCGCAACCCGTTGGCGTGCAAGGAGATGCCCGCGCCGACGTCGGCGAGTTCGGTGGCGCGCTCGGCCACCACCACTTCCCAGCCGATCAACCGCAGGCCGATCGCGGTGGCCATGCCGCCGATGCCCCCGCCGACCACCACGGCTTTCCCGGTCATTCCGCCGGTGCCTTTCCGCTGGTGACCGCGTCGAGCAGGGCGGTGACCGCCGGCCGGACGCGGGCGCCGAGGTCCGGCGTACCGCTGAGCGCGACGCGCTGCAACACGCCGACGACCGCGAGCGCCAGCGCGGCGGGATCGGCGGCCTCGGCGAGCCTGCCGAGCCGCTGTTCCTCGGTGAGGTACGCGGTCGCGGCGTTCTCGACGGCTTCGAGCCCGGCCGTCCGGTCGCCGAGGACCGCGCGGATCTTGTCCGGCAATCGCGGCCTGGCCGCGATGAGCCGCGACAACGCCAGCAGCGTGCCCGGCGGCGTCGAGAGCAGGGCCTCGCAAACGTTCGCGGCGACGGTTCCGGTGCCCGCCCGCTCGGGCAGCGCGGCCGCCGCGGCGGAGATCAGGAAGCTGCGATCGACGGCGTAGGCGGCCAGGAAGTCGTCGAAGTCGGCGAAGTGCGCGTACAGCAGCCCGGTCGCCACCCCCGCCTCGCCGGTGATCGCCCGTCCGCTCAGCTTGCCGGGGCCGTCACGGACCACCAGCTGCTCGACCGCGGCGAACAGCTGCTGCCTGACCTCGGGAATGGCAACGCCTCTTGGCACGGGCCGAGTCTACTGCCGGGGGTTGCGCCGAGAATGAGCAAGTGCTCATACTAGGTTTGAGCATCTGCTCATACTTCGGCGTGCGGGAGAGACAGTGTCGTTTTTGGCGGATTCACAACGGGTCGTGGTGGCCGGAGCGGGCATCGCCGGGCTGGCGACGGCGCTCAGCCTGCACCGGGCGGGCCGGGAGGTGCTCGTGGTCGAGCGCGCCCCGGGGCGGCGCAGCAGCGGGTACCTGGTGAACCTCGCGGGCGTCGGCTACGACGCCGCGGAACGGCTGGGGTTGCTGCCCGCGCTGGCCCGAAGCGACCTGGGCGTGTTCACGTCGATCCTGGTCAAGGCCGACGGGCGCAAGAAGTTCACCGTTCCGGCGGCGGTCGCGCAGGCCGCGGTGGGGCCGCGGATGCTCACGGTGTTCCGCGGTGACCTGGAATCCGCGTTGTACGAGCAGGTGCGGTCGGTGGTGGAAATCCGGTTCGGCACCACGGTCACCGAGGTGCGCCAGGACGAACAAGAGGTACGGGTGTCGTTGAGCGACGGCACCACCGAGCAGGCCGGGCTCCTGGTCGGCGCGGACGGCCTGCACTCCGGTGTGCGTGAACTGGTGTTCGGCGCCGAGGGCAAGGTGGACCTGCGCCACCTGGTCGGTGCCTTCCCGCTGGACCACGTTCCGGCGGACGTGCCGGAGGGCGCGGGCACCACGTTCATCGGCCCGGGACGGACCGCGGCGGTGATGAACCTCGGGCCGGGCCGGTCGTCGGCCTTCTTCACCTACCGCGCCGAAGACCCGGCGGCCGAGCTGGCGCTGGGACCGGCCGCCGCGTTGTCCGGCGCGTTCGGTGACCTGGGCGGTGGCGTGCCGGACGCGTTGCGGCAGCTCGAAACCGACGCGGGCGCGTACTTCGATTCGGTGTGCCAGGTGGTGCTCGACCGGTGGAGCCGGGGCCGGGTGGTGCTGCTCGGCGACGCGGCCTGGTGCGTCACCCTGTTCGCCGGGTACGGGGCGGCGCTCGCGCTGGCCGGTGCCGAGCGGCTGGCCTCCACTTTGGACGAACAGGGTGACGACGTGCCGTCCGCGCTGGCCGCGTGGGAGGCGGGCCTGCGCCCGGAGGTGGTCAAGCGGCAGGCCATGGCACGCAAGGGGATCGGCCAGTTCGCGCCGTCCGGCAAGGCCGAGATCTGGGCCCGGGACCTGATGCTGCGGGCCATCCGGCTGCCCGGCGTCAGCGGCCTGATCCGGCGGTCGATCGAGCGGGCGAACCGGTAGCGGGTCAGGCGGCCGTGGCGACCTTCCACAGGTAACCGTCGGGGTCGGCGAAGTAGCCGGAGTAACCGCCCCAGTCGGCGGCTTCGGCCGGTTTGACCACGGTGGCGCCCGCGGCCTCGGCGGCGGTCATCACCTCGTCCACGGTGGCACGGGAGTCGGTGATGAAGTGGAACGAGGAGCCGCGGAAACCCGATCCCTCCGGGGAAACACCGGCGTCCGCGGCCGCCGCGTCCCATTCGTAGAGCGCCAGCTTCGGCGACCCGTCGCCGAGCCCGCACGTGACAAACCCGGGGTAGTCCTGCTCGACCGTGCAGCCGAGGCCGGTGGCGTAGAACTCCTTGGCGCGGTCGACGTCCTGCACACCCAGCATGATGGTGCTCACCTGCAGTTTCGGGTTCATGGCGGCCAGCCTAGGGCGGCGCGATCGGGCCCGCTTCTCGATTCCTGACCGCCTCAGACGCGAGGGGCCGCGCGCATGCCGAAGTAGACGTACGGCCTGCCGTCCGGCAGGGTGCCGAAGACCAGCGGCAGCCACGGCGCGCTGACCGGCCCCATGCCCGGCATCGCCAGCACGGTGTCCGACACCGGCACCAGCTCGGCCTCCAGCGGCGGCGAGTAGTCCGCCATGCCGCCGATCAGCTCGGCCCGCACCCACGGCGTGCCGTCCCGCTCGCCGATCGTCAGGCGCACGCCTTCCCGTTCATACGTGCCAGCCAGCGGAGCGACATCGACCGCGGGCGGTTCCGCCGCGGGCGCGAAGATGTCGGGCATGCGCACACCGGCCAGGTCACCGAGCAGTTCCTGGAACAGATCGACGAAGAAGCTCGTCGCCTCGCCGCCGTTGGTCAGCAGGGCGGCGGCGAACCCGCGCCCGGGCACCACGCGCAGGTAGGAGAACTGCCCACCCGAAGCGCCGTCGTGCCCATATCCGGCGACACCGTCCCAGTCGTACAGCGCCCAGCCGTAACCCCAGCCGCTGGTCATGAACGACCAGGTGTCCGGGGTGTCCATCACGTGCTGCCGCATCACGGCCGCCGACTCGGCGGACAGCACACGCGTGCCATCCGGGGCGAGGCCGTTTTCGAGGTGCATGCGCGCGAAGCGGATCAGGTCGGCGGCGGTGAACAGCACCCGCCCGTACGGCCCGCCCGAGCGCGGCAGCATGTCCCACACCGGCGCGGGTTCCGGATCGGTGCCCAGCTCGCCGAGATGGCTCATCGCCACGCGGAACCGCAGCGCCTCTTCGGGCAGCGTCATCGAGTGCTCGAGCCCGAGCGGTTCGAAAATCCGCTCGCGCAACGCGTTGTCCCAGGTCTGCCCGGTGAGCACCTCGACGATCCGGCCGAGGATCGCGTATCCGGTGCTGGCGTAGGAAACCACGGTCTCCGGCGGGCAGTCCCGGCCGACCTCCCGGCACGCTTCGACGTACCGCGCGAGGCAGTCGTCACCGCGGCCGGTGTCGCGGGTGAAGTCACCGGCGATCCCGCTGGTGTGGCTGAGCAACTGCCCCACGGTCACGTTCTTCGCCAGTTCGCCGTCGGCGAGTTCGAAGCCAGGCAGCAGATCGGCGACCCGGCTGTCCAGCCGCAGCTGGCCCGCGTCGACCAGCTGCATCACCAGCGTCGCGGTGTACACCTTGGCGATCGAACCCGACTGGAACACCGAGTCCGGGGTCGCCTCGACCCCGGTGCCGCGGTGCAGCACCCCGCTGGCCAGTTCGTGGATCTCCCCGTCCACCAGCACCGCCAGCGCGGCGCCGGGGACATGACGTGCGGCGCGGAACTCGTCTAGGCGGCGCTGCCAGCGCGCATGATCGAAATTCATGTGGCCGACGTTAGTGGGTCCGGCGGTACACCCCGACCAATACGCCGTATTCGGCCTCGCGCGGGGTTTCCGGCAGGTCGTGCACGAGGGTTTCGAGGTGCTCGTGGAGCGCACGCGCCTGTGCCGCGGTCAGCCGGACCACGCGGTGGAGCAGCAGGTTCCGCTCGTCGTCGGGGATCTCGTCGGCGATGGTGGACAGCATCGCGTGGGTGGCTTCGCCGTTCTCGCCGGGGCCGAAGCGGACGTTGCGCGCGGTCTTGACGAAGTACTGCTCGGTGCCGCCGCGCACGGTCCGCGTCGGCCCCTTGCGCACGAGTCCGGCCTCGACGAGCACCCTGAGGTGGTGCGCGATGTTGCCCTTGTTGACGCGCAGGCGGTTCGCGAGCTGGCTGATCGTGGCGCCGTCAGGGCCGAGGTCGCGCCAGATCCGGTGCCGCGTCGGGTGCGCGAAAGCCCGCAGCTGCGCCGGGCTGGTGGCGTGCAGGGCGTCGGTCATGGAATCAAGCGTCAAGGACAGTTGCCGCTTGCGCAAGCCTGCCCGTTGACTGACGCCCATGACCGACTTCATCCAGAAGCTCGCGGACCTGGTGCGCGAGCGGTACATCCTCGACCACGACGCGCCCGCGATCACCGCGGACGTGCTCAGCCTGGACCTGACCGGGCTCGCGCCGGACGCCGTCGCCGAGGTGCTGACCAGCCGCCTGCAACGCACCAACAACGACCGCCACCTGCGGGTGCGGCACCAGCCGCGTGGCGCGGCCACCGGTTTCGACAGCGCCGAGTACGAGGCGCACTACGCGGCCGAGGCGCTGCGCAACGCGGGCGGGATCCGCGAGGTGCGGCTGCTCGACGATGGCGCCGGAGTTCTCACGATCGCGCCCTACCTCTCACCCGTGCACCTCGCCGAGCCGTACGTCCGCGCCGCCTTCACCCTGCTGTCCTCGGTCACGTCGCTGGTGATCGATCTGCGTGGCGGACGCGGCGGCACCCCGGAAACCGTGGCGCTGATCTGCGGGCACCTGCTCGGCGCACAGGCGGTGCACCTGCAGGACGTCGAGGAGCGCCACCGCCCGCCGCGCCAGTTCTGGACCACCCCCGCGGCGACCAGGATCGACGCGCCGATCCGGGTGCTCACCAGCCGCGAGACCTTCTCCGGGTGCGAGGAACTCGCCTACAACCTCCAGGCGCAGGGCCGCGCGATGGTGATCGGCGAGGTGACCGGCGGAGGCGCACACCCGGTCGAAGCGGTCGCGCTGACCGACGTGCTGGAGTTGCACCTGCCCGTCGCGCGCTCGGTCAACGCGGTCACCGGGACCAACTGGGAGCAGGTCGGCGTGCGGCCCGATGTCGAGTGCGCCGCGGCCGACGCACTCGACATCGCGCTCCGGGATCACGCCGGAGCGGTGGCGATCGCCCAGAAACCGGCGTAGCGCCCGCCGCGGCGGAGCAGCTCTTCGTGGGTGCCCTGCTCGGCGATCCGGCCGCGGTCGAGGAAAACCACGTGGTCGGCGCGCTGCACGGTCCGCAGCCGGTGTGCCACCAGCACCACGGTCCGGCCGGCCATCAGCCGTTCGACGCCTTCGTGGACCGCCGCTTCGTTCACCGGGTCCAGCGCGGAGGTCACCTCGTCCAGCAGCACGAGCGGCGCGTCCTTGAGCAGTGCCCGCGCGATCGACACGCGCTGGCGCTCCCCGCCGGACAGCAGCGCGCCGCCCTCGCCGACGTGCGCCGACCACCCGCCGGGCAGCCGTTCGACCACCTCGTCCAGCCGCGCGGCGCTCGCCGCCGCCCGCACCTCGGCGTCGGTCGCGTCGGGACGGCCGAGTCGCACGTTCTCCTCGATCGTGCCGTCGAAGAGGTAGACGTCCTGGAAAACGAAGGCGATCCGGGCCATCAGCGCCTCGGTGCTCAGCTCGCGCACGTCCACGCCGCCCACCCGCACCGCGCCCGCGTCCACGTCGTAGAACCGGGCGAGCAGCTGCAGCAGCGTGCTCTTGCCCGCGCCCGACGGCCCGACCACGGCGAGCCGCCGTCCCGCGGGCACGGTCAGCGACAGGTCGTCCACCACCACCCGGTCGCCGTGCCGGAAGGTGACCGAGTCGAACGCCAGGTCGTGGCCGTCCGGCAGGCGAGGCGCGGCGGGCTCCGGCAGCGGTTCGGTGCGCAGGACCGTGTCGAGTTTCGCCAGCACCGACCGGGCCCCGCGCAGCTTTCCGCCGATGTCGGCCAGCGACAGCAGCGGGTCCGCGCACCGGGCGGCCAGCACCAGGATCGCCAGCAGCTCGGCCGCGCCGATGTCACCACCGAGCGCGAGGTAGGCGCCCAGCACCAGCACGGCGGTGAACACGGCCTGCACCACGAGCGTCAGGCCGACCACCCCGGGCAGCGCCGCCAGCGTGGACCGGCGGGTCGCGCGCTGGACCTCCCGCAGCGAATCGTCGAGCAGCGCGAAGCGTTCCGCCGTCCGGCCGCCCGCCCGCAGCACCGGCTGCGCCTGGAGGAATTCGATGACGCGGCCGGTGGCCTCGTGATCACGTTCGGCGCGGTCCGCGTCGGCGGCGGCCATCGAGCGGCCCGTCCACACCTGCACCGCCGCCACCAGCGGCACGGCGAGCAACGCCGCCAGGCCCAGTGGCGGGTGGTACGCGAGCAGCACGGCCACGATGGTCAACGGCGTCACGCAGGCGGAAATGAACGGGGACAACAGATGCGCGATCACGCCCATCGACTCGAGCACCCCGTGACTGGCCACAGAGGACACTTCGCCGACCCGCGCGGCGCTGTACCAGCCCACCGGCAGCCGGGCCAGGTGGTCGCCGAGGCGGTGGTACATCCCGCGCAGCAACGTGGTCCCGGCACGGAATCCGGACAGGTCGCTGGTGTACCGCAGGACCGCGTAGACCGCCACGGCGGCACCGAACCCGGCCAGCCACGGCCACGCATCCGCCGGCGCGGCCCCGAAAAGCGCGCTCAGCACGGGCACCAGCAGCGCGTAGGACAGGCCCTCGGCCGCCGCCGTGACGGTCATCAGCACCACCGTGCGCCGCACCGGCCGGGCGTACGAATTTCCCAGTACGCGCAACAACATTCGGATCATCGGGACCTCCGGATCTCGGTGATGACGCCGTTGTCCAGCACCACCACGGTGTCCGCGCCGGCGATGGTTTCCGCGCGGTGCGCGATGACCAGGACCGTGCGGTCACCGCCCAGCGCGGCCAGCGCCCGCCGCACGGCCTGTTCGGTCTGCGGGTCGGCGAACGACGTGGCTTCGTCGAGCACCAGCACGGGCGCGTCGGCCAGCAGCGCGCGGGCGAGCGAGATCCGCTGCGCCTCGCCGCCCGACAGCCCGGTTTCCTCACCGAGCACGGTCTCGTAGCCGTGCGGCAGTTCGAGGATCCGCTCGTGGATGCCGGCCAGTTCCGCGGCGCGCACCACGTCGGTGAACTCGGCGTGCGGCACCGCCAGCGCGATGTTCTCGGCGACCGTCGCCCGCAGCAGGCGCACGTCCTGGAAGACAAACGAAACCCGCCGGTGCAGTTCCCGGCTGCCGATCTCCCGCAGGTCCACGCCCCCGAGCAGCACCGAACCGCCGGCCGGGTCGAAGAACCGCGGCAGCAGTTGGACCAAAGTGGACTTACCGCTGCCCGACGGCCCGGTGAGCGCGGTGACCGTGCCCGGTTCGAGCACCAGGTCGATGCCGCGCAGCACCTCGCGGCCGTTGTCGTAGGCGAACCGGACGTCCCGCAGTTCCACCCGGTTTCCGTTGGGTACCACCGGGTTCGCCGGTTCCGGCAGTGGTGGCACGGCGAGCACGTCCCGGATCCGGCCGACCGCGCGCCGGGCGGCCTGCAGATCGTCGAAGCCGTGGCCGAGCGCGGCCACCGGCGCGGTCAGGCCGAGGCCGAGCAACAGGAACGGCAGCAGGTCGGCCGGGGCGAGCGCACCCCCGGTGATCTTCACCGCGCCCCCGGTCAGTACCACCACCAGCACGAACGGCGGCGACAACGCCAGCTGCATCCCGGCCGCGGGCACCGACATGCCGTGCACCCAGCGGTTGAAGGTGCCGACAAAGGCGTCCGCGGCGGTGCGGAACCGCCGGTGCGCGCGCTCGGTGCCGCCGAACGCCTTGACCACCGCGATGCCCTGCACGAACTCGACCACCGAATTCGAGATCCGGCCCATGGCGGCGTCGAACTCCTCCTGCTCGCGCAGCCGGGTCGGCGTCATCATCAGCGGCACCATCGCGACGGCCAGCGCCACCGGGATCAGCGTGACCAGCGTCAGCCGCCAGTCGATGGACACCAGGTAGACCAGCGAAACCAGCGGCACCACAAACGCGGCGACCAGCTCACCGGGCGCGTGCGCGATGAACGGGTGCACCGCGCCGACGTCCTCGCCGACCACCTTCGCCAGTTCCCCCGTGCGGCGCCGCGAAAACCAGCCGATCGGCACGCGCCCCAGCCCTTCGGCCAGCCGGCGGCGGAACGACAGCTGCACGCGGCCGTCGAGCAGGTGCCCGATCCCGGAGGACGCCGCGGTGAACAGCAGCCGGACCAGCATGCCCGCCGCGCCCACCAGCACGATCAGCCACACGCGGTCCTGGTCCGGCGGTTCCGGCGCCAGGAGTATCCGGCCCAGCTCGACCACCGCCAGCAGCGGCGCCAACCCCGCGATGGCGCCGACGACCTGCAGGAGCACCACGGCCGCGAAACTCCCGGCATGCGGTCTCACCAGCCCGGCCAGGCGGGCGTCGGCCGTCATGGCGCGAGCGCCCGCCGCAGCGCGCCGCCGAGTTCGGCGATCTGGCGCTGCGACACGTCGGCGGTGATGATCGCCTGCGACCCGTGGAAGGTGCCCGCCCACTGGTGCAGTTCGACCGACACGCCCGCCCGCAGCAGGCGCACCGCGTACTCGATGTTCTCGTCGCGGTTGGGGCAGAACTCGGCACTGGCGATGTAGGCGGGCGGCAGTCCGGACAGGTCGGTGGCGCGGGCCGGGGCCGCATACGGCGTGGCTTCCCGCCCGCCCAGGTAGTGCCCCCACATCGCGCCGACCTTCTCGCGGTTCACCCAGGGCGTGTCGGTGAAGGCCTGCGCCGACCACGAGCCCTGCCGGTCGTCGAGGCCGGGCTGGTTGAGCAGCTGGAACCGGATCGGCGGCCCCTGCTCGTCGCGTGCCCGCAACGCCACACCCGCCGCGAGCCCGCCGCCCGCGCTGTGCCCGCCGACCGCGACGCGCTCGGGATCGATGCCGAACTCCGCGGCGTGCTCGACGGTCCACGCCAGCGCGGCGTAACTGTCGTCGAAGGCGGCCGGGAACGGGTTTTCCGGCGCCAGCCGGTAACCCACCGAAACCACCATGGTGCCCGCGGCCTCGGCGAGCCGCGCGGCCCACGGGTGCTCGGTGTCCAGCGTGCCCATCACCCAGCCACCGCCGTGCAGCCACACGACGGCACCCTGCGCCTCGTGCGGGCGGTAGACGCGCACGGGCACCTCCGGCTCCCCGGGCACCACGTGGTCCTCGACGGTCATGCCGCTGGTGTCCGGCTCGGGCACCGAAGCGGCCAGCTCGGCGAAGTTCTTGCGATCGACGGCCGGGTCGTTGAGGTTCGCGGGCGGGAAGAGCGGGACGAAGGCTTCGAGTTCGGGATCCATGCGGTCATGCTGCCGGGCGGCGAGCTGGTGGTCGTCCGCCACGCGTCGCGCGTTCCGGCCCTCTCACGCGACGATCGCCGCGTACGCTGCGGGGCATGGAGGCGTTGGTCGCGAGATTGTCGCATCTGGACCCGGATGCCGAAGGCGTGATCCGCGTGGTGATGTTCTACGACACGCTGATGAAGCGCCGCGTGGACCTGCCCGCGCTGGCCCGTGCTTCGGCGGGGCTGGCCGGATGCGTGGCGGGAATCCGGCTGCACGGCACGGGCCGGACCCTGCGGTTCGCGCCGGACGGCCGGGAGGCGACCGCCCCGCCACTGCCGGTGTCCATGTCGGAGCCGGTCACCCTGGACGACGAGGAGATCGGCACGGTGTGGCTGGAGCGCGCCGGTGCGCCCGGCCTGCTCGACGACGCACTGCTGGACCGGCTCGCCATCGCGGTGGCGACGGTGGTCGAGCGGTACAGCCCGGCCCGCACCACGATGGCCGATCCCGCGCTCGTCGAACTGGCGATCAGCGCCACCAGCGACGACGCGGCGCGGAACCGCGCGCTGCGGCTGCTGGGGTTCGGCACCGGCCTGCCGATCAAGGTGCTGGCCGTGCGGTCCGCGCTGCCGCTGGACCAGCTCGGCGGCCTGGTCTGCCCCGGGCGCCCGGTCAAGGCCGCGCCGCTCGCCGACGTGGGCGTCATCCTGGCCACCACGGTGGACGTGACCTGCCTGCCGCCGGACGTGCTCGCGGGCGTCGGCGCCGCCGGAAGCCCGGACCGCTCGTGGCAACAGGCGACGACCGCGCTCCGCTTCGCCACCGCGCGCCAGCCCGTGGTGCACTACGACGACCTGGGAGCGCTGGCGCTGCTCGCGCACGTGCCCGCCGAGACCGCGCGGGACAACGCCGACGTGGCCGCGATCGCCGAGCTGGCCCCGGAGGACCTCGAAACCCTGGACGCCTACTGCACCACGGGCTCACTGCGGCGGGCCGCGGACCTGCTGCACCTGCACCACAGCAGCGTCGCGAGGCGGCTGGAGCAACTGGGCAAGGCGCTGGGCGTGGAACTCACCGAGCCGACCGGCCTGCTCCGGGCCCGGCTCGCGCTCACCGCGTGGCGCCTGCTCGGGTAGGGCTGTCCCCACGGCCGATCCGGGGGCGCGCCCGCTGGCCGCCGCGGGCGGCCGGAACCAAAGATGATCAGGTGAAAAGCAAGCACCTCAAGAAGTTCGTGGCCGGCGCGGTCGCCGTCGCCGGTCTCACCACGGCCTGCGGTACGACCGAACCGCAGGCCGCCCCCGAGCCGGGGCGCGGCACCGTGGTCTCCGCCGTGCCGGTCGCCGACCTCACGCCGGCCGAAGTCACCGCGCGCCTGCGGGCGGCCGGGATCGACGCGTCGCAGGTCCGCTTCGGAGTGAGCGCGCAGCGGGTGGTCTACCGCACGGTCGGCACGACCGGCGAGCCGACCACGGCCAGTCAGCTGGTCGCGTTCCCCGAGAATGAGCGAAGCGACCTGAACGTGGTGTCCTGGCTGCACGGCACCACCGTCTACCGGGGCGATGTCGCGTCGGTGAACGAGAAGTCCACGGACCGGGCGGCGGCGCTGCTTTTTGCCGCCACCGGGCAGGCCGTGTCCGCCCCGGACTACCTCGGGCTCGGCGAAGGCCCGGGCACCCATCCGTACGGGCATCCCGAGGCAACCGTGGCCGCCGCGCTGGACGGGCTGCGGGCGGCCAGGGAGGTGGCGGGCGGCCAGGGACGGACCTTCGACGAACGGGTGCGGGTCAGCGGCTTCTCCCAGGGCGGCCCGGCCACCATGATGTTCGGCCGCGCGCTGCAGGAGGGCGCCGATCCCGCGTTCTCGCTGGGCGGGCTCGCGCCGATCGCCGGGCCGTTCCACCTGAGCCGGTTCGAGGCGGACGCCGCGTCGGACAAGATCGAGAAGGCCGGCCTCTACCTGGCGTACTTCAGCATCGCGTGGGATCGCCTGTACGGCCTCTACGAGTCACCGTCGGAAGCGTTCCGCGAGCCGTACGCCGCCCAGGTGGAAACCCTCTTCGACGGCGACCACCCGGCGCCGGAGCTCGCGAAGGCGCTGCCACCGGCGGCGAAGGACCTGTTCACCGAGCAGTTCCTGGCGCGGGTGCGGGAGCCCGCCGGAGTACTGGCGGACCGGCTGCGCCCGCTGGACACCACCTGCGACTGGACGCCCGAAGTGCCCGTGCACCTGTTCCACGCCGCCGGTGACCGGGACGTCGCCTTCGCCAACGCCGAGCACTGCCGGGCGCAGCTCGTCGCGCGGGGCGCCGGGCCGCGGCTGACCGATGTCGGCGCGGTCGACCACAACGGCAGCGTGCGCGTGGCCCTGCCGCAGGTGGCGCGGGAGTTCGCCCCGGCGTGACAGCGGCTCGGCCGGTGAGTCAGAATCAACCGACTCAGGAGGAGAACGTGGAACCTGCGCTGTCCGTGCTCATGGCCGCGGGCGCGGAGTCGATGCTCGAACGCGCGTACTCCGACGCCGTCGAGCAGGTGGACGATGTGGACGAGGCTCGCGCGCGGGTGCTCGACGCCGCGTACGAGCAGTTCTGCCGCCTGGGCATCCAGCGGTCCACGATGGAGGACGTCGCCCGGCGGGCCGGGGTTTCGCGGATCACCGTCTACCGCCGCTTCGCCACCAAGGACGCGCTCGTGGAGCAGGTGGTGCGCCGCGAGTTCCGCCGCTACTTCGACCGGTTCCTCGTCGAGATCGAGCAGGCCGAGACCGCCGCCGACCGGGTGGTGCTGGGCTTTGTCAGCTCACTGCGCGCCATCCGGGGCAATCCGCTGATCGGCGGGCTGATGGCGGCCGAACCGGATCTGCTGGTGCCGTCGATGGTCAGCGACGGCGGCCGCACCCTGGCCACCGTGCGGCAGTTCGTGGCCGGGCAGCTGCGCCGCGAGCAGCGCGCGGGCACCGTGGCGGCCGGGCTGGACGCCGACCTGGTGGCCGAGCTGATGGTCCGCGTTTCCGCGTCGTTCCTGGCCATTCCCAGCCAGCTGGTCGATCTCGACAACGAGGAGCAACTGGCCGAGGTGGCGCGCAAGTTCCTGGTGCCGATGCTGGACGCCTGAGGGTCACCTGAAGATCGGCCCGTGTTCCTGGCGGCACGGCCGTGCCGCTGCCCACAATCGGGCCCATGGCTGTTCTCGACGAACGCGCCGCGGCCCGGCGGCTGGCCGACCGGTTCGGGTTCGGGCCCCGGCCGGGTGAGCCGCTCCCGGCACTGGACCAGCTGCTCGCGCCCGGCGGGCCGCGGCAACTTCCTCAGCTGGACGCGCCCTCCTCGGACCAGAAGGCACGTGCCGAGCAGGAGCGGCGGCTGGTGATCTGGTGGCTGGACCGCATGGTCACCGACGACACCGAGCGGCTCACCTGGTTCTGGCACGGGCACTTCGCCACCAGCGAGCAGAAGGTCCGCGATCCGGCGCTGATGCTGGCGCAGAACGAGACCTTCCACCGGCTCGGCAAGGGCGGGTTCACCGAGCTGGCCAAGGCGCTGGTGACCGACGCGGCGATGCTGAAGTGGCTGGACGGCAACGACAACAAGGTCGGCTCACCCAACGAGAACCTGGCACGCGAGTTCCTGGAACTGTTCGCGCTGGGCGTCGGCCACTACTCCGAACAGGACGTGCGCGAAGCCGCCCGAGCGCTCACCGGCTGGACGCTGGACCGCAAAACCGGGGAAGCGAAGCTGAACCCGAAGCGCCAGGACCGTGCGCCCAAGCAGATCTTCGGCCAGCCAGGCGACTTCACCGCGGAGTCCTTTGTGGACCTGGTGCTGGCGCGGCCGGAGTCGGCGGCGTTTGTCACCGGAAGGCTGTGGTACCGCCTGGTTTCCCCGAACCCGCCACCAGCGGACGCGCACCAGCGGGTGATCGCCGCCTACCGCCCCGGCAGTGATGTCCGGGCCGCGCTGCGGGCCATCGCCGGTGAGCCGGCGTTCCGCGACCCGGCGGCGACGATCGTCAAGCAGCCGGTCGAATGGCTGGTCGGCCTGTTGCGCGCGACCGGGCTGAAGGCGAGTGATCTCGACGCGAAGAAGCTGCTCAACGGCCTGCGCGGGATGGGGCAACTGCCGTTCCGGCCGCCGAGCGTCGGCGGCTGGCCCGCCGGTGGGGCGTGGCTGACCACTTCGGCGGGTGTGGCGCGGATGAACCTCGCGCAGCTCGTCGCGCAGAAGGCGAAGGACGACGCGCTGGCGCGGCTGCGCGAAACCCTCGCGATGGACACCTGGTCCGACCGGACCCGAAAGGCGCTCGACGGCGTGGCCAAGGACCCGCGCAAGCTGCTCGCGGTGGCCGCCTGCGCGCCCGAGTACGTGGTGAGCGGATGAGGAGGACTGCATGAACCCCGTGACGCGGCGCCGTTTTCTCACCCTGAGCGGGGTGACCGCGGCCGGTGCGCTCGCCGTCGGCGCGACCAGGGTGGACTGGGACTCGCTGATGACCGCCGCCGCGGAGAACCCGCTCGATCCCGCGGCCGGCGTGCTGGTGGTGGTCACCCTCTACGGCGGCAACGACGGGCTGAACACGGTGGTCCCGGCCGCCGACCGCGCCTACCAGGACGCGCGGCCGGAGCTGGCCTACCAGCCGGAGGAGGTGCTCGACCTCGGTGACGGGCTCGGGCTGAACCCCGGCATGAAGGGCCTAAAAGGCTTATGGGACAACCGGAAGCTCGCGATCGTGCGCGGGGTGGGGTATCCGCGGCCGGACCACAGCCACTTCCGGTCGATGGCGATCTGGCAGACCGCTTCCCCGGACACTTCGGTGCCGAGCGGCTGGCTCGGGCGCTGGCTGGACGCCTCCGGCGCGGACCCGCTGCGCGCGGTGTCGGTCGAGCCGGTGCTGCCGCCGTTGCTGGCGGGGGAGCACACGGCGGCGGCGTCGATGCCGGTCGGCGGCTTGGCGCTGCCGAGGGGCGAACTGGGTGCTGCCTTCGCCGCGCTCGGCGAGCCGGTGCCCGGTGAGGACCACTGGCGGGCGAGGGCCACGCGGTCGATCGGCGATCTGCACAACGCCGTGCGCGTGCTCGGCGGACCGGCGCGTGAAGAGTCCGAAAAGGACGATGAGGACGAGCAGCGGCACAAGGGTGCGTCGGCGGGCGGCAGCTCGGGTCTGGCCGCGCAGCTGGACCTGGTGGCCGGGCTGGTCGAAGCGGGCGTGCCGACACGGGCGTATTCGGTGTCGCTGGGCGGTTTCGACACCCATTCCGACGAGCGCGGCACGCAGGAGCGGCTGCTCACCGAGCTGGACACCGCGCTGACCCCGTTCGCCCAGCGGTTGCAGGGCAGTGATCGCGGCAAGCAGGTCACCGTGCTGGTGTACTCGGAATTCGGCCGCCGGGTGCGCGCGAACGCCAGTGACGGCACCGATCACGGCACCGCGGGCCCGATGTTCCTGCTGGGCGAGCGGGTCCAGGGCGGCTTCCACGGCGAGCAGCCGAGCCTGACCGACCTGGACAACGACGATCTCAAGGCCACCACCGACTTCCGCGACGTCTACGCCACCGTGCTCGGAGACGTGCTCGGCGCCGATCCGGCCCAGGTGCTGTCCGGCCACGCCACCCGCCTGGACAACCTCATTCGCACGGCAGGGTGAGCCGGAAGCTCGCGCCGTGGCAGCTCAGCTCGCCACCGTGAGCCCTGGCCAGGCCACGCGCGATCGTCAGCCCGAGGCCGGAACCGCCGCTGGCCCGGCCCCGGCCGGTGTCCAGGCGCACCAGCCGCTGGAAGATCCGCTCCCGGTCGGCCTCCGGCACGCCGGGCCCGGAATCTTCGACCACCACCGAAGCCGTGGTCCCGTACCGTCCACAGTGGAATTCAACGGTGCCGGAGTCGCCCGCCGCGTTCCTGGCGTTGTCGGCCAGGTTCGCCAGGATCTGCGTGATCCGGCCTTCGTCGGCGGTCACCTCCACCTCCGGCCCGGAAACCGTCACGGTCAGCGAAGGCGCCAGCAACCGCAGCCGGTCCGCCTGGGTCCTGGCGAGTTCCCGCAGCCGCACCGGCCCGCGTTCCAGCCGCAGCCCGGCGTCGATCCGCGCCAGGTCCAGCAGGTCGTCGACCAGCCGCCCGGCCCGCTGCGATTCCCGTACCAGCAGCAGTTCCAGCCGTTCCCGCTGCTCGGGCGCCGCCTCCGGGCCCAGCTCCAGCACGGCTTCGGCGGCCGCCCGCACCCCGGCGATCGGCGTGCGCAGTTCGTGTGCGGCGTCCGCGACGAACGTGCGCATCCGCTCCTCGGATGCTTCCAGCGCGTCGAGCATCTCGTCGAACGCCTCCGCGGTGCGCCCCAGTTCGGTGTCCGGCCGAGACGGGGACAACCGGCCGCCGCGGCTGCCGGAGGCGATCGAACGGGCCAGCCCGGTCATCCGGTCCAGCGGCCGGAGCGCGACCTTCATGCTGAGCAGCAAGGCCACCGCGGTCACCGCGATGGCGGCCAGCCCGCCGATCACCAGCACCCGGACCAGCGTGCGCTCGGCGCCGTCGAGCAGGGCCGTGTCGGCGCTCAGCACCAGCTCGGCGCCGTCGATCCGAGGTGGTCCGGACAACACCGCCCGCACCTGCCGGCGCTCACCCGAGGGCACCGCGCCGATGGTGTCGCCGGACGGCAGGCGCAGGCTGACCACCACGCCGCGTGCGTCGATGCGGCGCACCAGGTTCGCCGGGGCCACGTTCTCGCGCGCCAGCTGCTGCGCCAGCTGCACCCGGCCGGTGAGCAGCGCGTTCAGGTTGCGCTCGGCCTGCGCGGTGAACACCGCGGCGATGGTGATGCCCAGTGCCACCAGCACCACGCCGAGCACCAGCAACGCGGTCAGCGTCACCCGGCGGCGCAGCGAGGTGGTGCGGAGAGGGCTCATCCGTTGTCGCCGTGGTCCCGCAGCACGTAACCGAGGCCGCGCACGGTGTGCAGCAGGCGCGGGCCGTGTGCTTCGAGCTTGCGGCGCAACGCGCTGACGTGCACCTCGACCAGGTTCGCCGCGTAGTCGTCGTACCCCCACACGCCGGTGAGCAGCTGCGCCTTGCCGACCACGCGATCCCGCCGCTGCGCGAGAAAGGTGAGCAGCTTCAGCTCGGTCGCGGTCAGCTCGATCGGCTGGCCGCCCCGGCGGACCACACCGGAATCCACGTCGACCACCAGGTCACCGACCTCGACCACCGGCCGCGTCCGGCCGAGCCGCCGCAGCACGGCTTCGACCCGTGCCACCAGCTCGGCCAGCACGAACGGCTTGGTCACGTAGTCGTCGGCGCCCTGACCGAAGCCGCGCAGGCGGTCGTCCACGGCGTCGCGCGCGGTCAGCAGCACCACTCCGGCGGCGCTGGACCGCCGCACGAGCTGGAGCAGTTCGAAGCCGTCGCGGCCGGGCAGCATGACGTCCAGCACCACGAGGTCGGGCCGGAAGTCGATCAGCGTGCGCTCCAGCCCGCTACCGTCGGCCAGGCCGAGCACGCGGTGCCCGGCGCCGGTCAGCGCCGACTCGACGGCGGCGCGGATCGCGTCCGCGTCCTCGACGAGCAGTACCCTGGCCGGTTCCACGCACTCATTCTCCCTGCCTGGCGCGCGTTCGCCGGATGAGGGCGTAGACCCCGAGGATCACCGCGAGGCTGACCAGGCTCAGGAACAGCTGCGCGCGGGTGGAGTTGTCGACGAAGAGCATGGACGCCGCGACGGCCAGCGTCGCGATCAGGGTGAGCCAGCTCAGCCAGGGGTAGCCCCACATCCGCAGCTTCAGCCGGTCCGGGGCTTCGGCTTCCAGCTGGCGCCGCATGCGCAGCTGCGAGCCGCAGATGATGGCGTAGACGAACAGGGCGACCGCGCCAGCGGAGTTGATGATGAAGTAGAAGATGGCGTCGGGGGAGACGTAGCTCATCACCACCGCGACGTAACCGACCGAAGTGGACAGCAGGATCGCCTTCCACGGCACCCCGCGCCGGTTGGTGTCGGCGATCCACCGCGGTGCCCAGCCGTGGCGGCGCAACGCGAAGAGCATGCGGGAAGCCGTGTACAGCCCCGAATTCAGTACCGAAAGCGCGGCGGTGAGCACCACCGCGGAGACGATGGTGGCCGCGGCGGGCACCCCGAACCGGTCGAAGGCGGCGGCGAACGGGCTGGTCTCGCTGGGCACCTCCCGCCACGGCGTGATCATCACCAGCAGTGCCACGGAACCGACGTAGAAGACGATGACCCGCCAGACGATCGTCGAGGTCGCCTTGCGGACCGCGGTCGCCGGTTCCCGCGACTCGGCCGCGGCGATGGTGACGATTTCCGCGCCGAAATAGGAAAAGATGACCACCACGACACCGTGGACCACCGAGAACGGTCCATTCGGGACGAACCCGTCGAGCGCGATGTTGCCCGCGGAGAACTGCGCGCCCGGCCAGAACCCGAGCACGAAGAGCGTGCCGACGACCAGGAAGACGATGATGGTGGCGACCTTGACCGAGGCCAGCCAGAACTCGGTCTCGCCGAAGGAGCGCGCCGACGCCAGGTTGGTGCCGGTGAGCAGGAGCATCAGCAGCAGCGAGAACACCCACTGCGGCACGGCGGGCAGCCAGAGTTGGAGGATCTTCGCCCCGGCGACCGCTTCGAAGGCGACCACGCCCACCCAGAAGTACCAGTACAGCCAGCCGATGGTGAACCCGGCCCAGCCGCCGAGCGCGTCGCGGGCGTACTCCATGAACGAGCCGAGCGCGGGGGAGGCGGTGGCCATCTCACCGAGCATCCGCATGACGAGCACCACGAGCAGCCCGCCGAGCGCGTAGGACAGCACGGCGGCGGGGCCGACGGTGTGGATGACCGCGCCGCTGCCGATGAACAGGCTGGCGCCGATGATGCCGCCGAGCGCGATCATGCGCACGTGGCGCTGTCGCAGGCCGGGCCGGAGTTGTCCTTGTTCTTCGGACGTGGTCATCACAACCTCCCGGGGAACGCTGCGGCGATTGTGGCAGCCGGGTGGATCGGCCGCAGCGCTCCGCGGGTCGTTTGTCCTTTTTGCTGCCAGGTGCCGGATGTCAGCGCCTGAGTGCCCCGGTCCGCTGCGCGGCGGCGAGTGGCAGCGCGACGGTGAAGAGCAGGCCGAGTCCAAGGTGGACGGTCCGGTTGTCCGGCTCGGGTTCCGGCACGGAGGCCGGGGGTGCGGCGCCCGTTTCCCAGACCAACCCCGCGGGCCGGACTTCGTGCTCGGCGAGCAGCGCTACGCCGATCGGCGCGGACAGCACCGCGAGCGCGACCAGAACCTTGGTGAGCAAGGGGAATCCGGGCGGGAAGAGCAGCAGTGCACCGGCCGCGAGCAGGACCGCCGCGCAGGCCAGCGCGACGATCACCAGCGGTACTTCGAGCATCGTGCCGACCGAGGTGCCGAGCCGGGAACCGGACAGCAGCAAGGCGGTCGCCAGCCCGACGGCCGGGGTGAGCAGCAGGACGAGCCCGCCGAGCGTCAGCCGGGTGTCGGCCGGAACTTCCCGGCGGCGCAACCGGATCCCGGCGAGCACCGGCAGGCCGAGGCCGAGCAGCAGCATGGCGAGCTGGCCGAGCACGGAGACCCACGAGTCGGTCACCAGTGCGTACTGGGTCGGGCTGCCGGGTGCCTGCGTGCTGAGGTGCCCGGCCTGGAACACCTTGTCGAGGATGCCGCCCAGCCCGGCCAGCGGCGGGGCGAGCGCGCCGAGCACGCCCAGCGCGCGGGTGCTCGCGGAGGCTTCCGCGCGCAGGACCAGCCCCAGCACGGTGCTCGAGGCGAGCACGATCAGCGCCATGCTGGGCGGGCCGGGAGGCAGTGCCGGGGCGAGGTAGAGCACGCCGGTCAGCGGCAGGAGCAGCAAGCCCAGCGCGGCACGGGCCCGCGCCGGCGAAACCGGCGGAAGCCCTTCGGCGGCAACGATTTCCGCCGGATCGCCCAGCCGGTCCACCGCCGCGGCGAGTTCGTCGTCGGACGGGTCCTCGGCGATCAGCGCCTCCAGGTGCTCGACGAGCTCCTGCCGCAGCTCGCCCCGCCGGGGTTGCGGCAGCGCGGCCGCGGCGCGGTCGAACCGCTCCAGCCACGCCGCGGCGGCTTCGTGGGTCACGGTGGTCATTTGTCTCCCTCGAGAACCTCGTCCACCGCGGCGCTGAAGTCGCGCCAATGCCGGTGGAACACTTCCAGTGCGGTGCGGCCCTGGTCCGTCAGCTCGTAGTACCGCCGGGGTGGGCCCTGGTCGGATGGTTGCCAGGTGGTTTCCAGCAGGCCTTCCTTGCGCAGGCGGGACAGCAGTGGGTAGATCGTGCCCTCGGTCGTGCCGAGCCCCTCGGCCGCGGCGAGCGCCCGGACCAGGTCGAACCCGTAGCGGGGGCCGCGTGCCAGCAGGGCCAGCACACAATGCTCGATCACCCCGCGCCGGAGCTGGGCGAGCAACTGGGCGTCTTTGGTCACGGTGGCAAGGTACCTTGTTGCGCAAGGTACCTGTCAACCGGTTAGGTCGTTTGGGGATGCGGCGCGCTTTCGCGTGGACGTGGTGGGCCACCCCGGTTTTTCAGTGTGACGACGGCGAAGGACCCTTTGTCAAGGCTGGGAAGAGTACCTTGACAAAGGGTCCTTCGCCGTGTTTGGGCTGTGGACCGGGGATGGGGGAGGGGTGGGTGAGCTGCGGGTTGGGTTTAGCGCCCGGCTGCCGGTTTGCTGGTGGGGTCCTTGGGGTTGGGTGAGGGGGCGCTACACGCTATGAATGTGGCTTTCATAGCGTGTGGCGCAATGAAAGCCACATTCATAGCGGCGGATCAGGAAATGGTGGAGCTGCTCTCCTTTCCCGGTGCAGAACACGAATGTGGCTTTCGGGGCGAAAAGTGCCCCGAAAGCCACATTCGTGTTCTGTGAAGGCGCGGTCCGCCGAGGTTAGATCCGGTTGCGCCGTCGTAGGAGGTGGTGGGCGATGGCGGCGGTGACGGCCGTGGTGACCACCAGGGCGGCGAGTGCCGGGTGCATGTCCTTCGACAGGCTGGGCGCGCGCTCCGGGCCGATCGCCCACAGTGCCAGCGGCAGCGCGTACGCGGCGGCGAGCGCGCTCGCCCACCAGCGGAACGGTCGCATTCGGGTGCTGGCCAGGGTGCCGATCAGCACGATGGCGACCGGGACAACGGCGATCAGCGCGAACTGCCCGGCGACGAGCACCGCGGCGGCCCAGGCTGCGATGACCACGGTTCGTGAACCGGTGGCGCCGCGCTGGTCGGGGGTGGTGGCGGTCATGGCGATTCTCCTTGAGGCATAAGGGAAAAAGGGGTCAGCAGGGGTGGCCTTCGGCGGTGGCCTTGAGGTCGTCCAGCCAGAGTTCGAGGCCGCTCCCGAGGAAGTGGGTGGCGGTGGGCACGTCGGCCTCGACCTGGGCGCCGGTCCAGGTTTCCTCGGTGCTCACCAGCACGCCGCCGCGGACCTGGCGGAAGTTCCACACGTGCACCCCGTTGTCGATGCGCAGCCCGTCGCCGATCGCGGGGCCGCTCCAGCGCAGGCACCGGCCCGGCTGCACCTGGTGGACGGTGGAGGTGATGACCAGCGTGGTCTCCGGGGTGGTCGGCGTGGCCGGGGCCGGGGTGGTCCACCGGAACCGCGAACCACTACGCAGCGGGCCGTGATCGAGCCGATCGGCGCTGAGCACCGGCTCCTGCCACGACGGCCAGCTCTCCACGTCCGTCTGCAATCTGAAGATTTTGCTCAGTGGCGCGTTGATCAGCCGCTCGGCCCGGTACCGGATCTTGGCGGCGGGATCCACGCCCTGACCACGACAAGTCAGCGCCGCCTCCTGAGATCGCTGAGAGGCGAAGGCGCCAGTGCCAGCGCGCGTCTCGGTCGCCTGTGCTGGGGCGCTGAAGCCGAGCGCTCCGGCACAGGCCAGCGGTAGTGCGATCAGCGCGGCCCGCGCCCCGGTCTGGCGGTGGCGGCGGGGCCTCGTGGTGCTCGGCATCGTGTTCTCCTCGGTTGCTAGGCCCTATCGCGTTAGTTAGAAGCTATAACCCAGTCAACGTGAGTGTCAATAGCGAAAGTGATAGCCTCTAACCATGGACAGCACCCGGATGACTTCGCGGGAGCGCTACCGGGCTCAGGTGCGCGCGGAGATCAAGGACCACGCCTGGCAGCAGATCGCCACCGCGGGGGTGACCGCGTTGTCCCTCAACGCGATCGCCAAGAGCCTCGGCATGAGCGGGCCCGCGCTCTACCGCTACTTCGCCAGCCGCGACGAGTTGATCACCGAACTCATCCGCGACGCCTACCGCAGCCTCGCCGAGAAGCTCCATACCGCCTATGACGCCGGTGCCGACGTGCGCGGGCTCGCCCACGCGGTCCGCGAGTGGGCCCTGCGCGACCCGCACCGGTACTTCCTCATCTACGGCACCCCCGTGCCCGGCTACCACGCGCCGGCGGAGACCACCGCGATCTCGAACGAGATCATGTCCGTACTGCTCGACGCGCACGCCACGCGCCCGCCGAAGCGGGTGGCCACGCGCTTTGTGAAGCACCTGGAAACCCACCGCGACTGGGCGGGCGACCACGAGGCGACCACCCCCGCCGTCCGCCAGGCGCTCGCCTTCTGGACCCGCGTCCACGGCGTGCTCTCACTGGAACTCGCGGGCCACTTCAGCGGGATGGGCTTCGACCCGGGCCTGCTGTTCGACGACGAACTCGACGCGCTGCTACCCGACTGACCGCAGCGCCGCCTCGAGAATGTCGACCCCCGCGTGGAGGTCGGCCGCCTCTATCGTCAGCGGCGGCGCGATGCGGAAGATCCCGCCCATGCCCGGCAACTGCACGATGTTCATGTGCAGCCCCCGCTCGAGGCAGGCCGCGGTCACCGCGCGGCCCAGCGAGTCGGCGGGCGCCTTGCTCTCCTTGTCCGCCACCAGCTCGACGCCCTGCAGCAGCCCGCGGCCCCGCACGTCACCGACCACCTCGTAGCGGTCCCGCAGGTCGAGCAGCCGCGCGCCGAGTTCCTTGCCCAGCACCTGCGCGCGTTCCACCAGCGAATCCCGCTCCAGCACGTCCAGCACGGTCAGCGCCACCGATGCCGCGAACGGATCGGACACGTGCGTGGTGAAGAACAGGAAACCGCGGTCGTGGCAGGTCTGCTCGATCTCCGGTGAGGTCAGCACCGCGGCCACCGGCAGCCCGGCGCCGAGCGTCTTCGACAACGTGAGCAGATCCGGCACCACACCGTCGCGCTCGAACGCGTACATCGTCCCGGTGCGGCCCAGTCCGGTCTGCGCCTCGTCGAGGATCAGCAGCATTCCCCTTGCCGCGCAATGCTCCTTGAGCCGCGCGAGGTAACCCTCCGGCAGTTCGATGATGCCGCCGGAGGACAGGATCGGCTCGGCGATGCACGCCGCCAGGCTCCCGGCGGACTGCTGGTCGACGAGCCGGAATCCGTAGTCCAGCTCGGTTTCCCAGTCGTACGAGCCGTCGGCGTGCCGGAACGGCGAGCGGTAGGCGTCCGGCGTCGGCAGGGTCAGGTTGCCCGGTACCGGCGGCCCGTAACCGCGGCGGCCCGCGGAGAACGTGGCGCCCGCGGCACCGGAGGTCATGCCGTGCCACGACCGGTCGAAGGCGACGATCTCGTAGTTCCCGGTGTACAGCTTGGCCAGCTTGATGGCGGCCTCGTTGGACTCCGCGCCCGTGCTGAGCAACAGCATCCGGCTCAGCGGCTCCGGCAGCGACGCGGCCAGCCGCCGCGCCAGTTCGACCACCGGGCGGCTCAGCATGCCGGAGTAGAGGTGGCCGAGCGTGGCCGCGGAATCGCTGACCGCGCGGACCACGTCCGGGTGCGAGTGGCCGAGCAGCGCGCTCATCTGGCCCGAGGTGAAGTCCAGGATCGCCCGGCCGTCGCTGTCGTAGACGTACGACCCGGCGGCGCGCTCGATCACGCGCGGCGTGAACGCACCGCCGTACCGGACGAGGTGCTCGGCCGCGTGCTGCCAGAACCGCTGGTCGTCCATCTCCGCTCCCGCCTGCTTGGTTTGGCCTATTAGACTAGGCCATAATGCCTTGGGTCAATCCGTTCGGAGAGGTGCTGGTGGAGCAGAACCTGCAGGTGAGCCGCCAGTCGGATGTGCCCATCTACCGGCAGCTGGTCAGCCAGCTGTCGTTCATGATCGAGAGCGGGGAGCTGGCGCCGGGCCGGACGCTGCCCAGCGCGCGGCTGCTGGCCGACAACCTCCACATCAACCGCAACACGGTCGCCCGCGCCTACGCCGACCTCGGCGAACGCGGCCTCGTCGAGACGCGCGGGCGTGGCGGCACGGTGGTGACCGGCGCCGGTCACGTCCCGGAGCGCGAGCGGGCGCGCGCGATCCTGGCGGAGGCGACCAGGGCGTGCGTCGAACTCGGTGTGCCCGCGGCGGAGATCCAGGCGATGGTGGCGAGCCTGGCCGCGCGTGCCGAGGAGGACAGGCTCAAGGTGTCGTTCGTCGAGTGCAACGCCGACCGCGCGAAGTACTTCGCCGGTGAGCTGGCCGGGCACCTCGGGCTGCCGGTGAAACCGCTGGTGCTCGGCGAGTTCGACCCGGTGCGGGAGCGGGCGGACCTGGTGCTGACCACCTTCTTCCACCTGGCCGAGGTCCGCGCGCGGTGGCGTGGCGCGGAGGTGGTGGCCATCGTGGCCGCGCCGCACGTGCGGACCCTGGTGGAGATCGCCGCCGTGCCGCCGGACCGGACGGTCGGGATCTGGTACTCCACAGAGGACCAGGCCACCGCCATCCGGGATTCGCTGACGCAGTCGGGACTGGCGAACATCAAGGTGCTGCACGGCCTGGCGGACGACGACCTCGACGGCGTGGACCTCGTGGTGATCCCGAGCGAGCTGCCGGAACTGAAGGCCCGGCTCGAAGGTCGGGTCGGCGTCATCGAGTTCGGGAACGTGCTCGATGCCGCGTCGATCCGCATGGTCACCGAAGTGGTCGCGGATCTCCGCGCGGCCAAGCGGGCCCGCGCGGACGCGGACCCGCTGCACTGACCACGCCTACTGGTTGAGCACGAAGGTCGAACCGGGTTCCTTCACGATGTCGCCCTTGGCGGAGTTCGTGATCGTCACGCCGGACAGCGTCGCGCTGCCGCGGGCGCCGCCGTGCACGAGCAGGCCCGCGCCGTTGTTCGACTTGTCGATCCGGACGTTGGTGATCGTCGCGCCGGGCACGGCACCGCCGCCCGCCTTGAACTGGATGCCGTCGTAGGTGGAGTCGTGGATCTCGGTGTCGCGAATGGACACCCCCGGGATGTCGGGCCCCTGCGCGAACAGCGTGATCGCGCCGAACTGCTGCGCCTCGCCCCAGAACACGCCGCCGCAGCGGTGGAGCGCGTTGTTCGCGAGCACGGTCTGCCCGGAGAACGGCAGCGGATCGTGGTCGGTGGCCAGCATGATGCCAGGGTAGTTGGCGGTGTCGGAGATCAGGTTGCTCTCCGCCTTGTTGCCGTAACCCCCGTAGATGGCGATTCCGTTGGCACGCCAGGGGAGCTGGATGGTGTTGTTGACGAAGTGGTTGTCGTGCGCGATGTCCACCGCGGGATTCTTCACGAACTTGTTGGCCCACACCGCGAGCGCGTCGTCACCGGTGGTGCGGAACGAGGAGTTGAACACGCGTGAGTTCCGCGTGCCGTTGGTGAAGTTGATGCCGTCGGCGTAGGTGTTCCGGATGCGCATGCCGCTGAACTCCAGGCCGTCGGCCGGGCCCCACAGCTCCGGGATGTTGTCGTAGTCGCGCCCCACCCAGACCCCGACGTTGGCGTGCTCGATCCACACGTTGGTGATCCGGGTGCCCTGCCCGAAGCGGCCGTTGAGCCCCACCCCGCCCTCGGCGTTCTCCGGCCCGCCGCGGATCCGTCCGGAACCGAAGATGGCGATGTCGGAAATCTGCGTGTTGCCGTCTATGTCGAAGCCGAAGTTGCCTTCGTGCGGGTGGTTGATGCTGCCGACGGCCTTGTGCGGCTCGGTCAGCGTGTACAGCTGCGAGTGCCACATCCCGGCGCCGCGAATGGTCACGTTGCTGATGCCGACCTGGTTGTACTGCCCGCGGTCGAGCGGGTCGTCGGTGAGGATCTTCTTCTCCTGCCGCCACTGCCCGGCCGGGATCCACACGCAGCCGATCGCGCCGTTCTGGTCGGCGGTCACCGCCGCCTGGATGGCCGCGGTGTCGTCGTTCCCGTCGTTGGGCACCGCGCCGTACTCGGTGATCGAGGTGCACCCGGCCGGTTTCGCGCTCGGCGGCGCCACCTGCTCCAGATCGATCAGGTCGATGATGTAGAACGCCGCGGTGTCCCCGGAATCACGCTGCAGCCGGAACTTCGTGCCCGCCGGATAGGTCGACGGCAGCAGCGCGTGTGCCTCGTCGAACAGCCGGCGCGCGTCGGCCTGCGGGGTGTTGGTCAGCGCCTCGGGGCCGTCGGTGTTGCCGTAGAGCCAGCTGTGCTTCGACGAAAGGTTCAGCTTCTGCACGAAGTTGCCGTCGGCGTAGAGGCTGATGGTGGCGTCGATGCCGCCACCGCCGGGTGCGTCCGGAATGGAATTGCGCACCACGATCGAGTTGGTCGAGCTGACCGAGGTGAACTCGACGAACTGCCCCTGGGTGTTCAGCCGGACCGACTTGCGGCCGGAGGACTCGGTGGCGAAGTTGGTGTGCCCGAATGTCCTCAGTGGATCCGCTTCGAGCAGCGTGCCCTGGTAGGTTCCCGCTTCCGCCTCGTACTCGACGTAGGGCACGGCGGCACCGCGGCCGACCACGATCGGCTGCGCGAAACCGTTGTTGGCCTCGTCGGTTTCGGTGACCAGCCCGGTCGCGTCGGCGGTCGCCGTGACCGTGGCGCCGCCAGCGGTCGCCGTCCACGTGCCGCTGGTGGTCACGTTCACCGTGCCACCAGCCGGTATCCGCGGGCTGCTGGTGTCCAAAGTGGTCCCGCCGACGGCGATGCGGGTGACCGTGCCAGCCTCCACCGCGGTGGTGCCGCGGTTGCGGACCGCCGTGGTGAACCGGACCGGGGCGCCCTCGGCCGGGTTCGACGGGTTCGCGGTGACACCGAGCACCTGCAGGTCCGGTCCGGGCGCCTGCGTGACGACCAGCGGTGACGCGGCGCTGAAGGTGTTGTTGCCGTCGTTGCGCTCGGGGACGGTGTTGGCCGGATCGACCACCGCCGCGGCCGGGTAGCTGCCCATCGGGCGCCTGCCCGCGTCCAGCGTGACGGTGGCCGAGGCGCCGGGCTCGAGCGCGCCCACCGGCGCGCTGCCCGCGACCGCGCCGCCGAGGCTGAAGTTGACCGTGGTCGCCGCCGACGCCGCCGTACCGGTGTTGCGCACGGTCGCGGACAGGGTGACCGCGTCCGTTTCGGACGGACTGGCCGGGCTCCAGGTCAGCGCGGACACCACCAGGTCCGGGTTCGGCGCCGGGGTGCCGAACACCTGCAGCTCGCCGATCTGCCCGCCGGGCGCGCCGGTGTTGCCGAAGAAGGCGAGCCGCACGTCGGCGGCCCGGCCGCTGACCGGGATGGTCACCGAGTTCTGGCCGGACGACGGGCTGAACGCGTAGTCGGCGCGGGGCCGGAGCGTGGTGAACCCGGTGCCCGACTGGGCGCGGCCGAGCACCTCGATGGCCTGCGTGCGCGGCCCCCAGACCGGGTCCGGGTTGAGCTTGACCACGATCGACGAAAGCTCGGCGTCGGCACCGAGCTTCGTGGTCAGCGAGGCGGGAAAACCGGCGGACTCCCAGTAGGTGCCGATGTTGCCGTCGGTGGCGTTGGGCGCGACGAACGAGAACACCGAGGACGTCGCTTCGACCGGTTTCCCGGCGGCGAGATCGGTGTCCGCGGCGCGCGCGGTGGCGGGCAGGACGGTGAGCAGGCAGGCGGCGGCGAGGCCGCCTGCCAGGCGCTTCCGGTGCATGGGGACCTCTGTTCGGTGGGGTGAGCAGAGCCTGGGCCGCCCCGTCCACCGGGAGGCATCCCGGCAAATTTCATGATCTTGTCTTGTTCTTGCGAGGCAGCGATTAAATATTTCAGCACGATGACGGTTTAGTCAACGGCGGATTGCCCGGAGGTTCACGCGGTGAAGCGCGCCGCCTCGGTGTCGATGAGGTGCTGGGCGCGCTCCAGGGTGTGCGAGCTGTAGGTGCCGCCGGCCCGTGCGTCGAGCAGGGCGTTCTGCATCGCGTCGATGAGCAGGCGCTGCAACTCCCGGCGTTGCTGGAGCGGGCTGTCCGGGTCGTCGCGCTCGGTGAGCAGCTTGTCGATCATCTCGGCGGTGGCGACGGTCCGCCGGCGGGACTTGCCGAGGATCGCCTCGTCGAACGGCTTGCCGTTCTCCCGGCGCAGCGCCGGGTTCTCGACCAGCGCCTGCGCGGCGGTGTGGATCTCGGTGGCCAGCCGGGCGAGCTCACGGCGTTCGTGCTCGGCGTCGGTGCCCTGGATCCCGAGCAGCTTGATCAGCGCGGGCAGCGTGCCGCCCTGCACGACCAGGGTGACGATCGCGACGGTGAACGCGATCAGCACCAGTTCGGCCCGGTGCGGCACGTCGGTGGGCAGCGACTGCGCGGCGGCGACGGTGACCACGCCGCGCATCCCGGACCACGCGAGCACCCCGCCACCGCGCCACCCGAGCCCTTCGCTGGCGAAGTAGGCGGCGTCGGCGTGGCGTCGCCGGAGGACGCGGGTCACCGCGCTGTACCGCTTCCGCGTGCCCGGCCGCGGACCGCGCGCGGTCAGCCCGTCCAGCGCCGCCTCGATCCGGTCGGTGCGTTCACCCGCGCCGCGCTGCTGCCGGCGCAGGGCCGCGATGAGCGGGACGACAAAGACCGCGCGCAGCACGATCAGCGTGAGCGTGGCCAGCAGCCCGATGCCGACGGCGCTCCACACGCCTTCCCCGGAGTTGCGCACGTCCGCGACCACGGCGGTGATCTCGAAGCCCATGAGCAGGAAAACGCCGTTCTCCAGCAGCAGCTGGATGGTCCGCCAGTTGGTGCGCTCGGAGATCCGGTCGTGCGCGGTGAACCGCTTCGCGCTCTGGTGCCCGGTGATCAACCCGGCCGCCACCACCGCGATCACCCCGGACGCGTGGGCTTCCTCGGCCGGGATGAACGCCAGGAACGGGACCACGAAGGAAATCGCGGTGGTGAGCACCGGCTGGTTCCGGATCCGCGAACGCGCCCACACCGACACCACGCCGATGACCGCGCCGACCGCGATGCCGACGACCACCGCGTAGGCGAAGTCGCCGAGCGCCCCCCAGAACGAGACCGTGCCCGCGATCGCGGCGACGGCGGTGCGCAGCAGCACCAGCGCGGTCGCGTCGTTGACCAGCCCCTCGCCTTCGAGAATGGTGACGAGCCGCGGCGGCAGGCCGAGGCGCTTGCCGATCGAGGTGGCCGCGACCGCGTCCGGCGGGCTGATCACCGCGCCGAGCGCGACCGCGGTGGCGAAGCCGAGCTCGGGGATCAGCCACCAGATCAGCAGCCCGGTGCCGAACGCGGACACCACCACCAGCACCACCGACAGCGCGCCGATCGGGCGCAGGTCGCGGCGGAAGTCCACCACCGGCATGTTCACCGCGGCCGCGTAGAGGATCGGTGGCAGCACCACCACCAGGATCAGGTCCGGTTCGACGAACAGCTCCGGCGCGCCCGGCAGCCTGCTGCACGCCATGCCGACCAGCACCAGCAGCACTGGCGCGGCGACCTTCAGCTTCGGTGCCGCGTACGACACCACCACGATGAGCAGCACCGCCACCACCGCGAGCAACGCCAGTTCCCGCATGTCCGGCTCGCTTTCCACGTCCCGACCTGACGCCGGGGAGTTTGCCGGACGACGGCGGGAACGGGCCGCGTTTACTCGATGGTGGGACAGTCGCGCCGGTGCTAGCCTGCGGTGCCCGAGCCGGAAGGGAGGCGGTACCCGTGGACCTGAACCTCGTCCTGCGTTTCCGCGCTCCCAGGGGGTTCGCCGCCTGAGCGGAAACGACGCTTCGTTTCCGAAGGTGGATACTTCTTGCACGCCCCTGCGCTGGATCGCTCGTTCTGGAAGTTGTTCGCCGCGTCGGCCACGGCCACCTGTGCCGACGGCGTGGTGAAGGTTTCGCTGCCCCTGCTCGCCGCTTCGCTGACCACCAGCCCAGTGCTCATCTCCGGGCTGACCGCGTTCGCCTTCCTGCCGTGGCTGCTGTTCGGCCTGCCCGGCGGGGCGCTGGCCGACCGGGTGGACCGGCGCCGGGCGATGTCCGTGGTCAACGTCGTCCGGGCGGTGCTGCTCGGCGGGCTGGTGGTGCTGATCGCCACCGGCACGGGCGGTGTCGCGGTGCTGTACGCGGCCGCGTTCGCGCTCGGGATCTGCCAGGTGGTCTACGACTCGGCGGACCGCGCCATCCTGCCGCAGGTGGTCGGCCGCCGCGGGCTGGAGAAGGCCAACAGCTGGCTGACCGTCGAGGAGACCGTCGGCAAGGACTTCGTCGGCCCGCCGCTGGGCGCGGCGTTGTTCGGCTGGTTCCGCGCCGCCCCGTTCCTCGGCCCGGCGATCGGGTTCGCCGTCGCCGCGGTGCTCGTGCTCGCCGTTCCCGGGCGCTTCCGCGCCGACCGCACCGAACCGGCCACGCTGCGCGCTGACATCCGGGAGGGGGTGAGCTGGCTGTGGCGGCACCCGGTGCTGCGGAGCCTGACCATCTACAGTGGACTGATCGCGGCGCTGATGTCGATGGGCACCTCGCTGACCGTGCTCTACGCCCTGGACACGCTGGCGCTCAGCCCTTCGCTGTACGGCCTGTTGTTCGCGGCCATGGGCGTCGGCGGGCTGGCCGGGTCCGCGCTGGTGGGCCCGCTGACCGCCCGTCTTGGCAGGCCCCGGGCGAGCACGCTGGCCGTGGCGATCGCGCCGGTGATGTCGGTGCTGCTCGGCACGGTGACCCAGGTTTGGGCGGCCGTGGTGTGGTTTTCCGGCGTCGCGGTGGGGGTGACCATGTGGAACGTGCTGTCGATGTCGTTGCGGCAGGCGATGATCCCGGCCGGGCTGCTCGGCCGGGTGCTCGGCGCCCACCGCGTGGTGCTGTGGGGCGGTATCCCGCTCGGCGCGCTGCTCGGTGGTGTGCTGGCCGGGATGATCGGCGTGCCCGCCGTCTTCACGGTGTCCGGCCTGGCCCAGCTCGGCGTGGTGGTGCTGGTCCACCGGCTGGTGCACCGGCACCGGCGGCTG
Organism: Amycolatopsis albispora; assembly: GCF_003312875.1. Taxonomy (NCBI): domain Bacteria; kingdom Bacillati; phylum Actinomycetota; class Actinomycetes; order Pseudonocardiales; family Pseudonocardiaceae; genus Amycolatopsis; species Amycolatopsis albispora. The sequence continues at coordinate 126,303 of NZ_CP015163.1, forward strand.
ATCGAGGAATCCTTCGCCCGCTAACGCCGCAGGGCGGTCTCGCGGTCCATATAGGACAGTTTCTCCGGGTTGCGCACGGCGTAGAGCCCGGTGACGAAGCCGTTTTCGAGGTGGACCGCGAGCACCGCGTCGAGTTCACCGCCGATGTGGACGGTCAGCGCCGGGTGGCCGTTGACCTGCGCCGGTCGCAGGGACGCGGAACCGGCGAGGCGGCCGAGCACCGCGGTCACCTCCGCGACCCCGGTGATGGGCGCCAGCGCGGCCTGCGCGATGCCACCGCCGTCGGTCAGCAGCACCACATTCGGCGCGAGCACATCGAACAGGTGTTGCAGGTCACCGGTTTCCACCGCGCTCTTGAAGGCCGCGAGCGCGTCACGGCCTTCGGCGGGGGAGATGGTCACGTGCGGCCGTCGCGCGGCGACGTGTGCCCGTGCCCGGTGGGCGATCTGCCGGACCGCGGCCGCGCTTTTGCCGACGGCTTCGGCGATTTCGCCGTAGGGCAGGTCGAACACCTCGCGCAGCACAAAAACTGCCCGCTCGGTGGGCGCGAGCGTTTCGAGCACCAGCAGCATCGCCATCGACACGCTGTCGGCCAGTTCGACGTCCTCGGCCACGTCGGGCGCGGTGAGCAGCGGCTCGGGCAGCCACGGGCCGACGTAGGACTCCTTGCGACGGCCGAGCGTGCGCAACCGGCCCAGTGCCTGGCGGGTGGTGATCCGCACCAGGTACGCGCGCTCGTTCCGCACCTCGGTGAGGTCGACCTCCGCCCACCGCAGCCAGGTTTCCTGCAGCACGTCCTCGGCGTCCGCGGCCGAGCCGAGCATTTCGTAGGCCACGGTGAAGAGCAGGTTGCGGTGGGCGAGAAAGGTCTCGGTGGCGGACATGCGCGGCTCCTGTTCGCGTGTGGGCTCCTGCCCACCAGACACCGGGCGCGGCCGCCCTGTGACAGGTGTGGCGCGGGTCACCCGCTGTCACAACGGGACGGGGTCGCGGCATCTGGTGGGCGTTCCGGTGCGCCAGCACCCCAAACGCGAGTGAGGACAAGAGCATGGAATCCCGGTTCGACCTGATGGACAACGAAGTCGGCGGCAAGTTCGCGAAGCGTTTCTTCAACGCCAGCCTGGTGCTCGCGCGGGCGCTGCCGAAGAGCACGCAGGAACTGGTCGCGCTGCGTGTCAGCCAGATCAACGGTTGCGGCTGGTGCGTCGACGTGCACACCAAGGAAGCCGAGGCCGCCGGCGAAACGGCGGTGCGCATCAACCTGGTCGCCGCCTGGCGCGAGTCCAGCGTGTTCACCGAGGCCGAGCGGGCGGCGTTCGCGCTGGCCGAGGAGGGCACGCGGCTCGCCGACGCGCACCACGGCGTGTCCGACGAGACCTGGGCTGCGGTGCGCGAGCACTTCGACGACAACGAGGTCGCCGCGCTGGTTTCGCTGGTCGCGCAGATCAACGCGGCCAACCGGCTCGGCGTGATCGTGCGCAACGCCGGGGGCTCATACGCGCCCGGGGTGTTCGCCGAGCTGTCGGACTGATCGGTGGCCCGTTCGTGGCTCAGCGCCACGAACGGGCCAGGCCGTCCACCAGGCCGAGGAACCGGGTGAAGGCGCGGTCGGTACGTGCGCGCTCGCCGGTGGCGAGCAGTTCGAGCTGCAGCCCGCGTGCCTGCGCCACGATCATCGACGCGATCTCGGGCGCCTGCTCGCGGGGACAGCCCTCGGCGACCACCAGGTTTTCCACCAGCGCCAGCGAATCGTGCACAACCTGCTGGAGAAACCGTTCGTAGTGCTCCGGTTCCCGCGCGGCCTGCGCGAGAACCTCGAACAGCAGGCGGTAGACCGGCAGGCGATCGGGCGTGGTCGAGCGCTGCCACCAGGTGGGCAGATCGGCCAGGCCGGGCGGGGCGCCGGTCAGGCCCGCCGCGTCCGACAGGCGGCGGCGCAGCACGTCGATCACTTCGGTGACCAGGTTTTCCTTCGAGCCGAAGTGGTGCAGCAGTGTGCCGTGGCTGACGCCCACCGCCGCCGCGAGCGGGCGCATCGCCAGCCCGGCGAGCCCGTTCGCGAGCACGTAGGCGGTCACGGCTTCGAGCAGTTCGGGGCGCCGGTGCTGGTAGCGGAGGCGCCTGCCGTCGAGGTGGTCCGCGCTCATCGGGGTGACGGTACGCCAGGCCGAGGTAGTTTGACCAAGTGGTCTAACTACTTCTAGGGTGGCGGCATGGAACGCCTCCGGTTGCACCACGTCGGGCACGTCGTCCGGGACATGAGCGCCGCGCTCGAGCTGTACCGGCGGCTCGGTTTTGTGGTGCACGCGCCCGCTTATCCCGCGATGGCACCGCGTGAAGGGGCCGCGCCGGAGCCGTTCGGTGCGGCCAACACGCACGCCGACTTCCCGCGTGACTTCCTCGAACTGGCCACGGTCGTGGATGCGGGCGTGGTGCCGCCGGGGGCGCGGCTGGTTCCGTTGGAGGCGCCGCCCGAGGTGCTGCCATCGCTGCTGGAGCGGGTCAACGCCACCAGCGCGAACCTGGCGGACTGCCTGGGCCGCTTCGAGGGCCTGCACATCCTGATGTTCTCGTCGGCCGATCTCGACACCACGGCCGCCCGGCTGAGCGCGGGCGGAGTGCGGCACGGCGGGGTGAACACCGTCCGGCGGCCCGTGGGTGACGACGTGGAAACCGTGCGGTACCTGGAAATCGACGGACCGGAGGGACGGATCGGCGTCGCCGCGGAGCTGGAGCCGCGCATTCAGGCGTCGCGATCGGAGGAGCATCCCAACGGTGCCCTGGGCTTGGTCGACGCGACGTTGTGTGCGTCCGATTTGGACGCTGCCCAGGCGCGGTACGAGCTTTATCTCGGCCGATCGGCTCGCATCGACGGTGCGGCTCGGGTCTTCGACCTCGACGACGGCGTGACACTGACCTTGGTGCCTTCCGCCGACACGCTTTTCCCGGGTGAGCAGGCGTCCGCGCTGCCCGCTCTGGTCGCGTGCACGGTGGCCGTCCGCGAGCTGGACGTGACCGAGAAACTGGTGCGGGATGAGGGGATTCCGCTTCGGCGGACGTCGTCGGGGGACGTGTTCGTCCCGGCCAGTGCCGCACTCGGTGCCGCCGTGGTGTTCCGGCAGGCCGGGTCAGTCCACTGAGGACCGTTCGGCGGCGATGATCGTGTTCAGGTTGGCGCGGGTGGCTTCCAGCTCGTCGATGGCCTCGCCGATCCGGTCACGGTGCTCGACCAGCGCGTCGACCAGCTCGGGACAGCTGGGCAGCAAGCGGTCGTCGTCATCGATGAAGCACGGCAGCGCCTCGCCGATCTGCGTGGTGCTCAGCCCGGCGGCCAGCAGGATCCGGATGCGCCGCACCGCCGCGACATCCGCGTCGCGGTAGTCGCGATAGCCGCTCGGCCGTCGTTCCGGGCGCAGCAGGCCCTGCTTCTCGTAGTAGCGCAGCGCGCGCTCGCTGACGCCCGTTCGCCGCGACAGCTCCCCGATCCGCATCCCGGCTCCTGGCTTGACTCTGACGTTGGTGTCAAGGTTTAGCTTACGCCGCATGACCCCTGTGACCGTTCTCGGACTCGGCCCGATGGGCCGCGCGCTGGCCACCGCTCTCGCCGCCGCCGGCCACCCCACCACGGTGTGGAATCGCACGCCTGGCAAGGGAAACGACCTCGACGCCACGGTGGCGGGCACCGCCGCGGAGGCGATCGAAGCCAGCCCCGTGGTGTTCGTGTGCGTGCTGAACTACGAAGCCGTGCACGCGGTTCTCGACCCCGCCGCGTTGAAGGGCCGCACCCTGGTCAACCTCACCGGCGGCTCGCCGGCGCAGGCCAGGGAGATGGCCGCGTGGGCGGACGAGCGCGGGATCGCCTATCTCGACGGCGTCATCCTGAACGGCATCGTCGGCGGGCCGGACGCGGCGTTGCTGTACAGCGGGCCGCGCTCGCTGTACGAGGCGCATCGGGACACGCTGGCCGCGCTCGGGGAGAACGGCGTCTATCTCGGCGAGGACCCGGGCCGGGCGGCGGGGTTCAACGTTTCGCTGCTGGACCTGTTCTGGACCTCGATGTTCGGCGTGGTGCACGCGTTCCGGCTCGGGGCGGCGGAGGGCATCGGCCCGGCCGAGTTCGCCGGGTACGCGAAGGAGATGGCCGGCCTGGTGCCGGGGCTGATCGACGTGGTGGCCGCGCACCTGGCGGAGGGCCGGTTCCCCGGCGACGCCTCGACCCTCGATTCGGCGGCGGCGATCCTGGACGACGTCCTCGGCACCGTCCGGGCGAACGGCCTGGACGACGGTGTGCTCCGCGCTGGGCGTGCCGCCGTGCAGGACGCCATCGATGCCGGGCACGGCTCGGCGGGCTTCTCCCTGCTGGCGGCTCACTGAGCCACCGTGGCGCCACGAGGCGCCAGTCAGGGCCCTGAACTGGGCTTGCATACTGAACACGAATGTGGCTTTCGGGGCGGCTGACCTGCCCCGAAAGCCACATTTGTGTCCTCGGCGCGCGGATGACAAACCAATGCGCCAGGGTGGCTTGCGTGTGGTGCCATGCATGTGCCATAGTGATGCCATGGAGCTGACGCCGTATGTGGACGATCTCCGCCGTGAGCTCGCGACGGCGTTGGACACGACCGAAACCGGGGACCTGCTCGAGCGGCTGATCGGGTCGCTGGAGCCGGCGATCCGGCTCACGCTGCTGGACGCGCTGGCCGGGGCGATGGGGGAGATCACCCGCGACCTGGCCCCCGGTTCGGTGGACCTGCGCCTGCGTGGTCGTGAAGCGACGTTCGTCGTGACGCCGCCGCCGGCGCAGCCGCCGCCGTCGCCCGAAAGCTTCGGCGGGGAGGCGGTGGCACGCATCAATCTGCGCGTGCCCGAGCAGCTCAAGGCGGCGATCGAGACCGCGGCGGGCGAGGAACGCCGCTCGGTCAACGCCTGGCTGGTCGAGGCCGCTTCGGTCGCGCTGCCCAGCCAGCGGCACGGCAAGTAGGCATCCGTCCCCGCGCGGCGGGGACACATCCCAGAGAAGAGGACAGTCATGCCCATTTTCGACACGCCCGCCCCGATCACCGCGACCATCGAGGTCTCCGTCGGCGAGGTCCGCCTCGTCGCGAGCGACCGCACCGACACGGTGGTCGAGGTGCGCCCGGCCAACCAGGCCGACGCCTCCGACGTCGACGCCGCGGCGCAGACCCGCGTCGACTACGCGAACGGCGAGCTGCGGGTCATCGGCCCGAAGCGCCACCCGTTCGATGTCTCCAAGAAAAGCAGGGCGGTCGCCGTGACAATCGAGCTGCCCGCCGGCTCCCGCGTGCGTGGCGACGCGGCGATGGGCGACTTCGACGGCACCGGCTCGCTCGGCGACTGCCGGTTCAAGACCGCCGCCGGGCACGTCCGGCTCGAGACCACGGGACGGCTGCGGGTGGAAACCGCGGCAGGCCACGTCGAAGTCGGCCGGGTCGAGGGTGACGCCGAAGTCAGGACCAGCTCCGGCCGGGTGGCCATCGGCGCGGTCGGCGGCACCGGTTTTGTCAAGACCAGCAACGGTTCCACCAAGATCGGCGTGGCCGGTGGCGAGCTGCGGCTCCGTGCCGCCAACGGCGACATCTCGGTGGACCGGGCCGCCGCCGGGGTGGACGCGGAGTCGTCGTGCGGCGACATCGAGGTCGGTGTCGCGGAAAGCGCCGCCGCCCGGTTCGAGCTGAAGACCCGCTTCGGCCGCGTGCGCAACGCGGTCGCGAACTCGCCGGGTGGCGGCGTCGGTGTCCGCGCGCACACCGCGTTCGGCGACATCACCGTCCGCAGCGCCTGACCCCCAAACCCGTTCTGCCGAAAGGAAACCAGACATGACCACGAGGACGGCCACGCCCGCCATCACGGCGACCGGGCTGCGCAAGTCGTTCGGGGACAAGACCGTGCTCGACAGCGTCGACCTGAATGTGCCGCGCGGCAGCGTTTTCGCGTTGCTCGGCGCGAACGGTGCCGGCAAGACCACCACGGTCAAGATCCTGTCCACATTGATCAATGCCGACGACGGGGTGGCCACGGTCGCCGGGCACGACCTGACGGGCGACCCGGAGGCGGTGCGTGCCTCGATCGGCGTCACCGGGCAGTTCTCGGCGGTGGACAACCTGCTCACCGGCGAGGAAAACCTTTTGCTGATGGCGAAGCTGAACCTGATCGGGCGTGGTGAGCGCAAGCGGCTCGCGGCCGAGTTGCTGGAGCGCTTCGAGCTGACCGAGGCGGGCAAGAAACCGGTGTCCACCTATTCCGGCGGCATGCGGCGGCGGCTCGACCTGGCGATGACCCTGGTCGGCAGCCCGCGGGTGATCTTCCTCGACGAGCCGACGACCGGGCTGGACCCGCGCAGTCGTCGCGGGCTGTGGCAGATCGTCCGGGAGCTGGTGGCCGACGGTGTCACGATTTTCCTGACCACGCAGTACCTGGAAGAGGCCGACGAACTGGCCGACCGGATCGCCGTGCTCGACCACGGACGGCTGGTCGCCGAGGGGACCGCGGACGAGCTGAAGCGCCGCATTCCCGGCGGACATGTGGAACTGCGCTTCACCGACGCCCGTTGGCTCGACGCGGCGACGCGGTCGGTGGTGCACGGCACGCCCGACCGGGAGTCGCTGACGCTGCGCGTGCCCAGCGACGGCAGCCTCCACTCGCTGAAGGCCCTGATCGACCGGCTCGACGCCGACCGGATCGAGGTCGACCAGCTGGGCCTGCACACGCCCGACCTCGACGACGTTTTCCTTGCCCTGACTGGAAACAACCCCGTGAACGAAAAGGTGGCCACGCGATGACCCACGTCTCTCCGCGGCCGGTGAGCACCCGCTCCCGCGCGCTGACCGACTCGGCGACCATGCTGGGGCGCAACCTCCGGCACATGGTGCGGTACCCGTCGATGACGGTGCTGCTGATCGGGATGCCGATCGTTTTCCTGTTGTTGTTCGTCTACGTTTTCGGGGGCACGCTGGGGGCCGGGCTGGGCGGTGCGTCCGGCGGGCGGGCCGAGTACGTGAACTACGTGGTGCCCGCGATCATCCTGATAGCGGTGTGCAGCGCGGTGCAGGGCACGGCGATCTCGGTGGCGATGGACATGACCGAGGGCATCATCGCGCGGTTCCGGACCATGTCGATCGCGCGGGTTTCGGTGCTGACCGGGCATGTGCTGGGCAGCGTGATCCAGACGCTGATCGCGGTGGCCGTGGTGCTGGGGGTCGCGCTGCTGATCGGCTTCGACCCGGCCGCGGGTTTCGGTGACTGGCTTGCCGCCGGTGGTGTGGTGGTGGCGCTGGCGTTCGCGCTGGTTTGGCTTTCGGTTGCGCTGGGCCTGGCGAGCGGCAGCGTGGAGGGGGCGAGCAATGTGGGCATGCCGCTGGTGCTGCTGCCGTTCCTGGGCAGCGGTTTCGTCCCGACGGACTCGATGCCGGGCGCCATCCGCTGGTTTGCGGAGTACCAGCCGTTCACCCCGATCATCGAGTCACTGCGGGGCCTGCTGATGGGCACCCCGGTGGGGAACAACGTGCTGATCGCGCTCGGGTGGTGCGTGGTCATCGCGCTGGGCAGCTATGTGTGGGCGAAGAAGTTGTACAACCGCGAATACACCCGCTGAGGGGCGGCTCGCCCCGGGCGCCAGGAAGCCCGGGGAAGTGGCAGCACAGCAATACCGAGACGCGGCGGTGCCGGCGAGCCGAGGGGGCTCGCCGGCACCGCCCTTTTGTATGCCGAACCCCGCTGGCCCGCGCACCTAGCCAGCGCCGCTAGCCCTTTCCGCGCCCATTATTCCTAGCACCGCTAGCCCTCCCCGCACCTATCTTCCTAGCATCGCTAGCCCACCGCACCCGACTGCCTAGCATCGCTAGCCCACCGCACCCGACTGCCTAGCATCGCTAGCCCACCGCACCCGACTACCTAGCATCGCTAGCCCACCGCACCCAACTGCCTAGCGCCGCTAGCCCACCACCGTCCACCTGCCTAGCGCCGCTAGCAATCCTTGGCGCTAATCACCTAGCACTGCTAGCCCCCGCTTGTGCACGCCCACGAGACACTTCTCATCGCGCAGGCCACTCTCATATCGCGCTGGCCCACGCCGACTCAGCTCCGCCAGCACTCGGTTGCCTTCCTGCTGCCCGCAAGTGGCGCTCCGCGTCTCTCGGTCCGCCAGCGCTGGGCGGGGAACGGGCTAGCGCTGCTACCGATCCGGGGTCCATATTGGCTAGCGGCGCTAGGGGTATGTGGTGGGGGGCGGTTAGCGGTGCTAGGGGCTGGTGAGGGGAAGCCGGACGGCGGGTGGAAGGGGAGCCGCGGTCGGGTTGGCTTGGAAAGACTGGAGCATCAGGGCGGCGAACCGGCGTGAAGCGGCAACACGCAGTTCAGGCGCCTCAGCTCGGATGCCTTCGTTCGCCATCAAGGCCAGGCTGATGTCCTCCAACACAAAATCCTCCCGCAAGGCACCGGCCCGCTTCGCGCGGTCGACCAGTTCCAGCAACTGCCGCAGGGTGCGGTCCCGTTCGGCGGCGAAATCCAGCGCCTGCGGCAGTTGCGACATGAACGCCCGCGCGAAACCCCGATCGAGGGCGTGCACCTCCATCAGCTTGCTGACCACCAGCGAAAACCCCTGCCACGGATCCTCCGCCGCCAGGCCCTCCGCCACCACGGCCGAGCACAACACCATCTGCTCGGCGAAGGCCGCCGCCAGCAACTCGTCCTTGGTCTGGAAGTGCCGGTACACCGTCGCCACGCCGAGACCCGCCCGCCGCGCGATCTCCCGGATCGGCACCTCGATGCCTTCCGCGGCGAACGCCAGCCGCGCCACGGCGAGGATTCGCGCGCGGTTGTCCCTGGCGTCCGAGCGGAGCTTCGTTCCCACTTGTGCGGTCACCGCTCTCACTTTAGCCAACCGGACGGGGTGCTCCGTTAACGTCCGCGCCATGAGAGCCATCCAGATCACCGAATACGGCCCGCCCAGCGTCCTCCGCGTGGCCGAGGTGCCCGACCCGCACGCCGGACCAGGCGAGATCCGGATCGCCGTGCGTGCCTCCGGCCTCTCGGCCGGCGACGTCCGGATCCGCTCCGGCGAACTTCGCGACGTGGTCACGTTGCCGTACCGGACCGGCTTCGACGCCGCGGGTGTGGTCGACGAGATCGGCGAGGGCGTCACCGGCGTACGCGTCGGCGACGAGGTGTTCGGCGCGACCGCGACGGCCGCGCGCGGAGCCAACTCCGACTACGCCGTGCTCGCCGCGTGGGCACTCAAACCGGCCGCGTGGAGCTGGGCCGAAGCGGGCGGCGCCGCGGGCAGTGTCGAGACGGCCACCCGCGCCTTCGACCGGCTCGGCGTCGGCGACGGGCACACCGTCCTGGTGCAGGGCGCGGCCGGTGGCGTGGGCACGGTCGCCGTGCAGCTCGCGGTCGCCCGCGGCGCCACGGTCATCGGTACCGCGAGCGAGCACAACCACGATCTGATCCGCGCACTCGGCGCGGAACCGACGACCTACGGGGCGGGGCTGGCCGACCGCGTTCCGTCCGAAGTGGACGCTGTGCTCGACTGCGCGGGCGGGGCCCTGCCCGAGCTGGTCGCCATCGCGGGCGACCCGGCGCGCGTGGTGACGATCGCCGATCTCAGTGCCGCGGCTCACGGTGTCCACCTGTCCCACGCGGCGTCCGGAATGCCCGGCGCTGACCCGCTGGCTCTGCACGGGCTCGCCATCGCCGCCGCCCTCGCCGACGAGGGACGCCTGCGGGTGCCGGTCGCCGCGGAGTTCCCGCTGGCCGAGGCCGCCGCCGCGCACGAGCTGAGCGAAAGCCGCCGGGCCGGAGGGAAGATCGTGCTGGCGAACTAGGTTCGCCCGTCGCCGAAGTGATGCCTTGGGGCAACTGGCCGCCCGGATCGTGGTGAGAGGCCGGAAAGGCGCGCGGTGGGGCGCTAACATGCGGGGCACACGCAGCCCGCCGGTGAGGAGTGGCATGACCTACGACCCGAACGCGCCACAGCAGCCGCACGCCGGGCAACAACCGCACGCGCAGCAGGAGCCGGACGCCGCGCAGCAGGCGGCTGCCGGACAGAAGACGGGTGCCGGGCAGCAGGCGAGCGCTGGGCAGGATGCGGATGCTGGGCAGCAGGTGAGTGGCGGGCAGGAGACGGGTGCCGGGCAGCAGGCGAGCGTGGGGCAGCAGCCGTACGCGGAGCAGCAGGTGGGCGCTCAGCAGATGAGCGCCGAGCAGCAGCCCTACGCGCAGCAGCCGTACGCCGGGCAGCAGCCGTACGGGCAGCAGGTGTATGGGCAGCAGCAGCCGTATGGTCAACAGCCTTACGGGCAGCAGCCGTGGCCGGGTGGGGCGGTGCAAGAGCCGCCCAAGGGGGTGGGGATCGCGGTGGCCGCGCTCGTCCTGGCCGTCGTCGGGCTGGTCATGCCGTTTCTCCCGGTGAATCTGGACGGGGTGCGCCAGTACGTCGGCCTGCCGTTCGCGCTTGCCGGGCTCGGGCTTGGCATTGTCGGCTGCATGGGCCGCCGGCGCGGGCTGGCGGTGGCGGTGATCGCGGTGATCGTGGCCGTGCTCGCGCTGGGGATCGGGCTGTACATGGTGGTGTCGTTCAGCCTGTGATTCCGCCGGTGGCGTAACCGATTCCGCGCGCCCGGCCGCCCCCATACCGTGGTCGCATGCACGAACCCATCACGGGCACCGCCGCCGGCGTGCCCTTCACCGCCCTGCCGCCGGACGACGGCGGCCCCGCGCCGCTCATCCTCACCTGGCACATGCTCGACGCACCACGCACGGACACCGCCTTCGCCGCCGCGTTGCCGATGCACGGGGTGCCCGCGTGGCGCGTGCACCTCGGCATGCCGATGTGCGGAGCCCGCATGGTCGACGGCCGCCCGGACGCCGTGGTGGCGTTGATGCGCGAAGACCCGCTGATGTCCTTTCTGTACCCGTTCGCACGCCAGGCGTTCGAGGAGTTCCCGGCCGCGCTCGCCTCGATCCGGGAGCAGTTCCCGGTCGGCGACGGCCCGATCGGCGTGCTCGGCGCGTCGCTGGGCGGCGCGGTCGCGCTGCGGGTCCTCACCGAGACCGACACCCCGATCTTCGCCGGGGCACTGGTGAACGCCGCCATCCGGATGCGGTCCGTGGTGGACCTGTTCCCCGGCTACTCGTACGACGCCGAGTCCGAGAAAGCCGTCGAAAGCTTGGACTTCGCCAAGAAGGCGGACGCGATCAAGGCACCGTTGCTGGTGGTCAGCGGGGAACAGGACCACCCGGGTCTGCGTGCCGACGCACTGGAACTCGCCGACGTGACGGGAGCCGAGCTTCTGTCCATTCCGGACCTGGCGCACCCGCTGGCCGACGAACCCGGCCTCGAACCGGCACCGCAACGGCCGCGAACCCGTGAGGTGGACGCCGGGCTGACCGAATGGTTCCGGCGCCACCTCACGGGCTAGCTCACATCCGCTCGATCCACACGTTGCGGAACCTCGGGTTCTCGCCGGGATCACCGTGGTCCTGCAGGCGGATGTGGCCCGCCGACGGGTCCTCCGGCCTGCCCGCCCCGGTGGGACCGTCGATCGCCACGTCGTCGTGCACCAGTTTCCCGTTCCACCACAGGCTCACCCTGGCGTCGGCCACCTTCTTGCCGCTGCTGTCGTAGCGGGCGGCGCGGAAGATGATGTCGTAGGTCTGCCAGGTGCCCGGCGCGGTCGCGGCGTTCACGTCCGGTGCCTTCTTCAGGTAGATCGCGCCGGCGTCGTTGGTCTTCGGCGGCTCGATGCCGAACGAGTCCAGCACCTGGATTTCGTAGCGCTCCTGGATGTACACCCCGCTGTTGCCGCGTGCCTGCCCGGTCTGCCCGGGCGGGTACTGCGGCTGGTACCACTCGGCGTGCATGCGGAAGTCGCCGAACTTCTCCCTGGTGCGGATGTCGCCGCCGAAGGACTCCATCGAGCCGTTCGCCACCGGCCACTTCGCCGGACCGCCCGCGGTCGCCTCCCAAGCGTCCAAAGAGGACCCGTCGAACAGGGTGATGCGCTGGGTCGGGGTCACGGTGAGCTTGTCGAGGTTGACGTGCCCGCTGTCGGTGGGTTCGTAGACGAAGGAGATCTTGTTCGCGCCGGTGCGCAGCACCACCGACTCCACGTGCGTCGCCCACTGGTTCCAGGCCCCGGTGCTGGCGAGCCAGACCTGCTTTTCCTTGCGCCCGTTGACATACAGGCTCATTGACTTGGTCACCGGGTTCGGGCTCGGGTTCAGCCCGTTGGCGTACCGCAGCGCGAGGTCGTGACGGCCGCCCCTGGCCGCGTTGACCGCGAAGGTGGTGCTGGTGCCCGGTTCCCAGTTGCGGTCGACAAAACCGGCACCCGAGTAACCGCTGTGGTTGGTGTTGAACCCGGTGCCACCGGCCAGCTGCGCCGATTCCGCCTCGTACTCCGGCGGCGCGGTCGCCCCGTTGGGCAGCGTGTTGAGCGTGTACCAGGCTTCGGTGCTCCACAGCTCCTGGCCGGATTCGGCGGCGAACGGGCGCGGGGAGTGCACGTGCACCACGCGGCCCGGCTTCAGGCCGTCGATCTTCAGCGTCACCTTCTTGCGGTCCGCCGACAGCGCCGCCGAGCCGACGCGCAGCGTTTCCTCGTCCACCTTGGGACCGCCGTACTGCGGCGTCGCCACGTACCGCCACTGCGAAACGTTGTACTTCGCGGCCAGATCCTGCGCGGTTGCTTCGGACAGCGGCTGCGTGTACTCGATCTCGAACCCGCCGTCGATCGCGCGCATGGCGAGCATGTCGAAGGCGTCGGCGTTGCTCAGCGACAGCTTCTGCAGGCCGTACTTGAGCTTCCCGGCCTGGCCCCAGTTGCCCTCGGACCCGATGCCGCCGGTGTAGATGGCGCCGTCCGGACCGAGGCTGATGCGGCTCACGCCGGATTCGAGGCCCTGCGTCATGCGGAACACCGCGCCCTGGTAGTCGTCGCCGACCTTCTCCAGGTGGGCGCGCTGCAGCCCGCCGTAGGTGACGTCACCGAAGACCATCTGGCCGGCGAACGGCCCGTCCGGCAGCACCAGCGGATTGCTCGGCGAGTTCGAGATTTCCCCGTGCGGCAGCCAAAGCACCGGCTGCGTGACGGGCTGGTCGTCGAACGGACCGTCGGGATTGGTGTGGTGGTTGAAGAAACGGCCCTGCTTGATGCGCACCAGCTTCGAGGTCGGCAGGTACGCGCCCTGGTTGTCGGTGACGAAGATGTCGCCTTCCGGGCCCCAGCCGAGTCCGTTGGGCGTGCGCAGCCCACCGGCCACATAGGACACTTTGCCGGTGGCCTTGTCGATCTTGAGGGTGGATCCGCGGTTCGCCGCGGGCTGCGGGTCGAGGCTCGCGCCGCCGGGCACCATGGCGATGCCGGTGGAGACGTAGAAGTAGCCGTTCTGGTAGAGCAGGCCGAAGGCGAACTCGTGGTAGTTGCCGCCGAACGGCCAGGTCGCGATCGTGCGGTACTCGTCGGTGACCTCGTCACCGTTGGTGTCGACGAGCGCGGTCAGGCCCTTCTTCTCCGACACGTACAGCGTGCCGTCGACGTACTTGATGCCCATCGGCTCCTGGAGGCCCTCGGCGATCTTCTTGGGCTTGACCTTCGACGGATCGGTCGCGCCGGTGACGCCGTCGAGCAGGTACACCTCACCGCGCACGGATTCCCGCGCGCCGCCCCAGGTGGAGATCGCCAGCCGGTTGTCCGGCAGCCAGTCCATGCCGGTGACCTGCGGTTCGAAGCCCTCGGGACGCAGGTTCGTCAGCGCGTAGCCGGGGTGCACGGAGGTCAATGGAAGGCCGTCGCCCGGTGATTCGGTGACGCCCTCGCACTCCTTGCGGCCGGGGGAGGTGACGCGGGTGACGCCTTCGTCGGTGCTCAGCGCCGAGGTCGGCACGAGCGTGAACGCGGTCGCGCCCGGCGGCTTCCACTCCAGCTTGAGCCGCTGGTCGAAGTCCGCGTCGAAGTGGTCGATGCGCAGCGCGTGGGCGCCGGCGGTCAGGTCGATCGAGCCGTCCTTCGGGGTCGCGCCGTGGCGGCCGCCGTGGTCGATGACCTTGGTTTCGCCGAGGAACAGCCGGGCGCCGTCGTCGCTGGTGAGGCGGAAGTCGTAGCGGCCGGGGGCGCCGACGTTGAGGTAGCCGGTGACCTCGGTGACGAACCGGTCGGCGATGCCGAAGTCCGCGGTGGTGGTCCAGTCGATGACCGGCATCAGCTTGTCGATGTTGGGCGTCTGGCTGGGCTTGAGCGTGCAGTACTCCTCGAGGGGCACCTGCACGTCGAACACCCGCATCGTGACGCCCGGTTCTTGCGGCGGGATGCCGGACTGTGCGGTGGCGGGGGTGGCGACCCCGATGGTCAGGACCAAGGCGAGCAGGGCGACGAACAGCCGCATGGGCGTTCCTCCTCGGTGGGGACACGGTCCGCGCTCCGCTGCGCGACGCCGCGTTGTCCCAAGCTAGCCAGGCCTTTTGCGCTAGGTCAACGAAAGAGTGCCGGAAATTTGCGAAAGACGGGGCAAATATTATTGGCAGCCCGCGGTGAGGGCTTGAGCTGCGGTGGGATGGGCCGGGTGGGGGTACGGATACGTCCGGATGGCTGTGTGAGCCTGCGGCTCAGCGTCCGGGGTGGTGCTCACGATCCTGGCGTCAACGGTCCGGCAGATCGCCGGGCACTGCCGACCGCAGCGCGAGTGCATCGACCAGCGAGGGCAGGCCAGTCGCGAAAACTCTGCTGGACTCCCAAGCGACCTCGATGACGTGTTGACCTCAATTTCCAGTGACGTGGGCACCCGCTGCTCGACCGCTGTGCGAAGTTCTAGCAATGAGGTGATGTCGGGCGGACCGGGCGGTTGTTTCCGCAAAGCCGATTTGAAATTGAGGATCTGCACGGTCGCGTTCTCCTGGCCGTCATGACCAGGCGCTGTTCGGCGTCTCGATAGAGCGCGGTCAGGCCCCAGGGATGGCCATTTACCCCATCGGCCCGCAATTCAGGCGATCTTGGGCAACCGCGACCGGTACCGGGAAAGCTGTCAGGTGTCGAGTGGCCGTCGCCCCCGGAAATTGCGCAGAGGTCTCGGGTCGCCGTCGAATTTGCGACGTCCGCGCGATGGTCTCGTCGGCAGCGCGCGGGGAGGTGTCGTGGCGCGGGAAGTGTCGGTGGGGGTGTTTAGCATCGCCGCATGACGACTCGGGGTCAGTTGCGCAAGACGGCGTTGGCCTTCCAGGAGGTGGAGGAGGTCACCGCGGGTGGAACGCTGCGCTACACCGTCCGCGGCAAGGAGTTCGTGTCGCTCACCCAGGACGGCGTGGTGCGGTTGCGGCTGCCCGAGGCGGCCGCGGCCGAGGCGGTGGCCGCCTACCCGTCGGCCGGGTGGTTGCGGCACGCCGGGCGGCCGATCGGGGTTCAGGCGCCGCTGGCCGACGTCGGCGGCCAGCACCTGTGGGCGCTGGTGATGGCCGCCTGGCGGCACCGGGCGCCCCGGCAGCTGGCGGCGAAGCTGGCCGCCACCATCGAATCGCCCGCCCAGCCGGGCAGCGACCTGCCCGCCGCCATCGGCAAGCCCGCCACCCGCGCCCTGCACAACGCCGGGCTCGGCACGCTCGACCAGGTCGCCACCCGGACCGAGGCCGAGCTGCTCGCGCTGCACGGTGTCGGGCCGAGGGCCGTGCGCGTCCTCGCCGAAACCCTCGCGGAAAGGGGGCTGGGCCTCAGGAAGTGACTTCGTCGGTGTGCTGCGGCGCCGCCAGCACACAAACCGCGCTGAGCGCGCACATCCCGACCAGCAGCCCGATGACCGGCCAGATGCTGCCGGTCGCCTGGAACAGCAGGGTCGACACCAGCGGGGAGAGCCCGCCGAAGATCGCGCCCGCCAGCTGGTAGGACAGCGAGATGCTGGTGTAGCGCGCCTGCGGGCGGAACATCTGCGACAGCACGGCGGCGATCGGCGCGTAGGTGGCGGTCATCGCCAGCCGCATCGCGACGAAGGCGACGATGATGAGCAGCGAGTCCTTCGTGGCGAACACCAGGAACTGCGGCGCGGCCAGCACCGCGACCCCGGCGAGCCCGAGCACGACCACCCGCACCCGGCCGAAGCGGTCGCCGAGCCAGGCCGTGCCGAAGGTGAGCACCAGCTCGACGAAGGCGGCGATGCTGAGCGCGTTGAGCACGAGCGATTCGGAGACCCCGACGGAGGGATCGGTGGCGTAGGCGGTGGCGAACGTGGTGACCAGGTAGTACCCGCCGAGCGCGACCGGCAGCACGCAGATGCCGAGCAGGATCGGCTTCCAGTTGGTGCGCAGAGCGTACCGGATCGGCACGCCGACGGGCTGGTCACCGGCGACCTCCTCGAACACCGGCGATTCCTCCACAGTGGACCGCACGATCAGGCCGACCACGATGAGCAGCGCCGAGGCGAAGAACGGGATCCGCCAGCCCCAGCCGTTGAGGAACTCCGTGCCGCCCAGGCTGAGCAGGCTGAACAAACCGGTGGCCAGCAGCGCGCCCGCCGGGTTCCCGGCCTGCGCGAAGCTGCCGTAGAAGGTCTTCTTCTCCGGCGGCGCGTGCTCGACGGCCATCAGCACCGCCCCGCCCCATTCGCCGCCCACCGCGAGCCCCTGGACGAACCGCAGCAGCACCAGCAACACCGGCGCCCACGCGCCGATCTGGTCGTACCCCGGCAGGCAGCCCACCAGGAAAGTGGCCGCGCCCATCATGGTCAGCGTCACCACCAGCGCGGCCTTGCGGCCCACCCGGTCGCCGACGTGGCCGAACACGATGCCGCCGAGCGGACGGGCGAAGAAGCCGACCGCGTAGGTGGCGAACGCGGCGGCCACCCCGGTCAGCCGGTCGCCGGTCTCGGGAAAGAACACCGTGCCGAAGACCAGGCTCGCGGCCGTGGCGTAGATGTAGAAGTCGTACCACTCGATGGTGGTGCCGACGAAGGCGGCGAGCCCGGCCTTGCGGGCGCGCCGCAGCGACGGGGCGCGGAGATCGTGCGTCATCGGACGTGCTCCTGGGTGGTGTGGTGGACCTCGCCGCCGACCCAGGTCCGCAGCACGGGGATGTCCGCGATGCGACCGGGTTCGGTGGTGAGCGGGTTCGCGGCGAGCAACACGAAGTCGGCGCGCTTGCCGGGGGTGATGGAGCCGAGTTCGCGTTCACGGCCGAGCACACGGGCACCGGCGATGGTGTGCGCGGCGACCGCCGAGCGAACGTCGATCAGCAGGTGGTCGCCGCCGAGGCGGTGACCACGCTGGGTCACCCTGGTCACCGCGGTCTGGATGGCTTCGAGCGGATTCGGTTCGGCGACCGGGGCGTCCGAACTCAGCGTGACCGGCACGCCCGCCGCCTGGAACTCGCCGAGCGGGTTGAAGCGCTCGCCCGGGGTGCCGATCGCGTCGGTCACGCCCTCGCCCCAGTTGTAGTAGTGCTGCGGCTGGTTGACCGGGTGCACACCGAGCGCGGCCATCCTGGTGATCTGCTCCGGCGTCGGCAGGCCGCAGTGCTCGATGCGGTGACGGGCGTCGGCGCGCGGGTTTTCCCGTTGTGCGGCCTCGATGGCGTCGAGCACCATGCCGATCGCGTCGGGGGACTGGGCGTGGGTCGCGGTCTGCAGCCCGGCGGCGTGCGCCTTGCCGATGAGCGCGCGGTAGTCGGCCGGGTCGTGGTAGAGCTGCCCGGTGCGGCACGGGTCGCCGACGTAACCGTCCGGGAAGTAGGCCGTCCAGCCGCCGAGCGTGCCGTCGGCGTAGAACTTGATCCCGGCGAAGGACAGGTGCGCGTTCCCGAAAGCGCCGTGCAGCCCCATTTCCAGCGCCTGGTCGAGCAGGTGCGACAGCAGGTACAGGTGCACGCGCGTGGTCAGCTGCCCGGCTTCAGCCAGCCGCAGGTACATGTCGAACTCGCGGCGCGTCACCTGCGCGTCGCCGATCGCGGTCACCCCGGCGGCGAGGAACTTCTCCTGCGCCACGGCCAGCTGCCGCAGGTGCTCCTCGGGCTCGTCGGCGAGGTGGAAGTTCGGGCCGTGGTGCCCGACCTTGACGCCGGATACGCCGGTGAGGATGTTGCACGCCGCGTCCGACAGTTCGCCGGTGAGTTCGCCGTGCTCGTCGCGGAAGAACACCCCGCCGTCGGGGTCCGGGGTGTCGCGGGTGACGCCGTTGCGCGCGAGCGTGTAGCTGTTGACCACCCCGCCGTGCCCGCTGGCGTTCATCAGGTAGACCTCGCGGTCGGTCGCGACGGCGTCGAGTTCTTCCTTGCGGGGATGGCGTTTCTCGGCGAGGTTGCGGTGTTCGTAGCCGTAGCCGCGCACCGGCCTGCCGTCCGGCGTGCGTTCCGCGGCCGCGCGCAGCAGCGCGACGATCTCGGGAATGCTCGACGCCCGGCCGGGGCCGCAGTCCACCCAGGTCATCATCTGGCCGTACATCAGCGGGTGCGCGTGCGGGTCGACGAACCCGGGCAGCAGCGTGCCGGGCAGGCGCCGCTCCTCCGGGGCGGGGTGGCCGAGCGCGGCCGCGGCGTCGCGGCAGCCGGCCGGCGAACCGACCGCGGCGATCTCCGTGCCGAACACCAGCACCGCCGTGGCGCCCCCGGTTGTGTCGTCCACGGTGACCAGCTCGTCGGGGAGCAGGATCGTCGCGGTCGCGTCGAGGGCGGAACGTTCGAGGTGGTGCAGCATGCGCATCGCGCGGACTCCCGGGGGTTTCGGCTGGTGACGGCGTGGCGGTGAAGGTAACCACGGGCAGGGCGCGGAGCAACCAGATCACGCGCCAGGAAGTCGTACATGCAGTTGATCTGCCGGGTTGATCAAGCAAATGAGTGCAATCAAGCGGCACAAGCGGCGCCACGAACGTGATATGACTTCCCGGGGTTGCGGAAAAATCTGGAGGGAAAATGGACTTCGACGACGCGCTGGTCGCCGCGCTGCGGGCCGACGGGCGGATGAGCGTGGCCGACCTCGCCCAGCGCGTCGGTGCTTCACGATCCGCCGTCTCCGCCCGGCTCGCGCAGCTGAAGGCCGACGGCTCGCTCACCGTGATCGCCGCGGTCCACCCCGAATTCCTCGGCCTGACCGCCTACGCGCACCTGGCGATCCGCACCTCGGGCCGGTCGCGGGCCACCGCGGCGGCGATCGCGGCCCTGCCCGCGGCGGCCTTCGTCTCGGCGGTGAGCGGCGAGTACCAGGTGGTCGCCGAGCTGCGGCTGCCGGACCCCGCGGAGCTGTACCGCACGGTGGCCGACATCCGCGGCCTGCCGGACGTCGAGCTGGTCAACACGCTGGTCTACGTCGACGTGCTCAAGGGCCTGTTCATGCCCGGCCGCCCGCTGCCACCGGGGCTGCGGGTCGACGACCGCGACCTCGCCATCATGCGGCGGCTCCAGGCCGACGGCCGGGAGAGCTTCGCGCGGACCGCCCAGCACGTCGGCCTGTCGCCGTCGGCCACCCGCACGCGGGTCGGCTACCTGGTGGAGCACGAGGTCATCCGCATCGCGCCGGTGCTCAGCCGCGCGCGCCCGGACGCCGGGCTGGTGTGCGGGATCGGGCTCAACGTGCGCGGTGCCGGGGACGGCGTGACCGCGGCGCTCGCGGCCAGGGACGACGTCGAATTCCTCGCGCGCACCATCGGCCGGTACGACGTGGTCGCCACCGTCGCGGCCCGCGCCGCCCGCGAACTCGACGAGACCCTGGAACAGATCGGCGACCGGGAGGACGTGGTGAGCGCGGACGCCTGGGTGCACCTGCGCATCGCGAAGGAGCGCTACGAATGGCCCCTGCCGAGCGTGGACCAGCTCAGGTGAGGCGGAACGCGCGCCGGTAGGCACCCGGCGTGGTGCCGACCAGTGCGTGGAAACGGCGCCGCAGGTTGACCGCCGACGTGAGGCCCACTCTGGCCGCGATGGTCTCCACCGGCAGGTTCGTCTCCTCGAGCAGGGTGCGGGCCTCGGCCACGCGGCGGGACAGCAGCCACGCGCCCGGGCTGGTGCCGAGCTGCTCGGCGAAGCGCCGGGCCAGCGTCCGCGGGGAGACGTTGAGCTGCGCGGCCAGCTCGGCCACCGACAGCGGTTCGCCGAGGCGGGCGGCGGCCCAGTCGAGCAGTCCGTCCAAAGTGTCCTCCGGCGGGGCGGGCGGGGCGTACTGCACCTGACCGCCGTCGCGGTGCGGCGGCATCACCATGTGCCTGGCCACGAGCGCGGCGTGCGCGGCCCCGTGGTCCCGCCGGACCAGGTGCAGGCACAGGTCGATGCCCGCGCCCGCGCCGGCGCTGGTGGCGACGTCGCCGTGGTCCACGTACAGCCGGTCCGGTTCCACGCGCACACGCGGGAATTCGCGCCGCAACTGCTCGGCGCGTGCCCAGTGTGTGGTGGCCGAGCGGCCGTCGAGCAGGCCGGTTCGGGCCAGCGCGAACACCCCCGAGCAGATGGTGACCAGCCGCGCGCCACGGGCGTGCGCCCGCAGCAGCGCGCGGCGCAGGCGGTCCGGCAGCGGGGCCTCCACCGGCGCCCAGCCCGGGATGATCACCGTGTCCGCCGACGCCAGCGCGGACAGTCCCCGCGACACCGACATCGCGTACCCGGCGGTGGTCGGCACCGGACCGGGCGTTTCCGCGCACACCTCGAACTCGTAGTACCGCGGCACCCCGGCGCGGTCCGTGCCGAAGACCTCGGCGGCGCAGCCGAGCTCGAAGGTCGACTGCACCGGCCGGACCACGGCCACCACACGATGCATGGCAGGAAAGTACCCCATGATGTCTTTGCCGACACTGTCCGGCCCGCGGTGGAATCGGCACGGTGGGGTCATGCATCCCGAAATCCTCGACCAGGAGGGCTACACCTCCGTTTCCGTCGCCGAAGCCCCCGTCCGCGAGCTGTTCCCCGGCATCCGGCTGCGTCCACTGTGGACAAGTCCGGCGGGTGCGCACGCCAACGTGCTGGAGATGGACCCCGGCAGCTCGTGGCCGCGCCGGGACGTCCACGAACCGGGACCGGAGGAGGTCTACGTGGTCGAAGGCACCTTCAACGACGGCGCCCGCGACTACCCGGCGGGCACCTTCCTGCACGCCCCGGCCGGTTCGTGGCACGTGCCAGCGTCGGCCACCGGCTGCACGCTGTTCGTGTTCTACCCCGAAGGCTGACCGCCGTTACCTTTCCGCGCGGCCTCCCGTCGTGGTGGTGACGGCCCCGGAAGGACCGGGGCCACCGCCAGGGAGCAGAACATGAACCTCAGCCTGTGGATCGTCGCCGGTGTGCTGGCCGCCGTTTTTGTCCTTTCGGGCATCGGCAAGCTGGTCGTCCCCCACGGCAAGCTCGCCGGGTTGCGCGGGGCGGGCTGGGTCAACGACTTCAGCCCCGCCTTCGTCAAGGCCCTCGGGTTCTTCGAGGTCCTCGGCGGGGCGGGGCTGGTCCTGCCCGCGGTGACCGGCGTCGCGCCCGTCCTGGTTCCGGTGGCGGCCGTCGGGCTCGCGATCATCATGGCCGGGGCGGCGACGGTGATGATCCGGCGCCGGGAGTTCGGGCACATGGTCGCGAACCTGGTCTACCTCGTGCTGATCGTGTTCGTCGCGTGGGGCCGGTTCGCCTACCCCGTCGGCTGAGGCGAATGGAAGCCGACCTCCGGCTGCTCCGCCGACGGCCCGTCGAGCAGCGGCCGCGGCAGGCTCCGCAGGTGCTGGTCGAAGAAGGCACCGGTGTACGCCCTGGTGATCTCACCCGACCGCGTGCCGGGCAGCGGGGCGGCCGGGTCGGTCACGCCGAGCTGCGCGGCGAGCACCGGCAGGTCGATGAAGCTGAAGTGCCCCGAACCGGCCACCGTCAGCCAGCGCTTCCAGCCGTCGAAACGCGGCCAGTCCCGCGGCCAGGTGCGGTCGCCGCCGTCCGGCCGGTGCAGGGTTTCGGTGCCCATCATCAGGAACGGCCTGCCGGACAGCCCGGTGACCGGCTCGAAGTACTCGCCGTCGAGATTGACCCCGGCGCGGAATCGTGGGTCGCCCGCCATCGCGACGGCGGCGGTGTTGCCGCCGATGGAGTGCCCGGCGATGCCGATCCGGCCGCGGTCGACCAGCCGCCCGAACGTGCCCAGCCGATCGAGCACAAAGGACACGTCCCGCGCGCGGGTCTGCGCGACCCGGCGGTATCCGGCGTCGCCGGTCCGCTCGACCTCGGCGCAGGCGACGCAGGTCAGCATGCGCCCGCCGGGGAACGCGGCCCCGCTGGACTCGTAGGCGTGGTCCACCAGCGCGACCAGGTAACCGCGGCTGGCCAGGTCCTCGGTCAGCACGGTCAGCGTGGCGCGCGGCAGGGTGAAACCGGGCGACAGCACGAGCAAGGGGTGGCGGCCGGGGACCGGGCGCGCGTGGTCACGGGCGTTGGTCCGGGTCTCGCTGAGCTTTCGCGGGGAAACGAGATCCTCGCGGTGCTGCATTTCCAGCAGCAGGCGGGCTTCCTCAGTGGAGAGATAACGCGCGGGGGAGCCGGTGCCCGGCTGGGCCGGGTAGTACAGCGACACCATCAGCTCCCTGGGCCGCTCCGGCACCCACGGATCCCGGCGGGAGTGGTCGGTCAGGTGCAGGGTGGACCGGCCGACGGCGGCGGGTCCGGTGGGCGCGGGCAGCACCAGTTCGCCGGCGGCCGAGGCGGTTCCGGTCGCGGCGAAGGCGCCCGCGAACATCAACGCGGCCAGCGAGGTGGCCAGCAACTTTCGGATCATGACGTCATCTTCGGCGGCCTCGGGGCGGTCCAGTACTGGCCGAAGTGCCTGCTGGACCCCGACTTTCGTCAATGTCTCCGGTGGTGTGAGCCAGCTCTCATCGGCCCGGCGATGAGTTCTTCCGGCCCAGCTGGTCTACCGTGCATCCGACCTGAAGGAGAACCGATGACCCAGCTGCTGAAGGTGCAGAACTTCAACATCTCGAGCGACGGCTACGGGGCCGGGGACAACCAGAGCCTCGAGCGCCCGTTCGGCCACGCCGATCCCGGCACCATGTTCGCCTGGGCGGGCGCCACCGCGAGCTGGCCCAACCGCACCGACCCCGGCGGCAGCCGCGGCCTCGACGACTACCTCACCCGCGACTTCGCGCACAACATCGGCGCCGAGATCATGGGGCGCAACAAGTTCGGGCCGCAGCGCGGACCGTGGACCGACTACGAGTGGCAGGGCTGGTGGGGCGACGAGCCGCCGTTCCACACCCCGGTTTTTGTGCTGACCCACCACGTGCGCCCGTCGTTCAGCCTGTCCGACACCACCTTCCACTTCGTCGACGGCGATCCGGCGACCGTGCTCAAGCAGGCCAAGGAAGCCGCGGACGGCAAGGACGTGCGCCTCGGCGGCGGGGCCAGCACCATCCGCGAGTTCCTCGACGCCGACCTCGTCGACACCCTGCACGTGGCCGTCTCGCCGGTGGAGCTCGGCTCCGGCTCGCGGCTGTGGGAGTCGCCCGACGAGCTGCGCGACCGCTTCCACATGGACGTGGTGCCCAGCCCGAGGGGCGGCGTGACCCACTACCTGTGCTGGCGCAAGTGAATCTCAGGACGGGGTGAACTGCTCGCGGTGGATGTGGCGCGGGGACATCCGGCGGCGCTTGAACGCCCTGACCCCCGCGGCCACCATCGCCGGCGGCCCGCACAGCCAACCCGACCAGCCCCGCCCGCTGGGCACGTCCTCGGTGAACGCGTCGGTGGGGAAGCCGCTCCGGTAAGCCGGGTCGGGCTCGTCCGAAAGCACCGGCACGAACCGGAAATTCGGGTACCCACCGGCGATTTCGGCGAACCGGGCCTGGTCGTAGAGGTCGGCCGTGCCACGAACTCCGTGGTACAGCAGCACTTCCCGGCCGGGGTGCCGGGCCAGCGCGGTGCGCGCGATGCCCGCCAGCGGGGCGAGCCCGGTGCCGCCGCCGATGAGCACCATCGGCCCGCCGTCGTCCTCGTCCGCCGGGGGCAGGTGGAAGTCGCCGAGCGGACCGGACGCCTCGACGCGGTCACCGACGGCCAGCGAGCCGAAGAGCCATCCGTCGGTGGCGACCCCGCCGGGCACCCGCCGGACGTGCAGTTCCAGCACCTTGTCCTCGTCGGCGGTGTTGGCCAGCGAGTACTGGCGCCGCACCCCCGAACCGGGCACGGCCAGTTCGACGTACTGCCCCGGCTCGAAGGCCAGCGGCTCGGCGAGCCCGAGCAGCACCCGCCGGGTGTCCCTGGCGATGTCCTCGATCTCGACGACGGTCGCGGCCAGGTCGCGCAGCGGGTGCGCGGCCCGTCCGGTGGTGGTCCCGGTGCCGCTCAGCTCGGTGTCGCCGGTGGGACGCGCCTGGCAGGCCAGCACCAGGCCCGCCGCCCGTTCGTCCTCGGTGAGGGTGTCGAGCGGGGAAGCGCCGTGGTCGACCGAGCCGGAGACCACCCGGAGCTTGCACGTGCCGCAGGTGCCCTGGTTGCACGAGTTCGGCAGCCACAACCCGGCACGCAGGCAGGCGTCGAGCAGGCTCTGGTCCTCCGCGCACTCGACCCGGCGGCCGCTCACGCGCACCGCGAAGGCCATCGCTCACACCTCCCAGGTGACGTGCAGGCTGGTCGGCCCGCGGAAACCCCAGCCCCAGAACTCGACGCCCTCGCCGGTGTCGCGTTCCAGGTTCGGGATCGCCTCGAACAGCTCCTCCAGCGCGATCCGCATGACGTGGTTGGCGAAGTAGATGCCCGCGCAGGCGTGGCTGCCAGCGCCGAAGGCCAGGTGCGGCAGCGGCGGCCGGTGCAGGTCGTAGGTGGTCGGCGCGTCGTACTGCCCGGTGTCGTGATTGGCCGAGCCGTAGGACAGCATCACCGGCGTGCCCTCGGGCAGGTCGACCCCGGCGACGGTGACCGGCTTGGTCGAGATGCGCGCGGTCGCTGACCAGATCGGTGAGGTCCAGCGCATGCCCTCCGAGATGGCCCGCGGGATCAGCGCCGGATCGTCCACCACCTGTTCCAGCTGCTCCGGCCGGCTGAACAGGCCGACCAGCGTGGACGCCATGCCGTGGCCCGGTTCCTGCATCGCGCCGAGCAGGTAGACGTAGATGGTGGGGTAGATGTACTCGCGGTCGCGGGTTTGCCCCGGCGGCATGCCGTCGTGCAGCCAGTGGGAGATCGCGCTGTCGTCGGGTTCGGTGATCCAGCGGTCGATCAGCGGGTCGACGATCGCGCGGATCTCGGCCTTCGCCTGGTCACCCTCGGCGAAGCCCGCCGGATTGGCGAACTCGCCGTTCTCGTCCATCGCGGCGTTGGTGAACGAGCGGTTCAGCTTCGCGAACCACTCGCGCAGCTTGTCCGATTCGACGTCGTGCAGGCCGAGGAGGTCACCGAGGGACCGCACGCTGACCGGCTCGCAGTACTGCGCCACCAGCTCGGCCGCGCCGTCGTTCTCGAACCGGCCGAGGTAGCGGCGGGCGATCGGGCGGACCAGGTCGTCGATCCAGCGGTCCACCTCGACCGGCTGCAGCGCGGGCTCGACCATCGACCGCAGGTCGGCGTGGATCTCGCCGTTGACCCCGATGATCGCCGGGTGCCCGAAGGTCCGGCCGCCCGCCGGGGTGATCACGCCTTCGAAGTCCGGGCTGGTCGCCACCTCGCGGCAGACGTCGGCGGTGGAGGCGACGTACGCGCCGAGCACCGGCACGTAGGCCAGCGGTGCCTCGGCCCGCAGCCGTTCGTAGACCGCGTACGGATTGCGCTCCAGCTCGGTCATCGTGACGTCGGCCAGCCAGGCCAGCTCGGGCCGTTCGGTGGTCGTCATCGGGTGTCTCCTCCCACGTCGTTGTCCGGGATGGGAGGGGACGGTAAGGCGCTGACCTGCGCTTCGGCGACACGCTTCGCGCGGGGACGGCACGGTTCGCGCGCCCGGTTCGTGACCTGTGCCTCAGGTACGCTCACCGCCATGCGCGCACGGCGTGGTGCCGCACCCCGGGACTGGGACGAGGCATCCCGGGAGGTGGCCGAGGCGTACTTCCCGCACGAGCTGCGGCTGCTCGGTGGTGGCCGCGAGCCCCGGCTGACCCTGCGCACGCTCGACCTCGGGCCGGTGCTGATCGGTCACGTCGGCTGGGGCGCCGACGTGCGGATCGCCTGCGACTATCCCGGCGCCTACGAGGTGAACCTGCCGCTGACCGGTCACCTGGAGAGCCGCGGCAGACACGGGGTGGTGACGTCGGTCCCCGGCCAGAGCACGGTGTTCCGCGCGGACACGCCGTCGCTGATCAGCCACTGGGACGCCACCTGCACCGTGCTCGGCGTGAAGTTCGACAGCGCGTGGCTCGACCGCGAGGCCGAACGGGTGCTCGGCGACGACCGGGTGTCCCTGCGTGGTGACCTGCCCGATCAGCTGGACCTGACCGGGGGACGCGGCCGCGCGTGGCGGCAGCTGGTCGCGAGCCTGGTCGCCCACCTGCACGACCCCGGGTTGTTCGGTGACCAGCCGCCGGTCCGCGACCAGCTGGCGGGCGCGGTGGCGGCGAGCTTCCTGCTGGCGGGCTGCCCGGAGGCCGGTCACGGTTCGCCACCACGCCCGCGGGCCATCGCCCGGGTGGTGGACCAGCTGCACGACGACCCGGCCCGCGCGTGGACGGTGGGTGAGATGGCGGCCGTCGCGGGCACCAGCGTCCGGCGGCTGCAGGAGGGATTCCAGCGCACGCTCGGCCGCAGCCCGCGCGAGTACCTGCTGGGCATCCGCCTTCAACGGGCGCACGCCGACCTGGTGGCCGATCCGGCGGCGACGGTGAGCGAAGTGGCGGCGCGGTGGGGATTTTCCAGCGCCAGCCGGTTCGCCGCGGCCTACCGGCGCCGGTACGGCAGGCCGCCGGGAGAGGCACGCCGCTGGTAGAACCGGGTCGGTGAGCAACTTCTACCACCTGTGCTTCGCCGTCCAGGACCTCGACCGCGCGACCACTGACCTCACCCGTGCCGTGGGCGTGCGGTGGAGCCCGGTCCGCGAGGGAACGCTGGGGGACTGGTCGTACCGGATCGTCTTCTCCGTCGAGGGACCGCCGTTCTTCGAGGTGATCCAGGGCGATCCGGGCAGCCCGTGGGACGCGACGGACGGCTCACGGTTCGACCACCTCGGCTACTGGGCCAGCGATGTCGGCACCGGCAAGCAGCGGCTGGCCAAGCGCGGCGCGCCGCTGGAATTCGACGCCTGCCCGTACGGCCGTTCCTTCACCTACCACCGCCTCGACAGCATCGGCGCGCGCGTCGAACTGGTCGACATCGCCGCGCAGGAAGGGTTTCTGCGCACCTGGCAGCCGGGCGGCGCGCCCATGCCACCGCTCGAACTGTGACCGGTCAGCGCCAGGACGGCAGCCAGAGTTCGGACTGCCAGTGCTCGTGGGTGATCGGGTCGCCGTTCAGGATCGGCCACAGCCAGGCGAAGTTGGCCACCACCAGCCCGGCGTACAACGACACCACGAGCAGCCCGGTGCCCCGCCGCTCGAACCCGCGCTGCGCGCTGCCGAGGATGTGGCCGAGCACCAGGGTCAGGCCGAGCACCAGGAACGGTGCCATCGGCGTGGCGTAGAAGTAGTACATCTGGCGGTCGAGGTTGAGGAACCACGGCAGCAGCCCGGCCAGGTAGCCGATGAGCACCGCGGCGTGCCGCCAGTCCGCGAGGAAAAGCCAGCGCCACAGCCCGAAGGCGAGCACCGGCAGGGCCAGCCACCACATCGCCGGGGTGCCGAGCAGCATGGTGGCCTGCACGCAGTCGGGCTCACCGCATACTCCGTTCGGGGCCGATTCGTAGGAGTACAGCATCGGGCGAAGGCCCATCGGCCACGTCCACGGTTTCGACTCCCACGGGTGCGGGTCGTTCGCCGGGGTCAGCAGGGTTTCGTGGAAGCGCAGCACGTTCATCGAGTAGCCGCCCAGCGAGCGCAGCGCGGGCGGCACCCAGGCGAAGAAGCCCGGGTCGATGCCGTCGATTTCGACGTAGTGACGGTCGGTGGCGGTCTCGCTCGCGAACCACGCCCACCAACTGCCCAGGTAGGTCAGGAAACCGATGCCGACGAACGCCCACAGCCCGGGCGCGACGTCACGCACGAGGGTGCCGACCCAGGGCCGGGCGACACCGGCCGCCCGGCGCGCGGCCACGTCGAAACCCACGCACAGCAGTCCGAACGCCGCCATGTGGTACAGCCCGGACCACTTGACCGCGAACGCCAGCCCGATCATCAGCCCGGCCGCGAAGCGCCACCACCGGAACCCCAGCCGTGGCCCGAACGGGGATTCGCCGATCCAGCCCTCACGCACCGCGAGCGCGAGCCGCGCGCGGACTTGGTCGCGGTCGGCGAGCAGGCAGGCGAAGGCGGCGAGCACAAAAAACGCGATGAAGATGTCGAGCATGCCGATCCGCGACTGCACGTGGAGCACGCCGTCGCAGACGACCAGGATGCCCGCGATGCCGCCGAGCAGCGTGGAGCGGGTGAGCCGCCGGGCGATCCGCACGGTCAGCACGATGATCAGCGTGCCCGCCAGCGCCGCGCTGAACCGCCAGCCCCACGCGGTGTAGCCGAACAGCCATTCGCCCACCGCGATCAGCTGCTTCGCCAGCGGCGGGTGCACGATGTACTCGTAGGCGTAGTTGTCTTCGTAGCCGCCGTTGCGCAGCATCTGCCACGCCTGCACGGCGTAGTACTTCTCGTCGAAAACCGGCGTGCCGTGGTCGGTGGGCACGCCGAGGTGCTGGAACCGGACCACGCCGCCGAGTGCCGCGAGCACCAGGGTGACCACCCAGCCGCGCCACCGGTCAGCGGGCATCGGCCTGCCCAGCAACGCCCCTTCCCGATCCGACGGCGGCGCGGCCGGTCCCGGACGAGTCGGCGTGGCGATCACGCCCCGATGCTAAGGCAGCGCCGGACGCGGGGCCGTGGCGAACCAACCCGGCGGGTATTCGCGGGCACCGATGTCACGAATGTGGCTTTCGAGACGTTTCGCGTCTCGAAAGCCACATTCGTGACATGCGCCGGCGGGTGCTCAGGGGAGTAGATCCGCTTGGCGGAAGAGGGTGCACACCTTTTCCCGACCGGGAAAAGGTGGTGCCGGTGCGCGGTTCCGTGCCGGAAGCTGCGGGAGCAAAGGGATTCACTGCACAACTGGGGGAGTGACGATGAAGCGGAAGATTCTCGCCGGCGCACTGGCGATGTCCACGGCGTTGTTGGTGGCGGCACCGGCTCAGGCCACCGAACCACCGCCGCCGGCGGAGCAGGAAGCGGGCACTCGCGGGGTCGCCGAGTGCACGGACTACCTGGAGGCGTACGGCATCGAAATCGGTTTTCCGGAGGTGACCGCGTGTTATGCCGGAAGCACGGGCACCGCGACCGGTCTCGGCGCCTGTTATGTGGGCCTGCGCGCGGTCGAAGTCAAGCGCAGGATCGCGCTCGCGGCCTGCGCGCTGGCCGCGTTGTAGGTGCTCAGGGGAGCAGGCCCGCTTGGCGGAAGAGGGTGCGCAGGTAGGTGCGCATGCCGTCGGTGCCGGGCGGATCCGGTTGCAGCGCGCGGTAGGTGACCGCACCGGCGATCATGTCGGTCAGCACGTCCAGGTCGGCGTCCGCGGCCACGGTGCCTTCTTCCTGCGCCCGCCGCAGCAGGGCGTGGGTGAGTTCCCGCCGCGGCCGGACGTAGTGCTCCCAGTAGACCGCCATCAGTTCCGGGTGGCTGACCGCCGAGCCGAGCACTCGCGCGGCCAGCGCCCGGAACTCCGGGCTGGCCGCGGTTTCCGCGACGCTTTCGAGCGCGTTTTCCACCAGCTCGTACGGCGAACTCCGGGCGACCACCTCGGCCGGTGGCTTGCTGACCTGGTCGGCCAGCAGGAATTCGACCGCCTGCGCGATCAGTTCCTCCTTCGCCGCCCAGCGCCGGTACACCGTCACCTTCCCGACGCCCGCCCGTTTGGCGATCTGCTCGATGCTGGCGCCCTCCACCCCGCGTTCGACAAAAACCGCGGCGGCCGCGCGCAGGATCGCGGCGTCGGTTTCCGGGTCGCGTGGCCTGCCGCGGGTCATCCGGCCACCCGGTCCGGCGACCGCAGCAGCGCGGACAGCCTGCCGCCGAGGCCCGTTTCCCCGCGCCACGCCACATGCCCGTCCGGCCGCACCAGCACCGGCACCGCCCGTTCCTCGTCACGCCGCAGCACAACCACCCGATCTCCCAGCCATTCCCGCGCTTCACCCGCCAGCCGCTCGGCGCCGGACGCGGGCAGCAGCAGCGCCCAGCGCCCGCCGAGTTCGGCGTGCAGGGTTGTCCGCGTGGCATCCTCGCGCACGCAGTCCAGGTCGGCGATCCGGTCCCCGATAGGGCGCCGCCCGCCGAGCGGGCCCTTCCGGTAGCTGACCCACAGCTGCGAGGCGGTGTAGGTCGCTTTCCGTTGCACCCAGGGAAGATTGCCCAGATTGATCAGCACCTTGTCCCGCAGGAACCGGCCGAGCGCGCTGCCGGCGATGTTCACGCGTGTCGCCAGCGCGGTGCCGCGAAGCACGTCTTCGGCGAGCGGCCGCCGTTCGGCTTCGTAGGTGTCGAGCAGTCCGGGCCCGGCATGGCCACCGAGCACGAGCCCGAGTTTCCAGCCCAGGTTCTCCGCGTCGCCCAGGCCGGTCAGCATGCCCTGACCACCGAAGGGCGCGTGCACGTGCGCGGCGTCCCCGGCGAGGAAGATCCGGCCCTGGCGGTAGGTGTCGGCCAGCCGCCGGTGGACGCTGAACACCGACGCCCAGCCGCACCTGCCGAAGCTCGCCGTCCGCCCGGTGCGCCGCGCGAGGTGCTGCCGGAGCCGGTCGACGATCACCTCGGGCTCCGGCCGTTCGGTGCCGCCCTCCGGGTCGTACGAGAACAGGCGCCACGAACCACCGGGCATCGGCATCGCGGCGAACAGCCCGTCCGGGTGCACCCAGCCGCTGGTGCCCTCGCGATCGAGGTCCCAGTCGATTTCCAGGTCGGCGAGCAGGAAGCGTTCGCTGAGCCGCGTGCCGGGAAAGCCGATGCCCGCCAGCTTGCGGACCGCGCTGCCCGAGCCGTCGCAGCCGACGAGCCAGCCCGCGTCCAGTTCCCGGCCGTCGCCCAGCCGGACGCGGACACCGTCGCTGTCCTGCTCGGCTCCGGCGACCTCCGCGCCCCATTCCGGTTCCACGCCGAGTTCGGCCAGCCGCTCGCGCAGCACGGCCTCGACGCGGGCCTGGGAGACGACCATCGGCGGGGCCGCCGTTTTCAGGCCGGGATCACCGAACCGGATGCGCATGACCGGCCGCGCGCCCGCGTAGGTGGTGATCCGCATGGCCGGGATCGACTCCCGCGGCAGCGTGCCCAGCGCGCCGATCCTGGCCAGCACCTCGGAGCCACGCGCGTGCAGGAAGTTGGCCCGCGAGGTCTCCGACGGGCCGGGGGCGCGGTCGAGCACGCGGACCGCCACGCCGTGCAGGCGCAGGGTGCAGGCCAGGGCCAGGCCGGTCGGGCCCGCGCCGGCGATGAGGACTGTCATGGCACCTCCTTTTCTATACGAAACGGTACCGTAAACAAAATCGGCCCGGCAACCGTTATTCGTGCGGCGCACCTACTGCGGCTGGAGCGACGCGGGCTGGCGCTCGCTGCTCGTGCAGAGCTTCGACCACGCCCCCGAAGCCGGGGCATGCGCACGCGGGCGGGCGGCGAGCCGGACGATCGCCGCTGGGGCCCGGGCCACCTGGAACTCATGGTGCCCGGACGGTCCGAGGTGCGGGATTACCGCAGCACGTCGGCGATGCGCACGATCCAGGTGCACATCCCGTCGGCCACCGTCGAGCGGACCGCCGCCCACCTTGGCGCGCCGGACTTCGAGGCGCTGTCGGCCGCGTTGTCCGCCGGTGATCCGGTGGTCGAACAGCTCGTGCGCGCGCTGCCCCGGCCGTCGGGGCGGGCGACCTCTACGCGGAATCCGCCGCCGCCTTCCTCGCCACGCACCTGCTCACGCGAGAACGGCACGGACGGCATGAACCGCAGGTGGGTCCCGAGCCTGCGGCGGTCCGCGCGGGCATCGCCGTGATGCGGGAGCGGCTCGCCGAACCGCTGACCCTGGCGGAGATCGCCGCCGAAGCACACCTGAGCGTGTACCACTTCATCCGCGTTTTCCGGGCAGCGACCGGGGAAGCACCCCACCGGTACCTCACCCGGCTGCGGATCGAGCTGGCTCAGCGGCTGCTGTCCGGCAGTGCGCTCAGCGTCGAGCAGATCGCCGCGCGATGCGGATTCGCCAGTCCTGGCGCGCTTTCCACGTCTCGCGCATGGCCGCCGCGAGTTGTCCGCGAAAAGCTTGCCGTCATGGGCAATTACGACCTGACCGCGCTTTCGGCGGCACCACCCGCCGTGGTCTGGCGCCTGCTCGCCGACGCACGCACCTGGCCGAGCTGGTCGGCGGTCGACGAACTGGTCACCGAACAGCGCCATCCACGACTACCGCGCGGTCGTCGAGCTGATGCCGACCGACAGCGGCGGCACGTTCATCCATTGGCACGGCACGTTTTCCGCGCGCCGGGGCGCGGACTGGCTGATGCAGGGCGTGCTGCGGCGGGTCATGCGGCGCATGGCGGGTCAGCGGGCGGGTTCGGCGAACGCGGTGATCACCACGATGATGGCCGCGATCAGCGCCACCGTGCCCTTCACCGACATGGCCACCTCCGTCCGGTGGCCCTATTCTGCCGGGCGCCGCCTCGCGCGCAGCTGCCAGACGGGGCCGATGACCCGGCCCTGCTCGTCACGCCGGACCCGGTCCGCGTCGAGGCCGAACCCGAGTTCCGCCAAGGCCTGTTCGCCGAGCTGTGCGAACACCTCCACGGTGATCGCGGTGGTGTACGAGGCCTGCCGGATTTCCTCGATCTCCCAATGGGTTCCGAGGTTCGTGTGCAGGTTTTCCTTGCTGACGCTCATCGGGAACCGCAGGCCCTCGTCGATGTCGGCGAAGCACAGCAGGTGCAGCCGGGCGTCCGGGCTGGTCACCCGGTGCAGTGCGGCGGCGTAGCGCTGCCGCTGCTCGTCGTCGAGGCAGTGGTACAGCGCGCTGTCCAGCACGGTGTCGAACCGCCGGTCGCCGAGTTCGGTGAGCGCGGTCGCGTCAGACCGCACGAAGGTGACTTCGACGCCACGCTCCGCGGCTCGCCGTGCTGCCTCCGCGAGACCGGTTTGCGAGCCGTCGACGCCGGTGACCCGGTGGCCCTGCGCGGCGAGGAAGGCCGCGTTCTCACCGAGGCCGCAGCCCACGTCCAGCACTTCACCGCGGAACGCGCCGTCCCGCTCCAGCTCGACCACCGCCGGCTGCGGTGCCCCGATGTCCCACGGGGCCAGGCCGAACGAGACCGCACTGCCTTCGAAAATGGGCTTGCCCTGATAGGCCGCGTCGAAGTCGACGTCGCGCAGGGAGAAGGCCGACATGGTGCACACCTCGCCTTTCGCTGAATTCAACAACCGTTCAATACGAACGGTACGGTACGGTACCGTTTCTGTCACGTAGGATTCCGCCATGACCACGGCCCGGCTGCGAGGCGGGCAGGCTCGGCTGGACGAGCTGCTCACCGCCACCATCGACGTCCTACGGGAAACCGGTTACGACCGGCTGACCATCGACGCGGTGGCGGCCCGCGCGCGGGCCAGCAAGGCGACGGTCTACCGGCGCTGGCCGAGCAAGGCGGCGCTGGTGGTGGCCGCGTTCACCCGCGCGGTCCAGCAGCACAGCCCGCCGCCGGAAACCGGGTCGCTGCGGGAGGACCTGCTGGCCGTGCTCGGCGGGCTGATGGCCGAACTGGACCGGCTCGGCGACGTGGTGACCGGCCTGGTCGGCGAACTGCGGCGCAGCCCCGACCTGGCCGAGGCGATGCGCACCGACTTCATCGCCACCCGCCGGGCCACGATGATGCACGTGTTCGAGGCGGCGCGCGCCCGCGGCGAAATCGAC
The DNA here is from genome assembly GCF_003312875.1 of Amycolatopsis albispora. Taxonomy (NCBI): domain Bacteria; kingdom Bacillati; phylum Actinomycetota; class Actinomycetes; order Pseudonocardiales; family Pseudonocardiaceae; genus Amycolatopsis; species Amycolatopsis albispora. The sequence continues at coordinate 160,224 of NZ_CP015163.1, forward strand.
GGCAACGCCGCGCTCGACACCATCTGGTACCTGGGGCCGGCGCTGGTCTTCTTCCGCACCCTGCTGCTCGGCGAGCCGGTGGACGCCGCCTTCGCCGCCCACGTGGCCGACGACATCGTGCTACCGCTGCTGCGCCCGGCCGAGATCACACGGGAATGACGTCGAGCAGGTTTTTCAAACCCTTGAAATCACTCGGGTTGCGCGTGTAGAGCGGCAGTTCCCGCGAAGACGCGATGGCGGCGATCATCAGGTCCATGCGCCGGGGGCGGGGATCGCGGTTGATCGCGATCACCAAGGCGACCAGCGTGCCGTACCTGGCGGCCGCGTGGCCGTCGAACGGCAACGGGGCGAACTCGGCGATGGCGGCGCCGAGTTTTTCGGTGCGGGCCGCGCGGGTGACGCCGTCCTTGGCCATCGCGACACCCTGGTGGAGTTCCGCCATGGTGACCGCGGTGAGCTCGGGGACCTTCGGCAGCGACGCGGGGTCGAGCTGCCCCAGGTCGAGGTAGGTGCAGGTGTCCAGCACGCCGCTCTCGTGCCGGTCAGCCACGCTTCCGGCGCCACGGATCATCGGTGCCGACGCGGTCGTCGTCGCCGAAGAACTCGTCGGCCTCGGCGCGCAGCTGTGCGGCATCGACGCTCGGCAGCTTCCGATGGCGTTCGACCAGTTCTTCGGCGGTCAGGTGACGCCGGTACGGGATCGGCCGCAACTCGGCCACCCGGACGCCGTTGCGAGTGACCTGATAGGTCTCCCCGGATTCGACGGCGTCCATCACGGCGGCGGAGTTGTTGCGGAACTCGCGCTGGGTGATCACCTTCATGGGGCCAGTGTAGCCCCCTGTGTCTCACCGGGCTACATCGCGGCTCAGGGGGTGTCGACGATGGTGAAGACCTGGTCGAGGCCGGTGAGGCGGATCGGGTTGAGCACGGCGTGGGTGGTGCAGACCAGGCGCAGCTGCTGCCCGGCCCGGTGGCACTGGCTGGCGACCTCGACCAGCGCGGCCAGGCCCGCCGAGTTGAGGAAGGTGACCCGCCGCAGGTCGACGACCAGGTCCAGCTGTTCCTCGCTGTCTCTCGCGGCGGCCACGGAGTCCTTGAGTCTCCGCACGGTGCTGGTGTCGATCTCCCCCTCCACGGTGACGACGAGCTTTGCCGGCGTGCGCTTCCATCGCACCGCGAGACCCACGGTCGCTCCTGTACCTCGGCGTGTTCGGACTCCACCGAGCGTATCCGAGCGGTCCACCTCAGGAACCGAGATAGCCGATCAGCTCCGCCGCGACGAACCCCGGGTTTTCCTCCGCGAGCCAGTGCCCGGCACCGGGGACCTCCACCGCACGCGTGATCGCGCTCAGCCGCGGCGCCACCGTGGCGCGGGTGGATTCGAGCAGGCCCTGCGCTGTCAGCAGCAGGGTCGGCGTGCTGATCGGGGCGGTGCCGGTGTTCGCGGCGGCGTCCTGGTCCAGCGTCCGGTACAGCTCGAAACCACCGCGGAGCACCTCGGGCCGGGTGTAGGTGCGGGCGTACTCGCTGACTTCGGCGTCGTCGAACGGTGGTGGTGCACCGGGGCCGCCGAAAGCCGTGCCACCGAAGGCCACCTGCGGGTAGAACAGCGACAGGTACTCGCGGACGTCGTCGCCGACCACGGCTTCCGGGACCCGCGGCTGCGAGTGGAAGGCGATGTGCCAGCTCAGCTTGTGGTACCCGGCGCCGTCGAGCGCGGGGCCGGGCAGCGGCAGGTCCAGGTAGGCGAGCTTGGCGACCTCACCGGGGAACTGGGCGGCGTACTGGAAGCCGACCGCGGCGCCGAGGTCGTGCCCGGCGATGCGCACGTCGCGCAGCCCCAGGCGGTCGCCGATCAACGCGCGGGTGTAGCGCGCGAGGGTGGCCTTGTCGTAGCTGGGCGGCGGGCCCGTGCTGTCGCCGAGTCCCGGCAGGTCCAGCGCGTACACGGTGAAGTGGTCGGCCAGCGCGGGCAGGATGCCGCGCCAGCCGTACCAGGTCTGCGGCCAGCCGTGCAGCAGCACCAGCGGGGGACCGCTGCCGCCGGTGACGTAGTGCATGCGCACGCCGTCCACGTCGGCGAACTCGTGCCGGAAGCGGCTGCTGAACTCGGCGTCGCCGCGGGTCGCGGCCTCGTGATCGGCGGCGGGTGGGCTTTCCACTGGCTCGGTCGTCGGACCACACGCGGTGAGCAGCACCGCCGCAGTGATCGCCGCGAGCGCACGCACTGGGTTGCGGGACATGGATTTCTGCCTTTCGGTGGGTCAGCGGCCGCGTGAGCCGTCGATCAGCTCGCGCAGGATGTCGGCGTGCCCGGCGTGCCTGGCGGTTTCCTCGATCAGGTGGGTCAGCGTCCAGCGCACGGACGCCGCCGTGCGACCGGCGACGACCTCGTTGGCACGCGCGGTGGTTTCCCGGTACGCGGCCAGGATTTCCGCGGCGGTCTCGTCCGGTTCCGGGTGGAAGGTGGACGGCCAGTCGGTGACGCGGAGGCCGAGCAGCCAGTGCCGCTCGACGTGGGTGAGGTGCTTGACCAGGCCGAGCAGGTTGGTCCCGGACGGCACCCCGCGCGTGCGGACCTGGGGCTCCGGCACGCCTTCGGCCTTGGCGGCCACCGACTCGCGCAGGTAGTCGAGGAAGCCGACGAGCACGTCCTTCTCCCCGGGCCCGGTCCGCGGCGGGCCGAGGTCACGCCGCCGAGCGCTCATCGGGTCGCCCGGTGCAGGACCAGCACGTGGTCGGTGACGGTCGCGACCGGCCCCCAGACGGCGGTGGCGGCGATGTCGACCGCCGTTTCGGCGATTTCGGCCAGCCGCGGGTTCACCCGCCCGGCGGGCGGGCGGTTTCGGTAGTGCTCGTCCCAGAAACGCGCCGGTGATCTGTCCGAAGTGGTCATTCGAGGTCCGTTCGGCCGGAGGTGCGGTGACCGGGCCAGCTTCGCCCGGCACCGCACCGGATTGCACGGAAACTTGCCGGTTCGGCAAGATGGGCGGCATGGCGGAGGAGATCGAGGCGGCACTGGACGCGGTCGGGCCGAGGCTGCGGGCCCTGCGCAAGCAGCGGGGGTTCACGCAGGCCGAGCTGTCCGCGGCCACCGGGATCTCGGAAAGCACGCTGTCCAGGCTGGAAAGCGGCAGCAGGCGGCCCAACCTGGAACTGCTGCTGCCGCTGGCGCGGTCGTACGGCGTGCCGCTGGACGACCTGGTCGGCGCGCCGCGCACCGGGGACCCGCGGATCCATCTGAAGCCGATCCACCGGCACGGCATGACCTTCGTGCCGCTGACCCGGCGGGCTGGCGGGCTGCAGGCGTTCAAGATGCTCATCCCGGCACGTGCGGAACCGGGCGAGCCGACGCCGCAGACCCACGGCGGGTACGAATGGCTCTACGTGCTCGACGGCAGGCTGCGGCTGGTGGTCGGCGACCGCGACCTGGTGCTGGCGGCGGGGGAAGCGGCCGAGTTCGACACCGCGCTGCCGCACTTCCTCGGCACCGCGGACGGGCGCGCCGTCGAACTGCTTGTCCTTTTTGGACCCCAGGGGGAGCGGGCACACGTCCGGGCGCGTTCAGCGCGGTCTGAGTGAGGCGTCCAGCAGCCGGGTGAGTTCGCCTGCTCGGCCACGGCCGCTGGGCGCGTGGGGATAGCGGGTCAGCACGCTCACCACCACCGGTCCGGCCAGTCCGCGAGCTGTCTCCAGGTGGTCCAGACCAGACTGCGGATCGCCGGTGTCGAGTTCGATGGCCAGTGCCGCGTGGGCGGCGGGCCCGAGGATGTGCAGCACCTGCGTCGCTTTGGCCAGCGGGTGCAGGAAGGCCGCGCTGGCCGCGGCGACCGCCGCCCGCGCGGCCTCGCTCGCCGCGGCCTGCCCCGCGTCGCGTGTTTCCTGGTACGCCCGCTGCGCCGCCCAGGCACTGTCGCGGATCGCCTTGGTGCGCCGGGCGCCCTCGGCGAACACCCGCGCCGCGTCGATGGCGGCTCGCGGACGCGGGTCGTCCGGCCGGGCGCGCTCGAAGATCGCGAGCGCGGGGTGCGCGCAGGCCGCGGCGTAACCCGCGACCTCGCGCAGTTCGGCCATGCTGAGTTCGATGGTGCCGGCAGCCATACCATTGCACCGTATCGTTGAACATCCGGTAGGAACTCAGCTGCGGCAACCCCAGGTCAGCTCGGCCGAACCTTCAAACCGCCGGGCAGGCTAGATCGGCCGGGGGCCGGTCGCCGGTGGTCAGGAACGCGGTGACGGCGTTGTTCGCGCACTGGTTCGCGCCGATCAGGTAGGTGCCGTGGCCGCCCTGGTCGGCGGTGATCAGCCGCGACCGGTCACCGAGCGCCTCGTGCATCTTCCGCGCACCGGCCAGCGGCGTGGCCGGGTCGCGGGTGTTCTGCACCACGAGCACGTTCGACGGGCCCTGGTCGCCAACCCGCACCGGCGGCTCGGCCGGTTCGGACCGCCAGAAGGCACACGGGCGGATGTTGGCCGCGGCCGCGCCGAACAGCGGGTAGCGCTCGCGGTCGGCCGCGACGTCACGCAGGTAGGTGCCGACCGGCTTCGGCCAGCGGGAGTCGTTGCAGATCACGTGGAGATGGCTGGACAGCATGTTGTCCAGGTCCTGCTGGGCGGTTTCCACGGGCGGCAGCGGCTGGTTCGTGTCGAGCGCGTGCCAGGTTTCGGCGAGGTAGGGCATCCGGCTGTCGCGGTACAGGGCGCCGAAGGTCATCAGCCGGAACCGGGGTGCTGCCGAGGCCGTGTTCCGGGTGGGCGGCGGCATACGCGGCGAAGTCCGGGAAGCGCAGTTCCATGCCGTGGCCGAACAACCGCCCGCCCTCGCGGTCCAGACCAGCCGGGACCAGGCTGCTGTCGAGCACGATCCGGTCGCCGCGGTCGGGGAACAAAGTGGTGTAGACCGCGCCGAGATGGGTGCCGTAGGAGTAACTGAGGAACGACAGCTTCTCCTCGCCGAGCGCCTCGCGGATCCGGTCCAGGTCACGGGCGGTGGCCGCGGTCGAGGTGTACGGGAGCATGAAGGCCGTGTCGGATTCGGCGCACTGTTCGGCGACCCGCTTCGAGTGGCGGGCGTGCTTCACCACGTCGGCCGCGTCGCGCGCATAGGGCGGGATGTTGCCCAGGCTCTCCTGTTCCGGCGTCAGGTTGCACGTCACCGGCGTGCTGCGGCCGACCCCGCGCGGGTCGAAACCGATGATGTCGTAGCTGTCCAGCACGCTCTGCGGCAGCCCGAGCGCGACCAGCCCAGCCGGGAAGTCCACCCCGGTGCCGCCGGGCCCGCCCTGGTTGGTCAGCAGCACACCCCAGCGCTTTTCCGGGTTCTTGCTCGCCAGGCGGGAAAGCGCGACGTCGATCCGCCGCCCGTCCGGGTCGCGGTGGTCGAGCGGAACGCTCAGCGTGGTGCAGTCCAGGCCGGGCGCGGCGACCTCGGCGGGGCACTCGCCCCACTCCGGTCGAAGTGATCGGTCCGCGAGCGCCGGTGGCGCGAGTGCCGTCGCGGCCGCGACCGCGGCGACGACGATGGTCAAGGCCGTTGTCCCCCGTGCGAGCTACGCGCGAGTGCGCTCGCCAAGGTGACGATCGGCGGCCCGCGGCTCCGTAGCCTTCCTGGCGACCGCGGCGCCGACGCGCCGTTCGACTGTCCAAACAGGAGGATTTCCATGATCCGCAACGTCCGGGCGGCCGGTGCGCTCGCGCTGTGCTGCGCCGCCGCAGCCGTGGCGCTGGCAGGCTGTGACGAGGCGAGCGGCGACGGCCTGCTCACCGGCACCGCGAAGATCCAGGTCGACGGCAAGTCGGTGAACGTGTCGTGCTCGGGCGCGTCGGAGCACCGGCCGACGATCATCCTGTTGCACGGCGGCGGGGACGGCCTGGACAAGCTGGCCGGGCTCCAGGGCAGGCTGGCGGAGAAGGACCGGGTCTGCTCCTACGACCGCCTCGGCGCGGGCGCCAGCGACCAGCCGGGCGGGCCGCAGACCATGGAGGACACCGGGAAGATCCTGACCGGGGTGATCGACCAGGTCGCCGGGGGCGGGCCGGTGGTGCTGGCCGGGCACTCGCTGGGCGGGCTGATCGCCGGCCGGTACGCCCCCGCCCACCAGGACAAGGTCGAGGGGCTTGTCCTGATGGACGCGACGTCGCCGAGCCAGGGCGCCGACCTCACCGACGTGATCCCGCCGTCGGCCACCGGCATGGGACCCCAGCTGCGTGACCAGACCCTGGCCGTCCTCAGTGGACAGAGCCCGGAGCAGCTGGCGATGCCGGACGGCATGGTCGCCTCCGCCGGGGACATCCCGGTCGAGGTGATCACGCACGGCAAGCAGTACCTCGCCGCCGCCGTGCCCGAGTACGGGCCCGCGCTGGAGCAGAAGTGGGCCGACGGCCAGCGCAAGTGGCTCGCGTTGTCCAGCGACAGCAAGTTGACCACCGCGGCGAACAGCGAGCACTACATCTACGTCGACGAGCCGGACGTGGCCGTGCGGGCGATCCAGCGCGTCGCCGACCAGATCGCGGAGAACATGTAGCTCAGGTGACCAGTCCGTGGCGGTAGGCGTAGACCACCGCCTGGACGCGGTCGCGCAGGCCCAGCTTGGTCAGGATGCGGGAGACGAAGGTCTTCACCGTTTCCTGGCTGATCACCAGTGCTCCGGCGATCTCGGCGTTCGACAGGCCGTCCGCGATCAGCCGGAGCACCTCCAGTTCGCGGGGCGTCAGCGCGTCGTGCGAACCGGTTTCGGCGGGGCGGATCCGGGTGGCGTAGGCGCCCACGAGCTGCCGCGTCACCTCGGGCGCCAGCAGCGCCGCGCCACCCGCCACGGTCCGGATGCCGTCGAGCAACTGCGCCGGGGGCGCCTCCTTGAGCAGGAAGCCGCTGGCGCCCGCGCGCAGCGCCCGGTAGACGTACTCGTCGAGGTTGAACGTGGTCACCACGAGCACCTTGACCGGATCCGGCACGCCGGCGCCCGCCAGCTGCCTGGTCGCCTCGATGCCGTCGAGCACCGGCATGCGCACGTCCATCACCACCACGTCGGGCCGCAGCCGCCGGGCCAGCTCGACGGCGGCCCGGCCGTCACCGCATTCGCCGGCCACCTCCAGATCCGGCTGCGCACCGATGATCGTCACCAGCCCGGTGCGGATCAGCGCCTGGTCGTCGCAGACCAGCACCCGGATCGGCGCGGTCACGACGGGCTCCCGGCGGGAATGCGTGCCCGCACGTAGAACCCGCCGCTGCTCCGGCGGCCCGCGCTGAATTCACCACCCAGCACGCCGACCCGTTCCCGGAGGCCGTCGAGACCGCGTCCGCTCCCGCCGGGCGCGGCGATCGGCTCCCCGGAACCGTCCGTGCTCACCTGGACGGTGATCTCGCGTTCGCCGTGCCGCACCTCGACCGAAGTGCGGCTGCCGTGGGCGTACTTGAGCGCGTTGGTCAGCGCTTCCTGCACCACGCGGTAGGCCACCGGACCGGCGCTGCCGGTGGGACCGGCCGGCGTGCCCTCCTCGGTGAACTCCACCGGCTGCCCGGCGCGGCGGGTCTGCTCGACCAGCGCGGGAATGGCGGCGCCGGTGTCCGGCTCGGGATTGAGCAGGTCCAGCAGGTGCCGCAGGTCGGTCAGCGCCCGCCTGCCGGTGTCGCTGACCGCGCTCAGGCTTTCGTCGAGCTGCCGCGGCTGGCCGGTCAGGTACCGCGCGGCCTCGGTCTGCACCACCATCGCGGTCACGTGGTGGGTGACCACGTCGTGCAGTTCGCGGGCGATGCGCGTGCGTTCGGCGACGCGGGTTTCCTCGGCGATGCGGCGGCGCCGGTCGGCTTCGGCGGCCCGCGACGAGCGCAGGGCCGCGCCGAGCCCCCACGCCAGTGCCAGCGCCAGGTAGAACATCACGAACCCGGCGATCGACTCGGTCCCGCCGAGCAGCCGGGACGCGACCGCCAGCGCCAGGTACGCCGCGGTGAACCCGGCCATCGTGGCGCGCCGGTGCCGTTCCACCCGCGACCCCGCGTACAGCACCGCGACCGGCAGCCCGGTACCGGCGAACGAGTGGTAACCGCGGAGCTGGTCGACGGTGAAGCCGATCGCGACCAGCGCCAGGCAGGCCATCGGCCACCGGCGGCACAGCGCGAGCGGCACGCACTGCAGCGCGATCGCCACCAGGGCCAGCGCGTCGTAGGGGCGGTCCGGCAGGCCGCCGAACTGCGTTCCGTGGCCTTCCATCGCCGGGATCAGCGAGCAGGTGAACAACGCCAGCCCGACCGCGGCGAGCCAGGCGCCGCTGGGGAAGCGGTGGGACGACTCCGGGACCAGCCGAAGAGTGATCACCGTGCGCACCCTAGCGGGCGGAATCCGCACGTCGCGCGGGTGTTGTGCCCCGGAGGTCTATCTGTGTCACGATCGGGTATCCCAGGGCGTTGCCGACAGCTCAGGAATGACGTGTGATGTGCCCGAGTCTGCAACGCCAGTTGCTGCCCACCGGCCTGCCCGTGCTGCCCGGACTGCGGCTGGCGGCCGGTTGCCTGCTCGCGGAGGCCGACGAGACCGCGGGTGGTGACTGGTTCGACGCGGTCCCGTTGCCCGGCGGCCGGGTCGCGCTGGTCGTCGGGGACGTGGTCGGGCGCGGGGTGCCCGCCTCGGCGACGATGGCCCAGCTGCGCGCGGTGGTGCAGGACCGGCTCGACGAAACCGGCGAGGTGCTGCCCGCGCTGGCCGCGGCCGACCGCCTGGCCACCCGGCTGCCCGCCGCGCACGCGGCGACCGTGTGCATCGTGGTCCTCACCCCTGGCGACGGCGCGCTCGTGTGCGGTTCGGCCGGGCACCCGCCGCCGCTGGTGACGGGCGGGGGACGGGCGCGGTACCTGCCGGTCCCGGCGTCCGGGCCGCTGGGCACCCACGCCACCTACACCACCACCGCCGACCGGCTCGGCGGTGACGAGGTGGTGCTGCTCTACAGCGACGGGATCATCGAGCGGCCTGGCCGTGACCCGGGCGAAGCCACCGCGGAGTTCGCCAGGGTGACGACCGAGGCGGTCGCCGATGCGGAGCCCGGCACGAGCGCGGTGGAGCGCGCCTGCACCCGCACCCTCGACCGGCTGGTGCGCGCCACCGGCACCGCCGACGACATCGCCCTGCTCGGCGCGCAGCGCGTGGCCCCGGCCGGGCCGCTGCGGTTGCACCTGCCCGCCGACGTGTCCGTGGTCCGCGTCGCGCGCGGTGAGCTGACGCGGTGGCTGGAGGAGCTGGCGGTCGGCGAGGACGACCAGTTCGCCTTGCTGCACGCGGTGAACGAGCTGGTCACGAACGCCGTCGAGCACAGCCACCCGGATTCGCTCGGCGGCACGGTCAGCGTCACCGGGACGCTCGATGACACCGGGGTGGTCCACATCGAGGTCGCCGACGACGGTTCCTGGCACGAACGGTCGTGGCCTGCCAGCGTCGAGGTGCGGCGGGAGCAGGGCCTCGGGCTCGCCATGACCAGCCAGTTCGTCGACCGGCTCGACTTCGACCGCGGGGCGGGCGGCACCACCGCCACCATCCACCACCGGCTGGTCCGGCCCGCCCGGCTGGTCAGCGCCGGCGACGTGGCGGGCGGGCGCGCGACCGCGGGCGGTCCCGCGGAGATGACCCTGATCGTGGAGCAGCCGCACGCGCCGTCCAGCCGGATCGCCGTGCACGGGCCGCTGGACGTCACCAGCAGCGACCAGTTCGCGCGGGAGCTGGAGGCGCTGACCATGGGGTACTCGCACCCGCTCACCGTCGACCTCACCGCGGTCACGCACTTCGCCAGCGCGGCCATCGCCGTGCTGCACCGGGCCACCACGCGCGACCACCGCAACGGCACCGCGCTGCGGTTGTACGCGCCGGTCGGCAGCCCGGCCCACCACGTGCTCAGCCTGGTCGATCTGCCCCACACCACCGTCGATCCGCATCGGCCCGCGTAGGCAACTGCCGTGCGCTGTGGTCCTAGGGAAGCGGGCCCGGCGGTCCCTAGCGTCGGCGGATGTCCACAAGCGATAACCCGGATGACCGGCTCCACGGGAACCTCGGCGTCGCCGGGGTGGTGTTCCTCGTCCTGGCCGCCGTCGCGCCGTTGACCGGCATCATCGTGATCGGCGGCATCGGCATCGCCGTCGGTGCCGGGGGTGGCACGCCGGTGATGTTCCTGCTCGCCACCGCGGTTTTCCTGCTCTTCGCCGCCGGATACGCCCAGCTGGCCAGGAAACTGGTGAACGCGGGCGGGTTCTACGCCTACGTCGTGCGCGGGCTCGGGCGGACCGCGGGCATCGTCGCGGCCTTCGTGGCGATGGTCGGGTACAACTGCTTTGTCGCCGGAGCCGTTGGGACGAGCGGGTTTTTCACGTCCATGGTGGTCGCCGACGTGTTCGGCCTCAGTTTGCCCTGGTGGGTCTGGAGCCTCATCTCCGTGGCTGGCGTGTGGTTGCTGACGCGCGGCGGGATCGACGTTTCCGCGAAGGTGCTCGGCGTCGCGCTCGTGCTGGAGGTGTCCATCCTCCTGGTGCTCGACGTCGCCATCCTGGTCACCACCGGCTACTCGCTCGAGGCGTTCCGGCCCGAGATCTTCCTGTCGGGCTCCGCCGGGCTCGGCTTGTTGTTCGCCGCCAACGCTTTTGTCGGCTTCGAGGCCACCGGCCTGTTCGGCGAGGAGGCCCGCGACCCGAAGCGCACAATTCCGCGAGCCACCTACGTGGCGATCGTGTTCATCGGGATCTTCGCCGCGGTCACCACCTGGGCGATCGTGTCCGCGCTCGGCGTGCGGCAGGCGGGTGACGCCGCGCGGGAGCACCTCGCCGCCGGTGACCTCGTGTTCACCATCTCCGCCGACTACCTCGGCACCGGCCTGACCGACGTGATGCGGCTGCTGCTGGTCGTCAGCCTGTTCGCGGCGCTGCTCGCGCTGCACAACTCCGCGACGCGGTACCTGTACGCGCTCGGGCGGACCGGCGTGCTCCCGCGTGCGCTGGCCCGCACCCGCCGCCGCAACGGCGCGCCGGTGGCCGCGTCGACGGCCCAGCTCGCCTTCGCCACGCTCGTCGCGATGGCCTACGCGATCGCCGGACTGGACCCGATCGCGAATCTCGTCGCCGCCTTCACCGGCATCGGCACGCTCGGCATCGTGGTGCTGCAAGCGCTTGCGGCGACCGCGATCGTGGTGCACTTCCGGCGCGCCCGCGACCCGCGCCTGCTCACCACCTTCGTGCTGCCCGCGGCAGGCGGGCTCGGCCTGTGGACGGTCACCGCGCTGGCGTTCGGCAACTTCCCGCAGCTCGCGGGCAGCGAAAGCCCGGTGGTCGCGCTGCTGCCGTGGCTGCTGCCGATCGCGGTGGCGGCCGCGGTCGCCGTGGCGTTCTGGCTGCGCTCGGCGAAACCGGCCGTGTGGCAGGCCCTGGACCAGGACCTCGACCGGATCGCCGGGCGCTGAGCCCGGCCGGTCACGTCACCGCGACCGGCCGGGCTCGTGCTGCTCTCCCGGGTGCTCAGCCCCGGTCGAGGTCGAACCGGTCGAGCTCCATCACCTTGGTCCACGCCGCGACGAAGTCCGTCACGAACTTCTCGCGGGCGTCCTGGCTGGCGTAGACCTCGGAGAGGGCGCGCAGCTGCGAGTTGGACCCGAACACGAGGTCGACCGCGGTGGCGGTCCACTTCAGCTCGTCGGTCGCCGCGTCGCGGATCTCGTAGACGTGCTCCTCCTCCGAGCCCTTCCACCGGGTGCCCGGCGAGAGCAGGTTCCGGAAGAAGTCGTTGGTGAGCACGCCGGGCCGGTCGGTGAGCACACCGTGCTGAGCGCCGCCGGCGTTGGCGCCGAGCGCACGCAGGCCGCCGACGAGCACGGTCATCTCGGGCGCGGTCAGGTTGAGCAGGTACGCCCGGTCCACCAGCAGCGTCTCCGGCTGCAGCTTCTCACCGGCCCGCAGGTAGTTGCGGAACCCGTCGGCACGCGGCTCCAGCACGGCGAACGACTCGACGTCGGTCTGCTCCTGGCTGGCGTCGGTGCGGCCGGGGTGGAACGGCACGGTGACCTCGACCCCGCCGTCCCGCGCCGCCTTCTCGACCGCGGCCGAACCGGCCAGCACGATCAGGTCGGCGAGCGAGATCTTCGCGCCGCCCGCGTTGTTGAACTCCCGCTGGATGCCTTCGAGGGTGTCCAGCACCGTCGCGAGCTGCTCCGGCTGGTTGACCTCCCAGTTGCGCTGCGGCTCGAGGCGGATGCGCGCGCCGTTGGCGCCACCGCGCTTGTCGGTGGACCGGAAGCTGGCGGCTGAAGCCCAGGCCGTGGTGACCAGCTGGGCGGTGGTCAGCCCGGAGTCGAGCACCTTCGCCTTGAGCGCGGCGATGTCGGCGTCGCCGACCAGCTCGTGGTCGACCTCGGGCACCGGGTCCTGCCACAGCTGCGGCTCGGGCACCCACGGGCCGAGGAAGCGGCTGACCGGGCCCATGTCGCGGTGCAGCAGCTTGTACCAGGCCTTGGCGAAGGCCAGCGCGAACTCGTCCGGGTTCTCCAGGAAGCGGCGCGAGATCTTCTCGTAGGTGGGGTCGACCCGCAGCGCCAGGTCCGTGGTGAGCATGGTCGGCTTGTGCTTCTTCGCCGGGTCGTGCGCGTCCGGGATGATCGGCTCGGCGTCCTTGGCCACGTACTGCTTGGCGCCACCGGGGCTGGTGGTGAGCTCCCACTCGTAGCCGAAGAGGATCTCGAAGAAGCGGTTGCTCCACTGCGTCGGCACGTCGGTCCAGGTGACCTCGAGGCCACTGGTGATGGTGTCCGCGCCCTTGCCGGTGCCGTGCGTGTTCAGCCAGCCGAGGCCCTGCGCCTCCAGCGGGGCGGCCTCGGGCTCCGGGCCGACGTGGTCGTCGGCGACGGCCGCGCCGTGGGTCTTGCCGAAGGTGTGGCCACCGGCGATCAGCGCGACGGTCTCCTCGTCGTTCATCGCCATCCGGCCGAAGGTCTCCCGGATGAAGTGCGCCGCCGCGGCCGGGTCCGCGTTGCCGCGGGGGCCCTCGGGATTGACGTAGATCAGGCCCATCTCGGTGGCGCCGACGTCGGGCACCATCTCGGCGTCGCTGACGTAGCGCTCGTCGCCCAGCCAGTCGTCCTCCGGGCCCCAGAAGATCTCCTCGGGCTCCCAGACGTCCTCACGGCCGAAGCCGAAGCCGAAGGTCTTGAAGCCCATCGACTCCAGCGCCACGTTCCCGGCGAGCACGAGCAGGTCGGCCCACGAGATCTTCTGGCCGTACTTCTCCTTGACCGGCCACAGCAGGCGGCGCGCCTTGTCCAGGTTGGCGTTGTCCGGCCAGCTGTTCAGCGGGGCGAAGCGCTGGCCGCCGTCCCCGGCGCCACCGCGGCCGTCGTGGATGCGGTAGGTGCCGGCGGCGTGCCAGCTCATCCGGATCATCAGGCCGCCGTAGTGGCCGAAGTCGGCCGGCCACCAGTCCTGCGACGTGGTGAGCACCTCGGTGATGTCCCGCTTGAGCGCGTCGACGTCGAGCTTGGCGAACTCCTTGGCGTAGCTGAAATCCGGGCCGAGCGGATTTCCCTTCGAGGAGTGCGCGTGCAGCACCGACAGGTCGAGCTGGTTGGGCCACCAGTCGCGGTTCGTGCGCGGGCGGCCGCCCGTCTTCGGGGTGGGCGAGTCGATCGCCGGGTTCTCGCTCTCACTGCCGTGCGAGGTCACGGAGTCGTGCGCGACCGGGCAGCCGGCCGCGGCTTTCTGGTCCACGCCCTGGGCGCTGGCGGGGGTGTCCTCGGTGGAGCTCATGTCTTTCCTTCCGAAGTGGCGGTGTTCGGGGAACTTGGTGCGGCCGCGCAGTCGGGGCAGGTGCCCCAGAAGACGACCTCGGCCTCGTCGATGACGTACCCGTGGTCATCCGATGCGGTGAGGCAGGGGGCGTGGCCGGTGGTGCAGTCGACGTCGGCGATCGCGCCGCAGGAGCGGCACACCACGTGGTGGTGGTTGTCGCCGACGCGGGATTCGTAGCGCGCGTTGGCGCCGGCGGGCTGGATGCGCCGCACCAGGCCGGCGTCGGTGAGCGCGCGCAGCACGTCGTAGACCGCCTGGTGGGACACCGTGGGATGGTGGGCCCGCACCAGCGCGATCACCGTTTCGGTGTCCACATGCGGATGGTCGCGCAGCGCGGTGAGCACCGCCAGCCGAGGCCGGGTCACCCGCAACGAGGCCGCCCGCAACTGCGCCTCGAAGTCGGACATACACACGAACCGTAGAACGCTTCTCTGGAACCAGTCAAATTTTGACGCGGCGTGGCGGCGGGGCGGGCCCTGCCGGTGTCACGAATGTGGCTTTCGAGACGTTCTGCGTCCCGAAAGCCACATTCGTGACACCGGGGACGCGGGCCAGGAGCGTGCCGAGCGTCGGCGCCCCCAGGCGGCGGGTCAGTCGGTGGGCAGCGGGGTGACGTCGAGTTCGGCGCCGACGACGTTCGCGCGTAGCTGGTTGACCAGTCGCAGCGCGTCGACGGCGGTGTCGTGCGTGGCGGCCGCGACGCTCAGGGTCAGCGCGTGCGCCAGCACGAGCCCGGCGGTCACCTCGCTCGCGGCGGTGGTCGTCGACTGCGGGGTGGACAGCACCGCGTGCACCTTCGGCGCGAGCGACATGCCGAGGCTCTCGGTGATCACCACGACCTTGGCGCCCACCGCGCCGGCGTGCTCGACCAGCACCGAGATCTCCCGGAACTGCCGGATCGGCGCGAAGACCACCACCACCTCGTCCTCGCGCAGGGTGAGCAGCTCGTCGGCGAGCCGGAAGCCGGTGGTGCCCGCGCCCCGCGCGCGCACGCCGATGCGGGTGAGCGAGAGGCACAGGTAGTCGGCGAGGCCGGCGGCCGGGCCGATGCCGTAGGTCAGCACGGCGGGCGCGGCGATCAGCGCGTCGACCGCCCGCTGCCACGACTCGGTGTCGAGCCCGCGGCGCAGCTGGCCGAGCAGGCCGATGGTGTCGTCCAGCACGCGCGCCACCTGGTTGTCCGCTGTGGACACCCGCGCCAGGCGGTCGTCCATGGTGGCCGCCAGGTCGCGCTGCCGGGTCAGCACGCCGAGCATGCTCCGCTTCAGCTCGCGGAAACCCCGGTACCCCAAGGCTTTCGCGGCCCGGACCACGGTCGCGTCGCTGGTGCCGGTGCGGGCGCCCAGCTCACTGGCCGAACAGGACACCACCACCTCGGGGTGGTCGGCCATGAACTCGGCGACCATCCGCTCGCTAGTGGACATGGCATCGGCCAGCGCCGCCACGCGTTCGTGGAGCGGCGGGTCCGAGTCGTTACTTGTAGTTTTCATTACAGCATTGACCTTTTCTCGTCGTGTTGCCTACATTAGCCCGCATCGCCGAGCCCGTACACCGTGTGGAGGTAAACATGTCCGACCGGGGTCCAGGCCTCGATGCCGACGTGGTGGTGATCGGCGTCGGCACGATGGGCAGCATGGCGCTCTGGCGCCTCGCCGCGGCCGGGATCAGGGCCATCGGCATCGAGCAGCACACCGAACTCGGGCACGAGCACGGCGCCGCCGGCGGGCGGACCCGGATCTTCCGCGTCGCCTACAAGGAAGGCGCCTGGTACGTCCCGCTGCTGCGGCGCGCGGCCGGGTACTGGCGCGAACTGGCCGAGGCGACCGGCGCGCGGATCCTGCTGCCGACCGGCGCGCTCAGCATCGGCTCACCCGACCATCCCGACGTTGCCGAGGTGCTGCGCAGCGCCGAGGAGTTCGGCATCCCGCACGAACGGCTCGACCACGACCAGCTCGCCGCGCGCTACCCGCAGCACGTGCTGCGCGAGAACGACGTCGGCGTGCTCGACCCGCAGGGCGGCCTGCTGTTCCCGTCCGCCGCCATCCGCGCCGCCGCCGGGCTCGCCCGCGACCTCGGCGCCGAAGTGCGGACCGGCGTGCGCTGCACCGGACTCGACGAAGCGGGCGGGCACGTCCGCGTGCACACCTCCGACGGGGTGCTCACGGCGGGCCGCGTACTGGTCTGCGGGGGACCGTGGACCGCCGAACTGCTGCCGGGCGTGCGCGGGCGCTACGAGGTGCGCCGGGTGGTGCTGCACTGGTTCCGCGCCACCGATCCCGCCGCGTTCGCCCCCGACCGCTTCCCGGTCGGCATCCGGCGCAGCGGCCCGGAGGCCGGGCTGTCCTTCTTCCCGCCGGACGGGGACGGCCTGGTCAAGGTGAACCTGCACGTGCCGAAGGAAACCGTGCCCGATCTGTCCACATTCGACAAAGCCGTGCCGCCCGCATACACCCGGCGGGTCGAGGCGGCCGTCGGGGGCCTGTTCACCGGGCTCGAACCCGCCGCGGCGGGCGCGGCGGCGTTCGTCGAGGGCTACACCCCGGACAACCACGGGCTCATCGGCGCCCCGCCCGGTTTCGAGCGGGTCGTGTCGATGAGCGGCTTCTCGGGGCACGGGTTCAAGCTCTCGCCCGTGTTCTCCGCACTCGCCGTCGACGCCCTGCTCGGCGGCGGCGATCCCCTTCCCGCCCGGCTCCAGCTGGCCAGGACCTTCCAGGAGACCGCATGATCCGCATCGGAGTCGACGTCGGCGGCACCTTCACCGACGTGACCGCGCTGGACACCGGCACCGGCCGGTTCCACATCTTCAAGCTGCCCTCCACCGGCCACGACCAGTCGATCGCGGTCGCCGACGGCATCCGGCACGTGCTCGCCGACGCGGGCAGGGCGCCCGGCGACGTCACCTACCTCGGTCACGGCACCACCGTCGCCACCAACGCGCTGCTGGAACTGAAGGGCGCCACCACCGCGCTGCTGGTGACCGGCGGCGTGCCGGACGTGCTGGAGATCGCGCGTCAGCGGCGGCCGCACCTCTACGACCTGTTCGCCGACAAACCACGCGTGCTCGTCCCGCGTGAACTGACTTTTGGTGTCACCGAACGGCTTGCCGCGTCCGGTGCGGTGGTCACCGAGCTGACCGACGCCGAAATCGACCGCGTGGCGGGCGAACTGGCGGCGTCGGGCGCCGAATCCGTGGCCATCTGCTTCCTGCACAGCTACCGCGATGCGACCCACGAGATCCGCGTGGAAGAGGCGCTGGCACGGCGGCTGCCGGAGCTGTTCACCTCGCGCTCCAGCCGGGTCGCGCCGGAATTCCGCGAGTACGAGCGGTTTTCCACCGCGGTGATCAACTCGTTCATCGGGCCGGTGGTGTCCCGCTACATCCGCCGCCTCGGCGAGCGCGTCGCGGAAGCGGGCCTGCCGGTCGGTCCGCGCGTGATCCAGTCCAACGGCGGGCTCGCCTCCACCGACGCGGTGGCCGAACGCCCGGTGACCACGCTGCTGTCCGGTCCCAGCGCGGGTGTGGTCGGCGCCAGCTACCTGGCCGGGCTCGCCGGGATCGGCGACCTGATCACCTTCGACATGGGTGGCACCTCCACCGACGTGTGCCTGATCCGGGGCGGGCGGCCCGCTTCGGCCAACGAGCGCGGGCTCGGCGGTTACCCGATCCGCGTGCCGTCGGTCGATGTGCACACCATCGGCGCCGGTGGCGGCAGCATCGCTTCGGTCGACGGCGCGGGCGGGCTGCGCGTCGGGCCGGAGAGCGCGGGTGCCCGGCCCGGTCCGGCCGCCTACGGCCACGGTGGCACGGAACCGACCACCACCGACGCGAACGTGGTGCGGGGCAGGCAGAACCCGGAAAGCGCGCTGGGCGGGGCGATGCCCATCGACAGCGCCGCCGCCGAACGCGCCGTCGCCACCGTCGCGAACGGACTCGGCACGAGCGTGGTCGAGGCCGCGCGCGGCATCGGCAGGCTGGCGAACTCCCACATGGCGCGGGCGGTGCGCCAGGTTTCGGTGGAGGCGGGGGAGGACCCGCGCGAGTACGTGCTGATGGCCTACGGCGGGGCCGGGCCGCTGCACGCGGCCGAGGTGGCCGCCGAGGTCGGCATGACCCGGCTGCTGATCCCGCCGAACCCCGGCACCCTCTGCGCGCTGGGGTTGCTGGTCAGCGATGTGCGCAGCGAGTTCACCAGCTCGTTCCTGCGCCGGGCCGAGCCGGAGACGCTGCCCGCGCTCAACGCCGCCGTCGCCGCGCTGGTCGCCGAGGGACAGGCGTGGCTGGCCGAGGAAGCCCGCATCGCGGAACGGCACGAGGTCACCATTCTCGCCGACGCGCGTTACCCGCGGCAGAACTTCGAACTGCGCATCCCGTTGCCGCAGCGGCTCGACGAAGCCTCGCTCGCGTCGGTGATCGCCGATTTCCACGCCCAGCACGAGAAAGCGTACGGCTTCGCGCACCCGGAATCGCCCGTGCAACTGGTCAACCTCCGTGCCATCGCCCACGGCGAGGTGGCCAAGCCGGACCTGCCGAGGGTCGCGGCCGGGTCGCCAGGGCTCGAACCGGATGCGCTGCTCGGCACCCGCGACGTCGACTTCGGCGGCGACCGCGGCGCGGTGCCCACGCCGGTGCTCGACCGGGCGAAACTCCGGTCCGGCAACACCTTCACCGGACCGGCGATCGTCGAACAGCTCGACTCGACCACCGTGGTCCCGCCGGGGTGGTCGTCCACAGTGGACGAACTGGGCAACCTGCTGATCGAGGTGGTGGCATGACCGTGGTGGACCAGGTGAGCGTGCAGGTGATCGGCAACGCCATGCTGTCGGTGGCCGAGGAGATGGGCGCGGTGCTGCGGCGCGCGAGCTACTCGACGAACATCAAGGAGCGGGTGGACTGCTCCACCGCGTTGTTCGACGCGCGGGGCAGGCTGGTCGCGCAGGCCGAGCACATCCCCATCCACATGGGCTCGATGCAGGGCCTGGTGCAGGCGCTGCTCGACCAGCGGGGTGCCCAGCTGCGGCCCGGCGACGTCTACATCACCAACGATCCGTACACCGGCGGCGGCACCCACCTGCCCGACATCACCATGGTGGCGCCGGTGTTCCACGACGGCGGGCTGGTCGGGTTCAGCGCCGACATCGCCCACCACTCCGACGTCGGCGGGCACGTGCCCGGCAGCAACTCGGGCGACTCCACCAGCATCTTCCAGGAGGGCCTGCGCATCCCGATGGTGCGCTTCATGATCGACGGCGCGGTCAACGAAGAGGTGCTGGCTTTTGTCACGCTCAACTCCCGGCTGCCCGAGGAACGCCGGGGTGATCTGCTGGCCCAGCTCGCCGCCGTGCACACCGGCGGCCGCCGGTTCGCCGAACTGCACGGGAAGTACGGCAGTGACGTCATCGACGCGGCGTGCGCGCAGCTGCTCGCCTACGCCCGGCGGCGGCTGGAGGTGGCCGTCGCCGCGATCCCGGACGGCACCTACACCGCCGCCGACTGGCTCGACAGCGACCACCCCGGCCAGGAGCCGATCCGCATCCAGACCGCGATCACCGTGTCGGGCGAGCAGATCTCGATCGACTTCGCCGGGACCGGGCGGCAGGCCGAGGTGGCCATCAACGTGGTGCGCTCGGCGCTGGAAGCGACCGTCTACTACGCACTCAAGGCGGCGCTCGACCCGGACATCCCGGCCAACGGCGGGTTCTTCGACGCCGTGCGCATCGAGGCCCCGCTCGGCAGCATCGTCAACCCGCGCCCGCCCGCGGCGGTCGCGGCCAGGACGGACGCCTGCCAGCGGGTGGCCGACGTGCTGCTCGCCGCGCTCGCCAAGGCGGTGCCAGGGCGTGTCCCGGCCGGTTCGCACAGCTCCATCACCTACGTCACCTTCGCCGGTCCCGACGAGGAGTTCTTCGTCTATCCCGAGGTGATCGCGGGTGGTGCCGGGGCGCGCTCGGACCGCGACGGGCTCGACGCCGTGCAGGTGCACGTCACCAACTCGTCGAACCTGCCGATCGAGGCGCTGGAGCTGGAGTACCCGCTGCGCGTGGACACCTACGAGCTGATCACCGACTCCGGTGGCGCGGGCGAGCACCGCGGCGGGCTCGGCGTCCGGCGCGACATCCGGGTCCTGTCCGGGCAGGCCGACTTCTCCGCGCACGCCGATCGGCAGACCTTCCCGCCGCTCGGGCTCGCCGGTGGCAATAACGGCACCACCGGCAAGTTCATCCTGCGGCCCGGCACCGATGGCGAGACCACGCTGCCCGGCGGCCGCGTTTCTGGGATTGCCTTGGAACGCGGCGACGTCGTGCGCATCGAAAGCCCTGGCTCGGGTGGCTACGGCGATCCGCTCGCACGGCCCGCCGAACTGGTCGCCCGTGATGTCGCCCAGGGCCGGGTCAGTGCGGAAAGCGCGCGGTCGGACTACGGCGTGGTGCTGACCGATGACGGCGTGCTCGACGCCGAGGCCACCGCACGTGTGCGCGGGCAAGCGGGGTGAGGGCGATGCGAGCCTTCCCGCGGGCGGTGGTGGCGGTGTGCGCCGCCGCCCTGCTCACCTCGTGCGCCGCGGCGGCGGAAACCGCGCAGACCTTCCCGGGCCGGTCGATCGACTACGTGGTGCCCTTCGCCGCGGGCGGCTCGACCGACATCGCCGCCCGCGCCGGGGCCGAAGCGCTGTCCGACCGGCTGGGCGTGCCGGTCAACGTGATCAACAAGCCCGGCGCGGACCAGATCATCGGGGTCAGCTCGGTGCGCTCGGCCGAGGCCGACGGGTACACGCTGCTCGCCGACGGCGCCGGGTCCAGCTCCATCCAGGGCCTGCTGCCGTACGTGCCCTACGACTGGGCCGACCGCACCTTCGTTGCGAAGTTCGCCGCCGGACCGCACGTCTACGTCGTCGGCGGTGACTCGCCCTACCGGACCTACGACGAGGTGGTCGCGGCGGCCAAGCAGGACCCGGACCGCTTCACCGTCGGCTGGATCGGCGGCAGCAGCACCAGCGACTACGCGACACTGCAGTTCCTGGCGGAGAACGGCATCGACGCCGCGCGGGTGCAGCGGGTGCCGTTCCGCAGCTCCGGCGAGGTGATGCGCGCGGTCGCCGCCGGGGACATCGACTTCGGCGCGGGCGGTGCGAGTTCGGCGTTCAGCCTCAGCAAAACCGGGAAGCTGCGGTCGATCGCGCTGACCGGGGACAAGCCGGTGAGCAAGCTCAAGGGTGTGCCCACCGCCGCCGAACTCGGGCACCCCGGGCTGGACATGCAGTACTGGGTCGGCGTTTCCGCACCGCCGGGCCTGCCCGCCGACCTCACCGCGAAACTCGGGGACGCCGTCGCCGCCATCGCGCAGGACAAGGCGTTCGCCGGCAAGCTCGACGCGGTGGGCCTCTCCCCGGCCGTGCTCACCGGTGCCGAACTGCGCGCGGACATCGACCGCGAGAAGAACCGCTTCGCCGCGTTGTCACAGCAGATCGGCGTCGCGGGCTGAACTTCCTTTTCCTCCCACGTTTTCAGGAGGTCCCATGGCCACGGCCACTCGCGCACCGGGCGCCTACGCGCCGATGCTGGTGCTACTGCTGCTCGCCGGACTGTCCATAGAGGAGGGTCTGCGGCTGCTGCTCACCGTGGACCCGGCCGCGCAGGCCGATCCGGCAGGCTGGTACGTCCTGGTGCTCGGCGCCGTGCTCGCAGTGACCAGCGCCGTTGCCGAACGCCCTTCGCGGGTCGTTGCGGAGGAAAGCCCCGGCGGCGGCACCCCGCGTCCCGCGACCCCGCGCCGCGACATGGCCGTCTGCCTGCTGCTGGTGGCCGTCTACGCCGCGCTGCTCGGCACGCTGGGGTACGTCGTCGCCGGGGTGGTGGTGGTTTTTGCCTTCCTGCGGGTGATCTCCCGCTACGGCTGGCTGAAGTCCACTGTGTACACACTGGTGATCAACGCCGTGTTCACCGTCCTGTTCGAACTGTCGGGAGTGGTCCTTCCCGCCGGGATCTTCAGGTTCTGAGGAGGCTGCCCGATGGGTCTGTCCGAACTGCTCGCCGGTTTCGCCGAGGTCTTCCAGCCGCACGTGCTGCTGCTGGCCTTTCTCGGCTGCCTCGCCGGGACCATGGTCGGGGTGCTGCCCGGCCTCGGCCCGGTGTCGGCGATCGCGATCCTGTTCCCGCTCACCGCCTACCTGGGCCCGGCCGCGGCGATCGTGGTGCTCGCCGCGATCTACTACGGCGCCATGTACGGCGGCTCCACCAGCGCGATCCTGCTCAAGATCCCGGGTGAGGTGTCCTCGCTGCCCGCCGCGCTCGAGGGCTACCCGATGACCCAGCGCGGCCGCGCGGGTACCGCGCTCGCGATTGCCGCCGGTGCGTCCTTTGTGGCCGGGATTGCCGGCACGCTCGGGGTGTGGCTGATCGGGCCCCATCTCGCCGGGTTCGCGCTGGAGTTCGGACCGCCGGAAATGCTGGGGCTGGTGTTGTTCAGCCTCACCGCGATCGCGGGCCTGTCCTCGGGTTCGGTGGTGCGCGGCATCGGGATGGCGGTGGCCGGGATGCTGCTCGCGTCGGTCGGGCTCGACCTGACCAGCAGCCAGCAGCGGATGACCTTCGGGTCGCTGGAACTGATGCAGGGCCTCGACATCGTGCCGGTGATGATCGGCCTGTTCGGCGTCGCCGAGGTGCTGCGCACGCTCGAACGCGGCACGCCGACCGCGCAGGCCGCGAAGGTCGGCGGTTTCCTGCCCACACGCGACGAGTTCCGCCGCAGTGCGGGGGCGGCCGGGCGCGGCACGGTGACCGGCTTCCTGCTCGGGCTGATCCCCGGCATGCTGCCGTCGACCACCACTTTTCTCAGTTACGCCAGCGAAAAGCGGCGTGCCGAGCGCAAGGGCGGCTCGCGGTTCGGCCAGGGCGCGGTCGAAGGCATCGGCGGTCCCGAGGCGGCGAACAACGCCACCGCGATGAGCGGGTTCGTGCCGCTGTTCAGCCTCGGCATCCCGACCGGGCCGACGATGGCGCTGATCATGGCCGCGCTGATGGTCTACGGGGTGGTGCCCGGCCCGGCCATGTTCACCTCCGACAGCGACATCACCGCCGCGGTGATCGCCAGCTTCTTCGTGGCCAACGTGATCCTGCTGGTGCTCAACCTGCCGCTGGCCGGGCTGTGGGCGAAGATCGCGAACGTGCCCTACGGCGTGCTGGGGCCGATCATCCTGGTGTGCTGCGGGGTCGGTGCCTACACCGCGCGGAACAGCGTGTTCGACATCGTGGTCTGCCTGGTCGCCGGGGTCGCGGGCTGGGCGATGGCCAAGCGCGGGCTGCCGGTGGCGCCGTTCGTGATGGGCTTCATCCTCGGCCCGATGCTGGAGCTGTCCCTGCGGCAGACCATCGCGATTTCGCCGGTGTCGCTGCTGGAAAGCCCGATTTTCCTGTGCTTCGCGGCCGCGGCACTGGTTTCGGTCGGGCTGGCCTACCGCCTGCACCGCCGGGGCCTGGAGAAGGTGGACGCCAACGCCTGAGCCGGTGGTTCTCGGAGGACTCAGTCGTCGTGCAGGGGCGGAGTCGGGTACCCGCCCTTGCCGTGCAGGCCGGCGAGCAGCTCACCCGCCGTGTCCCAGGCGTCCACCGCCGGGCTCCAGCCGAGCTGGTCCCTGGCGCGCCCGGTGTCCATCAGCGGCAGCCTGGCCACCGCGTCGAACAGGCCGGGATCGACCGGCACCGCGCGGGCGTGCCACGCGCCCGCGAGCGCGAGGCGCACCACCTGCCGGGGCACGCGGACGAGCGGCTTGCCCAAAGTGGACGCCAGGCCCCGGCCGTCGAGCGGGGGTTCGGCGGCCAGGTTGAACGCGCCCCGGACGGGCCGCAGCACGGCACGGCGTACCGCGTCGGCCACGTCGTCGGCGTGCACCACCTGGACCCGCAGGCCGGGCACGTCCGGCACGAACGGCAGCAGCTCCGGCCGCACCAGGTTGCCCGGCACGAGCGCGCCCGCGAAGATGCGCCGCTGTTCGGGCGCGGCGGGCCGCTGGAACACAAAGGCCGGGCGCAGCCGCACCACCCGCAGATCCGGGTGCTGCGGCTCGAAAGCGTCCAGATACCGCTCCAGGTAAGCCTTTTCGCGCGGGTAGGCGGCACCAGGCCAGCCGTGCGTCGGCCAGCTTTCGTCCACGCGGTCGTCCACCGGTCCCGGGGCGTACGTGCCCACCGACGAGCTGTAGATCAGGGCCGCCCCGGCCCGCGCGGCGGCTTCGAACACGCGGATGGAGCCGAGCACGTTCGCCGCCCAGGTCTGCTCGGGATGCCGCGTCGGCTGGAACTGCCACGCCAGGTGCACCACCACGTCGGCACCGGTGAAGTCCGGCTCGTCAGCCGCCAGGTCGATCTCGGCGAACTCGGTTTTGGCCGGGTGCCAATCCGGACGGCGGCGCGCCAGCCCGGTCACCGCCTTCACGTCCGGCTCCTGCTCCAGCGCCTTGATCACGGCCACCCCGAGATTTCCGGTGGCGCCGGTGACGACTACGTGGGTCATGCCCCCGCGATACCCGGCTGTCCGCCGTTCAAACGCCGGTCAGCGCTGCGACCGCGCCAGCAGGTCCAGCGCGAGCTGCTTGAGCTCCGGGCTGGCGGTCGCCGCGTCACCCGAGTCGTAGGGCGGTTCGGGCGCGTACTCGACGGCCAGCTGGATGCCCCGCGCGGTGCGCTCGTCGGTGAGCAGGGACGCCAGGTACAGCGCCATGTCGATGCCCGCGGACACCCCCGCCGCGGTGATCACCTTGCCGACCTGCACGTAGCGCTCGGCTTCGTAACGCACGCCGAAGGTCTGCTCCAGGTAGTCGGCGGAGGCCCAGTAGGTGGTGGCCTTCTCGCGCAGCAGCCCGGCCGCGCCGAGCACCAGGGTGCCGGTGCAGACCGCGGTGGTCCAGGTGGTGGTGCGGTCGATGCGCCGGATCCAGTCGAGCAGCACCGGGTTCCGCATGGCGGCGATCGTGCCGCGGTTGCCCGCGCCCGGCACCAGCAGGACGTCGAGCCGGTGCACCTCGGCGAACGAGCGGTCGGCGACCACCGCGGCCTGCTGCGTGTCCGTGCGCACCGGGCCGCGGCGTTCGGCGATCATGGTCACCGTCGCGCCGGGGACGCGGGACAGCAGTTCGGCCGGGCCGGTCGGGTCGAGCAGGCTGAACCCGTCGTAGAGCGCGATGCCGATGCGGGGACCGTCACCGCGCTGGTCCGGGACGGCGGTCGAGAGGGCGGCGGTCGCGGGGGCGGCGCTCGCGGGGGTGGCGCTCGCGGGGGTGGCCAGGCCCAGCGCGAGCCCGGCGCCGGCTCCGGCGGCCAGCACGGTCCGGCGGGTGGTCTGTGAGGTGGTCATGCTCCGGCAGTCTGGGCATCGGGCTGCCGTCGCCGGGGTGGGATGTCCGTGCGTTTCCGAAGCATGTCCCCGGTGACGCCGTACTGGTCGAGAAAGGCGTGCCGGAGGGTGGCGGCGGAGCCGAACCCGCAGCGGCGGGCGATCGCGGCCAGCGGAAGATCGGTGGTCGCCGCCAGGTGCGCGGCCGCCTCGGTGCGGGTGGCGCGCACGGCCTTGGCGGGGGTGGTGCCCAGGTGCGTGACGAACAGCCGCGACAGGTGCCGCGTGGTGATCCCGGCCCGCGCGGCCAGCACCCGCGGGCTGAGGTCGGCGCCGAGGTTCGCCGCGACGTGGCGCAGCAGGTCGTCCACCACCCGGTTGCTGGGCGGCGCGCCGACGAACACGCTGATCTGCGCCTGGTCGGCGGGCCGGTGCAGGTAGGTCACCAGTTCCCTGGCGACCGCGCGGGCGAGGGCCGGGCCGTGGTCGTCCTCGATGAGCGCGAGGGTCAGGTCGAGCGCGCTGGTCACCCCGGCCGAGGTGTACACGTCGCCGTCCCGGATGTAGAGCGGCTCCGGATCCACCTCGACGGCGGGGAAACTGGTGGCGAGCAGGTCGCTGTACCGCCAGTGCGTGGTGACGCGCCGGTGGTCGAGCAGCCCGGCCGCGGCCAGCACGAAGGCGCCGGTGCACACCGAGCCGTACCGGCGGCTCCGCCCGGCCAGGCGGCGGAGCTGGCCCAGCAGCGCCTCGTCGTGGGCGGCGGTCTCGGCCCCGGCGCCGCCGATGACGAGCAGGGTGTCGATCCGCCCGGTCACCTCGGCGATCCGCCGGGCACCGCCGAGCTGGAGGCCGGACGAAGTGCGGATCGTGTTGCTCCTCGCGGTGACCAGCTCGACGGTGTAGAGCGGGTCGGCGCCGTGGGAGTTGGCTATTTCCAGGGCACCCGCCGGGCAGGCCGCGTCCAGGATCTGCGCGTCCTCGTAGGCCACCAGCACGACCCGGCGACGCGATCTCACTCCAGTCGGCACCTGGCCCAGAGTAGAGGGTTTCCGAACGTGTTCGCCCCGGTGTCACGAATGTGGCTTTCGGGACGAAAAACGTCCCGAAAGCCACATTCGTGACATCCGCGGGGGCCGGGCGAGCCGGGGGCTATCCGGTCGGGACGCGAAGCGGGGCGTCCGTGGCGGCCTGGACCTCGGCTTCGCTGACACCCGGTGCGGTTTCGACCAGTGCCAGCCCGTCCGGGGTGACGTCGATGACGGCGAGGTCGGTGATGATGCGGTTCACCACGCCCCGCCCGGTGTAGGGCAGGGTGTTCTCCCGCAGGATCTTCGGTAAACCGTCCTTTGTGGTGTGTTCCATCAGCACGATCACCCGCCGCGCGCCGTGGACCAGGTCCATCGCGCCGCCCATGCCCTTGACCAGTTTCCCCGGCACCGCCCAGTTCGACAGGTCGCCGCGCGCGGACACCTGCATCGCGCCCAGCACGGCCACGTCCAGGTGACCGCCGCGGATGACGCCGAAGGACAACGCGGAATCGAAGAACGACGCGCCGGGGCGCACGGTCACCGTTTCCTTGCCCGCGTTGATCAGGTCCGGGTCGACCGCGTCCGGCGCCGGGTACGGGCCGGTGCCGAGAATGCCGTTTTCGCTGTGCAGCACCACATGCACGTCTTCGGGCAGGAAGCCCGGGATCAGCGTGGGCAGGCCGATGCCGAGGTTGACGTACTCGCCGTCGCGCAGTTCCGCGGCCGCGCGGGCAGCCATCTGGGTGCGGGTGAGGCTCATCGGCCGACCTCCGTCACGGTCCTCTTCTCGATGCGTTTTTCGACGTCCGGCGCGTGTACGACGTGCTGCACAAAAACCCCGGGCAGGTGCACTTCGGCGGGGTCGAGTTCACCCGGCTCCACCAGTTCCCGCACCTCGGCCACGGTGATCCGGCCCGCCATGGCGCACAGCGGGTTGAAGTTCTGCGCGGACTTCTCGAACACGAGGTTGCCGTGCCGGTCGCCCTTCGCCGCGGCGACCAGCGCGTAGTCGGTCACGATGGCCTCTTCCAGCACGTGCTCGACGCCGCCGAATTCACGGGTTTCCTTGGCGGGGGAGGAAACCGCGACCGAACCGTCCGGGGCGTAGCGCCAGGGCAGGCCGCCGTCGGCGATCTGCGTGCCGACACCGGCGGGCGTGAAGAACGCCGGAATGCCGCAGCCACCGGCCCGCAGCCGTTCCGCGAGCGTCCCTTGTGGACAGAGTTCCAGCTCCAGCTCCCCGCTGAGGTACTGGCGGGCGAACTCCTTGTTCTCGCCGACGTAGGAGCCGGTGACACGGCTGATCCGGCGGTCGTTGAGCAGGATGCCGAGGCCCCAGTCGTCCACCCCGCAGTTGTTCGACACCACCCGCAGGCCGGTGGCGCCGGTCCGGTGCACGGTCTCGATCAGGGTTTGCGGGATGCCGCAGAGACCGAAGCCGCCGACGGCGATGGAGGCGCCGTCGGGGAGACCGGTCAGCGCGTGCTCGGCGGTGACTGCTTTGTCCATGGCCCACTCTTCCGTCTGTTCAGCGAACGTGCGCGAGTCAACGTCCCGGGGTTGCGGGCCGTCAATACCCGGCCGGTGAAGCTCTCGCCCAGCGAGCACCGCGATCGCGGGCGTTCACTGAGTGAACGTAAGATCGGTGCATGACCGCTCCGCCGCCGCATGTGATCGGCCGGATCGCCGCCGTGCTCCGCGCGCTGTCCGCCGCGCAGCAGACCGGCGCGTCCACCTCGGCGGTGGCGCGCGCGAGCGGGCTGGCCCGCCCGACCACGCACCGGCTGCTGGTGGCGCTGGCGGACGAGGGGTACGTGGATCGCGACCACCGCACCGGCCAGTGGTTCCTCGGGCCGGAGCTGTACCTGCTCGGCGGGGTCGCCGCGAACCGCTACGACGTGACCAGGCACGCCCGCGCCAGCGTGCACCGGCTTGCCACCGCGACCGGCGAGAGCGCCTTCTTCTCCGCACGCCGCGGCGACGAGACGGTGTGCCTGCTGCGCGAGGACGGCGCGTTCCCGATTCGCTCGTTTGTGCTCTTCGAAGGCGCGCGGTTCCCGCTGGGTGTGGTTTCCGCCGGTCAGGTCGTGCTGGCGATGCTGCCGGACCGCGAGATCGACGAGTACCTGGCGCGGACCGACCTCACCGCGCAGTGGGGCCCGCGGCACGAGGCGGACGCGGTGCGCGAGCGGATCGCCAGCACCCGTGAACTCGGTTACGCGGTCAATCCCGGGCTGGTGGTCGAAGGCAGCTGGGGCATGGCCGCCGCGGTGTTCGACCAGGCGGGCGCACCCGCGTGGGCGCTGACCCTCACCGGCGTCGAATCCCGCTTCCGCGACGACCGCCGCCCGGAACTCGGGGCGCTCCTGCTGGAGGAAGCCCACCTGCTGACCAAGCAGCTGCACACCCGGCAGGCCTGAGCCTTGGCCGCTTCCGGCCGCATGCGGTGTGTGCCGGGTGACGTGCCCGAGA
This sequence comes from Amycolatopsis albispora, assembly GCF_003312875.1. Classification (NCBI taxonomy): domain Bacteria; kingdom Bacillati; phylum Actinomycetota; class Actinomycetes; order Pseudonocardiales; family Pseudonocardiaceae; genus Amycolatopsis; species Amycolatopsis albispora. The sequence continues at coordinate 188,860 of NZ_CP015163.1, forward strand.
ATGAGCTGGTCGGTTCGTCGAAGGAGGCACCCCGTGGCACGCCGGATCATCGCGTTTGTGCTGGCGGGCGTGCTGGGCTTGCTGGTGCTGGTCGGTGCCGTGCGGCAGCTCACCCGCGACACCGTGCGCGACGTCGTGCTGAGCGAGTCGGCCCGGCTGGAGACCCTGCGGCAGGAGTTCGCGCGGCTGGACCAGACCCTGCCGCCGCCGGGACGGGCCATGGGTACCTCCTGTCGTCCCGGGCCGCGGGTTTCCTATAGCGCCACGGAGTCCTACCGGAACCCCATCGACGTGGTGATGCGTGACCGGCTGGCGGATCCGTTGCGTGCGCCCGGTTTTTATGATTTCGGCAGGTCCACGCTGGCGGACCTGGTGAGCATGCCGTTGCCGGGTTACCGCGAACGGGACGAGGATTCCGACCGCGTCGACGACGCGGAGGCCGAGCAGCTCCGGCGGTTCCTCAACGCCGGGACCGTTGTGGTGCTGCAGTTCGCCGACCTGCGGCCCGGGACACTGGCGCCCGGCTCGTCGGCGTTCTTCACCCCGGGCTCGGTCACCGTCGAGGCGCTTCTTGTGGAGCTGGGCACCGGCAACGTCCTGTGCACGGCGCGAACGCCCGCGCGCAACCGCGGTGAGATGGACTTCCTGGCTTCACCGGCTTCGGACCGCGCGACGAGCGCGCAGGAGAAACTGGCCTACGACCTGCGCGGACAGGCAGCCACGGCGATTGCCGCGGAGCTGGCTTCGCGGGGCGTCGGAGATTTCTCCTTCAACGTCTGACCCCGGGTGGCGGCGCTCTGGACACGAATGTGGCTTTGGGGGCGGATTTCGCTCCGAAAGCCACATTCGTGTCGCTTCCGCGTGACAGGAGACGGGCGGATGTCACCGGCCTGGTCGCTGGAGCGGGTTGCTGGGGCTGGTTGCCGAGGTTGGTTGCTGGCGCTGCTCAGCGGGCTAAGGCTGCCCGCTGGGTCGCGGTGAGCCGGTCCTCTCGCGCGATGAGGGTGTACTTGCCCGGCGCCGCGGTGTTCAGGGTGAGCGGGTCGGCGATGGCGGGCTGCCGCCGGAGCGTGGTCAGTGCGGTAGCCACGCGTCTGCCCGGCCAGCCGAGGGCGGTGGCCAGCGCGGTCCGGGTGAGCGGGCGGCCGGCGTGCGCTAGGGCGGCCATCACGGTCAGCGCGTCCTCCCCGGCCTCGCGGGTGTCCATCTGGGCGCTGAGCTGCGCGAAGAACTCACCCATGGTGGCCAGCCGCGCGCCGGCCGCGGTTCTCGGGCCGACGATCGCCGCGCCTTGGCGGGCGGCGTCGGCGATTTCGCGGTGCGTGCCGGTGTCGGACCGCCACGCCCGCAGCCAGGCATCATCGGTGATGAGGTACCGCTCGCGACGCGTGCCGGGTTCGTGCCGCCGCGTGACGATCTCCATGCCTTCGAGCGCGCCGATCGCCTTCGACACCGACGCCGGGCTGACTTCCAGCTGCCGCACCAGGTCGGCCGCCGCCCAGCCCGCCGGGCCCGCGGTGATCAGGCAAGCGAACACCCGCGCGGTCATCCGGGGCAGGCCGGTCGCGGCGAGCAGGGCCGCGAACCGCTCCTGGAACTCGCGCACCGCCGGTTGCTCGTCGCCGGAGGAACCGCGGGGCGGAGCCGGGCGGCGCCTGCGGGCGCGGTGGCCGGCGTTCTGCTGTGCCTGCGCGGCCCGGTAGTCACCCGCCGCGCTGTTCCTGGCGACTTCCCGGCTGATGGTCGAAGTAGGACGGTCGAGCCGCCGTCCTATTTCGGCGTAACCGAGCCCATCGGCGAGCCACGCCGCGATCCGCCGTCGTTCTTCGTAGGTCAGCCTGCCGCCCGGCACCGGCACCTCCTCGCTGTGCGTTCACCCACAGTACAGTGCAACGCCCGTTGCGTTCAGCGGCACCGCGGTTGCAATTTTTTCGGCATCCACAAGGGTTTTTCGTTGCCGACAGTCGAAACGCAACGTAGCTTTTCGCCGTCCGGAAAGGAAGGGAACCCGATGACCCACGTACTGGCCGTGTCCACGGTCACCGATGACGGCGCGTTCTGGCAGGCGCTGAAGAAGGCATACGCGCAACTGCCCAAGGGTGCGAAATGGAAGCTGGCCGTCGCCAGCAAGGACGGCGGCAAGGCGGTGAACGTGCTCACCCACGACTCAGTCCACAGTGTACGGGAGTTCTTCGAGGCACACGCCGGTGCGCACGCCACCACCGAGTACTTCGAAGCCGACGCCGCCAACGCGGTCGGCCTGCCGCGATGACCATCGACCTGGGCCGCGTCCGCGACCGCGTCACCGGGCTCCTCGCCGAGTACGGGATCCCAGGCGCCGCGATCGGCGTGTCGCACCACGGGGAAATCGCCGAATTCGCGGTCGGCGTGAAGAATGTGGAAACCCGCGAACCGGCGACGATCGGCACGGTGTACCAGCTCGGCTCGATGACCAAAACCTGGACCGCGCTGGCCTTCCGGCAACTGGCCGACGAGGGCCGCGTCGCGCTGGACGAGCCGGTGCGGACCTACCTGCCCGGCTTCCGCGTGGCCGACCCGGTGACCACCGCCGAGGTCACGCCGCGCCAGTTGCTCAACCACACCAACGGAATCGAAGAAGCCTACGGTGATCCCGGCGAGGGCGACGACGTGTACGAGCGCATGGTCGCCAACATCACCGAGGCGCCGCAGGTCTTCCCGCTCGGGCACACCCACGGCTACAGCGCGGCGCTCGGTTACGCGATCCTCGCCCGGATCATGGAGGTCGCCGACGGGAAACCATGAGACGAGGTGATGCGCACCCGGCTTTTCGAGCCCATGGGACTGGTGCACACGAACAGCCGGCCCGAGCAGGCCGACCCCGCCACCGCCGCGACCGGGCACCTCCTGCGGTCACTGGCGGAAGGCCCGATCGTCACGCCGATGGACCACCTGCCACGCGAGTACGGGCCCGGTGGCGGCATCACCTCGACCACGCGTGAAGTGCTGGCCATGGCACACGTCCTGCTCAACGACGGGGTGGCCGAGAACGGGCGGCGCATCGTCCCGGCGGACGGCCTGCGAGAGCTGATGCGGTCGCGGGTGCCCGTGCCCGACCCGTACCTGTTCGGTCCACAATGGGCACTCGGGCTGATGGTGTGCGACTGGCACGGGGAAACCGTCTACGCCACCGACGGCAGCACGATCGGCCAGCACGCCCGGCTGCGGTTGCTACCGGACTCGGGGACCGCCGTCGTGCTGCTGGCCAACGGCGGCCCCCGTGACGGTTTCTATCGCGCGGTATACCACGAGATCCTGACCGAGCTGGGCCAGGTCACCCCGCCCGCGCTGCCCGCGCCGGACCCCGCGCTGCGCCTGGATCCGTTGCGGTACACCGGGATCTACGAGCGCCCCGGCACGCGCTACGAGGTCACCGCCGAGGCGGGAAAGCTGTACCTGACCCTGGCGCTCGACCCGGTGCAGGCGAGCTTCCTCGGCAGGCCCGACCACCTCACCTACGAGTTGCTCCCGGTCAGCGACACGCATTTTGTGCTGCCGCCGGCCAGTCCACTGGAGGACCCGCAGACGGTCGCGATCTACGACTTCGCCGGCGGCGCCGCCCGGTACCTGCACACCAACGGCCGGGTGCATCCCCGCGCCGTCACTGGCTGAAGGCCCGCGCGACGCTGAGGCTGTCCTCGTAGACGTGGTACCGGGTGATCAGTCCATTTTCGACGGTCAGTCGCAGTGCGCACCGGGCGGTGTAGGGGCGCCCGGTGGCTCGCACGGTTTGCCGGATTTCGCCGAGCACCACGGCATCCCGGCCGTCGGCGAGCACTTCCGGCACCACGGCGCCGCGCCGGTCCGGCACGTGGAATTCGTTGAGCGCGCGGAAGTGGTCGGCGACCTCGGCGCGGGTGGACCGGGCGCGGATCCACGGCACGGCTGGATGGCCATCGGTGGGCCAGTCGAGCGCCCAGTCCACGTGATCGGCGAACAGTTCGGCTATCCGGTCCGGGTCCCCGTCGGACAGGCGGCGGAGGAATTCCGCCACCGTCGCGCGGGTGTTTTCAGTGTTCATGATCGGCACGCTAGGCCGGGGTCACTGACACCTTCTGTCAGCGTCTGATCGGCGGCACCGGCGGCCTGACCCGCGCCCTGGCCCCGTCAATGAATGTGGCTTTCATTGCGCCAGACGCTATGAAAGCCACATTCATTGCACGGGTCTGTGGCGACAGGGCCCCTACGCCGGGTCTCGCCGCATCGGGTGGAGGGTGGGTCGTCCGGTAGGTGGAAGGGGCTACCCCGGTGCCGGTAGCCCTCCCGTTCGTACAGCGCCGCCGCGCGCAGGCCGCCAGTGCAGGGTCCGCAGCACTCCGCGCACGGTGGCGGCCGGGTCGACGGGCAGCCCGGCCGCGCGCCAGGCGACGAACCCGTCGGGCCGCACCAGGAGGGCGCCGTCGGCCAGGTCGGGGAACACCGCCCCGGGCACCGCGACCACGCGCACACCATCGATCGGGGTCGCCTGCCAACCCTCACCGGTCAGCAGAGCCCAGCCGGAACCCACCAGATCGAGCGTGGACCGCGTGCCGCCGTCCAGCCACCGGTGCGGCAGACGGCGGCCGGGCACCGCGCGGTCGTCGAGCACATCCGGCGCGCCCGCGTCGTCGGTAACCACGGCACCCGACTCGTAGTGGTGGAACATCATGCCGCGCAGGTAATCGGCGGCGAGCCGGGCGTACAACTCGTTGGTGTCCTGCCCGTCCTGGTAACCGCGGTGCAAGCGGAAGGACAGCGCCAGCGACGCCTCGGCGGCAGCACGGCGTTCGGGCTCGTAACTGTCCAGCAGCGCCTCGTCCGCGTGTCCATTGAGGACGGCCGCGAGCTTCCACGCGAGGTTGTGCCCGTCCTGGATGCCGGTGTTCATGCCGAGCCCACCGGCCGAACTCTGCACGTGCGCGGCGTCGCCCGCCAGGAAGACCCGCCCGTGGCGGAACGCCGAGGCGATGCCGATGGCCGCTTCCCAGGCGTTGCACGAGATCAGCTCGATCGGCACGGTGTCGTCACCGATCGCCGCGCGCAGCAGGTGCAGGGTCTGCTCCGGGGTCAGCTCACCCGGCTGGTCCATCAGGTGCGACGACCAGTGGTCACCCGCCGCGCTCTTGGCGAACAGGGTGCAGTGGACGTGCTCGTTGCGGACGAAGCAGGCGTGCGTCGCCGACTCCGGCAGCAGACGGCCGAGGTCCGCGCGGAAGAACGCGGTGTTGAGCCGGGCGGCGACCCGCCGGTCGGGCACGTCGATACCGCACGCGGCCCGCACCCGGCTCCGGGCGCCGTCCGCTCCGACCAGGTAGTGGCCCGTCACTTCCCGGGTGCGGCCGGACTCGACCACTCGGGCGCGCACGGCGTCCGCGTCGCTGGAGACGTCCACCACCTCGGCACCGAACCGGACGTCCGCATCGAGCTGCCGCAGCCGGTCCAGCGCCAGCAACTGCACCTCGTACTGCGTCAGCGTCCGCCGGATGTCGATCGGGCTGCACGTCTCCAGCCGTTCCGCGTACCGCGCCGGTGGTCCCGCGCGATGCCGGACCGCCCCGGCCGCGCTGTCCTTGACCACCGACCGCAGCGGCGCCGGGCCGTTCCACGCCAGCTCGTCCACCCGCGCGCCGAGCCCGATCGAGCGGAACAGTTCGAGCGTGCGGACGCTGGCCCCGGCCCGCGGCGGGCCGGTCAGCGGGTCCCGCTTGTCCACCACCAGCACCCGCACCCCGCGCTCGGCCAGGAACAACGCGGCCGACAGGCCCACCGGCCCGGCGCCGGCCACCACCACCTCGTAGGGCTTCTCTTCGCTCATGCCGTCACGGTGCCCGCTCAAGCCAGCTTGAGTGCAAGCTGTGATCCTGGTGGGGTGCACTACACGATCAGCGAAGTGGCGCGGCATTTCGGCCTCGCGGTGTCCGCGTTGCGTTACTACGACGAGATCGGCCTGCTGGCCCCGGCGGGCAGGCGCGGCACGGTCCGCACCTACGGACGCGGCGAGCTGCGACGGCTCGCCCTGGTCCAGCTCCTCCACCACGACGGCCTGATGAGCCTGGCGGACACGGCCACCGCGCTGTCCGCGGACCAGGCCGGGCCCAGGACCGTCATCGAGGACGCCATCGGCGTGATGCGGGAGCAGGTCGAGCGCCTCCAGGCCGCGCAGCGCGTGCTCGAGCACCTGCTCACCTGCCCGCGTGACGATCCGGTGCGGGACTGCCCCGTGCTGGCCGAACAGCTCGAGCAGACCGTCGAGCACGCATTGGCCGGGGCTAGCGGGCCGCTTCCCGGAGCAGGGAAACCAGCAGGCCGGTGAACTGCATGGCCGAGGACGGCAGGCGCCTGCCCAGCATGGTCTGCACCTGCGCCTCGCGCTGCCGGAACACGGGGTGGTCGAGCCGCACGTAGGCCACGCCGTCGCCGGTGGTGCCGCGGTCCAGGTCGCCCAGATCACCGACGAGCGCGATGCCACCGCCGCCGCGGACGAACTCGTACAGCGGCGCCAGCCCGTCGCAGACGAGCACCGGCGCCACTTCGAGCCCTTCCATGCGCGCGCCCAGGTCGAACAGTTCGCGCTGGCTGGTCCGCGACGACGCCAGCGCCAGCGGGTGCGCGCACAGCTCCGCCAGCCCGATCCGCTCCCGCCCGGCCAGCTCGTGTCCACCAGGGACAACCGCGACCACCTCGGTGACGACCGCGCACTCCACGCGGACGTCGTGCTGCGGGCCCATCGTGTAGGTGACCGCGACGTCGGCGATGCCGTCCACCACCCGGCGGGTCGCCTCCTCCCTGGGCACGATGTCGAGCTGGAAGGTGACGCCGGGGTGCTCGCGGCGGAAGGCGGCCATCGCGCGCGGCACGATCCGCCTGCCGAAACCCTCCGAGCACGCCACCACCACGCGGCGAGCCTCGGAGCCGTCGCCCTGGCGCAGTTCGCCGACGAGCGCGGCGGACTCGGCCTCGGTGCGGCGCGCGTGGGCGAGCAGCCGCGCGCCCGCGTCGGTCAGCGTCATGCCACGCGGATGCCTCGCGAACAGCGGCACACCGAGGTCGGCCTCCAGCTTCGCGATCTGCCTGCTGATCGCGGACGGCGCCACGGTCAGCGCCCTGGCGGCCTCGGTGACCGAGCCCGCGCGGGCGACCTCGGCGAAGTACGTCAGGCCCACCGGCAGCAGCTGCATCGAACCCGCCTTTCGTCCGGTTTGCCGATAGTAGAACGCTCGATGACAAAATCGGCAATGGTGGTGACGCCGGAACCGGCTTAGCCTGCTCGGTGCCACCGACCACCGGAGTTGCCAGTGATCCCGCAGAACCTGCGCCGTGCAGCCGAAAACCACGTGGACTCCGGCGCGTTCCGCGCGCACCTCGCCGAGCTCGTCGGCTATCCGACGGAGAGCACCACCGAACGCGGCAACGTTGCGCTCAGGGCATACCTCGACCACGTGCTCACGCCGCTGCTCACCGACCTCGGCTGCACGGTGACCGAGCACCCCAACCCGGATCCGGCGGGCGGCCCGTTCCTGCTCGGCACGCGTGCCGAGTCGCCGGACCTGCCGACCGTGCTGTGCTACGGCCACGCCGACGTGGTCGATGGCCACAGTGGACAGTGGAGCGACGGCCGCGACCCGTGGACGCTGACCGTGGACGGCGAGCGCTGGTACGGCCGCGGTACCGCCGACAACAAGGGGCAGCACCTGGTCAACCTCACCGCGTTGCGCCTGCTGCTGACCGAAACCGGCTCGCTGGGGTTCAACCTGAAGTTCCTGTTCGAGACCGGCGAGGAGATCGGTTCGCCGGGGATCGCCGAGTTCGCCGCGGCGCACCGCGAACTGCTGCGGGCCGACGTGCTCATCGCCTCCGACGGCCCGCGCCTGGACGCCGCCACGCCGACGCTGTTCCTCGGCTCGCGAGGCGGCCTGAACTTCGAACTCGACGCCGATCTGCGGCCCGATTCGTACCACTCCGGCAACTGGGGCGGTGTGCTGCGCAATCCCGCCACCACGCTGGCCGGGGCGATCGGCACCCTCGTCGACGGGCACGGGCGCATCCAGATCCCCGGCCTGCTGCCGCCGGAAATCCCGGACGCGGTGCGCGCGGCGCTGGCCGGGATCACCGTGGCGAACAGCCCCGGCGACCCGGCACCCGACGCGGGCTGGGGCGCCCAGGACCTCACCGCGGCCGAACGGCTCTACGGCTGGAACACGCTCGAAGTGCTCGCCATCGGCGCTGCCGACATCGACCACCCGGTCAACGCGATCCCCGGCCGCGCCCGTGCCGCGCTGCAGCTGCGGTACGTCTCCGGCACCGACGTCAGCGACGCGCGGCGTGTGCTGACTGAGCACCTCGCCGCCCACGGTTACCCGATGGTCGAGGTCCGCATCACCGGCGACTTTCCCGCCAGCCGCACGGAAATCGACGCACCGTGGCCGCGCTGGGCGGCCGGCGTGCTCGAGGAGGTCACCGGCGGGCCGGTCGCCGTGCTGCCCAACATCGGCGGCTCGCTGCCGAACTTCGTGTTCACCGAAATACTGGGCATTCCCGCGTTGTGGGTGCCGCACTCCTATCCCGGCTGCCTCCAGCACGCGCCCGACGAGCACCTGCTCGCGCCGATCGCGCGCGAGGGCCTGGTGCTGGCGACCGCCCTCTTCCACGCCGTCGGAAGGGCACCGCGATGACCACCACCGCACCCACCTCCACGCGGCGCGCCATCGCCGCCGCCACCATCGGGAACGCGCTCGAATGGTTCGACCTCGCGGTGTACGCGCTGATGGCGAGCTACATCGGCCGGACCTTCTTCCCCGAAGGCGATCCCGGCGTCCAGCTGGTGCAGGCGTACGCCGTGTTCGGCGTGACCTACCTGATCCGGCCGCTCGGCGGGCTGGTGATCGGCGCCTACGCCGACCGGCACGGGCGCAAGAAGGCGCTGATGCTGACCATCTGGCTGATGGTGGCGGGCACCTTGCTGCTCGCCGTGCTGCCGGGGTACGACACGCTCGGCATTCTCGCCCCGCTGGCGGTCGTGGTGGCGCGCCTGCTGCAGGGCTTCGCGGCCGGTGGTGAGTTCGGCGCGGCGACCTCGTTCCTGGTCGAGCAGAACGAGGGCCGCAAGGGCTTTCTCGGCAGTTTCCAGTTCGCCAGCCAGGGGCTCTCGACGCTGATGGCGGCCGGGTTCGCGGCCGTGCTGACCGCGGTGCTCTCCGACGAGGCGATGACCGCGTGGGGCTGGCGGGTGCCGTTCGTGTTCGGCCTGCTGATCGGGCCGGTCGGGTACTACATCCGCCGTTATGTCGACGAATCGCCCGCGCTGCGTGACGAGGAGCCGGTGCCGTCGCCGATCCTGTCGGTGTTCCGGCACCACTGGGGCGGACTGCTCATCGCGGGCGGCTCGCTGGTGGTGTCCACCGCGCTGAACTTCATCCTCCAGTACCTGCCCACCTTCGGCGTCGAGGAACTCGGCCTCGACGACTCACTGTCGTTCGTGGCGCTCTTCGTCACCGGCGTGATCCTGACCTTCGGCACGCCGGTGGTCGGGCTGCTGGCCGACCGGTTCGGCAGGCTCGTGCTGATGGTGCCGGCGGCGGTGCTGATCGGGGTCGGCGTGGTGCCGTTGTTCGCGTGGGTCACCGCGGCGCCTTCGTTCCTCACGCTCACCGCGGTCATGACCATCCTGGGGCTGCTCAAGGCGGTGTACTTCGGCGCGCTGCCGTCGGTGATGGCGGACGCTTTCCCGGTGAGGGCGCGCGCGACCGGGCTGTCGTTCAGCTACAACACCGCCGTCGGCATCTTCGGCGGCTTCACCCCGACGATCGCCACGGCGCTCATCGCGAGCACCGGTTCGCAGCTCGCGCCGGGTTACTACCTGCTCGCGGTGTCGTTCGTCAGCATCGCGGCGCTGGCGGCCGGGTACCGCACTCGCGGCATCCGCTGACGCACGTTTCCGGCCGTTCCCGGCGGGTAGCCGACGGTGATGAAGAACACCCCCGAAATCGATCCGGTGACCGCCGAAAGCATGGAGCAGGACGCCGACATCGGCGGTGAGCACACCGAACCGACCTACCGCGACCAGGAACCGCGCCCCGGCGACCCGGAACCGGACGAGCGGCGTGGCGACAGCGGCGGCATGGAACCGGAAGGAACGAGCTGATGGCCAACCGAATCGAGTTCAGCGAGCACAGCGAAGGACTGCCCTGCAAGGAATGCGGGTTCTCCACCCTGCGCGTGGCCAGCATCGTCGGCGACGACGGCAGCGTGGTCGGCCGGACGGTCGTCTGCACTTCCTGCCACCAGAGCAGGCACCGCGCCGCCGAAGCGGCGTGAGCCGTGCTCAGAGGGGTAGCGGCCCGCGAGCACGCGCTTGGCAGGGGCTGACCGGCGTGGACCGACGGGCAGCCTGCCTGGCGGCGGTCAAGGAAGGTGACCGGCTGGCGCTCGACGCGCTGGTAGCCGACATGACGCCGCTCGGCTGACACGTGGCGCGCGGGCAGGGCTGGACCACCGGGCGTGCTCAGGGGTAGCGGCCCGCGAGCACGCAGAACTCGTTGCCCTCCGCAATACCCCACATGTGACATCTTTTCTCCAAGGCCCCTCCCGGGGCTCTAAAACCGTTGTGGGACAAGGGTTAAGTGCCGTTGAAGAGATCCTAGCCTGCTGCTCGCCATGAGCCGAGCAGGCCGCTCCGTGCCCTGCTAGGCGCTGGCGGCGGGGTCGTCCGGCTCAGCCTGTCGTCGGCTGGTCTGCTCGTGGATGAGTGCGGCGCGGACGTAGGCGTCAACCTCCCAGTCAGGGACGGAGTGATCGGCCAAGACTTCGCAGGTGCCGTCGGCGTCGAACCTGATCGCTATGGATCTCAGTCCACCGAGGTCGACGCGCGTCAACGTGTACTCGTCCGTCACAGGCCCACACCCCTCCCGCCCCATCGGAGGCCAGCGGTCGAAGGCTTCGCCGCAGCCCCTGTGGCATCCCCTGACCGGACGGTAACAATCGCCCGATCGTCCTACCACCTTGGTACTTACGGGTGTTAACGGTCGGGGGTATCTCGGCAACTAAGCAGTTTCCGCAGGTAATGACGCATCTTTCGGCAGGACAACGCGGAGATTTGTCGCGTTTTCGAACGCGTTGAGCACATCCTGCGGGGTTTCGTCATCTGGGGTGATGATCACCCAGCGTTCACCCGGTTGGCCCCCTACTTCCGGGTTCGTACCACCCGTATGGATGCGGGCATTCTTGACGTGAACGTCGACTACGTTGCGTTGTTGCAGGTTGAGCGACTCCAGGGCGGCTGCCGCTACCACGTCGGGCTCGACCTCCAACGCGGCGGCGACGCCCATGATCGTCTTCGTGCGGGGGAAGTCCTGCATCGGCCGGTCCGGGTTGCCCAGGTGGAACAGGCCAGTCGGTACCGGGGCACCCTTCTGCCGCGCACGATCCGCGAGTTCGCGCCAGGTAAGGCCGTCGCGATCTTTGATCATGTTGATCAGTTCGCAGAGATTCACCACACCGCCCCTAGGCCCCGACGTGGCCCACGTCGCAGGAATTAAAGCACGTTTAACTGACTGTAACCGTTGCGGCCGTGTTGAAACCAATTTAACGTGGAGATCAGACACGGTCTTTACGGCCCTTGACCAGGGCCAATGACGCGGTCGGCGGATCTTGGGCCGCCGCGCGGATCACCCATGCTTGCTAACCCAACAGGAGTTCGTCGTGGCTACATACGTGCGAGCGTCAGACGCTAGCGCACTTCGGGAGCTTGTCGAAGCGACCGGTCGGCATGCGGACGTGGCGTTCCGTGCGGGCATCTCGCCGGTTCGGCTGAGCCAGGTGTTGAACGGGGCATCGCCGGTGATTCCGCTCCAGCAGGCGGCAAAGCTGGAAGACGTTCTCGGCGTGCCGCACGGCACCTTCTTCGTGGTCGACGACCCGGCCGCGAGCCCGGAGCTGATCGGCCCCTACCTCGCGCGCGGCGACGCCACCGACGAAGACGAAGAGGACGACGGCGCGTCGGGTGCGGCATGACCGGAAAGCCAGCCCAGCCGGTGCTCTCCGATGGCGACCTCGAACGGCTCGGCATCAGTCGCAACCTCGCCGAGTACGTCGCTGACATCGCCGATGACCACGGCCCTTTGACTCCCGCGCAGCGGGACCAGCTGGCGGTCCTGCTGCGGCCGGACCCCACCAAGCGCCTGGCCCGTGGCGCATAGCGGACCAGGCGGGAGCTGGCCGACGGGTAGCCCCCGACATCTCGTCGGCCAGCTCCCGATCTCTCTGACCGGATCGGAGCTACGGATGACCACCCCCATCACGCAGCAGCACGACGACCAGGAAGGCAGGCACGTGCTTCACGAAGCGGACGAGTGCACCCGACGGGATGTGGTGTACCTGTACGGCGAGATCACCAACCTGGTCATGCCCGTACCCCGACGCGACGCGCCCGCACGGCACTGGAATGGGCAGGTCGCGTGATGGCCGCCCGCCTGCTTGCTCCCGCCCCAACCGGCCGCCACGCCCGGCTGAGCACGCTCGACCGCTGGCGAACCGCGCTCCGCCGGTCGGCGATGACCGCCCGAGCGCTGCCGCGGGCCATCGTCGGTGTCGTCGCCGCTATGGCGTGCCTGGGTTTCGCCCTCGGCTTCACGATCGCCGGGGTTGTCCTGTGAACGACGAGACCGAGACGGAGAAGACTGTGACCGAGACCGCCCAGGACAACGCCGAGACGACCGAGCTGCCGAACCCGGTGACTGACGAAGTCGTTCTCCCGCTGACTGTTCAGTGGCAGAAGCGCGATCCCGACACTCCGGTGTTCAACGAGACGATGGACGAGCTGGCCGACCAGCTTCCCTCCTTCGACACCACCGGCGGCTCGCCGGCTGACGCACCCGCCTCCGACGACGACCGCGACGGCGGTGAGCAGGACTGACGGCGACCCGACGAAGGAACCATGACTGCCCCGGAGGTTGTGGGCGGCAGGTCAAGCCCGAGTTCTACGCCTGCCGGACGTGCTGGCTACGGCTTCCGCAGTCGCTCCGCGAGGCGATCACGACCGCGAACAAGCGGAAGACGACCGCGCACTCCGTCGCCATGTACGACGCGCACGAGTGGTTCCGCGCCCATCCGCTGACCGTTCAAGTCGGTGATCAGTGATTGCCCCGCGCGTTCTACCACTTCACCTGCGAACACCGGGCGCGCTCGATCCAGCGAAGCCTTGAGCTGCGCCCGAACCGACACCCGCTGCTCGGACACTGGCTGGTCTGGCTGACGGACCTGCCGCAGCCCGACCGCTGGGGGCTGGGCCTCACGTCCAACTGGCTCACCTGCGACCGCACGGCTGTGCGGGTGTCGGTCCAGCCGACGGACGACATCGTTCGCTGGTCAGCTTGGGCGCTGTGGCACAAGGTCCCGCCGGTCATGCTCGACGTTCTCCACGAGAATGCCCGGCCTGAGCACTGGTGGGTCGCGACGGTTCCGCTCCGCATCAGCGACGTTGCCGCGGCTACCTCCCGCGGTTTGCGGAGGACGTCGTGACGGCCGGGAAGCTGGACGCCCCGGTCGTGCTTCCAGCCGGGGCGAGCCAGGACGACTGGGAGTTCGCGCGCACCTTCGGCCTTGGCGGCTCCGACGTTGCCGCCGCTGCCGGGCTGAACCCGTGGAAGACGCCGTTCCAGCTCTGGTTGGAGAAGACCCGGCGGGTCGAAGCCGAGTTCGACGAAGTCGCCACCGAGCGCATGTACTGGGGCCACGTGCTCGAACCGGTGCTGCTGCGCGAATGGGACAACCGGCACCCCGAGTACGTGCTGACCGGGGGCGAGGGCGTCTACGGCAACCGCGACCACACGTGGATGCTCGGCAACGTCGACGGGCTGGCGTGGGAGTACTCCGGCGAGCTGGCCGGGATCGTCGAGGCGAAGACCGGCGGACATCGGGCCGTCGCCGAATGGGCCGAGGACGACGTTCCGGTCCACTACGTCTGCCAGGTCCAGTGGTACATGCACCTGCTCGGCGCACCCCGGACCTTCGTCGTCGCGCTGCTCGACACGAACACCTACCTCGAACGGATCATCGACCGCGACGACGAGCTGATCGCCGACCTCGTGGACGCCGCGACCGAGTTCTGGGGTCACGTACAGCGGGACGAACCGCCCCCGGCTGACGCCTCCGAGATCACCCGCCGAGCGCTGGCGCGCTGGCCTGCGGTGTCAGGCGAGACAGTCGAGCTGGACCCGTTGTGGCACAAGCATCTTGCGCGCCGCCACGAGCTGAGCGAACAGATCAAAGCGCTGGAGTCCGAGCGCACCGGCATCGACAACCGGTTGCGCGCGGAGATGGGCCAGGCCGAGGAAGCCCGGCTCGACGGGGAGAAGGTCGCGACTCATCGGGCTCCGGCGAAGCCTTCGCGGTCCGTCGACCACGAGGCGTTCGCCGTCGAGCGCCCGGACCTGTACGCGCTCTACGTCACCGAGCGGCCAGCGGGCCGACGCCTGACCTACGCCATCACCACAGCCAGGAGGGATCAGCAGTAAGCAACTCGAACACCAAGGCCGCGCTCGCGCAGCGGAAGTCCAGCTCGGCGTCGTCCGGCGGCGACTTGCGGACGCTCATCGAACGGCAGAAGCCGGAGATCGCCCGCGCTTTGCACGGCACCGCGTTGAATCCCGAGCGGTTCACGCGGGTCGCGTTGACCGTGATCAAGCAGAACAACGACCTGATGCGGTGTCGCCCCGAATCGCTCCTCGGCGCGCTCATGACCTCCGCGCAGCTCGGGCTCGAACCCGGCCCGCTGGGCGAGGCGTACTTGGTTCCGTACGGGGACCAGGTGACGTTCATCCCCGGCTACCGGGGCTTGATCAAGCTCGCGTGGAACAGCGGCCAGCTCCGCAACATCTCCGCTCGGGTCGTCCACGAGGCCGACGAGTTCGAGTACTCGTACGGGCTGCATCCCGACCTGGTGCACCGGCCCGCGCGAGGAGACCGCGGTGGCATCACTGATGTCTACGCCGCCGCCACCCTCGTTGACGGCGGGGCCGAGTTCGAGGTGCTCGACGTCGGCAGCGTCGAATCGATCCGAGGTCGCTCCCGCGCGGGCAAGAAGGGGCCGTGGGTCACCGACTGGGAGGCGATGGCCCGCAAGACAGCCGTTCGCCAGCTCGCGAAGTGGCTGCCGATGGCCACGGTCATGAACCGCGCGATCGCGGCCGAGGGCACGGTCCGCACCGATCTCGACGCCGAGGCCCTGGACGACGTCGCCTCCGATTTCGACGGGGAGGTGATCGACGCCGAGCCCGCCGAGGACACCAGCGAACCGCAGCCGTCCGCCGACGAGATCCCGCCCGAGGAGCCCGCCACCCCATGAGACGAGCCACCGACACCATCCGGCTGATCACGACCATCTTGCTTTGCATCAGCGCAGGAATCAGCCTCGCCCAGAACATCCGGCAGCTCATCCGCGAGGAAACCGCTGCTGCCAAGGAGGAACCAGCATGACCGAAGCTGCCACCGAGGCCACGACGGAGCGCGCCGAGCCGCGCGACTTCGCGGCCTTCTTGATGGAGCACCGGCGCGGGAAGACCCACCAGGAGCTGTCCGAGGCGCTGCGCGACCTCGTGCTGTCCGTGGAGGAGACCCGCAAGGCCGGGAAGATCACGTACACCCTCACGATCCGACCGCAGGAGCGCACGCCCGGGGCCGTCATGGTCGCCGATCAGATCAAGTGCAGCCTGCCGGAGCACGACCGCTCCGAGTCGATCTTCTTCGCCACCGACGCTGGCGAACTCGTCCGCAACGACCCGCGCCAGACCGCGCTGTTCTCGGAGTAGGAGCACCCGTGCCCGACGACACCACCGATCAGACCGCCGCCGTGGTCGCAGACCTCCAGCGCCGTGCCGACGAGGCCACGCCGCCGCAGCCGTTCGACCTGACACCGGAGAAGTCCGTGGTCGTGCGGACGCTGCGCAACGACGAGCGGATCGACACCACCGACCTCGAACGCATGCTGGACCAGCCCCGCAGGCCGCGAGGCACCGCGCTGCTCACCGAGCCGAGCGACTTCGCCGCGTACGTCAACCGGCTGCACACGGCCTCGACCACGGTGTGGGCCGACCAGGACCACTCGCAGGTGACCGCCACCTTCAACGACCACTCCAACGGCTACACCGCCGGATGGCGTGACCACGAAGCCGTCCTCAAGCTCAAGCGGGACGAGGACTGGAAGGCGTGGATTCGGCGGGACAACTCGCTGATGTCGCAGGAGGACTTCGCCGAGCACCTGGAGGACCGGGCGCACACGATCGTCAACCCGGACACCGCGACGATGCTCGAAATCGCGCTGACCTTCCAGACCCGGCGGAACGCCTCGTTCTCCCGAGGCTCCCGGCTTGACTCCGGCGACGTGCAGCTCTCGTGGAGCGAGGAGACCAAGGCCAAGGCCGGGGCGAGTGGCCGGCTGGAGGTTCCCGCGGAATTCACGATCGCGGTCGCCCCGTTCGTCGGCCTCCCCGCGACCGAGGTCACCGCCCGGCTGCGCTGGCGCATCCGCGAAGGCCAGCTCGGCATCGGATACCGGCTCGACCGACCGGATCTCGTCGAACGCCAAGCGTTCGCCGACGTCCGGCAGATGCTCGCGGGCGCGCTCGAAGCACCCGTGCTGCTCGGGTCTGCGCCCGTGCTGCACCACCTCGAACACTGACCAACCACCGACGGGGAAAGGCTCTCAGTGCCCCGTATCCGCACGATCAAGCCGAGCTTCTTCCGGTCCGAGGACGTGTCGACGCTGCCATTTCGCGCGCGCCTGACATGGATCGGCCTGTGGACGCATTGCGACGACGCAGGCCGCACCAAGGACAACGCCCGGCTGATCAAGGGTGACATCTGGCCGCTGGACGACGTGTCCTTGGCCGACATCGAGGAAGACCTGGAGACGCTGGCCGCCCACGAGCGCATTGTGCGCTACCGCGTGGGCGGTCGGCGGTACCTGGAGATCGTCAACTGGAGCGATCACCAGAGCATCCAGAAGCCCACGCCGTCGAAGATCCCGCCCGCGTCGGAAGGCACTCCGCTACCTGTCCCGTCCCCCGACAGTAGGGCTACCGGGCTTTCACCGGAGAAATCCCCAGGTTCTCCACAAACTGCAGGTAGCGAGGCTCCACCTTCGCTACAGCAGGACTCCGGTAGCCCTACCACGGGGAAAGGAAGGGAAAGGAAAGGAAGGGAAGGGGGTGCGCGCGCACGCGGGAGCGCGCGCGAGGCACCGCCCGACACCGACCAGCGCCCACCCGACCGGTGCATCGACCACGAACACGACCCCGACCCGCCGCCCTGCGGCGTCTGCGCCCGAGCCCGCGAAGCAGCCCAGCGATGGGACCAGCAAGCCAGCTCACGCGGCGCAGCCCGCCGCACCGAGCAACAGCGAGCCCGCGCGGCCGACCGCGAACGCGCCATTGCCAACTGCGACCTGTGCGACGCCAACGGCTACGTCGGAACCCGGCTCTGCCACCACGACCCCGAGGCCGCGGAACGCGCCGCACGCGGCATGGAACTCGTCCGCGCCGCACTCAAGACCAGCACCACGACAGCCAGGAGTGATCAGCAGTAGCCAGGGCCACCACGACCCGCACCCGGGCCGAGATCGGCCGAGCCAACCGGGACAAGGGCATCCGCGCCGAGCGCGACGTCGGCCGATACCTCCGTGTCCACGGCTGGCCGGCTGCCGAGCGCAAGGCCGACAACGGCTGGCGCAGCGCCGACCGGGCGAGCGCCGACCTCGGCGACATCCGAGGCACCGACCGGCTGGTCTGGCAGGTCAAGGCACGCGGCAACCTCTCCACGCTCGACATCGCGAACATCATCCGCGAGACGAACGACCAGGCCGTCTCCGCCGGGGCCGACTTCGGCATCGTGGTTCAGCGCCGCGACGGCAAGAGCGACCCGGGCACCTGGTGGGCGTGGCTGCCCGCCGGAGACCTCGCCGCGCTCATCGAGTTCGCCCGCGATCCCGACGCGGTCCAGGTTCCGAACGCTCGGCTCGCCGTGCCCGTGCGCCTGGAGCTGGCCGACCTGCTGCCCCTGCTGCACGCGGCAGGCTACGGGGAGGCCGAGTGATGCACCGCCCGCCGCAGCCATCCTGGCCGGAAGCCGCGTTCATCGCGCTCTGCCTGCTCTGCCTCGTAGCCATCGCCGTCCTGTGGGCGGTGATGGTGTGAGCGCACCGAACAGCCTCCCGCGCGCCGGTGCCGTCGGCTTCACACTGCTGGTCGCGGCCGTGGTGGTGAGCGTCTGGACGTCCGACTGGAAGTGGCTGCTGATCGGCGTCGCCGGGCTGATCACCGCCGCCGTCTGGTCCGCCGCCGAAGGCGGGAACCGCCATGAGTGAGCGGAGCTGCGTCACCGGGTGCGGCAGGCCGACGACCGACATGCTGTGCCCCGGCTGCCTCGCCGAGCTGACCGCCGCGCTGAGGGAACTGATCAGCGACGGCAGCGGCGGGCACGGCCTCCTCGCCGAGCTGGGCATCACGCTCTCCCGGCAGCACACGATGACGCTCGGGACCGGCGTCGGCGGCCATGCCGCCGAGCGGCCGATGCCGTTTCACGAAGCGGCCAGCGAAGTCGGCTGGGTGTTGGCGAACACCGTCTCGACCTGGGCACGCGAGGTGCACGAGTGCAATCCGCACCTGCTCCCGCCTGCCGGGTCAACCGCGGGCGCGGTCGCTTGGATGGTCGGCCTGCCCGGACTGCTCGCACTGCACCCGGCGGCCGACGAGCTGCACGACGAGATCACTCACGTCGTCGCTCGGGTCCGCCGGGTCGTCGACCGCCCGCCGGACCGGATCTACGCCGGACCATGCGATGCGCAGGTCGAAGGCGGGAGGTGTCCCGATCACCTCTACGCCCGCCCCGGTCAGCGCCGGGTGCAGTGCGGCAGTTGCGGTACCGAACACGACGTCGACGAGCGCCGGAATTGGATGATCAGCTACGCCGCCGACCTCCGCGTCACCGCGACCGTGGCGCTCGGCTGGGCTCGGCTCCTGCTGGACAAGACCATCCCGCGCGGAACCTGGGACTCCTGGGTGAGCCGGGGCAGGATCGTGCCGCACGGCACCGACGGCCGGGGCCGACCGGTCTTCCGGTTCGGAGACGTCCGCGACCTCGCGCTGGCGCACGTGAGTAAGCCACGCCACGTCGCATGAACTTGCCAACGCCCTGACCTGCGTGCAAGATCGATGTCATCACCGTCCGGCAGTGTGGCTACAGCCCCCGGACTACCTCCCCGTAGGTCCCGTTCAACAGGCTCTCCAGCCGCCCGAGCAGGATCGGAACCTCGCCGTATCGGATCTCCAGTTGAGCCCCGTAAGTGATCACCGGCAGGTGCACGTTCGCGCGACCCGATTCGAGCGTGATCGCGCACGGGCCGACTGGACGACGAGCGTCCTCCTGGTACGCCTTCGTGGACATGACCAGCTTCAACGCAGCGACGAGACCAGGTAGCGACTCCTCGGGGCAGGAGAAGCCGGTTGTCGGGAACGTGCTCAGATCGCCGGTCTCGCCTCGATGCAGGTAGAAGCTCTCGCGCCGAGTCTCGACCTGCCAGGCACCCGCTTCCGGCGGCATCTCGTGGATGAACCCCATCAGCTGACCACCTCGTCGTTGAACAGGCTGCCTCCCGTGGCGACCGTGTGCCGGACGTCCTTGGCGAACGCGCGGACTTGTTCCGCGAGGTCGTCGCCTCCGAGGTCCCTGATCGCCTTGGCGCTGGCGTCGATCTGGTCCACGAGGCACAGGGCGAGGTACTTCTCGTTCTCGGTCATCAGTTCACCGCCTCGGCGTCCACGGTCTTCACCGCGAGGGTCCTGCCCTGGTTGTCGAGCAGTTCCACTCGGTACGGCTCGCCGGCTGCGACTCCAAGGTCCGACGGGGCGAACCGCTCCGGCATCTCGTAGTCGGGCGGGACCGCCTTCCGGAACTGCTCCACCCAACCGTCTGTCGCCTCATCGAGGCCATCGATCACGAGGACCGTCGGGAAGCTGAACCGCTCGCCTGCCGCGTAGCGGCGCACAGTGTCCTCGGCCAGCACCAGGGTGGTACCTGCGTTCCCAGCGGGCAGCTTGCCGCTGTTGATCAGATTGTTGATGTTCTGGCGCGAGCAGCCCACGATCTCGGCCGCCTCGGTCACCGAGACCAGCCGAGGGATCAGCGGGTCACGTACCATCCGGGTGTCTCCCTGCCTTGCTGACTCTTTGCAGGAAGACACGATAGCCCCGGCCGCCTCGCGACCGGGGCTATCGCTTGTCACGGTGTGTTCGCCTCCTCGATCAGAGCGGGATGCGGATGGCCTCTTCGGCGGCCGGATTCAGCAGGTACGCGGGCAAGGTCTCCCGCCCTTCGGAGAGCGCCCGGTAGATCCGGTGCCATCCGTCGATGACCATCCAGCCGAAGTCTTCGCCGGACGGACTGCTCAGCGGCGCGAGGATGATCGGCTTGCTGAGATCGGTCTTCGTCATCGCGTACTCGATGTCCACCCGGACCTCGATCAGCTTCAACCGGCCCTCCGGCGCGGGCTTGAGCGGTAGGAACTGCTCCATGCCGGTGATCAGCACGTGCTCGTGGAAGGTCGCCACCGACTCGTGCACCTCCAGCAGCTCGTGCGCGCGTTTGATGCACCACCGCCAGGCGGCGAAGTGGAACACCTGGCAGCCGTTGTGTGTCGGCGAGTGCTTCACGGCAGATCACCCCAGCCGAACATCTCGCGGGTCGCCTGGTCGAGCACGAAGGGCATCGGCTTGCCCTCGTGCATGTGGATGAGCGTCGGCTCACCCCAGCAACCCTCGGCCCAGCGGAAGTAGCTGCCGTGCCAGACCATGCCGGGAGCCGCCGGATGCGTCGGCTCCCGGACATCGGTCACGTGGAAGTAGTTGCTGGTGAACCCGAGCTGGACGATGTCGCCCTGGTTTACCGAGATGATCGCGAGCGTCTTATCCATCGGTGCCCGCCTTCTCGTCCAGCCGACGCAGCGGTCCACAGATGTTCTTGCGGAGCGCCTCGTACAACCCGGTGGTGATGACCACCATCGTCACGTTCACCGGGACCCGGTGAACGTCCGCCGTCTTCCGTACCGCGCGCTTGACCAGCCTCTCCCAACGACCGGTCTCGATCAGGATCGCGCACATCCCGCACGCCGCCCAGTCACCTCGACTGTGGTGAGTGGACGCATGCGGAACCCGGAAGTCGTTGGCGGGCAACACCGCGACCGGGTTGTCGGCGAGGCAGAAGTCGCATTGCCCACGCCAGCCATCCGGTGCTTCGACCGGTGCCGGATCGTGGTCGGCATTGACGTGGGCCGGATGGACGTACCCAACGCCGGACTCGTCGGTGAGCGTGTCCAGCGCTCGGCTGCACATTGCGCAGATGATGGACTTCGCCTTCGGCTTACTCATCGTCGTGGCCACCCAGATCCAGCAGCTCACGCAGCGAGGCGAAACCCTCGCCGTCGTCGATGCGCTCGGCCGCCCGCGGCTTGAAGTATGCGCACACGTAGAGGTAGCCGTAGCTTCGCCGGGGGTTCGCTTTGATGGCGGCGCGGTCGTCGTCGAACAGCGTGATCTCGCGGTCGCTGCCCACGAAGATCTCGCCCTCCTCGAACATGGCGGTCGCCTTGGCCATCCACGCGTCACCGCAGTGGTCCCGCAGGTACCCGGTCAGGGTGTGGTGGTCGCCGAAGCCGGACTCGCGGTCCGGCGGAACGTCGATCCCGAAACCGTCGCCGACGATCGCCCGGCAGCCCCACGCGGTGGTGACCCCGGACGGAAGTCCTTTGTTGTAACCAAACCTGAGCTTGCCGCTCATCGAGCATCATCCTTTTCGTTGACCACGGCAGCGAACGCCGTAGCGAGTGCTTTGAGGGCGGCCTCCGCGTCGCGCCACTGCTCGGCAGTGGCGGCGTACTGGTGAAAGCCACCGGGGAAGATCCGGACCAGATGGGTACGGCCGTCAGCGAAGACGACCGTCCCATCGATCCGCACGGGGTTGTTTCGGTCCATCCCGGTCACCCGCCGTGCGCCGCGAGCTGGCCACCGATCATCGAGATCACGAACATGATCACGAGACCGGTCGCGCCGACGCGCCAGTTCCGAGTCCAGATCCACCCCAGCAGCCCGCCGCCGAGCGACAGGGCTGCCAGGGTCGCGAGAATCGCATTCACCGCGCGGACCTCAGAACGATTTCCTCCTGGCGGATGTAGGAGTCCTCGGTGAGCACGCAGGCGGCGATGCCGATGTAGTACTCCCGGCGGGCGTCGGTGAGCTTGGCCCAAGCGATCACGCCGCCCCTTCCGTCGTGGCAGTCGGTGCCGCCGTAGTAGGCCGCTTTCCCTACCCGTTCCGCCTCTTCCGGTGAGAGCTGTTCGACCGTCCGGGGTTCCGCCCGGGGTGGCCGGGGAGGTTCGTGGTTTGGCCGGATGTTCCGGCCTCTCCGGAGCTTCACTGCCTGTCTCCCTTGCTGGTGTGGTGCCTTGCTGACCTCCCCAGCATGGGAACAGTGATTGCCAATCGTCAATTAACTGTGTCTTGAATCACAATGATTTGCCAATCGGCAACTCTGGTGTGCATGCTTGTGGAGTCAGCAAGGCAGCCACAACACACCAGGGAGATCCAAGTGGCACATGAGCTTGAACTGTTCGCCGATGGCAGCACCGCTTTCGCTGCCGCCCGTGAGCCGGGCTGGCACCGGCTCGGCACCGTGGCCCCCGGTCCCATGACCGCACAGGAAGTGCTGGACCTGGCCCAGTTGTCCAACTGGAACATTCGGAAGTCGCTCGGTCTCACCGCCGTGGTGCCGGGTGAGAAGTGCCAGGAGTGCAACCGAAAGATCGGTGCCAAGCACACCCAGAAGTGCCCCGTTCCGCAGGAGCCGGACCGTGGTTCCGATGATCTGATGGTGTCCGAAGAGGACACCGCCCAGCTTCTCCCCGTGGATGGATGGGTGAGCACCTACCGGACCACTCCGGTCACCGGGGAGCTTCAGAATCTCGGCATCGTGTCCGGTGAGTACCCGATCATTCAGCCGGAAGAGTTCGCCGAGTTCATGCAGACCATTGTGGACACTTCCGGTGCTGTGTTCGACACCGGAGGTTCGCTCCGCAATGGTCGGGACATCTTCCTCACCATGCAGCTTCCGCAGGCCGTGACCATCGGTGGTGTCGATGAGATCGGCCTGTTCATGGCCGGTTTCAACAACTACTCCGGACAGGGGAAGCTCAAGGTGGTCACCACCCCGGTCCGGGTGGTCTGTGCCAACACCGAAAGGGCTGCACTCCGGAACTTCCGCAGTGAGTACACCTTCCGGCACAGCAAGGGGCTACAGGGCCGGATCGCCGAAGCCCGTGAAGCCCTCAAGATCAATTTCGAGTGGACAGAGGTCTTCAAGGCCGAAGCTGAAAGCATGATCAACACCGAGATGTCGGCCGACACCTTCGGTGACCTGATCAAGGCCGTGTGGCCCGAAAAGTTCTCGAAGCCGATGGATGACTGGAAAAAGCCCGAGCATGACCACTGGGACTCGCTCAATGGTCTGTTCAAGAATGCCGACACTCAGGAGAACATCCGGGGAACCGTGTGGGCCGGGTACAACTCGATCACTGAGTACCTGGACTGGGAAATTCCGGTCCCCGGTGTCGGCACCGATGCCGCCGAACTGGCCAGGGCTGACCGTGCTTTCCTCGGTCAGTACAACAAGCTCAAGCACCTGGCCTTTTCCAAGTCGCTCGACATCGTGGCCGCCAAGTGACCCACCGTGCCGCTCAGTGCCCCTCTGCCGAACAGGTAGGGGGGCACTGCCCTATCCCGGGTTTCCCTGCCGCTGGTGTATTTCCGGCCGCTGAGAGCCCCGTGCAGGTGTGTATTTCGGTCCCCCTGGTGTCCCTGCCCCTGGTGTATTTCCGTTGCCCTGTAGGGCAGGCAGGGGGCAAGGCATGCCGTACCGTGCCCCCGCACCGTGCACCGTGCCCGGTTGTGGTGAGCCTGCCCCAGGTGGGGGCCGCTGTGCTGAGCATGCACAGCAGGCAGCAGCCCGCCGCAGGCTCGACCCTGCACAGCAGGGGTACCGCACAGCAGGGCACCGGGCATTCCGGGCCGCAGTGCTCGACCGTGACCCCGTGTGCCGATGCACTGATGCCGGGTGCACCGGGCATCCGGGCCGCCCGTGTGTGCAACCGTCCACAGTGGCCGATCACTGGCCGGTCACTCGTCGGGCACTCGTCCGGCAAGGGCTCGACCCGGACCGGCCGGAGCATGGCCGGGGACTCTGCCAGCCGTGCCACAACCGATACACCGCCCGGGACCCCGTCACCCGTGGAGGAGGGACCCGGTGAACCGGGCCGCGCCGACGAGGCCGCCGACCGACCGCCGGTCCGGAAAGTGCCGGCAGTTCCCGCCCGCGCCGGAACGGACTCGGCCGCAGCCCGCGCTCGCCGCGGGACCTGGACCCAGGGGGGCACCCCTCCCCACCCCCGGCAAGGCCGATCGTCAGCCAGGCCCGTCCGTGTCCCGACAAATTTCCGACACCGCTCCGGCACGTCGGCCGGGAGGTGGTAGCCGGTGGTGATCAACCCGAATGCCGATCAGACCGCCCCGGTGCTTATCGACGGGGTCACGCCGTCGGCCGAGATCCGGGAGGAGCTGGCCCGCAAGGGCATTCCGGTCCTGCTGGCGTTCAGCCGGGGGAAGGACTCGCTCGCCGCTTGGCTCGCCCTCCGGGATGCGGACGTGGAGGTCCGGCCGTTTCACCTGTACCTCGTGCCGGGTCTTGAGTTCGTGGACGAGTCGCTGGTGGACTACGAGAAGTTCTTCGGAACGACGATCCCGCAGCTTCCGCACCCGAGCCTCTTCCGGTGGCTGAACAACCTCACGTTCCAGGTCCCCGAACGGCGGCTGATCATCGAAGCCGCTCAGCTTCCCGAGCCGGACTACGTCGACATCTCACGGGTGCTGTGCAGCGAGTACTACGACCTCGACCCGGAGGTCACCTTCACCGCCGACGGCATCCGTGCCGCGGATTCCCCAAACCGCCGCACGGCGTTGAAGGGACACGGCCCCGTTCGGGAGCACGTGATGAAGGTGAGCCCGGTGTGGGACTGGCGTATCCGGCACGTCCGCGCCGCGCTCGCCGACCACCGATGTCCGCTGCCGGTCGACTACGAACTGTTCAACCGAACCTTCGACGGCCTGGATCTCCGCTTCCTGGCCCCGATCAAGGAGCGCTTCCCCCGGGACTACGAGCGCATCTTGGAGTGGTTCCCGCTGGCGGACTTGGAGCTGTTCCGTGCCGGACTCTAACGACGACGTGATGGCCCAGCTCGCCGGTTCGGCCGCCCCGATGGGCGGGTCGAACGACGACCTGTTGGCCCAGCTCAACGCGGAGCCGGAGCCGGACCCGCTGGCCGATGTCGAGTACACCGGAGACGTACCGGAGGACTCCCGTAGGGAGCTGACAGCCCTACAGCAAGGGTTCCGGGACCGCGCGAAGCGCGAGGCCGAACGATTCCGCCTGGCAACCGACTCCGAGTACTGGTTGGCGATCTGCTTCAAGTCCCGCGAGGACAAGGAGAAGTTCCTCCGGAACGCGAAGCTGCTGCACGTCGGCGACAAGTACATGGACGGCTACGCCGTGGCCCGCCTGCTCGGCGTGCCAATGGACGACGAGTAAGGGAGAGGAGGAGACACCATGCGTCGGACGCTCACCCGCGTCAGCGGGGCGATGATCCGGGGTGCCGCGCGTCGGCTCGGCATCCGGTCGCCGGGTGCTGCCGGTGGCCGCAGCTCCGGTACCTGATCCCCTCGAACCACGACGAAGCCCCCGACCCCCTTCCCCCTCGGTCGGGGGCTTCGTCGTGCCCATCACCCGTGAAGGAGGTCGAACGTGGGAGCACGCGGTGCGAAGCCGAAGCCGACAGCGCTCAAGGTGCTGCACGGCGACCGCCCTGACCGGATCAACCACGCCGAGCCGATCCCGCCCGAGGGCGAGGTCCAGCCGCCCGCCGAACTCTCCGACGACGCCCGCGCGGTCTGGGACCGGCTCGCGCCGGGCCTCATCACCGTCGGCGTCCTGACGAGCTGGGACATCGACGCCTTCGTCATCGTCTGCGAAGCCCTCGCGCGCTACCGGCAGGCGACCAAGCTCGTCAACGGCTCCGCGCTGCTGGTGCAGGGGCCGAACGGCTTCGTGAAGAACCCCGCGCTGGTCGTTCAGCGTGAGGCCGAGACGACGTTCGCGCAGTACGGCGCGAGGTTCGGACTCACCCCGTCCGACCGCACGCAGTTGAAGGTTGACGCTCCGGGTGCCGCCAAGGGGCCGAGCGCCGAGCGCCTCCTCTCGTAAGCCTCGGCTGCCGGAGTGCGGGTTCACCCTCGACGGGCGGACCTGCCGCAAACGCGGCGATCACTTCTGCCGACCGCGTGCCGCGCATGCGGTCGCGTTCTGCTCCGAGCTGTGTGTCCACACGAAGGACAAGTGGGCTCGCCGGCCGTTCGAACTCGCGTCGTGGCAGCGCAAGGACATCATCGAGCCGCTGTTCGGCGAGGTCACGTGGGATCCCGAATGGGAGTCCTACGTTCGCCGGTACCAGATCGGCTGGATCGAGCTGGCGCGCAAGAACGGCAAGAGCGAGCTGCTGGCGTTCATCGCGCTCTACCTCCTCGTCGGTGACGGCGTGGAGGGCGCGGAGATCTACGGCTGCGCGATGGACCGGGGCCAGGCCGCGAAAGTGTTCGATGTCGCGGCGCGCATGGTGAAGCTGTCGCCGGTCTTGTCCGCCCGCCTGGTCGTGAAGGACCACATCAAGCGGATCATCGACGAACGCACCGGCAGCTACTACGAAGTGGTCGCGGCCGACGCAGCCGGGAACCTCGGTCACAACCCGCACGGCGTGGTCTTCGACGAGGTGCTGACCCAGCGGGACGCCCGGCTGTGGGACGCGATGCGGACCGGTATGGGCACCCGCGCGCAGCCCATGATGATCGCCGCCACCACGGCCGGTGACGACCCGGCCAGCTTCGCCCGCTCCGAGCACGACGAGTGCGTTCGCATCCAGGATGACCCGGACCGCGCCCGGCACCGGTTCGCGTACGTCCGCAACGTTCCCGAAGACGCCGACCCGTGGGACGAGAAGAACTGGGCGCTGGCGAATCCCGCGCTCGGCGACTTCCTCTCGATCCGGTCGCTACGCCAGGAAGCGGCCGAGGCCAGGAACGATCCGTCCAAAGAGAATTCGTTCCGGCAGTACCGGCTCAACCAATGGGTGCAGCAGGCGCACAGGTGGATGCCGATGCACTTGTACCGGCAGTGCGCGGGCACCGTTGCCCCGGCACCGGACTGGCTGCGCGCCGAGCTGGCCGGACGCCGGGCCTACGGCGGACTCGACCTCGCGGCCAAGCTCGACATGACCGCGTGGTCGCTGCTCATCCCAGACGGCCTGGACGGCGTTCCGTCGATGCTCTGGCGGTTCTGGCTGCCCGAGGCCGCGGTGCGGTTCCTCGACGGCCGGACGAACGGCCGGGTCTCCCAATGGGCTGACGGCGGCTGGATCACCGTCACGCCCGGCGACGTCATCGACTACGACGTGATCTACGCCGACATCGCCGAGGACTGCCGGACCTTCAAGGTCATGGCGGCCGGATACGACGAGTGGTCCGGCGAGCCGGTCCGGCAGGAGATCCAGAAGAAGACCCGGATCGACCTCGCGCCGATCCCGCAGACCTACCGGGGGCTCACGTTCGGCATGACCGAGCTGATGGCGCTCACCAAGTCCCGGAACTGGACGCACCACGCCAACCCGGTCGCCGAGTGGTGCTTCGACGCCGTGGCGGTCCGCCACCCGGCCGGGGACGCCGACCAGCTCCGACCGGACAAGCCCGACCGCCAGGCCGTCGGCAAGCGCATCGACGCCGTGCCGACGGCTGCGATGGCGATCACGCGCTGGCGCGAGCTGGCGCAGAAGCATGCCCGGTCGGGCCGGATGGTCATTCGGTGATCGGCGGCTCACCGGCTTCGTCCAGGGACTCGTCGGTGCCCTTCTTCGCGAGCGCGAGCACCGTGTTCGCGACCTCGGGTGTCATCTTGAAGCGGTAGGTGTCGCCGACCTGGTCGCGCTCGAACGGCACCTGCCCGCCAAGGCGTTTCTGCGCAGCGCCGAGCATGCCTGCTCCCTTCCGGCGGTCGATGCTGATCATGTCGCAGAGGTGCTTCCAGTCCACCCAATCACCTTGCGCCACAAGGGATTCATGGGCCAGCGCCTTGAGGAACGCGCGCCAGTGCTCGTTGACACCGCTGTTGTAGGCGTTCGCGACGGCTTCTGGGGCGGTCGGGTCACCAGCTTCCTTGGCGGTAGCTTGTGATGCGTAGTTCGCTGCATGCTTCGCCATCGCGGGAATGCTCCAATCTGGGACTGTAGCGGTGAAAGTCACCCAGTTCGTTGTCATGTCGACTCCTCATCAGCCGCCGGTCTAGATACCTCTAAGGTACCTTAAAGATACCTTGCGAGCAAGGGGGTGCCTGTGGCGACTGGCGACGTGCCCTCCGCGATCGACATGCAGTGGATCAACCGGCTGACGCTCGCGCACAACTACGAGCTGCCCGAGCTGCGCAGGTTGCTCGACTACTACGAGGGACGCCAGAAGCTCTCGTACATGCACCCCGAGCTGGAAGCCACGCTCGATGAGCGGGTTCGGCAGGTGGTAATCAACTGGCCGCGTCTGGTCGTCGACGCGCTGGAGGAACGGATCGACCTCAACGGTTTCCGCCTCGGCGGAAAGCCGGACGTCGACCGCGAATTGGACCACGTCGCGCAGTACAACGACCTGGACGCGGGATACCAGCAGGCGCACGTGACCGCGATGGTCATGAAGCGGGCGTACGCGATCGTCGGCACGAATCCGCGGCGCGCGGACGCGAAGTACCCGCTGGTGACAATCGAGTCGCCGCTTGAGGTCCACGTCGAGCTGGACCCGGCCACGCGCCGGGTGATCGCGGCGATCAAGCGTTGGCACGACGTCGCGCCGGACGGCGCGCTGCGCTGGTACGTGACCTTGTACCGGCCGGACTACACCGTGACCTTCGTGGCCGCGCCGGAGGCCGGTGGCTACGTCGAGGTGTCCCGCGATGACCACCTGCTCGGCGAGGTCCTGGTGGTCCCGATCGTGAACCGGCCGCAGCTGTGGGCTCCGCTGGGCACGAGCGAGCTGGCCGACGTGATCCCGCTGTCGGACGCGGCCTGCAAGGTCGCCACCGACATGATGATCAGCGGCGAGTTCCACGCGATGCCCCGGCGCTGGGCGCTCGGCTTCGACGAGGACGACTTCACCGACAAGGACGGGAAGAAGGTCTCCGTCTGGCAGACCATCGCGGGCAAGATCTGGTCGACGTCGAAGACGAAGAAGGACGACGGGGTGGAGGTCGGCCAGTTCAACGAGGCCGACCTGACGAACTTCCACAACACGCTCCGCGCCTTGGCGACGATGGTGTCCACCGTCTCCGGGCTCAGCCTGCACAACCTCGGCTACTCCAGCGATAACCCGGCCTCCGCCGACGGCATCCGCGCGGCCGAGGCCCGGCACGTGAAGCGTGCCGAGCGGCGGATCAAGGGCTTCGAGACCGCGTGGGAGCGGATCATGCGCCTGGTCATGCTGGTGCGCGACGGCTCGGTGCCGGACGACGCGCGCTGGATGGAGACTTCCTGGGCGGACTGCGCGACGCCGACGTTCGCGCAGAAGTCCGACGCGGTGGTCAAGCTCTACCAGGCCGACAAGCTGGTGCCGCGCAGGATGGCTCGCCGGACCCTCGGATACAGCCCGACTCAGATCGCCGACATGGAGCGTGAGGACCGCGAGGACGTCACTCGCACGCTCTACGACCCGGCGACCGAGTTCGGCATGAAGCCGTCCACCGACGATCCGCCGGCGAGCGTCCGCGCTCCGGAGCCCGTCGGCGCGGGACGGGCGTAACCGGTGACGGTCGCGCTCGCGCCCCGGGCCGGGCTCGAACACCTCGACGCCACCCAGGTCGTCGTCCGTCGACAGGTCGACCAGGTCCAGCGGGCCTGGCGGGGCCTGGACCCCGGCGGTCTCCGCGCGAGCTTCACCGCGTTGGTCGGGCCGGTCATGCTCGCCGCGATCGCCGCAGGACAGGTCGAAGCCGCCGCGTTGGCGACGCCGTACGTGAACGCTGTCCTGGCCGACGAGCCACCCGACGCGGTTCCGCCGTCGATCTCGGCCAGCGCCTTCGCCGGATTCACTTCGGCGGGGCTACCGCTCTCGTCCCTGGCAGACCTCCTGATCGTGCGGCTGCTGACCGAGATCGGAGCGGGCATGTCCACCACGGACGCGATGCTCGCCGGACTACGCCGCGCCCTGACCTACACGGCCACGGAGATCACCGACGCCGGACGCACCGCGACGCACGTCCGGCTCATCGCCGACACACGCGCGGCCGGGTATGAGCGCGTCGTGAAACTGCCCGCCTGCGACCGCTGCATCATCCTGGCCGGTCGGCTCTACCGTTACTCGCAAGGCTTCCGGCGTCACCCTCGATGCGATTGCACGATGATGCCGGTAACCCGCCAGCAATGGCGGGAGTCCAATATGGACAACCATCCCCGTGCCCTCTTCGACGCGATGAGCGAACACGAGCAGAACGTGCGCTTCGGCGCGGGCAACGCTGCCGCGATCCGAGCCGGTGCCGATCTCTCACAGGTCGTCAACGCCCGGCGCGGTGCCCTGCCCGTTGCCGGGCGTTGGACCACCACACAGGGCACCAGCTCCCGGGGCCTGGCCGGAACGCGGGTGGGCGAGCTGCGCAAGCAGCCCGGCCGCCGCTACCGGATGTCCCAGGCGTCCCGCCCCACCGCCGGACAGGTCATCAACGACTTCTCCGGAGGCACCCGCGAGGAGCTGACCGCAGCACTCCGCCGCTACGGCTACCTGCTGTGACTCTCGCGCCGCACGGCGCTCACCACCCCACAACACCGGGCAGGCGCACGCCGACGCCCGGCGATCCCGCACGGGAGGAACACCACAGCCATGTCCGACACCACCGACGCGCCCGCGGAAAGCGGGAACACCGACACCAGCACGCAACAGACCGAGCCCGAGCAGCAGCCGGCCACCTCCTCGCACGGGCAGAAACCCGAGCAGGACGAGGAGAAGGACTTCCGCAAGCTCTACGAGCAGGCGGTTACCCAGTCCCGCAAGTGGGAGTCCCGCGCTCGCGAGAACCGCGACAAGGCGAAGAAGTGGGACGAGGCCGAGGAAGCCAACCGCAGCGAGGCCGAGAAGTCCGCCGCACGCGCCGAGGCGGCCGAAGCTCGCGCCAAGGCGGCGATCACCGCCGCGATCAACGCGGAGATCCGCGCCGCCGCCCACGGCTGGGCCACCCCCGCCGACGCCCCGCGCTACCTGGATGAGAAGGACCGTTACGTCACCGACGACGGCGAGATCGACACCAAGGCGATCTCCGAGGACGTGGCCGCGGTGCTCAAGGAACGCCCGCACCTCGCAGCGGCCGAAGGCGGCCGTCGGGGACCGAACCCCGATCCAGGGCAAGGCCACCGGGGCGGCGTCTCGGTCGCGGACCAGATCCGCGAAGCCGAGGGCAAGGGCGACCATCGGGAAGCGCTGCGGTTGAAGACCCAGCAGTTGCTCGACCGCAAGAGCGGTCGATGAGGTGCTGAGCCGGTGCCGAGCGTCGCAAACCGCTCAGGAGTGATCACTGAATTCCCGGTATCGCTGGAATGCTCGATACGTTCAACAGCCCGAATTTCGTCGGGGAACTGTTCGGCGTCACGCCGACCGACACCCCACTGCTGTCCTCGATCGGCGGCCTGACCGGCGGCCAGTCGACGGACAGCACGATCTTCACCTGGCAGTCCTACGACCTGCGGGACCCGGACGCCAACCGGCAGCGCCTCGAAGGCGCTGACGCTCCGGCACCCGAGGCCCGCAAGCGGCAGAACGCCTTCAACGTGGTGGAGATCCACCAGGAGGCCCTGTCCATCAGCTACACCCGCGAAGCGGCGAACGGACAGTTCGCGGGCACCGGGTCGGCCGTGCCGACGTCGGCAGGTGTCACCGGCACCAACCCCGTCGGCGACGAGCTGGCGTGGCAGACCCAGCGGCACCTTGAGCAGATCGCCCGCGACATCGAGGTCAGCTTCATCAGCGGCACGTTCGCGCAGCCGACGGACAACACCGCGCCCCGCAAGACGCGCGGCCTGCTCCAGGCGATCCAGACCAACGTGATCACCCACGCCACCCCGACCGCCCTCACCGAGGACGTCGTGGTCGATCTCCTCCAGGAGACGTGGGAGAACGGTGGCATCTCGGTCTCGGAGACGGCGACGCTGGTCTGCGGCGCGCACCAGAAGCGCATGCTCACCAAGGCGTTCATCACCGACAAGGGCTACCGCGAGCAGACCCGCAACGTCGGCGGCGTCCAGCTCCAGACGATCGAGACGGATTTCGGGCGGCTCAACATCATGTTGAACCGGTACATGCCCACCGACACGGTGGTGGTCGCGAGCCTGGACGAGCTGGCCCCGGTCTTCCTGCGCATCCCCGGCCGCGGCTTCCTGTTCACGGAACCGCTGGCGAAGACCGGCTCCAGCGACAAGTACCAGATCTACGGCGAGGTCGGCCTGCGCTACGGCAACGAACGCAACCACGGCAAGATCACCGGGCTCTCCACCACCTCGGAAGGGGCGTGATCCGCATGGGAGGCCAGCCGAGCAAGGGCACTCCGAAGGACAAGCGGATCTCCGGGCGCGGTCAGAAGCCCGGCCCGAAGAAGGGCAGCCACAACAAGAAAGGGGGCGGGTCGTGAAGTTCGTCAGCGAGCAGAACCCCGGGCTGGTCGTGCGCGACCTCGGCGTGCGGTTCGTCGACGGCGAAGCCGAGGTGGACGGTAAGACCGCTGCCGAGCTGCGCAAGCTCCCGCCCGAACTCGGCGTCCGCGAGGCGGGCAAGTCCGACACCGACGAGTCGGCCGCCGGTACCGGCGCAAAGCCCCGACGGGCGCGGCCGGAGTAGCCGGTGGTCGAGCTGTTCACGGCCGCGACGCTCGCCGCGCTGTCCGGCCGCCCGGTCTCCGACGAGACCGCCGCCGTCATCCACACCTGGGTGCTGGCGGAGATCACGGGTGAGATCGGCGAACTGCCGGACCCGGTGCCCCCGGGCGTCGCGGCCGTGGCGCTGGAGCTGGGCAAGGCCGCCGTTCCCGCTCCCGGCGGAGCGGCGTCGACGACCATCGGCCCGTACTCGGCCACCTACGCCAGCGGCGGTCCCGGCGGCACCCTCGGCCGGGACGCCCGGATGAGGCTCCGCCGAGCGGTCGGCCGCAACAGGGCGTTCACCATCGAGACAACTGCTACGTCCACTGTGGACTCCGTGTGACACCGGAAGGGTTATTCGGCCAACGGTTGTCGGTGTCCCGGCCCGCAGGCACCAACCGCTACGGCGACCCGCTGCCTGCGACCGAGCACACCGTGGACGACTGCGTGCTGGCACCGGGCGGCTCGTCGGAGATCACCGATCGGGCAGACCAGGTCACCGCACGGATGACCGTCTACGCCGGACTCACCGCTGACTTCGAAGCGGTCGACCGCGTGACGCTGCCCGACGGCACACGGTGGCAGGTCGCTGGTGCGCCGCAGCGCTACCGGAGCCCATTCGTCCCGGATTCCGGAGTGTGCGTGATCAACCTGGAAAGGGTGACTGGCTGATGGCCGACGTCGAGTTCGTGCCCGACCACAAGGGGTTGGCCGCGTTGCTGCGAGGCCCCGAGGTACACGACCTGATCATGGACCGGGCGCGCGGCGGGGCCGAATTCGCGCAGCGGATCGCGCCGCGTCAGACCGGCGAGTACGCCGCCGGAATTCGCGCGGAAGACGGCGGCCTCGGAGGTCGCCGCCACGATCGACCGGTCGGGCTGATCGTGGCGACCGCGCCGCACTCGGCAGCCGTGGAGTGGGGCAACGACCACCAGACCCATCCTCACCACGTGCTCGGCCGGACGCTCGACATCGTGGAGGCGGGCTGAGGTGGGCATGGTCCTGCCGCCGTTTCCCGACGCGGAAACGGTGGTCCTGGCCCTGCTCGAACCGGTCGCGCCGACCGTCACCGCCACCCCGGCCGACCTCACGCCGCCGCTGATCCGCGTGCAACGCGTCGGTGGCTCCGACGACCGGATCACCGACCACCCGCGCATGGAGATCGCCTGCTACGGCAGCGATCGCGCGGACGCCTGGCAGCTCGCCGAGCAGTGCCGACAGCTGATCCTCGGCAGCATCCGGACACGGGTGGCCGGCGTGCTCATCGACTCCGCGCGCACGGACAACCCGCCCACGCAGGTGCCGTACGCGACGACCGAGGACGTCCGGCGCGTCCTGGGCTATTACCGCTTGTCCTGGCGTCGAGGCAGGTCATGAATCCTTACGGAGCTTTTCGTCGAAAGACGCCACAGCGTCGAGAGTTGCCTGCACCGATAGCTTTTCCGCGCGGACTGTTGAACCGTCGCCAAGGTGCGCGACGGCCGTAAACCACCCAGCACCGTCAATCTTGCCGCGCGTGAGAATGTTCAGGGCCTCGAAGGCGGTGATCTTGAAGTGGCGAGTCGAAGCAGGCTCCAGCTTCAAGGGAAACGCGTTCTCCTTATCGAGAAAAGGTATTGACGAACCCTGCGGGCCTACCTCGATTGAAGCTGTGTTGACCTCGATCGGCGATCGTCCAGTGTTCCGAAGTTCGACAAATAGCAGAATGCGCTTTGTTGTGCGGGTATCGGCCTCGGACATCCTGTTCGTGACGTTGGAGAACATCGGGGGGAACGCGCCGGTCAACTCCTCCACCGGAGCAACGAAGGTGCCGCTGGAAATCCTGATCTTCACCTGCGGTCCGGTTCGCCTGAACGAGTGGACGTTCCAGAGTAGGGAACCAGCGGATACCGCAAGGGACAGCGCCGAAACTCCCAACGCCCACCAAGCCACGTTCACGTCAATCCCTCTCGTCGAAGACGACGAGCATGTTATCCGCTCGACCGCACAGGGAGGCTGAGTACAAGCTGACCGCACCGACAACGACCACCTACGAGGCTTTGAAGAAGAAGCAGAGCGATCTGATCCGCAAGGCGCTCGAAGGCAGCATCTTCATCGCTGACGACACCGCGGACCTGCCCACCGCGCTCACGTCCGGCGACGCCGCCAACCTGCTCGCGCTGCCGCCCGGCTACGACGACATCGGCTGGGTCGACAAGGGCGACGGCGCGACCTGGAGCCGATCCGTCGACACCTCCGACGTGAACTCCTGGGGCGCGGTCGAGCCGACCCGCACCGACATCACGTCGCAGACCGACGGCCTCAAGTTCACGGCTCAGGAGACCAAGCGCCGCACGCTGGAGCTGTACGAGGGCGTGAACCTTGCGGGCGTGACCCCGGACGCGACGAGCGGCGAAGTGCACTTCGACCGTCCCGCCCGTCCGGCGACGCGCTACTTCCGCGCCTTCGGCCTGTTCGTCGACGGCGTCGGCCCGGACACGATCTACGTCGCCAAGCTCGCGCCGAAGGCGTCCGTCACCGACACGGGCGACCAGAAGTGGTCCGACGGCGACGACCCCGTGGGGTACGAGGTCACGCTCACCGCCAAGTACGACGAAGAGGCGGGCACCGCGATGCGCTTCTTCTTCGGCGGCCCCGGCTGGAAGGCGCTTCTGGAGGAGATGGGCTTCGCCACGACTCCTCCGGCGGGCGGCTGAGCGCACAAACGTGGCGCGGCGCTCACGGTTGGGGTGGCCGTGGCGTCGCGCCACCCCCTTCGCACCCCGAATCCGACCGCCCCGGCCGATTCCCGACAGGAGATCCACGATGACGACCCTGCGCGCGCCCGACGGCCGCGAGTACCGCACGGAGAACGAGCACGAGGTGAAGAACCTGACGCTCGGCCACGGCTATGCCGTCGTCCGCGACGAGACCGAACAGCCCAAGCCCGCCACCCCGCGCGCCCGGCGCACACCGCAGCCGGCCACCCCCGAGCACGCCGACACCACCGACGCCTGACCGTTGTAGGAGAGACCACCCCCTGAGCAAGAAGTACAAGTTCAACCGCTACGTCCGCGAGGCGAAGGCCGACCCCTTCGTCCTGGAACTCGACGACGACCAGGAACTCAGCATCCCGGCACCCGACGGGGACACCGTGCTGGAGATCGAAGAGTCGCGCAGCTCCCGCCGCACGCTGGAACTGCTGACCGGAGACTACTTCGATCAGGTCTTCGACCTCGTACGGCACCAGCCCGCCAGCGTGCTCAACGGCCTGGTCGGCGACATGGTCGACCACTTCGGCCTGTCGGCGGCACCGCCGGGGGGTACACGCGCCTCGTCGCGCTGATCGAGGAGTACGGCGAGGCGATCGAGTACGACCTTCAACACGAACTCGGACTCGACCTGCTGGCGTTCTTCCGCGCCGAGCGGCCCTGGACGCAGCTCCTCCGGCTCGTCGAGCGGCTGCCCGACCACAGCCATTACAAGGTCGCGATACACGACGACGACGAGCTGGCCCGTCGCCAGCGCGACGCCGAGCTGGCCGACGGGAAGAAACGACCGGCCCGGCCGCGCACGGTGGACGCGCACTCCTGGACCCCCGAGCGTGCCGCGCTGACCGATGTCGCCGACATCCTGCTGACCATCCGGTCATCGCTGGAGGCGCAGCGCACGGGCAAGAGCCAGAAGGCCACGCCGATGCCTCGGCCCCGTCTGGCCCGGGATCGCCTGGAGATCGCCGACAGCCACCAGCGCCACCGTGACCGCGTTCGTCTGATGCTCGGCAGGGGGTGACCCTGCTTGGCGTACTCGGCCGGTGCCGCCTATGTCCAGCTGCTGCCAACGCTGCGCGGGTTCGGCAGCTCGGCTGCGTCGCAGATCAACTCCCAGCTCGCCAACGTCGGCGGCCCGGCCGGTCAACGTGTCGGCCGGAACCTCGGCGAGGGAGCAGACACCGGGCTTTCCGCCACCCTGACCCGCCTGCGCGGGAGGTTCGAGGAGGTGAGCCGCTCCGGCTCGGACTCCATGTCCCGGCTGGCGCGCGGCACCGCTCCCGTGCTCGACCAGCTCGCCAAGGTGAGCCCCGTCCTCGGCCGCGTGCGAGACGGCTTCCAGTCCGGGCAGGTCGCCGCGTCGGCGTTCTCCGGCGCGGCTGGCTCGGTCGGCGGACATCTCCGGACGATCACGGACGCGACCGGACGCGTGGGTGCGGGCTTCGGCTCGATGGCCACGCTCAGCGAGTCCGCGCTGAGCCGGACCGGCTCGGCGATCAACCGCGGCCTGCTCGCACCCGTCCGGGGCGCGAGCACGATCCTCGCGGGCTACGGCCTCACGGCCGGGACCGTGTTCACCGGAGCTGGCGTCGCCGCGGTTGCGATGGGCGTGAAGTTCGCGGCCAGCCAGGAGCAGGCCGAGATGGCGTTCACGACCATGCTCGGCAGCGCGCAGAAGGCGCAGGCATTCGTCGCGCAGCTCCAGGACTTCGCGGCGAAGACGCCGTTCGACCTGCCGAGCGTCACGACCGGAGCGCAGCGGTTGATGGCCTTCGGGTTTGCGGCCAAGGACGTGCTGCCGACCCTGACCGCGATCGGCGACGCCGTAGCGGGGATGGGCGGTTCTGCCGAGCAGATCAACCAAGTCGTGCTCGCCGTCGGCCAGATGTCGGCCAAGGGCAAGGTCCAGGGCGACGAGATCTTGCAGCTCACCGAGGCCGGTATCCCTGCCCTGCGCATCCTGGCCAACCAGTTCGGGGTCACGACGGCCGCGATGCAGGACATGATCTCCAAGGGGCTCGTCAGCAGCGCCGACGCGATCCCGAAGCTGATGTCCGGCATCGAGCAGGGCACGCGCGGCGCGGCCGGGGAGACTCAGGCGTTCGCCGGGATGATGGCCAACCAGGCCACGACCCTCAACGGCATCTGGTCGAACTTCACCGACAACCTCAACAAGGCGCTCGGCCAGCTCGTCACGCCAGCGCTGCCCGCGATCAAGAGCGGCCTCGCCGTCCTGTCCGACGGCCTGGGCGCGCTGCCCGCGCTCATCGCGCGGTTCCAGGAAGCGGCCCGCCCCGTGGGAGCGGTCGCCGGAGCGGCCTTCCGCGACCTCGGCGCGTTCATCACCGGCTCTGTCGTTCCCGCGCTGCGCAACCTGTGGACAGCGGTCCAGCCGGTCGCGGTCATCGTCGGCGGAGCCCTGCTGGCTGCGCTCCGCGCCACCGGACAGCTGCTGCGGGAGGTCGTCGGCCCGGCGCTCGTCGTGGTCAGCGGTTGGCTGCGTCCGCTGATGCCGGTCATCGTCGGCATCGCAGCGGCCTTCCTCGCCTGGTACGCGGTGGCCGCTGCGGTCAGCGCGGTGACCAAGGCCGTCGAGCTGGTGCGCGGGGCCATCCTCGCCGTCCGGATCGCCTGGACGTTGCTGAGCCTCGCCTTCACCGCCTCACCGATCGGCTTGATCATCGCCCTGGTCGCGGGCCTGGTCGCCGGGATCATCTACGCCTGGAACAACTTCGAGGGCTTCCGCAACGTCGTGCTGACGGTCTGGGAGGCGATCCAGACCGCTGCGCTGTGGGCCTGGAACAACGCGCTCAAGCCCGCGTTCGACGGCATCGTAACGGCCGCGCAGGCGGTCGGCTCGGCGGCCGTGTGGCTCTGGCAGAACGCGATCGTCCCGGCCTTCAACGCGATCGTCTCGGCCGTGCAGGCGGTCGGTGCCGCCGCGAACTGGTTGTGGCAGAACGTCTTCTCGCCGGTCTTCAATTTCATCAGCGTCGTGGTCCAGCACGTCGCCGCGATCCTCTTCACCGTCCTCATCGGACCGGCGATCCTCCTGTTCCGCGCGCTCGCGGCAGCCGTGATGTGGCTGTGGACCAACGCCGTGCAGCCGGTCTTCACGTTCATCGGCCAGATCGTCGCCTGGGCCTGGAACACGATCATCAAGCCCTACCTCGACGCCTGGGTCTGGGTCCTGACACAGGTCGGGAACGGCTTTGTCTGGCTGTGGAACAACGCGATCAAGCCCGCCTGGGACGGCCTGGTCGCCGGGATCTCGTGGGCCTGGACCAACCTGCTCAAGCCGACCTTCGACGGTTTCGTCTGGGTCATCGGCCAGATCGGCGACTTCTTCGTGTGGCTGTGGAACGTCGCCGTCCGCCCGGCCTGGGACGGCCTGGTCGCTGGTGTCTCGTGGGCGTGGGCGAACGTGCTCCGGCCTGCCCTCGACGGCCTCGGCATCGCCGTTCGAGCGGTCGGCGACTTCTTCGGCTGGCTCTGGAATTCCGCGGTGAAGCCTGCATGGAACGCGCTGACCGGAGCGCTGCAATGGGCCTGGGACAACGTGATCCGCCCGGTGTTCGACTTCTTCAAGGGCGCGGTCGACAAGATCGGCGACGCCTTCACGTCCATGAAGGACATCGTCAAGGGCGTCTTCGACTCCGTCGTGGAGTTCGTGAAGAAGCCCATCCAGGTCGTCATCGACGTGGTGTGGAACAACGGCCTCCGCCAGGTCTACAACACGGCCGCCGACCTGCTGCCCGGAGTCGAGCCGCTGCCGGAGCTGCGGTTGGCCGGCGGGGGCGTGGTCCCCGGTTACGCACCCGGGCGCGACGTCGTGCCTGCCGTGCTCTCGCCCGGCGAAGCCGTTCTCGTCCCCGAGCTGGTGCGCGCGATCGGTGCCCGGAACATCCTCGCGGCCAACGCGAAGGCCATGCAGGGCCGGGCGTTCGCCCGAGGTGGCATCGTCGCGCGCTTCGCCGACGGCGGGATCGTCGGCGCGGCACCCGACCCGAGCGCGACCATCACGCCGTCGGCGACGTCGTTGACCGCCGACCAGGCGGCAATGGAAGCCACCGACGCCGCAGCCGCAGCGCTCGCGGCCACGCTGGACACCGTGCTCGCTCCGGCGCTCGCCGCCGTCGAGCTGCACATCGGGACTCTGCTGGTGCAGGCGAACGCCGGGCTCACCGTCAGCACGAACAAGCTGCGCGACGACCAAGCGGCGGCCTGGACAGCTGTCGCGGCCACGGTCGCCTCGGCCGGTAACGCGATCGCTGCCCGGAACAACACGCTGCACGGTCAGCTCAACGCCTCCTGGGCGGCCATCGCGGCGTCCGTGTGGGCTTCGGTCAACAATCAGGGCAACGCGTTCGGGTCTCTCCAAAGTGGACTGAACGCGGTACGCGGAGCGGTCTCCTTCACCGCCGGGTGGGTGCACGATCGTTTCCTGGAGATGCAGGGCCACGCCGCCAACCCTGTGCGCTGGATCTTGCAGTGGCCCTTCAACGCCGGGCTCGTGGCAGCCTGGAACCGGCTGAACGCGGATTTCGCGCTGAATAAGGCGATCGGGCCAGTGCCCCTGGCGTTCGCGCTCGGCGGCTCGGTTCCCGGCGCGGGGACCGGCGACACCGTGCCCGCGATGCTGACGCCCGGGGAGTACGTCCTTCCGGTCGACGTCGTTGACCGCTGGGGCCTCGACAACATCCGGGCCGCTCACCTGGCCGCATTGCGTGACGACTTCCCCGGCCTGGAGGGCATGTTCGGGCCGGATCTCCGGTTGGCGCAGCGAGTCCGCGGCTACGCCGACGGCGGCCTGGTCGCCGACACGGGGTCGCAGGTCAACGCCGCCGTGCTCCGAGCGCAGCAGTTCGCCCGCCAGTTCCACGGCCGCACATACAAGTGGGCCGGGGTCGGCCCCGACGGGTTCGACTGCTCGGGCTTCATGAGCGCCATCACGAACGTGCTGCGCGGCGAGTCCCCGCACAAGCGCCGGTTCACGACGGCATCCTTCGCCGCTGGACCGGTCGACGGCTTCGTGCGCGGACTGTCCTCGGCCTTCGCCATCGGCGTCAAGCAGGGCAACCCTGGACACATGGCTGGCACCCTCGGTGGGGTCAACGTCGAGTCCGGTGGACCGAAGAACCAAACCAGCTACGGTCCGCCGGCTGCCGGAGCCGACAGCCCGCAGTTCACGGCGCAGTTCTCCCTGCCAGTCGTCGGCGGGCGGTTCGTGCCCGGCGGGGGCGGTGGCGTCGACGTCGGCCAGCTCGTCAACGAGGCGTTCGCCAACACCTACCGGCTCATCGGCGACATCGGCCGGACTTTCCCCGGCAACCTCATGGCCGCGCAGGGCTCAGGCATCGCCACGCAGGCCGCAGACCGGGTGAAGCAGTTCGCGATGGACAAGATCGCGGCCCTCTATGCCACCACCTCGGCGTCGGCCGGGTCACCGGAAGTCGTCGCGGCGGTCCGTGCGGTCGCCGCTCGCTTCGGCTGGGGCACCGGCCCGCAGTGGGACGCGCTGAACTGGGTCATCGGTCGGGAGTCCGGCTGGAACCCGGCAGCGGCCAACCCGCGCAGCAGCGCGCGCGGCCTGTTCCAGAAGATGACCTCGGTACACGGTCCGTTGGAAGCGACTCCGGCCGGGCAGGCGGAGTGGGGCTTGAACTACATCCGCTCACGGTACGTCGACCCCGTCGGGGCACAGCGGTTCTGGCAGCAGCACGGCTGGTACGACGAGGGCGGATGGCTCCCGCCGGGAATGTCCACTGTGTACAACGGCACCGGCAAGCCGGAGGCCGTGTTCACGGCCGAGCAGTTCGACGCCATCAGCCGCGCCGTGGACCGGCCGGACCAGCCTCACATCACGGTGTACGCCCGCACTGACGCCGACCCGGAGCACATCGCGCACTCGGTGGATCGCCACCTCGCCCTCGGAGCCCGGCTGTAGGAGGTGGCGATGCCTCAAGGTGCCCACGTATGGACGCTCGACTGGCTGACGATGCACCCCGACGGCGACGTGCGCGACTCGGCGGGTGTGCAGTGGATTCTCACGCAGGAGAAGGGGTTCTGGGGAACGCCGGGGACGAACGCGGAGTTCTCGTCCAGGCTCGCGCGCCACGGCGCGTACCGCTCGCCCGGTTGGAAGAAGCAGCGCACGATCAGCTTGACTGGCCGGGCGTACGCGGACGACTACGCCGTCCTGCGGCAGGCCGAGGCGAACGTCCTCGGCCTGCTGTCGGACCCACGTGCACCAGCCGCCCTGACCTGCTTCTCGGAGCTGGGCGCGCTCACCTGTGACGTGTTCCTGGACGACGAGATCCTGTGCACGCCACTGAAAGTCGTCAGCGAGCCCGGCTTCGAGTTCAGCCTCCAGGTCGTCGCGCCGGACCCGGCGAAGTACTCGGTCGAACGGCAGACGATGACCGCGAGCCTGCCGCGCGATTCGGGCGACGGCCTGGATTTCAGTCAGGTGGTGCAGCCCGACGCCAACCAAGGGCTCTACTTCGGGATCGGTGCCGACGACGACGGGCTGAGCTTCGGCACGTCGAACGCCTCGGGCTTCATGCGGCTGACCAATCGCGGGTCCGCGCCGACGACACCGGTCTACACCCTCTACGGTCCGCTGACGAACCCGATCCTCACCGCTGAGACCGCGACGATGCGCTACAACGGCACGCTCGGGGCCGGGGAATTCGTCGTGATCGATCCCAACGCCCCCAGCGTGCTGCTCGGCGGTACGGCGGTGCGCCGCCAGTTACTCAACCCCGCGCAGTTCAACGGCTTCGCGATCCCGCCGGCCAGCCGAACCGGCGGTCCCGGCGTGCTGTCGGTCGGCCTCACGCACAGCGGCGCGGCGACGGACGCCGGGTACGTCACCGCGGTCTTCCGCTCCGCGTGGTTCTGACCTCCATTCCATCCCACGAAAGGGGATCACTCATGGGTGTGTACAGCGACGAGCCTGATCCGCCGGTCTACTACCAGGCGGTCGAGGCAACCGACTGCGTGCGGTACACCGACGTGAGCCAGGCGAAGTGGTTCCAGGACAGGATCAATTACGCGTTCGGCGGGCAGTCGAGCACGAACGTGCGGATGGCCGACGATGGCACGACGATCCGGTGGTTCGGGTACTACTGGCTGCGGCTCGGCGATTGGCTGTACAAGGGCAACACCGCGATCACCGACGAGGTTCTTCGCGCGTCGGGCCTGCGGCCGATCCTGACCACCTGGCCGGAAGATCCGCCGCCGCAGCCCGACCCGGAACCGGAGGCGTAGCCGGTGGTCTCCCTCGGAGCCTCGGCAGCCTCGGCCGTCGACCCCTGGGCCGTCCAGTCGCGTATCGGGCTCACTGATGCGCGCCTGGCG
Organism: Amycolatopsis albispora; assembly: GCF_003312875.1. Classification (NCBI taxonomy): domain Bacteria; kingdom Bacillati; phylum Actinomycetota; class Actinomycetes; order Pseudonocardiales; family Pseudonocardiaceae; genus Amycolatopsis; species Amycolatopsis albispora. The sequence continues at coordinate 232,057 of NZ_CP015163.1, forward strand.
CTCGATTCCGTGTTGATGCCGCGTCCGAACTTGAGCTTCATCGACTACCGCAGTGGGGTCATGGCCAGCGGTGACACCGGTGGTGTCGGCGGCAGCTCGCACATGGCGATGCGGGTCAAGCCCGCCAGCTCGGGCCTCGCGGTCACGGTCGAGATGGGCAACGCGGTGATCAACACCCCGTCGATGGGCGCGTACATGTGCGCCTTGGACTCGGTTAAGACGCTGAACCTCGCGGCGGCCAGCTCGACGACGAACCGGATCGACTTGGTGATCGCCAGGGTCTACGACGACCTCAACCCGGCCATCGCGTCGGCCTCGGGCGTCCGGAAGTTCGTCGTCGAGGTGTGGCAGGGCGACCCGGCCACGGGCACGCCGTCGGTGCCGACCCCGACCCCGACGTCCGGTTGGACGCCGCTGGCCGCCGTCACCGTGGCCAAGGGCGTGACCGCGCTTGCCACGGCCGACATCAAGGACATGCGCGGTCCCGGACTCGTCGCGCGCGGCGGTCTCCGCGCGCTCTACGGAGAGGACGCGAAGCCGACCTCCACGGCGTTCAAGGAGATCGGCGCGTACCCGGGCGAGCAAAGGTGGGTGCAGGCCCCGGGTTTCCAGCACCAGGCGTGGTACGGCGCGGGCTCCGACGCGTCGAACAGCGGCTGGCGCGGCGTTTTCAACTGCATCAGGTACTACGCCGCCGCGCCTCCCGGCGAGTTCAGCTTCGTCTCCGGTTTCGGCGTCGCCCGGGAGATCTGCCGGGTGAACATCGCCGATCCGGGCGTGCCCTACTTCGTGTACCCGACCGGTCGCGCCGCGATCACATTGTCCGCCCAGTCGGCGGCGGATCTCCGGATGAACGTCGGCTCGCTCACCGGCACCGACATCAACTGGACCCGATTCGACACCTACGGGGCCAATGTGGACAAACTGCAAGTACCCAACGTGGCCCCGATGCACTACGGGCCGATGACCGGTGCGCAGAGCATCGTCCTGAGCTGCGGCATGCGGGACAGCGCGTCGCAGTACTCCGGCTTCGGGTACCGAGGGAACGACGCGGGAGCCAACGTGCTCTCAGTGCTGGTCATGCCGTCGACCGTGCAGCCGCCGCCGGTCTGATGAGCACCGAGTGGCGGGTCATGGTCGCGGAGACGACGACCGGCCTGCTGCTCGCCGACGTCACGCCCCGGGATCTCCCGTCGTTCTCCCGCAAGCTCACCGACCGGGGGCAGTGGACCGTCAACGTCATCCCCGACGACGCCGCGAACGCGAGCCTGGACTTCCACTCCCTCACCGACGCGGGCCGGTTCACCTGGATCGTCATGTGCGGCTCGATCGTCGCCCAGGCCGGGCCGACGTTCACGCACTCGTTCGACGAGAACTCACGGACGCTCTCGGTCTCCGGCACCGGGATAGCCGGCCTGTTCGACCGGCGGGTCTTACGGAACTCGGTCCCGTACACGTCGATCGTCAACCCGTCCGAGGACCTCACGATCTCCAACCGGAGCCTCCGGGGCATCGCCCGCGAGATCGTGGCGTCCAACCTGGCGCAGACCGGATACGGGCTCCCGATCGACCTTCCCGCCCCGGAAACCGGCACGAACACCCGGACCTACTACGGCTACGACCTGGCGATGGTCTGGGATCGGCTCGACGACCTGTCGAAGGTGATCGGCGGTCCCGAGATCGACTTCTGGCCGTACCTCGTTCCGGGGGAGAACAAGCTGCGCTGGCAGATGCTCATCGGCACACCGCTGCTCGGCGACCAGCAGTCCGCGGCCGTCTGGGATTACGGCGGCGCGCTGTCGGCGATCGACGTGGACGTGAACGGCAGCGCGTCACCGTGCACCCGCGTCTGGGTCAAGGGCTCGGGCACCGAGCGGGGCCTGCTCACCGGCTACGCGGAGAACGGGTCCCTCGTCGGCCTCGGCTTCCCGCCGACCGACTACGTGGACGGCGACCACACGTCGGTCACCGAGGCCAGCACGCTCAAGGGCTACGCGGACGCGGACCTCGCGCAGTTCAACGCTCCCACCGAGACGTGGAAGTGCTCGATCCGTATCGACGGCGCGACCGGCAGCGGCTTCGAGGTCTCGCCCGCCCTCGGCAACTGGGGGCTCGGCGACGCTCCGACCTTCGGGGTCAGCGGTCACCCGTGGATTCCCGACGGCCAGTACCGGCGACGCATCCTGGCGTTCAACAGCAAGGACGAAGCATCGGTGTCCCTTGAGCTGCAACCCACTCCGGCGGCGCTCTGATGCCGCAGCCCCCGGGCTCGGGCACGCTCGCGGACCAGATCCGCGCGCTGGCCAACCGCCTCGACGAGCTGGCGCGCGCGAAGCCGAATCTCCCGGCCTGCGTGGTGCGGCTGACCGGAGATGCGAACCTCGCGGCCGGGGCCGACACCTTCGCACAGCTCGGCTGGAGCGCGACGCACGACCCGCTCGCCCAGTTCGTCACCGGCGCGGCCGGGGTGCCTGCCTATATCCAGATCGCGCGGGCCGGTTACTACCGCGTCCACTTCCACAGCGCGGTGACCGGAGCGAACGCGGTTGCCGCCGCGAAGGTCTCCACCAGCGGCTCGAACGTCGGCAACTCCATCGCCACGGACGCCGCGCCGATCGTCCAGGCGGGATCGGACGGTGCGGTGCTCGACGCGCTGCGGTCACGGATCTACCTGAACTCCGGCGACAAGCTCTACTGGTCGAACTGGTGCAACGCCGCCGCCACAGTGAAGGGGTCGCTGTTCGGCGTGCCCACCGAGATCTCCGTGCAGTACGTGAGCGCCCAGTGAACGAGAAGGGGTGTTGAGGTGCTGCCACGCCCGCTGGTGACGGCGCTGACCATCCTGATCTCGGTTGCCTGGACCGGAAACGTCGTCGTCGGCTTCATCTACCCCGACCGGCACGACCCGACCATCAACGCCATCTTCGCGATCGTCGTGGGCGCGGTGTACGCCCTGGGACACCGGAACACGGCGAAGTTCAAGGAAGCTCGCCGCAGGCTCGCCGACATGATCGCCGGAGACGAGAAGGAAGAAACCCCCGACGAGCAGGACAGCCCCGATGAGTGAGCTGTGGAACTACGTCTTCGAGTCGGCCGGTTGGGCAGTGCTCGGGTTCCTCGGCGGGTTCCTCGTCGGCCGCGCCGCCCGGGACGTTCATCGGGTCGCGACCGCCATCACCTCGGAGGAGCCCGTGCCCGACGACCAGACATCACCGCGGCCTCGTTGGCGCGTCCCGACAGGACAGTTCGTGCTCGGCGTCGTCGTCGTGCTGCTCGGCATCATCACCGTGGCGCAGGGCATCGTCACGAACTCGACGACACGCCGGATCACCGAGTGCCAGGCCGCCTACAGCAACGGGTTCGCTGACGCACTCGATGCTCGCGCCTCGGCGACGGCCGACGCGCAAACGGCGCTCGACGAGCTGATGAAGGCGATCAGCGGATACCTCGCCAGCCCTCCGGTCCCGCCCGACAAGGTCCGCGCCGCCATCGGCGACTACCTCGACTCACGCGAACGTGCCGACGCCGAGCGCCAGCAGCATCCGTACCCGCCGCCGCCACGAGACCTGTGCAAGTGAAGGAGGAATCGATGATCGAACCGGGTTCGCCCACCGACGAACCGCCGGCCGCCACCGCTGGCGAGGAGTCCCACGAGGACATCACCGAGTTCGTCGGCCAGGAAGCCAACGCGCCGGAGGACTCCGGCCGAGCAGCAGACAAGGACGGTGACGCCTGATTGGCGTGGCGTCTCGCCAGCGCACTCGCAGATCTGCGTACGGAAGTGAACACCCGCTGGCCGAAGCGGGACAAGACGAGCGACGGCACGATCGGCGACGCGGCCCACGCGAGCCGGTCCAGTGATCACAACCCGTGGGTCAAGGACGCGGCCGGAGTCGGCGTGGTCCGTGCGATCGACATCGACGTGGACGGCATCGACGCGGCATGGCTGGCCGAGCACCTGCGCCAGCGCGGCCGGAACGGCGACCGTCGGCTGACCGACGGCGGGTACGTCATCCTGAACCGCCGGATCACCAACGCCGACTTCTCCGGCTGGCACGCGTACACCGGCAGCAATCCCCACACCAGCCACGTACACGTCTCGTTCTCCCGCAGCCGCTACGACGACCGAGGTACCTGGGGGATCGTCGGTGGAGGCGGTAGCACCCCACCGCCGTCGACCGGCCGCTCGACCCTGCGCCAGGGTTCGACCGGACAGGCCGTGAAGGACCTCCAGGCGTTCCTCAACCGCGCGTACCCGGCCTACTCGAAGCTCGTCGTGGACGGGGCCTTCGGCCCGAAGACCACGGCCGTGGTGAAGGAGTTCCAGCGCCGCTCCGGGATCGCGAGCGACGGCATCGTGGGGCCGCAGACCTGGACGAAGCTCGGGTTCCGGTGATGCCCGTGGACGACTACAGGACTCGACCGCGACCGATCCTCGACGCAATCCGTGGCGGGGCATGGAAGACGGTGCTCGGTACCCTGATCGCCGCAGCGGTCTCGTTCGGACTGCTGAACGCTGAACAGGCGACGTTGCTCGACAACATCGTTGCTGCGCTGGCCACGCTGATCACACTGGTGACGTCCTTCGTGGCACAGCTCCACGTTCTCGGACGAGCGGAACCTCGGGTCACTCCGGTATCAGATCCGCGCGACAACGCTGGCGCACCACTGTTCCCGACGACCTCCGGACCGCCTGAGCCGCCGCTGACCTGACCGCCGTTGCTACAGTTCCAGTGCGGCGATCACCCGCAGGGGAACAAGAGCCCCCGTCTGTCCCGAGTGGACAGGCGGGGGCTTTTTTCTTGTTCAGCAAGCCTTCTGACTCGCGTAGACCTCGGTCGGCTCCGGGCACGTCTCGAAGTTCGGCATGGCTTCCTTCATCACGACGACCAGGACACCGCGTCGCTGGAACAGCTTGGCTGCCTCACGGACGTGGGATGGAGACGGGCCGAACGCTTCCGGCTTCGCGACGCGGACCTCATCACCAGGTCGGACACGATCCAACAAGCGGTCCAGACCCGGCGGCCGGTGCGGTCCCTGCCAGATGTCCGCCACGACCTCCGAGCAGCCGAGGAAGCGCATCCACCAGCTCAGCATGTCGGCAGTACCCGCGATCGCCTGGGGGTTCACACGCAGGTAGCCGAAGACGGTCACGCCAACCCCACGGCGGCCGGGCCGACCGGCAACCCCTTCTCGCGGCGGTATGCCTCGTACTCCGTGTAGACCTCTTCGGCCACGATCCCGCGGCTACCGATGTCGAAGCCGTTCTCGCGGCCCCACTGCTTCGCCAGGTCGCGGTACTGCTTCTTGGCACGCTCGACCTCGCGAGTTCCGCTGCGATCGGACTTGTACCAAGGCTTCCCGTTGGACATCGGTACCGCGTCGGCGGGCGCGGGCACAGATTTCGCCGAGGGTGCTGAGCCGTTCTTCCTTGCGGTCGGCACGCGGCGCTCCGGCTTGAACTTGCCGATTTTCGTTGCTACATCACGAAACGGTGCAATCGCCTCCCGCAACTCCTCGGCGTGCTCGTCGCTGAGGTCCGCCGCGAAGGCGTCACCGTCGATCGCGAACAGGACGGTCTCGCTGGCTGGCGTCTCGTGATCGAAGTCGTCGACCAGGAGGACTTTCTTCGCCACGCAGCATCCTCCTCTGCTCAGGCGGCAACAGCGTGTGCTGTGCTGCGGTTGTGCCGAACTCCCGGGCGTTTGCGGAGCTTCCGCTTGCCCATGTGCCGCTCGGCAAGGAACAGCCGGATGTGCTCGCGTGCAACCGGTACCGGCGACAAGTAGCCCTCGACCTCGGGGTACAGGATGCGACGTGCGCCGATGCGGCTCATCGTGTACGGCTCGCAGAGGTCCACGCCGGGCAGATGGCAGCGGGCGCATTCCAGCTCCTGCCGCCAAACCTCGTCCGGGTGGCCCTCGTTCTGAATGAAGTACGTCCCGAGCTGGTGAGTCAGGTCCCAGTTGTGGTGGAACAGTCGGCAGCGAAGAAACGCTTCCGGCGCGGACTCCAGGTACTCGCGAACCTCCGGGGGAATCCCGGACGCCTCGGTCATGCAGACCATCCCTCTCGTGTGCGCGTGATCACCCTGTTGAAACCGATTTAACACACCGTGCGGAGAGTAAGCAACCGGTTCGCGACGGAAAGTTTCCACCGGTACCGAACGCAACAGACGACAAAGGCCCCGTCGCTCACCGAGCGACGGGGCCTTTGTTGCGTCAGGCGCTACGCGGCGAATGCTGCCGCGTCGAACTCGTAATGCCTTACGCCGAGCCAGAACTTGTCGGCCTCAGACTCAGTGAAGACCAGCTCGACGTCGCTCGCGACGGCCGCACGGAACACGTGCAGACCGTCATGGCGGCGAACGACCTCCAGGCAGGTACCGGCGGCCGAACCTGTCGCGCGGTAGGTCTCCAGGAAGGCGTCCCAATCGGCCGCGTCGAACACGAGCCGGAGATCGTCGGCGGAACCGAACGGCACCGTGTCGTTGCGCAGCTCGACCCGCGCTCCGCGGCGGGCCACGCGCACGCAGTCCTTGTCCGGCTGGCTGGCGGACGCCTTGCGGAAGTCGTCTTCGCGGAAGGGTGACGGGGTGGCGGTGCTCATCAGCGATCTCTCCTGGTGGGGTGTCTCTGGAAAGCTCAGGCGGCGGCGCGGTAGTCGTCCGCGACGCCTCGAAGGAAGTCGCGGGTCTCGTCGAACTTCAGGGCGGCATTGCTCAGTCGCGCCCACGCGGTCTCGTACGCCCGCAGCGCCTTGCGGTCGTCGAGATACCTGATCTCGGCTTCGCCCTCGACGTAGGCGAGTTCGAGTGGGCCGGCCGCTCCTGGGGACGGCACGCGAATCAGCGTGAACGGAGATGCGATCGGCGACCTTCGGCCAGCGGGCTGGTCGAAAGGCATCACCTGGATGTGGACGTTCGGGCGGTTGGACAACTCGATCATGTGCTCCACCTGTTCGAGCATCACGCCAGCGTCGCCCCACACCCGCCTCACGCACGACTCCGAAAGGACGAACTGGAGGAGCGGCGGCTCGTCCTTGGCAAGGATGTCCTGGCGAGCGAGTCGTGCCGCGATCCGGTCGTCGAGCGTGACGCCGTTGATTTCAGGCATGTCGGCATGCAGTGCGCGGACGTACGACTCGCACTGGAGAAGTCCCGGCGCAACCTCGACCTCTACGCCACGCAGCTGGTCGGCGTGCTTGTCGAGATCGACGCGGAGGCGGATGTCTTCGGAGTACGCCCGGTTGTGTCCGGTCGTCCAGAAGCCGCGCTTGTGGTTGTCACGTCGCAGCTCGCGTAGAGCCTCCTGATAGCCCTCGTCGGTGAATCCGAGCTTCGTCGCGAGCAGCACGAGGTCGCCGGGCGCAATGTTGCTGCCCCCGCTGATCAAGCTGGCCATGCGCGGCTGGCTGGTTTCGATGAGCTTCGCGGCCTCCGCCTGTGAAGCTCCTGCCGTCTCGATCATGTGCGCGATCTCGCGCCCGAGCAGCAGCTTCTTGGCAGTGCGGACGGTAGCGGGCATCTACAGGACCTCTCCGTGAGCTGAGTTCGTGGCGTTTCTGGATCGGTCGATACCTCCTCTCGCCACAGAGGGTATCGCCCGACGCCACTCGAATGGACGGGTGCTCAAGGCTTGATAATCAAGCCGAGCGGTATCAGACTGCATATCTACAAGATCGGAACCATCTAGCTGGAATCAGTCACACTACCGCATGCGAGAGGCAGTTATGTCCGCACCTACGACAGCAGTTACACCCGCTCTGACCAGGCGAGAGGTCAAATGTCGCGATGCGGCACGGCGTCCGAGGCACGTCAGCACCTACGTCGGTGAGGGCGTCGTCGTACTGCTCGCCCCGGCGGCCGAGGCTGCCCAGCTCGACCCGGACAGTGCACGCGAACTCGCGACGAACCTCCGCGAGCACGCCGACGCCGTCGAGGCCCGCCAGCGAACCTCGGCCGGAGCCGCGCAGCGCACGCGCTTCTAAGACCTGGCCCGCTTCCTCACCCCCAGAGAGGGACCGGGCTTCCGCAGGCGGGCGGCGGGACGTCGAGCAAGGCGGCGCGGCCCGGACGCCTGGCTCCGCCCCGCCGCCCCCTACCCCGAGAACGCGGCGGGCCTGACGTGGACCCCGACCTCCGTCAGGTCCGCCGCACACCACCTCATCAGGACGGTTCACATGGTTCAGCCCTCGAAGAACGACGAAAACCCCCATAGCGAGGCGCTGCGCCGAGCCGTTGCCCACGGGTTCGAGCAAGTTCCCATGCCGCTCTCGACGATGGCGGTGTACGAACGGTGGGATCGTCCGGCAGGAATCGTCGAGGTCATCAGCGTGGTCAGCGATGACGAGGCGAAGGCGGCTCGGTGGCTGATCGCTGACTACGACTCCGGCGAGCACGGTCCGCGGTGGTCCCGCCAAGGATCACCCGAAGACGTGATCAATGCCTTATTCGAGACGGCCGAACCATGAACGACGAGTTCATGGCTTCGGAGACCGCTTGGCCCGGTCTCTGGAGCAGCAATCTCTTGCACAAGGTGGTGAAGGGCAACGAGAGCCGCCTGTCCGCCCAAGGGCGTTCGTTCGGACTCTCCGAATGCGGCGTGGCCTGCGTGCCGTTCCCGACGAAGCGGCCCGGCACGGCGTACTGCCCGACCTGCTTTCCGAAGTGGCCACGAGAGGTCGAACCCGAGTTTGACGAGGTGCTGCCTCCGCTGCCGAAGAGGATTCCGCAGCAGGTACCGCCTCGGCGGCCGTTCCGGAGCGACCCGGACAGCCCCTGGTTCAACTCGTTTGAGCAAGCAGACGAGGTTTCCCCAATGAGACGGCGCGAAGTAGTCGCGTCGGTCGCGATAGTGCCTGAGCACCTGTTCAGGCGTGGATAAGGGAGGTACACGATGACCGCAGTACTGGAGCCCGGTTTCGCCGACGACCCGTTGGCGACCCACAGCGCCCAGTTCCCCCTCGGTCAGCTCCACGAGCGCACTGCCACGGACATCCGTTCCGAACCCGGCGTGCGTCCGTGGGGCCTTCGCTGGATGGAGGAGGGACGGGTGGCCGGCGTGGAGACCCCCCGGGGAACCTACGACCCCGTCAGGCAGGTGTCGGTCGACGCCGAGGGGCGGCCGATGAGCCCCTTCGCCGCCACAGCGAACTCGGTGTCGAACAACGACGGCGACGAGGGGCCGAGCGAGGACTGGACCTACGACTTCACGCCAGACAACCCGCACCAGGTCTGATGTCCGTCCTCATTCTGACCGGGGAACACGACCCGTCCGCTGATCTCATGGTCTCGGCGCTTGAGAAGCGCGAGGCGATCGTCCATCGGGTCGATACGTCCTGGTTCCCGGGCCAGCTCAGCGTCACCGCTGAGCTGGCCTCGGGCCGCTGGTGCGGCACCTTGCGCACACCGCACCGGACGATCGACCTCGACACCATCACCGCCGTCTGGTACCGCGAGCCGAAGGCATTCGACTTCCCGGAGATGACGCCCACGGAGCGGATGCACGCGAACATCGAGGCCAAGTACGGCCTCGGCGGCATCCTGACGACGCTCCCGGTCCTGTGGGTGAACCACCCCGCCCGGGTAGCTGACGCGGCGTACAAGCCGGTCCAGCTCGTCGCTGCCCACCGGGCAGGGCTGACCGTGCCGGACACCCTCCTCACGAACGAGGCGGACGCCGCCCGCGAATTCGGCCGCCGGGGACGCACCGTTACCAAGATGCTCGGCGGCGTCTCGCTCGTGGAAGAAGGTACCCGCCGGTACGCCCGCACCAGGCTGCTCGATCCATCCGACTTCGAGGACATGCGCGGCCTGGAACGGACTATGCACCAGTTCCAGCGGTGGGCGTCGAAGGCGAAGGAGGTCCGCGTAGTCGCGATTGGCGACCAACTCAACGCCATCGAGATTCACGCCCACAGCGCGAAGGCGTACGTGGACTACCGATCCGACTACCGGAGCCTGCGGTACCAGCTCACCGACCTACCGGAATCCGTCGAGGTCGGCGTGCGGCAGTTGATGAAGCACCTCGGCCTCCTGTACGGCGCGATCGACTTCGTGGTCGGTCCCACGAACGAGTGGACGTTCCTGGAGATCAACCCATCTGGCCAGTACGGCTGGTTGGAAAACCATACTGACGCTCCGTTGACCGACCAGCTCGCCGATCTCCTAGCAGGAGGAACCGCATGACCGACTGGGAGCCACGCGCCATCGCGCTCGCCGACGAGCTGGCCGCCGCCGGGAAACTGACTGACGAGCGCTGGCGCAAGGCGCTCACGAGCGTTCCGAGGCATGTCCTGGTGCCCGAGTACTTTCAGCCGGACCAGGAGGGAGGATGGCGTCGGGTCAGCACCTCTGCTGGCGAGGGTCTGGATGCCGTCTACTCGAACAAGTCCTTGATCACCGACGTGGACGAGCGGGGTCATGCCGTTTCGTCGTCGAGCATGCCGGGCCTGATGGTGCGGATGCTGGAGTTGCTGGAGATCGGGCGGTTCCACCGCGTACTCGAAATCGGTACCGGCACCGGCTACAACGCCGCCTTGATCACCGAGTACTTGGGCAACGGGAACAACCTGTTCAGCGTCGACATCGACTACATCGACACAGCGCAGGAACGGCTCGCGAGTCTCGGCTATCACCCGACGCTGCGGAAGGCCGACGGCGTTGACGGGTTGCCGGACTGGGCTCCGTACGACCGCATCCTCGCCACCGTGGCCGTACCGCGGATTCCGGCAGCCTGGGTCGCTCAGCTGAACGATGGCGGGCGCATCCTGGCGGACATCAAGGTCGCGGTCTCGGCCGGGAATCTGGTGTTGTTGCGCAAGAACGGCGACACCCTGTCCGGCCGCTTCGATGGCAGGTACGCGGCGTTCATGGCGATGAGGCACCCGGACCGGGCGCAGCAGCGGCCGAGCCAGCCGGCCACCTCCGGGAACGAAGAACACTCGACGACCCACTATGAGCCGATGGCGTGGGAGAACACGGTTGTCTGGTTCCTCGCGGCGCTCCAGTTCCCGGAGGGCACCACCTATGGCATGCAGCTTGACAGCGATCACCAGCCGTCGAAGGCCACCTTCTCCAGCGGGGACGGCTCGTGGGCTCGCGTCGACATCAAGGCCGATGCCAACGGTGAGCGGCTGGTGGTCCAGTCCGGTCCGACAAGCTTGTGGGACGTGATCTCCGACGGCTACAGGCAGTGGGAGGAGGCTGGCCGTCCGACCTGGGACCGCTTCTACCTCACGGTGAAGCCGGACGGCGAACAGGTCGTATGGCTGGACGATCCGGAGGGGGAGTTCTCCTGGCTGTTGCCTTAACCGGGCTTTCTGGAGCGGCCAGCCCCCCGACGCTCCCGGTTAGCCCCATGCCAGGATGCAGGACAGGGAGCCCCCGGCGCACGCATCGCGCCGGGGGCTCCCTGCTGCTCAGACAGTGACGTGACGACCGAGGATCGCCAGCATCCGTTGCAGGCACTCCAGCAGGTCGCCGAGGTCATCCGCGAGGAAGACGTCAGCGGGGCTGTCCGCCCACACCTTGCTCACGTACTCGATGTCCCGCTCCAGGCGCTCCGCGTCCTCGGGATGCCCCGAGGTCCGCAGCTCCTCGGCGGACGCCTTCACCTTCTCCTCCAGGGTCATGCTCGTGCCTCTCCCCATCGCCTGAAACCGGAACGCCCCCTGATCGGTGCCGTCCTCGCCACTTCGACTTGTAGTTGATCATTCAAGTTCCGGCGGCGAGTCCATCGTCACCTTTGGGGTGAACGATGTATCTGAGCGCTCGGTGCCACCACCTGTACTGGCGGACCAGCTCATGCTGCGTCCTTCTTCTCGATGTGGATGCGGTCGCGGTAGTCGCCCTCCAGATGGCGGGGCTTGCGTCCCTTCTTCCCCTTCAAGATCGTCACCGTGCACAGCGCGTCCACGATCGCCCGCCTGCGCTCGATGGGGGTCAGCTCCGGGTTCATGAAGACTTCGGCCGGGTTCGGTGCGTCCGCGACTCCGCTGAGCACCGAGCTGGACGCCCGGGAAGCGAGGTCGGTGTTGACCTCGTCCAGCTTGAGGATGATCTTGTTCCGCTGTCGCAGGAAGGCCGCACGCGATAGCTCGCCGTCGCCCAACATGTCCTCCAGCTCCCTGATGCGCGTTCGGAGCGAGGTCGCCTGAGTTCGGAGGTCCACGGCGTCTCCGTCGGGCACCTCGATCAGGTTCGCTCCGTGCTTGATGAGCCGCGCGCAGACATAGGTGTTCACGATGGAGTCGATGGGAGCGGCCCGAACGGCAAGGTGGAGACCATGCTTGCAGCGGTACGCCGCGTGCTTCTCGCCGCCGGAACCCGACGAGGAGATCCCGGCCGAGCGCATGAGGTCGGAGCACACGTCGCAGCGGTAGAGGTTCGTGCCCAGCCACTTGAGCGACCGGCTACCCCGGTAGCTTGTCCGGTGCTCGTTGTCGAGCAGGATCGAGCGGACGGCCAGGTACTCGTCGTCGGTGATGATCGACGGCCAGATGGCCTTCACGTTCTCCAGCACGACGCCGCGGTGCTCCATCAACCCCGCATTGCGCGGTCGGGTCAGGATGCGCTTGAGCGTGGCCGGGTACCAGCGTGCCGATCCGCGCGGTGTCGGCACGCCCGACGCGGTCCACCGCTGGCAGATCGCGTACAGGCTCTCGCCGGAGATCACCCGCTGCACGGCATCCTTGATCATCGCCGCCTCGTGCTCGATGACCTTGATGCCGACCTCTTCGCGGTTGATCACGTTGCCGTAGGCGTCCCGGATCGTCCCCTGGTAACCGAAGGGACGCGCGCCGCCGATCCACTCGCCGCGTTCGAGGGCCTGTAGCTTCTCCCGGCACACGCGTTCGCTGATGTCCTCGGCTTCGCCTGCGTCGTTGGCAGCCAGGATGCGAGCGATCCGGCGGCCAGCGGCGGTGTTCAGGTCGAAGCTTGGCGACGCGACGTACCGGAACTCAGTCCCGTAGGTCTCGGCGAGTTCGATCTGACCTTCATGCTCGCGCGGGCGACGAGTCAGCCGGTTCGAGGTGTAGGAGGTGATCTTCTGAATGCGGCCACGCTTGGCGTCGGCCAGCAGCCGCTTGTAGTCAGGACGTGGCTTCTTCGATCGGGTCGACGCCCCGATGTCGTTGTCCTTGTAGATGTCGACCACCGTGTCGCCCTCGCTCGCCGCGAGCTTCCGGCAGTCCTGTTCCTGGCGCTCGACGCCCAGCTCGCGACCTTCACGGTCGTCGCTGATCCGGAGGTAGATCCCAACCAGCTTACCCACGGCGGCCCTCCCCGGACGGGGCAGCGGCGGCCCTGCAAGGCGCTGAGCTGGAGTTATGGTCGTTCAGTCGGGGTGGTGTTGAATCCATTTAAACAGTGTCACATGTGAAGCTATCCCTCCGGGTCGGTGAGGACAACCCAGCTTTCGTCGCCTTGGCCGACGTCGGCGTAGCGCGCGCCCAGGTCGAGCAGCCGCTGGACCTCTTCGTGCTGCTCGCGGTCGGTGGCGTTGACGTCGATGTGCAGCCGGTTCTTGACGGTCTTGCCCTCCGGCACGCGCGCGAAGGTCAGCGTCGGCGGCACCGGGCCGGGGCGCTTCCGGCCCTCGGGCACCGCGGGCGAGCCGATGGTGATGAACTCGTCCTGCTCTTCCTGCACCTCGTAGTCGAGGACCGCGCACCAGAACCGGGCGAGCGCTCGGGGGTCCGCGCAGTCGACGGCTAGCTCGGTGAACTTACTGGCCACGTCGGGAACTCCTTGTCCGATCAGGCGAATCCGGGGTCAGCCGCCCTGCCACCAGCGCTTGCGCGGCTGGTCCAGCGGCGGGGCGAGCTGCGGTCCCGGCGGGGTTTCGCGGTGGGCGAGCGCCTGCTCGGCCAGGTCGAGGAAAGCGTCCACTTCGTCCTCGACGTAACCGCGCCGCCCGCGGGACGCCTTGGCGAACGCGACGTTCCGCACGTCCGCGGGGGTGAGGTGGTCGGCACCGCGCAGGGTCTGCTCGATGCGGTCGAGGAAGGCGTCGACCGCGTCCTCGTCGTAGCCGCGCCTGCCGAACGAGGGCTTCGAGAAAACCGTGTTCCGGACGTCGTCAGGGGTCATGACCGCCAACCTGCCACGCCGCCGGGCCGCGCGGGGTGCGTTTCGCCCGGTTCGGTGCCGGGCAACTCGCCCGCGCGCAACACGGCCTGCGTCCGGCTGGTCACGCCGAGCTTGGCCAGCACGTTGCCGACGTGCACCTTGACCGTGCGCTCGGCCAACCCGAGCCGGTCCGCGATGTCGCGATTGGACAGTCCCGCGCGGGACCACGTCGGCCGGTTCGCCGGTGGTGCCGAGCAGGTCGAGCAGTTCCGCGCCCCCGGCGCACTGCGCAGCACCATCGCCAGTCCTTCCCGGACCAGCGCGTGGTCGTCGACCACGGCGACACGAACCATGGTGATCACTCTACTGTTCCGCGCATGCTCACCCAGCTGCGCGCCCGCCTGGACCTCGGCATGATCGCGCTGGTCGCGCTGCTGTGCTGGGCCAGCGGGCTGGGCACCGGCAGCTGGCAGGCGGTGCTGGCGGCCACCGCGCAGTTGCTGCCGCTGGCCGCGCGGCGGCGGGCACCCGGCGTGGTGCTCGCGGTGGTCGGGGCCGCGACCGCGGTGGTGATGGGCGAGTTCAAGGGCCTGGTGGACGGCACGCTGCTGGCGCTGGTCGCCTTCGGCGTGGCGTGGACGATGGGCCTGGAACGGCGGCGGCACGTCGCCGACCGCGCCTTCTAGTACCTTCGCCGGTCAGCGCCGCCAGAACAGCAGCCGCCGTTTCGGGCGGGGCGGCTGCGGCCGGGACTCCGCATACCGCTCGAACCGGGCCCGGTCGTTCGCGCCCGCGACCGCCTCGAAGATCCCGGTGGCCTCCTCGGCGAGCGCGCCGTCCTCCCGCACCATCTGGCTGAACAGCAGGTTGCCGCTGCGCAGGGCGGCTTTCGCGCGGCGGGCGACACCGGCGTCGGCGTGTGACGACAACGTGTGCAGCGGCCGCAGCAACCCCATCGGATCGTCCCGCGTGAGCCTGGCTTTCAGGGGCGGAAGCAGCTCCAGCGCGACGTACAACTCGACCACGGGCGGTTCCGGAACGCGGGTGATCACCTCCCGGATGCCTTGGGTGGCAACGGGTTGCGTCCGGGCGACGCGCTCGAGCCCGGCGACGAGCGCCGGGGCGCGTTCACTTTCCTGCCTGGTGGCGGCCTGCCTGATCGCGGAGGCGTAGATGGACGGGGTCAGCAGGTAGTGGGGGAGGATCCCGTCTCCGGTATCGGGGCCGTTCCTGATCTTTTCCAGCGCCCGCACGGCCCGCCAGCTGACCGATTCCTCCTCGTCCAGCGCGAGCAGGAGCAACGCCTCTTCGGCGTCCGGATCGGGCCCGCGCCACGAAGCCAGCAGCCCGTCGGCCACCGCCCAGCGCACTTCCCGTGTCGGATCACCGGCCGCCCGGGCGAAGGTCGAAGCGTCGACGGCGCCGTCGGCCGCCAGCCCGGCGAGCACCTCCATCAGGTTCGCCCGGCCCTGCGGGGAAACCTCGGCGTGGAACCGGTTTTCCACCTTCGCCGGGGAAACCTGGTAGCTCCGCAGCGTGTCGAGGTAGTCGCCGACCATCGAGCCGTTCGGCACGGCTCGCGCAAGCGCGTCCAGCAGCGCGGGCACCGCGCCCTGGTGGTGGATGTCCTTGAGCGCCAGCGCAGCGCCCCAGGCGCAGGCGTCGTCGGCGAGGGACGCGGTGAGCACCGGACCGGCCCGCCGGTCTCCGAGCCGGTGCAGCGCCTCGACGAGGCCGCCCTTGAGTTCGTGGCGGTGGCCCGGCGGGGTGCCGAGCAGGCCTTCGAGCCGCTTGACGAGCACGGGGACCACCTTCGGCCCGCGTGCCTTCAGCGCGGCGATCGCCTCGTCGCGCAGGCTTTCGCCGCCGTCTTCGCCGGTGCGCCAGTACTCGAGGTGTTCGATCAGGTCGCTCACGTTTTCCTTGGCCACGCCGGGAAGGTAGCGGTCATCGCGGGGATCGGTCCCGGGCCACGCCCTTGTGATGATACACAGCTACGTGGTAAGTATCAGGATATCACCGATGTCGGGGGCTCAAGGAGGAGTCAGGCGATGGCGGAGCTGAACAGGCGCAGGATGCTGGTGTCGGGTGGGGCCCTCGGTGCGCTCGGGGTGCTCGGCATGGCCGTTCCCGCCCGGGCCGCGGGGGCCTGGACGTGGGCCCCCAGCGGATCGGTGGCGGGTGCCGGAGCGGGCGCGGATCCGCGGTGGGTGTGGGACGAGGAGGCCGATCCGGTGGTCGCCGCGTTGTTCGAACGCGGTGAGGTGGAACTGGTCAACAACCTGCTGTGGAACTGGAACCGCAACGACCAGCCGTTGCCCGGCGGGTTGCCCGCCGACCTGCGGGCGTTCATCGAAAAGGCGCGGCAGCTGCCGTCGTGGGCCGACCGCGGGAAGCTGGAAACGGCCGCCGAGTTCAACAAGTCGCGCGGGCTGTACCTCAACCTGCTCAACGGGGTCGGCGGCGGCATGCTCAGCACCGCCATTCCCAAGGAAGCCCGCTCGGTCTACTACTCGGCCGGTGGCGCGGACATGGAGGACCGCGTCGCGAAGACGAGCATTCTCGGCTTCGCCGTGGGCGCACTGAACGCCTACCGGCCCGACGGCACCTGCATGGTCAACGCGGTGAAGACGCGGCTGGTGCACGCGGCCGTGCGGCACCTGCTGCCGCAGTCACCGCACTGGTCGGGGGACATCCCGATCAGCCAGGAGGACATGCTGGTCACCTGGCACACGCTGCCGACCTACGCGATGCGCAAGCTGATCGAGTGGAAGATCCCGATGAGCGCCGCGGACAAGGCCGCCTACCTGCACGTCTGGCAGGTCACCGCGCACATGCTGGGCATTTCCGACGAGTACATCCCGGCCGACTGGGCCGCCGCCAACGCGCAGTCCGACCAGGTGCTGCCGCCGAACATGGGCCCCACCCGCGAAGGCGTCGAGCTGACCGACATCCTGCTGGGCCAGCTCGCCGAGCAGACCAGCCCGGCCAGCATCAGCAGGCCGCTGTGCAACGCGCTGGCCCGGTTCCTGGTCGGCGAGCAGGTGGCCGACTGGGACGAGATCCCGCGTGAACCGTTCTGGGAGCAGACGATCCGGACCGTGTGGCCGGTGCTGGTGAAGTTCCGCGAGGGGCTGGTGCCGCTGCCGCTGGTGCCCGAGATCGCGTGGACCGTCGACGAGGCGCTGCGGCAGTACATTCTCTTCTACCTCACCAAGGGACAGGAAACGAAGATCGTCATCCCGACCGGCAACCGGCCCGGCTGAGGCGGTGGTGGAGACCAGCGGGACGGCCGGGTGGCTCGGGCGGCGGCGGTTCCTCGGTTACGTGCTGGCCGCGCCGGCCCTGGTGACCGCCGCGGAAATCGGCGTGGCACGGCCGGCCGGCGCGCAGCTGCCGTCGCCCGAGATCACCGACGTGGTCGACCTCAACGACATGATGACCCTGGCGGCACTGCCGACCGCGGCGCTGGTCTCGGTCGAGGTCGAACCGGACGGCACGGTGTCGTTCGCCTTGCCGCGCGCGGAGGTGGGGCAGGGCATCACCACCTCCACGGCGATGCTGATCGCCGAGGAACTGGCCGTGCCGGTGGACCGGGTGCGAGTTTCGCTCGCCGACGCGCGGCCGGAACTGGTGTTCAACCAGCTGACCGGCGGGTCGAACACCACGATCGCGACCTACACGCCGATCCGGGTCGCCGCCGCGCTGGCACGGCAGCGGCTGCTGGTCGCGGCCGCGCGGGAATTCGGCTCGGCGGTGGGTGAGCTGTCGATGACCGGCGGAGTGATCACCCATCCATCCGGCAGGCGAGTGGAGATCGGTGCCCTGTCGGGGAAAGCGGCGAGCAGCCGGACCCAGCAGGTGCCGGTGGAGCTGGCGGCGCGCGAGAGCTTCACGGTGATCGGCAAGCCGCACAACCGGATCGACGCGCTGGCCGCGGTGACCGGGCGCAAGAAGTTCGCGATGGACCTCGACGTGCCGGGCGCGAAACCGGCCATGGTGTGCCGGCCGCCGACCATCAACGGCCAGGTGGGGTCGGTGGCGAACCTCGCCGAAGTGCGTGCCATGCCCGGGATCACCGACGTGGTGGTGATCTCCACCGGGGTGGCGGTGCGCGCCGAGACCTTCGGGCAGTGCATCGACGGCGTGCGTGCGCTGCGTGTGTCGTGGAAACCCGGTACGGCGGAAGGGAAATCCGACGAGTCGGTGCTCCGGGAACTGGAGCGCGCGGAGCTGCCGATCGGCCTGCCGACCCCGGCGCCGACGGTGGAAGCCCGGTTCACCTTCCATTTCCGCGGCAACAGCGCGCTGGAACCCAACTGCGCCGTCGCCGACGTGCGGGCCGGGCGCGCGGAGATCTGGGCGTCGCTGAAGTCGCCGATCGTGGCCCAGCAGACCATCGCGGCGAAGCTCGGCCTGCCGCTGTCCGCGGTCACCGTGCACGTCGTGGAGGGCGGTGGTTCCTTCGGGCGCAAGCTGTTCTTCGACGCCGCGCTCGAAGCGGCGGAGGTGTCGCGGAAGGTCGGCAAGCCGGTCAAGCTGATGTGGCACCGCGCCGACGATTCGCGGCAGGGCCGCACCCATCCGATGGCCATTTCCCGGGTGCGTGCCTCGTACCTGGGTGACACGGTGCTGAGCTACCACCAGCGGCACACCAGCGTCGCCACCGATCTGGGGCACGGACTCGGCGAGATCATCACCGCCACCGCCGCGCGGCTGCCGGTGGGCGACATCGGGTTCTCCGAGACGTTCTTCCAGCTCAGCCAGGTGATGTCGTACGACTTCGGGATCAGCACGCGGTTGCTGGCCGAGACGGACAAGGGGTTCAACACCGGCAGCATGCGCAACGTCTATTCGCCGGACGTCACGTGTGCCCGCGAGCTGATCGTGGACCGGCTGGCGGCGCGCATGGGCAAGGATCCGGGTGGTTTCCGCCGCGAGTTCCTGCGGGACGCCCGTTCCCGGGCGGTGCTGGACAAGGTCGCGGAGGCAGGCCGGTGGGGGAGGGCGATGCCCGCCGGGACCGCGCAGGGCATCGCGTTCCACGCGGAGTACAAGTCGGTCAGCGCCGCGCTGGTGGAGATCGACTGCCGTCCGGAGACGGTCAACCGGCCCATTCGCGACGGCGTGGGCGGGCCGCGGGTGACCAAGGTGGTCTTCGCCGTGGACGCCGGGCTGGTGGTGAACCCGCGCGGGCTCGAGGCGCAGATGATGGGCGGCATATCGGATGGCATCGCGCTGGCGCTGACCGCGAGCCTGCACCTGCGTGACGGGTACTTCCTGGAAGCCAGCTGGGACAACTACTTCTACACGCGGCAGTGGAACACCCCGCCCGAGCTGGAGATCATCGTCATGCCGAGCAACTCGGACCGGCCGGGCGGTGCGGGGGAACTCGGCGTCGCCGCCTCGATGGCCGCGGTCGCGTGCGCCTACGGCCGCGCCACCGGCACCATGCCGACCAGCTTCCCGATCAACCACGGCACGCTTTCCTTCGAGCCGAAACCCACCGTGCCCCCAATTCCGGAGTCTCCAGTGGACGGACTGAGCAAAGGAAACTGATGCCCCAGCACAGTGTTTTCGGTCTCGGCTCCGCCGAGACGTGGTGAGGCCGCCTTTGAGCCGGTGTTTGGGGCGGTCGCGGCCGCGGCCTCGGGGGCCGTCGCCGCGACCACCCCAAACACCGGCGCGACCTCACCGGGCGCACCTGCGTTGGGCGAGATCACCAAGTCAAGGAGGTTGGATTGCCCCAGCACACTTTCCGGGTGAATGGTGAGCAGGTCACCGTCGATGTCAATGGCAACGTCCGCCTGTTGTGGGTGCTGCGCGACCTCCTCGGCATCACCGGCCCCAAGTACGGGTGCGGCATCAACGTGTGCAAGGCCTGCACCAGCCACGTCAACGGCCAGGCCGTCAACCCGTGTGCCATCCCGGTCGGCGATCTCGGGCCCGACGACGAGGTGACCACCATCGAAGGGCTTCCGGCCACCGTCGGCGAGGAACTGCACCCGATGCAGCGGGCGTGGCTCGACCACGACGTGGCCCAGTGCGGCTACTGCCAGCCGGGGCAGATCATGGCGGCGGTGGCGCTGGTGCGCCGCGTCGCGGCCGAAGGCAGGCAGGTCACCGACGCCGATCTGGACGGCCTGCGCAACATCTGCCGCTGCGGCACCTACTCCCGCATCCGCGACGCGATCAGGGCGGGGGCGGCCGGGATGTGACCGGTTCCAGCAGCGGCACCAGGAACGTCCGCGCCACCTCGGCCAGTTGCGCGTCGTCGGAGATGTCGACCACGTGGCTCGGGATCACCAGGAAGGAGGCGGAGACGCGGACCATCAGCTCGGCCGCCAGCTCGACGTCCAGGTCGGCGGGCACGGTACCGGCGTGCTGCTCGCGGCGCAGCTGACCGGCCACGAACTGCCGCACCACGGCGAGCGTCCGCCCGCCGTCGCTGATCATCGAGGCCACCAGCAGGTCCGGTTCGACGTCGATCAGCCCGCCGATCAGCGGATTGCCCCGGATGGCGCGCAGGGAGCTGACAAAGCCGAGCACCACGCGGTCGGCCACGGTCTCGGCCCGTTCGATGTCGGCGAGGAACCGGTCGAAGTAGCGCCGGAACTCGCGGCGCACCACGTGCTCGACGAGCACGTCCTTGCCCGCGAACCGCCGGTAGACGGTGATCCGGGAAACGCCGGCCCGCCGGGCCACATCCTCCATTGTGGACCGCTGGATGCCCGTCCTGGCGAACTGCGCGTAGGCCGCGTCGAGAATCCGGGCGCGGGTTTCGTCCGTGTCGTCTACGCGCTCGACGGCGTCGAGATATGCCCGCTCCAGCACCGATTCCGAGTCGCTCGACAGCAAGCCCGACAACGCCGGTTCCATGCCTGCCCCCTGCCCGCCGGGTCTTGTGCCGACCTGCTCACTGTGGTCTCATGATACACAGATTCTTAACGTGTTTCATCGTATCAGCATGGTGTGCGACCTCGACGCGGAGGAGCGACGGCATGGACAAGCACAGCAGGCGCAGCGTGTTGAAGGCGGGCGGAGCGCTGGGCGCACTCGGGGCGCTCAGTCTGGCCAGCCCCGCGCAGGCGGTGCCGTGGACGTGGTCGGCCAAGGGCTCGGTGGCCGGCACCGGCGCGGGCACCGATCCGCGGTGGGTGTGGGATCCCGAAGCCGACCCGCTGGTGGCGGACCTGCTCGACCGGGGTGACGTGGCCGCGGTCAACCAGCTGCTGCGGACCTGGACCAAGAACGGCCAGCCGCTGCCCGCCGGGCTGCCCGCGGACCTGCGTGAGTTCATGGAGCAGGCCAGGCAGCTGCCCCCGTGGGCCGACCACGGCAAGCTCGCCACCGCCTACGAGTTCAACGAGAAGCGCGGGCTGTACCTGGGCGTGTTGTACGGCCTGGCCAGCGGCATGATGAGCACGGTCATCCCGAAGGAAGCACGCGCGGTCTACTACTCGCAGGGCGGCGCGGACATGAAGGACCGCATCTCCAAGACCGCCAAGCTCGGCTACGACATCGGCACCCGCAACGCCTACGCGCCCGACGGCGAGATGATCGTGACCTGCGTGAAGACCCGCCTGGTGCACGCGGCGGTGCGGCACCTGCTGCCGCAGTCGCCGCACTGGCCGGGCGTGGCCGACGAGGACATCCCGATCAGCCAGGCCGACATGATGGTCACCTGGCACAGCCTGCCGACCACGGTGATGCAGAAGATGACCGCGTGGAAGGTGCCCATCCCGGCCGGGGAGTCCACCGCGTTCCTGCACTCGTGGCAGCTGGGCGCGCACATGCTCGGGATCAAGGACGAATACATCCCGGCGTCGTGGGCGGAAGCCAACTCGCAGGCCAAGCAGGTGCTCGACCCGGTACTGGCCCCCACGCCGGAGGGCATCGACCTCGCCGACATCCTGCTCAACCTCGGCGCCGAGGTCGACGGCGGCATTCTCAGCAAGCCCATTCTCGGCGCGTTCACCCGGTTCATGCTCGGTGACCAGATCGCGGACTGGCTGAACATCGACCGCGAGCCGCTGTGGGACTCGCTGCTCGACGTGGCGTGGGAGCCGTTCATCGCGGTTCGCGAAGGGCTGCTGCCGTTGCCCTTGGCGCCCAAGGCCTACTGGATGTTCGACGAGTTCCTGCGCAAGGCGGCGCTGCTGTTCCTGTCCGAGGCCAAGCCGATCAGCATCGAAATCCCGGACACCAACCGGCCGGAGTGATCCCTCGCCGCCAGTGCCCAGCCGATGTCACGAATGTGGCTTTCGAGACGAAAAACGTCTCGAAAGCCACATTCGTGACACGCCGCGGAGCGGAAGCGCGAGTTAGGCGTCCTTTGTGGACAGGGTTCCGGCGGCGCCGTTCGCGGCGGTGTGCTCGGGGGCGCGCCGGGTGAGCACCAGGGGGCCGTCCTCGGTGATGGCGACGGTGTGCTCCGAGTGGGCCGTGCGTGAGCCGTCGGCCGAGCGGATGGTCCAGCCGTCGGGGTCGTAGACGATCTTGTCGGTGGTGCGCGCGAACCACGGTTCGAGCGCGAGTGTCAGGCCCGGCCGCAGTTTCAGGCCGCGGCCCGGCTTGCCCTTGTTGGGGATGTGCAGGTCCTCGTGCATGGTGCGGCCGATGCCGTGCCCGCCGAACTCGGTGTTGACCGGATAACCATAGGCCTGCGCCACCGCCCCGATCGCCGCCGAGATGTCGCCGAGGCGGTTGCCGGGGCGCGCCGCCTCGATCGCCGCTTCCAGTGCTTCCTCGGTGGCGCGGATGAGCCGCAGGTCCTCCTCGGCCGCCGTGCCGACGATGACCGTGCGCGCCGAGTCGGCCGCCCAGCCGTCGATGCTGACCGCGATGTCCGCGGTGAGCACGTCCCCGTCGCGCAGGGTGTAGTCGTGGGGCAGGCCGTGCAGCACGGCGTCGTTGACCGACAGGCAGATGACGTTGCGGAACGGGCCCTTGCCGAACGACGGCGCGTAGTCCCAGTAACACGACTCCGCGCCCCGCTGCCGGATCATGCCGCGCACGTGGTGCTCCAGCTCCAGCAGGTTGACGCCCACGTCGGCGAGCCGTCCCACCTCGGACAGCACCTCGGCGACGAAGCGCCCGGCCACGTGCATGCGCTGGATCTCCGCCGGCGTCTTCAGTTCGATCACAAAAACCTCACGTCAGGTGTCGGTATAGTTATACCGGCCACGCTAGCATGAGCGGTATAGTAATACCACCCGGGTGCTAGCGCAGGAACTCCAGCAACCGCGCGGCGACCACGGCGGGCTGCTCCTCGGCCAGGAAGTGCCCGCATTCGGCGATTCCGGCGCCCGTCACGTCCTCGGCGTAGTCGCGCCAGATCTCCAGCGCGGGCAGCGTGCCGAGCAGCCCGGCCTCGCCCCACATCGCCAGCACGGGCATGGTCAGCTTGCGTCCGGCGTCGGCTTCGTCGTGCTCGTCGTCGTCCGGGAAGGACGCGCGGTAGTCGTCGAACCCGGCCCGCAGCGCGCCGGGCGCGGAGAACGCTCGGACGTACTCGCCGGCGGCGTCGAGGCCCTGGCGCTGGTAGGTCCAGCGCTCGAAGAAGTAGCCGAGGTAGGCGGCGATGTTCTGCCCCGCCAGCAGTTCCGGCAGGTCCGGCTGCAGGTGGAACAGCCAGTGCCAGTAACCCCGCGCGGTGCGCGCGTCGATCCGCCGCCACATCTCCCTGGTCGGGATGATGTCCAGCACGGCGAGCCTGGCCACCTCGTCCGGGCGGTCCAGCGCCCAGCGGTGCGCCACCCGGCCGCCGCGGTCGTGCCCGACCACGCTGACCCGCTCGAAACCCAGGTGCCGCACCAGTTCCGCCATGTCGGCGGCCATGGTCCGCTTGTCGAAGCCGGTGCGTGGCTTGTCCGTCAGCCCGTAACCACGCAGGTCGGGTGCGATGACGGTGTGGTGCTCGGCCAGCGCCCCGAAGATCTTGTGCCAGCAGTAGGAGGTCTGCGGCCAGCCGTGCAGCAGCACCACCGGTGGCCCGTCCCCGGCCTGCCGGTAGTGCACTCGAATCCCGTTCACCGTGGCCATCTTCGACTCCATGCTGTCGTTCTAACCATATGAACCGGTTAGAATCAAGCGGTGGACTGGATCTTCGACGGTGGCCGGCCCTGCCTCGACCTGGTCAACACCCGCCGTGACCGGCACCTCGGCGGGCGTGAGCTGCTGACCTCACCGGCCGCGCTGGGGGAGTGGCTGGTGGCGGCCGGGCACGTGGAACGCCGCCCGCGTGTCACGGCCGACCAGCTGGCGCTCGCGGTGCGGTTGCGCGAGGCCATCGACAGGCTCACCCGCGGCGGCACACGACCCGCGGACGTGCGACTGGTCAACGACGTCGCGACGACCGCGCCGGTGCCGCAGCTGCGGATCGGCGCCGACGGCCCGCGGTGCGCGCGCCGCTCGGCGGCGGGCCCGGTCGCCGCGGTGCTCGGCGAGCTGGCCGCCGACACGATCGACGTGGTGGTGGCCGGTGAGCTGGTCCGGATCTGCGCGTCGGACCGGTGCGGGCTGCGCTTTCTCGACGCGTCACCGCGGCGCAACCGGCAGTGGTGCTCGATGGCCCGCTGCGGCAACCGGGCCAAGGCGCGGGCGCACTACGCGCGGCGTGAGTCCACTTGAGACCGTCCGTGCGTGCCCGGCGTGTGGCCGAAGGCGCGGCGGAAGACGTCGATGAACGCGCTGGTGGACGACCAGCCGCAGGCGTGCGCCACGGTGGTCACCGGCGTGTGCTCGGCCAGCAGCACCAGCGCGTGGTAGAGCCGCAGCTGGGTGCGCCACTGCGGGAAGGTCATGCCGAGATCGGCTTTGAAGAGCCGGGTCAGCGTGCGCTCCGACGCGCCGACCTGCGTGCCGAGCGTGGCCAGCGTCCGGTTGTCGGCCGGGTCGGCACGCAGCAGCGCGCACACCTCGCGCAGCCGGGGATCGGTGGGGCTGGGCAGGTGCACCGGCTGCTGGGGTGAGGCGCGGAGCTGGTCGAGCAGCACGGCCCGCAGCCGACGCCGTTCCGGCGTGTCTTCACGCGGCGGCCGGGTGTAGGCGAGGATCAGCTCCCGCAGCAGCGGCCCGACGTCCAGCACGCTCGGCGCGGTCAGGCCCAGCGGGTTGTCGGGCAGGCCGACCAGGTGGAGTTCGAGTTCGCCGTGTGCGTGGTGGGCGTGCACGGTCCCGGCGGGCACCCAGATGGCGCGGGTGGCCGGGGCGACCCACGAACCCCGGTCGGTGGTGATCGCCAACACGCCGCGGGCCGCGTACACGATCTGGTGCTCGTCGTGCCGGTGCGCGCTGATCCCGGCACCCGCGGCCAGCGACTGCACCCGGGTGGGCGCGCCGGGCAGGTGGCGGATTTCCGTCATAAAATGGCATTTTATCGGAAGTGCGACACCGGCTCCGGCGGCGAGCATGACCGGGTGCGGAACAAGTCGATCATCCTGCTGTCGGCCGGGCACGCCTGCGTGGACGTGTACCAGGGCTCGGTGGCCGCGCTGGTGCCGTTTTTTGTCGCCGAGCGCGCGTACGGGTACGCGGCGGCGTCGGGCATCGTGCTCGCGGCGTCGCTGCTGTCTTCGGTGGCGCAGCCGCTGTTCGGGGCGCTGACCGACCGGTGGGCGATGCCGTGGCTGCTGCCGGTGAGCACGTTCCTCGGCGGGCTGGGCGTGGCGCTCAGCGGGGTACTGGGTTCCTACGCGTGGACGCTGGTTTTTGTGGCGGTGTCGGGCATCGGCGTGGCCGCGTACCACCCGGAAGCCGCCAGGGTGGCGCGGATCGCCAGCGCCGGCAGGCACACCGCGATGGGGTGGTTCTCGCTCGGCGGGAACCTCGGTTTTGCGGTCGCGCCCCTTCTGGTCGCCGTGGTGGTGGGCATCGGCGGGCTGCGGTGGTCACCGCTGCTGGTGGTGCCCGCGCTCGTGGGCAGCGTGCTGTGCCTGCCCGTGCTGCGCGCACTGCACCGCCCGGCGCGGACCGGTGAATCGGCGGCGTGCGGCGGGACCGACGACTGGCGCTCGTTCCTGCGGTTGTCCGCGGCCGTGGTCTGCCGGTCGATCGTTTTTGTCGGGCTGGGCACGTTCATCGCGCTGTACGCGCAGCAGCGGGCCGGCGGCGGTGCGAGGGCGGGCAGCGTGGCGTTGTTCCTGCTCTACCTCGGCGGGGCGGTGGGCACGCTGCTGGGCAGCAGGCTGGCGGACCGCTGGGACCGCGTCACCGTGGTGCGGTGGTCGTGCCTGGGCACCATCGGCGCGCTCGCGGGCGTGGTTTTTGTGCCGGGGCCGCTGTTCTACGTCTTCACCGTGCTGACTTCCGCGGGGTTGTACGTCCCGTTTTCGCTGCAGATCACGCTCGCGCAGGACTACCTGCCGGGCAGGGTCGGCACGGCGGGCGGGGTCACGCTCGGGCTGACGGTGAGCGTCGGCGGCCTCGCCAGCCCCGCGCTCGGCACGCTCGCCGATCACACCACGTTGCAGGTGGCCCTCATGCCCCTGATCGTGCTGCCCGCACTGGGCTGGCTGGCGATCCGCACGCTGCGTGAACCCGGCCAGCTTCGTCCACTTAGGACCGAAGCCGGATGGTTGCCCGCCCGGTCACGCGGGTAACCGGGGCCCAGCGGGGCCGTGGAGCGGCCCGCCGGTCTGGCAGGAAGCGGGTGGAGTGCGTTGGTTCAGGTGAAGGTGCACGGGGTGGCCCTGCTGCCGCCGGACGAGGCACCGGTGATGCTGCTGCGGGAGATCGAGGGCAGGCGGCGGTGGCTGGCCGTGTCGATCGGGGCGCCGGAGGCGACCGCGCTGATCGCGGCCTGCCAGCGCGTCGAGCACCCGCGGCCGGACACGATCGAGCTGATCGGGCAGGTGATCGAGTCCTTCGGCGGCCGGGTGCAGCGGGTCGAGGTGACCGCGCTGGAGGCGGGCGTGTTCTTCGCCGACCTGGTGCTGAGCGACGGGGTGCACGTCTCGGCGCGGCCCAGCGACGCGGTGGCCATCGGCGTCCGGGCGGGGGCGCCGCTCGAAGTGCCCGAGTCGGTGCTCGGGGTGGCTTCGGTGGAACTCGACCTGGTCGATGAGGACGAGGCCGGGCCGGAGGTGGAGCAGGAGGTCGCGGACTTCCGCAGCCAGCTCGACGACGTCACCGCCGAGGACTTCGGGGAGCCACCACCAGAGCGGTGACACCGGAGTGGTGACGCAAGGGCGGGTGGCTCGTCAGGCTGGTCCGTGCGACACCTGCCTGACGAGCCACCCTGCGCGGGAACGGCAGCTCGGCGCCCGGGGCGAGGCCGCCGGCGCCATTCCGGTCTTCCGGCCGGGTGGTTCCTCCCGTTTTCAGCCGGGTGGTTCCTCCCGGGTTCGGTGTGCCTCGCGGTTGGCCAGCTCCCGCTGGGCCTCCGGCGACAGCTCATCGGCGCCGCTCAGTTCCCGGTCGGTGGTGCGATCGGGCTCTTCGGGCTCGGAAGAAGTCATGACCACGCGGTACCCGGTGTGCCGGCTGGCAAACCTCCGTTTCCGGCAAGCGCCGATGGGTAACCGCGCGAACGTGGACGAACGTGCTCCCGAAGTGGTGGTAGCCGGGCAGGTCGGCCGCGATCTGGTGCTGCACGTCCCGGAACTGCCACCACCACACGGTTCCGCCGAAGTCGGCCGGCGGCAGGAGATGCTGGGCGGCAAGGGCGCCAACATCGCGGTCGCGCTGGCGCAGCTGAGTGCGGCGGTGAGCTTGATCGGGGTGGTCGGTGACGACCGCGTCGCCGACGACGTGCTCGCTCGTGCGCAGGCCGACGGCATCGACACCAGGTGCGTCGTCCGCCGCCCCGGCGCCGAGACCGGGCTGATCGTCGAACTGCTCACCGAAGACGGCCACTGGCGCTACCTGGAACACCTGCCCGAGAAGCTGACCGAGGACGACATCCAGGCCGCCGCGCCCACGCTGACCGCGGCTTCCTCCGTGGTCGTGCAGCTCCAGCAACCCTCCGACGCCGCGCTGGCCGCCGCGCGCATGGCCAACGGGCGCGTGGTGCTCGATGGCGCACCCGCCGACAACACCAGGGCGCTGCTGGCGTCGGCCGACGTGCTGCGCGTCGACCAGCGCGAAGGCGAGCTGCTGACCGGTTACCAGCTGGATTCAGCCGAAGCGGCCCTGCGTGCCGGACGTGAACTGCTCGACCAAGGCCCTTCGCTGGTGGTGCTCGAAGCGGGCCAGGACGGCAACGCGTTCGTCTGGCCCGACGGGGAAGTGGTGCTGCCGCTGACCGGCGGACGGCCCGTCGACACCACGGGCGGTGGTGACGCCATGGTCGCCGCGCTCACCTTCGCGCTCACCCGCGGCGCCGGACCGCACAAGGCGGCCGCGCTGGCGGTGGCCGCTTCGGGAGCCACCGTCGCGCGGCCGGGCGGGCGGCCGGATCTCGCCGCCGGGGAACTGGCACCGCACCTGGCCGAGCTGGCCCGCTCGTGACCGATCGAGACCGCTTGTGATCGCTCGAGTCGCGGGCAGGCCGCGGTCGCGGCGCTGCTGGGCGACCGCGTCGAGCACCACGGCCGAGTCCACCTCGGCCGTGGACTTCGCTAGGCCGCCTCAGCCGCGCGCCTTCGCGGTTTCGCGGCGGCTGCTCTTTTCGAGCGCGTGCACCAGGTCCTCTTTGGACATGCGTGACCGCCCGGGAATGCCTAGCTGGCGGGCGCGTTCGTAGAGATGGGTTTTGCTGGCGTTGGCGTCCACGCCGCCGTGCGTCGGCCGGGGGGGCTGCCCGGCGCCGCCCGCCGCCTGCGGGTCGGACGGGCCGCGCCCCTGTTTCGGCTCCCAGTGGTCACCGACCTTTTCGAAGCCGTGCTTCAGCGCGGAGAACGCGGTCTGCTGCGCGCGACGGCCGGGGCCGTAGGTGCGCAGCGCGGAATCGTGGGCCTTCACCCAGGTGTCCTGGGCCTTGCGCGGGGATCGCCGCAAGGTGCTGGGCAGGTCTTCGCGACCGGGCATGTCCTTGCTCCCTCCTGCCTCGGTTACCCCACGCGCCTACC
This sequence comes from Amycolatopsis albispora, assembly GCF_003312875.1. Classification (NCBI taxonomy): domain Bacteria; kingdom Bacillati; phylum Actinomycetota; class Actinomycetes; order Pseudonocardiales; family Pseudonocardiaceae; genus Amycolatopsis; species Amycolatopsis albispora. The sequence goes on from NZ_CP015163.1 coordinate 261,142, forward strand.
CGGCGGGCCGCGCTTCAAACGCGGCCCGCCAGGCGGTCACGGATGGGCCAGGCCCGCCATCAGCAACCCGGTGAAGTGCTTCATGTCGGCCTTCAGGCACGCGGGCTGCGCGTGCTTGCCGTTGCAGCCTTCGGCCCAGGTGCTGCCGTCGCCGTAGTCGACGAACGTGTGCGGGATCCCGGCGGCGGCCAGGTTGTCCCGCGTTACCAGGTTGGTGTCACGCGCCACGCTTTCGGTCACGGCCTGCACCGGGTTTTCGGCCAGGTTCCCGCCGTTGCCGGTGTACAGCGCCACGCCCATGCCACGCAGCGACCGCACGTGCTGCGCCGGGCTTTCGGCGTTCCACACCGTGTCCAGCGGCCACACCGGGACCCCGAAGATGGCGTCCGGCGCCACCGTCGGCGTGCCGCTGCCGGGCAGCTGCGTGGTGGCCACCACGGCCGCCCGCTGCGCCTGGTTCAGCAGGTCGAGCCCGCCGGAGAAGCTACCGGCGTAGGCGAACAGCTCCGGCCTGCGCTCCGCGTAGTGCATCGCGCCGAAGCCGCCCATCGAATGCCCGGAGATCGCCCTGCCCTCGCGGGACGCGATCGTGCGCAGGTTCGCGTCGACGAACGGGACCACCTGGCCGAGGTGGAAGTTCTCCCAGTTCTGCGGCCCCAGCTCGGCGGGCGGGTTGACCCAGTTGGTGTACCAGCCGCGGCCGGAACCGTTGGGCGCCACCGAGATCAGCGGCACGCCACCGGCGGTGGACTCCTCGAACATCTGCTGGTTCAGCCGGGTGTCCGGGTAGTCGGGGTGACCGTGCAGGTGGTACTGCACCGGGTACCGCGTGCCGCCGCTGGTGTCGTAGCCCTCCGGCAGCGTCACCATGATCACGTGCTCACCGGAGACCTGCCCGGCCATCGCCGAGTACCGGGGCACCTCGGTGGATTTGACCACGAACTTGAAGGTGCGCTGGTGCTCGTCCACCCACCACGGCTGCTTGACCACGGTCAGCCCGTGCCCGTCGGTGAACACCGGCGGCGCGGTCTGCGCCTGTGCGCCGGGAGCGGCGCCGGTGAGGCCGAGCACCCCGGCCAGCACGATGGCGGCCCCGAGGACCGCCGACTTCCCACGTCGCATGCTCACGACTCTCCTTCACACAGGGCGGTGTCCACCACGTCGAGCGACGACGGATCCGCCGTGACGAAGTTGGTGTTGGTCATCACCGAGGCGAACCGGCCGTCGTCGGTGACCATAGTGATCGACGCGTGCCCCGTGGGCAGCACACCGTTGTGGCCCCAGGCCTCGCCACCACACGAGAGGCCCATGGAGAACAGGCCGAGCCCGTACCCCATCGGCGGATCCGGCGCGAGCGGCACGGTGGTGCGCATCTCGGCGAGCGCCTTGGCCGAGACGACCTCACCGGCGGCCAGCGCGCGCTGGAACCGCACCAGATCCTCCATGGTGGACTCCATCGCCGCGGCCGAACTCCACGAGGACAGCTCGACCAGCGTGGTGGCGTTGTACCAGAAGAAGAAGCCACCCACCCGGATGCCCTGGTAGCCGGGCACGAACGGGGAAGCCAGCGCACGCTGCCCGCGCGCCGGGAACGACGTGCCGGTGAGCCCGAGCGGGGTGATGATCCGGCTGGTGATCGCGTCACCGATGGACTGCCCGGTCAGCTTCTCGACCAGCATGCCCAGCACCAGGTAACCGGCGTTGGAGTACAGGTGCGGCCCGCCGGGCGTGCCCTGCGGCGGGTCGTCCATCGCCGCCTGCACCAGCGCGGCCAGGGTGAAGTGGCCGTCCGGCTCGGCCTTCGCGCCCGCGGGGTCGCGGACCAGCCCGGCGGTGTGGTCGAGCAGCTGCCGCACGGTGATCACGTTGCCGTCGTAGTTGCCCGTGACCACCCCGGGCAGGTACTTCTCGATCGGCGCGTCCAGTTCGACGAGGCCTTCGTCGAAGAGCTGGAGCACCACCGCCGCGGTGAAGGTCTTGGTCTGGCTGCCGATGCGGAAGTGGTCGCCCGGCTTGATCGCGCGCTGCTCGCTGACGCTGGCGGACCCGGCGGACAGCGTCCAGCTCCCGGCGCCCTGCCCGGCGTGCACGGCCGCGCCGGGACCGGCTTTCTGCTGGTACCGGTTGAGCACTTCCTGGGTGGCGGCGTGCTCTTGGGCGTGCGCGGCCGGGGTGAGCGCGGCGACGGCGAGCACGGCGGCACCCACCACCGCGGACAGGCGCCGCCTGCCTCGCCCGGTCATGACTGCTCCTCGCGGACCCGGGTCCACTCGCCGTCGAGCGGATTCCGCACGGTCTCTTCGGATTCCCCGGTTTCCTCGGTTTCTTCGGTTTCTTCGGGGCGGTCTTCCTTCGAGGAACCCGAGTCGTCCGAGTCCTTTTCGGACTTGTCCCCGCTGGCCGACGAGGACTCACCGGTCTCACCGGAGGCGCCGCCTGCCAGGTCGCCGATGACGCTGAGCCCTTCCTTGGCCACGTCGAGCACCCCGACCGCGCCTTCGATGAGCTTCACCAGGTTCTCCCCGCTGGACAGCAGGGCGGCCAGCTTCCCGGCGATCTGCCCGCCGTAGTCGACGGCGATCGCCACGCACTGCGGGATCGCCTGCGCGATGCTCGCGCCGAAGGTCGCGGGCGCCGCCGCGATCGCCTCGGTCATGATCGGCACGATCTTGCCGACGGCCTCGGTGATCAGCCGTGTGACGATGTCGACCACCTGGGCCACCACCTCACCGGCGGCGGTGATCGCCTTCGCGTTGGTGGCGGCCGCTTCGGCGACGGTCTTGATGCCGTCGATCAGCTTGGTGACCGTCTCGGTGTAGTTCTGCTTGCCCTCACCGGACCATTCGCTGGTCTCGTTCGCCGCGGTGGAGCCGTAGTCGTCGGCGACGGTGGTGGCGCCCTGCGCGGCCTGCTGGTGCTGCCCGGCGGGACCCGACACCGAGTCCGGCTCACCGCGCAGCTGGCCGAGCGGTTCCTCGAGGAACGAGATGACCGGCGTGAGGAAGTCGCAACCGGCGCTGGCCAGCGCGGACAGCGGGCTGGCCGTCGAGCCGAGCATGCTCAGCGAAACGGGCGGCTCTCCGGCGAGGTCGCCGGACAGCCATTCCTTGTTGCCGACGGATTCCCCGGCGATCCGCAGGTCCGCCAGCGCGGTGTTGATCTCCAGCGCGGAGGCCGGGGCCTCCGCGGTCGTGGTGCCGTTCATCGGCCGCCCTCCTCGAGCCCGGCGATGCGCTGGGCGTGCCCTTCGTCCCCGTGCTCGTACCGGTCGGCGGCCACCCGCATGCCGTCGCCGACCTTGTCCAATGTGGACGCCGCGTGGCTGAAGGCGCCCATCGTCTCGGTCATCGCGGCGCCCAGCCCGGCGGTGATGAACTGCGCGAACATGCCCAGCGACTGGGCCCCCAGCTCGCCGGGCAGCCCGGCACCGATCGAGGACAGCTGGTCGGCGTGCGCGGCCAGCCTGCTCGCGTGCGAGCGCAGCTGCTCCGGGTCCACCTCGGACGACTGTGGCGTGGTCATCGGACCACCTCCGCGGGCAGGTGCTGGGTGATCTGGGTGAGCGCGGCGTTGTCGCCGAGATATCCCGCCATCACCTCGGCCACCTGCGAGGCGGCCTGCCGCTGCGCTTCACGCGCGGTGCTGACGATCAACCCGGCGAGCGCTTCGGCTTCGAGCTTGCGGGCCATCGGCGTGAGCTGCACGCCTTCGAGCGCGCCCGCGGCGCTGACCGTGACGGTGACCTCGCCCCGGGGCGAGCGTGCGGTCGCCCCGGCCTGCCGCAGGCTGTCGCTGGCCTGCCGGGCGCCCTCCGCGGCGCGTTCGAGGCGGTCCCGGTAGTCCGCCAGCCATTGTGCTGGTTCCATGGTGTTCCCCTTGCTGTGCTCTCTCGTGGTGATCACTGTGCTGCCGCGGCCCGCAGTGTCCGGACCAGTTCGCTGTGCCGCAACGGGTTGACGCTCACCCAGCCGCGGTCGTCGCTGTCCACCCTGACTCTCCCCTGTGGACTGTCCAGCCAGGACAGTTCGAGCGGCCGGTCCGCCGCGCCCGATGCCGCCCGCAGCACGGCGCCGAGCTGCCCGCGGCCGGTCACCGCGGGCAGGAGGGTGACGAGTGCGTCCACGGCGGCCTCGTCACCACCGCGTTCGCGGACCAGGGTGCGCACCTGGTTCTTCGGTGCGGCCGTGCCCGCGGTGTTTTCCAGCAACCGCAGGGCGTCACCGACCACACCGGGCGGCAGCGTGACCGGGAAGGCGGACGCGGCCTCCGCCTTCGGGATCCAGTGGGCGAGTTCGCCGGTCAGCGCGTCGTCCGGGACCTCGGTGACGGTGACCGGGCCGGGGGTGCCGCCGATCGACTGGCTGCACACCACCGCCCGGTGGCCGGTGAGCATGGCCACCACCCCGGTCACCGAGGCGGCGTCGCCGTGCCCGCTGACCACCACCAGGTCGACCGACTTCCGGTGCTCGCGCAATGCGGTGACCAGGTCCTCGGCGAGGCCGCACGGCCCGTCCGCCGAGGCGAGACCGCGTTCGGCCAGCGCCGCCCCGGCGGCGGCGAGCAGCTCGCGGCGCTCACCCTCGATCCGGCCGAACGAGGGCACCCGCAGCGGGAACGGGAACCGGGTGCCCGCGTAGGTGCGGAGCAGGTCCAGCTCGACGAGTCCGAACAGGACGGAGGTCTCGGTGGTGGTCATGACGCACGGCCCGCCGGGCTGAGCTTGTCGGCGGAACCATTCGAGCCAGGGGAACCGTTCGAGCCGCCGGAGCCGCTTTCGGACTCGGCACCGGCCTTCAGGTCCTCCGCGGACCTGGTGTCGTGGTCCTGGTACTTGCCCTTGGCCTCGGCCAGCATCTCCTGGTACTCCCGCACTTCCCGCACGGTGGCCTCGATCTCGCCGGCCAGGCCGGAACTGCCCGCCGCTTCACGCAACCGCATCGCCAGGTGCACCGCGGGCGGTGCGGTGCCGAGCATCGGCAGCCGCTCGGCCAGGCGGCACGCGGTGGCCACCAGGTCGCTGGTGAGGTCGCCCAGCTCGGTCAGCGTGGAGATCCGGCCGTCGAGCAGGTCCAGATCGAGTTCGATACCGCGCCCGTCGCTCATCGGTACTCCTCCGGCGGCAGGCCGATGACCGCTTCGCTGCCCGGCTCGGCGGCCGGGAACAGCCCGTGGTCGATGGTCGGCAGCTGGTTCTCGTGTTCCTCGTCGGACGAGCCGCGGCCCGCACCGGCGCCGGGCGGCACCATGCCGGTCATCGCGCCCGACCGCGCCGCCATCTCGGCCGCCATCCGCGCCGCCGCGGCCTGGCTGCTCTGCATGGCCATCGCGCCGCTGCGCAGGCCCTGGGCCAGCTGGTTGGCGTAGTTCAGCCCGCCGCCGGCCACCCCGGCCACCGCACCGGCCGCCACGCCCTTGGCCACGCTGCCGGTCCTGGCCGTGGTCGCCGGGTCCCCCGAGCCGACCAGGCTCTGCCACGACGGCGTGCCGTTCGTGGTCGCGCCCGCGGCCGACGCCTGCGTGGTGCTGCTGCTCGGCGGCATCGAGGCCGCCGCGGGGATCGTGCTCTGCGCCTCGCCGATCATCCGGCTCGAGTCGGTCAGGCTGGATTCGTAGTTCTGCATCGCGCGGACCGCCTGCTGCTTCTGCATGTCGGTGGTCCCGGCGCCGACGTAGAAGCTGAACCCGGCACCGCCGACGGCGCCGAACGCGGTGCCCGTGTCGGACGAGGGTGCTGGCGGTGGAGGTGGTGGCGGTGGCGCCGGGGGTGTCGGTACGCCGAACCCGGCGAACTTCGCCGGGTCCCACACGGGCGTTCCGCCGGTCGGCGCCGGGGCGCCGGTGACGCCCGCCCAGTTGGTCACCGCGTCGGTCATCGGCGCGGCCGGGTCACCCGGCGGTGGCGGCATCATCGCCCGCGCCCGCGACAGCGCCTCGGCGGCCTGCCCCGCCGCCTGCTCACCCGCGAGCGCCAGCTCGGCCAGCTTCTCCACCCGGTCGGCGAGCGCGCCCAGCCGCCGCGCGGCCTCCTCGGCACCCGAGCCCGTCCAGCCCGCCAGCAGCGCGGCCCGCTGCTCACGCAGCACCTCGGCGTGGTTGGTCAACGCCGTCCGGTGCTCGGACCACTCCGCGGCGATCGTGCTGACGTCGGCGACGTCCGCGTCCTGCCACAACATCTGGTACAGCTCTTCGTGGCTGTACGCCTCCCAGTTCACGCTGCCCGCCGGCGCCGCCGGCTGACCGAAGTACACATCCCACACGCTGGACGGGCCTGTCCCGGCCGTCTCGCTCGCCACCCGAATCCCCTTTCGAGTCACACCAACTCGGTGTGCTCACCCTCCGGCCGGGGCGGCCTCGCGCGGAAGGGCATCGGGCGGCCATTCCTGGCCGGTGGGTCTGACCAGGGAGAACGCGTCAGTGTCGGGACTGACCGGCGCGGTGGGTCTTCGCTAGGTGTTCCTGGAGCCGGGCGTGCCGGAACTGGAAGACGGCCCCCGACTGCCGCAGCACACCCCGCCGGTAGGCGTCGTCGAGAAAGGTGCCGACCGCCCACGGCAGCCTGCCGAGCAACGGCAGGCGGAACCGGGCGAAGAGCAGCCACTGGCCCCAGGCGGTGAAGCCGATCAGGTACGCGAAACCGGCGGAGAGCCCCCCGGTGAGCCCGAGCAGCACCCCGGCCCTGGGCGTCCAGGTGATGCTCAGTGCCGGGCCGGACAAGCCGTCCAGCACGCTGGTGATGACAAAGCCGCCGAAGCCGATCGCGAGCGCGAGCGCCAGGCCGAGCAGCCCGGCCAGCCGCAGCGCGGTCACCCGGTTTCCGGCCAGCAGGTCGGCGGGGCTGGTGGCGGTGTCCAGGTTCGCGGGTGCCTCCAGCACCACCACCAGCGCCAGCAGCGCACCGCAGGCCGGGCCGAAGGCCAGCCCGAAGAGCGCGGCGTTGAGCGCGATGGTGCGGAGGAGCAGCCCGGCGTCGTCGGCGATGGACAGGTCGGGGGAAAGCGCGTGCACGAAGGTCACCACGAACGCGTAGGTGCACCCCGCCAGCACGCCGACGGCGGTACCGGTGACGAACCGGCCGGCGATCTTGCGCCGAATCCCCGGTTGTCTCGCCGACCGGTCGAACAACCGCACGCGGACCCGGGTCGGCTCGAGAATGCCGCCCTTGCGGATCACCATCAGCAGGTACAGCAGCGCGCACGGGATGCCGATCACCGAGCCGCTGACCAGCCCGTCCACCAGCACCACGTACGGTCGCAGCGGCCAGTCGTAGACCAGCGTGTTGATCGGGTTGAACACCAGCCAGACCACCAGGCTGGTGGCCAGCCAGGCGAACGCCATCACCAGCAGCACGCGGGACCGGCGGAGCAGGTTCGACGTGCCCAGCCGCCACCATTCGAGGTCGCCGGTGCCCCGGCGGTCGAGGTCGTCGGCGAGGCAGCCCAGCCAGTGGCGGACCTGCCCGGCGTCCCAGGTGCGCGTGCCGTCCTCGGCCTGCCCGCGGTAGACGGTGGGCACGAAGGTGTCGAGCAGGTGCTCTTCGAGTGCCTGCGCGGTGGGGAAGCGTTCGGCGTCGAGCAGGTCCGCCGGGTCGCGGTCGCGCGGGTCGCTGTAGACGGTGCGCGCGAGCCCCACCATCAGCGGGGTCTTCAGCACCTCGGCGAGCTGGGCGGCGGGACCGGTTTCGCCGTCGCGCAACGCGTCGAGCACCGGGTCCCACGCCGTGGCCGCGCTGCCGGGGGAGACCCGCCGGGCGGTCCGCGGCAGGTACCCGGCGAGGTCGTCCGGGGTGAGGTCGGTCAGCTCGACCACGGCGGCCGAGGTGAGCACGTCGACCATGGTCACCGCGCGCTCGTACTCGTCGAACCGGCTGGTCAGCAGCAGCGGCATGGACAGCGAGTTGAGCGTCTCCATCGCCGGGCGGTGCAGGCCCTCGGCGATCTCGTCGAACCCGTCGAGCACGGGCATGATGCGGCCGGTGTCGACCAGCACGGCCGCGAGCGTGGCGCCGCCGGGCGCGGCGGCGGCCAGCCCGGGGTGGTCGCGTTGCAGCATTTCGACCAGCCAGGTGCGCAGCGGCGTGGTGGTCGGATCCCACGAACCGATGCTGAAGATCACCGGCACCACGTCACCGGGGGTGCGCGTGGCCAGCGTGTCGAGCACGAACCGCAGGGTCAGCACGGTCTTGCCCGAGCCGGCGCGCCCCAGCACCACCAGCCGCCGCGACGGCACGCGCCGGTAGACGCCCGCCATGTCGCCGACCTCACCGGAGAGGTCCAGCGGGGTGGCGGTGACCCCGGCCGGGACACGGCAGACGTTGTCCCAGTGGTCGGCGAGGTGCTCGGGTGCCTGCCGCCAGCGCACCGGCAACGGGAACGGGTCGTGCACGCGGCGCAGTTCCTCCTCGCGCCGCAGCTGGGCGGTGATCACCCTGGCCAGGTCGTCGGCCGCCGCCGAGACCACCGGCGGAACGGCGGGCAGGCGGCTGGGCACCGGCACGGGTGGCGCGGCCGGGGCGGGGGCGGTGTTCGTGGTGGGCGCGGCTTCCGCGGGCTCGGCGGGCTCGGGCGGCGGCGGGGTGCCACCGGCCGCGACCAGCAGGTTGCGCCGCTCGTCCGGGCCGACGTCCAGCGCGTCGGCGAGCAGCGTCACCGTGCCGATGCGGGGATCGTTGCCGCCGCCGTTCTCCAGCCGCCGGATCGTCCGCACGCCGACGCCGGACCGCGCGGCCAGCTGCTCCTGGGTCAGTTCGGCCCGCCGCCGCGCGTCGCGCAGGAGGACACCGAAACGGTTGGCCACGTCGGAGATCCTCCATGCAGGTGGGCGGGCAGGACGATCTTAGTGAGAAACCCACAGCGGGAGAACGGGAGTTGGCCAACCAGCACGGCTTGAAGTGACTCAGGCCACTTCCCACTCGCTCTGGTCGCCGTCGCGGACGCTCGCGCCCGACAGCGTCGCGTAGTCGGTGGTGGCGGGCGGCCACTTGTCCCCGTGGAACACGGCGGTCCGGTCGTTTCCGGTGTGGTTCAGGAAAGGCCGAGCTGCCGGCGCAGCGCCGCCGGGTCGCCGGCGAGTTCCCGCAGCCGGGCCAGTGAAGACGGGAGCTCGATGGTGCCCGGGCCACCGGACGCGAGCCGCCGTGCCGCCGCCTGGAAAGCGCTGAGGGCTTCGGCGCGGATTTCGGTGTGCCGGGCGCTGTCCGCCCAGCACCGGTCGACGGTCACCTCGGTGACCTCGCCGGGCGACATGCGGACCTCGATCCTGCCGTTGACCCCCTGCTCGCCCGGCACGGCGAGGGCGCTGTGGATGCTGTCGAGTACCTGTCGTTCGTACCGTTCCAGGTCGCGGTCGACCAACGCGAACAGTTCCCGCGTCACGGTTTCCGGTTTGCGGTGGTCCGGTTGCTCGACGAGCCCGGCGGCCAGCGCGTCGTTCGCGGCCGTGCGCAAGGCCTCGCCCAGCCCGCCGGAGCCCACCGACTCGCGCCAGTCGGCGCGCAGCACCACGTCGGTCACCCTGAGGTCGCTGTCCACCACCACTTCCACGGCGCTGGTGGGTTCGGCCGGCGGGCCGGTCTCCCCGAACTGCACCACACGCCGCCGTGGGCGGTCGTTCACCATCGTGCTCCCTTCCGCGAGTGGGGCACCGATGGTGGAGGCAATGGTGAATTTCCCACGAGGGCAGCACCCGGCCATTGCTGACCGGTCGGCGTGACCAGCGGAAACACGCGGGAGTGGCACGAAGTCGCGGAGATGTCGAATACGGGCGGGCCCGTTCGTGGTGGAGGTGAAGGGACCGAATCAACCCCACGCGAGGAGCACACGATGACCGCGACCTACACCTTCGACGTCTTTTCCACCCTTGACGGCTACGGCTCCACCACCGGCGACTGGGGTGGCTACTGGGGCAAGCAGGGGCCCGAGCTGCTGGCGCACCGGCTGGCGCTCTACAGCGAGGAGCAGCGCATGGTCTTCGGGGCCACCACCTTCCGCGCGAACATGCGGATGCTGGCCGAGGGCAGCGAGTTCGACGAGGCCCGCGACCCGTGGGTGACCCGGCTGCGCAACCTGCCCGCCACGGTGGTGTCGAACACGCTGGAGGGCCCGTTCGACTGGCCGGACGCGACGGTCGCCGGTGGTGACCCCGTCGAGGTGGTCGCCCGGCTCAAGGAGGAGTCCGCCGTGCCGCTGCGCTCGCACGGCAGCCTGTTCCTGAACCGGACGCTGATGGCCGCCGGCCTGGTCGACCGCGTCCAGGTCACGGTGTTCCCGGTGCTCACCGGTCAGTCCGGTGCGGCCCCGATCTTCGCCGGTGCGGCCGATTTCGACCTCGAACTCCTCCAGACCCGGACGCTCGACGGGCACATCCAGGAACTGGTCTACCGGCCCACGCTGCACCCCTGAGGGGTTCAGACCACGTCGGTGGTGGCGGCGACCCCGGGCGGGTTGCCGGTGAGGATGCCGGCGGCGCGGTGGCAGAGGCCGTCGGGCGTGAAGGTGACCTGGCCTTTTGCGGGAAGGTGACCTGCGCGCGGCGTATTCCGTGCTGCGCTCGGGTCAGCGGCGGAACCGGCGGAGCAGGCGGCCGCCCCGGTCCTCGGGCACCCGTGTCCCGTACACCGCTTCCGCGACCGACCGCTTCGCTTCGAAGCACTGCCGCACGACCTGCGGAGCGAAGCCCGTTCCGCCCGGGCGTTCCGGGATGTCACCGGTTCCGGCGTCGGCGAGTGTCCAGCCGGAGCCGAGGTCGAGCAGGCTGCGGTGCTTGGGCGTGTAGTACTGCGACGACACGCTCAGCGCCACGCCGGTCGCGCCGGCGGCCGCCGCCACCAGGTGCGTGTGGTACCGGCTGGAGATCCAGGTCTGCCCCGGCGCCAGCGGCAGGCCGTGTCGCCAGACATCGCGGAACGGGTGGAACTCGGCGCCGTCCAGTTCGTGCTCCAGCAGTGCCGGGATGGTGCGGTCCACCCCCGGGATGCCTTCGACCACCGCCAGTTGCGCGGGCCGGACGTCCCACGCGCGGAGCAGGCCAAGCACCTGGGCGGCCAGCGCGGACGGCGGCAGCTCGCCGATGTCGGACTGCACGCACAGCACGAACTCGCGGGCCTGCCCGGCGGACGGGGACGGCGGGTCGAGGAAAACGTCGTCGCAGGTGGGCCGGGTGCCCCCGGCGAGCAGTTCGGCCGAGGGCGCGTCACGCACGTCGACCACGGCGAACCGGTCGGTGAGCGAGCGGAGCAGGTCGGCGGCACCCGGCGGGAACGGCATCAGGCCCTGGCCGGTCATCGCCGCGCGGCCACCCGAGCGCCGGACGGCGGCCGCGGCGCCCGCGATCAGCCCGACGTGCCGCGGCCACAGCGCGTTGAGGTAACCGCCGCCGATCAGGTGCACCACGTCGGTCCGGCCGAGCAGCTCGATGCCCGCGTCCCAGCGCGGCGCCCGGCCGGGGTCGTGCACGGCGGACTGCACCCAGTCGGCCACCTCCCACGGATCCGCCGACGGCGCTTCCGCGCACAGGCGCCACAGGGTGTCCGTGCAGCGCAGCCGGGGGTGCAGGCCGTCGAGCAGCAGCTGCGCCGGGCCGGGGGAGTGCGTGTCGAGCCAGACGTCCGCCTCCGGATCGGCCACCGCCAGGTAGCGCAGCCAGGTCGCCGCGATCAGCTCGTCGCCGAAGTTGGGGTAACCGCTCGGGCCGACCAAGTAGTGGCAGCGGCGCACGGCCGGAGACGCCGAAGCGCGGGTGGCCGATCGGCCACCCGCGCGGTTGTCCGTCGTCGCCACTACCCGGCGACGCTGATCTGCGTCTGCAACGCCTGCTCGTCCTGCGCCTTCTCGTTTCCGGTGGCTTCGGCCTGCACGCGGTCCTTGCTCACGCCGAATCCTTCGAAAGCCGAAGTAATTGCCTCGGCGCGCTTTTCGGACAGTTCCTTCGCTTTCGCCGCATCGGGGTAACCCGCGTGGGTGGCGACCTTGATCTTGACCTCATTTCCCTGCATCGCCTTGGCGATCTGTTCCAGCGACTGCTTGGCTTCGGCGGTCAGTTCCGCATTCTCCGGGGTGAAGGTCACCGGCGCCTTTTGCAGCGCCTGCTCGATCGCCGTGGTCACCTGCTGGGCCGGGCCGCCCTGCGCCTGTGCCGGGTCGCCTTCACCGGGTGCCGGGGCCGGAGCGTCACCGGCGCCTGGTGAAGGCGCGGCGGCTCCGCTGGGCGAAGCCGCGTCGTTCGCGCCGGAAGAGCCGGACGAATCCTCCGAGCCGCACGCGCCGGCCAGGCCGGCGACCATCGCGGCGCCCGCTACCGTCAGGGCGATTTTCCTGCGCATGAAATTCGAACTCCCTTTTTGCCTTCGGTATCCGCTTTGGCTGGTGATGGGCCGATGGCTGGCATCCGAACACGAACCCGATTGACCGGCAACCGCGGCGGTGCCGGAAATCGGCGATGTGTCCCTTGACGCAAGTGCGGGGGGTGCGCGGTGTTCCACCAGGAAACCCGGTTGATCAACACGGTTCCGGTGTGCTTTCGCATGCTTGCGGAATTCCCCGCGCGGCCCACCCGATCGAGGGACGAACTCAGGAAAAGCACACCGATGAATGTGAAACCACTGACATGAAGGCGCCGCCGATCCGCGAGCACAGCGCGGCGACCGGCTCCTGTGGAATGCTGGGTGGCCGCGCGGTCGCCTGGTCCGCCTGGGTTGAGGGGTACGGATGGCTTTCATGGAGCCGGGGGACGGCGCCGAGACGCCGTTGACGGTGCTGCTGGACGGGGTGCTGGCGGGGGTGCGCCGTGACGTGCCCGGTGAGGTGGGCACGGCGATCAGCATCGCGCACCCGGCGCCGAAGCGGGGTGGCGGGCGGCTGCACGTGCTGGCGGCGACCGGGGTGGGCGAGGTGCTGCCGCCGATCACCACCGGGCATCTGTGGGGGCCTTCGCTGCTGGTCGCGGCGGGGGAGGAGCCGATAGCCACGGCGGATCTGTGGGGCGACCCGCGCTGGCCGCACCTGACCTTGGAGGCTGTGCGCGAGCAGGTACCGGACCGGCACTTCGACGCGGTGTCGAAGGTGCGCGGGGTGGGCGCGGTGCCCGGGGTGTGGGACGGCGGCGGGGTGGTGGTGCTGTCGGCCTACCTGGACCGCGCCGCCGACCGGCGCACGCTCGCCGTGCTGGCCAGGCACGAGCGGCTGGTCGCCAGCGCGATCACCATCGCCCACGTCGCCGACCGCAACGCCGACGACGCGGAGCTGATGCTGGACGCGCTGGCGTCGCGGGCGGTCATCGAACAGGCCAAGGGCGCGATCATGACCCTGCGGCGCTGCGACGCCGACGAGGCGTGGGCGGTGCTGCGGCGGGCGAGCCAGGAATTCAACGTCAAGCTGCGGGAGCTGGCGCTCGCGCTGGTCGAGCACATCGGGCAGGCGCCGGCCGAGCAACCCGTCGCCGGCGGTCGCCAGGTGCGGGCCGGGGCGGACGGCCGGCGGGCGGCCGAGATGGTGTGGCGGGCCCTCACCGAAGCGGCCGCCGGCTGACCTCAGTCGCCGCGCAGCACGGCGACCGGGCAGGGGGCGTGGTACAGCACGGCGTGGCTGACCGAGCCGAGGAAGGTGCTCGCGATCGGGCCGCGGCCGTGGCTGCCGACCACCAGCAGCCGCGCCCGCGCGGCCAGGTCGGTCAGCAGCAGGGCCGGGGTGTCGCGAGAGAACTCGAGTTCGTAGCGCACATCGGGGAACCGCGTCGCGTATTGGTCGACGTGGGACCGCACGGCCTGCCGCAGCGCGTCGTCCTCGCGGTCCCGCCCGATCGGGGCCATCGGCGCGGTGGCCAGCAGCCCCACCGGCCAGTCCGACCAGGCGTGCGCGGCGACCAGTGGCGCGTTGTGCCGCGCGGCGAACTCGAAGGCGAATTCGACGGCGCGGTCGCTGAGGGCCGAGCCGTCCACGCCCACCACCACCGGCGCGTCGGGACCGTCCACCTCGTCCCCGCGCACCACGATCACCGGATGCCGGGCCGCCCGCACCAGCTCGGCGGCGGTGGAGCCGAGCAGTGCCCGCGCCAGCGCGCCGTGCCCGGACGCGCCGACCACGATCAGCCCGGCGTGCCGTTCCTCGGCGGTCTGGGGCAGCACGGTCCCGGCACTGCCGTCGAGCTGCGCGGTTTCGACGACCAGCCCGGGATTCGCGTGGCGGGTGCTTTCCGCGATCTCGTTGAGCTGCTGCTCGGCCTGCTGTCGCAGGCGTTCGCCGCCGACATCGGTGGTGTAGCCGACGCCGGCCCAGCCGTCCATGATCGGCGGCGTCCACTCGAAGCACTGCACGATCAGCAGCGCGCACTGACTCCGCACGGCTTCTTCGGCGGCCCACGCCACCGCGCGGCGGGCGCCGTCCGATCCGTCGAACCCGGTCAGCACCGCGCCCTGGGCCACGCCTGCCGGAACACCCATTTTGCTCTCCTTTGCCGGTTTTCCGCCCTCCGCGTTCCCCGCGGCGCGGCGGGGCACACACGACCGTGACCGCGTTGTGATCAGGCGGTCTGGGCCTGCAGGGCGGGACCGAGCAGGAGCCCACCGTCGATGACGTACTCCGACCCCGTGATGAACGACGCGTCTGCTGACGTGAGGAACAGCAGAAGCCGGGTGACGTCGATCGGTTCGCCGAGCCGCGGGATGGCGAACGGTTCGGGGGAGTAGAAGTCGGCGATCGCCGCGGTGGCGCCGGCTGCTGGTTCGTGGATGAAGGGCGTCGCGATCACGCCGGGGTGGATGGTGTTCACGCGGATGCGGTCGCGGCCGAGTTCGAGCGCTGCCGTCCGGGTCAGTCCTCGCACGGCCCACTTGCTGGCGACGTACGGCCCGTAGTGCGCCGTGCCGCCCAGTGCCATGGTCGAGGCGATGTTGACGATGGCTCCCCCCGCCGCCCGGCGCAGCGCGGGAGCGGCGGCCTTGATGCCGAGGAAGGTCCCGGTGAGGTTGATGTCGAGGATGCGCGACCACGTGGCCTGATCGGTGTTTTCGATCGTCGCGGGCGGGTTCTGCACGCCCGCGTTGTTGACGAGCACGTTCAGCGCGCCGAAGGCGTTCTCGGCGGCTAGCACGGCGGCGGACCACGAGCTTTCGTCCCTGACGTCGAGGTGGGCGAAGCGAGCACGAGTCCCGAGTTCGTCGGCGAGAGCGGCGCCGCGTCCGGCGTCGATGCCGCCGATGACCACGTTCGCCCCCTCCGCGTGGAAGGCGCGCACGTGGCTCGAGCCCTGGCCGCCGGTCCCGCCGGTCACGAGCACGGTCTGGTTGTCGAAGCGGGGCATCAGAGGTTCCTTCGGGGAGTGAGCCAGTGGTGAGTCGATCGACTCACCACGCCGTTGACCCTAGGCTGGTCGCAGTGGTGAGTCAAGCCACTCACCTCGTATGCTCCGCCCATGAGCCACGGCCTGTCGGCGTACCACCAGCGTGTCGCCAAGGAAAAGCGCGCGCTGATCGTGACGGCGGCGACCGAACTGTTCCTCGAACTGGGCTACGACCGGACGTCACTGGCGCGGATCGGGGAGCGCTCCGGCGTTTCCCGGGCCACGTTGTTCAAGCAGTTCCCGAGCAAGGCCGCCCTCTTCGACGCCATCGTCACCGAGTCCTGGTCCACCGCGGAGGAGGACGATCCGCCGCCGGCGGGCAACATCGTCGACGGCCTCACCACCATCGGCCGCCGGTACGCCGCGTTGCTGAGCCGCCCGCAGATGACCGACCTCTTCCGGATCGTCATCGCCGAACTGCCGCGCTTTCCCGAACTGGCCCATGCGCAGTTCTCACAAGGGAAAATGCCCTACTACGAGTCCGTGCGCAGCTACCTCCTGGCCGAGCACGAGGCCGGAACGGTGCGGATCGAGGACGCCGACCTCGCCGCCACGCAGTTCCTCGGCATGATCTCCAACTACGTCTTCTGGCCCGCACTCCTGGTGCCGGACTGGCAGGTGAGCGCCGAACGCGCCGATCAAGTGGTCGACGAGGCCGTCCGCACCGTCGCCGCCCGGTACGCCGCGACGGATGCCTGAGCAACCGTCGGGGTTTTCGGCTCCGGGTGGCGGGTAGTCGCCTTCGACAGCCCGCGGCGGGATCGAAACGGGAAAGGAGTGATCCGGCGTGCAGCACGACCAGTTCATCGGACAGGTCCAGAACCGGGCCCAGCTGCCCAGCCGTGGTGACGCGGAGGCCGCGACCCGCGCGACGCTCGAAACGCTCGGCGAGCGCATCCCGGAAAACCTCGCGGAGAACCTCGCCGGTCAGCTGCCGCAGGAGATCGCGGAGCACCTGCGCCGGACGGTCACCCTGGGCGGTGCCGGCACCGGCGAGTCGTTCGGCCGTGACGAATTCATCCACCGGGTGGCCCAGCGGTCGCGCACCGGCGAGCCGGAGGCCACCTATCGTTCCCGCGTGGTTTTTGAGGTGCTGCGGGAAGCGACCGTCGGCGGGGTGGTGCACAACGTGCGGGAGTCGCTGCCCGACGACCTGCGCGTACTCGTCGATGCCGGGTCGACCGGGTCGCTGGAGTAGGCCGTGACCGCGTCGGTGGTCGTCGGCCCCGCCGGGGTGGAGCTGGCCGGGGACCTGGTGGTGCCCGAAGGCGCCAGTGGAGTGGTGGTCTTCGCGCACGGCTCGGGCAGTTCCCGGCACAGCCGCCGCAATCGTGCCGTGGCCGAAGTGTTGCAGGACAACGGGTTCGCCACTTTGCTGCTGGATCTGCTGACCGAGCGCGAAGAACGCGCCGACCGGCGGACCGGTGAGCTGCGGTTCGACATTCCCGTGCTGGCCGAGCGGCTGGCCGCCGCCGTCGAGCAGGTTGGCGAGCGCGACGCCGTGCGCGGCCTGCCGGTCGGGTTGTTCGGTGCGAGCACCGGAGCGGCGGCCGCCCTGGTCGCCGCGGCGCGGCTGGATGCCGTGCGCGCGGTGGTCTCGCGGGGCGGCAGGCCGGATCTGGCCGGTGGGGCGCTGGCCGAGGTGCGGGCACCGACGCTGTTGATCGTCGGTGGTCTGGACCTCCCGGTGCTCGACCTCAACCAGGCGGCGGCCGCCCAGCTCGGCGCGCGGGTGGAGATCGTGCCGGGCGCGACGCACCTGTTCGAAGAACCCGGTGCCCTGGACGAGGTGTCCCGCCTGGCGTCGAACTGGTTCGGCGCGCATCTGGTGGCGTGACACCTCGTCCAGGTCGGTCAGCAGAACACCGCGTCCACGACTCGCTGCAGGCCCGCTTGGAACGCCCCGCCGACGGACTGCGCGGCATCGTCCACATAGGTCAGTGAGCCGGTCACCGTCCGGCTGCCGTCGGGCGAGCTGTACATCACCGTCGCGTAGCCCTGCACGTTGCCGTTGTGGTGGACCACGGGCGCGCCACAGCTCGGCGGCGGGAACGGGGACTCTGTGGTGCCGTCCTGAACGAACAGGCCGAGGCCGTAGCCCATCGCCGGGTCGGGTGTGCGCATTTCGGCCAGCAGCGGGGCCGGCACGAGCCTGCCGCCCAGCAGCGCGGAAATGAACTTCTGGAGGTCCTTGGTGGTGGAGATCAGATCACCACCGGCGGAAATCCACGACGGGTCCTGGCGGGTCACGTCGACCGTCCTCGGCTCGCCGTTTTCCTCGTACCGGTAGTAACCGTGGGCGTGCGGGCCGGGGATTTCCGGCGACGTGCCCGGCATGACGGTGCCGCGCAACCCGAGCGGGCGCAGGATTCGCCGCTGTGTCTCCTCGACGTACGAATGGCCGGTTGCCCGCTCGATCAGCAGCCTGGCCAGCACGTAGTTCGTGTTCGAGTAGCGCCACGCCGTGCCCGGCTCGAACCGCAGCGGCTTGGCCAGCGCGAGGCGGACCAGTTCTTCCGGCCGGTAGGAGCGGAACCGGTCGGTCACCCAGTCCTGGCCCGACCAGGTCACGCCCGGCTCGTACGTCCCGTCGGCGGTGTAGTCGCCGGTGTGGTTGAACACGCCGCTGGTGTGCTGCAGCAGCATTCGCACGGTGATCCGCCGGTCCAGCCCGAACTCCGGCAGGTAGCCGGCCGCGGGGTCGTCCAGCCCGATTTTGCCGTCGGCCACCAGTTGCAGCACCACGGTCGCGGTGATGGTCTTGGTGACGCTGCCGATGCGGAACAGCCCGTTCGTCGGCGGTTTCGCGGCCTGGCCCAGCTTCCGCACTCCGGCGCTGCCCGCCCACTCGCCGCGCTCGTCGTTCACCCGCAGCTGCACGCCGGTGAAGCCCGTGTCGATGAACTGCTGCATGACCGCCTGCAACTCGGGCCGCTGGGCCTCGGTGCTTTCGGCCGCCGCCACCCCGGGCGCGACCAGCCCGGCCACCAGCGCCGCCACCACACCCGCTCGCCGGAAGGCCCGGCCCTTGCTGCTCGTTTCCGCTGTGTTGTGCATGGGACAACGATCACCGGCCGCGCTGACACCGGACCGCCACCGCGCTGACAACGGCGGACAAGAAATCCTGGCCGTCCCGGGCCGGCCGCTTCCGGCGGCCGGCCCGGACCCGGGGCTACTCGCAGAGAGCGGCGTCGAGGACCTGGAAGGACTGCTGGGCCGTCGCGGTGCCGAAGGTGTTGGTGACCACCGAGGCGAAGCGGCCGTCGTCGGTGACCGCGGTGGTGGAGACGTACCCGTTTTCGGTGCCGCCGTTCTTGGCCGTGAAGGTGCCCCCGCACGACAACGGGATCTCGTTGACGCCGAGCCCCATGCCGCCGAGTTCGCCGGGCACGGTCCGGCGCATTTCGGCGAGCGCGGCCTCCGAGACGACCTGGCCGTCGAGCAGCGCGCGGAAGAAGGTGGCCGAGTCCGCCAAGGTGGACTCCATGGAACCCGCGCTGGAGTAGACGGACGGCTCGAGCGCGGTGGTCCGGTCGATCCACAGGTAGAACGGCGGGATCCGGCCACCGGTGTAGCCGTGCACGAACGGCTCCATCAGCGCGCGGTCGCCCGCCGCCGGGAACTTCGTCTCCTGGAGGCCGAGCGGGGTGAGGATGCGCTCGGTGATCGCGTCGCCGACGTACTGGCCGGTGATCTTCTCGATGAGCATGCCGATCACCTGGTAGCCGGAGTTGGAGTAGACGACCTTCTCCCCGGGCGCGCCGACGGGCGGTTCGTCCATCGTCGCGCGGACCAACTCGGCGAGCGGGTACGTGCCGTCCGGTCCGGCCTGGGCGCCGTTGCCATTCCTGGCCAGGCCGCTGGTGTGCTGCAGCAGGTGCCGGACGGTGATGGCGTTGCCGTCGTAGTTGCCGGTCACCACGCCGGGCAGGTACTGCCCGATCGGCGTGTCCAGCCCGACGCGGCCCTCGTCGACGAGCTGGAGGACCAGCGCGGCCGCGTAGGTTTTGGTCTGGCTGCCGATCCGGAAGTGGTCCGCCGAGGTGATCGGCCGCTGCTTGCCGTACTGCGCGGTGCCCGCGGTCAGCGTCCACGCGCCGTCGGCGTTCCCGGCGTACACCGCCGCGCCGGGCCCGCCGACGGTGGTCTGGTACTGGTTCAGCGCCGCCTGGGTGGTGGCGTGGTCGTCCTCCTGCGCCACCACCCCCGGCGCGAACACCGCGGTCGCCGCGAGCGCCGCGCCACCGGCGAGTCCGGTGATCCTGCTCACCCTGCTCATTGCCTTGCCCCTTCGCCTGTGCCTGCCTTGGCCGTTGATGCTGTGCTTCGGCGATCACGCTGCTGTGTTGCGCGTGCACGGGGAAGGTCGCCAGGCGGCCAAACCTGGCCGGTCGCGGTGACCAGCGAAAACCCGGTCAGTAGGTGTACGCAGCGTCACCTGATCACTCTCCACCGCACTCGACGGGGTGATCCCGGGTACGGTTGGGCGGCCAGGCTGCTCCGCAGCTGACTGCGCCGAACGGAGGAACGGTCCATGCCACAGTCCGCACCGGCCACCAAAGATCCGAACAAGGGATACGTCGCGCTTCTCGGGTGGAGTCTCAACGCCGTCGAAGCGCTAGACCGGTTCGACCGCCGGTACGTCGTCGTGGCCCCGGACTGGGCCGAAAAGTATTGCGTCGAACACGATATCCCTTATCTGCCATGGAATTTCGAGCGGCTCAACGACCGGTCGATGGAGATCGCCGAGACCCTGCAGCAAGAGGGCGTGGACGTGGCGATCCCGCTGTTCGAGGAGACCGTGGAGTGGGCGGGCGCGATCAACTCCGTGCTGCTGGACAACCCGCGCCTGTTCGGCCAGGCCATGCTGCTGCGCGACAAGTCGCTGATGAAGCGCCGCGCGCAGCTCGGCGGCATCCGGGTCGGGATCTTCGAGGAGGCCCACGACCGCGACGACGTGATCCGGTTCCTCAAGCGCGTCAACCAGACGCTGCTCAAGCTCGACGGTGACCCGAACGACCCGATCCACCTCAAGGCCTTCGACAAGGCAGGCTGCCTCGGGCACCGCGTCATCCGCACCCCCGACGAGGTCGACACCATCCCGGACGAGGAGTTCCCCGTCCTGATGGAGTCGCACCTCGACGGCTGGGAGTTCGCCGTCGAAGCCTGGATCCACAACGGGAAGATCAAGTTCCTGAACATCTCCGAGTACGTCACGCTGGGTTACTCGGTGTTCGTGCCTGCCACGCCCGAGCTGGAGCGATACCGCCCGCAGATCACCGCGCAGATCGAGAAGCTGATCAAGACCTTCGACATCGAATTCGGCTTCGTGCACCCGGAGTACTTCGTCACCAGCGACGGTGAGATGTACTTCGGCGAGGTCGCCTACCGCCCGCCGGGCTTCAAGGTGTTCGAACTGCTCGAGCGCGCCTACGGCTTCAACGCCTACCAGGGCCTCGCCCTCGCCTTCGACCCGAAGACCACCGAAGAGGAGATCGACGCCTTCTTCCCGGAAGAAGTCACCGGCGCTTCAGGTGTAGCCGGCTGCTTCGGGGTCTACCCTCGGCGCAGGGTGGTCAGCGAGCTGCGCATCCCGCCGGAGACCGAGGACCACGACTACTACGAGTCGCACGACCTGTCGGCGCCACTGGAAGAAACGGTGACCAAGCGGACCGCGTTCGGTACCCACTGGGGCCTGCTGTACTTCTTCGGCGATGATTCCTACCGGATGCGCGAACTGCTGAAGCAACAGGAAGAGTTCGACTTCTACGTCTGAGGTGCCCGCGCCCGCGGGCCCCCGACCCGAGGAAGCCTTTGAAACCGACCGCCGACGTCACGGGTGGGGTCACGACGCTGGACAAGCGCGTGGCCTCACTCGACGACGCCATCAGAGCCATGGCCGAGACCCGCGACTTCGGCAAGCACCTGAAGTTGCGGCGCGTACTGGAAGCGCTGCGGCGGGTGCTGCTGCAGCCGGGTGGTGCCGCCGCGGTGCAGGCCAGGGCGCGGGAGCTGGAGGAAGCCGGCCTGTTCGCCGGCACCGACTGGGCCAGCCCGGAGATCCTCATCCCGGCGCTGGTCGGGCCCGGCCTGCACAGCGGGGACGCCGACACCGTGGTGATGGAGGCGTGCAGCGAACTGCGCACGCTCGCCGTCGCCCGCGGTGACTACGCGCACCCGTCGATCTCCGCTGAGGACGCCCGCGCGTTCCTGTCGCAGGTGCTGGCGATGAACCTGGAACTGCTGTTCACCCCGCCCAGCGAGGCCGAGCGCACCCAGCAGGGCCGCACCGCGCAGCTGATCAGGGACCTGTTCCGGCACCTCGCCGAGGAGATCGGCTACGACAGCGTGCTGGACAAGCTGGTCGACGAGATCTGGCGGATCCTGCGCCAGCGCCCGATCCAGGTGGACCAGGTGCAGGCGCTGATCACCCGGATCGCGGCCTACCGCGGTGATCCGGACATCGATCTCGGCGCGTCGTCCGGCCAGGGCGTCGATCGCCTGATCACCAGCCTGTTCGGCACCACCGAGGCCTGCCGCGAGGACCCCGGCGTCGAGGTCTTCCGCTCGCGGCTGGAGGCGATGGACGCCGGCGGCCTGCAGTACGAGGCCACCGGGTTCGCCAGGGCGATGCACGACACCGGCCTGGTCTCGCCGTACCACGCCGAGCTGCTGCGGTTCCTGCTGCACGAGAGCGACTACCTGCTCGGCGAGGCGCTCGGCCTGTCCGACACCGGCCGGAACTGCCTGCTGCGCTACCGCGACCTGGTGCACCGGCTGATCGAGGTGGCCGTGTCCCCGCAGACCGCGCAGTGCGTCTACGGCCTGGCGCTGCTGCTCGACCGCGGCATTCTCTACGAGCCGCCGGTGGTGCCCGCGTTGTGGCGGCAGCTGGCGCTGGAGCTGTCCGACACCGCGCGCGAGCGGCTGACCACGGTGTTCGGCGCCGAGCCCGCACCGGAGGCGCGGCTGGTCGCGGGCGTGCTGTCGATGCTGGGCCTGCCGCTCGGTGTCGGCCAGGGCGACAACCCGACCTGCCAGTCGGCCCGCGCGCTGTCGATGTGGGCCTACAACGACCCGGACTACCTGCTGCAGATGGTCGCCTGGGCGGCCCGCGACGACGAGATCATCATGCACTTCGAGGGCCAGCCGATCTCGTCGAAGGACAGCGGCGCCGGGGTGGCCAGCACGCTGCCGATGGACCTGGACCCGGTGTCGCTGCTGGTGGTGCCGCACCTGGACCGGATCTACGCCGAGATGGGCCGCCGCTGCGTCGGCCGTCCTGGCGACCCGCACCGCTGGGTCAATCCCGAGTTCCACGGCTGGTGGGCCGCGCGCGGGTTCCGGATCAACGTCGACGTCGAGACCGGGAACCTGATCGACCTGGAGGAGTTCCTGCGTCAGTTCCACGCCAGCTACCACCCGGCCTACAACGGCGGGCAGCCGCTGATCCACCCGCAGCCGGCCGGGGTCGCGGTCACCGACAGCGCGGCCCGCTACGTCGGCTGGCACGCGATCACCATCCTGCGGGTCGCCCCGGACCCGCAGGAGGTCATGCGGGTCTACTTCTACAACCCGAACAACGACAGCGGCCAGGACTGGGGCGACGGTGTCGTGGTGTCCACCGCGGGCAACGGCGAGCGCTTCGGTGAGGCGTCGCTGCCGTTCGACCAGTTCGCCTCGCGGCTGTACATCTTCCACACCGACCCGCTCGAACACGGCGAACCGCACCGGGTGCCCGCCGAGGACCTCGCCCGGATCACCGGCTTCATCGAGCGCAGCTGGGGAGCCGACCGGCTGCCGGCCGGGCAGTTGCAGGCTGCCAAGGACCCGACGGCCTGAGCCTGCCTGATTGACGACGGGCGCGGCGGGTACGCCGTGGGCATGTATCGCGACGAGGTGACCGCCCTGGCCGCGCCGCTAGCCGACGCCGGGGACTTCGACGTGCTGCTGGACCGCGTGGGTGAGGCCAGGGTGGTCATGCTGGGGGAGGCCAGCCACGGCACCCACGAGTTCTACCGGTGGCGTGCCCTGCTCACCCGGCGGCTGATCGAGGAGAAGGGGTTCTCCTTCGTCGCCGTCGAGGGCGACTGGCCGGACTGCGCGCGGGTCGACCGGGCCGTGCGGAGTCTCGAGGAGCCACGCGAGGCGCTGGCGGCCTTCGAGCGCTGGCCGACGTGGATGTGGGCGAACGAGGAGGTCACCGACTTCTGCCGGTGGCTGTCCGCCCACAACGCCGGGCGGGACGAGCGTGAGCGTGCCGGGTTCCACGGGCTGGACGTGTACTCGCTCTGGGAGTCCCTCCGCGAAATCCTGGTTCACCTGCGGGAACACGATCCGGCGGAGGTGCCGTCGGCGCTGGCCGCGTACCACTGCTTCGAGCCGTACGGCGAGGAACCGGGGGAGTACGCGCGGTCCACCCGGCTGGTGCCGGAGGGCTGCGAGAACGAGGTCGTCGACCTGCTCGTGCGACTCCGTGAACGAGCTGCCGCCGACGGCGGTGAAGCGTTCCAGGCGTGGCAGAACGCCGAGGTCGTCGCGGGCGCCGAACGCTACTACCGGGCGATGCTCCGCGGTGGTGCCGCGTCGTGGAACGTTCGCGACCACCATATGGACCACACGCTGGACCGCCTGCTCGCGCACTACGGCCCGGGCGCGAAAGCCGTGGTCTGGGCGCACAACACCCATGTCGGCGACGCGCGGGCGACCGACATGGCCGACGCGGGCATGGTCAATCTCGGGCAGCTGGCCCGGCAGCGGTACGGCCACGATCAGGTGGTTCTGGTCGGCTTCGGCAGCCATCGCGGCACGGTTGTCGCGGGCGAATCGTGGGGCGCGCCGATGCGTGAGCTGCCGGTGCCCCCGGCCCGCGCGGGTTCGCTGGAGGACGTGCTGCACCGGAGCGCGCCCGCCCAGGCGCTGTTCACCTTCCCGCGGCTGGACCGGCCGGACCTGCTCACCACCGAGCTGCCGCACCGCGCGATCGGTGTGGTCTACCACCCCGAACGCGAGCGGTGGGGCAACTACGTGCCGACCGTGGTGGGCGACCGGTACGACGCCTTCGGGTGGTTCGACGAAAGCCGGGCGCTGCGCCCGCTGAACACCCGGGTGCCCGCCGGCAGCGGGCTCGGCGTGCGGCATGCTTGAGCTCCCAACCAGCAGGTTTCACGAGGGGAGCAACGCCCGCATGCGTACCCACCACCTGGCCGTCATCGGCGGCGACGGTATCGGCCCCGACGTCACCACCGCCGCGCTGGCCGGGGTGCGAGCGGCCGCGGACCGGTACGGGTTCGCCGTCGAGACCACCGACTTCGACCTCGGTGCCGAGGCCTACCTGCGCACCGGCGTCGTCGTCGACGAGGAGACGACCGCGCGGCTGCGCGAGCACGACGCGATCCTGCTCGGCGCGGTCGGCGACCCGCGTGTCACGCCCGGTGTGCTGGAGCGGGGCCTGATCGTCGCGTTGCGCGTGGCGTTCCGGCAGTCGGTGAACATCCGCCCCGTCCGCCTCTACCCGGGGTTGACCAGCCCGGTGACCGGGGTGGACGCGGACAACTGCGACCTGGTGATCATCCGCGAGAACACCGAAGGCCTGTACACCGGTGGTGGCGGGCTCGCGCACGCGGGCACACCTGGTGCGGTGGCGATCCAGAACTCGGTCACCACCGTGCCCGCGACCACCGAGGCGGTCGACTTCGCCTTCCGGCTCGCCGCCGCCCGCCGCAAGCGGCTCACCCTGTGCCACAAGAAGAACGTGCTCGTCCACGCCGGGCAGCTGTGGCAGGACATCGTGGACGAGGTCGCGGTGCGCTACCCCGATGTGGAGCACGACTACGTGCACGCCGACGCCATGTGCCAGCACCTGCCGCTGAACCCGGGCCGGTTCGACGTGGTGGTCACCGACAACCTGTTCGGCGACATCATCAGCGACCTCGGCGCCACCGTCCAAGGTGGACTCGGGCTGGCCGCCAGCGCCAACTACAACCCGGCCGGCAGCGCGCCGAGCATGTACGAGCCGGTGCACGGCTCGGCACCCGACATCGCGGGCAAGGGGTGGGCCAATCCGGCGGCCGCGGCGTTGTCGGCCGCGTTGTGCCTGGCGGGGCTGGGTGAACGCGACGCCGCGCTGGTGCTCGAAGCCGCCACCGCGTCGGTGCTCGCCGAGCTGCCCGCCTTCGCCGGTCCGGAAATGGGCGCGGACACCGCCGAGATCGGCGCCCGGATCGCCGAGCGGGTCACCGACGTCGATCCGGCGAAGATCGGCGACCCGTCCCGTTCGCTGATGCGGGCGCTCGCCGGGCTCGCGCCAGGGCAGGCGGGTTCGTAGCGCTCGCGAACGCGATGTCGGAAACCCGCCAGCGTGCTCGCGGTGATCGGCCGACAATCCGGTCATGACCGCTGAAACGCAGGGGATCCGCATCCGGCACCGCGGGCGTGAACCGCGGGTTCATCCCACCGCCTATGTCGCCCCGACGGCCACGCTCGTCGGTGATGTCCGCGTGGGGCCGAGGGCGCGGGTGATGTACGGCGCGGTGCTCGACGCCGAGGGGTCCCGGATCGAGGTCGGGGAGGCGACCGTGATCTGCGAGAACGCGGTGCTGCGCGGGTCCGCCGTGGCTGGCGACCAGCCGGTGCTGGTGGGCGACCACGTCTTCGTGGGTCCGCATGCCACGCTGCTGGGCTGCGAGGTCGCCAGGTGCGTCTACGTGGCGACCTCGGCGACGGTCCTGCAGGGCGCACGGCTGGGCGCCGGCTCGGTTGCCGCGGTCGGCGCGCTCGTCCACGCGCGCACCGTCGTGCCGGACGAGTACTTCGTGCCGCCGCACACCGTGGCGCTCGACGAGCCGGTGCGGCTGCTGGCCCCCGGTGATCCGGGCCTGGCCGAGGCCGTCGCGCGGGTGGGCTTCGCGCAGGTCGCGTTCGGCGTCGACGCGGAGTGGACCGACCGGATCAACCGGTACGAGCACATCGCGGAGGTGCGCGTCGCCGAGTTCGGCACGCACGCGGACGACGAGGTGCTGAATCCCGGCTAGCCGCTCAGCGGTGTGTGTGGTGCGCCAGGCGGGTCAGCCAGTTTGTCCACAGTGGATGCGTTCGCGCGGCTGAGTTCCCCGGCGGGCCGGTGGCCGGGCCACCTCGAGCGTGCTGGCCCGGCCGCCGGATCCGCGTTGGATCGCCCTCGATCGTGTTCCCGAAGTCGCCGGGTCAGCCGGGTGCGCCGGTCAGCGCCGTCGGCTCGGTGACCTTCACCGGCTCGGGTCCGGCGCTGTGCCGGTCCGCCCAGTTCTCCAGCGCGGTCCGGCAGGCGTGGTCGAGGTGGTGCAGGCCGGACAGGTCCAGCTCGATCGGGCGGTCACGCGGGAGCGCCTCCAGGTCGTCGAGGATCTTCGGCAGGCGCAGGAAGGTCGCGTTGCCCGACAGGTGCACCTGGACCGGACCGGCGCCCTTGTCGACCACCTCCAGCTTGAGATGTGAGGCCTCCCAAGCGGTTTTGGCGACGGACAGGGCCAGGCCGATCAGCACGCCTTCGAACATGTTCACCGCGACGATCGCCACCGCGGTGACCACCAGGATCAGCGCCTCGCCCCGGTGCTCGCGCCACAGGGTGACGATCGAGCGCAGCGGGATCAGCTTCCAGCCCGCGTGGACGAGCAGGCCGGCGAGCGCGGGCAGCGGGATGAGCGCCAGCGTGCCGGGCAGCAGCGCGGCGAACAGCAGCAGCCACACCCCGTGCAGAACCCGGGAAGCCTTGGTTTTCGCGCCCGCCGCCACGTTGGCGGAGCTGCGCACGATGACCGCGGTCATCGGCAGCGCGCCCAGCAGCCCGCAGACGGTGTTGCCCGCGCCCTGCGCCACCAGCTCCTTGTTGTACTCGGTGCGGGGTCCATCGTGGAGCCGGTCCACGGCGGCCGCGCTGAACAGGCTTTCGGCCGAGGCGATCAACGCGAACGCCAGCACGGTGCCGAGCAGGCTCAGGTTCGCCAGCTCGCCGAAGGAGTCCAGGCCGGGCGGCTGGATGGCGCCGAGCAGCCCCTGCACCTCGACCGTGGCCACCGGCAGGCCGAGCACCAGCGTAACGACGGACGCCAGCCCGACCGCGGCGAGCGGGCCCGGCACGGCCTGGACCCGCTTCGGCATCCGCTTCCACAGCACCAGCACCGCGATGGTGCCCGCGCCGAGCGCGATCGAGGCGAGCGCCGTCGGGTTCCCGGCCACGTCGGCCACCGCCCCGGGCAGCCCGGCCAGCTTGCCGAGACCGGACGCCGGCGCGGTCAGCCCGGCGGCCGTGTAGAGCTGGCCCGCGATCAGCACCAGCCCGATGCCCGCCAGCATGCCTTCGACCACCGAAACCGAGATGGCCCGGAACCAGCGGCCCAGTTTCAGCGCGCCCATGACGAGCTGCAGCAGCCCGGCGGCCAGCACGATCACCCCGAGCGCGGGCAGGCCGAACTGGCGGACCGCCTCGAAGACCAGCACGGTCAGCCCGGCGGCCGGACCGGACACCTGCAGGCTGCTGCCGCGCATGAGACCGGTGACGATGCCGCCGACGATGCCGGTGATCAGGCCCAGTTCGGCCGGGACCCCGGAGGCGACGGCCACGCCGACGCACAGCGGAACGGCGACCAGGAACACCACCAGTGACGCGGTGAAGTCCTGTCGCAGATGGGGGAATTTCGTTCGAAGGTCCACAGTGGTCCTCACAGCGCCTGGAAGGTGTCGGAGTCGGGGTCGTGGGCCAGCACGGAACCGGTGTGCACTTCGTAGAACCAGCCGTGCAGCCGGACCTGCTCCGCCCGCAGGCGCCGGTCGATGCCCGGGTACGAGCGCAGCCGCAGCACCTGGGTCAGCACGTGGTTCTGCACCGCGGCGGCGACGGCCGGGTCCTCGCCCTCGCCCTCCGGGCGCGGCGTGGCGTGCGCGAGCCAGTCGCGCACGGCGGGCACGGCGGTCAGGTCGTCGCCGCGCACCAGTGCGCCGACGGCACCGCAGTGCGAATGACCGCAGACCACGATGTCGGAGACGCCGAGCACGTCCACCGCGTATTCGATGGTGGCCACCTCGCCGCTGGGGTGGCCGGAGGCGTACGGCGGCACGATGTTGCCCGCGGTGCGCAGTTCGAACAGTTCACCGGGCCGGGCACCGGTGATCAGGGCCGGGACGACCCGGGAATCGGAACAGGTGATGAACAGAACCTGCGGCGACTGCCCATCGGCCAGCCGGGCGAACTGTTCGGCCTGGTCCTGGCACGACTGCCGGAAGGAACGGGCGTGTTCGATCAGCGACTGCATTTTCGGGAATTCCTCCTGGCGCGCCAGTTCACGGCGCGTCGGTGTTGGATACGGAACTTCGTTCGGGCACAGCGGCGTGCCCCCACATCGGCGCCTTTGGCGGACGTGGCGGGGTGAGCGATCAGGTGCGGCGGTTCAGCGGCGGAAAACCTGGAGCACCGCGGCCGAATCGGCGGCCGAGGCACCGAGGTGCGGCGGCCGGGCGGCCGCGAGCACCGCCGTGTGCGGGCACTCGGCCAGCGGCGCGCGGGTGGACGGCGGCCGCGCGGCGGGCTGGGGCGCGAGGTCGGCGGGGGCGCGGTACCGGTCGCGGGTGCGCGGAAGACCGTTGGGGGAGACGGGATCGGGCGAGTCGCACACCGCCTGCTCCGGCTCGGGCTGCTCGGCGGCGGGCGCCACCGAGCTGAATCCGCCCACCGTCCCGGCTCCGCCGAGCGCGACCGGCGGAGTGCCCGGCGCGAGCGCGGGGACCAGAAACTGCAAGGTCAGCAGCCCGGCCAGCACCAGCAGCCGTAAGCTGTTCGCCCGCAGCACCATTCGCCCCCTTTCGGTGTGACAATGCCTCGATTTCCTGGCCGTTGGTCAATGTTAACAGGAGAAATGGATGCGGCCCCGTCTCCACAGTTAACACTGCGTGAAAGCCAGGAAAGCGAGTTCGACCGGCGACGCTGCCCGCTGACCACGGCCAGCTCCATGATCAACCAACCGGAGTGCGGGTAAATCTCCGGTAAAGCATCCAGAATGCGAGATGGCCGACCGTGGCATTAGCGGCCGCGCATGTTACCGGCGAACGGGAGGCGGCGAAAGGTTTTGTAAATACCGTTCACCCGAGCGGGGCTAACCGCCGGCGGCGGGCTGCCGGAGCGGGGCGCCGACCGCGTGCAGGTGGTGCAGCACCCAGGCGTAGGACCGGATGAGTCCACATTGGACGTATTCGATGCCGTGCCGGTCGCAGAAGTCGCGCACGATGGCACGGGCGCGCCGCAGGTTGGGGCGCGGCATGGTGGGGAACAGGTGGTGCTCGATCTGGTGGTTCAGGCCGCCGAG
The DNA here is from genome assembly GCF_003312875.1 of Amycolatopsis albispora. Lineage (NCBI taxonomy): Bacteria > Bacillati > Actinomycetota > Actinomycetes > Pseudonocardiales > Pseudonocardiaceae > Amycolatopsis > Amycolatopsis albispora. Next base: position 290,808 of record NZ_CP015163.1, read on the forward strand.
CAGGAAGTCCACCCACCGGCCGCCGGCGACGTTGCGGGAGGTGGTCACCTGCTTGCGCAGGAAGTCCAGCTTCTCGCCGCGGGCCGGCATCGGCATGCCCTTGTGGTTGGGGGCGAAGGCGCAGCCGAGGTACACGCCCATCAGGCCCTGGTGCACGGCGATGAACAGCACCGCCTTGAGCGGGGACAGCACCAGGAACACCGCGGTCAGGTAGCCGACGATGTGCGCGCCCAGCAGCACCGCCTCCGACCGGGCCGAAGCCACCTCGCGACGCAGCACGGCCTGGACGCTGGCGATGCGCAGCATCACCGCTTCGGTCAGCAGCAACGGGAAGAACAGGACCGCCTGGTGCTTGGCCACCCAGCGGAACACCCCGCGCTTGCGGCGGGCCTGGTCCTGGCTGAACGCGAGCGCGGGAATGTCGATGTCGGGGTCGTCGTCCTCGTGGTTCGGATTGGCGTGGTGCCGGTTGTGCTTGCCGACCCACCAGCGGTAGCTGATCCCGGTCAGGGCGCCGTGCGCGCGCCCGACCACGTCGTTGGTGCGCCGTGACCAGAAGATCTGGCGATGACCCGCGTCGTGGCCGACGAACGCGAACTGGACGAGCACCACGGCGAAGAACGCCGCGGTGAGCAGTTGCCACCAGGAGTCGCCGAGCAGCACGAACGCGAGCACGCCCGCCGCGAACAGCAGGAGGTTGGCGGTGATGCGAACCGCGTAGTACCCGTAGCGGCGCTCGAGCAGCCCGACGTGCTTGACCTGCCGGGACAGCTCCGCGAAATCGCTGGACTGGGCGGGGGAGACGCTGGATGTGGTCATGAGCCGATCCTGACGAACAGCGAACTTGCTTTCGTCCTTCGGCTACCCCGCGGTGCGCGGCCGGTAAACCCGAGGCGGGCGCCCAGCCGAAAAAAAGCCGGGGCCGGCACTCACGGTGCTTACCGTGGATGCCGGCCCCGGCCGGAAAGGTGGTGTCAGGCTCAGACGGCCTGGACGCGGGTGGCCTGCGGGCCCTTGGCGCCCTGGCCGACCTCGAACTCGACGCGCTGGTTCTCCTCGAGGCTGCGGAAGCCGCTGCCCTCGATCTCGGAGTAGTGCACGAACACGTCCGGTCCGTCCTCGCGGGCGATGAAGCCGAAGCCCTTCTCCGCGTTGAACCACTTGACAGTTCCCTGAGTCATTTTCGCTCCTTGACAGGGTTGGTACGGGCCCGCGCGCTGCGGCTGCCCCGGCCGGTGCTCGAGGCGACTGCCCGTTCCCTGGAGGAGAAAAGCGGTGACACACAAAACTACGACCACCTGCTACAACCAGGCCGTCCGCGAATCTATTCCCGGGTGCGCGAGGCGCCCTCGGACCGGGGTGTGCTTAGACTGGGTTCTAACAAAGGGGCCCTCTGGTGCACCAGCTCAGTCTTGGCGTGATCGCGCGTTCATGGAAAGAGAACGAACGGCGCTTGCCGATCCACCCGCACCACCTCGACCGGATCGACGCCGATCTCCGGAAGAACATCTACCTCGAGCACGGCTACGGCGAACCCTTCGGCGTGCCCGACGAGCGGCTCGCGGGCTCGGTCGCCGGGATGCGGACGCGTGCCCAGCTCATCGCCGAGTGCGACGTCGTCCTGCTGGCCAAGCCGCTGCGGGAGGACGTCGCCGAACTGCGGCCCGGCCAGGTGCTGTGGGGCTGGCCGCACTGCGTGCAGGATGCCGGGCTGACCCAGCTGGCCATCGACCGGCGGCTGACCGTGATCGCCTTCGAGGCGATGAACCACTGGCGGAGCGACGGCTCGTTCGGCCTGCACGTGTTCCACAAGAACAACGAACTGGCCGGTTACTGCTCGGTGCTGCACGCCCTGCAGCTGATCGGCTCGACCGGAGACTACGGCCGCCGCCTGCGGGCGGTGGTGATCGGCTTCGGCGCGACGGCGCGCGGCTCGGTGACCGCGCTCAACGCCCACGGGATCCACGACGTGGAGGTCCTCACGGCTCGTGGACTGAGCGCGGTCGCCTCGCCGATCCACTCCGCGACGATGGTGCATTTCGACCACGACACGAACAACCCCGGTGACCCCCGCCGGAGCCACGCGCACACCGAGCGCGGCCGCGTTCCGCTGGCGGGGTTCCTCGCCGAGCACGACGTGGTCGTCAACTGCGTGCTGCAGGACACCGGCGCGCCGCTGACCTTCCTGATCGAGGAAGATCTCGCCGCGTTCGCGCCCGGCAGCCTCATCGTGGACGTCTCCTGTGACGAGGGCATGGGCTTCAGCTGGGCGCGGCCGACGACGTTCACCGAGCCCGCCTTCGGAGTCGGCGACCGCCTCACCTACTACGCCGTCGACCACAGCCCGTCCTACCTGTGGAACTCGGCGACGTGGGAGATCAGCCAGGCCCTGCTGCCGCACCTGCGATCGGTCCTGTCCGGGCGCGTGGCCTGGGACGACAGCGAAACCGTCCGGCGGGCGGTGGAGATCCGGGACGGCACGGTCCAGAACCCCGCCATCCTGGCCTTCCAGCACCGCGCACCGGAATACCCGCACGCGCCGGCGCGCTGACCGGCGCCGATGTGCTCTTGACGGCGGTCGCGCCGGACTCTAGGTTACCGGACATCAGACATGGGACGTCCCATGTCGGATCTCTCCCGAGTCCCTCAACGAGGAGGCGGAACCCGGTGCGACCGCGTTCAAGACTTGCCGCGTCCCTGCTCACCGCCGCGGCGCTGTGCCTGCCGCTCGCGCCCCAGGCTTCGGCCGCCCCGGCGCCCGCCGCCGGGTGCACGTCGTCGGTGCCGTTCGTTTCGGGCACGGAGGGTTACCACACCTTCCGCATCCCGGCGATCGTGCGCACGGCCACCGGTTCCCTGCTCGCCTTCGCCGAAGGCCGCCGCGAATCGGCGGGTGACTCCGGCGCGATCGAGGTGGTGTCGCGGACCTCGGCCGACGGCGGGTGCACCTGGGGTCCGCTGGCCGTGGTGTCCGCCAACGGCAACGCCACCGCGGGCAACCCCGTCCCGGTGCTGACCCGCCGCGGCGAGCTGGTGCTGCTCACCACGCGCAACGGCCGGGTGTCCGAAGACGAGATCATGGCCGGGAAGGTGTCCGAAGCGGACACCCGGCGGGTATTTGTCCAGCGCAGCAAGGACAACGGCCGGACATGGACCGAGGCCACCGATATCACCGCAGCCACTAAGCAGCCCGGCTGGCGCTGGTACGCCACCGGTCCCGGGCACGCTATCGTGCTGCGGCACGGTCCGCACGCGGGCCGGATCGTGGTGCCCGCCAACCATTCCAGCTCCCCGCCCGCCGGCTCGCCGGACGTCGGCACGGAGGACAAGTACTACGGCGGCCACGACCTCTACAGCGACGACGACGGGCACACCTGGCACATCGGCTTTGTCGACGGCCGCACCGACGGGGTGATCGCGCCCAACGAGACCACCGTGGCCGAACTCCAGGACGGCAGGCTCTACTTTTCCAGCCGCAACCAGGGTTCCGCGCCGGAACACCGGCTGGGCGCGTACAGCGCGGACGGCGGACGGACCCTCACCGCGCCCTACCAGGTCGAGGAAAGCCTGAGCGGGCCGGTGGTCCAGGGCAGCGTGCTGCGCACGACCGTGCCGGGAGTCCTGGTGTTCTCCGGCCCGGCCGACCCCGCCAAGCGGCGGCTGATGCAACTCCGGATCAGCCTCGACGGCGGCCGCGAATGGCGCCCGGGACTCACCGTGACCACCGGCCCCGCCGCCTACTCGGACCTGGTGCAGGCGGACCCCCTCACGGTCGGCCTGCTCTACGAAACCGGCGTGTCCGGGTCCTACGAAACCCTGACGTTCCAGCGAATCCCGCTGTGGCGCGTCGCGGGCTGACGCCTGGTCAGGGCACGGCGACCGGCTTCGCCAGAACCCGGTCCAGGACGTCGGTGAGGAAGCGCGCCGCGTCCGGGACCGGGTTCGTGGCGCGCAGGGCGACGATGGCGTCCGGTCGCACGAGCAGAGCGCCTTCGTCGGGCAGCCACGGGGCGGAGACCCGGTGTGCGGGCAGGCCGACCTCCGCCGCGGCGGTCAGCCACGAGTCGCCCGCGGGACCTGCCAGCAGGGTCCAGCGTGACGCGACAAGGTCCAGTGTGGACACACCATCGACCCAGGCGTGGGGCACCCGCGAACCGGGCGAACCGTCCAGTACCGTCGCCAGGTCCATTGTGGACGGCAGTTCCGGCTGCGGATCGACGATGGCGGCCGAGTCGTAACGCTGCCCGAGGTGCACGACCGGCGACGCCCACACGCCAGCCGCCACCCTCGCCGCGTCGGCCTCGGGGCCGCGTCCCCAGTGCAAGGCCGGGTCGGCTCGCCTGCGCATCGCCTGGTCCATCGTCGCCGCGGCGACCGGTTCGCGTTCCTGCGCATAGGTGTCGAGCAGTTCCGGACCCGCTTCACCGTGGTGCACGGCGGCCAGTTTCCACGCCAGGTTGTGCGCGTCGGCGACCCCGGTGTTGAGGCCGAACGCGCCCATCGGTGAGATGGCGTGCGCGGCGTCGCCGACGAGGAACACGCGGCCGACGGCGAAGCGGTCCGCCAGCACGCTCCGTGGCCGCCACGGGAGCACGCTGCGGATTTCGACGTCCAGCCCGGGATCGCCGACCGCCGCCCGGACGACCGCGGTGCAGCGCTCCGGTGTGAAGTCCTCCGGGCGCTCGCCCCCGTCGAGGTCGCATTCGACGTGGAAGACCCAGTCCGTCTGACCGTCCACAGTGGCCAGCAGGCCGCGTGCCGCCGGATGGGTGATCGTGCACATGCCGAACGACCTGCCCCGCAGGTGGGGCCGGAGGTCGGCGCGGAACAGGATGTTGATCATCGACTTGCCCAGGTCGCCCGCCCCGGAGGTGCCCACGCCGAGCTTGGTTCGCACGGTGCTGTGCGTGCCGTCCGCGGCGACCACGTGGGCGCAGCGCAGCGAGTAGCGGCCGCCGGGCCCGTCCAGTTCGACGTCCACGCCGTCCGCGTCCTGCGTGATGCCGGTCAGCCGCGTCGACCAGCGCAGATCCACGCCGCGCCTGGCCAGGTCGGCCGCCACCACGGCGTCGACGCGGTCCTGCGCGCAGACACCGCGCAGCCTGAACGGCGTCGTGTCCAGTTCGCCGGCGGGCGGCTCCGCCATGGGCACGGCCTTCACCTCACCCGCGCCCATCTCGACGACCGTCCGCGCCACCGCCTTGCCCGCGGCACCACGGAGGTCGACCGCGGCGGCGTCGACGGCGTCGTCGAGCCCGAGTTCGCGGAGCACTTCGACGGTGCGCGGCGCGATGCCGGTGGCACGCGGGTGGACCGACGGCCCGGACCGGCGTTCGACCAGCGCCGCGGGCACGCCGTGGTGGGTGAGCAGCGCCGTGGTGAGCAGGCCGACGGTGCCGCCGCCCACCACCAGCACTTCTGGATACACTGTTTCCGTCATGGATACACCGTAGCCAGAAGGTAGGATGCCGGTCAACGAGGAAAGGAAGCGCCCATGACCGAATCCGCTCCGGCGTCGGTGTGGACCCGGCCCCGCCCCGAACCGCGCCGCCGCGCGCCGGGCGTGGAGCAGTACGTGGCCGCCGCACTGGCCATCGCCGACGCGGAAGGCCTTGGCGCGGTGTCGATGCGCCGGGTCGCCGGCGACCTCGGTTCGGGGACGGCCAGCCTCTACCGCTACATCGCCAACCGCGACGAGCTGGTGGACCTGATGATCGACGCCGCGCAGGGCGAGGATCCGCTTCCCGAGCCGACGCACGACTGGCGCGTGGATCTCGCCGCGGTCGCGCACGCGCTGCGCGCGACCTTGCTGCGGCACCCGTGGCTGGCCGGTGAGATGGCGGGCAGGCCGTCGCTCGGCCCCAACGCGTTGCGGCGATCCGAATCCGCGTTGCGCGCCGCCGCCGCGCTCACGCCCGACATCACCCTGGCCGGGCTGGCACTCGGGGCCGTGCGTTCCTACGTGCTGGGCGCGGTGGCCGGTCAGCAGGCCGCGCGGCGGGCCGAGCAGCGCAGCGGGCTGACCGAGGAGCAGTGGCAGCGCAGCGTCGGCCCGTACATCAGCGAAATCATCGCCGCGGGTGAGCACCCGATGCTGGCCCGCCGCGTGCTCGAAGGCGAGGAAGTCGACCCCGACGAAGAGTTCGCGTTCGGCCTGGACTGCGTGCTCGACGGCCTCGCGGCCCGCCTGGGTGCCTAGGGCCGACGGCTTTCGAAGAGGGCCCGGACGGCGGGTTCGTCGCCTTCGATGTCGGCGAGGCCCGGGACGTCGTCGAGCGTGAGCGCACCCGCTGCCAGCCCGAGCACGATCGCGGCGTCGGCGCGCACGACGGCGTCGAGTTCGCGGTCGTCCCGCGGGCCGATTTCGATGCCAGAGCGCGTGGTCCGCACCTGGAGCAGCTGGCCGTCGACCTCGATGCCCACCGTCGCCGCCTTGCGCGCCTTGCCGGTGAGCAGCGCCCGCAAGGCGACGACGAGCCATTCGGTGCGGAAGCGGTCGTCACCCGGACCGCGCACCATGAGCGGCGTGGACCAGCGGACCAGGCCTTCGATCGGCTCCCGCAGCTCGGCGCCCCACGGGGTGAGCGCGTACACGATGGCGTTGCCGTCCTCCGCCAGCCGCCGTTCGACCACGCCCGCGGCTTCGAGGTCGCGGAGCCGGTCGGAAAGCAGGTTGGTGGCGACGCCGGGCAGCCCGTCGAGCAGTTCGCGGTAACGGGCGGGCGCGATCAGCAGCTGGCGCACGATGAGCAGGTTCCACCGGTCGCCCACCACGTCGAGCGCGCGGGCGAGGCCGCAGTACTGGCGGTAGCTTCGGCTCATCCGTCCACTTTACAATCTCAAGTGCGATGGACGGCAGGGTCGGGCAGCACCGTGGTGGAGCGGATGTGCTCGTAGACGATCGAGGTCCGCACGTCGGCGACTTCGGGCTTCTCGGTCAGCCGGTCGATCACGAAGGCGTAGAGGTGGTCGTTGTCCGGCACGGCGACGTGGAGCAGGAAGTCCTCGCTGCCGCTGGTGACGAACACGCCGAGCACCTCGGGCAGGCCGGCCGCCCATTCGCGGAACCCCTCGATGTTGGCCCGCGTCGGCGGGCGCACCCGGACCGCGACCAGTGCCTGCACCGGGCGCCCGATCTTGGCCAGGTCCAGTTCGAGGCGCGCGCCGGTGATCACCCCGCGTTCGCGCAGTGAGCGCATGCGGTCCAGCGAGGTCGTCGGCGCGACGCCGACCGCGGCGGCCACGTCGCGATTGGTGCGTCGTGCATCGTGCTGCAACTCCCGCAGGATCGCCGTATCAAGTTCGTCCAGATCAGACATGTGCCCAGTGTAGCCGTATTAAATACGGATATCTGAAACAGAGTCGAGTTTGTGCATATAGTCCAGCGCAGAACCCGAACAAGATACGCAACCTAGGACGCTTGAATGACCGGATCGTCCTTCGGCTTCGCCCCCGGCGAGACCGCCCCCGCAGTCACCGCACCGCCCGTCGCCGGCGGGTCGCGCTACCCGGCCACCGGGCCGCTCGCGGTCCTCGTCGCGGCTGCCCTGTGGGGCACCGTCGGCCCCGCCCAGGTCCTCGCCGCCCCGGCCGCGGACCCCGGCGCGCTCGGCGTCGCGCGCCTGCTCGCCGGCGGGCTCGTGCTGGCCCTGCTCTGCCCGCGGCCCGCGGCGTGGCGCCAGGTCCTGCGCCGCGGTGTGCTGGGCTGGGTGCTGGTGGCGGGGCTGGCCACCGGGATCTACCAGATCACCTTCATGCACGCGGTCGACCAGCTCGGCGCGGCGCTGGGCACCGCCATCGCGCTCGGCGTGGCGCCGATGACCACGGGACTCTGCGCGCGGTGGTGGACCCGCGAACGGTTCACCGCGGGCTGGGTGATCGGCACGCTCGCCGCGGTCGCCGGCTGCGCCGTCCTGCTCAACCCGTGGGGCACGGCGCACGTCAGCCTCACCGGGGTCGGGGTGGCACTGGTCTCCGGCAGTTGCTACGGCGTCTACACCGTTGCGGCGAAGCGCTTTCTGCAGGCAGGCGTCCCCGTCCTGCCCGCGACGACCAGCACCCTGCTCGTCGCCGGAATCGCGCTTTCACCGCTGCTCGTGCTGCACTCCGGCCACCTCACCGAACCGAATTCGCTGTGCCTGATCGCCTGGACCGCACTGGCGGGCACCACCGCCGCCTACGCCGCCTTCGCCTACGGCCTCCACCGCACGAGCGCACCGACCGCCGGGACGCTGAGCCTCGCGGAACCTTTGCTGGCCGCGGCACTCGGCATTCTGGTGCTCCGCGAACAGCTGTCGATGTCCGCGGTGGCCGGCTGCCTGATCCTGGTGGCGGGCCTGGCCACGGTGACCGCGTTCGACGCGGTACGCCACCGCGCCGCCCGGAAACCAGCCGGTCTCCGCCGCTGACCCGCGCCGGGAAGCTCAGCCCTGGCCGCGCACCGGGACCAGCTTGGCGACGGCCGTCCCGGCCAGGAAGATGCCGAACCCGTAGATCGCGTGCGTGCGCAGGCTCCGCCAGCGCACCAGCGCGGGATCCGGGGTTTTGGCCGCGGCGACGCCGAGCCCGAACGCCGGCTGCATGATGAACCACGGCGCCGCGGTGGTGGCCACCCCGGTCAGCAGGGCGGGCAGCAGGGTCGGCCGCCGGACCCAGGTCGGGTGGGCCGCGACCAGCGCGGCGGCGAAGGCGGTACCGATGGTGTAGTGGGCGGCCCAGCCGAGTTCGCGTTCGTGCGGCACCGGTTCGGCGGCGCGGATGTTCTCGTGCCGCACCTTTCCCGACCGCAGGTGGCCGATCCACCGCCCCAGCAGGCGGTAGTCCAGCGGCTCCACGCCGGTGGTGCGGCGGACGACCTCACCACCGGCGTCCATGACGGCGGTGGCGCCGATCCCGGTGACCGCGGCGCGGGCGAGTTTCGGCAGCAGCTTGGACATCGCACTCCTTGGGGTGAGGACCTGGTGGGGGAGAAGGGAAATCAGCCCGGTGACGACTCCACGGACAGCGGCTCGCCCGCCACGCGCCACTCGAGAATGCCGTCGTTGAGCCGCATGGCGCGGTAGCCGTTGCTGGTCAGCAATCGGACGGCGTCGTGGGAGAAGGCGCAGTACGCGCCGCGGCAGTAGACCACGATCTCGCGTTCGGCGGAAAGCTCGTCGAGCCGATCGGGCAGCTCGCTCATCGGGATGGAGACCGCGCCGGGGATGTGTCCCGCGCGGAACTCCACTTCGGGGCGCACGTCGACCACGATCGCCTGCCCCGCCTCGACTCGGCGCAGCAACTCCGCTCGGTCGATCTCCTCGATGTCATCCGTGCCGAGCGCGCGCCGTGCTGCGGTGTCCACGCCCGCCGACTGCGCGGCGGCGACCGTGAGCAGCTGGCTGTAGAGCGCGGCGACGTCGATGCTGCCGATGTGGTGGCGCACGGTGGTGCCGTCGCGCACGGTCGTGACCAGCCCGACCTGCTTGAGGATCTGCAGGTGCGCCGAAGCGGTGGTGACGTTGAGCTTGGCCGCTTCGGCCAGCTCGACCACCCCGCGCGGCCGCTGCACCAGCAGGTCGATGATCGCCAGCCGCTTGCCGTTGCCCAGTGCCTTGGCCACGCGGGCCAGCTCCTCGAACAAGGCGGACTGCAACTGCTCGGTTTTCGCTCGGCTCATCGACCTACCTTCCATATTTTCATGGAACAGTGTAACTTCGGATCGGCCGGGAGATCAAGTCGAAGGGAGCACCACTGATGTCTGCACGGGCCGGACAGGCCGAGCGGGCGCGCAAGAAGCCTGACCTGCCGATCGTTGTCTACGTGCTCGGTCTCAGCCTGTTCGCCATGGGCAGCTCGGAGTTCCTGATCTCGGGCGTGCTGCCGAAGGTGGCCGACGACCTGCGGGTCTCGCTGCCGTCGGCGGGTGTGCTGATTTCCGCGTTCGCCGTGGGGGTGCTGGTCGGGGCGCCGCCGCTGGCGGTGCTGACGCTGCGCTGGCCGCGCCGTGCCACGCTGCTGGCCAGCCAGGCGCTGTTCGTCGCCTCGATCGCGCTCGGCATGCTGGCCAGGGACTACTGGCTGGTGCTGGTTTCCCGGGTGATCAGCGGGCTGGCGTACGCCGGTTTCTGGGCGGTGGCGATGACCACCGCGGTCAGCCTGGTGCCGCCGGACCGCACGGCGCGGGCACTGTCGGTGGTGGTCAGCGGGCTCAGCCTGGCGATGGTGGTCGGCGGGCCGGCGGGCACGGTCATCAGTGATCTCGGCGGGTGGCGTGCCGGGTTCTGGGCCGTCGCCGTGGCCACCGCCGCGACCGCGGTCGCCGTCCGGCTGACGCTGCGCCAGAGCGGGCCGCTCGACGGGCCGCCGCCCGAGTTGCGGGCCGAACTGCGGGTGATGAAGCAGCCGAGGTTGTGGGTCGCCTACACCACCACCATCGCCACCACGGCGGCCTACATGGTGTCGTTCGGTTATCTCGGCGCGCTGCTGTCGGAAACCAGCGGGCTGCCGGTGGCCTGGATCCCGGCCGCGCTGTCGCTGTTCGGCATCGGTGCTTTCGTCGGCCTCACCATCGGCGGGCGGCTGGCGGACCGGTCGCCGTTCCGGGTGCTGACCGCGGGCATCTTGGGCATGATCTCGGTTTCGGTCGCGCTGGCCCTGCTCGCCGACCACCTGGTGGCGGCCATTGTGCTGACCTTCCTGCTCGGCGTGACCGGATTCCTGGTCAATCCGGCGGTGATCGGCCGCGTGTACACGATCGCGGCGAGCGCACCCACCCTGGCCGGGGCGACCAACGTCTCGGCGTTCCAGCTGGGCATCTTCCTCGCGCCACTACTGGGCGGCCTGGCCATCGGGGCGAACTTCGGCCTGGCCTCGGTGGGCTGGGTGGGTGCCGCGCTCGCGGTAGTTTCCCTCGCCGCAGCCCTGACCGACGCCCGCCTGCACCGCACTCCGGCGCAAACGGACGAGCCGCAGGCCGTGGAGGCCAAGGAACAGCCGATCGAGACGTGAGTGCATTCCGTTCCGGGTGCGCGACTGATGAATGTCCGCAGTCGCGCACCCCTCGGAATCCGGAACGGAAAAGCGCTCGGCACCGCGTTCGGTGCCGAGCGCTTTGCGCTGCCCGGAAATAGTACTGGCCGGTCAGTTTTCCCGGCTCGCCGAAAGGATTTCCCCGACGATCTTGGCCACTTCCGCGGGGGACGGCATGGTCGGGTGGCGGGAGTTCCGGCCCAGTCCGACGTCGTAGGTGTCGTGCCAGACCGGTTCGGGGACATGGCCACCATCGGCGCGGATCGTGGCGATGTTGCGCCGCGTGGCCGGTTTCTCCCACATGGCCGCGCCCATTGACGGGAAGTAGACCACCGGGAAGGTGGCGGCCAGGATCACGGTGCTCAGCCGGTTCGGCGCCGCTCCGGCCGCCGCCGCGGCGAGAACGTTCGCGGTGGCCGGGAGAACCACCAGGATGTCGTGCTCCGCGACCAGGCGCGACGGCTTGGCCGCCGGCCAGTCCGCCGGTGAATCCCCGCTGACCAACTGGTCGGCGTGCATCGCCACGGTGGTGGCCGGCAGGAACTTCTCCGCGGTGTGCGTCATGAGCACCGTCAGCCGTTCCGCCAACCGGCCGCGCAGTTCGGCCAGATAGCCGGGCAGATTGGTGACCGCAATCGAACCGGTGGCGCCGACGAGTACCCGCGGGGCCCCGGAATAGCCTGAATCTTCGATCATATCGTCATCCTGGCCCGGGTTCCCGAATATCTCCAGCGCGCGCCTTTTCCCTTTCTGGCCACAATGGACACTTGTTTGACAGTCATCAGCCCGGCTGCTGTCATCAACCCCGACGGCGGCCGTCGAGCCATTTCTGAGCCGTTCGACCGGTTTTGCTCTTCAGCGAATTGTGACGCAGTCGGAGGAAGGTGGCAGGCGGAGATGGCGGACCCGTACACGGAACTGATGAATTTGCTCAGTAGCCGCGGGGAGTTCGAACCCGTTCCGGAGACCGGCGCGGTGCGGTGCCAGGACCCGTTCCCGCTCACCGACATCCAGCACGCCTACCTGATCGGCCGCCGCCGCGGCCTCGAACTCGGCGGCGTGGCCGGCCACGCCTACTTCGAATTCGACAGCTCCGGACTGGACCTGCCCCGGCTGTCCTGGGCGCTGCGCAAGGTGATCGACCGGCACGACATGCTCCGCGCGGTGGTCGCCGACGACGAGCAGCGGATTCTCGACGAGGTGCCGCCCTACCAGATCGCCGTGCTCGACCTGCGTGACCTGCCGGAAGCCGAGCGGTCCGCGGAACTGGCCCGGGTCCGCGCCGAACTCGAGGCGCAGGTGCGGCCGGTGGCTGCCTGGCCACTGTTCGAGATCCGCGCCACGGTGCTGGCCGGGGACCGGATCCGGCTGCACCTGAGCATGGACATGCTCTTCGCCGACCTGCCCGGCCTCTTCCTGATGCTGGACGAGTGGCGGCGTTACTACGACGACGCCGGTTTCACCCCGGCGCCGCTGGAAACCTCGTTCCGCGACCAGGTGCTGGCCAGGCAGGTGAGCCTGGCGGATCCCGAGGCCTCCGGGGAAAGCTATTGGCTGTCCCGGATCGACGAACTGCCACCCGGTCCGGACCTGCCACTGGCCACCGCGCCGGAGCAACTCGGCGTACCGGAATTCACGCGCCTGCGGAAGACGCTGGACAAGGACGGCTGGACCACGCTGTGCTCCGCCGCCGCCCGCCGCGGGTGCACGCCGGACGCCATCCTGCTGGCCGCCTACCGCGAGGTACTGCGCGGCTGGTCGAAGCGGCAGGACTTCACCATCACGCGCACCCTGCTCGACCGGCTGCCGGTGCACCCGCGAGCGGACCGGGTGCTCGGGAACTTCGTCTCACCCAGCCTGTTCGCGGTGTCCGAATCGGACGGTGCGACCTTCGAGCAGCGCGTGGCCGCCGTGCACCGGCAGCTCGAAGCGGACGCACCGCACTCGTCGTTCAGCGGAATCCGGGTGCTGCGCGAGCTCACCCGGCGGCAGCGCGACGGCCGGGCCGCCGGTGTGCCCGTGGTGTTCTCCAGCACGGTGGGCGCGGAACCGACGGCGGACGCGTTGCGCGCCTTCGGCGAACCGGTGTACGGGCGGAGCCAGACCCCGCAGGTCTGGCTGGAGAACCAGCTCCTGGAGCAGGACGGCGGGCTGGTCGTCAACTGGAACGTGGTGGACGGGTTGTTCCCGCCCGGTCTGCCGGAAGCGATGTTCGACGCCTACCACGCCCTGCTGACCAGGATCGTGGACGACGAATCGGTGTGGCAGGAGACCGGCTCGGTGGTGCCGCTGCCCGCGAAGGACGCGGCCGAGCAGCAGCTGGCCAACGCCACCGCCGCGGACCTGCCACCCGCCCTGCTGCACGAGCTGGTGGCCGAAGCGGCTCGCCGCACGCCGGACGCGGTCGCCGTGTTCGCCGACGGGGTCGAGACCACCTACCGGGAACTGACCGGCACGGCGCACCGGCTCGCCCGCAGGCTGCGGGAAAACGGCGGGGCGCAACCCAACACGGTCGTCGCGGTGTCGATGCGGCCGGGGGCGGAGCTGATCGCGGCGCTCCTCGGAGTGCTGCACGCCGGGGCCGCCTACGTCTCGATCGACCCGGACCTGCCCGAGCAGCGGCGGTGGAACCTGCTCGGCCGCTGCCAGGCTGACACCGTGGTCACCACGGCCGACCTGGCCGTGGACCTGAGCTGGCCGCCGGAACTGAACGTGGTGACCCCGCACGACGACGCCACCATCGGCCAGTCCGCCGAACCGCTGGAGAGCAGGCAGGACGTTGACGACCTGGCCTACTTGATCTTCACCTCCGGCTCGACCGGTGAGCCCAAGGGCGTGATGATCTCGCACCGCTCGGCGGCCAACACCGTGCAGGACATCAACCAGCGCTTCGAGGTCACCGGCGCCGACCGGGTGCTCGCCCTCGCCCCGACTGGCTTCGACCTGTCGGTGTACGACATCTTCGGTGTGCTCGGCGCCGGCGGTGCGGTGGTCTCGACCACCGACCGGGCCCAGGACGTCGGCTACTGGACCGAGCTGATCGACCGGTACCGCGTGACCATCTGGAACAGCGTGCCCGCGCCGATGCGCCTGTGGATCGACTCGCTGGCCGGCGCGGCGCCCGGCAGCGGCGCCAGCGTCCGGCTCGCCCTGCTCTCCGGGGACTGGATCCCGACCAGCCTGCCCGGCGACATCCGGAGGTACTTCCCGGAAATGGCGGTGATCAGCCTCGGCGGCGCCACCGAAGCGTCGATCTGGTCGGTGTTCCACCCGATCGGCGAGGTGCGGCCGGAGTGGACCAGCATTCCCTACGGCAAGCCGCTGGCCAACCAGACCCTGCACGTCTACAACGAACGGCTCGAACCGTGCCCGGCGTGGGTCACCGGCGAGATCTACATCGGCGGCACCGGCGTGGCGATCGGGTACTGGGGCGATCCGGAGCGCACCGCGGAGCGCTTCATCGTGCACCCCGGCACCGGCGAGCGGCTGTACCGGACCGGCGATCTCGGCCGGTACCTGCCCGGCGGGGACATCGAAATCCTCGGCCGCACCGACTTCCAGGTGAAGATCAACGGGTACCGGGTGGAACTCGGCGAGATCGAAGCCGCGCTCGGCAAGCAGCCGGGGGTGCGGCAGGCGCTGGTGGACGCCCCGGTTTCGGCAGCGGGGCAACGCCAGCTGGCCGCCTACCTGATCACCGACGACCCCACCGCGGCCGACGCCGCGACGCTGCGCCCGGCGCTGGCCGAACTCCTGCCCAGCTACATGGTGCCGCACCACTTCGTGGCTATCGAAGCACTGCCGCTGACCGCCAACGGGAAGATCGATCGCGCGGCCCTGCCGAAGCCGTGGCTCGACGTGATCGAGTCCGACGAGCACCAGTCGCCGCGCGACCCCGTCGAGGCCGCGCTGCTGCGCATCTGGTCCGACCAGCTCGGGCACGGCGAAATCGGGGTGGGAGACGGGTTTTTCGACGTCGGTGGCGACTCGCTGCACGCGGTGGCGATCGTCCGGCGGCTGCGCGCGGAGTTCTCCATCGACTCCGCCGCCGAGCAGGAGGTGATCGAGGGCCTGTTCACCAACGCGACGATCGCGGAGTTCGCCGAGTCCATCCGGTCGCTGGCCGGGCAGCGCCGATGACCGCCCCGGACTTCGACCTGATCGTGGTCGGCGCCGGCTCGGCCGGCTCGGTCGTGGCGGCCAGGGCCGCGGCCCGCGGCCGCCGGGTACTCCTGCTGGAGGCCGGTCCCGACCAGCGGCCGCCCGGCGAGCCGAACCCGTTGCGCGACGGCACCCGGCTGATCCTGGACGGCTTCAACTGGGACTACCTGGCGAACCTGCGCACCGGCGGTGGCCGGGGCAGCGGGAGGGCCCTGTGGGAGCGTTTCCCGTACCGGCTCGGCAAGGTGGTCGGCGGCTCGTCGGCGGTGAACGGCGTGGTCGCCATGCGGGCGTTGCCCCGGGATTTCGACGACTGGGTCAAGCTGGGCAACCCGGACTGGTCGTGGGACCGGGTGCTGCCGTTCTTCCGGACGGCCGAAACCGATCTGGACTTCCCCGGCGGCCCGTCACACGGCGACCGCGGGCCGATCCCGGTGCGCCGGCCGTCGGGCGGCGAACTGCACTCGCTGGAGCTGGCGTTCTGGCGGGAATGCACGCGGATGGGGCTGCCCGAGGTGCCCGACCTCAATGACGGCACCGAATGCGGTGTGGGCGCGGTACCGGCCAACGCCGTCGGTGGTGAGCGCATGGACACCGCCGCGACCTACCTGGCCGACGCCAGGACGTACCCGGGATTCGAGCTGCGGACCGGGAGGCGGTGCAGCCGGGTCGTGCTGGCAGGCCGGCGCGCGGTCGGCGTCGAGGTGCTCGAACCGGGCGGCGGCACCACCACCGTGCGGGCCCCGGAGGTCGTGCTGTCCGCCGGCGCGATCGGTTCGCCGGTGATTCTGCAGCGCTCCGGCATCGGCCCGGCGAACCGGTGTGCCGCGGCCGGGGCCGAGCCGGTGGCCGACCTGCCTGGCGTCGGCCAGAACCTCGCCGACCACCCGTCCGTGGTGATCTGGGCCAAGCCGGTCGACGGCCTGTGCCGGACTGGGGTGCCGTGGCGCCAGGTGGCGGCCAGGGTGTCCAGCGGGGTGGCCGACGACGGCGCGGACCTGCAGGTGTGGTTGCTGAACAACGTGCCGAACGCGGCCATTCCCGGCTTCGCCGATCGGCTGGACTGGCCCATGGTGGTCGGCATCTCGGTGATGTTGCTGCGGCCGGGGGCACGTGGCTGCGTGTACCCCGGCGGCGCCGATCCGGCCGCGCCACCGGTGATCCACCTCGGGTTCGGTTCGGCGGACGGTGACGTCGAGCGGCTCGCCCACGGGGTTCGCCTGGCCTGGCGGGTGCTGCGGTCGCCGGTTTTCGCGGAGAGCCTGGAGCAGGTCCAGCTGTGGAGCGACCGGATCGTCACCGACGACCGGCTGCTGCGAGGGGCCGTGCGGAACGTGATGAGCCCCGGTTGGCACGCGGTCGGCTCCGCCCGGATGGGACCGGACACGGATCCGATGGCGGTGGTGGACCAGGACTGCCGGGTGCGCGGGATCGACGGGCTCCGCGTGGTCGACGCTTCGGTGTTCCCCACCATGCCCAGCGCGCCGACGAACCTGACCACGCTCATGCTCGCCGAAAAGATCGCCAGCGGGATGGAGGGGTGAAGCCGGTGCGGCTGTACTGCGTTCCGCACGCCGGCTCGACTTCGGCGGTCTACCGCCCGTGGCAGCGCGTGGCGCCGCCGTCGTGGCAGGTGGCTGGCCTGGACCTGCCCGGCCGCGGCACGAGAGCGAGGGAACGCAAGATCGAGGACTACCGGTCACTGGTGAAGGTGCTGGCCGAGCACGTGACCACCGACCTCACGCGCGCGGGCGAGACGGGAAAACCGCCGCGCTACGCGTTGTTCGGGCACAGTTTCGGCGCGATGCTGGCGCTGGCCGTGGCCGGTCAGGTGGCGGCCGTGCTCGGCGAACCCCCGGTGTGCGCGGTGCTTTCGGCGGCGCTGCCGCCCCGGCTGCAGCCGCGCGTCGACGAAGTGGCTTCACTCGACGACGACGCGCTGATCGACAAGGTCGTGGCCGACGGTGGTACCGCGCCGGAACTGCTTTCCTCCCGCGGGATGACCGGTTACCTGGTCCGGTTGCTGCGGGAGGACCTGGTGCTGCGGCAGCAGTTCCGGGAGGACCTCCTGCTGCGCGTGGACTTCCCGCTGGTGCTCGTCGTGGGTAGGGACGATCCGTACGTCTCGCCGGAGCAGATGTGGCTGTGGGCGGAGCACACCAGCGCGACCAGCCGCCGGGTGGAACTCCCGGGTGGTCATTTCGCGGCGATGCGGGCGCCGCAGGACATCATCGCGATCGTCGGCGAGGAAACGGGTTCCTGACATGGACATCAATCCCTACGAGGCCGAACACGAGGATTTCCGTGAGCTGTGCGGGAAGTTCCTCGAGCGCGAGGCGGTGCCGCACCACGCGCGGTGGGAACGGGACGGGATCATCGAGCCCGGGTTGTGGGCCAAGGCGGGCGAGGCCGGGCTGCTGGGCCTGGACGCGCCGGTCGAGCACGGCGGCGGCGGGCAGGCCGATTTCCGGTACACGATGGTGTTCATCGAAGAACTCATCCGGGCGGGCATCACCGCGCCGGGGTTCGTCGCGCACAACGACCTGATCTCGTCCTACCTGGCCACCCGCACCACCGCGGAGCAGCGGGCGCGCTGGTTGCCCGGCCTCTGCGCCGGCAAGCTCATCGCCGCCATCGCGCTGAGCGAGCCGGAGGCGGGCAGCGATCTCGCCGGAATCCGCACCCGTGCCGTCCGCGACGGCGACCACTATGTCCTCAATGGACAGAAAACCTTCATCACCAACGGCGAGAACGCCGATCTGGTCATCGTGGCGGCCAAGACCGGCACGCCGCGCGGCGGGCAGGCGATGACGCTGCTGGTGGTGGAGCGGGGCATGCCGGGCTTCTCGCGCGGCAGGCGGCTGGCGAAGGTCGGCTGGCCGGCCAGCGACACCAGCGAACTGTTCTTCGACGACTGCCGGGTGCCGGTGACCAACCTCCTCGGCCGGGAGAACGCCGGCATGGGGTACCTGATGGGCGGGCTGCCGAGGGAGCGGCTGTGCATCTCCGCGGTGGCGGTGGCCACGGCCGAGAAGGTGCTGGCCGAGACGCTCGGTTACGCCCGCGAGCGCAAGGCGTTCGGCCAGCCCATCGGCAGCTTCCAGCACAACAAGTTCCTGCTGGCCACTTTGGACACCGAGGTGACCATGGCCAGGGTGTTCCTCAACCACTGCGTGGCCGAGTTCAACGCCCGCAGGCTCACCGTCACCGACGCCGCCAAGCTCAAGTGGTGGACCACGGAGCTGCAGGTCCGGCTGACTGACCGGTGCCTGCAACTGCACGGCGGGTACGGCTACCTGTCCGAAAGCCCGATCGCCAGGGAATGGGCCAACAGCCGGGTGCAGACGATCTACGGCGGCACCACCGAAGTGATGAAGGAACTCCTCGGCAGTTCCCTCGGCCTGTGACCGGACACCGCACAGAAAGGAGTTCAGATGGGGGACACGGGTCCGACCGTCTACGAATGGGCAGGCGGCGCCGAGGCCTGGCACCGGCTGACCGAGGTCTTCTACCAGAAGGTGGTCAAGGACGAGCTGCTGGCTCCGCTGTTCGCGCACATGGAACCCGACCACCCGGAACACGTCGCGCTGATGCTCGGCGAGGTGTTCGGCGGACCGGCCGACTACACCGAGCGGTTCGGCGGGTACCCGCGCCTGGTGGCCCGGCACCGCGGCCGCGACATCCAGCCGGAGCAGCGCGCCCGCTGGGTGGAGCTGATGCTGGAAACCGCGGACGAGGTGGGCCTGCCCGACGACGCGCCGTTCCGGTCGGCGTTCGTGGCGTACCTGGAATTCGGCTCCAGGCGGGCCATGGCCAATTCGAAACCGGGCGCGACCCCGGGGCGGCGCGAAACCCTCAAGCTCTGGGGCTGGGGCGAGGCCGCCCCCGGCGAAGAGTGACATGGGGATCGCGGACCGGATCGAGCGGCTGCTGCGGGAGGCGCCGGACGACGCCGAAGCGATCGAGCACCACGGGGTGTGGTGGTCGTGGGGCCGGCTGCGTGCCTGCGCGCAGACGGCGGACGAGGCGTTGCGGGCCGCCAGGACCGGCCCCGGCGCCCGGGTGGGGCTGATCCTGGACAACCGGCCCGAACACGTGGCGGCGCTGGCCGCGTTGCTGGCCGGCGGGCGGTGCGCCGTCGTGCTCAACCCGTTGCAGCCCGCTGATCGGCTCGCCGCGGACATCGCCGGTGCCGGGGTTTCGACGGTGCTCGGCGGATCGGACCACCTCGCCGCCGCGGGACTGCCGACGGCCGAGGTGCGGGCGGTGGAGCTGGGCCGGGACGGCGCGGTGCGGTCGTCCGGCGGGCCGGACCTGGTGCGGCCGGGCAGCGGTCCCGGCGTCGCGTTCGAGCTGTTCACCTCCGGAACCACCGGCCCGCCCAAGCGCATCGCGCTGAGCTACCGGCAACTGGACCAGGCGCTGGCGTCCGCCGGGCAGGCCCCGGAGCCGGAGGCGCTCCTGCTGCCGTCGGTCTCGGTGATCGCCGCACCGCTGGTGCACATCGGCGGGCTGTGGGGCGTGCTCAGCGCACTGCACACCGGCCGCCGGATGGTGCTGATGACCAGGTTCTCGGTGTGGCCGTGGGTCGAAGCCGTCGAGCGGTACCGGGTGCGGGCCGCCTTCCTCGTGCCCGCGGCGTTGCGCGACATCCTGGCCGACGACGTCCCTCGTGAGCGGCTGGCTTCGCTCAAGCTGATCACCTCCGGTTCCACCGTGCTGCCCGCCGAACTGGCCGACAGCTTCTACCGGCGGTACGGCATCCGGGTGCTGACCACCTACGGCGCCACCGAGTTCGCCGGCGCGGTGGCCGGCTGGACCTACGCGCTGCACGAGAAGTGGTGGGATCGCAAGGCGGGCAGCTCCGGCCAGGCTTATCCCGGGGTGCGGCTGCGGGTGACCGGCGAGGCCGGTGCGGTGCTGCCGGCCGGCCAGGTCGGCAGGCTGGAGGTCCGGACCGCGCAGTCCGCGCGCGGCGCGGGGGCCTGGGTGCGCACCAGCGACCTGGCGCGGATCGACGAGGACGGCTTCCTCTGGGTGGTCGGCCGGGCCGACGACGCGATCAACCGGGGCGGGTTCAAGGTGCGGCCGGACGCGGTCAGGCGCGCGCTGGAACGGCACCCCGCCGTGCGTGAGGCGGCGGTGGCCGGGCTGCCGGACGTGCGGCTGGGCGCGGTCCCGGTGGCCGCGGTGGAACTCGAACCGGGGCAGCCGCGGCCCGCCGTGGCCGAACTGCTCGACCTGTGCCGCGCCGAACTGCTGCCCTACGAACTGCCCCGGCACGTCCTGCTGGTCGACGCGCTGCCCCGCAGCCCGTCGGCCAAGGTCAGCCGCACGGACGTGCTGGAGCTGGTGCGTGCCGCGCTGGCCGAGGAGGCCCTCACCCCATGACACAGGAGACACACGAGACCATGAGCACCACGGAAACCCCGCGCTCGATCCCGACCGCGCTGCCCGGCTTCACCGTTCGCGTGGCCACACCGGCCGAATGGGCGCGGGTGACCGAGTGGGCGAACCGGGAAGGCTGGAACCACGGGTTCTCCGACGCCGCCTGCTTCCTCGCCACCGACCCGCACGGCTTCTTCCTGGGGTACCTGGGCGACCGCCCGGTCGCGGCCGTGTCACTGGTCAACCACAACGACGGGTACGCGGTCTGGGGCCACTACCTGGTCGATCCCGGGTTCCGGGCCCAGGGGTACGGGCGGGCGACCTGCCGGGTGGCCCGCAAGCACGCCGGGGACCGGATCCTCGCCTCCGACGCGATGCCCGGCCAGGTCACCAACTACACCCGGTCCGGGCTGGTCCGCGCGCACGACACCGTGCACTACACGGGACTGCCGCGGCCATCCGGTGACGCCGCGGCCGGCGTGGTGCCCTACGAACCAGCTTGGCTGGACGCCGTCACCGACTACGACCGACTGTCCTTTCCGGACGGTCGCCCGGCGTTCCTGGCGCACTGGCTGGCCGCCGAGGGACACCGCACCTTCCTGCGGGTGACCGACGGGGTGCTCACCGGCTACGGCGTGCTGCGCCCCGCCCCGCTGCGCTGGCGCATCGGCCCGCTGGTGGCCGACACCGAACAGGACGGCGAAGCCCTGTTCGCCGCGCTCACGACCGGTCTCGGCCCGGACGAGGAGGTGTCGTTGTTCGTGCCCGAACGACAGGGCTGGTTCGCCGCCGCACGGGGGCTCACCGAGGAGTTCCGGGTGGTGCGCATGTACACCGCGGCCGTGCCGGAAGGCCGGGCGGAGCGCGTCTACGCCATCGGCAGCCTGGAACTCGGCTGAGCCGGGCGGAATCGGAGGAGTTGCGATGACGGACCTGTCCAAGGCACGGGGCACGCTGATGCGGCGGTTGTTCGGTTCGCGTGCCACCGAGGTGGTGGCCCTGATGGCGCGCATGGACCTCGCCGACGCCATCGGCGACGGAGTTGCCGACGCCGAGGTGCTCGCGCGGTCCTACGATCTCGCCCCGGACCGGCTGCACCGGCTGCTGCGGGCGCTGACCAGCCTCGGCATGTGCGCGGAGAGCGCACCGGGCAAGTTCACCCTGACCGAGGCCGGGGCGCTGCTGCGCCAGGACCACCCGGAGTCGATGTACGACTTCGCGCGCTTCCACACCGCGCCCGAGACCCTGCGCCCGTGGACCAGCCTGGAGCGCAGCCTGTACACCGGGCGCGCCGCGTTCGAGGAGCACTTCGGGCAGCCGCTGTACGACCACCTGGCGGACCATCCGGAACTGTCCGCGCGGTTCGCCGCGGCGATGAGCGAGGAGAGCCGGACCACCGCGGAGACGATCGCCGAGCACTACGACTTCGGGCCGTTCCGCACGGTCACCGACATCGGCGGGGGCGACGGCACGCTGATCACCGCGATCCTCCGGCGGAACCCCGGCCTGCACGGCACCGTCTTCGACACCGCCGAGGGCGTGGCCCAAGCCGCCGATCGGGTCCGGGCGGCCGGGCTCGGTGACCGCTGCGTGATCACCACCGGCGACTTCTTCACCGCGGTACCAGCGGGTTCGGACCTGTACCTGATCAAAAGCACGCTGCACAACTGGGACGACGAGCACGCCGTCCGGATCCTGCGCAGCTGCCGGGCGGCGCTGGGCGAGCACGGCAGGTTGCTGATCATCGACGTGCTGCTGCCCGAGCGGGTGGGGCCGGACCCGGCCGGGCTGAACCCGTACATCAAGGACCTGCAGATGCTGGTGCTCGTCGGCGGGCAGGAACGCACCCTGGCGGACTTCGACCGGCTGACCGCAGCGGCCGGGCTGGCCATCGGTTCCGTGGTCGCGCTGCCCGCGCACGTCGGCCTGAGCCTGATCGAAGCCAGGCCGGCATGATCCCCTCGTCGAGCACCGGTGAGCTGGTCGAACGGTGCGCGCTGCGCTACGGCGGCCAGATCGCGGTGGTGTGCGGGGAGCGGCGGCTCACCTACCGGGCCCAGCTCGCCCGCATCCGGCAGACCGGGCGCGCGCTGCTGTCGCTGGGGTTGCGCCGCGGTGACCGGGTCGCGCTGCTGATGGCCAACGGCCCGCGCCTGCTCGATGTCTACTTCGGACTGCTCTGGGCCGGGTTGGCGGTGGTGCCGCTCGATCCCGTCGGTGGACGGCGCGACCACGCGTTCCGCATCCGGGATTCGGGTGCGCGCGCGGTGGTGCACGACTCCGGCCAAGACGGCCAGGTGGCCGCGGAGCACACACTCGACGCCGAGCACCTGGCGCGGCTGGCCGATCGGGAGGCGACGGGGCCGGGACGGCCCGAGACCGGGCCGGACGATCTGTACGGCATCTTCTACACCGCCGACGCCGAGGGCCGCGCCAGGGGAGCGGTGCACACGCACGCCACCTACCTGTGGGCGGTGCTGGGGCACCTCCTCGACGCCGGGCTCGGTGAGTGCGACCGGTTCGCGCACGTCGCGCCGATCACGCACGCCGGTGGTGTGTTCGTGCTGCCGACCTGGTTGCGTGGTGGCACGAACGTGCTGCTGGAACGGTTCGACCCGGAACTGTTCGCCCACACGGTCGAAACCGAGCGGATCACCGCCACGATGGTGGTGCCCACCATGCTCAACCTGTTGCTGGACCACGTCGGTGGCAACGCGGCGGGTCTGCGGTCACTGTCCACAGTGGTCTACGGGGTGGCACCGATGCGCCGGGCGCGGCTGTTGCGGGCGATGGAGGTCTTCGGCCCGGTGCTCACCGGCCTCCACGGTCTGGCCGAAGCGCCGAACCAGGTGACCGTGCTGCGCAAGGCCGAGCACGCCATGGCCCTGCGCACCGGTGACCACGCCATCCTGTCCTCGCTCGGGCGGCCGGTGTCCCTGGCCGGGACGAGGCTGGCGGACGACGGCGAACTCCTGGTCCGTGGCCCGCACGTCGCGCGGTCGTACTGGAACGGCGACCGGCTGGACGGCTGGCTGCCCACGGGTGACGTGGTGCGTGAGGACGAACGCGGCTTCCTCCACCAGGTCGACCGGAAAAAGGACCTGATCGTGTCCGGCGGTTACCACGTCTACGCGCGACCGGTGGAGGCCGCGCTCGCCACGCACCCGGCGGTACGCGAGGTGGTGGTCATCGGGGTGCCGGACGACAAGTGGGGAGAGGCGGTGACCGCCGTGGTGGTGGCCGATCCGGCGAGCGGGGTGACCGGTGCCGAGCTGACGGCCCGCGCGGCCGAACAGGTGGGGCGAGTCCGAGCGCCCAAGGCGGTCGAATTTGTCGAATCCCTGCCGACGCTCGCTTCGGGCCTGCCCGACAAGGCCGCGGTGCGGGCGGGGCGACCGGTGGGCGGTTACCCCGCCCGGCCGCGATGAGCGCGGTGGGCCCGCTCGGCGGCGGGTTGACCATCAGCGACCAGCTCGCCCGGAACGCGCGCACGGCCGGGCAGCGCATCGCGTGCGTCGACGGCACCCGCAGGGTGACCTATCGGGAGCTGGACGAGCGGGTGACCAGGCTGGCCAGCGTCCTGCGTGCGCGGGGTGTCCGGCCCGGCGGCCGGGTCGCCGTGCTCGCGCCGAACTCGCTGGAAGTGCTCGAGACCTACTTCGCCGTCGCGCGGCTCGGCGCGATCTGCGTGCCGTTGAACTTCCGGCTGACCCCGGACGAGCTCGGCTACCTGCTGGCCGACAGCGGCGCCACGATCGTGGTGGCACACGCGTCCCTCGCCGCCGCGGTGGCGGACGTGCCCCTGCTCGTGTTCGGCGGCGAGCCGGAGCAGTACGAGCGGGCGCTGGCCCTGGCCGGCACCGAGTGCACCGAACACGTTGTGCCCGACCAAGAACCGGCGTTCATCATGTACACCTCGGGTACCACCGGGGGGCCCAAGGGTGCCGTGCTGACCCATCGCAACCTGCTGGTGCACACCTTCAGCTACCTCGCCCAGCTCGGCGGCAGGCCGGCGGACGACGCGGTTTGGCTGGCGGCCACCCCGCTGTTCCACATCGCCGCGCTGGCGGGCCTGCTGCCGACCCTGCTCCGGGGTGGAACCGTGGTGCTGGCGCCGTCCGGCCGGTTCGATCCCGCCGCCACGGCCGGACTGATGGCCCGCGAACACGTCACGTCGTGCTTCCTGGTGCCGACCCAGTGGCAGCAGCTCTGCGCGCTGCCGGACCTGGCCGGGTACGACCTTTCCGCGGTGCGCCGGGT
Source organism: Amycolatopsis albispora (assembly GCF_003312875.1). Lineage (NCBI taxonomy): Bacteria > Bacillati > Actinomycetota > Actinomycetes > Pseudonocardiales > Pseudonocardiaceae > Amycolatopsis > Amycolatopsis albispora. The sequence goes on from NZ_CP015163.1 coordinate 315,627, forward strand.
CATCTGGGGTGCCGCGCCGTCCCCGCCCGGCCTGGCCCGCGCACTGGCGGACGCCTTTCCCGGCGCCGAGCTGACCACCGGGCTCGCGCAGACCGAATGCAGTCCGGTGACCACGGTGCTGAGCGGCGCGGACGTGTTCCGGAAGCCGGGCTCGGTCGGGACCCCGATGCTCAACGTCGAGGTCCGGGTGGTGGACGGCGAACTGCGCGACGTGCCACCCGGTGAGGTGGGCGAGATCGTCTACCGCGGTCCCACGGTGATGCGGGAGTACTGGCGCAAGCCCGCGGAGACCGCCGAAGCGTTCCGCGGCGGCTGGTTCCATTCGGGGGATCTGGTGCGGGTGGACGAGGACGGGTTCGTCCATCTGGTGGACCGGAAGAAGGACGTGATCATCTCGGGCGGGGAGAACATCTACGCCGCCGAGGTGGAACGGGTGCTCACCGCGCATCCCCGGATCACCGAGGCCGCCGTGATCGGTGTCCCCGACGCGAAGTGGGGTGAAGTCCCGCTGGCCGTCATCGGGGCCGCGGACGAGGAATCGCCCGGCCTGGCGGAGATCCGCGAATGGTGTGCGCCCCGGCTCGCCGGATACAAGCACCCCCGCGCGGTGGCGGTCGTTCCCGCGTTACCGCGCAATCCCAGCGGAAAGGTGCGCAAGGCCGTCCTGCGGGAGGCACTGGCGGCGGGTGCGCTCCGTGTTCACGAAGGAGGTCCTGTGCCAGCGGAATGCTCGTTCGATCCCTACGACCCGGCGTTGACCGAACCCGGTGTCTGGGACACCTACGCCGAGCTGCGCACGCGCTGCCCGGTTGCGCATTCACCGCACCACGGCGGTTTCTGGTTGCTGAGCCGGTTCGACGACGTGCGGACCGCCCTGCGTGACCCGGGCACGTACTCCTCGGCGTCGGGGCATCGGGTGCCCACCACCGTGGAGCGCGGGTCGATCCCGATCAACTTCGACCCGCCGCTGCACACGAGCTACCGGGAGTTGATGACCGAGGCGGTGACACCGGACAAGGTGCGCGCGTTGCGGCCGCGGCTGCGGGAGCTGATCGGGGAACTGGTCGGGGAGTTCCGCGACGCGGGCGGCGGGGACTTCGTCGGTGCGGTGGCCCTGCCCCTGCCGCTGCGGTTGCTCGCCGAACTGGTGGGCTTCGCCGACGACACGGTCGCCGAATTCCGGGTGCTCACCGAGAAGATGTGGGCGAAGGTCGCCGAGGTCGACTACGCGGACGCGATGCGGGAGATCTTCGAGCTCATGCGGCACGAACTCGCCGAACACCGCAGGCACCGGCCACCGGACTTCATCACCTCGTTGCTCGGCGCCCGCGTCGACGGGCGTGCGCTGAGCGAGGACGAGCAGTGCCGGATGCTGTCCGCCTTCGCGGTGGCGGGGCACGAGACGACGATGAACTCGATGAGCACCATGGTCTTCCTGCTCGCGGAGGACGAGGCGAGGCAGGACCGGCTGCGCGCGGATCCGGAGCTCGCCCCCAGATACGTGGAGGAGATGCTGCGCCTGCGCACCCCCGCGCAGAACTTCGCGCGGCGGACCACCCGCGAGGTCCGGGTCGGCGACGCGGTGATCCCGGAAGGAAGCGCGGTGCTCCTGTCGTACGCGGCGGCGAACCGCGACGCCGCGCGGTTCCCGGAGCCGGACACCTTCGACCCGGACCGCGACATGCGCGGCCACCTCGGCTTCGGCTGGGGCATCCACCAGTGCCTCGGCGCGAGCCTGGCCCGCGCCGAATTGACCGTGCTGCTGGAAACCCTGTGCGGGCAGCCGCCGGTCCGGCTGGCGGGTGAGCTCACCTGGAGCCCGTTGCACGGCGGGCACCACCTCGGCCCGGTCCGCCTGCCACTGCGTTTCGAAACCACCGGAAGTGACTAGGGGAGCGCCGGGCATGACCTACTCGATCGAAATCGACCGGAACGTCTGCAACGGGTACGGCAACTGCGTGGTGGCCGCGCCCGAGGTGTTCGAAGTCGATCCGAAGACCTACATCGCGCGTGTCCAGCCGGGCCGTCCGGTCGAGCTGGACGAGGCGGACGTGGAGGAGGCGGCGGCCGACTGCCCGGTGCGGGCGATCCGGCTCCGGCGATCCTGAACACCGGTACCCCCGGGCGCTATGAATGTGGCTTTCACAGCGTGTGGCGCAATGAAAGCCACATTCATAGCGTGGCTGCCAACCAGCCCGGTGGAAGCTCAGCCGGAGATCCCGGCCGGGGCGGCGCCGGTGCTCGTGGCATCCGGTGTGGTGCCCGCCCGGCGGACAAAAACCGACGCCATCGCGAGACCGACCACGATCAGGCCCGCCATCAGCAGGAACAGCGTGCGCGGGCCGTGCCCGGCGGCGAGCAGCACGCCGCAGGCGGCGGGACCCGCGATCGAGCCGAGCCTGCCGATCCCCATGTTCCAGCCGATCCCGGTGGTGCGCCGGTCGCCGTTGTACACCTGCGCGGCGACCCCGACCTGCGCGACGCAGCCACCGATCAGCCCGGCGCCCATGCCGCCGACGAGGGCCAGCAGGACGGTCGTCCCGACCGGGAGCGCGCCGGCGACCGCGAGGCACACCGCAGCCAGGCCGAGAAAGGCGACGATCATCCGGCCCGCACCGAACAACATCGTGCCCACCACCAGCACCACACCGCCGATGAGCCCGCCGAACCCCTTGACCGCGCTGCCCAGCGGGGCCTGCTCCGGCGTGAACCCGTAGTCCAGCATGAAGGTCGGCAGCCAGGATTCGAGCGTGTACATGGTGGCGAAAACCAGGATCGAGAACACCCACATCGTCGTGGTGGTCACGCCGAGCCCGCGGGAGAACAGGCCGCGCACCGACGATGGCTTGGTTTCGCGTGGGCCGGACGCCGCCGCCGGGACGGGGATGGTCCTGGCGACCTCGGGCAGGCGCCACCACAGCACGGCGATCAGCACGAGCCCGAACAGCCCGGCGAGCCAGAACACCGAGGTCCAGCCCAGCAGGGCCAGCAACCGGCTGCCGACGAGCCCGGCCACCGTGCTGCCGAAGCTCAGCCCGAGCGGGACCACCACGCTCGCCGTCTCGCGCCGCCGCGGCGGTACCACGTCCGCCGCCAGCGACGTGGCCGCCGGGAACACCACGCCGAAACCGAGCCCGGTCAGCGCCCGGATCACGGTCAGCACCGTGATGTCCTCGGCCAGCACGGTGGCCAGGGTACCCAGCGTGAACACCGCGGTCGCCAGGCAGATCACCGTGCGGCGGGGGAGCCGCTGGCAGAACCAGTTGGCGATGACCAGGCCGACGACCACGCCGATGTTGGTGGCCACGAGCGGGGCGGTGAACGCCGCCGCCGGCAGCTGCCACTCCCGGCTGAGCGTGGGCACCACCATGCTCATGGTGACGGCGTCGAACCCGTCGGCGACCAGGGTCACGAACAACAAAACGATGGTGCCGTACCGTATTTTTTCCGAGGTCAACAGTGCGTCCTCCTTCGTGCGGGTGCCGCGAGCGCGCTGGTGCGCGGGGATGAGCCGGCGCCGGAGGTCGCGGTTTCCTGGCGGGTGCGCGGCCGTCGGCCGGAAAACCCTTGATTTACCGGGTTTGGCGGAAAGACGCCGGAACAACCCGGCGCGGAAGCACCGTTACCGTCGGCGAATATCGGGCGCGAGTGACAATACGATAGGGACGCGCGGCTGTCGATCGTGTGTGCGTTCGGCGGGCATTCCCGGTGGTGGCGACGGCGGCGTGCGAGGGTGGGCGAGCATGTCGCCCGAGCACACCGGGTGGCCACCCGCTGAGGTGAACTCCGCCCGACCAGGGCGTGAAATTTCGCCCGGACGACCGCTCAAGCCCGAGCCAGGGCCAGGTCGGCTTACGCACTGTTCCAAAGTTGCATGGAAAAGTGTACACTTTCGGGTAAGCGGGCTCGGCTGGGGAGGGAGCGAATGATGCCTGCCCTCGCCGCCGTGCTGACCGGGTATTCGGCCCGGCAGCAGCCGGGTGGTTCTGTTTGGTTCCAGGTTTGCTTTCGGATTCAACGATTTCGCGGGATGCCGGACTGGGGGTATTGGAGTTGACTCGCTGCATCGAGTCCAATTCACAAGGGAATGCGCGAGAGGATTTGTTTCGTGACGATCTGCTGGCCGTATCTTCGGTGGAGGACTGGTGCTGTGAAATCCAGCCGGTCGTGGTGCCCATCGAGGTGCTGAGACCCTCCGATTCACCGCGGCTGGACGGGGAGAACCGGGAACACGCCAAGGTGCTCGCCGAGAGCGAGGCCATGCAGGTGCCGGTGCTGGTCCACCGGGCGACCATGCGCGTCATCGACGGGATGCACCGGGTGCACGCCGCTTCGCTCCGCGGTGACGAGACGATCCTGGCGCGGTTCTTCGACGGCACGGCGGCCGACGCGTTCGTGCTCGGCGTCAAGGCGAACATCACCCACGGCCTGCCCTTGTCGCTGGCCGACCGGCGGGCCGCGGCCATGCGGATCATCGCCTCGCACCCGCAGTGGTCGGACCGGATGATCGCCACCACCACCGGGCTGGCGGCAAAAACGGTGAGCATGATCCGCCGGTGCGCCGGTGGTGACGGCCCGGCGTTGAGCGTGCGCATCGGGCGCGACGGCCGGGCGCGGCCGGTCAACTGCGCCGACGGCAGGCTGCGAGCCAGCGTGCTGCTGCGCGAGCAGCCCACCGCTTCGCTGCGCCGGATCGCGACGGAGGCGGGGATTTCGCTGTCGACCGTGCGCGACGTCCGGGAACGGCTGATCCGCGGTGAGCACCCGGTGCCGCCGAGGCAGCGGCGGAAGGCGCTGTCCGAGTCCGATGACCGGCCGGGCCGGGCGCAGCCCGAAGTGGCCGCCGCGGCCAGGAAGCTGTGTGCCGAAAAGGGTGAGGGGCAGGAGTCGCTGCTGCTGCGACTGAAACAGGATCCGTCGCTGCGCTTCTCGGAAACCGGCCGCACCTTGATCCGGTTGCTCAGCCTGCACGCCGTCGGCGAGCAGGAACGGAAGCAGCTGCTCGACGCGGTGCCCCAGCACTGCCGGAACATCGTCGCGGAACTGGCCCACGCCTGCGCCGAATCCTGGCAGGAGTTCGCCTCCTGGCTTGACGAGCAGGACGCCTCGGTGAATCACTGACGCCGGTTCGGGACTGTCCACAGCGGACTCGGGCGAGAGGTGGGCCACCCCCCACTGCCCGTCCATGAGCGGGTGGTGTTCCTCAAGCCGCTGATCGACTCGCCGTCGATCGTGGTGGGGGAGTACACCTACTACGACGATCCCGGCGGGGCGACCGGGTTCGAGCACCACAATGTGCTGGCGCACGATGGACGTCGTCACCTCGATGCCCAGCCGGGGCGACACCGTGGTCGGCAACGACGTGTGGTTCGGCTACGGCTCCACCGTCATGCCGGGCGTGACCATCGGCGACGGCGCCGTCATCGCCACCGGCGCGGTGGTCACCGCGGACGTGCCGCCCTACACGATCGTCGGCGGCAACCCGGCGAAGGTGATCCGGCAGCGCTTCGGCGACGCCGAGATCGACGCGCTGCGCCGCGCCGCCTGGTGGGACTGGCCCGCCGAACTCGTCACCGAGCACGCCCGCACCATCATGACCGGCACCCCGGCCGACATCGCCCGCATCGCGGCCGAGCACGGCCTGGGAACCGCCTGACGCACCGCGGGCGCCGGGACCGTCCCGGCGCCCGCGGCCCGGCTTACGCGTTCGAAGCCACGTCGGCGAAGCGCTGCAGGTAAAGCGGCCAGCCACCTTCGGAGCCGACGCTGTCGCGCCCGCGTTCCCAGCCCGCGCCGTGGCGGTCCAGGTGCCGGTGCTCAAGCTCGACCCGGGTGCGGTCCGGTCCCTCGGCGATGAAGCGCACCTCGACTTCGCTGCACCGCGCGGGATCGGTTTCGAGCCGCCACTGGGGATCGATGTCCCAGCTGATGACAAACCGGTGCGGTGGCTCAAAAACCAGCACCCGCGCCCAGCGGCACACCGACCCGTCCTCGCCGCGGTCGTAAACCGAGCCGCCGACGTGGGTTTCGAACACCGTCTCGGCGATCGGCACCGCCAGCAGGTTGTGCTCGCGGGGCTTGATCCGGTCGAACTTCCCGGTGAACACCGCGAAGGCGCGCTCGGCCGGGACCCCGACCTCGATCTCGCGCCGCACGGACGTCTCGGTGGACGTGGTGGTCATGGCTGCTCCTCTTCTGCCAGTTGCTTGAAGTTCTCCAGTGCCTTGCCCCAGAACCCGTCCAGCTCCTCGCGCAGCTTCGCCAGGCCCCGCGGGTCGACCTCGTAGATGCGCCGCGTGCCTTCCGGGCGGTCCAGCACCAGGCGCGCCTGCTTGAGCACCCGCAGGTGCTGCGACACCGCCGGCCTGCTGATGGGCAGGTCGGCGGCCAGTTCGGTGACCGAACGGGGTCGTTCGGCGAGGCGTCGCAGGAGCTGGCGCCGGGTCGGATCGCCGAGCGCGGTCCACGCCTCGTCTACGTAAGTGGTCACTTACGTAAGTTACGACTTACCGAGTTGGTCAGTCAAGGCCCGCCGAGCGCAGCAGCACGCCGAAGGTCTGGTAAGTCCGGTCGAGGTCAACGGAATCCGGGGCGATGCGCCACTGCTGGTGGATGCCCATGACCGCGCCGAGAAGCAGCACGCTCAGTTCCTCCGCGCGCACGCCGTCGGCGAGTTCGGCCCCTTCGATCCACGAGCGCACCTGGTCGCGCAGTGCTCCGTGCAGGTCGGCGTACCACTTGCGCAGCGGCGAGCCCGGCTCCATGGCTTCGGCGATCAGGGTGACGAAGAGCTGGGTCGACGGACTGCCGGTGAACGTGACGAGAGCCCGCAGCGCGTCGTCGAGGGAGCGCGCGTCCGTCTGGGTGCGCAGCTGCGCGACGACGTGTTCGACCACCGCGGCCAGCAGGCCTTCCTTGTTGCCGAAGTGCCACGGGATCGAGCCCCGGCTCAGCCCGGACCTGGTGGCGATGTCCTCGAAGGTCGTCTGCCGGTAACCGCGTTCGGTGAACAGCTCGGCGGCCGCCGTGACCAGCAGCCGGCGGCTCTCCTGGGTGGTTTCCGCTCGCCTGGTCGCCCGTGAAGTCGTCACGAGCGGAGCCTACTACTGGCTGGCCAGCCGTTCACTGGCTATGCAACACTCCCTATGTTGGCCAACATAGGGAGTAGCCATGAAGTGGGTCACCTACCGCTCTGAGCTGGGCGATCGTGTGGGCGTGGTGGAGAACGGCAGCATTCACGCGCTGGCACGCGGCGCCGAGCTGGCCGAACTCGTCGGCCGTGGCGCCGACGGCCTGCGTGAGGCGGGCGAGCGGGCGCTGCGGTCACCGGACGAGGTGGTGCCACTGGCCGGAGCGACGCTGCGCGCGCCGATCCCGCGGCCGCCGGCGATCCGGGACTGCCTGTGCTTTCTCGACCACATGCGGAACTGCCAGGAGGTGATGGGCACCGGCCGCACGCTGAACGACGCCTGGTACGAGATCCCGGCGTTCTACTTCGCCTGCCCGTCGACGGCGCTCGGCCCGCACGAGCCGGTGCCGATGGCGCCGGGCAGCCGCTGGTGGGACTTCGAGCTGGAGATCGCCGCCGTGCTCGGCACCGGGGGCCGCGACCTGACGCCGGACGAGGCGGAGCGGGCGATCGTCGGCTACACGATCTACAACGACTGGTCGGCCCGTGACCTCCAACTGCGCGAGTCGCCGCTGGCCATCGGGCAGGCCAAGGGCAAAGACAGCGCCACCACACTCGGGCCGTACCTGGTGACCGCCGACGAACTGGAGCCGTACCGGCGCGACGGCAGGCTCGCGCTCGAGGTCGAGGCCACGGTCAACGGTGAGCGGGTCGGCGGCGGCCGCACCGATGCGATGGACTGGACCTTCGGTGAGGTGATCTCGTACGCGTCGCGCGGGGTCGACCTGCTGCCGGGCGAGGTGTTCGGCTCCGGCACGGTGCCGTCCTGCTGCCTGATCGAGCACTTCTCACCCGGCGACCCGGCTTCGTTCCGCGGCTGGCTGCAACCGGGCGACGTGGTGTCGCTGCGGGTGGACGGGCTGGGGGAGACGCGGCAGACCGTCGTCGCCACGCCCGATCCGCACCCGATCCCCGCGCGGCACAATCCCGACGCCGTGCCGCGCCGCAAGCGGGTGAACCCGGCGCGGTCGCCGAGGGTGCCTTACACCAAGGGCCTGCACGAGATCGGCCCGGACGTGTGGGCGTGGCTGCTGCCCGACGGGGGTTACGGCTGGAGCAACGCGGGCCTGGTCGCGGGCGCGGGCGCGTCACTGCTCGTGGACACGCTCTTCGACCTGCGTCTGACCGGCGAGATGCTGGCGGCGATGAAACCGGTGACCGACCGGCATCCGCTGACCCACGCGGTGCTCACCCACGCCAACGGCGACCACACCCACGGCAGCCAGCTGCTCGGCGACACCGTGCGCGTGGTCGCCGCAGCGGACACCGCCCACCAGATGCACACCGAGATCGCGCCGGACATGCTGGCCGCGGTGCGGGTGGCCGACCTCGGGCCGGTGCTCACCCCGTTCCTGCGTGAGCGCTTCGGCCCGTTCGACTTCGACGGGATCCGGCTGCGCCTGCCGGACGTCACCTTCGACCGGGAACTCACCCTCGACGTCGGCGGGCGCGAGGTGCGCGTGCTGAACCTGGGGCCCGCGCACACCAGCGCGGATTCGGTCGTGCACATTCCGGACGCCGGGGTGTTGTTCGCCGGGGACCTGCTGTTCGTCGGCTGCACGCCGATCGTGTGGGACGGGCCGATCGCGAACTGGATCGCCGCGTGCGACACCATGCTCGCGCTGGACGTCCCGACGATCGTGCCCGGCCACGGGCCGGTCACCGACGCCGAGGGCGTTCGCGAGGTGCGCGGTTACCTCACCCACGTCGTGGAGCAGGCCGACGCCGCGCACGCGAAGGGCCTGACCTTCCGCGAGGCGGCCGAGGTCGTCGATCTGGCCGAGTACGCCGAGTGGCTCGACGCCGAGCGGATCGTGGTCAACCTCTACCGGCGCTACCGCGAACTCGAACCCGGCATGACCGCGCTGGCCCAGCCCGAACTCCTCGCCCTGATGGCCGAATGGGAGGCCGCGCGATGACCCGGCTCGGCACCTCCGCCTACACCGGCCTGCCGTGGCGCATCCACGAGTTCACCGGCGACTTCCAGGTCGAGGACACCTGGGCGTTCCGCACGCCGGGCGCCGGTCCGGGCGACTTCCCGGTGATGCTGGCCGCGATGCGGGAGCGTGGCGGGCTCGCGAACCAGCCCGCGCCGGTCCGGTTCCTGTTCGCGGTGCGCTGGAAACTCGGTGCCATCTTCGGCTGGGACAAGCCGTCGGCCGGGGTCGGTGCGCGGGTCGCGTCGCTGCGCGACCGCCTGCCCGCCGACCTCCGCGACGCCCCGCGCGGCCCGGACAGCGAGCAGCTGCCGCTGACCCCGGTGTACGAGCTCGGCACGGAAGCCGCCCGCGAACTGGCGAACAAGACGGTGCACACGGTGATGCACCTCGGCTGGGCACCCCGGCCCGACGGCGACCACGAACTGCGGATGACCGTGCTCGTCAAGCCGAACGGCCTCTTCGGCAGGCCGCCATCGCACCGTTCCGCCACCTGGTCGTCTACCCGGCCCTGACCCGGCGGTGGGAACGCGCCTGGCAGGACCGCAACCGCGGGTCAGCTTCGGGGTTCGCCGAGTAGGCGGCGCAACTCGGGCAGGACGCGGCTGAGGTCCTTTGTGGTCTGGAAAACGACGACGCTGCCATTCTCGGCGTCACGTGGTTCCGCGGTGAACAGGGCGAGCACCTCGGCCATCGCGGTGTCGAATTCGGCGTCGGGGTGTTCGGTGAGGCCGCGGAGCCAGCGGCGCAGGACGTGGTTGTGCGCGGTGACTACGGCGGCGGCCATCAGTTCGGCGCGCAGTGCGGTGTCCTCGCCGCCGCCCAGCCAGTTGTGCAGGAACTCGCGGAAAAGCCGCTTGTACTGCTGGGTTCCGGCGATCTCCCGGTCCCGCAGCGCGGGCACGCTGCGCGTCAGCCGGTAACGCGCCAGTGCCTGCTCGCCTTCGGCCAGGTAGTGGCGCAGCACCAGCCCGGCCGCTTCGGTGACCGCGACCAGCGCGGTCTGGTGCGTCGATCCCCGCAGCCGGGCGTCGATCGCGCCGAGCAGCACGTCGTGGTCGGGGAAGATCACGTCCTCTTTGGACCGGAAGGTGCGGAAGAACGTGGTGCGCCCGACCCCGGCGCGCTCGGTGATGTCCTCGACCGTGGTGGCGTCGTAACCGCGTTCCTCGAACAACGCGAACGCGGCGTCGATCAGCCGTTCCTTCGCCGGTTTCGCGGGCATCGGTCTCCTTCTGCGGCTACCCCTCAGCTTAGGGCTGTGGCGCCGGTCATAGGGCCCGCTCCTACTCGCCGGTACTGAGTACCGTAAACACGGTATCTGGTTCCAACGAAGGGTGCAGAGGTGGAGCGAGTCGGGGTCGTCGGATGCGGGCAGATGGGGGCCGGGATCGCGGAGGTGTGTGCCCGCGCGGGACTGGACGTGGTCGCGGTCGAGTCGAGCGCGGCCGCCGCTGAAGCGGGCCGCCGTCGGCTCGAGGCGTCGCTGGCCCGTGCCGAGCGGAAGGGGAAGGTCGCTTCCGCCGCCGAGGTGCTGGACCGGATCCGGATCACCGAGAGCCTGGACGACCTGGCCGACCGCACTTTGGTGATCGAGGCGATCGTGGAGGACGAGCAGGTCAAGGCCGAGCTGTTCGGCCAGCTCGACAAGATCGTCACCGCACCGGACGCGGTACTGGCCTCCAACACGTCGTCCATCCCGATCATGAAGCTGGGCACGGTGACCAGCAGGCCCGCCCAGGTGCTCGGCATCCACTTCTTCAACCCGGTGCCCGTGCTGCCGCTGGTCGAGCTGGTGCCGAGCCTGCTCACCGCGGAATCCACTGTGGACCGTGCGCGTGCGTTCGCCCAGGAAGTCCTTGGCAAGCAGGCGATCCGATGCCAGGACCGGGCCGGGTTTGTGGTCAACGCGCTGCTGATCCCGTTCATCCTCGCCGCGGTACGCATGCTCGAATCGGGGTTCGCCAGCCGCGAGGACATCGACGAGGGCCTGGTGCGCGGCGCCGCGCATCCGCAGGGCCCGCTCGCGCTGGCCGACCTGATCGGTCTCGACACCACGAAGGCCGTCGCGGAGTCGCTGTACGAGGAGTTCAAGGAGCCGCTGTACGCGCCGCCGCCGCTGCTGGCCAGGATGGTCGACGCCGGCTTGCTGGGGCGCAAGAGCGGCCGCGGCTTCTACACCTATTCCTGAGGTTCCCGGGTGGCGCGTTCGACGAGTTCGAGGACGTGCTCGTAGGTGTGCCCGGTGGCCCGGGTCATGCCGAGTTCGCAGGTGCGGTTGCAGGAGACGTAGGCGTCGAAGGGGCCTTTGGCGGCGAGTTCATCCGCTTGCCGTGCGGTGGCCGACGCGGTGAGTTCGGGGTGCAGCAGGCCGCGGTCGCCGGCGAAGCCGCAGCATCCCCATTCGTCGGGCACGGTGACGGTGGTGGCGACCGCGGCCGCCAGTTCCTGGAGCGCGCCGGTCAGGCCCAGGCGGGTCGCCGAGCACGTCGGGTGCAGGGCCACGGCCGTGGCGGGCGCGGTGATCGTGAGGTGCGGCAGGACGCTGGTGCGCACGAAGTCCACGGCGTCGAGCACCTGGATCGCGGCGAAGCGGTCTGGTGCTTCGGCGAGCATGGTCCGCAGTCCTTCGGTGCACGAGGACGCGTCGCCGACCACCGGGATCCGCCCGCCGTCGGTGGCCGTCCACAACGCGGGCAGCACGCGCCGCGTCATCTCCTGGTAGCCGCGGGTCATGCCCTTCGACTTCCAGGGGGTGCCGCAGCACAGGGCGGCCACGCCGTCCGGAGTGGCCAGCCTGACGCCCGCGCGGTCGCACAGCGTCCGGAAGGCGTGTGCGGCGCCGGGGCCGGTGCTGCCGAACATGGTTTCGGTGCAGGACGCGAACAACACCGCGTCAGCGGGCCGATCGGTGAGGTCCTCGCGCCGCTTTCCGCCACGCGGCAGGTCGGGCGACCACCGCGGGACGGCGCTGCTTGCCTTGCGGGCCAAGCCGTTCGCGCGCTCGACGAGTGGTTCGGGTAGTCCGGCGGCGGTGGTGAGCGCGGTCGCGGCGACGCGGGTCGTGACGTCCCAATGCCGTGCCGCGGCGGCCCATCCCGTCGCCGCGACCCGGCCGGCGTGCTCGGCGCGCAGCCGCTTCATCAGGTCACCGGTGTTGATCGTGACCGGGCACGCGGTCTGGCACATCCCGTCGACCGCGCAGGTCTGGATCGCGTCGTACTCGTATTCGGCGTCCAGTGCTTCGAGGGTGGCCGTGTCACCGGCCAGGCGTGCGCGTTCGCGTTCGCGCCGCAGCACGATCCGCTGCCGTGGCGTGGTGGTGAGGTCACGGCTCGGGCAGACCGGTTCGCAGAAACCGCATTCCACGCAGCGGTCGACCTCCTCGTCCACCGGCGGCGCGGTCTTGAGGTCGCGGAGGTGGGCGGCCGGGTCGTCGTCGATGAGCACGCCGGGGTTGAGCAGCCCGCGTGGATCGCACAGCCGCTTGATCTCGCGCATCACCTCGTACAGTTCGTCGCCGTACTGGCGGCGCACGAAGGGTGCCATCATGCGCCCGGTGCCGTGCTCGGCCTTGAGCGAGCCGCCGCGGCCGAGCACGAGGTCGGCCATGTCGTCGGTGAACGCGGCGAACCGGTCCAGCGGCGCGCCGTCGCCGAGGCGCTCGGTGAGCATGAAGTGGATGTTGCCGTCCTTGGCGTGGCCGAAGATCACGCTGTCGTGGTAGCCGTGCTTGGTGAACAGCCCGGTGAGCGCGTCGCAGGTGGGCAGGAGTTCGGGCACCGGGACGACGATGTCCTCGAGCAGCGCGGTCGTGCCTTCGGGCCGGGCCCCGGCGACCATGGCGTAGAGACCTTTGCGGACGTGCCAGTGCCCGGCGCGGGTGGCCGCGTCCGCGGACAGCGCCGCCGGAACGGTGGTGGGCAGCGACCCGAGCGTGGCGCCCGCGGCGGCGGCCAGCTCGTCGGCTTCGCCTGCCGTGCCCGCCTGGTATTCGATCAGCAGGGCCGCGTGCCGATCGACCGCCAGGCCACGCAGGGCCGCGGTGGCCTTGGCGTCGCGCTGCCCGACGCGCAGCGAGGTCGCGTCGAGCAGTTCGATGGTCGCCGGGCTGGTGGCGACCAGGGACGGCAGGGCCCCGGTCGCCGCGGCGAGGTCGTCGAAGACGAGCAGCCCGGTGCGGGCGTGACCGTGCAGCGGCACCGTGCGCAGGACCACGGAGGCGATGAACGCGAGCGTTCCCTCACTGCCCACGGTCAGGTGGGCGAGGATGTCCGCGGGCCGGGTGTGGTCGAGCAGGGAGTTGAGCCCGTAGCCCATCGTGTTCTTCATCGAGAACTGCTGCTCGACGCGCCTGCGCAGGCTCGGTTCACCGCGTACCTGGTCTCGCAGCCGGGAAAGACCGGCGTACAGGTCCGGTTCGGTGGCCCGCAGCCGGTCGTCGGCGTCGGGTGCGCCGGTGTCCACCACCGTGCCCGACGGCAGCACGAGCTGGAGGGAATCGAGGGTGGCGTAGCTGTTGGCCCAGGTGCCGCAGGCCATTCCGCTGGAGTTGTTGGCCACCACCCCGCCGATGGTGCAGGCGAACTCGCTGGCCGGGTCCGGCCCGAGCTTGCGGCCGAACCGCGCGAGCCGGGTGTTCACCTGCCGCACCGTCGCGCCGGGCCCGACCCGGACCCGGGCGCCGTCGTCGAGCACCTCGATGTCCCGGAAGTGGCGGCGGGTGTCGAGGAGCACGCCCGCCGTGCCGCCCTGCCCGGACAGGCTGGTGCCGCCGCCGCGGAAAGCGAGCGGAACCCCGGCCGCCCCGGCGGCGGCGAACAGCCGTCCGACCTCTTCCGCGCTGCCCGCCACGACCACCGCACGAGGCGTCAGCGCGAAGTGCGAGGCGTCGTGGGCGTAGGACAGGCGGTCGGTGAGCCGGGTGCGCACCCGCGCGGGATCACCGGTCGCCGCGCGCAGGAGATCCAGCACGCCGGGGCTCGTCGCTCGTTCCACGCCCCCAGTTTCCCCGGTCGGGCTCGCCGCGGCGACGGCCGGTGTGATCGACTTGACGCGCCGGATCGATCGGGGAGTGGAGAGCCATGGACGGGGAGACGTTGCTGAAGACCGCGGCCGGCCACGCCGAAGGACTGCCGGGTGCCGGGCTGGAGCACCCGTTCGGGCCCGACTGGGAGGTGTTCAAGGTGCGCGGCAAGGTCTTCCTGCTGATGACCGAAGTTCCCGGGCGGCCGGTGGTGATCCTCAAGTCCGATCCGGAGGAGGCCAGGGCCCTGTGCGCGCAGTACCGGAACATCACCCCCGGCTACCACATGAACAAGCGGCACTGGATCACCGTGGCAGGCGGGAAGGCCGTCGGCGGGGAGCTGGTCAGGGAACTGGTGACCGAGTCGTACCGGCTGGTGGTCAGCGGGCTGCCGCGGGCCCGGCGGCCGGTCGATCCGCTGACCTACGGGCGGTCCTGAGGTGCGGGTGGTCCATTCCGGACAGTGAGCGGAGCCGTCCGGCGCGGACGCCGTTGGCGATGACGAAGACCTCGGCGAGTTCGTGGATGAAGACCACGGTGGCCAGGCCGAGTGCCCCGGCGGCGGCGAGCGGGACGAGGGCGAGCACGATTGCCGCGGACAGGCCGATGTTCTGCAGCATGATGGTGCGGGCGCGGCGGGCGTGGGCCAGTGCCTGGGGCAGGTGCCGCAGGTCGGTGCCCATCAGGGCGACGTCGGCGGTTTCGATGGCGACGTCGGTGCCCATCGCGCCCATGGCGATGCCGGTGTCGGCGGTGGCCAGCGCGGGGGCGTCGTTGACACCGTCGCCGACCATGGCGACCCGGCCGCGGTCGCGTAGTTCGGTGACGAGGCGCGCCTTGTCCTCGGGGCGTAGTTCGGCGTGCACGTCGGCGGGGTCGAGCCCGGCTTGCGCGGCCAGCGCGGTCGCCGTACGGGTGTTGTCGCCGGTGAGCATGACCACGCGCAGGCCCATTTCGTGCAGGGCGCGCACGGTGTCGGCCGCTTCGGGGCGGAGCTCGTCGCGGATGCCGATCAGGCCGAGCACGGCCCCGGCGTGCTCGATGACCGCGACGGTGGTGCCGGTTTCCTGCAGCCGCGCCACTTCCGGCCGCAGCGGGCCGGGCTCGATCCAGGTCGGCTTGCCGAGCCGGGCCGGTGCTCCGTCGACGACGCCTTCGAGTCCCGCGCCCGGCACGGTGACCACGTCACAAGCGGGCCGGGGATCGGGCACGGCGTCGAGAATGGCGGCGGCGAGGGGGTGTTCACTGCGGGCTTCGAGCGCCGCGGCCACGGCGAGCACCCGGTCGGCCGGAATGCCTTCGGCGGGCACGATTTCGGTGACGGCGGGACTGTTGCGGGTCAGGGTGCCGGTCTTGTCGAGCGCGACGGTGCGGACCGCGCCCAGCTCTTCGAGGGCGGCGCCGCCCTTGACCAGCACGCCGAACCGGCTCGCCGCGCCGACGGCGGCGATCACGGTGACCGGCACCGAAATCGCCAGCGCGCACGGGGCCGCGGCGACGAGCACGACAAGTGCCCGCTCGATCCAGGTGGCCGGGTCGCCGAGCCACGCGCCCAGTCCGCCGATGACCAGCGCGAGGACCATGATGCCGGGCACCAGCGGCCGCGAGACGCGGTCGGCGATGCGCTGCCGGGTGCCCTTGCGCTGCTGGGCGTCCTCGACGATGCGCACGACCTTGGCCAGCGAGTTGTCCTGGACCGTGGCGGTGGCTTCGACGGTGAGCACGCCGGTTCCGTTGATCGATCCGGCGAACACGGTGTCACCGGGCCCGATCTCCAGCGGCACGGATTCCCCGGTGATGGCCGAGGTGTCCACACTGGACTGTCCGGATCGGACGGTCCCGTCGCTGGCGACGCGTTCCCCGGCGCGCACCACCATCACCTCGCCGACGCGGAGTTCGCCGGGGGCGATGGTCACCTCACCGCCGTCGCGCAGCACGCGGACCCGCTCGGGCACCAGGGCGAGCAGGGCACGCAGGCCGCGGCGGGTGCGGGCGAGGGAGTAGTCCTCCAGCGCTTCGCTGATGGAGAACAGGAACGCCAGCATCGCGGCTTCGGCGAACTGCCCGAGCAGCAGCGCGCCGATCAGCGCGATGGTCATCAGGGTGCCGACCCCGATCCGGCGCCGCCACAGCGCCCGCACGGTGCCGGGCACGAAGGTGAATCCGCCGACGGCGGCGGCGAGCAGGTGCAGCACGGTCCCGGTGACCGGCGAACCCAGCCACCCGGCGGCAAAACCGGCGGCCAGCAGCACTCCGGCGGCCGCGGCGAGCTGGATCTCCCGCACCTGCCACGGCTTCCGCGGCGGCGGCGAGTCGTCGTGCTCGTCGGCGGCGCAGCAGTCGGCGCTCATACCGGGTCCGGCTCGGTCGCGGCGAGCGTGTGCTGCCCGATCGGGGTCAGCCGGTACATCACCAGCTTGCCGTCACGGCGGGAGGTGACCAGCCCGGCCGAGCGCAGCTGGCGCAGGTGGTGCGAGACCAGCCCCTGCGACGAGCCGGCGATCCACGCCAGGTCGCACACGCACAGCTCGGTCCCGGCCTGCAGGACGTGCGCGATCCGCAGCCGGGTCGGGTCCGCCAGCGCCCGCAGCCGCTCCGCGCGGCGCGTGATGGCCTCGAGGTCGGGCAGTGCCGCGCGCAGGGCCTCGGCGTGGTCGAAGTCGATGCACAGCAGCTCGCACCGGTCGTCGCTCATGCCGTCAATCTAACACACGTTGTTATGTCGAAGTGTGCCCTCGGCTGTCCAGGATCATCAGGGCGACGTGCAGTGAGGTGCGTGATTCGGGCGAGTCGAGTGGGACGCCGAGGATGCGTTCGAGGGTGCTGAGGCGGCTGTAGAGGGTCGGGCGGCTCAGCCCGGTCTGCTCGGCGGTTCTCGTTTTGGCGCCACCGTTTTCCAGGTGGGTGCGCAGCAGCGGGAGCAGCGGCGGCCCGGTTCGCGCGTCGTGGTCCAGGAGTGGGCCGAGTTCGCGTTCGGCGAAGGCTTGGAGCCGGTGGTCGTCCTGGAGCAGGGTGAGCAGGCCGCGCAGCCGGACGTCGGTGGTGCGGTACAGCCGGTGTGCCTCGCCGAGGCTGAGCCCGGCTTCGGCGAGCTGGGCGGCCTCGGCGAGGCCGTGTGCGGCCTGGAGAACGCCGGAGGACGGCGCGGCGGTGCCCGCGACCCAGCTTTCCGGCTCGATGCGGAACCGGTGGCGGCGCAGGTTTTCGGTGATCGTGGCGAGCGCGCTGTCCGCGTGGTCGCAGGAGATCAGGCAGGCCACGGTGCCTTCGCGGGTCAGGGTCAGGATCGCCGTGTGGCCCGCGGCATCGACCGCGCGCCGGACCGCGGTGAGCAGGGCGCGGTCGAGTTCGCCGCGGTCGAGCACGTCCTGCTGCGGCCGCCGCGGTGAGCGCACCACCAGCGGGGCGTACTGGCTCCCCGGCCGCAGCCCGAGTGCGGTGGCGCGGGTGATCGCCTCGGCTTCGTCGGAGATCTGCCCGCCGCGCAGCTCTTCGAGCAGACCGCCGTGTGCCTGCCCGAGGAGGGCGTCGCGGTCCTGTTCGATCATGCGGCGCAGTTGCAGCGACTGCGCGGCGCGTTCGAGGACCGTCGTCGCGCGGGTGGGGTTGTCCGCGGCGACCGGGAGCACGAGGCGCGCCCAGCGTTCGGGGCCGAGCCCGACGGTGACGGCCGACCAGTCGTGCGAGTCCCGGCGCGACCGTTCCGCCCAGTTCTCCAGCAGTTCCGCGGGTGCGTGCCCGGCCGCGCTGAAGGCCAGGACGTGCCGGTTGAGGTCTTCGAGCACCAGCGGCGCGGCGAGGATCCGCGAGGCGCGGGCGACGATGTCCGCGGTCGAGGCGCGGGCGATGTTGAGCGAGGTGAACACCTCGTGGGTGGTGCGCGCGAACTCGAGCTCCTCGTAGCGGTCGGCGATGATCATCTGGTGCACCCGCTGGGTGACCTCGACGAACCGGATGGGACGGGCGAGTGCCACGACCGGCAGCCCCGCCGAGTCGGCCGCGGCGCCCAGGCCCTCGGGGATCGTGGACAGGTGGGTACCGAGTTCGACGATGAGCCCGCGTGCCCCGTGCGCGCTGAGGCTGTGCAGGTAGCCGCTGACCTTGGCGGGTTCGCCCACCAGCGGCAGGCCGGTGGTGAGCACCAGCTCGCCGCCCTGGAGCAGGCCGGTGGGATCGCTCGATTCACTGATGTGCACCCAGCGCACCGGCTGGTCGAGGTGCGCCGCGCCGCCGACGACCTCGGGCTGGCCGGCGGTCACGAGGGGGAGCGCGAGCACCTCGCGCACGGTCGGAATCACCGACGAAGTGTAAAGAATCCAGCGCGTACTTGTACATCTCGTCGGCCGCCGAGTGGGCAGAGTGGTCCGTGGAAAGACGCTGGGAAGGATGGACGATGGCTGGAAGCACGAGGATCGCGCACTGGGCCGCCAACGAGCTCTTCGACGGCACGAGCGACACCACCGCCGAGGTGACGAACCCGGCGACCGGTGCCGTCACCGGCGAGGTCGCCCTGGCCGGCGTGCGGGACGCGCGGCAGGTCATCGCGGCCGCCGCGGAGGCGTTCCCGGCCTGGCGGGACAGCTCGCTGGCCAAGCGCTCGGCGGTGCTGTTCCGCTTCCGTGAGCTGCTCAACGAGCGCAAGGACGAGCTGGCCGCGCTGATCACCGCCGAGCACGGCAAGGTGCTCTCCGACGCGCTCGGCGAGATCAGCCGCGGCCAGGAGGTGGTGGAGTTCGCCTGCGGCATCCCACACCTGCTCAAGGGCGGGTTCAGCGAGAACGCCTCGACCGGGGTGGACGTCAGCTCGCTGCGCCAGCCGCTCGGTGTCGTCGGCATCATCTCGCCGTTCAACTTCCCGGCCATGGTGCCGATGTGGTTCTTCCCGATCGCGATCGCCGCGGGCAACACCGTGGTGCTCAAGCCGAGCGAGAAGGACCCGTCCGCGTCGCTGTGGCTGGCGCGGTTGTGGGCCGAGGCCGGGCTGCCCGCCGGGGTGTTCAACGTGCTGCAGGGCGACAAGGTCGCCGTCGACGAACTGCTGGCCAATCCCGCGGTGAAGGCGGTCAGCTTCGTCGGCTCGACCCCGATCGCGCGGTACGTCTACGCCACGGCGACCGCGAACGGCAAGCGCGTGCAGGCGCTCGGCGGCGCCAAGAACCACGCCGTGGTGCTGCCGGACGCGGACCTCGACCTGGCGGCGGACGCGATGGTCAGCGCCGGGTTCGGCTCCGCGGGAGAACGCTGCATGGCGATCTCCGCGGTGGTCGCGGTCGGCGCCATCGCCGACGACCTGGTGGCGCGGATCGCCGATCGCGCGCGGGCGGTCAAGACCGGGGACGGCACCCGGGACGCCGACATGGGCCCGCTGGTCACCCGGGCGCACCGGGACAAGGTCAAGGGCTACGTGGACCAGGCCGAGCTGGACGGCGCGAAGGTGGTCGTCGACGGCCGCCAGGTGCGGCCGGACGGCGGGGAGAACGGCTTCTGGCTCGGCCCGACGCTGCTCGACCACGTGCGCCCGGAGTTCTCCTGCTACACCGACGAGATCTTCGGCCCGGTGCTTTCGGTGCTGCGCGTGGACACCTACGACGAGGCGCTCGCCCTGGTCAACGCCAACCCGTACGGCAACGGCACGGCGATCTTCACCAACGACGGTGGCGCCGCGCGGAAGTTCCAGAACGAGGTCGAGGCCGGCATGGTCGGCATCAACGTGCCGATCCCGGTGCCGGTGGCCTACTACAGCTTCGGCGGCTGGAAGAACTCGCTGTTCGGCGACACCCACGCCCACGGCACCGAGGGCGTGCACTTCTTCACCCGCGCGAAGGTCGTCACCACCCGCTGGCCCGATCCCAGCCACGGCGGCGTGAACCTCGGCTTCCCGCGGAACGTCTGAGAGGCGAGCGGATGACTGCGAACGCACTGAGCCCCGAAGCCGCCCGCACCTACGAACTCGACCGGCGGCACGTGTTCCACTCCTGGTCCGCGCAGTCCACAGTGGACCCGATGGTGATCACCCGCGCCGAGGGCTGCTACGTCTGGGACGGCGCGGGCAACCGGCTGCTGGACTTCTCCTCGCAGCTGGTGAACACCAACCTCGGGCACCAGCACCCGCGTGTGGTGGAGGCGATCGCCGAGCAGGCGCGGCGGCTGGCGACCGTCGCCCCGCAGCACGCCAACGACCAGCGCGGTGAGGCCGCGCGCCTGATCGCCGAGCGCACACCCGGCGACCTGGACCGGGTGTTCTTCACCAACGGCGGTGCCGACGCGAACGAGCACGCGGTGCGCATGGCCCGGTTGTCCACCGGACGGCCGAAGGTGCTCACGCGGTACCGCTCGTACCACGGCGGGACGCAGACCGCGATCAACCTCACCGGCGATCCGCGGCGCTGGGCCAACGACTCCGGCACCGCCGGCGTGGTGCACTTCTTCGGGCCCTACCGCTACCGCAGCCACTTCCACGCCGAAACCGAGCAGCAGGAGTGCGAGCGCGCGCTCGAGCACCTCGCGCAGGTGATCGAGCTGGAGGGGCCGCGGACGATCGCGGCCGTGCTGCTGGAAGCCATTCCGGGCACCGCGGGGATCATGGTCCCGCCGCCGGGTTACCTGGCCGGGGTCCGCGAACTGTGCGACCGCCACGGCATCGTGCTGATCATGGACGAGGTGATGACCGGCTTCGGCCGCACCGGCGCCTGGTTCGTCAGCGGTGACGAGGGTGTGGTGCCGGATCTGCTCACCTTCGCCAAGGGCGTCAACTCCGGTTACGTGCCGCTGGGCGGGGTGGCGATCTCGGAGCACATCGCCGCGCACTTCGCCGAGCGGCCGTATCCCGGCGGGCTCACCTACTCCGGGCACCCGCTGGCGTGCGCGGCCGCGGTCGCCTCGATCACCGCGATGGAGGACGAGGGCGTGGTCGGCAACGCGCGCCGCATCGGCGCCGAGGTGCTCGGCCCGGAACTGGCCAAGCTCGCCGCCCGGCACCCGAGCGTGGGGGAGGTGCGCGGCCGGGGGGTGTTCTGGGCCGTGGAACTGGCCACCGCGGCCGCTGACGTGATGCCCGACCTGGTCGGCACGGCAAAACGGCTGGGGCTGCTGCCGTTCACCAACGCCAACCGGATCCACGTGGTGCCGCCGTGCACGATCACCGAGGCCGAGGCGCGGGACGGGCTGGCGCTGCTCGACCAGGTGCTCGACCGGGCCGACGAACTCGTCGCGCGCTGAGGGTTGAGTGTGCCCCAGGGGCACGGTGTGCACTGGGTTCCGAAGTGATCAACCGAGGTCACTCGTAGCCCGGAGGCAAGCGTGAAGAGGTCACGGGCGGCCGCGTGCGCCGCTTCGGCAATGGTGCTGGCGCTGACGGGAGTGCTCGCCACTCCCGCGGCCGCGACCGGGGGACCGGTCACGCACGAGGAGAACGACCGCGTGCCGGAGGGGGCCGCGTGGACGCAGCACTACTTCCCGTCCTCGGACGGGTCCGATGTGGAACTGCACGCCGACGTGCTGTTGCCGGAGGACCTGCCCGAGGGCGGGAAGGTGCCGGTGATCCTGTCGGCGGGTTCGTACTTCGGGCATTCGGGGCAGCTCGACGTGGAGGACTGGCAGCACGCCGGCCCTTCGGCTCGGTTCAACGACTTCATCGAGGGCACCGATCTGTTCGACCGCGGGTACGCGTTCGTGATGGTCGACGTGCGTGGGTTCGGTGGCTCGACGGGCTGTCTCGACTTCGCGGGCCCGGGTGAGCAGGCCGACGTGAAGGCGGCGATCGACTGGGCGGCGAGCCAGCCGTGGTCGACCGGCGCGGTCGGCATGTACGGCAAGTCCTACGACGCGATCACCGGGCTGGTGGGCAACAACCTGAACCAGGACGCGCTCAAGGCGGTGGTCGCGCAGGAACCGATCTGGGACCTGTACCGCAACATCCGGTCCAACGGGGTGCCGCGGTCGACCATCGTCAACGTTTCCAACACCTACAACAAGATCGCCACGCTGCCGCAGCTGCCGGACGACGATCCCCGCTACCTGGCCAACGCCGAGTACGAGGAAGCCCATCCGGAATGCCTGCTGGCCAACACCGCCGGCTACCAGACCGCCGACCCGGCGTCTGAGTACTGGCGTGTCCGCGACCTGGCCGCGGGTGCCCAGGGCAGTGACACCCCGCTGTTCGTGACGCAGGGCTTCCTGGAGTGGAACACCGAACCGGAGGCGATCCAGGAGTACCTGGAGAACCACCAGGGGCCGCAGCGCGGCTGGCTCGGGCAGTGGGACCACAAGCGCGGCAACGACCGCACCCCGGACGGGCGCCTGGAGATGGGCCGCGAGGGCTGGTTCGCCGAGACGATGTCGTTCTACGACCAGTACCTCAAGGGCATCGAACCGCCGGTCCGGTACCCGGACTACGCCATCCAGGACAGCACCGGCACCTGGCGCGCCCAGGACAGCTGGCCGGTCGCGGACGGCACCACCACGATTTCGCTCGGCGACGGATCCTATGTGGACAACGGTGCCGAGGCCGGTCCCGCACCGGAGAACAGCTTCTTCACCTGGTCCGAGCCGCTGGCGAAGCCCACCCGGCTGACCGGCACGCCGCGGTTGTCGCTGACCGCCGAGGGGCACGGCAACGTGATGGTCAAGCTGTACGACGTCGCGCCGGACGGCACCGCGGTCATGTTCGACGAGCAGGTGTCCACAGTGGATGGTGGCGAGCTGGCCTTCGACCTGAAGTCGACGGACTGGACGCTGCCCGCCGGGCATGCGCTGGCGGTGGAGATCGGCACCATCCAGGCCAACGCGCTCAACGACTGGATCGACACGCCGTCGCGCAAGCGGATCGAGGTGACGGGCGCCCGGCTGGCGCTGGCCACGGACGATCCGGCCGACGACGTCGCCACCGAAGGCGCTCGCGCGCCCTACCTGGACACGTACCTGGGCATCTACACCTCGAAGCTGCCGATCGGGGAGCCGGAGTTCACCCTGCCCTGATCGGTACTGTGCGGTGGCATGACCATTACGGCGGGCCTGGTCCGCGATCTGTTGCGGGAGCAGCATCCGGACCTGGCCGGGCTGCCGATCCGTGAGGTGGTGGGCGGCTGGGGCAACCAGATGTGGCGGCTCGGGGACGAACTGGTGGTGCGGATGCAGCGCAGGGACCCCACTCCGGCGCTCCAGCTGAAGGAGCGGCGGTGGTTGCCCGTGCTGGCTCCGCGGCTGCCGCTCCCGGTGCCGGTTCCGGTGCGGTTCGGGGAGCCGTCCGAGCGCTTTCCGAAGCACTGGACGGTGATGACGTGGGTGCCGGGCGAGCCGCTGGACCACGGCTCGATCACCCGGGGCGCCCATGCGGCCGACACGCTGGCGGACTTCCTCCGGGCCCTCCACGGGGCGGCGCCCGCCGAGGCGCCGGTCGCCACGGATCGCGGTGGCCACCCCCGTGACTGCGCGGACGGCTTCGAGCAGTTCTTCCAGGCTGTAGTTCCTGATGACGTCGCCGCCGAGGTGCGGTCCGTGTGGGATGACGCCCTCGCGGCCGGGGTGTGGGAGGGCGCGGCGGTATGGGTGCACGGGGACCTGCATCCGGCGAACGTGGTGGTCGCGGACGGAACGCTCGCGGGCGTCGTCGATTTCGGTGACCTGTGCGCCGGGGATCCCGCGTGGGACCTGGCTGCTGCGTGGGTGCTGCTGCCGGAGGGCGGGGCGTCGCGGTTCTTCGACGGTTACGCGTCCGCGGACGAGGCGACCGTCCGGCGGGCCCGGGGGTTGGCTGCGCTGAAGAGCCTTTTCCTGATGCTCATGGGCCAAAACGGCATCCGGGGCCTCCCCGGGGGCAAACCACACTGGGGTCCGTTGGGCCGGGCGGCGCTCGAGCGGGTGCTCAACGGTCTCTAATCGCCGCCCGACTTATCGCCCCTCGCCGACCGGCATCACCGGATGCGGAATCCGGTGGACCCGGATTCGGACTCCCTGCGCTGCGTGCCCCTCGACCGGCCCATCCCCGGGTGCTGGTTTCCTCTGTGGCGTACGGCATCGACCCCTCCGCTGAAGCGGCACTTTCCGATGATCACTCGACACCGGATACCCGCCGCGGCGCGGAGCTCACACCCGTCCGAGGACGCACACCGCGGGCGGGTCGAGATCGAGGACTTCGGTTCGGACGTGTTCGAATCCGGCGTCGGTGAGCATGCCTGCCAGCTCGCCGGCGGCCACCGACGAAGTGGCCGCGGTGGCACCGGCGCAGCGGGGCTGGGACACCAGCGCGATGCGCCCGCCAGGCCGCAGCAGCCCGGCGATTTCCCGGAGCCGGGCGGTGGGCTCGGGCCACATCCCGGCGGTGTTGACCGCGAGCGCGGCGTCGAACGGCCCGTCGCCGATCGACAGGTTCTCGACCGGCGCGTGCACCAGGCGCACCCGTCCGGCCCGGACGGCGCGGCGATTGCGGCGGCGGGCCTGG
Source organism: Amycolatopsis albispora (assembly GCF_003312875.1). Classification (NCBI taxonomy): domain Bacteria; kingdom Bacillati; phylum Actinomycetota; class Actinomycetes; order Pseudonocardiales; family Pseudonocardiaceae; genus Amycolatopsis; species Amycolatopsis albispora. The sequence goes on from NZ_CP015163.1 coordinate 340,217, forward strand.
CGGATCATCACCCGCGAATGGTCGGCCCCCACCACCAGTCCCCGGGACGCCCGGGCGGCGAGCGCGGCGACGGCCACACCCGGACCGCACCCGAGTTCGAGGACGCGGTCGGTGGGCTGGACGTCGAGCAACCCGACCGCCCAGCGGTTGCGGGCCACGTTCGACGAGCGCCGCCCCATGATCCAGCCGGCGACGTGCCCGGCGGCCCCGGCCGGGCGGTGGAACTGCGCCAGCCCGCCGCGGGGACCCCACCAGCGCAGGAAGCGGGCCAGCACCCTTTCGTTGATCTTCATGGGCCGAGCCAAGCAGTTCAAGTACCCTTGAAGTCAATGTCTGCTGCGTCGCTGTCCATCGGTGAACTGTCCGAACGCACCGGCGTGCCGGCGAGCGCGCTGCGTTACTACGACGAACTCGGCCTGGTGCGGCCGGTGGCGCGGGCGGCGGGACGGCGGCGCTACGCCGCGTCGGCGGTCCGGGACGTCAGCGTGATCCTCTTCTTCCGCGAGATCGGCTTTTCGCTGGCGGAGATCGGGCGCTTCCTGTCGGGCAGGCGGCAGGGCAGGCAGGAGCTGATCGAGCACAAGCTGGCGGAGCTGGCCGAGCAGCAGCGCCGGATCGAAGCGGCCCGCGCCGCGCTCGAGCACGGCCGTCGATGCCCGGCGAGCGACCCGGTGAAATGCGCCCGGTTCTGGTCCATCATCGACGGGCGCCAGCGCGGCCTCTCACTGGAGGAAAGCCACGCGCGAGCGCACTGACGGACTCCCTCGCCGCCCATCTTGGCGAAGTCTTGGCGTTCTCCTGTCCGGAGGGGCGACCCGGCCCGCCGGGCCGACCGTTCTGTTCAAGACCCCGGAGCCGCGGGCTTGGCATCATGCCGGTCATGAGTGTTGATCTGTCACGCGCCGCGGCTTTCCTGGCTGGGCACGGTCGCCTGCTCGACCGGCGCCGCTTCGAGTTCGCGGTGGGGAAGGGAAGTGTCGAAAGGGTACTCGCGGCGCTCGACGGGTATCGCAACAGCGACGGCGGGTACGGCTGGGGGCTGGAGGCGGACCTGCGCGCGCCGGAAAGCCAGCTGGGTGCGGCATTGCACGCGCTCGAGGTGTTCGAGGAGATCGGCCCGGCCACCACGCCGTGGGCACGGGAACTGTGTGACTGGCTCGATTCGGTGACGCTGCCCGACGGCGGCCTGCCCTTCGCCCTGCCGATGGCCGACCCCACTGCCTGCGCGCCTTTCTGGGCCGAGGCCGACCCGGCCGTCTCGACCTTGCAGAGCACCGCCTTTGTCGCGGGCACCGCGTTGCGGGTCGCCGCGCACGACCCGGCTGTCGCGGCGCATCCCTGGCTGGAGCGCGCCACACGCTACTGCTTCGACGCGATCGCCGCGCTGGACTCGGCACCGCACGCGATCGCGTTGGCGTTCGCCGTCCGGTTCCTCGACGCCGCACACGAGCGCTACCCGGAGGCGCCGCCGCTGCTCGCGTCGATCGGCCGTTTTGTGCCGGCGACCGGCCTGGTGCCGGTCGAGGGCGGCAGCGAAGGCGAAACCATGCGAGCGCTCAACTTCGCGTGGGACCCGGACAGCCCGGCCGGCCGGCTCCTGGGGCCCGGCGTGATCGACGCCGAGCTGGACGCCCTGGCCGGGCAGCAACAGGAAGACGGCGGCTGGGCCGTCGACTTCGCCAGCTACTCACCGGCCGCCGCCCTGGACTGGCGCGGCTACGCGACGGTGGGCGCCGTGCTCACCCTTCGCCGGGCCGGGCGGCTGTCACTGAGCTGAGCATCGCGAGGCGAATAGGGTTCCCTTAGGGAACTAAGCCTGCTACCTTCCTCATCGGCTCTTCAAGGAACTCTGGGGGATGCGATGACCTTCGTCAGGCACTTCGACCACGTCGGTATCACCGTCGCCGACCTCGACGCGGCGACGGCGTTTTTTGTCGGCCTCGGTTTGGAGGCCGATCGGAAGATGGCGGTCGAAGGTGAGTTCCTGGACACCGTGATCGGCATGACCGGGGCTCGTACCGAGATCGTCATGCTGCGGCCGCCTGGCGGGGGTACGACGCTGGAGCTGTCGAGCTTCACGCGGCCGGAGCACCTGCCGGGTTCTCCGGCCGCGCCGGCCAACGAGCTGGGGCTGCGCAATGTGGCTTTCGAGGTGCATGATCTCGACGCTGCCGTCGAGCACGCCGCGGCCGAAGGGTACGGCCTGGTGGGCGGCATCGGCGAATACGAGGGCGCGTGGCGGATGGCCTACGTCCGCGGGCCCGAAGGAATCATCGTGTCGCTGGCCGAGCGCATCGGGAAGCAGGGGAACGAGCGATGAGCGTGACCGACGAACAGATTCAGGCGCTGGTGGCGACCGCGAAGCCCTACAGCCTGGCACTGCTGCACTGGGGGCCGGAGCGGGCCATGGACGGCGCGGACGCGATCGAGCTCGAACACCAGCGGCGCATGGTGTCGCTGCGTGCCGACGGGGTGATCGCGGTCCTGTGCCCGGTCGGTTCCGGCACCATCGCGGGTGTCGCGATCATGACCGTGCCGGCTGACGAAGCCGAGAAGATCATGGCCGGTGACCCCTGCGTGCAAGCCGGGATGATGCGGTGCGAGGTACACTCGTGCCACGGATTCCCGGGAGATACCCTCCCCGCATGAGCACGAGTGCGGACGGGTCGGCGCTTTTCCTCGACGACCTCCACCCCGGCATGTCGTGGGAGACACGCGGCCGCACGGTCACCGAGACCGACCTGGTGACGTTCGGCACCTGGTCGGGCGACCTGTTTCCGCTGCACTTCGACGAGGAGTACGCCAAGCGCACCCAGTTCGGCGGCCGCATCTTCCACGGCATGGGCGGGCTGGCGATCGCCGTCGGGCTGGAGATGAGCCTGGGCTGGAAGGTCGGCTCGGTGATCGCCTTCGCCGGGATCCGGGAGTGGAACTTCCTCGAGCCGATCCGCCCCGGTGACACCATCCGGGTCTGGGAAGAGGTCACCGAGGTGCGGCCCTCGGTGTCCAAACCGGACCGCGGCACGGTCACCACGCGAGTCGAGCTGCGCAACCAGGACGACGTCGTGTGCCAGGAAGGCTTGTGGGTGATGCTGTTCAGGCGCCGTCCGAACGTCCGATGAGGCCGGTGGCCCGGTTCGCCTCCCGTTGTTCGAGCACGGTGATGGCGGTGGCGGTGAGGCTGCGTTCGATGTGCGTGCGCATGAGGTCGCCGGCACCGGCGGCGTCCTGGTTCGCGATGAGTTCGACGAGTTCGTGGTGCTCGCGGTGGTCCCGGGTGCGTGGCTCGTCGCCAGGGGGCAGATCGAGGCCGAGCCGCCGGTAGCGGTCTGACTTGTCCCAGATGTCGTCGAGCATTCTGATGAGGACGTCGTTGTGCGAGGCGACGTACAGCGCCCGGTGGAAGTCGCGGTGGGCGGTGAGTCCTTCTTCGCCCCAAGTCCTGGTCACCGGCACGAGCCGGGCGGCCGCGGTCCGCAGTGCCGCGAGGTCGGCGTCCGTGCGCCGTTGGGCGGCCAGCATGGCGGCGGTCGGGTCGAGCGAGAGCCGTACCTCGAAGAGCTGGCGGGCTTCGGTGGCGTTGATGGCCGCGACCCTGGCGTCGCGCTGGGTGTCGAGGTCGATCAGGCCTTCGCTGCTGAGCCGCCGGATGGCCTCCCGCAGTGGGGTCAGGCTCATTCCGAATTCGTCGGCGAGGTCACGCTGGGCGAGTCGTGAGCCCGGCACCAGTTCTCCGCGGAGGATGCGGGCCCGTAGCTCCGTGTAGGCCGCGTCGCCCTTGCTGGAGAACATGCTCGCGGTCGCCACCGTCGCTCCCTCGCCGAAAGCCGGTGCTTGTGCATCGGCCGGAGCCACCCTACCATCCGTCGTAATTTATAAATTACAACGAGAGGTGGCCGATGAAGATCGTCTCCGTGCACGAGGGCGTCGTGCCGATCAGCTCCTCCATCCGCAACGCCTGGATCGACTTCAGCTCGATGGACTGCTCGATCGTGGCGGTGGTGTCCGACGTGGTGCGGGACGGGAAACCGCTGGTCGGCTACGGGTTCAACTCCAACGGGCGCTACAGCGCGGGCGAGATCCTGCGGCGCCGGATCGTGCCACGGCTGCTCGACGCCGATCCGGAGGCACTGCTGGCCGAGGACGGCCAGCTCGACCCCGCCCGCGCGTGGGACGTGGTGATGACCAACGAGAAGCCGGGCGGGCACGGCGAGCGCTCGGTCGCGGTCGGTGTGGTGGACATGGCGTTGTTCGACCTCGCTGCCAAGATCGCCGGGCAGCCGCTGTACCGGTGGCTGTCGGACCGCTACGGCGACGGCGAGCCCGACGACAAGGTGTTCGTCTACGCCGCGGGCGGCTACTACGCGCCCGGCAAGTCGCTGCGTGATCTGCAGGACGAGATGCGCGCGTTCCTCGACCAGGGCTACCGCGTCGTCAAGATGAAGATCGGCGGGGCGGACCTGGCGGAGGACCTCGAACGGATCGAGGCCGTGCTGGAGGTGCTCGGCGGTGACGGGTCGCGGCTGGCCGTCGACGTCAACGGCCGGTTCGATCTGACGACCGCGCTGGCGTACGCGCGGGCGATCGAGCCCTACGGCCTGTTCTGGTACGAGGAGATCGGCGACCCGCTGGACTACCGGCTCAACGCCATCGTCTCCGAGCACTACCGCGGCCCGATTGCCACCGGCGAAAACCTGTTCTCGCTGCAGGACGCGCGCAACCTGATCCGCTACGGCGGGATGCGTCCCGACCGCGACTACCTCCAGTTCGACCCGGCACTGGGCTACGGCCTGACCGAGTACCTGCGCATCCAGGACATGCTGGCCCAGCACGGCTGGTCTGCACGCCGGTGCATTCCCCACGGCGGTCACCAGTTCTCGCTGCACATCGCCGCCGCGCTCAAGCTCGGCGGCAACGAGTCCTACCCCGGCGAGTTCCAGCCCACCGGCGGGTTCGCCGACGACGCTGTCGTCGAGGACAGCTACGTCGGCCTGACCGACACCCCCGGCATCGGTTTCGAGCGGAAGGCCGAGTTCTACCGGGTGCTGCGCGCCCTGCACTGACCGCACTGACCGCACTCCCCACACAACGCCGTGCGAAGGAGCAACAACGATGTCGTCCACGTCCAGCCCGGTTCGCCGGCGGTCCCGGTTCCGCCGGTTGATCGGCGAGCTCTGGTTCCAGGTGATCGTCGCCGCCGTCCTGGGAGTCGCGGTCGGCCTGGCCGCGCCCGGTGTCGGGGCGAGCCTCAAGCCGCTCAACGACTGGTTCATCGCGCTGGTCAAGATGATCGTCATCCCGGTGGTGTTCTGCGTGGTCGCCACCGGCATCGCCTCGATGGACAACCTGCGCAAGGCGGGCCGGATCGGCGCGAAGGCGATCGGCTACTTCCTGGTGCTGTCCCTGCTTTCGATGCTGATCGGCCTGCTCGTCGCCAACGTGTTCCAGCCGGGCGCGGGCATGAACGTCGATCCCGCGACGCTCGACGCGAGCGCCGTCCCGGAGTCGGCCACCGAGGAACACGCCACCTTCACCGGGTTCGTCACCAGCCTGATCCCGGAGTCGTTGTTCGGCGCGATCACCGGCGACAACATTCTCGCCGCGTTGCTGGTTTCGATCGTTTTCGGTGTCGCGCTCAACATGGCGGGCCCCGCCGCCGCGCCGCTCACCCGCGGCATCTCGGCACTGTCCACTGTGGTCTTCCGGATCGTCGGCTGGGTGATGCGGCTGGCGCCGATCGGTACCTTCGGCGCGCTCGCCACGGTCGTGGCCACCTACGGCGCCGGTAGCCTGCAGCAGCTCGGTTACCTGATCCTGCTGTTCACCGGCACCTGCGTGCTCTACGTCGTGATCATTCTCGGGGCGATCATGCGGGCCTGCAGGCTGAGCCTGCTCGGGCTGATGCGCTTCCTCAAGGCCGAGCTGCTCGTCGCCCTGTCCACCTGTTCCAGCGAAGCCGTGCTGCCGCAACTGGTGCGCAAGCTGGAGATCATGGGCATCGGCCGCCCGGTCGTCGGCATCGTCATCCCGTCGGGTTTCTCGTTCAACCTCGACGGGTCCGCCGTCTACCTCACCATGGCCTCGCTGTTCCTGGCGCAGGCGCTGGGCATCGACCTGTCCTGGCAGCAGCAGCTGGTCATGGTCGGTGTGATGATGCTGACCAGCAAGGGCACCGCCGGGATCGCGGGCGGCGCGTTCATCGTGCTGGCCAGCACCATCACCGCGGTCGGGCACATGCCGCTGGCCGCGCTAGCGTTGATCGTGGGCATCGACCGCATCCTCAACGAAGGCCGGGTGTTCATCAACGTTCTCGGCAACGCCGTGGCCGCGGTGGTCATCGGCAAGTGGGAAAAGGACTTCGACCACCACCGGGCCACGGCGGTGCTCAGTGCACGCCGTGAGGAACTGGACGCCTACGAGTCCGAATACGACCTTGCCCAGCAACCAACGCGCTAACGCTCGGCGGCGCGGACGGCGCGGTCGCGCGTCCGGGCGTCGCTGAGCAGGGCGGCGTCGAACTCCCGCGAACCCGCGTGCACCGCGTCCAGCACGGCGGCGAGGAACAACTCCATGCTGTCCGCGGGCCGCACGCTCCGCGTCCGACGCTGGCCGTCGACCTCGATGCGCAGGTCGACGGCCAGGTCCGGCGGCGCGGAGAACGGCCGGGGCACGTCGATGGCGACGCCGGGCCCGAGCAACTGCAGGGCGTTGCGGTAGTGCGTGGTGAAGCCGAACTGCCCGACGACGGTCCGGCCGCCGGGGTAGCCGGCCAGCACGCTGTACGCCAGTTCCAGGCCGTCCGCGGTGCGGTCGCCCACGATGACGTGCACGTCGTCCGGTTCCAAACCCCACAGGACCCGGCCCAGCGAGGCGAAGTACGGGCCGGTGTCGAGAAAGGCGCCGCCGCCCGAGGACCGGTCGTGCCGGAAGTCCTCCGGCGGCACGGGCGGGGTGAACACCGCGACGGCCTGGGTGATGTCCTTGGCCAGGTCCGGCGAGAACACCGGGTGGAACGCGTAGTTCGTCGCCTCGGCCAGCACCCGCGACTGGGACCGGGCCAGCGCGACCAGCTCCTCGGCCGTGTCCAGGGTCAGGAAGGCCGGCTTGTCCACCACGACGTGATGCCCCCGCCGCAACGCGTGCCGCACCACCTCGGCGTGCGTGCTGTTGACCGTCGAAACGTAGACCAGCGCGGGTTCCGTGCCCTCCAGCGCCGCGCGCCAGTCGGTGTGCCGGCGCCCCAGCTTGGGCAGGTTGTCGACGGCACCGCCGTGCGCGCTGGCGACGTCGACGATCTCGATGCCCTCGAGCGCGGACGCCGCGGGCAGCACCCGCCGCCGGGCGAACCGCGAGAGGCCGACGAGCAGGAGCCTCACAGCAGGCACGCCATCAGGCTGCGGGCTTCGACGTTGAGGTAGTAGCCCGACTGCATCATCCGCCCGAGCAGGCCGAGCGTCATCCACCGGTAGTTCTCCGGCGCCTCGACGTGGTGGTCCTCGGGCAGCTCGATCACCAGGTGCTCGGTGTCGGCCCGGTGGAACCGGCCGCCGTCCTCGGACTGCACCGACTTCAGCCGCACCTGCCCGGTCGCCGAGCTCAGGTACTCCACCAGCGGCGGCAGGTCGCGCGCGTCACGGCAGTACCCCGGGGCCAGCTGGATGGTCGCGCCGAGCTCGAGCCGGTCGGTCGATCCCGGCTGGATCATCGCCTGGGTCAGGAACCGCAGCACGCCGTTCTGCCGCTGGCAGAGGAAGGCGACCAGGTTGCCCGGCACCGGTTCGAGCATCGGCTGCGTCCAGGTGCCGACCTCCCGGCTGGTCGCCCGCACCGACAGCCCGATGATCCGGAAGTACAGGCCGTCGCGGTGCCGGACGCTGCCGCCGTCGGCGGCCCATCCGTCCATTTCGGACAGTCCGATCCGCTTGACGTCGAGCGTGTAGTTCTCCTTCTGGTCGATCAGCCAGGTCATCGCCTCGGCCAGCTCCGCGTCGGACCGTTGCGCGTTGTGCGAGGCGACGGTCCGCGCGTGGAAGCCTTCGGCCAACTGGAGGTCGCGGGCACCGTCGTAGGAAATGCAGGCCAGCACGGTGCGGGCGTTCATGTTGACGTTGCCGAGGGCGAGCTGCCTTCGCAGCTGGCCGAGCGTGAGCCAGGTGAAGTCGTCGCGCTCCTCGACCTCCTCGTCCGGCGGGATCTCCACGATCATGTTGCGGTTGCGCTTGTACAGGTACCAGGACGCGTGCTCGGACAGCAGCCGGTCCACCAGGATGTGCCCCCGGCTGCCCCGGACGAAGTACTCCAGGTACGGCGTCGGCCGCCCGCCGTGCACGCGCTGGTAGTTGCTCTGCGTGGCCTGCACGGTCGCCGCGTACTGCACCAGCGTGGTGTTGCCCGGCTCCATCTTCACCTGCATCAGGAAGTGGAGCACCCCGTGGATCTTCTTCACCAGGATGCCCAGGATGCCGATGTCGGGCTGCACGATGACCGGCTGGCACCACTGCGGGTTCGGCCCGAAGCTGGTCCGCACCGACAACCCCTCGATGGTGAAGAACCGGCCGGTGGCGTGCTCGAGCCGGTCGTCGAGCCGCCACTCGGCCAGCGTGTCCAGCGGGACCTCGTCGACCTGGTAGCGGGAGGCGGTGAACCGCTGCTTGAGGAAGAGGTCCGGGTCCTCCGTCTGCGCGCTGATCGTGGTCAGCGCCGAAGCCAGGAAGTCCTCAGCTCGCCCGGCCGAAGTCGACATCGCGGCCAGCTCCCTTCCTCGACTGCGCCGACACTTCCGAGAGGGACGGCAGCGGGAAGACCAGTTTTCCGCCGCGCGCGACGTAGTCCTGCTCACGCTCGACGAAACCGTCGCGGAAACCCCAGGGGAGCACCAGGAGCTGGTCGGGCCGCTGCGCCTTGGCGTCCTCTTCGGACACGATCGGGATGCCGGTGCCCGGGGTGAGGCGGCCGTGCTTCTCGGTGCTGACCTCGCCGATGCACGGCAGGTCGTCGGTGGTGACCCCGCAGTGCTGCAGGATCACGTTGCCCTTGGTCGAGGCGCCGTAGCCCAGGGTCAGCTTGCCCGCGGCCTTCGATTCCTCCAAAAAGGACCGCACGTCCACGCGGACCTGCTCGACGCGGCGGGTGAAGGCTTCGTAGGGCGCGTCGGTGTCCAGCGCCAGCGACGCCTCGTACTGCCGGATCCGCTCGATCTGGGGCGTGTCGATCTTGTGCTTGGCCGGGTCCTTCACCAGCGTCACGCACAGGCTGCCGCCGTTGACGTCGGTGATCTCGGCGGTGGCCACGGTCAGCCCGACCCGGTCGGCCATCCACTCGATCTGGCGCAGGAAGTAGTACTCCAGGTGCTCGTGGCAGATCGCGTCGTAGACCGGCGTCTCCAGCAGCGGGACCGCGTAGCTCATCTCGATCATCCACACGCCGTCGTCGGTGAGGATGTCGTGCACGTCGGCCATGAACCCGAGCGGGTCGGGCAGGTCGTAGAACATCGCGATGGAGGTGACGATCTTCGCCTGGCGGGTGCCGAACTGCTCGGCGTAGGAGGACTTGCTGAAGAAGTCCGGGATCAGGTCGATGTCGGCGGGGTAGTACTCGCGCCACTTCTCGCCGGTCGGGTCCACGCCGACCCTGGTCAGCCCCGCGGTGCGGTAGCCCTGCAGCAGCGTCGAGTCGTTGCTGCCGATGTCGAGCACCAGGTCACCGCGGTCCAGGTCGACCATGCCGGTGAGCACGTCGACCTTGCGGTGCAGGTGGTTGACCATGAACGGGCGGACGCTGGAGCGGTAGCCGTAGTGCTCGCCGTACATCAGCGTCAGGTCGGAGGTGTGCCGCAGCTGCAGCAGCCCGCAGCCGCCGGGGCCGCACCGGACCAGCTCCAGCGGCGCCGTCGGCACCACCTGACCCGGCCGGGGGAAGATGCCGGTCAGCGTCTGGTTCCCCAGGTCAAGCACGGTCAGCAGCTCGGTGTTGCCGCAGATGCGGCACGCGGTGCACTCGACGATGGCCATGTTCTCGGCGATGTTCATGGCGCCTTCCAGGTGACGGCCGATCGAGTTCGGCACCCGACCGGCGGGATGGATCGCACGCGGCTCCCGGAGTTCCCGGCGCGACTCTCTTGGTGAACAGTGTGTGCCCGTGGTGGGCTCGGCATCGTCTCTTCAACTGCGCTCGTGCAGCTCTTCCTCCACGTCCACGCACTCGTAGTAGTCCGGCAGCCAGCCCTGCTTCTCGGCCTCGGCCAGCGTCGGCGCGATCTGGTCCCGCGGGGACAGGATCGGTTCGGCCGGCAACGGCAGGCCGAGGTCGGGATCGCGCGGTGACAACGCCAGCTCGTTCTCCGGGACGTACTCGCCGGAGATCATGTAGCTCATCACCGTGTTGTCCTCGAGCGCGACGAACACGTGCCCGACACCGACCGGGAAGTACACCGAGCGGAAGTAGGTCGGGTCGACCTCCACCACGTCCCAGCGGCCGAACGTGGGCGACCCGACGCGGATGTCCACGACGATGTCGAGTGCCGATCCCGCCGCGCAGTAGACGTACTTGGCGCAGCCGGGCGGGGTCACCGTGAAGTGGATGCCCCGGACGACGCCCCGGCGGGACCGGCTGTGGTTGGTCTGCGCCACGGTGAACAGCCGCTGGCCGGTCGCCCGCCGGAAGTGCGTCTCCTGGAACGGCGAGACGAACAGCCCGCGGTCGTCGTCGTGGATCGCGTCCGGCGTCAGCTCGAGGGCGCCCGCCACGGCGAGTTCGCGGACCTTCATGTCCGCCTACCCGGCCTCGCGGAACCTGCGGCGGTCGAGGACCGAGATCAGGCTGGTGGCGACTCGCTCGACCTCGGCGTCGGTCAGCGACTGGTGCAGCGGCAGCAGCAGGGTGATCGCCTCGGCCTCGTCGGTGCCGGGCAGTTCCACCCCGGTGGCGAACAACGGGACCTTGTGCAGCGGCGGATAGCGGTAGGTGGTGTAGATGCCCAGTTCCAGCAGGTCCTCGGCGACCGTGTTGCGCACGGTCACGTCGTCGAACTGCAGCCAGTAGAAGTAGTTCGTCGAGACGTGGCCCTCGGGCAGCGCCGGCGGGCGCCGCACCCCGGGAACGTCCTCGAGCAGCCGGTCGTACTGGGCGATGATCTCGCCGCGCCGCCGGATGAAGCCGGGCAGCTTGCCGAGCTGGACGCGGCCGATGGCGGCGGTCAGGTCGTTGCCGATCAGCCGCCTGCCGACCTCGTGAATGGTCTGGTCCCACCAGCGCCGCGTGCCGTTGTTCTTCATCGCGGCGAACGCGCCCCGGTCGTCGAGACCCTGGTAGGCCAGGCGGTGCGCGCGGCGCGCCAGCTGCGGGTCACGGACGTAGATCATGCCGCCGTCGCCGGTGGTGATGATCTTGCGCGAGTCGAAGCTCCAGATGGCGATGTCGGCGAAGGTCCCGCAGGCCCGGCCGTCGATGCTCGACCCGACGGCGCAGGCGGCGTCCTCGATGAACGGGATGCCGCGCTCCTGGCACAGCTGCGCGATCTCCACGATGTCGCCGGGCTGGCCGCCGTAGTGCAGCAGCATGACCGCCTTCGTCCGCGGGGTCAGCACCGCCCGCACGTCGTCGACGGTCGGGTTGAGCGTGCGCGGGCGGACGTCGCAGAAGACCGGGGTGGCGCCGGCGGCGGCGACGCAGTGGCCGTTGGCCGGGAAGCTCACCGACGGGAAGACGACCTCGTCACCGGGACCGATGTTCAGCAGCTCCATCGCCAGGTGCAGGCCGGCCGTGGCGGAGTTGATGAACAGCACCGTCTCCGCCGGCACGCCGAGGTGGTCGGCGAACTCCTGCTCGAAGGCCTTGGTCTGCGGCCCGTACCCCAGCCACTGGCTGTCGAACACCTCCGCGACGGCGGCCAGTTCCTCGGCTCCGACTTGCGGCTGAAACATGTTGATCATTCGTGCGCCCCTTCACGCGGGTCACCCCTGTCCACCGATCGATGTTGGCACGGCGGGCGGCGGCGGCCTTCCTTTGTCCTGCGCGGTTTTTCCCGGCTGACCACGTGCCGGCGCGACGGGCGCAAGCCAGGAGATGCGGTGGCCCGCCCGGCGGCGTGACGCTGGCACAGCCGACCTGACGGCAAGCCGGGGTGCCGCCCCGGCCTGGAGGAGGAGCGCGGATGGATTACGACCCGGAGCACGCCGAACTGTACGAACTGGTCTTCAACAGTCGCGGCAAGGACTTCGACGCCGAGACCGAGAAGCACGCTCAGCTGATCCGGTCCCGGTTCCCCGAGGCGAAAAGTGTGCTGGACGTCGCCTGCGGCACCGGCGCCCATCTGGCCGCGTTCGCGAAGAGGTTCGACCACGTCGAGGGCGTCGAGCTCACGCCTGCCATGCGCGAGGTCGCGATCACCCGGCTGTCGCCGTCCGCCGTCCACCTCGGCAACATGGTGAACTTCGACCTCGGCCGCACCTTCGACGCGGTAACCTGCCTCGGCAACGCGATCGGTGAGGTCGGCTCCGCCGAAGAAGTGGCGGCCACGGTCGCCAGGATGGCCGCGCACACCGTGCCGGGCGGTGTGGTGATCGTGGAGCCGTGGTGGTTCCCCGAGTTGTTCATCGACGGCTACATCGGCAGCCACCTGGCCGAAGAGGACGGCCGCGTGGTGGCGCGCGTCAGCCACTCCACCGTGCACGAGGGTCGCAGCCGCATCGCCTTCGAGGCGATCGTCGCCGACTCCGACGGCATCCGGAAGTTCTCGTCGGTGCTGTCGGTCGGCCTGTTCACCCGCGAGGAATACGAATCGGCCTTCGAGCGGGCGGGCTGCACCGTCGAGTTCGTTCCCGCACTGCGGCTGGGCGACGGACGGGCCACCAGCCCCGGCATCTTCGTCGGCGTCCGCCAGTAGGCCGCGACCACCCGGCAACGCCCGCCCGACAACGACACCAACAACGACGCACGACAACGTTTGAGGAGATGTTCGATGCGAGTCCTCGTGACAGGTTTCCCGCATGTCACCCACCTGAACCACCTCATCCCGCACGCCCAGGCGCTGCAGGCCGAGGGGCACGAGGTCGTCGTGGCCTGCCCGCCCGGAGCCGAGGAGCAGATCGTCGCCGCGGGCCTGCCCGCGATCAAGACCGGTGAGCCGGAGCCGCATTCGCTGCAGAACTGGGCGAAGTACGGCCTGCTGCCCAGCCCGGAGGAGATGGAGGAGCTGGCGGCCAAGCTCGACCTGAGCGGTGACGAGCGGGACAACTGGGACGCCTACTACCAGTTCTTCCTGTTCTCGGCCCGGTACTACCTGCCGCCGGAGCCGCGCGAGGACATCGACAACCTGATCGCCTTCGCCAAGCAGTGGCAGCCGGACCTGGTGCTGTGGGAGTCCTGGTTCCCGTGCGGCGGGGTGGTCGCCAAGGCCGCGGGCGCGGCGTCGGGCCGCGTGCTCAACGGCCCGGACTACGGCGGCTGGGCGATCGAGAAGTTCGCCGAGCGGGTCGCCGAGGGGCACGAGACGCCGGTGAACCCGCTGGAGATCTCGCTGCGCGCCCTGGCCGACCGGCACGGGGTCGAGGTCGACGACACCGTGCTGCTCGGGCACTTCACCATCGACGCGATCCCGTCGGTGTCGATGCGACTGTCGCGGAACATCTCCACCGTGCCGGTGCGCTGGGTCCCCTTCAACGGCGGCGCGGTGCTGCCGGAGTGGCTGCACGAGCGTCCCCAGCGGCCGCGCGTCGCGCTGACCGTCGGCGTCTCGACCCGGGCCTACCACGAGGGCGTCGACCTCATCCCCAAGATCTTCGAGGCGATCGACGGCCTGGACATCGAGGTCGTCGGCACGTTCAACGACAACCAGCTGGTCGGCGCGCCGCCGGTGCCAGCGAACCTGCGCGTCGTCGACTACGTGCCGTTGACCAGCCTGCTGCCGACCTGCGTCGCGGCCATCCACCACGGCGGCAGCGGCTCGTTCGTGGCGACTCTCGCCGCCGGTATCCCGCACGTCATCGCCGACACCGAAGAGCCGCAGCGGATGGTCTTCAGCGGTGAGGGCGAGTCGATTTCGGTCACCGTCACCGAGCGCAGCGTCGACGCGTGGCTCACCGCGCGGCTGGTCAAGGAGACCGGCGCGGGCGTGCAGATCAACCGCATCACCCAGTCCGCGGCGGAGATCCGCGAGGCGCTGCTCGCGGTGCTGAACGACCCGTCCTACGCCGAGGCCGCCAAGTCCCTGCACGACGCCTGGCTGGCCCGCCCGACTCCGGCCGGAATCATCCCGGAGTTGGAGAAGCTGACCGAGTTCCACCGCTCCGCTCGCTGAGTGCGAGAACGGCGAGTTGGCATTATTCAGGGAAATCCACATCGGCGGTATCGTGGATGGTGGCGGTGAGCCTCCGCGAGGCGGTGACGCGCCTCGCGGAGTTTCCTCTCCGCCGGGACTACCGGGAGCGACGAGCCTGGCGGCCGCCGCGCGCCCGCCAGACGGCGCATTTTCCCGGCATTCAGCCGAACCGGCGGTGGCAGCGCAAGCTCTCATCGCGATTCGGGGCCGGTCCGGTCGAGTTGGGGCAACCTGCCGGGATCGGAAAGGATGTCGATGGCGGCGATCTTCTCGCCGGTGATGGTGAAGCTCATGATCGAGATGAGATCGCCGTCGATGGTGTTGACGAGCCCGGCGGCCCCGTTGATGAGGACGGGCCGCGTGGTCGCCGTGGTGGCCATGCGGTGGAAGGTGGCGAGTTGACCGGCCACCGCGTCCGCGCCCCGGAGGATCCGCATGCCGCCGCCCAGCAGTGTTCCGCTGTCGGCGCGGAGCACGATGTCGGGGTCGAGAATGGACAGCAGGGCCTCGAAGTCACCGCCGCGCGCGGCGCTCAGGAAGGCGTCGACCACCCGGCGCTGGGTTGCCGGATCCGGGTCCGGAGTCGGGGCCGCGCCCTGTACCTGCCGGCGGGCGCGGCTGGCGAGTTTCCTGGCCGCGGCCGGGGTGCGCTCGACGATGGGGGCGATTTCGTCGAAGGGCATGCCGAACATGTCGTGCAGGACAAAAGCGAGCCGTTCGGCCGGGTTCAGCGACTCCAGTACCACCAGCAGCGCCAGGCCCACGGAGTCGGCGATCAGCGCCTGCGCTTCCGGATCCGTGGCGTCCTCCTGGCTGACGACCGGGTCCGGCAGCCGGGCCTCCAGCGGGTCCTCGCGCCGCAGCCGTCGTGAGCGGAGCATGTCCAGGCACACCCGGCCGACAACCGTGGTCAGCCAGCCACCGAGGTTGTCGATGTCGTCGGCCTCGGAGCGGACCAGCCTGAGCCAGGACTCCTGGACGGCGTCGTCGGCCTCGGTCAGGGAGCCGAGCATCCGGTAGGCCACCGCCCGCAGGTGCGTGCGGTGTTCCTCGAACCGGCTGGCCAGGAAGTCGTGTTCGTCCATGATCGTCCTCTCCGGTGGATCTCCTGCGAGTTTGACGCACAGAACTTCTCCGATGTGACCGATCCGGTGGTGGTCACACTCCCCGCGATCCGTGCGTCAGGGCTGTCGAGAAAGTCGGTAGCTCGAACGGATGGAGCAGGAACCAATGAACAAGATCGAGGTGCGGGGGACTGTCGCCGAGGGTTTCGAGGCGGTCGGCGAGGCGTTCGCCGCCGTGGTCGCCGAGGACGGCGCCGGTGCCGGTGCCCAGCTCGCGGCGTTCGTGCACGGCAGGCAGGTGGCCGACCTGTGGGCCGGGGACGAGGTGAGCGGTGAAACCCTGACCGGTGTCTACTCCTCGACCAAGGGCGCCGCCACCCTCGCGGTGGCGTTGCTGGTGCAGGACGGCACGCTGGCGCTGGACGAGCCTGTCGCCGCGCACTGGCCGGAGTTCGCGGCGGCGGGCAAGGGCGGGATCACCCTGCGGGACGTCCTCACCCACCGTTCCGGTGTGATCGGCGTCGACGGCGGGTTCACCGTCGACGAACTCGCCGACGACCGGGTGATCGCCCGTCGCCTCGCGGGGCAGCGCCCGTACTGGAAACCGGGTTCGGCCTACGGCTACGGCGGATTCGTGTCGTTCGCGATCGTGGGCGAAGTGGTCCGCCGGGTCACCGGCCGCTCGCTGCAGGAGATCTTCGAAGAACGCATCCGCGCGCCGTACGAATTGGACCTCCACCTCGGCCTGCCGGAGGCACTGGAGTCCCGCTACCGGGAGATCCTGCCGGGGCAGGCCAGTCCGGAGGAACTCGCGGCGTTCTGGGCGGCGGTTCCCGGTCCGCAGAGCATCACCGGGATCGGCTACGGCCTCAACTCCACGCCGCCCCTGGACCAGGTGGCCTTCGTCAACACCCGGCGGGTACGCGCGCTCGGGCAGGCTTCCGCGGGCGGCGTGGGCAACGCCCGCGGGCTGGCCGGGATGTACGCGGCCGCGGTCGTCGGCCTCGACGGCAGGCCGCCGCTGCTGAAACCGGACACCCTCGGCGAGTTCGCCATGCTGCACTCCACGGGTGGCGACCTCGTCACCGGCGCATCGGGACAGTACGCGCTCGGCTTCCAGGCCAAGGGCCTGCGTTACCCGTTCCTGAGCGCGAACGCGTTCGGGCACAACGGATCCGCGGGCTCGGAGGCCTTCGCCGACCCCGTCAGCGGCATCACCTTCGGCTACACCCGGCGCCGCTTCTCCTTCAACTGGTCCTACCCCGAACACGACCGGCTCGCCGCCGCGGTCCACCGCGCGGCCACCGCCTCCGGAAAGAACCTCTGATGACCTCACACACCGAACTCCGCTCCCAGAAGAGCGGTCTGGCGCTGCTGGTGATCGCCGCCGCGCAACTGCTGATCGTGATGGACGGCACCATCGTCACCGTCGGCCTGCCCAACATCGGGGCCGGTCTGTCCATCGCGGAGTCCGATTTGGACTGGGTGCTCACTTCGTATGCGCTGGCGTTCGGGGGATTGCTGCTGGCCGGTGGTCGCGCCGGTGACCTGTTCGGCCGTCGGCGGCTGTTGCGGGCGGGCCTCGTGGTCTTCCTGCTGGCCTCCGTGCTGGGCGGCGTGGCCCAGGACGGTGCCATGCTGATCGCCGCGCGCGTCCTGCAGGGCGTGGGCGGCGCGATCATCGCCCCCGCCGCGCTGTCGCTGCTCGCCGACACCTTCCCCGCCGGACCGGAACGCAACAAGGCGCTCGGCGTCTACGGCGCGATGGGCGGCCTCGGCGCGGTGGCCGGCCTGCTCCTCGGCGGTGCGCTCACCGAGTACCTGGGCTGGCGGTGGATCATGTTCATCAACATCCCGTTCGTGCTCCTCCTGCTCATCGGGACCCTCGCGATCGTTCCCGGCACCCGCGAACGCGGCGGCCTCGATCTGCCCGGCGCGATCACCGCGACGCTCGCACTCGGCTCGCTTGTCTATGCGATCAACCGGGCCGGGGCCGACGGCCTCGGCGACGGGCTCACCCTCACCGTCGGCGCGATCGCCGTCGTGCTGGCCCTGGCGTTCGTGACCGTCCAGCGCCGCGTCCGCAACCCGATGCTGCCCGCCGGCGTGCTGGCCGACCGGGGCAGGCTCGGCGCCAACCTGATCATGCTGCTCATGGGCGCGGGCCAACTGGCCACGTTCTACTTCCTCACCCTCTACATGCAGTCCATCAAGCACTATTCACCGATGATCACCGGGCTGGCCTACCTGCCGTTCGCGATCGGCATCGGCCTCGGCTCCGCCGTGGTCGGACCGCGGCTGCAGGCCCGCGCCCCGGTGCGGAACGTGCTGGCGACCGGCATGACGGTGGCCGCACTGGCGATGGGCTGGTTCAGCCTGCTCACCCCGGACCAGAACGCCCTCGTCACCCTGCTGCCCGCCCAACTGGTCGCCGGTGTCGGCCTGGGCATCGGCTTCGTCGCGGCGACGATCAGCGGCGTGCGGGGAGTCGCCCCGCGGGATTCCGGCATCGCCTCCGGACTCATCAACACCACCCAGCAGGTCGGCGGCGCGCTGGGCCTGGCGATCCTGGCCACCACCGCCCTCACCGTCACGACGAGCCAGCCGGGCGGCACACCGGAGCCGGAAGCACTCACCAGCGGGTACACCACCGGCCTGCTCGGCGCGGGCGCCTTCTACCTGGCCGCGATCCTCGCCGCCGTGGTGCTCCTGCGACCGGCAAGCCAGAACCGCCCGCAGCACCCCGTGTGAAGCACGCCAGCGCGGTCACATCCGCCACGCGCCAGCCGTCAAAGTACCGGCACACCAACTGAAACCGGAAACGGAGACCACCATGAACACCACCACGACGACCCAGCGGGAAACCCTCCACTCGCGACTGCCCAACCCCGCCGTGCTCATCCCCGAGCTGGGCGAAATCGGCGCAGCCCTGTTCAAAGCGACCGGGAACGGGTCGATCCCGCAGGCCACGATCAGCCTGGTGCAGTTGCGCGCCGGTCAGCTCGTCGGCAACACCTACCTGACCGTTCTGCACACCGGCAACCTCCGCAAGGCCGGGGAGTCCGAGGAGCGCATCACCGCCGTGGCGTCCTGGCGGGACGCGCCTTACTTCACCGACGCCGAACGTGTCGCACTGGCGCTCGTCGAGGCCGTCCTCACCCCGAACCCGCACGGCGAGCGGGTCTCCGACGAGCTGTCCGCCCAGGCCGCGCAGCACTACGACGACAAGGCGATCGCCACCCTCGCCATGGCGATCGGCCAGATCGGCTTCTTCATCCCCCTCGCCCTCATCGGCAAGCCGCTCCCGGGTGTGTCGTCCGCGGAGCAGTGGCGGCAGTAACCCCGCAAACAACTCCGGGGGAGGACACGGCAACCGTGTCCTCCCCCGGACGATGGTCGACCACCTCAACCCGCGGCGCGAATGACGAACCCCGCCTACCTGATGCCGCCCGCTCCGGCGCTGAATTCACGTTTCGACCGGAATCGCGCTGTGGGAGGCCATCGACGCGGCACTGCGTGCGGCCTGCGAGCTCCCGCTGACCTGGTTCGAGGTGATGCGGCTCGCGCTCAGCGACGGGCGGATGCGCTTCGGCGACCTGCGCACCACGGTCGAGGGAATCAGCGGGAAGGTCCTCACCGACACCCTGCGGGATCTGGAACGCGACGGACTCGTCGCGCGCCACGTTCACGCCGAGCTGCCGCCCAGGGTCGAATACGAGCTGACCGCGCTCGCGGCGCGGGAAACATACGACGCGGCCAAGGCGAATCAGAGACCGAAAAGCTTGCGGGCGTTGCCGCCGGGGAACGGGACGCCCGAGTCCATCCAAGGCGTGAGGTGGACCACTCGGGCACGTTGGTTACGTTGAGGTGAATGGCGGCTTCTCCTCATCATCGGCGTACCCGAGAACTCCCGGGCTGCTCTGGGCGGCGGTGCGCCCGGCAGCCGCCTTCGGGCTGGTGCCCGCCCTCGCGGGCTTCCTCGTCCTGCTCGGCGTGGTTTCCGGCATCGACCTGGTCAACGGCGCGGTGACGGTGGACCGCGTGGTGTCGCACGGCATCATCGTCGCGGGCTTCGTGCTGCTGATCGCGGTACACCGGCAGCACCGCGAGAACTCCGGCCCCAGCCCAGCGGCCCACGACCCCGCCGACGACGACCAGACCCGTACCAGTGGTCAGCACGCACTCGCCCGTCCACAACCCCGGACACGCCGGACGTTCCGGACGCTCTTCGGCCGAGACGCGGCCTGACCGTCCCCGCGGTTTTCCGTGGGACAGGAAGTCCAAAGAGGACACCCGGGCGCAGGTCAGGAACGGATCCGAAACCGCTCCCGGTAGTCGCCCGGCGTGACGCCGAGGGAGCGGCGGAACGCGCGGGCCAGGGTGTCGACGGTGCCGAAGCCGCAGGCGGCCGCCACCCGGTCGAGCGTGTCGTCGGTGGTCTCGAGGTGGTTCCTCGCGAGCTCGACGCGAGCCTGCTCGATGTACGCGGCCGGCGTCGTGCCGAGCTCGGTCTTGAAGATGCGCGTGACCTGACGGTCTCCCACGTGGATGTGTGCCGCGAGGTCGGCGACCGTGATCGGTTCCGCCGCGTGCGCGGCGACGTAGTGCCGCAGCTCCTCGACCCGTCTCGTGGTCGAGACCGGCTCGAGCGGGACGCTGAACTGGCTCTGTCCGCTCGGCCGCTTGAGGTACATGACCAGCTGCCGCGCGACCCGCAGGGCGAGCTTCTGCCCGAAGTCCTCAGCGACCAGGGCGAGGGCGAGGTCGAGGCATGCCGTCAGTCCCGCTCCCGTCCACACGTTCCCCTCGCGGATGAAGATCGGGTCGGGGTCGACGTCGATCTCCGGGTGCTCCGCCGCGAGCTGGCCGGCCGTCGACCAATGCGTCGTGGCCCGCTTGCCGTCGAGCAGCCCGGCACCGGCGAGCACGTGCGCGCCGACGCACACCGACGCCACCCGCCTCGTTCTCGGGGCCAGCGCGCGGACCCGGTCGACGACGCCCGGATCGACGAGGGCGGTGACCCGGCGCTGGGTGTCGACCTCGACCGCGCCGGGCACGACGAGGGTGTCGATCGTTCTCCCGGCGACCTCGTCGAACGTGGTGTCCGGCAGGATCCGCACCCCGGCCGAAGTCGTCACCGGGTCCATCGTCTCGGCAGCGAGCAGCACCTCGTACCCGGTTGGCTCGTCCATCTCCCGCTGCAGCAGCGAGAAGACCTCGGGCGGGCCGGTGACGTCGAGCAGGTCGACCCGCTCGAAGAGCACCACAACCACCAGTCGCTCGATCATGCCCGCCCTCGTTCAGCCTATGTCGGTATTTGCAGGTTACATGACATTGCCGACACCGCAGCGTGCTCTTAGCGTCGATGACGCATCGTTCACGCACGAGAAAGAGGACCCTCATGGCACGCACGACACTGCGTGAGCTCAACGGCTTCGACAACACCCCCGCGACCCTCAAGGACGCGACCGTCGTCCTCGTCGACTACCAGAACACCTACACCACCGGTGTGATGGAGCTCGAGGGCTGGGAATCCGCGCTCGAGGCCGCCGCGGACCTGCTCGCCCGCGCCCGTGACGCCGGCTCGACGGTCATCCACATCGTCAACGACGGCGGCGAGGGCAGCCCGTATGACATCACCGCCGAGATCGGCCAGATCCATCCCCGGGTGGCGCCCGCCGCGGGCGAGGCGGTCGTCGTCAAGGGCGCGCCGAACGCCTACGTCGGGACGAACCTCGGCGAGCTCGTCGAGGCCGCCGGCAACGACGACGTCGTCATCGCCGGGTTCATGACCAACATGTGCGTCCAGTTCACGGCCGAGGGCACGTTCCTGGCCGGTAAGAAGCCCACTGTCGTCGCCGACGCCTCAGCGACCCGGCCACTGGAGACCGCGGTCGCCCGGGTCTCGGCCGAGCAGCTGCACAACAGCGCACTGGCGACGATCGGCGACCTCTACGGCGTCGTCGTCCGGACGGCGGCCGAGCTTCACTGATCCGGTTCGAGGAGCAGTTGCCGGGCACGGTGCGACGGTTGCTCTCGTGGTCCAGGCCGGCACGCTCGTGCGTCGGTGACGTGCTCAGGCGACCTCGGGCCACGCGGTGGAGGTGACTGCGAGGCGGGGCTCGACTCAGAACTATTGTTCGCGTACTCTAGTCCTATTGTTCGATTGGACTAGGAGGCACGAACGGATGCGGCAGGCATCAGAGCGCGCGGTGAGCGCGGCTGGCCGGGCAACGGGGTGGACGCTCGCGCTGCTGGCGACGGCGCAGTTGATCATCTCGCTCGACATCAACATCGTCTTCGTCGCGCTGCCGGAGATCGGCTCCGGTCTGGGCTTCGACGGGCAGACCTTGCAGTGGGTCGTCTCGGCCTATGTCGTGTTCATGGGCGGGTTCATGCTGTTCGGTGGCCGTGCGGCCGACGTGCTCGGTCAGCGGCGCGTGTTCATCGCCGCGTTGTGGGTGTACGCGACCTCCTCGCTGCTGGGCGGTCTGGCCTGGGCTCCGGAGGTGCTGATCGCGGCCCGTGTGTTCCAGGGCATCGGCGGCGCCATGCTGTTCCCGGCGACGCTGTCGCTGCTGAACCGGCTTTACGCCGAGGGCGCGGCCCGCAACCGGGCGCTCGCGGTCTGGGGTGGTGCGGGCGCCTCGGGGCTGACGATCGGGTCGCTCGCCGGTGGTGTGCTCACCGGCGCTTTTGGCTGGCCGGCGGTGTTCTACGTCAATGTGCCCTTGGCCGGGATCGTCGCGTTGGCGGCGTGGAAGCTGATCCCGCACGATCCGCCCCAGGCCGCGAAGCGCCGTTTCGACTTGCCTGGTGGTCTCACCATCACGGCCGCGGCGACGCTCATCGTGTTCACCCTGGTGCAGGGGCCGGAGACCGGCTGGGCGAACGCGACGATCGTGACGACCGCGATCCTCGCGGTGGCCTTCTTCGTCGCGTTCCTGCTCATCGAGCGCAGGGCGCCGGACCCGTTGATCCCGTTCCGGTTGTTCGGTAACCGCTTCACCGTGGGCGGGGCCGCGACCACGTTCCTCTACATGGGCTCGTTCGGTGCGCTGCCGTACTTCCTGACCGTGCTCTTGCAGGACGTGCACGCGTTCACGCCCTTGCAGACAGGGCTCGCGTTCCTGATCCCCTCGGCGGCGATCCTCCTCGGCACCCAGGCCGGTGGCAAGCTCACGACCAGCCGCGGAGCACGTGCCGCTCTGCTCGCCGGTTCGGTGCTCGGCATCGCGGGCACCGCGTGGTGGGCGCTGGAGGCGACCGCGACGGGGAACCTGTGGTCGATGACGCCGGGCATCGTGCTCTCCGGGCTCGGGCAGGGCATCGTCTGGACCGCGATGTGGGCCGCGGTCGGCACCGGCGTGGCCGACCACGAACAGGGCATCGCCTCGGGTATCGGCTCGACCACCCAGAACACCGGCAACGCCATCGGTCTGGCGATCTGCGTGGCCATCAGCGCGGCGGTGGCCGAGGGCGCGAGCAAGGAGGCGATCACCGCGGGTTCGCGGGCCGCGATCGTCGCCGCGACCGCCGGGATCGCGATCATCGCGGTCGTGGCGGCGGCGCTCGTCCCGACGGATAGTTCGTCAGAACTAGCAGAACCGTAGAATGGGTATGATCGGCTTCATGGCGGTGACGATCCGAACCGGCGACATGCAGCTCCCCGACGTGCTCACCGCGCTCGGCCATCCGGTGCGGCTGCAGATCGTGCGCGTGCTCGCCGATGACGACGAGCACCGCTGCGGCGGGATCGTGGACGGCATCTCCAAGTCCACGCTCACGCACCACTGGAAGGTGCTACGAGACGCGGGAGTCATCAACCAGCGCCCCTCGGGACGCGAGAACCTGCTTTCGCTGCGCCGCGACGACCTCGATGAGCGGTTCCCCGGACTGCTTGACAGCATCCTCGCAACTCAGGAGTAACAGGGGTTAACACGGGCCACCACCCGCTCGCGCGGGCGGTGCGGGTGAGCAACTGGACTTCGCGCTGAACAGGCGCGATCGGCGCAAGGCACGACGCCGCAGTCGATGTCGGCTCGTTCGCGCGCGCTTGTTGAGGCCGTTCGAGCCGAACGTAGGCGCGGATAACGCTTGGCGCCGCTGTGGTGGGTGCTCGGAGCCGCACGACGGCTCATGGCGTCCCTGCCGATGGGTTCGGCATGGCGGTGGCCTTGCTCGACGCCGAGGAAACCGACGCCCTCGACTCCGCCACCACGCACACGGTGGAGGCGGGCACGTTCGCTATCAGCATCGACGGCGCCCACCCCTCGACGCACCTCGACTACAAAGATGCCACGTTTGCAATGCATATCGTCGGTATTCCAACCTGCGGGTGGTGCCAAGAACTCGTCAAGAAAGCCGCTGGTGGTGTTCGGGGCGTGTCAACGGCGCTCGCGCCGCGCTTTGGTGTGCGCTGGGCTGGGTGGCATGCGGACAGCTCCACCTGTTCCGGCGGGGTTCGGTTTCCCTCTTGGTGTGGTGCTCGGCGCGGCGGGCACGGCGCTGGCGGTGGCCGTCGGTGCGAAGGAGGCGCCGGTCGTCTCGCTTGTCGCGATGGTCGTGGTGGTCGATGCGACCGCCATGGTCACGGCCGCGCGGGCGGCGGTGGCGACCGCGGCGGTGTGCTGGGCGCTGCATTCGGGTTTTGTGCTCGGCGAGCACGCGGAACTGACCTTCACGGCCGAATCCGGGCGGGCCGCCGCCGTGCTTGCCTTGTGCGTGCTCACCGCGTCGGGCTTCGCGTCGCTGCTGCGGTCGGTCCGCGCGCCACGGCGGGAGGCTCGGTGATCCGCCCGGGTTCAGGACAGATCGGCGAAGGTTTCGACCGCGCTGGTGCGACCGGCGACGATCAGCACGTCACCGCGTTTGACGACGGTGTCGGCGGTGGCGTAGGTGAAGTCGTGGCCGGGGCGTTTGATGGCGACCACGGTGACCCCGTGCTGGGTGCGCAGCCTGCTTTCACCGAGCGGGACACCGATGGCGCCGGCCGGGGCGAGCGTTTTGACCATGGCGTAGTCGTCTTCGAACTCGATGTAGTCCAGCATGCGGCCGGTGACCAGGTGCGCGACGCGTTCGCCCATCTCGTGCTCGGGCAGCACGACGTGGTGGGCGCCCATCCGTTCGAGGATGCGGCCGTGCTGGCGGCTGGTCGCCTTGGCCCAGATGTGCGGGATCCCGAAGTCGACCAGCAGGGCGGTGGTCAGGATGCTGGCCTCGAGATCGGTGCCGATGGCCACCACGGCACGCTGGAAGTCCGGGACGCCGAGCTGGCGCAGCGCGGTTTCGTCGGTGGTGTCGGCGACCGCGGAGTGGGTGAGGTCGTCGGCGTAGCGCTGCACGAGTGCGGCCCGCGAGTCGATGCCCAGCACCTGGGAGCCGTGCGCGGTCAGTTCACGGGCCAGCGAGCTGCCGAACCGGCCGAGGCCGATCACGACGACGCGGCCGGGACGGGGAGTGGAATTGTGGTCAGCCAACGATGGGTCGCTCCTCGGGTAGTTCGTAGCGGCGTGCGCGTTCGCGCAGCGCCAGCGCGGCGGCCAGGGTGATCGGCCCGAGCCTGCCCAGGAACATCAAGCCCACCAGCAGCAGCTGCCCGCTCGGCTGGATGGCGGCGGTGATGCCGGTGGACAGGCCGACGGTGCCGAACGCGGACACGGACTCGAAGAGCACCGCGTCCAGCGGCAGCCCGGTGATCAGCAGCAGCCCGAGGGTCGCGGCGGCGACCGCGCCCACGCCGAGCAGGGCGACGGTGAGGGCCTGGCGCTGGACTTCGGCCGAGAGCCGCCTGCCCATCACGTGCACGCTGGGTTCACCGCGGATCTCGGCGACGATGACAAAGGCCAGCAGGGCGAAGGTGGTCACCTTGATCCCGCCCGCGGTGCCGGCGCTGCCGCCGCCGATGAACATCAGGAAGTCGGTGACCAGCAGCGCCGCCGGGCTCAGCTGCGCCACGTCGAGGGTGTTGAACCCGGCGGTGCGCGGGCTGACCCCGTGGAACGCCCCGACCAGCAGCTTGTCACCCAGCCCCATCGGGCCGAGCGTGTCCGGATTGGACCATTCGATCGCGGTGATCACCACGATGCCGAGCACGGTCAGCGCGGCGTAGGTGGCCAGGGTGATGCGCGCGTGCAGCGTCCAGCGCCGCAACCGGCCGCGCAGGCGGCGCCCGATCTCGAACAGCACCGGGAAGCCGAGGCCGCCGGTGATCAGCGCGAGCATGATCGGCACGGTGATCCACGGATCGACGGCGTAGGGGGTGAGGCTGGTGGCGTAGAGGGCGAAGCCGGCGTTGTTGAACGCCGAGATCGCGTGGAAGACGCCCTCGTAGACCGCGCGGCCCCACGGCATGTCGTAACCGGAGGCGAACCTGGCGGTCAGCACGATCGCGGTGACCAGCTCGACCGCCACGCTCACGGCCACCACCCGGAGCACAACACCGCGCACCTCGCCCAGGCCGAGGGCCTTGGTTTCGGCTTGCGCGGTCAGCTGCATCCGCAGTCCCATGCGGCGGGCGACGAGCAGGCCCAGCAGCGAGGCCAGGGTCATGATGCCGAGCCCGCCCACCTGGATCAGGCCCAGCACCACCAGTTCACCGAAGGTGGACCAGTGGGTGGCGGTGTCCACCACGACCAGGCCGGTGACGCACACCGCCGAGGTAGCGGTGAACAACGCGGCCACGAAGCCCGTCGAGTCGCCGGTTTCAGTGGCAACGGGCAGCATCAGGAGCACCGTGCCGATCAGCACGGCCGCGCCGAAGCCGAGCACGACCAGGCGTGCCGGGTGGCCGAGGCCGGACTGGATCCGCCGGGGTTGCCGCCTGATCACGGCGCCACCGGAGCGGCAGGCCGCAGGTAAGCCACGTTCACTCCACCCAGCTGATCAGCACGTCGTCGGCTCGCACGGTGCTCGCGGCGGGGTCGTTCCACCAGTGGCGCACACCGGCACGCCGCACCGCCACCACCGTAGGGCCGCACCGCTGCACCGGCACGCCGACTTCGTCCGGTCCGGGGCGGCGTTCGCGCTCGTCTCCGGAGAGCAGCAGGCGGGTGGCACGGGCGAGGTCCAGCCCGGTCGCGGCCGGCGCGACCAGCTCACCGGCGGCTCGTGTGGCGACCACGGCCAGGTCCGCTCCGGCGCGTCGCAACACCGCGACCTGGCCGGGTGCCCGCGCGGCGACCACCAGCTTCGCCGCGGCGGTCAGGTGGCGGATGAGCCCGGTCAACTCCAGTGCGGTGGCGTCGTTCATGCAGGTGATCACCACGGCGGCCGCCCGCGGTATCCCGGACCGGCGCAGCACCGCGGCATCGCTCGCTTCAGCGGCGACCGCCCGCACGCCGGCCGCCGCTGCCGCGGCCAGCCGGTCGGCGCGCCGCTCCAGCACGACCAGCGGGCCGGGTCGATCGGCGGCCTCGGCCGTCAGGGCCGCGACCGCCGAAGCGCCGGTGCGGCCATAGCCGAGCACGGCGATGATCGGCGCGAGTTGATCCACAGGTCAAAGTTCACATATCACCCGATGGCCGGACCGCCCCCGACGCGCCCGTTGACGTTTTCTTAACGCCGTCGGCACGGTGAGCCGGATCGGGACCGCCGCCGTCGTCAATTTCCCGTTAGGAACCGTGGTGGTCCCTCCATCGATGGGCGCGCACCTACGGACACGCCGGAGGCCGGGGCGCAGGGGTGAGCTATCGCCGTCGTCGACCGCTGCCCGGACGCCGTCGAACGAGCCACCGGTACCGGGTTGCGGGCGGTTCTGGGCGACGGCACCGACCGCCAGGTGCTGGCGATGGCGATGCGCGGGCCGGTCGGCCGCGCGGTGGTCGCGGTGGGAGACGACCAGGCGGCCGTGCTGATCACGATGCTGCTCCGCGGAACGTGTCCGGCCGCGAAGTGGTGACCGCCGTCCGTGAAGAGAGCAGCACGTCTACCGCCGCCGCTGGTTCCGTCCTTTGTGGACTCGCGGTGGCGGCTGGCGTTCGGTGTGGTGCCCACGTTCTGGCCCGCACTGGTCGCCTGGTCCGCGTCGGCGTCACCGAGCACGTCCCACCCGGATTCGTGGCGCAGTGGCCCCGAATGTCCTTTTTGGACTTCAGTGACGTGCTGCGCCACCTCGACGACAACCACAGCACCGCGACCTACCTGTCCACCATGTCCGCCATGGTCGAAGAAGCCGCGGAAACCACGCTGGGCTGGCGGGCACCGGTAGCGCCCTCACCCCGCGCCGGTAGCCAGTTCGGCGACGAGCGCCGGGTGCTCGTCGACCACGAGGTGCCCAGCCGAGTCGACGATCTCGAGCCGGGCGCCCAGCGCTTCCCGCGCAGCGGGGGCGAGCCGGTGGCGGGGAAGGAACACGTCGGCATCGCCGACCGCGACGGTGCGGGCGACGTCGTGCCGGGCGATGGTGGCGTGGCCTGGGTCGGTGCTCGAGCGGACGTGGCGCGCGACCAGCGTCATCCACTCAACGAGCTCGGGCCGCGGGACGTGGTGGTGGTGGCTGTGCATGAGCCGGAGGAGCCGTGCGCTCGATCCCGGACTTCGCCGGACCAGCCAGGCCACCGAGGCCAGCAGCACCGCGGGCGTGATCCGCAGCCGGACCAGCCCACCCGGGGAGACCAGCACCTGGTGCCGGACGTGGCCGGAGTCGGCCGCCAGCGTGATCGCCGCTCCCAGTGAGTGCCCGACGACGGTCACCGGACCCGCCGCGAACTGGGCCACCACGTCGGTCAGCCAGCGCCCGTACCACGCCAGCCGGCCTGCGGCGGGCATGCGATCACCGCTGCTGAGCCCGGGTTGGCCGGGCAGGTCGGCCACGACGACCCGGCAGCGCGACGCCAGCTCGGCGGCCAGGGGGAGGTAGGCGCCCGCGCTGAAGTTGGTCCCTGGCAGCACCACCACGGTGCTTTCGCCGCCACCGGCGACGACCAGGTGGGTGGGTGCGCCGTGCGCGGTGATCACCCGGCGTTCGTGTGTGACGGGCCAGTTCGCGAGGCGGTCGGTACACCACTCGGTGATCGCTTCCCGGCCCGCTGGTGTCCGGTAGATCGACGCAGGCCGGCGTTTTCCACTGGGTGCCACGGGTTCTCCAGAACTGTCGAAAGTGGACAATCGCCGACCAGGCTTCCCGGCACACCGGTGCCCACCCTACGGGTTCCGGCCGCTGGCCGCGGCGGAGTGGTCCGCCGGCTCGTCGATGCGGACGGTGCCAGCGCCGCCGTCGATGGTGATCAGCTGCCCGGTTTTGATCTCGCGGGTGGCGCCGCGGACGCAGATCACCGCCGGAATGCCGTATTCCCTGGCCACGGTGGGGCCGTGGGCCACCGGCGAGCCGGTTTCGGTGACCAGGCCGGCGGTGGTCAGGAACAGCGGGGTCCAGCCGGGATCGGTGGTCGGGGCGACCAGGATTTCCCCGGGTTCGATGTGCGCGTCGGCGGGGTCGAGGATCACGCGTGCCCGGCCGGTCGCCCGGCCCGCGGCACCGGCCATCCCGGTGAGCACCCCGTCCTCGGCCGGGCCCGCCGGGGCGAGCGTCTCGACGTCGGTGCCGTCGGAAAGCAGGGCACCCGGCACGGTCGGGCGGCGGAGTTCACGCTCGTGCTCCGCGCGCCGGGTGGCGACCAGGTCGCGGTAGTCGGTCCCGTCGCGTGCGGCGGAGATCGCTTCCTGGAGGTCGAGGAACATGACGTCGTCGGCGCGCGTGAGCAGCCCCCGCGCGACGAGTTCCTCACCGGCGAGCAGCAGTTGCCGCCGTGACAGTTGGAGTGCGGGCAGCCAGGCGAACTTCCCGATCTCGCGGAGTCCGGTGAGGCGACGTGACCGGCGCATCAGGAACACCGCGACCCTGCCGCGCACCGGCCGCGTGCGACGCGTGCGCCGGGCGAGTTCCTCGATCATGGCCTCCGCCTTCGCCGCGGCCTGGCGGAACCGCCGGTCCGGTGCCTGCTCGGGGGCGTCCACGCGGAGGTAGTTGGCGATGGTGGCCCACAGCGGCGTGGGATCTTCCTCCCAGCGGGGCATGCCGACGTCGATTTCGGCCGCCGCGCGCATGCCGTACTGCGCCAGGAACCCGGCCATGCCGATGTCCGGTAGTTCGCCTGCCCGGTACTTCGCGGTGAGTTCGTCCGGGGACAGCCCGAGGAACAGCTCGCGGTGTCCGGCCGCGTTCACCGCGAGCCGCCACAGGGCCAGGTCCATCTCGGTGGTCACGTTGAACGGCATGCCACCGAGCACGACGTCGAGTTCTTCGGGCGAAGCAATCCCGTCGAGCAGCGCCGACGGTGCCGTGCCGGACACGATGCCCGCCGTCAGCGGGCCCAGCAGCCCGAGCATGCCGTTGCCCATCACCACCCCGTGCGATTCCTCGGCGACCCACGTCAGCCTGGTCAGCGCGGTGGCGGGTTCCGGTGGTGGCGTGGTCCGGTGGCGGATCTCGGCCACCGCGCGGTAGGCACGGGCACGGGCGGCGTCCGGGCGCGCCAGGCTCGACACGAGGCCGCCGAGCAGGCTCGGCGTCAGCTTCGCGGTGACCCGGATCGTGTTGCCCAGGCGGAACGGCACGCCGCGCCGCGGCGTGAAGCGCGGGTCGTCCATCGCCCGCTCGACCGCGGCTCGTACCCGCGGCCCGTAGA
Source organism: Amycolatopsis albispora (assembly GCF_003312875.1). NCBI lineage: Bacteria > Bacillati > Actinomycetota > Actinomycetes > Pseudonocardiales > Pseudonocardiaceae > Amycolatopsis > Amycolatopsis albispora. The sequence goes on from NZ_CP015163.1 coordinate 370,225, forward strand.
CCTCGAGCGAGGTCCGCAGGCGTTTGCGCAGGAACTTGCTGCGGACGAAGTCGGTCAGGTCGAAGTAGAGCCGCCCGCCGATGGGCGTGAGCCGGGGCAGCGGATCACGCAGGGCGTCCCGGACACCGTGGGCGTGGAACCACATCGCCGCACCGGTTTTGAGCAGCGAGACGCCCATCGGCGTGCACGGCCGCAGCATGCCCTGGATGTGGCCGAATTCGAGGTACAGCCGGGTTTCGCCGGTGTCCGGCGGCAGCGGGAACAGGGTGGTGACCGGCCTCGACTGCAGCAGCCACAGGACACCGTCCGCGTCGATCGCCCACTCGATGTCCTGCGGGGCACCGAAATGCCGCTGCAACCGCGCACCGGCCTCGCGGAGCTGGTCGAGCTGGTGCGCGTCGAGCCAGCCGTTCCGGGCGGTGGCGGGGGAGTGGTGGGCGAGGACGTAGTGGTCGGGCACGACCGTGCCGTCCACGATCGCGGTCCCCAGCCCGGGTGCGGCGTCGACGACCATTTCGGTGCGGCACCCGGTGATCGGGTTGGCGGTGAACAGCACACCGGCCACCACGGGGTCGACCATCCGCTGGACCACCACCGCCATCGCGGCGTCCTCGATGCCCGCCGTCGCGCGGTAGGCCACCGCGCGCTCGGAGTACAGCGACTTCCAGCAGTCGCGGACGGCATTGACGAGCGGCCCTTCTCCGTCCACGTTGAGGAAAGTGTCCTGCTGACCGGCGAAGCTCGCCCCCGGCAGGTCCTCCGCGGTGGCACTCGAGCGGACGGCGACCCGGCCACCGCCGAGCCGCCGGTAAGCCTCCAGCAGCTCGCGCTCGGGAATGTCCCCAGCGGCCAGGGCATCGACGGTCAGGCAGAAGCCGTCCGGGACCCGCTCACCGGCGCGGACCAGCTCACCGAGCCCGGCGGCCTTGCCGCCCACCATGGCGAGCATCGAAGAATCGATTTCAGGCAGGGGTATCACGTGCATTCCGGGACCTCTTTGTCGGCAGGCGGTCGTCACAACTGCCGACCAGGCTTCCCGGCGCACCTGCGGAAACCGTACTCCTCGCGGTCCCCGGTGTCACGGCATTCGGCTCCGAAGCCAGCCGCCCGGGCGGGTGATGGAGCGAGTGGGTGCCCGGATGGTGAACGCGACGGAGCGAAGCCGTTCCGCGGCGTCGTCGAGCTGACCGTCGGTGGGCAGACCGAGTGCGGACGCCAGGCGGCGCCAGGTGCGCGGGTGCTGCCGACGGTAGCGCGTGAGCAGCTCCACGATCTGATCGCGGGTGAGGAACCGCTGCGGTGGCTGCCGGTAGCGGTGGCCACCGAGCCGGATTTCCAGCGGGGGCGCGGCCAGTAGGTTGCGGTACCAGTCGGCGCGTTCGCCGTAGCCGGAGACCACAAAAACTTCGGCGGTACCGAGGTCCACGACTTCCAGAACGGTTTCGCGTCGTAGTCCGCTGCGGCGCCCGCGGTGGGCCAGGTAGACAAACCGATGTCCGAGCAGCCAGCCCAGGCGCAGGCGGTAGAGCCAGACGGGGGCGCGGAACGCGGTCCGCAGCAGCCCGGTCGGCCGGTTGTCGAACCGTGCCAAAGCATCCTCACTTCTTGCTGGCGGTAGGGAGGTTCCGGATGAGCGTGGTGGGTTTCCCGGCCACGCTCGCCGCTATCAGGCGGTTGAGCAACGGCACGTGTGTCGTTCGCAGCGCTGCTCGGCGCACGGGGAGTTGCCACGCGGAATCCGGCAGGAACCAGCGTGCGGCAGCACGGCCGGTCTTCTGCTTCTCCTCGGCTACCGGGCGCCAAAGCCTTTCGTACTCCAGCAGCCCCTGGCTGATCGGCCGTGCTCCGGCCAGCCGGTCGGCGAGCAGATACGCACCGGCGACGCCCAGCGAGGCGCCTTGTCCGGCCAGCAGGGACACGGCATGGCACGCGTCGCCGACCAGCACGACGTGTCCGCTGCTCCAGCGGGGCATCTCGATCTGGGCGACTTGGTCGTAGTAGAGCTCGGTGGACGGCGGGCACCGATCGAGTGCTTCGGGTACCAGCCAACCCAGCTCGGCGTAGGCGTCGAGCACGGCAGCGCGGGTGTCGTCCGGCAGGCTCGGATCCGGGGCCCGGTGCACGCCGAAGGTGGCGACGCGGCCAGCCGGTAGGGCGTAGAAGCCCATCTGGCTGCCCATGGTGTCGGTCAGGCATGCCCGCCCGGCGACCGCGGCGCTGATCGCGGGGGAGTCGAAGGTGTAGGCCGCGGTGTGGAAGCCGAGATAACGGAGGAACCGGGATTCGTCCCCGAAGACCAGCCGCCGGACGGTGGAGTGGATGCCATCGGCGCCGACCAGGAGGTCGGCCTCCAGATCCGTGTTGTCGTCGAGGGTGATCCGCACGTGGTCACCGCGCTCGGCGACGGCGACCGGGCTGACGCCGAAGCGCTGGTCGACCGTGTCCGGTAACTGGTCGCGCAACACGCGCTCCAGGTCGGGTCGCATGAGGTTCAGCAGCGGGCCGTGGGCGAACAGGCCGGGGCGTACGGTGGCGCGGCGCCGCCCGTCCGCGTCGACGTACCAAGCCTCCTCGACCGGGTGCGCCACACCTTCGAGCGCGGGGAGCAGGCCCATCGATTCGGCGGCATCGTAACCGGGCCCGAAGAAGTCGATCATGTACCCGTGCGTCCGGGGCCCCGGCGCGCGTTCCAGCAGCACGACCTCGCCGCCGAGGTCCGACAGCCGGCCCGCCAGCGTGAGCCCGGCGATCCCGGCGCCGCAGATCACCGCCTTCATCGCGGCGGCTCCTTGCTCGCGGTCGTGGTGAGCCGGCGCAGCACGGTCGCCAGTTGCGCCGTGTCCGGGTCCGAGCCCAGCCCGCGGTGCAAGAGCAGCCCATCGACCGATGCCATCACCACGGCCGCGGTCTCCGCGGCCGCGGGCACCCCGTGTTCGCCCAGCCATCGACCGAACCGCTGCCGGAACTCCCCGGCCACCGCGGCGATCCGCTCGCGGAGTTCGTCGTCCCTGGTCGCCGCCAGGTATGCCTCGATGAACAGCAGCGACGTCTGGTCGCCGCCGGAGTACTGGTCCAGGGACGCGAGGATCCCTTCGACCGCCGCGGCCGGGGTGCCCGCACCGTCGAGCGCTTTGTCCACTTCGGACAGTACTGCGCGCATGCGGCCGATCACCGCCTCGTGGAGTAACGCGGGTATCGAGGAGAAGTGGTAGTGCACGACGCTTGGTGTCACCCCCGCGCGTTCGGCGAGCACCCGGGTGCTCACCGCGGGCCAGCCGCGTTCGGGAATGAGTTCGACCGCGGCGGCCAGTAGTCGCTCGCGCACCTCCCGGCCCCGTTCCGCGGCTGGGGAAGCCATCGTCCGCCACCTCCAGGGCGATCGTCCTGTACGACTGCCCTAACCGTAGGGCGTCCGCCGGTCGCGGCGCAACAGCGGTCCGGCCTGCCCACGAGGCTTGGCGGGAGTCCGTTGAGTACTCCGCAGCTCGCCACGGCAAACCCGTGCGGGTCGTACCGCATCCCGCGGCCGGGGACGCTGCGCTCCGCTCCGACAGGTTTTCCATCACCAGCAGGCTTCTCGCCACGCTGGACCGCTACCCGGCTGTCAGCGTGGACACCGGTCCGCTTTTCTGCCCTGACCTCGGGAATCCGCTGTCGCACGCGCAAGATGCCGCCTTGTTCGTCGTGGCGAGGCGTGCCTCGAGCGCGGCTGTGCGCCGCCGGCTTCACCGCGTGCCCTGTCCGGTTGCCTTCGTCGGCGATCGATCCGGAGCTGCTGGGCTCGATGAGCTTTCCCGATCCGCCCGCGAGGATCCGGAAACGCGTTGAACACGCCGCGGGTCAGCCTTCGACCGGCGGGGCGTCGAGGCAGGAGTAGTGAGCGGGTTCGTCGCGCTCGCCGCGTCCTTGCACCGTGGCCTGCACGGTGCCGGTTCCCGCGTCGGTGAAGGTGAACGTCACCGGCACGGTCGTGCCCGCGGGCACTTCCCGGGTGAACCCGCTCAGGGTGAGGTAGTACGGCGGGTGCCCGGTCACTTCCTGGGTGCCTGTCGTGGGCACGGTGCCACCGCGCAGGGTATGGCGGGCACGGTTTCGGCCTCGCCGTCGCATGCCTGATCCCACTGCAGCCGGACCTGTTCGGCGACGCTGCTGGACACCGCGATAAGACTGTCCTGAATGGACTCGTCGGTGAACAGCGACACAGCCAGCCGTGCGTCCTCGCCGCGTTGGTAGGTTCCGTCCGCGGGCCGTTCGATGTAGACGTTGCGCAACTTGACCGGGCCGATCTCGGCGTTGGTGCCCATGGTGCCCGCGCCCTGCCCGTGCTCGAGCGGGTCTCCGCATCCGGCGACTCCGGCCGGAACGAGCACGCACAGGAGCAACCACGCACGGCGCGCGAGTGCTGAGGCGGTCATCGTGCGGTGTACGCGCCGCCGCCCAGCCAGCCGTGCTGGCAGACGGGCCCGAAAGACCACGGCACCGGGATCAGCCCGGCCCGGTCGGGCGGGGTGACCTCCAAGCGCTCCGGCTCCGGCTGGCACGGGCCGTCGGCCGGTTCCTCCGGCGCGCGGACCACTGTCCAGTGCAATTCGCGTTGTGCCGCATCACCTTGGGCGAGCACCACCGGCGTGGGCGCCGGATCGGGTTCGCGCCACGAATCGGTGGGCAGGGCAGTGTCGTCGGCGTCCGCGAGCCGTAGATCGCCGTAACCGTCGACGGTGCAGGCGGGGCCGGACTTGTTGGTCAGCACGAGAGTGGCGTAGCGCTGCCCGGCACCTGGTGAGCCGGGCTCGAGCGTGCCGGTGAGCTGGTCGGCCGCGCACGAGGGTGCCGCGATCGGGTTCGTCGCGCTGGTCTCGCCGACCTGGACATCCGCTCGTTCCGGGGAAGGTGTGGCGGGTTCGCAGGCGGCCACCGATGTCGCACACAGACCGGCCGTCACGAGCACTCCTGTCAATTTCATCGGTTCCTCTCCGAAAAAATGATCGATTCACCGCGTCACCGGCCAGCGCACCGACCAGTGCCGTCGCACCGAGCACGATGGTCATCGCGGTCCACACGACCACCGCGAGACCGCTTGCTGCCGGGTCCAGCGTGCGGGCGAAGTCCGGATCTCCGGGGCGGTGTCATGCATGGCCTTCCCCGGTGTCTCGCAGCACGGCCACCGGGCAGGGAGCGTGGTACAGCACCGCGTGGCTGACCGAACCGAGGAAGACACGCCCCACCGCCCCGCGGCCATGGCTGCCGACCACGAGCAGCCGTGCGTGCTCGGCCAATTCCGTCAGGATCTGCGCGGGGTGCTCGGCCACGAACCGCACCTCGCTGCGCACCTCGGGGAAACGCGCGGCGAACTTGTCGAGGTGAGCCCGGACCGCGGCCTCCGCCTGCGTGTCTTGCCGTTCTCGCCCGACCGGGGCCATCGGAGCGCTGGCCAGCAGTCCCGCCTGCCAGTCCGTCCAGGCGTGCACCGCCAGCAGCGGCAACCCGTGCCCGGCCGCGAATTCGAACGCGAACTCCACCGCACGATCACTGACCGCCGAACCGTCCACGCCGACCACCACCGGCGCGTCCGCGGCCGCCGGCTCCTCGCCGCGGACCACGACCCCCGGCTGAACGGCTGTGCGCACCAACTCCGCGGCGGTCGACCCCAGCAGTGCCCGTGGCAAGGCGCTGAGGCCCGACGAGCCCACCACGATCAGCGAAGCCCCGGCCTCCTCGGCGAGCGCGGGCAGGGCCACGCCCGCCCTGCCCTCGGGCAGCACGGTGTCCACTGCCAGCTCGGGATGGGATTTGCCGCAGTGGTCGGCCATCTCATCGAGCTGGTACTCCGCCTGCTCGCGGATCCGGGTGCCCTCGACCTCGTCCGCGCTGGTCCAGCCCTGCATGACCGGCGGCGCCGACACGAAGCACTGCGCGATCAACAAAGTGCCCCGCCGCCGCACCGCCTCCTCGGCCGCCCACTCGACAGCACGGCGAGAACCGTTCGACCCGTCGAATCCGGCCAAGATCGAGCCAACAGGAATGGTCATGTCCGCCTCCTTCGCCTTCGGTACGGTGAAATGCCAGGAAACTCCTTGTCGCGTTCCCCCGTCCTCACAGCCATACACGTAGCCACCACCCTCGTGACCGGCCCGTAACCTGTCTCGCTCGCGAACCTTGCGATTACCTGACAACCGACGAATTCCCGTTCCGGTGCGAGATCCACTGGGTAGGCCGCGCGTGACACAGGGAAGGAGCCTCGTGATGAATGAAAATCGCAGAGGAAGTCCTCGACCGGAATGCGAACAAGATCGGTGAGATCGACGGATTAATGATCGACCAAGACGAGCGCAGGGTCCGGCTGCCGGAATTGGCATCCGGCGGCTTTCTTGGTATCGGCGCGCAAGAGGTGCATATCGACAGCGATCGCGATCAAGCACGGCCCACACCGGATCGGCACGTGTTCAGACAGCGCACCGGGGTATCGCTTCACATGGCCAACTTCAGAAACGGTGTGCTCGCGCTGTCAGCGGCGGCGATGCTGCCCCTGACTGCCTGCACACCCGGCAACGAACCCAGTTCCGCCACCGCCCACCCCGCCGAATCCGGCGACCGCCGAACCCGGCGGGTACGCCGCTGTCGTCGAGCGGCTGAGTCCCAGCGTGGTGACCATCCAGGCCGCCGGCGGCATCGGCAGCGGCGTGGTCCTGCGCGAGGACGTCGTGATGACCAACGCACATGTCGTCGGCGAAACTCGGGAGGTCACCGTGGCCTATGCCGACGGGAGCCGATCGCCGGGGACGGTGCTGGCCACCGACGAGGTGACCGACCTGGCCGTGGTGCGCAGCGAACGCGGCGGGCTGCCCGTTCCCGAGTTCCGCCAGGAACTACCACAACCCGGTGAGGTGGCGCTCGCCATCGGCAGTCCGCTGGGATTCGAGAACACCGTCACGGCCGGGATCGTTTCGGGGCTGCACCGGCAGCTTCCGGGATCGGCGGCCCAGACCCGTTCGCTGGTCGATCTCGTGCAGACCGACGCACCGATCTCGCCCGGCAATTCCGGTGGCGCGCTGCTCGACGCGCAAGGGCGGGTGATCGGGATCAACGAAGCCGACTTGCCGCCCGAGACCGGCGCGGTCTCCCTCGGATTCGCCATTCCGTCGGCCACCGCCCTCGACATCGCCGAGCAGCTGCTGGCCGATGGCACCGCCACTCATCCCTACCTCGGGGTGTCGGTGCGCCCGCTCACCCCGCCCATCAAGGAAAAGCTCGGGTTGGTGGCCGACCACGGCGTGGTGGTCGGCGCGGTCGACGACAACAGTCCCGCCGCCTCGGCCGGTGTCCGGGCCGGCGACGTCATCACCGAGTTCGGCGGTGCCCAGATCCGCACGGTGGAGGACCCGCTCACCGCGCTGAGGAAAACCAAGGCGGGCGAATCGGTTCCGCTCGTGGTCCTCCGTGACGGCCAGCGACACGAGCAGGCCGTCACGATCGAATCCAGGTGACCGGCCGAAAGGAACTCGCACAAATGCGCATCCAGACACCAGGTGGCCTCCGCCGGCGGTGCGCCATCGGCACAGCCGCGGTCCTGGTTGCCACGGCCACCGGCTGCGGCAACCCACCCGACACGGATCCACCACCCGGGATGTCCCCGCCCACGGTGAGCACCAGCCCGACCCCGACCGAAGGGCCACCGTCCGGCGAAACCGGTGAAGTACGGGTGACCGGCACGGTCGAAGCCGGTGTGGAACCCGGCTGCCTGCTGCTCGAGACCGGCACCACCCGCTACCTGCTGATCGGCGGCGACCGAAGCCAGCTCCAACCACAGCGACGCATGACCATCACCGGAAGCACCCACCCGGGCGCACCCACCACCTGCATGGAAGGCGTTCCCCTCACCGTCGAGGAAATCAGTCCAGCGGCGTGATCGGCGCAAGCGATTGGCTACGCCTGCCGAGATTCGCCGTCGCTGGCCCGGAAACCGTGTCGTTGCACGGGGCCCGGTGCGACTGTCCGATTCAGACACCGAGATTCGGCGCGTTCCTGGTTGTTCGGTCGGGGCGAACCTGAGCTATGGGCGGGCGTTGCTGGTGCTTTCGGTGAACGCGCCGCCGGCGATCCAGCCGCCGCGGCAGACCGGGCCCAGTGACCACGGCACGCCGAAGCTTTCCGCCTGGTCCGGCGGCGTGACCTCCAAGCGGACCGCTTCCGGCTGGCACGGCCCGTCCGCCGGCTCGCCTTTGCCGGGGCGCGCCGACCAGCGCAGTTCCCGGACCGCCGCCTCGCCGGGGTCGAGCACCACCTCGGTGGCCGCCGGGTGCGGCTGGCGCCAGGCGTCCGTCGGCACGGTCCTGGCGTCGGCGCCGAGCAGGCGCAGGTCGCCGTATCCGTTGAGCGCGCAAGGGGAATCACCGCGGTTGGTCACTTCGAGCGTGGCGCGGCGGTGGCCGACTTCGGGGGAGCCGGGCCGGAGCCGCCCGGACAGCTGCGAGGCCGGGCAAGCTGGCAGGCCGCTCGCCGTCACCGTTGTCGTGCGCGGGGGTGTCTCCGTGGTTTCCGGTGGCACCAGGGGTTTTGTGCCGCAACCACTGACTACGAACGCGCACGCCCCTGCCGAGGCGAGGACACGCATCCCGCGCATGAACGCCCTTTCCGGTGAACTCCTCCGTGCGCGACGGTAGCAGCGGGAAACGGCCGGATCCGGGGTGAAACCTTGCGCTCTCCTGACAATCCGGCGCGCCCACCGGAGCAGGCGGCCGATCGTCAGCCAGTCGTCAGTTCGAATTGGGCGAGCGGCGGTGACGATGGTGGGGTGGAGGAACTGGTGAGCAAGGTGGTTCGCGAACTCGCGACGGAGTTCGGCGGCACGGTGCCGCCGTCCGGGGTGGTCAGCACGGTGGTCGCGGCCAAACGGGATCTCGACGGCCAGATCGTGCCGGAGGCGATGGAGGAGATGCTGCACCGGCTGGCGCGTTTCCGGCTGGCCCGCTGGGACAACCGGCGAAGCCGGGCATGAGCGACGGGATCGCGGTGCCGTGTGATAATCGGCCGCCGGAGGTGGACGATGATCCTGGCGCGGGCTGGCTCATGACCGCGGTGCTGCTGGTCGAGGACGACGAGCACATCCGCGAAGCGCTCGGGCTTTCCTTGGCCGACCACGGTTTCGACGTGGTGGAGGCGGTTTCGGGGGAGCAGGCGCTGTCGGTGGTCGAGTCCACGCCGGTCGACGTGGTGCTGCTGGACCTGATGCTGCCGGGGATCGACGGCATGACGGTGTGCCGGTCCCTGCGGTCCCGCGGTGACCTGCCGATCATCATGGTCACCGCCCGCACCGACACCCGCGACGTGATCGACGGCCTGGAGGCGGGCGCGGACGACTACGTGACCAAACCGCTGATCGCGGGGGAGTTGGCGGCCCGCATCCGCGCCTTGCTGCGGCGCCGGGGTCCCGGCCGCACGGAACTGGTGGCCGGCGCGCTGAAAATCCACCCGGGAACCGGCGAGGTCGTCCGTGACGGGGAGCCGCTGCACCTGACCAGGACCGAGTTCCGCCTGCTGTCCGAACTCGCCGCCGCCGGCGGGGACGTGGTGACCAGGGAGCAGCTGCTCCAGCGGGTCTGGGGGTACGACTACTTCGGCGACACGCGCCTGCTCGACGTGCACATCCGCCGGTTGCGCCGCAAGGTGGAGCTGGATCCGGACGAGCCCGCGCTGGTGCTCACCGTACGCGGCGTCGGCTACCGGGTGCACCAGGACGCCGGATGAGCAAGCGCTGGTCACTGCGTTGGCGGGTGACCGCGGCACTGGGCGCCGGTTCGCTGCTGATCGTCAGCGTGCTCGCGGTGACCACCTGGAACCTGGCCACCAACTACCTGCTCGACCAGCGCGAGCAGGCCGCGGTGCGGCAGGCGCAGCTCAACGTCCGGCTGGTCGACGCGGCCATCCGCGACCGATCTCCTGGTCTGGACGAGTTGCTCACCGGCCTGACCACCGGCCCGGACTCGTCGATCCTGGTCTACCAGCCGGGCCGGTGGCTGACCAGCGGCAGGCAGGTGCCGCCGCAGACGCTGCCCGCCGAACTGCTCGATCTCGGCCGCGCGGGGGAACCGGCCCGCCAGCGCCTGGCCGTCGGCGGCGTCCCGGTGCTCGCGGTGGTGCTGCCGGTGGTGTCCGAGGGCGGCTTCTACGTCGAGCTGTTCCCGCTGGTCGAGCTGGACCGCACGATGCGGTTCCTGAGCGTGGTGCTGACCGCCGCGACGGTCGCGGGCGGCCTGCTCGGCGGCGGGCTGGGCTGGTGGGCCAGCCGTCGCGCGCTGCGCCCGCTGACCACGCTGACCAGCGCGGCGTCCCGGATCGCCGCCGGGGACCACAGCGCCCGCCTGCCCGCGCAGACCGATCCCGATCTGGCGCCGCTGGCCGCGACCTTCAACGCCACCGCGCAAGCGCTGGAGCACCGGGTCCAGCAGGACGCGCGGTTCGCCGGGGACGTCAGCCACGAGCTGCGGTCACCGCTGACCACCATGGCCAACGCGGCCGAGGTGCTCGACCGCCGCCGTGACGCCCTGCCCGCACCGGCTCGCCGCGCGCTGGACCTGCTCGTCGCGGAGATCCGCCGGTTCCAGCGCATGGTGGTCGACCTGCTGGAGATCTCCCGTGCCCGCCAGGAATCCGACGAGCAGGCCTGGGAACTGGTGGACCTCGGCGACGTGGTCCGCCGGGTGCTCGAGCACCGGAACCAGCCGGACGTGCTGGACGCGCCGGGGCCCGCGCTGGTGCTGGCCGATCGGCGGCGGCTGGACCGGGTGGTCGGCAACTTGCTGGACAACGCCGACCGCTACGCCGGCGGAGTGGTGCGCATCGCGGTCACCGCACACGACGGGAAGGTCCGGATGGAGGTCGACGACCAGGGCCCCGGCGTGCCGGACGAGCTGCGGTCGCGGATCTTCGAGCGGTTCACCCGCGGGCAGGCGCGGGGGCGCGGTGACGAAACCGGCAGCGGGCTCGGGCTGGCCATCGTGGCCGACCACATCGCGCGGCACGGCGGCACCGCCGAGGTGGCGGACCGGCCCGGCGGCGGCGCGCGGTTTGTCGTCGAACTCCCGGAGGCGGAATGAGGAAGCTGGTGCTCGGTGGACTGGCCGTGCTGGTGCTGGCGTGCGCCGGTTGCGGAGTCAGCACGCAGGACCGTCCGGAGAAGCTGCCCAGCCTCACCCGGATGCCGGATCCCACGCCGTCGGTCACCCAGGTGCCCGAGCACGAGCCGGCGCCCGGATCGTCAGGCAGTCGTCAGGTTCCGCCGCCGGTTTCCACGACAGGATGAGGTGGTGAAGCGCTCCGCGACCCACCACCCCGCAGCCAGGACGACCGATCTGCTGGGCGAGGCGTGGACCACGCTGATCGTCACCGAGCTGCTCGCCGGGCAGCGCTGCCTCGACGACCTCGCCGAGCTGCTGCCGATGGTGTCCAAGTCGAGCCTCGGCCACCGGATGCGCCGGTTGCACGCGGTGGGCCTGGTCGAAGCCAGCGCCGACCGGCACGGCCGGTTCCACTACCGGCTCACCGCGGCCGGGCGTGACCTCGAACCGGTGCTGGCGCAGCTGTCCAGCTGGGGTTCGCGGTGGCTGCCGCCGCCACGGGCCGGTGATCTCGATCCGCGGCTGCTGCTGGCCGACCTGTGCCGGACCATCGGCGGACCACACGAACCCGGCGCCATCGAGGTCGGGTTCTCGGACGTGACCGGCCCGCGGCAGTGGTGGGTGGTGCTGGGCGCGCGGGCCCGCGCCCAGCGGACCGCCCCGGACCTGCCGGTGCTGGTGCGGGTCGAGTGCACGATCACCGCGCTGGCCAGCGTGTGGCTCGGCCACAGCCGGTGCCTCGACGAACTGCGGGCACGCACCCTGCGCTTCACCGGTGACCGGGCCGCGGTGCGCAGGCTGGCCGGCTGGCTCAGCGCCGGTGCGCCCGCGAAGTCCCTGGCGGCGATCGGCAGCGCGTGAGGGCCGCTGGTCAGGTTGATCCGGAAGAACGGGCGCGGCGATGACGGCGGTACCGGTGGACGACGTCGTCGCGTTGCGCCTGATCTGCGACGGGTGCGGGGCGGCCGGGCCACGGGCGGTGCCGGGTACCGCACACCACGAGGCGTGGTTGCTGCTGTGGGGCCAGGCCCGGCAGGACGGCTGGCGCGGGCACGACCGCGCCATCGGCCCGCACTACTGCCCGCGCTGCGCGAACTGACCGGTGCCGGATGCCCGAGCCCCTCGGCGCGACCATGGCCGAGCCGGGAAACGGTGCTGGATCGGTACGGCTGCCGTAGAGGCAGGTCGCGGGTCGTTTTCTTCTCGTCGGCGGTCGAGGTCGGTTCTGGCAGGGCCTTCGGGACGATCACGCGGTCGGTGTGATGCGCATGCAGGCGGCCAGCGCGGCGGCGTTGTCCGCGGCCAGCGATCGGGCGAGCAGCACCAGTTCGGCGACACGTGGATCGGTCACGGTGTAGTAGGCGAAGCGGCCTTCACGGCGGACCTGCACGTAGCCGCAGTCCGACAGGCACCCGAGGTGGGTGGAGACGCGGCCCTGGGACAGGCCGATGTGGGCGACGCACTCGGTGACGGTGTGTTCGTCGTGCAGCAGGAATTCGAGCAGCCGCAGCCGTGCGGGGTCGCCGAGCGCGCGGAAGAACTTGGCCACCATCTCCACCCCGTTCGGTTCGGTGGGCAGCAGCGCGGCGGTCGGGCCGGGACCTGCGGTCATGTCTTCACCGTTCTCACGTCGCACGATGTATGCGGATAAGCGGATACGAGGCTACCATCAGACATATCCGTTAGAGCAAATACGTAGCGCGAGGCGACGGTAGGAGGGCTGCGGATGCGGTACGACCTGGCCGTGATCGGTTCCGGTGGCGGGGCGTTCGCGGCGGCGATCGCGGCGCGCGCGAAGGGCCGTTCGGTGGTGATGATCGAACGCGGCACGGTGGGTGGCACCTGCGTGAACACCGGATGCGTGCCGTCGAAGGCGCTGCTGGCCGCGGCCGGGGCGCGCCACGTCAGCCTGGACGACCGGTTCCCCGGCATCACCACCTCCCAGGTCGGCGTCGACTTCCCGGCCCTGATCGGCGGCAAGCGGGAGCTGGTGGAGTCTCTGCGGGCGGGGAAGTACACCGACCTGGCAGCTGACTACGGCTGGGAACTCCTGGCTGGTACTGCCCGCTTCAACGCGACCGGCTCGGAGCCGGTGCTGGACGTCGATCTCGTCGGCGGCGGGACCGCGACCGTGGAGGCCGGGCACTACCTGATCGCCACCGGATCAGCGCCGTGGGCGCCGCCGATCGACGGACTCGCGCAAGCGGGCTACCTGACGTCGGCCACCGCGATGGAGCTCGGCACGGTGCCGCGGTCGATGATCGTGCTCGGGGGCAACGCCGTCGGCCTGGAACAAGCCCAGCTGTGGCGCCGGCTCGGCGTCGAGGTCACGGTGGTCGAGGCGTTGTCGCGGCTGGCGCCGTTCGAGGAGCCGGAGGTCAGCGGGGGCATCGAGCAGGTGTTCACCGACGAGGGCATGAAGGTGATCACCGGGGCGAGGGTCGCGCGGGTGGACCGCGACGCGACCGGCCGCCACGTCACGCTCAGCGGGGCGAGCGGGCAGCCGACCACGGTGACCGCCGAGCACCTGCTGGTGGCCACCGGCCGCCGCCCGGCCACCGATGGCTTGAACCTCGACGCGGTCGGGGTGGAAACCGGTGCCCGCGGCGAGGTCGTTGTCGACGAGCACCTGCGCACCGCCAATCCGCGGATCTGGGCGGCTGGGGATGTCACCGGTGGTCCGCAATTCGTCTACGTCGCGGGCGCACACGGCACCCTGGTCGCCGACAACGCCTTCGAGGGCGCACAGCGCACGCTGGACTACCGCCACCTGCCGCGGGTGGTGTTCACCAGCCCGCAGATCGCGGCGGCCGGGCTCACCGAAACGCAGGCCGCCGAGCAGGGTTACGCCACCGACAGCAGGGTGCTGCCGCTGGAGCACGTGCCACGGGCGCTGGTCAACCGGGACACCCGCGGCCTGATCAAACTCGTCGCCGACCGCCACACCGGGCGATTGCTGGGCGCGCACGTGCTCGCCGGCGGCGCCGGTGACGTGATCGGGACCGCCGTCTACGCGCTGGCGAACCAGATGACCGTGACGCAGATGGCCGAGCTGTGGTCGCCGTACCTGACGATGGCCGAAGGGCTCAAGCTCGCCGCGCAGTCGTTCACCCGCGACGTAGCCAAGCTGTCCTGCTGCGCCTCCTGACCCCGCGGAGCGATGCCATGACGAGCAACGGGCTGATGACGGTCGGGGAGCTGTCCCGGCGCACCGGTGTGCCGATCAAGACGCTGCGCCAGTACACGGACTGGGGCCTGATCTACACCGTCGGCCGCAGCGCCACGAACTACCGCCTGTTCGACACCGACGCCCTGTGGTGCGTCAACGCGATCCGCCGGTTGCGGGAGCTCGGGCTGACCGTGGCCGAAATCCGCGAACTCGCCGGCACGGACGCACCGTTCGGCCCCCGCCTGGCCGACCTGCTGCACCAGTCCCGCGCACGCGTGACCCGGCGGATCGCCGAACTGCGGCAGACCCTGCACCGCCTCGACGAATTCGAAGCCACCCACCACACCGAACTCGCCGGCGAAAACGCGCACAGTCCCGCCACCGGCGATCCCCGGTGGGTCACCAGCCTTGACCCTCACCCCGGGGGGAGACCCTACCGTCGCGGACATGCGCAAAACCCAAGCCACCCAACCGTTCCCGGACCCGGTGACCGAGAAGCCGGACCTGACGCCGAACAAGACCCGTGCTGCCGCCGCGCTCACCCCGGTGGCGCGGGCGGTGCACCGGTGGATCCTGACCGCGTTCGCCGACACGGGCCGGGCACCACGGCGAGCCGACCTGGAGCGAGCGGCCGAGGAGTGCGGCGCCGATGCGACGCTGGCTGCTGTCCGTCCGTGGATCGCACCTGCCACCACATCAACTCCTTCACCGCCGCCGCCGAGTTTCGGAACTCTGCTGAAGGGGACTGCCTGACATGACCACCACCGACACCGCGACCGAGCACACCGTCGAGGACTTCCGCGAACGCGGGTTCACCCACGTACCAGGCTTGCTCACCGCCGACGAGGTGGCGCGCTTCAGCACCGCGGCGGAGGAAGCCCTCGCGGCGCGGAGCCACACCGATGAGGAATTCGGCACCCGCATCGTGGCCACCACCGACGCCTGGGAACACCACCCCACCCTGCGCGAGCTGGCCCTGCACCCCCGCCTCGGCACGCTGGCCGAGCGGCTCGCCGGGATGCCGCTGCGCGTGTGGGGCGGCGAGGTCCTGCGCAAAGACCCCGGACGCAGTGCCCCCACCGGCTGGCACGACGACCTGACTTTCGCGCTGCTGGACTCACGCCTGGTCTTCAACGCCTGGATCGCCTTGGTCGACGTGCCAGCCGAACGCGGCTGCCTGACCTTCCTGCCCGGCTCGCACCGCCGTGGCGGACCACAGCGGGTGGCGTTGGCCGAGCACACCGCGGACCCGGACAACTACCTGTTCACCCACTGGCCCGAGCTGCGCTGGAATCCACGGGTCGCCGTGCCGGTACGGGCCGGCGACGTGACGTTCCACCACGCCCGCACCGCCCACTACGCGGGCGCCAACACCACCGACCAAGCACGACTGTCCTTTTTGGTCACCTTCACCGACGCCGCCGCCACCTACCGGCCACTGCCCGGCCGCGACCCGCTCGACCTGCGGCCAGGACAACCACTTCCGGACCACCGCTACCCCAGAACTCCCAGGGCACCCGGCGCTACCACCTGAAGCTGGGATTCGACACGATCGCCGAGAAATTGAACGAAGCTCTGGAGAAGTACCCGCCGCCGGAACCGCCGAACAAGGCACGGGCCCGGCATGCGTGGTCGAAGCCCAGTGTCGCGTCGATGTTGAGCAACCGCGGGGTCTGGCCGGGTTGCCGATCCGCGAGGTTGCGGGCGGCTGGGGCAACCAGATGTGGCGGCTCGGGGCCGATGCCGGTGCGGTCCGGCGAGCCGTCCGAGCGCTTCCCCAAGCACTGGACGGTGATGACCTGGGTTCCCGGCGAGCCGCTGGACCACGCCTCGATCACCCGGGCGCCGGTCGCCACCGACCGCGGTGCTCATCCCCGGGAGTGCGCGGACGGCTTCGAGAGCTTCTTCCAAGCCGTTGTTCCCGGCGACCTCGCTACCGGCGTCCGGGCCGCCTGGGACGACGCGGTCGCGGCGGAGGCGTGGCACGGCTCGCGGTGTGGGTACACGGCGACCTGCACCCGGCGAACGTGGTCGTCGCGGACGGAACGCCTCGGGCATCGTCGATTTTGGTGACCTGTGCACCGGCCATCCGGCGTGCCTGCGGGCTGGCCGCGCTGAAGAGCCTGTTCCTGCTGCTCATGGGCAGACCGGGGATCGGGGGCTGCCCGGCGGCAAGCCGCACTGGGGACCGCTGGGCCGGGCGGCGCTCGACCGGTGCTGAACGGCCGGTGACGCGCGAACCCGCGCTTTATTCGCTGGTGCGCGCGTCGAGGGCCACCGCGGTCGCGGCCGTGGTCAGGACCGCCGCGGCGAGCCACAGCGCGCCTGCCGCGCCGAGCGGGCCCGCCACCAGGCCCGCAGCGGCGGGCACGGTGACCTGGCCGAGCCGGTTCGCCCACAGCCGCAGGGCCAGCGCCGCGTTGCGCCCGTGCTGGGGCACGGCCTGCACGACCACGGTCATGGTCAGCGGCTGCCCCAGCCCCAGCAGGAACCCGCCGACGACCAGCGCCACCGCCATGACGGGCACGTTCGCCGCGGGCAGCGCGACCACGGCCAGTGCCACCGCGGATCCGGCGGCGCTGGTGACGATCAGCGTGTGCCGCCGCCAGCGCCGGGCGAGCCTGCCGAGGCCGAGCCTGGACACGATGGACGCCGCCGAGCGCAGCGCCAGGAGCCCGCCGACGACCAGCGGCGCGACGCCCCGGTCCTCCGCGATCAGCGGGAGGTACGCGGTGAGCAGGTCGACCGCGCCGAGCAGCGCGAGGCTGACAAACAGGCCGGGCACCATGCCGCGGCTGCGCAGCATGGACAGCACACCCGGCGCGGCCGCCCGCACCGGGCGCACCCCCGTGGCACGGCGTCGCATCAGGACGATCCCGGCCGGAAGGGCGCACGCGGCGAGCACGCTCGCGACCACGGCGGCCAGCCCGGTGCGCCCGAGCGCGGCCCCGGTCCCGGTGCCGAGCAGCCCACCGGCGATCAGCGGGCCGAACATCTGCCCGGCCGACACCGCGGCGGTGAACCAGCCGAAGTAGCGGTCGAGGCCGGTGTCGGGCACGGCCGAGGCGATGTAGCCCTGGGCGCCGACCATAAAAACGATGTGGCCGAAGCCGAGGCAGGCCGCCGAGGCGGCAACCCACGGCACCGCCGGTGACCAGGCGAGCGCGAGCGGGCCCAGCACCAGCAGGGCGGTGCCGAGCACGAGCACGGGCGCGGTGCGGCCGGTCCGGTCCACCAGGCGGCCCAGCGGCAGGGCCACGAGCAGCGAGAGGACCGCGTAGGAAGCGGTGACCAGGCCGATGGCGAGCCCGCCGCCGTCGAGCGCGAGGGTGCGGTAGGACAGCAGCGGGCGGGCCAGGTTCAGGGCGGTCTGGCTGAGGATGGTGCCCACGAGCAGGGCGGCCACGCCCGCGCCGCCGGTCCGGGGTGTCGTGGTTCTGCCCGTGGTCAGCGGACGGCGGGCAGCACAACGATGCCGTCGTCGTCGCTGTGCAGCGTGGCGCCCGGGGTGAAGGTGGCGTTGCCGAACTCGAGCACCACATCGCGCTCGCCCGCTCCGGTTTTGGCGCTCTTGCGCGGGTTCGAGCCGAGCGCCTTCACGCCGAGGTCCAGTTCCCGCAGGGCGGCGACGTCCCGCACGGCGCCGTGGATCACCACGCCGGACCATCCATTGTGGACCGCGATGCCCGCGATGACGTCGCCCAGCAGGGCGCGGTGCACGGAACCGCCACCGTCCGCGACCAGCACGCGTCCGTCGCCCGGCTCGGAGAGCACGGTTTTCAGCAGCGCGTTGTCCTCGCGGCAGCGAACCGTCACGATCGGGCCGGAGAACACGCCGCGGCCGCCGAACTGCCGGAACTGGGTGTCACACGACTCGAGCGCGTCGCCGTGCTCGTCGTAGAGGTCGGCGGTGAGCGGCTGGCTGGGCAGGGACATCGTTCTCCTCGAAAACTCGAAAACTCGGGAACTGGGGCGGGAATCAGATTTCGCGGGGCGTGGCGGTGGGGCGCATGCCGAGCCGGGAGGCGGCCTTGGCGCCGAGGCTGGTGTCGATGTGCCGCAGCATCAGCGCGGCGGCGGTGTCGCTGTCACCGGCCACGATGGCGTCGACCAGGCCGAGGTGCTCGGCGTGCTTCTGGTCGCGTTCGGCCTGGCTCCGCTCGACCTGCAGCCCGACGCGGCGGTAGCGGTCCGCCTTGTCCCACAGGCTGTCGAGCGTCTGGATCAGCAGCTCGTTGTGCGAGGCGGAGTAGAGGGCGACGTGGAAGCGGCGATGCGCGATCAGGTCGTCGTAGCCGGGGTTCGACCGCAGCGGCTCGACACCTCGCATGGCTTCACGGATGTTGCGGATGTCGTCGCGGGTGCGGCGTTCGGCGGCGAGGCCGACCGCGAGCGGGTCGAGTGAGCGCCGCAGTTCGAGCAGGTCGCGTGCCTCCTCGCCGGACAGCTCGCTCACCTTCGCGTCCTTGTGCGCGCCGAGTTCGACAAAGCCCTCGGACTTGAGGCGGCGCAGCGCTTCCCG
Organism: Amycolatopsis albispora; assembly: GCF_003312875.1. Lineage (NCBI taxonomy): Bacteria > Bacillati > Actinomycetota > Actinomycetes > Pseudonocardiales > Pseudonocardiaceae > Amycolatopsis > Amycolatopsis albispora. The sequence continues at coordinate 389,030 of NZ_CP015163.1, forward strand.
CAGCGGGGTGGTGCTGATGCCGATGGTCTTGGCCAGCATCGCCTGGTTGAGCACCGCTCCGGGGGCGAACTCGCCGGAGAGGATCTTCTCGCGCATCGTCTGGTAGGCGTAGTCGCTTTTGGTCACGTACGGCTCGGCCGGTTCGGTCATGACACCCCTCTCGCTGCTTATAACGTACCCGACCCGGACAAGCCGACCGTCCGCAGGTTCCTCACGGCAGCCTTCCTGAAGCGCAGATATAACCGATAAATCAGCTATGACCAGCAATTTAGCCGGGAAATGCTGGTCTGGGGCTTGACGGATGCAGGTTATAACCTTCAGAGTCTGCCGCGACAGCAGTGCCGCTATCGCCAGAAGAGGTGCCGGATGACTACAGCGTCGAGAGAGATCGGAGGCCGTGCCGCCCGGGCGACACGGCTGCTGACCGCGGTGGGAGCTGCGATGGCGACCCTGACCGCCTGCGGTGGCGGGGGAGCCGCGGTGGAACAGGCTGCGGAGAACCCGATCGCCGTCGAGCAGGTCCCGGACTACTACCCGGCCGAGTACGCGCAGCTCATCGCTGGTTCGAAGGCCGAGGGCGGCACGCTGACCATCTACTCGAACACCGACCAGGAGAACTGGGCCCCGGTGTTCCGCGACTTCCAGAAGAAGTACCCCTGGGTGGCCGACATCCAGGCGAACAACCTGGATTCCGACGAGGTGTTCCAGCGGGTGCTGTCCGAGCAGGCCACCGGCGGCTCGCCTGCGGACATCCTGGTCTCCAACGCCGCGCAGGCGTGGGCCGAGTACGCCCAGCAGCCGGAGCGCCTGCTCGCTTACCAGTCACCCGAGCTGTCCAAGCTGACCGACTTCGCGCAGGTGCTGCCGAACGTCTACACCATGGCCACCGATCCGATGACCATCGCCTACAACACCTCGCTGCTGGAGCGCGCGCCGGAGAGCCTGGCCGATCTCGCCGCGATGGCCCGTCAGGACCCGGCGAAGTTCCAGGACAAGATCACCACGCGGGACGTCAACGGCGCCTTCGGGTTCACCGTGTCCAGCGCGTTCACCCAGGCCGCCCCGGACTCCTGGGCCGATCTGGAGACGCTGCTGCCGATGGCCCGGCCGGAAACGTCGTCCGGCACGCAGACCGAGAAGATCCTGGCGGGGGAGTACGTGGCCGGGTTCTTCATCTCGGGCGCCCCGGCGTACCCGGTGGTGGACAACAGCGGCGGGCTGTTCCAGGTGGCCTTTCCCAAGGACGGCACGGTGGTGCTGCCGCGCGGCATCGGGATCACCCCGAAGGCTCCGCACGCGAACACCGCGAAGCTGTTCCTGGACTTCGTGCTCTCCCAGGAAGGACAGCGCGCGGTGGCCGAGGGCGGCCTGACCGCCTACCGCCCCGACGTCACCGCCGCGCCGGGGCTGCGCACGCACCAGGAGGTGGTCGACGCCGTCGGCGCCGAGAACGTGATCGTCGCCGAGTACCAGCTGACGCCCGAGGACCAGGTCAAGGCGTTCGTCGGCCGCTGGGACGGGCTGCTGGCCCGCTGAACGACGATCGGAGCGCAGTCGAAATGGCAGTACTGCCCGAAACACTGACCGAAACCCGGCCGCCGGTGGAGCCCCCGTTGCCTGCCCCGCGGTACCGGCGCCTGCTCGGTGCTCGTCGCGAGCTGTGGGCGCAGTACGCGGTGCTGGCCTTCCTGGCCGTGCTGGTGCTCGCCCCGGTGGTGCCGACGCTGATCCAGTCCGTGCTGGACCGCCCGCTGTACGAGGCGGGTGGCATCTTCACCCCGGACAACTACGTGCGCCTGTTCACCGAGGCCGGATTCGGCAAGGTGGTGCTCAACACCGCGTTGTTCGCCGTCGGCACCACGGTGCTGACCCTGCTGATCGCGGTCCCGATGGCCGTGCTGGTCGTGCGGACGAAACTGCCGTTCGGCCGGGTGTTCGCCGGGGCCATGCAGTGGCCGTTCTTCATCTCCTCGCTCATCCTGGGCTTCGGCTGGATCACGCTGTACGGCCCGGCCGGGTTCGTCAGCACCGCGGTGCGCGACTGGCTCGGGTTTGTGCCGTGGAACCTGTACTCGATCCCGGGCATGGCGATCACCGAGGCGGTGGCGCTGGCCCCGATCGCGTATGTGTTCTGCGCCAACGCCCTGCGCAAGTCCGACGCCTCGCTGGAGAGCGCCGCGCAGGTCTGCGGTGCGAGGCCGCTGCGGGTCCTGTTCACCGTGGTGGTGCCGATGCTGCGGCCGCCGATGGTGTACAGCTCGATCCTGGTGTTCAGCATGTCGGTGGAAACGCTGAGCGTGCCGCTGCTCTACGGTCAGCCGGTCGGCATCAGCGTGTTCTCGACCTTCCTGTACACCAACGGGCTGCAGTCGATCGATCCGGACTACGGCGTTCTCGGTGCGGCGTCCACGCTGATCCTACTGGTCACCGTCGGGTTGGTGGCGGTGCAGGCGAAGCTGCTCAAGAACGCGCAGCGGTTCGTGTCGGTCCGCGGCAAGGCGACGCGGCCGCGGCGGCTGGAACTGGGCAGGCTCAAGTGGATCGGCGTCGCGGCGATCAGTGTGTACGTGGTGTTCGGCGCGCTGCTGCCGATCGGCGGGCTGGTGTTCCGGTCGTTCACCAAGGTGTTCACGCCGCTGCAGAACCCGTTCCAGACGCTGACCACGGCCAACTACGACCGGGTGTTCGGCTTCGCCGCCTACGTCCAGTCCATTTGGAACAGTCTGCTGGTGGCCGGGATCGGGGCGCTGGTGGTCAGTTTCCTGGCCGTGCTCGCGGTGCTGGTGTCGAAACGGTCCACCTTCCGCCACCGCAAGCTGGTCGAATACCTCGCGCTGGCACCACAGGCCATTCCCGGCATCATCATCGGCATCGGGCTGTTCTGGGCCTTCGCCTACCTGCCGTTCGGGCTCGGCGGCCTGGTCCAGGGCACGCTGGTGGCGTTGATCATCGGGTTCGGGCTGCGGGCGCTGCCGTCCGGGTTCGGCTCGATCGCGCCGTCGGTGCTGCAACTCGGGCAGGAGCTCGACAACGCGGCCCGGGTTTCGGGCGCGGACTGGGTGCGCACCTTCACCTCGGTGCTGGGCCGCCTGCTCACCCCGGCCTTCGCCGGGGCGGTCATCCTGACCTTCGTCACCATGCTCAAGGAGTACTCGCCCGCGATCTTTCTCGCGTCGGCCGACTCCAACATCATCGGCACCACCATGCTCGAGCTCTGGGTCCAGGGCAACACCGGTTCCGTGGCCGCGCTCGCCACCGTGCAGATCGCCATCACCGCCGCGTTCGTCGGCCTCGCCGGGCTACTCATGAAGGGGCGCACCGATGCCTGAAGTCACCGTCGGACAACTGCACAAGAAGTTCGGCTCGACCACCGTGTTGCGCGAGATCGACTTCACCATCCGCGACGGCGAGTTCTTCACCCTGCTCGGCCCGAGCGGGTGCGGGAAGTCGACCACGCTGAACTGCATCGCCGGGCTCGAACGGCCCACCGGCGGCCGGATCGCGGTGGGGGACACCGTGTTCGTCGACTCGGCCGCCGGGACCTTCCGCACCCCCGAGGAACGCAACCTCGGCATGGTGTTCCAGTCCTACGCGTTGTGGCCGCACCTGAGCATCGCCGCGAACCTGGCGGTGCCGCTCAAGATCCGCAAGACAGGCAAGGAGGAGCAGGCGCGCCGGATCACCGAAGCGCTGGACAAGGTCGGGCTCGCGCACCTGAAAGACCGCTACCCGCACCAGCTTTCCGGAGGTCAGCAGCAGCGTGTCGCGCTGGCCAGGGCGCTGGTCTACTCGCCGAGCGTGCTGCTGCTCGATGAACCGCTGTCCAATTTGGATGCCAAGCTGCGCGAGCAGGCCCGTGCCTGGCTCAAGCGGCTGCAGACCGATCTCGGCATCACCACCGTCTACGTCACCCACGACCAGGACGAGGCGCTGGCGCTGTCCGACCGGATCGCGGTGCTGAGCGAGGGCGACCTGCTCCAGGTCGGCAGCCCGCACGAGATCTACGAACGGCCCGCCGCCGCGGCGGTCGCGGCGTTTGTCGGCCGGTGCAACTTCCTGCGGGGCAAGGTCGAATCCCGCGACGGCGGGCGCGCCGTCATCCGGCTCGAAGCCGGTGGTGCCGTGGTCAGGGTCGCGTCGGACACAGCCGTAACCGCTGGACAGGAGGTCACGGTGGCCATCCGGCCCGAGAAGTTCGAAGTGGGGCCGGCGAACCGGCCCGCCGACGCGGCAAACCTGCTGCGCACCCAGATCCTCACCCGGTCGTACGTCGGCTCGCGGTACGAGTACGACGTACGGCTGGGCAAGCAGGTGGTGCAGGTCGAGAGCACCGAGCCGGGCCTGTCCGGCGAGGTCGGGCTCGCCTTCGCCCCTGAGTCGGCACTGCTCTACCCGGATGCCGCACTGCCCTCGGAAGACGCCGAGGAACTGCTCACCCTCCAGGTCTGACCCCGTGAAAGGCTAACCAGTGACCAACAACTCCTACCGCCTCGGTGTGCTGCACGGCGACGGCATCGGCCCCGAGATCGTGCCCGCCGCGGTGGCGATCGTCGACGCGGCGCTCGCCACCGCGGGTGCCGAACCCGTCGAATGGGTCGAACTGCCGCTCGGCGCGTCGGCCATCGAGACCCACGGCGCGCCCACCCCGCAGTCCACTTTGGACGCGCTGGCCGGGCTTGACGGCTGGCTGCTCGGGCCGCACGACAGCGTGTCCTACCCGGAGCCGTTCCGGTCCCAGCTCAATCCCAGCGGCACCATCCGCAAGCACTTCGGGCTGTTCGCGAACATCCGCCCCGCCAAGGCGTTCCCGGGCGGCAACGCGGTGGTGGACGGCACCGACCTGGTGATCGTCCGCGAGAACACCGAAGGCTTCTACGCCGACCGCAACACCTTCGCGGGCACCGGCGAGTTCATGCCGAGCCCGGACGTGGCGATCGCGATGGGCATCATCACCCGCGCGGCCACCGAGCGCATCGCGCGCACGGCCTTCGAACTGGCCAAGGCGCGCGGCAAGAAGCTGACCATCGTGCACAAGGCCAACGTGCTCAAGCTGACCACCGGCCTGTTCCGCACGGTCTGCCGCGAGGTGGCCGCGGACTACCCGGACGTCACCGTGGACGACTTCCACATCGACGCGATGACCATGAAGCTGGTCCGCAAGGCCGACGAGTTCGACGTGATCGTCACCGAGAACATGTTCGGCGACATCCTGTCCGATCTCGCCGGTGAGATCGCCGGCTCGCTGGGCATCGCGCCGTCGGTGAACTCGTCGGAAACCCACGCGATGGCGCAGGCCGCGCACGGCTCGGCGCCCGACATCGCCGGACGTAACGTGGCGAACCCGATCGCGATGGTGCTCTCCAGCGCGATGCTGCTGGAGTGGCTGGCCGCCAAGAACGACGACGCGCGGCTGCGTGATGCCGCCGCGCTGGTCGAAACCGGCGTCACCACCGCGGTCACCGGCGGGACCAGCACGCGTGACCTCGGCGGCTCGGCCTCCACCACCGAGTTCACCGCCGCCGTGGTCGCCGCCATCTCGGCCGGGAAGGACCGTTCGTGACGCTCGTGGCCCTTGTCCACGCCACGCCCGCCGCGATGGCCCCGGCGACGGCCGCCTTCGCCGACGTGTTCCCGGAAGCGCGGTTGCGGCACCTGCTCGACGACACGCTGATCACGGACGCCGAGCGCGCGGGCGGGCTCACCGAACCGCTGCGGGCGCGGATGCGTTCCCTGATCCGGTACGCCCTCGACGGCGGCGCGGATGCGGTCCTGCTGAGCTGCTCGTTGTACGGGCCCGTCACCGGGGAGTTCGCGGGGGAGCGGCCGGTGTTGTCTTCGGATGCCGCCCTGTTCGGCGAAGTCGTTCGCCGGGCCCCGAAGCGGGTGCACGTGCTGGGGCCGATCGAGGCGGGTACCCGCGACACCGTCGAACGTCTACAAGCGATAGTGGGCCCGGCAACAGCCGTATACGGCTCCGTGGTTTCCGGGGCCCGCGAGGCGCTGGCCGCGGGGGACACCGATCGCGCGGGCAGGCTGCTCGCCGAAGCGGTCGGCCGGGATGTCGATCTCGCGCTGCTGGGGCAGTTCTCACTGGCCCCGGCACTCGAGGCGGCGCAGGAACGGCTGGGCGTGCCGCTGCTCAGCCCGCCGCGGCTGGCCGCGGCAGCGATCCGGGAGCGGACATGAGCACCCGGGACACGCTCGTGGTCGGCTCGGAGCGCTACCTGATCCACCGGATCGGCGCGCTGGCCCCGGACGACCTGCCCTACACGCTGCGGATCGTGCTGGAAAACCTGCTCCGCCACCCCGGCGGGGACCTCGCGCCGGTCGAGGCACTGCTGCGCTGGGGTGAGCCGGACGTGCACAAGACGGCCGTCGACCTGTACCCCAGCCGGATCTTCCTGCACGACACCAACGGCGTGCCGGTGCTCGCCGACATCGCCGCCATGCGGCACGCGATGGCCGAGCTGGGCGGTGATCCGCGCCGGGTCAATCCGGCGATCCCAGCCGAGCTGGTGATCGACCATTCGGTCATCGCCGACGTCTTCGGCAGGCCCGACGCGCTGACGCGCAACGTCGAAATCGAGTACGAGCGCAACGCCGAACGGTATCGCTTTCTCAAGTGGGGCCAGCAGAATCTGGAGAACTTCGCGGTGGTGCCGCCGGGCACCGGCATCATGCACCAGGTCAATCTCGAGCACCTCGCGCGCGTGGTGATGACCGCGGACGGCTGGGCATACCCGGACCTCTGCCTCGGCACCGACTCGCACACCACGATGGTCAACGGGCTCGGCGTGCTCGGCTGGGGCATCGGCGGCATCGAGGCCGAAGCCGCCATGCTCGGCCAGTCGCTGACCATGCTGATCCCGCCCGTGGTCGGGGTCCGCCTGCACGGCGAACTGCCGGACGGCGCGACCGCGACCGACCTGGTGCTGACCATCACCGAGCTGATGCGCGCCCACGGCGTGGTCGGCAAGTTCGTCGAGTTCTCCGGGCCGGGCGTGGCCGCGATCGGGCTGGCCGACCGGGCCACCATCGCCAACATGAGCCCCGAGTTCGGCTCCACCTGCGCCTACTTCCCGATCGACGAGGAAACACTGCGTTACCTGCGGTTCAGCGGGCGGTCACCGGATCGGGTGGCACTGGTCGAGGCGTACGCGAAGGAACAAGGGCTCTGGCACGAGCCGGAGCGGGCGACCGCCTACTCCGAGACCATCGAACTCGACCTGGGCACGATCGTGCCGTCCCTGGCCGGTCCACGGCGACCGCAGGACCGGGTACGGCTCGACGCGGCGAAAGCGGGCTTCCGGCGGGCGGTGACTGAGCTGGGCCTGCCGCCCCGGGATCCGGTGCCGGTCCGGCTCGGCGGCCGCGAGCACCGCCTCGGCAACGGCACGGTCGCCATCGCGGCGATCACCTCGTGCACCAACACCTCCAACCCGGCGGTGATGGTGGCGGCGGGACTGCTGGCCCGCAACGCCGTCGAGGCCGGGCTGCGCAGCAAGCCGTGGGTCAAGACCACCCTGTCGCCGGGCTCGCGGGTGGCCACCGACTACCTCGGCAAGGCCGGGCTGACGCCGTACCTGGCCGAACTCGGCTTCCACCTCACCGGATTCGGCTGCATGACCTGCATCGGCGCCTCCGGTCCGCTGATCGACGAGGTGACCGCCGCGGTCGAGGAGCACGGCCTGGCGGTGGCCGCGGTGCTGTCCGGCAACCGCAACTTCGACGGCCGCATCAATCCCGACGTCCGGCTGAACTACCTGGCTTCACCACCGCTCGTGGTCGCCTACGCGCTCGCGGGCACGATGGACCTCGACCCGCTCACCGAGCCGCTGGGCACCGGCCCACACGGCGACCCGGTGTACCTGCGCGACATCTGGCCGTCGTCCGCGCAGGTCCGCGAGGTGGTCGGCGGCAGCCTGCGGCCGGACATGTTCACCGAGGTCTACCGCGACGTGTTCGCCGGGGACGACCGCTGGCATCGCCTGGACGTGCCCGGCGGGGAGACCTTCGCGTGGGACGAGCGCTCCACGTACCTCCGGCGACCGCCCTACCTGGACGGGATGACCGCGGCACCCGGTCGCGTCGAGGACATTCTTGGCGCCCGCGTGCTGGTCAAGCTCGGCGACTCGGTCACCACCGACCACGTGTCGCCGGCCGGGGCGATCCCGCCCGGCACACCCGCCGGCCAGCATCTCGGCCGGTTGGGCGTCACCCGGTTCGAGCTGAACACCTACGCCTCCCGCCGCGGCAACCACGAGGTGATGATGCGCGGCTGCTTCGCCAACGTCCGGCTGCGCAACCAGCTCGTCCCCGGGCGCGAGGGTGGTGTCACGATCGACCCCGGCGGTGACGTGACCAGCGTCTACGACGCCGCGCTCGCGCACCGGGCCGAGGGCATGCCGCTGGTGGTGCTGGCGGGCCGCGACTACGGCAGCGGGTCCTCGCGCGACTGGGCGGCCAAGGGGCCCGCGCTGCTGGGGGTGCGGGCCGTGCTGGCCGAGTCGTTCGAGCGGATCCACCGGTCGAACCTGATCGGCATGGGCGTGCTGCCACTGCAGTTCGCGCCGGGGCAGTCCGCCGGAACGCTCGGGCTCACCGGGCACGAGACCTTCGACATCCGCGGCCTCGCCGGAGCCGAACCGGGCCACTACCCCGAAACGGTCACCATCGAAGCCGGTGGGCGCGTGTTCGAGGCGATCGTGCGGCTCGACACCGTGCGGGAGCAGGAATACCACCGCCACGGCGGAATCCTGCCGTTTGTGCTGCGCGATCTCCTGGCCACCGAAGGGAAGCACCGATGATCCCGATCGATCCCGCGGCGCTCAAGGACGCGGGCACCCGGATCCTGGCCGCCGAGGGAGTTCCGCGTGCCGACGCCGAGCTGGTGAGCGACAGCCTGGTCACCGCCGACCGGTGGGGCCACGCCTCCCACGGCATGCTGCGCCTGGGCTGGTACGTCGCCCGGCTGCGCTCCGGGGTCATGCGGGCGGTCACCGAACCACGGCTGGCCGGCGGATTCGGCGCGGTGGCGGTGCTCGACGGTGCCGATGGCATCGGTCAGGTGGTCGCCGACCGAGCCTGCGCGCTCGCCGTGGAACGGGCGGCCGAGCACGGCGCCGGGGTGGTCGCGGTGCGCAACAGCAACCACTTCGGCACCGCCGCCTACTGGACCCGCCGGATCGCCGCCGAAGGTTGTGCCGGCATCCTGACCACCAACGGCAGTCCCGCGATGGCGCCGTGGGGTGGCCGGGAGAAAACCGTCGGCGCCAATCCGTGGTCGATCGCCACCCCGGGCGGCTCGCACGGTCCCGTGGTGCTCGACATCGCGAACACCGGGGTGGCGCGGGGAAAGATCTACGCCGCGCTCCGGCGGGGAGAGTCCATTCCGGACACTTGGGCGATCGACGCGGACGGCGTGCCCACCACCGATCCGCGCGCCGCGATCGACGGCGTTCTCGCCCCGATGGCCGGGCACAAGGGTTACGCCATCTCGTTCCTGATGGACGTGCTTTCCGGCGTGCTCACCGGCAGTTCCTACGGCACCGGCGTGACCGGGCCGTACGTGCCGGACCGGCGTTCGGGGTGCGGGCACCTGGTTCTCGCGCTGCGCATCGACGCGGTGCTGGAGCCGGAGGAGTTCGGCCGCCGCGTCGACGACCTCATCGCCACCACCAAAAGCGTGCCGCTCGCCCAGGGCGCCACGGAGGTGTTCTACCCGGGCGAAATCGAGAACCGGGCACGTGAGGTCGCCCTGCCCGCGGCAACGCTGGCCGAACTGCGCGAGCTGGCGGCCTCCAGCGGCATCACGCTCGACCTGCCGAGCTGAAGCCAGTTGGTATATTGGGATTGCAAAATACCAACCCGCGTTCTAGGGTCCCTCGCAGGCGGTGCGCGCCCGGCGGCGACCGCGCCGCACGCGATCGGAAGGAAGACTTCAGTGGAAATCCTTGTCCTGCCCGGAGACGGGATCGGTCCCGAGATCACCGAGGCCTGCCTCGGCGTGCTCACCGCCGCGGACCGGCTCCTGGACCTCGGCCTCGAGTTCGACAGCCGGGACATCGGCCTGAAGGCGCTGGCGGAGCGCGGCACCACGCTGCCCGCCGAGGTGCTCGACCGCGTTCCCCTGGCCGACGGAGTGCTGCTCGGGCCGGTGTCGCACTACGAGTACCCGCCGCGTGCGGATGGCGGCATCAATCCGTCGGCCGAGCTGCGCAAGGTGTTCGACCTGTTCGCCAACGTGCGGCCGTGCCGGTCCCACGCCGGGCTGTCGATCCTGCGGCAGCCGATGGACCTGGTGATCGTCCGCGAGAACACCGAGGGCTTCTACTCCGACCGGAACATGCACGCCGGCAGCGGCGAGTTCATGCCCACCGAGGACCTGGCCATCTCGATGCGCAAGGTCAGCGCGAAGGCGTGCGAGCGGGTCGCGCGCGCGGCCTTCGAGCTGGCCGCCAGGCGCCGCCGGAAGGTCACCGCGGTGCACAAGGCCAATGTGGTGAAGCTGTCCGACGGGCTGTTCCTGCGTGCGGTCCGCAAGGTCGCCGCCGAGTTCCCCGGCGTCGAGCTCGAGGAGCTGATCGTCGACGCGGCGGCCGCCCTGCTCATCCGGCGGCCGCGCACCTTCGACGTGGTGGTCACCACCAACATGTTCGGCGACATCCTGTCCGACGAGGCCTCGGAGCTCTCCGGCAGCCTCGGGCTCGGCGGCTCGATCAACGCCGGGCACACCATCTGCGTGGGCCAGGCCCAGCACGGCTCCGCGCCGGACATCGCCGGGCGGGGCGTGGCCAATCCGACCTCGCTGATCCTGTCCGGGGCGATGCTGCTCGACTGGCTCGGCCGCCGGCACGACCGGCCCGCGCTGATCCGGGCCGCGGAGCTGATCGGCACCGCGGTCGACCGGGTGCTCGCCGATCCGGCCACCCGCACGCGGGACGTCGGCGGCACGCTCGGCACCGCCGCTTTTGCCGCCGCGGTACGGGAAACGCTCGAGAAGGCGGGTGCCTGATGATCGTCTCCATCAATCCGGCCACCGAACACGAGCTGGCGCGGTTCACCCCGCACACCGAGTCCGAAGTGGACGCCGCGCTGGACGCCGCCGTGGCCGCGCAACGGCGCTGGCGGGCCCGCCCGGTGACCGAGCGGACCGGGCTGCTCCGCGAGCTGGCCCGGGTGCTGCGGGAGGGCAAGCCGCGGTACGCCCGGCTGATCACCGCCGAAATGGGCAAGCCGATCACCGAGGCCGAAGCCGAGATCGAGAAGTGCGCGGTGACCTGCGAGCACTACGCCGAGCACGCCCCGGCCTATCTCGCCGACCGCCCGGTGCCGTCGAACGCCACCGAGTCCGCGATCGTGCACGACCCGCTGGGCGTGGTGCTCGCGGTGATGCCGTGGAACTACCCGTTCTGGCAGTTCTTCCGGTTCGCCGCCCCGGCCTTCGCCGCGGGCAACGGCGCGATCCTCAAGCACGCCAACAACGTTCCGCAGTGCGCGCTCGCGGTCGAAGAGGTGGTCCGCGCGGCCGGCGCGCCGGAGGGCCTGTTCCGCACGGTGCTGGTCGAAGTGCCGGCGGTCGCCGGGCTGATCGCCGACGACCGGATCGCCGCGGTCACCCTCACCGGCTCCACCGAGGTCGGCGCCATCGTCGCCGCGCAGGCCGGTGCCGCGCTGAAGAAGCAGGTGCTCGAACTCGGCGGCTCGGACCCGTTCATCGTGCTCGCCGACGCGGACGTGCCCGCGGCGGCGCGGACCGCGGTCAAGGCGCGCTTTGTCAACGTCGGGCAGTCCTGCGTCAACGCCAAGCGGTTCATCGTGGACGAGGCGGTGGCCGACGAGTTCACCGCCGCGTTCACCGAAGCGGCCACCGCGCTCAAGCTCGGCGACCCCGCCGAACGGGACACCACGATCGGCCCGATGGCCCGCGCCAACCTGCGCGCGGCACTGCACGACCAGGTCCGCCGCACCGCCGAAGCCGGAGCCGTGGTGCGCACCGGCGGCGAACCCGTGGCCGGGCCTGGATTCTTCTACCCGGCCACCGTGCTCGACCACGTCACGCCCGGCATGGCCGCCTTCGACGAGGAAACCTTCGGCCCGGTCGCCGCGATCACCCGCGCCGCGGGGACCGAGGAGGCCATCACCTTGGCCAACCAGACCGAATTCGGCCTGGGCGCGGCACTGTGGACCGCCGACGTCGAGCGCGCCCGCGAGCTGGCCCGCACCATCGACGCCGGAGCCGTGTTTGTCAACGGCATGGTCGCCTCCGACGCCCGCCTGCCCTTCGGCGGCATCAAGAAGTCCGGCTACGGCCGGGAACTGGGTGCCGACGGCATCCGCGAGTTCGTCAACCTCAAGACCCTGTGGATCGGACCGGTGAACCCCTGATGTGCTTCGAAGCCGCCGTGCTGCGCCCGGCCGAGCTGACCGCCTTCTCCCGCGGTGGTGGCGCCGCCACCATCCCGCTGGTCACCCGGGCCCGCGGCGCCACGGTGTTCCTCAATGGACAGACCCTGTTCGAGGGTGGTGCCGGAATCCCGCTGCACACCCACAACTGCCCCGAAAGCGTCGTCATTCTCCAAGGCGACGCGGTGGTGGAGATCGACGGCACCGAACACCGGCTCACCACCTTCGACACCACCTACGTCGACGCCGGGGTGCCCCACCGCTTCCGCAACGCCAGTGCCACCGAGCCGATGCGGATCCTGTGGACCTACGCCTCGGTCGAGGCCACCCGCACGATCGTGGAAACCGGCGTGACCACCCGCGTCGACGCCGAGCACCACCGGTCCTGACCCCTCACCCGCACCGGGGTGACCACGCGTGGTCACCCCGGCCACCGGCCTGCCCGAAAAGTGGAGAAGCAACGATGCTCGCTACGCTGGGTTTTCTCACCCTGGGCACCTTCATGGTGCTCGTCATGCGCAAGTACGCCACCGCCTTCGTCGCGATCATCGCCGCGCCGGTGCTGTTCGCCGTCATCGCCGGTCGCGGGGCCGACCTCGGTGACATGGCCATCGAGGGCATCGAAACCGTGGCCCCGACCGGCGTGCTGCTGCTGTTCGCCGTGCTCTACTTCGGCGTGATGATGGACGCCAAGCTGTTCGACCCCATCTCGAACGGCATCATCCGGCTGTCCAAAGGGGACCCGGTGCGCATCTGCGTGGGCACCGCGGTGCTGGCGCTACTGGTCGCGCTCGACGGCGACGGCACCACCAGCTACATGATCATCTGCTCGGCCTTCCTGCCGATCTACCGCCGCATCGGGATGAACCCGCTGGTGATCGCCGCGATCGCGACCATGGCGCTGGGCGCGATCTCCGGCGCCACGCCCTGGGGCGGGGCCGCCACCCGCGCCATCAGCGTGCTGCACCTCGACGCCGCCGAGTACTTCGTGCCGCTCATCCCGTCGCTGCTGCTCACCTCCGCGTTCATCGTCGGGGTGGCCTACCTGCTCGGGCGGCGGCAGCGGCGGCGGATCGATCCGCAGGTGATCGCCGACGTCGCCGCCGAGATCGCCAACCGCGAATCCGACCGCGCCGCGCTGCGGAACTGGCGGCTGTGGGTCAACGCCGGGCTCACCGTGGCCCTGCTGGTGCTGCTCGTGGCCGGTGTCGCCCCGCTGGTCACCCTGTTCATGGGCGGTTTTGTGCTGGCGCTGCTGGTCAACCACCCGCGGGTGGCCGAGCAGGGCGAGGTCGTCAAGCGCCACGCCGCCAGCGCGGTCCCGGTGGTCATGCTGGTGCTGGCCGCCGGGATCTTCACCGGCATCCTGTCCGAGACCGGCATGGTGGACGCGATGGCGACCACCCTGCTCGCCGCCGTGCCGGATGCGCTGGGCAACCTCATCCCGCTGTTCACCGCGCTGATCGGGCTCCCGCTGAGCTTTTTCATGTCCAACGACGCCTACTTCTTCGGCGTGCTGCCGGTGCTCGCCGAATCCGCCGCGCAGCACGGCATCCCGGCCTACGAGATCGCGCGGGCCGGGGTCGCCGGACAGATGCTGCACTCCATCGGCCCCGCCTCCGCCCCGCTGTGGGTGCTGCTCGGGCTGGTCAAGAAGGACCTCGGCGAGTTCCAGCGGTTCGCGCTCGTCCCGGTCACCGTCGCCTCGCTGGCGATGGTCGGCTTTGTCCTGCTCACCGGCGCCATCACCCTGTAGAAAGGCCACACCGTGATGACTTTGGTCACCGAAATCGCGCTCATCGAGGTCCACCCCGGCCAGGAAGCCGACTTCGAGAAGGCGGTCGCCACCGCGGTGCCGCTGTTCGAAGCCGCCGAGGGCTGCCACGGCGTCCGCCTCCGCCGGAGCGTCGAGTTCCCCCAGCGCTACCGCCTGCTGGTCGAGTGGGAGACCGTCGAGCACCACACGGTGACCTTCCGCGGCTCGGCGGCGTTCGCCAGGTGGCGGGAGCTGGCCGGGCCGTTCTTCGCCGCCCCGCCCCAGGTCGAACACGTGCACGACGTGCTGCCGGGCTGAGCGGCGCGGGTAAGCTCCCGGCCATGCCGCCGACCCCGCTCACCCGCCAGATCGCGGCGCGCATCGTCGAGCGGATCCGCTCCGGGCAAGCCCCGGCGGGCACCCGCCTGGTCGAGCGCACCCTCGCCGAACAGCTGAACGTCTCCCGCTCCCCGGTGCGCAGCGCACTGCGCCTGCTCGCCGACGACGGCATCGTCGGGATCGGCGACAAGGGCGGCTACACCGTGCTGCGTACCGCGGACAAGCTCACCGAGCTGCCCGTCGACCGGGACGCGGAAGACGCCCTGTACCTGCGTGTCGCCGCCGACCGGCTCGACGGCAAGCTGCCCGACCGCGTCACCGAGAACCGGCTCACCCGCGACTACGGGCTCACCCCGGCTCAGCTCGCCGGTCTGCTCCGCCGCATCAACGCCGAAGGCTGGATCGAGCGGCTGCCCGGCTACGGCTGGCAGTTCCAGCCCACGCTCACCTCGTTGCGGTCCTATCAGGACAGTTACCGCTTCCGGGTGGTCATCGAGCCCGCCTCGATCCTCGAACCCACCTTCGAACTCGACCGCGCGGCCATCGAGAAAGTCCGGGCGCAGCAGCAAAAACTCGTCGACGGCGACGTGCACACGGTGAGCAACGCCGAGCTGTTCGACCTCAACACCGCCTTCCACGAGGCGATCATCGAGTGCGGCCGCAACACGTTCTTCATCGACTCCCTGCGCCGTGTCAACCGGCTGCGCCGCCTCATCGAGTACCGGCGCTCACTGCCACGCGACCGGGCCCTCACCCGGTGCCGGGAACACCTCGACATCGCCGACCTGCTCCTGGCCAACCGGCGCGAGGAGGCCGCCGAATACCTGCGCGGGCACCTGAGCACGGTCGGCGTCGAAAAATCGGCGGACGCCTAACCGTCCAGTGCCGGCGGTTCGCCGTCCATCAGCAGGATCACACCGCGGATCTCCCCGCCGGGATTCTGCAGTGAACCGCACTGCAGGCGCAGCGTGATGGTGCGGCCGCGCCGGTTGACGGCGTCGAGGGTGAGGCTTTGCCGGAATTCGGCGTTCTGCAGGGCGGCACGCACGCTCGGCCGCAGTTCGGCGACACGCAGGCCGATGTCACGGAGAACACGTCGTAGATGGCCCTGGGCTCGGTCACCGTCACCCCCGAGTTCCCGCGCCGCGCCGGCGGCGGCGCGGGTGGCTCGTTCGGTACGGGCGGCGATGTCGTCTGGCAAAAGCATCAGTCCACCTTCGCGTACTGGAAACCTTTGGTCAGCCCGGCGTCCGGGACGTGCCCGTACAGCTGCTCACCGGGGAGCCCGTCGCCGATGATGGTGCGGGCGGCGACGAGAGCTTCGATGTCCACCCCGGTGCGCAGGCCCATTGATTCGAGCAGGAACACCAGGTCCTCGGTGACGATGTTTCCGCTGGCGCCCGGCGCGTAGGGGCAGCCGCCGAGGCCGCCCTGTGAGGAGTCGAAGGTGGTGACCCCGGCGTCCAGCGCGGCCACCACGTTCGCCAGGCCCTGGCCGCGGGTGTTGTGCAGGTGCGCCCCGCCCGCCCGGTCGCCGAGTTCGGCGCGGAGCCTGGTGAACAGCCGCCGCACCTGGGCCGGGTTCGCGTAACCGGTGGTGTCCGAGAGCCCCACCGAGTCCGCGCCCCGCCCGGCGGCGCGCACGGCCAGCTCGATCACCCAATCCTCGTCCACCGGCCCTTCCAGCGTGCAGCCGAAAGCGGTGGAAATCCCCACCTCGACCGAAAGTCCCGGCGTTGCGGCCTTCAGCTCGCACACCAGGCCGACCTGCTCGAGCGCCTGTTCCGGGGTCATCCCGATGTTGTTCTGGCTGTGCGCGCGGGAAGCGGACAACGGCATGGTGAGCGCCCGCGTCCCGGCGGCGACGGCGTTCCGCGCGCCCACCAGGTTCGGCACCAGCGCCAGCACGGTGAGATCGGGAATGGTCAGCGCGTGCGCGACCACGTCGGCGGTGTCGGCGAGCTGCGGCAGGCGTTTTGGCGAGACGAACGAGCCGACCTCGATCTCACGCAGCCCCGATCCGGCCAGCGCGGTGATCCACCGCTGCTTGACCGCGGTCGGCATGGTCCGGTCCACGCTCTGCAGTCCGTCGCGCGGGCCTACTTCGCTGACCAGCACGTCGATCTCGGTTTTCCGCGATCCGCGGTTCATCGCACCGGCTCCTGTTCGGCTCGGGAAAGGTGGTCGAGGATGTGCCGCGCGGCTTCGATGGCCATGCGGCGCAACGCTTCCGCGGTCTGCGCGCCGACATGCGGGGTGATCACCACCGACGGGTCACCACGCAGCGGGTGGTCGGCCGGCAGTGGTTCGACCACCGTGACGTCGAGCCCGGCACCGGCCAGATGTCCTTGGCGCAGCACGGAAAGCAGCGCGTCCTCGTCCAAGGTGCCGCCGCGCGAGGTGTTCAGCACCACCCCGCCCGGTGGCATCGCCAGCAGTTCACGCAGCCCGATCAGGTTCCGCGTGCCGGTGACCAGTGGCACGTGCAGGCTGAGCGCGTGGGACAGCGGCAGGAGTTCGTCCAGCGGCAGGGGTTCCGCCCCGGCGGCGGTGATCTGCTCGCCGGTCAGCATCGGGTCGTAGGCCAGCACGCGCATGCCGAACCCGTGCCGCGCGATGTGTGCCACGCGCGACGCGATCCTGCCGCAGCCGATCAGGCCCAGCGTCGAGCCGGCCAGTTCCCGGCCGCGGATCCTGTCGCGGGAGCCGGCGCCGCGTGCCGCCACGCCGATTCCCCGGCGGACGGCGAGCAGCAGTGCGATGGTGTGCTCGGCGACCGACTGCGTGTTGGCCGTCGGTGTGGTGGTGACGGCGATCCCGCGTTCCCGTGCGGTGTCCACGTCGATCGTGTCCACGCCGACGCCGTGCCGCGCGATCACGCGCAACGCGGGCGCGCGGCGCATCATGTCACCGTCGACGCGGACGGTGCGCAGCAGGATCGCCGAGACGCGGTCGGCGACGCGGTCGAACGTCGTGGCCGCGTCACCGTAGCCGAGCCGGACGTCGGTGTGCTCGCGCAGCAAAGCCAGCGCGTCGTCGTGCACCGGCCGCGGGATCCAGACGACGGGGAGGTCAGCCACGCGGCACCAGCCGCTGGTTGGCCGCGCGCCGCTCGGCTTCCCCTTCGAGGAGCCGGTGCGCCGCGCGGACCACGTCGCCGACCCGCTCCGCGGGCACCACGGCGACCCCGTCGTCGTCTCCGAGCACCCAGTCGCCCTGGCGCACCGGCACACCACCGATCGCGATCGTGCCGCCGATCCGGTACGGCCCGGTCTTCCACGGTCCGGCCGGGGTGACCGCTCGCGCGAACACCGGCACACCGAGCGCGGCCAGTTCGGTCACGTCCCTGGCCGCGCCGTCGAGCACGATGCCGCCGACCGCCAGCGCCTTGGCCTTCTGCGCCACCAGCTCCCCGATCAGCGCCCTGGTCTCGTCCCCGCCGCCGTTGACCACCAGCACCTCACCGCGGCGGATGGTTTCGAAGGCCGCGTGCAGGCCCTGGTTGTCACCGGGCCGGGTCCACACCGTGCAGGCCGGGCCGGACAGCACCGCGCCAGGCCACAGTGGACGGATACCGGCGGCGACGCCGAACCGGTCCATCGCGTCGGACACGGTGGCGACCGGAAGCGCGGCCGGGGCCGGGTAGTCGGCAGGGGAGTCCACGATCCTCCTCGGGGTTCCGGGGGCGGGGGGTTTCAGTAGAGCGCCGGTGGTACGCCGGTGCGCGCCAGGTCCTCGGCGCACCGGCGGACGGCGGTGACGAAGCCGGGGATCCGGTCTTCGGTGAAGCGCACGGTCGGCCCGCCGAGCGCGAGCACGACCGGCCGCGCCGGGACGCGCCCGGCCTCGGGAGCGAACGGGATGGGCACGGCGAGCCCGCTGTTGCCGGGTTCGCGCTGGCCGTGCGAAACGCTCCAGCCCGCCTCGGTGGCGGTCTCGACCCCGGCCCGCAACGGCGCGGCGTCGTCGCGGGCGACCTGGGTGATCAGTTCGTCGCGGCCGTCCGCCGGTTCGAGGCTGAGCAGGACGTGCGCGGCGGCGCCCGCCGACAACGGCAGTTCGTCACCCGGCTGCACGACGTGGCGCAGCGTGTTCGGGCTCGGCGCCTGGCCGATCACCACGCGGGACAGGCCCTTGCGCACGTACAGGCTGACCGTCTCGCCGGTTTCGGCGGCGAGCTCGCGCATCCGCGCCAGCGACGCCTCCGGCACGGTCCAGGCGGCTTCGGCGAAGGCCGCGAAGCCGATCAGGCTGGTGCCGACGCGGACGTGCCCGTCGGCAGCGGTTTCCAGCAGCCCTTCCGCGGCCAGGGTGTCCACCAGCCGCAGCACCGTGGTCCGCGGCAGGCCGGTCTCCCGCACGAGTTCGGCGACGCTCAGCGACATGTGCTCCGGCGAGAACGCCCGCAGCACCCGCCAGGCGCGGCTCACCGCGCGGATGCCACCGCCTTCGCCGTCCGCTTCGACCGACTTCATGCGCCCGATCCCTTCGCCTCGCACCGCGCGGGCATTGCGTCCGCTCCGGATCCATGTCTACCATCAGGCGGTCATTATTGTCCACTAGGTGGACATCCCGGATCACAAGGGAGTGATCGTGTGCGCAGCAAACGACTCGCGCTCGGTGTGCTCGGCGCGGTGAGCACGCTGGTGCTCGCGGGGTTCGCCGCGGTGGACGCCGGCCGGTCGACCTCGGGCGCGACGCCCAGGTCGAAGCTGACGATCATGGCGCCGGCCGCGCCCGGCGGCGGCTGGGACCTCGCGGCCCGCGAGTTCCAGCAGGCCCTGCGCGGCGCGTCGATCGTGAACAACGTCCAGGTGGTCAACGTGCCCGGCGCCGGCGGCACGATCGGGCTCGGGCAGTTCACCGAGATCGGCCCCGATCCGAGCCAGCTGATGATGACCGGCACCGTGATGGAGGGCGCGATCACCGCGAACCGCTCGCCGGTCGGCCTGCTCGACACCACGCCGATCGCGCGGCTCGCCGAGGACTACGAGGTGATCATCGTCCCGGCCGCCTCGCCGTACCGGACGCTGGAGGACTTCCTGCGGGTCTGGCGCGAGAACCCGCGCGCGCACGCGGTCGGCGGCGGCGGGCTCGGCGGCACCGACCACCTGCTGGCCGGGCTCACCGCACGTGCCGCCGGCATCGACCCCGGACAGCTGAACTATGTGTCCTTCGCCGGTGGCGGCGAGGTGCTCACCGCGCTGCTGTCGAACACCGTCGAGATCGGCATCAGCGGTTACAACGAATTCCGCGACCAGATCGAGGCGGGCAGGCTGCGCGCGCTGGCCGTTTCGGCGACCGCGCCGGTGCCGGGGATCGACACGCCCACCTTCCGCCAGCAGGGCATCGACGTCGCGCTGCCGAACTGGCGCGGACTGGTCGCCCCGCCGGGCATCACCGCCGAACAGCGCCGCGAACTGATCTCGGTCGTCGAGGACATGGCGGACTCGCCCGAGTGGGCCGACGCGCTCGGCCGCAACAAGTGGGCGAGCAGCCTGCTCACCGGCGACGAGTTCACCGCGTTCATCCGCGAGGACCAGGCCAGGGTCGACGCGATCATCGAGGAGCTGGGCCTGTGACCACCACCGACTCCGGCGGCTATCTGCGCCGCCGCACCGGCCTCGTGGTGCCGGTCCTGTTGCTGTGCACCGGAATCGCGCTCACCGCGGGCACGCTCACCATGGAGGTGCCGAGCAGCGCCGCCGCCCCCGGGCCGCGGCTGTTCCCGGCGGTGGTCGCTGTCGCCTGCGTGGTTTTTGCCGTACTGCTGGGCATCGACGTGCTCCGGCGGCCCGAACCCGCCGAAACCGGTGACGGTGACAAAACCCGTATCCGCAGCAACCACCGGGCACTGGCCGGGGCGGTCGGCACCCTCGTGGTGTTCATCGCGGCACTCGATCCGCTCGGCTGGTTGCTCTCCGGCGCGCTGCTGTTCTGGGGCGTCGCTCGTGCGCTCGGCAGCAGGCGGCCCGCGTTCGACGCGGTGCTGTCGATCGCCATCTCCTCGGCGGTCCAGCTGGCCTTCTCGGCCGGTCTCGGCCTCAACCTGCCCCCCGGGCTGCTGGCGGGAGTGTTCTGATGGAGTCACTGGTCCACCTCGGCGAGGGCTTCCTCACCGTGCTCACCCCGATGAACCTGCTGTGGGTGCTGGTCGGCGCGGTGCTCGGCACCGCCGTCGGCGTGCTGCCCGGCCTCGGCTCGGCGATGGCGGTGGCGCTGCTGCTGCCGGTGACCTTCTCGCTCGATCCGATCGGCGCGTTCATCATGTTCTCCGGGGTGCTCTTCGGCGGGCTGTTCGGCGATTCGATCTCCGGCATCCTGATGAACACGCCCGGCAACAGCACCGCGATCGCCGGTTCGATCGAAGGTCACCGCATGGCCAAGGACGGGCGGGCCGCGCAGGCACTGGCGACCTCGGCGATCGGCGCCTTCGCCGGCGGTGTGGTCGCTTCGCTGCTCGTGGTGTTCTTCGCGCCGTCGCTGGCGGAACTGGCCACGCTGTTCGGGCCGGCCGAATACCTGGCGCTGGCGTTGTTCGCCTTCGTGGCGATCTCGGCCGTGGTCAGCGAGTCGGTGCTGCGCGGGCTGGCCGCGCTGGTGTTCGGGCTGGCGATCGCGCTGGTCGGCATCGACGGCATTTCCGGCGCGGCCCGGTTCACCGGCGGCCTGCCCGAACTGTTCGACGGCATCGACATCGTGGTGATCACCGTCGGGCTGCTCGCACTCGGTGAAGTGCTCGCCGTGGCCGCGCGTCGCGGGACCAAGGAGGACACTCGCGTACTGCCGTCCACCGGCCGGTTGTGGTTGTCGCGCCGCGAGTTCCGGCTCGCGCTGCCAGCCTGGCTGCGGGGCACCGCGATCGGCGTGCCGTTCGGCATCATCCCGGTCGGCGGTTCGGAGGTGCCCACCTTCCTCGCCTACGGCACCGAGCGCAGGCTGGCTTCGCGGCGGCCGGATTCGCGGTTCGGGCGCGGCGCCATCCAGGGCGTCGCCGGTCCCGAAGCGGCGGGCAACGCCACCGCGGGCACCGCGATGGGCGCGCTGCTCGCGCTCGGGTTGCCGACCTCGGCCACCGCGGCCATCCTGCTCGCCGCCTTCCGCCAGTACGGCCTGCAGCCGGGCCCGCTGCTGTTCGAGCGCGCCAGCGAACTGGTCTGGGCGCTGCTGGCCAGCTTCTTCGTCGGCATGGCCGTGCTGCTGGTGCTGAACCTGCCGTTCGCGCCGCTGTGGGCGAAACTGCTGAAGGTGCCCCGGCACTACCTCTACGCCGGCATCTCGGTGTTCGCCATGCTCGGGGTCTACGCCACCAGCAGCAAGATCCTCGACCTGGTGCTGGTGCTGGCCATCGGCCTGCTCGGCTTCCTGATGCGCCGGTACGGGCTGCCGGTGGCGCCGGTGCTGATCGCGGTGATCCTCGGCCCGCTGGCCGAAACCGAGTTCCGGCGGGCGATGGCGGTCAGCGAAGGCGATCCGGCGGTGCTGGTGTCCAGCCCGATCTCGATCAGCCTCTACGCCGTGCTGGTGCTCGGTGTCACCGGCCTGCTGTTCGCGCGCCTGCGCTCCCGTCGTCGACAGAAAGCGGTGGTATGACCACGGAAACCCCCGATCGCCCGCTCACCGGGGTCCGCGTGCTGGACCTGACCAACGTGCTCGCCGGGCCGTACGCGGGCTACCAGCTCGCGCTGCTCGGCGCGGACGTGATCAAGGTCGAGTTGCCCGGTGGTGGCGACCTCGCCCGGCAGCTCGGCGCCTCGGCCGAGCTGAACCGGGCGGGGCTCGGCGCCTCGTTCCTGGCGCAGAACGCGCAGAAGCGCTCGCTCACGCTCAACCTGAAATCCGCGCGGGGCAAGGAAGTCCTGCGCCGGCTGGTGGCCGGCGCGGACGTGCTGTGCGAGAACTTCCGGCCCGGCGTGCTGGACCGGCTCGGCTTCGGCTGGCCGGAGTTGCGGCGGCTCAACCCCCGCCTGGTCTACTGCGCCATCTCCGGGTTCGGCCAGACCGGCCCGCTGCGCGCGAAACCCGCCTACGACCAGATCATCCAGGGCAGCTCGGGCATGATGAGCGTGACCGGCACCCCGGAGACGGCCCCGCTGCGCGCGGGTTACCCGATCGCGGACACCCTCGGCGGGCTCGCCGCGGCGTTCGCGATTTCGTCGGCGCTGCTGGGCCGCGAGCGCACCGGCACCGGCTGCATGATCGACGTTTCGATGCTGGAGACCGCGGTCACCGCGATGGGCTGGGTGGTGTCGAACCACCTGATCGCCGGCCAGTCCCCGCGCCCGCTCGGCAACAACAACGGCACCGCGGCGCCGTCGGGCACCTTCCGCACCGCTGACGGCGAGCTGAACATCGCCGCCAACAAGCAGGAGCAGTTCGAACTGCTGTGCCGCGTCGTCGGCCGCCCGGAACTGGCCCGGGACCCGAGGTTCGCCGAACGGGAGGCACGCAAGACCCACCGCGCCCAGCTGACCGCCGAACTCGAGGTCGCCCTCACCCGGCACAGCGCGGCGCACTGGGAGGAGCGGCTGAGCACGGCGGGGGTACCGGCCGCGGCCGTGCTCAGCGTGCCGGAAATGCTGGACAGCGCCCAGATCCAGGCGCGTGGCCTGGTGCACGAACTGCCGTTCCCCGCCGAGGCCGCACCCGGCCCGCTGCGCGTGCTGGGACACGGCATCCACGTCGACGGCCGCCCCAGCGCACCTGTGCTGCCACCACCGGAACTCGGCCAGCACACCGCCGAGGTCCTCACCGAACTCGGTTACAACGACGCTGAAATCACCCGGCTGCGCGAGGAGGGAGCCGTCTGAACGACCGGGCCTGACCCGCGGTTTCATCGATACTTCACCGCCGCCGCTTAGCCTCCGCGCGATGGCAGGGGACGGGGTCCGGACGGCGGTGACACCCGTCGCGCCGGCGTGGGTGGGGCCGTACCGGGTGTTCGCCGAGCTGGGACGCGGCGGGATGGGGCGCGTGCTGCTGGGCCATGGCGCGGACGGGCGGTTGTTCGCGCTCAAGCTGGTGCACGAGCAGTTCGCCGAGGACGACGGGTTCCGGGCGCGCTTCCGCCGTGAGATCGAAGCCTCGCGTGCGGTGTCGGGCGCCTACACCGCGGCCGTCGTGGACGCCGACCCGGATGCCCCCACCCCGTGGCTGGCGTCGGTGTTCGTGCCCGCGCCGTCGTTGCAGGAGGTCCTGTCCGCGACTGGCGCCCTGCCGGAGGAACCGGTGCTGCGCCTGGCCGCCGGGCTCGCGTCGGCGCTGGTGCAGATCCACCAGGCCGGTGTGGTGCACCGGGATCTCAAGCCCTCCAACGTGCTGCTCGCCGACGACGGCGTCCGCGTGATCGACTTCGGTATCGCCCGCGCGGCCGACACCCGTGGCCGGGAGCTGACCCGCTCCGGCTGGCTGATCGGCTCACCCGCGTTCATGTCGCCGGAACAGGCACGCGGCGAACACGTCACCGCCGCCGGTGACGTGTTCGCCCTCGGCTCGGTGGTGGCCGCGGCCTGCACCGGCGCGAGCCCGTTCACCGCGACGGCGACCCTGCAGACGCTGATCAACGTCGCGCAGGCCGATCCGGACCTGGACCGGCTCCCGCCCGCGGTGCGCCGCGTCGTCGAGCCGTGCCTGGCCAAGGACCCCGCCGCCCGCCCCACCCCGGCCGAGGTGCTGCGCTCGGTCGGTCAGATCGCCCCCGCCGCGCGAGCCTGGCCTGCCGCCGTGCATCGCATGATCGCCGAGCGGCAGTCCGGCAGCGCCCGCCTGGCCACCGACGCCGGCGCGACGAAGGCCCTCCCGGACCGCACCCCGACGGCGGTGCGGACGACTGTCCAACCCGGACGGACCCGCCGCTGGTGGCCCGCCGCGGTGGCGCTCGCGCTGGTTGTCGCCGGTGTGCTGGCCTGGGTGCTCTGGCCGGTCCCGCCGATCACCCCGGCCGTCCCGGAATCGATGGCGCCGGCATCCCCGTTCCCGCTGACCGGGGCGCTGACCGGTGCCACCCCCGCCGAGGCGGTGACGTTCAGCCCGGACGGGCGCACCGTGGCCGTCGTCAACGCCGACCGCACCGTGCAACTGTGGGACGTCGCGGCGCAGGAGCCGGTCGGGCAGATCCTCGGTCCCTTCGGGGACCAGGAATCCGCTCTCGACCTCGTGTTCAGCGCGGACAGTGCGGCCCTGGTCACCGCACAGTCCGACGAAACCGCGACGACCGTGCGGTGGTGGGACGTCCGCAGCGGCAACCCGGCCGGTGAACCGCTCACCGCCGGCATCGATCCGGCGGACGAGGTCAGGCAGAACACGCTCGGGCCGGGTGGCCGCACCTTGGCGACCAGCGGTGATCGCGGGCTCGTCTACCTGTGGGATCTGACCGCCCGCCGGCTCACCGGCACCGCCGATTTCGGTGAGGGCAACGCCGCGGATGTGGTGTTCAGCCCGGACGGCGCCACCTTCGCCACCCGCGGCGGCGACCCGACCGCCACCTCGGACACGGTGCTGCTGTGGGACACGGCCACCCGCTCGCATCGGGGTGCACCGATCACCCTCCCGGACAGCGCGGCGGTCGATTCGCTCGATGTGTTCACGTTCAGCCCAGACGGCCGGACGCTGCTGACCGCGGGGCAGTAGAGCGGCGCCGGCAGTATCCGCTTCTGGGATACCCGCAGCCACAACCAGACCCGGCCGCCGCTGAACACGATCGAGATCAGTTCGGACGAGCAGCTCGCACTCAGCCCCGATGGCGGGACCCTGATCGCCTTCTGGGGGCGGGGTGCGCGGGGCGTGCAGATCACCGGCCTGACCGACGAGAAACCCGCCTTGCTGCCACAACCAGGCGTCAACGGGATCGCCCTCAGCCCGGATGGCCGGATCCTCGCCACGGCCTGCGAAGACAACACCGTACGGCTTTGGCAGCTACCGGCCTGAACCGCTCGCGCCTTGTGTAGACGCAGTAAGCGACTCGTGTCCGTTCGTGATATTGAACTGAGGTCCCGGTTCAGTTGCGCTTTCGTCAACAAGCAGCACGGCCTGAAACGAACCGCTCAAAGGCCTGTTCGTCCGGCACCTTTTCCGCGCTGCGGACGGCGAGCTGAACATCCGGCCAACAAGCAGTAGCAGTTCGAATTGCTGCGCCGCGTCATTGGTCGTCCGGAGCTGGCCATCGACGAGCGGTTCGCCGAGCGGGAGGCCCGCAAGGTGCACCAGGCCGAGCTGGCCCCCGAACTCGAGATCGCGCTCACCCGGCGGTCTGCGGCGTGCTGGGAACACGGACTCAGTTCCGCGGGCGTGCTGGCCGCCGCTGTGCTCAGCGTGGTGGAAATGCTGGAGAGTGCGCAGCTCTAGGTGTGATGTCCAGGGAGGTTGGTCAGGCGGGTGATGGGTGGCTGGCCTCCGGTGGATGAGTGGGGTCGGTGGTGATTGTAGAAGTGGAGCCAGCCTGGTAGGGCTGCTCGGCGTGCGGTTTCGGTGGGGTAGTAGCGGGCGTAGGCCCAGCCTTCGGCGAGGGTGCGGTGGAAGCGTTCGATCTTGCCGTTGGTTTGTGGCCGGTAGGGGCGGGTGCGTTTCGGTGTGATGCCGAGTTCGGTGCAGGTGCCGCGGTAGGTGTGGGAACGGTAGGCGGAGCCGTTGTCGGAGAGGACGCGTTCGACGTGGACTCCGTGCTCGGCGAACCAGGCCACGGCTCGGCGCAGGACGGCGGTGGCGGCCGGGGTCTTTTCGTCGGCGTGGATTTCGGCGTAGGCCAGGCGCGAGTGGTCGTCGATGACGGTGTGCAGGAACGCGGTGCCGGTGCGGGGTTTGTAGTCGTTGCCGCGGGGCAGGTTCGGGGTGGTTCGTTTGTTGCGGGCGCCTTGCTGGCGGCCGACGTAGCGGTGGCCGCCGCCGTCGGGGATGTTGCCGAATGTGGTGACGTCGACGTGGATCAGTGAGCCGGGGTGGGGGTGTTCGTAGCGGCGCAGGGGTTCGCCGGTGACCCTGTCGATGCGGCGGGGCCGGTTGATCCGGCAGCGCACCAGGACCGCGTGCACCGTCGAGGCGGCTAGCCCGAGCCGGCCGGCGATCTGGACCGGGCCCAGCCGGTGTCGCCAGCGCAGCCGCACGATCTGCCGGACGAGGGGTTCGGGTGTTCGGGCGGGGCTGTGGTGCGGGCGTGAGCTGCGATCGGCCATCCCGGCCTCGCCCTCAGTGCGGTAGCGCTCGGCCCACTTGCGGGCGGTGGTGACCGCGACCATGAACATCTTTGCGGCCTCGGCCGGTCCCCAGCCCTGCTCGACGATCAGGCGCGCCAGCCGGAGCCGGGTTCGCGGGGTCAAAGTGGCATTAGGGTGGGACATGAAGGCCTCCGGTCGATGCAGTGGTTCCTAGACAGCTCCACTCCACAACCGGAGGCCTTCACCTGTCAGCACGACAGGCCCACAACATCACGTCAATCCGGAACAACGTCCCCGGACATCACATCTAGGCCTGCTGTCGGGTGCACGAACTGCCCGTTCCCCGCCGGTGCCGCGCCCAGCCCGCTGCGGGTGCTCGGGCACGGCATCCACGTCGACGGCCGCCCCGGCGAACCCGTGCTGCCACCAACGGGCCTCGGCCAGCGCCCCGGCAGATTCTTACCGAACTTGGCTACGACGAAACCGAGATCACCCGGCCACGCGAGAAGGGAGCTGTCTGAACGGCCAGGCCCGCTACCTATTCGATGTTGTCGGTGTAGCGGAGTTGGTAGCGGTGGGCGCCTTTGATGAGGATGGAGGCTTCGACCGGGCGGTCGTTGTTGGTGTGGATGACGCGGAGTTGCCGGATGACGGGCACCGTGGCGGGTAGGTCGAGCAGGGTGATTTCGGTGGTGGTGGCCGCTCGGGCGGTGATGTGGTCGGTGAAGTGGCGTTGGGGTAGGCCGAGGTCGGTGAGGATTTGTGGTGCGCCGCCGGGGATTTTGGCGGGGTGGGCGAGCGCGGTGCCGGTGGCGATGTCGCTGGGGTAGTACGAATAGGACAGTTCGACCGGTTCGCCGTCGCGCAGCAGTAGCCGCTGTCGCAGGACCGCGGTCTCGGTGTCGCCGAGGCCGAGAATCGCGGCGGCGTCGGCTGGTGGTCGGGTTTTCTCGACGGACAGTAGCTGGTAGGTGATGTGGCCGGGGGCGATGTAGGCGGCGGCGGAGATGGTGAGGGCGGGCTGGTCGCGGACGTAGACGCCTTTGCCGACGCGGCTGTCGAGGAAGCCTTCGTCCTTGAGCGCGCCCAGGGCACGCTGGATGGTGGCGTTGGCGGCGTCGTAGGTGGCCATGAGCTGGGCGGTGGAGGGGAGTTGGGTGCCGGGGGCGAGGTCGCCGGAGATGATCTGGGCGCGGAGTTCGGCGGCGATCTGGGTGTGGCGGGGCCGGGTGTCCTGGGGGCGGGGCACGGCTGACTCCTTTCCGGGTTACAGGGTCAGCTGGTAGCGCAGCCGCCGGTTCTGGGCGGTCATGGTCATGATGCTGGCCTCGATGGGCTGCTCGCCGTCGGTGAACAGCACGCGGGACAGTTGCAGCACGCACGCTGGATCGGGCAGTTCGAGCGCGGTCTGCTCGGCGGGGGTGGCCAGGCGGGCGGTGACGTCTTCGCGTACCGACCGGGGCGGGTAGCCGAGGCGGTGGAGCAGGGCGACGGCGCCGCCTTTGATCTTGCGGTGCTCGGCCAGCGCGGTGCCGGTGGTGAGGGTGGCGGGGTAGTAGGAGTCGGTCAGCTCGACCGGCTGCTCGCCGAGCAGCATGATCCGCCGCCGCACCACCACCGGCGCCCCAGCGGGGAGGCCGAGGGCGTCGGCGACCGCGTCCGGCGCGGGCAGTTCGGTGACGTCGGCCAGCTGCTGCGTGCCGGTCTGCCCGTGCGTGGCGGCTTCGGCGCCCCACGCGTCGGTGGGATTCCCGCTGACGTAGGGCAGGGACACGCTGGTCCACACAGCGTCGGTCACGGGCGACTCGCTTCCGTTCGTTTCCTCGGGTGCCTCCGGATTCGACCTTAGTCGCCAGGCAGTAAGGCACGCGGATAGCCGCATCCTTATTGCCTTATTCGAAACGCGGTAAGGTTCAGGTGGTTGGTGAGGTTGCACGCGTTCGATCGCTGAATACCGTCTTGGCCACCGCGTGACGGAAATAGTTCGCCCACCCACCAAGACCTGGTTGATAGCTCTCAGCACCACATCCAGGTCCTGATATCGGGTCGATCTGTACGTTCGCGCCTTCACGACGCAAGGTGAACCCGAGGA
This sequence comes from Amycolatopsis albispora, assembly GCF_003312875.1. Taxonomy (NCBI): domain Bacteria; kingdom Bacillati; phylum Actinomycetota; class Actinomycetes; order Pseudonocardiales; family Pseudonocardiaceae; genus Amycolatopsis; species Amycolatopsis albispora. The sequence continues at coordinate 417,771 of NZ_CP015163.1, forward strand.
AATCGAAGCCCTCGTCGATGTGGACCACACGGGTGATCTCCGGTGACAGTCGCAGCCCCAACGGGGCCAGCACGGCTGTCACCTCCTCCCGCAACGCCTCGGCATGATGCCGCTCGCCCCAGATCATCAGGACGAATCATCCGCATGGCGGATGATTCTGCACGCCATGACCCGCTGCCTTGCGTTTGGCCCGCTGGTACCTGCTCCCCATCGCCCGCCACTGGTGATCGAAATGATCGTCCACCGCGGACACGGCGATGTTGGCCAGCAACGGAGACAAGATCCCGCCCTGTGGTGGTCCGGTCAGGGTCTCTTCCTTCTTACCGAGTTCGGTCAGAACTCCGGCTTTCAGGAACGCTTTCACCAGCGCACGGACCCGCTCGTCCGTGATTCTCGCCCGCAACGGTCCATCAATGCCCGATGCGATATCTCATCAGAACAGGCTTCGATGTCCGCCTTCAGCACCCAGTGATAGTTCCGGGGCTTCGAGGCGTAATAGTGAATCTCGGCCACCGCGTCCTGCGCGCGCCGGTTCGGGCGGAACCCATACGAGCCTGGACTCCCCGGTCGGTGATGGTGGGAATCCCGAGTTTCCGGAACTTCCCTGTATTTCCTTTGGGGATCACGACCTTGTCGATACCCGGGGTCCGAGCGCCCCTGTTGGTCGTGACGCGTTCCCACGCGCACACCAGGAACGCCGGATCAGCCACGGGGTTGACCAGATCACCAAACCGGCGACCCGATTGCAGGCGAGCGCCGCCGCACTGTCGTGATCGTCGGCGGAGATGCCCGGGACCAGCTCAGACCTGCGACCGTCCCTCAGGTTTTGGCTCGGCGGGCCCTTTGCGTGCCAGGAGTCCGGATGGTGCATTCAGCGATCGGTATCCGGCCCGGATCCGGTCCCATGCGTCCGTGCCGGCCGTCGGCGCCTGCTGGGCCAGGTATCCGTCGATGGCGTCGGCCGCCCAGGCGGAGTGGCCGGTCGCGACGTTGTCGATGGTGTTGTGGATGTCGACGAAGGCGGTACTGAAGCCGTGTTTCTTGAGCGTCTGCCGGCCGCGGCGATAGTTGCCGCCGACCCCTGACAGCTCCATCGCCAGGTTCAGGCCGAGAATCTCCGGCTCGAACGTGCGCGGAAACCGGCCGATCGCCAGCCAGTAGACCGGCGTATCGAACGACTGGTCCCGGAACCCGGGCCAGGTCGCGAACTCCGGCGAGCCAGTCGGTGGGAGGTCGATGCCCATCTCCCGCAACACGGCACGGTAGATCAGCGGATGGTTCAGGCTCAGGTCGCCGTTGCCGAGCTCGTCCCAGTAGGTGTCGAAGAGGAAGTGCCCGCGCTCGGAGGAGGCGAGCTGATAGTCGGTGTAGCCGGTCAGCCAGGCACCGTCGATCAGGGTGAGCGGCGCCAGTTGCACGCTCGAGTCGATCAACTCGGCGCGGTCCGGCAAGGGATCGCCCAAGCCGTTGTGGAACTCCATGTTGTGGAGGTCGTGCTGGTCGAGCAGCCAAGACCGCAGACCGTCCACCGGGTGCTCGTCCGGCAGTGACCGGGCGGACGACTCCATGCCCTGGCGGGACCTGGCGAGCCGCTCTTCCACGTATCGCAGCGCATACCGGCGGGTCGCCGGTGTGATCGTGCGCCGCAACAGACGGATGTATGCCTGCCGGATGTCCGCGGGAGCGTCGCCGTCATCGCGGGCGCTTTCCGAGGCCGGCCGGAGCGTGATTCGCCGGGGCTGATGGGCGGGCGGTCGCCACCCTGCCCGCTGTGCGGGATCCGCCGGCAGCGCGTCGATCCATCGCTTGATCGTGTCCAGTTCGTTGTCCGGGAATATCCGGAACATCCGGCCCTTGTCCGACACGAGCGCGCCGGTCAGACGGCTGGCCTCGGACCTGCCCGGCCGGATGAGGCGACTGTTCGCCAGCGCGGTCAGGAACGGGATCGGGTCGGTGCGCGCCTCGGAGAGCCACTCCTGCAGCGGCCGGCCCTGCACGCTGAACCGGTCGTGATAGACCGACGCCTCCCTGGCCCGGGACCGCACCAGCTCCGCCATCTCGAAACCCGGGTCGCGAGCGGCGTCCAGCTCCCGGGCCACCTCGTCGCACCAACGTCGCAGCGCGCCGAACGCCCAGGCGAAGCCGCGCTCGACCGCGGTCGCGCCGGCCGTACCGGCTGATTCGACGAACGCGGCGGCCACGGCCCGAGCATCCTCGACCGTCGGCGGCTCGTCCGGCGTGCGCGCGCGGCTCGGATCCAGCGCGTCCCATCCGATCGCGTGCGGAAGCCGGGTCTGAACACCGTCGAGCGGCGGGAGCATGCCGACCTCACGCAGGCAAAGGTCAAGACCGATGATCTCGCCCCGGTAAGCGTCCGGGCGCCGGCTCATCGTCAACGCGACGGCCGGTAGGTAGAAGGACTGGTCGGCGATTCGGCGGTCCTGCGCCAGTTGACTCGCCGGATGCGCATGCACGGCCACCCGGAGGTGTTGCATGAGAGAGAGGTAGACGCTGCCTCGGGACGCCCGCGGATGCCCGGCGCCGACGTCGCCCGCGAACAGGGAGAGCACCCGCATGGTGACCGCTTCCTCGGCGTTGCCCGGCTCGCTCATCCACTGCAGCCAGGCACCGGACAGCGAGGCCAAGGGGGCACACGCGAGGACCGCCCGGCGGACGAGCACGTCGACGCGGCCCTCGCGTTCCGCCGCGGCGAAAAGTGCTTCGAAGCGCGAGCGTTGCGTGGCGGCCCAGGCGGCGACCGACGGCCCGAGGTCGGCCAGCGGGACCCGCGAACCGCGATCGTCGGCGCAGCCGTGGTCCAACTCCGCAACGATCGCGGCCCGCAGGGCGTCGGGCAGTGGCGTGCTCTCGGGGTCGCACGCGCGGGCGAACACCGTCTGGATCGGCAGCGCCGTCGGGTCTTCCACCGCCTGATCAGAACATCGGGTAGTTGGACGCATCGTGCTTCTTCCTCTTCCTACGTCGAAAACCTGGCAATCGCACGCAGAAGGGCCACCGCGAGCCACCTCCCTCGCACAGCACGGCATTTCGGCAAGAAGCCGGTCGAACCTCCTGCCAAGAAACCTAACGCCGGGCCAGTGGGGGACCGTGTCCCGTAAAACAGCCCCCCGCCCCGCGCCCACGATCCGCGAAGCGGGCCGGGCGCCGCGTCGCCGGTTCACGTGACTGCGCTGGGAAGCCGGAGCTACGTATCGTCGGTCAGCGTTCACGAACGACGAGCGGCATTCACCTGGGTCGAATCCGCCTCCCGGATCGGGCCCACCGAGGTCAGCCGGCAGGCGTGCCCGGGCTCCGTCGAAGAGGACTCGGGAAAGGTGACGGTGAGATGATCGACCGCGAACCCGGACGGATATGGCGCAACAGTCCGACCGACGCCATCCTGCTCGGGATTTGCATCGTGCAGTTCGCCGGGACGATCGCGCTGGCCGTGCTGACGCCAGACGGGCTGTGGCCGCGGCTCGGCTCGGCGATCCTGGTCACCGCCATGGTGACCTACTCGGTGCTCATCGTTAACCACATGTTCGTGCACCAGCCTTGGTTCACCGACGACCGGCTGAACGCGCTCGTGTCGTTGATGAACTCGGCGAACATCGCGCAGTCGGTACAGGCGTACCAGTTGAGTCACGTCCGCAACCACCACCGGTACAACAATGACCGCAAGCGCGACGGGGTCACCGCCGACCTCAGCTCCACGTACCGATACAGCCGGGACGACGACCACGCCCCGCTCTGGCGGTACCTGGTCTTCAGCCTCGCTGCCTCGGCCCGGGAGTTCGTGGGCACCTGGGCGTCCTTGCGCCGGTTGTGCGGCGTCGGCCCGGCGGAGACCACGCTGCGAGGATGGGCCGCCCGGCACCCGGCCCGGCGCGCGGCCGAGCTCGCCCAGATCCGCTACGACCGCTTGGCGCACCTGAGTTTCATCGTGCTGCTCGCCGTCCTCTCGTGGCAGTGGCTGCTGCTGTGCTACCTGCCGGCGGTAGCGGCCGCGTTTACCTGGGTCAACGTCCAGAACTACTACCGGCACTTCGGGGCGGAGCCGGAGAGCCGGTACGCGAACTCCGTGAGCTACTACAGCCGGCTGTACAACCGGCTGACCTTCAACGACGGATACCACCAGGAGCACCATCTGCGCCCCACGACGCACTGGACCCGGCTTCCCGAGGTCGCGGCGCGGTATCGGGAGCGGCTCGACGAGGCCGGTCGTGTCGTGTCCACGGTGCCGCCCGTGGTCGGTTTCCTGGACACCGGTCGCATTGATCGCATCGCCCAAGGCTCCTCAGCGACCCGAGACACCCAATGAACCAGCCGGGCAGACGGCGCGGAGGGGAGCGGTACGTGCGGAATCTCGGCACGCCGGATGACCCGTACGACGTGATCGGGCTGGGCTTCGGACCGTCGAACATCGCACTCGCGATCGCCGCCCAGGAGATCGCGCCGGATCGCCGCGGCCTGTTCCTGGAGCGCTCCGGCGAAACGCGCTGGCACGAGGGCATGCTCATCGACGGCGCCCGGATGCAGATCTCCTTCCTCAAGGACCTGGTGTCCCTGCGGAACCTGGCCAGCCCATTCACCTTCCTCCAGTACGAGAAGGCCAAGGGGCGGCTGGAGAGGTTCGTGAACCTCGCCGAGTTCCGGCCGACCCGGCTGGAGTTCCAGGACTACCTGAGGTGGGTCGCCGCACAGTTCGCCGGCATGGTGCGCTACCGCTCCGCGGTCCGCGCGGTGACCGCGGTCCGCGACAACGACGGCACGCTGTCGTTGTTCCGGGTGACCGCGACCGACACCACGACCGGCGGCGTCCTCGAGTACCACGCCCGCAACATCGTGCACGCGCTCGGCGGCGTACCCCGCGTGCCGGAGGCGGTGACGCTCGGCCCGACCGTGGTGCACTCCAGCGCGTTCCTGCCAACGGTCCCCGAGACGTTCACCGACCGCGACCGCGAGTGGGAGTTCGCGGTCGCCGGCGACGGGCAAAGCGCCGGCGAGATCACCCACTACCTGCTGGATCGGTACCGCAACGCCCGCGTGCACCTGATCCTGCCGGGGTACTCGCTGCGTGCCACCGACAACAACCCGTTCGCGAACGAGCAGTTCTTCGAGGCCAACGCCGCCGACTACTACTCCCGCAGCGAGGCGAACCGGCGCGACTACTACGCCGGCCTGCGAACCACCAACTACGGCGTGGTGGAGGCGAGCTTTCTCGACGAGCTGTACCGGCTGGTCTACGCCGACGAGGTCCGCGGCCGCACCCGCCTCGTGGTGCACGACGGCTCCCGGCTGTCCGGGGCGGAGGCCGGGGCCGACGGCACGGGCATCCGGATCGGGGTCGACGCCCGCTTCGGCGGCGGGGCCCGCGTGCTCCGAGTTGACGGCCTGGTGCTGGCCACCGGGTACCGGCGCGAACTGGACTCGGAGATGTACCGCGACGTCCTTCCCTACCTGGACACCGCCGCCGATGGCGGGCTGGCGGTTTCCCGTGAACACCGCGTGCGCACGACCGACGAGCTGACCTGCGGCCTGTACGTGCAGGGCTTCGCCGAGGCGACGCACGGGCTCGGCGACACGCTGCTGTCGCAGCTGCCCTTCCGGTCCAAGCAGATCATCACAGCCATCGTCAAGGACGGCGGTTCGCTGGCGCGCGCGTTCCCGCCGGCGGGGCACGACGCCGGGCCGGCCGCCGCGACGCCGGTGACGCTGATCGAGCGATGCGGCTCCGGAACGCTGGTGAGCGCCGGTGCGGGGGAGTTCCCGGTCGCGACCCGGCTGCCGCTGGTGCTGGATCGCGACCGCGGTCGCAACGGCGTCCTGCTCGGGGTGCTCGACCGGACCGATCCGCAGCTGCCGCTGCTGGACGGCGGCAAGGTGCTGGCGATTTTCCAGCCGGACGGGGCGCCGCCCGGCGAGCCGCAAGCCGGGGACTCGATGGTGATCGACGTTCGCGGATGCGCCCGGGTGGTGACCGACCGGGACCGACTTGTGGCGCACCTGGCTCGCGTCGACCCGGCGGATTCCGGGCCGGCCGCACGCGCCGGGGGCTCGGTCCTGATCGAGATCGAGATCGAGGCCCTTTCCGGCCGGTTCCCCCTGTCGCCGGAGCCGCGTGCGGCCCCGGCCGCGAGCGAGAGGCAGTCATGACCGACACCGACGAGATGTACGTGATTGTTCGCAACGACGAGGAGCAGTACTCGATCTGGCGGTCGGGTCGGCCGGTACCGGCCGGGTGGGAGCCGGTCGGCGAGCCGGCGTCCCGGGATGACTGTCTGGCGCGCATCGGCGGGTTGTGGACGGACATGCGCCCGGCCAGCCTGCGGGCCGCCATGAGCGCCTCCGCTGAGCAGCAATGACGACAGCGAATGATGAGGAAGTGCCGACAGTGGATCAGAGGCCAGCCGCACGGCCCAACGTCCTGCGCCGGTCGCGCACGTTGCTGCTCGCCGCCTTCCGCGCCCATCCGGGTCCGATGAGCTGGGGGCTGGCCGCCGCGATGCTGTATGGAGCGGGACTGACCGTCTGGTCCGTCGCGCTCGGCGAGCTGGTCAACCACGTGGTGATACCGAGGTTCGAGGGCGGCCAGGTGGCCACCGGCACCGCCCTCGCCATGGTCCTGGTCGTGCTCGCGATCGGCGTGGTCAAGGGCACGGCAGCGCTGATCCTGCGATGGACCGCCACCGCGACCCGGGCCCGGTTCGATGCCTCCCTGCGGGAGGCCGTGGTCGAGCGGTACGACGCGCTGCCGATTGCCTACCATCGGGCCCACCCGACCGGCGAGAAGCTGGCGCACGTCACCACCGACCCGGAGGCGGCCGCGGACCTGCCGGCCCGAATGCCGCAGGTACTCGGCATGTTCCTGATGTTCCTGGTCACCGCCGGCTGGATGCTGGCGGTGGACCCGATCCTGGCAGTGGTCGGCGGTGCCTCGATCCCGGCGCTGTTGCTGGTCAACTCGGTGTACCAGAAACGGGTCGAAGGGCTCGCCGCGGAGGCCCAGCAGCGGCTGGGGCGGGTGACCGCAGTCGCCCACGAGAGTTTCGACGGCGCCTTCCTGGTGAAGACGCTCGGCCGGGACCGCGCCGAGCGGGACAGGTTCGGCGCCGAATCGGCCCGGCTCCGCGATGCGAACATCAAGCTGGCCGGTCGGGAATGGCTGATGAACGAGCTGTTCGATCTGATCCCGGCCGCCACGTCGCTGGTCGTCCTGGTGGTCGGGGCGTGGCGGGTGGACAGCGGCGCGATCACGGTCGGCCAACTGGTCAGCTTCGTCAACCTGTTCGCCATCCTGGCAGTGCCGCTGAGCGTGATCGGCAACGTGCTGGCCCACGTGCCGCACGTGCTGGCGGGGTACGGCCGGGTTCAGGAGGTGCTCGGCGAGACGCCACCGCCGGCTGTGGTGGATCCGCAGCCGCTGCCGAACGGTCCGCTCGACCTGCGCGTCCGCGGTCTCGGCTTCGCCTACCCGGACGGCCCGGAGGTCCTTTCCGATGTGAGCTTCGACGTCCCGGCCGGCGCGACCGTCGCGATCACCGGGAGCACCGGGTCGGGCAAGAGCACGCTGCTGCTGGCGCTGGCCGGCCTGCTGCCCCCGACCGGCGGCACGGTGCTGCTGAACGGGGTCGACCTGTACCGGGTCGGCGCAGCCGACCGGGCGGCGGCCTGTGCGGCGGTTTTCCAGGAGCCGTTCCTGTTCGCCGGCACGCTGGCCCAGAACGTCCGGCTCGACTTCGACGGCACCCCATCGGAAGCACCCACGGACGCCGACCGGGAGCGGCTGGACGAGGCGCTCCGTCTCGCCCGGGCCACCGCCATCGTCGAGGGCCAGCCGGACGGGCTGGCGACTCGGGTCGGCGAGCGTGGGGTGACGCTGTCCGGCGGCGAACGACAACGCCTCGCGCTGGCCCGGGCCCTGGTCCGCCGGCCCCGGGTGCTGTTGCTGGACGAGGCCACGTCCGCGGTCGACGCGACCACCCGGCAGGAGATCATGAGCGGGCTGGCCACCAGCCTGCCGTCCACCACCACGATCGTCGTCACCACCAGCGCCGCGACGCTGGCCAGGGCCGACGCGGTCGTGTACCTCGACAGCGGCCGCGTGGCCGGTGTCGGCGCCCATGGTGACCTGCTCCGGATCGACGGCTACGACCGGCTGATCCGGAGATGCCAGCGAGAGGGGGTGGCGGCATGAGTGCGGTCACGGTCGATCCCGACGGTGTTGCCGGGTCGACGCCCGCGGTGCTTCGGCGCGGCTTCGCCTCCATCCCGGAGATCCGCGACGGCCTGGCCCTGACGCTCGTCCTCGCACTGGTCGGCGGGTTCGGCCGGCTGGCCGTACCGGTCCTCGTCCAGCAGCTCTTGGACCGGGGACTCAGCACCGGACACGTCGACGTCGGCCACCTGGTTCTCCTGGGCGCGCTGGCGGCGGTGGCGGTGGGGGGCACCGCCCTGGTCAACTGGGTGAGCCTGCTGCGCCTTGCGATCGCCAGCGAGCGCGCACTGTGCGGGCTGCGGGTCCGCGCCTTCGGCCACATACACCGGCTCAGCGTGGCGTACCACTCGGCCGAAACGCGCGGGAAGCTGGTGTCCCGGGTGACCTCCGACGTCGGGACCCTCAGCCAGTTCCTGCAGTGGGGCGGCATCGCCTGGGTGGTGAACGGCGCCGCCATGCTGGCTGCCCTCGCCGGCATGCTGTACTACGACGTCTGGCTGACGCTGGTCACGGTTGCGCTGATCGTGCCGATGATCGTCCTCATCCACGTGCTGACCGGGCGCCTCGGGCCCGCGCACTCCGCGGTCCGGGGCCGCGTCGCCGATCTGCTCACGGTGACCTCGGAGACGATCCAGGGCGCGGCCGTCATCCGCGCCTACGGCATCACGAAGCCGAGCCTGCGGCGGACCACGGCGACCATCCACCGCTGGCGGGACACGAAGGCCCGCGCCGGCTATCTGGGCAGCGTGCTGTTCTCCCTCGCCGAGCTGTTCGCCGCGATCGTGGTGGTCGGCGTCGTCGCGGTGGGCCTGGCGATCGGCCCGTCAACCGGGCGCACCGCCGGTGAGCTGGTCGCGTTCCTCCTGCTGGTGACCCTGTTCCTGGGGCCGGTGGGGCAGTTCACTCAGGTCATCGACTTCACGCAGAATGCCGTGGCCGGCTGGCGCCGGGTGCTGGCACTGCTGGACATCGCCGAGGACGTCACCGAGCCGGTCAACGGCCGGCAGCTGCCAGCCAGCCCGCCGGCGGTGGCCGTACGGAATGTCACCTTCGGCTACCCGAACGCCGGCCCGGCCCTGACCGACGTGTCGTTCGAGGTGCCGGCCGGTCGCCAGGTCGTGCTGGTCGGCGCCACCGGATCGGGCAAGACGACGCTGACGAAGCTGATCGCCCGGCTGGCCGACCCCGACCGCGGCCACATCCTGATCGGCGGCGTGGACGTACGGGAAATCGCCACCGAGTCGCTGCGCTCGCGGGTGGTGGTCGTGCCGCAGGAACCGTTCCTTTTCGACACCACGGTCGAGGAGAACGTCCGGTACGGGCAACCGTCCGCCACCCGTACCGACGTCGAGCAGGCCTTCCACGAGCTGGGTGCGGCAGCGTTCCTCGCCGGCCTGCCGCGCGGCCTGGACACCCCGGTCGGGCAGCGCGGCGAGAGCCTGTCCGCGGGCGAGCGGCAGCTGGTCGCGCTGGCCCGCGCGCACCTGGCCAACCCGGCCTGCCTGATCCTCGACGAGGCGACCTCGGCCGTGGACCCGCGGATCGAGCTGACGCTCATCGAGGCGTTGCGGCGGCTCACCGCGGGCCGCACGTCGTTGACCGTCGCGCACCGGCTGGCCACCGCCGAACGGGCCGACGAGGTGATCGTGCTCGATGGCGGCCGGCTGGTGGAACGCGGCCGGCACGACGAGCTGCTCGCGGCGGGCGGTGTCTACACCGGCTTGTACGACAGCTGGCGGCGAGCCACGGCCGCTGGCACGGTCGCCTGACTCGAACGCAGTTCATCTCTACGGCACGGATGGAGGTAGGCGATCGATGTCCGATCTCTGCGTACATCAGTTGATCGAGGCGCGAGCGGCGCGCACCCCGGACGCGCCTGCGATCATGTCCGGAGACGGTGTCCTGAGCTTCCGTCAGCTCGACGAGCGGGCCGGCGAGCTGGCCGACCGGCTCGCTGTGCGCGGTGTGCGGCCGGAGGTCCGGGTCGGGGTCGCCGTCGAACAGTCCGCCCGCTGGCTGGTGACGGTGCTCGCGGTGTGGAAGGCCGGTGGCGTCTACGTTCCGCTGGACGCCGCGCTGCCCGCCGAGCTGGTGGCGGGGATGCTGGCCGACGCCGAGGTGGAGCTGGTGCTCCGCGGTGGACCGGAGCGGACGTTCGACGGTGCCGGGTTCTCGGTGGCCGACCTGGCCGACCTCATGGCCGAACCGGCCGGCTCGGCCGAACCGGACCCGGCTGTGGCCCGGCCGGCGCTGTGGCCCGGCAATCTCGCGTACTGCGCCTTCACCTCCGGCTCGACCGGCCGGCCGAAGGCCGTCGGGGTCTCGCATGCCAGCCTGGCCGAACACGCCGCTGCGATCCGGGCGGAGCTGGGCCTGCGGTCGTCCGACCGGTTCATGCAGTTCACCTCGATGCACATCGACGCCTCGCTGGAGGAGGTGCTGCCGGCGTGGCTGGCCGGCGCCGCGGTCGTGCTGCCGGACACGCCCCGTCCGACCAGTGTCGAGCTGACCGGCGTGATGGTGGCCCGCGGGGCGACCGTGGTGAGCCTCCCGAGCAACTACTGGCACCAGTGGGCGGACGACCTCGCCGCTGGGACCGTGTCGCTGCCCGACAGCCTGCGCACCGTGTTCGTCGGCGGGGACAAGGTGCGGATGGACCGGCTCGCCGTCTGGATGGAGGCTGTCGGCTCGCGACCGGTGGACTTCGTCGCCGACTACGGGCCCACCGAGACCACGATCAGCTGCACCACCTACCGGCCGGACCCGGCGAACCTGCCCGACGTCGGACTCGTGCCGATCGGGCGACCACTACCCGGGGTGACCGTACACCTGCTCGACGACGAGCTGGCGCCGGTGGCCGACGGGGAACCGGGGGACGTGTGGATCGCCGGCTTCGGGCTGGCCCGCGGCTATCTGGGTGCGCCGGCCACCACCGCCGACCGGTTCTGGCCGGACCCGTTCGGGCCGCCCGGCGCCCGGATGTACCGGACCGGTGACCGGGCCAACCGGCTGCCGGACGGGAACCTGCAGTTCCTCGGCCGGTCCGACCGCCAGATCAAGATCCGCGGGTTCCGGGTCGAGCCCGGCCAGGTGGAGAACGCGGTGCGGGCCTGTGCCGGCGTACGCGACGCCGTCGTGGTCGCGGCCGACGACCCGGTTTCCGGCGCCCAGCTGATCGCCTACGCCGAGGGGGAGCACACGCCGGCCGCGGACGCAGCGCTCCGCGCCGAACTGGCCGACCGGCTGCCCGCCGTCATGCTCCCGCGGACCATCATCTGGCTGGACCGGATCCCGCGGTCCCCGCTGAACAGAAAGGTGCTGCCGTCCGAGCTGCCGCCACCACCACCCGCCACCCCCGCCCTGGCCGGCGCGGCCACGTCCTCCGGTGTGGAAGGCGTCGTCGCGCGACTCGTCGCCGACGTGCTGGGCCGGCCGGCCGGCGCCGACGAGGACTTCTTCGCGGCCGGCGGCGACTCCCTGCGTGGTCTGCAACTGCTCAGCGGCATCGCACGGGCCACCGATGTGGCTCTATCGTTCAACGAGCTGCGCTCCGCCCCGACCGTGACCGCCCTCGCCGCGCTGGTCAAGGGGACCAGCCGGCGAGACGCCGGCGGCGGAGTGGTCGCGGCGTCCGGCGAGCACGACGAATGGCGGCCGGCCTCGCGCGGCCAGGCCGCGCTGTGGTACCTGGACCGGCTGCAGCAGGGCGTCGCGACCTACGCCGTACCCCTCGGATACTGGATTTCCGGACCGCTGCACATCGAGCGGATGGATGCCGCGCTCACCGCGCTGGTGGAGCGGCACGAGGCGTTGCGGACCACCCTCGCGGAACGGGACGGCCGCGTCTGGTCCCGGCTCCAGCCGCCAGAGCCGGTCCGTACCGAGGTGAGATCCGTCGCCGACCGGGCGGCTGCGGCGCGCCTGGCCGAGGCCGAGGCGGCCCGGCCGTTCGACCTGTCCGCCGGACCGCTGGTGCGGTCCTGCTGCTACCGGGTCGACGACGAGCAGCACCTGTGGTTGCTCGATGTGCACCACAGCGTCTTTGACGCATGGTCGCTGGGAGTGTTCTGGCGAGAGTTCGCCGCGCTGTACCAGGCCCGCCCGCTGCCGGCGCCGTCCGTGCGGTTCGCCGACTACGTGGCCTGGCAGGAGCGCTGGCTGGGCTCGGAGGAGGCGGCCGGGCAGCGGCGATACTGGGTAGAGCAGCTCGACGGCGACGTGCCGGTGCTGGAACCCGGCCGGCCGACCGGGGCGGAGGGGCAGGCCGGGTTCTCGATACCGCTCGACCTCGCCGGCGTCGGCCTGGCCGCGGTGGAGCGGGTGGCCCGCGCTTATGGATCTACTCCGTTCGGCGTGCTGCTGGCCGGCTTCCTCGGCACGCTGCACCGGATGACCGGCGGTGCCGACGACGTGGTGGTCGGGGTCCCGATGGCCGGCCGGGTCCGGCCCGGCACCGAGGACCTGATCGGCTACCTGGTCAACACCGTGCCGCTGCGGATGCGATTCACCCCCGGCATGCGCTTCCGGGACCTGGTGGAGCGCACCGACGCGGCGCTGGCCGAGGCGCTGTCCCGGCAGGACCTGCCGTTCGCGGAGATGGTCGGCGGTCTTTCCCCCGGCGGGGCCGACAACCCCGTCTTCCAGACCATGTTCGTCTTCGAGTCCACCCCGATGGACGGCGGTGGCGAGATCGACGGCCTTCAGATCACCGAGCAGCCGATCCACTCCGGTACCGCCAAGGTCGCGCTGACCTGCACGCTGCGGCTGGACGACGGGACGCTGGCCGGCGAGGTGGAGTACGCCACCCGCCGGTTTGACCGCCCAGCCGCCGGCCGCTGGCAGGAAGCCTTGCTGACGCTCCTCGAATCGGCACTGGCGGACCCGTCGGCCCAACTGGCCGAGCTGCCGCTAATGCCGGCCGCCTCGGCCACCGCGCAGCTGGCCGCGATCAACGCCGGCCACGAGGACCGCGGCGCCGCCGGGACGCTGCTGCACGATGGTTTCCATGCCGCGCTGGCCCAGGCCCCGGACGCGGTGGCCGTGCAGGGGTGGACGAGCTCGGTCAGCTACGCCGACCTGGACGCCCGCGCCGAGGCGGTGGCGACCGCGCTGCGCAACTCACCCCACATCGGGCCGGAGTCCCTGGTCGGGGTGTGCGTCCCGCGCTCGGTGGAGTCGATCGCGGCGCTTCTCGGGGTACTCCGCGCGGGTGCCGGCTTCGTACCGCTGGATGCCGGCTACCCGGTCGAGCGCCTGCGCTGGATAGCCGCCGACTGCGAGATGGCGGCGGTGATCGCCGCGGGGCCACCGCCGGCCGGGCTGGAGGGCCTGCCGATCGTCGAGGCGGCCGCGCCGATCGTCGAGGCGGCCGCGCCGGACCGGAGTCACCGTCGGATCCACCCGCGGAACACGGCCTTCGTCTACTACACGTCGGGGTCCACGGGCCGGCCCAAGGGCGTCGTCATCGACCACGGCTGCGCGGCGTCCCGGGTGGAGTGGATCGCCCGGCGGTACGAGCTCGAGCCCGGCCGACGAGTCGTGCACAAGACGCCGTTGATCTTCGACGTCGCGATCTGGGAGATCTTCGCGACGCTCGCCGCCGGCGCCACAGTCGAGTTGGCCGAGGCGGGCTCGGAGACGGACGTGCCGTACCTGGCCGAGCTGCTCGCCGAGCCGGGCACGGTGCTGGCCCACTTCGTACCGTCGATGCTGGACATGTACCTGGCCACCGTTCCGGCCACCAAGTACCCGGACCTCGGCTGCGTGCAGACCTCCGGTGAGGCGGTGCCGGCGGCGCTTCTGGAGCGGTTCGCCGCCCACTTCGATCTCGACCTGCACAACGCGTACGGCCAGACGGAGACCTCGGAGGTCGCGCTCTGGACCGGGCGCGCCTGGCCGGCCGGCGGTGGCGTCCCGATGGGCCGGGCGGTCAACGGCTACCGGCTGTACGTGTTGGACGAAGCGCTCCGGCCGATACCGCCGGGCGTGGTCGGCGAGCTGTACGTCGCCGGCGTGGACGGCCTGGCCCGCGGCTACCTCGGACAGCCGGAGCTGACGGCGCAACGGTTCCTGCCGCATCCCTGCCCGGTGGTGCCGGGGGAGCGGCTGTACCGTACCGGCGACCTCGCCAGCCTGGACGACGACGGCCTGCTGCACTACGCCGGCCGGGCGGACAACCAGGCCAAGGTCAGGGGCGTGCGGGTGGAGCCCGGCGAGATCGAGGCGGTGCTGGACAGCCACCCGGCGGTCGAGCGGGCGGTGGTGGCGGTCCGGGAGGACGAGCCCGGCGTCAAGGAGATCGTGGCCTATCTGGTCGGGCCGGACGCCTTCATCCCCGAGGTTGCCGAGTACCTGGCCGGGTACTTGTCCCAGTATCTGCTGCCGGCGGTGTACGTGAAGCTGGATGCCCTGCCGCTGACCCCGTCCGGCAAGGTGGACCGGCAGGCACTGCCTGTTCCCACCATCCGGGACCGGGAGGCCCGGACCGGTGTCTCGGAGGTCACCTCGCTGATCGAGGCGGACGTCGCCGAGGTGTGGCGCGACCTGCTGCAGGTCAACCAGGTCGGTCGCAACCAGAGCTTCTTCTCCGTCGGCGGCACCTCCCTGTCGGCCCTGCAGATGCTGCACCGGATCAAGACCCGGTTCGGGGTATCGCTCACCGTCCGGCAGTTCTTCGACGCACCGACGATCGCGGGCGTGGCCGGGAACCTGGAGACGGCGCTGGCCGCCGAGGTGGCCACGATGTCCGACGACGACGTCGCCGAGCGGCTCGGCGACCGGTGAGGGGTAAGCCGATGACCACGTTGGACGCGAACAAACAGCGGCTGCTCATGAAGTTGCTGCGCGAGCGGGCCACCGCGGCCGAAGTGCCGCGCATCACCCCGGTGCCGCCGGGGACCGCCGTTCCGCTCAACCCGCCGCAGGCGGGGATCTGGTTCTCCTGCCGGCAGTACCCGGACAGCAGCGAGTACAGCATTCCGGACCTGCAGGTCATGGAGCGGGCGCTGGACCATTCGACACTGCGCGCTGCCACGGCGGAGCTGATGGCCCGGCACGACATCCTGCGAGTGCGGATGTTCGAGCGCGACGGTGTCCCGATGCAGCAGGACTGCGGCCCGATCGAGCCGCCGGTGACCTGGCACGACCTGCGGCACCTGCCGGCGGACGAGGCGGCGGCGCGCGCCACCGAGATCAGCAGCCGGGCCGCCGAGAGTCCGATCCCGCTCGACGAGCCGTGCTTCTTCACGATCATCGGATTCGCGTTGCCCGGCGAGCGCACCATGCTGGCGACCAACTTCCACCACCTGGTCGCCGACGGAATCTCCCGGGAGCAGGTCGTCCGGGAGCTGGGCGCGTTGCTGGCCGGCCGGACACTCGACCCGCCCCCGCCGGTTGGCTTTCTCGATTACGCGGCCTGGGAACGCGAGAACACCGACGAGGCGACGGTCCAGCGCGACCTGGCCTACTGGACCCACAATCTGACCGGTCACCTGCCGGTGCTGGACCTGCCGAGAGACCATCCCCGGCCGGCCCGAGCCAGCCGGGCCGCATCCACCGTGCCGGTCACGATTCCCGGTTCGTTGCTGACTCGGCTGCAGCGGCTGGCGGCGGACGACGGGGTCACCCTGTTCGTTGTCGTCCTGGCCGCGTACAAGCTGTTCCTGGCCCGGATGGCGGGGCAGCGGGAAATCCTCGTCGGCGTCCCGCTGGCCGGCCGGGACCATGAGGTCGCCGAGTCGATGGTGGGCTGCTTCGTGAGGTCGGTGCCGCTGCGCACCAACTTGTCCGGCGACCCGACGTTCCGCGAGGTCGTCCGCCGGGTGCACGAGGCCTTCCTGGAGGCCCACGACCATCAGGCCGTACCGTACGCCCGGGTGGTGGCCGAACTGGGGTTGCCCCGGCTGTCTGGGGTGCACCAGGTGTTCCAGACCATCATCACGCTGCAGCACCCGGTCGGCGGCTCGGGCTGGGCGGCCGAGAAGAGTGTGGCGCTGAATACGAACTCCATGCCGGTCGACCTGGCTCTGATCCTGCACCCGGACGGCGACGCGCTCGGCGGCATCATGTTGTACTCGGCCGACCTGTTCGACCGGGGCACCGCGCTCCGATCCGCAGGTGTCCTCGAGCATCTGCTGGCCGCGGCCGCCGAGCGGCCGGACGCGCGAGCGTTCGAGCTGCCGCTGCTGTCGCAGGCAGAGCGGGAGCGCGTGCTGCACGGGCTCAACCGGGACGTCCGGCCGGACATCGCGTACCGCACGCTGGCGCAGCCGTTCGAGGAGCAGGTCCGGCGCGCCCCGGACGCGATCGCGGTGCGCGGTGCCGAGGGCCGGTTCAGCTACGCCGAGTTGAACGCCCGGGCCAACCGGCTGGCGTGGTTCCTGCGCGACACCGGGGTCGGTCCGGGAAACGTCGTGGCGCTGTGCCTTTCCCCCGGGGTTGACCAGACGGTCGCGCTACTAGCCGCGGCCAAGGCCGGCGCCCCGTACGTAACGCTCGATCCGGAGGAGGGCCGGCTCGGGGCGATGCTGGACGGTGCCGCCCCGGCAGCGGTGATCGTTGACGGGTCGACGGCGGGCCGCGTGCCGGCAGGACCGTGGCAGGTGCACTCGTTTGCGGAGTCCGGCCGGTGGGCCGGGGTGCCCGCCGACGACCTGCCGGTCGAGGCAACTGGGTACGACCTGCTGTGCCTGCGCTACGCGGCGCACGCCACCGACCGGCCGGCCGCGATCGCCTACCCGGTCGAGGGGGCGCTGGCCGAGTTGGCGCAACTTCAGCACGACCATCCCCTCGGTGCCGGCGACGTAGCGCTCCTGGCGACGCCCGAGGACTGCTTCTGGCCGCTGTCGCAGGGCGCGACGGTCGCCTTGGCGCCGCCAGCGGTGCACCAGGACCCGCGGCGGCTGGCGGACCATGCGGAGGCGTACGGCGTCACGACGCTGTCGGTCGTGCCGTCGATGGTGCCGGACGTGGCCGGGTTCCCGGGCGACCTCGTCGCCGGCTACGGGCCGGCCGAGACCGGGCGGGTCACCGACCAAGGCCGGCCAGCCGGCCACCGTGCCCTCTACGTACTGGACGAGGCGCTGGCGCCGGTGCCGATCGGCGTGGTCGGTGAGCTCTACGTCGGCTGCGAGATCGGCCTCGCTCGCGGATACCACCGGCGGCCGGCGCTGACCGCGCACCGGTTCGTGGCTGACCCGTTCGCTGCCCCCGGCGCCCGCATGTTCCGCACCGGCGAGCTCTGCCGGCACCGGGAGGACGGCGTGCTGGAGCATCTTGGCCCGATCGACCGGCAGGTCCGGATCCACGGCCTGCGCGTCGAGCCGGCCGAGATCGAGGCGGCCTTCGCCGAGCAGGACGGCGTGCGGCGCGCCGTCGTGACCGCGGCGCCGGACGGCGGCCTCGCCGCCTTCGTGGTGCCGGACGGGGAACGTGAGCTGTCCGGGAGAAGGCTCGTCGACGGCGCCGCCGCGCGGCTGCCGGAGTACCTGATGCCGGCAACCGTCACGGTAGTGGAGGAGATCCCCCGGAGGGGCAGCGGCGAGATCGACGTGGCCGCGCTGCTCGACCTCCGGGACCGCGACACGGAAGCTGACCGCACCGACGCACCCGAGACCGAGCTGGAGGCGCGGCTGGCCGGGATTTTCTGCCGGGTCCTGCGCCGGGACTCGGTCTCGGTCACCGAGAGCTTCTTCACCATGGGTGGCCACTCGCTGCTGGTCTTCAAGCTGATCGAGGATTGCGCGAGCGAGTTCGGGCTGAAGCCGAGCGTCCTGGACGTGTTCACCGGCCCGACGGTCCGCGCGCTGGCGGCGACGCTGGGCGCGATGCGACCTGCAGGGGGCGTGGACCCGCTGGTGAGCCTGGTCGAGCACCCGGGCGCGCCGCTGGTGGTCTTCGTGCACGCCGCGAGCGGTTCGGTGCTGCCGTTCTACCAGGTGGCCAAGCGGCTCGGGCGGGAGTTCGCGGTGTACGCGCTTCAGTCGCCGCCGGAGGTTCCGCCGGCGTCGATCGAGGAGATCGCGGCCCGCTACGTGGAAGAGGTCGACGCGGTGCGCGGCGTCGCCCCGGTCGTGGTCGCCGGCTGGTCGATGGGCGGCGCCGTGGCGCTGGAGATGGCCCGCCGCTGGCTGCATCGCAACGAGCGGGTCGCCGCGACCCTCCTGCTGGACACCTGGGCGCCGCCCGCGTTCATGTCCGCGGCGGCGGACGCGGCCCGGGTCCGGGCTTCGGTCCTGGCGCTGGACGTGCTGCGCCTGGAGGGGGCCGACGCCACCCCGGCGACGCAGGCCGAGCTGGCCGAGACCGTCGAACGCAACCGCGCGGCGTTCCTCGACTACCGGCCGGAGTACTACCCGGCCGAGGTGGACCTCCTGCGCGCGAGCGACCCGCTGCCCGCCGACGCGCCGCCGTTCCCGGCGGGCTACCTGGACGGCGACCGCGGCTGGTCCGCCGTCGCCGCCGAGGTGACGACCGCCGAGATCAAGGGAAACCACCTGAGCCTCTTCGACCAGGAGCACGCCGACCAACTGGCGGCGGCGATCAGCGCCGCGATCGCCCGGCGGATGGGCTACGAGGAAATCTGAGCGCGCCCGGACGCGTTGGCCGCTCCACGCGAGGACCTGGCCACCCTGGAGGCCGAGCGACACGGCGCCCCGCTGACCTTCGTCCTGGCCGAGGCAGTCATCGAGTTCGCCGCCGACTTGCGCCGGGGACGTAAGCCCCGCACCGGATACGCCCGGACCACGGACGGTCTATCCGCGGCCGAGCTGACCGCCGAGCTGGTGGCGCACGACTTCCGCGGATGAGCCTCATCGGCGATGCCGGCGTGCTGTTCATTCATCAGCACGATGATCATGTTGAGCGAGCTGATGCCGCCCATGGGTTGGGTCGCGCGAGGATCTCGGCGAACCTCTGCCGGTAGTCGTCAGTGGCCATCGGACTCGACCTTCGGGAAGGGGAAGCCGTTGAGGTTCTCCCGGTACATCCGGTTATGCCCGTACTTGTCTTCGCCGGACACCATGACGCATCCGTGGTAGTCGAGGTCGATCGCGTCGCCGAACCCGCTGAGACGGTTGATGTGCTCGTAGACCCGCACGGACGGCGGGATGTAGCGGGACACCAACCCGACGCGCTTGTCGGCACTGACGTTCGGGTGCGAGCCGTGGACGCACTTGTCCAGGAAGATGACGAACTGGCCGGGCTTCAACTCCATGTCGACGATCTCGTGACTGTTCGGATCCCAGTCCTTGTCGAGCTTGAGCTCCGCGTAGTCGTAGCCGTTGTGGGACTTGTTCTCCACGTTGTAGGACTGCTTGTGGCTGCCGGGCAGGAAGCGCAGGCAGCCGTGCGCCTTGTCCGTCTCGGAGAAGGCCGTCCAGACGAACAGCTCCCGCGTGGCGGCCGTGGACTCCTCGGTGTAGCGCAGCGAGGGATACGAGCGGGTTTCCGACTCGTTGTACACAGTGAATGCCTCGACCTGGTGCCAGCCCGTTCCCGAGTCGCCGGGCTCTTTCTCGAAGATGTGCGTCTTCCAGCACATGATGTCGTTATCCATGAGGCTGCGAAGCTTGTGGACGATCGCCGGGTGGGCGATATGCCGGGACAGCGCTTCACAGTCGAGATGGCGGTCGTAGTTGATGATGGTCGAGTCGTGCGGCTTGTTCTCGGACGTGACCATATCGATCATGGCTTGGCTCCAGACCAGCGGAGCCTCGTCCTCGGCATAGAGGTCGAACGGCCCGAGGAACCCGTTCTCGTTGAAGGACTCCACCTGTTCGGCCGTCAGCCCTCGGATCGCCGGGTCGCTCGTGCTTTCCGCCACCTTGACCCCTTCATTCAATGAGGTACCTGCCAGCCGGACATGCCTGGAACGAGGAATGCGGGGCGGCCGCTGCCGATGGAGGCTACTGACACGCCAGTCGCGCCAACCGTAGGCGGCGCGGACGGACGGGTCTAGTCACTGAAACGGGCGTCTGCATCGGTGCGGGACGGATACGGGAGGCTGTCCAGATGACTGCTGAGTACACCCAAGGTGACCAGTTCCGTGGTGCCCGCATCCATCTGTGCGACCTCTCCGGCCTGGAGGTTCGTGATTGTGACGTCACCGGTTTGAAGATCGTGGACTGCTATGGGGGTGAGGTTTCCCTTGGTGGCGGTTTTGAGCGTGTTGTTGTCAATGACGTTGATGTGACCGCCTATGTTGAGGCTGAGCTGGATCGGTTGCATCCGAACCGGGTGCTGGCCCGTGAGGCCACGTCTGCCGCTGAATTCCGGGTTGCTTGGGATGCGATCGAGAGGCAGTGGGGGGAGACGATCGACCGTGCTGGGCGCTTACCGGAGGTGAAGCTGCATGAGCGGGTCGATGGTGAGTGGTCGTTTGTTGAGACGCAGCGGCATCTGCTGATGGCTGGTGATGCTTGGATCGGTAACGCTGTGCTGGAGGAGGATGCGCCGTATCATCCGTTGGGGCTTCCTGGTGGCGGGATGCCGGCTGAGGCATCGGCGAAGCTTCTCGGGCTCACTCTTGATGTGGTCCCGACGCTGGAGGAGGTGCTCGTGCCGCGGCTTGCTCGCATGGCCGCGGTGCGTCGGGTTGTCGACGAGCTCACCGAGGCTGAGTTGAATCGGGTGTGTGGTCGCAAGCCGGCCGATTCGTATCCGGACAAGGACTACGTCGTGCGCCGTTGCCTCAGCGTCGTGCTCAGGGAAGAGGCCGAGCATCACCGGTACGCGGTGCGCGACCTCACCGTGCTCGAGGCCGATACCCGAACCGAGTGAAAGCGCCCACCGAGCAGGAGCGCTGACCGGTCGGGCGACTTCCAGCCGCAATGCTGCTGCTACTCCCGGCCGCCAGATTCTGGTCGTCTGCCACAGCGAACCACATCCCATCGAACGCTGCCTGGAGTGGGTCAGCCGGTTCCGTCGGCTGGCCCGCCGCTTCCCACCACCGGATTCCTGCGCCTGGCATCCGCTCTGCCCGGTCAGAAGGGGCAGGCGGACACGGTGTCGTCCGGCGATCCGGCGGAGCCGCCCATCCCGGCCTCCCGCATCAGCCGGGCGATCGGCCAGCCGGCGCCGCTGGGATCCGCCTCGTAGCGGCGGATCACCGACTCCTGCACGTCCGCCGGCTGCTCCTGGCTGAGTTTGAACAGCGCCTCCGCCGACTCGATCGTCAGTCGGAAGGCACCGACTCCGTGCACGATCCGGCGGAAGTAGTCGACCGAGGAGGTCTGGTCCCAGCCCGCGCCGAAGCGATCCTCCAGGCGAGCGGCCGTCCACCGGACGACCTCGAGTGTCTCCTCCCGCCCGCGGATCAACCGTAGGCGGCCGCAGACGTGCACAGCCGCGAAGTTCCACGTCGGCGCGGACGGGTCGCCGGGGTAGACGGCCGGGGTGACGAAGCCGCCCGGCCCGTCGAACATCAGCCGGGCGTACGTGCCGTCCGTGAGCGCCTTCCAGTGCGGGTTGGCGCGGTTGAGGTGGCCGAGGATCTCGGTGCCGGCCAGCGGGCCGGACTCGGGTTCACCCGGCGCGACCAGGGCCGGCAGGCGGGTGGCCAGGGGAGCGGTCGTCCCGTTCGTGGTGAGCGTCGCGAGGGGGTGGCCGTCGATGATCCGGCGGTGCCAGTCCTCGTCCTTGATCCGGTAGTGGCTCGGTACGAACATGGCTACCGGCACACTCCGTAGGCCTGGCGGCCGCGCGGGCCGGTCGCGGCCCGAAGGAAGCCGGTATCCGGGTCGACACCGGCGGCGCAGACCTTGCCGAGGGTGGACGCCGGCACCACGTCGAGCCGGTGGCCCTTCCGCTCCAGGCCGGCGAGCACGTCGGGTCCGAGCGAGCGTTCCGCGACCAGCACGCCCGGCCGGGAGGCGCGCGGCGCGAACGACTGCGCGAAGTGGTCGATGTTGACGGCGGGGAGCTCGGTCGCGGCCTGCGGTTCCATCCCGAACTCCGCGATCGCGAGGAACACCTGGAGCGTCCACTGGTCCTGCTGGTCACCGCCCGGCGTGCCGAACGCCAGGAACGGCTCGCCGTCGCGCAGCACGATACTGGGGCTCAGCGTCGTGCGCGGACGCCGGCCGGGCGCCAGCGAGTTCGGGTGGCCGTCGACGAGCCAGGCGGTCTGGCCGCGGGTGCCGAGCGGGAAGCCGAGATCGGGGATCACCGGTGAGCTCTTGAGCCAGCCGCCGCTGGGCACGGCCACGGCCAGGTTTCCCCACCGGTCCGCGACCGCGACGGTGCAGGTGTTCCCGGCGCCGGCCTGCGGCGCCCCGGCGGTCACGGTGGGTATGCCGCTGCGCAGCTGGGTCATCCAGTCCGGCTCGTCGGCGCCCGGCTGCTCCGGTTTGGCCTGCGGGATCCAGGGCTGGCCGGGGCCGACCCGGCCGGGCTGGGGGTCGAGGGCCGCACGGTCGCCGATGGCCGAGCGCCGCCGCGCGGTGTACTCCGGCGCCAGGAGCTCGGCCATCGGCACCGGTGTGTGCGCCGGGTCCCCGTACCAGGCCTCGCGGTCGGCGAACGCGAGCTTAGCCGCCTCCGCGAGGGTGTGGACGTAGTCGACGGAGCCGAGCCCCATGCCGCGCAGGTCGCAGCCGGACAGGATCGCCAGCTGCTGGAGGAAGACCGGGCCCTGCGACCACGGCCCCGGCTTGTAGACGGTGAAGTCGCCGTACGGCAGCGCGCACGGTTCCTCGACGGCAGGCCGCCAGGCCGCCAGGTCGTCGCCGGTGAGCAGGCCACGGTGCCGGCCGCCGGTGGAGTCGAGCACCTCGGTGGTACGCGCGAAGCCGTCGATCGCGTCGGCGACGAAGCCCTCGTAGAAGGCCGCCCGGGCCGCCTCGAGCTGGGCCTCCCGGTCGGTCGACGCGGCCCGCGCCTCGCGCAGCAGCCGCTCGTAGGTGTCGGCCAGCGCGGCGTTGCGCATCCGGGCGCCGGCCGCCGGTACCGCGTCGTCGGGCAGGTAGGTGCGCGCGGACGCGGTCCACTCCGTCCGGAACAGCGGAGCCATCGCCGCGACCGTCGCCGCGGCGGCGGGCAGCAGCGGGTAGCCGCCGGAGGCGTACCCGATCGCCGGTTCCAGGACGGTGGCCAGTGGCATCGTGCCGAACTCGGCGAGCAGGCGCATCCAGGCGCCGAACGCGCCCGGCACGGTCGCGGGGAGCAGGCCCGCCGCGGGCATCTGCTCGATGCCGAGCGCCCCGAACCGCTCGATGGTCGTCGCCTGCGGCATCGGGCCCTGTCCGCAGATGATGCGCACCGTGCCGGCCGAGCGCGGGTAGACCGAGATCACGACGTCGCCGCCGGGCCCGTTCGAGTGCGGCTCGACCACCTGGAGGGCGAAGCCGGCGGCCGCCGCCGCGTCGAAGGCGTTGCCACCCCGGTCGAGGATGCCCATGCCGACGGCGGACGCTGACCAGTGCGTCGAGGCCACGGCGCCGAAGGTACCGGTGAGCTGGGGTCGCAGGACGGTCATCGTTGGGTTGACCCGGTGAGCAGCAGGCCAAGGCAATACGTGCCCGGTTCGGCCTTGCGGGTGACGAAGTGGTGCACCGTGCCGGCCGGGATGAAGAATGTCGCCGGCGAGGTCAGCGTGTGGTGGCGTCCGTCGGCGACCACCTCGATCACGCCACCGCCCGGATTCGGGGACAGCAGCAGATAGATCTCGGGACACTCGTGGGTATGCGGATCGGCCACCGGCTTTCCCACCTTGTCGCTGAGCTCGCCGCCGGCCAGCTCCAAGCACAGCCCGCCGTACATGTCGTCGGTCAGGTAGAACGGTGTGGGTGCGTGATGTCCGGGAATCTCGCGGAACAGCGGAAGATCCATTCGGGCGGCCGGGGCGGCGGCCGCGACCGCGGCGCTTGCGGAAGGGGCGTCCATGGGGTGTTCCTCCGGGTGCGGCCGCGCCGGCCGCGTCGAAGACGGATCAGGCTGGGGTCAGGTGGAAGATGAAGCTGAACGCGGGAAGTTCGATGAGCCGCTGATCAGCGAGACGCCAGCCGCTCTCATCGAGCACCGAGTACCACTCGTCGAGCGTGGGCAGGTACTGGTCCATGATCGCGTGCACGGTCTCGAAGCCGAGCGTGAACATCGGCAGGTCCGGGCCTTCCACGCCGACGGACCGACAGGTGTCGCCGAGGAGGAGGTTTCGTCCGTTGGGGAAGGTCTCTCGGAGCTTCTGCAGTGTCTTCACGCAGTTGTCCCGTGGCCAGAAGTCGTGCCCCATGAGGAAGCAGGTGACCAGTTCGGCGTCGGCGTACTCCGGCCTCGGCGACATGTTCAGCACATCATCCCGAAGCAGCGTGATCCGGTCCGTCAGGTTCGCATCGCGGACCGCCTCTCCCGCGACCGCCAACGCCCCCGGGGCGATATCGACCCCGATGGCCCGGATCGCGGGTCGCCGCTCGGCCAACATGATGATCCGGTCGCCGCTGCCACAGCCGAGATCGGCGACGGTCGTGTAGTCGATACCGTCGAGTAGATCCCGCAGCGGCGGGTCGAAGAAGTTGCGGGCGATGCTCCGGCAGGCCACGCTGATCGCCCGCGAATCGCGGCGCATCTGGCGGTCGGCGCGTTCATCGGTGCGAACCAGGGTGGTGAGATCGGTGAAGAGCTCACCACAGCCCCTGGTCAGCCAGTAGAAGAAGCCCCTGGTACGGAACGCCTCGTCGAATCCCGGTCCGCGCCGGGCCAGGTCCGGCCCGGCGTCGACGACCACGATCCTGCGGCTGGACAGCGCGACAAGGATCCGGCGAACCGCCTCCGGGTGGGTGCGGGTGCGGGCGGTGAACTCGGGTACGTCGACAGCCTCCCGGTCGGCCAGCTCGTCCAACAAGCCGATGTCCCAGGCCGCACTGAGAGCGGCTGCGGCCACGGCACCGTTGAAGGTATCCGCACAGTATCGCGCTTCTTCCTTGGGCAGATGGGTTGTCGCGGCGGTCATGTAGTCCTCAACTTTCGCATCGTGGAGCTGGTCCGGAGCGTTCTCGATGGGTGGGCCTGGGTGGCCGGCGCGCTGACGAAGCTCAGGATCTCCAGGACGCAGTCCGTCAGTCCCGCCTTGCGCCGCATCACCTCCGGGGTCCGCAGGCGGGGCGGTTCCTCATGCGCGCTCGGCGCGAAGGAGGGGTACAGGCCGTTCGCGGTGAGGTCGAGAAAGATGGCGTGCAGTCGGCGGACCAGCTGGCTGCCGACAGCGAGCTGGGACACGGTTGCCCGGCTGGTCAGGAAGATGCCGTCGTACAGCCACATCAAGGTGTCCCGGGGGATCTGCTGCCGGCCCTTCGGCTTGGGACTCCGCAGCAAGGACACCTCGCCCGAGGACAGGACCTTGTCCGCGATCCCCTCGTGAACCTGCTCGTTGAGTTCGCACTCGTGGCGCAGGGCTTCCGCCACGGTGCCGGAGCCGATCGTCACCTTGCCCCGGATCAGCGGCCGGACCGGTGGATAGTCGCGGGCCCAGGCGCCGGTGAGATTGACGTGCTGGCGGGCCATCGGCATCCGGATGACCGGTCCGTAGATGTGCCGGGGGGCGGAACTTCCGTACATCAGCATCAGCGAATAGCCGCGCACCAGCAATCGCGCCTGCGTGGCGAGCTCCTCGTGTTCGACCCGCGCGGCCTCGCTCTCCCGCAGGATGGCCCCGAGCAGCTGCCACAGCAGGAAGGTGGTCTGGTGGGCGGTGATCCACCGGAACCAGAACAGACGGTCGATGTCCTCGGCACTGTCCGGACGGAGGTCGTGGACCGACGCGGGTGACGCGTGCACCAGCCGTTTCCGCAGTTCCTCGATCCGCATCGGGTCCACGGGCACTGTTCGGGGTACCCATCGGGAGGGCAGGGCCAGCGGCTCAAGCCCGTAGGGATGACCGCCGAACTCCCATTCCGCGCCGGACGGGAGGGTGGTGGTGACGGCCGGTACCTCAAGCGGATGCATCGGCGGCATCCGTTCCCTCGGAGGTATCCGGAAGGTGGGTGAATTCGAGCTCCAGGCCGTTCACATCGTACGCGTAGAAGCTCTGCATGCCCTGACCGTCGATGTCGATCTCGGTGGCCGGCTCGGCGCGAGCGAAGGTGAAGCGGCCCGATTCGTACAGCTCCCGATACCGGCCGCGCCACAGTCGCAGCTGTTCCGGCGTGTCGACCCGGATGCACAGGTGCTGGAACTGGTTCACCTCGCCGGCCGGCGGCCCGTGCGTACCGCGGTCGCGGGTGAACAGGTGCAGGCGGATGTCGCCCACGGCCACCTCGACCACGCGGGTCAGGCCGGGGAGCCGCTGCCGGCTCAGGTCGGAGAAGCCGCCTCGCATGTCCCAGGAGACCGTGCAGCCGAGAAACTCCCGGTACCAGAGGACGGCGTTCTCCAGGTCCATCGTCTGGATGCCCACGTGGTCGATCGCCCCGGTCAGCGGAACCGGGCGGGCAGCGGGCTTGCCCGGCGCGGCCACGTCAGATGTGCTTGGAGCCAAGGTTCTCTCCTGTCTTCGGAGGAGTTCCGCATTTCCCGGGCAGCCGGCGGCTCGCGTGGCTATGTGCAGGGGGACCGTTCGATGGTGAAGTAGCGACGCAGCTCCTCGATGTGCCGGAGGGCTTCGGTGTCCTCGCAAGCGCGCGCGATGTCAATCATCGTGCTCCACACGAAGTCGTCGCCACCGTCGTACCGGTAATGCTTTTTGATGACGATGCTGAATATCTCGTCGACCGTTTCCATTGTCATGACGTCGGCGAGCCGCAATAGGCTGGCGCGGTCGGCATCGGTGACCGGTGGTCGTTTGACCATTCGGTCCTCCGGAATGCCGGCGTCGGCGCTGTGGCCCGGGATCGTGATCAACGGTTTCTCGGACGGCACGTTCACGAAGTCGAGCATGAGGTGGATCCGCGCCTCGGTGGAGAGCACCGCCAGCGAGTGGATCACTGAGGCGTCGAGGAACCAGATCTCGCCCCGGCGCATCCGGTACACGGTGTTGCCCTCGCTGAACAAGCAGTTCTCGTTGGTGACGAGGGGGATGTGCGCCCGGTGGGCGTTGCGGGTGTCGTCCGGGATGTCGCTGAGCTCGAGCAGGTCCCGGTGCGGCATGGCCACGCTGTTCTGTACCTTCGCGAGCCGCACGAAGTTCAGCCGGTCCAGATCGACAACCGTGCTGATCAGCTCGCGGAGATAGGGAAGCTGGTTGCCGTACTCCGTGAACGCGCCGGGCTGGCGGTGATCGTATTTGGTGACCACCCCGTCGCCATCGGCTCCGCCCGGGGTCCAGAGCATGCAGCTCCTATAGGCGCCACGGGAAACGTAGTCGCTGTGCGCTTCGGACCACGGAAGTGAATCGCTGTGCTCGAGGTCTTTGGAGAGGCGGACGTCATCGAGTGACGTTTCCGCTACATAGTGGGTTCGCATCGGATCACGCAATCCCTCTCAGCCGAATCCGGGCTCTTCCGATACGCTAGGCGACTCCCACTTTGGTACGCAGGTCACGTGTTCCGGTGACGATCCAGATCCTCGGCCACTTTCTCCAAGATCTCCACCTTTCCCGAATAGGGTTCGCTGCGCCGAGGCCACTGCACGACGGTATCCGTAATGCCGGCTTCGGCGAATCGGCCCGCTGCATCGAAGAACGCCGCCGGCGACTCGAGAACACCGCCCACGGACGGGCCGCAGACCAGCAACCGGGCCACCGTGGCCGGGTCACGGCCGACCTCCACGCAGGCCTTCTCGAGCGCCTCCACCTGCCGGCGGACGACGTGGAGCGCCTGTTCGTACGGCGCGCTCTCGACCCGGTTGGGCGCGCCCGTCGTCACCCAGTACGAGCCGTACTCGGCCGCCAAGCGCATGCCGCGGGCCCCGCCGGCGGCGACGGCGAACGGGACACGGGGCCGCTGCTGGCACAGCGGGTACGAATGAACCTCGTCGGCGACGTAGTAGCGGCCGTCGAAGGTGGTGACCGGCTGCCGCAGGAGCGAGTCGGTGAGCCGCACGTATTCCGCGAACCGCTCGGTCCGCTCCCGCCGGCTCCACGCGGTCCGGCGGGTCATGGTGGCGTCGAAGCCCTCGGCACCGGCGCCGAGACCGAGGATGAAGCGGCCGCCGGAGATGTCCTCGATGGCGGCGACTTCCTTGGCCAGGTACACCGGATGTCGCAGGTTGGGCGAGGCGACCAGGACGCCCAGCCCGATCCGTTCGGTCTCCACGGCCGCCGCGGTCAGCGTCGGGACGAGGGTGAACCAGTCCTTCGCGCGGAACGACCGCCAGTTCAGGTGGTCATAGGTCCACGCGTGATCGAATCCCATTTGCTCGGCCCGGCGCCACTTCACGCGCGCCGTCTGCCAACGGTCCTCCGGGACGATCTGGATGCCGAATCTCACGTGTTTTCCTTCATCCCGGCCAATCTGGATCGATGGTGAAGCTTTACCGGAAAGGTTCTCCGATGAGATGCCGTTTGAGCGAGCTTCTCCGCGTCACCGGTCGTCAGCGTGTCCAGAACCGTCCTCCAGCTCTCGTCCAGCGGTTCCAGCGGTGACGGAAACCTTCGTCTCGGGTGGGCACCCTCCGTCGCGGATCGTCGCGGCCACGTCGCGCACTGTCCCGTCAAGGAGTTTCGTCAGGTCGGGCGCGGCTTGCAGGATCGCCTGGCACTCGTCGCGTAGCCGGAACGTGAGGATCGAGTGGCCGCCGAGCTCGACGAACGTGTCCAGGACGCTGATCGGCGACCGCCTCAGGACCCGCCGGTAGATCTCGACGAGGGTGGCTTCCAGCTCGTCGGCGGGGGGCACGACCGTACGCTCGGGCTCGGTCGACGCCTGCCAGATCCTGATCAGCTCGTTGTGGTCCAGCTTTCCGTTCACCGTCGCCGGAAGACGGTCCACGGGCACGACCTGCGCGGGCCGCATCTGGCGGGGCAATCCGGCCGCGAGTTCGAGGAGCGCCGCGGGGTCCAGGTCGGCGGTGGTGCACCCGCCGGCGGGGACGACGAAGGCGAGCAGGCTGGGCGGCGACCCGTGGGCGATCACCGCGCAGTCGCCGACCGCGGGGTGAGCGGCCAGCACCGCCTCGACCTCACCGGGTTCGATCCGCAGGCCACGGATCTTGACCTGCCGGTCGATCCGGCCGAGGTGCTCCAGCGCGCCGTCCTCGCGAAGCCGGCAGAGGTCACCGGTGCGGTACATCCGCGACCCCGGCGGCCCGTGGGGATCCGCGACGAACCGCTCCGCGGTCCTGCCCGGCTGCCGCCAGTAGCCGTCCGCCAGGCCGACAACACCGCTGATGTACACCTCCCCGGGCGTGCCGACCGGGACAAGATCGAGTTTGGTGTTCAGGATGGTTGCCCGGAAGTTGTCCGCGGGACGGCCGACCGGAACGACGACGCCGTCCCAGCCGGGCTCGATGACGTTGTCGGTGACCGAACCGGCCTCGGTGGGACCGAAGGCGTTGACGAGGGTGCTGCCGGGCAGCGCGGCGTGGAAGGCCGCCGGGATCCGCGGGCTCATCGACTCGCCGCCGCACACCAGCCACCGCAGCGCGTGGGCCCCGACCCGGGACATCTCGTCCAGGAAAGCCGGCACCAGCGTCGTCACCAGGAAGATCATCGACACGTCGTGGTCCCGGATGAGCCGGGCGAGGTGCCGCGGATCGCGCTCGCCGCCGGGCCGGCAGATCATCAACCGCGCCCCGTGGTAGAGCGGCCAGAAGATCTCCCAGATGTGCACGTCGAACCCGGCGTAGGTCTTGTACAGGGCCGTATCGCCGAGATGGAACGGGTACTGGCGCTGCATCCAGAAGACGTTGGCCAGGGTGCCGGCCGTGCGGGAGGCCACGCCCTTGGGGCGGCCGGTCGTCCCCGACGTGTAGAGGATGTGGACCGGCTCGGAGACCACGCCACCCGGGCCGCCGTCGAGAACCGGATTCGTCGCGGGCCGGCGGGACCATGTGCGCTCCGCGTGGACGTCGTGGATCTCCCACGCGCCGCCGGGCAGGCGAGCGCGGCAGGCCGGATCGGTCAGCACATGGCTTGGCGCCGAGTCCGCCAGCATCAGGGCGATGCGCTGGTCCGGCAGGTCGGCGTCCAGGGGAACGTAGGTGGCACCGGTCTTGACCGCGGCGTAGAACGCGACAACCTGGTGGATGCCGCGCTGGAGGAAGACGCCTATCCGAGCACCCGGGCGGGCACCGCGCTCGCGCAGGTGGTGGGCCAGCCGGTTCGCGCGCTCGTTCAGCTCCCGGTAGCTGACCGTGTCCCCGTTCTCGTCCTGCAACGCGACCGAATCCGGGGTTCGCTCCGCCTGCTCCTGGAACGGTTCGGCCATCGTGCGGTATCGGAGCTGTGGGTTGAGGCCGTGCAGGATCAGCTCGCGGTCCTCGGCGCCGACCAGCGGATGGTCGAGCATCGGCCGATCGGGTTCGTTCGCCATGCTGGTCAGCAGTTGCAGGAAGGAGCGCGCCCAGGCCTGCGCGGTGGGGAGGTCGGACGAGTCCGTCATGGTCTCGACGTACAGCTGCCGGCCGGCCTGGCCGAACAGGATCGTCACGGCGACCGGTTCGTCGTCGCCCCCCGGTCCGGGCACGGTGGTGCCCCGCGGCCGGGGGGCCTGCCGGAGCGCCTCGCGGAAGTTCAGGGACAGGTCCGGGGCGCCGGTCGCCCCAACGATCGCTTCGACCGGCCCCAGGGTGACCCGGATGCGGCAATGGGTGCCGGGGCGTGGCAGCCGCTCGGCCAGTACACCGGCGCAGAGGAACAGCGGGTCGAAGTCGTCCACGCCGGCCGCCCGGGCGAGCGAGTGCAGGGATTCCGGCACGCCGTCCGGTAGGGCGATCGGTCCGACGCAATCCGTTGTGGACAGATACCCGCTCACTGCGCGCTTCCTTCGAGGAGTCCGCAGGCGTAGAACCCCGGCGCCAGGGACTGCGCCATATACGTCTGTCCGGGCTGAATGCCGAACCGCTCGTGGTAATCGGCCAGGTTGATCACCCAATCGACGTTTCCACAGTGTCCGTAGGTGGCGAGCGTGTCGGCGAAGTGCAGGGTGTCCGGGCGCAGACCGACGGATGTCGCGTTGAACAGCGTCAGCGGTTTGTGCAGGTTGGCCGCGAACACCTTGGATATCTGTGCCTGCTGCCGGCCACCGGCCCGGAGCGCCGCGGACAGCGTCCGTTCGGCGACATCCTTGCGCGAGACGAACGTGTCGAGGCCGCGCAATCCCTCCGGGTCGATCTTTATCGCGGACGAGACCAGCCGCACGAGTCCCGGCCGGCGGGCCAGCAGGCAACTCGCGGCCGCGTCACCGAATATCGCGTAGGGGAGCACCCGGTCGCGGTCGTGCGACACGAAGTCCATGGCGACGACCACCACGTGGGTCGCCTCCGGATCGGCCAACAGCCGCTGGCCGTGCCGAAGCGCGGTCAGCGAGCTGCAGCACCGCTGATAGGAGATGACATGAGGGACGCAGTCGTCCATTCCCAAGGCGAGTAGCACTCGGCCCGCGAAGTCGGACGGCAACAGAGCCAAGGTCGGGTCGCTGGTCGCGAACACAAGGTGGTCGATGTCCGCGGCGGCGACGCCGGCGTCCCGGAGGGTTCGGCGCACGGCGTCCACGACATAGTCTTCGACCGGCCCGGACATTTTCCGGTACGTCGTACATCCCATCTCATGGAAGTCGGTGCCGAACGACACGGACTCCCAGAGGGCGCCGAAATCAGGGATGTCCTCCGGCTTGCATTCCAGATCGCCGAAGGCGCACGCGAACGAGCCGATGCCGATGTCTTCGTGGTCCGAGATCATGGTTCCCTTCGATCGGCCGAGGATCGGGAATTGCCGGGCCCGGCGAGGTGGCGACGTCAGGACCGAGCCGGTTCGACGCCGACCGCATCGATCTCGCGGAGGACGGAGACGATGCCGTCGATGTCGTTGAGCCGGGGGACCCATTCCGGGCGGACTGTGATGGTGCCGTCCGTGTACTTGTTGATGTAGTTCATCAGCACGATGATCATGTTGAGCGAGCTGATGCCCAGTTCCTGCCGCGACCGCGCCCGGGCGACCTGCTCGTAGGTGAGACCGTCGCCGAAAGGTTGAGTCGCGAGGATCTCGGCGAACCTCTGCCGGTAGTCGTCAGTGGCCATCGGACTCGACCTTCGGGAAGGGGAAGCCGTTGAGGTTCTCCCGGTACATCCGGTTATGCCCGTACTTGTCCTCGCCGGACACCATGACGCATCCGTGGTAGTCGAGGTCGATCGCGTCGCCGAACCCGCTGAGACGGTTGATGTGCTCGTAGACCCGCACGGACGGCGATACATAACGCGACGCCAACCCCACGCGCCTGGTGGCACTCGTGTTGGGGTGCGAGCCGTGGACGCACTTGGCCAGGAAGATGACGAACTGGCCGGGCTTCAACTCCATGTCGACGATCTCGTGACTGTTCGGATCCCAGTCCTTGTCGAGCTTGAGCTCCGCGTAGTCGTAGCCGAAGAAGTCGTGGGCCTTGTTCTCGACGTTGTATGTCATCGGCTTCGACTCGTCGTAGTACCACTGTTTGTGGCTGCCGGGCAGGAAGCGCAGGCAACCGTGCGCCTTGTCCGCTTCGGAGAAGGCCGTCCAGACGGTGAGCTCCTGCGTGGCGGCCGTGGACTCCTCGGTGTAGTGCAGCGAGGGATACGAGCGGGTTTCCGACTCGTTGTACACAGTGAATGCCTCGACCTGGTGCCAGCCCGTTCCCGAGTCGCCGGGCTCTTTCTCGAAGATGTGCGTCTTCCAGCACATGATGTCGTTATCCATGAGGCTGCGAAGCTTGTGGACGATCGCCGGGTGGGCGATATGCCGGGACAGCGCTTCACAGTCGAGATGGCGGTCGTAGTTGATGATGGTCGAGTCGTGCGGCTTGTTCTCGGACGTGACCATATCGATCATGGCCTGGCTCCAGACCAGCGGAGCCTCTTCCTCGGAGTAGAGGTCGAAGGGGCCGATGAACCCGTTCTCCGTGAAGAACTGGACTTGTTCGGCCGTCAGACCCTGGGTCACCTTTTGGACAACGCTTTCAGCCACCGTGATTCCCTCCTCGTAATGACCGTGATCGCTGGTCGGACGTGTCTGACGTCAGCCGCCCCGTTGAGCACACCGTGGGGTTCCGCCCGGCTGGGGCGTCTTGTCACCGGAACCAGGGTCGGGCTGCCGCCCCGGGATGGATGCCGTGCGCGTCACCGGGCGGCGTCATGCAACCCCGATGAGCGACACGGTCTCCGATTGTTCGGGCGACCGGGTGTTTCGGCTCTCGGCGGCAGGTTGGCCGAGCAGCGCGGCCCGGGTGAGTTCCGCCTTGTTGCCACAGCCGAGCTTGGCCCGGATGCGCTTGACATAGGTGTCGACCGTATGCGGGCTGATGCCCAACCGGGTGGCGATCTGACCGTGGGTCAAGCCACGGGAGATGTACCGCAGCACCTGCTCCTCGCGCATGGACAGTTGTTGGTAGCCCGATGTGTCGGCGTGCAGCGCGGTGGGCTCGGCCTGCCAGACGCGGCTTCCGGACGTCACCACCCGGATCGCGCCGACGATGCCCTCGCAGGACTCCAGTTTGCTCACCACCCTCAACGCTCCGGCCCGCAGGTACATCTCGGTCTCGATGCAGTCCGAGTTGCTGAGGACCAGGACCGCCGCGCTCTTGGCCACCTCGGTGACATGCGTCAGGTCGTCGGGTATCCGAAGCGCGTCAACGTCGATCACAGCTGCATCCGCGAGGCAGGACGCGTCCACTGTGGGCGAGGTTCGCATGGCGACGACATCGATGCCTGCCATGGTCAGCGTGTGGGTCAGGCCGACGAGGAAGATGGGTGAATTGACGAGAATATCGGTTCGGATCATTTTTCCCCCAGTCTCGCATTCTGTCCTTATTCGGCGACTGTACCTCTGCGCCGGCCGCTGCCGTCACCACCGCCGGTAGCCGTCGCCTTGATCCGTCAGCAAGTCCTTATTCCGTCGTCCACGGCGGCCCCCGAACCGGAGAATGCAGTCACAATTGCAGGTGTGATTTGTCCACTTAGCTTGCTTCTTGTTGGAAAGTTCCGTTGTGATTAGTTGACCAAAGAGACGCACCGACGCTAGCATTGGGAATCAGCCGAACGCTTGTCACTGCTTCCGGGGACCAGTCAAAGCGAAAGCGCATGCCTGAATGAACGGTAGCCTTGAGTTCGAAACTCGACAGAACGCCACCCCCGTCGCCGTGGCCGAACGGGAGGCGCTGCTGGCGAACCTGGGGTTCGGGCGGACCTTCACCGACCACATGGTGTCGATCAGCTATTCCGACGGCAAGGGCTGGTACGATGCCCGACTCGAGCCCTATGCCCCGCTGCGGATGGACCCGGCCACTGCGGTGCTGCACTACGCCCAGTCAATCTTCGAGGGGCTGAAGGCCTACCGTGCGCCCGACGGCGGGGTCGTGATGTTCCGGCCCGACGCCAACGCCGCGCGGTTCGTCAGGTCCGCCGAGCGCATGGCGATGCCGCCGCTGCCGCCGGAGCTGTTCCTTCATTCCCTGCGGGTGCTCATCGAGCAGGACCGGGATTGGGTTCCGGGCAGCGGGGAGTCCAGCCTCTACCTGCGGCCGATCCAGTACGCCTCCGAGGTGTACCTGGGGGTGCGGCCGGCGTTGCAGTACCAGTTCCTGGTGCTGGCCTCGCCGGTCGGGGCGATCTTCGCCGGTGGGGCAAAGCCGTGCTCGATCTGGCTGGAGCGGGAGAACAACCGGTCGGGCCCCGGCGGCACTGGTGCAGCCAAATGCGGGGGCAACTACGCCTCCAGTCTG
This sequence comes from Amycolatopsis albispora, assembly GCF_003312875.1. Classification (NCBI taxonomy): domain Bacteria; kingdom Bacillati; phylum Actinomycetota; class Actinomycetes; order Pseudonocardiales; family Pseudonocardiaceae; genus Amycolatopsis; species Amycolatopsis albispora. Next base: position 452,763 of record NZ_CP015163.1, read on the forward strand.
CTGGCCCAGGCCGAGGCCATGCGGCACGGCTGCGAGCAGGTGGTCTTCCTCGACGCCACGGAGCACCGGCACTTCGAGGAGCTCGGCGGCATGAATGTCTTCTTCGTGCTCGGGGACACGCTGGTCACCCCGCCGCTGACCGACACGATCCTGCCGGGTATCACCCGAGACTCGGTCATCACCCTGGCCCGGCACCGCGGGCTCACCGTCGAGGAGCGGTCGTACTCGATCGACGAGTTCCGGTCCGATGCCGCGAGCGATGCGCTGACGGAGATGTTCGCCTGCGGCACGGCGGCGGTGATCACGCCGATCGCCCGGCTGCTGTCCGCTGATGGCGAGATCGTCGTGGGTGACGGTGGGTCGGGGCGGGTGACGACGTCGCTGCGCTCCGCCCTGCTGGACATCCAGTACGGCCGTGCCGAGGACGAGTTCGGCTGGGTCCAGCGCATCGTCTGACCCCACGCCGCCGGCGACGGTCAGGTGGGGAGTTTCCGGGCAGCCAGATGGGGTTGCCGACGATGGCGCCGGCTCCGTCGCGCACCACCGGCCGCCTCGTCGGTGACGCCAATGAGCTCGCCAACCGCTGCCAGCAGCTCGGCCAGGCCTTCCGGCAGGTCTCCGACGGGTGCGGCAAACAGCAGTTTGTAGTCCCCGGCATCGGCGGCAAGCTCGATCGGCGTGGCACCCCCGGCCGGGTAGACCACGACCACTGGGCTGGTCATGTGCGGGGGAGCGCGGGACCGGTGTGGTCCCGCCGCGGGGGCAGCGATCGGTAGATCTGTTCCAGGCCACCCAGGGCGCCGCCGAGCCGGGGCAGGGCCGCGTACACCGGGTCGCGGCGCAGGATCGCGTCGACCTCGCGCAGCCGCCACATCGGCGTCCGGGGGTACAGGTGGTGGACCAGGTGGAAGCCTTCGCCGTCCTTCTCACCCAGCAGGAACCGGGTGCCCAGTCCGTAGACCCGGTTCCAGGACATGTAGATGTCGATCCGGGGGGACGTCTCGATGAGCGGAAAGTGCTCCATCAGCTCCGCCAACGCGCCGATCCACACCTGCGTGGTGACGAGCGGCACGAACCAGAGCAGCAGCAACCACGGCCACCAGCCGCCCAGGACGGCCCAGGCGAGCACCGCCGCCAGCAGGATCACCCGGAGCACCCGCTCGGCCGGGCGCTCGCCGGCTGTCATGATGCGGTGCCGCAGCAGGTAGAGCACGTACGAGGCGGTCGCCCGAGGCGTTATGACGCGCCACAGGTACCGGCGCAGCGCCCGGCGGCTCAGGTCGTCCCCGCACAGCCCGTTGTCCCGGTACTGACGGTAGTCCGGGTCCCGCTCCGGGTCACCCAGTCGGCCGTGGTGCTCGCCGAGATGTGAGGCCCGGTAGCCGGTGTAGCTCTGCAGCACGGGGTATCCGCCGAGGACCGCCCCGATCACGCTGCCGACCCGATGGTTGGCCATGAACGCCCGGTGCGTGGCCATGTGCAGCATGCCGGCGATGCCCCGCTGCCGGCCGCCGATGAAGAATATCGCCACGATGTACACCGGCACCCCCAGCCACCAGGGGGTGTGCCGCCACGCCAGCACCGACGCCGCGCACCAGACAGCGATCCAGGTCCAATGCTCGACGGCCTCGAGCGGGCCGTGCCAGTTGTCCGGTCGGGACGCCGCCCGGACCGCGGCGAGGATGTCCGGCGCGAAGCGGTACCGCTCGGCGAGATCCGAATCGGCCACGGTCCTTCCTCCTTCGCTCATAGGTGTCCAACTGAGACGTTTCCCCAGTTAGACATCCGGGTCAGGATGTCGGCAACCAACTCGGCCTCCCGGGGCTGGAGGTAGAAGTGATCGCCGTCGAAGCGCCGCCAGGCGGCCGGGCCGGAGGTCAGCTCGCCCCAGGAGGCCAGCTGGGCCGGCACGTCGGCGGGACCGTCGCTGCCCGCGTAGGCGACGATCGGGCAACGCAGCCGCGCCGGATCGCGGCGGCGGTAGGACAGCACCGCCCGGACGTCGGCCAGCAGCGCCGGCAGCACGAGCTCGCGCAGCTCCGGGTGCTCGAACACCATCGGATCGGTCCAGCCGGCCGCCCGGGTCTCCGCCTCGATGATCGCGTTGTCGAGCACCTCCCGGGGCGGCAGGAACCGGTGCGGGGCGAGCGTGCCGGAGACGAACAGGCCCGCCGGACCCGGCCCGGCGCCGGCCTCCAGCCGGGCCGCGACCTCGTAGGCGACCAGGCCGCCCATGCTGTGCCCGAACAGGTACAGCGGCCGGTCGGCGTAGGCGGCCAGCGCCGCAACGAGCGCGTCGGCGATCTCCTGGACGGACCGCGCGCAGGGCTCGGCCAGCCGGTCCTGCCGGCCGGGGTACTGGACGGCGATCAGCTCGATCCGGGCCGGCAGCCGGGCGGCCCAGGAAGCGTACTCGCTGGCGGTGCCGCCGGCGTGCGGCAGACAGACCAGCCGGGTCGCCGGGTCGTGGCAGGGACGCGGCCGGCGCAGCCACCGCGCCGATGCGTCGAAGGAGCTCTCTGTCGAGGGTGCGGTCATGAGGGGTCCCGTTGGTCGGTGGTCGGAGGCCAGAATCGACAGGTGTTTCGCTGCGAGGGATGCGTGTGGGACGGTCTTGCGATGGATAGTGCCCCGGGCGACGCGCCGGCCGCGATCGGTGGCCGCCTCGACCCGGCGACTGTCCTCGCCGGCTACCGGCACGGCGCCTTCCCGATGCCGGCGGTATCCGCGGCCGAGGCCGAGGTGAACCACTTCCTGTACGAGGATTCGGTGGCGGCCGGGACGACCGCGGTGCTCGACTCGCCGCTCCCCGATCCGTTCGCGTTGACCTGGTGGTCACCGGACCCGCGCCCGGTCATCCCGTACGGGCGGCTCACCAAGCCGCGCAGCCTGATGAAGCTGTTGCGCAACCGGCTGCGCTGGACCACCACCGCGAACCAGAGCTTCGACCGGGTGCTCGCCGAGTGCCGCGTGAACCGCATCCCCGAGTGGCTCACCGACGAGCTGTGTGAGTGCATGGGGGAGCTGCACAAGCTGGGTTGGGCCCACAGCGTCGAGGTCTGGGACGGCGAGGAGCTGGTAGGGGGCGCCGTCGGTATCGGCGTCGGCACGGTATTCACCCTGGACACCTGCTTCCACCGGCAGACCAACGCCTCGAAGGTGGCGCTGCTCGACATGGAGTGCCGGCTGGCCGGCACCGGCGTGACGCTGCTGGACGTCGAGTGGGACAGCGAGCAGAGCCGGCGGCTCAATGCCGGGCCAGTGCCGCGCCGGGAGTTCCTTGCCGCCCTGTCTCGCGGCGGCGATCCGGTCCCGCTGGCCGGCGGCGTGGAGGAGGTACGCCGCCTGGGCTTCCTGCGCACGCCCGTCGAGTGAGTCGTTGACCCCAAAATAGGTGAATCCCGTATGTCCGGCCGCAGGGTCAGGATGAGTGAAGGCCGTGTCTTCGCTCGACGGCCGTGGCCGTGGCCGTGACAAAGAACGGGGGCTCCCCAGTGTCGGTCGACACCTCTCGATCCCCAGTCGAACCCCGATCGTCCACCGATGGCCAGCGGTCCGCCGAGCCGGTCCCGGCCCGGGACAACGCCGTCGTACGGCTGCCGATCTCCGCGGTCCGCGACGCCGACTCGCCGCGCTCCGCGGGCGTGGACCTGGCTCACGCGAGATCGCTGGCGCAGACGGAGGCGAACCTGCCACCGATCGTGGTGCACCGCAGGACGATGCGGGTGATCGACGGGGCGCACCGGCTCACCGCCGCCCGGCTGCGCGGCGAGCGGGAGATCTCCGCGAAGCTGTTCGACGGCGACGACAACGAGGCGTTCCTGCTCGCCGTCCGGCTCAACGTGTCACACGGCATGCCGCTCTCGACGGCCGATCGGCGTGCAGCGGCCGTCCGGATCATCCGCGCCCAGCCGCGGATGTCGGACCGGGCCATCGCCCTCACCGCTGGTCTGGCGGCGAAGACCATCGGATCGCTGCGCCGCGAGATCGACGGCCCGCCGGTACTGGCGCGGATCGGCCGGGACGGCCGGGTCCGGCCGATCAACGGCGCGGCCGGGCGGGGGGTCGCGGCCGAGCTGATCGCCAGCCACCCGGACGCGACCCTGCGCCAGATCGCGAAGGACGCCGGCATCTCCGTGGAGACCGCGCGGAGCGTCCGAGCGCGCCTGCGGGCCGGCGAGGACCCGGTACTGGACCGGCGGACCCGGCCGGACCGCGCCGACCGGGCGGAGGACCGGCAGATGACCGTGAAGCTTCCGGAGGCGGACCCCTCCGACGAGCTGCGGTCGCTGCTCAAGACCATGCAGCGCGATCCGTCGCTGCGCTACACCGAGTCCGGCCGGATGCTGCTGCGCTGGCTCGGTCCGCAGGTGCTGCTGACCGACGAGATCCCGCTCCCGCTGCGCCACCTCCCGCCGCACTCCCGGGTCAACCTCGGCGCGCTGGCGAGAGCCTGTGCGGCGGCCTGGATCCAGCTCGCCATGGGGCTCGAGGACGACCAGGCGAGCGGTCAGCACGGCTGATCACGTCCATCGCCAGTGCCCGGTGTCCGGTGGGACCCAGCCGGTCAGCGGGACCGCGTGCCGCTCGAGACCGGGATGCCCGACTCCGGAATGGTGCCAGACCCCGTCTTCGGGTCGAAGCGGGTCGACGACTTCGGCCGGTTCTCGACGTCGAACGAGTCCACGCGGAACCGCCGAACCGGGTAAGCCCGGCATGGCCGGCGCGAGCCGCTCATCGCTCTTCGGCGTCGCTCAGGCGGCTGGCGAGGGCGGCCACCGTCGGCGCCTCGAAGAGGGCACGCAGGGCGACCGTGCGCCCGACAACCTCGCTGAGCCGGGTGACGACGGTGACCGCCAGCAGCGAATGCCCGCCCAGTTCGAAGAAGTTGTCGCGCCGGCCGACCCGGGGCACGGCTAGCACCTCGGCCCAGATCGCGGCGATGCGCTCCTCCATCGGCGTGCTCGGCGACTCGTACTGGGCCGCCCCGGCCCACTCCGGCCCGTCGTACAGCTGCGGCAGCGACCGCCGGCTCAGCTTCCCGCTGGGCGTACGCGGCAGCTCGGTCACCGGCTGGTAGGCAGCCGGCACCAGGTAGTCGGGCAGGCGGTCGGCGAGGAAGGCGCGGAGCTCGGCGGCGGTCGGCGGGGCGTCCGAGTCCGGCACGACATAGGCGACCAGGCGGACGTCGCCGGCGCCGTGGCGGTGGGCGGAGACGGCGCACTCCCGCACGCCCGGGCAGCCGGTGAGGACCGCCTCGATCTCGGCGACCTCCACCCGGAACCCGCGGATCTTCACCTGGTCGTCGAAGCGGCCGATGAACTCCAGTTGGCCGACGGCGTTCCAGCGGACTCGGTCACCGGTGCGGTACATCCGGGCCCCAGTGCCGAACGGGTCGGGCAGGAACCGCTCCGCCGTCATCTCCGGGCGACCGAGGTAGCCGCGGGCCAGCGCGAGGCCGCCGACGAACAGCTCGCCGGCCACGCCGGGCGGCACCGGCCGCAGTTCGGCGTCGAGCACGTACGCTCGCACGTTGTCGAAGGGCCTGCCGATGGGTGGCAGCTCCGCCCACGTCGTCGGATCGGGGTCGAGCTGGTGGGAGGTGGCCAGGTGCACCTCGATGGGTCCGTACTGGTTGTACAGGGTGCAGGCGGGCATCTGTTCGAAGAAGGCTCGAATCGCCGGGGTGGCCTGGAGCTGCTCGCCCGCCGTGAGCACCGCACGCAGCGACCGCGGGATCCGGCCCAGGCGCACGGCCAGCTCGGCCAGCCCGCGCAGGGCCACGAACGGCATGAATATCCGCTCGATCCGCTGCTCGGAAATCACGTCGAGCAGCCGTTCGAAGTCGTGCCGGACCTCCTCGCTGACCAGGACGAGCGTGTCGCCGACCGACAGCGTGGTCACCATCTCCTGGTAGAAGATGTCGAAGCTGAGCGCGGCCCACTGCAGCGTGCGTCCGCGTCCGCCGGGGCCCTGGCGCCGCTGCCACTGCGCCTGGTTGTGCAGGGCGCGGTGTGACATGGCCACGCCCTTGGGCGTGCCGGTGGACCCCGAGGTGTAGAGCACCCAGGCGATGTTGGCCGGGTCGGCCAGGTTGGGCGGTCCGGTCGCGTCGCACGGTGTGCCGAACACGTCGAGCGCCAGCACCCGCTCCGGCTCGGCGGCCCTGTCCGGTCCGTCCCGATCGCGGATCAGCAGTCGCAGGGCCGCGTCCTCGGCGATCAGCTGCTGGCGGGCCATCGGGTAGGTCGGGTCGATCGGCACACAGGCTCCGCCGGCCTTGAGCACCGCCAGGTTGGCGACCACCATGTCCAAGGATCGGTGCAGCGCGATGCCGACCCGTTCGTCGGGGCCGACGCCCAGCTCGCGCAGGTGCCGGGCCAGGGCGTTCGCTCGGTGGTCCAACTCGCGGTAGGTCAGCGCCCGGCCCTCGAACACCACCGCGGTGGCGTCCGGCGCGGCGGTGGCCTGCCGCTCGATCACCTGGTGCAGGCAGCTGCCGTCGTCGAACCGGTTGGCGGTGTCGTTCCAGACCTCGAGGACCTCGTGCCGCTGCGCGGCGGACATCAGAGGCAGGTCGTCGATCGACACGTCGGGTGCGGCGGCGACCGCGGTGAGGAGGTTGATCAGGTAGCCGGCCAGGCGCTGCATGGTGGAGCGATCGAACAGCGCGGTCCGGTACGCCATGCCGACGTGCATGTCCCCCGCCTCGGTCTCCGAGACCGAGAGCGTGAGGTCGAACATCGCGTTCGGCTCGCCCGGCTCGATCGGCATGACGGTCAGCCCGTCGAGGAGGTCGAACGGCTCTGCCGCCAGGTAGGTGAACAGCACCTGGAAAAGCGGATGTACCGTCAGGTCCCGCTGCGGCCGGAGCTCGGCCACCAGCCGGTCGAACGGCACGTGCCGGTGCTCCAGGGCCTCGACCAGCCGAGGCCGGAGGTGGCCGAGCAGCCCGGCGAAGGTCGGCTGCCCGGCCAGGTCGGCCCGCAGCACCACCGGGTTGACGAAGTGGCCGATGTTGGCGGCGACGTCGGGGTGTGCCCGCCCGTCGACGATCATCCCGATGCTGACGTCGGTCTGCCCGCTCCACCGGTACAGCAGCGTGTGAAACGCTGCGAGCAGCACCATGAACAGCGTGGTGTCCTCGCGCCCGGCCAGTCGGCGCAGCCCGTCGGCCACCTCGGCGGGCACCGGCACCTCGACCATGCCACCGGCGAGGTCGGCGACCGCCGTCCGGGGCCGGTCCGTCGGCAGGTCGAAGACGTGCGGCGCGTCGGCCAGCCGCTCCTTCCAGTAGTCCAGGTGCCGCTTCGCCACGGCACCATCCCGGCCGTGCTGCCACAGTGCGTAGTCGGCGTACTGCATGGTCAGCTCGGGCAGCGGGGACGGGATCCCGGTCCGGTACGCCGCGTAGAGCGTGCGCAGCTCGTGGAAGAGGTGAGCGTACGAAGACCCGTCGATCACCAGGTGATAGGAGCGGAAAACCAGCACGTGCTCGGCCGGGCCGAAGCGGATCAGCTCGGTGCGGAAGTTGCGCGCCACGGAGATGTCGAACCGGTGCTCCGCGTACCTCCGCCTTCGGTCGTCCCACCACCGGTCCTGCTCGGCGACGGACAGGCCGGACACGTCCAGGAAGGTGAAGCGGGGGTCGCCGGCCGGCTCCACCACCTGTACCCCGATCCCGTCGCGCGCGGGGAACGCGGTCCGCAGGATCTCGTGTCGCCGCATGATCTCCGTGATCGCCGAACGCAGGGCCGCCACGTCCAGCTCACCAGCGATGCGGTGCAGGGACGTCTGGTTGTACGCCGGCCCCAGCAGGCCCAGCTGATCGAGGAACCACATGCCCTGCTGGTGCTCGGACAGCGGTATGCTGTCCGGCCGAGCCGCCGGCGCCGCGTCGGCGCGTATCGCGGAGATCAGCTCGTCGCGCCGCTCACGGAGCACCGCCAACCGCTCGCCGTCCAGTGCGCCGGCCGGCCGGTATCGCAGCCTGCCGTCCTGCAGCCACAGCTGGATGCCGGCCGAGCGCAGTTCCTCCAGGAGATCGGAAATCGCGAGCACGGGCTGTCCCTTTCTCTGCGGGCGGCGCGGAGTCCGCTCAGCGCACGCTCAGCGGACGCAGGTCGGTCCAGTGCTGCTCGACGTAGTCCAGACACGCCTGCCGGCTGTCCTCGCCGTACACGATCCGCCAGCCGGCGGGTACCGCCCGGCGGCTCGGCCACAGCGAGTGCTGCTCCTCGTCGTTGACGAGCACCAGGAAGCGGCCCTCCGGGTCGTCGAACGGGTTCATCACATCGACCTCCTCCGCAACGGACGGATTCATGGCATCGACTCCCTTTCCAGCAGTGGTGTGACTGCCCGGGACTCGTGCTTCCGTGTCGCCCGCTTCGGGTAGACGAAGGACAGCAGGAGGCCCGGCATCAACGTGGTGACCAACGCCATGACGACCATCAGCGAGTACAGCCGCTGGTCGAGCAGGCCGATCTGAAGGCCGACCGCCAGCACGATCAGCTCCGTGAGCCCGCGAGTGTTGATCAGCAGGGCGAGCCCGGCGCTGTGCCGGACGGACACCCGGCACAGCCGAGCGGCCCCGAAGACGCCGGCCATCTTGCCGCCGATGGCGACCAGCAGGATCAACAGCAGCAGGCCCACCGCCCGCCAGTCCATCCCGGACAGGTTGACCGCGAAACCGGCGACCACGAAGAACAGGGGCAGCAACACCACTCGGTTGACGCGCTCGGTCCACGGCAGCACGGACGCGCGCAAGGTAGCCGCGCCCGTCCGGGGCATGACCGCACCGAGCAGGAAGGCACCGAAGACCTCGTGCAGCCCCATCCACGAGGTCGCCGCGCACGACAGCACCAGGGCCGCGGCGACCGCGATCGCCAGTCCGGCATCGAGGCTCACCCTGGCCCCCCGGCTCCGTACCCGGGTCCGGGGTGGGCGCTCCGCCAGCTTGGCCAGCAGCGGTCGCACCACCCCGACGAGGATCGCCACGAAGGGCAGGACCAGCAGCACCTGCCATGGCAGCGTGCTTCCGTGGGAGAGGGCGACCAGGACCGAGAGCATCGACCAGGCGAGGACGTCACCGACCGCGGCCGTAGCGAGCGCCAACCCGCCGACGGGAGTGTCGATCAGGTCGCGGTCGGTCAGGATCCGGGCCAGGACGGGGAACGCGGTGATCGACATCGCCGTACCGACGAAGAGGCAGAAGAGAACCGCGGCCCGGCCGGACCGGTCGCCGACGATGCCGATCGCGAACAGGGTGCCGAGCACGAACGGCACGACCATCGAGCCGAGCGAAAGCGCGACGGCGAGCTGGCCCTTCCCGCGCAGGCCGCCGTCGGCCAGGTGCAGCCCCACGAAGAAGATGAAGACGCAGATCCCGACGGTGGACAGCATCTCGAGCGCCGGGCGGATGTCGGTCGGGAACAGCTCACGGGTGATCGCGCCGTGGAACACGGTCGGACCGAGCAGGATGCCACCGACGATCTCGCCGGTCACCTCCGGCTGCCCGAACCGCCGGCACAGGAGCCCGAGTAGCCGGGCCAGCACCATGATCACGAGAATCGCGCGGACGAGCGTCGCGAGCGTACCGATGTCCACGCGTCCGGCTCCCATTCGCCCTCGGTTTGAGCTGGATCGTAGGCCGCGCCACCCGGGGCATCGCAGTCACGTGAACCGGCGACGGGACAGCCCCAGGCCGCCGACGGCATCCTTCCTCCGTTGGGAGGGACACATGGTTGGGAGGCACGAATGACCGGCACGGATGTGGGCCAGGGCGAGGGCTTCGTCTGGCGCGCTCGGGAGCTTGACGGGCACCTGCCGTCCGTCTCGTACGGGGTGACGCTGGTGGGTAAGGCCACGGTCACCAACCCGTCGGGTGCGGGCCTCGCGCGTCACATCGCGGACGTGGCTGCCTACGGCGACTACGCGTTCCTCACGGTATACCGGCATCCGACGTGTGTACGGACCGGCGCCTACGTCATGAACATCAGTGAACCGAAAGCGCCCTTCGAGGTCGAGAGCGCGTTCATCGAGACCACGAATGGCAACTACGTCGGCGAGGGTCCGTGCGTGATCGAGATCGACAACGAGTACTTCAGTGGTGCGCTGTTCATCCACCCCAACGAGCACTACATCCTGGCTGATGCGCCCGATCCGTCCGGGCCGCGCCAGCGGGGTGGCATCAACATCTGGGACGTTTCCGACCCAGAGAATGCCCAGCTCCTCGCCGCCCACGCCGGCGACTACACGGATTCGCACAACGAGCCGGCGGATCAGGCCCTGGCGGCGTACTACACCTGCGCCTGGACAGACAGCTCCACCAGCCGCACCTACGTCGGTTTCGTCACCGACAAGCCCACCACCGACATCGTGATCATGGAGATCACTGATCCCCGTAACCCGGTGATGGTCAACGCCCTTGACCTGAGGATGGCACCGTTCCAGGTGACCGGAGACCCTTCGAGGGGCCTCATCTCGGTGTTCGGGCACGCCGTCGACGTACGCCGGGTCGGCGACCGGTACGTCATGACCGCGACGTACTGGGACGGCGGGTACGTGCTGCTCGACGTCACCGACCCGACGCCGGGCAACGTCTCGCTGATCGCGGGGACCGAGTACGCCGAATTCGACGAGGAGCGTGCCAAGCGCGGGCAACAGATCTGGCCGGAGGGCAACGCCAACCATTGCGACCTCTCGCCCGACGCCGAGTATCTGGTGGGCGCCGACGAGAACATCGAAGCCTATCGCCTTTTCGGCACGATCACATCGGGCCCGCACGCCGGCACCGAGTACGTCGCGGCTTGGAGCTCGGGTTCGGCACCGGTCAATGCCGACCACCCCATCTCTGGTATGCCCACCTTTGTCGGCTCCGGCTGCCCGGGCACCGTGCCGCCCGGGCGCGGGATCGCGCTCATCGAGCGTGACGCCTCGATCCTGACCGGCGGGTCGGCCCCGGGGTGCGCGTTCCAGGAGAAGCTGGATGCCATCACCGCGGCCGGCTACAGCGCTGGCATCATCTTCAACCACCAGGGACCGGACGCTATGCAGCAGTTCCCCACGGCGGCCAGGGGAACGATCCCGCTGATGTTCGTCAACCGCCTGACGGGTCTGCGGCTTCTCGGTGTGCCTGGCGTAACCGCGGAGACCGCCGGCACCACCCCGACACCGGCCAATCCGGTGGCCTGCGCGACCGATGTCAAGTCGGAGTTCGTGGGCTGGGGCTGCCTCCGGCTGTTCAAGACGGACATCCCTGGCAGCGCTGGCGCCGGTTCGGCCACTCAGGTTGACACGTACGCCATCCCCGAGTCACAGGACCCGAGGTACGGCACCGGCTTCGGCGACTTCTCGGCGTCGCACGTGGCGATCGACCCCGATCGCCGGCTGGTGTACGCGACCTTCTTCGCCGGTGGCCTCCGGGTGCTGAGCTACGGCAGCGACGGTCTGCGGGAGGTCGGCGCCTTCCGCGAGCCCGGCATCGACTTCTGGGGCGTCAAAATCCACAAGATCGGTGAGAAGAACTACGTCCTGGTTTCCGACCGGAACTTCGGCCTCTACATCTTCGACATCTGATCACGCGCTGAGAGGCATCAGCCAAAATCTGAGGAGCCCGGGGTGTCCAATCCGACCATGAAGTCCGACCTCGTATTCGCCGCTGGCACCAAGAGACCGGCCAAGGCCAATGTGGTGATCATCGGCAACGGCGCGCTCGGCCTGTTTCTTGCTGACGAGTTGATCGAGCGCCAGGTCGGATCAGTGGTGGTAGTGGGTCCGAGCCATCGCGACACGGGCGCCAGCCAGGCGGCCGGTGCGATGCTCGGCTGTTTCGGTGAGACCACGACCGAAACGCTGCGGACCGACGCCGCGCGGACGAGGTTCGAGCTCGGCCTGTCCGCCCATGACAAATGGCCCGAGACGCTGCGGCGGCTCGATGAGTTCGCGCCATCCGACCGGCCGCTGCAGACAACGACGGAATCGCACATCATCTTGAACTCCGTCGGAGCCGAATTGGACACGGTGAACTTCGCCGCGATAATCGACGCCCTCGACCAGTACGAAAGGCCATGGAAGGAGGTCGACCCGGCCGACATTCCCGGCTACCACCCCCGGACGGAGTCGCGCGCATTGCGTGCCCTTCATCTGCCGACGGAGGGAGCCGTGGATGCTCGCGGGGTGCTGGCGTCGCTGGAACGCAGACTGCGGCATGGCGGAGCGATCCTTCTCGATCAGACAGTACGGAGGCTGGTCGGCAGCGACGAGGAGGTGACCGCGGTCGAGCTGGACGACGGCCATCTCATCGAAGCCGGCACTGTCGTCGTGGCCGCCGGCATCCACAGTGAGTCGCTGGTGCGAACCGTGTTCGACGTGCCCGATCTGATGCCGACCTTTCCGGGGCTCGGCTTCGCGATGATCGCCAAGCGGACCGGGGGTGAACCGTTCACCAGCGTGGTTCGGACGCCGAATCGCGGTTTCGCCTGCGGACTGCACGTGGTGCCGCAAGGCGGCGGGCTGGAGTACTACGGCGCGACCAACCGCTTGGTGCACACTGTCTCCAGTGTCACCTGGATGGCCGACGTCCGCTTCCTGGCCCAGTACTCAATGCAACAGCTCGACGAGCGGGCAGCCACCCACGAGGTCACGAAATGGTGCACCGGCAACCGCCCCGTCACGCTCGACGGATTCCCGTTGGTCGGCTGGATGCCACTCTCGGGCCTGTATCTGATGACGGGCACCTACCGTGACGGCTTCCACTGTGCGCCCCTGCTGGCCGAGCACGTCGCCAATGAACTGCAAGGAAAGTCCGGAATCATCGACTCGATTTTCCAGCCGATGCGCAAGCCAGTGGCGACCAGGACCGTCGAATGGTCGATCGATGAATATGTCACACACAGCCTTGCCGCCTGGTTCGAGACCGGCGCACAGGCCGCACCACAGATGACGACCTCGCAGCTCACCGACTACTACCGGAACTTGGCCGTGCAGACCTATGAGCAACTCGGCGTCGATTACGCCCTGGGCCCCGACATTCTCTGGTACGCACAGGGGAACCTGCATGGTGCACGTCGTGTCGCGCGCTATCTGCGCGCCTTCAAGGGCGATGGTGACGTGGCCGAACCGACTGGGGCCACCACCGGCACCGGGGGAACGCGGTAGCAATGCCCGCTTATCAACCATCTGTCGCGGACACCATTCGCAGCCTCGTGACGAAGCAGCTCAACCTGAATGGGTACAGCCAGAATCTTCGCCCTGACGACAACCTCTGGCGCTTGGGCATGACCTCCTTGACCTGCCTGGGTCTGATGTTGTCCATCGAGGACACGTTCGAGATCGAGCTGCCGGAGGAGGCGCTCAAGGAGTCGACCTTCCGCAGCATCAACACGATATCCGCGGCGGTGGAGAGTTCTCGCAAATAGGTAGGAGTGTGGGGGTAGCAATGCCGACACGCGAGTCGCGCCCGAGAAACCCGCTCCCACCGTTTCGCGACGGCACGGCGAGCGAATTCCCGTTGTCGGCGGGACAGGAGCGACTGTGGTGGCTGCGCCAGCTGGACTCGTCGCACGACCAGTACCACATCAGCTGTGGCTGGCGGTTTCCGGCGGAGGCGAGCCGCGAGGCATTGCTCGCCGCCCTCGACGCCCTGGTGCGGCGCCACGAGATCCTGCGGACGAAGTTCCTCATGTCGCCGGACGGCGCGGTGAGCCAGGAGATCGTCGACCATGTCGAGATCCCGCTCGTCTGGGCCGGCCGCGACTGGCAGGAAGCCGTCGAACAGGCCGCCGTGCGGCCCTTCGACCTGGCGCGGCCCCCGCTGTTTCGAGCGGTGGCCGCGGAGTTGGTCGACGGGCCCGGCCTGTTGGTGACGATGCACCACATCATCACCGACCGGTGGTCGATGGACGTCTTCGCCAGGGATCTGTTCGAGCTGTACGAGGCGGCCTTGAAGGCCAGGACACCGCGCCTTCCGAGGCTGGCCGTCCAGTACGGCGACTACGCCAGGTGGCAGCGCGACTTCCTGACCGACGACCTGCTCCGATCCCAGCTGAACTACTGGACCGAGGCGCTGGCCGGCTGCGAACCGTTGGAACTGCCCCTGGATCGGCCTCGGCCCACGGCGATCGACGCGATCGGCGAGACGGTCGTCCTCGAGCTGCCGAGGGAGGCCACGGCGGCCATGACCGCCCTGGCCTGGCGTACGCGCGCGAGCCCGGCGATGGTGGTCACTGCCGCGTTCGTCGCGACGCTCCGGGCCTTCTGCGGCCAGTCCGACGTCGTCATCGGTGCCATCGTGTCCGACCGGACACACCCGGACCTGCGAGATCTGATCGGGTTCTTCATCAACACCATGATCCTGCGGGTCGACCTGACCACGACGGAGCTGACCTTTCGCGAGGCGATCACCCGAACCCGGGACGCCTGGATGGCCGCGGACGCGCACCAGGACGCGCGGCTCGAGCAGATCGTGGGTGCGCTCAACGCCGGGTCGGAGGCGCACCGGAATCCGATCTTCGACGTCGTGGTGAACCACGCCGGCGACCGGGAGGACCTGGCCGAGGATCCAGACGCGCCGATGTGGTGGGAACCCGACCTGCCGGTGACCGCCAGGTTCGACCTCTCGCTCACCACCCGGATCGTCGAGGGGCGGCTGCGGGCGACCTTCGTGTACCCGACCGCGCTGTTCAACCGGGCCACGATCGCCACCCTCGCGGACCGCTACATCCGCACGCTCGAACAGGGCGTGGCGACGCCGGACGCGCCGATGCGCGACTTCGACCTGCTCACCCGGGCCGACCGCACGCTGCTGCGGCGCGGCAACGATCGGACTCCGGCGTCCGGGACCACCGTCGTCGAACGTCTGCAGACCCGGGCCGCCCGCACGCCGGACGCGCCGGCGGTCGTCGGCCACGGCGGCCCGCTGTCCTACGGGCAGTTGAACGAACGCGCGAACCGGCTGGCCCGACACCTGCTGACCCTGGGCGCCGGACCGGAGCAGGTGGTCGGCGTCTGCCTGGAACGCACCGTCGAACGATTCGTGGTGCTGCTCGCGCTGGCCAAATGTGGCGCAGCGTACCTACCGGTCGACCCCGACTTCCCAGCCGATCGGATCCGCCTCCTGATGTCGGATGCCGCCGCGGTCTTGATGATCGTCGGCTCACCGCTGCTGGCCCGCCTGCCCTCGATGGAGACGCCGGTTGTCACCATCGGTGACGGCAGCCCGGACCTGACCGGATACGCCACCGGCAATCTTCCGGCTCTCCCGGCTCCGGACAGTCTGGCCTACCTGATATCGACATCCGGATCGACCGGAAACCCCAAGTCGGTGGCGATCTCACATCGAGCCCTGAGCCGACTGGTGGAAGGCGCACCGCACTATCTCGAGGTAGGCCCGGGATCGGTGTTTCTCCAGACCGGTCCGCTGACCTTCGATGTCGCCGTGCTCGAATGGGCACCGTTGGCCCACGGCGGCCGGGTGGTGATCGCCGAAACCGGGTCCCTTCTCGACGGTCTGCGGGATGTCCTGTGCGAACACCAGGTCACCACGCTCAAGCTGGTCTCTCCGCAGCTCGACATCCTCGTCGAGCAGGATCCGCATATCCTGTCCGGGCTGCGCCAGCTCGTCGTCGGCGGCGACGTTGTCAACCCGAGGAGCTTCGCCCTGGTGGACGGACTCCTACCCGGCTGCCGGGTCGTGGCGTCGTACGGTCCGACCGAGTGCACGGTGCTGGCCACCGTGTTCGAAGGCGAGCCGTGGTCGGGCAGAGTTCCGATCGGCCGCCCCATCCCGCACACGAGTGCCTACCTCCTCGACGAGGACCTCCAGCCGGTCTCGGTCGGCATGCGCGGCGAGATCTTCCTCGCTGGCGACGGATTGGCCAGGGGGTACCATTCCCGCCCCGGCCTGACCGCAGCGTCGTTTCTTCCCGATCCGTTCGGGCCGCCCGGGTCGCGCATGTACCGCACCGGAGACCTGGGCCGCTACCTGCCGAACGGAGCCATCGACTTCCTCGGCCGCACCGACCACCAGGTCAAGATCCGTGGTTTCCGGATCGAGACCAGCGAGGTCGAACACGCCCTGCTGCGCCATCCCGACATCACTGCGGCGGCGGTCGTCCGGGCCACCCTGGCGACCGGCCCCGCGCTGGTCGCCTACATCGTGGCGGCCAGGTCGGTGGACGTGGGGGCGCTGCGCGACATGCTCCGCGAAACACTGCCCGCGTACCTGCGCCCGGACCACTTCGTCACGATCCCCCGATTCCCCCTGACCGCGAACAACAAGCTCGACCGCGCCGCGCTGCCACCGGTCACCACCGCCACCACGCGCGCCGGAGTGGACCTGCCGCCCGCGACCGGGCTCGAAGCACGGGTCGTCGCGGCGTGGTCCGCCGCGCTCGGCAGGCCGCTGTCGGCCTCCGACGACTTCTTCGACCAGGGCGGGCACTCCCTGATGGTGCCGCGCGCGACCGCGACGGTCCGCCGCGAACTCGGCCGCGAGGTGCCGTTGCAGCTGATGCTGGAACATCGGACGCCTGCGAGCTACGCGGCCGCGATCCTGCGCGAGAGCCTGCCCGACCTCAGCGCGGCCTCGCGTGAGGACCGGCTCGTCCAGCGAACCTGGCGCGGCGAGAAGCTCGCCGGCTGCCGACGCGTGGATCTGTTCATCTCCACCGAGAACCCGCTCCGGAAGAATGCCGACCTCCCGTTGCTGATCGTCCTCGACGGCTCCGAGTTCGTGGAGATCATGCGCCTGCCGGCGATTCTGGACCGGCTCTCCCGCCAGGATCGGATCCCCACCACCGCGGCGATATTCCTGAGTCCGAGCGAGTGGCCGACCCGCCGCGGCGAGCTCCTCGACGACGGGATCGTCGACGCGCTCGCCGACGAGCTGATCCCCTACCTGCGCACCTGGCTCGGGAACCGGCCGGTCGGCCGCGCCGTCGCGGTGGGCGCGAGTCTGGGGGCGGTCACGGCGATCCGCTCCGCGCTGCGCCGGCCGGATCGCTTCCACGGCGCCGTGGCCCTCTCCGGCCCGGTGAGCGAACATCGGCTCGGCCCGGCGAGGCCCGGCCGGTCGAGAGGCGGGTCGCGGTTCTTCCTGTCCGCGAGCCGGGAGGAGAAGGACATCATCCTCGACGACGGACTCAGCTTGGTGGAAGCGACCGAACGCACAGCCGACGAGCTCGCGGCCGACGGACACGTCGTACGAAGCGCGATCGGGGAAGGCGGCCACACCTACGCGGCGTGGGAGTCGATGCTCCCCGATGCGATCCGCTGGTCGCTGGGCGACCGACCATAGTCGATAGGTGGTGCTTGCGGTGCAGGATTCTCGACGGTCAGCCCAGACCGCGGGTGCGCGGACCCTGGTCGATCTCCTGGAGCGCCGGTTTCGCGACCGGCCGGCGGCCACGGCCATCCGGACCTCGGCCCGCTCGTGGAGCTATGCCGAGCTCGATCGGCAGTCGGCGCGACTCGCGCGGCGGCTGGTGGCCGGCGACGCCGGACCGATCGTCGGTCTCGTCGCGCGGCACTGCCCGGCCGCGTTGATCGGCATCGTCGCCATCCTGCGAAGCGGCGCGGCGTGCCTGCCGATGAGCCCCGACGATCCGCCGCTGCGCAATCGCGGGGTGCTCGACGACGTCGGCTGCCGACGCGTCCTTGCTACCGCGCCGGTCGACTGGCTGCCCGACGCCCAGCTCATTGACGTAACCGGCCCGCAGACGGGCGCCGACAGTCCCGACAGCCCCGCCGCCACGGAGCTCCCCTCGCCGAGGCCGCTCGACCTGGCATACGCGCTCACCACGTCGGGCTCGACCGGGCGACCCAAGATCGTCGGTGTGCCGCACGAAGGCCTCCTGAACCTGATCATCGCCTCGTTCGAGGACATCGACCTGATCAGGACCGACGACGTGATGCTGTGGACGACCGCGCTCACCGTGGACAGCACCATGCACGACTGCCTGATGCCGCTCTGCTTCGGCGCCTGCGTCGCCATCGCCGACGGCGGCGACCTGCCCGCCAACCGCATCCTGCGCACCGTCCGCGCGCTCGGCGTGACCGCGCTGGAAGTCCCGGCCGCGGTGCTCGGGCCGTACGGGACGTCCCTGCTTCCCCGGCTGGCCGCGGCCGGCGTGCGCCTGGTCATCACCGGCGGGTCCCAACTCGACGGGCCGGACCTGGGCAGCAACGACTCGCTGGTCGTCCACAACGGCTACGGCCCGACCGAGGCTTCGGTGGCCGCGACGTGGTATCCCTGCGACGCCTCGACCCCGCAGTGGGTCCCCATCGGGCGCCCGATCCGCAACGTGCGAACCTATGTCCTCGACGAGGAGCTGAACCCCGTCCCGGCCGGCGACACCGGCCAGATGTACCTGGCCGGCGCCGGTCTTGCCAGAGGCTATCTCGGCCATCCCGGCCGCACGGCGGCCTCGTTCCTCCCGGATCCGTTCGCCGAGAGGCCCGGCGAGCGCATGTACGCCACCGGGGACAACGTTCGGCTTCAGCCGGACGGGAACTACGTGTACGCCGGCCGAATCGACGACCAGATCAAGATCAGTGGGTACCGGGTCGAGATCGGCGAGGTGGAGCACAACCTGCGGGCATGCCGAGGCGTGGTCGACGCGGCGGCACTGTTGCGCGAGGACACCCCGGGCGGCGCGGCCATCGTCGCCTATCTGGTCGGCGAACGGCGACCCGACGAGCTGCTCACGAGCCAACTGGGTCGTTGGCTACCCGCGCCGATGATTCCACGCGTCTACGTCTGGCTGGACGAGATGCCTCTCAACCGCGCGGGCAAGATCGATCGTCGAGCGCTCGCCAAGATGCTCGATCCCGCACTTCCTCACCCGGACGCAACACGCAACCCTCACGTTGTGCCATTCACTTCCGGGGGCGGGACGGATACGGGAGGCTGTCCAGATGACTGCTGAGTACACCCAAGGTGACCAGTTCCGTGGTGCCCGCATCCATCTGTGCGACCTCTCCGGCCTCGAGATTCGTGATTGTGACGTCACCGGCCTGAAGATTGTGGACTGCTATGGGGGTGAGGTTTCCCTTGGTGGCGGTTTTGAGCGTGTTGTTGTCAATGACGTCGATGTGACCGCCTATGTCGAGGCTGAGCTCGATCGGTTGCATCCGAACCGGGTGCTGGCCCGTGAGGCCACGTCTGCCGCTGAATACCGGGCTGCTTGGGATGCGATCGAGAGGCAGTGGGGGGAGACGATCGACCGTGCCGGGCGCTTACCGGAGGTGAAGCTGCATGAGCGGGTCGATGGTGAGTGGTCGTTTGTTGAGACGCAGCGGCATCTGCTGATGGCCGGTGATGCTTGGATCGGTAACGCTGTGCTGGAGGAGGATGCGCCGTATCATCCGTTGGGCTTTCCTGGTGGCGGGATGTCGGCTGAGGCATCGGCGAAGCTTCTCGGGCTCACTCTTGATGCGGTCCCGACGCTGGAGGAGGTGCTCGTGCCGCGGCTTGCTCGCATGGCCGCGGTGCGTCGGGTTGTCGACGAGCTCACCGAGGCTGAGTTGGATCGGGTGTGTGGTCGCAAGCCGGCCGATTCGTATCCGGACAAGGACTACGTCGTGCGGCGTTGCCTCAGCGTCGTGTTCAAGGAAGAGGCCGAGCATCACCGGTACGCGGTGCGCGACCTCACCGTGCTCGAGGCCGGTACCCGAACCGAGTGAAAGCGCGTCCCGGCAATGGACGGCGATCTCGCGATCCTGCGCTTGACCAGCCCAAGGGCGCGGTGCCGACCGGCGAGGTAGTCACGACGGGCTACGGAAAGACCAGCAATGCGGGCTTCCCCAACGAACGACGCGAGGTCTTCCTCGATGTCACGCCGCGGTGGACCCGCGAAGGCAGCTACCAGTTCGTGAAGCCGATTACGCCCGGAATGAACTGCACCCGCAAATCCGGCCAGACGGCCGGAGCATGCGGCACTGGGTGATGTCGTCATCGGAATCGTTTTCTCAGCACCGAACCTGGATAAGCGGTAACGTGGGGAGGTAGCCGGCGGTTCATCCACCTGCCTTCAGTCGGCGCGGCCCCGCCAACCCCGGAGACTCTGATGTGCTGATGTCCTACCCGGCGGGCAGGATGGGCTCGGGAGGTACAGATGAGCGACATCGCGGACGTGCCACCCGCCGTTGTGGGCCGGCTCCGGGTGATCTGCGGGGAACTGCCCGAGGCGTACGAGGAGCCGGCGTGGATCGGCCTGCGGTGGCGGATTCGCCGGCGGACGTTCCTGCACGTCTACACCACCGACGGGAGGGGGTCGGCGTACATCGATGTGGACGATCCGGCCATCCTGATGACCTTCCGGGCGCCGCCCTGGGAGTTGGCCGCGCTGGCGCATGCCGGCCCTCCGTTCTTCCGGGCCGACTGGGGTGCGAATGTCGTGGGAATGGTGCTGGACGACGAGACGGACTGGGTCGAGGTTGCCGAGCTGGTGACGGACAGCTATCGCGTGCAGGCGCCCCGCCGCCTCTGCGATGGCCTCGCCGGTGAGCAGCAGTGGGATGTCCTGCTCGAAGCTGGCGACTTTCGGGCCGATGGTGATCAGTCGGCCGCTGGCGTGTGGGTGGGGGATGAGGTGTGGCGCCAGTAGTCCGGCGCGGTGCCGACGATCACCGTCCGGTCGACGAGGGCCTCCAGGGAGACCGAGTCCTGTTGGGCCAGGGGGCACCACGGAAGCACCCGGAGGAGTCGCGGGAGCGGACGACGCGGCTGGCGGTTGAGGCCAGGCGGGGTCCTGTGTCGGCTGGTGGGGCGATCAAGCGGATCGCCGACCAGTTCGGTGCACCCGGAAGCGTTGCGGATGTGGGTGAAGCAGGCCGAGACCGACGAGGGGGTCAGGCCGGGCACGACGTCGACCGAGGCGGCCAGGGTCGCCGCGCTGGAACGTGAGGTGCGTGAGCTGCGCCGGGCGAACCAGATCCTGAAGTCCGCGGCGTCTTTCTTCGCAGCGGAGCTGGACCGTCCGTCGCGATGAGGGTCGAGTTCGTCGATTCCCAGCGGAAGGAGCACGGTGTCCAGCCGGTCCTGCGGGTGCTGCAGGGCACGCCCGCCGAGATCGCACCGTCGACCTACTACGCCGCCAAGACTCGTCCCGAGTCCGCCCGCGTGGCATCCGACCGGGTGCTGGCCGAGAAGGTCGAGCGGGTGCACGAGGACAACTACAGCGTATACGGGACCCGCAAGGTCTGGGCCGAGCTGAACCGGCACGGCACCGATGTGGCCCGGTGCACGGTCGAGCGGCTCATGCGCGAGACCGGGCTGCGCGGGCTGCTCCGGGACAAGTCCCCGCGCACCACCAAGCCCGCCGCCGAGACCGGGCGGCCGGGTGATCTGGTTGAACGCGACTTCACCGCCACCGGGCCGAACCAGTTGTGGGTCGCGGACCTGACCTACGTCCGCACCGCCGACGGCTGGGTCTACGCGACGTTCATCCTGGACGTGTTCTCCCGCCTGATCGTCGGCTGGCAGGTCGCCACCAGCCTCTACACCGACCTCGCCCTGGACGCCCTGCAGATGGCGCTCTGGCGCCGCCAGGCCGGCCGCGCCGACCTGGCCGGGCTGGTCCATCACAGCGATCGCGGAGTGCAGTACCGGGCGATCCGCTACACCCAGCGCCTCGCCGAGGCGGGCGCGGTCGCCTCGGTCGGGTCCACCGGCGACTCCTACGACAACGCGATGGCCGAGGCATTCAACTCGCTCTATAAGGCCGAACTCGTCCGCAACAAGGGTCCCTGGCGCGGCCTGGACGACCTGGAAATCGCAACCGTCGAGTACATCGACTGGTACAAAAACCGGCGCCTGCACGGCGAACTCGGACACGTGCCGCCCGCCGAGTACGAAGCACTACACGCGATGACCCATCCGGTCACCACAACCCTGGAAACCAACTAACCCAGTCTCCATCAAACCCTGGGCTTGACAATCGTGGCCGCCCTGTCAGGCCAGGAAGCGCAGCCGCCGTCGGACGCCGGCGGGCCGAAGGTCGTGCCACGCGACTCGACCTGACAAGGTCGACGGGCTGGCCGCGATCCGCGCACTCGGCAGCATGATCGCCTGGCTGCCGCTGATTCCGTCCTTTGTGGACTCGCTGTGGCGGCTGGCGTTCGGTGTGGTGCCCACGTTCTGGCCCGCCGAGGCGTTCCTCGCCGTGAGCGAGGGCGCTACCTGGTGGCCGTACCTGGCCGGTGGGGTGGTTTACCACGCTGCGCAGGCCAGAGTTCCCGCGAGGCGTCACGGAAATCCCTCTGGAGGTGGGCGTCGTGATCTGGTTGGGTGGCGAGGGCCGTGTTGGCGCTCCGCTCGGGTCGTCCACGGCGGGGTGGCGGCTCAGTCCCAGACGACTACGTTGCGGCGCACCGGTGTGGTGGCGTCGTTCGAGGCGAACAGCTCGGGTTTGCGTTCCCGGATGCGTTCGATGTCCGCGAAAACCTCGCGCAGGTGGGTCCGCATGGTCCGCCGGGCGAGCGGCAGGTCGTGCGCGGTCACCGCGCGCAGGATGTCCACGTGCTGCCCGGCGAACAGCTCCGGGGTGTTGGCCTCGTGCAATCCCAGCCGCCGGGCGCGGTCGAGGTGCCCCTTCGCCGACACGACCGTCGGCCATGCCGAGCTGTGCCCGCTGAGCGCGAGCAGGCCGCGGTGGAACATTTCGTCGAGTTCGAAGAAGTCCTCGAGCGCGATGCCGGGCTCCTGCTGGCGCGCCAGGTTGTCTTCCAGTTCCTTGACGATCTCGGGGTCCAGCGTCTCCGGCAGGTCGTCCAGCGCGGCGAGTTCGACCGCCTCCCGCAGGAACTGCGCGTCGGCCACCCGCTGCGGGTCCACCCGTGAGACGAACGAGCCGACCTTCGGGAACACCTGCACGAGGCCTTCCTCGGCGAGCAGGATCAGGCTTTCCCTGACCGGGGTGCGGCTCACGCCCAATGCCGCGGCCAGCTCGTTCTCCGACAGGGGGGAGCCGGGGGGCAGGTCCAGCGTCAGCATCCGCCGCCGGAGGGTCTCGTAGACGCGTCGGCGGTTCGTGCGCCCTCGGTCGGTCACCAGCCAACCCTAGCCGACACCCCGGTCCCACCGGTTGACGTACTACCCGACTGATGCTTGTATACAAGTACTGAAACACAGGAGGTTCCCGGTTTGAGCACGATCGAGCGGGCCGAGGTGCTGGTGGCTTCACCTGGCCGCAACTTCGTCACCCTGCGGCTGACCATCTCCGACGGGGTGACCGGCCTCGGCGACGCGACGCTGAACGGCCGCGAGCTGGCGGTGGCGAGCTACCTGCGCGACCACGTCGTGCCGCTGCTCACCGGCCGCGACCCGGCGCGCATCGAGGACACCTGGCAGTACCTGTACCGCGGGGCCTACTGGCGGCGTGGCCCGGTGACGATGACCGCGATCGCCGCGGTGGACACCGCGCTGTGGGACATCAAGGGCAAGGTCGCCGGACTGCCGGTGTACCAGCTGCTCGGCGGCCGGTCTCGCGACGGCGTGCTGGTCTACTCGCACGCCAGCGGCACCGACGTCCCGTCCCTGCTGGACGATGTCGCGCGGTTCCGCGATGAGGGCTACCGCGCGATCCGCGCGCAGGCGGCCGTGCCCGAGATCGGCGGCAGCTACGGCGTGCGCCGCGGCGCGGTGTACGAGCCTGCCGCCACCTCGCTCCCCGACGAGCAGCCCTGGTCCACCGAGGCCTACCTCGACTTCGCGCCGACCTATCTCGAGGCCGTGCGCGAAACCCACGGCTTCGGCTTCCACCTCCTGCACGACGTGCACCACCGGCTCACCCCGATCGAGGCGGCCCGCTTCGGCAAGCGGGTCGAAGACTGCCGCCTGTTCTGGATGGAGGACCCGACTCCGGCGGAGAACCAGGAAGCCTTCCGGCTGATCCGCCAGCACACCACCACACCGGTGGCGGTCGGGGAGAACCTTTCGTCCATCTGGGACGTCCAGCACCTGATCACCGAGCAGCTGATCGACTACGTGCGCACCACCGTGGTGCACGCGGGCGGCATCACGCACCTGCGCCGGATCTTCGACCTCGCCGCGCTGTACCAGGTGCGCACCGGTTCGCACGGCGCGACCGACCTCTCGCCGATCACCCTCGCCGCCGCCGTGCACCTCGACCTCGCCGTGCCGAACTTCGGCATCCAGGAGTACATGCCGCACGTGCCGGAGACCATGGAGGTCTTCCGCAGCGGGGTGTCCTTCGCCGACGGCATGCTGCACCCGTCCGAGGAACCGGGGCTCGGGGTGGACTACGACGACGAGGCGGCGGCGCGGTTCCCGTACGAACCCCGCTACCTGCCGGTGGCGCGCCGCCTCGACGGTTCGGTGCACGACTGGTGAGCGCGCGCCTGTTCCTGTCCACACTGGACACTGTGGCCGAGTCGTGCCGTCCGCTCGTCCGGCCGGACGAACTCAGGCCGAAGGTGGTCCACTTCGGACTCGGTGCCTTCCACCGCGCCCACCAGGCGGTCTACACCGAAGCCGTGGCCGCGTCGGGGCAGCCGTGGGGGATCGCCGCCGTGGCACCGCGTTCGCCGGAGCCGGTGGACGCCCTGCGTGCCCAGGACGGCCTGTTCTCGGTCACCGACGGCCGCACCCGCGTGGTCGGATCGGTGGTCGAGGCGCTGAAGATGGTGCCGGACGCCGCCCGCGTCGATGAGTTGCTGACCAGCCCCGATGTCACCGTGGTCACGCTGACCATCACCGAAAAGGGCTACTGCCGCGACCCCCGCACGGGACGGCTCGACCTCTCGGCTCCCGAGGTGGCTGCCGATCTCGCCGGGCGGCCCCCGCGCAGCGTGCTCGGCAGGCTGGCGACCTCGCTGGCGAACCGGTCGCGGTCCAGTGGCGCCCCGGTCAACCTCGTTTCGTGCGACAACGCGGCGGGCAACGGGGTCGCGCTCAAGGCTGTGCTCACCGATTTTGTGGCTGCCTCGCCGTGGCCCGACCGCGACGCCGTGCTGTCCTGGATCGAGGAGTCGGTGGCGTTCCCGTCCACGGTCGTCGACCGGATCGTGCCCGCTGCCACCGAGGCCGACCGGGACGCCGCCGAAGCCGCGCTCGGTGTGCGCGACGAGATGGCGGTCGTGGGGGAGCCGTACCGCCAGTGGGTCCTCGAGAACACCTTCGTGGCCGCACGGCCGCCGTGGGAACTCGATGGCGCGCTGGTCGTTCCCGATGCCACGCCCTACCAGCTGATGAAGCTGCGCCTGCTCAACGGCGCGCATTCCGCGCTGGCGTACTGCGGGCTGGCCGCCGGCTGCCGGACGGTCTCCGACACCCTTGCCACCGCCTGGGGCGAGAAGCTGGTCCGCGGCCTCGCCGCGGAAGCCGCGCCCACGTTACCCGTCGCGGACCTCGACGTGCCCGGTTACGTCGACGCGCTGGTCGAGCGGTTCGCCAATCCGGCGATCGGGCACCGGCTGCGGCAGATCGGCTCGGACGGATCGCTGAAGATCGCCGAACGCTGGTTCCCCGTGCTGCGCGAGCGCGGCGGCGCCGGTCCGGCACTGGCCACGGCGCTGGCGGCGTGGGCCCACACGACCAGGGAAGACTTCGGCACCACCGACCCCGCCGCCGCGGACCTCGCCGCCTGCTGGGCGGACGAGCCCGGTGACGCGGTGGCGGTGGCCAGCCTGCTGAGGATCGCCGGTGGCGCCGGCCTGGCCGAAGACCGGGCACTGACCACCGCGGTCGCCGAACGCCTGCCCGCGGTCCGCGCCGGCCGCATCGACCTCTAGTCCCCCGTGGAGCAAAGGAGCACACGATGACCGAGAGCACGCCGGTGGCGGAAGGCACCGCGGCCAGGACGACCAGGGACCTGAGCCGGGCGGCGGTGTCGGGCTGGCTCGGCACCGCTATGGAGTTCATGGACTTCCAGCTCTACTCACTGGCCGCGGCGATCGTGTTCAACAAGATCTTCTTCCCCGAGGTCAGCCCGGCCATCGGGCTGATCGCCGCGATGGCGACCTACGGCGTCGGCTACGTCGCCCGCCTCGCGGGCGCGGTCTACTTCGGACGGATGGGCGACCGGATCGGGCGCAAGAAGGTCCTGTTCATCACGATCGCGCTGATGGGGGTGTCCACCACGCTGATCGGCGCACTGCCCTCGTACGCGGTGATCGGCATCGCCGCGCCGATCCTGCTCGTCGCGCTGCGGCTGATCCAGGGGTTCGGCGCGGGCGCGGAGATCGCCGGGGCGACGGTGATGCTGGCCGAATACGCGCCCGCCCGGCGCCGCGGGCTGATCTCGTCACTGGTGTCGCTCGGCACGAACTCGGGCACGCTCGCCGCGTCCGGGCTGTGGGCTCTGCTGCTGGCGGTGCTGTCCGAGGAGCAGCTGCTGAGCTGGGGCTGGCGGCTGCCGTTCCTGCTGAGCTTCGTCGTGCTGCTGTTCGGGGTGTGGGTCCGCGCCAACCTCAAGGAAAGCCCGGTGTTCGAGGAACGGCCGGACGTCGTCGACGGCGTCGCGCTGTCCCGCAAGGAGATCGAGGAGTCCGGGGCGAGTGCGCTCGAGGAGGGCCTCAAGCAGCGCAAGGGCAAGGCCTTCCTGCTGGCGCTGGGACTGCGCTTCGGGCAGGCGGGCAACTCCGGCCTGGTGCAGACGTTCCTGGTCGGCTACATCGCCACCGAGCTGGCGGTGAACAAGTCCGTGCCGACCGCCGCGATCGTCTACGGCTCGCTGCTCGGGTTCGTCACCATCCCGGTGGTGGGCATGCTCGGGGACCGGTTCGGCCGTCGTCCGGTCTACTTGGGACTGTCCGTGCTGACCGTGGTGATCGCGGTGCCGATGATGCTGACCATCGCCTCCGGCGGCACGGCCGCGCTGACCGTGGCGATGATCGTCGGCCTCAACGTCGGGGTGCTGGGCCTGTTCTCGCTGGAGAGCGTGACGATGGCGGAGTTGTTCGGCTCGCGCACCCGGTTCACCCAGCTCGCCGTGGCCAAGGAGATCGGCGGCATTCTCGCCACCGCGATCGGCCCGGTGCTGGCCGCGTCGCTGACCGCGGTCACCGGGCACTGGTGGCCCGTGGCGGCGATGCTCGCCGCCTACTCGCTCATCACGTTCGTCTCCGCTTACCTCGCGCCGGAGACCCGCGGGCGTGATCTGGTCCGCCTGGAGGACGCCGCATGAAAGCAGCCGTGGTGCACGGGCCGGGTGATCTGCGCATCGACACCCTGCCGGATCCGGAGCCCGGTGCCGGTGAGGTGCTGGTCGCGATGGAATGGGGCGGCATCTGCGGTTCTGACCTGGCGTACTGGCGGCACGGCGCTTCCGGCACCGCGGTTCTCGAACACCCGCTGGTGCTCGGGCACGAGGTCGCCGGGCGGGTGGCCGGGGTCGGTCCCGGGGTGAGCGTCGAGGTGGGCCTGCCGGTCACCGTCCACCCCGCCGAACCCGTCGGCGACACGACCTTGCCGGAACGGATCGCCGGGCGCACCAATCTGCTGCCGCGCGTGCGCTACTTCGGCTCGGCGGCCCTGCACCCGCATACCGACGGCGGGTTCAGCGAACTGAGAGTCGTGCGCGCCGGGCAGCTGCGGCCACTGCCGGAAGGGGTGAGCACCCGGCAGGGCGCACTCGCCGAACCGCTGGCCGTGGCCATGCACGCGGTCCACCGCGCCGGGGCGGTCAGCGGCCGCACGGTGCTGGTCAACGGCGCCGGCCCGATCGGCTGCCTGCTCGTCGCGGCGGCGAAGTTCGCCGGTGCCGCCACGGTGATCGTGGCCGATCTCGCGCCATCGGCGCTGGCGATCGCACGACGGCTCGGCGCCGACCACGTTGTCGACCTCGGTTCCGGTGACGCCCTGCCTGATGACGTCGAGCTGGTCTTCGAGGCGTCGGGCGCTCCCGGCGCCCTCGGTGGTGTGCTGCACGCGACCGCGCGCGGCGGCACGCTGGTCCAGGTCGGCAACCTGCCGGGGAAACCGGCGACGGCCGTGCTCGGCGACCTGATCACCAGGGAGATCACCTGGGTCGGCTCCTACCGGTTCGTCGACGAAATCACCGACGCGGTGCGCGCGCTGGGCGAGGGGCTGGACGTCTCGCCGCTGATCACGCACACCTTCGACCTCGATCGCGCCGGCGAGGCGCTGGCCGTCGCGGCCGATCGGACGAGCGGGAGCGGCAAGGTCCTTCTGCGACTGGGAGAGGAGCGGCGATGACCGTGGTGACACTGGGCGAGACGATGGCACTGCTGTCCACTCCGCCCTGGGGCCGGGTGACCGGCGGCTCGGCCCTGCCGGTGGGCATCGGGGGCGCGGAGTCCAACGTGGCCATCGGGCTGGCACGGCTCGGCGTGCCTGCCACCTGGATCAGCCGCGTCGGCGAGGACGCGCTGGGCGAACTGGTCACCAGGGAAATCCGCGCGGAAGGCGTGGAGGTGCTCGCCAAGACCGACGCCGAGGCGCCGACCGGGTTGATGCTCAAGGAACTGCGTGACGGCAAACCACGGCGGGTGCGCTACTACCGCCGCGGCAGTGCCGCCTCCCGACTGTCGCGTTCGGACATCGACCCCAGCGTGATCCAGCGGGCCGACGTGGTGCACCTGACCGGGATCACCGCCGCACTCGGTCCAGGACCACGCGACGTTCTCCACCACGTCATCGAACTGGCCCATGACGCCGGGACACTGGTGTCCTTCGACGTCAACCACCGTGCGACCCTGTGGACCGGCGAGCAGGCGAGGCCGGTGCTCGCCGGCCTGGCCGCCGCCGCGGACCTCGTGTTCGCCGGGCCGGAGGAAGCGGCGCTCGTCCTCGGCCGTGAACAACCCGGCGAACCCACCTTCGCCCTCGGTGAGCAGTTGGCGCGCGAGCTGGCGGACACCGGGCGGGGAACCGTCGTGATCAAGCTCGGTGAACTCGGATCCCTGGCCCTGGGCCAAGGCGAGGTGTACCGAGCCGACGCGGTTCCGGTGACCGTGCTCGACCCGGTCGGCGCCGGGGACGCCTTTGTCGCCGGATACCTCAGCCGCCTGGTCGCCGGGGCACCGGTGTCGGAATGCCTGCGCACCGGCAACGCCGCGGGCGCGGCGGTGTGCCGGGTCCCCGGCGACTGGGAAGGCCTGCCCTCACGCGAAGACCTACGCGGTCAAACGGCGGCAGAAGTCGTTCGATGAGCTCACGCGGTCCGGTGAGAGCAGGCAGACGGCCGGGCCATGGCCGGCTGACAAGCGGTGTGGCGGGGTCGGGTGTCCTGTGGGCGCGACTCGTGCCGAAAGCACGCGGATACCGGGTCAGCTCAGATAGAGCCGTCGTCTCAGGTGTTATTGCTTGTCCGGGACGGGAACGGGTAGCGGCCGCCGTGGCACCGGTTCGGACACGACGATGGAGGTGGTGGTCTGGCCGAACATGAGGAACCGGTCGAGCACCTCCTCGAGCTGCTCGATCGACGGCCCGTGCAGCTTGAGCAGGAAGCAGTCCTCGCCGGTGATCCGGAAGCACTCGACCACCTGCGGCGTGTCCCGTGCCGCTGCCACGATCTTGGGGAGTTGGCCGGGTCCGGGCCGGATGCGCACCAACGCGGTCACGGGCATGCCGAGGGCGGCCGGGTCGACCTCCATCCGGAAGCCGGTGATCACGCCGGTCCGTTCCAGGCGCTGCACCCGCTCGGTGACCGCGGGCGCCGACATGCCGACGCGGCGGGCGAGTTCGGACATGGACAGCCGCGGATCGTCGTGCAGCTCGTTCAGCAGCCGCAGGTTCACCTCGTCCAGCAGCCGCGATCGCGCGATGAAGGAATTTTGGCCGTTCGGCCTTGATTTTCCAGACAACTCACACCATCTTCCTGGATAGTGCCATTCCGATTGCGGGTACTGCTTTGGAAGATACTCCGCATGACGACACCGTCCGGGATCGAGTCGCGGCGACCGGCGTCCGCAGTCACCGAGCGGGTGCCCGCACCGGCCTACTTCGGCGTCAGCGCGATCTTCCACTACCTCGGGCCGGCCTTCGCCGTGTTGCTGTTCGCCAGCGTGGACGTGCTCGGCGTGGCCTGGCTGCGGATCGCCAGCGCCGCGGTGGTGTTCGCGGTGTGGCGCAGGCCGTGGCGGCTGGTCCGGCGCCTCGATCCGGGGCAGCGGTGGGTGCTGCTCGGGCTCGGTGTGGTGCTCGCGGCCATGAACGCGACGTTCTACCTCGCTATCGACCAGGTGCCACTGGCCACCGTCGGAGCGATCGAGTTCCTCGGCACGATCGTGCTCGCCACGATCGGTGTCCGCAACGTCCGCAATGCGCTCGCCCTCGTGCTCGCCGTGGGTGGAGTGGTCGCGTTGACCGACCTCCAGCTCGCCGGTGCGTGGTTCGGGTTCGCCTTCGCGTTCGCCAACTGTGCGTTGTTCGTGCTCTACGTGGTCCTCAGCCACCGGATCGCCAACACCGGCGCTGGGATCGATCAGCTCGGCGCCGCGATGCTGATCGCCGCGGTGGTCGCGACGCCGTTCTGCCTCGGCGCCGCAGCCCCGGTCTTCACCAGCCCGGCGGCGCTGCTGGCCGGCGTAGGTGTGGGCATCTGCTCGTCGGTCATCCCCTACGTGACCGACCAACTCGCGATGGCCCGGCTACCGCGGGAGACCTTTGCGCTGATGCTGAGCATCCTGCCCGCGGTCGCGACGGTGATCGGGATCGTGGTGCTCACCCAGGTCCCCACCATCGGCGAGCTGACCGGCATCGCGCTGATCGCCGCAGGTGTCGCGGTCCACCAGGAACCACCGGAAAACAAGGAGAACTGATGGAACACATCCGGCTGGGCACCTCCGGCCTCACCGTGTCCCGAATCTGCCTCGGCATGATGAGCTACGGCAGTCCCAGCACAAAGGACTGGATGCTCGGCGAGGACGCCGCGGAGCCGATCGTCCGGCAGGCCGTCGAGTCGGGAGTGACTTTCTTCGACACCGCGGACATGTACTCCGACGGGGGCAGCGAGCTGATCACCGGGCGGTTGCTCGCCAAGCTGTTCCCCCGCCGCGACGACTACGTGCTGGCCACCAAGGTCTACTTCCCGATGGGAACCGGCCCGAACAACAAGGGCTTGTCCCGCAAGCACATCATGGCCGCCATCGACGCCTCGCTCGACCGGCTGGGCGTAGACCACGTCGACCTGTACCAGATACACCGCTGGGACCAGGAGACACCGATCGAGGAGACCATGAACGCGCTCAACGACGTGGTCTTGGCCGGCAAGGCCAGGTACATCGGCGCGTCGAGCATGTTCGCCTGGCAGTTCGCCAAGGCACAACACACCGCCGAGACACACGGCTGGACGAGGTTCATCTCGATGCAAAACCACTACAACCTCGTCTACCGCGAGGAGGAACGGGAGATGATCCCACTCTGCCTCGACCAGGGCGTCGGCATCATTCCGTGGAGCCCACTGGCACGCGGCCTGCTGACCGGCTCCCGCGAACGCGGCGGTGCGCAGACCACCGTCCGATCCGGCTCCGACCCCATCGCCGACACCATGTACACCGACGACGACTTCGACGTGGTCGACGCGGTACGCGCGATCGCCGCCAAGCGTGGCCTGCCGCCGGCGCAGATCGCGCTGGCCTGGCTGCTCGACCGACCCGGCGTCACCGCACCGATCATCGGAGCGACCAGAACACGGCACCTGCAGGACGCGGTCGCCGCAGTACACATACGACTGAGCGAGGACGAGGTGACCACCCTGCAGGCACCGTACCGACCACACGCCGTGCTCGGCCACCACTGAAAACTGGACGTGGGACCTACACGTTATTGCGTCTGATGCAGCATTGGCCGCGCCCTGATATTCCCCGTTGCTGTTCAGGGCGTTTCCGGTGACGGTCGTGGCATGTCGTTGACCTGGACCGTCCGATGTGGATGCGGGCTTCCTCGCCGCCGCCGGGCCATGGATCACGGCGTCGTACTGGACGCGGCCGACAGGGAGCACAGCGCCAAGCGGCCCTCGGCACAGGCCGGTTTCCGATCCTCGCGACGCTGGCGAAGATCGTGCGTCGACCCGACGGATATGCTCCTCCCATTGCTGTGAGGCTGTCCCGGATCGGAGGCCACATGCCGCGCTCGTTCTCGTCCGTGACGCTCGGAGCGGGGATCAACCTGGGCAACGCCCTGGACACCGCCGACGAGCACGCGCTTGGGTTGCCGCGGCGGTATTTCGACGAGATCAAGGCCGCCGGGTTCGACACGATCCGGTTGCCGGTGGCGTGGTCGGCGCACGCCGAACAGGCCGCTCCCTACACCATCAGAGAGGACTTCTTCCAACGCGTCGACCAAGCGGTCGATCAGGCACTGGCACGGGATCTGAACGTCGTGCTCAACGTGCACCACTATCACGAACTCAACCACGTGCCCGACGCGCAGACGGACCGGTTTCTGGCATTGTGGCGGCAGATCGCTCCACGCTACGTCGATCGTCCAGAGCTCCTTCATTTCGAGTTGCTCAACGAGCCTCGTGCCGCCATGACCGCGCAGCGGTGGAACGCCCTGCTATCCCAGGCCTTGGCCGCCGTACGGGAATCAAGTCCAGAACGCGCGGTGCTCATCGGGCCGGCGGAGATGAACGACATCAGCGCTCTTTCGAAGCTCGAACTGCCCGACGACGACCACTTGGTGGCGACGGTCCACTACTACGCCCCGTTCGAGTTCACCCACCAGGGCGCGCCCTGGGTCGAGAACTCCGCCCCGTGGCTCGGCACGACGTGGGGTGGTGAAGCCGACCGGAAGACCGTGAGCGAGGACCTTGCCGTAGCGGCGGCCTGGGCGGACGCTCACGCGGTTCCGCTGTTCATCGGCGAGTTCGGCGCATACGAGCGGGCGGATATGGATTCCCGTGTCCGCTGGACCGCCTGGGTACGGGCGGAAGCAGAGCGTCTGCGGATCGGCTGGGCCTATTGGGAGTTCGGCACCGACTTCGGTGCCTATGCCCGCGAGACCGATACCTGGCGGGAGCCCCTGCGGCGAGCTTTGATCGCCGAGTAGCGATCACAGCTGAAGATGGCCTCGGTGGTCGCACGCAAGATCGAGCGGACAGCGCCTGGCTTTGCTGTGCCAGCCGTGGCGTGAGTCAGGTCACGGTCCGCTGTCGTGCGCGCTTTGTTCGGCCACCGACGCGGCGAGCATGACCACGGCTCGCTGACCCACAGCGCGCCGGCGATGGAGCTGAGTATGTTTCTGATGATCAATTCCGAATGCAGGAGGAACCGTGGCCAAGGGTTACTGGGTCAGCGTCTACCCCACCATCACCGACCCTGAAGGACTCGATGTCTACAACGAACTGGCCGGTGTGGCTGTCAAGGCCGCGGGCGGGCGGTTGCTCGCCGGCATCGGCAGCCGGGTCGTCGCACACGAAGCCGGAATCGCGGAGCGCGTTGTCCTGATCGAGTTCGACAGCTTCGAACAGGCCGTCGCCGCATATGAGAGTGCGGCATACCAGAAGGCGCTGGCCGAACTCCCCGACGGCTTCGAGCGCGACTTCCGCATCATCGAAGGCCTCGACTGACGATCGAGGCTGCGCCGGCGACGAACACCAAGCCGACTGCCCCAGGATCACCCCCGCTCGTCCGCGCGCCGCACCGTCGCGAACAGCGCTCGGCCAGTGGCATCGGCCTCGACGTCGGCGAGGGTGCGTTCGAGGTTCCAGCGGCCGATGTGGGTCCCGTCAAGACCCTGACAGCGGATCGTGCTCACCAGGCACGGTCAAGTTCGAAGCCCCGACATGTCCCGGACGCCGTGGGTGAGCACGGCTCACCTGCGTGTCGTGGCCGGTGCGTGCTGAGGACCTGCGGCCCCTGACCGGGCGCTACCCGCTGCGCCCGCCGCTGCTGCTGGTCTGGCTGGTGGCCGCGGTGCTGCACATCGCGATGGGCTCGCTGGGGGTGCCGGTGGTGCTGATCGCGCTCGCCGCCTGCTCCGGGGCGCTGTTCCTGCCGCACGTCAGCAGCAACTTCTTCTGGATGTTCCAGTCGCTGCACACGGTGGCCATGACGCTGGCCTCGGTGATCTCACGGCCGATCGTGCTGCTGCTCGACGTCGTGCGCTGAGGACGGGCCGGGCGGGTTAGTAGAGCGCGGTTTCCCACGCTTGGAATGGTGGTTCGCCTTCGGGCAGGTGGCCGGTCATGTACTGGTAGATGTAGGCGGCTGCCCGGCGTTCGGCGTGCTTGGCGTTCACCGGTTCACCGTCATCGTCGATTTCCAGAACGTTCGCGAAGATCGCGAAGGTCATTTCCAGATAACTCGGGGATTCCCGCAGAGCGTCCCAGTAGTCGATGTCGTCGAGTAGCGGGTGGCCGACCGTGCCGTTGGCGACCCAGAACGCGAAGGTGCGTAGCGCCCCGGAGGTTCCGTGCGACAGTTTCGACGTCATGGGCGAATCCTAGGTGGCAGGCCGAGTTCGAGCAGCCAGGGGACGAAGCCGGAATCGACGCACCGGATTGGGAACCCGCCGGCGCGGCCTGGGAACGGAGCGCGGCACCGCCACCATCGCACCAGCGGCAGACAGGTCGGAGTGGACGGTCCTGCTCGGGGAAGTAGTAGAGGAGCAGGAACGGCCGTCGCTGAGATGCCTCAAGTCGAACCGGGTGTGGGTGCGGTGGAAGGAAAGCGCCTCAGGCGGCAGATTCTCACCACTGCGGACTCAGGTGCGCGGGGGCGTCTTGCGCGACCGCCGCCGGTGTGGCGATCCCGAGCGCGACGGTCGCGGTGCGGAGGGGTTCGCGCAGCGAGTGGTCGTACGTGGCGCATAGCCGGTCGGCCGTCGCGGTGCGCCGGGCGAGGCGGAAGGCACGTTTGAGTCGGCGGTTTCCGCTGTTCCTCGCGCAGGGCTGCAGGCTTCGCCGGGACGAGGAATCGAGCTGGCACTGGACACCGCCACCCGCGGCGCTGCGGCTGGCTGGATACGGCCTGGCCGCGGGCTGTGCCTGGTGGAAGCCCTCGTGCCCGCGGAGGCGGTCGCCGTCCGCCCACCGCGTCGGCGGGTGGTCAAGGACGGCGTGGTGGTGGTGCGGAACGGTCGGGTGGCCGGCTGAGCACCGGTCCGCGGAACCGGCCGACTGCCTTCGCCCGGACGGTGCGGTCGGGACGGCCCAGCGCCCGCACCGTCCATCCGGCCGCGCGCCAGCGCTGGTCGTCGAGGGTGTTGCGACCGTCGACGAGGCGGCGCCGGGTCGTCACCGCGCCCACGAGTGCTGGGTCCAGCTCCTGGAACTCCGGCCAGTCGGTCAGGTGCAGCACCACGTCCGCGCCGGTCGCCGCTTCGAGTGCCGAGTCCGCGTAGCCCAGCTCCGGGAAGTGCCTGTGGGCGTTGTCCACCGCCTTCGGGTCGTACACGGTGACCTCGGCGCCCTGCAGCTGGATCGACGCGGCAACGCTCAGCGCCGGCGAGTCGCGGACGTCGTCCGACCCCGGCTTGAACGCGGCTCCCCAGGCCGCCACGCGCTTGCCCCGGAACGAACCACCGCACTGCTCGCGGGTGAGGTCCACCATCCGCGCCCGGCGCCGCAGGTTGATCGCGTCGACTTCGCGGAGGAAGGTCAGTGTCCGTTCGACGCCGAGTTCGTTCCCCCTGGCCAGGAACGCGCGGATGTCCTTGGGCAGGCAGCCGCCGCCGAAACCGAGGCCGGGCCGCAGGTACTGCCCGCCGA
This sequence comes from Amycolatopsis albispora, assembly GCF_003312875.1. Classification (NCBI taxonomy): domain Bacteria; kingdom Bacillati; phylum Actinomycetota; class Actinomycetes; order Pseudonocardiales; family Pseudonocardiaceae; genus Amycolatopsis; species Amycolatopsis albispora. Next base: position 488,399 of record NZ_CP015163.1, read on the forward strand.
TGCGCGGGTCGTGGGACAGCGCCTGCGCGAGCTGGGTCACGTCGGCCCCGGTGGCTTCGCAGACCTCGGCCATCGCGTTGATGAAGGAGATCTTGGTGGAGAGGAAGGCGTTCGCGGAGACCTTGACCAGTTCCGCGGTGGCGAGATCGGTCACCACCAGTGGTACGCCACGGGTGAGCGCGCCGCGGTAGACCTGTCGTAGCAGGCGTTCGGCCCGCGCGGTGCGCACACCGAAGACCAGCCGGGCCGGTGCGAGCGTGTCGCCGATGGCGAATCCTTCGCGCAGGAACTCGGGATTCCAGGCCAGTTCGGCGCGCGCCCCGATGCGGGCCGCCAGCCGCTCCGCCGTGCCCACCGGCACCGTGGACTTGCCGACGACCAGGCCGGATGCCGTCAGCTGGGGGATCAGGTCGTCGAGCGCCCTTTCGACGAAGCGGAGATCGGCCGAATCGGCGCCCGGTCTTTGCGGTGTTCCGACGCACAGGAAATGCACGGCCGGCGCACCGGCGGTGAAGGCGCGGATGTCCAGGTATGAGTCGGTGAACCGCAGCCTGCCGGAATTGACCTGCCGTCGGAGCAGATCGGCAAGGCCCGGTTCGTAGAATGGGGGCAGACCTGCCGAAAGCGCGGCCACCTTTTCCGAATCGGTGTCCATGCCGAGCACTTCGAAACCCAGCTCGGCCATGCAGGCCGCGTGCGTGGCGCCGAGGTAACCGGTGCCGATAACGGTGATTCGCATGGTCGACTTCTCCTCGATGGCCCGGGTAGCCACCCTTTCCGGTTCGTCCACAGCAGGCCCACAGGCGTCCTACAAATGCTCCACAGCGGCCGCGCGCGAGCGAGAATTCCGGGAGGACAACACCTACCGTCCGGTGGTGTGGTCGTCACCGGCGAAAGTGAATTCAGCATCCCGGACGCGTTGCTGCCCGCCGATGGGCGATTCGGGTGCGGCCCCGCCAAAGTCCGCCCGGAACAGGTGAGCGCCCTGGCTCGCCGTGCCGCGGACTTCCTCGGCACCTCCTGCCGCCGGGGTGCGGTACGCGGGCTGGTCGGCCGGATTCGCACCGGGCTGGCGGAACTGTTCGCCCTGCCGGAGGGGTACCAGGTCGTGCTGGGCAACGGCGGTGCCACGGCGTTCTGGAACATCGCGACGTACGGGCTGATCCGGGAGCGGGCGCAGCACCTGTCCTTCGGCGAGTTCTCCGCCCGGTTCGCCTCGGTTGACCGCCACACGCCGTGGCTGGCCGAGCCGTCGGTGCTCGAGTGCGCGGCGGGCCGCTACCCGGAGCCTCGTGCGGAACGCGGTGTCGACGCGTATGCCTTGACCCACAACGAAACCTCCACGGGCGTGGTGATGCCGGTCCGCCGTGTCCCCGGCGCCGACGACGATGCGCTCGTCCTCGTCGACGGGACCAGCGCGGCCGGCGGGCTGCCCGTGGTACCGGAGGAATTCGACGTCTACTACTTCGCGCCGCAGAAGTGCTTCGGTGCCGACGGCGGACTGTGGGTCGCGTTGATGTCGCCTGCCGCGGTGGCCCGCGCCGAGCGGCTGGTGGCCGACGGGCGCTACGTACCGGAGTTCTTCAGCCTTCCGGTCGCCATCGAGCACTCCGCGCGCGACCTCGTCTTCAACACCCCTTCGGTTTCCGGGCTTTTCCTGTTCGCCGAGCAGATCGAATGGCTGCTCGGGATCGGCGGGCTCGACGCCGCCGCGTCCCGGGCGCGGAAATCGGCTTCGGTGCTGTACGGCTGGGCCGAGGCAGCGCGCTGGGCGGCACCGTTCGTGGCCGAGCCCGGCTGCCGGTCGCCACTGGTGGCCACGATCGAGTTCGCCCCGCACATCGACGCCGCTCGCCTGGTCGCCGGGCTGCGAGCACACGGGATCGTCGATCTGGAGCCACACCGGAAGTTCGGCCACAACCAGGTGCGCGTGGGCTTGTTCCCGGCGATCGAGACCGCCGACGTCGAGGCGCTGGTGGCCTGCGTCGAGCACGCCGTCGAACAGCTCGGCCGGGCGGCCGGGCGGGGAAGGAGGTCCGATGTCTGACGCACCCACGGCGGTGGTGGTCGGTGCCGGGATCGTCGGCGCGTCCATCGCGCACGAGCTGGTCCACCGCGGGTGGACGGTCACCATCGTCGAGCAGTACGCGCCGGCGCACGTGCGGGCATCCAGCCACGACAGCTCCCGGGTGCTCCGGCTGTCCTACGGCGGCGGCCGGGAGATCGACGTCTGGTACACGCGCCGGGCCTGGCGGGCCAGGCAGTTGTGGCAGGAAATCGGTGAAGACGAAGGAACCGAGCTGTTCCACAGCGTTGGTGTGGTCTGGTTCGCCAGGGGCACCGCCGAGTTCGAGGAGCGCAGCGCGCGCAGTCTGGAGGCGCTGGACCTGCCGGTTGAGCGCCTGCCGCCGGAGGCGGCCCGCGAGTTCTTCCCCGACGTGCGGTGTGACGACCTCGAATTCGTGGTGCACGAACCGAGGAGCGGAGTGCTGCGGGCGCGACCCGCCGTGCTGGCGCTGGTGCGTCGTGCGCTGCGGAAAGGCGCCCGGTTGCGGATCGCCACGGCGAGGCCGGACGAGCGCGGGCGGGCGGTCGCGGACGGCGGGCCGCTGCCCGCCGACCGGACCGTGTGGGCCGGTGGGCCGTGGCTTGGCCGCTGGTTCCCCCACCTGCTGGAGATCGAAGCCGTCCGGCAGAACGTCTTCTACTACGGGGTGGAACCGCACTGGCGCACGCCCGGCCTCCCGGTGTGGGTGGACGGCGGTGCCTACGGCGTCGGCGACCTCGACGACAGCGGGTTCAAGGTGGGCGGCGCGCTCGGCGAGGCACCCGTGATCGACCCCGACCTCGCCGACCGGCGTCCCGATCCGGACGCCGAGCAGATCGCCAGGAGCGTACTGGCCAACCGGTTTCCCGCACTGGCCGGTGCACCGCTGGTGTCGCGCCACGTCTGCCAGTACGAACTCACCACCGACCAGCACTTCGTGCTCACGCCGGTCCCCGGTGGCGGTGGTGGCTGGCTGGCCGGGGGTGGCGGGCACGCGTTCAAGTTCGGGCCCGCACTCGGCGAATACGTGGCCGACCTGCTCGAAGGACGGGAACAACCGTTGCCTGCCTTCGGATTGGGGCCACGGGAGAAGTTCGAAAGCCAGGAGAGCGCCACCCCGGGACAGCTCGCCCGCCAGCACCGCTGAGGCGTGGCACATCCCGCGACAAAACGGAGGAGAAATGCGGTACGAAGCCGAACGGCAACTGCTCGTCGAGACCATCGGGGACATGGCCCGCTGGGGCCTGATCGAAACCACCGGCGGCGGGCTGAGCGTGCGTGCGGACAACGGCGACATCATCGTCACCGCCACCGGCTCGGCCTTCGCGCGCTGGAAGGTCAGCCCGCGCGACATGACGGTCATCTCGGCCACCGGCGAACTGCGGGAGCGCACCGGGGGAGTCGCTCCGGTGGGTGCGCTGATCCACATGGCCGCCTACGAGATGTTCCCCGACTGCCGCGCCATCGTGCACGCGCACAACGCCTACGTGCTGGCTTTCGCCTCACTGGGCATGGGCGTTCCGTCCTGTGTCAACCAGCTCGACACGCTCGGGGAGGTGCCCTGCTTGGTCGCCGATGACACCGCGGTCAAGGGCGGGGTGCTCAGCGGGGAATCCGACCGGCCGCCGGTGGAGTTGCCCGACGGGATCGCCCAGCGGCCGGAGATCGCCGCGGTCGACACCTACCAGCTGATCCCCCAGCTGAAGGAGAAGCTGGGCCCGCGAGCGGGAGAACTCAAGCGGCACGGCCTGGCGTGCGTGCTCTACCGGCACGGTGCGTTCGTGTTCGCGCGCGGCCTGACCGAGGCGGTCGAAAACCTGGCGCGGGTGGAAATGAGCGCGCGCACCGCGGTGTTCCAGGCGATCCTGCGTGGCGGACTGGCCGGGGTCGAGCCGAACCTGCTGTTCCCGGAAGCCGCGGCGAGCACCAAGCAGTTCGCGGATGCCTGATCCGGCCGCCGAAAGCGCGTACTACGCGCAACTCGCCCGCACCCGCGGGGCCGCCGGTGCCGTGCAGCTCGACGAAGCCGACCGGGTGCTGCTGGTCCGGCCGGGGAACAAGCCGGTCTGGGACCTGCCGGGTGGCGTGGTCGAGGCAGCGGAGTCGCCGATGGCCGCCTGCGTGCGGGAAGTGCGCGAGGAACTCGGCATCACCCCGGTCCTCGAGCGCCTGGTCGGGGTGGTGTGGTTCCCGCCGTGGCCACACCGCCCGCCGTCGAACCTGTTCGTGTTCGCCGGGCGGCTGCCGGGACCGGCGCGGGTGGCCATCCGGCCGGCACCGGACGAGATCGCCGACTTCGGCTTCTTCCCGGTGTCCGCACTGCCCGCGGTGGAACCGCACACCGAGCGCCGGGTGCGGGAATGCGTCCGCGGTTTTCTCGGTGGTGGCACGGTCTACTTCGAGGAGCCGACCAAGCCCGTCTGGTACGCGGACACCGTAGTGAGCGATCCGCCGTGATCGCCAGGCCACCGGTGGAAGCCGTGTTGCTGGACGCGGGCGGGGTGCTCATCATGCCCGCCTCCGAAGCCGTGCTCTCGATCCTGCGCGCGGCGGGAGCGCGGGCCGACGAACGCCTCCTCGACCGCGTGCACTACCTGGCCACAGCGGTGAACGACGCCTGCCCACCCCGCGACCGCGGGCGGTACCTGCGGGCGTTCGCACGCGGATGCGGGATCGGCGACGACCGGCTCAACGGGGTCGTTGCCGAACTCGGCGCTGCGATCAACGGGCCGAACTGGACACGCGGCGTGCCCGGGGCGGTCGAGGCGGTGCGGAAGCTGGGCGCGCTCCCGGTTTCGGTGGGCGTGGTGTCGAACTCCGTCGGCGTGGTCGCCGGGCAACTGCGGCGGGCCGGCATCTGCCAGGTGGGTCCCGGTCCGGGCACGCCGGTGGCGGTGGTGATCGATTCGGCACTGGTCGGGATCGCCAAGCCGGATCCGGCGATCTTCCGCCTGGCACTCCGGCAGCTGCGCGCTTCGCCGGAGCGGGCGGTCTACGTCGGCGACACCGCCCGCATCGACGTGGACGGCGCGCTGGCGGCGGGCCTCCGGCCGCTGCACCTCGACCCGCACGGTGACTGTCCCGACCCGCCGGGGCGGCACGAACACCTGCGATGCCTGGACGACCTCGCCGCCTGGGTCAGCGCGCATGGCCGGTGACGCCGCGCCGAACCGCTGGGTACTGCTCGCGGTCAGCCTGGTCGCGTGGGCGGCCGGGGCCACCGCGGTGTTCCAGCTTTCACTGGTGCTGCCCGCATTGCGCGCGGAGACCGGGATGTCGCTGGCGCTGGCGGGGGCGCTGGTCGGCACCGCCAACGGCGGGCTCACCGTGGCCCTGCTGGGCTGGGGTGTGTTCGCCGATCGCTTCGGGGACCGGCGTGCCATGGCCACCGGCCTCGTCCTCTGCGCGGGGTGCCTGTGCGCGGCGGCGGGCACCCGTTCCGTTCCGGTGCTCTTCGGTGCTTTCGCCCTCGCCGGGGTGACCGCGGCCGCGGTGTACGCGCCGAGCGGACGGTCGGTGGTGCGCGGCTTTCCCGCCCGGCAGCGGGCACTCGCCCTCGGCCTGACCCAGACTTCGACACCGCTCAGCTCGGCGCTGGCGGCCGCGGTGGTGCCGGGGGTCGCGGCACGGCAGGGCCTGCCCGCGCTGTGGCTGGGCGTGGCCGGGCTCTGCGTCCTGGCGGCGGCACTGGTGCTGGTGTTCGGCGGACAGCCACGCGCGGAGAGCGACCGGTCCGGTCCGGCGGGCGAACCGGCTGCTCCCGCGGTCATGGCCCGGATGTACGGGGCCTGTGCCTTGCTGGTGCTGCCGCAGTCGGCACTACTCACCTTCACCGTCAGCTACCTGGTCGATGATCGGGGCTGGACCCCGGCGGGGGCTGGGTGGCTGCTCAGCGGCGGGCTGCTGCTCACCGTGCTCACCCGGCCGGTGCTCGGCCACCTGTCCGACCGCGGCGGCTCCCGGCTGGGGTTGATGCGGGCTTTCGCCGTCGGCAACGCCGTGGTGCTGGCCCTGCTGGTGGCCGGCGTGCTGAGCGGTACCGGATGGGCTCCGGCCGCGTTGCTGATCGCCTGCGTGTCCACGGTGACCGGCTACGGCCTGGCGTCCACGGCGGTGGCCGGATTCGCCGCGCACGCCAGGCTCGGCCGGGCACTGGGAATCCAGCACACCGTCCAGAGCCTGGTGGCGACCGCGGGTCCGGTGCTGCTGGGCGGGCTCATCGGTACCGCCGGATACGCCGCGGCGTTCGCCGCCGTCGCGGTCGCCCCGGTGGCCGGTGGCGCGCTGTTGCCGGTGGGCGCCGAACGCCGGCGACAGCATCCTCACCCGCGCCAGCAGTGCTCCAGGAGCTCCGCGGACGGGGTGCCGGTGAGCATGGCCTGGTGGACCCGTCGCAGGTAGGCCGAGGGTTCGACCCCGGCCTGCGAGATCATTGTCCGGCGCGCGTCCAGGAACGCCCCGAGCGCTTCGGCCTTGCGGCCGGACCGGTACAGCGCGAACATGAACTGGGACCAGGTGAGCTCCGACAACGGCGCGAGCGCGATGAGCTCCCGCAGGTCGCCGACCACTTCCTTGTGCTGGCCCAGCCGGAGCCGGGCCTGGATGAGGTCGTTCAGCACGTCGATCCGGCGCCCTTCGAGCGCGGTGATCGGAGCCATCAGCGCCGAGGTGACGCGCACGTCTTCGAGCGGCCGGCCCCGCCACACCGCGAGCGCGCGGCCAAGGCAGTCGGCGGCCAGTTCCAGCTCCGACCGGCGCAGCGCGGCCTGCCCGCGGTGCGCCAGCTGGTCGAAAACGGACAGGTCGAGTTCCCCGCTGCGCACGCGCAGCACGTACCCCGGCATCCGGGTGATCAGCCGATCGCGGCCTGCTTCGCCCGCGCCGTCGAGCAGCCTGCGCACCCCGGCGACGTAGCTGTAGACGTTGGCCATGGCCGAGCGCGGCGGCCGGCCGTCCCACAGGACGGTGGTGAGCTGGTCCACCGACACGATGTGATTGGCGTTGAGCAGGAGCGCGCTCAGCACCGTGCGTTGTTTCGGGGTGCCGAGTCCGTGCTCCCTGCGCACCGGTCCCACCTCGACCGGGCCGAGAACGCGGAAATCCATCTCTCAAGCCCCCAATAGAGCTGGTCATCCCTCGACGAACAGAATTGCTCAGATCAACTTCGGCCGTGCGGTATCGGCAAAACGCGTTGATGAGCAGAAAGTGCAGTGCAACTCAGATTGTCACAAGATCTTGGTTCATGCAACGTGAGGCGGTGCTGGGTTGACGGCGGAGCCGTAGAATGGAGTCGCATCCCGGGGATCACGGGGAAGGGGCGTGCGATGTGCCTAACCGACGAGGAATTGATCGACATCCCGCCCGAACGCATGGCAGCGGCCTATATGGAATACCGGCGCTCCGGATACGAGTTCATCCGCCGGGCCGCGGTCGACTGCGGCGTGCTCGACGCGCTGCGGGAACCGGCCACGGTCGCCGAGTTCGCCGCTCGGTACCAAGTTGTGCCCGGCAAGCTCGCGGTGGCGGAGCTCCTGCTCGGCGCGCTGAACCGATGCGGTGCGGTGTACCGTGCTGGCCCGCGGTTCGCCGCGGCGGCCGAGCACGCGCCGCGGCCGGTGGATGACGAATTGATCCGGCTGGCCACCGGGAAATCCAGCTACCGGGAACTCGGTTACAGCGGGAGCTTCGGCCGCGTGGTGGCCTCGCTGACCCAAGGGGAAAAGCCCGCACTGTCCGGCTTCGATGCGTCGAACGTCGAGCTGTGGGACCAGGGAATGCAGCTTCCCTATTACCGTTACGGACGGCTCCAAGCGGTACGTGCACTGGTTTCCGAGGGCAACGCGCTACTCGATCTCGCTTCCGGCACCGGGCTGGGACTGCTCGAACTCGCGCGGTACGCGGGACACGGCAAGGACACGGATCTGGTTGGTGTGGAGATCAGCCCCGATTTCCTCAGCGCCGCCGCGCAACGCACTTCCGGCGATCCGCGGATACGGATGGTCGCGGGCGATCTGGAACGGCCGCTGGAACTCGACGGCGAGAATTGCTTCGACGGCGCGATGCTGGTCGGGGCCTACCACTACCTGCGCGATCCGGTGCCGCTTTGGCAAAGCCTGGCGAGCTTGCTGCGGGCCGGCGGTGTGGTGTGCCTGGCGATGACCTTTTCCCGTACCGGCAGCTACGACCAGGAACTGGTCGATCTTCGCTACGCCCAGCGGAGCCCGGCGGCCGTGCCGCGCACGCCGGCCGCGGTGGCCGCGGCCGCGGCCACCGCGGGATTCCGGCTGGAACGGGATTTCTGGTTCGGGTGTTTCGGCTGGCTCGCCTTCCGCAAGGATCACCGCGAACCGGCGGTCCGGCCGGACGGCAGGACGTCGCGGCCGAACTCGAGGTAAGCGACACGTCCGGCACGGCGGGCGGCGAGGCAGGCCGCCATCCGGCGGACGATGTGCACCGCCAGCAACTCGTCGAGCCGCGCTGGGTCGGCGAACAAGTGCGCCGACAGTTCCTCCGGCGGAAGCCGGATCCGGTGCACCAGAGCGTCCGGGATCCGGCCCGCGAACACGAAGATGGTGGCGGCGCCGCGGTCCAGGCGGGCCGGGATCCAGTCGACACCGGCGAGGCCATCGAGCGCGGGCTCGATGCCGAGTTCTTCGCGCAGTTCCCGGCGGCAAGCGGCGAGGGGGGACTCGTCGGCCTCGATCACCCCGCCCGGCAGGCCCCAGCCGAACTTGTAGGTGGGGTTCACCACGAGCAGGCGTCCGACGGTGTCGACGAGCATGCCCGCCGCGGCGCCGCGGGTACCGTCCTGGCAGCTTCGCGACCTCAGCGGCTGTTCCCCGAGTAGAGGCTCTCCGACCAGGTGGCACCGGGGCGGTGCAACACGTCCGGCTTGATCCCGCTGATCCCGCCGTGCAGAGTGGCCTGGAACAGAGCGGTCCGGGCGCTGACTTCGATCCTGGTCAGGTTCTCCACGGCCTCGTCGAGGTGGCGGGCGAACACGAACACCCCGTGCCGGTAGACCACAAAACCGAGGCCGTGCCTGCCGAGTTCGCCTGCCCGCGGGGTGAAGTGCTCCAACACCTGGGGGTTGACCGTGAGCAGGTAGCCGGCGATCACATCGGGCCGGGAGCCTAGACACTCGGGGACCTCGATCTCGACGCGCCCGGCGAGCACGTCCTCCTTGACCGCCGGGTCGTCGGAGGTGAAGCACGGCACTTCGCCGAGCGTGTCGAGCTTGTTCGTGCACGACGGTACCCCGAGGCCGAGCGAAGCGAACGCCAGGCTGTACGGCGCGTGGGAGTGCACGATCGCGTTGCAGCCGGGGAACTCGCGGTAGATCGCCAGGTGGAGCGGGGCGTCCGGAGGCGCCAGGTCGGTTGCCCGTTCGACGATGGCACCGTCGGGTCCGTACACCATGAGGTTGCGAGCGGTGATGTCCCACCGGACGAAGGCCGAGCTCGAGGTGGTGCTGACCACGTTCCCGGAACCGGCCCGGACGCTGACCGAACCCCCGGCCGGATCGAGCGTTCCCCAGCGCGTCATGTCGCTGACCGCGCGGACGATGTGCTGGCGTTCGGCTTCGTGACCCATGTGCTGATCCTTTCTCGGGAGGAGCCGGTCAGGCGTGCAACGCGGGGGAGTGGCCCGGACACGCGCGAACACGCTGCGCGAGCCGGGCGTAGGCCAGGAAGCAGCGGGTCTGGGAGTAGGAACGCGCGTGGAGCTGGGCGAGCCTGCCCAGCGCTTGGAGCTGCTGCTCGGACCAGCAGGCGGCTTCGGTCAGTGCGGCGGTGAGACCGCCCGGTTCGTCGGCGGAGTGGATGAGCCCGGTCAGGCCCGGCAGCACGAGTTCGGCGCTGCCACCGCGGTCCGGCACGAGCTGCGGGATGCCCGCGGCACCGGCTTCGAGCACGGACCGGCCGAATCCCTCGATGTCGCAGGCCGAAACGAGCACGTCCGCGGCTGCCTGCCACCGGTGGGCGGGGACGTGGCCGCGGAACCGGATGTCCCTGGCCGGCGCGGCCTTCGCCTGCGCCCGCAGGAGCGGCAACGCGGTTCCGGTGCCGTAGATGTCCAGCCGCGCGCGGGAGGCCACGCGGTCGGGCACCGCGCAGAAGGCTTGGATCACCCGGTCGATCCGCTTCCAGGGTTCGGTCCTGGCCACCACGGCGAACCGGCGCGGTCTCCTCGGCGCCGACGCCTTCGGCCGGCCCGCCCCCGCGATGCCGTTGTAGATGGTGACGGCGTCGACCGGATGCGGTGACGTCCTGGCGAGGCTGGCGGTGGCCGCCCGGCTGACCCCGACCCAGGTGGCTCGAGCCAGCGTTGTCCAGTCCAATTCGCCGGGCAGGCGCGGGACGAGCAGGCCGGTGGCCGGATCGGCGGTGCGCAGGCGTTCGCCGGGCACGAGGATTCCACGCAGCACGGAAACCACGGGCACTTCGAGCGGCTCGGCGACCGGGATGTCCACCAGCGCCGTGCGGTGGGTGCCGATGAGCACGGTCCGGTCCGGGTCGCGGCGGAGCTCACCGGCCAGGGCACGCGCGTAGGAAGCGGCGTCCTCGGTGCGCCACACCCGCACACCGGGCACGGGCGGGAGTGGCTGGTGGTCACCGCCGTCCCACCACACCAGCGTGACTTCGGCGCCGAGCAGTTCGCGGAGCCCCCGCGCCAGTTCGAGGGTGGAGCGCTCCGCGCCGCCCTGCGCCGTGGTCAGCCAGGTGAGGACCACGCGCCGGAGGCGATCGTCGCCGTGGCGCGATGGCGGTACCCGTTGGCTGACCACCGTGAGAACTTTGCCCACCGGATCCACTGCCCGGCCATGTGCCTCCTACACGTGGCCTACAAACGCGGTCCGCCTGCTGTCGGAGCCGGAACTTCGACGGCGAAGGCCCACACGCCCCCGCACCGGCGACAACTGGTCGACACGATCATGACCGTGCTCGGCGAGCCCTCGCAGCGGTTGGCGTCGATTCCGCCGAGGCGCGACACGAAGGGGCGGCGAGCGGGGCCGGTGCGGTGGCGGGTTGCTCGGAGTTGAGGGCTCGGTTGAGCAGTTCGGCGGAGAACATCCGCCCAGCTGTCGGTTGATCAGGTGACGTGGAAGGAGTAGTCGGCTGGGGCGGCGTGGAGGCTGCCGAGCAGGGCGAGGGCTTCGGCGCTGGGGGTGGCGGGTTCGGCGTGGTAGATGATCAGTTGCTGGCCGGGGGCGCTGCGCACGTCGAATGCCTGGTAGGTGAGGGTGAGCGGGCCGACGTCCGGGTGTACGAGGTGTTTGGGTTCCCGGGTCTTGCCGCGCACCTCATGCGTTTCCCACAGGGCGCGGAAGTGCGCGCTGCCCTCGCTGAGTTCGGCCACGAGGCGCCGCAGGCCAGGGTCATGGGGGTCGAAGCCCGCGGCTGTCCGCAGGTTCGCCACGGTGGCCTGCGCGGTCCAGTCCCAGCGCCCGTAGAACTGTCGTCCCGCGGGGTCGAGGAAGGTCATCCGCGCGAGGTTGTCCACCGTCTGGAATGGTGAGAAAAGCGCGTCGGCGAGGGTGTTGGTGGCCAGGACGTCCAGGATGCGGTTGAGGACGAAGGCGGGCGTGTTCGGGTAGGCGTCCATGAGTTGCCGCAGTTCGGGGCTCACGGTCTGCGGCACGGGAGTGTGGTCCGGTGCGGTGCCGGCCAGCCGGTACAGGTGCTCGCGGGCGTCGGGGCCGAGGTCCAGTGCGCGGCTGAGGGCGTCGAGCACTTGCGGCGACGGGTGGGTTTCGCGGCCCTGTTCCAGGCGGGTGTAGTAGTCGGCGTTGACCCCGGCGAGCACGGCGACCTCCTCCCGGCGCAGGCCGGCCACCTTGCGCCGACCGGAATAGCGCACGCCCGCGTCCTCGGGAGATCGCTGCGCGCGGCGCGCTCGCAGGAACGCGCCCAGCTCACCAGTGGCCATGGCGCCAGGGTAGGTCGCCGTCGGCCCGGTCGGGTGGGTGTGGCACACCCAGCCACCACGCGTCCTGCCAGCGCTTCCCGCCGTCGCCGACGCTGGGCGGTATGACAAACAACAGCGACGTGGTCGGCATGTGGGTCACCGCGGACGGGCACATCCGGCAGGAGTTGCGCGCAGACGGGCGCTACGACGAAGCACGCGGGGAACGGCGCAGCGCCTACACCGGTCGCTACACCGTGACCGGCAACCACCTCGACTACGTGGACGACACCGGTTTCACCGCGACGGGTGACATCCGCGACGGCGTGCTTTATCACGAGCATCTTGTCCTCTATCGCGAGTCCGATCACCGAGGGCGGGCAGCCATGCCTGGACGGCTCATGGGCAAGGTCGCGTTGATCACCGGCGCGACCGGCGGCATCGGACAGGCCACCGCGGAACTGTTCGCCCGCGAAGACGCCCGCCTGGTGATCACCGACATCGCGCAGGACGCCGCGCGGGAACTCGCCGGGCGACTGGAAGCGACCGAGGTGCTGGCGGCTCGCTTGGACGTCTCCTCGGCCGAGAACTGGAGCGAGGTCATCGAACTGACCCGGCAACGATTCGGGCGCCTCGACGTCCTGGTCAACCTCGCCGGCGTCGTGGACTGGCCCGGCATCGAGGACACCACACAGGACGCCTGGGACCGGGTGATCGCGATCAACCAGACCGGCACCTGGCTCGGCATGAAAACCGCCATGCCCCTGCTGCGCGCCTCCGGCAACGCCTCGGTCATCAACACCTCCTCGGTGCTCGGCCTCATCGGCAGCGGAGCCGCCGCCGCGTACCAGGCGACCAAAGGAGCGGTGCGACTGCTGACCAAAACCGCCGCCGTCGAATACGCCACCCGTGGCGTCAGGGTCAACTCGGTGCACCCCGGCGTCATCGCCACCCCGATGATCCAGGAACTGCTCGACGAACAGGGCGACCGGCAACCCGACATCGTGCGCACCCCCATGCGCCGCGCGGGCAGCCCCGCCGAAATCGCTCCCACCATGCTCTTCCTGGCCAGCGACGAATCCTCGTACATCACCGGCACCGAACTCATCGTCGACGGTGGACTCACCGCACACTAGTGACGTTCAGCAACTCTCGTCGGGGAGTAGTTGCTCGGCGATGTGTTTGAGGGCTGCCGCGTCGGCCGGGGTGAGGTGGGCCAGGAGGTGGCGCTGGGTCGAGGCTTCCAGCGCCGGTACCGACGCGTCGATCGTGCGGCGGCCCGTGGGGCGCAAGGTGATCTCGACGCCGTTCGCGACCTTGGCGCGGGCCACGTAGTCGCGTTTCTCCATTCTGGTCAGCAGGTGCGACAGCCGTGTCCGGTCCCAGCCCAGGGTCGTGGCGATGGCGCTCTGCCGCAGGACACCACCGGCTTCGTGCAGGCACACCAAGACGCTCAGCTCTGCTTCGGAGAGACCGGAGGCCGCCGTCATGTCGGCGATGACCGCGGCGCGGGTCGTCTCGTAGGCGCGCTTCCACAGCAGCCACAGTTCGGTCGCTTCGCCACGCGTTGACATGTCAACACCGCCCTTCTAGGGTTCGACCCTACAAGACCGTCCACACCTAAGGACTCCGCGATGTTCGATGCTCGACGGCACTACGTCAGCCTGCGCTGGTTGGCGCTTCTTCCCCTCGTGCTGTTCCTCCCGGCCGTGATCGCCTTCTTCGTGGACCCGGACGTGGCGTGGGGCGAATACCTGGGAGTCTTCTTCCACCTGTCCATCCTTTTCCTCGTCTCCCGCCTGGACGCGGCACCGTGGGCCAAGGCGGCGGGCTACGGATGGGTGGCACTGGACGTGCTCGCCGGCATTCTGATGATCAACGAGATCGCCTACGACACCGCCTGGGCGGTCCGGCTCGGCGGGCACGTCCTCGCCGGTGTCTGGATCGTGTCGAGTTCGCTGGTCAGCCGGGCCTGGCCGGTCGGCGCGGTCGGCGTGATCACGGGTCTCTGGCTGGCCGGGTATTCGTTCGTGGGGAACGTGCTGCCGGAATCGTTCCTGCGCCCGGCCGGAATCCTGATCCTGGTCTGGTTCGCGTTCCTGGCGATCTTTCCCCCGACGAGTGCGCCTGCTCCCTCAGCCTGATCGGCGCGCGGCCGAGATGAACGATCGGTACCAGTGGTAGCTCGCGCGCGGGGTGCGGCGCTGCGTCGGGTAGTCGACGTGGACCAGGCCGAACCGATGCTTGTAGCCGTGCGCCCACTCGAAGTTGTCGAGCAGCGACCAGCAGAAGTAACCACGCAGGTCGACTCCGGCGGCCGCCGCCGCTTCGGCGGCGGCCAGGTGGTCGCGGAGGTAGGCGATGCGCTCGTTGTCTTCGAACGTGCTCGAATCCGGGTAGACGCAACCGTTTTCGGTGAGGTAGATCGGCGGCAACGTCGGATAGCGTGCGGTGAGGTCGGTCAGCGCGGTGGTGAGCCCGGCGGGTTCCACCGGCCAGCCCATGCCCGTGCGGGGGACGTCCGGCAGCCGCGTGGTGTCCACGCCGATGTCGTGGGCGGTCCGCCGGGCCGGGTCCGGCTCCCGGTGGGGCGCGTCGGCGACGTGCAGCCGGTAGTAGTAGTTGACGCCGAGGTAGTCCAGCGGTTCGCCGATGACCGCCAGGTCCCCGTCGCGGCGGAACGAGAAGTCGGTGATCGCGCTGAACATCGACGTCAGCTCGTCCGGGTACGCCGCGCCGAACAGCGGATCGGTGAACTGCCGCCGCAGCAGGCAGTCCTGGCGGTCGGCCGCCGCGACGTCCGCGGGGTCCGCGGTCACGGGGACCGCCGGCGACTGGTTGAGCACGATGCCGAATTCTTGTCCTGCCAGGGAATTGGCGCGCATCGCCTGCACCGCCAGGCCGTGGCCGAGGAGCAGGTGGTGCGCGGCCGCCAGCGCGCCGTGCCCTTCTCGTGCGCCTGGCGCGTGCCTGCCTTCACCGTAACCGACGATCGAGGAGCAGTAGGGCTCGTTCAGGGTCGTCCACTTGCGCACGACGTCACCGAGGGCGTCCTGCACGATCGTGGCGTACTCGGCGAACCACCTCGCGGTGTCGCGGTTGCGCCACCCGCCGAGGTCCTCTAGCACCTGCGGCAGATCCCAGTGGTACAACGTGGCGAACGGCTCGATTCCCTTGTCCAGCAACGTGTCGGCGAGCCGCCGGTAGAAGTCGATGCCGCGCTGCTCGATCCGGCCGCGTCCGTCCGGCAGGATCCGGGGCCAGGAAATGGAGAACCGGTACGCGTCGACACCGAGACCGGTCAGCAGTTCGACGTCCTCGGGCCAGCGGTGGTAGTGGTCGGCGGCCACCTCACCGGTGTCACCGGACGCGACCGCGCCGGGCACCGCCGAGAAGGTGTCCCAAATGGACGGACCACGGCCGTCCCGCCGCGCGGCCCCTTCGATCTGGTACGCCGAAGTCGCCACACCCCAGCGGAACGCGGGCGGAAAACCGGTGGTCACAACGAAATCTCCTTTTTGTCAGCCCTTGACGGCGCCGGACATGATGCCGCCGACGATCTGGCGGCCGAACAGCAGGAAGATCGCGAGCACCGGCACCGTGGCCAGCGTCGCGGCGGTGAGCACCAGGGTGTAGTCGGTGGTGTACCCGCTGGCGAGCGTGTTCAGCGCGGTCTGCACGGTGGGGTTCTCCGGCACCAGCACCACCAGCGGCCAGAAGAAGTCGTTCCACGCCTGCATGAAGGTGAACAGCCCGAGCACCGCCGCCGCCGGCCGGGCCGCGGGCAACGCCACGTGCCAGAACAGCCGCAACGTACCGCAACCGTCCATCCGGCCCGCTTCGAGCAGCTCGTCCGGGATGGCCCGCTCGAAGTACTGCCGCATGAAGAACACCCCGAACGCCGTCACCAGGCCCGGCACGATCACCGCGTGGATCTGGCCTGCCCAGCCGAACTCGCTCATCATCATGTAGAGCGGGATCACGCCGAGCTCGGTCGGGATCGCCTGGGTCGCGATGATCACCAGCAGCAGCACGTTGCGCCCGCGGAAGCGCAGCTTGGCGAAGGCGAACCCGGCCAGGGTGGAGAACAGCACCACCGAGAAGGTGATCGTGCCCGACACCACGATCGAGTTGGTCAGCGCCAGCGCGAAATCGGTGGTGTCGAAGACCCGGGCGATGTTCTCGAAGAGGTGGCCACCCGGCACCAGCACCGGCGGCACGGAGTCGATCGCGTCCGGTGTCTGCGAGGACACCACGAGCGACCAGTACACCGGGAAGGCCGAACCGGCCAGCACCGCGATCAGCCCGGCGTACACCCACGGTCCCGCGACCCGCCCGGCCAGCCGGCGCGCCCGGCCCCGCGCCCCGGCGGGCGGCGCCGGCGCGGGTGGATCCAGCACAGCAGTCATGGTTTCCTCAATCCGTCTGGATTCGTTTGGTCACCAGGTAACCCAGGCCGGCCACGAGGATCGTCGCGATCGCCAGCACGATCGCGATCGCCGAGCTGTAGCCGAAGTCCCAGTTGCTGAAGCCCTGCTCGTACAGGTACAGCGCGACGGTCTGGAACTGCCGGTCCGAACCACCGGTCGCCGCCGCGGTGCCGGGGTTGAACAGCAGCGGTTCGGCGAGCAGCCGCATGTTGCCGGTGGTCGCGATGATCGTGGAGAAGATGATCTGCGGTCGCAGCAGCGGCACGGTGATCCGCCAGAACTGCTGCCAGTTCCTGGCTCCGTCCAGGGTGGCCGCTTCGTACATGCTCGGCGGGATCGCCTGCATGGACGCCAGGAAGATCAGCGCGTGGTAGCCGGTCCAGCGCCACACCACCATGGTGGCGATGGCGACGTGCGAGCTGGCGGTGCCGGCCTGCCAGTCGATGTGGCCGGCGCCGAACAGGTCCAGCCCCCAGTTGATCAGGCCGAAGTCCCGGCCGAACAGCTGGGCGAAGATGATCGTCACCGCGGCCACCGAGGTGACGTTCGGCAGGATCACGCCCATCCTGAACAGCGTGCGCGTGCGGACCTTGCGGTTGAGCAGCTGTGCGATCCACAGTGCGAACAGGATCTGGGGGATCGTGGTCAGCAGCCACAGGCTCAGCGTGTTGCCCATGGCGTTCCAGAAGTACGGATCGGCGAACAGCACCTGGTAGTTGTCCAGCCCGATGAAGGACGCGCCGTCGGCGTCGAGCAGGCTGCGCTGCTGCAGCGACACCCAGATCGTGTACAGCAGGGGGAACAGCCCGAAGACACCGAAGATCAGGAAGTACGGCGCCACATAGGCGTACGGCGCGAACCTGGTGTCCCACCGGTGCCTTCGCGCTGTCCGGTCCAGTGCCGTCATCGGGTCAGCTCGTCAGTTTCTGGACGTCGCCGACGAACTGGTTCCAGGCGTCCTCGCCGTTCTGCTTGCCCTGCTCGACGCGTTGCATCGCGTTGCCGATCGCGGTCTGCACGTCACCGGCCTTCGGGCCCTGGTACTGCGGCTTGAGGTTCTTGGCCGCGTCGGTGAACAGCTGGCCCACCGGGGCGTCGTTGAAGAACGGATTCCGGTAGTTCACGATGGCCGGGTCCTCGTACAGCTTCGGCGTCGAGGGCAGCAGCCCGGAACTGGTGAACACCTTGGCCTGCTGCTCGGGCGCGGTGAGCCAGGTGGCCAGCTCGACGGCCTTGTCGACGTTCTTGCCCTGCTTGGGAATCGTCAGGTATGAGCCGCCCCAGTTGCCACCGCCACCGGGCACGGAGGTGACGTCCCACTTTCCCGCGGTCTCCGGTGCCTGGTCCTTGATCTTGGCCATCTGCCAGGCCGGGCAGGTCACGGTGGCGAACTGGCCCTGCTTGAACCCCGTGTTCCAGACCGGTGTCGAGTAGAGCAGCTTCGCCGACAGGTCGGCACGCACGCCGTCGACCACGAGATCCCAGCCCTGCTTGAGGTCCGGGTTGGCGCCCACGGTGAGGTTGTCGGACCTGTCGTAGTAGCCGACGGGTGCCTGGCCGACGATCGCGTTGAGCACGGTCGGACCGCCGTCGAACCACTTCACGCCCGCGGGGGCGCTGGCCTGGAACCGCTTGCCCGCGGCCATGAACTCCTGCCACGTCGGCCAGAGCGCGGCGACCTGTGCGCGGTCCGACGGCAGCCCGGCGGCTTCCAGCAGGTCGCGGCGGTAGCAGATGGCCAGGCCACCGACGTCGGTGCCGTAGCCGATCTGCTGGCCCTCCTTGCCGAGCGAGGCCTCCCACTTCCACGGCAGCCAGCGTTCCCTGAGCTGGTCACCGCCCTTGGTGTTCAGGTCGACGAACTTGTCCGGGGTGTCCTTGAACTGGGCGATGTAGCCGCTGTCGACCGCCTCGATGTCCGCGGCACCGTTGTTGGTCGCCAGGTGCGCGGCCAGGTTCTTGTGGTGGTCGGAGTAGGAGGCGGTGCGGTCCTGGATTTCGATGTCCGGGTGCGTGCTCGCGTACTCCTTGAGCAGTTCGGTGTAGCCGAAATTGCCGAACAGGCCGATGGTGAGCTTGGTTTTGCCGCCGGCGCCGGATTCACCGCCGCAGCCGGCGAGCATCGTGCCGGTCACCAGCGCGGCGCAGACGAGCGCCATTGTTTTGGAGCGCATCGAAGGCCTCCGTTTGTTTTGGGGCGCGTTTCAGCCGGAAAACGCGTTGACGGGCAGCCGATACGCGGCTCTCACACCGGCGGGCCCGAGCTGTGTGGCGTCCATGACAGCGGGGTGAACCGAGATCCGTCAAGTAACAAAACGGTAACCAGGCGAGTTGATCCACCGGCCTTGACTAGGGCGCGGGGGCTGCCTAGGTTTATGTAACCGTTTACAGTGAAGGGGAGGCCGGATGGCGACCGGGCGCGAGATCGCCGAGTTGTGCGGCGTGTCCGTGGCCACCGTGTCGCGGGTGTTCAACCAGCCGGAAACGGTCAACGAAGAGACCAGGGAACGTGTTCTGCGGGTCGCCAGGGAACTGGATTACCGGCCCAACGAATCCGCGCGTGCGTTGTCGACGAAACAGTCCACGATGATCGGCCTGGTGTGGGATACCGATCATCGCAGGCCGGGCTGGCGGCACCCGTATCTGCAGGATCTGCTGATCGGGCTGAAATCCGCGCTCAGCGCACACGGGTACCACCTGCTCATGCTGGCCACCAGCGGCGACTCCCGTGACGTCGGCGCGTCGCTCGCCGATCCGGTCGGCTACGTGAACATGGCCCGCCGCCACCACCTCGGCGGGCTGGTGCTGATCGACAGCGGTTCCGACGCGGAGGCGTTCGAAGCCTTCGCGCAGTCGGGTGTTCCGTGTGTCGCGGTCGATGTTGCCGTCGACGGACCGAACGCCACGTATGTCATGTCGGACAACGCCGCCGGTGCCATGTCGGCCGTCCGCCACCTCGCCGGGCTCGGCCATGCGCGGATCGCCACGATCACCGGCCCGCCGGGAAACCAGCCCGCCGAGGCGCGGATTTCCGGGTACCGCAAGGCAATGCGGGAGTGCGGTGCCGAGTTGCGTGAGGACTACGTGGTCACCGGGGACTTCTACCGGGCCAGCGGAACCGCCGCGATGCGACGGCTCCTCGCCCTGGACGAACCGCCCACGGCCGTGTTCGCGGCCAGCGACGAGATGGCGGTCGGCGCGTTGCTCGCCGCCAGGGCCGCGGGGCTGCGCGTCCCGGACGACCTGGCGCTCGTCGGTTTCGACGACATCGAGGTCGCGTCCGTGGTCGATCCGGCGCTGACCACGGTGGCGCAGGACAAGCCGGGGTTCGGGGTGGCCGCGGCCAAGGCGGTGATGGCCATGATCACCGGTGTCGGCCGCGAGGGCCCGGTGATCCTGCCAACCCGGTTGGTCGTCAGGGATTCCTGCGGTTCCTGAACCCGCCACCGGTTGTCAGGTGCGTGTCCAGGCGCCGAGCACCAGCAGGGTCTTGGTGCCCGCGATGGAGCCACCGGCGCGCAACTGGTCGATGACCTGCTGCAGGTGTGCCACGTCCCGGACGCGGACCTGCACGAGCGCGTCCGGGTCGCCCGCGATCGTGTAGATGGCGGCCACCTCGGGCAGCACGCTCGCGCTCCCGACGATGTCCGCCACCCGCGTTGTGCCCGCGTACCGCACCTCGGTGAACGCCTCGACGCCCCAGCCGAGCTTCGTGTGGTCGACCTGCACGGTGAACCCGGTGATCACGCCGGTCTCCTGCAGCCGGTTCACCCGCCGCTTCACCGCCGCCACGGAGAGCCCGACGATGCCCGCCATGTCCGAGTAGGTCCGCCGCCCGTCTTCCCGCAGCAGGGTGATCAGCCGACGGTCGATCTCGTCGGGTTCCGCCATGATGGCACTCCTCGCGCAAAATTATTCAAACGGACCGGGCAAATTGAGGTTCCGTTTGCGTGTTGACCGCATCTTCCCCGATGTTGCTTGCGTGCGCAGCGGCGGATCCTCTCCACTGGGCCTACCCGTACGCCCGGCTGAAGGAGGCCCCGTTGACCGTCCCCACCACGGTGACCCTCGACGACCGCTACGCCGCCGAGCGCGGCCGGGCGCTCCTCACCGGGATCCAGGCCCTGGTCCGCCTCACCCTCGAGCAGCGCCGCCTGGACACCGAGCGCGGCTTCGACACCCGGGTCTTCGTCTCCGGTTACCAGGGCTCGCCGCTGGGCGGACTGGATTCCGAACTGGTGCGGTCCAAGCGCTTCCTCGACCCCGCGGGCGTGGTTTTCCAGCCGGGGGTGAACGAGGAACTCGCCGCCACCGCCGTCGCCGGGACCCAGACGCTCGGACAGCTGCCCGGGCGACGGCACGACGGCGTCACGGGGTTCTGGTACGGCAAGAACCCCGGCCTCGACCGCGCGGCGGACGCGATCCGGCACGGCAACCTCGCCGGCACCGCGACCCTCGGCGGCGCCGTCGCGATCATCGGTGACGACCCGGCGTCGAAGTCGTCCACCGTGCCGAGTTCGTGTGAGCCGATGGCGCAGAGCCTGGGCACGCCGCTGCTCGCGCCCGGCACGGTCGGGGAAATCATCGAACTCGGGCTGCACGCCGTCGCGTTGTCTCGTGCGTCGGGCCTGTGGACCGGGCTGAAGATCGTGGCGGACAACGCCGACGCCTCCGCCACCATCGACGTCGGCGGCCTGCGGCTGGGCATCCCGATGCCGCCCGCGCAACCCCGTCCCACCGCGGGCGCGCTCGTCGGGCCCGCCGCGCTCGACGCCGAGCACGACCTGCTCACCCGGCGACTCGACCTCGCCCGCGCCTACGCCCGCGAAACCGGGCTCAACCGGGCCGTGTTCGCGCCCGCGGGTGCGCGGTTCGGCGTGCTCGCCAGCGGCACCGGCTTCGCGGTCCTTCAGCGCGCGCTCGACGACCTCGGGCTCGACGAGGCGGCCATGGAGCACCTCGGGATCCGGCTGATCCGGCTCGCGATGCCGTGGCCGATCGACGCCGAGGAACTGCGGCGGCTCACCGCGGACCTCGACGAGGTGCTGGTGGTCGAGGACAAGGTGCCGTTCCTGGAGGAGCACCTCAAAGCGGCGCTCTACCGGGTGCCGGGCGCGCCGCTGGTGGTCGGGCGGTTCGACGAGCGGAACCGGCCGCTGCTCACCGCGCGGGGGCAGCTCTCGGCCGAGGACGTCGCGCGGGCCGTGGCCGCGCGTGCCGGGCACGAGCGGTTGCCGCGCACGGCGACGGTGCACCTGTCGGCGATCGAGCCGCGCAGGCCCGCGCGCATCGGGCTGCCGATGGCCGGTGCGGCGCGCACCCCGTACTTCTGCTCGGGCTGCCCGCACAACACCTCCACCAGGACCGCCGACGGGACGCTGGTCGGTGTCGGGATCGGCTGCCACACCATGATCGCGATCGACAGCACGGGCCGCGGCACGCAGATCGGCCTGACGCAGATGGGCGGCGAGGGCGCGCAGTGGCTCGGCCTCGCCCCGTTCACCGACGACCGGCACTTCGTGCAGAACCTCGGCGACGGGACCTTCCACCACTCCGGTTCACTGGCGATCCGGCAGGCCGTGGCAGGTGGGGCGAGGATGACCTACAAGCTGCTCTACAACGACGCCGTCGCGATGACCGGCGGGCAGCAGGCGATCGGGCGGTTGTCCGTCCCGGAGATCACCCGGCTGCTCGCCACCGAGGGCGTTCGCCGGATCATCGTCACCGCGGACGACCCCGCCAAGTACCGCGGTGTCACGCTCGACCCGATCGCGTCGGTGCGGCACCGCGACCAGTTCGCCGAGGCGGAGGCCGAGCTGGCGGCGGTCGACGGGGTCACCGTGCTGATCCACGACGACCGTTGCGCCGCCGAGGAGCGACGGCTGCGCAAGCGCGGCAAGCTGCCCACCCCGGCCGGGAAAGTCGTGATCAACGAGCGGGTGTGCGAGGGCTGCGGGGACTGCGGGGACCAGTCGACCTGCCTGTCGGTGCAGCCCGTGGCGACGGAGTTCGGCCGCAAGACACGCATCCACCAGCCCTCGTGCAACTCGGACTTCTCCTGCCTGAAGGGCGACTGCCCGTCGTTCCTGCTCGTGGAGCCGGGAACGGTGGAACGTTCCGTGCCGCCGCTGCCGGTCGCGCTGACCGAGCCCGAGCCGCGTTTCGACGACGACCAGACGCTGATCCGGATGCCGGGCATCGGCGGCACCGGGGTGGTCACCGCCTCGCAGATCCTGCAGATGGCCGCGCACCTGGACGGGCGGTTCGCCGCGGGGCTGGAGCAGGTGGGGCTGGCGCAGAAGGGCGGCCCGGTCGTCTCCGACATCCGGATCGCCAAGCAGCCGGTCCGGGGCGCGCTGCGGGCCTCGCGCGGCACCGCCGACGTCCTCATCGGCTTCGACGTCCTCGGTGCGGCCGAAGCGGCGAACCTCGCCGTGGCACGGACCGGGCACGCGGTCGCGGTGCTGAACACCGCGATCGTGCCGACGGCGGCGATGGTCAGCGGCCGGGTGCCGCTGCCGGGGACCGCGGACGAGGCGGTCGGGCAGATCGCCGATGCGGTGGGCGAGGTGGTCGCGATCGACGCGCAATCGCTGGCCGAGGCCCTGTTCGGCGACCACATGCCGACCAACATGGTGTTGCTCGGTGCCGCGTACCAGTCCGGCTGCCTGCCGGTGTCCGCGGAGTCGATGGAGGAGGCGATCCGGCTGAACGGCGCCGCGGTCGAGCAGACCCTGGCCGCGTTCCGCTGGGGCCGGGCCGCGGTGCTGGACCCCGTCGCGGTGCGGGAGGCGGCGCAGCCGCGGGTCGCTGGGTCGCGGGCCGAAGGGCTCGACGAGGTGCTGGCGGTCCGGGTCGACGACCTCGCCGGATACCAGGACGCGGTGCTGGCCGGTCGCTACGCGGCCGAGGTGCGCCGGGTCGCCGCGCTGGTGGACGGTGTCGATCCCGACGGCCGGATCGCCGTCGCCTACGCCCGCGGGCTGCACCGGCTGCTGGCGTACAAGGACGAGTACGAGGTCGCGCGGCTGCACCTCGATCCGGTCGAGAAGGCCCGGCGTGACGCCGAATTCGGGCCGGACGCGAAGGTTTCGGTGCTGCTGCACCCGCCGGTGCTGCGTGCGCTGGGCATGAAGAACAAGATCCGGCTGTCCGGGCGTACCGCGGAGGCGGCGTTCCGCGGACTGCGGGCGATGAAAGGCTTGCGCGGCACCGCTTTCGACGTCTTCGGTTACGCGAAGGTCCGCCGGGTGGAGCGCCGGTTGGTCGCCGAGTACCAGGCGTTCGTGCGGGCAGCGCTGGAGCGGCTCACCGCGGAAAACCTCGACCGGGTGGTGGCGATCGTCGAGCTGGCCGAGGAAGTCAAGGGGTACGAGAAGATCAAGCTCGCCACCATCGAACGTTTCCGGGCGAAAGCCGCCGAAGCCCTGGGTGCCCTCTGAAATTCGAGCGCGCTACTTGAGTATGCCGTGGGGGCATGGTTTCCACTGGACCCGTTGACGGAGATCAATCGGGCTGGTTGAAGCAAAGGGGCGGTACATGTCCAGGAGATTGCGGTTCGCCGTGGTGGTTCCCGCGGTCGTGGGTGGCTTGCTCGCGGGACTGACTCCCGCGCTGGCGAACCCCGGCGCGTTGAACACCACCGGCATCCCGGCGCGCTACGCCGAACAGGAACTGGACTGGCGCCAGTGCACCGCCGAGGATGTGCCGGATCAGCCCGACACGGCGAAAGTCCTGGAGTGCGCGACGTTCGCGACCCCGCGTGACTGGGAGCGCCCGGACGACCGGCAGGACCTGACGATCGCGATCAGCAGGCTGAAATCCACCGGTGGGACAACGGCGTCCGTGCTCACCAACCCGGGTGGCCCCGGCGGGCCGGGCCGCTCGTTCCCCGCCTCGCTGAGCCAGCAGGCCAAGCTGCGTGAGCACCAGGAGATCATCGGCATCGACACCCGCGGCACCGGCCGGAGCACGAACATCTCGTGTGGCGGAGCGGGCCAAGGTGCTGTTCACGACCCGCGCGATCGCGACCCGCGCAATCTGGACCTGCTCCTGGACTCGCTGGAACTCACCACGAAAACCTGCGAGCGCACGTCGGGCGAACTCGTCGAGTTCGTCGACACCTTCCACAACACCAAGGACCTGGACCTGCTGCGGGTCCTGCTCGGCCGGGAGAAGATCAACTGGATCGGGTACTCGGCGGGCACCTGGCTCGGCGCGCACTACGCGCAGCGGTTCCCCGAGCGCGTCGGCCGGTTCGTGCTGGACTCCTCGGTGGACTTCACCTCGGGCTGGGCGACGTCGTTCGACATGCAGCCGATGGGGTACGAACGCCGCTGGCGGCAGGACTTCCTGCCGTGGGCCGCGGCCCACGACAACCGGTACGGGCTCGGTGTCACCGGCGAGCAGGTCCGGCAGACCTTCGAGGCGGTCCGGTACGCGCTGACCCGCAATCCGGTCGAGGTCGACGGCGCGAAGGTCGGTCCGGGTGAGCTGGACAGCCGGTTCCTCGGCCTGCTCAAGAGCAAGCACGCCTTCCCCGGCCTGGCCGACTTCCTCGCCCAGCTCAAGACGCTGACCGCGAACGACGCACCGGAAGAAGCCAAGGCGCGGGCCAGGGCGGCGATCGCCGCCGCGCCGGCCGAGCCGGACCCGCTCGACGCCATGCTCGCCGTGCTGACCGCCGTCAGGTGCAACGACGCCCCCGAGCACGGCGACCGGAAGTCGGTGATCCGGCGGTCGCAGAAGTTCCTCGACCAGGGCAACCTGCTGGCCGGTGGGTACTGGATGTTCATCCAGAACTGCATCTTCTGGGAGAACCAGCCCCGCCCACTGCCCACAATGGACGGTAAGGGCGTGCCGCCGGTGGTGCTGGTCCAGTCGGTGAACGACCCCGCCACACCCATCGAGGGCGCCCGCAAGGCCCACGCCGGGTTCGCGAACTCCCGGCTGCTGACCGTCACCGGAGAAGGTGACCACGGCATCTACGGGTACGGCAACGCGGCCGTGGACAAGGTGGTCGACGCCTACCTGGTCGACGGTGTGGTCCCGGAGGACCAGAGCCTGCCCGGCATGCCGCCGCCCGACCCGTCCTGACCGGTATGCGCCAGGACCGGCGCACCCATCACTGAGTGCGGGCGGGGGCCAGGCGCCCCCGCCCGCGGTGAACGGTGGATCAGATCGCCTGGACGTCGGCCAGGAGGTTGTTGACGATCTGGAGGTTCGCCTCCTCGTTCGCGGCGGCGTTGTTCGCGACCCAGCGAAGGTCCTCGCCGTACTGCCGCAGTCGCTCGACAGCGGTGCGGTGCTTGTCGACGGCTTCCTGTCCCAGCTCGCGCACCCGGCTGGCGAACCGCTCCCGTGCCGTGGCGACCTCGGGGAAAACGCTCGACGGGGTGGCCCAGTCCGCGCTCGCCAAGGTGTCGACCGCCGACTGGTACACGGTGCAGTTCGTGGTCAGGTCGGCGACCTTCGTGTCCAGCCAGCGGGTCACGCCGTCGTTGAGGTGCGCGGGAACGATCTCCCGCCGGGTCGGCGGCATGTCCTTGATCGACTCGTCGCGCTCGGGCGGGTTCGCCAGGTGGCCGTCTCGAACGGCGGCGACCCTGGTCTCCATGCTTTCGCGGATGCTGTCGATGTCCTGGGCGAATCGCCGCATGTGCGCCCGCACCTGCGTGTCGGCGGCCATCACAAAATCGGCCCAGCGACCGGGGTCCTGAACCTGGAGGTCCGCGGGGACCTGCCGTTTGGCGTACTCGGTCGCCCCGGCCACCGCCGCGGCCAGTGCCAGCGACACCACCTGCCCCCAGCCGGGGACGAGCTTTCCCGCCACGGCCCCCACGCTCGCGACGGCCACGACCTTCCAGACGAAGCCGGAAACGGACGAACCGTCCGGGGCTTCATGCTTGTTCTGAAAGCCTTCGACCAATTGCCTGACCGCGTCGTCCAGCCCTCGGCGGAATTGGAGATACGACGCCTGGTAAGCGACCAGTCCTTCGGCCAGCACCAGGAAGACGTTCTCGTTGCCGACCGCGAACCTGGCCCACGCCTTCTCCCAGTCGTGGGCCTTGTCGTTGCCCGGCTCGACCCAGCCCTTGCGCATCTCCATGAAGTCGGTGATCAGCGGCAGCAACATTTCGTACTCGGTGTCGCTGGTCCGGCCCGCTTCGCGGTCGGTCGACGTCGCGCCGCTGCCCGAAACGAGGTAACCGTTGCTGAATCCGTTGTAGGCAGGCTCGATAACATCCGGAGAACTGCTGGCGAACACGAGTGGTGCGTTGTAGATCGCTTGGGGGTCGACGCCGTCGAGGACCGAGGTGAGGGTCCAGGTTTCGAACGGATGCGACTCCGCGGACTTGTCGGTGGTGCGTTTGTTGACTTCCTGCTCACTGGAGCCGCTGCGCGTGTCCTCGATTTTCCAGCGAGCCGGGCCGTTGTGCTCGTGCGGGTTGAGCAGGTATTCGTACCAGGCGCAGTAGTCCGCCATGGTCACTTTCAGCTGGTCGTTGTCGCCCTCGTCCCGCGGCCTGGCGGCGGGCGGGGCGTCGTGCTTCGGCGGGTATCCCGGCGGTGGAGCCATGGGAATCGTGACCTTTCCGGATCTGCCTCGCGGCCGTTCGTCCGCGAATGCCGTCGATGTCGCGGGCAACCGAGTCGTTGCCCGTCCCACTGTCGGCGGACGGCGGCGGCCAGCTCGAGGACATCGACCGGACATCGCTGGCCGTATGCCTTCACCAGCGGAAACGCTCCACAATGGCCGCTGGGCCACCGCGTGGTGGCGAGGGCGGCCACGCGGCGGTGCCTCGACAGCCATCCACCGGACTTGCGCGGCCCGTGCCGACCGCAACCTGCCCGGCCGCCGCCGTTCAGGTGACCAGGCCTTCGCTGATGGCGAGCTGGCACACGGCGGCGATGCGGATGGTGAACCAGTCCATGCCGGTGTCGTGGACGCGGGTCAGGGGCAGGGTGTCGCCGGGGATGTTCGTGCCGACGTAGTCCACGGCGCAGCTGAGCACGTGCAGGTAGAGGGTGAGGGTGGCGCGGTCCGCCGGCGCGCCCGCGCCCGCCAGTTCGGCGCGCACCTGGTCCTGGTGGTGGTCGAGCACGGCGGAGCCCCAGGAGTGCGCCTTCAGGCCCGCGATGGTGGTGCGGACCGGCCCGGCCACCCAGGTCTCCAGCGGTACCGGCTCGCCCATGGTCACGTTGTCCTCTCGCCGTCCGGTAGCCGCCTGGCGGCAGGCGGCACTCGGCCGCTGACCTGCGGGTCTGCCCGGGGATGGGATATTCGCCTTCCTGCCGGGCAGTAAATCTATGGTGGCGGAGGTAGACATTCAACGCCGGGTAGGTGTAATGTTCTCCTCGTACGGAGAGAGACAAGGTCAGATGGCGCGGGAGAGGACGTAACTGCCCGCGAGTCAGATCCAGGCGGCCGAGCCGGCCGCCGCAAGACGCGGGTGGCGCAAGAGCACCCGTGAAGTGCAGTGAAGTCAGTTCGCAGTATGCAGTGAAGAAGACGGCCGGATGCGGAGCCGGGCACGTGGGTTCCGCATCCGGCCAGCGATATCAGGCGTGCTGGGACCGATCTCGGTAAGGGGTTCCAGCCGGTGGTATTCGCAGCTGTTCGAGGCAAGACAGTTCCAGGCAAGACGGAGAAACACGAAAGAAGGGATAGGGCACATCATTGGATCGCCCGCCGCGGCTGGGCAGTAGTGCCGCGCGGGTACCGCAGTCCCATCGGATTGGAAGGTGGTTCTCGGTTACGACTCAGCGATCCCCGCACGGTCCGCTCTGTGACCGGATGCGGGTACGGTAGTCCGGCCATTGTGCCGGTGGACAATGATGAAACCCAAACCCCTGGGACCCCGGGTGCCGTGCACGGCGCCCGGGGTCTCTTGTGATGTGGAGGTGGAATGATCCCTGACCAGCACGACCCCGCCACCCCCGGCGGGGGCGACAAGTTCGACGATGAGCACTACCCCGCTTACACCATGGGCCGTGCCGCGGAAATGCTCGGCACGAGCCAGAACTTCCTGCGCAGCCTGGACGATGTCGGCCTGATCGAGCCACAGCGCTCCGCCGGCGGGCACCGCCGCTACTCCCGTCACCAGCTGCGCATCGCCGCACGGGTGCGGGAGCTGGTCGACCAGGGCACGCCGGTCGAGGCGGCGTGCCGGATCGTTTCCCTCGAGGACCAACTGCACGAAGCCCGGCAACACCACTCCGAACCCCAGCGCTCGGAATGACCAGTCACGGGTGTGCCGCCCGCACTGGTGGCACACCCGCCCACACTTTCTCCGCCCCGGCGCCGAGAGAAGCGTCAATCAACGGCGGCCGCGGGGAGCCCGAGAACAGGGCAGCCGCGCCGCGTCGACGGCGCCGCTGACGGACCGCGACCCCGGTTTTTCGACTTGGCAGGCGTCCTTGGCCGCGCACCACGCTGTCCAGGGTGCCGCACGCGCTCGGCAAGGCGCCGCCGCAGTAGGCCAGCACTGAGAAAGCAGCCGTAACACCCGCGCCGCGGAGTCTCGTCGCGCGTTAGCAGGAAGCGGTCAAATCGGGACCGGTCCCGGTGTTCGTTCGTACCTTACGTGGACAGTACGTGACCGTGATGGATGTTCGCGTGATCGCCCGTGAAGATCAACGGTCGTGGCGGATCGGGGCGAACGGGATGGAACGGTGAAGTCGAGGGTCACGTGCTTCCGGGTCGTCTCGCCGGACGGGTTCCGGTCCACGCACGAGCTGGGCGCCGGCCGCACCCGGATCGGCCGGGCGACGCTCGACGGGACGCCGGAGTTCGTGCTCGACCCCGACCCGCACCGCCTGGTCAGCCGCGTGCACTGCATCGTCGAGCACGTCGACGGGGTGTGGACCGCGACCGACAACGGCTCGGACAACGGCACCGTGCTGCGGCGCGGCGGGAAGCTGACGCGGCTGCTGGGCACGACCGGACTCCGGCACGGTGACGCCCTTCTCATCATCGGCGACATCACGCCGGCGGGGGACCCCAGGTACTGGAAGCTGACCTTCGACGACCCCTTCCGCACCGAGACCGCGCCGGTCGCGGTGCGAACCCAAGCGCAAGCCGAGACCGGCACACCGCACCTCACCTGCGACTGGCTGCAGATGAAGGTGTACCGCGTCGAGAACGGGCAGCGGTCCGAGATCACCGGCCTGTCCCCGCAAGCCCACCGGCTCATCCGCTACCTGGCCGAGCTGAGCCGGCTCAACAACGGCTCGCCGGTCGCCTGCACGCACGCGGAGCTGATCCACCTGCTGTGGGGGCGCCCGGAGGAGTGGCCGCCCAGCCGCAGCTACGACGAAACGAACCTGCGCAACGTCATCACCGCCGTGCGCAAGCGGATCGAGCGCGACCCGGCCTGCCCGAAGCTGCTGCAGACCGAGCGCAACATCGGCTACCGCCTGCTGATCCGGGCGGATCCGGCATGAAGCTGCTCGAGGACGGCCAGCGCGTCGGCGACGCCTACGAGGTCGAACGGTTCCTCGGCGAGGGCGCGTTCGCCGAGGTCTACCGGGTGCGCCACGACATCTTCGGCAGGCAGGCGATGAAGGTGTTCAAGCGCACCGGCACCGCCGAGGAGACCAAGACCATGCTCGGCGAGGCCATCATGCTGACGCGGATCGGCCACCCGAACATCATCCGCGTCTTCCACGCGGGCATGGTGTCCAGTCCGCACGGCATGAGCGGCTACTTCACCATGGAGTACGTCGCGGGCGGAAACCTGCAGCGCTTCTGGGTTTCACACCGCGAGCGGTTCGTGCCGGTGGAGGACTCGGTCCGCATCCTGCACCAGGTCGCCGACGGGCTCGCCGTCGCGCACTCGGCGCGGCCCGCGATCGTCCACCGGGACATCACCCCGCAGAACATCCTGGTCGGCTACGACACCGACGGGCTGCGCGCCAAGCTGAGCGACTTCGGGCTGGCCAAGAGCGTCAACCCGATGACCTTGATGGCCAGCACGAAGGGCACGCTCGCGTTCAAGGCACCGGAATCGCTGCTGAACCGGCAGGGCGACTCGCGGGCGGGCGACGTGTGGGCCCTCGGCACGATCGCCTACCTGCTGCTCACCGACACGCTGCCCTACGAGGACGGCGGGCCGACCTCGTACTTCGGCACCCAGCGCCGGACCCCGCCACCGCCACCGCACGAGTTCAATTCCGAAGTGGACGGTGAACTCGACCGGATCGTGTTGCGGGCACTCGATCCGGACCCATCGGCCAGAACACCGGACGCGACCGCGCTGGCCGCCGAGCTGGCGGAGTGGCGGGCCTGCCGCGGCCGGGGAAAGGCCAAGCGGGTGGTCGATCTGCCTTCGCGGACGTCGAAGAACGTACTGGGCCACCCGTCGTCGGCGACCGAGGAAGAGGCGGCCCGCCTGGCCGGGCGGGCGCGGGAACTGGCGAGGCAGGCGACCACGCTGCACGAGGCCGCGGACCTGATGGAGGAAGCGTTCAACAAGTCACCGAAGCTGCGTGCCACGCACGAGCACTGGCTTCGGTTGTGGCGCAAGGGAGTGCTGACGTGATGGCGGGACGCAGCCAGGTCCGGCCGGTCGACCGCGAACTGGACGAGGCGCTGCGGCGGCTCGGGGGCACGCGGCTGTACCGCGGCAACGTCTTCCGGCTGACCGGGGTGCCGGTCACCGCGTCCGGGACGGTGATCCGGCGGCGCCGTGAGGAAGCCGTGCTGATGGCCCGGCTGGGCACGCCGGTGGTGACCAACGGCGCGCTGCCGCTCGTGCCGCCACCGGAACCGGACGAGGTGGATGACGCGTTCGAGGCGATGCGCAACCCGGTCCTGCGGCTGGTGCACGAGTTGCTGTGGCTGGGGGACGGGACCCCGGAACACGACCACGCGGTGCGCAGCCATTGCGCGGTGATCGAGGGGGAGCCGCTCACTGAGCCGGGGCGGCCGGACGTGGACGAGGATCCGCTGGCACAGCAGTGGCTCGCGGCCGCCGAAGCCTGGGCGCGCGTGCTCGCCGGCGAGGAGATCTGGGACCGGGCGCGGCGGCGGGTCGCCGAGATCGACGATCCCCGCCTGACCACCGGCACGGTCCGGCGGCTGCGGGAGCGGCTGCCGAGGCACCTCGTGGACGTGCACGTCGCGTTCGCCGCGGACGCGGCGGCGGACCTGGGCCAGCAGGCCGCGGACCGGCACCTCTGGGTGCTCGACGAGTCTTCGTTCGACGACGACCTCGTCGACGCGGCGCTGCGGGAGGCCGCCCGGCCCGCCGAGGACCGGATTCGGGCGGCCTGCGAGGAGGCCGACCGCGTCGCGACGACCACGCCGCGGGCCGCGATCGAAGCCGGGCACCTCCTGCTGGAGCGGGCCGAACGGCCGCTGCGGACGATCGCCGGGTTGCTCGGCGCGGACGACCCGGTGACCACCGCCGCCCACGACGAAGTGGCCAGGGCGGCGAACCTGTGCGCGATCGCCCACAGCAACAAGACCGGCGACCGGGCACCCGCGCTGGACCTGCTGCCCGGCGCGGCGGAACTGGCCAGGGAACGCACCACGATCGAGCTGATCGACCGGAACCTGGCGGTGCTCGACCAGTCGCGGGTGGTGAGCGCGGTCGAGGACCTGTGCGGTGCCGGAAAGGTGAACCAGGCCGCGGACCGGCTCCGGGCTTGGCGCAGGCGCACCCGTGACGAGCGGCTGCGGGCCCAGATCGATGAGGTGCTGGCCGATCCGACGGTGTTGCGCACGCCGCCGGCCGGTGTGCCGGTGCGCGGTTCGTTCTTCGGCTGGGGCGCCTACCTGTGGGGCAGGCGGCCGACCAGCCAGCCCGGGATGTACGTGGCCACGCACTACCTCACCGTGTTCTTCGTCCCGCTGGTGCCGATGGCCGCGTACCTGCGTGACGAGACGTACATCTACGGCAAGGTCCCGTTGAGCCCGGCGGCCAGGTGGTGGCGAACGGTCGGTCTGGTGCTGCTCGTCGGCTACCTGGTGGCGCCGTACCTGGCCATCGACGGGTTGCTGGTCCTCCTGGTGCTCATGGCCGGGATCGCCGCCGCGCTCGGGTGGCGCCGCTACCGCCTCGACCGGTGGGCCGCCGCACAGGCGGATGGCTGAGAAGGGAACGAGTGGTTGTCCAGCTTTCGGCAGTGGGTCAGGCAGCGCCGGTTCCCGCCGGAGTTCCGCATCCAGGAACCACCGGACGGGCCCGCGACGACACCCGGACCGGCACCGCCGGTCGAGGTGGCAACGTCCGATTTGGACGATCCGACGGTCGCCGACGTCGCGACGAACCTGTGGCGCGTGCTGAAACGGTTCGGCGACAACGGTGACGCGGGCAAGGCGGAGCGCATGGCGAGGAGGAACCTCACCGCCATGTCGGACCGGCTCAGCGAAGCCGGGGTCCGCGTGCAGGACCACGACGGGACTCCGTGGGATCCCGGCATGTCCTTGCGGGCCATCGCGTACGAGCCGCGGCCCGGCCTCGACCGGGAGACGGTGGTGGAGACCGTGCGACCGACGGTCTACCGCGGCGGGCAGTGCATCCAGTTCGGTCACGTGATCGTCGGAGTGCCGGAGAAGGGACAGGACAATGGCACGGGACAACATTGACTTCGGTATTGATCTCGGTACCACCACCAGCATCATCGCGGTGGCCACCGCCGCCGACGCGACCGTGATCCGCAACAACCGGCAGGCCGAGCACACGCCGTCGGCGGTCTACGTCAGCCGCTCGAACAAGGTGCTCGTCGGCCAGCCGGCGAAGGACCGGGTCGAAGAGGACCCCGACAACGCGTGCGCGGAGTTCAAGCTGAGCATGGGAAAGCTCGACGAGCGCAAGCAGTTCGCCGCGTCCGGCCGGACCATGTCACCGGTGGAGCTGTCGGCCGAGGTGCTCAAGTCGCTGCGCGGTGACGTGCAGCAGGCGCTCGGCGAGAACATCGGCGCGGCGGTGATCACCGTGCCCGCGGCCTTCGAACTCGACCAGTGCGACGCGACCCGCCGGGCCGCCGCGATGGCCGGACTCGAGTTCGCGCCGTTGATCCAGGAACCCAGCGCGGCGGCGTGGGCGTACAGCACGCATCTGGCCACCGAAAAGGGTTTCTGGCTCGTGTACGACTTCGGGGGCGGCACCTTCGACGCCGCCGTGGTCAAGGTCGCCGACGGTGAGTTCAGCACGATCAACCACGCCGGTGACAACTTCCTCGGCGGTAAGCTGATCGACTGGGGGCTGGTCGAGAGCCTGCTGATCCCGGCCGTGCGCAAGGAGTTCCCGCTGCCGGACCTGGCTCGCGGGCATCGGCGGTCGGCGGGCAACGTCGCGAAGCTCAAGGCGGCGGCGGAATACGCCAAGATCGAACTGTCCCGTTCGGACACCGCCGAGATCAACCTGCGGCTCAACGACGCGGACGGCTCCCCGGCGTTCGACTTCGAGTTCGAGCTGACCAGGGCGGACGTCGAGCGCGTCGCGCTCCCGCTCTACCGGCGATCGATCACGTTGTGCCGCAAGGCGCTCGCCGACACCGGCCTCGGGGCGGGCGACGTGGAGCGGGTGCTGCTCGTCGGCGGCACCACGATCGCGCCCGCGCTGCGGGAGCTGCTCGCCGACCCCGCCGACGGCCTCGGCATCCCGCTGGACCACAGCCTCGACCCGGTGACCGTCGTCGCCAGGGGGGCGGCCGTCTTCGCCGGCACCCAGCGGCTTCCCGCCCGGCCGGAACGCGCCGAGCGGGCACTGAGCGAGGGCCGCGTGGTGCTGGACCTCCAGTACCCGTCGTCGGGTTCGGACCTCGAGCCGCTGATGGGCGGCCTGCCACCACGCGCCGCCGAGCGGCGGGACTGGACCGGCGCCACGATCGAGTTCGTGCACACGGACGGTACGCCGCCGTGGCGCAGCGGGCAGATCCCGCTCACCGCGGACGGCACCTTCGCCACCAGGCTGCGTGCCGGCGAGCGGACCGTCAGCACCTACGACATCGAACTGCGGGACCCGCACGGCACGCTGGTGCCCACCGATCCGGAACGCGTTTCCTACCGGCACACGTCCCGGCAGGGCACCGCGCCGACGCTGAGCCACTCCATCGGGGTGGGCCTGGACGACAACGAAGTGCGCTGGCTGGTGCGCAAGGGCGCCGAGCTGCCGGCCAAGGCCAGGGCCATCCTGTACTCGACGGTGACCGTCCGCCGCAACGAGAGCACCGGCATGATCCGGGTGCCGATCGTCGAGGGGGAGCGGTCCAAGGCCGATCGCAACATGCTGATCGGGCAGCTGGACCTGACACCGGCCCAGGTCGGGCGGGACGTGCCCGCGGGCAGTGAGGTGGAGATCGAGGTCCGGATCGACGAGAGCTTCGCGCCGCGTGCCGACGCGTACGTGCCGCTGCTCGACGAGGATTTCGAGATCCAGGTGGAGCTCGGCCGCACCGGATCGGGCACCGATCTCCGTGGCGCCGCGGAGGATCTGGCCGACCGGTTCGACGAACTGGCCCAGCGGCTGACCGCCGTGCAGCTGGCCGGGGTCGATGCCGTCGAGGCCGTGGACCTGGCCGAGGGGTTCCGGACCGACGACGTACCGGGCGAGGTGCGGCGGCTGGCCGACGCGGCCGATGTCGATCCGGACGCCGCGTCGACCGGCGAGAACCGGCTGCGCGACGCCCAGACCACGCTCGACGACCTCGAGGCGGCCCTGGTGTTCCCCGAGCTGGCCGCCGAGGGGCGGGCGATCCTGCGGGACACGCGGGAACTCGTCGCCGAGTCGGGCAGCGCGCGGCACCGGACGGCGTTGCACAACGCCGAGCGGACCATGTCGGCCGCCATCGCCTCCGGCGACCGCACCGTGCTGCGGCGCCAGGTCGAGGTGGTGCGGGAGATCATCCGCGAGGTGCTGGAGGACACCGGGCAGCTGACCGCGGTCATCTTCCTCGCCCGCGAAGAGCACCTCCGCGGCGACCCCGATCCACGGGTGCAGCAGTTGCTCCAGCAGGGCAGGCAGGCACTGGACGCCGGTGACGCGGCCCGGCTGACCGCGGTGAACGGGCAACTGGAGAAGGTCGCGCCGGGAGTGGTGGGGCACGTCGACCCGGTCGGCGGCCTCGGGAGCACGGTCCGGGCGAGCGACCGATGAGCGGGGAACTGGTCACGGTTCCCTCCGTCGCCCACGCGGCCCTGCTCGCCAGGAACGGCGAGTACGCCGAGGCCGAACGGGTGCTCCGGGAGCTGGGTGGACGGGACAGCACCGATCCGGCGGTGCTGGATCTGCTGGCCCGGATCCATGCCCAGCGCGGGGAACTGCTCGAAGCCGACCAGTGCTGGGCGCTGGCACTGCGGCTGGACGCCGATCACCTCCCGGCTCGTGAGGGCCGGAAACGGATCGCCGCGCTGGCGACACGACGGCCGCGTCCCGGCCGCGTGGTGCTGGTGGTGGCGCTGGCCGCGGTGGCGGTCGGCGGGGCCGGCGTGGCGGGCGGCCTGGTCGTTGACCGATCGGGCGCACTGGGCGCCGAGCTGGACGAGATCCAGGACGGTCAGCGGGCACAGGCCGAGCGCATCGACGATCTCGGCGGCAGGCTCGACCAGACGACATCGGGGCCGCGGCAAGCCGTCGACGGCGTCGCCGCGGCGCTGGCAGGCCACCCGGCACTGACCACGCGCACCGACGCGGGTGCGCTCACGGTGACCTTTTCGACCGGCGTTTTCCGGGCGGGGACACGGTTGTCGGACAGCGGCTCGTCCGCGTTGGCCGAGCTGGCGCGGCGCCTGGGCCCGGCCGCCGCGAACGTGACGATCACCGTGGTGGGCCACACCGAGGACGCGCAGGTGTCCGGCGGCAGCGGCTACACGACCAATGCCGAACTCGGGCTGGCCCGCGCGATGACCGCCGCGGAACGGATGTCCGAGGCGAGCGGGTTGCCGCTGGCCACGTTCGCGGTGTCGAGTTCCGGCGCGGCCAGCCCGCCGTTCCCCAACACGACGGCGGAGGACAGGGCGCGCAACCGCACCGTGACGGTGGTGGTGCGGCCCCGCTGAGCGGGTTTCGGTCCGCTTTCGCCTCCCGTTGCTTCCATGGTGCCCGGGTTCGAGACCGTGGAGGGAAAGTGGCGCTGACTCTGGTGGTCAATGACCGGCGTCGCCGGGTCGAGGTCGATCCGGCGACGCCGTTGCTGTGGGTACTCCGGGAGACCCTCGGCCTGACCGGCACCAAGTTCGGGTGCGGTGAAGGGCTTTGCGGCGCCTGCACCGTGCACCTGGACGGCGAGGCGGTGAACTCGTGCACGATCAGCGTCGGCGACGTGGGCCGGCGGCGGGTCAGCACGATCGAGGGGACGGGCGGTCGCGTGGCCGGTGCGGTCCGGGAGTCGTGGCTGGCGCTCGACGCCGCGGAATGCGGGTACTGCCAGCCGGGGCAGATGATGGCCGCCACCGCGCTGCTGACCGCGAAGCCGCGACCGTCCGATGAGGACATCGACGGCGCACTGCGCGGCAACCTGTGCCGCTGCGGGATCTACGACCGGATTCGTGCCGCGGTGCACCAGGCCGCCGAGTCACTGGAGCGATAGCCATGCCGGATTCACCTGCGCGCGTTGGCCGCCGCACCGTCCTCAAAGGAGCCGCGGCCGGGCTGGTGATCGGCCTGTACGTGCCGCACCGGGCCGAGGGCCGCACGGCGCGGGCCAAGGAACCGTTCGCCCCGAACGCCTTCCTGCGCATCAGCCCGGACAACGAGGTCACGATCATCGCCAAGCACGTCGAATGGGGCCAGGGCATCCACACCACGCTCGCCATGATGATCGCCGAGGAACTGGACGCGAGCTGGGCGCAGGTGCGGGTGCGCCCGGCCCCCGCCGACCCGGCGCACTACGCGAACCTGATCTTCGAAATGCAGCACACGGCCGGTAGCAACAGCGTCCGCAACTCTTGGGAGCAGTACCGCCGGGCCGGTGCCACCGGCCGCGCGATGCTCGTCTCGGCCGCCGCCGCGCGGTGGCGCGTGCCGGTCGGCGAGATCGCCGTCCGGGACGGCATCGTCCGGCGCGAGCGGTCGTCGCGGCGGGCCACGTTCGGCGACCTGGCCACCGCCGCGGCCGCGCAGCCGGTGCCGGACAACGTGCCGCTCAAGGACATCGGGCAGTTCCGGCTGATCGGCACCAGCGGCGTGCGACGGCTGGACACACCGTCCAAAATAGACGCGAGTGCGCGGTTCGCGATCGACGTCGCGGTGCCCGGCATGCTGACGGCACTGGTCGCGCGGTCACCGCGGTTCGGCGGCACGGTGAGTTCGGTCAACCGCGACATTCCCGGCGTCCGCCATGTCGTGGAGATCCCGACCGGGGTCGCGGTGGTCGCGGACTCGTTCTGGGCGGCCAAGCAGGCTCGCGACCGCCTCGACGTCAGCTGGGACGACAGCGCGGCGGAGACCAGGAGCACCGCCGAACTGGTTGCCGAGTACCGCGCGCTGCTCGACCAGCGCGGGGACATCGCCCGCAGCGACGGCGCCATCGACAACGCGCTGGCCAACGCCGCGCGGACCATCACCGCGGACTTCGAGTACCCGTACCTCGCCCACGCGCCGCTGGAGCCGGCGGCGGTGGTCGTGCGCACGAGCGGGGACGGCTGCGAGATCTGGACCGGCGACG
The DNA here is from genome assembly GCF_003312875.1 of Amycolatopsis albispora. NCBI lineage: Bacteria > Bacillati > Actinomycetota > Actinomycetes > Pseudonocardiales > Pseudonocardiaceae > Amycolatopsis > Amycolatopsis albispora. Next base: position 526,397 of record NZ_CP015163.1, read on the forward strand.
GCAGCGTGCAGGGCGCGCAGGAAGGCGCCGCCGAACTGCTCGGCCTCGGCCCGGACCGGGTCGCGATCAACTCGGTTTACGCGGGTGGCTCGTTCGGCCGCAAGGACGGCACCACCAACGAGGCGGTCGAGATCGCCCGCGCGATCGGCGGGAACACCCCGGTCAAGCTGCTGTGGACCCGGGAGGACGACCTGCGGCACAGCTTCTACCGCCCGATGTACGTCCACCGCGTGACGGTCGGGCTGGACGATGCCAACGCCATCACCGCGTGGCGGCACACCATCGTCGGTCAGTCGATCTTCCCGTGGGAGCCGGTGAACGGGGTCGACTGGGTCTCGGTCGACGGCGCGGCGAACATTCCCTACGACATCCCCAACATCCTGGTGGACCTGCACACCACCGAGGTCGGCGTGCCGATCAACACGCTGCGCGGGACCGCGGGGGCCCACACCGCGTACTCGGTGGAGACCATGCTCGACGACGTCGCCGCCGAGACCGGCCGCGACCCGCTGGCGCTGCGGCAGGAGCTGATGGCCCGCGACCCGCACCTCAAGGACATCGACATCCTGTCGATCGCCGAGGCCGACCGGCCGACCGTGTTCGCCGAGTACCCGCGCCAGCTGAAGACCTTGGAACTCGCCGCGGAACGTGCGGGCTGGGGCACCTCCGGCACCAAGAGCGGGCGGGGTTTGGCCGTGCACTACGGCTTTCTCACGTCGGTGGCGATGGTCGCCGAGGTGACCGTCCGCGGGGACCGGACGTTCCGCGTGGACCGCGTGGTGTGCGCGGTCGACTGCGGGGTCGCCGTCAACCCGGACATCGTGCGCGGCCAGATCGAGGGCAGCGTCGCGTGGGGGCTGAGCATCATGCTCCACGGGGCGATCACCCTGGACCGGGGTGTGGTCCAGCAGTCGAACTTCGACGACTACGCCGTGTTGCGCATGGACCAGATGCCGCGGGTCGAAGTGCACATCGTGCCGTCGGAGGCGCCACCGACCGGCGTCGGCCAGGTCGCGGTGGCGACCGTCGCGCCCGCGGTGGCCAACGCGTTGTTCGCGGCGACGGGTCAGCGCGTCCGGCGGCTGCCGTTCGGGTCCGCGCGTGTCCCGTGATCCAGTGGCAGCGGGTTGGCCGACGGCGGCCGGGCCGTGCGCCGGTCGGCGGTGTGGTCGGGCAGCCACAGCACGAACACGCTGCCGACGTCCACTGTGGAATGCACGGAAACCTGGCCGTCGTGGCTTTCGACGATCTGCCGCACGATCGCGAGGCCGAGCCCGGCCTGCCCGAACGCGCGCCGGGAACCTCCCGGCTGGGTGAGGGAATCGGTGAGCTGCCGTGCCGCGGTGAAGAACCGGTCGAAGATCAGTTCTTGGTCGTCGGCGGGAATGCCGGGGCCCTGGTCGCGGACGCCGATCCAGGCCCAGCCGTGCTCGCTGCCGACGGAGATGGTGATTTCGCTGCCGTGCGGGGCGAGCCGGACGGCGTTGGACAGGAGGTTGTCCACCGCGCGGCGCAGTCCGTGCGGATCACCCGCCACCACCGGGCCCGCCCGCAGCTGCCGGTTCAACGACAGGTTCCGCTCGGCGGCGAGCAACGCGAACTCGTCGGCGGCCTCGGTGCCGATCGCGGCCAGCTCGACCTCGACGTCGACAAACGCGGGGGAGCTGCGGCGGGCGGTGGACAGCAGGTCCTCGACCAGCTGGGTCATCCGGCTCATCGCCCTGGTCACCAGCGCGACCGCGTTCGCGCGGGCAGCCGGCGTGGTGTCGTCGGCGGCCAGCACGGCGTCCACATTGGCCTGAATGACGGCGAGCGGGTTGCGCAACTCGTGGGAGGCGTCGTCGACCATCTGCCGCTGCACCTGGAACGCCGCCTCCAGCCGGGTGAGCATGCCGTCGATGGTCTCGGCCAGCTCACGCAACTCGTCCCGCGGGCCGTCGAGATCGATGCGCCGGGACAGGTCGGTGGCGGAGATCTCCCGCGCGGTCGCGGTGATCCGGCGGACCGGCCGCAGCGCCCGCCCGGCCAGCCACCAGCCGGTGAGCAGGCTCGCCACGAACAGCACCGCGATCGCCTGCAGCGACAGGTCACGCAGGAGGCCGAGCGTTTTGTAGTTGGCCGCCGCCTCCACCGCCGCCATGTCCGAGGCGTCGAACCGGGCGCCCTCGGTGACCGTCCAGTTGCCCTGGTCGTCCTTGGCCATCTTCGGCGACGACTCCAGCGGACCGGCCTCCAATGTGGAGGACAGCACCAGGTACACCCCGGCGACCACCAGCGCGGTCAGTCCGAAAAGGACAGAGGAGTAGGTGACGGCGAGCCGGAACCGGATCGTCCTGCTCCAGGCAGGCAAGGCGGTCACGCGTTGTCCCGCAGGCGGTAGCCGCGCCCGATCACCGTCTCGATCACCGGCTGCTCCCCGTCGACGGTGAGCTTGCGCCGCAGGGTGCCGACGGTGACCCGCACGGTCTGCGTGAGCGGGTCGGCGTTCTCGTCCCACACGTGCTCGAGCAGTTCCTCGGCCGAAATCACGTAGCCCGGCCGGGACATCAGGTAGTGCAGCACACCGAACTCCTTGAGCGTCAAGGACAACTCCCGCCCGTCCCGCGCGGCGACGTGCCGGGCGCTGTCCAGCACCAGGCCGCCGACCCGCAGCACCGCCGAGCCGCCGGCGACCCCGCGCCGCAGCAGCGCCCGGACCCTGGCCAGCAACTCGGCCAGCGCGAACGGCTTGGTGAGGTAGTCGTCCGCGCCCAGGTCCAGCCCGCGCACGCGGTCGGCGAGGCCGGTGCGCGCGGTCAGCATCAGGATCCGCAGGTCGGTGCCCGGCATCAGGCCGATCTCGCCGAGGCGGACCGCGCGGCACAGCGACAGCCCGTCGCGATCGGGCAGCATGATGTCCAGGATCATCAGGTCATAGGCCGTGCACGCGAGTTTCTCGGTGGCTTCACCTGCCGTTCCCGCCGCGTCCACCGCGTAGCCCTCCCTGGCCAGGCCCGCGCGCAACGCACTCACCAGGCCCTCTTCGTCCTCCACCACCAGCACGCGCACGAACCCACCGTATCCGGCATTCCGCCCGGGGCCGACCGCTCTTTCGCCCGGCTTTCGCTCCGGTTGCCCGCCGTTTTCGCGGGGCACTGCGACGCTCGCCGGACATGGACACGACCGGAAGGGCACCCCGTCATGACTCTGCTCCCTCGCCTCGGTGAGAACACGCAGCAACTGGCGTCCGACATCGGCCTGCTGGTGCTGCGCCTCGCGATCGGCGTGGTCTTCATCGCCCACGGCTGGGGCGACGCCGCCCAGGACGGTGGCGCCGCCGCGAACGTCGAGAACTACCGGGAGGCGGGCATTCCGCTGCCGGAGCTGTCCGCCTGGTTCGGCGCCTACCTGCAGTTGGTCGGCGGGATCCTGGTGCTGCTCGGCGCGCTCACCAGGTTGGTCTGCGCCGGGTTCGCGGTCATCATGGCCGGGGCGTTGATCTTCGTGCACGCGGGCGAGCCGCTGGTCCTCACCCCGGACGGCAGCGGCTCCGGGTTCGCGTTCATCATGCTCGCTGCGTCACTCGCCCTGCTGGGCACGGGCGCGGGCCGGTTCAGCACCGACCGGGCACTCATCACGCGGCGGACGCGGTCCAGCAGTGGTGCCTAAGCCCTGGATGAAGGCGTCTTCGGGTGATCAGTCCACTTTCGACGGTGCGTGCGTGGCGGTCGGTGCCGACGTTCAGGGCTGGTAGGTGCACAGTGCGCCGACGCTGTTGGACTGCTCCACGACCGTCTTGCCGTCGACGATGATCTTGCAGGTGTTGTCCTTGCTGTTCAGGTCGAAGTTGACCGGGGTGACGGTGACCGAGGTGAACGCCAGGTCGTCCATGGTGAGTGTCTGGCTCCAGGTTTTGCCCTTGTCGAGGACTTCCTGGGAGTTCGTGGTGAACCCGCTGCTCCACTGGACGTTCGACTTCGCGGCCGTGGTGACTTCCAGAACGATGGTGTGCTTGGCCGATTCCGCTTCCGCCGGGGCCGCGTTGGCGGGAGCGGCTTCCGGAGCCGCCGCGGTGTCGGCGACGACGGGCGGCGCGGCTGGGGTCGGCAGGCTGTTGGCCGTGTCGTTGACGGCCTTGCCGAACGCGGCGGTCCAGATGATGCAGATGACCAGCCCGATGGCCGACAGGGCGATCGCGGCGATGGCCATGCCCTTGTTGGTGGACTGGCCCCGGTTCGCGCGCTGGAGCCCGATGACGCCGAAGATCAGTCCCAAGATCGTCAGCGGCCAGGCGACGATCCCGATCAGCGGGATGAAGGCGAAGATCAGGCCGACCAAGCCCAGGACAAAACCGGCGGTACCGAGCCCGTTCCTGGGCTGGGACGGGGCCTGCATCACCGGGGGCGGCGTGGGGGCGTAGGACACGGTTGCCTCTTTCAGCGGTGCGAATGCGGTCATGCTCTGCGCCACCCGTCGTCGGGACGGCCGCGCGCGTAACAGGGCCCGGCACCGTGCCGGGGTAACGACCAGGAGTCGGGGTGATCAAGGCGGTGACCATTTCCGCTGGTGACCGCGCCGACGATCGACTCACTCTCGGTTACCCAGGCGGTAAAGTTGAAAATTCAAGTTCACCCGTACGGGCTACATTTCAATTGGTGCCGTCGAGTGCATCGCGGCTATGACAACCTGACGCCACCACCCAGGAGTACGCCCGTGAACCCTTCTCCGCCGAGAATCCGCGTCGCCGCCTACGTGATCCGCCGGCGACCGCGGCCTGAACTCCTGATCTTCGAGCACGTTGACTTTCCCGAAGCCGGACCACAGGTTCCGGCCGGAGGGGTGGAAGCCAACGAAGGTCTCCCGGAGGCCGTGGTGCGGGAAGTAGCAGAGGAAACGGGATTGACCGGCGTCACGCTCGTTCGCGCGTTGACAACCGAGGACAAGCCTCACCCCGAAACCGGACAACCACGCCGCACCACCTACTTCCACCTGGTGGCGCCCGCCGACACCGCCGACGAGTGGATCCATCGTGTCGAGGGGAGCGGCGGCGACACCGGCATGACGTTCGCCTGCCGCTTCCAGTCGCTTCCGTTGCCGCATCCGCTGGCTGACGGCCAGGACGCCTGGCTCGGCCTGATCGATCCACAGTCTCGTCCGCGCGCTTCCGGCACCTAGGCGCGGCTACCTGATGGGATCGCTGAGGTAGTCGATGCCGAACTCCGCGCACCGGATTCGCAGCCGCCACCCCGATACCGGCTGGTCGGTGGTGCCGCTGAACACGGCCTTGAGCGCGCCCGTGGCCGTCCCGCCCAGGGTGGCGCTCTGCAGTCGGATGCTGGAGGTCGCCACCAGGTCGACATCGACCGTGAGCGGGATCCGGGTCACCGGCGGCTCCACGAGAAACCGCGGAGTGTCCGTGGTGCCCTGGTTGGCGCGCTCGATCACCAGCAAACAGACCAGTAGCGGCCCCGAGTTCAGCAATCCGCCATGCCAGGCTCGGTAGCCCTGACCAGCCAGTACCTGGGCAGGGGAGAGGAGCTGCCGGGGCGCCTCCCCGGTACTGGTGCTCATGACCGCACTCTAGACCTCTCGTGTGGACCGGTGCGGTTCGCGAACCGTCATGGGGCGAGTTTTCGCAGCAACTCCAATAGGATGCCGCGTTCGCCAGCGGTCAGTTCGGGCGTCCGGCGTGATGACAGCGTCGCCAGCAAGGCGCGTGCCAACTGCGCTGAGGCGGCCTCGTCACCCCCTGGGGAATCCTGCGGGTGGAGCACGGCGCCGAACACCGCATCGCGCATACGCTCGGACAGGCCCGCGGTGCCCGGTCCGTCCGGAGTGGACAGCAGGCTGAGGGTGGTGCCCACCGACCCGGTGTGGATCAGCGTGGCGGCCTGTTCCGGTGGCAGCCGCAGCCTGCCCGCCTCGGCCAGCCGGTCGAGGATGCCGACGAGCACGCGGTGCCCTTCACGCGCCGCCGGTCGGGTTTCGGCGTTCGGGGTGCCGTACATCAGCCGGTAGAAGGCCGGGTGCGCCAGGCCGAAGCCGACGTGGTCGGTCCAGCCCCGGCGGAGGTCGGCCAATGGGTCCGCGGACGGCTTGCGGCTGCGCTTGGTGCCCAGGTAACGCCGGAAACCCTCTTCCGCCACGGCTTCGAACAGGGAGTTCTTGTCGCCGAAGTGGTGGTAGACGGTCGGCGCGGTGACGCCGGCCGCCTGGCACACGTCCCGGATCGAAACCTGCTCCGCGCCGGTGTGCTCCAGCAGCGCGGCGGTGGCGTCGAGGATCTGCTGCCGCGTGTCGTTCATGTAGCGACTGTATAGGACGCCCTTGCCATTCCTTTAACCGTGTTATATACCTAACGGCGATACACCACCTCTTGTAACGCCGTTAGGCAGAGGAGATGCCGGTGAGCAACGACCCCGCACCCGAGAAAGCGGCCCACACGCGCCGCACCGTGCTCAAGTCCACCGCGGCGGCCGCGGCCGGGAGCGTCGCGGCCGCCCACCTCCCCGCGGGCGCGGTGGCGGCCGAGCCGTCGCACACGATCGCCGGGGGAGAGCAGGTGGAGATCACCCTTTCGGTCAACGGGCAGCGGCGGCCGGTGGTCGTCGAGCCGCGGGTGACCCTGCTGGACGCGCTGCGCGAGCGGCTCGGCCTGACCGGCACCAAGAAGGGCTGCGACCGCGGCGAGTGCGGCGCGTGCACGGTCCTGGCCGACGGCGACCGGATCAACGCCTGCCTGACCCTGGCCGTGATGCGGCAGGACGCCGAGATCACCACGGTGGAAGGCCTGGCGCGCGGTGAGGAACTGCACCCGGTGCAGGCGGCGTTCATCCGGCACGACGCGTTCCAGTGCGGTGCCTGCACCCCTGGTCAGGTCGTCTCCGCGGTGGCCTGCGTCGCCGAGGGGCACACCGGCTCCGACGCGGAGATCCGCGAATGGATGAGCGGCAACCTCTGCCGCTGCGCCGCGTACCAGAACATCGTGGCCGCCGTCGCCGACGCCGCCAAGGAGGCGCGGCGATGAGGGCCTTCGGTTACACGGTCGCGAGAACGCCCGCCGAGGCCGTCCGTGCCATCGGCACCCCGGGCTCGGCGTTCGTGGCGGGCGGTACGGACCTGCTGAACCTGATGCGCGACGGCGTCCAGGGCCACGACCACCTGGTCGACGTCAACCGGCTCGCCCTCGGTGAGGTCACGGCCGACAACGGCGTGCTGCGTGTCGGCGCGCTCGCCAGGATGCGCCAGGTCGCCGAACACCCGTGGGTGCGGCAGGAGTTCCCGGTGCTGTCGGAGGCACTGCTCGCGTCGGCGTCCCCGCAGGTCCGCACCATGGCCGCGATCGGCGGGAACCTGTTGCAGCGCACCAGGTGCGGCTACTTCCGGGACACCGGCTCCGCGTGCAACAAGCGGGTCCCCGGCAGCGGGTGCCCGGCCCTCACCGGGCACAACCGGGGGCACGCGATCCTCGGTGGCGGCGAGCACTGCATCGCCACGCATCCGTCCGACCTGGCGGTGGCGCTGACCGCGCTGGACGCGACCGTGCACCTGCTCGGCCCGGACGGCGAACGGGCCGTCCCCATCGCCGAGTTCTACCTGCTCCCCGGCACCACCCCGGACCGGGAGACCGCCTTGCGCCCCGGGGAACTCATCACCCGGGTGGAGGTGCCACGCACGCCAGTCGCCGCGACCTCGCGTTACCTCAAGCTGCGTGACCGGGCCACCTTCGAATTCGCCGTCGTGTCGGTCGCGGCGGCGCTGCGGATGGGAGGCGGGGTCGTCGAGGACGTGCGGCTGGCGTTCGGTGGCATCGGCACGCGCCCGTGGCGGGATTCCCGCGTCGAAGCGGCGTTGCGCGGCAGGCCGCTGACCGAAGCGGCGATCACCGAAGCGGGCCGCGTCCTGGTCCAGGACGCGGATCCGCGTGAGGACAACGGATTCAAGGTCGAACTTGTCCAGCGTGCGCTGGCGAGCATCCTCAGCGAGTTGGGAGGCGTGTGATGAGCGGACTGATCGGCCGCGGAGTGGAACGGGTCGACGGCCGGGCGAAGGTCACCGGCGCGGCCCGCTACGCCGCGGACAACGAGGTAACCGGTGTGCTGCACGGCTTCCTGGTGCTGAGCACGGTCGCGAGCGGGGAGATCACCGAACTCGACACGACCGCGGCACTGGCCGCACCCGGCGTCGTCGCGGTCTGCACGCATCAGAACCTGCCGCCGCTGACGCTGCCGGCCTTCCCGTACCTCAAGGGTTTCCTGCCACTGCACGACACCCGGATACACCACAATGGACAGCCGATCGCCTACGTGGTGGCCGCAACGCTGGAGCAGGCACAGGAAGCGGCGAACCTGGTGCGGGTCGGCTACCGCGCCGAACGACCGGTCGCGCACCTCGCCGCCGCGCTCGGCGAGGCGTTCCTGCCGGACCCGTTCCGTGAGCGGCCCAACGAGATCTCCCGCGGTGACGCCGAAGCGGCGATCGAGCGGGCCGAAGTTCGGGTCGAGCAGAGCTACAGCTCGCCGATGATGCACCACAACCCGATCGAGCCGCACACCACCACCGCGGTCTGGAACGGCAACTCGCTGACGCTGTACGAGAGCGCGCAGGGCGTGGTGTTCACCCGCGCGGTCGTGGCGAAGGCGTTCGAGAAGTTCGGCGTGCGGCAGGAGGACGTCCGGATCGTTTCGCCCTACCTGGGCGGTGGCTTCGGCGCCAAGGGACCGACCTGGTCCCACACCCTGATCAACGCGGCGGCGGCGCGGATGCTCGGGCGCCCGGTCAAGCTCGTGCTGACCAGGGCGCAGATGTACACCATGAACGGCCACCGCGCCGAGTACCGCCGGAGCCTGCGACTCGGTGCCACGAGGCGCGGCAGGCTGACCGCCATCGTCGACACCAGCACCGCGCAACTGACCCGCACCGAGACGAACATCCTGAACAGCAGCGAATCCACCGTCCACCTCTACGCCTGCCCGAATGTCCACGTGCGGCAGCTGGGGGCGAGGCTGGACCTGCCGTCGTCGAGCTACATGCGCTCACCGGAGACGACCGCGCACTTCGGGCTCGAAACCGCGATGGACGAATTGAGCCACGAACTCGGCGTCGACCCGGTGGAGCTGCGGTTGCGCCACCACCCGACGGCGGGCTCGCACCTGGCGGACTGTTACCGGCTCGCGGGCAACGCGTTCGGCTGGGACCGGCGTGATCCGCGCCCGCGGTCCATGCGGGACGGTGACGAGTACGTCGGCTGGGGCGTGGCGACCGAGGTGCACACCTACTCGGCGTTCCCGTCCACCGTCGCGCTCGCCATCGGCGTGGACGGGCGGGCCACCCTGCGCGCGGCCACCCAGGAGATCGGCACCGGCACCTACACGGTGCTCACCCAGGTCGCCGCCGACCGGCTCGGCATGCCGATGGACCAGGTCACGACGCTGCTCGGCGACACGGCCTTTCCGCCGGCCGCGCTGTCCGCCGCATCCGCCACGATGCCCAGCGTGATCGGCTCGGTGTCCCGCGCGGCGGAGAACGCGCGTGACGCCGTGGTCGCGATCGCCGTGGCCGACCCGCGTTCGCCGCTGCACGGCGTTCCCGCGGCGGACGTCGTCGCCGAGCACGGCCAGCTGTTCGCCCGCGGCGACCGCGACCGGCGGGACAGCTACCGCGACGTGGTGGCCCGTCACGGTCAGGCCGTCGAAGTGACCGGCAGCGTGCTGAACACGGCCGGGCACTCGTACGGCGCGGTGTTCGTGGAGGTCCGGTTCGAGCCGAAGCTCGCCGCGTTGCGCGTGAGCCGGGTGGTGGCGGCGTACGATCCCGGCCGGGTGCTCAACCACCGGACCGCACGCGGCCAGGTGATCGGCGGGGTCACCTGGGGCATCGGTTTCGCGCTGATGGAGCGCACGGTGGTGGACCGCGACACGGCGAGGGTGGTCAACGCGAACCTGTCCGGCTACCTGGTGCCGGTCAACGCCGACACGCCGTCGGTCGAGGCGTTCTTCGTGGACCGCCCGGATCCGAACAGCACCGCGCTCAACGCCCGCGGGTTCGGCGAAACCCCGGGTACGGGGGTGCCCGCCGCGATCGGCAACGCGATCTTCCACGCCACCGGCCGCCGCCTCCGCGACGTCCCCTTCACCCGTGACAAGCTGCTGTGACGCGGCTCGTCACGACGACCTCGACACGCCGGCCCGGCTGGCCGCTCGACCGTCCGTCCAGAGTGGACAGTCTGCTGGGCTCCGATCGCGGGTTTGTTTTGAGCGGGCCGTGTCCGGGTATCGAGGGGGTGGCCACGAACAAGGGGGTGCCCATGCCCGGATGCCGGATCGGGTTTGTCGGGGCGGGCGGGGTTGCCGCCCGGCACGCGGACACGCTCGCCGCCTTCGGGGACGTCGAGCTGGTCGCGGTGACCGACGTCGACGGCCGCCGGGCGCGGGCGTTCGCCGAGGAACGGGGTGTGCGTGCGGTTCCCGGGGTGGAGCAGCTGATCGACACCGGGGTGGACGCGGTGTATGTGTGCGTGCCGCCGTTCTCGCACGGGCCCGTGGAGAAAGCCGTGGCCGCCGCCGGGCTCGCGGTGTTCGTGGAGAAGCCGATCGGGCTGGACTGCGGCGAAGCCGAGCAGACCGCGCGATTGCTGGAAGAAGCCGGTGTGGTGACGTCGGCGGGGTACCACTGGCGGTATTCCGACGGGGTCACGCGCGCCCGTGAAGCCGTGCGGGACACCTCGGTGCGGCTGGCCGTCGGGGCCTGGCTGGACAAGGTGCCCCCGGTCCGGTGGTGGACCAGCCGCGCCCAGTCCGGCGGGCAGGTCGTGGAGCAGGCCGTGCACGTGCTCGACCTGGCCAGGCTGATGGTCGGCGAGGTGGTGGAGGTGCACGCGATGGGCGACGGGCAGCCCCCGGACGCGCCCGGCGCCGACGTCGACGGCGCGACGGTGGTGAACCTGCGCTTCGCCGGTGGGGCGGTCGGCACGCTGGCCGCGACCTGCTTGCTCGGCTGGAAGCACCGGGTGGGGCTGGAGGTCTACGCCGCCGACCTGGCGGTGTCGATCACCGAGGACGCGGTCGAGGTGGCCGGGCGGTCCGGCGAGTCCGAGGTGCGGCGGCTGGATCCGGCGCTGGCCAAGCAGGCCGCCGACCGGGCGTTCGTGGACGCGGTGCTGGGCCGGGGCGGCAACATCCGCGCGCCGTACGCGGACGCGGTCCGCACCCAGCGGCTCGCCTGCGCGGTCGCGGACTCCGCCGCCCGCGGAGTCGCCGTGAAACTGGAGGAGCACGCCCATGCCAGCGGATAGCCGGATGCTCGTGGTGGAGGAACCCGGCGTGGTCGGGTTCCGGCCCGCGCCACCGGAGGAACGGCCGGAGGACGGCACCTTCGACGTCGAGGCCGTCTACAGTGGACTTTCCGCGGGCACGGAGCTGGCCTTCGTCAAGGGAACCCACCCGCAGCTCACCCGCGGCTGGGACGCGGAACTGGGCCTGTTCGGCGGGCCCGGGGCCGGGTATCCGGTGCTGCGCTGGGGTTACCTGCAGGTCGGCCGGATCGTGGCGAGCCGGACGCCGGCGTTCGGCACCGGTGAACTGGTGGCGATGACCTACGGCCACCGCGAGCACTACCGGGCCGACCCGCTGGCCGACCACGTGGTGGTGCTGCCGGACGACCTCGATCCGCTGCTGGGCATCTACGCCGCGCACATGGGACCCATCTGCGCCAACGGCCTGCTGCACGCGGCGGCGGAGCTGCACGGCACCGGCGTCCGGTCGCTCGGGGACGGGGTGACCGGCCTGCGGGTGGCCGTGACCGGCGCCGGGGTGGTCGGATTGCTGACCGCGTTGTTCGCGCGGTCGCACGGGGCACGCGAGGTGGTGGTGGTCGATCCGACCCCGCAGCGGCGCGAGGTCGCCGGGAAACTGGGCTTCGCCACGCTCGACCCGGACACCGAGGACGTGGCCACCGTGCTCAAGACCCGCTGGCGGCACCGGCCCGGCGACCGGGGCGCCGACGTGGTGTTCCAGTGCCGGGGCCAGGCCGCTTCCCTCGGCCTGGCGTTGCGGCTGCTGCGGCCGCAGGGCGCCGTCATCGACCTGGCGTTCTACCAGGAAGGCGCGGACGCCGTGCGGCTCGGCGAGGAGTTCCACCACAACGGGCTTTCGCTGCGTTGCGCCCAGATCGGCCGGATGCCGCGCGGGCTGGCGCACACCTGGGACCGCGAACGCCTCTCGGCCGAGACGATCGAACTCCTGCGTGCCGAAGGCGACGCCATCCGGCAGCACCTCATCACCGACCTGGTGCCGTTCGAGGTGGCGCCCGAGTTGATCACCGCGCTCGCCGAACGGCGGCGGCACGTGCTGCAGGCGGTCTTCACGTTCCCGGCGTCGCGCTGACCAGCGACCGGTCGGAGCCGAGCACCGTGCGGTACAGCGCGAGGTAGTTCTCCGCCATCACGCTGGGCACGAACCGGCTCGCCGCTTCGCCGCAGCACGCCGCCGGGTCCAGGGTTTTGGCCGCGCGCAACGCTTCGACGAGCGCGTCCTCGTCGTCTCGCGGCACCACAAAACCGGTCCGGCCCTGGTCGACCAGTTCGGGCAGGCAGCCGCGCGAGTACCCCACCACCGGTGTGCCCAGCGAGAGCGACTCCACCACGGCCGTGCCGCCGGGTTCCTCCCACTGCAACGGGAAAAGACAGGCTCGCGCACGCGCCACCAGCTCGTCGCGCTCGCGCGGTGGCAGCGACCCCACCCAGCGCAGGCGCGTCCCGTCGAGCAGCGGGCGCACCTCGTCGCAGAAGTAACGCACGTCCGGGTTGCGGCCCACTTCCGCATCGGCGGCCATCGCGCGGTCCAGCGCGCCGGGGGACCGGAACGGCCCGACCGGCCCGGCCAGCACCACGTCGATTCCCGACCGCCGCGCCAGCCTGGCGGCCAGGTGCTGGCCCTTCGCCGGGGTGATCCGGCCCAGCACCACGGCGAACTCCTCCTTGGCCGGGCGCGGGCGGCGATCGGCGTGCTCGGCCAGCGGGGTGGCCAGATGCACGTGCCCGACGCCGCGGGCACGCAGGGCGGGCGGGGCGGTGGCCAGCTGGGCCGCCGAGACCCCGTTCACGTGGATGTGCTCGTGGTCGCCGAACTCGCCGTAGAACTGCGGGTGCTTGGTCAGGTCCCAGTGCAGCGTGTGCAGCACGGGCGGGCAGGCGTCACCGAGCGAAGCGAGCATGGCGGGGCCGACCACTTCCAGGTGATCGTGCACCAGGTCGAACGACGGGTCGCGGCGCACCTCGTCGACCACCCGCCGCATGTGCGCCAGCGCCACGCCCATCGCGCGGTTGTACGGCCGCAGCAGCTGGTGGAACTGCGGCTCCTGGTACACCGAGAACCGGCCGTCCACCTCCAGCGTGCTCGTGCCCACGGCGGCGAGCACCACCTCGACCCCGCGCCGCCGCAGTTCCGGCACCAGGGTGGCGACCACGTTCTCGATTCCGCCGTAGCCGTCCGGCGGTACCGGCAGCCAGGGGCCCGCGTTCACCAGCACCCGCATCACGGCCTCCTGGCGGGGACGGCGGTGGCCAGCTCGGCCCTGACTTCGGCGAGGCTCGGCCGCTCCGGCACGTCGATTTCCGTGACCACCACCTCGCGGCTCACCCGTTCCGGTGCATGTCCGGCGCGGAACTGCGCCAGCCGCGCCGGCAACGCCGTCGGGGTGGGCGCGCGGCCTTCCCGTTCGAGCCTGCCGAACGCGGTGAGCATGATCTGCGTGGCCATCCGGCCCAGCGCCGCGGTGTCCTGGTGCCGGTGCCGCCGTCTGCCGAGATCGACCTGCGCCATCGCGGGCAGCCCGTGCCGCCCGGCCAGGTCGATCAGCAACGCGATCTCCACCCCGTAGTGGCAGACGAACGGCACCGACTCCAGCGCTTCCCGGCGGCCGGCGTACTCCCCGGCCAGCGGTTGCATGAACCCGGCCAGTTCCGGCCAGTAGAGGTTGAGCAGCGGGCGCGCGACCAGCTCGGTCACCCGCCCGCCGCCGTCGTTCTCGGTGCGCAGCCCCGGCCGCACCAGCGGGCGGTGGTAGAAGCCCTTGACGAACTGCAGGTCCGGGGAGGTCAGCAGCGGGCCGACCAGTCCGGTGACGAATTCCGGCGGGCAGCCGACCAGGTCGGTGTCGAGAAAGGCGACCACATCGCCTTCGGTGGCATAGAGCCCTTTCCACAACGCCTCGCCCTTGCCGGTCATGGCGGGCAGGTGATCGAGGACCTCCTCCTGCCGCACCACCCGGGCGCCGGCTTCCTCGGCCACCTCGCCGGTCGAGTCGGTGGAGCCGGAATCGACCACGACCAGCTCGTCCACCAGCGGGTGCCGCCGCGCCATCCGCACGATGGGGCCGACCGTGGCGGCTTCGTTGCGGGCGGGCAGCACCAGGCTCACCGTGGTGGTGCCCTTGGCGTCGATCAGTTCACGCACCGGCCAGTCGGCGGCCCGGCTGGTACGGGTCTCGAGCCACGCGCGCTGGTGCTCGGGGAGACCGGAGGCGGCGACCGCCGCGGAACGGGGCGTTGGCAACATATCTGGAATATGGCCATTCGAGGCCGGTTCAAACGGCGAGTTTCAGTTCCGCGCCCGTGGCACGGCGATGCTCGCGGGGTCACCGGCCAGCGCGGTCTCCACCGAATCGCAGCACCACAGCAGGTCCGCCACCGAGGTGGAGGCCAGCATCCGGCGGACGTGCGCCGAGGGACGGCAGACAACTTGCGTGCCGCAATGGTCCTTGGCACGTACTTCTCCGGCGAGCAGGACCCTGGCGCCCCGGGGGCAGAGGGAGCGCACCCCGGCCAGGTCCAGCAACACCAGGCGCGGCACCGGATCCCGCCACGCGGCGTCCACCGCGCGCTGCAGGGCCGCGGCGGCTGTCTCGTCGATCTCGCCGGACACGGTGAGCACCTTCAGCGTGTCGTCCAGTCCGGCGCTGTACACGGCCACGTCAATCGACAGCGGAGGGTTCACGGAGATTTCCTCACCACTCGAGTCACCAGGACGGCACGTGGTCTGAACCGTGACCACGACGGTAGCCGGAATCGGCGCCCGCAGCGACCTGGGCGCTGGGGCGGTCAGGCCAGGGTGCCGTGCCCACCCACGACGTCCAGCAGCGCAGGCGCGGAAAGCCGGTCAGCCCGAGACCCAGCCCGATCATGCCGACGGCGAGCACGAGGTGCAGCCAGTTGTCCGCGGCGGCCCTGGCCGCCCGGGCACCGCCGCGACCTGACAGCGCGTACCCGTCCCGGCCGCCGCATTCCTCGAATTTGGATCAGGCGCCCGGTGCGGGTCGCGACAGCGCCCGGTCGAAGACGTTGCGGAGCAACCGCGGTATCACCGGGTCGACGCGGATCGCCGCGTTGAAGGTCAGTGAGGACGCGCTGAACACGAATCCGCCGCCCGGCAGTTCCTTGCACACCATCGCCGCGCCGCCGCTGTCGGTGGGGTTCGTGCCCTGCGCGAAGACCTCCTCCGGCGACGCTTCGCCGTCGAAGCCCTGCAACGTATCGAACTCCCACGCGCTCGCCGCGCCGTTGCGGCCGCTCGCGCCGAACGTGTCACCGACGCCGAGGCCCGTCCCGTCCAGGAACGGGTGGTCGCGCAGCACCCGGTACGGCGCGAACGTCATCCAGCCCTGGTGCTCGTAGTTCACCCCGAGCAGTTGCGACGCCGGCAGGTCGTAGTGGTCGAGGAACAGATCGCGGCTCCCGTCCGCGGCGCGGAAGGTCAGCGTGGTGCCGTCGGCGTCGAATTCGGCGCGTTCGTAGAGCTGGTTGCCGCCGGTGGCGATCACGCTGCCACCCGCCGCGAGATAGTCGGCGAGATGAGCGCGCATGGCCATCGACCAGTACTCCGGGTGCCCGCCCAGCACGATCGCGCGGTACGCGGAAAGCCAGCCGCCGGTGTGCAGGTCGTGGTCGGTGTAGCAGTCGACCCCGATTTCCTCGCTGCTGAGCCAGCGCAACAGCTCCAGGTCGCTGTACAGATCCACGTCGTACTGCCCCTTCGACGCGATCAGCCAGTTGTAACTGGGCCGCAGGAAGGTGATCGCGCGCCGCACGCCGTGCTGGCCGATGGAGTACTGGTCGTGACCGCCCCAGCCGTTGTAGGCGTGGTAGGTGTTGGACGGCAGCACCACGGCGATCTGCCGCGCGGGCACGGCCGGGCGGACCACGAACGGGATGTGCTGCACTCGGCCGAAGTTCCCGGTGAAGCGCGCGGCGTAGACGCCGGACGGCCAGTCCTCGGGTATCTCGGCGTTGTAGCGTTCCTCCCAGCCGCATCCGGCCGACCGGTAGTCCGCGGGGAGCAACTGGAGCCCACCGGGGACGGCGGTCGCCGTGGTGACCGGCTCGGGGTTGTCCCCGCCGGGCGTGACGCGCACGAGTTGCGCGCTGACCGAGCTGAATGCGGTGGACAACGCGACGGAGACGCGTCCCCCGGCTGGAACGCTTTGCCGCCGCGGGTATCCCTGGAGCCCCGCGCTGCGCTCGACGGTGAACCCGTGCCCCACCACGAGTCCGGTCGCGTTGTTGATCCAATGCGGCCCGCCGTCGGTGTCGACGGTCTGGTGGTTGGTGAGCCGCAACTGGACGAGCGTCTCGTCGTAGCCGGGCACGGTCGCGAGATCGATCCGGACGAAGTAGATGCCGCCGTTCCCGCAGCCGGCGAACAGGTCCCGGCGGAACAGCTCGAACCAGTCGTTGTCCCCGATCTGGATGGGCTGCCCATTGTTGGCCCAGCCGGTGTCGTCCCGGTAGCGGAACCAGGTGAGCCCGCCGGTGCCGCTGACGGCGTAGATGACGTTGCCGTTGTCCGACATCAGGTAGCGGGGGACGTTGAACCCGTCTCCGAGCGGCACCGGCGTTTCGAAGTTCCCGCCTTTGGGCCGCCGTGAGCGATAGAGGACGCCGTTCGCGTCCACGCACCAGATGACGCCGCCAGGCCCGCCGAAGATCCTGGGGAAGGCAGCGAACCCGGTCCCGACGACAACGCCGGTGCCGTTGTTGGTCCAGTAACCCGCGCCGGTGCCGAGGTCGGTGACGACGCGCTGGTAGGCGAGCACGGTCCCGTCGCCGCGGATGCCGTAGAGCACGCCGTCGACGTCGCCGAGCACGGTGACGAAGTCCTGCCACCCGGAGCCGATCCGCACACCGATGCCGTCGTTGGCCCAGTCGGCCGCCGCGGTGGCCCAGCCGCGGTGCCGGAACCAGTACAGCAGCCCGTCGGCCTGCACGGCGTAGATGATTCCGTCACCACCGCCGACCAGCCGGGTCCACCGCTGGTGCGGATCGAAGGTCCCGGCCACGCCGGCAAGCGCGTCCGCCGGTCGCGCGGACGGCTCGGCGTCAATGATCGGAAGTGGTTCGCGGCCACTGAGAATTCCCATCGCGTCCCCGATTTCCCGTGCTGCCTCGCCCATCGGGGAACGTGCGCGAACCGGCTGACGTTGCCGCGATCGGCTGCCGACCACCCGATGAGCCCAATATCGCGACGGCTAGCCCAGGAATCGGATGAGCGTTTCGGCGAGCTGGGCCGGATTTTCCTCGGCCATGTGGTGCCCGGATTCGATGCGGGCGGAGGTCAGTTCACCGCTGACCCAGGAGCGCCAGACACCGGCCGGGTCGCCGTAGAGTTCTTCCATGTCGTCCCTGGTGGACCACGCGACCAGGGTGCGGCAGGTGATGGTGCGCTGTGCCGCTCGGTCCGCTTCGTCGTTCGCGCGGTCGATGGTCAGTCCGGCGCGGTAGTCCTCCAGCATGGCCCGCACGGTGGCGGGATCGCTGACCGCGCGGGTCAGGTCGCGGTAGTTCTCGTGCCCCATGCGTTTTTCGTCGGGGCGGTACCAGGCGAGGGGGTCGGCGGTGATCACGCGCTCGGCGTGCGGGGAGGCGCCGAAGAAGAACCAGTGCCACCATGCCGTGGCGAATCGGGCGCCGGCGCGTTCGAGTGCCTCGAGAATCGGCACGCTGTCCAAGACGGCGAGGCGGGTCACGGAGCCGGGGTGGTCGAGGGCGGTCCGGTAGGCGACGTAACTGCCGCGGTCGTGACCCACGAGGGCGAAGCGGTGGTGGCCCAGGTCGCGCATCAGGGCGACGATGTCGGCGGCCATGGTGCGGTCGCAGTAGACCTCGTGCTTCTCGTCGGGTGCGGGTTTGCACGACCGGCCGTATCCACGCAGGTCCGGGCAGACCACGGTGAAGCCTGCCTCGGCGAGCGCCGGGGCCACCCGGTACCAGGTTGTGTGGGTCCGGGGGTGTCCGTGCAGCAACACGACGGCTGGTCCGGTACCTCCGCTTCGCCCATGGATGGTCACGGAATCGCTGAGGGAGACGTCCCACTCGTCAAAGGTGTCGAACACGGCACCACTGTCTCACCTGTCTCACCGGTGACAAGCCGTGCGGGGCCCGGCCGCGAGCGCGGCCGGGCCCGTTTCCGGTGGAGCTATCCCTGGTACGGCCCGGGTGAGCGCGGATGCGGGGCCTTCGCGGCGGACGAAGATCCCGGCTTTTCCATGGCCGGGCAGGACAAGCCCTTCGGCGGTACCGTCAGGTCGAGCAGGTACGCGTCCACCGCTTCGTTGACGCACGGGCTCGGCCCGTCGTTGCCGTAGGCGGTGTGACCCCAGCCCTCGTAGGTGATCAGGTGCGAACCGCTCTGCTTCGCGGCGGTTTTGTTCCACTCGTACACCGTCGCCGGGTCGTGCACGTTGCCGACCATGACCAGCGGCGGCGCACCCTTGATCTTGAGCGGCTGCTGCGGGTTCGTCGTCTTCAGCGGGTCACCGGCGCAGGTGAGCGCGTGGTCGACGTAGGGACTCCACTCGACGTTCGGGAACTTCGCGGACAGCTTCGTGCGCAGTTTCTTGTACTCGGCGAAGTTCTTCACCGGGTAACGCCAGTCGCTGCACCAGATCGGCGGGTACGGGTTGTTGATCGCGGCGGCCGCTTCGAGCGACACCGGCGACGGCGTGCCCGTGCCGTCCTTGAGCGCTTTGAGTTCGGTGGCCAGGTTGCCCCACATGGTCGGCCTGGTCACCGCGAACGCCCGCTGCGACAGCGCGTAGAAGTCGACCGGCTGGCCCGTGGCCGGGTTGGTGAGCGTGCCCTCCTTGGCGCGTTTCTTCAGCTCGCCGTAGGTCTTCGCGGTGCCCTGTCCGTGCAGCGCGCAGGTTTCGGTGGTGTCGCACCACTTCGCGAACTCCTCGAAGCCCACCTCCACCGGCTCGGTCTCGGTGCGCATGAAGTCCCACGCCGTCCTCAGGCTGTGGTCCATGTTGCCGTCGTTGACCATCGCCCGGATCCGGTGCGGGAAGAGTTCCGCGTACTGCTGGCCCATCAGCGAGCCGTACGAATAGCCGACGTAGTTGAGCTTCTCCTCGCCGAGCGCGGCGCGGATGGCGTCCATGTCGCGTGCGGTGTGGAGGTTGTCGACGTGGTCGATCAGGTCGCCGGAATGCTGGCGGCAGCTGTCCATCAGCTGCTTGTTGAGCGAAACCAGGTTGTCGAACTCCGCCTGGCTGGTGGGGCGCCGGGCGTCGAGTGCCTGCTGCGAGAGCGTTTCGTCGCAGAGGAGCTGCTGGCTGGTGTTGATGCCGCGCGGATCGAAGCCCACGACGTCGAAGCGGGCGGTCACCGCCTCGGTGAACGGGTCGCCGTTGGCCACCATGCTCACGCCGCTGCCGCCGGGTCCGCCGGGATCGACCAGGATCGAGCCGATGCGGTTCGCCTGGTCCT
The DNA here is from genome assembly GCF_003312875.1 of Amycolatopsis albispora. NCBI lineage: Bacteria > Bacillati > Actinomycetota > Actinomycetes > Pseudonocardiales > Pseudonocardiaceae > Amycolatopsis > Amycolatopsis albispora. The sequence continues at coordinate 546,135 of NZ_CP015163.1, forward strand.
TGGCCGGGCGCTTGGCGAGGCCGATCTTGGTCTTCGCGCCGTCCGGCCGCGACCAGTCGAGCGGCACCTCGATGGTGGCGCACTGCGCGCCCTTGCCGCCCGGACACGGCTGCCAGTCGATGGCCTGCGCCGCGCTCGCGGTCGCCGGTACGGCGACGGCACCAGCCGCGATCAGTACCCCGGTCACCCCGCCGATGAGAGATCTCCTGACACTGCGCATGCAGTTGGTTCCTTTCCGTCGGGTATGTGATTCAAACTACCGACGGACGCGATCACACGGAGTGCATTTTCGACGCCACTACGTCACCGTGCCGGGCGCTTCGACCGGAAGTGGCAGGAAGCGAGTTACCAGGCGGTATCACGCCCGCGCGAGGAGCTCAAGCAGTCGATGGCACGATGGCGGCGGCTCCCAGCAGCGGTACCCGTGTCGATCCCACAGTCAAGGAGTGCGGCGATGGCCGAGGTTGTCCTGTTCCACCACGCCAGGGGACTCACCGAGGGGGTTCGCCGGTTCGCCGACGGGTTTCGCGCGGCCGGGCACCTCGTGCACACCCCGGACCTGTTCGACGGGATCCTGCCGGAGAGCATCGAAGCCGGTCTCGCGCTGATCCGCGAACTCGGTGACGAACGGGACCGGCGGGCCGACCGCGCGGTCGCGGACCTGCCCGGCGAACTGGTCTACGGCGGCTTTTCCGCGGGGGAGTCGGTTGCCCAGCGCCTGGCGCAGACACGACCGGGCGCGCGCGGCGCCCTGCTCTACGAATCCTGCATCCCGGTCACCGGCGAATGGGCCTACGGGCCGTGGCCCGCGGGACTGCCGGTGCAGATCCACGGCGCCGAGGGCGACGAGTTCTTCGGCGAGGATCTGCCCGCGGCCCGCCAACTCGTCGAGTTGGCGGGCCCGGAACTGGCCGAACTGTTCGTTTATCCCGCGGACGCCCATCTGTTCACCGACAGCTCGCTGCCCGGCTACGACGCCGACGCGACGGCTCTCGTGCTCGAGCGCTCCACGGCCTTCCTCACCCGGCTCGACTGAACCTCGCGGGCGTCCGCTACTTCACGCGAACGATTTCGCCGCTGTGGCGGCGTTCGCGGTAGTTGCGCATTTCGCGTTTGACGACGGGCGCGAGCAGGTACAGCCCGGCGATGTTGAACAACGCCAGCAGGAACAGCACGGCGTCGGCGAAGTCGAGCACGCTGCCCAGCGTGAGCACCGACCCGGCGACCACAAAAAGGCAGAACACCACGTGGTAGAGGCGTTCGCTGAGCTGGCTCTTGCCGAACAGGTAGGTCCACGCCTTCTGCCCGTAGTAGCCCCAGGTGATGATCGTCGACACGGCGAAGAGCACCACGGCGACGGTGAGCACGTAGGGGAACCAGGGCAGCACGGTGGCGAACGACTCCGACGTCACGGTGACGCCGTCGGGGGTGTCGCCGCCGGCGAAGACGGTGGCCTTGGCGTCGGTCCAGAACTGGGTTTTCGCGATGATCACGGTCAGCGCGGTCATCGTGCAGATCACCACGGTGTCCACGAAGGGCTCGAGCAGGGCGACGTAGCCTTCGGTGATCGGGTGCTTGGTGCGCACGGCCGAGTGCGCGATGGGCGCGGAGCCGAGGCCGGCTTCGTTGGAGAACGCGGCTCGCTGGAAGCCGACGATCAGTGCGCCGATCGCGCCGCCCGCGACGCCTTCGGGGGCGAACGCGCCGGCGAAGATCTCGCCGATGGCGCTGGGGATCTGGTCGAGGTTGACGCCGATGACGATCAGGCAGGCGGTGACGTAGACGATGCCCATGGCGGGCACGAGCTTGCTGGTCACCGCGCCGATCGACTTGATGCCGCCGATGACCACCGCGCCGACGAAGGCGGCGAGCAGCAGGCCGAAGATCAGCGCGGCGCCGTCACCGCCGAGCAGGCCGTCGTCGCCGCCGGTGACGTCGCGCAGCTGGGCGAAGCTCTGGTTGGCCTGGAACATGTTGCCACCGGCGATGCCGAAGAACAGGATCATCACCGCGGCGCCACCGGCGAGGACGCGGCCGAGGGTTTTGCCGGTGGCGTTGGGGAAGCGTTCGGCGATGCCCTTGCGCAGGTAGTGCATCGGGCCGCCGGAGACGGTGCCGTCGGCGTGGACTTCGCGGTACTTCACGCCCAGGGTGCACTCGACGAACTTGGTGCACATGCCGAGCAGGCCGCACAGGATCATCCAGAACGTGGCCCCGGCGCCGCCGACGGTGACCGCGACGCCGACGCCGGCGATGTTGCCGAGGCCGACGGTGCCGGACAACGCCGAGCTCAGCGCCTGGAAGTGGGTGATCTCGCCGGGCTCGTCGCTCTTGGTGTACTGGCCGCGGGCGATGCGCGTGGCCAGCCGGAACGCGCGGAACTGCACGAATCCGAAGTAGACGGTGAAGGCCGCGGCGGCGATGACCAGCCAGGCGACGATCCACGGGAACGTGATGCCGAAGACGGTGACCTCGGCGAAGACGAACCCGGACAGGCCTTCGGAGATCGGGTTGAACACGGTGTTGATCGCGTTCTCGATCCCGGAGAGGGTACCGCCCTCCGCGGCCAGCACATGGGATGAATCAGACATGGTGCGCAAGTGGACCGAATCGGCGGCGATAACGCAAGGTTTTCACCGATCTTTTCGGAGTTCGTTACTTGCCGCCGCGGTGGCAGTGGCTGCCGGGTCCTTTGTGGACGATCACGAGGTCACCCGCGCGAGGGCACCCGGATTTGCCCCGGGGCGATCTTTACGGCATCTTTGCGCGTGGTGCGCCGGGAAGTCTGGTCGGCACCCTCACCCGGCCGGGTGAGGGTTACGCGGCCGGTGGGCTCGACCCGCCGGCAACCCGCAGGAGACCGGCATGAACCGAAGCCCCCGTGCCCGCCCGGTGTTGTTCAGCCGCAGGTCGTGGCCGGAAACCCGGCGGATCGCCGACATCCTGCGCAAGGAGACGATCGGCGGGGCGTTGCTGCTGGCCGCGGCCGTGGTCGCGGTGGTGCTGGCCAACTCGCCGTGGAGCGAGTTCTACGAGTCGGTGCGGTCCTTCCAGCTCGGCCCGGCGTCGCTGCACCTGGACCTGCCGGTGGCGACCTGGGCCGCGGACGGCCTGCTGGCCATCTTCTTCTTCGTCGCCGGGCTGGAGCTGAAACGCGAGTTCGTCGCCGGTGACCTGCGTGATCCGCGGCGGGCGGTGGTGCCGATCGCGGCGGCCTGCGGTGGGGTGGCCGTCCCGGCGCTGATCTACTTCGCCATCAACGCCGGTGGTGGTGAGGCGGTTCGCGGCTGGGCGATCCCGACGGCCACCGACATCGCCTTCGCGCTGGCGGTGCTGGCCGTGGTCGGGCGCTGCCTGCCCTCGGCGCTGCGCACCTTCCTGCTCACCCTGGCCGTGGTCGACGACCTGCTCGCCATCCTGATCATCGCGTTGTTCTACACCGACGACCTGCGGGTCGGGCCGCTGCTGCTGGCGCTGGTCCCGCTGGGCGTGTTCACCCTGCTGGTGCAGTACCGGGTGCGGTCGTGGTGGCTGCTGCTGCCGCTGGCCGCGCTGACCTGGCTGTGGGTGCACGAATCCGGGGTGCACGCCACCGTCGCCGGGGTCCTGCTCGGTTTCGCCGTGCCGGTGCTGCGCAGCGAACGCGCCGGGGGACCGGAGGCCGGGCCCGGCCTGGCCGAGCACTTCGAGCACCGGTTCCGGCCCCTGTCCGCGGCGGTGGCCGTGCCGATCTTCGCCCTGTTCGCCGCCGGTGTGCCGCTCGGCGGCTGGGACGGCCTGCGCAGCGCGCTGACCGACCCGGTGGCGCTCGGCATCGTGGCCGGTCTGGTGGTCGGCAAGACCGTCGGGATCTCCGGCGCCACCTGGCTGCTGTCGCGGTTCACCAAGGCCGAGCTGGACGACGGCCTCGGCTGGGTGGACGTGCTCGGCCTGGCCATGCTCGGCGGCGTCGGGTTCACCGTCTCGCTGCTGATCGGTGAACTGGCCTTCGGCGCGGGCAGCGAACCCGACGATCACGCCCGCGTCGCCATTCTCGCCGGGTCGCTGCTGGCGGCGTTGCTGGCCGCGATCATCCTGCGTGCCCGCAACCGGGTGTACCGGCGGATCCACGAGATGGAGAACCTCGACCGGGACGCCGACGGAATTCCCGACGTCTACGAGGATCCCGGCAAGTGATCACCTCCGGTGCGGCGCCGCGATGCCTTCCAGCTGGCGGACCGCCTCACCGACCCCGTCCTCGGCGCGGACGAGCCGGCCGAGCCGCTCGGCCGCGGTGGTGATCGCGGGATCGGCGACCACCTGGCCGATGGCGTGGGCGAGCCGGTCGGGGGCCAGCGCGCGCTGGTGGATCGGTTCCGCCGCAACGCCGAGCCGGTGCATGTGGCGCCCCCAGAACGGCTGGTCGGCGACGAACGGGCAGACCACCTGCGGCCGTCCGGCGGCGGCCGCGGCGGCGATCGTGCCCGCGCCACCGTGGTGGATCACCGCCGCCACCTTGGGGAACAGCTGCTCGTAGGGGACCTCGTCGACGGTGAACACGTCGCCGGCCTGGTCACCGGCACCGGTCAGGCCGCCCCACGAGGTGCCGATGACCGCCCGCACCCCGGCTTGCCGCGCCGCGGCGACGACGGTGGCGGTGGTGGCGGCCGGGTCGGTGCCGGACATGCTGCCGAACCCGATGAACACCGGCGGCGCACCGGCGTCGAGGAACTCGGCCAGCGGGCGGGGGAGCGGCCGCGGCTCGGGGTCGGTGAGGAACCAGTACCCGGTCATGCCGGCCGCGGCGGGCCAGTCCGCCGGGCGGGGCAGCACGTGCGGGCTGATCGCGTGCAGGACCGGCGCCGGTGAACCGTCGGGTGCGCGCAGCGGGTCGTGCCTGCCCGGCCGCTTCGGCAGGCCCAGGCTCGCGCGCCACCGGTCGATGGTGCGGCCGAACATCACCGACGGGCCCTTCATGCCCAGGTAGGTGGCGCGGTTCGGCATCAGGGCGGGCATCGGCTGACCCGGCCACGGGAATTCGCGTGTCGGCACGAACATCGGGATCGGCAGGCCGAGCACCGCCGGGCGGCCGAGGCGCTCGGCCACGTGCTGCCCGGCCATCACCTGTCCATTGTGGATGATCAGGTCGGGGTGGTGGTCCGAGGTCACCGTCCAGGCGTCGTCGAGCACCTGGGTGAACATCGACGGCAGCCGCCGCGCGAGCGCGAGCTTGGCGGCCATGCCGCCGGTGGCCACGTCACCGACGGCGCTCCCGGTGTCCATCAGCCGCATCGGCCCGTCGTCCAGACCGGCGAACGGCACACCGTGGCGCTCGGCGAAGGCGGTGAACCGGTGCGGCGCGGCGAGCAGCACGTCGTGGCCCGCCGCGGCGAGTCCCCTGGCGAGCGCGACGAACGGCTGCACGTCGCCCCGCGTGCCCAGGGTCAGCAGCAGCGCCTTCACCGGGCTTGGCCGTGCTGGTCGTGGTAGCGGGCCATCAGCTCCCAGTAGACGAGGAGCAGCGCCATCGAGGTCGCCGAGGCGAGCGCGGTGGCGGGCGCGTGGCGGCGGCGGGCGGCGACCACCCCGGCCACGCCCGCGGTGGTGGCGGCCACGTTGACCGCCATCGCGGCGTCCATCGGCCGTTCGGAGATCCACCGCTCTTCGCCGAGCATCGCGCGGGTCGCCCAGGCCCGGTGGTGGGCCGGTTCGCCGAACACCACCGGGTTGACCGCCATCCAGGCGGCGACCAGCGCGGCGTCGCGCCAGCTGCGCCGCCACACCGGGATCAGCACCAGCGGGGCGCTCGCCCACCGGGTCCAGGCGCTCCACGGGTGGCAGTGCCGGGCGAAGACCGCCCGTTTGAGCCCGCGCGGGTTCTTCATCGTTCTCGCCCCTTTCGCCAGCGGTCGATGACCGCGGGCAGTTCACGCATGAGGTGGGTGTAGAAGTCGTGCATGATCGCGAGCCGCCGTCCCGGCACGCTGTCCGCGCCCGCCGCGGCGATGCCCCGCTCGGCGGCGTGCAGCATCGCCTGCACGGTGGCGTTCTGGTTGGACAGCAGCCGCGCCCAGGCGTCGTCGGGGCAGCGGTAGTGCTCGCGCCTGCTGCCGGGTGCGGGCACGCGCTCGACCAGCCCGGCGTCACCGAGCGACTTCAGCGCGGTGGACACCGACCCGGTGCTGGCGCTGAGCTGTTCGCCGATCTCGCCGGCGGTGATCGACTCCTGCTCGGTGAACAGCAGCACGGCGAGCACGCGCGCGGTCATGCGCTGCAGGCCGTTGCGGGTCAGCGTCAGCGCCAGTTCCTCGGCGGCGCTCTCGGGTTCGTTCATGCGTTGCTCTCTGCTCTGAGGATTCAGAAATCTCTGAAATCTCAGAGCATCGTAGCACGGCGGCCGTGGGGCTGCTTGCGTTTGCAGATGTTAAGGTCATGTCATGGTGTGGGAGTACCCGATGGAAGCGGCGGCGCGGTTCACCGCGGCGCACAACTGGGCGGGCGGCAGCTACGAACTCGCCGTGGAAATCGGGCCGAACGACGACGCTCGGCTGGATCGCGCACTGACCGCGCTCGGGCCCGCGCTGGGAGTCGCCGACTGGTACGGCACCATCGGCCTCGAGCCTTACCGGCAACAGCCGGTGCCGGGGTCGCTGGCGTCTTGGAAGCGCCACGGCAGCTTGACCGGAATCGTCAGGCTGCCCGACGGGAGACCCATTGTTTGTGAGGTCCTCGTCGTTCGTGAAGAAGACGGGTCGGACTGGGTCGACTTCGGCCTGCCATTCGGGGCGCTGGAACGCGCTTACCCGCAGGTCGACGATTTACCGTTGGCCGCGATCGACACCTGGTTGGCACAGGCGGGAGAAAACCTTTACGCGGCCATCGATTACCAGCTCGGCTTGATCGGCTTTCCGGCTTCCGGCGGAGACTCGGCCGCTCGGGTTCTCGCTGAAGGGCCGCCGGAGAAAAGAACTTACGGCTACCTCATTCCCATCGCTGGGCGTATCACCTACCTGCCGAGCACTGGATAAAGGCCGCCCGGGGTCAGATCGCCATGGTCGGCATCGAGGGGACCCGGCCGGGTTGTGGGTGGTAGCCGCGCCAGGCGGTGGCCAGGCGCCGCACGGCTTCGGTGAGGTCGTCCGGCGTGGCGATGAAGTGCAGCCGCAGGTATTCCGCGCTGCCTCCGCCGGCGTCGAGTCCGGTGCCGGGCAGGACCGCGACACCGTGGCGCAGCGCGGCCTGGGTGAACGACGTGCCATCGCCGCGGGGGAGCCGGACCCACAGGGTCTGGCCGCCGGGCACGGCGGGCACGTGCCAGTCCGGCAGGTGCCGGGCGAGTTCGGCGCGGAGGTGGTCGTGGCGGGCCTTTCGCTCGGCGGCGCCCCGGTGCTGGAGCGTGCCGAGCTGGGCCAGCAGGTCGGCGGCGGCCAGTTGCGCGGGGACGTTGCCGCCGAGGTCGTGCACGGCCCGCAGCCGCGCCAGCCGGGCGACGACCCGGGACGGCGCGCGTACCCAGCCGACCCGCAGACCGCCCCAGGCGACCTTGCTGAGCGACCCGATCGTGATCACCTGATCGTGGTAGGCGGCCAGCGGCGGCGGTGCCGATTCGCCGGGGAAGCCGAGGTCGGCGAGCACCTCGTCGTCGACCAGCACCACCCCGGCGGCGGCCGCGGTTTCGGCCAGCCGCCGCCGGTGCAGCGCGGGCATCACCGCGCCGGTCGGGTTGTGGTAGCTGGCGGTCACGTAGGCGAGCACGGGACGGTGTTCGGCCGCGGCGCCCGCGAATCCGGTGAGCCCGACCGGCAGCCCGCGCAGCACGGCGCCCTCTTCCCGGAACGCCTCCAGCGCACCGGGATAGGTCGGCGTCTCCACCAGCACCCGGTCACCGGGCCGGAGCAGCGCGCGGGCCAGCAGGGACAGCGCCTGCTGCCCGCCGGTGGTGACCAGCACCTGATCCGGCGTGGTGGGCACCCCGCGGTGCCGGTAGCGCTCGGCGATCGCATGACGCAGCGCGGGCTGCCCCATCGGGTGGTAGCCGATGTCGGCGGTGATGCCCGCCAGCCGCGGCACGGTCCGGGTGTACGCCTCGACCAGCTCCACCGGCGGGGCGTCCGGGGCCGCGCACGCCAGCATGATCATCCCGTCCTGCGGTTCGAGCAGGTGCAGGAACGCCGGCGCGTCCGTGGTGGCCCGCGGTGGTGCCGGGGCGGCCCCGGCGACCCTGGTGCCGCTGCCCTGACGGCGCACGATGCGGCCCTCCACGACCAGCTGGTCGTACGCCGCGACGACCGTGCTGCGGCCGACCGCCAGCGCCGAGGCCAGCGCGCGGTCGGGCGGCAGCCGGGAGCCCGGCGGCAGCTCACCGTCCTCGATCAGCGTGCGCAGCCGCGCCGCGAGCAGCACATACAGCGGCCCCCGGCCCGACGACCAGCGGCCGAGACGCTCGACCAACCCGATTGGCTCCATTGGCAAACCAATTTACCCGCATTGGCTCTGCCGCGACCGCTCGCCCGCTCCGATGATGGCCGCCATGACCACCTTCACCCCCAGCGCGATGACCGCCCTGATCGACAGCCCCGTGCGCTACGACCTCGCCGAGAGCACCTGCCCGCCGCTCGAGGTCGCCGACCTGGCCGATCCGGGCGAACTCGCGGGCCTGGCACTCGACTACGGCACGTCACGCGGTGACGCGGAGTTGCGCGAGCTGATCGCCGCGGCTGCCGGGGTGACCGCGGACCAGGTGCTGGTGACGGTCGGCGCGATCGAGGCGATGTTCCTGCTCGCCCAGGCCACCTGCCGCCCCGGTGACCGGGTTCTCCTTGTCACGCCGTGCTTTCCGCCCGCGCGGACCGTCCCGGAAGGACTCGGCGCCGGGGTGGACGCGGTGCCGTTGTCGTTCGACGACGGCTACCGGCTGGCGTTGGACGCGGTAGCCGGCGCGCTCACGCCCCGCACCCGGCTGGTGTCGCTGGCCTCACCGCAGAACCCGTCCGGTGTCCGGTTCACCGCCGACGAGCTGCGCGGGCTGCTCGACGTCGTGCGGGATCGCGCGCCGGAGGCGGTCGTGCTGGTCGACGAGACCTACCACGCGTCCACCTACGACGACGACCTGGCGCCTGGTTCGGCGGCGGGGACGTCACCGCGGGTCGTCACCTGCTCCTCGCTGTCCAAGGCCCACGGCGCGCCCGGCCTGCGCATCGGCTGGCTGACCACCACCGACCCGGGGCTGTGCGAACGGTTGCGCCAAGCCAAGTTCCACACCACGATCGCCTGCTCCACGGTGGACGAGTTCCTGGCCGCGCGGGTGCTCCGCCGGAGCACCGAAATCCTCGCCGTGCGAGCCGAACGGCTGGGCGGGGCGCTCGCCGAACTGGTGAACTGGACGCGGGACCAGCCCGTGGAGCTCGTCCGCCCGGACGGAGGTGCGCTGTGCTGCCTGCGCCTGCCCGCCGACCGGTTCCCGGACGACGAAGCGGTCGCCGCCTTCTACGCCCGGCTCGCCGCGAACGACACCCGCGTCGCGCCCGGCTCGTGGTTCGGCGAACACGACCGGGTGTTCCGGCTCGGCTTCGGCCACCTGCCGGACGGCGAGTTCAGCACCGCGCTCGACCGCCTCGCCGACGCCCTCACCCCGTGAACCCCGGAGATGACCGATGCACCCCAAGCTCACCGATGACCTGACCGGCCTGCCCGAACTGCTGACGGCCACCCGTGACGCGGCCGAACGCGCGCTCACCAGCCTGGACACGCGGCCGGTCGCCGCGCGGGCCCGTGCGTCCGGTGCCGCGCCGATGCCCGCGACCGGGATCGGCACGGCAGGCGCGCTGGCCCGGTTCGAGCAACGCTGGGCACCGTGGTTCTCCGGCAGCGCGGGCCCGAGGTATTTCGGGTTCGTCACCGGTGGCGCTACCCCTGCCTCGGTGGCGGGGGACTGGCTGACCAGCGCGTACGACCAGAACGCGGCGGCCGGCGGCGACTCGGCCGCGATCGGCCTGGAACGTGAGACGGCCGGCTGGCTCGCGGAGCTGTTCGGCCTGGGCGCCGAGCACCACGGCGCGTTTGTCACCGGTGCGACGATGTCGAACTTCACCGGTCTCGCGGTGGCCAGGGAATGGCTCGGCGAGCAGGCGGGCATTTCGGTGACCGACGCCGGGGTCGGCGCGCTCGGCCGGGTCCCGGTGCTGTCCGCCACCCCGCATTCGAGTGTCTACAAAGCACTGTCCATGTTGGGCATCGGACGCGAGCGGCTGTCCCTGGTGCCCACGCTGCCGGGCCGGGAAGCGGTGGACGTCGATCGCCTGGCCGAAGCGCTGGAGGCGCTGGACGGGCAACCCGCGATCGTGGTCGCCAACGCGGGCACGGTGAACACGGTGGACTTCGACGACCTACGCGCGATCGTGGCGTTGAAGGAGCGATTCCCCTTCTGGCTGCACGTGGACGGCGCTTTTGGTGCCTTCGCGGCATTGTCGCCCCGGCACCGCGCGCTGGTCGACGGCCTCGTGGAGGCCGACTCGGTGTGCGTGGACCTGCACAAGTGGCTCAACGTCCCGTACGACGCCGCCGTGCAGTTCACCCGGCGCCGTGACCTCCAGGTCGCGGTGTTCAAGAACGTCGCGGCCTACCTGCCGCCCCCGGCGGGCGAGCCCGATTACGCCCACCTGACCCCCGAGAACTCCCGGCGACTGCGCGCGCTCCCCACCTGGTTCTCATTGACCGCCTACGGTCGCGAAGGGCACCAGGAGATAGTCGAGCGCACCACCGCGCTGGCCGCTCGGCTGGGCAGGTGGGTGGCCGACGAGCCGCGGTTGCGACTGCTGGCGCCGGTCCGCCTCAACGTCGTCTGCTGCACCCTCGCCGCCAATCCGACGCGGGAACGGGTCGACGCACTGGTCCGGGCGGTCGCGGACAGCGGCGAGGCCGTGGTCACGCCGACCGTTTACCAGGGCACACCGGGTTTCCGCGTTGCCTTCAGCAACTGGCGCACCACCGAGTCCGATGTGGACAGACTCGCCCGTGCGCTGGATCGGGCCCTGTGACCACGGCACTACGGCCCGCGCCGCGCGGCCTGAGCGCGTCCGGCCGCGATCGCCGCCGCGATCGCGGCCAGGCAACCGGCGATGACGGTCAGGCCGACGGCGGCACCGGTGCTTTTGTGGAAGGCGAAAGCGAAGTGGAGCTGGTCCTCGAAACTCACGCCTCGCACCAACGGGGACACAAAAACCGCCACCACGGCCAACGTGCAGAGCGCGCACAGCGTCCACGCGCCCCCGAGCACCCGCGCGAAGGTGAATCCCGCCGCGACCAGCAGGCACACCGCGGTGACCAGCGCACCGAGGATGTTCACCCACACCAGGCTCGGCCATTCACCGGGCGGGCCGCTGAGCACCACGTTGGCCACCGCGAACCAGGCCTGCATGCCCGCCGTGACCACGCCGAGGGACCCGGCGACGGCCGCGGCGACGGGATGGGCCTTCCGGCGGCTGGCGGGTGGGTTCGGCCGCCAAGCGGGCGGGGCTTGCCAGGGAGCGGGCTGGACCACGGTCGGGCCGCCGTCCCCGGCGGGCGTGCCCAGCCGCGCGGGGGCGACCAGCGCGGCGACCCGGTCGCGCTGCGCGTTGATCATGCCGTGCACCGCGTCCGGCCACGGCCGCACCGACGGCGCCAGCGCGCCGGCCAGCTCCAGGATCTGGCCCGGCGTAGGGCGCGCGGCGGGGTCCTTGGCCAGGCACTTCGCCACGATCGGGCGCAGCCGGCCGGGCACCGCGGTGAGGTCGGGTTCGCCGGACACCACGTTGTTCAGCGTGTGCCAGGTCGAAGGCCCGGCGAACGGGTTCACGCCCGTGCACGCCACGGCCAGCACGATGCCCAGTGAGAACACGTCGCTGGCCGGGCCCAGTTCACCGCCCTCGGCCTGCTCGGGCGAGGCGAACGCCGGCGAGCCCACCAGCCATCCCGTGTGCGTCAGCTCACCGCGCCCGCCTTCGGCGTCGGCGGCGCGGGCGATCCCGAAATCGACCACGCGGGGCCCGTCCTCGGCGAGCAGCACGTTGGAGGGCTTGAGATCCCGGTGCACCACGCCCGCCGCGTGGATGCCTGCCAGCGCGGTCGCCAGTCCGGCCGCCAGCCGCAGCGCGGACTCCTCCGGCAGGGGCCCCACGGTGTCCAGCGCCTCTCGCAGCGACGGACCCGCCACGAACACCGACGCCAGCCACGGTTCGGCGGCGTGCGGGTCGGCGTCGACGACCGCGGCGGTGTAGGCCCCCGACACGGTGCGGGACGCGGCGACCTCGCGGGCGAACCGCGCGCGGAACCCGTCGTCCGTCAGCGCTTCCGCCAGTACCTGCTTGACCGCCACCAGCCGCCCGTCCGGGCCCGAGGCCAGCAGCACCCGGCCCATCCCGCCGCGCCCCAGCTCGCCGAGCACCCGGTACGGGCCGACCGTGCCCGCCTCCGCCTCCGCCATCGGCCTCACCGCGGCGACCCTAGCCGCCACCGATGAAATCCTGATGAAACGGTGGCAGGATGATCATCGTCTTCGACTGGAGGGAACATTCGTGAAGCGAGTTCTGACAACGGCGGCGGTCACCTCGGCCGCGGTGGGCATGCTGCTGGCCGGTACGGGCACGGCGTCCGCGCAGGATCCGTACGCCAGGTACAGCACGGAGTCCGCGTGCCGGACCGCGGGTTTCCAGTACGTGCTGTCGGGCAAGGCATACCGGTACGACTGCACGGGCCCGCACGCCAGCAGCCCGGCCAGCCAGAAATGGTGGCTCTACCTGATCTGATCGCACCTGCTGGGCCAGACGAGGTTGGGGGCTGGCTGCGGGCGGTCGGCCACGGTACGGTTGGGAGCGCTCCCAAAACCCCCACCTCCAGGAGCTGACCCATGTCGCGACGGCGTTGTCGCCCGATCACCGTGCTGGCCGCCCTGTTCGTGCTGGCCCTGTCCGCGTTGTTGTTGCCTTCGACGCCCACCGGCACCGCCGCGGCCGGTGCCGTCCAACCCCATGCGGTGCCGCTTGACGAGCTGACCGTGGTGTCCGAGCAGGTGGCCTCCGGCCTGCGGCGGCCGATCGCGATCACCGGGCTGCCGGACGGCCGCATGCTGATCGCCGAGAAGAACGGCACGGTCCGCGCCTACCACCCGAGCACCGGGCTCGCGGCCGAGCCGGTGCTCGACCTGACCGCCCGGATCGACCCGTCGGACAACGAGCGCGGCCTGCTCGGCATCACGCCCGCGCCGGACTTCGCGTGGACCGGGATGCTCTACGTGGCCTACACGAGCCTCCCGGCAGGCGCGCTGACCCTGGCGCGAGTGCCCATCAGCGCTCCCGACCAGCTGCAGGTGCTGCTCACCCAGGAACACGCCGAGTACGGCAACCACAACGGCGGGCAGGTGGCGTTCGGCCGCGACGGTTACCTCTACTGGTCGCTCGGCGACGGCGGCCACACCAACGACCCGTTCAAGGCCGGGCAGAACCTCGGCACCCTGCTCGGCAAGATCGTGCGGATCGACGTCAAGCGCGCCTGCGGGCCGAAGCCCTACTGCGTGCCCGGCAGCAACCCGTTCGTCGGCGTGCCGGGCGCGCGGCCGGAGATCTGGGTCTACGGGCTGCGCAACCCGTGGCGGTTCTCCATCGACCCGGTCGACGGCTCGCTGTGGATCGGCGACGTCGGCCAGGGCCTGGTCGAGGAGATCAACCACATCCGCCCGTGGCAGGGCGGCGCGAACCTCGGCTGGTCCTGCCGCGAGGGCACCCCGGTGTTCGACCCGCAGCAGTGCCGGTCGGACGTGCGGTACACCGACCCGGTCTTCGAATACGACCACTACAACGACAACTGCTCGGTGACCGGCGGGGTGGTGTACCGCGGCTCCAAAACCCCGGAAGCACGCGGAACCTACGTCGCGAGCGACTACTGCTCGACCCGCGTGTTCGCCGTGCGCCCCCAGCACGGCGGCGGCTACGACTCCGCCACGATCGGCAATTTCCCCACCCAGCCGACCGCGATCGGCACCGACGTGCACGGCGAACTGTACGTGCTCAGCGACCTCCCCGGCTGGCTGAGCCGGGTGCGGTTCGAGCGGGTCCAGCCCGCCGGTTCCTGACCCCGCCTCAGAACAGGGTCGCCGGCTCGACCGGCTCCGGTTCGGGCAGCGCGTCGAGGCCGGGCACCAGCGCTCGCACGTCGTCGTGGAAGCGGCGGGCGAGCGCTGGTGCGTCGTTGTTGTCGGGCGTGTGCACAAAAACCGTCGGCGACCGGCCTTCGCGCAGCCAGGCGGCGACCACTTCGGTCCACGGCCGCCACCCCTCGGCCGTCGCCTGCGCCGAGTCCCGCCCCAGGTAGCGGACGATCGGCTGGTCGGTCAGTGCGCGCGTCCGCCGCGGCAGCCGTGGTTTCCTGACCCAGGCCTCCTGTTCGGCCTCGCTCGCCGGTGGGCTCTGGAAGAAAACCGTGGTGTCGAACGGCACCCACTCGGCGTTCGCGTCGGCGAGCGCGCCCTCCAGCAGTGACGTCGAGCGGGCGTCGGTGAAGAACGCGGGGTGGCGCACCTCCACCGCACGCCGGCGGTTTGCCGGGAGCCTGCGCAGGAAACGGCCGAGTGCATCGACGTCCGAAGGGCCGAACGAGCCGGGCAGCTGGGTCCACAGGACCGCCCGCTCGCCGAGTGGCTCGATCGCGTCCAGGAAGGCGCGCATCTCGGTCTCGACCCCGGCGAACCGGCGCTCGTGCGTGACGAGCTTGGGCAGCTTGACCACGAACCGGAAGCCGGGACCGGTCTGCTGCGCCCAGGTCGCGACGGTTTCCCTGGCGGGAGTCGCGTAGAAGGTGGTGTTGCCTTCGACCGCGTTGCACCAGCCCGCGTAGGCCCGCAGGCGCTCGCGCACCGGCAGCGACGGCGGCAGGAACCGCCCCGGCCACGCCTTGTGAGTCCACATCGCGCAGCCGACGTGTAGCTGTGCCACTGGAGTCAGCTCCCCTCGATCGGGAGTGAAACTACTACCGCGTCGCGGCCCAGTCGCGGAGGGCGGCGATGAACTCGCCGGGCGCGTCGGACTCCACGTAGAGGCCCGCGTCCTCGATGATCACCGTCCGGTGGTTGGTGAAGATCTGTTCCTGGCGTTCGCGTTCCCGCGGGCGGAAGCCGATTTGGGCGTTGCCCCACACGATCAGCGCCGGCAGGTGGGCGAGGCCGGTCAGCCCGGCTTCGACTTCGGTGAAGAAGGCCTGGCTGGCGGTGATCCGGCCGGGGAGCACGGCGCAGGCCTGGCGCCGTGCGGGGGTGTCCAGCGCGCGGCGGTAGTGGCTCATCTCGGCCGCGGTCGGCTTGCGCCTTCGGTGCCCCATCGGGACGAACGCGTTGACGATCAGGTTGAGCCGCCGGGCCAGGAAGCGTATCGGGGGACCGCCGGCGATACGGGCGAAGGCCTCGAAGTAGAGGTCGCCGTTGACCGGCCACGCCCACGCGTTGACGAGGACCAGCCGGTCGAAGACGTCCGGTCGCCGCGCGGCGGCGGCGAGGCCGATCGGCCCGCCCCAGTCCTGCCCGACGAGGGTGACTTCGCTCAACCCCAGCGCGTCGACAAATCCGGTGACCACGTCCGCGTGTTCCTCGGGCAGGTAGCGGTAGCCGGGCTTCGGCGTGGACAGCCCGAAGCCGGGGTAGTCGAGGGCGACGCACCGGAAGTCGTCGCGCAGCGCGCGGATCACGTCGCGCCAGAGGAACGACCAGGTCGGATTTCCGTGCAGGAGCAGGAGTACAGGCCCTGATCCCTCGTCGACGTAGTGCACGGTGTGCCCGTCGATTTCGATGAAACGGCTTTCGAACGGGAACAGGTCGTCATCGACCCAGGCGGGCCGCACGCTCCTGGTGGCATCGGCCATGGCGGCCCCTTTCGCCTCGATCAACTTGCTTGGGCTTGTCATGCGCGCTTGAAAATTTCAAGCAGCGAATACATACCCCGAGTGTTATGAACAGATGTGGTTTTTGGTCTTGGACAGCATCGAACGGGGTCGGTGACGCTGGGGGTGACGCAGCCACGCCATCGCTCGAGGAGTCCGAATGCCCAAGAACAACACCCGCGCCAAGGCGGTTCTCCAGATCCTCGCCGTTGTGCCGCTCGCCGCCGTGGCGGTCAGCGGGTGCGGCGCCAGCCCGAGCGACGCGGAAACCCCTGGCGCCGAGCAGGTCGAAGTCCTCGAACTCAAGGTGGAGAACGAGCAGTACGCCGCCCTCGATCTCGACCGGCCCGGGGTGAGCCTGGGGGACATGGACGTCTACTCCGGCAGCGCGACGGTGGACGGCCGCCGGGTCGGCCGCGGTGGCGGTTCGTGTCAGGTCCTGCACATCGACGGTGACAAGGTCACCGCCCAATGCGTGCTCACGATGGAACTGGAGCAGGGCTCGGTGACCCTGCAATCGCTTTGGGTGAAGGGCGCGAACCCGCTCGACATGGCCATCACCGGTGGTACGGGCGTGTATCGCGAGGCGCGGGGCACGGTCCGGTTCTGGGACATCGCGACCCCGAACGAGCGCGCGCGGGCCGAGATCATCCGCTAGTTTCGTGGCCGTGAGCCTCGATCGGGTCGGTGTCGAGCAGTGTCCGTCCGATTCCCCGTACGTGGAGCGGATCTACCGGGCTGGTGAGGTCGCCGGTCCGGTCCCGGCGCGGATGCGGTCCGTCGCGAATTCCAACTGGGAGATCGTCGTGTGGCGAGGCCAGGGCGAGACGCACGTGGCGGTCCGCGGCCCCGAGACGGGCCCCACGGTGCTGGACCTGGGCCCGGCCACGGGTGAAACGATCGGGATCATCTTCCGGCACGGCGCGTTCCTGGCGCCGATGCCGGTCTCGAAGCTGGTCGACACCGCCGTGTCGAGTCCGCACACCACGGCCCGCTCGTTCGTCCTGCAGGGCGAGGAATGGGAGACGCCGACCTTCGGCAACGCCGACGTCTTCGTGGATCGCCTGGTGCGCGCCGGATTGCTGGTGCGCGACCCACTGGTCACCGAGGTGCTCCGGGGTGACACGACCACCTTGGTCACCCCGCGCTCGGTGCAGCGGCGGGTGGCCGCGGCGACCGGCCTGACCCAGGGCGCGATCCGGCAGATCGAGCGCGTCAGGCAGGCCGTGCTGCTGCTGGGGCAGGGCGTGGCGGCGGTCGAGGTCGCGCAGCGCGCCGGGTACCACGACCAGCCGCACCTGGCGCGCTCCCTGACGAGGTTCACCGGGCGCACGGCCTCCCAGCTCCGGCGAGCCGACGACGACGAGGTGCTGTCGCTCCTGTACAAGACCGACGTCGCGGTGCGGTCCTAGGTTCGTGGTGACGCCGGAACACCCGGCGCACCAGCGTTCTCGAAGGGATTCGCCATGGCCATCACGCAGATCTACCTCAACCTGCCGGTCTCCGACCTGGAGGTGAGCAAGAAGGTGTACACCGCGATGGGCGGGACGATCAACCCGGACTTCACCGGTGACACCTCGGCCCAGGTGGTGTTCGCCGACGCGATCGTGGTGCAGCTGATGACCCGCGAGACGTTCGCGACCTTCACCAAGCGGTCCACATCGGACGGTCCGATCGAGGTGATCAGCGCGCTGGCCGCCGGTTCGCGGGAAGAAGTGGACCGACTGGCCGACGCGGCGCTGGCCGCGGGCGGCACCGAGCCACGCGAGGCGCAGGACATCGGCTGGCTGTACAACCGGGCCGTCGACGACCCGGACGGGCACAGCTGGGAACTCCTCGCCTACCACCCGGCCGGTGGCCAGGGCTGACGGCGGTCAGCTCTTGGCCCAGGTGATCCGGTTGGATTCGACGCCGTCGGCGGTGACCCACACGGTCTCGTCGATCTGGTCGAAGTGGAAGGCTTCGAAGGTGATGCTGCCGTCGGGTCCGGCGGTGCGGGTGGACGACCCGCCCCGGTAGGAGGTCGCGGTGGCGTGCGGCACGAACGTGTAGGACTGCCCCGGGGTGAACCCCTTCGCGGCGATGCGCATGTACGCGCATTCGGGGATCGAGCAGTCGTCGATGGTGGTCACCGACGAGCCGCGGGACAGCGTGATCGACCGCTCCGGCGCGATGGGCGTACCGCTGGTCGCGGCGCCGGAACCGCGGCCAGCCACGTTCTCCGCGGTCACGGTGATCGTGTAGGTGGTGCCGTTGGCCAGGCCGCTGAGCGTGGTCGAGCGGGCCGCGCCGCCGACGGTCTTCGAGCCGCTGCCCGCACTGGACGACCACGACACGTGGTAGTTGCGCACCGCGCCGCCGTTGGGCGCGGCGGCACCCCAGTTCACCGTGAGGGCCGCGTTCCCCGCGGTGGCCCGGACACCGGGTGGTGCGCCCGGCGGGCTGGCCGGGTTCGCCGGGGGCGGCTGCTGTTGCTGCTGCGCCGGTGGTTTTGGTTGCTGCCGCTGGGGTTGGGCAGGCGGCTGCCGGTCCGGCTGGGCCGGCGGCGGCACCGGCTGCTGTGGTTGCGGCGGCGGGGGCGGAGCGACTGGTGGCGGCGGCTCGGCGACCGGGACCGGCCGCACCGCGCCGTCGCCCGCCACGACCAGGACGTGCCCGCCGTCGTGGCTGTCCACGTAGACCCGGGAATCCTCGCCCCTGGCCAGGCGCGGCTCGCCGGGCGGCATCGGCACGTTGGTCTTCAGCTGGCCGCGCGGATCGTAGGTGAGCACGGCGTTCTTCGCGCGGTCGAGCAGCACCACCGCCTCCCCCGCGGAGGCGAGTTCGGCGTAGTCCCCGGCGGGCAGGTCGACCGACACCGGTGGCGACTTGGCCGGGCCGGTGTCCACCAGGTGCATCCGGTGGCCGGGCGGGTCGAGCACGGCGATCCGGCCCGCCACGTCGGTGGCGGTGAACCGGGCCTGCGGTGGTGCGTCGATGCCGAGCGCGGTGCCCTGGCCGAGGCCGTCCGCGCCGATCGGGTGCGCGGTGTCGGTGGTGGTGTCGACAAAAACGGGCTGGTCGGCGACCACGGTCAGGCCGCCGGTGTGCCCGGCGGGGGCGCCGGGCGGGCAGGCCAGCCGGTCGGCGTCGCGCGCCAGTTCGCAGATCGCGCCGCTGGCGGGCTGGTGCACCCACACCGAGCCCGCGCTGGTGGCCACCGGTTCACCCAGCGCGCCACCGGCGGGCACGGTGGTCAGCGAGTCGCCGAGGCGGACGATCCGGCCCGCCTGCCGGTACACCAGGTACGGCCCGCCGGCGACCTCGATGGCCACCGGCCGCTCGTCCGTTCCTGGGCTGACCGATTTTTTGACCTCGAGATCGGATTTGCCGAATTCGATGATGCGATTGCCGCCGACCACGTAGCCGCCGGTTTCACCCTGGACCACCTGGCTGCCCGGCGCCGCGCCGGGCATCGCCGCCCGCGCGTCGATGGCGCCGCTCGCGCCGTCGAGGTGGAAAACCGCCTCCAGCACTGAATTGAACACCCAGTGCCCGGACTGGAGGAAATCCACCTGAGCACCCGGTTTCGCCGCCCCGGACACCGCCACCACCACCGCGGCCGCGAGCGCGGTCACCGTGCTGACCAACGGTGTGCGCCGCCGCCATCGGCCCGATCCACTGGTCGCCACGGCAAAAGAATAGACCGGGCGGCCCGGGACGTGTCCCGGCGGTGATCAGGTACCGCCGCCGAGGGGTGGGATCTCGGGATCGTCGTCGGCTGGGCCCTCGGGGTCGCGTGCTTCGTCGGCGCGCGTGGGGCCGCCGGAACGCAGGGTGCCCTCGAGTTCGGCTTTCAGCTCGTCGTCCTCGCGCGGCGAGTGCAGGTCGCTTTCGCGATGCATGGTCAACCTCCTGTTACTCCGGGGCCTCTGGCTCGTCGGGCTTCTCGGGTTCGTCGGGCTGCTCGGAGGTGTCCGGCTGCTCGGGAGCGTTGGTGTCCTCTCCTTCGACGCCGAAACCCGGTTCTGGTTCGGGCGCACCACGTCCGGCGTCGGCGGCGGGAATGGCTCGCTCACCGGCATGCGCGCCCGGTCCGAAAGGTGTTGCTGTCATGGCTGCCGGTTACCCGGCGACCCGGGCCGAAAACCACCCGGCCGGAGTGCCGAATGGGCCAGCGCGAATCGGGTAACCGCTGATCGTGCGAGCGTTGACCGTCGTCCCGGGTGAGCGGGACTCACTCGAGGTGAGCGAACTGCCCGAACCGGAACCCGGTCCGGGTGACCTGCTGGTGGACGGGATCGCCGTCGGGGTGTGCGGTACCGACAAGGACATCGTCGCCGGTGAATACGGCGAGGCGCCCGGCACCGGCCACCGGCTGGTGCTCGGACACGAATCGCTCGGCCGCGTGCGGCAGGCACCCACCGGGAGCGGGTTCCGGCCGGGCGACCTGGTCGCCGGGGTGGTGCGCAGGCCGGACCCCGAACCCTGCGGTGCCTGCGCGCACGGTGAGTTCGACATGTGCCGCAACGGCCGCTACACCGAGCGCGGCATCAAGGGCCACCACGGTTACGCCAGTGAACGGTGGACTGTCGACGCGGACTACGCCGTCCGCGTCGACGACGAACTCGGTGAGCTGGGCGTGCTCGTGGAGCCCGCCTCGGTGGTGGCCAAGGCCTGGGAGCAGATCGACCGGATCGGCGCCCGTTCCTGGTTCGAGCCCGCCCGCGTGCTGGTCACCGGTGCCGGGCCGATCGGATTGCTGGCCGCGCTGCTGGCCACCCAGCGCGCCGGTGCCGATCTCGACGTGCACGTGCTCGACCAGGTGACCGACGGTCCCAAGCCGGAACTGGTCACCGGCCTCGGCGCGACGTACCACCACCGGGGCCTCGACGACGTCGCCGACCGGATCCGGCCGGACGTCATCGTCGAGGCCACCGGCGCCGGTCCGGTGGTGCTGGACGCGATGCGCCGCAACGCCGCCTGCGGCATCGTCTGCCTGACCGGCGTCTCCTCGGGAGGCAGGCGGTTCGAGATCGACGCCGGTGCGCTGAACCGGGCCATCGTGCTGGAGAACGACGTGGTGTTCGGCTCGGTCAACGCCAACCTCCGCCACTACCGGCTCGCCACCGAGGCACTGGCCAAGGCGGACCCGGCCTGGCTGGCCGGGGTGATCACCCGCCGGGTGCCGCTGGCGGAAGCGGCCACCGCCTTCACCACCCGGCGGGACGACGTCAAGGTGGTGCTCACCCTCAGCGATCAGCCGAGCTGAGGGCCGGTTCCGCCACCACCGCCGGGTTCTTCGGGCCGCGCAGCGCGATGTAGGCGAGCAGCGCGCCCAGGACGGCCACGCCCGCCCACATGGCCTGCTGCCATCCGTCCACAAAGGACTCCTGGGCGGCGTGGACGAGTTGCTGCGCGTGCCCGCCGGCGCTGTCCGAGACAGCAGCGGCGTTGGCGATGCCTTCGCGGGCGATGTCCGCCGCGTCCTGGGGAATGCCGTGCAGCCGGTCGTCGATCGCGCCCCGGTAGCCCGCGGCCACCAGTGCGCCCAGCATGGCCACGCCGAGCGCGGTGCCGAACTCGCGGGTGATGTCGTTGAGCGCCGAGGCGACGCCCTGCTTCTCCGGCGGCAGGGAACCGGTGATGGCCTCGGTGGACGGCGTCATCGACAGGCCCATGCCAATGCCCATGGCGAGCATGCCCGGCAGGATCGACAGGTAGCCGTCCGCCGCGGAAACGAACAGCGCCATCAGCGCCAGACCCGCCCCGGCCAGTGCGATGCCCGCGGTCATGGTCGCGCGGGCGCCGATCCGGGCGGCCATCCTGGGCGCCAGCCCGGAGGTCAGCATCATCATCAGGGCCATCGGCATCATGGCCGCCGTGGACACCAGGCCCGACCAGCCGAGCACCGCCTGGAAGAACGGGAACAGGACCACGGCGATGCCCGCCTGCACCCCGAAGACCGCCAGCAGCGTGATCGAGCCGCCGGCCAGCCCGCGCTCCCGGAACAGGCGGACGTCCAGCAGCGACGCGTCCCGGCGGCGCAGTTCCCAGGCCACGAAACCGATACCGGCGGCGAGGCCGATGGCGAGGCTGAGCAGGGTCGCGGGTGCGGTCCAGCCGCGTTCGGGCCCTTCCTGCAGCACGAAGATGAGACCGGCCACGGCAACCGACGACGTCAGCGCGCCGACGGTGTCGAACGGATGGGCCGAGCGCTCACGCGAGTCGGGCACCGCCTTCAGCGTCAGGCCCAGTGCCACGGCGACCAGCGCGAGCGGCAGCGCGAACAGCCAGCGCCAGTCCGCGACGTCGACCAGGAGCGCGGACAGGAACATGCCCAGGACGCCGCCGCCCCCGGCGACGCCGGTCCACACGCCGATCGCCTTCCCGCGTTGCTCGTCGGGAAAGGTCGAGGTGATCACGGCGAGGGTGATCGGCATGATCATCGCGGCGCCGGCTCCGGCCGCCACGCGGGCCGCGATCATCACTTCCGCGGTCGGGGCCATGGCCGCCAGGAGGTTGGCGGCGCCGAAGATGCCGAGCCCGGCGACCAGCATGGGTTTGCGGCCGAGCCGGTCACCGATCGCGCCGAGCGGCAGCAGCAGCGCGGCCAGGGTCAGGGTGTAGCTGTTGATGATCCACAGCACCGTGTCGTGCGCGGCGCCGAATTCGACGGCCAGGTGGGTCTGGGCGACGTT
This sequence comes from Amycolatopsis albispora, assembly GCF_003312875.1. Classification (NCBI taxonomy): domain Bacteria; kingdom Bacillati; phylum Actinomycetota; class Actinomycetes; order Pseudonocardiales; family Pseudonocardiaceae; genus Amycolatopsis; species Amycolatopsis albispora. Next base: position 568,697 of record NZ_CP015163.1, read on the forward strand.
GAGCCCGGTCACCGACGCGATCACGGCCATCAGCGCGATGGAGACGGTGATCAGGATGGTGCGCAGCTGACGTGCGTCCGGTGGGTTGTTGGTCATGGGCCCGACGGTAGGCGCGGCTTGCGTTCAGGGCATAGGATGTTGCTCATGACGCAAGAAGAGGGTGCACTGGAAGGCCTCGTGCGCAAACGCATTCGTGCGCTGCGGGTCGCGCAAGGCCTGTCGCTGGAGGAACTGGCCACGCGCGCCCACCTCAGCCAGTCCTCGTTGAGCCGGATCGAGAACGGCAGGCGGCGCCTGGCGCTGGACCAGCTCGTCACCCTGGCCCGCGCCCTGGACACCACGCTCGACCAGCTCGTCGAGAACGCCGCCGACGACGTGGTCATCAATCCGATGACCCACGGTCCCCACGGGCTGAGCTGGCCGATCAAGGCGGACCCGGCGATGAGCGTCATGCGGCGGCGGCTGAGCGGGCCGCCGCCCGACGACCCCGCCAAGATGCGCGCCCACGCGGGCCGCGAATGGTTCGTGGTGCTGTCCGGCACCGCGATCCTGATGCTGGGGCAGCGCCGCTTCCGCATCGAGACCAACCAGGCCGCCGAGTTCCCGACGATGATGCCGCACGCGCTCGGCGCCGAGGGTCGTCCTTGCGAGATTCTGTTCATCTTCGACCGCGACGCCCGGCGTGGGCATCGCGAGCACGACCACGCGGAGAGCGACTGACTTGCGTGCCCGGCAACGCGGGGAGTCATCGTCTTGCGCGAATCGCAAGGTTGTATGCCTTTGAAGCATTCCGTGCCTAGTGTGGTCGTATGACACACACCCACCAGCACCACCACCACGGACAGGCGGAGATCCTCGACCTGGACGCCGAAGTCCTCGCCGAGCACCTCGCCGCCATCGTCAGCTGGCTGCCGCTGACGAGCGGCCCGCGGCAGATCGTCGACCTGGCCGCCGGTACGGGCGCGGGCACCTTCGCATTGCTCGAGCGCTTCCCGGAGGCGCAGGTCACCGCGGTCGACGCCTCGCCGGAACACCTGGAGCGGCTGCGGGAGAAGGCCTGCGCCCGTGGTGTCGAAGACCAGGTGGGCACCGTGCTGGCCGACCTCGACGCCCCGACCTGGCCCGACCTCGGCACGCCCGACCTCGTGTGGGCGTCGGCCGCCATGCACCACATGGCCGACCCCGATCGGGCCCTGCGCACCGTCCGCGAGCTGCTGGCGGACGGTGGCCTGTTCGCCGTCGTCGAGCTGGCTGGCCTGCCCCGGTTCCTGCCCGAGAACGCCCCCGCCGACCGGCCCGGTCTCGAAGAGCGTGCCCACGCCGTGGCCGACCGCGCCCACGCCGTGCCCCACCGCGGTGCCGACTGGGGTCCGTTGCTGAGCACCGCCGGCTTCACCGTGGCCGACAAGCTCACCGTCGCCATCGAAATCGAGGCGTCCCGCAACGAGGCGATCGGCCACTACGCCCTGAACGTGCTGCGGCGCCTTCGCGGCGCCGTGGCCGATGGCCTCGCGGCGGACGACCTCGCCGCGTTCGACCGGCTGCTCGACACCACCGGCCCGCAGAGCCTCCTGCACCGCGCTGACCTGGCGCTCCGCACCGAACGCAGGGTCTGGGCCGCGCGCCGCGACTGACCTCGGGACGGTTTCCCGGGCACACTGCCGCACATGCCCAGGTTCCCCACGGGCGAGTCGGTCCTCGCCCGCGTGGCGGACCTGCCGGTCGCGACCACGTCCCGGCTGGTCGCCGAACTGGTGGCGCACGGCCTGCTCGCGCGTGACCCGGACGGCCGGGTCCCGGTGCTGCGGACGGCGGCGAGGGCGCTCTCGCGTGTGCTCGGCTTCCAATCATTGAGAATGCCCTTCTGAAGCCAGCGCACCGGCTCGCATCCTTCCTTCTCGGAACCGTCGGGAGGTAGCCGGTGACCAACGTCGTTCAGAGCCAGCGGGCGGGCGGCTGCCGGACTGGGCGCCCGGCGCGCACATCGATTTGGTGCTGCCCAACGGAATCACCCGCCAGTACTCGTTGTGCGGTGACCGGTGGGACGCCCACTCGTACCGGGTGGCGGTGTTGCGCGAACCGGCGAGCCGCGGTGGCGCGGCCTGCGTCCGCGATTCGCTGCGCGAGGGCGACTTGGTCGGAATCGGCGGGCCCAGGAACAACTTCGCGCTGGTTCCGGCCCCGCGTTACCTGTTCACCAGTGCGTCGGCCAGCACGTGGCCCGCCTCGAAGCCGAAGCGGTGCTCACCGCGCTCGCCCGCCCGATCGAGCACGTCGAACCGGCGGCGCCACCACGCAGGCACCTCAACAACACGCTGCGGTCGTGGGCTTCGTTGCCGTTGCGCCTCAAGCTCGCCTGATCGCGGTGGCGCGGAGTAGTCTGGCCGCGCTACCGGAGCCACCTGGAGGGGCAGCGATGGACACGTCCGCGTATTTGACTGCCGTGGTCGAGCAGACGAGAACACTGGCCGAATGGGTAGACAACCAGGACGAGTCGGCCCCGGTGCCGACTTGTCCTAAATGGACACTGGCCGACCTGGTCGACCACGTCGGCGCGACGCAGCGCATGGTCACCATGCTGGTGGGCGGGCGGATGACCGACCCGAGCGACGCGTTCGCCGGCTACGTCCCGGCGCCGGCCGATTCGGCCGAATGGCGCACCTGGCTGAACGACGGCGCCGCCGAGGCCAAGCAGGCCTTCGACTCGGTCACCGACGACACGCCGGTTTGGGATCCGTCCGGCGCCGACGCGGGCGTACCGTTCTGGTCGCGGCGCCTGTTCGGTGAGATCTCCGTGCACCGCGCGGACGCCGCCGCGGCGCTCGGCAAGGACTACGAGCTGGAGCCGGAACACGCGGCCGGGGCCATCGAAGACTGGCTGGACACCATGACCTCGCGTGGTTACTGGGAGAACAAGCCGGACTTCGCCAAGGCGATGCGCGGTGACGGCCAGACCCTGCACTTCCACACCACCGACGCGGCGGGCGAGTGGCTGGCCCGCCGCGAACCGGACCGGGTCGCGCTGGAACACTCGCACACCAAGGCCGACGTGGCCGTCCGCGGCCCGGCCACCGACCTCCTGCTCGTGCTCAGCCGGCGCCGCCCACTCGCGGAGGCGCCCCAGTTGGAGGTACTGGGGGAGCGGGCTCTCTTTGCGCACTGGATCGACCACATGGACTGGACCACCGACACCTGATCCAGCGGCCGGAGAACACGAATGTGGCTTTCGGGGCGAATTCCGCCCCGAAAGCCACATTCGTGTCCCGCCGGGCTGTCACGAAAGCCACATTCGAGACACTCAACGTCTCGAAAGCCACATTCGTGACACCTCACGCGCCCGCCGGGCACCCACCAGCAACCCGACCCCAAGAGGCGCCCACCAGCAGCCCGACCGCGCAAAGGTTGCCCACCAGTAGCCATCCTCACAAAAAGCGCCCGCCACCAGCCAAACCGAGAGCCGGACACCACAACCAAATACCCACCCAAACTCCCCCTTCCCCATCCCGGCCCAAAGCCAAAAACACGGCGAAGAACCCCTTGTCAAGGTACTCTCCCCAGCCTTGACAAGGGGTTCTTCGCCGTAGTCACACTAAAGAGCCGGGGTGGGCCCCTGCTTGGCGGTCGAATCCCAATAGCCGAGCAAAGCTTCCCGAAGCCGGGCAATTTTGTCCATTCGCGACTCGATGTTCCGCAGCACCTCCGTCAGCACGACGCCTGGCCGGTCGGCTGACGTGGCTTGATAGGCAGCGCTTATCGGGTGGTCGAAGCAACCGCTTGGACACGCCAGCGGCCGTGGCGAAGGCTGGACGGACCATGACCACGCTCGACGACCCCAGCGACAACCTGTCCGTCACCCCGCCCAAGACCTGGGCGGCCGGAGTTCCGGCGGTCGCGCACGCGCTCGGGTACTCGCTGGCCGAGAACACGCCCCGGCGGACCGCGCTGACCCTGCTGAACCTCAACCAGGCCGGCGGCATCGACTGCCCCGGCTGCGCCTGGCCGGAACCGGGCCGCCGCCACCGCAACGAGTACTGCGAGAACGGTGCCAAGCACGTCAACGACGAGGCCACCACCCGCCGGGTCACCGCGGAGTTCTTCCGGCAGCACCCCATCGCCGAACTGGACGCGAAGTCCGACCTCTGGCTGAACCAGCAGGGACGGCTGACCGAGCCGATGGTCAAACGGCCCGGCGCCACGCACTACCAGCCGATCGGCTGGGACGAGGCGTTCGGCCTGCTGGCCGCCGAACTGCGCGGCCTGGCCTCCCCGGACGAGGCGCTGTTCTACACCTCCGGGCGGCTGAACAACGAAGCCGCGTTCCTGCTGCAGTTGTTCGCCCGCGCCTTCGGCACCAACAACCTGCCGGACTGCTCGAACATGTGCCACGAGTCCAGCGGCGCCGCGCTGCAGGAAACCCTGGGCATTGGCAAGGGCAGCGTGTCGCTGGACGACATCCACCAGGCGGACCTGATCTTCGTCGTCGGGCAGAACCCCGGGACCAACCACCCGCGCATGCTCTCCGCGCTGGAGCGGACCAAGCGCAACGGCGGTCAGGTCGTCGCGGTCAACCCGCTGCCGGAGGCCGGGTTGATGCGGTTCAAGAACCCGCAGAACGTGCGCGGTGTGCTCGGCCGGGGGACCGCGATCGCCGACCAGTTCCTGCAGATCCGGCCCGGTGGTGACCTGGCGTTGTTCCAGGCGCTCAACCGCATGCTGCTGGAGGCCGAGGACAACGCCCCGGGGCAGGTGCTGGACCACGAGTTCATCCGCTCGCACACCACCGGGTTCGACGCCTTCACCGAGCACGCCCGGTCGATCCAGTGGGACGACGTGCTGTCCGCCACCGGCCTGACGCACGCGGAAATCGAGCGGCTGCACGAGCGGGTGCTGGGCAGCAGGAAGATCATCGTGTGCTGGGCGATGGGGCTGACCCAGCACAAGCACGGCGTGCCCACCATTCGCGAGCTGGTCAACTTCCTGCTGCTGCGCGGAAACATCGGCAGGCCGGGCGCGGGCGTGTGCCCGGTGCGCGGGCACAGCAACGTGCAGGGCGACCGCACGATGGGCATCTGGGAGCGGATGCCCCAGAGCTTCCTGGACGCGCTCGGCGCCGAGTTCGGCTTCACCCCGCCCGCCGAGCACGGCCTCGACTCGGTCGGTGCCATCCGGGCCATGCGTGACGGGCACGCGAAGGTTTTTGTCGGTGTCGCGGGGAATTTTGTGCGTGCCACGCCGGACAGCGCCGTGACCGAGGCCGCGATGCGGCGCTGCCGGCTCACCGTGCAGATCTCCACCAAGCTCAACCGTTCGCACACCGTGTGCGGGGAAACCGCGCTGATCCTGCCGACGCTGGGCCGCAGCGACCGGGACGTGCAGGCTTCCGGCGAGCAGTTCGTCACGGTCGAGGATTCGATGAGCGAGGTGCACGCGTCCAGGGGACGGCTGGCCCCGGCATCGGAACAGCTGCTCAGCGAGGTGGCGATCATCTGCCGCCTCGCCCGGCGGGTGCTGGGCGACACGGTTTCCCTTCCCTGGACGGAATTCGAAGCCGACTACGGGACGATCCGCGACCGGATCGCCAGGGTGGTCCCGGGTTTCGAGGACTTCAACCGGCGGGTCGCCGAACCCGGCGGGTTCGCGCTGCCGAATCCGGTCAACCGCGGGGTTTTCCCCACGCCGAGCGGGAAAGCGGTGTTCACCCGCAACGAGTTCACCATGGTGCGGGCGCCCGAAGGGCACCTGGTGCTCCAGTCGCTGCGCTCGCACGACCAGTGGAACACCATTCCGTACGCGATGAACGACCGGTACCGGGGCATTCACGACGCCCGCCGGGTGGTGCTGGTCAATCCGGACGACCTCAGCGCGCTCGGCTTCGAGGACCGGGAACTGGTGGACATCGTCAGCGTGTGGCACGACGGGACCGAGCGCCGGGCCGAAGGCTTCCGGGTGGTCGCCTATCCGGCGGCGCAGGGCTCGGCGGCGGCGTACTACCCGGAGACCAACGTGCTGGTGCCGCTCGACAGCGTCGCCGACATCAGCAACACGCCGACGTCCAAGGGCATCGTGGTGCGACTGGAAAAGCCCGCCGCGTGAACTGGGTTCAGCCGAGCGCTTCGGTGATCCGGGTGTGCTGCGCGGTGTTGACCAGTGCGCGCGTCAGCACCGAGCCGGGTTCGGCGGCGCTGGTGACCAGCGCGACGGTGGCGGTCACGGCCGGATCCGCCAGCCGCAGCACCGACGCGCCGGCGGGCAGGCGCAGCATCCGGATCCAGGACCGCGGCACGATGCTCGCCCAGCGGCCGGTCCCGACGTGCGCGAGCAGCGTGACCACGGAGTCGGCCTCCAGTCGCGGCGTGAGCGCGAGCGACCTGGCCGCCAGTGCCTCGTCGATCAGCTGGCGGCCACGCATTCCCCGGTGCAGCAGGCACATCGGCAGCTCCACCGCGTCCGCCCAGCTGATCGTCTCCGACCGGCCGGTGAGGAGGTCACCACCGGCGACGAGCACGTGCTGCTCGTCGTACAGGGGGACCACCCGCAGGCCGGTGAGGTCCTGCCCGTCCGGATAGATGAGGCCCGCGTCCAGCTCGAACCGGCGGATGCCCTCGGTGATGCTCGCCGAGCGCAGGCTGGTCTCCAGCTGGACGCGCACGAGCGGGTGCTCGGCGCAGAACGGATCGGTCAGCAGCGCGACGGTGCTCGACGCGCCGGGGATCACGCCGAGCCGCAGCTCGCCGGTGAGACCGGTCTGCAGCGCCGTGACCTCCTGCTTGAGCGCGTCGTGGTCGGCCAGGATGCGCCGCGCCCACAGCACCAGCCGCTCACCCTCGGGCGTCAGCCCTTCGAAGGCGTGGCCCCGGCGCACCAGCGGCACCTTGAGTTCGCGCTCGAGCTTGCGGATGGCCTCGGACAGCGCGGGCTGGGACACGTAACAGGCTTCCGCCGCCCTGGCGAAATGCCGCTCCCTGGCGAGCGCGACGAAGTATTCGAGCTGGCGGAACAGCATGGCCTATTCCACCACACCGGCCTCCGTTGTGGACGGTGACGCCGGATATTTTCCGCCCGGCCGGGCGGAGAAACCGTTCGGTGGCACCGGAACGGTGAATTGCCCTAGTGGCGGTATCCCGGTGGCGGGAAATTGGTAGACAGGGGGTCGGACGCTGGCCCGGCGCTGTCGCCAGGGCCGCCGCGGAGATGAGGGGCAGCGGACATGCGTGCACAACCGGGAGCATCCATCGCGGCACTCAGCGCTCGGGAAACCGAGGTGCTGGTGCTGCTCACCGGCGACAGGACGGACCGGGAAATCGCCCGTGAGCTGGGCATCGGCGAGCGGACGGTGCGGGCGCACGTCAGCCGGATCCTGCTCAAGCTGGGGGTCTCGTCACGGGTCGGCGCGGCGGTCGCCGCCACCAGGGTGGGCCTCACCCCGAGTGGCGGCGGGGGCGGCTGAGGCGCGCGAGGGGTACCCGGGGTACCGGTGCCGGGTGGCGGAACCGCCATGGTGGCGAAGCCAATATCCGTCAACCCTGGCGGTGGCCAGAATTCCTCCTACGGCCGGCACCTTGGCCGGCTCGACTGGGAGGGTTTTTGACATGGCTGTTACTCGTGCGATTCGTGGCGCCATCGTCGGTTCCGCCGTGGCGGCGGCAAGCGCCGCGCTCGTCGCCGTGGCACCGACGGCGAGCGCCGACGCCACGGAATCGAGTGGCCCGATCACCGTGCTGGGCACCTGCGGGCAGACGTTCGCCCCGAGCACCTCCGGCGCGAAGGCGTACTGGGAAGTGCAGTGCTCCAGCGGGCGGGTGCGGATCAGCGGCTGGGTGGAAGACACCGCGTCGGACGGCCAGTGCGCGAAGGTGAAGGCGATCTGGCCGAACGGCAACACCTACTTCAGCCCGGCCGCCTGCCCGAAGGGGAACCGCAAGTCGTTCACTTCGCAGTACAACAGCGGCAACAGCGTGAACGCCTACCTCTACGAGTACGACGTCTGATCCGTCACGGCGGGCTCGGTCAGCCGAGCCCGCCGTGCACCGGGCTAGAATGTGAGCAATCCTCAGTATCGACTCGCATTGGACCGCCGTGGCCCCAGCAGCAACACCCCGCAAACGGCCACGTCAGGTGCGGTCCCAGGAGACCTACGACGCCATCGTGGAAGCCGCCGCCCAGCTCTTCGAGCGGGACGGGTACACCAAGGCGACCACCAACGGGATCGCCGAGCGCGCCGGCGTGTCCATCGGCTCGCTCTACCAGTACTTCCCGAACAAGGACGCGTTGCTCTACGCCATCGGTGAGCAGCACGTGCGGCACGCGGTGGCCGAACTCGCGCGGCTCAGCGAGGGACTGCGCCGCGACCGGCCGCCGCTGGCCGACTGCATCCACACGCTGGTGACGGCGCTGGCCGCGCTGCACCTGGCCCAGCCGCGGATGCACCGGCTGCTGTACGACCAGGCGCCGCGGCCGGTGGAAACCGCCGCCCAGCTGCGCGAGGTGCAGCGGAGCGTCGCCGCCGAGGTCGAGTTCCACCTGCGCCGCCTCGGCCTGGGCGAGCCCGCCCCGGACCTCACCGCGATCCTGCTGGTTCAGGGCGTGGAGGCACAGCTGCACGGCGCGCTGCTCGACCCACCTGACGGACACACGATCGACGAGGTGCTTCAGGCAGTGGAAACCCTGTGCCTGAAGGCATTGGCGCCGTGATGACCGAAAATCCGGTGCGGGGGCGGGGGATGGCTGCTAGCTTCGTGGCCATGTGTTCGCCGTCCGTGGAGATGATGCCCCGCTCGCGGGGCCGCTGATGCTGGACGGATGAAAGTCCGAGGTCCCCGAAATCGGGGCCTCGGCGCAGGCGTGAGCCCCGGGTTTCTTCCCAGGAGGTTCCGATGCCCTTCTACGTGACGACCACGATTCCGTACGTCAACGCGCGTCCCCACTTGGGGTTCGCGCTCGAACTGGTGCAGGCCGACGTGCTCGCCCGCCACCACCGCCGGCGCGGTGACCAGGTGCGGTTCCTCACCGGCACCGACGACAACTCGCTGAAGAACGTGCTCGCCGCCGAGGCGGAAGGCGTGCCGACCCGGGAACTGGTGGACCGCAACGCCGCCGCGTTCGAGGCGTTGCGCGAGCCGCTGGGCCTGTCCTTCGACGACTTCATCCGCACCAGCAGCGACCCCCGGCACCGGCGTGGGGTGGAGCGCTTCTGGGAAGCGTGCGCGGCCGCCGGTGACCTCTACCGCAAGTACTACGAAGGCCTGTACTGCGTGCAGTGCGAACAGTTCTATCCACCGGCGGAACTCCCGGGCGGCCGCTGCCCCGAGCACCACACCGAGCCGCAGCGGGTGGCCGAGGAGAACTGGTTCTTCCGCCTGTCCCGCTATGGCGACCAACTGCACGACTTGATCACCAGTGGCCGCCTGCGGATCGAACCGGCCGCGCGCCGCAACGAAGTGCTCGGTCTTCTCAAGACCGGATTGCAGGATTTCAGCATTTCCCGTTCACACGAGCGCGCCCGCGGCTGGGGCATCCCGGTGCCCGGTGACCCCGGGCAGGTGATCTACGTGTGGTGGGACGCGCTGGGCAACTACATCACCAGCCTCGGTTATGGCACCGGCGACCCGGACTACCAGCGCTGGTGGGCCGGCAACGAACGCCGCGTTCACTTGGCGGGCAAGGGAGTCCTGCGCTTCCACGCCGTCTACTGGCCGGCGATGCTGCTGTCCGCCGGTGAGCCGCTGCCGACCGACATCCTGGTGCACGACTACCTCACCATCGACGGCCGCAAGATCAGCAAGTCCACCGGGAACGTGATCGACCCGGTCGCGCTCGCGGGTGAGTACGGCAGTGACGCGGTGCGGTGGTGGCTGCTGCGCGAAGTCCCGCGCACCGGCGACACCGATTTCACCCGCGACCGGCTCATCGCGCGCGCCAACGAGGACCTGGCGAACGGCTTGGGGAATCTTGTGCACCGGGTGGTCAGCATGATCCACCGCTACCGGGATGGCCACCCGCCCGTGGCGGGCGATCCGGTGGGTGCCGAACGCCTGACCACCGCCTGCCGGGACGCGGCGGAGATTGTCCACAGTGGACTCGCCGAGTTCGACTTCCGCCGCGCCACCGCGGCGGTCTGGACCATCGTCGAGGAGGCCAACCGGTACGTCGAGCAGGTCCGCCCGTGGCAACTGGCCAAGCAGGGCCGCGACGCCGAACTGGACGCCGCTCTCGGCACTTTGCACGAGGCTTGCCGGGTGCTCGGTGAGCAGCTGGCCCCTTTCCTGCCTGCCACAGCCGCGCGGATTTCCGCCCAATGCGCGGACTCGAGTGGGCGGCTGCCTCCACCACAGCCACTTTTCTCCCGGCTGTGAACGCGTGGCTAGGGCAGGTTCTCGGAGCCGTGCAGCAGGACGGTGAAGATGCCCGTGGTGCTGGTGCCGAAGGCCGCGGACAGCGCGTAGCCGATCGCGGCGTCGGCGGGCTGGGCACCGTCGGAATCCCAGTGCACGAAGAACTCGCCGTCGTCGTTCAGGGTGAACGAGGCGATCTTCGTGCCGTCGCGGGTGAGGAGCATGTCGTCGTTGATGTCCGGCGTGAACTTGTAGTGCGTGCCGGCGAGGGTCAGTTCGATCCGGTACGAGCGCCGCGTCAGCCTGCCGGGGCCGGGCCGCAGTTCGGCCCCGGTGCCATTGACGGTCATGGTTAGGTGACGGGCTTTCCGCGTGCCGATCGGCACGAACTTGTTCGGCTCCACGCCGGGCGACCGCCGGAGGACCACGGTGGGGACCCGCACTCCGGAAACCTCGACCACGTCGCGCTCGTCACTGGTGCGGATCGTCAGTTCGCCGTAGTGCTCGTCGTCGACCGCACGGGTGCCGGTGAGGTGCATGCTGGCTCGCTTTCCTTGGTCGGCCCCGAGATTACCGGCCGCCGCGGGACGGTTCAGCGGGTGGTGGCGGTGAACTGTGCGGTGTGGACGGTGTCGTGGTGGCGGAAGTCGAGGAACAGGCGATACGTCCCCGCGGCGCCGACGGCGGCGTGGAAGCCGATGTCCGGGCCCGCCGCGGTGACCCCGTCGCCGGGCTGGCCGTCGGGGTGGACGTGCAGGTAGTCGAGGCTGCCGGTGCGCAGGGCGACGAGGTGGCCGTAGGCGCCGAGATAGGGCTGCAGATCGGTGACCGGCTGCCCGTCCCGCCGGACGGTGAGCGTGAGCGGGCTGTGCGTGCCCGGTTCCAGTTCGCCGTCGAGTTCGACTTCGTAGGCGCCGACGGCCGAAACGCGGCCCGGCTCGGGGAGCGGCCGTGGTCGTGACTTGCCGGTCACCAGCAGGTCAGCCGAAATCGTGGTCGGCTCGGCGCCGGTGGGCGCGATGTCGGCGAAGACCCGGTACCGCCCCGGATCCGGGAGGGTGAGGTGGGCGCTCCAGGTCCCGCCACCCAGCTCGGCCGGGTGCACGTGCCAGAACCCGGTCAGGTCGTGGCGGACGACGATCAGGTGGATCCGCTTGTCGTGCACCGAATCGAACTCGGTCACCGGTGCGCCGTCCGGTCCGGCGATGTGGAACCGGAGTTCGACGGCGCCTGGTGCGAGTTCGCGCTGCTGGAGCACGAGCGCGTGGGTGGTCATGGGCTTCTCCTCTGTGCTCAGTGGTGGTAGGCGTGGGCGACCGCGTGGCCCTTGCCCTTGCCGATCAGCCACTTGTTCACCGGCATGGTGACCAGGAAGGCGATCAGGAAGGCGAAGGCGAGCGCGCCCCAGAACAGCGGGGTGTTCAGCCCGGCGTCCATGGCGCCGGGCACGGCGAGCATGACGCCGTTGTCGATGATCTCCATGACGGTGATCGAGACGGTGTCGGCTGCCAGCGCGACCTTGAGCGCCTGCTTGAAGCCGACGCCGGCGCGGAGCACACCGCGCATGCTCAGCGCGTAACCGAAGAAGAAGGCCAGCGCGATGGCGAGAATGATGGTGGGCACGTTGTGCCAGCCCAGCGCGGTGCCGATGACCATGCCGAGCACCTCGCCGATGGCGCAGCCGGTAAGGCAGTGCAACGTGGCCGACGCCGCCATACCCCAGGACACGGGCTGACCGGACGAGCCGTGACCGCCGTGGCCGCCGTGGTCGCCATGTCCGCTGTGCTCGCCGTGGCGGTCATGCCCGTCGTGGCCCTGGTGCTCGCCGTGGCCCCCGTGCTCCTCGTGTCCACTGTGGCTGCCGTGTTCACCGTGGCTGCCTTGCGGCTCGTGTCCGCCGTGGCCGTCTTGGCCCCCGCGCCCATCGTGTTCGCGGTGGCTGCGGTGGTCGTCGCGGCCGTCGTGACCGTCGTGGCGATCGTGTCCATTGTGGTCGGTGGCGTTCTGAGGGGTCCGGTGTTCGCGGGGGTTGTGCTTGTCGGTCACGGGTGGCGCCTTTCTCCGTCGGGTCGCTGGTACTTCCTATACGGGGTAGGGGTACCTCGGCAAGTCCTTCACGTGGTGACCTGGGTCTCCGGCGTGTCGGCCGGGTCCAGGCCGATGACCAGGTTGACGGTCCCGGTGAGCTGGTTGAGCGCGACCAGCGCCGGCACCTCCACGATGATCCGATCACTCCAGCCGTGTACCCGCAGTTCGGCGACGTCCTCGTCCCCGATCGAGGAGGGCTCGGCGAGCACGCGGAGGGCGAAGGCGATCAGCGCCGCTTCCCTGGCATCGGTCGAGGTGCCCTGCCGGGCGAGTGCGATGTCGGTGCTGGTCAGCCCGGCGGCCTCCGCCGCGGCGGTGTGCGCGGCGAGGCAGGTGGCGCAGCCGATCCACTCCTGCACCGCCAGTGAGATCTTCTCGCTCAGCGGGCGCGGGAGCTTGGCCCGCTTCATGGCGCGGGAGAAGTCCAGGTAACCCTGCAACAGCGCGGGGGAGTGGGCCATGGTGGCCACCATCTCGCCCGCGGTGCCGCGGCGGGTGATCAGCTCGGTGAGCAGTTCGGCGGACTTGGCCGGTGCCTGCTCGGGGGTCAGTGCGGTGATGCGGCGCATGAGGTCCTCCTGGACGGGGTGCGGGCCACCGGGGGCGCCGGTGGCCCGCACGCGGGGTCAGCCAACGGTGGTCTTGGTGCGGTCGAGCGTGGCCGCGGCGATCAGCGCCCCGGCCGCGGCGATCCCGGCGGCGCCGAGAAAGGTCGCGGACACCCCGCTGGTGAGCGCCTCCGGCCTGCCCAGCGCACCGAGGCCGGACGCCGCTCCCACCGCGGTCATCGCGGCCAGGCCGAGCGCCGAGCCGATCTGGTAACTGGTGTTGACCAGCCCGGACGCGAGCCCGCCTTCCTCCGGCCGGGCGCTGGAGATCGCCGTGCCCAGCGAGGGCACGAAGGCCAGTGCCATCCCGGTCGCCGCGACCAGCGACGCGGGCAGCACGTCGACCAGGAACGAGCCGTCCGGCCGGGCGAAGGACAACCACGCCAGCCCGGCGGCCAGCACCGCGAGACCGGTCACGACCAGCGGTTTCGCCCCGAACCGGGCGGCGAGCCGGGGTGCGGCCACCACCATCAGCAGCATGATCACCGTGGTCATCGGCAGCAGCGCCGCGCCGCTGGCGAAGGCGCCAAGGCCGAGCACCTGCTGCAGGTAGAGGTTGAGGAAGAACCACATCGGGATCCAGGCCGCGCCGAGCAGCAGCTGGGCGACGTTGGCCGCGCCGAGGTTCGGCGTGCGGAGCAGGCCGAGGCGCATCAGCGGGTTGCGCCGCTTGGCCTGCAACATCAGGAAACCGCCCAGCAGCACCAAGCCCGCCGCGAGCCAGCCGACGGTCTGCGCCGAGCCCCAGCCCGCTTCGGGCGCCAGCACGATCGCGTAGACCAGCGCCGCCAGGCCCGCGGTGACGGTGACCGCGCCCGCCAGATCGGTGGAACCGCGCTGCGCACCGGACTTCGGCATCAGAGCCGGGGTGACCAGGACGGCCGCCACGGCGATCGGGATGTTGAGGTAGAACACCCACGGCCAGCTGAGGTACTCGGTGATCACACCGCCGAGGAACACCCCGGCCGTGCCACCGGCGGGCGCGGCGGCGCCGTAGACGGCGAGCGCCTTGCCGAGCTCACCCGGCCGGCCGCCGAAGAGCACCATGAGCAGGGTCAGTGCCGAGGGCGCGATGAGCGCGGCCCCGGCGCCCTGCACGGCGCGCCCGGCCAGCTCCACCCACACCGTGCCCGCGGCACCCGCCACCGCCGAACCGGCGAGCAGCACCAGCCAGCCGGTGACGAACACGCGCCGGGCGCCGAGCAGGTCGGAGAGCCTGCCGCCGAGCAGCAGCAGGCCGCCGAAGGCGATCACGTAGGCGTTGAAGACCCACGACAGGTTCTCCTGCGAGAAGCCCAGGTCCTGCTGGAGCCGGGGCAGCGCGACCCCGATGATCGAGGTGTCCATGATCACCATGAACTGCGCGGCGGCGAGCAAACCGAGTGCCCACCAGCGCTTCGTCGTTGTTGCTTCCACAGTGGACATCACTGCCTCCATACGGGGAGGGGGTATCGAACGGCGCGAACGCTAGCACGCCGGTGCGCATACGCCAAGGGGGTATGTGTGCCTGGTGGATCACTCTTGCGCGAAATACACCCGGGGGGTATAAATGACCCCTGTCAGCACCAGCTAGGCCCAACGGGTAGGGGGTATGATGATCCGCGGTTACTCGGGAGACAAGGACAACCTGCTCAAGCGGCTGCGCCGCGTCGAGGGGCAGGTGCGCGGCCTGCAGCGAATGGTCGAGAACGACGAGTACTGCATCGACATCCTGACGCAGATCTCCGCGGCCACCAAGGCGCTGCAGTCGGTTTCGCTGGGGCTGATGGACGAGCACCTCAAGCACTGCGTGGCCGAGGCGATCGCCGAGGGCGGCGGCACGGCCGAGGAAAAGGTCAGGGAAGCCAGCGAGGCGATCGCCCGCCTGGTCCGCTCCTGATCTACCAACAAGGAAAGAGGGCGAAATGATCGAGAAAACCTACACCGTGACCGGGATGACCTGCGGCCACTGCGTGCGCACGGTCACCGACGAGGTCGGCCGCATCGACGGCGTCACCGCCGTGAAGGTCGACCTGCCGACCGGCGCGGTCGTGGTGACCAGCACGCGTGAGGTGGCGGTCGAGGACGTGCGCGCCGCCGTGGACGAGGCCGGTTACGAGCTGGCCGGCTAGCGAGAAAGTCGAGCTGAGGACAGGACAATGAACACAGCAGCGAAGCTCTCCGCCTACGGTGCGGCGCTCGCACTGGTCGCCGGTGGCGGCTGGGCGATCGGCACCGCGGTCGGTCCCTTCGCCGGTCAGGCCGCGGTCGCGGCGACCGGAACGCCCGGTGGCGAGGACACCGGGCACGGGGACACCCACCGCGGCACCGTCGCGGAGGCCGTGCCCGGTCCGGCCGAGCCGGACCAGCCCGGCGGCCTGGCGTCGTCCAGGGGCGGTTACACCCTCACGCCCACCGCGACCACGCTGGCCCCCGGGGAAGACCAGCCGTTCTCCTTCACCATCACCGGCCCGGACGGGCAGCCGGTCACCGCCTTCGACGTCGAGCACGAGAAGCGGATGCACCTGATCGTGGTGCGCCGGGACACCAGCGGTTTCCAGCACGTCCACCCCGAACTCGGCCAGGACGGCGCCTGGCGCGTCCCGCTGGACGTGGCGCGGGGTGGCAGCTACCGGGTGTTCGCCGACTTCAAGCCCACCGGCGGGGCCGCGCTCACCCTGGGTGCCGACTTCGCGGTGCCCGGTTCCTTCGAGCCGGTGAGCCACCAGCCGTCCCGCGAGTCCGTCGTGGACGGTTACCGGGTGCGCCTGGACGGTGACCTGGTGCCGGGGCAGTCGTCGAAGGTCACGCTCACCGTCGACCGCGGCGGGGTGCCGGTCACCGACCTGCAGCCCTATCTCGGCGCCTACGGGCACCTGGTGGCCCTGCGCGGTGGCGACCTCGCCTACCTGCACGTCCATCCCGAAGGCACGCCCGGTGACGGCGTGACCGCGGCCGGGCCGTCGGTCACCTTCTTCGCCGAGGTGCCCACCGCCGGCACGTACCGGTTGTTCCTGGACTTCCAGCACGGTGGCACGGTCCGCACGGCGGAGTTCACCGTCGCCACCGCGGGTACCCAGGTGGCCGCACCGCAGCCACACGCCGCCGACGGCCACGGCCACTGATCGGGGAAGGAGCACGTGATGACCACCACCACCCAGCCCCGGCCGACCGGGGAACTCGAACTCAGCATCGGCGGCATGACCTGCGCGTCCTGCGCGATGCGGATCGAGAAGAAGCTGAACAAGCTCGACGGCGTGACCGCCACGGTGAACTACGCGACCGAGAAGGCCAAGGTCGCCTTTCCCGAAAGCATCGCGCCCGACGAGCTGATCGCCCAGGTCGAAGCCGCGGGTTACACCGCCGAACTGCCGAAACCGGCCACACCGGAGCCCGGTGCCGCGGCCGCCGAGCCGGAGGAGGACCCGACGCGGTCACTGCGGCAGCGGCTGATCGGCTCGGCCGTGCTGTCCGTGCCGGTGATCGCGATGGCGATGATCCCGGCACTGCAGTTCACCTACTGGCAGTGGATCTCGCTGACGCTGGCCGCGCCGGTGCTGGTGTGGGCGGCGTGGCCGTTCCACAAGGCCGCGTGGGCCAACCTGCGGCACGGCGCGGCCACCATGGACACGCTGATTTCGATGGGCACGCTGGCGGCTTTCCTGTGGTCGCTGTACGCGCTGCTGTTCGGCTCGGCCGGGGTGCCCGGCATGACGCACCCGTTCGAGCTGACCATCCAGCGGATGAGCGGCGACGCGAACATCTATCTCGAGGTCGCCGCGGGGGTGACCACCTTCATCCTGGCCGGGCGGTACTTCGAAGCGCGGTCCAAGCGCCGCGCGGGTGCCGCACTGCGGGCACTGCTGGAACTCGGCGCGAAGGACGTCGCCGTGCTGCGTGACGGCCGTGAGCAGCGGATCCCCGCCGGCGAGCTGGTGGTGGGCGACCGGTTCGTGGTGCGGCCGGGCGAGAAGATCGCCACCGACGGGGTGATCGAGGACGGCACCTCCGCGGTCGACGCGAGCATGCTGACCGGCGAGTCCGTGCCGGTCGAGGTCGCGCCGGGCGACCCCGTGGTCGGCGCGACGGTCAACGCGGGCGGCAGGCTGGTGGTGCGCGCCACCCGCGTCGGCGCCGACACCCAGCTGGCCCAGATGGCCAAGCTGGTCGAGGACGCGCAGACCGGCAAGGCCCAGGTGCAGCGGCTCGCCGACCGCATCTCGGCGGTTTTTGTGCCGATCGTGATCGCGTTGTCGGCGGGCACGCTGGCCTTCTGGCTCGGCGCGGGTGGTTCGGTGGCCGCGGCGTTCACCGCGGCGGTGGCCGTGCTGATCATCGCCTGCCCGTGCGCGCTGGGCCTGGCCACGCCGACCGCGCTGCTGGTCGGCACCGGTCGCGGCGCGCAGCTGGGCATCCTGATCAAGGGACCGGAGGTGCTGGAGTCGACGCGGCGGATCGACACCGTGGTGCTGGACAAGACCGGCACGGTGACCAGCGGGCAGATGTCACTGGTCGAAATCCACGGCACCGAGAAGGACGAAGCACTGCGGCTGGCCGGTGTGCTGGAGCACGCTTCGGAACACCCGATCGCCAAGGCGATCAGCCGCGCGGCACGGGAGAAGTTCGGCGAGCTGCCCGAGGTCGAGGGCTTCACCAACGTCGAAGGCCTTGGCGTGCAAGGGATCGTCGAAGGCAAGGCGGTGCTGGCCGGGCGCGCGGCGCTGCTCGCCGACTGGAGCCAGCACCTCACCCCGGAGCTGGCCGAGGCGAAGGCGGCAGCCGAAGCTGACGGCAAAACCGCGATCGCCCTCGGCTGGGACGGGCGCGCACGCGCGGTGCTGGTGGTCGCCGACACCGTGAAGCCGACCTCCGCCGAGGCGATCCGGCAGCTGCGCGGGCTCGGGCTGACGCCGGTGCTGCTCACCGGGGACAATGAGGCCGTGGCGAAGTCGGTGGCCGCCGAGGTGGGCATCGGCGAGGTGATCGCCGAGGTGCTGCCCGCGGACAAGGTGGACGTGGTCAAGCGGCTGCAGGCTGAGGGCAAGGTGGTGGCGATGGTCGGCGACGGGGTCAACGACGCCGCCGCGCTCGCGCAGGCCGATCTCGGCCTGGCGATGGGCACCGGCACCGACGTCGCCATCGAGGCCAGCGACCTGACCCTGGTGCGTGGTGACCTGCGTGCCGCGGTCGACGCGATCCGGCTTTCGCGGCGCACGCTCGGCACGATCAAGGGCAACCTGTTCTGGGCGTTCGCCTACAACGTGGCCGCGTTGCCGCTGGCGGCGGCCGGGCTGCTGAACCCGATGATCGCGGGCGCGGCGATGGCGTTCAGCTCGGTTTTCGTGGTGACGAACAGCCTGCGGCTACGCGGTTTCCGCAGCACCAGCGGCGCCGCGTAGACCTGGAACCCCGCGTCACGCCGAGCAGGACAGCACGGCGAGGCCGGTGAGCAGGGCACCGGCGGTGAGGAACGGCGTCGCGGTGGCCGTCAGCATCGCCAGACAGCAGGAGAGGGCGCGCCGGGCGCGGCTGGGAGTGCGGACACCGTGCTCCAGCCGCGCCAGGCGCGTTTCGACCGCGTCGCTCGCCATCGCGAGGGCGCCGGGCGGAGCAGCGTGGCGGGTCACCGCGCACAGGGCTTCGTGCACGGCGGCGGCACCGTGCCGGGAGATCGCGGAGGTGTCCGCCGCCAGTTCGGCGAGCTCGCGCAACGCGGCCGGGGCCTCGCGGAACAGCGGTACGAAGGGCAGGCCGCCGCGCAGCGCGTCGGCGGTCGCGAGCAGCAGGTGGTGCCGTCCGGCCAGGTGGGCGCGTTCGTGCGCCAGCACGGCGGCGACGCCGGACCGCGACAGGTGCCGGGTCAGCCCTTCGGTGGCGACCACCACGCCGGGCTTGCCGGTGAGGCTGAACGCGAGCGGCCGGTCGTGGGGGAGCCAGAGCAGGTCCGGGGTGCCCGGTTCGTGACGTGCCGCCGGTCGCAGCAGGGCCAGGTGCGCGGCCCTCGTCCTGGACCGCTGGCGGCCGCTCCGCCAGGCACGCAGGCCGACGCGGGCGGCGAGCACGAGCAGCACGGCGACGCCGAATACCCCGGCGAGTTCTTCGGTACCAGGGGAAGCACCGTGCCGGAGGGCCGACCAGCAGTGGTGCACGGCGGCCAGCAACGCGCCGACCGGCCCGTGCCCTGGCAGGAACAGCAGCAGCACCCCGGCCGCGGCGGTCAGCACCACCGCCGCCATCGACGTCAGCCAGGCCACGATCAGCAGCACCGGATCACGTCGCCGCACGTCGAACCGGCGGAGTCCGGCGGGGAGCAGCCAGCCGCCGGTGAGCGCACCGGCGATGAGCGCCAGCGCGGGCGTCATCGGCGCCTGGTCCGCTTCTTGCGCAACGCCCGGCGCAGCAGCTCGGTTTCCTCCTCGGACACCGACGCGGCGAAGTGCAGCAGCACGGATTCGGGGTCACCGGAGGAATCCAGCACCTCCCGCAGCGCGCGGGCCGCGGCTTCCTCGCGGCTGAACGCCGGTTCGTATTCGTAGGCCCGGCCGTGCATTTCGCGCCGGACCCAGTCCTTGCGGTGAAGGTTGTCCAGCACGGTGAGCACGGTGGTGTACGCGAGCGGCTTGCCCGTGTCGAGGCGCGTGCGCACATCGCGGACCTTCAGCGGGTTTTCCGCGCGCCACAGCACGTTCATCACCGCGGATTCCAGCTCACCAAGACCGTGCATCACCCCAGATGGTACGGCAGCCGAGGGAGGCGGGCGGCCGGCGCGCCAGGCACCGGCCGCCCGTCCCGGTCACTGCGGGAGCATGGCCTGCAACTCGCGGATTTCACCGTCCTGCGCGGTGACGATCTGCTGGGCCAGCGCCTTGGCTTCGGCGTCGCTGCCCTGCTGCAGTTCGGTGTTGGCCATGTCGACCGCACCCTGGTGGTGCCGGATCATCATGCTGACCCACGCGCGGTCGAACTCGGCGCCGCTGCTCTGGTGCAGCTGCTGCATTTCTTCGCCGGACATCATGCCCTCCATGCCCGCGCCGTGATCCGAGCCGTGGTCCATTTCGGCCGACGGCGCGGGTGCGCCCCATCGGTTGAGCATCCCGGTCAGCTGCTGGATTTCCGGGTCCTGTGCGCCCTGGATTCGCGTGGCGAGTTCCTTCACCCGCGGGTCGGCGGCGCGGTCCGCGGCCAGCTCCGCCATGTCCACCGCCTGCTGGTGGTGCGGGATCATCTGCTGGGCGAAGGTGATGTCCTGCTGGTTGTGGCTTACCTGCTGGGCGCTCGGCGCACTGTCCACTCCGGACTGTTCCGTGGTGCCGCCACACGCGGCGAGCAGGGTGATGGCGGCCGCGGACGCGGCCGTGACGAGGTACTTTTTCATTTTGGCTTCGATCCATCCTGGAAGTTGCGGTGATCAGGTCGTGCGTCCACTGGGGACGCGGCCGATCACAGGCGCAGCACGCAGGTCGAAGCGAGCAACTGTCTGCCGGACAGGGGTGCCGGGCCGTCCCGGCCGCCGAGCGCACGGGTGCGCCGCGGGGCGCCGGGCGCGCGTGTTGCCGTCCGGCGCAGGCGGAGCACGGCTGTGGCGAGCAGGAACAACCCCGCGCCGAGCACGGCGAGGCACAGGTGGAGGAAGTCGTGCAGCGTGGTGGGTTCAGGGGCTTCGTGGTCGTTCTCGACGGCGACCGCCACCGTGTGCCCGCCGGAATGCGCTCCGGCGTGCGTCACGTGGTGCATCCCGGCCACGGCGAGCGCGAGCACCAAAACGGCCAGCAGCATCCACTGCCGCGGTGTCACCCATTTCCTGCTGCCGCGCATCGTTCCCAGTCGGTCGGGGCCTGGTCACTACTATCCTAACTAGTAGTCCGGTGGGTGTGTGACGCGGCCACGCCGGTGGGGGAGCCCAGCAGCCGGACCGCGGCGGTCAGGCAGCCGGGGCACTCGGCCAGGTGGTTCTCGACGCGTCTGCTCGGACGGCACGACAACGCACCGCGAACCCACGCGCTCAGCTGCTGCCTGGCCGGTGCGCAGTCCTCGGCGCGCGGCCGGGGTGCCTGCGTGCGGAGGTAGGCCTGGTGCAGTTCGTCGCGGGCCTGGTGCACCAGTTCGGGAATGTCGGCGGGGGAGAGGCCGAGTACCGCGGCCAGGTCGCCGGCCGGTGCCGGGTCGAGGTCGAGGTGCCAGAGCGCCAGTCGTGAGCGGGGGCTGAGCTGCCGGAACACCGGGTCGGCGAGCTGGCTGTACCACCGGCGGACCACGGTTTCCTCCGGCGACGCCGTTTCCTCGCGCTCCGGCCTGCTCGCCAGGTGTCCCATGGTGACCACCAGGCTCGCGCGGAGGTCCTCCCGCGGACCGGCACCGCGGCGCAGCGCCGTCAGCACGCGGGTGAAGGCGTCCGAGATCAGCTCGTGCACGCCGTCCGGGCCGACCAGCCAGCCGGCGGCGAGTTCGCGCGCGGGTTCGCTGTGCCGCTGGAACAACACGCCGTAGGCGATCAGGTTGCCCGCACGCACGGCGTCCAGCAACCAGGCGTCGGTCGGCTCCTCGGTGGACAACGTGGTGACCTCCTCGACGGGGACGTGGCTTCACCGGTGTTACGCGGCCACGGCGGACGTCCGTCGGTCGAATTCGGAGGTTTTTCGCGCGGGTCAGCCCAGGGGTGCGGGCAGTGACGGAATCGGCAGGTCTTCGAGCACGCCGGCCGTCGGCACCTGCTCCTCCACGGACTCCACCGATGCCACGGATGGCACCGATTCCACGGATTCGGGCAGCACCTCGGGCAGCGGCGGTAGTTCAGTGGGGACGAGTCCGGTGATACCGGCCGGGACCTGCGGCTCGACCTCCGGCGCGGGCGGCGCCTCGGGCGCGGGCTGGGCAGGTCGAACGGGCTCGGGCGCCCGGGGCGCCGGAGTGTTCGCCGCGGGGCGCGGCTCGACCGGTGCTTCGGTGCTCACCTCGCCCGGCGGACCGGGCTGGACCGCGGGCGGTTCGACCGGGGCGCCCGCGACGAGCACCACCAGCCCGGCCGCACCCAGCACCACGCCGCCCACCGCCGGGGTGATCGCGCCGCCGCTGCCGTGGGCGGCGGGATGGCGTACCCACCGCCACCCCAGCACCGCGACCGCCGCCAGCGACGAGGTCAGCAGCACACGCAGCGCGCGGCGGCCCCTGGCCAGCAGCGATTCGGCGGTCCGGTAGCTCACGCCCATCGACTCGGCGGCCGCGGTGACGTCCAGTCCGTCGGCACGCAGCCGCAGCACCTGGGCCTGCCGGTCGGGCAGCGTGTCGAGGTGCCCGGCGAGCCACGACGCCTCGGCGCGGTCGCAGATGCGCTGCTCACAGGACTCCGCCGCGGTTTCCACGTCGGCACGCAGCCACCGGCGGCGTTCCCTGGCCGCGTCCCGGGTGACGTCGGCACACAGGCGCACGGTCACCGTGGTGAGCCAGGCGGGCAGCCGGTCGGGGTCGAGGCCGGGGCGCTCGGCGGCCCGGAGCACGGCCTCGGAGACCACGTCCTCGGCGTCCTGCTCGCTGGGAGTCCGCCGCCGGGCGATCCGCAGCAGCCGGTCACGGTGTGCGTCCACCACACCCCACCAGGTGCGGTCGATGGTCTCGACGGGCGTCGCCATGCACCGCACGGTAACCGTTCGACCCGCCTGACGGGAACGTCACGGTTGTTACAGGTGCGCCGAGTAGAAGGCGGCGAGGCGGGTGACGGCGGCGTCGACGTACTCGGGTTCGTCGTACATCTCGTAGTGCCCGGCGCCCTCGATGACCATCAGATCGACCGGGTTGGGCGCCAGTTCCCACAGCCGCATCCCGGATTCGTAGGAGCCGGTGTTGCCGAGGCGCCCGGCGAGAATGACCTGCAACGGCTGCGTCATCAGCGGATCGACCAGGTGGTACGCGTCGTAGCCGAGGAGCAGTGCGTCCCCGCGCGCGAGGCGGCGGTTCGTCGAGCGTTCGTGCCCGCCGCGTTCGGTGCGGTAGTAGGTGATCGCCTGCGTTGTGTCGACATCGGACAGTCCGGCCGCGGCGGCTTCGGCGAGGGTGTCCGGCAGCCAGTTCACGCGGGTCAGCTCGCCGGTGCGGGTCTCGCCGAGGCGGGCGGCGGCCATCGCGTCGAGCGCGGCCACCGGGCCGTCCGGCTGGAAACCGCGGAACGAGGTGCCCATGTTGCCGGGCACCACCGTGCCGACCGCCTTGATGCGGTGGTCGGTGCGGGCGGTGTGCACCGCGTAACCGCCGCCGGCGCAGATGCCGAGCACGCCGATGCGTTCCGGGTCGATGCCGGGGAGCGTGCTGAGCGCGTCGATCGCGTAGGAGATGTCCTCGCCGCGGCGGTACGGGTCTTCGAGGTCGCGTGGCTCGCCGCCGCTCTGCCCCTGGTGGGCGGGGTCGAACACGAGCGCCGGGATGCCACGGGCGGCGAGCCGGGACGCGTAGTTCGCGCCGATCTGCTCCTTGACGCTGCTGCCCGGGGTGGACAGCACCACGGCCGGTGCGCCTTCGCGGTGGTCGTCCGGCAGGTGGAGGTCGGCCGCGAGCTGGATCGGCCCGCGCGGGATGGTGATGTGCTGAAGCACCTGACGGCACCCTTTCGCGTAAGGTTGTCCCACTTCGAGATGAGCGTTAGTACGAGACTGAACTAGTTCAGGACTGTACCACTTTAGGGAGGGGTGCGGGTGCCGGTCGACGCCGCCCAGCTGTGGACGCTGAACCACCGCCTGCTGACCGTCGTGCTGGACGCGTGCAGCGGGGAACTGGCCGAACTCGGGCTCGAGACGAAGGAGTTCTTCGTGCTCGCCGAGGTGGGCGCGTCGCCGTACCCGGCCGAGCTGGCCGCGACGCTGATGATCCCGAAGGCGAGCGTGACGGTCTACGTGCGCAACCTCGTCGCCAAGGGGTTCATGCGCCGCGAGATCGACGACGCGGACCTGCGGCGGCATCGGCTCGTGCTGACCGCCGAGGGCGAGGCGGCGCGGGACCGGGCCCTCGCCGCGCTCGCCGCGGAGTTCGATCGGCGGCTGGCGAGGATCCCGGCGCGCGACCGCGGCGAGCTGCAGCGGATTCTGCTGGCCCTGCTGGAAGAACCGTCAGCCTGACGTCGCCGCCCAGCGTTTGCGCAGCCAGAGGCTGACGTAGACGAGGGCGACGAGCACGGGTACCTCGATGAGCGGGCCGACCACCCCGGCCAGCGCCTGTCCGGAAGTGACGCCGAAAACCCCGATGGCCACCGCGATGGCGAGTTCGAAGTTGTTGCCGGCCGCGGTGAACGCGAGCGTGGTGGTGCGCTCGTAGGTCAGCCCGGCGGCCTTGCCCATGGCGTACGAACCGGCCCACATCACGGCGAAGTAGACCAGCAGCGGCAGTGCGATGCGGGCGACGTCGAGTGGCTGCGAGGTGATGGTTTCGCCTTGCAGGGCGAACAAAACGACGATGGTGAACAACAGGCCGTACAGGGCGATCGGGCCGATGCGGGGCAGGAACCGTTCCTCGTACCAGGTGCGGCCCTTGGCCTTCTCGCCGAAGCGGCGGGTCAGGTAACCGGCCGCCAGCGGAATGCCGAGGAAGACCACCACGTTGAGCACGATCTCCCAGAAGGAGAACGCGACGGCTTCGCTGTCCAGGCCGAGCCAGCCGGGCAGCAGGTCCAGGTAGAACCAGCCGAGCACGCCGAACATCAGCACCTGGAACACCGAGTTCAGCGCGACCAGCACGGCGGCGGCCTCGCGGTCACCGCAGGCGAGGTCGTTCCAGATGATCACCATGGCGATGCAGCGCGCGAGCCCGACGATGATCAGGCCGGTGCGGTACTCGGGCAGGTCGGGCAGCAGCAGCCAGGCCAGCGCGAACATCAGCGCGGGACCGATGAGCCAGTTCAGCACCAGTGAGAGCGCCAGCGTGCGGCGGTCGCGGGTGACCGTGTCGAGGCGGTCGTAGCGGACCTTGGCCAGCACCGGGTACATCATCAGCAGCAGCCCGAGCGCGATCGGCAGGGAGACGCTGCCGATCTTCACCGACTCCAGCACCCCTTGCAGACCGGGCAGGGCGCTGCCGAGCAGCAGCCCGGCGCCCATCGCGGCGATGATCCACACCGGCAGGAAACGGTCCAGAAAGGACAGTTCACGGAGGACGGCTGGCTCGGCGGGCGCGGTCACGGGCAGGCCCGCTTGCGCTCGGTGTTGGCTTCGGCGGTGTCGGCCAGGTCGGTGAAGGTGGCGGCGAGCGTGCGCAGCACCTCGGGTCGCAGCGTGTAGTAGGTGTATCGGCCGCACGGCTCGGTGGTGACCAGCCCGGCTTCGCGCAGCAGCCGCAGGTGGTTGGACACGTTGGTCTGGCTCGCGCCCGTTTCCTCGACCAGGTGGGTGGTGCACAGGGTTTCGCGGGCGAGCAGGCCGAGGATCCGGGCACGCAGCGGGTCGGCCACCAGGCGCAGCAACTCCACCGGCAACACATCAGCGGGGACTGACATCATGCGAGGATGGTATCAGGCTAGACTGATCTCGCTGGCCGCCCCGCCGGGTTCGCCGGGGCCACCGACCGACGGAAGAGGAAGCATGACCCCTGAGGTGCTCTTTGTCTGCGTGCACAACGCGGGCCGGTCGCAGCTGGCCGCCGCGCTGCTGCGGCACCACGCGCTGGGCCGGGTGGCGGTGCGCTCGGCCGGGTCCGAGCCCGCCGAGAAGGTCAATCCCGCGGCGGCGCAGGCGCTGGCCGAATGGGGGCTGGACATCACCGACGAGGTGCCGTCGAAACTGTCCACTCAGGACGTCGAGGCCTCGGACGTGGTGATCACCATGGGCTGTGGGGACACCTGCCCGGTGTTCCCCGGCAAGCGCTACCTGGACTGGCAGCTCGACGACCCCGCCGGCCGATCGGTCGACGCGGTGCGCCCCATCCGCGACGAGATCGACCGGCGGGTCCGTGCCCTGCTCGCCGAACTGCTCGACCCGGCGAGCTAGGTGTACTGCCCCAGGAGGTTGCGAACGTGGGGACACGTAGTCGGATGATCTTGGTATGAGGGAGGGCCTCCGGGTTCGGTGTGGATTGCGACATCTGCACCAAGCCCACGGAGGCCCTCGTGACCCACGCTAACGCACCCTTGACCCCGGTAGGCAGGCTGCGCCTGGCTCGTTGTGTCGTGGACGATCAGTGGCCGCTGCGGCGGGCCGCGGAGCGGTTCCAGGTCTCGGTGTCCACCGCGCGGCGGTGGGCTGGCCGATACCGCGCCGAGGGCGAGGCGGGCATGATCGACCGGTCCTCACGCCCGCATTCCAGCCCGCGCAGAACCCCGACGCGCACCGAGCGGCGGATCATCAAGGTCCGGGTGTTGCGGCGGTGGGGGCCGGCGCGGATCGCGTTCTTCCTGCGCCTGGTGCCTTCCACCGTGCATCGGGTACTGGCCTGGCGCGGCTGGCCCATCTCGACCGGGTCACCGGCCGCCCGGTCCGCCGCTACGAGCGCGCCACCCCCGGGCGAGCTGGTGCACGTGGACATCAAGAAGCTGGGCAACATCCCCGACGGCGGCGGGCACCGGGTACTCGGGCGCGCCCACTCCCGGCGCAACGCCCGCGCCACCACCACCGAACGCCGCAACAACCGGGCACCGATCGGCTACAGCTACCTGCACAACGCCCTCGACGACCACTCCCGGCTCGTCTACAGCGAAATCCTGCCCGACGAGAGGAAAGACACCGCGGTCGCGTTCTGGCTCCGCGCTCAGACCTTCTTCGCCGCCCACGGCATCACCGTCGAGCGGGTCCTGACCGATAACGGCTCCTGCTACACCTCCCGCGCCTGGCGCGACACCCTCGCCACTGCCGGCATCAGCCACAAACGCACCCGCCCCTACCGACCCCAGGCCAACGGCAAAGTCGAACGCTTCAACCGCACCCTGCTCGACGAATGGGCCTACGCCCGCCCCTACCAGTCAGAACAAGCACGACGCGACGCGTTCCCCGGCTGGCTACACACCTACAATCACCACCGCGGCCACACCGCACTCGGCGGCCACCCACCCGCCAGCCGCGTTCCCAACCTCCCGGGGCAGTACAGCTAGGGCGCGTTTCACCAGTCTTGTTCGCGCTCTTCGCGCCCAGGCGGCCCCTGGCGGCACCGGGCCTTCGGCCGAGTACGCCCAGTACGAGGCCGAACGCCCGGCACCGCCAGGAACCATCTGGATCACGAAGCCCATCGAACAGACTCGTGAAACACGCCCTAACGAACCCCGGCCGTGGCCGGCGCGTCGCGGACGTGCGCGACCAGGGCTTCGGCGACGTGGGCGGCGTCGCGATGGGCGCCGCGCAGGGTGTTCGAGGCGAACGACCGCTGGAATTCCAAGCCGACGTAGACCAGGCCGGGATGGGTCATGGACAGGCCGCCGGTGTGCGGCGGCAGGCCGTCCCGCAGGGTGCCGAGCGGTTCGAGGTAGCCGAGGTCCGGGCGGTAGCCGGTGGCGAACAGCACGGTGTCGGCGTGCTCGCGCTCGCCGTCGGGCCAGACCACGTGACTGCCGTCGAAGGCGGTGAACATGTCCCGGCGGCGCAGGCGTCCGCCCTCGATCGCGGCGCGGTAGTCGCCGGTGTCCATCACCAGCGGGCCGCCCAGGTAGTGGACCAGCCACTGCGGCGGGAGCTGGTCGAACCCGGACTCGACGAGCCAGTGGTGGAGGTCATGGCCGTCCCGCCGTTGAGGCAGGAAGTTCACCGGCGCGCGGGTGGCGAGCGTGACGTCGGCCACCTCGGCCAACTCGTAGGCGACCTGCACACCGGAGTTGCCGCCACCGACCACCACGACGCGTTCTCCGTGGTGTGACTTGGGATTGCGGTAGTCGGCGACGTGCAGCAACTGCCCGGTGAAGCCGTCCTGCCCGGGTAGCTCGGGCCGATGCGGGTTGCCGAACGAACCGGTCGCGGCGACGACCCCGGCCGCCGGAATCTCCTCACCGGTGGTGGTGCGCACGAGGAACCCGCCCGAGGTGCTTTCGACCGCGGTCACCGTGGTGCTGGTGCGGAGGTCCGCGTCCACGGTTTCGGTGTAGCGGCGCAGGTAGGCCACGACCTCGTCGCGATGGGGGTAGCCGTCCGGTTCGCCGGGGAAGGGTCGGCCGGGCATGCCGCTGTACCGGGCGGGGGAGAACACGGTGAGGCTGTCGTAGTAGCCAGGCCACGAGCCGGTCGGCTCGGCGCCCGCTTCGAGCAGGATCGGCCGGATGCCGTGCTGGTTGAGCGCCCGCGCGGCGCACAGGCCGGACTGCCCGCCGCCGATGATCACCACGTCGTTCATGGAGTCCTCCCGGAATGCCGTGGTCACGCGCGTGGCGCCGGGGCGGCCAGGGTCAGCGTCTCCGGCTGGCCGCCGCAGCACCCGCCGCCGCCGGGTTCGGCGTCGAACACGCCGGATCCGCCGCAGACGCCGGTTTCCGGCAGCACCAGCTCGACCCGCTCGGCGGCTTCGCGGTCACCGGCCAGTGCGGCGGCGATGCTGCGCACCTGCTCGTACCCGGTCATCGCCAGGAACGTCGGCGCCCGGCCGTAGCTTTTCATCCCGGCCAGGAACACCCCCGGCTCCGGGTGGGCGAGTTCGGCGACGCCGTGCGGGTAGACCGTGCCGCACGAGTGCACGTTCGGATCGATCAGCGGTGCCAGCCGCACCGGCGCCTGCAAGGTCGCGTCCAGCTCCAGCCGCAGTTCCGACAACCATGACAGCTCCGGCCGGAACCCGGTCAGCACCACGATTTCGGCCACGTCCTCGACCCGCGCGCCCTGATCGGAGACCAGCGTCAGCCGCTCTCCGGACCGCTCGACGGCCTCGGTGCGGAACCCGGTCACCGCACGCACGTGACCCTCCCGCGCCGCCTGCTTCGCGCGCAGTCCCAGCGCTCCTCGCGCGGGGAGCTGGTCGGCCTCGCCGCCGCCGAAGACGTTGCCGACCTCGCCGCGGCGCAGGATCCAGCTGATCCGCGTGTTCCCCAGTTCCGCCAGCGCGACCAGGGCGGTCAGCGCCGAATGCCCGCTCCCGGCAATGGCCACGTGCTTGCCCGCGTACCGCGCCCGCACCGCCGGATCGGCCAGATTCGGGACCTGGTAAGCGATCCTGTCCGCCGCCGCGGGCTCACCGAGCGCGGGCAGGCCGTCGCCGCCGAGCGGGTTCGGCCCGGTCCAGGTGCCCGAGGCGTCGATCAGCGCCCGCGCGGTGATCCGTCGCTCGGTGCCGTCGGCGTCGCGCAGGTGTACGGTCAGCGGCTCGCTGTCACGCCCGGAATCCACCACACGGTCCCGGCCGCGACGGGCCGCGCCCACCACCTCGACGCCGAGCCGCACCCGGTCGCCCAGCGCGGCGGCCAGCGGGCGCAGGTACCGCGCCGCCCACTCCGCGCCGGTCGGATAGCTCGCCGCGTCCGGCCGAGACCAGCCCGTCGGCTCCAGCAATCGCCCGGCCGCGGGGGCCACCAGCTCGGACCACGGCGAGAACAACCGCACGTGGTGCCACAGCGCCACCGCCGCGCCCGCCTGCGCCCCGCGCTCGAACACCAGCGGCTCCAGCCCGCGTTCGAGCAGTTCGGCCGCTGCCGCCAAGCCCACCGGCCCGGCCCCGACCACCACTACCGGCCACTCGCTCATACCCGATCACCCCTTAATCGATGGCTGTCGATGCAGTTGAGCGAGGACTGTATCGACGGTCATCGATTGACGCAACCATCGATTCGCGTCGATAATGAGCGGCATGACGCTCGCCCCGGTCGATCTGCCGCTCGCCGAAGCCGCCACCTACGCGGACTGGTTCTCCTGCCTGGCGGAGCCGACTCGCGTGCGGCTGCTGCACGCGGTGGCCACCGCGCCGTCCGGGGTCACCGTCGGTGAGCTGACCGAGGCGCTCGGCATCAGCCAGTCCACCTGCTCGCACCACGTCCGCAAGCTCGCCGACATCGGCTTCGTGCGGTTGCGCCGCGAACGCACCGCCACGATCGTGTCGGTGAATCCGGCTTGCTGCACCGGTTTCCCGCAGGCCGCCGACGCGGTGATGGGCCTGCTCGCCCCGCGCCCGTGCTGCCCGGGCGACCTGCCCGCCGACGTCACCGTCCGCCCGATGACCGGCGACGACTGGGATGCCGTCCTGCGCATCTACGGCGAAGGGATCGAAACCGGCATCGCCACCTTCGAAACCACCGTGCCCAGCCGGGAAACCCTCGACGCGCACTGGCTGCCGGGTCATCGATGGGTCGCACTGCTCGACGGTGAGGTTGTCGGCTGGACCGCAGCCGCACCAGTGTCCACAAGGGACTGCTACGCCGGGGTTGCCGAGACTTCGGTTTACGTCGGCGCCGCCCACCGCGGCCGCGGTGTCGGGAAAGCCTTGCTGCACAAGCAGGTCACCGCCGCCGACCGCGGCAGCATCTGGACCCTGCAAACCTCGGTGTTCACCGAGAACCGGACCAGCATCGCGCTGCACCAGTCCGCGGGCTACCGCACCGTCGGCGTCCGCGAACGCATCGCCGAACGAAACGGCACCTGGCACGACACCGTCCTGCTCGAACGCCGCACGGACGCCGTCGAACGCCCTCGCTGCTGACAGCGGACACAGCCGCCGCCCCTATCGCGAAGGGGCGGCTTTCGACGCCCCGCGCGCGCCGCGGGTGGGAGGCGCTTTCGGTCCCGTGTCCTCGGTGATCGGCACGGGCGCCGTCTAGGGTGATTGATTGATGCTGGTTATCAATCACCCGAAACCAGGTCTTTGTCTTCGATGAGTCCGGTTCCTACCGTGGGGAGATCGAGGACGACGGCCGGGAGGAGGCACCGCTGTGGAGCTGAGGCACCTGCGTTACTTCGCCACCGTCGCCGACACCTGTCACTTCGGCCGCGCCGCCGAGCGGTTGCACGTCGCCCAGCCTGCGCTGTCCCACACCATCCGCCAGCTGGAGGACGAACTGGGCGTCGCGCTGCTGGCGCGCACGACCAGGCAGGTGCGCATCACCCCGGCTGGCGAGTTCTTCCTGACCGAGGCGCGGCGTGTGCTCGCCGCCGTCGATGCCGGGGTGCGCGGGGTCCGCCGCATCGGTGCGGGCAGGCTCGGCCTGCTCCGGATCGGGTTCACCGGCACCGCCGCGTTCTCCCACCTGCCGCACCTGGCCAGGGCGCTCGCCCAGCGCGTGCCGCAGGTGGAGCTGGAAGTGCGCGCCGACCTGCTCACCGCCGAGCAGTGCGAGCACCTGCGCACCGGAACCCTCGGCATCGGCGTGCTCCGGCCGCCGGTGACCGGCGACGACATCGCCTACCGGGTGATCGAGGCGGAACCACTCGTCCTCGCGGTCCCGGCGGACCACCGGCTGGCGGCCGAACCGGTGGTGGCGATGGCGGACCTGCGTGCCGAACCTTTTGTCACCTACCACGAGCGCAACTCCGTTGTGCGCGAAGCGGTCGGGCGCAGTTGCCGCGACGCCGGGTTCACGCCGCGCCAGCAACACGAAGCGCCCGGCACCGCGACGCTGCTCGCGCTGGTGGCGGGCGGCCTCGGCATCGGTGTCGTGCCCGCGTCGGCCAGGGCGCTGCCGCTGGCGGGCGTGGTGTTCCGCGACCTGTCCGGTGCGGCGACCGTCGAGCTGGCGCTGGCCTGGCACCGCGAAACCCGCTCGCCGCTGGTGTCCACCGTGCTCGCGGAACTCGAGCACGTTTTCCCGTCCGCACCAGCGGAGGTCAGCTGAATGAAGATCACCAGGGTCGAGGCGATCCCGTTCGCCATCCCGTACCGCAAGCCGCTGCGGTTCGCCTCCGGTGAGGTGCGCGCCGCCGAGCACGTGCTCGTGCGGGTGCACACCGACGACGGCGTCATCGGGATCGCCGAGGCCCCGCCGCGGCCGTTCACCTACGGCGAGACCCAGGCGGGGATCATCGAAGTGCTCGACTCGATCTTCGCGCCGCAGGTGGTCGGGCTGAGCCTGCTCGACCGCGAGGTCGTGCACGCCAGGCTCGCGCGGACCGTCGGCAACCCGGCCGCGAAGTCGGCGCTGGACATGGCGATCTGGGACGCGCTGGGGCGAAGCCTGGACGTCTCGGTCACCGAACTGCTCGGCGGTTACACCGACCGGATGCGCGTGTGCCACATGCTCGGCTTCGACGAACCGGCCGCGATGGTCGCCGAGGCCGAGCGGATGCGCGCCACCCACGGCATCACCACGTTCAAGGTGAAGGTCGGCCGTCGCCCGGTCTCGCTGGACACGGCCGTGGTGCGGGCGCTGCGCGAGCACTTCGGCGACGGCGTCGAGCTGTACGTGGACGGCAACC
Source organism: Amycolatopsis albispora (assembly GCF_003312875.1). Classification (NCBI taxonomy): domain Bacteria; kingdom Bacillati; phylum Actinomycetota; class Actinomycetes; order Pseudonocardiales; family Pseudonocardiaceae; genus Amycolatopsis; species Amycolatopsis albispora. The sequence goes on from NZ_CP015163.1 coordinate 600,983, forward strand.
GCGGCTGGACCGCCGCCGAATCCGCCCGCGCGATGGCGGAGATGGCCGATCTCGGGCTGCTGTTCGCCGAGGAGCTGTGCCCGGCCGACGACGTGCTCGGGCGGCGCTGGCTGGTGTCCCGTTTGGACGTGCCGTTCATCGCCGACGAGTCCGCGGTCACGCCCGCCGACGTCACCCGCGAGGTGCTCGGCGGTTCCGCCACCGCGATCAGCATCAAGACCGCCCGCACCGGGTTCACCCGGTCCCAGCGCACCCACCACCTCGCCGAGGGGCTCGGCCTGGAAGTGGTGATGGGCAACCAGATCGACGGCCAGCTCGGTTCACTGTGCACTGTCGCTTTTGGAGCCGCGCACGAGCTGACCGCCCGGCGCGCTGGCGAGTTGTCGAACTTCCTCGACATGAGCGACGACCTGCTCACCGAGCCGCTGCGGGTGACCGACGGCGAACTGGCCGTCCGGCCCGGTGCCGGTCTCGGTGCCGAGATCGATCCCGACAAGCTCCGGCGGTACCGCCAGGACCGCTGATCCCACCACGAATCAAGGAGGATTCATGACCGCCACCGCCGCGGCTTCCGGCGCCAGCGCCACCGAACGGTTCAAAAGCGACAAGCTCGCCGACCGGATCGGCACGCCGAAGGAACGCGTCAGCCTGCTCGCCCGCGAAGTGCTCGACGCCGTGCACGGCACGATCCGGCGGCACAAGGTCACCTACGACGAGTACAACGCGCTCAAGGCGTGGCTGATCAGCGTGGGCGAGGACGGTGAGTGGCCGCTGTTCCTCGACGTCTGGGTGGAGCACGTCGTCGAGGAGGTCGCCACCGAGCACCGGAAGGGCAACAAGGGCACCATCGAAGGCCCGTACTACGTTCCGGGCGCTCCAGAGCAGGGCGCCCGCGGCACGGTTCCCATGCGGGAGAACGAGCCCGGCACTCCACTGGTCTGGACCGGCCGGGTCACCTCGACGGGCGGTCCGGCGTTGCCGGGGGCGAAGATCGAGCTGTGGCACGCCGACGCGGATGGTTTCTACTCGCAGTTCGCGCCGGGCATTCCGGAGTGGAACCTGCGTGCCACCTTCACCGCCGGTGCCGACGGTGAGTTCGAGATCCACACGATCCGCCCGGCCCCGTACCAGATCCCGACCGACGGGGCCTGCGGGAAGCTGATCGCCGCCGCGGGCTGGCACGCCTGGCGCCCGGCGCACCTGCACGTCAAGGTTTCGGCGCCGGGGCACGAACTGCTGACCGCGCAGCTGTACTTCCCCGGCGACGCGCACAACGACGACGACATCGCGTCGGCGGTGAAGCCGGAACTCGTGCTCTCGCCCCAGTCGGACGGGCACGGGGAAACCGTCGAATACGGGTTCGCCCTCGATCCGGTGCGTTCCTGACGACCGTCCACTTGGGAGTGACCGATGCTTTACCACGTGCGCATGGACGTCCGCCTGCCCGCGGAAATGGACCCGTCGTCGCGCGCGGACCTGATCGCGCGCGAGAAGGCGTACAGCCAACGGCTGCAACGCGAAGGCAAATGGCCGCACCTGTGGCGCATCGCGGGGGAGTACGCGAACTTCTCGGTGTTCGACGTGGCCGACCACGACGAGCTGCACGCTCTGCTGTCCGGGCTGCCGTTGTTTCCTTATCTGGCGCTAGAAGTGACGCCGCTGGCTACGCACCCGTCGAAGGTCGTGAGTTGATTGCTCAGCCGGTGTCCCGCAGTCGGGGTAGTCGGTGATGAGCTGTGCACTGTGCGGTTCGGGTTGCCGTTGTTTCCTTATCTGGTGCTGGAGGTTACGCCGCTGGCTACGCATCCGTCGAAGGTCGTGAGTTGATTGCTCGACTGGTGTCCCGCAGTCGGGGTAGTCGGTGATGAGCTGTGCACTGTGCGGTTCGGGTTGCCGTTGTTTCCTTATCTGGCGCTAGAAGTGACGCCGCTGGCTACGCATCCGTCGAAGGTCGTGAGTTGATTGCTCAACTGGTGTCCCGCAGTCGGGGTAGTCGGCGATGAGCTGCGCCCTGTGCGGTTCGGGTTGCCGCTTTTCCCTTACCTGGCGCTGGAGGTCACGCCGCTGGCTACGCACCCGTCGAAGCTCGCGAGTTGATTCAACCGGCGTCCCGCAATTGGGCGGCGGCGTGTTCGACCGCGGGCGGAGCGGTGGCGATCACCTGGTCCAGCGTGCTCCGGGCGGTGGTCAGCTCGGTGATGGCGGCGCTGAGCCTGGCCCGCTCCCGGTGCAGGTCCACCAGCAGTTCGGGGCAGTCGGCGATGAGCCGCCCGCCCTCGGAACCCATGCACGGCAGCAGGTCCGCGATCGTGGTGGTGGACAGGCCCGCGGCGAGCAGGTTGCGGATGTGCTCGACGGTGGTGACATCGGCTTCGGCGTACACGCGGTAACCGCTCGGCAGGCGCCGCGGCCGCAGCAGGCCCTGCTCCTCGTAGTACCGCAGCAGGCGCTGGCTGACCCCGGTCCTGCGCTCCAGCTCGCTGATCCGCACGGCCCCTCCGAAATTCGCGCTTGACTCTCACATCTATGTGAGACTTTAGCGTCGCGGCATGTCCGATCGACAAGTCGAAATCTCCGCCGGGCCGCGTGCCTGGCTCGGCCTCGCCGTGCTGGTGCTGCCGACCGCGCTGCTGTCCATGGACGCCACCGTGCTCTACCTGGCGCTGCCCAGCCTCGCCGCGGACCTGGCGCCCAGCCCCGGCCAGCTGCTGTGGATCTCCGACGCCTACGGCTTCCTGGTCGCCGGGTTCCTGGTCACCATGGGCACGCTGGGCGACCGCATCGGCCGTCGCCGCCTGCTGCTGGTCGGCGCGGCCGCCTTCCTGGGGGTGTCCGTGCTGGCGGCCTACGCGCCGTCGGCCGAGCTGCTCATCGTCGCCCGCGGCCTGCTCGGTGTCGCGGGAGCCACGCTGATGCCGTCCACGCTCGCCCTGATCGGGAGCATGTTCGCCGATCCGCGGCAACGCGGGATCGCGATCGGGCTGTGGTCGGCCGGGCTGTCCGCCGGGGTGGCGCTCGGCCCGGTGGCCGGCGGGCTGCTGCTCGAATGGTTCTGGTGGGGCTCGGTGTTCCTGCTCGCCGTGCCGGTGATGGTCCTGCTGCTGGTCACCGGCCCGATCCTGCTGCCGGAACACCGCGACCCCGAGCCAGGACGGCTGGACCTGGCCAGCGTGGCGCTGTCGCTGGTGACCGTGCTGCCGGTGGTCTACGGCATCAAGCACGTCGCCGAGGGCGGATCGTTGCTGCCGGGCGTGCTCGCTCTGCTGGCCGGTGCGGGTGCCGGTGCGGTGTTCCTGCGACGGCAACGAGGGCTGCGGCGGCCGCTGATCGACCTCGCGCTGTTCACCGCGCGGCCGTTCCGGAACGCGCTGCTGGTGCTGCTCGCCGCGCTCGCCTGCGTGGCCGGGGTCTACCTGTTCGCCGCGCTCTACCTCCAGCAGGTGTCCGGGCTTTCCCCGATCGAGGCCGGGCTGTGGCTGGTGCCCTCCGCCGTCGCGATGGTCCTGACCTCGGTGGCGGCACCCGCGCTCGCACGCAGGGTGCCCCGGTTGCTCGCGTGGTCGCTGGTGGTCGCGGCGCTGGGGTTCCTGGCCATGGCCGTGGCTTCCGGGATCGCGCCGCTGGTCGCCGGGCTGGTGCTGATCTATCTCGGGCTGGGGCCGGTGATGGCGCTGAGCACGGACCTCGTGGTCGGCGCCGCGCCGCCGGACCGGGCCGGGGCGGCGTCGGCGCTGTCGGAAACCAGCGTGGAGTTCGGGCTGGCGCTGGGCGTGGCGGTGCTCGGCAGCATCGGCACCTTTGTCCAACGTGGACACGGGTTCACCGCCGGCCTCACCGTGGTCGCGGCGATCGGCGTGGCGGTGCTCCTCGGCCTCGCGCTGCTGCTGGGCCGGGTCACTCCAGCGGCACCGCGCTGAAGTGGTTGACCACGGCCGCCAGCACGAGGAAGTTGGGCACGTCGTTGGCCTTCACCGAGGACGTGAAGAACCGGCCCTTCACCTTCACGCGCAGGAACCCGCCTTCGATGCGGAGGGCGGAGATGTCGCCCCACGGCAGCACTTTGCCGTCGATGGCCAGGCCGTGGGGCAGGGCGGTCGCGGGGCCGAAGGCGACCTCGCGACCGGCCGACAGCTCCTGGAGCGTCCTGGGCAGGTGGGCGCGGGTGATGGCGTCTTCGAGCGCGGGACCCCAGACGTCGATCCGCTCGAACTGGGCCACGCGCAGCAGGTTGGTGAGATCGACGTCACCGGCGTTGCGCCACACCGCGCCGATGGCGACGCCCTGGCCCATCAGCACCGGCGGGGTGACCGGGTTGAGCAGGCCGTAGGACCACCGGGCGAACCGGTCCGAGCTGCCCGCCGGCTTGACCCCGTGCCGGATCAGCCTGGTCTCGTCGAACCGGTAGGGCAGCACCCGCCCCTTCGGCCCGCGGATGACCACGCCGTGGTCGAACACGTGCATTTCCTGGTCACCGCGGGCTTCCCTGGTGGTCATCGTGATGCCCGCCACGGCGGCGCCGATCATGAGCACGAACAACGCGCTCACGCCGATGCCGATGAAGCTGGTCAGCAGGCCCGCGCTGCCGAACAGGACCAGCACGAACGCGAACAGCACCAGCGCGGGGATGAGCCCGGCGAGCGAGCGCCGCTTCGGCATCGAGACGGGACGGAAGACGGACTGGCGCTCGCCCAGGCGCAGGCGCTGGGCGGCTTGGTCGACGGACTCGTGGTGCTCGGACATCGAGCTGGCTCCTCGCGGCGGTCTTGGTGTGCTGTCGAGACCGAAGCTGTCAGCGCGCGCCGGACCGGAGAAGGGCACCTAGCGGCCATTGCTGGCCGGTGGCCAGGACCAGCGCGGATTCCCAGGCGCGGTTTACTCCTGCCGGGTGGTGGGTAACCCTGACGCGACGCGTTGCCGCAAACAGGCGGCCGCAGACGGCGAGGGTGGTGGGCCAGATGGCGATGGAATCGCGGGACACGGCCAGGGGGGACCCCCAGGAAACCCGGTGCGATCTCGACGAAGTACCGCTCAGGCACGTGCGTGGCCTGGTGCGTGAAGTGCTGGCCGGACGGGACGGGCTGGAGGTCGACGACGCCGTCCTGGTCGCCGACGAGCTGGTCAGCAACGCACATCAGCACGGGAAGGCACCGCGGGCCTGCCGCCTGGTGCTGACCGGAGAGGGGCGGCTGCGGATCGAGGTCGACGACGCGGGCCCCGGCCAGCCGAAGATGCGCACCCCGGACCGGACCGGTGGGCGCGGCCTGCGCATGGTCAACCGGCTGGCGTCGGCGTGGGGCGTGGAGCGCTATCCGGGCCACAAGACCGTGTGGGCCGAGCTGGCCCTCGACGGCGTGGACGGCACCGGTCACGCCAGGCACCTGACCATCGCGCCGAACTGATCGAGCCGGTGGGCTCGGTGGGCTCGGTGGTATTTGGAGGCCGTGACATGCAACCCGTTTCCGTGCACGAAGCGCGCCCGCCGGGCGCCGTCGCGCCGCCGAAGCTGGACGTGGGCTTCCGGACGGTGGGCAGCACCCTGGTGCTCGCGGTCGGTGGTGAGATCGATCTGGAGACAGCGCCGTCGCTGACGGCGGCGGTGACCGCCCGCATCGATCACGGTCCGTGTGTCCTGGACCTGACCGAGGTCACCTTTCTCGGGGCGACCGGCCTGACGACCCTGCTGAACCTGGCCGCCTACGCGGACCGGCGGCAGCGGCGGCTGCCCATCGTGGTCGACGCGAACCGCCGCGTGATCAGGCCACTGCAGATCACCGGGCTGGACGAGGAACTGACCCTCTTCCACACCGTCGACGAGGCGATCAACGCCGGCGAACGGTGAGGTCGCGTTCCGGCCGGAAGTGGCGTGGGTACGGGGAAGGCAGCGACCAGTCACGCACACGCGGCGTTCCCTGTGCCCACGCGGCGAGCTGGTAGCCCAGGGTGAGCAGCGCGGCGATTTCGGCGATCATGATCAACAGCAACATCGGTGTCACTCCTTGTGGTTGCCAGAATGGACGGGTTGCTTCGGGGTCTCCGGCCGGATGAAGCCGGGACGTGCGGCCAGCAGGCCGCACCCGAGCTGCGGCACAGCGAGCAGGAGCAGCAGCCAGATCGGCGCCTGCCAGCCGCCGGTGACGCTGTGCAGCAGGCCGAAGGCGAGCGGGCCGGTCGCGGCGATGAGGTAGCCGCCGGACTGGGCCATGCCGGAAAGCCGTGCGGTGACGGCGGCGGTGGGGGAGCGGAGGTTGAGCAGGGTCAGGGCGAGCGGGAACGCGCTGCCGGTGGTCAGCCCGAAGATGGTGACCCACAGCCAGCCCGCCTGGGGCGCCACGAGCAGGCCACCGAGCCCGAGCACCAGGCCGGTCACCATCCCGAGCACGAGCGGCCGCTGGTCACGCAGCCGGGCGGCGAGCACCGGCACGCCGAAACCGAGTGGGATCCCGATGGTGACGATCACCGAGTTCATCATTCCGGCGGTGGCGGGCGTGAAGCCGTGCTCGCGCATGAGCTGGGGCAGCCAGGAAATCAGCGTGTAGAACATCAGCGACGCCAGGCCCATGAAAACCGTCACCGACCACGCCAGCGGGGAACGCAGCAGCGAGCCCGCGCTCTCGGTGCTTTCGCCCGCGGGCGGCCGATTCCGCGCGCGAGCCGCGAGCAGGCTCCACGCCACGGCGGCGACCACCGCCGGAAAAGCCCACGCCGCCAAGGAAAGCTGCCAGCCCGCCAGCTGCTCCAGCGGGACGGCCAGCCCGGCCGCGGCGGCACCGCTGACCGACATCAGCATCATCGACAGCCCGGTGAGCGAGCCCACGCGACCGGGGAACACCCGCTTGACCACCGCGGGCAGCAGCACGTTGCCCGTGGCGATCCCGGCTCCGGCCAGCACGGTCCCGGTGAACAACGCGGGCTTGGCCGGGAGCACGCGCAGCAGCACGCCGAGCGTGAGCACCAGCAGCGCGCCGGCGATGGCCGTCTCGGTGCCGAACCGCCGGGCGAGCGCCGGGGCGAGTGCGGAGAACACGCCGAGGCACAGCATCGGCAGGGTGGTGAGCACGCTGGTCTCGGTGTCGCTGAGCGCGAGATCACCGAGGATCGGCGGGACGCCGGTGATGGCGGCTCGCAGGTTGAGCGCGAGCAGCACCAGGCTGCCGAGGGTCCAGAGCGCGGTGAACCTGGTGATCGGGGGTGTGGAGGTCATCTCGCCTTCGTCCTGCGTGGTGGTGCCGTCAGAGACGAGCTTGCGACGATGATCCCCACAGGTCCAGGTTGCGTTTCCGGAGATCACCGTTAAGAATCGGCTACATGATCGACCTGCGCCGGCTCCACGTGCTGCGGGCCGTGGACCACTACGGCACGGTCACCGCGGCGGCCAAGGCCCTGCACTTCACCCCGTCGGCGGCGTCACAGCAGATCCGGCAGCTCGGCCGGGAGATCGGCGTGGTGCTGCTCGAACCGCAGGGCCGCCGGGTGCGGCTCACCCCGGCGGCACAACGGCTGCTGGCGCACGCCGAGGAGATCCAGGCACGCTGGGAACTGGCCGAGCTGGACCTGCGCGCCGACGGTGACCAGCCCGCCGGGCTGCTGCGCCTGGCCGGTTTCCCGGGTGCGGTGACCGCGTTGCTCGCCCCGGCCGCCGCCGCGCTCGTCGCGCGTCATTCGCGGCTCACCCCGCGGATCACCGAGGCCGAGGCCGCCGAATGCTTCGACCTGCTCTTCGACGGCGACGCCGACCTGGCCATCGTGGAGGCCAAGCCGGACGAGCCGCCGCGCGACCGGACCCGGTTCGATCAGCAGCCGCTGCTGGACGACCCGTTCGACCTGGTGGTAGCCGCCGGTCACCGGCTCGCCGGCCGGGACAGGGTCGATCTCGCCGAGGTCGCGGACGAGCCGTGGATCGTGCCCAGCGCGACGTGCACCTGCCGGACCCACGTGCTGGCCGCCTGCGGTGCGGCGGGCTTCACCCCGAATGCCGCACACGACTCGATGAACTGGAACGCCACCATTTCGCTGGTCGCGCACGGGCTCGGCGTGGCGCTGGTGCCCAGGCTGGCCCCGATCCCGGCGAACGCCGAGGTGGTCCGGCTGCCCAGCATCGGCGAGCCGCGGCGCAAGATCCTCACCGTCACCCGGCGCGGCGGCCGGTCCAGCCCCGCGGTCGCCGCCGCACTCGAAGAACTGGAACGCCTGGCACCCACGCTGCTCACCGTCTGACGGTCAGTCGGACGGCAGTTTCCGCCTCGCCACCAGGACGAGGACGGCAAGCAGCAGCGCGCCCCCGCCGCCGAGCAGCCAGGGCCAGTCCGTCCACGGTTTGCTGCCGTACACGGTGACGGCCTCGTTCTCGCCGGAGAGCCGGGTGAGGTCTCGCGCCACCAGGGTCACGTCGTCCGAGCTGAGCAGGTCGTTGTTCGCGCGGAACTCGTCGAGGCTGGTGTAGGTGTCCCCGTTGGTGTCGATCGCCTTGCCGTTGGCGAGGAAACAGGGTCAGCAGCTCCAGTGAGCCGTCCGCGCGCTTGACCACCGCGAGACGGCCGGAAACCTGCTGCGGATCACCTCCGGCCTCGCGCACCGCGCGGGTCGCGGCGGCGTTGAGAGCGCAGGAGGTGTCGAAGCCGTTCACCCGGCTGCATTTGCCCTTTTCCGTGCAGGGGAACGGGTTCAGCAACCGGGACAGCAACTGGTCCGGCGAGTAGAAGGCCGCGAGGCCCGCCTGCCGGTCTCCGGGGACTCGCCCTGGCCGGGCAGCCGGTCGTGCTTGACCGACGGCGAGGGCGGGGAGCAGCCCGGGTGCGGTGCGCATGCCCAGCAGTATGGGGAACGGATCGCACAGCCGGGCCGGGGTGACAGCAAGGTGACACGGATACCGTCCACAACGGACAGTTCCGCGCGGAAATGCGAGTAGCCGACCGGAGCCGGGGCCGTCCGCGCTGCTGGGAAGCGCTTCGCGCGGTCCGGCCGAACGCGAGTTGCCCACCGGCCTCGCCGACGGCGACGATATTCCGGTGACCAGCAAGGACTACGCGCGCTTCCTGCCGCCCCACCACCGCACGCGAGTGCCGTCGCGGCCGACCTGGTGGGACTGGCGTGGGCGCCGCGTGCACATCGCGCGTGCCACCGATCCCGATGCGCCGGTGCGCGTGCTCGTCATTCACGGCGCGGGCGGGTACTCCGGCGCGTTGTGGCCCTTCGCCGGGATCGCCGCCGGTGCGGCGGCCGAAGTGCTGGCGCCCGACCTGCCGCTCTACGGCGACACCGTCGAACCGCACCCCGGCCGCGTCCGCTACGAGACCTGGCTCGACCTGCTGTGCGACCTCGTCACCGCCGAACGCCGCGCTGACGACCGCCCGCTGGTGCTGCTCGGCGCCAGCATGGGCGGCATGCTCGCCTACGAGGTCGCGGCCCGCACCCGCCAGGTCGACGCCGTCGTCGCGACCTGCCTGCTTGATCCTTCCGCGCCGGCTGCCCGCCGCGCCGCCGCCCGCTTCAGCGCCACCGGCCGGTTCGCGCCCGCCCTTCTCGGCGCGCTCGACCGCGTTGCGAGCGAGCGGCTGCTGCCCATCCGCTGGCTCGTCGACATGAACAACATGAGCAACAACCCCGCGCTGTCCCGCTTGTGCGCCACCGATCCCCGCGGTGGCGGCACCCGCGTGCCGATCGGGTTCCTCGCCAGCTTCCTCGCTTTCCGGCCCACCGCACCGGAAACCTTCGACGCGGCACCGGTCACGCTGGTGCATCCCGCCGAGGACCGGTGGACCCCGGCCGAACTCAGCCTCCGCTTCCTCGACCGCATCCAGGCACCGACCACGCGGGTGCTGCTCGGCGGCTGCGGTCACTATCCGGTGGAAGAACCCGGCATCACCCAGCTGGCGCAGGCCTTGACGGCGCTGCGCCGGGAGCTGGCCGGGTAGCGGGTCAGCGCGGTGGGCGTGCGTCGATGAGCACGGCCGCGGTGATCAGCGCGGCGAGGAGGAGCAGGGCGATGAGCACGGCGTCGATCAGGGTGGCGAGCATGGTCAGCTCCGGGTTTCGGTGCGTTTGCGGGAGCGCAGGCTGGTCAGCGTGACGGTGGCCAGGATCAGCACGATGACCACGAGCGAGATCGGAGTGGGAATGGCGGGCACGGACGGCCAGATGCCGTGTGCCCAGTGCAGCACGAGCTTGACCCCGATGAAGGCGAGGATAAGCGCGAGCCCGTGGTTGAGGTGCACCAGCTTGGCGAGCGCGTTGTGCAGCACGAAATACAGCGCGCGCAGGCCGAGCAGCGCGAAGGCGTTCGTGGTGAACACCAGGTAGGGATCCTCGGTGATGCCGTAGACCGCGGGCACGGAGTCGACGGCGAAAACCACGTCGGTGGCGAAGACGGCCACGACCACCACGGCCAGCGGGGTCAGCGCGCGCCGGCCCCGCTCGTGCACGGTCAGCCGGGTGCCGCGGTAGTCGTCGGTGACCGGCATCAGCTTGCGCAGCAGGCGAACCGAGCGCATTCGCGACACGTCCCGGTTCATCCCGGCGCCGGTGACGGCTTCGTGCAGGATCTTGACCGCCGACAGGAACAGGATCGCGCCGAACACCAGGAACGCCCACGTGCCCGCCTGCAGCAGCGCGGCGCCCGCGGCGATGAAGATGCCGCGCAGCACCAGCGCGCCGGTGATGCCGTAGAGCAGCACCCGTTGCTGGACCTCGGCCGGCACGGCGAACGCGGACAGCAGGAGCATGAAGACAAAAAGGTTGTCCACCGACAGGGACTTCTCGACGACGAACCCGGTGGCGAACTCCAGCGCCTGCGTCCCGCCGAAGGTGGGCCACAGCCACAGCGCGAAAACCGCCGGCAGGGTCAGGTAGAACACCGACCAGCCGACGGCTTCACGCAGGGACACCTCGTGGGGGCGCCGGGTGACCAGGAAGTCGGTCAGCAGCAGGGCCAGCAGGACGGCGATGCTGAGCGCCCACAACCACGGCGAACCGATCGATGATGAGGGTGCGGCGGATTGGGCGAACATGGGCGGAGGCCTCCTCGAACACGGTCGGCGTTCGAGGTCTCCTTCACCCGGGTACCGGGCGCCCTGCCGGGGACACCGCCGTCAGTGTCCGTACTGACCGGCCAGAGCCTGTGGGAAGTACTCCCCTCAAGCCCCGAGTATCGGACAAAACAGACAACAGGTAAAGCGGGGTCACCCGGACGTGGTCCGCTTTCAGCGCTCCGGGGTGAGCACGACGACCGGGATCTCGCGGGTGGTCTTCTCGGCGTATTCGTTGTACAGCGGGAAAATCCCGGCCATCTGGGTCCAGAGCGATGCGCGCTCGGCGCGCGTGGCGACGCGGGCGCGGGCGGTGAACCGGCGGGTGCCCGCCTGCACGCCGACGGACGGGTCCGCCTGGAGATTGGTGAACCAGGCCGGGTGATCGTCGGCGCCGCCCTTGGACGCGACCACCACGAGGTCGTCGCCGGAGGTGCCGTAGATCAGGCAGGTGCGGCGGGGCAGCCCGGTGCGGCGGCCGGTGGTGGCGAGCACGAGCGTGTGCACGCCGTCGGATTCGTGGCCCTCGGTACCGCCGGAGGCCAGGTACCGGCGGGTGTGCTCGGCAACCCAGTCCCACTGCGAGTCGGTGGCGCGGTCGAGATCAGCGGCGACGGCCATGGTGGCGGTCCTTTCCGGGCTGGCTGGTGTGTGACACCCCTGGGTCGGAGCCGTCACGACGTTCTCGACACGGGCTTCGGGATTTTTTTTCGCGTGGTTCCCGAGACGTCAGCGCGCCTGAGCCTCCGGCAGCGTGAAGTGGACGCGGAAGGTCACCTGGGTGCCGTCGGTGTGGGTGCGGACGAGGTCGGCGAGTTCGTTGACCATCAGCAGGCCGCGTCCCCGGCGCTGGTGGTCGGGGGCGGGGAGTCGGCCGGCGAGTGGGTCGAGGCGCCCGCTCGGGGTGTGGTTGCTGGTCTGGAACACCAGGCTGTCCGCGGTGGTCCAGCCCGCCAGCGCGCCGGTGGTGTCACCGTGATCGATGCAGTTGGTGGCCAGTTCGCTGACCACGATCGCGACGTCGTCCTGCCGGTCGGGGGACAGGCCGGCGCGGGCGGCGTGGCCGACGGCCCACTGGCGGATGTCGGTGAGCGTGTGCGGGGTGAACCAGGTGGCGGGATACGTCGCCACTTCGCCGGGTTGGGGGAGCGGCTGGTTGTAGGTGTCCACGATCTGGCCGGGCGCGTAGTGCGGGCTGGTCCACCAGCGGTCGCCTTCGACGAGCAGCGGGTGGGTGGCGGTGGCGTCGGCGAGGGCGGTTTCGCTGAGGCGGCTGCTGTCGTAGGGGCAGAGGATGGTGGCGTCCCGGCCGCGGAAGGCGGCGTTGATCAGGGCTTCGTGTTGCGCGCAGGCGGGGTATTCGTCGTCGCTGCGACCGGCCCAGATGGGTTCGCCGATGATGCGGGCGCGGCGGCCGGGGTGCTGGTCGGCGAAGGCGCGCAGCACGCCGGGAATGATGCGGCCGGGGTTGCGGCCTGCTTCGGTCATGTCCAGCCACAGCACGCCGTCGTCGTGCACGGCGTCTTTGAGCGCCGTGAGGTTGGGGCCGGGCACGGCGACGGCGACCGGTTCGCCGTTGTCCAGCCCGGCCCGGACGAACGGCACGGTGGCGGCGAGGTAGTCGGTGTGGTCGCGGTAGAACAGGGCGGGGTGGGTGAAGGCGTCACCGTCGAGGGGACCGTGCCAGTCCAGCCTGGTGACCCCGGCAGGTCTGGAGGGGTCGGCATCCATGTGCGCGAATACCCGCATGGGTGCCCGTTCTAAACGGTGACGCGTGCCTCGTCTCGCCATGCCTGCCGGGCATGGCTGGCTAGGCTCCCGGCATGGAGGTGGAGCTGCGGCACCTGCGGGCGTTCGTCGCCGTCGCGACGCGCGGTTCGGTCACGGCCGCGAGCCGTGACCTGCTGATCACGCAACCGGCGCTGAGCCGGACGATCCAGCAGCTCGAAGCGGCGGTCGGGACGCGGTTGCTGGAGCGCGGCCCGCAGGGCGTCGAACCCACCGAAGCGGGCGGTGAGCTGCTCGGACGGCTGCGCGGGGTGCTGCGTGACCTCGACGCCGCGCTGGCCGCGGCCGGTGGCCACGCGGGACTGCGGATCGGCTTCCAGTGGGCGCTGCCCGATCCGTGGGCCAGCGACCTGCTGACCGCGTTCGAAACAGCCACCGGCGCGCGGGCGACCCTGCTGCGGCGCGACGACATCGTGGCCGTGTTGCACTCGGGTGAGGTCGACGCCGCTCTGGTGCGCGGGGAGGTCCACGCCTCCGGCATTTCCGGCACGGTGTTGTTCGAAGAGGACCGGCTGGCCGCGGTGTCCACGGATTCGGAGCTGGCGGCCCGCGGCGAGCTGGACTGGGCGGAGCTGCCCGCGCACCCCGTGGTGGTCAACACGGTCAGCGGCGCGACGAGCCCGCACCTCTGGCCACCGGGGAACCAGCCGTCGCAGGTGGTCGAATGCGGGAGTTACGACGAGTGGCTGGCGATCATCGCCGCCGGTCGTGGCATCGGGTCCACCACCCTCTCGGCCGCGCGGGCACACACCCACGCCCGCGTGACTTACCTGCCCCTGCGGGACGCGCCGCGGGTCGCGCTCCGACTGCTGTGGCCGACGCGCCGCACCAGCGACCCGCTGCTGCGGCGGTTCGGCGAGTGTGCCCGTTCCATGCGTGGCGCGCATGGATCTGACGCGAGCGGCATTTCCCACGGCGGCACGGGATTCCTAGGGTCGGTGGCGACGAACGACCCGTGAGGAGCGAGAACCGGTGGCCGACACGATTTCCGCGCTGGGGCTGTCCATCCCGGTGCTCGCCGCGCCCATGGCTGGTGGTCCGACCACGCCGCGTCTGGTGATCGCCGCCGCCGAAGCCGGTGGCGCCGGGGTGCTGGCGGGCGGCTACAAGTCCGCCGAGGCACTGGCCGCGCAGCTCGGCGAGGTGCGGGCGGCCGGGGTGCCGTTCGGGGTGAACCTGTTCGCGCCGAACCCGGTCCCGGTCGATCCCGGCGAATACGACCGCTACCGGAACGCGCTCCAGCCCGAAGCGGACCGGCTCGGCGTCGACCTCACCGGCATCCCGGTCACCGAGGACGACGACGCCTGGCGCGACAAGGTCGACCTGCTGCTGGCGGATCCGGTGCCGCTGGCCACGTTCACCTTCGGCCTTCCGGACCGTGCCGTGATCCGCGCGCTGCGGGCGGCCGGCACGGTGACCGGGCAGACCGTCACCACCGCCGCCGAAGCCGAGCAGGCCACCGCCGCCGGGGTGGATCTCCTGGTGGTGCAGGGCGCGGCCGCGGGCGGGCATTCCGGCACGCTGAGCCCGGACCGCCTGCCGGTGGAAAAACCGCTGGCGGACCTGGTGCGCGAGGTGGCGGGGGTGACGCGGCTGCCGATCGTCGCCGCCGGTGGTCTCACGCGCGGCGGCGACGTCGCCGACGTGCTGCACGCTGGTGCGGTAGCGGTGATGGTGGGCACGGTGCTGCTGCTCGCGGGCGAAAGTGGTGCCTCGGCAACGCATCGCGCGGCGCTCGGCCAGGCCGGGCCTGGGCAGACGGTGCTGACTCGCGCCTTCACCGGCCGTCCCGCGCGGGCGCTGCGGAACGCTTTCACCGACCGTTTCACCGCGACGGCGCCCGCGGGCTATCCGGCGCTGCACCACCTGACCAGCCCACTGCGCAAGGCCGCCGCGGCGGCCGGTGACGCGGACCGGCTCCACCTGTGGGCGGGCACGGGTTATCCCGATGCGACCGCCGAACCGGCCGCGGATATTCTTCGCCGTCTCAGCGCGCGTCTTTGACCCGGGCTGGGAAGGGGAAGCCGACGAGTTCTTCGGACACCGCCCAGATCCGGCGCGCGTCCTCCGTGCCGCGCAGGCGTGAGTACAGCTTCTGCTCAGCCGGGGGACCCGCGAGGTGCCGGAAACCGCTGGGCCCGTAGAGACGACCGCCTTCGGCAGCGGGTGAGGTGGCCGCGTGGAGCGCGGGCAGCAGCGCCGTTTCCACCTTGCCGAACAGGATGCCGCGTGCGGACAGCGCGCGGATGACCCGCACCAGCGCGGTGTCGCGCTCGCGGCCGACCTCCGGGCGCGCGGCCAGCAAGTTCGTCGGTGTCACCCCGGGGTGGGACAGATTGCTCGTGATGCCCCAGCCGCCGTCACGGCTGCGCCGGTCGAGTTCGAGGCCGAACAGGCCGAACGCGATCTTCGACTGGCTGTAGGCCTGGTTGCCGTGGTACTTCCGCTCCCACTGCAGATCGTCCCAGTTGATGCCGTGCTGGTCGGCGGCGATGCTGATCTGCGAGGTGACGCGCGCCCGCCCCTCGCGCAGCAGCGGCAGCAGCCGGGCCACCAGCGCGAAGTGCCCGAGGTGGTTGGTGCCGAACTGCAGCTCGAAACCGTCCTTTGTGGTCTGCCGGGCGGGCGGGGTCATCACCCCGGCGTTGTTCACCAGCAGGTGGATCGGCCGTCCTTCGCCGGTGAGCCGCTCGGCCAGTGCGGCCACGGAGTCCAAAGAGGACAGATCGAGGTCTCGCAGGGAGAGCCGGGCGCCGGGGTGCCGCTCGCGGATCTTCGCCAGCGCCGCCTCGCCCTTGCGCGGGTTGCGGACCGGCATGATCACCTCGGCGCCCGCCGCGGCGAGCCGGGTCGCCAGCCCCAGGCCGACGCCGTCGCTCGCGCCGGTGACCACCGCGAGCTTGCCGGTGAGGTCGGGCACCGGGATGTCCGGCGTGGTCTTCGCCATGGCCTTTTCCTTCTGCCGACTGCCTGACAACTGTCAGATTAAGCGTATTCTGACATCTGTCAAGTTTTGTCACCCGGCTGGGGCGGAGGTGCGGGCCATGGGGAGAATGAGCCGCATGGTGGGGAAGGAGCCGGTGACCGGCGCGGCGCGGGGACCGGGGCGCCCCGGCGCGGGCGCACCGCCCGTGCCCGCCGAGGCGGAGATCCTCCGGCGCGGCATGGAAGCCTTCGCCGAACTCGGGTACGACCGGACTTCGGCGCGGGAACTCGCTCGGCGCCTCGGCGTCAGCCACAACTTCATCAACGACCGCTACGGGTCCAAGGCCAATTTCTGGCGGGCCGTGGTGGACGCGATCCTCGAACCCGACCAGCGCGAACGGCAGCGGCTGCTCGAAGCCGAGATGGACGACACCGAGCGGGTGCGCGCGATGATCACGCACTTCTACCGGGCCGCCGTCGAGGCGCCGCTGCTCGGCCGCCTGCTGGCCGACGAGTTCGGCCGCGAGTCCGAGCGGCTCGACTACCTGTACGAGCACTACGTGGCGCCGACGCTCGGCCCACTGGTGCCCGCGGTCGACCGGCTCATGGCGGCGGGCCGGATGCCGGCGGTGCCGATCGACGTGCTGTTCTTCGCCGTGATCAGCCCGGTCGCCGGGCTGGTGCAACTGCCGCTGGCGCACCGGCTCGGCCGGGCCGAGCCGGTGACCAGGGAAAGCCAGGAACGCACCGCGCGGCAGCTCGCGGACCTGGTGGTGGACGGCCTGCTCGGCCGGAACCACGCGGACTGAGGTTCGTCAGGCGGCCCGCAGGTCGGCGGCCTGGAACAGGCGGCCGCCCCGCACCACCTGGTCGACGAAGTGCAGATTGGTCAGGTCCGCCAGCGGATCGGCCGACAGGAGCACCAGGTCGGCCAGCTTGCCGGGGGCCAGGCAACCCCGATCGTGGCGTCCGAGCATCCGGGCCGCGCCGAGCGTGGCGCCGCTGAGCACCTCGCGCGGGCTGAGTCCGGCTTCGCCGTTCAGCACCAGCTCGAGATGACCGGCGATGCCCAGCGCCTCGCCGAACGAACCGCCGTCGGTGCCGAACGTGACGTTGGCGCCGCTGCGCGCCACCGGCTCGGCGTTGGCACGCAGGTGCACCAGGTGCGCGCGCATGGCTGCCGGGTCCACTGTGGACTCGATCGCCGCGATGGCCTCCGGGCCGCGCAGGTTGTCGTAGGTCGCGGCGGGCACCAGGCCCCGGCGGTCGTAGGCCTGCTGCCTGCCGACCGTGCCGACGACGTCCCCGAACACCTCGAAGATCATCATGGTGCTCACGTAGGAGGCGCCGGTCCGGCCCAGCAGCCGGAGGAAGTCGCGGTCGACCGGCTCGTCGAGCACCCCGTGCAGCAGGCCGGCGGCACCGGCTTCGAGCGCCTGGGCGGCGAGCCGCTTCGCCGGGGCGTGGAAGAACACCTTGAGACCGCGCCGGCGCGCGGCGCGCACGATCGCCTCCTGCGTGTCGATCGGCATGGTCTTGAGCAGCGGGCTGCGGCCCCAGAACCAGTCGTCGTTGGCGGCCTTGATGGCGTCCACGCCCGCGGCGGCGAGCCCGTCGACCACCTCGAAGGCGTGGTCGGGGCCGGTGACCACCACGGTGGTTTCCGGCATATCGAAGTCACCCCAGCCGCCGGGGCTGCCGAGCATGGGGCCGGTGCCCAGGTACCGCGGCGACGGCGCGTCGGGTGCCGCCGAATGCGCCTTGAGCACGGCGAAGTCGGCCAGTGAGCCGAACGGGTCGAACACCGTGGTGTAGCCGAAAGCCAGCAGCTTGGACAGGTTCGCGGCCCGCTCGGCGGCGGTGCTGCCGCCGAGGTGCTGGTGCGCGTCGATCAGGCCGGGCATGACGAACCGGCCGCGGCCGTCGACCACCTCGGCGCCCGGCGGGACCGGGACGTGCCTGCCGACCTGGACGATCCGGTCGCCGGTGATCAGCACGGTGGCTTCCGGCAGCGTCCGGCTGCCGTCGAACACCGTCGCGCCGGTGATCGCCCAGGTGCGCGGCGGTGCGGCGGCGGCGATCGGGGCCAGCGCGGTGGCGGCCAGCGCGCCGCCCGCCCCGGCCAGGAGCGCGCGGCGGCCGAGCGTGCGGGCGCCGGTGGGTGCGGACGGTCTCGCGTGAAGATGGCACATCGGTAGAACCCCCAGGTCCGATCGAGGTGGAAGGTGCCCGGCATTCTTCGCCGCGGCGGGCGCCGGGGCAAGGCCGGTTGATCGTCACGGGATCGGCACTGGAAAGCTCGATCGGGTGAACTCGGTGATTCGCCTCGGCATGCTGGTCGGGGTGGGCGTGGCGCTCGGCGCCTGCTCCAGTCCCGCGGTGGTGCCCCCGCCGCCGGTGCCGGTGCCGTCGTCGGCCGCCCCGGCCCCGGTCTGCCCGGAGTCCGGCGTGAAGATCACCGCCGGTGAGGTGGAGGGCGCTTCGGGCCTGCGGGCGCTCGGCCTGGTGCTGACCAACTGCGGTACGCGCGACTACACCGCGAACGGTTATCCGGTGGTCCGGGTGCTGGACGCGAACGGGCAGCCGCTCGGCATCGTGGTCGGCAACGGCTCGGCTCCGGTCAGCGCGCCGGACAGCTACGACGTGGTGCCCCAGCCGGGGACGCTGGGCCCCGGCGGTCAGGTGACGGCGCGGTTGCTGTGGCGCAACACGGTGACCGACCCGGCGGTGCTGGCCAAGCACGGCGAGCACCTGGAAATCGCGCCGGCCGCCGGGGAACCGGCGCAGGTGGTCACCCCACGTGGTGGCGTGGACCTCGGCACCACCGGACGGCTGGCGGTGAACGCCTGGGCCGCGCGCCCCTGACCCGATGCGCGTAATCCGGCGGGCAATTCTCGGGTAAACGTTTACTTGATCTCGGACCGGCGGTAACGTCGGCCTGCGCCGGAGGGGAGTTCCGAGCGGCGGGCCGGGGGAGGCCCGCCGTTTCGGAGAATTGATCACACCACTGGGTGGTTTCGCGATTCCGCGTGTTCTGGCGCGCGCTTTTTCAGCAACGGAAATGGAGTGCGATCATGAGAAACAGAACCATGGCCGGTCGTTTCGCGGCCGCGCTGTTCGCCGGTTCACTGACCGCGTTGTGCCTGCTGGCCCCGTCCGCTTCGGCAGCGCAGCGGAGTTGGTCACCCGATCCGCGCGGGCCCGGCGACACCTACCCCGGCAATTGGCACTGCAATACCGGCCCCTACGTCGACGCCTGCGTGATCAATTCCCACAACGGGACGCAGCCGGTGTACAAGGCGGTGATGGTGGTCAAAAACGACACCAATCTGGGAATTCAGCTCTCGGCCCCGGTCATCAACATGTGGGCCGGGCCGAGCACGTCGAAGCAGATTCGTGACGACGGTTGTTACAACAGCGGGCTTTCGTCGGAGTACGCGGCCGCCTGTTACGGAACCGCGGCGACGTTGTCCGTGGTGTGCTCCATCAAGCCGGGAGCCACCTACGTCACGGCCAATGCCGCGGTCAACGTCGACGGTGCGCGGCAGACGAAGGTGAGCATGGTCGAGGTCAACTGCTGAGCGGACCTCGCCCGGTCACCACGCGAGGTGGTCCACGGCCAGCCAGGTCCGCCCGGCCAGCACCGCCGGGGTCACGCCGGTGAAGGCCACTACGTCCCGGTGCAGGTGCGGCTGGTCGACGTAACCGCTGCCCACCGCCACCCCGGCCGGGTCCTCGCCCGCGGCCAGGCGGTGGGCGGCGTGGTCGAAGCGCACCAGCCTCGCCGCCCGCTTGGGCGCGAGGCCGATCTGGGTCCGGAACCGGGACCACAGTCGCTTGCGGCTCCACCCGAGTTCGACCGCCAGCTCGTCGATCCGGACCCGGCCGCGGGTGCGCGCGATCCGGTGCCACGCCCACGCCACCTCGCGTTCCACCGCCGTCTTCGCCGTTTCCAGCCGCCGGGTGAGCAGCGCTTCCGCCAGTGCGAACCGGTCCGGCCACGACCGGGCCCCGGCCAGTTGCTCCCGCACCCGCGCCGCGCCCCGGCCCCACAGGTCGTCGAGCGTCACCGCCACGTGGTCCAGTTCCGCCGGGGACACGCCCAGCACCGCGTGCGCGGTCACCGGCGACAGGCGCACCTGCACGCATTCGACCCGCTCGCCGCGCACCCGCACCGCGCCGTGCATGAACCCGGTGACCAGGCTGCCCTGCCGCTGCCTGCCGGTGGCGGCGTCGACCACGAGCGGGCCGTCGCCGAACCCGAGCGCCAGGGTGACCGCCGGGTGGGGCACGACCCGCACGTCGACCGGGCCCGCGCCGCGGTCGCGGAACCCGGCCATGCGGACGCCGGGCAACCGGCCGGGCCGCGACGGCCGCGCGACCCGCCACCTGGCCACCGCCTCGGCTTCCGGCGCGAACATCTGTCCAGAGTAGCCGGACGGAACATTCGTCCAAGACGCCGGCACCGCCCGCCGGGACAGTGGATGCCATGAGCCACCACAACATCCAGCCCTTCTTCGAGGCACTGGCCAGCCGTGACGCGGACCGGATCGCGGCGGTGCTCACCGAGGACTCGGAATGGTTTTCACCGCCTGGCAACGCCGTTGCCGTCGCACTCGAAGCAACCAACCACATGAAAGGCCGCGCGGCGATCGTCCAGTTCTTCGCCGACGAGTTACCGCGGTTGTTCGTGCGCGATGTCGGTGTCACCTTCAACGGTGTCCATTCGGCTGGTGAGCACGTGGTCGTGGAAGCCGAGCTGACGGCCACCCTGCCCGACGGCAACCGCTACCTCAACGACTACTGCTTTGTCGTCGAGTTCCGGAACGGGCTGGTGCACCGGGTCCGCGAATACGCCGACACCCCTCGTGGACTCAAGTGCGGATGAAGCGCGGGTGGTGACCGGGTTCAGGACTTCCGGATGGCGATGACGACGGTGTCGTCGATGTGCAGCACGACGTCGTGCATCTGGGTGGTCAGTTCCCGCGGGATGCCCGTGGTGGGGCGGCGGGCGTGCGCGCGGGCCAGCGCCAGCAGCCGGGTTTCGCCTTCGTCGTAGTTCTTGCGGCTTTCGATCAGGCCGTCGGTGTAGAGCAGCAGGGTGTCGCCGGGGTCGAGGGTGTGGTGCGCGAGTTCGGGTGTGCCCGGGTGCGGGAAACCGACACCGCGGCCCGGGCCGGGACCGGCGAGCCGCTGCGTGTGGCCGGCGGCGGTGATCAGCACCGGCTGCGGGTGGCTGCCGTTGGCCACGCGGACCTCTCCCGTGCCCGGCGTGATCCTGGCCAGCAGCACGGTCGCCATGAGCTTGGGTTCGATGGTGGTCAGCGTGTTCGACGCCCTGGCGACCAGATCGGCGAACGGATGCCCTTCCAGCGCGAGGGTGCGGATCGCGTGCGTGACGGTGATGGCCTTGCGGGTGGAGGCGACGCCGTGGCCGACGGCGTCGACGAGGGTGATGTGGACGTCGCCGCCGGGCAGGGTGAACCAGTCGTAGAGATCGCCGCCGGTGGGGGAGTCCGGATCGGCGGGGGAGTAGTGCACGGCCAGCTCCAGCCCGGCGACCACGGGTGGCGGCGGGCGGAGGGCGTCTTCGAGTTCGCGGAAGATGACGCCGTGGGCGCGGCGGAGTTCCTCGTCGCGTCGCTCGAGTTCGATGAACATGGCGAGCACGCCGCTGTTGGTTTCGGCGAGTTCGTGCTTGAGCTGGCGTTGCTGTTGCGCCAGCGTGTCGGCGCGCGCGATGAGCGCGAGCATTTCCTCACGGGTGGCGTGCTCGTCGCTGCCGGGCACCGGTGCCGGGGGCGCGCCGGTGGCCAGGTGCCAGGTGAGCGTCTGGTCGTCGCCGGTGTCGGGCAGCAGCGGCAGGAGGTTGCGCTGGTGCTGGGGAATGGACCGTCCCAAGTGGAGGGTCACGGTGCACAGGCCGTCGCCAGAGGTGCTGGTCCGCAGGCCGATCGCGGTACCGGCGGCGATGGCCGGTTCGGCGACCAGGGTGGCGGAGAGCACCAGCCGGGCGCGGTCGTCGATCGGCACGCCCGCCTGGCCGCACGCCTCGCGCAGGCGACGGCGGAGCTGGCGGAGGTCGGTGGTGTTCACGGGAGCTGGTCGGCGTGCAGGGCGATCGCGGCCGCGTCGTCGCGGGGGTTGCGGTGCCGGTGGGCGAGTTCCGCGACGAGCAGCAGCGCGCTGGCGGGCTGGGTGGACGGGACCGGCGTGCGCCAGGTGTTGTCGAGCCCGTCGGTGTGGAGCACCACCACGGCGCCGCCGGTCAACGGGGCGCGGCGGGGCAGCACGGACGGCAGCACGAACCCGATCACCCCGGGCACGCTGAGCAGCAGCTGAGGTGGCCGTCCCGGGGTCAGGACGGTGGCGCTGACGTTGCCGACACCGCAGAACTCGACGGCGCGACCTGACACGCGCGCCAATGCGACGGCCGCGCCACGCGTACCCCGCAGCGCGCGGTGCATCCCGGCCAGGTGCGTGGCCAGCGCGCGATCCGGGTTCTCCGCGAAGGCCCCGATCGCGAGACGTGCCGCGTCGGCGGCTTCGGCACCGTGGCCGAGGCCGTCGGCGACCACCACGGTCCGGCTGCCGGTGCTCTCGGCGAGCGCGACGGCGTCACCGGAGTGGTGCTCACCTTCGCGGGGCAGGCAGAAGTGCCCGACCGCGCCGGCGAGCCCGGCCGGGGTACCGGGCGCGAGCACCCTGGCGGCGGTGACCGTGCCGGTGCCCGGCGCCGAGCGGATCTGGAACGCGGTGGACATGCGGCCGACGGCGCCGAGCCCGCTGCCCAGGGTCGAGGTGGTGGTGTGGCCGTCGACCAGCCAGTGCGCCACGTCGGCCATGCCCGGCCCGTCGTCGGCGGTCAGCACGTCGACGCCGTGCCCGGTCAGCGACCGCTGGACGAACACCGAACCGCCGGTGGCGTGCTTGTCCAGGTTGCCCGCCAGCTCGGAGGTCACCACGGCGGCGCGTTCGGCCAGCACGTCCGGCAGCGCCGCGTCGCGGGCGGCGGCCCGCGCGGCCCTGGTCGCGGCGTAGACGGCGCTGGGGTGGTCGATCCGCACCAGCCGCGTCGGTGTGCTCGACGCGACCGTCATCGCGGGTTCCACCGCACGACGGTGACCGCGGTCCCGCTGCCGGGTGCGGTGTCGATGTGGAACTCGTCCACCAGGCGCCGCGTGCCGCCGAGCCCGTGCCCCAGGCCCGCGCCGGTGCTGAACCCGTCGGCCATCGCCTGCTCGACGTCCGGGATGCCGGGTCCGTGGTCGCGGACGCGCAGGCGCAGGCCAATCCGGTTGCCGTCACGCAGCACGGTGATGGTCAGCGTGCCGCCCCCGCCGTGGATGTAGGCGTTGCGCACCAGCTCGCTGGCCGCGGTGACGATCTTCGTCTGGTCGACGATGGAGAACCCGGCGCTCACCGCGCTGGCGCGGACCGCGTGCCGCGCGGTGAGCAGGTCCTCCTCGACGCGGACCTGGTGCTCGTCGTCCGCGGGTGCCTGGCCGGCGGTGAGTTCGTCAGGAAGCATGAGGCGCCTCTTCGGCGGCCTCGGTGGGACGGCGCCATCCCAGCAGCTCCATGGCCTGTTCCGGGTTGAGCGCGGTCTGCACCCCGGTGAGCTGCAAGCCGAGTTCGGACAGGGTGATCGCCACCGCGGGCCGCATGCCCGCGACGATCATCCGGGCGCCGAGCAGCCGCCCGGTGTGCGCGAGCTGCATCAGGACCCTGGCGACGAAGGAGTCGATGACCTCCAGCCGGGAGATGTCGATGATCACCCCGCGAATGCGTTCCTCGCTGATCCGGGTGGTCAGCTCGTCGGTGAAGCGCAACGCGGTCGCGTCGTCGAGGTCGCTCAGCAGGCCGCCGAGCAGGATGTCGCCGAGCCGCAGCAGCGGCAGCCCGGTCGAGCCGGTCACGCTCACGCGGCCCTGCCGGGTTCGTCGCCGAGAATCCGCAGGGCCGCGGCGAGCGCGTCGGCCAGCGACGACCTGGTGAGGATGTGCGACAGGTCGATGCCGAGCTGGGTGATCGTCTGCGCGATGGACGGCCGGATGCCGCTGATCACGCATTCGGCGCCCATCAGCCGGACCGCGCTGGCGGTCTGCAGCAGGTGCTGCGCCACCGCGGTGTCCACGGTGGGCACGCCGGTGATGTCGATGATGGCGATCCTGGCCTCGTGTGCCTGGATGGCTTCGAGCAGGCCGTTCATCACGATCTGGGTGCGGGCGCTGTCGAGCGTGCCGATCAGGGGTACCGCCAGCACGTGCCGCCACAGCCGGACCACCGGGGTGGACAGCTCGAGCATCTGGCTGTGCTGGTGGCGGATGATCTCCTCGCGGCCCTCGGCGTAGACGGAGAACGTGAGCACGCCCGCGGCGTCGAGCAGCTCGTTGACCAGCAACGCCGCCGCGTAGCACTGCGCGGGGTCCTCGGCGTGGCGTTCGACCGCCGCCAGCACCGCGCGCTTGAGCCCGAGAATGGCCATGGCCGTCGCCGTGGGTGCCGCCCCGGCCCGGACCCGGCGCTCGGACAACGCGATGAGCGCTTCGCGCACGGCTTCGTCGCGGTCGGCGATCTGGGCCGCGGGCAGCGGCGAGACCAGCGCCGCGTGCAGCGCTTCGAGCAGGTCCGTGGCCTCACGCTGGAGATCACCGTCGGCCAGTGGCAGCGGCGACCGCTCGTGTTGCCACCGGACCCATTCGGTGGTCACCGCGCCCCGGCCGGTGTCCAGCGCCCGGGCCACCAGTTCGCGCACGGCGGTCTCGTCCGTCCCCGGCACCGGGTCCCTCCAGGTGGATCAAGGGGCCAACCCGAACCTCGGCCCACTGTTGTCATATAACAACAGTTGACTCTACCGTGCAATGCCGGGGTGCCCGGCACCCGGTTCGGCCGCGGCGGCGGCGTGGAAGCCACGCAGGCCGGTGGCGAGGGCGGCGAGGGCGTCGGGGCTCATCTTCGACAGCACCGCCTGCACGCTCTCGCGGCGGCGGGCCCGCAGGTCCTGGAGATAGGCGCGGCCGCGTTCACTGAGCCGGAGGGTCAGTTCGCGGCGGCTGCGCGAGCTGGGCAGGCGTTCGAGGTAGCCGACGGCCTGCAACCGGTCGCACAGCCTGCTCACCAGCGGTGGGGTCGAGCCGAGCAGGTCGGCCAGCGCACGCAGGTTGAGCCCGTCGTGCCGGTCCAGCGCGACCACGGCACGCAGCTGGGCGGCCGACAGCGGCCTGGCCGAGGCGTCAGCGGCATCAGAGGCATCAGAGGCATTGCCTGCCTGCTCGAACATGATTTCGAGCAGTTCGGCGAGATCGGTCACCGCGGCGGCCGCATCGGGACCGCGCTGCTCGCGAGACCGGTTCACGGTGTCCACTGTCGCATCCATATGCTGAGCTGTCAGCTTGGCTTGTGGCACACCGGGGCCCGGACTGATGCGGTAACGCGGGCCCACCGGTGGGCCGACGGGTCGAGCAGGAGGACGTGGTGGACAGATCCCTGGCGGTGGAGCGCAGGCTGCGCGATGTCCCGCCGCACGAACTGCTGCCGGCGCTGCGGGCGGCATTGCGCGAGCACTTCGACGCGCGGGCGGTCGAGCTGCTGATGGCGGACTACTCGCTGGCCGAGCTGTGCCAGGTGAGCACCCTGCCGTACACGCACGAGCCGATGCCGGTGGAGGGCAGCACGCCGGGCGCGGCGTTTGTCGCCCAGGCCGCGATGTTCGAGCCCGGCGGCACCGGGATCACCGGATATCTGCCGGTCACCGTGCGCGGCGACCGGCTCGGCGTGCTGGCGGTGACGCTGCCCGTGGAGCCGGACCCGCCGGTGTGGGCGGAACTCGGCCGGTTCGCCGAGACGCTGGCACACGAGCTGTTTGTCGCCGATCGTGACACCGACCTCTACATCCAGGCCCGCCGGTCCTCCCGGCTCACGCTGGCCGCGGAGATGCAGTGGCAGCTGCTGCCCGGCCGGGCGTGCACCCGCGCGGAGTTCGCGCTCGGTGGTCAGCTCGAACCCGCCTACGCCATCTACGGCGACTGCTTCGACTGGTCGGCCTCGGCGCACAAGCTGACCGTGACGCTGATCAACGGCATGGGCGAAGGCAGTGAAGCCGCGCTGCTGACCAACCTGGCGGTGAACGCGCTGCGCAACGCGCGGCGGGCGGGGGTGGCGCTCGACGCCCAGGCCGAACTCGCCGACCAGGCGATCTACGGGCACTACCGCGGCCGCGAGCACGTGGCCGCGCTGCTGCTGGAGTTCGACCTCGCCACCGGGTCGGTGAGCGCGCTCGACGCCGGTTCGCCGAGGCTGTGGCGGCTGCGTGACGGCAAGGTCGAGCGGGTCCACTTCGACGAGCAGCTGCCGCTGGGCGCGTTCGAAGGCACGCTGTACGAGGCGGAACGGTTCCAGGCGGTGGCGGGTGATCGCTTCGTGTTCGTCAGCGACGGCGTCTACAACGCCATCGGCCCGCAGGGGCAGCTGTACGGTGACGCCGAGCTGACCGACGCGGTGCTGACCACCGCCGACCTGCCCGCCGCGCACGTGCCGGGCGCCGTGCTCAAGGAACTGGCCACCCGGCGCCGCGGTGCGCACGCCGAGGACGACGCCATGGTGGTCTGCCTGGACTGGTTCGGCCCCGCCTGACGGACTGGAACGAGGGTCGCGAATGACCGCCGAACGGCAGCTGCCCACACAGGACGAGGTGCTCGGGTACTTCGAAACGCTGTCCAACCGGGGACGCTGGGGCGACGACGACGAACTCGGCACGCTGAACCACATCACCGACGAGGTGCGCCTGGCGGCGGCGCGCGCCGTGCGTCACGGGCGGAGCGTGTCGTGTGCGTGGGAGGTCGCCGTTCCGGGCGAAATGGAGCGGTCGACCACGGTGTGCCCGTGTGCCGCCGACATGCCGGGTGCCGAACGCATGCCCGTGCCGGGGTTCCGCAACGACCGCCGCTGGGGCTTTTCGAACGAGCGGCTCGGCATCATGTTCCACGGCAACACGATCACCCATGTCGACTCGCCGTGCCACCTGCTCTGGGACGGCCGGATGTACAACGGGCGGCCGCACTCGTTGCTCGACGCGGAGACCGGATCGGCGTGGGCGGCGGTCACCGCGGCGGCGAACGGGATCGTCACGCGCGGGGTGCTGCTGGACGTCGCCGAGGCCCGCGAAGTGCCGTGGCTGGAGCCGGGCCAGGGCGTGTTTCCGGAGGATCTCGAGGAAGCCGAGCGCCGTCAGGGCGTACGAGTGCGCCCGGGTGACGCGGTGCTCCTGCGGACCGGTTACGGCCGCGTCCGGCACGAGGCCGGTGATTCGGGCGGCTTCACGCAGGCGGGCTGGCACGCGTCCTGCCTGCCGTGGCTGCACGATCGCGGGGTGGCGCTGATCGGCGCGGACACCCCGCAGGACGTTCAGCCGTCGGGTTACCAGGACGTGCTGATGCCGGTGCACGCCGTCGGCTTGGTCGCGATGGGCCTGTGGCTGCTCGACAACTGCGACCTGGAGGCGTGCGCGGCGACGGCCGCCGAACTCGGCCAGTGGGATTTCCAGCTCGCCGTCGCGCCGGTCCGCTTTGCCGGTACCTCCGGCAGCCCGGTCAATCCGATCGCCACTTTCTGACCGGCGAAACTCGCTCGGCTGTACTGCAAATGTATTGCCGCTGAACCCCCTCGCGTCACGGTGCGGACGTCCGTCAACGAAGGCGAGGAATGGTGCTCATGCGAATTCACGAAACGTTCACCTTCCGTTCATTTGAAGGAGGGGAAACGCGGTGAAGAAATCAACCGTGGGGAAGGCCGCGCTCGTTTCGCTGTCCGGCGGTGTGCTGACCGTGGCGTTCGGCTTGCTGGGCGCGGAAAGCGCGGAGGCGGCACCCGCCCCGCCGCCGCCCAAGTCCGACGCGCAGAAGAAGGCCGACCGGGACCGGGCGGAGCAGGTGGAGGCCGCCGACCGGAACCGGGAGAAGGCCGAGAAGAAGGCCAAGGAGGACAAGAAGAAGGCGGATCGCGACCGCAACGAGCAGGTCGAAGCCGCCGACATGGGCCGGGAGCGGGCCGAGAAGAAGGCGAAGGAGGACAAGAAGAAGGCTGATCGCGACCGCAACGAGAAGGTCGAGGAAGCGGACCTCAAGGAGCAGCGGGGCGAGGGCAACGCCAAGGAAGCGAAGAAGAAGGCCGACCGGGACCGCAACGAGCAGGTCGAAGCCGCTGACATGGAGCGGGAGGACGCGGAGAAGAAGGCGAAGGAGGACAAGAAGAAGGCGGATCGCGACCGCAACGAGAAAGTCGAGGCCGCCGACCTGAATCAGCAGAAGGCGGAGAAGAAGTCCGCGGAGGACAAGAAGAAAGCGGATCGTGCCCGCGCCGAGAAAACCGAATCCGACGACCTGACCCGGGAGCGGGCGAAGAAGGAAAAGAAGAAGGCGGACCTCGCGGAGGCTGAGCGGGTCGAGGCCGCCGACATGGGCCGGGAGCGGGCCGAGAAGAAGGCCAAGGAAGAAAAGAAGAAGGCCGACCGCGACCAGGCGGAAAAAGTGGAAGCCGCGGACATGGAGCGGGAGGACGCGGAGGCCAAGGCCAAGGAGGACAAGAAGAAGGCCGATCTTGCCCAGGCCGAGCGGGTCGAAGCCGCCGACATGGGCCGGGAGCGGGCCGAGAAGAAAGCCAAGGAGGACAAGAAGAAAGCCGATCTCGCCCAGGCCGAGCGCGTCGAAACCGCCGACATGGAGCGGGAGGACGCGGAGGCCAAGGCCAAGGCCGACAAGAAGAAGGCCGACCTCGCCAAGGCGGAGCAGATCGAGGCCGCCGACATGGAACGCGAGGACGCCGAAAAGCAGGCCAAGGAAGCGAAGAAGCAGGCCGACCGGGCCCGCAACGAAGCGGTGGAGGCCGCCGACCTGGGCGCCCAGCGAGGTGAGGTCGACCTCGCCGCCGAAACCAAGAAGGCCGATCTGGCCCGGGCGGAGGCGGTCGAGGCCGCCGATCTCGGGTACGAACGGGCCAAGGACGTCGCCGACGAGAAGAAGGCGCGGGCCGCGCGTGACCGGGGTGACGCCGTGGAGGCGGCTGACCTCGGGTATGAGCGGGCGAAGGACACGGCCACGGCCAAGAAACAGCAGGCCGTCCGGGATCGCGGCGAGCAGGTGGAGGCCGCCGACCTCGGTTACGAACGAGCCGAGGACAGCGCCAAGGCCGAGAAAAAGCAGGCCGTGCGTGACCGGGGCGAAGCGGTGGAAGCCGTCGATCTCGGGTATGAGCGGGCGAAGGACACCGCCAAGACCGAGAAAGAACGGGCCGTGCGTGACCGGGGTGACGCCGTGGAGGCGGCCGACCTCGGGTATGAGCGAGCCGAGGACACCGCCGAGGCCGAGAAGAAGCAGGCCCAGCGGGACCGCGGTGAGGCGGTGGAGGCGGCCGACCGCGAATTCGACCGGGCCGGTGGTTACTCCGTCGATCGCCTGCGCAAGGCCCTGCCCAACGGGTCGGCCGCCCCGCAGGCCGCGCCCGAGCGCAGCCCGGTACAACGGGCGATCGAGGACACCCACCACGTGGCCAGCGACGCGTCCCGGCGGGCGCTCGACGACCTCCAGCACCCGATCAAGGCGGGCGTGCTCGGCGGTGGTGCGGCGGCGCTGGAGACACCCGGTGCGATCCTCGAACAGCGGGTGCTCCAGCAGCAGAAGAACGGCGGCATCGCCGATCCCGACCTGGTGCGCAGGGCGGACGAGTTCAAGCTGCTCGGCAAGGCGGGCGGTGTCGCCGGTGGGCTGGCCGGTGCGTACTACGACATCGCCGTGGAGAAGAAGGACCCGGCGAAGGCGACCGCCGCCAATCTGATCGGCACCATCGCGGGTGGTGCGGCCGGTGGCGCGATGGCCGGGGCGGTCGGCGGCCCGATCGGCATCGGGGCCGGATTTCTGTTCGGTGGTGCGGTGAGCGCCCTGTCCAGCGGCGCGGTCGAAGCGGCGTGGGACTACTTCGCCCCGCCGGAGGCCGTGGAACCGCCGGAGAAGTAACGGAAAAGCGGCCCGCCACCGGTGAGTTCCGGTGGCGGG
This sequence comes from Amycolatopsis albispora, assembly GCF_003312875.1. NCBI lineage: Bacteria > Bacillati > Actinomycetota > Actinomycetes > Pseudonocardiales > Pseudonocardiaceae > Amycolatopsis > Amycolatopsis albispora. The sequence goes on from NZ_CP015163.1 coordinate 630,765, forward strand.
CCGCCCGGCCCGCGTGGTGGCCGGTTGAGGTCACGGGCCGGGGTTCGCTGTGCGTGGTCGTGTTGACTGCTCCTCATGGACGGTGGTGGTCGCCGGCGGCTCGGCTGGGTGCTGGCCGCGCTGACAGCGGCGGTGGCGGTGGTGTCGACCGGCGTGGTGCTGCTGGTCAGCGCACCGGGTGAACCGGATGCCGGGGAATTCGCCGGAGACGTGGCCGAGGTGCTCACCCAGGGCGGCGACGAGCCGTTCCGGGCGGTGTTCTGCGAGTCGGCGGTGGAGCGCCGTGACGGGGTGGACGTGTTCGCGCTCGTCCGGCCGATCACGGTGACCGTGCAGACCGTCGTGAACGAGAGCGACACGCATGCCCTCGCGGTGCTCGCCATCGACAAAGAGCGAGATCGGGTGTTCCTCTCGATGGACAAGCAGCAGCCCGGCTGGTGCGTCAGCGCGATCCACCTGTGTACCCCGGCGGCCGAGCCGTCGTTCGACCCGCCGCGCCTGCCGTGTGCCGGGTTGCTCGGCCGGGACTGATCATCGCGAGGGTGAGCGCCAGCACGACCGCGATCAGCGCGAGCGCCACGAACACCGACGCGTGTGTGCCGTAGCGGAAGAAGACGGTACCCAGCAAGGCGACGCCGACGGTCGCGCCGAGTTGCTGCACCGCGTTGAGCAGTCCGGACGCCGAGCCCGTCTCGTGCGCGGCCACCCCGGCCAGCGCGTTGCCGAAGAACGGCACGGTGAACAAGCCCAGCCCGATCCCGGTGACGAGCAGCGGCACCACCGTGAGCGAAACCGCGATCCCGGCCAGGCCCGCCAGCACCAGAACGAGGCCCGCCCGCATCACCTTCGGCCCGAACCGTGGCACGAGCACCGAACCCGCCGCCCACGAACCGATCGCGAGCCCGGCCGACCACGGCAGCAGCGTCAGCGCGGCGCCCGTCGGCGTTTTCCCTTGGGAGAGCTGCAGGAACAACACGAGCACGAACAAGAGCCCGTTCATCACCGCGAAGAACAACAGCGAGCCGGCGAGGGAGGCGGGGAAAACCCTGCCCCGGAACAACCCTGGCTCGACCAGCGGATCGGTTCGCCCGCGCTGGTGGACGGCGAACGCGGCCAGCGTCACCAGACCGAGCGTGAAGCACAGCCACGTCCACCCGGTGCCGTTTCCTTCCACCAGCGGGAAAACCACCAGTCCGATCCCGGTCGACGCCAGCAGCGTGCCGCCGACGTCCAGCCGCGGCCGGGCGTGGGAGCGGTCCTCGCGGATCAGCGGTGCGGCGGCCAGCACGGCCAGGCCCAGCGGCACGTTGATCAAGAACACCGGGCGCCAGCCGAGCCCGAACAGGTCCGCGTCGGTGAGCAGGCCACCGGCGACCGGCCCGCACACCGACGACAACGCCATGACCGGGCCGATCGTGCCCAGCGCCTTGGCCACCTCGGTGCCGGTGAACATGGCGCGGATCAGGCCGAAGGTCTGCGGGATGAGCACGGCGGCGCTCGCGCCCTGCACAACCCGCGCGGCGAGCAGCACCGCGGCGGTCGGCGCGACCGCGCACACCGCGGAGCACACCACGAAGGAGAGCACTCCGGCGGTGAACACGCGCCTGCGGCCGAAAATGTCGCCGAGGCGGCCGCCGGTGATGAGCAGCAGCGCGAACGGGAGCGTGTAGCCGGCGGTCAGCCACTGCAGGGTGGCGTCGTCCACCGCGAGGTCGGCCTGGATCGCGGGGCCCGCCACCGGCAGCACCGTGCCGTCGAGCAGGTTCATCGCCTCGGCGAGCAGCAGGGCGGCGAGCGCCGGCCACCGCCAGCGGTAGAGCTGGGTTGTCATGTCCGCGAAGCTAGGTACTGGTGACTGTCACAACGCCGTGTTGCGGCGGATGTGACGGATAGTTCCATCGCGGCGGGTTTAGGATCGGGAATATGACGTTCGACGAGCTGGACCGCGCGGTGCTGCACGCCCTGCACGTCGACGGCCGCGCCCCGTTCAACCAGATCGCGGCGGTGCTCGGCACCTCCCAGCAGACCGTGGCCAGGAGATACCGCAGGCTGCGGTCGGATGGTGTGCTGCGGGTGGTCGGCATGACCGACGCCCGTCGCCTGGGTCAGGTGGAGTGGTTCCTGCGGCTGCACTGCACCCCGGATTCGGCGCTGCCGGTGGCCAGGGCGCTGGCGCGGCGGGCGGACACCTCGTGGGTGCAGCTCACCTCGGGCGGCACCGAGATCTCCTGCGTCATCCGCGCACCGGGCGGCAACGCGCCGGAAGCCTTGCTGTTGCAGCAACTCCCGAAGACACCTCGCGTGGTTTCGGTGTCCGCGCACTGCTTGCTGCGGTCGTTCGTCGGCGGTCCGGTCGGCTGGCACGGTCGCGCGGGCGTGCTCACCGGCGAGCAGATCGCCCGCCTGCGCCCGGACTTCGGGCCTGCGGTGTCCGAAGTGGACATAACTGGGGACGACCGGCTGCTGGCCGCGCTGCGGCGGGACGGCCGCGCCACCTTCGCCGAACTCGCCGCGGCGACCGGGTTGTCCGAGCCGACCGTGCGCCGCCGGGTGAACCAGTTGCGGGCCAGCGGAATCCTCTACCTGGACATCGACCTGGACGCCGCCGTGCTGGGCTTCCACGCCCAGGCGATCCTGTGGTTGTCCGTGCGGCCGGCGCACCTGGTGGCGGCCGCGGAAGCGCTGGCGCGGCAACCGGAAGTCGCGCTCGCGGCGATCACCACCGGACCGGCGAACCTGCTCGCGAAGGTGGTCTGCCGCGACGTCGACGCGCTCTACGCCTGCCTGACCGAGCGCGTCGGCACCATCGAGGCGATCGACCGCCTGGAGACGGCCCCGGTGATCCGCACCCTGAAGCGCGCGGCGACAGCGAAAATTTCGGGCTAGCCGACCAGGCCGTCGCCGGTACGGAGGTTCGACCACCGGGCGATGCTTGGTTGAAGTTTCACCGGGTGGGGTATAAGCTCGTGAACCGGCTGGGAGCGCTCCCAAATGGATCACCACCGGTTCACTCATTCCGAGAATGGAGGCCCATCCATGCGTATGCGCAGCACCTCCAGGTCCACCCTCAGACGGCGCAGCCTGTTCGCGCTGGTCGGCGTGCTGGCGGCGATGATCGCCTGGGTGCCGACGGCTTCGGCGCACGGCACCATCGTCGGTCCGCCCACCCGCGCCTACCAGTGCTGGCAGAAGTGGGGCAGCCAGCACACCAATCCCGAGATGCAGCAGCAGGATCCCATGTGCTGGCAGGCTTTCCAGGCCAACGCCGACACCATGTGGAACTGGATGAGCGCGCTGCGGGACGGCCTCGGCGGCAACTTCCAGGGCGCGACGCCCGACGGGCAGCTGTGCAGCAACGCCCTCTCGCGCAACAACTCGCTGAACAACCCCGGCGCGTGGAAGACCACCAACGTCGGCAGCAACTTCACCATGCACCTGTACGACCAGGCCAGCCACGGTGCCGACTTCTTCCGGGTCTACGTCAGCAAGAACGGCTTCGACCCGAAGACGCAACGCCTCGGCTGGGGCGATCTCGACTTCATCACGCAAACCGGCAGGTTCGCTCCGGCCAAGGACATCACGTTCAACGTCCAGACCTCCGGCTACACCGGACACCACGTCGTGTTCACCATCTGGCAGGCTTCCCACCTCGACCAGACCTACATGTGGTGCAGCGACGTCAACTTCGGCTAGGGATCGTGCTGACGAACTTCCGGTCCGGTGCTGTCAAACGGCACCGGACCGGAGGTGCGCGGGCCTAAGCGTCGCGTGCGAGTAGCTTTTGCAGCGCGGCGAGCACGGCGTCCGGCGCTTCCTCCATGACAAAGTGCCCGGTGCCGTCGAGCAGCGTGAGTTCGGCGCCCGGGATGCCCGCGGCGAGTTCCTCGGCGATGGACGTGCGCAGGTACGCGTCCTCGGTGCCCCAGATGACCGCGGCAGGGCACCGGATCGCGCTCAGGTCGTCGGCGAGGTCCCGCCGTTCGGGCACCCGGTAGTCGCCGAAGAAGTGCAGCACCCAGCGTGCACCGTCCGAAGTGGACATCCAACCCAGGTAGCTGTCGAGGGTCGCACGATCGATCACCCCGGCCCGCAGCACACCGCGCAGGCCGACGCGGTTGATCATCCCGACCGGCAGCAACCGGGCGAACACCCCGGCCAGCGGGCTCCGGCCGAGCAGGCCCACCAGCGAGAAGATCGCATACCACTGCGGCACAAAAGTCCGGTGCGCGCGGCTGTTGAGAATCGCCAGCCGCCGGACGCGGTCGGGGTGGCGCTGGGCGAAACCGAGGGCGAGGTGGCCGCCGTAATCGTGCCCGAACAGGTTGCAACTGCCGATTTCGAGCGCGTCGAGCAGCATGCCGATGCGGTCCACCTCGGTGTGGTAGTCGAACCGCAGGTCCAGGCGGCGTTCCGAATCGCCCCAGCCGAGCAGGTCCGGCGCGACGACGCGGTGCCGTTCGGCGAGGCCCGCCAGCTGGTGGCGCCACGAAAGGTGGTTGGCGGGATAGCCGTGCAGCAGCACCACGGGCTCGGCGGCGGGATCACCGAGTTCGGTGACCGCGACCCGGGCCCCGTCGACGCTGACCGAGCGCGTGCTCATCGGCGGACCAGCCGGGTGCGGAGGTAGGGCAGCCAGGCGCGGGGTCGCCGTACCAGCACCGCGATGATCACCAGCGGGTCGAAGTACGCGGTCCGCTCGGCGATCAGCCCGTCTTCGAGCCGGAGCCGGTCGACCAGCGGCCATTCGATCGGGCCGCCGCCGAGCGTGCCGTGCAACCGCCCCCAGATCAGCACGTGGCCCGACCCGCTCGCCCAGCCCTGCACCTCGTACCGCAGATCCGGGATCAGCGACATGGTCCTGGCCATGAACTCGCGTGCTTCCACCACCCCGCGGGTGTTGCGGTCGAGCGGGTGGATCAGGCGCACGTCCTCGCGGAACAGCGGCGTGAACGCGTCGGGGTCCATTTTGGTCCACGCTTCGGCGAACCGGTCGACGATGTCGGGCGCGGTCACCCGGCTCACCTCCGCAAGTCTTGCAATCATTACAACAAGTGGCGCCCAAGCTAGCACCGCCGGAGAGAACTTGCAACGGCTGCAGAAACCGGCCCTACGATGGCGGCATGGCCACCGCGAAGGGGCTCGACCCCCGCAAGCAACGGACGATCGACGCCCTGCTCAGCGCGGCCGAGCACACCTTCTCGCGGCGGTCCGTGGAGGAGGTGACGGTCGAGGAGATCGCCGAGCGCGCGGGCGTCGCGGTGGGCTCGATCTACAACAACTTCGGGTCGAAGGCGGGGCTGCACGCCGCCGTCGTCAGCCGCGCGCTCGACGTCGATCGTGAGTACATGGACCGCGCCTACACCCCGGAGCGGTCGCCGATCGAGCAGCTCGAAGCCGCCGCCGAGCAGTACCTGCGGTTCTACCTCGAACAGCCGCAGTACTTCCGGATGCTCGCCTTCCCGGCGCCACTCGGCGGTTATCCGGCGGCCGCCGAAACCGCCGCGCGGCTCGCCCGCCGGGTCGACGAGCAGAACGCGCGGATGGTCGACGCGATCGAACGCGGCATCGCCGACGGCACGATCCGCCCGCTGGACGCGCGAAAGGCGGCGACGGTGCTGTGGGCGAGTTGGAACGGTGTGGTCAGCTTGGCGTGGCGGCCGGACGATCTGCGGGAGGACGAGCGTGGCCTGGCTGAGCTGCTGGCGCTGGCGACGAACATCGCGAGCTGGGGCCTGCGGAACGCCTGACCCGGTTCCACCTCCGCTCGAAAGGCGGCGACGGTGCTGTGGGCGAGTTGGAATGGTGTGGTCAGCTTGGCGTGGCGGCCGGACGATCTGCGGGAGGACGAGCGTGGCCTCGCTGAGCTGCTGGCGCTGGCCACGAACATCGCGAGCTGGGGCCTGCGGAACGCCTGACCCGGTTCCACCTCCGCTCGAAAGGCGGCGACGGTGCTGTGGGCGAGTTGGAACGGTGTGGTCAGCTTGGCGTGGCGGCCGGACGATCTGCGGGAGGACGAGCGTGGCCTGGCTGAGCTGCTGGCGCTGGCGACGAACATCGCGAGCTGGGGCCTGCGGAACGCCTGACCTTCACCGGTTCCACACCCAGGCGGCCACAGACTTGGCCGCGTGACAGCGGTTCGGGAGCCGGGCGGCCGGTACCTCCAGCGCCGGGTGCACCGGTGGCCGGGGCTCGGGCTGGAGTTGGCGCGCTGGCGCGGCGGCCCGGCCACCGAGGGCGTCTGCCACCTGCCGGAGCACCTGCTCTTCGTCACCCTCGGCGGTGTCACCAGCCGCACGGAGGCGCGGATCGAGGGCGGGCCGTCCTACGCCGGGGCGGACTTTCCCGGCGCGGTCACCTTCATCCCGGCGCACCGGCGGCGCGAAGCCCGGCACGGTGACGGCGTGCTCGACTACGTGACCATCCGGCTCGCACCGGACCGGATGCCCGACGGGATCGGGGAAAACGTGGAGTTCACCGGGTTCACCAACGGCCCGGACCCACTGGTCCGCCAGCTCGCGCTCGCGTTGCGCGCCGAGGCCGCGGGCAGCGGCGTGGCCGGTTCGCTGTTCGTCGACAGCGTCGCCACCACGTTGAGCCTGCACCTGCTGCGCAGGCATTCCAGCCTCGCGCCCCGCCCGACCGCGGCGAAACCGGGGCTGACCGGCGCGCGGTTGCGGCGGGTGCTGGAGCACATCGGGGACGAACTCGGCGGTGACCTGCGGCTCGCGCGGCTCGCCGAGCTGGCGGGGCTGGAGAAGCACCAGTTCGGGCGGGCGTTCAAGCAGGCGACCGGCCGGACCCCGCACCAGTACGTGCTGGAACGCCGCGTCGAGCGCGCCGCCGAACTGCTCACCCGGACCGAGCTGCCGATCGCGGAGATCGCCGTCGCCGTCGGCATGTCCAGCCAGAGCCACCTGACCACGGTGTTCCGCAGGCTGATGGGCGAAACCCCGCACGCCTACCGGCGCGGCTGACCACGCGAATCCGCAACGCCGCGGCGAATGTGGAAGACGCCCGGCGCCGCGGCCGGTGAGGCTGACGCCATGAACGCAAGCATTCCTTCCGGCAGCACGGTTTCCCGTCGTTCGATGCTCGCCGCGACGGGAGCCGGTGCGGTGGTCGCCGCGCTCGGGCTCCCGGGCACCGCCACCGCGCAGGGCGGTCCGCGGCCGGTCACCCGGCCGCTCGGGGAGTCGCGGGTGCCGGTCATCGGCCTGGGCACCTTCATGACCTTCGACCGGCGGCCCGGCACCGACCAGGCCTTCATTCCCGCCGTGCTCCGCGCCTTCCACGACGGCGGCGGCCGGGTGATCGACACCGCGGCCACCTACGGCGCCGCCGAGGCCAACACCGGCCACCACGTGCACGCGCTCGGGCTCACCGACCAGGTGGTGCTCACCGACAAGAGCTGGAACTGCGGTGAGTACCTGTTCGACGACGGGCACGTGCTGGCGCAGTTCGCCCGGTCGCGGCAGCGGCTGCACCGCGAGGTGATCGACGTGGTCGGGATCCACAGCATGACCAACGTCGGCATGGTGCTGCCGGTGCTGAACCGGCTCAAGGGCGAGGGCACGATCCGTTATGTGGGCCTGACTTCCCACGAGCCGTACCAGTACGAGGGCATGCGGCCGCTGATCGAGGCCGGCGCGATCGACGTCATCCAGATCCGGTACTCGATGTTCCAGCGGTCCGCCGAGCACGGCCTGCTCTCGCTCGCCGCGGACCACGGGGTCGCGGTCATGGTGAACATGGCGCTGGAAAAGGGACGCCTGCACCAGGTCGTCGGCTCGCGTCCGGTGCCGGAGTTCGCCAGGGAGGCCGGATGCGAGTCGTGGGCGCAGTTCTTCCTGTCCTATGTGGCCGCTCACCCGGCGGTCACCTGCGTAATTCCGGCGACGACGAATCCGGACCACGTAAGGGAAAACCTGCTGACCATGTACCGCCCGCTACCGGATCACCGCCAGCGTCGCCGGATGCTGCGGTATATGGAGGAACTGCCCGAGTTCGCCCGCATCGGCGTGACTCCTTGGTACCCGGGCAAAACCTTTCCCGACGGCCTGGTCAAGTTGCCGCAACCGCATCCGGTGGGCTGACCGTCCCGCGTCGGCCGAGGGCGGTGGCGAGCTGGGCGACACCGCGGCGGATAGTCTGTTCGCCCAGGGTGGCGTAGCCGAAGATCAGACCACCCCGCGGTGGCGTCCCGAGGTGGTACTGCGCGAGCCCGGCGACACCGATGCCGTGGCGCGCGGCGGTTTCGACCACGGTTGCTTCGTCCAAATCGGACGGTAGCCAGGTCACCAGGTGCAGCCCGGCCAGGATGCCGGCCGGTTCGAAGTCGGGCAGGAACTCCGCCAGCGCGCCGAGCAGCGCGTCGCGGCGGCGCCGGTAGACCGGGCGCATGCGCCGCAGGTGGCGGTCGAACTCACCACGGGCGAGGAAGTCGGCGAAGGTCAGCTGGTCCAGCACCGGCGAGCCCCGGTCGGCGGCCACCTTCGCCTCGGCAACCGGCCCGACCAGGTGCGCGGGCAGCACGAGCCAGCCCAGCCGCAACCCCGGCGCGAGCGTTTTGCTCGCGGTGCCCGCGTACGCGACCTGCTCGGGCGCCAGCCCCTGGAGTGCGCCGATCGGCGCGCGGTCGTAGCGGTACTCGGTGTCGTAGTCGTCTTCGATCACCAGCGCGCCGGTCCGCGTGGCCCAGCGCGCCACCGCCGCGCGTGCGTCCGGGGCCAGCACCCCGCCGGTCGGCCACTGGTGCGACGGGGTGAGCACGAGTGCGTCGGCTTCGGTGCGGTCGAGCACGGCGACGTCGATGCCGTCCGGGCCGACCGGCACCCCGGTGACCGACAGCCCCAGCTCCGCGGCGATCGGCCGGGTGTCGTCGTCGGCCGACGGGTCCTCCACCGCGATCCGCCTGGCGCCCCCGGCGGAGAGCACCCGCAGCAGCAGCGCGAGCCCCTGGGCGAACCCGTTGCAGATGACCATGCGGTCCGGCGTGGCCACCGTGCCGCGCACGCGGTTGAGGTAGTCGCTCAGCGCCAGGTGCAGTTCCGGGACCCCGCGCCCGTCGAGGTAACCGAAGCGGTCCGACGGGATTTCGGTGAGCACCCGGCGGATCGAGCGCAGCCAGGCCGCGCGCGGGAAGTTCGACACGTCGGCGCGGCCGTAACCGAAGTCGATCGCGTGAGTCGCGGGCCGCACGGCCTGCGGGGTGGGGCGCGGCGTGGTCTGCGCGCCCGCGGCGACCTGCGTGTACCCGCCGGACCGGCTGGCCAGGTAACCCTCGGCCACCAGCTGCTGGTACGCCTCGACCACCACTCCCCGCGACACGCCGAGGTCGGCGGCCAGCGCGCGGGTGGGCGGCAGCGACGTGCCGAGCGGGAGCCGCCCGGACTGCACGCCGTCCCGGATGGCGGTGCCCAGCTGCCGGTGCAGCGGTACCTTCGAAGCGCGGTCGAGGTGGACCAGCAGCTCGGCCGCGAGCGAATTGGTCCCCGATCGCGTCATGGAATTGGACTTTAGACCGCGGACCGATTCCCGTCACGCTTTGGCCATGACCACTACCGAAGCACTCCGGTTCGACGGACAGCTCCTCGGCCCCGGCAGCCACGGCTACGACCAGGCCCGCTCGGTCTGGAACGCGATGATCGACCGCCGTCCGCGCCTGATCGCCCGCTGCGCCAGCGTCTCCGACGTGGTGCGTGCCGTGCACCTGGCGCGTGAACGGGAGCTCGAGATCGGCGTCCGCTGCGGCGGGCACAGCGGGCTGGGCCTGGCGGTGCCCGAGGACGGCCTGATGATCGACCTGACCCCGCTGAGTTCCGTGCGCGTCAGCGGGCGCCGGGCCCACGTCGGCGGCGGCGCGCTGCTCGGCGCGCTCGACCGCGCGGCGCAGCGGCACGGCCTGGCGACCACGGCCGGCAACGTGTCCCACACCGGCGTCGGCGGGCTCACCCTCGGCGGCGGTATGGGCTGGCTCGCCAGGCAGTACGGCCTGGCCTGCGACAACGTGCTCTCCTACCAGGTCGTCACCGCCGACGGCGCGGTCGTACGGGCGAGCGCCACCGAGAATCCCGAGCTGTTCTGGGGCCTGCGCGGGGGTGGCGGCAATTTCGGCATCGTCACCGAATTCGAGTTCGCGCTGCACCCGGTGGGCACGCGGGCGCTGGTCGCCGAGTACGTGTTCCCCGCCGAACGGGCCGCCGCGGCCATGCGGGCCTGGCGCGACCTGAGCCACGAGGCGCCCCGGCGCGCGACCTTCACCGCGTCACTGGGGCAGGAGGGCAAGCTCGAAGTGGGCTTTGTCTGGGTGGGCGACCCGGCCGCCGCGGCGCCGCTGCTGAGCCAACTGCGTGAACTGGGCCACCCGCTGGAAAGCCGCGTCGGTGAGCTGTCCTATTTGGACCTCCAGCAGCGGGACGACCAGACCGGCGGGCACCATCGGCGCCGCTACTCCAAGGGCCACTACCTGCCCGAACTGCCGGACGCCGCGATCGACGCCTTCCTCTCCCGCGGCGCGGACGACCCGCGGCAGCCCGGCCTGCCCAACGCCGGGTTGCAGGCCTACGGCGGTGCGATCGCCGACGTGGCCGAGGAGGACAGCGCGTTCAGCCATCGCGGCACGAAGTTCGAGTACGGCACGGGCATGGGCTGGACCGACCCGGCGGAGGACCACGCGCGGATGGCCGCCGCCCGGCGGAGCGCCCGCGCCCTCGAGCCGTTCGCGGACGGCGTGTACGTCAACTCCCTCAGCGACGACCGGATCCAGCGTGCCTACCCGCCGGCCAAGCTCGCCCGGCTCCGCGCGCTCAAGCGGACCTACGACCCGGGCAACGTCTTCCACCTCAACCCGAACATCACCCCGGCCTGAGCCCGCCGTCCCGGGTGGCGGGCAGGACCGGGGTGAGCACGGCGATGGCGAGCATGATCAACGCGATGCCGGTGAACGCGTCACCGTAGTGCCCGGCCATGGTCGCGGCACTGCCGGTGGTGCCGCTCGCGGTCACCGTCAGCAGCACGGCCAGCCCGAACGCGCCGCCGAACTGGCGGGTGGTGTTCATCAGCCCGGAGGCCGCGCCCGCGTCGAGCGGCTCGACACCGGAGGTGACGGTTCTCGCCAGCGGGGTGCCCACCAGCCCGCCGCCGATGGAGATCAGCACGGCCGGTCCGAGCACACCGTCGAGATAGGCGCTGTCCGGCGTGATCCGGCTCTGCCACCAGAACCCGAGCGCGCCGATGGCGGCACCGGCGGCGATCAGCACCCGCGCCTGCACCCGCCGCATCAGCCACGGCACCAGCCGCAGGCCGACCACCAGCATCACCACCGCGTGCGGCACGAACCCCAGCCCCGCTTCCGCGGCGCTGTAACCCAGCACGTGCTGCATGGTCAGGGTGAGGAAGAACCACACCGGCACCTGGCTCGCCCCGGCCAGCAGCATGGCCAGGTTGCCCCAGGCGATCCCGGGCAGCGCGAACAGGCGCGGTGGGATCAGCGGTGAGGCCGCGAACCTGGCTTCGACCACGACAAATACGATCAGCGCGAGCAGTCCGCCGACCAGCGGCAGCGCCACCGACGCGTGGCCCCAGTTGTGCTCGTGGGTCTGCGAAACGCCGAAGGTGAGCAGCGTCAGCCCGGTCGTGGCCAGTACCGCGCCCGGCAGGTCCAGCCGCACCCGGCCCCACGGCGTGTCCGATGGCCGGGCGAGCACCCGCGCGGCGAAGAACAGCACCGGGATGCCGATCGGCACGTTGACCAGCAGCACCGACCGCCACGACAGCAGCTCGGTGAACACCCCGCCGAGCAGGTTGCCCGCGGCGCCGCCGACCAGCGCCACCGCGGTGGAAATGGTCAGCGCGCGCGTCCGGCGTGGTCCCTCGGGGAACGACGTGGTGAGCAGGGTGACCGCCAGCGGCGCCAGCACGGCCGCACCGGCGCCCTGCCCGGCCCGCGCCGCGATCAGCATCGCCGGGGTGGTGGCGAGCCCGCCGAGCAGGCTGGCCGCGGTGAACACGGCGAGCCCGCCGAGGAACACCCGCCGGTGGCCGTAGATGTCGGCGAGCCTGCCGCCGAACAGCAGGAGCCCGGCGAAGGCCAGCGTGTACCCGTTGACCACCCACTGCAGGCCCGACGGCGTGAAGCCCAGCTCCGCGCGCATCGACGGCAGCGCCACGGTGATCACCGAGGTGTCGAACACCACCAGGAAGTGCGCGACGCAGGCCAGTGCCAGCGCGGTACCGGCAGTGCTGCTCCCGCTGGTCCGTTCCGTGGTGGTCACCGCGCGGCGGCGGTCTTCCGGATGTTGATGTAGTTGCCGCCGATCCAGTCGTTGAAGGTGGCCGTCTCGGCGGGAATGGTGACGTCGAACCCGCACTCCCTGGCCCTGGGCACGGAGAACCGGAAATCCCCGTTGGGGCGCAGGAAGAACACGCTGGAGGTGCGGCTGCTGCCCACCCGCTCGCCCGCGCCCGGCGCGGCCACGTGGTGCTTGGGCGCCTTGATCCGGCCGTCGGCCACCAGCGTGGCCACCGCGCCGCAGAAGACCAGCACCGCGCCCGGGCGCGCCGGCAGGTCCACAACGGACCCGTCGACTTCGACCTGGAGGCTGACGAACCCGTTCGCGCACGGGGTCTGGTGGATCAGGGTGACGATCGAGAGGTCGTAGTGCGGTGCCATCCGCAGCGGCTCCTCCTCGGCCACGCGGTCTTCGGGGACCTCGGGGAAGTACCGCAGCCGGAGCAGCGGCTCGCAGTCGAGGAAGGCGTCCATGCCGCCCTCCGGTTCCGCGCCCGCGGTGTTCAGCACCTGCCTCGCGACCTCCCGCGAAGCCCGGTACATCCGGGCGAAGTACTCCTCCCACGCCCGCTCGAACTCCGGCGACGGGAACAGGTTGTCCGCGGTGCCCATCGAGTACGACATCGAGTAGTCGGTGTACTTGCCGGTGTTGGTGATCTGCGCGGTGCTCTCCGACTCCAGCCCGGCGTACCCGCGCCGGATGGTCGGAATCGGGGTCATCACCGCCTTCTTCTCGGCTTCGGTGCCGTGGTCGAAGAAGTCCACCGCGATCTCGCGCGCCGGGGCGTGGTCGGCCTCGGTGAGCCCGGTGCCCTCGAGGTAGAAGACCCCCTTTTCGCGGAGGCAGCGGCGGAACTCGTCCTGGTGCCGTCCCGCGCGCAGCTCGGTCAGGTCGAAGGTGGGTACGGTCGCGTCCGTCATCTGCTCAGCTCCTTCAGCGCCTCCGCCAGGCGCTCGACGTCGGTTTCGGTGTTGTAGAAGTGCGTGGAGACACGCAGCAGCGGGCGGCCGGGGCCGCCGGTCACCGCCACGCCGATGCGGAAGCGATCCCATAACCGGCTCTGCAGCCCACCCGCGTCCGTGCCCGGTGGCAGCGCGAAGGAGGTCATCGCGCCGGACAGCTCCGGGTGCGGTGGTGTCACCGGTTCCAGTCCGTGCCAGCCACCGAGGCGCTCGCGGGTGAACGCCGCCAGCTCGCGCGTGCGTGCCCGGATGCGGTCGTGGCCGAACCCGGCCTGGAAGTCGATCGCGGACGGCACCGCGAGCCACGGGCACAGGTCACGCGTGCCCTCGCACTCCAGGTTGCGCAGGCGTGGCGTGCTGCCGAATTCGGTGCGCTCGTCCGGCCCGTACCCTTCCGGCGGGTGGTGGCCCCAGCTGACCTGCGACGGCTGGAGCACGCCCGCCTGGTCGTCGGTGAAGTGCAGGAAACCGACCCCGGTGGGGGCCAGCAGCCACTTGTGCCCGCTGCCCGCGTAGTAGTCGCACGGCAGGTTCGCCAGGTCCAGTCCGGTGAACCCGGGTGCCTGGGCACCGTCGACCACGGTGAGCACACCGCGGCGGCGGGCCTCCTCGCACAGGCGCGCGGCGGGCAGGACCAGGCCGGTCGAAGAGATCACGTGGCTGAAGAAGAACAGCCGGGTGCGCGGGCCCATCGCGGCGGTGGCCGCCGCCACCACCTCCTCCGGGTCCAGTGGTTGAACCGGGAGCCGAAAGGTCCGGACCACCAGGCCCTGCCGTCGTGCGGCCCGCTCCCAGCACCACCGCATGGGGGCGTACTCCTGGTCGGTGAGCAGGATTTCCCCGCCCGGCGCCAGTGCCACCGACGACGCCACCAGGTTGACCGCGCCGGTCACGTTGGTGGTGAAGGCCAGCCGAGGCGGCCGGGTGCCGAGGTATTCGGCCAGGCGCTCGCGTGCGGTCCACAACAGCGGTGGCAGCTGCCGGGAAAGGAAATCCATCGGCGCGGCGGCCATCCGCGCGCGGAATCCGGTGACCAGGTCGAACACCGGCCGGGGCAGCGGGCCGCAGGAACCGGCGTTGAGATCGGTGGTGGCGGGGTCGAGGCACAGCTGGTCACGGGCCTTCGCCCAGCCTTTCTCGACCATGCGCAGCACGCTCCAGTAACAACGGATGCCGACGGGTGGAAAAATGCGTGGTGACGCAATGCGGAAACGCGTGCCGAGACCATTCCCCAGTTGCCGCATTGGCGCGGCGAACTGCCGACCTGGCCGGCAGCCGATGTGGAAAGGCTACCAGTCGCGTCGGCTCCTTGGCAAAGAAAAACCACCCCGATGCGGGATGCCGACCGGCTGGCGTACTCCGGTCGCCGTTAAAAAAGCCTTGTGTACCAAGGATTCGCGCGCTCCATCGGGAAACGGGTACGGGCCAGTGCCGATCTTGGGGCGGCGCGTGGCACGTCACCCCAATGGCGGTTCCCGGCCCGGCTCGCGCTGTTAGCCTCGGTCGTGTGGCGAACTAACTGCCATGCGTTGATGTGCGCTGATCCTTTTCATGGCGCGTTCAGCTGGCATAAACAACTTCGGTATTGGCACCGGTGGTGAAACTGTGTGCCTGGCGCCGGTAGACGCTGGGGGACAAGCAGTATGGTGATGGAAACACCGGTGCGCGCACCGGCCGCGCACGAGGTGCGCCAGGTGCTCGCGCGCCACGTGCTCACCGATGGTTACGACCTGGTGCTCGATCTCTCGGCGAGTTCGGGTTGCTGGCTCGTCGACGCCGTCACCGGCACCCGTTATCTCGATCTTTTCTCATTCTTCGCCTCGTCGCCGCTCGGGATCAACCCGTCCTGCATCGTGGACGACGAGGCCTTCGTCGCCGAACTCGCCGCGGCGGCGGTGAACAAGCCGTCGAACCCGGACGTCTACACCGTGCCCTACGCCAGGTTCGTCACCACCTTCGCCCGCGTGCTGGGCGATCCGCTGCTGCCGCACCTGTTCTTCGTCGACGGCGGCGCGCTGGCGGTGGAGAACGCGCTGAAGGCGGCCTTCGACTGGAAGGCGCAGAAACTCGGGCTGGACGACGCGGCGGTGAACCGGCTGCAGGTGCTGCACCTGGAGCGGTCCTTCCACGGCCGCAGCGGGTACACGCTGTCGCTGACCAACACCGAACCGGCGAAAACCACGCGTTACCCCAAGTTCGACTGGCCGCGCATCCCGGCACCGGCGCTGCGGCACCCGGAATCGGTGTACGCGGAAGAGAATCGGCGAGCCGAGCGCCAGGCGCTCGAAGCCGCCGAAGCGGCGTTCCGCGCCGCGGACGGCATGATCGCCTGCTTCCTCGCCGAGCCGATCCAGGGCGAGGGCGGGGACAACCACTTCAGCGCCGGGTTTCTCCAGGCCATGCAGGAACTCTGCCGTCGTCACGACGCGCTGTTCGTGCTCGACGAGGTGCAGAGCGGCTGCGGCATCACCGGCACCGCCTGGGCCTACCAGCAACTGGGCCTGCGCCCGGACCTGGTGGCCTTCGGCAAGAAGACCCAGGTGTGCGGGGTGATGGGCGGCGGCCGGATCGACGAGGTGCCCGGCAACGTGTTCGCGGTCTCTTCGCGGATCAGCTCCACCTGGGGTGGCAACCTGGCCGACATGGTCCGCGCCACCAGGGTGCTGGAGACGATCGAACGCACGCGGCTGCTGGACACCGTGGTGCAGCGCGGGAAATACCTGCGTGACGGGCTCGAAGCACTGGCGGAGCGCCATCCGGCCGTGCTCACCAACGCGCGCGGTCGCGGCCTGATGTGCGCCGTCGACCTGCCCGGCACGGGCCACCGGGACGAGGTGCTGCGCCGGATGTACGCCGGCCACCAGGTGATCGCGCTGCCGTGCGGCCCGCGTGGCCTGCGGTTCCGGCCGCCGCTGACGATCACCGAAAGCGAGATCGACCGCGGGCTCGAAGCGCTGGCCGCCAGCGCGGCCCCGGCGAGCTGACGTACCCCGATCGAACCTCCCCGCCGTTTCCTGACGAGAAGGAACTCCACTCGATGACGTCGGCAAAACACCTGAAGACCGCCGCGGACTGGTGCGAGCGCATCGCCGCGATCGCCGGTCAGCGCTGCGACCTGGAGATGTTGCTCAAGGACCAGTGGCGGCACCGGGTCGCCGTCCGCGACGACGACCCGGCGGTCCGGGCCTCCCAGCGCCAGGAACTGGTTTTTGCCGGCCAGGACTACACCGCGCTGAAGGAGGCGGTGGACGGCGGTGCTTCCCTCGGCGCGTACGCGCTCGCCACGCTGCACAGCGTGCTGCACGCCTACGGGCACGGGCACCAGACCGTGGTCGCCTTCCTCCAGCACGACCGGGTGCTCCCGGTGCTCGTCGACCACCTCGCGCAGGGCGGGCTGAGCTGCGCCACCGCGGTCGAGCGGATCGACGAAGCGGTGCGGCGGCCGGACAACTACCTGGCGCGGCCGGAGTTGTTGCAGCGCGGGCTGTTCGACGCGCTGCTCGTGCTCACCGACCGGCCGCTCACCCTGGCTGAACTGCCGCCGTCGCCGCTGGTGGTGATCGTGCGGGACGACCCGGCGGCACGCTGCCTGCGCTGGACGCTGGCCTACGCCGGGGAGCTGTTCGAGGACAAGATCATCGCGGGCGTGCTCGACGTCGCGCGGGAGGTGCTCGGCCAGTTCGCGCGCCGACCCGAACAGCTCGTCGCCGATCTCGACCTGGTGTCGGCGGACCAGGAACTGCGGCTGCACCAGTGGAACGGCACCGACGGCGAGTTCGACGAGGAGCACCGGCTCAACGAGCTGTTCGAAGATGTGGTGCGGCGTGCGCCGGACCGTGAGGCGGTGGTCTGCGGTGACCTCAGCCTGACCTATCGCGAGATCAACGAGCGGGCCAACCGGTTCGCGCACTGGCTGCTCGAGGTGCCGGTGCGGCGCGGGGACCTGATCGGGCTCTACCTCGACAAGAGCGACCTCGGCGTGGTGGCCACCTTCGGCATCTGGAAGGCGGGCGCGGCCTACGTGCCGATCGACCCGGGTTATCCGGCCGAGCGCATCCGCTTCATCGCCGGTGACACCGGGCTGTCCGGCATCGTGACGAACCGGCGGCACGCGGCGCGCCTGCGCGAAGTCCTCGCCGCCGAGCACCCGTCGGTGCGGGTCATCGAAATCGAAACGGTGCTGGCCGAGCGGCAGCCGGAGGCCGCGCGCGAGAACCCGCGCCTGGAGCTGAGCAGCCAGGACCGCGCGTACGTCACCTACACCTCGGGCACCACCGGGGTGCCCAAGGGCGTGCCGAAGTACCACTACAGCGTGGTCAACAGCATCACCGACCTCTCCGAGCGCTACGACATGCGGCGCGCCGGCACCGAACGCGTCGCGCTCTTCGCCTCCTACGTGTTCGAGCCGCACCTGCGCCAGACGCTGATCGCGTTGCTCAACGAGCAGACCCTGGTGATCGTGCCCGACGACGTGCGCCTCGACCCCGACCGCTTCCCCTCCTACATCGAGCGCCACGGCGTCACCTATCTCAACGCCACCGGGTCCGTGCTCCAGCACTTCGACCTGCGGCGCTGCCCGAGCCTGCGCAAGCTGCTGCTGGTCGGCGAGGAACTGACCGCGGCGGGCCTGCGGCAGCTGCGTGAGAAGTACTCCGGGCACGTGGTCAACGAATACGCCTTCACCGAGGCCGCCTTTGTCACCGCCACCAAGGAGTTCGCGCCGGGCGTGACCGAGCGCCGCGACCGCAGCATCGGCAGGCCGCTGCGCAACGTCAAGTGGTACGTGCTCAGCCAGGACCTCAAACAGTTGCCGATCGGCGCGATCGGAGAGCTGTACATCGGCGGCTGCGGGGTCGCGCCCGGATACCTCAACCGGGACGACCTGACCGCCGAGCGCTTCACCGCGAACCCGTTCCAGACCGAGGAGGAGAAGGCACGCGGCCGCAACGGCAGGCTCTACCGGACCGGCGACCTCGCGCGGGTGCTGCTCAACGGCGAGGTCGAGTTCATGGGCCGCGCCGACTTCCAGCTGAAGCTGAACGGCGTCCGCGTGGAGCCGGGGGAGATCGAGGCGCAGGCCACCGAATTCCCCGGGGTGCGCAAGTGCGTGGTGGTGGCGAAGGAGACCGCCGCCGGTGGCCGTCACCTCGTCGGTTACTACGTTCCCGAGGAATCGGCGCGGGTCGCCGAAGACGAGCTGCTGGCCTTCCTCGAACAACGGCTCATCCGGATCATGGTCCCGGCGCGGATGGTGCCGTTGTCCAGCATTCCGGTCAACGTCAACGGCAAGGTGGACTGGCGTGCGCTGCCCGACGTGCGCATCGACCAGCCTGAGCACGCGCCCGCGGACGGCGTGACCGGGCGGTTGCGGGAGATCTGGAGCGAGGTGCTCGGGGTGCCCGCCGGCCGGATCGGTGACCACGACGACTTCTTCCGGCTCGGCGGCCAGAGCATTCTGTGCATCCTGCTGATCGCCAGGGTGCGGCAGCGGCTCGGCCGGTCCCTCGGCGTGGAGGACGTGTTCTCCCTGCGCACGCTGGGCGCGCTGGCCGGGTACCTGGAACAGCAGGCACAAGACGCCGAAGCGGCGTCGGTGGCCGACGAGGTCACCACCGGTGGCGCGCCGGTCCGCCTGCTCGCCAACGGCCTGCAGCAGGGCCTGCTCTACCACCACCTGAAAACCGCGGGCGGCGACGACGCGTACGTCGTGCAGTCGGTGCACCACTACCACGCACCCATCCGGCCGGAGCTGATGAAGGACGCGTGGCAGCACGCCAGGCGGAAGTACCCGGCACTGCGGTTGCGCTTCGCATGGGGCGACGACCCCGTCCAGATCGTCGACAACGATGACAAGCCGGTCGACTGGCGCTTCGCCGACCTGAGCGAGGTCAGTGACGCCGAAGCGCGGATCCGCGAGTTGCAGGAACGCGACCGCACCGAGCCCTACGAACTGGCCGGCGGCAGGCTGTTCCGCGTCTACCTGATCAAGCAGCGCGAGGACCTGTTCACGCTGATCTTCAGCTGTCACCACATCATCCTGGACGGCTGGAGCCTGCCGGTCCTGCACGACGAGGTGCACCGGGCCTACCTCGCCCTGTGCACCGGCGCGCCGCTCGAGTCCGAAGTGGACAAAGCGTACGTGGCGGCGCAGCGGTACTGGGAAGCGCACCGCGACGACCACACCGCCTACTGGGCCGAGCGGATCGCCCGGATAGACGAGCGCGGTGATCTCGCCGGGCTGCTCAACGAGCGCAGCCGGTACCGGGTCTCGCTCGCCGACTACGACCACGTGCGGGAGCACCGGACCAGGAAGCTGTGCCTCGGCGCGGGCCTCACCGCCGCGCTCAAGGCGGGCTGCGCCGCCGACCAGGTGACCCTGCACTCGGTGCTGCAGTTCGTCTGGCACCAGGTGCTCCACGCCATCGGCGGCGGCACCACCACCGTGGTCGGCACCATCGTTTCCGGCCGCAACCTGCCGGTGGACGGCATCGAGCACTCGGCAGGCCTGTTCATCAACACGCTGCCGCTGATCGTGGACCACCGGGAGCAGGCCGGCCGCAGCGTCGCCGAGGCGGTCCGCGAAATCCAGGCCACGGTGAACACGATGAACGGCAAGAGCGTGGTGGAACTGGGCAGGCTGCACAGCGGTGAGCTCAAGCGCCGCCTGTTCGACACGCTGCTGGTGCTGGAGAACTACCCGCGCCTGCTGGACGAGGCCGAGGAACGGGCGCACCAGGAACAACTGCGGTTCGAAAAGGCCTATGACGCCGACAAGGTGGACTACCCGATCGCCGTGGTGGCACGGGAAGAAGGCGACGAGCTGACCGTCACCCTGTGGTACGCGGGTGAGCTGTTCGACGAAGACACCATCGACACCCTGCTCGAGGTTGCGCGGACGTTGTTCCGCCAGGTGGCCGAGGACATCTCGCGGCCGGTCCGCGAACTGGAGCTGGTTTCGCCGGAAATGCTGGCGCGGTTCGATTCCTGGAACGAGACCGACGAAGAGTTTCCGGCGGACAAGACGCTGCACGCGGTGTTCGAGGAGATGGCCGCGCGCTGGCCGGACGAAATCGCGGTGGTGTACCGGGAAAACCGGCTGACCTACCGTGAGCTGAACGAGCGGGCCAACCGGCTGGCGCACTACCTGCGCTCGGTGGCCGAACTGCGGCCGGACGACCTCGTCGCGCTGATGGTGGACAAGAGCGAACTGATGATCGTGGCGATCATCGCCGCGTGGAAAACCGGCGCGGCCTACGTGCCGATCGACTCCGGTTATCCGGACGACCGGATCTCGTTCATGCTGGCGGACACCGCCGCGCGCCTGGTGGTGACCAACGAGATCCACAGCGAACGGCTGCGCGCGCTGCCCGGCGCGGAAACCCGGCACGTACTGGAAATCGAGCTGCTGCACCTCGGCGACCAGCCGGCGGAGAACCCGGTCACGCAGACCACCAGCACCGATCTCGCCTACGCCATCTACACCTCGGGCACCACCGGCAAGCCCAAGGCGGTGTTGGTCGAACACCGCGGCGTGGTCAATCTCCAGGTGTCGCTGGCGAAGTTGTTCGGGCTGGCCAAGGAACGCGGGGACGAGGCGTTGCTGTCGTTCTCGAACTACATCTTCGACCACTTCGTAGAGCAGATGACCGACGCGCTGCTCAACGGGCAGAAGCTGGTGGTGCTGGACGACACCATGCGCACCGAACCCGAGCGCCTGTACCGGTACCTGAACGACGAGCGGGTCACCTACCTGTCCGGCACGCCGTCGGTGCTGTCGCTGTACGACTACTCGACGGCGACCACGCTCACCCGGATCGACGCCATCGGCGAGGACTTCACCGAGCCGGTGTTCGGCAAGATCCGCGGCACCTTCGGCGGGCTGATCATCAACGGGTACGGGCCCACCGAGGTGTCGATCACCAGCCACAAGCGGCCCTACCCGCCGGACGTGCCGCGGGTGAACAAGAGCATCGGTTTCCCGGTCGCCAACACCCGGTGCTATGTGCTGAACGAGGCGATGAAGCGGGTGCCGGTCGGCGGGATCGGCGAGCTGTACCTCGGCGGGATCGGCGTGGCACGGGGTTATCTCAACCGCGAGGACCTGACCGCCGAGCGGTTCCTGGACAACCCGTTCCAGACCCCGGAGGAGCGGCGGCGCGGGGAGAACGGCCGCCTCTACAAAACCGGCGACCTGGTGCGCTGGCTGCCCAACGGCGAGGTGGAGTACCTCGGCCGCACCGATCTCCAGGTGAAGATCCGCGGCCAGCGCGTGGAACTCGGCGAGGTGGAGGCGGCGCTGTCGTCCTATCCGGGCGTGGTGCGGTCGCTGGTGGTGGCGCGTGAGCACACGCCGGGGCAGAAGTACCTCGTCGGTTTCTACGTCGGCGACCAGGAGTTCGACGAGCCGGACCTCAAGCAGTGGATGCGCCGGCAGCTGCCCGAATCGGTGGTGCCGGCGCGGGTCCTGCGGATCACCGACATCCCGGTGACGCCGAGCGGGAAGCTGGACACCCGGCGGCTGCCGGAAACCGACTTCGGGGCGGGCGAGGGCGCCGAGTACGTCGCGCCGGTCAGCGAGTGCGAGCTGAAGCTGTGCGGCATCTGGGCCCAGGTGCTGGGCATCGCGCCGGACCGCATCGGCGCGCACGACGACTTCTTCGCGCTCGGCGGGGACAGCATTCGCGCGATGGCGCTGGCGCAGGCGATCACCACCGGCTTCGGCCAGGGGCTGGGCGTGGCGACGGTGCTCCAGCACACCACGCTCGCCGCGCAGGCCGAGCACATCCAGGCTGCCGCGCTCGAGCAGGCGTGGACGCCGCTGCCCGCGGCCGCCGAGCACCCGCCGGTCTCGCTCGCGCAGGAACGCCTGCTGTTCATCGATGACTTCGAAGGCGGTACCGCCGCCTACAACATCCCGTTCGCGCTCCGGCTGCCGGTGACCGACCGGGACGTGGTCGCGGGCGCGCTGCGCACGCTCGTCGGACGGCACCCGGCGTTGCGCACGCTGCTCAAGTCCGACGGCCACGGGGTGCGGCGGCAGTTCACCGTTCCGGCGGACCAGGCCGCACCCCGGCTCGAAGTGACCACAGTGGACAGTGTGGCGAAGCTGGACGAAGTGCTCGTCGAGCACGCCGCCCACGTGTTCCGCCTGCACGAGGAACTGCCCATCCGCGCCGAGCTGGTCGAGCACGGCGACGAGTGCTACCTGAGCGTCGTGGTGCACCACACCTGCTTCGACGGCTGGTCGTGGGACATCTTCCGCCGGGAGCTGGCGGCCCTGCTCGACGGCGTGCCCGAAGCCGAACTCGGCTCGCTTCGCGGTACCTACGCTGAGTTCGCGGTGTGGCAACGGCAGTACCTGACCGGCGGGCGGTTGTCCGCGCTCACCGCGTTCTGGACGGACGCGCTCGCCGGGTTCGAGACGATCAACCTGCCGCTGGACCACCCGCGCCCGCCGCGCTTCGACTACCGCGGCCGCGAGCTGGAGTTCCAGGTGGACGAGCGGACCACCGAAGCGCTGCGCGAACTGGCCAGGACCACCAGGGTGAGCCTGTACAGCGTGCTGCTCGGTGCGTGGTGCGTGGTGCTCAACCTGTACACCGGGCAGCACGATCTGGTGGTCGGCACGCCGTCGGCGAACCGCGGGCGCCCGGAGTTCGACCGCACCATCGGCTTCTTCGCGAACCTGCTGGCCTTGCGGGTCCGCGTGGACCCGGCGGCGACCGTGCCCGCGTACGTGCGCTCGGTCGGTGAGGTCGTGGTCGCCGCCCAGGTGCACGGCGAACTGCCGTTCGAGCAGCTGGTCAAGGAGCTGGCGGTGGAGCAGGATCCGAGCCGTCATCCGGTGCTGCAGGTCAACTTCACCGTGCAGAACGTCTCCGATCACACGAGCGCGCTGACCGAGTACAAGCCGGACGCCGATGGCTGGACCACCACCAAGTTCGACCTGTCGGCCACGCTGACCGAGACCGCGACCGGGCTCGCGGGCAATCTGACCTACGCCGCCTCGCTGTTCGAAGACAGCAGCGCCGGCGGCATCATCGCCACCTTCGAGCACGTGCTGGCCGAGTTCGCCGCGTCGGCGGCCGACACCCCGGTCGCCCGGCTCAGCGCGGTCGGCGAGCCGGAGCAGGACGCGCTGCTGCGGCCCGCGGCCGAGCCGCCGGTCCAGCGGACCCGGACGCTGCACGCGGTGTTCGAGGAGGTGGCCGCGACCTGGCCGGATGAGATCGCCGTGGTCCACGGCGCCACCCGGCTGAGCTACCGCGAGCTGAACGAGCGGGCCAACCGGCTCGCGCACCACCTGCGGTCGGCGGGCGGGCTGCGGCCCGACGACCTGGTCGGGCTGGTGCTGGACCAGACCGAGCTGACCGTCGTCGCGATCCTCGCGGTGTGGAAGGCCGGTGCGGCCTACGTGCCGGTCGACCCGGGCTATCCGGACGACCGGATCTCGTTCATGCTCGCGGACACCGGCGCGAAGCTGGTGCTCGCCGGCGAAGCCCACGGTTCGCGGGTGCGCGGCCTGACCGCGGCGAAGGTGCTCGACCTCGAACTGCTCGACCTGGCCGGTGAGTCCGCCGAAAACCCGGTCACCGAGACCACCGGCACCGAGCTGGCCTACGCGATCTACACCTCGGGCACCACCGGCAGGCCCAAGGCGGTGCTCGTCTCGCACGGTTCGGCCGACAGCTTCCGCGCGCAGCTGAGTGGGCGCTACTTCGGCACGCCGGACGAGCAGCGCGAAGCCGTGTTGTTCCTGTCGAACTACGTGTTCGACTTCTCCGTCGAGCAACTCGCGCTGTCCGTGCTCGCCGGGCACAAGCTGATCGTGCCGCCGCCGTCGGCCGCCGGTGATCCGGAGTTCTACGCGCTGGCGAACCGCGAGGGCCTGAGCTACCTCAGCGGCACCCCGACCCAGGTGCAGCGCTTCGACCTGGCCCGGCTGACGCACCTGCGCTGCGTGCTGGTCGCCGGGGAGGCGTTCCGGCCGCAGCACTTCGACAAGATCCGCGGTGAGTTCGGCGGCCCGATCCTCAACGCCTACGGCACCACCGAAACCACCGTGTACAACACCGTGCACCGCTTCGAACCCGGCGAGCCCCACCGGAACACGCTCGGCGCGCCGCTCGGCAACACACGGCTGTACGTGCTGGGTGACGGGATGAAGCTGCTGCCCGCGGGCGCGGTCGGTGAGCTGTACCTGGGCGGCGAATGCGTCACCGAGGGGTACCTGCACCGGCCCGAGCTGACCGCCGAGCGGTTCGTGCCGAATCCGTTCCCGGCCGAGGCCGCCCGGTACCCGATGCTCTACCGGACCGGCGACGTGGTCCGGCGCGGGCAGGACGGCGAACTGCGGTACCTGGGCCGCAACGACGCCCAGGTGAAGATCAACGGGCTGCGGATCGAACCGGGCGAGGTCGAAGCGGTGCTGGCGAGTTGTCCCGGCGTGCGCCAGTGCGCGGTGGTCGCCGGGGCGGACCCGCTGGCGCCCGAGCGCACCCGCCTGGTCGGCTACTACCTGCCCGAGCCCGGCACGGCGGTCAACGAGAACGACCTGTTCGACGCGCTGCGCGGGCGGCTGATGCCGAGCATGGTGCCGTCACTGCTGGTCCGGCTCGACCGCCCGCTGCCGATGACGATCACCGGCAAGCTGGACGTGGCCGCGTTGCCCAGCGCGGACTTCACGCCGAAGCGCGCGGCCTACGCGGCACCTCGCGACCGCGTCGAAGCACGGCTGTGCCAGCTGTGGAGCGAGCACCTGCCGGGTGGTTCGGCCGGTATCGACGACGACTACTTCCGCTCGGGCGGGGACAGCATCAGCGCGCTGCGGCTGGCCGCCCAGGTGCAGCGGGAGTTCGAGCGCAAGATCAGCGTCAAGCACCTCTTCGACCACCCGACCGTGCGGCAGTTCGCGGCCAACGTGCTTTCCGGGCTGGAGGACGGCCCGCCGAGTGGCGAGGAAGCCGAGCAGGGCCGGTTGACCGGTGACTGCCCGCTGCTGCCCATCCAGGAGTGGTTCTTCGCCAAGCCGCTGCCCGAACCGCACCGGTGGAACCACAACTTCGCGATCCGCACGCCGGCGCTGGACCCCGGGCGGCTGCGTGCCGCACTGGACCGGCTGACCGACCACCACGACGCCTTCCGGCTGCGGTTTCCCGAGCCGGGCAAGCAGGTCTACGCCGACAACGCCCCGCCGGTGACGTTGCACGAACTCGACGTGCGGCAGGCCGATGTCCGGCAGCGGCTGATCGACTGGCAGAGCGAGTTCGACCTGGCGCACGGGCCCACGGCGGTCGTGGCCTACCTGCACGGTTTCGACGACGGCAGCGCGCGGGTCTGGTTCGCGATGCACCACCTCGTGGTCGACACGGTCAGCTGGCGCATCCTCGCCCAGGACCTGGAGATCCTGTACAACGGCGGCGACCTGGGCGCGAAGTCCGGCAGTTACCGGCAGTGGGCGCGGGCGGTGCGCGAGTACGCCCCGGACGACGAGGAACGCCGGTTCTGGGCGGAAACCACGCGGGACATGGAGCCCGCGGAGGCGCTGACGCGGACGGACAGCACCCGGCGCCGCGAGGAGTTCGCGCTCACCGCCGAGCACACCGCGACCCTGCTCACGGACAGCCCGTGGGCCTACGACACCGAGGTCAACGACCTGCTGCTGACCGCGACCGGGTTCGCGTTGCGGTCCATCACCCGCCAGGCCACCAACCACGTCACCGTCGAAGGGCACGGCCGCGAACTGTTCGACGGCGCGCCGGACGTGCGTGACACCGTCGGCTGGTTCACCACCATGCACCCCTTCGCCGTCGAAGTGGATCCCGGCGACCTCGGGCGCAGCATTCTCACCACCAAGGCGAACCGGCGGCGCGTTCCGCACCACGGCATCGGCTACGGCGCCCTGTCCGGTGGCCGGGCGCCGCTTCCGGTGGTCAGCTTCAACTACCTCGGCCGGCTCGGGACCGCGGTGACAGAGACGATGGAGCCGGTCGAGGCGTGGCACCTCGACCCGGCGATGTCGGGTAGCCACACCACGGATCGCAACCGCGCGGCGAACCCGGCCGGCATCGACGTGACGATGAGCTGCGTCGGCGGACGGCTCACCGCGGTGGTGGACAGCCTGCTCGGCGAAGCGGCCACCCGCCTGTTCGCCAGCGAGCTGAAGGTGTGGCTGGAACGGCTGATCACCCACACCGCGACCCGCGCCCGCAACGAACCCGCCCGTGCCACCGAACCGTTCGATCCGTACATCCTGGTCAACGAGGAAGCCGAGCGGACGTTGTTCGTGCTGCCGCCGGGGGAAGGTGGCGCGGAGAGCTACCTGAGCAATCTCGCGCGGCAGCTGACGGACCACCGGCTGGTGTTGTTCAACAACGTGCACCTGCACACGCCCATGGGTTCGTTCGAGGAACTGGGCCGCTACTACACCGAGCACCTGCGGCGGTTGCAGCCGTCCGGGCCGTACCACCTGCTCGGCTGGAGCTTCGGCGGCGTGCTGTCGCTGGAGATCGCCCGGCGGCTCGCGCGGGCGGGGGAGCGGATCGCCAGCCTGCTGCTGATCGACCCGTACTTCGGCATGCGGCAGGCCTCGGCGAGCATCGGCCTGCCCGAGGTCGAGGACATTCTCGACCCGATCAACTACCACTACCAGCCGGACGAAGCGGATCTCGCGCGGCTCGCCGACCGGCTCGGGGAGGTGGTGCTGTTCCAGGCTGGCGAGCTGAACGACGTGGTGAACGGCCCGCACCAGCCGCGGTTGTTCGAGTTCTACCAGCGCACGCGCCACAACAATCTCGACCTCCTGCTGCCCGCCGAACGGATCGAGGTCGAGGTGCTGGCGGGGGAGACCCACCATTCGTGGGTGCGCAACGAGGAGCTGGTCAAGGCGATGTGCGAGCGGATTTCGACGAGCACAGGGAGAAGTTCATGAAAATGCCGTCAGCAGAGGTGCCGACCATCGACGTCTCGCCGTTGTTCGGGACCAGCGCCGAGGAAAAGATGCGCGTCGGCCAGGAAATCAACAAGGCCTGCCGCGGCTCGGGTTTCTTCTACGCGGCCAACCACGGCGTCGACGTGCAGCAGTTGCAGGACGTGGTGAACGAATTCCACCGGACGATGACCGACCAGGAGAAGTACGACCTGGCCATCAACGCCTACAACAAGAACAACCCGCACGTGCGCAACGGCTACTACATGGCGATCAAGGGCAAGAAGGCGGTCGAGTCCTTCTGCTACCTGAACCCGTCCTTCTCCGAGGACCACCCGGAGATCAAGGCGGGCACGCCGATGCACGAGGTGAACATCTGGCCGGACGAGGAACGGCACCCGCGGTTCCGGCCGTTCTGCGAGCAGTACTACTGGACCATGCACCGGCTGTCCAAGACGCTGATGCGCGGATTCGCGCTGGCGCTGGGAAAGCCGGAGGAGTTCTTCGAGCCGGAGCTGAAAGAACAGGACACGCTTTCTTCGGTTTCGCTGATCCGGTACCCGTACCTGGAGGACTACCCGCCGGTGAAAACCGGGCCCGACGGCATGAAGCTGAGCTTCGAGGACCACTTCGACGTCTCGATGATCACCGTGCTGTTCCAGACCGAGGTGCAGAACCTCCAGGTGGAAACCGTGGACGGCTGGCAGGACCTGCCCACCTCGGACCGCCACTTCCTGGTCAACGCCGGCACCTACCTGGCGCACCTGACCCACGACTACTTCCCGGCCCCGCTGCACCGGGTGAAGTTCGTCAACGCGGAACGCCTGTCGCTGCCGTTCTTCTTCCACGCCGGGCAGCACACGCTGATCGAGCCCTTCCACCCCGACGGCGTGCCGGACGGCGAGCGCAACGAGGCCGTCCGGTACGGCGACTACCTCAACCACGGTCTGCACTCGCTGATCGTGAAGAACGGGCAGACCTGAGGAGCAGGCGATGACGGACACCTTCCTGGACCTGAACCAGTTCCGGGGGCTGGGGGAGGACCCGGTCTACCACCCGCCGGTGCTGGCCGACCGGCCACGCGACTGGCCGCTCGACCGCTGGGCCGAGGCACCCCGCGACCTCGGTTACCCGGACTTCGCCCGGTACCAGTGGCGCGGGCTGCGCCTGCTGAAGGACCCGGACACGCAGGCCGCCTACCACGACCTGCTGTGCGAGCTGCGCCCGCGCACCATCATCGAGCTGGGCGTGTACAGCGGTGGCTCGCTGGTGTGGTTCCGCGACCTGGCCGACCTGATGGGCCTGGACTGCCAGGTGCTCGGCATCGACCGGGACCTGAGCCGGTGCCAGATCCCCGATGCGGAGATGAAGAACATCTCGCTGCGCGAGGCCGACTGCGCCGATCTGTCGACCTTCGAGCAGCTCCGCGACCTGCCGCACCCGCTGGTGCTGATCGACGACGCGCACGCGAACACCTTCAACATCCTGCGCTGGTCGGTGGACCACCTCCTGGTCGAAGGCGACTACTTCATCATCGAGGACATGATCCCGTACTGGCACCGGTACTGCCCGAAGCTGCTGACCGAGTACCTGGCCGCGTTCCGCGGTGAGCTGACCATGGACATGGTCTACGCCAACACCAGCGCGCAACTCGACCGCGGTGTGTTCCGCAGGTCGGCGTAGGCGGAGGTGGGGCGTTGCCGAGGGTATCGAGCCCGCTGTACTACGCCGCGCCGCTGACCCCGGCGGGCCGGGCCGACGACTGGTGCATCGACGCGGTGACCCGGCCGCCGGAGGTGCTGTTCAACTTCCGCAAGGTGGGCGTGGAAACGCTCATCGAGGACCTGCGGGAGGGTGCGCTCCGGCCGTCGCTCGACGAGACGGGGTTCGAGAAGGCCGACGCGGAGTCCACAGTGGACCATCGGGACCTGCTGGACAATGACGAGACCGCACTGGAGGCCTACCGCAAGGAAACCGGTGAGCTGCTCAAGGCGCTCACCGGCGCCGACGCGGTGGAGTTCTTCGACGCCACGCTGCGGCGGCAGGACGCGTCCGGTGATCCGGCCGCGCAGTCGCCGCACCAGCGGGTGCACGTGGACCAGAGCCCGCGAAGCGCGCTGGCCCGCGCCTTGAACCGGCGGGCACCGGGGGAGTTCCGCCGGTTCCAGATCATCAACGTCTGGCGGCCGCTGCTCGAACCGGTGCGCAACTTCCCGCTCGCCCTCTGCGACTTCCGCTCGCTCGACCTCGTCGCCGATCTGGTGCCGACGCGGCTGGACTTCCCGGACTGGCTCAAGGACCGGGAAAACTACTCGGTCCGGCACAATCCGAAACACCGTTGGTACCACTGGGATTCGCTCACGCCGGACGAAGCACTGGTCTTCAAGTGCCACGACAGCGCGAGCCGCGCCCTGGCCTCGGTCGGCGGCGAAACCGCGAGCGGCGAGCTGCTCGACGTGGCGGGCCTCTGCCCGCACACGGCCTTCTACGACCACAACGGACCGTCGACCGGCCACCTGCGCACCTCACTCGAACTGCGCGCGCTGGCCTTCCACGAATGACCGACAAGCAAGGAGCACGGGAAATGGCGGACAGCACGGTACCGGTTTTCACCATGACCGAACTGCGCGAGGGCACACGCCAGGCGGAGTTCCGCGAGTGGACCCGGCGCGGGGTCTTCTACCTGACCGGCTACGGCGCCACCGAGCAGGACCACCGGCTGGCCACCGACACCGCGATGGACTTCTTCCAGCACGGCACCGCCACCGAGAAGCAGGCCGTGACCACGGACATCCCGACCCTGCGGCGGGGTTATTCGGCGCTGGAGGCGGAAAGCACGGCCCAGGTCACCAACACCGGCACCTACACCGACTATTCGATGTCGTACTCGATGGGCATCGGCGGCAATCTCTTCCCGTCGGAGAAGTTCGAAGCGGTGTGGACGCACTACTTCGACACCCTGTACCGAGCCGCGCAGGAGACCGCGCGCCTGGTGCTGACCGCGCCGGGCACCTACGACGGCGAGGACCTGGACACCCTGCTCGACTGCGATCCGGTGCTGCGCCTGCGCTACTTCCCCGAGGTACCCGAGCACCGGGCCGCCGAGTACGAGCCACGCCGGATGGCCCCGCACTACGACCTGTCCATCATCACCTTCATCCACCAGACCCCGTGCGCCAACGGTTTTGTCAGCCTGCAGGCCGAGATCGACGGTGAAATGGTGAGCCTGCCCCACATCGAGGACGCGGTGGTGGTGCTGTGCGGCGCGATCGCGCCACTGGTCACCCAGGGCGCGGTGCCCGCGCCGAACCACCACGTGGTGTCGCCGGACGTGAGCAGGCTCAAGGGCAGCGACCGCACTTCGAGCGTGTTCTTCCTGCGCCCGTCCACCGATTTCACCTTCTCGGTGCCCAAGGCCAGGAAGTACGGCCTCGACGTCAGCCTGGACATGGAGACCGCGACCTTCGGCGACTGGATCGGGTCCAACTACGTCACCATGCACTCGGTCACCCCGTAGTCGTCGCCCCAGCGTTGAAGGAGAACGAATGCTCATCGTCGCGTTCAAACCGGGGCACGACGGTGCCGTCGCCGCGATCGGCGATCGCCGGTTGCGTTACTCGCTCGAATCGGAGAAGGATTCGCGGCCGCGGTACTCGCCGATCCTGCCGACGACGATCCTCGACCTCGCCGAACGGCTCGACGCGGTGCCCGACGTGGTCGCGCTCGGCGGCTGGGCCGACCTGCGGCCCAACCGCATCGCCTACACCGGCGCCGGTTACGCGGGCATCGATGATCCGATCGTGTCCACCCGGCGGTTCTTCGGCAAAGAGGTCAAGTTCTTCAGTTCGACGCACGAGCGCTCGCACATCTACATGGCACTGGGCATGGCACCCGAGGATGACGCGCGGGAACGCGCGGTGCTGGTCTGGGAAGGGGACGTCGGCGCCTTCTACCTGGTCGGCGCGGACCAGCGGATCCGGCGCAAGATCCCGGTGATGAGCGCACCCGGCGCGCGGTATTCGTTCCTCTTCGGCCTCGCCGACCCCACCTTCCCGGACACCGGCGCGAAACCGCGGTTGAACGACGCCGGCAAGCTGATGGCGCTGGCCGCCTTCGGTGACGCCGCCGACGCGAACCCCGACCTCACCAACGTGGTCGAGCGCATCCTCAAGCAGGACTCGATGTACCCGGCGCCCAAGGCCGAGTACCGGGATTCGGTGCTGTACAACGCCGGAGTCGAATCACCGGAGTGCAAGACCGCGGCCGCGCTGCTCACCGAACGCCTTTTCGAGACCTTCGCCGAGGTCGCGCGGCAGGAACTGCCCGCGGGCACACCGCTGGCCATCTCCGGCGGTTGCGGGCTGAACTGCGACTGGAACAGCATGTGGGCGCGTCTGGGCCACTTCTCCTCGGTTTTCGTGGCCCCGTGCACCAACGACTCCGGCTCCGCGCTGGGCACCGCCCTCGACGCGCTGGCCACCTTCACCGGTGACCCGCGCATCGACTGGGATGTCTACAGCGGACTGGAGTTCGTCACCGACACCCGACCGGACCCCGGCCGGTGGCGTGCCCGGCCCCTCGACGAAGTCGCGCTTTCCGCCGCGCTGGGCGCGGGCCGGGTGGTGGCCTGGGTGCAGGGCCGGTGGGAGATCGGCCCGCGGGCGCTGGGCAACCGGTCGCTGCTGGCCGAACCGTTCAGCACGGCGACGAAGGACCGGCTGAACGAGATCAAGCAGCGCGAGGGTTACCGCCCGATCGCCCCCGTCTGCCGCGTCGAGGACCTGGGCACGGTCTTCCACGAGGACTTCGAAGACCCGTACATGCTCTACTTCCGGCACGTGCGGGAGTCCAGCGGGGTGCGCGCGGTAACCCATGTGGACGGTTCGGCCAGGGTGCAGACGGTCCGGGAGGCGGGCAATCCGCAGCTCCACCGGCTGCTGTCGGCGTTCGCGGCGCAGCGGGGCGTCGGCGTGCTGTGCAACACCTCCCTGAACTTCAACGGCGAGGGTTTCATCAACCGGATGTCGGATCTGGTGCTCTACTGCGAATCACGCGGCATCGAGGACATGGTCGTCGGCGGCACGTGGTACCAGCGTGCCGACGGCTGACCCGCGAACCGGATGACGGCGACGGCCGCGGGCCCGCGGCGGCTCGGCTACCTGGAACTCGCCGCCCGGATCACCGACGTCGCCGGTCTCCACCTGGCACCTCCCGCGCGGATCCTGGCACTGGAGCTCGGCAGCCGGTCCGACCGGCCGGTGCTGCCCATGGACCCGGGCACCGCGAGCCTGTTCGCCCAGCTCGATGCGGCGAGCAGGCGGCCCGGCCCGGTGCACCCGGCGGCCTGCCTGCGGTTCCTGACCCGGCTCGAGCACGCCGTGCCGCCGGAGGGGGAGGTCTACCTCCTCTGCCTGGCGCCACCGCCGGTGGTCCGGGACTGGGTGGCCGCCCACCCGCGCTTCACCGCCCGCCGCCCGGGCGGCGAAGCGCACTGGGCGGACGAAGTCAGCCAGTGCCTGGGACACCGAGGCGCTCGCACGCTGCGACGCCGGACCAGGGAACTGGAAGCCGGGCTGCGCCGGTGGCACCATTCCCGGCGGGACGGAGCCTTCACCTGGGTGAGGGCCGGGCACTGACGCCTGGATTTTTATGGCACGGTGGTGTCGGTCCGGGCGGTGGTGGTTCGTCGGGCTGATAAGTACCGGACCACCGACGTAAGGAGAACCATGCACACCGTGACTTCCGCGGACGGCACCACCATCGCCTACGACCGGGCGGGCAGCGGGCCGCTGGTCGTTTTTGTGCCCGGCGCGTTCAACGACCGCACCACCTGCGCGGGGGTGGCCGAGCAGTTGCGGGACCGCTACACCGTCGTCTGCCCGGACCGCCGCGGGCGTGGTGACAGCGGTGACGCCATCGCGCCCGCCGACGTCGCCGCGTACGACGTGCGGCGCGAGATCGAGGACCTCGACGCGGTGATCGCGGCCGAAGGCGGTCGCGCGGCTGTCTTCGGCTTCTCCTCCGGGGGCACCCTGGCCCTGCACGCCGCCGTCGCCGGGTCGCCGATCACCAAGCTGGCGCTGTACGAACCGCCGTTCGCCATCGGCGGGCTCGCCGGAAGCGCGCGCGAGGGCCTGCGTGACAAGCTGGCCGCCCTGATCACCGCCGGCCGTCGCGGCGACGCTGTCGCGGCCATGCAGGTCGAGGGCATCGGCCTGCCGCCGGAGCTGGTGGACCAGATGCGGCAGTCGCCGATGTGGCCGCAGCTCGAAGCGATCGCGCAGACCGTCGTGTACGACGCGACCATCACCCGCGCGCCGAACCTGCCCACCCCGGAGATGGCGCGGCTGGACCTCCCGGTCCTCGTGCTCAGCGGCGCCGAATCGTGGCCCGGCCTGGGCGCGGCCGCCCGGGAACTCCCGGCGCACCTGGCGAAGGCGCGTCATGCCGAGGTCCCGGGCGGCGCGGGCCACGAAATCCCCGCCGAGGCCACCGCGAAGCTCGTCGACGCCTTCTTCCGCGACTGAGGGGTCAGGCCGCGGCACGCAACGACGCGACAGCCGCGGCGATTCCCTTCTTGTCGTAGCTGCCCGTCGGCAGGGTGGCACCGTGCGCATGACGGACGACGCCCTCCCGGTCGACGAGGAGGCTGCCCGACTGCTGCAACGAGCCGAAGACCTTCCGGCTCAGGCCCGCCAGCTCGTG
Source organism: Amycolatopsis albispora (assembly GCF_003312875.1). NCBI lineage: Bacteria > Bacillati > Actinomycetota > Actinomycetes > Pseudonocardiales > Pseudonocardiaceae > Amycolatopsis > Amycolatopsis albispora. Next base: position 664,649 of record NZ_CP015163.1, read on the forward strand.
CGGGCGGTCGCCGGTGAGCACCGGGAAGGGGATCCGGTGCTTCGCCTTCCAGGCGGCCGCCCGCTCGCGGTCCTCCGGCACCGCGAGCAGCACGCGGACGTCGTCGGCCGCCAGTTCGTCGGCGCGGTTGACGAGGTCACGGACGTGCCGGAGGCAGACCGGGCACGAGGTCGAGCGCAGGAAGAAGAGCAGCACGGCGTGCTTGCCCTGGTAGTCGGACAGCCGGACGGGCCGGCCCGCGGTGTCTTCCAGCACCATCCGGGGCGCCGGTGAACCGGCCTTGAGCATGGTCGATCTTCCTTTCACGAGGGGGTTGCCGTGTCGCGCAGGCTGGTCCGGAGCGCGGCCCTGGCGCGGTGCAGGTGGGACTTCATCGCCGCCGTGCTCAGCCCGAGCGCCCCGGCGACGGTCCGGCCCGGCTGGCCCAGCACGTCACGCATGATCAGCACCCGGCGCTGGACGTCGGGCAGCTCCCGGATCGCCGCCGCGACCACCTCGGCGTCGAGCCGCCTGAGCACCTCGTCCTCGGCGGATGCGACGGGATCGGTCCGGTCGTGGTGATCGGCCAGGCGCCGGGCCCGCCGGAGGCATTCGTTCCGGACCACCCGGAACATCCACGACGCGAGCGCGGCCGTGGCCCGCAGCGAGCCGATCTTCCGGTAGAGCACCAGCAACGCTTCCTGTGCCGCGTCCTCGGCGTCCTGCGGTGAAGCGCAGAGCTGACCGGCGAAGCGGCGCACGTGCGGATGAGCCCCGTGCACCACCGCGGTGATCGACTCCAGGTCACCGCCCTGAGCGGCCTTGATCAGCTGCTCACTCGCCCAGCCACGGTCCACCACGTCCTCCACCCCGTTCGAGCCACGCCGAAACCAACAACCATAAGAGGCAGCGCCCCCGCGAAAGGATTCACCTAGGCTGGCTCCGGCGAAGATCGAAAGGACGCTCCGGTGCTGGTCGATGCGCACGTCCACGTGGTGGACTTCCTGCAGGACAGGCTCACGCCGGCGGACTTCGCGCGGAAGCTGGCCGGCGCCGGCGCGGACCGCGCGGTGATCTGCGGGCTGCCGATGAAAAAGAAGTGGCCGGTCAACGAACCCCGCAAGCCGGGCTACTACCTCGACGGCAACGCGCCCTGCCAGTACTACTCGCTGACCGACGAGCTGGTGGCGAGCCTGCACGCGGAACTCCCGCCCGAGCTGGCCGGGCGCGTGGCGCCGACGCTGTGCGGGTTCGACCCCACCGACCGGCTCGCCATCGAGCACGTGGAGCTGGTGTGGTCCCGGCACGACAGCTGGCGCGGCATCGGCGAGGTCATGCTCCGCCACGACGACCTGACCAACCTCACCAGGGGTGAGAACCCGTGCGCGGACCACCTCGCGCTCGACCCGGTGTTCGACTTCGCCGCCGAGCGCGGGGTGCCGATCGCGGTGCACCACGACAGCAGCTCGCCGGGACGGCCGGGACAGCACGAGTACGTCGACCAGCTCGCCACCATGCTGCGGCGGCACCCGCGCACCACGGTGGTCTGGTGCCACGGCGGGGTGTCGCGCCGGGTGGAGCCGAAGGACCAGGGCACCGTGGTCGCCGACCTGCTCGACGCCCATCCCCGGCTGCACGTGGACCTGTCGTGGGCGCTGCTGGACCACATCCTCGACCACGGCCGCCTGATCCCCCAATGGCGCGAGCTGATCCTGGCCCGGCCGGACCGGTTCGTCTGCGGCAGCGACGTGGTGGGCCCGCGGTCGGACTGGGCGGCGGCCACCGCCCGGCTGCGTCAGCTGCTGGACGACCTGCCACCCGCGGAACGGGAGGCCGTCGCGTGCGGCAACGCGCTCCGGCTGTGGTGGCGGGAGTGAAACCTCAGGGCTTGCGGCCCACCGCGCCGACGATGCACTGCTCCACCTGGTTCAGCGGCCGCGGCCGCGGGCCCTCCGGCCACCACAGGTCGCACAGTTCGAGGTCGCCCGGCTTCTCCGGGTTCGGCGGCACCAGTTCCAGCCCGGGGAAGAAGGCCCTGATCTCGTCCGCGGTGCGGAACCGCCCCGACCCCATCGGGCTGTGGATGAAGATGTCCTCCATCCGCTCGGCGAGGTGCGCGAGTTCGTCGGTCCCGGGATTGAAGAAGTGCGCGATCGCCACGTAGCTGCCCGAGGGCAGGGCGTCCACGTACTCCGCCATCAGCTCGGCCCCGTTGTCGGCGGTGTAGTGGTGCAGCGTGCCCACCTGCAGCAGGGCCAGCGGCTCGGTGAAGTCGATGTGCTCCCGCACCACCTCGTTGCCCAGCACCTCCGACGGGGTGAAGATGTCCGCGTCGGCGAAGTGGGTGCGGTCGTTCTCCACCAGCAGCGCCTGCCCGTGTGAGATCACCACCGGGTCGTTGTCCACGTAGACCACCCGGCAGTCCGGGTCGATCCGCTGCACCACCTGGTGGGTGTTCTCCGCGGTGGGCAGCCCGGAGCCGCAGTCGAGGAACTGCTTGATCCCGGCCCGCATGGCGAGGAAGCGGCAGGCGCGGATCAGGAACTTGCGGTTGCTCCAGGCGAGATCGTTGACCTCGGGCGCCACCTTGGCGACGCGGGCCAGCACTTCGCGGTCGATCTCGTAGTTGTCCTTGCCGCCCAGTGCCGCGTCGTACACCCGCGCGATGCTGGCGCGGTTCGGGTCCACCCCCACCGGGTTCGAGCTCGGCGCCCGGTACTTGTCGGTCATCCTGCCCCTCGAAGCTCAGCCGTACGTGAGGGGCAGCGTACTGCTCGTGTCCGCTGCGTCACCACCCGCGGGTGGTACCGCTCCTGGCCAGCCGCGGGATCAGGCCACCGGCCAGCACCGCGTCGACTTGTTCGGCGGAAAGCCGGTGCCGCAGCCGGTACCGTTCGTCCTTGCTCTGGTTGCGCACGGTGACTTCCGGATGGTCCGCGTGCAGCGCGCCCGGCAGGTCATCGAGCACCAGCACATCACCCGGTTCGATCCGCTCGTAGTCACCCGGCTCGGTGAATTCGAGGGCGAGCACCCCGAAGTTGGCCAGGTTCTGCCAGTGGATCCTGGCGAACGACTTCGCCACCACCGCGCGCAGGCCGAGATACCGCGGGGTGATCGCGGCGTGCTCGCGGGACGAGCCCTGCCCGTAGTTTTCCCCGCCGACCACGATGTGCCCGGTGTCCGCGACTTCGCGGGCGCGGGCCGGGTAGTCCTCGTCGAGCCGGGTGAAGGTGAACTCGGCGAGCTTCGGCACGTTCGACCGGTAGGGGAGGGCACGCGCCCCGGCCGGGGAGATTTCGTCGGTGGAGACGTCGTCGCCGAGCTTGAGCAGCACCGGCGCCTCGACCCGGTCGGGCAGGGGCGGGAAGTCCGGCAGGGTCGAGATGTTGGGGCCCCGCACGAGGTCCTCGCGCGCGGCTTCTTCCGGCGGCAGCGGCGGGACGAGCATGCGGGTGTTGACCATCGCCTTCTCGGGCAGGTCCAGCACGGGCGGGGCGTCGCCCAGGTCGCGGGGATCGGTGATGACCCCGGTGAGCGCGGACGCGGCGGCGGTTTCGGGGGAGCACAACCACACCGAGTCGTCCGGGGTGCCGGAGCGGCCGGGGAAGTTGCGCGGGAAGGTCCGCAGCGAGTTGCGGCCCGCCGCCGGTGCCTGGCCCATGCCGATGCAGCCGAGGCAGCCCGCCTGGTGGATGCGCGCCCCGGCGGCGATCAGCTCGGCGGTGGCGCCCATCTTGGTCAGATCGGCGAAGATCTGCCGTGACGACGGATTGATGTCGAGGCTGACCTCGTGGTCGGCTTGCTTGCCGCGGAGAACGGCCGCGGCGATGGCGAAGTCACGCAGGCCCGGGTTCGCCGACGAGCCGATCACCACCTGGTTCACCGGTGTGCCCGCCGCCTCGCGCACGGGCACCACGTCACCCGGCGAGGACGGCCTGGCCACCAGCGGTTCCACAGTGGACAGTTCAATGTGGTCGGTCACGTCGTAGCCGGCGGCCGGATCGGCGCGCAGTTCGCGGAAGTCGTCCTCGCGGTCCTCGGCGCGGAGGAACTCGCGCACCGCGTCGTCGGCGGGGAACACCGTGGTGGTGGCACCGAGCTCCGCGCCCATGTTCGCGATGACGTGCCGGTCCATCGCCGACAGCGTCGCCACACCGGGCCCGTGGTACTCCACGATCCGGTTCAGCCCGCCCCGGACCCCGTGGCGGCGCAGCATTTCCAGGATCACGTCCTTCGCCGACGTCCACGGCGGCAGCTCACCGGTCAGCCGCACCCCCCAGATCTCCGGCATGCGCAGGCGCAGTGGCTGCCCGGCGATGGCGGTGGCCACTTCCAGCCCGCCCACGCCGATCGCGAGCATGCCCAGCGAACCGGCGGCGCAGGTGTGCGAGTCGGAACCGGCCAGCGTCTTGCCGGGCACGCCGAACCGCTGCATGTGCGTCGGGTGGGAGACCCCGTTGCCCGCCTTGGAGAACCACAACCCGAACCGGCGGCACGCCGACTGGAGGAACAGGTGGTCCTCGGCGTTCTTTTCATCCGATTGGAGGAGGTTGTGGTCCACGTACTGCACGCTCACCTCGGTGCGCGCGCGGTCCAGGCCGAGCGCCTCCAGTTCCTGCATCACCAGCGTGCCGGTGGCGTCCTGGGTCAGCGTCTGGTCGACCCGCAGCTCGACGGCCGCACCGGGTTCCGGCTCACCGCGGACGAGGTGCTCCTCGATCAGCTTCCGTGCCAGGTTGCGTCCCACTCCGATGGTGTACCCGCGGTCCTGGCCGGGTATTCGAGGTGTCATGAACGCGTCGCGGAGGCGGACCCGCGCGGAGTACGAGCGTGGGCTGCCGGACTATCACGACCCCACGGCCGGTTACGGCGGTGCCGCTCCGGCGTACAGCGCGCTCACCCTGCGCATCGTGCTGGCCTCGGCCGCGGTGGTGCTCTGCGTGGCCGGTGCGGTGTTCTTCGTGGCACAGGACGCGGTGTGGGGCGCCGTCGTGCTCGGTGTCGTCGCCGTGGTCAGCCTGGTCGACCTCGGCTGGGTGGTGCACCGGAAACGGCGCGGGGAACCGGGTTGACGGCCGGTGGCCGACCGTCCGGGTGATGCCCGCTGACGTGCGGTGACCAGCCGCCGCACGGGCGGTGAGTGTGCGCTTTGCGCTCGGGGCGTGCTTCTCCTACGGTGAACGCACGGTTCAAACCATGTGCCGCCCTTTCGGAGGCTTCACCTGGTTGGTGCTGTCTCCACCGTCACCACGGAAGGAGCAGCATGGACGCCACACCGCTGTTGACCGTCGAGAGCCGCTTGCTGGGAAGCACCACCCGCCTGGTCTCGGTGTGCGGTGAGGTCGACGAGAGCACGCGGCCGCGGCTGGAGGCCGCGCTGGCCGAGGTGTGGGCGCCGCCGTCGCCGTTCGCGCTGCTGGTCCACCTGCGCGATACCACCTTCTTCGGCAGCGCCGGGCTGCGGTGCCTGCTCGTCGCGCAGGCGCAGGCACGCGCGCACGGGGCCACCTTCGGCGTCTGCGATCCCTCGCGCGCGGCGGCGAGAGCCTTGAAAGCCGCCGGCCTGGACGGGGTTTCCCGTTGTACCGGGGCGGTCCGGCGGTCTTCGAGCAGCTGTCCAACTGATCAGCCACCGGAATACTTGAACGCGCAACTAAATGCGAGTAGTAGTGGCACCGGGGGCCACCCGGGTCCGCTCGCTCTGCAGAGGAGTCTTCATGCGCATTGGGTTCAGTCTTCCGGTCTTCGGCAAGGCGACGGCCACGCCGGGCGGGGTGGCGCGGTACGCGCGCGCCGCCGAGGAAGCGGGGGCCGCCAGCCTCTGGGTCGGCGACCGGCTGCTTTCACCGGTGGCGCCCGAGGTGGCCTATCCCGGCTACGACACCATGCCGGAGGAGTTTTCCATCGCCCAGGATCCGTTCATCCTGCTCGCCGTGGCGGCCGCCGTCACGGAGAAGGTGACCCTCGGCTCCAGCACCATCAACGCGACGCAGTACCAGCCCGCCACCTTCGCGCGGCAGCTGACCAGCATCGACGTGGCCAGCAACGGCAGGCTGCTGGCCGGGCTCGGCATCGGCTGGTCGCCCGACGAGTACAACGCCGTCGGCGTCCCGATGGCCGAGCGCGGCAAGCGGCTGGACGACCTGCTCGACCTGCTGGAGGCGTGGTGGACGAAGGACGTGGTGGCACACCAGGGAGTCGGTTACACCATTCCGGAGAGCCATGTCGGGCTGAAGCCGGTCCGCAAGCCGCCGGTGTACCTGGCCGGATTCGGTGAGCGCGCGCAGCGCCGGGTCGCGGAACGGGCCGACGGCTGGCTGCCGGTGTGGTCGGTACCCGAGCAGTTCCCCGCGGAAGCGCTCACCGGGGGACTGGCCAAGATCCGCGCCGCCGCCGAGAAGGCCGGGCGTGACCCGGGGGCGCTGGGCGTCGCGCTGCGCGTGAACGCCGGACCCGGGACCGAGCCGGAACTCCTCGCCGAAGCGGTGAAGAAGATCGTCCCGGCGCTCGACGCGGACCATGCCTTCGTCGACCTCACCTACCTCACCAGCAGCGTGGACGAGCACATCGAGCTCACCGGCCGCCTGCTGGACCTGATCGGCAAGGGCTGAGCGCGGCTCAGCAGGCGCGGCAGGCCGAGAACCCGGCGACGTCGAACGGCGCCGCCGGGTTCTCGTCGGTGGCGCCCACCCAGCCGGTCGCGCCACCGCGACCCCGTGCCACTCGTGGGCCATCCGGGTGACGCGGGAAAGTCCACACGTTGTCCGCAATCCTCCACAGGTGCCTTCCTAACCTGGTTCCCGTGCGCGGAAACGGAAAGAAACTGACCACACTCATCGCCGGCCTGCTGGTGGCGGCCGGCTTGGCCTGGCCGCCCGCCACCGCGACGGCCGCACCGGCGTGGCCGACGCCCACCGGGCAGGTCAGCGTGAACGGCACGATCTCGGTGCCGTCGAGCGGCCTCGACGGCGGCATGCGCCGGTACTGCTGCATCGGCGACGGCGGCCAGGAGGAGGACCAGGACCCGATGTTCCTGCTCGCTCCCGGCGCCACGCTGCAGAACGTGATCATCGGCGGCCCGGCTGGGGACGGCGTGCACTGCACGGGTCCCTGCACGCTGCGGAACGTGTGGTGGGAGGACGTCGGCGAGGACGCGGCGACCTTCCGCGGCAGCGGTGATCCCGCCTTCCTGGTCGACGGCGGCGGTGCCCGTTCGGCGGGGGACAAGGTGTTCCAGCACAACGGGGGCGGCACGCTGACCGTGCAGAACTTCCAGGCCGGCGACTTCGGCACGTTCTACCGCTCGTGCGGCAACTGCTCCACCCAGTACCAGCGCGACGTGGTGTTCCGGGACATCACGCTGACCCGGCCGGGCAACCGGGTGGCGGGCGTCAACACCAACTACGGCGACACGGCCAGGTTCAGCGGGCTCACCATCGTCGGCGACCCCGACCGGAAGATGGTCATCTGCCAGAAGTACATCGGCAACGACGACGGCGACGAACCCGACGAGAACGGCTCCGGGCCGGACAGCACCCACTGCCGCTACTCCGCGAGCGACATCACCTACCAGTAGCGGCTTCATACTCCTTTCTTGCGCACCGAAGTCGTGTCGCTGGTCAGTGGTGAGCCGTCTGCGGCGACCGGGACGACTGGCGGGACGACCTCGCCGTGTTCGTCGACCAGGAGCGAGTGTGGTTCGCCTGGGCCGAAGGCGTGGCGCTCACCCCACTGCCGAAGCGCGACGATCACCGCGAACAGGTCCTTGCCCGCGTCGGTGAGGGTGTACACGCGGCGCTTGCCCGACGGGGCTTCGACCTGGGTGATCAGGCCGTGCGTGGTGAGCTTCCGCAGCCGGTCGGTGAGGATGTTGCGGGCGATGCCGGTGCGCTGCTGGAAGTCGGTGAAGGAGCGCGCCCCGTCCATCGCGTCACGGACGATCAGCAGGCTCCACCGGTCGCCGACCACGTCCGCCGCGCGGGCGACCGGGCAGTCCGGGTCCGTCCACACCTGACGCCTCCCATGAGTTGCGAATTGAAACCATTCTGCCCTAGCCTGCGATGAGTTGCAAAATGCAACCAAACTCGGAGGTGGTTGTGGGGCGGGGAACGAGGCTGGTGCTGGCCGTGGTGTGCGGTGTGGCCGTCGCCGGGGTGTATGCCGGGCAGCCGGTGCTGGAGCCGATGGGGCGGGACCTCGGTATGCCGCGGGAATCGGTCGGCTGGTTCGTCGCCGCCGGGCAGCTCGGGTATCTCGCCGGGCTGGTTCTGCTGGTGCCGCTGGGTGACCTGCTCGACCGCAGGCGCCTGATCGCCGCGCACCTGGCGCTGGTGGCGGCCGGGCTGGCGATCGCCGCGACCGCGCCCGCGGCCTGGGTGGCGCTGTGCGGACTCGTGGTGGCGGGCGGGTTCGCGGTTGTCGTGCAGACGGCGGTCGCCTTCGCGGCGGCGATCTCCCCGCCCGGCGAGCGCGGGCGCACTCTGGGTGTGGTCACGTCGGGGGTGGTGGTCGGCATTCTCGGCGCCCGTGCGGTCACCGGCGGCCTCGCGGATCTGTGGGGCTGGCGCAGCAGCTACCTGGTGCTGGCCGTGCTCTCCGCCGTGCTCGCTGTGGTCGCCTTGGTGGCTTTGCCGACGGACCTCCGGGTGGATCGGTCCCGATATGGACAGGTGATCCGTACTCTTGGAGGATTGTTCAACAATCCTATTTTTCTCACGCGGGGACTGGTTGCGTTTTTCCTGTTCGCCTCCTTCGGCACGCTCTGGAGTGGCATGGCCTTACCGCTCGCCGCCGCGCCCTGGCAGCTGAGCGAAGCGCAGATCGGGCTGTTCGGCGTCGCCGGGCTCGCCGGTGCGCTGGGCGCCGCCCGCGCCGGACGCTGGGGCGACGCCGGGCACACCGGCCGCGTCACCGGCATCGCGCTCGTGCTGCTGCTCGGCTCGTGGCTCGCGATCGGGCAGCTCGGCTGGTCGCTGCCCCTGCTGGTGCTCGGAGTGGTGGTGCTGGACTTCGCCGTCCAGGCCGTGCACGTCGGCAACCAGCACGTGCTGACCACCGCCTACCCCGAGCGCACCAGCAGCGCGATCGGCGGCTACATGGTCTTCTACTCCCTCGGGTCCGCGTTCGGCGCCGCTGCGACCACCGCGTTGTTCGACGCGTTCGGCTGGGCCGGTCCCACCGTGCTCGGCGCGCTGCTCGCCCTCGGTGCGCTCGTCACCGCCGCTCGCGGTGGACGGTCAGCAGCCGGACCGACGCGGCGAGGCAGCTCGCGCAGCCGGACACGTGCTCGTCGACGTGCTGGATCCCTTGGTACGAAAGGTTTCCCACCAACCAGGTCGGGAGCTGCCGGCGAACCGGCCGGCAGCCGGTGTGCGCGTGGGCCTGGTGCAGCTCCGTCCGGACCCGCCTGATCAGCGCGGCCGCGCCACCGGGTGAGGTGTTCAGCACGGCGGCCAGGTCCTCGTCGGGAGCGCCGGATTCGAGGTGCCACAACACAAGTTGCCAGCGGGCGGGGAGACGGCGGAACGCGGGGCCGGTGAGCTGGGCGCGCCACCGGCGCACCACGGGTTCCGCGGCGGGCGGCAGCGGGTGGTCCACCGGGAGGCGGGAGCGCAGCAGCAGGGCCCCGTAGGCCAGCAGGTTCCCCGCACGCGCCGCGGTCAGCAGCGCCGTGTCGGTCAGGTCCTCGTTGGTGCTAGTCGGCAACTCGGTGACTTTCTCGTCGGTCTTCGGTTCGCCAGAAACGTACTCGGTGACCGGCTGGGCGAAGATCGTCAGGCACCCGAAAAACCGTGAGTAGTCCTTTGGTGGTGTCCCGGCTGGCCCGCGGTGGCCGCGTGGATCGCCACGCCCGCTGCTCGGGCGGACTTCCCTGACGCTGCGTCACCATGCTCTGTCCTTTGAGGACGGTAGGCCCGGGACCGGTCCCGGGGGTGTTTCGCTAGCATGAGGCGCATGATCAGCCGACGGTGGCGCGTGCCGGTCGTCATCGCGTGCGGTGTGCTTGCTGCGGCGGCCGTCGGCGTGACGGTCTGGCTGTCCCGCGACGAGCCGTTCGAACCCGGGGCGCCGGGCTATCTGGACCTCGCCTGCGGCCTGCATCTGCATCAACGGGACCTCAATCGCGCGGCCATCGAAGCGGACGACGCCGAACAGCAGCTCGGCTATGCCGTGTCCACGCTGTTCCTGGAGGTCGGCAACCGCGAGCTGAACACCCGGCTGCAGGACCTGTCGAACGAACTCAAGGTCGCGCTCGACGAGGACAACGACGCGGCGTTCGACCAGGCCCGCGCCCGCGCCGACGCCGAATGCGGCGAGCGCGACGCTTTCGCGCCGGAACCGGGTGCGCTGGTCGAGGTCGCGTGCGGCATCGCGGACGTGCTGGAGCCGGGGCCCGGTCCTGAACTGCTGCTCACCTCGTCGCTGATCAGCGCCGCGGCCGAACGCGACGCGCAGTACGAGGAACTGGACAAGGCCGCGGCCCGCCTGGTGCTCGACCCGGCTTCGCCGCTGGACGCCAACCATCCGGACGCCGAAGAGATCGCCGCCTTCCGGAACCAGTGCCCGGCCTAGCCCGCTGGACACGAATGTGGCTTTCGGGGCGGAAAACGCCCCGAAAGCCACATTCGTGTTCCTACAGCAGGCCGTCCGGGAGCAGGCCGAGTTGCCGCAGCTGCCCGAAGACGTCCACCACGCCCCACGTCTCGGCGATCCGGTCGCCGTCGAACCGGACGATGAAGATCTCCTTGTACGACACGGACTTCCCGGTCGGCGGGTGGCCGCGGTAGTCGCCGAGATGGGTGCCGGTGACGGTGTTGCGGAAGACGACCTTGTCCCCGGCGGCGATGGTGTCCTCGGTGGTCACCCGGATGTCCGGGAACGCGCGGAGCAGCACCTCCCACACCTGCTTGAGCGCGTCCGGCCCGCTCAGCCCGGTCGGGACGGGCGCGTGGAACAACACGTCCGGGTGCACGACCTCGTCGATGGTCTTGCTGATGAGCGCCAGGTCGTGGGTGTTCAGCGCGTCGTGGAACCGGCCGAACACCGCCTGGTTCCTGGTTTCCTGGTCGGTCGGCATGGTGCTGGTCCTCACTTCCGGTAGTTCTGGCCGGGAGGACGCCCCGGCAGCGGCTTGCCGATCAGCGCGACCGGCACGAACAGACTGAAATGGCCGATCGCCACGGTGAGCGTCCAAAGTGCCTCGTCGCTGTAGACGGCGGACGCCCTGGCGAACAGCTCGTCGGACACGCGCTCCCCGGACGGGTTCGGCGTCATCACGGCCTCCACCAGCTCCAGCGCGATCCGTTCGTCGGCGGTGAAGTACGGCGCGTCCGCCCAGGTCGCCACGGCGGTGATGCGCCGCTCCGGTTCCCCGGCCGTGCGCAGCTCGTCGGTCACCCGGACGGTCAGATAGGTGCTGCCCGCCAGCTGCGCGGCCCGCAGCTGCACCAGGCTGATCGTGGTCCGCGGGATCGGGCCGTCGCCGAGCGCCTTGACCAGTGCGCCGGACAGCGCGGTCAGTTCGGGGAACAGCTCGGCGGGATCGGGCAGGCGTGACTTCAGCTCGTCCGGCTCGATCGTGCTTGTCATGGGGATTCCTTCCGTCGCGGGTCCTTCCTCCCTTCGACAACTCAGCCGCCGCGAATGTGAGGTGGGCCGCCGTTGTCACAGTTCGGCGTGCCACCCGGTCGTAGTGATGACGACATCACGAACGAAGGAGCAGCATGACCACCACGACCGATCCCGGCCTGAGCGAGCGGCACCAGCTGGTCAACGTCGCCTACCGGCTGCTCGGCTCGCTGGCGGAGGCCGAGGACGTGGTGCAGGAGGCCTACGCCCGCTGGTACGCGCTGCCCGCCGCGCAGCGGGCGGCGATCGAGGCGCCCGGCGGCTGGCTGACGAAGGTCGCCGCGCGCCTCTGCCTCAACCTGCTCGGCTCGGCGCGGGTGCGCCGGGAACGCTACGTGGGTGACTGGCTGCCGGAGCCGCTGCCCGAACCGGGCGGCGACCCGGCCGACCGGGTGGCGCTCGACGAGTCGGTCACCATGGCCTTCCTCGTGGTGCTCGACTCGATGACCCCGGCCGAGCGGGTCGCGTTCGTGCTCCACGACGTCTTCCGCTACCCGTTCACCGAAGTGGCCGAGATCCTCGGCCGGTCACCGGCGGCGTGCCGCCAGCTGGCCACGTCGGCACGCCGTCGCGTCCGCACCGCGCGGAAGCCCGCGCCCGCCGCCCGTCAGGCGGAAGTCGTCCGGAAGTTCAAGCGGGCATGGGAAGCCGGGGACATCGGCGCGCTGGTCGGCCTGCTCGACCCGGGGGTGACCGCCGTCGGCGACGGCGGTGGCCGGGCCGGCACCCGGCGGAGCCCGGTCGAAGGCGCCGAGGAGCTGGTGCGTTACCTGCTCGCCATCGCCGAGCGGCTCAGCGCGCTGGAACTGGCGGAGTGCACGGTCAACGGGCAGCCCGGCCTCCTCGCGCGGGAGAACGGCGTGACGGTGACGGTGTACGCGTTCGATCTCGACGGGGAGCGGATCAGGAACATCTGGGCGGTGCGGAATCCGGAGAAGCTCCGCCTGTGGAACACCCGACGCGCGGGAGCGGCGTGAAGCGCTCAGCGCGACACCCGAGTGCTCAGCTCGGCACGGTTCGCAGGCTGGACGGGGTCATCGACAGCTCCCGCGTGAAAGCGTGCGTGAAGGCGGCGGGCGTCGCGTAGCCGAGGCGGGCGGCGACCTCGCTCACCGTCTCGTCACGCAGCAGCGGAACGGCGGCGAGCAGTCCCGCCCGGCGACGCCATGCCGACGGCCCGGTGCCCACTTCGCGCTGGAACAACCGGGTCAGCGACCGCTCGCTGAGCAGCGCCGCGCGTGCCCAGTCCGCGTTCGTGACGCTCACGTGCGGGTGGAGCAGGAACTCGCGGCACAGCGACCGCAGCACCGGCGACGTCGGCAGCGGGACGTGCAGCGGAAGCGGCGTGAGCGTGGCGAGTTCGTGCAGCAGCAGGTCGATCAGCGCACCGTCCCTTCCGGACACGCGATAGCCCACCGGCAGTTCGGCGGCGGCGAGCAGCAGTTCCCGCAGCAGCGGGCCCACCTCGACGACCTCGCACGAGTCCGGCCACCACGGCACCGCGGCGGGCTCGACGTAGAGGCTCGCCGTCCGGACCCCGTCCATCATCACGCGGTGCCGCGTGCGCGCCGGGATCATCACCGCCCGCTCACGCGGAATGGTCCAGGTACCGCGGTCGGTGTCGGCGACCATGGTGCCGCGTGCCGCGTACAGGAACTGCGCGCGGCGGTGCTCGTGCCAGTCGAGCAGGCAGCCGGGCGGGTAGTCCGTGGCGATCGGCAGGACTGCGCGCGGGTCGTCGTCGAGTTCGGCGACGGGAATGTTCTTCATCTGCTGGCCGATTCTCGATGGTCAGAGGCGGGCTGTCGATTGTAGGCCAGGCGTGGCCGCGGTGGACTGGACGGCATGGAGTTGCTGTTCCTCGTGGTGGTGGGCGTGCTCACCGGCGTGACCACGGTGTTGTTCGGCTTCGGCGGCGGGTTCGTCACGGTGCCGGTGATCCTGTGGGTGGACGCGTCACTCGGGGCGCAGGCGGCCGTGGTCGCCGTCGCCACCTCGTCGGTGGTGATGGTGGTGAACGCCGCCGTCGCCACGCTCGCCACCTCCCGTGACGTGCTGCGGCGCCTCCGCGGTTCGGCACGGCTGTGCGTGCTGCTCGCGGCAGGCGGGGTGGCCGGTGCCCTGCTCGCGCGCGTGGCGCCGCCCGCGCTGATCCACTGGGGTTTTGTCGCCTACCTGTGCGTGACCATCGCCGATGTCCTGCTGCGCCCGGGTTTCTTCCGCACGGCCGCGGAACCCACCCGGCGGGAGTTCCCCATCTCCTCGGCGCTCGGGGTGCCGATCGGGGCGACCGCGTCGTTCCTCGGCGTGGGCGGCAGCGTGATGACCGTGCCGCTGCTGCGCCGCGGCGGGCTGGCGATGTCCGTCGCGGCGCCGCTGGCCAACCCGCTGACCCTGGTGATCAGCGCGCCCGCGCTGGTGGTGTTCCTGCTGGGCACGCCGGAAGCGACCGGCGTGGTCGGCGCGATCGACCTGCGCTCGGCGGCGGTCCTGCTGGTTTCGGCGATCCCGGTGATCGTGCTGCTGCGACGGCGTCCGCCACGGGTCCGCGACGACGTGCACGCCTGGACCTATCTCGGCTTGCTCGTGGTGGTCACCCTGGCCGCGGTGGGCGCCGCCTGGTGACCGCGCCCACGCTGTCCGCCAGCAGGGACACCATGGTCGTGACGTGCGCGGGCGGCCGGTCGCGGTGCACGGTGTGGATCTCGCGCACCGGCCGCCTGCCGGTCAGGTCGCGCACCACCAGTCCGTCCCGCGCGGCACCGGCGAGCAGGCTGTCCGGTACGAACGACACACCCAGCCCGGCCCGCACGAGCGCGAGGATCACCGCGTAGTCCCGCGTCTCGTAGGCCACGCGCGGTGCCACGCCCGTTTCCGCCACCAGGCTTTCGAAGCACACGCGGCTCGGCGCGGTGTCGTCGCCGGAAATCCAGTCGTCCCCGGCAAAATCCTCGAACCGCGCGCGCCGGGCGGTCGCCAGCGGGTGGTCCGCGGGCAGGACCAGGCGCAGCCGGTCGGCCAGCAGCGGCCGCCGGGCGAGGCCGCGCGCTGGTGGCAGCCGGACGCCCGGATAGCGGTGCGTGATGAGCAGGTCCAGCTCACCGGACAGGACCAGGCCGTAGCCGTCCGGTGGTTCGAGATCGATCAGGCGCAACCGGGTCCGTGGATGCGCTTCGCGGAAGGCACGCAGCGCGGGCGGGAGGAGCACCTGCCCGGCGGTCGCGAAGGTGCCGATGCTCAGGTCGGTGGCGGGCAACTCGCGCAGTTCCGCGAGGGCCCGTTCGGCGGCCCGCAGCTCACCGGTGACCACTTCGCCGTGGGCGACCAGCAGCCGTCCCGCTTCGGTCAGCGCGACGCCGGTCGGCCGCCGTTCCAGCAACGTGCAGCCCGCCTCGCGTTCCAGCCTGGCGAGCTGCTGCGACAGGGCGGACGGCGTGAACCCCATGCGCCGCGCGGCGGTCGCGATCGATCCGGCGTGCGCGACCTCGACCAGGACGCGGAGGCGTTCGGCGGTGAGCATGGGTTAAGTATCGCTAACGGCGGCCAAGCAGATCGCGCTGGCGGCTAATGGCTCGCGAACCGCACAGTGGAGGCATGACAGCCACCTTCACGCCCGAGATCACCGACGTCACCGCGGCGGCCGAGCGCATGCGCCCGCACGTCCGGCGCACGCCGCTGCTGCACGCGGAGATCGACGGCAGGCCGGTGGTGCTCAAGCTCGAGCACCTGCAGCGCACCGGCTCGTTCAAGCTGCGCGGCGCGCTCAACGCGCTGCTCGCCGGGGACCGGCCGGACGAGGTGGTGACCGCGTCGGGCGGCAACCACGGCATCGGCGTGGCGACCGCCGCGGCGATCCTCGGCCTGCCCGCCACGGTGTACGTGCCCACCCAGGTCCCCGAGGGCAAGGCGCGGCGCATCGAAGGCGCGGGCGCGCGCCTGGTCCGCGCGGGCGGCAGTTACGCCGAAGCCGCCGCGGCGGCGCGATCGGCCGCGGCCCGGCCGGGCGTTCGCTACCTCGAGGCGTACAACGACCCGGTGGTGATCGCGGGCCAGGGCACGGTCGCCGCCGAAATCGTCCAGGACACACCGGAGGTCGACTCGATCGTGGTCTCCGTGGGCGGGGGCGGCCTCGCGGCGGGCATCGCGCTGGGTGGTGCGGGCCGGCTGACGGTGGCCGTCGAGCCGGAGCGGTGCGCGTGCCTGCACCACGCGCTGGCCGCGGGTGAACCGGTGGACGCCGAGACGGTGTCCGTCGCGTCGTCGGCGCTTGGCGCCACCCGGGTGGGCGAAGTACCGTTCGGCGTGCTATCGAGCCGTCCGGTGCGCTCGCTGCTGGTGGCCGAGGACGACATCGTCGCCGCGCGCGACCGGCTGTGGGAGGAGTTCCGGCTGGCCGTCGAACCGGCGGCCGCGGTGCCGTTCGCCGCGTGGCTGAGCGGCCGGGTCCCCGGCGAGCGGCCGTGCGTGGTGCTCTGCGGCGCCAACGCGGAATGGACCCCGTGACCAGCGGAGGTTAGGGAACGGCGCGGGTTGGTACTCCGGGGGTTCGTGTTGCCGTTCCCAGGAGGCCCGGATGAACCCAGAGCCGCTCGCCGGGGAGTTCGCCGTGCTCACCCGGTCGCTGCTGACCGCGGCCAACATCGCCGACGTGCTCGGGCACGTCGCGGCGGCGGCCGAGCGGCTGGTTCCCGGCGTGGACGTGGTCAGCGTCAGCCTGCGTGACCAGGACGCCACGCTGTACACCCCGGTCGGCAGCACCCCGCTGGCGGACGAGCTGGACCGGCTGCAGAACCAGTTCCAGGAGGGACCGTGCTTCGACGCGGCACGCCCGGACGGCCCGGCCTCGGCGGTCAGCACCGACTTGGCGCGGGACGCGGACTGGCCGAAGTTCGGCCCGGCCTGCGGGGACCTCGGGCTCACTTCGGTGCTGTCCACCGCGCTGCTGCCCGATCCCGGCGATCTGGTGCGCACGCGGGGCGCGCTCAACGTGTACTCGCGCGGCCAGCTGGGGGAGGGCGCGGAGAACATCCTGCTGCTGCTGGCCACGCACGCCGCGCTCGCCCTGGCGCACACCCGCGCGGTCAGCCGGGAGGAACTGCAGCGGACGCAGCTCCAGCAGGCCATCGAAAGCCGGGACGTGATCGGGCAGGCCAAGGGCATCCTGATGGCGCGGCGCGGGCTGTCCGCGGACGAGGCGTTCGCGGTGCTGCGCCGGACCTCACAGGACCTCAACACCAAGCTGGCCGAACTCGCGCACACCCTCGCCACCCGGCACACCGAGCTGGACCTGCCCGACACGAGCCCGTGAGCAGTGTCAGTGCCGTGTCAGGGCCATGACACGGCAGCCGATGACAGTACTCACATGACCAGTTCAGCGATCGTGGCTTCGGGGCTGCGGAAGGCTTACAAGGACAAAACCGTGCTGGACGGCATCGATCTCGATGTGCGCGCCGGCACCATCTTCGCCCTGCTCGGCCCGAACGGCGCGGGGAAGACCACCACGGTGAACGTGCTGACCACGCTGATCGAAGCGGACGGCGGCACCGCACGGGTCGCGGGCCACGACCTCGCGTCCGAAACCAAGAAGGTGCGCGCGGCGATCGGCGTCACCGGTCAGTTCGCGTCGGTGGACGAACTGCTGACGGGCGAAGAAAACCTCCAGCTGATGGTGGACCTCAACCGCCGCGTCACCGGGAAGCGGATCGTGGCCGACCTGCTGGAGCGCTTCGACCTGACCGAGGCGGCCCGCAAGCCCGCGTCCACCTACTCCGGTGGCATGCGCCGGAAGCTCGACCTGGCGATGACGCTGGTCGGCGACCCCCGGATCATCTTCCTGGACGAGCCGACCACCGGGCTGGATACCCGCAGCCGCCGCACCATGTGGTCGATCATCCGCGAGCTGGTGGCCGGTGGCGTGACCGTCTTCCTGACCACCCAGTACCTCGAGGAAGCCGACCAGCTCGCCGACCGGATCGCGGTGCTGGACCAGGGCAAACTGGTGGCCGAGGGCACCCCGGACGAACTCAAGCGCCGGATTCCCGGCACGCACGTCCGGCTCCGGTTCACCACCACCGCCGAACTCGACGCGGCCGCCCGCGTGCTCTCCGACGGCACCCGCGACGAGGAAGCACTGACCCTGCGCGTTCCCAGCGACGGCGGCACGAAGTCGCTGCGGCACGTGCTGGACCGCCTCGACGAATACGCGCTCAGCGCCGAAACCTTCACCGTGCACACGCCCGATCTCGACGACGTCTTCCTCGCCCTCACGGGCCACGCCACGGAGGTGGCCGCGAAATGAACGCCCACGCGATAGTGATGCTGCGCCGCAACTTCCGGCACATCGCCAGGAACCCGACCTCGGTGTTCAACGCCGTGCTGATGCCGGTCGTGGTGATGCTGATGTTCGTCTACATGCTCGGTGACGCGTTCAGCGTCGGAGTGGACTATGTGGACTACGCGACTCCCGGCGTGCTCCTGATGGCCGTCTGTTATGGCCTGGGCGCGGTGGCCACCTCGGTGAACTCCGACCTGACCAAGGGCATCATCAACCGGTTCAAGGTGATGGACGTCTCCCGCGGTGCGGTGCTGACCGGGCACGTGGTCGCCAGCCTGCTGACCAACCTGATCGCCGTCGCGGTGGTGGTCGGGGTCGCCTTCCTGCTCGGGTTCAGCCCGGCGGCGGGCTTTCTCGACTGGCTCGGGGTGGTCGGCGTCGTTTCGCTGCTCGGTTTCGCGGCCGGCTGGTTCACCGTCGCACTCGGACTGGCGGCGAAGTCGCCGGAAACGGCGGGCCTGGCCTCGGTGCCGCTGGTCATGCTCCCGTTCTTCAGCAGTGCGATCGTGCCCGCCGAGAAGATGGGGCCCGGCCTCCGGGAGTTCGCGGAGTACCAGCCCTTCACGCCGATCATCGAAACCCTGCGCGGGCTGCTCGACGGCGCACCCGCCACCGGTGACGTGCTCGCCGCCCTCGCTTGGTGCACCGGGATCGCCGTCGCCGGTTACCTGTGGGCGTCGGCCACCTTCAAGAAGCGAGCGTGACGCCCGCCAGCTCCGCCCATTCGGCCCGCTGTCCCTCCTGGACCGCCTCGGTGTACTTCGGTGCACCGAGGCGGTCTTGCGTGGCCCGCTCGATCCGGGTCGCGTCCGGATGGGACCGGTCCAGCAACCCGAGCACGCCCGTGCTCGCCCCGAGCAGCCGGGCGGCCTGCTCGTACTCCTCGTTGCGCAGCGCCAAATCCGCGATCCCGACGAGCACGTGGGCGATGGTCAGCGGGTGCCCCGCCTCGGACGCCGCCCGGAGGGCCGCGGCGCGATGGGCGCGGGCCTCGTCGAGGTTGTCGGTGAGGTAGCTGCGCAGGTTTTCGAGCACCGCGACCACTCCGGGGCGTTCGGCATCCTCGCCCAGTGTCGCCGTCGCGATGCCGAGCTGCCGGTGCGATTGCTCAAGATCACCGCTCCAGCGCGCGAGTCCCGCCTTCGCCAGCGCCAGCTCGGTCAGCACGCTCGGCCAGGCCACCCGATCCGCGTACCGCTGCGCCGCGGCGATCGACGCCGCGCTCGATTCGCGGTCGTCCAGCAGCCAGTACAGCTGCGCCTGCCGGGCCCGCATCCACACCACGTCCTCGATGGCACCGACTTCGGTGACCACCGCGATCGCCTGCTCGTAGTGCCCGGCCGCGGCCGCGAAGTCCCCGCGCATGGCGATGCGGTTCGCCAGTTCGGTCTGGGCGAACGAAATGCCCCACCGCTCGCCGATCGCGCGGAACTCCGCGAGTGCCTTCTCCAGGTGCTCGTCGGCGGTGCGGTCGCCGTGGCCGTGCATCACCCGCATCTTGCCGAGCTGCAGGCGCCCGACGGCCCGTGCCCACGGGTCCTCGTCGTCGAGCAGCGGCTCGAACGCGGTCAGCGCGGCATCCGGCCCGTCCAGCAGGCGCTTCAGCGCCGGGGCGAACCGCAGTTCCAGCCGCGGTGACGGCACGCGCAGGCTGCTCTCGTAGGAGGTCTGGATCCATTCCACCGCCTGCTTTTCGTCGCTCTGCTGGCCGGAGGTGACGAACTGCACGGCGAACGAGCACACCACACCGCGGATCTCGTCGGACACCTCACCGGGCATCGCGCTGGCCGCCATGATCAGCTCGTGGCCCTCGGCCCGGCGCCCGGCCAGCCACCAGTACCAGCAGGCGCTCCCGGCGAGCCGCATCGCTCCTTCGGCTTCGCCCGCGGCGAGCGCACCACGCATGGCGGCGGCGATGTTGTCGTGTTCGGCTTCGAGCCGGGCAAGCCAGTCCAGTTGCTCGGCCCGGCGGAGGTGGGGCGCGGCGGTCTCGGCGAGTTCGGTGAAATGCGCCAGGTGCGCGTGACGCGCCGACTCCGCTTCGCCAGCTTCGATGAGCCGTTGTTCCGCGTATTCCTTGATGGTGCCGAGCATCCGGTAACGCGGCACGCCTTCGCCCTTGGTGACCACCAGTGACTTCTCGGTGAGCGCGGTCAGCAGTTCGAGTACTTCCCAGCCTTCGACGTCGTCACCCGCGCAGACCTGCTCGGCGGCGTCCAGGGTCGCGCCACCGGCGAACACCGAAAGCCGTCGCAGGACCGTTCGCTCGGCGTCGGAGAGCAGTTCCCAGCTCCAGTCGATCACGGCGCGCAGCGTCCGGTGCCGGGGCAGCGCGGTGCGGCTGCCGCCGGTCAGCAGGCGGAACCGGTCGTCGAGCCGGTCGGCCAGCTGCGCCAGCGACATGGTGCGCAACCGGGCCGCGGCCAGCTCGATGGCCAGCGGCATGCCGTCCAGCGACCGGCACACCCTGGCCAAAGTGGACAGTGTGCCCGCGTCCGTACCGAGGTCGGTGCGCACCGCGCCCGCGCGGTCCCGCAGCAGCCGGACGGCCGGTGCCGCCTCGATCTCGGCGGGGTCGGCGTGGTCTCCCGGCAGTACCAGGGGCGCCACCTGCCACAGCGCTTCACCGGTGATGCCGAGCGGTTCCCGGCTGGTGGTGAGGATCCGCAACCGGCGGCACTCGCCGAGCAGCCGGTGCGCGAAGGCGGCCGCGGCCTCGATCACGTGCTCGCAGTTGTCCAGGATCAGCACCATCGCCCGGTCGCGGAGCGCGGCGACCACGCGGTCCGCCGGCTCGGTGTCCGATGCTTCGCCGACCAGGGCGTCCCGCAGCTTGAGCGCGGCGAGCGTCGCCTGCGCCACGTCACCGCCGGGGCCGATGGCGGCGAGTTCGACCAGCCACGCGCCGTCCGGCAGGTCACCGAGCAGCGTGTGCGCGGTTTCCGCGGCCAGCCTGGTCTTGCCGGAGCCACCCGGCCCGATCAGCGTGGTGAGCCGGTGATCGCCGACGAGTTCGCGGACCGCGGCGATGTCGGCTTCCTTGCCGACGTAGCTGGTCAGCTCGGCACGCAGGTTGGTCTTCCGGGTTTCCTCCCGCCGTCCCAGCTCACCGCGCAGCAGTGCGACGTGCACCGCGGACAGCTCCGGTGACGGGTCGACGCCGAGTTCGTCGGCCAGGGTTTCCCTGGTGCGCTCGTAAACCCGCAGCGCCTCGGTGTCACGGCCGGTGGCGACGAGCGCGCGCATCAGCGCGGCGACGAGCCGTTCACGCACCGGATGCGCGGCCACGAGGTCGGTCAGCTCGGTGACCATCTCCGCTCCGTGACCGAGGGTCAGCTCCGCGTCGAACCGGTCCTCCAGCGCGGCCAGGCGCAGCACTTCGAGCCGGGTGACCGCCGCGTCGAAGGCCGCGCTCTCCGGCAGTCCGATGTCCTGCATGGCCGCGCCGCGCCACAGTTCGAGGCCTTCGCGCAGCCGCCGCGGGTCCTCCTGCTCGCGGGCCGCGCCGATGAGGCGTTCGAACCGCACGGCGTCCACGGCGTCGGGATCGACCCGCAGCCGGTAGCCGTCCGACCCGCCGTCGACCACCCCGTCCGGCAGGACCTTCCGCAGCCGGGAAACCAGGCGCTGCAAGGCGTTCGCCGCGTCGGCGGGTGGCTGCTCGCCCCAGATCCAGTCGATCAGCGTCGCCTTGGGCACGGTACGGCCGGGGTCGAGCGCGAGCGCGGCCAGCAGCCCGCGGAGCCGGGCGCCCGGCACCTCCGCGGGTTCGCCGTTGTCCCCCCGAACCTCGAACGGTCCCAGAATCCCGATCTGCACGCGGCCGAGTTAACCATGGGCCACGGTGTCAGGGCGGTGTCAGGCCGGTGTCAGCTCTCGCCGCGATCGTGGTCGTCACCAAGTACGGAAGGAAATCCGATGACCGAGACCACCATCCCGCAGGGCCTGCCCATGGACCGCGACGCCGGCCCGTTCGACCCGCCGAGCGCGATCACGCGGCTGCGCGAGACCCGGCCGGTCAGCCCGCTGGCCTTCCCGGACGGGCACCAGGGCTGGCTGGTCACCGGGTACGAAGCGGTCCGGCGGCTGATGGCCGACACCCGGTTCAGCTCGCGCCAGGACATCGGCATCGTCCACGTGCCCTACGAGGTCGAGGGCATGCCCGCGCCGACCGAGCCGTCACCGCCGATGCCGGGCGTGTTCATCGCGATGGACCCGCCGGAGCACGGCAGGCTGCGCAAGCGGCTGACCGGCGCGTTCACCGTCAAGCGCATGAAGCAGCTCGAGGAGCAGATCATCGAGATCACCGAGCGGCAGCTGGACCACCTGGCCACGCTCGCCCCGCCGGTGGACCTGGTCGCCGAGTTCGCGCTGCCGGTGCCGTCGCTGGTGATCTGCGAACTGCTCGGCGTGCCCTACGCCGACCGGGAGACCTTCCAGGCCAACTCCGCGCAGTTCCTGGTCAAGGACCAGACGCTGGAGGAGAAGATGGGCGCGCTCGGCGCGATGATGGGGTACCTGACCGAGCTGGTCACCCGCAAGCGCGCCGAGCCGGGGGAGGACATCCTGTCCGACCTGGCCCGGCACGAGGACCTGACCGTCGAGGAGCTGACCGGTGCCGCGTTCCTGATGCTGCTGGCCGGGCACGAGACCACCGCCAACATGCTGGCGCTGGGCACGTTCGCGCTGCTGGAGCACCCGGAGCAGCTGGCCGAGCTGCGCGCGAACCCGGAGCTGACGCCGGGTGCGGTCGAGGAGCTGATGCGGTACCTGTCGGTCGCCGACATCTTCTACCGCTACGCCACCGAGGACATCGAACTCTG
The DNA here is from genome assembly GCF_003312875.1 of Amycolatopsis albispora. NCBI lineage: Bacteria > Bacillati > Actinomycetota > Actinomycetes > Pseudonocardiales > Pseudonocardiaceae > Amycolatopsis > Amycolatopsis albispora. The sequence goes on from NZ_CP015163.1 coordinate 687,413, forward strand.
CGGGGAGACCATTCCCGAGGGCTCGACCGTGGTGATCTCGCTGCTGGCCGCCAACCGCGACCCCGAGCGGTTCGAGAACCCCGACCAGCTGGACATCCACCGCACGGCGCGCGGGCACACGGCCTTCGGGCACGGCGTGCACCAGTGCCTCGGCCAGCAACTGGCCCGCATCGAAATGCGCGCCGGCTTCGACGGCCTGCTGCGCCGCTTCCCCAGCCTGCGGCTGGCCGTTCCCGCGGGCGACGTGAGGCTCCGGACCGACATGAACGTCTACGGCGTGCACGAACTGCCGGTCACCTGGACGGCGTGAGGCCGGGCAGTGCCCGGGGATCGCGAGTCAGGCGATCCCCGGGCCGCACTTGAAAGGCCGCACGAAGCCTAGAGAACACTCATCGGCCGCCTCGTGTCTCCCGATTCCACCCGGCAGTCACAGCGGAGGATGGCCATCGTCCATTTTCCCTCGCCCTTGCGCACGTAGCATTCAAAGCGAATGCTGCCCGGAATGTACTGGGGGCTCGAAGGATTGGTGACGGAGTTGCCGCGGGCGACACAGCTGGCATTCGAAAGGAAGTAGTTCTCGTAGTACTCCTCCCAGTACGCTCCCTGCTGGATTGGTGCTTGTACCGTTGCTGCCGAGGATTCGACGGCGGCGGCCTGCGTCGCCGTTACCGCGCCGAAGCCGAGGAGCGCGGCACAGATCGCCCCACCCGCGGCGAATTTCGCGAACTTCATCACGAACTCCCTTCACGCTTTACCGACGTAGCTGTTGTCGACGCGTTGAAAGTAGCCGCAGGCGGTGGGGACCGGTCCCCGTTTGCTATTTCCGGATATGTCGATTGTGCTGCCGGGCGTTCATCGACGCCCCGGTGGGGTCACGCGGTGTTGTCATCGGTGCGGCGGTCCAGTTCGGCGCGCAGGGCGCCGATTTCTTCGTGCGCCGCGCTCAGTTCGTCTTCCAGGCCGGCGATGCGCGCCGCGGCCTGCAGGGTGTGGCCCTGGTCGAACAGCTCCCGCAGCCGCGCGGCCTGTTCCAGCTGGCGCCGCGAGTACCGCCGGTGTCCGCCCGCCGACCGCTCGGGGCGCACCACGGCGGCGGTGTCGAGGCTGCGGAGGAAGGCGATCTGCACGCCGAGCAGCTCCGCGGCCTGTCCCGTGGTGAACGCGGGGTAGTCCTGGTCGTCGAGCCTGCCCAGATCCGGCACAGGTCCTCCTTCCGCAGTAGTCCACCCACCTTAGGTTCAGCTGCCAGTTGACACAACCTACAGTCCGCGCTACATATTTTGACGTGACCGCTACCAGGTCATGGTAGTCCCGGGAACAGAAAACTTGAGTCGTGCGTTAGCAAGAGTGCAACCGCCTCCCACCGGGGGGCGCCCGAGAGGAGGAGGACCTCATGATGTTGATGCGTACCGACCCGTTCCGTGAGTTCGACCGGCTGACCCAGCAGTTCTTCGGCACCCACGGCACCACCACCCGCCCGGCGGCGATGCCGATGGACGCCTATCGCGACGGCGACGACTACGTCGTGCGGTTCGACCTGCCCGGGGTCAGCGCCGAGTCGATCGACCTGGACGTGGAGCGCAACGTGCTGACGGTGCGGGCCGAGCGCCAGGCCGAGTTCGGTGACGACGTGGAGGTCAGCGTGTCCGAGCGGCCGCGCGGGGTGTTCAGCAGGCAGCTGTTCCTCGGCGACACCCTCGACACCGACCGCATCGAGGCCGCCTACGACAGCGGGGTGCTGACCCTGCGCATCCCGATCACCGAGCGGGCCAAGCCGCGCAAGATCGCCATCGGCTCGCGTGACGAGGCCAAGCAGATCAACGCCTGACCCGTACCCAGCCAGCTGTCCACACCGCCCCGGCCGCCCGCGCGGCCGGGGCCGCCGTTCCCCGGACCCCGCCCATGTTCCATTCCACGTTGTTCGGTTACGACCGGACCGAAGTCGACGACCACCTGAGACAGGCCGAGCTGGCCCACGCGCGGCTCGCGGACGAGCACGACGCGCTCGGCGCCCGCTGCCGCGAACTCGAACGCCGCCTGGTGGCGGCCCACGACCAGAACGCCGAGCTGCGCGAGCGGATCGACCTGCTGCGCCGCGAGCCGGTCGATGCGGCGGCCCTGCAGGAGCGGTTGCGCGGCATGCTCGACGTCGCGCGCGAGGAAGCCGCCGAGCACCTGGCCGCCGCGCGAGCGCAGGCCGCCGCCGAACTCGAGCAGGCCCGCCGCGAAGTGGCCGCCCTCAACCACCAGCGCGACCGCCTGCGCGACCAGCTCTCCCAGGTCGGCGACCTGCTGGACGACCTCGAAGCCGCCGTTGGTGAGGAAGACACCAGCGAGCAGCCTCCGCGGCTCGTCGCGGCGTAAATCGTGTTCCCCCTTCGCGCGCCTGCTGGAAGGATGTCGGCGGGCGAGGGGGGAACATGGAGTTCAGCGAAAACCAGCTTCAGGACGCGATCGTCCGCGCGAGACAAGGCGGGCCGTCTTTCCTCCTGTTGCTGATCGAGGGCCTGCGCAGCGCCCGGGACGCGGAACGGCTGAGCCAGGCCATGCTCGCGGCCGGGCCCCGGCTTTGGCTCGAACTGGACGTGTTCGTGCGCCGGGACTACCGGTGCCACCAGCGGAAACCGGTGCCGTATCGGGCGCTGGAGCTGCTGCTCGACGCCTGCCGCGCGAGCGGGTACGTGCGGGAAGCCGCCGTGGCCGCTATGTCCGAAGTGGACGACCCGGTGGTGCTGCCGGTGCTGGCGCTGCGCACGGCGGACTGGGTGCCGCAGGTCCGCGACCGCGCCCGGCGGCTCTGCCGCCAGCACTTCGACGACGCGCCGGCGCGGGTCATCACCCTCCTGGCGCCGATCGCGTATGCCGTGCGGGCCCGGCGGAACGGGGACTGGCTCGCCAATGCGGTGGACGAGCTGCTCCGCGACGGCCCACCCGAAGCCTTGACCGCCGCGCTCTCCGCCGAGGACCGCGAAATCCGGCGCAGCGCCTACGAGATCGGCGTGGCCGCGGGCCGGATCGACGCCGACCGGCTGGTGCACGCGGCGCTGACCGATCCCGACCTGCCCACCCGGCTCCGGTGCGCCAAGGCGGCGATCCGCACGGGCAACGCGGAGGTCCCGCACCTGCTGCTCGCCAGCGGCACCGCCGGGGTCCGCGCCGAGGCGGTGAAAGCCTTGGACGAGCCCGAATCGGCGTTCAGCGCGTTGTCCGACCGCAGTGCGGTCGTCAGGGCTGTCGCACAGCAGATTGTGCGGCGCCACGGGATCGATCCGGCGGCGCGTTACCGCGAACTGCTGGCCGCGCACCAGCCGCCGGGGCCAGCCGTGCTCGCCGGGCTGGGCGAGACCGGCACCGAGTCCGACGGCGACCTGCTCCGGCCGTGGCTGACGCACCCGACCGCACGCGGCCGGGCCGAAACGATCCGCGCGCTGCGGCGGCTGGGCTGCTCCGCGCCCCTGCTGCCGTTGCTCACCGACGCGTCTTCCACGGTGACCCGCCAGGTGACGCTTTCGCTGCGTCAGGAGGCGCTCGACGAGCAGGTGCTGTGGCCGGTCCTGTGGGGCCCGCATCCGCCGCACGTCCGCCGGGCGGTCCTCCGCCTGCTCCGCGCGCACAGCACCTGGACCAGGATCACGGCTGACCTCCGGATGCTGCGCGACGCGGACCCGGACCTGTGCACGCAGGCGCGCGCCGACCTCGACGCCTGGCTGGCGCGTGAGGCGGCGACCAGCTACACCACACCACAGGGCGCCCAGGCGGACGCGCTTTCCACGTTGCTCCGCGAAAACGAAGTCGCGCTGGGTGCCGACCGGATGCGGTTGCTGCGCTTCCACCTCGGCCTGCCCGGCTGAGCGGTTCGCGCTGCGGGCTCGGCCCACCCCTCTCCAGAGCCGAGACCGCCGCGCGTGCCCACTGTGCCCGGACGGTCGTGTGCAAAACTTGTGCGTTTGTTGTTTCGCCTGGTCAGCGCGTGCCCCGGGGTGGCTTGTACCCTGCGGCTGGCCGGCGCACTCGTCGCGAAGGGGGATCATGGCCGTCGAATTCGAGGTACTCGGAGAACTCCGGGTGCGCGTCGATGGCCGTGCCGTGGAACTGGGGCCGGTCAAGCGCCAGTGCGTGCTCGCGGCGCTGCTGCTCGACGCCAACCGGACCGTGCCGCTCGACCGGATCGCGGATCGCGTGTGGGGCGAGCGGCCGCCGCATCGCGTGCTCGGCACGCTCCGGAGCTATCTGTCGAGATTGCGCCAGGTGCTCGGCCACGAATCGATCGAGCGCGGCCCGCTCGGTTACCGGCTCGTTGTCGAACCGGGGCGGCTCGACCTCGACCGGTACCGGGAAGCCGTCGCGTCGGGCGACTACCCCGCGGCCTTCGCGCTCTGGCGGGGCGAGCCGTTCGCCGGGTTGCACACCGCGTGGCTGGACACGGCTCGGCAGGCGCTGCTGGACGAGCACTTCGCGGCCCGGCTCGACCACCACGACGCCGCGTTGGCGGCGGGCGCGCACGCGGCAATCCTGCCCGGACTGGCCGAACTGGGCGAGGAGCACCCGTTCAACGAGCGCCTGCACGGGCAGCTGCTGCTCGCGCTGTCCCGCGACGGACGGCAAGCCGAAGCGCTCGAGCACTACGAGACCGTGCGGCGGCGGCTCGCCGAAGCACTGGGGGCCGACCCTGGCCCCGAACTACGGGAGATCCACCAGAACCTGCTAGGCGGCACCGGCGTTGTCCGTCCTCAATGGACCATTCCGAGGCAGCTGCCGCCGGACATCCGCGGGTTCGTCGGCCGCGAACCCGCGCTGGCGGCACTGCTCGACGGGCTCGAGGCCGATTCGCCGGGGCCACTGGTCATCTCGGCCGTCGACGGCAGTGGCGGGATCGGGAAAACCACGCTCGCGGTGCGCTGGGCGCATTCGGTCAAGCACCTGTTCCCGGACGGCCAGCTCTACCTGAACCTGCGAGGTTACGGCCCCGGCGAGCCGCTCAGCCCGCACGACGCCCTCGAATCGCTGCTCGCCGGGCTCGGCGTGGCGCCGGACCGGATCCCGCCGGGCCTGCCCGAGCGGACCGCGCTGCTGCGCAGCCGGCTCGACGGACAGCGGATGCTGGTGCTGCTGGACAACGCCAGGGACAGCGAGCAGGTCCGCCCGCTGCTGCCCGGCGCCGACGCGCTCGTCCTGATCACCAGCCGGGCCCGGCTGCGCGGGCTGGCCGTCCGTGAAGGCGCCCGGCTGCTGACGCTGGGCCTGCTGTCCACGGAAGAGGCGCTGACGCTGCTGGGCACGGTGATCGGCGCGGAGCGCGTCGAGCGCGAGCGCGCCGCGGCCATCGAGCTGGTCGAGCTGTGCGCCCGGTTGCCGCTGGCCGTCCGGCTCGCCGCTGAGCACGCCGCGTCGAACGCCAGCCTGCCGCTCGACCACTGGGTGGGTGAGCTGCACGCGCGGCCGGACCGGTTGCGCGCGCTGTCGCTCGACGAGGACGTGACCACGGACCTCCGCGCGGTCTTCGCCTGGTCGCTGGACGCGCTGGAGCCCGAGGCGGCGAGGGTGTTCGCCCTGCTGGGCCTGCACCCCGGCAACAACTTCAGCGCCGCGGCCGTGGCCGCGCTGGCCGGGGTCCCGGTGGCGGACGTGGTTCCGGTGCTGCGGCGGCTGGTCACCGCGAGCCTGCTGGAGCAGCGCGGTGACCGGTACGAGCTGCACGACCTGCTGCGGGAGTTCGCGCGGCACGAGGTCGTGCGCGACCCGCGAGAGGAGCAGGCCGCCAGGGAACGGCTGATGGCCTGGTACCTCCACACCGCGCACCGCGGGACCGAGCGGCTGACCACCGCGTACCGGCTGCCGGTCGAACCGCCCCCGCCCGGGATCACGGCGCTGGAGTTCGCCGATCGCCGCGCGGCGGTCGAGTGGTTCGACGCCGAGCGCGACACGGTGCTGAAGCTGGTCCTGGGCGCGGGTGAGTCCGGCCTGCGCCGCGACGCGATCCTGCTCGCCCAGTGCTCGTGGCAGTACTTCCTGCTCCGCGGCAGCCACCGCTCTCTCATGACGGCGTACGAAGCCGCGCTGGCCTACGCGGTCGAGCTGGGCGACGAGTACCTGGAAGCCCGGTGCTGCAACGGGTTGACCCTGCCGTACGGCTATCTCAAGAGCATCGACGACGAACTCGCCATGGGCCTGCGTGCCTCGCGGCTGGCCGCGAAACTGGGTGATGTACGGCTGCAGGCGACCTCGCAGCTGAACCTCAGCTCGATCTACAACCGCGCCGGACGCCACGAGGACGCCCGCGAGTCGGCGGTGCGAGCCAGGGAAGTCAGCCTCGGCGGCGGCGACCGCGCCACCGCGGCGATGGCGCTGAACAACCACGCCGACGCGCTCATCGGGCTCGGCCGGTACGCCGAAGCGCTGACCGCGGCCGAGCAGGCGGTGGCCGAATTCCGGGCGCACGGCGAGGTTTCGCGGCTCGTGGCCGGCCTGGAGACGGTCGCCGCCGTGCACGCCGCCAGCGGTGACCACCGGGCCGCGATCACCGCCTACCGCGCCGCGCTGGAGTCCACTGAGGACACCCAGGCCACGGCTCGCGCGGTGGCGCTGCGCATCGAACTCGGCCGCCAGCTGGCCGCGGCGGGCGACCGCGACGCGGCCGTGGCGACCTGGCGGCAGGCACACGAACTCGCGATCCAGCGCCAGGACCCGCTCGTCACCGAACTGGAAGCGCTGCTGGCACCGGCCTAACCGCCGACGTGGATGCCGGGCCGGCGGGCCGGGTCGGCGTCGTGCTGGCGAAGGATTTCCCGCACCACCGGCGGGGTGTCGCCCTGGCCGAGGATGAGGTAGCGGAACAGGTGGGTCAGCGGACTGCCCTCCGACCACTCGAAGTAGCAGTGCGGGCGGACACCGGTGGTGTCGCGCAGGGCGAGCAGGATGGTGGCGATCGCGTTCGGCGCCGCCGGGCTCTCGGCACGCAGGACGCGGTGGCCGTCGATCTCCACGCCCCGCACCCGGAGCACGTCGCTGAACTCGGACGGGTCGATCACGTCGATCTCCAGGAACAACACGTCGGCCGAGCCGGGGACCGGGTTGATCCCGCGTTGCTCACCCTCCTTGGCGCGGTACTCGGCGGCGTCCCCGGCCTGGCGCTTGTTGGCGATGATGTCGAGCGCGCCGTCGAAGGCCAGCGAGTCGGTGACGAACCGGCGGGCCGCCTCGTCGAACTCGATCCGGTCGGCCCGCAGCTCGGTGGTGCGGGTGACGCGGGAGATCAGCGAGATGACGATGATGCCGCCGATGAAGGCCGCGGAGATCACGATGCCGTCCGGCTTCTCGATGATGTTCGCGCCCAGCGCGTAGAGCAGCACGAGGGTCAGCACGGCGAACCCCGCGCACGCCTTCGCCTGGCGCTTCCGCGCCGCGGAGATGGTGACCGCGACCGCGCCGGAGACCATCATCGCCAGTATCCCGGTGGCGTAGGCCCCGGCCTGCGCGTTGACGTCGGCCCCGAACACGATCGTGATCAGCACGCTGATCAGCGTGTAGACCAGCACTACCGGCCGGACCGCGCGGCCCCACTCGGGCGCCATGCCGTAGGCGGGCAGGTACCGCGGCACGATGTTGATCAGCCCGGCCATCGCCGACGCGCCGGCGAACCACAGGATGAGCACGCTGCTGATGTCGTAGGCGGTGCCGAAGAAACCGCCGAGGTACTCGTGCGCCAGGTAGGCCAGCGCGCGGCCGTTGGCCTCACCGCCCTCGGCGAACTTCTCCGGCGGGATCAGCACGGTGGTGATGAAGCTGGTGCTGATCAGGTAGACCGACATGATCAACGCGGCCGCGGTGAGCAGCCGCCGGGTGTTGCGGACCCGCGCCTCGAGCCGCTCCTCCGGCGTTTTCCCCTTCGCGGCGACCAGCGGCATCATGCTGACCCCGGTCTCGAAGCCGGACAGGCCCAGCACGAGCAGCGGGAAGGCGATGATCGCGGGCCCGACGATGTCGCCGATCCCGCCACCGGCGGTCAGCGCGTCGGTCCAGCGGCCCAGTGCCTCGGGATGGGCGAACAGTTCGACCACGCCCGCGCCGACCACCACGGCGTTGAGCAGCAGGAAAACCGCGACCAGCGGGATCGCCACGCCGACCGCCTCGCTGAAGCCGAGCAGGAACACCCCGCCCAGCACCAGCAGCAGGAGCACGGTGATCAGCACCGCCTGCCCGTGCAGGAAGCCGGGCACCGCCGGGTTCTCCAGCAGGTGCACGGTGGCGTCGGCGGAGGACAGGGTGATCGTGATGATCCACGAGGTGGCCACGAAACCCAGTAGCGCCAGCACAAAAAGCTTGCCGCGCCAGAACGGCAGCAGGTCCTCCAGCATGGCCACCGAGCCCTGCCCGTGCGGGCTCTCCCTGGCCACCCGCCAGTACATCGGCAGCATGCCGAGCAGGGTCAGCGCCACGATGAGCAGCGTGGCCAGCGGGGACAGCGCCCCGGCGGCGAGCGCGGCGATGCCGGGCAGGTAGGACAGCGTGGAGAAGTAGTCCACGCCGGTCAGGCACATCACCTTCCACCAGGACTGCGGCCGGCCGTGGCCCTCGCTCTCCGGGCCGACCGGCGGCACGCGGTGTGCCAGCAGCCAGCGCGCCGCCCGCCCGGCCGGTGGCGCCGCCCGCACCGGGCTGTCCACCGATTCCGGCACGGCCAACTCGTCCGTGCTGCTCACGCTGCCTCCCCGACGATGGTGCTGCTTCCCGAGTCGATCGCCTTTGTCCAGGAAACCGACGGAAAACGCGCGGCGAAGCCGGATACTTTTACGGCATATTGACGGGGATGGCCGGGGAAACGCGGCGATCCGGACTTTTCGGAACGCCGTGCTAGTGCCTTGGCAGGCCGAACTTCCGGCCGAACAGGACGCGGAACGCCGCTTCGGGCAACATCGCGCGGATGGCGGGCAGCGTTTTCGCCTGGAACCCGGGCCGGTAACGCGGTGGGAGCCGGTCGGCTTCGACGGCACGGGTGATCGTGCGCGCGAACACCGTCGGCGGGCGGCCCTCGCGCTGGGTTCTCGCGAAGGTCTCGACCACCGAGTCGCGGGCGGTGGCGTAAGCGGCGATCCCGGGTTCCGCGCGCTGGGCCGCGTCGGCCGCTCCGGTGCGGACGCTCGTGCCCTGCACGCAGGTCGCGTCCACGCCGAAGGGCGCGACCTCGTAGCGCAGCGCGTCGACGTAGTGCTCCAGTGCGGCCTTGCTCGCGGAATACACCGCGTGGAACGGAATGGCGGCGACCGCCGCGCTGGAACTCAGGAAGATCAGCCGTCCGCCCGAGGCGTGACGCATCGACGGCAACACCGCGCGCACCACGCGGTGCGCACCGAGGAAATAGGCGTCCAGCTGCCGCAGGGCCAGTTCCGGCGTGGTTTCCTCCACCGCACCCGCGACGTAGTGCCCCGCGCTGTAGACGAGCGCGTCGATCCGCCCGGCGCGGTCGAGCACCTCCTCGACGCACCGGGTGGCGGATGCTTCGCCGGTCACGTCCAAGATGACCGGCTCGATACCGGGCGGCGGGGTGCGCGACCACGTCCGGCTGGTGCCGAAAACCCGGTGCCCCCTGGCCGCGAGCGAGACCGACGCGGCGTGCCCGATGCCCGAAGACGCACCCGCGACCAGGACAACGCGGCCCGGCCGGTTTCCGCTCATGCGCCCACCCCCGTGGCGTCGATGGAAACCGCAGGATAACCGGGTGGTGGCGGGGATTGAGCGATTTCGGAGCTGACTGACCTCGACGCTGTGTGTTGGACGCCCGGGCCGCCGGGACCGAGCATGGAAGGCATGACCTCCCCGGCCGAGCTGGTTCAGTTGAGGCGTGCGTTCGCGATCCGGATCGCCGTCGCCGGGGTGGTCCTGTGCCTCGCGGGCGCGCCGCTGGCGGGCTTGGCGGTCCTGCTCATCGCGGCGTGGCTGTCAGCTGCTGGAGCAACGCCCGCGCCGCCGGATTGACCTGCTCGCGCAGGCGGCCCGCGAGGTGGATCGTCCTGGCCAGGGCGGGCTGGGTGAGCTGCGCGTGCGGCAGCCCGCTGCGCTCGGCGATGGGCTCGGGCACCACGCCGAGCCCGAGTCCCGCCGCGACCAGCTCGACCAGGAGCGGGATGTGCGTGGCTTCGCAGACCTGGCGGTAGCGCACCCCGGCCTCGACGAACCCGCGGTCGACGAGCCTTTCCAGGCCGCTGCCGGTGAAGCTGACGAACGGCTCGCCGTCGCACTCGGCCAGCCGCACGCGCCGCCGGTGCGCCAGCCGGTGGCCGGGGTGGCACAGCAGCGCCATGCGTTGCTCCCACTGCGCGAAGCTGACCAGCTCGCCGGGGAGGGCGGCGTCGGCGGCCAGGTAGGCGAGGTCCAGCTCGCCGTCCAGGATGGCGCGGGTCAGCTCGGGCACCATGCCGTCGCGGACGTGGATGCGCACGCCGGGGTAGCGGCGCCGGAAGGTGCCGAGTTCGGCGGGCAGGTCGACCTCGGTCAGCGTCTGGATGGTGCCGACCGCGACGCGCCCGGTGGACAGCCCGGCGACCGCCGCCACCTCACCCCGCGCGGCGTCGAGGTCGGCGGTGATCCGGTGGGCCATCGGCAGCAGCGCGCGGCCCGCCTCGGTCAGCAGCACGCGGCGCGTGGTGCGCTCGAACAGCGGCGCACCGAGGGAGGCTTCGAGCTTGCGGACCGAGGCGCTCAGCGCGGACTGCACAATATGCACCTCCCGCGCGGCGGCGGTGAAACTCCCGTGCCGCACCACGGCGAGAAAGTGCTCGAGCTGCCGGAGTTCCATCCAGCGATGCTATCGATGAATCCGATGGGCTACCGTGCTGTCCGTGACGGGAGACAACTGGGAGGCCGACACACGGGCGTCCTACGACACCGTGGCGGAAAGCTACGCCGACCAGGTCCGCGGCGCCATCGCCCACTATCCGTACCTACGGGCAGCACTGGCGGCGTTCGCGGAAAGCACGGGCGGCGGTCCGGTTGCCGACATCGGCTGCGGCCCGGGAGAAGTCACCGCCCACCTCAACGAACTCGGGGTTGAGGCCTTCGGCATCGACCTGTCACCCGCGATGATCGCGCTGGCCCGCCGAACCCACCCCGGCCTGCGGTTCGAGGTGGGCTCGATGGTGGCCCTGGAACTGCCCGCGGCTTCGGTGGGTGGCCTGCTCGCCTGGCAGTCGCTGATCCACGTGCCGGACGCCGAGATTCCCGCGGTACTCGCGGGTTTCCACCGCGTGCTGCGTCCTGGCGGACCGCTGCAGCTCCTGTTCCACGTCGGCGACACGTCACGGCTGAAGACCGAGGGCTACGGCGGCCACCCGATGAAGGTGCGGGTGCACCGCCGCCGCCCGGAGCGGGTGTCGGCCTGGCTGCGCGCCGCCGGGTTCGAGGTGGAGGCGGAGCTCCTGCTCGACCCGGCGGCGGAAGTCCCGCAGGCGGTGCTGTTCGCACGCCGCGGCTGACCACGGCGCGGCTCGCTCAGGCGGCGGCCAGTTCCGGCTGTGCCTTCTGTGCCTTCTGCCGCAGCGCCGTCATGCCGACCACGGCGAATACCACCACAACGACCGCGCTGATGGTCGCCACCGTGTGCAGGCCCGAGCTGAACGCGTCCCGCGCGGCGCCCAGTAGCGACTGGTCACCGTGCACCACCGCGCCCGCCAGGCTGTCGCCCGCCGGCGAGCCGGCTGGGAAGTCCACTTCGGACCGGTACACCGCGGTGCCGATGCTGCCGAACACCGCGATCCCCATCGCGATGCCGAATTCCGCGGTGGTCTCCGACATCGCCGACGCCGCGCCCGCCTTCCGCGGCGGCACCGAGCTGATCACCATCTCGGTGCACAGCACGCCCTGCGGACCCATGCCGAACGCCGCCACCGACACGCCGAGCACCAGCACCAGCAGCCCACTGCCCGCCTCGGCCATGGTGAACAGCAGCATGCCGCCTGCCGCGACGAGCATGCCCGCCCCCAGCACGAACTCCGGCCGGAACCGCCGCGCCAGCTTCGGCGCGATCAGCGAACCGGCGACCACCGCACCGGCCTGCGGCACCAGCGCCACCCCGGCCTGCGCCGCCGACAGCCCCTCGACCAGCTGCAGATACTGGTTCACCAGCAGGAAAACCCCACCCATGGTGAGCGCCCCGACCAGCACGATGCCCAGCGCCGCGGCGAACTTCTGGTCGCGGAACAGGGTCAGGTCCAGCATCGGGTGCGCCAGCGTCCGCTGCCGCCGCACGAACACCGCGCCGACCGCGATACCGGCCACCAGCGCGAAGACGCTGGCCGCGTCCGGGCCGTCCTTGGCGAATTCCTTCAGCGCGTAGACGATCGGCAGCACCGCACCGAGCCACAGCGCGACGCTGGCCAGGTCGAGCTTGCCCGCCTGCTCGTCGCGGTACTCCGGCAGCAGCTTCGGCGCGGTCACCAGCAGCAGCACCATCACCGGCACGGCCAGCAGGAACACCGCACCCCAGTGCGCCACCTCCAGCAGCGCCCCGCCGACCACCGGGCCGATCACCATGCCGCCCATGAAGCAGCTCATCCACACCGCGATCGCCGTGCCGCGCTGCTTGGCGTCGGTGAACATGTTGCTGATCAGCGCCAGCGTCGACGGCATGAGCGTGGCACCGGCGACCCCGAGCACCGCCCGCGCCGCGATCAGCATCGCCGGATCGGTGGCGAACGCCGCCGCGATCGAGGCCAGCCCGAACGCCGCACCGCCGATCATCAGCAGTTTCCGCCGCCCGATCCGATCACCGAGCGTGCCCATGGTGACCAGGAACCCGGCGATCATGAAGCCGTAGATGTCGATGATCCACAGCAGCTCGCTGCCGTCGGGCCGCAGGTCGGCGGCCAGGTGCGGGACCGCGAGGTGCAGCACGCTCATGTCCAGCGACAGCAGCAGCGTCGGCAGCGCCAGCACGGCCAGCCCGATCCATTCCCGCCGCCCGGCCCGCTTTGTGGTGTCCGTGTTCATGGTCCCGTCCTCGCGTTGGTGTTTTCCGCTCTCACCACCACGACGAACGGACACGCCGCCAACCGACATCGGGCCGGGAACTTTTTTTCAGGCACCCGCCCGGCGGAGGCGTTCGGCCGCCTGTGCCCGCAGTGCGTCACCGGCACGCGGGCCGTGGCCGTGCAGGGCGTCCCAGCGGGCGTCGTGGGCGGCCGTCCACATGCTGGCCGCCCACGCGATCTCCTGCTCGACGGCCGAGAATTCGCGCCCGCGGAGGTCCTGGTAGGTGGTCAGGAAGGCCGCCGAGCTGGCGATCGGCGGCAGCGTGGCCGGGGCGATCTTGGGGAACGTGCCGCTCGCCGCTCCGGCCAGCGCTGCTTCCGGCTGCCACGCGAGGCTGTCCCAGTCGTGGACCGCCCACACGTCGTCGCCGTGCCAGCGCAGGTTCTGCGCCTCGAAGTCGGCGTGGCCCAGCACGCACGGCAGGTCCGCGGCCAGCACCCGGCGCCGCACCCGGACGGCCGTGTCCACTATGTACTCAGGCACGAGGCTCTGGTCCCGCTCGTCGAGAAAGCCGATCGACGGCCATACCCCGGAGTCCCGGTGGTCCCAGCGCGCCCAGCGCGGATTCGGCAGCGGCGGCGCCACGGTGACGCTGGCCAGTTCCGCCATCAACCGCGCGAACACCTCCGCGTACCGCACGGCCACCTCCGGCGAATCCCCGGACAGGAGTTCGCCGCCCGGCCGGAACTCCTCGGCGTGCACCGCCAGCGAACCGAGGGCGGTCACCGGGGTCAGCGGCCGGGCACACGGGAACCCGCGCTCGGCCAGCCGCGCCTGCGCCGCCACGCACGAGGCCGCCCGGCCGTCGTCGTCGCGTGCCTTGACCACCACCTCCGCGCCATCGCCCAGCCGGAGCCCAAAAACCACCGAGATCCCCGGCCGGTGGAACAGCACTTCGGCGGGCTCGGCACCCAGCCGGTCGGCGCACCAGCCCGGGAGCCAGTCAGGCAGCTCGCTCAACGACATGCCGAGCAGTGTGCCGCGCCGCGACCACCGCCATCCAGATGCGGACAGCGTGCGCACCACCGCGACGCCCGGCCAGCACTCGGACCTCCCGGCGCGCCAGCAGGGCGCGCGCGCTGAGCGCGGCGACGGCCATGGTGGCCTGGATGACCGGGCCATTGACCGCGCCGTAGCCGAACGCACCGACGAGCAGTTCGACCAGGTTGCCGCGCAGGCTCCCGCCGCCCGCGCGGCGGCCGACCTCGGTGACCCCTCCTGGTAGTGCGGGAGGCGCCGGTGCACCACGGCCTGGAGCAGGCCGAGCCGGTCGGTGAAGTGGTAGAAGATGCTCGACTCGGCCATCGACGCGCGCCGGGCGATCTCCTTGGTCGATAGGCGGCCACCCCGGATTCCGGCCAGGATCGCCTCGGCCGCGGCGAGAACCGCGTCCCGCACGCCGGTGCTGGGGCGACCACGCCGCCGACCAGCGCCACTCACCCGGCCATCGTGCCCGCCGCCGAACGCCGCTGCTCATCGGCGTTGGCGGGGAGCAGCCACCGCCGCAGCGCCGCGCGGAGTGCGCCGGTGTCCGGCCGGGGTGAGTCGGACGCCCAGGCGACGTAGCAGTCCGGCCGGAGCAGCAACGCCGTCGGCGCGCCGGGCTGGGGTTTCGCGGTGACGACGTCGAAGTGGTCCAGCCACTCAGCCACTTCTGCGGACAGCGCGGCGCCCTCGGTCAGGTCGATCAGCAGCGGCCGCGCGGTCCTGGTCAACTCGGCCAGCCGGACGGTCCCGGCCGGGGTGTCCAGCGTCAGCTCCGGCGCGAACCGGCCGCTCAGCGGGCTGGAGTCGCCCACGTCGTAACGGACGTCCGCGCCCGTGGTGAGTTCCGCGAGGCGCCGCACGGTGTGCTTGTCGCGGAGGAGTTCGGTGAACAGCTCACGCAGTCCGGTGACGTCGTCGCCGGGTGCGATCAGGGCGGCCTGCGCCCGCGCGTTGAGCACCATGCGCTCGGCGGCCGCGCGCCGCTCGGTTTCGTAGGTGGCGAGCAGCCCCGGCGGGGCGGTGCCGCGCAGCTCGGCGGCGAGCTTCCAGGCGAGATTGGCCGCGTCCTGCAGGCCGAGGTTGAGGCCGGGCCCGCCGCCGGTCGCGGAGAACACGTGGGCGGCGTCGCCGATCAGGAACACCCGGCCGTCGGAAAACCGCTCGGCCAGGCGGGTGTTGCCGCCGGTCAGGCGGCGCAGCACCACCGGCTGGTCGCTTTCGGGCGGCGCGAGCGGCACGTCGGTGCCGAGCACACGCCGGATGCTCGCGCACAGTTCGCCGAGGCTCATCGCGGCGTCGGATTCCGGCTGGTCCCATTCGGTGGTGCTGATCAGCGGCGGGTGCCCGGGCAGTGGTGCGTAGGAGAAACCGCCGTGCTCGGTGCGGTGGGGAAGGAACGGCAGGATGGGCCCGTGGCCGGGCACGTTCAGCGCGCCGGTGGTGGGATCGAGCCAGTCCGCCGGGAGTGTCGCGTGTGCCGAACGCAGCGTCATCCGGTCGTAGGTGACCCCGGGGAAGCCGATGCCCGACAGCTTGCGCGTGATGCTGTGCGCCCCGTCCGCGCCGACGAGGTAGCGGGTGCGGAGCCGGTAGTCGCCGACTTCGACGGTAACCGCGTCCTCGTCCTGGGAGATGCCGGTGACTTCGTGGCCTCGCCGGATTTCCACGCCCAGTTCGATGGCGCGTTCTTCGAGCACGCGCACGATGTGGTGCTGTGGTGCGGGCAGGGCGTATACCGGGCTCTCGTCGAGCAGGCTCAGGTCAAGGCCGAGCGCGCCGAACATGAAGTACGCGGAATTCGGTTCGGGCGGATCGGGGCTGCCGCTGAGTTTGGGATAGAGGCCGCGGTGGTCCGCCAGGCGGACGACCTGGCCGAGCAGGCCATTCGCCTTCGGCTCCTCGCTGGCCTTGGGAAGGCGTTCGAGCACGACCGGCCGGACGCCGGCCAGGCTCAGCTCGCAAGCCAGCATCAACCCGTTCGGGCCGCCACCGACCACGACCACGTCTGCGATCACCAGTACTTCTCCTTCGCTGGGGGACCGAACGCAGCCTATCAGTCAAACTTGCGCGCGCGCAACTTTGCGCGGACGCAGGTTCGCCCCGCCCAAGTGAACACTTCGCCGGGCAATACAGGATCCGCGGGTGCTCCTGCCCGAAGCTCAGATGCACTCCCGAAACGTCTTCCAGCTCGCCGTCGCGGCGCACCAGCTGGCGGCTGCCGCCGGGCGACCGCCAGCGCAGGCGCCCGCTCGCCGTGGCGAACCTGATGGCCAAGTGCACCTAGGACGTGCTAGAGCCAGCCGGGGGAGACGAAGAAGATCCAGGTGGCGACCGGCGCCACCGCGCACATGCTGAAACCCCAGATCATCAACCGCCGGAAGGTGCGGTCCCGGTCCGCCGCCGGGGTGTTCGCCACCACCAGCGCGCCGCTGGTGGAGAACGGCGACGAGTCCACCACGGACGACGAGATCGACAGCGCCACGATCAGGCCCACCGCGCCGATCTCGCCCGCCAGCAGGAACGGCACGGCCAGGGGAATCAGCGCCCCGAGAATGCCGGTGGTGGAGGCGAACGCGGACACGATCGCGCCGATCACGCAGATGACCAGCGCGGCGAGCAGCGGGGTGCCGATGCCGGTGACCAGGTTGCCGAGCCAGTCGATCGTGCCGGCGCGTTCCATCAGCGACACGTAGGTGACGATGCCGCAGATCAGCAGCACGGTCGGCCACGCGACCTGGCCGACGGCCGCCTTGGCCGCGGTGGGCGAGACGAGGGACAGCAGCGCGGCCACCGACAACGCGGTGAAGCCGACGTCGAGCCCGAAGACCAGCACGCCGATCGCGAGCGAGGCCAGGCCCAGCAGGGTGAACACGCCGTCGCGGGTGAGCGCGGGCGGGACGTCGGCGTCGTCCCCGGTGGTGCCGCCGCTCGGCGTGCCCGGGGCCGGCGCGGGTGGCGTGCCGCCCCCGGCGAGCACCGCTTCGGCCTTTTCCGGCTGCCGCCGCAGCAGTTCGCGCCCGCCGAACAGGAAGAAGACCACCACGCTGAGCACCACGTTGAACAGGAACGACGAAACAAACAGCAGCCCGGGGTCGCTCGGCAGGTTGTTCCGCTCGACCACGCCGTTGACGATGCCGCCGAAGATGCTCATCGGGGAGAAACCACCGGCGCTGGCGCCGTTGATGATCAGCAGGCCCATCAGCACCGGGTTGATCCGGTAACGCGACGCGAAGCTCATCCCGATCGGCGCGATGATCGCCACCGCCGCCGGGACCACCGCGCCGACCGCGGTCAGCACCGCGGTGACGCCGAACATCACCCACGGGATCAGCATGATCCGGCCGCCCACCGCGCGGACGGCGCGGTGCACCAGCCAGTCGACCGTGCCGTTGCCCTTGGCGATGGCGAACAGCAGCGTGACCCCGACCAGGATGACGAACAGGTCGCCGGGGAACCCGGCCACGATGTCGTCGGTGCTCTCCCCGGCGAAGGCCGTGCCCACCACGAACGCCGCGACGAAGGCGAGCGCGCCCATGTGCACCGGCAGGACCGTGGCGATCAGGAACACCAGCGCGAGCGCGGCGACGGTGATCAGTTGCAGCGACATGGGGCTCCCTGTGGTCGGCGTTGACTCGGGGGCAGCTGACACGGCGATATTTCACGATGTGGAACATCAATTCCGTCTGCCGAGTATTACCCGCGTCACATCGAGGCGTCAAGACAGCCGTTCCGCCTGCGGAAATCCGCTCGGAGGCTCGACGGGCCGGGGTGGTCCTGGTTACTATTTCGCTAAGCAGTATTAGATTTCCGCCATGCGAAACACCGTGCTTTCTTCGGAGGTCTGCAGATGACGTACGCGGCAGGACGGCACTTCCTTCAGATCCCGGGGCCGACCAACGTGCCGGACTCGGTGTTGCGTGCGATGTCGGCCGCGACCATCGACCACCGCGGCCCCGAGTTCGCCGAACTGGGTCTGGAGCTGCTCCGCGACATCCGGCCGGTGTTCGGCACCACCGGCCCGGTCGTGCTCTACCCGGCGACCGGCACCGGCGCCTGGGAGGCCGCGCTGGTCAACACGCTGAGCCCGGGTGACCGCGTGCTGTGCTTCGAGACCGGCCACTTCGCCACGCTCTGGCAGGAGATGGCGCGCGGCCTCGGCCTCGAAGTGGACTTCGTGCCCGGCGACTGGCGGCACGGCGCGAATCCGGAGGTCGTCGCCGAGAAGCTCGCGGCCGACCGGGCCTACACCATCAAGGCCGTGTGCGTGGTGCACAACGAAACCTCGACCGGCGTGACCAGCCGGATCCCGGAGGTCCGCGCGGCGATGGACGCGGCAGGCCACCCGGCGCTGCTGCTCGTCGACACCATCTCCTCGCTGGGTTCCATCGACTACCGCCACGACGAATGGGGCGTGGACGTCACGGTTTCCGGCTCGCAGAAGGGGCTCATGCTCCCGCCCGGCCTCAGCTTCAACGCGATCAGCGAAAAGGCGCTGGCCGCCGCGGAAACCGCGCGCCTGCCACGGTCCTTTTGGGACTGGAAGCCGATGCTCGCGGCGAACCAGCGCGGCTTCTTCCCGTACACGCCGAACACGAACCTGCTGTACGGGCTCAAGGAAGCGCTGCGCCTGCTCTACGCCGAGGGCCTGCCGAACGTCTTCGCCCGCCACGCCCGGCACGCGGCCGCGACCAGGGCGGCCGTGCGAGCCTGGGGGCTGGAGGTGCTGTGCCTGGACGAACGCGAGTACTCCGGTTCGCTGACCGCGGTCCTCGTCCCGGACGGCGTGGACGCGGACAAGGTGCGCGCGCTGATCCTCGACCGGTTCGACATGTCACTGGGTGCCGGGCTCGGCAAGCTCGCCGGCCGGATCTTCCGCATCGGCCACCTCGGCGCGTTCAACGACCTCACGCTGGCGGGCACGCTGTCCGGGGTGCAGATGGGCCTGACACTGGCCGGGGTGCCGATCGAGCCGCGTGGTGTCGCCGCGGCGCTCGAGTACCTGCAGGACAACTGAACCGCCGACGCGAGAGGACACCGGAATGACCGCTGTCAGCCACGGCACCCGATCACTGGAACACGTGCTGAGCGACCGGGTGACCGGCGAAGTGGCGTTCGACGACTACACGCGCCACCTGTTCTCGCGGGACGCGAGCATGTACTCGATCATGCCCGCCGGGGTGGTGTTCCCCAGGAACGACGAGGACGTGCGTGCCGCCGTGCGCACCGCGGCCGAGTTCGGCATTCCGGTGGTGCCGAGGGGAGCGGGCACGAGCCTGGCCGGGCAGACCGTCGGGCCGGGGCTGGTGCTCGACTTTTCCCGGCACCTGAACCGGATCCTGGAGATCGACCCGGTGGCGCGGACCGCGGTGGTCGAGGTCGGCGTGGTGCAGGACCAGCTCAACCGCGCCGCGGCGGCACACGGGCTGATGTTCGGCCCGGACACCTCGACCAGCAACCGGGCCACCATCGGCGGCATGATCGGCAACAACTCGGCGGGCAGCGGTTCGCTCACCTTCGGCATGACCATCGACCACGTGCGCGCGCTCGACGTGGTCCTCGCCGACGGCTCGACGGCCCGGCTCGAACCGGTGACCGAGGACGAGCGCCGCCGTCGTGCCGAGGCGGACACCCTCGAAGGCCGCCTCTACCGCGAGCTGCCGCGGCTGGTGGAGGCCAACGAGAAGGCCATCGCCGCCGGGATGCCGGTGTTCTGGCGCCGCGCCTGCGGTTACCGGCTCGACCGGCTCACCGGGGACGCGCCCTTCGACCTGGCGAAGTTCGTCGTCGGCGCGGAGGGCACGCTCGTCATCGCCACGCGCGCCGTGGTCGATCTGGTGCCGAAGCCGAAGAAGACGGTGTACGCGGTCGGGCACTTCGAGACCACGCACGCCGCCATTTCCGCCACCGGGGACGCGCTGTCGTGCGACCCGCACCAGGTGGAACTGATGGACAAGACGATTCTCGACCTGTCCCGGCAGAAGATCGAGTACGCCGACCTCGGCAACCACCTCGTCGGCGATCCGGCGGCGTTGTTGTTCGTCTCGTTCTCCGGTGACGACGAGGCCGCGCTCGTGGCGAAGCTCGATGAGGTCGCCGCGCTGTGGGAACGCAACGGGCACGGTTACCACACGCTGAAGGCGGTCACCGCCGCCGAGCAGACGGCGTTGCTCAAGGTCCGCAAGTCGAGCCTGGGCCTGCTGATGGCCGCGGGGGAGGGCACCCGGCGCCCGCTCGCGTTCATCGAGGACACCGCCGTCTCACCCGAATACCTGGCCGAGTACACCGCGCGGTTCAAGCAGGTCCTCGACGACCACCGGCTGGAGGCGGGCTTCTACGGGCACTGCTCGGTGGGCTGCCTGCACATCCGCCCGTTCGTCGACCTGACCGATCCCGCGCAGGTCGAGACCATGCGCGTGGTCGCGGAGAAGATCAAGGACCTGGTCGCCGAGTACGGCGGGGTCAATTCCAGTGAGCACGGCGACGGCCTGGCCCGCTCGGAGTTCAACCGCGAGATCTTCGGCGACGAGCTGTACGAGGCCATGCGCGAGGTCAAGCGCCTGTTCGACCCGGCTGGCGTGCTGAACCCCGGCAAGATCGTCGACGCGCCGCCGATGACCGAGAACCTGCGTGACCGCGACGCGCTCACCCCGGCCAGGCCGTTCCGCACCATGCTGACCTTCGAGGTGGTCGGCGGCGGCATGCGCGACGCGGCGGACCGGTGCATGAACATCGGGCTGTGCCGCAAGACCACCGCCGGGGTGATGTGCCCGTCGTACCAGGTGACGCTGCAGGAGGAGCACTCCACCCGCGGCCGGGCCAACGCGCTGGTCAAGGCACTGTCCGAAGTGGACCCCAAGGCGGCGCTCGCCGACGAGCGGCTGCACGAGATCCTCGACCTCTGCCTGATGTGCAAGGCGTGCAAGAGCGAATGCCCGATGAGCGTGGACATGGCCGCGCTCAAGGCGGAAACCCTGCACCACCACCACGAAGCACACGGCATCCCGCTGCGGTCGCGGCTGTTCGGCTCGATCCGGTTCCTCAACCGGCTCGGCTCGGCCACCGCGCCGGTGTCGAACCTGCCCGGCCGCATCGGTTTCCTGCGCCGGCTGGCCGAACGCGTCGCCGGGATCAAGGCCGAACGGCCGCTGCCCGTGTTCACCAGGGACAACCTGGTGCGCTGGAACCGGCGCCGCCGCCGCGTCGTGCCGGGTTCGGCGGGCACGGTGAACTGGCTCGCCGACTCGTTCACCACCTACACCGAGCCGCAGATCGGCAAGGCCGCCATCGAACTGCTGGAGGCCTCCGGGTGGGCGGTCAACCTGGCGGGCGGGGGCTGCTGCGGCCGGTCCAGCCTGTCCAAGGGCCTGCTCGACGACGCGAAGAAGAAGGCCGCCGGGCTGGTCACCTCGCTGGCCGAGCAGACCGAACCCGGCTCACCGGTCGTCGGCTGTGAACCGTCCTGTGTGTTCACGCTGCGGGACGAAACCGCCGCACTGCTGCCGGACCTGCCCGGAGTGAGGGAGGTGGGGGAGCGGGTGCGGCAGGTGGAGGAGCTGCTCGTCGAGGCCATCGACGACGGCAGGCTGCGGTTGTCCGGGCAGTCGTGGCTGGCCGGTCGCCGGGTGGTCTTCCACGGGCACTGCCACCAGAAGGCGGAGGTGGGCACGGCCGCGACGATGGCGCTGCTGCGCCGGATCCCCGGCCTCGAAGTGGCCGAGATCGACTCGGGCTGCTGCGGCATGGCCGGGTCGTTCGGGTTCGAAGCCGAGCACTACGAAACCTCGATGGCGATCGGGCGTGACCGCCTCTTCCCGGCGATCGAGGCCGAGCCGGCGGAAACCCTGGTCGCGGCGACCGGGGTGTCCTGCCGCCAGCAGATCTTCCACGGGGTCGGCCGCACCGCGTGGCACCCGCTCGAACTGGTCCGCGCGGCGCTCGCCTGAGCACCGGAACAAAGGAGGCAATCCCGATGACACATGGTCTCGGTTACACGGTGAACTGCTCGATCCTGCTCACCGACCTGCCGCTGCTCGAACGCCCGGCGGCGGCCAGGGCGGCGGGCTTCGACGCGGTCGAGTTCTGGTGGCCGTTCGCCGAGGCGGTCCCGGCCGACGCGGAGGTCGAAGGCTTCGTCACCGCCATCGAAGACGCCGGGGTCCGGCTCACCGGCCTGAACCTCGCCGCCGGTGACATGCCCGCCGGGGACCGCGGCCTGATTTCCTGGCCGGGCCGGGAAAAGGAGCTGCGCGACAACCTCGACGTGGTGGTGGAGATCGGCAAGCGGCTCGGCTGCCTGATCTTCAACGCGCTGTACGGAAACCGGATCGAGGGCGTCGCGCCCGAGCGGCAGGACGAACTCGCCGCCGAGAACCTGGCGCACGCGGCGAACGCGGTCGGCACCATCGGCGGCCGGATCGTGGTCGAGCCGGTCAGCGGGATCGACGCCTATCCGCTGAAAACCGCCGCGGACGCGCTCGGGGTGATCGACCGGGCCGCCGCCGGAAACGTGTCGCTGCTCGCGGACTTCTACCACCTCGCGGTCAACGGGGACGACGTGCCGTCGGTGATCTCGGCCCACGCCGAGCGGATCGGCCACGTGCAGATCGCCGACGCGCCGGGCCGGGGCGCGCCGGGCACCGGCGAACTGCCGCTGGACGACTGGCTCACCGCGCTCGAAGCGGCGGGCTACTCGGGGCTCGTGGGCCTGGAGTACAAGGCCGCCGAAGACCCGTTCGCCTGGCTCCGGCGCTGAACTGTCCACAAGGGAGTGAAAGGAAAGGGATGAGCGAGCAGCGCACGGTCGCGGTGATCGGCCTCGGCATCATGGGCGGCCCGATGGCCGCCAACCTGGTCAAGGCCGGTTACCAGGTGACCGGCTTCAACCGCGGCAAGCAGAAGGTGGACGCGCTCGTCGCGCAGGGCGGCCGTGGCGCGGAAAGCGTGGCCGAGGCGGTGAGCGGTGCCGACGTGGTGCTCACCATGCTGCCCGACTCGCCGGACGTGGAAGCCGTGGCGGAGGAACTCCTCGCGAACGCCCGCTCCGGCTGCCTGTGGATCGACGCCAGCACCATCCGGCCCGACGTGGCGGTCCGGCTCGCCGGAACCGCCGCCGAGCGCTCGGTCCGGATGATCGACGCCCCGGTTTCCGGTGGTGAGGCGGGTGCCGTCGAAGGCTCGCTGTCCATCATGGTCGGCGGCGCGGCCGAGGACGTGGAAGCCGCGCGGCCGGTGCTGGAAGCGGTCGGCTCGACGATCGTCCACGTAGGACCGTCCGGCTCGGGCCAGACGGTGAAGGCCGCGAACCAGCTGATCGTCGCGGGCACCATCGAACTGGTCGCCGAGGCGCTGGTTTTCCTGGACGCGCACGGCGTGGACGCCGAAGCCGCGGTCAAGGTGCTGGCCGGTGGCCTGGCGGGCAACCGCATCCTCGACCGCAAGGCCGCGGGCATGATCGCCGGCGACTACACCCCCGGCTTCCGCGTCGACCTGCACCACAAGGATCTCGGCATCGTCACCTCGGCCGCCCGCGAAGCCGGGGTTGCCATTCCGCTCGGCGCACTGGTCGCCCAGCTGATGGGCGCGCTGCGCGCCCGCGGCCACGGCTCGCTCGACCACTCGGCGCTGCGCCTGCTCGTCGAAGAACTGTCCGGGCACAAATGACCGTCCGCAAAGGAGAGACGCCATGGCACGCATGCGCGCTGTCGACGCCGCCGTCCTGATCCTGGAGCGTGAGGGCGCCACCCAGGCGTTCGGGCTGCCCGGCGCGGCCATCAACCCCTTCTACGCCGCGATGCGTGACCACGGCGGGATCCGGCACGTGCTGGCGCGCCACGTCGAAGGCGCGGCGCACATGGCCGAGGGCTACACCCGGGCACGCGCGGGCAACATCGGCATCTGCGTGGGCACCTCCGGCCCGGCGGGCACCGACATGATCACCGGCCTGTACTCGGCGTGGGCCGACTCCACGCCGATCCTGTGCATCACCGGCCAGGCGCCGGTGGCCAAGCTGCACAAGGAGGACTTCCAGGCGGTCGACATCGCCTCGATCGCCGGTCCGGTCACCAAGGCGGCCACCACCGTGCTCGAACCCGCGCAGGTGCCGGGCACCTTCCAGCAGGCCTTCCACCTGATGCGGTCCGGGCGGCCCGGCCCGGTGCTGGTCGACCTGCCGCTCGACGTGCAGCTCGCCGAGATCGAGTTCGACATCGGCACCTACGAACCGCTGCCGGTGCACAAGCCGGTCGCGACCCGCGCGCAGGCCGAGAAGATCCTGGACCTGCTGGTCACCGCGGAACGCCCGCTGATCGTCGCGGGCGGTGGCATCGTCAACGCCGACGCCTGCGCGGAACTGGTCGAGCTGGCCGAACTGCTCGAGGTGCCGGTCATCCCCACGCTGATGGGCTGGGGCTCGATCCCGGACGACCACTGCCTGATGGCCGGCATGGCCGGGCTGCAGACCGCGCACCGCTACGGCAACGCCACCCTGCTCGCCTCGGACTTCGTGCTGGGCATCGGGAACCGCTGGGCGAACCGGCACACCGGCGGCCTGGACACCTACACCGCGGGGCGGCGGTTCGTGCACGTGGACATCGAGCCCACGCAGATCGGGCGGGTGTTCGCGCCGGACTACGGCGTGGTTTCGGATGCCAAGGCGGCACTCGAACAGCTGCTCGCGGCGGCGCGTGACCGCCGCGCGGACCTGCCGTCGTGGGCGGACTGGGTCGGCGCCTGCGGTGACCGCAAGCGCACCCTGCACCGGCGGAGCGACTTCGACCAGGTGCCGATCAAGCCGCAGCGGGTCTACCGCGAGATGAACGCCGTGTTCGGGCGCGACGTGCGGTACGTGTCCACGATCGGGCTCTCGCAGATCGCCGGTGGCCAGTTCCTGCGCGTCTACCACCCGCGGCACTGGATCAACTGCGGGCAGGCGGGCCCGCTGGGCTGGACGGTGCCCGCCACGCTGGGTGTGTGCGTGGCCGATCCGGACGCCACCGTGGTCGCCCTGTCCGGCGACTACGACTTCCAGTTCATGATCGAGGAGCTGGCGGTCGGCGCGCAGTTCAACCTGCCCTACATCCACGTGCTGGTGAACAACTCCTACCTGGGCCTGATCCGCCAGGCCCAGCGCGCGTTCAACATGGACTACCAGGTGGATCTCGCCTTCGACAACATCAACTCGCCCGATCTCGGCGGGTACGGCGTGGACCACGTGAAGGTGGCCGAAGGGCTGGGCTGCAAGGCGCTCCGGGTGCACGAGCCGGACCTCATCGCGGACGCCTTCGAGGAGGCGGCCAAGCTGATGGCCGAGCACCGGGTGCCGGTGGTGGTCGAGATCATCCTGGAGCGGGTCACCAACATCGCGATGGGCCAGGATCTCGACGGCATCATCGAGTTCGAGGACCTGGCCGAGACCGACGACGTGCGGCAGCCGGTCGCGCTGGACTGACCGGGGTGCCGCGCACGCGCGAAGGCCGGCTCGGTGGGGAACCCGTTGGGTCCACGTGGGAAGGTTCCGGCACCGAGCCGGCGGCCGCGACCGGGTCGCGATCCTGGACGGCGTCTTCCAGGCGTCACCGACGATAGGCACCTCGGCTGGTGCCCGGCTCGGTTCTCACTCGGCTCCGATGAGTTTCGCGCGGCCCGCCGGTCTCTTCTTCGTGAGAAGGCAGGCCGAGCGAACGGAGTCACTGATGAGCGAGCCGAAGGGCCAGTACGTCACGGAGTTCAGCGAACCGGGCAGCGAGGTGGTGCCGTGGGCGGAAGTCGAAGCGGTGCTGCGTGACGCCGAGATGTTCTGGTTGTCCACCGTCCGCCGCGACGGGCGCCCGCACGTGGTGCCGCTGCCCGCCATGTGGCTCGACGGCAGGCTGCACTTCTGCACCGGCGCGCACGAGCAGAAGGCCCGCAACCTCGAAGCGAACCCGCGTTGCGCGCTCACCACCGGCACGAACTCCTACCGCTCCGGCCTCGACGTGATCGTCGAAGGCACCGCGGCCCGGATCGGCGACGAGGCGACGCTGACCCGGCTCGCCCGGATGTGGGCCGACAAGCTCGACTGGCCGTTCGAGGTGGTCGACGGCCAGTTCAGCGACCCTGGCAACAACGACCACCGCGCGCCGGTCTACGCGGTGACTCCAGCCAAGGTGCTCGCCTTCGGCAAGGCGCCGTACCGCCAGATCCGGTACACGTTCTGAGCGCGAAAGGGCAGTTCTCGCGTGCGATGCTGTGCGCGTGGAGTACGTGTCCAGAGTGCCGCGACCGCCGCTGGACGGGCTGATCGACGACCTCTACTACCTGGCGGGCGCGCCGCCGTACGCCCGGCTGACGTTGCCGCCTGCGCCGTCGGCGTTGCTCATCGTCAATCTCGGCGCGCCGTTCCGCATCCGCACCGGAACCGGCACCGCGGAGTACGCCGACGGCTGCGTGATCACCATGCCCACCCGTGCGTACGAGTTCAGCTACCCGCCCCGGACCCGGTCCGTCGGCGTGCACTTCAAGCCGTGGGGACCGGCGCCGTTCCTGCCGATGCCCGCGGCCGAGCTGTGTGACCGCCCGGTGACGGTGGAGCAGGTTTGGGGCCGTCCCGCCGTTGCCGAGCTGCGGGACCGGCTGGCCACGGCGGCCGGACCGCACGAGATGCTGACGCTGCTCGAAGACGAGCTGGTGCGACGGCTGTCCGAGACCACCGGCCTCGGGCTGGTCCGCCACACGAGCAGCGTCATCGCGGCGACCGGCGGGGCGGTGACGATCGGCGACCTGGGCGTGGCGGCCGGTGTCAGCAGCACCCACCTGGCACAGCGGTTCAAGCAGCTGATCGGCATCACGCCGAAGCGGCTGGCCCGCACCTACCGTTTCACCACCACGGTGTTCGCGATCGACCCCACCGGTCCGGTCGACTGGGGCGAGCTCGCCAGTCGCGCGGGTTACTTCGACCAAGCCCACTTCGGCCACGAGTTCCGCGCGTTCACCGGGCTCACGCCGACCCGGTACCTCGAAGTCCGGCGGCGGTTCCAACGCGAACACCCCGGCCACACGCTGGACGGCTGGCCGCTGCCCGCCGATTGATTTTTTACAAGAGCGACCGCGCACGAGACGCTAGTTTGGGGCACCCCGAAAGCAGAGGAGAGCCCCGTGGGCAAGGTGGTCATGTACAGCTCGGTGTCGGTGGACGGTTTCATCGCGGACGAGAATGACCAGCCCGGACCGCTGTTCGAGTGGCTGGTCAGCGGTGACGTGCCGTTGGACGGGAGCGGCGAGGTGAAGGTGTCGCGGGCGTCCTACGACTACACGCGGTCGTACTGGGACCAGATCGGGGCGACCATCGCCGGGCGCCACGTCTTCGACCTGACGGACGGCTGGGACGGGAAGCCGCCCGCCGGGGTCGATCACGTGGTTGTCGTGACGCACCGGCCGGCACCCGAGGGCTGGGACCCCGAAGCGCCGTTCCACTTCGTCGACGGCGTCGAGGCAGCCGTGGCCAAGGCGCAGGAACTGGCCGGTGACCGCATCGTCGAGGTCGCCGCCGGCGACGTCGGTGGCCAGGCGCTGGCCGCGGGCCTGGTCGACGAGGTGCGCATGGACGTGGTGCCCGTGGTGCTCGGGTCCGGCAAGCGCTACTTCGGGCCGGTCGACGCGCAGCACCTGCTGGAGGACCCGGACGTGCTTCAGGGCGACCGGGTCCTCCACCTGCGTTACCGGGTGCGCCGCTGACCGCACGGGCCTGAGCGCCCTACAGCTTCGGCTTCGGCCGGTTCGGGTTCTCCCAGAGCAGGTCGTTCGTGCCCAGCGGGACGAACTGTTTGGTGTTCTGGTCGAACACCACGTCGTGCACGAAGATCCGATCCACGTTCGGGTTGTGACGCAGGATCGGGAACTCTGTCATGTCGAAGACGTTGTCCGTGCGCCGCGCGATGCCGTCGGTCGGGTTCTCCGGGATCGGCCCGTCCTTGCCCGGCTGTACCAGGATGGCGTGCACGTCACCCTTGGCGTTGCGCGCGAAGGCCGCCGAGGCGTCGTCCCAGATCGGCTTGTTGAACTCGCCCTCGTCCTTCCAGTTCGGCATGGTGATCTTGTTGCTGTCCAGCTTCGCTTCGAGCGTGGTGCCGTCGTTGCGGCGCGCGGTGTCGTTCGCCGTGTCCATCACCGAGTTCCAGTTGCCGTCTTTGTCGTGGCGGCCGCCGGACCAGAACCAGGCCCCGTTCGGATCGGTGTTCAGCAGGTCCTTCAGCTGCGGGCTCAGCTTGTAGTAGTCCTCCTCGCTGAGGTTGCGCAGGTCGATGCCCTTGCCGTCGCCCGGCTTGCCGTCCGGTTTGGGCTGCGGCTGGTCGATGTGCCCGGCGTCGTTGCCCGTGCCGTCGCGGTTGGGCGCGCCGCTCGAACCACCGCACTTGCCCGTGCCCGCGAGGCCGAGCGGGTCGGCGGCGAGCAGCGGGCTCGCGACGTAGGCCACCGGATTCGGCGCGGGCCGCAGGCCGAGCGGGTCCTGGCTGAGGTATCGGGCCGCGGTCGGGTCGTAGTAGCGGTAGACGTTGTAGTGCAGGCCGCTTTCGTCGTCGTGGTACTGGCCGGGGAACCGCAGCGGTGTCGAGGCCGCCGAAACCGACGGCTGCGCGATGCCCCACACGCTCGTGCGTGCTTCCCAGGCGACCCCGTTGTCGCTGAGCAGTTCCGTCGGCGTGCCGATGGCGTTGGTGACGATGGGGTAGAACCGCGTTTCGTGCGCGGGCCAGGCGTATTCGGCCTGGGCCACCGCGCGCCCGTCGAGCGGGTTGCGTTCCCAGGTGAGCACCGCCTTCGACCCGTCGTGGCGCTGGGTCAGCTGCTCGACCAGCTCGGGTCCGCTCCAGACGAACCGGATCTCGTCCGCCATCACCGGCACCCCGCCGTCCCCGGCGACCCATCGCTGCTTGGCGAACCGCCTGCCGAGCGGGTCGTACAGATAGGTCCAGCGGGTGCCGTCCGGTGCGGTCAGGCCGGTCATCCGGTCGAGCGGGTCCCAGGAGAACCGCCAGACGGACCCGGCGGTGTGGCGGGAGACCACGCGGCCCTGACCGTCGCTGGTGTAGTCGGACCACGGAGTGGTGGCGCTCGTGAGGTTCCCGCAGGCGTCGTAGGCGTACCGCTCGACCCCGGCTGGTGCCGACGCCTCGGTGACGCGGCCCGCTGCGTCGAGCCGGAAGCGCTGCGTGCCGGTCGCGGAGTCGTCGATGCCGACGACCTGCCCGTCGGCCCGGTAGTGGTACCGGCGCCGCTTGACCACCTGGCCACCGGCGGAGAGCACCTGCTCGGCCAGCTGGTCCTGCTCGTCGAACGACTGGTGCAGCACCGGCACCCCGTCGAGACGGCGTTCGATTTCCCGGCCGGCCGTGTCGTAGCCGAACCGCAGCTCGCGCCCGGCGGTTTGCAGCAGCACGGGCAGGCCGCCCTCGAAGAACCAGCTGCTGTCGGCCCCGCTCGGCGTACGCCGGTGCACGGCGTTCTCGTCGTAGTCCCAGCTGACCCCGAGCCCGTTGACCGATTCGGCGATCACGCGCCCGTGTTCGTCGCGGACGATGGTCAGCACGGAGTCCTGGTTGGTGGCGCGCTCCAGCTGGCCGAGCGCGTCGTAGGCGTACGTGGTGGTGCCGGTGGCCGTGCGCCGCTCGACGACGTTGCCGAGCTGGTCGTAGCGGTACTCGGTGACCTCGCCGAGCGCGTTCGTCATGCGGACAAGTTGCCCGGCGGCGTCGTAGGCGTAGCTCAGGCGACGGCCGTCGAAGTCCTCCTCGGCGACCAGGCGGCCCGCCGGATCGTAGGTGTAGCGCCAGGTCCGCCCGGCCGGATTGGTCACCGCGGTCAGCCGCAGTTCACCGTCGTAGGCGTAGGTCGTGCGGCCACCGGACGGATCGATTTCCGCCACGGGCAGGCCGAACGGGCCGTAACTGCGCCGGGTCACCTGACCGGCGGCACCCCGGTGCTCGATGGCGTTGCCCTCGGCGTCGAAGTGCCAGGTCTCGTGGCGGCCGAGCGGGCCGGTGCGGACCGAGCGGTTGCCCTCGACCGTCCACCCGAGACGGACAGCCGCACCGGACGCGGTCCGCGTGACCCGCGGGCGGCCGAACAGGTCGCGTTCGGCGGGGTCGCCGCCGACGGCCGGGTGCACGGCTGCTTCGTCGAGCGGGCTGGACAGTCCGTCCGCGCGGAACGGCTGGGCGATCCCCGCGGGCGCGGTGAACAGGTCGGGTGCTTCGCTCGCCGCGTATTCGCGCCGGGAGCCGTCGGCTTCGAGTGACACGGCACCGTCCGCCGCGGCCGAAACCCGGACGACGGACCCGTCGGGACGGGTGATCTCCGCGAGTTCGCCGTCGTCGGTGTAGGTGTAGCGGGTGATCCGGCCGAGTTCGTCGGTACGGGAGAGCATCCGGTCGTAGGCGTCCCAGGTGAACCGGCGGGTGTTCCCGAGCGGGTCGGTCTCCTCGACCAGCTGACCGGCCGCGTTGAACCGGTACTCGCTGTGGTGGCCGAGCGCGTCGGTGTACCGGGTGACGCGGTTTTCGGTGTCGTAGCTGAACCGGCCGTCGTAGAAGCCGTCGGCGCCGACGGTCTGCACGCAGCGGCCCGACCGGTCGTAGACGTACCGGTACCAGGTGCCGGTCCGGTCCTGCCAGCCGGACAGGCGCCCGGCCGGGTCGTAGTCGAAGGTCATCGGGCGGCCGGAGGAGTTGATCACCTGCGCCAGGTGCCCGGCGTTGTCGTAGCCGAACTTCACCACCGGCACAACGGTTCCGGCGCCCACCGCTTCCATGCCGACGATCCGCCCGCGCGACGAGGTGAACCGCACCTCGTGCCCGTCGGCACGCCGGAGCACGCTCGGCGCCCCGGTCGCGGCGTACTCGATGGTGACCCGCGGCGCGTTCTCGTATTCGACCGCGGTCAGCGGCAGCACACCCGCGCTCTGGCCGGGCGCGGTGGTGAACACCAGGGTCCGCCGGGCGGTCCGGTCGTCGAGATGGAAGCCGTCGCCGGTGCGGTGCAGCGGCCAGCGCGGCCCCTCGGCCGGGAGCACCGGCTCACCGGCGGCGGGCAGCGGGTAGACCAGGATCATGCCGTCGGCGGAGTAGTAGCTGATCCGGTCCGCGCCGACCTCGACGCGCTGGTCCACAGTGGAGGCCCACGACGGGCCGAACCAGCGGCCGTCCCGGTAGGACGACACGTGCGTCCGCTCCAGCACCAGGTCCGGACTGCCCGCGATGGTCAGGTCGGCCTGCGTCATCACCACGCTGCCGGTGGCGATGTCCACCGGGTCGGACTTGCAGTTCCGGTTGTCGGCCTCGACGGACCGGTCGCGTGAACCACCCGGCTGCCCGCCGCCTCCCGGCGACCTCGTGGTCGGGGGCGGCGGGCTGGGCGTGGGCGACGGGGTGGGCGCCGGGCTCGGCTCCGGATCCGGCGATTTGGACGTCGGTGGTGGCGGCGGCGTGTTCGACGGCGGCGGTGTGGGGTCGGGCTTGGCACTGCTGGCGGTGGTGCCCCCGCCACCACCGTTGTTGCCGCCGCCTCCGCCGTTGCTGTCCCCACCGCCGGAGCGCACGGTTTCGGGCTTGTCGACCTTGCCGCCCTTGATGTTCTTCAGCGCCTGGGACGCCTCACCGAAGGAGTCGGTCAGCTTCTTCAACAACGGCGACAGCTTGCGGATCGCGTCCACCAGCTTCTTGGTGATGTCGGCGATCTTCGCCGCGGTCTTGGCGACCGCCGCGACCACCTGCGGCACCACCCACGCCAACCCGATCCCGAGGGTGAACAACACCTGCAACGCCCAGCTGATCAGATGCCCGACCAACTCCGCGATGATGTCGCGCACCAGCGACCGCACCGCACCGACAACCTCGCCCGCGGTGCCGATGCCGCTGGAGGCACCCTCGGCCGCCGACTGCGCCCCACTGATCAACGTCGCCGTATCAGCACCCCGCGTCCGGTACGCATCCCCGGCCGGGCCGATCCAGGACGCGGTGTCCTCCTCGATCATCTTCGCCAGGTCGGCGCTGATCGAGGACAGCTCGGTGCCGACGTTCTTCCACGTCTCCGAATGCGCCTTGATCTCATCCGGGTTCCCGGTCAGCGCGTCCAGCGCATCCGACAACGGCCCGACATGCTCCATCAACCAGCCAACCCCGGCCGCCAGGATCGACCCGAACGGATCCATCGCCATGCCCAGCGCATCCAGCGCGGCGCCGGCGGCACCGAGCACCCCGGCTGCCCAGTCACCGCTCTGGATCGCCTTGCTGGTCTCGTCGATCGACTCCAGGATCGGAACGCCGGAAATCGCGGTGGTCGAGTCCTGCACCTCGGCGATCAGGGGATTGGCCATGGTGGTAGTCAAAGCAACCCGGCTGACCTGGACAACTTCGTGCCCCGGCCGGTGCCCGACCGGCCGCCGGACGTTGCCCGTTCACCCATCCGCCGAGTCCTCCCGCTCGCGGTCGCGGAGGTACCGGGTGTGGTCGGCCTGCTGGTTCAGCTCGGCCGAGTAGAACCGCTCGGCCAGCTTTTCGGCGCGCCCGCGGAGCAGGCCGAGCTGGGTGAGCAGTTCGTCACCGGCGCTGTTCGCCTGGCCAGCCAGTCGTTTCGCCGCCACCCACCATGGCAGGTTCAGATAGGTCTCCACCGACTGCGGCAGATCGGTGCGCGCGAGCGTGGTCACCGCGTGCAGCAAGTCGGGGTCCGCGCGGAGGCCCTGCGGCCGGGCGAACAGTCCATCGAGGATCTCCGCCACCTGCCGGACCGTCTCCACCGCCCCCGGCGGCATCCGCCCGGACTGCTCGGAAACCTTGCGCACCAACGTTTCCAGCTCGGTGCGCAACTGCCCGGCCTCGGCGGCGGCGTCCGGTACCAAGTGGACCTTCTCCGGCGGTGCGAGCAGCGCCCCCGCGGCGTACAGGCCCGCGACGACCAGCGGCCAGACCGAACCGACCACCCCGGTCAGGTACAGCACCAGCCCGAGCAGCCCGCCCACGCAACCGGCGAGGTTCTTCGTCGAGCCGAGGTAACGGATCATTGGTACCCGCGGATTTCCTGGAACACCTTGCCCAGATCGGCGTCGCGCGCGTCGAACACCTTGCCGCCGGTGAGCGTGGCGACGCGGTTCATCTGGTCGGCGTTGCTCTCTCCGAACAGGACGGTGAACACCGGTACGCCACGCACGTTCTCGGGCATGCCGGGCAGCGCCGCCTCGAACGCGCCCGCGTCGGAGCCGTCCGTGTTCGCGCCGTCGGTCATCAGCACGATCGAGGTGAACCGGTTCGCGTCCTGGCTCACCAGCGGGGACAGGACCTGGTAGGCCCGCGTCAGGCTGTCGTAGATGGCGGTGCCGCCGTCGGCGGTCAGCCCGTCGGCGAACGCCCTGACCCGGTCCAGCTCCGGCTGCGGGTCCTGCTCCGGCACGGTGAACGTGCGTGGCTCGTCCGGCGCGGTGTCGAAGGGCAGCATGGTGATCTCTTCGCGGCTGCGGAACTTCCGGTACCGCCCGGTCAGCGATCCGTCGGCACCGGTGAGCCCGGTCAGCGCCGTGCGCAGCGCGGCGATCCGGTCGCCCGCCATCGAGCCCGAGGTGTCGAGCACGTACAGCGTGCGCGACGGCCGCCGGATCTTGTCGAAGTAGGCGGACAGCAGCGCGTCGAAGGCTTCCTGCGTGGCCGGGAACGGCAGTTCCACGAGGCTCTGCTGCCCGAACGACGGCCCGAGCGGCACCCCGGGCACCACCGGCCGGCGCTGCGTGGTCTCCATGATCCGGCGCTGTGTTTCCGGCGTGCGCAGGTGTTCGGTCAGCTTCTGGTACGCCGAGCGTGCGTCGTCACCGGTGTTGTTCAGCAGGGTGAGCGGGTAGTCGGCGGTCACCACGCCGTCGCTGGGGTAGATCAGCGTAAGCGGTTCGGGCAGCCGCCCGCTCGCGTTCATCGACAGCAGCACCGATTCGTAGTTGATCAGACCGTCCACCTTGGCCCCCGGTTCCTGCCCGGTGGCCCGCCGCTGGTAGGCCTCCGACAGCCAGCCGGACGAGCCCGCGGACAGCGCCTGCGCGGTGAAGAACTCGGTCAGTGCCGGGGTCACCGCGCCGATCTGCTCGGCGTTGATCGCGCTGCCGGTGCCCGCCAGCGCCGACGCCACCCCGACCAGCGCGGAGAAGCCCGAGTTGGACGCCGACGGATCGGTCATGCCGTAGCTGAACGCCCGGTTGCCTGCCTGCTCGGCGATCTCCGCCCAGCTGACCGGCCTGCCCGCCCAGCCGAGGCGCTGGGCCGCGGAGGTGGCCAGCCCGAGCACCACCGGCGAGTTCATGATCTTCGTCTGGTTGCCGAGCCTGCTCGCCGCGCCGGGAACCCCCTGCGGATACCGGTTCGACGAGAACCAGACCGCGTCGAACTTGCCGTCGGCACCACCGTTCGCGAGCAGTTCGGTGCCCTCCAGGGTGCCGGTGAAGCTGAAGTTCACCGTGACCCCGGTGGCCTTCGCGGCTTCCGCGAGCACCGGCTTCAGGTCCTCGAGCTCGCTGCCCGCGAGCACGCGCAGCGTGCCCGGCTGCGGTGGCCCGGCCGGCTGCTCCGGCTCGGCACCGGTGGTCTCGCAGGCCGCGAGCACCCCGGCACACGCCACCGCGGTGACGAGTGCGATCAGCTTCCTCATCAGGCCCCCTCGGCCGGTTCTCGCCCGTCCACCGCCGCGTCGTGCGACCGGCGCAGGTAGTCCTCGGCCCGGCGGATCTCGCCCGACAGCGACTCGACCGTGGTCGCCATCGTGCGCACCGCGCCCGCCTTGAACGTCTCGATCGCGTCGATCGAGGCGTAGATCCGGTCGAAGGACAGCCGGATCGTCTCCACGCCGACCGCCGGATCGGTGCCGGCCCGGCGAACCTCCTCGCTCTGCAGCGCGAGCAGTTCGCTGTTCGCCCGGAGCAGCCCGTCCGTGGTGGCCTGCAGCGCGCCGATCTCGTCGAGCACGTCGCGCTGCCCGGCGAGCGCACCGCTGACCAGCAGCGCCACCCGCAACGCGGACACCGTCGTCGACACCGCCCGTTCGACACCACGGATCAGCTCGTCGTTGGTGCGCCGGATCAGGT
The DNA here is from genome assembly GCF_003312875.1 of Amycolatopsis albispora. Classification (NCBI taxonomy): domain Bacteria; kingdom Bacillati; phylum Actinomycetota; class Actinomycetes; order Pseudonocardiales; family Pseudonocardiaceae; genus Amycolatopsis; species Amycolatopsis albispora. Next base: position 722,514 of record NZ_CP015163.1, read on the forward strand.
CCAGCGCGAGATAACCCTGCGCGCTCACGGCGAGCTGGGTGAGCAGGTCCTGGTGCCGCTGCCGGATCGGGTGCAGCACGTCGGCCCGCAGCGCGTTCGCGTGTGCCGGGTCGGTGAGGTCGAAGACCTCGGCCTGGCGGTCGATCGCGTTGTCCACGGCCGCGGCGAAGGCCGCCGTCTCGGCCAGCTTGCCCATGGTCTGCCACAGGCGTTCCCGTTCGCCCTGGAGTACGGCGTTGTCCCGCCGCAGCACGTCCTGACGTGCCCGCAGCTCGACCACGAGCGCGTTCACCGGTTCGTTCGCCGCGCGGTACCGGTCCAGCGCCTTCTTCGCCGCGCCCGCCATCGGGAACATGCCGAGCAGTTTGCGGCCGGTCAGTGGCAGCTTCGCCGGATCCAGTTCGGCGACGGTCCGGCGCAGCCCGGCCAGGCTCACGGTGACTTGTTGCTGAGGGGAGGCGATTTCGCCACGCGTACCGGAGAGCGCACGCGCCGACCGGTCCAGCAACGCGCCGGCCACCGACGCCGCGGCCCGCATGTCGGCCTCGCCCACCGCGAGCAGTTCGTCGAGCACGGTGGTGAACTGTGGTGACCGGACGTCCAGTTCCCGCAACCGCTCGGCGAAGTGCGCGGCCCGCTCTTCCGCGGCGGCCTTCCTGTCTTCGGTCAGCGTGATCAGTCCGGCGGCCCGCTCCGCGGGCACGGCGGCCACCGCTTCGGGTGGCGTGAGTTCGAAGGCGTCCATTCAGTACTGCTTCTGCACCGCGTCGAGCATCCGCTCGAGCGTCTCGAACGAGGGCGGTTCCACGGTGTCGACCAGCTCGGCGGGCACCGGTGCGTTCGCCGCGGCGACCACCTCGCCGAACAACCGCGGATCGTTGGTGCGGAAGCCGAAGGTGGCCGCCAGCTTCCCCAGTTCCGGATCGCTGGTGAGCAGCTGGCCGATCCGATCCCCGTTGGGGGACAACGGAACCAGCGTGTGCTTGGAGTAGACGGTCGGCGCGGGGTATAGCAGGCGCATGTCGGCCCTGATCGAGCCGTCGCCCCGGACCAGCCGGTCCACGAACTGCGATTCGTAGATCAGCGCCATCGGCGTTTTGCCCATGCCCGCGGCCAGGTAGTCCTCGAACGGGCCCTCCGTGCTGTTCTGCGTGTAACCCTGGTCGAGGAACAGCTTGGACAGTTCCGGCAGCACCTTCGCCTCGGCCTCCGGCGAGTTGACCACGTTGTTCCCGTTGGCCACGAAGGAAACCAGCGACAGGTACATCGCGGCCGAATTGGACTCGCGGGGATCGGTGGTGGTGAGCAGGACGTTCTTGCGCGCGGGGAAGGCGGTGTTGCCGGGCAGCTGGTCCCAGCGGGTGTTCGCGCGGGTCAGTTCGAGGTACTTCGCCACGTCGAGCACCTGGTAGTCGCCCGGGCCCTGGCGCACCACGCCGTTGGCGGTGAGCAGCGCGACGATCGGCTCGAAGGTGGCGACCGCCATCGGCGACTGGAACGGCGTGTACACCCCGGTGACCGCGCGGTCCCGCTGGATGCGCTGCGCGGCGGGCGAGGAGGAGGGAAAGGCGAACTCGTAGCCGCCCAGGTCCACGCTCGTCGCGAGCTGCCGCGAACCAGCCGTGTCGACTTCTACTTTGAGCCCGTGCTTGGCGAAGGCGTCGGCCACGCGCTGATCGGAGAAGAAGGCGAGCTTCTCCGAGCCGATCACCCCCTTGACCGTGGTCAGCCCGCCCGCTTGCGTGGACGGCTCGTCCGGCCCGCCGAACACGATCACGCCCGCCACGGCCAGGACCAGCACCACCGCGGCCGCGATGGACAACCGGCGTTTCACTCGTGCGTCTCCCCAGGTCGTTCCCCCGTGCGGACGATCCTTCATCGCCCGCGACTCGTTTGACGCGCGAGCCGCCCAGCGGGAGGTGAATGCTTGGTGAACGAACGGTGCCGGTCGTCGTGGGCTTTGCGATCATGGCCGGGTGCGAGGGACGGACGAGGGAGAACCGGCGGTCACCGCCGAGCCACGGGACGACGATCTCGGCGAGCTCGTCGCGGCGCTGGTCGCCAGCCGCCCTTCGACGTTGCCACCGGAGAACCGCGAGAAGCTGGCGTCCTTCGTCCGCGGTGAGCACGGCGAACTGCTGGGCGGCATCGCCGGGCACACCGGCTACGGGTGGCTGTTCATCGCGCAGTTGTGGGTCGCCGAATCGATGCGCGGCCGGGGATTCGGTTCGTCCCTGCTGCGTGCCGCCGAGAACGAGGGCCGGCGGCGGGGTTGCCGGTCGGCGTGGCTGGACACCTACAGCTTTCAGGCCAGGCCGTTCTACGAAGCGCACGGTTATCGGGTATTCGGTGAGCTGCCGGGCTTTCCGGCGGGTTATCGCAAGCTGTTCTTGGCCAAGGCGCTTTGACGCCGGTCGAGCGCAACTACGACCAGGATGGTCACGCCGACCAGCACGGAGGCGAGCGCCAGCGGGCTCGCCAGTGGAGCGGACAGCACCAGCGCCACACCCGGGCCGATGCGCCAGCGCCCATGCCGCCACACCTCGCGGGTCGCAGTCACCAGCGTCACCGCCGCGGCGGCCAGCACCGGCAGCAGCACCAGTGAGAAGATCGCGAGGTAACCGTGGCGATCGTCGTCGGAGATGACTGCCTCGTTGCCGCTCAGCAGCAGCACGACCCGGAGCACCGACCAGGCCGTCAGGGCCAGCCCGGCCACCAGCAGGCCGCGCCGCAGCAGCGAGGTGTCGTTTTCGACCATGCCGCATGTTAAACACAGCCCCACGGGGAAGCGCCCGTTGTTGCGTAGCCGTGCCGGAAATCCGCACAGCCGCGTAACCGCACTCGGCCATCGCTTTCCTCCGTCCGGGGATTTTGCTTGCGTGGCCAAGTCTTGCCCGGTGGGTGCGGCGGCCACATCGTTCTTACGTCGATGCCACCTCCTACTAAAGAGACAGCCATCCGCATCTTTGGTGGGAGAAGATTTTGTCCGTTCGTAGGAGGTGCCGCCCCGCCCCGACGAAGATGATGGTCCGGTGCCCGAAACTTCACCAAAACCGCTTGCGGTACCACGAAGCCCCCGCGATGGCGGGCGGTTCGGTCCGCGCCGGGCGGATCGCGTGCCAGCTCGCCGTCCACCGGGCCGGTGGCAGCGCGAGGGTCCGGCATACTTCCCGCGCCAGTCCCTCGGGCGTGCGGTCGCGCCACGGGGTGTCGACAAAAACCTGGTACTCGTCGTCGAACCGGAGAGCGACCACAAAGGTCTCGGGCTCGAGGCGGTCGTTGGCGACCCAGTCGGCGCGGAGGCCGTGGCGGCGCAGGTGCTCGTGGTCGATACCGGACAGCACGAGCCGCCCGGCCGTGCGCACCGGGGTTTCCCACGAGTGGTCGGCCGCGGCCCGCGCGACTTCCGCGTCGTACCGTGCGGCGGGGAAGGAAACGCCGTGCGGCATGGGCACTTGACCGTGCCACTCCCAGTGCACCAGGTCGCCGTCGCGGACGATGGTGACGTCGGTGGAGCCACAGCCGTAGACACCACAGGTGCAGCGCGCGATCGGCACGGTGCGGGGTTCGGCGGTGGCGATCAGCCGGTTCTCGGGCACGAGCAGGTCGTACGGGTCCATGCCGAGGCCGGCGCCGTCGGCGGTCACCTCGGTGCCGTTGATGTGGACGAGCACCTGGAAGTCACCGGCCGGGGCGGACGCCGGTGCCACGGCCAGCCACAGCGAGTCCGTACCGGGGCGGCGAGTGATCCCGCCACCCGCGGCGGCGAAGTAACCAGGCGGAATTTCGCCGGGGAGGGGGATGCCGAGTTCACGCAATGCCCGATCCGCCAGCTCGCCCAGGTGAGCGGTCGGGTCACGCTTCGAAGTACCGGCGAGTTCACGCAACGACGGCGAGTCCAGGCCGTCGACGAGTGCCGTGCAAGCCGCGGCGATCAGGTCGGCCGGGCCGCCGTCTGGCTCGGCGGCCCAGCGCGCGGCGGCATCGTGCAGCCGCTGCTCGGTGGTTCCGCTGTGCTCAGTCACGCCCAGCATCATCGAGGACCGGACGATAGCCCGCATCGGGATTTCCGATCCGGCCGAGCAACGCGGTGGTGGCCGCGCTCGGCAGGTCCGTGGTCACCGAGCCGGTTTCCCAGGCGGGCACCTGGCGGGGGAGCGGGATGAACCGGGCCTGGTCGGTCTTCAGCGAGAAGGTCTCCGGCACCAGTGCCACGCCGAGGCCGAAGGCGACCAGTTCGAGCAGCGAGTGCACGTCGGTGACCTCGAGCGCGACCTTGCGGTGCACCCCGGCTTCGGCGAGGACGGCGTCGGCGTGGTCCCGGGTGCCCCAACCGGGGTGGAAGTCGACAAAGCGGTCGCCCGCCAGCTCGGGCAGGCGCACCTCGGCCTGGTCGGCGAGCGGGTGCCCTGGCGCGCAGGCGAGCACCAGCCGTTCGGTGCCGAGCGGGGCGAACCGGAGGTCGTCGGGGCAGCGGGCCGGTTTGGCCACAAAAGCGAGGTCGAGGCCACCGGCCCGCACCTGGTCGAGCAGCTCGGTCGAGCCGCCGTGCCGCAGCCGGACGTCCAGGCCGGGGTGGGCGGTGACGAAGTCGCGGAGCAGCGCGGGCAGGTGCAGTGAGTGCAGGCACTGCAGTGAGCCGATGGCCAGGCTGCCGCGGACCAAACCCTGGACGGCGGCCACGGCGTCGCGGCCGGCGTCCGCCGCGGACAGCGTGCGCCGGGCCTCGGCCAGCAGCGCTTCCCCGGCGCCGGTCAGCCGTACCTGCCGGGTGCTGCGGCGGAACAGGGGAGCGCCGAGTTCCTTCTCCAGTGCCCGGATGGCGGCCGACAGTCCGGACTGCGCGACGTGCATGCGCCGCGCGGCCCTGGTGAAATGCGACTCCTCGGCGACGGCGACGAAGTACTCGAGCTGGCGGAGCTCCACGATTCATCACCCAGCCTGCTTAGTCGGATCGGTTTCTTCTGTTGGACAGCTTAATGCCGGGCGCGCAGGCTGGGGGTGCACATTCCGAGCAGGAGGAGTTCCCATGCAGACGCGCCGTATCGGCGGAGCCGAGGTCAGCGCCATCGGGCTCGGCGGCATGCCGATGTCCGTCCAGGGCAGGCCGGACGAGAGCCGGTCGGTGGCCACCATCCACGCCGCGCTGGACGCCGGGGTCACCTTGATCGACACCGCGGACGCGTACCACCTGGACGAGCGCGACCCCGGGCACAACGAATCGCTGATCGCCCGCGCATTGGCGAGTTATCCCGGCGACACCTCAGCCGTGCTGGTCGCGACCAAGGGCGGCCACACCCGGCCCGGCGGCAGCTGGGCGCTCGACGGTTCGCCTGCCCACCTCAAGCGCGCCGCGGAGGCCTCGCTCAAGCGGCTCGGGGTCGAGGCGCTCGGGCTGTACCAGTTCCACCGTCCCGATCCGGAGGTCCCGTACGCCGACTCCATCGGTGCACTGGCCGACCTGCTCGACGAGGGCAAGATCCGCTTCGCCGGTATCTCCAACGCGAACCCGGAGCAGATCCGGCAGGCGAACGAGATCCTCGGCGGACGGCTCGCCGCCGTGCAGAACGAGTTCTCACCCGCGTTCCGCTCCAGCGAACCGGAACTCGAGCTGTGCACCCAGCTCGGGATCGCGTTCCTGCCGTGGAGCCCGCTCGGTGGCATCACGAAGGCGGACGCGCTGGGCTCGCGGTTCACGCCGTTCGCCGAAGTGGCGCGAGCACACGAGGCCAGCCCGCAGCAGGTGACCCTGGCGTGGATGCTGGCGAAGTCGCCGGTGGTCATCCCGATTCCGGGGTCGTCACGGCCGGAGACCATCCGGGCGTCGGCGGCCGCGGTGCACTTGCGGTTGTCCGAGGCGGAACTGGCGGCGCTCGACGGTCAGGGGGTGGTCAGCGGCTCCGCTTCGTAGGCCCGGTGCATGATGTCCACAAAGGACGGTGCGGCGGGGATGGAGACGGTGTCGATGCCGTGGACCGCGATGCCCGGTGTCCACGAGTTCAGCACCACCGCGCCGGCCAGGGTAGGCAGGTCCGCGAGCGTGATCTCCTGAACGCGCTGCGGCACACCGAGCCGGTCGAGCTGCCGCCGGACGATGGCCATGGTGATGCCGTGCAGCACCTCGGCTTCGGGCCAGACCACGGCGGTGCCGTCCCAGAACGCGAGGTTCCAGATGGTGGCTTCGCTGAGCCTGCCGCGCCGGTCCAAGAACGCTGCGTCATCGAAGCCCTGGGCAGCGGCTTGCCGGAGCAGATAGGTCTTGGCAGGCTCACCGACGTGCTTGCGCGCTGGCAGGAACCGCTCGTGCTCGACCGCGGCCAGCCGGAGCGGTCCGGGCGGTGGCGTGGCGGCGGGCCCGGTGCGGACCAGTACGGACAGCGCTCCGTCGCGGGCGGTGAACTCGCGGTTGGCGGAGAACACGGTGGCGGTCAGCGAGAGGTCGGCCGGGCCCGCTTCGATGGCCGTGCGCAGGTGGGCGCGCACCTGGACGTCGGGCACCGTGGTGCCGAACAGCTCCTTGGACGCCTCCCGCAGGCGTTCCAGGTGCAGGTCGAGGCCGCGGATCCGGCGGTCGCGCACCTGCATGGCGGTGAAGTGGGCATAACCGGCGAAGGCGAGCGGTGCCAGGTCCGCGGCGGTCGCGTCCCGGCCATCGAGCTGAGCAACAAACGTCGTCATGATCGCACCGTAAAGCTTCACACCGGTGTCAGGGGCAACGTGGAATACCGCACACGGGCCACCGTGTTGTCCGGGGTGGAAGGAGTTGAGGCGCACAATGACGAAGTCCACCGAGCGTGCCGTGCTGGCGGGCGGTTGCTTCTGGGGAATGCAGGACCTGTTCCGCGCGCAGCCGGGGGTGCTGTCGACGCGGGTCGGCTACACCGGCGGTGACGTGCAGAACCCGACCTATCGCAACCACCGGGGCCACGCTGAGGCGCTGGAGATCATCTTCGACCCGGCGGTGACCAGCTACCGCGCGTTGCTGGAGTTCTTCTTCCAGGTCCACGACCCGACCACGAAGGACCGGCAGGGCAACGACATCGGCACCAGCTACCGGTCCGCCATCTTCTACGAGGACGAGACGCAGAAGCGGATCGCCGAGCAGACGATCGCGGACGTGGACGCCTCCGGCAAGTGGCCGGCGAAGGTGGTGACCACGCTTTCCGGTGACTGGACCTTCTGGGAGGCCGAAGCCGAGCACCAGGACTACCTCGTGAAGCACCCCGGTGGTTACACGTGCCACTACGTGCGACCCGAATGGACGCTGTCGCCGTCGCGGGCCTGAACCACCGGCGGGCCGAACCAGCGTGACAGCGCGCTGTCCAGTTCCCGCTGGTCGTCGCCGGTCCAGGCCACGTAACCGTCAGGTCGCAGCAGGAGGGCGGGCACGTCCAGCTTGTCGGTGACCGCGGTGACGACGTGGTCGACCCGGTCGGCCCAGCCCGAGGTCGAGAGCACGCCGGTCTGGTCGAGCAGCAGGCCACGACCGGCGTGCATCAGCTCGTAGAGGCGGCCCTGCTGGAGCGTGAGGTCACGCAGGCGCCTGCCGAGCAGGTCGTGCCCGTCGCCGAAGTCGTAGCGGATGCCGAGGCCGACGATCTTCTCGAGCAGGTGCCGGTTCACCTCGTCGAACCGCATCAGCTCGGACAGCAGCCGCCGCATTGCCCGTGTGCCTGGCTCGTCCTTCATCACCATGCCCTGCGCGCGGGTGTTGTCCAGCACGTCGGCGGCGACCGGGCGCCGCTCGGCCTGGTAGGTGTCGAGCAGCCCGTCCGGTGCCCAGCCGCCGATCGCGGCGGCGAGCTTCCATCCCAGGTTGACCGCGTCCTGGATACCGAGGTTGAGCCCCTGCCCGCCGAGCGGCGGGTGGGCGTGGGCCGCGTCGCCAGCCAGCAGCACGCGGCCAACGCGGTACTGGTCGGCCAGCCGCGTCGCGTCGCCGAAGCGGGACAGCCAGCGTGGCGAGTGCACGCCGAAGTCGGTTCCGGCGTAGGTCCGCAGCTGCCGCTTGACCTCGTCGAGGGCCGGCGGGATCGACCGGTCCTCGGTCAGCCCTTCGGCGGGCACGACCACGCGGTAGGCCCCGTTGAGCGGTCCGACGCCGAACATCTTGTGGGTCTCGCGGACCTTGGCCACCACGGCGGTCACTGTTTCGAGCGGCACGCCCACTTCCATCTCGCCGAGCAGAATCTCGGTGCGGGCGGGCTCGCCGGCGAAGCCGACGCCGAGCAGCTTGCGCACCGTGCTGCGGCCACCGTCGCAGCCGACGAGGTAACGCGAGCGTAGCCGCGTGCCGTCTGTGAGTTCGGCGGTCACGCCGTCGCCGTTCTGGCTCAGGCCGGTCACTTCGCTGCCGCGGCGGATTTCGGCGCCGAGTTCGGTGGCGCGTTCGGCGAGCAGGCGGTCGGTGGTGGTCTGCGGAATGCCGAGCACGTAACCGTGTGCGGTGTCCAGTTCGGGTGCCGGTTGCGGAATGGCGGCGAAGAAGCCGCCGAGCGGGTGCTTTCCGCCGTGTTCGAGAAACCGGTCCAGCAGGCCGCGTTGGTCCATGATCTCGATGCTGCGCACGTGGAGGCCGAGCGAACGGACGAACGGGGGCGGTTTCGCGTCCCGTTCCAGCACAACGACCCGCACGCCGTGCAGGCGGAGTTCGGCGGCCAGCATCAGGCCGGTCGGCCCGCCTCCGGCGATGATCACGTCAAGCAAGGAATCCCCATTCGGCGGTTGGTGGTGTCCGGCCGCAGATTCTGCGTCACCGCCCGGGTCTTGCCGCAAGCCCTGGGGTCCGCTATATCTTGAAAGGGGCGGGGAAAGTGATTCCCCGCCTTTGTGGTGTGCGGGCGGTCAGCGGATTTCCTCCGCCAGCTCGATGATGATTCCCGCGGGGCCGCGGAGATAGCAGAGCCGGTAGCTGTTCTCGTACCGGACCAGCTCACCGACGAGTTCGCCGCCGTGCGGCCGCAGGCGCGAGATGATGTCGTCGATTTCCTCCACCACGAACAGGAGATGGCGGAGGCCGGGCGTGTTCGCCGGTGCCTGCGGGTCACCGGCCGGAGCCGACGGGGCGTGGTACTTGCACAGCTCGAGGCACCCTTGGCCGTCCGGGGTCCGGAACATCGCGACGTCCGAACGAACCCCGCCGAGCCCGGTGATGCGGTCCACCGCGGGGCCTTCGACGGTTGCCTCGCCCTCCAGTTCGAGGCCGAGTTCGGTGAAGAAAGCCTTGGCGGCGGCGAGGTCTTCGACCACCACGCCGATGTGCTCGAGGCGCCGGATCTTGCCGCGCTGGGGAGTGGTGTTCATCGGGATCTCCGTCCGGATCGTGGGTGGCTGGCACAACGGGGTCGGAGCCACGCACGCCGCTTCGACGCGGATCTACTGTGACCTGAGTCACAGGAGACGGCTGGCATGATCGTTCCATGACCCAGCGAGTGGTGCTGCGCAAGGCGCGCGACGCCGATCGTGACGGGCTTGTCGAGGTGTTCACCGATCCCGAGGTGCGGCGGTCCCTGGGCGGGCCGCGACCACGTGCGGATGTCGAACGGTTTCTCGACCAGGTCGGAGCCGCGGCGGTGGCGGGCGGTTACGTGATCGCGGATCGCGAGACGGACGAGTTCACGGGCATGCTCGGGCTCGCTCCCCGCGACGCCGGTCAGCCAGGGCACGTCACCGCGGAAGGCGGCGAACTGGAGCTTTCGTACGTGTTGCGGCGCAGGGCATGGGGGAGTGGCGTCGCTTTCGAAGCTGCGCAGGCACTCCTGCGCGCGGCCGCCGCGGAACTGACCGAGCAGCCGGTACTTGTCGTGACCCAAACCGCGAACGAGCGCGCGCGGAAGCTGGCTGCCCGGCTGGGCTTCGACGAGGTGGACACCTTCGAAGCCCATGACGCCGAGCAGACCCTCGCTGTCGCGTCGCTCCATTCGTTCCGGCGGGCCATCGGCTGACCTCGGGGATCAGGGGCTGGTGAAGTCGACCTCCTTGGCGGAGACGGCAGCGGCCTTGCGGCCCGGCGCTGTCTGGTACGCCCGGTACAGGTTCGTGTGCGCGATCACCTGCTCCAGCTCGGTCGCTTCGAACGAGTCGCCGTAGTGCTTTGGATCAGCGCCTCGGCCTCGGGTCAGTTCGGGCACGATCCGCCAGGCTTTGCTGCCGTGCACCAGTTCCTCGTCCGAGTGCTGGACCAGACGACGGGCACCCGCTCCTGCCTGGCCCGGTCCGCCAAGGCGCCGGCGTTCGCCACGACGGTATCGCGAGTGCGGTGTGCGGGCGGTTCTCAGGCGGGCCGGAAAGCGATGGCACGCAGGCGCGAGCCCGCGGTGGCGGGGGCGGCGGGCACGCCGAGCGCCAGCCGCTTCCACGCCCTCGGGTGCCGCGGTGCCGTCCAGCGGGTCGCTCCACTTCGGACCTCGACGGCCGGTGCCGCGGCCAGGTTCCGGAACCAGTCGGACCGCTCGTCCCACCCGGCGACCACCACGATCTCGTCCGGCGCGGACCGCACGACCTCCAGCACCACTTCCCACCGCCGTCCCGGCCTGCGGCCGACGTGCACCAGGTGGACCAGCCGGTGCCCGAACAGGAAACCCAGGCGCAGCCGATAGCACAGGACCGGCACGGCAGTGACACAGGAGTGCCACCGCGCCCCGGCAGGGTGGCCGGTGTCCGAGCAAACACGACGAATCGAGGTATGTCAGTGAAAAACCGCGTGGGGATCGCCCTGGCCGCCGGGGCCCTGCTGAGCCTGTCGGTCCCCGGGCTGGCGCAGGCCGACCCGGTGGCGCAGGCGCAGCCGCTGCCGGCGTGCATGGTCGCCTACGACACCAACGCCTCGCCCAGCAACGGCCAGCGGGACGACGTGGTCTTCCAGAACAACAACTGCGGGTTCTCCCCGTACGTTTCGGTGGACGTGTGGGGCTTCGACCCGGAGTGCCAGATCGCCGACGGCGACGGGGTCATCTTCTACGACATCGGCGCCTACGCGCAGTACGCCTACCTGTGCTGACCGGCCGGTGCCCGCTCGCCGGAGGGGGGTGGGCGGGCACCGCGCTCAGGTGAACTCTTCGAACAGTTTCGCGGCCCGGCGGCGGCAGTCCGCACCGGCGGCGTGGTCGCCGGAGTCCTCGTAGGCGGCCGCGAGGTGCCGCAGTGTCAGTGCCTCGTGGTAGCGGTCCCCGGAGCGGTGTGCCAGCCGCAGCGCCTCCTCGGTGGCCTTGATCGCCTCGCCGGGATTGCCGCTTTTCGCATACGCCTCACCGAGGTTGAGCCAGGTGATGGCCGAATGATTGATGTCACCGTACTGGGCCGCGGTGTCGATCGCCCGGCGCGCATAGGTGAGCGCCTGCTCGTAGTCACCGCGCAGGGTGTGCACCCGCGCGACGTTGGTCAGCGGCCCGGCCTGCCCGTACGGATTGCCCGCGGCGATCTGCAGCTTCAGCGAGGTCAGGTAGTAGTGCTCGGCGTCTTCGTAGCGCTCCAATGAGCGGTGGACCAGGCCGAGTCCGTTGATCGGGCCCGCTTCCAGCACCGGGTCGCCGAGTTCGGCACCCATCGCGGCCGCGGTTTCGAGGTGCTCGACGGCCTCGTCGAAGCGGCGCCGGTCGTGCAGCACGTCACCGAGCCGGTGGATGGCCACGCATTCCGCACGCCGGTTGCCCGCCCGCCGCGCGGCGGCGACCGCGATCCGGTGTGACTCCTCCCAGTCCGCCCAGTGCTTGCGCAGGAAGTAGAACCCGGCGAGCACGATCGGCAGCTGGTAGGCGTGCTCGTGCCAGCCGCGGGCGTCGGCGGTCCTGACCAGCGCGAGCAGGTTGGCCCGCTCCGCTTCGTACCAGGCCAGCGCCTGCTGCGCACTGTCGAATGTGGACGGACGGGTGGCGCCGGGCGGCGGCAGCGTGATCGGCAGCGGGGCGCGGCGGATCAGGCTGTTCGCCACGCGGGCGGTCTGCAGGTAGTAGTCGGCCAGCCGGCGCAACGCCGTGCCGTCGGGGTCTTCCTCCTGCTTGGCCGCGAACGCCCGCAGCAGGTCGTGGAAGTGGTACCGGCCGCCGGTGCTTTCGACCAGGTTCGCGCCGGTCAGCTCGCCGAGCAGGGCACGCGCCCCGGCGAGGTCGCACCCGGCCAGGGCGGCGGCCGCCGGCGCGCCGAAGTCCGGGCCGGGCACGGTGCCGAGCAGGCCGAACAACCGCCGGGCCGGTGCACCGAGCGCGGTGTACGACAGGTCGAAGGCGGTGTGCACCGAGGCGTGGTCGTCGTGGGGGATGGCCAGCGTTTCGAGCCGCTGGTGCTGCCGCAACTCGCCGAGCAGGTCACTCAGCCGGTAGCCGGGGCTGGTCAGCAGGTGCGCGGCGGCGATCCGTAGCGCGAGCGGCAGGTGCGCGCAGGCGGCGGCCAGCTCGGGAAGCCGCGTCCGGTCACCGTCCCAAGTGGACAGCAGGGTGCGCAGCAGCTCGACCGACTCGTGCTCGGGCAGCGTGCCGAGCCGCACCGCGCTCGCGCCGTCGACGGCCACCAGTCCCGGCAGCGTGTTGCGGCTGGTGACCAGCACCGCGCATCCGGGTTCACCGGGCAGCAGGGCGCGCACGTCGTCCGCGGTGGCCGCGTCGTCGAGCACCACCAGCATCCGCTTGCCCGTCAGCAGGGAGCGGTACAGCGCGGTGAGCGCGTCCAGCTCGTCCGGGATCTGCTCGGGTGGACAGCCGAGCGCGCGGGCGAACCGGGTCAGCACCTGGGCGGGCCGGACCGACGGCGCGGGGGAGAAGCCGCGCAGGTCGGCGTACAGCTGGCCGTCGGGGTAGTGACCGGCGATCCGGTGCGCCAGGTGCACGGCGAACGCGGTTTTCCCGGCGCCGGGCTGCCCGCTGACCACGGCGAGCCGGACCGGTCCGGTGAGCTGCGCGCTCACCTGCCGCAGCAGCTCGGTGCGTCCGACGAAACCGGGCGGATCCGCGACGAGCTGCCGTGGCACGGGCCGGGCGGCCTGGTCCTCGGCACCGAGGATCGACTGGTGCAGCTCGCGCACCTCGCTCCCGGGATCGATGCCGAGTTCCTCCGACAGCGTGGTGCGCAGCCGCTGGAAGGCGTCGAGTGCCTCGGCCTGACGACCGCAGCGGGACAGCGCCGTCATCAGCTGCGCCCAGAAGCGTTCCCGGAGCGGGTACCGCGTGGTCAGCTCGGTCAGCTCGCCGACGAGTGCGGCGTGCTCGCCGAGTTCGAGACGGCAGGCGATGCGGGCCTCGACCGCTCGTGTGTGTTCCTCTTCCAGCACCGGCAGCATCGAGCGTTCGAGTTCGGCGGAGTGCGCGTCGGCCAACGGTGTTCCGCGCCACAACGCGAGCGCGGCGTCGTACAGCGCGGCGGCTTCCTTCGGGTCACCGGCGTCCGCGGCTCGCCGGGTGAGGGCCTGGAACCGCAGCAGGTCGACCTCGTCCTCGTGCACCTCCAGCAGGTACCCGGGCGCGCGCTGCCGGATGAACACCCGGTCCGGATCGGCCTCCTTCAACGCGGTGCGCAGCCGCCGGACGTAGGAGCGGACCGTGCTTTCCGCGCCGAGCCCCGGTTCGCCCCACAGGTGGTGCACCAGCTCGGCCACCGAGACGACCTGGTTGGCGTGGCAGACGAGCACGGTGAGCAGGGTGCTGATCCGCCCGGCCGGCACGGCCACCTCCCGGCCGGCGTCCCGGACCTGGAGCGGGCCCAGTACGCGGAACTGCATCGATCCCCTTCACCCGTGCGCGGCGTGCTGACCGGCACCACCCTAACCAGTAGCCCGCGCGCTTGGTGAATTGATCACGGACTACGGGTGGTCGCCGAGGCTGACCAGCAGCCGGCGCAGCAGGCCCGCCAGTTGCTCCTGGTCTTCGCCGCCCAGGTCGCCGAGGAGACGTGCTTCCAGTTCGAGGTGGTCGACCACCACGCGGTCGATCAGCTCGCGGCCCTCGTCGGTGAGGGTGATCAGCACGCTCCGCCGGTTGGCCGGGTCGACCTCGCGGGTCACCAGTCCCTTGGCGGCGAGCCGGTCGATCCGGTTGGTGATCGCGCCGGAGGTGACCATGGTGGCCTCGACCAGCTGACCGGCGGTGAGCCGGAACGGCGGGCCGCAGCGGCGGATGGTGCCCAGCACGTCGAACTCCCACAGCTGCAGGTCGTGGCGGGCGAAGTTGTCGCGCAGCTCGCGTTCGAGCAGGCGGCAGGCGCGCTGGACGCGGGCGACGACGCCCATCGGCGCGGGGTCGAGGTCGGGCCGCTCGGTGCGCCACTGGTCGAGGCGCCAGTCGACATTGTCTTGCACGCCGTCCTGCACGCGGCCTCCGCAACATCTCAACGTGAAACTGTTTGACGTCACCCTAACAGAGCGCTACCTTCCTTAACGTTGAACATTTCAACGTTAAGGAGTCTGCATGACCGGTAAGCCCCTCGGAGTGACCGCGCTGACCGCCGCCGTGCCGGTCAGCTGGGCGACCACCTACCTGGTCACCACCGAATTCCTGCCGCCGGGGCACCCGCTGGTCTCCGGGGTGCTGCGGGCGCTGCCCGCCGGGCTGGTGCTGCTCGCGGTGACCCGCCGGCTGCCGCGTGGTGACTGGCTGTGGCGGTCGCTCGTGCTCGGCACGCTCAACATCGGCGCCCTGTTCGCCTTCCTGTTCGCCGCCGCCTACCGCCTGCCCGGCGGGGTCGCGGCGACGTTGTTCGCGGTGCAGCCGCTGCTGGTCGCGGGCCTGGCCTTCCTCCTGCTCGGCGAGCAGCCCACGCGCTGGCGGCTCGGCTGGGGACTGGCCGGGGTGCTCGGTGTCGGCCTGATCGTGTTGCGCGGCAAGCTGTCCTTCGACCTGCTCGGCATCCTGGCCGGGCTCGGCGCGGCGGCGGTGATGGCGGCCGGGATCGTGCTGACCAAGCGGTGGGGGCGACCACCGGGTGCCGGTCCGATGACCATCGCGGGCTGGCAGCTCACCGCGGGCGGACTGGTGCTGGTGCCGTTCGCGCTCGCGTTCGAAGGCCTGCCCCCGGCGCTGGACTCGCGCGCGATCGGTGGGTACGCGTGGCTGTGCGTGGTCGGCGCGCTGCTGTCCTACCCGATCTGGTTCCACGGCATCGGCAAGCTGCCGGTGGTCGCGGTTTCCTTCCTGTCCCTGCTTTCGCCGGTGGCCGCGACGGTGCTGGGCTGGCTGTTCCTCGGCGAGACGCTGACCGCCTGGCAGGGTGCCGGCTTTGTGCTCGCGCTGACCGCCATCGCCGCCGCGCAGCTCACCCCGAAAGCCCGGAAAGCCCGGAAAGCCCCGGAAACACTCCGCGTTCCCGCCGTCACCCGAGGAGAATGAGCATGTCCCGCATCATCCTGGTCACCGGAGCCACCGGAACCGTGTCCACCGCGCTGCTCGATGCGCTGTCCGGCGCCGAAGTGCGCGCACTGGTCCGTGACGAGTCCAAAGCAGACAGACTGCGGGAACGCGGTGCCGAGGTCGTCGCCGGGGATCTCGGTGACGCCCGGTCGCTGCCACCCGCCTTCGAAGGGGTGCACGACCTGTGGTTGCTCGTGCCGAACGGGCCGCGGGCGCCGGAGCACAACATGAACGCGCTGTGGGCCGCGCGGGAGGCGGGGGTGGAGCGGGTGGTGCGGCTGTCCGTGGTCGGCGCGGCGCACGACGCGCCGAACCGCAGCGGCAGGCTGCACGCGCTGTCCGATCACGAGACCGCCGAGTCCGGGCTGCGCTGGACGATCCTGCGCCCGCACTGGTTCATGCAGAACCTGCTGAACGAAGCGGGCGACATCGCCGCCACCGGCACGTTCTCGCTGAACATGGCGTCGGCGCGGCTCGGCATGATCGACGCGCGCGACATCGCCGCCTGCGCGGCGCGGGTGCTGCTCGATGATCCGGACCGCCACCACGGCCAGGCGTACACCCTCACCGGTCCGCGTTCGCTGAACTTCGACCAGGTAGCCGCCGAGCTGGGACAAGTGCTTGGACGGTCCATTGTGTACACGCCGGTCGCGGACGACGTGAAGCGCAAGGCGCTGCTCGGGTACGGCGTTCCGGAATGGATCATCGACATGCTGGAGGAATACGCGCGGGCGTACGCGGCGGGCTGGGGTGACTTCACCACCGGCGCGGTGGCGGAGCTGCTCGGCCGCGCGCCGAGGGAGTTCGCCGAATTCGCCCGCGACCACGCGGAAGCATTCGCCTAGGGCACAGGCGTGAGCAGGGAGCCCTCGGTGAGGAAGTGGTGGAGGTTGCGGAAAGCCAGCTCCCCCATGGCTTCCCGGGTTTCCGTGGTGGCGCTGGCGATGTGCGGCAGGAGCAGCACGGAATCGAGGTCCAGCAGCGGCGCGGGCACCTCGGGCTCCTCGGCGAACACGTCGAGCGCGGCACCGGCGAGCTTGCCGTCGGTCAGCGCCACCACCAGTGCGGGTTCGTCGACCACGGACCCACGCGAGACGTTGACCAGGAAACCGTCCGGGCCGAGCGCGGTGAGCACGTCGGCCGAGACCAGGCCGCGGGTGTTCTCGCCACCGGCCACCGCGACCACCAGCGCGTCGGCTTCGGCGGCGAGCGCCACGGGGGAATCCACGTAGCGGTACGGCACCCCGTCGACCGGACGCCGTGAGTGGTAGCTCAGCTCGACACCGAACCCGGACAGCCGGGTGGCAATGGCGCGCCCGATCCGGCCGAGCCCGAGAATGCCGATCTTCTTGCCGCTGACCTTGGTGGCCAGCGGATACGCGGTGGTGGTCCAGTCGCCGCGGCGGACGAAGCGGTCCGCCGCGGTGAGCCGCCGCATCACGTCGATGAGGCCGCCGACCGCGAGGTCCGCGACGCAGTCGGTGAGCACGTCGGGGGTGTTGCTCACGTCGATGCCCCGCGCGCGGGCCCGGCCCACGTCGGTGGTCTCGTACCCGACTCCGAAGTGGACGATCGCTTCGAGGTGGGGGAGCGCGTCCATCACCTCGTCCGGCACACCGACCCTGGCGCTGGTGATCGCCGCGCGGAACTCGCCGCCGTGCTCCGCCAGGTAACCCTCCGGCTGCTCGAACAACCGCACGGTGCGGTGGTGCGTGGTGAGCGCGGTTTCCAGCGACGGCAGCAGGGGGCAGAGTTGGAGCACGGTCATGGCCCTGAGCGTATGGATCGGCGTGATACCTGTCTAAGACCAAGTTCGCATTCATCGATACCTTCCGCGCATCAAATGGCCTCCCTTGACGACCTCTCGTGACCGGCTTACGGTCTGCGTCTACAGATGCAGACCGGATACGCGTCCATAGACAGTCGGCTCCGGTTTTCCGAGCAATTCATCCTCTGATCATCGGAGAGACGATGCTGTCTTCCGTACGTTCCCGCGTCCTCGCGGTCGCGGCGGTGGTCCTGTGCGGCAGTTCCTGCACCGTGGCGAACAGTCCCGCGGGTGACGCCGGAGCCGCGGGCAGTACGTTGCGCGTTGTCCTCGCGCAGGAACCACCGACCCTCGAACCCTGCGAAGCCTCGCTCACCTCGACCGGCGTGGTGGTCCGCTCCAACATCAGCGAACCGCTGCTGGAACGCGACGCCGCCTCCGGTGAGCTGCGCCCGCTGCTGGCCACGGCCTGGCGGCAGACCGCGCCGACCACCTGGGCCTTCGACCTCCGCGGCGGCGTCACCTTCCACAATGGACAGCCGTTCACCGCGCAGGACGCCGCCTTCTCCATCGACCGCGCGGTCAACTCCGACCTTCAGTGCAATGTGGACGGTTACGTGTTCGACGACGACGAGCGGCTGCGCATGGAGGTCACCGGCGACACCGGGCTGACCGTGCACACCACCAAGCCGGACCCGATCCTGCCGCTGCGGCTGAGCTTCGTCGAGATGGTGCCGCGCACCACCAGCACCACGGCGAAGGTCCGCGAACCGGTCGGCACCGGCCCGTACGCCATCGAGAGCTGGGAGACCGGGGTGTCGATCACCTTGCGGCGCAACGAGCGCTACTGGGGTGAGCGGCCCGCCTTCCCGCAGGCGCGGTACGTCTGGCGCGCGGAACCCAGCGTGCGCGCGGCGATGATCACCCGCGGCGAGGCCGATCTGGCCACCACGCTGAATCCCGAGGACGCCACCGAGGAGAATTCGGTGGCCTACCCCAACAACGAGACCACCGCGCTGCGCCTGGACGGCCGCGAGGCGCCGCTCGACGACATCCGGGTGCGCCGCGCGATCGGCATGGCGGTGGACCGCGAAGGCATCGTCGGCACCCTGCTGGCCGGGCTGGCCGAACCGGCCGCGCAACTGGTGCCGGACGGCGTGGTGGGCTTCAACCCCGCGCTGAAGGCCGCGCCCTACGACCCCGAAGCCGCCCGCGCGCTGATCCGCGAAGCCGCCGCCGACGGCGTCCCGGTCGATCGCCGGATCACCCTGGTGGCACGGAACACGCAGTTCCCCAGGGTCGCCGAGACCGCCGAAGCACTGCAGTACCAGCTGGCGCAGGCCGGGCTGAACGTGCAGATCCAGATGGCGGACACGGCGGCGCACCTGGAGTACCAGCTGCGGCCGTTCCCCACGGACGTCGGGCCGGTGGCGCTGCTGATCATGCACGGCAACCAGGCCGGTGACGCGGCCTTCACCACCAGCCAGTACCTGCGTTCCGACGGTCCACAGTCGACCTTCGGCACCCCGGAACTGGACGCCAGGATCGATCAGGCCGACGAACTGGCCGGTCCGGCGCGCCAGGACGCCTTCGCCGCGATCTTCGCCGACCAGAACCAGAGCGTGGCCCAGTACGTGCACCTGGCCCACATGCGCGGCCTGCTCGGGATCTCCCGATCCGTGCGGTACCAGCCGGATTCGGCCACCGGGGACGAACTGCACCTCGCCGCGGTGCGGCCGTCGGCCGGGGAGGCGCGCTGATGCTGACCTTCCTGCGCAAGCGCGTTGTCTCCAGCGCCATCCCGCTGGTTTTTGTGGTGCTGGGCGTGTTCTGCCTGGCGCGGCTGACCGGCAACCCGGTGAACCTCTACCTCCCGCTCAGCGCCACCGCCGAGCAGCGCGCGGCCTTCTCCGCCGAGCACGGTTTTGACCAGCCCATCCTGGTGCAGCTGTGGGACTACCTCGGCCAGGTGATCCAGCTCGACTTCGGCACCTCGCTGCGCACCGACCAGCCCGCCGCGGAAATGGTGCTCACCGCCTTCCCGGCCACCCTGCAACTGGCCGCGGTGACCATGCTGATCGCGGTGGCCGGCGCGGTGCTGATCGGCTGCCTCGCCGCCTACCGGCCGAACTCGCTGGCCGACCGGGTGTCCAGCTTCCTGTCGATGACCGCGGCCAGCATCCCGGACTTCTGGTTCGCCATCATGGGCGTGCTGGTGTTCGGCGTGAGCCTGGAATGGCTGCCGACCTCCGGCGTCAGCGGCGGCCCCGAGGTGTGGGTGCTGCCGATCGCCACCCTGCTGATCCGCCCGTTCGGCGTGCTCGTCCAGGTGGTGCGCGGCGCGATGGTGGCGGCGCTGTCCGCGCCCTACACCAAGGTCGCCCGCAGCAAGGGCGCGAGTGAGAAGCGCGTGGTGTTCGGGCACGCGCTGCGCAACGCCACCACGCCCGCGCTGACCGTCGCCGGTGACCTCACCATCGGGCTGGTCAACGGTGCGGTGGTGGTGGAGACCATCTTCGGCTGGCCGGGCATCGGCAAGCTGATGATCGACTCGATCCTGCAGCGCGACTTCGCCGTGCTGCAGGCCGCCGTGCTGCTCACCGCGATCACGATCTTCCTGCTGAACATCGTGATCGACCTCTGCTACGCCCTGCTCGACGCCCGCGTGCGCCAGGCAGTCCCGGCCTGACCGTGCTTTCGCCCAAGGAGCGACGATGACCACCACACTCGGCAAACCCACCGGTGCCCCGGCCGCGCGCCGGGCGCGCTGGTGGACCCTGCTCGGCCGTGACCGCTTCGCCGCCGTCGCCGCCGTGGTGCTCGGGCTGGTGCTGCTGACCGCGGTGCTCGGCCCGCTGCTCACCGGCGACCGCGCGGTGCGCCAGGACCTGCGCGCGTCCCTGCGGCCACCGTCGTTCGACCACGGGTTCTTCGGCCTGCTCGGCACCGACGTGCTGGGCCGCAGCGTGCTCGCCCGGCTGATCGACGCCGCCGGGACCACGTTGTCGGTGGCCGTGCCCGCCGTGCTGTGCTCGCTGGTGATCGGCGCGACGCTGGGCATGTGGGCCGGTTACCACGGCGGCGTGCGGGAGAACGTCGCGATGCGCGTGGCCGACGTGATCCTGAGCTTTCCCTCGCTGCTGCTGGCCGTGGTGGTGCTCTACGTGTTCGCGCCCAGCGTCGGCAACATCGTGCTGATCCTGGCGATCGCGCGCATCCCGGTCTACCTGCGCACCGCCCGCGCGGAGGCGGCCGAGCTGAAGAGCAGGCTCTTCGTCGACGCCGCGCGGACCTTCGGCGCCACCGGCTGGCCGACCATCTACCGGCACATCCTGCCGATCGCGCTGCCGACCCTGCTCACCGTGGCCACGCTCGACTTCTGCTTCGTCATGCTCACCGAGTCGTCGCTGAGCTTTCTCGGCATCGGCATCCAGCCACCGGACGTCAGCTGGGGGCTGATGGTCGCGCAGGGCCGCCAGTACCTGCAGACGGCGTGGTGGATCGCGGTGCTGCCCGGGGTCGCCATCGTGCTGACCACGGTTTCGGCCACCGTGCTCGCCGCCTGGGTGCGCCTGGCCACCGACCCGGCGCAGCGCTGGCGGCTGACCCTGCCGCGGCGCACGCGCGGCGCCCGTCCCACCACCACGGAGGTCACCGGATGAACGCGGCAGCTCTGGACACCGTGGCGCTGGAGGTGGACGGCCTCAGCGTGGACCTGCGCACCCCGGCCGGCACGGTCCGCGCGGTGGACAAGGTCAGCTTCTCCGTGCGCCGCGGCCGGACGCTGGCGCTGCTCGGCGAGTCCGGCTGCGGCAAGTCGATCACCGCGCAGACCATCGCTGGCCTGCTCGACCCGGTGGCCGAGGTGGCGGGCGGCGCGGTCCGGGTGGCCGGTACGGACGTGCTCAAGCTCGGCCGCGCCGAACGACGGCGGCTGGCCGGTCCGGTGCTGTCGATCGTCTTCCAGGACGCGCTGACCGCGATGAACCCGGTGCAGCCGGTGGGCAGGCAGCTCGGTGAGCCGTTCCGCATCCACCAGGGCCTGTCCCGGCGCGCGGCGCGGGAGAAGGCCGTCGAACTGATGGAGAAGGTCGGCATTCCGGAGCCGCGGGCGCGGGCGCGTTCGTACCCGCACCAGTTCTCCGGCGGGATGCGGCAGCGTCTGCTGATCGCGATGGCGGTGGCGCTGAGCCCGCAGGTGCTGATCGCCGACGAGCCGACCACCGCGCTCGACGTGACCGTGCAGGCGCAGGTGATGAAGTTGCTGCGGGACCTGCAGACCGAGCGCGACATGGCGCTGGTGCTGATCACGCACGACCTCGCGGTGGTCGCCGAGCAGGCCGACGACGTGGCGATCATGTACGCCGGGAACGTGGTCGAAACCGGCCCCGTGCGCGAGGTCTTCGCGTCACCCCGGCACCCGTACACGCGCGGGCTGCTGGATTCGGTGCCCGAGCACGGGGTGCGGGGCAAGCCGCTGCACGCCGTGCCGGGCAGCCCGCCCGAACTCAGCGCGGTACCGTCCGGTTGTGTTTTCCAGGCGCGGTGCCCGAAGGCCGCGGACCGCTGCGCCGAGTCGCGCCCGGTGCTCACCGTGGCCGGCTCCCGCGCGGCCGCCTGCCACTTCCCGGAACAGGAGCCAGCCCATGCCTGACAACCTGCTCGAGGTCAGCGGCATCCGGAAGACCTTCCGGGTGGGCAAGAACCGGCTGACCGCGCTCGACGGGGTCGATCTCCGGATCGGCCGCGGGGAAACCGTCGGCCTGGTGGGGGAGTCCGGCTGCGGCAAGTCCACCCTGGCCCGCGTGCTGATGCTGCTGGAACGCCCGGACGAAGGCACCGTGCGGTTCGCCGGGCAGGACCCGTTTTCCCTGCGGGGCAAGGAACTGCTCGCCTGGCGACGCCGGGTGCAGATGGTCTTCCAGGACCCGTTCGCCTCGCTGAACGCGCGGATGACCGCGGCCGAGCTGATCGGCGAGCCGTGGCGCACGCACCGCGACGTGGTGCCGACCGCGGCCGAGCGCGCCGCGCGGACCAGGGAGCTGCTCGACCTGGTCGGCCTGCGCGCGAGCGACGCCGAGCGGTATCCGAACGAGTTCTCCGGCGGGCAGCGGCAGCGCCTGGGCATCGCCCGCGCGCTGGCGCTGAACCCCGACCTGATCATCTGCGACGAGCCGGTGTCCGCTTTGGACCTTTCGGTGCAGGCGCAGGTGCTGAACCTGCTCGCCGAGCTGCAGCAGCGGCTCGGGGTGTCCTACTTGTTCATCTCGCACGACCTGTCCGTGGTCCGGCACGTCGCCGACCGGGTTTCGGTGATGTACCTGGGAAAGGTGATCGAACAGGGGCCGGCGGCCGCCGTGTTCGACCACCCGGTGCACCCGTACACGGCCGCGTTGATGTCGGCGGCGCCCACGCTGGACGTCTCCGGCGCGGACCGCCCTGACCGGATCCTGCTGCGTGGTGAGCTACCGTCCCCTTTGGACCCGCCATCGGGTTGCCGCTTCCGCACCCGCTGCTGGCAGGCGGCGGATCGCTGCGCCGAGGTGCCGCCGGTAGCCGCGCGGGAGTCGGACGAGCATGAAGGACTCTGTCATTTCCCGCTCACGGCGGCCGCGGTGTGAGCGTTCCGGCCTTCCTGCTGCTGTCGGCCGTGGTGCTGGTCGGCTCGCTGCTCCAGGTGTCCATCGGGTTCGGGCTGGGCATGCTCGCCGCACCGGTGATCGCCCTGCTCGACCCGACGCTGGTGCCGGTGGTGCTGCTCCTGCTGGCGACCGGCGTGACCACGGTGACCGTGCTGGCCGAACGCGAGCACCTGGACCTGCGCGGCACCGGATGGGCGCTGGGCGGGCGGGTGCCCGGCACGATCGCCGGGGCGGCGCTGGTCGCGTTCCTGCCAGCGAAAGCACTCGCGCTCAGCGTCGCCGCCGTGGTCCTGCTCGGGGTGGTGGTGAGCCTGCGCGGATTCCGGCCGCACCCGACGCCGCGCGCGGTGGTGCTGGCCGGGGCCGCGTCCGGGTTGATGGGCACGGCCACCTCGATCGGCGGGCCGCCGATGGCGATGGTGTGGCAGCGTTACGCCGGGCCGAAGATGCGCGGCACGATGAGCGCGTTCTTCCTGGTCGGCTCGCTGCTGAGCCTGGGCGCGCTGGCCCTCGCGGGAGTGGTGCACCTCGAAACGCTGCGGTATTCGGCCTTGCTCGCGCCCGCCGCGGCGGCCGGGGTGCTGCTCGCGCGCCCGTTGTCGCGCCGGCTGGACGCGGACCGGACGCGCGGGGTCGCGATGGTGCTCGCGGTCGCCGGTGCGGTGACGCTCACCGTCCAGCAGTTCCTCTGACCACATTGGACAGTTGTGCGCCGTTGGCGAGCCGGCCGATGTTGGCGGCGATTTCCGCGGCACGGCCGGTGAACGTCTCGCGGGTGTGCCCGGAATGGTGCGGGGTCAGCACCACGTTCTCCAGTTCGTGGAACGGTCGCGTGTACCCGGTCGCGCCCGCGCCGTCTTTCGGGTGGCTCCACCAGACGTCCAGCGCGGCGCCCGCGATCTCCTCCTCGACCAGCGCGGTGAACAGCGCGTCCTCGTCGACGATCGGGCCGCGGGCCACGTTGATCAGCAGGGCGTCGGGCCGCATTCGCGCCAGCTGCGCGGTGCCGATCAAGCCCTTGGTGGCGGAGGAAAGCGGTACCGTCAGCACCACCACGTCGGATGCGGCGAGCAGTTCGTGGAGCCGGTCGTCGCCGTCCACGCGGTCGAGCCGCAGGTCCGGCGGCAGCGGCGCGTCCGGATTCCGGCGGACCGCGCGGACCCGCATGCCCAGCGCACCGGCCGCCCGCGCCACCTGCTGCCCGATCTCACCGAATCCGACGACGCCGATCGTCCGCCCGGCCAGCGTGCCACCGAGCTGGAGCGTCGGATCGAGCGCGACGGATTCCCAGATTCCCCGGCGCAGCAGGCGATCCGCGCGGAGCACCCGCCGCGAGAGCATGAGCGCCACCATCACCACGTGCTCGGCGATGGACCGGCCGTGGTGGAAGGTGTTGCAGACCGTGGTGCCGGGCGCGAGGGCGTCCAGCGGGATGCGGTCCAGCCCGGCGCCGGTGACGTGCACCAGCCGCAGGTCGGCACCGGCCTCGGCCATCGGCACGGTCATCCGGGACGCCACCAGCACGTCGGCGCCGCCGAGGCGCGCGACCACCTCGTCGTCCGGGCGGCCCGCGAGGAACTCCCAGTCGTGGCCGTCGGTCCCGTCGCGGGTCAGCTCGCCGGTGAACCGGCTCAGGATCGGGTCGGTCAGCAGGATCCTCATCGGCTCACCAGCGCGGCGCGGTGGGATCGAAGTCCGGCTCGAAACGCCGGTAGTAGCCGGTGTCGTCGCGTTCGCGGATGCCGCACGACAGGTACTGCTCGTGCAACCGGGCCAGCGCGTCGTGGTCCAGTTCGACGCCGAGGCCGGGGCTGGTGGGCACCGCGACCGCGCCGTCTTCGAAAGTGAGCGCGCCGGGCACGATCACGTCGTCGGCCGTGTCCTTCCACGGCCAGTGCGTGTCGCAGGCGTAGGTCAGGTTCGGCGTGGCGGCGGCGAGATGCGTCATCGCCGCGAGGCTGATGCCGAGGTGCGAGTTCGAGTGCATGGACAGGCCCAGGCCGAAGGTGTCACAGATACCGGCGAGCGTGCGCGAGCGGTCCAGGCCGCCCCAGAAGTGGTGGTCGGACAACACCACCTGCACCGCGTCCGCCTTGACGGCGGGCTCGACGTGGTCGAAGGCGACCACGCACATGTTGGTGGCCAGCGGCATCGGCACCTCACGCGCGACCGCCGCCATGCCCTCGATGCCGGTGGTCGGGTCCTCCAGGTATTCGAGCACGCCGTCGAGCCGCTGCCCGACCCGGATCGAGGTCTCCACGCTCCAGGCGCCGTTCGGATCGATCCTCAGTGGATGGTCGGGGAAAGCCTTGCGCAGCTCGAGAATCGCCTCGATCTCGGCTTCCGGCGCGAACACCCCGCCCTTGAGCTTGATCGCGCTGAAGCCGTATTCGCCGATCATCCGCCCGGCCTGGGCGACGAGCTGTGCCGGGTCGAGCGCGGCACCCCAGCTGTCGTCCTCGGCGCCGGGGTGCCCGGCCCACTTGTAGAAGAGGTAGGCGCTGTAGTCCACGCGGTCGCGGACGGCGCCGCCGAGCAGGTCGCTGACCGGGCGGCCGACGGCCTTGCCCTGGATGTCCAGGCAGGCGACCTCGAACGGGGACAGCACGCGGTCCGCGGTGCTGCTGCCGGTGACCATTCCGCTCATGCCGTGCCCGCCGGTGCTCCGGTCGGTGGCCAGCGCGACGCGGATCCGGCGGGCGATTTCGTTGACGTGCCAGACATCGACGCCGGTGAGTTCGGCCGCCGCGATCCGGAGCCGGTCGAGGTGGCCCGCGTCGCCGTAGGTCTCGCCGAGGCCGGTCAGGCCCGAATCGGTTTCCAGCTCGACGATCGCCCGCAGGGCGAAGGGCTCGTGCACGCCGACGGTGTTGAGCAGCGGGAGGTCGGTGAAGGCCACCGGGGTGACGCGCACTTCGCGGATGCGGTGGGACTCGTCGGGCACCAGTGGACCTCCGGGCTAGAGCGGGCGGTTGGCCCGACCCTAACCCGGGGCGGTTCACATGTGAAGACGCATGTCACATATGTAGACGATATTCACGGCTGGCCGAGGTCGCTGGTCATCGCCGCCTGCTCGATGGTTTCGCGGGCCCGCCGCATCGCGGTCAGGATCTCCGCCTCGCGTGCCGGGTTCAGCCGGGTCAGCGGCACTGAACAGCTGATCGCGTCGGTGGCGGGGCTGGTGTAGCGCAACGGCAGCGCGAAGCACTGGAGGCCGACGCTGTTCTCCTCGCGGTCCACCGCGTACCCGCGTTCGCGGACCCCGGCGAGGTCGTCGAGCAGGGCGGGACGGTTGACCAGGGTGTGCGGGGTGAGCGCGGTCAGCTTCTCGGGCAGGTGGCCGTCGAGTTCGGCGGGGTCGAGCTCGGCCAGCAGCGCCTTGCCGAGCGCGGTCGAGTACGCGGGCAGGTCCCGGCCGACGCGGTTGTGCGGGCGCAGGTACTGGCTGGAGGCGCGGGTGACCAGGTAGACCACGTCCTCGCCGTCGAGCCTGCCGAGGTGGAAGGTCTCGTCGAGGTGCTCGCCGAGCATGTCGAGCACCGGCTTGGCGACGCGGACGCACGGGTCGGTGTCGAGATAGGTGGTGCCGGCGAGCAGGGCGCGGATGCCGATGCCGTACAGGGTGCCCGACGCGTCGGTGCGGACCCAGCCGTACTTGGCCAGCGTCCGGAGCAGGGCGTAGCAGCTGCTGCGGGGCATGCCCAGCGCTTCGCTCAGCTCGCGGAGCCTGGCCGGGCGATTGCGGCGGGCGGCCAGCAACTCCAGCAACTCCAGGGTGCGCGCCGCCGACTTGACCTCGCGGACACCACCCTCCCCGGGCTCGGGTGCGGCCATCAACGCCCTCCAACCTCCACGGACAACGGCCGACACGGTACCCCGCTGCCCGTCCGGGAGGCGGCACACTCCAGAGCGAACGACCTGCCGCGGGGTCGCCTCCTGAACACGAATGTGGCTTTCGGGGCGAAATCCGCCCCGAAAGCCACATTCGTGTTCAACCCCGGCTGGGCGCTGCGGGGTCAGCGTGACCAGCGGGCCAGGGGGAGCGCCGGGACCCGGCGGCCCCGGTATCCCGTCATCTCCTGGTTCGACACCAGTGCGTTGAGCACCGCCTCCTCCACGGCCTGCACGACCGCCTCGAAGAACGGGTCGATGTGGCCCCACGGCACAAAACGCAGCGTTTCGTACGCGTCGTCCGAAGGTCGCGGGAAACGGCTCGTGAGCGCCCCGGCGTTCGCCGTGCTGAAGGCCAGGAAGAGGTCGCCCGAGAAGTGGGAGCCGGTGGTGCCGGTGCGGGCGAGGCCGAGCGGAACCCGCCTGGCCAGCGCCGTGCACTGGCCAGGCAGCAGCGGCGCGTCGGTCCCCATCAGCACGATGACCGAACCGGCGCCGGGCGGGGCGAGCCAGCCGGTGTCGGACATCGGGTCGTCGTCGGTCAGGTCCCGGCCGACCGGCACGCCCGCGACCGTCAGTTCCCGGCGGCTGCCGAAGTTCGCCTGCACCAGTGCGCCGACGGTGTACCGGTCTTCCCCGTGCGCAACCGCCCGCGACGCCGTGCCCGTCCCGCCCTTGAAGCCGTAGCAGGTCATGCCGGTGCCGCCGCCGACCGAGCCCTCCGCCACCGGGCCACCGCGCGCCGCGTCGATCGCGGCCAGCGCGTGTCCGGTGTGGACGGTCGCCGCGTTGACGTCGTTGAGGTAACCGTCCCAGGTTTCGGCGACCACGGGCAGCAGCCACTCCGCCGCCGCGCCCGGCCGCTCGCGCACCACCCAGTCGATCACGCCGCGGTGGCACGGCCCGACCGCGTGCGTGTTCGTCAGCAACACGGGCAGGGACAGCGAACCGGTCTCGGCGAGCCACGCGGTGCCGGTCATTTCCCCGTTGCCGTTGAGCGAAAAAGTACCCGCCGCGCACGGCAGGTCGAAGCCGGCGCGCCCACGCGGCAGCACCGCGGTGACACCGGTGCGCACCGAATCGCCCTCGGTCAGCGTGGTGAAACCGACCTCGACCCCGGGCACGTCGGTGATCGCGTTGTGCGGGCCGGGCTCGCCGGGCAGGTCGATGGCCAGGTCACGGGCTCGGGTCACGATTCCTCCAGTGCGCAGCGCGTCGCGGTCCGGGCGTAGGACAGCAGCAGTTCCTCGGCGGTGGCACGGTCCAAAGGGGACACCGCCTGCGTCAGGTGCAGCCCGTACCCGTCCTCCATGGCGACCAGGTTCCGCGCGATCGTCACCGGCGCGTCCGCCAGGTCGAACACCCCGGTGGCCGCGCCCGCTTCGAGAATCGAGGTGTAACAACGGACCTGGCGTTCGTAGAGCGCGATGTGCCTGGCCGCATAGGCGGGATCGCGGCGCGAGATGGTGCCGAGTTCGTAGAGCAGCACGCAAAGTTCGTCGTCCGGGCCGGTGGGCAGGCCGCTGGCGATCATGGCCCGCAGCCGGGCGGGCGGGCTCTGCCCGGCCGCGGCGCGTTCGCGGGCTTCGCAGAACCGCTCGACCGCGTCGCGCTGCACTTCCCGCAGCAGCTCGGCCAGGCTGGGGAAGTAGTACAGCACCGAACCCGACGACATGCCGGCGCCGTCGGCGATGTCCCGCAGCCGCAGGTCCAGCACCCCGCGCTCGACCACCGCCCGCCGCGCCACCGCCACCAGTTCCGTCCGCCGCTCGGTCGCCCTGCTCGGTCTTGCCATGCCGGTCATTCTTCAAAGAGAGTTCAGAAAACGCAACCACGGTCTTGACTTGACAGCGGCGACGACCTTTGATGCTGGGTCATCGGTTCTCTGAAGGAGCTTCAAAGAACACTGGAGGTCGACCGTGGCCGTCCCCGCTCTCCGCCGTGGGCTCCGCACCCTCGGCACGCTGCTCATCACCCTGTCCGCGATCAGCCCGGCGTCCTCGGTTTTTGTCATCGCCCCCGGCGTGCTCACCGGGGCCGGTTCCGGCGCGTTCTACAGCTTCGTGGCCGCCGCCGTGGTCGGCGTGTTCATGGCCTTCGTCTACGCCGAGCTGGCTTCGGCCTTCCCGCTGGCCGGTGGGGAATACGCGATCACCGCGCGCACGCTCGGGCGGCTGCCGGGATTTGTCGTGCTCGGCATCATGATCGTCACGCAGGTGCTCATCCTCGCGGTGATCGCGCTCGGCGTCGGGACCTATCTCGGCGTGCTGATCCCCGGGCTGTCCGCTCCCGTGGCGGCCGCGGTGACCTGCGTGGTCGCCGGGCTGGTCGCGGTGTTCGACATCAAGCTCAACGCCTGGATCACCGGCGTCTTCCTGGCCATCGAGCTGCTGGCGCTGGCCGTGGTCGCCGCGCTGGGCCTGCTCGACCCGGTGCGCCCGTTCACCGAGTTGCTCACCCAGCCGGTCGCCGCCGACGGTGGCCCGGCCACCGTCGGCGCCATCGTGGTGGCGACGTCGGTGGCGATCTTCGCCTACAACGGTTACGGCTCGGCGGTCTACTTCGGTGAGGAGACGCAGGACGCCGGGCGCGGGGTGGCGCGCGCGATCTTGCTCGCACTGGGCATCACGGTGCTCGCCGAGCTGGTCCCGGTGACCGCCGTGCTGCTCGGCTCGGCGGACCTCGGTGCGTTGTTCTCCGCGCCGAACATGCTTTCGCACTTCGTCACCGAACGGGGTGGCGGCACGCTCGACACCGTCGTCAGCCTGGCGGTCGCGCTGGCGATCATCAACGCGGTGCTGGCGATCGTGCTGATCAGCTCACGGCTGGTGTTCAGCAGTGGCCGCGACCGCGCGTGGCCGGCGCCGGTCAACCGCGCGCTGGCGAAGGTGCACCCCCGGTTCGGCACGCCGTGGGTGGCCACCATCGGCACCGGCGTGGTGGCCGCCGTGCTGTGCTTTGTGGACGAACAGGTGCTGCTGGTGGTCACCAGCACCGCGATCGTGGTGGTGTACGCGGCGCTGTGCCTCGGCGCCATCGCCGGACGGCGGTCGGGGGCCACCGCGCACGCCCGGTACCGGATGCCGTGGTTCCCGGTCGCGCCCGTGCTGGCGCTGGCCGCGCTCGGTTTTGTGCTGTACCAGAACGCCCGCGACCCGGAGATCGGACGACCCAGCTTGCTGGTCACCGCGGGCATCGCGCTGCTGGCGGTGGTCTACTACCTGCTCGTGCGCCGCCGCCGGGGCGGCTGGGTACTCGCCGAGCCCGTCACCGAGGAACCCACAGCACCGGCCCGGCCGGATGGGGATCGGAGCTGACCAGGTCACCGCGGTGGGCAGCAGTGTCACGAATGTGGCTTTCGAGACGCCAAACGTCTCGAAAGCCACATTCGTGACACGACACTGCCCCGGAGGACAGCGCCGCGGCGGCACTGCGATGGTGGGGGTGACCGCGGCGAAAGGAAAGCGATGAGCACGACCACGATCACCCGTGAGGTCAGCGACGGCATCCTCACCATCACGCTCGACCGGCCCGACCGGCTGAACGCGTTCACCGTCACCATGGCCGACGAGCTGGAGGCCGCGTTCACCGAGGTCAACGCGGACGACGAGGTGCGCGCGGTGATCGTGACCGGCGCCGGGCGGGCGTTCTGCGCGGGGATGGACCTGGGTGGCGAGGGGAACGTGTTCGGCCTGGACGCCGAGCGCACCCCGACGCTGACCGACATGGACGATCTCGACAATCCGGACCTGGCCCGGATCCGCGACACCGGCGGGCGGGTCACGCTCGCCATCCACGACTGCCGCAAGCCGGTGATCGCCGCGATCAACGGCGCGGCGGTCGGCATCGGCGCCACCATGACGCTGGCCATGGACGCCAGGATCGCCGCCACCACCGCGCGCATCGGGCTGGTGTTCGGGCGGCTCGGGGTGGTGCCGGAGGCGGCGTCGACCTGGTTCCTGCCGCGGATCGTCGGCCTGCCCACCGCGCTCGACCTCGCCTACAGCGCCGACATCCTCGACGCGGCCGAGAGCCGCGAAGCCGGGTTGGTGCGGCAGGTGGTCGAGCCCGGCGAGCTGCTCGACGCGGCCAGGGCGCTGGCCGACCGGTGGACGCGCGGGCGGTCACCGGTCGCGACCGCGCTCACCCGGCAGATGATGCGGCGCAACGCGGCCCGCCCGCATCCGGCGGACGCGCACCGGGTGGATTCGCTGGCGATGTTCTACACCAGCATCGGCGACGGCGAGGAAGGCGTGGCCGCGTTCCGCGAGAAGCGCGCCGCCGAGTTCACCTCCCGCGCCTCGGACATGCCGCCGTTCTACCAGGACTGGCTGGACGCCACCCGCGACTGACCGGCTGTCCGGTGAACGCCTGACACCACACCACCGGCCGGACCGCTGGAATGGTCCCCGTGACCGAGGGGGCAGGCGGGCCGAGGGGTGGGGGCCGGATGGAGTTCCGGGTGCTGGGGCCGGTGGAGGTCCGGCTCGGCGGGCGGACCGAGGTGCTGTCCGGCAGGTTGCGGCGCACGCTGCTCGGCATCCTGCTGGCACGCCGCGGCCGTCCGGTGCCGGTGGATGTGCTGATCGACGCGCTGTGGGGGGAGCGCCCGGATCCACGGGCGCCGAAGAAGCTGCAACTGCACATCCACCGGCTGCGCGCGGTGCTCGACGAGCCGGAGCGGTTGTCGTTCGGGCCGGCCGGGTACCGGTTGCGCGTGCGGCCGGGGGAGGTCGACGCGGACCGGTTCGAGGCACTGGCCCGCGCCGGGATCGCGGTCGCGCGCCGGGAACCCCAGCGCGCGGTCGAATCCCTGCGCGCGGCCCTGGTGCTGTGGTACGGCACCGCGTTCGGCGACGCGGACGTGCCGGTGCTCGCGGACTGGGCGCGGCGGCTCACCGACCTCCGGCTCACCGCGATCGAAGCGCTGTACCAGGCCGAGCTGGACTGCGGCCTGCACGAGGCGGTCATCGGGGAGCTGACCGGCTTGGCGCGGGCGCACCCGCTGCGGGAGCGGCTGCACGAACTGCTGGTCACCGCGTTGCACCGGGCCGGGCGCCGCGCGGAGGCGCTGGAGGCGTACCGCCACGCGCGGCAGGTGTTCCAGGCCGAGCTGGGCCTGGAACCCGGACCGGTGCTGCGTGACCTGCAACGCCGCGTGCTCATCGAACCGGCTCCGGTGGCCAGGGCGGTGCCCGCGCAACTCCCGGCCGGCATCGGCGCGGTCACCGGCAGGCACGCCGAACTCGGCGAGTTGGACGGCCTCCTGGCCGAGGACGCGCCGAGCGCGCTTTCCGTGGTGACCGGCACGCCGGGCGTGGGCAAGACCGCGCTCGCCGTGTGCTGGGCGCAGCGGGTGCGTGACCGGTTCCCCGACGGGCAGCTCTACGTGGATCTGCGTGGTTACGAGGACAAGCCGGTCGCGCCCACCGACGCGCTGGCCGGGTTCCTGCGTGCACTCGGCGTGGACCGGTCGGCCATTCCCGACGACCTCGACGAGCGGGCGGCGGCCTTCCGCACGCTGGTGGACCGCCGCCGGATGCTGGTGCTGCTGGACAACGCGGGCACCGCCGAGCAGGTCCGCCCGCTGCTGCCGGGCGGGCCCGCCTGCCGCACGCTGGTGACCAGCCGGGACGCGCTGGCCGGGCTGGTGGTGCGGTACGGCGCGCACCGGATCAGGCTGGGCGCGCTGTCCGGGCCGGACGCGGCCGGGTTGCTGCGGGAACTGCTCGGCGAGCACGCCGAAGCGGTCGGCACCACCGATCTCGCCGAACTCTGCGCGGGCCTGCCGCTGGCGCTGCGGGTGATGGCCGAACTGGTCCGGCCGGACAGCCCGCCGGACCGGGGCGACGCGATCCGGCGGACGCTCGCCGCGGTCACCACCCCGCCTCGTTCAGTTCGGCCAGCGTGATCACCCCGTCGTCGAGGGCGCGCGTGACCAGCTCGCTCTTGGTGCGCGCGGCCCGTCCGGCGTTGGCGTACTTCACCCGCACGCGCGCGATGTGGGTGTCCACGGTCTTGACCGTGATGTGCAGTTTCGCGGCGACGAGTTCCTTGGAGGACGAGGCGAACCACGCGCGCAGCACCTCGGTTTCGCGCGGCGAAAGGCGTGGCCGGTCCGGGGTTTCGTCGGCCGCGAGGGCGCCGGACAGCGAGGGCGCGGTGTATCCGAGGCCGTCGGCGGCGGCCCGGATCGCGGGCACCAGGTGCTCCGGCCCCTCGCGCTTGGTCAGGTACGCCAGCGCGCCGAGATCGATGCACTTGATCGCGGTGAGGTCGTCGGAATGCTGGGAATACACCACCACGCGCCGTCCACTGTCGACCAACCGGCGGAGTTCGCCGAACTCCGGCTTGCCCGGCACCAGCTCCAGGTCGAAGATGACCACGTCGGCCTCGGCGCCCTCGCCGGTCCACACCGCGGCGAGGCGGTCACCGGCGTCGACCAGCCGGATCGGCGGATCGGCCTGCTCGCACCAGTACCGCACCCCGGCGGCGATCGCCGCGTGATCGTCCACGATCACCGCCGTGATCAGCTCGGCTCCCATCGGGCCTCCATCCAGACCGTGCCGTTGCCGCTGAAGGTTTCCACCCGCACGCCGTCGCTGACCGGTTCCGTCGCGATCGCGGCGGCGCAGTCGGCCACCACGCTGACCGACACCAGCTCGGCGCTGCCCACCACGGTGACCCGCGCCCACGAATCCGCCGTCGCGAGCGCGGTGAGCGCGGCGTCGGTCAGGTCGCGCCGGACCGCGACCGGCGGCACCGGCCACTGCCCGCGCGCGTCCAGCTCGACCTCGACCCCCTTGCGGTCCGCGACATCGGCGCAGTGCCGCAGTTCGTGCAGCAGCGGATTGTCCACTGTGTCCGTCTCGGCGAACAGGCGGCGCATCCGGGCCGCCTCGATCGCGGAATCCCGCCGCACCAAGGGGTCCGACGGTTTCAGCGAACCTTCGGCGAGCCCTTCCAGCAGCGGCACGGTGGTGGCGGCCAGTTCCGCGAACCGCTGGCTGCGCCGCCGGTGCGCGGCCGTGGCGACGGCTTCCGCGGTGCGCACCCGTTCCAGCTTTCTCGCGGCTTCGTCGGCCTGCGCGGCGATCCGGCCCAGCACGGCGGCCACCACCGCGATGCACAACGGGAAACCGAGCACGGTCACCGAACCGGTGGCGAACCGCGCCAGTGACCGCTCGGTCACGTCGTGGAACAGCAGGAGGTTCGTCAGCGCCAGTGCCTCGTGCGTGACCAGGAAGGCCAGCATCGTCCGGAATGGACGGTCGAGCAGCACCACCACGCCCGCCCAGTTCGCCGCGCCGAACAGCCAGTCCACCGTGCTCGCGATCCGGTCGTCCGGCAGCGTCAGGTACGACAGCGCGGAAGCGGCGAGCACCACGGCGATGGCGGGCCACCGGAGCGCACCCCACGGCCGCCGCCGCAGCACCTGCACCAGCTCGGTGGCCAGCACCGCGGTCAGCAGGGCGAGTGCGGTGAACTGCGCCGCGGGCACGTCGTGGGAACCCAGGTGCCGCAGCAGGTTGACCAGGCCAAGCACGTCCACGGTCAGCACGGCGACCAGCAGCGTGGCGATCCGGAGGCCGCGGTGCAGCTGCGCCTTGGTGGTGTCAGCCATGGCCGGGCCGCCATTCCAGGCGGACCACGGTGCCCGCGCCCGCCGCCGAGGTGATGGTGGCGCGGCCGCCTGCCCGCGTCATCCGGCCGTGCACGGATTCACGCAGGCCCCGGCGGGCGACCGGGGTCTCGCCGGTGGTGGTGAATCCCTTGCCGTGGTCGGAAATCTCGACCAGCAGCCCCCGCGGACCACCGTCCACCCGGATCCGCGCGCGATCCGTTCCGGCGTGGCGGCGCACGTTGTTGAGCGCTTCCCTGGTGGCACCGGCGATCGCGCTGGCCGCGTCGAACGGCAGTGGCAGCTCCGGGGGCGCGTCCAGGTCCACGGTCAGCTGCGTGGCGTCGAGATCGGCGTGCAGCAGCTCCACCAGGTCGGCCCGCTCCTGACGTTCGTCGGTGGACCGCAGCCGGGCCAGGTCGCGGCGAGCCTGCGGAGCCACCCAGTCCGCGTCCGGCGGGACCTGCCCGGTGCCGACCATCAGCAGCGTGGTGGCCGCGGTGTCGTGCAGCGAGTTCGCCAGTTCCCGTTCCTCGGCACGCACGGCCGCCGCCACCGCGGCTTCGCGGCGCGCCCGTTCGGCTTCGGCGGCCAGCCGGTCGGCACGCTCGGCCGCGCGGGTGACCAGGATCCAGGTCGCCCTGGACAGCACCGCCATCGCCGGCACCCACATCTCCGAGAAGGTCGGCTTCAGCCCGGCCGTGGTGAAGATGGCCAGCATCGAGCCGCCGCACACCAGCGCGGCGGCCAGCCCGGGCACCGTCGCGGTGTGCCACTGCCAGGTCACGCAGGCGAAGATGACCAGCAGCCGGAGCCACCCGGTGTTGCCGTCCGCCACCGCCCCGGTCCAGAACACGCTCAGGCACAGCCCGATCAGCACGGCGGCGTCGAGCGCGACCGGGACTCCACCGCGGCGCCGCAGCCACCAGGCCTGCCCGCAGGTCCACGCGACCGCGGCGGCGTCGACCAGCGCGGTGGCGGCGAACTGCCCGTCCGAGGTCCGGAGCAGCGCGATGACGGCGATGAGCGGGAGGGGCGCGAGGCGCACCGCGACGGCATAACGGCGGCCGAAGCTGCCCAGCGATCGCATCGCTTCGCCCGCCACCCGCACCTCACCCTGTCAAACCGCGCAAGGTGAACATACCGGGCAGCCGGTGTGGCACTGGGAGCGGTCTCAGGCTGCCGTGGAGCTAGGAAGCGGCCTGCAACTCGGCGTGTGCCTTGAGCCGGGACAGGGTGATGGCGATGTTGGCGCTGTTCGTGCCGGCGCGGTCCGGCTCGCCGGTGATGAAGATGGCGAACGGGACGAACCAGCGCGGCACCCGCAGCCAGTTCGTCACCTTCAGGCGGCAGCCGCCGCCGTCGGGCTGGAGGTCGTATTCCCACCGGGAGATCGGCACGAAGAACGGGGTCCGCACGCGGTAGGCGAAGCGGCGGCCCGGCTCGGCCTCGGTGATCTCGGCGTGGGTGACCCAGCGGCGCCAGCCGTTCCGGTTGCTGCCGGAAAACCAGTTCCCGACCGCGGCCTCGGTGGCACCGCGGATCCAGCGGGCCCGGTAGAACTCCTCGGCGAAGTCCGCCATCGCCACCGGGTCGCTGACCAGCCGGTACACCTGGTCCGGCGGGGCGCCGACGGTGATCTCGCCGACGGCGATCGGTTCGGTGTAGGTGAGCTTGTCCCTCGGATTGGTCGCCATCACACCTCCCAGTAGACCTGTTACCTCACCAGCGCACCGCCGGGAGCGTCAAGGCGCAAAAATCACGACGTAGTCAGGATTTCATCGCTTGCGCCTAGGTTTGCGCCGCGGCCGACGGCGGTCGCCGGAACGAAGGGAAAACCATGGTGAGACGGGGAGCGCGCTGGGCCTGGGTGGCCGCGGCGGTGGCGGCGCTGGGCCTGGCGGTGGTGCCGGGTGCGGCCGCCCAGGACCGGGTGGTGGTGACCAACGGGCTGCAGATGGACCACGGCGCCGGCGTGACGCTGTGCACGCTCGGGCCGGTGGGCACGGACAACGCGGGCAGGCTGGTCGGCATCACCGCCGCGCACTGCTACGGCGGTGACGACGTCTACTTCCCGGGCAAGCGGGAGCTGGGGCCGATCGGGAAGTACGCGTTCGTGTCGCAGGAGCAGGCCTTCCACGACTACGCGGTGATCGTGTTCGACCCGGCGAAGGTGACGCTGAGTGCCAACGGCCCGGCGCTGCGGATCGACAAGGTGCTCGACGGCGGCCTGCCCGCGGTGGGGTCGAACGTGTGCAAGGACGGGCGCACCACCGGCAAGACCTGCGGGCTGGTCGGTTCGAACGCCGGCGGGCTGATCGCGTCGTTCGCGGTGAACATGCCGGGTGACTCGGGCGGGCCGCTGGTCGTCGCGCGCAACGACGGCACGGCCACCGAGTGGGCGGGCATCGTGACGCGGGTGGCGCTGACCATGCCGCCGTTCATCTTCACCAGCGCGAAGAACATTCTCGACGACATCGCCACCCGCGGCCCGGACGCGCCCGGCGCCGGGTTCACGCCGGTCAGCGACTGACCGGCCCGGCCAGGCCGGTGGCCACCGGCCACAGATGGCCGGTGCACGGCCTGGCCAGGCCGTCGCCCGGATCGGCACGCTCTGGGGCATGGCGCTGACCACCGCATCATCCGGCACGGCCCCGCGTGAGCTGCTCACCCCGAGGGAGCGGGGGGTGCTGCGCGCGGTCGGCCGTGGCCTGTCCACCGCGGAGATCGCGGTCGAACTGTCCATCGCCGAGGTCGCCGTGCGGACCGAGTTGGGGCGGATCGTGGCGAGGCTGGGGCTCGACGACGAGCCCCAGCACACGCCGCCGTTGCGGCTTTCCGTGCTCGGCCCGCTACGGGCTTGGCACGATTCGGAGCCGGTGGACCTGGGCCCGGTGCGGCAGCAGGCGCTGCTGGCCGCGCTGGCGCTCCGGCCGGACGTGACGGTCAGCCGCGACGAGCTGCTCGACGCGGTGTGGGGCATGGAACCGCCGGCCGCGAAGGTCGTGCCGGTCTACGTCTACCGGCTGCGCCGGTGCCTGCGCAGCGCCGGGCCGGATTCGGTGATCGGCCGGGACCGCGGTGGTTACCGGTTCGCCGGTGCCGGGGTGCGGGTCGATTCGGCGCGGCTGGCCGAGCTGGCCGTCGAGGCGGCCGGGCTCCGGCGGTCCGGGGACCTGGCCGCCGCGGTCGGCCGGTACGCCAGTGCGCTGGCGTTGTTCCGCGGTGAGCCGCTGGCCGGGCTGCCCGGGCCGTTCGCCGAAGGGGAGCGGCGGCGGCTCACCGAACGCCGGATCGCGCTGCTGGAAGGCAAGCTGGACTGCCAGGTGCGGCTGGGCCGGTACGCCGAGGCCATCGGCGAGCTGTCCGCGCTGACCTCGGAGCACCCGCACAGCGAGCCGCTGGCCGCGCTGCTGATGCGTGCCCTGTACGGCAGCGGCCGCCGCGCCGACGCGCTCGGTGTGTTCACGCGCCTGCGCCGCCGCCTGGTGGACGACCTCGGTGTCGAGCCGAGCGACCTGGTCGGCGGCGTCCACCAGGCGATCCTGCGCGGGGACCGGATCTGAGCGGTCACGCCTCGGCCAGGTCACCGTTTTCCAGCCGCAGCCTGCGTTGAACGCCGATCGCCGCGAGGAACGGTTCGTCGTGGCTGACCACCACGAACGCGCCCTGGTAGGCGTTCAGCGCGCTTTCCAGCTGCCCGGTGCTGACCAGGTCCAGGTTGTTGGTCGGCTCGTCGAGCAGCAGCAGTTGCGGGGCCGGTTCGGCGAACAGGACGCAGGCCAGCGTGGCACGCAGCCGTTCCCCGCCGGAGAGCACGCCGACCGGCAGCTGCGTCCGCGGCCCGCGGAACAGGAAGCGGGCCAGCAGGTTCATCCGGTCCGCCGGCAGCATCTCCGGCGCCGCCGCGGCGAGGTTCTCGGCCACCGTGCGGCCGGGGTCGAGCAGGTCGAGCCGCTGGGACAGGTAGGCGATCCGGCCGTCGGCCCGCCGCACGGCACCGCTGTCCGGGGTCAGCTCGCCGTGCACGATCCGCAGCAGTGTGGACTTGCCGGTGCCGTTGCCACCGGTCAGCGCGATCCGCTCGGGACCGCGAATGGTGAGGTCGATGCCGTTGGCACCGAACAGGTCCCGCACTTTCAGGCGCTCACCGGTGAAGAGCGTGCGCCCGGCGGGCACGGCGGTCCGCGGCAGCTGCAGCGCGATCTTCTGGTCCTCGCGCAGCGAGCGTTCGGCCTGGTCCAGTTTGGCCTTGGCGGCGTCGAGCCGGGCGCCGTGCGTGCCGTCGGCCTTCGCCGCCGACTCCTGCGCGTTGCGCTTCATGGTCCCGGCGAAGATCTTCGGCAGCCCGGCGTTGCCGAGGTTGCGCGACGCGTTGCTCGCCCGGCGCGCCGCCCGCTCGCGTGCCTGCTGCATTTCGCGCTTCTCGCGCTTGACGGCCTGCTCGGCGTTGCGGATGTTCTTCTCGGCGACCTCGCGCGCGGCTTCGACGGCCTGCTCGTACTCGGTGAAATTGCCGCCGTAGAACCGGATTTCCCCGCGGTCCAGCTCGGCGATGCGGTCCATGCGGTCGAGCAGCGCGCGGTCGTGGCTGACCACCAGCAGGCAGCCGTGCCAGTCGTCGAGCACGTCGTAGAGCTGGTGCCGCGCCCCGAGATCGAGGTTGTTGGTGGGCTCGTCGAGCAGCAGCACGCTGGGCCGCTTGAGCAGCTGGGCGGCCAGCCCGAGCGAGACCACCTGCCCGCCGCTGAGCGTGGCCAGCCCGCGGTCGAACGCCAGCTCGCCGAGGCCGAGCCGGGCCAGCTGGGCGCGGGTGCGTTCTTCGACGTCCCAGTCGGTGCCGATGGTGGTGAAGTGCTTTTCGTCGGTGTCACCGGATTCGATGGCCTCCAGCGCACGCAGCACCGGCGCGATCCCGAGCACCTCGGCGACGGTCAGGTCCCGCGTCAGCGGCAGGTCCTGCGGCAGGTAACCGAGCACACCGTCGACGGTGACGGTGCCGGACGACGGCCGCAGTTCACCGGCGACGAGCTTGAGCAAAGTGGACTTCCCAGCGCCGTTCGGGGCGACGAGCCCGGTGCGGCCACCGGGTACGGAGAAGGAGAGCCGGTCGAACACGGGGGTGTCGTCGGGCCAGGAAAAGGACAGGTTGGTGCAGACGACGGCGGCGTCGGACATGGAGCGGACCTCGGCGAAGGTGTGGCGGGACAACGGAAGTGCCCGGAAGGGTTTGGTGGACGACAAAAGCGGCCACGCGGCTGTGCTCAGCCGGCGGCTCGCGAACTCCGGAACTCACCCGGAGATGTCGTCTTCACCTGCCACGTCAACGCTCCTGGATCGGGGATGTGCTTCGACCATAGCAGTTTCAGACGGTCCGGATGGACCAGGGCAGGCCGTCGCAGTCGGCCCATTCCCCGCCGCGGGGGAGCGGGCGCTCCTGCCTCGCCTCCGGCGCCAGCAGGCCGAGCAGGGTCTCCGGGGAGTTCGACGCGATCACCCTGCCGAAGGCGTTGACCAGTGCCGCGCGGGGTGCGGTGGCGTCGAGCACCGGCAGCATCGCCTGCTCGAAGTCCCCGGCGCGGATGTCGGCGGCGGCGACCCCGAGGAACCGCTCGCCCGACCGGATCGGCTCGGCGAAGGTGAGGATGTACTCGTCGGTGCCCGCGTAGTCGACGTACGGCCCGACGACCACGCGCCGCCCGCTGCGCCGGGGCGCGGCGAACCACTCGGTCGAGGTGTACTCGTACCCGGCGACGCTGTGCGGATCGAGGTCGACCGACAGCGGGCACGGTTCGTCCGAGCCGAGCGGCAGGCGCAGCCACTCGAGCCAGCGCGGCTCGTCGGCCAGCAGGCCGGGCGCCATGATCACGCCGGTACCCGCGAGCGCGGGACCGGGGCCGCGCAGGTGCTCGAGAATGATCGGGCGCAGGGCGGCGAGGTCGGCGGTGCTCGGCGCGCGCCCCTCGGCGCTCGCCCGCTCGTAGAGGGCGACCACCCGCGCGGCCAGCGCGCCGACCCCGGCGAAAACCTCGTTCAACAGGGTCTCCACCCGCGTGGCGGCGACGCGGTCGTCCAGCTCCTGCGCGTTGGCCACGGCGCCTCCAGAACACGTTCCCGGCACTGAGTGCTCCCAGGGTAAGGCCTCAGCGCTGGGCAAGCTGCAGATGGAATTCGATGAGCCTGGCGATGCCGTGCTCGATGTGCGCTTCGGTGGCCGCGCGCGCCCGCTCGCCGTCGTGCGCCTCGATCGCGTCGAGGATCTCGCGGTGCTGCTCGACCGCCTCGTCGAGGTGCACGGCCTCGCCGAGCGGGATCCACAGCAGCTCGCCGATCTCGCCCTGCAGGTCGATCTCCTGCCGGGTGAGCCGGGTCGACTGGGCCGCGGCCGCGATCTCGATGTGGAACCGGCCGTCGGCGCGCCGTCTTTCGCCGACCGTGGTCGCCTCGGCGAGCTGGTCGATCAGGTCGCGCAGCCGCCCGAGGTGGTCGGCGGAGGCCCGCTCGGCGGCGAGCCTGGCCGCCGTCCCGGCCACCGCGACGTGCTGGTCGCCGATCTCACGCAGTTCGTGCACGCCGGTTTCGCGCAGCAGCTTGCGCAGGCGCGCGGTGGACGCGTCGGCGGGCGCGCGGACGAAGCTGCCGCCGCCGCGGCCGCGCCGGGTTTCGAGCAATCCTTGCTGGCGCAAGGAGGACAGCGCCTCGCGCAGGGTCACCGTGGACACGTTGAGCGCGCCGGCCAGCTCGGTCTCGCTCGGCAGCTGCTCGCCGTCGGTGATCAGGCCGAGGCCGATCGCCTCGCTGATCCGCCTGCCGACCACGTCCACCCGGCCGCCGTCGGCCAGCGGCGCGAAGATCACGTGCCGCGGAGTGCCCGACTCCCCGCGTTCGCTCACCGGCACTCCTCCGCATCTCGGTGACTCTTGGTAATTCGTCAACCTCGCAGCCTAGTCGCCCGCGAGGTCGCGCCGGTGTTTCGGCGGGACAGGCCAAAGGCCGGTCGCGGCCGGCGCCCGGCCCGTCGAGACACCGGCTCGAAGCGACCTCGCACGCCGTGCCGGAGGCGCGGCAGACAACACAGCCTAGTCAGGGTGACCGACAGCCACCCTTGCGCTTTGAACTATGAAGTCATATGTTTTGAAGCCTACCGTGACCGCGCTCACAGCAAAACCGCGAAAACCGCACATCCCGAACACCGACCCGGGAGGCCGCTCCATGACCGAAGCCCCGGACCACCACCACTCGCCGGTGACCGTCGAATTCCTGTCGGACTGGCGCAACGC
Organism: Amycolatopsis albispora; assembly: GCF_003312875.1. Classification (NCBI taxonomy): domain Bacteria; kingdom Bacillati; phylum Actinomycetota; class Actinomycetes; order Pseudonocardiales; family Pseudonocardiaceae; genus Amycolatopsis; species Amycolatopsis albispora. The sequence goes on from NZ_CP015163.1 coordinate 764,048, forward strand.
CAGCTACAACTGCTTCTCCTCCGGCCACAAGTTCTGCCGCGAGGTCTGCCCCGTGATGCAGGTGACCCGCAACGAGTCGTGGACGCCGACGGCCTTCCACGCCAACGTCGTCGCGATGGAAAAGGGCGAGCTGACCGTCGAGGACGTCGCCGAGGACTACGTCAACTGCACCCAGTGCGGTGCCTGCGAACTGCGCTGCCCCAACACCTTGTTCACCGGCGACTTCTACCGCTTCCGCACCCGCACGGTGGACCTGGTCAAGCAGATGCGCGCGCTGGCCGTGGACAACGGCGTGCACCAGCCCGGTTACCAGCGCTGGAACCAGCTCACCGACGAGCGCACCCACGAGCCCGTGCTCGGCGAGGTGCCGGTCAGCCAGGAACACGTGCGCGACTGGTCGGCAGGCCTCGACATCCCCATCGGCGGCGAGACCATTCTGTTCGTCGACTGCGAAGCCGCCTTCTACCGCACCTCGGTGCCGCGTGCGGTGGCGCAGATCCTGCAGCGCGCGGGCGTCGAGTTCGGGCTGATGCGCGAGCAGTGGTGCTGTGGTGGCCCGGCCGCCGAAATGGGCTACCGCGACCAGGCGAAGCGGTTCGCCGAGCACAACCTCGCCGACTGGCGCGCGTCCGGCGTGAAGCGGGTGCTGGTGCTCGACCCGCACGACTACATCACCTTCACCGAGGACTACCCGGCCTACTTCGGCGAGGACTACGAGATCGAGGTCGTGCTCGTGGTCGAACTGCTGGCGAAGCTGATCACCGAAGGCAAGCTGACCCCCGAGATCCCGATCGAGCGCACGATCACCTACCACGACCCCTGCCGCCTCAACAAGCGCAAGGGCGTCTGGCAGGAACCACGCCAGATCCTGCGGTCCATTCCCGGGCTGACCTTCAACGACGTCGACCGCGTGACGCAGTGGTCGTACTGCTCCGGCGGCGGTGGCGGGCTCCCGGTGGAGAAACCGGAACTCACCGCGAAGATCAGCGAGAACCGGCTGGCGAAGGCGGCCGAACTGGAGGTGGACACGCTGGTCTCGGCGTGCCCGTGGTCCGAGCGGCCGCTGTCCGCCGCGGGCGAGGCGCACCGCATCGACGTGGTCGACATCCACGAACTGCTCGCCGAATCGCTCGGCATCGAGGTCGGGGGGAGCCGGGGAGCATGACCATCGCACCGGAACTTTCCGACCGCGTGCTCACCGAACTGGCCGACGCCATCGGCGGCGAGCACGTGCTGACGTCGAAGACCGCACGCTACAACCGCGCCAGGGTGCCCGCGCCGTTCCCGGTGCACCGGTGGCCGGAACGCGTGCCGGATCTGGTGGTGCTGCCCGGATCCACCGAGGAGGTGGCCGAGGTGGTGCGCATCGCCAACGCGCACCGGATCCCGATCGTGCCGCGTGACGGCGGGACCGGGCTCACCGACGGCGCCGTGCCCGAACACCGCGGCATCGTGGTGGATGTCAAGCGGCTCAACCAGATCAAGGAAATCGATCTGGAGAACCGGACCTGCACGGTGGGCACCGGGATCAACGCGCTCAAGCTCAACGAGGTGCTGGCCGAGCACGGGCTGATCTATCCGGACGACCCGGCCAGCTATCCGTGCTCGCTGGTCGGCGGCCGGATCGGCACCAGCGGCTGGTCGCTGGTCGGTTCGCGGTACGGGCATTCGCGTGATCTGGTGCTCAGCTTCGAGTTTGTGCTGCCCACCGGCAAGGTGATCCACCTCGGTGACGGCGGTGGCCGCAAGATCTCCAAGAGTTCCAGCGGATACCAGCTCAAGCACCTGTTCATGGGGCACCAGGGCACGCTGGGCATCGCCACCGAAGCGACCTTGAAGCTGTTCCCGAAACCGGAGGCCGAGCTTTCGCCGTTCTGGGCTTTTCCCGACTACGACAGCGCCTACCGCTGCGTCGGCCAGCTCGCGCGTGCCGGGATCGCCACCTTCGCCGGGGCTGTCCTTTTTGATGAGTGGAAAGTGGACTATCTCCGGCGCGACGACGAGGCGTACATCCCGCAGCCGGCGGACGTCCGCGCGCTGGTGTGCGCGGTGGCCTACGGTTACGAGGACGAGGTCCGCGCCGGGGGCAAACGCTTGCTGCGCATCGCGAAGGACTGCGGCGCGCGGTACCTCGGTGACGAGATCTCCCAAGGTGACTGGGCCGCGCGGCACGACCGGTACGCGACCCCGCTGCACGGCCGCACGCGCTCCGGTCAGGTCGCGCCGATGAGCTGGCACTGCGAGGACGCGGCGATCAACTACACCGAGCTGCCCGGGGTCCGGCTCGAATGGCACGCCATCGTCGAGCGCCTCCGCGCGCGCTTCGACGTGTTCGACGACTGGGGAATGTTCTGCTACACCAGCGCGAACACCGGCGTGGACTACCTGACCGAGATCGACATCGGGATCTGGGAACAGGAACTCGGCGACGAGGCGTGGGCGGCCTGGGTGGACGCCAAGCGCGAGATCGCCGCGGTGGCGCTGCGCGCGGGCGGTTCGATCAGCGCCTGCCACGGTTCCTGCCGCGAAGGCGAAGTCGACCTGGTGCCACTGGAACTCGGCGGCGGCTACGACGTGATGCTCGACGTGAAGCGCGCCGTGGACCCCAACAACATCATGAACCCCGGCAAGTACGGGCTCCAGCGAGCCTACGCCGCCGAGAGGGGAGCGGGCGCATGACCGGATACCGCTACGACGCCGAGCACACCCCGCCACCGGCCCGCCAGGTCACCGACGTCGCGGTGGAGCGCTTCGAGCACATCTTCGAAGTGGACCCGAAACTGATGTCGGACCACGTGCGGCAGCAGAAGTTCCCGAACTGGGACACCCTGCGCATCGCCGCCGGGCGCGCCGACCACCTCGAGTGGATGCACCGGCACTGGGCGGAGAAAACGCTGTCGGCGCAGGAACTGCTCGACGAACTGGACCGCGAACGATGACCAGGGTCGCCACGGGATCGGACGACGAACAGCTCGCGGCGCTCGGGTACACCTCGGAGTTCCGGCGGGACATGAGCCTGTGGGCGAACTTCTCGCTCGGCTTCACCTACCTGTCGCCGGTGGTCGGCATCTACACGCTGTTCGCGGTGTCGCTGGCCGCCGGCGGGCCGCCGATGATCTGGAGCCTGCTCGTGGTCGGGCTCGGGCAGCTGCTGGTGGCGCTGGTGTTCGGCGAGATCGTTTCGCAGTACCCGCTCGCGGGCGGGCTGTACCCGTGGGCGCGGCGGCTGTGGGGCCGCAAGTGGGCGTGGCTGACCGGCTGGGTGTACGCGATCGCGTTGCTGGTGACCATCGCGAGCGTGACCTACGGCGCCGGGCCCTATCTCGCCGCGCTGCTCGGCCTCGAAGCCTCCACCAGCTCGACCATCGTCTGCGCGCTGGTGATGATCGGGCTGGCCACGCTGATCAACGTCGGCGGCACCAGGGCGCTCGCGCTGGCCGCGATCATCGGGTTCAGCACGGAGATCATCGGCGCGCTCGCGGTCGGCGGCTGGCTGTTGCTCACCGAACGCCACCACGGCCTCGGGGTGCTGTTCGACAGCTTCGGCGCCGGTTCGGAAGGCTCGTACCTCGCGGCTTTCCTGGCGGCGAGCCTGATCGGCATCTTCCAGTACTACGGTTTCGAGGCCTGCGGTGACGTCGCCGAGGAGGTGCCGGACGCCAGCAGGCGCATTCCGAAGGCCATGCGGATGACCATCTACGTCGGTGGCGCGGCGGCCACCTTCGTCTGCCTGGCGCTGGTGTTGTCGGTGCCGGACTTCGGCGCGGTCATCTCGGGTGCCGACACCGATCCGGTGTCCACTGTGCTCGGTACGGCGTTCGGCGAGTGGGGTTCGCGCGTGGTGCTCGGCATCGTGCTGATCTCGTTCCTGTCGTGCGCGCTGAGCCTGCAGGCGGCGGCGAGCAGGCTGGTCTACTCCTATGCCAGGGACGGCATGCTGCCCGGAAGTCGCTTGCTGGCCCGGTTTTCCCGTGCTCGCGGCGTGCCGCCGTCCGCGCTGGTGCTGGCCGCGGTGGTCCCGGCGCTGGTGGTGCTCGGCTCCGGGATTTCCGAGGACGCCACCACGAAGATCATCTCGTTCGCCGTGCTCGGCATCTACCTCGGTTTCCAGATGGTGGTGCTGGCCGCGCTGCGCGCCAGGCTGAAGGGCTGGCGGCCGTCCGGGCCGTTCACGCTCGGCCGCTGGGGTCTGCCGGTGACCGTCGCGGCGCTGGTCTACGGCGTGGCGGCGATGGTGAACATGGTGTGGCCGCGCACGCCGGACGCGCCCTGGTACGACAACTACCTGACCCTGCTGTCCGGGGTCGTGGTGGTCGGCGCCGGGGTGCTGGTGCTCGTGCTGCTGCGGCCCTACCGGAACTCCGGCGCTGTCGCCGGTGACGCGATTGGAGGGGAGAACGCATGACCCGTACCGTGCGCAACTTCGTCGGCGGGGAGTACACCGGCGCGCTGAGCGGCCGGACCGCCGAACTGGTGAATCCGGCGACCGGTGAGGTGTTCGCGGAGGCGCCGGTGTCCGGGCCGGAGGACGTGGACCGGGCGCTCACCGTGGCGGCCGAGGCGTTCACCACCTGGCGCGAGAGCACACCGGGGGAGCGGCAGCTGGCGCTGTCGCGGTTCGCCGACGCGATCGAGAGCCGCGCGGACGAACTGCTGGCGCTGGAATGCGAGAACACCGGGAAGCCGCTGGAGCTGACGCGGTCGGAGGAACTGCCGATGCTGCTCGACCAGCTCCGGTTCTTCGCCGGGGCGGCGCGGGTGCTCGAAGGCAAGTCGGCGGGTGAGTACCTGGCGGGGCACACCTCGTGGATCCGCCGTGAGCCGATCGGGGTCTGCGCGCAGGTGACGCCGTGGAACTACCCGGCGCTGATGGCGCTGTGGAAGTTCGCGCCCGCGCTCGCGGCGGGCAACACCGTGGTGCTCAAGCCTTCGGACACCACACCGGTGAGCACGGCGTTCCTGGCCGAACTGGCCGCGGAGTTCCTGCCGCCGGGGGTGTTCAACGTGGTCTGCGGTGACCGGGAAACCGGCGCCGCGCTGGTTTCGCACCGCATTCCGGCGATGGCGTCGATCACCGGCAGCGTGCGCGCCGGTCGTGAGGTGGCTTCCGCCGCGGCGGCCGACCTCAAGCGCGTGCACCTCGAACTCGGCGGCAAGGCGCCGGTGATCGTGTTCGACGACGCCGACGTGGCCGGGGCCGCGCAGGCCATCGCCGAAGCCGGGTTCTTCAACGCCGGTCAGGACTGCACGGCGGCCAGCCGCGTGCTCGCCGGGCCGCGCGTGCACGACGACTTCGTCGCGGCACTGGCCGAGCAGGCCGCCGCCACGGTGACCGGCACCGGCGACGACGCGGCCTACGGCCCGCTCAACAACCCGGACCAGCTGGCCAGGGTGTCGGGTTTCGTCGACCGCCTGCCGGATCACGCACGCGTGGACAACGGCGGCGCGCGGACCGGTGCCGCCGGGTTCTTCTACCAGCCGACCGTGGTTTCCGGGCTGCGCCAGGACGACGAGGCGGTGCAGCAGGAGATCTTCGGTCCGGTGATCACCGTGCAGCGGTTCGGCGACGAGGCGGAGGCGCTGCGCTGGGCGAACGACGTCGAGTACGGGCTGGCGTCGTCGGTGTGGACGAAGGACCATGGACGGGCGCTGCGCATGTCGAAGGGGCTGGACTTCGGCTGCGTGTGGATCAACACGCACATCCCGCTGGTGGCCGAGATGCCGCACGGCGGGTTCAAGCATTCGGGCTACGGCAAGGATCTGTCGATGTACGGGCTGGAGGACTACACCAGGGTCAAGCACGTCATGTCCAATTTGGACACCTGATAGGGAGAGAGGATCATGCGGTTCAGCTACGTGATGTTGCCCGACTACCCGCTCGACGACACGATCGAGTCGATCAAGCTCGCCGACGAGCTGGGGTTCCACGCCTGTTACGCGGCGGACGAGACCTGGCACAAGGACCTGTGGCTGCTGTTCGCCGCGGCGGCCGACAAGACGAAGAACATCCGGTTCGGGCCCAGCCTGTCGGCGGTGACGCTGCGTGAGCCGTCGCTGATCGCGCAGGCGACCGCCACCCTGGACGAACTGACCGGCGGGCGCGCGGAATGCGTGCTCGGCTCCGGGAACTTCGGCCTGCTGGCCCAGTACGGCATCAACTGGGTGAAGACCAAGCCGCTCACCCGGATGAAGGAAGCCCATCACGCGGTTCGCACGCTGCTCGACGAGGGCGCGATCACCTACGACGGCGAGTTCTATTCGTACAACGGGCTTTTCACCTTCGCGCGGCCGGTGCAGGAGCGGGTGCCGGTGAAGCTGGGCGCCATGCGCGGGCCGAAGTCGTTCCAGGTGGCGGGCGAGATCTCCGACGGGGTGCACCACGCGCTGAGCTATACGAAGAAGGCGTACGAGTACATGGTGGAGAACGTGCGCATCGGCGCCGAGCGCGCGGGGCGGGATGTGAACACGCTCGACCTCGGCGCCTGGATCGTCTTCGCCACCGGCCCGGATTCGAAGGCGGCGAAGGACGCGGCCAGGGCGATGGTGGGGCTTTACGCGTCTTCGATGCCGGTGGAGCAGCTGGAACGCAACAACGTCGACCCGGCGGAGCTGACGGAGATCATCGCGGCCGTGGGGGAGGGGCGGGTCGATCGCGCCTACGAACTGACGTCGCCGGAGCTGGCCGACCGGTTGTCGGTGGCGGGCACGCCGGCGGAATGCGTGGAGAAGATCAAGTCGGAAATCACCTCGGCGGGGGTGAACCACCTGATCCTGGCCATCACCGACGCGGCACTGGTGAAGGCGTTCTCGGGCTTGGAAATGCCGGGCGTCGCGTCCATGCGAGACCAGCTACGGCTGGTGCACGACGAGATCATGCCGCAGTTCAGCTGAGCGGGGTGAGGTGTCACGAATGTGGCTTTCGAGACGTTTGATGCCTCGAAAGCCACATTCGTGACATCGACGGCGCCCCCACCGGGGGGCCACGCCGTGCGCGTCGGAGGCCGCGCTCCGGAACCGCCCACCGCCCGGCCTCTCCTTACAACTCCCCGTCAGGTCCCGTTCCCATCCCCGTAACCCCATGTCAGCCTTACCGAGCTTGTATATACATCTCCTTGCCCGGCCCCGCCTACCTGTGCGAGTGTGCCCAGGTGACCACCTCGCTCACCCCCGTCCCCACCACCACCGCCCGCTACGCGCGCTGGAACGGCGTAGGCACCCCGTTCTCCGTCGTCACCACCGAGGTCCCCGCCATCCCCGGCCCCGGCGAGGCGCTTGTCCGCGTCGATCTGGCGACGGTGTGCGGCAGCGACGTGCACACCGTCTCCGGTGCCCGTCCCTCACCGGTGCCCGGCGTGCTCGGGCACGAGCAGGTCGGCACGGTGCTCGCGGTCGGCGACCCCGCGCCCCGCTACTTCGGCGAACCGGCCACCCCGGTCCGCCCGGGCGCCCGCGTGGTCTGGTCCGTCACCGCCTCCTGCGGCGAATGCGACCGCTGCGCCCGCGACCTCACTCAGAAATGCCGCCGCCTCACCAAGTACGGCCACCAGGAACTCGTCGAACAGCGCCCGCTGACCGGCGGGTTCGCCTCCCACTGCCTGCTCGTTCCCGGCACCACGATCGTCGAGGTGCCCGACGGCCTGCCCGACGTGGTGGCCGCCCCGGCGGCCTGCGCGACCGCGACCGTCGCCGCGGCGCTGGCCGGGCAGGAGTTGCGCGGGGCGAAGGTGCTGGTCACCGGCGCGGGCATGCTCGGCCTCACCGCCGTCGCGATGGCCGCGTCCGCGGGAGCGCACGTGACCGTCATCGATCCGGGACCGGCCAAGCGTGAACTCGCCCGGCGGTTCGGTGCCGCGGAAACCCGCGACAGCACGGAAAAGCCCGGTGAAGTCGATCTCGCGGTGGAGCTTTCCGGTGCGCCCCAAGCGGTCGCCACCTGCCTAGACGCGCTCGCCATCGGCGGCACCGCCGTGCTGGCCGGATCCGTCTTCCCCGGCCCCGCCGTGTCCGTGGAGCCCGAACGCCTGATCCGCGGCCTCCACACGATCACCGGCGTGCACAACTACCGCCCCGCCGACCTCCAGACCGCCGTCGACTTCCTGGCCGCGCACCACCGCGACCACCCGTTCGCCGAACTGGTCGAGGGCCGGTACGGGCTCGACCAGCTCGACGCCGCCTTCGACGCCGCCCGCGGGGGGACCGCGCCGCGGCAGGCCGTGCTTCCCTCAGAGCCGGTTGACCGTGGGGCGTGAACTCCGCGTGTTGGTGACGGTCACCGTCGCCACGTCCGGACGGTAACGATCTTCCGACCATTCGAGCGCCGTCCCGGCCGAATCCGCCGTCCGCCGCCGCTCCCGCAGCAGCGGCGTGCCCTCCGGCACCTCGAGCAGCTTCGCGTCCAGCGCGTCCGCGGCCACCGCGTCGAAGGTGTGCCGCGCGCTGTGCAGGTCGACCCCGCGCGCGGTCAGCAGGGCGTAGATCGAGCCCGCGTTCAGATCGGCCTCCAGCAGCGGGCGGCCGACGGACTCGGTGTAGTTCATCCGCTCCAGCATCGCCGGCCGGCCGTCCAGCAACCGCAGCCGGACCAGTTGCACCACCAGGCTTTCCGGCTCGACCCCGAGCGCCGCGGCGACGGTCGCCTCCGGGTGCCGCAGGGCGATCTCGTGCAGCCGCTGCCCCGGCACGTGCCCGGTCAGCTCGGCCCGGCGGGTGAACGACAGGAAGGTCTCGAACGGCTGCGCGGGCACGGCGTCCAGCACGACCGCGCGCTTGCCCTGCCCGCCGCCGATCAGGCCCTCGTCGCGCAACGCCGAGAGCGCCTGGCGGACCGGGCCGCGGGACGCGCCGAACTCCTGGCACAGCTGCGCTTCCGACGGCAGCGAATCACCGACCGCCAGCTCACCCTCGCGGATGCGGCGGCGGAGTTCGGCGGCGAGGGACCGGTGCAGGGGAGCCATGCCGGCCACCTTACCCAGCATGACTGGACAAGTGCACCCAGCAACTCCACATACACGGGGAAATCCGCAGATGAACACTGAATGACTTGTCAATACAGGTCGTTGACCCCCGGGCGGTGGCCTGCGACGGTCTGGGCACACCCCCGAGCAGAACCCCCCCCAGGAGCCCGCTGTGTTCATCCGTCGCGGAGCGCTCGCCGCGCTCGTCAGCCTCACCCTCGTGGCCACCGCGTGTGGCGCACCGGAAGACTCGTCCGCCTCGCCGTCCTGCCCGGACGGCCGCATCCGGTTCGGCGTCGAGCCGTTCGAAGACCCCGCCCGGCTCACCCCGGCCGCCCAGGTGCTCGCCAACTCGTTGTCCACCGCGCTGTCCTGCCCGGTCGAGCTGACCGTCACCGAGGACTACTCGGCCGAGGTGCTCGCGATGGAGAACGGCAAGCTCGACGTGGGCATCTTCGGCCCGCTCGGTTACGTCTTCGCCCACCGCCGCGCCAAGGCCGAGGCGGTCGCGTCGTTCGGTGACGCGACCGGGAAGCTGTCCAGCTACACCGCCGCGATCTGGGTGCCCGCGAACTCGCCGGTGACCACCGTCGCGGAGTTGCGCGGCAAGTCGCTCGCGCTGGGTTCGGTCGGATCCACCTCCGGTGACGCGCTGCCGCGGCAGGCGCTGCGCGACGCGGGCCTCGCCGAATCCGACGTCCGGATCGACTACGCGGGCGGCCATCCCGAAGCGCTGCTGGCGCTGGCCAACGGCAAGGTGGACGCGGCGGAGATCAACTCCCAGCAGGAGAACAGCGCGACCACCGCGGGCACCTTCAACCCGGCGGGCTTCCGCAAGATCTGGCAGTCGGCGCCGATCCCGAACGACCCGGTCACCGTGCGCGGTGATCTGGACCCGGCCACCAAGACCGCCATCCGCGACGCCCTGCTCGGCCTGCCGCCCGCCGCGATCGGCGAGATCGGCGCGCTGCTCGACGTCTCCCCGCCGGGCCCGCTGGTCCCGGTGGACCAGACCACCTACCAGCCGCTGTTCGAGCTGGCCGACAAGCTGGGCCTGACCGAGGCGGACGCCTGATGCTCGCGCTGTCCGGCATTTCCGTGCACTTCGGCGACCGCCAGGTGCTGCACGAAGCCGACGTCACCGTCGCCGAGGGCGAGCTGCTGGCCGTGCTGGGGGCCAACGGTTCCGGCAAGTCGACCCTGCTCCGGGCGGCCGCCGGGCTGGTGCCGCACACCGGCGCGGTCACCGTGTCCGGTCGCGAACGCGGCCGACTCGACGTCGCGCTGATCTTCCAGCAGATCCACCTGGTGCGGCGGCGCAGCGTGCTCGACAACGTGTGCGCCGGCGCGCTCGGCCGCCTGCCGCTGCGTGAATCGCTGGTGCCCGCGTTGTTCCCGCGTGCGGTGCGGGAGGAGGCGATGGCCTGCCTCGACCGCGTCGGCCTCGCCGATCGCGCGCACGACCGGGCGGGCAGCCTGTCCGGCGGCCAGCAGCAGCGGGTCGCCGTCGCGCGGGCGCTGTGCCAGCGGTCCCGGGTGCTGCTCGCCGACGAGCCGGTGTCCGCTTTGGACCCGGCCGCCGCCGAGCAGGTGCTGGCGCTGCTCGCGGAACTCGCGCACGCCGAACGCCTCGCCGTGCTGGCCGTGCTGCACCAGCCGGAACTGGCCGCCCGGCACGCGGACCGGATCGTCGGGCTGCGCGACGGGCACGTGGTGCTCGACGGCGACCCCGGCCAACCGGTCGGCTCCCTCTACTCGTACCCGGTGCTGGAGACCACCTCATGACCACTCAGGAAGCGGTGCGGCGGCTGCCGGTGCCGCCCAAACCCCGGCGCCCGCGTGTGCTGCTCGGCGCCGGCGTGCTCATCGCCGCGCTGGTTGTGGTGCACGTGATCGCTTGGGACGCCACGGAATTCTCGCCCGGCGCGCTCGCCGACGGCTGGACCGGCATGGCCGGATTCCTCAGTGAGGCGATCCCGCCGGACCTGAGCTGGGACGTGCTCGGGCCGTCGCTCGAAGGCGCGCTGGTCACCCTGTGGATCGGCCTGCTCGGCACCACGCTGTCCGTGCCGTTCGCGCTGGTGCTGGCGCTGCTCGCGGCCCGCGGCACCACCCCGTCCGGCTGGATCTACCAGGCCGCGCGCTCGCTGCTGTCGTTCCTGCGCGCGGTGCCGGAGGTGGTTTTCGCGCTGATCTTCGTCACCGCCGTCGGGCTCGGGCCGTTCCCCGGGGTACTGGCGCTGGTGTTCCACAACGTCGGCGTGATGGGCAAGCTGTGGGCCGAGGCGATCGAGGACGCCGATCCGGGACCCGCGCTGGCGGTCCGCTCGACCGGCGCGAGCCGCACGCAGGTGGCCACGCACGCGCTGCTGCCGCTGGTCACGCCGCAGTTGTTCGGCCTGCTGCTCTACCGGTTCGACGTGAACGTGCGGTCGTCACTGGTGCTGGGCCTGGTCGGTGCCGGTGGCATCGGGTTCCTGATCAACCAGTCGATCAAGCTGTTCCGGTTCGACCAGATGCTCACCCACATCCTGGTGGTGCTGGTGCTGATCGTGCTGGTCGACCAGCTGTCCGCGCTCGTGCGGCGGCGCCTGGGGAGCGGCTCGTGATCAAGCTCGCCGCCCTCGACATCGCCGGGACCACCGTCGCCGAGGACAACCAGGTCTACCGCGTGCTCGCCGACGTGGTCGCCGAGCACGGCGCTCCCGCACCGGAAGCCGAGATCCGCCGGTGGATGGGCGCGGACAAACGGGAGGCGCTCGCCGCGCTGACCGGCGACAAGGCTTCGGTGGAGCGGTTGCACGACCGGTTCGTGACCAGCCTCCGCGCCGCCTACGAAGCCCAGCCGCCGAAGCCGATTCCCGGTGTGCCGCAAGCACTTCAGGCCATGCGCGAGGCGGGTGTCCGGGTGGTGCTGACCACCGGGTTCGACCGGCAGATCACCGATCCGCTGCTGGCCGCGGTCGGCTGGCGGGCCGGGGAGCACGTGGACGCCGTGGTGTGCGCGGTGGAAGCCGGTGGTGGGCGCCCGCTGCCGCTGATGATCCACCGCGCGATGGAGCTGACCGGCGTCACCGATCCCGGTGAGGTGCTCACCGCCGGGGACACCGCGCTGGACATCCAGGCGGGCCGGGCCGCCGGCGCCGCGATGGTGGTGGGGGTGCTCAGCGGCGCGCAGACCAGGACGGAACTGGCTGCCGAGCACCCTACCCACATCGTGGCCGACGTGACGCGGTTGCCGGTCCTACCGCTCGTCGAGTAGGTCCTCGATGGTGATCGGCAGGCGGCGCGCCCGGATGCCGGTGGCGTTGTGAATGGCGTTGGCCACCGCCGCCGCCATGCCGACGATGCCGATTTCCCCGAGCCCACGGGCACCCACCGCGTTGTGCAGCGTGTCCGGGTATTCGACGAAGTGCACGTCGATCTCGGGGATGTCGGCGTTCACCGGCAGCAGGTAGCTGGCGAAGTCGGCGTTGGCCAGCCGCCCGCTGGCCTCGATGTCCAGGCCTTCGTGCAGGGCCGCCGAAACGCCCCAGATCATGCCGCCGGTGATCTGGCTGCGCGCGGCCTTCTCGTTGATGATCCGGCCCGCGTCGAACACACCGAGCATGCGGGAAACGCGGACTTCCCGCGTCCACTGGTGCACGCGGACCTCGCAGAACTGCGCGCCGAACGAGCTGAACGCGTGCTTGGTCAGCTCCTCGCCCGGTGCCGACGAGCCGGTCACCGACAGCTCGGTGCGGCCGGTGGCCCGCAGCACCTCACCGAAGGTCATGCTGCGGCCACCGCCGTGCACGCGGCCGTCGGCGTAAGCGACCTCCGCGCCGTCGAACGGCCCGGCGGCCAGCGCGAGCAGTTCGTCGATCGCGTTGGTGGTGGCGGCCATGATCGCCGTGCCCGCGCTCGCCGTTGCGGTCGAACCACCCGAAAGCCCGCCCGAGGGCAGCGACGAATCACCGAGCCGCGGTTCGATCCGCTCCGGCGGGATGTCCAGGGATTCCCCGCCCACCAGGGAAAGCACGGTCAGCAGACCGGTGCCGGGGTCCGCGCCACTGGTGCCGACCACGGCCGTGTCGTCCGCGCGCAGCGTGATCCCCACCGTCGCGGGGAAGCGCAGCGCGGGGAACAACGCGGAGGCCACGCCGACGCCGACCAGCCAGTCGCCGTCACGGCGGCCGTCCGGTGAGCGGTCCGCCCAGCCGAAGCGTTCCGCGCCGATCCGGAAGCACTCGTCGAGGTGCTTGCTGGACCACTCCAGGTCCTTGCCCGCCGGGCCGGTGGAGTTGTTCCGCAGGCGCAGCTCGATCGGGTCCATCCGCAGGGCGATCGCCAGTTCGTCGATCGCGCTCTCCAGGGCGAAGGACCCCGGCGCCTCACCGGGTGCGCGCATGAAGGTGGTCGGCGGCACGTTCAGCGGCACGATCTTCTGGCTGATGGCCAGGTTCTGGGTGGCGTAGTACTCGCGCGAGGTGCCGTGCGAGGTCGGTTCCACAAAGGACCGATCCATCCCGGTGGTGCACCACGAGTCGTGGCGCAGCGCGATCAGCGTGCCGCCGGTGTCCGCGCCGAGCGTGATCTTCTGCACGGTGGCGGCCCGGCCCGCCGTCGCGGTGAACACCTGCTCCCTGGTCAGCGCCGCCTTGACCGGCCGGTCGAGCGCCCTGGCCGCCGCCGCGGCCAGGAAAGCGGGCGCGGAGGTGCGCCCCTTGCCACCGAACGCCCCGCCGACGAACGGGTTCACCGCGTGCACTGACGAGACCTCGAGACCCAGCGCGCTGGCCAGTTCCACCGCCTGGAGGTCGCTGGCCTGGTTTCCACTGTAGATGGTCAGCTCGCCCGATTCCCACACCGCGACCGCGGAATGCGGCTCCATCGCGGCGTGGTTCTGGGTAGCGGTGTGGTAGGTCGCCTCGACCACCACCGGGCTCGCCGCCAGAGCGTCCTCAATGGACTCGACGCCGGGAGCCAGGATGTCCAGCGTGGGCGGCGCGCCGTCCCTGGCCGGAGGCGCGTCCTCCGCGGCGGCCAAGCCTTCTTCCAGTGAGGTCAGCGCGTGCCGTTCGCGGTAGGTGACCTCGACGAGCATCGCCGCGTCCCGCGCCTGCTCGAAGGTTTCCGCCACGACAAAGCCGATCGCCTGCCCGTAGTAGGCGATTTCGGTGTCCTGCAACGGAACCGCGGTCTCGCCGAAGAGCGGGCTGGAGGCGGTTTTCAGCGGCAGCGGGTCGAACGGCGAGTACACCGCGAGCACGCCCGGCGCGTTCCTCGCCGCGGTGACGTCCATGGCCTCGATCTCACCGTGCGCGATGGTGCTGAGCACGAGATAGCCGTAGGTCATGCCGGGCAGGTTGTGGTCCAGCCCGTACTTGGCCCGTCCGGTGACCTTCAGCGGTCCGTCCAGCCTGCTGGTCATCAGCGGCTCCCCTCGGTCAGCTCACGCAGCGCGCGGACGATGGTCCGCCGCAGCAGGGCCGGTTTGAACGCGTTGCCGGACAACGGCCGGGCACCGTCGGCGGCCACGGACGCGGCCGCCTCGAAGGCTTCGGTGGTCACGGGTGCGCCACGCAGCGCCTCCTCGACGGCGGGCAGCCGCCAGGGCACCGTGCCCACGCCGCCCGCCGCCACCCGGGCGTCGTTGATGCGGCCGTCGCGGATGTCCAGTGCGACCGCGGCCGAGCACAACGCGAATTCGTACGACTGCCGGTCGCGGATCTTGACGTAGGTGGAGTTCTCCGCCCAGTCCAGCCGCGGCACGACCACCTCGGTGATCAGCTCGCCCGGCCGCAGGTCGTGCTCGGTTTCCGGGCTGTCACCCGGTAGCTGGTAGAAGTCGGCCAGTGCGACGGTCCGGGTGCCCTCGGCGCTGACCAGCCGGAGTTCGGCGTCGAGCGCGACCAGGGCGACCGCCACGTCACTGGCGTGCGTCGCCACGCAGGAGTCGCTGGTGCCGAGCACGGCGTGCATCCGGTTGGCGCCGGTGATCGCCGGGCAGCCGCTGCCGGGATTCCTTTTGTTGCACGGCATCGCGACGTCACGGAAGTACGAGCACCGGGTGCGCTGCATCAGGTTGCCACCGATGCTGGCCATGTTCCGGATCTGCTGGGACGCGCTCAGCAGCAGCGCCCGCGAGATCATCGGGTACACGCCGGGGTGCGCGGCGATGTCGCTCATCCGCTCCAGGGCGCCGATCCGGAGGCCGTCGGGGCCGTTGTCGATGTCGTGCAACGGGATTTCGTTGATGTCTTGCACGTGCCGCGGCGTCAGCACTTCGAGCTTCATCAGGTCGACCAGGGTGGTGCCGCCGGCGAGGAAGGTGCCCTCGCCGGCGGCGACGGCGTCTTCGATGGTGGTGGGCGCGGTCAGCTCAAACGGTCGCATCGGCCCGCCTCGTCTCCTGGACCGCCTCGACGGCGGCGACGATGTTCGGGTAGGCCGAGCAGCGGCACAGGTTGCCGGACATGAACTCGCGCACGTCCTCGACCTGCTGCTCGACCGCGGCCACCGCGGACATGATCTGGCCGGACGTGCAGAACCCGCACTGCAGCGCGTCCTGCTCGACGAAGGCCTGCTGCACGGGGTGGAGCTGATCCTCTGTGCCCAGTGCTTCGACCGTGGTCACCGGCTGCTTCACGGTGGCGGCCAGGGTGAGACAGGAAAGCACGGGACGGCCGCCGACGTGCACGGTGCAGGCGCCGCACTGCCCGCGGTCGCAGCCCTTCTTGGGCCCGGTGATGCCGAGGCGTTCACGCAGTGCGTCGAGCAGGGTCACCCCCGGCTCGACGCTCAGTCGTTCGGTGGTGCCGTTGACTTCGAGGGAGAGGTCCACTGAATCTCTTTCCGCAGATCGTCCGTGGTGGGAGAGCGGGAGGGAAGCGGATAGTCATCCGGTTCACGTCCGAGGCTATCGGAACAAAATCCGCTTCGCAACGAACCGCTCACCTTGAGTTGCTCCAGCCCGCGCGGGTCGTGCGTTAGATTCAGCGTGCCGGGACACCACGAGCGGGAGGGGCGGATGACGACGGGATCGGTCAACCCGCGCCGTGCGGACACCCGGCGCAACCACGAGCGCATCCTCATCGCGGCGGCGGAGTCGCTCGCCGCCTCGGGTGAGGTCTCGTTCAACGCCATCGCGAAGCGGGCGGAGGTCGGCGTCGGCACGGTGTACCGGCACTTCCCGACGCCGGAGTCGCTGATCCTGGCGGTCTACCAGCGCGAGGTGCGCCACCTGGTGGACGTGGTGCCGAGCCTGCTCGCGGAGCACGCGCCGGAGCAGGCGTTCCGGGTGTGGACCACCGACCACCTGGCGCACTACATGATGACCAAGCGCGGGCTGGCGAACGCGCTGCGGCTGGCGTCGCCTTCGCGCGGCGAACTGCCCGCGAACGCCTACGAGGCGATGGTCGGTGCGGTGGCCACGCTGCTGGAAGCGAACGTGGCCGCCGGGACGGTGCGCCCCGGGCTGGAGCCGGAACTCGTGCTGCGCGGCCTCGGCGGCCTGCTCTTCCTGGACCCGGCGAGCGACTGGCGCGAACAAGCGGCGGCACTGGCCGACCTGCTTTGGCGCGGCATGTGCGTACACACCTGCGGCCACCCCCACTGACCCGGCGCCCGGCCACCCGAGTGCGGGCAGCCGGTGGGCACGCTCGCCGTTCCGCACCGAGATCGACGGTGACATCCTGTTCACCGTCACCACCGACGAGGTCGAGCTGACCGGGACCGCCGCGACCGGGCTGGGCGCCATCGCCTCCGAGGTGGCCTGGGACGCGGTGCTGAGCAGTGTCGAGTGAGGAGACCGAGCATGCCGATCGCCACGCACGTCTCCACGGAGACCGAACCGGCCGCCCGCGGCCGCGAGCTGGGCCGGGCCCGGCGGGCCGAGCTGCACGCCGCGTTCGGCCGGTACGACGAGCTGTTCCGGGCGGAGGGCGCGAGACCGGGCCAGGTGGCCGGCTGGGGCGCGCGGGCGCTGGCCGAGACGAGGGCGTGGGCACCGGCGCTGGCCGATGAGATGACCGGCATGGCCGAAGGTGCCGGTCTCGAACCGTGGCAGCTCGGGGCGCTCAACGGGCGCACCGAGATCCTCGCCGCGCTGGCGGTCACCGGGGAAGGCGAGTGCTCGGCGGCGGTCGTGCTGCCGCCGTCGGGTGCGCCGCGGACCGTGCAGACCTGGGACTGGCACGACACCTTCCGCGAGGGCATGCTGCTCTGGTCGATGGACCGCGTGCAGACGTTCACCGAATTCGGTGTGGTGGGCAAGATCGGCGTCAACGGCGACGGGCTCGGGCTGCACTTCAACGTGTTGCGCCACGCCTCGGACCACAGCGACATCGGCGTGCCGGTGCACGTGGTCGCGCGCCGGATCCTGGACGAGGCGTCGACCGTCACCGAAGCGGTCGAGCTGGCGCGGTCGGCGCGGCTTTCGGCGTCGTCGGTGCTCACCGTGGTGACCTACGACGGTGAGCGCGGGGACGCCGTCTGCCTCGAGCTTTCGCCGGAGCGGGTCGGTGAACTGCCCGTCGGCGAGGACGGGGTTCTCTTGCACACCAACCACTTCCTCGATGAGAAGCTGGCGGCGGGGGAGCAGACCACCAACGAGGTGTCCAGTACGTTCGACCGGCTTCCGGGTTTGCGTGACCGGGTTTCCGCGCTGGACACCGCCGACCGCACCGAGCGCGCGCGGGCCCTGCACTCGCATCGTGAGACCGGGCCCGGTATCTGCGCGCACGCCGATCACACACTGCCCGCCCACCTGCGCTGGGAAAGCCTGGCCACGCTCAGCCTCGACGTGGCCGCCGGGCGGCTGTACGCCCACGAAGGCGGGCCGTGCCGGATCGAACCGGACGGCTGGCAGAGCGCACCTTTCGAGTCCGACGAGTAGGGCCGGGCATGACCGCCGACCTCAGCTACCGCCCGCGCAACCGGCGCCGCGGCCGGTGAGGTGGACGCGGCACTGGCCAGGGCGGCCGCCGCCGCCCTCGACGAGTCGTCCACAGTGGACGAACTGGTCGAGCTGACCGACGCGGAAACCGCGCACGGCGAGCCGCGGCCGCGGATGGAGATCGCGCCCACGCCGGGCATCGCCAGGGTGCAGGTCTCGCTCGGGCCGGCGGCGGTCTTCGGCGCGGCAACTTCCCGTTCGCTATGAATGTGGCTTTCATAGCGTCTAGCGCAATGAAAGCCACATTCATAGCGTTGCCCCAGCCTCCTCTGTGTCCTGGCCTGCGCGACCCTGGCTGCCTACCGCGTCGTCGAGCGGCGATCCCGGAGGGCCATGGGCAGGGAGCGCACGGTGCCCGCCTCGCGCGGGTGCAGGTCGATCGCGGTGATCGCCGCGGTGTTCGCCCGCCGCAGCGAGCGCGCCGAGGCGTTGGGGGAGTAGCCGAGCCGTGCTGGTCACCAGCTGCCGGGTGCGCTCCGAGACCCGGCCGGAGCCGCGCAGCGCGTCCGAGGCCGTGGTCTTGGAAACGCCGGCGACGCGCGCCACTTCGACCAGCGTGACCGGCTCTTCCTCGCGCTCCAGCCGAAGATAGCCGATGCCCGGCACCCACCCAGTGCGTATGAAACGATTCATTGCGTAAGCCGATGGCCGTTTCCGGACCTTGAGTCCGCTGGTGCCCTTCGCTAGTCTCCCGCTTAATACGTTTCAAAGTGTGACCTACGTCAACGAGGACGAGGAGACTCACTTGACTTCCTCCGAAGCTGTCGGCACTACGCAGGCGGACGAGTCCGGAACGGTCAGCCGCCAGCAGTGGAAGTGGTCCGTGCTGGCCGCGATGGCCTCCTACCTGGACGCCGGCTCGATCGTGGCGCTGGGCTCCGGCCTCGCGCTGTTCCAGGCCTACCTGGGGTTGAGCAGCGGCGCGGTCGGCGCGCTGGCCGCGATCGGCCCGAACGCCATCGGCTGCGCGCTCGGCGCGCTGATCGGCGGGCGGCTGGGCGACAAGCTCGGCCGCAAGCGCATCTACAAGTACGACCTGCTGGTCTACGCGGCGGGCATCCTCTGCATCGCGCTCGCGGTCAACGCGCCGATGCTGTTCATCGGCACCTTCGTGGTCGGCGTCGCGGTCGGCGCCGACGTGCCCACCTCGCTCGCGCTGGTCGGTGAGTTCTCGCCGTCGAAGGCCAGGGGCAAGCTGCTGGCCTTCACGCAGATCGCCTGGAACGCCGGGCCGGTCGTGGTGCTGCTGCTGGCGCTGGCGTTGTCCCCGCTGGAACTGCTCGGCATCCGGATCGTCTTCCTGCACCTTTTTGTGGTCGCGATCGTCACCTGGGCGCTGCGCCGGGGGCTGGCGGAGTCGGCGAGGTGGAAGGCGGCGGCCACCGCGGGCGGTTCCGTCGCGGTGCGGCTCGGCGCGCTCTTCCGCGGCGCGAACCTGCGCGCGCTGCTCTGGACCGGCACCATCTACCTGTTCTGGAACGTGGCCGCCGGTACCAACGGCATCTTCACCCCGTACATCATCACCACGCTCAACGCGGGCAGCCAGGCGGCCAGCGTGGCGCTGTCCTGCGCCGGGTTCGTCATCGGCATCCTGGGCACGCTGGTGTTCATGCGCCTGGTCGACCGCGGGCACGCCCTGCGCAAGAAGATGTGGGCCGCCGGCGCGGTGATGCAGGTGATCGCCTTCGTGCTGTACCTGGTGTTCCCGTTCAACATCCCGGTGATCATCGGCAACATCGTGTTGTTCGGCGTGGGTGCCGCGTTCGCCGGTGAAGCGGTGTACAAGATCGTCAGCCAGGAGCTGTTCCCGACCATGCTCCGCGGCACCGCGCAGGGCCTGACCTTCGGCGTGGCGCGCACCTTCCTCGGCATCTGGAGCTTCTTCGTGCCGACGCTGGCGACCGCGGGCATCGGGCCGGTGGCCGCGCTGCTGGCGGGCTGCCTGGTGATCAGCGGCGTGGTCGGCTACTTCTTCATGCCCGACACCTCCGGCAAGTCGCTGGAGCAGATCGAAGCGGAGCGGGCGCTGGCATGACGCGGTTGCTGACCCGGTTCCGCGAACCGGGCCCGGAGTCCGGCCCGCTGCCGATCTGGTGGTGGAGCGGGGCCAAGGTGACCGGGGCCCGGCTGCGTGAGCAGATGGAACGGCTGGCCGGGCAGGGGGTGCGCCAGGCGGTGGTGCTGTGCCTGGCGCCCACCGGGCCGATGTTCGGCTCGGTGGCCGACGACCCGCCGTTCCTCAGTCCACAGTGGATCGAGCTGTTCGACGGCGCCTGCGCCGACGCCGAGCGGATCGGGTTCCGGCTGTGGCTGTACGACCAGATCGGCTTCTCCGGCGCGAACTTCCAGGGGCGCATCACCGCGCGGAACCCGGAGTTCGCCGGTCTGGCGCTGCATCGCGACGAAGCCGGGGTGATCCGCGAGCGGGTCAGCGGCTTCGACTACTTCGGGGTGGACGCCTGCGCCACCCTGCTGGACCAGGTCCACGGCGAGCTGGACCGGCAACTCGGGCACTGGTTCGGCAAGGTGGTGCCCGGCTTCTTCCAGGACGAGCTGCCCGCCATGCCGACCTGGGGCCACGACTTCGCCGAAACCTTCGCCGCGCACTACGGTTACGAACTCGCCCTGCCCGCGTTGTTCGGCGGGGACGACTCCGAGTCGGCACGCCATCGCCACGACTACCACGAGCACCGCGCCCGCCTGGCGCGCCGGGCGTTCTTCGACCCGCTCGACCGGTGGTTCGCCGAGCGCGCGCTGATCTGCGGGTTCGACCAGCCGTCTCCGGCACGCGAAGGCGATCCCGTCGGCGGTGTCCAGTTGTACGGCGACTATCTCGGCACGCATTCCGGTTTCGGCGCGCCGGGATGCGACCACTGGGGCGATCCGAAGGTGCACAGCTCGCTGGCCCACGCGAACGGGCACGGGCGCACCTGGATCGAGGCGTTCCACTCGTCCGGCTGGGGCGGCACGCTGGAGGAGACCTACGACTGGCTCGCGCCGTTCCTGCGCCGGGGCGCGAACCTGTACGACCCGCACGCCGTCTACTACTCGACGGCGGGCGGCTGGTGGGAGTGGGCGCCGCCGTCGACCTGCTGGCGCCAGCCGTACTGGCCCGCCTATCACCAGTTCTCCACGGCGGTGGCGCGGTTGTGCTCGGTGCTGACCACCGGCACGCACGTCTGCGACGTGGTCCTGCTGTCGCCGACCAGCACTACGCAGGCCCATCTCACGCTCGACGGCCCGCTGCCGCCGGCCGAGCGCGCGGCGGCGTGTTACCACCGGCTGAACGGCGCCAGCGTCTGGTTCGCGGAGGAACACGGCGTGCTGGAGGCCGCCGGGATCGACCACGACACGCTCGACGAGCACACGATCGCCGGGGCCGAAGTGCTCGGCGACCGGCTGCGGATCGGTGAAGAGACCTACCGCACGGTGGTCCTGCCGGAGGCCGAACGGCTGCTCCCGGCCGCGGCGGCGAAACTGACCGAGTTCGCGCGCGCCGGTGGTCAGGTGATCTGCGTGGGCGCCGCGCCGCTGGACGACGTGACCGTGGTCGAGCGGCCGGAAGACGTGCCCGGCTTGATCCCCGCTGGGAACGTCCGCGCGGACGCGCCGTTCCTCCTGCGCCGCGACGGCGATTCCTTTGTGCTCCTGCTGACCGCGCACGACGAGCACACCGGCACGCTGGCGCCGATCGTGGACCTGGAGCGGGAGAACTGGGCCGAGGCCGGGTTCCCGTGGGAGGAGTACTGGCGGCGGCTGCGTGAGGACGGCTACCGGTTCGTGCCCGCCACCGGCCGCGTGGCGCGGGTCCGGACCACCGGCCTGCCCGGCCGGGCGCAGCGGTGGAATCCCCGCACCGGCGAGCGCACGGAACTGGTGGTGCGGGACGGCGCGTTCGAGGTGCCGTTCGACGACGGGCCGATTTCGCTGGTGGTGCTCGGCGACGACCTTCCCGAAGCCGATGCCCGGCCGCTCGGGCCGGAACTGGGCGCGGAACCGGTGACCGGGCGGTGGCTGGCGCTCGCTGAATCCACTTTGGACAACAGCGAGGGTGATCTCGCCGGGGCCGGCCGCGACGGGGTGCTGCCGATCGAAGTCTGGCGGCTGAGCCACGAGAGCGGCCCGGTGATCGCCGGCTTCGGCCCGTTCGCCGAAGTGCGTGATCCCGACGGCACCTGGCGGCACGCGGAATGGTCGCTGTCGCGCGGCATCCACAAGGATCCCGTGCACAACGAAACCTTGGGGCCCAAGGGATATGTCGCCGAGGAGTTCCTGGACTGGCGGCACGTGCCCGCGGGCGCGAGCGTCGCCGTGCGCACACATCTGGCCTTGCCGGACCGTGACGGACTCCGGCTGGTGGTCGGTTCCGGAGCCGAGCGGCGGGTATGGCTCGACGGCCACCAACTGCCATCGGCGGGGGAGGGTTACCACTCGGTCAGCGCGGTGCCCGGCGGGCGGACCGGGTGCCTGGAGATCGAGTTCACCGCGACGGAGGACGGTCCCGTGCGGGGATCCTTCGCCGTGGTCACCGATTTCGAGCGGTACTGCCGTCCTGAATGGATGGAGGGTGCCGAGGTCAGCCGCACCTTCGAGGTCACCGAACCGGGCAGTGCGGTCGTGCAGGTGGCGAGCGAGGGTGCCTGCCGGGTGGTGCTGAACGGCACGGAGATCGGCAGGCAGGGCGACTTCAACCCGTATCCGGGACACCGCGAAATCCGCGTGCACCCCTACGAACTTTCCCTGCGCCCGGGAGAGAACACGCTGACGCTGGCGCTCGGACCCGGCGCGGTCGCGGCCGTCGACGCGCCGGAGCTGGGCCTCACCAGCGGTCCGGAATGGACCTGTGAAGGGCTTCGCCGCAAGCATCCGCGCGATCCCCGGTTCCTCTGCCTCCGGCCGCGCCCGCACCCGCTGCCCGGGGCCTGGTGGCTGGAACCCGAAGCGGCGCCCGGCGACGTGGTCGTGCCGGTGGTCCCCGACCTGGCGCCGTCCGGTGAGCGCACCGAATCGCTGGCTTTCCCGGCGCCGCTGGGTACGGTGTCGGTGCGCATACCGTCCGATTTGGCGGTGATCGCGGTCGTCGGCGGAACGGAGTACAAGCCGGTCGGTGGCCGGGTCCGGCTGCCGGAACCGCTCGCCGCCGGAACGCCGGTGCGGCTGGACTTCCGCGCGGTCGACGGACGGCGGGCGGGTGCCCTGCTGGATTCGGCGATCGAAGTCGAGGTCGCCGAAGCACCCGTCGAACTGCGCAGCTGGGAGGAACTCGGCCTGCGTGCGCTCGGCGGCCGGATGCGCTACCGCACCACGTTCACCGCACCGGACGGCCGCGTGGTGCTCGATCTCGGTGAAGTCCGCGGCACGGCGGACGTGCTGGTCAACGGTGTGCTCGTGGACCAGCTCGTGTGGGCGCCGTGGCGCACGGAGATCACCGATGCCCTGCGGCCGGGCGAGAACCGGCTGGAGATCGTCGTGCGCGGCACGCTCGCCGGCTATCTCGACGACGCCTCACCGACCACCGCCGTGGCCGCCGGGCAGGTCCGCACCGGACTGTTCGGCCCGGTCCGGCTGATCCGACACGGAGGTGCACGATGACCAAGGTCGGCCTGGTCGCCGGTGGGCTGGGTGCCTACTGGCCGCAGTTCCCGGAACTGCTGCCGCAGCTGAAGCTGTCCGCCGAACGGGTTTCCGAGCGGATGCGGGAGTTCGGCTGCGAAGTGGTCGACGCCGGCTTCATCTCCGATCCGCAGGAAGGCGACCGGGCGGCCGAGCAGCTGCGCGCGGCCGGGTGCGACCTGATCGTGGCGTTCCTGACCACCTACCTGACCTCGAACATGCTGATGCCGGTGGCGCAGCGCAGTGGCGCGCCGGTGCTGCTGCTGAACCTCCAGCCCACCGAGGTGATGGACCACGCCACCTTCGACACCGGTGCCTGGCTCGCCTACTGCGGTGCCTGCCCGATGCCGGAGATGGTCAACGCCTTCCGCCGGTGTGGGGTCGAAGCCCGGTGTGTCAGCGGCTATCTGGAGGAACCCGCCGCCTGGGACAAGATCGGGCGCTGGGTGCGCGCGGCGGGGGGCCGCGCGAAACTGCGCCGCGGCAGGCACGGGCTGCTCGGGCACCTGTACCCGGGCATGCTCGACGTGTCCACCGATCTCACGCTGGTCCCGCGGGCCTTCGCCGAGCGCGTCGAAGTGCTGGAGATCGACGACCTGCGGGTGCGGGTCGAGCAGGTCGGTGACGCGGCCACCGACGACCGGGTGGCGCACGCGCGTGAAGTGTTCACAGTGGACTCGACGGTGGCCGAGGAGGACCTGCGGTGGGCGGCGAAGGTGTCCGTGGCGCTGGACCAGCTGGTGGACGACTTCGGCCTGGACAGCCTGGCCTACTACCACCGCGGCCTCAACGGCGAGACGCACGAGCGCGTCGGTGCGGGCATGATCCTGGGCGCCTCCCTGCTCACCGCGCGCGGGATTCCGGCTGCCGGTGAGTACGAACTGCGCACCTCGCTGGCGATGCTCATCCTCGACCAGCTGGGCGCGGGCGGCTCGTTCACCGAGTTGCAGGCGCTGAACTTCCGCGACGACGTGGTGGAGATGGGTCACGACGGTCCCGCGCACCTGGCGATCAGCGACGGCAAGCCGATCCTGCGCGGGCTCGGCGTGTACCACGGGAAGCGCGGCTGGGGCGTGTCGGTGGAGTTCGACGTCAGGCACGGCCCGGTCACCGCGTTCGGGCTCGGGCAGCAGCCCGACGGCGCCTTCCGGTTCGTCGCGTCGGAGGGCACCGTGGTGGACGGGCCGTTGCTGCGCATCGGGAACACAACGTCCAGAGTGGACTTCGGCAGGCACCCCGGCGAGTGGACCGACGACTGGAGCATGACCGGCATCGGTCACCACTGGGCACTCGGTGTCGGGCACCGCGTGGCCGAACTCCGTGCGGTCGCCGACCTCTGCGGCCACGAACTCGTCACCGTCACCCAGGAGGGCATCCGTTGACAGCCACCACCGCCGGTCCGGTCCGCTTCGAGCACCGCGACGACCCGCTCGGGCTGGGCACCGCGACCCCGCGGTTGTCCTGGCAGGTGCGCACGGACGAGCCGGAATGGACGCAGACCGCCTACGAACTGGACCTCGACGGCGTGGTGGTGCGCGTGGATTCCGCCGAGCAGGTGCTGGTGCCGTGGCCGTTCGAACCGCTGGCGTCGCGGGCGCGGGCGACGGTACGGGTGCGGGTCGCTTCGGGGGACGACTGGTCGCCGTGGAGCGAACCGTCCACAGTGGAGACGGGTTTGCTGTCGCCGTCGGACTGGTCCGCGCGGTTCGTCAGCCCGGTGAAACTCGGGGGAATCGGTGCGCCCGCGCCGATCCTCAGCCACACGGTGACCCTGCGGCCGGACATCGTCTCGGCCCGGCTCTACGCCACCGCGCACGGCGTTTACGAGGCACGCCTGAACGGCGAGCGCGTCGGCGACGAGGTGCTCGCGCCGGGCTGGACCAGTTACCGCAAGCGTTTGCGCTACCAGACCCACGACGTGACTTCACTGCTGCGCGAAGGTCCGAACAACATCGACGTGCTGCTGGGCAACGGCTGGTACCGCGGGCGGCTCGCCTGGGCGGGCAAGCGGGCGCACTACGGCGACAGGCTGGCGCTCCTGGCGCAGCTGGAGGTCACCTACGCCGACGGTTCGATCGAGGTGTTCGGCACCGACGAGCAGTGGACGGCACACAACAGCGGCGTGCTGGCCGACGATCTGTACGACGGGCAGCACACGGACATGCGTGGTACCGAGTCCACTGTGGACGCCGTCGAAGTGGTGGACGGTGACCTGGGACGGCTGGTCGCGCCCGAGGGACCGCCGGTGCGTGCGACCGAGGTGCTGCCCGCGTTGAAGGTGTGGCAGTCGCCGTCGGGACGGACGCTGGTCGACTTCGGGCAGAACGTGGTCGGCTGGGTCCGGCTCCACCTGCGCAACACGCGGTCGGGGCAGGAGGTGGTGGTGCGGCACGCGGAAGTGCTGGAGCACGGTGAACTCGGCGTGCGGCCGCTGCGGTCGGCGAAGGCCACCGACACCTACGTGCTCGACGACGCGGCCGAGGTCGTGGTGGAGCCGAACCTGACCTTCCACGGCTTCCGGTACGCCGAGATCACCGGCGCGGAGGTGGCCGCCGAGGACCTGGCCGCGGTGGTGGTCGGCACCGATCTGCGGCGCACCGGCTGGTTCACCTGCTCCGAACCTGAGCTGGAGCAGTTCCACCGCAACGTGGTGTGGGGCATGCGCGGCAACTTCCTGGACGTGCCCACGGACTGCCCGCAACGCGACGAGCGGCTCGGCTGGACCGGCGACATCCAGGTTTTCGCGCCGACGGCCGGTTTCCTGTTCGACACCGCGGGCTTCCTCAGCACCTGGCTGGCCGATCTCGCCGCCGAGCAGCAGGACGACGGCTCGGTCCCGTTTGTCGTGCCGGACGTGCTCTACGGCGAGTCGCCGACCGCCACCGCGTGGGGTGACGCGGCCACCGTCGTGCCGTGGGTGCTGTACCGCCGCAACGGCGACACGGGCGTGCTCGCCCGGCAGTTCGACAGCATGCGTGCCTGGGTGGACAAGATCTCTTCGCTGACCACGGACGGCGTGTGGGCGGGCGGTTTCCAGTTCGGTGACTGGCTGGACCCGACCGCGCCACCGGAGAATCCCTTTGCCGCACAGGCGGATTCCGACGTGGTGGCCACCGCGTACCTGGTCCGCTCGGCGGAGATCGTCGCCGAGACGGCGCGGGTGCTCGGCCGGGACGCCGAGCACTACGAGAAGCTGGCCGCCGACACCAGGGACGCCTTCGTCCGGCACTACGTCACCGAGGCGGGCCGGGTGCTCAGCGACGCGCCGACGGTCTACGCGCTGGCGTTGGAATGGGACCTGCTGCCGACCGCGGCCCAGCGTGCGCACGCAGCTGAACAGCTGGCGGATCTCGTGCGTGCCAACGGTTTCCGCATCGGAACAGGATTCGTCGGCACACCGCTGATCACCGACGCGCTGACCTCGGCCGGCCGTCCCGACCTCGCCTACCGGCTGCTGCTCGAACGCGGCTGCCCGTCGTGGCTGTACCCGGTGACCATGGGCGCGACCACCATCTGGGAGCGCTGGGACAGCATGCTGCCCGACGGCTCGATCAACCCGGGTGAGATGACCTCGTTCAACCACTACGCGCTGGGCGCGGTCGCCGACTGGATGCACCGGAGCATCGCGGGCCTGGCCCCGGCCGCGCCGGGCTACCGGCGGATCACCGTGCGCCCGAGGCCGGACGCCGCGCTGACGCACGCCTCGGCCCGCCACGAAACGCCGTACGGCATGGCGTCGGTGGCGTGGCTGCGGGAAGGCGGGGAGTTCACTGTGGACGCCGAGATCCCGCCCGGTACCGCCGCCGAGGTGCACCTGCCCGGCCGCGAGCCGGTCGAGGTGCGGCACGGGCGGCACCACTGGACGGTGCCGGACCCGGTGACCCCGCGGCCCGCGCCGGTCACCGTGCGGGACCTGCTCGACCATCCCGAGCTGTGGCCGAAGGCGGTCGCGCTGCTGGCGGAACTGGGGCTGGGCGAGGATTCCGCGCGGCTCGCGGCCGAGGCCGCGCCGTTCCTGCACCTGCCGGCCGCCGAACTCGCGAGCAAGCTCGCCATGAAGGACCCGTCCCGTGACGGGGCCGCCGCCGAGGCCGCGCTGGCCGCGCTGCTCGGGTGACGTCCGCCGTTCCGGACGGCGACCACGGCGTGAACAGGGCCTGTACTTCGGGCAGAACCCTTGTCGCGCGCCAAATGTCCGGGTTATGAACATCCGCGAGTTCGGCGAGGACAGGAGAGCCTGAAGTGACGATTTCGCGTCGGCAGCTGCTGGGGTACGGCGGTGCGAGCCTCGGTGCGGTCCTGCTCGGTAATGGGGTGTGGAACGCGGCGAGCAGCTTCGCCGCGCCGTCCGGCACCGGCAACCCGTTCACCCTCGGGGTGGCCTCCGGTGACCCGGCGCCCGACGGTGTGGTGCTGTGGACCCGGCTGGCTCCTGATCCGTTCGCCGTGGACGGTTCGGGTGGCATGCCCGCGAAGCCGGTGCGCGTGGAGTACGAAATCGCGCGTGACGACCGGTTCCGCCAGGTGGTGCGGCGCGGCAGCGTGGTCGCCACGCCGGAGCTGGGGCACTCGGTGCACCCGGAGATCCACGGCCTCGCCCCGGATCACGAGTACCACTACCGGTTCCGCGTCGGCGGGGAGCTCTCACCGGCCGGGCGCACCCGGACCATGCCGTCGCTCTGGTCCGATCCGGACGAACTGCGCTTCGCCTTCGCGTCGTGCCAGGCCTGGCAGGACGGGTACTTCACCGCGTACGACCACATGGCCGCCGAGGACCTGGACTTCGTCGTGCACCTCGGGGACTACCTGTACGAATACGGGGTCGGCACGAACAAGCGCGGGGTGACGGTGGACCCGCGGTTCCACACCGAGACCTTCGACCTGGCGCGGTACCGGCTGCAGTATTCGCTGTACAAGAGCGAGGCGCCGCTGCAGCTCGCGCACGCGCGGTTCCCCTGGATCGTGACCTTCGACGATCACGAGGTCGAGAACAACTGGGCTGGCGACATCTCGCAGGCCGACACCGAGCCGGACCAGGACCCGGCGGTGTTCCGGCTGCGGCGGGCCGCGGCGTTCCAGGCGATGTACGAGCACCTGCCGCTGCGGCGCGCGCAGATCCCGTCCGGCCCGGACATGCGCATGCACCGGCGGCTGCGTTACGGGCGGCTGGCCGACCTGACCATGCTCGACACCCGGCAGTACCGCGACGACCAGCCGTGTGGTGACGGCGGCGGGGTCGGCTGCGCCGACCGGTTCGACACCGACCGCACGATTCTCGGCGCGGAGCAACGGCAATGGCTGCTCGACGGGTTCAGCAGCTCGCGGGCGCGGTGGCAGATCCTGGGCAACCAGGCGCCGATCGGGCAGACCGACCGGGACCCGGGCGAGGCGGTCGACGTGTGGTACGACCCGTGGGACGGCTACGTGGCCGACCGCGACCGGGTGCTGGCCGCCGCGCAGGACCGCGACGTCCGCAACCTGGTGGTGATCACCGGCGACCGGCACCAGAACTACGCCTGGGACCTCAAGCGCGACTTCACCGACCCGGACTCGCCGGTGGTGGCGAGCGAGTTCGTCGGTACCTCGATCAGCAGCGGGGCCGACGGCGCGGACATGAACGAGGACGGCGTGAAGTTCCTCGCGGCCAACCCGCACATGAAGTTCTTCAACGCACAGCGGGGTTACGTGCGCGTGCACGTCGACCGGGACCGGTGGCGCAGCGACTTCCGGGTCCTGCCGTACGTCACCAAGCCCGGTGCCCCCGTCTCGACGCGCGCGAGCTTCGTCGTCGAGGACCAGCGCCCCGGCGTCCAGCCGGCCTGACCGGGCGGCGGCGGTGGTGCGCCGTCGGCCATCATGGTGGGGAGAAGGCGGACCTGATCCCGGGCTGAGGGAGGGCGGATGGACGATCCGCACATCCACGTCGACCGCCGGGTGCTGCACACGGGCGCGGACCAGCGCAACCTGATCGCCTCGATGCTGGGCGCGGTGTCCGACGCCCCGGCCGTGGTCACCACCGGCTGCGGCATCGAAGTGCGGTACGCGATGACCTCCCCGCACCCGGAAAGCGTGACCTGCCTGGCCTGCCGGGAGCACGCGCACCGGGAACACCTGGCCTTCGCCGGGCAGGTGGAGAACCTGAGCCGGATGCCGGGCTCGGTGGTCACCCCGGCGCAGGCGGCCCAGGTGGCCGAGCGGCACCACGACCTCGCCCGGCGGTTCAGCGGCGGCTCGCGGTCAGGGTGAAGCTTTCGGGCAGCAGGTCGAACACCCGGTTGAGGTGCCCGGCGAACGCCGCCCTGCTCGGGGTGCCCGGCTCTTCGGCCCACGCCTCCTGCGCGAGGTGGAACGCCGACACGAGCATGTCCATGGCCAGGCGCAGGCGCGGGTCCGCCGGATCGTCGAGCGCCAGCCGGGTGTGGAGGATCTCCAGCGCGGTCCGGCTGGTGCACTCGCAGAAGTAGAGCCCGCGTGCCTGCACCGACGGTGTGTCCGCGGCCAGCCGCCGCCCCAGCAGCACCCGGTGCGCCCAGTCGTCGCCGGTCATCTCGCCGAGCGTGTCCAGCAGCGTGGCACGCAGCAGGTCCATCACCGTGCCGTCACCGGGATCGGCGACCCGCAGCCGCGCCAGGAAGGCGTTCCACAGGTCTTCCGACGGCGCCAGCGCGACCTCTTCTTTGCTGCCGAACGTGCGGAAGAAGGTCCGCTTCGACACGCCGACCGTGTCGCACAGCTCGTCCAGCGTGACGGTCGCGAAGCCGCGTGAGGTGAACAGCTCCAGCGCGGTGCCGATCAGCGCGTCCCTGGTCTGCTGCTTCTTGCGCTCGCGCAGGGTGGTCATGGCGCCAGCGTAGCGGAGCGGCATTCGCCCCTTGTAGGCTATTGCCACTGAGTGGCACTTCCCGGAAGGTGAGCGTTATGCGTGCTTTGCTGGCTGATCCCACCGCGCCCGGCGGCCTCCGCCTCGGCGAGGCTCCCGAGCCCGTGCCCGCGCCGAACCAGGCGCTGGTCCGCGTGGCCGCCACCTCGCTGAACAGCGGTGAGGTCGTCGCCCTGCTCCCGGAGGCGCAGCCGGGGGCGGTGCTCGGCTGGGACGCCGCGGGCGTGGTCGAACGAGCCGCGGCCGACGGCACCGGCCCGGCCGAGGGCACGCCGGTGGTGACGCTGGGCATGGCCGGGGCGTGGGCCGAGCTGCGCGCCGTGGACACCGAACTGCTGGGCGAGGTGCCCGCGGGTGCCGACCTGGGCGCGATCAGCACGGTGCCGGTGGCCGGGGCGAGCGCCTTGCGCGCGCTGCACCGCGCCGGGCCGATCCTGGGCAGGCGGGTGCTGGTCACCGGGGCGACCGGGGGAGTCGGGCGGTACGCCGTGCAACTCGCTCGACGCGGTGGGGCGCACGTGCTCGCTTCGACCGGGAACCCGGACCGGCACGGGGAAAGCCTGCGCGCGCTCGGCGCGCACGAGGTGGTGACCGGACCGTCCGAAGTGGACGGAACGGTCGACGCGGTGCTCGACATGGTCGGCGGCGGCCAGCTCGTGGCGGCCTACGAGAAGCTGTCCGAGCACGGCACGCTGGTCTCGGTCGGCCGGTCCTCCGGTGCCGACGCCGTGCTCCCGCCCAGCGTGCTGGCGGGCATGGGCGCGCACGACCGCTCGATCACCTCGTTCTTCCTGCTCAACCACACCGGCCTGGCGGCCGACCTGAGCTGGCTGGCCGGGCTGGTCGCGGCGGGTGAGCTGGACCCGCACATCTCCTGGCGCGGCAAGTGGGACGACGCGGCGGACGCGGTGGCGGCCCTGCGTGAACGCCGCCTGTCCGGCAAGGCGGTGCTGGAGATCGCCTATTGACGAACACGGATGTTCGTCAATACCGTCGGCCGGATGGAACTGGCCGGGAAACGCGTGCTGATCACGGGTGCCGCCGGTGGCATCGGCCGGGCGACCGCCCGGCTCGCCGCCGCCGAGGGCGCGCGGCTCTACCTCACCGACCTCAACGGGCCGGGGCTGGCGGAAGCCGTCCGCGAGATCCGCGCCGACGGTGGTGTGGTCGACTTCGCCGAGCCCGCCGACCTCAGCAGCCTCGACGAGGTGACCGGGCTGGGGGAGCGGATCCACCAGCGCTGCGGTCATGTCGACGTGGTGATGAACGTGGCGGGCATTTCGGCGTGGGGCACGGTGGACCGGCTCGAACACCGTCACTGGCGCAGCCTGGTCGAGGTCAACCTGATGGGCCCGGTCCACGTGATCGAGACGTTCCTGCCACCGATGATCAACGCGGGCCGGGGCGGGCACCTGGTCAACGTGTCCTCGGCCGCCGGGCTGATCGGGCTGCCGTGGCACGCGGCCTACAGCGCGAGCAAGTTCGGCCTGCGCGGGGTGTCCGAGGTGCTGCGGTTCGACCTGCGGCAGCACGGCATCGGGGTCAGCCTGGTCTGCCCCGGTGGCGTGCGCACCCCGCTCACCGAGACGGTGGAGGTCGCCGGGATCGACACCGCGAGCCCGGTCTGGGTGCGCCTGCGGAACGGTTTCCGGAGGCACGCGGTGAGCCCGGAACGGGTCGCCGCGGCGATCGTGCGCGGGGTGCGGCGCCGTCGGTACCTGGTCTACACCTCGCGCGACATCCAGCTGATCCACCTGCTGCAGCGGCTTTGCCCGCCGGTCTACGTGCTGCTGATGCGCCTGGCGAACTTCGCCATGCGACGGCTGTTGCGCGGGGCCGCGGCGTGAGCGGGCCGCGGATCACGCCCGGCGAGCGCGCCGACGTCGGGCTGTTCGCCTGGGTGTTCGCGAAGGTCAGCGGGCGGGTCACCGGGACGCAGCCGCCCAAGCTGTTCCTGACCATGGCCCGGCGCCCGGCGTTGTTCCGCGGCTGGCTGCGTTTCGCCGGACGGCTGATGCCCGGCGGCAAGCTCCCGCGACGCGATACCGAACTGGTGATCCTGCGGGTGGCCCACCTGCGGCGGTGCCGGTACGAGTTCGAGCACCACCGGCGGCTCGGCGCGCGAGCCGGCGTGCATGCGGACGACCTGCGGCGCGTCCAGGCCGGTCCCGGCGAACCGGGCTGGACGCCGCGTGAGCGCGCGCTGCTGAACGCGGTGGACGTCCTGCTGGAGCACCGCGACCTCGACGACACCAGTTGGGCCGCGTTGCGCGAGCACCTCGACGAGCCGGCCGCGGTCGAATTCCTGTTGCTGGTGGGGCACTACGACATGCTGGCCACGTTCCTCACCACGCTGCGCATCGAGCCGGACGAGCCGCGATGACGGAAACCCGGCTGCCCAGCGGACGCCACCACCTCAGCCGCGACGAGGTGGTCGGCGTGCAGCGGGCGCGGATGCTGCGGGCCGCCGCCGAGGTGATGGCCGAGCACGGTTATCCGGGCACCACGGTCGCCGCCGTCATCAAGCGCGCCGGTGTTTCGCGGGAGACGTTCTACCAGCAGTTCCCCAACAAGCAGGCGTGCTTCGTGGCGGCGCTCGAAGGCGCGATCGACCTGCTGGCGTCGGCGGTGGAACCGGTGTCGGCGGGCTCTCCGCTCGAACGCTTCGACCGGTTCCTCGGCGCGTATCTTGGTGCGCTGGCGGAAAACCCCGCGCTCGCCCGGCTTTTCCTCATCGAAACCTACGCCGCGGGCCCGGAAGCGATGCGTCGACGACTGGAGTTGCAGCAGCACTTCGTCGAACTGCTCGTGGTGACCTTCGGCGCGCGTTCACCGCGGGAACGCTTCGCCTGCCAGGCGCTCGTCGGCTCGATCGTTTCGCTGGTGACCGCGCGCTTTGTCGAGGGTGACGTCGAGGGCCTCGCCGGACTCCGCGAGCCGATCGCCGGCCTCGCCCGCGACCTGCTTGTCCGCTAACGGTCAATCCGGGACCGGCCCCGGCGATCGGTGCCACGGTGAGCGCGCAGGTGAACCGGAAGGAAGTCATGCACGCCAGGAAACTCGCCGCCGCGCTCGCCGTGGTCGTCCCGCTCGCCGGCTGTGTCGGCTGCGGAAGCGAGGCACCACCCGCCGCCGCCCCCACCGCCGCCGCCCTCAGCACCACCGTCCCCACCACCGCCTTGTCCACCCCGGCTCCGCCCACGCCCACCACCCCGCCCACCACGACGACCACCGCTTCGGCGCCGCCGCCCAAGCCCGCCGACGGCACGAACCTGGGCGCCTGCTCGGACGGCACCTGCGAGGTCGAGGTGAAGGCCGGTGACGTCATCCGCATCGGCAACCAGGTCAAGGCCACCCCGAAGATCACCGCGCTGACCATTCTGGACGTCGGCGAGAGCGGCCTGACGGTCAATCTCTCCGGCGGCATGACCACCACCATCAGCGGCGGCATCACCATCAACGACGCGCTCAACCTCGACACCCTCCACGTCGCCGACGGCCGTGCGGTGATCAAGCTGTCCCCGGCGTAGCCACTCGTGCCCGGGACGGCAGACTGTGCGCATGGCTGCTTCGTGGACCACGACGCCCATCACCGCCGAGCTGGTGCGTGGCGCGATCGAACTGGAACGCACCGAGCACGGTGTGCTGCCCCATCGGCTCCCGGCGTGGGCGCGGGAGCAGTGCGCCGACGGTCAGCTGGCCATGGCCGAGGCCCAGCCGTCCGGTGTGCGGGTGGTCTTCCGCAGCGCCGCCACCACCATCGAGCTGGACACGCTGCGCACCAGGGTCGGCTACCGCGACCTCCCGCTGCGTCCTGACGGCCGGTACGACCTGATCGTCGACGGCGCCGCCGCCGGGCAGGCGAGCACCACCGGCGGCAAGGTCCAGTTGCTGGACATGGCCACCGGTGCCGTCGAGGTCCAGCCGGGCCCGGTCGGCACGGTCTGCTTCGACGGCCTGCCCGACCGGGCGAAGGATGTCGAGATCTGGCTGCCGCACACGGAAATCACCGAACTGGCCGAGCTGCGCACCGACGCCCCGATCGAACCGGCGCC
This sequence comes from Amycolatopsis albispora, assembly GCF_003312875.1. Classification (NCBI taxonomy): domain Bacteria; kingdom Bacillati; phylum Actinomycetota; class Actinomycetes; order Pseudonocardiales; family Pseudonocardiaceae; genus Amycolatopsis; species Amycolatopsis albispora. The sequence continues at coordinate 798,488 of NZ_CP015163.1, forward strand.
GGACCGGGGCCGCCGGGTGTGGCTGCACCACGGCAGCTCGGTCAGCCAGGGCTCGAACGCCGCCAGCCCGGCCACCACCTGGCCCGCACTGGCCGCCGCCCGCGGGAACGTCGAACTGATCAACCTCGGTTTCGGCGGCAGCGCGCTGCTCGATCCCTTCACCGCGCGCACCATGCGCGACACCCCGGCCGACCTGATCAGCGTCAAGCTCGGCATCAACCTGGTCAACGCCGACCTGATGCGCCTGCGTGCCTTCGGCCCCGCCGTGCACGGGTTCCTCGACACCATCCGCGAAGGCCATCCGGCCACTCCGTTGCTAGTGGTTTCCTCCATTCTGTGCCCAATCCACGAGACCACCCCGGGCCCGGGCGCGGTCGATTTCAGCGACGGCACCCTGCGGTTCCGCGCCACCGGCGACCCCGCCGAAAGCACCGCCGGAAAGCTCACGCTGACCGTCGTCCGCGAAGAGCTCGCCCGCATCGTGACGCAGCGCGCCGACCCCAACCTGCACTATCTCGACGGCCGCGAACTCTACGGCGAGGCGGACGCCGCCGAGCTGCCGCTGCCCGACCGGCTGCACCCGGACGCCGCCGCCCACCAGCGCATCGGCACCCGCTTCGTCACCCTGGCCTTCGGCCCCGGCGGCCCCTTCGCGGGCTGAGCCGGGCACCGCTCCGCGGGTGTCCTATGTGGACGGCTGCAGCCAGCCGCACACCACCAGCACCAGGCAGTGCTCGTGGTCGACCACGGCCCGGAGCCGCTGATCCCCGCTGTGTGCGTGGAACAGCTGCTCGGACATCAGCAGGACGAGCGGGTCACGCGCGGACGCCGTCTTGAGCGCCGCTTTGCACAGTGCCGGTACCGACCGGAACCGCCGCTGGATCGGCACCTCCAGATCACGTGCCCCGGTCAGCCCGATGTCGGTGAAGTTGCCCGCCGTCCACACCGCCGCTGCCGCGTGCCCGGCCAGCCGCGCGCGTAGCTGGCTCGGCTTGCAGCGGTGCACCTCGCTGATCCGCACGAGGCGGCCGGCATCGCGCGCCGGCTGACGGAACGGCCAGTGCACGTCGAGGCGACCTCCTGAGCGGCGTCGGCGCATTTTGCACCCAGCAGGGTACGGCCATCACCCTCACCCGTCCGCCGGTTCACCCGATTCACCCGACTGCGTCCGAAATCAGCCCCGGCTCACAGCTCGTTGGCGTCGCGGGCCAGGATCGCCGCCTGGACCCGGTTGCTCAGCCCGAGCTTGGCCAGCGACCGGCTCACGTGCGATTTCACCGTGGCCTCGCTCATCATCAACTCCTTTCCGATCTCGGCGTTCGACAGTCCCTGGGCGATCGCGTTGATCACCCCGCGCTCCCGGTCGGTCAGTGCGCTCAGCTTCTCCCTCGCCCGGCGAGCCCGTTCCGGGTGCCGTTCGGTGAACGCGGTGATCAGTCGCTTCGTCACCGTCGGCGCCAGCATCGCGTTGCCCGCCGCCACCGTGCGGATCGCCGCGGTCAGCTCGGTCGGCGGCGTGTCCTTGAGCAGGAACCCGGCTGCCCCCGCTCGCAACGCCCGGTGCACGTAGTCGTCCAGGTCGAAGGTGGTCAGCATGATCACCTTCGGTGGCCGTTCCAGCCCGGCCACCTGCTCCAGCGCCCGGAGCCCGTCCAGCCCGGGCATCCGGATGTCCATCAACAGCACGTCCGGCCGGTACCGCATCGCCGCCTCCACCGCCGCCCGCCCGTCTTCGGCCTCGGCCACCACCTCCAGATCTGGTGCCGGGTCGAGCAGGCCGCGCAACCCGGCCCGGACGAGCGCCTCGTCGTCGGCGATCACCACCTTGATCACCGTCGCACCTGCTCCGCGTAGGGCAGTCGCGCGGTCACCAGCCAGCCACCGCGGTCACAACTCGACGAGTGGAAGATCCCGCCGACCAGTTCCACGCGTTCCCGCAGGCCCAGCAACCCCAGTCCGTTGCCGGGCAGCGGTTCCGGTCGCTCGGCCGGTGCCGCGTTGTGCACCTTCACCTCGAGGGCGTGCCCCACCGATCTCAGTTCGACTTCGGTTTCCACCGCGCCGGCGTGCTTGTGCACATTGGTCAGCGCCTCCCGCACCACCTGGTACGCCGTCTGCGCCACCATCGGGGACACGGACGGCAGTACGGTGTCGTCGCGCCACCGCACCGGAATCCCGGCTGCCCGTGAGTCGTCCACCAGCTCGCCGATCTCCGCCAAAGTGGACGGCGGCTGCGTGGTCGTCCCGGCCACCTCACTGGTGCGGAGCACACCGAGCACCTCACGCAGCTGCGACAGCGCTTCGCGCCCGGTCGTCCTGATCAGCGCGGCCGTTTCCGCCGTTTTCTTCTCCTTCGTGTTCACCTCCAGCACGCCGGCGTGCAACACCATCAGCGACACCCGGTGTGCGACCACGTCGTGCATCTCCTGTGCTATCCGCGAGCGCTCGCGCGCACGAACTTCACGGACCTGCGTGGTGTGCTGCAACCGTTCCTGGGCGGCTTGCTTGCGCAGTCCGGCCACCACCTGCCGCCTCGTCTCGATCAGCAAGCCGACCACCAGCGGCAGCAGCACGAACAGCGCGATACCACCGGTAGCCGCCGGCAGCTGCGACCACCCCCGGCGCGGCAGGCCCAGTGCCGCGCCGAGCACCTCCGGCAGCATGGCCACCGCACTGGCGGCCACGGTGTATATGGCCAGGTGCGCCGGGCGCCGGTAGGTGAGGCCCGCCAGATAGGACGTCACCAGCAGGGGCGCCCCGGCCGAGGTCAGTACCGTCACCACCGGCATGACCGTGAAGAGCATCGACTTCCGCCAGAGCCCCACCAGCAACGTCCCCATGGTGGACACCGTCGTCAGGATCTGCAGTGCCCGGACGGTGTCCTCGTTCTCCTTCACCATCCACACGAGCAGCGTCCCGGGCCCCCACGGCAGCATCATGCCCAGCAGCAGGACGAAGGCAAGGACCGTGAATTCGGTCTTGCCCATGTCCCGGGGTAGTGGGCGCAGCAGCCCTTCGACGATCCGCACACAGCGAGCGTATCGGCGCGGGCGGGCCGCCCCATCGTTCTGAAGTAGGCACGATGGTGTCTCTTTAGTTGGAGGCGCGATCGACTTCCGGCCGAGGCCGCGCCCGGCCCCGCCGCCCGACCATGGGGCCATGACAGAAACAGCCAGCGCGATCGTCGTTCGCGGGCTCACCAAGGTCTACGGCTCCGGCGAGACCGAGGTGGCCGCGTTGCGCGGAATCGACGTGACCTTCCGGCGCGGTGAGTTCACCGCCATCATGGGCCCGTCCGGCTCCGGGAAGTCCACCCTCATGCACTGTGCCGCGGGGCTGGACCGGCCGACCACCGGCCGGCTCCTGCTCGACGGCACCGACCTGGCCACCTTGTCCGACGACGCGCTGACCGAACTGCGGCGGGACCGCATCGGGTTCGTCTTCCAGGCGTTCAACCTGCTGCCGACACTCACCGCGCTGGAGAACATCACCCTGCCGCTCGACCTGGCCGGCCGCCGCGCCGATCCGCGGCTGCTGGACCGGCTCGTCGGCACGCTGAAACTGGACGACCGGCTCGGCCACCGCCCGGGCCAGCTTTCCGGCGGGCAGCAGCAGCGCGTGGCCTGCGCACGCGCGCTGATCACCGGGCCCGCGGTGGTCTTCGCCGACGAGCCGACCGGCGCGCTGGACTCCGGCAGTTCCGCCGAACTGCTGCGGTTCCTGCGGACCAGTGTGGACGAACTCGGCCAGACCATCGTGATGGTCACCCACGACACCGCCGCCGCGGACTACGCGGACCGGGTGCTGCTGCTCTCCGACGGTGTGCTCGCCGGTGACCGGAGTGCGGTGCGATGATCCGGGCGGCACTACGGGATTTGTTCTCGCACAAGGGAAGGCTGGTCGCCACGCTGTGTGCGATCGCACTCGGCGTCGCGGCCACCGTGGCGGGCTGGGCACTGGCCGATTCGATCACCGCGACGCTGGCCGAACGGCCGGTCCGGGACGGCACCGGGGCCTGGGTGAGCACCAGCACCGGGGCCGCGCTCACCGAGGCCGACCGCGGCCGCCTCGCGGCGGCGCCGGGCGTCCAGGGCGCGGCCGGGGTGCGTGTCGGACACGCGGGCCTGGTCGGGCCGGACGGCAAGCTGGTCCGGTCGGCCACCGCGCCGGACCGTGCCGGGACCAACTGGGACAACACCGGCCGGTTCCGGCTCACCGCGGGCACGGCGCCGGGTGCTGCTGAGGTGGCGGTGCACCGGGCGGACGCGGAGCGGGCCGGGCTCGCACCGGGGCAGAGCGTGCGTGTCCTGCTCGGTGAAGGGCGAGCCGAGCAGGTGCGGGTCGCCGGGGTGTTCGACTACCTGACGATGGGCCCGGATTCCGGCGACGCCGCCGACGTGGTGCCGTCGGTCGCGTATCCGGAACCCGCCGCCGGGGACCGGTTCGGTGCCGGGTACCACCGCATCGAACTGGTGCTGGCCCCTGGCGCGAGTCCGCCCGCGATGGCGCCGGGGCAGCAGGTGGCCACCGGTGCCGAGTTGGCTGCGGCGGCACGGGCGGACATCGAGGCTTCGCGCACCGACCTGCGGCTCACCGTGCTGCCGCTGGCGGCGATCGCGCTGCTGGCCGGGATGTTCGTCATCGGCAACACCTTCACCGTGCTGATCACCCAGCGCACGCGGCAGCTGGCGCTGCTGCGCGCGGTCGGTGCGACCCGGCGGCAGGTGCGCCGCACGGTGATCGCCGAAGCGGCGGTGCTCGGGCTGGCCGGTGGCACCCTCGGCTGCCTGCTCGGCACGGGTCTGGGGCCGGTGGTGCTCGCGCTGCTCCAGCCGGACGAGGAGATGGTGTACCGGGTCTCGCCGCTGGCTATCGGCCTCGGTTACCTCGTTGCGATCGGGGTCACCGTGCTTGCCGCTTACGGCCCGGCGCGACGAGCGTCGAAGGTGACTCCGATGGCCGCCCTGCGCAGTGACCCGGTGCTGGGTGGGCGGGCGTTCACCGGCCGTACGGTGGCGGGTGCGGTGTTGCTCGCGGCCGCGGTGGCGGGCGTGCTCGCGACCGCGGATCCGTCCTCGGAGAACCTGCCGCGGATCGTCGGCCTGGTGTCGGCCGCCGCCGGAGCGGGCGGACTGCTGCTGCTCACCCCGGCGCTGGCCGCGCTGTGCTTCCGCCGGTTCCGGCGGGGCAGCCCGGCGGCCCGGCTCGGGGTGCGCAACGCGGCCAGGGATCCACGCCGGACCGCGGGTTCGGCGGCCGCGATCACCGTCGGGTTGGGGCTGGTGTGCGCGTTCGGCACGCTGAGCGCGACGCTGACCGAGCTGATCGCCTCGACCATCCGGGCGAACGTGCCGGTGACCACCACGGTGCTGCGGCCCGCGGCCGGTGGTCAGGCCGTACTCGGGCCCGGGGATCTGGCCAGGCTCAGCGAGGTGCCTGGGGTGACTGCGGTGGCGGGTAGCCGCGACCGGCTCGCCGATATTTCCTATCCCGGTGGGGAAACCCAGCGCAATGTCTCGGCGATCGAGCCGTCGGCGCTGACCGGCGTGCTGTCCCCGCAGATCACCGCGGGCGACGCGGACCTGACCCGTGGTGTGGTGGTTTCCCGCAACCAGGCAGACATGCTCGGGCTGGGCGTGGGAGATCCGATCACCCTGCGGCCGGGGGCCGGAAGCCCGATCGCCACGCGGGTGACCGGGGTTTACGAGGCGACCGAACTGCAGGCGAGCATCTACTACGACCTGGCGCTGGCGCCCGCCGAAGTCCGTGACCGAATCAGCCTGGGTTACGCGACGGGAGTCGACCCGGCGGCGGTGCGCAAGTCGATCGAAGCAGCCTTCGCGGACCGGCCGGACGTGCTGGTCACCGACCGGGAAGGACTCGCCGAACAAGGCATCGAGTCACAGCGGCTCGCGTTTGTGTTGCTGTACGCGATGTTCGGCGTGGCCGTGGTGATCGCCGTGTTCGGTGTGGTGAACACGCTGGCCCTGTCCGTGTTGGAGCGCACCCGGGAAATCGGCATGATGCGGGCGATCGGCGCTTCCCGGTCGCTGGTCCGGCGCATGGTCCAGGCCGAGAGCATCGCGATCTCGCTGTTCGGCGCGGGTCTCGGAGTGGTCACCGGCCTCGGGGCGGGCACGGTGATGCAGCACGCCATGCTCGGCCAGTCACTCGGGGACGCCTCAGTGCCGCTGGATGTGATCGCGATCTGCCTCCTGGGCATGGTGCTCGCCGCCGTACTGGCCGCCCTGTGGCCCGCCCGACGTGCAGCAAGAACGGAGGTGCTACCCGCAATCGCCCCCTAACCCCAAATCCCGACGTCAGCCCAGAAACCCGGCAGGCCCAAGCACCCAAGGGCGCTCGACCGGCCGCGACTCCCGGCCGTACGCAGCCGACCGATCGCTTCGTGCCCCCGGCGGGCGTGGTCACGTTGAGGTACAGGCAGTCCTCGTTCGTGCTGCCCTGCGGTGCTTCCGGGCCCTCTTGACAAAGAATCCCGGCGTGACACAGCGAAAGACCGGACGAGCGACCGAGGGCGATCGGTCGGCCAGGGCGACTGCCAGGCGCGAGCGGCCGACCGATCACTCTCAAACAAGAGAATCCCGGCTTGGCACAGCAGAAGGCCAGGGCGAGCGACCGGGGGTGAGCGGCGGTCAGGCGAATTCGAGGTGTAGAGGGCCGGGCGACCGCCGCCTAGCAAGAAATCCCGGCGTGGCGCGGTGGAAGGCCGGGACGAGCGACCGGGGGTGAGCGGCGGTCAGGCGAATCCGGGGCGTAGATCGCCGGGCGACCGCCCTCTGACAAGAGAATCCCGGCTTGGTCCAGCGGAAGGCCAGTGGAGAGAGACCGAGGTCGATCGATCGGCAAGGGCGGCCCTCGGGCGTAAGCGGCCGACCGATCAGTCTCTAACACGCGAATCCCGGTGTGGCTTAGCGAAACCCGGAGGGGTGAGAGACCGAGTGCGAGCGTGCGGTCAGGCCGAATCCCGGACGTTAGTCGCCGGGCGATCGTCCGCTAACAAAAGAATCTCGGCGTGGCGTAGCGGAAACCGAGGGCGATCGGTCGGTCAGGGTGGCCCGGGCGTAAGGGACTGGGCGATCGCCACGCATCCCGGGCGCCCTGTTGGCCGCAGTTGCCGCCAGCAGGGCGGCCGAGCCGATTGGCACGCCCTCGGTGACCAGCGCCCAACACCCGCCCTGGTACGGAACCGGGGCCACCCACCAGCACGACGACGGCCTCGCGAGCGGACCCAGACGATCGACCACAAAGGACACTTCCGGGTCCGCTTCTCCGTCTGCTCGACGTGTCCGGACTGGCGCCGGACACGTCGAGTACAACCGACAAGCATCTTTGATCGCCGACAGAAGGCGGGACTGCAGTGCCCGCTGACCACGGTGTTGCCCCGATGGGAGTGCCAGGCGACGCCGATTCGGCTACGGCCAGCTTCGCGAACGGCCGGGCTCGAGCGTGTCCACTAAGGACACGTTTCCGGGCTCCGCTCTCCGGGAACCGGGCGGACGTGCGCCGAGCATCAGGTGGTCACCGATAGGGAAGGGATCTGCGGCGGCCGTTGACCGGGGGCCTGCTCGCCGCGGTCGATGTGGGCGGGGTGGCGACCGTCCCGGGCTGAAGGCCACCGTGGCGGTGGGTGTCTAAGAGGAAGGCAGCACTCGGTAGGACACGTGGATGACTGAACTCGTGGCCCGCGACTTTACTTGTTCCAGTTTCAGCGGCGGGACGCCGTCGAAGAGGCGGGAGCCGGAGCCGAGGGTCAGTGGCACGATGTGCAGCCGCAACTCGTCGAGGAGGCCGGCGGTGAGGTATTGGTTGATCGTTTCCGCGCCGCCCTGGATCAGGACGTCGTTGTCGCCGGCGGCGGCGCGGGCTTGGGTCAGGGCGGATTCGATGCCGTCGGTGACGAAGTGGTAGGTGGTGCCGCCTTCCATGGGCTGCGGGTTGCGCGCGTGGTGCGTGAGCACAAAAACCGGGGCGTGGAACGGCGGGTTGTCCCCCCACCAGCCGTTCCACGGGCGGTCCCATTCGTCACGGACCGGGCCGAACATGTTGCGGCCCATGATGAAGGCGCCGGCGGAGCCCAGCTGATCGATCTCGGCCTGGTGCTCGGCGGGGTTGTCGAACATCCAGCCGTGCAGTTGGTCGCCCCAGCCGTCACCGCCGTCGTCGCCGAAGGGGCGTGCCTCGCTCTGGTTGGGGCCGGCCACGTACCCGTCGGCCGTGATCGTGATGTCGCTGACCACCTTGCCCAGTCGTCCGGTCATCGCGCTGTCCTCCTGTAGTCGGGGCTTTCGTCAGGACAGACCACGCGGAAGCGCGAAACTCATCGGCCGGCCGATTCTCCTTCGAGACGTACACAGCAGTGCCCGGGGGAGGGGGCGAGGCGGGCGACCAGCCCGGTGGTGGCGAGGCCGTCGAGCAGGCCCTGGAGCAGGCGGAGGTTCATGCCGCAGACAAGCTCAGTCTGGTGCTTGGCCAGGCCGTGAAACGGGCAGTTGCCCAGCACGATCGCGGTGCTGGTGCGGTGTGGCTCGAAGCCGAGGCGGTCCAGCACGGCAAAGGCGCCGTCGGGCTGGGCGGTCCGGCCGAGTTCCTGGCCGAGTTCGCGGGCACGCCGGTCCAGCACGGCACGCGGGGACGCGCCCGTGGCCTCGGCTTCCTGGAGGGCGTCGGCGAGCAGGCGGCCCGCCAGTTCGTAGCGCCGGTCCGGCAGCGAGACCGCGATCTCCCGCGACGAGCGGCGGTACAGCTTGGCCGGGCGACCGGCGCCGGGGCCGCTGCGGCCGGTGCGGCGCTCGTACACCACGTCGAGCAGGCCGTCGCCGACGAGGCGGTCGAGGTGGAACGCCACGGTGGTGCGCGGCAACCGCGTCTCCGCCGCGGCCTCGTCCCGGCTGACCGGGCCGGACCGGCGCACGACGAGCTCGTACAACCGGCGGCGGGTCGGCTCGCCGAGTGCGGCGACCGCGGCGACCTGTGCGGCTCGCGATGTGACGTCCATTTCTAAAAACGATCTCCGTTGACTGAATTGGACGGGGGGTTCTAAGGTTAGCGCGACTTGGTGTTAGAAGGAGGGGCGTATGGCCGCGCCGTTGCGGGTGGTGAACGGGCGTACCGGCGTCGACGTCGAGGCGGCGCAGCGGGCGGTGGCCGATCTGCTGGTCGCGCTGGGGCACGACCCGGCGTCGGAGCACCTGGCCGACACGCCGAGGCGGGTCGCCGACGCGTACGGCGAGCTGCTCACCCCGCGCGAGTTCAACCTGACCACCTTCCCCAACGACGAGGGCTACGACGAGCTGGTGCTCGCCCGCGGCATCCCGGTGCAGTCGCTGTGCCAGCACCACCTGCTGCCGTTCCACGGCGTCGCGCACGTCGGCTACCTGCCCGGCGAGCGCATCCTCGGGCTGTCGAAGCTGGCGCGCGTGGTCGAGCTGTACGCCCGCGACCTGCAGGTACAGGAGCGGCTGACCAAGCAGGTGGCCGACTGGCTGCAGCAGCACCTCGCGCCCAAGGGCGTCGGCGTGGTGATCGAGGCCGAGCACATGTGCATGTCGCTGCGCGGGGTGCGGGCCACCGGGTCCAGCACGGTGACCTCCGCCCTGCACGGGGTGCTGCGGGACGACGCGCGCTCGCGGCAGGAGTTCTTCGGGCTCGCCGGCATCCGCTGAGCGAGCCCTCGAAAAATTTCCTGCGCGGGTGTCCTTCCGCCGGTGGCTCGTTCGTGGTGATGGCGAACGAGCAGCCGACAGCAGGGAGCGCGTCATGCGGAACAACAACGACCAGGTCCACGCCTGGGTCCGGGCCGAGCGGCTCGGCCTCGCCGACTTCCTCGAGGGCCTGACCGAGGACGAATGGCGCGTGCCTTCCCTCTGCGAGGGCTGGACCGTGCGCGACGTCGCCGCCCACATGACCTTGTCCACGCGGATGTCGCTGCGGCTGACCATCAAGGGCGTGCTGCGGTCGCGGGGCAGCGTGCACCGCATGTTCGACGTGCTGGCCAGGGACCGCGCGGCCCGGTTCACCCCCGCCGAACTGGTGGCGCAGCTGCGTGAGACGGCGGACTCCCGGCACCTCACGCTCGGCGCCAGCCCGTTCGACCCGCTGGTCGACGTGCTGATCCACGGGCAGGACGTGGCCCGGCCGCTGGGCAGGCCGCGTCCGATGCCGCTCGACGCGGCGGAGGCGGCGCTCGAGTTCGTCTGGAACGCCAAGTTCTACGGCGCGCGGAAGCGGCTGCGCGGCCAGCGACTGGTCGCCACCGACCGCGACTGGACCGGCGGCGAGGGAGCCGAGGAGGTCCGGGGCACGGTCTCAGACCTGCTGCTGCTTGCCACCGGCCGGACCGTGCGCCCCGCGCTGACCGCCTGAGTCACCGCACCGTCGGCACACCCCACGCCTCGGCCACCTGTTCCGGGGTCAGCACCGAAGCGGGCGGGCCTTCGGCGACCAGCTGACCGTCGCGCAGTAGCAGGCAGTGCTCCGCCTGATCGGCGACGGCGAGGTCATGCGTGACACGCAGGACCGTCACGCCGTCGTCGCGGGCGGCATTCAGCGCTTCGTCGATCAGCGTCCTGGCTCGCAGGTCCAGTCCGGCCGCCGGTTCGTCGAGCAACAGCAGTCCGGACTGCTGCGCCAGGCCTTGCGCCACCAGCGTCCGCTGCCGCTGCCCGCCGGACAGGGTGCCGAGCCTGCGGTCGGCGATCGAGGTGATGTCCAGGCGCTCCAGGCAGTCTTCGACCAGTGCTCTGTCCTTTTTGGTCAGACGACGCCACGGACCGCGATGGGCCCAGCGGCCCATGGCGACGGTGGCACGCACCGTGACCGGCAGCGCGTCGGACACCTCGCTGTGCTGGGTCACGTACGCCGGGCGGTCCTGGCCGCGGCGCGTCACCGAGCCCGCGCTGGTGGGCAGCACGCCGGCGATCACGTTGAGCAGGGACGACTTCCCGGCTCCGTTCGCGCCGACCACCGCGGTGAGCCGCCCGTCCGGCACCTCCGCGGTGATCCCGTGCAGCACTTCCCGGTGGCCGTACCCCGCGTGCACTTCACGCAGGGTGATCGCCGCCGTGTTCTCGCTCATCTGACACCGCCCATGATAATGACAATCATTACCACTATAGTGTCCGGCGTGGACTGGTTGCTGATCCCCTTCGAGGTGTCCTTTGTGCAGCGTGCGCTCGTCGCCGGAGTGCTCGTGTCGGTGGTGTGCGCGCTCGTGGGCACCTGGGTGGTGTTGCGCGGCATGGCCTTCATCGGCGACGCGATGGCGCACGGCATGCTCCCCGGGGTGGCGATCGCCTCGCTGGCCGGGGTGAACCCGTTGTTCGGCGCGGCGCTGAGCGCCGGGGCGATGGCGCTGGGCGTGACCGCGCTCGGGCGGTCGCGGCGGTTGTCGCAGGACACCGCCATCGGCCTGCTCTTTGTCGGCATGCTCGCGGCCGGTGTGATCATCGTCTCGCATTCGCAGTCGTTCGCGGTCGATCTCACCGCGTTCCTGTTCGGTGACGTGCTCGCGGTCGGCCCCGGCGATCTGGCCCTCCTGGCGGGCGCGCTGGTGGTCGTGGCGGTGGTGTCGCTGCTCGGCTATCGCTCGTTCACCGCGCTGACCTTCGACGCCAGGAAGGCGCGCACGCTCGGCCTGCGGCCGGGACTGGCGAACGCCGTGCTGCTGGCGCTGGTGACGCTGACCATCGTCGCGTCGTTCCGCGTGGTCGGCACGCTGCTGGTGTTCGGCCTGCTCATCGCGCCCGCGGCGGCGGCCACCTTCTGGGCGCGGCGGATCACCACGATCATGCTGGTGGCCGCGCTGCTCGGGGTGCTGGCCACGGTCACCGGGCTGGTGGTCTCCTGGCACTGGGGGACCGCGGCCGGGGCGACCATCGCGGCGACGGCCGTGCTGCTGTTCTTCGCCTCCGCGCTGCTGTCCGCCGCGCGCCGCCGGAAGCGGTGGGGCGCGGGCGCTCTCGCGGCCGTGTCGTTGTTCGCGACGGCCTGCGCGCCCGAACCGGAGCCGGCCGCGCCCGCCGCGGAAGTGCCGCACGGCTACGTCGAAGGCGCCGAGGAAACCGCCGAGGCGCAGTCGCGGCTGGTGGTGGCCGACGCCGGAACGGGGGCCGTGCGCGTGGTGGACCTGATCACCGAGCAGGTCCACCCGGCGGGCCAGGTCGACGGGGTGCGTGCCATCACCGGGGACGGGCGGTTCGCCTACCTCACCGGACGGGACGACTCGGTCCGCGTGGTGGACAGCGGATCGTGGATGGTCGACCACGGCGACCACGTGCACTACTACCGCGCGGCGGTCCGCGAAGTCGGTGTGGCGCCGGGGAAGCAGGCGCTCGGCGCGTACAGCGACCCGGCGGTGACCGCGGTGTCCTATCCGGACGGTACGGCGATCCTGCTCGACCGTGCGCGGCTCGACAAGGGGGAAATCACGGAACTGGGGAAGATCGCCCACGGACCGCATCCGGGCATCGCCGTGCCGTACGGGGAGAAAGTCTTGGCTTCCGACGGCTCGCGTGGTGTACGCGTCCACGATCGCCAGGGGAACGCGGTGTCGGACATCGAACCCGCGTGCCCGGAACTCCAGGGCCAGGCGGTCACCCGGCGCGGCGTGGTCTTCGGCTGCGCGGACGGTGCCCTGCTGGTCACCGAGAAGGACGGCGTGTTCGCGGGCGAGAAAATCCCGTACCCGCAGGAGGTTCCCCCGCAGGAACGCGCGACGAAGTTCACCCACCGCCCGGGCAGCACCACGCTCGCGGCGCCCGCCGGGGAGAACGCCGTGTGGTCACTGGACGTCAGCCGCCGGGCGTGGAGCCGGGTGGCGACCGGGCCGGTCGCCGCGGTGAACGCGGTGGGGGAGGGCGCGCCGCTGCTGGTGCTGACCCGCGACGGCGTGCTGCGTGCCTACGACGAAACCACCGGTCAGGAACGCGCGCAGGCCCCGTTGATGCCGGACGCGACCGGCGCCGCGATCCAGGTCGACACCACCCGCGCCTACGTCAACAACCCCGCTTCGGGAGAGGTGTACGAAATCGACTACAACGACAACCTGCGCCGCGCCAGGACGTTCACCGTCGAAGGCAAGGCCAGCTACTTCGTGGAGACCGGGCGATGAGGCGGGTGCTCTGCGCGCTGGTCGCCGTGCTCCTGGTGACCGCGGGATGCACCGCGGAGGGTGAGAGCCGCTCGTCGATCGTGGTGACCACGAACATTCTCGGGGACATCACCCGCAACATCGCCGGTGACCAGGCCCCGGTGACCGTGCTGATGAAGGCGAACGCCGACCCGCATTCGTTCGGCATCTCCGCCCAGCAGGCCGCCGAAACCGAACGCGCCGGCCTGATCGTCTACAACGGACTCGGGCTGGAAGAGGGCATGCTGAGCACCGTGCGGGCCGCGCAGGAGAGCGGGGTGCCGGTGCTGCCGGTGGGGGAGCGGGTGAACCCGATCAGCCATCCCGGCGGTGAGGTACCCGATCCGCACTTCTGGACCGACCCCGGCCGCGTGCGCGACGCGGTGAACGTGATCGCGGAGCAGATCATCGCCGAAGTGGACGGGGTGGACGCGGCGGCCGTGCGGGCCAACGCCGACCGGTACCGCGGTGAGATCGAAGCGCTCGACACCACGATGACCGAGCGGTTCGCGACGATCCCGCCCGAGCGCCGGAAACTGGTCACCAACCACCACGTTTTCGGTTACCTCGCGCAGCGTTTCGGCTTCGAGGTGATCGGCGCGGTGATCCCCGGTGGCACCACGCTCGCCTCACCCAGCGCCGCCGATCTGAAGTCGCTGGCCGACGCGGTCCGCGCGGCGGGCGTTCCGGCCATCTTCGCGGATTCCTCGCAACCGGACCGCCTCGCGCGGGTGCTGGCCGAGCAGGCCGGGCTGCACGTGGCGGTGACGCCGCTGTTCTCGGAATCGCTGAGCGAACCGGGCCAGGGCGCGGCCACCTACCTGGAAATGATGCGCGCCAACACCGAGGCGATCGCAACCAGCTTGACCCGTCCGTGAAAAGGAAAGGTGTAGTGGAAATGGCAAAATCGCTGTTCACCCGTCGACGAACGGTGGTGGGCACCGCGGTGGCCGCGCTGGCGCTGACGGCCTGCGGTGCCGAGCAGCCCGCTCCGCGGGACAACAACGCGGCGGCACCGGCGCAGGCGACCATCGCCGAACCCGTCACCGTCACCTACGACGGCGGGATCTACGTGCTGGACGGGAAAACCCTCCAGGTGGCCAAGGACATCCCGTTGCCGGGCTTCAACCGCCTCAACGCGGCGGGCGACGACCGGCACGTCATGGTGTCCACCTCCACCGGGTTCCGCGTGCTCGACGCCGCCCGCGGGGTGCTGATGGACAACGAGGTCAAGGCGCCCAAGCCGGGGCACGTGGTCCGCCACCACGGGAAAACCGTGTTGTTCGCGGACGGCACCGGTGAGGTGACCGTGTTCGACCCGAAGACGATCGGCGACGGCCCGCTGCCCGCGCCGCAGTACAAGACGCCGGAACCGCACCACGGTGTCGCCGTCGAACTCGCGAACGGCGAGCTGGTCACCACCATCGGCAACGAGGACGCGCGGCCGGGCATCATGGTGCTGGACAAGGACCGCAAGGAGATCGCGCGCAACGAGCAGTGCCCCGGCGTGCACGGCGAAGCGGCCGCGAAGGGCGAGGCGGTGGTGATCGGCTGCGAAACCGGTGCGCTGATCTACCGCAACGGCACCATCACCAAGGTCACCAGCCCCGACCCGTACGGCCGGATCGGCAACCAGGCGGGCTCCGACGTCTCGCCGATCACGCTCGGCGACTACAAAGTGGACGAAGCCGCCGAACTGGAGCGCCCGACCCGGGTTTCGCTGATCGACACCGAGCAGGCCACGCTCCGGCACGTCGAACTCGGCACCAGCTACACCTTCCGCTCGCTGGCCCGCGGCCCGCAGGGGGAGGCGCTGGTGCTCGGCACCGACGGGCAGCTCCACGTGATCGACCCGGTGGCCGGTTCGGTGGTGCGCAAGATCCCGGTGACCGGTTCGTGGCAGGAACCGCTGGAGTGGCAGCAGCCGCGCCCGGCGATCTTCGTCCGCGGTGGCACGGCCTACGTCAGCGACCCGAACAAGAAGGAGATCCACGCGGTGGACCTCGCTTCGGGCAGCAAAACCGCGACCGGCGCGCTGCCCGGCGTGCCGAACGAGGTCAGCGGGGTACTGGGCTAGTGGCGGGGGTGCCGGGATCACCAGGCGGTCCCGGCACCACCCCGCCCCGGCACATGATCATGATCCGGTCGCCGGCGGCCAGCCGGAGCGACGCGGCCGCGGCACCGAGGTGCCGCACCCCGCCGCGCAGCACACCGATCGCGCTCGCCCCGCACTCCCGCAGGAACAAGCCGATTTCGGAGGACTGGACCGGCCGCGACTGCACCAGCCAGCCGGAACCCGGCTGCTGCGCGGGCGCGAGCCGCTGGCCCAGCGCGCCCGCGGCCAGTGCCGCGCCCGCGGTGTCCGACGAGATGACCACCTGGTCGGCGCCGCGGAGGTGGGCCACGTGCTTGCGGTCGGTGACCGCGGTGACCACCACCGCGTCCGGCGCGCACATCTCCCGCGCCACCATGGTGATGAACACCGCGGTGGCGTCCGGCTGCACGGCCACGATGACGTGCCGCGCGCCCGCGATCCCCGTCCGCCGCAGGGCGGAGCGGTCGGCGGCGTCACCGAGCACCGTGCGCGCGCCCAGGTCCGCCGCCTCGGTGACGGCCGTCCGCCGCTGGTCGATGACCACGAGCCGCTCGGCGGGAAGGCCGGTGGACAGCAGCAATCTGGCGGCGGAGGCGCCGATCGCGCCAAAACCGATGATCAGGGTCGGGCCGGTCAACGGGTCCCCCGGTGTGGTCGGCGCATGGAGCGCGAGTAGACCGGGGGACCGGCCGCGGCGAGAAGGTCCTTGGCGGAATATTTACGACTTCTTTGCGCTGTCCTGGTAGCGCGGATTGGTCGCGTGCCACTCGAAACCGCCCGCCATCCAGTCGCGGACGCCGTCGAGAAAGCGGTGCAGCTCCGGTGACGGCACCGCCCGCAGTTTCCGGTGGCCCTCCTGGAAGTCCCGCACCATCGAGTTGTGCAGTTCGACGGTGGCCTCGGTGGCTTCCTCGATGGAGCAGTCCCGGTCGGCCGCGATCTGCAGCACCATGTTGCACACCGGGTGCTCGTCGGCGGCGTCCTTCGCCACCGAGTACAGGTCGTTGACCAGCACGCACGCCGTTCCGGCCTGCATGAGCGCCCGGCGGACCCGCGGTTCGTAGTACAGGTGCGCCGGCAGTTCGTACCCGCCGACCGCGTCGATCAGCGTCATCGACGTGTAGAAGCTGTCGTGCTGCCGCGCGGCCAGGTACTCCCACGCGGGCGGGTACGCGCCGGTGTAGCGCCAGGCCGCGTAGGCGTCCCACGCCACGAACATCGCGAACGTGGAATAGCAGACCCGCTGCACCTGCACGGCGCTGCCGTGCCGCGCCAGGTGCCCGATGGCCGAGTTCAGCCCGACCAGGATGGGGTCGCCGCGCAGGGCTTCGTCGAGCTGCTCGGTGAACTCCCCGGCCGGTGCGACCGGGTCCATCGCCGACATCACCAGCGCCAGCCGCGGCGGCAGTTCGGTCGGCGCGGCACCGAGTTCGCTGTCGTCGGCGTAGTAGTCGTCGGCCGCCCACCAGACCGCGTTCAGCTGCGCCGCGATCAGCAGGTGGTCCGGGTCGTCGGAATCCGGGTGGGCCAGCGTGACCAGCTTGCCGAACCCGGCGCGGCCGATCTGCTCCAGGCCCTTGCCGGTGAACCCGCAGTCCGCCGCCCAGGTGACCAGGCGGCGGTCCACCTCCTCGGCCAGCGGCTCGTCGACCCGCCGGACCACCGGGCAGTACAGCGGGGACGCGCTGCCGTCGCCCCAGCTCATCTCGGCGTACCCCGGTTCGGGCAGCGGGTCCGGCCGCGGCGCGACCCTGGCGGCCGCGGTGCCCAGGCCCGACGGCCCGGACAGCACGGCGGCCAGCGCTCCGGCCTCCTGCATGCGCACCCCTCAGACCCGGTCGGCGGCGATGAGCAGGTAGTGGAAGCTGCCTTCGCGGTAGGCGGTGAGGAACGGTTCCTCGATGCCGGTGGCCACCGACGAGCGCGCCCGCAGCTCCCAGTACGGAATGGTGGCGGCGGTCAGGTCGACCACGTTGATCGGCACAAAACCGTTGTCCGCCAGCGCCTTGAAGTAGTCACCGCGGGCGTGGATGTTGCAGATGTAGTGCTGGTCGATCTGGCTGACCGCGCGCGAGCGGCCGCCGGTCACGTCGTTGTAGCAGCCGGTGATCGTCACGTAGCGGCCGCCGGGGGCGAGCTGCCGGGCGTGCTCGGCGAACAGGTCGCCCAGGTCCACGTACATGGTCGACTCGTTGTTCCAGATGCCGGCGAAGGCACCGGTTTCGAAGCCGGTGTCCAGCATGTTGCGCTCGTGGTAGGCCACGTGGCCGTCCACCCCGAGCTTGGCCGCCTGCGCGTTCGCGAACTCCACCTGCTGCCGGGAAATCGACACGCCGTCCACCCGGCAGCCGAACCGCTGGTGCGCCATCACGCTGGTACCGCCGCGGCCGCACCCGGCGTCGAGCAGGCGGTCGCCGGGGGAAATGGGGCCGAGGTGGTCGAGCAGCACGTCCGCCTGCGCGGTTTCCAGCCGGTGCATTTCCGCGATGATCGCGTCGTCGCGGGTTTCTTCCGGGGCTTCGAGAACGGCCGGGTCGTAATCGCCGATGCCGTAGTGGTGGTGGAAAAGGCCGTCGATTTCACCCAGCCGAAGGTTGACCGGATCCTTCTCCTTGTCCCAGTAGTCGGCGACTGAACGCTGGTAGGCGGTGCGCAGCACGGGACGATCAAGAGAAGTCATTCCAGCGGCTCCTTGACATCTGTCGGCATCGGTGATCTCGCGTATATATCTCTAGTATGCTCTAGCTTTGTTCGACGCCGTTGCCGAACGCGGCCAACGCTAGACTTCGCTTCTCGCCCGGGACAAGACGGCCGATCGCGGTTCACTCTGGGGTGGCGGGGGTATGGGCAAGACCTGCCTGGCTGGCCTAATTCGCGCATCCGGCGGTCGGTCCGGAAATGGTGTGGAACCGACTTTCGGCGCCATTTTCCTCCCTAATGGCTGACGCCCCATTCACTGTCGGTGCCCGGGGCCCTTGCGGAGATTATGTAGATCGGTCTACTCTGACGGCGTGCTGAAGGGTGAGCGGACGCGGGCCAAGCTGGTCGCCGCGGCCAGGGAGGTGGTGGAGGCGAAGGGGTACCACGGCACCGGGCTGAACGAGGTGCTCGCGGTGGCCGGTGCGCCGCGGGGATCGCTGTACCACCACTTCCCCGGCGGGAAGGACGAGCTGATCGGGGAGGCGTTGAGCGCTGCCGGTCAGGAGGTCGATGCGCTGCTGGACGAGCTGGCCGCCTCGGCGGCGGGTGCCCGTGAACTCGTGCTCGCCCTGCTGACCGCGCTGGCGGACCGGATGGCGGCGGCGGACTACGCGAAGGGCTGCCCGGTGGCGACCGTAGCGCTGGAGGTCGCGGCGTCCGAGGGGGAACTGCGGTCGCTGTGCGGCGGCATCTACGACGGCTGGCAGCACAAGCTGGCCGACGCCCTGCGAGCCGAGGGGCGGGCGGAGGCGGACGAGCTGGCCGCGACCGTGCTTGCGCTTGTCGAAGGCGCGCTGGTGCTGGCGCGGGCGCGGCGCAGCCGGGGGCCCGTCGAGCAGGTCAGCCGTCGCGTCGGCCGCCTACTGGAGCTGGAGTGACCACAATGGACAGTGCAGGCAGAAGCGACAGCGTGGTGTTCGGCGCCACTGGGTTTCTCGGCCGGTGGATCGTGCTGCACTTGCTGGGCCGGGGCCGCACGGTCGCGGCCGTGGCGCGCCGCCCCGGTGACCTGCGTGACTGGCTGGTGGCGCGGGGCGCGGTGGTCGATCGGCTGGAGCTGGTGACCGGTGATCTCGCGGCCGGTGACGACCTCGGGCTGAGCGCCGAGGACAACGCGCGGCTGGCGGATGTGCGCGATGTGTTCAACGCGGCCGGGGTCTACCGCTTCGGCCTGCGGCGTGAGGAGGCCGTGCCGGTCAACGTCGATGGTGCGGTGCGGGTGGTGCGGTGGGCGAAAACCCGGCCGAAGCTGCGCCGGCTGGTCCACGTTTCCGGGTACCGCGTCGGGCGCGAACCGCGGCCGCGGTACCCGATTCCGGACGCGGAACTGGCGGCGCTGTACCGGAGCAAGGGCGCCTACGAGGGTTCGAAGTTCGAGGCGGACGCCGCCGTGCGCGTGCTCTCGGAGCGGCTCGGCGTGCCGCTGACCGTGGTGAATCCCAGTACTGTCATCGGTCATTCGGTGACCGGCGAGGCGGGCCAGTACGTCGGCCTGGCCGAGCTGGTTCGTGATCTGTGGACCGGGAAGCTGCCCGCGTTGCCGGGCAGCGCACGCACCTTCGTGCCCGTGGTGACCGTGGACCACTTCGCGGAGTTCACCGCCGCGGTTCCCGAACACGATGCCGCCGGCAGCCATTGGGTGCTCGACGGGCACACGCCGGAACTGCCCGCGCTGGTGCGGTTGCTGGCCGCGCACCTCGGGGTCCGCGCGCCGAAGCTCAAGGTGCCGGTGGGGCTGCTCCGGCGGCTGCCCGCCGCGGTGGCCCGCGCCGATCCCGAAACGCTGAGCTTCCTGTCCGAGGACCGGTACGACACGGCTTCGGCGGAGCGGATCGCGGCCACCGCCGGGTTGTCGCATCCGCCGGTCGAAACCGCGTTGCGCCGCTGGGCCGACCGCCTGGTCGCGGACGGCTTCGGTGCCGCACCGGCCGTGCTGCCTGGCGGGTTCCACGAGGTCGCGGGCTCGCGGGCGTATGTCGCCGGTGCTCGCGTCGAGCCGGATTACGTGCTGCTGCAAGGACTTGAGCCGAGCGCGGAACCATGGCGGGAGATCGTCGGTGAACTCGGGTCCGTGCTGACCGCCGATCTTCCCGGGCTCGGCCGGTCGGCACCCAGCGCGCTCGCGCCACACGACTGGCTCGCCGAGTTGCTGGCTCCCGTGCGGACGCGGCCGGTCATCGTCGCGCACCAGGCCGCGGCCGAGCCCGTGCTTCGGTTTGCCGCGGCACACCCGGACCGGCTGGCGACCGTGGTCCTGGTGCCACCCGGGTTCTTCACCGCCGGGCCGGTCGCGGTGCCGAGCCGGCCGGGTGCCGCCCGCCGCCGGGTGCGGTGGCAGCGGGCGGCGGCCGATCCGGCACGGGTGCGGGCCCGGTATGGCACCGTGCCGGTCGTTTTTGCCGCCAGTGGCGCGGAAATCGTGGCCGCGGGCGAAGGCCGTCTCGGTGCGGTCGGGCACCGAGACGGCCTGGGGTCCTGATCAGACTCCGGCGACCTGCTGGATCCAGCTGCGGTACCGGGTGATGTTCGTGTACGCGGTGTTGTTCGACCGGTCGCTGGTGGAGGCGACGCCGACCTGGCGGCCGGAGGCGAACATCGGGCCGCCCGAGTCACCGCCGGCGGTGATGCCGTCGATGCGGTTGGCGCACACCGAGATGCCGCCGTAGTAGTCACTGCAGTTGACCGAGTTGACCCGCACGTTGGCGTACTTCAGGTACCGCGACTGGCAGTTGATCTCCGAGCCGCAGCGGCTGGTCGCGCCCCAGCCGTAGACCTGCACGGTCTGGCCGGTGGACACGTCGCTGGTGGTGCCGAGCGGGGAGTAGGTGGCGTTGACCGTGGTGGTCAGCCGGACGATCGCCAGGTCGGCCGAACCGGGGTACCGGGTGATGGTGCTGCCGGTGGCCATCGTGCCGCCGCTTTGCTGGTCCAGGCTGCCGATCCGGAAGGTGTAGGTGCCGCTGCTGGCGACGCAGTGCTTAGCGGTGAGGATGTACTGCGGCGCGATGATCGTCGCGGTGCAGGTCTGCCGTCCGTTCACGAACAGCCGGGCCGCCCACGGCCCGCTCGTGGCGTACTGACCGCCGATGATGAACGGCTGCACGGTGCCGGGCTCCGTGGCGGGTGCCGCGGTGGACGGGGCGGCGAGGCCGAGCAAGGCCATCAGGGCACTGCCGATGAGCACGGCCAGAGAGCGCAAGCGCATGATTCCGACTCGTTTCTGCGGCACGGGTGGTGCCGCGTTTCCGGGGAGGGGATGCGCTCAATTCTGTGACCGGCACGCGCGGCGCTGGAACCGACGAAAGTCGGGTGGTCCAGACCAGCAATACCTATTCATCGGCGGTGGACGACCTCGGTATACCGCCGGTGTTATCCGTACCGTTCGGCCGTTTGGCCGAAGGTGCTCAGATGCGGGTCAGCAGGGTGTACGCGGCGACCAGCAGGCCGCCGCACAGTGCGGCGAGCAGCAGGACGCGCAGGTTCAGGGCGTCGGTGGGGTTCGCGGTGGAACGGCGCATGGTGGAGCCTCCGGTGGGTCGGCGCCGGCTGGTGCGCGGCGGGGCCGTGGGGACGGTCATGTCCCGCTGACCTCCGCCGCCGGGCCTCGTGACGGCGGTTCGGCCCCGAAAGCGCGAATCTCACCTCGGCGGGTGATGCCGGGGAGGATCCAGCGAGGTCAGCACAGGCGTGTGACCACAAGTAGCGAACCGATCACTCAAGGTGTCAGGTGTAATTTTCCGCCGCCTTTACCGCATGCCGATGAAATTTCGATGAAATGGCCGGGCCACCATTTTTGCCACCGGCGGCATTGTTCTGTTGTACAGTTTTCCGGTGGCAGGCAGATTCAAGCCGCTGACCCCGGAAGATCCGCGTGAAGTCGGCGGGTACCGGTTGCGCGCGCGACTCGGCGTCGGCGGCATGGGCCGGGTCTACCTGGCGTTCAGCCCCGGCGGCCGGGCGCTGGCGATCAAGGTGGTGCGCACCGAGCACGCCGAGGACGAGGAGTTCCGGCGGCGGTTCCGTCAGGAGATCGCCAGCGCCCAGCGGGTGCAGGGCATCTACACCGCGCAGGTGATCGACGCCGACGCCGAGGCGGACGTGCCGTGGCTGGCGACGGCGTACGTGCCCGGCCCGTCGCTGCGCGAGGCCGTGGCGGACCACGGGCCGCTGCCGCCCGAAACGGTTTCCCGGCTGCTGGCCGGGGTCGCGGAAGGGCTGGCCGCGGTGCACGCGTGCGACATCGTCCACCGCGACCTCACCCCGGCCAACGTGCTGCTGGCCGAGGACGGCCCGCGGGTGATCGACTTCGGCATCGCGCACGCGGCGGCGGCCACCTCGCTGACCCGCACCGGGATGAGCATCGGCACGCCGGCGTTCATGTCGCCGGAACAGGTGCGCGGCCAGGCCGTGACGGCCGCCACCGACGTGTTCGCGCTCGGGCACCTCGCGGTGTTCGCCGCCACCGGACGGCCCGCTTTCGGTGAGGGCAACCGGGACGCGTTGTTCTACCGCGTGCTCTCCGAGGACCCGGACCTGACCGGCTGCCCGGAAGCCATCCGGCCGATCGTGGCGCGCTGCCTGGCCAAGGAACCCGGTGACCGGCCGTCGCTGGAGGAGGTCATGGCGGAAGCGGGCGAGCACGCCGACCTCAAGCTGTCCGGCGACTGGCTGCCCGACTCGGTCACCGAGGTCTTCAAGCGCTTCGACACCGCCTTGTACACCGTCCACGAAGGACAGAAAGAACCGAAACCGCGGAAACCACCGAAACCGCCGGAGCAAAAGGAAAAGCGGAGCGTGCCGGTCGGCGGCCTGCTCGGCGCCGCCACGCTGGTCGCGATCCTGGTGATCGGCTCGATCGGCCCGGACAAGGTGCTGAACGCCGCGGACGAGTTCTTCGCCAGCGCCAAATCCACCAGCACCACCACCAAACGCGCCACGACCACCAAGAAGACCACCACGACCACGCGCACGCCCGTGCGCCGCGCGACCACCGAACGGACCACCACCACAACCAGGACCACCGACCGGAAGAGCAAGCAGGAAGCCTGTTCGGCCGCGGAACGGGCGTTCGACAAGCTGGAGAACACCACGATCAGCTCGGACCGGCAGGAGAACGCCGCCGCGTACCGCCGCCTGTCCCGCGACCTGGCCGAGGCCGGGGACGGCGCGTCGGACTCCACCGTGCGGTCGAAGCTGAGCAGGCTGTCCAGCGGTTATTCGACCGCGGCGGACTACCTGTACGACGATCGCCCCGGCGCGTTCTCCACCCTCGCCGCCGACCTCGACTCGGACGCGGACGAACTGCGCGACCTGTGCCGCGGCTGAGTCGTCAGGCTTCGACGGTGCCGGGTGGCACCGGGTGGTCGGCCTGCTGCACCCAGACCCGTTCCAGCCGCCCGTCCACGAGGTCGTCGTTGAGCAGGTAAGCGGGGTCGTGGCCGAGCAGGTGGGCGACCATGTTGCTGCCCTCGCTGCCCGGCGGCCGCAGCCGGAGGTGCTCGAACACGCCCCGGCTCGGGTTCGCCAGCCAGAAGTGCGGCGTCAGCGGGTCGCCTTCGGGCAGGTGGTCCCAGCCGGTGACGGTCACCGCGCAGAAGAAGTCGAACTCGCGCCCGGCGTAGAACTCCTCGGCGTGCGCCAGGACCCGGCCGAGGTGCGCGGCGGCCGCCCGCACCAGCACCTGGTTCCGCTCCAGCGGCGGCAGCTCGTCCAGGAACGAGATCTGCCGGTAGGTGGCGTACAACGGCAGTTCGTCGAAGTAGCCGTCGTAGGACATCAGCCCGTCGAAGTCGAGCAGGTCCCCGTCGGCCAGCAGGCGGTCGAACTCCGCGCGGAACCGGGGGTCGATCTCAGCGGTCACCGGGGCCTCCCTCCACTTCGGACGCTATCACCACGGGTGGGTGCCCGGGCTCTGCCCGGCCCACCGGCCGCTGGTCGGCCAGGCGAAGCCGTGGTCGTAGGCCCATTCGTAGGTGGCCCGGTTCCAGTTCGGATCGCCGTCGTGGAAGGTGCCGTCCATGTTCAGGCCCGGCGTGCCGCGGCCCGCGCCCTGCACGTGGTACTGGCTGCCCGGGATGTTGCCCTGCGGTGCGTCGACCCGGCCGCCGCGCAGCTCGTTGGGCACCGAGCCCACGTCGCGGCGGATGTCGCTGGCCGCCTGGCGGACGAGCCGTTCCCGTTCGGCCGCCTGCTGCTCGGCGATCCGGTCGGGGTGGTTCTCGGCGTCCCGGTAGAGCTGGTTCCAGGCCTCGCTGCGGGCCTGCTGGTTGGCCGGGTCGTTCGGGTCGAGGTCGCGCAGCGCCCGCTCGGCTTCGTCGCAGGTCATCAGGCCGAGCGGGTCGGTCAGCCGCAACGGGTTCGCCACGTAGGCGTGCGGGTTCGGCGTGCCGAGCAGGCCGAGCGGGTCATTGCTCTGGTACCGCCCGGTTTCCGGGTCGTAGTACCGGAAGTAGTTGTAGTGCAGCCCGGTTTCGTCGTCGTGGTACTGGCCGGGGAACCGCAACGGGGTGGCGGTCCGCTGCCGCAGCGCGCCGAGCGCCTCACCCCACAGCGTGGTCTGCGCGCGCCAGGCGAGCTGCCCGCTGTCGTCGACCAGCTCGGTCGGCGTGCCGACCAGGTCGGTCACGATGGCGTAGAACCGCCGGTCGACCTCGTCCTGCTCGATCTGCGTGACCGGGCGGTTCCGGCCGTCGTAGTCCCAGGTGACCGCTTCGCCGCGCGGGCCGATCTGCTCCGCGACGGCCGCGCCGTCCCAGCTGAACAGCACCTGGTCGGCCACCGAGCCGTCCTGGGCGAGCCGCTGCTTGGCGATCCGGCGGCCGAGCGCGTCGTAGCGGTAGCGCCAGTGCGTGCCGTCCGGGGTGATCACGCCGGTCAGCCGGTCCTCGGCGTCCCACTGGTAGTGCCAGGTGTCCGGCTTGCGGGACAGGCGCTTCTTCTGCTTCAGCACCACGCGGCCCTGCCGGTCGTACCGGTACCGCACGTCACCGCTTTCGTGCACGACCGTGCCGACCGCCGCGGGCGCGACCGGCACGTCCGGCACGGACGGCTCGCGGACCAGGTTGCCGCTGAGGTCGTAGGCGTAGCGCTCCTGCCAGCCGGGGCCGTCCACGGAGGTGATCCGGCCGACCGGGTCCAGCCCGAACTGCCGCGTGCCGCCGAGCGCGTCCTGGACCGCGAGCACCGCGTCGTCCGCCCGGTAGGTGTAGTGCCGCCGCTGCACCAGGTTCGCCTGGCGCTGGTACCCGCTCACGGTGCTGATGGTCTGGCCGACCAGCCGGTGCTTGGCGTCCCATTCGCTGGCCATCACCAGCCCGGTGTCGAGCAGGCGCTCGACCTCGCGGCCCGCCACGTCGTAGCCGAACGACAGCGTGCGCCCGCCGCTGACCAGGCGCGAAGCGCGGCCCAGCCGGTCGTACTCCCAGGTGCTCTCCTGGCCGGCCGGGGTCCGCCGGTGGACCAGGCGGCCCGCGGTGTCGTAGCGGTAGGACATGGTGCGGCCGTTGACCGTCTCCGCGACGATCCGGCCGCCCGCGTCGCGCTGCATGACCACCTCGGCGTCCGAGTTGACCGCCCGCACCAGCGCGCCCGCTTCGTCGAATTCGAAGGTGGACACGTTCGAGGCGGTGTGCCGCGCGGCGATGCGGCCGAGCTGGTCGCGCACGAAGCTGATCGTCTCGCCCTCGCCGTTGACCATGCCGACCAGCTGACCGGCCGCGTCGTAGGTGTAGCGGAGTTCGCGGCCGTTGTAGTCGGTCTCGCCGATCCGGTTGCCCGCGGCGTCGTAGTGGTACCGCCAGACCAGTCCCGCCGCGTTGCGCACGGCGACCACCTGAAGATTGGTGTCGTACTCGAATTCGGTGCGCGCGCCGGTGGGGCCGACCACCGCCGAGACCAGGTCGAAGTGCGTGGTCTCGGTGTGCGTCGACTGGCCGAGCGCGTCGATGTGCTCGACCCGCGCGCCTTCACCGTCGTAGCGCCAGCGCTCGCCGGTGCCGTCGGGGTAGGTCCGCGCCAGCAGCTTGCCCTCGACGGTCCAGGTGACCGTGGACCGGTTGCCCAGCGCGTCGACGATGGTGGACAGCCTGCCGAACTGGTCGCGGGTGTACCGGGTGGTCGCGCCGAGCGCGTCGGTCACCGCGACCGGCAGCCCCGCCGCGCTGACCTCGAGGCGGGTGGTGTTGCCGAGCGGATCGGTCTTGCCGACCAGGTTGCCGCGCTCGTCGCGGAGGTACCGGGTGACCGCGCCGGTGGGATCGGTGGTGGCCAGCAGGTTGCCGCGCTGGTCGTAGTCGTAGCGCCACACCGCGCCGCCCGGATCGACCTGCGTGACGGGCTGGCCGAACTCGTTGTACTCGGCCAGGCCCTGGCTGCCGTCGGGCCGGGTCACCGTGACCAGGTTGCCGTTGTCGTCGTAGGTGAACCGGGTGACGCGCCCGAGCGGGTCGGTGCGGACCACCAGCTCGTCGCGGTCGTTCCACTCCTGGCGCGTGACGTTGCCGAGCGGGTCGGTCAGCTCGACCACGTTGCGGGCTTCGTCGTAGCGGTAGGTGGTGCGGTTGCCGAGCGAGTCGGTGAACACCGTGGTCAGCTCGCCGTAGTCGAAGGTGCCGTTGAGGAAACCGCCCGCGCCTTCGTTGGCCACACACCGGCCGCGCGCGTCGTAGCGGTAGCCGTACCAGGTGCCGGTGCGGTCCTCCCAGCGGACCAGGCGCCCCTCGCTGTCGTAGTCGAACCGCAGTGCCTTGGTCGAGGAGTTGAACACCTTGGCGAGGCGGCCGCGGTCGTCGTACTCGTACCGGACGACCTCGATGTCCGCCGACTCGTCGGCCAGCAGCAGCCGGTTGATCAGGCCGCCGCGCTGTTCGACGAGCACGCGGTAGCCGCCGCTGTGGTGCAGTTCGGCCAGCGCGCCGTCCGGTGTGTAGCCGAGTTCGATGCGGTTCCCGTTGCGGTCCTCGACCGCCTCCAGCCTGCCGCCCGTGGCGAAGCGCAGCGACTGGTTCGCGTCCGGCTTGCTGATCAGGTAACCGTCTTCGGTCCTGGTCAGCGGCCAGCGCGGGCCGACGGCGGGCAGCACGGGGGAGTGGTCGGACAGCGGGTCGGGATAGGTCAGCAGCGTGCCGTCGTCGGAGACGTAGACGATCCCGGCGCTGTCGAACTCCAGCCGCTGGTCCACTGTGGACGCCCAGTTCGGGCCGAGCGAGCGGCCCGCGCGGTAGGACGAGACGTGCACGCGGCGGAAGACGAGCGGGAGCGCGGCGGGCAGCGCCAGGTCGACCTGGCTGAGGATGACCTCACCGGAGACCACGTCCACCGGGTCGTCCTTGCAGTACCGGCGTTCCGGCGGGGTTTTGGTGTCCTGCGGGTTGTCCGGCCGGTTGCTGCCCGGTGAGGAGGAGTCGGGGGTGGTGCTGCCGGGTTTTCCGCCGTCGGGGGTGCTGCCGGTGTCGGGTGTGGTGTCGGTGCCCGATGGGGTGGTGTCGGGGGAGTTGGGGGTGGTGTCGGGGGTTGTGGTGGTGTTCGGCTTGGCGCCCGAGGGGGTGGTGCTGCTGCCGGGTTTGCCGCCCTTGCGCAGCATTTTGGACAGTTTCTCGATGATCTCGCCGAGTTTGTCGATGATCTTGCGGATCTTCGGGGAGACGTTGCCGATGGTCTTGACCAGCTTGCGGATGAAGTCGCTGATCTTGGTGATGGTCTTGGAGATGGCGGTGGTGGCCTGCACGGCGATCACCGGCGTCGCGAAGCCCAGGGTGCCCGCGGCTTCCAGTGCCCAGGTGATGAGCTTGCCGACGAGTTCGGCGACCAGGTCCCGGACGAGTTCGCGCACGGCGGCGACGACGGTGCCCATGATCATCACACCGGCGGAGATGCCGTCGGCCAGCGAGGCGGCACCGGCGAGGGCGTCGGCTTGTTCGGCGGCGGCGCCTCGGTAGGCGTCGGCGCCTTCGCCTTGCCAGCCGGCGGTGCCGTTGGTGACTTCGTTGCCGAGGTCTCCGGCGATGGCGTTGACTTCGGCGGCGACGTTGGCCCAGGTGTCGGAGAAGGACTGGATGACCGGCGGGTCCCCGGCGAGCCAGTCGAGTGCTTCCTTGAGCGGCTGGACGTGTTCGATCAGCCAGGACACGCCGTAGGAGGCCAGCGTGCCGATGGGGTCCACGACGAGGGACAGCACTTCGAGGCCGACGCCGACCGCACCGAGTCCGGCTTCGACCCAGGAGCCGTCGGAGACGCCGTTGGCCAGATCGACCGCCGACTCGGCGATCCCGATCCCGGTCACCCCGGTCGTCTGCGACTGCGCTTGCGCGACCAGCGGATTTCCTTCAGGCACGGCTTCATCCCCTTTCCCGGCGCGCTCGTTGGACGGCCGAAGCAGCCCCTCAGTTCCCGCCGCCGCCCAGATTTCCGGGATCGACCCTCAGCCGCGTGCCCGGGGCGAGCAGCCGGCTCGCGCTGAGGCCGAACATGTCGCGGAAGCTGTCGCTGAAGTGGCCGGGTGAGGCGAAACCGGCGTCGGCGGCGGCCCTGGTCAGGCTTTCCCCGCGGCTGACCGCGGCCGCGACGTGCTGCATCCTGGCCCACAGCCGGTAACGGCGGAAGCTCGTCCCGGTCTGGGCGGTGAACAGGTGCTGGAACCGCGAGACCGACAGGTGCACCGCGGCGGCGACGTCGGCGGCGCTCAACCGGCCGCCGGGATCGGTGCCGACCAGTTCGAGCGCCGCGCGCACGCGGGCGTCCGAGGGCACCAGGGCCGGGCCGAGCACCCCGACCGGCAACCGGCCGCCGTGCACCTCCCGGACCAGCGCGGCTTCGTCCCGGTGACCGATGTGGAGCGTGCCCGCCGGGGTCATCCTGGTGCGGATGTCCGCCAGCCACGACGCACTCGGATCCCGGTAGAGGAACAGCATCCGGCCGCTCGCGACCACCTGGCTCCGCGTGCGCGCCGGGATCAGCGCGCTGCGCACCCGGTGCTCGGCACCGCCCGCGAGCACGGTGAACGGCTCGTCGATGCCGAGCGCGAAGCAGTGCACCGAGCCCGAGTGCGCACGCAGCCGGAGCGACGGCCCCAGGTAGGCCGCCCGCCCCGGCCCCGCCCACACCACGGCGCAGCACGTTTCCGGAAGCACGACGTCGGTCATCGCCAGCATGCTGGCACACATCGGTTTCACGGAACAGGAGTGCGCATGACCACGATCGTGCCCATCGCGGTGGCCGCCTTTTTCCTCGCCATGGGGGTCTACGCGCTCGCCGCCCCGGCCGCGCTGGTGCGGCCGTTCCGCCT
Organism: Amycolatopsis albispora; assembly: GCF_003312875.1. Classification (NCBI taxonomy): domain Bacteria; kingdom Bacillati; phylum Actinomycetota; class Actinomycetes; order Pseudonocardiales; family Pseudonocardiaceae; genus Amycolatopsis; species Amycolatopsis albispora. Next base: position 827,711 of record NZ_CP015163.1, read on the forward strand.
CACCGCCGACGCGCCGGAGAGCCGGTCCGAGGTCAGGGCGGTGTACGGCGGATTCGGCCTGGCCATCGCGGCGGTGCTGGTGCTCGCCGTGGTGGACGGTGGTGATTTCCGGCGGGGTGTGGTGGTCACCGTCGCGCTCGCGCTGGCCGGGATGGCGGCGGGCCGCGTGCTCTCCCGGCTGGTCGACCGCGGCACCTCGTTCTATCCGATCTGGTTCTACTTCGGCGTCGAGGCGGTTGCCGCCGGGCTGCTCCTGGCGGCGGTCTAAGCGGCGATCGCGTCCACTTCGAACAGCATGCCCGGCAGCGCCAGCTTCGCCACGCCCACCAGGGTTTGCGCAGGCGGCCGGTCGCCCCAGATCTCCGCGATTTGCTTGCCCAGCACGGTGAGCTTCTCCTCGTTGTGGTCGACGATGTAGGTGCCGAGGCGGACCACGGAACCGAAGTCCAGCCCTTCGGCGGCGAGCGCGATCCGCAGGTTGGCGAAGGACCGGCTGACCTGCGCGGCGAAGTCGCCGTCGATCAGGTGGCCGTCCGGGTCCGCCGCCCACTGGCCCGCGACGAACACCAGCCCGCCGGGAGTGCGCGCGAGATGGCTGTAGCCGTACGGAACGGGATCGGCGAGACCTTCGGGATTGCTGATGGTGATCGACATGCCCGCGAGTCTGCTAGCTCGACCGGACTGGAGGTCAAGGCGGAAAAGGAATTGCCGCGCGCGCCACACCCGGCCTAGTGTTCCCGGCAGCGCCTGAGAGCCGCGTATCCGCGCGGTAGCCGTCGAACACGGCTGGAACCGTTCGCGCTGTTCCCCGAAGGGGTTGCCTTGCGCGCCTTTTCCGCGGCCGTCGCCGCTGTCCTTTTGCTGCTCCTGCCCGTTCCGTCCACTGTGGAGGCCGCGGTCCAGTGCCGGGTGCACCACTTCCCGGTGACCGCCGGTGGGCCACAACGGGTGTTCGCCGAGTTCTGCCGTCCGGCACGGCTCGCCGGTGCTCCGGTGCAGTTGCTGCTGCACGGCGCCACCTACGACCACACCTACTGGAGCGCCTACGCCCGGCTGGCCGCCGCGCGCGGCTTCGCCACGCTCAACCTCGACCGCCTCGGCTACGGCCGCAGCGACCATCCCGACCCGGCCACGGTCGACCTGCCCGCCGCCGGGCAGGTCGCCCAGCAGGTGGTGGACGGCCTGCGGGCCGGTGCGTTCGGCCCGCGGTTCGGGCGGGTGGTGCTGAACGGCCACTCGCTCGGCGGCCTGGTCGCCTACGACACCGCACGCCGTGGCGGGGTGGACGGCCTGATCATCAGCGGCATGCCCGCCACCCCGCGGGCGTCCGCCCGGGCGGCGTTCCCGCCGTTCCACCCCGCCGAGCAGGACCCGAAGTTCGCCGGTCGTGGCTGGCCGCCCGGTTACCTGACCACGCTGCCCGGCACCCGCGTCGAGACGTTCCACTACCCGGGCACCTACGGCCCGCTCGTGCCGCGGCTCGAGGAAGGCAGGCTCAAGGACACCGTGCCGGAGCCGGAACTGCTCGCCCTCGGCACGCCGCCCGTCCCGGCCGACCTGCCGACGCTGTCCGTGCTGGGCAGTCACGACCAGTTCTACCCCGAGCCCGGCGGCGAACTGGTCATCCCGGACGCCGGTCACTCGATCAACTTCAGCCACGGCGCGTCCCGGTTCTACGCACTGACCTTCGCCTGGCTGGCCGGGTTACCGCGCTGAACCGGCGACGATGAGGCGGAACCCGGCGTCCCATTCGTCCAGTGCCAGCAGGTCCCGGTGTCGCTCGTGCCACCGGCCGCTGTCGAGATCCGCGCGCAGGCGCCGGATGCCGCGTTCGACGGCGGCCGGATCGGTCTGCGCGAGCGCGGAACACGAGCGGCGGACGCCGGGATCGAGATAGGCGGCCGGGCGGCGCCAGTACGCCGGGAACACACCGTCGGTGAAGTCCCACGGCACCGGCAGCGGCAGGACGCGGTCCGCGCCCAGTTCGCCCGCGATGTCGTCCGCCGACGGCCTGCCGAGTTCGAGCGCGGCGATCTCCGGCACGTACTCGCGGACGAACCAGAATCCGGCATGGCGCCGGGTGTCGTAGGCGAGCACCACCTGGCGTGGCGCGATCCGCCGCAGTTCGGCGAGCCCGGCCCGCCAGCCGGTCCAGTGGTGCACGGTGAGCACCGCCATGGCCGCGTCGATGGCCCGGTCGCGGAACGGCAGCGCCTCGGCGACCGCGCGCACGGCCGGGCTCGCGTGTGGTGGCCGTTGCCGGATCATCGACGGCGACGGCTCCACCGCGAACACCGGCCGGTCGGCCGGTTCGTAGGACCCGGTCCCGGCGCCGATGTCCGCCACCGTGCGCGCGGGCCCGAGTGCGTCGAGGATCGGCGTCAGCCACCTCGGGTCGGTGCGCCGCCCGAGCGCGTAACCCTCGCCGATCCGGTCGTAGAGTGCCATTCCGCCAGCATGTCAGCCGATTTCCACCCCGAAGACCTCCAGCGCCGAATACGCCCCGAGCGCCATGATCGCCAGGCTGCTCACCACCAGCGCGGCGGTGATCAGCGGATTCGGCCGGAACCGCTTGTCCGGTTCACGTGAGCGCAGGTACCAGACCCCGATCACCACGGCGATCAGGAACACGCCCGAGCCGATGCCGCCGATCTGCACCATCAGCACCGGCGACTGGATGAACAGGAAGAACGACGCCCACAGCGGCGGCAGGAAGAAGGTGAGCAACCGGATGGTCCGCCGCCGGACCGCCGGGTCGCGCCAGTTCAGCACGCCCAGCACGCCCAGCGTGTTCGTCCACAGGCGCGGCACGCTCGCCGTCGAGCCGACGTTGGTGGAGAACAGCACCGCGATCGCGCCCACCAGGAACACCACCTCCGCCCACGGGCCGAGCGTGTCGGTGTACATCCTGGACAGCGTGGTGATCATCGCGTTGCCCTGCGGCACCAGCTGCTGCGGGTTCAGCACGGCCGCGCCGATGACGTAGAACGACAGCGTGCACACGGTGCACACCAGCCACGACACCGCCACGTCCAGCCGCATCACCTTCAGCCAGCCCTCGGCGCGGCGGTCGCGGTCGGCGGACCCGTCGGCGGGACCGGTCCAGCGCGCGTACCCCTTTTCCAGGCACCAGTAGGTGTAGGTGGTCATCTCGTCCGCGCCGACGCCGGTCGAGCCGAACATGGCGACCGCCAGCCCGAGCGCGCCGGCGGGCACGGCCAGCTCCAGCCCGCCCGCGAGGTCGCCGAGGTCCCAGCCGAACTGGGTGAACGGCAGCGCCAGCGCTAGCGCGACGGTGACCATGGTGAACAACGCCACCGCGACCACCGAAGCGGTCTCCACCACCGAATACCGGCTGCTCTGCAGCAGCGCGATGGTCACCACCACGATGACCACCGTCCACACCGCGGTGGAGGTCCAGCTCAGCGGCTCGCCGGCGATCGGCCACAGCACCGAGCAGGCCGCCGCGGTGCCGCCGATGATGCCGCCGCGCTGGAACATCTTGGCGAAGTCCATGCCGATCCACAGGTAGTTGATCCAGCTGCCGCGCCGGGTGCGGGGTGGCACGTCGCTGAACGCCTCCAGCGCGGGCCGCCCGGACAGCACGGTGAGCCTGCCCAGCTCCATCTGCACCCACACCTTGACCGTGGTGGCCACGATGATCAGCCACAGCAGGGCGAACCCGGCGCGGGCGCCGAGCGAGGTGGTCAGGATCAGCTCCCCGGAACCGACCACGGCGGCGGACAGGATCATGCCGGGACCGAGGTACCGCAGCCGCCCGCGCAGCGTGGCGGGCGGCTCCCGCACGTCGTCGGCGCTGAGCGCGTACGGGTCCGCTTCCCGTGCCGTGGTCACGAGAACTCCACCGTGTCGACGGTGTGCGCTTCGATGACTTCCCAGTCGTAGGTGACGCCCAGCCCGTGGCCCTCGGGCACCGGCACGCAGCCGTCGGCGGCGATCGCGGTGAGGCCGTCGCGGTAGTCGTCGGCGTAGATCAGCTGGCTGCGGCCGATCTCGCTGGATTTCGGGTGCACAAAGGACATTTCGTAGTAGTTCGTGTTGCGCAGCGAGGCCATCAGCTGCCGTTGCGCCGGACCGGGCGTGTGCAGTTCGACGTCCAGGCCGAGGCCCTCGGTGGCGTGCGCGATCTTCACCGCGCCGGTGATGCCGCCGTCGTACTCGGCGTCCGCGCGCACGAAGTCGGTGCCACCGCCGATCGCGAAGTCCACGTGCTGTTCCAGGCCGCGCACGTGCTCGGTCTGCAGCAGGGGAGTGCGGATCAGCTCGCGCAGCCGCTTGTGCCCGAAGATCGAGATGCCGGTGTCCTTGTAGGGATCCTCCAGCCACAGGAAGCCCGCCTCGTCGCAGGCACGGCCGATCCGCACCGCGTGCGCGAAGGTTTCCAGCTTGCAGCCGGGGTCGAGCATCAGGTCCATGTCCGGGCCGACCGCCTCGCGTACCTTGGTGATGGTCCGGACCACCTCCGGCACGTCGTACTCGTCCCAGACGTGCAGCTTGTACGCGCGGTAGCCGAGTTCCTTGCACGCCACGGCGAAGTCGGCGTACGCCTCGGGACTGTCCAGGCCGCCGTTGCGGTCACCGGCGGCGGTGGAGGCGTACGCGGGCAGCCGGGTCTTCCAGCCGCCGAGCAGGGTCCGGACGGACGCGCCGTGCGCGCGGCCCGCCAGGTCCCACAACGCGATGTCGACCAGGCCCATGCCCATCTTGTCGAACTTGCGCAGCTGCCGCTTGACGTCGTTGTAGATCAGCTCGCGCTGCAGCGGGTCCTTGCCGACCAGGTAGTCGCCGAACATGCCGACCTGCGCGGCGGCGATCGAGTTGCCGCCGACGTACTGGCCCACCACCCCGTCGTCGGTGTAGATCCGGATCGCGTAGGCACTGGTCGGCTTGCGGCTGCCCGGCGTGTACACCAGCGAGAACCCGGTGGGGTGCTTGGCGAAGTCGACCATGTCGAACTTGGCCTTGTCGATGCGGACGCGTTCGATCTTCATGCTTTCCTCTGGGGTAGGGGAGATCAGACGGCGGCGTGCCGCGGCTCGGTGCCGCCGAGCACGCTCAGCACGCCTTCGGCGACGGCGGTGCCCATCGCGGCGTTGGCTTCCCGGGTGCACGCGCCGATGTGCGCGGTCAGCACCACGTTCGGCGCGGTGCGCAGCGGGCTCTCAGCCAGCGGCTCGACGGCGAACGCGTCGAAGCCCGCTCCGGCGAGGTGCCCGCTGTGCAGCAGTTCGGCGGCGGCCACCTCGTCCACCAGCCCACCGCGGGCGGCGTTGAGCAGGATCGCTCCTGGCCGCATGGCCGACAGCCGCGCGCGGTCCAGCAGCGGTGGCGCGCCGGGCACCGCGGGCAGGTGCAGGCTGACCACATAACTGTCCAAAGTGGTCTCCAGATCGGCGGAAGCCACGTCACCGAAGGCTTCTTCGCCCAGGAACGGGTCGTGTGCCACCACGGTCATGCCGAACGCGGCCGCGTATCCGGCGAGCAGCCGCCCGATCCGGCCGAACCCGACGATGCCGATGCTGCGCCCGGCGAGTTCCCCGCCGAAGGTCTTCGGCCACCGGCCTTCGCGCACTGCCCGGTCGTTCTCGGAGATGCCACGCGCCACGTCGAGCAGCAGACCGAAGGTCAGCTCGGCGACCGCCCGCGAGTTGCTGCCGGGCGCGTAGACCACGCGGACGCCGTGGTCGCGGGCGGCGTCGAGATCGATGTTGTCGTAACCGACGCCGTGCTTCGCCACCACCTTCAACCGCGGTGCCGCTTCGAACACCTCGCGGTCGATTGGGTCCAGCCCGACGATCAGCGCGTCCACTTCGGACAACCGGGCGAACAGCTCGTCGCGTGGCAGAGGGCCGTCCTCGCGCGGCCGTTCCGCTTGCACCCCGGCCCGGCGCAGCATCTCCCACGGCTCGGCCGAATACCGCCCGAAGGTCGGCGTGGTGATCAGGGTCCGGCTCATGCCTTCTCCTGCCAGCCGGCCCAGTCCGAGTCCAGTCGGACGTACTGGATCGCCGAGCGGTGGTAGGTGAAGGCCACGTGCACCCGGCCGTGGTTGTCCTGCACGATCGACGGGTAGGAAAGCTCCCGGTTGACGCCGTCGCGGGAGTTGTTGGTCAGGCAGTAGCCGTCGCCCTGCGCGAGGTCCGGATGCCGGTGCCAGGTGCGGCCGTCGTCGGCGGAGGTGGCCAGTGCGAGCGGCGCCCGTGGGGCGCCCCAGAAGGCTTCGCGGTCGTCGATCCCGCCGTCCACCGGCACCGCCGGGCGTTCTTCGCCGCCGAGCGAGCCGGTGTCGTCCACCTCGTCGTACAGCCCGGCACGCCGGTGCGTGGCGTCGGCGGCGCTGCTCGCGTTGTACACCAGCGCCAGCCTGCCGTCGGCCAAGCGCGTCGCCTGCACCGAGGAGTTGTTGTTCGGCAACGGGGTCGGCTCCGGTTCCGTCCACTTGAGACCGTCCGGCGAGCTGCTCATCCTGATCACGTCGGCGAAGCGGCTGCGGTAGAAGGCCAGGTAACCGTGCTCGGCGGGCAGCACGTTCATGTGCACCGAACCGCGGCTGCCCGGCACGTCGTACCGCGTCCAGGTGGCGCCGTCGTCCTCGCTGGCGAACACCGCGCTGGTGTCGTCACCGCCGGACCAGGCGCCGGTGGCGGGCGTGTTGCAGGAGAACGCGGGCAGCAGCCAGGTGCCGGACGCGGTCACCCGCGGCGGCTGACGCACGAAGACACCGCCGGTGGGGCTCGCGGGCAGCAAGGTCCGGGGTTCACCCCAGGTCCGGCCGCCGTCGGCGGAGATACGTGCCCGCACCTCGGCGGTGTCCTGGCGGCCCGCGTGCTGCGCGGTCCAGAACAGCCACAACTGCCCGTCCGGAGCGGTGAACAACACGGGATTCTGCTCGGACCGTCCGGGATCGCCGGTCAGCGGCACGGGATCGGTCCAGGCGTCCACGTCCGGGGCCAGGCGCGAGAACCAGATCCGGATGTCGTGCACGCCCTCCTGCGTGCCGCCGAACCACACGCAGCCGAGATCCCCGCCCGGCAACACGGCGAGGTTCGCCGCGTGGGACTGCGCGGTTCCGGCGGACAGCTTCGCTTCGACGCGGCCGGGTCCGGCCGGGGTCAGCTTCACCGGTCACCTCGCGCGGCGTCCAGGTGGGACCGGGCGGCCTGCTCCAGGTGCACCAGGTCGCAGGCCACGGTGGCGAAGGTGTACCCCTGCGCGAGCCGCTTCCTGGCCACCTCACCGGCCGGGGTGTGGATGCCCGCGGCGATGCCCGCCGCCGCGGCGGCCTCGGCGATCTTCGCCACGGCCTCCTCGAACACGCCGTCCACCGCCGGATCGGTCGAGGTCGCCCCGCCCACGGCCAGGCGCAGGTCGGACGGGCCGACGTACACCCCGTCCAGGCCCGGCGTCGCGCAGATCTCCGCGACGTTGTCCAGCCCTTCCGGCGTCTCGATCATCGCCAGCACCAGCACGGATTCGTTCGCCTCGGCGGGTTTCGGCCCGACCCGCAACTGCGAGCGCATCGGCCCGTACGACCGGCGGCCCTCGGGTGGGTACCGCGCGGCACGCACCGCCGCCTCGGCGTCGGCCGCGTTGTCGATCAACGGCACGATCACCCCGGTCGCTCCGGCGTCGAGCACCCGGCCGATGGCGAACGGGTCGTTCTGCTCGACCCGCACCATGGCCGCCGACGTGGCGCCGGCGTCGATCGCCAGCATCGCGTTGCGGATGCCCTCGTAACCGAGCAGCCCGTGCTGGGCGTCCACGGCCACGTAGTCGTAGCCGAGCCGGGCGAGGCGTTCGGTGGCGATCGGGTCGTCGAGCACCACCCAGTACCCGACGGCTTGCTGCCTGCTCCGGACGCGGCGGGCGAATTCCAGTGCGCTCATGGAAAAACGGCTCCTGTTCTCAGCGGTTGTAGGCGGGCATCGGGCCACGCAGCCGGGTACCGACCTCGTCGCAGGCGGCGACGACGTCTTCGGGCAGCGGTCCGCGGCCCAGTGACTCGAGGTTCGAGGTGAGGTGGTCCACTTTGGAGGCACCGAACAGCACGGCGTCCACCACCGGACGGGACAGCAGCCAGCGCAGCGCCAGCTCGGTGAGCGGTACCCCGGCGCCCTCGGCGATCCCGGTCAGCGCTTCGACCGCCTCGAACAGCTGCGCGTCCCAGTAGCGCTTGCGGTACATCTCGGCCAGCACGGAGTCGCCGAACCGCCCGGCCGGCGGGTCGGCGTCGAACCGGTGCCTGCCGGTGAGCAGGCCACCGCCGAGCGGGTTGTAGACCATGGTCTCGAGCCCGGTCGCGGCGGCCATCGCCGCGTACTCCTCGTCTATCCGGCGGGCCAGCAGGTTGTACAGCTGCTGCGCGACCACCGGGCGAGGTGCGCCGACCTCTTCGGCGACCCGGTTCAGCTCGGCGATCTGCCACGCCGCGAAGTTCGACACGCCGAGTTCCCGGATCTTGCCGGCCTGGACCAGTTCGGCGACGGTGGCCATGGTGTCGGTGAAGCTGGCTTCGCGGTCCGGCTGGTGCAGGTAGAACAGGTCGATGTGGTCCACGCCGAGCCGTCGCAGGCTGCCGTCCACACTGGACCGCAGCCCGGCCGGTGAGAGCGGTGAGTGCGAGCCGGCGTCCGGGTGCGGCATGCCCGCCTTGGTGGCCAGCCGGATCCGGTCCCGCCGGGGCGCGATCAGCGGGGCCAGCAGTTCTTCCGTGGTGCCCTTCGCGTAGCCGTTCGCGGTGTCCACATCGGAGACACCGGCGTCGAGCGCGGCGTCCAGCATCTTCTCGGCGTCGGCCGCGGAGACGGTGTCGCCGAAGGTCATCGTGCCGAGGACCAGCCTGGGGGTCATGGGTTCCTTTCCGTACTGATGGTGGCCAGCAGGTGCCGGGGCTTGCGGCCGGTGATGGCGGCCGGATCCAGTGCCGCGTCCCGCAGCGCCCGGGTGTAGGCGGCCTCCGGTGCGGTGAGCACGCGGTCGGCGGGGCCGTGCTCGACGACCTCACCGCGGCGCATCACCAGCACCTCGTCAGCCAGTTCCCGCACCACCCCGAGGTTGTGCGAGATCACCAGGTACGCCACGCCGGTCTCGGCCTGGATGTCCTTGAGCAGCGCGAGCACCTGCGCCTGCACCGAAACGTCGAGCGCGCTGGTCGCCTCGTCGCAGACCAGCACGTCCGGGCGGCAGGCCAGGGCACGCGCGATGCCGATCCGCTGCCGCTGGCCGCCGGAGAACTCGGCCGGCCGCCGGTCCAGCGCGCTCTGCGGCAGTTCGACCCGCTCCAGCAGTTCGAGCGCGGCCCGCCGGCGCTCGGCCGGAGCACGCATTCCGCGCAGCTTCAGCGGTTCCGCGACGATCTCACCCGCGGTCAGGTGCGGGTCGAGCGAGGCGTACGGGTCCTGGAAGATCATCTGCACGCGGGCCCGCAGCGGTCGCAGCCGCCGTTCGGACAGGTGCGTGATGTCGGTGCCGTCCAGCACGATGCGCCCGGAGGTGGGCCGTTGCAGCCGGACGATGCTGCGGGCGATGGTGCTCTTCCCGCAGCCGGATTCACCGACGATGCCGACCGTCCGGCCACGCTCCAGCCCGAAGCCGACGCCGGACACCGCGCGGAACTTCCGGCCGCCCCGGCCGGGGAATTCGACCACGAGGTCTTCGACGGACAGGATCACGCCCGCACCTCCTTCGCGGACAGCCGCGGCACGGCGTCCAGCAACTGCTTCGGGTACGGGTGGACCGGCGCGTGCACCACCTGCTCGACCTCCCCGCTCTCCACGAACCGCCCGGCACGCATCACGTGCACCCGGTCGGACACCAGGCGCGCGACGCCCAGGTCGTGCGTGATCATCAGGATCGCCACGCCGGTGCGCTCCTGCAGTTCCATCAGCAGGTCGAGCACCCCGGCCTGCACGGTCACGTCGAGCGCGCTGGTCGGTTCGTCGGCGACCAGCAGCGACGGCTCACCGGCCAGTGCGCAGGCGATCAGCACGCGTTGCTGCAGCCCGCCGGAGAGCTGGTGCGGGTAGCGGTCGAGCAGCCGTTCCGGGTCGGGCACGTGCACCCGTTCCAGCAGTTCCCGCGCCCGCGTACGCGCCTCGCGGCGGCTGACCCCGTTCCACAACCGGACCAGCTCGGACAGCCTGCGCCCGATGGTGTGCACCGGGCTCAGCGCGGTCATCGGATCCTGCGGGATCAACGCGGCGACCCGGCCGCGCAGGCCGGTCACCGCGCCCGGATCGGCCACCACGTCGTGCCCCGCCAGCAGCGCCCGCCCGGACAGCACGGCCAGGTCCGGCGGCAGCAGCCGCAGCAGGCCCATAGCCGTGGTCGACTTGCCCGAGCCGGACTCGCCGATCAGCGTCACCGTCTCCCCGGGATCGACGTGCAGCGAGATCCCGTCCACCGCGCGGACCACACCGCGTTCGGTGACCAGCTCGATCTGGAAGTCGTCGAGTTCCACCAGGCGGCTCATGCGCTCGCTCCCTTCCGCCCGCGGGGGCGGCTCTGCCGGTCACGCAGCCCGTCGCCGAGCAGGTTCACGCCGACCACCAGCAGCACGATCACCAGGCCGGGCAGGGTGACCAGCCACCACGACGTGGTCACGTAGTCCTGGCCGTCGGAGATCAGCCGCCCCCAGGTGGCGAACGGGCGTTCCGGCCCGGCACCCAGGTAGCTCAGCGCGCTTTCCAGCAGCACCGCCTGCGCCAGCAGCAGGAGCACCACCAGGCTGGTCTGGCGCACCACGTTCGGCACCACGTGGCGGAACAGCACACCGGGATGGGTCAGGCCGAGCGTGCGGGCCGCGTCCACATAGGGCTTCTCGCGTTCCACCAGCACCATCGACCGGGTCAGCCGCGCCACCTCCGGCCACTGCGCGATCGCGATCACCGCGGTGATCACCGGCACCGACGGGCCGAACAACGCCACCACCAGCAACAGCATCATCAGCAGCGGCAAGGACATCTGGGCTTCGAGCAGCCGCGAGACCAGCGCGTCCACCCAGCCGCCGAAGTAGCCGGCGGCGGCACCGGCGGCCAGCCCGATCAGCCCGGACACCACCACCGCCAGCACCCCGATCAGCACCGAGACCTGGCCGCCGTCGAGCACCCTGGCGAGCATGTCGCGGCCGAGCTGGTCGGTGCCGAACAGGTGCCCGCCGGTCAGCGGCGGCAGCCGCCGTTCACCGAGGTTCTGCTCGTTGGCGTCGGGAATGGGCAGCAGGTCGGCCAGTGCCACCGGCAACACCACCAGCGCGGTGAGCGCGGCGCCGATCCGGATCTTCGCGCGGGCCGTGCGGGCGCGGCGGGTGACCCCGGCGTCGCGCAGCTGCTTCGGGGTCACCCGGCTGGGGCGTTCTTCTACGGTGTCCAATGCGGTCATCGCGCCGTGGCCTTTCCGAGGCGGACCCGCGGATCCAGCAGCGGGTACAGCAGGTCGATCAGGAGCTGGGCGAGGATCGCCAGCGCGGCGGTGACCAGCACCGTCGCCTGGATCAGCGGGTAGTCCCTGGTTTCCAGCGCGCGCACCACCAGCGAGCCGACGCCCGGCCAGGAGAAGACCACCTCCACCACCACGACGCCGTTGAGCATCGCGGCGAAGCGGGTGCCCAGCGCGGTGAGCACCGGGATCGCGGAGTTGCCCAGCGCGTACCCCCACACCAGCCGTCGTTCGGGGATGCCGTGCGCGCGGGCCACGGTCAGGTAGGGCGCGGTCAGGTTGGCCACCATCTCGCGGCGGACCAGCCGGGAGATCAGCGCGACCTGGAGCAGCGCCACGGTGACCGCGGGCAGCACCAGCCCGCCCCAGGTGGTGAACCCGGACGACGGCAGGACCGGCAGCAGCACGGAGAAAACGGTGAGCAGCATGACGCCGCTCCAGAACTCCGGCATGGACTGCGCGGCGACCCCGGCGATGTTCGCGCCGGTCTCGCGGGCGGTGTCCGCGCGCCGCGCCATCCAGATGCCCAGCGGCAGCGCGACCACGGCGGTCAGCGCGATCGCCGCCAGCGCCAGCGTGATGGTGTACGGCACGCGGTCGAGCACCACGTCGAACGCGGGCGCCCGGAACGAGTACGAGGTGCCGAGGTCGCCGGTGAACAACTGCCCGAGGAAGGTGAAGTACTGCGAAGTGATCGAGCCGTCGAGCCCGAGCTGGGTCCGGATCAGCGCGAGGTCCTCGGTGGTGGCGTTCGGCGGGGCGAAGGCGGCGGCCGGATCACCGGGCGCCATCCGGATCAGCACAAAAACCGTGGACACGGTGAGCAGGATGACCAGTGCGCTCTGGCCGAGGCGTTTGATCAGGTAGGTGGTCACCTCACGCCTCCAGCCCGATGCGCGAGAGGTCGTAGGAGTTGGTGGCCTCCAACGCCACGCCGGCCACCCGCGTGCGGTAGGCCAGCAGCGAGTTCGGCACGAACGCCCACATGCTCGGCCACGAATCCCAGATCACCTGCTGCAGGCGCGCGGTGACCTCCTGCCGCTTGGGCGCGTCGACCTCGGCGTAGGCCTGGTCCAGCAGGGTGAGCACCTCGGGATTGACGTAACCCTGGTAGGTGTCGCGGGTCTGCTCGCGTTCCGGCGTGCCGCCGTACATGCCTTGCAGGATCGGCAGGGCCGCGCCGACCGGGGAGGCGTACCCGTTGCCGAGGATGTCCCAGTCGCCAGCGCGTCCCTGCCGCCAGCTGGAGATGTCGCCGCCCGGTTCGAACTGCCGCAGCGCGACCGGCACGCCGATCTCGCCGAGCATCTGCACCACCGCCTCCATCACGCTGGTGTCGCCGGCGAACTCCCCGGTCTCCCAGATCAGCGTGAGCCGGAGGTCGCCGTGGTGCACGCCTTCGGCTTCGAGCATCTGCTTGGCGCGCTGGGGATCGTAGGCGTAGGTGCCGCACGGCACGGCGCCGTTGAGCGTGCTCGCGACCGGTCCGGTGGCCGCCTGGACGGAACCGGCCAGGATGTCATCGGCCAGCCGTTCGCCGTTGACCGCGAGGGAAAGCGCCTGGCGCACGGCGGGTTTGGCCAGCGGGTGGTCCGGTGGTTTGCGGAAGTTGTAGAAGAGCTGGTTGATCCGCGTGCCGCGGACCTGGTCGATGCGGATGCCGTTGAGCCCGCGCAGCTGCTCGGCCGAATCGGGGGTGATGGTGTCGATCAGGTCGAGTTCACCGGAGCGCAGCGACACCACGCGGCTGGATTCCTCGGGCACGAACCGGACCCGCACCTGTTCGACGCGTGGTCGTGGGCCCCAGTAGTTCTCGTTGCGGTGCAAGGTGTACTCGCCGGTGCCGCGGTTCGACGCGGTGACCACGTACGGTCCGCTGCCGACGCCGCTCTGCAGTTCCTCGGGCACGTTCGCCGCGGCGGGGGTGAGGAGGATGTTCGCCATCAGGTAGTCGAGCACCGGCAGCGGGCGGCTGGTCTCCAGGGTGAAGGTGCGCTCGTCGAGCTGGACCACTTCGGGCCACTCGGGAAAGAACGCGGCCAGGTAGGAACCGTTGACCTGGCGGTACATCTTCAGCGCGGTGTCCACATCGGCCACTTGCACAGCGGAGCCGTCGGAGTAGCGGATGCCCTCGCGCAGCCGGACCGTCCACTGCGTCGGGGCGGTCAGCTCGAAGCGGTCGGCCAGCACCGGGACCGGTGTGAGGTCGGGGCCGATCCTGGTCAGCGCCTGGCGCACCGCGCGCTGCACGGTGATGGCGGCGTCGAACTGGTTGAGCTTGTTGTCGAGCGAGACGAGCGAGCGGTTCAGCCCGAGGGTGACCGCGCCCGGCGGCGGCCCGCCGGTGGGGCCGGCGCACCCGCCGAGCGCACCCGCCGCGACGGCGCCCCCGAAGGCCTTGAGCAGTGTTCTGCGCGACAGCACTGTCTGCATCTGGTGGAACCTCCGTAACCCGCGGGCGCCGTCGCCCGTGGAGGACCTGGTGATGCGACACACTGACACGGTTGCGCGATATGCGCAATACCGATAGCGTGATTCGCGCAAGTCGAGAGGGCGGGGAGGTGGTTTCTATGCGTCTGGCCTTGGCTGACGATCTCAGCGGCGCGGCGGAAGCCGCGCTGGCGCTGCGTGGCACCTCCGTCCAACTTGCGCGTTTCGCGCAGAGCGAGGGTTCTGGAGCGGTTGATCTCGACCTGCGTCAGGCCGAGCAGGGCACGGCTCGCGCGGTCGTGCGTGAGGCAGCCGGGGGAGCGGAACCGCTTTTCCTCAAGATCGACTCGCTGCTGCGCGGGAACGTCGAGGCGATGGTGCGCGGAATCCGCGACGTACGCGACGGGCTGGTGCTCTGCACGCCCGCGCTGCCGGTCGCCGGGCGCGCCACCATCGGCGGCCGGGTGGTGTTCGCCGGTGCCGAGCCGGGGCCGGGTGAGTACCGGCCCGACACCGTCGCCGCGGCGCTGGGCGACCTGCCGTTGTCTACTGTGGACTTGGCCGCGGTGCGTTCTCCTGTGTTGCCCGAACTGCTCGCCGAAATCGCGCGCGACGGCCGGATCGCGGGGTGTGACGCGGAAACGGACGCGGATCTTGATCTGCTCGCCGCGGCCGCGCGGCCGTTCCCCGGTGTGGTCGCGGTGGGCTCGGCCGGGCTCGCCGCGGCTTTCGGCAGGCAACGGCCGGTGCCGCCGGTTCCGGAGCGCGAACCCGGTTCCGCGCCGGTGCTCGTGGTGGTCGGTTCGGCGGAACCGAGTGCCCGCCGGCAGGTCGAAGTGCTGGCCGCCGACGGGGTGCCGGTGGTCGAGATCGACCCGGTCGTGCTGGGAGACGTCACCGCGGCGGTAGTGGCCGGGCTCGGCTCGGGCCGCGTTGTACTGACTGTGCGGGCTGGGCTCGTCGACCCGGCGCGGGGTCGCGCGCTCACCGCGCATCTCGCAACCACCGTTCAGAACGTGCTGGGCCGCCGCGAAGCACGCCTCGCGCTCACCGGCGGCGAGACCGCCCGCCGAGTGCTCGAAGCGCTCGGCGTGACCCGGCTCGACCTGCTCGGCCAGGTCCATCCCGGTGCGGTGCACGCGCGCACCGACACCGGCCACGAAATCGTGACGCGGCCCGGCAGCCACGGCGGCCAGGACAGCCTGCTCGCGATCACCCGCCAGCTCAGCCAGACCCAGCACCAGGAGGCCCTGTGAGTTCGAACCTGCCCGTCATCGCCGTCACCATGGGGGACGGAGCCGGGATCGGCCCGGAGGTCATCGTCGGCGCGCTCGCCGACGGTGCGGTGTACGAGCGCTGCCGCCCGGTGGTGATCGGCGACGCGCGGCGGCTGCGGGAAGCGGCGAAGCTGCTCGGCGTGACCGTCGAGGTGGTGGCCGTGGATTCGGTTTCCGACGCGCGGTTCGAACGCGGGCGCATCGAGGTGGTGGATCTCGGGCTGTTGCCCGCCGATTTGCCGTGGGGCAAGCTCAGCCCGGTCGCGGGTGAGGCGGCGTACCAGTACATCCGGGTGGCTTCGGAGCTGGCGCTGGCCGGTTCGGTGCAGGCGATCTGCACCGCGCCGCTGAACAAGGAGGCGTTGCACGCGGCCGGGCACCTGTATCCCGGGCACACCGAGTTGCTGGCCGCGCTGACCGGCACCGAGGAGGTGTCGATGATGCTGTCCACGCCCAAGGTGAAGGTCATCCACGTGACCACGCACATCGGGCTGATCGACGCCATCGCGCGGATCGAGCCCGGCCTGGTCGAGCGGACCGTCCGGCGCGGGCACGAGGCGATGCGGGCTTCCGGGGTGGCCGCGCCGGTCATCGGCGTGTGCGGCATCAATCCGCACGCGGGGGAAAACGGCCTGTTCGGTGCGGGTGAGGAAGAGGAGAAGATCGAGCCGGCGCTGAAGAAGCTGCGTGCCGACGGCATCGACGCGCGTGGCCCGCTGCCCGCGGACACCGCGTTCTTCCTGGCCGGGCGTGGTGACTACGACCTGATCGTGGCGATGTACCACGACCAGGGCCACGGGCCGGTCAAGGTGCTCGGCATCGAGGCGGGCGTGAACATCACCGTCGGCCTGCCGGTCATCCGGACGTCGGTGGATCACGGCACGGCCTTCGACATCGCCGGGACGGGCAGGGCGGAGGTCGGTAGCATGATCGAGGCGTTGCGCCAGGCCGCCGAGCTGGCGCCGGTCTCCGTCAGCTGAAAGGGACGAGCGAGTGCCCCGCGAATCCGAACTCCGCCGGGAGGCCATCGTCCGGCTGGCCACCACCACCGGGCTGGCCAACGTCGACGAGCTGTCCGCGCATTTCGGGGTGACGGCCTCGACGATTCGGCGCGACCTCGCGCAGCTCGAGCAGTCCGGTGCGCTGGCCAGGACCTATGGCGGCGCGATGGCGCTCGTCGCGCATCCCGAGGCGAGTCTGCGTCAGCGGGTTGGTGAGGAGTTCGAGGCCAAGCGGTCCATCGCACGCTGGGCGGCGCGTCAGATCGGCGCGGGGGAGACGGTGCTGCTCGACGCGGGCACCACGACCGGGGCGCTGGCGCACGAGTTGCGCGGGGCTCCGGCGCTGACCGTGGTGACCACGGGGATGACGGCGTTGCAGGAACTGGCGTCGTCGGATTCGGTGACGGTGGAATGCCTTGGCGGGGTGTTGCGGCCGCAGAGCCTGGGTTTCATCGGCCCGCTCGCGGAGGCGGCGCTGGAACGGCGGACGTTCGACCGGGTGTTTCTCGGGGCGGACGGCGTGACGGCGGAAGATGGGATTTGTGAGGCGGATATTCGCCAGACCCGGCTGAAGGAGCTGATGGCTCGCCGGGCGGATCATGTTTACTTGCTGGTGCACGCGGCGAAAATCGGCCGACGGCCGTTTCACGCGTGGGCGCCGATGCCGGAGCGGTGGACGTTGGTGACTGATTCGGCGGTGTCGGAGGAGGCGCTGGAACCGTTCCGCGCCAAGGGAGTTGAAGTTGTCGTCGCGTCGTAGGCACGCGGTGGTGACGGGGGCGAGTTCCGGGATTGGAGCGGCGGTAGCCGGTCGGTTGCTGGACGACGGGTGGCGGGTGACGGGGGTGTGCCGGTCGGAGCCGGATGCGCGGGTGGAGTGGGTTCGCGCGGATCTGGCTGGTGATTTTGGCGGGTCGCTGGGGTCTTTGTCGGGTGTGGACGCGGTGGTGCACGCGGCCGGGTTGCAGCGGTCGGCGCCGGTTTCGGAGCTGTCCATTGAGGACGGGGGGCGGATGTGGGCGGTGCATGTCCGGGCGGCTGAGGTGTTGGTGGGGGAGCTGGTTGGGCGGTTGGTGGATGGTGGCCGGATTGTGCTGGTTGGTAGCCGGACGATGGTGGGCGTGCCGGGTAAGAGTCAGTATGCGGCGACGAAGGCGGCTTTGTCGGCTTTGGCGCGGTCTTGGGCGGCGGAGTTGGCGCCTCGGGGGATCACGGTGAATGTGGTGGCGCCTGGGCCGACGGATACGCCGATGTTGCGGGATCCGGGGCGTCGTCGTACGCCACCGGTGGTGCCGCCGTTGGGGCGACTGGTTTCGCCTGCTGAGGTTGCAGCGCTGACCGCGTTTTTGCTGGGTGGGGATGGGGCGTCTATTACTGGTCAGACAATGGTCATTTGTGGTGGCGCTTCGTTGTAGGGGCCCACCCCCGGTATTTTATTGTGACTACGGCGAAGGCCAGCTTGTCAAGGCTGGAAAGAGTACCTTGACAAGCTGGCCTTCGCCGTGTTTTGGGCTGTGGACCGGGGGTGGGGGAGGTGTGGGTGGGCGAGTGGGGCGCTTTTTGTAGGCACCGTTTTGTTTCGAACGTATGTGTGATATAATTGGGTATGGAATCTTCTGAGGGGGAGATCCTCCTTGACCTGAAAGCCACTGCTGCGGAGATTGCCCGGCTTGAGGCTAGGCTGGTCCGGCAGGTGGTTTCCTTTGCTCGTGCGGCGTCGGTTCGGCGTGGGGTGGCGGAGGAATTGTCCATGGCCTTGTGCATGACCAAATACAAGGCCCACGCACTGATCGCCCACGCGGAGGGGTTGGTCGATCGCTTCCCGGCTGTGCTGGGGTTGGTGGAGGCTGGGGCTGTACCGATGGCCTCGGCGGTGGCGGTGAATGACGCGGCGGCCTGGTTGGCTGACGATAAGGCGGCGGTGGTGGATGAGGTGATGGCTGGTCGCCTTGAGGGGAAGAATCCGACGGGGGCTCGCCGATCGGCGACTTCGGCGGCGGCCCGCGCCGATCCCGAAGGTTTCGAGGAACGCGCCCGTAGGCCTCGTGAAGACCGTGGCCTCCATCTGCACCACGGTGTTGCTGGCGTGGCTGGCCTCTCCCTAGAAAACGCACCCGTCGAAAAGGCAGTGGCTGCGTATGTGTGCGTCGATCGCCAAGCTCGGCTGTTGAAGACTGCTGACGAGACCCGCACCCTCGACCAACTCCGTGCCGACGTAGCACTGGACATGCTGGTGGGCAAGCAGTTCGGTGGTGAGGTGAAGGCCCACGTGTATCTGTATCTGGATGCCCTCACCTACGCCGGTCTCCGCAATGAACCCGCCGAGCTGGCCGGGCACGGACCCATCCCGGCGTCGCTTGCCCGTGATATCGCCGCCCGCCCTGGCACCGTTTTCCAGCGAATCATCACCGATCCGGCGGAAGGGCAGGTCGTGGAGCTTGGCCGCCGTCGCTACCGGCCCAAGGCCGGACTCGATGAACTGGTGCGGGTTCGCGACCGCGAGTGCCGTCGTCCTGGGTGTACTCGTCCGGCTCAGTTTGGTGACCTTGATCATTGTGACAGTCGCGGCCGAGGCTGGAAAGACGGGTGTCCCACCGGCGCGACCACGCTGGTCGGGTTGTGCCGGGCCGACCACAAGTTGCGTGACCTTCCCGGCTGGCATCACGAGGTCGCGCCTGATGGCACCTTGACCATCACGACCCCGGCCAATCAGAGGTACATCAGTGGGCCGGAACCGTTGGGGAATCCCGCGGGTGGCTGACGGTCGGCGCCTGCGCGGTGTCGTTGCCCGGGGCGGTGCCGTCGAGCGCGAAGTTGCCCGATCCCTTCAAGAAGGTCAACGCCGGGCGCATCACCACGAAGGCCGAGTGCCGGTGTCATCGGGCGGAGAGACCAAGAAACCCAGTGCCTGCCGGGACCGGTCCGTTTCCGGCGGTGAAGAACACCGGGAACGCGGCGGGCGTGCTGCCGTCCTACGCCGGGCGGTGTGTCCGCAACCAGCGCTCGGCGTAGGACACCGCGTCCGCCAAGGGAAAGAACCTGGTGTGGGCGGCGCCGACCTGTCCGTTGTGGACTGGCCGGTCGCGTTCGTAGGCCGTGCCCAGGGTGGCGAAGTCGTCGCTGTTGATGCGCTTTTCCTTGAGCGTCAGCCATTCCCGGCCGGAGTCGGTGCGGGCGGCGAAGGCGACCTCTTCCATGGGGCCGGGGAGTCGATACTCCGCCAGGTGGAAGCAGGAGCAGTTGGCAAAACCGGCACCGAGCAGCAGCACGTGCGCGCCGGCGGCTTCGAGGCGGGCGAGCGGGCTTTGCTCGCCGAGACGACAGTCGAGAGCGTGGCCGCGGGTGATCTCCTCCGCGCGTGGTCCGAGCGCGGCGAACGAGGTCTGCGGGTGCGCACTGCGGCGGGCACCGGGCCAGGTGCGGACCGTCTCCGCGATGGCGCCCATCATGCGTGACGGTGTGATGCGTGGATCGTAGGCGGGCATGGTCGCGCGGATCGGCGCCCACCAGTCTTCCGGCACCGGGGGTGCGGACCAGCCGGCGGGGTCGGAGTTGTCCCCGGTCATCGTCGGCACCACCAGGGTGCCGTCCGGGCCGAGCACCTCGAGCAGCGCTTCGACCACGGTCACCGCACCGCCGTTGACCCAGCCCAGCGACCGCAGCGACGCGTGCACCAGCAGCGTCTGCCCGGCCCCGACGCCCGCCGCGCGCAGGTCGGGGACCAGGGAGTCGCGCGTGCGCAGTGGACCGGCTGGAGGTTCGCTCGCCATGTCCGGACCCTAGGCCGGGGCGGAACGCCCCACCAACGGCTTTATCGATCCTCCACAGAGGACCGGAATGTGCCGGAGCGCACTCGGTCTTGCAGTTAGGTAAGCCTCTCTTTAATGTGTGGCTCGTGTCCGCACCCCCGCCCGCCGCCACCGGCGTCTCCGCGCACCAGATCGACGTCGCCTACGGGCGGGACGTCGTGGTGCACGCCGCTTCCGTCACCGTCGGCGCCGGTGCGGTCACCGCGTTGATCGGGCCCAACGGCAGCGGCAAATCCACGCTGCTGCGTGCGCTGGCCCGGCTGCACGACCCGGTGGCAGGTGGGGTCACCTTCGACGACGGCGCCGAGCTGCGTGCCCTGTCCACCAAGGAACTCGCGCGCCGCATCACGCTGCTTTCCCAGCACCGGACCACACCGGGCGGGCTGTCGGTCCGGGAGCTGGTCGAGTTCGGCAGGCATCCGCACCGCACCCGCTGGGGTGGCCGCGATCCCGGCGGCCCCGCCGCGGTCGAGCGCGCGCTGCGGCTGACCGGGCTCACCGCCATCGCCGAACGTCCGGTGCAGGCGCTTTCCGGCGGGCAGGCGCAGCGCGTCTGGCTGGCCAGTTGCCTCGCCCAGGACACCTCGCTGCTGCTGCTCGACGAGCCGACCACCTTCCTCGACCTGCGGTACCAGGTGGCCATCCTGGACATGGTCCGCGACCTGGCCGACGAGCACGGCGTCGGCGTCGGGGTGGTGCTGCACGACCTCGACCAGGCCGCCGCCATCGCCGACCGCCTGCTGCTGATCGAGGGCGGCCGGGTCACCGCCGAAGGCAGTCCCGCCGAGGTGCTCACCGAAGCGAACCTCACCCGCGCCTACGGCATCCGGGTGGACGTCGAAACCGACCCGGACGGACGGATCCGCACCCGGGCCATCGGCCGGTTCAACGGCGCGGGCGTGCCCGCGGCCCCGGCCTGACCGGCGCGCCGGTCACCCATCGAGTAGGAGAAACATGCGCAAGTTCCGTGCGGTGGCCGCCCTTTCGGCGGCCGCCATGGTGTTCGCCGCGGGATGTGGCACCACCGAAGCTCCCCAGGGCGAGACCCCGGCCACCGCGGCCGGTGCGCCGGTCACCGTGGTCGACTCCCGCGGCAAGGAGGTCCGCCTCGACGGACCGGCCAAGCGCGTCGCGGCCACCGAGTGGAACGCGGTCGAGCACCTGGTTTCGCTCGGTGTCATGCCGACCGCGGTGTCCGACATCAAGGGCTACGGGCAGTGGGTGAGCGCGGCGCCGCTCGACGGCACGCCGACCGATATCGGCACCCGCGGGGAGCCGAGCATCGACACGCTCGGTTCGCTCGACCTCGACCTGGTGGTGGTCACCGACAGCCTCGCCGAAGGCGCGCTGGAGCAGATCGAAGCGCGGATCCCGGTGCTGGTGCTGGCCGGCGGGGACACCAAGGACCCGATCGGCGCGATGTTCAAGAACGTGGACCTGATCGCCAAGGCCACCGGCACCGAGGCCAAGGCCGCGCAGCTGCGCACCGAGTTCGACAACAAGATCAACGAGGGCAAGGCGGCCGTCGAGCAGGCGGGCGCGGCCGGTCAGCCGGTGGCCTTCTCCGATGCCTACGTCACCTCCGGCACGGTCGGCATCCGGCCGTTCGCGAAGGGCGCGCTGGTGCCAGCGGTGTTCGAGCGCATCGGGCTGACCAATCCGTGGCCGATGGAGGGCGACCCGGTCTACGGCCTGGCGCAGGCCGACGTCGAAGGGCTGACCCAGCTGCCGGACGTGCGGTTCTGGTACATGGCCAACGACACCTTCGGGGACGCCTACGCCACCGAGCTGGCGGGCAACGCGATCTGGCAGAAGCTGCCGTTCGTCACCTCCGGCAAGGTGCGCAGGCTGCCGGACTCGCTGTGGATGTTCGGCGGGCCGAAGTCGATGGAGCAGTACGTCGACGCCGCGGTCACCGCGCTTAAGTCATAACCGGGGTGGGGACCACGCTCGGGCGGTCCAGGCTCGCCCTGCTCGCCGCCGGGCTCGCCGTGCTCATCGTGCTCGGCTCGGCGGTGCACCTGACCCAGGGCACGGCGAACCTGGATCCCCTGGACCCGCTGCGGCTGCTCTTCGGCGGCGGGCCGGGGGACACCGCGGCGATCGTGCTGGAGTCGAGGCTGCCGCGGCTGGCCGCGGCACTGGTGGTCGGCGTCGCGCTCGGGGTGTCCGGCGCGGCGCTGCAGTCGGTGGCGCGCAACATGATGGCCTCACCGGACACACTCGCCGTCGACGCCGGCGCGCACCTGGCCATCGTCGCGGTGGCCGCGGTCGGCATCTCGCTGCCGTTGCTCGGCGCGGCGGGGGTCGCCTTCGCCGGCGGGCTGGCCGCGGCGCTGCTGGTGCTCACCTTGGCTGGCACCAGCGGGCAGGGCATCGTCCGGCTGGTGCTGGCGGGCACCGCCATCGCGCTCGCGATGATCTCCGCGACCCGCGTGCTCCTGCTGTTGTTTTCCGAGGAGACCCGCGGCCTGTTCGCCTGGGGCGCGGGTTCGCTGGGGCAGAACGGGCTCGACGGGGTCCGCACGCTCGGCCCGGTGGTCGGCGCGGCGCTGCTCGGGCTGCTGGTGCTGTCGCGGCGGCTGGACCTGATGTACCTGGGCGACGACCACGCGCGGACCCTCGGTGTCCACGTTGGACGGATCCGGTTCACCACCATCGCGCTGGCCGTGCTGCTGGCGGCCACCGCGGTGACCATCGCCGGGCCGATCGGCTTTGTCGGCCTCGCCGCACCCGCGCTGGTCCGGCTGCTGTCGAACGTGGTTCCCGGGCTGCACCGGCACGCCGCCCTGCTCCCGGTCTCCGCGGCGATGGGCGTGGCGCTGCTGCTCGGCGCCGACGTGCTGATGCGCGCGCTGATCGGTTCGCAGGGCGCGCTCGAAGTGCCCACCGGCGTGGTGACCACCGTGCTCGGCGCGATCTTCCTGATGGTGCTGGCCCGCAACATCCGGGTCGCCACCGCGGCGGCCGAACCACCGTCGGCGCACGCGCGGGCCGGGGTGTCCGTGCCGCGTTACCGCCTGATCACCGGGGTGCTGGTGGTCGCGGCGATCGGCGCGCTGGTCGGCTCGGTGTTGCTGGGCGACGCGAAACTGCTGCTCGGTGACGTGGTCAACTGGGTCAGCGGGCAGGCCGGACCGTTGGTCACCGGGGTGATGGAGAACCGCGTGCCGCGCGTGGCCGCGGCCTTCCTCGCCGGGGCCGCGCTGGCGCTGGCCGGTGCGGTGGTCCAGGCGGTGGCACGCAATCCGCTGGCCGATCCGGGCGTCATCGGCGTCTCGGGCGGGGCCGGGCTCGGTGCGGTCACCGTGATCACCCTGGTTTCCGGGGTCGGTTTCTGGACGCAGGCCGGTTTTGCCGGGCTCGGCGCGGCCGCCGCGATGGCCGTGGTGTTCGCGCTGGCGGCAAGGGGCGGGCTCGCCAGCGAGCGGCTGGTGCTGATCGGGTTCGGCATGCAGGCCGGGACGCAGGCGCTGGTCACCCTGCTGATCACGCTGTCCGATCCGTGGAACGAAGCCAAGGCGCTGACCTGGCTCGGCGGCTCGACCTACGGGCGGTCGTTCGCGCACCTGGTGCCGATGGCGCTGGCCATCCTGGTGGTGGTGCCGCTGCTGGTCCGGGCACGCGGCGAACTCGATCTGCTGTCGCTGGACGACGAGACACCGCGGGTGCTGGGCGGGGCGGTGCCGCGGTCCCGGCTGCTGCTGCTCGTCGGGGCGGTGCTGCTCACCGGGAGCGCGGTCGCCGGGATCGGGGTGATCGCCTTTGTCGGCCTGGTCGCGCCGCACGCCGCCCGCGCGCTGGTGGGGCGGCGGCACGCGAGGATGCTGCCGGTCGCCGCGCTGCTCGGCGCGATACTGGTGCTGGCCGCGGACACCGTCGGCCGCACGGTGATCGCGCCGTCCCAACTGCCGGCCGGGCTGATGACCGCGTTGATCGGGGTGCCCTACTTCGTCTGGCTGCTCCAGCGGTCGCGGCTGGCTTCTACCATGCGCGCATGACAGCGACCCGGATGACCAAGGCGGACCGGCGGCGGTTCCTGCTCGACCGCGCCTTCGAGCTCAGCCGCGCGCAGGGCACGGCCGCGCTGACCCTGGTCACCCTCGCCGAGGCGGCCCAGGTGTCGCGGCCGGTGGTCTACGAGCACTTCGGCACCCGCGAGGGCGCATCCCGAGCACGTGGGCGCCCCCGGGACGGTGGTTGTCTACAGTGGACCCGAGGCGTCTTCGACCGGCACCGCGACCGGCTCGCCGCCTTCGGGCAGGCCGTGTACCTCGGCGGGGACCCCGGCGCCGCCGCGCGCTACGACCTCGCGCTGCTCAACCTCGCCTGGGCCACGCTCGCCGGATTCGTGCAGACCGCCGCGCTCCTCGGCACCGCGGGCATCCGGGCGGGGGAGGTGGCCCCGCTGCTCACCGGCTGGCTCGCCGGGACCGTCAGCGAGGTCATCACCGACTACGCCGGTCAGCTCGACCGGGGCAGCTACCCCGGCGACGGCGAATGGCTGGAACTCGACGCGCCGCTGATGGACCACCTCGTCGAGACCACCGGG
This sequence comes from Amycolatopsis albispora, assembly GCF_003312875.1. Taxonomy (NCBI): domain Bacteria; kingdom Bacillati; phylum Actinomycetota; class Actinomycetes; order Pseudonocardiales; family Pseudonocardiaceae; genus Amycolatopsis; species Amycolatopsis albispora. Next base: position 852,237 of record NZ_CP015163.1, read on the forward strand.
AACTCGGCCTCGACGACACGCTCGCCACCACCGTGCGCACCCTGACCCGGCGCGCGATCGACGCCGGTCACGGCAGCGACAGCTTCGCGAGCCTCATCGAGGTCATCCGCCCGGTTCCGTAGGCTCGGCGGTCATGGGCTGGATATGGGATCCGTCGTTGTATGCCGGTAGCGCCGAGTACTACGCTCGCGGCCGGATCTCGTACCCCGTCGCGCTCGCCGACGCGCTGGCCGCCGAGCTGGGGCTGGACGGCTCCGGCCGCCTGCTCGACGTCGGCTGCGGCCCCGGCTCGCTGACCCTGGTGCTGGCCGGGCACTTCCGCGAGGTGACCGGCATCGACGCGGACCCCGGCATGGTCGCCGAAGCCGCTCGCCGCGCGGACGCGGCCGGGGTGGGCCACGCCCGCTGGATGCACCTGCGCGCGGAGGAACTGCCCGCCGGGCTCGGACGGTTCGAGCTGGTCACCTTCGCCCAGTCGTTCCACTGGCTGGACCGGCCGCGCGTGGCCGCCACGGTGCGCGACATGCTGACCGGCGACGGCGTCTGCGCCCACGTGCACGCCGAGACCACCCACGGCACAACGAGTCCCGAGCCGCTGCCGCACCCACGGCCACCGCACGCGGAGATCGGCGAACTGGTGCGCGAGTACCTCGGCCCGGTGCGGCGAGCGGGTCAGGGCCAGTTGCCGGACGGTACGCCCGCCGGGGAATCGGAGATCTACCGTGCCGCCGGGTTCACCGGGCCGGGCCGCGTCGAGGTGCCGGGCCGGGTGGTCACGCGGGTGGCCGACGATGTTGTCGCCGGTGTGTATTCGCTGTCCAGTTCGGCGCCGCACCTGTTTGGCGACCATCGCGCGCGGTTCGAGGCGGACCTGCGGCAATTGCTGCACCGCGCCAGCCCGGACGGGCTGTTCAGCGAGCAGACCAGCACGATCGCCGTCGACCTCTGGCGGCGCTGACTCAGGAGCCCGGTACCGAGCCGATCTGCGGTGGCGTCGGCACCGGCCCGGTGACCACCGTGCCCAGCGTGGACTGCCACAGCTCGGTCCACAGCCCGGCGCGGACGATCTTGTCCAGCCAGCCGTTGACGAACTCCTTGAACGCGGCGTCCCCGCGCGGCAGCCCGATGCCGTAGGGCTCGCTGGTGAACGGCTCGCCGATGATCTTGATCCGGTCGTTCAGCCGGGCCGCCCCGGCCAGCGCGGTCAGGTCGTGCACGTAGGCCACCGCGCGCCCGGATTCCAGTGCCTGCACGCATTCGCTGGTGGTGCCGAAGGTTTCCAACTCGGCCCTCGGCGCCGCCTGCCGCAGCGCGTCCACGCTGGTGGTGCCCGCCACCACGGCCACCGGCCTGCCGTTGAGATCGGCCGGACGGGTGATCGAGCGTTCCTGGTCCAGTGCGGCGATCGCCTGCCCCGACCGCAGGTACGGCCCGGCGAAGGCGACCTTTTCCGCCCGTTCCGGGGTGATCGTGTAGATCCGGATCACCGCGTCCACCGTGCCGACCTGCAGCAGCGTTTCCTTGGTCTCCGGGGTCGCGGTGACAATTTTCACCGTCGATTCACCGAGCAGGTATTTCGCCAGCAACTTCGCCAGTGTCGCGTCGAATCCCTCGGTTTCACCGGTGATCGAATTGCGCTCGGAAAGCAACGGCAGATCGAGCTGACCGCCGACGATCAATTGCCCGCGACCGCGGATCCTGGCCGCGGTCGGGCTGGCCGACACCTCCGCGGCACCGGCCACCGGGGCCCGGTCCAGCAGCGTCGCCCGCGCCGGAGGAGCCGCCTGACCTGGGGTATCGGGACGATCGCAGGCGGTCACCGCCGCCATCGCCGCGAGCACCGTGGCCAGCCTCCGCCGGCGCACCTCAAACGTGGCCGCCATCTTCCGCGCTCCGTTTCCCGCCCCCGGTGCCCGTTTCCGTGGCTCAGTATTGTGGGCACCCCATGCATCACAAGGGCCGATGGGCGGCGAGCGCGGAAAACTAGCTGATTCGCTAGCTAAATCGCCGTAGGACGTTGTTCAGCCCACGGCTTCGCCTGTTCCAGTTGCGCGGCCAGCCGCAGCAGTGCGCCGTCGGCGCCGAGCCGCCCGACGAACTGGGCGCCGATCGGCAGCCCGCCGGCGGTCCAGTGCAGCGGCACGCTCATCGCGGGCCTGCCGGTCAGGTTCGCCAGCTGCGTGTAGGGCACCCAGCTCAGGTTCTCGTGGATCAGCCGGTCGACGATCGGGGTGAACCGCAGCAGCCCGGCGACTCCGGCGGTGAGCAGCCCGCGCTGCAGCTTGCGCACCGGCGCCGGGGTGTCGAAGGCGCCGATCTTCGGCGGCGGCGTGGCCGTGGCCGGGGTGAGCAGGAAGTCATACGACTCGTGGAACTCGGCGAGGCGCCGGGTGTGCTCGTGCCGCCGTTCGATCGCGCGCACCAGGTCGACCGGGCTGGTCGCCCGGCCGAGCGCGGCCATGGTGCGGGTGTCCAGTTCGAACTCGTCGTCCCCGGCGCCGCTGGCCGCCTTGCACTCGGCCATCGAATGCGCGCAGCTGACGAACCAGCTGGTCAGGAAGTCCTTGGCGAGCGCGGCGTCGTCGAACGGCTGCGACTCGAGCTCGACCACCTCGTGCCCCAGTTCCGCGAGCAGCTCACCGGCGGCGCGGGCGGCCGCGATGGCCTCGGGATGCGGGTGGGGATTGATCGCGCTGGCGGTGCACAACGCGATGCGCAACCGGCCTGGATCACGCCCGACCTCGTCGGCGAACGGCTTCTCCGGCGCGGCCGCGAGATAGGGCGAAAGCGGCGTTGGCCCGGCGAGCACGTCGAGCATGGCCGCGGTGTCCCGCACCGAACGGGAGATCACGCCGTCGGTCGCCGTGCCGCCGAGCCCTTCGGCCCTGGCCGGACCGGCCGGGATCAGCCCGCGTGACGGCTTGAGCCCGAACAGTCCGCAGGCCGAGGCCGGGATGCGGATCGAGCCACCGCCGTCGCTGGCCGCCGCACACGGCACGATCCCTGCCGCGACGGCCGCGGCCGCACCACCCGAGGACCCGCCCGGCGTGTGCTGGGGATTCCACGGATTGCGCGCGGGCCCGAACAGGTCCGGCTCGGTGATGCCCTTGGCCCCGAATTCGGGTGTGTTCGTTTTGCCGAAGACCACCAGCCCGGCGTCCAGCCAGCGGCGCACCACCGTGGTGGTCTCCTTGGCCGGCACCGAGACCATCGAGCGGGACCCGGCGCTGGTCGGCTCACCCGCCAGGTCCTGGTTCAGGTCCTTGAGCAGGAACGGCACCCCGGCGAACGGCCCGTCCGCCGGGGTGGCGGGCGGCTCCACCTCGCGCACGACGGCGTTCAGCCTCGGGTTCACCCGCGCGAGCTGGGCACGGGCCGCGTCGAGCAACTCCGCCGGAGTGGCCTGGCCCTCGCGGACCAGGGCGGCCAAGCCGACCGCGTCGTACTTCGGGTAGTCGTCCATGGGGCAGATCTTGCCTGATCGCGCCTACCCCGGCGGCCAGGTGAACCGGTTGGATTCGACACCGTCGGCGATCACCCAGACGGATTCGCCGACCTGGTCGAAGTGGAACGCCTCGAAGGTGACGGATCCGTTCTTGTCAGTGGTCTGCCCGGAGCCTGGGTTCTTGTATCCCTCGGCGGTGGAGAACGGGTTGAAGTCGTACTCCGTGTTCGGGTCGAAGCCCGTCGCGACCACCCGCATCTTCGCGCAGTCCGGCAGCGAGCAGCCGTCCCCGTACGCCTCGGATTCACCGCGGGACACGGTGATCGTTCTCGGCGATTTCGGCGTCACCGCGCCGGATTGGGCACCTTGGCCGCGTCCGGCGGAGTTCTGCGCGGTCACCGTGATCACGTAGGTGGCGTTGTTGGTCAGCCCGCTGAGCGTGGTCGACCGGACGCCACCGCCGACGGTTTTCTCACCGCTGCCCGCACTGGAACTCCAGGCGATGTGGTAGTTCGAAACGGCGCCGCCGTTGGGGGAGGCGGCACCCCAGTTGACCGTGATCGCGGCGTTCCCGGCGGTCGCCTTGACCCCGGGTGGCGCACCCGGCGGACTGGCCGGTTTCGGCGCCGGTGTCTGCGGTTTGGCCGGTGGCGGCTTGGGCTGCGCCGGCGGGTTCGTCCGTTGCTGCTGGGGCGGAGGCGGCTGCTGTTGCTGTTGCTGGGCGGGTGGTGCGGTGGGCGGCGGTGGGGTCTGCGCGGCCGGTGGGGGAGGGGAGGGCGTGGGCCGCTCGTTGCCCGCCACCTGGACCGGGTTGACCGCGCCGTTGTTGTCGACCACGAGCACGTGGCCGCCGTCGGCGCTGTCCACGTAGACACGCGAATCCTCGCCTCTCGCGAGCCGCGGTTCACCTGGCGGGACCGGGGTGCTCTGCCGCGGCCTGCCGTCGCGGTCGTAGGTGAGCACGGTGTTCCTGGCCCGGTCGAGCAGCACGACCGCCTGCCCGGAGGAGGCGACCGCGCTGTAGTCGCCGGCCGGGAGGTCCACGGTGATCGGCCGGGTTTTCGCGGGTGTCGTGTCGACCAGATGCATGCGCTTGCCCGCGCTGTCGAGCACGGCGATCCGGCCGCCGACGTCGGTCGAAGCGAAGCGCGCGGACGGCGGCACGTCCACGCCGAGCGCGGTGCCCTCGCCGAATTTGCCGCCCTCGATCGGGTGGGCGGTGTCGGTGGAGGTGTCGACGAAAACCGGGCGATCGGCGACCACGGTCAGCCCGCCGGTGTGCCCGCTCGGCGCGTTGGTCGGGCAGGCGAGCCGGTCGGCGTCGCGGGCCAGCTCGCAGAGCGAGTTGGTGCCCTGGTGGTGCACCCACACCGAGCCCGCGCTGGTGGACACCGGATCACCGAGGCTGCCGCCCGCCGAGATCGTGGTGTGCTCGTCGCCGAGGCGCACGATCTGCCCGGCGTTGCGGTAGACCAGGTACGGCCCGCCCGCGATCTCGAGCGCCACCGGCCGCTCCTGCGCGGCGGGCGCGGTCACCTTGCCGACGGCCAGGTCGGACTTGCCGAACTCGATGATCCGGTTGCCGCCGACCACGTACCCGCCGGTCTCGCCCTGGACCACCTGACTGCCCGGATCGGCGCCCGGCAGGCCGAGCTGCGCGTCGATGTTGCGGCTGGCCCCGTCGATGTGGAACACCGTGCCCAGCACGGAGTTGAACACCCAGTGCCCGGACTGGAAGAAGTCGACCCCGCCTTCGGGCCTGGCCGCGCCGGACAGCGCGAGACCGGCCGCGGTGACCACCGCCACCACGGTGATCACCAGCGGCGAGCGCCCGCGCCACCAGGCGAGTTTCTTCCTCACGAAGCGAGCGTAGGCGAAACTCCCGCGCCTTCTCTACGCCTCGTTTGCCGCCGGATGGCGGTATGTGAGATCTTGTCGGTGAGCCCGCAAAACGGGCTTCCGGACGAGGGGTGCCGTACCCGGTGTGCGACAAGACGGCCCGCTGGAGGCCGTCATGTCCTGGGTCGTACTGGTGCTTTCCGGGGTGCTGGAAGCCGTCTGGGCCACCGCGCTCGGCAAGTCCGAAGGCCTCACCCGCTTCGGCCCGGCCGCGGTGTTCTTCGCCGCGCTCGCCGCGAGCATGGTGGGGCTCGGCTACGCGATGCGCGAGCTGCCCGTCGGCACGTCCTACGCCGTCTGGGTGGGCATCGGCGCGGTGCTCACCGTGGTCTACGCCATGGTCACCGGTGAGGAACCGTTGTCCGCGCTCAAGGTTCTCTTCCTCGCGATGATCGTCGGCGGGGTGGTCGGGCTCAAGCTCGTCCACTGACCGCGCGCCGGTTCCGCAGCGTGGACGCGCTGGCACCGGCGCCGGTCGTGCCCCGAGGATGCTCGCCATGACCGCCGTCGTCGAGCTGACCCTGTCGATCCGCGTGCGTGCCGACGAGCGGAACGCCGCCGAGATCGCCGCGCGCCTGCTCGAGTCCGTCGAGGACACGCTGGGCGTACCGGTTCGACGGCACTTCGCGCGTCGCCATCGTCTGAGCCGCCTGGACTGTCCTGAATGGACGGTGGCTCCCACGGGCGGCCTAACGGCACGGCCGCTCGGGTGAGGGGAGAAATTTCCGACTACTTTGCGTAGGGGTTTCCCCAAGACCAATGATCACCCTTCGTCACCTCTTTGTTATTCAAGCATCATTCCTCCGCCTTCTCAGTGAGCCGAATTCGCGTTCTGACCTTGTAACGCTGCATTCAGAGTGACCGATACCACCGCGTGTATTGCTCGCGGCCCTACTGAGCGTATACCACTCGCAGTCACTCTCAGTCATCATTTTCGCGTGTATGGGAGGTCCGATGGAAGAGTCGGTGCGGCGGTCCTTGCCGGTCAATTCCCGGCCGGTCAACGATGCGCGGCCGCACATCGGCCTTCCCGCGATTTCCCGGCAACCGCACCGGATCGCGCCGGACGCGCCCGCCGATCCGCGCCCGCCCGCGGCGGCGGACCGGGACCGGCACACGCCCGACTGGGAATCCGGTTACCGCAGCCTGGTTGTGCTCGGTGACCTGGTCGCGACCGCCGCCGTGGTCACCGTGTCGGCCTTCGTGCTGCACGGTTTCGGTGCCGCCTGGCCGATCACGCAGTGGCTCGCGCTGGGCACCGTGCTCGCCGTCGTGTGCGCGCTGCCCGCCAGCCGCGCGTGGAATCCGAGAGTGCTCGGTGAAGGCGCCGAGGAGTTCCGAAGACTCGGGCGGGGCCTGTTCGCCGCGGCGGTGATGGTCGCGCTCGGCGGGCTGCTCTTCGGCGCGCTCGCCGTGCAGCCCTGGGTGTTCGCCGTCATTCCCGCCGTCGCACTGGTCTCGTTCCCGCAACGGTATGTGCTCCGCCGCTGGCTCCACCGCAACCGCCGCCGCGGCGGCTGCCTGCTGCCGGTGCTCGCCGCGGGCAGCCCGGACACCGTGCGCGATCTGATCTCGCGCACCCGCGCCGAATCCCACGTCGGCTGGCGCGTCGAGGCGGTGTGCACGTTCACCGGCGAAGGCGAACCCGGCAGCGGTGAGCTGGACGGGGTGCCGGTGGTCGGCAGGCTCGACGAACTCGCCGACCACGTCCGCCGCGGTGGTTACCGGGTGGTCGCGGTCACCGCCGATGCGTACTGGAGCCCGCGCAAACTGCAGCAGGTCGCCTGGGACCTCGAAGGCACCGCCGCCGAAATGGTGGTCGCGCCGGTGCTGATGGAGGTCGCCGGCCCGCGCCTCAACGTTTCCGGTGTGCTCGGCATGCCGCTGCTGCGGGTGACCGCGCCGACCTTCACCGGCGGCCGCCGCCTGGTCAAGGAGATCGTCGACCGCGTCGCCTCCGCACTTCTGCTCCTGTGCATTTCGCCGCTGCTGCTGGCCGTCGCGGTGGCGATCAAGCTGGCCGACCGCGGCCCGGTGATCTACCGCCAGCGCCGCGTCGGCCGCAACGGCCAGCCGTTCACCATGCTCAAGTTCCGCACCATGGTGGTCAACGCCGACGCCGTGCGCCGCGAACTGCTCGACGCCAACGAGGGCGCCGGTCCGCTGTTCAAGATGCGCCGCGATCCGCGGGTCACCCGGGTGGGCGCGCTGCTGCGCCGGTACTCGCTCGACGAGCTGCCCCAGTTGTTCAACGTGCTGACCGGGCGGATGTCGCTGGTCGGCCCGCGCCCGCCGCTGCCGGAGGAGACCAAGGCCTACGCCGCCGATGCCCGCCGCCGGCTGCTGGTCAAGCCGGGGCTGACCGGGTTGTGGCAGGTCAGCGGCCGCAGCGACCTGACGTGGGCGGAGAGCATCCGGCTGGACCTGCGGTACGTGGAGGACTGGTCACTGGCACTCGATCTGGTGATTCTCTGGAAGACCGTGCGGGCGGTGCTGGTCGGCGAAGGCGCCTACTGAGATTCCCTCTGTGACGTTTTCCGCTGTGACCTGGATCTAGTTGAAACCGAAATAGTCAAGCGCTCAACTATGTTGGCTGGAGGTAGTCAGGAACTCACCAGGAAGGACCGCATCATGACCTCCGCCGACGTTCGCCCCGATGGCCTCGCCCTCGACCGCGAGGTGCAGGACCTGCTCTTCCGCGAAGCCAGGACGGCCAACGCCTTCAGCCCCGAGCCGGTCGGCGACGACCAGGTCAAGGCCATCTATGACCTGGTGAAGTGGGCGCCCACCTCGATGAACACCCAGCCGCTGCGCGCGCTGGTGCTGCGCAGCGGCGAGGCACGCGAGCGCCTGATCCCGCTGCTGGCCGAGGGCAACCGCGCCAAAACCGAGAGCGCGCCGCTGACGGTCATCCTGGCCGCCGACACCGAGTTCCACGAGAACCTGCCGAGCCTGTTCCCGCACCACCCCGGGGCGAAGGCGGCGTTCGCCGAGGAGGACGTCCGGATCGAGACGGCCAAGTCCAACGCGCTGCTGCAGGTGGGCTACTTCATCATCGGCGTGCGCGCCGCCGGGCTGGCCGCCGGCCCGCTGACCGGCTTCGACGCGCACGGCGTGGACAAGGAGTTCTTCCACGACCGGCCGTGGAAGTCGCTGGTCGTGGTGAACGTCGGCAAGCCGGGCGAGAACGCGTGGTACGACCGGCTGCCGCGGCTGGGCTACGACCAGGTGGTCGACACGCTCTGAAACCGGCCAACGGTTCCGTTGTCCCGTTCCCAACGACGCCTACGGTCCGTTCGCGGCGTTTTTCGAGGGCGGAGCGCCGTTCGCGTTCGACACGTGTGAGCTGCCCTGACCGCGACGGCTAGCATCACGGGAGTCATCGGAAGACCCAGCTGAGGAGCCCACCGTGTCAGAGTTCTCGCCAACCGCGGCCACCCCGTCCGAACGCGTGGTGGTCACCGCGGGCACTACGGCGAGTGCGGCGATCCGCGAGGCCGGGCTGCCGGGCAAGGGCCCGGAAGCCGTCGTGGTGGTGCGCGATCCCGAAGGCAGGCTCCGGGATCTGGCCTGGGTGCCCGAAACCGACACCGAGGTCGAGCCGGTGGCGGCGAACACCGAGGACGGCCGCTCGGTGATCCGCCACTCCTGCGCGCACGTGCTCGCGCAGGCGGTGCAGCAGCAGTTCCCCGAGGCGAAGCTGGGCATCGGCCCGCCGGTCAAGGACGGCTTCTACTACGACTTCGCGGTGGATACCCCGTTCACCCCGGAAGACCTGCAGGCGCTGGAAAAGCGCATGAAGCAGATCATCAAGGGCTCGCAGCAGTTCTCGCGGCGGGTGCTGGAGTCGGTGGAGGCCGCCAAGGCCGAGCTGGCGGACGAGCCGTTCAAGCTCGAACTGGTGGACCTGAAGTCCGATGTGGACACTGTGGACACTTCAGAGGTGATGGAGGTCGGCGGCGGCGAGCTGACCGTGTACGACAACCTCGACCCGCGCACCAAGGAGCGGGTGTGGGGCGACCTGTGCCGCGGCCCGCACATCCCGACCACCAAGCACATCCCGGCGTTCAAGCTGACCCGCGTCGCCGCGGCCTACTGGCGTGGCAACGAGAAGAACCCGCAGCTGCAGCGGATCTACGGCACCGCGTGGGAATCGGCGGAGGCGCAGGAGCACTACCTGGAGATGCTGGCCGAGGCCGAGCGGCGTGACCACCGCAAGCTCGGCGCCGAACTGGACCTGTTCTCCTTCCCCGACGAGATCGGCTCCGGGCTGGCGGTGTTCCACCCGAAGGGCGGGATCATCCGGCAGGAGCTGGAGAACTACTCGCGGCAGCGGCACGTCGAGGCGGGCTACGACTTCGTCAACTCGCCGCACATCACCAAGGCGTCGCTGTTCGAGATCTCCGGGCACCTCGGCTGGTACAAGGACGGCATGTACCCGCCGATGCACCTGGACGCGGAGTACAACGAGGACGGCACCGTCCGGCGGCCGGGGCAGGACTACTACCTCAAGCCGATGAACTGCCCGTTCCACGACCTGATCTTCCGCTCGCGCGGGCGGTCGTACCGCGAGCTGCCGCTGCGCATGTTCGAGTTCGGCTCGGTGTACCGGTACGAGAAGTCGGGCGTGGTGCACGGCCTCACCCGTGTGCGCGGCATGACGCAGGACGACGCGCACATCTTCTGCACCGAGGAGCAGGTGGGCGAGGAGCTGAAGTCCTTGCTGGGCTTCGTGCTCGGGCTGCTGCGCGACTACGGGCTCGACGACTTCTACCTGGAGCTGTCCACCCGGAACGAGGAGAAGTACGTCGGCTCGGACGAGGTGTGGGAGCGGGCCACCGAGGTGCTGCGGGAGGCGGCCGCCGACTCCGGCCTCGAGCTGGTGCCCGACCCGGGCGGCGCGGCCTTCTACGGGCCGAAGATCTCGGTGCAGGCCAAGGACGCGCTCGGCCGCACCTGGCAGATGTCGACCATCCAGCTGGACTTCAACCTGCCCGAGCTGTTCGAGCTGGAGTACACCGCGGCCGGCGGCGAGCGGAAGCGGCCGGTGATGATCCACCGCGCGTTGTTCGGCTCGATCGAGCGGTTCTTCGGGGTGCTCACCGAGCACTACGCCGGCGCGTTCCCGGCGTGGCTGTCGCCGGTGCAGGTGGTCGGCATCCCGATCGCCGACGAGCACACCGAGCACCTGCGCGGGGTGGAGAAGGCGTTGCGCACCAAGGGGATCCGGGTCGAGCTGGACCTCGGTGACGACCGGATGCAGAAGAAGATCCGCACGCACACCATGCAGAAGGTGCCGTTCATGCTGCTGGCGGGCGGCAAGGACGTGGAGTCCGGCGCGGTGTCGTTCCGGTTCCGCGACGGCAGTCAGGTCAACGGGGTGCCGGTGGACACCGCGGTCGAGGCGATCAGCGCGTGGATCGGCCGCCGTGAGAACACCTCGCCGTCGGCGGAGAGCTTCGGAGCGGTTCTCGCGTGAAGCCCGAATTCGAGGCGCAGGACGGCGTCGGCGTGCCCGACGCGCTGCAGCGGCTGTGGACCCCGCATCGGCTGGCGTACATCCAGGGCGAGAACAAGCCCGAGGGTGACCAGCCGACGGGGTGCCCGTTCTGCCGCCTGGTGGAGCTGGAGGATGCCGACGCGCTGATCCTGGCGCGGGGTGAGTCGGTGTACGCGGTGCTGAACCTGTACCCGTACAACCCGGGGCACCTGATGGTGGTGCCCTACCGGCACGTGGCCGACTACACCGAGCTGACCGATGCGGAAACGGTGGAACTGGCGCGGTTCACGCAGCACGCGATGGGCGTGGTGCGGAAGGTGTCGGATGCGCACGGGTTCAACATCGGAATGAACCAGGGCGTCATCGCGGGCGCGGGGATCGCCGCGCACCTGCACCAGCACCTGGTCCCAAGGTGGGGTGGTGATGCCAACTTCATGCCGGTGATCGGGCACACGAAGGTACTGCCGCAGTTGCTGAACGAGACCCGGGACCTGCTGGCCCAAGCCTGGCGCACCACCTAGCCCTCATCCCGCCCCGCCCCCAACATCCCACGCCACGCCACGCCACGCCACGCCATGCCACGCGACGCCACGCGACGCCGAGCCGAGCCACGCCGAGCCGAGGTGGCCGGGCCGAACTGAGCTGGCTGGGCTGGGCCGGGCCGAACTGGGCTGGGCTGGGCTGGGCTGGGCTGGGCCTTGCCGGGTCGCTGCCGCGCTGGCGAGGGCTGGCCCCACCAAGCCGCCGCGCTGGCGGGCCAGACTCGGCCTTACTCGCCACGCCGCGCTGGCGAGTCGGATCGGGCCAGGTTCGCCGGGCCGCGGGCTGGCCAGGCAGCCGGGCTGCAGGACTCGCCTGGCTGCCTGGCGACCGGATTCGCTGGCCGCCGGGTTCGCGCGAGTGTGCCGAGTTGCCAGGCGTGCCGGGCAGTGATTTGCCGGGTCTGCCGGGCCACCGCCGCGGCGCCGGGTTGGACACGAATGTGGCTTTCGGGGCCGAATCCGCCCCGAAAGCCACATTCGTGTCCAACCTGCCCACCCGCGGCGGCTCACGTTCCGAACGCTCCCCGCCGCGACCATTCCGCCCGGCGGCTGCCGCCGGTCCGCCCAAATGCGGCTCCCGAAGGCGGCCCGGCCGAACGCGGCTCCCGAAGGCGGCCCGCTCGAACGCGGGCAGTGCCAACGCGGGCCCCAGCGCGGCCGCGCCCCCTACACGGGCCGCCGCGTGTGAAGGTGGCTGGGCCTACTAGGCCGAGCCACCTTCACACGTCGTGGCGCCGTGCACCGGGGTCAGGACTGCAGGGCGGCTTCGATCTCCAGGGTGATCTTCACCTTCTCGCCCAGGAAGGCGTTGCCTTCCGGGCCGATGCCGAAGTCGCGGCGGGCGATGGTGGCCTCGGCGGAGACGCCGATGGTGGTGGCGTTGTTGTTCGCCGGGTTCGGGCCGATGCCGTTGAACTCGGCCTTCAGCGTCACCGGCACGGTCGCGCCGCGCCAGGTCAGTTCGCCGTCGATCAGGAACTCATCGTCGTCCTGACGGATCCCGGTGGACTGGAACTTGATCGTCGGGTGGTTGGCGGCGTCGAAGTACTCCTCGGTCTTGAGGTGCTCGTCCCGCGCGCCGACGCCGGTGCTGATCGAGGCGACCTCGATCTCGGCGGTCACCGTGGAGTCGAGGATGTTCTCCCCGGTCACGATCTGGCCACCGAACTGCTGGAAGGTGCCCCGCGACTTGGCCAGGCCGAGGTGCTTGACGCTGTAGCTCACCTCGGAGTGCGCCGGGTCGATGTTCCAGGTCCCGGCCACGTAGCCGGGGATCTCGGTGGTGGGTGCGCTCATGGAAACTCCTCTGAAGCAGTGGTAGTTGAACCCTCAACCACACCGTAGCGAATTATGGTTGAGCGTTCAACCAGGTATCATGGGCGGTATGACCGAACCGAGGTGGCTCACCGATGAGGAGCAGCGGGTCTGGCGCTCGTTCTCGGCCGCCGTCTCGATGCTGCGGGGGCACGTGGAAACCCAGCTCCAGCAGGAAAGCGGCATGCCCCACACCTACTACGAGGTGCTCGTCGCGCTGTCCGAAGCGCCCGACCGCACCCTGCGCATGAGTGAGCTAGCTGACGTTTCGCGATCCTCGCGCAGCCGCCTCTCCCACGCCGTCTCCCGGCTGGAGGCCAACGGCTGGGTGCGGCGCTACTCGTGCGCCACGGACAAGCGAGGCGCGTGGGCCGCGCTCACGCCCGCCGGGTTCGCGGCGCTGGAGGCCGCCGCGCCGGGGCACGTCGAGGCGGTGCGCGAGAGCCTGTTCGACCCGCTCACGCCGGAGCAGGTGCGCGCGCTCGGCGAGATCAGCGACGCGATCGTCAGCAAGCTGGCCGCGCCGTGCGCGGCGGCGAAGGCGCGGGAACTGGCCGAGGATCCGTGCGCGGCCGAACCGTGTGACGAGGCACAGCCGGTGCTTTCCGGCGAGCCGAAGGCCAGGGCCTCAGGTACCTCTGGATAGGCTGCGGGGGACCCACACCCCTCCAGCTAGGTCCGGCCACCACACTCATGCTCAACATCTTCGCGCGTGCCTCGGTTTCCCGCGTCACCGATCCCATCGGCGCGGTGCTGGTCCGCGCCGGGCTGACCCCGAACGTGATGACCGTGGCGGGCACGCTGGGCGCGATGGTCTGCGCGCTGGTCTTCTTCCCGAACGGCTGGCTGCTCACCGGCACGTTCACCGTGTGGGGCTTCGCCATGCTCGACCTGCTCGACGGCGCGATGGCCAGGGCACGCGGCCACGGCACCCCGTTCGGCGCGGTGCTGGACGCCACCTGCGACCGGCTGGTCGACGGCGCGTTGTTCGCCGCCATCGCCTGGTGGTGCTTCACCATCGCGGACAACCACCGCGCCGCCGCGGCCGCGCTGATCTGCCTGGTGCTGGCGCAGGTCATCTCGTACGTGAAGGCCCGCGCCGACGCCTCGGGCCTGGAAGCCGACGGCGGCCTGGTCGAACGCGCCGAACGCCTGATCATCGCGCTGGTCGGCACCGGGCTGATGGGCCTGGGCGTGCCGCACGCGGTCGAGGTGTCGCTGTGGCTGCTGGCCGTGCTCTCGCTGATCACGCTGCTGCAGCGGCTCGGCGCGGTGGCGAAGGCGGCCAGGGCAAAGGCAGCCGAAGCGGCCCAGGCGGCCAAACCGGCCGACGTGGCCAAACCGGCCGAGGAGGACGCGTGAGCCTCGCCGGCCGGATCACGGACATCGCCTACGCGTCGGGCTGGCGCCTGGCGCGCATGCTGTCCGAACCGGCCGCGAACGCGATCTTCTCCCTCGGCGCCGACCTGGCCACCTGGCGCGGCGGCCCGCGCGTGCAGCAGCTGCGCCGCAACCTGGCCAGGGTGGTGCCTCAGGCCGACGCCACCGAGCTGGACGAGCTGACCAAGCGCGCGATGCGGTCGTACGCGCGCTACTGGCAGGAGAGCTTCCGCCTGCCGTCGATGGACCACGAGCAGGTCAGGGCCAAGGTGGCCGCGGCGATCACCGGCGTGGAGAACCTCGACGCCGCGCTCGCCGAGGGCAACGGCGTGGTGTTCGCCCTGCCGCACACCGGGAACTGGGACGCCGCCGGGGTCTGGCTCGCCGGGTACCTCGGCGGGTTCACCACGGTGGTCGAACGGCTCGAACCGGAGTCGGTGTTCCGCCGGTTCGTCGCCTTCCGCGAAGCGCTCGGCTTCGAGGTGGTGCCGCTGACCGGCGACAGCGCCGCCTTCCGCGTGCTGCTCAAGCGGTTGCGGGAGAACAAGGCCATCTGCCTGGTCGGCGACCGCGACCTGACCGGCTCCGGCATCGACGTCACCTTCTTCGGCGAGCACACCCGGATGCCGGGCGGCCCCGCGCGGCTCGCCGCGACCACCGGTGCCGCGCTGATCCCGGTCGGCTGCTGGTTCACCGAGGGCGGCTGGCAGATCCGGATGCACCCGCGGATCCGGGTCACCGCGCGCGCCGAGGTGCCCGCCGCCACGCAAGCGCTGGCCGACATCTTCGCCGGGGACATCGCCGCGCACCCGACCGACTGGCACATGCTGCAACCGTTCTGGACCGCCGACTTCCCCGGCGGCCAGCCGGAAGAGGTCGAGGCGGGCCAGGCATGAGGGTCGGCGTCGTCTGCCCGTATTCGTTCGACGTGCCCGGCGGGGTCCAGGGCCACGTGGTCGACCTGGCCGAGGCGCTGCTCGAACGCGGGCACGAGGTCTCGGTGCTCGCGCCCGCCGACGAGGACGCGGACCTGCCCGCCTTCGTGCACCCGGCGGGCAAGGCGCTCGGCATCCCGTACAACGGCTCGGTGGCGCGCCTGCAGTTCGGCCCGGTGTCCTACGCGCGGGTCCGGCGCTGGTTGCGCGACAACGACTTCGACGTGCTGCACCTGCACGAGCCCGCGGTGCCGAGCCTGTCGCTGCTGGCGCTGAAGATCGCCGACGGGCCGATCGTGGCGACCTTCCACACGGCCACCCCGCGTTCACGCACGCTCTCGGCGTTCCAGCCGGTGCTGCGGCCGCTGCTGGAGAAGATCACCGCGCGCATCGCGGTCTCGGCGCTGGCGCGCCGCGTGCAGGTCGAGCACTCCGGCGGGGACGCGGTGGAGATCCCGAACGGGGTGGACGCCGCCTTCTTCGCCGACGCGCGCCCGCTGGACGGGTATCCGCGCAGCGGGGGCACGGTCGGTTTTGTCGGCCGGTACGGCGAACCACGCAAGGGCATGAGCGTGCTGCTGGAGGCGTTGCGCGCACTGCTGCCCGAGTTCCCCGAGCTGCGGGTGCTGGTGGCGGGCCGTGGTGACGAGCGGTCGCTGCTGCGGGAGGCCGGTCCGGAGCTGGCGCCGCACCTGGAACTGCTCGGCCAGGTCGACGACAGCACCAAGGCACGCGCGTTGCGCAGCGTGGACGTGTACTGCGCGCCGAACATCGGCGGCGAGAGCTTCGGCATGATCCTGACCGAGGCGATGGCGGCCGGGACCTGCGTGCTCGCCAGTGACCTCGACTCGTTCCGGCGGGTGCTCGACGACGGCCGCGCCGGGGCGCTCGCCACCACCGGCGACCCGGCGGCGTGGACGGCGGCGCTGCGTGAACTGCTCGGCGACCCGGCCCGGCGTGCGTCGCTGGCCGCGGCGGCGGGGGAGCGCGTGGTGATCTACGACTGGTCCGTGGTCACCACCCAGGTGCTGCGGGTCTACGAGGCGGCGATCGCGGCGGACCCACGCCGCGTCAGCCCGGACGAGGAGCCGGCGTCGTGACCACGCTGATCGTGCTGCTCTCGGTGGTGGCGGTGGTCATCGTGCTGGGCGGGCTGTTCCTGGTCGCCACGGCCAACCGGCTGGACCGCCTGCACGTGCGCACCGACGCTGGCTGGGCCGCGCTCGACGCGGCGCTGGCGCGGCGGGCGGTGGTGGCGCGGGCGGTGGCCGCGGCCGGTGACCAGTCCGGTGAGCACGCCGAACGCCTGCGCGCGGCAGCCGAACGCGCCGAAGCCGCGCCGCGGTCCGAGCGCGAGGCCGAGGAGAACGAGCTCACCCGCCTGCTGTCCGAAGTGGACCGTTCGGTGCTGCCGCCTGGCCTGGCCGAGGAACTCGACGACGCCGGGCACCGCGTGGTGATCGCGCGCCGCGTGCACAACGACGCCGTGCGCGACACGCTCGCGCTCCGGCGGCGGCGCAAGGTCCGGTACTTCAAGCTCGCCGGGACCGCACCGCAGCCGGAGTACTTCGAGATCGCCGAACCCGACCTCGGCGGCCAGCGCTAGCCGCTCTTCACCGCTCCTTCCGGCATCGGGTCGAACCGCGCGTGCCGCCGGGTGAACGTCGCCGTGCCCGAGGTCAGCGCCCGCAGGTCGATCGCGTAGCGCAGCAGCTCGGTCGCGGGCACTTCGGCGCGGATGACCGTGCGCCCGCCCTCGCCCGCTTCGGTGCCGAGCACCCGGCCGCGCCGGGACGACAGGTCGCCGAGCACCGTGCCGAGGTGCTCGTCGGGCAGGTGCACCGCCACTTCGTCGACCGGCTCGAGCAGCGCCATCCGCGCCTTCGACGCCGCGTCCTTGAGCGCCAGCGCCCCGGCGGTCTGGAAGGCGGCGTCGGAGGAGTCCACGCTGTGCGCCTTGCCGTCGACCAGGGTGACCTTGATGTCGACCACCGGATGGCCGTCGACCAGGCCGCGGGCGAGCTGCGCGCGCACGCCCTTCTCCACGCTCGGGATGAACTGGTGCGGGACCGCGCCGCCGACCACCCGGTCGACGAACTGGAACCCGCCGCCGCGGGGCAGCGGCTCGACCTCGATGTCGCACACGGCGTACTGACCGTGCCCGCCGGACTGCTTGACGTGCCTGCCGTGCCCGGACGCCTTGCTCGCGAAGGTCTCCCGCAGGCTGATCCGCACCGGCTCGGTTTCGATCTCGGCACCGCCGGAGCGCAGCCGCGAGAGCACCACGTCGGCGTGTGCCTCGCCCATGCACCACAGCACCAGCTGCGCGGTCTCGGCGTTGCGCTCCAGCCGCAACGTCGGGTCCCCGGCGACCAGGCGGGACAGGTTGCGCGCCAGCGTGTCCTCGTCGCTGCGCTTCTTCGCCACCACCGCGACCGGGAGCAGCGGTTCCGGCATCGGCCACGGTTTCATCAGCAGCGGGTCGTCCGGGTACGACACGGTGTCGCCGGTCTCCGCCGAGCCGACCTTGGTCAGCGCGCAGAGGTCACCGGCCACGCAGTACGGCACCTCCCGCAGGTTCGAGCCCAGCGGGGAGTACAGGTGGGCGACCCGCTCGTCGGCGTCGTGGTCCTCGTGCCCGCGTTCGGCGAGCCCGTGACCGGAGACGTGCACCGGCCGCTCCGGGCGCAGCGTGCCGGAGAAAACGCGGACCAGGGAAACCCGGCCCACGTAGGAGTCCACCGCGGTGCGCACCACCTCGGCGGCGAGCGGGCCCGCCGGGTCGGCGCTGAGCCGGGGGCGGGGAATGCCCTCAGGTGAGGTGACCTCGGGCAGCGGGTGCTCCAGCGGTGACGGGAAGGCGCGGGCCATGCCGTCGAGCAGTTCGCCGAGCCCGAGCCCGGTCTGGGCGCACACCGGGATGACCGGGTGGAAGGTGCCCTTGGCGACGGCGGCCTCCAGGTCGGCGATCAGCGTGCTCTCGGCGATCTCCTCACCGGCGAGGTACCGGTCCATCAGGCCCTCGTCCTCGCTCTCGGCGATGATGCCCTCGATCAGCTCGTTGCGGGCGTCGGTGAGGCGGTCGAGGTCGGCCGGGTCCGGTTCGCCGATCTTGGCGGGGAAACCGCCGGAGTAGTCGAAGTACCGCTGCGTGATCAGTCCGATCAGGCCGTCGCCCGCGGGCAGGTACAACGGCAGCACGCCGTTGCCGAAGGCGGCCTGGCAGGCGGCGATCTCGGCGTCGGCGTCGGCGCGCTGGTGGTCCAGCCTGGCGATCACCACCGCGCGCGGCATGCCGACCGCGGCGCACTCCTCCCAGACCGCGACCGTCGCGGCGTCCACGCCCTCGGCGGCGCAGACCACGAACAGCGCGGCGTCCGCGGCACGCAGCCCCGCGCGCAGCTCGCCGACGAAGTCCGCGTACCCGGGCGTGTCGATCAGGTTGATCTTGATCCCGTCGTGCAGCAGCGGAGCCACCGACAGCCCGACCGAGCGCTGCTGCCGCACCGCGGCGGGATCGTGGTCGCACACCGTGGTGCCGTCGACCACCGAACCGGCTCGCGAGACCGTGCCGGAGGCGGCCAGCAGCGCCTCGGTCAGCGTGGTCTTGCCGGAGCCCGACGGCCCGACGAGCACCACGTTGCGCACTTTGGCCGGGTCGTCCACAGCGACCGCGGCCCCGGCTTCGCCGTTCTTCGAATGCTTTTCGGCCATGGGTGGCCTCCTTGCGTCGGCTTCGGCTCGAGTGTGTGGCCTCGATCACACACCCGGACGGACAGTGACCACAACCCGCAACCGCAACAAGCACCCGGGTGGCTTGGCCGTCGGGGAGTGGACTGCTCGTTCACCAGGCCATTCGCCGCAAGTGGACTGCTGAGATAGCCGCGCACTGGCCTGGGTGGAGGGGCCACGTCGGTCGTATCTTCGAACTCGGTACACCTCGTTAGCTCCCTCGAAAGGCCCAGTCGTGTCTGACGTCCAGTCCACCAGCCCCGCCCAGCCCGAGACCGGCACCGCGCGCGTCAAGCGCGGCATGGCCGAGATGCTCAAGGGTGGCGTGATCATGGATGTGGTCACCGCCGAGCAGGCCAAGATCGCCGAGGACGCCGGCGCGGTCGCGGTGATGGCGCTCGAGCGCGTTCCCGCCGACATCCGCGCGCAGGGCGGCGTGGCCAGGATGAGCGACCCCGACCTGATCGACGGCATCATCGAGGCGGTGTCCATCCCGGTGATGGCCAAGGCCAGGATCGGGCACTTCGTCGAGGCGCAGGTGCTGCAGTCGCTCGGCGTCGACTACATCGACGAGTCCGAGGTGCTCACGCCCGCCGACTACGCCAACCACATCGACAAGTGGGCGTTCACCGTGCCGTTCGTCTGCGGGGCGACGAACCTCGGCGAGGCGCTGCGCCGGATCAACGAGGGCGCGGCGATGATCCGCTCCAAGGGCGAGGCCGGCACCGGCGACGTGTCCAACGCGACCACGCACATGCGCAAGATCCGCGCGGAGCTGCGGCGGCTGTCGTCGCTGCCGGAGGACGAGCTGTTCGTCGCTGCCAAGGAACTGCAGGCCCCGTACGAGCTGGTCAAGGAGGTCGCGGCGAAGGGCAAGCTGCCGGTGGTGCTGTTCACCGCGGGCGGCATCGCCACCCCGGCCGACGCGGCGATGATGATGCAGCTCGGCGCCGAGGGCGTTTTTGTCGGCTCGGGCATCTTCAAGTCCGGCAACCCGGCCCGCCGTGCCGAGGCGATCGTGAAGGCCACCACCTTCCACGACGACCCGGACGTACTGGCGAAGGTCTCCCGCGGCCTCGGCGAAGCAATGGTCGGCATCAACGTCGACGATGTGCCGGAACCGCACCGCCTGGCCGAGCGCGGCTGGTAAGCCTGCTTCGGTACGGCCTCCTGGTCCGGTAGCGGCTACCGAGGCTGGTCGGAGTCGATGCTCAGGCTCGCCACGATGTTCTCGCAGGCGGCTCGTGCCTGTCCGGCGGAACCCGATGCGACGTATTGACAGCCGACGAACACCTGCACGGTGCCCTTCGCCATGACGTACCAGTCCACATACACGCCAGGGTGCTGTTCGTTGTAGTGGATGACCGTCTTGCCGCCGAAGCTGGCGTTGGCGTCGAAGTTGCGGTAGCCGGAGCTGCCTTCGCGGCTGGCGAGCCACTCCACCCAGCGCTGACGCTCGGCCGAAGCGTCGAAGGGGATTCGGGCCTGTTCGATCGTCACGAAGCTTCGGGCTGCGCCGTCGCCGGGCGGCCGCAGTTCGACCCGTGGCGCCGTCGAGTTCTCGGCAGCGGTCGCGACCCAGCCCGCCGGCGTCGTGTAGGTGAACGCCGCCTGCTCGGGGTTGGCCGCTCCCGCCGAGGGCGGCTCCGGTTCAGGACGGGGGAGCCACGCCCACGTGAAAGCCATCATGGCCCCGGCGACCGCCGCGGTCGTCGCGATCACCACGCGCTGGCGCCGGCGTGTGTGGCGCCGGTGGCGTGCTTGGGCCCGAGGTAGCAAGTCGACCGGTGGGATGACAGAGTCCGCGGCCGCGTGGAGTTCATCGCGTAGGCGCCGCAGGTCGTCACTGCCGGGTTCGTCTCCCGCGGGCTCGTCGTCGGCGTTGAACGTCACGGTCATCGGGCACCGCCGTCCGCGCCGAGAGCCGGACTGGCCAGCGCTTCCCGGAGTTTCGCCAGGGCTCGCGTCCTGTTTCGTTGCGCCGTTCCCTTGTGTACTCCCAGCAGTTGGGCAGCCTCGTCGATGGAATGGCCGTCAAGGTCCACCAGAAGTACGACCACGGCTTCCTTCCCCGTCAGTGACTGGAGAACGTGCGAGACGGCCTCCCACGATTCGAAAGCCGCCAGGCCTCCATCATCCGACGATTCCTCGATCCGGTCGAGTGCGGTCGCTCGACGTGCGGACCGCCATTGGCCCCGGGCGAGGTTCATGGCGGTGGCCAGCGCGTACCCGTATGGGTTGGGGTGTTCCACGAACCGTCTGCGACGGCTCGCACGCGCCTTGAGCCGC
This sequence comes from Amycolatopsis albispora, assembly GCF_003312875.1. NCBI lineage: Bacteria > Bacillati > Actinomycetota > Actinomycetes > Pseudonocardiales > Pseudonocardiaceae > Amycolatopsis > Amycolatopsis albispora. The sequence goes on from NZ_CP015163.1 coordinate 873,273, forward strand.
ACGTACACCTCCTGCACGAGGTCGTCGGCAAGGTGGCGACCCCCCACCAGGAGCGAAACCCGTGAGTACAGCCGGTGCAGTACTTCCAGGAAGATCCGGTCGAACTCAGCGTCGTCCACCACCGCTCTCCCCCCTCGAGCGCCGACAACTCAACACCGCGCAGCTTCCCCGCTCATGACGATAGTGACCCGGCGAACTGTCCGATTGCTCCACCCGAGTGACGTTGAGGATTCTTTCCGTGATGACTCATACGAAGACCAGGCGCCAGACATATACCTCGCGAGTCATCCATCAGACAGTCGCGCAAGGACGGGATGCCATCGACCGACAGGCGCAAGCAGGCCCGCCGGCGCCTGGAATGCCGGTTGATTTCACTGCTTTTTCGACCAAGGGGGAACTATGCGCAAGGTTGCCATGTTGCCGGTGGGCTGGGCCGGCTTTCCTTTCGACAGGAGCTGGCTATCGGCAAGTTCGCGCTGTAGTTTCTGGGCTCGGACAAGACCGATACGAATAGGATTGATTCGATGAAAATGGCATTGCTTGGCTCCGCCGTTGCCCTGATCGCCTCCGTGGCCGTCGCTTCTCCGGCGGCCGCCAGTGAGGCGGAGAACATTGTCACACCGCACGCAACCTGCAACTACGTGGTGAATTCGCACACGATGAACGCCCACGCCGACAAGGATCGATCGTCCCCGATCAAGGGGACCTATAATCATGGCCACATCTTCTACGGTCTCACCTGTGCAAATCAAACCGGTGGCAAATACTCCACGTGTGGTCCTTCGGACCTGTGGAAAGCGTCGCGATATGGCTGGCTCCCGACCAAATGCCTGACGCGGGTCTGACCGGTGGCCAGGTGCTCGACCGCGGCTGATGGCTGGCTGCTCGCGTGATTCCGGACGCACCCGGTGCCTCCCGAGCGGAGGCACCGGGTGCGTCGTGGGGAGTCACTGCACGTTCGCGCAGTGCTGGTGCAGCAGTGGGCCACCCGGGTTGTCGAGGGAGATCGTGAGGCAACCGCGGGCCACCGGCTGCCAGACCCCGCCCCAGGGGGTGTTGGCCCATATCCAGTGCCACTGGCCGTCGGCGTGGATCAGGGTGCGGCCGCCCATCGTGATGAGCAGGTTCCCCGCCGAGTCGTAGAAGGCGGTGGTGGCTGCCACGTACCGCCGTTCGTGGCAGTAGGTGTGGAAGCCGCCTTCCGAACCCCAGTGGGTGACCTTGAGGTACGGGTTCGCGATCGCGCAGGCCGCGGCCGGGGTGGCCGCGGCCTGGGCGGGCACCACGCCGATGCCGAGGCAACCCGCGGTCAGCACGAGTGCGGCCAGGATCTTGCGCATGGTTCGCTCCCTTCCGCCGCTCAGCAGACGTCCAGCCACCAGATCGGACCGGTGAGCCCGGTGATGTCACCGTTGCGGAGCCAGCCCCAGCTGTTCAGCGACGGCACCCACGCGTAGGTCTGCCACCCCCAGATCCCGTCGTGCTGGCACTGCGCGTAGATCACCTCCTCGGCGGTCGAGCCGATCGACGTGGGACCGCCGTACTGGCTGAACACGATGTTCTGGCGGCCGACCGCGATATAACCCGGCTGCGGAGCCGCCCGCACCGCCGTTTCCGCGGCGGTCGCCGGTTCGGCCGAGGCGCCGGTGGCGCCCAGCGCGCCGGCGAACGCGATGCCGCCGGCCAGCGCGGCGGTGACGAGGTACTTCCGGAAAACGTGCATTGTCCCTCCCGTTTTTGCGCACGTCCTTGTTTGGGCACAAAAGTCCTACGAGCCGACGTAAAGGGCGTACCAGCGGCCGGAGATCGGGTCGTAGTATTCCTGGCAGTAGTAATAGGTGCCGCTGCCGTGGGTGATGTGCCACAGTCCTGCTGAATGGCAGACGGCCAGGTCCCTGGTGCTGCCCAGGTAGGCCACCGCGGCTTCGGCGACCTGCTGCTGAGTGGCAGCCGGTTCGGCGGCCGCGGACACGGCGGCGCCGGAGGTGCCGATCAGCGCGAGGCCCGCGGTGAAGGCGACGAAGGCAAGCCGGTTCTTGAGATTTCTCATGCGTCCCCCATTTTGTTCCGGTTTCATGGCAGGAATTTTCCCCGGAAGGCGGGCGACGGCCACCCACAGTGAGTCCCACACTTCGGCAAAGTGTGGGGTTATCATGAAGCGTGGAGGTTCCGCGGGAATCGTTCGGCGCCCTGCTGCGGAGGCAGCGGGAGCGCGCGTTCCTGACCCAGGAGCAACTGGCCCAGCGGGCCGGTGTGAGCGCCAAGGCGATCAGCGCGCTGGAACGTGAGGAGCGCAGACATCCTTACCCGCACACGGTTCTTGCCCTGGCGAAGGCGCTCGGACTGAGCGACGGCGAACGCGCGGAGCTGGAAGCACGCGTCCCGCGCCGGGTCCGGAGAAGCGCGAAATCCAGTGGCCAAGAGCGTGGTGCGCACGCACCAGGGAAAGCGGTGCGGATCGTGCCGGGGCAGTTGCCATCACCCGTTCGTGATTTCACTGGGCGGACAGCGGAACTGTCCGCACTCGACGCCGTATTCGACTCAATGGGCAAATCCGCTTCGGCAACGGGGCCGGCCGGGCGGGCGGTGGTCATTTCGGCGATCAGCGGCACGGCCGGCGTCGGCAAAACCACGTTGGCCGTGATGTGGGCGCACCACGTGCGCGCCCGGTTTCCCGACGGGCAGTTGTACGTCAACCTGCGTGGCTACGATCCCGGCCCGCCGGCGACGCCCGGTGAAGTGCTGGACGGTTTCCTTCGCGCGCTGGACGTGCCTGCCGCGAAGATTCCGCCGTCCCTCGACGACCGGGCGGCCCTGTTCCGTTCCGTGGTGACCGGCAGGCGCCTGCTGATCGTGCTGGACAATGCCAGCAGCGTCGACCAGGTACGGCCGTTGCTGCCCGGTTCGTCGTCCTGCATGGTGGTGATCACCAGCCGCGACAAGCTCACCGGTCTCGCGGTGAGCGTGGGAATGCACCGGATATCGATCGACCGGCTGCCGGAAAAGGACGCCGTGGCCTTGTTGCGCACCATTGTCGGCCCGGATCGGGCGGACGCGGAACCGGCGGCGGTGGCGCACCTGGCCCGGTTGTGTGATCGGCTGCCGCTGGCGATCCAGATCGCCGCCCAGCGCGCGGTCGCCCGTCCCCACCTCGCGCTCGCCGAGCTGGCGGCCGAACTGGTCGACGCCGACCGGCGACTCGAAGTGTTCAGCCTCGGCGCCGACCAGTTCACCGCGATCCGCCCGGTGCTTTCCTGGTCCTATCGGAACCTTCCGGATGCCCAGGCGCGGTTGCTCCGGTTGCTGGGCCTGCACCCCGGCCCCCACATCAGCACCGACGCCGCCGCGGCCATGGCCGGGCTCGCACCCGCCGTGGCACGGCGACTTCTCGACGGCCTGGTGGAGGCGCACCTGATCGAGTCCGCGGAGGTGGACCGCGTCCAGCTGCACGACCTCCTCCGGGCCTACGCCCGCGAGTGCGCCGAGGTCACGGACACCGTCGCCCAGCGGCACGAAGCGCTGCACCGCCTGGCCGGGTGGTACCTCCATGCCGCCGCGGCCGCGGACCGGCAACTGCATCCCGGCCGTCAGCGTGGCGTGGTGGACGCGACGCCCGTCCCCGACCATCCCGCCGTTTTCGCCGACTTCGACGCGGCGCTGGAGTGGTGCGAAACCGAGCGGGCCAACCTGGTGGCGGTCGCCAGGGTCGCGGCGGAAACCGGGCTGGGGGCCGCGGCCTGGCAGCTCGCGAACAACCTGTGGAGCTTCTTCTACCTGCGCAAGTACTGGACCGACTGGGTCGCGGTGCACGAGACCGGCCTCGCGGCCGCCCGCGAACTGCGAGACCCGAAGGGGCAGGCCCGCATGCTCAACGGACTCGCGACCGCCTACGTGGGCATGCGCCGGTTCGACGAGAGCCTCGGCCACTTCCGGACGGCCCGCGAACTCTTCCGGGTCGCCGGCGACCGGTGGGGCGAGGGCATGGTGCTGGCGAACCTCGCCGACACCTACCTCGGTCTGTGCCAGTACACCGAGGCCGCCGACTATGCCCGGCAGGCGGTGGAAGTCATCCGGGAAACCGGAAACCAGTACAGCGAAGGAATCGCCATGGGCAATCTCGGCGAGGCCTATCTCGGCCTTGGTGCCCATGCCGACGCTCTCCGCCAGTTCCGCCGGGTGCTGGAGCTCTGCCGCGTCATCAACCACCGGCACGGCGAAGCCGTCACGCTGATCCACCTCGGCGAGTCCCACCTGGGCCTCGGCGAGTACGAGCAGGCCCTCGACCGGCTTTCCGAAGGCCTGGAGCTGGCCCGCAAGCTCCGCGACCGGCACAGCGAGGCGCTCGCGCTCAGCACTCGTGGCTTCGTCCACCACCAGATCGGCAGGCCCGACGCCGGTCGCCGGAACTGGCAGGCGGCCCTCGACATCTACGAAGACCTGGGCGATCCCCGGGCCGAAGCGCTTCGCGACCAACTTCAGCGGCCGCGAGCGTGTCCCTCTTGAGAGCTACCGCGGATGTCCGTCGCGGAGTGATGTGGCGCGTCGCGGTTCGTTCCTAATCTCGCCGTACCGCAAGGCAAAGGGCGAGAGGAACTCCTGATGACCATCCCCACCGAGAGCACTGAACCGAAAACACCGCTGCGGCGGTTCCGCGTGCCGGTGCTGCTCGTCGGTACCGCCGCGCTGATGATCGGCGCCCGCGGGCTGGACACGCTCGTTTCGGGCGTGCCGGTGCTGCGCCTGCTCGTCGGGCTCGCCGCCGCCGTCGGGGCGATCGCCGGCTACACCTGGCTTTCGCGACGCGTCGAGAATCGGACGGAGGTCGCCGAACTGGCCGCCGCCGGACGGTGGCGGGGGCTCGGGCGCGGCGCGCTCATCGGCGCCGGGGCCTTCCTCGCGACGATGCTGCTCGTGTTCCTCTTCACCGACGGCGACGTCACCAGCGGCTCGTTCTGGGCGTGCCTGGGCGTGGCGGGCTCGATGGCTTCGGTGGCCGTCACCGAGGAACTGCTCTTCCGCGGCGTGGTGCACCGCATCCTGGAGGAACGGACCGGCAGCATCATCGCGATCGCGGTCTCGTCGCTGATCTTCGGGCTGACGCACCTGCTCAACGGCAACGCCACGCTCTGGGGCACGCTGGCCATCGCGGTCGAAGGCGGCGCGCTGCTGGCCATCGCCTACACCGCGACGCGGTCGCTGTGGCTGCCGATCGGCCTGCACTTCGCCTGGAACTTCACCGAGTCCGGCATGTTCGGCACCGCGGTGTCCGGTGCGGCCAGCGAACCCGGCCTGCTGCGCACCGTCCTTTCCGGACCGGACGTGCTGACCGGCGGCACCTTCGGGCCGGAAGCGAGCCTCTTCGCCTTGCTGTGCTGCCTGGTCCCGGCCGTGTGGCTGCTCCGCCGGGCGAAGCTGATCAAACGGTGACCAGCCCGGACCGGTACGCCAGCACCACGGCCTGTACCCGGTCACGCAGGTCCAGCTTGGTCAGGATCCGCGAAACGTAGGTCTTCACCGTCTCCACGCTGAGCACCAGTTCGGCCGCGATCTCCGCGTTCGACAGGCCGGCGGCGATCAGCCGAAGCACCTCCAGTTCCCGTGGCGCGAGTCCCTCCAGCGGGGCGGGAGTCCCGGCCGGGCGGATCCGGTCGGCGTAGCGGCCGATCAGGGTCCGGGTCACCGCGGGGGCGAGGAGCGAGTCGCCGCGGGCGACCGTGCGCACGCCCTCGATCAGTTCGGTCAGCGGCGCGTCCTTGAGCAGGAAACCGCTCGCACCGGCTCGCAACGCGTCGTAGACGTACTGGTCGACGTTGAAGGTCGTGACCACAAGGACCTTCGCCGGGTTCAGCGCTTCGGGGCCGGCGATCCGGCGAGTCGCCTCGATCCCGTTCAGCAGCGGCATTTCGATGTCCATCACGACAACGTCGGGCCGCAGCCGTTCGACCTGGGCGAGCGCCTCCTGGCCGTTGGCGGCCTCGCCGGCCACCTCGAGATCCGGCTGGGCGCCGAGCACGGTCGCGTAACCCGCGCGGATGAGCTCCTGGTCCTCGCAGATGAGGACCCGGATCGGGTCGGTCATGCGGCGCTCCTCGCGGGAATCGTGGCGCTGACCCGGAAACCGTCCGTCGAGGGGCCCGCGGCGAACCGGCCGCCGAGCGCCCGCACCCGGTCGCTCAGACCACGCAGCCCGCGGCCGCCGGAACCGAGCGCGCCGGGGTCGGTGGCCGTGCCTTCGGTGGTCACCTCGATCTCGAGGAAGTCCGGGCCATAGGAGACACGCACCGCCGTGGGGGAACCGGCGGCGTGCTTGGCGGCGTTGGTCAGCGCTTCCTGCACGATCCGGTAGGCGGTCAGCTCCGTTTCCGCCGGCAGCTCCGGACGTTCACCCTCTTCGACCAGTTCGACGACCCGGCCGGGCTGGGCCACGAGGTCGGGCAGGGCGGCCAGGCCCGGCGTGCGCGCGCCGGTCGCCTCGAGAACGCCCAGCAGGAACCGGAGTTCGGTGAGCGCGTTCCGGCCAGAGCCGGTGATCGCGGTAAGCGCTTCCGGGACACGCTCGGGTGCCAGGTACCGGGCGGCATCGGCCTGGACCACCATGGCCGTCACGTGGTGGGTCACCACGTCGTGCAGTTCGCGGGCGATCCGCGCGCGCTCCCCGGCCACCGCGGCCTCGGCGACGAGCCGCCGCCGCTCGGCCTCCTGGTGACGGCGTTGCCGCACCATCGTGCCCAGCAGCCAGAACACGGCCAGCACTCCGAAGTAGACGACGTAGTCACGCAAACCGGCGGGGGAGCCGCGGAGCACCAGCAAGACCGCGAACACCACGTACCCGGCCGAGGCGACCGCCGCCAGCACCCGGCGGAACCGCTCCTGGTGCGCCCCGGCCGAATACAGCGCGAAGTACAGGGCGAGGCTGCCGACGGTCGTGGGGTACGCCAGTACCTCGTGCGCGGCGAAGCAGATCCCGATCACCGCGAGCGCCGCGGCGGGCCAGCGGGTGCGCACCGCCAGCGGCAGCGTCTGCCCGGCGACCAGCAGCACCGCGAGCACGTCACCCTCGCGCCGGGGCAGGTCGCCGAACTGGGCCCCGAGCACGGCGAGCCCCGGCACGAACGCCGCGACCGTGAGCACCACGGCGAGCCACCGATCCCGACCCTCGGCGCCGACCGCGGCCCAGCGGGTCTTCGGGTTTGACATGGGCGCGAGCCTAGCGACCGCGCGTGCCCACTCGATCAGCTCGGCCACCGCCGGTCACGTGGTTGCCGAGCACCTACTGAACGCACGGTGGCGCGTAGGCCGTGCCGGGCAGGAACTGCGCCCATTCGGCGGGCGTGATCCCGGCCCCGGTGGCCGCGCAAAGCCAGCGGACGCCTGCTTCCGGGTCGCTGCGCCACAGGCGGACGGAGCCGTCCCGGTTGCCGCCGGCGAGCAACGTGCCGTCGTGGTTGTGGGCCACCGAGATCGCCGCGTCGGCCGACGCGGCGACGGTGCCCGTGTGCGCGGGTTCGGCCGGATCGGTGAGGTCCCACAACCACACCGTGCCGTCGATCCCCGCGGCCGCGAGCTCGTCGCGTCCGGGGTGGAAGCTCAGCTGGTGCAGGTCGGCGACCGGCCCGTCGAGCGACTCGCCGAGCGGCTTCGGCTCGCCGCTGACGTCCCACAGGTGGACGTTGTCGTCCGTGGCGGCCCCGACGGCCAGCAGCGCGCCGTCGCGGCTGAACGCGGCCGACGTCGCGGCGTCCCCGGTGGGCAGGGTCGCGACCAGGCGCGGGCCGGTGCCGTCGGTGACGTTGTAGAGGTAGGCGTTGCCGTCGTCGCTGCTCGTCACGAGCAGCCTGCCGTCCGGGCTGAACCGGGCCTCGTTGAGCGCGCTGCCGGACTCCCGCATCGTCGCCGTGCGGACCGGGCGGGCAGGGGTGCTGAGGTCGAGCAACGTGGCGGTGCCGTCCTTCGACGCCACGACGAGCCCGCGGCCGGTGGACCGGAACTCCAGCCAGGCCACGGTCGAATCGGCGACAGCCGTGCCCGCGAGCTGCCTCGGGCTGGCGGGATCGCTGATGTCCCAAAGGTGGATGCCACCGGTCCCGGTGCCCGCCGCGAGCAGTGTGTCGTCCGGGCTGATCGCGAGGGGACCGCTGAGCTTCCCCAAGCCGCCAGCGGGAGAGAGGGGAGTGCCGAGGCGTTCGGGGCGCTCGGGTACCGAGGCGTCGTAGAGGTGGATCCGGTTGTCCTGGCCGCCCGGGCCGACCGCGAGCGTGTTCCCCGTGCTGGTGAAGTCCACCGCGAACACCGTGTCACCGAGGTCGTCGATGACGGGCCCCGGAATCTTCCACGTACGGGTGATGCCGTCCTCGGCGAGGGTCACGGCCGTGTGCTGGTCCACGTAGATCGCGGTGGTGAGCACGCCGGGATGCGGCAGGGTGCGGTGGACCTCGCGGGTCTCGACGTCCCATTCCCAGAGCTTGCGGTCCGAACTGGCGCCGATGATCCGGTCACCCGCCGGGCTGAAGTCGATGAAGGTCACCCAGCTGGCCGGTCCGGTGAGCGCGCCGAGCGGTTTCGCGTGGACGGGATCACTGACGTCCCACAGGTGCACGGCCCGGTCGGTGCTGGTGCCGGCGGCGAGGACGCGGCTGTCCGGGGAGATCGCCACGGAGAACACCTGACCGGCCGGGCCGCGCAGGGCCGGGAGCGGTCGCGGTCCGGCCGGGTCGGTGAGGGCGTAGCGGTGCACGGCGCGGTCCCGGCTGCCCGCGGCCAGCATCCGCCCGTCCGGGGCGAACGCGACACTGGTGACGGCTTCGCCGGGACCGTCGAGCACGGTGTGCCCGGCGGGATCGGCGAGGTCCCACAGGTGGACCTTGGCGTCGGCGCCGCCCGCGGCCACGGTCCGGCCGTCCGGGGAGATCGCCACCGACGCCACGTTCCCGCGCGGACCGGCCATGGTCGCCAGCTCGGCGGGGGCGGCGAGATCGCTGATGTCCCACACCCGGACGGTGCCGTTCTCCCCGACCGCGGCCAGCAGGCGGCTGTCGGAGCTGATCGTGATGGCCGCGGGGCGGCTGCCCACGGACAGCGGCGGGCCCGCCGCCACGGGCTGCCCGGCCCGCCACAGCGCGATCGTGGCGTCGTCCGCGCCGGTGGCCAGCACCGACGGCGTGGCCGCCACCACGTGGGTGGAATCGCCGGCGCCGAAGTGCCGGGCGGGGAGGGGGCGCGCCGCCGAGTCCAGCACCGCCGAGCGCGCCTCGGCGGTGGGCGCGCCGCGGTAGGCGATGACGGCGAGTTGCGCGGCCAGCGCCGGGTCGGATTCGCGCAGCCGCTCCGCCTTGACCGCGAGGTCGCGGGACAGCGCGAGTTGCCCGTTCCGCTCGGCCGCGTCCTGCGTGCGCCAGGCGTAGAACAATGCGCTCGCCGCGAGCACGGCCAGCACCACGGCGGCGCTGGTGAGCTGGTACCGGCGCCGGACACGGCGGCGCGCGGCCGCGTCGGCGGCGTCACGCCTGCGGGCACCGGCGTCGAGGAACTCCCGTTCGAGCGGGTTGAGTTCGTCCCGGTGTTCCTCGGCCCAGGTGTGCGCGGCGGCGAGGGTGCCGCCTTGGTAAAGGTCGTCGTCGGTGCGCCCGTGGTCCCGCCAGGCGCGGGCGGCCAGCGTCAGCCGCCGGTGTACTTGGCGGCCCGCGCGGTCGTCGTCGAGCCAGCCGCGTAGCCGCGGCCAGGCCTGAAGCAGCGCCTCGTGACTGATCTGCACCGAAGTGTCGTCGGCGGTCAGCAGCCGGTGCGCGATGAAGGTGTCCAGGATGTCGTCGATCCGCTCGGCCTCGGCGTCGGGACGGTCACCGGCCAGTTCGTCACGATCGACGCGGCGGCGGGTGTCGGCCGCGGTCTCACCGGCGTGCACCAGCCGCAGGAACAGCTGCCGGACCGCCCGCTGCGCATCCGGGCCCAGGCTGGCGTAGGCGGCTTCGGCGGTGTCGGCGATGGCGTGCCGGATACCGCCCACCGAGCGGTAGTCGTCGATGCCGAGCGTCCGCCCGCCACGCGCCGTGGCGGCGTCGAAGGTGGCCCGCAGGGTGTGCGAAAGCAGTGGCAGCGCGCCCTGTTCGTGCGCGGCGCCCGCCTCACCGGGCACGCCAGGGGTCACCTCGCGGATGAGCAGTTCGACCAGCCCGCCGTCGACCTCCATCCCGGCGCCGCGCGAGGGCTCGACGATCGCCGCTCGCAGTTCGGGTTCGGTCATCGGGCCGACCACGACCTGACCGCGCTGCAACGCCGCCGCCAGTTCCGGACTCCGCAACGCGTGCCCGTAGAAGTCGGCGCGCAGCCCCAGCACCACGGGAGCGACTTCGGCCACCGACCACACGGCGGCGAGGAAGGCGCACCGGTCGGCGTCGTCGATCCCGGCCGCGAAGATCTCCTCCAGCTGGTCCACCACGAGCAGACAGCGGTCTCCGGTCCTGGCGGCTCCGGCGAGTTCCGCCGGTGATGACTGCCCCGGGGTGACCACGGTCGGCAGCCGTCCGGCCTCGATCTGCCCCGGCAGCAACCCCGCCCGCAGCAGCGAAGACTTCCCGGCGCCGGACGGTCCCACCACGACGACCGGCTCCCCGGTACGCGCGGCGACCTCGCCGGCGAGGCGTTCGGTCAGCGCCGCCCGGCCGAAGAAGCGCGCGGCGTCCGCGGTGTCGAACGAACGCAACCCCGGATACGGGTTGTCCGCCTTCCGGCCGCCGTTTCGCGCCCGGTGGCGGAGCCGCTCCACGGTCGCCCACCACTGCTCGTCGTCGGTCACCCCGAGTTCACGCAGGAGCAGCCGGAACTCCCGGCCCACGCCCTGCTGCGGCAGGTGCCTGCCCTTGAAGTAGCCGTTGAGCGTGCTCCGGCTCAGCCCGTGCGCCCCGGACTCGGCCGTCGCGCTCGCCAGCTGGCTCAGCGAGCGGCCCGACCGCTCCTTCAGCCGCGTCAGCACCTCGCCGAAAGCGGCGATCGAGCCGACCTCGGCCAGATCGATGTTGTGGTCGCCCACCAGCGCGCCGGACATGACCCCACGGTCCAGCACCCACCTGCGCGACGTCCTCGGAACCGGTGGCGATGACCGGATCGGGGGACGACGCCGCCTGTACGAGTTCGTGCGGGTCCGTACGGACCGTGTACGGACCCGTTACTCACCGTTGCCTGCTGTTCCGGCTGCTGCCAATGCTGTGAGCACGGCCCGAACGGGGCCCGCGAGAGGAGGGACAGGAGCGTGAAGGCACAAATCGGCTCACTGGCGGGAGCGGCGATCGTCCTGGCGGCGTGCGGAACCTTCGGCACGGCCTCGGCGGGTACCGTGCCCGTGGTCTGCGGTCCGGTCGAAGTCGGCGAAGGCCGGGTCCACACGTTGATCGCCATGCCGTCGCCGAGCGGGGTGGTGGCCTGCTCGCGGGCCTACCGCGTGATGGCCGAGTACGCCGCCGTCCCGCCCGGTGAGCGAACCGGGCCGGTCGGGCTCAGCGACCTGTGGACCTGCGTCGCCGACCCCGGCGGCAACCCGGTCGTGCGGTGTGTGCGGGGCGCCGCCGGTGTCGATCACGGCCAGTGGTTCGAAACCCGGCCGCCCGACGTGCCCTGACGAGTTTTCCGGGAAATCCGACGAAGGAGAGAGCAATGGCAAGCACGAAGTGGAACAGGGTCGTGGCCACCGTCGCCGCGACGAGCGCCGTGATGGGCCTCGGCCTGCTGGCGCCGGGAGTGGCGTCCGCGGCGAGCTTCAAGGTCGACGGGCACGCGACCACCGGGATCAAGCACGCCAACGTGAACATCACGCAGGTGCGGACGGGGGACATCGCGATCAACTACACGAACGGTATCGGCTGGGGCGGGAACCAGGTGCTGTTCCTGCGGCTGGTGCATTGCAACAGCAAGAAACCCTTCGCCGACACGCGGGTCATCCAGGGCCACGGCACCTACAACCTCGGCCGGTCGGTGAAGAAGAACACGTGCTTCGACATCGAATACCGCGCCGAAAAGGACCCGGCGCCCAACCCGTACTGGGCAGGCACGGTGTCGATTCCGTAGCGAGGCGCCGCACTCGGTCCCGGCGGGTCAAGCGGGACCGAGTGCGGTGTCCAGGGCCGGGAACCGGCCGTTCGTGGCAGGTTTCGCGCTAGCGTGGCAAGCCGGAAGATCATCGGGACTGAAGGGTGCCAGGTGACGGGTCGGTTCAGCGCGCTGTTGCGGCAGTTGCGGCGACGGGCGGGAATGACGCAGGACCAGCTGGCGGAGCGGTCGGGGGTCGGCGTGCGCACGATCCGCAGGTTCGAGTCCGGCGAGCGGACCGATCCCCGGGTGGCGACGGTCCGGCTGCTGGCCGAGGCGCTGGACGTGCGCCCGGCCGAGCGGGACGAACTGCTGGCCGCGGTGCTGCCCGCCGAGCCGGCGACCGATGGGCCGGTGCCCCGGCAACTGCCCGCGCCGCCCGGGGTGTTCGTCGGCCGGAACCGGGAACTGGACGCGCTTTCGGCGGCGGTGGACGAAGCCTCGGCCGCCGGTGGAACGGTGGTGGTTTCGGCGATCGGCGGTGGCGGCGGTGTCGGCAAGACCTGGCTGGCGCTGCATTGGGCGCACCAGCACCTGGCCGAATTCCCCGATGGGCAGCTGTTCGCCGACCTGCGCGGTTTCAGCCCGGACAGCGGACCGACACCGGTCGGGGTGACGGTGCGCGGATTCCTGGACGCACTCGGCGTGGAACCCGGGCGCGTCCCGGTCGACCTGCCCGCCCAGACCGCGCTGTACCGCAGCCTGGTCGCCGGGAAGCGGATGCTGATCGTGCTGGACAACGCCGCCGACGCCGAGCAGGTCGTGCCGCTGCTGCCGGGCGGCGACTCCGCCACCGTGCTGATCACCAGCCGCCGGACGCTGACCGGGCTGGTCGCCCGCCACAACGCGCACCACCTGCCCCTCGACATGCTCGGCGCCGGTGAAGCCCACGCCCTGCTGGCCGCCCAGGTGGGCGCGGACCGGCTGGCGGCCGAACCGGCGGCGGTGGCGGAACTGGTCAGGCTGTGCGGGGGACTGCCGCTCGCGCTGGGCATCATCGCGGGCCGCGCCAAGATCCACCCCGGCACCCCGCTCGCCGAGATCGCCGAAGAGCTGTGGGAAGCCGGGTTGGCGGCGTTGTCGGACGAGGACCCGTCAGCGAGCCTGCCCGCGGCGTTGTCCTGGTCCTACGAGCGGCTGACCGGCGAGCAGCAGGCGGCGTTCGGGTTGCTGGCGCTCGCACCCGGCGCGAACATCTCCCTGCCCGCGGCCGCCTGCCTCATCGGCCACCCGGTGCCGCGTGCCCGGAAACTGTTGCAGGAACTGGAGAACGCGTCGTTGCTGAACCGGCACGGGGACGGCCGGTACGCCATGCACGACCTGATCCGCCGCTACGCCGCCGACACCGCGCACCAGCGGCTGCCTGCCGAAGTGCCGGAGCGGGCGCTGCGCCGGGTGGTCGAGTTCTTCCTGCACACCGCCCATTCCGCCGACCGGCTGCTGGATCCCCATCGTCCGCCCGTCCAGCTGGATCCGCCGGGACCGGAGGTCCAGCCCGCCGCGCTGCCGGACTACGCGGCGGCACTGGCCTGGTTCGACGCCGAGCACTCCGGCCTGCTGGCCGCACAGCACACGGCCGCCGCCCGCGGCTGGCACCAGGTGGTCTGGCAGCTGGCCTGGACCCTGGGCACCTACCACGACCGGCGGGGCCGCGGTGACGACCGGCTCGCCGTCTGGCGCGCCGGTCTCGCCGCCGCCCGCCACCTCGGCGACCCCGCCGCCCGCACCCGTGCCCACCGCGCCCTCGGTTACGCCTGCACCGAGGTGGGACGGCACGAGGAAGCGGTCGAGCACCTGCACGAATCCCTGGCGCTGGCGGCCGATCACCACGACCACACCAACCAGGCACACACCCACCGGATGCTCGCGCGGGCGTGGGGACAGCGCGGGGACAGCGAACAGGCGCTGGCGCACGCCACGCGGGCGCTGGAGCTCTACCGCACCCTGGACAACCCGGTGTGGGAAGCCGAAGCGCTGAACGAGATGGGCTGGCACGCCGCCCGGCTCGGGAAGTACGAGCGAGCACGCGAGCACTGCGACGCCGCGCTCATCCTGCACCGCCGCCACGACAATCCCGATGGTGAGTCGTACGCCCTGGAGAACCTGGGCTACATCGCGCACCACACCGGGCGGCACCACGAAGCTGTGCACCACTACCAGCCCGCGCTCGCGCTGCTCCGGGAGCTCGGCTACAGCTTCGAACTCGCCAACACGCTCGACGGCCTGGGTGATTCGCAGGTCGCACTCGGCAGGAACGACGAGGCACGCGCCGCGTGGCAGGAGGCGCGGGAGTTGTATCGGGCCCAGGAACGTCACGACGACGCCGACCGTCTCCAGCAGCGGCTCGACCAGCTGGGCACGGCCTGACCGCGAAAACACGATCCGTCGAGATACCAGATCTGGCTTATATAAGCCGAGGCTGGTACGGTTCGCGTTGTGCACGCGTTCGACATCCTGGGCGACCCGGTGCGCCGCCGCATTCTGGAGTTGCTCGCCGACGGTGAGCGGACCTCGGGCGCGATCACGGACGTGATCCGTGCCGAGTTCGGCATCTCCCAGCCCGCTGTTTCCCAGCATCTGCGCGTGCTGCGTGACAGCGGGTTCGCGTCGGTGCGGGCGGAGGGAGCTCGCCGGTTCTACGCCGTCGAGCCCGAACCGTTGAGCGAGGTTGACGCGTGGCTGGACCGGTTCCGCCGGTTGTGGGAACAGCGTCTCGACGCCCTGGGCACCGAGCTGGCGCGGGGCAAGCGTGCGAAGGGAAGGAAGACATGAAGGACGCATTGGACGAACTGGCCGCCGCGCGCCGGGCGATGGGCAAGGGTCGCGTGCCCGCCGGTGAGGCTTACACCATCGAGATTCGGCGTCGCTACGACGCGCAGATCGACGACGTCTGGGACGCCCTGACCAGTCCCGAGCGGCTGCGTCGCTGGTTGAAACCGGTCACCGGGGAGCTACGGCCTGGCGGGAAGTTCGAATTGGACGGTGGTGAGCACGGCGAGATCCTCCGCTGCGAGCCGCCGCGGTTGCTCAAGGTGTCCTGGCTCTTCGGCCCGGAGGCCGACGACTGGCCCGGCACGAGCGAGGTGGAAGTACGCCTGGCCCCTGGTCCGGCCGAGGACACCGAATTCGAGCTGATCCACGCGGCGGTTGTCGAGGAGCCCCTCTTCCCGACCTACGGCCCCGGTGCCGGTGGCGTTGGCTGGGACCTGCGTCTGCTCGCACTGGCCCAGCTGCTGGCCGGTGGCGAGCCCGCCGACCACGAGGCGATCGAGAAGTCGCCCGAGGCGCGCGAGTTCATCCGGCGCAGCGCCGCATCCTGGGGCGAGGCACACCTGGCCGCCGGTGGTGACCCGGAACACGTCGCCGCCGCGGTCGAGGCGACCACCAAGTTCTACGCGCCCTGATTTCCCGGCTGCTCCGGGACCACGATGCCCAGGCCGACGGCGGCCACGGTGAGGTTCGCGAAGGTCTCGAACCCCGCCAGGAAGCCGCTGGCCCGCCAGGTGGTCGACGGCCCCGCTGAGGCCCGCGACGAGCAGGAAGATGCCCGCGAACTGGACGACTCTGGTCATACCCAACGCCAGAGCCGGTGCCGTCCGCCCGAGAGCGGTCTTCGGTATCGGCGCCCGTCGATCTTGAGTGCGCCCTTGGCGGAGGCCGTGGTCACGGCGAGCGCCATATACCGGATCGTCTGCCGAAGCGGTCACGCGCCTTTTTTCTTGACCGCTTCCAGAAGCATGACGAGGAGGAAGGCCACGGCCAGCACGATGATCGGGGCCGCGTAACCCAGTACCCCGGAAAGGCTGCCGAAGAACCAGCGGAAAAGCCCGCCGTGGTCCTCGCTGAGGATCCAGCGAATGAGCGGAATCAAGCCAAGGGGAATGGCCACGATGATCACCAGGGTCTGCGCGCCCTCGATGGTTCGCCCCCGTCTGCTGGTCGTCACCGGGCTACTCCTTCCACAATTGTTCGCCGATCGGCAATGTGCGACATTACCCGTGGATGGCGCGGCGCGCGTTTGCCGGACGGAGAATCATCACCGCATTTCCCGCGGGAAACCAATGAATCGGCGTTTCGGCCCGGTCCCGCCGGCGGGACAGCCTCGCCGCCCCGCCAGCCGTGCGTGCTGGCCAGGCTCAGGTGTGCTCGGACAGCAGGACCACGGTGGTGCCCGGTTCCAGCGCCTCGAACACATGGGCTTCGTCGCCGGGGTACGCGACGTAGTCGCCCGGGCCCACCTCGATCGGCTCGCCCGCCATGCCGACCAGTGCGCGGCCGTGGCAGACGACCACGTGCTCGATGATCCCCGGCCGGTGCGGGTCCGAGCGGCGCACGCTGCCCGGCTCGGCGCGGATCAGGTAGATGTCGCGGCGCGCGTGCGGTGGGCAGGACGCCAGCAGGGTGGCCAGGTAGTCGGCCTCTTCGGAGGCCACCGTGATGCCCTCGCCGTTGCGGATCACGTGGATCCGGGGCACCGGCGGCTCGACCAGCTTGGAGAACGGCACGTCGAGCGCCTTGCCCAGTGCCCACAGCGTCTCCACGCTCGGGTTCCCGGTGGCCGACTCCAGCTGCGACAGCGTCGACTTGGCGATCCCGGCCAGGCGGGCCAGTTCGGTCAGGGACAGCCCGGCGCGCTCGCGTTCACGTTTCAGTGACGCGGCGATCACGTCGAGTGGGGCGCCTTCGGTAGCCATCTGTGTTCGCTCCGTCAGTCGTTCTGTTCGGCTTGACGAACAGGCGGTGGTTCTGTTCATCTTAGGCGGTGATGCGTTCGATACAGCGAACCCTGGGCCGGGAACTGATGCGCGACATCGCGCTGGTCTGCCTCGCCGACGGCATCGTCGGCATTTCGTACGGAGCCATCGCGGTGAGCGCCGGCTTCGAGGTCTGGGTGCCGATGCTGCTTTCGGTGGTCGTCTTCGCGGGCGCGTCCCAGTTCCTGTTCATCGGACTGGTCGCCTCTGGCGGCAACCCGATCGCGGCGGTGGTGGCCGGGCTGCTGGTGAACGCGCGGCACATCCCGTTCGGCTTCGCGGTCGGGGACGTGCTGGGCAAGAGCTGGGTGCGCCGGCTGGTCGGCAGCCACCTGATGCTCGACGAGACGGTCGCCTTCGCGCTGGCGCAGGAGGATCGGCGACGCCGCCGCGCGGCCTACTGGGCCTGCGGGCTCAGCCTCTTCGTGGTCTGGAACGTGAGCGTGGTGATCGGCGCGTTCGCCGGGACCGCGATCACCGACACCGACGTGTTCGGCCTCGACGCGGCGTTCCCGGCGGTGCTGCTCGCGCTGGTGCTGCCGTCGCTGAAGGACCGCGGCGTGCGCACCGCGGCGCTCACCGGCGCGGTGCTGGCCGTGGCCGCCGCCCCGTTCCTGCCCGCCGGGGTGCCGGTGCTGCTGGCTCTGCTCGGCGTGCCGCTGGTGCTGCTGGTGCGCACCGAGGCCGAAGCCGGCAAGAGCGAGGTGGCCGCGTGATCATCTCACCGCTGACCCTGGTCGTCTGCGCCGTCGTGCTGGGCGCGGGCACCTTCGCCTTCCGCTTCGCCGGACCGGCACTGCGGGCGAAGGTCGAGCTGAACGCACGAGCCGAGAAGCTGATGGCCACCGCCGCGGTGGTCCTGCTCGCCGCGCTGGTGGCGACCTCGGCCCTGATCGAGGGCGCCGAGTTCGCCGGCTACGCCCGGCCCGCCGGGGTGCTGGTGGGCGGGGTGCTGGCGTGGCGGAAGGCCCCGTTTGTCGTCGTGGTGCTCGCCGCGGCCGCCACGGCGGCGGGCCTGCGGCTGCTCGGCGTGCCGTAACGCCCGACCCCCGGCTGCCCTCCGCTCGTCGAGGCCCTAGGCTTGACCAGCGGAATTCGGGTCGGGAGGGAACTGACGTGTCCAAGGCACGGCCGGTGGTCGGCGTGCTCGCCCTGCAGGGCGACGTGGCCGAGCACCTGGCGATGACCGAGCGCGCGGGCGCCACCGCGGTGCCGGTGCGCCGCGCCGCCGAGCTGTCCGAAGTGGACGGTCTGGTGCTGCCGGGTGGCGAGTCCACCACGATGTCGCGGCTGCTGGAGACCTTCGAGCTGCTCGAACCGCTGCGCGAGCGCTTGCGCGCGGGCCTGCCCGCGTTCGGCTCGTGCGCCGGGATGATCCTGCTCGCCCGCCAGGCCCTCGACGGCCGCCCCGACCAGCACCAGCTCGACGCGCTGGACATCGTGGTGCGCCGCAACGCCTTCGGCAGGCAGGTCGATTCCTTCGAGGAGGACCTCGAGTTCACCGGGGTCGACGGGGCCCCGCTGCACGCGGTGTTCATCCGCGCCCCCTGGGTGGAGAAGGCAGGCCAGGGGGTCGAGGTGCTGGCCAGCGTGCCGGAAGATCCCGGCCGCGCCGGCGCGCCAGCTAGGATCGTCGCGGTCAGGCAGGGGATGGTGCTCGCGACGGCCTTCCACCCGGAACTCACGGGTGACGAGCGCGTGCACCGGCTGTTCGTGCGGATCGTGCGTGGGCAGGCATAAGGACGGCGGCACGCCGCCGGATCGGATGGAGGAAAGATGAGCGGCCACTCCAAGTGGGCCACCACCAAGCACAAGAAGGCCGCCCTCGACGCGAAGCGTGGCAAGCTGTTCGCGAGGCTGATCAAGAACATCGAGGTCGCCGCGCGGACCGGCGGGGGCGACCCGGACGGCAACCCGACGCTGTTCGACGCGATCCAGAAGGCGAAGAAGAACTCGGTCCCGCAGGACAACATCGAGCGCGCGCGCAAGCGCGGCGCCGGTGAGGAGGCGGGCGGCGCCGACTGGCAGACCATCATGTACGAGGGCTACGGGCCGAACGGCGTCGCCGTGCTCATCGAATGCCTCACCGACAACAAGAACCGCGCCGCCAGCGAGGTGCGCACCGCGCTGACCCGGAACAACGGCTCGCTGGCCGACCCGGGCTCGGTGGCGTACCTGTTCAACCGCAAGGGCGTGGTGCTGCTGCCGAAGGCGGACAGCGGCGAGGACGACGTGCTGATGGCGGTGCTCGACGCCGGTGCCGAAGAGGTCAACGACCTCGGCGAGAGCTTCGAGATCGTGTCCGAGGCCACCGACCTGGTCGCGGTCCGGAAAGCCCTGCAGGAAGCCGGTTTCGACTACGAGTCGGCGGAAGCCAGCTTCGTGCCGTCGGTCAACGTGCCGCTCGACGCCGAGGGCGCGCGCAAGGTCTTCCGGCTGATCGACGCGCTCGAGGACTGCGACGACGTGCAGAACGTGTGGGCCAATTTCGACGTCTCCGACGAGGTTCTCGCGGAAGTCGGCTAGTGCTTCTTGGGCGGGGCCTCGGTCATGCGGCAGAATGTGCGCCGTGACGACCGAGGCCCTCGCTCCAGAAGACCAGGCACTGCAGGACTGGATCGTCGCCGAAGGCGAACGCCGCGGCAACGCGGTGATCCAGGTGCCCGCCGACGAAGAGGGCTCCGGCTACTGCTTCACCGTCTGCGCCTGGGCGATGCACCAGGTGCCCGAGGCGGTGGTGATGGGCCTGCCCGAGCACATCGGCCCGGTGCTGCTCGACGCCTACGTCGACCGCGCCGCCGCCGGTGAGCGGTTCGAGTTCGGCAAGGTCTACGACGACTTCTTCGACGGCGTGCCGATCACCTTCGAGAAGGTGGCGCTCGGGCACTACCCCGAGTTCTTCGGCAGCGCCTTCCTGATCTATCCCGAAGGCGACTTCCCGGCGGTGCAGATCATCGTGGCCTCCCCGGAGGGGAAGTGGCCGTGGGAGCCCGACGCGCCGGAGGGCTTCGACACCTGGCAGCTGGTGCTCACCGAAAGCGGTGACCCGGAGAGCTGGACACCCGGGGTCGACGGACCCTGACCGGCGCGTCCCCGGCGGTTACCGGGCCGGTCGCCGGTAGCCTGCTCCTCGAACGGTTGTTCGGCGAGGAGTGGAACCTGTGCGTGTGCTCGGTGTGGACCCCGGCCTGACCCGCTGCGGTCTCGGCGTGGTGGACGGGGGTGCCGGGCGCACCGTCAGCTGCGTCGCGGTCGACGTGGTGCGCACCCCGGCGGACGCGGACCTGGCCACCCGGCTGCTCACCGTGGCCGACGCGGTGGAGACCTGGTTCGACACCTACCGGCCCGAGGTGGTCGCCATCGAGCGGGTGTTCAGCCAGCACAACGTGCGCACCGCGATGGGCACCGCGCAGGCCGGGGGAGTGGTGGCGCTCGGCGCCGCCCGGCGCGGGCTGCCGGTGCACTTCCACACCCCGAGCGAGGTCAAGGCCGCGGTCACCGGCTCGGGACGGGCGGACAAGGCGCAGGTCACCGGCATGGTGACCAAGCTGCTCGGGCTGGCGAAGGCACCGAAACCGGCGGACGCCGCCGACGCGCTCGCGCTGGCGATCTGCCACCTGTGGCGCGAGCCGATGCGCGCCAGGCTGGCCGCGGCCGAGGCGCGGGCGGCCGAACTGGCGAAGGTGCACCGGTCACGGCTGGCCGAGGCGGCGAAGAAGAATGCGAGGGCGGGACGATGATCTCTTCGGTGCACGGGGAAGTGCTCTCCGTCGGGCTCGACCACGCGGTGGTCGAAGTGGGCGGGGTCGGGTTCGCGGTGCAGGCCACGCCGAGCACGCTGGCCACGCTGCGCCGGGGTGAGCGGATCCGGCTGCACACCTCGCTGGTGGTCCGCGAGGACTCGCTGACCCTGTTCGGCTTCTCCGACGCCGACGCGCGCGAGTTGTTCGTGCTGCTGCAGACGGTGTCGGGCATCGGGCCGCGGCTCGCGCTGGCCGCGCTCGCCGTGCTCGACCCGGACAAGCTGCGCTCGGCGCTCGCCGACGGCGACATCAACGTGCTCACCCAGGTGCCCGGCATCGGCAAGAAGGGCGCCGAACGGCTCAGCCTGGAACTGCGGGACAAGGTCAACGCGGTGCCGGGGACAGCCGACGCGGTGCCGGTGGCCGGTGGCGCGGTGCGTGGCGAGGTGGTCGAGGCACTGGTGGGCCTCGGGTTCGCGGCGAAGCAGGCCGAGCAGGCGGTGGACCGGGTGCTCGGCGAAACCGGCGAGGGCACGGTGACCACGTCGCAGGTGCTGCGCTCGGCGCTGACCACCCTGGGCCGCAAGCGGTAGGCGGGCACCGTGCACGATGACCCGGTGACCGACGAACCGGATTTCGCCGACGCCGACACGCTGTCGGCCTTCGCCCAGAACGGCGACCGGGACGTGGAAACCACGCTCCGGCCCCGGAAACTGGCCGATTTTGTCGGCCAGCCGCGGGTGCGCGAGCAGCTGGAACTGGTGCTGGAGAGCGCCCGGCGGCGCGGTGTGCCGCCGGACCACGTGCTGCTGTCCGGCCCGCCGGGGCTCGGCAAGACCAGCATGTCGATGATCATCGCGGCCGAGCTGGACGCCGCCATCCGGATCACCTCCGGCCCCGCGCTGGAGCGCGCGGGCGACCTGGCCGCGATGCTGTCGAACCTCACCGAGGGCGACGTGCTGTTCATCGACGAGATCCACCGCATCGCCCGGCCCGCCGAGGAAATGCTCTACCTGGCGATGGAGGACTTCCGGGTGGACGTGGTGGTCGGCAAGGGCCCCGGCGCCACCAGCATCCCGCTGGAGATCGCGCCGTTCACCCTGGTCGGCGCCACCACCCGGTCCGGCGCGCTGACCGGTCCGCTGCGTGACCGCTTCGGCTTCACCGGGCACATGGAGTTCTACTCCGCCGACGAGCTTTCGCAGGTGCTGCGGCGCTCGGCCACCATTCTCGGCATCACGCTGGACGCCGACGGCGAAGCCGAGATCGCGCGCCGGTCCCGCGGCACCCCGCGGATCGCGAACCGGCTGCTGCGCCGGGTCCGCGACTACGCCGAGGTCCGCTCGGACGGCAAGGTCACCCTGGAGGTGGCCCGCGCCGCGCTGGAGGTCTACGACGTGGACGAGCTGGGGCTGGACCGGCTCGACCGCGCGGTGCTCACCGCGCTGGTCAAGTCGTTCCACGGCGGGCCGGTCGGCGTGGCCACGCTGGCGGTGGCGGTCGGTGAAGAGTCGACCACGGTGGAAGAGGTGTGTGAGCCCTACCTGGTCCGCGCGGGTATGCTCGCGCGAACCCCCCGTGGGCGGGTCGCTACCCCGGCCGCGTGGGAGCACCTCGGGTTACGGCCACCGACCGAGGTGCCTTGGGAGGCCGGACGGTTCGACCAGGGCAACCCTGGTCTGTTCGGGTAACCGGCGGGGCGGGCGGCACTGCCCGCCGACGGCACCGCGGGTGGTACCTGGCACACTCGAACAAGCAGACCCAGAACAAATCGGGCGAATCGGCAGGCGGTCCCGCCGCTGCCGCACCCGCTGAATGGAGAGTCATGGAAGGCCTTTTCCTGCCGCTGCTGCTCATGCTGGTCGTGGCGATCCCGCTGTTCCTGGGGAGCCGCAAGCAGAAGCAAGCGGTCCAGCGTCAGCAGGAGCTGCAGAACAACCTGGTCGAGGGCGACCGCGTGATGACCACCTCCGGTCTCTACGCGACCGTCGCGGACACCAGCGGCGACACCACGATCGATCTCGAGATCGCGCCCGGCGTGGTGACCACCTGGCTGCGCCAGGCCGTCCGGGAGAAGGTCGAGCCGATCGTCGAGGACGACGAAGCCGATGAGACCGAGTCCGACGAGACGCCGGTCATCGAGTCGGCCACCGAGGTCGAGACCGCGAAGTCCGACGAGGACGAGAAGAC
Source organism: Amycolatopsis albispora (assembly GCF_003312875.1). Taxonomy (NCBI): domain Bacteria; kingdom Bacillati; phylum Actinomycetota; class Actinomycetes; order Pseudonocardiales; family Pseudonocardiaceae; genus Amycolatopsis; species Amycolatopsis albispora. The sequence continues at coordinate 896,038 of NZ_CP015163.1, forward strand.
CGAAGCCGAGAAGGCTGGTCCTCAGGTCGCGCCTCCCCTGGAGCACGGTAAGAAGTAACACCCTGCGCACCGGCGTGCACACGCCGATGAGGGGGTAACGCAGGGCTCACGCAGCACCGAGTAGTGTCTCGGTGCTGCGTATGCCCGCGTCCGCGCGGGCTTACCCGAAAACTTCCAGTCAGGCAGGCCCTGTTCCATTCGGGAAGGCCCCAGTTCGAGGAGACCGACGCACCGTGGCACCACCGGCCGGGCAGATCCGCCCGGGACGCTATCTCGCGTTCTTCGTCTTGATCGTCATCGGCCTGTACTCGCTGGTGTTCTTCACCGGCGACGGGAAGCCGACCCCCAAGCTGGGCATCGATCTCCAGGGCGGCACGCGGGTCACCCTGACCGCCCGGACCCTGGACGGCGCCGAGCCGTCCAAGGAAGCGCTCAACCAGGCGAAGACGATCATCGAGACCCGGGTCAACGGGATCGGGGTCAGCGGCACCGAGGTGGTGCTCGACGGCAACAACGTCGTCATCACCGTGCCGGGCGAGCAGGGCGACCAGGCCAAGAACTTGGGCCAGACGGCCAAGCTGGGCTTCCGCAAGGTGGCCACCGTGCAGCCGGCCACCCCGGCCCCGCAGGTGCCGCCGGCCGGTCAGCCGCCCGCCACGCAGCCGCCCGCGAGCGGGCAGCCGAGCGAGGCGCCAGCGGCCGGTCAGCCCTCGGCCCCGCCCGCCGGTGGTTCCGCACCCGGCGCGGCTCCCGCGCAGGACCAGCCCGCCCCGCCCACCCCGGGTTCACCGGAGGCCGAGGCGCAGGCGATCCAGGCCGCCAAGGCGGTCCGGCAGAACCCGGCGCTGGTCGCGGCCAACCCGGCCGACCAGGCCGCGGTCGCCGCGGCGCAGCAGCTGCAGCAGGAGACGCTGGCCCAGTTCCAGTGCCTGCCGAACGACCCGCTGCGCGGCAACGACGACCCGACCCTGCCGCTGGTCGCCTGCCTCAAGGACGGCAGCCAGAAGTTCGTGCTGGAGCCCGAGTTCCTGCCCGGCACGATGATCGACACCGCCGCCTCCGGTTACGACAGCCAGCGCGGCGGCTACGTGGTCGACCTGACCTTCAAGGCCGAGGGCACCAAGCTCTGGGGTGACTTCACCTCGGCGAACGTGAACCAGCAGGCCGCGTTCGTGCTGGACACGCAGGTGGTCTCGGCGCCGAACATCACCGTGCCGATCCTCGACGGCCGCACCCAGATCACCGGCGGCTTCACCCAGGCCGAGGCCAAGAACCTGGCCGACGTGCTGAAGTACGGCTCGCTGCCGCTGTCGTTCGCCTCGTCCGACGCCACCACGGTGTCCGCGACGCTGGGCCTGGCTTCGCTGCAGGCCGGGCTGATCGCCGGTGGCATCGGGCTGCTGCTGGTGTTCGTCTACTGCCTGTTCTACTACCGCCTGCTCGGTGTGCTGACGATCCTCTCGCTGGGGTTGTCGGCGGTCATCGTCTACGGCGTGCTGGTGCTGCTCGGCCGGTGGATCGGCTTCACACTGGACCTCGCCGGCGTCGCCGGGTTCATCATCGCCATCGGTGTCACCGCCGACTCGTTCGTGGTGTTCTTCGAACGGTTGAAGGACGAGATGCGCGAGGGCCGCTCGTTCCGCTCGGCGGTGCCCCGCGGCTGGGTCCGCGGCCGCCGCACGATCCTCGCCTCGGACGCGGTCATGTTCCTCGCCGCCGCGGTGCTGTACCTGCTGGCGGTCGGGGAGGTGCGCGGGTTCGCCTTCACCCTGGGCATGTCCACCGTGCTCGACCTGGTGGTGGTGTTCCTGGTGACCCACCCGCTGGTGGCCATGGTGTCGAAGTCCAAGGCACTGTCGAGCCCGAAGATCTCGGGGCTCGGCGGGGTGCAGCGAGTCGGCGCACAACGCCGCACAGCCAAGGTCGCCGGCGCGACCGTGAAGGAGGCCTGACGTGGGCGTCGAGGATCAGGGCACCGCGAACGGCGCCAAGAAGAAGGGCTCGGTGTTCCACCGGCTCTACGTCGGCACCGGTGCGTTCGACATCGTCGGCGCGCGCAAGTACTGGTACGTGTTCTTCGGCCTGCTGATGCTGGTCTGCGTCGGCTCCATCGGGATCAAGGGCTTCAACCTCGGCATCGACTTCGAGGGCGGCACCCAGATCCAGATGCCTGCCGCCGGTGCGGCGGGCGAGGTGAACGAGGACCGCGCCAAGGAGGTCTTCGCCGAGGCCGCCGGTGAGCCCGCCGCCGAAGCGCAGAAGGTCGGCACCGGCGCGGCGCAGACCGTGCAGATCCGGTCCGACACGCTGGACGCCGGTCAGGTCGCCAAGGTCAAGGAGGCGCTGTTCAACGCCTTCCAGCCGCTCGGCGCGAACGGCCAGCCCAGCCAGCAGACCATCAGCGACAGCGCGGTCAGCGCGTCCTGGGGCGGGGAGATCTCGGAGAAGGCGCTCATCGCGCTCGCGGTCTTCCTGGTGCTGGTGACCATCTTCCTGGCGATCTACTTCGAACGCTGGATGGCCGTCGCGGCGCTGATCTCGCTGATCCACGACATCGTGGTCACCGCGGGCATCTACTCGCTGGTCGGCTTCGAGGTCACCCCGGCCACCGTGATCGGCCTGCTGACCATTCTCGGGTTCTCCCTGTACGACACCGTGGTGGTGTTCGACAAGGTCAAGGAGAACACCCGCGGCCTGCTGGGGCTGACCAGGCGCACCTACGGCGAGGCGGCCAACCTGGCGCTGAACCAGACGCTGATGCGGTCGATCAACACCGCGGTGATCGCCCTGCTGCCGGTGCTCGGCCTGCTGATCATCGGCTACATCCTGCTCGGCTCGGGCACGCTGCAGGACCTGGCGCTGGTGCAGCTGACCGGCATGCTGGCCGGTGTGCTGTCCTCGGTCGCGCTGGCCACCCCGCTGCTGGTCGACTTCAAGATGCGGGACCCGAAGTTCAAGCAGCAGGCCCAGCGGGTCAAGGCCCGCCGGGAGAACCTGGCCCGCAAGGCCGCCGAACGCGACGCCGCGCCGGACGACGACGAGTTCGACGCGAGCGACGACGAACAGCTCAACGCCGAGCTGCGCAAGGAACGCGCGTACGCGGCCGCGGCCAGCGTGCCCGCGCGGCACCAGAAGACCACGCCGCGGCGTGGCCGCCCGTCGGGCAAGCAGCCGTCGGGCAAGCGCAAGCGCTGAGGCAGTTGCTCATCGGCAGGGCATCGTCCGCTCGCGGACGGTGCCCTGCTTCGCTTTCGGTAGGCAGTCGGTAAGGGGCAGAACATGGACTTGGACAAGGCGATCGGGCTGGTCGCCGAGGTACCGGACTTCCCGCGGCCGGGGATCCTGTTCCGGGACTTCGCGCCGCTGTTCGCTTCGGCGGACGGGTTCGCCGCGGTGACCGCCGCGCTCGCGGACACGCTGGACCACGACGTGGAACTGCTGGCCGCGGTGGAGGCACGCGGCTTCCTGCTGGCCGCGGCGCTCGGGCAGGCCAGCGGGCTCGGGGTGGTCATGGTGCGCAAGCCCGGCAAGCTGCCGCAGGTCGCGGCCAGGGCGGACTACGAGCTGGAGTACGGCACGGCCGCGCTCGAACTGCCCGCCGGGGTGGTTCAGCCAGGTCAGCACGTCGCGGTGATCGACGACGTGCTGGCCACCGGCGGCACCGTGGCCGCGGCGTGCGGGCTGCTGGAGCAGGCGGACGCGGTGGTCACCGGGGTGTCCGTGGTGCTCGAACTCGACGGGCTCGGCGGCCGCGAGGCGCTGTCCGGGCGCCAGGTGCACGCTCTGCACAGCAGCTGAGAGCGGGCCAGCGGAACGCCGGGGACCGTCCGCGCGTTACGCTGAACGCACGAGGTGACCTGATACGACGGGAGGTGCGGGTGAGCCAAGAGCTCGAGTCCGCGGCGCCTGCCAAGGACGGCGGCAAGCCCCGTCCGGCGCCGGTCCCGCCCGTCCCGGCGGCCAACGGCAACGGCACGGGCAACGGCAATGGCACCGGCCGGGCACCGTCGGCCACCCGGCGGGTCCGCGCGCGGCTGGCCAGGCGCATCACCGCGCAGCGCGCCGCCTCGGTCAAGCAGGTGCTCGAGCCGCTGGCCGCGGTGCACCGCGAGATGCACCCCAGCGCCGACCTGGCCCTGCTGCAGCGCGCCTACGACGTGGCCGAGGAACTGCACCGCAACCAGCGCCGCAAGTCGGGCGACCCGTACATCACCCACCCGCTGGCGGTGGCCACCATCCTGGCCGAGCTGGGCATGGACACCACCACGCTGGTCGCCGGGCTGCTGCACGACACCGTGGAGGACACCGGCTACCCGGTGGAACAGCTCTCGGCCGACTTCGGCGACAAGGTGGCCCAGCTGGTCGACGGGGTCACCAAGCTGGACAAGGTCAAGCTGGGCACCGCCGCCGAGGCGGAGACCATTCGCAAGATGGTCATCGCGATGGCCCGCGACCCGCGGGTGCTGGTGATCAAGCTGGCCGACCGGCTGCACAACATGCGCACCATGCGCTTCCTGCCGCCGGAGAAGCAGGCGCGCAAGGCGAAGGAAACCCTCGAGGTGCTCGCCCCGCTGGCGCACCGGCTGGGCATGGCCACGGTGAAGTGGGAGCTGGAGGACCTGGCCTTCGCCATCCTGCAGCCGAAGAAGTACGACGAGATCGTGCGCCTGGTGGCCGACCGCGCGCCCTCGCGGGACACCTACCTGCGCTGGGTCATCGGCGACCTGACCACCAATCTCGACGCGTCGCGGATCACCGCCAAGGTCGAGGGCCGCCCGAAGCACTACTACTCGATCCACCAGAAGATGATCGTCCGCGGCCGCGACCTGGACGACATCCACGACCTAGTCGGTGTGCGGATCCTGGTGGAGGACGTGCGCGACTGCTACGCCGCGATGGGCGTGGTGCACGCGCTGTGGCAGCCGATGCCCGGCCGGTTCAAGGACTACATCGCGCAGCCGCGGTTCGGCGTGTACCAGTCGCTGCACACCACCGTGATCGGCCCGGACGGCAAGCCGCTCGAGGTGCAGATCCGCACCTACGAGATGCACCGGACCGCCGAGTACGGCATCGCCGCGCACTGGCGGTACAAGGAGACCAAGGGCACGCACAGCGGCAACGCGGTCGACGTCGACGAGATGGCGTGGATGCGCCAGCTGCTCGACTGGCAGCGGGAGGCCGCCGACCCCGGCGAGTTCCTCGAATCGCTGCGCTACGAGCTGGCCGCGCGCGAGATCTTCGTGTTCACGCCCAAGGGTGACGTGATCACGCTGCCGGTGGATTCGACGCCGGTGGACTTCGCCTACGCGGTGCACACCGAGGTCGGGCACCGCTGCATCGGCGCGCGGGTCAACGGCAGGCTGGTCGCGCTGGAGCGCAAGCTGGAGAACGGTGAGGTCGTCGAGATCTTCACCTCGAAGGCCGAGGGCGCCGGGCCGAGCCGCGACTGGCTGAGCTTCGCCGGCTCCCCGAAGGCACGGGCGAAGATCCGGCAGTGGTTTGCCAAGGAGCGCCGCGACGAGGCGATCGACGCGGGCAAGGAGGCGATCACCAAGGAGGTCCGCAAGGTGGGCCTGCCGCTGCAGCGGCTGGTCTCGGCGGACTCCATGGGCGCGCTGGCCACCGAGTTGCGCCACGGCGACATCAGCTCGCTCTACGCCGCGGTCGGCGAGGGGCACACCAGCGCCAAGCACGTGGTGTCGCGGCTGGTCGCGCTGATCGGCGGCGTCGAGGAAGCCGAGGAGGAACTCGCCGAGCGGGCGACGCCGTCCACGGTGACCCGGCGTCGCGGCTCGAACGACGTCGGCGTGATCGTCAAGGGCGCGAGCGACGTCTGGGCGAAGCTGGCGCGCTGCTGCACGCCGGTGCCAGGCGACGAGATCCTCGGTTTTGTCACGCGTGGCGGTGGCGTGAGCGTGCACCGCACGGACTGCACCAACGCCGAGGACCTGCGGGCGCAGCCGGAGCGGCTGGTCGAGGTGGAGTGGGCGCCGTCGGAGTCGTCGGTGTTCCTGGTCGCCATCCAGGTCGAGGCGCTGGACCGGCACCGCCTGCTCTCCGACATCACCAAGGTGCTCGCCGACGAGAAGGTCAACATCCTGTCCGCGTCGGTGACCACCTCGCGCGACCGGGTGGCGGTGAGCCGGTTCTCCTTCGAGATGGGCGACCCCAAGCACCTCGGGCACGTGCTGAAGGTGGTGCGCAGCGTCGAGGGCGTCTACGACGTGTACCGGGTCACGTCCGCGTCCTGAGCAGTGGGCCCGCTGCGTAGGGTGCGTTGTCATGGCGGATATCACCGATATCACTGATATCACTGACGGGCTCCAGTTCAGCGTGCACGACGAGGTCGCGCGGCTGACCTTCGCCAGGCCGGAGAAGAAGAACGCGATCACCCACGGCATGTGGGCGGGCATCGCCGACGCGGTGACGGCGGTGGAGCACGACCCGGCGGTGAAGGTGCTGGTGCTCACCGGGGCCGGTGCGGACTTCTCGGCGGGCGCGGACATCAGCGAGTTCGGTGCACTGCGGTCGACCGCGGAGGCGGCGGCCGCCTACGACAAGGCGATCGAGACCGCGATCGGCGCGCTCGCGGGGCTGCGGAAGCCGACCGTCGCGCTGATCCGCGGCAACTGCATCGGTGGTGGCTGCCAGATCTCGGTGGCCTGCGACTTCCGCTTCGCCGCCACCGGTTCGCGGTTCGGCATCACCCCGGCGAAGCTCGGCATCGTCTACGACTTCCAGTCCACCCGGCAGCTGGTCGACCTGGTCGGACCGGCGCACGCGCGGTACTTCCTGCTCAGCGGTTCCCTGATCGACGCGGCGCGGGCGCGGGAGATCGGCCTGCTCAACGAGGTCTACCCGGACGACGAGCTGGACGACGCGGTCGGCGAGTTCACCAGCACGCTGTGCTCGCGTTCGCAGAGCTCGATCCGCGGGATGAACCGGATCATCGAGAAGATCCTCACCGGACAGTCCGAACCGGACGCCGAGGTCGACCGCATCCGCCTCGACGCCCTGCACGGCGAGGACTACGCCGAGGGCGTGGCCGCCTTCCTGAACCGCCGCCCGCCGAACTTCACCTACCGCTGACGCGCAAGAAGAGGGGGCGTCGTCCGCGGACGACGCCCCCTCTTCTTATGGCTCAGTGGATCAGCCGACGGTGGTCGCGGTGAACTTGACCGGGGTCTTCGGCTTGCCGGTGCCGTCCTGGCTGGTCGCCGCCGACTCGGGGTCGATGCCGTCGCGCGCCACCTTGTCCAGCACCTGCAGGCCCGGGTCGCCGATCGTGCCGAACACGGTGTAGTTCGGCGGGAGCTGGGCGTCGCCGTAGACCATGAAGAACTGGCTGCCGTTGGTGCCCTTGCCGGTGGCCGGGTCCTTGCCGGCGTTCGCCATCGCCAGGATGCCGCGGCCGTAGGACAGCTCGGGGAACACCTCGTCGTCGAAGGTGTAGCCGGGCCCGCCCATGCCGGTGGCCTGCGGGTCACCGCACTGCAGCATCTGCAGGCCCTCGGTGCCGAGCCGGTGGCATTCGGTGTCGACGTAGTAGCCCTGGTTGATCAGGCTGACGAAGCTGTTCACCGTGCACGGCGCGAGCGCCTTGTTCAGGGTGAGCGGGATGTCGCCCGCGGTGGACTTCATCGTCACGTTGACCGTGCCGTTCGACGAGACCTGCCCGGCGGGCGGCGCGTTCACCGGCTTGGCCGACGGCTTGCCCTCCTCGGCCGGGTACTCGCAGGAAACCGGGTCCGGCAGCGCCTGCGGGCGCTTCGGCTCGGGCGCCCGCTCGGTCGGGATCTGGATGGGCGCCGGGGTGGGCGCGGTCTCCGAAGCCTCCGGCTGCGCGACGTCCTCGCGATCCCGGGTCACCAGGAACACGACCAGCCCCGCGACTAGCCCCACTACGACGATCGTCACGCCGACGCCGATGATCTTGCGCCGCTTCGCCCGCTCCGCTCGTCGAGTCAGCTGCCGCTCGAGCTTGCGCTTGGCGGCTTCGCGGCGTTGCTGGTTGGTCGCCACCTGCCCTCCCGCTTCCAATCGGTGTCACACGTCCGGTGTCCTGCGTGGCGGCAGTCTATTGGCACAGCCTGTGAGAACCCTGTAGAGGGGCCGCTAGGCTGGCGCGGCCGGTTCATCCGGACGGGTGGAGTGGGTCGTTTCGCGCGCTCGGAGGTGCGGTTCTTGCTCGTTGTCGGGTTCCCCAGCGGGACCTTCGCCGCCAACTGCTACCTCGTCGCCCGCGAGCCGGGCGCCGAATGCGTGATCATCGACCCCGGCCAGGACGCCGCGCCGAAGGTCACCGAGGCGCTCGCGGAGCACCGGCTCACCCCGGTCGCGGTGCTCGCCACGCACGGTCATTTCGATCACGTCGCCGACGCGGCCGAGTTCGGCGTCCCGGTGCACCTCCGGCCGGAGGACCGCGGCCTGCTCGCCGACCCGTGGTCCGGCGCGAGCCCGCAGCTGGTCGCCGCGCTCGGTGACGCGGTCCACCCGGTCGAACCAGCGGAACTCATCGACCTCACCGACGGCGAGCTGAACCTCGCGGGCCTGGCGATCACCGTCGCGCACACCCCCGGGCATACTCCGGGTTCGGCGATCTTCCGCCTCGGCGAGCTGGTGTTCACCGGGGACACGTTGTTCGCCGGTTCCATCGGACGGACCGACCTGCCGGGAGGCAGCGTGGCGTTACTCGAGCAGTCCCTGGCCGACCGGCTGCTCACCCTGGACGACCGGACAGTGGTGCTGCCCGGGCACGGGGGCACCAGCACCATCGGCGGGGAACGCCGGGCCAACCCGTTCCTGAGCGCGCTGCGGGTGACCCATGGCTGAGCCGGAGACGCCGCCCGGGCGGATCATGCTCACCTCGGAGGACCCGAAGCTGCGGCGGCGCCGCGGCTGCTCGGGCCTGGTCGGGGTGGCGATCTTCGCCGCGGCCTTCGGCGGCATCGGGGGCCTGATCGGCGGCCAGGTCGCCGGGCTGGTGGCCGCCGCGGTGGTCGCGCTGCCGCTGCTCTACCTGGTCGCGTTCAACCTGCGGCGCCGCGTGTGGCTCGAGTCGAACAAGCTGTACGTGCGCACCTGGCGGGTCCGCGAGATCGACCTGACCGAGGCCGAGCGGCTCGACCTGCTGGTCACCGACGTGCGCGGCACGCGCTCGGTCGGCCTGCTGGTCAACGCGGGCAACCGGCGCAAGACGGTGAAGATCGACCTGGCCGTCTACGCCGGGACCGGTGGCCGTGAGCTGCAGATCCTCGCCCTGCGCAAGCTCGCCGACGCGCTGGCCAACAACTTCGAGGCCAACGGCATGGTGTTCTCCCAGCTGCTCGTCGCGCAGCTGCGGGCGGAGGCGCGCGGTGACGCCGCCCCGGACCGGCCGCTCTACCGGCTCGCCTCGGCGGCGCCTTCGGGCAAGCTGGCGCAACGGTTCACCATGGAGGCGGTCAGCCGGTTCGTCGCGAGCCTGGACTGACGGGTTCACGGGCCGCGATCAGCGCGGCCAGCAGGGTGGTCACCGGCACCGCGGCCACGATGCCGATGCTGCCCGCGAGCGTGCGCACGATCTCCTGCGCGATGTCCTGCGACCCCAGGATCGAGCCGAGCCCGACGCCGGACAGCGACGACACCAGCAGCACCGGAAGCGCCGCACCCGCGTAGGCCATCACCAGCGTGTTGACCGCCGACCCGACGTGGTCGCGTCCGATGCGCACGCCCGCCGCGTACAGCTCGCGCCACCCGAGCCCGGGATTGGCGCGCCGCAGCTCCCAGACCGCGCTGGTCTGGGTCACCGTGACGTCGTCGAGCACACCGAGCGCGCCGATCACCACCCCGGCCAGCAGCAGCCCGCGGGCGTCGATGCCGTGCCCGAGCGCGGCGATCAGCGACGAGGTGTCTTCGTCGAGGCCGGTCAGCGACGCCGCCGCGGAGAAGATCGCCGAGATGCCGCCGATCAGCGCGAGGCTGACCAGCGTGCCGAGCACGGCGACCGAGGTTCTCGCGGACAGCCCGTGCGTCAGGTACAACGCGATGAACATGATCAGCCCGGCGCCGCAGATCGCCACCAGCAGCGGGTTCTCCCCGGCGAGGATGGCGGGCAGCACGAACAGCGCGAGCACGGCGAAGCTGAGCACGAGCGCGCCGAGCGCGGCGAGCCCGCTCCACCGGCCGAGCACGATCACGGCGATCGCGAACAGTGCTGCCAGCGCGACCAGCGGCAGGCCGCGCTGGAAGTCGACCAGCTGGTAGGAGTCGGGATTGCGCGCGTCGTCCCCGGCGAACGACAGCACCACGGCGTCACCGGCGGCGAACCGCGGGGTACTCGGTTCGAGCGGCATGATCTTGCGGATGGTCTGCCCGGCCGCGTCGCCGTCGCTGAGCAGCACGTCCACGGTGAGGCACTGTTGCGTGCCCTCGGCCGGTGCACCCACCTGGACATCACCGGGGGACAGGCACGGCCCGGTCGCCGTGGCGGAGACGTCACCGTGCACCGGCGTGCCGACCAGGATCGCGGGCTGCGGTTCCGGCTGGCCCCACGGGTAGAGCAGCCCCACGCCCACCACGGTGGCCAGGGCGAGCGGCGCGAGCAGAATGATCAGCAACTTCCTGACCCGAGCCGACGCCGGTGCGGCGGGCCCATGCCCGTGTCCGTGCCCATGCCCATGTCCAACTGGCACGACCGGCTTCGCGAGGGGTTCACCCTCCTCAACCGCGTCTCCCGGTCCAGCCGGTTCGACCGGTTCAACTGGTTCGACCCGCTTCCGCCGCACGCGTGGAGCGCCTCCGCGCCCGGACTCCCGGGGTGCGCCGCCGCGCTCAGGTTCCCGGGGTGCGGCGCCGCGTTCGGGCTCTCGCGGTGCGCCGCCGCTGCGCTCAGGCTCCCGAGGTGCGCCGCCGCGTCCGCTGTCCCGTGCCGTGGGAGCGGGAGTGCCGCGTCCAGCCTCCCGCGCCGCTCGTTCGGCTGCCTCGAGTCGTTCGCGCCGCGCCTGCCGGGTCTCCCGCCGCGGCTCCTCCGGCCGGGCCCGCCGCGCACCCGGCCGGGCCGCCCGTTCCCGATCCAGCGGGCCGCCAGGATCCACCGGGCCGCCCGGGGCACCCGGCTCCGCCGGGCCGGTCGTGCCAGCCGGACCGGTCGCGTCGCCGCTGGGGATGCGGCGGATCGGGCCGGTCGGGGTGTCGTCACCGTCGAACCGGCGGCGGGGCAGATCGCGGGGCACGGCGACATCCTGCCCCAACCGGCGTAACGCCGGCAGGCACGGGGGCCACGCGCTGGTATTATCCGTATCTCGAAAATAGGCCCGGAAGCCCGAAGAAGGGGAGGTCGTGGCGGCGGAGGACAAGCAGCCGGCACCGCGACCGGCCTCGCCCGCGGTCAGCCGTACGCTGACCGTGCTGGAGACCCTGGTCGCCGCAGAGGACGGGCTCACCCTCACCGCGCTCGCCAGGGAGACCGGCATCCCGCTGGCCACCTGCGCGGCCATCGTCTACACCCTCGAACAGCGCGGGTACGCCGCGCGCCGGGTCGTCGGGCGCAGCCACTTCTGGCGTGTCACGCTCCGTCTCTACGACCTGGCCGCCCCGCTGATCCGCCAGGACGACCTGGCCGAGGTGGCCCAGCCCGAACTGCGCGACCTCGCCGACGAGCTGGGCATGCCCGCGCACGTCGGCGTGCTCGACGGCGCGTCGGTGGTCTACGTGGCCAAAGCCGCGACACCGGGGTTCATCCAGTTCGACACCTATCCCGGCAAGGTCGCGCCGTTCAACCTCACCGCGCTCGGCCGCGCGATCGCCGCCTACCTGCCCGACGAGCAGCTCGACCCGCTGCTGGCGCACCTGGTCGCCGGGCGCGGGCCGAAGGCGAAGAAGCCGTCCGCGCGGGTTTTCCTGGCGCAACTGGCCGAGATCCGCGAAGCCGGGTTCGCGGTGGAGGACGAGGAGGAGGAACCGGACATCGCGTGTGTGGCGGCGCCGGTTTTCCACTCGGACGGACGAATCGCCGGTTCGCTGGGCGTGACCGGGTTCGCCCGCGACCTGATCGGCGAAAAACTCGACCTCGCCACGGAACTTGTTGTGCGCCAGGCGAAAGAGGTTTCCGCGAAGCTCGGCTTCTAGGTCAGGTCCTTGCGCCGGAGATGACCGGAGATTTAGCATCTTCGAATCGGGGAAGCTATCTTCGAAATAGCGAATTTCAGAGGTTTCCTCGCGAGACCAACGGTGGGCAGGGGCGAGGGACACTGGAGGCGGGCGTGGGGCGTGCGCAGAACCGGGGGGCCGCCGCGCTGGCGCTGCTCCTCCTCACAGCACTGATATCGGCCTGTTCGAACGCGGGCACGGACGCGCCGGACCAGCCGCAGGCCACCGCCGACAGCGGCAAGGGCCCGATCGCGCCGGGCGGCACGCTGGTCTACGGCCAGATCGCCGGGGTGTCCCAGCTCGACCCGAACACCATCGCCAGCGGCGCGCAGACCCAGCTGCAGACGCTGCTGTGGAACGGGCTCACCACCTGGACCCCGGAGAACACCGCGAAACCGGATCTCGCCGAGTCCTGGCAGTCGAGCCCGGACCACCGCACCTGGACGTTCAAGCTGCGGGCCGGCGTGAAGTACCACAACGGCAAGACGTTCACCGCCGCCGAGGCCAAGAAGAACTTCGACCGCGTGCTCGATCCCGCGGTGCCCGCCCAGGTCGCGGCGAAGATCGACATGATCGACGCGGTGACCGCGGCGGACGACACCACGCTGGTCATCACGCTCGACTCGCCGAACCCGGAGCTGCCGGTCGACGTGATCGACGTGCGGATGACCGACGTGGACGACCTGGCCAACATCGACCGCACGGCGAACGGCACCGGGCCGTACCAGCTCAAGTCGTTCGTCCCGGACCAGACGGTCGAACTGGTGCGACACGACGGCTACTGGGGCCCGCGCCCGAACCTCGACGCGATCCGGATCGTGCGTTACGCCGACGCGACCGCCGCCAACGCGGCGCTTCGGGCGGGGCAGGCACACGTGCTGTGGAGCGTGGCGCCGGACAGCGCGGCCGGGCTCGCCACCGACGGCAGGCAGTTGCTCACCGCCGCCGAACCCGCCGGCTTCGTGGTCTGGGAGCTGGACACCAGCTCGGCGCCGTTCAACAACCCCAAGGCACGCGAAGCACTGTCGTACGCGGCGAACCGCACCGAGATGATGGCCGCCGCCTACGCCGGTTACGGCGTGCCGACGCCGGCCAACGCGCCGGTCAACCCGAAGAACCGGTTCTACGATCCGACGCTGCCGTCGCACGAGTTCAACCTCGACCGCGCCAAGCAGCTGTTCGCCGAGGCCGGGATCACCGAGGGCAGCACGCTGACCTTCTGGGCGGTCGCGGGCAACTACCAGGAATGGACCACGATCGGCCAGATCCTGCAGCAGGACCTGGCCAAGATCGGCATCAAGCTGGAGATCCAGACCAACGAGGTGAGCACCTGGTCGGCGAAGTTCTACCCGAAGGGCAAGAGCTACCCGAACCTGCTCGCCGCGAACTACCTGTCGTTCACCCCGCCGCCGGACAGCTACGCGCTGGCCTGGTTCGAGGGCACCAAGGGCACCTGCGAGTGCAACTGGGCGGCACCGGCGGAGTACAACGACGCGATCGCCACCATCGAGTCGGCGGCCGACGGGCCCGAGCGGGACGCCGCGTTCAAGACCGCGCAGCGCGTGCTCAACCGGGAGAACCCGGTGATCTTCATCGGCTCGACGGCCTTCCTGTCGGTGGCGCAGCCGGAGTTGCGCGGGCTGTGGGTGCAGGCCGAGGGCACGCTGCACCTGGAGGAAGCCGGGTTCGCGGCCTAGAGGGGCGGTCATGGCCGGTTACCTGCTTCGGCGGCTCGCCGCCAGCGCGGTGATGCTGCTCGGTGTCTCGGTGCTCATCTTCGTGGTGCTGCGGCTGCTGCCCGGTGACCCGACGGTGGCGCGCGTCGGCGCGGCGCAGAACATCGACCCCGCCGCGCTCGCCGCACTGCGTGAGGAACTCGGCCTGAACGACCCCATTCCGGTGCAGTACTGGGCGTGGATCACCGCGATCTTCGGCGGCGAGCTGGGCCGGTCGTACTTCAGCCAGTTCGACGTGACCGTGCTGATCGGCCAGCGGCTCGGGCCGACGCTGGAGCTGTCCGCCGCCGGGCTGGTGCTGGCCGTGCTGCTGGCGGTGGTGCTCGCGGTGCTGCCGACCGTGGTGCGCAGCCGCTGGCCGGGACGGCTGGTCGGCGCGTACACCGTCGCGGGCATGGCGGCGCCACCGTTCGTGTTCGGCATCGTGCTGCTGGCGATCTTCAGCGTCAAGCTGGGAGTACTGCCGCAGCAGGGTTACGTGCCACTGGCCGAGGACCCGGTCGGCAACCTGCGCACGCTCGTGCTGCCCGCGCTGACCCTGGGCATCTGCCTGTCCGCGCCGCTGATCCGGCACCTGCGGTCCGCGTTGTCCGAAGTGGAGAGCACCGCGCACGTGCGCACCGCCACCGGCAAGGGCATCGGCCGCCGGGCCGTGGTGCTGCGGCACGTGCTGCCGAACGCGATGCTGCCCGCGCTCACCTCGCTCGGGGTGACCGCCGGCGGTGTGCTTTCCGGCGCGGTCGTGGTCGAGTACGTGTTCAACTGGCCGGGCCTGGGCTCGCTGATCGTGGACTCGGTGTTCAAACGGGACTACGCGGTCATCCAGGGCACGGTGCTGCTGCTGGCGGCCGCGTTCGTGGTGGTCAACCTGGCGGTCGACCTGCTGTACGGCGTGCTCGACCCGCGCCTGCGCGTCGGGCGGGTGCGCCGGTGAGCGCGCCGGCCCAGCCGTCCGCGCGCCGCCTGCTCGCGCGCCCCGCCGCCGTGGCGGCGCTGGCCGTGCTCGGTGCGTTCGTGCTGCTGTCCCTGCTCGCGCCGGTGCTGCTGCCGGACCCCGCGGAGATCAACGCGCGCAACCGGTTCGCCGCGCCGGGCTGGCCGCACCTGTTCGGCACCGACGAACTCGGGCGCGACCTGCTGTCCAGGGTCGCGCACGCGGGACAGCTCTCGCTGGGTTTCGCCGCCGGGGCGACGCTGGTGGCGATGGTGCTCGGCGTGGCGTGGGGGCTGCTCGCCGCGGCCGGGTCGCGCTGGCTGGACGAGATCCTGATGCGCGTGGCCGAAGCCGCGCTGGCCATTCCGATCGTGTTGTTCGCGCTGGTCTTCGTCGCCGCCTTCGGCTCGGCCACACCGTCCATGATCATCGTGACCGGCCTGCTGATGAGCCCGCTGACCGCGCGGATCGCCCGGTCGGCCGTGCTCGCCGAACTCGAGTCGGAGTACGTGCGCGGGCTGGAGGCGGTCGGGGTGCCGCGGCTGCGCGTGCTGTTCGCCGAGGTGCTGCCGAACGCCGGGCCCGCGCTGCTCGCGCAGGCGTCGCTCAACCTGGCGACCGCGCTGATGCTGGAGGCGACGCTGAGCTTCGTCGGGCTCGGCGTGCAGCCGCCGGACGCGTCGTGGGGCACGTTGCTCAAGTCCGGGTACGACAAGCTGTACGAGTCGATCTGGTACCCGCTGCTCCCGGCGCTGGTGATCATCGCGGCGATCGGCGCGCTGAACGTGCTCGGCGACCAGGTGCAGCGCGTGCTGCGGGCGGGCGGTGGTGAGCGATGAGCGTGCTCGCCGTCGAGGACCTGGCGGTCGGCCTGCGGCACGGCCCGTCGCTGGTGCACGGGCTCAGCCTGGCGCTGGCCGCGGGGGAGCGGCTGGCGCTGGTCGGCGAGTCGGGCAGCGGGAAGACCATCGCGTCGCTGTCGATGCTGCGGCTGAACCCGCCGCCGACCGAGATCACCGGCGGCCGGGTGGTGTTCAACGGGCACGACCTGGTCACCGCGTCCGACCGTGAACTGGACCGCGTCCGGGGCCGGGGCGTCGCGATGATCTACCAGGACCCGCTGTCCTGCCTGAACCCGGTGCGCACGGTCGGCGACCAGATCGCCGAGGCGATTCGCGCGCACCGGGACGTGACCGCGGCCCAGGCCCGGCTGGCCGCGGTCGATCTGCTCGGTGAAGTCGGCATCGAGGACGGCGCGCGCCGCGTGCGGCAGTACCCGCACGAGTTCTCCGGTGGCATGCGACAGCGCGTGATGATCGCGATGGCGATCTCGTGCGAGCCGTCGGTGCTGATCGCCGACGAGCCGACCACCGCGCTCGACGTCACCACGCAGGCCCGCATCCTCGCCCTGCTCGACGACCTGGCCACGCGCCGCGGCATGGCCGTCCTGTTCATCACGCACGACCTGGCGGTGGCCTCGGAGTTCTGCGCGCGCATCCAGGTCATGCGCGAGGGCCGGGTGGTCGAATCGGGGGCGATGCCGGTCGTGCTGGCTGAACCGGCGCACCAGTACACCCGCGACCTGCTGCGCTCGGTGGTCACCCTGCGCACGCCGGTCGAACTGGCTGAACCGGAGCCGGAGCCGCCGCTGATCGAGGCGGTCCGGCTGGTCCAGCGGTTCGGCTCCGGCGCGCCCGCGGTCGACGACGTGTCGCTGTCGGTGCACCGCGGGGAGACGTTCGGGCTGGTGGGGGAGTCGGGCGCGGGCAAGTCCACGCTGACCCGGCTGTTGCTCGGGCTCGACCGGCCGGT
Organism: Amycolatopsis albispora; assembly: GCF_003312875.1. Taxonomy (NCBI): domain Bacteria; kingdom Bacillati; phylum Actinomycetota; class Actinomycetes; order Pseudonocardiales; family Pseudonocardiaceae; genus Amycolatopsis; species Amycolatopsis albispora. The sequence goes on from NZ_CP015163.1 coordinate 912,649, forward strand.
CTCCGGCGAGGTGCGGCACGAGGGCGTCGCGCTCGGCTCGCTTTCGCGGGGAGAGTTGCGGCGGCGGCGTCGCGACATGCAGCTCGTGCCGCAGGACCCGATCGGCTCGCTGAACCGGCGCAAGACCGTGGCCCAGATCGTCGGCCTGCCGCTCGCCGTGCACCGGCGGGCGTCGAAGGCGGAGCGCGACCGCCGGGTGGCCGAGCTGCTCGACCTCGTCGGCCTGCCCGCCGCGTTCGCCGGGCGCTACCCGCGTGAGCTGTCGGGCGGGCAGTGCCAGCGGGTCAACATCGCCCGCGCGATCGCGCTCGAACCGTCGTTCGTGGTGCTCGACGAGGCGGTCTCCGCAGTGGACGTGGTGATCCGGGCGCAGATCCTGCGCCTGCTCCGAGACCTGCAGCGCGAACTGGGGCTGACCTATCTGTTCGTTTCGCACGACCTTGCCGTGGTGCGGCAGGTGGCACCGCGGCTCGCGGTGATGCGGCACGGTCGCATCGTCGAGACGGGCACGCGCGCGGAACTGTTCGACGATCCCCAGCACGAGTACACGCGCGCGCTGATCGACGCGGTTCCCGAGCTGGTCACCGGGGAGGTGCCCCGATGAGCGTTCCGCACACGCCCTCGGTCGCGCTGGTTGGACTCGGCGAGATCGGCCTCGGCGCGCACCTGCCCGCGCTGCTGCGTCACCAGGGCATCCGGCTGGCGGCCGTGGTCGATCCCGACCCGGCCCGCCGCGCGCTGGCCGCTGAGCACACCGCGGCGCCCGCCTTCGAAACGCTCGCCGACGTGCTCGCCGACCCGGTGATCGACGCGGTCGTGCTGGCGACACCGCCGTGGGTCACGCCCGGCCTGGTCGGTCGCGTGGCCGCGACTGGCCGGTTCGTGCTCGCCGAGAAGCCGATCGCGGTCTCGACGGCGGCCGCCGCGCCTCTCGCGAAACTGCCCGCCGGCCAGCGCAAGCGCGTCCAGGTCGGGCTCACCTACCGGCACGATCCCGCACTGGCCGTGCTGCGCGAATGGATCGAGGGCGGCAGGCTCGGGAGCGGCCTCCTCGTCCGGGCGCACATCTACGACGAACGGCGTGATCCGGCCTCGCCAGGGCACGCGAGCCGGATCGAGGCCACACTGGCCCACGGAATGCCCGTGGTCCACGAAGGAGCGCACGTGTTCGACTGGTTCGCCACGCTCTTCGGCGGTCCGCCCGAGCGGCTGGAGGACTCCTGGGCGGTGTCCACCCGGCCGGACCTCCCGGCCGCCAACCTCTGCGGCGCGCGGCTGACCTACCCGGGCGGGGTCACCGTGCTCGCCGAGTTCGGCTGGCTGACCGACGCGCAGCCGCGCTGCGAGATCAGCATCATCGGCGACCGTGGGCACGCCGAACTGGACGGGTTCACCTTCGACCTGCGGCTGACCACCGCCGACGGCACCGAGTGCGTGGTGTTCGACGAGAACCGCACCACCCGCTGCTTCGACCTCCAGCTGGAACGGTTCGCCGAGCTGATCACCGGCGCGCGGGCGATGCCGTCCCCGGGGCTGGCCGACGGGCTGGCCGCACTCGAGATCAGCGAGCGGGTGGCCGTGCTCGCGGCTTGGAGCCAGGCATGAGCGTGTTCAACTGGAGCGACCGCACCCGCGCCGAACTCGGCGCCGTGCTGCCCGAGGCGCTGGTGGTGCTGCCGTTCGGCGCGACCGAGCAGCACGGCCCGCACCTGGCCACCGGCACCGACGCGCTGATGGCGGCCACGATCGCGCAGCGCGCGGCCGAGCGGGCCGCCGTGTCGTGCCAGCGCGACCTGGTGCTCGCGCCCTGCCTGCCGTTCGGCGCCTCCGACCACCACCTGCCCTTCGGCGGGACGCTGTCGCTGACCACCGAGGTGGCCGTCGCGGTGCTCACCGACCTCGCCCGTTCGGTGGCGGCGTGCGGCGGGCGCCGCCTGGTCGTGGTCAACGGGCACGGCGGCAACCAGGGCGTCTGCCACGCCGCGGCGGCCGCCGCCTCCGCGCGGCACGGCCTGTCCGTGTCGATCGTGCACTACTGGAACCTGGTCGCCGACCGCTCGCCGGTCCCGGTGCCGGGGCACGCCGGTGAGTTCGAGACCTCGCTGGTGCTGTCCGTCGACCCGGAGCTGGCGCGGCGCCCGGTCGAACGCACCGCACTGCCCGAGACACCGGCGCTGCCCGGGGTCGACGTGCACAACCAGGGCGACTGGCTGCGCATCGACGGCTACACCGACCGCCCCGAGCGCGCGAGCGCCGGCAGCGGGTCCAAATGGCTGGACGAGATCGTGGCCGCGCTGGCCGACCGGTTGCTCGCACTGGCGGAGCTGCCGTGATCGACTTCCACACCCACCCACCGGCCTGGCACGCGTCGACCTGGCTCGGTGGCGCCGAGTTCGGCCCGGGCGAGTTCCTCGACTTCCTCAACGGCTCCGGCATCGAGGCCGCCGTCGTGCTCGCCCACGACGGCCTGTTCAACGCCACCCCGGAGGCCAACGACGACCTCGCCCGGTTCACCGCGGCCGACCCGGGGCGGATGATCGCGTTCGGCACGGTGAACCCGCGTCACGCCGGCGCGCCCGACGAGGTGCGCCGCTGCTTCACCGAACTCGGCTTCGGCGGCCTCAAGCTGCACCCCTGGCTGCAGGGCTTCAGCATGCACGAAACCGCGCTCGACGCGATCTGCGAGGAGGTCGAGTCGGCGGACGGCATCCTGCTTTCCCACGACGGCTCGCCGCCCTACTCGATGCCGGGCCAGATCGCCGCGCTGGCCCGGCGCCACCCCCGCGTTCCGGTGGTGCTCGGGCACGGTGGCCTGCACGACTGCTGGCGCGAGGCGCTCGCCGCCACCATCGCCACCCCGAACCTCTACCTTTGCCTGTGCGGGACGCCGCCGTACGCGGCCCGCCACATCCTCGCCCACGCGCCGGCGGGCAAGGTGCTCTTCGGCACCGACGCCGGCCTGTCCGACCGGGCGAGCCAGGACTACGCGGTGGCCAGGATCGCCGAGATCGACGGCTGGGGCATCACCGCGCGGCAGCGGGAGGAGATGCTGGTGACCAATCCCCGGCGGTTGCTCGGCGGGTGGCTCGGATGAGCGTGCTGACGGCCAGGATCGCGGCGGTGCACACGCTGCCGGTCAGCCTGCCCGCGCACCCCGCGCTGGTGGTGCGCGGCGCGAAGGGCACCCACGACCGCTCGGACTTCCTGCTCGTCCGGGTGGTCACCACCGAGGGCGTGGAGGGCTACGGCGAGGTCAGCGCCACGCCCCTGTGGAGCGGGGAGGACGCGGCCAGCGCCGAGCACTTCGTGCGCAACGTGCTGACCACCGCGCTCCTCGGCCGCAAGCTCGCCCCGCCGGGCGCGCTGGAGGCGATCATGGACCGGGTGCTGGCGGCGAACCCGTTCACCAAGGCGGGCGTGTCGACCGCGCTGTGGGACGCCTACGCCCGCAGCCTGGGCATGCCGCTGGTCACCGCGCTCGGTGGGCCGTACCGGGACGAGGTGCCGATCAAGCTGTCGCTCTCGGGCGACGGCGAGGTGCTGGAGAAGGCATACGACGCGGCCGTGTCGTCCGGGTTCACCTCGTTCAAGGTCAAGGTGGGCCTCGGCATCGACGGTGACCTGACCAGGGTGGCCCGCGTGCGCGAGCTGGCCGGGCTCGGCGCGTTCATCGGGGTGGACGCGAACGGTGGCTGGAGCCGGGCCGAGGCCCGCGAGGCGGTCCGGCGGCTGAGCACCTTCGGGCCCGCGTTCGTCGAGCAGCCGGTCAAACCGTCGGACCTGGAGGGCATGGCGGCGGTGCGGTCGCTGGGCGTGCCGGTGGTCGCCGACGAGTCGGTGTTCGGCGCGGACGACCTGGCGCGGGTGATCCGGGCCTCCGCGGCCGACGTGATCAGCATCTACCTGGGCAAATCGGGTGGCCCGGCGAAGGCCGTGGTGCAGGGGCGCGTCGCCGAGACCTTCGGGCTGGACACGCTGATCGGCTCCAACGGTGAACTCGGCCTCGGCGCGGCCGCGCAGTTGCACGTGGCGTGCGCGCTGCCCGCGCTGAGCGAACGCCTGCCGTCGGACATCATCGGCGCGCACTACTACGCCGAGGACATCCTGGAAACCCCGCTGGACAGCAACGGCAAGCGGGTCCGGCTCACCGACGGGCACGGGCTCGGCGTGGTGCCGCGCGACGACCTGCGGCGGCGGTTCCGATGATCGTCGACGTGCACTCGCACACGCCGACGCACCGCGACGCCGTGCCGCCGGGCGAGCGCCGCGTGTACTCGAACTGGCGCACCGACCGCGACGTGACCACGACGAACTCGTGGGCCGACTACGACCGCGAGATGGCCGCCGCCGACGTGACCATTGTGTTCAACATCGCCGTCGACGACCCCGAGCCGATGACCGGCCTGCCCTACCTCCCGGAGCGCACGAACGACGCGACCGCCGAGTTCGTCGCCGCCGACCCGGCGCGGCGGATCGGCTTCCTCTCGGTGAACCCGTTGTGGGACAACGTCTTCGAGGAGACCGAGCGCTGCCGCGAACTCGGCCTGCGCGGGGTCAAGCTGGGGCCGAACTATCAGGACTTCGACCCGCTGGGCGAGCGGGCGCTCGCCTTCTACGCCCACTGCGAGCAGGAAGGGCTGCCGATCCTGTTCCACGCGGGCGCGTCGCCGATGCGGCACGCCCCGCTGCGTTACACGCACCCGCTGGTCTTCGACGAGGTCGCGCTGCGCTTCCCCGAGCTGCGGATGGTGCTGGCCCACATGGGTCATCCCTGGAGCACCGACACGGTGGTGACCATCCGGAAGCACCCGCACGTCTACGCCGATGTTTCGTCGATCTACCTGCGCCCGTGGGTCTGCTACCAGTCGCTGCTCGCCGCGCACGAGTGGGGCTGCACGGACAAGCTGCTGCTGGGCAGTGACTTCCCGATCGCGGGCACGGCCGAGGCGATGGCGGGCATCCGGCGCGTCAACGACATCCTGGACGGCACCGCGTTGCCGCGCGTCCCGCTCGAAGAGGTCGAGCGGATCATCCACGCCGACGCACTCGGCGCACTGGGACTGGACCGATGACCGCCGTGGTGGACGCGCACGTGCGCGTCGGCGACGGGCGCGAGGTGCGGCTGGACACCGGCGAGCTGCTGGCCACGATGGACCGGCTCGGCATCGACCAGGCGCTGATCTCGCCGGGGGAGCGGTGCATCGCGGTCGACAACCGCGAGGGCAACGCGCTGACCACGGCGGCCGCCGCGGCTTCCGGTGGGCGGCTGCTCGCCTACGCGGTGGCGAACCCGTGGCGCGGCCGGGCGGCGCTGGACGAGCTGGCGCGCGCGGCGGACGAAGGCGCGGTCGCGCTGGCGGTCGATTCCGTGTTGCAGGGGTTCGACCTGCTCGACGGACTCGTCGACCCGCTGCTCGAGTTCGCCGCCGACCGCGGCTGGTTCGCCTACGTGCGCACCGGCACCCCGCCCAGCGCGGTGCCCCTGCCGCTGGCGCTGCTGGCCCTGCGTCACCCCGGCGTCGACTTCGTGATGGGTCGAAGTGGCGCGACCGACTTCTGGATCGACGCGGCACCGGCGCTGCGGCAGGCGCCGAACCTGTACGCCGACACCGCGTACGCGCCGTGGGACACGGTGCTCAGCGAGTTCGCGCGTGACCCGGAGATCGGCACGTCGCGCGTGGTGTTCAGCACCGACGCGCCGTACACCGTGCCCGCCGCGGAACTGCGCCGGGTGCGTGACTGGACGATCGCGGAACCGGAGCGCGCCGCCGTGCTCTCCGGAACGGTGACCGGCCTGCTGGGCGGGTCGACTGGGAGAAGGTGAGCGGGGATGACGATCGCGGAGGTGCGGGCCGAGGAGGACGGCCTGCTGCGGCCGCCGGTGCGCGGGGTGTCACCGGTGCTTGAGGTGCCGTTCGCCGACAACGGCGACCTGGACGTCCCGGGATTCCGGCGGGTCGTGCGGTACGTGCTGGGGACCGGGGTGGGCAGCGTGATGTTCCCCGGGTTCGCCTCGGAGTTCCACAAGCTGGGGGAGTGGGAACGGGAACTGCTGACCGGGATCCTGCTGGAGGAGACCGCCGCGCGGCCCGACGTCTCGGCGATCATCGCCGTGCAGGACCACGCCACCCGGCTCGCCGTGCGGCGCGCGGTCGACGCGGTCGCCGGCGGGGCCGACCTGATCAACCTGCTGCCCCCGCACTTCCTGGCGCCGTCGCGCCGGTCGATCGTGGCGCACGTGCGCGCGGTGCTCGCCGCGGTCGCGCCGACGCCGGTGGTGCTGCAGTACGCGCCCGCCGAAACCGGGACCAGCCTCGACGGCGCCACGCTGTCGGAAATCGCCCGCGAGCACCCGAACCTGGCGCTGGTGAAGGTCGAATCCAGTCCACCGGGCGCGCTGATCGAGGAGTTGGCCGCCGCCGACCCGCCGCTGCCCGCGGTCGAGGGATACGCCGGGGTGCAACTGCCGGACGCCTTCCGCCGGGGTGCGGTCGGCACGCAGCCGGGGTGCTCGTTCACCGAGGTCTACGTCGAGTTGTGGCGGCGGTTCAGTGAGGACGACGAGGCCGGCGGGATGGAGCTGTACCGGCGGCTGCTGCCCTACATCTCGTACTGGATGCTCGACACCGAGCTGATCGTGGCGGCGGAGAAGCTGATCTCGGTGCGTCGCGGACTCTTCGCCAGCGCGCACTGCCGGGAGCCGGGGCACCGGCTCGATGCCGAGGAGATCCGCATGGTGGACCGGTTCCTGGCCGACTTCGCCGACCTGCTGCCGTCGCTGGCCTGAAGTCGGCCGAGATCGCTGACAGCAGGTGTCAGTGATGGCTGCCTACGCTGCGTCGCATGAACCTTCCTGTGGTCGAACTGCGCCAGTACACCCTGCGACCGGGGCGCCGTGACGAGTTGGTCGAACTGTTCGACCGCGAGTTCGTCACCGGCCAGGAGGCGTGCGGGATGCGGGTGCTCGGCCAGTTCCGCGACGCGGACGACCCGGACCGGTTCGTCTGGCTGCGTGGTTTCGCGGACATGGCGACGCGAGCGAGGTCGCTGGCGGCGTTCTACGGCGGTCCGGTCTGGGCCGAGCACGGCCCGGCCGCCAACGCGACCATGCTGGATTCCGACAATGTCCTGCTGCTGCGACCGGCCCGGCCGGATTCGGGCTTCGCGCCACCGCTCTCGACCGCGTCCGCCGGGGTGTACACGGCCACGATCTGCGCGGTGAGCACGCCCGATTTCGGGGCGTTCTTCGCCGAGTCCGTGTCGCGCCAGTTGGACCAGCCTCCGCTCGCCTGCTTCGAAACCCTGGCCGCCGAGAACAACTTCCCGCGCCTGCCGGTCCGCGAAGGCGAACGGGTTTTCGCTTGGTTTTCCCGGTTTTCCGACGAGGAATCGGCCCGGGAGCAGGGGTGGCGCGAACGGGTCGATTTCGGCGACACGCTCGACGCGGAACCCGAAACGCTGGTGCTGGATCCGACCGCCGGATCGGCACTGCGCTGAAACTGTCGGTGCCGCATGCGAGCCTGCTGCGCATGGGTACCTGGGACACCGGGCCCTTCGACAACGACGCGGCACGAGCGTTCGCCGCGGAGCTGGACGAAGCGGAGGAGGAGTTCCGGCCCGAGTTGATCCGGCGCGCGGTGACAGCCGCGGCGGATACGACCGGCTGGCTGGAATCCGGAACAGGGGAACGAGCGGTCGCGGCGGTGGCACTGGTCGCGGCCGGCGGCGGCGGAGCCGCCGATTTGCGTGGTGGGCCGGAAAATCCGGTGCCGCCGATGGACGAGCACTACCGGGAAGCGGCCTTGCGCGCACTCGCGCGGGTGGACGGTCCCGAATCCGAACTGGCCGATCTGTGGGAGGCAGGTGAAGCCGCTGGACCATGGCGACGGGAGCTGACGCGGTTGCGTGCCGCGCTGCGCCCGGAGCCGGAAGTGCGTATCGAGCCGTGGACGGCCGATGACCTGTGGCTGCTCCGGCGGGCCAACACGCCGGAAATGACCGCGCACACGGGCGGTCCGGAAACGGAGGAGAAGCTGCTCGATCGGCAGCGGCGCTACCTGGACACCGCGCGTCCCGATTCGGTGGACCGCATGTTCCGGATCCGGTTCGACGGCGAACCGGCGGGCACCGTGGGCTACTGGAAGCGGACCTGGCTGGGAGAGGAGGTGTACGAAACCGGCTGGGGAGTGTTTCCGGAGTTCCGGGGCAGGGGCGTCGCGGTGCGTGCGGTAAGGCTGGCGCTGGCGAGCGCGCGGGAAGAAGCGCGTTTCGCCGTGGTGCACGCCTTTCCGTCGGTGCACAACGCACCGTCCAACGCGCTGTGCCGCAGAGCCGGCTTCACCTTCGTGGCGCCCTGCGAGTTCGAGCACCCGCCCGGGCACCTGATGCACTGCAACGACTGGCGGTTCGGCCTGACCGGCTGAGCCGGATGGGCGTTTGACACGAGTTCGAACGTGTGTTCGACTCTGGTCGTGCGGTGGGACAGGCAGCGGGTTGGTGGCGAGGGCGAGCAGGCGATTCCGGGGCTCGGCGGGCTGGTGCGTTCGGTGACCTCACCCGAGTTCGCCGGGGTGACCTTTCACGAGGTCCGCGCGCGCTCGGTGCTGAACAAGGTGCCGGGTTCCTCCGCGGTGCCGTTCAGCTGGACGGTCAACCCGTACCGCGGGTGTTCCCACGCGTGCACGTACTGCCTCGCCGGTGACACCGAAGTGCTGATGGCCGACGGCGACCTCAAACCGCTCGCGGAGATCGAGGTCGGTGACGAGGTGTTCGGTACTCGCGCACACCAGGGGCACCGCCGTGGCGCGCCCACGCGCGTGCTCGCGCACTGGGTGACGGTCAAGCGCGCGTACCGCGTGGTGCTGGAGAACGGCGCCGAGCTGATCGCCAGCGGCGACCACCGGTTCCTGACCGAGCGCGGCTGGCGGCACGTGACCGCCGACCGTCCCGGCCCGGCCGCGCGGCCGCACCTCGCGGCGGGCGAGCAGCTGGTCGGCATCAGCCTGTACACCACGGAACTGCCCGCGCGGCTGGGGGTCATGCGGGTGGAGGACCTCGGGCGCGAAATCCCGATGTACGACCTGACCACCGGGACCGGTGACTTCATCGCGAACGGCGTGGTGAGCCACAACTGCTTCGCCCGCAATTCGCACACCTACCTGGATTTCGACGCCGGCAAGGACTTCGACACCCAGGTGGTGGTCAAGGTCAACGCGCCCGAGGTGCTGGCCGCCCAGCTGCGCAAGCCGAGCTGGACGCGCGAGCACGTGGCGATGGGCACGAACACCGACCCGTACCAGCGGGCCGAGGGCCGGTACCGGCTGATGCCGGGCATCATCTCGGCGCTGGCCGATTCGGGCACGCCGTTCTCCATCCTGACCAAGGGCACCGTGCTGACCAGGGACCTGCCGCTGCTGTCCTCGGTCAGCACGGAGGTGCCGGTCGGGCTGAGCGTGTCGATCGCACTGCTGGACCGGGAGCTGCAGCAGCGCCTCGAACCCGGCACGCCGAGCCCGCAGGCGCGGCTGGAGCTGGTGCGCCGGATCCGCGACGCCGGGCTGCCGTGTGGCGTGCTGGTGGCACCGATCCTGCCCGGCCTGACCGATTCCGACGAGGCACTGGACAGCCTGCTCGCCGAGATCGCCGCGGCCGGTGCCACCAGCGTGACCGCGATCGCCCTGCACCTGCGGCCGGGCGCGCGCGAGTGGTTCGCCCGCTGGCTGGCCGTCGAGCACCCGGGGCTGGTGCCGTTGTACCGGGAGTTGTACGGCCGCGGCAGCTACGCGAAACCGGTGTACCGCAAGCAGCTCTCGGCCCGGTTCGCGCGTCTCATGCGCCGCCACGGGCTCGACTCGAACGTCTTCCGGACGAGCACGGTCGAACCAGCTGAACCGGCCGGTGCGCTGCCCGTGCAGCGCCGTGACTCGCCGGCGCCGGTGCAGGAGCCGCTCTTCCCGCTGTAGCGGCTGACCTGCCTCAGCCGCTCCACCGGTCGTTCGTTAGCCTCTACTGCCGGGGAAAAACCCTGCTGAACGGCAAGACGAGCCACGTCCGAGGAGAGCAACCGCAGTGCTTCGCACCCACAACGCCGGCACCCTGCGTGCCGAGCACGCCGGCCAGACCGTAGTCCTCACCGGCTGGGTGGCCCGACGGCGCGATCACGGTGGCGTGATCTTCATCGATCTCCGGGACGCCAGCGGGGTCGCCCAGGTTGTCTTCCGCGAGGGCGAGATGGCCGAGCGCGCGCACAGCCTGCGCTCGGAGTTCTGCCTGCGCGTCACCGGCGAGGTTTCCGCGCGCCCAGAAGGCAACGAGAACCCCGAGATCCCGACCGGCGCCATCGAGGTGCTGGTGACCGAGCTCGAGGTGCTCTCGGAGTCGGCCGTGCTGCCGTTCCCGATCGACGACCGCGTCGACGTCGGCGAGGAGGTGCGCCTCAAGCATCGCTACCTCGACCTGCGCCGCAGCGGCCCGGCGAAGGCGATGCGCCTGCGCAGCGAGGTCAACCGCGCCGCGCGCGAGGTGTTGCACGCGCAGGACTTCGTCGAGGTCGAAACCCCGACCATGACCCGCTCCACGCCCGAGGGCGCCCGTGACTTCCTGGTGCCGGCGCGGCTCAAGCCCGGCTCCTGGTACGCGCTGCCGCAGTCGCCCCAGCTGTTCAAGCAGCTGCTCATGGTCGGCGGCCTGGAGCGGTACTACCAGATCGCCCGCTGCTACCGGGACGAGGACTTCCGCGCCGACCGCCAGCCCGAGTTCACCCAGCTCGACATCGAGATGAGCTTCGTCGACCAGGACGACGTGATCGCGCTCGGCGAGGAAATCGTCGCCGCGCTGTGGAAGCTGATCGACGTCGAGCTGCCGCGACCGTTCCGCCGCCTCAGCTACGCCGACGCGATGGCGAAGTACGGCTCGGACAAGCCGGACCTGCGCTTCGACCTCGAGCTGACCGAGATGACCGAATACTTCGCCGACACCCCGTTCCGGGTGTTCCAGGCGCCGTACGTCGGTGCCGTGGTGATGGCCGGTGGCGCGAGCCAGCCGCGCCGCACGCTCGACGGCTGGCAGGAGTTCGCCAAGCAGCGCGGCCACCGCGGCCTCGCCTACGTGCTGTTCAACGAGGACGGCACGCTCGGCGGCCCGGTCGCCAAGAACCTGTCCGAGTCCGAGCGCGCCGGCCTCGCCGAGGCCGTCGGCGCCAAGCCCGGCGACTGCGTCTTCTTCGCCGCGGGCAAGGCGAGCGAGGCCCGCGCCCTGCTCGGCGCGGCGCGGGTGGAGATCGGGCACCGGCTCGGCCTGATCGACGAGAACGCCTGGTCGCTGGTGTGGGTGGTCGACTTCCCGATGTTCGTCGCGGCCGACGAGTCCGACGACGTCGCGGTCGGCAGCGGCAACTGGAACGCCCTGCACCACGCGTTCACCTCGCCCACCCCGGAGTGGATCGACAAGTTCGAGCAGGACCCCGGCAACGCGCTGGCCTACGCCTACGACATCGTCTGCAACGGCAACGAGATCGGCGGCGGCTCCATCCGTATCCACCGCGCCGACGTGCAGAAGCGCGTGTTCGAGCTGATGGGCCTGTCCGCCGAGGAGGCGCAGGAGAAGTTCGGCTTCCTGCTCGACGCCTTCCAGTTCGGCCCGCCGCCGCACGGCGGCATCGCCTTCGGCTGGGACCGCATCACCATGCTGCTGGCCGGTGCGGACTCGCTGCGCGACGTGATCGCCTTCCCGAAGACCGGCGGCGGCTACGACCCGCTGACCGCCGCTCCGGCGCCGATCACCGCCGAGCAGCGCAAGGAAGCAGGCGTGGACGCGAAGCCGGCACCCGCCAAGGCGTGAGCCGGTGCTGCACCTGAGAGCGGTCTCGCCGCCCGACCGGACCGACCGCGTGCTCGAGGTGCTGTCCGACCACCGCGGGGCCACGCACCTGGTGGTGATCAAGGACGCCGCGATCGACCCCGCGGGCGATGTGGTGGAAGCCGACATCGCCCGCGAGGCGGCGGACGAGATCATCGACGCGTTGTGCGTGCTCGACCTCGACCACCACGGCGGCATCACGCTCGAGGTGATCGACACCGCGCTGTCCGACGCCGCCGACCGGGCCGAGGAGGACGCGCCCGGCGAGGGCGCCGACGCGGTGGTCTGGCAGGAACTGCTCGGCCGGACAGGGGAGGAGTCGCGGCTCAACGCCACCTTCCTCAGCTTCCTGACCATCGCCTGCCTGCTCGCCGCGGTCGGCGTGGTGACCGACTCCTCGGTGACCATCGTCGGCGCGATGGTGGTGGGCCCGGAGTTCGGCCCGCTCGCCGCCGTCGCGGTCGGCCTGGTGCTGCGCCGGTGGGACCTGGTGCGCCGGGCCGGGCTGGCGCTCGCGGTCGGCTTCCCGGCCGCGATGCTGATCACCCTCGGCGGCACCGTGCTCGGCGAGGCGACCGGCCTGTTCAACCGGGAGTCCCTCATCGGTGACCACGACGTGGACTTCATCTACCAGGTCGGCCCGTACTCGCTGATCGTCGCGCTGCTCGCCGGCGCGGCCGGGATGCTGTCGATGACCTCGGCGAAGTCGGCCGCGCTGGTGGGCGTGTTCATCTCGGTGACCACCGTGCCGGCGGCCGGATACGCGGTGGTGGCGGCCGTACTTAACGAGTGGGGCCGCTGTATCGGTTCCGTCGTCCAGCTCGTGATAAACCTGGTGGGAATCGTCGTGGCCGCGGCCGTTGTGCTGATGCTGCGCCGCCGGGGACAACGCAGGGCCTCCACGGAACGTCCACTCTCACGCGGGTGACGGGCACGCACGCTCACGAGTAGGGTCGGGGACAATGACTGTGGACACTTCGAAGGACTCCACGAACAAATCGGGCAACGGGGCGGTGGTTTCGGCAGGCACCAGGGTTGCCGCCGGCGAAGCCATGAAGGTCACTGAGACTGACGAAGCGCTCGAAGCCGCGATCAAGGCGGGCGAAGCGGTGCTGGCGCACCGGTTCGGCAGCGCGATCCCCCTGGTCGACGCGGAGGACCTGCGGGGCACCGGCCCCGCCACGGTGGTCAGGGTGCGGGTCGCCGCCTCGCCGTTCGCGTTGCCGCGCACGCTGGTGATCAAGCACTACCCTGGCGAGCCGCCGGAGGGCCGCCCGGACCCGTTCGCCCAGGAAGCGGTCAGCTATCAGCTGTTCACCGCACTGGCCCAGGACGAGCGCATGTGCCCGGAGCTGGTCGCGCACGACGGCGGTCACCGGGTGCTCGTGCTGGACGACCTCGGCCGCGCGCCGACCCTGCAGGACCGCCTGCGCGGCTCGGACGCCAGGGCCGCAGAGCGCGCCCTGCTGTCCTGGGCGCGTTCGCTGGGCAGGCTGCACGCCAACACCGCCGGCCGCGAGGCCGATTTCAACGCGTTGCTGCGCCGGCTCGGCGGCCGGGCGTTCGGCGAGGACACCACGCCGATGCTCGCCTGCGCCCAGTTGCCGGCGCTGCTGTCCGAACTCCTCGGCGTGGACACGCCGGACACCGTGCGCCTGCACGCCGAGCAGCTCGCCGAGCTGGCGGCGTCGCCGCGGTACCGCGCGTTCAGCCCGGTCGACCTGTGCCCCGACAACAACCTCGCGCCGAGCGGCGGGGTGCGCTTCCTCGACTTCGAACGCGGTTGCGTGCGCAGTGCGCTCGTCGACGCGGCGTACCTGCGGGTGCCGTTCGCGTCCTGCCCGTACGCCTTGGCGTTGCCCGCCGGGATGAGCGAGGCGATGGTGGCGGCCTGGCGGGCCGAAGTGGCCGGGGTCTGGCCCGCGCTCGCCGACGACGACATCCTGTCCGAGCACCTGCTGGAGAGCCAGCTGCTGCGGGTCTGGCTGGCGACCTGGGAGCTGCTGCCGGAACTGCCCGCCGAGCGCGGCGCGGTGCCGACGAGCCGCGCGGCGGCGCTGGTCAGCTGGTGGGCTGACCTGGGCAAGCACGCCGAGCGCGCCGGGCTGGACGACGTCGCCGCGCACGCGCTCGAGGTGTCCACCGCGTTGGACGAGCGGCACGGTCCAGGGCTGAGCCTGGCGCTGTACCCGGCGTTCCGGTAGCACCGCACCGAGGATTCTCCGAGGCGTCCTCACGCCTTTACCCGGCCCTCACCACGGGTGAGCCTGGGTGCCGGAAGGTCTGCGGTGTGACCGTGCTGCGTGAAGAATTCACCCTGGCATCCGAGGTTCCCGACTTTCCCGTACCGGCGCCGCGCCGGGTCTCCCGGCTGGCGGTGCTGGGTGACTCGACCGCGGTCGGTCTCGGCGACCCGCTGCCCGGCGGGGACTGGCGCGGGGTGGGCCCGCTGGTGGCCGACGCGCTGGGCATCGAGCCGGACGGCTATCTGAACGCGTCGTTCACCGGTGCCCGGATGCGGTGCGTGCGCACCGAGCAGCTGCCGGTCGCGCTGGCGCACCGCCCCGAGGTGGTGCTGCTGATCGTCGGCATGAACGACACGCTGCGCTCCGACTTCGACGCCGAGGCCATCGCCGCCGACCTCGACCACGTGGTCACCGAGCTGCGGGCCGCCGGTTCCGTGGTGATCCCGGTGCGGTTCCACGACCACGGCCGCGTCTTCCGCCTGCCCGGTTCGCTCTACCGCGCGCTCCGGGCCCGGATCGACGAGCTGAACGCGGTGATCGACGGGGTGGTCGCCACGCGCGGGGTGCCCTGCCTGGACCTGATGAGCCTGCCGGGCGCGTACGACCTGGCCGCGTGGAGCGTGGACCGGCTGCACCCGTCGGAACTGGGGCACCGGATGCTCGCCCAGGGTTTCGCCGACCTGCTCACCGAGGCGGGGGTGGAGATCCGGGTGCCGGTCAGCCTGGAGTGTTCAGGTGGCGCGACCGCGGGCGCGGTGCAGCACGTCGGCTGGCTGGTGCTGAAGGGCATTCCGTGGCTGTGGCGCCGCGGCCGCGACCTGCTGCCCTACGCGGCGCGGATCATGTGGCGGTCGTACTGGGAGAACCGCCCAGCCCCAGCGCGCTGACCAGCAGCCGGAGCGGTTCCTCCGGCCGGAAGTCACCCGAGGGCCGGGTCAGCTCGTGCAACACCATGCCCTCGATGTGGTCGAGCAGGATCTTCGCGTGCCGGTCCGGATCGGCCGACCCGGACGCGACGAGCAACGCGCGCAGCGGCGCCGCCGCCCGCGTCCCGGTCACCTCGAGCTGAAGCCGCAGCTGCGGGTCCCAGGCCGCTTCGAGGAACAGGGCGTACCGCGCGAGCGTCGCGACGCGATCCGGCCCGGCCATGTGCCGGGCGAACCGGGCGGCACCCTCGGCGAGCCCTTCACCGGCGAACTCGGTGGCCACGGTGAAGTCACGCTCGGCCAGTCCCGCCAGTACGCCCGCGAGCAACGCCCCGCGCGTGCGGAAGTGGTTCGACGTGGTGCCGGCCGGCAGTCCGGCCTCCGCGTCGACGGCGCGATGGGTCAGACCTCGCGCGCCCTGGGTGCCGAGCACCGTGGTCGCCGCTTCGACCACTTCGTCGCGCCGGGTCCGTTCTCTGGATGGAGCCACCCCGACAGCCTAGTACTACATCTGTGACTACGTTTGGGACTACACCTGTAGTAGGGTGGTCGCATGACAGCGAGAATCGCGGTGGTCGGTGGCGGAATCGGCGGGCTGGCTTGTGCGCTCGCGTTGCACCAGCAGAACCGGGACGTGACGGTGTTCGAGCGGCGCGACCGGATCGAAGGGCGCGGCACGGCGCTCGGCATGTGGCCCGAGGCGTTGTGTGCGCTGGACGCGATCGGGCTGGGGGAGCGGGTACGGCGCACCGGCGTCGCCCAGCAGGAGATGCGGTTCCGCCGGTCGGACGGCCGGACGCTGGCCCGGCTCAACGTCGGCCGCCTCGAGCGCCGGACCGGCGACCTGCCCGTGCTGATCTCGCGCGCCGCGTTGATCAGCCTGCTGCGCGACGCCCTGCCGTCGGCTCTGGTGCGCACGGGTCAACCAGTTGGACCGGCCGATGTCGCCGACCTCTGTGCCGAATACGACGTGGTCGTCGGCGCGGACGGCATCGGCAGCGCCGTGCGTGAGGCGCGCTTCGGCGCCGCGCACCGGCCGCGTTACTCGGGCTACTCCGCGTGGATCGGCATGGTGCCGTCCGACGGGGAAGTCAGCCAGGAGATCTTCGGCCGCGGGCGCAAGTTCGGCGTCACCCCCGCCGAGGGCGGGCTGACCAACTGGTACGCCCCGATCCGCGTCCCGCAGGGCGGCCTCGGTGACGACCCGATGGTTCAACTGCGTGAACTGTTCGGCGACTGGTGCGACCCGGTCCCGTCGCTGATCGAGCGCAGCGCCGGCGCGGAGATCCTGAACTACCCGATCCGCTACCTCGCGCCCCGGCTACCGAGCTTCGTCTCCGGGAACGCGGTGCTGATCGGCGACGCGGCCCACCTGATGACCGCGGACCTCGGCCAGGGCGCCTGCCAGGCACTGGCCGACGGCGTCGCGCTCGGCACGCGGCTCGCCAAAAGCCCTGATCCGGAGCCCGTGTTGAACCAGTACGACCGCGAGCGCAGGCGGCCGTCCCAGCGCGTCGCGACGGCCGCGCGACTGCTCGGCGCCTTCACGCTCCGGCCGGGGTTGTCGAACCTGCGCGACCTGACCTTCCGCGCCGCGGGCACGCTCACCCGTCACGAACCGCGTCCGTCGCGCGGAGCGAACACCGCGAGCGCCTCGGTGTCCGACACCGGGGTCCGCACGAAGTAGCGCACCCACTCCTCGATGTCCGCGTAACTCGACGTCGCGGCGATCGCGTCGGCTGCGGCCTCGGCGTCGAACAGCGTGCGCCGGTGCTGCACGGCCGGTCCGCCCGTGCCGCCGAGCAGCACCCAATGCGCGCCGGGCGATCCATACGGCATGCCGACGCTGCCCGCGTTCACCACCAGCCGCCGGTCGACCAGCCTGCTGAACGGCATGTGCGTGTGACCGCACACCACGGTCTCCTCGGTCACGCCCTCCAGCACCTCGGCCCACCGCGCGAGGGAGCTGTCCACCAGCACAACCTCCTCGTCGTCGCGCGGGGTGGCGTGGCAGAACAGGACCGAGCCCAGCCCGGCGACCTCCAGCCGGGCCGTGGCGGGCAACCGCGCCAGCAGGTCGACCTGGTCGGACCGTAGCTGTTCGGCACACCACGGCACGATCGGATCGGGAATCTCCGTCTCACCGCCGCCGGCCAGCTGCACCAGTTCCCGATCGGCGTTTCCGTTGACCCACACCGCCCGTTCACCCAGCGCGACGAGCCGGTCCAGCACCTCGACCGGCTGCGGCCCGGCCGCGATGTCGCCGGTCAGCACGATCCGGTCCGCGCTCGCCACGTCCGGTTCGGCCAGCACCGCGTCCAGCGCGGGGAGCACCCCGTGGATGTCGGACAGCACCGCGACCCGTTCGACCATGCGCCCGAGTCTGCTCGCGGTGGTGGCGAATCGCACGGGTGTTCGCGGCCAGCGGAGTGGTTGTCGGACCCAGCGGCTAACGTCAACCCCGTGGCGCAGGACGAACTCTTCACGGTGAACCCGGACGTGGCGGCTCCACCGCCGGAACCCGCGGAGCCGGTGGCCCGGCAGCCGGTCCCGGTCGGCTCCCCGCTGGCGGTGCGGATGCGGCCGCGCACGCTCGACGAGGTGGTCGGCCAGCAGCACCTGCTCGGCGAGGGCGCGCCACTGCGCCGCCTGGTCGAGGGCGCCGCGCCCGCGTCGGTGCTGCTCTACGGGCCGCCGGGCACGGGCAAGACCACGCTGGCGAACCTGGTGTCCACCGCCACCGGCCGCCGGTTCGTCGCGCTGTCGGCGCTGTCGGCCGGGGTCAAGGAGGTGCGCGGGGTCATCGAGGAGGCCCGGCGCCGCCGCAACTACAACGCCGAGAACACCGTGCTGTTCATCGACGAGGTGCACCGCTTCTCCAAGACCCAGCAGGACGCCCTGCTCGGCGCGGTCGAGGACCGCACGGTCCTGCTGGTCGCGGCCACCACGGAGAACCCGTCGTTCTCGGTGGTCTCGCCGCTGCTGTCGCGTTCGCTGGTGTTGCAGCTTCGCCCGCTCACCGACAACGACGTGAGCGAACTGATCGACCGCGCGCTGGCCGACGAACGCGGTCTCGGTGGTGCGCTGGAACTGGCCGACGACGCACGCGAGCACCTGGTCCGGCTCGCTTCCGGAGACGCGCGCCGCGCGCTGACCGCGCTGGAAGCGGCCGCCGACGCGGCTGGCGCGACCGAGCACGGCATGATCGACCTGGCCACCGTCGAGTCCACTGTGGACAAGGCGGCGGTGCGCTACGACCGCGACGGTGACCAGCACTACGACGTGATCAGCGCGTTCATCAAGTCCATCCGCGGGTCCGACGTGGACGCCGCGCTGCACTACCTGGCCAGGATGATCGAGGCGGGGGAGGACCCGCGCTTCCTGGCCAGGCGGCTGGTGGTGCACGCCAGCGAGGACATCGGCATGGCGGACCCGACCGCGTTGCAGTCAGCCGTGGCCGCCGCGCACGCCGTGCAGTTCATCGGCATGCCCGAGGGCAGGCTCGCGCTCGCGCAGGCGACCGTGCACCTGGCCACCGCGCCGAAGTCCAACGCGGTGATCACCGGCATCGACGCCGCGCTGGCGGACGTGCGGGCCGGCAAGCTCGGCACGGTCCCGCCGCACCTGCGCGACGGTCACTACGCGGGCGCGGAGAAGCTCGGCAACGCGCAGGGGTACCGGTATCCGCACAACGTGCCGGAGGGGGTGCTCAGCCAGCAGTACCCGCCGGACGTCCTGGTCGGCACGGACTACTACCACCCGACCCAGCGCGGGGCCGAGCGCACGCTGGCCGAACGGGTGCCGAAGCTGCGCCGGACCATTCGCGGGCAGTAGCCCCGGCACCCGTATAACGACCTATACGGCGTGGCTTTGCCGCATCGCGAGGGTCGCGTGGGCGCTACCGCGGGGTGAAGCTCGGCTGCCCGTTTTCCATGTGCCCGGTCAGGCTGCGGAGGAAGGCGGGGTCGCCGTCCGCGGTGACGCGGATGTCGTACCAGCCGGCCTCGGTGGGCACCGGGACCTGCGCGGACTTGCCCGGTTCAACCAGCACGACACGTGAGTCCAAGCGCAGCGACACCGCGGCCGCGCCGGTATTCTCGAGGGTCAGCTCCAGCCCGTTCCGGTGCGGCAGGAACCGCGTCCCGACGCGCACGCCCGCGGCGGCTCCCGAGCGGCGACCGCGCAGTTCCCACCAACCGCGGTTCGGGCCCTGCACGATCACGCGGTACTCGTCGCCCTTGTTCGGCAGGGTCTCGGTGAGCGTGCCGGTCACGTCGCGGTGCGCCGGTTCAGCCAGTTCGCCCGTGTACGCGTAGATCGCGAAATGCGCCGCGGCCGCGCCGCTGTTGTGCAGCGCGAGTTCGAGTTCGCCGCGCGTGTTCAGCCCGCCGGACACCGACGCCTGGTACGGCAGCGCGCGTGCCCGCCGACGGCCCGGCTCGGGCGCCGGCAGCGCCTGCTCCTCCGGCGGCGTCGGGTGCCAGCGTGAGATCGGCTCGGGCACCGGGCCCGGCTTGGTCACCGCCGGCGGCTCGCCCGCGCGGTCGAAGTCGAACGCGCCGGTCAGGTCGCCCGCCACGGTCCGCCGCCACGCCGAGATGTTCGGCTCGGCGACCCCAGTCCACTTCTCCAGCAGCCGGATCACCGACGTGTGGTCGTACACGGTCGAATCCACGTAACCGCCGATGGTCCACGGCGACACCACGGTCATCGGCACGCGAGGGCCGAAACCAAGCGGCTGCCCGCCGGCGTGGTCGGCGTCGTCGGGCGCGGTGGCCGGCGGCACCGGCGGCGGCACGTGGTCGAAGTAGCCGTCGTTCTCGTCGAAGTTCAGCAGCAGCACGGTCTTCGACCAGGTGTCCTGATCGGCGGCGATCGCGTCCAGCACGTCGTAGATCAGGTTCGCGCTGCCCACCGGGGTCGACGCGCCAGGGTGTTCCGAGTCCGCCGCCGAGGGCACCAGCCAGCTGACCTTCGGCAGCGTGCCGGCCGCGATGTCCGCGCGCAGCCTGCCGACCAGTGACTCCGGCTCGCTGCGGAACATCGCCCGGTCGAACAGCTCGCGCTCGGCGGCGGTCAACCTGGCGCGACCTTCTTCGAACTTCGCCAGCAGCGCCTTCTGCTCCTCGGGCGACTTGTCGAACAGCGAGAAGTAGAACTCCTCGGTGGTGCGGTACCCGCCCGGCACCGCGGCGAGGATCTTGTGCCCGATCTTCTTGAACGGCACGAAGTACTCGACCGCGTTGTCGGTGAAGTTGTCCCACTCCTGGTAGATCCGCCATGACACCCCCGCGGCCTGCAACCGCTCCGGGTAGGTCGTCCACGAATAACCGGGGTGGTCGTACGAGTAGGCCGCGTTGGTCACCGCCCGCGTGCCGTTCGGCTCGAACCCGGTGGTCCCGGTCATCAGGAAGTTCCGGTTCGGGTTGGTGGAGCCGAAGATCGAGCAGTGGTAGGCGTCGCAGATGGTGAACGTGTCGGCCAGTTCGTACTGCAGCGCGATGTCCGCGCGGTCGTAGTAGGTCATCGTGGCCGCGCCCTTCGCCGCGATCCACGCGTTGTTCCAGCCCCTGGCCCACGCCTTGCCGCTGCCGCCCCAGCTGTGGTCGAGGTCCCCGAGGTACTGGATGTCGTCCGGGTCGCGACCCGCCCTGGCCGCGCCCTCGCGCAGGGAGAACGGCAGCACCACGCCGCCGGCCGGGTTCGGCTGGTGGAACACGTCGCCACCACCGGGCAGCGGGAGCGGGTGCGTGTCACCGAAGCCGCGCACCCCGCGCAGCGTGCCGTAGTAGTGGTCGAACGAGCGGTTCTCCTGCATGAGCACGATGACGTGCTCGACCTCGCCGAGGCCGCGGCCCCGGCGCATCGGCGCGGCCATGGCGGCGTGCAGGGACGGCGGCAGCAGCGAGCCGGCGAGCGCGGCCCCGGAGGTGGCCAGCAGCCGGCGGCGTGACAGTTCAGACATGGCCCGAACCCTTGCCTACCGGGGTGAACGGAACAAGAACGTCAGCTGGTCCAGGAGTTCCCGGTGATCCGCTCGTAGACCTCGACGTACTTCGCCCTGGTCGCGGCCACCACGTCGGCCGGGATCTCCGGGCCGGGCGGGGTCTTGTCCCAGCCGGTCGTCAGCGACCAGTCGCGCACGAACTGCTTGTCGAACGAGCGCTGCGGGCGGCCCGGCTCCCACTCGTCGGCCGGCCAGAAGCGGGACGAGTCGGAGGTGAGCACCTCGTCGCCGAGGGTCAGCGTGCCGTCGGCGTCGAAGCCGAACTCCAGCTTGGTGTCCGCGATGATCACGCCCTTCGACGCGGCGTGCTCGGCGCCCCGGCGGTAGATCTCCAGGGTCACCTCGCGGAGGCGGTCCGCGGTGTCCGCCCCGATCTCGGCGACCACCTCGTCGAAGGTCATGAACTCGTCGTGCCCGGTGTCGGAGATCTTCGTGGTCGGCGTGAAGATCGGCTCCGGCAGCTTGTCGCCTTCGACCAGGCCCTCGGGCAGGCGGATCCCGGACACCGCGCCGTCGCGCTGGTACTCCCGCAGGCCGAGCCCGGTCAGGTGGCCGCGGGCGATGCACTCGACCTGGATCATCTTCAGCGGCTTGCAGCGGATACCGCGCCCGGCGAACTCGGCGGGTACGTCGGTGGCCGAGATCAGGTGGTTGGGCACCACGTCGCGCAGGTGCTCGAACCACCACACCGACAGCTGGGTGAGCAGCTTGCCCTTGTCCGGTACCGGCGTCGGCAGGGACACGTCGTAGACGGAAACGCGGTCCGACGCCACGAGCAGGATGTCGCCCTCCCACTCGTACAGATCGCGGACCTTGCCTGCGTGCACGTGCTTCATGCGCCATCCCGTCGGTGCGGTTGTCTCGACAAACAGCGTTCTAGCACACGGAGTAGTGGCATAGGTCACTTGTGCTACCGTGACGCCGTGTCCCAGCCCTTCCCCACCGAACGGGTGCAGGTCGCGGCCGTGCTGCGCCGGATGCGCGAGCAGGCGGGCGTCACCCGCGGTGAAGCGGCCGAACTGCTCGGCTGCACCACCTCCAAGATCGGCGACCTCGAACTCGGGCGGTCCGGTGCGAAACCGGCGGAGCTGGAGAAGCTCCTCCTGCGCTACGGCGCCGGACCGGTCCAGCGCGAGGAGCTGATCCAGTTCGCGCGCTCGTCCCACAGTCGCAAGCCACGCGGCACCTACGGCTCCGTGCGCGTCCCGGCGAACCTGCGCCGCGTGCTCGCCCTCGAAGCGCAGGCACGCGAAACCGTCCACTACTCGGGTGAACTGATCCCGCCCGTGCTGCAGGTGCGCGGGTACACCGAAGCCCTGCTCGCCGAGGGGCCGGTCAAACTGGTTGAACTCCACCTCGGCCGCCAGGACTGCCTCGAGCGCACCGACCGGCCGCGCCTGCGGTTGCGCTGCGTGCTCGGCGAAGCGGCACTGCGCGCCGGGATCGGCGGTGAAGCGGTCATGGCCGCGCAGCTGGCGCGGTTGTGCTGGTTGAACGAGACCGCGCCGAACGTCGAGATCCACGTGCTGCCGCTCGGCGCGGGCGCGCACCCGTTCCTCGGGCGCACCGTCACGCTGCACTTCTTCCCGCGCCCGGCGCCCGCGGTGATGGTCACCGGCGGGATCGAGCGCGACGTGTTCTGCGATCGCGCCGCGGCCGTCCGCGAGGCCGCCGCACAGTTCACCGCGTTGCGCGCGCGGGCCCTCGGCGTGCGGGAGAGCACGGACTTCCTGCGGCGGCTGGGACAGCACCGGGCCAGTACGGTGGAGGACAGCCACGCACGGTAGCCTGACCGGCAATCAGCTGGCCCCGAAATTCCAGGAGGACCTCGTGTCGGCAGGGCAGATCGCCGCGCTCATCGCCGCAGGCGCCTTCGTTGTGCTGGTGGTGCTGCTGGCGATCCCGTTGCTCAAGCTCGGCCGCACGCTGGACGAGGCGACCATCGCCATCCGCAAGGCACACGAGAACACCGACCCGCTGCTCACCGGGGCCAACCAGACCATCACCCACGTCAACACCCAGCTCGAGCGGGTGGACGGCATCACCGCCAACGCCCAGGCGGTCAGCGGCAACGTTTCGGCGCTGTCGTCGGTGTTCACCGCGACGCTCGGCGGACCGCTGGTCAAGACCGCGGCGCTGTCCTACGGCATCAGCAAGGCCGTCAAGGCTCGCCGGGCCAAGGCGAACGGGAAGCCGGTGCGCGGCCGGAAGAGGAGCAGGAAGTCATGAAGCGGCTGTTCTGGCTCGGAGTCGGAGTGGTCGCCGGCGTCGCGATCTCGCGCAAGGCGACCGAAACCGCGCGGCAGGCCACCCCGGCCGGTGTCGCGGCGAACCTCGGTGACGCCGTGCGCGAACTCGCTGGCGCGGTGGGCTCCTTCGGCGCGGAGGTGCGCGCCGGGATGAACGAGCGCGAGCAGGAACTGAACGACCTGGTCGAGGACCGCGCCGGGCTGCCGTCGCGGCCGCAGGGCAGGCACGCCGCGGACCGGCGAGCTCGCCGGGCGGAGGGCTGACCGGGCCGCGTCCGCCGACGCCGCGCCGGACCCTCCGCCGCCGCAGCCAGCCCCCGTTCCCGGCTCGGCGTGTGGCCGCCTGCCCGCGGCCGAGCCCCAGCGCAAGGAAAGACCAGTGGAAACACACGAGATCAACAAGCGCTTCCTCGCCCATTTCGAGGGCCGCGGGCACACCAGGGTGCCCAGCGCCTCGCTGATCCTGGACGACCCGAACCTGCTCTTCGTCAACGCGGGCATGGTCCAGTTCAAGCCGTACTTCCTCGGTGAGGTGCCGCCGCCGTACCCGCGCGCCACCAGCATCCAGAAGTGCGTGCGCACCGGCGACATCGACGAGGTCGGCAAGACCACCCGGCACAACACCTTCTTCCAGATGGCCGGGAACTTCTCCTTCGGCGACTACTTCAAGGAAGGCGCCATCGAGAACGCCTGGGAGCTGATCACCAAGTCCCAGGACGACGGCGGCTTCGGCTTCGATCCCGAGCGCATCTGGGTCACCGTCTACGAGAACGACTCGGAGGCGGCCGGCCTGTGGCAGCGGGTCGCCGGTGTGCCGTCGGAGCGCATCCAGTCGCGCGACGGCCGCGACAACTACTGGGACATGGGCGTGCCCGGTCCCGGTGGGCCGTGCTCGGAGATCTACTACGACCGCGGCCCGCAGTTCGGCCGCGAGGGCGGCCCGGTCGTCGACGAGGACCGCTACCTGGAGATCTGGAACCTCGTCTTCATGCAGGACGTGCGGGGCGAGGAGAGCCCCAAGTACGGCCACCCGCCGATCGGCGAGTTGCCGAAGAAGAACATCGACACCGGCATGGGCGTCGAGCGCGTCGCCTACCTGCTGCAGGGTGTGGAGAACGTCTACGAGACCGACCTGGTGCGCCCGGTGATCGCGCGCGCCGAGGAGTTCTCCGGCCGCCGCTACGGCGCCGACCACACCGACGACGTGCGCTTCCGCGTGATCGCCGACCACGCGCGGTCCGGTGTGATGCTGATCGGCGACGGGGTCACCCCCGGCAACGACGGCCGCGGGTACGTGCTGCGCCGCCTGCTCCGCCGCATCGTGCGCTCGATGCGCCTGCTCGGCGTGCACGAGCCGGTGCTGCCGGAGTTCGCCGGCGTGGTCCGCGACGCGATGGGCCCGTCCTACCCTGAACTGGTCGCCGATTTCGACCGTATCTCCGACGTGGTCAAAACCGAAGAAGAGGCCTTTCTCTCCACGCTCACCTCGGGGTCGCGGATCTTCGACCTCGCCGCCGAGGAGACCAAGTCGGCCGGTGGCGGCATCCTCGCCGGTGACAAGGCGTTCCAGCTGCACGACACCTACGGCTTCCCGATCGACCTGACCCTCGAGATGGCCGCCGAGCAGGGCCTGACCGTGGATGAGGACGGTTTCCGCACGCTGATGGAGGAGCAGCGCCAGCGCGCGAAGGCCGACGCGGCGGCCCGCAAGAGCGGGCACGGCGACCTGTCGGTCTACCGCGAGGTGCTCGAGCAGCACGGCGAGACGCAGTTCCTCGGCTACACCGACCTGCAGGCGACCGCCAGGGTGATCGGCCTGGTCGCCGACGGTGTGCCGGTGCGCAGCGCCGGCGCCGGCCAGAAGGTCGAGGTCATGCTCGACCGCACGCCGTTCTACGCGGAAAGCGGTGGCCAGGTCGCCGACACCGGTGTGCTGATCGGCTCCGGCGTCGAGCTGAAGGTGCACGACGTGCAGAAGGTCGTGCAGGGGCTGTTCGTGCACCGCGCGGAGGTCGTCGCCGGTGAACTCGGGCTCGACACCGAGCTGACCGGTTCGGTCGACGCTGCCCGCCGGTCGATGATCGAGCGCTCGCACTCGGCCACGCACCTGGTGCACGCGGCGGTGCGCGGCGCCTACGGCAAGCGCGCGGCGCAGGCCGGTTCGCTGAACTCGCCGGGCCGCATGCGGTTCGACTTCACCACCGCGGGCCCGGTCTCGGCCGACGTGCTGACCGAGGTCGAGGAGGAGGTCAACGACTACCTCCAGACCGACGTCGAGGTGCAGAGCTACGTCACCACCAAGGACAAGGCGCTCGAACTGGGCGCGGTCGCGCTGTTCGGCGAGAAGTACGGCAACGACGTCCGCGTGGTCGACATGGGTGAGTACTCGCGTGAGCTGTGCGGTGGCACGCACGTCGAGCGCATCGGCCAGCTCGGCCTGGTCAAGCTGGTGTCCGACGCGTCGATCGGCTCGGGCGTGCACCGCGTCGAGGCGCTGGTCGGCACGGACGCGCTGCGGTACGTCCGCAAGGAGCAGCTGCTGGTCTCGCAGCTGGCCGGTTCGCTGAAGGTGCCGACCGAGCAGCTGCCGTCGCGCATCGAGGACCTGCTGACGCGACTGCGCTCGGCGGAGAAGGAGATCGAGCAGCTCAAGACCCGCCAGGTGCTGGGGTCCGCCGGCGAGCTGGCGGCCAAGGCCGCCGACCTCGGCGGGGTCAGCGTGGTGGCCGAGCAACTCGACGGGATCGACGGCAACGGGCTGCGCGCGCTGGCCACCGAGATCCGCAACCGGCTCGGCAACCGGCCGGGCGTGGTGGCGTTGTTCTCGCCGGCGGGGGAGAAGGTCAGCTTTGTCGTCGCCACCACGTCGGCGGCGCGGGACAAGGGCTTCGCCGCGGGCAAGCTGGTGCCGTCGTTCGCCGAGGCGATCGGCGGGCGTGGCGGCGGCAAGCCGGACATGGCCCAGGGCGGCGGCTCGAACCCGGCCGGCGTGGCCAAGGCGATCGAGGCGCTTCGCGCCGCGGTAACCGGCGGGTGACCCAGCGTAAGGCGGACCGGCCCGGGGAGCAGGATCCCGGGGCCGGCCGCCGGCTTGCCGTTGATGTCGGCTCGGTCCGGGTCGGTGTCGCGCTCAGTGATCCGGCGCCCCTGCTCGCCTCTCCACTGGTTACCCTGTCGCGTGATGCGGCAGACAATGGTGACGTTGAGCAGCTGGCGGCCCTGGTGGCCGAGCACGAGGTGGTCGAGGTGATCGTGGGACTGCCGAGAACGCTCGCGGACCGGCACGGCTCCGCCGCCGCCATCGCGGTCGAATACGGTGAACTGCTCGCGGCGCGGGTGGCGCCGGTCCCGGTGCGTTACGCCGATGAGCGGCTGACCACGGTGACCGCGTCGCGCATGCTTTCCCAGCGCGGCGTCAAGGGCCGCAAGCAGCGCGCGGTGGTCGATCAGGCGGCCGCCGTCGAGATTCTCCAAGGCTGGCTGGACGGGCGTGCGGCGTTCCGCGCGCGGAAGGGTGAGTCGTGAGGAGCGAGTCTCCCGGGGTACCTGAAGGCGGCGGCAGACGACGGCGGCGGGAGGCCGAGGTGCCGCCCGAGACTGTCCAGCCGCGTGCCGGCGGCCGCCGGCGGTTGCGCGAGCAGGACGAGCCGGTCCGCCGCGACGGCGAAGCCCGCATGCCACCGCCTCGCGAAGGCGGTGGTCGCCGGCGCCTGCGAGCCGAGGAACCGCCCTCACGCCCCGAGCCCGCGCCCCCGCGGCGCCGCCACCGCTACGTCGATGCCGACGAGGATTCGCTCGCCACGCCGCAGCTCGGCGTTCCCGCCGCGGCGGAACCGCAGCCGCCGCGCCGCGCGAGCGCGCGCCCGCCGGTTCAACCAGTTCGACGCCCGCGGGCCGAGCCTGCCGCGCCGCCGCCGCGTGCCGAGACGCCCGCGCCGCCCCCTCGGGCCGAGGTCCCCCCGCCGCCGCGGGCCGAGACCCCGGCGCCGCCCCCGCCGCGGCGCCGCCCCACCCCGCCCCCGGCCCCGCCGCAGCCCGCACCGGACGATCGCCCGACCGAGGTGATCGACGCCGATCAGGTGGCGCGATACGCCCGCGAACCGGACCCTGAACCGGTGCCCGAATTCGACGACCGCCGCCGTGACCGCGACGAGTACGAGAGCTTCACCGACGACGAGTTCTACGACGACGACTACTACGACGAAGACGAGTACGCCGACTACGACGACGAAGACCGGGCGGCACCGGAGCGCATCGGCGAGGAACCGCCCGACGGCCCGCCTCCGCGCCGCAAGCGCGGCAAGCGCGCGTTCGGCTGGATCGCCGCGATCCTGGTGATCGTCGTGGTCGGGGGTGCGGCCTGGTTCGGCGCGCAGGAACTGCTCGGGTTCGGCTACGACGACTTCGAGGGCACCGGCGAGACCGACGTGCTGGTCGAGGTTGCCGAGGGCGACTCCACCAACGCGATCGCCACGAAGATGACCCAGGCCGGCGTGGTCGCCAGCCAGAAGGCCTTCGTCGAGGCCGCCGAGGACGAGTCGAAGGTCCGCAGCATCCAGCCCGGCTACTACCAGATGAAAACGAAGATGTCGGGCAGCAGCGCGGTGGGCAAGCTGGTCGACCCCGCTTCGCGCAAGGGCATCCTGCAGATCCGCGGCGGCACGCAGCTCGACGACATCACCCAGCCCGACGGCAAGGTCACCGACGGCGTGTTCGCACTGCTGTCGAAGGCGTCCTGCGCGACGGTCAACGGCGCGAGCACCTGCGTTCCGGTCGAGGAACTGCGCAGGGTGTCCGAAACCGCCGACCTGGCCACGCTCGGCGTGCCCGACTGGGCGCGCGAGGGCGCGGGCAAGGTCGAACCGAAACGACGCCTCGAAGGGCTCATCCAGCCCGGCGTGTACGACGTGAAGCCCGGCTGGGACGCCACCCAGCTGCTCACCGAGGTGCTGAAGGTGTCGACCGTCCGCCTCCAGGCGGCCGGCCTGCCGAAGATCGCCGACGGTACCGGGAAGTCGCCGTACGAGATCCTGGTGATCGCCTCGATCGTGGAGCGCGAAGGGGTCCAGCAGGACTTCACGAAGATCGCGCGGGTGATCTACAACCGGCTCGAGGACAACATGCGCCTGGAGATGGACTCGACCATCAACTACGTGCTCGACCGGCCGATCGTGACCACCACGCCGGAGGACCGGGCGAAGGCCGGTGCGTACAACACCTACCAGAACAAGGGCCTGACCCCGGGGCCGATCTCGTCGGCCAGCAAGGAAGCCATCGACGCGGCCGCGAAACCGGCCGAGGGCGAGATGCTGTTCTTCGTCAAGTGCGAGAAGAACGGGCTGTCCTGCTTCGCCGAAACCCTCGAAGAGCACAACCAGAACAGGAACCTCGCGAAGGAACGCGGTGCCTACTGAGCCGTACCGGTCCGGGATCCTCGGCAAACCGGTCTCGCATTCGCTGTCGCCCGTGCTGCACGGTGCGGGCTACGCGGCGCTCGGCATGGACGGCTGGCGCTACGACCGGATCGAAGTGGACGCCGACGGCCTGCCCGCGTTCATCCGCGACCTCGGTCCCGAATGGGCCGGGTTCTCGGTGACCATGCCCGGCAAGCGCGCCGCGCTCGCACTCGCCGACGAGGTGACCGAACGCGGCCGCGCGGTCGGTGCGATCAACACGCTCGTCCGCCGCGACGGCCGCTGGTTCGCCGACTGCACCGACGTCGACGGCGTGACCGGCGCCCTGCTCGCCGCGGGCGGCTACCAGCCGGCGAGCGGGGACACCGGGGTGGTGCTCGGCGCGGGCGGCACCGCGGCGGCGACCGTGGTCGCGCTGGCTGAACTCGGCGTGCGCTCGGTGCGGTTGATCGTCCGCGACCCGGCCAGGGCGGGGGAGACGGTCGAAGCGGCTGAACGCGCCGGCGTCGCCGTGGACGTCTCGCGCTGGTCCGAAACCGACTTCGGCGACGCGGTCGCGAAGGCGGACGTCCTGGTCAACACCGTGCCACCGGCCGCGATCGAGCCGCACCTGGCGGAGCTGGCGAGCGCGTCGTGCCTGCTGGACGTCATCTACCACCCGTGGCCGACGCCGCTCGCCGACGCGGTCGCCGCGCGGGGCGGCCGCCTGGCCACCGGGCTGGACATGTTGCTGCACCAAGCGTTCCGGCAGTTCGAGCACATCACCGGGCGGACCGCGCCGCGCGAGGCCATGCGCGACGCCCTCCGCGAGGCGACCGGAAAGATCTTGCCGCTGCCACTGGGCTGAGTTACGTTGGCGGACTGCCTTGAGGAAGGAACCAAGCCAGTCATGCCGAAACCGGATCGCGAAAAGTACTCCGATTCCGACGTGGAAGCCGCCTGGGTGGACAAGCCGCCGGTGCTCAACTCCACCATCACGCTCGCCGAATACGACCCCACGTGGCCCGCGCTGTACGAGCGCGAGGCCGCCCGCATCAGACAGGTACTGGGGGACACGGTCGTGCTGATCGAACACGTCGGCTCGACCTCCGTGCCCGGCCTGTGCGCCAAGCCGATCATCGACATCCTGCTCGTGGTGCCCGACTCCGACGACGAGGACGCCTACGTCCCGCGCCTGGAAGCCGCCGGCTACGTGCTCAAGATCCGCGAACCCGACTGGGAGAAGCACCGCGCGTTCAAGGGCCCGGACACGAACATCAATCTGCACGTCTACTCACCCGACACCAAGGAGATCGAACGGTACCGGGTCTTCCGCGACCGCCTGCGGTCCAACCAGGACGACCGCGAGCTCTACGCCGCCACGAAGCGGGAGCTCGCCGCGCGGAAGTGGAAGTACATCCAGAACTACGCCGACGCCAAGAACGACGTGGTCGACGAGATCATGAGCCGCGCGCTCGGCGAGGCGGTGTCGCGCCGCGAGCCCGTGCCGTCCACCCCGCACGACCAGTACGACAACTTCGCCGCGGACTACGCGGAGCACGCGCGGTCCAATCCGTACCAGGAGCTGTACGACCGGCCCGCGATCCTGAGGCTGGCAGGCGACGTTGACGGGTGCCGCGTGCTCGACGTCGGCTGCGCCGCCGGGCATCTCACCGCCGCGCTCGCCGAGCGCGGCGCCGACGTGACCGGTCTCGACGGCAGCCCCGCGATGGTCGACGTGGCGAAACGCGAGTTCGGCGACCGCGCCCGGTTCGAGCAGGGCGACCTGGCTGAACCGCTCGCCTTCGACGACGGCGCGTTCGACCTGGTGACCGCGTCGCTGGTGCTGCACTACCTGGAGGACTGGGGGCCGGTGCTCGCCGAGATCCGGCGGGTGCTGCGCCCGGGCGGCGCCCTGGTCATGTCGGTGCACCACCCCGAGGACTGGCACTGGTTCGACCGGCCCGACTACTTCCGCCGCGAGCAGGTGACCGACCAGTTCCCGCTCGGCGGCCGCGAGGTCGACGTGCGGTTCTACCGCCGTCCGCTGAGCCAGACCTTCGGCGCGCTGCGGGCGGCCGGCTTCACCGTGGACGTCATCGACGAGCCGATGCCCCTGCCGGAATGCCGCGAGGTCGCGCCACGGGCGTACGCCTCGCTCACCACCACGCCGCGCTTCCTCTACTTCCGCGCGCTCACTCCGTCGTAGGAACGAGTGTTCACCTCCCGGGTGCTGTTTCACCCCGCTTCCTTCGCTTAGGGTGACGCCGACCCCGGGAGGTAACACCGTGCAGCGATCCAGGTGGATCTTGACGTCCGTACTCGCGGCGACCGCTCTGGTCGCGGCAGGCGCCCCAGCGACCGCGGATTCGACCGCGGCCAAGAGCGTCCGGTTCGCCACGTTCAACGCGTCGCTGAACCGCGCGCAGGCCGGGCAGCTGGTCGCCGACCTGTCCACTCCGGACAACGCGCAGGCCCGCGAAGCCGCCGAGGTCATCCAGCGCAACCGGCCCGACGTGCTGCTGGTCAACGAGTTCGACTACGTGCCCGGCAACGCCGCCGCCGACCTGTTCCGGCGGAACTACCTGAACATCGGGCAGAACGGCGCGGCGCCGATCGACTACCCGTACGCGTTCACCGCGCCGTCCAACACCGGCGTGTCCACCGGGTTCGACCTGGACCGGAACGGCAAGGTCGAGGGTGGCAACGACGCCCACGGCTTCGGCACGTTCGAAGGCCAGTACGGCATGCTCGTGCTGTCGAAGTACCCGATCGACACCGCCGCGGCACGCACCTTCCAGCGGTTCCGCTGGGCCGACATGCCGGGCGCGCTGCTGCCGGACGACCCGGCCACGCCGGCGAAGGGCGACTGGTACTCGCCGGAGATCCTCGACGTGCTGCGCCTGTCGTCGAAGTCCCACTGGGACCTCCCGGTCCGCGTCGCCGGCTCGGACGTGCACTTCCTGGTCTCCCACCCGACGCCGCCGGTGTTCGACGGACCGGAGGACCGCAACGGCACGAAGAACCACGACGAGGTCCGGTTCTGGGCGGACTACGTCACGCCGGGCAAGGGCGCGTACATCTACGACGACCGCGGCGGCCGCGGTGGGCTCGGCCCGCGCGACCGGTTCGTCGTGGCCGGGGACAACAACGCCGACCAGTACGACGGTGACGGCATCGACGGCGGGATCGAGCGCCTGCTGCAAGCGCCGCGTGTGATCGACCCGCACCCGGGCAGCCTCGGTGGCGCGCAGGCCGCGCGCGAGCAGGGCGGCGCGAACGCCACGCACCGCGGCCCCGCCTTCCTCGACACCGGTGACTTCGCCGACAACACGCCCGGCAACCTCCGCGTCGACTACGTGCTGCCGTCGCACGGGCTGCTCCCGTGGCGCGCCGAGGTGTTCTGGCCGCTGCCGGACTCGCCGCTGGCCAGGCTCAACGACGTCTCCGACCACCACCTGGTGCGGGTCGACGTGCTGGTACCCCGGTGGTTCTGAGCCGGGGGTTAGCCTGACCGGCATGAAGATCGCCATCCTGGACGACTACCAGAACGTCGCGCTGAGCTTCGCCGACTGGGACTCACTCGGGGCCGAGATCGAGGTGTTCACCGAGCACATCGATGACCGGGAGGAGTTGGTCCGGCGGCTCGCCGGGGCCGAGGTGGTGGTGGCGATGCGGGAGCGCACGCGCTTCGACGAGGCGTTGCTGTCCCGGCTGCCCGAGCTGAAACTCCTGGTGAGCACCGGCCACCGGAACGCGGCGATCGACGTGGCCGCGGCCAACCGGCTGGGCGTGGTGGTGTCGTCCACCGGCTACATCGCGCACCCGACGGCCGAGCACACCTGGGCGCTCATCCTCGCCGCCTCCCGCAACCTGCCCGCCGAGTTCCAGTCGGTGCGCGACGGCGGCTGGCAGCGCACCGTCGGCACCGGGCTGCACGGCAAGACGCTCGGCCTGCTCGGGCTGGGCAGGCTCGGTGCCCGCGTGGCGAAGATCGGGCAGGCGTTCGGCATGGAGACCATCGCCTGGAGCCAGAACCTGACGCAGGAACGCGCCGCCGAGCACGGGGTCACCGCGGTGAGCAAGGACGACCTGTTCCGCCAGTCGGACGTGCTGTCGGTGCACCTGGTGCTCAGCGAGCGGTCGCGCGGGCTGGTCGGGGCCGCGGAGTTCGCGCTGATGAAGCCGACCGCGCTGCTGGTCAACACCTCGCGCGGCCCGATCGTCGACGAGGCCGCCCTGCTCGACGCCCTGCGCGGCAGGACGATCCGCGCGGCCGCGATCGACGTCTACGACAAGGAGCCGCTGGCCGCCGACCACCCGATCCGCGAGCTGGACAACGCGGTGCTCACCCCGCACATCGGCTACGTCACGCGCGAGGTCTACGAAGTCTTCTACGGCGATGCCGTCGAGGACATCGCCGCCTACCAGGCCGGTCGTCCGATCCGGGTGATGGAGCCCTAGCTCCCGCCCAGCTCCGCGAGCACGGCGTCGGTGAAGGGCGGCCAGGCCTCGATCGCCCACGGGCCGAACGCGCGGTCAGCCAGCGCGACACACGCGGCACCGGCGTCCGGGTCGAACCAGAGGAACGTGCCGGACTGGCCGAAGTGGCCGAACGTGCGGGGCGAGCTACCCGAACCCGTCCAATGCGGGCTCTTGTGGTCGCGGATCTCGAAGCCGAGTCCCCAGTCGTTCGGCTTCTGGTTGCCGTACCCGGGCAGCACCCCGGTCAGCCCGGGAAAGACCACGGAGGTCGCCTCCGCGACGGTCGACGCGTCGAGCAGTTTCGGCTGCTGGACCTCCGCGGCGAACCGGATCATGTCGTCCAGGGTGGACACCGCGCCGGCGGCGGGGGAGCCCTCGAGGCGGGTGTCCGCCATGCCCAGCGGTTCGAGCAGCGCCTGGGCCAAGTAGGTGGCGAACGGGATGCCCGAGTGCTCGGTCAGCGCGTCGGTGAGCTGCTCGAACCCGGTGTTCGAGTAGATCCGGCGGTTCCCGGGCTCGGCCATCGTCTTGTGCGTGTCGAAGGCCAGGCCGGAGGTGTGAGCGAGCAGGTGCCGAATGGTCGCGCCAGGTGGACCGGCTGGCGTGTCCAGCTCGACGACGCCCTCTTCGATCGCGATCAGCGCCGCGTAGGCGGTGAGCGGTTTGGTCACCGAGGCCAGGGCGAACTCCCGGCCCGTGTCGCCGTGGCGCCCGGCCACCGTGCCGTCGGCGCGCAGCACCGCCGCTGCCGCGTTGTCCACCGGCCACTGGTCGATCAGCCGCAAGCTCTCCATGGGCCCACCCTACAATCAGCGGCCGAATGGCCTACTGAGCGGCCTCCGCGTCATTTTAGAATCCGCTACCGGCATTTGTGCGTTTTCTTCCGGCCGGGCGAGAGGTGCGCGGATGGCGGATTCGGTGGATTGGGCGGCGGCCGGTGTCGACATCACCAAACCGGCGCTGGCCCGCGTATACGACTACATGCTGGGTGGCTCGCTGAACTTCCCGGCGGACCGCGCCGTCGGCGAACGCCTCGCCAAGGTGGGCCCGTTCCGTGAGATGGCCAGGCTCAACCGGAATTTCCTGCGTCGCGCGGTGCGGTTCTGCGTCGAGGCCGGCGTGCGCCAGTTCCTCGACCTTGGTTCTGGCATCCCGTCCTCCGGAAACGTGCACGAAGTCGCCCAGGAGTTGGACTGGTCGTGCCGAGTGGTCTACGTGGACAACGACCCGATCGCCGTGGCGCACAGCGAGATCCTGCTGGCCGACAACCCGCGCGCCACCATCCTGCGCGCCGACCTGCGCGACGCCGCCGCGGTCGTCGCGCACCCGGTGACCCGCTCACTGCTCGATTTCGACCATCCGGTCGCGCTCTTTCTGCTCGGTGTTGTCCAGTACATTCCGGATTCCGCCGATCCCGCCGGGCTGATTTCGAGTTATGCGGATGCGGTCGTGCCGGGAAGTCTGCTCGCGATGACCCATTTCACGTCGCAGAACATGGAAGACGAAATGGCCGCGGCGGTGGAGTATTTCGCCGAAACCGCATCGCCGATCACGCTGCGGTCCGCCGAGCAGATCACCGGCTTGCTGGGCGGCCTCGAACCGGTGGCGCCCGGCGTCGTGCTCACCGCGAAGTGGCGTCCCGAACTGGGCGGCCCGCCGGCAGCCGACCCCGAGCGTTCCGGCCACTACGCCGTCGTCGCGCGCAAGCCCTGACGCCGGCGTGCCACCACCGGCAGGTGGTCGGGGTGCAGCGTGGTCGACGCGACCGGTCGCACGCGCGCACCCGGTCGCAACGGCAGCCGCCAGCGACGCAGGATCACCGCGAGCACGATCAGCATCTCCGCCGCCGCGAACGACCCGCCCATGCACACGCGCACGCCCTCGCCGTACGGGATGAACGCCCCGCGCGGCACCTGCTCGGCTCGGTCCGGCAGCCAGCGATCGGGGTCGAACCGGTCGGGCTCGGGGAACAACCGAGGGTCGCGGTGCAGCACGTACGGGCTGTAGAACACGTTCGCCCCGGCCGGGATCGTGTAGCCGCCCACCTCGATGTCGACCGTCGGGATGCGCGGGAACAGCCAGCCCGGCGGGTACAACCGCAGGGTCTCGTGGACCACGCGCGCGACGTATTCGAGTTTCGGCAGGTCGTCGAACTCGACGGGCCGGTCGCCGAGCACCTCGTCGAATTCGCGGTACACCCGGTCCGCCACCTCGGGATACCGGTCCAACTGGAGGAACAACCAGCCCAGCGCCGCCGAGGAAACCTCGGTGCCGACGAAGAACATGGTCATCACCTCGTCGTGGACCTGCTGGTCGGTGAGCGTTTCCCCGGACTCGGGGTCGCGTGCCCGGAGCAGCGCGGACAGCATGTCCCGGCCCGTCGTGCCCTCCGCCCGGTAGACCGCGATGACCTCGTCGATCAGCGCGTGCACCCGCTTGCCCGCTTCCGTGTACAACCGGTTGGACCGGGTCGGCAGCGCGTACAGCAGGCCCGTCGGCGCATACGCCCGCTTGCCCACCCCGCGGAACACGATCGGCAACCAGCGCGCGGCTTCGCGCGCGGCCGCGCTGCCCGCGTCCGAGGCGAACATGCACCGAACCAGGATGGCGGCGGCGACCTCGTTCAGCTCGCGGCCCAGTTCGAGCGGCGCGCCGTCCAACCAGTTCGACGTCTGCTCTTCGGCCGCCGCGCGCATCGTGCTCGCGTATCCGGTGACGCGTTCCTGGGTGAACAGCGGCGCGAGCATGCGGCGCCGCTGCCGGTGCGGCTCGCCCCACGAACTGCCGATGCCGTCCCCGCCGAGCACCTTGAGCTTCTCGAAGAGCACGCCGTTCTTGGTCACCTGGTTGTGCTCGACGAGCAACTCGCGCAC
Source organism: Amycolatopsis albispora (assembly GCF_003312875.1). Lineage (NCBI taxonomy): Bacteria > Bacillati > Actinomycetota > Actinomycetes > Pseudonocardiales > Pseudonocardiaceae > Amycolatopsis > Amycolatopsis albispora. The sequence continues at coordinate 948,684 of NZ_CP015163.1, forward strand.
CGTCGCGGGGCTGTTCACCAGGAACGCCGGCTCCCGCCCGAGGCGGAACGAAACGACATCGCCGCAGGCCCGCTGCCGGTCGACGAACTCGAGTGGCCGCCGAAACAACCGCAGCGCGTGCCCGACCACCGGCCGGCCGCCGGGCGCCACCGGGGGACGGGTGCTTTCTCGCGTCATGGGCCGTTCCCTTCACGAACTGCTGGATCGCGCGGAGTGCCACCGGGCGAGCCGGTCGCGAACCAGCTCCAGCAGCGCGTCCTGTTGGCTTCGCAGGAAGAAGTGCCCGCTCCCGACCGTGACCTGTTCGAACGCGGCCGTCGTGTAGTGCCGCCACTGGTCGAGGTCGTGCTGGTTGACCTGAGGATCGTCGTCACCGGAGGCGACCAGCACCGGACAGCCCAGCGGCACCGGCCGGTCCAACTGGTACGACCGGCGGCAGTCCAGCGTCGCGCGCAGATCGGCAGCCAGCCAGCTCGCGAAACGTGCGTCGCCGAGCAGCACGTCGTCCACTCCGCCGGACGCCCGGACCCAGTCCAGCAGCGCACCGTCGTCGTCGGAGGCGACGGGCAGCCGATCGGCCTGTAGGTGCGGCGCGGGCATCGAGCACGCGATGAGCCCGTCCACGGTCAGGTCCGTGGTGTTCAGCGCCCGCCGTGCCGTTTCGTAGGCGACCAGCGCGCCGAAGCTGTGCCCGAAGAAGGCCCAGTGCGGTCCACCTTGTGCACCACGTTGAACCAGCTCCGCGAGCAACTCGTCGGCGATCCGGTCGATCCGCCGCAGCGGTTTCTCCCGGATCCGGCGTTCGCGTCCAGGCAGCAGAACCGGCCAGACTTCGATCGATTCTGGCAGTCCCTTCGACCACGCGGCGAACTGCGAGGCGCCCGTGCCGGCCCCGCCAACGCAGACCAACCGGACGGCAGGCGCCGCCTGCCGGTCGACCTGGGGAAACCAAGGCCCTTCGTGCCCGGGCGCCATCAGCTTTTCTCGTTCCGGTCGACAACGCCGGCCAGCTCGGCAACCGTCGGCCGCTCGAACACGTCGACCGGGCTCAACTCGGTGCCGAGGTCGACGGCGATCCGGCGGACGAAGTGGGTGATCAGCGAAGACGTCATGCCGAGCAGGAAGAGGTCGGCCCGCACGTCCGCCGAATCGAACCGCTCCATGCCAAGCAGGTCCGCCGCGATCTCGCCGAGCGCGGCCTGCGTCTCGCTGAGCGTCCCACCGTCGTCGTTCCGCGCGGTGAACCCGGCGGGCAGGCGCAGTGCGGTGGGATCGACCTTGCCCCACGAGGTCAACGGCAGTTCGTCGACCGCGATGAACCAGGTCGGGACCATGTAGGAGGGCAGCCGCTCGGACAACCACCGGCGCAGCCCCGTGTCGTCCGAATCCACCCCGCCGACCACGTACGCCACGAGCCGCCCGTCGTCCTCGCGCACAGCGCAGTCACGGACTGCCGGGTGTGCCCGCAACACGGCGCGGACCTCGCCGAGTTCAACCCGGAAGCCACCGATCTGGACCTGGTCGTCAGTGCGCCCGAGGAAGTAGAGCAGGCCGTCCGCCTCACGCACACCACGGTCGCCGGTGCGGTACATGCGCCGGCCGCCGACTTCGACGAACCGCTCCGCGGTCAGCTCGGGTCGTCCCAGATAGCCCAGCGTGACGCCGTCGCCGCCGATGAACAGTTCGCCGGGCATGCCGTCGGGGACCGGCCGCAGTGCGTCGTCCAGCACGGCGATCTCGCTACCGTCGCAGGTCCGCCCGATGGGAACGCGCGCCGTCTCGTCCGGGTCGATCTCGACGTAGGTGCTGGCGATCGTCGCTTCCGACACGCCATAGCTGTTGAGGAGCGTGCGCCCGAACGCCCAGCGCCGGGCGACATCCGGCGGCAGGTCCTCGCCCCCGCAGATCACCACCCGAAGTGCGGGGAAAAGGTCCGGGTTCATCTCGCGCAACCGCGACGGCGTCGCGACCAGCGCGCTCACCTGGTTCTCCCGCAGAAAGCAGTCCAGCTCGGGCCCGGGCAATCGCTGCTGTTCATTGGGTATGCAAAGGTGCGCGCCCAACGCCAGCGTCGCGAGCATCTCGAAGAGCGCCGCTTCGACGTGCTGCGGTGCGAGCATGGCCACCCGGTCGTCTGCTCGCAGCCCGAAATGCCGCTCGGCCGTCCGGACCACGGGCAGCAATGCGGAGTGGCGGCCGAGAACCCCCTTCGGCTTGCCGGTGGAACCGGAGGTGTAGACGACATAAGCCAGTTCCGCCGGGTCCGTCACCTCTGCCGGGCAGCACCATTCGTCGTTCTCGGTGATTCGCACCGCGTCACCGAACTGCTCCGCGGCAGCCACCACGAGCCGGACACCGGCATCCCGGATCAGTTCGTTGCGGCGCAGTTCCGGCAGCGTCGGTTCAACCAGCAGGAACGCGCCGCCGGCGCGCCAGACCGCGAGCGCGGCCGCGACGCTCAACGCCGAGCGCGGTATCGCGACCGCGACCAACTCGCCGCGAACGAGGTTCCGCCTGGTCAACTGGGCGGCGACCGCTTCGACCAACGTGTCGAACTGGGCGTAGGTGAGGTCACCGTCCACCGCGGACACGCACGGGCGGTCGCCTTGTGCGCGCATCCGCCGTTCGATGAGTTCGCCAACGGTCCGGTCGGCCACGCCGACGCACGAAATCATGGTCACTCCTGTCTCAATGCCGGGTCACGGTCGAGGAGGTGCCGCACCGCCTGCGCGGCGCGGCGGACGATGGCGCCGAGAATCGTCGTCTCCACATAACGCTCGCCGACTGTCAACTCGCCGAGCGCGTACAAGCCGGGCACCGCGGATCCGGTGGCATCGCACACCAACCCGGTGCCCGCGTCGATGCGGATGCCGCCGAACGGGTGCGGCACGGCCAATCCGCTGTGGACCATCGAGCCGATCAACTGCCTGGCCCGGCGCGGGAGTACCGGTACGCGCGGTCGTGCCGAGTTGACCACGCGATCGGCAACGTACCGGTTCGGCCCGGCCTCAACCAGGAAGTCATCTTCCGTGGCGGTCACCTTCTCCACGCCACCAACGAGGCGGAGCTGTCTGGTCTGCATGAGTCTCGCCAACTCGGCAGCCGATTCTTGGGGCATGGGTGCGCACAACCGGGCACAGACGCCATGCCACTGCTGGATGAAGGCGGCTCGTGTGGTGTCGTCGAACAGCGGCCACGCCTTGTCGGCAAGGTGCCGGGCGACGGCAACGAGCACCAAATGCCAAGGCCTGCCATCACGGGCTTCTTCAACGTGGCGGAGAAAGCGTCTCTCCGGTGTCTCCTGGTTGCGCAGTTCGCGCCACAGATCGGACATCGGCACGCCGTGCGCGCGGAACTCCGCACGCAGCAACCGGTAGATGTCTAGTAAGGACAGGTGTCCTCGCTGTTCAACGAGGGAGACGACCGTGTCGCTACTCGTCACCGCCAGCTCCGGCCCCGAGCTGGCATACCGGACGCTGGGCAGATAGCCACTTCGCGAGACGGCCAGTATTTGTCCTTGATGCCCTGAAGCAGCCAGTTCCAGGACAAAGTCGATGGCGGTGAGGCCCGTACCCAGTACGGCTACCGTCTCGCCGCGGTTGATCTGTGCCACTGTCTTCCCGAGTGGATACGGATCAGGCACAAACCCGGGTCGTCCCGTCAGGCCGTAGGTGTCCACCGGCTCGGTTGTCCCTGGGCACAGGAAGACCGCATCGAACTGGTGCACTTCGGCAGTCGCGGTGCGCACCCTGAACACATCGGACTCTCGAACCAGCGAGTCGGCCCGGTCGCCCACCAGCTTCGCCTGAAAACCTCGCTGACGGCCGGTCGTGACCGCGTCGGCAACGACATCCTCCAGGTAGCGCGCGTAGACACTACGAGGCAGGAACTCGTCGCCTGACAGTGGCGCTCGGCCGTCTTTCTCCAGCCACTCCACGAAGTGCCCGGGCTCACCAAGCCGCACCGACATCATCCGGGCAGGCAGGTTGAGCAGGGCTTTCTCGCTTCCTGGCAGGTATGCGCGCCCAGGGCCGAAGCGCATGCTCGGGTCGAAGACGGTGATCTCGGGTGCTCGCGCGAAGGGCGTGTCCGGCTGAAGCTCTCGCACCAGCATGTCCAGCACACTCGCTCCAGCGGCTCCCGCGCCCACTATCCCAATGCGCACAGGGCTCACCGATCGGACAACGGTGCGGTTGACCTGGCGATACGGATCGGCAGCTTGGTCAGCGACGGCAGGTTCGCATCACCGTTCCACTCGAGACCGGTGCCGACCAGGCGGGCGCCCGCGTGTACGGCCTCGGCCATCCGCTCGAACATCACTGAACCTTCGAGCTCGGCCATCGCGGCTCCGGCGCACCGATGGCGCCCGTAGCCGAAGGCCAGGTGGCGCGCTCCCTTGCCGGACGAGTTCGACCGCCAGTTCGCCGCGGCCAGCAGGACGAGAACCTTGTCACCAGCACGGATCCGGCAGCCACCCACCTCGATGTCCGCCGTCGCGACCCGGCCGACAAAACGGGAAGGGGTGACCTGGGCAAGCGCCCGATCCACCTCGAAGGCGGATGTTCCTTGTGAGGTCAGAGCGTTGTGCATCGAGATGGAGAGGAAGCCGGGCATGGTCTGGTGCCCGGACGCGATCAGCATGACCAGGTTGGAGGCGGTGTCGACGTCGTCGAGCCCCTCTTCGTCGGCCGCGCGCACAAGCGCGCTGATCCCGTCCTCACCGGACTTCTCCCGCCGTTCGCGGACGAGCCGGAGTGCGTATTCGTACAGAGTGCGGGCGCGACGGTGGATCTCGGGATCGACCGTGTGGTCCAGCCCGCTGACGATCGCCGTGATCGCGTCGGATCCGGCGAGCACCATGTCCAGGTCGGACTCGTCGATGCCGAGCAGCTTGCCCAGCACCCGCAACGGAAATTCCTTCGCCACCTCCGCCACGAAGTCGAGATCACCTGGCCTGTCCAGTGGCAGCAGTTCCGCGGCCAGCTCACGCATCGACGGCTCGAGGGCCTGAATCCGTTGTGGAGAGAGCACGGCTCGGGCGACCCTTTTCAACCGCAGGTGCTCGGACCCGTCCCTCAACAGCATCATGCGCGCCACCACCGCGTCCATAGTGGATTCGTCCGCGCCGGTGGGCGGCCTGCTGTCGGGGCCAGCGTTGAGCCGTTTTGACGAGAACCGTTCGTTCGCCAGTACCAAGGACACTTCCTCCGCGCCACAGACCAGCCAAGCTGACACATAAGGGTCCCAGTGCACCGGGCCGCGCTCAGCCAGCGTCGTCAAGAGTTCTCGCGCCGCCGCGGGGCGTAGCATGAGGTTGTAGACGCTGAGGTCCTTCGGGCAGGCCGCATGCTCTTTGGTGCGGGCCGAGGTCGACTGCGAGTGACCGACGGCCATTTTGCACGAGGACACGAACGCTCCTTCCGGCGGAGACGACCTCACTTCCCGGGCGAGAGGGCCGAGAAGTTGTGTCGATAATCTCCGAAAAGCACTCAGGCGGTCGCGATGAACTAATTCGTTCGCCGGGGAGGTCGGGACCGAGCGAAGCGGTTGTTCGCCGACCGCAGCTCGATTGTAGTGCGTTACTTGCCCCATGCCAACAGTGTTATCAACGGCGCATTGGAGTTGCAGAAGCGAATAGTTCGGCCGTCAATATTAGGGGCAGACATCGGAAATTGGATGCACGTCATTGTGCGTGTGTCGCAAGTTGAACCAGTTGGCCGCCGACCTGTTGGTGCCGGTGGTCCACTGCCGAGGCGCCTTTGGTCCATACCGGCTCGATGAGTGGCTTCGGTGAATGCTGCTGTCTCTACTTGACCGGCCTTGGTCTCCTTTCGCCGGGCGTGTGGGTAGGTGGGCTGGCGTCAGCGGGCATGGCAACATCACCACACCTCGTGCTCAGTGTCCGCCCCGTTGTTGTGCGGGTACATCCACCGAATGAACGCAGGTCGTTCGGCGAACTGGTGTGCCTGGTTCAGTTGGTGGGCACTCGTGCGGCCATTTGTCGCAGGCTCGCGCCGCGAGACGGGTGTGCGTTGTCGTCGGAATCGTTCACGTTGGCTGCTCGCGGTTCGCTGTATTGCTCGGTGTTTGCACTGCGTCCGCGTGGTGACTTTCAAAGGCCGTCGTGGGATTTGTGCATCTAGCGCACACTTTTGTCCAGTTTCCTTTCCGTTTTGTCTACCCACATTGGCGCGAGGATCCGACGAGCGCGGCGGAAGGCAAGCGATGTGACTCGCGAGCGCTGATCGTCACGCGCACCGGCAGTATGGTCGACCCTGGTTTGTGTTGGTCGCGGCGGGAACGTCGCGCGGTTCGTGCAGTGGCTCCGGTGTGCTGCTGTGTGTCTCGCCGCTGGGCGTGGTGATGGTGAGCGACCCGTCGGCCTCCAGTCGATGACGCCAACCACGGACGGTCTGGAGATTGTGGTCGGCTGAGCACATGCCGATCTGCGCGCCCTCGCTCCGGCCGTCGTGGTGCTCGCAGAGTTCGAGTTCGGTGAGCTGAGCCGGCCTGGTGCACCCGGGGCGACGACATTCGCGGTCGCGCACTCGGACCAGCTCGGTGACATCGCTGGCCGCACCGTGGTGGGCGTCGCCCAGTTCGGCCAGCTGCCCGCTCCGCGGCTCGGTGATGATTCGCTGGAACACGGTCTTCCGCCCGCTGCACAGCTCCTTGGCGAGCCAGGCGGGGATGACGCCGTGCCCGGCCAGCTCGGCGGGCTTGTCGTTGAGCCCGGCGTAGGTGGTCGCGTCGAGGTAGAGGTAGCAGTGGGTCCGGACCTCGCCGCCGAACTGCTTGCCCATCAGCAGGTCCAGCATCGTGTCGGCGCGCAGCTGATCCAGCGTGCGGGTCTCGTCGGCGGTCTTCAGTCGCCGGGCCAGCTGGTCGACGTTGGCATACGCGGCGATAGCGCGCTCGACCGGAGCGGACGTCACCGCGAGGGAGGCGGTGCCCGTGTCGCCGTGACGCAGGCGCACTTGGCGGCCTCGGCGGGCGCCCTTCGCGCGGTCGGCGTGGCCTTCTTGATCGACCTTGGCGGCGGTTCGAGTGGTGATCCTTCTCGCCTGGGTGGGGTTGCGGCCTTCGAGCTTGTCCTCCAGCAAGGCGTCGACTTCCGGCAGCTTGCTGTCGGGGAGCCAGGTGGTGGCGTCCCGGACGCGCTCGGCGACGGTCAGCGGGATGCTGCCCTGCTCCAGCAGCGCAAAGGTTCTGGGCAGGTGTTCGGTGAGTTTCTCCGCTGCGCTGATGGTGGACGCGGCCCGGTGCCGGGTCATCGACAGGGCCATGGCGAGCTGCTCGGGGAGCCCCCGTCTCGTCTCGGATCTTCGGCAGAACTCGGCGACCAGCTTCATTCTCCGTGCGTGCAGGCGCGAAATCTCCTTTTCGTTCTGCTGCAGCTCGACGATGACGTGGTGAAGCTCGGAAGGCTTCGAGGTTGTGGTTTCCATGGCACGACGGTAACCGCCATGACCGACGTTTCGAAGCACACGATCGTGAGGCTGTGTCAGTCCGGCGGAATTGTCGTGGGTGGCGGCTACGGTGACGCGCCGGAGACTGTCTTCAGGGTGAAAACCCGGCAAAACGCCTGGTCAGAGGCTTGCGTTGCGATGCTGATGGGGAGCTGGGAGCGTCAAAAAAACAAGTATGCGAACGGGCCGTTCGCGTCGCGGCGCGGGGCGGCTGGCATGCGCCGGGCGATGGTGGGTGCGGGAGTAGTGGTCCCCGGAAGGGAACGGCTTGGCGGGTGAGCGCCGATAGGAAAAGCCGCCCCGGGGAACTTCCCCAGGGCGGCTTTTCGGCTCTGCTGCTACGCGTCCAGGTCGCTTTCGATCAGCTCGGCCACTGCTTCGATCGCGGCTTCCGCGCCATCTCCTTCAGCCGTGATGACCACTTCGTCGCCGTGCGCGGCGCCCAGCGTCATCAGGCTGAGCACGCTTCCCGCCGCGACGGGAGCGCCGCCGTCCTTGGCGATGCTGACCGTCACCGGCTGGGCCGCCGCGGCCTTGGCGACCAGTGCGGCCGGCCGGGCGTGCAGGCCCACCTTGCTCGCCACCTTGACACGTCGCTCCGGCATTGAGCCGTCCTTTCCTTGTGGTGCTTGGTTTTCGTGCTGCGCTTACTTCGCGGCCGTGGCGTCGAGGTCGGCCTCGATCGAGTCGTCTTCTTCACGTCCCGGCGTGCGCAGGTTCCACTTGATGATGACGAACCGGAACAGGAAGTAGTAGATCAGGGCGTAGACCAGGCCGATCGGGATGAGCAGCCAGACGTTCGAACTCGCCGCCGGGTGCGTCGAGTTCAGCGCGAAGTCGATGGCGCCCGCCGAGAACGAGAACCCGAGGTGGATGTCCAGTGCGTTGACCAGTGCCAGCGAGATACCGGTCAGGATCGCGTGGATCAGGTACAGCGGCCACGCCACGAACATGAACGCGAACTCGATCGGCTCGGTCACGCCGGTGAGGAACGAGGTGAACGCGGCCGCCACCATCACACCGCCGACGACCTTCTTCTGCGACGGCTTCGCGGTCTGCCAGATCGCCAGCGCGGCGGCGGGCAGGGCGAACATGAAGATCGGGAAGAAGCCGGTCATGAACGCGCCCGCGGTCGGGTCGCCGTCGAGGAACTTGGTCAGGTCACCGCCGTCGAAGATGAACCACACCGGCACGTTGATCAGCTGGTGCAGGCCGATCGGGATGAGCAGGCGGTTGAGCAGGCCGTAGATACCGCCACCGACGACGTCGCTGCTGGTGACCGCTTCGCCGAGGTTCTGCATGCCGGCGTCGATGACCGGGAAGATCAAGCCGAAGATCACGCCGAGCACCAGCAGGGCCAGCGAGTTGATGATCGGCACGAACCGGCGGCCGCCGAAGAAGGCCAGGTAGGTGGGCAGCTTGATGCGGTGGAACCGCTGCCACAGCACCGCGGTGACCAGGCCGACGATCACACCGGACAGCACCGAGTACGGCCACTTGACCGGGGCGAGGAACCAGCCCTCCTTGAAGCCCTCCATCTCGTTGATCGGCGCGAACACCTGGACGACCTTGTTGAACACGACAAAGCCGACGACCGCGGCGACACCGGTCGAGCCGTCGCCCTTGCGCGCGAAGCCCACCGCGATGCCGACGGCGAACAGCAGCGGCAGCCAGTCGAGCAGGCCACCACCCGCGGCGCTGAGCACGGCGGCGACCTTGTCCCAGCCGAGACCGTCCTTGCCGAGCAGGTCGTCCTGGCCCAGCCGGAGCAGCAGGCCGGCGGCCGGCAGGGTCGCGATCGGGAGCATCAGGCTGCGGCCGAACCGCTGCAGACCGGCCAGCCCCTTACCCTTCGCCCCCGTTGTGGTGGCGCTCATCGGGTACCTCCATGTTTGGCGGGGTTACCGGAATCCGGGGAACTCCGGTCCAACTGCATAGTCACCTGGTAGTGATCTCCCCGGTACCAGGAAGTCATGTCCTCCACCGGTGCTCCGGCCATGCTGGAGACGCGGCGGAAGACGAGCAGCGGACTGCCGGTACGGATACCGAGCAGCCGTGCGGTTTCCTTGTCCGCCGACTCCGCCCAGACGGTCTGCCAGGCGTGGTCGAGGCGGATGTCTTGCTCGGCCAGCTGCGCGTACAGCGACCGCGTGAGGTCCAGTTCGAACAACCCCGCCACCCTGACGGGGTGGTACCAGCCGCGTTCCACGGCCAGCGGTATCCCGTCGGCGCGGCGCAGCCGCTTGAGCCGCAGCGCCGCGGCGCCCTCGGCGAGGCCGAGTGCGTTCGCGGTCGCGGCGGGCGGAACCTCGGTGGTGGTGCCGAGGACCTCGGTGGTCGGTTCGAGGCCCCGGCGGCGCATGTCGTCGGTGAACGACATGAGGTAGAGCTGCAATTCCATCCGGCGGCTGGCGGTGAACGTGCCCTTGCCGCGGACCCTGGACAGCAGGCCTTCCTCGACCAGCTTGCCGATCGCCGACCGGACCGTGAGCCGCGAAACCTGGTAGCGCTCCGCCAGCTCGCGTTCGGAGGGGATGGGGGAGCCGGGTGGCAGCTCCCGTTCGACCGCGTGCCGCAGGATCTCCCGCAGCTGAGCGTGTTTCGGGGTCGGACCGTCCACGACGCGGTCGGGCCGGGAGGGGAACGCGGCCGCGCTCATGTCCTCCACCTCCTTCCGCCGACTTCGTGACCCTGGTGCTCGCACCGGGCCGCGAAGATTGGTACGTTCCGGTCTAGACCATTCATTGATGGGGCAGAATGCTCCGCTGACTGATCGGGTGTCAACAGCCGTTACGAGTTCGTGCTCGTGATCGGCACCGGTACCGGCGATCGGCGTAGTTGTGCCTGGCGCGAATGCGGCAGGCCCGGATTTCAGGAGGTCACCGGTGGCGGACGACAGGCCGGAAAAGATCCTCGCGGCGCTCGGCGGCGCGGACAACGTGATCGAAATCGAGGGTTGCATCACCCGCCTTCGCTGCGAGCTGGAAGACGGCTCGGTCGTCGACGAGGCGGCGCTGAAGAAGGCAGGCGCGATGGGCGTGGTGAAGATGGGCTCGGTGATCCAGGTCATCGTGGGCCCGGAGGCGGACACCATCGCCAGCGACATCCAGGACCTGATGTGAGCCTGGAGATCCTGAGCCCGGTGCCCGGGCGCACGGTGCCGATGAGCGAGGTGCCCGACCAGGTCTTCGCGCAGGCGATGGTGGGGCCGGGGATCGCGGTGCAGCCGTCGGGTGGCCGCGCGGACGCGGTCTCCCCGGTCGACGGCACGGTGGTCACGCTGCACCCGCACGCGTTCGTGGTGTCCACCGAGGACGGCCGCGGGGTGCTGGTCCACCTGGGCATCGACACGGTGCAGCAGAAGGGCGAGGGGTTCACCCTGCACGTGGTCAAGGGCGAGTCCGTGCGCGCGGGCCAGCCGCTGATCAGCTGGGACCCCGAGGCGGTCACGGCCGCTGGCTACTCGGCTGTGGTGCCGGTGGTCGCGCTGGATGCACCGGCCGAGGCGCTCGCGGCGCTCTCGACCGGCGCGGACGTCACCGAGGGCGACGTGTTGTTCACCTGGAACGACTGAGCGGGACGGCCCCGGGAACTGGGCTCAGGGCTCCCGGGGCCGCTCGGTTCGGCTCAGGCGCTGAGCACCTGGCCGTTCTCCACCTTCACCGCCACCGCGGGGAGCGGGGTCTCCGCGGGGCCCTGCCGAACCTCGCCGGTGAGGGCGTCGAACACCGAGCCGTGACACGGGCAGGTGAGGTCCTTGCCCTCCGCCTTGACCGCGCAACCCTGATGGGTACAAACGGCGCTGAAGGCGACCGCGGTCGCGTCGGTTGGACGGGCGACGATGATCTCCTGGTCACCTGATTTGACGGCTTTCGCTTCGCCGACCGGGATGTCGGCCAGCGCGACGAGCCCGCCACCGCCCGCGGCGGTGGACGGCGCGTCGTCCGTTCCGCAGGCAGTGAGCGCGGCGGTTCCAGCGGCCACGCCGGCGACGGCGGCTCCGGTGACCAGTACGGTGCGGCGGGTGTGTTGTTCGGCAGTCATGCCCAGTGACACGACTTAGGTACCGATTCGGTTCAAAATCGGTCCGCCGACTGAACCAACGGGGTGCCCGGCCCGTGTGGTGGAAGTAGTGTCCTTCCACACGCGCGCAGGGAGTCGGCCATGTTCACATGGGCGTTACGGTTGCTGGTGGTCGCGGGGTTGCTGGGCTCCGCGTGGATCCACTTCGACCTCTGGCAGCTGGGGTACCGCGACATCGACACGATCGGCCCGCTGTTCCTGGTCAACGCCGTCGCCGGGGTCGTGCTGGCGCTCGCCGTGCTGTTCTGGCACCACTGGCTGCCGCTGCTGGCCGCCGCGGGGTTCGGCGCGGTCACGCTGGCGGCCTTCTTCCTGTCGGTGACCGTCGGGCTGTTCGGTATGAAGAACGAGCTGTACTGGGGCTCCTCGCAGGTGTGGGCGGCCATCGCCGAAGGCGCCTGCGTGCTGTTCGGCCTGGTGGCGATCGCGGTGCGCGACCGGGACGGCGCCCGGGTGTGAAGGACGCTCCGGAAGACGAGTTGATGCGTGCGCTGCACTCGGATCACGCGGCCGCGCTCTGGTCGTACGCACTGAGCCTGACCGGTGGCAACACCGCGCGCGCCGAGGACGTCGTGCAGGAAACGCTGTTGCGTGCCTGGAAGCACCCCCGGGTGCTGGACCAGTCCCAGGGTTCGGCGCGTGCCTGGTTGTTCACCGTGGCCCGGCGGATCGCCATCGACGACTGGCGTTCGGCGGCGTCCCGGTCCGAGGTCTCCACGGACGCACCGCCGGAGCAGCCCGTACCCGACGACACCGAACGCGCGTTGCAGGGGTGGTTGGTGGCGGAGGCCCTCGGCCAGTTGTCCGACCGGCACCGCGAGGTCCTCGTGCTCTGCTTCTTCCAGGGCTATTCGGTCGCCGACGCGGCCAGGCGGTTGGGGGTCGCCGAAGGCACCGTGAAGTCGAGGACGCATTATGCGCTCAGGGCGTTGAAGCTGGCGCTGGAGGAGAAGGGGGTTGTGCGATGACCGATGACCCCTTCGCGTCCTACGACGCGGCTTACGTGCTCGGCGCGCTCACCCCGGAGGACCGTTACGCCTTCGAAGCGCACTTGGAGGTGTGCCGCGAGTGCGCCCGCGCCGTGCGAGAGCTGGCGGGGTTGCCCGGGCTGCTGTCACAGGTGCCTGCCGACGCGCTCGATCCGGTCGCGCATGAGCCGCGCGGCCTGCGGTCGTCGCTGATGCGTCGGGTGCGGCGAATTCGGTTGCGTCGTCGATGGACGACCGCGGGAGCGCTCGCGGCCGCGGCGGCCCTGGTCATGGTGGTGGCGTTCCCGCTGACCGCGCAGGAGGATCCCGGCACACCGATGGTCGCGCTGGGCGAGTTCCCGGTCGAAGCCGTCGCCCAGGTCAAGGACGTGCCCGGTGGCTCCAGGGTCGACATGAAATGCAGTTACGACGGCGGCAAGGTAGGGGACTACCTGCTGGTCGCGGTCAACCGGGAAGGTCAGGTCGACGAGCTCGCGAGCTGGCGGGCCATTCCCGACGACACCGCGCAGATCTCGGTCGCCACGACGTGGCACCGCGCCGATATCGCCGCGCTGGAGATCCGCACGACCGCGGGCAAGCCGCTGCTGCGCTGGCAGCCCTGAGCTACGCCTACGGCCCGTTTGCCTCGATTTGCCTGCAGACATACGCCGTAGGCACCCATCCTCGTTTGCCGGCCCGGCCGCAGCCGCCGGAGTCTGACCGTGTGCCTTGGATCTGTTTCCCCTTCCTCGCCCTCGCTGGCTGCCTCGCTGGACTCGCCGGCCGGTGGGCGCTGCGCCGCACCGTTCCGCCGGTTCGCCTGCCCGGCTGGGGTGCCGTCGCCGCCGTAACGGTGTTGTGGCCGCTGGTCGCCTGGCTCGGTGTGCCTTGGTGGTGGCTGCCCGTGCCACTGGCCGTGGTTGGCGTCGCGGTTCCGTTGTTCGTGGTCGACCTGCGGGAGCGCCGGTTGCCGGATGCCCTGACGTTGCCCGCCTATCTGCTCTTCGCGGGGGCGCTCGGGTTCGCCGCGGTCGAGCGTGGGGCGGGGCTGTTGTGGGCCGCTCTGCTCGGCGCGCTCGTGTTCGGCGGGTTGCACGCGGTAATCCATCGGGTGATTCCGCACGCACTCGGCGCCGGCGACGTCAAGCTGACGGGCTCGCTCGGGCTCGTTCTCGGTGCAACTGGTTGGACAGCCATGGTCCTGGCGGTGTTCGCCAGCGCGCTGGTGACCGCCGTGTTGGGGCTGCTCGCGCGCATCCGCGGCTCGCCGACCTGGGACGACGGCGTGCCACATGGCCCAGGGCTGCTGACGGCCACCGCACTGGTGACGCTGTTTCCCAGCCAGTGAGCAGCCGCCCGGCACGGCGTGGAGGGTGTGCGCTCGCGCAGGTCGCGGACGTGACAGGATCGTGGCGTGTTGCGCTGGATGACCGCAGGTGAATCGCACGGGCCCGCCCTGGCCGCCGTGCTCGAGGGCATGGTGGCCGGAGTCGAGGTCACCACCGCCGACGTGACCGAGCAGCTGGCTCGCCGTCGGCTCGGCTTCGGCCGGAGTCCCCGGATGGGGTTCGAGAAGGACCGCATCGAGTTCCTCGGCGGGGTGCGGCACGGGCTCACGCAGGGCGGACCGGTCGCCGTGCAGATCGAGAACGCCGAGTGGCCCAAGTGGGAAAAGGTGATGTCGGCCGACCCGGTGGACCCGGCCGAGCTCGAAGGCCTCGCCCGCAACGAGCCGCTGACCCGCCCGCGGCCCGGTCACGCCGACCTGCCCGGCATGCAGAAGTACGACTTTCCCGAGGCCCGTCCCGTGCTGGAGCGGGCGAGCGCGCGTGAGACCGCCTCGCGCACCGCGCTCGGCACGGTCGCGCGGGCGTACCTGCGGCAGCTGCTCGGGGTCGAAATCATCAGCCACGTGGTGTCGATCGGGGGCGCCGAAGCTCCGGCCGGGCCGCTGCCCGTGCCGGAGGACCTGGCCGCGATCGACGAAAGCCCGGTGCGGGCGTTCAGCGCGGAGGGCACCGAGGCGATGGTCGCCGAGGTGGACGCCGTGCGGAAGGCCGGGGACACCGTGGGCGGCGTGATCGAGGTGCTCGCGTACGGGTTGCCGCCGGGCCTTGGTTCCCACGTGCACTGGGACCGCCGTCTCGACGCACGGCTGGCCGGTGCCCTGATGGGCGTTCAGGCGATGAAGGGCGTGGAGGTCGGCGACGGCTTCACCACCGCTAAGCGGTGGGGGAGCCAGGCTCACGACGAAATCGACCGCGGCACCGGTCCAGTGGGCGTGACCCGCCGGTCGAACCGCGCCGGTGGGCTCGAGGGCGGGATCACCAACGGTGAACCGCTCCGGGTGCGCGTTGCGATGAAGCCGATTTCCACCGTGCCCAAGGCTTTGTCCACTGTGGACGTCACGACCGGCGAGCCCGCGGTCGCGATCCACCAGCGGTCGGACGTGTGCGCGGTGCCGCGAGCGGGCGTCGTGCTGGAATCCGTGGTGGCGCTGGTGCTCGCCGACGCGGCGCTGGAAAAGTTCGGCGGCGACTCGCTGGCGGAGAGCAAGCGCAACGCGGAGGGCTACCTGCGTGCGCTCGAGGAGCGCTGGTGAGTCCGCGCGCGGTTGTCGTCGGCCCGCCTGGTTCCGGTAAGAGCACCGTCGGGCGGCTGCTGGCGGAACGGCTCGGGGTCGGCTTTCGCGACACCGACGACGACATCGTCAAGCGCGCCGGCAAGTCGATTTCGGAAATCTTCACCGACGACGGGGAGCCTGCTTTCCGTGCGCTGGAAGAAGAAACGGTCGCGGTCGCGCTGGCTGAACACGCCGGGGTGCTGGCGGTGGGCGGCGGTGCCGTCCTGTCCGAGCGGACCCGTGGTCGGCTGGCCGGGCACACCGTGGTCTTCCTCAACGTGGGTATGGCCGAGGGCGTGCGCCGCACCGGGGTTTCGTCCGCGCGACCGCTGCTCGCCGGGGTGAACCCCCGCGCGACCTACAAGGCGCTGCTCGACGCGCGGCTGCCGATCTACCGCGAGGTCGCCACCGTCGAGATCGGCACCGACGAACTGATCCCCGCCGACGTCGCCGCCGCGATCGAAGAACGGCTGCGGGAGGCCGGCGGCGTCGAAGCCGCACAGCACGAACGAGGAGCATGATGTCCGAACCGGTCCGTATCCAGGTCAAGGCCGGTACGCCCTACGACGTGGTGGTCGGCCGCGGCTTGCTCGGCGAGCTGACCGACACCGTCCGTGACGCGTCGAAGATCGCGCTGATCCACCCGCCGACGCTCACCACCACGGCGGAGGCCATCCGCGAGGAGCTGAACGAAGCCGGTCTCGACGCGCATCGCGTGGAGATCCCGGACGCCGAAGACGGCAAGGCGCTTACGGTGGCCGGGTTCTGCTGGGAGGTCCTCGGGCGCATCGGCCTGGACCGGCAGGGTGTGGTGGTCGGTCTCGGCGGTGGTGCGGTGACCGACCTGGCCGGGTTCGTCGCGGCGACCTGGATGCGCGGCGTCCGCCTGGTCAACGTGCCGACCACGCTGCTCGGCATGGTGGACGCGGCGGTCGGCGGCAAGACCGGGATCAACACCGAGGCGGGCAAGAACCTGGTCGGTGTGTTCCACGAGCCGTCCGCCGTGCTGGTCGACCTGGCGACACTCGAGACGCTGCCGCCGAACGAGCTGGTCGCCGGGATGGCCGAGGTGGTGAAGGCCGGTTTCATCGCCGACCCGCGGATCCTCGAACTGATCGAACGGAGCCCGTCGGCCGCGCTGGACACCCAGGGCGACGTGCTCGCCGAGCTGGTGCGGCGCGCGATCCAGGTGAAGGCCGATGTCGTGTCGGCTGACCTTCGCGAGTCGGATCTGCGGGAGATCCTGAACTACGGCCACACTCTCGGGCACGCGATCGAGCGGCGCGAGCGGTATCGCTGGCGGCACGGCGCGGCGGTGAGCGTCGGCCTGGTGTTCGCGGCCGAGCTGGCGCGGCTCGCCGGGCGGCTGGACGACGCGACGGCTGATCGGCACGCGGCCGTGCTGCGGTTGCTCGGGTTGCCCACGACGTACGACGCCGACGCGCTGCCCCAGCTGCTCGACAGCATGCGCACCGACAAGAAGACCCGGTCCGGCGTGCTGCGGTTCGTCGTGCTGGATGGACTGGCGAAGCCCGGCCGCCTGGAGGGGCCGGACCCGGCGCTGCTCGCCGCGGCGTATTCGGCGGTCGCTGCCGACAAGGCCGGGGGCGGGAGCGTGCTGCTGTGAAGATCTTCGTGTTCAACGGGCCGAACCTCGGGCGGCTCGGCAAGCGCGAGCCCGGCGTCTACGGCGCGTCGACCCACGACGACCTGGTGCGGCTCTGCGAGGAGACCGGCGGTTCGCTGGGCGTGGAGGTCGAGGTCCGGCAGACCGACCACGAGGGCGAGATGGTCGGCTGGCTGCACGAGGCGGCCGACGCCGGGGCCGCCGTTGTGCTGAACGCCGGGGCCTGGACGCACTACTCGATCGCCGTCCGGGATGCTGCCGCGCAGCTGACCGCGCCGTTGATCGAGCTGCACATCTCGAACGTGCACCGGCGTGAGGAGTTCCGCCACCACAGCGTGCTCTCCGACCTCGCCACCGGGGTGATGGCCGGGTTCGGTGTCGCCGGGTACGCGCTCGCGATCCGATGGCTGGCGGAACGGTCCAACTGACTGCACCGCGGGACGAAGGCTGGGGGATGCATGGTTCCGGTGCTGACCACCGAGCGGCTCACGTTGCGCGGGTTGACCCGTGATGACACCGACGCCGTGCTGCGGGTCTTCGCCGATCCGGAGATGAGCCGGTTCTTCGAGGCCGACCTGTCGGACCCGGTGCAGTGCCGCCGGATGATCGAGCGCCGGCTCGCTTACGACGGCCCGCCGGAACTCGGGCACTGGGTGATCGAGCGCGACGGCGAGGTGATCGGCCTCGCGCACCTGCGGCCATCCTGGGAACTACCGGGGAACGTGGTCGAGATCGGCTACTTCCTCGAACCCGCGCACGGCGGCAGCGGCCTGGCCACGGAGGCGGCCGCGCGGCTGCTGGACTACGGGCTCGCCGAACTCGGCGTGCCCGCGGTCTGGGCGCTGATCCGGGAGTCCAATGTGTCCAGTGTGAAACTGGCGCAGCGACTGGGCTTCCTCGACGTCGGCAGCGGGATGCACTACGGCGCCGAGCACCGCGTCCACGTGAAGTTGCCGGACCTGCACGGCAGGACGCACCACATCGAACTGTGGGTACCCGACCTCGCCGAAGCGGAGGCCAGTTTCGGCTGGTTGCTCGGTGAGCTGGGCTGGCGCGAGTTCCAGCGCTGGCCGGACGGAGTGAGCTGGAAGCTGGGCGCCACCTACCTCGTGGTCGAGCAGTCGCCCGCGTTGACCGCGCGGGAACACCGGCGCCGCGATCCCGGGCTGAACCACCTGGCGCTGCACGTTTCCACCCGGCAGCAGGTCGACCAGCTGGCCGACCAAGCGGGCGCGCACGGCTGGAAACCGCTGTTCGCGGACCGGTACCCGCATGCGGGCGGTGACCAGCACTACGCGGCCTACCTGGAAAACGCTCACGGATTCGAAGTGGAACTTGTCGCCACACCACCAGGTGTGCACTCGAACGGGTGAACCTCTCCGTACACTGAGTCGTAGTAACTTCCGTGTCGCGTGCCCCGCCGTCGACACGTTCGTGTCCACCGGCTCGGGAGCAGGATTGACGTTCCGCAGGTCCCCGCGCGTGCGCGGCACGCTCACCTGGCTGCTGGGTGCCGCCCTGGTCGCGGGGTGCACGCCCAGCCGGGCGCAGCCGCAGGCCGAAGGCGCCGGCCAGGGACCGGTGATCGGCGGGGAGGCGCCGCCGCCGGCCAGCCCCGTGCCGCCGCCGGTGATCCCGCCTGGTGCGTCGCCCTCGGTGGACGCCGGGCGGCAGTCGGCTGGCGTGGTCGCGGCCGGCGGGATCGGGGCGCCCTACAACTACGGCCCCGCCGTCATGCAGGACGGCGACCGCGTGCGGATGTGGTGGTGCAGCCAGTACCCCGCCGCGCGCCCGCCGGGCGACGACATCCTGCACGCCGAGTCGGCCGGCATCGCCGGGCCGTTCACCGGACCGGGTGGCGGGCCCGCGCAGGCGGTGCTGTCAGGCAACCCGGGCGCGTTCGACGGGGTGCACACGTGCGACCCCTCGGTGCTCAAGGTCGACGGGGTCTACTACCTCTACTACACCGGCGCCGCGGGCGACCACGCGCTCGGCAACTCCATCGGCATGGCCACCAGCCCCGACGGCATCAACTGGACCAGGGCCAACGGCGGCAACCCGATCCTCAACCCGGCCCGCGACACCGCCCGCGAGAACACCTACGGGGCCGGTCAGCCCGCCGTGGTTTTCCTCGACGGCTGGTTCTACCTCATGTTCACCGACACGACCGGCCGCGCCGCCGGCTGGAACGGGGCGGGCCAGTTCATCGTGCGCTCGAAGGACCCCGGCTTCGCGACCGGCGTGGAGGCGCTGGGGGAGCGCGGCTTCGAGCCGGTGCCGAATACGCAGGCACCCCGCACGCGCTCCCTGGTGGACGCCTTCAGCGCCGATCTGATGTGGATCGAGGCCCTCGAATCCTTCGGCGTCGCGCACGAGACGGAGGACGGCACCACGGTCACCTTCCTCGACCGCAACTTCAGCCTGCGGCCCTACCCGCCGGTGCTGGTGCCCGGCCCGTGGAAGGAAGGCCCCGGCCTGTTGCGCCAGCCGGACGGGCACGCCCCGATCTCGGTGGACGACCCCTGCGGCCGGGTACCGCTGGACGTGGTGCGCGCGACGATGATCGGTGAAGCGGGCGCGCCGACGCACCTCAAGCACTTCGGCATCGACCTGCACGGGATCGACGGCTGCGGCGACGTGAACCGGATGCTCACCGTGCTCGACGGCTTCGCGATGCCGTCCCCGGTGCGCACGATGGACCTGGTCGCGGGCGGCAGTGTCGTGCGGGTCGACCGCCGCACGGTGGCCGACCGGCTCGCGGTCCGGCTGCTCGACCAGCGCATTCCCGGCATGGAACGGGTGCCGGTCGCCGCACACCTGGCCACCGGGGTGCCCGCCGTGCAGGCGCCGACCGGCGGCGTCGGGCTGCTGCTCAACGACGGCAAGCTGTGGGCGGTCCGCCCGCCCGGCGTGGCCGAGTTGAACGGGTCCGCCGTCACGCCGATCACCGACGAGCAGTGGAACGGCTATCCGGCGGGCTTGGCCTTGGGCTGATCGGGCTTCGACGGCCGGGGCCGCGGCGGCCGGGAAGGTCTCGGCGGTCGTGGCGGCTCATCGGGGTCGTCGGTCGTGTCAGCGCGACGGCCGATCCGCTCGCCGGCGAACAGGCCGAGCCAGGCCGGCACCAGGATGAGCAGCGCGGTGAACGCGGCACCGCCGGTCAGTGCGTCGGGCAGCGCCTCGAGTCCCGTGCGGTCGACGAACATCGCGCGTCCCGCCACGTCGAGCACGCCCGACACCGGGCCCGCTACCAGCGCGGCGATGAACCAGGTGCGGCCCCGGTCCCGCATGCCGCGCCACGCGTCGAGCGCGGCCCACGTCGCCGAGGCGCCGACCAGCAGCGCGATGATGCCGACGGTGAGCGTGTCCAGCTCGGTCGGCCGGAACACCGCGGCCTTCGCCCGCAGCACCGCCGCGACCGCGTGCAGCACCGCGAGAACCAGTGCGCGCGTAACCCAGCCTGCCATCCGAACACTGTGTCATAAACTGACCCGGTGCCTGAAACCCACGCCGCTCGCCGCACCGCCCTCCGGTCCCTGATCCGGGAGAGCGGTCTCGACGCGCTCCTGGTCACCGACCTGCTGAACATCCGCTACCTCACCGGGTTCACCGGGTCGAACGCGGCGCTGCTCGTGCACGCCGAGGCCGAGGACCGCACGCTGTTCTGCACCGACGGCCGGTACACCACGCAGTCCGAGGTCCAGGTGCCCGACCTCCAGCGCGTGCTCGACCGCGCCAGCGCCGCCGCGCTCGCCCGGCACGCCGCGGCCAACGCCGCCGACTACGGCCGCACCGGGTTCGAGAGCCAGCACGTCAGCGTCGAACAGTACGAAACGACCAGGAAGATCGCCGAGGGCATCGAGCTGCGCCGCGCGCCGAACCTGGTCGAACGGCTGCGACTGGTCAAGGACCAGGCCGAGATCGAGGCGCTGCGCATGGCCTGCGCCGCCGCCGACCGCGCGCTGAGCGGCCTGATCGAGCACGGTGACCTGCGCGTCGGCCGCACCGAGCGCGAGGTCGCCCGCGCGCTGGAGAACCGCATGCTCGACCACGGGTCGTCCGGCGCCTCCTTCGAGTCGATCGTGGCCGCGGGCCCGAACTCGGCCATCCCGCACCACCGGCCCACCGACCGGCCGCTGGCCAAGGGCGACTTCGTCAAGCTGGACTTCGGCGCGATCATCGACGGCTACCACTCCGACATGACCCGTACCCTGGTACTGGGTGAGCCCGCCGACTGGCAGCGCGAGCTGTACGAGCTGGTGCACCGCGCGCAGGCCGCCGGGCTGGCCGCGGTGCTGCCGGGTGCCGAGGTCTCCGCGGTGGACAAGGCCGCGCGCGAGGTGATCGAGCGAGCCGGGCACGGCGAGCGGTTCTCGCACGGTCTCGGCCACGGCGTCGGCCTGCAGGTGCACGAGGCACCCAGCCTGGCCACCACGGGTGTCGGTACACTGTCCGCCGGTATGGCGGTCACCGTCGAGCCTGGCGTGTACCTCGCCGGCCGCGGTGGCGTGCGCATCGAGGACACGCTGATCGTCCGTGACGGCACGGGGGAGGTCCTCACCCTGAGCACCAAGGAACTCGTGGTCGTCTAACCGCGGCCCGCTTCGAGCAGACACAGGAGATCCCAGACCCGTGGCCACCACCAACGACCTGAAGAACGGCATGGTCCTCAACCTCGACGGACAGCTGTGGTCGGTCGTGAACTTCCAGCACGTCAAGCCGGGCAAGGGCGGCGCGTTCGTGCGCACCACGCTCAAGCACGTCCTGAGCGGCAAGGTCGTGGACAAGACGTTCAACGCCGGCACCAAGGTCGAGACCGCGACGGTGGACCGCCGCACGATGACGTACCTCTACAACGACGGCACCGACTTCGTGTTCATGGACGGCGACACCTACGACCAGATCAACGTGGCGCGCGAGATCGTCGGGGACGGGGCGAACTACCTGCTGGAGAACACCGAGGTCCAGGTCGCCATCCACGAGAGCACCCCGCTCTACGTCGAGCTGCCCACCTCGGTCGAGCTGGTGGTCCAGCACACCGACCCCGGCCTGCAGGGCGACCGGTCCACCGGCGGCACCAAGCCGGCCACCCTGGAGACCGGCGCCGAGATCCAGGTGCCGCTGTTCCTGACCACGGGTGAGAAGGTCAAGGTCGACACCCGCGACGGTCGCTACCTCGGCCGGGTTTCGAGTTGAGTTCAACCGGTTCGCCCAAGCGCGGTGGCCCGATCGGCCGCCGGGCTTCGCGCAAGCGCGCGGTGGAGATGCTGTACGAGGCCGCGCAGCGCGACTCCGACGCGGTGACCCTGCTGGCCGGTCGTGTGGGTTCAACCGACGTCGACCCGATCAGCGACTACACCGTCTCCCTGGTCGAGGGGGTCACCACGCGGCGCGAGCAGATCGACGAGCTGCTCGCCGAGCACGCGCAGGGCTGGTCGCTGGACCGGATGCCGCCGGTCGACCTGGCGGTACTGCGGGTCGGGGTCTACGAGCTGCTGTGGGCGGCCGACGTGCCGGACCCGGTGGCGATCGACGAGGCGGTCGGCATCGCCAAGGAGTTGTCCACGGACGACTCGCCACGCTTCGTCAACGGCGTGCTCGGCCGGATCGGCACGATCGCCGACCGCCTGCGCGCGGTGCTGTAGGCACGACGCGGCAGGCAGGGCGCGGTAGAGACGACGCGGTAGGGAAGACCCAGACATACCGAAGGGGCCTCCGGCGAACCCTGGTTCGTTCCGAAGGCCCCTTCGGCCTGTTCTCGGTGCGGCCCGGCGGGCCCGCACGGCTCAGTCCTCTTTGGACGGCCGAGCTTCGGGCGGCAGCACTCCCCAGTCGATCAGCTGCTCCGTCAGCTCCCCGGGCGTCATGTCGTAGATGATCGCCAGCGAGCGCAGGTCCTCGGTGCGGATCGAGAGCACCTTGCCGTTGTAGTCGCCGCGCTGGCTCTGGATGGTCGCGGCGTACCGCGCGAGCGGCCCGACCTTCTCGGCGGGCAGCTGCTGGAGCCGCTCCAGGTTGATCACGATCTTCGTGGCCGGCTCCGCCCCAGACGGAACGCGGCCCTCTGGCAGCAGCTCGACCACCGGCACCCCGTAGAAGTCCGCCAGCTCGGCGAGCTTCTGCACGGTCACGGCCCGGTCGCCGCGCTCGTACGAACCCACGACGACCGCCTTCCAGCGTCCGCCGGACTTCTGCTCGACCCCGTGCAGGGACAGGCCCTGCTGCTGGCGGATCCCGCGGAGCTTGGCCCCGAGCGCCTTGGCGTAATCGCCCATCTGGTGGTTCTCCGTTTCGTCGTCCCCGCCCGGCCGAACGACCGGAGGGGCACTTCTTGAGTCGAATACTCAGAGTAATGGTTACGCGTTGTCGTCACCAGGTCAAGCAGATCATTGCGCGGGGGTGGTGGGAACCGGGCACACCACCCGTAAGGCTGAGTGGCCGATCCTGTTACCCTGGGCTCGATTTCCGCCAACTACCTGGGAAATCGACGTCCTTTAACGACCCGTCCAGTGAGGCGGGGAAGGAGGTCCACCGTGACATCGCGTCCGCGCGGTGTGACGGATCCGGCCGGTGAGCACGAGCTCCTCTCGGCCGGAGACGTCGCACGCACCATCGCTCGAATGGCCCATCAGGTCATCGAGAAGACCGCACTCGGTGCGGGCCACTCGGCCCCACCCGTGTTGCTGGGCATACCCACCCGTGGCACCCCGCTCGCCGCCAGGCTGGCCGCCAGGGTGACCGAGTTCTCCGGGGTCGACGTGCCGATCGGCGCGCTCGACGTCACCCTCTACCGCGACGACCTCCGCCGCCGCCCGACCCGCCCGCTGGAGCAGACGCAGCTCCCCGGCACCGGGATCGACGACCGGGTGGTGGTGCTCGTCGACGACGTGCTGTTCTCCGGGCGCACCATCCGCGCCGCGCTCGACGCCCTGCGCGACCACGGCCGCCCGCGCGCGGTCCAGCTGGCGGTACTGGTCGACCGCGGCCACCGCGAGCTGCCGATCCGCGCCGACTACGTGGGCAAGAACGTGCCCACCTCCCGCGCCGAGGACGTCGCCGTGCTGTTGTCCGAAGTGGACGGGCGCGACGCGGTCCTGCTGCGCGGCGGACCCAGCGCACCGGATGCGCCGGCCGAGGAAGGGAAATCGTGAAGCACCTGCTCGCCACCGACGGGCTGGATCCGGAGCTGGCGACGTCCATCCTGGACACCGCCGACGAGCTCAAGCGCACGCTGCTCGGACGCGAAGTCCGCAAGCTGCCCACGCTGCGCGGCCGCACCGTGATCACCCTGTTCTACGAGAACTCCACCCGCACCCGCGTCTCCTTCGAGATCGCCGGGAAGTGGATGAGCGCCGATGTGGTGAACGTCTCGGCGGGCGGTTCCTCGGTGGGCAAGGGGGAGTCGCTGCGAGACACCGCGCTGACCCTGTCCGCCGCCGGGGCCGACTGCGTGATCATCCGCCACCCCGCCTCCGGCGCCGCGCACCGGCTGGCCGGCTGGCTCGGCGAGACCGGCACGAAGGTGGTCAACGCGGGTGACGGCACGCACGAGCACCCGACGCAGGCACTGCTCGACGCGGCCACCCTGCGGGACCGGCTCGGCTCGCTGGACGGTCGCCGCGTCGCCATCGTGGGTGACGTCGTGCACAGCCGGGTCGCCCGGTCCAACGTGCACCTGCTCGCCGCGCTCGGCGCCGAGGTGGTGCTCGTCGCACCACCCACTCTGCTGCCGGTCGGCGTGGAAAGCTGGCCGGTGACGGTGTCGCACCAGTTGGACGCGGAACTGCCGGCGGCTGACGCGGTGATGATGCTGCGTGTGCAGGCCGAGCGCATGCACGGCGGGTTTTTTCCCTCGGCGCGCGAGTACTCGATCGCCTACGGGCTGAACGAGAAGCGGCTCGCGCTGCTCGCCGACCACGCGGTCGTCCTGCACCCGGGGCCGATGCTGCGCGGGATGGAGATCGCCTCGGCGGTCGCCGACTCGCCGGCCTCGGCGATCACCGAGCAGGTGCGCAACGGGGTCCACGTCCGCATGGCTGTGCTGTACCACCTGCTCGCGGGTGAAGAAGAAGGAGTCGCCGCATGACCACCGAGATCCTGCTCAAGGGCGTCCGGCCCTACGGCGAAGGCGACCCGGTGGACGTGCTGATCGCCGACGGCGAGATCGCCGGGATCGGTTCACCCAGTGCGACCGATGACGCCGAGGTGGTCGAAGCCGCAGGTCAGGTGCTGCTGCCAGGCTTCGTCGACCTGCACACCCACCTGCGTGAACCGGGCCGCGAGGACACCGAGACCATCGCGACCGGCTCGGCCGCCGCGGCGCTCGGCGGGTACACCGCGGTCTTCGCCATGGCCAACACCGACCCGGTCGCCGACAACGCGGTCGTGGTCGAGCACGTGTGGCGCCTCGGCCAGGCCGCCGGGCTGGTCGATGTGCACCCGGTCGGCGCGGTCACCGTCGGCCTCGGCGGTGAGAAGCTCGCCGAGCTGGGCACGATGGCCGCCTCCGCCGCCGGGGTGCGCGTGTTCTCCGACGACGGCAAGTGCGTGCACGACCCGCTGCTGATGCGCCGCGCGCTGGAGTACTCGATAGCGCTCGATGCGGTGATCGCGCAGCACGCCGAGGAACCGCGACTCACCGTCGGCGCGCAGGCCCACGAAGGTGAGCAGGCCGCCCGGCTCGGTTACGCGGGCTGGCCCGCGTCCGCCGAGGAGTCGATCGTGGCGCGCGACTGCCTGCTCGCCCGGCACGCCGGCGCCCGGCTGCACATCTGCCACGTGTCCACGGCGGGCACCGCCGACGTGCTGGCCTGGGCGAAGGAGCGCGGCACCCGGGTCAGCGCCGAGGTCACCCCGCACCACCTGCTGCTCACCGACGAGCGGTTGAGCGGGTACGACCCGGTGAACAAGGTGAACCCGCCACTGCGCACCGGCGCCGACACCGAGCGGCTGCGCCGCGCGCTGGCCGACGGGGTGATCGACTGCGTCGCCACCGACCACGCGCCGCACGCCGTGCAGGACAAGGACTGCGAATGGGCCGCGGCCAAGCCCGGCATGCTCGGGCTGCAGACCGCGCTGTCCATCGTGACCGAGACCATGGTCCGCTCCGGTCTGCTGGACTGGCGCGGCGTGGCCAGGGTGATGAGCGAGCGCCCCGCCGAGATCGCCGGGCTGCCCGACCAGGGCCGCCCGATCGCGGTGGGCGAGCCGGCGAACCTGACCCTGGTCGACCCGGACGCCGAGTGGACCGTGCGCGGCGCCGAGCTGGCGAGCATCGCGGCGAACACCCCGTACGAGGGGATGCGGCTGCCGGGTGCGGTGACCGCGACCCTGCTCCGCGGGCGGTTCACCGTGCGAGAAGGGAAACTGGCCTGATGGAGCGTTTTCTGCTGACCTTGGCGGTCGCCGCCTTCTTCGCGCTGTGCGTCTACGGCATGTGGCTGGGCTGGCGCCGCAAGGCGCGCTCCCAGAGCGCCCGCATCGCGCCGTTCCCGGAGGTACCGGTCGAACCAGGTGAACCGCTGCTGGTCACCGACGGCCTGTACGTGAGCACCACGATCGCCGGGCGCTGGCAGGAGCGCGTCGTCACCCGCGGCGCCGGGGTGCGCGGGTACGCGACGTTGCGCCTGTACGACACGGGCGTGGAGATCGACCGGGGCCGCGCGCCCGGGTTCTGGATCCCGCGCGCCTCGATCACCGGGGTCCGCACGGACAAGGGCATGGCCGGGAAGGTGATGGGCACCGACAGCCTGCTGGTGCTCACCTGGCGCCACGGCGACGAAGAACTGGACACCGGGTTCCGCGGGGACGACCTCGACGTCTACCCCCGCTGGCTCGGCGAGCTTGGCAAGAACGGTACGGAGATCAAGGGAAGTGCCCAATCATGACGAGTAGCCGGACACCCGCCGCGCTGGTACTGGAGGACGGCCGCGTCTTCCGGGGCACCGCATACGGGGCGCAGGGGCGCACCCTCGGGGAAGCCGTCTTCTGCACCGGGATGACCGGATACCAGGAGACGCTGACCGACCCCTCCTATCACCGCCAGATCGTCGTGCAGACCGCACCGCAGATCGGCAACACCGGGTGGAACGACGAGGACGACGAGTCGGCCCGCATCTGGGTCTCGGGATACGTGGTCCGCGACCCGGCCCGCACCCCGTCCAACTGGCGAGCCACCCGCACGCTCGACGACGCGCTCGCCGAGCAGGGTGTGGTCGGCATCTCCGGCGTGGACACCCGCACGCTGACCCGTCACCTGCGTGAGCAGGGCGCGATGCGCTCCGGGGTGTTCTCCGGCGACGCGCTCGGCAGCGACGACGAGATGCTCGGCGAGGTGCTGGCCAGCCCGCCGATGAAGGGCGCCGACCTGGCGGGCGAGGTCACCACGGCCGAGCCGTACGTGGTACCCGCGGTCGGCGAGCGCCGCTTCCGCGTCGCCGCGCTGGACCTGGGCATCAAGTCGAACACGCCGCGCCAGATGACCGCGCGCGGCATCGAGGTGCACGTGCTGCCGTCGTCCAGCTCGCTCGACCAGCTGCTCGCGGTCGAGCCGGACGGGATCTTCCTGTCCAACGGGCCGGGCGACCCGGCGACCACCGAGCACGCCACCGCGCTGACCCGCGCGGTGCTCGAGCGCCGCATCCCGCTGTTCGGCATCTGCTTCGGCAACCAGATCCTCGGCCGCGCGCTGGGGCTGGGCACCTACAAGATGCGCTACGGGCACCGGGGCATCAACATCCCGGTGATCGACGTGGCCACCGGCAAGGTCGCCATCACCGCGCAGAACCACGGCTTCGCCCTCGAGGGCGAGCCCGGCCAGCGGTTCGACTCGCCCTTCGGCGCCGCGACGATCAGCCACTACTGCCCGAACGACAACACGGTGGAGGGCGTGCGCGCCGAGGACGTTCCCGCGTTCTCCGTGCAGTACCACCCCGAAGCCGCCGCCGGCCCGCACGACGCGGCCCCCCTCTTCGACGAGTTCGTCAGCCTGATGGAGACAGCCAAGTAATGCCGAAACGCACAGACATCGAGCACGTGCTCGTCATCGGCTCCGGCCCGATCGTGATCGGGCAGGCCGCCGAGTTCGACTACTCGGGCACGCAGGCCTGCCGCGTGCTGCGCGACGAGGGCCTGCGGGTCAGCCTGGTGAACTCGAACCCGGCCACGATCATGACCGACCCCGAGTTCGCCGACGCCACCTACATCGAGCCGGTCACCCCCGACTTCGTCGAGAAGGTCATCGCCGCCGAGCGCCCGCAGGCGCTGCTGGCCACCCTCGGCGGGCAGACCGCGCTGAACTGCGCGGTCGCGCTGCACGAACGCGGCGTGCTGGAGAAGTACGGCGTCGAGCTGATCGGCGCCGACATCGACGCCATCCAGCGCGGCGAGGACCGCCAGAAGTTCAAGGACATCGTGCGCCAGATCGGCGGCGAGGTGCCCCGCAGCGCGGTGTGCCACTCGATGGACGAGGTCCGCGCGACCGTGGAGAAGCTCGGGCTGCCGGTGGTCATCCGGCCGTCGTTCACCATGGGCGGCCTCGGCTCCGGCATGGCGCACACGCACGAGGACCTCGAGCGCATGGCCTCGGTCGGGCTGGAGGAAAGCCCGGTCACCGAGGTGCTCATCGAGGAGAGCGTGCTCGGCTGGAAGGAGTACGAGCTCGAGCTGATGCGCGACCGCCAGGACAACGTGGTGGTCGTCTGCTCGATCGAGAACGTGGACGCGATGGGCGTGCACACCGGCGACTCGGTCACCGTGGCGCCCGCGATGACCCTGACCGACCGCGAGTACCAGCACATGCGCGACGTCGGCATCGACGTGCTGCGCGCGGTCGGCGTGGACACCGGCGGCTGCAACATCCAGTTCGCGATCAACCCGCGCGACGGCCGCATGGTGGTCATCGAGATGAACCCGCGCGTGTCGCGGTCGAGCGCGCTGGCCTCGAAGGCCACCGGCTTCCCGATCGCCAAGATCGCCGCGAAGCTGGCCATCGGCTACACCCTCGACGAGATCCGCAACGACATCACCGGCGAGACCCCGGCCTCGTTCGAGCCCACGCTCGACTACGTGGTGGTGAAGGTGCCGCGGTTCGCCTTCGAGAAGTTCCCCGGCGCGGACCCGACGCTGACCACCACGATGAAGAGCGTCGGCGAGGCCATGTCGATGGGCCGCAGCTTCCCCGAGGCGCTCGGGAAGGCGTTGCGCTCGATCGACACCAAGGCGGCCGGTTTCTGGACCGTGCCCGATCCCGAGGGCGCCACGCTCGAGTCCACATTGGAGTCGCTGCGCAACCCGCACGACGGCCGCCTGTACGCGGTCGAGCGGGCGCTGCGGCTCGGCGCCACCGTCCAGCAGGTGCACGAGGCCAGCGGGATCGACCCGTGGTTCATCGACCAGATCGCGCTGATCGGCGAGGTGGGCCAGGAGATCGCGCAGGCACCGGTGCTCGACGGCGAACTGCTGCGCCGCGGCAAGCGCACCGGGCTGTCCGACCGCCAGATCGCCGCACTGCGCCCGGAACTGGCCGGCGAGGACGGGGTGCGGGCGCTGCGGCACCGCCTCGGCGTGCGCCCGGTGTTCAAGACGGTCGACACCTGCGCCGCCGAGTTCGCCGCGAAAACGCCGTACCACTACTCGGCCTACGAGACCGATCCCGCCGCGGAGTCGGAAGTGGCGCCGCAGCGGGAAAAGCAGAAGGTGCTCATCCTCGGCTCCGGGCCGAACCGGATCGGGCAGGGCATCGAGTTCGACTACTCGTGCGTGCACGCCGCGCTCGCACTGCGCGAGGCCGGGTTCGAGGCGGTGATGGTCAACTGCAACCCGGAAACCGTGTCCACCGACTACGACACCTCCGACCGGCTGTACTTCGAGCCGCTGTCCTTTGAGGACGTTCTCGAGGTGGTGCACGCCGAGCGCGAGTCCGGCACGGTGGCCGGGGTGATCGTGCAGCTGGGCGGGCAGACCCCGCTCGGGCTCGCGCGCCGCCTCGCCGCGGCGGGCGTGCCGGTGGTCGGCACCTCGCCCGAGGCGATCCACCTGGCCGAGGACCGCGGTGCCTTCGGTGAGGTGCTGCGTGCCGCCGGTCTCCCGGCGCCGCGCTACGGCACGGCGACCTCGTTCGAGGGCGCGAAGCGGATCGCCGACGAGATCGGCTACCCGGTGCTGGTGCGCCCGTCGTACGTGCTCGGCGGGCGCGGCATGGAGATCGTCTACGACGAGCCGTCGCTGGCCGGGTACATCCAGCGCGCCACCGAGGTCACCCCGGAGCACCCGGTGCTGGTGGACCGCTTCCTCGACGACTCCATCGAGATCGACGTGGACGCCCTGTTCGACGGCGAGGAGCTCTACCTCGGCGGTGTGATGGAGCACATCGAGGAAGCCGGCATCCACTCCGGCGACTCCTCGTGCGCGCTGCCGCCGATCACGCTGGGCCGCACCGACCTGGACACCGTCCGCCGTTCCACCGAGGCGATCGCGCGCGGCGTCGGCGTGCGCGGCCTGCTGAACGTGCAGTACGCGCTCAAGGACGACGTGCTCTACGTGCTGGAGGCGAACCCGCGTGCCTCGCGCACGGTGCCGTTCGTGTCCAAGGCGACGGCGGTGCCGCTGGCGAAGGCGGCTTCGCTGATCATGACCGGCTCCACGATCAAGGAGCTGCGCGCGTCCGGTGTGCTGCCGGCCGAGGGTGACGGCGGCGACCTGCCCGCCGACTCCCCGGTGTCGGTCAAGGAGGCCGTGCTGCCCTTCCACCGCTTCCGCACCCCCGAGGGCCACGGCGTGGATTCCTTGCTGGGCCCCGAAATGAAGTCCACCGGCGAGGTGATGGGCGTGGACGTCTCGTTCGGCAAGGCCTTCGCCAAGTCGCAGAGCGGCGCCTACGGCTCGCTGCCCACCTCCGGGCGGGTGTTCGTCTCGGTGGCCAACCGCGACAAGCGCTCGCTGGTCTTCCCGGTCAAGCGCCTCGCCGATCTCGGCTTCGAGATCCTGGCCACCTCCGGCACCGCGGAAGTGCTGCGCCGCAACGGAATCCAGTGCTCGGTGCTGCGCAAGCACTTCGAGGGCAGCACCGAAGGCGAGCCGAACGTGGTCGAGGTGATCCTCGGCGGCGGGGTGGACATGGTGATCAACACCCCGTACGGCAACAGCGGCCCCCGCGTGGACGGCTACGAGATCCGCACCGCCGCCGTGTCGCGCGACATCCCTTGCATCACCACGATTCAGGGCGCTGCCGCGGCCGTACACGGCATCGAGGCGCTCATCCGGGGTGATATCGGGGTGCGCTCGCTCCAAGAGCTCCAGGCGGCTCTCCGGGCCTCGAAATGATCATGGAACGGTTCGGGGCCAGGCTGAGCAAGGCGATCGCGGCCCGTGGCTCGCTGTGCGCCGGGGTGGACCCCCACCCCGGCCTGCTGCGGGCGTGGGACCTGCCGGAGGACGCCACCGGGCTGGAGCGCTTCGCGCTGACCGCCACCGAGGCGATCGCCGAGCACGTGGCGATCCTCAAGCCGCAGTCGGCGTTCTTCGAGACCTACGGCTCGAAGGGCATCGCGGTGCTGGAGCGGGTCGTCGAGCTGGCCCGCGAGGCCGGTGCGCTGGTGCTGCTCGACGTCAAGCGCGGGGACATCGGCTCGACCATGGCCGCCTACACGGCGGCCTACCTGGCCGACGGGGCGCCGCTGGCGGCCGACGCCATCACCGTGTCGCCCTACCTCGGTTTCGGCTCGCTGGAAGCCGCGTTGACGGCCGCCGAAACCAGCGGGCGCGGGGTTTTTGTGCTCGCGCGCACGTCCAACCCGGAGAGCGCGGGGCTGCAGGGCACGGTGACCGCGGCGGGCCGCACGGTGGCCCAGGAAATCGTGGACGCGGTGGCCGAGCGGAACGCGGGAACCGCGCCACTGGGCGACATCGGCGTGGTGGCCGGGGCCACCATCGGCCGCGGGGAACTGGACCTGAATAGGCTGAACGGCCCAATCCTGGCGCCCGGTTTCGGCGCCCAGGGGGCCACCGCGGCGGATTTACGTGCTCTTTTCGGGGCGGGTTCACCGGCGGTCCTGGCGGCTTCCTCACGCGACATCCTGCGGCACGGGCCGTCGCCGTCCGCCCTGCGTGAGGCCGTGTTCCGGGTCCGGGATTCGTTGCGGGACTGAACGTTCCGTGCTTGCCGCACGTGGTTCACGCGGGGTGGTGAACTCGCCCGAACAGGCGTGCGGCACGCCGATACCACCACCCGCATCCCCAGGTGGAGGCCCACCCCCGCATTGTGGCAGGTATGGCAGGTGGGTACCGTCCCGAGGACGGCCGAATTATTGAGTAATACCGGAGGAAATCGTGGCACTTCCCCAGCTGACCGAGGAACAGCGTGCTGAGGCGCTGAAGAAGGCCGCTGCTGCCCGTCGCGCCCGCGCCGAGCTCAAGGAGCGGCTGAAGCGGGGTGGCACCACGCTGGTCGACGTGCTCAAGCAGGCGGACGAGGACGAGGTTCTCGGCAAGATGAAGGTGTCCGCTCTGCTGGAGGCCCTGCCCGGCGTTGGCAAGGTCCGCGCGCAGCAGACCATGGAGCGGCTCGAAATCGCGCCGAGCCGTCGCCTGCGTGGACTCGGCGACCGGCAGCGCAAGGCGCTGCTCGCCGAGTTCAGCGGCGAGTGAGCGGCGCGGAACACGGCGGCACCACAGCTGAGGGTGGGCCGGTGACGGGGAACCGGCACCGGCTCACCGTCGTATCCGGGCCGTCCGGGGTCGGCAAGTCCAGTGTCGTCACCGAGCTGCGCAAGCTGGACCCGGAGATCTTCTTCAGCGTCTCGGTGACCACCCGCCGCCCGCGCCCCGGCGAGGTGGACGGCGAGCACTACCACTTCATCGACCGGCCCGCGTTCGACGCCATGGTGGCCAAGGGCGAACTGCTCGAACACGCCGAGTTCACCGGCAACTGCTACGGCACCCCGCGCGCGCCGGTGGAGAAGGCGCTGGCCGACGGCAAGCAGGCGATACTGGAGATCGAGCTGCAGGGCGCGCGCCAGGTGCGCGCCGCGATGCCGGAGGCCAGGCTGGTCATGCTGGTCCCGCCGTCCTGGGGGTGCTGGTGGGCAGGC
Source organism: Amycolatopsis albispora (assembly GCF_003312875.1). NCBI lineage: Bacteria > Bacillati > Actinomycetota > Actinomycetes > Pseudonocardiales > Pseudonocardiaceae > Amycolatopsis > Amycolatopsis albispora. The sequence goes on from NZ_CP015163.1 coordinate 981,542, forward strand.
TGACCGGCCGCGGCACCGAAGCCGACGAGGCGGTCCGGGCCAGGCTGGCCGAAGCGGAGCGTGAGCTCGCGGCCGCCGGCGAGTTCGACGCGACCGTGGTCAACGCCGACGTGAAGACCGCCGCGGCGGAGTTGTTAAGCTTGATGACGAGCTAGCTTGTTTTCCACAACCGTTCAGGAGTACTGCGCGTGACCATCACCCTGGGTGCACAGCACGAGGAACTCGAAGGCATCACCAATCCGCCGATCGACGACCTGCTCGAGAAGGTCAGTTCGAAGTACGCGCTGGTGATCTACTCGGCCAAGCGCGCCCGCCAGATCAACGACTACTACGCGCAGCTCGGTGAGGGCCTGCTGGAGTACGTCGGCCCGCTCGTCGAGCCGGGTCCCCGTGAGAAGCCGCTGTCGATCGCGCTGCGCGAGATCCACGCCGGCCTGCTCGAGCACACCGAAGGCGAATGAGCCAGGCCCCCGGGCGCAAGCCCAGGGTCGTTCTCGGCGTCGGCGGCGGCATCGCCGCCTACAAGGCCTGCGAGGTGCTGCGTGGGCTGACCGAGTCCGGGCACGACGTGCGCGTGGTGCCCACCGACGCCGCGCTGAACTTCGTCGGCGCGGCCACCTTCGAGGCGCTGTCCGGTCATCCCGTGCACACCGGGGTGTTCAGCGACGTGCCCAGCGTGCAGCACGTGCGCATCGGCCACGAGGCGGACCTGGTGCTGGTGGTGCCCGCCACCGCGGACCTGCTGGCCAGGGCCGCCCACGGGCGCGCTGACGACCTGCTCACCGGCACGCTGCTGATGGCGCGCTGCCCGGTGGCGTTCTTCCCGGCCATGCACACCGAGATGTGGCAGCACCCGGCCACCAGGGACAACGTCGCACTGCTGCGCTCGCGCGGCCTGGTGGTCACCGAGCCGGATTCGGGCCGGTTGACCGGGGTGGACAGCGGGCCGGGCAGGCTCGCCGACCCCCGCGAGATCGTCGACCTGGCGAAACTGCTGCTCGCCGCCCCGGACGCGCTGCCGCGCGACCTGGAGGGCCTGCGGGTCGTGGTCTCCGCCGGTGGCACCCGTGAGCCGCTCGACCCGGTCCGGTACCTGGGCAACCGCTCGTCCGGCAAGCAGGGTTACGCGCTGGCACGGGTGGCGGCCCAGCGTGGCGCCGACGTCACCCTCGTCGCCGCGCACACCGTGGACCTGCCCGGTCCAGCGGGTGCGACCGTCCGGCACGTCTCCACCGCCGAGCAGCTCGCCGAAGCCGTGCGCGCGGAAGCCGAGCGCGCCGACGTGGTGGTGATGGCCGCCGCGGTGGCCGATTTCCGGCCCGCGTCGCGTGCGGAGCACAAAATCAAGAAAACCGACGACGGTGGCGCGCCGACGGTCGACCTGGTGCGCAATCCGGACATTCTGGCCGGATTGGTGGAAAACCGGCGGCCGGACCAGATCGTGGTCGGATTCGCCGCCGAAACCGGCGACGCCGGTGGTGACGTGCTGCACCACGCGCGGGCCAAGCTCAAGCGCAAGGGCGCCGACCTGCTGGTGGTCAACGCGGTCGGCGAGGGCAAGGCGTTCGAGGTCGAGGACAACTCGGGCTGGCTGCTCGGCGCCGACGGAACCGAGGTTCCTATCCCGTTCGGCGCGAAGGCGCAACTGGCCGCCGCAGTGTGGGACGCGGTCGCGAGCTTGCGCAAGACTCAAGGTGGTTGAGCACCGTCAGCCAGTACTCTGATGGGTGACCAGGGGACCCTAAGAAAGGGAAGTGACGAGATCGTGAGTGCGTCGAACCGCAGGCTGTTCACTTCCGAGTCGGTGACCGAGGGGCATCCGGACAAGATCTGCGATGCGATCAGCGACTCGATCCTGGACGCCCTGCTGAGCAAGGACCCGCGCAGCCGGGTGGCAGTGGAGACCCTGATCACCACCGGCCAGGTGCACGTCGCCGGCGAGGTGACCACCGAGGCCTACGCGGACATCCCGACCATCGTCCGCGACGTCATCCTCCGGATCGGGTACGACTCGTCGGCCAAGGGCTTCGACGGCAACTCGTGCGGGGTGAACGTCGCGATCGGCGCGCAGTCCCCGGACATCGCCCAGGGCGTGGACACCGCGTACGAGTCGCGCCTGGAGAACGCGCTGGACGAGATCGACCGCCAGGGCGCCGGCGACCAGGGCCTGATGTTCGGCTACGCCTGCTCGGACACGCCTGAGCTGATGCCGCTGCCGATCGCGCTGGCGCACCGGCTGTCGCAGCGGCTGACCGGGGTCCGCAACAACGGCGTGCTGCCGTACCTGCGCCCGGACGGCAAGACCCAGGTGACCATCGAGTACGCCGGTGACCAGCCGGTGCGCCTGGACACCGTGGTCGTATCCACCCAGCACGCCGACGGCATCGACCTGGACAAGATGCTCGGGGTCGACGTCAAGGAGCACGTGGTCGCGCCGGAACTGGCCGAGCTGGAGCTGGACACCGCGGACGTGCGGCTGCTGGTCAACCCGACCGGGCGTTTTGTCATCGGCGGCCCGATGGGTGACGCCGGGCTGACCGGCCGCAAGATCATCGTGGACACCTACGGCGGCATGGCCCGTCACGGTGGTGGCGCGTTCTCCGGCAAGGACCCGTCCAAGGTGGACCGCTCGGCGGCCTACGCGATGCGGTGGGTGGCCAAGAACGTGGTGGCCGCGGGGCTGGCTTCGCGGGTCGAGGTGCAGGTGGCCTACGCGATCGGCAAGGCGTCCCCGGTCGGCCTGTTCGTGGAGACCTTCGGCACCGAGACGGTGGACCCGACGAAGATACAGGCCGCCATCCGCGAGGTGTTCGACCTGCGCCCGGCCGCGATCATCCGCGACCTGGACCTGCTGCGCCCGATCTACGCGCCGACCGCGGCGTACGGGCACTTCGGCCGCCCGGAGCTCGGGCTGCCGTGGGAGAGCACCCAGCGCGCCGCCGACCTGCGATCGATCGCCGGCGCCTGAGCACACACGTTCCGCTGCAAGCCCTCGGCCCCGATCGGGGCCGGGGGCTTTCTTCTGGTAGAGATCACGACGTGAACGGCGCGACCCCGCTGTGGGACCTCCCCGAGCCGCCCGCCGCCCGGAAGCCGGAGGGGACCGGCGCGGCGGGGGCGAAGCGTGCCGCGCCGAAGTCGAAGGCGGCCGCCGCGAAGGCAGCGGCGGCGCAGCGCCGGGGCGCGCAGAATCCGGCGCCGAGCGAGCCGGTCGCACGGGTGGTCGTGGACGTGCCGCTCGCGCACCTGGACCGCACGTTCGACTACCAGGTGCCGGAGAAGTTCCACGAAACCGCGGTGCCGGGCTGCCGCGTCCGCGTGCGGTTCGCCGGGCAGCTGGTCGACGGCTTTCTCCTGGAGCGCGCCGACACCACCGAGCACGTGGGCAAGCTGAGCTTTCTCGACCGGGTCACCTCCAGTGAACCGGTGCTCGGCCCGGAACTGGCCGCGCTGGGGCGCGCGGTGGCGCAGCGGTACGGCGGCACGCTCATCGACGTGCTGCGCCTGGCGATCCCGCCGCGCCACGCGAAGGCCGAGGGCGAGCCGCCGCGCGAGGTCGCGCCGGTGCCGGAGGCACCCGGTTCAACTGGTTGGACACGGTATCCGTCGGGTGGTTCATTCCTCGAAGCGCTGGGCGCCGGCCGTCGGGCGCACGCGGTGTGGCAGGCGTTGCCGGGGGAGGACTGGCCGCGCCGTCTCGCCGAAGCGGCGGCCACCGTGGCGGCCGCGGGCCGGGGGGCGGTGCTGGTCGTGCCGGATCAACGCGACCTCAAGCGCCTGCACCAGGCGTGCGCCGAGCTGGTCGGCGAGGAGGCGGTGGTCGCGCTGACCGCCGAGAGCGGTCCCGCCGAGCGGTACCGCCGCTGGCTGGCGGTGTCGCGCGGGGCGGTCCGGGTGGTCGTCGGCACGCGGGCCACCATGTTCGCCCCGGTGCACGACCCCGGCCTGTTCGTGGTCTGGGACGACGGGGACGACCTGCACGCCGACCCGCACATGCCGTATCCGCAGGTCCGCGACGTGCTCATGGTGCGGGCACACGCCAGCAACGCGTCGCTCCTGGTCGCCGGGTTCAACCGGACGGCCGAGGCGCAGCTGCTCGTCGAGACCGGCTGGGCGCATCCGATCGTGGCGAGCCGGGACGACCTGCGTGCGCGGGCGCCACGCGTCACGCCGGTGGGGGAGGACTTCGACGTCGCGCGGGACGAGGCGGCGAAGGCCGCGCGCCTGCCGTCCGTTGCCTTCGAAGCGGCACGCCAGGGCTTGGCGGCAGGCGCGCCGGTCCTGGTCCAGGTGCCGCGACGGGGATACGTACCTGCGCTGGCCTGCGGGCAGTGCCGCACCCCGGCGCGCTGCCGCCGCTGCGCGGGGCCGTTGGTCCTGCCAGGTGGACACGACCAGGGCGCGCCGCGTGCGCCGCACTGCCGGTGGTGCGGGGTGCCGGAGGCGGGATTCCGCTGCCCGGCGTGCGGTTCGGCGCGGCTGCGGGCGGTGGTGATCGGGGCGAAGCGCACGGCCGAGGAGATGGGCCGCGCGTTCCCGGGGGTGCCGGTGCGCACTTCCGGCGCGTCGGAGGTGCTGGCGGAGGTGCCCGCGCGGCCTGCGCTGGTGATCGCGACGCCCGGCGCGGAGCCGATCGCCGAGGGCGGTTACGGCGCCGCGCTGCTGCTGGACGGCTGGGCGTTGTTGGGCAGGCAGGACCTGCGCGCGGCGGAGGAAACGCTGCGTCGCTGGATGGCCGCAGCCGCGCTGGTGCGACCGGGACCGGAGGGCGGGCGCGTGATCGTCGGCGCCGAGGCGGGGCTGACGCCGGTGCAGGCGCTGGTGCGCTGGGACCCGGCGTGGCACGCGAGTGTCGAACTGGGTGAACGCCGCGAGCTGGGGTTCCCGCCGGCGGTGCGGATGGCCAGTGTCGAGGGCAGCCCGGAGACCGTCGCCGCCTACCTCGACGAGACGCGGTTGCCGGACAGTGTCGAACTGCTCGGACCGGTGCCGATCGGCGAAATCGACGACGAAGGCCGTTCGGAACGCGAGCGCATGCTGCTCCGGGTGCCGCGGGAAGACGGCCGCGCCCTCGCGGCGGCGCTCGCCAGCGGACAGGCGGTGCGCAGCGCACGCAAGGAAGCGGAAGCGCTGCGGGTGCAACTCGACCCGCTGGAGCTGATTTAGCCGAGGTCGACGGCCTGGTGAGGCCAGTCCAACCGGCGGCCTGGCCGGGCCAGCTCGACCGGCGGCCTGGCCGGGGCCAGCTCAAGCGTGGCTTCGTTGGTGTCCAGGTCGAGCCACGTCAATCGGCGCCCTGGTCGAACCGTTCAATCAGTGACCCGGTCGGGCCAGCTCAATCGGCGGTCTGGTCGAGCTGGCTCAACCGGGGCCTGGGTTGAGCCAGTTAACCGGCGGCCTCGTCGGGCTCGTTCAATCGCCGGTTTGGTCGAGCCAGGTCAACACGGCGCGCATGCCTGCGTCCCAATGCGCGCTGAGCAGTTGCGCCGCGCGCTCGTTCTCGCCCGAGGCGAATTCGACGAGGACCTCGAGGTGCTGGCGGTCGGGCTCGGTGCGGTCGACCGTCTCGCGCATGTAGGTCAGTTCGTAGCGCGACAGGTTCGTGCGCACCCGCGCGACCATTTCCTCCAGTTGCTGGTTGCCGCTGGCAGTGACCAGCGTGGCGTGCCAGTCGGAGTCGAGTCGCCAGCGTCGGACCGGGTCGGTGCAGTCTTCGAGGTTGGCGAGGATGCGTTCCAGGTCGCGCACGCGTGCGGCCGACGGCGTGCCCGCCGTCCGGACGGCGAGGCTCTCCAGGGCGCCCAGGATCGGGTACAGCTCGCTGGCCTCGCGCCGGTCGAGCGGTCGCACGGTGAAGCCCCTGGCCAGCGCCGACCGCAGGACGCCTTCGGCTTCGAGGCGGAGGAGGGCCTCGCGGACCGGCGTCCGGGAGACGTCCAGCTCACGCGACAGCGCGGCCTCGGTCACGGCGGTGCCCGGCGGATACGCGCCCGACCAGAACAACTCGACGATCCGGGCGTACACGGCGTCGCGCAGGGGCTCGGCGCGGGCGATCGGCGTTGCGGGCACCTGTTCATCGTATACGATGCGCACATGGTGGCGCTCTCCCCGGCGAACATCGCCGAAGCTGTTCAGCTGGTTGAACCGGTCTTCCGGAACACCCCGCAGTTCCACGATCCCGTGCTCGACCAGCGGCTGGGCCGCGAGTTGGTGCTCAAGGTCGAGACGCTCAACCCCCTCGGCTCGTTCAAGGGGCGCGGGGCGAGCTACTTCGTCCGCGGCCTCGAAGCGGGCAAGGAGATCGTCTGCGCTTCGGCAGGCAACTTCGGGCAGGGCATCGCCTACGCCGCGGCCGCGCGGGGGATCCCGGTCACCGTGTTCACCGCGGAGAACGCGAACGCGGGCAAGATCGCGCGCATGCGCTCGTTCGGGGCGAACGTGCGGCAGGCCGGGGCCGACTTCGACGTCGCGAAGGATGCGGCCCGCGAGTACGCCGAGGGCGAGGGCCGGTTGTTCGTGGAGGACGGCGAGGCGCCCGCCATCGCCGAGGGCGCGGGCACCATCGGCGTCGAACTCGCGCCACTCGATCTCGACACGCTGCTGGTGCCGGTCGGCAACGGCGCGCTGATCGGCGGCATCGGCTGCTACCTCAAGGCGCACGCGCCGCGGACCAGGATCGTCGGCGTCTGCGCGGCCGGTGCACCCGCGATGCTGTACAGCTGGCGCGACCGCACCCCGGTCGCCACCGAGAGCGCGCGGACCATGGCCGACGGGATTGCCGTTCGCGTGCCCGTCCCGGCCGCGGTCGAGTGGACCGTCGAATACGTCGACGACATGCTCGCCGTCGAAGAAGCGACCATCGAGCACGCCATGCGGCTGCTCCGCGAAACTACGGGTCAACTGGTTGAACCGTCCGCCGTCGCCGGGATCGCGGCGTTGCTCCAGCACGACATCCCCGGCGAGCGCGTCGGCACGATCATCACCGGCCGCAATTACCTCGCCGAGACCAGCTGAGCGCCGAGACTGGTGATTTTCGGGGGGCGCTGGGGCAGGATGACCCGCATGCCTGTTCAGCGCAGAACCCGCATCGTCCGCAGCGTGCTCGCCGTGTCGTGCGCGACGGCACTGCTCACCGCCGGCGCGCCGGTTTCGGCCGCCCCCGGCGCGCCGCCGGGCAAGGTTCCCGAGCAGGCCGGTTACCTCGGCGCGGTGTCCAGCATCGACGCCGACGCCAGCCAGGTCGGCATCGACGTGCTGCGCCGCGGCGGCAACGCGGTCGACGCGGCGGTCGCCACCGCCGCCGCGCTCGGGGTGACCGACCCGTTCTCCGCCGGTATCGGCGGTGGCGGGTTCTTCGTCTTCTACGAGGCACGCACCGGCAAGGTGCACACCATCGACGGCCGCGAGACCGCGCCCGCCGCCGCCGACGAGAACCTGTTCGTCGAGAACGGCAAGGCGATCCCGTTCGCCGAGGCGGTGACCAGCGGGTTGTCCGTCGGCACCCCCGGCACCCCGGCCACCTGGCGCGACGCCCTGCGCAAGTGGGGCACGCTGCCGCTGGCCAGGGCGATGAAGCCGGCCGAGAACCTGGCCAGGCGCGGGTTCACCGTGGACAAGACCTTCCACGACCAGATCGCGAACAACGCGGCCCGCTTCAGCGCCTTCCCGGCCACGCGCGACCTCTACCTCCCCGGCGGCGCGCCGCCCGTGGTCGGCAGCAAGTTCGCCAACCCGGACCTCGCCAAGACCTACGGCGAACTCGCGCGCACCGGCACCGCCGCGCTCTACCGCGGCCGCATCGGCGAGGAGGTGGTGCGCACCGTTCAGCAGCCGCCGGTCGATCCGGCCGCCGGGCTCAACGTGCGCCCCGGCAAGCTGGCCAAGTCCGACCTGGAGGCCTACCGCACGGTCGACCGCGAGCCGACGCACACCGAGTACCGCGGGCTCGACGTCTACGGCATGCCCGCGCCCTCGTCCGGCGGGCTGACCGTCGGCGAGGCGCTGAACATTCTCGAAGGCACCGACCTCGGTGAGCTGGGCAAGGCCGACTACCTGCACCGGTTCCTCGAGTCGACCCGGCTGTCCTTCGCCGACCGCAACCGCTGGATCGGCGACCCGGCCTTCTCCGACGTCCCCGCGGACGAACTGATCAGCCAGGAGTTCGCCGACAGCCGGGCCTGCCTGATCGACCCGGCGCAGGCGCTGGTCAGCCCGGTCGCGCCAGGTGACCCGCGGAACCCGCAGCCGTGCCAGGCCGGCCCCACCCCGGCGCCGACGCCGTACGAGGGCGAGAACACCACGCACCTGACCACCGCGGACAAGTGGGGCAACGTGGTCGCCTACACGCTGACCATCGAGCAGGAGGGCGGCAGCGGCATGGTCGTGCCCGGCCGCGGCTTCCTGCTGAACAACGAGCTGACCGACTTCTCCATGGTGCCGGTGACCCCCGGCGTGCCGGACCCGAACCTGCCCGCCGCCGGCAAGCGCCCGCGGTCCTCGATGGCGCCGACGATCGTGCTCAAGGACGGCAAGCCGCTGCTCGCCGCCGGGTCGCCGGGTGGCGCGTCCATCATCACCACCGTGTTGCAGGTGCTGACCGGCCGGCTGGACCGCGACCTGCGGCTGGTCGACGCCATCGCCGCGCCGCGCGCGTCCCAGCGCAACTCGGACAACGCCCAGGTCGAGCAGGCGTTCCTGGACCAGCCGGAGACCGCCGACCTGCGGGCGCGCGGGCAGGAGTTCGCCGCCACACCGAGTGAGATCGGCGCGGCGACCGCGGTGGAACTGCTGCCGGACGGGCGCTGGCTGGCCGCCGCGGAACCGGTGCGGCGCGGCGGCGGCTCGGCCAGGGTGGTGCTGCCCGTTCCGCACCCCTGACCGGCGAGGTCGGGGCGGACATCACCGGTGGCTAGACTCGCCGGTGATGTGCGCTCTCGCTGACTTTCCCCCGCCACCCGCCGGAACCCCCGAGGGGGTCCGATGAGGCTGGTCTTCGCCGGTACCCCGGAACCGGCCGTGCCCGCGCTGCGTGCCCTGCTCGACTCCGGCCGCCACGAGGTCGTCGCCGTGGTGACGCGGCCCGACGCGCAGGCAGGCCGCGGTCGCAAGGTGCTGCGCTCGCCCGTCGGCGCGCTCGCCGACGAGCACGGCATCGAGGTGCTCACCCCGGCGCGCGCGGGCGACCCGGACTTCCTGGCGCGGCTGGCCGAACTGGCGCCGGACGCCTGCCCGGTGGTGGCCTATGGCGCGTTGCTGCCGCAGGCCGCGCTCGACATCCCGGTGCACGGATGGGTGAACCTGCACTTCTCGCTGCTGCCCGCGTGGCGCGGTGCCGCGCCGGTGCAGGCCGCGGTGCGGGCCGGGGACGAGATCACCGGCGCGTCCACCTTCCGGATCGTCAAGGAACTCGACGCCGGGCCGGTTTTCGGTGTGGTGACCGAGAAGATCGCGCCCACCGACACCGCCGGGGAACTGCTCGGCAGGCTCGCCGAATCCGGTGCCCGGCTTCTGCTGTCCACAATGGACGGCATTGCGGACGGCAAGCTGAACGCGGTGCCGCAGAGCAGCGAGGGCGTCAGCTACGCGCCGAAGATCACCGTCGAGGACGCGCGGGTCTCGTTCGACGCACCGGCTATCGCGGTGGACCGGCTGATCCGCGCGGTCACCCCGGATCCGGGGGCGTGGGCGGAGTTCCGCGGTGAGCGGTTCAAGCTGGGTCCGGTGTCCGTCGTGGACACCGACACCGAGGGCGCGCTCGCACCGGGTGAACTGCGGGTGGAGCGCAAGCGGGTGCTCGCCGGGACCGCCACCAAGCCGGTGGTGCTCGGCCAGGTGCAGGCGCAGGGCAAAAAACGGATGGCTGCCACCGACTGGGCGCGCGGCACGAGGATCGAGCAGGGAGAGCGCCTGACATGAACAGCCACCGAGGCCGCGAAGAGCGCGGTGAGCGGGGGGACCGCGGTGAGCGGCGTCCGTCGAGGCCGCAACGAGGGCGTCCCGCGCCCCGCAAGGACGGCCCGCGCCGCCCGCCGCCGGAGGACCCGGCCCGTCGCGCCGCGCTCGACGTGCTGCGTGCGGTCCGCGAACGCGAGGCCTACGCGAACCTGGTCCTTCCCGACCTGCTGCGCGAGCGCCGGATCAAGGGCCGGGACGCCGCGCTGGCCACCGAGCTGACCTACGGCGCGTCGCGGGCGCAGGGCCTGCTGGACGCGGTGATCGCCGCCTGCATCGACCGCCCGTTGTCCAAAGTGGACGGCGTGGTGCTGGACGGCCTGCGGCTGGGTGCCTACCAGCTGCTGCGCACCCGGATCCCCGAGCACGCCGCCGTGACGTCCACTGTGGACCTCGTGCGCGCCGACGCTGGTTCGCACACCGCCGGGTTCGTCAACGCGGTGCTGCGCGCGGTTTCGGCGAAGGACGAGGCGGCCTGGCTGGACGAGATCGCGCCGTCCCCGGACGAGGACCCGATCGGTAACTTCGCGCTGCGCACCGCGCACCCGCGCTGGGTGGCCCGGTCCTTCGCGGAAGCGCTGGGGGACAAGGGACCCGAGCTGGAAGCGGCGCTCGCGGCGGACGACGAGCGGCCCGAGGTGCATCTGGTCGCCCGGCCGGGTGAAATCTCCGCGGACGAGCTGGCCGCGATCACCGGCGGTGACCCCGCGCCCTACTCGCCCTACGGCGTGCGGCTGCCCGCCGGAGCCGGTGATCCCGCCGACTCCGAGCCGGTGAAGGAGAAGCTGGCGGCGGTCCAGGACGAGGGCAGCCAGCTGTGCGCGGTCGCGGTGACGAAGGTCCCGGTCGACGGGCGTGACGAGCGCTGGCTCGACCTGTGTGCCGGTCCCGGTGGCAAGGCCGCGTTGCTCGGCGCGCTCGCCGGGCTGTCCGGCGCCACCGTGGACGCGGTGGAGAAGGCACCACACCGGGCCAACCTGGTGCGGAAATCCACCGCCGGCCTGCCGGTGACCGTGCACGTCGGTGACGGACGCGAGCTGGAACTCGAACCGGGCTACGACCGCGTGCTGGTGGACGCGCCGTGCAGCGGGCTCGGCTCGCTGCGCCGCCGTCCCGAGTCGCGCTGGCGGCGCCAGCCGTCCGACGTCGCGGAACTGACGAAGCTGCAGGGCGAGCTGCTCACCGCCGCGTTGAACCTGGTGCGTCCCGGCGGCATCGTCACGTACGTGGTCTGCTCGCCGCACCTCGCCGAGACCGAGGGCGTGGTGGGGGAGATCGCCCGGCGCGCGAAGGCCGAGACGCTGGACGCGCGGGAGTTCTTCCCCGGTGTGCCGCAGCTCGGCGAGGGGCCGTACGTGCAGCTGTGGCCGCACCGGCACGGCACCGACGCGATGTTCTGCGCGGTCCTGCGACGCCCGGAGACCGCCTGATGGATCGTGTGCTCGGGCTCGTCGCCAGTTCCTGCGGCGGGCTCGACACCCGCTTCCGCACCGAAATCGCCGAGCCGGCGGCCGCCAGGGGCTGGCGCCTGGCCATCACGCTCACGCCCGCCGCGTCGCGCTGGCTGGACGCGGTCGGCGAACTGGAGCGGCTGCAGGAGCTGACCGACCTGGCGGTGCGGTCGACCTCGCGGCTGCCCGGTGAAGCGCGCCCGCACCCGGATCCGGTGCACTTCCTGTTCGCGCCCGCGTCGGCCAACTCGGTCGCGAAGCTGGCACTGGGCCTGGCCGACAACCAGGCGCTGACCGTGCTCGGCGACGCACTCGGTGAACCCGGCGTGACCATCACCGTCGGCTACCAGGTCCGCGACGCGCGGTTCAAGCACCCGGCCTGGCCGGGGCACCTGGCCGCGCTCGGCGGTGCCGGGGTGCGGTTGAACCGGTTGGACCACGGCGGGTCCTGGACCCCGGTGCTCGACGAACTGGACGGTTGACTTCAAGTTAAGTTGAGCTTCTACGGTCGTGCCGAGACTCATCGAGACGATCTTGGAGCCCAGCATGCACGCCATCCGCCAGCACGAGTTCGGCCCGGCCGGGAACCTCCGGTACGAAGAGGTCGAGGATCCGAAACCGGGGCGCGGGCAGGTGCGGATCCGCGTCCGCGCGGCCGGGGTGCACCTGCTCGACACCACCATCCGCCAGGGCATCGGCGGCGGGCCGATGCCGCTGCCCGAGCTGCCGATGACCCCGGGCCGCGAGGTGGCCGGCGTGGTGGACCAGCTCGGCGAGGACGCCGACGCGAGCTGGCTCGGCAAGCGGGTGGTGGCGCACCTGGGCGCGGCCAGCGGGGGATACGCCGAACTGGCCGTCGCGCCGGTCACCGCGCTGCAGGAGATCCCGGACGGGGTCACCGAGGACGGCGCGGTCGCCACCATCGGCACCGGCCGGACCGCGATGGCCGTGCTGAACGACGCGAAGATCACCGCGGGCGACACCGTGCTGGTCACCGCGGCGGCCGGGGGCATCGGCAGCTTCGCGGTGCAGTACGCGCACAACGCGGGTGCCTTCGTGATCGGCCTCGCGCGTGGCGAGGAGAAGCTGGCGATCGTCCGCGAACTCGGCGCTGACCTGGTCTTCGACTACTCCGAGGACGGCTGGGCGGAGCGCGTGCGGGAGGCGCTCGGCGGCCGCGAGCTGACCGTCGCGCTGGACGGCGTCGGCGGCAGCCAGGGCCGCGCCGCGCTCGAACTGCTCGGCGTCGGCGGCAGGCTGGTCATGTTCGGCTGGTCGGCCGGGGAGCCGCCGGAATTGTCCGCAATGGACTTCTACGGCCGCGGCCTGACCGTGTCCGTGCCGATCGGGCAGCGGATCATGCGCGTGCCGGGCGCGATGCGCGCGCTGGAGGACCAGGCGCTGGCCGAGGTGGCCGCCGGCCGGATCGTGCCGCTGGTGAACGAGCCGATCCCGCTGGCGGAGGCCGCGCGGGCGCACACCGAGCTGGAACGGCGGCGGACCGTCGGCAAGGTCGTGCTCCGGCCGTGACCGGGCGTGTCCCAGCCGTGACGTGACCATCGCAGCATGCGAGACGGATGCCGGGGACCGACCTCCTAGACTGCGGGTCGTGGCACCACGACCCTTGATCGCACCCAGCATCCTGTCCGCTGACTTCGCCCGGCTCGGCGCGGAGATCGAAGCCGTCGCCGGCGAAGGCGAAACCCGGGCCGACTGGGTGCACGTCGACGTGATGGACGCGCACTTCGTGCCGAACCTGACGCTGGGCCTGCCGGTGGTGCAGTCGCTGCTCAAGCACACCGACCTGCCGCTGGACTGCCACCTGATGATCGAGGACCCCGACCGCTGGGCGATCGGGTACGCCGAGGCGGGCGCGCACAACGTGACCGTGCACGTCGAAGCCGCCCACGATCCGGTGAAGCTGGCGAAGGACCTGCGCGCGGCCGGGTCGAAGGCGGGCCTGTCGATCAAGCCGGGCACCCCGCTGGAGGACCACCTCGAAACGCTCAAGCACTACGACACGCTGCTGGTGATGTCGGTGGAACCGGGCTTCGGCGGGCAGTCGTTCATCGCCGGCGTGCTGGAGAAGGTGCGCACCGCGCGCCGCCTGGTCGACACCGGCCACCTCAAGCTGCTCGTCGAGATCGACGGCGGGATCAACGCCGACACCATCGAACAGGCCGCGGAGGCCGGGGTCGACTGCTTCGTCGCGGGCTCCGCGGTCTACGGCGCCGCCGACCCCGGCAAGGCCGTGGCCGCGTTGCGCGAGCAGGCCGCCCGGGCCGCCGGGCGCTGACCAACCACACCAGGAGGCGTTGAAGTGTTCACCGGCATCGTCGAGGAGCTCGGCGAGATCACCGCGGTAGAGGAACTCACCGAGGCCGCCCGGCTGGCGGTGCGCGGCCCGCTGGTCACCTCGGACGCCAAGCACGGCGACTCGATCGCGGTCAACGGCGTGTGCCTGACCGTGGTCGAGGTGAGCGGTGACACCTTCACCGTGGACGTGGTGCACGAGACGCTGCGCCGCTCCAGCCTGGCCAAGGTGGCCACCGGCGACCGCGTCAACCTGGAGCGGGCGACCGCGCTCGGCGACCGCCTCGGCGGGCACATCATGCAGGGGCACGTGGACGGCACCGGGGTGTTCCTGTCCAGGGACCCGGACGGGCTCACCCACTTCGCGCTGCCGCCGGAGCTGGCCCGGTACGTGGTGGAGAAGGGATCCATCGCGGTCGACGGTGTGTCGCTGACGGTCGCCGCGATCTCCGCGGAGGAGTTCTCGGTCGCGCTCATCCCGACCACGCTCGAGCTGACCACTCTCGGCAGGCGGGAACCGGGTGAATCGGTCAATCTCGAGGTCGACGTGCTGGCCAAGTACGTGGAGAAGCTGGCTGCGCCACATCTGCCGTCCTCCGGGCGGCACACGGTGGACAATGGCGGTACTGACGGCGGCACCAAGGAGCAGCGCGGATGAGTGACATCGACGAGTGGGCGCCGGTGAGCGAGACCACCCCCGGCGGCCAGGTCGCCGCGATCGACCGGGCGATCGCCGACATCCGGGCGGGCAAGCCGGTGGTCGTGGTGGACGACGAGGACCGCGAGAACGAGGGTGACCTCATCTTCGCCGCCGAGAAGGCCACCCCGGAGATGCTGGCCTTCATGGTCCGCTACACCTCGGGTTACGTCTGTGTCGCGCTGACCGAACACGACTGCCAGCGCCTCGACCTGCCGCCGATGTACCACACCAACCAGGACCAGCGCGGCACCGCGTACACGGTCACGGTGGACGCCGCCGAGGGCATCAGCACCGGCATCTCGGCCGCCGACCGCTGCCAGACCATCCGGCTGCTCGCCGATCCGAAGACCACCCCCGGCGACTTCCGCCGCCCCGGCCACGTGGTGCCGCTGCGCGCGAAGGAGGGCGGGGTGCTGCGGCGGCCCGGGCACACCGAGGCCGCGGTCGACCTGGCGCGACTGGCCGGGCTGGCGCCCGCCGGCGTGCTCTGCGAGATCGTCTCGCAGAAGGACGAGGGCGACATGGCCCGCCGCGACGAGCTGGAGATCTTCGCCGCGGACCACGACCTGCAGCTGATCACCATCGCCGACCTGATCGCCTACCGCCGCCGCACCGAGAAGCAGGTGGAGCGGGTCGCCGAGGCCCGCATCCCGCTGGCCCACGGCACCTTCCGCGCGGTCGGCTACGACAGTCTGCTCGACGGCATCGAGCACGTCGCCTTCGTCTACGGCGAGATCGGCGACGGCGAGGACATCCTGGTCCGCGTGCACTCCGAGTGCCTCACCGGCGACGTGTTCGGCTCGCTGCGCTGCGACTGCGGCCCGCAGCTGGACGCCGCGCTGGCCGCGGTCGCCGCCGAGGGCCGCGGCATCGTGCTGTACGTGCGGGGCCACGAAGGCCGGGGGATCGGCCTGCTGCACAAACTGCAGGCGTACCAGCTGCAGGACGCCGGGGCCGACACGGTGGACGCGAACCTCGCGCTGGGCGTGCCGGCCGACGCGCGTGACTACGGCACCGGCGCGCAGATCCTGTGCGACCTGGGCGTGAAGTCGATGCGGCTGCTGACCAACAACCCGGCCAAGCGGGTCGGGCTGGAGGGCTACGGGCTGCGGGTCACCGGGCGCATGCCGCTGCCGATCTCGCCCAACCCGGAGAACCTGCGCTACCTGAAGACCAAGCGCGACCGGATGGGGCACGACCTGTCGCAGCTGGAGCACTTCGACGAGGTCGGCGCGCTGGGCGCGGACGACGTGGTGAACGGCGGGAGCGGCCGGTGAGCGGGGAAGGACGGCCGTCCACCGGGCTCGACCTCAGCGACTGCGCGGGCCTGCGGCTGGCGATCGTGGCCACCCGGTGGCACGAGCAGATCACCGACAGCCTGCTGGACCGCGCACTGGCCACCGCCCGCGAGGCGAAGCTGGACGAGGAGCCCACCGTGGTCCGCGTGTCCGGTGCGGTCGAGCTGCCGGTGGTCGCGCAGGCGCTGGCGCGCACGCACGACGCGGTGGTCGCGCTCGGCGTGGTGATCCGCGGCGGCACCCCGCACTTCGAGTACGTGTGCGACGCGGTGACCGCCGGGCTGACCAGGGTGGCGCTGGACGAGAGCACGCCCGTGGGCAACGGGGTGCTCACCTGCGACACCGAGCAACAGGCACTGGACCGGGCCGGGCTGCCCGGCTCGGCCGAGGACAAGGGCGCCGAGGCGACCGTGGCGGCGCTGGACACCGCGCACGTGCTGCGGGGACTGCGGCAGCCGTGGACCGAAAAAGGATTCGTGTGACCGGAACGACCATGACCACCGAGCAGGCCGCCGTCACCGTCCGCCCCCGGCGGGCGGTGTGGATGTGCGGCGCGCTGGCGCTGCTGCTGATCGGCGTGTTCACCACCGTCGCGGTGCTGTTGCGCCAGTCGGACACCGGGGTGATCTTCCAGACCGCCGACCAGGTGGCGATGATCGGCATCGGCGTGCTGCTGGCCGGGCTGACCATGCTGTTCGCGCTGCCGAAGGCGGTGGCCGACGCCGAGGGCGTCAGCGTGCGCAACGTGTGGGGCACGCGGCGGTTCTCCTGGGCGGAGGTGCTGTCGGTGAGCTTCCCCGACGGCGCGTCCTTCGCCCGGCTCGAACTGCCCGAGGACGAGTACTACTCGGTGCTGGCCGTGCAGGCGGTCGACCGCGAGCGCGCGGTGGCGGCGGTGCGCGCGTTGCGCAAGCTGCACCGCCAGTACCACCAGCACGACTGAGCCGGGCCGCGGCCGAGCCGGGCCGCGGACTGAGCCGGGGCCGGCCTGGCGGCTCAGACCGCCAGGTCGACCACCACGGGCGCGTGGTCCGAGCCGCCCTTGCCCTTGCGTTCCTCGCGGTCGACGTAGGAGTCGGTGATCGCCTCGGCGAACCGGGCCTCCGCGAGCACCAGGTCGATCCGCATGCCGCGGTTCTTCGGGAAGGCCAGCTGGCGGTAGTCCCAGTAGGTGAACGGGTGGTCGTACTTCAACGGCCGCGGCAGCACGTCGGTGAGCCCGGCGGACAGCACCCGCTCCAGCGCTTCGCGTTCCGGCGCGGTCACGTGCGTGGAGTCGGCGTACGCGGCGATGTCCCAGACGTCGGCGTCAGCGGGCGCGATGTTGAAGTCACCGAGCACCGCGAAGGGCAGGTCGAGCTTCTTCTCCGCCTCGACCGTCTCGCGCAGCGCGTTCAACCAGTTCAACTTGTAGTCGTAGTGGGTGTGCCCCGGCACGCGCCCGTTCGGCACGTACACCGACCACACCCGCACCCCGCCGCAGGTCGCGCCGATGGCACGCGGCTCGATCGCGTCCTCGTAGCTGGGCTGGTCGACCAGGCCGCGCTGCACGTCCTCCAGCCCGGCGCGCGAGAGAATGGCCACCCCGTTCCACCGGCCGATGCCGTAGGCCGCGGTTTCGTAACCGAGTTCGCCGACCTCCGCGTGCGGGAACGCGTCGCTGTCGCACTTGAGTTCCTGGAGGCACAACACGTCGGGCTGGTTCGACTCGAGCCAGTTCAGCAGCCGCGGCAGCCGGGCGCCGACGGAGTTCACGTTCCAGGTGGCGATGCGCATGCGCCCATTGTCCAGACCGCCCCCGGGACTGGGAACGGCCGCCCCCGCCGGGTCGGAGCCCGGCGGGAACGGCCGCGGATCGGGGCGGGGTTCGCTCAGACGCCGGCGGTCTGGCTGATCCAGGAGCGGCTGCTGGCCACGCTGGCGTAGTTGTTGGTGCCGGTGGTGTTGCTGCCGTCCTGGTTCTGCACGGTGGACGCGACGCCGACCTGCTTGCCGTCGGCGATCTGCGGGCCACCGGAGTCGCCCTTCCACGCCGAGCCGTTGACGCCCTCGCTCTGGATGGCCGGGCCGCCGTAGGCGTCGGTGGACTCGCCGATGACCTTGACCTGCGCGGTCTTGAGCACCGGCGAGGCCGGGCCGGTGGGCGTGGTGCGGCCCCAGCCGTAGATGTCGTTGGTCGAGCCGACGGCCGGGTCGGCGTCGCCGAGGGTGATGTAGTCGGCCTCGATCGGGGTGCTCAGGTGCAGCAGCGCGATGTCGCCCTCGGGCGACACCTCCTGCCGGTCGACGGCCGACTCGGTGCCGGAACCGAGGTCGTTGCTGCCGACCTTCACGCTCATCGAGTCACCGAGGCAGTGCTCGGCGGTGAGCACCCATTCGGCGGCGATGATGCTGCCGGAGCAGTTGAAGTTGCCGCCGACGTAGACCTGGGCGCCCCACGGCACGGCGGGCGCGTCCTCGCCGCCGACGATGAAGGGCTGAACGCCGCTGGCACCGGCGGTGCCGCCGGCGAACAGGGTCATGGCGAGCGTGGCAGAGGCGGCGCAGACACCGCCAAGGGTGCGGACTCGGCTCACAGTCGAGGTCCTTTCAGGGAACCGGGCTTCAGGACCACCGAGGATTCGGCGTTGCAGCGGAAAGTAATCAACCGTGTCACGCGACAGGTACCGACGAACGTCGGATGGTGGCGGGTTCCCTACGGAAGGAGGTAATTTTCCTACCGCGCGTCATAACGACACCCGATCCGGTTCTTCCCAGGTTCAGCCCGGCGAGTGAGGGCCGGGGGTGCGCGAGAGTGTCGGGGCGGCGCCATAGGCTTGTCGTCGTGGCTGACCCGTCGACCTACCGCCCTTCGCCGGGGAGCATTCCCGACGCCCCCGGCGTGTACAAGTTCCGCGATTCCACCCAGCGGGTCGTCTACGTCGGCAAGGCGAAGAGCCTGCGCAGCAGGCTGAACTCCTACTTCGCCGATCTCGCCGGGCTGCACCCGCGCACGCGCCAGATGGTCACCACCGCGGCGAGCGTGGAGTGGACCGTGGTCGGCACCGAGGTCGAGGCGCTCCAGCTGGAGTACAACTGGATCAAGGAGTTCGACCCCCGGTTCAACGTGCGCTACCGGGACGACAAGACGTACCCGGTGCTCGCGGTGACCCTGCACGAGGAGTTCCCGCGGCTGCACGTCTACCGCGGTGCGCGCAAGCGCGGGGTGCGCTACTTCGGCCCGTACGCGCACGCGTGGGCCATCCGCGAGACGCTCGACCTGCTGCTGCGCGTGTTCCCGGCCCGCACCTGCTCGGCCGGGGTGTTCCGGCGGCACACCCAGATCGGCAGGCCGTGCCTGCTCGGTTACATCGGCAAGTGCTCGGCGCCGTGCGTCGGCCGGGTGTCCGCCGACGAGCACCGCGGCATCGTGGAGGACTTCTGCGACTTCCTGGCCGGCCGCACCGATCTGATGATGCGCCGCCTGGAGCGCGAGATGGCGCAGGCCTCCGAGGAGCTGGAGTTCGAGCGGGCGGCGCGCCTGCGCGACGACCTCGGCGCGCTGCGGCGCGCGATGGAGAAGCAGGCGGTGGTGCTCGGTGACGGCACCGACGCCGACGTGGTGGCCTTCGCGCACGACGAGCTGGAGGCCGCCGTCCAGGTGTTCCACGTGCGTGGCGGCCGGGTGCGCGGGCAGCGCGGCTGGGTGGTCGACAAGGCCGAGGAGATGGACGTGCCCGCGCTGGTGGAGCAGTTCATCGGGCAGTTCTACGGCGAGCAGGCCGAACTCGACCCCGGTGAGGACGGCACGGGTTCGCCGGTGCCGCGTGAGGTGCTGGTGCCCGAGCTGCCCGCCCAGCCCGAGGCGGTGGAGGAGTGGTTGTCCGGCCTGCGTGGTGGGAAGGTGCGGCTGCGCGTCCCCCAGCGGGGTGACAAGCGGGCGCTCGCCGACACCGTGAGTCGCAACGCGCAGGAGGCGTTCGCACAGCACAAGCTGCGCCGCGCGGGCGACCTCACCGCGCGCTCGGCCGCGCTGGCCGAACTGCAGGAGCACCTCGGGCTGGATTCGGCGCCGTTGCGCATCGAATGCGTGGACATCAGCCACATCGCGGGCACCGACGTGGTCGCGTCGCTGGTGGTCTTCGAGGACGGGGTGCCGCGCAAGTCCGAGTACCGCCGGTTCGCCCTGCGGGAGGCCGCCGAAGAGGGGGATGTGGCCTCGATCGCCGAGGTGGTGCGGCGGCGGTTCGCGCGGTACCTGAAAGAAACGGCTGAGCCCGGCGAGATCACTGAAGCCAGCGAGAGCGCCGAGACCGGCGACGGCGCTGAGACCGGCGAGGGCGCCGAGAAGACTGAGAGCGCCGGAGCCGCCGGAGTTGCCGAAGCCGCCGAGAAGGCTCGAACTGCCGGAGCTGTCGGGCCAGAGGGTCCGGCGCCCGGCATCGATCCGGAGACCGGCCGTCCGCGGAAGTTCGCCTATCCGCCCAACCTGCTCGTGGTCGACGGCGCGGGACCGCAGGCCACCGCCGCCGCGGACGTGCTCGCCGAGCTGGGCATCACCGACGTCGCCGTGGTCGGGCTGGCGAAACGGCTGGAGGAGGTGTGGCTGCCCGACGATCCCGACCCGGTCATCCTGCCGCGCACCTCGGACGCGCTGTACCTTCTGCAACGCGTGCGCGACGAGGCGCACCGGTTCGCGATCAGGTACCACCGCGAGAAGCGGTCCAAGCGGCTGCAGGTGTCCGCATTGGACGGTGTACCGGGTCTCGGGCAGGCACGGCGCACCGCGCTGATCAAGCACTTCGGCTCGGTGAAGAAACTCAAGCAGGCCACAGTGGACGAGATCTCGGGAGTGCCCGGTGTCGGCAGGCGTACCGCGCAGGCGGTGCACGCGGCACTGGCCGGGGAGAGCACCACGACCAGAGAAGGGGAAACGGGCGCGTGAGCGGGGAGCAGGAGAACAGGGAGCACACCTCCGGAATGGAGGTGGCGGTGGTCAGCGGCCTGTCCGGGGCCGGGCGGAGCACCGCGGCGAAGTGCCTCGAGGACCTCGGCTGGTTCGTGGTGGACAACCTGCCGCCGGAGCTGATCGCCACCATGGTCGAACTGGGGGCGCAGGCCAGGGGCGCGATCACCAAGGTCGCGGTGGTGATGGACGTGCGCTCGCGCGCGTTCACCGACGACCTCGCCTCGGTGATCAAGGACCTCGACGCCCGCGGTTACAAGCCGAGGGTGCTGTTCCTGGAGGCCACCGACGCGGTGCTGGTGCGCCGGTTCGAGGCGGTCCGCCGGGGGCACCCGATGCAGGGTGACGGCAGGCTCGCCGACGGCATCACCGCCGAGCGCGCGCTGCTGGCGCCGCTGCGCGAGGAGGCCGACCTGGTGCTGGAGACCTCGGCGCTGTCGGTGCACGAGCTGCGCGCCAAGATCGAGGACGCGTTCGGCTCCGAGGCGAGCACGCAGACCAGGGTCACCGTGCTGTCCTTCGGCTACAAGTACGGCCTGCCGATGGACGCCGACCTGGTGATGGACGTGCGCTTCCTGCCGAACCCGTTCTGGATCCCGGAACTGCGCGAGCACACCGGCCTCGACGGCGAGGTGCGCAACTACGTGCTCAGCCAGGAGGGCGCCGAGGAGTTCCTGGACCGCTACCATCAGCTGCTGCGCCTGGTCGGCGCCGGCTACAAGCGCGAGGGCAAGCGGTACCTGACCCTGGCCGTCGGCTGCACCGGTGGCAAGCACCGCAGCGTCGCGCTGTCCGAGGAACTGGCGCGACGTCTGTCCAATGAGGACGGAATGGCGGTCAAGGTCGTGCACCGCGACCTCGGCCGCGAGTGAGCTGGACTGCTGTAGTTGGGAGCCGATTTTGCGCGCTGTCGCGCTCGGTGGCGGGCACGGCCTGCACGCCACCCTCACCGCGTTGCGGCGGATCACCGAGGACGTCACCGCGGTGGTCACCGTCGCCGACGACGGTGGTTCGTCGGGACGGCTGCGCCGGGAACTGGGCCTGCTGCCACCCGGTGACCTGCGGCAGGCGCTGGCCGCGCTGACCGCCACCGAGGACGGCGGCACGCTGTGGGCGGAGGTGTTCCAGCACCGGTTCGGCGGCGACGGCGCGCTCAACGGGCACGCGGTGGGCAACCTGCTGCTGGCCGGGTTGTTCGAGGTGCTCGGCGACCCGGTGGCGGCGCTGGACGAGGCGGTCCGGCTGGTCGGCGCGTCCGGCCGGGTGCTGCCGATGTGCCCGGAACCGCTGGAGATCGAGGCCGAGGTGACCGGGCTGGAGAATGGCGCGGTCAGCCGCATCCGCGGTCAGGTGGCGGTCGCCAGCACCCCCGGTCAGGTGCGCCGGATCACCCTGCGCAACCCGGACCGGCCCGGCGAAGCGCCGGTGGCGTGCGCCGAGGCGGTGGACGCGGTGCTCGGCGCGGACGCGGTTTTCCTCGGGCCTGGCTCGTGGTTCACCAGCGTGCTGCCGCACCTGCTGGTGCCGGGGCTGCACGACGCGCTGGTGCGCACGAAGGCGACCAAGGTGGTCATCCTCAACCTCATCCCGCAACCGGGTGAGACGGCTGGCTTCTCACCCGAACGGCATCTGCACGTACTCTTCGAGCACGCTCCCCGGCTGAAGGTGGACGTGGTGGTCGCCGACCGCGACTGGGTGCCCACCCCGGTCCGGTTGCGCCAGGCCGCCGCGGAGCTGGGAGCGACAGCGCATCTGGTTTCGATCGCCGACCCGGACGTGGCGGGCAGGCACGACCCGGACGCGCTGGCGAAGTGCGTGCGAGAGGCGCTCGGCCCGGCGGGCCGGCGCGAACAGGCAGAGCAGGAGGGGCAGGGGCGATGGCGATGACCGCGTCGGTCAAGGACGAGCTGAGCCGGCTGGAGATCACCAAGATCGGGCCGCGGCGGTCGGAGGTGGCCTCCCTGCTGAGGTTCGCGGGCGGCCTGCACATCGTCGGCGGCCGGGTGGTGGTCGAGGCCGAGCTGGACACCGGCTCGGTGGCGCGGCGCCTGCGCCGGGAGATCCACGACCTGTACGGGCACCAGTCCGATGTGCACGTGATCTCGTCCAGCGGGCTGCGCAAGGGCACCCGCTACGTGGTGCGCGTGGTGAAGGACGGCGAGGGCCTGGCCAGGCAGACCGGGCTGATCGACCAGCGCGGCCGCCCGGTGCGCGGGCTGCCGGCCGCGGTGGTGTCGGGCGGGGTCGCCGACGCCGAAGCCGCCTGGCGCGGTGCCTTCCTGGCGCACGGCTCGCTGACCGAACCGGGGCGTTCGTCCTCTTTGGAGGTCACCTGCCCCGGCCCGGAGGCGGCGCTGGCGCTGGTCGGCGCGGCGCGGCGGCTGGGCATCCAGGCGAAGTCGCGTGAGGTGCGCGGCGCGGACCGCGTGGTGGTGCGCGACGGCGACGCGATCGGCGCGCTGCTCACCCGCCTCGGCGCGCATTCGAGCGTGCTGCAGTGGGAAGAGCGGCGGATGCGCCGCGAGGTGCGCGCCACGGCGAACCGGCTGGCGAACTTCGACGACGCCAACCTGCGGCGCTCGGCGCGCGCGGCGGTCGCCGCCGCGGCCAGGGTGGAACGCGCGCTGGACATCCTCGGCGACTCGGCGCCGGACCACCTGCTCGCCGCGGGCAAGCTGCGGCTGTCCAACCGGCAGGCCTCGCTGGAGGAACTGGGCCAGCTGTCCGACCCGGTGATGACCAAGGACGCGGTGGCGGGCCGGATCCGGCGGCTGCTGGCGATGGCCGACAAGAAGGCCCGCGAGCAGGGCGTGCCGGACACCGAGTCGGCGGTCACCGCGGAGATGCTCGAAGAAGAAGCCTGACCAGGGAAGCGGCTGGGGTGGCCCGCCGCCGCTCAACCACCCCAGCCGCCACCGGTTATCCGGTACGCCCGTTCGCGTACCGGATGTCCATGTGCAGCACCCGGTCGTTGCCCGGCTTGCCGTCCTTGTCGGTGGTCGTGGTCAGCCAGATGTCGCCGTCGCGGTCGACCTCGACCGTGCGCAACCGGTTGTACGTGCCCTGGAAGTAGGCCTTCTGCTCGACCAGGTTCGCACCGCTGTCGATGCGCAGCCGGTAGACGCGCTGGCCGACGGTGGTGGCGACGAAGACGTGGTCGTTGATGATGGTCAGCCCGCTCGGCGACGCCGACGAGGTGGACCACGTCTTCTTCGGCGCGATGCTGCCGGAGCAACTGCCCGAGGTGCCTTCACAGCCGGGCCAGCCGTAGTTGCCGCCCTTGGTGATCAGGTTGACCTCGTCTTGGCCGGAGTTGCCGAACTCGGACGACCACAGCCTGCCCTTCGAATCGAAGTCCAGGCCCTGGACGTTGCGGTGGCCGTAGCTCCAGATCGCCTTGCCGGGGAACGGGTTGTCGGCCGGGATCTTGCCGTCCGGGTGGATGCGCAGGATCTTGCCCGCGTTGGTGTTCAGGTTCTGCGCGTTGGCGCCGTTCTGCGCGTCGCCGGTGGAGATGAACAGGTACTTGCCGTCCGGGCTGAACCGCAGCCGCCCGCCGTTGTGGTACTTGCTCTTCGGCACCCCGCCGAGCAGCGTGGTCCAGCCGGTGAGCTGGTTGCCGGTCAGTTTCGCGCGCACGAGCTGATTTCCGCCGCTCGCGGTGTGGTAGACGTACACGAATCCGTCGGTGGCGAAGGTGGGGGAGATCTCCACGCCGAGCGCGCCGCCCTCGCCGGTCGTGCCCATCGCACCGGGCACCTTGCCGAGCGGCGTGCGGGTGCCGGACTCGGTCAGCCGGTAGATGTTGAACGTTTCGCGTTCGGTGATGATCGCGGAGCCGTCGGGCAGGAAGCCCAGGCCCCACGCGATGTCGGTGCCGCCGCCGATCTGGGTGACCGCGCCGGGGTCGGGCACGCCCGCCGGGCCGCCCGCGGCCGGGGTCACGGTGATCTCGTTGCCGAAGGCGGAGACGTTCCCGGCGGCGTCCCTGGCGCGCACGCGGAACTTGTAGGCCTGGCCGGTGGTCAGGCCGCCGACCGTCGCGGTGGTGGCCGTGCCGTCGGCCGAACCGGACTGCACGCCGTCGCGGAAGATGTCGTACCCGGTGACCTTCACGTTGTCGGTGGAGGCGCCCCAGGCCAGGTCGACGGTGGTCGCGGTCCGGCCAGGTGAACTGAGCGTGCCCGGCACCGTCGGGGCCTGCGCGTCCGGGGGCGCGGGATCGGTTTTCACCTGGACCGCGTTGCTGGCGGGGGAGATGTTGCCCGCGGCGTCCTTGGCGAACACGGTCCAGTCGTAGACCGTGCCGGCGTCGAGGCCGTCGACGGTCGCGGTGAGCACGTTGCCGACGGTCTTCTCGAGCTGCCCGTGCTGGTAGATGTCGTACCCGGTGACCCCGGTGTTGTCGGCCGCCGCGTCCCACGCGAGCGACACGCTGTGGTGCGTCTTGCCGGTGGAACGCAGGTTCGGCGGGGCCTGCGGGGCTTCGGTATCGGTCGCGGCAACGGTCAGCTTGTCCACGTTGGGACCGCCGTCGGCGGTGACCGCGGTCGCCCGCACCTTCGCCCCGGCGCTCAGGTCGGCCTTGACGGTGGTGGTCCGCCAGCTGGTCCACGCGCCGGTGCCGGGGAAGGAGTGGTCGTCGACGACGAGCGTGCCGTTGACGGTGATGTCCATCTTGCGGTCGGCCGTGGTGCCGTTGGCGTAGCGGAAGGTCAGCTCGGTCGGACCGGCGGCGCCGGACGGCACGGTCCACTCGACGTAACCGCCGGCCTCGTTGTCGTAGTTGACGAAGCCGCTGCCGGAGTAGCCGGGGTGGTTGGCCTCGACCACGCCGTTGGACACGAGCGCGTTCTCGGCCTCGTAGTCGGCCGGGGCCGCGTTCGCCGCCGTGCTGGTGGGCGTGATGGTTGCCAGGGTGGTCGCCGTCGCCAGACCGCAGGCCATGAGCACGCGCCGGGCCGGGGGTACCCGTGATGCCACGTCGGCCTCCTAACGTCGTTGTCGGGAGAGGTGCGGGGATGGCGGCGGCTAAATGGTTAGGAAAGTTTCCTGTCGGTTAATGGCGATCTCACACCGGAAGACGGTTTGCTGTCAACGGTTGAGGTAAGCGCTTACACAGCGCGAAGCGGCCTCACCCGTTCGGGCGAAGCCGGGATGACTTTGCGGCTGGACTCAGTCCGCGACGTCCGCGTGGGCGATGACCTTGGTGATCCTCGCCCGGACCAGGTATTCGCCGGGCACGGCGTTCCGCTTGCCGAACGCGGCGCCCTGCTCCTCGCCCATGTACCTGGTGCCGATCTTCGTGGCCCACTCCAGCATCTCGTCGAGGTCTTCGTGCAGGGTGGCCTCGGCGGTGAACTGCAGGTAGGAGTACGGCGGCCGCTGGTCGTCGACGCACAGGGAGAACCGCGGGTCCCGGCGGAACGCCTTGCCCTTGAGCGAGTCACGCCCGGTGTTGAAGATCAGCTCGTCGTAACCGGGCCCCTCGTTCAGCACGAACCAGATCGGCGTGACGTGCGGCGCGCCGTTCGCCCGCACCACGGCCAGCTTGCCCGTCCGCGTGCCCTCGCTCGCGAAGGCCCACCACTCGTCCCTGCTCATCTCACGCATGGGGCAGACGCTACCGATGCGCCCGCTGGCGCGCCCATCACGAAAGGCTAACCTGGCTCGCTGTGCACACCGAAGAGCTGATCACCGCGGGTCCGGCCGACGAAGGACTGACCCGCCGGCTGAAGGCGCTCGCCTGCACCGCGCCCCTGCACGACCTGGACGCGCGCAAGGCCAAGCTCGACTGGGCCGACGCCACCGTCTACCAGATGGCCGAGATCGCGCTGCACACCATCGACCAGGTCACCATCGCGATGGACTTCGACACCGGCGCGGACCACCACCAGGTGGTCGAGCGCCTGCTGCCGTTCATCGCCTCGCAGGCCCCGCACCGCCCGTCCGCCGAGCACACCAGGGTGGCGCGCTGGGTGCTGGACAACCTGATCAACGTCGGCACCACCGACCGCGGCTTCCGCCGGGTCTACGGCGCGGTCGGCGCCGACGGCACCTACCAGCGGCGCGCCTTCGACTTCAAGCTGCTGGTCGAACTGGCGGCACCGGACGGCGAGGTGTACCTGCGTGCCACCGACGAGGCGATCAACGTGCTGGTCGGCGCGCTCGACACGGACGTGGAGTCGGCGCAGATCGCGGCCGAGGTCAAGCTGGAGAACCTGATCAGCCGCGGCAGGCTGGCCGACGCCAAGCTCGCCGCCGAGCAGGCCCGCTACCGCACCGTCCAGTACGGCGAGACGCTGCGCGCGAAGCTGGACGCCACCCGGCGCGACGTGCGCGCGGTGGACTGGGAGCTGGAGATCCCCGACCTGCTGGACTCGGCGCTGACCCACATCGAGTCCCGGTTCCGCGCGGAGAACGCGATCCTGAAGAACATCACCGCCGCCCGCGACGAGGCCGAGGACCCCGGCCACAAGCGCCGCGCGGCCGAGCTGGTGGACATCGTCGGCGAGTGCATCCGGCGGCACACCCAGCTGCAGTCGCGCCTGCAGGCCGCGGGCGCGATCTTCCGCGCCGAACAGGATCGCCAGCAGTTCTCCGGCCCGCCGCAGCGCGCCGCGATCGACCTGTTCGGCCAGCTGCTGGTGCCCACGCTGGGCCTGCCGCTGGCGGACGCGGTCGAACCGATGCGACGGTACTTCCACGCCGGTACCGGGGTGACCGTGCCGGTGGTGCCGTCGCTGTCCGCGCTGGTCTCGCTGCTGCTGCGCCCGGCGCCCGAGCGCGACCAGCTGGTCGGCGAGGTGCCCGAGCCGGAGCTGCTGCCCGCCGAGGAGACCGACCGCTACTCCGACGAGCAGTGGCGCCAGTCGGACGAGCTGCTCACCCTGCCGGAGGTGCCGCGGCGGCTGTCCGGGCTGATCGAGGAGGCGCGGCGGCTGGACCCGGCGCTGCCCCGCCTGGTCGCGCTGCGCGCGGTGCACGCCTATGGTCCTGAGGTCGGCGCGGCGATCCGCCAGGGGGAGCGGCAGGTGCTGCTGGCCGTCGACGACGGCACCGAGCTGGACGATCCGGAGTTCGGCGGGGCGGACCTGCTGCTGATGACCGCGCAGGTGGAGCAAGGGGAAGATGACACGGAGGGGGCCGCGTGAGCGCACTGACCAACGACGCCGAAGCGGCGGCCAGGCTGATCTCGTTCGGCATGCGGCCGAAGCAGCTGCCCGCGCGTGACGTGGTCTACGGCGACCTG
Source organism: Amycolatopsis albispora (assembly GCF_003312875.1). NCBI lineage: Bacteria > Bacillati > Actinomycetota > Actinomycetes > Pseudonocardiales > Pseudonocardiaceae > Amycolatopsis > Amycolatopsis albispora. The sequence continues at coordinate 1,009,452 of NZ_CP015163.1, forward strand.
GTCCGGCGCTACGGCGAGGACAGCGCGTTCAAGCAGCTGACCCACGCGGTGGCGGCCGGGCTCGGGCTGATGGTGCTGGAGGTGAGCACCGCGGCGGGCGCGGTGCTCGCGGCCACCGACGAGTCGGTGTTCGAGATCAAGATGGACAGCTACGCCCGCCAGAGCAAGATCCGCGAGCGCCGCGACACCGAAAAGGTGCTGCACGGGCTGATCCACCTGGCCACCGCCGCGCTCGGGTATCCCCGCCCGGACGACCTGGCCAACGACACCTACATCGGCCGGGTCAGCGTGGAGCAGGTCGACGGCATGGTCCGCGAGGCGTGCCGCATCCTCGACGACCGCGCGGCCGCCGCCGAGGCCAACAACGACCCGCTCGCCGACGCGCCGGAGCTGGAGCAGGCCTGGCGCGCCTACGCCCGCCGCCCGGCGGCCGCGGCCACCAAGGACGGCAGGCTCGCGCCGGACACCACCCGCGGCATGGTCGCCCGCGCCCTGCGCTTCCTGGCCGACCAGGGCTTCCTGGTGCAGGTCAGCACCGAGCAGGGCGGCACCTACCGGACCACCCCGCGCTACCAGATCCAGGTGCGCGAGCTGGCCGCCGACCTGGCCTTCGAGGAGCTGCTGGCGCTCGGCGTGCTCGAGGTCACCGACGGCGGCGGCAGCCTGCGCGCGACCACCTCGGACACCCTCCAGTAACGGGAACAGCAACCTATGTATGAGCTTTCGCGTGTGCGCCTGCATTCGGTCGGCCCAGCCGGCGCCCGCTACCAGGACGTGCTGCTGGACTTCAGCGGGGTCGGCGAGCCGGTCACCACGCCGCGCCAGGACGCGTTGTTCGCGGCGGGCATCCACGGTGCCGAAACCGGCCCGGTGCGGCGGCCGTCCCCGGCTAGCGTGCTGTTCCTGGAGAACGGCGGCGGCAAGTCGGTGCTGATCAAGCTGATCTTCTCGGTGATGCTGCCGGGCCGCCGCCAGGTGGTCGGCACCACCAGCACCCGGGTGCTGGAGAAGTTCGTCGCCGGCAAGGACGTCGCGCACGTGGTGCTGGAGTGGCAGCACACCGAGACCGGTGAGCGGGTGATCACCGGCAAGGCGTCGGAGTGGCGCGGGCACGTGGTGTCCTCCGATCCGGCGAACCTGATCGACTCCTGGTACTGCTTCCGCCCGAGCACGTCGCTCGGGCTGGACTCGCTGCCGCTGACCGAGGACGGCCGCCTGCTCACCCTGTCCGGCTTCCACGAGCGGCTGGCCAAGGCACACGCCGGCACGCCGGAACTGGAGCTGTACTGGACGCGGCGGCACGCCGACTGGACCGGCAGGCTCGACCAGCTCGGCCTGGACACCGAGCTGTTCCGCTACCAGCGCGCGATGAACGCGGGTGAGGGTGAGGCCGCCGACGCGTTCGCCTTCGGCACCGACGAGGCGTTTGTCGAGTTCCTGCTGCGCGCCGTGCTGTCCGAGGACGAGCCGAAGGAACTCGCCGAGGTGCTGGCCACCTACGCGGAGAACCTGTCGCAGCGCGGTGACCTGATGGCGGAGCGGGATTTTGTCGCCGGGGCGCTGGAACTGCTCGGCCCGCTTTCGGACGAGGAGTCGCTGGCCGCCGCCTCGCGCAAGCTGGCCGCGTCGGCCCGCGCCGACCTGGCCGAGCTGGCCGGGATGATCGCCGCCCGCGAGAAGGTGGAAAGCGACCGGCTCGAAGTGCTCGAAGCACACGTCGAGGAACTCAAGACGGCCGAGAAGCTGGCCGAGGGCGACCACCGCAGGCTCACCGCCGCGGTCACCGAGCTGCGCCGCGTGGTCGCCGGGATGCGGCTGGAAGAGGCCACCGAAACCCGCAAGCAGCTCGACGAGTCGTACACCGAGGCCAAGGTCGAAGCCGAGGCGTGGCGCGAGACCACCACGGTGCTGGCGCACCTCAACGCTTCCCGCAAGGCACGCGACATCCGCGAGCTGGTCGGCAACCGCGAGCAGAAGGCGCAGCCGGCGCTGGAGGCGAAGAACGCCGCCGCGACGGCGTTCGCCCGTGGCCTGCTGGCACTCGCCAAGGACGCGCAGACGCAGGCCGACGCCGCCGACCAGGCGGCGCGGGCGTTGCTGGCCGAGGCCGAGCGCGCGCAGCAGGACCGTGACGAAGCCACCTCGACCGCGGCCACGCGGCGTGCCGAAGCGGACGGCCTCACCGCGCGCATCGCCGAGGTGCGTGCCGAGGTGACCGAGGCAGTCCGCGAAGGGCTGCTCACCGACGCCGCCGAAGTGGCCGAGAGCGCGCGCATGGCCCGCGCGGCGGCGGAGTCGGCGGCTTCGGAGCTGGCCAACCGCGAAGCCGAACTGGAGGCCGTCGCCGAAGAACTCGCGGCCGCACAGGTGGCGGCCAACGAGGCGCACCAGGCCGCGGGTTCCGCCCGCGACCGGCACGAACGCGCCGCCGAGGAACTGGACCGCGCCACCCGCCGCACCGACAGCCTCGCCGCGGAACCGCGGTTCGTCGAACTACTCGGCACCGACGACGTGCAGCTGGAGACCGACGTCCCGTCGCTGCTCGACCGCTTGCGCGAAGCGCGCGCCACCGCGGAACGCGAGCAGACTTCCTTGCGCATGGCCGAATCCGCCGACGAGCGCATTCTCGCCGCGCTCGGCTCCGGTGGCCTGCTGCCGCCACCCGAGGAGGTGCAGGCGGCGCTGGACGCGCTGGAGTCGGCCGGGATCACCGCGTGGTCCGGCTGGCGTTATCTGTCCAAACTGGACGCCAAGCAGCGTGAGGTGGTGCTGTCGCGTGCCCCGCAGCTGGTTTCCGGGGTGCTGCTGAACGAGGCCGCGCAGGTGGACCGGGCGCGCGAGGTGCTCACCGGGCTGAAGTTGCTGCCCAGCGCGATGATCGCGGTCGGCACCACCGCGGCGGTGACCGCGGCGTCCGAAAAGGACGGTGAACTGCCGGACGGGGTCGACTTCCTGGTTCCGCCGAATCCGGCCATGTACGACGAGGACGCCGCCGACGCCGAACGCCGCGCGGTGGCCGAACGCCACGCCGTGCGCCTCCGGCGACTGTCCGCTTTGGACGAATCGCTGGCCGCCGACGGTGCGCTGTCGTGGAAGCTGACCACCTGGCGTGAGGACTACCCGCCGGGCGCGCTGGCGAACCTCGCCGAGCGCGCGCAGTCGGCGGTCACCGCCAGGGAGAACGCCGAAAAGGCGCTGGCGGCGGCGAACACCGAGCTGGAACGCCTCACCGCCAAGCGGGTTTCGCTGCGTGAACGCGTCCCGGACCTGCGTGCCGCGCTGGCCACCGCCGAAGACCGCGCGCGGCGGCTGGACGCGCTGGCCGCCCGCGCCGCGAAGATTCCACAGTGGACCGAAGAGGCCGAGCACGCGCGTGAGATCGTCGAGCGGGCCGAGTCGCAGGCGAAGGAATCCGGTGCCAGGGCGGCGAAACTGCGTGAGCAGGCCGGTGAGGAACAGCGCACCGCCGACGGCCACCGGCGCACCGCCGCCGGGGCGCGGTCCGAACTCGCCGAGGTGCCGGGAGCGGGCTCGGTGAGCGAGTCCGATCCGGCGCCCGCCGAACCGGTCGACGCGCTGCGCCGCACCTTCGCCTCGGCCGCCGAGGCCTACGCCAAGGTCGAGGTCGGCAGCGATCTGCGTGCCGAACTCGAGCAGGCGGAAAGCGCCGAGGCGACCGCCCACGCGGCGGTGGAGGCGCTGCCCGCCCCGGTGCGGGCCCGGGCCACCGAACTGCTCGAAACCCCCGACGGTTCCGACGCCTCGGCCAGGGCCGCCGCGCAGGACCGGGCCGGGCGCGCGGTCGCCGCGCTGGAAGAGGAACGCGCCGAGGTGATCGCCCTGGTCGCCACCCGCAAGGCCGAACTGGAGCAATTGCCGCGGCAGAGCGGAGCGGCCGATACCCACGAGCGCCCGCGCGACGTGGAACACGGGCGGGAACTGATCGACGCGGCCGGGGCGGAGGTTTCCGCCGCCGCGCGCAAATGGGAGGAACTCACCCGCCAGCGCGCCGACGCGGCGGAAACCTTCGAATCCGCGAAGAATTCCTCCGCCGGTTTCGGCCTGCTCGCCGAATCGATGGCGAACCTGGTGGCCGACGGCGAGCCCGGCCGGATTTACGACGGCGACCTCGAGTCCGCCCGCGCCAGGTACAACTCGCTCAATTCGACCTGGACCGGCGCGAAGGAAGCGGTCGAGCACGCCGAGAAACGGGTCAGGGAACAGGCCGACGCGCTGGCCCAGTACGCCACCGAGAAACGGTTCGAGAAGCTCAGCACCCCGGTGCGGCAGCAGGTCATTTCGGTCAAGCGGGACAGCCTGCCCGCGCACGCCGCGGAATGGGCCGAAGCGCTGCGCCCGCGCCTGCGCACGCTCACCGACGACCTCGCGCAGATCGACCGCCACCGCTCCGGCATCGTTTCGCGCCTGCAGGGCATGGTCGACGGCGCGCTGCGCACGCTGCGGTCGGCCCAGCGCGTGTCCCGGCTGCCCGACGGGCTGGGGGACTGGTCCGGCCAGGAGTTCCTGCGCATCCGGTTCACCGAGCTGGAGGACAACCTGCTCGCCGAACGCCTCGGCGAGGTGGTCGACGAGGCCGCGGCGGGCAAGACCAGCGACGGCCGCGACGTCAAGCGCGACGGCATGTCGCTGCTGCTGCGCTCGGTGCAGGCCGCGGTGCCCAAGGGCTTCCGGGTGGACATGCTCAAGCCGGATTCGGTGCTGCGGACCGAACGCCAGCGCGTGTCCGAGATCAGGGACGTGTTCTCCGGCGGGCAGCAGCTGACCGCCGCCATCATTCTCTACTGCACGCTGGCCGCGCTGCGGGCGAACAACCGCGGCCGGTTGCGCAGCCGCCATTCCGGCGTGCTGTTCCTGGACAATCCGATCGGCCGCGCCTCGGCCGGATATCTGCTGGAACTGCAGCGCGCGGTGGCCGACGCGCTCGGCGTGCAGTTGATCTACACCACCGGGTTGTTCGACGCGGGCGCGCTCAGTGAATTCCCGCTCATCGTGCGGTTGCGCAATGACGCGGACCTCCGCGCCGGGCGCAAGTACCTTTCGGTGGACGCGACGATCCGCCGCGAAGTGGACGAACTCGGTGAGCCGGATGGCACAGCGCGCCTTTCCGCGGCCCGCATGTTCGTGCGCGGCGGCTGATTGGCGCACCTGCCGGAAGTCTTCAGGCAAACGGGTCAAGATCAGGGCACGCCCTTGCCGGTTTACCGGCTGCGGCGCTACCGTCCGGCTCGGTTTCGCGGCCAGGGCGCGGAACGCCTGATCCGGGGAGTAAGCCAGCAGTGATTCCGGCCGCAGCGGAAATGGACGCCGCCACGGAGCGAAAACGGTGACCGCTCCGCTCGCCGATGATCTGTTTTTCCTCGCGCACGACGACCGCACCGGAAAACGGCGTCTGCACGAACGCGCCGCCGGGCTCGGCCTGGCCGGCGCGGTGCTCGCCGAGCTGCTCCTGGCCGGGCGGATCACCGTGGAGCACGGCCGCGTCCGCGTGCTCGACCCGCGGCTGCCGCGCTGCGAGGTGCTCGGCCCGGCGCTCAGCGACATGGTCGCCGAACCGGAGACGCGCGTGGTCCGTGACTGGCTTCGCTACCTCGCGCGCGACTCGTACGCGTCGGTCGCGCGGCGGCTGCTCGGCAGCGGGCAACTGCGGGTGGTCAAGGCCAGGCTGCCGTGGCGCGCCGACACCTACGAGCCGGTCGACATCAACGCCGCGGCCTGGCCTGCCGCCCGCCTGTCCGGCCCGATCGCCCGGCTCGACCCGCTCGAACCCGACGACGTCGTGCTGGCCGGGCTGGTCATCGCCACCGGGCTGGACCGGTACGTCTTCTACACCGCGTCGGCCGAGGCCAGGCAGTACCTGGAACGGCTGATCATCGAGCTGCCCGCGCCGCTGCGGGTGCTCGTGCTGGAAACCGAAACGGCCGTCGGTGAGGCCGTGCTGCACCACCGCATGTAGGTCCCCAATCCCCCCAACCCCACCGCCACAGGGAGTTGCCATGAACGATCGACCAGCCAGACCAAGCCCGGTCTCGCAGGCGCTGGCCTCGGACCGGCTCGGCGCCTCGGCCGTGGTGTTCTTCGTGATCAGCGCCGCCACCCCGCTGACCGTGGTGGCCGGGGTGGTCACCACCGGGTACGCCACCACCGGCCTGATCGGCATCCCGGTGGCGTTCGTGTTCATCGCGCTGGTGCTGGCGCTGTTCTCGGTCGGCTACGTGGCGATGGCGCGGCACGTGGCCATCGCCGGCGCGTTCTACGGGTTCATCAGCCGGGGGCTGGGCAAGCCGTTCGGGGTGGGCGCGTCGTGGATCGCGCTGCTGTCGTACAACCTGCTGCAGGTCGGGCTGTACGGCGCGGCGGGCGCGGCGGCGGCACCGCTGGCCGCCGAGTGGTTCGGCGTCGACCTGGCGTGGTGGGTCTTCGCGCTGGCCGCCTGGCTGATCGTGGCCGTGCTCGGGCTGCAGCACGTGGACATCAACGGCAAGGTGCTGGCCGTGCTGCTGGCCGCCGAGGTCGCGGTGATCGTGGTGTACAGCGCGTCGAACGTGGCCAACCCGGCCGGGGGTGAGGTCACCTTCGACACGCTCGCGCCCGCCGAGCTGTTCGGCCCCGGCGCCGGGGCGATCCTCGCGCTCGCCGTGCTCGGGTTCGTCGGGTTCGAGTCGTCGGTGGTGTTCAGCGAGGAGGTCCGCAACCCGCGGCGCACGGTCGCCGTGGCGACCTACGTCTCGCTCGCCGCGATCGGCGGGCTGTACGCGTTCGCGTCGTGGGCGATGAGCGTGGCGACCGGGCCGGGCAACATCGTCGGCGAGTCGCGGGCGCAGAGCTCGGAACTGCTGTTCTCGCTGGCGAACGGGCAGCTCGGGCACGGGCTCGCCACCGCGGGCCGGGTGCTGTTCGTGACCAGCATCCTGGCCGCGATGATCTCCTTCCACAACACCATCGCGCGCTACACCTTCGCGCTCGGCAGGGAACGCGTGCTGCCCGCGATGCTGGGCCGCACGTCGCCGCGCACCGGTTCGCCGGTGGCGGGGTCGGCCATCCAGAGCGGGGTCGGGCTGCTGGTGATCGGGCTGTTCGCGCTGGCGGGCTGGGACCCGCTGGTGCACCTGTTCTACTGGGGCGGCACCTCCGGCGGTCTCGGCATCCTGGTGCTGATCGTGGCCACCTCGTTCGCCGTAGTGCTGTTCTTCGCGCGGCAGCCGTCGGGCGAGAACCTGTGGCGGCGGATGATCGCGCCCGCGCTGGCGTCGATCGCCGTGCTGGTGGTGCTGGTGCTGGTGCTGGCGAACTTCGGCACGCTGCTGGGCACGCCGCCGGAGTCGCCACTGCCGTGGCTGGTGCCGTCGATCTACGGGCTCGCCGGGCTCGCGGGCGTGTTGTGGGCGCTGGTGCTGCGCATCCGGCGGCCGCTGGTGTACGCGGCGATCGGGCTGGGCGCGAAGAGCCCGGCGTCGCTGACGGCGTCCGCTTCGGGCGAGGAGTACCGGGGGACGCGGCTGTGACCGGAACCGCCGAAATCCGCCGTGCCGGCGCTGCGGAGGCGGGCGCGATCGCCGGGCTGATCGCCACCGCGTTCGAACCGCTGGACGTGTCGCGCTGGCTGGTCCCCGACCCGGCCCCGCGCCGGGCGACGCTGGCCGGGAACTTCCGCATCCTGGTCGAATACGCGCTCGAGCACGGGCACGCCGACCTGATCGGCGACCGGGCCGCCGCGGTGTGGCTGCCGCAGGAGGCGGGGGTGGAGTTGCCGCCTCCGCCGGACTACGACGCGCGGCTGCTGGCCGCGTGCGGCCCGTACACCGACCGGTTCCGCGCGCTCGACGACGCCTTCGAGGCGAACCACCCGCACGAGCCGCACCACCACCTGGTCTTCCTGGCGGTACATCCGGCGTCGCAGGGCCAGGGGCTGGGGGCTTCGCTGCTGCGGCACCACCACGCGCGGCTGGACGCCGACGGCACGGCGGCCTACCTGGAGGCGAGCAGCCTGCGCGCGGCGGCGCTGTACGAACGGGAGGGCTACCGGCACCGGGGCAGCCCGTTCCACCTACCGGACGGCCCGCCCTTCCACCCGATGTGGCGAGACCCGGTGTAGGTGCCGCGGCGGGTCAGTCCTTGCGGCCGGTGACGGCGAGGCTGGTGCCGAGGCCGATCATCACCAGGCCGCCGGTGCCGCCGATCATGGCCAGCCGCCGTGGGGAACCGGCGAACCACGAGCGCGCGGTCCCGGCGACGAACGCCCATGCCGAATCGCACAGCAGCGCGGTCACCGGCAGCAGGATGCCCAGCACCAGCATCTGCGCGGCCACCGAACCGGCACCCGCGTCGACGAACTGCGGCAGCACGGCGGCCAGGAACACGATCGACTTCGGGTTCGCGAAGCCGACCACCACGCCGTCGCGGATCACCCGCCACGCCGGCGCGCGCGTCGCCGCCACCTGGTCGCCGAAGGCTTCGGCCAGCGACCGCCGGTGCCGGAACGCCTGCACGCCGAGATAGATCAGGTAGGCGGCACCGGCGAACTTGATCGCGGTGAACACCGCCGCCGAGCTTTCCACGAGCGCGCCGAGCCCGAACGCCACGCCGACCACCTGCAGGTACACCCCGGTGGCGTTCCCCGCGACGGTGAGCAGCGCGTCGCGGCGGCCCGCGGTGAGCGCGCGGCTGATGGTGAACAGCACGCTGGGCCCCGGCACGATGACCATCAGGAAGGTCAGCGCGGCGAAGGCGGCGAAGTGACTGGGGGAGACCATGCCGGAGATTAACCCGATCCGGCGACCGCGGGCACCTGGATTGTCGGCACCCGGTGGTAGGAAGCCGCCATGCTGATCACCACCGCGCAGCGCCGGGCCAGGCTCGCCGCGCGCCATCGGCTCGCCACGCGCGCCGCCACCCCGGAAGAGGCGGCGGAGGCGGTGATCGCGCTGCACGCCACCGACCCGGCCACCGTGCACCTGTCGGTGGCCGCCCGCGCGACCGCGCCCGAGACCGAGCGCGCGCTCTACGAAGACCGCACGCTCGTCCGCCTGCTCGGCATGCGGCGCACGGTTTTTGTGGTGCCGCGCGAGGTCGCGCCCGTGGTGCAGGCGGCCTGCGCGGATGACATCGCCAGGAAGCAGCGCGCCCTGCTGGTCAAGCACCTCGCCGAGAACGGTCACCCGGAGGGCGTGCCGGACGCCGCCGCGTGGCTGGCGGAGGTCGAGGCGACCACCGTCGAAGCGCTGCGCGAACGCGGCACGGCGCTCGGCCAGGAACTCGCCGCCGACGTGCCCGGCCTGCGCCAGCAGCTGCGGATGGCGCCGGGCAAGCCGTACGAAGCCATCGGCAACGTGACCAGCCGCGTGTTGTTCCTGCTCGCCGCCGAGGGCCGGATCGTGCGCGGCCGTCCGCGTGGCTCGTGGTTGTCCACGCAGTACCGCTGGTCGCCGATGGCGGACTGGCTGCCCGGCGGCCTGCCCCGGATCGACGCCGCCGGCGCCCGTGTCGAACTGGCGCGACGCTGGCTGCGCGCGTACGGCCCGGCGCCGGTGGAGGACCTGCGCTGGTGGACCGGCTGGACGGCGGCGCAGGTTAAGCAGGCGCTGGCCGCCATCGGCCCGGCCGAGGTGGATCTCGAAGGCGGCGGCACCGGGCTGGTCCTGCCCGATGACCTCGAACCCGAGCCGGACCCGGGCCCGTGGATCGCCCTGCTGCCCGCGCTCGACCCCACGCCGATGGGCTGGTCCGCGCGCGAGTGGTGGCTCGGCCCGCACCGCGACGCGCTGTTCGACCGCAGCGGCAACATCGGGCCGACGATCTGGTGCGACGGCCGGGTCGTCGGTGGCTGGGCGCAGCGCCCGGATGGTGGAATCGCGTTCCGCTGTCTGGATGATGTCGGCGCGGACGCCACTACCCGGATCGCCGCGGAGGCGGCCCGGCTGGGGGAGTGGCTGGGCGAGATCCGGGTGGTGCCGCGGTTCCGGACCCCGCTGGAACGCGAGCTGAGCGGATCATCTTGATCGATGTCTTGATCGATTCTTGACCACCGGCCCGGTGTAGTGGAAGTCTCGCTGGGGCATGCGGGAACGCCCAGGCCAGCACGCTAGGGTGGCCCCGAGTCCCCAGTCTGGCCGGGCCGGGCCCGGCCGAACCTTCAGAGGAGTGGCAGCAGTGACGGTTCGCGTAGGTGTCAACGGCTTCGGCCGGATCGGCCGCAACTTCTTCCGGGCCGTGCAGGCCGGCGGCCAGGACATCGAGGTGGTCGCGTTCAACGACCTCGGCGATGTCGCCACCATGGCCCAGCTGCTGAAGTACGACAGCGTTCTCGGCCGGTACCCGGAGGAGGTCACCGTCAGCGACGAGGGCATCGTCGTCGGCGGCAAGACCATCAAGGCGCTCGCCGAGCGCGACCCGGCCAACCTGCCGTGGGGCGACCTCGGCGTGGACGTGGTCGTCGAGTCCACCGGCTTCTTCACCAACGCCGACGCGGCCAAGGCGCACGTCGCCGGTGGTGCGAAGAAGGTCATCATCTCGGCCCCGGCCAAGGGCGAGGACCTGACCGTGGTGCTCGGCGTGAACGACCACCTCTACGACGGCTCGCAGACGATCATCTCGAACGCCTCCTGCACCACCAACTGCCTCGCGCCGCTGGCCAAGGTGCTGCACGACGCCTTCGGCATCGAGCAGGGCCTGATGACCACCATCCACGCCTACACCCAGGACCAGAACCTGCAGGACGGCCCGCACAAGGACGCGCGCCGCGCCCGCGCCGCCGCGCTGAACGTGGTGCCGACCTCCACCGGTGCCGCGAAGGCCATCGGCCTGGTGCTGCCCGAGCTGAACGGCAAGCTGGACGGCTACTCGCTGCGGGTGCCGGTGCCCACCGGCTCGATCACCGACCTGACCGTCGACCTGGCCAAGCAGGCCAGCGTCGACGAGATCAACGCCGCGTACCAGGCCGCCGCCGAGGGCCCGCTGGCCGGCATCCTGCGCTACAGCGAGGACCCGATCGTCTCCAGCGACATCGTCAACGACCCGGCCTCGTGCATCTACGACGCGCCGATCACCAAGGTCATCGGCAACCAGGTCAAGGTGTACGGCTGGTACGACAACGAGTGGGGCTACTCGAACCGCCTGGTGGACCTGGTCGGCCTCGTCGGCGGCAAGCTTTCCTGAGCCATGGCCTTCAAAACTCTCGATGACCTGCTCAGCGAGGGTGTGACGGGTCGGCGCGTGCTGGTGCGCGCCGACCTCAACGTCCCCCTCGACGGTGACCGGATCACCGACGACGGCCGCGTCCGGGCGGCGCTGCCGACGATCCGGCGGCTGGCCGACGCCGGTGCGCGCGTGCTCGTGGCCGCGCACCTGGGCCGTCCCAAGGGCGCGCCGGACCCCAAGTTCTCGCTCGCGCCGGTGTCGGCGCGGCTGGGTGAGCTGCTGGGTGCGGAAGTCGCGCTGGCTTCCGACGTGGTCGGCGAAAGCGCGAAGTCGGTTGCCGGTGCGCTGGCCGACGGCCAGGTGGCCCTGCTGGAGAACGTGCGGTTCGACCCGCGCGAGACCAGCAAGGTCGAGGAGGAGCGGGCCGACCTGGCCCGCGAGCTGGCCGAGCTGACCGGGGAGAACGGCGCGTTCGTCTCCGACGGGTTCGGCGTGGTGCACCGCAAGCAGGCCTCGGTGTTCGACATCGCGGGTGTGCTCCCGGCCTACACCGGCGGCCTCGTGCTGGCCGAGCTCGAGGTGCTGCGCAAGCTCACCGAGGAGCCCGCCCGGCCGTACGCGGTGGTGCTCGGCGGCGCCAAGGTCTCGGACAAGCTCGGCGTCATCGCCAACCTGCTGACCAAGGTCGACCGCCTGCTCATCGGCGGCGGCATGGCCTACACCTTCCTCAAGGCGCAGGGCTACGAGGTGGGCGGCTCGCTGCTGCAGGCCGACCAGCTCGAGCAGGTCAGCGGCTTTCTGGCCGAGGCGGAGAAGCGCGGTGTCGAACTGGTGCTCCCGGTCGACGTGCTGGCCGCGACCGAGTTCGCCGCCGACGCGCCGTACGAGGTGGTCGACGCCACCGCGATCCCGGCCGACCGGCAGGGCCTGGACATCGGCCCGAAGACCCGTGAGCTGTTCGCCGGCAAGCTGGCCGACGCGGCCACCGTGTTCTGGAACGGCCCCATGGGCGTGTTCGAGTTCGACGCCTTCGCCGGCGGCACGCGCGCGGTCGCCGAGGCGATCGCCGCGAGCGACGCGTTCAGCGTGGTCGGCGGCGGTGACTCCGCGGCCGCGGTGCGCCAGCTCGGCCTCCCGGAGGACGGCTTCTCGCACATCTCCACCGGCGGCGGCGCGTCACTGGAATACCTCGAGGGCAAGGACCTGCCCGGCGTCTCGGTACTGGGGGAGTAGCAGTAGTGGCTCGCAAAGTTCTCATCGCCGGCAACTGGAAGATGAACCTCAACCACCTCGAGGCCATCGCGCTGGTGCAGAAGATCGCCTTCTCGCTCCCGGAGAAGTACTACGCCAAGGTGGACGTCACGGTGCTGCCGCCGTTCACCGACATCCGCAGCGTGCAGACGCTCACCGACGGCGACAAGCTCCTGCTCACCTACGGGGCGCAGGACCTGTCGCCGCACGACTCCGGTGCCTACACCGGGGACGTCTCGGGGCCGATGCTCGCCAAGCTCGGGTGCACCTACGTCACCGTCGGGCACTCCGAGCGCCGCGAGTACCACCACGAGGACGACGAACTGGTCAACAAGAAGGTCCGTGCCGCGCTCAAGCACGGGCTTTCGCCGATCCTGTGCGTCGGTGAGCAGCTCGAGGTCCGCGAGGCGGGCGGGCACCTCGAGCACACCACGAACCAGCTGGTCGCGGGCCTGAAGGGGCTCAAGGCCGAGCAGGTCAAGAACGTGGTGGTCGCCTACGAGCCGGTGTGGGCCATCGGCACCGGCCGCGTCGCCACCCCGGCCGACGCGGAGGAGGTGTGCGCCGCGCTGCGGGCCACCCTGGCCGAGAAGTACGGCGCCGAAATCGCCGACGGCCTGCGGGTGCTCTACGGCGGCTCGGTCAAGTCGGGCAACATCGGCGACCTGGTCAAGTGCGAGAACATCGACGGCGCGCTGGTCGGCGGGGCGAGCCTCGACGCCGACGAGTTCACCAAGCTCTGCGCACTGGCCGCGGGCGGGCCGCTGCCCTGATCCGGGCGGTCACCGGGTAATGTGGGTCACGGTGCTCGTCGGCCCGCGCTGACCGCGCGTTTTCACCGAACACAGAGGATGAGATGAAACTGTTCCTGCAAGTGGTGTTGATCGCTTCCAGCGTGCTGCTGATCGTCGCCGTTCTCCTGCACCGTGGACGCGGAGGCGGGCTGTCCTCCCTGTTCGGTGGCGGTATGCAGTCCAGCCTGGCGGGTTCGAGCGTGGCCGAGAAGAACCTCGACCGGATCACGCTCGGCCTCGGTGCGGTCTGGCTGATCAGCATCGTGGGGCTGGGCCTGCTGCTGAAGATCTGAGCGGCACGCACGAGCCGTCGACCGGCCGGGTGCGCGCCCGGCCAAGCAGAGTGGCACGGCGTACCGTGCGGGTGCGCCGGGAACAAGACCGGGGTGTGAGAGTTCATGGTTGGCGGAAACGCGATTCGGGGTACCAGGGTCGGGGCGGGCCCGTCCGGCGAGTCCGAGCGGGGGGAGTCGGCGCCGCGGCGCCGGATCTCCTACTGGTGCGCCAACGGGCATGAAGCTCGTCCGTCCTTTGCCTTGGAAGCCGAGATTCCCGAGGAGTGGGACTGCCCGCGGTGCGGGCTGCCGGGTGGGCAGGACGAGCAGAACCCGCCCGCGGCGCCGCGCACGGAGCCGTACAAGACCCATCTCGCCTACGTGAAGGAGCGCCGCAGCGACGCGGATGGCGAAGCCATTCTCGCCGAGGCGCTCGACCGGCTGCGCAAGCGGCGCGAGATCATCTGAACAACCTCGCGCACGGACAGGCCGAAGGGGAGCCATCGCCGGACCGGCGATGGCTCCCCTTTCCGCCGTGCTCAGCCGGGTAGCGGGTAGACCGCGCGCACGCGGAAGCCGCCGTCGTCGGTGGGCGAGGTTTCGAACGTGCCGCCGAGCAGTCGTGCCCGTTCGGCCAGCCCGGTCAGCCCGTGCCCGCCCGAGGGCAGGCCGCGCGCCGGTTCGCAGGGCTGCTCGTTGAGCACCTCCACGCCGAGCGCGTCGTCCTCGCCGCGCACGCACACCGTCGCCTTGGCGCCGGGGGCGTGCTTGTGCACGTTGGTCAGGCACTCCTGCACGGTCCGGTAGGCCGCCGCGGACACCTGCCGCGGCACGGTTTCGGGAATGCGCTCCACGGTGAGCTGCACCGGCACGTCCGAGGTCCGGATCAGCTGGTGCAACTCGTCGATTCCGGGCTGTGGCCCGTCCTCGTCCACCCCGGAGCGCAGCACGCCGACCAGGGTCCGCAGTTCTTCGAGCGTGCGCTTGCTCAGCTGGCGGATGTTCTCCGCGGCCTGGTGCGCCTCCGTGCCCGGCGCGGAGATCGACAGCACGTTGGCCTGCATCGCGATCAGCGTGATGTCGTGGGAGACCACGTCGTGCATCTCCCTGGCCAGCCGCGCGCGTTCCTGCGCGCGCACGGCCTGCGCGTGCAGCTGCTGTTCGCGATCGCGGCTGGCGGCCAGCTCGGCCAGCTTGTCGGACAGTTCGCTCCTGGCCCGGATGAGCAGGCCCAGTGCCACCGGCATACCGGCCACGACCACGCCGTAGATGCCGTCGAGCACGTGTTCCTGCCAGCTGAGCGCGGCGAAGTCCTCCAGCGGCCACAGGATGAACCGGCTGGCCCAGACCATGCCGAAACCGGCCATGGTCTGCCAGTTCAACCCGCGGCGGGTGGCCAGCATTCCCAGCGCGATCATCGCCGCCAGCTGGGCCCAGCCGGCCAGGTAACCGGGGAAGGTCGCCAGCACCACGCCGAACGGCAGCCACCGCCGTGCCACCAGCGCGACGCACGAGAACGCCGACAGCCAGATGGAGTAGGTCATGGCTTCTTCGGGAAAGACGAGCCAGACGTCCAGCACGGCGAGCGCGATCGCCAGGACGTCGATGGACAGCGCGCGCACGGCCCGTTTCCGGAACCAGTCCGCGATGCTGCCGTCACGGATGTGCCCGGCCGTGTCCGCGCGGGGGCGGCCGACCGACATGCCAGTGCCAGGTATGGAGAGTCCCTCTGTGGTCATCGCATGGACCTCTCGTCTTGTGGACTTACTGGGGAGAGGGATCCACCACCCGATCGGGACGCGGCAGGACGGACAAATTAGCGGACGCTAACGTTGATTTGCCGGTTGGCGGTAAGTTTCCGGCCATTCAGCCGTATGCGCGTACCTTTTGGGCGCGCTGACTAACCCGTCCGGGGGATGACGAGTACTGTCCGATAATCGGACGAAATGGGGGACTTGATCGATCAGGCGATGCGCGGGCGAAACACGTTCGGCGCCTTCGCGGCCGCGGTGCGGTCCAGCAGCCAGAGCGTGCGGCGCTGGCCGCGGGCACCGGCCACCGGCAACTGCACCTCACCGGCACCCGCCAGCGCGAGCGCCACCGCGTCCGCCTTCGCCTCGCCGGTGGTCACCAGCCACACCTCGGCCGAGCGCCGGATGGCGGGCAGCGTCAGTGAGATCCGCGTCGGCGGCGGCTTGGGCGAGTTGCGCACCGCGATCACCGAGCGCTCGGTCTCGTAGACCGCCGGGGACTCCGGGAAGATCGACGCGGTGTGGCCCTCGCCGCCGAGGCCGAGCAGGGTCACGTCGAAGGTCGGCACGTCGCCGTGGTCCTCCGGCCGCGCGTTCTCGGCGAGCACGCGGGCGTAGTCGGCCGCCGCGGCGTCCGGGTCGTCGCCGAACCGGCCGTCGGACGGGGCCATCGCGTGGACCCGCGCCGGGTCGACCGGCACGTGGTCCAGCAGCGCTTCGCGTGCCTGCTTCTCGTTGCGCTCGTCGTCGTCCGCGGGCAGGAAGCGCTCGTCGCCCCAGTACAGGTCCAGCTTCGACCAGTCGACGGCGTCCCTGGCGGGGGAGTTGCGCAGCTCGCGCAGGATCGCGATGCCGGTGCCGCCGCCGGTCAGCACCAGCGACGCGGAGCCGCGCGCGGCCTGCACGTCGACCAGCCGGGTGACCAGCCGGGCCGCGCAGGCCGCCGCGAGCAGCCGTGCATCGGAGTAGACGACTACTTCGGAGGTGCTCATGACTTCGCCTTCTCCGCCGCCTTCGCGCCGGACGCCTTCGCCGATTCCTTGCCCGATGCCTTCGCCGCCGACCTGGCCGGTGCCTTGGCCGGAGACCCGGCCGGTGCCTTCGCCTCGGACTTGGCCGCTGACTTGGCTGATTCGTTCGCCGCGGACTTGGCCGCCGATTTGGCGGGGGCCTTGGCCGCCGCTGTCCTGCGTGAGGTGGCGGCGATCTTGCCGAGGCCGTGCAGCGCCGCCTCGTAGATCTCGTCCGGGTCGAGGCGGCGCAGTTCCTCGATCAGGCAGTCCTTGTTGTCCCGCCGCTGCAGCGCGATCCGCCGGGCCGGCTGGCCCGGCTGGGTCAGCGTGCCGACCCGGCCGTCCGGGCGGGACAGCTCGATCGGGCCGGAGCGCCGCTCCAGGGTGACCGACAGGATGCCCTGCGCACTGCTCGACTTGACCCGCTTGACCGGCGCCTTCAGGTACTCGGCCAGCCAGCCGGCCAGCAGCTCGGTGGACGGCGAGTCCGCCTCACCGGTGACCGTGGCCGAGAGCACCTTCTCGTACGGCGGCAGGTCCAGCGCGCTGACCAGCTGGGCACGCCAGTTCGTCAGCCGCGTCCAGGCCAGGTCGGTGTCGCCGTCGGTGTAGGCCTTGCCCCGCGTGCCGAGCGCGCGGATCGGGTTCTTCTCCGCCGCCGAATCGGTGATCCGGCGCTGCGCCAGCTCGCCGAGCTGGTCCTTGGCCGGGTTGCGCGGGCCGGTGCCCGGCCACCAGGTGACGATCGGCGCGTCGGGCAGCAGCAGCGGCACCACCGCGCTCTGGCTGTTCGACGCCAGCGCGCCGTACAGCCGCAGCACGATGACTTCGCTCGCGCCGGCGTCCCCGCCGACGCGGATCTGGCCGTCGATGCGCGGCGCCGCCGTCTTCGAGCCCTTGGCCACCACGATCACCCGCGACGGGTGCTCGCGGCTGGCCTCGTTGGCCGCGTCGATCGCGTCTTCCAGGTGCTCGTCGTCGTCCGCGGCGATGACCAGGGTCAGCACCCGGCCCAGCGCCACGGCCCCGCCGCGTTCGCGCAGCTCGACCAGCTTCTTGTTCAGCTGCGAGGTGGTGGTGGACGGCAGGTCGATGATCACGGGCGCCTCCAGTTACGGCCCGAAGCGGCCAGCATGGCGTCAGCCGAAGCCGGACCCCACGAGCCCGGCGGGTATTCCTCCGGCCTGCCGTGCTTGGCCCAGTGCGCCAGGATCGGGTCGAGGATCTCCCACGACAGCTCGACCTCTTCGTTCACCGGGAACAGCGACGGCTCGCCGAGCAGCACGTCCAGGATGAGCCGCTCGTAGGCCTCCGGCGAGGACTCGGTGAACGCGTGCCCGTACCCGAAGTCCATCGTGACGTCGCGGACCTCCATCGTGGTCCCCGGCACCTTCGAGCCGAACCGCAGCGTCACGCCCTCGTCCGGCTGCACGCGGATGACCAGCGCGTTCTGGCCGAGTTCCTCGGTGGCGGTGGAGTCGAACGGCAGGTGCGGCGCCCGCTTGAACACCACTGCGATCTCAGTGACGCGGCGGCCCAGCCGCTTGCCGGTGCGCAGGTAGAACGGCACCCCGGCCCAGCGGCGGTTCTGCACCTCCAGCGTCACCGCGGCGTAGGTCTCGGTGGTCGAGTCCTTGGAGAACCCGCCCTCCTGCAGCAGGCCGGGCACCTTCTTGCCGCCCTGCCAGCCGCCGGTGTACTGCCCGCGGGCGGTGGTCGCCTCGAACGGCTGCACCGGCTTGGTCGCGCCGAGCACCTTCACCTTCTCCGCGCGCAGCGCCTTCGGCTCGAACGAGACCGGCTCCTCCATCGCGGTGAACGCGAGCAGCTGGAGCAGGTGGTTCTGGATGACGTCGCGCGCCGCGCCGATCCCGTCGTAGTAGCCCGCGCGCCCGCCGAGGCCGATGTCCTCGGCCATGGTGATCTGCACGTGGTCCACGTAGTTCGCGTTCCAGATCGGCTCGAACAGCTGGTTCGCGAAGCGCAGCGCCAGGATGTTCTGCACCGTCTCCTTGCCGAGGTAGTGGTCGATGCGGAACACCGACTCCTCGGGGAAGACGTCGTTGACGATCGCGTTCAGCTCACGCGCGCTGCCCAGGTCGTGCCCGAACGGCTTCTCGATGACCACGCGACGCCAGGTGTTCTCGTCGGTGGCAGCCAGCCCGGAGCGGGCCAGCTGCTTGGTCACCACCGGGAAAGCGCTCGGTGGGATCGACAGGTAGAACGCGGTGTTGCCGCCGGTCCCGCGCTCGGCGTCGAGCTCGCGCACGGTCTGCGCGAGCCGGTCGAAGGCGTCGTCGTCGTCGAAGGTGCCCTGCACGAACCGGATGCCTTCGGCGAGCCGGTTCCACACCGACTCGCGGAACGGCGTGCGCGAGTGCTCGGCCACCGAGTCGTGCACCAGCTCGCCGAAGTCCTGGTGCTCCCAGTCCCGCCGGGCGAACCCGACCAGCGAGAACCCGGCCGGCAGCAGCCCGCGGTGGGCCAGGTCGTAGATGGCGGGCATCAGCTTCTTGCGGGACAGGTCCCCGGTGACGCCGAAGATCACCAGGCTGGACGGCCCGGCGATCCTCGGCAGCCGCTTGTCGCGGGGGTCCCGCAGCGGGTTGGTCCAGCTCACGCCAAGTCCTCCAGCGCGGCCACCAGCTGCGCCAGCCCGGCGGCCCGGTCGGTGAAGTGCAGCCGCAGCACCGGCCGCCCGTGCTCGGCGAGCACCTGCCCGTCGCCGAGCGCCTGCGCCAGCTGCAGCCCGGCCAGCGTGTACGGCCGGTCCGGCACGTCCAGGTCCTGCTCGGCGGCCCCGGTCAGCTGCAGGAAGAAGCCGTTCGGGTGGCCGCCCTTGTGGTACTGCCCGGTCGAGTGCAGGAACCGCGGTCCCCAGCCGAAGGTGGTCTGCAGCCCGGTCTTCTTGGCCAGCTGCGGGCGCAGCACCGCGGCGGACGCGTCGTCGAGGCGGTCCAGGTAGGCCTGCACCGCCAGGTACGCCGACGGCGCCCCGGTCGCGGAGTCCACAAAGGACTTCAGGGCCTCGCGAAGGTCGGCCGCGTCCAAGCCGTAGCCCTCGATAGCGCCGTCGGTGAACGACGGCTTGGCGCCGCTGTCCGAAGTGGACGGCTGGTCCAGCAGTGCGCGCGCCGCCTTCTTCGCCGCCTCGACGTCGGGCTGGTCGAACGGGTTGATGCCGAGCAGCCGCCCGGCCAGCGCGGTGGCGAACTCCCACAGCAGGAACTGCGCGCCGAGCGGGCCGGTCACCGAGAGCTGCGCGGGCGCGGCCGCGTGCCCGACGGCCACCGGGGTGGCGTCGGCACCGGCGTCGGCGAAGCCCGCCGCCTCCGGTGATTCGACCACCACCGGCAGCAGGCCGGTGCCCTGCTTGCCGGTGGACTCGGCGATCAGCTGCTCCGCCCAGTCACCGAAACCCTTGATCCCGGACCCGGTGTCGGCGAAGACCACCTTCTCGGCGTTCTGCGCGTGCCGCGCACCCAGCGCCGCCGCCAGCCGCACGGCCGGGTTGGCTTCGCTGTCCGCGGCCAGCTGGTCGGCCACGCCCGCGGCCTGGTCCAGCAACCGCGCCACGTCGGCACCGGCCAAGCCGGCGGGCACGAGCCCGAACGCGGTCAGCGCGGAGTA
The DNA here is from genome assembly GCF_003312875.1 of Amycolatopsis albispora. Classification (NCBI taxonomy): domain Bacteria; kingdom Bacillati; phylum Actinomycetota; class Actinomycetes; order Pseudonocardiales; family Pseudonocardiaceae; genus Amycolatopsis; species Amycolatopsis albispora. The sequence goes on from NZ_CP015163.1 coordinate 1,029,320, forward strand.
CCGGCCGCCCACGTGCGGGTCGGCCAGGAACACCTTGCGGTAACCCTCCTGCTCGGACAGTTCCGCCAGCGGCGAGCCGGGGTCGGTCACCACGACGATCCGCCGCTTGGCGTCGATCCCGTTGTCGGAGAAGGCTTTCGCGAAGATCCGGCGGTGGCTGTCGGTCTCCACCGTGCCGCCGGACTTCGACGAGACCACCAGCACGGTCCGCTCCAGGTCACCGGCCAGCGCGTCGGCCACCTGGCCGGGATCGGTGGTGTCGAGCACGGTGAGCGCGACGCCCTCGGTCCCGGTGATCACCTCCGGCGCCAGCGAGGAACCGCCCATGCCGGCCAGCACCACCCGGTCCACGCCCTCCGAGCGCAATTCCGTGCGCAGCGCCTCGATCTCGCCGATCAGCGGCCGCGACGACTTGTGCAGGGTGGTCCAGGACAGCCGGATGGCCGCCTCGGCTTCGGCCTCGGTGCCCCACAGCGTGGGGTCCTGGGCGGCCAGGCGCGAGGCGGCCTTGTCCGCGATCAGGCTGTCCGCCAGCGGCTTGGCCTGCTGTTCCAGCGCGGGGTCGACGATCGTGACCCCCGCGCCCGTCTCTTCCGCTGCCATGCCCGTGCTCAGCCCTTCGCCTTCGCCAGCTGCCCGGTGACCGTCTCGAGCAGTTCGCTCCAGGACTTCTCGAACTTGTCCACGCCTTCGTTCTCCAGCACCAGGAAAACGTCGGTGATGTCGACACCGGCGGCCTCGAGCTTGGTGAACACCTCGCGGGCGGCGGCTTCGGTGCCCGAAACCTTGTCGCCCTCGATCTCGGCGTGGTCCGCGGCGGCGAACAGCGTCTTCTCCGGCATGGTGTTGACCGTGTTCGCCACCACTAGCTGGTCCACGTACCGGGTGTCCGAATAGGACGGATCCTTCACCCCGGTGGAGGCCCACAGCGGGCGCTGCACGTTCGCGCCGTCGGCGGCCAGCGCCTTCCACCGGTCGGAGGCGAACAGCTCTTCGTAGGCGGCGTAGGCGATCCGCGCGTTGGCGATGGCCGCCTCACCCCGCAGCGCCTTGGCCTCGTCGGTGCCGATGGCGTCCAGCCGCTTGTCGATCTCGGCGTCCACCCGCGACACGAAGAACGAGGCGACCGAGTGGATGCCCTTGAGGTCGTGCCCGTTCGCCTTCGCCTGCTCCAGACCGGCGAAGTAGGCGTCGATCACCGCGCGGTAGCGCTCCTCGGAGAAGATCAGCGTGACGTTGACGCTGATGCCCTCGGCCAGCGTGCGGGTGATCGCGGGCAGGCCCTCCTCGGTGGCCGGGATCTTGACCAGGATGTTCGGCCGGTCGACCGTCTTCCACAGGTCCTGCGCCTCGGCCACGGTGGCGTCGGTGTCCTTGGCCAGCCGCGGGTCCACCTCGATGGACACCCGGCCGTCCACCCCGTTGGTGGCGGTGTAGACGTCGCGGAACAGGTCCGCGGCGTTGCGCACGTCGGTGGTGGTCAGCTCGCGCACGGCGGCGTCCACATCGGCACCGCGCGCGGCCAGCTCGCCGACCTGCTTGTCGTAGGCGTCACCCTTCGACAGCGCGTTGGCGAAGATGGTCGGGTTGGTGGTGACCCCCACGACGTGCTGGTCGCGGATCAGCCCGGCGAGATTGCCCGAGTCGAGCCGTTCCCTGGACAGGTCGTCGAGCCAGATCGAGACGCCGGCCTCGGACAGCCTGGCCAGGCGGTCGGTGCTGCTCATGACTTCATCCCCTTCGGTGGAATTCAGGAGTTCTTGGCGGTGTCCAGCGACCGGCGGGCGGCGTCGACCACGGCTTCGGCGGTGATGCCGAACTCGCGGAACAGGGTGGCGAAGTCGGCGGAGGCGCCGAAGTGCTCGATCGAGACGATCTCACCGGCGTCCCCGACGAACTTGTGCCACGGCTGGGCGACCCCGGCCTCCACGGCCACGCGGGCCTTCACCCCGGACGGGATCACCGACTCGCGGTAGGCCTGGTTCTGCGCCTCGAACCACTCGACGCACGGCATGGACACCACACGGGTGGAAACGCCGTCGGCCTCGAGCTTCTTCCTGGCCTCGACGGCCAGCTGCACCTCGGAACCGGTGGCGATGAGCACAACGTCCGGCGTGGCACCCGAGGCTTCGGCGAGCACGTAACCACCGCGGGCCACGCCCTCGGCGCTGGTGCCCTCGAGCACCGGCACGTTCTGGCGGGTCAGCGCCAGGCCCGACGGGTGCTGGTTGTCCTCCAGCACGGCCTTCCACGCTGCCGCGGTCTCGTTGGCGTCGGCCGGGCGGACCACGTTCAGCCCGGGGATCGCGCGCAGCGCGGCGAGCTGCTCGATCGGCTGGTGCGTCGGGCCGTCCTCGCCGAGGCCGATCGAGTCGTGCGTCCACACGTAGATGACCGGCGCCTTCATCAGCGCGGCCAGCCGCACCGGCGGGCGCATGTAGTCGGAGAAGATCAGGAAGGTGGCGCCGTAGGGCCGGGTGCCGCCGTGCAGCGCGATGCCGTTGAGGATCGAGCCCATCGCGTGCTCGCGGACCCCGAAGTGCAGGGTGCGGCCGTACGGGCTGGTCTTCCACATCCCGGTGGCGGCGGCTTCGGGACCGAACGAGTCGGCGCCCTTCATCGTGGTGTTGTTGCTCTCGGCCAGGTCGGCCGAACCGCCCCACAGCTCCGGCAGCGCGTCGGCCAGCGAGTTGAGCACCTCACCGGAGGCCTTGCGGGTGGCCACGCCCTTGGCGTCCGGCTCCCACGACGGCAGGTTGTCGGCCCAGCCCGCGGGCAGCTCGCGCTTGGCCAGCCGCGCCGCCAGCGCGGCGCGCTCCGGGTTGGCCTCCGCCCACGCGTCGAACTTCGTCCGCCATTCGGCATGCGCCGCCTTGCCGCGCTCGGCGGCCTTGCGGGTGTGCTCGATCACCTCGTCGGCGACCTGGAAGTCCTTGTCCTTGTCGAAACCGAGGATCTCCTTGACCGCGGCGACCTCGTCGGCACCCAGCGCGGCGCCGTGCGCCTTGCCGGTGTTCATCTTGGTCGGCGCCGGGAAGCCGATCACCGTGCGCAGCAGGATGAACGACGGGCGGGTGGTCTCCGCCTTGGCGGCCTCGATCGCGGCCTCGAACGCGACCACGTCCTCACCGCCGTCGACCACCTGGACGTGCCAGCCGTAGGCCTCGTAGCGCTTCGCGGTGTCCTCGGACAGCGCGATGTTCGTGTCGTCCTCGATGGAGATCTTGTTGTCGTCGTAGATGACGGTGAGGTTGCCCAGCTCCTGGCGGCCGGCGATGGAGGAGGCCTCGGAGGTGACGCCCTCCTCGATGTCGCCGTCGGAGGCGATCACGTAGATCTGGTGGTCGAAGATGCTCTCGCCGGGCGCGGGCTCGGGGTCGAGCAGGCCGCGCTCGCGGCGGGCGGCCATCGCCATGCCGACCGCGTTGGCCAGGCCCTGGCCGAGCGGGCCGGTGGTGGTCTCCACGCCGGCGGTGTGGCGGTACTCCGGGTGACCGGGGGTCTTCGAGCCCCAGCGGCGCAGCTGCTTGAGGTCCTCCAGCTCCAGGCCGAACCCGGCCAGGTAGAGCTGGATGTACAGGGTCAGGCTGGAGTGCCCGGCCGAGAGGATGAACCGGTCACGCGCCGGCCACTCCGGGTCGGCCGGGTCGTGCCGCATGATCCGCTGGAACAGCGAGTAGGCGACCGGGGCCAGGCTCATCGCCGTGCCGGGGTGGCCGCTGCCGCAGTTCTCCACGGCGTCCGCCGCCAGCACCCGGGCGGTGTCCACCGCGCGTGTGTCCAGCTCGGTCCAGTCGGCGGGGTAGTTCCGCCGGATGAGAGGGTTGTTCTCGCTGCTGAGGGCGGTTTCGGACACTGAACTCGAACTCCCCGTCTTCGGTGATTCGCTTGCTTTGCACGGTGCTTGCCGGCGGGCGCGCCTTGATCGATCCGGGTGCACGATATGCCTGTTCGGCACCACTCGCACGGGCACGCCACGCCCACGCGGGCCAGCCTAGTCGTAGGCGTACCCGTGGCGGCGCACCCCAACCGTGTCAAGACCCCCTCGGTTGATCCGGACACCCCGCCGATTACGATCGGTCAGGGCGCAGGCCCGGCGTGGTTTCGGGCCCACCCGCAAGATCAGATCCGAGCCGCGTTCTCCGTCCCGGACCGACAGTGAAATAGCTAGAAGTAGCAGGGAGCGAAATGTCGTTGGTGCACGCCGCGCACGGGCGCGGTGAAGCCAGCGCCGTGGACGCACCCGAGAAGCCAGGTGGCCGGCGTAGCCCCCGCCGGGTCATCGGTGCCTACGCCGCGCTCGCGAAGCCTCGCGTGATCGAGCTGTTGCTGGTCACCACCATTCCGGCGATGTTCCTGGCCGGGCGTGAGATCCCCAACCCCTGGCTGGTGCTGGCCACGCTGCTCGGCGGCACGATGGCCGCGGGCAGCGCGAACGCGCTGAACTGCGTGATCGACGCCGACATCGACAAGGTGATGAACCGCACCAAGCGGCGCCCGCTGGTCAAGGACTCGGTGCCGCGGCGCAACGCGCTGGTCTTCGGGCTGGTGCTCGGGGTCGCCTCGTTCGCTGTGTTGTTCTTCACGGTGAACCTGCTCTCGGCGATCCTCGCCATCGCGACGATCCTGTTTTACATCTTCGTCTACACGCTCGGCCTCAAGCGGCGCACGCCGCAGAACGTGGTGTGGGGCGGTGCCGCGGGCTGCATGCCGGTGGTGATCGGCTGGGCCGCGGTCTCGGGCACCGTCGAGTGGCCCGCCTTCGTGATGTTCGGCGTGATCTTCTTCTGGACGCCGCCGCACACCTGGGCGCTGGCGATGAAGTACCGCGACGACTACGAGCGCGCCGGCGTGCCGATGCTGCCGGTGGTGGCCACCCCGCAGCACGTGGCCAAGCAGATCGTCATCTACTCGTGGGTGATGGTGGCCTGGACGCTGATGCTGGCGCCGGCGACGAGCTGGCTCTACGCCTCGTTCGCCGCGCTGGCCGGTGCGTGGTTCCTGTTCTACGCGCACCGGCTGCGCGCCGCGGTGAACCGCGGGGTGGAGACCAAGCCGATGGCCCTGTTCCACCGCTCCAACACCTACCTGATGATCGTGTTCTGCGCGCTCGCGGTGGACTCGGCGATCGGGCTGCCCGCGCTCGGCCTGCCCTTCTGAGGCTGCGGGGCCGGGTCGCCTTCCGCGTAGGCCAGCGGCGGCAGGATCGCCCGCGCGTCGGCGCCACCGCGCCACAGCCCGATCACGAACGCGGCGGTGGCTTCGAGCAACCCGGCCCGCGCCAGGCCGCCGCCCGCGGCGGGCAGGCAGCCGAGGTCGCGCACCAGTGAGTCCACTGTGGCCAGTGCGGCCGGGTCGTCCCCGCACACCGGCACCACCAGCGGCTCGCCGCCGAACGCCGGGGGTGTCATCCGCCACACGTCCACGTGGCACAGGTTGAACGCCTTCACCACCCGGCCGCCGCTGAGTTCGGCCACCCACTGGGCGGCGGAAGTGCTGCCGGTGACCAGTTCACCGTCCACCACCGGGTTCGTGCAGTCGATCACCACCTTGCCCGCGAGCGCGTCACCGGCCGCGCGCAGCGCCCGCTCCACGCCTTCGTGCCGCACCGCGAGCAGCACCACCTCGCCGAACTCCGCCGCGCCGGCGTAGGCGCCGGCGGGTGTGCGCCCGCTGGTCCGCACCTCGTGGCCCGCGCGCGCCCACTGCGTGCCCAGCGCGTCCGCCATGCCGCCCGCGCCGAGAATCCCGATCCGCATCCGTACCTCCCGTTGTTGCTGGAAGATCGACGGTAGGGATTCCGATGGGCACCATCCGGTGCCCGCGAAAGGGAGGTGCCCGTGTCCGGCTTCCTCGCCGACTGCCGTGCCCGCCTGGCCTTCGACCTGCTCGGCAACACGTGGAACTCGGTGGTGCTGTGGGCGTTGCGCCACGGCCCGCGCCGCCCGGCCGAACTGCGCGAGCAGATCGGCGGCATCCGGCCGAAGGTGCTCACCGAAACCCTGCGGCGCCTGGAGTTCAACGGCCTGGTGACGCGGCAGGCCTACGCCGAGGCGCCGCCGCGGGTGGAGTACTCGCTCACCCCGCTGGGGGAGACGCTGCTCGGGCCGATCGGCGCGCTGGGGGAGTGGGCCTTCGAGCACGGCGACGAGGTGATGGCCGCCTGGCCGCCCGCGTAGGATCGATCGGAATCCCCTCGTACGAAAGTGAGTCGCCCTTGTCCGCGTCCCATGGGGACTCCGATCTCGAGCACGAACAGGCCTACGTCACCAAGCTCTACGAGATGCTCGACGCCGAACGCGACCTCACCCAGCGTCGGCTCGACGAAACCCTGCGGCTGACCGGCGGGACCCCGCAGGCCCGCACCGAACGCGACGTCGCCACCGCCACCTACACCGAGCGGCTGGCCCAGCTCGGCTCGGTCGAGCAGGGGCTGTGCTTCGGCAGGCTCGACTTCCACCACCAGGAAACCGCCTACATCGGCAGGCTCGGCCTGTTCGACACCGAGGACGACTACCGGCCGCTGCTGGTGGACTGGCGTGCCCCGGTGGCGCGGCCGTTCTACCTGGCCACCGCGGCCTCCCCGGAGGGCGTGCGACGGCGGCGGCACATCCGCAGCCTGTCCCGCCGGGTCACCGGGCTGGACGACGAGATCCTCGACCTCGGCGAGGCCGGTGCGGGCGACCACGACCTCGGCCTGGCCGGGGAGGCGGCGCTGCTGGCCGCGCTGACCCAGCGGCGCACCGGTGAGATGAGCGACATCGTCGCCACCATCCAGGCCGAGCAGGACCGGATCATCCGGGCCGGGATGAACGGCGTGCTGGTGGTCCAGGGCGGGCCCGGCACCGGCAAGACCGCGGTCGCGCTGCACCGCGCGGCGTACCTGCTCTACACCTTCCGCCAGCAGCTGACCAAGCGCGGCGTGCTGGTGATCGGGCCGAACAGCACCTTCCTGCGCTACATCGGGCAGGTGCTGCCGTCGCTGGGCGAGACCGGGGTGCTGCTGGCCACGGTCGGGCAGCTGTACCCGGGCATCGACGCGACCGGTGCCGACGAGCGCGCCGCCGCCGAGGTCAAGGGGCGCGCGGTGATGGCCGAGGTGCTGGCGAACGCGGTGAAGGACCGGCAGGCGGTGCCGTCGCCGGTGCTGGAGATCGAGGTGGAGCGCGAGATCCTGCGCCTGGACAAGCGCACCTGCACCGACGCGCGGGCGAAGGCACGCCGGTCGCGGCGCCCGCACAACCAGGCGCGGCGGATCTTCGTCGCCGAACTGCTCGACGCGCTCACCCGGCAGGCCGCGCGGCGCCTCGGTGACCACCTGCTCGACGCGCGCGACGTCGGCGACATCCGGGCGGAACTCGCCGAGGACAAGGACGTGCGCCGGGCGCTGGACGAGCTGTGGCCGGTGCTCACCCCGGAGGAGGTGCTCGACGACCTCTTCGCGGAGCCGCGGCGCCTGGCTTCGGCGGCGTCGAAGCAGCTCAGCGAGGACGAGCGCGCGTCGCTCCGGCGCGATCGCGGTGCGGAGTTCACCCCCGCCGACGTGCCGTTGCTCGACGAGCTGGCCGAACTGCTCGGCTGGGACGACACCGAGGAACGCGCCGCGCGTGCCCGCGAGGAACGCGAGCAGCGCGCGTACGCCGAGGGTGTGCTGGACATCCTGGAGCAGGACGAGGAGATCATCGACCCCGAGCTGCTGCGGGTGAGCGACGTGCTCGACGCGGAGCTGTTCGCCGAACGCCAGCAGGCCCGCAGCGAGCTGACCGCCGCGCAGCGCGCCGCGCAGGACCGCACCTGGACCTTCGGGCACGTGATCGTGGACGAGGCGCAGGAACTGTCCGAAATGGACTGGCGGACCATCATGCGGCGGATCCCGAGCCGGTCGATGACGGTGGTCGGGGACGTGGCGCAGACCGGCGCCGAGGGCGGTGCGTCGGCGTGGGGCGACGTGCTCGGCCCGTACGTCGACGACCGGTGGCGGCTGGCGGAGCTGACGGTCAACTACCGCACGCCGGCGGAGATCATGGCGCTGGCGGCGCGGGCACTGGAACGGGTCGATCCCTCGCTGACCGTGCCGACGTCGGTGCGCTCGACGGGAGTGGCGCCGTGGCAGGTGCCGCTGGCGGCCGCGGACCTGGCGGCGGTCGCCCGTGCCGAGCTGTCCGAAGTGGACGGCGGCACGGTGGCGGTGCTGTGCCCGGCGGAGCGGCTGGCCGGGGTGCGGGAGGTTGTCGCCGAGGACGAGCGGCTGTCCGTGCTGACCGTCGAACTGGCCAAGGGGCTCGAATTCGACTCCGTGGTGCTGGTCGCGCCGGAGGAGATCGTGGCGGAGTCACCGCGCGGCTGGAACGACCTGTACGTGGCGCTGACCCGCGCCACACGGCGGCTCGGGGTGCTCCACGCCGGGTCGGAGCCGTTTCCGGCCGGGAGCTAGGCTGCCCGTTATGCGGAACTCTGCCAAGCTCATGGTCGTGGTCGCCGCCGCACTGGCCGTCGGTGCGTGCACGCCATCGGAGAAGGACTCCACCCAGCCCCCCGGTTCGAACGCCCAGCCGTCGATCGCGCCCGCCGGGCCGAACACCGGCCAGCCGGGACCCGGTTCGGTGACGGCGCTGCCGCAGCAGCCGGCCGGGCCGGAGTGCACGGTGGACCAGATCGAGGTCAAGGGCGAGCCTGGCCAGGAGCCGGAGATCACGCTGCCCGACGGCTGTGCCGCGCCGACCAAGCTGCTCACCAAGGACCTCGAGCCCGGCCAGGGCGCCGAGGCCGCCAAGGGCAGCCAGCTCGAGGCGAACTACCTGCTGATGACCTGGGGGAACAAGCAGGTCGCGGACAACTCGTACGAGAAGGGCAAGCCGCTGCCGCTGACCCTGGGCGCGCAGCAGGTCATCCCGGGCTGGGAGCAGGGCCTGGAAGGCATCTACCAGGGCGGGCGGCGCGTCATCGTGGTGCCGCCGGACCTGGCCTACGGCAAGCAGCTCGGCCACCCGCTGCAGAAGGAGACCCTGGTCTTCGTGGTGGACGCGGTGAAGGTCACCCCGGGCACGAACTGACGGGGGTCGCCCTGCGGCGGGGCGCCTGCCGCGACACGAATGTGGCTTTGGGGGGGCGTTTTCCGCCCCGAAAGCCACATTCGTGTCCAGAGGTGCCGAGCCAGGATGGGGCCTGGCGCGGGATTGCCGCGCTGGTGCGTACAGCTGTCTCCGGGGGCCGAAGTGTCACGAATGAAGCTTCTATGTCAAGTGAGGTCGGTGGTGAGTGCTCGGTAGATGGTGTTGACGAGGTGGCGTTTGAGGGCGCGGAGGGCGGCTTTGGTGGTGGCGTGGGGGTGGTGTTTGGTCCAGTTGTCGCGGTAGGTGCGGGCGGGTGGGTGGTGGGTGAGTTGGGTGATGGCGATGCGGTGGAGGCAGGTGTTGAGTTGGCGGTTGCCGCCGCGGTTGAGGCGGTAGTGGGGTTTGTTGGCTGTCCAGGTGGGGATGGGTGCGGTGCCGGTGTGCATGGCGTAGGCGGCGGGTGAGCGGAAGCGGGTGATGCCGGCGGTTTCGCCGATGATTTTCGCGGCGAGGACGGTGCTGACGCCGGTGATGGCCAGCAGGGTGGGGGCCAGGGGCTGGACTCGGGTGCGGAGTTGGTGTTCGAGCTGGGTGATCTGCTGGGTCAGGGTGGTGATCTCGGTGAGCAGGTCCAGGGCGAGGTCGCGGCGGACGCTGGCGGGCAGGGTGGACAGGGCGGTGGTGAGGGTGTGCTGGGCGCGGGGCCCGGTCAGGCGGGGGTGGGTCTGGTCCAGGGCGGGGTCGAGGTCGTGCAGGTGCCAGCGCAGTTGGTTGATGCTGGCGGTGCGGCGGTTGACCAGGTGTTCGCGCCGGTCGGAGAGCAGGCGCAGGTCCAGGGCGGTCTGGTCCAGGTGTGCGGTGGGCAGGTCGGGTTCGCGCAGGGCGGCGCGGGCGATGGCCAGGGCGTCGATCGGGTCGGATTTACCGCGGGTGCGGGCGCTGGCGCGGCAGGCGGCCATCAGTTTGGGTGGGACCCAGACCACGGTGGCGCCGGTGCCGATCAGGGTGCGGACCAGTCGCCCGGCCACGCCGCGGCCGTCTTCGACCGCCCAGCGCGGCCCGGTGCCGAACTGGGTGGCCCAGGACCGCAGCCGCAGCAGCCCGTCGGGGTCGGCGGTCACGGTTTTCTGCCCCAGGCGGCGGCCGGTCTGATCGACCGCGACCGCGGTGTGGCTGGACTTGTGCGGATCGATGCCAATGACCACCATGGACACCGCGTGTGTTCCTTCCCTAGCCGGAGAACATGCGTCTTTTCCGGGCCGGGCTGGTCGGACACACCTCAGTCGAGGTTGATGGCGTATGCCCACGCTTCTATCAAGTCAGGCCAGCCAGGCCCGGACCTTGATCACGCTGGACAATTCGTTCGCAAGCCAGCAACGGCAGTGGCTTTCAGAGTCACCACGCGATCAAGACCGGACCCTAACCGCCCACCACGAGCGGCCACACCAACCCTGACACTGAGTGGCTTTCGAGACGCGGAACGTCTCGAAAGCCACATTCGTGACATCAGCCCACCCCTGCGGGCAGGCGTAGTGGCCGGTGGTGCCGGCGGCGCCCCGCACGCAATGAAAGCCACATTCATAGCACTGGGTCGCGGGCGGCGGGTGCCGCGTCACGGGCGCAGCAGGAGCTTTCCGGTGGTCCGGCGGCCCTGCAGGTCCTCGTGGGACTGCCGCGCGTCGGCCAGCGGGTAGGTGCCGCCGATCCGGATCTTCAGCGAGCCCTCCGCCACGGCGTCGAACAGCTCGCCCGCCCGCCAGTCCAGTTCCTCGCGGGTGGCGGTGTAGTCGAGGGTCTTGGGCCGCGTCAGGAAGATCGAGCCCGCCGCGTTCAGCCGCAGCGGGTCCACCGGGGGCACCGCGCCGCTGGCGTTGCCGAACAGCACCAGCATGCCGCGCCGCCGCACGCTCGCCATGCTGCCGTCCACAGTGGACTTGCCGACCCCGTCGTAGACCACGGCCACGCCCTCGCCGTCGGTCAGCTTCCTGGTCGCCTCGGCGAAGTCGACCTGGTCGTACCGGATCACCTCGTCGGCGCCCGCCTCGCGCGCCAGCTGCTCCTTCTCCTCGGTGGACACGGTGCCGATCACCCGCGCCCCCTTCGCCTTGGCCAGCTGGGTGAGCAGCAGCCCGACCCCGCCCGCGGCGGCGTGCACGAGCACCGCGTCGCCCTCCTGCACCGGGTAGGTCGACGACACCAGGTAGTGCGCGGTGATGCCCTGCAGCAGCGTCGCGGCGGCGATGTCGTCCGTGACGTTCTCCGGCACGCGCACCGCCGACGAAGCGGGCACCAGCGTCCGGCCCGCGTAGCTGCCGGGCACGCCCTGCCACGCCACGCGGTCACCGGCGGCGAACTCCGTCACGCCCTCGCCGACCGCCGTGACCCGGCCCGCGCCCTCGAGCCCGAGGACGAACGGCAGGTCCACCGGGTAGAGGCCGCCGCGCTGGTAGGTGTCGATGTAGTTGACCCCGGCCGCGGCCACCTCGACCAGCAGCTGGCCCGGTCCCGGTTCACCGATTTCGACTTCGGTGAACTCCAGTACTTCGGGGCCACCGGTCCGCTGGATCCGTACTGCTGGGGTCGGCATGCGTAGTCCTCCTCGATCGTGCCTTCTCCTCAGACGCAACTATGGCCGGGGCCACGATGTTCCGCGTCCCGCGGGCCGGACAGGCTAGGGTCGGCTCGTGGCTGAGCAGGAGAACGAGAAGACGCAACCGGCCGAGCCGACCAGCCGTCAGCTGGCCGCCGCCCGTGAGTTCCTGGCCAAGCACGGCGGCGAGGGCAAGACCGGGAAGGCCGTGGTGGAGAACGTCGGGCGCGCGGGCGCCAGGGTGATGCTCGTCGGCGCGGACGGCGCTATCGGCGACGTGTTCGTCACCAGCGTGGAGACCGGCGAAAAGCTGGTCGAGGCCGTCGACGGCCTCGAACCGTCCACCTGGGACAACGAGACCGTCGGCGCGACCAAGATCGGCGCCAAGTACCGCCGCAGGATGGCGAGCCCGCGCTAGGACGAAGCGGGCTTGACCAGCTTGGCGGCGATGCGCTCCGGCTTCGGCCAGCGCACGTCCCTGGCCCAGCCGAGCTTTTCGAACAGCCAGATCACCCTGGCCGACACGTCGACCTGACCGCGCAGCACCCCGTGCCGGGCGCAGGTCGGGTCGGCGTGGTGCGAGTTGTGCCACGACTCGCCCATGGACAGGATCGCCAGCGGCCAGAAGTTCGCCGCCTTGTCGCGGCTGGCGAACGGCCGGTCGCCGACCAGGTGGCAGATCGAGTTCACCGACCAGGTCACGTGGTGCAGGAACGCGATCCGCACCAGCCCCGCCCAGAAGAACGCGGTCACCGCACCCCAGAACGACCAGGTGAGCAGGCCGCCCAGCAGCGCGGGCGCGGCCAGGCTGAGCGTGGTCCACAGCCAGAAGTACCGGTTGACCACCCGCAGGTCGCCGTCGGCGAGCAGGTCCGGGGCGAACCGCTCGTAGCTGGTCACCTCGCGCTGGAACATCCAGCCCATGTGCGCGTGCCAGAACCCCTTCGCCAGCGCCTTCGGTGACGTGCCGAACAGCCAGGGGGAGTGCGGGTCGCCCTCGCGGTCGGCGAAGGCGTGGTGCCGCCGGTGGCTGGCGACCCAGAAGATCACCGAGCCCTGCACGGCCATGCCGCCCGCTACGGCCAGCGCGATCCGCAGCGGCCGCGACGCCTTGAACGCGCCGTGTGTGAAGTAGCGGTGGTAGCCGACGGTCACACCGAGCGTGCCGATCACGTAGAACGCCACCGCCAGTCCGACGTCGACCCAGTTGAGCCCCCAGCCCCAGGCGACCGGCACGGCCACCACCAGCGCGGCGAACGGGATCAGCAGGAATGCCTTGAGCACGAGCATCTCGGTGGTCGAGCGCCGGTGGGAGATGATCGGCTTGGCCGCCGAAGGTGACTTCATGGGGCATGAGCCTATTCGGACATTTTGGCCTGCGGCCCGCGCCCTCGTTACGAGGTGGTGTCGGTCAGTCGGCAGTCGCGAGTACCGGCGCCGGTTCGGGGGTCCTGGCGGGCACCGGGCCGCGGTCGCGCGTGGCGCACCACAGCGCCGCGGTGGCCACGATGACCAGCGCCGAACCCAGCACGTGGAAGGACACCAGCGCCTCCGGAATGCCGAGCGCGTACTGCAGGCTGCCCAGCCCGCCCTGCGCCAGCGCGAGCACCCACAGCACCGTGTAGCGCCGCCACAGCGGCGACGGCACGCCGGTGCGCGAGAAGTTGAGCCCCAGCACGGCCAGCACGACCAGGAAGGCCACCAGCAGTCCACCGTGGACCTTCGCGAGCAGGTCGATCGGCGCGTCCAGGCGCGGGGTGTCCGGGTCGCCGCCGTGCGGACCGGCGCCGGTCACCACGGTGCCGGCCACCAGCACCGCGCCGAGCAGCGCCACCAGCGCGACCATCAGCTTGCGGCCGAGCGGCTCGATCAGCCAGCGCGGTCGCTCGTCACCCTCGCGGAACGCGCGCAGCAGCATGAACGCCAGCCACACCAGCGGGGTGGAGGCGAGGAAGTGGATGGCCACGGTCCACCAGAGCAGCCCGGTGAGCACGGTCATGCCGCCGATCACCGCCTGCGCCACCACGCCCAGCGGCATGGTCCACGCCAGCGCGACCAGGCGGCGCCTGCTGGGCTGGTCGAGCTGGATCCGCCAGGCGGCCAGCACGCACAACCCGGCCACCACGATCACCAGCCCGGTGAGCAGCCGGTTGCCGAACTCGATCCACTGCGTCACCGCGCTCAGCTCGGGGTGCTCGACCGGGAACATGCTGCCGGGAAAGCACTGCGGCCAGGTCGGGCAGCCGAGCCCGGAGCCGGTGACGCGCACGATGGAGCCGGTCACCCCGATCCCGCCCTGGGTGATCACCGCGGCGATGGCGAGCACGCGCTGTACTGCGGGAGAGGGATACGGGAGGCGGGCGACGAGCGACTTCAACGGCACGATCCGATGGTAGGCGGCCGGTTCCCGGCGCTTGCTGAGAGGTCTTGCGGAGGTCTTGCGGATCAGTTCAGCCGGGTGGTACGCGCGGCGAGCGCACCGGCCGCGGCCGCCCAGGCGGCGAGCACGGCGACCGGTCCCCAGCTGAACCGGCCGTCGAGCAGCGCCGCGCGCAGGCCCTCGGCGAGCGCACCCGACGGCAGCAGCCCGACCACGTCGCCGAGCACACCCGGCATCGCGGCGGGCACCAGCAGGATGCCGCCCGCCAGCAGCAGCACGAACCACACCACGTTCGCCAGCGCGAGCACCGCCTCGGCCCGCAGCGAACCGCCCAGCAGCACCCCCAGCGCCCCGAAGGCGAACGTGCCGAACCCCAGGAACACCACGCCGGCCAGCAGCCCGCCCGGCGACGGCGACCAGCCCAGCAGCGCGGCCACCACACCCAGCACCACGGCCTGGATGGCGACCACCACCAGCGCCGCGAGCAGCCGCCCGGCGACCAGCAGCCAGCGCGGCAGCGCGGTCGCCGACAACCGCTTGAGCACGCCGTAGCGCCGGTCGAAGCCGAGCGCGATGGCCTGCCCGGTGAACGCCGACGACATCACCGCCAGCGCCAGGATCCGCGGGGTCACCCAGTCCACCGCCTCGACCGGGCCCAGCTCCCCGGAGGGCAGGATGTCCAGCAGGCTCAACCCGATCAGCAGCGCGAGCGGGATGAGCAGGGTGAGCAGGATCTGTTCGCCGTGACGCAGCGTCAGCGCGGTTTCCACGCGCGCGTGCGTGCGCAGCATGCGGACCAGCGAGCCGCGGCCGGGCGCGGGAGTGAAGGTGCCGGGGGCGAAACGGGGGCTCACGCTTTCTTCCCTGCCTGGCTTGACGGCGGTCATCCGCGCAGCTCCCGTCCGGTCAGCTCGAGGAACACTTCTTCCAGGTCGCGGCGGCCCACGTGCAGTTCCTCGGCGAGCACGCCCTGCTGCGCGCACCAGGCGGTGACCGCGGAGACCACCTGCGGGTCCACCACGCCCTCCACCCGGTAGCTGCCGGGCGCGGACTCGCGCACCAGGTAACCCTCGGGCAGCGCGGCCGAAAGCAGCTTCGTGTCGAGCCCGGCTCGCGCGCGGAACCGCAGTTGCGCGGCTTCACCGGCCTCGGCGGTCAGCTCACCCGGCGCGCCCTCGGCGATCACCTTGCCACCGTCGACGATGACCACGTGGTCGGCGAGCGTTTCGGCTTCTTCCATCAGATGTGTGGTCAACAGCACGCTGACGCCGTCGGCCCGCAGCGCGGCGAGCAGGTCCCAGACCAGGCGGCGTGCCTGCGGGTCCATGCCCGCCGTCGGCTCGTCGAGGAACACCAGCTCGGGGCGCCCGACCAGGGCGCAGGCCAGCGAAAGCCGCTGCTGCTGCCCGCCGGAGAGCCGCTTGAACGGGGTGCGCCGGACGCCTTCGAGGCCGAGCACCTCCAGCAGCCACGCCGGGTCCAGCGGCCGGGCCGCGCACGAGGCGACCAGCCCGAGCATCTCATCGGCACGCACGCCGGGATAGGCGCCACCGCCCTGCGGCATCACGCCGATCCGGGGCCGCAGCCGGGCGCCCTGGCCGGCGGGATCCAGCCCGAGCACCCGGACGGTCCCGGAATCGGGCCGCTGGAAGCCTTCGCACACCTCGACCGTGGTCGTCTTGCCCGCCCCGTTCGGGCCCAGCAGGGCCAGCAGGGTGCCCTGCGGCATCCGCAGGTCGAGGCCGTCGACGGCGGTGACCTTCTTGGTGGATCCGAAGCGCTTCACCAGCCCGGTTATCTCCACGGCGGGTGCACTCACAACGGTTAAGGGTAAAGGTGCGCCCTCATGCGGGCTGGCGCGGGCTGGGATAGGTCTTGTCGTCGAGGTGTGCTTCCGACAGCGCGCCGGAGATGGCGGCGGCGTCGGGGCGGGTGAAGATCAGCGGGCACATCCGGCGCACCAGCAGCAGCGCCAGCACCACCACCACGATCGCCGCGGTGTAGGCCTGGAACGGCACGAAGGTGCGGCCGCCGAAGCTGCCGCCGGTGGGGAACACCACCAGCGACAGCACCACGCTCGACCACGTCGCCGCCACCCGGAACCGCGAGGTGCCCGCCGCCGCGGCCAGCGGGATCGCCGCCCAGAGCAGGTACCACGGCTGCAGCGCCACGTGCAGCACCATCACCGCGCCGAGCGAGACGCCGAGCCCGATGATCGGCCGGTACCGCCACTTCAGGCTGTCCCAGATGAACTTCACCGTGACGATCGCGGCCACCAGGTACCCGAGGTTGCCCAGGATCGGCACCAGCGCGTTGGTGTGGTTCCCCAGATCGAGCGAAATCCCGAGCAGCCCGCCGAGATTGCCCAGCTCGGCGGTCGGCGAGATCCACGCGCGGACCAGGCCGGGGGTGTCCAGCGTGCCGATCCAGCCGAAGCCGAGCCCGGTGAGCAGGGTGACCCCGACGAAGACCACGGCGAACACCGCGGCCATCGGCGCGGCCGCGCGGAACAGGTCGCGGATGCCGCCGTGCCAGCGCCGCGCCACCATCACGGTGAAGAACGGCAGCGCTAGGATCGCGCTCACCTTGGTCAGCACGCCCAGGGTGATCACCGCCACGCCGAGCGAGATCCCCAGGAGCTCGCCGGGCGCCAGCGGCGGCGGGGTGTCGCCCTTGACCCGGATCGGCAGCTTGCGCAGGCCCAGCTCCAGCCCGGCGACCATCAGCCCGAGCGCCAGCGCGTCGTTGTGCGCGCCCGCGACCAGGTGGAAGATCAGCAGCGGGTTGAGCGCGCCCAGCCAGAGCGCGGTGGCGGGCTGCACGCCGAACCGCGACGCCAGCCGCGGCAGCGCCCAGACGATCAGCACCACGCCGACCACGGCCAGGCCGCGGTGCAGCATCACGCCGGTGACGATGTTGTTGCCGGACAGCTCCGCCAGCCAGCTGCCGAACCGCAGGTACAGCGGCCCGTACGGGGCGGGCGTCTCGCGCCACATGTTCGACACGCCCGAGGTCAGCGGGTCGCCGATGCCCAGCGCCTCGGCGGGCCCGAGCGAGTACGGGTCCATCCCGCGCCGCACGATCTCGCTCTGCGCCAGGTAGCTGTAGACGTCGCGGGAGAACAGCGGCGGGATGAACAGCAGCGGCGTCACCCAGGTGATCAGCGCGCGGTGCAGCTGCTTGGGCGTGGCCAGCCGCGCGTTCGCCGGGCGGGCGAACCGGCCGATCATCAGCCACGCGATGACCACCATGAGGATGCCGGTGGCCGCGATGGCCAGCGAGACCGTGGAGATCCGCGCGAAGACCCGCAGCACCGGGATCTCCACCACCGGGTTCGCCACCGGCGCGGCGCCCGCGCCGAGCGAGCCGATGGCCAGGAACAGCGAGCCGGTGGTGCCGAACCGGCGGATGATCTTGAGCGCGCGCTCTTCGGTGACGTCCAGCGGCTGGGGTGCGGCGGGCTCGACGGGCGACCTGGTCTCCACTCGGGCAGCGTATCGACCGGGCTGTCATCGTGATGTCGGTCACCCGGAATTGACCCTCCTTTGCCCATCGCCCGGATATACGACACACTTGTGTTGTGAAAAAGACGGGTGCCGCTCAGCAGCGGCGGGACGGCGAAGGCCGCCCCGCCGCCACTGGGGTGCCCGCGCAGGCCAACGCCGACGGCCGGACCCGGCACGAGGTGGCGCGCCTGCTGCTCGAGGAGGGGCCGATCACGGCCGCGGTGGTCGCCGAGAAGCTCGGCATCAGCCCCACCGCGGTACGCCGGCACCTCGACACCCTGCTCGACTGCGGGGAAGCCGAGGCGCTCGACGCGCCACGGCGCGGGCCGCGCGGGAGGGGGCGCCCAGCCAGGGCGTTCCGGCTCACCGACAGCGGCCGTGCCCGGTTCGGGCACGCCTACGACGACCTCGCGGTCTCGGCCGTCCGGTTCCTCGCGGAGCACGCGGGGCCGGAGGCCGTGCGCGCGTTCGCCGAGCGCCGCGTCGCGGCACTCGTGGAGCCCCACCGCGACGCGGTGACCAGCTCCGCGGCGCCCGCCTCCCGGGCGGAGGCCCTCGCCACCGCCCTGACCAGGGAGGGTTACGCTGCCTCGACCCGGCAGGTCCGCACGGGTGAGCAGCTGTGCCAGCACCACTGCCCGGTGGCTCACGTGGCCGCCGAGTTCCCGCAGCTCTGCGAAGCCGAGACCGAGGCCTTCGCGAAGCTGCTGGGGACGCACGTGCAGCGCCTCGCGACGATCGCGCGCGGGGACACCGCCTGCACCACCCACGTACCCGCGGAGAATCCGCGCGGTATGGAAGCACCATCTCCGGACGGAGGGAATCCCGTATGACTGCCGCTGCCGAGCAGCGCACTCCCACCACAGCGCCCCTGTCCCAGGAAGAGACCATCGACTCCCTGGGCAACTACGCGTACGGCTGGGCGGACTCCGACGCCGCCGGGGCCAGCGCCAGGCGCGGCCTCAACGAGGATGTCGTGCTCGACATCTCGGCGAAGAAGTCCGAGCCGGAGTGGATGCGTGACGCGCGCCTGAAGGCGCTCAAGCTGTTCAACCTCAAGCCGATGCCGAACTGGGGCGCCGACCTCTCCGGCATCGACTTCGACAACATCAAGTACTTCGTGCGCTCCAGCGAGAAGCAGGCCACCAGCTGGGAC
Source organism: Amycolatopsis albispora (assembly GCF_003312875.1). Classification (NCBI taxonomy): domain Bacteria; kingdom Bacillati; phylum Actinomycetota; class Actinomycetes; order Pseudonocardiales; family Pseudonocardiaceae; genus Amycolatopsis; species Amycolatopsis albispora. The sequence continues at coordinate 1,048,005 of NZ_CP015163.1, forward strand.
GACCTGCCCGAGGACATCAAGAACACCTACGACAAGCTGGGCATCCCCGAGGCGGAGAAGCAGCGGCTGGTCGCGGGTGTCGCGGCGCAGTACGAGTCCGAGGTCGTCTACCACTCCATCCGCGAGGACCTGGAGAAGCAGGGTGTCCTCTTCCTGGACACCGACACCGCGCTGCGTGAGCACCCGGAGCTGTTCCAGGAGTACTTCGGCTCGGTCATCCCGGCCGGTGACAACAAGTTCTCCGCGCTGAACACCGCGGTCTGGTCGGGTGGCTCGTTCATCTACGTGCCGCCGGGCGTGCACGTGGACATCCCGCTGCAGGCCTACTTCCGGATCAACACCGAGAACATGGGCCAATTCGAGCGCACGCTGATCATCGTCGACGAGGGTGCCTACGTGCACTACGTCGAGGGCTGCACGGCGCCGATCTACCAGTCGGACTCGCTGCACTCGGCGGTCGTGGAGATCATCGTGAAGAAGGGCGGCCGCTGCCGCTACACCACGATCCAGAACTGGTCGAACAACGTCTACAACCTGGTCACCAAGCGCGCCAAGGCCGAAGAGGGCGCGACCATGGAGTGGGTCGACGGCAACATCGGCTCCAAGGTCACCATGAAGTACCCGTCGGTCTTCCTGATGGGCGAGCACGCCAAGGGCGAGGTGCTCTCGGTCGCCTTCGCCGGTGAGGGCCAGCACCAGGACGCCGGCGCGAAGATGGAGCACCTGGCGCCGTACACCTCCTCGACCGTGGTGTCGAAGTCGGTGGCGCGCGGCGGTGGCCGCACCTCCTACCGCGGCCTGGTCAAGGTGGCCAAGCGGGCGCACCACTCGCGCTCCAGCGTGGTCTGCGACGCGCTGCTGGTGGACACCATCTCGCGGTCGGACACCTACCCGTACGTGGACATCCGCAACGACGAGGTGTCCATGGGCCACGAGGCCACGGTGTCCAAGGTCAGCGCGGACCAGCTGTTCTACCTGATGTCGCGCGGGCTGACCGAGGAAGAGGCCATGGCCATGGTGGTCCGCGGCTTCGTCGAGCCCATCGCGCGCGAGCTCCCGATGGAGTACGCGCTCGAGCTGAACCGCCTGATCGAGCTGCAGATGGAAGGGTCCGTCGGCTGATATGACGGCTAGCACCGAAACCGAGAACAACGTTTCCGCCGCCGCGCGGGAGTCGGTCATCCCGGCCGCCTCCCGCGCGGAGCGGTTCGCTTCCTACGACGTCGAGGCCTTCGAGGTGCCCGGCGGTCGCGAGGAGAACTGGCGCTTCACCCCGATGAAGCGCCTGCGCGGCCTGCACGACGGCACCGCCGTCGCCGACGGCCGGGTCACCGTGGAGGCCGACCTGGCCCCCGAGCTGAAGCTGGAAACCGTCGGCCGCGACGACGAGCGCCTCGGCGCCGCGGGCGTGCCGAGCGACCGGATCGCCGCGCAGGCCTACTCCGCCTTCGAGACGGCCACCGTGGTGACCGTGCCGAAGGAGACCAGGGCGTCGGCCCCGAGCGTGGTCCGGCTGGTCGGTCCCGGCGAGGGCAAGACCGCCTACGGCCACCTGCAGGTGCGTGCCGAGGCCTTCGCCGAGGCCGTGATCATTCTCGACCACGCCGGCTCGGGCACCTACGCCGACAACGTCGAGTTCGTCGTCGGCGACTCGGCCAAGATCACCGTGGTCTCCGTGCAGGACTGGGCCGACGACGCGGTGCACGTCTCCGAGCAGCACCTGAAGCTGGGCCGGGACGCGGTGCTCAAGCACACCGTGGTCACCCTCGGCGGCGACCTGGTGCGGATTTCGCCGACCGCGGCGTTCTCGCAGCCGGGTGGCGAGGTCGAACTGCTCGGCGTGTACTTCGCCGACGCGGGCCAGCACCAGGAACACCGGCTCTTCGTCGACCACGCGGTGCCCAACTGCAAGTCGAACGTGATGTACAAGGGCGCGCTGCAGGGCGACGGCGCGCACACGGTGTGGATCGGCGACGTGCTGATCCGCGCGGCCGCCGAGGCCACCGACACCTACGAGCTCAACCGGAACCTGGTGCTCACCGAAGGCGCGCGCGCCGACTCGGTGCCGAACCTGGAGATCGAGACCGGCGAGATCGAGGGCGCGGGCCACGCCAGCGCCACCGGGCGGTTCGACGACGAGCAGCTGTTCTACCTGCAGTCGCGCGGGATCGCCGAGGAGCAGGCGCGCCGGCTGGTGGTGCGCGGGTTCTTCCACGAGATCCTGGCGAAGATCACCGTGCCCGAGGTGCGCGAGCGCCTCGAGGCCGCGATCGAGGCCGAGCTGCAAGCCGTCGGTGCCTGACGCCGCCTGACCAACCTCCCGGACTTAGGAAAAGAAAAAAGACTCATGGCCACTCTGGAAATCAAGGACCTGCACGCCTCGGTCACCACCGACGAGGGCGCCAAGGAGATCCTCAAGGGCGTCAACCTGACCATCCGCTCGGGTGAGACGCACGCGATCATGGGCCCCAACGGCTCCGGCAAGTCGACCCTGTCCTACGCCGTCGCCGGGCACCCGAAGTACGAGGTCACCTCGGGCCAGGTGCTGCTCGACGGCGAGGACGTGCTCGAGATGAGCGTGGACGAGCGCGCCCGCGCCGGGCTGTTCCTCGCCATGCAGTACCCGGTCGAGGTGCCGGGTGTGTCCATGTCGAACTTCCTGCGCACCGCGGCCACCGCGGTCCGTGGCGAGGCCCCCAAGCTGCGCCACTGGGTCAAGGAGGTCAAGGAGGAGATGGGCAAGCTGGACATCTCCGCCGAGTTCGCCGAGCGCAGCGTGAACGAGGGCTTCTCCGGCGGTGAGAAGAAGCGCCACGAGATCCTGCAGCTGGCGCTGCTCAAGCCGAAGTTCGCCATTCTCGACGAGACCGACTCCGGTCTCGACGTGGACGCGCTGCGCGTGGTCTCCGAGGGTGTCAACGACTACAAGGCGAACAACGAGGTCGGCGTCATGCTGATCACGCACTACACCCGGATCCTCAAGCACATCACGCCGGATTTCGTGCACGTGTTCGCCGGCGGGAAGATCGTCGAGTCCGGTGGCGTTGAACTGGCTGACGAGCTCGAGGCCAACGGCTACGTGAAGTACGCGGGCAAGGCCGAGCCCGCCGCGGTCTAGCCGCCGTAGCGCCCCGGAATCCACCACACGATCGAGAGGAGCCGGCTTGACCACCACCGCCGCCGACTCTGTGCCCTTGGACGTCGCCGCCCTGCGCGCCGACTTCCCCATCCTGTCCCGCACCGTCCGGGACGGGAAACCCTTGGTGTACTTGGATTCCGGGGCCACCTCGCAACGCCCGGCGCAGGTGCTCGACGCCGAGCGCCGGTTCCTGGAGACGGCCAACGCCGCGGTGCACCGCGGTGCGCACCAGCTCGCCGAGGAAGCGACCGACGCCTACGAGGACGCCCGCGCGCGGATCGCGGAGTTCGTCGGCGCCACGCCGGGTGAGCTGGTGTTCACCAAGAACGCCACCGAGGGCTTCAACCTGGTCGCCTACGCGATGAGCAACTCGGCGACCGCGGGCCCCGAGGCCGCGCGGTTCGCCATCGGTGCGGGCGACGAGATCGTCATCACCGAGATGGAACACCACGCGAACCTGGTGCCGTGGCAGCAGCTGGCCCAGCGGACCGGGGCGAAGCTGCGCTGGTTCGGCGTCACCGGCGACGGCCGCCTCGATCTGTCCGAACTGGACTCGCTGATCACCGAGCGGACCAAGCTGGTGGCGTTCACGCACCAGTCGAACGTGCTCGGCACGGTCAACCCGGTGGCGAAGCTGGTGGCGGCGGCGAAGCGGGTCGGCGCGCTGACCCTGCTCGACGCCTGCCAGTCGGTGCCGCACGCGCCGGTGGACCTCGCCGGGCTGGGCGTGGACTTCGCCACCTTCTCCGGGCACAAGATGCTCGGCCCGTCCGGGATCGGCGTGCTCTACGGGCGCCGCGAGCTGCTCGAGGCGATGCCGCCGTTCATCACCGGTGGCTCGATGATCGAGCTGGTCCGGATGGAGGGCTCCACCTTCGCGCCGCCACCGCAGCGGTTCGAGGCCGGTTCGCCGATGACCTCGCAGGCGGTCGGCCTGGGTGCCGCGGTGGACTACCTGACCGCGGCCGGGATGGACGCGATCGCCGCGCACGAGCACCGGCTCACCGAGGCCGCGCTGGCCGGGCTGGCCGAGATCGACGGCGTCCGGATCATCGGGCCCGCCGACCTGGCCGACCGCGGGGGAGCGGTGTCCTTCGTGATCGACGGGGTGCACCCGCACGACGCCGGTCAGGTGCTGGACAGCCTCGGCGTCGCGGTGCGCGTCGGTCATCACTGCGCGTGGCCGCTGCACCGGCGGATGGGCGTGCCCGCCACCGTGCGCGCGTCGTTCTACCTGTACAACGAGCTGTCCGAAGTGGACGCACTGGTGCGCGGCGTGCGAGAGGCGCAGCGCTTCTTCGGGGTGGCTTGATGCAACTGCAGAGCATGTACCAGGAAATCATCCTGGACCACTACAAGAACCCGCACGGTCGCGGCCTGCGGGAGCCGTTCGACGCCGAGTCGTTCCAGGTGAACCCCACCTGCGGCGACGAGGTGACGCTGCGGGTGACGCTCGACGGCGGCACCGTCGCGGACATTTCCTACGAGGGGCAGGGCTGCTCGATCAGCCAGGCGTCGACCTCCGTGCTGAACGATCTGGTCGTCGGGCATACCGTGGAAGAGGCGATGACCACGCTGGACGCCTTCGTCGAGCTGATGCAGGGCCGCGGCCAGGTGGAGCCGGACGAGGACGTGCTCGAGGACGGCATCGCCTTCGCCGGGGTCGCGAAGTACCCGGCGCGCGTGAAGTGCGCGCTGCTGGGCTGGATGGCGTTCAAGGACGCCGTGAGCAGCGTGGCGCCGGCCGCTGGTTCGAACGGAGAGGTGAAATGAGCGAGACCGAGGTTCCCGCCCACCGCGAGGGGCGCACCGCCGCCGACCTGCCGGAGCAGCCGGCGGCGCCGGTCGCGGACGTGGCCAAGGTGGAGGACGTCGAAGAGGCCATGCGTGACGTGGTCGACCCGGAGCTGGGCATCAACGTGGTCGATCTCGGGCTGGTGTACGGCATCCACGTGGAGCCGGACAACACCGCCACCATCGACATGACGCTGACCTCGGCGGCCTGCCCGCTGACCGACGTCATCGAGGACCAGACCGCGTCCGTGCTCACCGGCGGCGCCGGGCTGGTTTCGGACTTCCGGATCAACTGGGTCTGGATGCCGCCGTGGGGCCCGGAAAAGATCACCGAGGACGGCCGCGACCAGCTCCGCGCCCTCGGCTTCACGATGTAGTCGGCCCCGCCTCCGGGTAGTTGGCCCCGCCTCCGGCGGGGCGGCGAGGTCGCGCCGGTCATCGGAGCGGGACACGCCGTGCCGCTGGGCGGCCCGACGCGCCCCACTCCGATGACCGGCGCGACCTCGCGGCTGGCGGCCGGTAATGTGCCCCGCCTCCGGCGGGTGTCACGAATGTGGCTTTCGAGACGTTTGGTGTCCCGAAAGCCACATTCGTGACATGTATAACGATCTATACGGCCGCGCTTTGGGTACCCAAGTGCGCCACGGCGGCAAAAGCGAGCGCTCGGATGATCGGGTGCGGCGCCACCTCGTCGCGTGCCAGTTCCGGCTGGAACAAGGTCGTCAGGAAGAACGGGTGCTCCGGCAGCTCGGCCACTCGCGGGTCCCCGGCCTCGTCCGTTCCTGTGAACCGCAGGCCGTGGGAGCGCAGCACGTCCAGGTACTCCGGGTTGCACCCGTACGAGCAGTGGTACCGCTCCACCGTCCGCGCCGCGCCCAGGATCTCGCCCGCCAGCGACTCCGGCTCCACCAGGATCGCGCCTTCGTGACCGGCCAGTGAGCACTCCAGCGGCACGATGACCGGCGCGGCCGCCGACGGCGCGTTCTCCGCGTGCGCGGCCGAGTCCAGCCCGCACACTTCGCGTGCGAACTCCAGCAGTGCGTGCTGGAAACCCCCGCACGTCCCCAGGAACGGGATGCCGCGCGTCCGCGCGGTCGTCACCGCGGCCACCGCGCCCGCCTCGCTGGCGTACGGGCTGCCCGGCAGCAACCAGATCGCGTCGAAACCGCCGACCTCGCCGCCTTCGGGCGTCGGGATCCAGTACGCGTCGAGCACCAGGCCGTCGCGTTCGGCGAGCGTGTCCAGCAGGGCCGGGATCCGGGTGTGCGAGCGGACGTGCGGGGAGCGGTCGCCGACCAGAGCGATCCGGGCGACAGGTGCGGTCATGGCCTCCATCGTGGTCCCGCCGCGAGTTCAGGTCCAACGAGGAAAACTGCTGCGCACATTAGCGATAATGATTGTTATGGATCCGCATCTGCTCCGTACCTTCGTCACGGTGGTGCGCCGCGGCTCCTTCAGCGCCGCCGCCCGCGAACTCGGCTACACCCAGTCCGCCGTCTCGCAGCACATCGCCAGCCTGGAAGCCGACCTCGGCACCGTGTTGCTGTTCCGCCGCCCGGTCGCGCCGTCGGAGGCCGGGACCCGTCTGCTCGAACACGCCGGTCCGCTGCTCATCCGCCTCGACGCCGCGCGCGCCGACGTCATGCGCGTGGCCGCGACCCCGAACGCCGCGATCACCATCGGGGCCTCGCCGCTGGCGGTGAAACCCCGCCTGTCCACCGCGCTCGCCGACCTGCGCCGCCGGTTCCCGCGCACCCACGTGACCGTCCGCGTGCTCGGCAGGCAGGCGGTGCTCGACGAGGTGTCCACCGGCGCGCTCGCGCTCGGCCTGGTCGACGGCATGGCCGCCCCGAGCGACCCGCTGCGCCTGCCCGAAGCCGCCCCGCTGACCGGCGTGGTCCGCGCCGCCGGGGACGACGAGCTGGTCGCCGCGCTGCCGCTGGACCACCCGCTGGCGCGGCGGACGGCGTTGCGCCTGCCCGACCTGGCCGACGCGCGCTGGATCGACGCGCCCGAAGCGGGCCTGCCGCTGGCGCAACTGCGGGCGAACGCCGAGTTCGGCGGCTTCCGCCCGGCGCTGGCCTACGACGGCACGGACGTCGCCGCGCTCGGCGCGCTCGTCGCCGGTGGCCACGGGCTGGCCGTGCTGCCGCGCCCGGCCGCCGAAGCGGCCCCCGGCGTGACCGCCGTGCCGATCGCCGAGCCACGGCTGGCACACTGCGTGGAGGCGGTGCACGCCGGTGCCCTGGACGGGCCGGTGGCCGGGCTGGTCAAGGCGCTCACCTGAGCCGCCGCTGCCGCCGGAACACCACGAACAGCAGCCGCAGCCCGACCAGCATGCTCACCACCAGCAGGTTGTAACCGAACAGCTGGTTGAGCGTGACGTCCGGCAGCACCCGCGGCCCGCTCGCGCTGCCGAGCAGCAGCACCGCCATCAGCCCGGCGGCACCGCCGGTCGCGGCGAGCAGGATTTCGTGCAGCCACCCGGTGATCACCTCGCGGTCGCGCTCGTCGGCGAGCAACCGCACGTTCACCGACAGCCTGCCCTGCTCCAGCGCGCTGCTGATCCGGTCGAGCCGCCTCGGCAGCCGCCGCACCACCGGCAGCAGCGACATCAGCTCGTCGGTGGCGGCCTGCCGCAGCGAGTCGGGCCGCAGCTTCTCGCCGACCCTGGCCATGGCGAACGAGCGCGACTCGCTCATCACGTCGAAGCCCGGCGAGAGCAGGCCGAGCGTGCCCTCCATGGTGGCCAGCGCGCGGAACACCGCGGCGATCGGCGGCGGCACCGACAGCCGGAAGCCGGTGATCACCTTGAACAGGTCGGTGAACAGGTCGAGATCGGCCGCCTGCCGGTGGCTGAAGTGCTTGGCCACCAAGGCGCCGAGCGCGCGCTCCAGCCGCCGTTCGTCGATGTCGTCGGGCCGGTCGACGATCTCCAGCAGGCCGTCGCGCAGGGCCGCTGGGTCACCGCGGTCGACCGCGGCGAGCAGGTTCTGCAGCCCGCCGCGCAGGCTGGCGTCGAGCCGCCCGACCGAGCCGAAGTCGAGCAGGCCGAGGCGCCCGTCGCCGAGCACCAGCACGTTGCCGGGATGCGGGTCCGCGTGGAACACGCCGTGCAGCATCACCTGGTGCAGCAGGCAGTCCAGCAGCGACCGCGCCAGTGCGGGGCGCCGCTCGGCGGGCACCGAAGCCGAACCCAGCGGCACGCCGTCGAGCCTGCTCATCACCAGCACGCGCTCGGTGGACAGTCCTTCGTGGACAGTGGGCAGGGCAACCGAGTTGTCCGGCCGGGCCGCCGCGACCGAGGCGACATTCCTTGCCTCCACCCGGAAATCCAGTTCCTCGACCAGCGCGACGGCAAATCCTTCGGCCAGTTCGGTGATGCCCAGCGAACGCGCCCACCGCGTGCGGCGCTCCAGCGAGCGCGCGACCCGGTGCACGATGTCGAGGTCACGCTCGACCACCCGGCGCACGTCCGGCCGCTGCACCTTGACCACCACCCGCTCACCGGAGCGCAGCTTGGCGCGGTAGACCTGCGCGATCGACGCGGCGGCGATCGGCGTCGGGTCGAATTCGGCGAACACCTCGGCCGGTGGCGCGCCCAGCTCGTCGTGCAGCACCTGCTCGATCAGCTCGGCCGGCGCGTGCGCCACGCCGTCCTGCAGGCGGCTCAGTTCGTCGATGAACGGCTGGGACAGCAGGTCGGGCCGGGTGGACAGGAGCTGCCCGAGCTTGACGAAGGTGACCCCGGCGTCTTCCAGCGCCCGGCGCAGCGACCGGGCCAGCGCGGCTTCCCGGCTGCCGTCGGCGTCGCGGCGCCCGCTCAGGTACGGGCCGAGGCCGTGCTTCACCGCGATGCGGGTGATCTGCGAGTACCGGCGGCCGCGCCCCGCCTTCGCCCGTGCCGCGCGGATGCGGCCGAGCAGGCCGAGCCCGCCGCCGCTGGGCATCGCCAGTTCCACCACGAACAGGAACAGCAGCGTGGTGACGAAGGCCGCGCCGGCGATCGGCACGAGCAGGCCGAGAAAGGCCGCCGGGTTCGCCGGCTGGACCGGGGGCAGGAGGGTGAACACGCCGGTGACCACCGTCCAGCCGAGCAGCGCGCCGGTCAGCGCGCGGACCGCGCCGATGCGCACGCCGAGCACCCGCCGCGAGGCGGCCACCAGCGGCCAGAGGAACACCACGTAGAACGGCAGGCTGAGCAAACCGAAGACCAAAGAGGACACCCGGGAAGTAGAGCAGCGCACCCCGGTGGCGCGGGTCCCGCTCGCGCGGGTGCGGCCTCCCTCTCCGGAGGGAACCCGGCGGCGCGCGGGGCCGCCTACGATCATCGGGTGCGCCTGCTGAACCCGGTGGTGAACCGGTCGACCTACCGCCGCTGGGCCTACCTGATCCTCGGCGGCGCGTTGTTCGTGCCGTACCTGATCTTCGCCTCGATCGCGATCCCGTCGGTGACCCCGATCGCCGCCGGCATCGGCACCGCCACCGTGGTCGGCGGGCTGGTGGCGATCCTGGTGCTGGTGGCCAGCTCGTTCATCCCGGCGGTGCGGGTGCTCGAAGGCACCGCCGTGCGCGAGCTGCTCGACGACCCGGCGCCGGGCGCGACCTTCGGCCGCGCGGAGAACTGGCCGGTGCGGCTGCGCTCCAGCGCGATGTTCGTGCTGCACGTGCTCACCGGCGGTGTGCTCAGCTTCCTGAGCCTGGTGCTGCCGGTGGTGTTCGTGCTGTCGCTCGCCGGGCCGTTCACCGGGCGGATCGCGATCGCCACCGAGGAGGGCATCGCGGTGCCGCGTGGCTGGGCCGGAGCCTGGGTGCCGGTGCTGTTCCTGCTGCTGGTGGTCGGCCTGATCTACGCGGTTTCGGCGGCGGGTGCCCTGCTCGGCCGCGCGGCGGCGGTGCTGCTCGGCATCTCCGCGGCCGACCGGATCGCGCAGCTGGAGAAGCGCACCGAACAGCTCGCCGAGCGCAACCGGCTGGCCAGGGAACTGCACGACTCGGTGGGCCACGCGCTGAGCGTGGTGACCATCCAGGCCGGGGCCGCGCGGCGGCTGCTGCGGCGTGACCCCGACTTCACCGGCCGCGCGCTGGAAGCCATCGAGGACGCCGCGCGGTCGGCGCTGGAGGACCTGGACCACGTCCTCGGCCTGCTGCGCGAGGAGAAGCCGGGCAAGGCACCGCAGGCCGGGCTGGGCGAGCTGCCCGGCCTGCTGGAGGCCACCAGGCTGGCCGGGGTGCCGGTGACCGCGGAGGTCACCGGCGAACCGGGTGAGGTGCCCGCGGTGGTTTCCCGCGAGGCCTACCGCATCCTGCAGGAATGCCTGACCAACGTGCTGCGGCACGCGGGTAAGGTCCCGGTGGCGCTGCGCCTGGCGATCGGCGGGGACCAGCTGGAGCTGCGGGTGCGCAATCCCGCCGGGGAGCCGGTGGCGTCGCGGCCCACCGGCGGGCGCGGGGTGCGGGGCATGGCGGAACGGGTCGAGGTGCTGCGCGGGGAGTTCAGCGCCGGGCGCGACGGAGAACACTGGGAGGTCTTGGTGCGATTGCCGTGGGGAGCCGGGAAATGACCATCGGTGTGTTGCTGGTCGACGACGAGCAGCTGATCAGGGCGGGCCTGCGCGCGATCATCGACTCCGAGCCGGAGCTGACCGTGGTGGGCGAGGCCGGGGACGGTGCCGAGGTGCCCGGCCTGGTCGCGAAGCTGCGGCCCGACGTGGTGCTGATGGACGTGCGCATGCCCGCGGTGGACGGCATCCGCGCCACCGGGCACCTGATGTCCACAATGGACAACCCGCCGAAGGTGGTGGTGGTGACCACCTTCGAGAACGACGACTACGTCTACGAAGCGCTGCGTGCCGGGGCGAGCGGGTTCCTGCTCAAGCGCGCGCGGCCGGAGGAGATCGTGTCGGCGGTGCGCACGGTGTCGGCCGGTGATTCGCTGTTGTTCCCGGCCGCCATCCGGCGCCTGGCGGCCACCCATGCCGACGCCGGCGCCGGGCAGGACCGCCTGGCCGGTGCGGGCCTGACCGAGCGCGAGTCCGAAGTGCTCCGGTTGGTCGCGAAAGGACTGTCCAATGTGGAAATCGCGGGCGAGCTCTTCCTCGGCGTGCAGACGGTGAAGACCCACGTCGGCAACCTGCTGGCCAAGCTCGGCGCGCGTGACCGCACGCAGGCGGTGATCAAGGCCTACGAATCGGGCTTCATCAAGCCGGTCGGCTGACCCCGGATCCCGGCCTGCCACCGCGGCCGCGCAGCACCTCGACGCGGTCGGAGCCGGGCCGGCCCAGCACCCAGCTCGACCCGCGCACCTGTTTGGCGCGTTTTTTCAGCGGTGCCAGCAGTTTCGACACGTCGCGGTAGGAACTCACCGAGGAGGTCATGCAGACCAGGGTGGCCAGCGACACCGAAACCGGGTGCCCGTCGGCCGACCACGAGGTGTCCAGCATGGCCGCGGCGAGCGTGGCGATCTCGTCGACGTCGCAGGCGACCAGGAAGTCGTCACCGCCGACGTGGCTGACCGTCACCCGGTGCAGCCGCGCGGCCACCTCGGTCAGCGCGCGGCCCAGCTCCCGGATCAGGTCGTCGCCCGCGGCGAACCCGGCGTTGTCGTTGACCGCCTTGAACGAGTCCACGTCCAGCCAGGCGGTGACGAACGGCTCCCGCGCGGCGATCCGGCGGTCGATGTCCCTGGCCACGGTGTCGGTGCCGGGCAGCCGGGTCAGCGGGCTGAGCGCGGTGGCCTCCTCGACCTTCGCCTCGGCCACGCCGCGCACCACCTCGGTCACCTGCACCACGCCCAGGCACCGGCCGCGCCGGTCGACCACCACCACGTCGTCGCCGGTGCGGTCCCAGTCGGCGTCGGCGACCACGTCCAGCAGTTCCAGCGCCGAGGCCTCCACGTCGATGGTGTGCGGGGTGTCGGCGAGCCGGTCAGCGGACCGCTTGGCGTGCAGCGCGTGCCCGTAGGGGCCGGTGAAGGCGAGCAGGAACCGCGCCCGGTCGACCGACCACAGTGGACGCTCGCGCTCGTCCACGCCGACGATGCCGGTGGCCCGTTCGGTGCTGGCCAGCGCCTCGCGGACGTCCTCGCAGGTGGCCGTGGCGGGCAGCGTGGTCGCCGGTTTCAGGAAGTCCTTCACGCCGGGCGCGGCCGACGGCATGGCGGGACCGGCCGTGATCGGCAGCGGCGCGGTCACCCCGTCCAGCCAGCCGCCCTGCTCGGTGCCGGTGAACAGCGGGCCCTGCGCGACCCGGATGCCGAGGCCGCGCACCACCTCGAAGTGCTGGGTGTTCTCGATCCCGGTGGCCACCAGCCGGGCTCCGGTGCGCGAGGCGAAGTGCAGCAGCGACTCGAACACCGCAGCGGTGGCGGTGTCGTTGGGGGAGTTGGGGGAACGGGCGATCAACGTGCCGTCCACCTTCAGCGTGCTCACCGGGGCGGCGGCCAGCAGCGCCAGCGGCAGGTCACCGCGGCCGAGGCCGTCGAGCGCGAGCCGGAAGCCGAGATCGGTCAGCGCGGCCATGCTCTCGAGCAGGTCGGCTGGCCGCACCCGGCTGAACGGCGGCCCGATCTCCAGCACCACCTCACGCGGGCGCCTGCCCACCTCGTCGAGCACATCGAGCAGCGGGGTGAACCGCTGCGCGCCCTCGGCGACCGAGGCGGCGCTCAGGTTCAGGTGCAGCGGCAGCAGGGTCTCGGCGGACCCGCCGTCGGCCTCCTGGCGGACGGCGTGCGCGGCCAGTGCCACGTCGGTCTCGGCGAGCCGTCCGGCACGGGCGGCGTCGTCGAGCAGCCTGGCCACCGAATGCTCCCCGGCACCGGCGCGCGCGAGCGCTTCCAGTGCCACGGCACCGCCGGTGTGCAGGCTGTACAGCGGCTGGAAGGCGAAGCTGACGGCGATCTGGGTCGGGCCCACGCCCGCATCGTGCCGAGTCCGGGGCCGATTCGGGTGGTCTGTAAACAAAAGTTCATCGGGAGGTCGCGCAATTAGACCATCCGGGTGCGGATTCGCCACGGCGCGAGCCGGAAAAGACCCGCCATGGCGGCGGCGGTCCCGGTCAGGTCCTCACGGCCGGACAGATAGGCGCGCTGCTGTTCCGGCGGCAGTGTGAAGAACATTTCGAAGAATTCGGGCACCTGCGCCGGCGGCAGTCCGGTCAGCACACGCAGGCCGAACCGGCGCAGCGCGTGCACCTGGCGCGCGCGGGCCGGGGCGAGGACCTGACGGGCGGCGCGATCGGCTTCGCGCGGGTTGCCCGCGGCCGCGATGGCCTGTGCCACCGGGGAAGCAAGCCGCAGCGCGGTGGCGACGCCGTACCCGGTGGCGGGGTGCGTGAAACCGCCCGCGACGCCGAACGCGAGCGTGCGCGGAATGGGCAGATCGAGCGGAATGCGGACGCGTTCGGCCTCGGCTGGTCCGATGACTCCGGCGGCGGCCAGCCGTGAACGCAACCGCGTGGAAAGAATTTGTTGCGGCACACCGGGTTTCGCGGCGAGCGAGGTTTCCTCGACCAGCGTGCGGCCGGCACCGAGCGGCAGTGAATAGAGAAAGGTCGGCACGGCCGAATCCGCGGGGTCGGGGGAGGGCCGCCAATCCATGAACACGGCCGTGCCGGGACGGTGGCCGGTGACCGGCTCGGCCGCCGCTTCGTCCAGCACCACGCCGAACGCGGTCTGCGCGGCCGGGTCGCGGACCGGGCCGCCGGACAGCGCGCGCCGCGCCCCGGTGGCGTCCACGGCCACCGCGCACGCCAGCCGCCTGCCACCGGCGAGCCGGACCGTCGCGCCGCGCTCGCCCCTGGTGACCGCCTCGGCACGCCCAGTGATCACCTCGACGGCCGGGTGGACGAGCCAGTCACGCAGGCCGCGGTTGTCGAGCACCACGTACTCGCGGTCGAGCCGGTGCGTGGTGACCGCGGTGGCCAGCACGGTGTGCGGCACGGCGGCCACGGCCGCGTCCGGCAGGCCGGGCACCTCGTCGCGCCAGAGCCCGTAGGTCGGCGTCCAGTGCCGCCACGGGGCGGGGTCGACCAGCGCCACCCGCAGCCCGGCGCGGGCACAGGCCCCGGCCAGCGCCCACCCCGCCGGACCCGCCCCGGCGATGATCGTGTCCATGGCCGAATCCCACCATAAGACGGCTTAGGGTGTAGGGCGTGCCGAACGCTGAGGACCCGAGGGCCCACCGCCGCGACCACGACCGGCAGGCGGCGCGGTCCTCGGCGGCCGCGGACCTGGCGGGCAGCCCGTTCCGGATCGACCGCGACCGGATCGCCGCCTCCCCGTTCTTCGCCCGGCTCGGCGGCGTCACCCAGGTGGTCAGCGCCGGCGGCGCCGGCCTGCTGCACAACCGGCTCACGCACAGCCTCAAGGTGGCGCAGGTGGCCAGGGCGATCGCCGAGCGGCTGACCGCCTCGCCCGACACCGCCGAGCTGGCCGAGAAGCTCGGCGGCTGCGACCCCGACGTGGCCGAGGCGGCCGCGCTGGCGCACGACCTCGGGCACCCGCCGTTCGGCCACCTCGGCGAGCAGGTGCTCGACCGGATCGCCCGGCACCGCTACGGCCTCGCCGACGGCTTCGAGGGCAACGCGCAGACCTTCCGGATCCTGACCACCACCGACGTCCGCGGTCCCGCCGCGATCGGCCTGGACCTGACCGCCGCCGTGCGTGCCGCGGTGCTGAAGTACCCGTGGGCGCGGCTGCACGTGCCCGATCCGCATCCGTCCGGCATGCGCGTGCCGCCACGCGGTGCCGCCGAGCCGGAGAACGCGCCGGGCACCGGGGCGAGCAAGTTCTCCGCCTACTGCACCGAACTCGACGACTTCGCCGAGGCGCGGGCGCCGTTCGCGGGCAGGCTCGAGCACTGGCAGCAGACCGTCGAGGCGTCCGTGATGGACACCGCCGACGACATCGCCTACGCCATCCACGACCTGCAGGACTTCCACCGCATCGGGGTGCTGCAGCACGCATCGGTGGCCGCCGAGCTCGGCCAGTGGTCCGCGCGGATGGCCGAACTGTCCGAACTGGACGGTGCCACGCTGGCCGCCGAACGGCGCAAGCCCGGTTACTCGCTGGAACGCCTGCGCCGCCGCATGCACGCGAAGGACCGCTGGATCGTCGACGACGAGGCGTTCGCGCTGGCCGTGGCGCGGGTGCGCGGTGAACTGGTCGACGACCTGCTCGCCGGAGCCTTCGACGGTTCGATCGAGGCCGAACAGGCCACCGCCGCGTTCTCCGCGCGCTGGACCGCGCGGCTGGTCGGCGGGGTTTCGCTGACGCCGTCGCCGTCCACCCGCTCCGGCCACGTCACGCTGCGGCCCGCCCAGTGGCACGAGGTGCAGGTGCTCAAGTTCGTGCACCGGCGGTTCGTGCTGCTCCGCCCGGACCTGGCGCTGCACCAGCGCGGGCAGGCCAGCCTGGTGTCCACTTTGGTCGACGCGCTGGACGCCTGGCTGGTGGACCGCGACGAGGCGTCCCGGCTGCCGCGGCGGCTGCACGACCTGGTCGAGCTGGCGCACCGCGAGTACGCGCAGCTGGCGGCGCATTCACCGGAGCTGCTGATCGGGGCCACCGGCGAGCCGGTGCGCGGGCAGGACGAGGTGCGGGCGCTGGCCCGGGGGCGCGCCGTGGTCGACTTTGTCGCTTCGCTGACCGACAAGCAGGCGGTCAGCCTGCTCGACGCGCTGACCGGCCGCGCCTCGCAGCCGTGGTCCGATTCGTTCGTGCTGTAGGCGCCGTCAGAAATTCACCGATCGACGGTCACCCGAAAGGCTGCTGCCAAGCCCTGCGCTCTGCACTTAAGTGGTCTCAGCCGGTGATCACCGGCGATCGGCCAGCGTGAGTCGGGGCACGCGCCAGGAAATCGGAGGCGCTTGTGCGTCCAGCTCGACGACCCCGCGGGAGAACGCGAAGAGGCCTGACCACCGCGGCCTGCGCCGCGCTCGCCGCCGGGGTGCTCAGCCCGGCGGTCGCGGCGGCGGATCCCGCCGCGGCTGTCCAGGACAAGGTGTTCCAGCAAATCGCCGCGCTGCAGGAACTCAAGCGCGCGCAGACCCCCGCCGAATCCAAAGTGGACAGCCAGCTCCTGCTGGAGCGGCAGCGGCGCGCGCAGCGGCTGCCCGCCGGTGAATTGTCCGCTTTGGACACCGGTGCGAAGGTCAGTGAACGCGGCACGGTGACCGTCGACATCCGGGCCACCGCGGTCACCGGGGACCTGCTCGCGGGCCTGGGGGCCGCGGGCGCGGAACTGCGGACCGTTTCGGAGAAGGCGGCCAGCATCCGCGCCGAGCTGCCGCTCGACGCGGTCACCGGCCTGGCGCAGCGCGCCGACGTGCGGCTGATCGAACCCGCCGTCCAGGCGGTCACCGCGCACCAGCTCAGCGATCCGTCCGCGCGGGCCCCGCGGTCGGACGACGCGCCCGCGCAGAGCAAGGAGGAGTTCGCGCGGAAGCTGGAAACCGAGCTTTCGCAGGCGGAGGCCGGTATCCAGGCCGGTCCCGTCACCAGCGAGGGCGACCGGGCGCACAACGCCGACACCGCGCGCCAGCAGTTCGGCGTCAGCGGCGCCGGGGTGAAGATCTGCGCGCTGTCCGACGGGGTCGCCTCACTGGCCGCCTCGCAGGCCAGGGGCGAGCTGCCGCCGTCGATCGACGTGCTGCCGGGCCAGGAGGGCACCGGCAACGAGGGCACCGCGATGCTGGAGATCATCCACGACGTGGCGCCGGGCGCGGACCTCGGCTTCGCCACCGCGTTCAGCTCCGACGCCGGGTTCGCGGACAACATCCGCAAGCTCCGCTTCGACGCGGGCTGCGACATCATCGTCGACGACGTGCTGTACTTCAAGGAATCGCCGTTCCAGGACTGGATCATCGCGCAGGCGGTGAACGAGGTGACCGCCGACGGCGCGCTGTACTTCTCCTCGGCGGGCAACGAGGGCAACACCAGCGACGGCACCACGGCGCACTGGGAAGGCGACTTCGCCGATTCCGGCCTGCAGGCGGGCAAGTTCACCGGTGCCGCGCACGACTTCGCCGGGGCGGAGGGCACGCAGATCTTCGAGCCGATCTCCGACGCCTCATCCGGCTCGGTGGTGGTCACGCTGTTCTGGTCGGATCCGGTCGGCAAGTCCGCCAACGACTACGACCTGTACCTGTTCAACGCCACCGGTGCGGTGGTGGCGATGAGCCAGAACAACCAGACCGGCACGCAGGACCCGTACGAGCGGCTGGACACCCCGCTGTTCGGCGGCACCGGCCTGCGGCTGGCCGTGGTCAAGTACTCCGGGGAGAACCGGTACCTGTCGCTGTCCGGGCTCGGCGGGCGCTTCTCCGACTCGGCCGACGGACTCAAGGCGTACACCACGCCGGGCGTGACCGTGGGCCATTCGGCCGCGCGGCAGGCCTACAGCGTGGCGGCGACCCCGGCGGCCAAGCCGTTCGGCTCGCCGCTGGAGCCGGGTGATCCGGCCAACCCGGCCGGGCCGTTCCCCGGCTCGTTCGGCCCGGACACGCAGATCGAGCGGTTCAGCTCGGACGGCCCGCGCCGCGTGTTCTACGAAGCGGACGGCACGCCGATCACCCCCGGCGACGTCTCGGCCACCGGCGGCGAGGTGCGGCAGAAGCCGGACCTGACCGCGGCCGACGGGGTGAGCACCAGCGTGACCGGGTTCAACCCGTTCTTCGGCACCTCGGCGGCGGCCCCGCACGCGGCGGCGATCGCCGGGCTGGTGCTCTCGGGCAATCCCGGCCTGCACCCGAAGGAGATGCGGGAAGCGCTGGTCAACACCGCGGCCGACATCGAGCTGGCCGGGACCGACGTGCTCAGCGGTGCGGGGGTGCTGCTGGCCGACCGGGTGCTCGACTACACCGGCGCCAGCCCGCAGCCGGTGACCGTGGCCAGGGCGCCGTCCGTGCTCGGTGCCGACAGCTACCTCGACCCCGGTGAGACCGCGAAGCTCAGCCTGCCGGTGACCAACACCGGTGACGGGCCGTCGGTCTCCACCAGCGTGGTGCTGAGCACGCCGACGCCGGGGGTGACCCTCACGCCGCGGTCGAAGTCCTACGGCACGATCAGCCCGAAGCAGACCGGGATCAACGAGTTCGGCATCACCGTGCCCGCGACGCACCAGCTCGGCGAGCCGGTCCTGCTGGACGTCAAGGTGAGCTTCGCCGGGGCGCATTCGCCGACCACGGTCCGGTTCCCGGTGGCGGTCGGCAAGCCGTCGCCGGTGGCCACCGACTTCGCCTACGCCGGCGCGCCGGTGGCCATCCCGGACAACAACCAGGCCGGGGTGAGCGTGCCGATCGAGGTGACCGGCATGGGCCGCGCGTCGAAGCTGACCTTCTCGGTGGACGGCAGCACGTGCAGCACCGACCAGACCTCGACCACGGTGGGCGTGAGCCACTCCTACGTCGGTGACCTGGTCGGCACGCTGACCGCGCCGTCGGGCGCGCAGGCGGTGGTGTTCCAGCGCAACGGCAGTTCGGGCAACAACCTGTGCCAGGTGATCTTCACCGACACCGCAGCGCGGGCGTTCAGCTCGGTGTCGTTCTCGGACGCGCCGTTCACCGGGTCGTGGCGCCCGGCCGCGGCGCTGTCCGGGCTGATCGCCGGTGGCGTGGACGGCACCTGGACCTTCCACGCCAGGGACGTCATCGGTGGTGACTCCGGCACCATCCGCGCGGTTTCGCTGCACCTCAACGGATACGTCAGCGGTGCCGGAAAGCCCGCGCAGGTGCGCCAGGAAGTGCGCAACGGACCGGTCCGCCCGGTCTGATCCCCCGCCCCGGCCCCGCACTGTCCGGAGTGGACGGTGCGGGGCCGGGAGGGTGATCCCGGTCATGGGCCGGGTAATTCGGTGGACGGCGGGCCGTACACTGGGTTCGTGGACATTCTCCTGGAGTAGTGCGCCGCCCGCGTGAACGCACCGCGGGCGTGCCCGACGCTGTCCGGAATCCACCTTCCCACCTCGGAGTTTCCTGTGATCACGGCCTCCGGCCTCGAGCTGCGCGCCGGCTCCCGCATCCTGCTCGCCGACACCTCCCTGCGCATCCAGCAGGGCGACCGCATCGGCCTGGTCGGGCGCAACGGCGCCGGCAAGACCACCACCCTGAAGGTGCTGGCCGGTGAGGGCGAGCCCTACGCCGGCGAGGTCCGCCACGCCGGTGAACTCGGCTACCTGCCGCAGGACCCGCGCGAGGGCGACCTCTCGGTCACCGCGAAGGACCGCGTGCTCTCCGCGCGTGGCCTCGACGCGCTGCTGCGTGACATGGAGAAGGCCCAGTCGGCGATGTCCGAACTGGTCGACGACAACGAGCGCGACAAGGCGATCCGCCGTTACGGCAGGCTCGAAGAGCGCTTCGCCGCGCGCGGCGGGTACGCCGCCGAGAGCGAAGCCGCGCGCATCTGCGCCAATCTGGGCCTGGCCGACCGCGTGCTGGCGCAGACCCTGCGCACGCTCTCCGGTGGCCAGCGCCGCCGCGTCGAGCTGGCGCGCATCCTGTTCGCCGCTTCCGAGGCGGGGGCCAGCGGCCGGTCGGACACCATCCTGCTGCTGGACGAGCCGACCAACCACCTCGACGCCGACTCGATCACCTGGCTGCGCGGCTTTCTCAAGGCGCACGACGGCGGGCTCGTGGTGATCAGCCACGACGTGGAACTGCTCGCCGAGGTGGTCAACAAGGTCTGGTTCCTCGACGCCACCCGCGGTGAACTGGACCACTACAACATGACCTGGCAGCGCTACCTGGACGCGCGCGCCACCGACGAGAAGCGCCGCCGCCGCGAGCGCGCCAACGCCGAGAAGAAGGCGTCCGCGCTGCAGCAGCAGGCGGCCAAGCTGGGTGCCAAGGCGACCAAGGCGGTGGCCGCGAAGAACATGGCCCGCCGCGCCGAGCAGATGCTGGCCAACCTGGACGACACCCGCCAGGCGGACAAGGTCGCGCACATCAAGTTCCCGGCGCCCGCGCCGTGCGGCAAGACCCCGCTCACCGCCGAGGGGCTGTCGAAGTCCTACGGCTCGCTGGAGATCTTCACCGGGGTGGACCTGGCCATCGACCGGGGGTCCAAAGTGGTGGTACTCGGCCTCAACGGCGCCGGGAAGACCACCCTGCTGCGGCTGCTCGGCGGAATGGAGCGGCCGGACACCGGTGAAACGGTGCCCGGGCACGGCCTGCGCCTCGGTTACTACGCCCAGGAACACGAAACGCTGGACCACGACGCGAGCGTCTGGGAGAACATCCGGCACCTCGCGCCGGACACCGGCGCGCAGGAACTGCGGAACCTGCTCGGCTCCTTCCTGTTCAGCGGGGAGCAGCTGGACCAGCCGGCCGGTACGCTCTCCGGCGGCGAGAAGACCCGGCTCGCGCTGGCCGGGCTGGTTTCCAGCGCCGCCAACGTGCTGCTGCTCGACGAGCCGACGAACAACCTGGACCCGGCCAGCCGCGCCCAGGTGCTCGAGGCGCTGCGCACCTACTCCGGTGCGGTGGTGCTGGTGACGCACGACCCGGGTGCGGTCGAGGCGCTCGAACCCGAACGCGTGATCCTGCTGCCCGACGGCACCGAGGACCATTGGTCGCCGGACTATCTGGAGCTCGTGCAACTGGCCTGAGGTACTTCGCCAGGAAACCGTCCGTCCGGTTGATCATGTGCTTAGTTGATGTTCAACAAGCACCCCGGCAAGCACTGGAATGGCCCAATGTCAGGGCGGTTTCAGCATGTTTTTCGCCTGTCGTCTGGCATTCCGCGGCTCAGTGTTCGATCATTGCGGCGGCAGGGGTCGAATGTGGCCCAGAACACGCTCATGCGGAAGGCGGAGAGACGTGGCTGACCTGAAGAAGGGCGCGCGGATCACCGGTAACACGCGCGACAAGCTGGCCGCTGACCTGAAGAAGAAATACGAGAAGGGCGCGAGCATTCGCGCGCTGGCCGAGTCCACCGGACGGTCCTACGGATTCGTCCACCGGGTGCTTTCGGAATCCGGCGTGCAGCTGCGCGGGCGCGGCGGGGCGACCAGGGTCAAGAAGAAGTAACAATCCGCTCGTCCGGGGTTTCGCGCGGAAAACACAGCATCGCGCCGAACAGCGCCACCGGGTACACCAGATAGCCGAACCGGGTGGCCGGGGTGAGCAGGATCGAGGTGCCCAGCCCCACCGCGATGCGGAACATGGCATCCGCCCCGGTGACCGGGGGCAGGCGCAGCAGCCACCAGCTCAGCGCCAGCGCCGCGGCGGCCAGCAGCACGATCGCCACCACGTGCCCGGCCTCGCCGGTGCTCGCGATCAGGTATCCGGGGAACGGGCTCGTCGCCGGTGACGCGACCGCGCCGAGCCCGGCCGGAAACCGCACCACGTGCTCGGCGAAGGCGGCGGGATCGGCGAGCAGCACGGGCAGGTTCACCACCGCGCACACCCCGGCGAAGGCGAGGGTCGCGGTGCCGAGCGCGCGGGCGCCGAGGCGGGCGGCGATCAGCACCGCGACCACCACCGCGGCGGGCAGCGCGGTCAGCTTGGCGCTGACCACCAGCGCCATCACCGCGGCCGCGCCCAGGTGGCGGTCGGTCGCGGCGAGCGCGGTGCCCAGCACCACCAGGCCGATGATCGCCAGGTCCGGCCCGGCGACCGCGAAGGTCAGCGCGGTGAGCGGGAAGGCCACGGCCAGCTGCGCGGCGGTGACGGGGACGCGCGGGCGCCCCAGCACGCGCAGGCTCGCCCACACGCACAGCGCGGCGGTGAGCGCGAACATCAGCCGCGCGTCGGTGAGCGAGCTGTCGCCCAGCAGCGCCCTCGGCATGCCGAACACGGTCATCACCGGGCCGTACGGCGTGTAGTCGTTGACCTCGGGCAGCCTGCCGAGCGCGTGCACGTCGACGTACGGCGTGCCGTGCTCGAACAGCAGCGTGGCCGAGCGCTCGATCACCCAGACCTCGGGCTGCGCGCTCCACGACCACGGGGTGCTCAGCCAGTCCACTCCGGTCAGCCGCCGGAAGAGCAGGGTGATCAGCGGCGCCAGCATGCCCACCACGCCGACCACGGCCACGCCCACCCAGCGGCTGCGCCACCACCGGTGTTCCTCGCGCCGCCGGGTGGCCAGCAGCCAGGCGGTGTGCGCGAAGGCGAGGCCGTAGGCGGCGGTGGCGAAGTTGCCCCAGATCCGGAAGCCGTAGAACTCGTTGGTGGCCGACAGGATCAGCGCGTAGACCGCACAGGCGAAGTAGACCGCGAGGTCCACGGTGAGCGGCTGCCCGGACACGAACTGCCGCAGACGCTCGGAAACGGTGCGGACCACGCGATTCTGCTCACCTTCACGACGACACCAGCCACGGAAATCCTGCCTGTGGCATGCAGGCTACCGAGCACCGGGGAAAGATTTCCGGCGGATCGGGAACAACGGGTTGGGTTCTACTGTTGTCCAGGGCATATCCGGCGAAAACCTCTATGTTACTTGAGGTTCTGGGGGAAGGGTGGCACAGATGGACAACGCGTGGTCGCTGATGATGGGCGCGATGCGGGCGGACGAGGTGCCGCGCGGGCTGACCAGGGGCACCGTCAAGCGGGTGGCCAAGTTCGCCAGGCCGCATTGGCGAAGGCTCGCGGTGTTCGGCGGGTTGACGGTGCTTTCCGCGGTGCTCGCGGTGAGCACGCCGCTGCTGGCCGGCCGGGTGATCGACGTGATCACCAGCGGCGGGCAGGCCTCGGTGGTGGTGTGGCTGGCGCTGGCGATCGCCGGGCTGGCGGTGGTCGACGCCGCGCTGGGCCTGGCCGAGCGGTGGCAGTCCGCGCGCATCGGCGAGGGCGTGATCTTCGACCTGCGGCGCGCGGTGTTCGAGCACGTGCAGCGCATGCCGGTGGCGTTCTTCACGCGCACCCGCACGGGCGCGCTGGTGAGCAGGCTGAACAACGACGTGATCGGCGCGCAGCGGACCTTCACCGCGACGCTGTCCGGGCTGCTGACCAACTCGATCCAGCTGGTGCTGACCCTGGTGGTGATGCTGGCGCTGTCGTGGCAGGTGACCCTGCTCGCGCTGGTGCTGCTGCCGGTTTTTGTGCTGCCCGCCCGCCGCATCGGGCGGCGGATGGCGGCGCTGCAGCGCGAGGCGTCGGTGCTCAACGCCTCGATGACCACGCAGATGACCGAGCGGTTCTCCGCGCCGGGCGCCACCCTGGTCAAGCTGTTCGGCAGGCCGCGGGCCGAGGCGGAGGAGTTCGGCGCGCGGGCCGGTCACGTCCGTGACATCGGCGTGCGCACCGCGATGCTGACCCGCTGGTTCCTGACCAGCCTCACCCTGGTCTCCGCGCTGGCGCTCGCGCTGGTCTACGGCCTCGGTGGCTGGCTGGCGCTGAACGGGCAGCTCGCGGCGGGCACGGTGGTCGCGCTGGCGCTGCTGCTGACCCGGCTGTACACCCCGCTGACCGCGCTGGCGAACGTCCGGGTGGACGTGATGACCGCGCTGGTCTCGTTCGAGCGGATCTTCGAGGTGCTCGACCTCGACCCGATGATCAAGGAGAAGCCGGAGCCGAAGCGGCTGCCCGGCGGCGAGGCGGTGTCGGTGGAGTTCGACGACGTGCGCTTCGCCTACCCGTCGGCCGACAAGTACTCGCTCGCCTCGCTCGAAGAAGTAGCCACTGTGGACAGTCGTGGTGGTGAGGAAGTGCTGCACGGCATCAGCTTCCGCGCCGAGCCGGGCCAGATGGTGGCACTGGTCGGCTCCTCGGGCGCGGGCAAGTCGACCATCGCCTCGCTGCTGCCGCGGTTGTACGACGTGGATTCCGGCGCGGTGCGGTTGTCCGGTGTGGACGTCCGTGACCTGGGCTTCGACACGCTGCGGTCCACCGTCGGCGTGGTCACGCAGGACGGGCACCTGTTCCACGACACCATTCGCGCGAACCTGGTCTACGCGCGGCCGGAGGCGACCGACGAGGAACTGTGGGACGCGCTCGGCCGGGCACGGCTCGCGGACACGATCGGCGCGCTTCCGGACGGGCTGGACACCGTGGTCGGTGAACGCGGTTACCGGCTTTCCGGCGGCGAACGGCAGCGCCTGACCATCGCGCGGCTGCTGCTGGCGCGGCCGCGGGTGCTCGTGCTGGACGAGGCGACCGCGCACCTGGACTCGTCGTCGGAAGCCGCGGTGTGGGAGGCGCTGGCCGACGCGTTGCGCGGGCGGACCTCGCTGGTGATCGCGCACCGGTTGTCCACCGTGCGCGCGGCCGACCAGATCCTGGTGGTCGAAAGCGGGCGCATCGTCGAACGCGGCACGCACGAGCAGTTGCTCGCCGCGGACGGGCGGTACGCGGAGCTGTACCGCACCCAGTTCGCCGACGACCCGGCCCCGGTGTAACACCGGTGGCCGGGCCGCCCGGTGACTCAGCCCAGCATGGGCACGCGCGGCTGGTACTTCTCGAACAACGCCGCGTTGGCCTCGTCGCCACCGTCCACGTTGGAGCTGCGCCACAGCGGGACTTCGACGCCCTCGGCGGCGGCCTGCTCCAGCACCGCGGTGAGCACCTGGCTCCACAGGAAGGCGTTGACCACAGTGGACAGCGGCCCGGTCACCGGCTCGTCGGCGGGATAGCTCGCGTCGCCGGGCCGGATGCCGGTGTCCAGCACGATGGTGCCCTGCTCGACCAGCGTGCTCGCCGACCGCCGCGGTGCCGCCTCGACCGAGGCCCGCGAGCTGACCGCGATCACCGGCGCGCCCGCCTCGCGCGCGGCCATCGCCAGTTCCACCGGGTACGGGTTGACCCCGGAAGTGGAGAAGACCACCAGCAGGTCGTCCGGCCCGGGCGCCTTCACCGAGAGCACCTCGGCGGCCAGGCCGGACCGGCGCTCGGCCTTGGTGCTGCGTTGCGCGCCGTGCAGCGGCAGCAACTCCTCGTGGTAGAGCGGGTAGACGTTGGCGAGCCCGCCGGCGCGGTAGAAGGTCTCCGCCACCGCGGCGAGCGAGTGCCCGGCGCCCGCGGTGAAGATCAGCGCGTCCGCCCGGATGGTCCGCACGATCTGGGCGGCGGCCGCGGTGACGGCCTCGGCGTTGGCCGTCCGCGCGCGCTCGAGCGCGGTCGCGGCGAGATCGGCGAATTCGGTGGATTGGGTGGCGCTCACCACATCGTCCCTTCCTGGGAATGGTCGGCTACGAAGCAACCTTGCCATGATCGGAGTGGGAGGTGGGCGTTGAGCGGAAGACAGGCTGCTGTCACCATCCGGCGTGCGCGCGGACCAGTTCGCGCGGTGGTACTGGTGCTGCACGGCGGCGCCGAGCACGGCAGCGCGGTGGTCCGGCCGTGGCGCCTGGCCTATCTCCGGATGGTGCCGATCGCGAAGTCGCTGCACCGGGCCGTCGCGCGGCACGGGGTGGAGGTCCGGCTGCTGCGCAACCGCGTGCGCGGCTGGAACGAACCCGGTCTCGACGCGGTGCGGGACGCGCGCTGGGCGCTCGAGGGCATCCACACCGACCACCCCGGGGTGCCGGTGGTGCTCGTCGGCCATTCGATGGGCGGCCGGGTGGCGCTGCGCGTGGCCGACGACCCGGCGGTGGCCGGGGTCTGCGCGCTCGCGCCGTGGACGCCGCGGGACGAACCGGTGGCCGCCGTGCGCGACCGGGCGGTGCTGATCGCCCACGGCACCAAGGACCTCATCACCAGCCCGGCCGACTCGTACACCTTCGGCAGCCGCGCCGAAACCGCGGCGTCGCGGATCGCTCGGTTCGAGGTCACCGACGAGGGACACGCGATGGTGCGCCGCGCGCCGGTATGGACCAGGCTGGTTTGTGCTTTCACACTGGACACACTCGGGTTGCCGCCGTCGGACGGCACGCTGACCGCCGCGTGGACCAGGCCGGTCGCGGAACGGCTGCGAATTCCGCTTTAGGCGGCACTACCGGTGAGAGGGGATTCTCCGTGACCAGATCAGAAGCAGGACCGGCGGCGGTGGACGGCGGCGCTTGGCCCGAGCTGGCGAAGGCACCGCATTCACCGCTGCGGGCGAAGATCGCCGAAGCACTGTTCCGGCGTGCGGTCCGGCCGCTCGACGTGCGCGTCGTGCTGCCCGGCGGCCGCTGGCTCGGCGCCGGCGGACCCGACGCGCCACGCATGTACCTGCGCCGCCCGGCCGAGTTCTTCCACCGCCTCGGGGTGGACGCGAAGATCGGCTTCGGCGAGGCGTACATGGTCGGGGACTGGACCTCCGACGCGCTGGCCGAGGTGCTCACCCCGTTCGCCGAGCGGATGGCCACGCTGATTCCGCCGGTGCTGCAACGGTTCCGGCGGTTCGTCGACCGGCGCCAGCCGGCCGCGGAGGCGAATACGGTGGACGGCGCCCGGCAGAACATCCACCGGCACTACGACCTGTCGAACGAAATGTTCGCCACCTTTCTCGACGAGACGATGACGTATTCGTCTGCTTTGTACGGTTCGCCGGGCGAGGATCTCGCGTCCGCGCAACGCCGCAAGATCGACGGTGTGCTGGACTACGCCGGAGTCCGCGCGGGCAGTGAGGTGCTCGAAATCGGCACGGGCTGGGGTGAGCTGTCCATCCGGGCGGCGCAACGCGGCGCGAAGGTCACCTCACTGACCATCTCCGGGGAACAGGCCGCGCTGGCCAAGAAGCGGATCGCCGAGGCGGGCCTGTCCGACCGGGTGGACGTGCAGCTGCGCGACTACCGGCTGTCCGAAGGCCAGTACGACGCGGTGGTCAGCGTCGAGATGATCGAGGCGGTCGGCGCGGAGTACTGGCCTGCCTTCTACCGGACCATCGGCCAGCGGCTGCGCCCCGGCGGCAAGCTCGGCCTGCAGGCCATCACGATGAACCACGACCGCATGCTCGCCGCGGCCTCGTCGTACACCTGGATGCACAAGTACATCTTCCCCGGCGGGCTCATCCCGTCGCCCGAGTCGATCGAGAGCGGGCTAGCCGAGCAGGCCGGGCTGAAGCTGCGCGCGGCCCGCGAGTTCGGCCAGGACTACGCGCGCACGCTGCGTGAGTGGCGCGAGCGGTTCACCCAGCGGTGGTCCGAGGTCTCCGGGCTCGGCTTCGACGAGGTGTTCAAGCGGATGTGGGAGTTCTACCTCGCCTACTCCGAAGCCGGGTTCCGCTCCGGCTACATCAAGGTGCGCCAGCTGTCCTTCGGCAGGTAGCGGGCCACTTCGGGGTGGTCCGCACAACCGCAAGGGGGTGTCGCACGTCCTTGTCTTCGGGAACTGCGGTTCACTGTGCACCGCAGGCATGTCGGACGGCAGGGAAACGGTGAGCTAGATGACCTACGGCGGAGACTACGGCGGGCAGGACCCCCGCCCGGCCCCCCGAGGCCCGCGGCAGCACCAGCGTGCGCAGATGCTGCCCATCCCGGGCCGGGAGCAGCCGCCCCGGCGCGAGGCGTACCCGCCGCGTGACGAGCACATGCCGCCGCAGCCGACCATGCGCGCGCCGGTGCCGCCACGCGGGCCGGAGGGCCCGCCGCCCCGGCCGCCGCGTGAGCGCCCGCCGCGCCGCCGCCGGTGGAGCTTCGGCAAGGTGCTGCTCAGCCTGCTGATGGTTTTTGTGGTGTTCCTCGCCGCGGTCTGGGTCTACCTGGAGTTCTCCATCAACCGGATCGACGCGCTGGGGTACGAGGACCACCCCGCGGCAGGCTCGGGCACGAACTGGCTGATCGTCGGCTCGGACTCACGCGCGGGACTGGACCCGGAGGACGAGGCGCGGCTGTCCACCGGTGACACCGCCGGGCAGCGCACCGACACCATCATGGTCGCGCACATCCCGGACAACGACACCCCGCCGACGCTGCTCAGCCTGCCCCGCGACTCGCAGGTCAAGATCCCCGGCCACGGCACCAACAAGATCAACGCGGCGTTCTCCTTCGGCGGGCCGCAGCTGCTGGCCAAGACCGTGGAAGGCGCCACCGGCCTGCGGATCGACCACTACGCCGAGATCGGCTTCGGCGGGTTCGCGAACATCGTCGACGCCATCGGCGGGGTCGAGATGTGCCTCGAGACCGAGATGAACGACTCGATGACCGGGGCCAAGCTGGAGGCCGGCTGCCAGGAGCTGGACGGTGCGCAGGCGCTGAGCTTCGTGCGCATGCGGTACAGCAGCGCGACCCCGCGGTCGGACCTGGACCGGGTGGCCAACCAGCGCAAGTTCATCGGCGCGATGGTCTCCGAGATGGCCAGCCCCGGCACCCTGCTCAACCCGTTCTACCTGTTCCCGCTGCTGTCCGAGGCGCCGGAAGCGCTGACCATGGACGAGGGCGACCACCTGCACCACCTGGTCGGCCTGGCGTTCGCGATGCGCGGCATCTCCAGCGGCGGCGTGGTCACCACCACCGTGCCGGTCACTTCGGCCTCGGCGGAGAACTGGGACAAGAAGAAGTCCGAGCAGCTGTTCGACGCGCTGAAGAACGACAAGCCCATCCCGGACAGCGTCATCGTCAACTAGGGGCCCGGGCTAGGCGGTGCGGCGGGCACGCAGGGTCGCCAGTGCGCGATCCGCGTGCACGCTCATCCGCAGCTCGCTCTTGATCACTTCGAGCACCTTGCGGTCGGTGTCGATGACGAAGGTCTGCCGCTTGGTCAGCAGCGGCCCGAACTTGCGCCGCACGCCGAACTGGGTGGCGACCGCGCCGTCCGGATCGGACAGCAGCGGGTAGTCGAAGCCGTGCGTGGCCGAGAACAGGTGCTGCTTGCTCACCTCGTCCGGGCTGATCCCGACGCGCTGCGCGCCGACCGCGGCGAACTCGGTGGCCAGGTCGCGGAAGTGGCAGCTCTCCGCGGTGCAGCCGCTGGTCATCGCGGCCGGGTAGAAGAACAGCACCACCGGCCCGTCGGCGAGCAGCCCGCTCAGCGACCGCGGCTGCCCGCGGTCGTCGTCCAGGGTGAAGTCCGGGGCCAGGTCTCCCTGCTGCATGTGAAGAACTCCTCTGCCGTGCGCGCGCGTGGACCCCGCGATCCTGCCTGGTGCCGGGACCGCGCGCACGGCGGGGCCGGGCTCAGACCGCGGCGTGCCGGTCGATCAGCTCTTCGACGTCGGAGGTGGTGGCCGACTCGGCGATGAACGGCCCGCGCCCGGCGAGCACGCCGAGTGCACGCAGCCGTTCCGCGTGCGCGGCGTCGCGCACGCCTTCCGCGCCGATGCGCAGGCCCATCTCCTTCGCGCGGGCGACCAGCTGGCCGAGGTGACGCGAGGCGACCTCGTCGTCGTGCTCGGCGAGCGCGTCGACCACCTCGCCGGTGAGGATGACGTGCCGCACGGGCAGCTGGTGCGTGCGGATCAGCTCCAGGTCGGCGCTGCCGGACACGGCCAGCACCAGGTGCGCGCCGAGGTCGGCGAGCACCGCCAGCGAGTCGATCACCTCACCACGCGGGTCGAGCACCGACGGCCCGTCCGTGCACAGCCGCAGCGCGCCGGCCGGCAGGTCGTTGCGGTCCAGCTCCTCCTTGACCAGCAGCACCAGGTCCGGGTCGGTGGCCAGCCGGTACGGCAGCCGCACGCACACCTCGGGCGCGGCGTCCCCGAACTTCTCGCGCCAGCGGGCGGTGGCCGCCAGCGATTCGGTGAGCAGCCAGCGGCCGAGCGGGATCGTCATGCCGGTGGTGGCCGCCAGCGGGTAGAAGACGTCGGACTCCAGGTCGCCGAACTCCGGGTGGTTCCAGCGCAGCCCGGCGTTCACCACGGCCAGCTCGTGCTGCTTGGCCAGCTTCACCGTGGGCTGGAAGACCAGCGAGAACTCGCCGTTCTCCAGCGCGCCGGCGATGGTGGCGCCGAGCCGGTAGCGGCTGCGGTCACGCGCGTCCAGCTCCGGGTCGAACAGCATCCACTGCGCCTTGCCCGCCTCCTTCGCGCGGTGCAGGGCGATCTCGGCGGCGCGCTGCAGCTCGCTCGCCGAGCCACCGGCGGCCTTGCGGACCACGATCCCGGCGCTGGCGCTCACGCCGATGCCCAGCTCGTCGTAGTAGACCGGCTCGGTCAGCTCGTCGAGCACCCGCTGCACCAGCGCGATCACCTCGGTGGCGTTCAGCTCGCCGTGCAGCAGCACCGCGAACCCGTCACCGGACAGCCGCGCGATGAACGCGTCGTGCTCGGCGAACACGGTGCCCAGCTTGCGGCCGACCGAGCGCAGCACCTGGTCGCCGAGGTCGGCGCCGAGGCCGTCGTTGATCACCTTGAACCCGTCGATGTCCAGGTACACCAAGGCGAGCTGGCCCGACGAGTCCGCCGACACCGCGGACTCCAGCTTGGTGGAGAAGCTCAGCGCGTTCGGCAGGCCGGTCAGCGAGTCGTGCAGGGTCTGGTGCCGCAGCCGCTCCTGCAGCAGGTGCAGGTCGTTGACGTCCTCGACCATCAGCACCGGGTACACCTGCCCGGAGTCGTCGCCGGGCAGCTGGGAGAGCGTGACGTTGACCCACAGCGGGTCGTCCTCGGCGTTGGACAGCACGATCAGCTGGCGGTACAGGGAAAGATCGGCTTCGGCCAGCTCGGCCAGTCCGTTGGTCAGCGTGGCGGCGCCCTTGTCGGTGGAGGCCAGGCTCGGGATCGGCGTGCCGCGCAGCGATTCGGACCGGCGGCCGAGCATGCGGCCCAGCGCCGGGTTGGCCTCGACGATCACGCCGTCGCGGTCGGCCAGTGCGATACCCAGCGGGGAGGCCGAATACAGCGCGGCGAACCGGAGCTTGGCGCCTTCGTGCGCGGGATCGGCGTCGGCGCGCAGCTCCTGGGCGAAGGAGAGCAGGCTTCCCTCGAGTTCCTCGGGCGGAAGCGATACTCCTTCCGTGTCGGCCAACGTGGCCGCCCATTTGCGGGCGATCTTCACCAATCCTGGCGCGTCACCAGGTCTCGGCACACTCCACCTCTTCATGCGATGCAAAGGCCAGCTCAGTGCCCGTGCGGGGATCGGAAAGCCCGTCCAGGGCACGAGCCAGCCGAGAGTCATGTCACGTCATCACGCAGCACGCTAGGTGTCTACCGGCTGAAAGGGTGATGATCGGTACTCGAACGGGTACTCTGAGTGTGACATATCATCGCCTGGTCAGGAGAACCGGGAGTCCGTCGGCCGGAACCGGTAGCGAAACGTAGTCCCAGCGCGCTTCGTAGTTCGCCGGGACGGACCAGCGGAAACGCCGCAGCATTTCGTGCAGCAGCGCCTTCACCTCGTACATGCCGAAGTGGAGCCCGATGCACTTGTGCGCACCGCCGCCGAACGGCATCCAGGCATAGCGGTGGTTGCGATCTTCCCGCCGTGCCTCGGAAAACCGCTCCGGGTCGAAGCGCAGCGGGTCGGTCCAGCACGCCGGGTCGAAGTGGTTGATCGTCGGCGACACGCCGACGAGCGTGTCCGCCGGTAGGTGAAACCCCAGTACTTCGGTGTCGTGCAAGGTTTTCCGGGCCAGCGATGGTACGGGCGCGACCAGCCGCAGCGCCTCCTTGATCACCAGTTCCAGTGTGGACAGTTCACCGAGTGCGGTGACGTCCGGCGGGTCGTCACCGAGGCGCAGTGACTCCTCGCGCACGCGTTCCTGCCATTCGGGGTGCTTGGCCAGGTAGTAGACGGCGGCGGTGCTGGTGATCGTGGTGGTGTCGTGCGCGGCCATCATCAGGAAGATCATGTGGTTGACCACGTCGGCGTCGGAGAAGCGTTCGCCGTCTTCGGTGGTGGCGTGGCACAGCGCGGAGAACAGGTCCGCGCCGTCGTCGCGGCGCTTGGCCGGCAGGTTCTCGCGGAAGTAGCGCTCCAGCACCTTGCGGCCGTTGAGCCCGGCCGCCCACCGCCCGCCGGGCACGGGGTAGCGCACGATCGCGGTGCCCGCGCGCACCGAATCGACGAACGCGCGGTTGAGTCGCGCGCTGTCGTCACCGCTGGGCATGTCCATGAACACCCGGCTCGCCACATCGAGGGTCAGCCGCTTGAGTGACCAGTAGAGGCGCGGGCGCGAATCCGGCGCCCACGCGCCGATGCCCTCACGCAGCGCGGGCCCCATCTGGGCGACGTACCCGGCGAGGCGGTCACGGGTGAAGGCGGACTGCATGATCCGGCGGTGCGCGTGGTGCTCGCCGAAGTCGAGCAGCATCAGGCCGCGCTGGAAGAACCGCTCGATGAAGAACTCCCAGCCCTGCTGCGAGAACGCCTTGTCCTTGTTGACCAGTGCGAGCTGGGTGGCGTCGGGCCCGGAGAGGCTGACGATGCGGCGGCCGAAGGCGCCCATCCAGGAGACGGGACCGTACAGCTCGTAGCGGCGCAGGGCCCACTCGACGCCGAAGCGCATGAAGTCGAGCGAATGCCCGATCAGCGGCGCGCCGTCGTCGCCGGGAATGGCCTTGAGGCCGCTGCCCGCCGGGGGCGTGGCGAGTTCCCTGGTCGGCCAGCGCTGCCCGAGCAGCCTGCGGTCGACCGCGCGGGGGAGCGGGATCGAGGTGAGCGGCGGGACGCGCTCGCGGAGCGCGGTGGCCACTTCGCTCACCTTGCTCACTTTGCTGGCGGCCGGGGCGGAGAGCGGGCTCGGCACGGTCGGCTCCTCTCGTCGCTGAGAGACCTGCCCCCTCACCATGCCCCCTTGTTGGCAGTCTGACAAGAACGCGAACGGGTCCAGTTCGCGAGGGCCCCGGCCGTGTCACGAATGTGGCTTTCGAGACGCCGAACGTCTCGAAAGCCACATTCGTGACATCGGGTCACCCCCGTGCGGGTTAGGGGAGTTCGGCGCGCAGGCGACGGGCGGCCGCCACCAGATTGCGCAGCGCCGGTTCGACTTCCGCGTAGCCCCGGGTTTTCAGGCCGCAGTCCGGGTTCACCCAGATCCGCTCCCGCGGCACGGCCGCCACGGCGGTCCGCAGCAGGCTCGTCACCTCCTCGACGTCCGGCACCCGCGGCGAGTGGATGTCGTACACCCCCGGGCCGACGCCCCGCTCGAAGTCACCCAAGCCGTCCAGGACCTCCATCCGGGAGCGCGCCGCCTCGATGCTGGTGACGTCGGCGTCGATGGCGTCGATCGCGGGCAGGATGTCCCCGAACTCCGAGTAGCACATGTGCGTGTGGACCTGCGTCGAATCCGCGATGCCCGAGGTGGCCAGCCGGAACGAGCCGACCGCCCAGTCGAAGTAGGCCTGGTGCGCCGAAGCACGCAGCGGCAGCAGCTCCCGCAGCGCCGGCTCGTCGACCTGGATGATCCGGATGCCCGCCGACTCCAGGTCGTGCACCTCGTCGCGGATCGCCAGCGCCACCTGCCGCGCGGTGTCCGCGAGCGGCTGGTCGTCGCGCACGAACGACCACGCCAGAATGGTCACCGGCCCGGTCAGCATGCCCTTGACCGGCTTCGGCGTCAGCGACTGCGCGTACGACGCCCAGTCCACCGTCATCGGCCGCGGCCGCGAGACGTCGCCGTACAGGATTGGCGGCCGCACGCACCGCGAACCGTAGGACTGCACCCAGCCGTGCTCCGTCGCGGCGAACCCGGCCAGTTGCTCGGCGAAGTACTGCACCATGTCGTTGCGCTCCGGCTCCCCGTGCACCAGCACGTCGAGCCCGAGGTCTTCCTGCAGCCGCACCACTTTCTCGATTTCGGCGTGCATGCGCGCGCGGTAGGTCTCCGCGTCGATCCGCCCGGCCCGCAGTGCCGCGCGCGCCTTGCGCACGTCACCGGTCTGCGGGAACGACCCGATCGTGGTGCTCGGCAAGGCGGGCAGGCCGAGCGCCTCGGCCTGCGCCGCCGCGCGCCGGTGGTAGTCGCCGCGGCGGCTGTGCTCCGGCTTCAGCGCGGCCAGCCGAGCCCGGACGCGGTCGTCACGCAGGTCACCGGCGTTCGCCCGGTCCGCGGTCGCCGCACGCGCCGCGCCCAGGTCCGCCGGCTCCCCGGCGAGCGCCCGCCCGAGCAGCACCACCTCTTCGACCTTCTGCTCGGCGAACGCCAGCCAGCCACGCAGTCGTTCGTCCAAATCGGACTCGCGCGCGGCGTCGTACGGCACGTGCAGCAGCGAGCACGAAGTGGACACGCTGACCGACCCCGCGGTGCCCAGGAGTGTCGCGGCCTTCGCCAGCGCGGCGTCGGCGTCCACCCGCCAGATGTTGCGGCCGTCCACCACCCCGGCCAGCACTTCCTTGTCCCGCAACGAGTTCTCCGCCGCGACGGCTTCGACCGCGGCCGGTTCGGTGACCAGGTCCACGGCCAGCGCGTCGACAGGGGAGCGGGCCAGCACACCGAGCGCGTCACCCAGCGCGCCGAAGTACCCGGCGACCAGCAGCTTCGGCCGCCGCGTCAACTCACCCAGCGCGGTGTAGGCCTGCCGCAGCGCTTCCAGTTCCTCGGGCGTGCGGTCGGCGGCGAAGGCCGGTTCGTCCAGCTGCACCCACCGGACACCTTCGTCGTGCAGCGTGGTCAGCAACTGCGCGTAGGCGGTGACCAGCTGGGGGAGCAGGTCGAGCGGCCGGAAACCGCGGGGTGCGCCGCCCGCCGCCTTCGCCAGCAGGAGATAGGTCACCGGCCCGACGAGCACCGGCCGCGTCTCGACACCGATCGCCCTGGCTTCGCGGTACTCGTCCAGCGGCTTGCCGCCAGCGACGGTGAATTCGGTGTCCGGGCCCAGTTCCGGCACCAGGTAGTGGTAGTTCGTGTCGAACCACTTGGTCATCTCGAGCGCGGGTGCCTCCTGGACCCCGCGCGCCGCGGCGAAGTAGGTGTCGATCGCGGACAGGCCCAGCTCGGTGAACCGGGACGGCAGCGCGCCGAACAACACGGTGGTGTCGAGCACCTGGTCGTAGTAGGAGAAGGTGTTCGACGGCACCGAGCCGAGCCCGGCCTTCGCCAGCCGCTGCCAGGTGTCCAGGCGCAGTCCACGCGCCACCTTCTGCAGTTCCGCTTCGTCGATCCGGCCTGCCCAGTAGCCTTCGACGGCCTTCTTCAACTCCCGATCGGGGCCGATCCTCGGGTAACCGAGAACGGTCGAACCCAGGCGGTCTTGGTCTGCCACAGCTCTCTCCTCGCGAGCTCGTCCGACGAGCCCGGGGCGGCAAGGACGGCACAGCGCAGCACGAACCAGCGACCTGGTTCGGACCTGTCCTCCCGCGGGACCCGGACCCGCGCGCGCCGACGGCGCGCGCACCACCGGCAGGTATTCGGACTCGCGGGCGAGGCTCCGGAAAAGGGAGCCGGACCTACTGGCTGTCGCTTCCCGGGCGGGTGCCCAGTGCTTGACCGCGGGCGCGGTGACAGCGTTCGTTCCCGCTTACCGCTGCGGGGCAGTCCCGGATTCACACCGGGTTCCCTGTTGCCTCCCCACCACGCGGCCGCGAAAAAGGCTCGGCCACGCCATGGCGAACCAGTGGCGTGGCCGAGCCTAGCGGGAAAGATCAGTCCCAGTCGAGTGCGCCGCCGCTCTGGTACTCGATGACGCGGGTCTCGAAGAAGTTCTTCTCCTTCTTCAGGTCCATCGCCTCCGACATCCACGGGAACGGGTTCTCGTTCTCGCCGTAGATCGGCGCCAGGCCGATCTGCTGCGCGCGGCGGTCGGTGATGAAGTGCATGTACTGCTCGCACAGCTGGGCCGACAGCCCGAGCATGCCGCGCGGCATGGTGTCGCGCGCGTAGGCGACCTCCAGCTCGCACGCCTCCATCAGCATGCCGCGCACCTCCGCCTGGAACTCCTCCGTCCACAGGTGCGGGTTCTCGATCTTGATCTGGTTGATGCAGTCGATGCCGAAGTTCAGGTGGATCGACTCGTCACGCAGGATGTACTGGTACTGCTCGGCGATGCCGACCATCTTGTTCCGGCGGCCCAGCGACAGGATCTGCGCGAAGCCGGTGTAGAACCACATGCCCTCGAAGATCACGTAGAACGCCACCAGGTCACGCAGGAAGGCCTGGTCGGCCTCCGGCGTGCCGGTCTCGAAGTCCGGGTTCTCCAGGTTCTGCGTGTACTTCAGCGCCCACGCGTCCTTGTCGGCGATCGAGGGCACCTCGCGGTACATGTTGAACAGCTCGCCCTCGACCAGGCCGAGGCTCTCGCAGATGTACTGGAAGGTGTGCGTGTGCACGGCCTCCTCGAAGGCCTGGCGCAGCAGGTACTGGCGGCACTCCGGGTTGGTGATCTGCCGGTAGACCGCGAGCACGATGTTGTTCGCGACCAGCGACTCCGCGGTGGCGAAGAAGCCCAGGTTCCGCTTGAGCATCTGCCGCTCGTCCTCGGTCAGCCCGTCGGGCGACTTCCACAGCGCGATGTCGGCCTGCATGGCGACCTCGGTCGGCATCCAGTGGTTGTTGCAGCCGGCCAGGTACTTCTCCCACGCCCAGGTGTACTTGAGCGGGAGCAGCTGGTTCACGTCGGCGCGGGCGTTGATCATGCGCTTGTCGTCGACGCTGATGCGCTCGGCGCCGCGCTCGATCTCACCGAGGCCGGTGGCGTCGGTGAGCGGTGCTGGGGTTTCGGTGTTGGTCATCTTGTTCAGTCGTTCCTTACTGGCAGGCTTCGCAGTCGGGGTCGTCGATCCGGCAGGCGGCACCGTCGGTGGCGGCGAAGTCCACGTCGTCCACCTTCGGCAGCTCCTTGGGCTTGACCACCGGAGCCGGCGGCACCGCCGGGACCACGGCCGAAGGCGTGGCCGGAACAGCGGCCGACGGGGACGGCGATGGCGACGGCGATGGCGACGGCGACGGAGCCGGGGAAGGCGACGGCGAAGCGGCCGGAGCCGGGGTGGCCGAGACGGCGTTCAGCTTGCCGTCGGTGCCGCGCAGGGTGCTCTTCTCCACGTGCGTCGCGGACTGCGCCCGCAGGTAGTACGTGGTCTTGAGGCCCTTGTGCCAGGCGTAGCGGTACAGCTCGTCGAGCTTGCGCCCGCTCGGCGCGGCGATGTACAGGTTCAGCGACTGCGCCTGGTCGATCCACTTCTGCCGCCGCGAGGCCGCGTCGACCAGCCACTTGCTCTCCACCTCGAACGCGGTGGCGTAGAGCGCCTTGAGGTCGTCGGGCACGCGGTCGATCTGGCCGAGGCTGCCGTCGAAGTACTTCAGGTCGGAGACCATCACCTCGTCCCACAGGCCACGCTCCTTGAGCGAGCGGACCAGGTGCGGGTTCACCACGGTGAAGTCGCCGGACATGTTCGACTTGACGAACAGGTTCTGGAACAGCGGCTCGATGGACTGCCCGACCCCGCAGATGTTGGAGATCGTCGCGGTCGGCGCGATCGCCATCACGTTGGAGTTGCGCATGCCGACCGTGCGCACGCGCTGGCGCAGCGGCTCCCAGTCCAAAGTGGACGAGGTGTCCACGTCGAGCGCGTCACCGCGGCGGGCGTCGATGAGCAGCTGCATCGAGTCGATCGGCAGGATGCCCTTGCTCCACAGCGAACCCTCGAAGGTCTGGTACTGCCCGCGCTCCTCCGCCAGGTCGGTCGACGCCGAGATGGCGTAGTAGCTGATGTACTCCATGCTGCGGTCGGCGAACTCCACCGCGGCTTCCGAGGACAGCGGCAGGCCCAGCTCGAACAGCGCGTCCTGGAAGCCCATCAGGCCCAGCCCGATCGGGCGGTGGCGCAGGTTGGACCGGCGTGCCTCGGGAATCGTGTAGAAGTTGATGTCGATCACGTTGTCGAGCATCCGCACCGCGGTGCGCACGGTCTTCTCGAGCCGCGCGGTGTCCAGCCCGTCCGGGCCGACGTGCTTGAGCAGGTTGACCGAGCCCAGGTTGCACACCGCGACCTCGTCGGCGCTGGTGTTCAGGGTGATCTCGGTGCACAGGTTCGACGAGTGCACCACGCCGGTGTGCTGCTGCGGCGAGCGCAGGTTGCACGGGTCCTTGAAGGTGATCCACGGGTGGCCGGTCTCGAACAGCATGGTCAGCATGCGGCGCCACAGGTCGACCGCGCGGACCTTGCGGAACACCTTGATCTCACCGCGCTCGGCGGCGGCCTCGTACTCGCGGTAGCGCTCGGCGAAGGCGTTGCCGTACAGGTCGTGCAGGTCGGGGACCTCGTTGGGGGAGAACAGGGTCCAGCCCTCGTTGGCCTCCACCCGGCGGAGGAACTCGTCGGGCACCCAGTTCGCGGTGTTCATGTCGTGGGTGCGGCGGCGGTCGTCACCGGTGTTCTTGCGCAGGTCGAGGAACTCCTCGATGTCCACGTGCCAGGTCTCGAGATAGGCGCACGCCGCGCCCTTGCGCTTGCCGCCCTGGTTCACCGCGACCGCGGTGTCGTTGGCGATCTTGAGGAACGGGACCACGCCCTGCGACTGCCCGTTGGTGCCCTTGATGTGCGCGCCGAGGCCGCGGACCGGGGTCCAGTCGTTGCCGAGCCCGCCCGAGTACTTCGCCAGCAGCGCGTTGTTCTTGTACGCCTGGAAGATCGAGTCCAGGTCGTCGTCGACGGTGGTGAGGAAGCAGGAGGACAGCTGCGGCCGGGTGGTGCCGGAGTTGAACAGCGTGGGCGTCGAGGCCATGAAGTGGAACGAGGACAGCAGCTCGTAGAACTCGATGGCGCGGGCTTCGCGGTCGTCCTCGCGGATGGCCAGGCCCATCGCCACGCGCATGAAGAACGCCTGCGGCAGCTCGAACCGGGTGCCGTTGTGGTGCTGGAAGTAGCGGTCGTAGAGGGTCTGCAGGCCGAGGAAGCCGAAGTCGAGGTCGCGCTCGGGGCGCAGCGCGGCGGTGATCCGGTCCAGGTCGAACTGGGCCAGCTCGGGGTTGACCAGCTCCAGCTCGATGGCGCGGCGCAGGTAGTCGCGGAAGTAGCCGGGGTAGATCCCAGCCATCTCGTCCTGGCTGGCCTGGCGCGGGCGGCCGGCCAGGTAGCTCAGCGCCTCGGCACGCAGCTTGTCGGCCAGCAGGCGGGCGCTGACGTAGGAGTAGTTCGGCTCCTGCTCGACCAGGGTGCGGGCGGCCATGATCTGGGCCAGCGCCAGCTCGTCGGCGGAGATGCCGTCGTAGAGGTTGCGGCGGGTTTCGGTCAGCACCGGCTCGCTGCTGACGTCGGACAGCCCGGCCACCGCCTCGCCGACCACGTGCGCGACGCGGTCCCAGTCGAGCGGGCGCAGCACGCCGTCGGCGGACTTGACGTGCAGGACGTTCTCGTCGCGGGCCGGGCTCGCGGCCTCGGCGGCGGCGCGGGCCTTGGCCCGCTCGTCGCGGTAGAGCACGTAGGCGCGGGCGACCTTGTGGTGCTCACCGCGCATCAGCATCAGCTCGACCTGGTCCTGGATCTGCTCGATGTGCAGCGCGGTCTCCGGGCCGGCGTGCCGCAGCAGCGACTGCTCCACCTGCTCGGTCAGCTCGGCGACCAGGTGGTGGATCCGCGAGGAGGCGGCCGCGTCGTCACCTTCGACGGCGAGGAACGCCTTGGTCATCGCCACCGAGATCTTGTTCGCGTCGAACGGCGACACACTGCCGTCACGGCGGATGACGCGCACGGTGGCGGTCTTCTCGGTGACGGACGGTGGCCGCTGGCTTGTCTCGGTGATGTCCAGTGACATACGTGGCTCCAAAAGGGCGCGTTGGTTCGCCACACCGGCTCGAGAGGCGGTGTGCTGTGCGGTGGTGCAGGTCTGGCCGAGCGGCGCTTCCGGCGGTCTCCCATCGCCGGTGCGCTGTCGGTGCCCAGAGACTACATGTAGGGGTG
Organism: Amycolatopsis albispora; assembly: GCF_003312875.1. Taxonomy (NCBI): domain Bacteria; kingdom Bacillati; phylum Actinomycetota; class Actinomycetes; order Pseudonocardiales; family Pseudonocardiaceae; genus Amycolatopsis; species Amycolatopsis albispora. Next base: position 1,087,506 of record NZ_CP015163.1, read on the forward strand.
TCAGCGCGCACATGCCCCAACGGGTGGCGTGTCGCGCCTTTCCCGAATGCTGAACTCGACCCTCCCCCAGGCAGGTTAGGGGCTTTCGCTCGCCTGCTGCTCAGAGGTGGTGGAGGGCCCCGGAACCCGCCCGCCGATCACCCGGGCCGCTGGGCCGTTCGGAATTCGGAACGCCACTCACAGTGATGCCCCGGCACCAGCCGGTGCCGGGGCGGGCCACTTCCGAGGGGCCGGGGTTCACCCGGGCCGGTGGCCTACTCGCCGAACGTGAGCCGGAAGTCGGCGAGGTGCGCGCTCGGGCCGGGACGGCGGCCGGCCAGGAAGCCGAGCGGGCCGTCCGGGTTGAGGTTCCAGTTCGCCGACGCCAGGTGCGGGCGGCCGGTGGAGCGGACCGGCGTGTGCTTCAGCGCGCCGTCGAGTTCCTGGGCGATGCGGAACGCGGCGGGCGGCGCGAACGGCAGCCCGGCGCGCCGCGTGAACGCCGCGGTGGCGATCCAGCCGTCGTCCAGGCTCGCCGACGCGGTGAAGGTGCGGCCGTGCGTGAAGTCGAAGGCGGCGAGGTCCTTCGGAATGCCCCACAGCGCGCGCCCGCCAGCCAGCGACACCTCGCTGTCGACCCAGATGTCGGTGATCGTGCCGGTGGCGCGCAGGCCGCCGGAAGGAGCGCGGACCGCGACGGTGGCCAGCAGTTCGTGGTAGGACAGCCGGCCGGGCGGCTGGTAGTCCAGCCAGGCGGTGACCACCACCGCCCGCCCGGCGACCACCACCGGGCTCAGCCCGTCCGCCAGCGCGGGCAGCGCGTCCACCGGCACGCGCCAGGTGGTCAGGTACGCCTGACCGGCCAGGTTCCAGGGTTCGGGCGGGTATTCGCTCATTTCTCCGCCACCCACGGCAGGTAGGCGGGCACGTCCTCGGGCACACGCAGCTTGAACTCGGGCGGGCGCTTCTGCAGGAACGACAGCACGCCCTCGACCGCGTCCGGATTGCTCGACAGCCCGCCGATCAGTTTCGAGTCCACCTGGTGGACCGGGTACGGCGAGTCCGCGGCGGCCATCCGGTAGAGCAGCTGCCGGGTGACCGCCACCGAAACCGGCGCGGTGGTCTCGATCAGCTCGCGGGCGAGTTCGTAGGCCTTGTCCAGCAGTTCGTCCGGCTCGTGCAGGCGGTGGACCAGCCCGGCCCGGTGTGCCTCCTCGGCGCCGAACACGCGCCCGCTGATCATCCAGTCCATCGCGGTGCCCATGCCGACCAGCCGCGGCAGGAACCACGCCGACGCGCCCTCCGGGTAGATCCCGCGGCGGACGAAGACAAAGCCGAAGCGGGCGTCGGTGGAGGCGAGCCGGTAGTCGGCGGACAGCGTGATCGTCACGCCACCGCCGATGGCCGCGCCCCGGATCGCCGCGATCACCGGCTTGTTCATCTCGAACACGCGCTTGGAGCACCGGCCCGCCGGTTCCTGCCACTCGGGGTCGGGGCCCTTCTCGGCGTCGAAGTCGAAGCCGCCCTGGGAAAGGTCGGCCCCGACGGAGAAGTCGCCACCGGCGCCGGTCAGCACCACCACGCGCACCTGCTCGTCGCGGTCGGCTTCGTCGAAGGCGGCGCCCAGCTCGTCGGCCATCCGGATGGTGTAGCCGTTGCGTGCGGCCGGCCGGTTCAGCGTGATCGTCGCGATCCGGTCGCTGACCTCGTAGGTGATGTCGGTGTACGCCGAAGGTGACACAGGCGCTCCTTTGCTCCGCGTGCGACGAAGGTATGCCGTTCCCGGCTTACTGGCAAGCCGTCAACAAGCCGCCGAGGAACTCGCCCGCCCGGCGGGCCGCGGCTCGGCCTTCCGGCAGGTTCGAGAAGATCGGGAACACGTGCAACTGGCCCGGCCACACCTCCAGTTCGGTACGAGTGTGGCTGGCGGCGAACCGCTGTGCCTCGTCGAGCAGTGCCTCGGTGTCACCGACCTGGAGCAGGATCGGCGGCCAGCCGGACTTGTCCGCGGCGAGCACGTCGAGACGCGGGTGGCTCCACGGTGTGGTCCTCAGGTAGGCGTCGCGGCACAGGGCGGCGTAGGCGGGGGAGAGGAACGGGTCGCGCTGCTGTCCCCCGCCGGCTACGCCCTCACTGGCGGGGGTGCCCCCATTGTCGCGGCGTGCTGCCGACGCGACGGTCAGGTCGAGCCAGGGTGAGACGAGGTAGGCGCCCGCCGGCTGCGGCAGGTGCAGCCTGGCGAGGTCGCCGAGCAGGCAAGCGGTCAGGTGCCCGCCCGCCGAATCTCCGGCGACCAGCAGCTTCTCCGGCGGGTAGCCCTGAGCCAGCAGCAGCCGGTAGGCGTCGAGCGCGTCGTCGGCCGCGGCCGGGAACGGGTGCTCGGGCGCGCGGCGGTAGTCGAGCAGGAACACGGGCACGCCGGTCTGCTTGGACAGCCGGTAGGCGAAGGTGCGGTGCGACCGCGGCGAACCGAACACATACCCGCCGCCGTGCAGGTAAAGCAGCGCGCCGCGGTTCGCGTCGGCGCCGGGCGCGCGCATCCACACCCCGCGCACGCGGCCGTAGCGGGCAGGCCAGGCCCTGGCGCCGCGGGGGAGCCGGGTCAGCCCGGCGCTGTCAGCGATCCGGCGGATTCCGCGCAGCTGGTAACCCCGCGGGGCGGCGCGGTCGGCGAGCGGGCGGACCCGGGTGGCGAAGGCGGTGCGGAGGCGAACACTTTCCGGACTGGGCGTGTCTCGCGGCATGCGCGTCACCCTAGCCAGGCGCGGTCCGGGCGGACGCAAAACAATCATGCAAGCTTGATTTTTCTGCGGCCCGGTGTCAGGCTCGGCCGCAGGGGCTCGTCGCTGAGGAGGTGCCACCGTGGCGGATGTGGGCGCGATCCTGCGGGATCTCGCGGCCGAGAGCGCGGAACTGGACGACGTGGTCGCCGCGCTGCCGGAAGCGGACTGGGCCCGGCCGACACCGGCCGATGGCTGGACGATCGCGCACCAGATCGCCCACCTGGCCTGGACCGACGACAAGGCGCTGATCGCGGTGCGCACCCCGGAGCGGTTCGCCGCCGAGGTGGAGAAAGCGTTCGCCTCCGGCGGCAAGGACGTGGACGAGGGCGCCGAAGAAGGCGCCGCCGCGCCACCCGCGGAACTGCTCGCGCGCTGGCGGTTGGGTCGCGAGGAACTGGCTCGCGCGCTCGCCGAAGTGCCCGACGGGCAGAAGGTGCCGTGGTACGGCCCGCCGATGAGCGCCGCATCTATGGTCACCGCGCGCCTGATGGAGACCTGGGCGCACGCGCAGGACGTGTTCGACGCGCTCGGGCTGCGTAGGGAACCAACGGACCGGTTGTGGCACATCGCGAGGTTCGGTGTACGCACCCGCGACTTCGCCTACACCATCAACTCCCGCACGCCGCCCGCCGGGCAGTTCCGCGTGGAGCTGACCGCGCCGGACGGTTCGACCTGGGCGTTCGGGCCGGAGGACGCCGCGGAGCGCGTCACCGGCAGCGCGCTCGGCTTTGTCATGGTGGTCACCCAGCGGCGGCACCCGGCCGACACCGACCTGCGCGCCGAGGGCGAGGAAGCGCGGACGTGGCTCACCTTCGCGCAGGCGTTCGCGGGCCTGCCGGGTTCCGGCCGCAAGGAGGGGCAGTTCGAGTGAGCGCACCGATCCGCATCGGCAACGCCTCCGGTTTCTACGGCGACCGCTTCGCCGCGGTCCGCGAGCTGCTCACCGGTGGCCCGCTGGACGTGCTGACCGGCGACTACCTGGCCGAGCTGACCATGCTCATCCTCGGCCGCGACCTGCTCAAGGACCCAGATCGCGGGTACGCCAAGACCTTCCTGCGGCAGATGGCGGAAAACCTGGCGCTGGCCAAGGAACGCGGCGTCAAGGTGGTCACCAACGCGGGCGGGCTGAACCCCGCCGGGCTGGCCGCCGCGCTGCGCGAGCTGGCCGCGAAGTCCGAGGTGGACGTTTCGATCGCGCACGTGGAGGGCGACGACCTGCGGCACCGGGCCGAGGAGCTGGGCTTCGGGAACCCGTTGACCGCCAACGCCTATCTCGGCGCGTGGGGCATCGCGGAATGCCTGGACGCGGGTGCCGACGTGGTGGTCACCGGCCGGGTCACCGACGCCTCCCTGGTGGTCGGCCCGGCCGCCGCGCACTTCGGCTGGGCGCGCGACGACTACGACCGGCTCGCGGGCGCGGTCGCCGCCGGGCACGTCATCGAATGCGGGGCGCAGGCCACCGGCGGCAACTACGCCTTCTTCACCCAGCACGACGTTGCCTATCCCGGCTTCCCGATCGCGGAGGTCCGCGAAGACGGCAGCAGCGTGATCACCAAGCACGAAGGCACCGGCGGCGTGGTCACCACCGGCACGGTCACCGCGCAGCTGCTGTACGAGATCACCGGCGCGCGCTACGCCGGTCCTGACGTCACCACGCGGTTCGACAGTTTGACGTTGACGCAGGACGGGCCGGACCGCGTGCGGATCAGCGGCGTGACCGGCGAGCCACCACCGCCGACGCTGAAGGTCTGCCTCAACGCGCTCGGCGGCTTCCGCAACGAAACCACCTTCGTGCTCACCGGTCTCGACATCGAGGCGAAGGCCGCGCTGGTGCGCGAGCAGCTCACCGAGGCACTCAACGCGAAGCCGCCGGAGAAGGTGCGCTGGACGCTGGCCAGGACGGATCGGCCGGACGCCGACACCGAACAGACCGCGAGCGCGCTGCTGCACGTGGCCGTCACCGATCCGGATCCGAAGGTGGCCGGGCGCGCGTTCAGCCAGGCCGCGATCGAGCTGGCGCTGGCCAGCTACCCCGGTTTCCACGTCACCGCACCACCTTCGGACGCCGCGCCGTACGGTGTCTACCGGGCGTCCTATGTGGACGCAACGGAAGTGCCGCACGTCGCGGTGGTCGGCGAATCGCGCATCGACGTGGCACCCGCGGCCGAGACGCTCGAACTGGCCGACCTGCCCGATCCCGAACTGCCGGAACCACTTCCGGACGGGCCCACGCGGCGCGCGCCACTCGGAGCGGTGCTCGGCGCGCGCAGCGGGGACAAGGGCGGCGACGCGAACGTCGGCGTCTGGGCGAGGACCGACGAGGGCTGGCGATGGCTCGCGCACACGCTGACCGTGGCCGAATTCCAGCGGCTGCTGCCGGAAACCGCGGAATTGTCGGTGCGGCGTTTTATGCTGCCCAACCTGCGAGCGGTCAACTTCGTGGTGACCGGGATCCTCGGTCAGGGGGTCGCTTCGCAGGCCAGGTTCGATCCACAGGCCAAGGCGCTCGGCGAGTGGCTGCGCGGCCGGTACGCCGAGATCCCGGAGGTGTTGTTGTGAGCGATCCGTTCGCCACGCCGGAGCGGAACGCGCTCCGCGAAACGGTGCGCGGCTTCATGAAGACCGAGGTGCTGCCCCACCTCGGTCAGTGGGAGCGCGACGGTGAGCTGCCCAGGGAACTGCACCGCAAGGCCGGGGCGCTCGGGCTGCTCGGGGTCGCCTTCGACGAGAAGGCCGGTGGCGCGGGCGGGGACTTCCTCGACGCGATGACGGTCACCGAGGAGATGCACTACGCGGGCGCGTCCGGCGGGTTGATCGCGTCCTTGTTCACCTGCGGCATCGCGGTACCGCACATCGCGGCCGCCGGTGACGAGGCGCAGCTGGCGAAGTGGGTGCGCCCGACGCTGGCCGGGGAGCTGATCGGCGCGCTCGCGGTCACCGAGCCGGACGGCGGGTCCGACGTCGCGGGCATCCGCACCACCGCCCGTCGCCAGGGTGACCACTACGTAGTCAACGGCGCCAAGACGTTCATCACTTCGGGGTGCCGCGCGGATTTTGTCACCACCGTCGTGCGCACCGGAGGTGAGGGCGCGCACGGGTTGTCGCTGCTGGTGGTCGAGCGCGGCACGCCGGGTTTCACCGTCGGGCGCAAGCTGGCCAAGATGGGCTGGCACTGCTCGGACACCGCCGAACTGTCCTATGCAGACGTCCGGGTGCCGGTGGAGAACCTGGTCGGGCCGGAGAACTCCGGGTTCGCGCAGGTGGCCACCCAGTTCGTCGCGGAACGGCTTTCGCTGGCGGTGCAGGGGTACGCGCACGCGCAGCGGGCGCTGGACCTGACGCTCGAGTGGTGCCGGCTGCGGGAGACCTTCGGCCGCCCGCTGATCTCACGCCAGCTGGTGCAGCACAAGCTCGCCGAGATGGCGCGCAAGATCGACGTGGCCAGGACGTACACCCGCCAGATCGGAGTGCGTCACGTGGCGGGCGAAGAGGTGATCGCCGAAGCCTGCTTTGCCAAGAACACCGCCGTGGAGACCGCCGAATGGGTGGTCAACGAGGCCGTGCAGCTGCACGGCGGCCTCGGCTACCTGAGCGAGACCGAGGTGGAGCGCCACTACCGCGACGTCCGCATCCTGGGCATCGGCGGTGGCACCAACGAGATCCTCGCCGGGCTGGCCGCCAAACGATTGGGATACACCGCATGACCACCTTGAGGTCCACAGTGGACAGCCGGGGCGCCGAGTTCGCCGCCAACCGGGAGGCGATGCTGGCCAAGCTCGCCGAGCTGGAGGCCGAGCAGGCCAAGGCCGTCGCCGGTGGCGGCGAGAAGTACGTCGAGCGGCACCGCAAGCGTGGCAAGCTGCTGGCCAGGGAGCGGGTCGAGCTGCTGCTCGACGAGGACTCGGCCTTCCTCGAGCTGTCCCCGCTGGCCGCCTGGGGCTCGGACTACCAGGTCGGCGCCAGCCTGGTCACCGGCATCGGCGTGGTCGAGGGCGTGGAGTGCATGATCTGCGCCAGCGATCCCACGGTGAAGGGTGGCGCGAGCAATCCGTGGACGGCCAAGAAGTCCTACCGGGCCGCCGACATCGCGGCGCAGAACCGGCTGCCGACGATCAACCTGGTCGAGTCCGGCGGCGCGGACCTGCCGACGCAGAAGGAGATCTTCATCCCCGGCGGGCGGATCTTCCGCGACCTGACCAGGTCGTCGGCCGCCGGGGTGCCGACCGTGGCGCTGGTCTTCGGCAACTCCACCGCCGGTGGTGCCTACCTGCCCGGCATGTCCGACCACGTGGTGATGGTCAAGGAGCGCGCCAAGGTGTTCCTCGGCGGGCCGCCGCTGGTGAAGATGGCCACCGGCGAGGAGTCCGACGACGAATCGCTCGGTGGTGCCGAGATGCACGCGCGGACCTCCGGCCTGGCCGACTACCTCGCCGAGGACGAGCAGGACGCGATCCGCATCGGGCGGCGCATCGTGCGCCGCCTCAACTGGCACAAGCAGGGCCCGGCACCGAAACCGGACTACGCCGAGCCGCTGCACGACCCGGAAGACCTGCTCGGCATCGTGCCGGCCGACCTGAAGGTGCCGTTCGACCCTCGCGAGGTGATCGCCAGGGTGGTCGACGGCTCGGACTTCGACGAGTTCAAGCCGCTCTACGGCTCGAGCCTGGTCACCGGCTGGGCGCAGGTGCACGGCTACCCGGTGGGCATCCTGGCCAACGCACGCGGCGTGCTGTTCTCCGAGGAGTCGCAGAAGGCGGCCCAGTTCATCCAGCTGGCCAACCAGACCGACACGCCGCTGCTGTTCCTGCACAACACCACCGGCTACATGGTCGGCAAGGAGTACGAGCAGGGCGGCATCATCAAGCACGGCGCGATGATGATCAACGCGGTGTCGAACTCGCGGGTGCCGCACATCTCGGTGCTGATCGGCGCCTCCTACGGCGCCGGGCACTACGGCATGTGCGGGCGTGCCTATGACCCGCGGTTCCTGTTCGCCTGGCCCAGCGCGAAGTCGGCGGTGATGGGCCCGGCGCAGCTGGCCGGGGTGCTGTCCATCGTGGCGCGGCAGGCCGCGGCGAGCCGGGGGCAGGAGTACAACGAGGAGCACGACGCCGCCATGCGCGCCATGGTGGAGGGGCAGATCGAGGCGGAGTCGCTGCCGATGTTCCTCTCCGGCATGCTCTACGACGACGGCATCATCGATCCACGGGACACCCGCACGGTGCTCGGGCTCAGCCTGTCGGCGATCCACAATGGACCGATCAGCGGCGCCGGTGGCTTCGGCGTCTTCCGGATGTGAGTGATGATCGAGAAACTGCTAGTCGCCAACCGCGGGGAAATCGCCCGCCGGGTGTTCCGCAGCTGCCGTGACGCCGGGATCGGCACGGTGGCGGTGTTCTCCGACGCCGACGCCGAAGCCCCGCACACCACCGAGGCCGACGCCGCGGTGCGCCTGCCGGGCAACGCGCCGTCGGACACCTACCTGCGCGCGGACCTGCTGATCGAGGCCGCGGCGAAGGCCGGTGCCGACGCGGTCCACCCCGGTTACGGCTTCCTGTCGGAGAACGCGGCGTTCGCGCGCGCGGTCATCGACGCCGGGCTGACCTGGGTCGGGCCGCCGCCGGAGGCCATCGAGACGATGGGCTCGAAGGTCGAGTCGAAGCGGCTGATGGCCGCGGCCGGGGTGCCGGTGCTCGCCGAGCTGGATCCCGGCGAGGTCACCGAGGCCGATTTCCCGTTGCTGGTCAAGGCTTCCGCCGGGGGCGGCGGGCGCGGCATGCGTGTGGTCCGCGCGCCGGGCGACCTGGCGGCGGCGGTGGAGAGCGCCCGCGCCGAAGCCGGTTCGGCCTTCGGCGATCCGACGGTGTTCTGCGAGCGCTACCTGGAAACCGGGCGGCACATCGAGGTGCAGGTGCTCGCCGACGGGCACGGCACGGTCTGGGCGCTGGGGGAGCGGGAATGCTCCATCCAGCGGCGTCACCAGAAGGTGGTCGAGGAGGCGCCGTCGCCGCTGGTCGGCGCGGCCATGCGCGAGGAGCTGTTCGAGGCGGCCCGCAAGGCGGCCAAGGCGATCGGTTACGTCGGCGCGGGCACGGTCGAGTTCCTCGCCGGTGCCGACGGCCGGTTCTACTTCCTGGAGATGAACACCCGGCTGCAGGTGGAGCACCCGGTCACCGAATGCGTCACCGGGGAGGACCTGGTCGCCCGGCAGCTGCGGATCGCCGAGGGCGCCGTGCTGCCGGTCGATCCTCCACAGTGGACAGGGCACGCCATCGAGGTCCGCCTGTACGCGGAGGACCCGGCGGCGGACTGGCAGCCGCAGAGCGGCACGCTGCACCGGTTCGCCGTGCCGGGCGTGGACGCGGAGTTCCGCATCCCGGCGGGGTTCGGGCTGCGGCTGGATTCCGGGGTGATCGACGGTTCGGTGGTCGGCGTGCACTACGACCCGATGCTGGCCAAGGTGATCGCCTGGGGCCCCGACCGGACGTCGGCGGCGCGGCGGCTCGCCGCCGCGCTGGCCGGTACGCACATCCACGGCGTGCGCACCAACCGCGACCTGCTGGTGAACGTGTTGCGGCACCCGGCTTTCCTCGCCGGGGAGACCGACACCGCCTTCTTCACCACGCACGGGCTGGACACGCTGTCCCAGCCGCTGGCGTCACCGGAAACCACGCGCACCGCCACGCTCGTCGCCGCGCTGGCGGGAGCGTCGGCGAACCGGCGCGCCGCGACCGTGCAGGGCCGGTTGCCCGGCGGCTGGCGGAACGTGCGCTCGTCCCCGCAGCACAAGCGCTTCGCCTCCGGTGACACCGAGTTCGACGTGCGGTACGTGCTCGACCGCGCCGGGCTGCGGGCCGACGACCATCCCGGCGTGGAACTCGTTGCCGCACACCAGGATCGGGTGGTGCTGGAGATCGACGGGGTGCGCCGCGAGTTCTCGGTGGCCCGCTACGGCGACCGCGTGTACGTCGATTCCGTGCTCGGGCCGGTGGTGCTGGACGTGGTGCCGCGCTTCGCCGACCCGTCCGCCGCGCTGGCCGCGGGCTCGCTGGTCGCGCCGATGCCGGGCACCGTGGTCCGGCTGGCCGTCGCCGCGGGCGACGAGGTCGAGGCGGGCGCGCCCTTGCTGTGGCTGGAAGCGATGAAGATGGAGCACAAGATCGCCGCGCCCGCCGCGGGCGTGGTCGCCGAACTCCCCGTCGAAGTGGGGCAGCAGGTCGAGCTGGGCACCGTGCTCGCGGTGGTGCAGGACAAGGAGTCTTGAGATGAGCATGAACTTCACCGAGCCGGAGGAGCGGATCGCCCTGCGCAAGGCGGTGCGTGAACTGGGCAAGAGCTACGGCCACGAGTACTACCTGGGCAAGGCGCGCTCGGGCGGCAAGACCAAGGAGCTGTGGGACGAGGCCGGGCGGCTCGGTTACCTCGGCGTGGCCGTGCCGGAGGAGTTCGGCGGTGGTGGCGCGGGCATCGGCGATCTCGCCGCGGTCTGCGAGGAACTGTGCGCCACCGGCACCCCGCTGCTGCTGATGGTGGTGTCCCCGGCGATCTGCGCCACGGTGATCGCGCGCTACGGCACCGAGGACCAGAAGAAGAAGTGGCTGCCCGGGTTCGCCACCGGGCAGGTGCGGATGGCCTTCGCCATCACCGAGCCCGACGCCGGGTCCAACTCGCACCGGATCACCACCACCGCGCAGCGCGACGGCGGTGGCTGGATCCTCAACGGCCGCAAGGTTTTCATCTCCGGCGTGGACGAGGCCGACGCGGTGCTGGTGGTCGGCCGCACCGAGGACGCCAAGACCGGCAAGCTCAAGCCCGCGTTGTTCATCGTGCCCACGGACACGCCGGGGTTCGAGTACCGCGAAATCGACATGGACCTGGTGTCCGCGGATAAGCAGTTCGGGCTGTTCCTGGACAACGTGAAGCTGCCCGGTGACGCGCTGGTCGGTGAGGAGGACGCGGCGATCGCGCAGCTGTTCGCCGGGCTCAACCCGGAACGCATCATGGGCGCGTCGTTCTCGCTCGGCATCGCCCGGTACGCGCTGGACAAGGGCGTGGCGTACGCGAAGGAGCGCCAGGTGTGGGGCACGCCGATCGGCACCCACCAGGGGCTCGCGCACCCGCTCGCCCAGGTGAAGATCGAGCTGGAGCTGGCCAAGCTGATGACCCAGAAGGCCGCCACGCTCTACGACGCCGGGGACGACTTCGGGGCCGGGGAGGCGGCGAACATGGCCAAGTACGCCGGCGCCGAGGTCGCCATCCGCGCGGTCGACCAGGCCGTGCAGACCCACGGCGGCAACGGCCTGGCCTCGGAATACGGCCTCGGCACGCTGCTCGCCGCGGTCCGGCTGGGCCGGATCGCGCCGGTGAGCCGGGAGATCGTGCTCAACTTCGTCGGGCAGCACTCGCTCGGCCTGCCCAAGTCCTACTGAGAGGGTTTTCCCGCCATGGCGACACTTTCCGGCAAGACGATCATCATGTCCGGTGGCAGCCGGGGCATCGGTGAGGCGATCGCGCTGCGCGCGGCCGCCGACGGCGCGAACGTGGCGCTGATCGCGAAGACCACCGAACCGCACCCGAAGCTGCCCGGCACCATCCACACCGCGGCCGAGGCGATCGAGAAGGCGGGCGGGCAGGCGCTGCCGATCGTCGGCGACATCCGCGACGACGAAGCGGTGGCCGCCGCGGTCGAGCAGACCGTCGAGCGGTTCGGCGGCATCGACATCGTGGTGAACAACGCCAGCGCGATCGACCTGACGCCGACCGAGCAGATCGGCATGAAGCGCTACGACCTGATGCAGGACATCAACGCGCGCGGCTCGTTCCTGCTGTCGAAGCTGGCGATCCCGCACCTGCGCAAGGCGGAGAACCCGCACGTGCTCACGCTTTCGCCGCCGATCAGCCTGGACCCGAAGTGGTTCGAGGCCGGGCACCTGGCCTACAGCATCGCGAAGTACAGCATGAGCCTGGTGACCGTCGGCCTGGCCGCGGAACTGCGCGGGGACGGCATCGCGGCGAACTCGCTGTGGCCGCGCACCACCATCGACACCGCGGCGATCCGGAACGTGGTCGGCGCGGAACTGGCCAACCGCTCCCGCACCCCGGAAATCATGGCCGACGCGGCGCACGCGATCCTGGTCCGGCCGAGCCGGGAGACCACCGGGAACTTCTTCCTCGACGACGAGGTGCTCGCCGCCGAAGGCGTCACGGACTTCTCGAAGTACCGCATCGCCGGTGAGGAAGCCGACCTCCAGCTCGACTTCTGGGTCGAGCCGGCCTGAGCCGCCATGCGCGAACCACAACAGGAACGAAGCCGGACCACGCGGCGGCGGCTGGTCGAAGCCGCCGTCGAGTGCCTGGCCGCGCGGGGCTGGCACGGCACCACCGTGGCGATGGTCGCCGAGCAGGCGGGGGTCTCGCGAGGCGCCGCGCAGCACCACTTCCCGACGCGCGAGGACCTGGTGGTCGCCGCGGTCGCGCAGGTGGGGGAGGAGCAGTTGGCCGAGCTGCGCAAGCAGGTGGAACTGCTGCCGGGCGGCACGTCACGCAGCGAAGCGGTGGCCGAGATGCTGCTGAACCTCTACACCGGCCCGATGTTCCGCGCGGCCCTGCAGCTGTGGGTCGCGGCTTCCACTGATTCGAAGCTGCTCGCGGTGCTCGCGCCACTGGAGGCGCGGGTCGGCCGCGAGGCGCACCGGGTGGCGCTGGAACTGCTGGGCGCGGACGAATCCCGGCCGGGGGTCCGGGAAACCGTGCAGGCCACGCTGGACCTGGCGCGGGGCTTGGGTTTGGCGAACCTGCTCACCGACGACACCCGGCGACGGCGCCGGATCGTGCGGCAGTGGGCGCGGATGCTGGAGCCCGCACTGGCCGGCACACTCCCCGAACCGATGGGAACCCGGTTCTTGTGAAGTTCGTCTCAACTACTGGCTAACGCTTTCGGAGCAACGTCCGATAGCCAAGTAACAGAGGGTTACTTATCAAGGGGGACAGTCCGATGTCCGAGCAAAGTGACGAACTGAGTCATCGCGCGCTGGCCATGCTGCGAGCCGTGGCCGAACGCCGCGCGATGATGTCCGGCAGCTGCGAGCCGGACCTGTTCATCGACGGTTTTGCCTGCTGCGACCAGGTCACCGCACACGCCCTGGCCCGCGCCGGCTACCTACGCCCCGCCGAAGCCCCCGCCCGCCCAGGTGCCCGGGTGCGCGCGGAGCTGACTCCCGCAGGCTGGGCCGCCGTCGGCGTGGTCGCCGCCGCCTGACCCCCTCGCCACACTTCGGCTCACCCGGGCTCACTCGGACTCAGGTTCAGCGGACGCTCGTTCAGCCGAGCTAACCCGGGCTCTGGCTCTGGCTCTGGCGAGCCCAGCCGGGTTCAGTTCGGGCTCGGATTCGGACGGGAGCAGCCTCACTCTGGCCTAGCCGGGCCCAGTGAGGCTCCGGCGCTGGCGGGCTCCGGCGGACTTCAGGCTCGGCGGGCTCAGCCGCGGAAGTTGCGGGTGAGGAACTCGGCGGCCTTGAAAGCGCCACCGCATGAATCGTTGGTCCAGAACCGCGCGCCCTTTCTCGACTCGTAGCCGATGACGATGACGAAGTTCGGTGCGGCGCCCAGGGTCACCTGGCACTTGTCCGGGAGGGCCGGGTTGGTCTCGATCAGGACCGGCAGCCCGGACACGGACATCTCGTCGAGGGTTCGCCGCCCGAATTCGAAGGCCTTGGCGGCGGATTCCTCCCGCACGCTCACCGAGAACTGCGCCGTTCGCTCCGTCCAGACGCAGTACCCGGTCCCCGCGTGCCAGGGCTGATGCCACTCCTCTTCCGTGGCGATGTAGTTCAGCGTCACCTGCTGGGCGGGGGTGAACGCCCGGCACGGATCCTCCCTGAGCCCGCCCACGTTCAAGCCCACCGCCGGTATCGGCACCGGCGCGCCGAGCACCACGGGCGTCGGCGGCTCGGGCTGCGGCGCTTCGGGCTTCGGACTGCAGGCGGCCAGCACCACCGCGGCCAACAATCCCGCTGCCGCGCTGATGTGGGCGCGTGTCACCTGGTTCCTCCCCTGAATCCTGGCTTGCTGATGGTAGCGGAGCGTGCTCGTTGCGTATCCGGTTTCGTCCGATTGACCGAGTGATTCCGGGGCGAACAGTGGTTTCCTTGACGAGGTGGAGGGGGAGCGGACCCAGTCCGGCTGGGGGCCGTTCGGGGTGCTCGCGATCGCCCGCTGGCGGCTGTGGCGGTTGCCCGACCGGTTTCTCGTCGGCTACGTGCTCGCGGTCGACCTGACCGCGCTGACCGGCGCGGCGGCGGCCTTCCACGCGCTGCCCGTGCCCGCCCGCGACTGGCGCCCGTTCTGGATCCTGCTCGCCTGCTGCGTGGTCTACGTCGAGGTGTCCCGCTCGATCGACCGCAGCCGCGCGGATTTCCTCGACGGCCCCCACATCGACCTCAACTCGGTCTGGATGTTCGCCGCGGCGCTCCTGCTGCACCCCGGGCTGGCCGCGGTGGTCATCTCGGTGTCGTTCGCCTACCGCTGGCTGCGGGTGCGCCACCGCCCGGTCTACCGGCAGACCTTCAGCGCCGCCGCCTCGATCGTGTCGGCCTACCTGGCGAACCTGGTGCCGTTCGCGCCGCAGGAGTTCGCCATCTTCGGCGCCGCGCTGATCTACGGGCTGAGCAACACCGCGCTGATCACCTTCGCGGTGTACCGCAGCAGGCCCGGCAGCAGGCTGCGCGAGGCGATGTTCACCCCGGCCGACTACGCGCTGGAAGCGGCGACCATCGCGCTCGGCGTGCTGCTGGCCTGGGCGCTGGTGGACTGGCCGCCGGTGCTGGTGCTCATCATGGGGGTGACCCTGGTGCTGCACCGGAGCACGCTGGTGCAGCAGTTCCGCGAACAGGCCGGTGCCGACGGGAAAACCGGGCTGCTGAACGCGGCGAAGTGGACCGAGGTGGCCACCGGCGAACTCGCCCGCGGGCGGCGGCGCGGGCTGCCGTCGAGCGTGCTGATGGTGGACCTCGACCACTTCAAGGCGATCAACGACCGGCACGGCCACCTCACCGGCGACCAGGTGCTGCGGGCGGTGGCCGCCGCGCTGCGGGCCGAGGTGCGCGCCGCGGACGTGCTCGGCCGGTTCGGCGGCGAGGAGTTCGCGATCCTGCTGCCGGGCACCAACCGGTTCGACGCGGTCACCATCGCCGAGCGCATCCGGCGCCGGGTCGGCCAGGTGCTGGTTCCGGTGCCCGGCGGGGAAATCGGCATCACCGCCTCGATCGGCGTGGCCGCGCAACCACGGGACGGGCACACGCTGGAGTCGCTGCTCGCCGCGGCGGACCGGGCGTTGTACGTGGCCAAGGACGCGGGCCGCGACCGCGTGCGCACCATGCCGTAAATGCGTTAGACGACCGTGATGGCGTCCAGTTTTTCCTTCAGGTAAGCCGAAGCGACCACCTCGGGATAGCTGGTGCGGCCCAGCGGCGGTGCCAGCGAGGTGATCCGCGCGTCGTGGTCGGTCTCGTAGAAGAAGATCAGGGAGACCAGGTCCTCGTCGGGGGCGTCGGCGGCAGGCGGCAGGACGCGGTGGCGGGTCGAGCGCCAGCGGTCACCGGTCCAGCGTGCCATCAGGTCCCCGATGTTCACGGTGAACGCCGCCGGGTCGAACGGCGCGTCCTCCCACCGCCCGCCCGCGGTGCAGACCTGGAGCCCCCCGACCCCGGCCTGGCGGTCCAGCACGGTCACCGTGCCGAAATCGGTGTGCGGGCCGATGCGGAACTGGCCGGGCTCCGGCGTGCCCACCGCGGTCAGCGGCGGATACCAGTTGATGTTCATCGTGTACGTCGGGTGCCGCGTGTGCGCGGTGAAGTGCGCCGCGTCGAGGCCGAGTGCGACGGCGAACAGGGTGAGCAGGTCGTCCGACACCCGGCGCATCTCGGCGAGGTACGCCGTGACCGTCCTTTCCAGACCGGGCACCTCGGCCGGGAAAACGTTGCGCTGGAACCAGAACGAGTCGACCGCCGGATCGCCGACACCGGTGTCCGCACCGACCGAAAAGGACTCTTTGAGATCCGGCGGGGTGGCGGTGCCCTCGGCGTACCCGTTCGCCTCCACCCCGGGCGGCAGCCAGCCGCGGCCGCCGACGGTCACCGCGTACCGCTGCTTCACCGCCGGCGGCAGGGCGAAGAACTCCCGCGCCAGCCGCCGGGTTTCCGCCCGCAGCCCCGGATCGACACCGTGGCCGGTGATCAGCAGGAAACCGGAGTCCTGCAGGGCTTCGTCGACGCGGCGGGCCACGGCGGCCCGTTCACCGCGGTACCACGGGTCCAGGTCGATCAGCGGTACGGCACCCATGCTCAGTCCTTCCCGATGTCCTCGAACCACAGCTCCGGCCGCGCCGCGATGAACTCCCGCATCAGCGCCACGCAGGCCGGATCGCCGAGCACGCTGATCGCCACCCCGTGCTCGGCGAGCCAGTCGTGCCCGCCGTGGAAGGTCTCCGCCTCGCCGATCACCACCCGGCCGATGCCGAACTGGCGGACCAGCCCCGAGCAGTACCAGCACGGCGAAAGCGTGGTCACCATGACCGTGTCGCGGTAGTGCGGGCGGCGTCCCGCGGCGCGGAACGCCGCCGTCTCGGCGTGCATCGAGGGGTCATCGTCCTGGACGCGCCGGTTGTGCCCGCGGCCGAGCAGCTCCCCGTCCGCGGTGAACAACGCCGCCCCGATCGGCACGCCGCCCTCGTCCCGGCCGAGGATCGCCTCTTCCCGCGCGATGGCCAGCATGCTCTTGTCGTCCATGAGCCCAGCCTATTGCGCTTCTCCCCGCAACGAGCCGAAGAACGCCCGGATGTCCGCCGCGAGCAGGTCCGGTGCCTCCATCGCGGCGAAGTGCCCGCCGCGGTCGTACTCGGCCCAGTGCACCACGGTGTGCTCCAGTTCCACGGTCCGCCGGATCGACACGTCGTGCGGGAACACCGCGACCCCGGTCGGCACGGCCGACTTCTCCGCCGCCGCCCAGGCCCCGGCGTGCGCGGTCTCGTAGTACAGCCGGGACGACGACGCGGCGGTGCCGGTCAGCCAGTAGAGCATCACGTTGGTCAGCAGCCGGTCGCGATCGACCGCCTTCTCGGGCAGTTCCGCCGCCGGATCGGTCCATTCGTGGAACTTCTCCACGATCCAGGCGAGCTGGCCCGCTGGCGAGTCGGTGAGGCCGAACGCCAGCGTCTGCGGCCTGCTGATCTGGATCATCGCGTAGCCGGACTGCTCGGTTTCGAGATACCGCAACCGCTCCACGCGTGCCTGCTCGGCTTCGGTCAGCTCCGCTCCGGGGTCCACCGGCGTGAACGCGGTCAGCCCGTTGCAGTGCACGCCGATGACCCGATCGGGGACCAGCCGGGCGACCTCCGGCGAGACGATCGCACCGGTGTCCCCGCCCTGCACGCCGAACCGCTCGTACCCGAGCCGGTCCATCAGCTCGACCCAGGCACGCGCGATCCGGGGCGAGTTCCAGCCGCTCTCGGTGGTCGGCCCGGACAGCCCGAACCCCGGCAGCGACGGGATGACCAGGTGGAACTCGCCGGTCAGCAGCTCGATCAGGTCCAGGAACTCGACGATCGAACCGGGCCAGCCGTGGGTGAGCAGCAGCGGGGTCGCCTCCGCCGAAGCCGAGCGCACGTGCAGGAAGTGCACCCGCTGCCCGTCGATCTCGGTGGTGAACTGCGGGTATGCGTTCAGCTCCCGCTCGGCCGCGCGCCAGTCGTAGCCCGTGCGCCAGTACTCGGCCAGCTCACGCAGGTAGCTCACCGGCACGCCTTGGGCCCAGCCGACGCCGGGCAGTTCGTCGGGCCAGCGGGTCTGCGCGAGCCGGGCACGCAGGTCGTCGAGGGCGGATTCGGGGAAGTTCACGCGGAAGGGCTTGATCTCTTCGCTCATGGTCACCAAGCTAGGAGTCATTCAGGACAGGGTGAGTCCTCGATGGGAGATCGGGTGAAAACCTCGGCGAGATTGCTGCGCGTGCTCGCGTTGCTGCAGGCACGTCGCGAGTGGGCGGGCGCCGATCTCGCCGCGCGCCTCGAAGTGGACGTGCGGACCGTGCGCCGCGACGTGGATCGCTTGCGGGAACTGGGTTATCCGGTGCATTCGACGCCCGGCGTCGCGGGCGGCTACCGGCTCGGCCCCGGGGCGGCGCTGCCCCCGTTGCTGCTGGACGACGAAGAGGCCGTCGCGGTGGCGGTCGGCCTGAGCACCGCGGCGGGCGGCACGGTGACCGGCATCGAGGAAACCTCGGTGCGGGCGCTGATGAAGCTCGAACAGGTGCTGCCCGTGCGGTTGCGTCATCGCGTGGACTCGCTCCGCTCGGTGACCCTGCCGCTCGGCGGTGGTGTGTCGGCGGTCGATCCGGCCCGGCTGACCACGATCGCGGCCGCCTGCCGTGACACCGAGCGGCTGCGGTTCGCCTACGCGTCCGGGGACGGCGCCGCCACCGAACGCCGGGTCGAGCCGCTGAAGCTCGCCTGCACGGGGCGCCGCTGGTACCTGCTCGCGTGGGACGTGGACAAGGCGGCGTGGCGGACCTTCCGCGTCGACCGGATCACCGACGAACCGCGCATCGCGGGCCGGTTCACTCCGCGTGAGCCGCCCGCCGCGGATCTCGGCGCGTATCTCACGCGGCAGCTGTCCACCGCGCCCTACCGGTACCACTGCCGGGTGAAGCTGCACGCGCCCGCGAGCCGGATCAGCGAACTGGTCGGCGCGGCGATCGGTGCGGTCGAGCCGATCGACGAGCACACCTGCCGCCTGCACGCCGGGGGCGCGCGGATCCAGGAAATCCCGTTCTACCTGGCCAGATTCGGCTGCGACTTCGAGGTGGAGGACCCGCCGGAGCTGGTCGCGCACGTGCGCGAGCTGGCCGCGCGGTTCGCCCGGGCTGGATGACCGACCGCTTAGTATGTCATCCTGGGCGCGTGCGCACCCCTCGTCAGCCCGCCTTGGCGCCCAGCATGTTGAGCACCAGGCCGGCGTACTCGCGCCCGAGCGCGGCGGGTGACTTGCGCATGCGGTCGCTGTACCAGCGCGCCACGTCCACGCCGAGCGACAGCACCGCCCTGGCGGCGGTGCGCGGCTCCGGCACGTCGAACTCGCCCGCCTCCACGCCCTCGGTGATCAGCTCGCGGACCAGCTGCTCGATGCGCCGCCGCAGCCGCCCGACCTCCTCGTACTCCGCCTCCGGCAGCGCCTGCAGCTCGTACTGCACGACCCTGGCCACGGTGTGCCGCCGCGCGTGCCAGGCCACGAAGTCCTCGACCAGCGCGGTCATCTTCGCCGTGGCCGGTTCCGGCCGGGCCACCACGCGCTCGACCAGCTGCAGCGTCTGCTCGTGGCCGTACTTGCTGATCGCGAACAGCAGCGCCGCCTTCGACGGGAAGTGCACGTACAGCGCGGCCGGGCTCATCCCGGCGCGGCCGGCGATGTCCCGGGTGGTGGTGGCGTGGAAACCGCGGCGGGCGAAGGACTCGACCCCGGCCAGCATCAGCCGCCTGGCCGCGTCGGGCTGCACGTCCGGCCACAGCTCGGTCGAGAGTTCGGCCGGCACCGCGCCGCTCGGCTCGCTCATCGCGGCACACCTCCCCGATCCTGGCGGGCTTGACAGGCGGCCCGCCGCTGCACAGTGTAAGCGAGCGCTTAGCTCGGGCTTCAGCCATCAAGGAGAACGACCACGATGAACTCGTTGAAGGACCGCGTCGCGATCGTCACCGGCGCGAGCCGGGGCATCGGCCTCGGCATCGCCCGCACCCTCGTCGACCGGGGCGCCAAGGTGGTCATCACCGCGCGCAAGCCGGAACCGCTGGCCGAGGCGGTCGCCGAACTGGGCGGGCCGGACCACGCGGTCGCCGTGCCCGGCAAGGCCGACGACGCGGCGCACCAGGCCGAGACCGTCGCCAAGGCGGTGGAGACCTTCGGCAGCCTCGACATGCTGGTCAACAACACCGGCATCAATCCGGTCTACGGGCCGACGCTGGACATCGAAGCCGAAGCGGCGGCGAAGATCCTCGCGGTCAACGTGCTGGCGCCGCTGGCCTGGACGCGCCAGGCGCGTGACGCGTGGATGGGCGAGCACGGCGGGTCGGTGGTCAACGTGGCTTCGGTCGCCGGGCTCGGCGCGTCGCCGGGCATCGGCATGTACGGCATCAGCAAGGCCGCGCTGATCCGGCTGACCGTGGAACTCGGTGCGGAGCTGGGGCCGGGCATCCGGGTCAACGCGGTCGCGCCGGCGGTGGTCAAGACCAAGTTCGCCACGGCGCTGTACGAAGGCCGTGAGGAGGAGGTTTCGGCCGCGTACCCGATGAAGCGGCTCGGCGTGCCCGACGACATCGCGAGCGCGGTGGCCTTCCTGCTCTCCGACGAAGCGAGCTGGATCACCGGGCAGACCATGGTGCTCGACGGCGGCCGCACGCTGGTCGGTGGCCTGTGACCGTGGGGCTCGTGGGGCTCGAGGGCGCCGGGATCGTCGTCACCGGCGGCGGCGCCGGCATCGGCGCGGCGATGGCGCGCCGGTTCCACGCCGAAGGCGCCCGGGTGGTGGTCGCCGATCTCGACGGTGACGCGGCCGCCGCGGTGGCGGAGGAGATCGGCGGGACCGCGGTCGCCGGGGACGCCGCCGGGGTCGAGGGTGTGGAGCGGCTGCTCGCCCGGTCACGCGAGGTGCTCGGCGAGATCGATGTTTTCTGCGCCAACGCGGGCATCGCGCCGCTCGGCGGGGCGGACAGCCCCGAGGAGGTGTGGGCACGTACCTGGGACGTCAACGTGATGGCCCACGTCCGGGCGGCGAACGCGCTGCTGCCGGAGTGGCTCGACCGCGGGCGCGGCCGGTTCGTCGCGACGGTGTCCGCGGCCGGGATCCTGACCAGCCTGGGCTCGGCGCCGTATTCGGTGACCAAGCACGGCGCGCTGGCGTTCGCCGAATGGCTCAGCGCCACCTACCGCCACCGCGGCATCGACGTGCACGCGGTGTGCCCGCAGGGCGTGCGCACGAACATGCTGGCCAACACCGGGAAAGGCGGTCAGCTGCTGATGGGCGCGTCGGCGATCGAGCCGGAGCAGGTGGTGGACGCGCTGCTCGAAGCCATTGCCGAGAAGCGGTTCCTGGTGCTGCCGCACCCGGAGGTCGCCGACTACTACGCCGCGCGCGCCACGCAGACCGATCGGTGGCTGGGCGGGATGAACAAGCTGCAGCGGAAGGTCGAAGCGCTCGGGGAGTGAGATGACCGGGGAGTGGCAGGCCGAGGTTGACGAGATCGCCCGGCGGCGCGAGCTGGCCCACCGCATGGGCGGCGAGGCGAAAGTCGCCCGCCAGCACGCGGCCGGGCGGCTCACCGTGCGCGAGCGGATCGAGGCACTGGCCGATCCGGGCAGCTTTGACGAGATCGGCGTGCTCGCCGGGTTCGGTCAGTACACATCGGACGGTGAACTGGCGTCGTTCACCCCGGCCAACTTCGTGGTCGGCACGGCCAGGCTGGACGGGCGCCGGGTGGCGCTCGGTGCGGACGACTTCACCGTGCGCGGTGGCGCGGCCGACGCCGCGATCGCCGGGAAGCAGGTGCTCGCCGAGCGGTTGGCCGGTGAGCTCGGCATGCCGCTGGTCCGCCTGATCGAGGGCACCGGTGGCGGTGGGAGCGTGAAGTCGCTGGAGGACTCCGGCTTCACCTATGTGCCCGCCAATCCCGGCTGGGATCTGGTGGTGGACAACCTTTCCGCGGTGCCGGTGGTCTCGGCCTGCCTCGGGCCGGTGGCCGGGCTGGGCGCGGCTCGGGCGGTGATGTCGCACCTTTGTGTGCTGGTCGAGGGCATCGGGCAGCTGTTCGTGGCCGGGCCGCCGCTGGTGCGGCACGCCACCGGCGAGGATCTGTCCAAAGAGGAACTCGGTGGCGCCGCGGTGCACCGGCGCAGTGGTGCGGTCGAGCGGATCGTGGGCAGTGAGGCCGAAGCCTTCGCCGTGATCAAGGCGTTCCTGTCGTATCTGCCGTCCAATGTGGATTCTTTGCCACCGGTGGTGCCGTCGCCGGACGATCCGGCGCGGGCGGACGAGGTGCTGCTTTCGCTGGTACCGCGCAACCGGCGCAAGCCGTACCGCCTGCGGCCGCTGCTGGACGCGGTGTTCGACGCCGGTTCGGTGTTCGACTACGCGTGCTACGGCGGTTCGGCCTACACCGGCCTCGCGCGGCTGGACGGCCATCCCGTCGGCGTGCTCGCCACCGACCCGTACCGCGGCGTCACGCTGACCGCGGAGGGCGCCGACGCGGTCACCCGGCTGGTCGACCTGTGCGAGACCTTCCACCTGCCGCTGGTCAGCCTGACCGACCAGGCGGGCATGGTGATCGGCTCGGCGGGGGAGCAGCGCGGCTCGATCCGCCGTGGCGCGCGGGCGATCACCGCCGTGTACCAGGCGCGGGTGCCGTCGGCCGAGGTGATCGTGCGGCGGGTGTTCGGCGTGGGCGGCGCCGGGATCACCAACCGGCACCGGCTGGTCCGCCGCTGGGCGTGGCCGTCGGGTGACTGGGGTTCGCTGCCGGTCGAGGGCGGGATCGAGGCCGCGTACCGCGCGGAACTGGAGGCGGCGGAGAACCCGGAGCGACTGCTGGCGGAGATCCGCGAACGGCTGGACGCGGTGCGCTCGCCGTTCCGCACGGCCGAGCGGTTCGGCGTGGAGGACGTGATCGACCCCCGCGAAACCCGTGCGCGGCTGTGCGACTGGGTGACCGACGCCTACCGGGTGCTGCCGAAACTGCTCGGCCGCCCGTCGTTCGGCATGCGGCCGTGAGGTAGCTGTCGCATTTCCGCTAGCGTGACGTCGCGGGCGCGGCGATGCTGGTGCGGTGCGAGAGGTACACGAGGACACCGAGCGGTGCGTGCGGGCCGTGCGGTCGAAGGACGCCCGGTTCGACGGCTGGTTCTTCACCGCCGTGCTGACCACGCGGATCTACTGCCGTCCCAGCTGCCCGGTGGTCCCGCCCAAGGCCGAGAACATGCGCTTCCTGCCCAGCGCGGCGGCCGCGCAGCAGGCCGGGTTCCGCGCGTGCAAGCGCTGCCGCCCCGACGCGAGCCCCGGTTCGCCGCGCTGGAACGAGCGGGCCGACCTGGTGGCCAGGGCGATGCGCCTGATCGCCGACGGCGTGGTCGACCGCGACGGCGTCGACGGGCTCGCGCGCCGGCTCGGCTACAGCGTCCGCCAGGTGCAGCGGCAGCTGCTCGCCGAACTCGGCGCCGGGCCGCTGGCGCTGGCCAGGGCGCAGCGAGCGCAGACCGCGCGGCTGCTGATCGAAACCAGCGCGCTGCCGATGAGCGAGGTCGCGCTGGCGGCCGGGTTCGCCAGCCTGCGCACGTTCAACGACACCGTGCGCGAGGTCTTCGCGATGTCACCGACCGAACTGCGCCGCCGGGCCGGGAACGGCGGACCGGCGTCGGGCTCGCTTTCCCTCCGGCTGCCGTTCCGCACCCCGCTGTACGCCGACAGCCTGTTCGCGACACTCGCCACCGAAGCGCTGCCGGGTGTGGAGGAGTGGCGTGACGGCGCGTACCGGCGGACGCTGCGCCTGCCGCACGGCCCGGCGATCGTGTCGCTGCGGCCGATGCCGGGTCACATAGCGGCGGAGTTGTCACTGGCCGACCTGCGTGACCTGCACACCGCGATCAACCGCTGCCGCCGCCTGCTCGATCTCGACGCCGATCCCGTCGCGGTCGACGCACTGCTGGCCGAGGACCCCGCCCTCGCTCCGCTCGTCGCCGCGTACCCCGGTCGCCGGGTGCCGCGCACGGTGGACGGCGCCGAGTTCGCGCTGCGGGCGTTCGCGGGGGAGAAGGCGGCGGAACTGGTGGCGAAGCACGGCGACCCGGTCGCCGATCCCGGCGGCGGGCTTTCGTTGCTCTTCCCGGAACCCGCGGCGCTGGTCGACGAGGAACCGGTCGCCGAACTGGCCCGGGCATTGGCCGAGGGTGAACTCGAACTCGGCGCGGGCAGCGACTGGACGCGGGCCAGGGCGCGGCTGGCCGCCCTCGATCCGGCCAAGGTGGAGCTGATCGCGATGCGCGCGCTGGGTGATCCGGACGCCTTCCCGTGCGCGGGGGACGGCAGGCGATGGCGCCCGTGGCGGGCCTACGCCGCACAACATCTCGAAAACGCTGGAAGGGAAAGGGAAATCGCATGAGGGCCCACACGGTGGTGGACAGCCCCGTCGGCAAGCTGACGCTGGTGGCCGAAGGTGACCGGCTGGCCGGTGTCTACATGGAACAGCAGCGGCACCTGCCGCCGGAGGAAACCTTCGGCGTGCGTGACGAGACGCCGTTCGCCGAGACCACGCGCCAGCTCGACGAGTACTTCGCCGGGCAGCGCCGGGAGTTCGCTCTCCCGCTGCACTTCGACGGGACCGAGTTCCAGCGTTCGGTGTGGATGGAGCTGTCGCGGATTCCGTACGGGGAAACGGTTTCCTACGCCGAACTGGCGGCGAGGATCGGCAAACCGACGGCGGTGCGCGCGGTGGGCGCGGCCAACGGGCGCAACCCGATCAGCATCATCGTGCCGTGCCACCGGGTGATCGGCAGCGGCGGCAGCCTCACCGGGTACGGCGGTGGGCTGCCGCGCAAGCAGTTCCTGCTCGCCTTCGAAGGGGTGCCGGGTCAGCTTTCGCTGGGGTAGGGCGGAAACGCGGGCGGGCGGCGCTCGGTCCAGCTGGCCACGCCCTCGGCGAGTTCCGGGTGGCCGAAGGACTCGACCATCAGCGCGGTGGCGCGCCGCGCGGACTCGGCCAGCGGCAGCGCCGCCTCCACGCGCAGTTGCTCCTTGATCAACGCCATCGACCGGGGCGCGCTGTAGGTGGCGAGTTCGCGCGCGTACGCCGTCGCCGCGGTGAGCAGTTCCTCCGGCGGCACGACCTCCTGCACCAGTCCGTAGTCCAGCGCCTGTTCGGCGGTGAACGTGCGGCCCGAGAGCAGGAGGTCCAGCGCGCGGCCGCGGCCGACGAGTTCCGGCAGCAGCTTGGCGATGCCGTATTCGGCGATCAGCCCGCGCCGCACGAACGCGGTGGTGAACTTCGCGCCCGACGCCGCGAACCGGACGTCGGCGGCGCAGGCGACCACAAAACCGAGCCCGGCGCAGCCGCCGTTGATCGCGGCGACCACCGGTTTCGCCACGGTCGCGGCGGCGAGCACGTCGGCGTGGCCACCGTCGTCAGCGGCCACCTCCTCGTCGGCCACGCCGGTGGCGCCGATGCCCGCGAGCGCGTCGAGATCGGCGCCAGGGCAGAACGAGCGGCCGTCGCCGGTGACCACCACCGCGCGCACGGCCGGATCCCGTTCGGCTTCCCGCAGGGTCCGGCCGTAGCGCGTGCGCATGGCCGGGTCCATCGCGTTGTGCCGTTCGGGGCGCTCGAAGGTGAGCGTGGCGACGCCGCTCGACACGGCGTACCGCAGGCCGTCGGCCAGGGTGGTTCCGGACATCGGGCGCCTCCTGGTGTGCTCATGTCCTTGGGACAGCTACAGACTAAGCGGTTGCTTAGGTCTCCGTCGAGGCGTAACTTCGAGAGCGCGGGTATCGCCCGATCGAGGTGTTCGGCGCGCCACCGGGGACGCTGAGTGGCAAGATCCTGCGCCGGGAGTTCCGGGCGCGCGGACGAGCGGTGGACCGGTGTACGTACAGTGATCACCGGATCGGTAGGCTCAGCGTCCGATCAGGGCCGGCTCGCCGCAGGTGAGCCGGGTGAGGCGAAGGGGACCGGGCGATGACTCGAGCCAGCACCGGCAAGCCGGGGACCACGGTCGAGGAGAACGGTTACGCTCCGGGGTCGGTACCGCGGCGGCTGCTTTCGGTGGCCACCAAGCTTTTTGCCAAGAAAGGCTTCGACCGGACGTCGGTGCAGGAGATCGTCGAGGCGGCCGGCGTCACCAAGGGCGCGATGTACCACTACTTCGGCTCGAAGGACGATCTGCTCTACGAGATCTACGCGCGGGTGCTGCGCGAGCAGACCGACCAGCTGGAGCGGCTGATGGCGAGCGACGCGCCGCTGGCCGAACGGCTCAGCGCCGCCGCTTCCGACGTGGTGGTCAGCACGATCGCCAATCTCGACGACGCCACCATCTTCATGCAGTCGATGCACCACCTGAGCCCGGAGAAGCAGAAGTCGGTGCGTGCCGAGCGCCGCAAGTACCACGAGCGGTTCCGGTCGCTGATCGAGGAAGGGCAGGCCAGCGGCGAGTTCCGCGCCGACAAGCCCGCCGATCTGGTGCTGGACTTCTTCTTCGGCGGGGTGCACCACCTGGGTTCGTGGTACCGCCGCAGCGGCTCGATGTCCGCGCAGCAGGTCGGCGACCACTACGCGGACCTGCTGCTTTCCGCGTTGCGGCCGCTCTAGAGCTCTCTTCAATACGGCACGACGGCGCGGGGGAAGATGTCGTCGAGGCGGCGTTCCACCACGGTGCCCGCCGGGTAGTGGGCGGCCAGGCGGAGCAGGCTGGCGGCCAGCTCGCCGGCGATGTCGGCGGGGAAGCCCTGCTGGTCGAGGCTGGAGCGGATGGCCTCGACGTAGTCGGCCTCGGTGAAGCCCGGCCGGTCGACCACCATCGCGGTGGTGCCCGCGCGGTGGGAGTTCATGCCGGAGAAGGCGCGCCCGCAGCCGCACCCGCCGTCGGGGTCGGCTTGGTCCTCGCTGCAGACCAGGCCGATCCAGACCAGTTCCCCGTCGACGCAGTAGCTGAAGTCGTTCCCGCGGCTGCCCTGGGTCACCGAGGTCGCGACGAGCAGTTTCATGGCTTCCTCCCGGCCGGCGAATCACCTGCCTCACCAGTACCACCCGCCACCGACAAAACCCACCGCCAGCCGGGTCCGTGCCCGTTGCTCCGAGGTGGGTTGCGCCTGACCGGCCCGGTGTCACGAATGTGGCTTTCGGGACACCAAACGTCTCGAAAGCCAGGTGGATTCCAGTGGTTGTTGCAACACCCTTGTTGATGGGAGTTGTGATGGTGCTGGGTCGTGATGTTCGGGTGCGGTTTTGGGGGTTGGTGCGGGCGGGGTGGGCGGTGCGGCCGGCGGCGGGGTTGGCGGGTGTGTCGCATGAGACGGGGCGGCGGTGGTTCGCGCAGGCTGGTGGGGTGATCGGGAACGCGCCGTGTGCGCTGGGCGGGCGGTATTTGTCGTTGGCTGAGCGGGAGGAGATCTCGCGGGGGTTGTGTGCGGGGTGGTCGTTGCGCAGGATCGCTCGGGGGCTGGGGCGGGCGGCGTCGACGGTGAGCCGGGAGGTGGCTCGTCATGGTGGGCCGGTGGCGTATCGGGCGGTGGTTGCCGACAGCGCGGCGCGGGTGCGGGCGCGGCGTCCGAAACCGGTGAAGCTGGCTGTTGACGCCCGGCTGCGGGCGTGGGTGCAGACTCGGCTGGAGAAGCGGTGGTCGCCCGGGCAGATCGCGGCCGCGCGCAAGCTCGCTTTTGCCGATCAGCCGGAGCGTTGGGTGTCGCACGAGACGATCTACCAGGCCATTTACGTCCAGAGCCGGGGCGCGTTACGGCGTGAGCTGGCCGCGTGCCTGCGGACCGGGCGGGCGCTGCGCCGTCCCCGCGGCCAGGCCCGCCGCCACCTGCCGCCCCGGCTGCCCGGCCCGATCCCGATCTCGGCGCGCCCGGCCGAGGCCGCCGACCGCGCGGTGCCCGGGCACTGGGAAGGCGATCTGATCCTCGGCGCCGGCAACAGCTCCGCGATCGGGACGCTGGTGGAGCGGTCCACCCGGTTCGTGCTGCTGCTGCACCTGCCCCACGGTCACACCGCCGAGCACGTCCGCGACGCGATGATCGCCACCATCACCACCCTGCCCGCCCAGCTGCGACGCTCGCTGACCTGGGACCGCGGCAACGAAATGGCCCGCCACGCCGAGATCACCCTGGCCACCGACATGGCCATCTACTTCTGCGACCCGCACTCACCCTGGCAACGCGGCACCAACGAGAACACCAACGGCCTGCTCCGCCAGTACTTCCCCAAAGGCACCGACCTGACCAGGCACACCGCCGACGACCTCGCCGCCGTCGCCGCCGAACTCAACGAACGCCCCCGCCACACCCTGGGCTGGCTCACCCCAGCCCAATCCCTCAACCGAGTACTGTCCGGACAGTCCCCCGTTGCAACCACCGCTTGAGCCCGCGCCACATTCGTGACACGGGCCGACGCGGCGGCCGCCAGGGCACCCGGCTCGGCTCAGGAGGGCAGGTCCACCAGGGTGGCGAGGGCGGCCCGGTGCCGTCCGGCGGTGCCCAGGGCGATCTGGTTCGCCTTCGCGCGCTTCAGGTACAGGTGCGCCGGGTGCTCCCAGGTCATCCCGATCCCGGCGTGCAACTGCACGCACTCCTCGGCCGCGTGCACCGCGACCTCCGAGCACAGCGCCTGCGCCACCGCCGCCGCCACCGGCAGGTCCGGGTCCCGCCGCGCCAGGCAGTCGGCGGCGTACCGCGCCGCGGCACGGGCCGAGACCAGTTCCAGCCACAGGTCCGCCAGCCGGTGCTTGAGCGCCTGGAACGAGCCCACCGGCCGCCCGAACTGGTAGCGCCCCTTCAGGTAGCGCACCGTCTCCTCCAGGCACCAGTCCGCCAGTCCCAGCTGCTCCGACGCCAGCAACGCGGCCCCGGCGGTCAGCGCCGCGGTCAGTGCCTCCGCCGCCGCGGCGCCGGTGGCGATCGCCGTGCCCCGCGCGCCCGACAGCGTCACGTCGGCAACGCGCCTGGTCAGGTCCAGTGAAACCAGCTCCGACACGGTGAACCCGGTGTCCACAATGTACAGACCGTCGCCCGCCGGTACCACCAGGAAGTCCGCCACCGAGGCGTCCGCGACCGTGCCCACCCGGCCGGTCAGCACCCCGTCCGAGACGTCCACAGTGGACTTGACGCGGTCCGGCCCGGTGGACAGCGGCACGGCCAGCGCGGCGGTCGCGGCGCCCGAGGCGAGCTTGCCCAGCAGTTCGTGGTCCGTGCCACTGGCGAGCAGCGCGTTGGTGGCCAGCACGGTGCTGCCCAGGAACGGCACCGGCGCCACGCTCCGGCCCAGTTCCTCCATGACCAGCGCGATTTCCCGCGCCGACGCGCCCTGACCGCCGCGGTCCTCCGCCACCTGGAGCCCGGCGGCACCCAGGTCGGCGGCGAGCGACCGCCACAGCTTCAGGTCGTACGGTTCGGTGCTTTCGGCCCGCTTCAGCAGCGCCGCGGGCTCGCAGTGATCGGCCAGCAGCGACCGCACGCTCGCCCGGAGGTCTTCCTCGACGTCGGAGTACAGCAGGTCCGCGGTCATCGGGGCAGGTCCTTCCAGGCGACGTCCTTGTCCACGCGCGGCTCGGACGGCAGCCCGAGCACCCGCTCCGAGATGATGTTCCGCAGGATCTCCGAGGTACCGCCCTCGATGGAGTTCCCCTTGGCACGCAGGTAGCGGTACCCGGCCTCGCGGCCGGTGAAGTCCACTTTGTCCGGACGGCGCATCGTCCAGTCGTCGTAGCGCAGCCCTTCCTCGCCGAGCATTTCCAGTTCCAGCCCGGAAATCTCCTGGT
The DNA here is from genome assembly GCF_003312875.1 of Amycolatopsis albispora. Lineage (NCBI taxonomy): Bacteria > Bacillati > Actinomycetota > Actinomycetes > Pseudonocardiales > Pseudonocardiaceae > Amycolatopsis > Amycolatopsis albispora. The sequence continues at coordinate 1,116,820 of NZ_CP015163.1, forward strand.
TCAGCGTGGAGAAGGCGAGCTTCATCGCCGAACCCTCCGGGCCGGGTGAACCCGCCGCGAGCTGCTGGCGCAGCCGCGTCCCGGCCAGGCGAACGCCCTCGGACCGCACCCACAGCCGCAGCAGCCGGTCGTGCAGTTCCGGGGTGCGCAGCTCCGGCCGCTCGCGCCACAGCTTCGCCGCGATGCCGATCATGCCGCCCTCACGAGGGATGGCGTGCCCGCCGATCGCGACGCGCTCGTTCATCAGCGTGGTCTGCGCGACGCGCCAGCCGTCGCCGACCTCGCCGAGCCGGTTCGCGTCCGGGATGCGGACCTCGGTCAGGAAGACCTCGTTGAACTCGGCCTCACCGGTGATCTGCCGCAGCGGCCGCACCTCCACGCCGGGTGCGTGCATGTCGCAGATGAAGTAGGTCATGCCCTGGTGCTTGGGCACGTCGGGATTGCTGCGGGTGACCAGGATCGCGAAGCGGGCGGTGTGCGCGCTCGAGGTCCAGACCTTCTGCCCGGTGACGACCCAGTTGTCCCCGTCGCGCACCGCACGCGTGCCCAGCGCGGCCAGGTCCGAACCGGCGCCCGGCTCGGAGAACAGCTGGCACCACACCTCTTCACCGGTCCACAGTGGACGCAGGTAGCGCTTGCGCTGCTCGTCGGTGCCGAAGCGCAGGATGGTCGGCGCGGCCATGCCGAGCCCGATGCCGATGCGGCGCGGATCGTTGTCCGGCGCACCCGCTTCGGCCAGCTCGGCGTCCACAACGGACTGGAGTGCCCTCGGTGCGTCGAGCCCGCCGAGGCCTTCGGGGAAGTGCACCCAGGCGAGCCCGGCGTCGAAGCGCGCACGGAGAAAGGCGAGGCGGTCGCTGAAGTCGTGCTCGGCGAGCAGCTTCCTGGTCCGCTCCCGCAGCTCGTCGGCGGTCAGGCTCATTTCGCGCCCTCCGTCCGGTACTGCTTGAGTTCGCGGTGGGCCAGCGAGCGCTTGTGCACCTCGTCCGGCCCGTCGGCCAGGCGCAGCATGCGCGCCGACATCCACAGCTCGGCCAGCGGGAAGTCCTGGCTGACCCCGCCGGCGCCGTGGGCCTGGATGGCCTTGTCGATGATCCACTCCACCGAGGCGGGGGTGGTGATCTTGATCGACTGGATCTCGGTGTGCGCGCCCTGGTTGCCCACGGTGTCCATCAGCCACGCGGTTTTCAGCACCAGCAACCGCAACTGCTCGATCCGCACGCGCGACTCGGCGATCCAGTCCTGCACCACGCCCTGCTCCGCGATCGGCTTCCCGAAGGTGGACCGGGAAAGCGTGCGCTCGCACATCAGCTTCAGCGCGCGCTCGGCCATGCCGATCAACCGCATGCAGTGGTGGATCCGGCCGGGGCCGAGCCGTGCCTGCGCGATGGCGAACCCGCTGCCCTCCTCGGCGAGCAGGTTTTCCGCTGGCACGCGCACGTTCTCGAACACGACCTCGGCGTGCCCGCCGTGGTCGCCGTCGCTGTAGCCGAACACCTTCATGCCGCGCTTGACGACCAGGCCCGGCGTGTCGCGCGGCACCAGGATCATGCTCTGCTGCCGGTGCGGGGCGGCGTCCGGATCGGTTTTGCCCATCACGATGAAGATCTGGCAGTTCGGGTTCATCGCGCCGGAAATGAACCACTTGCGGCCGTTGATCACGTACTCGTCGCCGTCGCGCTCGATGCGGGTGGAGATGTTGCGCGCGTCGGACGAGGCGACGTCCGGCTCGGTCATCGCGAACGCCGAGCGGATCTCACCGTCCAGCAACGGTTGCAGCCACTGCTTGCGCTGCTGCTCGTTGCCGAACATGGTCAGTACTTCCATGTTCCCGGTGTCCGGCGCGGCGCAGTTCAGCGCGGTGGGCGCCAGCCGCGGGCTGTGCCCGGTGATCTCGGCCAGCGGCGCGTACTGCAGGTTGGTCAGGCCGCCGCCGTGCTCGCCGGGCAGGAAGAAGTTCCACAGCCCGCGCCGCCGCGCTTCGGCCTTGAGCTCTTCGACGATCGGCACGCTGGTCCACTCGCTGTCGCGCTCGGCGAGCTGTTCTTCGAACACCGGCTCGGCGGGGTAGACGTGCTCGTCCATGAAGGACAGCAGCCGCTCCCGGAGTTCTTCGGTCTTCGCGTCGTAGGCGAATTCCATCGTCACTTCTCCTCTTTGAGAATCTCGTTGCCGTGTGCGACCAGCGGAGCCACGCCCGCGCCGACCTTCTCGAAGCCCTCGCCCACCGTTTTCCCCTGCGTGAAGCGGAAGTAGATGCCTTCGAGGATCACCGCGAGCTTGAAGAACGCGAATCCGACGTACCAGTTCAGCTTCGACACGTCCCGCCCGGAGCGCTCGGCGTACCGGGAGACCACCTCGTCCGAGTTCGGGTAACCGGGCGCCGACGTGGCGCTGGAGACAAAACCGAGGTTCACCGCGTCCCGCTCGGCGTAGGCCAGCAGCAGCGCCACGTCGGTGAGCGGGTCGCCGAGGGTGGACATCTCCCAGTCCAGCACCGCGTTGATCCGGTCGTCGGCCCCGACGAGCACGTTGTCCAGCCGGAAGTCGCCGTGCACCACGGTCGGCGGCGGCGAGACCGGCACCGCCGCGGCCAGCCGGTCGTGCAGCCGGTCGATCCCGGGGACCTCCCGGCTGCGCGAGGCGTCCAGCTGCTTCTTCCACCGCCGCAGCTGCCGCTCCAGGAAGCCGTCCGGACGGCCGAAATCGCCCAGCCCCACCGCGTCCGGGTCCACCGCGTGCAGCTCGACCAGGGTGTCCACCAGCGCCAGCGCGATGTCGCGCGTGCGCTGCTCGCCGAGCGCGACCATCTCCTCGCGGCTGCGGTACGGCGTGCCCGGCACGAACTCCATCAGGTAGAACGGCGCGCCGAGCACCTCGGTGTCCTGGCACAGCAGCAGGGTTTCCGGCACCGGCACCGGGGTCGGGTGCAGCGCGGTGATCACCCGGTGCTCGCGCGCCATGTCGTGCGCGGTGGGCAGCACGTGCCCCAGCGGCGGGCGGCGGACCACCCACTGGCCGGTGCCGTCGCCGACCACGTAGGTGAGGTTGGACCGGCCACCCTGGACCACGGTGCCGTGCAGCGGCCCGGAAAGCAGTCCGGGCAGCCGCTCGTCCACGTGCGCGCGCAGGCGCTCGAGATCGAGTCCGGGCAGGTCTTCGCGGGTGGCCATCTGCTCTCCTGTCGAATCGGTCCGGTCCGGATAGCGTACCGACTAGTCGGTATGGCGTACAGCGGGGTGGCCGCCACGCCGCCCGGTGGGGCTCAGCGGATCAGCCTGGCGACGGTTTCGGCCACGCACGCCGGCTTCGCCTCGCCGTCGATCTCGATGGTCCACCGCACCACCGCCTGCTTGCCGCCGGGCACGTCGGTCACCTCGACCAGCTCGGCACCGGCGCGCACCTTCGAGCCGACCCGGACCGGCTGCGGGAACCGCACCTTGTTCAGGCCGTAGTTGATGCCCATGGACAGGTTCTCCACGCGGTAGATGCCCTGGCCGAACTGGGGGATCAGGGACAGCGTGAGGTAACCGTGGGCGATGGTGCCGCCGAACGGCCCGGCCGCGGCCCGCTCGGTGTCCAGGTGGATCCACTGGTGGTCGCCGGTGGCGTCGGCGAACTGCTGGACCTGCTCCTGGGTGATGGTGGTCCAGTCGCTGTAACCGAGGTGCTCGCCGACCGCGGCTTCGAAGGCGTCTACGTCGGGAAAGGTACGCATCGGCCTCAGTCCTTCGGTCCGCCGGCGACGTAGATGACCTGGCCGGAGATGAACCCGGCGCCGTCGCTGACCAGGAACGAGACCAGGTTCGCGATGTCGGCGGGCTCACCGACGCGGCGCACCGGGATCTGCTCGGCGGCGGCCTTCTTGAAGTCCTCGAAGCTCATGCCCACGCGCTCGGCGGTGGCCGCGGTCATGTCGGTGGCGATGAAGCCCGGCGCGATCGCGTTCGCGGTGACGCCGAACTTGCCCAGCTCGATGGCCAGCGTCTTGGTGAAGCCCTGCAGGCCCGCCTTCGCCGCGGAGTAGTTGACCTGCCCGCGGTTGCCCAGCGCCGAGGTGCTCGACAGGTTGACGATGCGGCCCCAGCCCTGCTCGGTCATGTGCTTCTGGGCCGCCCGGCTCATCAGGAACGAGCCGCGCAGGTGCACGCCGATGACCGAGTCCCAGTCCTGGTCGGTCATCTTGAACAGCAGGTTGTCCCTGGTGATGCCGGCGTTGTTGATCAGCACGGTCGGCGGGCCGAGTTCGGCGGCCACCTGCTCGACCGCGCGCTCCACCTGCTCGGTGTCGCTGACGTCGAGGCCGACGCCGAGGGCGCGGCCACCGCCCGCGGTCAGCGTTTCGGCGCCGTTGGTGACGGCGTCGGCGTCCAAGTCCAGCAGTCCGACGGCGAAACCGTCCGCGGACAGCCGCGCGGCCACCGCCGCGCCGATGCCGCGACCGGCGCCGGTGACGATCGCGACTCGGGAAGGGGACTGGGTCACTGGTACCTCCTGCAAGCGAGTACGAAAGCGCGACGGCTTCGAGCATGCGCCCGGCCGCCGCGCTAAGCAAGCGCTTAGGAAGTTACCGCTACCGGTTCGCTCTTGGGTGTGACCTGCGTCATGCGCTCGGCGACCGGCTGCGCCCGCAGCGCGCCGAAGCCGAGTGCGGCGATCGCGAACATCTCGTTCAGCGCCATCAGCCGCTCCACCAGGCCCAGCGGCACGAAGGTCCACCACGGCTCGCCGCCGGCCAGCATGTTGACCACGCCGAGCAGGATCAGGCCGAACCACAGCAGCGAGGTGATCCCGAAGAACACCGCGAGCCGCCGCGCGAACGGCGAGTGCCGGAACACGGTACGGGCGCCGAAGATCACGGCCAGCGGCAACGCGACGAAGGCGACCACGCTGGCGTACCGGTGGATGGTGCCGCCGAGGCTCGGGCCGATCGCCCAGTTCGTCTTCGGGAACGCCACGATCAGCAGCAGGCTCACCGTCCACAGCCCGCCGAACACGCTCGCCGCGGAGAACCGCTCGATCAGCCCGCGCCGGACGAGTGCGTAGAACAGCACGGCCGAGCCGACCGCCACCAGCGCCACGCCGAGGTCGAAGATCCAGCGGCTGTCGGTGAGCGCGTACTGGCTGATCGTCCGCCGGACCGGGCTGATGTCCGCGGTGCCGGGCAGCACGTGCAGCAGGGCGATCAGCGCCACGCCGGTGGTCAGCGCGGCGAAGCCGGCGATGGTGTCGGCCGGCGAGGTGCGGGCGGGCGGCGTCATGGATCTCCTCGGCGCGCTCGGTAACGAATGTCCGGTTCGAGGTTATGGACCGAACATGACGAAATCCTGAGAGCAAGCTGTCGGAATGCTGGTTGACACCGGTGGGTGCGCGTGTCAGGTTGTATCGCCATGAGCCTGTCAGACAGGCGGACAGGGGCGGTGCCACCGCGCCGGGTGACCGCGATGGAGGCCGTGCTCGGCGAGATCCGCGGCGCCATCGAGCGCGGCGAGTACGGCGTGGGGGACAAGCTGCCCGCCGAGGCGGCGCTGGCGCAGACCTTCGGGGTCAGCCGGTCGGTGATCCGGGAGGCGCTGCGGGCTTCGGCGGCGCTCGGGCTGACCGTGTCGCGCACCGGCAAGGGCACCTACGTGCAGGCGGCGGGCGCGGCGCAGAACCCGATCTTCGGCTCGTACTCCGCGCGGGACCTGCTCGAAGTGCGGCGGCACGTGGAGATCCCGGTGGCCGCCTTCGCCGCCCGCCGCCGCAGCGCCGAAGACCTCGACCGGCTCGGGGAGCTGACCGAGCGCATGCGGCGCGAAACCGACGACACGGCGTGGGTCGCGCTGGACACGCTGTTCCACATCAGCGTGGCGCAGGCTTCGGGGAATCCCGTGTTCGCGAAGGTGATCGAGGAAATCCGGGACGCGCTGCGGCAGCAGTCGTTCTTCCTGAACAAGCTGGGGGACCGGCGGGAGCGGTCGAACCGGGAACACGAGGAACTCGTCTCCGCGATCAGGGCCGCCGAACCGGATGCGGCCGGGGCGGCCATGACCACGCACCTGGACCAGGTCGAACGCACCCTGACCACGATCGTCTCCCCTTAGAACGGGGTCGGGCGAGGTGTCACGAATGTGGCTTTCGAGACGTTTGGCGTCTCGAAAGCCACATTCGTGACATCGGGTCCCTAGAACGGGGTCGGGGTGGTGGAGCCGACCAGGGACTGGGTGAGCTGGTTCCGGCGGGAGATGCCGAGCTTGCGGTAGATGTTGGTCAGGTGGAACTCGATCGTGCGGCGCGAAAGGACCAGTGCCTGCGCGATCTCCGGATTGCTCTTGCCCTGCGCGGCGAGCGTGGCGATGTTGTGCTCGCGCCGGGTCAGCACCTGCGGCTGCGCGGTGGCCGGTGAGTGCAGCTGCTGGTGGATCCGCCCGGCCAGGGCGATCGCGCCGCAGCTGGTGGCGGTGGACATGGCCTGGTTGAGCATGGTCGCCGCCTGCTCGTGCCCGCCGTTGCCGCCCAGTCGCACGGCCAGTTCCGCCTGCGCCTGCGCGAACTCGAGCTTCGCCTGCGAGCGGCCCAGCACCTCGACGGCCTCGGTCAGCAGCTCGGTGGAGCGTGCGTCCTCGGTGACCGTCGCCGCCGTGTGCAGTGCGATGCCGAGCGTGCGCGGCAGTCCGCGCTTCCTGGCGAAGGCGAGCTGCGTTTTCGCCAGCAGGATCGCCTCTTCGTGGTTGCCGAGCTGGAACTGGGCCAGCGCGGCGGGCACCCGCCACGGGATTTGCGGGTGGTCGACGTACCCGAACCGCTCCAGCCGCCGCCCGCAGTCGAGCTGGTCGGTCAGCGCGGCGGTGTGGTTGCCCAGCGACGCGTGCAGCAGGCCGCGCCCGTGCAGCGCCATGCAGGTGCGCAGGTAGGTCGTCTTCGAGATGTGCCGGTGCCGCGCCAGCAGCCGCTCGGCGGCCTCGGTGTCGTGCTGCACCGCGGCCAGGCGCATCTCGGTGCCGTCGAGCAGCGCCGGGATGATGCCGCGGCGGATCTCGAAGGCCTCCAGCCGGTCGCGCGCGGCCTGCGCGTCCGAGCGGGCGGCGGTGAGCTGGCCGGTCTGGTACCGGATGTCCGCGCAGTACGCGCTGGCCAGCCCGGTGGCCAGCGGCAGGCTGCGCCTGCGGTCGTCGAGCACCTCCTCGCAGATCTGCAGCGCGAGGTCGTACTCCTCCAAATTGGACAGTGCGCCGACCACCGCGCCGAACGCGCGCAGCTCGCCGAGATCGGTCAGCGGGCCCGGCGGCGTGGAGTCCAGCGCCAGCCTGCGCAGCGCCGCGGCCGACATGTGGTCCAGCGCCACCGCGCCGTGCTCGGCGACGAAGGCGTTCAGCCGCCGCCGCGCCTGCGGGGTGGAACTGTTGCGGCGCCTCAGGTTCGCCAGCCGCTGCGGCACCGTGGTCGCGGTGTGCGGGTCGTGCCGCGACAGGTAGAGGATCTCGGTTTCCAGTTCCGACGCCAGTTCCGGGTGCTCGGGGTCGAGCCGGTCCACCGCGTGCTGCAGCACGTTCAGTGCCTCGCGGAACCTGTCGCATTCGGACAGTGCGCCGGCCAGCAGCGCGGCGATCCCGGCCTGGCGCCGGGGATCGGCGGTCTCGGACTCCACCATGGACAGATGGTGCACGGCGGCGGGCGGGTCGGCGTGGATCTCCGCGGCACCCAGTTCGTAGAGCACCTCGTCGCGCTGCGCGGCGGGCAGCGGCTCGTGCAGCACGCGCCGCAGGTGCACCACCGCGGTGTTCGGGTCGCCGTCGGCGATGGCCTCACGGGCCGCGGTGAGCAGGGTGTGCACCGCCCAGTCCTGCCCGACCTGCCGGGTTTCCTGCAGGTGCGCGGCGACCCTGGCGCACGGCGCGTGCACGCCGTTGAGGAAGCGCGCCGCCTTCGCGTGCGCGGTGTGCAGGTCCTGCGGGGTGAGGCGGCAGGCGATCGCGGCCTGGATGCCGCGCTCGGTGAAGGTCAGCGTTTCGGTGTCGGCGAGCAGGCCCATCTCCCGCAGCCGCCGCGCGGCCCAGAAGGTGGCCGACGCGGGCAGCCCGGCGACGGCCGCGGCCAGCTCGAGATCGGTGTCGGTGCCCTCCAGCGCGGCGATCGCCTGCGCCAGCGCCACCAGCGCGGTGTCCTCCTGCTCCAGCCGGTGGTAGATGGTGGTGGCCAGTTCCCGCGCGCCGAACCGGCACGGGTCCAGCCGTTCGCCGCTCGCGCCGTGGCACGAGCGCAGCAGGCCTTCGAGCAGCGCGGGATTGCCCGCGGTGACGGTGTGGCAGGTGCGGACGAACTCGGGGGAGACGTGGTCACCGAGCGCGTCGGTGACCAGCTCGGTGATCGCCGCGGCGTCGAGGCCGCCGACCTCCAGCTGCTCGGCCCCGGTCACCCCGGGTGCCTTGCCGTACGGGCCGGGCTCGGCACCACGGGCATCCTGGGTGCCTGCGGTGAGGATGCCGATGCGCTGGCCGGACAGCCGCCGCGAGACGTAGTCGAGCCACTGCGTGGACAGCGAGTCGGCGAAGTGCAGGTCGTCGATCACCAGCAGCAGCGGAGATCCCTCGGCGAGGAACCGCGAAAGGTGCCACAGGGAGTGGAAGGTGGAGTGCAGGTCCACCGCGGTGGCCGACGGCCCGGCCTCCAGCACTTCGACCGCGAACGCCGCGGGCCCGCCGAGCAGGCGCGCGCGGTCTTCGGGGGAGGCTTCGAACACCGTGCTCTCCAGCAGCTGCCGGACCACACCGAAGACGAAGTCGCGTTCCAGCCGGGCCGAGCGCGCGGTCAGCACGCGGAACCCGCGGCTGCGGGCTTCGGCGGTGGCCACGGTGAGCAGGGCGGTCTTCCCGCAGCCGGGGAGGCCACTCAGATGGGTGATGGCGGGACGGCCGGCGGCGACCGCGTCGAGGTGGCGGCCGATGGCGCACACCTGCTCGGCGCGCCCGCGAAGCCGCGGCACCTGCTGGGTGGAACCCTCCACGGTTACCTCCCGCGTCCTGTCCGGCTGTCCGACAGGTTCGTGATGGACCATGTCACCGCGTCCGGATGACTGTCAAGGTGCCCCCGCACCTGGTCAGTCCCCGGGTGTTCGCCTGCCGTGCGGAGGTGCGGGGCGCGTAGCACGGCCGGACGCGGCGGAAAGTGTGATTCTCGCCGTCGAAGCTGCGAGATCGGGCGCGACGGTGTTCACTGTGTTGCGTGCGTGTTTCGCGTTAGAGCGCATTAATGGACACCTCCCGCTGGCGGGCCGAACTGCGCGACCGGACCGGTTTGGGCAATCTGTATCTTAGGCGAGCGGGTCAGCCCGTGTGGCGAATTAACATGCACTTAAGGTTGCCCCCCTCCTCGGCGCCACCCGGGGCGCCCCGGGAGGTCCGCAGTCCCGCGGGCGGGTCACCGCCAGTGCGTGACCGCTACCGTTCGTGATCATCCACTGTGGCGACGCCGCAGCTCGCCCGGCCTGGCCGCCGTCGCCGGTTTTCCTGGGTTTTCCTTGGTGTTCAAGGGGATCCGGGCCCTTCTGTGACGCTGTTACGCCGGTCGCGGCGGATAGTTCCCAACATCTCTGTGGATCGACCTGTGGAGTTCCGCAGTACCTGCGGAGTGACTCATGTGTGACTATAGGTGCACTCGAGCAGTTACCTGAGTCGAGGGACTGGGGCCCGCTCGGTGGGCGCGGAGGACGCCGCGGCGACTCCGCTGCCGAGGCTGCCGGTTAATCGCCACAAGCGATTGATCGGCGACCCGGCAACCGCCCGGGAAGCGGATTTCGGTCCGGAATGCCGGAAGTCCGGCGATCGTGAAAGTTTTTCGAGTTTGGCCGGCCGGAGTCGGGGTGAATGTTCGTGAGGTTCTGCGTTCTCGGGTCGCTGGAGATAGTCGACGACGGGCCGCCGGTGGAACTGAGCGGCGTGAAGCAGCGGGCCGTGCTGGGCTACCTGCTGCTGCACGCGAACAACGTGGTGCCGACCAGCCACGTGGTCAAGGCGCTGTGGGCCGACGGCGTGCCGTCGACCGGCCGCAAGATGGTGCAGAACGCGGTCTCCGGCATCCGCCGCACGCTGGCCTCCCGCCCGCACGCCCCCGGCCGCACCCCGATGCTGCTCACCCACGCCCCCGGTTACCTGCTCCGCGTTGACCCGGATTCGGTGGACCTGCACCACTTCCAGACCCTGGCCGAGCGCGGCCGCGCCGAGCTGGCCGACGGACTGGCCGAACCCGCCGCCCGCACCCTGCGCGAGGCGCTCGGCTTCTGGCGCGGGCCCGCGCTGTCCGACCTGGTGGAAACCGGGATCGCCTGGCCGGAGCTGGCCGCGCTGGAGAAGCTGAAGCTGGTCGCGCTGGAGGACCGGTTCGAGGCGGAGCTGAGCTGCGGGCGCCACCACGAAGTGATCGCCGAACTCGAAGAGGTCGTTGCCGCCGAACCGCTGCGCGAGCGGCTGTGCGGGCAGCTGATGCTCGCGCTCTACCGGTCCGGCAGGCAGGCCGACGCGCTCGACGTCTACCGCCGCACCTACGCGATGCTGGTGGACGGCCTCGGCATCGAGCCCGGCCGTGAACTGCGCGAACTGCAGCGGATGATCCTCAACCAGGACGCCGCGCTCACCGTGCCCGGGGTGCCGGCCGGGCAGATCCGCGTGACCACCGTGAATACCGTGAGTGCCGCCGCCCGGCCGATTCCCGGGCAGCGCCGCGTGTCCCCGGAACCGCCGGTGCGCCGCGAAACCCCGGCCGACCCCACTGGGACCAGTACCGAAACAGTGGCGGCCGCTCCGGTGACCGCCGTGCGGATGCCGCCGCCCGAAACGTCCGATGCCAGGGCCGAACGCAAGAACGTCAGCGCGGTCCTGGTGTCCGCGCACCTCGGCCCCGGCATGGAAGGGGCCGACCCGGAGGACGTCGACGAAGCGATGCGGGGCATCGGCGCGATCCTCGACGGTGAGGTCCGGCGGTTCGACGGCGTGGCCGGCGGCTCGATCGGGCCGATGTACCTGCTGCTGTTCGGCGTCCCGCGCAACCACGAGAACGACGCCGAGCGCGCGGTGCGGGCGGCGCTGGCCATCCGCGACCGGTTCCTGGCCGACGAAATCCCCGAACTGGGCGGCCGCGCGGCCGACGGCATCAGCGTCGGGGTGGCGGTGGCGACCGGCAGCGCGCTGGTGCGCTACGGCGCGGCGGGCTGCGACGTGCCGCCGGTGGTGACCGGCACGGTGATGGACGGCTGCGCGCGGTTGCTGACCACGGTGCCGGACGGCGACATCCTGGTCTGCGACACCACCCGGCGCGCCACCGAGGAAGCCATCACCTACGCGCCGGTGCCGGGCGGCGGGCGCGGCGCACTGGCCGTGGCTCCCGCGCCGCGGTCGATCGCCGCACCGCAGGCCGGTCCCGGCCGCCTGGTCGGCCGCGACCACGAACTCCAGGTGCTGCGCAGCCTGCTCGGCCAGGTTCGCGGCTGGCGGCGCCCGCACCTGGTGACCATGCTGGGTGAGCCGGGGATCGGCAAGAGCAGGCTGCTCACCGAGTTCGGCAGGCAGGCCGCCGAGCGCGGTGAGATCGCCGCCGTGCTGACCGGCAACACCCAGCCCTTCACCGCCGAAGCCCCGTACGCGGCGCTGACCGGAGTACTGCGCGAGCACTGCGGGTTCGCCGCGGGCGACCCGGCCGGGGTGGTGCGGGAGAAGGTCGCCGCCGCCATCGACGGGCTCGCGGTACCCGCCGAAGCGGCCGCGTGGATGCGGGAGAACCTGTGCCGTCTCGCCGGGCTGGGGGAGCGGCCAGCCGATCCGGGGCAGATGCTCGCCGCGTGGTGCCGGTTCCTGGAGGCCGTCGCGGTGGCCGGCCCGGTGCTCGTGGTGCTGGAGGACCTGCACTGGGCCACCGACGAACTGCTGGACTTCGTCGACGCGCTGTCCGACCACGCCGCGCCGGTACCGCTTTTTGTGGTGGCCACCGCGCGCCCGGAACTGCTGCAGCGTCGTCCCGGCTGGGGCGGCGGGCGGCGGCACGCCACCACCACGACGATGGATCCGCTGTCCGACACCGCGATCACCGGCATCCTGCGTGACCTGGTGGCCGGGGACGACACCGACGCCGAGCAGGACCCGATCGTGCAGGACTCGCTCACCGAGTTCTGCCGGGCACTGGCCGCGCGGGTCGGCGGCAACCCGCTGTTCGCCGTGGAGTACGCCCGCGCGCTGGCCGACCGGTTGCGCAGCGGGGACTGGCCCGACTCCGAACGCGGTCAGCTGCCGCTGCCGCAGGCGGTGCACAGCGTGATCGCCGCCCGGCTGGACACGCTGCCCGAAGTGGACAAGGCCGTGTTGCTGGACGCTTCGGTGGTCGGCGAGCCGGTCACGCCGGCGTCGGTGGCCGCGGTCGGCGGACGCGACCAGGCCGAGGTCGCGCGCTCGCTGGCGAACCTGGAGCGGCTGGAGTTCCTGCGCCGCGCCCGGTTGGCCGGGGCGGGCGAGGCGGCCTACGCCTTCGGTCATTCGCTGGTCAGAGATGTGGCCTACGCGCAGCTGCCGCGGTCGGAGCGCGCCGACAAGCAGCGGCGGGCGCGGGAACGGGGTGCCGCGGGCTGGGAGTCACCGGCGCTCGCGGACCAGAAGTGCGCCTCCTGAGGGGTGCCGGTGGACCCGTTCCTCGACGATCCCGGCGCGCGCTTCCTGGTGCTGGAGAGCGCGTGCGGTGAACACTCGCTGTGGCCGTCGTACGTGGACGTGCCGCGCGGATGGCGGGTGGCCCTGCCCGCCACCTGGCGCAGTGAGGCGATCGCGTACATCACCGCGAAGCGGGCCGACCGGCTGCTCGCCGGCGAACTCGGCGCGGCGGTCTGACCAGCGAAGACAACGCCGAGTTACTCGCGGGTGGCCGAGGGGTGGACAGCGAACCCCGGCCAGGCCTTTGCCCCAGCGTCGCCGCCTGCCTACCGTGGGTCGAGACCGGTCGGGGCGGGCCGGTCGGCAGCCGAGAGGGGCAGGAAGGTCGGCGGTGATGAGCAATCCGTTCGCGGATCCCCGGGGCCGGTTCGTGGTACTGGTGAACGAAGCAGGCCGTTACTCGCTGTGGCCTTCGTTCGTGGAGGTCCCCGATGGGTGGACCACGGTGCTGGAGGAGTCCCCCCGGCAGGACGCGCTGGACTACATCCAGGCCAGTGGTGTGACCGGGCGGAGGCCGGGTACCCGGATCGCGTAAGCAACCGCGATCGAGGAGAGCCCGTGGGAACGATCACCGAAACAGTCGAAGTCGGCGTACCGGTTTCCACCGCGTACAACCAGTGGACCCAGTTCGAGTCTTTCCCGCAGTTCATGGAAGGCGTGGAAGAGGTCCGGCAGCTGGACGACACGCACACCCACTGGCGCGTGAACATCGGTGGGGCGCAACGGGAATTCGACGCCACGATCACCGAGCAGCACCCGGACGAGCGGGTCGCGTGGCGCTCCGACGACGGGCCGAAGCACGCCGGCGTCATCACCTTCCACCGGATCGACGACAACCGGACGCGGGTGACCGCGCAGCTGGACATCGATCCGGAGGGGTTCGTGGAGAACGTCGCTGACAAGCTCGGCGTGCTGGACCGCCGGGTCAAGGGCGACATGAAACGGTTCGAGGACTTCATCGAGAGCCGGGGCCGGGAATCCGGCGGGTGGCGCGGTGACGTCCCGCGTCCGGGGCAGTAGCCGACGCGCATGACGAGAACACGAATGTGGCTTTCGGGGCGGAAAACGCCCCGAAAGCCACATTCGTGTCCGGCGACTACCGGGGAGTCTCAGCGGCCCAGCGCGTCCTGAAGCTCCTTTTTGGTCATCGTGGACCGGCCCTTGATGTTGCGCTTCTTCGCGTCGTTGTAGAGCTGTTCCTTGGTCGGCCCGCCGGGGCCCTGGCGATTGCCGGACCGCTTCCCGCCGCGGTGCTGCGGGGACACGTCACGCTTGGAGGACTTGCTGGCCTGCTTGGATTCCCCCGACTGCGCGCGGTTCTTGTTCACCGTGCGTGCGGCGATCTCCTCGGCCCTGTCCTCACTGGCACCGCGTTCCTTCTGGCTCGACTTGATGTGCTTGTACTGGCGTTCCCGCTTGTTGCTCCAGGCTTGCTGCGGCATTTTTCCTCCCGCCTCCTCCTCGGTTTCCTGCGGTTGCTCGGGTACCCGGGGCCGAACAGCGCAAACCGGCCTGATTGAGGGGCTGGTGCGCGGGGTAGCCGAACGGCAACAGCCCACGGGAGGTTAAAACGATGACGCAGGACGACCGGTCGGTCTCCCAGTTGGTGGGGGACGCGTCCGAGCAGTTGAGCAGGCTGGTCCGCGACGAGATGCGCCTGGCCACCGCGGAACTCCAGCGCAAGGGCAAGCGGATGGGCACCGGCGCCGGCCTGGCCGGTGCCGCCGGGTTCATCGCCGTGCTGGCGGTGGTGACCCTGGTGGCGGCGGCGGTGCTCGGCCTGGCCGTGGTACTGCCGGGCTGGGCCGCCGCGTTGATCGTGGCCGGTGCCCTGCTGGTGGTGGCCGGGATCGCCGGGCTGGCCGGCCGCGCGCAGCTCAAGCGCGGCACGCCGCCGGTACCGGAGGAAGCCATGTCGAGCGTGCGCACCGACGTCAAGGTGCTGAAGGAGAGCGTGCACACATGAGCAGCACCGAGAAGAAGAAGTCCGAGTTCCCGCACGACGCCGAGCAGGCGCGCGTGGACATCGAACTGACCAGGCAGGAGCTCGGCGAGACGGTGGAAGCCTTGGCGCACAAGGTGAACGTGCCCGCGCGCGCCAAGGAGCAGGCGCAGCACGCGGCGGTGTCCGTGCGCCGCAACCCGTGGCCGGTCGCCGGTGGCGGGGCCGCGCTGGTGGCGCTGATCGTGCTGCTGCTGGTCCGCAGGAGCCGGAAATGAACAAGATGCTGTACAAGCCGCTCGGCATGGTGGTCAGCTCGCTCGGCGGGCTGGCGGCGAGCATGCTGTTCAAGCAGATCTGGCGGCGGGTGTCCGGTGAGGACGACGCGCCCGACGCCACCGACGCGAAGTACGGCTGGGCCGAGGTGGTGATCGCGGCCGCCGTGCAGGGCGCCATCTTCGGCGCGGTGAAGGCGGCGGTCGACCGCGCGGGAGCCGAGAGCTACCGCAAGGCCACCGGCGACTGGCCCGGCGACGAATAGAAGAACGACGAACAAAGAACAGAGCCACTCATTCGCCGTCGGTCGCGGGCACGGGTTCGGCACCGCGACGGCGGCGAATGTGGTGGGGCACCACGAACCACAGCACGCCGAACAGCAGACCGACCGCCGGGCCGATGACGGCCATGGTGATCGCGCCGAAGATGACCTTGGCGATCAGCGAAACCGTCGCGGTGACCGCGGCGGCCAGGCAGATCAGCCCGCCCAGCACGGACTTGTTGCCGATCTGCAGGATGTCCTCGCGCCGCCCTTCCCGGAACAGCATCCGGTGCCAGACCGGGGGAGCGGCGAGCAACGCGGTCGAGGTGGCGGCCAGCAGCACGGCGGCCAGGTGCAGGCCCTTCTCGAACCCGCTGGCGGCGCGGAACAGGTCCGTGAACGCCACCGTAAGCAGGAAGCCGAACAGGAACTGCACCGCCGCCTGTGCCACCCGCAGCTCGCCCAGCAACTCGGCGACGTTGCGGGCGAGCTGCTCGTCACGTGATTCGGCGATCGGACGGCTGCTCACCCGTTCGTGGTACCCAGTACGGCCCGGTTTCATGCCGGGCTCACTCGCCGATGCGGACACCGTCCGGATCCCTGCCCGGGAGCAGGCCGCGCCAGCGCGGGGTGCGCAGGCAGGCCGCGTCGGTCCAGCCGCGGAAAACCACCTCGCCGACCAGGCACGGGCGCACCCAGTGCGCGTCACGGCTCTGCGGGCCGGGTACCGAGTGGAACGGCGAGGTTTTGCGTTCGAGCCGCCCGAGCCGCCGGGCCAGCACCTCCAGCGCCTGATGGGTGAACCCGGTGCCGACGTTGCCCACGTAGCGCAACCGGCTGCCGTGCGGAATGCCGAGCAGCAGCGAGCCGAAGGTGGCCGCACGCGAACCACCGCCGGGGCGCCAGCCGCCGATCACCACCTCCTGCACGCCGGTGCCGGACACCGACAGCCAGTGCGGACTGCGTTTTCCGGGCTGGTACGGGCTTTTCAGCCGTTTCGCGAGCACACCGGGCAGGCCGCGGCCGAGCGCCGACCGCAGGGCCGCACCGCCGTTGCCGAGCTGGTGTTCCGGGGTCTGCCAGGCCGGGCCGTGCAGGCCGAGATCGGCGAGCAGCTCCCGCCGTTGCAGGTAGGGCAGATCGAGGCACGGCGTGCCGTCGAGGTGCAGCACGTCCGAAGGCAGGTACCAGACGGGCGCGCGGCGCTTGCCGTTCTTGCCCGGCGACCGCAGCGCGGCCGGGTTCGGCAGCCCGGCTTCGAAGGCCATCAACTGGCCGTCCAGCAGCACTTCGGTGCCACCGAGCGCGTCACCGAGCCCGCGTAGTTCCGGGAACTCGCCGGTGATCACCCGGCCGGAGCGCTCCCGCACGGTGACCCGGCCCTCCTGCGCGCGCACCAGCGTGCGCGGGCCGCCCCAGTCGAACTCGTAAGCCCATTCCTCGTCCTCGGCGACCGGCGGCAGCGCGCCCGGTTTCGCCTGCATGGGCGGGAGGAACACGGGCAGCGGCTGCCGCCCGGCTCGGTCCAAGGTGTGCACGACGGCAGGGATAGCCAGCGTGGCGCCGGGTGAAACCCCGGTCCCGTTTGGCCACCGCCCCGATCGGGTATTCGCCTCCGAAGCGAGGTGAGGCGGGTGCGGGAGCGATTTCACGGCCGGCTCGAGGAGCTGGGCGGCCAGCTGGTCCGGTTGTCCGCCGCGGCGGCGGCCGAGTTGCGGCTGGCGAACCGGGCGCTGTTCGAACACGAACCGGCGCTGGCCGCGGAAGTGAAGCGCACCGACCGCCTGCTCGACTCCGCCCGGGACGAATGCGAGCACACCGCACACCGGCTGCTGGCGCTGGAGGCGCCGGTCGCCGGTGATCTTCGGCTGGTGCTGGTCGCCGTCTACTGTGCCGACCGGTTGGAGCGCATGGGCGATCTGGCCAGGCACATCGCGGAAACGGCGGCACGGGCGCACCCCGACCCGGCGGTGCCGGACGACCTGCTGCCCGCCTTCGAGCAACTGGCGGAGTGCACCGCGGCGATGGCCGACGACCTGTGCGTGTTCCTCAGCGAAACCGGGGAAACCGGGGGCACGGCCTTCGCGCAACTGCACGCGGCCGACGCCGAGGTGGACGCGCTGCAGCAGCACGTGCTCGCCGAGGTGACCGGACCGGACTGGCGGCACGGCGTGCCCGCCGCGGTGAACGCCACGCTGCTCGCCCGGTTCTACGGCCGCTTCGCCGACCAGGCGGTCTCCGTGGCCCGCCGGGCCGACTTCGCTGCCACCGGCGCCCTGCCCCGCTGACCAGGAGGACACCGATGAGCACACGCACCGCGCTGGAGCGCGAGCGGAAGTTCGAATTCCCGCTGGACCTCGCCATTCCGGATCTGCGTGCGCGTGGCCCGGTGGCCAGCCAGGCCGATCCGGTCGAGGAACGGCTCGAGGCGACCTACTACGACACCCCGCGCTACGACCTCATCCGCGCCGGGGTGACGCTGCGGCGGCGCACCGGCGGCGGGGACGACGGCTGGCACCTGAAACTGCCCGTCGGCCCGGACGCGCGTGAGGAGATCACCCTGCCGCTGGGCGAATCCGACGGTGAGGTCCCGGCGGAACTCGCGGAGCTGGTGCGCGGGCACAGCCGTGGTGAGGAGCTGATCGCCATCGCCGGTCTGCGCACCGTGCGGTACTCGGTGGAGCTGGCCGACGCGGACGGCCGCGTGCTCGCCACGCTGACCGATGACCACGTGACCGGCGAGGCGGCCGGGGCGGTGGCGCGGCTGGACCAGTGGCGGGAACTGGAACTCGAACTGGCCGCCGACGCCGATGACCAGACCATGGCGGTACTGGCCGAGCTGGTCGCCGACGCCGGTGCGGTGCCGTCGGAATGGCCGTCGAAACTGCGGCGGCTGATCGGCGACCTGCTCGCGGAACCGCCGAGCCCGCGGCCCGGGAAGCGGGCTTCCGCGGGCGAAGTCGTGCTGCACTACCTGCGCACCCAGGTGGACGCCATGCGCCGCCACGACGCTGGCGTGCGCCGCGACACCGAGGACTCGGTGCACCAGATGCGGGTGGCGATGCGGCGGCTGCGCAGCGCCCTCGGCTCGTTCCGCCGGGTGCTCGACCGCGACGCCGTACAAGGGCTGCGCGAGGAACTCAAGTGGCTCGGCGGTGAGCTGGGGCCGGTGCGTGACAACGAGGTTCTGCACGCCGGGCTCGCGAAGCAGGTGGCCGAGCTGCCGCGGGAACTGACCATCGGCCCGGTCGCCACCTATCTCGACACCTACTGCGAACAACGCGGTGAACAGGCCAAGGCCGCCGCGCTCACCGCGTTGAACAGCACGCGGTACCTCGAACTGCTCCGGGCGCTCGACGCGCTGCTCGACGACCCGCCGCTGACCGCCAAGGCGAACCGCCCGGCCAGGAAGGAACTGCGTCACGCCGTGCACCGCGCGGACCGGCGGCTGCGGCGCGCGGTCGCGGCACTCACAGACGCCGAGGACCGGGACGCGGCGCTGCACGAGGTCCGCAAGAAGGCCAAGCAGGCGCGGTACACCGCCGACGCGGTGCGCCCGGTGGCGGGCAAGAAGCTGAACACCTGGCGGAAACGGGTCAAGGCGGTGCAGTCCACCCTCGGCGACCACCACGACAGCGTGGTCGCGCGGGCGGAACTGGTCCGGCTGGCGGTGGCGGCCGACCGCGACGGGCACAGCTCGTTCTCCTACGGCGTGCTCCACGGCCGCAACGCGGTCGCCGCGGCCGCGCTGGACGAGGAGTTCGGCACGCGGTGGCGGCGGGTCACCGGCGGCCCGCGACCGGGCAGGCCGAAATGAATCCTTTGTGGACACCCCAGTCCGCGCGGCGGCGGCCGGGCTGGCGTCCTCTTCGGTTGCGTGCCGATCCGGCTGGTAGCGTTCCCGTGATGCCGGTGATCCGTGTCGTACTCGTGGAAGACCACGACATGGTGGCCGAAGCCATGGAACTCGTCTTCGCCGGGATCGGCGACATCGATCTCGCCGCCAGGGCCGGTTCGATGGCCGCCGCGGTGCGTGAGGTCGAGCTGGTCAACCCGGATCTGGTGGTGCTGGACCGCAGGCTGCCCGACGGTGACGGCATCGAGCTGATCGGGCGCCTGCGTGAGCTGCCCGCCGCGCCGAAGGTCCTGCTGCTCACCGCCGAGGTCAGCGCGGCCGTGGCGACCAGGGTGGTGGAGGCTGGCGGCTCGGGTGTGGTGGCCAAGACCGCCGGGCTGGACCAGCTGGCCGACGCCATCCGCCGGGCCGCGGCGGGGGAGATGGTGTTCGACGCGGTGCTGCTCGGCGAGGTGATCGACCGGCTGTCCGGGCGGGCCGCGCCCGCCGAGCTGACCACCCGCGAGCGCGAGATCCTGCGCCTGTTCGCCGAGGGCGCCACCGTCGAGGAGATCACCCAGCGGCTGCACCTGGCGCGCAACACCGTGCGCAACCACGCTCAGCGGGCGCTGGTGAAGCTGGGTGCGCATTCGCGGCTGGAAGCGGTCGCCATCGCGCGCCGGCGCGGCCTGCTGGACTGAGGCGACTGATGCAAATGCATCAGTGGATCGGGGACCGCTGCGTCTAGCCGGAGCTGCGGCGGACGGGGGACGATGAACCACGATGGACAGCATGCTGAGCTGGGCAGCGCGGGCCACTCCGGCGACCACGGTGCTACCGGCCGACCTCACCGCCGAAGGCGAAGCCCGCCGGTTCGTCGCGCGCGTGCTGTCGGCCTGGCAGGGCACCCTGCCCTTCGAAGACGCCACGCTGATCGCCTCGGAACTCGTCGCGAACGTGGTGCGCCACGCCGGTGGTGCGCCGAAGCTGAGCATCGCCAGCACCGCGGGCGGCATCCGGATCGAATGCGAGGACGGCAACCCGCTGCCGCCGCGGCCGAAGGCGGGCGGCCCGGACGGGGGCTGGGGACTGGCGCTGGTGGAACGGCTGTCACAACGGTGGGGAGTGCGCCCGCGGGGCGCGGGTAAGGTCGTCTGGTGCGAAATGCGGCTGCCCTCGCCCCACGGGCATGGCTGACCTGCGGGCACCGGCCGTGACCGGGTCCGACCGTGACGAACGGGAAGACACCGCCGAGGCCGATCCGCTGGCGGACCCGTATTCCGGGGAGTCCTTCCGCCTGTTCGTGCAGAGCGTCCAGGACTACGCCATCTTCATGCTCGACCCGCGTGGGTACGTGGCGACCTGGAACCCCGGCGCCGAGCGGATCAAGGGCTACCGCGCGGACGAGATCATCGGCCAGCACTTCTCGGTGTTCTACCCGCCGGACGACCTGCGGGCCGGCAAACCCGCCCACGAGCTGGAGGTCGCCGCCGAGGTGGGCCGGTTCGAGGACGAGGGCTGGCGCGTCCGCCAGGACGGCAGCCGGTTCTGGGCGGTGGTGGTGATCACCGCGTTGTTCGACGACCAGGGCAGGCTGCGTGGCTTCGGCAAGGTCACCAGGGACGTCAGCGAGCGCGTGCGCGCGGAGAACGAGCTGGTCGAGCGCAGGCGGCTGTTCTTCCACCTGGTCGAGGCGCAGGAGGCCGAGCGGCGCCGGATCGCCTGGGACGTGCACGACGACTCCATCCAGGCGATGGCGGCGGTGTCCATGCGGTTGCAGCTGCTCAGCGGGCAGGTGCCCGCCGAGCACCTGCCCGCGGTGCGCGCGCTGGACACCGCGGTCGCCGAGACCATCGGCAGGCTGCGTGACCTGGTGCTGCGGTTGCGCCCGCCCGCGCTGGACGGCCGGGACCTGGGCGACGCTGTGCGCGCGCAGCTGCGGCAGCTGTCCGCGCAGGGCATCGAGACCGAACTCGACGACGTCGAGCTGACTGACGACCCGCCCCCCGAGGCGTCGGTGACCCTCTTCCGCATCGTCGGCGAGGCGCTGGCCAACGCGCAGAAGCACGCGCGGGCGAACCGCGTGCGGGTGCGGTTCCGCTCGATCGACCACGGCACGCTGACCGAGATCACCGACGACGGGGTCGGCACCGACGTGGTGGTCGACCCGCTCGGCGGCGGTGACACGCACTTCGGCCTGCAGGCCATGCGCGAGCGCGCCGAGGCGGTCGGCGGCTGGTGGGAACTGATCAGCGAACCGGGTTCGGGCGCGATGGTGCGCTGCTGGATCCCGGACGGTCCCGGTCCGGCCAGGGATGAGCGGGATGGTGGCTGAAGTGCCTGGGGTGGCTGGCGTATCCGTGGTGATCGCCGACGACGAGCTGCTGATCCGCGAGGCACTGCGGGCCGTGTTCGAGGCCGAAGGCGACTTCACCGTGGTGGGGGCGGCGGCCACGGTGGACGAGGCGGTGGCGCTGATCGAGCACCACCGCCCCGAGGTCGCGGTCGTCGACGTCCGGATGCCCGCCGGTGGCGGCGCCGAAGTGGCCCGCCGCGTGGCCGGGCTCGGCACGCGGCTGGTCGCCTTCTCCGCCTACGACGACGCCGGGCACCGCAGGCGGATGCGCGAGGCCGGCGTCGGCGAATACGTGCTCAAGGGCATGCCCAACGCCGAGATCGTGGCGGCCGTGCGACGGGCGGTGGCCGCCGGCCGGCTCAGCTGAGCGCGTGTTCCCGGCTGGTGAACAGCCGGAGCCTGCGGTCGAGCCCGACGATCTCCAGCGGGCGCCGGACGGGCCGGTTCGCGCAGACGACCCGCAGGTCGCAGCCCTGCTCGTCGGCGCGGTCCTGGAGTTCCAGCAGGACCTGCAGCCCGCAACTGGAGAGGAAGCTCACGCCGCTGAGGTCGAGCACGACCACCTCGGCGGGCGGGTCGAGCGCGGCGGTGAGCGCGGCGTCGAAGTCGGGCTTGGTGGCGAGATCGACTTCGCCGCTGACGGCGACGGTACGGCGGTGGCGGGCCTGCTCGGCCCGGATGGTCAGGTTGTCGCGCCTGAACGCCAAAGTCATGGCGGACGCTCCTTCCGGCTCCGGTACTCCCGGAGATCGGCGGAGACACGCTGATGCGGTACGTGTCCAGTGCGTCGGCTGCTGGTTTCAACCGCTGGTTCCGACCGTACGCGCCCTGTCCGCCGTACTCAATGCCACACCCCCCGCCGAGGCAGCCCGCGCGAGTGATCGTTCTTACCCCGGACGAGGGAACTTCGTGCATCCGGTACCGGATGGCAGTGCTCCGGTGCGGTCGCTACGATCTGGGCTACCGGTTGAGCAGCCAGCCGGGATTTCCGATCGCGCTCGGTCCCGACCAGCCGAGACCGGCGGAGAAACTTTCCGTTCAGCCCGAAACCCGGGAGGTCCCGTGCCATTGCCCAGCGAGCTGCTGGAGCTGGAACACCGTGCCGAGGAGTCGGCGGTGATCGTGGTCGCGTCCGGTGACATCGACATGCTGACCGTGCCCGCACTGGTCGCCGAGTTCGACACCGCGCGCGAGCTGGCCAAGCCGCCGCGCCCGGTGGTCGCCGACTTCACCAAGGTGAACTTCCTCGGCTCCTCGGGGCTGGCCGCCCTGGTGGAGATCCAGCAGAAGTGCGCCGAGGCGGGCACCCCGCTGCGGCTGGTGGCCACCGGCCGGGTGGTGCCGAGGGCCATCGAGGCGGCCGGTCTGCAGCCGGTGCTGACCATCGACGAGACCGTCGAAGCGGCACTGAGCCGCGAGACCGAGTCCGCGTAGGTTCCAGCGCGCCAGTGGGGCACCTCCCGGCGTGGGAGGTGCCCCACTGGCTTGCGTGTGCCCTCAGCGACCGGCCGGCCAGGTGAAGTCCGGGTCCTCGCTCACCGAGCGCAACGCGGTGACCGTGGGCTTGCCCTGCCGCAGCAGGTAGGCGTCGGTGCCCGGCTCGGCGCTGCCGTCGACCACGGTGGTCACCACCTCGGTGGCCTCACCCGCCTGCTCCAGCCGGGTCTGCACCGAACCGGCCGACGCCAGCGACGCGCGGGTGAGCGGGCCCAGTTCGGCGGGCGGCAGCGCGGGCACGTTGAGGTTGAGCACGGTGCCCGGCGCGGAGTCGAGCAGCAGCGGGATGACCTCCACGGCCAGTTCCTCGGCGCTGTCCCAGTGCAGCTCGCCCGGCTCCGGGTGCTCGAGTGAGACGGCCAGCCCGAGCAGGTCGTTCATGCCCGCGGTGAGCGCGGCGCCGACGGTGCCCGAGTGCAGGACCGCGCGGCCGACGTTGATGCCCCGGTTCACCCCGGACAGCACCACGTCCGGCGGGTCGCCGAAACTGCCGCCGCGTGCCGACAGCACGATGAACGCGGGCCGCGCGGTCACCGCGTGGCACTGCACGCCGGGCAGCCCGTCGAGTTCGACCGGCTTGGCCACCGGTTCTTCCCCCAGCACGGTCAGCCCGGCGCTGGTACCGCTCGACTCCTCGTGCGGCGCGGCGACCACCACGTCGAGCCGGTGCCGCAGCGCGGCCCTGGCCAGCGTGACCAGCCCCGGCGAGTCGATGCCGTCGTCGTTGGTGATCAGCACGCGCGTCATCCGGACTCCTCGCTCCTCATCCGCCGCAGTTCGACGCGTTCGGCGACCGCGCGGACGCTGTCGCCGCCCCCGGTGGCCAGCCCGCGGCGGGTCACGTTCAGCGCCCCGGCCGCGGCGCCCAGCCGGACCGCGTCCAGCTGCGACGCGCCCTCGGTGAGCGCGGCGGCCACCGCGGCGGTCATCGAATCACCCGCGCCCCGCGAATCCATCGGGTGCAGCGGCGGTGCTTCGACCTCGAACAGCTCGCCTTCGAGCAGGGCCAGCGCCGGGTCGGCGGCCCGCGAAACCACCACCGACGCGTCGTCGGCCCGCCTGCTCAGCTCGCGCATGCCCGCGACCAGCGCGGCGGGTTCCTCGCTCTCGGCCAGCCCGTCCTCCAGCAGTTCCTCGTGGCTGACCTTGATGAACTGCGGCTTGCCCTCGACGGCCGCCGACAGCAGTTCACCGGAGAGGTCGACCACCAGCAGGCAGCCGTTCGCCCGCAGGTCGGTGGCCAGCCTGCGGTACATGTCGGCGGGTACCGGCTGCCCGCTGGACGGCCCGCTGAGCGTGACCGTGGTCGACCGCAGCCCCTCCACCAGCGCCTTTTCGTACAACCCGTCCAGCTCGTGCCGCGAAAGCGGTTCGCCGGGCGCCTCGACCACCGGATCGCGGCGGTCGTCGCGCCGGTCGTGCACGTAACCGCCGTTGCGGGAGTGGGCCTCCTGCGTGACCAGCTCGATGCCCTCGTTGGGGATCAGGTGCTTGAGCAGGTCGCCGGTTTCCCCGCCGAGCGCCGCGCAGAGCACCGCGGGCACCCCGAGCGAGACGACCATGCGTGCCTGCCACACGCCCTGCCCGCCGGCGTGCAGGTGCAGTTCCGGAATGCCGTCCAGTTCCTCGATGGTCACCGTCAGCTGCGGGGACGGGGCGAACACCATGACACGTCGCTGCGGTCTCACGCGGGTTTTCCTCCTGTCAGTGCGGCCACGTCGAAGGTCAGCTCGCCGTCGCGCTCGTCCACCCGCACGCGGGACCCCGGCGACAGCTCACCGCTGAGCACCAGGTCGGACAGCCGGTTGTCCACCGCGCGCTGGATCGCGCGGCGCATCGGGCGGGCGCCGTATTCGGGCTGGTAACCAGCGCGGCTGAGCCACCCCACGGCTTCCGGCGTGAACTCCAGCTCGATGCGCTGCGCGTGCGCGCGGCGCCGGGTGCGCTCCAGCATCAGCTCGGTGATCTGCTCCAGCTGTTCCCTGGCCAGCTTGCGGAAGACGATGATCTCGTCGATCCGGTTCAGGAACTCCGGCCGGAACGACTCGCGCAGGCGCCGCATCAGGCGTTCCCGCAACGGTTTCTCGGTGTCGTCCTCGTCGGCGGGGGCGAAGCCCAGTGCGCCGCGCGTGGCGCTGGTGATCAGCTCGGAGCCCAGGTTGCTGGTCATGATCAGCACGGTGTTGGCGAAGTCGACGGTACGGCCGCGGGTGTCGGTGAGCCTGCCGTCGTCGAGCACCTGCAGCAGCACGTTGAAGATCTCGGGGTGCGCCTTCTCCACCTCGTCGAGCAGCACCACCGAGTACGGCCGCCGCCGCACGGCCTCGGTCAGCTGCCCGGCGTCCTCGTGCCCGACGTAGCCGGGCGGTGCGCCGACCAGCCTGCTCACCGTGTGCCGCTCGCCGTACTCGCTCATGTCGATGCGCACCAGGTGCTCGGCGTCGCCGAAGAGCGCCTCGGCCAGCGCCCGCGCCAGTTCGGTCTTGCCGACGCCGGTCGGGCCGAGGAACAGGAAACTGCCGAACGGGCGGCCCGGTTCGGCGAACCCGGCACGCGAGCGGCGGACCGCCTCGGCGACCGCGGTCACCGCCTCGTCCTGGCCGATCACCTTCTCGTGGAGGTGCTCTTCCAGGCGCAGCAGCCGATCCCGCTCGTCCTCGGTGAGGCGGCGCACCGGGATGCCGGTCAGCCTGGAGACCACCTCGGCGATGTCGTCCGTGGTCACCTCGATGACGCCACCGCGCCCGTCCTGGCGGGCGGTGGCCAGTTCTTCGTGTGTCCGGCGGATCTCGTCGCGCAAGGTGGACGCGCGTTCGAAGTCCTCTTCGGCGACGGCTTGGTCCTTTTCGCGCAGCAGCCGTTCGAGCCCGGCCTCCAGGTCGCGGACCTCGCCGGTGCGGCGGCCGCTGCGCAGGCGCACGCGGGCACCGGCCTGGTCGATCAGGTCGATCGCCTTGTCCGGCAGGAACCGCTCGGTGAGGTAGCGGTCGGACAGCTCCGCGGCGGCGTGCAGTGCTTCCTCGGTGTAGCGGATGCCGTGGTGCGCCTCGTACCGGTCGCGCAGGCCGCACAGGATCGCCAGGGTGTCCGAAACGGACGGTTCCGGGACCAGGATCGGCTGGAACCGGCGCTCCAGGGCGGCATCGCCCTCGATCTCGGCGCGGTACTCGTCGAGCGTGGTCGCGCCGACCACGTGCAGTTCACCACGCGCGAGCGCGGGCTTGAGCATGTTGCCCGCGCCCGGGGAGCCCTCCGACGAACCCGCCCCGGCCACGGTGTGCAGCTCGTCGATGAAGACCACCAGTTCGTCGCGGTGCTGGCGGATTTCGTCGAGCAGCGCGCTCATCCGCTCCTCGAAGTCACCGCGGTACCGGGTGCCCGCCACCATCGCGGTCAGGTCCAGCTGGACCACCTTGCGCCCGGCGAGCACGTCCGGCACGTCACCGTCGGCGATGCGCTGGGCGAGGCCCTCCACGATGGCCGTCTTGCCGACCCCGGCTTCGCCGATCAGCACCGGGTTGTTCTTGGTGCGGCGGGAAAGCACCTCGACGGTCTGCTCGATCTCGTCGTCGCGGCCGACCACCGGGTCGATCGAGCCGGCGCGGGCGGCCTCGGTGAGGTCGCGGCCGTACTTGTCCAGTGTGGGCAGTCGCGGGCCGATGGGCTGCCGGGTGTCACCGCCTTCGGTCATCGCGCGGTGCAGCGCCGGTGCGGTGGCACCCGCCGAGCCGAGCAGTTCGCCCGCGGTGGAGTCGGGATCGCCCGCCAGTGCGAGCAGGATGTGCTCCGGGCCGATGTAGGACGCACCGAGGCCGCGGGCGAGCCGGTGTGCCTCGATCAGGGCGCGCTTGGCACCGGGTGCCAGTGACGCCGGGGCCTGCGCGGGCGCGTCGGGCTCGTCGCCGTCCGGCTGGCCCAGCACGCTGAGCCGGGCACCGGCGCGCGCCAGCAGCTGCCGGGTCGGCGGTGCCTCGGCGGCGGCCATCAGCAGGTGCTCGGTGTTGACGTGCGGCAGGCCCGACCGGGCCGCCTTCCGCGCGGCTTCCGCGATCAGGTCCCTGGCCGGGGCGGTGAGCAGGCGGGTCAGGTCCACCGAATGCGGGCGGCGGGCCGGTGCTTCACCGAAGAACTGGGCGAGGAACTGGTCCAGCGGGCTCCCGCCGGGCGGGAAGAAGTCGGTCATCTCTCGGCCGCTCCCTGGGGTGGGGTTCGGGCGGTCCGCATCCGGCTACCCGGCGGGGGAGCGGGTGAAACCGGTTCAGCGGGCGTGCGCCCGCCGCCACGCCTCCACCTCGGCGAGCGCGTCGATCAGGGTGGGGTGCACCGGCAGCACCCCGGCCACGCCGATCGCCTCGACCGCCCTGACCACCACGCAGCCCCAGGTCACCACCGCCCAGGCGACGCCGTGCTGGGCGCCGCGCCGGGCGGTCTCCAGGAGCAGTTCGAGCCCGGCTACGCCGAGGAAGCCGAGCCCGCGCAGGTCGAGCACGAAGTCCTGGCGGGCGGTGAGCAGTTCGTCGAGCACCTCGGCCAGCGCGGGCACGCTCGCGGTGTCCAGGTCGCCGGTCACCACCGCGATGGCCACCCCGTCCGGGTGCCCGCGGAGGTGGATGGAAACCTCACCGGCCGTTCGCAAGGGCGTCTCCCCGCCTGGTGCCCTACTGCACTTTTCGACGGTAAGCCGGTGCCCACCACCCCACAAGCCGAACCGGCCGAGTGTCCGAAATGGAACCGAGCCGGGTGGGGGGTGGGGTGGACACGAATGTGGCTTTCGGGGCGAATAACGCCCCGAAAGCCACATTCGTGTCCCTGCCGCGGCGGCGGGCACCCGGCGGCGGATGCCTCGCGACCCGGGGCGCGCCTCCGCGGTCCCGCTGTCGGGTGGGCCCGGCGGCGCGGCCGCGCGGCCAGGCGGCTCGGCGTCCCAGCGGGCCCAAGCGCCCTGGCGGCCCGGGGCTCTGGCGCCCCAGGCGGCCTGGCACCCGAGCGCCTACTCCTCGTCTCGTGGGTAGGCGGGTTCCCGTTGGTCCGCGGCGTCGGCGGGGTCGGCCTCCAGCGGGGGCGTCCCGGTGCCGGTGGGTTCCGGGGTCTGGTCCGGCCTGGCTGGCCGCAGCTGGTCCAGGGTGTCCGCGGTGGGCTTTTCGAGGTCGTGCTCCGGAGTGCTCATCGGCTTCTCCTTTCCAGGGTCTCAGTGCCGCAGGATGGCGCCGAAGCCTTCGGCGAGGTCGAGCCGTTCGTCGAAGACCACGATTCCGGCGCCGACGGAGACCGCCGCCACCGGCAGGGCCTCGTCCGCCCGGCGCTCCGTACTCGTGCCGACGCCGAACGCGGCCAGCTCGCCCTTGTCCACCGCCACCTGCGCCGCTGCTTCGCCGACCGCCACCGTGGCGTCACCCGGCTCGGTGACCAGCAGGGTTTCCACGTTGCCCTCGCGCAGGGCCGTGGTCACCCCCTCCAGCCCGGACACCGCGAGCCCCGGCGCGCGGCCGAGTTCGGCGCGGAACCGTTCCGCCACCCGGTCGAGGCGCGCCAGCCTGCGCCCGGCGAGCAACTCGCCGATCGCGGTGTCGAGCTGGCCCGGGGTGGCCGCGTCGGCGCGGGCGCCGGCGGTCACCTCGGTGGCGATCTCCTTGGCGGGCTTGGGCAGCAGCTCCCGCAGCTCGCGGCGCGCCTGCACCTCACCGGCGAGCACGATCAGCTCGGCGCCGAGTTCGGCGGCCAGCTTCGCGGTCCGCTCGGCGACCTGCTCCAGGTTGCGGTGAACGTTCTCCTCCACCCGCGCCTGGATGTCGCGGTGGGCTTCGGCACCGCCGCGCACCTTGTGCACGGGG
Source organism: Amycolatopsis albispora (assembly GCF_003312875.1). Classification (NCBI taxonomy): domain Bacteria; kingdom Bacillati; phylum Actinomycetota; class Actinomycetes; order Pseudonocardiales; family Pseudonocardiaceae; genus Amycolatopsis; species Amycolatopsis albispora. Next base: position 1,145,490 of record NZ_CP015163.1, read on the forward strand.
TGGTCCTCACCGTCCACGCGTTCCACGGACTGCCTGCGCCCCTTGGCGTCCACCGCGGTCAGGTCGGCGCCGGTGCGGTCGGCGATGACCACCAGGTACGGCGTGCCGATGGCGGAGTGCGCGACCAGCGGCAGCAGGTAGGGCAGCTCGGAGAACCGGACCTCGGTGGCGCCGGGCGGCTCGGCGAGGCCTTCGTCGACCAGCACCTGGTCCCGCGCGGCCAGCACGGCCCGCCCGCTGCGCCCGACCGGCGGCCGCCCGTCGCGGATCGCGCGGTCCACCGCCTCGATGGTGTCATCCCCGGCGCCCTTGCCCGCCAGCTGCTCGCGGATGTCCCGGCGTTTCAGCTCCAGCTGCTTCGCCGCGTCCTCGGTGTCGTGCGAGTCCTCGAAGTAGACGGACACGAACGGGCCGCCTGCCTCGGTCAGCTCACGCAGCGTGGTGGTGTCCACTGGACGCTCCTTCGCTCGCGGATGATCAAGTTCTCGCCGCCCGGGTACCCCGGATCGAGCCGGGCAAACTTCCGGCAAACGAGTCCACTATGGACTGTGTCAGGCCGCCCAGGCCGGGAAGTCGGTCCACGCCTGGAGCGTGCGGCGGCTTTCGAAGCGGCGTGGCTGCCCGCTGACCGGATCGGTGAACTCCAGCGTTTTCGCCAGCAGCTGCAGCGGGCGCCGGAAGTCGTCCAGCGCGGTTTCGGTGAGCACGGGGTAGAAGTCGTCGCCGAGAATGGGGATGCCGAGCCCGCTCAGGTGCAGCCGCAACTGGTGCGTGCGCCCGGTCGCGGGCAGCAGGCGGTAGCGGCCGAGGCCGCCACGCGTCTCGGCGAGTTCCACGCGGGTCTCGGCGTTCGGCGGCCCCGGCACCTCCTGCGCGGCGAGCACCCCGCGTTCCTTGACGATCCGGCTGCGCACCACCGCGGGCAGTTCCAGTGCGGGGTTCACCGGAGCGATCGCCTCGTATTCCTTGCGCACCAGGCGATCCCGGAACATCGTCTGGTACGCGCCACGCAGCTCGGGCCGGATCACGAACAGCAGCAGCCCGGCGGTCACCCGGTCCAGCCGGTGCGCCGGGCTCAGCCGCGGCAGGTCCAGGTCCCGGCGCAGCCGCACCAGCGCGGTCTCCACCACGTGCCTGCCCCGCGGGATGGTGGCCAGGAAATGCGGCTTGTCCACCACCAGCAGGTCGTCGTCGCGGTGCACGATGCCGATTTCGAACGGCACCGGCACCTCGTCGGGCAGGTCGCGGTGGAACCAGATGAAGGTGCCCGGCCGGAACGGGGTGTCGGGCCCGAGCGGACCGTCGAGCCCGACGATCCGCTCTTCGGCCAGCAACTCGTCGATCCGCGCCGGGCTGACGCGGGGCAGCCGCTCCACCAGGTGGTCGCGAAGGGTCGCCCACGGACCCTCGTCCGGCAGGCGCAGCCGGGCGGGGTCGAGGCCGTGCCGCTGCGGCAGCGGCGAGCGGAGCTTCCTTCGCATCGGTGGACTCTAACCCGCGGCCGTGCCGAAGGGGTTGTCGATGGCGTAGCGCCACTGCCCGCCGCTGCCGCGGCGGAGCACGTCGGTGGCGGTGCCGGAGAGGTCCACCTGGGTACCGTCGGTCGCTGTCCCCCGGATGGACCAGTCGACGATCAGCAAGGCGAGGTCCCCGGCGACGTAGCTGTGCCGCGTTTTCGCTTCGATCGGCAGGCCCCAGCTGAGCAGGTGGCGCTCGGCGGCTTCGCGGTCCGCGCCGGTCAGCGGCAGGCCGGGCCGCGGGACGAGCACCGCGGTGTCCTCGTAGAGGCGGTCGAGCGCGGCGGGATCGGCGGCGTTGAAGGCGGCCGCGTACCGGGCGTGGTGGTTGTGGGGTGTGTCATGAAAACCGGTCATGACTCCCTGAGCATAACATCGGCGTTACCCTGGACCGGCGGCAGGGAGGGGTGGGGACGACGGCCTCGGACGAGTTCGGCGAAGTCGGTGAACCCGGCGACGTTGCTGCCATCGCGGAGACGGTGCACAACGCCATCGCTTCGCGCGTTTTTCCGCACCAGGTCAACGAAACCGCCTTCGAGCTGAAGCTGCGTCAGTGTGTTCGCGGTAACATCGGCTTCCTCGCCGATGTCGCGGCGGGCCGCCTGCACCACGACGAACCCGACCTCGGGCACGCGCTCGCCTTCGCCGAGGTGGTCGCCGCGCGCGGCATCCCGTTCGAAGACCTCGAACGCGCCTACTGGGTCGGGCTGGAGCAGTTCTGGGACCGCTGGCTGACCATCGTCGGCGAGGCCGCCGAACGCGGCGAGGGCACGGTCACCGAGCTGATCGGCAACCGGACCCCGGCCGTGTTCGGGTACGTCACGCGCGTGCTCGGCCTGGTCAGCGCCCGGTACGACGAGGCGTCGAACGAGCTGGCCCGCACCGGTGCCGAACGCCGCCGCGCGCTGGTCGACGAACTGCTCGGTGCCTCACCGCCCGCCCACACCCAGTTCCTCGACGACGAACTCGGTTACCGCCTGCGTGCCTGCCACGTCGGGCTGCTCCTGCTCGGCGACCGCTTTCAGGCCGAGCGGCGGCTGGCCAGGCTGCGGCACGAGACCGAGGCCCCGGCCGCGTTGCTGGTCGAGCGCGCGCCCGGGTTGTTCGCGGGCTGGCTCGGTTTTCCCGGCCGGGTCGATCCGGCGACGGTGGGCGTGCTGCGGCGGGCCGTCTCGCGGCACGGCGAGCCGGTGGTGGCCGGTGGCCCGGCGCCCGGGCTCGCCGGGTTCCGCCGCGCGCACGAGGAGGCCACGCGGGCGCTGGCCCTGCGTGAAAGCCTCGCCGACCCGGCGGATTTCCTCTGGTACAACGACGTCCGGCTGGAAGCGTTCCTGCTGGAGAACACCGCGGCCGCGCGCCGGTTCGTCGCCGAGGAACTCGGTGAGCTGGCCGAGGCGAACGAGCGCGCCGACCGCATCCGCGACACCCTGCTCGCCGCGTTGTCCAGCGGCTCGCAGGCCAGGGCGGCGGCCGAGCTGGGTGTGCACGAGAACACCGTCCGGCTGCGCCTGCGCACCGCCACCGAACTGCTCGGCGACGATCTCGCCGAGCGCCGCACCGAGCTGCTGGTCGCCCTGCGCCTGCGGCGCGCGCTGGGGAACACCGGCCAGGCCCCGTTCATGGACGCCGCCGGCTGAACCTGTGGGAATCCCCGCGCGCGGGTGTCCGGTTCCGACATTGGACCGCCCCGCGAGCCGAACTACCTTGGCGGACAAGGGAATCGGGAGGGGCAGCGGATGCACGAGCAGACCGTCGGCGCACTGGTGGAACGCGCGGCCGCGGCACACGGGCCGAAAACCGCGGTGGTCTGCGGGGACCGCCGGATCACCTATCGCGAGCAGCTGGCCCGCATCCGCCGCGCCGGGCGCGCGCTGCTCGGCCTCGGCCTGGACACCGGGGACCGGGTGGCCATCCTGATGAGCGACCGGCCGGAACAGCTCGACGTCTACTACGGCGCGTTGTGGGCGGGCCTGGCCGTGGTCCCGCTCAGCGCGCGCCTCGGTGTGGCCGACCACCAGTACGTCGTCTGCGACTCGGGTGCGGAGGTGCTCGTCCACGACGCCACGCACGCCCGTCGCGTGCAGCAGATCCGCGGCACCTCCGGCGTCGAGCACGTGGTCTCCGTCGACGACGAAGCCGTGCTGCCCGGTGGGCACAGCTGGCAGCGGCTGTCCTGCCACCAGCCCGACCATCCCGGCGGCCCGCCGGTCTTCCCGACCGATCTGTACGGCATCTACTACACCGCGGGCACCACCGGGCAGCCCAAGGGCGTGGTCCACACCCACCGCACCGTGCTCGCGGCGTTGTTCAGCCAGCTCGCCGAACTCGGCCTCGGCGACGGCGACCGGTTCGCCCACGTCACCCCGCTTTCGCACACCGCGGGCGCGTTCGTGCTGCCGGTGTGGCTGCGTGGGGGCACGAACGTGCTGGCCGGGCGGTTCGATCCGGAGCGGCTGGTCGAGACGATCGCGCGGGAGCGGATCACCGCGACCCTGCTTTCGCCGGACAGGCTGGCGGCGCTGATGGACGCCGCCCCGGCCGCGGGCGCGAAACTGCTTTCGCTGACCACCGTGGTCTACAGCGGCGGCCGCGTCGACCCGGACCGGCTGGTCGCCGCGATGGACCGCTGCGGTCCGGTGTTCACCCAGTTCTACGGCCTGACCGAGGTGCCGACGCAGGTCACCGTGCTGCGCAAGCGCGACCACGCCGCCGCGGTGGCCACCGGGCACCTCGAGCCGCTGTCGTCGTGCGGCCGCCCGGTGGCGATCGCCGACGTGCGCCTCGAAGACCCCGACGGCAGGCGGGTGCGGCCAGGGGAGCGCGGTGAGGTGGTGGTCGGCGGGCCGCACGTGATGGTGCGTTACTGGAACCGGTACGCCGACACCGAACGAGCGCTGCGCGGCGGACGGCTGTACACGGGCGACTTCGGGCATTTCGACGAAGGCGGCTTCCTGCACCTGGCCGACCGGCAGCGCGAGACGATCCGGTCGGCGGGTGTCACGGTGTTCCCCAAACAGGTGGAAGACGGCCTGATCACCCATCCGGCGGTACGTGACGCGTGTGTGTTCGGCGCCCCGGACGACGGGCGCGGTGAGGTGGTGCACGCGGTGGTGGTCGCCGACCCGGCCGCCACCGTCAGTGCCGAGGACCTGATCACCTGGGTGGCGCAACGCCGCGGCGAGGCGCTGGCACCCCGCCGCGTCGACTTCGTGGACGCCATCCCGCTGACCGCGGTGGGCAAGCACGACAAGCCGCGCCTGCGGGCCCGCACCGGGTAGGTCACTCCATAACGGACGGTTTCCCTAGCAGGTGGCGGTGTCGCGGTGCGTGGTTCCGTTCGCTCGCAACTCGTTTACCCGGTTGGCCGCGCCGGCGGGGGAGAGCACCTCGTTCGCCGCGTAGTAGACCCAGTCGTTCTGGGTCTGGTAGGTGCTGCGGCCGCCGGAATGCGCGGCGTGGTCGATGAACCACTCCTGGAAGGCGATCATCATCGGGGTTTCCGGGTAGACGTGCCCGTCGTGCGTGGCCACCAGCTGGTCGCCGACGAAGTACCGCAGCGTGCCGCCGGAGACCTGCACGGTCAGCGTCTGCCAGCCGGCGAACCCGGACCGCACGGCGGTGCTGCGGTTGTCGGCCACCCACGGGTCCGGCTGGTAGGTCTCCCAGCTCGTCAGGAACATCGTCGAACCGGGCTCGCCCCAGCCGCCGTTGGGCAGGTACTCGAAGTCCAGCTCGCCGTAGTCCGGGTCGTTCGGGAAGGCGAGCGGGGTGATGGTGAAGAAGGTCTGGACCAGGTGGTCGCCGTCGGCGCCCTCGACCGGTGCGTCGCTGAACCGGACGCGCGCGGAATAGGTGCCCTCGAAGAACTTCCGCTGGTGCATCACCTCGGCCTGGCTGGTGCCGCCGGTGGTGCCGTCCGTGTGCGCGGACAACTGCAGCACCGGCTGCCCGTCCACCACCGGGAAGCTCGCGTTCGCCGCCGACCAGCCGCCCACCCCCGGTCCGCCCCCGCCGTTGCGCAGCTGCCAGCCGCGTTGCGCGAGCCTCGGGTCGGTGTGGGAGTCGTAGGCGAAGTCGTCGAACAGCACGCCGGAGCACGCCGCCTCGGTGGCGGAGGCGGGCGGGGCGCACAGGCAGGCCGCGGTGGCGGCGGTGAGCAGGGCTCGGGCGGCCACGGGAATTCGGCGGTTCATTTCACGTCCTTGGGTTCGCGGGGACAGGCGAGAAAAGGCGCCGGAGAATTGTGGCGGTGATTCGTCCGGACACCCATTAACGCGCGCTGATGCGGGCATTCGCAAGCCCCGGCGCGCCGATGTCCGAGGTTGATCGTTTGCGGACGGGAAACGGTCAGCCATTCGCCGCGACGGCGGCCAGTTCGATCTCGGCACCCGCCGCGCGCAGGCCGTCCAGCTCGGCCGGATCGGCGGCGTCGTCGGTGACCAGCCGGTGGATCCGCGCCGGCGGGATGGTCTGGACCATGGCGTCGGCGCCGATCTTGGTCGAGTCGGCGAGCACCACCACCCGCTCCGCGGCGGCGGCCAGTGCCCGGTCGGCCCCGGCCACCGCGGGATTCGGGGTGGACAGCCCGCGTGCCGCGGTCAGCCCGTTGCCGGAGAGGAAGGCGTGCCGCACCCGCAACTGCGAGAGCCCGGCTTCGGCCGCGCTGCCCACCGTGGCGAAGATCGACGCGCGCAGCGTGCCGCCCGGCATCAGCACCTCCACGCCCGGCGCCTGCGCGATGATCTGCGCCACGAGCAGGGAATTCGTCACCACGGTCAGCTCGCCGGTGCGGACCAGCCGCTTGGCCAGCGCCTGCGTGGTGGTGCCCGGCCCGAGCGCCACCGAGTCGCCGGGGGAGACCAGTTCCGCGGCCAGCGCGGCGATCGCCTCCTTCTGCGCGCCCGCCACCTTGGCCTTCTCCGTGCAACTCGGCTCGTAGGAGGTGCGGCTGGTGGCGACCGCGCCGCCGTGCCTGCGCGCCAGCACCCCCTCCGCGGCCAGCTGCCGCAGGTCCCGGCGCACGGTGACCTCGCTGGCCTGCACGATGCGGGCGAGTTCGCGCAGGGAGACGGCCCCGTTCGAGCGGACGAGTTCGACGATGACCTGACGGCGTTCGGCGGCGAACATGGCCGCACGCTAACGGAGGGAAAAGCGGATTCCTAGCGCCGAACCGAGGCGATCGGTGAATGGTGATTACCACCGGTGTTCGACGCGTGCGCCGAACGGACGCTTGCGCCCGGGTTATTCCTCCGCTTTGCTGTGAAGATCGTCCGTACTGCGGCACCGACCCGATGACAACGTTGACATCCGTGCCGATCCTGAGGAGCGCTCCGATGACGCTGTTGTCATGGCCGGGCCGGGCCTTCATTTCCTTCCTGCTCGCGCTGGCGGTGGTGCTCCCACTGGCCGTGGTGTCGGCGGAACCCGCCGCCGCGGCGGCGCACTGGACGGTCACCGGGCCTTCGTCGCGGTCGCCGGTGACCGCCGAACTCACCCTGGAAGCGGGCACGCTGAAGCTTTCGGCGGCACGGCAAGGCCGGACCGTGCTGGCCCCGGCGCCGCTCGGCCTGCGCACCGAGCGCGCCGACCTGAGCCGTGACCTGCGGGTGCTCGGGCAGAGCCAGCGCATTGTCGCCGAGCGCTACACGATGACCACCGGCAAGCGGCACGACCGGGCGGTCCGCGCGCGGGAGACGCGGTTCCGGCTGGCTGCCGGGGACGCGCGGTTCGAGCTGCTGGTCCGCGTGTCCGACGACGGTGTCGCCTACCGCTACCTGCTGCCGGACGAGGGCGGCACGGTGGTCACCGGCGAGGCGTCGGCGTACCGCCTGGCTCCGGACGCCACCGCCTGGCTGCTGCCCTACAACCCGCAGTACGAGAACCAGCGCGTCGAGACCACGGCGGCCGGCGCGGCGTCGGGGGAGTACGGCCACCCGTCGCTGTTCCGCTCCGGCACGGACTTCGCCCTGCTCACCGAGTCCGATGTGGACGGTTCGTACTCGGGCAGCAGGCTGGTGCACGAGGCCGGATCGCCGGACTACACGGTGAAACTCGCCGACGAGCGGGTCACCACGTCACGGACTCCCTGGCGCACCGCGATCATCGGCGACCTCGCCACGGTCACCGAATCCACACTGGTCGACGACCTGGCCACCCCGTCGAAGATCGCGGACACGTCGTGGATCCGGCCCGGCAAGTCGGCGTGGTCGTGGCTGAGCGAGCACCAGAGCCCGCGTGACTTCGAACGGCAGAAGGTCTACGTGGACTTCGCCGCCCGCAACGGCTGGCCGTACGTGCTGGTCGACGAGGGCTGGAGCGAGGACTGGGTGCCGGAGCTGACGCGGTACGCGCGCGCCCGTGGTGTCGAGGTGCTGCTGTGGTTCCACTGGCAGACGCTGGACACGCCGGAGAAGCGCGCCGAGATCCTGCCGAAGGTGAAGGCGTGGGGGGTCAAGGGCGTCAAGGTGGACTTCATGGAGTCCGACACCCAGGCGCGCTACCAGTGGTACGACGCGATCCTGGCGGACACCGCGGCGCTCGAGCTGATGATCAACTTCCATGGTTCGACCATTCCGCACGGGCTGGCCAGGACCTGGCCGCATCTGATGACCATGGAGGCGATCCACGGGCAGGAGCAGCTGCCGCAGCCGGCGAACAACCCGGTGCACCCGTTCACCCGCAACGTGGTCGGCTCGATGGACTTCACGCCGGTGGCGCTGGAGGTCGGGCCGCGGACGTCGAGCGTGGGGCACGAGGTGGCGCTGCCGGTGCTGTACGAATCGGGGTGGCAGCACTTCGCTGACAAGCCCGAAGCGTACGACCGGCACCCGAACGCGCTGCGGTTCCTCGACCAGGTGCCGACCACGTGGGACGAAACGCGGTACCTGAGCGGGTATCCGGGCGACGAGGCGGCGCTGGCCAGGCGGGCCGGTGACCGGTGGTTCGTCGGCGCGATCACCGCCGGGCCCGCGCGGACGGTGACCACGCCGCTGGCGTTCCTCGGTGCGGGGGAGTGGCTGGTGGAGACGGTCCGGGACGTGCCGGGTTCCGTCGACGTGCGGCGGGAAAGCCGGGTGGTGCGGTCGTCGGACAGCCTGAGCTACGCAGTGCCGGCGAACGGTGGCTTCGCGGCGATGGCCTGCCGTGCCGAGCCGGGGCGGACCACCTGTGACCAGCCGATCCAGCAGGTGCCGTCGACTTCGCTGACGATCAGCCCGGCGGACGCCGGTGATCGGGAGCCGGGTTCGTCGTTCGAGATCAGCGCGGAATTCAGGCTGGAGTCGGATCGGGTGGTGCGGGACGTGGTGCTGGCGCCGCGAGTCCCGAGTGGATGGTCGCTGGCCGGGGAACCGGTGCGGGCGGCCGAGTTCCGGCCGGGGCAGGTGCTGAGTGGCAAGTGGACGGTGACGGCCGGGGCGGGGACCGGGAAGCACGAGGTCCCGATCGCGGCGGACTTCCTGGACCCGTCGCTGGACTGGCCGGAGGTGCACGTGGCGGAGGCGGTCGAGGTTTTTGTGCCGCCGCCGGTGCCGTCGGATGGGGCGCTGGTGAGTGATCTGCCGTTCGTGTCGGCGGCCAACGGCTGGGGGCCGGTGGAGCGGAACCGCTCGGTCAACGACCAGGCGGCCGGGGACGGGAACCCGCTGCGGATCGGCGGTGTCACGTACGAAAAGGGGCTCGGCACGCACGCGCCGAGCGAGGTGACCGTCTACTTGGGACGCGGCTGCCAGGAGTTCACCGCGCTGGCCGGGCTCGACGACGAGACCACCGAACCCGGCTCGGCGGTGTTCGAGGTGCTGGGCGACGGTGCCCCGCTCGCGGCGACCCCGGTACTGCGCGGCGGCGACGCGGCGTTGGCTGTGCGGGCCGATGTGCGCGGGGTGCGGATGCTGACGCTGCGCACCACCGACGGCGGGGACGGGAAGAACCACGACCACACGGACTGGGCCGTCCCGCGCCTGACCTGCCTCCGCTGACCCCAGCGGGGGGGGCAGCCAGACGCTATGAAAGTGGCTTTCATAGCGTCTGGCGCAATGAAAGCCACATTCATAGCGTCAGCCCGGAGTAGTGAAACGATTCATTCCGGGTGGTGCGGGTGCGGCGGATGCGTCGCCCGTAGCAGGGTGCGCAGGTCCTGAAGTGAGCCGTCGAGGGCACCGGCGGCACGCGCCTGTACCAGCAGGTTGCCCGCCGCCGTGGCTTCGGTGGGGCCCGCGTACACCGGCACCCCACAGGCTTCGGCGGTCAGCCTGCACAGCAGTTCGTTCCGGGCACCGCCGCCGACCAGGTGGATGGCATCGACCTGGTGGCCGGAAAGGCGGGTGGCGTCGGCGATGGCCTCGCGGTAGGCGACCGCCAGGCTGTCCAGCACGCACCGCGCCAGTTCGCCGGGGTCGCGCGGCTCCGGCTGCCCGGTTTCCCGGCAGGCCGCGGTGATCCGCGCGGCCATCCCGCCCGGCGGCAGGAACCGCGGGTCCGTCGCGTCGACGACGCTGCGGCCCGGCGCCGACCTGGCGGCGGCGTCCAGCAGGTAGCCGAGCCCCAGGCCCAGTTCCCGCTGCACCTCCTGCAGCAACCACAGGCCCATCACGTTCCGCAGGAACCGGATCTTGCCGTCCACCCCGCGCTCGTTCGTGAAGTTCGCCAGCCGCGCCTGCTCGGTGAGCACCGGCTCGTCCAGCTCCAGCCCGACCAGCGACCACGTCCCGCACGAAATGTAGGCGAACCGGTCACTCGCCGCCGGGACCGCGACCACCGCCGAAGCCGTGTCGTGCGAACCCACGGTGTACACCGGGCAGCCTTCGTAGCTGCCCGCAGCCACGCCCGGATCCCGCAGCGGCGGGAAAAGGTCCTGGCGCAGCCCGAGTTCGCCGAACAACTCGGCCGACCACTCGCCGGTGCGCGGATCGAGCAGCCCGGTCGTGGAGGCGTTCGTCCGCTCCGTGCCCAGCTCACCGGTCAGCCAGTACGACAGCAGATCCGGGATCAGTACCACCGACGAAACGGCGGCCAGCTCCTCGGCGGCCAGTTGGAAAACCGTGTTGAACGGCTGGAACTGGATGCCGGTGGTGGCGTACAGCCGCGCGGGTGGCACCACCGCGTGCACTCGGTCCACGCCCGCCGCGGTGCGCGTATCCCGGTAGTGCGCCGGATCCGCGAGCAGCGTGCCGGACGCGTCGAGCAGGCCGTAGTCCACCGCCCAGGTGTCGATGCCGATCCCGGACAGCTCGCCGTGCCGCTCGACCGCCGCCCGCAGGCCGTCGGTGAGTCCTTTGTAGAGGGAGCGGATGTCCCAGCGCAGGGTGCCGCGGCACCGCACCGGCTCGTTCGGGAACCGGTGCACCTCGGCCAGTTCCAGCCCGCCGTCACCGAACCGCCCGGTCACCACGCGGCCGCTGGACGCGCCGAGGTCGACCGCCGCGAAGACCTCGGCCATCAGCGGAGGAAGGCCGCGGCGACCCCGGCGTCCACCGGCACGTGCAGGCCGGTGGTGTGCCCGAGTTCGCCCGCCGTCAGCACGAAGACCGCGTTGGCCACGTGCTCGGGCAGCACCTCCCGCTTGAGCAGCGTCCGCTTCGCGTAGAACGCGCCCAGTTCCTCCTCTTCGACGCCGTAGACCGCGGCCCGCTGCGCGCCCCAGCCACCGGCGAAGATGCCCGACCCGCGGACCACCCCGTCCGGGTTCACGCCGTTGACCCGGATGCCGTGCTCACCGAGTTCGGCGGCGAGCAGGCGCACCTGGTGGGCCTGGTCCGCCTTGGCCGCCCCGTAGGCGACGTTGCTCGGCCCGGCGAACACCGAGTTCTTGCTGACGATGTAGACCAGGTCCCCGCCGAGCCCCTGCGCGACCATCTGCCGCGCCGCCTCACGCGAGACCAGGAACGAGCCGCGGGCCATCACGTCGTGCTGGAGGTCCCAGTCGGCCGCGCTGGTTTCCAGCAGTGGCTTGGAAACCGACAGCCCGGCGTTGTTGACCACCAGGTCGATCCCGCCGAACGCGAGCGCGCCCGCGGCGAAGGCGGCGCCGACCTCGTCCTCGTCGGTGACGTCCGCGCGCACCGCGACCGCGGTGTCGCGGCCGAGTTCGCCGGCGACCTCCTGTGCGGCGTCGAAGGCGCGGTCCGCGACCACCACACACGCGCCCTCGGCGGCGAGGCGTCGCACGGTCGCCTTGCCGATGCCGGAACCGCCGCCGGTGACCAGCGCGACCCGGCCCGCCAGCGGCTTGGGTGCCGGACGACGGCGCAGCTTGGCCTCTTCGAGCGACCAGTACTCGATCCGGAACTTCTCGCTTTCCGGAATGGGCGCATAGGCCGACACCGACTCCGCACCGCGCATCACGTTGATCGCGTTGACGTAGAACTCCCCGGCCACGCGCGCGGTCTGCGCGTCCGCGCCGAAGGAGAACATGCCCACGCCCGGCACGAGCACGATCGCCGGGTCGGCGCCGCGCATCGCGGGGGAGTCCGGCTCGGCGTGCCGCTCGTAGTAGGCGCGGTAGTCCGCGCGGTAATCCTCGTGCAACTCGCGCAGCCGCTCGATGGTCTGCTCCAGCGGCGCGGACGGCGGCAGGTCGAGCACCATCGGCCGGACCTTGGTGCGCAGGAAGTGGTCCGGGCAGGAGGTGCCGAGCGCGGCCAGCCGCGGGTGTTCGGCACCGGCCAGGAAGTCCAGCACCACGGCCGAATCGGTGAAGTGCCCGAGCTGACGCCGATCGGTGGACGCGAGCCCGCGCAGCACCGGTGCCAGCGCGGCGGCACGGGCCCGTCGCTCGGCGTCGGGCAGTGGCTCGTATTCGGCGATGCGCGGGCCGAACGGTTCCGCGCGTCCGTTTTCGGCCAGGAACTCCGCCGCGGTGCGGATGATCTCCAGTGAACGCGCCTCGCACTCGTCGGAAGTTTCACCCCATGCGGTGATTCCGTGGCCGCCGAGAATGCAGCCGATGGCTTGCGGATTGGCGGCCTTCAGCTCGGCGATGTCCAGTCCCAGCTGGAAACCCGGCCGCCGCCACGGCACCCACACCACCCGGTCACCGAAGCAGCGTTCGGTGAGTTTTTCCCCGTCGGCGGCGGTCGCCAGCGCGATCCCGGAATCCGGGTGGAGGTGGTCTACGTGCGCGGAATCGACCAGGCCGTGCATCGCGGTGTCGATCGACGGGGCCGCGCCGCCGCGTCCGTGCAGGCAGTAGTCGAACGCGGCGACCATCTCGTCCTCGCGCTCCGGCCCGGGGTAGACGCGGGTCAGCCCGCGCAGCCGGTCGAGCCGCAGCACGGCCAGCCCGGATTCGGCGAGCGTGCCGAGGTCGCCGCCGGATCCCTTGACCCACAACAGTTCCACGTCCTCGCCGGAGGCCGGGTCGGTGGCCACGCCCTTGGCGGAGGTGTTGCCGCCCGCGTAGTTCGTGTTCGCCGGGTCGGCGCCCAGCCGGTGGGACCTGGTCAGCAGCCGTTCGATGGTTTCCTGGCTCGGCTCGGGCATCGCACGTCCCCCGCGTCGGTGAGGTTGAAACGTTTCATCCGCATGTTAGGGTTCGGTGTGACGGAGAGCAAGTATGGTCGGCATTAAGGACGTGGCCCGGATCGCCGGGGTTTCCATCGGCACGGTCTCGAACGTGGTGAACCGGCCGCACGTGGTGTCGGCCGCGACCAGGTCCCGGGTGCTGTCGGTGATCCAGGAACTCGGCTACGTCCGCGACGAGTCGGCGCGGCAGCTGCGGGCCGGTCGCAGCCGGACGCTGGCCGTGCTGGTGCTGGACCTGGGCAACCCGTTCTTCGTCGACGTGGCGCAGGGCGCCGAGCAGGCGGCGCAGGCCGAAGGGCTGAACGTGATCACCTGCAACAGCGGCCAGCGGGTCGACCGCGAGGCCGGGCACCTGGCGATGCTCGCCGAGCAGCGGGTGCGCGGGGTGCTGCTCAGCCCGGTCGCCTCGGCGGGGGAGAGCCTGGAGAACTTCCGCCGCAGCGGGATCCCGTACGTGTTCGTCGATCGCAAGATGCCGAACTCCGACGCGTGCTCGGTGTCGGTGGACGACGTGGCGGGCGGCGCGCTCGCGGCCCGGCACCTGATCGAGGCCGGGCACACGCACATCGCCTTCGTCAACGGGCCGCAGTTGCTCGCGCAGTGCCGCGACCGCGAAGCCGGGGCGCGGGCGGCGCTGGCCGAAGCACCCGCGCCGGGCCGCACCTTCACCGTGCTGGAGTCCGAGGCGCTCGACGTGGCTTCGGGGCGGGACGCGGGGGCGCGCGTGCTCGGCATCAGCCCGCGGCCCACCGCGGTGTTCTGCGCCAACGACCTGCTCGCGCTCGGTGTGCTGCAGGCGATGGTGGCGGCCGGGGTGCGCGTGCCGGAGGAGATGGCGATCGTCGGGTACGACGACATCGAGTTCGCCGCGGCGGCCGCGGTGCCGCTCACCTCGGTGCGCCAGCCCGCCACGCGGCTCGGGAAGACCGCCGCGGAGCTGATCATCGCCGAGACCGCCGATGACGCGGCCGACGCGGCCGAGCACGAGCACCAGACCGTGGTCTACACCCCGGAACTGGTGGTGCGCGACTCCACGCGGGTGCGGCGCGACCGGGTCAGCAGGTAGGTCACCGCGACCGCGGCGGTGGCGGTGACCAGCCGGTTCAGGTCGATCGCCGGTACCCAGCGGACCCGGCCGCCCTTGATCTCGTAGGCGCCGGTGGCGTGCGCGATCACGCCGAAACCCGCGCCCTGGGCCCGCTGCCCGTCGAGGCCGTCACCGCCGCCCCCGCCACCCCAGACGGTGGCCGCGGGGATGACCACCACACCGTCGGCCTCGTACGGCTCGCCGTAGACCCGCTTGGCGGTGAGCGAATTCCAGGCCGAGCCGATCAGTTCCGGAATGTTCACTGCGCTCCTCGGTCCACGGTGTGCAGCTCGACCTCGGTCAGCTCGCCGCGTGCGACGACCGCGGTCAGATAGGTGTGGTGCGGCTGGCGGCGGCGGTCGGTGGGGGAGCCGGGGTTGAGCAGGCGCAGCCCGGTGCCGGTCTCGCTGTCCCACGGGATGTGGCTGTGCCCGAACACGAGCACGTCGGTGTCCGGATAGGCCTTGGCGCAGCGGGCTTCCCGGCCTTTCGCCGGGCCGGTTTCGTGCACCACGGCCAGCCGCAGCCCGTCCAGTTCGGCGCGGGCCACCTCGGGCAGGCGGGCGCGCAGTTCGGGGCCGTCGTTGTTGCCGTACACGCCGATCAGCCGCTTCGAGCGGCGCTCGAGTTCGTCGAGCAGCGCGACCTCGACCCAGTCGCCGGCGTGCACCACCACGTCCGCCGCCTCGGCGCGCTCCCAGATCTCGCCGGGCAGGCGGCGGGCCCGCTGGGGCACGTGCGTGTCGGAGATGATCAGCAGGCGCATGCTTCGACCTTAGGGGCAGAATGACCGCCATGGCGGCCAAACGCAGTGCCGGGATCCTCCTGTACCGGGGTGGACCGGCGGACACCGAAGTTCTGCTCGGGCACATGGGCGGGCCGTTCTGGGCCCGCAAGGACGAGGCCGCGTGGTCGGTGCCGAAGGGTGAGCACGAGCCGGACGAGGCGCCGCTGGCCGCCGCGCGCCGGGAGTTCGAAGAGGAACTGGGCCTGCCGGTGCCCGAGGGGGAGCACGTCGAGCTGGGCGAGGTGCGGCAGTCCGGCAAGGTGGTCACGGTGTTCGCCATCGAGGCGGACCTGGACCCGTCGCTGGCCGTGCCGGGCACCTTCGAACTGGAGTGGCCGCCGCGTTCGGGGAAGATGCAGGAGTTCCCCGAGATGGACCGGTTCGAGTGGTTCGGGCTGGCCGAGGCCGAGCGGAAACTGGTGAAGGGGCAGCGCCCGTTCCTCGGCAGGCTGGCCGAGCGGTTGACTTGAACCTTTGTTCAGCTTTTACCGTCGGGGCATGACCACTTGGCTTGACGAAGCGAGCTCGACGGGGCTGGACCGGCTGGGCGCCCGTGCCGCGGACGCCGACATCGTGGCGCTCGGCGTGTCCAACCGCGCGGCCCACGAACTGTCCACAATGGTCTTCGAGATGCTGCGGTACCTGGTGGAAGCCCACGGGTTCCGCGCGCTGGCACTGGAAGGCGACGACCTGGCGAGCGCGCTGCTCGACGACCACGTGCGGACCGGCAACGGTGATCCGAGGCGGATCCTGAGCGAGTCGCGGCCGTTCCTGCGGGCCGAAGAGATCCTCGACGCCGTGCGCTGGCTGCGGTCGTTCAACGAACGGCACCCCGGTGACCCGGTGCGCGTGGTGCACCCAGCCGCGGTGCCGGATATGCCCGGCGATCGTGCCGGGCTGGAGCGCATGCTCGCCGACGGCCTTTCGCGGTGGCACGACGAGAATCCGGCGAAGATCGTGTACTGGGGCGGGATCGCGCACACCGCGCGCCAGGACGTGCCGTCGCTCGGCAAGCTGCTCGGCGAGCGGTTCTCGTACCTCTCGGCCGGGCTGACCTTCCACCACGGCGAGCCGCTGGACTGGATGCCGGTGCCGCCGCCGGACCACTTCGAAACCACGCTCGACGCGGCCCGCGCGGACACCTTCCTGCTCGACCTCCGCGACGTCCCGGCGGCCGTGGCGAACGCCCCGGTGAAGACCCGGCTGGTCGGTCCGGCCTACGACCCGGCCGAGGACGGCCACTACCTCGAAGGCACTCCGGCGGGCTGGTTCGATCTGGTCCGGCACACCCGCGTGGTCACCCCGGCGAAACTCTTCGGCTGAAGTGTCGGTCTCCGCCTGGCCCGCCCGTCGGTGAGCCGACGGAAGGAGAAGGACATGACCGAACTCGAGGTGCGCGTCCAGGACGGGAACCTGCTCTTCACCCGCGGCTACCCGCACGAGGTCGCGAGGGTGTGGCGGGCGCTGACCGACGACGGCGAGCTGTCCGTGTGGACGCCGTGGCGGGTGCGGGCGGACATGGTGCCGGGTGGCGTGCTGTCGGTCGCGTTCGGCAAGGGGAAACCGACCAAGGGCGAGGTGCTGACGGTCGAGCCGGAACGGCGGCTGGTCTGGCGTTGCTACGGCGCCTTGCTGGACTGGACGCTCGACCCCGAAGACGGGGGCTGCCGGCTCGGTTTCGCCACCACCATCGGCGATCCCGGGCACGTCGCGCAGAGCGCCGCCGGGTACCACATCTCGCTCGACAACCTCGCGCTGCTGCTGGACGGGCAGGACGTGGTCAAGGCACCGAGCCCGCCGCGGGAACCGCGTTTTCCCGGGCTGGTGCGGCATTACACGGCGGCGCTGTGACGATGCTGTGACGATTCAGACGTCCGCCGGTAGGTGGCGTGCCAGGTGCAGGCCGACGCCGAGCACCAGCGCGAGCATGCCAGCCAGCACCAGGCTCGCGCTGGCGGTGAGCACGGCCAGCACCAGCAGCACACCGGCCAGCACGTCCACGCAGACCGGCAGCACCCTGCCGATCCGGAACCGGCGCGGACCGCCGATGCGGCGGAAGGAGGCGGCGAGTGCGGGCTCGGCGGCCTCGAACCACTCCTCGATCTTCTTCAGCTGCTCCCGATCATGGTGACTCAGCATGGGGTTCCAGCCCTTCACACGATCCCGACGCCAGGGGGTACCCAGCCGGGCGCCGCGCCACACGTCGAAATGGGTGATCTCCGGCGGAAAAACCGGATACGAGGTGTGATCCGCCGATGCGCGGGGTAAAGGCCGGTTACCGCGTCTGATCTCCACCCCCGTCCCCATCGACGAAAGGCGTTGCCCCGTGAGCAGCCTGATCGACTCCGACGTCGAGTACCGGTTCAACCGCGGCCTGCGCGGCTATCTCGAAGCCGTCACCTCCGCGCTGGGCATCGGCCTCGAATCGTGCACGGTCGACCTGGACACCCCGGTGTCGGCCTACATCGCCATCGACTGGCGGCTGGCCCGGTTCCCCGGGCGCGACGTGGCGCTGATCTGGGACGAGCAGCACGGCTGGGCGGCGACCATCGAGGCGGGCTGCGGGGAGGACGTGATCGTGCTGGCCTACCTCGGCGGGGACGAGGTGCTGCCGGACCCGCGGCAGGTGGTGCGCTTCCTGGCCGCGCTGCGGGCGGACGACCACTCGCTCGGCCAGCCCGACCCGCCCGGCATCCGGCAGCCGGGCAACCACGACGAACTGCTCGACCGCCTCGGCTAGGACACCTGGGTGGTGAGCAGGAACGGGAGCCTGCCGAAGGCCTGCCCGTTGATCTGCAGTTCCAGCGCGTGCTCGCCGGGGTGGTAGACCCGCGTCGAGATCGGCTTGAACGAGTGCCGGCGCTCGATGGTGGCCGCCTCCCCGGCGGGCAGCGTGCGCGTGGTCAGCTTGAACACCTTCGGCGCCAGTGCGCCGTTGGCCTTGCGGTGGTGCACCACGTAGTCGATGGCCAGCGTCAGCGGCTCGGTGCCCTGGTTGAGCAGGGTGAAGTCGAAGGTGAGGTGCTCGCCGACCGCCACTTCGCCCGCCCGCACGCGTGGCCCGTCCACCGCGAGCCCGGCGGGCGGGCCGAAGCCGAGCAGCTCCAGCGCGGCGGGATCGCCCTGCTTGACCAGCGTGCGCAGACCGTGCCGGACCAGCCGCGGCTCGGCGCCACCGGCCAGCCAGCGCGACGCCGTCCGCACGCAGAGTTCCGGGTCGAGCCTGCTGATGTCGTTCAGGTGGTTGGCGACCGAGCGGCGCACGTACTCCGAGTCGTCGCGGTGCAGGGCGTCGAGCACCGGCAGCGCCGCGTCCGGCCGCCGGGTGATCGCCTTGACCTGCCGCGCCCACGGCAGGCGGGGCCGGGTGCCCTCGCTGGCCAGCCGCCGGACGTGCTCGTTCTCGTGCCGCGTCCACGTCAGCGCCTTCGCCAGCGCGCGGTCCAGGTCGGCGTCCAAAAAGGACCGGACGGCGAACTCGGCGGTGAGCAGCGGGGTCAGCTCGGCCAGCAGGTCCAGCCCGGCGTCGAAGTGCGCGGGCAGGGCACGGGCCGCCACCGCCTCGGTGACCGGCCAGATCATCCACCCGGTGAACCGCGGATCGCCCAGCGCGGTGCGGACCACCGCCTCGAACGCCGGGTAGGGCTCGGGCAGCCCGGCGAGCACCGCGTCGCGGACGAACCGCCCGCGCTCGCTGAAGCTCATCCCCGCCAGCTCGCGCGGGGCCGCCCGCAGCGCGGACAGGTCCAGCTCGGGGGCGGCTTCTCCCAGGCAGCGGGCCAGTTCGGTGACGGCGGCGGCACTCAACATCTCGTCGGCGGTCGGCACGGCCCAGACCCTAGCGGCGGGGTACGTCAGTTTCGGCGCGCGCGAGGGCGAGGATGTCGTCGACGCTCCACTGGTCGTAGATGTGCTCGCCGTACTTCGCGGCCACCACGGTGCCGTCTTCGGCGATGAGGAAGTCGGCGGGCAGCCCGAGCCTGCCGTGCTCCTGCTTGGCCGCGGGCGCCGGGTCGCGCCTGGCCAGGCCCGCCGCGATGCTGCGCAGGACCGGCAGCCACGCCCGCGGGTGCAGCAGCGCGCGGGCCCCGGATTCCACGCCGAACTCGCGGTAGAGGCGCTTGCCGGGATCGGCCACCACGGCGAACGGGATGTCCGCGGTGTGCACGCGCAACTCGGCCTCGGGGGAGTGGAACACCGCGACCTCCAGCACCCCGGCCGCGGCCAGTTCGGCGTGCCGCGTGGCCACCGAGCGCAGGTGCACGTTGCAGACCGGGCAGCCCGCGAACCGCCGGAACTGCAGGTGCACCAGGCGTCCCCGCTGGGGGATGTCCACCGGTTCACCGTCGACCACTTCGACTTCGCGCGGGGTGAGCACGGTACCCGGCTCGATCCTGCTGCCCATGACTTCCTCCGGAACGTAAGCGTGCGGTGTACGCCTACGAACGTATGCGCGTATGTCGTACGCTGTCAACCGAGATGCCCAGGCCACGTTCACTGACCCCCGACCAGATCGCCGGTGCCGCGCTCGCCGTGCTCGACCGAGACGGTCTCGGCTCGCTGTCGATGCGTGCCGTGGCCGGTGAGCTCGGCATGGGCACGATGTCGCTGTACCGCTACGTCACCGACCGAGAGCAGCTCGAAGGGCTGATCGTGGAGCTGGTGCTCGGCGGGATCGACCTCGGCGTGGACCCGGCGGGCCCGTGGCAGGAGCGGCTGGCCACGCTCGCCGGGCGGATGCGCGCGGCCGTCGGCGGGCACCCCGCCGTGGTTCCGCTGCTGCTCACGCACCGGCACAGCTCGCTGTCCTCGGCCCGCTGGGGCGAAGCCGTGCTGGAGGTGCTCACCGACGCCGGGTTCACCGGGAAACGCCGGGTCATCGCCTTCCGCGTGCTCATCGGCTACCTGCTCGGCGCGTTGCAGGCCGAGCACCTCGGCCCGCTGTCCGGTTCCGGCACCGAGGCGCTGGCCGCGCTGCCGGAGGCGGAGTTCCCCCGGTTGAGCGAAACCGCCCGCCGCGCGCGGCGGATCGGCGCCGACGAGGAATTCCGGTGTGGACTGTCGGTTGTACTGCACGGACTCGAAGCGGACGGAGGACAGCGATGAACGAGGAAACCCGGGTCAGCCGGGACGAAGCCGGCAGCCGGTACCAGGTGCTGGTCGGCGACCGGGTGGCCGGGTTCGCCGAGTACCGCGAGCACGGCGACCGGACGGTGTTCACCCACACCGAGATCGCTGACGAGTTCGGCGGGCGCGGGCTGGGCAAGGTGCTCGCCGCCGGCGCGCTCGACGACGCGGTGTCCCGCGGCCGGGTGCTCGTGCCGCTGTGCCCGTTCATCGCGAGTTACCTCAAGCGGAACCCGGGTTACCAGGAGCACGTCGACTGGGACGCGGCGCGATGACCAATCTGGACAGTGAGCCGGAGGAGACGCTCTGCCGGTCGGTGGCGGGGGAGGGCGCGGTCGCCGAGTTCCACGAACCGCGCGTGGTCCCGCTCGGCGGACTGCGCGGTATGCGGGTCGAACGGGTGCTGCCGCAGCGCGCGCTGCCCACCGTCGGTGCCTGGTGCTTCCTCGACCAGTTCGGGCCGGAACGCGTCGAGATGAGCGTGCTGCCGCACCCGCACACCGGCCTGCAGACGGTGACCTGGCCGCTGGCCGGGGAGATCCGGCACCGGGATTCGGTCGGCTCGGACGTGCTCGTGCGTCCCGGGCAGCTGAACCTGATGACGGCCGGGCGCGGCATCGCGCATTCGGAGTTCTCCGTGCTCCCGGAGCAGGACGAGGAAATCCCGCTGTTGCACGCCGTGCAGTTGTGGGTCGCGCTGCCCGACGAGGCGCTCGGTGCCGAGCCCGCCTTCGAACAGCACACCGAACTGCCCGAGTACGTCGCCGACGGGGTGACGGCGACCGTGCTGATGGGCTCGCTCGGCGACGCCGTTTCGCCCGCCACGACCTACACCCCGTTGCTGGGCGCGGATCTGGCCGTCGAACCGGGCGCGCGGGCGGTGCTGCCGCTGCGTCCCGACTTCGAGCACGCGGTGCTGGTGCTCGAGGGCGAGATCGAGGTGGACGGCCTGCCGGTGGTGCCGGGGCCGTTGCTGTACCTCGGCACCGGGCGCGCGGAACTGGAGATCACCGCGAGCGACCACGCGCAGGCGCTGCTGCTCGGCGGCGAACCGTTCCCCGGTGAGCTGGTGATGTGGTGGAACTTCGTCGGCCGCGGCCACGACGAGATCGCCGCCGCGCGCGCCGACTGGGAGAACGGGGAGCGCTTCGGCTTGGTCGATGGCCACGGCGACGAGCGGATTCCCGCGCCCGCGTTGCCGGGCGTCCGCCTGACGCCACGGCGCCGCCGATAGCCCTACAGCGGGATGTTGCGGTGGGTGCCCCTCGCCGCCGGGAGCACGGCGAAGAGTTCGGCGAGGCGTTGGCGCGTGTCGGCGGGCTTGATCACCTCATCGACCACGCCGATGCTCATCGCGCGCCCGACGCCGCCCGCGATCAGCTCGTGCTCGGCGACCAGTTCCGCCCGCAGTGCCTCGCGTTCTTCTTCGGGCGCCGCGGCCAGTTTCTTGCGGTGCAGGATGCCGACGGCCGCCTCGGCACCCATCACCGCGACCTCGGCCTCCGGCCAGGCGAGCACCGCGCTGGCGCCGAGCGAGCGCGAGTTCATCGCGATGTACGCGCCGCCGTAGGACTTCCTGGTGACCAGCGTGATCCGCGGAACCACCGCTTCGGCGAAGGCGTGCAGCAGTTTCGCGCCACGCCGGACCACGCCGTTCCACTCCTGGCCCACGCCCGGCAGGTAACCGGGAACATCGACCAGTACCAGCAGCGGAATGCCGAAACTGTCGCACATCCGCACGAACCGGGAAGCCTTCTCCGCCGACAGTGAATCGAGGCAGCCGCCCTTGCGCAACGGGTTGTTCGCGATGACACCGACGGTCCGGCCGCCGAGCCTGCCGAACCCGATCACCACGTTCGGCGCCCATTTCGCCTGCAGTTCGGCGAAATCGCCGTCGTCGAGCAGGGCGCGCACGAGCGGCTTGACGTCGTAGGCGCGGCGCGGGGAATCCGGCAGCAGCGCGCGGAGGTCCTCGGCCGGAGCGATCGCGGCCGGGTTGGTCACTCCCGGCCTGCCGACAAAACCGACGATGCGCCGGGCTTCGGCGTAAGCGTCGCTTTCGGACTCGGTGGTCACGTGCACGACACCCGACTTGCGGCCGTGTGCCTCGACCCCGCCCAGTCCCGCCATGTCGATCTGCTCGCCGGTGACCGAGCGCACCACGTCCGGCCCGGTGACAAAAACCCGGCCGGCTTCGGACATCACCACCAGGTCGGTCAGCGCGGGACCGTAGGCCGCGCCGCCCGCGGCCGGGCCGAGCACCACCGAAAGCTGCAGGACCCGGCCCGACGCCCGGACCATCGCGGCGAACATCCGGCCGATGCCGTCGAGCGCGGCGACGCCCTCGTTCAGCTTCGCGCCGCCGGAATGCCACACGCCGATCACCGGGCAGTCCTCGGCGACGGCCAGTTCGATGGCGTCCACGATCAGCGGTGCCTCGTCCACCCCGATGGCACCGCCCATCCGGCTGCCGTCGGTGCAGTAGGCGACCACCGGCACCCCGTCGACCAGGCCTCGGGCGACCACCACCCCGATGCCGCCGGTGTGGTGCACCGGCCGCAGTGAACCCGGGTCGAGCAGCTGCGTCAGCCGGTGCACCGGGTCGCGGTGGTCCGGCACGGCTGCCGTGGTTCCGGCACTGCTTTCGGCGCTGCCGGGTGTGGCGAAGATCGTCATCACGCACCTCGTGGGCCGTGGGCAGGGGCGGGGCCCAGTAGACCCGTCGGCGGCAACGGAAACGCCTAGTTTTCGGCACTTCCACGGGCGGTCCGAAACCACCTTCTGTCATGGTCCAAGTGCGGTTGGTAAATGACTGACGAAGCGGTGGAAAACCCGGTGACCGCCCGTCGATCAGCGGAACGTGTGCGGCCGATCGCGTTCCGTGTGAGTGCGGTGAACGGCCCCGGCTGGGTTTTCCACCGGGCACCCATCGGGCGGTAACTGCGTTGTGTGCCACCGAAGCGGTGAATCCGTGCCCTCCGCATCCGTTCCGGCGGCCGGATCGGCGTTCCCGCTGCCGTGGGTTTGCCGGGGCGTCATGGCGGAAGACCTGCTCGGCGCGCTCATTGGTTAATTCTTAACCGGAAACCGTGACCTGACGCGGAAGTGGTGCGTTCGGCCCTACCGCGTTCTCCGTACGAACGTACGGTTCCACTGCCGGATCACTGGTCGTGCGAGACGGCCTGTGCGCAGCCTAACCTTGGGACCGCGGATGCGGCCTGGGGGCCGGGATGCGGGATTCGCCCGCCATCTGGCGAAGTCGTCACGGGCCGCACCGTGCAAGGGAGGACCAGTTGGTCGAGCGGACGGAAGTCCCCGGCGACTCCGGCGTGCTGATCGGCCGGAGCGGTGAACTGGGGGCCCTCGCACGGCTGGCCGCGGCCGCCCGCGCCGGTGACGCGGGCCTGATCGTCCTTTCCGGACCGAGCGGGATCGGCAAGTCCAGTCTGCTGCGGGCGTTCACCGGGCACGCGGCCGCCGAAGGCATGCGGGTGCTGCACGGCACCTGCGGTGAAGTGGTGGCGGGCACCGGGTACGGCGGCGCGCAGGCCCTGTTCGGTTCGCTGGACCTGACCGGCGCGGATTCCGGGCTGCTGCGCGGTGGCGCCCGCCGGGCGCTGGTCGCGCTGGCCGACGACCCCGGCGACGCCGGCTCGGCCGCCGACTACCCGGCGCTGCACGGGCTCTACTGGCTCGCGGTGAACCTGATGGCCGACGGCCCGCTGGTGCTGGCGCTGGACGACGTGCACTGGTGCGACGAGCGGTCGCTGCGCTGGCTGGAGTTCCTGATGCGGCGCGCGGACACGCTGCCGCTGCTGGTGGTCCTCGCGCTGCGCACCGAGATCGGACCCGTGGCGCCCGGCGCGCTCGCCGACATCTCCGCGCAGCCGCGTTCGGTCACCGTCGACGTCGGACCGCTGGGCGAGGCCGACGTGGCCACCATGATCACCCGCGACTTCGGCAACCCCGCCGATCCGTCCTTTGTGCACAACGCGGCGATGGTCTCCGGCGGCAACCCGCTGGTGCTCACCCGGCTGCTGCACGAACTGCGGGAACTGGGCGTGCCACCGGACGAAACGGGCGCGCGGCGGGTCACCGAGGTCGGCCGGTACGTGGTGGCGACCTCGGTCCGCGCCACGCTGGACAGCAAGCCGGACTGGGTGCGTGCCGTGGCGATCGCCGTCGCCGTGCTCGGCGACCACGGCGAGGAACTGCTCGGCGCGCTGGCCGGGGTGCCCTCGTCGCAGGTGGAAACCGCGCTCGAGGTGCTGCGCGGCGCGGACGTGCTGGCCGCCGACCGCGTCGAGCCGGTGCACGACGTGGTGCGCTCGGCGGTGCTCGACTCGATCAGCCCGGCCGATCTCGCCGCGCTGCGCGTGCGCGCGGCCAGCCTGCTCAGCGACGCGGGCCGTCCGGCCGAGGACGTGGCGAACCTGCTGCTGCTCGTCCCGGACGTGACCCAGCCCTGGATGGCGGGGGTGCTGCGCGCGGCCGCCGCGCGTGCCGAGCTGCGGGGTGCGCCCGAGGCCGCGATCCGGTACCTCTACCGCGTGCTGGAAGCCGAACCGGAGAGCGTGCCGGTGCGGCTGCAACTGGCCAGGTCGCTGGCCGAGCTCGACCCGCCGAAGGGCGCGGCGCTGCTGCGGGAGGCGCTGGTGCTGGCGCTGGACGTGCGCACCAGGGCGATGGTCGCGGTGCAGTTCGGCATGACCTGCCTCCACGTGCAGAAGTCACCCGAAGCCGTGCGGGTGCTCAGCGAAGTGCTCGACGCGCTGGACCTGGAACTGGGGCCCGATCCCGATCCGGCCGACCGCGAGCTGCGCACCCACGTCGAATCGGCGCTGCTGCTCACCGGCGTGGACGAGAAGTCGACCGTCGCGGCGGTCCGCGAGCGGGTGGCGCGGATGACCCCGCCGCCGGGGGACACCCCGGCGCAGCGGCAGCTGCTCGGCACGATGACCGTGGTGACCGCGATGGACGGCACCTCCCCGGCGCTGGCGGTGGAGCAGGCGCGGCGGGCCATGCGTGCCCCCGGTGTCACGCTCGGCGGGTGGTCGCTGCTGTCCGCCGCGCTCGCGCTCAGCTTCGCCGACGAGGTGGGCGACTGCATGGACGCGCTCGACCGGGTCCTCGAGCACGCCAGGGAAAACGCGGCGGTCCGCACCTACGTGCTCACGTTGTCCTTCCGCGCGTTCATCATGCACGGGCTCGGCGAGCTGGCCGACGCGATCTCCGACGCCCAGGTCTCGCTCGACGTCAGCCGCGGGGAACCGTGGGGTGACGCGGTGACCATGCCGCCGACCGCGCTCGCCGCCGGGCTGATCGACCGCGGTGAACCGGCCCGCGCCGAGGAACTGCTGGCCGGGGTGGGGCGCGCCGGCCTGGACCGGTTCGTCTGGGAGTACCACTGGTTCCTGATGACCCGCGCGCGGGCGCGCTGGGCGCTCGGTGACGCCGACACTGCGCTCGCGTTGTTCGATGAGTGCGGCCGCTCGCTGAAGGACGCGGGGCTGGTCAACCCGGCGTTCGTGCCCTGGTGGGTGGAGTCGGCGTGCGTGCTGGCCGACACCCGCCGCCCCGGCGACGCGGTGGAGATCGTCGAGTACGGCACGGAGCTGGCGCGCCGCTGGGGCACCCCGCGGGTGCTCGGGCTGGCCGCGCTCGCGCGCGGGGTGATCACGCCGGGCACGGCCGGGATGGAACTGCTCGCCGAAGCCGCGTCCCTGCTGGCCCGCTCACCCGCGCGCCTGGAGCAGGCACGCGCCGAATTCCGGCTCGGGCAGGCACTGCTGGAGTCCGGGTTTTCCGAACGCGCGCGCGGGCACCTGCGCACGGCCGCCGACCTGGCCCGCCGGTGCGGGGCACTGGCGCTGGCGCGGTCGGCCCGCCGCGGGCTGGTCGCGGCGGGCGGGCGGATGCGGGAGATCACCGAATCGCCGGTCGACATGCTCACCGGCACCGAGCGCAAGGTCGCCGCGCTGGCGGTGGCCGGGTCGAGCAACCGGGCCATCGCCGAATCGCTGTTCGTCACCGTGCGCACGGTCGAATCGCACCTGACCAACGTCTACCGCAAGCTGGGCGTCGGCTCGCGTGCCGAACTCGACACCGCCCTGGCCGACATGCCGCGCTCGCTCGGCGGCCCGGCGAAACGGGTGTTCTCGTGAGCGGCCACGCCGAGTTGTTCGGCCTCGAACGGGAGGCCGAGCGGCACGCCCTGACCTCCGTGCTCGGCGCGCTCGACCGCGGAATCCCTTCCGTGGTCACGATTTCCGGGGCTCCCGGGCTCGGCCAGCTCGACCTGCTGCGCTGGATCGCCCGGCTGGCCACCGGCCAGGGCGTGCGCGTGCTGTGGGCGCGCGCGGCACCGGCCGAGCACGGCCTGCGTTACGGCGTGGTCGCCCAGCTGCTCACCCCGCTGGTGCCCGGCGTGCGTGACCTGCTGGCCGGGCCGGACCAGCTGCCGGGGCTGGCCGAGCTGCTGCGGGCCGCGCGCACGCGGCCGACCATGGTGATCGTCGAGGACGGGCAGTGGCTCGACCCGGCGTCCTCGGCCTGGCTGCAGGCGCTGGTGCGGCGGCTGCCCGGCACCCGGATCGCGA
This sequence comes from Amycolatopsis albispora, assembly GCF_003312875.1. Classification (NCBI taxonomy): domain Bacteria; kingdom Bacillati; phylum Actinomycetota; class Actinomycetes; order Pseudonocardiales; family Pseudonocardiaceae; genus Amycolatopsis; species Amycolatopsis albispora. The sequence continues at coordinate 1,172,127 of NZ_CP015163.1, forward strand.
TGCTCGCCAGCACCGGCGGGACCTGCGGGGACTGCGCCGCGGTGTCCAGCCTGGCCGCCACCGGCCAGGTCAACGCCGTCGAGATGCTGCTCGCGCCGCTGAGCGCACGCGGGGTGGCGGACGCGGTGGAGCTGGTCTGCGGTGAGCGCGGCGAGGACGGTTTCTGCGCCGCCGCGCTGGCCACCACCGGCGGGAATCCCTTGCTGCTGCGGGAAGTCCTCGGCGAGTACCACGCCCGCGGTGGCGCACCGGTGGACGCCGGGGCGCCGCGGCTGCGCGCCATCGGTGAGGCGGCGCTGGGCGACTACGCCGCCCGTGTCCTGGATGGACTGTCCGAAGAGGCCATTTCGGTGCTGCGCGCGGTGGCGGTCTGCGGTGCGGTGCTGGACTTCCCGCTGGTCTGCCGGCTGGCCGGTGAGCAGGACCTGCACGAGTCGCGGATCCGCGCGATCATCGCCGCCAGCGGGCTCGCGGTGGAGGCGGGGGACCGGCTGCGCGTGCGTGCCCCGGTGGTCGCGGCCAGGGTGCTGGAGAGCATGCCGGGCGCCGAACGCGCCGAACTGCACGCGCGGGCCGCCGAGCTGGCCTACCGGGCCGACGTCCGCGACGCCGACGTCGCGCGGATCCTGTTGCAGGCCGGGCCGATCGGCGCGCGCTGGGTGGTGCACCTGCTGCGCCGCAGCTTCGTTTCGGCACTGCGCACCGGTGACGACGGCGCGGCGATCGCGTACCTGAACCGGGCGCTGGACGAACCGCTGGAACCGCTCGAGCGGGCGCGGCTGAACTTCGAACTCGCCTCGGTGCAGGTGGCCAGGGTGCCGGTGGCCAGCGACCGGCGGCTGAGCGAGCTGGCCACCACTCCCGGCCGCGAGTTCGCCGGGCTGCGGCTGCGCGCGGTGGACGCCAAGCTGTCCCGCGGTGACAGCCACTGGGCGCGCCGGGTGGCCGCGGAGGCCGTGCTCGCCGAGCACGAGTCCGAAAAGGACGGAATGCTGGCGCTGTACTGGCTGTCCGAGCAGACCCGCCAGGACGACGGCGAGCCGATGGTGCCGGAGATGCCGCCGTTGCCGGACCACCCGCTGGACACCGCGCAGGCCGGGGCCCGGGCCTGGCAGCTCGCGGCTTCGGCGAACGACCTGCAGGCCACCCGCGTGCTGGCGCGGCGCGCGCTGCGCCGGGAGGAGGACCGGCCGCTGCTGGTGATGCCCCGGCTGTCCGCCTGCCGCGCGTTGTTCCTCACCGACGACCTCGAAGAAGCCGAAGTGCAGCTGAACGCGCTGCTCGCCGACGTGCAGCGCGAGCACCTGCGCGCGGGCACCGCCCGTGTGCTCGCCGCGCGTGCCGAGCTGAGCATGCGCACCGGCCGCAACGACGTCGCCGAACGGGACCTGGCCGCCGCCGAGCGCGCGCTGCCGCTGAGCGGGTGGCACCCGAACATCGCCTCCTACCCGATCTCGCTGCAGCTGTGCATCGATGTCCAATATGGACGGCTGGACCGGGCCAGGGCGCTGCTCGGCAGGGCACGGCCGGCCGAGGGCGCGTTTTCGGCGTACTTCATGTTCGCCAAGGGACTGCTGTCGCTGGCCGAGGGCAGGCCGGTGGACGCGCTGGACATGTTCCGCGAGTGCGGCAGGCGGCTGCTGCGGCAGCACATCGTCAATCCCGGGCTGCTGCCGTGGCGGTCGGTGGCCGCCGGTGCGGCCGCCGCGCTGGGCCACGTCAAGGAGGCGCAGCGGCTCAGCCTGGAGGAGTGGACGCTGGCCGAGAAGTGGGGCGCGCCGAGCGCGCTCGGCTGGGCGGAAATGGGGTTTTCGCGGCTGTCCGGCGAACAACGGGTGATGCGGGCGCGCGAAGCGCTGCGGGTGCTGCGCGGGTTCCGGCTGAGCCCGGTCTACACGCTGGCACTGCTGGAAGCCGCCGCCGCCGAGTTGGACGACGGTGACCCGGCCGAGGCGCCCCCGCTGCTGGGCGAGGCGTCCGCGCTGGCCACCATCCACCGCTCGCACTGGCTCACCACACGGCTGCGGGAGCTGAGCGAGCGGGCCGGCGGCGCCCCGGCCACGCCGGTTTCGCCGATTTGGACTTCGCTGTCCGAACCGGAGCGTAAGGTCGCCGTCATGGTTGCCCGCGGTCGTGTCAACGGCGAGATCGCCGAGACCCTCTCGGTCACCAAGCGGACCGTGGAGCGGCGGCTCAGCTGCGTCTACCGCAAGCTGGGCATCAGCGGGCGGGAGGAACTCGGCGCGCTGGTCCGGTCGATGGAGGGGTTCTGAAACCGATGTTGCTGGAGCGGGACGCCGAACTCGCGCTGGTGGCCAAGGCGCTGCGCGCGGCGACGGACGGCGAGTCCGCGCTGATCCTGTTGCGTGGCCCGCTCGGCATCGGCCGGTCCGCGTTGCTGCAGCAACTCCCCGGGGTGGCCGACGGTGAACGGGTCCGGGTGCTGCGGGCGAACGCGGCGCCGATGGAGCAGGACTTCGCCTTCGGCGTGGTGCGCCAGTTGTTCGACACGCTGCTGGCCGGCACGCCCGAGGAGGCCCGCGAGCACTGGCTGCAGGAGCGGGCCGGGTTCGCCAAGCTGGTTTTCGCCGACGACGCGGTGCCCGCCGCCGAAGCCCACGACGTGGCCCAGTCCGAGGCCGTGCTGCACGGGTTGTGCACGCTGCTGGCCAACGTCGGCGAGGAAACCCCGTTGTTGCTGCTGGTCGACGACCTGCAGTGGGCCGATGTGCCGTCGCTGCGCTGGTTCGCCTACCTGGCGCGCCGGTTGAGCGGGCTGCGGGTGGTGGTGGTCTGCACACTGCGCGACGGTGACCCGCGGGCGCAGCACGCACTGGTGCGCGAGGTGGCCGACGCCGCCACCCGGGTGCTCACCCCCGCGCCGCTTTCGTTCGAGGCCACCAAGGAGGTGATCGTCGGGCACTTCGGCGAAGAGGGCGACGAGGAGTTCGCGAGCGCCTGCCACGAAGCCTCCACCGGCAACCCGCTGTTCCTCAACTCGATGCTGTTCAGCCTGGTCGCCACCGGCTGCCGCCCGGAAGCCGCGCAGGCACCGCAACTGCGCAGCCAGCGGCCGTCGAAACTGCGTGAGCGCGTGGAAAGCGGGCTGCGCAACCAGCCGCTGCCGGTGCGCGACCTGGCCGCGGCCATCGCCACCTTCGGCGAGCAGGGCGATCCCGAGCTGATCGCGCGGCTGGCCGGGCTCGACGCGATCGGCTTCGCCGGTGCGCTGCGCTCGCTGCACCAGCTCGGCCTGCTGGCCACCGAGCAGGAACCACGTTTCTTCCACCGCGTGGTGCAGGACGCGGTCGAGGCCTCGATGACCGTGGTCGAGCGCGAGCGGCTGCACGATTCGGCCGCCGCCCTGCTCTACCGGTTCGGCGCGCCCGCCGAGCAGGTGGCGGCGCAGCTGATGGCGGTCACCGTGTCGCGGCAGCCGTGGTCGGTGGTGGTGCTGCGGGCCGCCGCCGACACCGCGCTGCGCCGGGGCGCGCCGGACACCGCCGCCCGGTACCTGCGGCGGGCGCTGCTGGACAGCTCCACCGAGGGCGAGGACCGCGCGCGCCTGCTGATCGACCTGGCCACCGCCGAACGCGGATTCGACCCGGCCGCCTGCGAACGCCACGTCTCCCAGGCCGTCCCGCTGCTGACCACCCCGCGCGACCGGGCGGCGGCCGTGCTGCGCATCGCGCCGACCGTGCTCGGCACGCCACCGGCGTCGATGATCGACCTGATCGGGCAGGTCGCCGGCGACCTCGGCAGTCCGGACACTTTGGACGGTTCGGCCCGGGAAATCGCGCTGCGGCTGGAAGCCCGGCTCCGGCACGCCGGGCACGAGGACCCGGCGGAGCTGGCCTCGGCCAGCGAACGCCTGCGCGGCCTCGGTGAAAGCCCGCCCATGCGCTCCGGCGCCGAACGCGAGCTGCTCGTCGTGCTGCTGCACGCCGCCACGATCAGCGCCCGGCGCCCCGCCGCCGAGCTGGCTTCGCTGGCGAACCGGATCCTGGAGCGCGAACCGGCCACCCCGTCGCACGTGCACACCGCGCTGCCGCTGCTGGTGCTCACCCTGATCGCGGCGGATTCGGTGCAGGGCATCAGTTCCTGGCTCTCCATCGAGCGGCAGGCGCGGCGCCAGCAGGTGACCGTGGCCGACACGCTGGTGCACGTGGAGCATTCGCTGGTGCTCACCGCCCGCGGCAGGCTGCCCGCCGCGCGTGAGCAGGCCGAGCGCGCGATGCAGCTGGTGGACACCGACTGGCACGAGGTCAGCGCGTGCGCCATGGTCTCGCTGGCCGCGGTGGCGCTGGAGCTGCGGGACATCGAGCTGAGCAAGCGCATCCTGGCCGGGGTGGGCAGGCGGCGCTCGGAAAGCCTGTGCCTGACCGCGGTCACGCAGATCCTGGAGTCGGCGATCGACGCCCACCAGGGCCAGTGGGTCAGCGCGCTGGACGGGCTGCTCACCGTGGGCAGGCTGCTGGAGGCGTCGGGCTGGCGCAATTCCGCGCTGTACCCGTGGCGGCCGTGGGCGATCAGCCTGCACCAGCGCCTCGGGGACAGCTCGTCCGCGCTGGCGCTGGCCGAGGAGGAGCACGCCTGGGCGGAGTCGTGGGGCGCGGCATCGGCGGTCGGGCGCGCGCTGCGGTTGCAGGGCTGGCTGCACGGCGGGGAACGCGGGCTGGAACTGCTGCGGGACGCGGTCGGCACGCTGCGCGGCTCGGCCAACGACCTGGAACTGGCGCGGGCGCTGATCCTGCTGGGCAGGCGCCTCGGCGACTCGGCCGAAGCCGCTGCCGCGCTGCGCGAAGGCGCCGAACTGGCCACCACCTGCGGGGCGGGCTGGCTGGCCGACCGCGCCCGGCCGGGTGCGGCGGGCCGGGGGGCCGCGCCGCCGCCGAAGGTGTCGCTGACCCGCACCGAGCGCCGGGTGGCCGAGCTGGCCGGGTCCGGCATGACCAACGCCGAGATCGCCGAGCGGCTCGGCGTGTCCTCGCGTGCGGTGGAGAAGCACCTGACGAACTCCTACCGCAAGCTCGGCGTCGCGGGCCGGGCCGGGCTGGCCGGTGCGATCTCGGCCGATGTGCCGGACGCCGGCTGAGCGGAAATCACCGCGTCACCGCTTTTTCAACGCGTGTTTCACGTTACTTACTCGCTAGTGAAGTTCGCGCGTTTCCCGTCGGTAAACTCAATGGCAATCAGCTCGTTCCGAACCCGATTCGGCGCTTCCGGCTAATCCACCGGTGCCCGGGCCGCATGGTTCGGTGTCGGTGCCGACAGTGTCGGTGGTACGGTTCGGTCTCTCCGGGATTTCCCAGGTGAACGGCGGGACACCAGCGGGTTCGCCCGGGGGTTCGGGGGCCGACCGTACCGAACCACCGTCTCCCGCCCGGTCGGCCCGTACTACTTCGACAAGTTCCCACAGGCTTCTCCCTCAGTTACCGCCTTCATTGACGCCCCCTCTTTCGGTGGATAGTTTTCGATACGACTTGACGGCGTAGAGCGCTCTAAGAATCGCGGGGCCGGAACCAGCCGCCAACCGGGGGCACGGGCGAGCGGAACGGTCTTTTCCGGCAGTGGCGTGGTTCTCCAGCTGAGGCGAAGGGATGGCAGTCACATGACGAGTGCGGCACTCGCGGACACCGGCCGGGCACCGGTCCGCGGCCTCGAGCACGAACTGACCGTGGACACCGATGCGCAGGCGCACGCCGAGAAGGCCGGGCTGATGGTGTGCCTGGACTCGGCGCTGCGGATCCAGCAGGCCAACCAGGAGTTCTTCCGCCAGTTCGGGATGGCGTCGGCGGACGTGTGCGGCCGCGGCTTCACCGAGCTGGTGCACCCGAGCATGCAGCAGGCGCTGCGACGGCAGTTCGCCGGCCTGGTCGAGGGCAAGCGCCACCGCTTCGCCGCGCACGTGGTCCTGGTGCGCGCGGGTGGCGTGGCCTTCCCGGCCACGCTGACCGGGGTCGCCGTGCGCGGTGGTACGCCGGAGATCGGCGGCTCCACCACGATCCTGGTGATGATGCGGGCCGCGCAGGGTGCCGCCGACGCCGGGGTGGTGACCAACCGCAAGAAGATCCTGTCCGAAATGGACGCACGGATCCTGGAGGGCATCGCGGCCGGGTTCTCCACCATTCCGCTGGCTTCGCGGCTGTACCTGAGCCGGCAGGGCGTGGAGTACCACGTCAGCGGCCTGCTCCGGAAGCTGAAGGTGCCCAACCGGGCCGCGCTGGTTTCCCGCGCGTACTCGATGGGCGTGCTCAACGTCGGCATCTGGCCGCCGAAGGTGGTCGACGACTTCGTCAAGTAGGGGCGAGGGGCTGTCCCGAGCCGGAGGCCGCGACCCGATGGGTCGTGGCCTCCTTCCATCCCGGGAACCGTTTACCGTGTTTACCCCGGCCGACGATCAGGTGACCGGGAGCTTGTGCGTTGCCGCACAGACGGTGGGGGGTGTGGGCGGTTTGCCTGAGTCAGGGGTACCGTCGGCCGGGTGGGGCAGCTTCGGACGCGAGTGAGTGCCTGGCTGGCACGCCGGTATCTCAGCAGGGTACGCAAAAAGGGGTTCGATCTGTCGAGGCTGGGCATGTTCCCGGACTCGGCGCTGATGCCGCTGCGGCGCAACGGGCTCGACCCGGTGCCGGAGCTGGCGCGGCTGCGTGAGCGCGAGCCGATCAGCAAGCTGGACATCCCGTTCGGGGTGAACGTGTGGCTGGTCTCCGGGTACGAGGAGACCAAGGCGGTGCTCAGCGACGCCACCCGGTTCAGCAACGACTTCAACAACCTGGTCGGGGAGGGCGGCGCGAACGCCGACGCCAATCCCGGCGGGCTGGGCTTCGCCGATCCGCCGGTGCACACGCGGCTGCGCAAGCTGCTCACCCCGGAGTTCACCATGCGCCGGCTGTCGCGGCTCAAGCCCGGCATCGCCGAGATCATCGACCAGCGGCTGGACGCGATCGCCGCGGCCTCCGCGCACGGCCCGGTGGACCTGGTGCAGGAGTTCGCGCTGCCCATCCCGTCGCTGGTGATCTGCGAGCTGCTCGGCGTGCCCTACGAGGACCGCGACGCCTTCCAGCACCTGAGCGTGGCGCGGTTCGACCTGTTCAGCGGGGCGGAGGCGTCGTTCGGCGCGATCTCCGAATCGCTGGAGTACCTGCTCGGCGTGGTGCGCAAGCAGCGCGAGAACCCGGGCGACGGGCTGCTCGGCATGATCATCAAGGAGCACGGCGACGAGGTCGACGACCGCGAGCTGGCCGGGCTCGCCGACGGCGTGCTGACCGGCGGGTTCGAGACCACCGCCAGCATGCTGGCGCTCGGCGCGCTGGTCCTGCTGCAGGACCAGGAGACGTTCAAGCGCATCGGCGGCGCCGCCGACGACGACCCGGTGGTGCACGGTTTCGTCGAGGAGGCGCTGCGTCACCTGACCGTGGTGCAGGCCGCGTTCCCGCGGTTCGCCAGGGAGGACCTGGAGATCGGCGGGGTGCGGATCGGCCAGGGCGACGTGGTGGTGTGCTCGCTGAGCGGGGCGAACCGGGACCCGGAGTTCGGGCCGGCGCTGGAGGACTTCGACGCCTTCCGCAGCCCGACCAAGCACGTGGCCTTCGGGCACGGGGTGCACCGCTGCATCGGCGCCGAACTGGCCAGGATGGAACTGCGTGCCGCCTACCCGGCGCTGGTCCGGCGCTTCCCGGACCTGCGCCTGGCGGTGCCGGCGCACGAACTGGAGTTCCGGAAGGTGTCGGTGGTCTACGGGGTCGAGTCGCTGCCCGTGCTGGTCTGAGCAGCAGGCCGCCCGGCCAGTTCGGCGGTTTCGTACAGGCGCAGCATCACGCCGACGCCGGTGGCCTCGAACGCGCGCCGCACCGGGCGGCTGGCCCCGGCGACGCGGAAGTCCACCCCGCGCTCGGCGGTTTCCTGCTGCACCAGCACCAGGGTGGCGATACCGCTGCTGCCGAGGAAGTCCACCCCGGCCAGGTCGGCGACGAGCACCTCCGGCGGGGGCAGCAGCGCGGCGGCCAGCGCGGTGTCCCAGGTGGTGAGCGTGCCGAGATCGATCTCGCCCGCCGCGCTGACCACCACGACGCCGGGCGCCGGCCGGGTGGTCCGGACGTCCAGGGTGGTGGCGGTTCGCTCCACGGCAGTTCCTCACTCGGCGGTAGGCGCCCGACAGCGCATCGTGACGGCTTTCCCAGCACGGTACGGGGTGCGGGCGGGCGGGGACAAGACACGGGTGGCCCGCCCCCGTCCGGCGGCCGCCGATCACCCGTCTCTATGCTCCGCCCATGGCCAGGTACTTCGACGTGCACCCCGAGAACCCCCAGCGCCGGTCGATCGGCCAGGTGGTCCGGCTGATCACCGAAGGCGGCCTGATCGCCTACCCGACGGACTCCTGCTACGCGCTGGGCTGCCAGCTGGGCAACAAGACCGGGATCGACCGGATCAAGGAGATCCGCGGGCTCGACGACAAGCACCACTTCACCCTGGTTTGCCAGGACTTCGCCCAGCTCGGGCAGTTCGTGCACGTCAGCAACGCGGTGTTCCGCCTGGTCAAGGCCTCGACGCCGGGGAGCTACACGTTCATCCTGCCGGCCACGAAGGAGGTGCCGCGGCGGCTGATGCACCCGAAGAAGAAGACCGTCGGCGTGCGCATCCCCGAGCACGTGGTCACCCAGGCGCTGGTCGCCGAACTGGGGGAACCGCTGCTGTCGAGCACGCTGCTGCTGCCCGACCAGGAGGAGCCGATGACCCAGGGGTGGGAGATCAAGGAGCGGCTGGACCACCAGGTGGACGCGGTGCTCGACTCCGGGGAGTGCGGGACCGAGCCGACCACGGTGATCGACCTGTCCGAGGGTGAGCCGGAAATCGTGCGGCGCGGTGCGGGAGACACATCGCGGTTCGAGTGAGCTGTGTTTTGCTGAACGCCATGGATCTCGATTCGATCGCCGCCGAGCTGTACTCCGGGCCGCGGGAGGAGTTCACCGGCAGGCGCAACGAACTGGCGGCGCGGGCGCGCAAGGCGGGCGATCGGGACCTGGCCGCGCGGATCAAGGAGCTCCGCAAGCCGACCAGTTCGGCGTGGCTGGCGAACCGGCTGGCGGCCGCGCACCCGGACGAGCTGGGTGAGCTGACCGAGCTGGGGGAGTCGCTGCGGCAGGCGCACCGCGAGCTGGCCAGCGACGACATCCGTGAGCTGTCGCACCGGCGGCGTGAGCAGATCAACCAGCTGCTCGGGCTGGCCAGGGAGGTGGCGCGCGCGGAAGGCGTCTCGATGAGCGAGACGATCACCCGGGAGATCGAAAGCACGCTCGAAGCGGCCGTCGCCGGGGAAGAGGCCGCCGAGCAACTGGCCGCCGGGCGGCTCAGCGCGGCGTTGACGCCGGACATGACGGACATGTGGCTGATGGCCGCTTCACCGTCGGCGGCCCCGGCACGGCAGGCGAAGCCGGAAAAACCCAAGGCGGAGAAGAAGAAAAAGCCCGAGCCGGTACGGGACGAACTCGCCGCGAAGCGCGCCGAAGCCGAACGCCGCCGCCGCGAAGAACGCCGTCAGGCCGAGGAACGCGCGAAGCGCACCGCCGCCGACCGGGATGCCGCGGCACAGGAACTGTCCGAACTGGAATCGGAAGCCGAGGACCTCGGCAAGCGCGTGGAGAACCTGGAAACCGAACTGGCGAAGCTGAAGCAGAAGCACCGCGAGGTTCGCAAGGCCGTCGCCGCCGCCGAAAAAACCCTGGAAAAAGCGAAGGGCGCGGCGGGCGCCGCCGAACGAGCCCTGTCCTCCCTGCCAGGACAGTGACCGGAGCCGGAAAGTCCGATGTGGACTGACCGGCCCCGGCCGCTGGGTCAGGGCTTCGGGATGGCGACCGCGTTGTAGGGCGTGGTCGGCGTCGGCGGGGTGGTGAAGCGGGCGTTGGGCAGGTAGAGGCGGTTGCCGTAGGCGGCGATCGTGGTGGGGACGTCGAAGCGCGGGTCGGTGATCCGCTCGCGCAGTTTCGCGTGGCTGCCGTCTTCGGTGACGGTGAACACGGCGACCGCGTTCGACCGGTTCTGCACCACGTACAGCGTGCGTCCCCGGAGCAGGAGGCCGTCGCCGTTGACCAGGGTCTCGCCGCCGAGGTCGACCAGCTTCGTCACACCGGTCTTCTTGTCCACCAGGTGCAGCTGCGCGGTGTTGCTCTGCACGACCAGCAGCGAGCGGCGGTCGGGGGTTTCGGCGATGCCGTTGGCGTTGATCGCCCCGGGGGTGACCACGAAGTCGCCGGTGAGCGGGAGGGTGGTGTGCGTGTCGGCCAGCTTGCCGTGCTTCCCGATGGCGACGCGGTACAGCACGGCCTTGCGGGAGTCGGTGAAGTACGCCGCCTCGCTGGTGAGCACGACGTCGTTGACGAAGGTGTCGGTGTCGGCGGCGAGCTGGTAGGTCTTGAGCACCTTCCCGGTCTTCGCGTCCACCACACGCGCGTCACCGCCGACGCCGCCGGAGACGAACAGGCGGCTGCGGTGGTCGGCCTTCAGCCCGACCGACGGGGTGCCGGGGCCCTGGCTGAACACCTCGCCCTTGCCGGTGCGGAGGTCGACGCGGAACAGGTCACCGTCGGCGCGGGAGCCGAAGTAGGCGGTGGGGGCGTGCCCGATCGCGATGCCCTCGGGCAGGAATCCGTCGGGCAGCGGGAATTCGGCGGGGAACGGCTGGGCAGGCGCGGCGACGGCGGGCACGGTGGTCACCAGCGAAACGCCGAGGACCACCGCGGCGAGCGCGCCGAGGGTGCGGGACATGCTGCTCTCCTTGTCGGGGTGGGGACAGGCAAGGAGAGTCTTTCGCTTCCGCGAGTGCGGCGAAATGGATCAACCGGATGAACCGCCTAGGCCTTGGGTGCCTTCAGCTGGGGGAACTGGTCGTCGCGGTATTCGGTGACCTCGGCCTGTCCCGCCGCCGCCCGCTCCTCGCGGCCGCGCAGGTCGACCCGGCGGATCTTGCCGGAGATCGTCTTCGGCAGCTCGAAGAACTCGATGCGGCGGATCCGCTGGTACGGCGCGAGGTTCTCCCGCGCGTGCTGGAGAATGGCGAAGGCCGTCTCGGCGGTGGGCTCGTACCCGGCGGCGAGCGCGACGTAGGCCTTGGGCACCGCGAGCCGGAGTTCGTCGGGGGCCGGGACCACGGCGGCTTCCGCCACGGCCGGGTGCTCGATGAGCACGCTTTCCAGTTCGAACGGCGAGATCTTGTAGTCCGACGCCTTGAACACGTCGTCGGTGCGCCCGATGTAGAAGATGTAGCCGTCGGCGTCACGGGAGGCGACGTCCCCGGTGTGGTAATAGCCGCCCGCCATGGCTTCGGCGTTGCGTTCCGGGTCGCCGCGGTAGCCGGTCATCAGCGACATCGGCCGCCGCGACAGGTCGACGCAGATCTCGCCCTCGTCCGCCGGTTCGCCGGTGAGCGGGTCGACCAGCACGATCGGCACGCCCGGCAGCGGCAGCCCCATCGACCCGGGCTTGACCGGCATGCCCGGCACGTTGCCGACGGCCAGCGGCAGCTCGGTCTGCCCGTAACCGTCGCGGATGGTCAGCCCCCACGCCCTGGCGACCTGGTCCATCACCTCGGGGTTCAGCGGCTCGCCCGCGGACAGCAGTTCACGCAGCGCGCCCGGCCCGCCGGAGAGGTCGGCCTTGATCAGCATGCGCCACACCGTCGGCGGCGCGCAGAAGGTGTTCACCCCGGCGCGGCGCAGCTGCTCCAGCAGTTTCGCCGCGTCGAAGCGCGTGTAGTTGTAGACGAAGATCGTCGCCTCGGCGATCCAGGGCGCGAAGAAGCACGACCAGGCGTGCTTGGCCCAGCCGGGGCTGGAGATGTTCAGGTGCACGTCGCCGGGCTTGGCCGCGACCCAGAACGACGTCGCCAGGTGCCCGACCGGGTAGGACACCTGCGTGTGCTCGACGAGCTTCGGCTTGCTGGTGGTGCCGGAGGTGAAGTAGAGCAGCTGCGGGTCGCCGGGCGCGGTGCCCGGGTGCTCGGCGGGCGGCACGGACAGCTCGTAGGCGTCCCGGTAGGCGACCCAGCCCGCCGGGGCGTCGCCGACGGCGATCCGCCGGTACGAGCCGGGGACCTGGTCGAACTTCGCCGTCTGCGCCGCGTTGACCAGCACGTGCGCCACGCCGGCGCGCTCGACGCGGTCGGTCAGCTCGGCGGGTCCGAGCGCGGTGGTCGCCGGGAGGATGACCCCGCCCAGCTTCATCACCGCGAGCATGGACTCCCACAGCTCGACCTGGTTGTCCAGCATCAGCAGCACGCGGTCGCCCCGCGCCACCCCGTGCGCGGCGAGGTGCGCGGCGACCTGGTCGGACCGGCGCGCGAGCTGGTCGAACGAGTACTTCGCCTCGGAGCCGTCCTCCTCGACGATCCACAGCGCGGTGCGGTCCACGCCCCTGGCCACCGCGTCGAACCAGTCGATCGCCCAGTTGAACCGGTCGCCGAAATCCGGCCATTCGAAGGCCGTGACCGCCTTCTCGTAGTCACCGGCCAGGTCCTGCAGGACATCGCGGGCCGCGCGGTAGGCCGCCGTGGTGCTGGACGACATCGACGACATCATTGTCTCCTCAGGTACGCCGATCGAGGTGGGTAGAGCCTGACCCGCGCCGAGGACCGCTCACCACCCCCGCGCGGGGGTAGTGGCCGGTGCCACCCTTGACGTATTGCTTCCGGCACCGCACCCTGCACCTTTCGGCGCGGACGTGCCCGGCAAGGAGGCCCGATGCCTGTCGACTGGAGCGACACCACGACGATCGACCGCGTCCTCGGCCTGCGCCTGAAGCAGCTGCAGCAGCTGACCGGGCTCCCGGTGGTGTTCGGTGGCGCCACGGTGACCGAGCAGGCGGCGCCGCAGCTGCGCATCGGCCACCTCCGCGGCACGGTCGGGGACTCGCTGCGGGACCTGCGGGTCGAAGCCGGGCGCGGCCTGGGCGGCTCGGTGATCCAGACTGGCGCGCTGCGCACGGTCCGCGACTACGCCTCCACGCGGACCATCACCCACGACTTCGACGCCATCGTCGTGCAGGAGGAGCGGATCAGCTCGGTCTTCGCGCTGCCGGTCAGGGTGGCGGGCTCGGTCCGCGGGGTGATCTACGGGGCGCTTCGCGGCCAGCAGGCGATCGGTGACGTCGTGCTCGAACGGGCCACCACCTTCGGAGCGAGCCTCGAACGCGAACTCGCCACCCTGCTGAAACCGCCGGAGCCCGAGCCCGAACCGGTGCCGTCCCGCACCCAGGACGCGGTCGCCAGGCTGCGCGAGGTCGCGCTGACCGTGGCCGACGAGTCGGTCCGCGAAGCCCTGCTCGGCATCGCACGGGACCTGGGCGGTGCCGACGCGGAGCCGCCGCCCGCACCGGTGGCCGGCGAGCGCGTGCACCTCGCCCCCCGCGAGATCGAGGCGCTCAAGCACGTCGCCGTCGGCCTGCGCAACAGCGAGATCGCCGACGCGATGAGCCTGCGCACCGAAACCGTGCGGGCCTATCTGCGCAGCGCCATGCACCGGCTCAACGTGCACAACCGCACCGCCGCGGTGCACGCCGCCCGGCAGCAGGGACTCATTTAGGGCATTTGCCCGATACCCCCGCGCGTGGGTATCGGGCCGCGGCCCGGTCTTGCGAACCTCCGCTCGTTCACTTCGGTTCGAGCTCAACGAGGAGCTTCGATGTCCAGTTCGCAAGGCAGTGCCGCGGCGGCGGCCCCGCCGGTCCCGCTGTGGCGGGTCGCGGCCGCCAGCTGCGCCGGCACCACGATCGAGTTCTACGACTTCTTCATCTACGGCACCGCCGCGGCCCTGGTCTTCCCCAAGGTCTTCTTCCCGGCACTGGGCTCCACCGCGGGCACGGTGGCCTCGTTCGCGACCTTCGCGGTGGCCTTCGTCGCCCGGCCGGTGGGCGCGATCGTGTTCGGCCACTTCGGCGACCGGATCGGCCGCAAGCGCACGCTGATCTCGACCCTGCTGCTGATGGGCATCGCCACCGTGCTGATCGGGCTGCTGCCCGAGGCGGGCACGATCGGTGTCGCCGCGCCGATCCTGCTGGTCGTGCTGCGGTTCGCGCAGGGTTTCGCGGTCGGCGGCGAATGGGCGGGCGCGACGCTGCTCACCGCCGAGTACGCACCGAAGCACAAACGCGGGCTCTACGGCGTGTTCCCGCAGCTGGGCCCGGCGATCGCGTTCGCGTTGTCCAGCGGCACCTTCCTGGCCACCGGGCTGATCATGGGCGACACCGACGAGGCCTTCCTGAGCTACGGCTGGCGCATCCCGTTCCTGTTCTCGATCGTGCTGGTCCTGGTCGGCCTCTACGTCCGGATGAGCATCGAGGAGACCCCCGCCTTCCGCGAGGCGCAGGCCAGGGCGCGCACGGAGGCGCGGTCGCTCGAGGACCGCGGGCGCCTGCCGTTCCTGGAGGCGATGCGCGCCCAGCCGCGCCAGGTGCTGCTGTCCGCCGGGGCGCTGGCCATGCTGTTCGCCTTCTTCTACATGGGCACCGCGTACCTGACCAGCTACGGCACCAACCCGAAGGGCGCGGCGCTGTCGCGCCCGGTGGTGCTCGGCATCGGCATCGGGGCGGCGGTGTTGTTCGGGATCGCGACGGTGATCTCCGGCATGCTGTCGGACCGGTTCGGGCGGCGCAACGTCATCCGGACCTCGTGCGTGGCGGGCATCGTCTGGGCGCTGGCGTTGTTCCCGCTGCTCGACACCGGCAGCGCCGCCGCGTTCGCGGTCGGGCTGTCGGTCACCCTGGTGATCTTCGCGATCTCCTACGGCCCGGCCGGTTCGTACCTGCCCGAGCTGTTCACCGCGCGGCACCGCTACACCGGCGCCGGGCTCGGCTACAACCTCGCCGGGGTGCTCGGCGGTGCCATTCCGCCGCTGGTCGCACCGGGGCTGGCGGCGTCGTTCGGCAGCATCGCCATCGGCGTGATGCTGTCGCTGATCGGGGTGCTGTCCCTGGTCTGCGTCTCCGCGCTGGCCGAGACGCGCAACCGCGCGCTGGAGCACGAACTGCCGCGCGAGGCGGAACCCACCACCGCGTGAACGCGAGGCGGAGCGGAGGGGTTCACCTCCGCTCCGCCTCGGTGCGCTTCAGATGACGTCCCGGCGGTGCAGGAGCCAGCCGCCCAGCCCGGTGAACGCCACCAGGTAGGCGCCGACGACCAGCGCGGCCTGCACCGGGCCGGTCAGCTCCGCGACCCCCGGCGACTGCGCCGAAGCACCCAGCGAAGCCACCAGCGAGCCCGCGTTCGAACCGGGCAGGCCGAGCTGCAGGTCGTTCACCCAGCTCACCAGCGGCGCGGCCACGCCGATCAGCAGGTTCTGCACCACCAGCAGCCACACCAGGCCCAGCCCCATCGGCAACGCCACCCCGCGCATCGCGATGGCCAGCAACGCGCCGAACGCCGCCCAGGTGGTCGCGATCAGCCAGCCGGCGCCGATCCCGGTGAGCAGGCTGCCCACGCCGGGCCAGTCCATCGGCGCGCCTTCCGCCAGCGCGATCACCGCGCTGGTCAGCGCGCCGGTGGCGAAGATGGCCAGCACCAGCGCCAGCATCGCGACGGCCAGCGCGAACAGCTTCCCGGCGTACACCACCAGCCGCGACGGGCCCTGCGTCAGCACGGTTTTCCAGGTGCCCCAACCGTATTCACCGCCCACCGCGAGCACGCCGACGACCACCGCGATGGCGCCGAGGAACACCGGCAGGCCGCCGATCGAGTTGCCGACCAGCTGCCCGGGCAGCGTCGCGGCGATCCCGCGATCGCTGTTCGGCGCCCCGCTGGACGCACCGGCGGCGCCCGCCAGGGGGAGCAGGTAGGTGAAGGTCAGGCCCAGCGCGGTGCCCACGGCCAGCATCAGCCAGTTCGCCGGGCGCCGCACCAGCTTGCTCAGTTCCGCGCTCGCACTACGCCACCACACGATCGGCACCACCTTCGGTGAGTTCGAAGAAAACCTGTTCCAGGTCGCGTTCGGCGACCCGCAGCTCGCTGACGGCCAGTCCGGCGGCGACCAGTTCGCCGTTGAGCCAGGCCGCCTTTTCCGGTTCGACACCGAGTTCGAGCGCGCCGTCGCGGACCTCGACCCGCGCCTGGCCGAGCAGGTTCGCCGCCACTTCCGCGGCCCGGGGCAGGGGATCGGCCACCACGCGCAGCACGGACGTCCCGCGCAGTTCGGCGACGGTGTTCTCGGCGACCAGCCGCCCGCGCGAAACCACGCCGACGCGGTCGCAGATCTGCTGGACCTCGCCGAGCAGGTGACTCGACAGCAGCACGGTCCGGCCGCTCGCCCCGAGTTCGCGGATCAGCACGCGCATGTCGGCCATGCCCGCCGGGTCGAGCCCGTTCGTCGGCTCGTCGAGCACCAGCAGGCGCGGGTCCTTGAGCAGCGCGGCGGCCACGCCGAGGCGCTGCTTCATGCCCAGCGAGTACGACGAGTACCGGTCGCCGCCGCGGGCCAGCAGGTCGACGGTGTCCAGCACGGCGTCGACGCGCTCGGTCCCGGCGCCGGTGTAGCGCGCGAGCACCCGCAGGTTCTCGCGGCCGGACAGGTACGGGTAGAAGGCAGGGGATTCGATGAGCGCGCCCACGCCCGACAGGTCGCCGGGTGGCTTGCCGAACAGCCGGACCTGCCCCGAAGTCGGCCGCAGCAGGCCGAGCAGTATGCGCAGCGTGGTGGTCTTCCCGGCCCCGTTCGGGCCGAGGAAACCGTAGACCTCGCCTGGCCGCACGGTCAGGCTCAGCCGGTCCACGGCGAGGACGTCGCCGTAGCGCTTGGAGAGTTCGCGGATTTCCACCGGGAGGTTCATGCCGCAGAGCGTGCGCGCCGCGGCCCGGTCACCGCGTCCGGCGCCGGGCGGCACTCGGCGCTACGCCCGGGAACGTAGTGCCGTGCGAAGGAAAGAAGGCCGGGGCCGCCATTGGCCCCGGCCTTCCCCCGCGGTGCGGGGCAGACTCCGGTTCGGCACGAAGGGGCCGTCCTCTGCCACGACCGCTCCGGGGCCACCGCCGATCGGGAGTTCCGCCGCACCTGACCGGCGGGGACCTCGAGCCCGTACCGGACCTCAGCCGAAGTTCAGCACGAAGTCGAAGGTCGCCTCCCGGCCGCCTGACGGGGTGTTCCGTACGGTCATCAGCAACCGCGGGTCGAAGATCGGGTCGGTGTTGTTGCGCGGCTCGTTCGGGAAGTACAGCTGCGTGGTCAGGATCGGCCGGTTCGGGGCCTGCACCTTCACGTGCAGGTGGCGGGTGCGGCCCGGGTAGAGCCCCGGCACGATGGTGGACAGGGTGAACTTGCCGTCGGGGCCGGTGAACTGGTGCCCGCGGAAGTTGTAGCCGATGTTGTCGTAGCCGCCCTGGCTGTTGGCCTGCCAGAAGTCCAGCAGTGCCTGTGCCACCGGAACGCACGACCGGTTGAACACGTACCCGGTGACCAGCAGCCGGATGCCCGGGGTCTGCGGGGTGACCAGCGAGGTGCGCTGCGGTGAGTTCGGCTTGAAGTAGGGCCCTTCCATCTGCGGGATGGTGGGGTCGTCACCGTCGTCGCACTGCGGCGTCGGCTCCAGGTTCTGGGGCACCGCTTCGGCTTTGGACTGCGCGGTAGGCACGGCGGCGGCGCCGAGCGCGGCGGCCGCCGGGACGGCGAGCAGGCCGAGCTGCAGCGCGCGCTTGCGGGAAATCCCGTTCTCGTCGGGCTCGTTCCCGTGGGGCAGGTTCGGGTCGTCGGTCATCGCGGGGTCTCCTTGTGGGTTCGCGAGTGGTTTAGACCATGCAGCACGGAACGGAACCGTTGCAATGCGTAGGCATACGGACTTAAATGTGCTCTCTTCCGCGAAGGAGCCGAAGGTGACCGAGCAGATCGCGATGGTGGGCCGCGCGCGGGCGCGGGCCGCGCTCGACGCGGTGTCCGCGCCCGCGCTGATCCTCATCGGCGGGGAGGCCGGCATCGGCAAAACCCGGCTGGTGTCCGGGATGCGCCACGCCGGACGGCGGTTCGTCGGCCGCTGTTCGCCGTTGCGTGAACCGCTTCCGCTCGGCCCGGTGGTCGAGGCGCTCGGTGTCGCCGGTGGTTTCGCGGGGTTGCGGACGCTGCTCGCCGACGCCGGTCCCGCGACGCTGGTCATCGAAGACCTGCACTGGGCCGACAACGCCACCTGGGACTTCCTGCGGTACCTGTGCCCCCGGCTGCCGGACGGCCTGCGCGTGGTGCTCACCTACCGGCCCGAGGAAACCCGGCCGATCGACCTGGCCGCCGGCGCCCCGGCCGCGGTGGAGATCACCCTGTCGCCGCTGACCAAGGCCGAAGGCGCGGAACTCGCCGCCGCGCACCTCGGCGTGCGCGCGGTTTCGGCGGCGTTCGCCGACCGGCTGCACGCGCTGACCGCCGGGGTGCCGTTCGTCATCGAGGAAGTGGTGCGCGCACTGCCCGACTCGACCGCGTTGTTCGGCGACCTCCAGCCTTCGGTGGCGTTGCGCGGGTCGTTCGCGCAGCGCCTGGACCGGGTGTCCGCGCCGGCGCGCGCGGCGGTGGTGGCCGCGGCCGTTTTTGCCGTGCCGGTGGAAGAAGCGCTGCTCGGCACGCCGGAAGCGGTGGACGAGGCGCTCGAAGCCGGTTTGCTGGTGACGACCGGCCCCGGCCGGTTCTCCACGCGGCACGCGCTGGCATCCCGCGCCATCGAAGACCTGCTCGGCGTCGCCGAACGCCGGGCCGCGCACCGGGCCGCCGCCGACGCGCTCGCCAAAGCCGATCCGGTGCCCGCGTTGCGCCTGGCGCACCACAGCCGGGAGGCCGGGCGGGTGCGGGACTGGGTGCGGTACGCGGTGGCGGCGGGGGAGCAGGCCCACCGCACCGGCGAGGGCGACGCGGTGGTCGGCCTGCTGGCCGGTGCGCTCGCCGCGCCCGGGCTGACCAGGGCCGATCGGCTGCGGCTGGCGACGCTGCTCGGCAAGGTGGCTGCCCACGGCAGCAGCCACGACGTGGCGATCAAGGTGCTGCGGGCGTCGCTCACCGAGGACTTCGCGCCGGTCGAACGCGGGGAAATCCGGTTCGCGCTGGCCATGCTGCTGTGCCAGCAGGGCGGTGACCGGGCCGAGGGCCGTCACCAGCTGACCGTGGCGGCCGATGAGCTGGCGCCCCGTCCGGAACTGGCCGCGCGGGCGATGGCGGCGCTGGCGGTGGCCGGGGACGGCACGGAAGCCGTGGCGGAACGGCGGAAATGGGCCGCGCGGGCGCTCGCGCTGCTCGACGACGTGGCCGATCCGGAGGTCCGCACAGCGGTCCGCGTCAACCACGCGACCGTGCTGGTGTTCGCCTGCGATCCCGGCGGGCGCGCGGCCGCGGAGCGGGTGCTCGCCGAGCCGGGCGTGCCCGCGCAGTTGTGCCGGGCCGCGGTCAACTTCGCCGACGCGGCCGCCTGGCTCGGTCATCCCGAGGACGCGCGGCGCATGCTCACCCGCGCGCGGGCGCTGGCGGACGAGGACGAGTACCTGGACGCGGTGATGGCGGGCACCCGGCTGCGTGCCGATTTCGCCGCGGGGGACTGGGCGGGCCTGGCCGAACGCGCCGAGGTGGTCCGCGCCGACGCCTGGCGGCTGCCCGAAGTGGACGCCGAGGCGCGGCTGGTGCTGGGGGAACTGGCGCTGGCGCGCGGTGACCTGGTGACCGCGCGTCACGAACTGTGCGCGGTGGCCGAAATCGCCGCCGCCGACCTGTCCATGCCGATGCTGCTGGCCGCGCGGACCGCGCTGGCCAGGATCGGGCCGCAGCCGCTGACCGAGCTGGTGGTGGCGGTTCGCAAGCAGGAGCTGTGGGTGTGGGCGGCGGACCTGGTGCCGCTGGTCGTCCGCGATTGCGACGATGCCGAGGGCTTGCTCGACGAAATCCGCGCCGGTTTGGCCGGTCTGGACGCCCCGCTCGCGGCCGCCGGTGCGCACCTGACCGCGGGAATGGTGCACGGGGACGAGACCGAATTCACCGCCGCGGTGGAGGGTTACCGGCGTCTCGGCCGCCCCTATTCCGCCCTGCGCGCGGCCGAGGTTTTCGCGGAACTGCGCCTGCGTTCCGGCGACGAGAAACCACTGGCGCGCACGGCCGCGGGCTACACCGCGCTCGGTGCGTCCTGGGATGCCGCACGCTGCGCGGAAACCTTGCGGCGCAACGGTTATCGCATTCCGCACCGGCGGGGGAGACGTGGTTACGGGCAGGCGTTGTCGCCACGGGAGAAATCGGTCGCCGAACTCGCGGGCCGCGGACTGACCAACCGCCAGATCGCCGAATCCCTGTTCCTGTCGATCCGCACCGTCGAGGCGCACGTGGCCAGCGCGATGCGCAAGCGCCGGGTGCGCGACCGCCGCCTGCTGGCCGGGGAATAACCGGGCGCCCGCCGCTGTTGGACGCGGTGTTCCCCAGCACGACCGCCGAAAATGGCGCGCGCCGTGCTGCCGTCGTCCCGCAGAATCACGGGCACACCCGAGTACCACGACCGCCTGGAAGGGGGCGGCTACACCATGGACTTGACGAATTTCGCGCACTACGACAACTGGACCGAGCTGGCCGCCTGTGGCGACAGCGATCCCGAACTGTTCTTCCCGCTCTCCGACGTGGGCCCCGGCGCCCGGCAGGCGGAGCGGGCCAAGACCGTCTGCGCCGGGTGCCCGGTGCGGGCGCAGTGCCTGTCCTACGCCCTGGACAACGGGCTGGACCACGGCATCTTCGGCGGCGCGACGGAAGACGAACGGCGGGCGCTCAAGCGCGCCGCCGCCGTGCCCCGCGCCGCCTGAGTCCATTGAGTCCACTGTGGACTCGGATACGCACCCCGTCGTAGGGCGGCGGGGTGCGTACCGGCTGGGGCGTAGGCGGTGAAGCCGGACGCGGGCGGACGACGAGAGAGCCCGCGTTCCCCAGACTTTTCCCATGCATACCACCATCGCTACCCAGACCCCGCGCTTCCGGCTCACCCCGCGGGCACGCAAGTCCGTGGTCGCCGTCCACGTTGTGTCCTCCGTCGGCTGGCTCGGCATCACCGCGGCCAACCTGGTGCTGCTCGTGGTCGGGCTGACCACCGCCGACCCGGCGCGCCAGCACGCCGCGCTGCTGGCCATGGCCATGGTCGGCGAAACCCTGCTCATCCCGGTCAGCCTGGCCGCTTTCACCAGCGGGCTGGTGTTGTCGCTGGGCACCAAGTGGGGCCTGTTCCGGCACTGGTGGGTGGTGGTGAAGTTCGCACTCACCCTGATCGCGGTGGTGCTCACGCCGCTGTCGTCGGTGCCGGGGCTGCGTGACCTGGCCGCGGCGGTCTCCGCCACGCCCGCCGGTCAGCTGACCGACACCGGCGAATTCGCCGTCGGCCTGCTCTCGGCCGGGTGCGTGTCGTCGGCGATGTACCTGACCTGCGTAGTGCTGACCGCCTTCAAGCCGGGCGGGCGAACCCGGTTCGCCCGCCGCCGGTGACCTGTGTATTCTGCCTAAGCAATATTGCTGTGACGGAATATAGGAGGCCGCCATGCGGGGTGAGGCGGGGTTGACCGAGGACGGGCGGTTCGCGCTGCGGTTCGAGCGGCGGTTCGCGCACCCCCGGGAGAAGGTGTGGCGCGCGCTGACCGAGCGGGACCAGCTGCGGGCGTGGTTCGTCCAGATCCTCGACTACGACCGGTCGCGGCTGGAGTTCACCGAGGGTGCCTCGCTGGCCTTCGTGCCGACCGCGGGCGCGGCCGGTGTCGGCACGGTTGTCCGCGCCGACCGGCCTCGCCTGCTGGAATACACCTGGGATGGCGAGACCCTGCGCTTCGAGTTGCTGGCCGACGGTGAGGACGCCTGCACGCTGGTGTTCACCAATATCGTCGACGACGAGGCGACCGGCTCCGCGGTTGCGCCGGGCTGGGAGGCCGGGCTTGAGCTGCTGGCTGCCTTCCTGGATGGTGCGCGGTGAATTGTTCACCGGCTTGCACATCGGCTGAAAATGCGCCTCAGCTCATTTTCTGCGCGGCTGGCGGCAGTCCGGGCGACGCCGCCGATAGAGCCGGGGAATGCTTCGATCCGCCCCGCCAAGTGTCACGAATGTGGCTTTCGAGACGTTTCGCGTCTCGAAAGCCACATTCGTGACACTTGGCCAGCCCCGATCGACTGCTCGAAGCGCTACGACAGCTGCGCGGCGGCCGGGCTCAACCAGGTAGGGCGAAGAGTTCGCCCTGCACCGGCGCCTCCTCCACGTCCGCCTTCCCGGAGGCGGCCTTCGCCTCCCCGGGCGCGGCGACGTCGGCGGCGGGCGGCTCGGCGGGTGGTTCGGCTGGGGCCTGGGCGCACCACTGCTCCAGCGCCTCGAGCGACGCCGTGGCCGCCTCCCTGGCCGCTGGGTCCTCGTGCGGAGCGCCTGCCAGCGCCGCGCGCGCGGTGAACAGCAGTTTTTCGCGGTCCGCGGGGGAGAGCCAGCCGGTGCGGCGCCAGGTGTCGAGCCTCGCCCTGGCCTGGTCGGCCAGTTCGGCGAGCAGGGCGATGTCCTCTTCGTCCAGTTCGAGCACACCGGGCGGGGCGCCGAGCCCGCCGGCGGTGTAGGTGGCGGCGGCGGGCACCGACTCCGCGTAGGTGGCGGCGGCGTGGTCCTGGCCGCGCACTGCGGCTTCGGTGGCGCACCAGCTGGTGATGGTCGCAACGGCGTCGTCGAGCGGGGTCATGGGCGGTCCCCTCTTCTCGGGTGCTGCCCCGATGGTGCCACCGCCCGCCCCCGGACCCGCGCCGGCGCCCCGGGAGTGTCGCCGATCCGCCTCACTCGGGCAGCAGCGACAGCACCTCCGAAACCGGCCGCAGGTGCTGGTTGAGGATGCGCGCCGCCTCCGGCTCGTCGTGCCGGGCGAGCGCGTCGACCAGGGCGCGGTGCTCGGCGTTGATCACGGTCAGCCTGTCCGGCCTGGCCTGCAGCGCCCGCACGGCGACCCGCTGCTGCCGCGAGCGCAGCGTGTCGTACAGCTCGGTGAGCACGGAGTTCCCGGCGGCGTTCACCATCGCCCGGTGGAAGGTGCGGTCCAGGCCGGACACCTCGAACCAGTCACCCGCCTCGCCCGCGCTTTCCATCGCCTCCAGCAGCTCCGGCATCGGTTCCGGCACGCCGATCCGGTTCGCGCACAACGCCGAGATCGCGTGCCCTTCGATCAGCCGCCGGGTCTGGTAGACCTCCTCCAGTTCCCGCGCGGTGACCGTCCTGACCTGTGCGCCCTTGCGCGGCAGCAGGCTGATGAACCGTTCGGCGGCCAGCCGGTGGAAGGCCTCGCGGACCGGGGTGCGCGACACCCCGACCACACCGGAGACCCAGTGCTCGTCGAGGAACCGCCCGGCCTCGATCTCGCCGGAGATGATCCCGTCGCGCAGCCAGGTGTACACCCGGTCGCGCGCGGGCCCGCCCGCCGCAGGGGCGGGGTCCGGTGCGGTCCTGGTCATGAAGCTCCCCTCGTCGGGAGCGATCGTACACCCTGGACATCTCGTGTATCCGTCATGTATACACAGACTCCACTTGACACAGTGGAAGCCTTCCGGAGGTACGCATGGGCCGCAAAACCGCTGATCGGCGCTATGCCGTCTGGCTGTCCGACCCGAGCTTCGCGGCCGCGGAGATCGCCCGCGGCATCGGCTACGGCGCGGTGGTGCTGGACATCGAGCACGGCGCGTTCGACCTGGCCGACCTCGAGCGGTTCATCCCGTTCGCCCGCGCGCTCGGCATGGAGGTGCTGGCCAAGGTGCTCGGCCCGGAACGCGGCCCGATCCAGCAGGCACTGGACTTCGGCGCCGACGCGGTGGTCGTCCCGCACGTGGAGAACGCCGCGCACGCCAAGGCGGTCACCGCGTTCGCGAAGTTCCCGCCGCTGGGCGACCGCAGCTTCGCCGGCGGCCGCACCACCGGCTACGGCGGGTTCACCGACGAGTGGGTGCGCGAGCAGGACACCCGCACGCGCTGCCTGCCGATGATCGAGGACGCCGGTGCCATCGAGGAGATCGCCGAAATCCTCGCACTGGACACAGTGGACGGTGTGTTCGTCGGCCCGTCCGACCTCTCGCTGCGGCGCGAGCGCGGGGCCTACGCGCGCACCGACGGCGACTTCGCCGACCTGGCCCGGATCGCCGAAGCGGCGGCCGCGGCGGGCAAGCCGTGGGTGCTGCCCGCGTGGAGCCAGGCCGAGAAGGAGTTCGCCGCGCGCCACGGCGCCGACCAGCTCGCGCTGATCATGCAGCACGGCGCGCTCGCCGCCGGGTTCGCCGCGCCCTTCGAGCAGATGGCCGCCATCGACGCGGAAGTGCGGCCGTGACCACCGCCAAGGCCGCGGTGAAGACCGGACGCGCCCGCTGGGGCATCGCGGGCGTGCTGGGCGTGGGCATGTTCGTCAACTACATCGACCGCGTGAACCTGTCGATCGCCGCGCCCGAGATCATGCGGGACTTCGAGATCAGCGCGTCGCAGATGGGCCTGCTGTCCTCGGCGTTCCTGTGGACCTACGCGATGCTGCAGCTGCCGATCGGCTCGATCGTCGACCGGATCGGCGTGCGCTGGGTGAACCGGGTCGCGGCCGCGCTGTGGGCGGTGGCGTCGTTCGCCTCGGCCGCGGCGGGCGGGCTCGGGCTGCTGCTCGCGTCGCGGCTGGTGCTCGGCGTCGGTGAGGCGCCGACGATCCCGGCGGGCTGGAAGGCGATCGGCCAGTGGTTCCCCCGGCAGGAACGCGGCACCGCCACAGCGATCTTCGACGGCTGCGCCAAGGCTTCCAACGTGCTGGGCATCCCGGTGATGGCCTTCCTGGTCACCACCTTCAGCTGGCACGCGGCCTTCCTGTTCACCGGTGCGCTCAGCGTCGCGTACCTGCTGGTGTGGTGGTTCCTCTACCTGACACCGAAGCAGGCGCTCGCGCGCGGCAGGCTCAGCGAGGCCGAATACGCCTACCTGCGCGAAAACGGTGCCGAGGACGAGGACGCGACCAACAGCGGTTCGTCGCTGCGCGGGCTCGGTTACCTGCTGCGGCGCCGCAAGACCTGGGGGCTCGCGCTCGGTTACGCCTCCTACACCTACGCCTACTACGTGCTGCTCACCTGGCTGCCCGGTTACCTGGAAAAGCAGTTCGGGGTGAAGCTGCTGGCGGGCGGCGTGTACACGATGATCCCGTGGCTGGTGGCGGTCGCCGCGCAGTTCCTCATCGCCGGGGTGGTGATGGACCGGCTGATCGCGCGCAGCGGTGACGAGACGAAGGTGCGGCGGATCGTGCTCGTGGTGAGCATGCTGGTCTCGCTCTCGGTGGCGGGCGCCGCGTACGCCGATTCGGTCGCCGTCGCGCTGGTGTTCCTGTCGATCGGCGCGGCCGGGCTCGCCGTCTCGGTGCCCGCGGGCGCCAGCATCGTCGCCCTGATCGCACCGGCGGGCTTCACCGGCACGCTCGGCGGCATCGTCAACTTCGTGGCGAACCTGCTCGGCATCGCCGCGCCCATCGTCACCGGCGCGGTGGTCGACGTGACCGGCTCCTTCGCCGGTGCCTTCCTGGTCACCGGTGTGGTGCTGGTGGCCGGAATCCTGTGTTACACCCTGGTACTGGGCCGGATCGAACCGATGCCTGCCCCCGATGCGGAAAGAGGCTGATTCATGGTGCACGTCGCCGTCGCGCAGTTCGCCCCCGGCGAGGACAAGCGGGCGAACCTGGCGGAGGTCACCCGGCTGGTGGACGAGGCGGTCGCGCGGGGCGCCCGGGTGGTGGTGCTGCCCGAGTACGCCATGTTCACCGTGCCCGCGATGGACGAGCGGTTCGTCGAAGCCGCCGAGCCGCTGGAGGGGGAGTGGGTCTCCGGACTGCGCGCGCTGGCCGCCGAGCGCCGGGTCACCCTGGTCGCGGGCGTGAACGAGACGCTGCCCGGCACCGGCCGCATCGCGAACACGCTGGTCGCCGCGGGCGCGGACGGTTCGATCGCCGCGCTCTACCGCAAGCTGCACCTCTACGACGCCTTCGGCTTCCGCGAGTCCGACTTCGTGCGTGCCGGAGAGATCGAGGTGCCCGAGACCTTCACCGTCGACGGCCTCACCTTCGGCCTGCAGACCTGCTACGACCTGCGGTTCCCCGAGGTGACGCGACGGCTGGTGGACGCGGGCGCCGACGTGGTGCTGCTGCCGGCCGAGTGGGTGCCCGGCCCGCTCAAGGAGGACCACTGGACCACGCTCATCCGCGCGCGGGCCATCGAGAACACGGTGTACGTCGCCGCGGCTGGCCAGTGCGCGCCGACCGGTTCGGGCAACAGCCTGATCGCCGACCCGATGGGCGTGGTGCTCACCGCGCTGGGGGAGCGGACCGCGAGCGCGGGTGCCGAACTGACCAGGGAGCGGCTCGACGAGGTGCGGGCGAAGAACCCGGCGCTGCGCCTGCGGCGGTTCAAGATCACCGCCTGAGCCGATCCCGATCAGTTCCGATCATGCGTTTGACTTCCCTCGGTGGTCTGGACCAAGTTGTTGGTTAGTTTCTGTCCGGTCCCCGTACTGTCGAGGAGTCAAGCCATGATCTCTCGCCGCGCCTTCATCGGCGGTTCCGCCGCGGCGCTGGCCGGTGTCGCGCTGAGCCGGTTCGCGCCGGCGTCGGCCGCCACACCGGAGACGTTCAACCTGAGCATCCGCAACGAGTCCGGCTCCGGGACCGCGTTCGCCTACGTCACCGGGCTGTCCGACGGGAAGCCGGTTTTTGTCAAGGAGGGCGGGGCCACCTACTTCCCGCCGTCGCCGGGCGCGCCGAACTCGCCGCTGGGCGAGGACTGCGCGATCCCGCTCGGCGGGCCCGGCAGCACCACGTCGGTCCGCGTGCCACGCATGTACGGCGCGCGGATCTACGTGGTCACGGGGGAGAAGATGACCTTCTTCGTCAACCCGGGCCCGAACGTGGTGCACCCGAGCTTCCTCAATCCCGACGACCCGAACTACGCGCTGGACTGGTCGTTCGCGGAGTTCACCTTCAACGAGGCGGAGCTGTTCGTCAACGTCAGCTACGTGGACTTCGTGGCGGCGCCGCTGGCGCTCGGGCTGACCACGCTGTCCGGGGCGTCCGACAGCGTGCCCGGCCTGCCCGCCGGTGCGCTGGACGAGGTCTGCTCGGCGCTGGAGGCACAGGCGGCCAAGGACGGCGCACCGTGGGGCAAGCTGATCCAGAAAGCCGGTGACGGCCGGAACCTGCGGGCGATGAGCGCGCACTACCAGGCCGCGGAGTTCTCCGACTACTTCGCCGGGTACGTGGACGAGGTGTGGGCCAAGTACGCCGGCGGTCCGCTGACCGTGGACACGCAGGCCTCGTGGGGCAAGGTGACCGCGCGGGTCGAGGGCGACGTGCTGAAGTTCGACAACGGCGAGACCTTCGCCAAGCCGAGCACCGCGGACATCCTCAGCTGCGACTCGGGCCCGTTCGCCCTGGACGGCGCCAGCGACGTGCGGAAGGCGATCATCCCCCGGTTGGCGGCTTCGCTGAACCGCACCACGCTGCGCGACAACGCCGACCAGCCGAACGGGGAGAAGCCGGAGAACTTCTACCGGACGGAGCGGACGAACCACTACGCGCGCATCGTGCACGGGCTGCTGCCGGACAACCGGGGCTACGCCTTCCCGTACGACGACGTCACCTCCACCGGCGGCCCGGACTTCAGCGGCGCGGTACGAGCCGGTGACCCGGACACCCTCACCATCACCCTGAAGTCCCTGCACACCTGACGCGACGCCGATGTCACGAATGTGGCTTTCGAGACGCCAGACGTCTCGAAAGCCACATTCGTGACACCTCAGTCGAGTTGGATGCCGACGATGCAGGTGTCGTCGTCGGTGTCGGCGTTGCTGTGGGTGAGCAGGGTGTCCAGCGTGGCTTCGAGCGAGTCCGCCGGGGTCTCGGCCAGGGTGAGCAGCTGCGCGATGGCCTCGTCGATGGACCGGCCCTTCCGCTCGATCAGGCCGTCGGTGTAGAGCAGCAGGATGTCCGACGGCGCCAGCTGCACGCTCTGCTCCTCGTACTCGGCCGCCGCCGTGGCGCCGAGGAGGATGCCGCCGATCATCGGCTGGCAGCTCGCCCGCCGCTCCCGGATCAGCACCGGCGGCAGGTGCCCGGCCCGCGCCCACCGCAGCACGCGCGTCGCCGGGTCGTAGATGCCGCACACCGCGGTCGCGATCACCCGTTTCGCCAGGTGGTGCGCCACCAGGTTCAGCCAGGTGAGCAGCTGCGCCGGACCGGCGCCGGTGGCGGCCAGCCCGCGCAGCGCGTTCCGCAGCACCACCATGCCGGTCGCCGCTTCGATGCCGTGCCCGGCGATGTCGCCGACCGAGAGCAGGATCTGCTTCGACGGCAGGGTCACCGCGTCGTACCAGTCGCCGCCGACGAGCTGGTCGTTTTCGGCGGGACGGTAGTGCACGGCCACGCGCAGCCCGGCGGTCGCGATCGGGTCGGGCGCGGTCGGCATGATCGCGCGCTGCAGGTGCAGGGCCAGCCGGTTGCGCTCGGCGGACTGCTGCTCGCTGTGCGCCAGCTGGTCCCGCGTGGCCGCCAGCGCCACCTCGGTCCAGTGCTGCGCCGAGATGTCCTGGTACGCCCCGCGCACGGTGAGCAGCCGCCCGTCCGCGTCGAGCACCGGATCGGCGATCACCCGGATGTGCCGCGAGATGCCGTCCGGCCGCTGCAGCCGGAACGCCGTGGACGCGGGCCGCCGGTGGTGTAGCAGGGTGCGCAGGAACCGGCCGATGGCGATCGCGTCGTCGGGGTCGGCGTGCGCGGACAACCGTTGCAGCGCAATGGGTTCCGCCGTCACCGGCAGCCCGTACAACGCGAAGACCTCGGTGTTCCAGGCGATTTCACCGGTGACCGCGTTCTCCTCGAACCCGCCGATCCGGCCGAGCCGCTGCGCGTGCTGCAGCAGGCTGGCCAGCCGCGCCGTCTCGTCCTGCACGCGCCAGACCAGCAGCACCGCGTCGCCGTGACGGCTGACGCTGATGCCCGCGGTCAGCGTCACCGGCACCTGGTCCACCAGCGTGGTGAGCGTGGTCTGCCTGGTGCGGAACGGCTCACCGGTGGCGTGCACGTGCTCGACCTTGTCGTACAACCCGCTTTTCCCGGCCACCATCGGGTACACCTCGAGCAGCCGCGCGCCGACCACGGCGTTGCGCGGCCGCCCGGCGGGATCGGCGAAGGCGGCGTTGGCGTGGTGGATGCGGAAGTCCAGCAGCCCGCCGTCGGGACCGAGTTCGGGCAGCAGCACCAGCGCCGGGTCGAGCACCGCGTCCGCGACGGCCACCAGCCGGGCCGCACCGGGTTCCCCGGCGGGCGAGACGGCCGGGGCGTCCAGGGTGTGCGCGCACAGGCCGGCCAGCGCTTCGAGCTGCCGCTCGATCTGCCGCGGCTGCCTGGCCAGCGGCTCCGGCCAGCAGACCTCCAGCACCCCGAGGATGCGGCCGCCCGCGTCGGCGGGCACGGTCACCCGCGCGCCCGCTACCTCCCGCTGGCCGATCGACGGGGTGGTGAGCTGCTCCAGCCAGACCAGGCGGCGTTCGGTGAGCGCCTGGCGTGCCGGGGTGACCGGTCCCGGCGGCACGTACCGCCACCGCCCCGCTTCCTCCGCGGTGAGCCCGGCGAAACCCGCCAGTGAAAGGGAACCGTCCGCGCCCGCGGCCCAGATCGCCACCGCGGTCGCGCCCAGCGGGGCGAGCGCGTGCGCCAGCAGCGATTCGGCGACGGCCTGCGCGTCCGACGCCGCCGACACCCCGCTTTCCGCGCTGCGCAGGCGAACCGCCGCCGACGGACCCGGTTCCCGCGCGGCGGCCGTCGCGACCAGCTCGTCCGCCGCCTCGCCCAGCTTGTCGCGCGAGGACTGGTTGATGATGTCCGCGGCCAGTTCCAGTTGCGGCACCCCGGCCCGCCCGGCCAGTTCCGCCAGCTGCCGCGCGGCCTGCGACGGTCCACAGTGGAGCCTTTCCACCAGGATGCCCTTGGCCAGCTCGACCAGCGCCCTGCCCTCGGCCTCGGCGTGCGCCTGCCGGACCTCGGCCCGCAGCCGCTCGACGGTGGCCGCGAGCCTGCTCAGGTCCGCGGTGTCGGCGGTCTCGGCGGTGTCGGTTTTCGGATCGGCCACCTAGTCCTCCAGCCAGCGCTGGATGCAGGCCAGCAGCCGCGCGGAGTCGACCGGCTTGGTCACGTAGTCGCTGGCACCGGAACCGAGGCTCTTCTCCTGGTCACCCGGCATCGCCTTGGCGGTGACCGCGATGATCGGCAGGTCGCGGTGCTCGGGCATCGCCCGGATCGCCGCGGTGGCCGCGTAGCCGTCCATTTCCGGCATCATCACATCCATCAGCACCAGGTCGATCTCCGGGTGCGCGAGCAGCGCCTCCACCCCGCGCCGCCCGTTCTCCGCGTGCAGCACCCGCAGGCCGTGCACCTCCAGCATGCTGGTCAGCGCGTAGACGTTGCGGGTGTCGTCATCGACCACCAGCACGGTACGCCCGGCCACCCGCCGATCCACCGCACGCGGTGCACCCGGCGATTCGGGGGCCTGCGCGCGGACCAGCGGCAGCACGTCACCGGGCTGCTCGGCGGTCATGTGCAGCGCGATCCGCTCCCGCAGGTCGTCCAGGCTGGACAGCAGTTCCAGCGGCCGCGCGCTGGCCCTGGCCTGCAGCGCGCGCTCGGCGTCGCCGTCGAGCCGCCGGTTGTGGTGCGCCAGCACCGGCACCGAGCGCAGCGCCGAATCGCCGTCCATCGCGGCGAGGAAGCGCAGGCCGGCGCCGTCGGGCATGTCCAGTTCCAGCACCACGCAGTGGAACGCCTGCGCGGCGAGCGCGGCGGCGGCCTCCTCGGCGCCGACCACGGTGACCAGCTCGACCGGCCCCCTGGTCTCGATGCTGTCGGGCACGTCGGCCAGGTCGGCCAGCACGCTCTCGGCCACCAGCGACAGCAGGCCGCGCGGGTACTTCTCGATCACCAGCAGCCGCCGCTGCTGGGGCGGGCCCGCGGCCGCGTCGGGTTCCGGCGCGGGATCGGGCGCGGGCGCGGGGGAGGCCTCTTCGAAGTCGGGCCTGGCCACCGGCAGGTACAGGGTGAACGTGCTGCCGTGGCCGGGGCTGCTGGCCACGGTGATCACCCCGCCGAGCAGGAAGGCGATCTCCCGGCTGATCGACAGGCCCAGCCCGGTGCCGCCGTACTTGCGGCTGGTGGTGCCGTCGGCCTGCTGGAAGGCGCCGAAAATGGACTGCAGCTGCTGCTCGGGAATGCCGATGCCGGTGTCGGTGACCCGGAAGGCGATGGCCGCGCCGTGGTGGCCGACCGGCGCGGGCAGCTCCGGCTCGGTGGCCGGTTCGATGAGCAGCTCGACCCCGCCCTCCTCGGTGAACTTCACCGCGTTGGACAGCAGGTTGCGCAGCACCTGGCGCAGCCGCGAGTCGTCGGTGAGCAGGTCGACCGGCACGCCCGGCGCGGTCCGCACGCGGAAGGTCAGGT
Organism: Amycolatopsis albispora; assembly: GCF_003312875.1. Lineage (NCBI taxonomy): Bacteria > Bacillati > Actinomycetota > Actinomycetes > Pseudonocardiales > Pseudonocardiaceae > Amycolatopsis > Amycolatopsis albispora. Next base: position 1,203,589 of record NZ_CP015163.1, read on the forward strand.
TCTTCTGCGTGGTCAGCGGCCGGAAGGTGGCCTCGACGTAGTCCAGCAGCCGCCGCAGCGGCACGCGCTCCGGGCTGATGTCCATCTTGCCGGCCTCGACCTTCGACAGGTCCAGGATGTCGTTGATCAGCTGCAGCAGGTCCGAGCCGGCGGAGTGGATGATGCCGGCGTACTCGACCTGCTTCGAGGTCAGGTTGCGGGTGGGGTTCTGCGCCAGCAGCTGGGCCAGGATGAGCAGGCTGTTCAGCGGCGTCCGCAGTTCGTGGCTCATGTTCGCGAGGAACTCGGACTTGTACTTCGAGGCGATGGTGAGCTGCTGCGCGCGGGTCTCCAGCTCCTGCCTGGCCTGCTCGATCTCCAGGTTCTTCGCCTCGATGTCGCTGTTCTGGCTGGCCAGCAGCGCGGCCTTCTCCTCCAGCTCGGCGTTGGACCGCTGCAGTTCCTCCTGCCGGATCTGCAGCTCGCCCGAGCGCGACTGGAGCTCGGTGGCCAGCCGCTGCGACTCGACCAGCAGCTCGTCGGTCCGCGCGTTGGCCACGATGGTGTTCACGTTGACGCCGACGGTTTCCATCAGCTGGTCGAGGAAGTCGCGATGGGTGGCGGTGAACCGGTGCACCGAGGCCAGCTCGATCACGCCGAGCACCTGGTCCTCGACCACGATCGGCAGCACCAGCAGATTGGTCGGCGTGGTCCGGCCCAGCCCGGAGGAGATGGCGATGAACCCGGCGGGCATCTCGTCCACCGCGATCGTCCTGCGGCCGCGGGCCGCCTGCCCGACCAGCGATTCGCCGAACCGGAAGCGGATGTCGCCGTCGGCGGCCGGGTGCCCGTACGCGGCGATCAACCGCAGCTCGGGGGTCGCCGAGGACTCGTCGGCGAGGTAGAAGGCGCCGTACTGGGCCGAAACCAGCGGTGCCAGCTCGTCCATGATCAGCTCGGCGACCACGGCCAGGTCGCGGCGGCCCTGCATCAGGCTGGAAATGCGGGCGAGATTGGACTTGAGCCAGTCCTGTTCCTGGTTGGCCTTGGTGGTCTCGCGCAGCGACTCCACCATCGAGTTGATGTTGTCCTTGAGCTCGGCCACCTCCCCGGAGGCCTCCACGGTGATCGAGCGGGTCAGGTCGCCCTCGGCCACCGCGCTGGTCACCTCGGCGATCGCGCGCACCTGGCGGGTCAGGTTCCCGGCCAGCTCGTTGACGTTCTCGGTGAGCCGCTTCCAGGTGCCGGACACGCCTTCGACCTCGGCCTGCCCGCCGAGACGGCCTTCCTTGCCGACCTCGCGCGCCACGCGCGTGACCTCGGCGGCGAACGCCGAAAGCTGGTCCACCATGGTGTTGATGGTGGTCTTCAGTTCGAGGATTTCGCCGCGCGCGTCCACGTCGATCTTGCGGGTCAGGTCACCGAGCGCCACCGCGGTGGTCACCTGGGCGATGTTGCGCACCTGGTTGGTCAGGTTGTTCGCCATGAAGTTGACGTTGTCGGTGAGGTCCTTCCAGGTGCCCGCCACGTTCGGCACCTGCGCCTGCCCGCCGAGCATGCCTTCGGTGCCGACCTCGCGGGCGACGCGCGTGACCTCGTCGGCGAAGGCGGACAGCGTGTCCACCATCGTGTTGATCACCCCGGCGAGCGCGGCCACCTCACCCTTGGCCTCCACGGTGATCTTCTGCGACAGGTCACCGCGCGCCACGGCGGCGGCGACCTGCGCGATGGAGCGAACCTGACCGGTCAGGTTCGACGCCATCACGTTCACGTTGTCGGTCAGGTCCTCCCAGGTGCCCGAAACGCCGCGCACGGTCGCCTGCCCGCCGAGATTGCCCTCGGTGCCGACTTCGCGGGCGACGCGGGTGACTTCGTCGGCGAAGGCGGAGAGCTGATCGACCATCGTGTTGATGGTTTCCTTCAGTTCCAGGATTTCCCCGCGCGCGTCCACCCGGATCTTCTGCGACAGGTCGCCCTTGGCCACCGCGGTGGTCACCTGCGCGATGGACCGCACCTGCGCGGTCAGGTTGTCGGCCATCACGTTCACCGATTCGGTGAGCGCCTTCCAGGTGCCGGACACGCCCTTGACGTCGGCCTGCCCGCCGAGACGGCCTTCGGTGCCGACTTCGCGGGCGACGCGGGTGACTTCGTCGGCGAAGGCGGACAGCTGGTCCACCATGGTGTTGATGGTGTTCTTGAGTTCCAGGATTTCCCCGCGCGCAGTGACGGTGATCTTCTGCGACAGGTCGCCCCGCGCCACCGCGGTGGCGACCTGGGCGATGGACCGCACCTGCGCGGTCAGGTTGCCCGCCATGAAGTTCACCGAGTCGGTCAGGTCGCGCCAGGTGCCGGACACGCCCTTCACGTCGGCCTGCCCGCCGAGAATTCCCTCGGTGCCCACTTCGCGCGCCATTCTGGTGACTTCGTCGGCGAACGAGGAGAGCTGGTCGACCATGGTGTTGATGGTGTTCTTCAGTTCGAGGATTTCGCCGCGCGCGTCCACGTCGATTTTCTGCGAAAGGTCCCCTTTTGCCACCGCGGTGGTCACCTGCGCGATATTGCGCACCTGATCGGTGAGGTTCCCGGCCATGAAATTCACCGAATCGGTGAGATCGCGCCACACCCCGCCCACCCCGGGCACCTGCGCCTGCCCGCCGAGGCGGCCTTCACTGCCCACTTCGCGCGCCACGCGGGTGACTTCGTCGGCGAACGAGGAAAGCTGGTCCACCATCGTGTTGACGGTTTCCTTGAGTTCCAGGATTTCGCCGCGCGCGTCCACGTCGATCTTCTGCGAAAGGTCCCCGCTGGCCACCGCGGTGGCCACCTGCGCGATGTCACGCACCTGCGTGGTGAGGTTGCCCGCCATCGCGTTCACCGAATCGGTGAGGTCCTCCCAGGTACCGGAAACCCCGGGCACCTGCGCCTGCCCGCCGAGGCGGCCGTCGGTGCCGACTTCGCGCGCCACCCGGGTGACCTCGGAGGTGAACAGGGAAAGCTGGTCCACCATGCCGTTGAAGACGGTGGCGATTTCCCCGAGCAGCCCGTCGGCGTCACCGGGCAGCCGGATGCCGAAATCGCCGTCGCGCACGGCGGTCAGTCCCGCCAGCAATTGCCGCAGTTCCGGCTGCTCGGCCCGGTGTGGTGCGCGGTTTTCCTTGATCGTCGCCTCGCCCATGCCACAACCCCGCTTCGAATCGGCCGGTCGCGGCCGGGACCGGCGGCACCGCGGTTCAACTTACCGCCGCCGCGACCGGTTCGGGTCAGGCGATTACTGGCGCGAGTGGGTTAATTCCGGCCGAGCGCTTCTTCACGGGTGCGGTAGACGTCGAGCACCTCGGTCAGCCCGGTGATTTCCAGCGGGCGGAGGGTGGCGGTGCCGCCCGCGACCACGCGCAGTTCGGTGGCTTCCCCGGCTTCGTCGCGCAGCGAGACCATGGCCTCCAGCCCGGCCGACGCCAGGAACACCACGTCGGTCAGGTCCAGGACGAGCCGGGACGGCCGCTCCCGCAGCACTTCGGCACCCGCGGCCCGCACGCGGGGCGCGGTGAGCAGGTCGATTTCGCCGCCCACCACCACGAGCACCGTGGCGCCGAGCCGCTCCGTCCGCACGGACAGGGGAGGGCCCTCGCTGGACGCCATCACGTCGGAAGTCACGCGGTCATCCTCCCACGGCGAGGTCACGGCCCGATCCCCGGCGCAGTCCGTTCCACCATGCGGAGGTAGGCGCGGTGAACGGCCGCAGCAACGCGCTCAGCTCGGCGTCACCGCGTCCGTTCAGCTCGTCGGAGGCGATTTTCCTGGCCACTCCGGCGAGGAAATCGGCGACCTGCACGCGCGCGTCCGCGCGGGAATCGACAAAGCGCAGCCGCAGCGGGACATTTCCCAGCAACCGGCGCACCACGGTGAGCCGTTCGGCGGTCAGCGAAGGCTGTTCGTCGTGCACCACCGAAACGCCGTGGCCGCCGTCGCCGAACCAGCGCACGGTTTCGGCGAGCGCGGGCAGCAGCGGGTTCACCAGCGCGCCGCCGCGCCAGGCGGCGACGTCCGCGCGCCGCAGCCGGTCCGCCAAGCCGGTGCCCGCCACCAGTTCGGCGAGGGAATCGGCGGGCTCCTGACGGTTCGTGGTGCGAATGAGATCGTTGAAGGCGCCGAGCACGCGTGACCAGCCGGCGGCGCCGAAGGCCCGCAGCCCGTCGCCGTGCAGGCGGTCCCGGTCTTCGCCGAGCAGCTCGGCCAGCAGCCCGGCGGTGAACAACGCCTTGTCGGTCAGGTGCACCACGGCCACGCCGGACAGCGGACCGCCGGGGGCCAGCAGCCAGGTCAGCACCGGCCGGTGCTTGGACCGCAGCAGGTGGTTCGCCTTGTATTCGAGCGCGGGGGAGCGGATGCGGCCGCGGATCTCGGTCAGGCAGGCCGCGGCGGCGGCCGGGCTCAGCGCCACCCCGGCGTGGGCGAAGACGTCGGTTTCCCCGCCGATGAGCTTTTCGCCCTCGGACCCCGATTCGTCGCAGGCGATCTCGACGAACGGCCGTTCGTCGTCACGCATGCGGGTGATCGTAACCCCTGATACCCCGCCACCGGCTCAGGCGACCGGCCGCACGCCCTGCCCGATGGCCGAGGCCAGGAAGCACCAGCCGCGGGAGACGGTCAGGCAGGGCAGGTGCCGTTCCCGCAGGCGCTTCAGCCGCGGCTCGTCGCCGTGCAGCAGTTCCTGGTCGACCACACCGCAGATGACCCCGTCCGCTACCTCATCCGCCGCGATCACCCCGTGCCGCCCGGCCCAGGCGGCCAGTTCGCGGATCGCGGCGGAGTCGCCGAGGTAGACCACCTTCAGCGCGGTGCTGGCTCTTCGTTCTTCGGCAGGCATCACTCGCTCCACTTCCTCGCCGGTGGCGCTGCCCGGCGGAATAGCCGGAACCGCTCCCGGTCAAACCGTTGAACACCCGGGGCCGGGCGGTTCGCCAGTACTTTTCCACCGAATCGATCGAGTGTTCCGCCGGATGGCAACCGTGGAACGTCCTTTGTAGACGCCGGGGCATGTTGGTGAAGGGTGTGCACCCGGTTGGGAATCTTCTGACAAAACCGGACAAGGTGTGCCGGTCGTCTTGACGGGGACATTGGTCTAGTCCATTGTCGGTGGGCATACCAGGTCGCGGAGCGTGTCCGGACGCGGACCGGCCGCGACTGCCCGGTCCCCACCAGGCATGGAGGCACTATGTCCATCCGCAAGTCCATTCACCGGAAGCTGGCCGTGGTGGCGGCTTCACTGGCCGCGGGCGCGCTCGCGGTGGTGCTGCCGTCGGTCGCTTCGGCGGGTTCCGAAACCACCGGAACGGCCGAAGGCGACGTGAACGCCGCCGCGTTCGTGGTCAGCGAGGCCCAGTTCAACCAGATGTTCCCGAACCGGAACCCGTTTTACACCTACAGCGGGCTGACCGCCGCGATGAGCTCGTACCCCGGCTTCGCCAACACCGGCAGTGACACGGTGAAGAAGCAGGAAGCGGCCGCGTTCCTGGCCAACGTCAACCACGAGACCGGTGGCCTGGTCCACATCGTGGAGCAGAACCAGGACAACTACCCGCACTACTGCGACGCCACCCAGCCCTACGGCTGCCCGGCCGGGCAGGCCGCCTACTACGGCCGCGGCCCGGTCCAGCTCAGCTGGAACTTCAACTACAAGGCCGCGGGTGACGCGCTGGGCATCGACCTGCTCAACAACCCGTACCTGGTGCAGAACGACGCGGCCGTGGCCTGGCGGACCGGCCTCTGGTACTGGAACACCCAGAGCGGCCCCGGCACGATGACCCCGCACGACGCGATGGTCAACGGCCGCGGCTTCGGGGAGACCATCCGCAGCATCAACGGCGCGCTCGAATGCGACGGCAAGAACCCCGGCCAGGTGCAGAGCCGGGTCACCGCGTACCAGAACTTCGCCGCGGTGCTCGGCGTCGACCCCGGCGGCAACCTCTACTGCTGAGCCTGCTGACGCTCACCCCGGCGGGGCCGCCGCCGGGGTGAGCTGTCGGGTGTGCCCGCTTGGGCCTAGACAGCGTCTTACATACTGCATACAGTCTACAGATCGTGGATCTGTACGAGTACCAAGCCAAGGAGCTGTTCTCGGCGCACGGAGTACCGGTCGGCCCGCAGCGCGTGGTCACCGCTCCCGGCGCCGCCGTCGACGCGGCCGCGGAATTCGGCACTCCCGTGGTCCTCAAGGCACAGGTGAAAACCGGCGGGCGCGGCAAAGCCGGGGGAGTGAAGCTCGCCAGCACTCCCGAAGCCGTGCGTGCCGGTGCCGAGGCGATCCTCGGCATGGACATCAAGGGGCACGTGGTGCGCCGCCTGCTGGTCACCCCGGCCGCTGACATCCGCGCGGAGTTCTACGTCTCCTTCCTGCTCGACCGCGCCGGGCGCAGCTTTCTCGCGCTGGCTTCGGCCGAGGGCGGGGTGGACATCGAGGAGAACCCGGATTCGCTGGCCAGGGTGCCCGTCGACGCCATCGCGGGCGTCGACCTGGCCAAGGCCAAGGAGATCGCGGCCGCCGCCGGGCTGCCCGACGACGCCGCAGGCGTGCTGGTGAAGCTGTGGGAGGTCTTCGTCGCGGAGGACGCCACGCTGGTCGAGGTGAATCCGCTGGCCCGTGCTGGCGACGGCGAGATCGTCGCGCTGGACGGGAAGGTCACCCTCGACGCCAACGCCGCCTTCCGCCACCCGGAGCACGCCGCGCTGGAGGACACCGAAACCGAGGAACCGCTCGAATCGGCGGCGAAGGCCAAGGGGCTCAACTACGTCAAGCTCGACGGCCAGGTCGGCGTGATCGGCAACGGCGCCGGGCTGGTGATGTCCACTTTGGACGTGGTGGCCGGGGCGGGCGCGGCACCGGCGAACTTCCTCGACATCGGCGGTGGCGCGTCGGCCGAGGTGATGGCCGCCGGGCTGGAGATCATTCTCTCCGATCCGGCGGTGCGCAGCGTGCTGGTGAACGTGTTCGGCGGGATCACCGCCTGCGACGCGGTCGCCGACGGCATCGTCAAGGCCTTCGACCTGCTCGGCACCGTGGAGCGGCCGATCGTGGTGCGCCTGGACGGCAACAACGCCGAGGCGGGCCGCGAAATCCTCGACCGCGCCGCCCTGCCGGGGCTGATCAGGGCCGACACCATGGACTCCGCCGCGCGGCGCGCGGCCGAACTAGCCGGAGCGTGAGCCGATGGCCATCTTTCTCACCGAGCACTCCAGGATCATCGTCCAGGGCATGACCGGGTCCGAGGGCCGCAAGCACACCGCGCGCATGCTCGCGGCCGGCGCGACCGTGGTCGGCGGGGTGACCCCCGGCCGCGGCGGGCAGACCGCCGAGATCGGCGGTCAGCGGTTGCCGGTCTACGACGACGTCGGCAAGGCGATGGTGGAAACCGGCGCGGACACCTCGGTCATCTTCGTGCCGCCGAAGTTCGCGAAGGACGCGGTCCTCGAGGCGATCGACGCGGAGATCGGGCTGGCGGTGGTGATCACCGAGGGCATCCCGGTGCACGATTCGGCGTATTTCTGGGCGCACGCGGTCGCGAAGGGCGGCCGGACGCGGATCATCGGGCCGAACTGCCCCGGCGTGATCAGCCCCGGGAAGTCCAACGCGGGGATCATCCCGGCGGACATCACCGGGGCCGGGCCGATCGGGCTGGTGTCGAAGTCCGGCACGTTGACCTACCAGCTGATGCACGAACTGCGCGACATCGGCTTCACCACGGCGGTCGGCATCGGCGGTGACCCGGTCATCGGGACCACGCACATCGACGCGCTGGCGGAGTTCCAGGCCGATCCGGCGACCGAGGTGATCGTGCTGATCGGCGAGATCGGCGGCGACGCCGAGGAACGCGCGGCCGAGTACATCCGCGAGCGGGTGACCAAGCCGGTGGTCGGTTACGTCGCCGGATTCACCGCCCCGGAAGGGAAAACCATGGGGCACGCGGGCGCGATCGTGTCCGGTTCGTCCGGCACCGCCGAGGCGAAGAAGGCCGCGCTGGAGGCGGTCGGTGTGCTGGTGGGCCGGACACCGACCGAGACGGCGAACCTGGTGCGCCGGATCCTGGAGGGCGAATGAGCAACTCGATCGGCTTCATCGGACTCGGCATCATGGGCGGCCCGATGTCGGTGAACCTGGCGGCCGCGGGGTACGACGTGGCCGGGTACGACGTGCATCGGCCCGCGCTCGCGCAGCTGACCGCCGCGGGCGGGCGCGCCTGCGACCGGATCGCCGACGCGGTGGCCGACGCGGACGTGGTGATCACCATGCTGCCGGATTCGCCGCAGGTGGAGGAGGTGGTGCTGGGGGAGGACGGGGTGCTCGACAACGCGAAGCCGGGCACGCTGCTGATCGACATGAGCACGATCCGGCCGGAGACGTCCCGCCGGGTGGCGGCGCTCGGTTCGACCCGGTGCCTTCGAGTGCTCGACGCTCCGGTCAGCGGTGGTCAGCAGGGCGCGATCGACGGCACACTGTCCATTATGGCCGGTGGTGAGGAGAAGGACTTCCACGCGGCTTCGGGGATCTTCGAGGTGCTGGGCAAGACGGTGGTGCATGTGGGGCCACACGGGGCGGGGCAGACGGTGAAGGCCGCCAATCAGTTGGTGGTTGGTGGGATTTACGCACTGGTGGCTGAGGCGATTGTGCTGCTGGAGGCGTCCGGGGTGGACGCGGGGGCCGGGTTGGAGGTGTTGGCTGGGGGATTGGCGGGGAGCCGGATTCTGGAGTTGAAGCGGAAGTCGATGGTGGCGCGGGAGTTTCAGCCTGGGTTCCGGATTGACTTGCATCATAAAGATATGGGGATTGTGCTGGCGGCGGCCCGGGAGGCGGAAGTGGCGTTGCCGGTGGGGGCGTTGACGGCGCAGTTGATCGGGGCGGCGAGGGCGCAGGGGGATGGGGGGTTGGATCATTCTGGGTTGTTGCGGGTGGTGGAGCGGTTGTCTGGGCGCGGGTGATTTTGGGGTGGGCCACCCCGGTATTTGATTGTGACTACGGCGAAGACCTTGTTGTCAAGGCTGGAAAGAGTACCTTGACAACAAGGTCTTCGCCGTGTTTTTGGCTGTGGACCGGGGTTGGGGCAGGTGTGGGTGGGTAGGTGGGGCGCTTTTTGTAGGCACCCTTTTGTTTCGAACGTATGTGTGATATAATTGGGTATGGAATCTTCTGAGGGGGAGATCCTCCTTGATTTGAAATCCACTGCTGCGGAGATTGCCCGGCTTGAGGCTCGGCTGGTCCGGCAGGTGGTCTCGTTCGCCCGAGCTTCTTCGATGAGGCGTGGGGTGGCCGAGGAATTGTCTATGGCTTTGTGTTTGACCAAATACAAGGCCCACGCCCTGATTGCCCACGCCGAAGGCTTGGTCGATCGTTTCCCGGCTGTGCTGGGTCTTGTGGAGGCCGGTGCTGTTCCGATGGCCTCGGCGGTCGCCGTGAATGACGCGGCCGCCTGGCTCGCCGACGACAAGGCTGCGATGGTTGATGAGGTGATGGCTGGTCGCCTTGAGGGGAAGAATCCGACGGGGGCTCGCCGGTCGGCGACTTCGGCGGCGGCCCGCGCCGATCCCGAAGGGTTCGAGGAGCGTGCCCGTAGTCCCCGTGAGGATCGCGGTCTCCACCTGCACCACGGCACCGCTGGCGTGGCTGGGCTCTCCCTGGAGAACGCCCCTGTTGAGAAGGCGGTGGCTGCGTACGTGTGCGTCGATCGCCAAGCTCGTCTGTTGAAGACTGCTGACGAGACCCGTACCCTCGACCAACTCCGCGCAGACGTGGCGCTGGACATGTTGGTGGGCAAGCAGTTCGGCGGTGAGGTGAAGGCCCATGTGTATCTGTATTTGGATGCCCTCACCTACGCCGGGCTCCGCAATGAACCCGCTGAGTTGGCGGGGCACGGGCCGATCCCGGCGTCGCTTGCCCGCGACATCGCCGCCCGGCCCGGCACGGTCTTCCAGCGAATTATTACTGATCCCGTCACTGGCCAAGTGGTGGATCTTGGCCGTCGGAGGTATCGGCCTCGGGCTGGGCTGGATGAGTTGGTGCGGGTTCGCGATCGCGAGTGTCGTCGTCCGGGGTGTACGCGTCCGGCACAGTTCAGCGACCTTGATCATTGCGACAATCGCGGCCGAGGCTGGAAAGACGGGTGTCCGACGGGTGCGACCACGCTGGTCGGGTTGTGCCGGGCCGACCACAAGTTGCGTGACCTGCCCGGCTGGCATCACGAGGTCGCGCCTGATGGCACCTTGACCATCACGACCCCGGCCAATCAGAGGTACGTCAGCAGGCCGAGGCCGCTGGGTGCGGGGTGAGGCGGTGCGTTCCCGTGTAGACGTTCATGGTGTCCCCGCGCAGGAAGCCGATCAGGGTGAGGCCGGTCTCCTCCGCCAGGTCGGCGGCGAGTGACGAGGGGGCGGATACGGCGGCCAGTGCTGGGATTCCGGCCATCACGGCCTTCTGCACCAGCTCGAACGAAGCGCGTCCCGAGACCAGCAGGATTGACGAGCGTAGCGGCAGCATGCCCGAGCGCAGGGCCCAGCCGATCACCTTGTCCACCGCGTTGTGCCGTCCGACGTCCTCGCGCAGGCACCGTAGCTCACCGTCCACAGTGAACAGTCCGGCCGCGTGCAGGCCGCCGGTGCGGTCGAAAACCCGTTGTGCCGCGCGCAAAGTGCCCGGTAGCTCCGACAACACGGCGGGATCCAGCGTAAGCGGGTCCTCGCGCACCGACCACCGTGCTTCGGTGCGGACCGCGTCCAGGCTCGCCTTTCCGCACACCCCGCACGACGAGGACATGTACACGTTCCGGTCGAGGGAGAACTCCGGCAGGTCGACACCGGGGGACAGGCGGACGTCCAGCACGTTGTAGGTGTTCGAGCCATCGTTCGTCGCGCCCGCGCAGTAGGTGATGGCGCTGACCTCGTCCGCCGCGCTGACGACGCCTTCGCTGACCAGGAAGCCCGCAGCCAGGTCGAAGTCGTGGCCGGGGGTGCGCATGGTTACCGAGAGCGGACGTCCGGCGACACGCACCTCCAGTGGTTCTTCGGCGGCCAGGGTGTCCGCGCGGGACGTGCGCCCGGACGGCGAGATCCGCAGCACGCGCCGCCGCGCGGTCACCCGGCCCATCAGGCCGACACCAGCTGGTGGTTGAGCAGGTCGGCCAGCGCGCACACCGCGCGCACCGTCGGCACTTCGACGCCGGTCAGCTCGGCCAGTTCGACCACCGCCTGCAGCAGTACGTCCAGTTCGAGCGGTTTGCCCTTCTCCAGGTCCTGGAGCGTGGAGGTCTTGTGCTCGCCGGCGCGTTCGGCGCCGGCCAGCCTGCGTTCGATGGAGATGTCGGGGTTCGCGCCCAGCGCGGTCGCCACGGCCAGCGTCTCCCGCATCATCTGCACCACCAGTTCGCGGGTGCCGAGGTGGCGGCAGATCCCCGCCATGGTCGCCCTGGCCAGCGCGCTGATCGGGTTGAAGGCGATGTTGCCCATCAGCTTCAGCCAGATGTCGCGGCGCAGGTCGGGCTCCACCGGGCACTTCAGCCCGCCCTCGACCATCGCCGCGGAAAACTCCGTGCACCGCGCCGAGATCGAGCCGTCGGGTTCGCCGATGGAGAAGCGGGTGCCTTCGAGATGGGTGATCACGCCGGGGGCGGTGATCTCGGTGGCGGCGTAGACCACGCAGCCGATCGCCCGCTCCACCGGCAGCGCGGCGGTGACCGCGCCGTCCGGGTCGACGCTGCGGATCCGGTAGTTCTCATACCTGCCCGGCAGCTTGTGGAAATACCACCACGGGATGCCGTTCTGCGCGGCGATCAGCGTGGTGCGCTCGTGCAGCAGTGGTTTGACCATCGGGCCCGCCGCGGCGTACGCGTTGGCCTTGAGCCCGAGGAACACGTGGTCGACCGGGCCGATGGTGCCCGGATCGTCGGTGACCCGTGGCCGCGCCACGAAGTCTCCGCGCGCGCTGAGCACGCGGACGCCTGCTTCCGCCATTGCCTGGAGATGCGGGCCGCGGGCGACGAGGTGGACCTCGGCCCCGGCCCGGCTGAGATGGGCACCGACATACGCGCCGATGGCGCCGGCGCCGAGAACAGCGACTTTCACGGCGTCACTCCTTGTGTAGGAATTGTATGCAGTATACGGTATGGGTACCTCTCGTCAATGAGTTCGCCGCCGGGAAACGAGGTGGGCGCGAATGACCATGCTCAGCGACTGGATCGCGGCGGTGTGCGCCGAACTCGGGCTCGACGCCCAGGACTGCGAGCGGGCGGTGGTGCTGAAGGTGGCCAGGGAATCCGCTTCGGCGGTGGCCAGGCCCGCCGCGCCGATCACCGCCTTCCTGCTCGGCGTGGCCGTCGGGCGGGGCGTTCCGGCGGCCGAGGCGGTGGCGCGCGTGCACCGCCTCGCCGACGGCTGGCCGCGGATCGACTGGCGCGACTGAAGATCGCGTCATCCGGCGATTGGGGGTGGACAACGGTCAGCGCCGAGGTCCACGATATGGATTCATACGGTATGCAGTATGCGGAACACCGTGAGCGGGTACGACCGGTTCGACCGAGTGAGGAGTGACGAGGCAATGGCGCAGACGGTCCAGACAGTGCCGGAGAGCGCCGCGGGGGTCGGTGGGGCGGAGCGCACGGAAACGCCCGAACTGATCTCAGGCGGCCACCTCGTGGCGAAGGCACTCAAGGCCGAGGGCGTGGACGTGATCTTCACCCTCTGCGGCGGGCACATCATCGACATCTACGACGGCTGCGTGGACGAGGGCATCGACGTGGTCGACGTCCGCCACGAGCAGGTGGCCGCGCACGCGGCCGACGGGTACGCCCGGATCACCGGCAAGCCGGGCTGCGCGGTGGTCACCGCCGGTCCCGGCACCACCGACGCGGTCACCGGCGTGGCGAACGCGCTGCGCGCGGAGAGCCCGATGCTGCTGATCGGCGGCCAGGGCGCGCTGTCCCAGCACAAGATGGGGTCCCTGCAGGACCTCCCGCACGTGGACATGATGACCCCGATCACCAAGTTCGCGGCCACCGTGCCCGCCACCGAGCGCGCGGCGGACATCGTCTCGATGGCTTTCCGCGAATGCTTCCACGGCGCGCCGGGGCCGTCGTTCCTGGAGATCCCGCGTGACGTGCTCGACGCGAAGGTCCCGGTGGACAAGGCCCGCGTGCCCGAGGCCGGGCACTACCGCGCCTCCACCCGCTCGGCCGGTGACCCGGTGGCCATCGAGAAACTGGCGGACCTGCTGGCGCACGCGGAAAAGCCGTGCGTGCTGCTGGGCAGCCAGGTGTGGACCTGCCGGGCCACCGAGGCGGCCACCGAGTTCGCGCGGCGGCTCAACGTACCGGCCTACATGAACGGTTCCGGCCGCGGCACGCTACCGCCCGGCGACCCGCACCACTTCCAGCTCTCGCGGCGCTACGCGTTCAACAACGCCGACCTGATCATCATCGTCGGCACCCCGTTCGACTTCCGGATGGGGTACGGGCGCAGGCTTTCCCGCGAGGCCACCGTGGTGCAGGTCGACCTGGACTACCGCACCGTCGGCAAGAACCGCGACGTCGACCTCGGCATCGTCGGCGACGCCGGCCTGGTGCTGACCGCGGTCACCGCGGCCTCCACCGGCCGGATCAGCAACGGCGCGGTCAAGCGCAAGGCGTGGCTGGAGGAGCTGCGCGCGGTGGAGAACGAGGCCTACCAGAAGCGCCTGCCGCGCCAGCTGTCCGACCAGAACCCGATCGACCCGTACCGCCTGGTGCACGAGATCAACGAGTTCCTCACCGAGGACTCCATCTACATCGGCGACGGCGGCGACATCGTCACCTTCTCCGGGCAGGTGGTGCAGCCGAAGGCACCGGGCAACTGGATGGACCCCGGTCCACTCGGGACACTCGGCGTCGGCGTGCCGTTCGCGATGGCGGCCAAGTACGCCCGGCCGGAGTCCGAAGTGGTCTGCCTGTTCGGTGACGGCGCGTTCTCGCTGACCGGCTGGGACTTCGAGACCATGGTCCGGTTCAACCTGCCGTTCGTCGGCATCGTCGGGAACAACTCGTCGATGAACCAGATCCGCTACGGCCAGATCCAGAAGTACGGCGAACCACGCGGCCGGATCGGCAACACCCTGGGCGACGTCCGCTACGACGAGTTCGCCCGCATGCTCGGCGGCTACGGCGAAGAGGTCCGCGACCCGGCGGACATCCGCCCGGCGCTCGAGCGCGCCCGTGAGTCCGGCAAGCCGTCGCTGATCAACGTCTGGGTCGATCCCGACGTCTACGCGCCGGGAACGATGAACCAGACCATGTACAAGTAGGGGAGTGCGGAGATGACCAGCAAGGCGTTGGCGGGCGTTCGCGTGCTCGACATGACCCATGTGCAGTCCGGTCCGTCGTGCACGCAGGTGCTGGCGTGGCTCGGCGCGGACGTGGTGAAGCTGGAGGCGCCGTCCGGCGACATCACCCGCAAGCAGCTGCGTGATCTGCCCGATGTGGACAGTCTCTACTTCACCATGCTGAACAGCAACAAGCGCAGCATCACGCTGAACATGAAAAGCGAGCGCGGCAAGCAGCTGTTCACCGAGATGGTGCCGCGGTTCGACATCCTGGTGGAGAACTTCGGGCCGGGCACCATCGAGCGGATGGGCTACGGCTGGGAGAAGCTGCAGGAGCTGAACCCGCGGCTGATCTACGCCTCCATCAAGGGTTTCGGCGAAGGGCCGTACAAGCACTTCAAGGCCTACGAGGTGGTCGCGCAGGCGATGGGCGGCTCGATGAGCACCACCGGCTTCGAGGACGGTCCGCCGCTGGCGACCGGCGCGCAGATCGGTGACTCCGGCACCGGCATCCACACCGTGGCCGGCATTCTCGCCGCGCTCTACCAGCGCGAGCACACCGGCCGGGGGCAGCGGGTCACCGTGGCCATGCAGCACGCGGTGCTGAACCTGTGCCGCGTGAAGCTGCGCGACCAGCAGCGGCTCAGCCACGGCGTGCTGGCCGAGTACCCGAACGACCAGTTCGGTGACGAGGTGCCGCGCTCGGGCAACGCCTCCGGCGGCGGGCAGCCGGGCTGGGCGGTGCGGTGCGCGCCGGGCGGGCCGAACGACTACGTGTACGTGATCGTGCAGCCGGTCGGCTGGGAGCCGATCGCGAGGCTGATCGGCCGCCCCGAACTGGCCGACGACCCCGAATGGGCCACGCCGGAGGCGCGGCTGCCCAAGCTGGACAAGATGTTCCAGCTGATCGAGGAGTGGACGATCAACCACAGCAAGTGGGAGGTGCTCGCGAAGCTCAACGCGCACAACGTGCCGTGCGGGCCGATCATGTCCACCAAGGAGCTGATCGAGGACACCTCGCTGGCCGACAACGACATGGTGGTGCGCGTCGAGCACCCCGAGCGCGGCGAGTTCACCACCGTCGGCTGCCCGATCAAGCTGTCGGACTCCCCGGTCGAGGTCGAGCGCTCCCCGCTGCTGGGGGAGCACAACCAGGAAATCTACGGCAGCGAGCTGGGCGTGGACGCCACCGAACTGGCCGAACTGCAAGCGAACGGAGTGATCTGAGTTGGGCAGCACCGATACCGCCGCGAGCAGGGAAGTCCGGGAAGTCCTCGACAAGGTGCGGGCCGAGGGGCGGGCGGCGCTGACCGCGCCCGAAGGCAGGCGGATCTGCGAGGCCTACGGCATCCCGACCCCCGGCGAAGGACTGGCCACCACCGAGGACGAAGCCGCGAAACTGGCCGCGGACCTCGGTTTCCCGGTGGCGCTGAAGATCGTCTCACCGGACATCCTGCACAAGACCGACGCCGGCGGTGTGCTCGTCGGGGTCAACAGCGCGGACGAGGTGCGGGAGGGTTACCGCAAGATCCTGGCCAACGCCAAGGCGTACAACGCTTCCGCGGAGATCGCCGGCATCCAGGTGCAGCAGATGCTCGGCGGTGGCCAGGAGGTGATCATCGGCGCGACCACCGACCCGACCTTCGGCAAGGTGGTCGCCTTCGGCCTCGGCGGCGTGCTGGTCGAGGTGCTCAAGGACATCACCTTCCGGCTGGCGCCGATCGACGCGGGCGAAGCGCGGTCCATGCTGGACGGTATCGAGGCGGCCGAGGTGCTGCGCGGGGTGCGTGGCGCGGACCCGGTGGACGCCGAGGCGCTGGCCGCGGTGATCGAGCGGGTTTCCCGGCTGGTCACCGACTTCCCGGAAATCGCCGAGGTGGACCTCAACCCGGTGTTCGCCACCAAGGACTCCGCCACCGCGGCCGACGTCCGGATCCTGGTGGAGACCGGCGAGGTCGCCGAGCCGGTGCGGCCGGAGCCCGAGGAGATCCTGCGGGTGATGACGAAGCTGATGAACCCGGCCGCGGTGGCGGTGATCGGCGCGTCGAACGAGCAGGGCAAGATCGGCAACTCGGTGATGCGCAACCTGATCGGCGGCGGGTACGCGGGGCAGATCTACCCGATCAACCCCAAGTCCGACGAGGTCGAGGGCCGCCAGGCGTTCAAGGCCATCGGGGACGTACCGGGCGAAATCGACGTCGCGGTGTTCGCCATCCCGGCGAAGTTCGTGCCCGGCGCGCTGGAGGAATGCGGTGCCAAGGGCGTCTCGGCGGCGGTGCTGATCCCGTCCGGGTTCGCCGAGACGGGCAACGTGGAACTGCAGGACCAGGTGGTCGAAGTGGCCCGGCGGCACGGGATCCGCCTGCTCGGGCCGAACATCTACGGCTACTACTACACGCCGAGCAACCTGTGCGCCACCTTCTGCACGCCGTACGACGTGCGCGGCGGGGTCGCGCTGACCTCGCAGAGCGGCGGGATCGGCATGGCCATCCTCGGCTTCAGCCGGACCACGAAGATGGGCGTGTCGGCCATCGTCGGGCTGGGCAACAAGTCCGATGTGGACGAGGACGACCTGCTCACCTTCTTCGAGCACGACGACAACACCACCTGCGTGGCGATGCACCTGGAGGACCTCAAGGACGGCAGGGCCTTCGTCGACGCGGCACGCCGGATCACCAAGAAGAAGCCGGTGGTGGTGCTCAAGGCGGGCCGGACCGCGCTCGGCGCGCGGGCGGCCAGCTCGCACACCGGCGCGCTGGCCGGTGACGACAAGGTCTACGACGACATCCTGCGGCAGGCCGGGGTGGTGCGCGCGCCCGGGTTGAACGAAATGCTCGAATACGCCCGCGGCCTGCCCCTGCTGCCCACCCCGCAGGGGGAGAACGTCGTGATCATCACCGGTGCGGGTGGTTCGGGCGTGCTGCTGTCGGACGCGTGTGTCGAGGCTGGACTGTCCCTGATGGACATTCCGCCCGATCTGGACGAATCCTTCCGCAAGTTCATCCCGCCGTTCGGCGCGGCGGGCAACCCGATCGACATCACCGGCGGCGAACCGCCGTCGACCTACGAGGCCACGGTCCGGCTCGGGCTGACCGACGAGCGCATCCACGCGCTGATCCTCGGTTACTGGCATACCATCGTCACCCCGCCGATGGTCTTCGCCGAGCTGATCGCCCGGGTCGTGCGGGAGGCCAGGGACCAGGGCATCGACAAGCCCGTGGTGGCCTCACTGGCGGGGGACACCGAGGTCGAGCAGGCCTGCGAGTACCTGTTCGACCACGGCGTCGTGGCGTATCCGTACACCACCGAGCGCCCGGTCCAGGTGCTCGGCGCGAAGTACCGGTGGGCGCGGTCGGCCGGGCTGCTGCGCCCCTGAGACCGGGCGTGCGGCCGGGAGGGGGTCTCCACGCGAGCGAGGTAAATGCGGTGTGACTACAACGCGGTGAAACGGAGAGGCCAATGGTGGATTCTTCGAAAGTGCCGATCTCGGGATCGGCGAGTGGTGAGGCCGCGGCCTCACCAGCCGGGGAACGGGTGTGGAAGGCTGGCGGCCTCGAGCCGATGCCGATCCGCCCGCTGCCCGAGGCCCCACCCTCCATCCACATCCTCGGGCCGACGGTGTTCCTGGTGGCGCTCGGCGTCGGCATGGGCGAGTCCTACATGTGGCCGAGGCTGGTGCTGGTGTTCGGGCCCGACATCCGGTGGCTGTTCCTGATCGGCGTGACGCTGCAGGCCATCGTGATGCTGGAAATGGCGCGGTACGCGATGGCGACCGGGGAGAGCATCTTCACCGGCGCCGCGCGCATCTTCAAGCCGCTGATGTGGTTCTTCTTCGCGGTGGCGATCCTCGTCTACATCTGGCCGGGGCACGTCTCGGCCGGGGCGGCGGCACTGGAGGAGATAACCGGCATACCGTGGGTGGTGGCCGCCTGCGTGGGCCTGGTGCTGGTCGGCGTCATCTTCAGCCTGGCCAAGGTGGTCTACAACCTGCTGGAGAACCTGCTCTCGATCATGATCGGGCTGCTGGTGCTCGGCACCGCGGTGGTGGCCTCCATGGTGGGCAACTGGAGCGACGTGACCAGCACGCTGTCCGGCATGTTCGCCTTCGGGTACTTCCCGCAGGAGGCGATGTCGTCGACCTGGTTCCCGATCGTGGTCGGTTCGATCGCCTTCGCCGGGCCGTCCGGCATGCAGCAGATGTGGTACACGCTGCACCTGCGCGACAGCGGCGCCGCGATGGGCAGCCACATCCCCAAGATCCGCGGCCTGCGGCACGCCGGCAACGAGGAGCAGATGCCCTCGCGCGGGTACATGTTCGACACCTCCGACCCGGAGGAGATGCGCAAGTGGAAGGGCTGGCGGCGCTGGGTCACCTTCGACGCGCTGCTGTTGTTCTGGGGCGTCACGATGCTGGTGACGATCTCGTTCACGGTGCTGGCCCGCGCGGCGGACCGCAACAGCCCCGACGTCAAGGCGCTGATCGAGGCCGGGGAGCGGGAAGCGGCGCTGAGCGCGATGTCGGACACCTTCTCCTCGGTCGGCGGGCCGGTGCTCGGCACGGTGTTCCTCGGCTTCATCGCGCTGATCGGGATGAACGCCACGCTGGGCCTGTTCGACTCGTTCTCCCGCGGTCAGGCGGACATGACCTACTTCTTCGTGCCCGGCGCGAAGAAGCTGAAGATGTCGCACCTGTACGCGGGCTTCCTGTGGGGCCTGATCCTGTTCGGCATCGGCATCCTGCTGTTCGGCCCGGCGGACGGCCCGAGCCAGATCCTGGACGTGCTGGCGTTCCTGTCGGCGTTCTCCATGGGTGCCTACTGCGTGGTGCTGCTGCTGGTGAACAACCGGCTGCTGCCGAAACCGATCCGGCCCAAGCTGTGGACGAACCTGGTGATCGGCTTCGGCGCGCTGTTCTACCTCGGCATGCTGTTCTACAGCCTGATCCGCTTCGGCGTGGTGCTGGACTGATGGGCGCGCCGGGTACCCAACGTTTCCGCCGTCTCGGTGAGCTGGCTTTCCCCGGGTTCGCCGTGGGCACCCTGGCCGGGGTGGTGGCGGGCGGGCTGACCGCGCTCGCCGGGCAGCCGGCCGGCTGGGCGATGGTCTCCGCGGTGGCGCTCGCGCTGCCACTGGGGCTCGTCGGCGGGCTGTACAGCCTGCTGATGACCGCGGGCAAGGTCCGGCCGGGCACCTTCGCCCCGGCCGCGCTGCTCTGGCTGGTCGGCTTCCCGCTGGCCAGGCTGTTCCAGGAGGCGGCCGCGCGCTACGCCATCCTCGGTGAGCCGGGAGTACCGGCCGACGTGCTCGGTTTCCTGGCCTTCCAGGCGATCGTGAGCGCCGGTTTCGCCATCGGTTTCCTGTGGATGCACGAGCGCATCGCACCGCAGTGGCTGGCGAAGGTGGCCACGCGCAATCCGGACGCCGCGCTGGCCTACGACCGGTACGCGGCGCATTCGCGGCTGCTGTACTCCGCCAAGCAGGCCCGGCGGGAGGCGAAGGCCAAGGCCCGCGCCAACCGCCGCTAGGCAAGTGGACCACGGAGAAAGGTGACCATGGACTTTCCCGCCTGGGTGTGGATGGTGACCGTGGCCGTGCTGGCCGCCGTCATCCTGCTCGACTTCTGGCTGGTGGCCCGCAATCCCCGCGATCCCTCGCTGCGCGAGTGCTCCGGGTGGGTCGCGCTCTACGTCAGCCTGGCCGCGGTGTTCGGCCTGGGCCTGGTGGTCTTCGCCGGGCCGCAGGCAGGCGGCGAGTTCTTCGCCGGCTGGCTCACCGAGTACTCGCTTTCGGTGGACAACCTGTTCGTTTTCGTGATCATCATGGGCACCTTCGCGGTGCCGAAACCCTACCGGCAGAAGGTGCTGCTGGTGGGCATCGTGCTGGCCCTGCTGATGCGCGCGGTGTTCATCGCCGTGGGCGCGCAGGCGCTGGAGAGCTTCGCCTGGCTGTTCTACGTCTTCGGCGCCTTCCTGGTGTTCACCGCGTGGAAACTGCTGCGGCACAACGGAGAAGAGGAGGACTTCAAGGAGAACGCGCTGCTGCGGCTGACCAAGCGGGTGCTGCCGACCGCCGAGCACTACGACGGCGCCCGGCTGGTGACCAAAGTGGACGGACGTCGGCTGGTCACCCCGATGTTGATCGTGATGGTCGCCATCGGCACCACCGACCTGCTGTTCGCGCTGGACTCCATCCCGGCCATCTTCGGCCTGACCAAGGAGCCCTACCTGGTCTTCACCGCGAACGCCTTCGCGCTGATGGGCCTGCGCCAGCTGTTCTTCCTGATCGGCGGGCTGCTGGACAAGCTGGTCTACCTCAGCTACGGGCTCGCCGTGGTGCTGGGCTTCATCGGGATCAAGCTGGTGCTGGAGGCACTGCACCACGACGGGGTGCCCTGGGCACCGGCCATCCCCATCGTGGTGTCGTTGTCGGTGATCGCCGGCACGCTGGCCGTGACCACGGTGGCGAGCCTGCTCAAGACGCGGTCGGACCCGGTCACCACCACCTCGTGAGCTGATCAGGAGACCGGAGCGTTCCGTTCGCCGCCCGCCGCCGCCTCACGGCGCAGGTAGTCTTCGACTTCGGTGCCGGGGTCGCGGCGGGCGGCCTCCATCGCGGTCGCCAGGCCGAGGCCCATCGCGCGGCCGTCGGCGTTGAAGCCGCGGGGCGCGCCGAGCACGTCCTTGATCAGTTCCTTCATCGTGCGCATAACTGTTTCACCTTCTTTCTGGAGGTACCCAGGTTCCTGTTCACCGGGGTGGCCGCCGTTGGCCGCCCCGGTGCCGGGGTCTTCGGGGTTTTCGGTGGGGATGGGTGGCGCGGGCGGGATTACCGCCGCGCGGACGCGGTGCCGGGGCGGCGGCGGGTGCGCACCAGTGCCGGCGGCTGCTCGGGCTGCGCGGCGGACTTGCGCTGGTCCAAATAGGACTTGCGGGTCCGCTCGGTGTGCTCGCGCATGATCCTGGCGGCCGCCTCGGCGTCACCGCGTTCGATGGCGTCGACCATCTTCGCGTGCTCCTGCCAGGACTTCTTGCCGCGCTGGCGGGCGATCGGCGTGTAGTACCAGCGCACCCGGCGGTCGACCTGGGTGGCGAAGTCGAGCAGTACGCGGTTCCCGGACAGCTCGGTCACGCAGCGGTGCAGTGCCGCGTTGGCCTCCACCATGCCTTCGATGTCGTCGGTGGCGACCGCGGCTTCGCCCTGGCGGCACAGCTCGCGCAGCCGGGCCACGCCCGCCGCGTCCGCGTGCAGCGCCGCCAGGCGGGCGGATTCGGTCTCCAGCAGCGCCCGGACCACCAGCAGCTCGTCGGCCTCGGCCTCGGTGGGCACGTGGACGAAGGCGCCGTAGCCGGGGCGCAGGTCCACCCAGCCCTCGGAGTTCAGCAGTTGCAGGGCTTCCCGCACCGGCTGCCGGGACACGCCCAGCATCTCCGCCAGCTCGCTTTCCACCAGGTGCTGGCCGGCGGCGAGGTGCCCGGAGATGATCAGCTCCTGCATCGACTGGTACACCCGCTCGCGCAGGGGTACCGGGCGGTCGATCCGGCGAGCCGCCATGCTTGTCGGCAACTCCGTCGGCTGCATGATGACTCCCCGGGCTTGGTCGTGGGTTTTGGTCGACTGCCTACAGCATACAATGCGAGTCTTTGTCCGGTTTGGTGAACGCAGTCACACATCGGGTGTTTTCAGTGTGACATGCCTTTCACCAGTGCGTGCGGTACGCGGCCACCTGGGGTGAAAACCCCAGTCTCCTTACCGCCGAACGTGTGTTTTCAAACTCCGGGCAATGGAGAACGGGTAGCCGGAATCGTGCTCAGCAAACCCGGTTGCCGGAGCCGCCGGCACAACGCGGCGGCGCCGAGCGCGAGCGCGCCCGCGATCAGGAAGATGGCAGGATAGCCCCAGCTGGCGGCCACCACGGCGGCCGCGCCGACCCCGGCCACCCCGCCGAGCGCCTTCGCGCTGTAGATGACGGCGTTGGTCTCCAGGTGCGAGCGCTCGCCGAAGTACGACCGCGCCAGGCTGGCGAACAGCGGGTAGAAGGCACCGCCGCCCGCGCCGGCCACGATCGAGGCGAGCAGCAGCAGTGCCACCGAACCCGAGGCCACCGCGCCCGCCAGCACGAGCTGCCCGGTGCCCAGCAGGGCGACCACCGCGCGGATCGTGCGGACGCGGCCCGCCCCGGCCGAGATCCGGATGGCCAGCGAGCGGCCGACCCCGTTCACGCCGACCATCAGGCAGGTACCGATCGCGGCGGCGGTGAGCCCGAGCCCGCGCTCGGCCGCCACCACGGCGAGAAAGGCCACGTCGAGCAGGGACACCGCGCTGGCAAGGAAAACGATCACGTACATCAGCGGCAGCGCGCCGGTGCGCAGCGCCTGGCGGGAGGAGTACTCGCGGGCGGCGCGGCGCGGGTTGCTGCGGCGGTCCAGCGCCCACTCGCGCGGGTCGAGGTGCGGCGGCCACCAGTCCGGCGGCGGATCGCGGAACAACAGTGCCGAAGCCGCGATGACCGCGCCGAGCACCACCGCGGTGGCGATCAGCACGGGGGAGAGGGCGCCGGTTCCGCTGCCGACGGCGAAGGCGATCACGAACGGCACGCAGCCGCAGGCGAACGCGCCGGTGGCCAGGCTGGTCGCGGCCGCGGCGCGTTCGGGGAACCACTTGGCGACGGTGGACGAACAGGTGGCGTACACCAGCCCGGCGCCCGTTCCGGAGAGCACGGAATAACCGAGCAACCCGGCCAGCCCGGAGTCGAAGGCGAGCGCGAGCGGGCCGAGCGGGACCAGCACCGCGCCGGTCAGCATGGCCGCGCGGGGCCCGATGCGGCCGCGCTCGCGCAGGTAGGCGGCGGGAAAACCGGCCCCGGCCTGGAAAACCGTCCACAACGCGAGCAGTCCGAAGGCCTGCGTCATGGTCCACCCGCGGTCGAGCAGGCCGGGCACCAGCAGGCCGAAGGCGTACTGCGGCACGCCGATCGCGGCCATCGCGGCCAGTGCCGGGCCGAGCACCCAGGCGCGGGACCGCCCGGTGAGCTGCTCGGCGGCCGGTCCCACCCGGTAGGTGCGGCCCAGGTAGCCGACTACTGCTTGCTGCGGTGCGCCAGACGGGCTCATCTTCGCCTCCGACCGTGACGAGCGTTGCCAACCTTCTCCATACTGCATACAGTCTACAGGTCCTGAGACGCAGAACACACCCTTTCCCGGCACCAACCGGCAAGGAGCACCCATGGGTAGTTTTTCGCTCAAACCCGGGACCGACTGGGCGACCGCGTACGGCCGGTGCTGCGCACTGGCCCCGGAAGCCTTCGCCCCCGAGCGGGTGGCGAACCGCTGGGGCGAGCGGTGGACGTGGGACGGCAGGCCAGGTGACGCCACGTCGCCGGTGGACGGCAGCGCCATCCACGGCCCGCCGCGCCTGAGCGCCGCCACCGCCGGCGAGGCGGTCGCCGCCGCGCTCGACGCCCACGTGCGCTGGCGCGAAGTGCCGCTGGCCGAGCGCAAGGCGCGGGTCACCGCGGCACTGGACTCGCTGACCGAGCACCGCGAACTGCTCGCGCTCCTGCTGGTCTGGGAGATCGGCAAGCCGTGGCGGCTGGCGACGGCCGACGTGGACCGCTGCATCGACGGTGTGCGCTGGTACGTCGAGCAGATCGAGCCGATGCTCGACGGCCGCACGCCGCTGGACGGGCCGGTCAGCAACATCGCCAGCTGGAACTACCCGATGAGCGTGCTGATGCACGCGATGCTGGTGCAGGCGCTGTCCGGCAACGCGGTGATCGCCAAAACACCGACCGACGGCGGGTTGTGCTGCCTGACCATGGCGGTGGCGCTGGCGGTGCGCGAGGGCCTGCCGCTGACCCTGCTCAGCGGCAGCGGCGCGGAACTGTCCGGCCCGCTGGTCGGCGGGGCCGCGCTCGGCTGTGTGTCCTTTGTGGGCGGACGCGACGCCGGTGGCCGGATCGCCGCCGCGCTGGCCGATCCCGGCAAGCGGCACGTGCTGGAGCAGGAGGGGCTCAACTGCTGGGGCGTGTGGGAGTACGGCGACTGGGACACCCTGGGCGGGCAGATCCGCAAGACCTTCGACTACGCCAAGCAGCGGTGCACCGCCTATCCGCGGTTCGTGGTCCAGCGCGAGCTGTTCGACCGGTTCCTGGCGGTCTACCTGCCCGCGGTGCGCTCGGTGCGCTTCGGGCACCCGCTGGCGGTCGAGTCGCCGGAGGACCCGTTGCCGGAACTGGACTTCGGGCCGCTGATCAACGCGGGCAAGGCGAAGGAGCTGGCCGACCAGGTGGAGGAAGCGGTGCGCACCGGTGGCGTGCCACTGCACCGCGGCGAGGTCGCCGAGGGGCGGTTCCTGCCGGGGCAGGACACCTCGGCCTACCTGGCTCCGGTGTCCATTTTGGACCCGCCGCGGTCGTCGCCGCTGTTCCACGCCGAGCCGTTCGGGCCGGTGGACACGATCGAGGTGGTGGACACCGAGGCGCAGCTGCTGGCGGCGATGAACGCCAGCAACGGCGCGCTGGTGGCCACGCTGTCGTGTGATGAGGAAAGCACGGCGCAACGGCTTTCGGCGCAGGTGCGGGCGTTCAAGGTGGGCATCAACCGGCCGCGTTCGCGTGGTGACCGGGAGGAGCTGTTCGGCGGGCTGGGCGCCTCGTGGCGGGGCGCGTTCGTCGGCGGTGAGCTGCTGGTGCGCTCGGTGACCCAGGGTCCGGCCGGTGAACGGCCACCGGGCAACTTCCCGCACTACACCCTGCACTCCTGACCGGGCGCGCTGGCCGATGTCGATGTGCTTCGCGGTGAGCCCCGGCGAGCGGCTCCCGCCGCCCGTCCCCGATTGCCCGAAGTGACAATTCGATCTTCCCCCGTGGGCCGCGGTTTTCACCGCCTTTCACGAAGACACCGCACGACCGGCTCGGGAAGGCTGTTCGCCAGGCAGGGTGCCGGTGAGCGAAGGGGAAAGCGATGGAGTCACGGAGCAAGCGCGGGATCGCGGCGGTGACCACACTGGTGGCCGCCGCGGCACTGGCGGCCGGGCTGTCGGGCGGGTCGGCGGCGGGCAGCACGTCGGCGGTGTCGCTGCGGGCGTACGGCATCACCAACGACGGCAAGACGATGGCCACGTTCACCACGGACAGACCCGAGGAGCTCAACTGGGTGCGCCGGATCAGCGGCCTGGTCACCGACACCGCGGCGATCGGCATCGACTTCCGGGTGCAGGACGGCAAGTTCTACGCGGTCGGCAACTACGGCGGCATCTACACGATCTCCCTGCCCACCGGGAACTCCGACGTGGTGGTGACGAAGGTGTCGCAGCTCAAGGTCGGCCTGCACGGCACCACCTTCGGCGTCGACTTCAACCCGGCCGCCGACCGGCTGCGGGTGGTCAGCGACACCGGGCAGAACCTGCGGCACAACCTCAACGACCACACCACCGTCGCCGACGGCATGCTCAGCACCGGGCCCAACGGCTCGGCCGTGGCCGGGGTGACCGCGGCGGCCTACACCAACAACGACCTCAACAGCGCCACCGCGACCACGCTGTTCGACCTCAACACGATCACCGCGCAGGTGGCCGTGCAGTCCCCGGCGAACAACGGTTTCGTGGTGCCGACCGGCTCGCTGGGCACCACCGCCGCCTCGAACGCCGGTGCCGACATCTACAGCGACCTCGTCGGCGGCAAGACCGCGTCGAACTGGGCGTTCGCCACGCTGATCACGCCGTCCGGCGACGCCACCCTGTTCACCTTCGACCCGCTGACCGGGACGGCGACCGCGCTCGGCGTGTTCCCGCTGCTGATCACGGACGTGGCCGTGGCACTCGACACGTACTGACCCCCTGGGAGGTGTCACGAATGTGGCTTTCGGGACGCGAAACGTCTCGAAAGCCACATTCGTGACATCGCCGGCCGCCCGATCAGCGCAGCTGCTGTACCGCGGCCACGACGACCGGGTCCACACTGGACGGGTCCGCGTCCACCCTGGCGAGCAGGTCGGCGCGCATCCGCGGCTCCCAGAACTGCCGGATGTGGTGGGCGATCGCGGCCGCCGCGCGGTCGGGGGACTGACCGCGGAACTGCAGCGCGATCTCGTTGGCCAGGCGCACCTGGGGGGAACCGGTCATCGCCTCACTCCGCCATCGCCGGGACCGCGCCCCGCAGGCTCACCTGCACCGCGGTCACCTTGTACTCCGGGCAGTTCGTGGCCCAGTCGGAGTTCTCCGTGGTCACCACGTTCGCCCCGGTCACCGGGTGGTGGAAGGTGGTGTAGACCACCCCGACCGGCATCCGGTCCGACAGCACCGCCCGCAGCTTCGTCTCGCCGACCCGGCTGGACAGCGCCACCTCGTCGCCGTCGGTGATGCCGCGGACCTCGGCGTCGTGCGGGTGGATCTCCAGCAGGTCCTCCGGGTGCCAGGCCACGTTCTTCGTGCGCCGCGTCTGCGCGCCCACGTTGTACTGGCTCAGGATCCGCCCGGTGGTCAGGATCAGCGGGAACTTGCGCGTGCTGCGCTCCTCCGTCGGCACGTACGTGGTCGGCACGAACCGGCCCTTCCCGCGCACGAACCCGTCCACGTGCATGATCGGCGTGCCTTCGGGCGCGGCGTCGTTGCACGGCCACTGCACGCTGCCGAGCTTGTCCAGCTTCTCGAACGACACCCCGGCGAAGGTCGGCGTCACCGCGGCGATCTCGTCCATGATCTCGCTGGTCGCCGCATACGACATCGGGTAGTCCATGGCCTGGGCGATCTCGCAGACGATCTCCCATTCGTGCTTGCCGGTCTTCGGCGCCATCACCGGCCGCACCCGGTTGATCCGGCGCTCGGCGTTGGTGAAGGTGCCGTCCTTCTCCAGGAACGAGGTGCCCGGCAGGAACACGTGCGCGAACTTCGCCGTCTCGTTGAGGAACAGGTCCTGCACCACCAGCAGGTCCAGCGCCTCGAGCGCGGCGGTGACGTGCTTGGTGTTCGGGTCGGACTGCGCGATGTCCTCACCTTGGACGTAGAGCGCGCGGAAGGTGCCGTCGATGGCGGCGTCGAACATGTTGGGGATGCGCAGGCCCGGCTCGGCCAGCAGTGGCCGGTCCCACAGCGTCTCGAACACCTCGCGCACCGCGTCGTCGGACACGTGCCGGTAACCGGAAAGCTCGTGCGGGAACGAGCCCATGTCACACGAGCCCTGCACGTTGTTCTGCCCGCGCAACGGGTTCACGCCGACGCCCTCGCGGCCGATGTTGCCGGTCGCCATGGCCAGGTTCGCCATGCCCATCACCATGGTCGAGCCCTGGCTGTGCTCGGTGACCCCGAGGCCGTAGTAGATCGCCGAGTTGCCGCCGGTGGCGTAGAGCCGCGCGGCGGCCCGCAGTTCGGCGGCGGGCACACCGGTGATCTCTTCGACCGCCTCCGGGCTGTTCTCCGGCCGCGCGATGAACTCGGCCCATTCCTCGAAGTCCTCACAGCGCTCGTCCACAAAGGACTGATCGACCAGCCCCTCGGTGACCACCACGTGCGCCATCGCGTTGACCACCGCGACGTTGGTGCCCGGCGCCAGCTGCAGGTGGTGGGCCGCCTCGATGTGCGGTGAGCGGACCAGGTCGATCCGGCGGGGGTCGACCACCACCAGCTTCGCGCCCTCACGCAGGCGGCGCTTCATCCGCGACGCGAACACCGGGTGCCCGTCGGTCGGGTTCGCGCCGATCACCACGATCACGTCGGAGGCCGCCACCGAGCGGAAGTCCTGCGTGCCCGCCGAGGTGCCGAAGGTCTGCTTGAGCCCGTATCCGGTGGGGGAGTGGCAGACACGCGCGCAGGTGTCCACGTTGTTGTTGCCGAACGCCGCGCGCACCATCTTCTGCACCACGTACACCTCTTCGTTGGTGCAGCGGGACGAGGTGATGCCGCCGATCGCGCCGACACCGTGGCGTGCCTGCACTTCGCGCAGCTTGTCCGCCACATACGTGATCGCGGTGTCCCATTCGACCTCGCGCCACTCGTCGGTGATCTTCTCGCGGATCATCGGCTTGAGCTTGCGGTCGGGGTGGGTGGCGTACCCGAAGGCGAAGCGGCCCTTGACGCACGAGTGGCCCTCGTTGGCGCCGCCGTCCTTGTGCGGCACCATGCGCACCAGCTCGTCGCCACGCAGCTCGGCCTTGAACGAGCAGCCCACCCCGCAGTAGGCGCAGGTGGTCAGCACGCTGCGGGTCGGCATGCCGAGTTCGACCACCGACTTCTCCTGCAGGGTGGCGGTCGGGCAGGCCTGCACGCAGGCCCCGCACGACACGCACTCGGAGTCCATAAAAAGCTCGCCCGCGCCCGCGGCGACCTTCGACTCGAACCCGCGGCCTTCGATGGTCAGCGCGAAGGTGCCCTGGACCTCACCACACGCCCGCACGCACCGCGAGCAGGCAATGCACTTGGACGGGCTGAAGTCGAAGTACGGGTTGCTGTGGTCGGTTTCGGCGTCGAGGTGGTTCTCGCCCTCGTAGCCGTAGCGGACCTGGCGCAGGCCGACCACCCCGGACATGTCCTGCAGCTCGCAGTCGCCGTTGGCCGAGCAGGTCAGGCAGTCCAGCGGGTGGTCGGAGATGTACAGCTCCATCACGCCCTGGCGCAGCTTTTCCACGCGCGGCGTCTGCGTGCGGACTTTCATGCCCTCGGCGACCGGGGTGGTGCACGAGGCCGGGGTGCCGCGGCGGCCGTCGATTTCCACCAGGCACAGCCGGCACGAGCCGAAGGCTTCGAGGCTGTCGGTGGCGCACAGCTTCGGGATGTCGATCCCGGTCATCGCCGCCGCGCGCATCACCGAGGTGCCTTCGGGCACCACCACCGGATGGCCGTCCACCTCCAGTGAAACCGTGGCCGGGCCGGGGACCGCCGGGGTGCCGAGGTCGTGTTCCTTGTACAGCGTCATGACTGGCTCTCCTGCCGCGCCGTGAAGTCGTCCGGGAAGTGGCGGAGGGCGCTGAGCACCGGGTTCGGCGTGAGCCCGCCCATCGCGCACAGCGATCCGTCGGTCATCAGGTCACAGAGATCGCCCAGCAGCGCCAGGTTCGCGTCGGGATCCTCACCGGCTCTGATCCGGTCGATGGTCTCCACCCCGCGCACCGAGCCGACCCGGCACGGCGTGCACTTGCCGCACGACTCCTCCGCGCAGAACTCCATCGCGAACCGGGCCATCGACGCCATGTCCACGGTGTCGTCGAAGACCACGATGCCGCCGTGGCCGAGCATCGCGTTCACCGCGGTGAACGCTTCGTAGTCGAGCGGGACGTCCAGCTGCGACGCCGGGAGGTAGGCGCCGAGCGGGCCGCCGACCTGCACCGCGCGCACCGGCCTGCCCGAGCGCGTGCCGCCGCCGTAGTCGTCGATCAGCTCGGCCAGCGACATGCCGAACGCGGTCTCGAACACCCCGCCGCGCGCGATGTTGCCCGCCAGCTGGAAAACCTGCGTGCCGCGGGAGCGTTCGCGGCCGAGCGCGGCGTAGGCCTCGGCGCCGTCGGCGAGGATCACCGGCACCGACGCCAGGGTGAGCACGTTGTTCACCACGGTCGGCTTGCCGAACAGGCCGGTGATCGCCGGGATCGGCGGTTTCGCCCGTACCATGCCGCGCTTGCCCTCCAGGCTTTCCAGCATGGAGGTCTCTTCACCGCAGATGTAGGCACCCGCGCCGACGCGCACGAACAGGTCGAACTTCGCACCGGAGCCGAGGATGTTCTCGCCGAGCCAGCCGCGGGCGTAGGCGATCTCGATGGCCTGGCGCAGGGTGGCCACCGCGTCCGGGTATTCGGAACGCAGGTAGACGTAGCCCTCGGTGGCGCCGGTCGCGTACGCGGCGATCGTCATGCCCTCGATCAGGCAGAACGGGTCGCCTTCGATGAGCATGCGGTCGGCGAAGGTGCCGCTGTCGCCCTCGTCGGCGTTGCAGCAGACGAACTTCTGCTCGGCCTGGGTGTCGAGCACGGTCTTCCACTTGATCCCGGCGGGGAATCCGGCACCACCGCGCCCGCGCAGGCCGGACTCGGTGACCGCGGCGACCACGTCGGCCGGGTCCTGTTCCAGCGCCCGCCGCAGCCCGGCGGTGCCGCCGTGGGCGAGGTAGTCGTCGGCGGACAGGGGATCGGTGACGCCGACACGCGCGAAGCACAGCCGGGTCTGGCCGCTCATCCACGGCAGGTCGTCGACGCGGCCGAGGTTCAGCTCGTGCTCGCCGCCGTCGAGAATCGCCGTGAGGACTTCGCCCGCGCGGCCGGGGGTGACCGGCCCGTAGCCGATCCGGCCCCGGTCGGTGACCACCTCGACCAGCGGTTCCAGCCACAGCATGCCGCGAGAACCGTTGCGCACCAAGCGAATCTCTTCGCCGAGCGCGGCGGCGTCTCGCTGGATCGCCTCCGCGACGGCGTCGGCGCCGACCGAAACGGCGGCGGAATCCCGGGGAACGTAGATCGTGGTGGTCATGCCTTGCCCGCCTCCGCTTCGGCGATGATGCTGTCCAGCGCGGCCTCGTCGAGCCTGCCGTGCAGCCGGCCGTCGACCTGGGCGGCCGGGCCGAGCGCGCAGTTGCCGAGGCAGAACACCTGTTCCAGGGTCACCGAGCCGTCGGCGGTGGTCTGGCCGATCTTGCTGCCCAGCACCTGTTCGGCGTGGGCGACCAGGCGTTCCGCGCCGACCGACTGGCAGGCCTCGGCGCGGCACAGCTTCACCACCGTGCGGCCGGCCGGTTCACCGCGGAAATCGGTGTAGAAGCTGACCACCCCGTGCACGTCGGCGCGGGACAGGTTCAGCTCCTCGGCCACCAGTGGCAGCAGGGCCTGGTCGATGTAGCCGAACTCGGCCTGCAGCCCGTGCAGTACCGGCAGCAGCGCGCCCCGGTCCCCGCGGTGTGCGTCGACCACGGCGCGTGCGCGGTCGGCCATGTCGCTCATCTTCGCGCTCCCCTCACTGCCGGTGCATACGGTATACACTACGGTACTCAGATCGGGCGCGCGGGAAAAGGGGTAGGGCTCATCCGCCGGTGATGTCGATGCGCACCTCGCCGACGGGGATGACGTACACGCTGTCCCTGCCCTTCTTCCACTGGGCGGGGAGCAGCACGTGGTTGTCCTTGGTGTGGGCGAGCGCCTGCAGGCCGCTGTACCGGAAGCGGTACTTCGAATCGGGCTGGGTGATCGGGTCCACGGCCACGCCCGGCCCGGCGATGGCCAGCCGGTCCACGCTGTAGAGCGTCACCGACGGGCGCGCCGAGAGGTCCATCGCCACCCCGGTCGCGACGCGCTCACCGGTTTGCTCGGCGAACCGCGTGAGGGTCCAGAGCAGCCCGGCGAAGGTGAGCGTGATCAGCAGGACCTTCCGCAGGCTGTCGCGGTCCTGGCGCAGGAAACCGAGATAGGCGAGCAGCGCGGCGCCGGTGAGCAGCGCGATCGGCAGCACCAGGCCGAGCGAGCGCGAAGTGATGATCTGCGTGACCGTGCCGACCGCGGCCAGGGTGAGCAGCACGGCACCGGTGGCGGAAGCCGCGGCGAGCACCACGCCGGTGAACGGGTGGCCGTTGCGCACGACGGGCTGGACCACCCGGCGGTGCACCGTGTGCAGCAGGAGCAGCAGCATGATCGCCAGCACCGCGGGCACCACCGCGGCGTTGAGGCTGCGCAGCACGTAGTCCGCGGTGGCGAAGCCCAGCAGGCTCACGTCGACGCCGAAGTAGGCGAACGTGGACTGCGTGCGTATCCAGCCGAAGTAGAACAGCAGCCCGGTGCCGACCAGTGCCTCCGAGACGATCGCGCCGACCCGGCCGAGCAGCGCGGGCGGACCGGCCTCGGTCACGGCGGATCCGCGGGCTTACCCGGTTCGGGCTCCGGGCCCGGCTCGGGGTCGGGCTTGGGCTTGGGTTCGGGCTCGGGCTCCGGTTCGGGCTCGGGTTCCGGTCCTGGTGTGTCCGTCAGCGTCGGCTCCGGGACCACACCGGTCCGGGTCCGCGTCGGCTTGGGCCCGGTCGGCTTGTGGCCGGACGGCAGGAGGTCCCCACCCGGCGTCGGCTCGGCGGCCGAGGTCGGGGACCCGGGGCTTCTTGGCTCTTCGTCGCACCCCGCGGTGAACGGCAGCACGGCCAGCGCGGCGAGCAACGGCAGGCGGGTGCACTTCATGATGTCCTCCCCTCGCCGTGTTCGTCGCCGGTCGCCACCGCCGCGTCACCACTGGGGCCCGCACGTCAGCCGAATGGTGGACCGGCCGGAATTGCCCGCTCGCCGGTGGGTAATTCGGCCGTCCGGCGGGCGGTGTGCTCGCGGAAGGCTTGCCGCCAGGGGAGTTCGCGGACGAGGAGGCGTGATGACGGGAGCGTTCCGGGTGGAGCCGGACGCCGCGAGATCGGTGGTCCGGTCCATGGAGGACCTGAACGCCACGGCGGCGACGTCGGCGCGGGAGGTCGGTTCGCTGGCCATCGACATCGCCTCGTTCGCGGGCATCGGCAGCGCGGTGGGCAGTGCCAACGCCTCACTCCAGCAGCAGCTCACCGGCGCGCTCGGCCGGTTCGTCGAGCTGATCGGCCAGATCAGCGAATACGTGCGCCTCGCCGCCGACGGGTACACCGCCGCCGACGACGCCACCGCGCGTGGTTACGGCGGCGGCACCGGGCACGGCGGCACGCAGGGCGGCAGCGGAACCCAGTTGCCGGGCCCCGGCCCGCAGCCCGCCACCGATCCGGGCGCCGGGGCACACGCCTCGCAGCAGCCCTCGCTGGCGGACCAGGCCACCTGGCAGGCCGCCTACGCGGGCGCGGACGTGGCCGACGGCATCGGCTGGACCAACGCCTCCAGCCACCTCAAGCACTTCCTGGACAACAGCGGGACCCCGGTCACCGTGGACGCCGACCAGATCGCCCGCGACGTGCCCTCGTTCCGCGGCGTGGTGGACCGCACGGTCACCGAGCAGATGCGCGAACTCGCCGCGGAAGCCGCGCGGACCGGCAACTACGGCACGCCGGTCACCTTCGACTCCGGCTGGCACGGGCACTACCTCGGCCCGGCCGAGAGCAAGAACTGGTACTACGCGATGGGCGGCGTCCAGTACTCGGTCACCGGGGTGGCCACGGTGCACCCGCCCGCGGTGCCGGGCGGCGCGCCGACCATCGAGATGGACTACCGCGCGCACGTGTTCGACCGGTACAACTGGGACGGCGGCAAGGCCACCCAGATCGGCCCGATGACGGTCACCGACGCGTCGCTGGCCGAGCTGCACCGGTCCGGTTTGGCGCAGGAGTACAACATCTCCGGCTCCACCGATCCGCGGCACTACTCCGGCGCGGTGCCGGGCGCCGGCACGCAGGTGGCGCTGCCGCAGAGCCCCGACAACCGCGACGGCACCCGATGGGACCTCCGCCGATGAGCACGCAGGCCGCGACCGCACTGGACTTCGGTGGCATCGTGCTGCCGCCGGGTGCCGAGGTCCTCGGGGTGCTCGACGAGCGCGGCATCGACCAGCTCTACGCCGTCGTCGTCGCGGTGGAACCGGACACAGTGGACAGTCTGCTGGCGGATTCCGGCTTCACCAAGGCGCTCCAGCCGGGCAGGCAGGTCTTCCTGCCGCCGGTGCCCGGCTTCGACCCGGACCGGGGCACCGACATCGCCTCGGCGCAGGACGCGCTGCCCGCCGGCCGGGTGCGCCCGGCGAAGGTGACCAGGGAGGTGCTCGTCGACCGCGGTGACCCGGACCGGCCGGTGGTGCACCTCTGGCTGTTCACCACCTGAAAACCCGCGATTCCGGGGAACGGAACGCGACGGTTGCCGCGAGCGGGCCCGTGCGGTGATTATCGGCGGGTCTTCGAAAGCGGGGTGGCCGGTGCGCGACAACGAATTGGCGGTGCGCAAAAGAATCGCGCTCGTCGGCGGCACGAGTGCGCTCGCGGTGTTTCTCGCGGTGCCCGTGCTGACCGTGTTCACCCCGCTTTTCGACGGCTGGATCGGGCCGGTCGGCGCGGGTTACGTCGCCGGCGCGTTCGCCATTGTCTTCCCGCTCGGCGCCGCTTTCGCCTACAGCCGGTGGGCCGATCGCTGGGAGCGCCGGAACGGGGACGAGCGGTGAACGTGCTCGCGGTGCTGGTGGTCGCCGCGATCGTCGCGGTCACCCTCGGCCTGACCAGCTACGCGGCCCGGCGCAACAAGAGCACCGACGACCACTACGTCGCGGGCGGCCGGGTCAGCGGCTGGCAGAACGGCCTGGCGCTGGCCGGTGACCAGCTCTCGGCGGCGTCGTTCCTTGGCATCACCGGCGCGGTCGCGCTGACCGGGTTCAACGGCTTCTACCTCGCGCTCGGCATTCCGATCGCCTACCTGCTGGTGCTGCTGGTGATCGCCGAGCCGCTGCGCAACCTGGGCCGGTTCACCCTGGCCGACGCGGTGGCGGCGCGGTTCGACGGGCGGCTGCTGCGCGCGGTGCTCGCGGTGGCGTCGCTGATCCTGAGCATCGTCTACCTGGTCATCCAGTTCGTCGGCGCCGGCGTGCTGGCGCAGTTGCTGCTCGGCGTGGAGTTCCCGCTGGCGGTGGTGGTGATCGGGCTGCTGATGACGCTGTACACCATGCTCGGCGGCATGGTCGGCACCACCTACATCCAGGTGTTCAAGGCGATCCTGCTGATCGTCACCGTGCTCGGCCTGCTGGTGCTGATCGCGGTGCGCACCGGCGGGAACCCGCTCGGCGCGATGTTCGAGGCCCGCGAAAACCACGGCGACGGGGTGATCGTGCCCCCGCACGACGACACCGCGACCGGGCTGAACAACATTTCCATGAGCCTCGGCATGGCGCTGGGCATCATGGGCCTGCCCCATGTGATGGTGCGATTCCTGACCGTGCGCGACGCGAAGGCGGCACGCAATTCCGCGCAGGTCGCGATGTGGATTTTCGCGTTGTTCTTCCTGGCTCTGCCGGTATTCGGTTATGCCGCGCTGAACGAGGTCGGCCGGGACCGGATCATCGCCGACAACAAGGCGGGCAATCTGGCCGCGCCGAGACTGGCGGAAATGGTCGGCGGGAACCTGATGTTCGCGATCGTGGTCGGCGTGGTGATGGCGACCATTCTGGCGGTGCTCGCCGGGCTGGCCATCGCCTCCTCCGGCGCGGTGGCGCACGACCTGTACAGCACGGTGCTCAAACGCGGGCGGGCCACACCACGGCAGCAGCTGCTGGTCGGCAGGCTCGCCGGGGTCGCGGTGTCGGCGGTGGCCATCGTGCTGGCGCTGGGTGCCCGCACGCTGAACGTGGCCTTCCTCGGCAACGTGGCCTTCGCGATCGCGGCGAGCACCACCATGCCCGTGTTGCTGCTGACCATCTACTGGCGCGGGTTCAACCGCGTCGGCGCGACCTGCGGGCTGCTCGGCGGGCTGGTCGTCTCGGTCGGGCTCGTGCTCGCCGGGCCGGACGTGATGGGGGCCGATCACCTGTTCCCGCTGTCCATCCCGGCACTGGTTTCGGTGCCCGCGGGCTTCCTGGCCGCCTGGCTGGGCAGCCTTGCCGGGCGGAAGAACGCGGCCGCGCAAGGAACGCCGTACGACGAACTCGCCGCGCGTGCCTTCCCCGGCCGGCGGCGGGCGGAGGTGACCACATGACGTACACGACGAGCCGGGCCTTCCTGGAGGCCCTGCGCGAAGGCGGCGTCGAGTACGTTTTCGCGAACCTCGGCAGCGACCATCCCGGCATCGTGGAGGCCTACGCCCGCGCGAGGGCCGAAGACCGCGCGGAAACCCTGCCGGAGCTGGTCATCTGCCCGCACGAGAGCGTCGCGTTCTCCGCCGCGCAGGGCTACGCGCAGGTCACCGGGCGGGCCCAGGCGGTGCTGGTGCACGTGGACTGCGGCACCCAGAACATCGGTGGCATGCTGCACAACGCGGCGAAGGGCCGGGTGCCGGTGCTGGTGTTCGCGGGCGCGTCGCCGTTCACGCAGGACGGCGAGCTGACCGGCAGCCGCAACGAGTTCATCCAGTGGATCCAGGACGTGCACGACCAGCGCGGCATCGTGCGCGGATACACCAAGTACGACAACGAAATCCGCACCGGTCACAACGTGAAGACGCTGGTGGGCCGGGCGTTGCAGATCGCGCACAGCGAGCCCGCCGGGCCGGTGTACCTGGTCGGCGCGCGTGAGGTGATGGAAGCCGAAGTCCCGCCGCAGGCGCCGCCGCACACCGTGCCGATCGCCCCGGCGGCGCTGGCGCCACAGGTGGCCGACCAGCTCGCCGAAGCCTTGCGCCAGGCGGAAAACCCGATCGTGGTCACCTCCTATCTCGGCCGTGACCCAGCCGCCGTGCCGGTGCTCGCCGAGCTGTGCGAACGGCTGGCGATGCCGGTGCTCGAATCGGTGCCGATGCGCCTGAACTTCCCCGCGGACCACCCGCTGCACCTCGGTTTCCAGTGGAACACCACCGAACAGGACCCGGCGCTCGCCGAGGCGGACGTGGTGCTGGTGCTGGGCAGTGACGTGCCGTGGATCCCGGCCAGCAACCGGCCGCGCGAGGGCGCGCGGATCTTCGTGGTCGACGTCGACCCGCTCAAGGAGCAGATGCCGTTGTGGCACGTTCCCGCCGAGTGCTTCGCGCGTGCCGATCCGCGGACCGCGCTGGACCAGCTCGTGGAGCGGATCGAACCCCGGCCCGACGACGGCCGTCTCGCGCGGGTGACCGCCGAGCACGAACGCCGCTTCGCCGAGTACGCGGCACTGGAACGGCCGGACGGCGAAACGATCACGCCGGAATACCTGCTGGCCTGCCTGCGCGACGCGATCGATGACGACACGCTCGTGCTGACCGAGGCGATCTCCAGCTACCAGGCCGTCGGCAGGCACCTGCGGCGCACGCGGCCCGGTTCGCTGATCGGCTCGGGCGGTGGTTCGCTCGGCTGGCACGCGGGCGCGGCGATCGGGGCGAAACTGGCCGACCCGGGCCGCACGGTCGTCTCGGTGGTCGGGGATGGCAGTTACCTGTTCGGCGTGCCGTCGTCGGCGCAGTGGGTGGCCCGGCGGTACGGCACGCCGACGCTGACCGTGGTGCTGGACAACCGCGGCTGGAAGTCGCCGAAGCTGTCCACGCTTGGTGTGCACCCGGACGGCATGGCGGCGCGGCACGACGACTTCAACGTCAGCTTCGAGCCGGGCGCGGACCTGCCCGGCATCGCCACCGCCGCGGGCGGGGCGTGGGGCCGCACGGTCCGGCATCCGGACGAGCTGAAGGACGCGCTGGCCGAGGCGCTGGCCGCGGTGGCCGGCGGCCGGTCGGCGGTGCTCAGCGTGGAACTGCCCCCGGCGCAGTCGTCCCAGTGGGTGGAACGATCGCTTGCCCGCGAGAGGAACACCGGGTTTCATCACCCGGATGAGCGGTGAATCCGCACCGGCACCGAAGTCGGTGCTGGCGCGAGGCCTGTCCCTGCTCGACGCGTTCACGCCGGGCGAGCCCGAGCTGAGCCTGGGTGAGCTCGCCGCTCGCAGCGGCCTGCCCAAGCCCACCGCCCATCGCCTGCTCGGCGAGCTGGTCGACTGGGGTGCGCTGGAACGCACCGGCCACGGCGGCTACCGGCTCGCCGCGAAGCTGTTCCGCCTCGGCCAGATGGTGCCGCGCTACCGGATGCTGCGGGAGGCGGCGCTGCCGTTCCTCGAAGGACTGCAGCGGACCAGTCGCGAAAACGTGCACCTCGCCGTGCCGGACGACGTGTGCACGCTGTTCGTGGAGAAGCTCAGCGGCAGCGAGTCGATGGTCATCCGGTCCAGGGTGGGCGGGCGCATGCCCGTGCACTGCACCGCCACCGGCAAGGTGTTCCTCGCCTGGGGTGGCCGCGACCGGTTCCGCCGCGCGGTCGACGCCGGGCTGGCGCGGCTGACCCCGCGCACCATCGTGCTGCCCGGCCTGCTGCACAAGGACCTGGAGCGCACCAGGGAACGCGGGCTCGCGATCAACCTGGAGGAGGCCGAGCCGGGCGTCACCGCGATCGCCGCGCCGGTGCGTGGCGCTCACGGTGAGGTGGTCGCCGCGGTGTCCATCACCGGCCACACCCGGCGGCTCGACCTGGACCGCTGCGGAACCGCGGTCCAGGCCGCCGCCGGCGCGCTGACGGCGGCGCTCAGAAGGGATACCCCGCCACGTCCCCGCGCAGGGTGACCCAGCGGGTTTCGGTGAACGCCTCGACGTTGGCCGCCGCGCCGCCGAAGCGGGAGCCGGTGCCGGAGGCGAGCACGCCGCCGAACGGGGCGTGTGCCTCGTCGTTGACCGTCTGGTCGTTGATGTGCGCGATGCCGGTCGGGATCCGCTCGGCCAGCGCCAGTCCTTTTGCGACATCCGGGGTGACGATGCCGAGCGAGAGCCCGTACTCGCTGGCCGCGGCCAGCGCGACGGCCTCGTCGTCGCTGCCGAACCGGGCCACCGGCGCGACCGGGCCGAACACCTCCTGCGCGTAGGCGGGCACCTGCGGCCCGGCGTCGGCGAGCACCGTCGGCCGGTAGAACAGGTCCTGGTAGGTGCCACCGGCGGCCAGCCGCGCTCCACTGTCCACACTGGACTCGACCAGTCGGTGGATCTTGTCGCGCTGGGTGCCGTCGATGATCGGGCCGAGTGCGACCTGCTCGGTGGCCGGGTTGCCGACCGGCAGCCCGTCGGCCTTCTCGGCCAGCCGCGCCACGTACTCGTCGTAGATCGATTCGTGCACCAGGTGCCGCCCGGTGGTCATGCAGATCTGGCCCTGGTGGAAGAACGAGCCCCAGGCGGCGGCGCTGATGCACTGGTCGAGGTCGGCGTCGCCGAGCACCAGCAGCGCGGAATTGCCGCCGAGTTCGAGGTGGGCGCGCTTGAGGTGGCGCCCGGCCAGCTCGCCGACCGCGCGCCCGGCGGCGGTGGAGCCGGTGAACGAGATGACGCGCACGTGCGGATCCTCGACCAGCGCCGCCCCGGCCGCCGCGTCCCCGGGGAGCACGTGCAGCACGCCTTCTGGCAGTCCCGCTTCGGCGAAGACCGCCGCGAGCGCGAAGCCACCGCAGACCGCGGTGCGCGGGTCGGGCTTGAGCACCACGGCGTTGCCGAGTGCCAGCGCGGGCGCGACCGAGCGGATGGACAGGATCAGGGGCGCGTTGAACGGCGCGATCACGCCGACCACGCCCGCGGGGACGCGCCGGACCATGCTGGTCCGCGGTGCTTCGCTGGGCAGCAGTTCACCGAGCGGGCGCGAGGGGAGCGCAGCGGCCTCGTAGCACTCCTGGGCCGCGACGTGCAGTTCGAAGTCGGCTTTGCCGGGGATGCTGCCCGCTTCGCGGACGAGCCAGCCGCGGAGTTCGTCGGCGTGCTCCTCCCACAACTGCCCGGCGCGCCGCAGCACGGCCGCGCGTTCGTGGAACGGGCGCGCGGCCCAGTCGCGTTGTGCCTGGGCGGCGCGTTCGGCGGACCGGGCGATGGCCGCCGGGTCCGCGAGCCCGTGCCTGCCGAGTTCGGTGCCGGTCGCCGGCTCGGTCACCGGGGCGTCGGCGCCGGTCGATTCCCAGCCGCCGGTGAAGACCCGGCCCTGCCACTGTGCTTCGTCGAGTAGTGCCACGGGATGCATGATCCCCCGGATGCGCGCGCGTGGGGAGGGGTGGCTTCCGGTCACCGGAACGCGGTGTCCCGGTCTGTCCCGGACGCTGTTTCCCCTGGTCGGTGCCGGGTCGGTTTGGTTCGTTGTGAGCCGGAGTTGCCGACCGAGGAAGGAACACGATGCCAAGACGTCAGATGACCCGGCTGCGGCGGCGCGGGCTGCCGAAGATCTGGATCTGGGCGGGCTTCGCCGGCGGGCTGAGCATGGGCGCGGTGGGCGCGGCCACCATCACCGCGCTCGCGCAGGACGACCGTCCCCCGGCGCTGGCGGCCGGGATGCCCGCTGACTTCAAGGCCATGCTGGACGAGTATTTGGCGGAGGAGGGCTACCTGCCGGAGCGGCCGCGCGTGGACGGCGGGGTACCGGAAGCCGCCCTGCCCGAGGACGGTTTGCCGGAAGGCGGCCTGCCCGAGGGTGGCTTGCCGGGGGAGGGCGTGCCGGGTGACGGATTGCCGGGGGCGGGGTTGCCCGCTGAGGGCTCACCGGGGGAGGACCTGCCAGGTGTGCCGGTCCCGGTGCCACCGGACCGCGCCGCCCCCGTGCGGGACCGGGACCTCCCGCTGGCCCTGCCCAGCGACCCGATCGCCGCGGTAACCGACCCGGTCGGCTCGCTGGCCGCGCCCGTCGTGGCCGCAGCCGCACAGCCGGTCGCGGCCGCGACCG
The DNA here is from genome assembly GCF_003312875.1 of Amycolatopsis albispora. Taxonomy (NCBI): domain Bacteria; kingdom Bacillati; phylum Actinomycetota; class Actinomycetes; order Pseudonocardiales; family Pseudonocardiaceae; genus Amycolatopsis; species Amycolatopsis albispora. The sequence continues at coordinate 1,244,150 of NZ_CP015163.1, forward strand.
AACCGGTGGCCGCCCTGGCTGCGGCAGCTGAGCCGGTCGCCGCCCTCACCGCGCCGATAACCGCACCGGCCGAGCCGGTGCCCACCCCGGCCGAACCGGTGGCTGCGCTGGCCGAGCCCGTAACCGCACTGGCCGAGCCGGTTTCGGCCGCGGCTGCGGAGTCGCTCGCCGCGCCCGCGGCGCCCTTCGCCGCGGCCGCCGAGCCGATGGCGTTGTCGGCCGAGCCTGCCGAGCCGCCGAGCGAGCCACCTCCAGCCGCCGTGGTCACGCCGCTCATGGCAGCCCCGGACACGGGGACCGCCCTGATCACCGAGCCCGCGACCGGCCCGACCGAGCCCGAACCGGTGAGCACCCCCGAGCCCGCGATCGGGGAACCGGGCCCGGCCGTCGTCGGAACCTACGAAATCGCCGAGGCGCCTCCGGTCGTAGCGGAGCAGCCCAAGCCCGAACCGAAGCCCGAGCCGCAACCGAAGGCCAAGCCCGAACCGAAGGCCGAGCCCAAGTCCGAGCCGCAAACCGTGGTCGAGCCCGTCGAAGCCGGGCCCGCCGTCGAAACCGGGCCCGCCACACTCGTCGCCGGTGAGGTCGGCCTGGCCGAGGCCACCGCGTCGGAGGGGGTGGCGTTCGGTGAGTGACGAAACCGCCCTCGAAGAGGCTCGCGGCCGCCTGCGCCGGTTGGGTTTCCAGGTTCCGGTGTGGGTGGCGGCCGCCGCGGTGGCGTTCGGCGGGGTGTCCACGGCCGCGCCGGGCATCGCCGCCGCCGCGCCGCCCAGTGCGTCCTCCGGCGCGGACGACGACCGCAGCCTCCGCCAGAAGCTGGCCGAACTGCGCAAGCTGGCGCGGCAGGGGTCCATCTCCTCGGGCGTCCACGTCAACCGGCTGATCGACGCGATCGCGAAGCACTTCCCCGGCTGCGTCGGCAAGTGCCTCGCCGAGAAGATCGCCACTTCCGGCTCGGTTCCCTCCAACGGGCTCCAGTGGCTGAAGCTCGGCGCCGAATGCGTTTCCGAGTGCTACCTCAAGGGCAAGATCAAGACCCCGGACCAGGCCAACGACGAATGGATGAAGGCCAAGGCCGAGGAGAAACGCGCGCGCAAGGAACTCAGGAAGGCCAGGGAGTCCGGCGCCGACACCACCGAACTCGAGGAGAAGTACAAGAAGGCCCAGACGGCGACGCGGAAGGCGGAGAAGGAGCACATCCGTGCCGTCGACCGGCACACGGTCGCGAAGCGGGTCAGCGAGTACATCACCGAGCAGGACGCGGCGAAGCGGAACACCGGCCAGGACGGCGACGACGGTGACGCGCCGCCCAAGACGGTCAAGCCGACGAAGTCGCCGGACGGCGGATCGGGCTCGGCCACCAAAACCGGTGGCACGCCGGCCGAGCCGGAGACGAAGACGCCCAAGGCGGTCGCCCCGAAGGTCCGGACGCCCGGCGGCCGCGGTGGCGGCGGGGCGGCGGCGCTGGCCGTGCTCGGCGAGCTGGCGGGGCAGAAGTACCAGGACTACCTGAGCAAGGAACACCAGAAGGTGCTGGCCAGGGCGCTCGAAGACCCGAAGCTGCGCAAGAGCATCGTCGATTACTACAACGGGTACCGGAAGGACAATCCTTTCGGGCAGCTGATCCGGCCGTTCCAGAAGACCGGTTTCAGCCACGGCGCGGCGATGGACACCGCGCCCTCGCTGATCGAGTTCCAGAAGAAGCTCGACGCCCAGCTGAAGCTCGCGAAGGACCGGGCGGCGAAGTCCAACGCCGATCCGCTGTACCAGCAGGCGGCGCGGCAGTGCGGTTGGAACGACACGTGCACGACGGATCGGACCCGCAAGCTACGCGCGCAGGCGGAGCAGGCCAGGAACCGGGATGCGGTGATCGCGGACAAGAAGACCGCGTCGACGCCGAAGGTGCGGTCGGAGCGGCAGCGGCACATCGACAAGCAGGCGGAGTTGGATCGTCAGTCGCGGGAGCAGTTGGGCAAGAATGGTGACAAGGCGGTAGCGAAGCCTGCCAAGCCCAAGACGAAGGTCCAGTCCGAGCGGCAGCGGCATATTGACAAGCAGGCGGAGTTGGATCGCCAGTCGCGGGAGCAGTTCGGCAAGAATGGCGACAAGGCGGTCGCGAAGCCTGCCAAGCCCAAGACCAAGGTTCAGTCCGAACGGCAGCGGCACATCGACAAGCAGGCGGAGTTGGATCGCCAGTCGCGGGAGCAGTTCGGCAAGGACGGTGACAAGGCGGTCGCGAAGCCTGCCAAGCCCAAGACCAAGGTGCAGACCGAGCGCGAACGTCACATCAAGAAGCAGAGCATGGCAGCCTGATCCGAGGGGGTGAAGGACACGAATGTGGCTTTCGGGGCGCCCAACGCTCCGAAAGCCACATTCGTGTCGCCGGTCTAGGGTGGGGGCATGGCGGAGGAGTTCAAGCGGGCACCCAACCACTTCCGCGGCCGGGCGCTGGCCGACGGGTCGTCGCCGTGGCCGGTGGAGCCCGGGCGCTACCGGCTGGTGGTCAGCCGCGCGTGCCCCTGGGCCAGCCGCGCGATCATCGTGCGGCGGCTGCTCGGGCTCGAGGACGCGATCTCGCTCGCGGTGGCCGACCCGATCCAGGACGAGCGCAGCTGGCGCTTCACCCTCGACCCCGACGGCCGCGACCCGGTGCTCGGCATCCGCTTCCTCGCCGAGGCCTACCACGCCGCCGACCCGGACTACGACGGCGGCATCAGCGTGCCCGCGCTGGTCGACGTGCCCAGCGGCAAGCTGGTCTCCAACGACTACCCGCAGCTCACCCTGGACCTGTCCACCGAATGGACCGCCCACCACCGCGAAGGCGCACCCGAGCTGTACCCCGAGCCGCTGCGCGACGAGATCGACGCGGTCAACGAAGTGGTGTTCCGCGACATCAACAACGGCGTCTACGCGATCGGCTTCACCCGCGACCAAGCCGCCTACGACCGCCGGTTCAACCGGCTCTTCGACCGCCTCGACGAGCTGTCCCAGCGCCTGGAGACCCGCCGTTACCTGGTCGGCGACACGATCACCGAAGCCGACATCCGGCTGTTCTGCACCCTGGTCCGCTTCGACGCGGTCTACCACGGCCACTTCAAGTGCAACCTGCTCAAGCTCACCGAAATGCCGGTGCTGTGGGCCTACAGCCGCGACCTGTTCCAGACCCCCGGGTTCGGCGACACCGTGGACTTCGACCACATCAAGCGGCACTACTACGTCGTGCACGACAACATCAATCCCAGCGGGATCGTGCCCGCCGGGCCGGATCTGTCCGGCTGGACCACCCCGCACGGCCGGGAGGCGCTGGGCGGGCGCCCGTTCGGCGACGGCACCCCGCCGGCCTAGAACGCCGTGGTGACCCCGAATTCCGCGCGCAACTGGGCCATGTCGTGCAGGTCGCGCTCCCGCGGCTGGTAACCCTTGTGGAACCGCAGCTGCTGCTCGACCGAAAGGCACGGCACCTCGATGCCGTCGATGCGACCGGTGACGAAGCAGTCGGCGGGATAGGTGAAGGTGCCGCCGTTGTTGTCGGCGGCCTGCGCGGCCGAGCCGTCTGCGGCGAAGCGGACCGGATGCATGTCCAGCTCGGCCGGGCCGTTGAGCACGAACCGCACCGGCCGCAGGTCCAGGGCTTCGGTGAAACCTTCCTCCGCCAGCGCGGCGGGTTCACCGTCGCGGTCGTGGATCAGGTCGAGGTCGGCGTGCGGCCGGGTCTGCCTGCCGACCAGCGCGTCGATGCCCCAGCCGCCGCCGATCCACACCCGTGCGCCCGCCTCGCCGAACCGGCGGAGCAGGTGCAGCACGAGCTTGGCTTCCACGATCGGCGAGTTTAACGGGGGAGCGGGGGCGCCGCGTGGTGGCCGCCCCCGCTCACCGGTCAGCTGACCTGCAGGTCGATGCAGGCGTAGAAGGCGTTCGCCGTGTCGGCGACGTTCCAGATGGCCAGCACGGTCTGGCGCCCGCTGTTCGGCAGGTTCACCTGGTGGGTGACCGTGGCGGGCGGCTGCTGGCCGCCGCCGTCGATGTCGGCGACCTTCTGGCCGCCCACGTAGTACTCGTAGTTGGCGGTCCGGTGCCGCGCGGTGAAGGTCCAGGTGAAGTCGACCGTCCGGCCGACTTCGGCGGCCTGCCACGGCTTGCTGTTGTCGTTCAGCTCGGCGAACTGCGGCACCCCGCCGTTGCACTCGCGCAGGCCCTTCGGGCCCTCGACGCTCTGGGGTTCGTACTTGATCGCACCGCATTCGACCACGCCCTGCGCGCACTGCGCCTGGCGGCTGGCCGGGGAGTTCACGTAGCCGTGGGCGCTGGCCGTACCGGCCGGAATGGCCACCAGCGCGACCGGGGCGAGCGCGGCACCCAACGCGGCGGCGAGCAGTTTCCTCTTGGCGGTCATGTCAGCTCCTTAGGGGAACCGTTGGTGGGGAGGGGATTTGGCGTACTACGGCGGTTTTCCCGCTTGCCAACGTGGTCTAGACCATACGCCCGGTGGTTGGCATGGTCAAGAGATGTCAAAATCTTGTCTGGGTTGGTGACTTGCCGACGCAAGTAGGTTGTGTCACCGTGGAAACCCGGCTACAAAAGGCGGGTTCGGCTCCCGGTGATCCGCCGACGGCCGAATTCACAGTCCACTGTGGACCGTGACTACCAGGCGTCGCCGTTGCGCCAGTCGCAGATCAGCGCGCCGGTGAGGTCGAGCGGGACGGTGCCGGGCAGCACGAAGACGCCGTCGTCGTCCTCTTCGGTGCGCCGCACGCCATCGGGCGCGAACACCGAAGTGGGGCCCTGCCAGCGCTGCCAGCCGCGCGCGGCGTAGAAGGCGGCGCCTTCGTCACTGGCGCTCAGCGCGCCGAGTTCGTAGGCGCCGCGCGCGATGCGTTCCAGCTCGGCCATGATCGTGCCCGCGTGACCACGCCGCCGGCGATCGGCGCGGACGGCCACAGCCTCGACGTACCCGGTGCGCAGCGCCCGTCCGCCGTGCGTGAGGCGCCGCTGCACGATCGAGCCGTGGCCGATCAGCGCGCCGTCTTCCCAGAGCATGACATGCATTCCGCCGAGCGAGTGATCCCAGTCCTCATCGGAGAAATCGCCCTCGAACACCTCGTCGAGCAGCTTGCGCACGGTGACCAGCTCGGCAGTGGTGAGGTCGGCGGTGTGGGTGATGCGGAGGGGCAAGGTTCACTCCGGGTTGCGGTGCAGGCGCCACAGCGCGATGGCCAGTTGCAGGCGCAGCCGCCCGCGCGGGTCGCGGACCGGCCAGCCGAGCAGATGTTCCCCGTGCGCCAGGCGTTCCTGCAACGTCGAATGGTGGACCACCAGCGTGGCGGCGGCGGTGCGCAGGCTCGGGCTGCCCGCCACGGCGACCAGCGTCGGCAGCACCCACGGTGCGCTGGACCGGGCGCGGTCGAGCGCCACCACGTCCGGCGCCGGTTCGGTGTCGTGGCCGACGGCCGTGGCCAGCACGGTCAGCCCGCCCAGTTCGTCGGCGTGCACCACGCGCGGCCCCGGATCCGGCTCGGCGGCGGCGAACCGGAGCGCTGTCCTGGCTGCCGCGAGCGAACCGGGCAGGTCCAGCACGGGCACCACCGGTCCGACGCCCTGCCGCTGGTCGCCGGGGATCGGCGTGCCGGCGGACTCCACGCGGGCGCGGCCGCCGTCGAGCGCGACAGCACGCGCGGTGTCACCGAGGCAGAGCTTGCGGGCCGCGCGCAGCCGCGTCTCGGCGGGCACGGTCGCGTCCAGCACGACCTCGCGCGGGTTGCGTTCGACGGTCCGGTCGAGCACGCCGCGCACCGCCGCGACCGCGCGTTCGAGCACCATCGCGTCCACCGGACCGGCCGGGCCGGGGCGTTCCAGGTGGAGGGCCCCGCCGGAGCGGACCTCGGCCGACGGCCAGTGCGGTTCGGGCGGCGGGCCGCTGTCGAGCCGCCGCCCGTCGGGATCGACGCGGACGCGCACGCGGCGGTCCGGCACGGTCAGGCGCGCCACGCAGCCGGACAGCACCGCGGCGCCCCGCACGATCGGCTCCAGCCCCGCATGCGCATCGACCAGGCGGTCGAAGTAGGCGATCACCTTCAGCGCCGCGCCCGCGTCCGGATCGAGTGCGGACAGCCTGCCGACGAGATCCTTCATCCCACCATCATGCGCCGAGCACGCGCCGCAGCCACGGCAGTCGCGGCGCGCGTGCCGCCGCGGAAATGGCCGCCTGCGGGGCGAGGCCGTCGAATCCGTGGAAGCCGCCGGGCCAGACGTGCAGCTCGGCCTGGCCGCCCGCGTGCCACAGCCGCGTCGCGTAGTCGACCGCCTCGTCGCGGAAGGTCTCGGCCGAGCCGACGTCGATGAAGGCCGGGGGCAGGCCGGACAGGTCCTCGGCGCGGGCGGGCGCGGCGTAGGGGGAGACGCCGGGCGTGCCGCGGCGGTCGCCGAGCAGCGCCGTCCAGCCGGTCTCGTTGGCGGCGCTGTCCCAGATGCCGAGGCCTGTCATCTGGCGGGCCGACGTGGTGTTGTTGCGGTCGTCGAGCATCGGGCAGAGCAGCATCTGCGCGGCGAGGGCGGGGCCGCCGCGGTCGCGGGCGAGCAGCGCTGTCGCCGCCGCGAGCCCGCCGCCCGCGCTGACCCCGGCGAGCACGATCGGGCCGGTGAACTGGGCGGCCGTCCACACCAGACCGGCGTAGCAGTCCTCGACGGGCGCGGGGTGCGGGTGCTCGGGGGCGAGCCGGTAGTCGACCGAGACGACGGCGAGCCCGAGTTCGGCGGCCCACTCCAGGGCGTAGGCGAGGTCGGGGGAGCGGTGGCTGCCGAGGATCATGCCGCCGCCGTGGACGTAGTAGAGGGTGCCGGTCAGCGTGCCGGCCGGGCGGCAGACGAGCAGCCGCAGCGCCGGGCCGCCGGCGGGGCCCGGCACGGTGCGTTCCTCGAACTCGAAGGTGCCGCCCTGGCTGAGGTCGTCGTCGGACAGTTCGCGCTCGGCGTACTCGGCACGGCGGGCGGGGATGTCGAGCGCGGCGAACCGGGACGGCATCTCCTCGCGCAGCACCTCCAGCGCCGCGGCCAACTCGGCGTCGAACGGGGGCGGGGTGGGAACGGTGGTCGTCATCGGCTCTCCCTCGGCTCGGTTGGTGCCGCCAGTCTGGGCCGGACGCCCACAGCCACGCGGCGGGAATGCCCCGCCAGTTGGCGGGCAGTGCTGGGTTGAGGCCGGGTGGTGTCCAGGCCGCGGGGGCCGGCTGAGCTGGGACGGTTGGTTCGGCTCGGCTGGTTCGCCTGTGTCGCTTGGCCCGGCTCGCCCGGGGTTCGCCCGAGTCGCGACGGTTGGCCCGGCTGCACGACTCGCGTGGTGCTCCCGAGGTGGGAGGGTTCGCCCGAGTCGGGACGGCTGGCTCGGCTCGACCGGTTCGCGTGGTGCTCCCGAGCCGGGACGGTTCGCCTGGTTTGTCCGGCCGCTCGCCCCGCCCGAGACGAGCGGGCCGCTCGGCTCATGTGGCTCGCCGAGTTGCGGGCTGCCCGGCTGCTCGTGCATTCGGCTCCGGTGAGCTGCCCGGCCTGGCTGGTCGGACCGGCTCGCGTGGTCTGCCTGGTTCACCGGGCTCGCCCGATCTGCCCGCCGGTGACTGGCTTGCCCGGCTTGGGTTGTGTGGTCAGCCCGGTTCGCCTGGCGCTTGGATTGCGTGGCCCTGCCCGGTTCGCTGGGCAGGCCCGAACTGCCCAGCGCCCGATTTGTCCAGCGCGCGCACGGTGCGGCGGGCACAGTTGAGCCGCAGCCCAGCCAGTGCTGTGGCTTGGCTGCCCGGAGCGGGGCCGTGTCAGACCTTGCCTGCCGCACTGTGCTCGCGCCCGTCATCGCGGCCCTGCCCGCCGTGACAGGACCTGCTGCGGCGCCGCCCGGCGCGGCCGAGCCCTCGCTGCGGCCGAAGAAGCCGTGGCGCGCCACAGGACTGCCGCGGCCGGGCACTGGCGCGGGCGGAGTCCGTTGTGGACTCCGGCGGAGTGGGGCCGGTCCGGCGGCGCTGTCCCGGCGGGGTTAGGGGCGAGCGGCTGCGGCGACGGCGGCGGCATCGGCGATGGCTTGTTCCTCCTTTCCGACCGGGATCAGGACCACGGAGTCGGCACCCGCCCCGTGGAGCGAGCGCACTTGTTCCACGCAGCGTGTCCGGTCCCCGGAGATGCTGAGGCGGTCCACCCATTCCGGCGGCAGTTCGGCGGCCAGGTCCGCCTTCTGCTCGATCAGCGACAGCAAATCCCCGGCGAAGGGCAGGGGCCGGATGTGCGGGGCGGTCGACTCCCGCAGGCAGCCCACCACCCACGGCCGCACCCGCTCGCGCGCCCGCGCGGGGTCGTCGTCCAGGCTGAACCAGTTGTACGCCACGATCGAATGCCGCTCCGGCGCCCCCGGCTCGGCCGCGCCCTCGGTGATGCTCGCCAGCGCCGCGCGCACGTATTCCGGGCTGGACGGCTCGGCGAGAATGGTGCCGTCCGCCGCCGCGCCGGAGACTGCCAGGGAGCGCGGCCCCCGCACGCCGCTGTACACCGGCGGGACCACCTCCGGCGGGAACTCCAGCCGCACGTCGTCCAGCTGGACGTGCTTGCCCTGCACGGAAACCCGCTCCCCGGCCAGCAGCCCGCGCACGGTGGTCAGCGTCTCCCGCAGCGCGGCCAGCGGCGACGGCGGGTACGCGCCGATCTGCCGCATCCACGACGGCACCCCGTGCCCGAACCCGGCGATCAGCCTGCCCGGATGCAGTCCGGCGAGCGTGGCCAGCTCCATCGCCGCGATCGCCGGGTTCCGCGCCACCGTCGGCAGCACGCCGATGCCGATGGTGATCCGCTCGGTCGCGGCCAGCGCGGTGGCCGCGGTGGCCACGCCACCGGTGTAGAAGCAGTCCTCGACCACCCAAACCTCGTCGAGACCGGCTTCCTCGGCCTGCCGCACCAGGCCGACCAGCCGTGCCGGTGGCAACCGGCACGGGATCATCACGCCAACACGATTCATGCCGGGGACCCTAGCCGCCCCCACCGACAGTCCGGGTGAAAACGCGGCCCGGGTTGAGGATGCCGCGCGGGTCGAGGCTTTCCTTCAACCGCCGGTGCGTCCACAGCGCCGCCTCGTCCAGCTCGCGGGCCAGCCAATCCCGTTTGAGCACACCGACTCCGTGCTCCCCGGTGATCGTGCCGCCCAGCCGCAACCCCAGGTCCATCACCGCGGCGAACGCGGCCTGCGCGGCCTCGACCTGCGCCGGGTCCTTGTCGTCGAAGATGACCGAAGGGTGCATGTTCCCGTCCCCCGCGTGGCCCGCGCAGGTGATGCGCACCCCGTGCTCGGCGGCGATCTCGTCCAGCCCGTCGACCAGGTCGGCGAGCCGTCCGCGCGGCACGCACACGTCGTCGACGAGGCTGGTGCCGAGCGCTTCGTGGGCCGGGCCGACCAGCCGCCGTGCCTGCATCAGCAGCTCGCCCTCGGCCGGATCGTCGGCCACCACCACCTCACCGGCCTTGCAGTCGAGCGCGGCCCGTTCGAACGCGGCCAGTTCCTCCGCGGCCGCCGCCCCCGCGTCCGACTGGGCGATCAGCACGCCACCGACGTCCGGCGGGAAACCCAGCTCCACCAAGGCGGAAACGGCCCGGACGGTCTCGGCGTCCATGAACTCCAGCACCGACGGCCGGTGCCCCTCACCGAGGTACGCCGCGACGGCGCGGCAGGCGTCTGCCGGGCCGGGGAAGAACGCGACCGCGGTGAGCGGGCGCCGCGTGGCGGGCCGCAGCGCGAGCGTCACCTCGGTGATCACCCCGAGCGTGCCCTCCGAACCGACGAACAGGCTGGTCAGGTCGTACCCGGCGACGCCCTTCGCGGTGCGGCGCCCGGTTCGCATCACGCGCCCGTCGGCCAGCACCACCTCGAGCCCGCGCACGAAGTCGCCGGTGACCCCGTACTTCACGCAGCACATGCCACCGGCGTTGGTGGCCACGTTCCCGCCGATCGTGGAGATCTCCATCGACCCCGGATCGGGCGGGTAGTACAGCCCCTGCTCGGCCACCGCCGCGGCGAGCCTGCCGTTGAGCACGCCGGGCCGGACCACCGCCAGCTGCTCGGCCACGTCGATCTCGACGATCTCGTCCATCTTCTCCAGGCACAGCAGCACGCAGCCGTCGAGCGCGTTCGCCGCCCCGGACAACCCGGTCCGCGCTCCCTGCGGCACCACCGGCACCCCGTGCTCGTGCGCCCACCGCAGCGCCGTCGAGACCTCCTCGGTGCTCCGCGCGCGGACCAGCACCGCCGGCGTCCCGCTGGGGCAGAACGAGGCGCGGTCGTGGCGGTAGGCGGCGAGGACGTCGGGATCGTCGACCGCCGAAGCGGGCAGGAGCTGGACCAGCGGGTGCACGGGACCTCCAACAGCGGTGCGGGGCTTTCCATTGTCCGGCAAGGCCCGTCAATTCCTTGCCGAGCACGTCCCCGCGGCGCTACATTGCCTTCATGACCGCGTGACCAGATTCGTTCTTCTGGTCAAAACTTAGGGGCTGACGTGCGAGGACGGGCAGATCGGATTCTGGACGCGGCGGCCGCGCTGCTGTTGCGGCACGGCTACCGGAAGCTGACCATCGGCGACATCGCCGAGCGGGCCGGCGTCGGCAAGGGCACGGTGTACCTGCACTGGCGGGCCAAGCACGAGTTGTTCGAGGCGCTGCTGATGCGGGAGTCGATCGCGCTGGTCGACGAGCTGCTCGACGAGCTGCGGGCCGATCCGGCCGTCATCGCACCGCACCGGATCTTCCCTCGCGCGTTCGAGCTGACCGCCCGCCGCCCGCTGGTCGCCGCGCTGATCACCGGCGACACCGACCTGCTCGGCAAGCTGGCCTCCGACAGCAACCTGCGCAGCTACAAGCTGCTCGCCAACGACCGCGGTTACCAGGTGCTGGTGCGCAACGGCCTGCTGCGCGGCGACCTGCCGAGCGTCCAGTACGCCCTGCAGGCCGTCATCACCGGCTTCTACTTCTACGACTCGCTGGACCCGGTGACCGGCGCGCGCCTGGACCAGGGCACCAAGTCGCAGCTGCTGGCGCACACCATCCAGCAGGCGTTCGAGTGCGCCGAACCCGGCAGGCTCGAACCCGCCGCCGCCGAGTTCATCGCGCTGATGGAAGAGCTCGCCGACAACTACCGGAAGTCGATCTACTCGAGCGACCCGGGGACCGGCTGAGGAAAACCACCACCACAGAAGGGGATCTGCCATGACCGGGACCAAGGACCCCACCACGCTCGCGCAGCGCTGGGGGCTCAACCCCGAGCAGTTCTGGCTGCGGGGCGAGCTGCCGGAGCGCTCGGTGGCCTACGACCCGAAATCGGGCATGTGGAACGTCTACACCTACCGCGACGTGGTGCGCGTGCTCAGCGATCCGGCGACCTACTCGTCGGACACCTCGCGGCTGCTGCCGGAGCGCAAGGAGTTCACCGAGGGCAGCATCATCTCGCTGGACCCGCCGCTGCACCAGAAGCTGCGGAAGCTGGTCAGCCACGCGTTCACACCGAAGGTGATCGCCGATCTCGAACCGCGCATCGCCGAGCTGACCCACGAACTGCTCGACCAGGCCGAAGGCGACCGGATCGACCTGGTCTCCGGGCTGGCCTACCCGCTGCCGGTGATCGTGATCGCCGAACTGCTCGGCGTGCCCGCCGAGGACCGGAACCTGTTCAAGGACTGGGTGGACAAGATGCTGGAGCGCTCCGGCCAGTTCTCCCTGAACGACTCGCCCGAAGAGCGCGACAAGATGATGGAAGCCGCCATGGAGCAGCTGGACCAGCTGATCGCCTACCTCGGCGAGCACGCGGCCGAGCGGCGGCGGCAACCCCGCGAGGACCTGCTGACCAAGCTGGTCGAGGCCGAGGTGGACGGGGTCCGGCTGACCGATCGCGAGGTGGTCAACTTCGCGAACGTGCTGCTCATCGCCGGGCACATCACCACCACCATGCTGCTCGGCAACACCGTGCTGTGCCTGGACGAGTACCCGGACCAGAAGGCGAAGGTGCTGGCCGACCGCGAGCTGGTGCCCGGCGCGATCGAGGAGTCGCTGCGCTTCCTCAGCCCGTTCGCCACCACCGCGCGGGTCACCAACACCGACGTGGAACTGGGCAACACCGTGATCGAGGCCGACCAGATGGTGCTGGTGTGGCTGGCCGCGGCCAACCGGGATCCGGAGCACTTCACCGATCCCGGCGTGTTCGACGTGACCCGCGAGCCCAACACGCAGATCGCCTTCGGCCGCGGCATCCACTTCTGCCTCGGCGCGCCGCTGGCCCGGCTGGAGGGCCGGGTGGCGCTGAACATCCTGCTCGACCGGTTCCCCGGCCTGCGCACCGATCCGGCCGAGGCGCCGGAGTTCCTGCCGCAGCCGACGATGACCGGAGTGCGGCGGCTTCCGTTGGTACTCAGGTAATTCTGAGCGTCAGCGGGTGCGGCGCACGCTCCACTGGAAGGTGCCGGAGCAGACCGCGGTGCCGTCCTCGCCGGTGATTTCGGCGGTGGTGGCCAGGCGGATCTTGTCCGTGGTACCGCCGAACAGGGAACGCGCCAGTGCGGTGGCCGGCTCGTCGAGCACGCAGCCGGCCACCAGCTTTCCCTTGGCGGGGGCCAGGAAACGCAGGTCCGCGGCGAAGCCGAGCGGGACGACGCCGTCGAATTCGGCTTCGCTGTGCGCGGTCGCGATCAGCGCGGCGAGCCCGGCGGCGTCGAGCAGCGCGACCAGCCCGCTCGAATGCATCGTGCCGATGACGTTGGCGAAGTCCGGCGCCGGGCCCGCGGTGACCTCCGCGGCCCCGTCGGCGGCACGCAGCACACGCAGGCCGAGCGTCTTGTTGGCCGGGATCGGCTCGAGCAGGCGGACGGCCAGTCCGGTGAGGTCCACCGGTTCTTCCTACGCGCACGGCTTGTCCGCCGGGCGAACGGGACGTGAACTCAGGCGATCGCGATCAGGACGGCGGTCGCGGCCGAGAGCAGCGCGAGCGCGCCGGGTGGCACGATGTGCGAAACGGCGTCCTTGGCGCGGACGTGGTAGTACACCGCGCCGATCATCAGCAGGGTGAGGCCGATCGCCGCGGCCAGGCCCAGCGGCATCCAGAACAGGCCGACGATCAGCCCCGCCGCCGCGGCCACCTCGAGCGCGCCGATGACTCTGCTCGTGGTGGCCGAATAACCGAGCTGCTCGGCCGACTTCTTCATCGCGTCCACGTTCGCCAGCTTCGCCAGGCCGGAGCCCAGGAACACGCAGGCCAGCAGGATCGAAAGCACCACGACAACGGTCGACACGCCCACGCTCCACGGGGAGGGTTGCTTCGGGACGGCACCACCGTAGCGCGGGCCCGCGGCCGCGGCCAGTAGTGATCCGGATCACAGGCGCGAATCGGACCGCGTGGTGACCACCGCCGTGTGCCTGGCGGAGGGGAAACCGGAGGTGGAACCCATGCCACGCGGCGGAATCGCCTTTGGTGCTGCTGGCCTGCGTGGTCGCCGGGGACCGCGGTGAGCTGCTGCCGGACCTGCACGCGCGGTTCGGCCCGCCCGCGGTGATGACTGTGCTGGCACACGAACTCGGCCACGCCGTGCAGTTCCGCTGGGCGTGGGGGAGGAGACGCCGACGATCGTCAAGGAGTCGCCTCCCGGTACACGCTGTCCGTGCAGCAGGAAGCCGGGCACCTGCTCGAGGGGCCAGCCGGACCGCGTGCCTGACCGGATTCTGGGCGGCCACGCTGACCGCCGGCACCGCACTGCGGCTTTCGCCCGGTGACCTGGACGAAGCCGTCGCGGAAATGCTCGCGCCGGACAGCCTCATCGCCGCCGACGCCCGCGGTGCCGCCCTGCCCGCCGGGTTCGCGCGGGTGGCCGCCTTCCGTGACGGGTTCGCCGCCGCGGAACCGGCGGCCTGCGCCGCGGCCTATCCCTGAAGGTGGTCGATGGCCAGCCGCGCGGCCTGATCCCGGAGCAGCCGGGCCGCGTCCGCCATGGACCGGCTCGGGTCCGGTTCGATGTCGGCGAGTGCATACGCCGCACGGAACCCGGCCGCCGACAACTGCTCGGCGGAGAGCAGGCAGCGCCCGGCCACCGCGATCACCGGTACGTCCCCTGCTGCCCGCGCCACCCCGGACGGAGCCTTGCCGTGCAACGTCTGCGTGTCGAGCGAACCCTCGCCGGTGATCACCAGCCGGGCGTCGCGCACCGCGTCGGCGAAGCCCAGCAACTCCAGCACCACCTCGATGCCCGGCCGGGTTTTGGCGCCCAGCACGGAAAGCGCGGCGAAACCGACCCCGCCCGCGGCTCCGGCGCCGGGTGCTTCGGCGTGCTCGGCACCGACGACGGAGGCCCACCGAGTCAGCGCGCGGTCCAGGAGTTCGACCTGCTCGGCCGTCGCGCCCTTCTGCGGCCCGTAAACCGCGGCCGCGCCACGGGCACCGAGCAGCGGGTTGTCCACGTCGGTGGCCAGCTCGAATTCCACTTCGGACAATCGTGGGTCCAAACCGGACAGATCGAGCCGGTCCAGGTCCACCAGCGCGGCCCCGCCGGGTGGCAGTTCCTCACCGCGGGCGTCGAGCAGGCGGGCCCCCAGCGCGGTCACCAGCCCGGCACCGCCGTCGGTGCACGCGCTGCCGCCGACGCCGAGCACCACCCGGCGCCGCCCGGACCGCAGCGCCGCCGCGATCAGCTCGCCGGTGCCCGTGCTGGTCGCGGTCAGCGGCAGCGGGGGACCGGGCAACCGGTGCAGCCCGGACGCCTCGGCCAGCTCGACCACCGCGGTGTCCCCGCGCACGGCCAGCGAAGCGGGCACCGGCTGCCCGGCCGGGCCGGTCACCACCGTGCGCAGGCGGCGGAACCCGGCCGACACCACCGCGTCGACCGTGCCGTCCCCGCCGTCGGCGACCGGCAGCTGCCGCACCGGGATCCCCGGTCGCACCCCGGCGATCCCGGCGGCGACCGCGGCGGCCACTTCCGCCGCGGTCAGCGAGCCCTTGAATTTGTCCGGCGCGATGAGCACCTCGCTCATGGCAGCGGCTCGAACTCCTTGACCGCGTCGATCGCCGGGCCGTGCGGGGTGTTCGCCTCCCGTTCGATCATGATCTCCACCAGCACCGGGCGCGAGGTGGCGACGGCTTCCTTGCGGGCCCATTCGATGGTGTCGCGGATGTCGCCGGGCTCGGTCACGCGGCGGCCGGCACAGCCGTAGGCCTCCATCACCTTGACGTTGTCCGTGCCGTACTCGTCGTAGTGGATGTCCACCTGGTAGTTCATCTGGTACGGGATGGACGCCTGCCGGATCAGCCCGAGGTACTCGTTGTTGATCATGATCAGCACGAACGGCACGTGGTACTGCGCGGCCACCGCCAGTTCCTCGACCAGGTACTGGAAGCCGTAGTCGCCGACGATGCCGACCACCTCGGCCTCCGGTGCGGCCTTCTTCACCCCGATCGCCGCCGGGATCTCCCAGCCGAGCGGCCCGGCCTGCCCGCAGATCTGGTACCGGCGCGGCTGGTACGCCTTCTGGTGCTGCCCGCCCCAGATCTGGTAGAGCCCGATCGCGGTGACGAAGTAGGTGTTCTCGTCGAAGATCTCGTTGATCTCCTTGTACACCCGCGGCGCCTTGATCGGCGTGGTGTCGAAGTCCTCGCGACGGCCGAGCGACGCCTTCAGCTCGGCGATGCGCGAGACCCAGCCACCCGCCGGGCGTGCCGCGTCGCGGGCCTTCGCCGTCCGCAGCAGGGCTTGCAGGAACAGCTTCGCGTCGGAGACCACGCCGAGGTCCGGCGGGAACACCTTGCCCAGCTGCGTCGGCTCGATGTCGACGTGGATGAACTTGCGCTCACCGCGGTAGACCTCCAGCGTGCCGGTGTGGCGGTCGCCGAAGCGCGCGCCGACCGCGAGCACGGTGTCGGACTCGAGGAAGGACGCGTTGCCGTAGCGCTGCGAGGTCTGCACGCCGGTGATCCCGGCGAACAGCGGGTGGTCCTCGTCGATCGCGCCCTTGCCCATCAGCGTGACCTGCACCGGCACGTTCAGGTACTCGGCCAGCTCGCGCAGTTCGGCCGCGGCGTCGGCGATGATCACCCCGCCACCGGCCAGCAGGAGCGGCTTTTCCGCGGCCAGCAACAGGTCCAGCGCCCGCTCCACCCGCGGCTGGTGCGGGTGCACGGCTTCGACCGGCAACGGCGCGTCGATCGAGGCGTCGTACTCGATCTCCTGCTGCGCGATGTCCACCGGGATGTCGATCAGCACCGGGCCCGGGCGCCCGGAGCGGGCCACGCGGAAGGCCTCCCGGAAGATCCACGGCGCGGTGGCGGCTTCCTTGATCTGCACCGCCCACTTGGTCACCGGCTTGGCGATGTCGACGATGTCCACCGCCTGGAAGGCTTCCTGGTGCAGTTTCGACGAAGCCGCCTGGCCGGTGACGCAGATGATCGGGATCGAGTCGGCCATCGCGGTGTACAGGCCGGTGATCATGTTCGTGCCTGCCGGGCCGGAGGTGCCGATCGCCACGCCGACGCGCCCGTTGGTGCGGGCCCAGCCGTCGGCCATGTGCGTGGCGCCCTCCTCGTGGCGCACGGTCAGGTGCTCGATGCCGCCGCGGACCTCCATCGCCTTGTACAGCGGGAGGATCGCCGCGCCGGGGCAGCCGAAGGCGATGTCCACGCCTTCGGACTTGAGCACCTCGACCACCGCTTCCATCGCGGGCATTCTCGCCATGTCAGTTCCCTCCTCGCCCGGACAGCCGCTCGACCACGGTGAGCAGCGCGGAATGGTCGGCGTCACCGAGACCCTGCGCGCGGGCCGCCTGCACCAGCGCGGCGACCTGGCTGCCGAACGGCAGCGAGACCTCGGCCTGCCGCGCGGCGTCGAGCACGATGCCCATGTCCTTGTGGTGCAGGTCGATCCGGAAGCCCGGCTGGAACTGCCGCGCCAGCATGGATTCCCGTTTCAGCTCCAGGATCCGGCTGGCGGCGAGGCCACCGGCCAGCACGTCCAGCCCGGCGTGAGCGTCCACGCCGGACGCTTCGAGCAGCACGATCGCCTCGGCGACCAGTGCGTAGGTGCCGCCGACCACCAGCTGGTTGGCGGCCTTGACCACCTGGCCGGCGCCGTTCGGCCCGACCAGCGCGGCCACCTTGCCGACCGCGTCGAAAACCGGCTTGGCGGCATCGAAATCGGCCTGTGTGCCACCGACCATGATGGACAGCACGGCGTTGACCGCCCCGGCCTCACCACCGGACACCGGCGCGTCGAGCACGCGGACGTCTTTGGCGGCCCCGGCTTCGGCCACCTTCTGCGAGGTTTCCGGTTTGATCGTGCTGAAGTCGATGAACAGCGTGCCCGGTTTGATCGTTTCGAACACGCCGCCCTCGCCGAGCACGACGGCTTCGACGTGCGGGTCGGCCGGGAGCATGGTGATCACGATTTCGGCGCCATCGACGGCGTCGGCCACCGAACCGGCTGCCTTGCCGCCGTCCTCGGCCAGCCGTGCGACCGCGGCGGCTGCCAGGTCGTAGCCGGTCACGGTGAACCCGGCCCGCACCAGGTTCCTGGCCATCGGCGCGCCCATGATGCCGAGGCCGATGAATGCGATGTCAGTCATGGAGTTCCTTCGTCGTCTGGGAAAGCCAGCCGAAGCTTTCGGCACTCGCGCCGGTCGGCTTGTACTCGAGGCCGACGTGGCCCGAGTAGCCGTTCGCGGCGAGCTTGCCGAGGTAGCCGGCGATGTCGATCGAGCCGGTGCCGGGCTGGTTGCGGCCGGGGGCGTCGGCGATCTGCACGTGGCCGATCCGGCCGGTGTGCTCGGCGATGACCGCGTCGAGGTCGTCGCCGTTCACGGTCAGGTGGTAGAGGTCCGCGAGCAGCCGCAGGTTCTCGCGCGGCACGCGGTGGAGCACATCGAGCGCGTCGGCGGCGGTGCGCAGCGGATATCGGGGCGCTCCGCTCACCGGCTCGACGAGCACCACCGCGCCGATGGCTTCCGCCGCGCGGGCCGCGATCGCCAGGTTCTCGGCGGCCAGTTCGTCCTGCTCGGCCGGGTCGGTGCCGTCGATCCGGTTGCCGTACAACGCGTTGAACGCGCGGCAGCCCAGTTCTTCGGCGATGCCGACCGCGATCGGCACGTTCTCGCGGAACTCCCCGGACCGCTGCGGCCACGAGACCAGCCCGCGGTCCCCGGCGGGCATGTCACCCGCCGCGAAGTTCAGGCCCACCAACTGGACACCCGCGTCGCGCACGGCCCGCACGAATCGGGTGACTTCGGCGTCGCCGGGGGTGGCGGATTCGAACGGCCACCAGAACTCCACCGCGTCGAAGCCCGCCGCCCTGGCCGCGGCCGGGCGTTCGAGCAGGGGGAGTTCGGTGAACAGGATGGACAGGTTCACGTCGAGCCGGAGGCCGTCCGGCACGGAGATGGTCATGCTGCCCTTTCCCGGCTGCGGCGGTAGGCCCGCCAGTCGCCGATCTCGGTGATGTCGCGGAGCTGGACGTGGGAGGTGTACGGGCGGCGCAGCAGCATCGCGAACGCCGAGCTGCCGTCGGCCAGCTCGATGACGCCCAGCTCCAGTTCGTGGGGTTCGGACGGCAGCACGTGGTCGCGCAGCGCGTCGAGGCCGATGTCGTAGAGCTCGCCCGCGATCGCCGCGCCGCCGTGGGAAACCGGGAACAACGCCGGACACTGGTCGCCGACCGAGTAGAACCGGTACTTCGGCGCCGTGGTGGTGGCCGCCACCAGTGGCGCCCCGCCGAGCAGGTGGTGCAGCGGCTCGCCGCGCATGGCGCCGCCGTTGAGGAACATCAGAGCCACAGCCGTCCTCCTTTAAAAGAGCGCTTTCACGCCGTTGATGCCGAAGTAGACGGCGAAGACCAGCGCCAGCAGGGTGAGCAGCCAGCCGGCTTCGCGCCATTTGCCCTTGCAGGTCTTGACCAGCACAAAGGCGATCAGGCCGGCGCCGACCCCGTTGGTGATCGAGTAGGTGAACGGGATCAGCGCGGCGGTGAGGAACACCGGGATGGTGAAATCCGCTTCGTTCCAGGGAATGTTGCGGACCTGGGCCATCATCATGCCGCCGATGACCACCAGCGCCGGGGCCGCCGCCTGTGCCGGGACCACCCCGGCCAGCGGGGTGAACAGCAGGGTCAGCGCGAACAGCGCCCCGGTGACCACGCTCGCCAGCCCGGTCCGCGCGCCCTCACCGACCCCGGCTGCCGACTCCATGAACACCGTGTTCGGCGACGAGCCGGTGACCCCGCCCGCGACCGCGCCCGCGCCGTCCACCAGCAGGATGCGGCCCATGCCGGGAACCTTGCCGTCCTTGGACAGCCCGGCTTCCTGCGAAACGCTGGTGATGGTGCCCATCGCGTCGAAGAAACCGGACAGCACCAGCGTGAACAGGAAGATCGTCGCGGTCAGCGCGCCCGCCGAGACAAAGCCGCCGAACAGGTCCACCTCGCCGAGCAACCCGAAGTCGGGCGCGGCGACGAAGTCCGACGGCAGGGTCGGCTCGGTGCGGCCCCATTCGCCGAGCCCGAACCCGTCGTGCAGCACCACCGCGGCCACCGTGGCCACGCCGATGCTGATCAGCACCGCGCCGGGCACCTTGCGGGCCACCAGCACCGTCATCAGCAGCAGGCCGAAGCAGAACACCGCGATCGGCCAGCCGTCGAGATGGCCGTCCACGCCCAGCTGCACCGGCACCGTGGTGCCGGCCGCGTCCGGGACCCGGGTCACGAACCCGGCGCTGACCAGGCCGACCAGCGCGATGTAGAGCCCGATGCCGACGGTGATCGCGGTTTTCAGCGCCATCGGGATGGCGTTGAGAATCCGCTCGCGGATGCCGCTGGCCGCCATCAGCACGATGCACAGGCCCTCCAGCACCACCAGCCCGAAGGCCTGCGCCCAGGTCATCGCCGGGGCCATCTGGAAGGCCACGATGCCGTTGATGCCGAGCCCGGCGGCCAGCGCCAGCGGCGCGTTGCCGACCAGGCCCATCAGCACGGTCATCACCGCCGCGGACAGCGCGGTGGCGGTGGTCAGCTGGGCGGTGCTCAGCTTGGTGCCGGTGATGTCCGCCGACGCGCCGAGGATGAGCGGGTTGAGCAGCACGATGTAGGCCATCGCGACGAAGGTGGTGATCCCGCCGCGGACCTCGCGGGCGATCGTGCTCTGCCTGCCGGAGATCCGGAAGAACCGGTCGAGCGGGGACTTGCGGGGTGGCTCGGATTCGCCTTCGCGAATCCGGTCGCCGGGACGGGCCAGCGTCATTGGAGGCGTCCTCTCCCTTGCCGGTGGGTCAGCGGGACGTGGTTTTGAGTGGTGCTCCGGTCAGCGTGCTGGGGCCGAGTGGGCCGGGTCAGCTCAGTAGTCGATGCGGTCCGGCTGGTCCAGCCAGGTCGCGAACGGGGTGAAACCGTTCTCGATGGACACCTGGGTCACGGGTACCGCCCAGGTGTGGCGAGGCGTGGAGAACAGGTCGTAGAAGGCGAGGTCGTCGAAACCGGCCTTCGCCGCGTCGTGCCGGTCGGCCGCGTAGACCACCCGGTCCACGCGTGCCCACAGCGAAGACGCCAGGCACATCGGGCACGGTTCGCACGAGGACACCAGCACGCAGCCGTCGAGCTTGAAGGTGCCCAGCGCCTGGCAGGCCGCGCGGATCGCGACGACCTCGGCGTGCGCGGTCGGGTCGAGGTCCGGGGTGACCCGGTTGACGCCGGTCGCGACGATCTCGCCGTCGCGCACGATCAGCGCGCCGAACGGGCCGCCGCCCTCTTTGACGTTCTTCGCGGCCAGGCGCACGCATTCGGTGAGCCAGGCGGATTCGGCCGTTTCGGTGGTGGTCATCGAAGTTCTCCTGCTTCAGGTTCCGGTGATGTGTTCGGGGCGGATCGGCACGCGGGGCAGGTCCAGCCCGGTGGCCGCGCGAATGGCGTTCGCGATGGCCGGGGTGGCCGAGATGGTCGGCGGCTCGCCCACCCCGCGCACCCCGTAGGGCGCGTGCGGGTCGGCGCGTTCGAGCACGTCGATCCGCATCGGCGGCATGTCGAGCACGGTCGGGATGAGGTAGTCGGTGAACGACGGGTTGCGCACCTTGCCGCCGGCGACCTGGATCTCCTCCATCACCGCCAGCCCGAGGCCCTGCGCCGAACCGCCCTGGATCTGGGCGATCACGGCGTCGGGGTTCATCGCCTTGCCGACGTCCTGCGCGCAGTCCAGTTGCACGACCTTGACCAGCCCGAGTTCGGTGTCCACGTCGACCACCGCGCGGTGCGCGGAGAAGCCGTACTGGACGTGCGCGTCACCCTGCCCTGTTTCCGGATCGAGCGGATAGGTCGGGCGGTGGTGGTACTCCCGGGTTTCCTCGATGGCTTCGTCACCGAGGATATCCGCCAGCGCCGCCAGCACCTCACCGTCGGAAGCCACGATTTTCCCGCCGGAAAGCGCCATTCCTTCGGGTGATCGTCCCAACCGCCGTGCCGCGCGGGCGAAAACCCGCTCGGCCACGGCCAGGCAGGCGTTGCGCACCGCGCCGCCGGTGATGTAGGTCTGCCGCGACGCCGAACTGGACCCGGCGTCGCCGACACTGGTGTCCGCCGGGTGCACGGTCACCCGCGGCACGCCGAGTTCGGTGCGCGCGATCTGCTGCTGCAGCGTGACCAGGCCCTGGCCCACCTCGGCCGCCGCGGTGTGCACCATCGCGACCGGCTCACCGCCGAGCACCTCCAGGCGCACCCGCGCCGTCGAGTAGTCGTCGAGGCCTTCGGCGTAGGAGATGTTCTTGATCGTCACGCCGTAGCCGACACCGCGGACCACGCCTTCGCCGTGCGTGGTGTTCGACGCGCCACCCGGCAGCTCGCGAATGTCCACTGAGGACGACCGGCGGTCGGGTGGCAGCGGCATGTCCCTGACCCGCTGCACGAGTTCGGCGACCGGCGCGGGGAAGTCGATCACCTGCCCGGTGACGTTGGTCGACCCCTCGCTCATCGCGTTGCGGATGCGCAGCTCCGCCGGATCCATGCCCAGCGCGGCGGCCAGCTTGTCCATTTGGGACTCGTACGCGTAGGTGGGCTGCACCGCGCCGAGGCCGCGCATCGCCCCGCACGTCGGGTTGTTGCTGTAGACGCCCCAGCCCTCGATCTTCGCGTTGGGCACGTTGTACGGCCCGACGCTCAGCGTGGTCCCGTTGCCGACCACCACCGGGGTCTTCGAAGCATAGGCACCGCCGTCGAAGTACAGCCGGGCACGCACGTAGACCAGGTCGCCGTCGGCGGTGGCGCCGTGCTCGTAGTACATCTTCGCCGGGTGCCGGTGCACGTGGCCGAAGAAGGACTCCTCGCGGTTGTAGACCATCTTCACCGGCCTGCCGGTGCGCAGCGCGAGCAGGCACGAGTGGATCTGCATGGACAGGTCCTCGCGGCCGCCGAACGCGCCACCCACGCCGGACAGCGTCAGCCGCACCTTCTCCAGCGGCAGGCCCAGCGCCTTCGCGGTCTGCTTCTGGTCCACGTGCAGCCACTGCGTCGCCAGGTACAGGTCCACCCCGCCGTCGTCGGCGGGAATGGCCAGCCCGGACTCCGGCCCGAGGAACGCCTGGTCCTGCATGCCGATCTCGTACACCCCGGAGACCACCACGTCGGCCTCGGCGTCCGGGTCGCCGCGGACGATCCGCTGGTAGCGCACCAGGTTGCCGTCCGGGTGCAGCTTCGGCAGCGTGGTGTCGTGCGCGGCCCGCTCGGGATCGGTGATCGGCTCCAGCACCTGGTAGTGGACCACGATCTCCTTGAGCGCCTGCCGGGCGATCTCCGGGTGGTCGGCGGCCAGGATCGCCACCGGCTCGCCCTGGTACCGCACCCGGTCGGCGGCCAGCACCGGCGTGTCCTGGTACTTGAGGCCGTAGACGTTCTCGCCGGGCACGTCCTCGTGGGTCAGCACCGCGTGCACCCCGGGCACGGCCAGCGCGGCCGCGGTGTCGATGCCGGTGATCAGCGCGTGCGGGTGCGGGCTGCGCAGGGTGGCGCCCCACAGCATGTCCTCGTGCCACAGGTCCGAGGAGTAGGCGAATTCCCCGCGTACCTTGAGCACCCCGTCCGGGCGCAGCGGGCTTTCGCCGATGCCGCCGGTGATCGTGTCCTCGAGCTGCTGGGGCGAGCGCGTGGGGTTCACCGCGACACCTCCGCCTTCCGCGCGGCGGCGTGCTTCACCGCGTCCAGGATCTTCTCGTAACCGGTGCAGCGGCACAGGTTCCCGGCCAGCGCCTCGCGGATCTCCGTGTCACTCGGCTGGCCGGTGCGCTCGATCAGGTCGTGCGCGGCGACGAGCAGGCCCGGCGTGCAGAATCCGCACTGCACCGCCCCGCACTCCACAAAGGACTCCTGAACCGGATCGAGTTCGTCGCCTTCGGCGAGCCCTTCGACCGTGCGTACTTCGCGTCCCTCGGCCTGCCCGGCCGCGACCAGGCAGGCACACGCCGGAACCCCGTCGAGATAGACCGTGCACGACCCGCATTCGCCCTGTTCACAAGCATTCTTCGAGCCGGGAAGGCCGAGGCGCTCACGCAGCACGTAGAGCAGGCTTTCGCCTTCCCAGACGTTGTCGGCCTGCCGGTGTTCCCCGTTGACCGTGACGTTCACGCGCATGCCCGGCTCCCTTCGCGGTATTCGTCCCACGCCCAGCCCAGCGTCCGCCGCGCCATCACGGCCAGTGCGTGCTTGCGGTAGGCGGCACTGCCGCGCACGTCGTCGATCGGGGACGCGGCGGCGGCCACCAGCTCGCCGAAGCGGCGTTTCACCGAGTCCTCGAGCGGCCTCGGCGAGGTCCACAGGCCGCGGTCGGTGAGTTCGGCGGCCAGGAACTCCTCGGCCTCCGGTGCCCGGCGCGGAGTCGGCGCGGCCGAGCCGACGCCGGTGCCCACGCGCTCCTGCTCGGGGTGCAGCGCGAGGCCGAAGGCACACACGGCGATCACCATCGCGTTGCGGCTGCCGATCTTGCTGAACTGCTGCGGGCCGGTCGCCGGGCGCAGGCGCACCGCGGTGATCAGCTCGTCGGCGGCCAGCACGTTGCGCTTCACGCCGGTGTAGAACTCCGCCACCGGCACCAGCCGCGTCCCGCGCACCGAGGCGATCTCCACCTCGGCGCCCGCGGCGAGCAGCGCCGGGTGCGAGTCGCCGGCGGGGGAGGCCGCGCCCAGGTTGCCGCCCACGCTGCCGCGGTTGCGGATCTGCGGCGAGCCGACCGTGCGCGAGGCCATCGCGAGCCCGGGCAGCTCGGCGCCGAGTTCGGCGATGATCCGGGCGTACGGCACGCTCGCGCCGATCCTCACCTGCCCGTCCACCCGGGTGTGCTCGTGCAGCTCGGCCACGCGGTTGAGGTCCAGCAGCGCGGCCGGGCGGCGGTGGTCGAAGTTCAGCTCGACCATCACGTCGGTGCCACCGGCGATGGGCACGGCCTCGCCGAAGGCGGCCTTCGCCTCCAGCGCTTCGGCGAGCGTGGCCGGTCGCAGGAAGTCCATTGTGTCCGTCCCTTCAGGAATCGTCACGCCGGACGGTGCCCTCGATCAGGCCGTACGGGCGGTCGGCGGCGAAGAAGACCTCACCCGGGTTGTCCAGGCCGAACGCCGACAGGTCGCTGAGGAAGTGGTGCTTGTTCGGCAGGGACAGGCTGATCTCGGCCAGTTCCGGCACGTTCTCCAGCACGCGCGTGCCCATTGCGTAGAGCGTCTGCTGCAGCGAGTAGCTGTAGGTGCCGCCGAACGCGTCGAGCAGGCAGGCGCGCGCGGTTTCGTACGCCTTGCCCCAGTCGGCGCCCTCGGCCGTGGCGAAGCGCCAGGTCGCCGACACCGCGGTGGCCAGGATCCGGTCGGTGACCTCGGCGAGCGTGGTGTACTCGTCACGCGGGAAGCCCCAGAACTCCGAGTCGGTCGAGTTGAGCACGGTCAGGTCGGTCAGCCCGCCGGTGACCTCGGCCCGCTCGCCGTCGTAGGTGATCAGTGCGGTACGGGTGCCTTCGCCGGACCGCGCGAACGAGTGGTGCGCGGGCTTGCCCGCGACCTCCAGCCGCGCCCACGGGTAGCTCTCGATGCGCACCGCCGCCCGGTGGATCGACGGCTGCGAATCGACGAAGTGCCTGGCCAGCCGCAGGCCGAAGGCCTCGATCTCGCCGATGCCGTCCCTGGCGAAGGCGAACACCGTGTTCTTCTGCGTGTCGGTGGCGAGCACCTTGCCGTTGTCGCCGGTCAGGTGCGTGTCGGCCAGGTCGCCGGACAGCGAGACGCTGACGTTCAGATCGGTGATCCGGTGCCGCTCGCCGTCGCGGTCGATGCGGACCAGGCGGTTCTCCGCCTTGCCGTACTGGTTCTCGCCGAGCACGATCGCCATAACCTTGTTCCTCCTCGCTGCGTTGTGAAGCAGTACACAGTCCGCGTGAGCGGACCGGCCACGGCTGATCCGCCGAAACCGGCCGTTCACCCCGGCGCCGTTTTTGTGGTTACCTCCAAAGGCCGTCCACGTGCTGGTATGCGGTACTGGAAGGCCCAGTCACGGCCGATTCGGAGGAGGTGCGGGTGCGACTCGGAGCCCTGCTGGACACGCCCGAGCTGGGGCTGACCCTGCTCTACGGCCCGGACGCGCGCGAGCGCGAGTTCGAACGCGTGTTCACCTCGACCCTGAGCGACCCCACGCGGTACCTGGCCGGTGGTGAGCTGGTGCTGTGCGGCATGCGGTGGCTGCCCGGTCCCGCCGACGCCGACGCGTTCGTCGCGACGCTGGTCGAGGCCGGGGTGGTGGCGCTGGGCGCGGGAACGGCCGAAGTGGACGGACCGGTGCCGGACTACATGATCGAGTCGTGCCGGGCGGCGGGCCTGCCGCTGTTCGAGGTGCCGGTGTCGGTGTCCTTCGCGACGGTGAGCGAGCGCATCATTCTCGGCCTGGCCGCCGAGCGGGCCGGTCCCGGCGGGATCGGCGGTCACCGCCGCCTGCTCGCCGCGCTGACCGCGGGCGGCGGGCTGCCCGCACTGGTCGAGGCCGGGGCCGCCGAGCTGGGCGCGGACTGCTGGGTGCTCAGCGCGACCGGGCGGCTGGTCGCGGGCACCGGCGAGGCGCTCAGCGCCCAGCGGCGCGCGCAGTTCGCCCGCCGGTACCTGATGGGGGAGCGGCTGCCCAAGGTGATCGACGGGTTCACCCTGCTGGCCTCGGCGAACCGGGCGGGGCACCGGGTGGGCAGCTGGTTCGTGGTGATCGCCGGGGACCATTCGCGCCGCGAGGTCGCCGCCGAGTTCGCCGAGCTGGCCGGGCTCGAACGGTCCAGATTGGACGATGCGAAGCGGATCGAGAACCGCGCGGCGGAACCGTTGCTGCGCAAGGTGCTTTCCGAGGGCGCCACGCAGGCGGAGCTGAGTTCACGGCTGGCCGCGGCCGGGTTCTCCGGCGGGGAACAGGTGCTGGTGCTCTCGGCCGGGGTGCAGGGCGGCGGGCCGGGGCTGGCGCGGGCGATCCTGGACGAGGTGCTGGCGCCGTTCGGCGGCCCGGCACTGGTCGGTTCGGTGGAGGCGGAGACCTTCGGACTGCTCGCGGTCGAGGAGCCTGCCGATGGGCTGGCGGAACAGATTCGCGAGGCCGTGGTGCTGGTCGAGCCCGCGCTCGGCTCGGCACGCCTGGCCGTCGGGATGAGCCGCGCGCCGGACGCGCAGGCGCTGCGCCCGACCGTGCAGGAGGCGCGGCACGCCCGCAAGCTCGCCGAGCTGGCGCCGGGACGCGCTTCGGTGGTCGCCGGGGACGAGGTCGCGTCCCATCTGCTGTTGCTGGCCGCCGTGCCGGAGGAACTGCGGCGGTCGTTCGGCGCGAAGGTGCTCGGTCCGCTGCTGTCCTACGACGAGGCACACGGGTCGGATCTGGTGCACACGCTGAAGGTGTTCCTGGAGAACTCCGGTTCCTGGACGCAGACCGCGGCCGAGCTGCACCTGCACGTCAACACGCTGCGGTACCGGGTGAGCCGGATCGCCGAGCTGACCGGGCGTGACCTGGGGCGGTTCTCCGATCGCGTGGACCTGTACCTGGCGGGTTGCTTCAGCCGGGAGTGGGGGCTTCAGGCAGGCGAGTGAGGCCGTCGAGCACGCGGTCGAGGCCGTCGCGGAACCAGGTGTCGAGGTCGGCGGTGCCGGGCGGGCCGCCCAGCTCACCGGTCCACGGGGGCAGGCGGCGGGCTTCGTCCGCCCACCACGCGCGGTAGGTCGAATGGGCCGATTCGTGGTGTTCGGCGAGCAGCAGCAGGGCCATGCCCTGCACGTAGGCGCTCAGCGCCAAGTACCGGCCGAGCGCGGTCGGCGGGTCGAAACCGAGCGCGGTGAAGGCGCCGATGCTCGCCCGCGCCGAGTCCAGCACCGCCGGGACGAGCGGCGGGCGGGTGCTCGCCAGCACGCTGACCAGCCACGGGTGTGCCCGGTAGACCGACCACTCGTGCTCGGCGAGCGCCTTGAGCGCCGGGGTGCCCGGGGTGGTGAGCAGGCGCTGCACCATGGTCGCGACCAGCTTGTCGCGGCTGCCGAAGGCACGCTGGGCGGTCATCAGCGAGGTGCCCGCGCGGTGGGCGACCGCGCGCAGGGTGACCGCGCCGATCCCGTCGGCGTCGGCCAGGGCGATGGCGGTTTCGACCAGTTCACCGGTTTTCGGCGTGGTCCGGCGCGGGGTGGCGGCGAGCCGCCCCTGATCGCGGCGGCGCCGGTAGGCGCGGGACTGGCAGGACCGCGAGCAGTAGCGGCGCGGCCGTCCGGTGGGCGCGGGGGCGCCCGCGTCGCGTCCGCACTCGGCGCAGGCGTTTCGTCTCGGGTCCATGTGCGACGAAACTACTTCATCCGGGGTTTCGCGTGCGCGAGCGTGGGGGCATGACGTTGATGGTTCGTCCCGCCACGGCGGCGGAATTCGATTCGGTACTGGCCGCGTGCGTGGACGCGTTCTCCGATGAGGCCGTTTCGGCTTGGGTGGTCCCGGATCCGTCGGTGCGGCGGGCGCGCACGCGGGAACTGTTCGAAACCTCGCTGCGGGCGGCGGTGGATGCCGGGCAGCTGGTGGTCGCCTTTTCGCGTGGGGAGCCGGTGGCCGCTTCGATCTGGCTCAGCGTTTCGGGCCCGATCGCCGCGCCGGAGGGGGAGGACCGCCTGGCCGTGGTCATGGCGGCCACGGCCGCGCGGCACCCGGTCGAGCCGCACCTGTACCTGTCTTCGATGGCCGCGCTGCCGCGTTACCGGGGCCTGGGTGCCGGCACGGCCATGCTGCGGTACGGCATCGCACAGGCGGGCGGACAGCCGATCTACCTGGAGGCGTCCACCCCGCGGAACCGCTCCCTGTACGCCCGCCACGGCTTCGAAGACCACGGCGAGCCGATCCCTCTGCCGGACGGCGGTCCGGTGCTCCAGCCGATGTGGCGTCCCGCTGGTTAGGTCAGGCCGACTCGACGAGGTCGCGGAGCTGGGAGCGGGCCGTCACGCCGAGTTTGGGGAAGCTGCGGTACAAATGCGACCCCACCGTCCGCGGTGACAGGAAAAGGCGTTCCCCGATTTCGCGGTTGCTCAGGCCCCGGGCCGCCAGGCGGATGATCTGCTGTTGTTGCGGGGTAAGCGAAGTCAGCGCATCGGGTGTCGCCGAGGCTTCGACGCCCGCGGCGCGCAATTCACCGTCGGTGCGGGTCAGCCAGGGGCGGGCGCCCAGGCGCCGGAAGGTCTCCTGCGCGGCCAGCAGTTTCGGGCGGGCGTCGGTGATGCGGCGGCGCCGGCGCAACCATTCCGCGTAGTCGAGCAGGATCTGCGCTCGTTCGAACGGCCACTGCTCACCCGCCGGGTCGGCCAGCGCCGCCTCGAAATGCGCCTCGGCCGACGCCGGATCCAGGAGGGCGCGGGCGCGGTGGATCAGCGCGCTCATCCGCGGCGACAGGTCACCGTCCAGGTGCTTCACGCACCGGTCGACCACCTCCGCTGCCTCGGTTTCGTGGCCCGTGCGGACGGCCGCCGCCGCCAGTTCCGCGAGACCGGCGTACGAACACGCGTAGTGCACCGGGTCCCCGGCCGGGGTGAACATCAGCCGGAATTGCTCGTAGGCGCTCACGTGGTCACCGTCGGCCACCGCCGCCATGCCGAGCGCCCACCGCGTGCGCACCGCCACCGCCCGGCTGCGGTTCGGGTCCACAAAGGACAAACCAGCCTCGGCGGTCGCGCGGGCCCGCGCGGTGTCCCCGGACAACGCGAGCGCGGCGGCTTCGAGCGAGCGCACCGCCGCGTCGAGATGGGGGAGCCCGGCGCCGGCGGCGGTGGCGCTCGCCGCGGCCAGCCTGGCCTGCGCCCACTGGCCGTTGTCCAGGTACGCCCAGCCCGCCGAGCAGCCGAGCCCCGTGGGCAGCGAACCGCTCATCCGCCACCGGTGCAGCGCGTCGTCGAAAATGCGCACCGCCTGGCCGACCTCGTCGAGCAGCCACGCCATCGCCCCCAGTGAGACCAGCCGCGCCGGGTCGTCGCGGGCCTGCTCGACCAGTGCGGGCAAGGCCGCCGCCAGCTCGGCGCGGCGCACGGTCGGCTCCAGCAACGCGAGCGTCCACGGATCGTCCGAAACCCGTTCCCGCACGGCGACGCGGTGCTCCTCGTCACCGGAGTAGAACCCGGCCACCGACGCCGACGCGGTCGCGACCGGCGCGAGTTCCGGGTCGTCCGCCGCACGCAGCAGCAGGGAAATCGCGGTGTCGTGCTCGGCGCTCAACGTCAGCACCTGGCCCACCCGCAGCGACGCCCGCGCCACCAGCGCCGGGTCGTCGGTGCTCGCGCTCGCCTTCGCCGCCAGCTGCTCAACCCACTCCGGCTGCCCGGTGTTGACCGCGACCCCGGCCGCGGTCACCAGCCGCCGCGCGCGGTCGTCGCTGTCCGGGCTCAGCTCGGCGGCACGTTCCAGCGCGGTCGCGGCCGCCGCGTAGCCGCCGCGTTCACGTGCCCGGGACGCCGAATCTTCCAGTGCCGCCGCGATTTCCTCGTCCGGCGCCTCAGCGGCGGCGGCCAGGTGCCAGGCCCGGCGATCGGGTTCCGCGGCGAGCAGGCGCGCGAGTTCCCGGTGCGCGCGGCGGCGCGCGGCCAGCGGGGCGCCGTGGTAGATCGCCGAGCGGATGAGCGGGTGCCGGAACCGCACCCCGCCCGCGATGCGCAGCAGCCCGGCGCGTTCGGCGGGCGCGAGTTCGTCGGCCAGCCCGGGCGCGGCCAGCTCGTCCGCCGCGACCAGCAGCAACGCCTCCCGCGTCGCCTCGGGCAGCCCGGCCAGGTCGGCGGCGAAGACACGCTCCAGCCGCTCGGTCAACGGCAGCACGTCCTCGTTGCCGGAGCCGCCCGCCCTCGCCAGTTCCACCAGCGCCAGCGGATTCCCGGCGGCCTGATCGAGAATGCGCAGGCGGCGCTTGCCCACCGGCGGCTCCGGCTGCCGGTCCAGCAACTCGCCCGCCTCCCTCGGCCCGAGCGGGCCGAGCGTCAGCGACGGGAACCCGGCGTATCCGGCCGGGTCGCGGGTGCCGCCGAGCACGGCCAGCGGCTCGTCGTCGATCCGCCGCGCGGCGAAGGCCAGCGCGTCGAGCGAGCCGGGATCAAGCCACTGCAGGTCGTCGGCGACCACCAGCACCGGCGAGCGCTGCGCGAGTTCGGACAGCAGGGTGAGCAGCGCGACGCCGACCAGCAGCCGGTCCGGGCAGCCGGAATCCGCCATGCCGACCGCGCCCAGCAGGGCCGACCGCTGCCGCTCCGGCAGCTCCCCGAGTTCCGCCCGCACCGGGCGCAGCAGCTGGTGCAGTCCGGCGAAGGGCAGGTTCGCCTCGCTCGCCGAGCCGGTCATCCGGAGCACGCGGCCCTCGTGCGCCGACGCGGCCAGGTCGAGCAGCGTGCTCTTGCCCGCGCCCGGTTCCCCGGCCACGATCAGCACACCGCTGGTGAGCCCGAGCACCGCGGCGCGTTCGGCCTCCCGTCCCGAGATCGTCACGTTGTGACTGTATCCCCGACTGCAGTCACCTGACCGATACCGCGGGCGGGGTGCCGGTGGCCAGGCTGGACGCATGGAAACCATCACCTTCGGAGACGTCGATGTCACCCGTGTGGTCGAGCTGCCGGTCACGGGCCTGCCGCGGGAGTTCATCTTCCCGGACGTGCCGGCAGGCAAGTGGCGCGAGCACGAGAACTGGCTGGTGCCCGAGTACTTCGACCCGGTGGCCGACGAGGCCCGCACGATGATCCAGACCTGGCTGCTCCGCAGCGAGGGCCGCACGATCCTGATCGACACCGGTATCGGCAACGGCCGCGAACGCCCGTACATGCCGTTCTTCGCCCACCTGGACACGAACTTCTACGGTGAGCTGTCCACGGTCGTGCGGCCGGAGGAGGTCGACGTGGTGATCTGCACGCACCTGCACGGCGACCACGTCGGCTGGAACACCCGTCTGGTCGATCGGGAATGGCAGCCGACCTTCCCGAATGCCGAATACGTGATCGCGCGCGCCGACTTCGACTATTGGAACCCGGAGAACAACCACAAGACGCGTTCGGGTCGCGGCATGCAGAACGTGTTCGAGGACAGCGTCGCGCCGGTCCACCGCGCCGGTCAGACCGTGCTCTGGGAAGGCGACCACTACGACGTGGACGCCAACCTGCGCATCGAGCTGACGCCCGGCCACACGCCCGGTTCGGCCGTGGTGCACCTGCGTGAGGAGGCGGTGTTCGTCGGCGACGTGCTGCACAGCCCGCTGCAGATCGCCGAACCGGACTGCGGGCCCTGCTTCGACGAGGACGAGGCGCAGGCCAGGGCCACGCGGCGGCGCGTGCTGGAGTGGGCGGCGGATCATCACGCGCTGGTGGTGCCCGCGCACTTCCCCGGGGCGGGCGCGGCCGAGGTGCGGCGCGACGGCGGCAAGTTCGCGGTGAAGGAGTGGGCGGCATGGCGGTGAAGGTCTTCCGGAACATCTCGTACGCGGCACCGCCGGTGGGGGCTCGCCGGTTCGCCGCGCCAGAGCCGGTGGACGGCGCGCCGCGCGAGCACGGCCCGTCGGCGCCCGCACCGGAACGCCGCTTCCCGGTGGACCTGAGCCCGGTGATCGGGGCCGGCTGGGTGCGTGGTGACGACTACCTCACGGTCAACGTGACCACACCGTCCACCACCGGCAGCGCGCCGGTGCTGGTTTTTGTGCACGGCGGCGGGTTCATTTCCGGCACCGGCCAGGCGCCGCTGTACGACGGGACGGCGTTCGCGCGTGACGGCGTGGTCCTGGTGACGCTGAACTACCGGCTCGGCGCGCCCGGCTGGCTGGACCTGCCGGGGGCACCGCGCAACCGCGGCCTGCTCGACGTGGTCGCCGCGCTGCGGTGGGTGCGGGCGCACATCGCCGAGTACGGCGGTGACCCGGACCAGGTCACCGTGTCCGGCCAGTCGGCGGGCGCGATGATCGTCGGCGCGCTGCTGGTCACGCCGGAGGCGCGCGGCTTGTTCCGCCGGGCGATCAGTCAGAGCGGCGGCCTCAGCACGATGACCGGCGCCCAGGCCGCCGAGACCACCCGCGCGCTGGCGGACCGGCTGGGGATCGAGCCGACCGTGGAGGCGTTCGCCGGGATTCCCGACGAACGCCTGGTCGCGGCGCTGACCCAGGTGCCTGGCGGTACCCGCCTGACGCCGCTCGGCGTGGTGCTGGACGAGGTGCCCGCCGCGCACCCGGTCGACGTCCTGGCGGGCACGAACACCGAAGAGTCCCGGCTCTACCAGCTGCCCGAGTACAGCGAGGCCATCGACCGGATGTTCCGCGAGGGCCGCGAGCGGCTGGTCGCGTTGTACGACAAGGCGTTCACCTACGAGTTCGACTGGCGTGACGGCCCGCACGGGGCGTGCCACACCGTCGAGCTGCCGTTTGTGTTCGAGCGCACGGACCTGCCGGAACTGCGCACGCCGGACGGGCTGCTCGGGCCGGTGGTGCCGGACGGGCTGGCCGCCGAAATGCACGGCGCCTGGGTGCGGTTCGTGAAGACCGGCGACCCCGGCTGGACCGGGGAACGGCGGTTCACTGCTGGTAGTGGTAGCTCTGGGCGCTGAACCCGAGGTCGGGGTTCCAGTCCCAGCCCGGCACCTGGTGACTCTGGCCGGTGCAGTCAGTGCCCGCGTACAGGGTCACCGGCTTGGGCGCGGAGATGTCGTAGGAGCGGGAGGGCGGGAGGTGCCAGCAGCCGCTGAAGTAGATGGTGGTCTGGTACCAGGGCCCGCTGAAGCCCGGTTGCGGCCAGAAGCAGCCGTTGTAGATCTTGCTGGCGCAGAGCAGTTCCGGTGTGGCCTGCGCCGGGACGGGGAAGCCGAGGAGGGTGAGCAACGAGAGGATCAGCACCGTTCTTCGTGGTTTCTCATCCGGGGAAGCGTAGCCAGCCGGGCTCGTGATCGGGACTCGAGCGGGCGCCGGGATCGCGTTGAGTACGGTGGAGACGGACCGAGGAGGAGTACGCATGGACCCGATCACCGCCGTTGACCTGTACTGGCGGCCCGGCTGCCCGTTCTGTGTGGACCTGATGGCCAGGTTGAGCCGCAGCGACCTCCCGGTGCGCGAGTTCAACATCTGGGAGGACGACGAGGCCGCCGCGCGAGTGCGGGCGGTCGCGGACGGCAACGAGATCGTGCCGACGGTGTTCGTGGGCGGGCACAGCATGATCAATCCGAGTTTTGGGGAGATTGAGGCGGCTGTGCGGGCGCATGCGCCGGAGTTGCTGGCGTCGTAGGTTTTTTTGGGGGCGTGGGCCACCCCGGTTGATCATTGTGACGACGGCGAAGAACCCCTTGTCAAGGCTGGGAAGAGTACCTTGACAAGGGGTTCTTCGCCGTGTTTTGGGCTGTGGACCGGGGATGGGGGAGGGCTGGGTGGGCGTGTGGTCGGCTGCCGTTGCCGGGTTGCGGTGGGGTGACTGAGGTTGGCGGTCGGCTGTCGTTGTCGGGCGCCGGTGGGAGTGGGCGAGTGTCACGAATGTGGCTTTCGGGGCCGAATCCGCCCCCAAAGCCACATTCGTGTCCAACCTGCGGTCAGGGGCGCGGAGCGTTGCGCAGGTTGCTCCGCGCCATGTCGACCATTTTGCCGACCCCGCCGTTCAGCACGGTCTTGCTCGCGGCCAGCGCGAAGCCGCGCACCATCTCGCCGGTGATCTTCGGCGGGATCGACAGTGCGTTCGGGTCGGTGACCAGCTCGACCAGTGACGGGCCGCGGTGGTCGAACGACTTTCGCAGCGCGCTCTCGATCTGCGCCGGGTCCTCCACCCGGATCGCGTGGATGCCGCAGGCCTCGGCGATCGCGGCGAAGCTGACCGGGACCTGGTCCGTGCCGTAGTCGGGCAGGCCGTCGACCAGCATCTCCAGTTTGACCATGCCCAGCGTGGAGTTGTTGAACAGCACCACCTTCACGCCGATGTCGTACGCCGACAGGGTGAGCAGGTCGCCCATCAGCATGGCCAGCCCGCCGTCGCCGGAGAGGGAGACCACCTGGCGGTCCGGCTGCGCCAGTTTCGCGCCGATGGCGTGCGGCAGGGCGTTGGCCATGCTGCCGTGGCGGAACGAGCCGATCACCCGCCGCCGGCCGTTCGGGGTCAGGTACCGTGCGGCCCACACGTTGCCCATGCCGGTGTCCACGGTGAACACCGCGTTGTCGTCGGCCAGCTCGTCGACCAGGTCGGCGGCGTATTCGGGGTGGATCGGCCGGTGGTGGCCGATGCGGGTGGTGTAGGCGTCGACCACCTTCTCCAGCCGCCGCACGTGCTCGCGCAGCATGCGGTCGAGGAAGGTGCGGTCGGGGTTGCCGCGCAGCAGCGGCAGCACCGCTTTGATCGTCTCCTTGACGTCACCGTGCAGCGCCAGCTCCAGCGGGGTGCGGCGGCCCAGGTGCGCCGGGTCGATGTCGATCTGGATGGTGCGTGCCTGCGGCAGGAAGTTGTCGTAGGGGAAGTCGGTGCCCAGCAGCACGATCCGGTCAGCGGCGTGCATCGCGTCGTAGCAGGCGCCGTAGCCGAGCAGCCCGCTCATGCCCACGTCGTACGGGTTGTCGTACTGGATCCACTCCTTGCCGCCGAGCGAGTGCCCGACCGGGGCCGACAGCTTCTCCGCCAGCGCCATCACCTCGTCGTGCGCGCCAGCGGCACCCGCGCCGGCGAACAGCATCACCTTCTCGCCCGAGTCCAGCAGCCGCGCCAGCTCGGCGACCTGGTCGGCGGGCGGAATGGTGGGGGAGGGCTTGACCAGCTGCACCCGCTCGACCCCGGGCACCGGCGCCTTGCGCTCGGAGACGTCCCCTGGAATGGTCAGCACGGACACGCCGCCCTTGCCGATCGCGGTCTGCATGGCGATGCGCAGCAACCGCGGCATCTGCTCCGGCTGCGAGACCAGCTCGCTGAAGTGGCTGCACTCGACGAACAGCCGGTCGGGATGGGTTTCCTGGAAGAAGCCGGTGCCCACCTGCGCGGACGGGATGTGCGAGGCGATCGCCAGCACCGGCGCGCCGCTGCGGTGGGCGTCGAACAGGCCGTTGATCAGGTGCAGGTTGCCCGGACCGCAGCTGCCGGCGCACACCGCGAGCCTGCCGGTGACCTGGGCTTCGGCGGCGGCCGCGAAGGCGGCGGTCTCCTCGTGCCGGACGTGGACCCACTCGATGCCGTCGGTCCGGCGGACCGCGTCCACGATCGGGTTGAGGCTGTCGCCGACAATGCCGTAGATCCGCTCCACCCCGGCCTCTCGCAGCGTGCGGACCAGCTGCTCGGCCACTGTTGCCATCTCTGGGACCTCCTTCGCTCGGTACCTCCAGGTTCACCCCGGCGACGGCATGTGTCCAATGCCTGAGGTTCACCTGAACCATGCGCTGGCAGTATGGATGGCATGGAACTCCGAGTGCTGCGCCTGTTTCGCGAGGTGGCCGAAGGGGCGACGGTGACCGACACGGCAACCCGGGCGAGTGTCACCCAGCCGGCGCTTTCGCGCGCGCTGAAACGGCTGGAGCACGAGGTGGGTGCCGAGCTGTTCCAGCGGTCGGGCCGCGCGCTGCGGCTGACCCCGGCCGGTCGCGCCTTCAAGCAGCACGCCGACGCGGTGCTGGAGAACTACGACCTCGGGGTGCGGGCGGTCGGCGAGCTGGTCGACCCGGAGACCGGCGTGGTGACGCTGGCGTTCCTGCACACGCTCGGCACCTGGCTGGTGCCGCCGGTGCTCAGCGGGTTCCGCCGTCGTTATCCACGCGTGCGGTTCGAGCTGCGGCAGCACGGCGAGGCCGGGCTCACCGCCGAACTGCTCGACGGCACCGCGGACCTGGTGCTCACCAGCGGCGATCCGGGCGATACGCGCATCACCTGGCAGCGCCTGCTGGTGCAGCCGCTGCGGGTCGCCGTGCCGCCGTCACACCGGCTGGCCAAGCGCAGGCAGGTCCGGCTCGCGGAACTGGCGGGTGAACCGTTCATCCTGCTGCGCAAGGGGTACGGGCTGCGCGACACCACCGAGGCGCTGTGTGCCCAGGCCGGGTTCAGCCCGATCGTCGGCTTCGAGGGCGACGAGGTGGAGACGCTGCGCGGCCTGGTGACCGCGGGGCTCGGCGTGGCGTTGCTGCCGCTGCCGCACACCGCGATGTTCCCGCCGTCACCGGCCGAGCACCCGGCGCCGCACCTGCGGGTGTCCGATGTGGTCTGTGCGCGGGACATCGGTATCGCCTGGCCGTCGGGGCGCGAGCTGCCGCCGGTCAGCGAATCGTTCCGGCAGCACGTGCTGGCGACCGCGCCCCGCGCCCTGCCGGAGGACTAGGGTGCTGGGGGTCGGGAGGCGGTCGTGACGGAGATGCACGGAGACGAGACGTTCGCGGCGGAGCTACGGCCGCTCCGTGGGCGCCGGTCTTGATGCGGATTTTGAGATCGGTTCCGTCTCGAAGGGGATCACCGGCCTGCTGTACGCCGATTCCCTCGAACGTGGCGAGGTCACGCCCTCGACCACGCTCGGTGAACTGCGGACCAGCTGGCACCCGGCGCGCTGTCCGGATCGGCGCGGCCTGGCTCATCCTTGAGCACAAGGGCCGCCTCGTCACCTGGCACAACGGTGGCACCGGCGGGTTCCGCAGCTGGCTGGGATTCGACCCTGCTCGCGCGGCTCACCGCAGAAGCGTTGTCGGCCACGCGCTAACGGCGTCGCGAAGCACGCAGGAACTCGCGGTTGAGGTTGGCGATGCTGGTGAACGGGATGCCCTTCGGGCACGCCGCCACGCATTCGCCGACGTTCGTGCAGCCGCCGAAGTCCTCGGCGTCCATCGTCTCCACCATGTCGAGGACCCGCTGCTCGCGTTCCGGCGCGCCCTGCGGCAGCACGTTCAGGTGGGCCACCTTCGCCGCGGTGAACAGCATCGCCGAGCCGTTCGGGCAGGCCGCCACGCAGGCACCGCAGCCGATGCAGGTGGCGTTGTCGAAGGCCAGGTCGGCGTCCGGCTTCGGCACCGGGGTGGCGTGCGCCTCGGGGGCGGCGCCGGTGGGCGCGGTGACGTACCCGCCCGAGCCGATGATCCGGTCGAACGCCGAGCGGTCCACCACCAGGTCCTTGACCACCGGGAAACCCTTGGCGCGCCACGGTTCCACGTCGATCACGTCGCCGTCGCGGAACGAGCGCATGTGCAGCTGGCAGGTGGTGGTCCGCTCCGGGCCGTGTGCCTCGCCGTTGATCACCACCCCGCACGAGCCGCAGATGCCCTCGCGGCAGTCGTGGTCGAAGGCCACCGGCTGTTCGCCCCGCTCGACGAGTTCTTCGTTGAGCACGTCCAGCATTTCCAGGAAGGACATGTCCGGGCTGATGCCGTCGACCGGGTAGGTGACCATGCCGCCTTGGTCGGCGGGGCCGGACTGGCGCCAGATGCGCACGGTGAGCTTCACGTGTAACTCCGCTGGGTGGGGTGTACGTAGTCGAATTCGAGGAATTCCTTGTGCAGCACGGGCTTCTCGCCGTGGTACTGCCACGCGGCGACGTAGCTGAACCGCTCGTCGTCGCGTT
Source organism: Amycolatopsis albispora (assembly GCF_003312875.1). NCBI lineage: Bacteria > Bacillati > Actinomycetota > Actinomycetes > Pseudonocardiales > Pseudonocardiaceae > Amycolatopsis > Amycolatopsis albispora. Next base: position 1,282,168 of record NZ_CP015163.1, read on the forward strand.
GCGCCTCGCCGTCGGGAGTCTGGTGTTCCTCGCGGAAGTGCCCGCCGCAGGATTCCTCGCGGACCAGTGCGTCGAGCAGCATCAGCTCGCCGAACTCGAGGAAGTCGGCGACCCGGCCCGCCTTCTCCAGTTCCTGGTTCAGCTCGGCGCCCGTGCCGGGGATGCGCACGCGCCGCCAGAACTCCTCCCGCAGCGCCGGAAGGCGTTCGAGCGCCTTGCGCAGCCCGGTTTCGTTGCGGGCCATGCCGCAGTGGTCCCACATCAGCATGCCCAGTTCGCGGTGGAAGGAGTCCACCGTGCGATCACCCCGTACCGCGAGCAGCCGCTCCACCCGCGAGCGCACCTCGGATTCCACTTCGGACACCGCGGGATCGTCCGGTGCCACGGTTTCGAAGCTGCCGCCGGCCAGGTAGTCGTTGATCGCCGGTGGCAGCACGAAGTAGCCGTCGGCCAGGCCCTGCATCAGCGCGGAGGCGCCGAGTCGGTTCGCGCCGTGGTCGGAGAAGTTGGCCTCCCCGACGGCGAACAGGCCCGGAATGGTGGTCTGCAGGTCGTAGTCCACCCACAGCCCGCCCATGGTGTAGTGGATCGCTGGGTAGATGCGCATCGGCACCTCGTACGGGTTCTCCGCGGTGATGCGCTCGTACATGTCGAAGAGGTTGCCGTACTTGGCTTCGATAGCCGGGCGGCCGAGGCGCGCGATGGCGTCGGCGAAGTCCAGGTACACGCCGAGCCCGCCGGGGCCGACCCCGAATCCGGCGTCACACATGTTCTTCGCCGCCCGCGAGGCGATGTCCCGCGGTACCAGGTTGCCGAAGCTCGGGTACAGCCGTTCGAGGTAGTAGTCGCGTTCGGACTCCGGGATGCGGTCCGGCGGGCGGTCGTCCCCGGCGCGCTGGGGCACCCAGATGCGCCCGTCGTTGCGCAGCGACTCGCTCATCAGCGTCAGCTTCGACTGGTGCTCGCCCGAGCGCGGGATGCAGGTCGGGTGGATCTGCGTGAAGCACGGGTTGGCCAGGTAGGCGCCGCGCTTGTGGGCCCGCCAGATCGCGGTGGCGTTGGAGCCCTTGGCGTTGGTGGACAGGTAGAACACGTTGCCGTAACCGCCGGTGGCCAGCACCACGGCGTCGGCGAGGTGGCTGGTCACCTCGCCGGTGATCAGGTCGCGCGCGACGATGCCGCGGGCCTTGCCGTCCACCACGATCAGGTCGAGCATCTCGGTGCGCGCGTGCAGTTCCACGTTGCCCGCGTCGATCTGCCGGGACAGCGCCTGGTAGGCGCCGAGCAGCAGCTGCTGGCCGGTCTGCCCGCGGGCGTAGAAGGTGCGCTGCACCTGGACCCCGCCGAACGAGCGCGTGTCGAGCAGGCCGCCGTACTCGCGGGCGAACGGCACGCCCTGCGCCACGCACTGGTCGATGATCTGCCCGGAGATCTGCGCCAGCCGGTACACATTGGACTCACGGGAGCGGAAGTCGCCGCCCTTGACCGTGTCGTAGAACAGCCGGTACACCGAGTCGCCGTCGTTGCGGTAGTTCTTGGCGGCGTTGATCCCGCCCTGCGCGGCCACCGAATGCGCGCGGCGCGGCGAATCCTGGAAGCAGAACTGGATGACGTGGTACCCCTGCTCGGCCAGCGTCGCGCCCGCCGAACCGCCGGCCAGGCCGGTGCCGACCACGATCACCCGGTGCTTGCGGCGGTTGGCCGGGTTGACCAGCTTCGCGGTGAACTTCCGCTCGTCCCAGCGGCGCTCGATCGGGCCGTCCGGTGCCTTGGTGTCCGCGATCGGCTCACCGAGTTCGTACTCGTGCATGTCACTCCACCATCCCTGTCATCACGGCGATCGGCACCAGCAGGAAGCCCGCGGTGATCACGAAGGCGAGCGTGGACCCGGTGATCTTGAGCGCGCGCCGCCGCGCCGGGCGGTTCACGCCGAGGGTCTGCGCGGCGCTGAAGAAGCCGTGGTTGATGTGCAGGCCGACCAGGATGACCGGCACGAAGTAGATCAGGTTGATCCACCAGACCTGGAAGTTGGCGACCACGTTGTGGTACGGGTGGTGCGGCACGAAGTCCTGGTGCACCGCGCCCACCGTCAGGTCGAGCACGTGCCAGACGACGTAGAAGGCGATGATCACGCCGCCCCAGCGCATGGTCCTGGTGGCGAAGGTGGCCTTCGGGCGCCTGCCGTGCACGTAGCGGACCGGCCGTGCCCTGCGGTCGCGCCGGGACAGTTGCGCGGCCGCGACGATGTGCAGGACCAGCGCGATCAGCAGCCCGGTGCGCTGGATCCACAGGTACCACTCGTGGTGCAGCACGGGCGCGCCGATGGTGCGCAGCCAGGCGGAGTACGCGTCGAACTCGCCGGGGCCGAAGAAGATCTTCAGGTTGCCGACCATGTGTGCCAGCAGGAAGGCGACCATGAGCAGCCCGGTGACCGCCATCACCGCCTTCTTGCCGATGGTCGATCGCCAGAATTCCAGTACTGCCGGGCGTTTTCGCGCCGCCGGTGGCGCGGGTGCGACTACCACGGTTCCGACGGTAGGCCGGGGTGGTTCCAGAGGGCAAACAGATCTTGGCTCTGGTGACGAGAGGCTGTGCCTATGATGGAGGGGTGCAGTTCCATCAGCTGGCGTACTTCGTCGCGGTTGCCGAGACCCGCCACTTCACCCAGGCCGCCGAGCGGATGCGGGTGGCGCAGCCGTCGCTGTCGCAACAGGTCAAGGCGCTCGAACGCGACGTCGGCGCGACGCTGTTCCACCGCATCCGCGGCAACGTCACGCTCACCGAGGCGGGGGAGACGCTGCTGCCGATCGCGCGCCGGATCCTCGCCGAGACCGAGGCGGCCTACCGGGCGGTGCGGGAGCTGGACGAACTGGGGCGGGGGCGCGTCCGCTTCGGGGCGACGCCCAGTCTGTGCACCGGTGTGCTGCCGCGCCTGCTGGCCACCTTCCGCGGCAAGTACCCGGGCATCGAGCTGGTGCTGCAGGAGGGCGGTTCGCGGGACCTTCAGGCGGCGCTTTCGGAGGGCACGCTGGACCTGGCGATGATCGTCGACTCGCGGGTGCACGACGATCCGCGGCTGTCGACCGTGCCGTTGTTCGTCGAGGAACTGGTGGTGATCTCACCGAAGGAGGCGCCCGCGCCGGTGCCGGGAGCGCGGATGAAGATCCGCGATCTGCGCGGGCATCCGCTGGTGATGTTCCGGCGTGGTTACGACCTGCGCGAGGCGACCATGGAGGCGTGCCGCGCGGAAGGCTTCGAGCCGGATTTTGCCATCGAGGGCGGGGAAATGGACGCGGTGCTGGAATTCGTGCGTGCCGGGATCGGGCTGGCCGTGGTGCCGGGCACGGTGGTGGGCGACCGGTTCCGCATCACCCGGTTCGGCCCGCCCGGCCTGACCCGCACGGTGCGACTGGCCTACCGGCGCGATGTGGAACCGTCGCGAGCGGTCCGCGCCCTGCGGGACGCCGTGCCGCGCCTGCTGTACCAGGCCACGGCGGCGACCACCGGAGAAACACTCACGCGCATTATCCAGCTGGACTAGCGGGGGCATGGGCGGCGCACCCGGTTAGGCTGCGGAAGGGAGGTACGGATGGACTTTTCGGCACGGCCGCTGGTGCTCGACGGCGGTTTGTCCAATCAGCTGGAGGCCGCGGGGCACGACCTCGGCGGGGCATTGTGGTCGGCCAGGTTGCTGCTCGACGAGCCCGAGGCGATCACGGCCGCGCACGAGGCGTATTTCCGCGCCGGGGCCGAGGTGGCGACGACCGCCAGCTACCAGGTCAGCTTCGAGGGCTTCGCCGCCGCCGGGGTGGAGGCGTCGGGGACGGTGAAGGCGTTGCGGCGCAGCGTCGAACTCGCCAGGGACGCCGCGGACCGTGTCCGAAGTGGACTCCTCGTTGCAGCATCGGTCGGGCCCTACGGGGCGATCACCGCCGACGGGGCGGAGTACCGCGGCCGATACGGGCTCAGCAAAGCCGAGCTGACCGCCTTCCACCGGAAACGCCTGGACGTGCTGGTGGCCGCCGGGCCGGATTTGCTGGCCGTGGAGACCATCCCGGACCTCGACGAGGCCGAGGTGCTCGCCGGGCTGGTCGCCGAATACGGCGTGCCGGCCTGGCTTTCGTACACTGTGGACGGTGAGCGGACCAGGGCAGGGCAGCCGCTGGCCGAGGCGTTCGCCGTCGCCGCCGGGGTGGAGCGGATCGTGGCCACCGGGGTGAACTGCAGTTCCCCGCGTGACACCGGCGCGGCGATCGGGCTGGCCGCGAGGGTGTCCGGCAAGCCGGTCGTCGCCTATCCGAACAGCGGGCAGAGCTGGGACGCCGAAGCCAGGACCTGGCGGGGCGAACCGGTTTTCGCGCCGGTCCGGGACTGGGTCGCCGAGGGCGCGCGGCTCATCGGCGGCTGCTGCCAGGTCGGCCCGGAGCGCATCCGCGAACTCGCGACCGCCGTGAGAGCATTCCGCCGGTGACGGTACGAGCTGGTGAGAGCGAGCAGATGGACCAGGACCCACCGCGGCTGACGGCGTCGCTGGCGCTGAACCTGATCGCCGCCGGACGGGAAGCGCAGCGCCGGATCGAGCAGGCGCTGGCACCACACGGCCTGACGCTGCGGCACCTCGGCGCGCTCGGGCACCTCGCCCGGCGGCCCGATCTGTCCTACAGCGACCTGGCCCGCCGCGCGGGCATCACCGCGCAGAGCATGCACGCCACCGTGCGCCTGCTCCAGGACGCGGGTGCGGTCGCGGACGCCCCGGTCGAGCGCGGCAAGAAGGCCCGGCTGGAGGTCACGCCGCGCGGTCGCGAACTGCTGGACGAGGTGGCCGCCGCGCTGGAGCGGATCGACGCGGAACTCCTCGACGGGCTGACCGCCGAACAGCAGGCCGCTGTCCGCCAGTTCGTGCGGTCCTTCACCCCGGTGCCTTAGCTTCAGGCGAACTGTAAGCCAGGCTGATACTCTCTCGGTGACCAACCCATCGAGGAGGCATCAGTGAGCACAGTGAAAACCGAGCACCTGGCCATTCCGGACGGCGAACTGCCCGGCCTGACCGTGGCGATCCTGGTCGCGCCCGGCTACATGCCGGTGGACATCATCGGCGTGCACACCGCGCTCGGCCTGCTGCCGAAGGTCGAGCTGCACCTGGTCTGGAAGAACACCGACGAGTTCACCGGCCTGCCGACCTTCCCCACCCGCCCGACCACCACCTTCGCGGACTGCCCGCGTGACGTGGACGTGCTGTTCACCGGAGCCGTCCCGCCCGAGGTCTTCCAGGACGCCGAAACCCTGGCGTTCCTGGCCGACCGCGGCAGCCGGGCGCGCTGGGTGGCGGGCTCCTGCGCCGGTGCGCTGCTGCTGGGCGCGGCCGGGCTGCTCAAGGGCTACCGGGCCACCACCAACTTCCACGTGACCCACCTGCTCGCGCACTACGGCGCGAGCTTCGAGCCGGGCAACGTGGTCGAGGACCGCAACCGGCTCACCGCGGGCCCGGCCACCGGCGGGTTCGAGATCGCCTTCCGCATCATCCAGGACGTCTACGGCGACGACATGGCCCGCGAAACCATTCTGCAGACCGAATACGCGCCGAAGCCGCTGTTCGACACGGGCACCGTCGAACTCGCCGGGCCGGAGCTGACCGCCCGCGCGCGGGAGCACCTCCGCCCGATGACCGAGGCGGTGGAGCGAGCCGTGCTGCGGACACCGGCCGCCTGACCTGACAGGCGCGGCTCAGGAACCGAGTTCGGCGAGCCGCGGGACCGCCGGCGCCAGCTGCTCGATCCAGGTGGCCGGGGCGCCGGTGGTCGGGGTGACGATCACCGACTGGACCCCGATTTCGGCGTAGGGCGCCATCGAGGCGACGAACTCGTCCAGCTTGCCGGGCTCCGGCCGCGGGTTGTTCGCGATGATCGTCTTCTGGATCGCGGCGTAGTCGGTGCCGACGTCGTCGCAGTGCTTCCGCAGCACGTCGAGCTTGTGCTTGACGTCCTCCGGCGAGCTGCCGAACAGGTTGCACGCGTCGCCGTACTGCGCCACCAGCCGCAGCGTCTTGCGCTCGCCACCACCGCCGATGAGCACCTTGGGCCGGTTGATCGGCTGCGGCGAGCAGAGCGTCTCGGCGAGCTGGTAGTGCTTGCCCTCGAACGGCCCGTTGTTCCCGGGGTCCCACATCTGCTCGCAGATCCGCAGGGTTTCCTCGAGGCGTTCGAACCGCTCGGCCACCGGCGGGTACGGCACGCCGAGGCCGTGGTGCTCGCGCTCGAACCACGCGGCGCCGAGGCCGAGCACGGCACGCCCGCCGGAGAGCACGTCGAGCGTGGTGACGATCTTCGCGAGCAGCCCGGGGTGCCGGTAGGTCACGCCGGTCACCAGCAGGCCGAGATCGATGGTGCTGGTGTGCGCGGCGAGGAAACCGAGCGTGGTGTAGCCCTCCAGCATGTTGGCTTCGGCGGGCAGCCCGGTCGGCTCGATCTGGAAGTAGTGGTCCATGAAGGACAGCCAGGTGGCCCCGGCCGCCTCGGCCGCGGTGCCCACGCGGGCGAGTTCACCGGCGATGGCGGTGGTGCCGCCCTCGATGTCGAAGATGGGGAGGTGGAAGCCGAGCTCCATGGGGCAGGTCTCCTCGGTGCGGATGGCGTGTTCTTCAACGCTATGACCTGGAGCGCGCTCCAGCGCAAGCCGGAAAACGGCGCGACGGCCCTTGGCCACCCGATGGTGCGTGGGGCAGACTGCGCCGCGTGAAGACCGCGATGATCACCGGGGCCGCGCGTGGCATCGGCGAAGCGACCGCGCGCCGGTTCGCCGCCGATGGCATCGCGGTGGCCCTGCTCGACGTCGACCTGCCCGCGGTGGAAGGGGTCGCCGCCCGGATCACCGAGGACGGCGGCCGCGCGATCGCCGTCCACTGCGACGTCAGCTCGGAAGCGGGCTGGGCGGTGGCGGTCGCGCGGTGCCGCGAGGAACTCGGGCCGGTGGACATCCTGGTGAGCAACGCCTACACGGTCGAAGTGGTGCCCGCGCACGAACTGAGCCTGGCTTCGTGGGAGCGTCAGCTCGCGGTGACGCTGACCGGCGCGTTCCTCGGGTTCAAGGCCTGCCTGGACGACCTGCGCCGGGACGCGCGCGGCGCGGTGGTGCTGACTTCCTCGGTGCACGCGCTGGCCGGGCTGCCCGGCCGGGCGGCCTACGCCTCGGCGAAGGCGGGGCTGACCGGGCTCGCCCGCCAGCTCGCCGCCGAATACGGCACCGAGGTGCGGGTGAACTCGGTGCTGCCGGGGCCGATCCTGACCGCCGCGTGGGACGGCATCAGCGAGGCGGACCGCGTCGCCAGCGCCGCGCAGACCATGCAGAACCGGCTGGGCCGCCCGGAAGAGGTCGCCGCCGCGATCGCGTTCCTGGCCGGAGACGACGCTTCCTACATCACCGGCACCGCGCTGGTCGTGGACGGCGGCTGGAGCACCTACAAAACCTCGTCCTGACCGCGGCGTCCGTCCACATCGGACCTGACGGCGCCCAGTGCGGTGAAGGCGGCTTCGACGGAGCCGGTGAGGCGCCCCGGGTCTTCCTCGCCCAGTTGCCTGCCCGCGTTGAAGCACGCGAGCGCCAGCTGCGGGGCCAGCGCGGCGACCAGCGGTGTGGCGCCGGCCTCCCGCAGGTTCGCGGTGATCGTCTCGGTGAACCGCTGGAGCTTGCGGTTGCCGCGGTCGTGCAGCTCGGGATTCTCGCGCAGCAGCTTCTCGTGGCGCCGGAAGTGCTCGGCGTCCTTGGTCACCTCCGCGCACACCGCGAGCACCGCCAGCCGGATCTGCGCCAGCGCCTGGTCCAGGTCCGGTGCGCTGGTGAGGGAGGCGCGGTGGCGCTCGGCGAGCGCGTCGAGCAGGTCCTGCTCGTCGGCGAAGACGACCTCCTGCTTGTCGCCGAAGTAGCGGAAGAACGTGGTGCGCCCGACCTCGGCCCGCTCGGCGATGTCCGAAACGGTCACCTCACCGAACCCGCGCTCGGCAAAGAGCTCGAACGCGGCGTGGACGATCTGCTCCCGCGCGCGCTGCTGCTTGCGCTCGCGGAGTGGGGCTCGGCCGGTCATGGAACGCAGCCTAGCGCGTCGGTATCGAATTCCGTACGGTACTCAGTACCACTAGATACCGGAGCCCAAAATGTCGCCCAGCACGATCCTGATGACCGGCGGTGGCCGTGGCCTCGGCCGCGCCGCCGCCGAACACCTGCTCACCACCCAACCGGACCGCCACCTGCTGCTGCTCGCCCGTGACGGCGACCGTCTCGTCCGCGAACTGCGCGAGACCACCGGCAGCGCCAACCTCTCCGCGATCACCTGCGACCTGGCTTCGTTCGCCGACATCCGGGCGGCCGCCGAGGAGATCGGCAGGCGGCTCGACGCGGGGGAGATCCCGCCGCTGCGCGACTTCCTCGGCAACGCCGGGCTGCAGATGGCCACGACGACCAGCACCACGGCCGACGGTTTCGAGACCACCTTCGGCGTCAACGTGCTCGCGAACCACCTGCTGCTGCGGCTGCTGCTCGACCGGTTCGCCGCACCCAGCCGCCTCGTGGTGGTGGGCAGCGACGTGCACTTCGGCGACTTCCGGCACAACCTCGGGCTGGTGCCCGCGCCGGTCTGGGCGCCGGTGGAGGAACTGGTCAAGCCCGGCACCGCGACCACCGCCACGGCCGGGCGGCGCGCCTACGCCACCAGCAAGCTCGCCGTGCTCTACCTGGTGCACGCGCTGGCGCGGCGGTTGCCGGACGGCGTGGACGTCTACACCTACAACCCCGGGGTGGTGGCGGGCACCGGGCTCGTCCGCGACGCCGGGCCGGTGACCAGGCGGGTCGCGGGGGCCGTGCTCCAGGCCCTTCGCGTGACGCCGCTGGCGATGGGGCCTGCCGCCGCCGGGCGGCTGCTCGCCGACACCGTGACCGGACCGCGCCCTGGCCCGTCCGGTTCGTACATCGACCGCGGGCGCGTGGTGCCGTCGTCCGCCGAGTCGTACGACGAAGCCCGCGAGGAAGAGGTCTGGCGCGTCGTCGAGCGTATAACGACCAATACAGCGCCGCTCTGAAGTCGGTTATCGTAGTTGACCGGGTACAGAGAGGCAGGGAGCGATGGCCGAGCGCGCAGGACTCCTCGCGCCCCTGCGGGTGCGGGAGTTCCGGGCGCTCTGGTTCGCGGAGCTGCTCTCGGTCGCCGGTGACCAGCTGGCCAGGGTCGCGCTCGCGGTGCTCGTCTTCGACCGGACCGCGTCCGCGCTGCTGACCGCGCTCACCTACGCCCTGACCTTCGTGCCGTCGGTGCTCGGCGGCTTCCTGCTGGCGGGCCTCGCCGACCGGTTCCCGCGGCGCGCGGTGCTGGTGGTGACCGACTCCCTCCGGGCGGGTATCGCGCTGCTGATGGCGGTGCCCGGCCTGCCACTGCCGGTGCTGTGGGCGTGCGCCGCCCTGCTCAGCGTCGCGTCCGGGCCGTTCAAGGCGGCGTCGATGGCCCTGCTGCCGCAGGTGGTGCCGGGTGAGCGGTACCCGCAGGCGCTCGCGCTGCGGCAGGTGACCGGGCAGAGCGCGCAGCTCGCCGGGTTCGCCGGGGGCGGCGCGTTGCTCGTGGTGCTCGAACCGCACGTCGCGCTCGGCCTGAACGCGCTCACCTTCCTGCTCAGCGCGATCCTGGTCCGGGCGGGCGTGCGGCACCGCCCGGCGGCGGCCGCGTCGCGTGCGGAGACCACCGCCGAGGCCGGGAAGGGCGACCGCCGCAAGCTGATCACGTTGTACGCGCTGGTTTCGATGGTCGGCTTGTACGTCGTCCCGGAGGGGCTCGCCGCGCCCTACGCGGACGGCATCGGCGCCGCCGCGATCGGGGTCGGCCTGCTGCTCGCCGCCGACCCGCTGGGCAGCATCGCCGGGGCGTGGCTGGTCGCGCGGATCCGGCTCCCGGCTTCTCCCGGCGTGGCGGCCGGGCTGGCCGCGGCGGGTGGTGTGCCGCTGGTGGTGTGCGACCTCGCGCCCGGGCTGGTGTTGTCGATCTTATGCTGGGCGGCGTCGGGTGTTTTCTCGACGGCGTACCTGATCCAGACTCAGACGATGGTGGTGGATGCGGTGCCGGACCACCGGCTCGGCACGGTGATGGGCCGGATGGCGACCGTGCTCTACTGCTCACAGGGCGTAGCCGTGCTGCTGGCCGGACTCGCCGCGGAGGCGGCGGGCCCGGCCAGGGTGATCGCGGCCGCCGGCGCACTCGCCGTGCTGTCCGCGGCCGCGATCGGCTTGCTGCGGGTCCGCCCCCGGCGCGGGGGCGGACCCGATTCCGATTTCACGGCTCACCAGTCTTTGTTACCCATGGCGGGGACCTCCTCACAGCGAATGGACTGCCGGGACGCAAGCGCACTCAGTATGAAGGTTTGAGGTTCACCGGATGACCGATCAGTCAGTTGCCACTTCCCCTGGCAAAAGGCCCGGGAACTGGAAAGTGTGGACATTGCCGCGGCCCGTGCTCGGATATGTGCTCGGCGTGGAACTCACCGCGCTGCTCGCCGTCGCCGGAACGCTATTTCTCCCGCATGAGCGCATCGGCGGCGACGGGCTCGGCCTGGCCGCCGCGCTGATCGCGCTCGGGATGCTCTCGGCCGAGATGACCCGCGGTGTCGAGCGCATGCGACGGCAGTTCGCCGATGCCCCGCACGTGAACATGACCTCGGTCTGGACCATGGCGGCGGCGCTGCTGGTGCCGCCGGCACTGGCCGCCGCGGTGACCGTGGTGCTGTATCTGCACCTGTGGTGGCGGAGCTGGCGCGATGCCGCCGGAATGCACGCGTTCCGGGTGGTTTTCAGCGCCTGTGTGGTGATCTTGTCCTGCACCGTCGTGGCGCTATTGACCACCGTTTTACCGGGCGGCGGAATTCCCGGCTTCGCCCGCCCGGAAGGGCTGTTCTCGATCATCGCGATCATCGCCGTTTACTGGCTGGTGAATTCCGCGTTGGTGGCGATGGTCATCTGCCTGTCGCGCGGGGAACGCTCGATTCGGCGGCTCGCCGGGGCGTGGAGCGAGAACAGCCTGGAGATCGCCACGCTGTGTGTCGGGGTGCTGGTCGCCGCGCTCGCGCTGTGGCGGCCGTGGCTGGTCGTGCTGGTGCTGCCGCCGCTGTACGTGCTGCACCGGAGCGTGCTGGTACGCCAACTCGAGTACGCGGCGACGACCGATCACAAGACCGGGCTGCTCAACGCGTCGAGCTGGCACAGCCTGGCGGCCACCGAGTTCGAGCGGGCGCGGCGGAACGGCACCGAGATCAGCGTGCTGATGGTCGATCTCGACCACTTCAAGCACGTCAACGACGAACTCGGGCACCTGGTCGGGGACCAGGTGCTGCGCGCGGTCGCCGACCTGATGCGCGCGGAGGTCCGGCGCTACGACCTGTGCGGCCGGTTCGGTGGTGAGGAGTTCGTGGTGCTGCTGCCGGAGACCGGCGTGGCGGGCGCGGCGGAGGTGGCCGAGCGGATCAGGGTGGCCATCCGCGAGCACCGCATGGACGAGGCCGCGGTCGGCGAGCGGGCGGCGCGGCTGCGGCTGACCGTGTCGATCGGGGCGGCGGCGTGCCCGCAGGCGGGGGAGTCGGTGGAGGACGTGCTGCTGGCGGCGGACAATGCGCTCTTCGCCGCGAAGAGCGCTGGCCGGGACAAGGTCCTCTCAGTCGGCCTGCCCTGACTCCGGGGCCGGGGCCGGGGCCGGGGTGTCACGAATGTGGCTTTCGAGACGTTCCGCGTCTCGAAAGCCACATTCGTGACATGCGCCGCAGGCGGCGGGCGTGGGCACCCGGCGGGCGACGTGGACCCGGCGCACGCGGGGCTCGGCGGGGGTGAGATCCGCTCGGCGTGGCTCGGCGGACACGAATGTGGCTTTCGGAGCGTTTTCCGCCCCCAAAGCCACATTCGTGTCCCAGGAGGGCGGCGGCGGGGCGGACCCAGGCCGCGCGAACCTGAGAGCCCGGCGAGTGAGGCGCCCGGCGAGCGCCGGGGCGTCAGCCTGGCTGGCTGGTGCCGATGTTCAGCTTCCGCAGCGCCGCCGCGTCTCCGCCTTCTTCGCTGTATTCGTGTGCCCACTCCAGCAGCGGCCGCACCGCGCGCAGGAGGGCGCGGCCCTTCGGGGTCAGCCGGTACCAGACCGAGCTGAAGTTCCCGCTGCCCGCCCGCCGCTCGATCAGGTCGTGCTCGCGTGCCCGCCGCAGCGTGTCGGTGAGCACGCGGTCCGAGAGCGGCCGCCGGCCCGCGTCGCCGGTGGAGCGGCGTTCGTTGTCGTTGATGGTGGCGAGCAGATCGGTGTACTGCGTCTCGCGCAGCGCGAGCGTGGCCAGCACCGCGATCGTCCACCGGCCGCGGATCACCGCGACGGCGTCGTTGAGCCGCTGCTGGTACGAGACGTCGAACTCCGCCACCGTCCCAGCTAACACGATCGGCCGCCCCGGCCGCCGCCCGGCTGCCGCCAAACGGGTGAGAAGCGGCCCACTGAGCCCTCCCTCAGTGGGCGCCTTACCTTTCCCTCAGCCGGTCGGCACCCGGTATCCAGGGAGGCGGCGCCAGGAGCGGACTGCCTGGCGGCGCAAGGAACGGCGGCTGCCGGGTGCCCATCATTCGGGGGGCTGGTGGGATCGCAGACACCCGGACGGCCGCCGTTCGGCGCCTCACGCGCGGTTGCCGAGCCCGGCGGCGATCTGCCTGGTCAGCACGTCGAGATCGTGCTGGAGCTGGTCGAGGTCACGAGCGTGCTTCTCCAGCCGTCTCCCGTGCCGGGCGAGCTGACGGCCGTACTGGCCGATCTGGGTCCGCAGCCCTTCGAGTGACTCGGTGGGCGCGAACGACTCGGCCTGGTCGGCGTCGGGGTTCGTCATCGGCGGGGACCTCGCAGTGGAACGGGCACAACTCCGGCGACGGAGTACCCAGCCGCGCCCCTGCTAAACCCGCGTCGCCTCGATGACCTTGGTCAGCACCGCGTGCAGCTCCTCCAGTTCGCCCAGCTCCATGCCCAGCTGCTCGACCACGCGGTACGGGATCTTCTCCGCCTCCGCCCGCAGCGCCCGCCCGGCCTCGGTCAGCTCGACCACCAGCTCGCGCTCGTTGCCCGCCTTCCGCCGCCGGGTCAGGTACCCGATGCTTTCCAGCCGCTTGAGCAGCGGGGACAGCGTGGCCGAGTCGTGCCGCAGGGTGGCGCCGAGGTCCTTGACCGTGCGCGGCTCGCTGTCCCAGAGCGCCAGCATCACCAGGTACTGGGGATGGGTGAGCCCGTGCGGCTCGAGCAGCGGGCGGTAGATCGAAATGACCGATCTCGACGCGATGGACAGCGCGAAGCAGACCTGCCGCTCCAGTGCGAGCGGGTTCGGTCCCAGGTCGATCTCGGCCACGGTGTTCCCTCCAGCACACTAATGGTTAACGCGCTAACTGTTAGCGTACGCTACGGCCATGCGGAAGCGACCTGACCCGGTGCGGTGGCTCTGGTACGCGCTCGGCGGGCGGCTGCCCGGCCGCTATCGCGAGTGGGTGCTGCACGACGTCACCGCGAAGACCTGGATCCTGCGGCACGGCCTGCGCAGCACCGTGCTGATCCTGCCGCTGGTCTCGGTGTGGCTGCTGCTGCCCGGCCCGCTCGGCCTGCGGCTCGCGCTGGTGCTGATGGCCGCGCTGGTCGGTTACTTCTACTCCTTCGCCTACGTGGAGGAGAGCGGTGAGCACCGGCTGGCCAAGCACGGTTATCCCCGCGGCACCGGGCGCCGCCTGCGCGCGGAGGCCAAGGAGGCGGCCGAAGCCGAGGTCACCCGCCGCTACCTCGCGCGCTACAGAGATTGACTTATCACTCCCTCACTCGGAGGGTGTTTGGGGCTTGTCGCTGCGGCCCGTGAACCCGTGTCGGAAAATAGGACTATGGCAGTGCGTGAGGGGAAGCAGGGGGCGGACGAAGAGCCGACGCCGATCTACGATTCGGTGGCGGCCGACAAGCGCTCGCCGGACACCGAGCGGTCGGACGACCAGCGGGTTCAGGCGGGGGACAAGACTTCGTAGCGTGCTCACCGCCGCTGACGCCAGTGACCGGGGCGCTCCGTCAGCGGCGGCGCTGCTCGATCAGCGCCTCGATGCCGTCCAAGATGCGGTCGAGGCCGAATTCCACGTCGGCGTCCTGCATGCCGTTCTCGCCGTAGTCGGCGTCGCTGAGCAGGGCGGCGACCCGCGGATAGCCGTGTTCACGCAGGAGCGGCTGCAGGAATTCGTTCAGTGTCTCGGGCGCGCTTGGGCGCACGTCGCGGAGCAGGGCGGCGGTGCTGCGCACCCAGCCGTCGACCAGCAGCACGCAGCCGAGCACGTCGTCCTCGTCGAGCCCGGTGCCCGACATCGCCTCGAGGAAGACCTCCAGCCAGCGCAGCATGTTCGGCGTGGTGGGCCCGCCGCGCACCGGCAGTTCGACCAGCCAGGGGTGCCGACGGCAGCGGTCGAGCTGCGCGTGCGCCCAGGCGGCGACCGCCGGCCGCCAGTCGCCCGGCAGTGATTCCGGCGGCAGGCCCCAGCCCGCCTCGGCCACCAGCACCAGCAGTTCCTCCTTGGACCGCAGGTAGCGGTAGAGCGCGTTGGCGGTGATGCCGAGGCGCTTGGCGATCGCGGGCATGGACAGGGCCTGGTATCCCTCGGCGTCGGCCTGGGCCACGGCGGCGTCCACGATCTGCGCCACGGTGTAGGCCGGTTTCGGCCCGCGGCGCGGGGCCGCGGTGTACCCCCAGGCCAGCGCCGTGCCGGGCGGCAGCAACTCGATCCTGTCCTCGTTCACCGGAACATCCTTGCATCCAGAACTGGTAAAGCCATAAACTGTTCTTGTCATACACAGTTTAGGGACCAGGGGGCTCGTCATGACGGAACCGACCAGGCGGAACGTGCTCCGGGGAGCGGCCGCGCTGGCCGCGGGCGGGGTTGCCGCGTCCTACACCGGCACCGCGACCGCCGCACCGGCCGCTGGTGGAGCCGCGGCCGAACGGCATCCGTTCCTCGAAGGCGCCTTCGCGCCGGTGCGGGAGGAGGTGACCGCCTTCGACCTGCCGGTCACCGGCCGCATCCCGCGTGAACTCGCCGGGCGTTACCTGCGCACCGGGCCGAACGTGCTCGGCCTCGAGGACCCGCGCGCGCACCACTGGATGCTCGGCGAGGGCATGGTGCACGGCGTCCGGCTGCGCGACGGGCGCGCCGAGTGGTACCGCAACCGCTGGGTGCGCTCGTCGACCGTCGCGGCGAAGCTGGGTGAGCCGTACCCGTGGCCGGTGCCCGCGGAGGACTTCGCCCCCAACACGCACGTGATCAGCCACCACGGCCGCATTCTCGCGCTGCAGGAGAGCGGCCCGCCGCCGTACGAGCTCGACGGGGAGCTGAACACGCTGGGCCCGTACGACTTCGGCGGCTCGCTCGACGGCTCCTACACCGCGCACACCAAGTTCGACGCCCGCGCCGACGAACTGCACGCGGTGACCTACCACCCGACGTGGGACCACGTGCGGCACCTCGTGGTCGACCGCAACGGCCGCGTGGTCCGCACCCACCGCATCCCGGTCGCCGACAGCCCGATGATGCACGACTTCGCGCTGACCGAGCGGTACGTGGTGGTCTTCGACGTGCCGGTCACCTTCGACCCGGGGCCCGGAAAGGTGGTGCCGTACAAGTGGAACCTCAACCACCCGGCCAGGGTCGGCGTGATGCGGCGCTCGGGCGGGGAGGTCCGCTGGTTCGGCGTGGACCCGGTGTTCTACTCGCACACGCTCAACGCCTACGAGCACGGCTCCTCGGTGGTGGTCGACCTGACCACGATGCCGGCGCCGTTCGAGGTGTCGGGCAAGCTCGGGTACGGCGGGCCGTCGGCGTCGGGCCCGCCGGTGCTGGAGCGCTGGACGATCGACCTGGTCCGCGGCCGCGTGCGGCGGCAGGTGCTCGACGACCGGCCGCAGGAGTTCCCCCGGGTCAACGAAAGCCTGGTTTCCCGGCGCCATCGCTACGGGTACGCGGCCTCACCCGGTGACCTGCTCGACGTCTACCTGGACCAGCCGGCGCACACCTTCGGCAACGCGCTGATCAAGCACGACCTGCGGAGCGGCCGGTCGGAGGTGCACCGGTTCGGGCCGGGCGCGGCCGCCAGCGAAGCGGTTTTTGTGCCATCGGCGCGGGGCAAGGCCGAGGACGACGGCTACGCCATCGCCTACGTGAACAACCCCGACCGGAACGCCTCGGACCTGGTGATCCTGTCGGCGCAGGACTTCACCGCGGCCCCGCTGGCGCGGATCCACCTGCCGAAGCCGGTGCCGCTCGGCTTCCACGGCAGCTGGGTGGCGGACTGAGCCTTCCGGAAACGGCGGCCTCTCGGAAATTGCGGACTCCGGCGGCGCGGGTTGTCCCGTGCCGCCGGAGCTGGGACCGTTTTCCCCGTGGAACCCAGCATTTCCCGCAGTGTGGAGATCACCGCCCCGGTGGCGGCGGTGTGGGCGCTGGTCACCGATCTGCCGGGCATGGGCCGGTTCAGCCCGGAGAACGCGGGCGGGCACTGGGTGCCCCCGGCGGCCGGGCCGTCGGCGGGCGCGCGGTTCCGCGGCACCAATCGCAACGGTGACCGGGAATGGCGGACGCGGGTTCGCGTGGTCGCCTGCGAACCCGGCCGCCGGTTCACCTTCGACGTGCGCACGCCGTTCGGGGTGCGGGTTTCGCGGTGGTCCTACGAGCTGGCCCCGACGGCGGACGGCTGCCTGCTCACCGAGCACTGGTACCGCGTCGGCAACTGGTTCATCCGCCGGGTGATGGGGCCGAAGGTGACCGGCCGCGCCGACCGGCCCGGCTTCAACACCCACTCCATCGAGCACACGCTGCGGGCGGTGAAGCAGCACGCCGAGCAGCAGGATGCCGTGCTCCGGCGCGGCGTCACGCGCTGAGCAGCTGGTGGAAGAAGGACCGGTACTGCCGCAGCGCCAGGCGCAGGTCCTCGGTGGCGACCTCGCCGCCGCGGCTCCACTGGCCCTCCAGTTCGCTCTTGTGCGCGGCGAAGGTGGCGGCCAGCGACTGGATCACCTTGGCCACCAGCTCGTCGGCCTCGCGGACCGCGCGCTGCGGGTCGTCGACGAAGTTGATCTGGATCGACTTCCACTGCTCGCGGTAACCGTCGACCTCCTCGGGTGCGAACAACGGCTGGTGCTGCTCATCGTCGGCCGACGTGGTTTCCGTCGGTTCCGGGTCCACGATGTCCACATCGGACTGCGCGGTTTGGGCGGTCCGGTCGGTGGTGTCCTGCTCGCCGGGAAGCAGGTCCTGGGTGCTCAGGTTCTCCTTGCGATCCACGCTGTCCATGGCCTACCTCCCGTTCCGGGCGTCGTGGTGTTCCCTGGCTTCGTCACCCAGCAGGTCCTCGAAAACCGTGCGGTAGCGGACCATCGCGTCGCGCAGGTCCTCAGTGGACCGCTGCTCACGGCTGTGGCCGACCATGGTGTCGTGCGCCGCGCGGTAGTGGTCCAGCGTTCGCGCGTGCCGCACGGACAGATCGGCGAGCTGCTGGTCATACCCGTCGGTGGGGTACCCGCGCTCGGCCATCAGCTCGGTGAGCAGCTGGTCGGCCTCGGCCACCGCCGGTGACGGGCGATCGACGAACTTCGCCTGGATCTGGGCCCATTCCCGCGTGTAGCGCTCCTTGGCCTCCGGCGTCAGCGGCCGGATGTCGAGTTCCTGGTGCCGCTTCTCGCGTGCGGCCAGTTCGCGTTCCGCCGCGCGCGGGCTGTCGTGGTCGGCGACCGCGCGCTCGTATTCGGGACCGAACTTCCGTTGCAGGCGATTCCGCCGCAGTTCCTGCATGACCAGCCAGACCACCGCGGCCGCGACGACCACCGCGGCGATGACGATCAGCACAACAACCCATGTGGGCATCGGATTCTCCTCGCGCTCGTTGGTGAGCCATCCCCCACGGTGCACTGGGTTCCCGGTCGGCCACTGCGGAAACCATTGGGGCACAACGGGTTTGCGATCTTGGGCCATCCGGGCGCACGGGTGCCGCCGGATGCGGGCGGCCGCCGGGAAGCTGTCGGTCACCTGTCGGCGGGCAGGCGGCCCTTGCCGTCGTGTTCGGAATGTGCATACTTGTGCGCATACCGAACGAGGCAAGGAGGCTTCGATGCCCGCTGAGCAGGCTGCCGCGCGCCGCGCGTGGGTGATCCCGCTGGCCTGGACCGCCGTCCTGCTCGACGGCTTCGACCTGGTGGTGCTCGGCACCGTGCTGCCGGTCCTGCTGCGCGACCATGTCTGGGGCATCACGCCGGCGTCGGCGTCCGTGGTCTCCACCGCGGGCCTGGTCGGCATGACGCTCGGCGCGCTGGCGATCGGCACCGTCACCGACGTGATCGGCCGCCGCAAGGCGCTGATCTTCGCGGTCACGCTGTTCTCCGCGTGCACCGCGCTGTGCGCGCTCGCGCCGTCGATGTGGGTGTTCGGGCTGCTGCGGTTCGCCGCCGGGCTGGGCCTGGGCGGCTGCCTGCCGACGGCCATCGCGCTGGTCACCGAGCACGCCAGGCCGGGCCGGGCGGGCAGCGCGACGACCACGCTGATGACCGGCTACCACGTGGGCGCGGTGCTGACCGCGTTGCTGGGCATCTGGCTGATCTCGCCGCTGGGCTGGCGGTCGATGTTCCTGGCGGGCGCGCTGCCCGCGCTGGTGCTGGTGCCGCTGATGATCCGGCACCTGCCCGAGTCGGCGGCCTTCGAGCGCACGCGTCCGGCCGAAACGGTCGCCGGGTTGTTCCGCGGCGGCATGCTGCGCGCCACCCTGGCGTTCTGGGTGACCTCGTTCATGGGGCTGCTGCTGGTGTACGGGCTGAACACCTGGCTGCCGGAGATCATGCGCCAGGCCGGGTACCCGCTCGGCGCCGCGCTCGGGCTGCTGCTGACGCTGAACCTCGGGGGAGTGGTGGGCCTGCTCGTGGCCGGGCGCGTCGCCGACCGGGTGGGCGTGCGCGGCTCGGCGATCGGCTGGTTCGGCGGGGCGGCGGTGTTCCTCGCCCTGCTCAGCGTGAAGCTGCCGGGCCCGGCGCTGTACGTGGCCGTGTTCCTGACCGGCGGCTTCGTCTTCAGCGCGCAGGTGCTGGTCTACGCCTACGTCGGGCGGACCTACGGGGACGCCTTCCGCGCCACCGGCCTCGGCTGGGCGGCGGGTGTCGGGCGGCTGGGTGCCATCTCGGGCCCGCTGGTCGGCGGTGCGCTGCTGAGCGCCGGGATCGCCTACCCGTGGGGGTTCTACGCCTTCGCCGCGGTCGGTCTCGTCGGCGCGCTGGCCATTTCGGCGGCCTCCGCGCGCCGAACCCCGGTGAACGGCTACTTGGCGGGATAGGGACTGGCCTGGAGCAGGGTGGCGAGATGGGCGGCGTTGCGCGCCAGGGTGGCGTTCGTGGACGCCACGGCCTCCGGGGTGCTGTCCAGGTCGATGTAGTCACCGGGCGTCATGGCTTCACCGTTCCAGTAGGTGCCGCCCTGGGCGGGGACGGTGAAGCCGGTGTCGTTGAGCGCCTGGAACAGGTCGGCGGTGATCTTGTGCGCGCCGTCCTCGTTGCCGACGACGGCGGTCACCGCGACCTTGCCGAACATCGTCGGCCGTCCCTCGTCGTCCGTTTCGGACAGTTCGGCGTCCAGCCGTTCGAGCACCCGCTGGGCCACGCTGGACATGTGCCCCACCCAGGTGGGTGACGCGAGCACGAGAATGTCCGCGCCCAGAATCTTTTCCCGGATGGACGGCCATTCGTCGCCGTCGCCCATGTCCTTCTCCACCCCGGGCCGGACGTCGTGGTCGACCACCCGGATCGACTCGCCGTCCACCCCGTGCCCGCGCAGCTCGTCCAGCAGCTGTTTCGCGATCAGCTCCGTGCTCGACGGCGCGGGGGACGGCTTGAGGCTGCAGGTCAGTGCCACTGCTCGCAATGCGGTCATTTCCGCCGGTTACCCCGCCGGGCGGCCGGGTAACCGGCGCGCATGAGCGAGAACCACAACCAGCCCCCACAGGGCCAGCGCCCACCCGGCGACACCGGCGACATGCGGCCGGAGCCGCGGGACGAGATGTCCGACTACCAGGGCCGCGACCTGCTGGCCGGGCGCCGCGCGCTGATCACCGGCGGCGACTCCGGCATCGGCCGCGCGGTCGCGGTGGCCTTCGCCAAGGAGGGCGCCGACGTCGCGATCGCCTACCTGGAAGAGCACGAGGACGCGAAGCACACCGCGGAACTCGTGCGTGCCGAAGGCCGTCGCTGCGAGCTGTTCCCGGGCGACCTCGCCGACCGCGCGCACTGCGCCGACGTGGTGAAGCGGACCGTGGAAGCCTTGGGCGGCTTGAACATCCTGGTGAACAACGTGGCCACCCAGTGGCCGGTCGACTCGCCGGAGGAACTCACCGAAGAGCAGTGGATGCGCACCTTCGACGTGAACATCCACAGCTACTTCCGGGTGACCGCCGCCGCCCTGCCGCACCTGGGCGATGGCGACGTCATCATCAACAGCGGCTCGGTCAACGGCCTGCGGGGCAACAAGTCCCTCATCGACTACTCGGCCACCAAGGGTGCCGTGCACGCCTGGACCTATTCGATGGCGCAGGCACTGGCGGACAAGGGGATCCGGATCAACTGCGTGGCGCCGGGTCCGGTGTGGACACCGCTGATCCCGGCCACCTTCGACGAGGAAAAGGTCGCGCAGTTCGGCCAGCAGGTGCCCTACCAGCGGGCCGCGCAGCCGGACGAGATCGCGCCGTCCTATGTGTTCTTCGCGTCGAACCGGCTGTCCTCGTACTACACCGGGGAGGTGCTCGCCCCGCTCGGCGGCGAGACCACCCCCGGCTGAGCACCCTCAGGTGCGGGCCGCCGCGCGGGTCCGGCCGGCGAACCACATCGCCAGCCCGGCCAGCGCGGTGAGCCCGTGCAGCCAGTTGCTCGCCCAGTTCACGTTCACCACGTTGCCGGGCGTGTCCGCGGTGCTGGCCAGTATTCCGAACGCGGTCAGGCCGGTGAACGCCACAAAAAGCGCCATGCCGTAGATCCGCGCCCCGGTCACCCTGGTCGCCGCGGCCAGGCCGAGCACGCCGACCGCCACGTGCACCACGTTCTGCAGCGCGCTCACGCTGAAGATCCAGACCGCGTTGTCGTGCACGGGCCCCACCTGCCCGGGGTGCTCGGCCACGGTGAAGCCGAGCACGCCGAGCAGCAGGTAACCCAGGCCCAGCACCAGTGCCGCTATCCGGACTGCCATGGCCTCACACCACCGGGCTCAGGCCGCGGCCCACGGCCGAGGCGAGGAAGCACCAGCCGCGCGACACCGACAGGCACGGCAGATGCCGCTCCCGCAACCGCTTCAGCGCGCCGGCCGGCGCGTTCTGGTCGACCACCGCGCACGCGGCTTCGTCAAGGTCGTCGGCGCTGTCCACCGCCTGCACGCCATGCCGGTCGCCCCACTCGGAAAGCTCCCGCAGCGCGGCCGACTTGCCCAGATAAACCACCTTGAGCGTGTCCATCGTTCTCACTCCCCAACACCTTTGCTCATCAAGGGGTAACCGGCACGATCACGTCGAAACCCCTGATGAGCGCGGGGTCACACCAGATCGCGGGGAATGACCCGGTTCCAGTTCCTGGAGAACACGCGGTGGCCGTTCTCGTACCCGTCGAGCTCGGCGTGCAGCACGAACTCGGCAGGGGTGCAGGTCAGCACCGTGTGGGTTTCCGTGCGTGACTCCCAGTCACCACGGGCGAAGGTCATCGTCCAGGCGGTTTCGCCGCGGGCGGAGGAGAAGTCGTCGGCGAGCCAGCTGTAGCGCTCGTAGGCGCGCCTGCCCACGCGCAGGTCGATGTCCTCGAAGTAGTCCTCACCGCTGTCCTTGACGATCTCCAGCGCCGACTCGTAGTCCACCAGGTCCCGGCTGACCGTCCACCGCTGTTCCCCGGGCCGCAGCTGGGTCACCGTCAGCGGCGGGGTGCCCTCCGGCTCGTCGAACGGGCGCAGCGGCAGCTCGTCGGGCTCGGCCACCGGGCGCACCGGCAGCCGGATCGTGCTCGCCCCGGTGTAGACCCGCAGCCGGCCGCGGCACGGCGGCGGCCAGGCCAGCGGCCAGTACGAAGTGGACAGTGAAAGCCGGATGCGGTGGCCGGGCGGGAACGCCTGCGCCACCCCGTTCAACTCGATCGCCACCTGGTACCGGCGGCCCGGTTCGAGCGGTTCGGGGTGTTCGTGCCCGTCCCGGTGGGTCAGGTTCAGCAGGCCGTAGGTGACCCGGGTGGCCCGGCCGTCGGGATAGACGTCGGACAGCCGCGCGGCGACCATCGCCACCGGCTCGCTCGCCTCGACCTCCAGCTCCACCAGGGGCGCGCCGAGGATTTCGCAGCGCTCGGTCAGCGGATCGGTCTCGAACACCAGCGAGCCGCCGTCCTCCTCGCGCTGGTCGTACGGCAGGTCCGGCGGCGCGTTGTAGGAGGCCCACTTGCCGGAGAACTGGCCGACCGACAGCGGGGACTCGATCTCCAGGCCACGCTCGGCGACCTCTTCACCGGGACGGGCGATCCGGTGCGCGTCGAGCGAGTGCACCGACGGCGCGATGTGGGGTGACGGCCAGCTCGGCTCGCCGACCCAGCGGCCGGGCCGGGTCTCGTACGCCGTGGACGGCGGCACGCTGTCCTGCAGCCACACCCGCAGCATCGGCTCGTCCATCACGTCGTTTTCCTTGCCCGCCAGCCAGTGGTCCCACCAGCGGACCACCTCCTGGAGGTAACCGATGGCGGGTCCGGGCACGCCGAGGTGCGGGTACTTGTGCGACCACGGCCCGATCAGGCCCTTGCGCGGCACGTTGAGATTGCTCATCAGCCGGAACACGCCGTTGGAGTACCCGTCCGCCCAGCCGCTGGAGGCCAGCACCGGGCACTGCACGTCGCTGTAGTTCTCGCACACCGACGCGTGCCGCCAGTACTCGTCGCGACGCTGGTGCGAAAGCCAGTTCTCGATCCACAGCCCGCTGCCGTCCAGCCGCTCCAGCCACATGTCGCGCCAGCGGTCGCCGACCAGCGCCGGGTCCGGCGGCAGCGTCGAGTAGGCGAACATGGTCGATGCCTCGGCGAGGTTGTCCGAGAGCAGGCAGCCGCCCATGTAGTGCATGTCGTCGCCGTAGCGGTCATCGGTGAACGAGGAGATGACGATCGCCTTGAGACTCGGCGGTTTCCTGGCCGCCACCTGCAGCGCGGCGAACCCGCCCCACGAGATGCCCATCATGCCGGTGGCGCCGGTGCACCACGGCTGCCCGGCGATCCAGGCGAGCACCTCCTCGGCGTCGAGCTGTTCCTGTTCGAGGTATTCGTCGGTGAGCACCCCGTCCGACTCGCCGGACCCGCGGATGTCCACCCGCACGCAGGCGTAACCGTGCCCGGCGAGGTAGGGGTGGTGGATGGCGTCGCGGCCGGCGGTCAGATCCCGTTTGCGGTAGGGGATGTACTCCAGGATCCCGGGCACCGGCCGCTCGTCCGAATCGGCGGGGCGCCAGATCCGCGCGGCCAGGCGTTCACCTCCGGGCAGCGGGATCCAGACGTTCTCCTCCTCGATGATCTGCTTCGGCAATTGGGTCACCGTGCGCATCCTTCGACGGTAACGCCGGGTGCGGCCGGGCGCAGGGCGCGGGTTTGACTCCGCCGTCCGGGGTATCCCGATGGCATGGACGCAGACGCTGCCCCGTTGCCCGTCCCGCTGTCGGTGTGGATGGACTCCGCCACCGGTCCCGATCGGAGCGGCACCGCGCTGCCCGGCGAGGTCGACGTGGTGGTGATCGGCGCCGGTATCGCGGGCCTGACCACCGCGTACGCGCTCGCCTGTGACGACCGGACGGTCCTGGTGCTCGACGCGGGCGCGGTCGGTGGTGGTGTTTCCGGGCACACCACCGCGAAGCTGTCCGCCCAGCACGCGGAGAAGTACGCCTCGCTGCGTGAGCACAAAGGACGCGAGGCGGCCGTGCAGTACGGCCACGACCAGAGCGCGGCGGTCGACTGGGTCGAGCGCACCTCGCTGGCGCTGGGCATCGACTGCCAGTTCACCCGGACCGACAGCTACGTCTACACCACCGAAACCCGGCGGCTGACCGACCTTCGGGCCGAGGCCGCCGCGGCCGCCGATGCCGGGCTGCCCGCCGAATTTGTCGAACAGGTACCGCTCGACGTGCCCGCGGCCGGTGCGGTCCGCTTCGGTGACCAGGCGCGCTTCCACCCGCGGCGCTGGCTGCTCGGGCTCGCCAAGGCGATCGAGGACCTGGGCGGGCAGGTCGCGGAGAACGCGCGGGTGGTCCGCGTGGACGAGCGCCCGGTGCCGGTGGTGCACACCGAACGCGGCCGCGTCCGCGCCGGTGATGTGGTGATCGCCACCCACTACCCGGTGCTGGACCGCGGGTTCTACTTCGCCCGGCTGGACCCGGTGCGCGACCTGGTGGTGGCCGGGCCGGTCAGCGGCGGCACCGACGGCGTGTTCCTCGACGCCGACACCCACCATTCCGTGCGCTACCACGAACGCAACGGCGAGCGGATGGTCATCGTCGGCGGCGAGCACTACCGCACCGGCGAGGAGGTCGACGTCGAGGCGCGGTACACCCGGCTCGCCGAATGGGCCCTGCGGCACACCGGCCTGGAGCGGGTGACCCACCGCTGGTCCGCGCACGATCTGTCCACTCTGGACTCCGTGCCGTACGTCGGCCGGTACCACCCGTTCTCCCGCCACCTGTGGGTGGCGACCGGGTTCGGGCAGTGGGGGATGAGCGGCGGTACCGCGGCCGGGCTGCTGCTGGCCGACCTGCTCGCCGACCGGGAGAACCCCGGTGCCTGGCTGTACGACCCGGAGCGCTTCGACCTGCGGTCCGGGATTTCCCTGGCGCGCAACAACTTCACCGTGGCCAGGCATCTGGTCGGCGACCACCTCCGCGCGGTGGGCGCGGACGCCGAGTTCGCCACCCTGGGCATGGGCGAGGCGCGCGTGGCCACTTCGGGCGCATCGGTGATCGCCGCGTACCGCGACGACCACGGGGTGCTGCACCGCCGGAGCGCGCGCTGCACGCACCTCGGCTGCGTGGTCGCGTTCAACAACGCGGAGAAGACCTGGGACTGCCCGTGCCACGCCTCGCGGTTCGGCGTGGACGGCTCGGTCATCCAGGGCCCCGCCACCCGGCCGCTCCCCGAGGCCTGAGCCGGTGGAGCTGCTGCTGGGGGTGGCCGGACTGCTCGCGCTGAGCGCGGCCCTGCTGCCGAAGCTGACCAGCAACCGGCCGCTGTCCATGCCGCTGGTGTTGCTGCTGCTCGGCGTGGCGGTCGGCCTGCTGCCGCTGCCGGCGCCCTACGGTGAGGTCTGGGCGGATCCGGTGCCGCACCTCGGCGCGCTGCAGGTGGTCACCGAGGTCGGGCTGATCGTCGCGCTGGTCGGGGCCGGGCTGAACAGCGAGCGCGTGCTCGGCTGGCGGTCGTGGAACTCCACCTGGCGGCTGCTGCTGGTCGCCATGCCGTTGTTCATCGGCGTGGTTTTCCTGCTGGGACAGTGGTTGCTGGCGCTTCCGGTGGCCGCGGCGCTGGCGCTGGCCGCCTCGCTGGCACCGACCGACCCGGTGCTGGCGTCCGAGGTGAGCGTGCCCGAACCGCACGCCGGCAACGAACTGGCCTCGGGCAACGAGGTGCGGTTCACGCTGACCACCGAGGCCGGGCTCAACGACGGCCTGACCATGCCGTTCGTGATGCTGGCCATCCTGCTCGCCGCCGGTGAGCTGCCGGGGCTCGGCGAACTCACCGTCGAGCTGCTGCTGCCGGTCCCGGTGGGCATCGCCATCGGCGTGGTGCTCGGGCTGCTGCTGGGCAGGCTGATCTTCCGCGCCGGTTCGGACCAGGTGCGGTTGTCGGAGTACTCGGACGGCATGGTGGTGCTGGCCATGGCGTTCCTGCCGTTCGCCGCCGCGGAACTGGTGCAGGGCAACGGGTTCCTCGCGGTGTTTGCGGCCGCGGTGACGTTGCGGGCGCGTGAGCGGTCGCACGGCTACCACGCGGTGCTGCACGAGTTCGGCGACCAGCTGGAACGGTTGTTCGTCGCGGTCGCGCTGCTCGGCTTGGGCGTGGCCATCGGCGACGGGCTGTTGTCCGGCCTGCGCCCGCTCGAGTTCGTGCTCGCCGCGGTGGCCGTTTTTGTGGTGCGCCCGGTCACCGGCCTGCTTTCGCTGCTCGGCGCGCCACCGGGCAGGCGTGGCGCGGTGGCCATCTCGTTCTTCGGGGTGCGCGGCATCGGCACGCTGTTCTACCTGGTCTACGCGCTCGCGCACGGGGACTTCCCGGTGCCGGACGTGCTGTGGCGGGTCGCCGCGCTGGCGGTGGCGCTGTCGGTGCTGGTGCACGGGATCACCGCGGAACCGGCGATGCGGCGGCTCGAACGCCTCGGCGCGCAGGGCAGGCGGGGCAAGCTCGCTTGACACTCGCGGACGGGCGTCACGAGGATGACGCCGTGCGCACCGCGATCGTCACCGGAAGTTCCCGCGGCATCGGCCGCGCCATCGCCGAACGGCTCGCCGCGGACGGCGCGCGGGTGGTGGTCAACTACCGCCGGGACGGCGAAGCCGCGGCCAAGGTGGTCAGGGCGATCGAAGAACGCGGTGGTGAAGCGATCGCGGTGCGGGCCGACGCCGGAGAGCTGGCCCAGCTGCGGCGCCTGTTCGACGCCGCCGGTGAGGTCGACGTGGTGGTCAGCAACGTCGGTGTCGCGCGGTTCGGCCCGCTCGCCGAAGTCACCGACGAGCAGTACGACTTCCTCTTCGACACCAACACGCGGTCCACTTTCTACGCCCTGCGGGAGGCCGCGCGCCGGGTGCGCGACCACGGGCGGATCGTGGTGGTGTCCAGTGCCGTCGTGGTGACCAACCGCCCGGGGACCGCGCTCTACGCGGCCACCAAGGCGGCGGGGACCAGCTGGTGAAGGTCGCGGCGAAGGAACTGGGCCCGCGCGGGATCACGGTGAACAGCGTGCTGCCGGGCGCGGTCAACACCGACGCGCTCGCCGCCGACGGGCCGCCCGGCGTGGTGGAGCGGACCATCGCGCAGGTGCCGCTGGGCCGCATCGCCGAACCCTCGGACATCGCGGACGTGGTCGGCTTCCTGGCCTCCCACGAAGGCCGGTGGATCACCGGGCAGACCATCCACGCGGGCGGCGGCCAGTTCTAGGCCGCCACCGCCCATTAAGGATCCGCGAGGAGCTTTCCCCGCAAGCGTTCCAGCGTCTGCGACAGCAGGCGCGAGACGTGCATCTGCGAGATGCCGAGCCGGTCGGCGATCTGCGTCTGCGTCATGTTGCCGAAGAACCGCAGCTTCAGGATCGTCCGCTCACGTTCCGGCAACTCCGCCAGCAACGGCCGCAGCGCCGCGTGGTTCTCCACCGCGTCGAGATCGGAATCCTCCTCGCCGAGGGTTTCGGCCAGCGGCAGCCGTTCACCGTCCGGGCTGATCGGCTTGTCCACCGACACCGCCTGGTAGGCGTTGCCCGCGATCAGCCCCTCGCGCACCTCTTCCGGATCCATGCCCAGGTTCTCGGCGATCTCGGTCGGCGTCGGCGCGCGGCCGAGGATCTGCGCGAGTTCGCCGGTGGCATGGCTGATCTGCAGGTGCAGTTCCTTGAGCCGCCGCGGCACGCGGACCGACCAGCTGCTGTCGCGGAAGTACCGCCGGACCTCGCCCATCACCGTCGGCACGGCGAAGGACAGGAACTCCGAGCCGCGCTCGGCGTCGTAGCGGTCCACCGCGTTGATCAGCCCGAGCCGGGCGACCTGCAGCAGGTCGTCGAAGGTTTCCCCGCGGCCGGCGAACCGGCGCGCGATGTGCTCGGCCACCGGCAGGTACTCGGTCACCAGCCGGTCCCGCAGCTCGGACCGGCGCGGGTCGCCCTCCGGCAGCGAGGCCAGTTCGGCCAGCAGCGGCACGCAGTGCGCGTACTGGTCGCTCCTGGCCTTGGACGCGGAATCCTTGCTCACGTCCGCTCCCTCCGCGCGGCCATCGCCAGGTCGATGGTCACCACGCGGCCGCCCTGCTCGGTCACCCGGTACGAGGCCGAATCGGTCACCGTCTTCACCACGTGCCAGCCGAACCCGTCGGTCTCGGGCACGGCCTGGTCCGCGGTCGGCGCGGCCACCGAAACCGCCAGCTCACCGGCCGAAAGCCGGTACCGGCAGCTGATGCTGGCCCCCACTTCGGCGTGGTGCACCAGCCAGGAGGCCACCTCGTCCACGGCGATCTTGAAGTCGGCGATGGAGTCGAGGTCGAAGTCCTCCTTGGTGGCCACCGCCTCGGCCAGCATCCGCAGCAGTGGCAGGTGCTCCAGCCTGGCGGGCACGCTGAGTTCGACGTGCTCGGTGAGCAGGGCGTCGATCTGCCCGCTCAGGTCAATCTCGGCCATCGTCGTACTCCCCGTGGTGGATCGGCGTAACCATGACCGGTCGAGTACCCGCGCCGGGCCGTGGCACACACGCGATTTCGGTGTAACCCTCACCGCACCGGGGTATCCGGCACGGATGAAACTGGGAGTGCTGGACATCGGTTCCAACTGCGCCCAGCTGCAGATCGTGGACGGCGCGCCGGGCGCACCGCCGCTGCCGGCGCTGGCGATCAAGGAGCCGACCAGGCTGGCCGAGGAGATCGAGGACAACGGCGCGCTCAGCGAGGACGGCGTCGCCAGGGTGATCCGGGCGGTCGGCGAGGCGATGGTGGCGGCGCGGCAGAACCACGTGGAGGAGCTTTTTGTCTACGCGACCTCGGCCATCCGCGACGCGGCCAACCGGGACGCGGTGCTCGACCGGATCGAGAACGACACCGGCATCCGGCCGCAGTTCCTCACCGGCGAGGACGAGGCACGGCTGACCTACGCCGCCGCGCACCGCTGGTACGGCTGGTCCGCCGGGCGCATCCTGCTGCTCGACATCGGCGGCGGCTCACTGGAGATCGCGCTCGGCCGCGACGCCAAGCCCGAGCTGGCGCTCTCGCTCCCGCTCGGCGCGGGCAGGCTGACCAGGGCGTTCCTGCCGGACGACCCGCCGACCCGCGCACAGCTGCGTAAGCTGCGCCGCCACGTGCGGGCCACCCTGCGGGAGATCTCCGACCGCCTGCGCTGGGAAGGTCCCGCGGCCAGGACCGTGGCCACCTCGAAGACGTTCAAGCAGCTGGCCCGCGTGTGCGGGGCCGCGCCCCAGCGCAAGGGCCCGTTCGTGCGCCGGGAGCTACGGGCCGCCGACCTGCGGCGGCTGCTCCCGGAACTGGCGGCGAAACCGGCCGCGAAACGCGCGAAGATGCGCGGGATCTCGGCCGGGCGCGCCCGGCAGATCGTGGCCGGCGCGGTGGTGGCCGAGCAGGCGATGAAGGCCTTCGACCTGGAGTCGGTGGAGCTGTGCCCGTGGGCACTGCGGGAGGGCGTGATCCTGCGGTACCTGGCCGGGCTGCCGGACCAGGTGCCCGACCTGCACCTCCAGCCGGTGCGCGGGGCCGCCCGCCCGGAGGACGCGGTCCCGCTGAGACCGGTGGCCGACGGGGATCTGCCGTTGCCCTGACCGGATCGTGAGGAGGTAGGAACTGTGTTCACCGATCGCCGGGACGCCGGACGGCAACTGGCGGAGCGGCTCGCCGGGCCGTGGCGGGACCCGCTGGTGCTCGGGCTGGCCCGCGGCGGGGTGCCGGTGGCGGCCGAGGTGGCCGCCGGGCTGGGCGCGCCGCTGGACGTGGCGGTCGCCCGCAAGATCGGCGCGCCGGGACAGCCGGAGTGGGGGATCGGCGCGGTGACCGCCGACGGCCCGCCGGTCTTCGACGCCGCCGCGTCCCGCCTCGGCCTGTCCAGCAGGCAGCTGACCGAGTTGTGCGAGGAAGAACGCGCCGAAGCGGCCCGGCGTGTCGAACTCTACGAGGACGGCCGCGCACCCGCGCCCCGCGAGGGCCGCGACGTCATCATGGTCGACGACGGCCTCGCGACCGGCGTGACCGCGATCGCCGCCCTGCGTGCCGCGCGGGCGGAATCGCCGCGGTCACTGACCTTCGCCGCGCCCGTGGCGGCGCCGGACGCCGTCGAGCGCGTGCGCCGGGAAGCCGACGACGTGGTCTGTGTGGACACCCCGGCGGGGTTCACCGCCGTCGGCCGCTGGTACCGGGACTTCGGGCAGACCAGCGACACCGAGGTGGTCCGGCTGCTCAGGGACACTAGTTGAGCGCGACGATGGCGCCGGTGAGCGCGCTCGCGTAGAGGATCCACAGCAGGTACGGCACCTGGAGCCAGGCCGCGACGGGGGAGCGGCGGTGGAACAGCACGATGGCCGCCACCACCGCGAGATCCAGCAGCACGATGTCGGCCAGCGCGAGTTCGTACGCTCCGGCGGCGAAGAACAGCGGGGTCCAGGCGAGGTTGAGCAGCAGGCCTGCGGCGTAGACGGTCAGGCCGCGGCGATCACCACCGGCCCGCCAGTACAGCCAGCCCGACACCGCGATCATGCCGTACAGGACCGTCCACACCGGACCGAACAACCAAGGAGGCGGAGCCCATGACGGCAGGTTCAGCGAGCCGTAGACCCCGCGTGCGTTCGTCGAGGCGAGCGCACCGGCCATGGCCACCACCGCGACGGCGGCGGCGAACCCGGCCAGCGCCAGCGGCGCGCGGTGGGCGGAGGTGGTGGTCATCGCGGCTCTCCCCGGTGAGAAGGTGGTCTGGTGCGATATGCGGACGGGCCGGCGGAGGCCTGCGAAGTGACCATCGCCGCCGGGCAGGCCCAGGTGTGGCGGCTGGCGGCGGACATCACGCTGCCCGCCAGGTTCAGCCCCGAACTCCAGCGCGTGAGCTGGCTCGACGGCGCCACCGGGCCCGCGCCGGGCGCGAAGTTCGAGGGGCACAACGAGAACGCGGTGCTCGGCCGCTGGCGCACCATCGCCACCGTGGTCGAGTGCGACGAGCCGAGTGCGTTCGCCTGGGCGGTGGCCGATCCCGACGGCCGGTTCGGCGAGGTCACCGGCGAGCCGATGGCGACGTGGCGGTTCGACCTCGAACCGGCGCCCGGCGGGACGCGGTTGCGCCACGCGGTGCGCATCGGGCCCGCGCGCTCGGGCCTGAGCCTGGCGATCGACCGGCTGCCGGGCAAGGAGGAGGCGTTGCTCCGCCACCGCCTCGCCGATCTGCGCACCGGCATGCTGGAAACCCTGCGCGGCATCAAAGCGCTCGCTCAGGGCTGAGGCCGGGCAGCAGCTTGTCGAGCGTGACCGGCAGGTCGCGCACGCGCACCCCGGTCGCCCGGTGCACCGCGTTGACCACGGCCGCCGCCGCGCCGACGATGCCGATCTCACCGACGCCCTTGGCGCCCATGGCGTTCACGTGCGGGTCGTGCTCGTCGAGCCATTCGGCGGTCAGCTGCCCGGCGTCGGCGTTGGCGGCCACGTGGTACTCGGCGAGGTCGTGGTTGACCACGTGCCCGAACCGCGGGTCGAGCACGCTCTGCTCGTGCAGCGCCATCGACAGGCCCATCAGCATGCCGCCGGTCAGCTGCGACCGCGTGGTGCGCGGATTGATCACCCGGCCCACCGCGAACACCCCGTGCATGCGCGGCACGCGCACTTCGCCGGTGTCGGCGTGCACCCTGGCCTCGGCGAACTGCGCGCCGAACGCGGACATCGCGAAGCGCTCGCTGTCCGGGTTCTCGCTCACCGATCCTTCGGCTTCGTCGCCGTCGCCCGGCTGGTCGCCGAACTTCTCGCGGAAGGCCCGCGCCGCGTCGACCACCGCCGAACCCCAGGTGATCATGCCGGACGAGCCGCCGGCCACGGAGGCGTTCGGGTAGTCGGTGTCCCCGATGCGCACCTCGACCCGGTCCACCGGCACGCCGAGCGCGTCGGCGGCGATCTGCGGCAGCGTGGTCCAGGTGCCGGTGCCGAGATCGGCCGCGCCGATGTCGACGGTGTAGCGGCCGCCGGAGAAGCGGATCACCGCGGTGGATTCGGGCATGCGGTTGACCGGGTAGACCGAAGCCGCGACCCCGCGGCCGACCAGCCACCGGCCCTCCCGCCGCGGGCCGCGCTCGGCCCAGCCGAACCGCTCGGCGCCGGTGCGCAGGCAGCCGGCCAGGTGACGGCTGGAGAACGGCTTGCCGGATTCCGGGTCCTCGGCGGGGTCGTTGCGGATACGCAGCTCGATCGGGTCCATGCCGAGCGCGTCCGCCAGTTCGTCCATCGCGACCTCGGGCCCGAACATGCCGGGGCACTCCCCTGGCGCGCGCATCCACGAGGTCACCGGCACGTCCAGCGCGGCCAGCCGGTGCGCCACCCGGCGGTTCGGCGCCGCGTACATGGTCCGCGACGGTTTCCCGCTCTGCTCGGCGAATTCCTTGACCTTCGAGGTCTGCTCGGCGACGTCGAAGGCGAGCGCGGACAGCCGCCCGGTCCGGTCGGCCGCCAGCCGGGCGCGCTGGATGGTCGGCGTGCGGTAGCCGGTCAGGGAGAACATCTGCGGCCGGGTCACGGTGAGCTTGACCGGCCTGCCCGGCAGCGCCCTGGCGGCCATCGCGGCGAGCACCACGTTGGCGTGCGGCAGGCCCTTCGAACCGAACCCGCCGCCGACGTACGGGCAGACGACCCGGATCCGCTCGGTGTCCAGCCCGAACACCTCGGCCACCGTGGACCGCGTCGGGTGCACGCCCTGCGTGGACTCCCACAGCGTCAGCGTGCCGTCCTGCCACAGCGCGGTCGTCGCGTGCGGTTCCATCGGGTTGTTGTGGTACATCGCGGTCGTGTAGGTCTGATCGACCACCACGTCCGCCTCGGCGAAGGCGGCCTCGACGTTGCCGGTGGTTTCGGCGTCGTACTCGCCCTCGGCGGTCAGTTCCGTTTCGTGGTCTTCTTCGGCGTAGGCGACCTCGACGAGATCCGCGGCCTGGCGCGCGGTTTCCGAGGTTTCCGCGACCACGCAGCCGATCAGCTGCCCGCGGAAAGCGACCTCCGGCGACTGGAGCACGGCCAGCTCACCGTCCTCTGTGGACGCCAGCCGTTCGGCGTTCGCCTCGGTCAGCACGGCGAGCACCCCGGGCAGCGCTTCGGCGGCCGCGGTGTCCAGTCGCGTCACGCGGCCGCGGGCGATGGTGGCCTGCACCGGGTGGCAGTAGGCGGGCCGGTCCACCGCGGTCTCGGCGGCGTAGGTGGCGGTTCCGGTGACCTTGGCGGGCCCGTCGCGGCGCGCGAGGTCCATGCCGATTGCCCGCGGGGTCATGCCGTCTCCCCGGTGAGGTCGCGCAGTGTGGCCGCGAGCGTGCGGGTGAGCAGCGGGAGCTTGAACCCGTTCCCGCCGTCGATCCCGTCGACCGCGACCGCGTCGGCCAGCTCGGCTTCGGCTGCTTCGCGGAAGGTGGTCTCGTTCGCGGGTGCGTCACGCAGGACCGCTTCGGCCCGGTGGGCTCGCCACGGCTTGTGCGCCACGCCACCGAAAGCGATCCGCGAATCCCGTACGACACCTTGTTCGACTTCGATCGCGGCGGCGACCGAAACCAGCGCGAACGCGTACGACGCGCGGTCACGCACCTTGCGGTACGCCGAATTCGCCGCGATCGGCGCTTCGGGCAGGTCGATGGCGGTGATCAGCTCACCGTGCTCGAGCACGGTGTCCCGGTCGGGCCGGTCGCCGGGCAGGCGGTGCAGCTCGCCGAACGGGATGGTGCGTTCCCCGGCCGGGCCGAGCACCTGAACCTCGGCGTCGAGCGCGGTGAGCGCGACCGCGAGATCGGACGGGTGCGTGGCGATGCAGTGCGGTGAGGCGCCGAGCACGGCGTGGTACCGGTTGTAACCCCCGATCGCCGAGCAGCCGCTGCCCGGTTCGCGCTTGTTGCACGGCGTGGTGACGTCCTGGAAGTACACGCACCGGGTGCGCTGCAAGGGATTCCCGCCGGTGGTGGCCATGTTGCGCAACTGCCCGGACGCCCCGGCGAGCAGGGCCTGCGCGAGCACCGGGTACCGCCGCCGGACGCGGTCGTCGGCGGCGAGGTCGCTGTTGCGCACGGCCGCGCCGATCCGGAGCCCGCCCCGGTGCTCGGCGAGCTCGGCCGAGGTCAGGGAAGTCACGTCCACCACCAGCCCGGGCGCGGTGATGCCGAGCTTCAGGTGGTCCACCAGATTGGTGCCGCCGCCGAGAAAGACCGCCGACGGGTCGGCGGCCACGGTCCGCACGGCGGTGGCGGCGTCACCGGGCCGCCGGTAGTCGAAGCGCTCCATGGCTATCCGGCCGCCTCTTCGATCGCCGCGACGATGCCGGGATACGCGCCGCAGCGGCACAGGTTCCCGCTCATCCGCTCGGCGATCTCCTCGCGGCTCGGCGTGGGGGAGGCGGCCACCTCGGCGGTGACGTGGCTCGGCCAGCCCTTGGCCAGCTCGTCCAGCACGCCGACCGCCGAGCAGACCTGGCCCGGTGTGCAGTACCCGCACTGGAAGGCGTCGTGCTCGATGAACGCGCGCTGCACGGGGTGAAGTTCGCCGTTCTCGGCCAGCCCCTTCGCGGTGGTGATCTCGGTGCCCTCAGCGGCCACGGCCAGCGTCAGGCAGCTGAGCACCCGCCTGCCGTCGGCGAGCACCGTGCACGCGCCGCACTGGCCGTGGTCGCAGCCCTTCTTCGGGCTCGGGTTGCCGAGGCGCTCGCGCAGCGCGTCGAGCAGGGTGGTGCGCGGGTCGGCGGGCAGGCGGTGCTCCCGCCCGTCCACCCGCAGCGTGATCTCGGCCGCCATCAGGCGGTGGCGCCTTCGTCGTGCACCGGGTGCTTGCCCTCGGCGAACTCCTCGACGATCTTCGCGCAGAACGCGGGCAGGTCGTCGGGATTGCGGCTGGAGACCAGCCCGTTGTCGTTGACCACTTCTTCGTCGACCACGGTCGCGCCGGCGTTGCGCAGGTCGGTGCGGATGCTCGGGTACGAGGTCAGCTTGCGGCCCTTGGCCACGCCCGCCTCGATCAGCGTGATCGGCCCGTGGCAGATGACGCCGACCGGCTTGCCCGCGGTGAAGAAGTCGCGGACGAAGCCGACCGCGGCCTCGTCCATGCGCAGCTTGTCGGGATTGATGGTGCCGCCGGGCAGGATGAGCGCGTCGAACTCGCCCGCCGAGGCGTCGGAGACCACCCGGTCCACCGGGAACCGGTCCGCCGGGTTGAGGTCGGAGTTCATCGCCTGGATTTCGCCGGACTTGAGCGACACCAGGGTGACCGTGCCGCCCTCGGCCTCGACGGCCTTGCGCGGCTCGACCAGCTCGACCTGCTCGACCCCGTCGGCGGCGAGCATGGCCACGGCGCGTCCGATCAGTGTGGAACCCATCTCGGAAAGTCCTTTCACGTGGAGACCCCCGCCGGTTACCACCAGCCCGCCACGGCAAACTTCCGCGAAACCACCACGCCCGAGCCGGTTTCGGCTGGTTGTGGAGCGGGTACCCAGCGCCAACTCCCCCGCGAGTGAGGACCGAGCCGATGGACGCGACGCGCGGCGACAATCTGGGTGGCGGACTGGTCTCCCTGGCCACCCGGGCCGAAGAACTGACCCGTTGCCTCTACTACCGGACGGTGGACCCGCACGGCGGCCCCGTGGTCGGCGACCCCGGTGAGCTGGGCGCGCTGCTGGGCCACCTCCGTTCCCTCACCGACAACATCGCCCGCACCCTGCCCGGCCTCGGCGGCTGGCTGGAGGAGCGCGTGCTCGCCGGTGAAGTCGGTGGTGACCACCAGTACGAGGCACTCACCCAGGCACTGGTGGAGATCACCTCGGCGCTGGCGTGCGCCAGGGAGTCGGCCGCCCGGCTCGGGCGCCAGCTCGACCTCGCCGAGAGCGCCAGCCGCTCGCTGTCCGCCTGACCGGCCTCACCCGGGGCGCCGGTGCCGCGCCAGCGGTCCCCATTCGGGTGAAGCTTGGGCGTTGACCAGTTCCTCGGCCTCCCGCAGCACGTCGTCGGAGATCCACGCCACCGGACGGTCGCAGATCACCAGCGGCTCGTTGTCCGGGCCGCGTGCGCGTTCCCGCCCGCGCAGCACCCACGGCCGCACCCCCGGGCCACGCAGCTCACGCAGGTGCTCGTAGTCGTGCAGGCGCCGGGCCAGCCACAACCGCAGCGGCCGGTCGGCCCACCACGGCTCCAGCCGCAGCGGATTGGCCGACAGCCCGGGCAGCGGCACGCCGGTCAGCCCGTCGCGGCTGGACTGGGCGCGCTTGTCGTCGTCCTGCTCCAGATCGGCGGAGGGGCCGTGTGACCAGCGGACAAAAAGCTCGCCCCGCTCGGCTTCGAACACCGCCTCGAGTTCGGTGAGCGTGGCCACCGTCGGCATGTCCGGCATGTCATCGTGCACCGGCTGTGGATTCCCCGGGCAGGATGGCCTCAACCACGTTTTCCGGGGTCCGGGAACCAGCCACCGCCGGGGGACGACCAGAATGGCGTAACCAGTTCGTCTTGGAAGGTGTTCACCGGATGTCGCGCAGCAACCGAAGCAGCAATCCCGTCACGGCCAAGCGGGGGCTGTCCCCGAACATCGTGGTCACGCTGGTGATCGTGGTGGTGGCGGCGCTGGTGCTGGGCGGCATCCTGCTGTTCGGCGGCAGCGAAGACGGCGACAACGGCGGCGCGGGCGACCAGCCCCGCGTGTCCGCGGAGGTGCTGCGCAAGCCGGACAGCCACACGCTGATCGAGGCGCCGGACGGCAAGGTCACCCTGGTCGAGTTCCTCGACTACCAGTGCCCGGCGTGCGCGTCGTACTACCGCAACATCACCAGCAAGATCGAGCAGGACTACGCCGGGCGGATCACCTTCGTCACGCGGAACTTCCCGCTGGAGATGCACCCGCTCGCGGTGCCGGCCGCCGAGGCCGCCGAAGCCGCCGCGCTGCAGGGCAAGTACCGCGAGATGTACCACGCGCTCTACGACAACTTCCAGCAGTGGGCGGTCAGCCCGGACGGCCAGAACGTCAACAGCGACGCGGCCGCGGCGAAGGCGCTGTTCTCCGGGTACGCCGAGCAACTCGGCCTGGACATGGCGAAGTACGAGGCCGACCTGGGCTCACCGCAGGTGCGGGCGGCCATCGAGCAGGGCCGCGCCGACGGTCAGCAGGCCGGGGTGACCAGCACGCCGACGCTGTTCGTCAACGGCATCAAGTTCCAGCCGCAGGGCGACACCTTCGGCGCGGTGGACAAGGAACTGCGTGAGCTGATCGACCGGGAACTCGGCTGATGGCGGCCCCCGGCCGCCGCGGCCTGGCCTGGCTCTACACCATCGGCGGCGGGATCGGCCTGATCGCCGCGGCCGCGCTCATGCTGGAGAAGCTGGCCAAGCTCCGCAACCCGGACTACGTGCCGACCTGCTCGCTCAACCCGGTGGTGTCCTGCGGTTCGGTGATGGACAGCAGCCAGGCCGCGGCGTTCGGCTTCCCGAACCCGCTGCTGGGCATCGCCGCCTTCGCCGTGGTCACCACCACCGGCGTGGTGATGCTGGCCGGGTTCGAACCACCGCGCTGGTACCGGATCGGCATGCAGGCCGGGGCCACCTTCGGGGTGCTCTTCGTGCACTGGCTGGTCTTCGCCAGCCTGTACCAGATCCACGCGCTGTGCCCGTACTGCATGGTGGTGTGGGCGGTGACCATCCCGATCTTCTGGTACACCACGCTCGACACCGTGCGCAGCCCGCGCCTGTCCCGCTGGCACTCCGCGGTGCTCGCCGCCTGGTACGCGCTGATCGCCGCGCTCATCCTGCAGGCGTTCTGGGACTACTGGACGTCCTGAGCCAGCGCGGCCAGCAGCCGGCCGAGCAGGTGCCCGAGCTGGTCCACCTCGTCGGGGGAAAGCGGGTCGAAGAAGTAGCGGCGCACGGTCGCCACGTGCTCGGGCGCGGCGGCCTCGATGGCCTCGCGACCGGCCTTGGTCAGCCGGACCATCGAGCCGCGGGCGTCGTCGGGGCAGTCCTCGCGGACCACCAGCCCGCGCTTGGCCATCCGGCTCACCTGGTGGGAGAGGCGGCTGCGCTCCCAGCCGGCCAGCCTGCCCAGTTCGCGGGCACGCAGCAGCCCGTCCGGTGCTTCGGACAGCGGCGCCAGCAGCGTGTAGTCCGCTGTGGACAGTCCGGAATCCCGTTCCAGCTGGTGTTCCTGCGCGCTGTGCAACTCCCGCTGCAGGGCGAGATAGGTCTGCCAGACGTGCTGCTCGCGGTCGGTCAGCCAGCGCGGGGTGGTCATCGGCTCACCGTAACACGGTTTTGTTGACGCATCATCATCTCCGGCGTACGTTGGGCCGCATGGAATTGGGGATCTACAGCTTCGCCGACCGCCACCCGGACCGCGCACCGGCGAGCAGGTCCCGGTCTCCCGCGCGCTCAAGAACACCGTCGAGCGGATCAAGCTCGCCGACGAGCTCGGCCTCGGCTTCTACGGGGTGGGGGAGCACCACCTGGAGAACTACGCCAGCTCCAACCCGGCCACCGTGCTGGCCGCCGCGGCGAGCGTCACCGAGCGGATCACGCTCAGCAGCGCGGTCACCGTGCTCAGCACCGAGGACCCGGTGCGCGTGTACCAGCAGTTCACCACGCTCGACCAGCTCAGCGAAGGACGCGCGGAACTGCTCGCCGGGCGTGGTTCGTTCACCGAGTCCTTCCCGCTGTTCGGCGCCGACCTCGCCGACTACGAGGAGCTGTTCGAGGAGAAGCTCGCGCTGCTGCTGCGGCTCGACCGCGAAGACCCGATCACCTGGTCGGGCCGGTTCCGGCCGCCGCTGGAGGGCGCGCGGGTGCTGCCGCGGCCGTACGGGCGCCGGCTGCGGATCAGCGTCGGCACCGGCGGCAATCCGGAGTCCTCGATCCGGGCGGGCCTGCTCGGTCTCCCGGTGGTCTACGCCATCATCGGCGGCCGTCCGGAGCGCTTCGCGCCGCTGGTGGACCTGTACCGGCGGGCGGGGGAGTCCGGCGGCCACGAGCCGGGTGAGCTGAACGTCACGATGAGCGCCATCGGCCTGATCGCCCGCGAGTCGCAGGACGCCAAGGAGGCGTTCTACCCGTACTGGCTGGAGACGATGAAGTACGGCGCGCGGGCGCGTGGCTGGCAGGTGCCCACGCGCGGTGAGTACGACGAGTTCACCCGCGGCGCGCAGTCGATCTTCGCGGGCAGCCCGGACGAGGTGGCCGAGCGGCTGATCTCGGTGGGCAGGCTGGTCGGTGCCGACCGGTACGCGCTGCAGATGGACTGGGCCGGGGTGCCGCACGCGCGGGTGATGACGGCGATCGAGTTGCTCGGTACCGAGGTGCTGCCGCAGGTCCGCAAGGAACTGGCCAGTGGTGACGCTGGGTGACGATCCACTTCGGACGGGTCACGCCGGGCCGGTCCCGATTACGCACAACCGGTGATCTCGGCCGGTAACCCCGTCCCGATCTCTGGCGTTTCCGGCGCGGGCGTGGTTTGGTCTATGCCTTACCTGGCCGGACCACGGAGCTGTGATGGGTGCGCACAAAAAATCCTCCTTGTGGTCCGGCATGTCCCAGCTCTCCTTCGGCGGCTGGGGCGACTACCAGCAGTGGGCGGATCATGACTTCCAGCCCAAGCCGGTGGACGAGGAGCCGTCACAGCCGGTGACCGCGGAGGACCCGCCGCCCGCCCCGCCACCACCGCCGCAACCGGCACCCGAGCCCACGCCGCCGCCCGAGCCGGTCGAGCAGGCCGTCGAAGAGGATGACGGCGACTTCATCCGCGCGCGGCCGTACGTGCGCACCGGCGGCCGCACCAACACCCGGCACGACCTCCGGGTCGAGGTGATGGTGAGCACCAAGCGCGGCGTCCGGCTGGACCGCACCCGGCTCTCCCGCGACCACCTGCTGATCTGCGAGCTGTGCCGTCATCCGCTGTCGGTCGCCGAACTGGCCACGCACCTGCGCAGCCCGCTCGGCGCGGCGAGGGTGCTGATCGGCGACGCACTCGACATGGGCCTGCTGGAAATGCGCTCCGACCAGCAGCTGACCGCGAACGGCCGTCCGCCGATGGACCTGATGTACCGCGTGCTCGAAGGCCTCCACCGGCTGACCTGAGGGAAATCGCATGCGATTTCGCTCGATCGTATGCGATCCTGGCGGGCATGCACCTTCGCGATGATCCGGGCTGGCGCGCGGACACCCGGTTCCTGTCCCACCACGAGCGGCTGTCGGCGGCGGAGTGGCTCGACCGCCTGCGGGAGGCCCCCGGCCTGGACGCCCTGCCCGACCAGTACAACGAGGGGCCCGGCCTGCGGGAGCTCGAGGCCGAAGTGGCCACGCTGCTCGGCAAGCCGGCCGGCCGGTTCGTGCTCAAGGGGGTGATCGCGCAGCAGGCGATGCTCCGGGTGTGGACCGAGCGCGGCGGCACGCCGGTGGTCGCGCTGCACAGCCGCAGCCACATCGAACTCGACGAGGACGGCGGCTACCAGCGGCTGCACGGCCTGGTGCCGGTGCGGCTGGGCACGTGGAGCCCGTTCACCGTCGCCGACCTCGACGCCGTCGCCGAGCGGATCGGCGTGGTCGTGGTCGAGCTGCCGATCCGGCGGGCCGGGCACAAGCTGCCGTCGTGGGCGGAGCTGACCGCCATCTCCGAGTGGTGCCGCGAGCGCGGTGTCCCACTGCACTTCGACGGCGCCCGGCTGTGGGAGAGCGCGCCGTACTACGGCCGTTCGCTCGCGGAGATCGCGGCGCTGGCGGATTCGGTCTACGTGTCGCTGTACAAGACCATCGGCGGGCTCGGCGGGTGCGTGCTCGCCGGCGACGAGGAGCCGATCACCAGGACGCGGCCGTGGACCACGCGGCACGGCGGCAACCTGTACACGGTCTTCCCGTACGTCCTGGCGGCCCGCGCCGGGCTGCGGAAGCACCTGCCGAGAATGGCGGAATACCGGGAACGCGCGCTCGGGCTCGCCGCCGCGCTGGCCCGCGTCCCCGGCGTGCGTGTCGCGCCGGAACCACCGCACACCAACGCTTTCCAGGTGTACCTGCCGGGCACGCCCGACCGGCTCACCGCGGCGAACCGGAAACTGCTGGAGCGGGAGAACGTCTGGTTGTTCGCCCACTTCACCGAAACGCCGGTTCCCGGCTTGGCCATGGCCGAGGTCGGGACGGGCAGCTCGACGGCGGCGTTCACCGACAGCGAGGCCGCCGAGCTGGTCGCCCGGCTCGTCGAAGAGGCGCGATGAACCGAGCCGAACTCGAAGAACTGCTGCGGGACCGCATCCTGGCCGCGGAGATCGCGCCGGGGGAGCGGATCAACGAAAGCGCTGTCGCGGCGGAACTCGGCGTCAGCCGCACGCCGGTGCGGGAAGCCTTGCTGCGCCTGGAAGGCGGTGGCCTGGTCCGCTTCGACCGCGGCCGCGGTTTCCTGGCGGCCCCGCTCAGCGCGGCGGAGGTGCGCGAAACCTATCCGATCATCGCGCAGCTCGAAGCGCTGGCCGTGTCCACCACCGGACCGGCTTTGCGTGGCCTGGCACCGGAACTCGCCGAACTCAACACCGCGTTCGCCGCCGCCACCGAAGCCGCGCGGGCGCACGAACTGGACGCCGAGTTCCACCGGACCGTGGTTTCCCGCTGCGGCAACGCCCGGCTGATCGCGTTGATCGGCGGGCTGTGGCGGAACATCCGCCGGTACGAGCACGTCTACTTCGCCGGTGACCGGGAACGCCGCCGATCGGCCGCCGAGCACGCGGCGATCGTCGACGCGGTGGCCGCCGGTGACGCCGCGGCCGCCGCGCGGGCCGTCGCGGACAACACCACCGAGTCGATGCACCTCCTCCTCGCTCGTTGGTGACCGGGGCGCTGAAAGCGCTTCCCCTGATCGGCCTATTCGAAACTTTCGAATAGGCCGATCCGTTATTCCCGCTTGTCACAAGGTAGTTGTCCGAATCCTTGACGTCCATGAGTGCGGCGGTTAGTTTTTGGTCGC
This sequence comes from Amycolatopsis albispora, assembly GCF_003312875.1. Taxonomy (NCBI): domain Bacteria; kingdom Bacillati; phylum Actinomycetota; class Actinomycetes; order Pseudonocardiales; family Pseudonocardiaceae; genus Amycolatopsis; species Amycolatopsis albispora. The sequence goes on from NZ_CP015163.1 coordinate 1,324,119, forward strand.
GATAGTTTCCGATACTTTCCGGAAACAGCGTCAAGGAGGACGGCGTGACCGCACGAACCGGACCCAGCCGCCGCCAGCGGTTCGCGCGGGACCGGTTCCTGGTGCTCGCCGCGCTGCCCGGCATCACCCTGCTGGTGGTGTTCCACTACGTGCCGCTGCTCGGCAACGTGATCGCGTTCAAGGACTACCAGCCCTATCTCGGCATCCTGGAAAGCCCGTGGGTCGGGCTGGACAACTTCGACGTGGTCTTCGGCGGCGACCCGGCTTTCCTCAACGCGCTGACCAACACCCTGGTGATCACCCTGCTCCAGGTGGTGGTGGTGTTCCCGGTGCCGATCGCGCTGGCGCTGCTGCTGGACAGCCTGCTCTCCGAGCGGCTCAAGCGGATCGTGCAGAGCGTGCTCTACCTGCCGCACTTCCTGTCCTGGGTGATCGTGGTGGCGATCTTCCAGCAGATGCTCGGGGATTCGGGGCTGCTCAACAGTTTCCTGCGCGAGCACGATCTCGGCACGGTGAACGTGATCGGCTCGCCGGAGCTGTTCAAGGCGCTGATCACCAGCCAGGTGCTGTGGAAGGACGCGGGCTGGGCCACCATCCTGTTCCTGGCCGCACTGTCGCGAATAGACACCACGCTGTACGAGGCGTCGGCGATGGACGGCGCGGGCCGCTGGCGCCAGCTGTGGCACGTCACCCTGCCCGGCCTGCGCGGCATCATCGTGCTGCTGCTCATCCTGCGCCTCGGCGACGCGCTGACCGTCGGCTTCGAGCAGATCATCCTGCAACAGGCGGCGGTCGGAGCCGAGGCGAGCGAAGTGCTGGACACCTACGTCTACAACAACGGCATTCTCGCGGGCAGCTGGGGGGTGAGCGCGGCGGTCGGCCTGGTCAAGGGGCTGGTCGGGGTGGCGCTGGTGCTCGGCGCGAACAAGCTGGCGCACCGGTTCGGCGAGCAGGGGGTCTACCAGCGATGAGCGCGCTCGAAAAGCCGTCCGTGCTCGCCAGGGCGGTCAAGGCCGTGGTGCTCACGGTGTGCTGCGCGGCGGTGGTGGTGCCCTTCGTCGGCATCGTGTCCACCAGCCTGGCCACCCGCGAGGACGTGACCAACGCCGGTGGGTTCGTGCTCATCCCGCGCTCGCTCAACTTCGACGCCTACCAGGCCATCCTGTCCGGTGGCGTGGTCACCAGGGCGGTGCTGGTGAGCCTCTTCGTGACGGTGGTCGGCACGCTGCTGAGCCTGACCGCGACCACGCTGCTCGCCTACGGGCTGAGCCGCCGCGGGACCGTGCTGCACCGGCCGTTCCTGCTGCTGGTGCTGATGCCGCTGCTGTTCACCCCCGGCATCATCCCGAGCTACCTGATCGTGAAGAACCTCGGGCTGCTGGACAGCTACTGGTCGCTGATCCTGCCGGTGCTGGTGAACGTGTTCAACGTGATCGTGCTGCGCGCGTTCTTCATGGAACTGCCCGGCGAGATCATCGACAGCGCGCGCGTGGACGGCGCCGGGGACGGGCTGATCCTGTGGCGGATCGTGCTGCCGATGAGCAAGGCGGTGCTCGCGGTGATCGCGTTGTTCTACGCGGTGGCCTACTGGAACTCGTTCTTCAGCGCCCTGCTCTACCTCAACGACACCGCGAAGTGGCCGCTGCAGCTGGTGCTGCGGACCTACGTGGTCAACCAGTCCCAGCTCGGGGTGGACCAGCTCGGCGCCGGCGGCGAACTGCCGCCCGCCGAAGCCGTGCAGATGGCCATCCTGGTGCTTTCGATCGTGCCGGTCCTGCTGGTCTATCCGTTCGTGCAGCGCCATTTCACCAAGGGGGTGCTGATCGGCGCGGTGAAGGGCTGAACCCACCGAAGGAGAATCCGATGAACGCGATGAACCGCCGGCTGTTCCTCACCGGCACCCTCGCCACCGTCGCCGCACCCGCCGTGCTGAGCGCGTGCAGCAGCGGTGGCAACGGCGCGGCGACGCAGCAGACCGTGGCCGACACGCAGCTACCGGCGTATGTGCCCTACACCGGGGTCAAGCCGGACCTGCCGGGCAACGAACAGGGGCTGCTGAACGGTTTCCTCAGCTATCCCGAGCCGCCGGTGCGTGCCTTCGACGGGCCGCCAGGTGACGGCTCGCCGGTGTCGGCGTTCGTGCTGACGAGTTCGCCGGTGCCGCCCGCGGTGGACCAGAACCCGTACTGGCAGGAGCTGAACAGACGGCTGAACGCCGACCTGCGGCTGACCATCGTGCCGAACTCGGACATGCCGACGAAGTTCGCCACCCTGGTCGCCGGGGACGACCTGCCCGACTTCATCGTGCCCGCGCTGTACACGCCGAACGGGCTGCCCGCCGGCGTGGCGAACCTGCCCGCGTGGCTGGCCGGCAAGTGCCAGGACCTCACGCCGTACCTCGGCGGTGACGCGGTCAAGGAGTACCCGTTCCTGGCGAACCTGCCGACCGCGGCGTGGAAGGACTGCCGGTACAACGGCGGGATCTACGGCCTGCCGGTGGCGCGCGGCATCGCGGGCAGCCTGATGTTCCGCCGCGACGACCTGTTCGGGCAGTTGGGCGCGAACCCGAACCCGGCGAACTTCGCCGAGTTCCGTGCCGTGTGCCGTCAGGTGACCGACGAGCGGGCCGGGCGGTGGGCGCTGGCCGGTGGGCCGCTGGACTTCGTCTCGCAGATGCTCGGCCTGCCGTTCCGGTGGCGGGAGGAGGGCGGGAAGCTGAAGAGCAAGTTCGAATACGAGGAGTTCAAGCAGGCGCTGGCGGACACGGCGCAGTTGTTCGCGGACGGGGTGGTGCACCCGGACAGCACCACGAACAACGCGCCGGTGAAGAAGTGGTTCAACGCGGGCAGCGCGTTGCTCAACACGGACCGGTACACCGCGTGGCCGCAGTACTACGCGGAGAACGTGGCCGGGCCGGGGTTCCGGATTTCCGGGATGCGCCCGCCGCTGTACCACGGTGGTGGGTTCGCCGGCACCTGGCAGGCGCAGGCGACGAACAACTTCACCGTGCTGAAGAAGGCCGACGAGGGCCGGATCCGGCGGCTGCTGAAGATCGCCGACTGGCTGGCCGCGCCGTTCGGCACCGAGGAGTACCTGTTCCGCAAGTACGGCGTGCCCGGCACGCACTACACGATGGAGGGCGGCGGGCCGCGGCAGACGCAGGCCGGGGTTTCGCAGACCGTGCTCGGCATCCGGTACATTGTGGACGCTCCGGACGTGCTGTTCGTGCCGGGCAACGCGGAGGCGACGAAGGCCTGTTACGACTACCAGGCCTCGGTGGTGCCGACTTCGGTGCCGGACCCGACGCTGAGCCTGTTCTCGGACACTTGGTCGCGCAAGCAGGGGCAGCTGGGCACCATGATCAACGACGCGCAGAACGACATCCTGTCCGGCCGGAAACCGGTCTCCTCCTGGGACGAAACCCTCACCCAATGGCGCACCACCGGCGGCGACAAGGTACGCGCCGAATTCGAAGAAGCCCTGGCCGCGCAGTAGGGGCCAGGCCGGTGTCACGAATGTGGCTTTCGAGACGTTTGGCGTCTCGAAAGCCACATTCGTGACACGTCGGCCTCTCGAGCCGAGTGCGCGCGACGGCGGCCCGTGGCAGGGGAGGCCTCCGCTGCCGGACACGAATGTGGCTTTCGGGGCGAAATCCGCCCTGTTCAGTCTCAGCTGATGTGACACAGGTTGTGTCTCTGAGCAAGTGACACACCCTGGGTGGGTGATGCTGCGGGGTCTGTTGCCTGGACGGCGTTGTGGTGGCTGGCCATGGCGCGGAAACGGGCGATGATGCATCTGATGGATGCGGTGGTGGCTGCGGGGGCTGATGTCGGGAACGTGTCGGAGTGGTGCCGGGTCAACGGTGTTGACCGGCGCACGTTTTACCGGCATCGGGAACGGGCCCGGGCCGAGGGACAGTGGAGCCCTCGGTCCCGGCGTCCGGTCACTGTCCCGCACGCCACCGCGGAGCCGGTGGTGGCTCAGATCGTGCGGTTACGCCAGGAACTGGCGCCGGACAACGGCGCGGATTTCATCCATGACCGGCTCGAGGTGCTCGCGGCCGAGCGGGACTGGGCGGGACAGGGCTGGCCGGTGCCGTCGCGGGCCACGATCAACCGCGTCCTGGACCGGAAAGGCCTGCTGGTCAGCAACCCCCGTAAACGGCCGCGGTCGTCCTGGCGGCGGTTCAGCTATGCCCGGCCCCGGGACTGCTACCAGATCGACGCCACCGAGATCGTGCTCGCCGACGGCAGCAAGGCCGTGGTCTTCGATGTGCTCGACGATTGCACCCGCATGCTGCTGGCCTGCCAGGCAGCCCGGTCGGAAACCGCCGCGGCGGCCTGCACCGCGATCAGTGCCGCGTTCACCGAGCACGGCCCACCCGCGATCGTGCTCTCCGACAACGGCCCCGCCTTCACCGCCCATCCCCGGCACCCACACGCCGGCCCCACCCAGTTCGCCCGCACCGTCACCACCACCGGCGCCCGCCTGATCCACTCCAGCCCCTACCACCCGCAAACCTGCGGCAAAGTCGAACGCCACCATCAAACCCTCAAAAAATGGCTGGCTCGCCAACCCCACCCACCAACCACCCTGACCAGCCTGCAAACACTGCTCGACACCTACCGCGACTACTACAACACCCGCCGCGGGCACAGCGCGCTCGGCCGCCACACCCCGCACCACGCCTGGACCCACGCCGAACACCACGGCGGCCCCACCCACCCGCCCGTCCAAACCGACGCCACCATCCACCGGCTCACCGTCAGCAAACTCGGCACCATCTATCTCGGACACCGAAAACGCCTACTCATCGGCCGCGAACACACCGGCAACACCATCACCATCATCCGCGACGGCGACCGGATCACCGCCTACACCAGCCACGGCCACCCCATCGGCCACACCCACCTCGACCACACCAAAGACTGGCAAGGCACCCTCACCCCCGCCGCCTAACATGTGTCACAACAACCGAGACAACACTGCGACAGATCTCCCGAGACACGACAGGGCGAAATCCGCCCCCAAAGCCACATTCGTGTCCACCCGGGCCGCGCCGGGCAGTGTGGGGCCGGGTGCCCTACCAGGTGTAGGAGGAGGCCCGTGCGTCCAGCTTTTCCCGTGGCCAGGAGCCGTTGCCGATGAGCAGGCGGTAGCGCAGGTGCAGCGTGTCCCCGGCCCCCAGGTGCAGCGGATCGTAGAAAGCCACCGAAGGGTTCACCACGGCATACGGCGAATTCCGCACGAACCACCGCCATTCCGGGTTCGCCGGCGAAGGGGTGAACAGCAGCGTCGAGGTGTGGTCCACCTCGTCGTGCGTGCCGAGGTAGGCCAGCCACGAAGCCGCCCGCCCCATCAGTTCCGGGCCCGACTGGCCATCCGAGGCGAGCACCTCGCCGTGCTCGAACGAACGCGGACCCCGCCAGAAGAAACCGCAGTACCCGGCCAGCTCCCGCCCGTGCACGGTCGGGCTGCCGAACTCCAGCGCGGTGTCCCGCACATTCCGCAGCTCCGAGGTGAAGTCCAGCGTCCACGCGCCCGGCTCGGCGGTGAACGACATGGTCCGCCGCTCGGCGATCCACTTCTGCCCGGCCGCGGTGACCCAGTCGATCTCCTCGACCACCCGTTCCGGTGCCAGCGCGAGGAAATCGCGGTGCACCAGCGAGCCCACGTTCGGCAGCACCTGGTACCCCTGGTCACGCACGTAGCTGACCCCGCCCCAGAAGTTCTGGTCGTCCAGGTGGGACGCCGTCATCGCCAGGCCCTTGTGCCACCGGTGGTCGTGCGGCCGGTTGCCGGTGACCACGTCGCCGTCCAGGGTGCGCAGCGGGTGAAAACTCGGGCTCGGGCACTCGAACTCGGCGATGTCCGGCCGGTAGGTGTACCGCAGCAGCTCCACGCCGCCTTCCGACACGGTGAACGCACCGTCCCCATCGGCCAGCTTCACAGTTTCACGTCCCCGTTCATCCGGTGGTAGAACACGTCGCCGGGCTCCAGCTGCTCCCGGGTGACCGGCGTTCCGGTGAACGCCGACCGGTACAGCGCGGTGATCAGTTCGAGCGCGGCCCGCCCTTCGGCGCCGGACAGCGGTGGCCGCTGCCCGCGGTCCATCGCGTCCAGCAGGTGCGGCAGCTGCGCCGAATGCGAGCTGCCGACGTCCTCCGGCACCGCCGACCACGACCTGATCAGCCGCTCGTCGGTCACGTGCGGCGCGGGCGTGTACCGCCAATCGGTGTTGTGGTAGCCGTACAGATGGGTGACTTCGACCGTCGCCTCGGTCAGGTCCAGCCGGAGGTAGCTCTCCTCCCGCGGCGACAGCACACTGTTCACAATGGACGCCATCGCACCACTGGCGAACCGCACGATCGCCATCGACACGTCCTCGGTCTCCATCGTGCGGTCCAGCCTGGCCGCCATCGCGCGCACCTCGGTCCATTCGCCGAGCAGCGCCAGCAGCAGGTCGATCTGGTGGATGCCGTGGCCCATCGTCGGCCCGCCGCCCTCGGTGGCCCATTTCCCGCGCCACGGAACGTCGAAATAGGACTGATCGCGGAACCAGGTGGTGTGGCAGAGAGCCACCAGCGGCCTGCCGAGCGCACCGCTTTCGATCAGGTTCCGCGCGTGCCGCGCGCCGGAGCCGAAACGGTGCTGGAAAACCACGCTCGCAAACGGCCCGCCGTCGGCTTCGGCCGCGGAAATGCGGTCGTATTCGGCCAGCGACAACGCGGGCGGCTTTTCCAGCAGCACCCACGCACCCGCTTCCAGGCAGGTGATCGCGATATCGGCGTGCGTGGCGGGCGGCGTGCACACCTGCACCAGATCCGGCTTTTCCGTGCGAAGCATCGACTTCAGCGACTGATAGGCCACCGGAACGCCGGTTTTCTGCTGGAACACCGCCAAACGGGCGGGATCGGCGTCCACCGCGGTGACCAGTTTCGCGCGCTCACCGGCGGCCCGGATGGCGGGTACGTGTGCTGCTTCGGCGATACCGCCGGTCCCGACCACGGCCACCCGGTACGTCCGCATCGAGCCCTCATTTCGATAGTTTCGAAGCGGTGCCCTGACAATTCGACCCTAGAATGGGCCGCCAAGCCCGTCAAGGCTCATGAATAAAGGGAATACGCCGTCGAAACAGTTTCGAAAACCGGGTCAGCGCGCGGGTGGGGCGGTGCTCGCCCGGACCACCAGGCTGGTCGCCAGTTCCACCCGCCGGTGCTCGGCTTCCTCACCGCGGGCCAGCGACAGCACCAGGCGGGCGCCCGCCGCCGCCATTTCCTGCAGCGGCTGCCGGATGGTGGTCAGCGGCGGCCCGACCCAGCCCGCCACCGGGAGGTCGTCGAAGCCGATCACGCTCAGGTCGTCCGGAATGCGCAGCCCGGCCGCGCGGGCGGCTTCGTAAACGCCGAAGGCCTGCAGGTCGCTGCCCGCGAAAACCGCGGTCGGCCGGTCCTCCAGCCGGAGCAGTTCGGTGAGCTGCGCCCGCCCGGCTTCGACGTGGAAATCGCCGTACCGCACCAGCGCCGGGTCCACCGGCAGCCCGGCGGTGTCGAGCGCGGCGCGGTACCCGTCGACCCGCGCGCGGCTGCACAGCACGCGTTCCGGACCGCCGATCACGGCGATGCGGCGGTGACCGAGTTCGATCAGGTGCCGCGTGGCGATCAGCCCGCCGTTCCAGTTGGTGGCGCCGATCGAATAGGTGCGTTCACCCGGTTCGCCGACCGGGTCGACCACCACCACCGGGATGTTCCGCGACTCCAGCTTCGCCAGCTGGTCGGCGCTGAGGTCGGAGAACACCGACACCACGCCGATCGGCCGCCGCGCGAGCACCTTCTCCAGCCAGCCGCGGCCGGGCGTGAGCCTGCCCTGCGACTCCGAAAGCACCACGGCCAGGTCGTGCTCGCTGGCCACCTGCTCGACGCCGCGCATGATCTCCAGCGCCCAGATGCTCTCCAGCTCGTGGAACATCAGCTCGAGCAGGTTGGACCGGCGGGCGCGCTCGTCGCTGCGGCGCTGGTAACCGTGGCGGCGGATGATCTCCTCGACCCGCTCCCTGGTGGCCGCGGCCACGTCGGTGCGCCCGTTGACCACCTTCGAAACTGTCGGGATGGAGACCCCGGCCTCCACCGCGATCTGGGCGATGGTGACCTTGCCCTGGGCCGGTTCGCTGCCCGGCTTCCGCTCGGATTCCACTGGCATGGCGGGCAGTCTACGCCGTTGTCCAGTGTTCGATACTTTCGGCGAGTATTTCGAAAGTTCTTGACCATCCGTGGCCCGGCCTGTCAACATCGACCTGCCGCCACCGTAGTGCCCCCGAGAAGGAGCTACGACGATGGCGCGAACCATACAACGGTGGGCCGCGGTACTGGCGCTCGGCGCCTGCCTGATCACCTGGCAGGCGGCCCCGGCGTCGGCGGCACCGCCGCTGAAGGACATCACCAGCCGGTACGTCGGCAGCGCGGTGCCCGCCACGGCACTGGCGAACGAAGCCGACTACCGCACCACGCTGACCCGCGAGTTCGACAGCGTGACGCCCGAGAACGAGATGAAGTGGGCGAGCCTGGAGCCCAACCGCGGCCAGTACAACTGGTCCGCCGCGGACTCGATCGTGAACTACGCGCGGCAGAACGGGAAATCCGTGCGCGGGCACACGCTCGTCTGGCACAACCAGTATCCCGGCTGGTTGAACAACCTGTCCGCCGGCGAGCTGCGCGCGGCCGTGCAGCAGCACATCACCACGGTGATGACCAGGTACCAGGGCAAGATCCGCGCGTGGGACGTGGTGAACGAGGTGTTCAACGAGGACGGCACGCTCCGCGACTCGATCTTCCGGCAGAAGCTCGGCGACGGCTACATCGCCGACGCCTTCCGCTGGGCGAAGCAGGCCGACCCGGGCGCGAAGCTGTACATCAACGACTACAACGTCGAATGGCAGGGCGCCAAGAGCAACGCGATGTACGAGCTGGTGAAATCCCTGCGCCAGCAAGGGGTTCCGGTGGAGGGCGCAGGCTTCCAGACGCACCTGTCCACGCAGTACGGCTTTCCCGGCGGATTCCAGGCGAACCTGCAGCGCTTTGCCGACCTGGGCGTGGACGTGGCCATCACCGAGGCCGACGTGCGCATCCAGCTGCCCGCGGACGCGGCGAAGCTGAGCAAGCAGGCCGACTACTTCGACCAGGCGTGGGACGCCTGCCAGGCGGTGGGCCGCTGCGTGGAGTTCACCACCTGGGGCTTCACCGACCGGCATTCGTGGGTGCCGGGCACCTTCCCCGGTGAAGGCGCCGCCTGCCTCTTCGACGAGTCACTGAAACCGAAGCCCGCCTACACCAGGATCAACCCGTAGCGACTGTCACGAATGTGGCTTTCGAGACGCGCAACGTCTCGAAAGCCACATTCGTGACATGGGCTAGTCGATCTCGGGGGAGAGGACCCGGTCGAAGCCGACCTCGCGCCGGGGGCCGGTCAGCACGCGCGCGAGCGTCGTGCGGATGTCCGTGCTGGACGCGCCGATCCGCAGCTCGACCTCACCCGGATCGACCTGCCGCCGCCCGGCGCGGCCGGTGTAGGAGGTCAGGTCCGCGTGCAGCCCGAACCGCACGGTCCGCGCCTCACCGGGCGCCAGGTCCACCCGCGCCGCCGCGATCAGGCGCTGCACCGGCTGCACGCATTCGGCCACCGGGTCGTGCAGGTACACCTGGACCACCTCGGTGCTGTCGCGATCGGTGTCGTTCCGCAGCGGGACCGACAGCCGGAACACCCCGTCGGTGCGCCATTCCTCGTCGCCGGTGACCTCGCCCCAGCTGACCGGCGCGTAGGAAAGCCCGTGCCCGAACGGGAACAACGCGGTCGGGTCGACCGTGCTGACCTCGCTCCGGGTGGCCAGCGGCGCGGCGAGATAGGTGGCGGGCTGGGTCGCCCCGGCCGCCGGGAAGCTCACCGGCAGCCGTCCCGACGGGTTCACCCGGCCGCTGAGCACGTCGGCCAGCGCGGACCCGCCCTCCTCGCCGGGGTAGAAACCGCAGACGATGGCGGCGAGCCGGTCGGCCTGACGCGAAAGCTCGTACGGACGCCCGCTCAGCAGCACCAGCACCACCGGTGTGCCGGTGGCCAGCACGGCTTCGAGCAGTTCCTCCTGCCTGCCCGGCAACCGCAGATCCGCGACGTCACAGCCCTCGCCGGAGGTGCCGCCACCGAACAACCCGGCCCGGTCACCCAGCACCACCACGCAGATCTCGGCGTCGGCGGCGACCCGCGCGGCCTCGGCGATCCCGCCGTCCTCGCCGCCCTCGACCGGGCAGCCCAGCGCGTAGGTCACGTCGTGGTCGGCGCTGAGCGCCTCCCGCACGGTGGGCACCTCGATGCCCATCGGCACGTCCGGGTGGTGCACACCGACGTGCATCGGGAACGAGTAGCAACCCAGCATCGCGCCGGGGTCGTCGGCACGCGGGCCGATCACCGCGAGCCGCCTGCCCGGTGCCAGCGGCAGGGCGTCTTCGTTGCGCAGCAACACGATCGACCGCTGGGCCAGTTCACGCGCGAGCGCCCGCGACTCGGCGTCGTCGAGTTCGGCGCGGCCGTCGGCGAGCACCTCGGGATCGGGTGACCAGCCCGGGTCGAGCAGCCCGAGTTCGCACTTCTGCCGCAGCACCCGTTCCAGCGCGCGGTCGACCAGCGCGACCTCGGCCTCACCCGATTCCAGCGCCATCAGCAGCGGCGCGCCGAAGCAGTCGACCGTCGGCAGTTCGACGTCGATCCCGGCGGCTAGCGCCTGCGCGGCGGCCTCGGCCCTGGTGCCCGCGACCCCGTGCAGCGTGCGCAGGAACGAAACCGAGAAGTAGTCGGCGACCACCGTGCCGGTGAACCCGTAGACCTCGCGCAGCCGCGTGGTCAGCAGCCCCGGATCGGCCGCGGCGGGCAGGCCGTCGTTGTCGGTGTAGGCGTTCATCACCGACCGGGCACCCGCGCGCAACGCCATTTCGAACGGCGGCAGCAACACGTCGGCCAGTTCCCGCGCGCCGATCGACACCGGCGCCAGGTTCCGGCCCGCCTTCGACGAGGAGTACCCGGCGAAGTGCTTCAGCGTGGCGACCACGCCCGTCGATTCGAGCCCGCGCACATACGCCGAGCCGATCGTGCCGACCAGGTACGGGTCCTCGGCGATGGTCTCCTCGACCCGGCCCCACCGCAGGTCACGCGCCACGTCCAGCACCGGTGCCATGCCCTGGTGCACGCCGAGCCGCCGCATCGACCGTCCGATGTGGACACCCACGCGCTCGACCAGTGCCGGGTCGAAAGCAGCGCCCCAGCATAGCGGCGACGGGTACACCGTGGCGCGCCACGCGGCCAGCCCGGTCAGGCACTCCTCGTGCACCTGCGCCGGGATGCCGAACCGGCTGGCGGCCATCACCTCGCGCTGGGTGCGGGCCAGCCCGCGCGCGCCGATCAGCGGCTCCACCGGCCGGGTGCCGAACACCCTGGTCAGCTGGCCGATACCGGCTCCGACCAGCCGGTCCCAGTCACCCGGCTCGATGGCGAAGTCGTGCTGGTGCGGGGCCATCTCGCCGGCGGCGTCGATGCCGATCCAGACGCCGAACAGCTGCGCCAGCTTCTCGCGCGTGGTCATCCTGGCCATCAGGTCGGCCACCCGGTCGGCGGGGGCGGCGGCGGGATCGCGCCAAAGCTCGGTGCGCGCGGGATCGAGGGTCACGACTGCTCCACCTGTCGGGTCGACTGGCGCACGACGAGCCGGGTGTCCAGCGTGACGTGCGTGGTTTCGGGCTGTTCGCCGTTGATCAGCGGGATGAGGAGTTCGATCGCGCGGCGGCCCATTTCGCGGATGGGCTGCTCGACGGTGGTCAGCGGGGGCACGCACAGCACCGACTCGGGGATGTTGTCGAAGCCGACCACCGACAGGTCTTCCGGCACGCGCAGGCCGAGCGCCCGCGCGGCCTCGACGGTGGCGATGGCCGACAGGTCGTTCGCCGCGAAGATCGCCGTCGGCCGGGATGCCGAGTCCAGCAGGCGCCGCGCCGAGGCCGCGGAGATCTCCGGGTCGTACGCGCCGACCTGCACCAGCTCCTCATCCACCGGCACGCCCGCGGTGGCCAGCGCACGCCGGTAGCCGGTTTCGCGCAGCTGCGCGGACTGCAGGTCGGGGCGCCCGGTGAGCAGCGCGATCCGGCGGTGGCCCAGTGCCAGCAGGTGTTCCACGGCCAGCTGCGCGCCACGCAGGTTGTCCGAGTCGATGGTGGGCAGCTCGGCGGAGCCGGTGTGCGGATCGACGGCGACCACCGGCGTGCCCTCGCGCGGCTCGAGCGCGGCCGCCGGGGTGACCAGCAGCGCACCGTCGACCAGGGTGCCGCTCAGCCGCGACAGGTACCGGCGTTCCCAGCCCGCCTTGTCGTCGGTGCGCCCGCCCGCCGAGTAGACGACGAGTTCGAAGCCCGAACCGCGGATCGCGTCGGCCGCGCCCTTGAGCAGCTCGGTGCTGAACGGTTCGAGATCGGCCACCAGGATGCCGATCACGTTGGTCCGGTGGTTGCGCAGGCTCTGGGCGACCAGGCTGGCCTCGTACCCCAGTTCCTCGATCACCGAACGCACGCGCGCGGAGGTGGCGGCGGCGACGCCGTACCGCTGGTTGAGCACTTTGGACACGGTCGCCACGGAGACGCCGGCGCGCTCGGCGACGTCCCTGATGGTCACACGGGAGCTTGGCTGCACCGGCACAGCGTAGCTCTGTAAAACGTTATCGACAACGATTGACACGGCCTTGACCTCGGGCCAGACTCTCTAGCCAACCTGGGCTGCGCCAGTGCTGCCAGCCCGGTCCAGCTCGGCCGAAGTCGTCAGGAGTGGACCACCATGCGCCGATTCCGGAACGTTTGCGCCTTCCTTCTCACCGCGGTCACCGCGGTCGCCCTCACCGCCTGCGGCGGTGGGGGCGACACGGCGGAGAACGCGGACGGACCCGTCACCTTCACCTGGTGGCACAACGGCACCACCGACACGCGGAAAGCGGTGTGGGAGCAGATCGCCGCCGACTACCAGGCCGCCAACCCGGGGGTGAGCTTCAAGATCGAGCCGGTGCAGAACGAGCAGTTCCAGACCAAGATCCCGCTGGCACTGCAGTCGGACAGCCCGCCGGACATCTACCAGCAGTGGGGCGGTGGCAACGGCAAGGGCCAGCTGCCGTCGGGCAAGGTCGCCGACATCACCGAGCAGACCTCGCCGTGGATCGGTTCGCTCGGCCCGATCGCCCAGGACTGGGCGGACGGCGGCAAGCAGTACGGCGTGCCCTACGTCGGGCACACGGTGGGTTTCTGGTACCGCAAGGACATCTTCGCCAACGCCGGCATCACCACGCCCCCGGCCACGATGGAGCAGTTGAACGAAGCGGTGGCCAAGCTCAAGGCCGCCGGGGTGGCGCCGATCGCGATCGGTGGCAAGGACCGCTGGCCGGACGCGTTCTACTGGGGCTATCTCGCCACCCGGCACTGCGCGCCGGAAGAGCTGAAGAAGGCCGTCGAGACCGTGCGCATGGAGCACCCGTGCTGGCTGCGCGCCGGTCAGGACCTCAAGGCGTTCCTCGACACCCAGCCCTTCCAGCCCGGTTTTGTCGGCACCCCGGCACAGCAGGGGGCGGGCAGTTCGGCCGGTCTGGTGGCGAACGGCCAGGCCGCGATGGAACTGCAGGGTGACTGGGACCCGGACACGATGTCCGCGCTCACCTCGGACAAGGACCTGAACTCGAAGCTCGGCTGGTTCCCGTTCCCGGCCGTCGCCGGTGGCGAGGGCGCGCCCGGCGCGGTGCTCGCCGGTGGTGACGGCTTCTCGTGCACCAAGCGCGCCGGGGCGGCCTGCGCGAAGTTCCTCCAGTACCTGACCAGCACCCCGGTGCAGGAGAAGCTCGCCGCTGTCGGAGCGGGACTGCCGGTCAACCCGGCCGCGGCGCAGGCGCTGACCACCGACTCGCTCAAGTCGGTGTTCGAGTACACGCAGCAGGCGCCGCACCGGCAGACCTACTTCGACATCGCGCTGCCGACCAGCGTCGGCCAGGCGCTCAACGACGCCATCGCGAACTTCTTCGCCGGTCAGGGCACACCGGAGACGATCGTGCAGGCCGTGAACTCGGCAGCCGCGGGGAACAAGTGACATGCTCCGTTCGCGAAAGCGCGGTGCCCGTCCACGAGGGAGCGCGGTGTCCTCGGACCTGCGCCGGAAGCTCGAACTGATCCTGTTCCTCGGCCCGGCCCTGGTGCTGTTCATCGGGTTCGTGCTGGTGCCGATGGTGCTGGCGGTGTACTACAGCCTCTACAACTGGACCGGGTTCACCTCGCTCGACGACTTCGCCGGCTTCAAGAACTACCTGGACGCGCTGACCGGCTCGGTGTTCCAGAACGCGGTGTGGCACAACGTGGTCATCGCCGTGCTGTCGCTGGTGGTGCAACTGCCGCTGAGCATCGCGCTGGCGCTGCTGCTCAACCGGCGGCTGCGCGGCCGGGCGTTCCTGCGGGTGATCGTCTTCGCGCCGTACGTGCTCTCGGAGGCGATCACCGCGGTGATCTGGCTGCTCATCCTGCAGCCGGGCGGGTTCGCCGACCAGGTGCTGCGCGCGGCCGGGATGGGCGGGCTGGTGCGGCAGTGGCTGGCCGACCCCGACCTGGTGCTGTTCACCCTGTTTGTGGTGATCACCTGGAAGTACATCGGGTTCGGCATCATCCTGCTGCTGGCCGGGCTCCAGGGCATTCCCGCCGAGCTGAAGGAGGCGGCCGCGCTGGACGGCGCGACGTCGTGGCAGACCACCCGGCACGTGATCCTGCCGCTGCTCGGCCCGACCGTGCGGATCTGGATCTTCCTGTCGGTGATCGGCTCGCTGCAGTTGTTCGACCTGGTGTGGATCATGACGCTCGGCGGGCCGGCCAACGCCTCGACCACGATGGCCACCTACCTGATCGACCACGGGTTCAAGCGCTACGAGTTCGGGTTCGGCAGCGCGGTGGCGGTGCTGTTGTTCATCATCTGCTTCACCTTCGCCCTGCTGTACCAGCGATTCGCGCTGCGGCGCGACACCGAAGGGGCGGTGAGCCGATGAAACGGCAGTCGGTGGCGTACCTGGTGGCGATCCTGATCGTCGGGATCACCGTGGTACCACTGGTTTTTGTCATCCTCGGCGGGTTCCGCACCACCGAGCAGATCAACGCGGACCCGGCCGGGCTGCCGGGGCCCTGGGTGTGGGACAACTACCGGGAGATCCTGACCTCACCGGAGTTCTGGACCTTTCTCGGCAACAGCCTGCTGATCGCGGTGGTGGCCACCACGCTCGCGGTGGCGCTGGGCTCGATGGCGGCGTTCGCGTTGTCGCGGTACTCCTTCCGGGGCCGGGAGGGGTGGTACACGCTGTTCACGCTCGGGCTGCTGTTCCCGCTCGGCGTGGCGACGCTCCCGCTGTACCTGTTGCTGAGGCAGCTCGACATGCTGGAGAACCCGCTGGGCGTGGCGCTGCCGGAGGCCGCGTTCTCGCTGCCGGTGACCATCGTGATCCTGCGGCCGTTCATGCGCGCCATCCCGGCGGAGATCGAGGACGCGGCGGTGCTCGACGGCGCGACGCGGGTCGGTTTCTTCTGGCGGATCCTGTTGCCGCTGTCGATGCCCGCGCTGACCACGGTGGCCGTGCTGGCGTTCGTCACCAGCTGGAACGCGTACCTGCTGCCGCTGCTGGTGTTCAACGACTCCGGCAACTTCACGCTGCCGCTGGGCGTGGCCACCTTCCAGTCGCAGTACTCGCAGGACACCGCGCGGGTGCTGGCGTTCACCGCGTTGTCGATGATCCCGGCACTGGGCTTCTTCATGCTGGCCGAACGCCGGATCGTGGGCGGGCTGACCGGCTCGGTCAAGGGTTAGGGCGCGTTCACGCCCTAGCGGGCGCCGGAGAAGGTGTCGAGCAGCAGGCGGCACCGGACCGGTTCCTCGGTGTAGCCCGCGGCCAGCCCGGTCAGCAGGTGGTCGGCCGAGCGCACCACGGTCCACGACCGGGCGAGGTCGCGGTCCAGCCCGGCCGCCACCACCAGCCGGCGGAACTGCCGCAGCACCGCGGTGCGCCCGCCGATCTCGTCGAGCCGGGTCCACAGCAGCGGCGCCACCTGGAACTCCAGCGGCCCGGCGACCGCGCGCGGGCTGATCACCAGCCACGGCGCGCGGTCGGCGGCGAGCACCTTGCGGTAGGCCAGTTCGCGGTTGACCAGGTACGGGTCGGCCAGTTCGCTCAGCTCGCCCGCCAGGTGCTCGACGCGGTCAGCCAGCGAGCGCGGGAACGGGTGCTCGGCGGCGTCCCAGCGTTCGGTGAGCGTTTCGCGGATGCCCGCGGCCACGGCGGAAACGCGGCGCAGGCCGTCCGGCGCCGGCACGGCCATGCGCCGCAACAGCCCGCCCAGCAACGGAAGCGCGCCTTCGACGTCGGCCGATCGGGCGGAGCGGCCGGGATCCGCGCGTTCGAGCAGCAGCGCGTGCTCGGCGGGTTCGCTCGCCACCAGCCGCACCGCGTCGCGACCGTCCCAGATGGACAGTGTGCGGGCTTCGCTGTCGATGTCCTCGTCCGGCCAGGAAACCTTCAGTACCAATGGTTCACCGTCGCGGCGCACTGGTTGCACCATCGCGTGGTGGCCGTGCCAGGCCGGTCCGTCGGGCACCAGGGACCACCGTTCGCGCAGCCGGTCGAAGGTTCGTGGCAGTGATTCCACCCAGTGGAGGCCGTCCGGGCCCGCACGCCGCCAAGCTCCGGAAGCCAGCAGCCCGGCGGGAACGGCGGTCATCGCGGCCATGCTACCCGCTGGCCGCGGACACGAATGTGGCTTTCGGGGCGAAAAACGCCCCGAAAGCCACATTCGTGTCCGCACTACGAGAGGATCAGGCGGCCGAGCAGGTGGCGCCGTTCAGCGCGAACGCCGCCGGGGCCGGGTTGCTGCCCGTCCACGAGCCGGTGAACCCGATCGTCACCGAGCCGCCCGCCGCGATGACCTTGTTGTAGGCCGCATTGGTCACCACCACCGACGCCCCGGTCTGCACCGGCACGCCGTGCCACAGGTTCGTGATGGTCTGCCCGCCGGTGAAGGTCCAGCCGAGCTGCCAGCCGTCGATCGCGCTGGTGCCGGTGTTGGTCAGGGTGACCTCGGCCTGGTACCCGCCGGACCACTGGCCGGTGACCCGGTAGCCGGCCGAGCAGGCACCCGCGCCCGCCGGAGCGGTGGTCACGGCGACCGTGCCCGAACGCGCCGAACGGTTGCCCGCCGCGTCGCGGGCGTAAACGGCGAAGGTGTACGCCGTGGCGGGGGAGAGGCCGGTGACCGTCGCCGCGTTCGTGCTCGACGAGACCGCCGACGCCTCGGCGGTGCCGTTGATCCGCACCACGTCGTACCCGGTCACGGCGGTGTTGTCGGTGGACGCGGCCCAGCTCAGCTGCACGCTGTTCGCGGTCACCCCGGAGGCCGTCGGTGTGCCCGGGGTGGTCGGCGCCTGGGTGTCAACGTTGTCACCACCGAAAACGGTGGCCTCCCTGGCCGTCTGCTTGATCCCGTTGGCACCGTTGAAGATCCGCTGTCCCCACGAGGTCAGCGCGGCCGGGTTGAAGCCGGTGGCCATGTCGAGGTACTCCACACCGCCGCCGTTGCCGCTCCACGACCAGCCGAGGTAGCCGAGTCGCTGCGCCTGGGTGGTGGCGAAGATGGTGTCCTCGTCGGGGTCGCCGTCGGAGTGGTTGTGCCCGAACTCGCCGACCAGGATGGGCAGCCCGGCGGCGGTGAACCGGCCGAGGTAGTCGGTGATCTCCGCGGCGGTGTCGAACACCCCGTACATGTGCACGGAGAACAGCGTGTTCTTGAGCGAGTCCGCGGCGAACACCGAGGCCGCGTTGTCGCGCATGGTGAACGACCAGTCCTGGCCCCAGTTGGGCGCGTCGACCATCAGGGTGTGCGTCAGCCCGCCCGCGCGCAGCTTCTGGATGGCGGACTTCGTCGCGTCGGTCCAGCCCGCGTACCCGGTGTTGCCCCACGGTTCGTTGCCGATGTTGACGATGACGTACTGCTCCTGGCCGATGATCGAGTTCTTCACCTCCAGCCAGTAGTTCGCCGCGGTGTCGAGCGAGACCGCGGCGGCCTGCTCGCCGTAGCCGGTGGTGTCGTGCACTTCGAGCACGCAGATGAGCCGGTTCTGCTTGCACAGGGAGACCACAGTGGACACGTCGGCGGCGTCGTTCTTGGTCCACTGGTGCCCGGAGGACAGCACCACGCGCACGGTGTTGGCACCGAGCGCCTTGATGTTGGCGAACGAACTGGTTTCGCCGCGGTACCAGGTGTGCGCGTGGTTGACCCCGCGCATCACGAACTCGGCGCCGTTGCTCTCGTACAACCGCCCGTTCTGCACGTAGAACCCGCTTGCGGGCGCCGCCGCGGTCACCGCCGGTACCGCCAGCCCGGCCATCGCCGCGAGCAACACACTCAACAACGCCAATCTCTTCCTCATGTCACACCTCTCTCACTACAGGTGGGGGCACCTGACACAACATCTGCACCAGCCGCGAGGTCGCGCCGATCACCGGACTGGGGCACGTTGGGCCGCCCAGCGGCACGACGTGCCCCAGTCCGGGGATTGGCTCAACAGCGACCTCGCCGTCGCGCCGGAGGCGCGACCAAAGACACAGGCCCGCCACCGGCGGATGGCGGGCCTGGCCTCGCGGCCGCGAACGGCGATGTAGCGGCCGCGTCCTGGGTCGTCCGGCTAGCGCGTCACGCGGTGCCGAACAACTGCACGTGGGTCGAGAACGCGGTGGCGATCTCGGCTTGTGCCCAGAACCGGTGGTAGGTCAGCGTGGGTGCGGGCCCACCGTCCAAATAGGCCTGGACCTTCGGCCACTGCGGGTCCTTGGTGTAGAAGGACCGGATGGACAGGAAGTCGGCCCCGGCGGCGATCTGGTCGCCGTTGGGCATCGTCCCGGTCCAGCCCGGCGGCACGTAGACGCCCTCGCCGCTGCTGGAGTTGTACTCGTCGTCGAACCGGTTGTAGTCGGTCCTGGTCTCCGGCACGGCGATGCCGATCTCGTCGGTGTGCGCCAGCATCGCGTCGAGCAGGCCCTCGCCCACGGTCCTGGCCTCGGCGTTGCCGGACTTGGCCGCGTAGTTCAGCAGGATCTTCGCGTACGCGGCGGCCACGCCGACGTCCTGGCTGTGGTTGAGCACGGTGACGTGCAGCCCGGAGTTCGAGCCGGGTGCCGACGGGTTCCAGGTGTCGGGCGTGCCGGTCCACTGCAGGTCGGACGGGATGGCGAACTGGCCGCCGGTGCCGATGGTGGTGTTGGCGATGGCCCACGGCACCCACTTGTCCAGGATCTTCTTGGCACGCGCGTCGCCGGTCTGCTGGTACAGCGCGGCCACCCGCTCCAGGCCCCATGCCTGGAAGCCGAACCACCGGTTGCTCGGCGGGTCGTGCCAGACGGGCTGCCAGTCGTAGTACATGCCGTAGAAGGTCGGCAGGCCGGCCGGCGGGGTGGCGTACTGGCCTTCCCAGCTGTTGGTCGCGCCACCGGCGATACCGCCTTCGGCCGACTGCAGCCACTGCAGGAACTCCAGCTGCCGGTCCAGGCTCTTGGCCCAGTCCTGCGCGCCGGTGGCCGAGGCGGGCTTGAGCGCCGGGTCGTTGGCCAGCGCGTGCGCGGCGAGCGGGTTCTGGTAGCCCTGGTGGGCCGCCCCGTCCCCGATGCGCCACGCCCAGCCTGCCGAGGTGTCGGTCGCGCCGCCCCAGGCGTAGTACCAGGACATCAGGTAGTGCTCGCTGTCCTTGCCGGTGCCCGCCGGGCAGGTGCTCGGCCCGACGCAGTTGCCGATCTTCTTGAAGTACTTGTCGAACATGGCGTACCGCAGGTAGTCGCCCATCTTCGACGCCTTCTTCACGGTGTCGGCGATCTGCGCGCCCTTGCCCTGCGCGGTGGCCCACTGGTTGGCCAGGTGCGCCACCTGCACCGCGCGCGCGTCGGCGTCCGGTGCGTTGGTGTACTTCCACTGCTTGGCGTAGCTGGCGTCCTTGGTGAACAGGTCGAGGTAGCCGTTCGGGCCGCCGTGCGCGAAGGTGTCGCACGAGGGCTGCGGAATGGTCTCCCACACCGATTCACTGGAGCCGCGCTGGTAGGTGTTCATGTACGCCGGGGCGGTGGTGCCGTCGCCGCAGCGGCCGAAGCCGTAGGTGTTGTCCACGTCGATCAGCCAGTGCATGCCGTAGATGTCGTCGGTGCCGTAGGCGGCCTTCAGCTCGGCCGCGATCGGGTCGGCCCCGACCGGTACCGCGGTGTCCAGCTGCGCCGGGTACTTGTCCATCCGCGGGTGCTCCGGCGCGTACGTCGCCGGCTTCGCCGGGTTGTACTTGTCGTTGGTGGGCTGGTCGGCCTTCGCCGGGATGATGTACTTCTCCATCGAGGCCCAGGCCGCGTTGAACGGCGCCCAGTCACCCTGCAGCTGACCGTAGGCCGCCTCCAGCCACAGGTAGTAGCTGAACGCCTCGGAGGTGGTCTGGTGCCCGTGGTCCGGGGCTTCCACCAGCAGCGTCTCCACCGAGTGGTACGGCACCAGCAGCCCGCCGAAGTTGCGGAAGTAGCCGCTGTCCGGGTCCTTGATCTTGTTGTACTGCTCGAGGAACGCCGCCTGGTAGTCCGAGGCGTCCGGGTCCAGTTCGGACACTTCGATCGGCGCCGCGGTCAGCCCGGGCGCGGTGACCGAGAAGGTCGCCGTGGCGGGGGCGCCGCCGTTGGCCGCCGAGCTGATCGTCACCGGCTGGCCGACGTTCCAGTTGGCCGTGGTGAAGGAAAGCGTGGCCGGGCTGGCGGTGAGATCGGTGCTGCCCGCCGTCCTGGCCACGGACACGGTGACCGGTCCGCTGGGCTGCACCGCCAGCTTGACGTCGACGGTGGTGGTGCCGCCCTGCTTGACGTTGACCTTCGACGGGGTGGTGACCACGGCGGGTGCGGCGAGCACCTTCACCGCCACCGGGGTGGACATCGAGGTCGCGCCCTTGTTGTCGAAGGCCTTCGCGGTCACCGAGTACTCCCCGGCGGCCGCGCCCGACCAGGTGAACTGGTACGGCGCGGTGGTGTCGGTGCCGAGCAGCTGCGTCCCGGCGTAGAACTCCACCTTCTGCACCGTGCCGTCGGTGTCGCTCGCGGTCGCTTCGAGCGGGATCTCGGCCGGTACCGCGTAGGAGGAGTTGGCGGCGGGCTTGGTCAGCTGCACACCGGGTGCCTTGTTGGCGCCGGTGCACGCCGTGCCGTTGACCGCGAAGTCGGCAGGCACCCGGTTCTGCGCGCCCTTGCTGGCGTTGAAGCCGATCTGCGCGGTGGTCCCGGCGGCGAGCGTCCGGTTCCAGTTCGCGCCGCGCACGCTCACCGCGGCCCCGGTCTGGGTGTGCGTGCCGTTCCACAGCTGGGTGATCTGCTGGCCGTCGGGAAAGGTCCAGGTGAGGTTCCAGTCGGCGATCGCGTCGGTGCCCTCGTTGCGCACGTCCACGGTGGCGCCGAAGCCGTTGCCCCACTCACTGCCCACCTTGTAGGTGACCGTGCAGGCGACTTCGGCGGCGGTGGCGGCGGGGGAGAGCCCCACCGTGGCCGCGGCACCCATCAGGGCGGCCGCGGCCAGTGCCGGGAGCGGGCGCGCGCGCCTCGGCCTGGCGAATGGTCGTGATCTCAACATGTTCCTCCTCGTCCAGCGGTCCAGCGGTAAACCGAAGGTTGGAGACCGGACCGGGGCCGCGCGCGTCAGCGGCCCCGGGCCGGGGGTTCTGGTGACCGGCTCAGCCGGCCGGGGTTTCGCCCCACACCGGCGTGCCGCCGGCGTCGGTCAGCACGACCCGCGAGGTGTTCGCCGGTTGCGCGCCGCTGCCGGACGGCAGCCCGGCGTAGGACCAGTCGTCGGCCGGGTTCCAGGTGCCCGCACTGGTGATCCGGAGCTGGATCTCCTTGCGGTGGGCGCTCTGCCCGGCCGGGGCGATCGTCGCCGGGCACGGCACTTCGACGTAGTACACGTTCCCGGCGTGCTGGATCGGCGCCGACGGCGTGCCGCACTGGTTGTAGTGGGTGGCCACGGAAAGCTGGGCGGGAGTGGTGGTGCCGTCGAGGGTGAAGTAGTAGCGGACCTTGCCGCCGGTCAGCGCCCGCGCGGGCCAGGCCGAGGTGTTCAGCACGTACATCTTCACCTCGGTGAAGTTCGTGCTCTGCTGGGTGACCGCGCCCTGCACGTACAGCTCGGGACCGTCGGGGACCTCCGGTACCGGGAAGTTCGCCAGCGGGGTGCCGCCGAACTCGTCGTACAGCTTGGCCAGCGCACCGGTGTAGGCGGCGTTGTAGTCGAGCGCGACCTCGTTCGCCACGTAGTCGCCGCGGTTGTCCACATAGGAATCGTCGGGCTGGCCGGGGCCGCCGACGAGCGCGCCGTACAGCACGTGCCGGTTCTGCGCGGGCTGCTGGAGGTTGTCGGTCCAGCTG
The DNA here is from genome assembly GCF_003312875.1 of Amycolatopsis albispora. Classification (NCBI taxonomy): domain Bacteria; kingdom Bacillati; phylum Actinomycetota; class Actinomycetes; order Pseudonocardiales; family Pseudonocardiaceae; genus Amycolatopsis; species Amycolatopsis albispora. The sequence continues at coordinate 1,346,632 of NZ_CP015163.1, forward strand.
CCGTGCGCGGTGCGGTGGTGCGGGTTGCGCGGTGAGTTCTGCCCGAAGCCGATCAGGTAGCTCGACTTCCGCGGATTGTCGCCGAGAGTGTAGTCGATCTGCCGGACGCCGAAGTCGTGGTACCGCGCCTTGCGCACCGGGTCGGTCACGTTCTCGCTGTGCACCAGCGCGGCGAACGCGGTGTTGGCGGCGTAGCGCAGCGAGCCCCAGGTGTCCAGGTGCGCCTGGCCACCGGGGGAGTAGCGCACGCGCTGGCCGTTGTGGCCCACGGTCCAGTAGTCGAGCCAGCGGTTGGCGTCGGTGAAGTAGCGCTCGCCGCCGGTCAGCTCGGCGAGCAGCACGTAGGTGCCGTAGGACTTGTCGTCCCAGGCGATCGTCCACCGGTAGGACCGTTCGCTGCTCTGCGGCTCGGTGGCCAGGTTGTCGTAGGCGGCTTCGGCCTTGGCCAGGTAGGCGGTGTCGCCGGTGGCGCGGTACAGCCAGGCCGCACCCCACACCAGCTCGTCGGCGTACCCGCTCCACGACCGGTAGAAGTTCGCCGCGTCGGTGATGCAGTCGCTGTACTTGCCGCGATGGGTGTCGGCGAACTGGTAGAGCTGCTTCGCGTGCTGGACCAGGGTGTTCGCGTACGCCGGATCGTCACCGGCGAAGACCATCGACGAAGCGGCCAGTGCCGCGGCGGCCTCGCCGGCCAGGTCCGAACCGGGGCAGCTCGCGTCGATCTTGTACGCGGGCCGCGCCATCGGCATCACCTCGGCCGGGCCCCACCAGGCGTGGTCGGGGTTCCCGCTGCCGACCTGTCCATAGAGGACGTTCGGCTCGGGATGGGCCTTGAGCAGCCAGTCGGTGCCGTGCTTCAGGTTCGCCTTCAGGTGCGGCAGCTGGCCGGAACGCTGGTACGCGGCCGGTTCCTCGACCGCGCCCCAGGCCAGCATGGTCATGCTGGCGGCGAACGGCAGGCCGAACTTCACGTGGTCACCGGCGTCGTAGAAGCCGCCGGTGAGGTCGAGACCGGCGTCCTGGCCGTCGGCGAGGCCGGAGTCACCGCGCCAGTTGACCCGGTTGCCGGGGCCGAGGACGCCGGAGCGCTGGGCGTCGTAGAACAGGATCGACTTCTGGAGCGCCTCGCCGTAGTTGAACCCCGCCGCCGGCGCCGAAACGGCGGGCGTGGCGAGTGCGGTGGTGAGCAGGACGGCGGCCGCGAACAGCGCCGGCGGGACCGGTGAGCGGCGGTGGGGCACTTGCGGCCTCCTCGTTGAGGTCTTTGGTGATCCACATTTGGGAGCGCTCCCAGAAGTGTAGGCCGGACCGGCGGCGTTTGGGAAGAGTGGTGTGACCACCGGTGTACGAAGCGTTGTCCCCCAGGCGATCGCGGGCTACGGTGAATGAGCTGGCGCGAACTGGAAGCGCTCCCAAAACCAGTCTTGGAGGCCGCATGTACCGGGTCGGTGCCGCCGTGCTCGTCGCGCTGGGTGTGCTCACCGGGTGTACCGCGGACGGTGAACAGCAGCCGCGTGCCGAACGCGGTTCGGCCGCGCTGACCGAGCGGCTGGACACGATGGACCAGGTGATCGGCTGGGTCGAGGAGAAAGCCGGTGAATGCGAGCGCGTGGTCCGGGAAAAGCCCGCGGATCTGCGTGCCTTCGTCGGTTCCGATATCGCCGCGCTCTACGAGCCCTATGTCACCGAATGGGCCACGTGCGCGGTCTCGGCCGAATACCCGAAGGTCGGCCTGCTGTTGTTCGGCGGTGATCGGCAAATCGAGTTCCAGCGGTCCTGGCGGCAGGCGATGACCGAAGGGAAGATCGGGGACGGGCCCACCTTCGCCTTCGGCAACGGATTCGCGGTTTCGGCCGGTTTCCTCGGCGTCAGCGCGCTGGACCTGTACTACTTCCGTTGCGACTACCACGACGAGCGGGTGCCGCGGGTGCCCGCCGACGTGGACGGCTGCGTCTACGCCGACCCCGAGCACGGGCATCACTGAGGCCGCCGCCTCAGTGTTGCCGGTGTTACCGGGTGGGGTTACGGGCTCTGGCAGGTGATCGCGGGCACCGCCGGAGCACTGCCCGGCGAGTTCACCGAAAGCCCGAACTTCGTGGTGCCGCCCGCCGCCAGCGCGGCGTTCCAGTCCACGTTGCGCACGGTCACCTGATCACCCGACTGCGTCTGGGTGCCGTTCCAGACGCTGTTGATCGTCTGCCCGGTGGGCAGCGTCCAGTTCGCCCGCCAGCCCGAAAGCGGGGCGGTACCGGCGTTCTTCACGGTGACCTCGGCCTGGTGCCCGCCGTTCCAGGTGCTGGTGACCGCGTACTCGGCCGTGCAGCTGCCGGCCGGGGTGCCCGGGCCGCCGGGGCTGCCGGTGGCGTCCTTGACCCCGGTGACCTCGCCGTTCCCGCCGTCGAAGGTGACGTCGGAGCAGCCGTAGAAGGTCTCCGCGCTGTCCGAGCGCTTCCACACCGAGTAGATGATGTGGCGCCCGCTCTTGCCCGACGGCAGCGCGCCGGACCACTTGTACTGCCCTTCCACGCTGCCCACCGCGCCGGTGACCTGCGGGTGGTCCACGGTCAGGAACGGCTGCTCCTCCAGGTCGTCCCAGCGCAGCGGGGCGTCGGGATTCCAGCCGTTCTTGGTCACGTAGAGGTAGAACCAGCCGGGATGCGCGGCCCAGGCGTTGTAGGAGAAGTTGAAGTTGGCGCCCGAGGTCAGATGCGTCAGCGGCCAGTTCCCGGTCCCGTTGAAGCCGGCGAAGCTCGGGTTGCCGCCCGAGCACAGCTGGCCGTCCGGGATGAAGCCGCGGGTGCGGCCGGCCCCGTCCGACCGGAGCACGGAGAACCAGTTGTAGAGCGAATTCGCGCCGCTCTGGTTCACCGCCGCCGAACACGCGGGATTGACCGGCACGATATTGCCCTGCGGGGTGAGCCCGTCCTGCCAGCAGAGGAAGGTCCGGCTGCCCGCTTTCATCAGCGCGCCGTGTGCCGACGCGCCGGGCGCGCCGAGCACCATGGTGAGCAATCCCGCCACCAGAGCGGTGGCGGCGGCGAGTGCGGTACCCGCCCTTTTCTTTGTCACTCTTCGCTTCCTTTCTTTCCTGCATCTCCGCGTGCCCGAGCGCGCGCGGGGAAATCCGTGTGGAAGCGCTCCCAAGTGGAGGAAAACCATAGCGCGGCCGCACCGGCCGGGGGAATAGCGGTAGCGGTGGGCCCGCCCGATTTGTCCAGCGAGCTGGGCCAAAGGGGTGACCGGTCCGCCAGGCGGGGGACACGGACCGTCCCGGTGGTCGGTCCATCTTCCCAAACCGCGCGCCCCGCGGGTACCTTCTGGGAGCGCTCCTAGTCGCCGTTTCCCGAGGTCAACGCTCGGTCCAAGCTGGAATTACGGCGGCCATCCACCCTTTCTCGCCAGAAGGAGATCCATTCGATGGGGAACAGAGCACGATGGCGTGCGCTGACCGCCACCGGCGCGCTGCTCGGCGCCGGTCTGCTGGCGCTGCCGCCGGCCGCGGCGGCGGCCGAATACGAACGCGTGGTCAACGGGGATTTCGCCAGCGGTGAGGTCAATCCGTGGTGGAACGGCGCGGGCACCACCGGCTCGGTGGTCGGCGGCGAGTTCTGCACGGAGGTCACCGGTGGCACGGTCAACGGCTACGACGCGCTCGTCGGCCAGAACGGCGTCGCCTTCGAAGCCGGGCAGCCCTACACGCTGAAGTTCGACGCGCGGGCGGCCACCCCGCAGCCGATCTCCGCGGTGGCGGGGGAGGCGGTCGACCCGTACCGGCAGATCGCCAGGACCGAGGTGCAGCTCACCACCGAACCGCAGAGCTTCACCTACACCTTCGACTCCACTTTGGACTTCCCGACCGCGGGGAACGGGCAGCTCGCCTTCTGGTTCGGCGGCCAGTCCTTCGACAACACGATCTGCGTGGACAACGTGTCACTGGTCGGCGGGGTGAAACCACCGCCGGGCCTGGAACCGGCCGCGCCGGTGCGCGTCAACCAGACCGGCTACCTTCCCGGCCTGCCCAAGCGCGCCAGCGTGGCGAACGAATCGACCACGCCGGTGCCGTGGACGCTGAAGAACGCGGCGGGCACGGCGGTGGCGAGCGGGCAGAGCACGCCGAAGGGGCTGGACCCGAACTCCGGGGAGCACGTGCACCTGGTCGACTTCTCGGCCTACGAAACCGTGGGCACCGGCTACACGCTCACCGTCGGCGCGGACACCAGCCACCCGTTCGACATCTCGCCGGACGTGCTGAAGGACCTGCGGTACGACTCGCTCGCGTTCTTCTACCACCAGCGCAGCGGCACGCCGATCGAGGCGGAATACGCCGGTGCCGAGCACGCGCGGCCCGCCGGGCACCTGAACGTCGCGCCGAACCAGGGTGACCACGACGTGCCGTGCCTGGCCGGGGTCGACTGCGGGTACACGCTGGACGTGCCCGGCGGCTGGTACGACGCGGGCGACCACGGGAAGTACGTGGTCAACGGCGGGATCTCGGCGTGGCAGCTGCTCAACGAATACGAGCGGGCGCTGCGCGTCGGCGACGCTTCCGCACTGGGTGACGGCAAGCTGGCCATTCCGGAGCGCGGCAACGGCGTGCCGGACATTCTCGACGAAGCGAAGTGGGAGGTCGACTTCCTGCTGAAGATGCAGGTGCCGGACGGCAGGCCGCTGGCGGGCATGGCGCACCACAAGATCCACGACGCGCAGTGGACCGGGTTGCCCATGCTGCCGCACCTCGACCCGCAGGTGCGTCGCCTGTCGGCACCCAGCACCGCGGCGACGCTGAACCTGGCCGCGGTGGCGGCGCAGGCGGCGAGGCTGTGGAAGGAGATCGACCCGGCTTTCTCCGCACAGGCGCTGGCCGCGGCGGAGAAGGCGTACCAGGCCGCGCGGGCCAACCCGGCCAAGCTCGCCGACCCGAACGACGGAACCGGCGGTGGCGCCTACAGCGACGGCACGGTGACCGACGAGTTCTACTGGGCGGCCGCGGAACTCTTCGCCACCACCGGCGGGAGCGGCTACCGGGCGGACCTGACCGGCTCGCCGCTGTACAAGGGCGCGAGCTTCAACGCACGCGGGTTCGACTGGGGCTCGACGGGCGCGCTCGGCGACATCACGCTCGCGCTGGTGCCGACCGCGCTGCCCGCAGCGGATGTCGCGGCGATCCGACAGGCGATCACCACCACGGCGGACGGGCACCTGGCGCAGATGGCCGCGCAGGGGCACCCGGCGCCGTACCGCACGCAGGACGGTTCGTACGAATGGGGTTCGAACGGGCTGATCGCGAACAACGGCGTGGTGCTGGCGCTGGCGTACGACTTCACCAAGCAGGCGAAGTACCGTGAGGGCGCGTTCGGCGTGATGGACTACCTGCTCGGGCGGAACCCGGTGAACTATTCGTACGTTTCGGGGTGGGGCGAGCAGCCGGTGCGGAACGTGCACCACCGGCACTGGGCGAACCAGCTCGACCCGTCGCTGCCGATCGCGCCGGCGGGCGCGCTTTCGGGCGGGCCGAACAGCGCGCTCCAGGACCCGATCTCGGCGGGGTTGCTGAAGGGCTGCCCGGCGCAGCGGTGCTTCGTCGACCACATCGAGGCGTACTCGGTGAACGAGGTGACGGTCAACTGGAACTCGGCGCTGGCGTGGCTGGCGAACTGGGCGGCGGAGAAGTCCACAGTGGATACTCCTCCGGCGGCTTGCTCGGTGAGTTACCAGGCGAACGGCTGGAACTCGGGGCTGTCGGCTTCGGTGGTGTTGAAGAACACCAGCGCGGTGGCGTGGAACGGGTGGACGCTGAAGTTCGCGTTCAGCGGGAACCAGCAGCTGCAGCACGGGTGGTCGGCGACCTGGTCGCAGCAGGGCGCGGAGGTGACGGCGGTGAACCTGCCGTGGAACGCGTCGGTGGCGCCCGGGGCGTCGGTGACGATCGGGTTCAACGCTTCGAGCCCCGGCCCGGCAACGGCACCGGCGAGCTTCAGCGTGAACGGCTCGACGTGTAAGTAGGAGGACAGGGGATGGCATCCCGGATTTCTGGGATGCCATCCCGGTTTTTCAGTGTGACTACGGCGAAGGCCAGCTTGTCAAGGCTGGGAAGCGTACCTTGACAAGCTGGCCTTCGCCGTGTTCTGGGCTGTGGACCGGGATGGGGGAGGTGGGGATGGGTGGGTGGCTGAGTGCCGTTGCCGGGTGCCGGTTTGCGCCCGGCCTGCCCTCGGGTGTCACGAATGTGGCTTTCGAGACGTCAGGCGTCCCGAAAGCCACATTCGTGACACGTGTGCTGAGGATGGGGTCGGGTGGCTGAGCATGAGCCGCCCCCGGGCTCAGCGGGTCAGGCGTTCTCCGGTGACCGGGTGGAAGAGGTGCAGTTCGTCTGGGTCTCGGACGGCGATGCGCAGGGACTTGCCCATCGAAGGGGCCAGTCGCCCGTCGATGCGGAGGACGAGTGACTCGTCTTCCGGGGTGGTCCCGTGCACGAGTGCGTCGGCGCCGAGTTCCTCCACCAGGTCCACGGTCAGCTTGATCGCGTCATCGCCCGCCCCGGTGACGCGCAGCGCCTCCGGCCGCACGCCGACGGTGACCTCCGACAGACCCGCCCACTTCGCGTCCCGCAGGTGGTCTCGCCGCAGCGGGACGGCATACGAACCGATCCGCACCCCGCCCTCGGCGACCGGCACGGTCAGCAGGTTCATCGACGGCGACCCGATGAATCCCGCCACGAAGGCGTTCGCCGGGTGGTCGTACAGTTCCCGCGGGGTGTCGCACTGCTGCAGCAGGCCGTCCTTGAGCACCGCCACCCGGTGCCCCATGGTCATCGCCTCGACCTGGTCGTGCGTGACGTACACCGTCGTCGTGCCCAGCCGCCGTTGCAGCGCGGCGATGTTCGCCCGCGTCTCCACCCGCAGCTTGGCGTCCAAATTGGACAGTGGCTCGTCCATCAGGAACACCGACGGCTCCCGCACGATCGCCCGCCCCATCGCCACCCGCTGCCGCTGACCGCCGGACAGCGCCTTCGGCTTGCGGTCCAGGTACGGCTCCAGATCCAGCAGCCGCGCCGCGGTGAGCACGCGCTCCTTGATCTCGGCCTTCGGCGTCCGCCGCAGCTTCAGCGCGAAACCCATGTTCTCGCCGACGGACATGTGCGGGTACAGCGCGTAGTTCTGGAACACCATCGCGATGTCGCGGTCCCGCGAGGGGATCGACGTGACGTCCTGCGCGCCGATCCGCACGCTGCCTTCGTCGATCTCCTCGAGCCCGGCGAGCATGCGCAGCGCGGTCGACTTGCCCGAACCGGACGGGCCGACCAGCACCAGGAACTCGCCGTCGGCCACCTCCAGGTCGAGCTGGTCCACCGCGCGCACCGGCGGCTTCCCCGGGTAGACGCGGCTCGCCGCGTGATAGGTCACCGCCGCCATCAGGAGACCCCGTCCGTGCGCAGGCCGTTGTCGCGGATGATCTCCGAGTAGCGCCGCGCGCTCAGCTTCGGCGTGCGCCGCTGCGTCGCGTAGTCCACGTGCACGAGCCCGAACCGCTTCGCGTACCCCTCGGCCCACTCGAAGTTGTCCAGCAGCGACCAGTAGAAGTAACCCCGCAGGTCCACCCCGCGGTCGATCGCCTCGTGCGCGGCGGCCAGGTGCGACTCCAGGAACGCCACGCGGTCGCGGTCCTCGATGCTGCCGTCCGGCGTCAGCTGGTCCGGGTAGGCAGCGCCGTTTTCGGTGACGTACAACGGCATTCGCGGGTACTTCCGGTGCAGGTCGACCAGCAGCGAGGTCAGCTCGCCGGGATTGGTCTCCCAGCCGGAGTCGGTCAGCGGCAGCCCGCGGCGCGGGAAGCTCGCGTACTCCACGCCCACCCATTCCGAGGGCAGGCCGGAGCTTTCGTCCGAATGCCCCGACACGTGGTGGTCGCGGTAGTAGTTCACGCCGAGCATGTCGATCGGCGCGGCGATGGTGCTCAGGTCACCGTCCTTGATCACCTCGCTGATCCCGTACGGCGCCAGGTCGTCGAGCACGTCGAGCGGGTAACGCGCCTGCAGGATGGGCTCCAGGAAGATCCGGTTCTGCACCCCGTCCACCCGCCGTGCGGCCTCCACGTCGGCCATGTCGTCCGGGTTCGCCGCGTGCACCGGGAACAGGTTGAGCGTGATGCCGGCCGACGACCGGCCGTGCGAGCGGATCACCCCGACGGCGAGGCCGTGCGCGAGCATCAGGTGGTGCGCGGAGGCGACCGCGGCGTCCGGCTCGGTCCGGCCGGGCGCGTGCCTGCCGCTGCCGTACCCGGCGAAGGCCGAGCACCACGGCTCGTTCAGCGTGGTCCAGGTGTCCACCCGGTCACCGAGCGCGGCCAGCACCGTCTCGGTGTACTCGGCGAAGCGGTGGGCGGTGTCGCGGTTGGCCCAGCCGCCCTTGTCCTCCAGCGACTGCGGCAGGTCCCAGTGGTACAGCGTGGGCCACGGGGTGATGCCGTGTTCGAGCAGGGTGTCCACCAGGCGCCGGTAGAAGTCGAGCCCGGCGCGGTTCGGGCGGGCGGGGTCGGTGCCGATGCGCGGCCACGCCAGCGAGAACCGGTACGCGCCGAGGCCGAGTTCGGCCATCAACCGCACGTCCTTGGTCATCAGCCGGTAGTGGTCGGCGGCCGGGTCGCCGGTGTCCCCGTTGCGCACCGCGCCCGGCCTGGCGCAGAAGGTGTCCCAAATGGACGGAACCCGCCCGTCCGCGGTGGTGGATCCCTCCACCTGGAACGAGGCCGTCGCCGCGCCCCAGAGGAACTTCTCCGGGAACCGCAGCTCCGGTTCGGTGGCGAGTTCCTGAGGAATAGTCGACATTTTCACCCTTTCACAGCGCCTTGCATGATGCCGGCCACGATCTGGCGGCCCAGCAGGAGGAAGACGATCAAGATGGGGATGGTCGCCAGCGTGGTCCCGGCGAGCACCAGTGAGTAGTTGGTGTAGTACCCGCTCTGCAGCTGCTCCAGGGCGAGCTGGACGGTGGGGTTTCCGGCGTCCAGCACGATCAGCGGCCAGAGGAAGTCGTTCCACGAGGTCATGAAGGTGAACATGGCCAGCACCGCGGCCGCCGGGCGGACCGCGGGCAGGCAGACGTGCCAGAAGATGCGGATCATGCTGCACCCGTCCACCCGCGCCGCCTCGATCAGCTCGTACGGCACGGCGTCCACTGTGTACTGGCGCATCCAGAACACGCCGAACGCGGTGACCAGGTTCGGCACGATCACCGCCTGCAGCCCGCCGGCCCAGCCCAGCTCGGACATCGCGATGAACAGCGGGATCACGCCGAGCTGCGTCGGCACCGCCAGGGTCACCACGATGAACACGAACAGCGGGTCGCGGCCGCGGAAGCGCAGCTTGGCGAAGGCGAACCCGGCCAGCGAGGAGAACAGCACGGTGGTCAGGGTGACGGAGGTGGCCACCAGGATGCTGTTGCCCATCGACTTCCAGAACGCCACCGAGTCGAACACTTCGGCCGCGTTGGCGAAGAAGTTCCCGCCGGGCAGCAGCGGCGGCACCCGTTCGGTGAGCATCCCGCTGTCCCGGCTGGCCACCAGGAACGACCAGTAGAACGGGAACAGCGAGCCCAGCACAAAAACCGCGAGCGTGGCGTAGACGAAGAAGTTCGGCCTGCCCAGCTTGGCCACCTTGGCCGTCTTGGGCCGGGGACCGGATCGCACGGCCAGCGTCATCGACGTCCTCCTTCGGTGGCTGCCAGCCGCCGGGTGATCAGGAAGTTCACCAGCGCGATCACCACGATGAGCAGGAACAGCACCCAGGCGATGGCCGAGGCGTAGCCGAGGTCGAAGTTCTCGAAGCCCTGCTGGTACATGTAGAGCGTCACGGTCTGGAACTGGTTGCTGGAACCGCCGTTGTTCGAGCCCTGGCCGACGTCGAACAGCTTGGGCTCGGTGAAGATCTGCAGGCCGCCGATGGTCGAGGTGATCACCACGAAGATCAGCGTGGGGCGCAGCAGCGGCAGCGTGACGCTGAAGAACCGGCGCACCGGCCCCGCGCCGTCGACCACCGCGGCCTCGTTGATCTCCTTCGGGATGGCCTGCATCGCGGCGAGCACGATCAGCGCGTTGTAGCCGGTCCAGCGCCAGTTCACCATCACCGCGATGGCCACGTGACTGGACAGCGTGCCAGCCTGCCAGTCGATCCGGTCGATGCCGGCCATCTCCAGGATCGAGTTCAGCAGGCCGTACTGGTTGCCGAACAGGTTGGCGAAGATGATGCCGATGGCGACCAGGCTGGCCGCGTACGGGATCAGGATGCCGATCCGCCAGCCCGTCGGGCCGCGCAGCCGGGTGTTCAGCAGGGCGGCCAGCAGCACCGCGATGACGATCTGCGGGCCGCTGGAGAGCACGAAGATGGACAGCGTGTTGCCGACGGCGTTCCAGAACTGGCCGTCGCCGAAGAGCTGGACGTAGTTTTCGAAGCCGACGAACGGGGGATCGTCGTCACCGATCTCCCAGTCGTAGAGCGAAACGTAGGCGGTGTAGAGCAGCGGGAACAGGCCCACCAGCCCGAACACCACGAAGAACGGGGCGATGTAGGCGTACGGCGAGAACTTGACGTCCCATTTGGACAGTCGCTGCCGGAAGCTCGGCCGCGGCGGGACGGCCGGAGGCGCGTCCCGCCGCGGTGCCTGCACAACGGTCATCTGTGCGTTACCCGACGATCTTCTTGGCGCCGTCGACCAGTTGCTGCCAGCCCTGCGCCGGCGCGGTGCCCTGCTCCACCGCCTGCAGCGCGGGCGCGGTCACGTTCTCCTGGATCTGGCCGTCACCGGGTCCCTTGTACTGCGGCTGCGCGATCTTGCGAGCCTGCGCGGCGAACAGCTCACCGATCCGGGGCTCACCGGCGAAGAACGGCTCGGTCTGCGCGGCCAGCCGCGGCGACTCCAGCGCCTTGACCTGGCTGGGGAAGGTGCCCTTGGCCTCGAAGGCCCGCAGCTGCTGCTCGGGTGCGGTCAGCCAGGCGGCCAGCTCGGCGGCCTCCTTCGGGTGCTTGGACTGCGTCGGCACGCTCAGGTAGGACCCGCCCCAGTTCCCGCCGCCACCGGGGAAGGCGTCGGTGACCGCCCACTTGCCCGCGTTCTCCGGGCCGCTCTGCTCCTTGATCACGCCGATCATCCAGGCCGGGCAGGCCTTGGTGGCGAACGCGCCCTGCTTGAAGCCGCTGTTCCACTCGTTGCTGAACGCGGTCAGCTTCGCCGACTGGCCCTGCGCCACGGCCGCGGTGACCTGGTCCCATGCCTTCTTGATGCCGGGGTTGTTCTCCAGGGTCAGCTTGTCGTTGCGGTCGAGGTAGCCGACCTCCTGCTGGTTGACCATGGCGTTGAAGTTCTGCGCCGCCGAGTCGAACCACGGCTTGCCACCGGATTTCTGCACGTACTCCTGGCCGGCCTGGAAGTAGGACTCCCAGGTGGCGAACAGCGCCTTGACGCTCTGCGGGTCGGACGGCATGTTCGCCGCCTCCAGCAGGTCCTTGCGGTAGCACATGGCCAGCGGGCCGCTGTCGGTGCCGTAGCCGATCAGCTTGCCGTCCTTGCTCTTGGCCGCTTCGTACTTCCAGGGCAGCCAGCGGTCGGCGCCGGCGTCGGCCGGGCCGATCTGGGTGAGGTCGTTGAACCGGGCGGCCTTGTCCAGCACGTTGGACAGGTGGCCCTCCTCGATCGCCTCGATGTCGGCGAGGCCGGAGCCCGCGCCGAGCTTGGCGATCAGGTTCTGGTGGTGCGGCCCGGCTTTGCCGGTCTTGCGCTCGGTGACCTTGATGTTCGGGTGGTTCGCCTGGTACTCCCGCAGCAACTCCTCGTAACCGAATTCGCCGAAGGTGGCGATCGTCAGTTCGATCGGCCCGCCTGAATCCGCCGGTTCGCCACTGCCGGACGAACCGCACGCGCCGGCCAGCAGGGCCGCCGTCGCCAGGATCGTCGTCAGGGTGAGTGTTCTTCTTGGCCGGTTTCGCACTTGTGCCCCTATTTCCGGATGGGTCTCGTGGCAGAGCGCGCCGAATGGGAGCGCTCCCAGTGCAGGCGAGTGTGTCCCCGGTCTCCTCGGGTGTCAAGAATCCGTGTCTGGAGTGTTACCGCGCGGGCGCGCGGGTCAGGCGGATTCGCGCGTGACCAGCTCGGTGGGCAGGATGACCGGGCTGAGCGTGGTTTCCGGGTCGCGGATCTGGGCGATCAGCAGTTTGGCCAGCTCACGGCCCATCTGGCCGACCGGCTGGGCGACGCTGGTGAGCATCGGGTCGACGTTGCGCGCGATGTCGGAGTCGTCGAAGCCGATCACCGCCACGTCGTCGGGCACGCGCCTGCCCGCGGTGCGCAGCGCTCGCAGCGCGCCCGCCGCCATCAGGTCGCTCGCCGCGAACACCGCGTCGAGCTGCGGGTCCTTTTCCAACAGCTCCCGCATCGCGGCTTCACCACTGGCCTGGCCGAAGTCGCCCTGGGCGACCAGGCGCGCGCCACCGCGGCGGCCACGCAGCGCCGAGCGGTACCCGCTGAGGCGGTCGATGCCCGCGGCCATGTCCTGCGGGCCGGTGATGGTGGCGATGCGCCGCCTGCCCTGCTGGTAGAGGTACTCGGTGGCGGCCTTGGCGCCGGAGAGGTTGTCCGCGTCGACGTAGGGCACGGCGCCGATGTCCGACATCGGCCTGCCGTTGAGCGCGACCGGCGCGCCGGCGGCGACCAGGTTGCGGGGGAGCGGGTCGTCTCCGTGCAGCGAGATCAGCGCGACCCCGTCGACGTGTCCGTTGCGCACCAATTGTTCCACCCGATCGTGTTGCCGGGCGGTGCTCGCCATCATCAGCTGCAGCTGCAGCGGGGTGGTGGACAGCTCCTGGCTCAGCCCGCGCACCAGGCTGCCGAAGAACGGCTCGCCGAACACGCGTGCCTCGGATTCGGAGACCACCAGCAGCACCGTGTCGCTGCGGCGGGTGACCAGGCTGCGCGCGGCCTGGTTGGGCACGTAACCCAGCTTCTGGATGGCTTCCTGGACGGCCTTGAGCGCGCGCGGGCTCACCTCGAGCGAGCCGTTCACCACCCGGGAGACGGTGCCACGGGACACGCCGGCCTCCACCGCCACCTGTTCCAGGGTGGGGCGCCCGCTCGTCCGGGCCCGACCAGTACTCGTCATTGTGCGACTCCCCGACTCCACTTGGCTTCCCGCTGCTGTCCCGCATGATACTGGGAACCCTCCCAGCCCGGCCCGGCTTGACACCGCGCGCGACGAGCGCCACACTGAGACGGCTTTGGGAGCGCTCCCATCCAGAATCCGCCGATGTACTCGGAGGTACGGATGGTGATCAGCAAGCGGTTCGCCGCGGCGGGCGCGGTGGTGTGCGCCCTCGCGGTGGCGGTGCCCGGTGGCTCCGGCCACGCGGCCGAATCAGCGTTCTATGTGGACCCGGCGACCAACGCGGCCCAGTGGGTGGCGGCCAATCCCGGTGATTCCAGAACGCCGGTCATCCGGGACCGGATCGCGAGCGTTCCCCAGGCGCGGTGGTTCACCACCACCAACACGGGCACGGTGCGGTCCCAGGTGGACGGTTTCGTCGGCGCGGCAGCGGCGGCGGGCAAGGTCCCCATCCTGGTGGTCTACAACGTGCCGAACCGGGACTGCGGCGGCGCGAGTGGTGGCGGTGCGCCGTCGCACCCGGCTTACCGGCAGTGGGTCGACGAGGTGGCGGCCGGGCTGGCCGGCCGTCCGGCGGCGATCGTGCTGGAACCGGACGTGCTGCCGTTGATGACCAACTGCCAGACCCCGGCGCAGCAGGCCGAGACCAGCGCGTCGATGGCTTATGCCGGGAAGAAGCTGAAAGCGGGTTCCGCGCAGGCGAAGGTCTACTTCGACATCGGGCATTCGGCGTGGCTTTCGCCCGGTGAAGCGGCCGCGCGACTGAAAGCCGCGGACATTTCCGGGAGTGCCGACGGGATTTCCACGAATGTGTCGAACTACCGCACCAGTGCGGACGAGATCAATTTCGCGAAGTCCGTTCTCGGCGCGGTCGGCGACGGCCGCCTGCGCGCGGTGATCGACACTTCCCGCAACGGCAACGGGCCCGCCGGCAGTGAATGGTGTGATCCGCCGGGACGCGCCATCGGCACGCCGAGCACCACCGAAACCGGGGACGCCCAGATCGCCGCGTTCCTGTGGGTCAAGCTGCCCGGTGAGGCCGACGGCTGCATCGCGCCGGCCGGCCAGTTCGTCCCGCAGCGGGCCTACGAATTGGCCACCGGCTGACCCGGCCACCGTTGGTTCCCCGGTCGCGATTCGCCTGCCGCATTCGCGACCGGGGAACTCGTGCGTGGAATGGGAATGCGAACGCCGGTGGGAAATTCCCTCGCCTGGCCTAGTTTAGGCCAAAGGGCTTCCGGAGCCAGGCCCGCCCGGGTTAGAGTCCTGGTTCTGGGAGCGTTCCCAGGCTCTCCCTGAAGATCATGACAAAGGAGTCATCATGCGTTCTGCCTTCGCTAGAGGCACGCCCGCCAAACGGCTGCTTCGTGGTCTCGCCGCGGCGGTTTCGGTCGCGTCGGTCTCGTTGCTCACCGGGGTCGGGGGTGCGTCGGCGGGAGCCGAGCAGGCCCCGGCGCCCCGGGTGGACAATCCCTACGCCGGCGCCAAGGTGTACGTGAACCCCGAATGGGCGGCCAAGGCCAACGCCGAACCCGGCGGCAGCCGGATCGCCAACCAGCCGACCGGTGTCTGGCTCGACCGGATCGCCGCGATCGAGGGCGTCAACGGCGGCATGGGCCTGCGCGACCACCTCGACGCCGCGGTCGAGCAGTCCGGCGGGCAGCCGCTGGTGGTCCAGCTGGTGGTCTACAACCTGCCCGGCCGCGACTGCGCGGCGCTGGCCTCCAACGGTGAGCTGAAGCCGGACGAGCTGCCGCGCTACAAGACCGAGTTCATCGACCCGATCGCCTCGATCCTGTCCGATGCCAAGTACGCCAACCTGCGCATCGTGACCACGATCGAGGTCGACTCGCTGCCGAACCTGGTGACGAACGTCAGCGGCCGCCCGACGGCCATGCCGAAGTGCGACCAGATGAAGCAGAACGGCGGTTACGTCAAGGGGGTCGGCTACGCGCTGAACAAGCTCGGCGCGGTGCCGAACGTCTACAACTACATCGACTCGGCCCACCACGGCTGGATCGGCTGGGACAACAACTTCAACGCCTCCGCGCTGCAGTTCCTCGAGGCGGCCAAGGCCGAGGGCAGCACGCCGGCGAACGTGCACGGGTTCATCACGAACACGGCGAACTACTCGGCGCTCAAGGAGAACAACTTCACCGTCAACGACACGGTGAACGGCACCACCGTGCGCCAGTCGAAGTGGGTCGACTGGAACTGGTACGTCGACGAGCTCTCCTTCGCGCAGGCGTTCCGCCAGGAACTGGTCAAGGTCGGCTTCCCGTCGGACGTCGGCATGCTGATCGACACCTCGCGCAACGGCTGGGGCGGCACCGCGCGGCCCGCCGGTCCCGGCCCGAAGACCACTGTGGACACCTACGTCGAAGGTGGCCGCTACGACCGCCGCATCCACATCGGCAACTGGTGCAACCAGTCCGGTGCCGGTCTCGGCGAGCGGCCGACCGCGGCTCCGGCCGCGGGCATCGACGCCTACGTGTGGATGAAGCCGCCGGGTGAGTCCGACGGTGCCAGCAAGGAGATCCCGAACAACGAGGGCAAGGGCTTCGACCAGATGTGCGACCCCAACTACGGGGGCAACGCGCTGAACAACTACAACAAGTCCGGCGCGCTGCCGGACGCGCCGCTGTCCGGGCACTGGTTCTCCGCGCAGTTCCAGCAGCTGATGCAGAACGCCTACCCGCCGCTGTGACGGCACCGGGGGCCGGCCGGTCCACCAGCGACCGGCCGGCCCCGTCCCCGCCGGAAGGAGAAAGCGTGTCCACCCGATTTCGCGCCGCGGCACTGGCTTCCGCCACGGCACTGCTGCTGGCCGGTGCGGCGGGCGTCGCCGCCGCGCACGGCTCGGCCACCGACCCGCCGTCCCGCAACTACGGCTGCTGGGACCGCTGGGGCGACGACTTCCAGAACCCGGCCATGGCCACCGAGGACCCGATGTGCTGGCAGGCCTGGCAGGCCAATCCGAACGCCATGTGGAACTGGAACGGGCTGTACCGGGAGAACCTCAACGGCGACCACCAGGGCAACATCCCGGACGGCACGCTGTGCAGCGGCGGTCACGCCGAGGGTGGCCGGTACGACGCGCTGGACGCGGTCGGTGACTGGACGGCGGCGGACAAGCCGAACGACTTCTCGGTCACCGTGCACGACCAGGCGCTGCACGGCGGCGACTACTACCGCGTGTACATCACCAAGCAGGGCTTCGACCCGCTCACCGAGCCGCTGGGCTGGGGTGACCTGGAGCTGGTGAAGGAGGTCGGCAAGACCGCGCCCGCCACCAACACGGTGATCGACGTGGACGCCGGCTCGCGCAGCGGCAGGCACATCGTCTACACCATCTGGCAGGCCAGCCACCTGGACCAGTCGTACTACTTCTGCAGCGACGTGAACTTCACCGGCTGAAGTTCTCCCGGTCGAGCACGGTGACCCCGGCGGCGCGCAACTCCCCGAGCACGGGGTGCTCGCCGCCGGTCACCGGGTTCGCGTACGCGGTGGCTTCGAGCGGGACGGTCACGTCGTAGCCGAGTCGCACGGCATCCCGCGCGGTCGCCGCCACGCAGATGTCGGTGGCGATGCCCACCACGGTGACCGACCGGGCCCCGGTACCGGCGAGCAGCCCGGCCAGCGGGCCCAGCCCGCCACCGCCGTGGCCCTGCTGTGGCTCGAGCACCGGGGCGAGCAGGAAACCGGAGAACCCGCCGCGCTTGCCAGGGCCCTTCTCCACCACCGTGCCCCGCACGTCGAGGTCCGGGTGGAGGCTGGTGCTGCCTTCGGGATCGCCTACCGGCAGATCGATCGGCGCGTAGTCGCGCGTGTAGAAGACCGGATCACCGCGTTCGACGGCCTCGGCCACGTGCCGGTTGACGGCGGCGACCACCGCCGGTCCGTCCGCTCCGGCCAGGTCCACGAACAGGTTCTGCATGTCCACCACGATCAGCGCGTTCATGCCGCCGACGGTAGGACCTCCAGTATTGTAGAGGTCAATCGGGCAGGCCGTGTGCCCGCACCACGTCGCGGTACCACTTGGCGCTCAGCTTCGGAATCCGTTCCTGGCTGGCGAAATCGACGTGGACCAGGCCGAAGCGCTTCGAATAGCCCTTGTCCCATTCGAAGTTGTCCAATAGGGACCACACGAAGTACCCGCGCAGGTCGGCACCGGCGGTGATGGCCGCGTGCGCGGCTCGCAGGTGCTCGTCGAGATAGGCGATCCGGTCGTGGTCGAGCACCTGCCCGCCGGACACCTCGTCCTCGTAGGCGGCGCCGTTTTCGGTGATGTAGAGCGGAATCGCCGGGTAGTCCTCGGTCAGCCCGGCGAGCACGCGGGTGAGCCCGGCGCCTTCGACGCTCCAGCCCATGCTCGTGCGCCGCTCGGTGTGGTGGAAACCGAGCCTGCGCAGTCCGGGATAACGCGACGGCCCGTCGATCGGCGGCGCGTCCGGTGTGCCGTACACCGTTTGCGGCGCGTAGTAGTTGATGCCGAGGAAGTCCATCGGCGCGCTGATCAGCGCCAGATCGCCGTCGGCGGCGAAGCCGAAATCGGAGATCCGCGCCAGATCCGTCCGTACGTCGTCGGGATATTCGCCGCGTAGCACGGGATCGAGGAACAGCCGGTTGGTCAGCCCGTCGACCCGGCGGGCGGTGTCGATGTCGTCCGGGTTCCCGGTGGCCGCGGTGACGGGCGATACGTTCAGCGTGATCCCGGCCTGGACCGTGGCGATCGAGCGGAGCGCGTCCAGTGCCATGCCGTGCCCGAGCAGCAGGTGGTGCGCGGCTCGCAGCGCGGCGGCCGGTTCCGTGCGGCCCGGCGCGTGGTCGCCGCTCGCGTAACCGAGGATGGCCGAGCACCACGGCTCGTTCACCGTGATGAACCGGCTGACGCGTCCGGCGAGGAAGTGGTGCACGGCCGCGGCGAAATCGGCGAACCGCGACGCGGTGTCCCGCGACGGCCAGCCGCCCGCGTCCTCCAGCGGCTGCGGCAGATCCGCGTGGTAGAGCGTCACCCACGGTTCGATGCCGCGGTCGAGCAGGCTGTCCACCAGCCGCGAGTAGAAGTCCATGCCGCGCTGGTCGAGCGGCCCGCGCCCGGCGTGCTGCAGGCGCGACCAGGACACCGAGAACCGGTAGGCGCCGGTGCCGAGCGCTTCGAGCAGTTGCACGTCCTCGAGGTAGCGGTGGTAGTGGTCGCAGGCGAGGTCCGCGGTGTCGCCGTCGCGGACGCGGCCGGGGAGGGTGGCGAAGGTGTCCCAGATCGACGTCCCGCGCGCACCCGGCGGCCCGGCGCCTTCGATCTGGTAGGCCGAGGTGGACGCACCCCAGGTGAAGCCGGGCGGAAACCGTAGGTTGGCCATCGTGCGGTCCTCTCCGGACACAAGGACGGGCAGCTGAACTGGTTCAGCGACGTGGAGATCCGGTGGTGCCCCCGCCCGACAACCTAGGCAGATGGAGTCGATTCAGTCAACGAACGCGGCTACTTAACCGGGTAAGCTTCGTTGGTAGACTGCGGGCCGTCCAGCGGGGGAGGTCCGCGTGAAACGTCCCACCATCGCCGACATCGCCAAGGCGGCGGGCGTGTCGAAGGGCGCGGTGTCCTACGCGCTGAACAACCGCCCCGGGGTCTCGGCCGCCACCCGCAGCCGGATCACCGGCATCGCCGCGGAACTGGGCTGGGCGCCGAGCACCGCGGCCCGCGCGCTGTCCGACGGCCGGGCGGGCGCGCTCGGGCTGGTGATCGACCGCCCGGCGGAGACGCTGGACGCCGAGCCGTTCCTCATCCGGCTGATCGCCGGCATCCAGGACGAACTCGGGGCGGGCCCGGCCTCGCTGGTGCTTCAGGTGTCGCCGAACCACGACACCGAGGTGGAGATCTACCGGCGCTGGCACGCCGAGCGCCGGGTGGACGGCGTGCTGCTGATCGACCTGCGTGACGACGACGCGCGGCTCGACGCGGTCGCCGCGCTGGGCCTGCCCGCCGTGGTGCTGGGCGGCCCGCTCGGTCGTCCCGGCCTGCCGTGCGCGTGGATCGACGACGAGGCCGCGATCGACGAGGTGCTGGAGTACCTGGCCGCGCTCGGGCACCGCCGGATCGTCCGCGTGGCCGGGCCGCGCGAGTTCATGCACACCCGCGTGCGGTCGGAGGCGTTCGAAAAGGCGGCGCGGCGGCTGGGGTTCGAGAGCGCGGAAGTGGTGCACACCGACTACTCCGACGAAGCGGGTGCGAGCGCGGCGCGGCGCGTGCTGGTCTCGCGTCGCCCGCCGAGCGCGCTGGTCTTCGACAACGACGTGATGGCCGTGGCCGCGCTCGGGGTCGCGCACGAACTCGGGATCTCGGTGCCGGGCGACGTTTCCCTGGTGGCCTGGGACGATTCGGTGCTGTGCCGCCTGGTCCGGCCCGCGCTGAGCGCGATCCGCCGGCCCATCGCGGAGTTCGGGGCGCTGGCCGCGTCGCTGCTCCGCCGGACGGTCGAAGGCGAGACGGTCGGCGACGAACGCACTTCACCGCCGATGCTGGTCACCCGCGGTAGCAGCGGTCCCGCGGCTTAGGTGAACCCGGCCGGAATCATCCCAACGGCCTAGTCCCCGCTCTTTACACCGCCGTGGCGGGCTGGCTACTGTCCGGAACAGACCTGGGAGCGCTCCCATCGCTGTGAGGAGTTCCGGTGCGGAAACTGCTGGCCGCTGTCCTGCTGCTGTTCGCCGCCGCGGTGGTGCCCCCCGGGCAGGCGCCGCCACCCGCTGCCGCGGCCACCAGCGACTGGCTCCACACGCAGGGCAACCGGATCGTCGACGCCGAAGGCAACCAGGTGTGGCTCACCGGCGCCAACTGGTTCGGTTTCAACGCCGGCGAGCGCGTGTTCCACGGACTGTGGAGCGTCAACGTCGAGCAGGTCACCCGATCGATGGCGCAGCGCGGCATCAACCTGGTCCGCGTGCCGATCTCCACGCAGCTGCTGCTGGAGTGGAAGGCCGGGCAGGCGAGCGTGCCCAGCGCGATCAACACCTGGGTGAACCCGGAACTGGCCGGCAAGACCACCCTCGAGGTGTTCGACCACTGGCTGGCGCTGTGCGAGAAGTACGGCCTCAAGGTGATGCTCGACGTGCACAGCGCCGAAGCGGACAACTCCGGCCACGTGCACCCGGTGTGGTGGAAGGGTTCCATCACCCCGGAGCTGTTCTACCAGGGCTGGGAATGGGTCACCGCGCGGTACCAGAACGACGACACCATCATCGCGATGGACGTCAAGAACGAACCACACGGCACCGCGTCGGCCAGCCCACGGGCCAAATGGGACGGTTCGGCCGACCAGGACAACTTCAAGCACACCTGCGAAACCGCGGGCAAGCGCATTCTCGCGATCAATCCGGAAGTGCTGATCCTCTGCGAGGGCACCGAGATCTACCCGAAGGCAGGCAAGAACTGGAGCTCGGTCACCGGCACCGACTACCACTCCACCTGGTGGGGCGGGAACCTGCGCGGCGTGGCCGAACACCCGGTGAACCTCGGTGCCGGGCAGGACCAGCTGGTCTACTCACCACACGACTACGGCCCGCTGGTGTTCGACCAGCCGTGGTTCAAGAAGGAGTTCGACAAGACCACGCTGACCACCGACGTCTGGCGCCCGAACTGGCTCTACCTGCACGAGGACGGCACCGCCCCGCTGCTGGTCGGCGAATGGGGCGGGCGGCTCGGACAGGACCCGCGGCAGGACAGGTGGATGACCGCACTGCGTGACCTGATCGCCGAAAACGGCCTGCACCAGACGTTCTGGTGCCTCAACCCGAACTCCGGTGACACCGGCGGCCTGCTGCGGGACGACTGGACCACCTGGGACGAGACCAAGTACGCGCTGCTCAAGCCCGCGCTCTGGCAGCACGGTGGCAAGTTCGTCGGGCTGGACCACGACGTGCCGCTCGGCGGCGCGGGCAGCACCACCGGGATCAGCCTGGGAGAACGCTGGTAGCCGACAAGACGGCGCGGTGGCCCCGCCGCGCCCCGGAACCTGGAGTAGAGCCATGAGATGGCTGCTCGCCGTGGTACTGCTGATCGTTTCCACCGTCACCTCCCCGGCCGCCGCGCCCGCGCCCGCGACCTGGCGCAACGTGGAGATCGCCGGTGGCGGTTTTGTGCCGGGCATCGTGTTCAGCCCGGCCGAGAAGGACCTGATCTACGCGCGGACCGACATCGGCGGCGCGTACCGGTGGAACCAGGCGACCGGCCGCTGGATCCCGCTGCTGGACTGGGTCGGCTGGGACAACTGGGGCTACAACGGTGTGGTCAGCATCGCGCCGGATCCGAAGAACGCGAACCGCGTCTACGCCGCGGCGGGCATGTACACCAACAGCTGGGACCCGAACAACGGCGCGATCCTGCGCTCGTCCGACCGCGGTACCACGTGGCAGGTGAGTGAGCTGCCGTTCAAGCTCGGCGGCAACATGCCGGGCCGCGGCATGGGGGAGCGGCTGGCCGTGGACCCGAACGACGGGCGCGTGCTCTACCTCGGCGCGCCCAGCGGCAACGGCCTGTGGCGCAGCACGGATTCCGGCATCACCTGGGCGAAGGTGGCGAGCTTCCCGAACCCGGGCAACTACGTGGAGAACCCGTCGGACCCCAACGGCTACGCCAACGACAACCAGGGCGTGGTCTGGGTGACCTACGATTCGCGGTCCGGCAGCGCCGGCAGCCCGAGCAGGACGATCTACGTGGGTGTGGCGGACAAGGACAACACCGTCTACCGCAGCACCGACGCGGGCGCGACCTGGCAGCGGCTCGCCGGGCAGCCGACCGGGTACCTGGCGCACAAGGGCGTGCTGGACGAGGCGGGCGGTTTCCTCTACCTGGCCACCAACGACAAGGGCGGCCCGTATGACGGCGGCAAGGGCGACGTGTGGAAGTTCGACACCGCGACCGGCGCCTGGACGCGGATCAGCCCGGTGCCTTCGGACAGCGGCGACAACTACTTCGGCTACAGCGGGCTGAGCGTGGACCGGCAGCGGCCGGGCACGCTGATGGTGGCCACGCAGATCTCGTGGTGGCCGGACATCATCCTCTTCCGCAGCACCGACGGCGGCGCGACCTGGACGCGGATCTGGGACTGGGGCAACTATCCCGAGCGGACCCTGCGGTACGAAATGGACATCTCCGCGGCACCGTGGCTCACCTTCGGCGCGAACCCGGCGCCGCCGGAGACGGCCCCGAAACTGGGCTGGATGACCGAATCGCTGGAGATCGACCCGTTCGACTCCGACCGGATGATGTACGGTACGGGCGCCACGATCTACGGTACGAAGAACCTCACCGCGTGGGACCGCGGCGAGAAGATCCGGCTCGAACCCACCGCGGGCGGCCTGGAGGAGACCGCGGTGCTGGACCTGATCAGCCCGCCGGCCGGGCCACCGCTGGTCAGCGGGCTCGGGGACATCGGCGGCTTCCGCCACGACGACCTGGCCGAGGTGCCGCCGATGTTGTTCACCGGCCCGGTGTTCACCTCGACCACCAGCCTGGACTACGCCGAGCTGGCACCGGGCACGATGGTGCGCACCGGCAACGCGGGGCAGGCGCCGCGCGTGGCGTTCTCCACCGACGGCGGGGCGAATTGGTGGCCGGCCAGTGAACCCGGCGGGGTGACCGGCGGCGGCACGGTGGCCGCGGCGGCGAACGGCAGCCGGTTCGTCTGGAGCCCGCAGGGCGCGGCCGTGCACTATTCGGCCGGGTTCGGCAACTCCTGGACGCCGTCGTCGGGCATCCCGGCCGGTGCGGTGGTGGAGTCGGACCGGGTGAACCCGATGAAGTTCTACGGCCTGGCCGGTGGGCGGCTCTACGTGAGCACCGACGGCGGCGCGAACTTCACCGCCGCCGCCACGGTGGACGCGAGCAAGTTCCACGCCGTGCCCGGGCGCGAGGGCGACCTGTGGCTGGCCGGTGCGGGCGGGCTGTTCCGCTCCACCGACTCCGGCGCCACCGTGACCAAACTGTCCGGAGTGGACAGTGCGGTCAACGTCGGCTTCGGCAAGGCGGCGCCGGGCAAGTCGTATCCGGCGCTGTACCTGGTGCGGGAGAACGGCTTCTACCGGTCCGACGACACCGGCGCGAGCTGGGTGCGGATCAACGACAACGCGCACCAGTACGGCAACGCGGGGGAGGCGGTCACGGGCGACCCGCGCATCTACGGGCGGGTGTACGTCGGCACGAACGGCCGCGGCATCGTCTACGCCGACACCGCGTAAATAGCTGGCTCTCGCCGGGCCCGGCCTGGCAGGGTGGCCGCGTGGTTGATCACCAGTTCGCGGACCACGAACTCGCCGCGCTCTACGACGTGCTGCATCCGTCGGACGAGCGCGGTGACTTCGCCTTCCACCAGCGGCTGATCATGGCCGCCGGTTCCGTGCTCGACATCGGCTGCGGCACCGGGCAACTGCTGCACCGGGCACGCGAGGCCGGGCACACCGGCCGATTGTGCGGCCTCGACCCGGCACCCGGCATGCTGGCGCTGGCCAGGAGACGCGGCGATGTCGAATGGGTGCTCGGGGGCCTGGGTACGGTGAGATGGCGCGCCGAGTTCGAGCTGGCGGTGATGACCGGGCACGCGTTTCAGGTGCTGCTCACCGACAACGAGCTGCGGAGCGCGCTGGCCACCGTCCACACGGCACTGGCGGAGAACGGGCGGTTCGCCTTCGAGACACGGAATCCGGCGGCGCGTGCCTGGGAACGGTGGACGCCTGAACACGCGCGCGAGGTCGACTTCGGCGGCGCGAAGGTCACCATGTCGCACGAAGTCGATCGCGTCGAGGGGGAACTGGTCACCTTCACCACCACCTACACCAGCACCGCGTGGCCGTCGCCGAGGTACAGCCGGAGCACCCTGCGGTTCGTGGACAACGACCGCCTGCGTGCGCTGCTCACCGAGGCCGGGTTCGTCGTCGAGCGGCAGTACGGCGACTGGGACGGCGGCCCGCTGACCGCCACCGCGCCCGAGATCATCACGATCGCGAGGCGGGCGTGAGCGGGTACCCGATCCTCTGGCTGTACGGGCCGCCCGCGGCGGGCAAGACCACGCTGGCGCGCGAGATCGTGCGCAGGCGCCCCGAGTTCGCGCATCTCGACACCGACCAGATCGGCCTGTGCTACCCGGCGCCCGACGACGACCCGGGCAACCACCGGGTCAAGTCCGCCAATCTCGGCGCGCTGTGGCCGCATTTTCGTGACGCCGGTGCGCGCGGGCTGGTGGTGTCCGGCAACCTGGTCACCGCCGGGGACCTGGAGTTGTACCGCGCGCGGCTCGACGGCGCGGTGCTGACCCTGTGCCGCCTGCGTGCCGATCCGGGGGTGCACAAGGCGCGGTTCCTCGGCCGGGGCCGGTTCACCGAGCTGGTCGAGCTGTGCCTGGAGGAGGCCGCGACGCTGGACCGCACGGATTTTGCCGACTTCACCCTCGACACCACGCGGCTGTCCACAACGGACTCGGCCGCGCTGGTGCTCGACCGGACGGGCTTCGCGCGATGACCGAGATGACCTGGCTGTACAACCCCGCCGAGCGCGGGCAGTCGGCCGAGGCGTGGGCGATCTACCGCGAGTTGTTCACCAAAGGCATCACGGCGGCCTACATCGACCTCAACGACATCGGCTGGAACGGGGACCGCCAGCTCAGCCTGCGCAACTTCGCCGCACTGTGGCGGACCTACGCGGCGGCCGGTGCCCGGCACCTGGTGGTCTTCGGCGGCGCCGCCGACGGAGAGGTCGCCCGCGAATACGCGGCCTTGGTTCCGGACGCGGTCCTCACCGTCCGGCGAGTTTGACAGGATGCTGTTGTTTTGACAGGGCCGTGTAGCTACGCTGGCGGTCATGATCCTGCGGGTTTGGCACGGCTGGGCGGCCGGGACGCGGGCCGCCGCCTACGAGGAACTGCTCACCACGGAGATCGCGCCCGGCATCCTGCGCCGGGGCATTCCCGGGCTGCGGGAGCTTTCCGTGCTGCGGCGCGAGCCTGATGAGTCCTCTGTGGACGGCTTGACCGAGTTCGTCACCACGATGACCTTCGACGACTGGGCCGCCGTCCGCACCTTCGCCGGCGACGACCTCACCGGCGCGGTCGTGCCCCCGGAAGCCCGCGCCCTGCTCACCCGCTTCGACGAGCACTCACAACACTACGAACTCGTGCAGCACTACCCCTGACCCGACTGCCCTTCCGGTGGGTTGGTCCGATGTCACGAATGTGGCTTTCGAGACGTTTGGCGTCTCGAAAGCCACATTCGTGACACCTTGGCCCCTGGCGGCACCTGCCCCCACCAGCGCAACGATGTCCCCGAGCGGGGCCCACCCTCAACGGAGCTGCGCCCGGTTCGTGTGGCGCAATGAAAGCCACATTCATAGCGCGCGGCCACCCACCCGGCGGCCCCGCGGGACCCAGTGACGAGGCGCCGCGGCGGGTCAGGCGGGTGTGCGCAGCGCGTCGAGCAAGCGCCGCAAGGTTTCTCCCGCCGTGCGTAGTTCTTCGGCGCTGGTTCCCGCCCTGGCCAGCAGGCGCGCCCGCGAGGCGTCCGAGCGTTCGAAAAGGCGCTCCAGCGTGGCCCGGCCGTCGTCGGTGAGGGTGATCAGGGGGGAGCGTGCGTGGTCCGGGTTGGGCCTGGCCTCGACCAGGTCCGTCGCGAGCAGGTCGCTGACCACCCGCTGCACGCTCTGCGGCGTCAGCCCCAGGCGCCGCGCCGCGTTCGGTACCGTGCGCGGGCCGTCCGAGAGCACGCTGAGCACATGCCACCTGGCCGCGGTCTGCCCCGCCTCGCGCGCGATGTCCTCACTGGTGCGCCGGGAAATCCCGGCCAGCTCGTACACGTCGGCGATGAGCAGCCGGTACTGTTCCAGTGCGTCGGTCACCGCGGCAGCATACTTCCGCGATACCGGCCCGCCGCGCTGTCACATCCGGGCGCGTTCGCCGGTCATCCTGGTGAACGAACGGAGGATGGCCGATGGGCGACGCAGACTTCCTGGCGCGGCGGTTCGAAGAGCACCGCGCGCACCTGACCGCGGTGGCCCACCGCATGCTCGGCTCGCGCGCCGAGGCCGAGGACGCGGTGCAGGAAGCGTGGGTGCGCCTCAGCCGCGCCGGCGGCGACGGGGTGGAGAACCTGGCGGGCTGGCTGACCACGGTGGTCGCCAGGGTCTGCCTGAACCACCTCCAGTCACGCAGGTCCCGGCGCGAGGAGCCGCTGGAGCACGCGGAACCGGCCGAGGTTCGCGAACGCGGTCCCGAGCAGGAGGCGGTCGAAGCCGACTCGGTCGGGCTGGCGCTGCTCGTCGTGCTCGACACGCTCACCCCCGCCGAACGCCTCGCTTTTGTGCTGCACGACCTGTTCGCCGTGCCGTTCGACGAGATCGCGCCGATCGTGGACCGCACCCCGGCCGCCGCCCGGCAGCTCGCCAGCCGCGCCCGCCGCCGCGTCCGGGGCGCGCCCGTGCCCGAGCAGGACCACTCGCGCAAGCGCGAGATCGTGGACGCCTTTCTCATCGCGTCGCGGGCAGGCGACTTCGGCGCGCTGCTGTCGATGCTCGACCCGGACGTGGTGCTGCGCGCCGACCAGCGCGCCGTG
The DNA here is from genome assembly GCF_003312875.1 of Amycolatopsis albispora. Classification (NCBI taxonomy): domain Bacteria; kingdom Bacillati; phylum Actinomycetota; class Actinomycetes; order Pseudonocardiales; family Pseudonocardiaceae; genus Amycolatopsis; species Amycolatopsis albispora. The sequence goes on from NZ_CP015163.1 coordinate 1,373,371, forward strand.
CACATGGGCGCGAAGGCCGAGCTGCTCGGCGCGGACGAGGTGGCGAAGGCGTTCCTCGGGGTGGCGAAGCGCGCGCAGGTCGCGGTCATCGACGGGTCCGTCGGCGCGGTCGTGGCGCCACGCGGCCGCACACGCCTGGTCCTGAACTTCACCATGGTCGGCGCCCGGATCGCGGCCATCGAGGTGCGTGCCGACGTCGATCACCTGAAGGCGCTCGACGTCGAACTCATCGGCTGAGCGCGGCGGCGGTGGCCCGCCAGCCCTCGCGGGCGCTGGGGAACTCCGGCGCCCAGCCGGTGGCTTCGCGGAACTTCGTGTTCGCCACGCGGAGGGACCGGGTGAGCGAGGTCAGCCGGTCGCCGAGCAGCAGCGCGGCCCGCCCCGGTCCGCGGAACCAGGCGCGGGCGCCCGCGGCTTCGGCGAGCGCATCGGCGTATTCGCGCTTGGTCAGCGGTTCGTCGTCGACCACGTTGTAGGTGCCCGCGGGCGCGTGCAGTGCGGCGGCGACGGCCCGCCCCGCGTCGGCCACGTGGATGGACGACACATAGCCGCCGGACGGCCCGAGCTGCGCGGCGATGTGGTGCCGGGCCTGCGCGAACAGCTGCTCGGCGTGCGCCGCGCCCGGTCCGTAGAACCAGCCGAACCGCAGCACGACGCCGGTGCCGCCGGACTCGGTGAAGCCGTGGGCGCTGGCCTCGGCGGCGAGGTTCGTCCTGGCGATGGGATACCGGTCGACCGGGTGGTCCTCGCTGATCCAGCGCGTGCCGTGGTCGCGGTAGAGCATGCTCACCGACTCCTGGACCAGGTGGCCGACCCCGGCGTCGAGCGCCGCGCCGGCCACCGCGGCCGAGCCCTCGGTCCGCACCTTGGCGCAGTCCGCCCACGCCCGGTTGCTGAGGAACCGGGTCATCGGCGGGATGGCCGAGGCGAGATTGGCCACCGCGTCGTGCCCGTCGAACGCGGCCGCGAGTGCCGCGCGGTCGAACAGGGACACCGTGACCGCGGTGGCACCCCGCGCGGTGAGGCCCGCCGCCTTGTCCGGCGTGCGCGCCAGTGCGGTCACCTCGTGTCCGGCTTCGAGGAGCGCGGGCACCGCGTACCTGCCGACGGCCCCGGTCGCGCCCGTGACAAAGATCCGCATGGCCCGAGGGTAGTGGCGGCGAAATAATGAAGTCGACTCCAAAATTACTATGTGCTCTAATATTGGCCATGAGTGAAGGCTTGCGGGAACGCAAGAAACGGTTGACCCGGCGGCGGATCGCCGAGGTCGCGCTCGGGCTGTTCGTCGAACGCGGCTTCGACCAGGTGACGATCGCCGAGGTGGCCGATGCCGCCGACGTCTCGGTGAACACCGTCTACAACTACTTCGCCACCAAGGAGGACCTGGCGCTGCCGCCGGAGGAGGCGTCGCCGGACCGGCTGGCGGACATCGTGCGCGGCCGCGCGCCGGGGGAGTCGGCGGCGGTGGCGGTGCTCGGGCGATTGCGGGCGGAAGTGCGGCGGCGGGACCGGGCGGTCGGCCTGACCGACGGGTTCGGGCGGGTGCTGGCGATGATGCTCGCCGCGCCCACGCTGGCCGCCCGACTGGAAGACCTCAGCGGGCGGATGGTGGACCGGCTCGCCGAGCTGCTCGCCGCGGAAACCGGTGCGGCGGAAGGGGATCCGGTGCCGCGACTGGTCGCCGGGCAGCTCGGCTGGTGCCACAGCGTGGTGTTCGGCGAAATCGGCAGGCGGACCGTGGCCGGTGAGGACCCGGCGCTGATCGCCGAGGCCGCGCTGTCCCTGCTCGACGCGATCGAAGACCTGCTCGGCGAGCGGGTGCTCACCTATGCCGCCCGGATGGAGGAAGCATGACCAGGGAAGTGTTCCGCGTGACGATCCGCGGCAAGTTCGGCGACCTGACCGCCGAGCAGTGCGCGCGGCTCGCCGAGCACGCGGGGGAGCTGATGTTCAGTGAGACCGGCACGTTCACCCACGACGCGAACGCGACCGTGTTCACCTTCCGCTGCCAGGTCCCGGCGCGCCCCGATGACGACGACCGCACCGCGAAGCAGCGGGCGATCGCCGCACTGGACGCACACGAGCTGCCGTACCGGGACCTCACCGTCGCGGTCACCGACCTGCGCGACATCCGCATCCAGCGGAAGCGCTGAGCAGCGTTCTCAACTGATTGGTTGACAACGACGGGACCGTGTCCTAGCTTCTTGTTCAACCAACGAGTTGAGGACGGGCGATGGACGACGTTGAACGGCTCAACCGGGTGTTCGCGGCACTGGCCGACCCGACCCGGCGCGACCTGGTGGCTCGCCTGGCCGCCGCGGACGCGACCGTTGGCGAACTGGCCGAGCCGTACGACATGAGCATGCAGGCCATCTCGAAGCACGTGAAGGTGCTCGAGGAGGCCGGGCTGGTGACCAGGAGCCGGGACGCGCAGCGCCGCCCGGTCCACCTGGACGCGGCCGTGTTCGACCTGATGACGAAGTGGATCGAGCGGTACCGCCGGCAGGCAGAGGAGCGTTATCGGCGCCTCGACGCGCTGCTGGCCACCATGACCGGCGCCGGGGATTCGGCGCGCATTCCCGAGGAGGACGCATCATGAGCAAGCAGGAAACCGAGATCAACGCGGACCCGAAGGTGCCGACGATCGAGATCGTCCGCGAGTTCGACGCCGCGCCGGAGCACGTGTTCCGCGCCCACGTCGATCCCGAGCTGTACGCGAAGTGGATCGGGCCGCGGTCGGTGAGCACGAGGATCACCAGATGGGACGCCCGCACGGGCGGCGCGTGGGCCTTCGCCAACGATCGTGACGGCGAGGAGATCGCCTCCTTCTTCGGCAGCTTCCACGAAGTGCGCCCGAACGAGCGGATCGTGTGGACCTTCACCTACGAAGGCGAGCCGGACGGTGTCGCGCTGGAGACGCTGACCTTCGAGGAACTCGGCGGCGGGCGCACGCGGCTGAAGATCGTGAGCGTGGTCAAGGACTTCGAGACCCGCGACGGCATGCTGGCCAGCGGCATGGAGGTCGGCGTCAACGAGGGTTACGCGAAGCTCGACGAGCTGCTCGCGAAGGGGATCTGAGCAATGGCGTCCGAGAAGTCCGAGACCAAGGGGCCCGCGCGGCAGCACGCGCACGACGCCGCCCGGTTCACCGAACTGGTCGAATCCGCGTCACCCGGCGACTGGGCGCGGCCCAGCCCGGTCGCCGAATGGACGGCCATCGACATCGTGAAGCACCTGGTGGAGTGGTCGCGCGGCTTCCTGACCGGGGCCGGGATCGAGCTGCCCGCACTGGACGTCGAGGCCGATCCGGTGGCGGCCTGGAAGCAGCACGCGGCCGACATCCAGGCCATTCTCGACGATCCCGCCGGGCGGGTGCTGCGCAATCCGCACACCGGTGACCAGCCGGTGGACGAGGCGATCGACCGGTTCTACACCGCGGACATCTGGATGCACACCTGGGACCTGGCCAAGGCGCTCGGCCGCGAACCGGAGCTGGGCGAGGAGCGCTGCGCCGCCGCGCTGGCGGGCATGGAACCGATCGAGCAGGTGCTGCGGGACAGCGGGCAGTTCGGGACAGCGGTGCCGGTCGCCGCCGACGCACCCGCGCAGGACAGGCTGATGGCGTTCCTCGGCCGCGATCCGGCCTGGCAGCCCTGATCCGCGCCCGGTTTCCCCGCGATGAAAGCGAACGGAAAGGGCGAGGCCCTACCGTCCGGGGCGACCGGCGCTTCCCGGTGCGCCGGCCGACCCGGAAGGAGAGCGGCGAAGTGCGAGATCGAACCTGGGCCTATCCCGCCTGACCGCGGTCAGGGTGCGGTCGCTGTGGCCAGGACGCGGCGCAGCTCGCCGAAGATGGCCAGCATCCGCTCCGCCTCGTCCCGCATGGACCGCATCGCGGGATCGTCACCGGCGTCGGTGGTGAGCGCTTCCTGCCACAGCGCCTTCTCGGCCGTGCGCCACTCCGGTTTGCCGGTGACCTCGACGCCGCCGAACCCGGCCAGCGTCAGCTGCGTGCGCAGATCCAGCCGCCGCAACCGGTCCGGCACCCGTTCGCCGGCGCCGTCCTCGCCTTCCCAGCAGGTGAGGACCAGGCGCCCGCCGGGACGCAGCACCCGGCGGCACTCCCGCAACGCGTCCAGCGTCGGCTCGGCGAACTGGATCGAGTCGACCACCAGTACCGCGTCCACGGACGCGCCGGGCAGGCCGGTGGCGGTCAGCTCACCCACCCGGAACTCGGCCCGGTCAGCCAAATCCATCGCCCGCGCCTGATCGTGGGCCTGCTCGACGGCGACCGCCGAGAAGTCCACGCCGAGGACCCGGCAGCCGGTGCGCCGCGCGATCTCCAGGCCGTACCCGCCGCGGCCGCACGCGAGGTCCAGCAGAAGCCGGTCCTCGCGCAGGCCGAGCGCCGTGACCACTTCGCCGAGCCCGGCGCCGCCCAGCAGGCTGGTGGAGCGCAGCTCCGGCGGCAGGCCGAGCACTCGCCGGACCAGCTCGTCCGCCACCGGCGACCCGGCCCGATCCGCGTACCAGCCGTCGAACCCCGCCGCGCTCGTGGTCATCTCATTCCTCGCCGAAGTCCCCGAAATCGCCCATTTCGTCGATCACTTCGCCGAGGACCATACCGCCGACCACCCCGGCCGCCACGCCACCGACCATCGCGCCCATCCCGGGTCCGTGCCCGTGATGTCCGTGATGTCCCTGGTGGCCGTACTCGTCATGGTGTCCGTGGTATCCCGACGGCCTGCTTTCGGCGACGCGGGTCAGCCACTCGCCGACCAGCTGAGGCCAGTTCACGCGCTCGGCTTCGTCGTGCGCGTACCCGAACCGCCCGAAGGCGTCACCGCCCGAGCCGAACATGCCGCCGCGCTTGTCCGCCTCCAGCACCACGTGCAGTTCCTGCGGTGTGGCCACAAAAGTCAGCTCGACCTCGTTGATCCGACCGGCGAATTCGCGTGGCGGGAAGAACTCCAGCTCCTGGAAGAAGCCGAGCCGCTGCGGCACCCCGTGCAGCCGCCCGACCTCCACATCCGCGCTGTGGAACTGGAAACCCAGCTCCCCGAAGGCGTCGAGCACGGTTTCCTGCGACGGCAGCGGGTGCACCGCGACCGGGTCCAGGTCGCCCTTGTCCGGTGCTCCGGCGATGACCAGTTCGGTGCGCACGCCGACCACCATGCCGCGCAGGTGCGCCGAACCGACCGCGGTGAGCGGGGTTTCCCACGGCACCGGCAGTTCGAACGGCACGTCCAGCTGTTCACCGGCGGTGACGCGCACGTCCTCGCGCACCACGATCCGGTGGAATTCCGCGGCACCGGCGCGTTCGTGGTCGTGGTGCTCGGCTTCGGCGCTGGTCACCAGCGACAGTTCGATGCGGTCGATCTTCGCCTCGTGCTTGCCGCCCTGAATGCGGACCTGGCCGGTGATCCGGCCGCCGGGCACCGCGTCGGGGGAGTCGAGCACGGTGTCGACCGACGGCCCGCCGACGCCGAAGGCGCTCAGCATCCGTTTGAACATGGGGAATTCCTCCGGAAAGGGGAGTGGGATCGCCTCGGCTCGTCTGGTTGCCGAAAGGCGCAAAGCGGACATTAGCAGGCCGGTCAGCCCGACAGTTCCACCATCTCGTCCCGGGCCTGGATGACGATGTCGCGCATGGCGCGCTCGGCCCGGTCCGGCTCCCCGCGGTCCACCGCGTACGCGACTTCCTGGTGCAGTGCCACGGCTTCCGGCTGCGGTTCCGGCGGCATCAGCCCGTGCCCGGTCCGCCCGGTGAGCACCTCGGCCACCACCTCGGAGAGCTGCGCGAACATCGGATTTCCCGACGCGGACAGCAGCAGGTCGTGGAAGTCGATGTCGTGCCCGAGAAACGTGGTCAGGTCGCGTGCCTTCGCCGTGCTCGCCAGCCGTGACCCGAGCGCGCGCAGCCTGCCCCGCTGCTCCGGGGTGGCGCGCAGCGCGGCGAACCGGGCGGCGCTCGGCTCGATGGCGGACCGCAGCTCGGTCAGCGTGCGCAGCGCGGACTGCCGTTGCGGCCCGTCGAGCTGCCAGCGGATCACCCGCGGGTCGTAGTGGTTCCACTCGGCGTGCTCACGCACGGTCACGCCGACCCGCCGCTTGCTCGAGGTGAGGCGCATCGTCTCCAGCGCGCGCACGACTTCGCGCGCGACCGTGCGCGAAGCGCCGTAACGCACCTGCAGTTCTTCCAGGCGGAGCACCGAGCCAGGCGGCAGCTCGCCACCCGCGATCGCGGTGCCCAGCTCGTCCAGCATCTTCGAGTGCACACCGTCGGCCATGCGGTGACGGTAACGTACTGACTCGATTAAGTAGTACCTTTCACTTGCTTAAGTAGTACTTATTGGGTCTACTCTCTGCCGCGGACAAGGAGGTCACCCAATGGCGGTCATCGTGGTGATGGGCGTGGCAGGAGCGGGCAAGAGCACCATCGGCACCGCGCTGGCCGAGCGCCTCGGGGTCGAGTACGCCGAGGCGGACGAGTTCCACCCGGCGTCGAACATCGAGAAGATGACCTCCGGTGTCCCGCTCACCGACGAGGACCGGTGGCCGTGGCTGCGCTCGATCGCGGCCTGGGTGCGCTCGCACGACCGCACCGGCGGCGTGGTCACCTGCTCGGCGCTCAAGTACGCCTACCGGGACGTGCTGCGGGCCGGTGGTGACGTCTGGTTCCTGCACCTCGACGGCGCACGCGAACTGCTCGCCACCCGGATGGGTGGACGTTCCGGCCACTTCATGCCCCCGTCGCTGCTCGACTCGCAGCTGACGGATCTCTCCCCGCTGCGCCAGGACGAGCGCGGGTACACCCTCGACATCGGCGCCCTGCCGGAGGACCTCGTCGAAGCCGCGCTCACCGCCTACCGGAAGGACCACCCGTGAACACACTCGCCGCGGCTGCCGGCGGTCACGAACTCCGCCTGCTCGGCGCGACCGTGCTGGCCATCGCGCTGATCGTGCTGCTGATCACCAAGCTGAAGCTGCACCCGTTCCTGGCGCTGATCCTCAGCTCCGGCGTGCTCGGCCTGGTGGCCGGCATGCCGGTGGACAAGCTGATCAAGAGCTTCAGCTCCGGCGTCGGCTCGACGGTGGCCTCGGTCGGCGTGCTGATCGCGCTCGGCGCGATGCTCGGCAAGCTGCTCGCCGATTCCGGTGGGGCCGAGCAGATCGTGGACACCATCATCTCCCGGTCGGGGCCGAAGCTGCTGCCGTGGGCGATGGCGCTGGTGGCCGCGTTGATCGGGTTGCCGATGTTCTTCGAGATCGGCCTGGTCATGCTGATCCCGGTGGTGCTGCTGGTGTCCCGCCGCAGCGGGCAGCCGCTGATGCTGCTCGGCATCCCGGCACTGGCCGGGCTGTCGGTGCTGCACGGCCTGGTGCCGCCGCACCCCGGTCCGCTCGCCGCGGCCGGTGCGCTCAACGCCAACGTCGGCATCACGCTGGCACTCGGGGTGCTGATCGCCATCCCGACGGTGATCATCGCCGGTCCGGTGTTCGGCAGGCTGGCCGCGCGGCTGGTGCCGGACGCCAAGGCGCCGGAGCACCTGATCCCGGAGTCGGTCGGCGACACCGAGCAGAACACGCGGCGCCCGAGCTTCTTCGCCACGGTGGCCACCGTGCTGCTGCCGGTGGTGCTGATGATGGGCAAGGCGCTGGCGGACATCCTGCTGGAGAAGGAAAACCAGCTCCGGCGCGTGCTCGACTTCGTCGGTGACCCGCTGGTCGCGCTGCTGGCGGCGGTGCTGGTCGGCATGCTCACCCTGGGCCGGGCCGCCGGGTTCAGCCGTGGCCGGATGTCGAGCACGCTGGCCGACTCGCTGGGCCCGATCGCGGGCATCCTGCTGATCGTCGGCGCCGGTGGCGGGTTCAAGCAGACGCTGGTGGACGCCGGTGTCGGCGACGTGATCACCGACCTGGCCACCGGGGCGAACTTCTCGCCGCTGCTGCTGGGCTGGCTGGTCGCGGTGGCCATCCGGCTGGCGACCGGCTCGGCGACGGTGGCCACGGTCTCCGCGGCGGGCATCGTGGCGCCGCTCGCGGCCACTTTGGACCCGACGCACAGCGCGCTACTGGTGCTCGCGATCGGTGCCGGTTCGCTGTTCTTCTCGCACGTCAACGATGCCGGGTTCTGGCTGGTGAAGGAGTACTTCGGCCTTTCGGTGGGGCAGACGGTGAAGAGCTGGTCGATCATGGAGACGGTGATCTCCGTGGTGGCGATCGTGCTCATCCTGCCGCTCGGCGCCCTGCTCTAGCCGCGAACACGAATGTGGCTTTCGGGGCGGAAAACGCCCCGAAAGCCACATTCGTGTCCATGGCCCCCCTTACGGCACCGGGATTTCGTCGAGCACCTCGGTGGCCAGCGCGCCCGCCGTTTCCTGGTACCGCGTGGCCAGCCGGTGGAACAGCTGCTCGGCCCGGATGGCTGGCCAGTCCGGCGCCAGGTGCTCGGCGGGCAGGTGCGGATCCTGCCGGACCAGCTGCAGCCAGTCGGTGTGCAGCACCAGCTGACGCGCCAGTTCGTCCGGCAGCGCGGGCAGCGGTGACGGCGTCTCCCACCGGCTGAGGAAGGCGTGGTAGCGCGTCGCGATCGCCTCGACGTCGAACGCGCGGCGCACCAGGTCGGCCGATTCGGTCGGCTTGGTGTGCTGCGCGATGAACACGTTCACGTGGTCGCCCAGGTCACCGGTGAGCGCGGTGAGCGCGGTGCTGTCCTTGACGCCCGGCGCGATCCACAGCCCGTTCTGCAGCGGCCCGAACCCCGCCCAGACCAGCCGTGACCGCAGGTCGTGCCGGTCGCTGCGCCTGCTGTCGGGCAGCGAGAAGCCGACCAGCGTCCAGTGCCCGTCCCAGTCGCGGTTGACCGCGCCGGTCTGCCAGATCCGCCGCTTGCCGTCGGCCAGCACCTCCGCCGCCCGGGTGGTCAGTCTGAAGTAGACGCGGCGGCCGCGGCGGTGCCGGGTGAGCAGGCCGCGCCCGACCATCCTGGTCAGCGTGGAGCGCACCGCCTCCTCCGAGATGCCCACCCTGGCGAACACGTCGATCACGCTGCCGGAGTAGACGGCGGTGTCCCGGCCCGCCACGTGCAGGCCGAGGAAGCTGAGCATCAGCGACTGCGGCCTGGCCGAGTAGCTCAGCGGTTCTTCGGTCACGCGCTCAGCCTAGAGCCCCGCCAATGTTGGGCACAATCTTGACGGCCGTCACAACATCGCCCTATGTTGAAGCCCGGCCGTCGATGGCGAGGAGGCGCGGTGGACCTCGAAGAACTGGTGGCCATCGACGTGCACACGCACGCCGAGGTCTCGGCGGACGGGCACCCGTCGCTGAACCCCGAACTGCTCGCGGCCTCGGCGAGCCACTTCGGCGCGCACGGCCACCGGCAGCCCACCATCGCCGAGATGGCGGCGTACTACCGCGAACGCCGGATGGCCGCGGTGGTGTTCACCGTGGACGCCGAGCACGCCACCGGCCACCCGCGGATCGCCAACGAGGAGATCGCCGCCTCCTGCGCCGAGCACGCCGACGTGCTCATCCCGTTCGCCAGCGTCGATCCGTGGAAAGGGCTGGCCGGCGTGCGCGAGGCGCGGCGGCTGGTCGAGCGGCATGGGGTGCGCGGGTTCAAGTTCCACCCGAGCATCCAGGGTTTCGCGCCGGACGACCGGATGGCCTACCCGCTGTACGAGGCGATCGAGGAACTCGGCGTGCCCGCGTTGTTCCACACCGGGCAGACCGGGATCGGCGCCGGCGTGCCGGGCGGCGGCGGGATCCGGCTGAAGTACTCCAATCCCATGCTGGTCGACGACGTGGCCGCGGACTTCCCGGAACTGCGGATCGTGCTGGCGCACCCGTCTTTCCCGTGGCAGGACGAGGCGCTGGCGGTGGCCACGCACAAGCCGTACGTCCACATCGACCTGTCCGGGTGGTCGCCGAAGTACTTCCCGCCGCAGCTGGTGCGCTACGCCAACTCGCTGGTCAAGGACAAGGTGCTGTTCGGCTCGGACTACCCGCTGATCACCCCGGACCGCTGGCTCGCCGACTTCGAAAAGCTGGAGATCAAGCCCGAGGTCCGCCCGCGGATCCTCAAGCACAACGCGGCGAAGCTGCTGGGCCTCACCACGCGTGAAGAACACCCGTAAAACCACCGGTAGCACCCCCGACGACGAGGGAGTCCGCCATGACCGAGCCGTCGCACGATCCCGTCCAGCTCCGGCGCGCGGTCGCGTCGAGCTTCCTGGGCAGTGTCATCGAGTACTACGACTTCCTGCTCTACGCCACGGCTTCGGCGGTGGTGTTCGACAAGGTCTTCTTCTCCTCGCTCGACCCGCTCGCGGCCACCGTCGCCAGCCTCGGCACCTTCGCCACCGGCTACCTGGCGCGCCCGCTGGGCGGGGTGGTCTTCGGCCACTTCGGCGATCTGCTGGGGCGCAAGCGGATGCTGTTGCTGACCATGTCGCTGATGGGCGTGGCCAGCTTCCTGATCGGCCTGCTGCCGACCTACGCCCAGGCCGGTGCGCTGGCCCCGATCGGGCTGGTGCTGCTGCGGGTGGTCCAGGGCATCTCGGTGGGCGGGGAATGGGGTGGCGCGGTGCTGATGTCGGCCGAGCACGCGCGCACCCGGCGCGGGCTGTGGGCCGGGTTCACCAACGCCGGGGCACCGTGCGGCATGGTGCTGTCCACCGCCGCGATGAGCGGTACCGGCGCGATCGTCGGCCAGGAGGCCTTTCTCGACTGGGGCTGGCGGATCCCGTTCCTGCTCAGCATCGCGCTGCTGGCGGTCGGCCTGTTCGTCCGGCTGAAGGTGGAGGAGACGCCGGTGTTCCGCGCGGTGCGCGACACCGGCCGCCGCCGGGTGCCGGTGCTCGACGTGTTCCGCAAGCACCCGCGCGTGCTCGCGCTCGGTGTGGGCGTCGGGCTGGCGGCGTTTGTCGCGCAGTCGACGCTGACCACCTTCGTGGTGGCGTACGGCGTGCAGGAAGGCCATCCTCGGCAAAGTGTGCTGAACGCGCTGACCATTTCGTCGGCGTGCGCGGTGGTCGGCATTCTCGGCTGGTCGGCGGCCTCGGACCGGTTCGGCAGGCGGCCGGTGGTGGTGGCCGGGGCGCTGGCCATGGCGGTCTACGGGTTCCTGCTGTTCCCGCTGGTCGCCACCGGGAACGGGCTGCTGCTGGTGCTCGCGCTGGTGCTCGGCCAGGGCGTGCTCCACCCGATGATGTACGGGCCGCTGGCCGCGTTGTACGCCGAGCTGTTCAGCACGGAGAACCGGTACACCGGGGCGTCGCTGGGCTACCAGCTGGCCGGTCTCGGCGCGGGCTTCGCGCCGCTGCTGTTCGCCGAGCTGCGGCGCGGGCCGGGCACGGCGGCGATTTCGTGGATCATCGCGGCGTTCTGCGTGCTCACCGTGGTGTGCGTGCTGGCGCTGAAGGAAACCAGCAGGCAGGACCTCAGCGGCGGCGCGGTGCCGGAGACCGCGTCCTGAAGGGAGAGCGGATGCGCGACCACGGCCTGGGTGCCTGGCCGGTGCGGCGGGCGCGGATGTCGCCGGGCCGCACCGCGTTCGTCCACGATGGACAGTCGATCAGCTACGCCGAGTTCGCCGATGGTGTCGCGTCGGCCGCGGCGTACCTGGCGGGTCGCGGGGTTTCGGCGGGGGACCGGGTGGCCTATCTCGGCCCGAACCACCCGTCGTTCGCCGAGGCCATGTTCGCCACGCATGCGCTCGGCGCCATCTTCGTCCCGCTCAACTTCCGGCTCACCGCCCCGGAACTGGCCTACGTACTGGCCGACAGCGGCGCGAAACTGCTGCTCCACACCCCGGAGTACGCCGAAGTTGCGGACGGGCTGGGGATCGACGCCGTGCCCGCCGGTGAAGCACACGCCCCGCCCGTGCCGCTCGACACCGAGGTGCGGCCGGACGACATCGCGCTCATCCTCTACACCTCGGGCACCACCGGCCGTCCCAAGGGCGCGATGCTCAGCCACGCCAACCTGGTCTGGAACACCTACAACCTGCTCGTCGGCGTGGACGTCACCGCGGACGAGGTCGCACTGGTGTCCGCGCCGCTGTTCCACGTCGCCGCGCTCGGGCAGACGCTGCTGCCCACCTTCATCAAGGGCGGCTGCTCGGTGCTGACCGGTTCGTGGGACGTGGACGGCTGTTACGACCTGATCGAGCGGTACCGCGTCACGCTGATGTTCGGCGTGCCGACGATGTTCGCTTCGCTCGCGGCGTCCCCGCGCTGGGCCACCGCCGATCTGTCCTCGCTGCGGACGCTGATGTGCGGCGGGGCGGCCGTGCCGCTCGCGCTGGTGCGGACCTACCAGGACCGCGGGCTGGTGTTCTGCCAGGGGTACGGGCTCACCGAGACCGCACCGGGCGCGACCTTCCTGGAAGCGGGGGAGAGCCTGCGCAAGGCCGGTTCGGCCGGGGTGCCGGTGTTCTTCGGTGACGCCAAAGTGGACGCTCCGCCCGGTGAACCCGGCGAGGTGCTGATCAAGGGCCCCAACGTTTCGCCGGGTTACTGGAACAATCCGGCGGCGACCGCGGCCGCGTGGACCGAGGACGGCTGGTTCCGCTCCGGCGACCTCGCCACCGTCGACGCCGACGGCCACTTCCACCTCGTCGACCGGCTCAAGGACATGTTCGTCTCCGGCGGGGAGAACGTCTATCCCGCCGAAGTCGAAGCCGCCGTCTTCGAGCACCCCGCGGTGGCCGAGGTGGCTGTGATCGGCGTGCCCGACCCGAAGTGGGGCGAGGTCGGCAAGGCGTTCGTGGTCTGCCACGCCGGGCACGAGCTGACCGAGCGGGAACTGCGGGAGTTCCTGCTCGGCAGGCTCGCGAAGTACAAGATCCCGGTGTCGGTCGAGACGGTGGAAGCGTTGCCGCGCACCGGATCCGGCAAGATCCGCAAGGCCGAGCTGCGGCGCTCAGCCCAGGGAACGCAGGAACAGTGACGGCCCGGCGTGGGTGAGGCCGGTGTCCACCCCGTGCCCGGCGAAGTCCGCGGTCTCGTTGCCCGCCCAGTCGGTGATCGGCGCGCCGTCGCGGCCGAGGTGCTGCCACTTCCCGGCCTGCCAGCCGAACTGGAACACCGTGTCACCGCCGGTGCCGTAGGGCGCGTAGGCGTCGAACGGGCCGTCCGGGGTGGTCTGCTTGGCCAGGTTGTTGCGGAAGAAGACGTTCTGCGGGCCGGTCGCGCCGGACCACTTGACCGCCTTCTTGCCCGCGCCCCACCAGATCGGGTACCAGGTGCCCTGCTCGCTGCCGCCGCCCTCGGCACCGCAGTTCGCGGTGCAGTTGCCCGGCCCGTGCGCGGCGGGCACCCGGACGGTGTTGTTCTCGAACAGGTTCTGCCGTTCCCAGCCGCCGTGCAGGTTGAGGTCGCTGTCGAACTCGTTGCCGAGCACCACGTTGCCGGCGGCCGACCACTGGAAGGTGAAGTGCCGCAGGCCACGCGTGGTGTTGTTCGCGTACACGCTGTCCCACACCCGGCTGCCGCGCAGGTAACCGTTGCCGCCCTTGCCCTTGTTCCACGACCCGTCGAGCTGGTTGCCGACGATCTGCAGGTTCTTGGCTTCCTCGGTGACGATCGGGTGCGACCCGGCCATCTCGATCCGGACGTTGCGCACCCAGCTGTCGGCCGCCCACTTGAACACGATGCCGTGCATGGCCGACTCGGGCGCGAAGTTGCCGTAGTCGTGGCGCACCCGGTCCGGGGTCAGCCCCGGCACCTCCTGGGTGAAGGCGAAGCTCTCGAAGCCGACGCCCACCACCGGATCCACCACGGGCGCGGCCTTGCTGTCGTACTCGTCGCCGTCGATCGGGGCCGAGCCGTCCGAGGTCGAGGTGACCGGCACGTCGAAGTCGAGCGGCCGGTCCAGGGTGATCGACTTCTCGCCGACCGCGGTGATCCGGTACATCCGCTGGCGCATGTGCAGGTTCTGCAGCTCGTGCTCGGTCGGCAGCGCCTGCTGCTCCTCGTACATCCGGGTGGTGTTGGCGGCGCGGATGTTGACCAGGCCGCCGACCGTGAAGTCCTTGGCCTTCTTCGCCAGGTGCACCTCGGTGTCCCCGGCGTGCGCGGCGATCCCGGCGCTGCCCGGCTTGGCGGCCAGCTTCACGCCCGCCTTCCAGTGCACGTTCACCGTGCCCTTCACCAGATCCTGCCGGTTCGGCTCGGTACAACTGTCCTGATAGGACTCTTCGACCGCCTGCGACTGCACGCGGAACAGGCCGCGGCCGGGCCACAGCCAGCCGCCCTTGGCGTCACCGCAGGTCATCGCGTCGGGATCCCAGGCGGAGCCGTCGGCGGTGAGCGTGTCGTAGCGGGTGTTCTCGTCCGGGCGGAAGACCACACGCGTGCTGTGCCCGGCGCCGCGCAGGGTGAGGTAGTCGGCGTCGACCCAGAGTTGCCTGCTGACCTCCAGCGTGCCCGCCGGGAAGATGATCAGGGAAAGCTTGCCGAACCCGGCGTCCGGCGTGCAGTCGGTGCGGATCCGGTCGATCGCCGACTGGATGCCCGCGGAGTCGTCCTCACCGTCGTCCGGGCGCACGTCGAACTGGTTGGCCAGCTCTCCGGGCGTGATGCGGCAGGCCGGATCGGGGTTGTAGTCGGCTTCCGCCGGCAGGTTCTCGCCTTCGCGGTAACCGGCCCGGCTCCAGTCGGGCAGGCCGGGCAGCGGCGCCGCCCGGTTCGCCCGCCCGAGGTCGAGCCCGGCCGGCAGTGGCGGCGGCGCGGGCTCGCCCTCGTCCGCGACCGGTGTCGACTGGCAGCCGGTCAGCACGATGGCGGTGACCACTCCGAGAATTCCGATGGCACGTTTGCGCATTCGTCCGTCCCCCCACATCGGCGATACCGAGGTGGACGGGCAATGCGCACCCATGGCTCCGGAGCGTGACCCAGGTCACAAACCGAGCCCGTAGACCGACAGTGTCCGGCTGCCGCCGAAGCCGCCGGTCCGGTGCAGCAGGCGCAGGTCCGCGGTGCCCGCCATGATGTCGAGTTCCGCCAGCGGCGGGAACTCCGCGGTCCGGTAGTAGTGCCCGAGCCGCACCGGCGCCGTCGGCGTCTCGATGATCACCACGCCGTCGTCGACGATGTGGTCGGCGGCGGTCATCAGCAGTTCGATCTGCGCGCGCAGGGTGTAGAGCTGCGCCAGCGCCGACGGCTCGACCAGCACCGCGCCGAAGACGTCCTCCAGGCACTCGCGCCGCAGGTCGGCGTGCACGAAGTAGACGGCTTCGGCGCCCGGCATGCTGGCCGCGTACTCGATCGCGGTGGGGGAGTCGTCGACGACGAAGACGCTGAACCCGGCCGCGGCCAGCGCGCGGGCCGGTCCGTCCGGGTTCGCGCCCAGTTCGAGCACGGTGCGGTCGGGCACCCAGTGCTGGTAGAAGGCGATGGTGTGCCGCGTGTCATCGCCGAGGGGCCTGGGGTCGAGTGTCGTTGTCGTGGTGCGCGGGTGGTGTAGTGACATCGGGCAACCTGTCGTCCGGGGCCGGGGAACCGAGCTCGCCTGTGTTGCCACTACCTACGGCTGACGCGGCCGGTTCGTTCACGCCCAGCCGGTCGGTCGGCACGCGGTGCGTTTCGCGTGCGGTCGCCGCGGCACCGGCGGCGACCAGGCAGACCGCCGCGGTGAAGATCGCCACGCCCAGCCAGTCCTCTTTGCCGGACCCGATCGCGGCCACCACGCTCGGCGCGAAGCCCGCCACCGCGAAGCCGACCTGCGTGCCGATCGCCACGCCGGACAACCGCACCCGCGCGCTGAACATCTCGCCGTAGAAAGCGGGCCACACCCCGTTGACCCCGCTGTAGACCACGCCGAACAACAGCAGCCCGAAGGCGAAGATGAGCGGGAACTGCCCCACCGAGATGGACCACAGGTACGGGAAGATCAGCAGCCCGCAGGCGAGGCAGCCGCCGATGAACACCGGCTTGCGGCCGATCCGGTCGGCGAGCGCGGCCAGTGCCGGGATCGCCGCCAGCGCCAGCACGTTGGCCAGCACGCCCACCCACAGCATCGGCGTGCGTTCCAGCCCGATGGTGTTCACCGCGTAGCTGAGCGCGTAGACGGTGAAGATCGTGCTCACCGAGGCGATCGTGGCGGCGACGACCACCCGCAGCACGTCGGCCCAGTGGTCGCGGAACAGCACGGCGACCGGCAGCTTGGCCACCTCGGCGCGTTCGAACACCGGTGTCTCGTCCAGCTTGCGCCGCACCACAAAACCGACGACGACCACCAGCGCGCTGCACCAGAACGGCAGGCGCCAGCCCCACGACAGCAGCTGGTCCTCGGGCAGCGCGGCGATCGGCAGGAACACCGCGGTGGCCAGGATCTGCCCGGCCTGGGTGCCGCTGAGGGTGAAGCTGGTGTAGTAGGCGCGCCGGTGCTCGGGGGCGTGCTCCAGCGACATCGAGTTCGCGCTGGCCTGCTCGCCCGCGGCGGACAGGCCCTGCAGCAACCGCAGCACCACCAGCAGGATCGGGGCGAGCACACCGACGTCGGCGTAGGTCGGCAGGCAGCCGACCGCGAAGGTGGCCACGCCCATCAGCAGCAGGGTGAACACCAGGACCTTCTTGCGGCCGAACCGGTCCCCGACGTGCCCGAGGATGACCGCGCCGATCGGCCGTGCCAGGTAACCGACGCCGAAGGTGGCCAGCGCCAGCAGCGTGCCGGCGGCGGGCGCGGAGGCGGGGAAGAAGATCTTGTTGAACACCAGCGCCGCGGCGGTGCCGTAGATGAAGAAGTCGTAGTACTCGAGCGCGCTGCCGATCCAGGCGGCCAGCGCGGCCTTGCGTGGCATGCCCTGCACAGGGGTCACCGTGGGCTCCTGAAGTCCGTGCTCCGTTGCTCAGACACAGCGGGGAGGCGGGGTTAATGAACCATCTAGTTAGTTAACACAGGCTGGACAACGGCGCCCCCGATGTCAACCCCCGGGCTGGATCAGGCGGTGAGGTAGTTGATGACCAGGTCGCCGAGCATGCGGCGCTGCTGCTCCCGGCGTTCCGGGTCGAGCAGGTCGCGGCCGAAGATGGCGGCGAAGGTGTGCCGGTTGGCCAGCCGGAACACGCAGTACGAGCTGATCACCATGTGGATGTCGAGCGGATCGGCGTCGGCGCGGAAGCGGCCGGCCGCGCGCCCGCGGTCCAGGATGCGCGTGAGCACGTCGAGCGCGGGATTGGCCAGTCCGGACAGCACCTCGGAGCGCGCGATGTGCTCGGCGCGGTGGATGTTCTCGATGCTGACCAGCCGGATGAAGTCCGGGTGCGCCTCGTGGTGGTCGAAGGTCAGCTCGGCGAGCTGCCGGATGGCTTCCTCCGGCTCGAGGTGCTCGACGTCGAGCTGCTGTTCGAGCCCGCGGATCGCCGCGTAGGCTCGCTCCAGCACGGCGACGTAGAGCTGCTCCTTGCCGCCGAAGTAGTAGTAGATCATCCGCTTGGTGGTGCTGGTCCTGGCGGCGATCTCGTCCACCCTGGCCCCGGTGTAGCCCTTGTCGGCGAACTCCCTGGTGGCCATCTCGAGAATGTCGGCGCGGGTGCGTTCCTTGTCGCGCTGCCGCTCGACCTCGGACGACGGTGCGGCCACCGGCTCCCTCCGATTCGTTCGCGGACACCCAACTCTAGCCCAGCCCCCTTCACGGGCGCCGGACCGCGGGCTACAGTGAACTCACCAGTTAGTACATTAATCGCCGGAAGGCCTGTGGTGACCAGCTATCTCATCGGACTGATCGGCGCCGGCATCGGCCCGTCGCTGAGCCCGGCCCTGCACGAACGCGAGGCGGACCGGCTCGGCCTGCGTTACCTCTACCGCCGCCTGGACCTCGACGAACTCGGCCGCCCGGCCGGGCAGGTGCTCGAAGCCGCGCGGCTGGCCGGGTTCGACGGGCTCAACGTGACCCATCCGGTCAAGCAGTCCGTGCTGGGCCACCTCGACGAGCTGTCACCGGAGGCCGCCGCGCTCGGCGCGGTGAACACCGTGGTCTTCGACCGCGGGCGCGCGATCGGGCACAACACCGACAGCACCGGGTTCGCCGGCAGCCTCAGCCGTGGCCTGCCTGAGGCCACAATGGACACCGTGCTGCTGCTGGGCGCGGGTGGCGCGGGCGCGGCGGTCGCGCACGCGCTGCTCTCGCTGGGTACCGGGACGCTGCACGTCCACGATGTCGATTCCGGACGGGCGGCGAAGCTGGTTTCCGCGCTGTGCGAGCGTTTTGGCGACGGCCGGGCGGTCGTCGGCGAGCTCGGCGTGCTGGACACCGCCGACGGCCTGGTACACGCGACCCCGACCGGGATGGCGCGTTACCCCGGCAGCCCGGTGCCCGCGTCGGCACTGCGGCCGGAGCTGTGGGTGGCCGACATCGTCTACCGTCCACTTGAGACCGAACTGCTGCGCGCGGCGGCCGCCCGCGGTTGCCGCGTGCTCGACGGCGGCGGCATGGTCGTGTTGCAGGCCGCCGACTCGTTCCGCCTGTTCACCGGGGTCGAGCCGGACGCCGAGCGCATGCTGCGGCACTTCGGCGAACTCGCGGCGGAGGAAGGGGTGTACGCCCGTGGCTGAGCGCCGGACCGCCATCGCCACCGTGTGCCTGTCGGGCACGCTGGAGGACAAGCTGGCCGCCGCCTCGTCGGCCGGGTTCGACGGGGTGGAGATCTTCGAGAACGACCTGCTGGCGTCGCGGTTGTCCCCGGCCGGGATCCGGCGCCACTGCGCGGACCTGGGCCTGTCGATAGACCTGTACCAGCCGTTCCGCGATTTCGAGGCGGTGCCGCCGGAGCTGCTGCGGGCCAATCTCCGCCGGGCCGAGCGCAAGCTCGACCTGATGGCCGAACTCGGCACCGGCACCATTCTGGTCTGCTCGTCGGTGTCACCCGATGCGGTGGACGACGACGAACTGGCCGCCGAGCACCTGCACGCGCTGGCCGAGCTCGCCGCCGAACGCGGCATGCGGATCGCGTACGAGGCACTGGCGTGGGGCCGGTTCGTCAACACCTACCAGCGGTCGTGGCGGATCGTGCGGCGTGCCGCGCACCCGGCGCTCGGCCTGTGCCTGGACAGCTTCCACATCCTGTCGGTGGGCGGCGATCCGGCCGCGATCCGCACGATCCCCGGCGAAAAGATCTTCTTCGTGCAGCTCGCCGACGCGCCCCGGCTGGCGATGGACGTGCTGCAGTGGAGCAGGCACCACCGGCTCTTCCCCGGCCAGGGCGAGTTCGACCTGACCGCGTTCACCGGGCACGTGCTGGCCACCGGGTACCGCGGGCCGCTGTCGCTGGAGGTGTTCAACGACGTCTTCCGGCAGGCCGATCCGCGGCTCACCGCGGTGGACGCGATGCGCTCGCTGCTGGCGTTGCGGGAGTCGCTGGGCCTGGCCGAACTGCCCGAAGCGCCGGCGTTGCACGGGCACGCGTTCGCCGAACTCGCCGCGCCGGCGGGGGAGGACGTGGGCAAGGTGCTGGCCGGTCTCGGGTTCACCGTCGCGGGTCACCACCGGACCAAGCCGGTCCAGCTGTGGGCGCAGAACGGGGCTCGCGTGCTGGTCAACAAAACCGGCGAGCGCACCGCGATCGCGGTGGACAGCGAGGACCCCGGGCGTTCGGCCCGCCGTGCCGAGGCGTATCTCGCGCAGCCGTTGCGGCGTGGCCGGGAGGCGGTCGCGGCGCCCGACTCCACCGAACTGTTCTTCTGCGGCGGTGACGACTGGCTGGCCGACTTCGAGCCGGCCGGCGAGGCCGGGCGCACGGCGGGCATCACCGGCATCGACCACGTGGCGCTGACCCAGCCGTTCGACCAGTTCGAGGAAGCCGCGTTGTTCTACCGGTCGGTGCTGGGCCTGCGGCTGGACCCGGTGGTGGAGTTCGCCGCGCCGTTCGGCCTGGTGCGCAGCCGTGCCGCCGCGCACCAGGGCGTGCGGCTGACCCTGGACACCGCGCTCGTGCGCCGCGGGGAATGGGCGCCCGCCGTGCGCGAGCCGCAGCACATCGCCTTCGCCACCGGTGACGCGATCGCCAGCGCGAAGGCGATGCGTGCGCTGGGCGCGCCCCTGCTGGACATCCCCGGCAACTACTACGACGACCTCGAGGCCCGCCTCGACCTCGACCCGGGGTTGCTGGCCGAGCTGCGGGCGCAGTCGGTGCTGTACGACCGCGACGAGCACGGCGAATTCCTGCACTTCTACACCGAGCTGGCGGGGGAGCGGGTGTTCTTCGAGGTGGTGCAGCGCATCGGCGGATACCGGGGCTACGGCGTGGCGAACGCGCCGATCCGCATGGCCGCCCACCGCGACCGCCGCCTCAACGGCCGCTAGGGCGCCCTAGGGTGCGTGGCCAGGACCTTCGCGCCCAGGGCCGGGGTCGAGGCCGGGCTATGCTGCGGAGGTGACAGTTGCCTCCCGGGGGCGGATCGACAAGCGGCAGGCGATCCTGACCGCCGCGTTCACCGTCTTCGCTCGCCGCGGCTACGCCGAAGCCTGCGTCAAGGAGATCGCGGAGGAAGCGGGCGTCGCCAAGCCGACCGTCTACAACCACCTCAACGACAAGGAAAACCTGTTCCGCCACGCCATCGAAGCCGCCGCCGACGAAGTGATGGCGGCCAATCTCGAGGTGGTGGAGCGCCTGCGCGAACCGGGACCGGACCTGCGCGCGGCGCTGGCGGACGTGGCGCACCGGCTGGTCCAGGTGTGCTGTGCCGAGCGGTCGCGGTCGCTGCGGCGGCTGACCTACGGCCAGGTGGCGCGGTTCCCCGAGCTGATCGAGCTGGTGCAGACCCGCACCGCGGACAGGGTCGCCGAGGCGCTGGCCGACCGGCTCGCGCGGTTCTCGCTGGCCGGCCGCCTGCGCCCGTGCGACCCGGCGGCGGCTTCGGAGCAGCTGCTCGCGCTGCTGACCGGCCCGCTGGAAACGCGGTCGCGGCTGGGCACGCGCAAGGTGCCCGCGGCGGAAATGCGCGCCGTCGCCGACGCGGCCGTCGACACCTTCCTCCGCGCCTACGCCGCCGAATGACCGCCATGCGGACCCGGCCGGTGCGGGAGCGCCCGGGCAAGCGCGCGTGGCTCGGCCCGCTCTCCCTGCTGCTGGGCGTGGTGTGCTGGTGGGTGCCGCTGGGCTGGATGGTGGCCGTCGTGGCGATCGCCTGCGCCACCGCGTCGATCCTCACCGACCGCCAGTACCGGCTCGACTGGACCGCGGTGACCGGGGCCTCGGTGGCGGCCGGTCAGCTGTTCTTCACGGTGTTCCTGATGGCGATGGAGGCCGCTGGGCACTGACAGCACTGACAGCACTGACACCGTGTCAGTCCGTCGCCGGTTGGCGGAACTGCGCGGCGTAGAGGCGGTGGTAGGCACCCTCGGCGGCGAGCAGTTCCGCGTGCGTGCCCTGTTCGACGATGCGGCCCGCCTCCATCACCAGGATCAGGTCGGCGTCGCGGATGGTGGACAGCCGGTGCGCGATGACAAAGCTCGTGCGGTTGGACCGCAGCGCCGCCATCGCGTGCTGCACCAGCGATTCCGTGCGCGTGTCCACCGAACTCGTGGCCTCGTCGAGGATCAGCAGCGACGGGTCGGCCAGGAAGGCCCGCGCGATGGTGAGCAGCTGCTTCTCCCCGGCGCTGACGTTCGTGCCGTCGTCGTCGATCACCGTGTCGTAGCCGTCGGGCAGGCTGCGCACGAACCGGTCGACGAAGGTGGCCTTCGCCGCCGCCTCGATCTGCTCGTCGGTGGCGCCCGGCCTGCCGTAGGCGATGTTGTCGCGGATGGTGCCGCCGAACAGCCAGGTGTCCTGCAGCACCATGCCGATCTGCCCGCGCAGCGCGGCGCGGCCGAGCCGGGTGATGTCGGTGCGGTCCAGGGTGATCCGGCCCGAGTCCAGCTCGTAGAACCGCATGATCAGGTTGACCAGCGTGGTCTTGCCCGCCCCGGTCGGCCCGACCACGGCCACCGTCTGGCCCGGTTCGGCGACCAGCGACAGGTCCTCGATCAGCGGGGTGTCCGGTTCGTAGCGGAAGCTCACGTGCTCGAACTCGACCCGCCCGCGCCGCGGCCCTGCGGGCGCCGGCTCGGCCGGGTCCGGCTCCTGCTCCTCGGCGTCGAGCAGCTCGAACACCCGCTCCGCCGAAGCCACGCCGGACTGCAGCAGGTTCGCCATCGACGCCGCCTGGGTCAGCGGCTGGGTGAACTGCCGCGAGTACTGCAGGAACGCCTGCACGTCACCGATGGTCATCGCGCCGGTGGTCACCCGCAGCCCGCCGATCACCGCCAGCGCGAGATAGCTGAGATTGGACACGAACATCATCGACGGCATGATCACGCCGGAGACGAACTGCGCGCCGAGGCTGGCACCGAACAGCTTGCCGTTGCGCTCGCCGAACTCCCGCTCCACCTCCTCGCGGCGGCCGAACGCGGTGACCAGCTCGTGCCCGGAGTAGGCCTCCTCGATCTGCGCGTTGAGCGAGCCGGTGTGCTTCCACTGCGCCACGAACAGCTTCTGCGACCGCTTCCCGATCAGCCGGGTGACCACAATGGACAGTGGAACGGCGGTGAGCGCGACCAGCGCCAGCAGCGGCGAGATGACCAGCATCATCACCAGCACGCCGAGCACGGTCAGCACCGCGGACAGCAGCTGGCTCAGCGTCTGCAGCAGGGTCAGCGAGATGTTGTCGATGTCGTTGGTGACGCGGCTGAGCAGCTCACCACGCGGCTGCCGGTCGTAGTACCGCAGCGGCAGCCGGTGCAGCTTGCCCTCGACCTCTTCGCGCAGCCGGAACACGAAGCGCTGCACCACGTTGTTCAGCAGCCTGCCCTGCAGCCAGGCGAACACCGACGAGGCCAGGTACAGCGCGAGCACCCAGGCGAGCACCTCACCGAGCGCGGCGAAGTCCAGCGCGCCGCGCTGCACCCCGGCGATCACCACGTCCGTGGCGTGGCCGAGCACCTTGGGCCCGGCCACCGACAGCGCGACGCTCGCCACGCCGAGCACGACGATCACCAGCAGCAGGCGGCGTTCACCGCGCAACCGGCCGAGCAGCCGCTTCGCCGAGGTCGAGAAGTTCTCCGCCTTGCTGGCGGGCATGCCGATGCCGGGCCCGCGGCCGAACATCGAGGCCTGCGGCTGCGGCGGGCGGTTCGTGGCGGGGGCGCTCATGCCGCGGGCTCCGGGGTCAGCTGGGACTGGACGATCTCGAGATAGGTCGGGCAGCTCTCCAGCAGCTCGTCGTGCGTGCCGCGGCCCACCACGGAACCGTTCTCCAGCACCACGATCTGCTCGGCATCGACCACAGTGGACACCCGCTGGGCGACCACCAGCACGGCGGCGTCCGCGGTGTGCGGCCGCAGCGCCGCGCGCAGGGCCGCGTCGGTGGCCAGGTCGAGCGCGGAGAACGAGTCGTCGAACAGGTAGATCTCGGGCTTGCGCACCAGCGCCCTGGCGATCGAGAGCCGCTGCCGCTGCCCGCCGGAGACGTTCGTGCCGCCCTGGGTGATCGGCGCGTCCAGCCCGCCGGGCATCGCCTCGACGAACTCCCGCGCCTGCGCGATTTCCAGTGCCTCCCACAGTTCTTCTTCGGTGGCATCCGGTTTGCCGTAACGCAGGTTGCTCGCCACCGTGCCGGTGAACAGGTACGGCCGCTGCGGCACCAGCCCGATCCGGCCGCGGAGCACCGCGGGATCGAGGCGGCGCACGTCCACGCCGTTGACCAGCAGGATGCCGCCGGTGACGTCGAGCAGGCGGGGGACCAGCGACACCAGCGTGGTCTTCCCGGCGCCGGTGCTGCCCACGATCGCGGTGGTCTTCCCGCGTTCCGCGCGGAAGGAAACCCCGCGCAGCACCGGATCCGCGGCGCCGGGGTAGCGCAGTTCGACGTCGCGGAACTCCACCTCGCCGTGCGTGCCCACCTCGCGGACGGGGTCCGCCGGCGGCAGCACCGAGGATTCGGTGTCCAGCACCTCGACGATGCGCTCGGCGCAGACCGACGCACGCGGGATCATCGTCGCGATGAAGGTCACCATCATCACCGAGGTCAGGATCAGCATCAGGTAGCTCAGGAACGCCACCATCGCGCCGACCTGCAGCTGGCCGTCGGCGACCCGCCGCGCGCCGAACCAGACCACGGCCACGCTGGAGGCGTTGAGCACCAGCATCACGATCGGGAACAGCAACGCCTGCAACCGGCCGACGCGCAGCGCGGTGTCGGTCAGCGCGGTGTTCGCCTCGGCGAAGCGGCGGGTCTCCACCGGCTCGCGGACGAACGCGCGGACCACGCGGATGCCGGACAGTTGTTCGCGCAGCACGCGGTTCACCGTGTCGATGCGGTCCTGCATGGTGCGGAAGCGCGGCACCATGCGGACGATGATCAGGCCCATCGCGACCAGCAGCACCGGCACCGCGACCAGCATCAGCCAGGACAGCCCGGGGTCCTCGCGGATCGCCAGCACGATGCCGCCGACCGACATGATCGGCGCGGTGACCAGCATCGTGCAGGCCACCACCACCAGCATCTGCACCTGCTGCACGTCGTTGGTGTTGCGGGTGATCAGCGAAGCCGCGCCGAAGCCGGAGACCTCCCTGGCGGAGAACCGGCCCGCGCGGTGGAAGATCGCCGCGCGCACGTCACGGCCGAAGCTCATCGCCACCCGCGCGCCGAGGTAGACCGCGCCGGTCGAGCAGATGATCTGCAGCAGGGTGACCGCGAGCATCCAGCCGCCGACGCGCAGGATGTAGCCGGTGTCGCCGGTGGCCACGCCCTGGTCGATGATGTCGGCGTTCAGGCTGGGCAGGTAGAGCGAGCCCATCGTGCCGACCAGTTGCAGCAGCACCACGCCGGCCAGTTCGCGCCGGTACGGCCGCAGGTGACCGCGCAGCAGGCGACTCAGCAAGTCGGACCCCCAGGAAGAAACGTTCCGTATCTAACGGCGCCAGGCTACAGTCCCGTTCGGGAAACGCAATCGGGATAAAAGGGGCACTCTTGGCAGAGCGGTCTCGCCGCCGGGGGGAACACCTCGAACAGGCGATCTTCGAAGCCGTGTGGGCGGAGCTGCTCGAGGTCGGCTACGCGAAGCTCACCATGGAGGCGGTCGCCGCGCGAGCCGGGACCAGCAAGCCGGTGCTGTACCGCCGGTGGGCCGGGCGCGCCGAGCTGGTGCTCGCGGCCTGGCGGCACCGGCTGCCGGTGTCCCTGGAACTGCCCGACACCGGGACGCTGTCCGGTGACCTGAAGGAGTTGCTCGGCCGGTCGCTGTGCCGGTTCGAGGACTTTTCGCCGGACCTGCTGGCCGGGCTGACCACCGAGACCTTCCGTGATCCGGAGGTTTTCGCGCTGCTGCGCAAGCAGATCGCGAAGGCCGCGCCGGGGCACGCGCTGGCGGCGCTGATCGGATGGGCGGTCGAACGCGGGGAGATAGCGGAGCCCCGGCTGAGCCCGCGGGTGCTCGCGCTGCCCCTGGACCTGATCCGCGCTGACGCCGTCCTCTACGGCAGGCAGGTGACGGACGCCAGAATCACCGAAATAGTCGACGACATCTTTCTGCCGCTGCTGCGTGGCCTCGCCGCTCCGTGACCGGCTACCGTCGGCGAGGTGGTGATCCGCGATGAGGCAGGAAACGAACTGCGCGGTTTCCACCCCGATCTCGCCCTGCGCCCGATGCCGCTCGCGCTGGTGGTGGTCGCGTTCCGCGGGCGGGTGCTGATGATGCTGAACGCCTTCCGACGCCACTGGGAGCTGCCCGGCGGCATGCTGGAGGCGGGGGAGGGGCCAGAAGCGGCGGCGCTGCGGGAGCTGGCCGAGGAAACCGGCATTCTGGCGACGACGGCGGAGTTCGCCGTCGTGGCCGAGTTCGCCTTGGTCGCGCCGGTGCGACGCGAGTACGCCGCGGTCTACCGGCTGGCGCTCGAAGCCCCGCCGCGCCCGGTGGTCAGCGACGAGGCGCTGGCCTTCCGATGGTGGGACCCCGCCACGCCGGTACCGCCGGAAATGAGCCCGCTCGACGCCGCGATCGCACGACAGGTCTGCCCGGTTCGCTGAGGTGGCCGCGATCGCGCGGCAGGGCAGGCTGCCTCCCGATGTTGCCGCGAGCGCCCAGCGGGTCAGTCAGCCTGGCCCGCTCCACGCCGTGATCGCGCGGCGGACCAGCCCGGCTCGCTGACGTACCAGCGATCGCGCGGCAGGGCAGTCCGGCTCGCTGAGGTTGCCGCGATCGGACGGCGGGCGGGCCGTCTCACCGATGTTGCCGCGAAAGCGCGGGGCCAGCCCGGTTCGCTGAGGTGGCCGCGATCGCGCGGCAGGGCAGGCTGCCTCCCGATGTTGCCGCGAGTGCACAGCGGGCAGTGCGCGTCATCGAGGTTGCCGCGATCGCGCGGCGGGTCGGTCCGGCTCGCTGGGGTTGCCGTGTGGCACAGCGGGCAGGCTGCCTCACCGATGTTGCCGCAAAAGCGCGGCGGGGCCAGCCCGGTCCGCTCCACGCCGCGATCGCGCGGCGGGTCAGCTCGGCTCGCTGATGTTGACCATCCAGGAAACGCCGAACTGGTCCACGCACGCCCCGAATTCGTCGCCCCACATTTGCTTTTCGAGCGGAGCCGAAACGGTGCCCTTAGCGGACAACTTCTCCCAGTAACCCCGCAGTTCGTCCCCGTCGTCGCCGCTCAGGCTGACGGTGACGTTCGTGCCGGGCTTGTATTCCATGCCGGTCGGCGTGTCGGCCGCCATCAGGGTGAACCCGCTCGGCGTTTCCAGCATGCCGTGCATGATCTTGTCCTGGTCGTGGTCGGCCCCGAATTCGCCGAAGGTGTGCAGCTCCAGCTCACCGCCGAACACCTCGCGGTAGAACTCCATCGCCGCTCTCGCGTCGCCGTCGAAGCTGATGTACGGGTTGAGCCTGCTGGGCATCGGACGCTCCCTCTGGTCGGTGACGGAGCGCCATACTCGCAGATCGCCGCCGCGCCCCACAACGCTCGATCCGGTAACACCGCATTACGGCATTCGGCTGGGGTTTTCGCCTCGGGCGTGGGTAAATGTCGTACGCCTCGCTAACGTGGCTGGCCCGTTCACCGCCGACCGAGGAGGGTCATGACCACCGCACGTGAGGCACCGGACATCCTTTCCCCCGAATTCGCCGCGGACCCGTACTCGGCCTACCGGATCATGCTCGCCGAGCGGCCGCTGATCTGGCACGAGGCCATGTCGAGCTACCTCGTTTCGCGGTACGAGGACGTGGCGAAGGCGTTCAAGGAACCGGTGTTCACCACGGACAACTACGACTGGCAGCTGGAACCGGTGCACGGCAAGACCATTCTGCAGCTGAGCGGCCGCGAGCACGCGGTGCGCCGCGCGCTGATCGCGCCCGCCTTCCGCGGCAGCGAACTCGAACAGCGGTTCCGCCCGGTCATCGAGGACAACGCCCGGCGGCTCATCGACGGCTTCCGCCACCGCGGTTCCGCCGACCTGGTCACCGATTTCGCCCGGCGTTTCCCGATCGGCGTGATCGTCGACATGCTCGGCCTCGACCGCGGTGACCACGAGCGGTTCCAGCGCTGGTACACCTCGATCATCGCGTTCCTCGGCAACCTGAGCCAGGACGAGGAAATCGCCGCCGACGGCATGCGCACACGCGCGGAATTCGCCGAGTACATGATCCCGGTGATCCGGCGCCGCCGCGAAAACCTCGGCGACGACCTGCTTTCCACGTTGTGCGCGGCCGAGGTCGACGGCACGAAGATGAGCGACGAGGACATCAAGGCCTTCTGCAGCCTGCTGCTCGCCGCCGGTGGCGAGACCACCGACAAGGCGATCGCGAGCCTGTTCAAGAACCTGCTCGAACACCCGGACCAGCTCGCGGCCGTGCGGGCCGACCGGAGCTTGATCCCGCGGGCGTTCGCGGAAACCCTGCGTTACAGCCCGCCGGTGCACATGATCATGCGCCAGCCCGCCGAGGACGTCGAACTGGGCGGCGGCGTGATCCCGGCTGGCAGCACGGTGACCTGCCTGATCGGTGCGGCGAACCGCGACAGCAGCCGCTTCGCCGACGCCGACAAGTTCGACATCTTCCGCACCGACCTGCCCGAGCAGACCGCCTTCTCCGCGGCGGCGAGCCACCTTTCCTTCGCGCTGGGACGGCATTTCTGCGTCGGCGCGCTGCTCGCGAAAACCGAGGTGGAGGTCGGCGTGAACCAGTTGCTGGACGCCATGCCGGACCTGCGGCTCGCCGACGGCCACACGCCGGTCGAAGAGGGCGTGTTCACCAGGGGGCCGGCTTCCCTGCCGGTGCGCTTCACGCCGGTCGGCTGAACGCACGCGCGAGTGCGGGACCACGGGAACTCGCCCCCCGCACGGCGAGTTCCCGGCCTGGATCCCGCACCCGCGCGGCCTTCCACTCCCCGCGCCGGGAGCAGAAGAATCAGCGGGCCCGGCCGATCGGCGCCGGATCACCGGCCACGTAGGTGGGCGTGAAGGTGACCGGCAGGCTTTCCAGCCCTCGCATCCACACCGACGGGTGCCAAACCAGCGCGTCGGCGGGCACCGCGAGCGAAACGTCCGGCAGCCGGTCGAGCAGCACCTCGATGGTGGTCCTCGCGATCACCTCGGCGACCTCCGGTGCCGGATAGGGGCAGCCGTGCTCGCCGTGGCCGAACGACATGTGGGCGTGGTTGCCCAGCGACCCAGGCGAACCCGCGCTTTCCGGGCGTACCAACGGATCCGAGTTCGCCGCGGCCAGTCCCATCACCAGCAGGTCGCCCGCGCGCACCCGCTGCCCGCCGAGCTGGGTGTCCCTGGTGGCGAAGCGGCCGATGAAGTTCTGCGTCGGCGTGTCGTGCCAGAGCACCTCGTTCAGCGCCTGCCCGACGCTGCCGCGGCCACCGGACAGCGTCATCGCGAACCGCAGGTCGGTCAGCATCAGCCGCAGGGTGTTGCCGATCCAGTTCGCCGTCGGCTGCTGCGCGGCCGCGGTGACCACCAGCAGGTCCTGCACGATCTCCTCGTCCGACAACCCGGCGGGCGAGGCCAGCAGCTGCGAGGGCAGGTCGATGCCGGGGTAGTCCCGCTTGTAGGCCACCAGCGCGCGCATCGCCGCCTGCACCCGCAGGTGCGCGTTCATCGCGTCCGGCCCGACGTCCAGCGAGATCGCCACGTCCCGCACCAGCGCCGGGGTTTCCGCCTCCGGCATGCCGTACAGCTTCGCCACCGCCAGCAGCGGGATGCGCAGCGCGTACTGCGCCACCAGGTCCGCCTCGCCCGATCCGGCGAACGCGTCGATCAGCCGGTCGGCGATCCGCTCGCAGTGCGTGCCCAGCTCGAACTGGTCCACCGCGGCGAGCGCTTCGCTGATCGCGCCCGCGCGGCGCCGGTGCTCGGCGCCCTCGGTGAACATCACCGACGGGTTGTGCGCCACGTACGGCAGCAGCGGCCAGTCGGCGGGCACGTGGTCCCACTGGTTCCAGCGGCGGGTGTCCCTGGCGAACAGCTGCGAGTCGCTGGTCACCTGGTGCATCTCGCGGTACCCCGAGACGAACCAGGCCGGGATGTCGCCGTCGAGCAGGATCGGCGCCACCGGGCCGTATTCGTCCCGGATGGCGGCGTAGAGCTTGGCGGGGTCGGCCTCGAACTGCGGGCCGTGCAGCCGGACCCGCTCCACCGGGGCGGGCGGCGGCCAGGCGGGGTCGGCGGTGTGGCGGAACTCGGTCATCGTGCGCTCTCCCGGGCGGCGGACAGGGCGTAGAGGTGGTCGACGAGTGCGATCAGCACCCGCTTGGACGAGGACCGCTGCCGGGCGTCGCAGTCGATCAGCGGCACCTCGTCCGGCAGCGAAAGCGCCTCGCGCACGTCGGCGAGGTCGTGTGCGGGCGGGCCGAAGTTGTTGCGCGCCACGATGAACGGCGTGCGGTGGTGTTCGAGGCGGTCGATGGCGTACCACGAGTCGGCCAGCCGCCGGGTGTCCACCAGCACCACCGCGCCGAGCGTGCCGGTGAACAGCCGGTCCCACAGGAACCAGAACCGCTCCTGGCCCGGCGCGCCGAACAGGTAGAGCACCAGCTTCTCGTCCAGGCTGATCCGCCCGAAGTCGAAGGCCACCGTGGTGGTGGTCTTGAACCGCGCGCCGGCGTTGACGTCCACGCCGGCCCCGGCCTGGGTCATCGTCTCCTCGGTGCTCAGCGGCCGGATCTCGCTGACCGAGCGGACCATGGTGGTCTTGCCGACGCCGAAGCCGCCGACCACCACGATTTTCAGCCCGTGCGCGGCGGTCCGGCGCAGCGGGGTGCGGGCGGGCGGCTCAGAGATTGCGGAGTCCAACGAGCACCTTCTTCAGGAATTCCAGCTCGGGCAGCTCGGTGCCGGGGCCGATGGCGGTGGGGTGGCGGGCGGAGACGTGGCCGGTGTCGAGCAGGTCGGCCACCAGGATGCGGGTCACGCTCACCGGCAGGCCCAGTTCCGAGGCCAGCTCGACGACCGAGGTGGGGTGGCGGCCCAGCCGCAGGATCCGCACGTGCTCGGACTGCATGCCGGGTGCCGGGCCTGCTTCGGTGACGATCAGCGTGACCAGGTCGAGTTCGGCCTGCCCCGGCCCGGTGCGGCCGCCGGTGACGGTGTAGAGCCGGTCCGGGTCCTCGTCCTCGAGCGGCCCGCGGCTCATGTCAGCGCGCTGGGCTGCTGCGCGTGCCGGGGCGGTGCGGTCAGGTGCCCGCCGATCTGCTCGACCAGCTCGTCCATGTTGTGCCCGATCAGGCCGACGTCGGCGTCCTCCCCGGCGATCAGCGCCAGGTGCGCGCCGTCTCCGGCGTCGACGATGAACAGGATGCCGCCGTGGAACTCGGTCATCGAGTTGCGCACGCCGCCGGTGCCGTCGCCGAACTCGGCCGAAGCGCCGTAGCACAGCGACTGCACACCGGCGGCGATCGCGGCGAGCTGGTCGGCCTGGTCGGTGCCGAGTGCCGGGGTGTGGCACAGCTTGAGCCCGTCCCTGGACAGCACCAGCGCGTGGCGGGCGCCGGGGGTGTTCCGCACCAGGTTCTCCAGCAACCATTCGAGGCTCGGATCAGTGGTAGTCATCGAATGCCGGGGTGTGGCCCCGCGCTCCCCTCTGCTCGTCTGTGTTCGTCGGTGGGTGGACGGCCGTCGATCACCGGTCTTCGCCGGTTTCCCGGCGCGCGCGGCCCGCCTGGTAGGCCCCGAACCGGGAGCCGGAGTCCGGCCGCGGCCGGGGCAGGCCGGCCCGCGGCGCGGGGGAGGGCCGGGACGCGGCCAGCGTCTGCCCGCGCGGGCGCTTGGGCAGCCCGGTGCTCGCGGGCTGCTCGACGGCGGGCGCGCCGACGGCCGCGGGCTCGGGCAGTTCACGTGGCGCGTGACGCGGGGTCAGCTCGATCGGGTCCTGCCGCACCTGCGTGATCAACCGGCTCGGGATGCGCAGCACCACCCCGGTGCCGCCGCGGGAGGACGGGCGGAAGAACACGTGCAGGTCGTGCTTGCGGGCCAGGCAGCCGACCACGGTCAGGCCGAGCCGGGTGCCGGTCAGCGTGGTCAGGTCCAGCGGCGTGCCCGCCGACACCGCGGCCTCGGCGCGGGCCAGCGCCTGCGGTTTCATGCCGAGCCCGCCGTCCTCGACGGTGATCACCACGCCGTTGTGCAGGTCCTCGACGTAGACGTGGACTTCCTCCGACGGCGCGGAAAACCGGGTGGCGTTGTCCATCAGCTCGGCGAGCGCGTGCATCACGTCCTCGGCGGCGTACCCGGCGACCGCGGCGCTGCTCGTGGAGTGCGGCCGGACGCGCTGGTAGGCGCCGATGCGGCCCATCGCGCCGCGCAGCACGCTCTCCATCACGATCGGCTTGGTCCAGCGGCGGCCGGAGCGCGCGCCGGTGAGCACCGCGATGCTGTCGGCGATCCGGCCCGCCTGCGAAGTGCTGTGGTCGAGCACCATCAGGTCGCCGAGCAGGTCGTCGGAACACCGGTGCTGCAGGTCGCGGAGGCCGGCGAGCATGCTGGTGGCCAGCGCCTGCACCCGCCCGGCGGCGTTCGCGCAGGCGGCGGTGGCCGCGGCCCGGCGGCGCTCGCCGACGCTGATCTCGTGGACCACCGAGCGCAGCAGGCGCGCGTGGTTTTCCCCCGGTGGCCGGGGAATCTCGGCGAACACGGTGTCCGCGGACGCGCCGTCGCGCAGCAGCGACACCGCCGCGGGCACGGTCTGGTCGACCAGCCTGGCCAGCTCGGCCTCGTGTGCTTCGATCGCGGCGTGGGCGCGCCGCACCTCGGCTCGGGCCTGCCGCAGCTCACCGGTGCGGATGACGGCGGTGAAGACGGCCGCGCAGAGCAGCACACCGGTGACCGCGGCGGCGGCGAGCACCGGGCCGCGGTCGGCGGCGGGCAGCACGGCGGTCACCCACCACCACAGCGCGGCCAGCACCAGCGCGGTGGCCGGGGCGGCGATGAGGGCTTGACCGAAGGGTCCCCGCGCCGCGCGAAGACGAACAGGCGGCTGTTCCGACATAGCTGAAAGGTCCTCGTCGTTCGTCGGTGATTCTCGGTACGGACGGACCACATTGTTCGGCGGTCACGGTTTGGCGGTCACGGTTCTGCCGGGTGCTCGTTTACCGAAAGCTGGAATTCGTGGCAGGGATGGTAGTACCCCGCCGCCGGACCGGCCAGGGCGGGTGGGGTTCTTTTGTCTCTTGCGCCATCCGGGTGAAAAATAGAAACACCTGATCGAGGGACACTTTTTACGGAACGAGGCATCGGTTCAGAAATGCTCAGTCCACGTCATTTACCCGTCATGATCGAATTGGACAGTCCATTGTGGATGAAACCGCGGAGATCAATTCTCCGGCGCTTTCGCGGCCTCCGTTTCCTCGCGGGCGCGCCGGAGCATGGTGACGAAGTCGCTGCCACCGGTGCCCTTGCCTTCGCCGCGCTCGAACCGGCTGATGTACCGGCCGGTCAGCCCGATGTGCCTGCCGCGCAGATCGGTGAGCGTGCGCACGGCCGCGCGGTAGGCCTCGGCCAGCGGCGGGTGCCCGGCACCGAGCGCGTAGGCGCGGATCGACGGCCCGGTCTCGAGGTCGTGCAGGAACCGCCGGTGCCCGCGCGGCATGGACTGCCGCATCCGCCCGAGGAACTCGGCGGTCAGCGGGTGGTCGTGCCGGATGCCGAGCCCGGCGTCGAACGACTGGATCAGGGAGCTCTGCGCGGCGCTGCCCCCGGCGAGCACGTGCGGCGCGGTGCCGGTCCCGTCGAGCGTCACGCCGTCCCAGCCGGTGAGGAAACGGCGGATCCGGTGGTAGAAGACGTACGGGTCGCACCAGCGCTCGACGTCGAGAAAGGCTTGGATGGTCCGGTCGAGCACCACCCGCAGCCGGTCGAGACAGGTGGTCAGCCGCGCGGCGTCGTCGTCCGCGACGGCTTCCTGTCCTTCGGCGAGCAGTTCCAATCCCGGCGCGCCGGTCAGCTCGACGCCCGCGGTCGCCAGGTAGAACCACTTTTCGTCGACACCGCCGAGGAAGGTGACCTGCGTGTCGATGTTGTCCATGCCCAGCGGCCGTGCCGGATCCAGGCGCCGCCAGTTCGCCAGCACGATCGACGCGTGCGCGATGATCGGCGGCCGGTCGAGTCCGGTGGCGAGGCGGTGCAACGGCCGGGCGAGCGGTGCTGGCACGTTCGCGGCGGGCGGATCGCTCGCCCACACGTGGGCGTTGGCGAGGCAGACGAGCAGCAGCATCGCGCGCTCCCGCTCGGCTTCGGTGGTGAGCGCGTCCGGGGACAGCTCGGGCAGCGCGGCCACGGCTTCGCGCATCCGGCCGGTCATCAGCAGCGCGCCGATGTCCCGCGCGGTGTCCTCCCACGGCGTGAAGTACGGCGGCAGCCGGTCCAGCGGGTCGGCCGCGGGCAGGAAACCGCGGTGCTCGTCGACGCCGTACTCGTGGAACGCCTTGATGACCATGGGCCCGATGCTATGATCCCCGCGTGACTGCCGGGTCGGCCAAGGGCCAAGAGCGGATCGGGATCCCGGCCACGCCGTGATCACCCGGCGGGCCAGGGGCCCGCCACCTCCGTGCGTTCTCCCAGTGAATTTCGGGACAGCGCGGAAGGAGGTGAACACATGTCCCAGCACAAGGTCTGGCAGGACTTCCTCGCCCGTAACAGCACGGGCAGCGTCATCGACGGCACCGTGACCTCGGTCGCGCCGTTCGGTGCGTTTCTCGAGGTGGCGCCCGGAATCCACGCCCTGTTGCACGCGTCCGGGTACACCGACGCGCCCGCGGTGGGTGCGTCGATGCCGGTGCGCATCCTCGACATCGACGAGGAGAAGGTGCGGCTGAGCGTGGCTCCCGCCTGATGAAGTGGGTGCGGGGGCAGAGTGAGGCTGCCCCCGCACCCCTCGCAGTCTAGAGGTGCCGCGGTTTTACAGGTGGGACAGCGCGAACGCGGTCAGGAAGCCGGTGACGGTGATGATCCCGTTCCACAGGTGCGCGCCCTCGAACGCTTCCGGGATCATCGTGTCGGCGATCATCGCCAGGATCGCGCCACCCGCGAGCGCGGTGATCGCGGCCAGCGCCGGACCGGGCACGCCGCCGAGCAGGCCGTAACCGAGCATCGCCGCGGCGCCGCTGATCAGCGCGATCCCGGCCCACAACGCGAAGACGTACCGGGCGCTGCGCCCGGCGCGGCGCATGCCGGAGGCGCTCGACAGGCCTTCCGGCACGTTGCTGATGAACACCGCGGCCACGGTGACCGCGCTGACCGAGCCGCCGCCGAGCAGGCTGGTGCCGATCACCATCGACTCCGGCACGCCGTCGAGGAGCGCGCCGAGTGCGATCGCGGTGCCGGAGCCGCTCTGCTCGGCCTCGCTGGGCTGCTGGTCACCGGAGCGCTTGCGGTGGCGGGCGCCGCGCCGCGCCAGCACCACGTTCGCCAGCGTGTAGGCCACGGCGCCGGCGAGCGCACCGGCCGCCGTGGCCACCAGCCCGCCGCGCTCGTGTGCCTCGGCGATCAGCTCGAACGACACCGCCGAGAGCAGCACACCGCTGCCGAAGGCCATCACCGCGGCGACGAGCCAGGCCGGGATGCGGGCCAGGTAACCGAGCAGCGCGCCGCCCAGCAGGGCCGATCCGGCGAGCAGGCCCCAGCCGCCCGCCGCGAGCAGTTCCGGCACGCTCCGCTCCTCCCGTGTCCCTCCGGCGAACCGTACTCCGCCGCCGGGAAAATGCCGTGCCGCGAAACGCCGGGCGGGTTAGCTTGCCGGGCATGAAGGATCGTCCCGAAGGAGCCGGTGAACCGGAACTGCGGCACGCGCTGCTCGAGTGGGGGATCGAGGTGGCGGCGCTCGACTACGCGGCGGTCGGCTTCGGCGACTACCACTGGATCGCCACCGGCGCGGACGGCCGCCGCTGGTTCGTCACGCTGGCGGACCTGGCCAGCAAGGTCCACTGTGGACTCGATGCGCCCGCGGCCGGGCGCGGGCTCCGGCGGGCGATGGACACCGCGTGGGCGTTGCGGCAGGGCGGCTGCGAATTTGTGGTGGCACCGGAGAAAACCGCCGGCGGGGAGACGGTGCGGCCGGTGGGTGAGCGGTACGCGGTGAGCGTTTTCCCTTACCTGGACGGCTCTTCCGGTGATTTCGGGGACACGCCACGCGGATCGGTGATCGACCTGCTCGCCGAACTGCACGGTGCCGCGCCGCCGGAATCCGTGCCGGTCCTGGAGCCGGATCTCGCGCTGCGGTCACGCCTGGAGCGGTCCCTCGGCGAACTGGACCGCTCGTGGGAGAGCGGCCCGTATGCCGAGCCCGCGCGGGAGCTGCTGTCCGCGCACCTGCCCGGACTCCGGCGTGCGCTGGCGGAGTTCGATCACCGGATCGCCGGACTGAACCCCGAACGGGTGGTGACGCACGGTGAACCGCATCCCGGCAATGTGCTCTGGATGGGCGACACCCGGCTGCTGCTCGATTGGGACACCGTCGGGTTGGCCGTGCGGGAGCGCGATCTCGCCTTCGCCACGGGTGAGGAACTCCGGAAGTACGAGGAGCTGACCGGGCACCGGCCGGACTCGGCGGCGCTGGCGACCTACCGCCTGCGCTGGGATCTCGACGAGGTGGCCGTCTACGTCGACCTGTTCCGCCGCCCGCACACGCGAACCGACGACACCGGCCTCGCCTGGGCCGAACTGGCGGAGATCGTCGCGAAGCTTGGTTAGTTAGGCGCGTTCGATGTGGGCGCGCACGTGCGTGCCGGACTCATCGAGCCAGCCCTTCGAAGCGGCGTAGGACAGCATGCCGTCGAACCGGGTGGTCCAGTCGTCCTCGGTGCGGCCGTCGGCGCGGGCGCGCAGCGCGTCGGTGGCGACGTAGATGTGGTCACCGCCGTCATCGAGCCTGCCGAGGCCGTGTTCGGCGAGCAGACCGCGCAGCCGGTCCTCGCCGAGGTTCGCGCTGACCTCGACGTGGAACCGGGTGCAATCGTCGGGCTCCGCGAGTTCCGGGCCGCTCGGGGCGATCAGCAGGCGCATGCCGTTCAGCGTAGGGCGGCACGCACGGGAAACCCCTTCCGGTTTGCTCTTGGCTGATTACATTTGTCTCTGGTGAAAACTCGACGGCGCTGCCTACGCTCGCCCGCATGATCAGGCGAATCGGCGTGCTGGCCGCGGTGCTGGCCGTGCTGTCGGGGAGCGCGGTGGCCCATGCGCTGCCCGCGGTGAACATGGAAGCCGTGCTCAAGGCCGCGCAGATCGATCCCCGGCGGGCGGATTCGGCGGTCACGCCCGGCAGCGGGGACAGCGTGCTCGCGGTCGAACGCGCGCTGGCGGACCAGGGGCTGCTCAGCGCCGGGTACGTCGATGGGCACTTCGGCACGAAGACGGTCGAGGCGTACGCGGCCTTCCAGCGTGCACAGGGCTCGACCGGGCTGGACGCGTCCGGTTTCCCTGGCCGTGCCTCGCTGGTGAAGCTGGGCGAGCAGCGGTTCACCGTGACGCGGACGCTCGTGCCGGGTGCCAGGGTGACCTACCGCGGGGCGCTGATGAACGAGCGCACCAAGGCGATGCTGGTGGAGGCGGAACGCCGGCTCGGCCGGTCGCTGGTGGTCACGCAGGGCTCGTACAACCCCGGCGGCGACCCGACCTCGGCGGGCACCCACGACGGCGGGGGAGTACTGGACATCTCGGTCAGCGGCGTGACGCCGGTGAACGTGGTGCGGGAACTGCGGACGGTCGGCTTCGCCGCGTGGTACCGCACCCCGGCGCAGGGCGACTGGGAGGCACACATCCACGCCGTCGCACTGGCCGACCCGGACCTCTCGCCACCCGCTCAGCACCAAGGCGGCGACTACTACCTCGGCCTGAACGGCCTGGCGAACCGCGGCCCGGACGACGGCCCGGCGGTCACCCCGAAACGAACCTGGGAAGAGTACCGCCGGGCAGGCTAGTGTTCGGATCATGATCCGTCACACGGTCGCGTTCCGGCTTCGCCACGCTCCTGGTTCGGCCGAGGAGCGCGAGTTCCTGACCGCGGCGCTCGCGCTGGCCGACATCCCCGGTGTCCAGCGGTTCGAGCAGCTGCGCCAGACCAGCCCGAAGAACGACTTCCGGTTCGGCTTCTCGATGGAGTTCGCCGACCAGGCCGCCTACACCGCGTACAACGAGCACCCGGTGCACACCGCGTTCGTGGCCGAGCGGTGGGTGCCCGAGGTCGAGGACTTCCTGGAGATCGACTACGAGCCGCTGGGCTGAACCCAGACCGTCACGCTCGACGGCCGGTCCCGCTGCGGTTCCTTCGGTTCCTGGCGCACGACCCGCGCGGTGGGGTCCGCCGCCAGCGGTGCCGAACCGGCGTCGAGGAGCGCGACCCCGGTTTCGCCGGCCAGCGCGAGGGCCTGCGCCACCGTGAGGCCGACGAAGCCCGGAACCGGCCACGTCACGTCGTAGTCCAGGTTCCGCGAAACACCCATGAAGCCACCCTAACGGCCGACTCCTGACCTGCGGCGTTGCGCGGAGATCGCGTCGCGGTCGGCGGCGCAGCACACCCTGATCAACATCGACCTCACCGCGTGCGGCGCGATCGCCGGGCTGCTGCTCATCCCGTTCCTGTCGGGCTGCTGCGCTGGGAAGGCGCGAACAAGGTGGAACGCGCGCGGCGCACGCCGTTGCATCCAGTTCGGCATTCCGCTGCTGCTGCACTTCGTGCTGGGCCCGGTGGCGCTGTGTGCCGGGCCCCGGCACCTGGTGGGAGTGGGCGGCCCTGGCGGCGGGCGTCCTGGTGCAGGGCGTCGTCTGCGCCATGTGGATCAGCCTGTTCCGCCGCTGGGCCGCCCCTCGGTCAGCCTCGTGAGACCCGGTCCAGCGGCAGGCGCAGCACCTGCCCCTCCGGCACGGCCGCGTTGTGCGCCCGGATGCCGGTCAGCTCGGCATCGGACACCGACCGCCGGTAGAACCTGATCTCGTCGAAGGCGCCTTGCCACCGCTGGGTGTTGTCCAGCCGCTGCCCCACGACGAACTGCCACGACACGGTCTGGCTGATCGTGCCCGCCGACGCCGGACCGGCAGCCGCCTCGGCGCCGTCCACGGTCAGCGACAGCCGGTCGCCGGTGCGCCGCAGCGCCACGTGGTGCCACTGCTCGTCGTCGTAGGCGCTGGTGGTGGTGATCGACTTCGTCCCGGCCGGAGTGGTCATCGTGGCGATGAGCCTGCCGAGCCGCGGTTCGGCACGCAGCCACAGCTGCGGTGCCGTGCCACCCATGCCGCCCAGCCAGGTCAGCACCTGGTCGGCCTTGCTCGATCCGTAGCGGAACCAGCCGGTCCAGGTGAAGTCACCCGCGCCCGGCAGCTGGGCCTGGTCGTACGGCACGCGGAGGAAACCACCGGGGGCCACCGCCATCCCGAACCGCCCATCCACTGTGGACGGCGAGCCGACCGCGATGGCGTCGGAGTGCCGCCGTGAGATGTCCGGTGTGGACGGTCCGGCCGGGTTCTTCCAGCCGAGGTGGTCTTCACCGAACCGCGCGAACCGGATCTCGTCCCGCGCGTCCACCGGACCGCCTTCGTACATCAGCCCGATTTCCACCGCGGCCGAGCGCGAATCGCTGATCTGCACCAGATCCGAATAACCGGACCAGTCCGCCGTGATCCGCGTGCCCTGCTCGGCGTTCTCCCAGGTCCGGCCGCCGTCGTAGGAGGAACGGAGCATCATCCACCGCCGCCGGTCGGTGTCCGACGGCGACGAGAACAGCAGCCGATCGGGCTTGCCCGGCCGTTGCAGCCGCAGCACGGCGCCCTGCACGATCGGCGTCACCAGGTCGGGGATCGTGGTGAACGGCGTGCTGAACGACTCGCCGCCGTCCCGGCTGACCGCGTGCGTGCGGTTGCCGACGTCGGTACCGCCCTGCTCGCGCCCGGCCGCGTAGACCGAGCCGTCGGCCAGCTCGGCGACGCTGATCTCCTGCGGTTTCTGGGTGTATGTGCCGGGCACCGAGTGCGGGTAGTCGGTCTGCGCGCCGATCCGCCAGCTGTCACCGTGGTCGTCGCTGTAGATCAGCGCCGCGTGGTTCTCCACCGACTGGGTGCTGCGCGCGGTTTCCGCGTTGATGCCGAACACCAGCCGACCGGCGTGCGGGCCCTTCTCCAGCTGGATGCCGTGCACCGGACCGGAGGCGTACCACGCCGTCCACTCCGGACGCTTGACCTGGGCGCCGATGTCCCGTGGCGCCGACCAGGTCCGGCCGTCGTCGTCGCTGTGCTGCTGGTGCGGGAAGCGCGGGCACGGGATCGCGCAGCCCTTGTCGTCTTCGCGGCCCGCGTTGTAGGTGCTGATCAGCACGATCCGCCCGGTCTCGCGGTCCACGATGGGCACCGGGTTGCCGTGCGTGTCCCCGTCACCGGAGTTGACCACCTGCATCGGCGACCAGGTGCGCCCGCCGTCCTCCGACCGCTTGAGCACCAGGTCGATGTCGCCGGTGTCACCGCAGTTGTCCACCCGGCCCTCGGCGAAGGCGAGCAGCGTGCCGCGCGCGGTCTTCACGATCGCCGGGATCCGGAAGCAGGCGTACCCGGGATCCCGCGACGCCTTGAACAGCACCTGCTCGTCCACCGCGGGAGCCGCCGTGGCCACCGGTGCCGCCAAACCCGCTACCAGCAGGCAAACCAGGACCAGTGCGCGCTTCACGAGTTCCTCCTCAGCACGGCCACCCCACGCGAACCGAGCACAACCTCGTCGAGCGGCGTCCCGGCATCGGTGAGCAGATCGGCTGCGGCCGACGGCAACGGCACGGTGACCTCCGACGTGGTGTGGTTGAGCAGCATCAGGTACTCGCGGTCGGTGCCACGGCGGACCACCGCCTGCACGCCTTCGGGCAGTCCCGGCAGCACCGGTGTCGCCGAAGCCTCGGCGGTGATGCGGTCGAACAACGCACGCATGCCGCCGGCGTCGGGCCGGGTCGCCAGGTACCACGCCACGCCTTCGCCGAAGCCGTGCCGGGTCACCGCCGGGCGCCCGGCCAGCTCACCGCCGGCGAACGAGCCGATCACCTCGGCGCCTTCGAGTTCGATCCATTCCGACCACACCGTCGCCCCGGTTTCGGTGCCGTCGGCGAACCGGACCGTGGTCGTGCCGCCGTCCGGCAGCGGCCAGAACTCGTCCACGCGCAGGCCGAGGATGTCCCGCAGCGGCGCCGGATAACCGCCGAGGTACGCGCGGTCGCAGGCGTCCACGATGCCGGAGAAGAACGACACCACCAGGTGCCCGCCGCGTTCGACGTACCGGCGCAGGTTCGCCGCCACCGACTCGTCCATCAGGTAGAGGTTCGGCACCACGACGAGCTTGTACTTCGAC
Organism: Amycolatopsis albispora; assembly: GCF_003312875.1. Lineage (NCBI taxonomy): Bacteria > Bacillati > Actinomycetota > Actinomycetes > Pseudonocardiales > Pseudonocardiaceae > Amycolatopsis > Amycolatopsis albispora. Next base: position 1,414,157 of record NZ_CP015163.1, read on the forward strand.
AGGTCGTCCGACGGGTGCCGCACGTCGCAGGTGATCCCGGCGTCGAACAGCGGCGCGTAGTGCGCGAGGTGCGTTTCGAGCTGGTCCAGGTCACCGGAGGGGTGCGAGTCCAGCTCGAGGCCCCACCAGCTTTCCCAGTCGTGCAGGACCGCCACGTCCGCGTCGATCGTGGTGCCCGCCAGCTCCGACACCGTCGCCAGCTCCTGGCCGAGCGCGCTGACTTCGCGCCAGGTGCGCGTTTCACGGCCACCGTGCGGCACCATCGCCGAGTGGAACTTCTCGGCGCCGCCGCTGGTCTGGCGCCACTGGAAGAACAGGATCGCGTCGGCCCCGCCCGCCACCGCCTGCCAACTGCCCAGCCGCATCGCGCCGGGCGCCTTGGGGCTGTTGCGGTTGCGCCAGTTCACCGCGCTGGGTGCCTGCTCCAGCAGCATCCACGGCTTGCCGTGCTTCAGCGAGCGCACCAGGTCGTAGGCGAAGGCGGCCTCGACGTGGGAACGCGGGTCGTAGGGGTCGGGGTAGGAGTCGAGGCTGACCACGTCCTCGTGCGGCACCCAGCGGTGCCAGTCCAGCGACTTCTGCACCCGGCCGACGAAGTTCGTGGTGATCGGCACGTCCGGGGTGAGCCGCCGCAGCACCTTCTGCTCGGCCAGGTAGCAGCCGAGCGAGGCGTCGGAGGAGAACCGGTGGAAGTCCAGCTGCTGCGCCGGGTTCGGGAAGGTCGGCGCCACGCGTGGCGGGAAGACCTCGGCCCAGTCGTCGTACTGCTGCGACCAGAAGGTGGTGCTCCACGCCTGGTTCAGCGCGGCGATGTCGCCGTACCGGTCGGCCAGCCAGCGCCGGAAGTCCGCCGCCGAGTTGTCGCAGTAGCAGGCGCGGATGTGGCAGCCGTACTCGTTGCCGATGTGCCACATCGACAGCGCCGGGTGGTCGCCGTACCGCCGGGCCACCTGCTCGGCCAGCCTGGCGGCGTAACGGCGGAACACCTCGCTGGACGGGCAGAACTGCTGGCGTGCCCCGGCCGACAGCCGCGTGCCGTCGGCCCGCACCGGCAGGACTTCGGGGTGCAGGTGGGTCAGCCACGGCGGGGGAGAGGCGGTCATCGTGGCCAGGCAGACCTCGACGCGTGCGTCACCGAGCTTGTCCATCACCGTGTCGAACCAGCCGAAGTCGTACTCACCCGGCCGCGGTTCGACCCCGGCCCACGAGAAGATACCCGCGGTCACCATGGTCACCCCGGACTCGGCCATCAGCTTGATGTCTTCGTCCCACACCTCGGCCGACCAGTGCTCGGGGTTGTAGTCGGCCCCGTAATGGATCTTCCCGAACATCAGACCAGCCCCGCTTCGACGAGCTTTTCCTTGATCTGCAGCAGTTCCTCGGTGTTCAGCGGCACCTGGGGCGGCGCCATCACGGCGTTGTCGATGAACCCGCGCAGCTTCATGGCCGCCTTGAACGCGCCGAGCGCCGCCGAGCCGCGGCCCATCCGCGTGACCGGGGCGATGTCGGTGATGGTGAACAGGTTCAGCAGCCGTTCCTGGACGCGCTTGGCCTCGGCCAGCTCTCCGGCGCGCACGTGCCGGTGGATGGCCACGTAGCCGTCCGGGTCCACATTGGCCAGTCCGGGCACCACGCCGTCCGCGCCCAGCGCCAGCGCGGTGTCCACCATCAGCTCCGAGCCGGTGAACACGGCGAATGAGTCCAGCCCGCGCTCGGCCTTGCGCAGCAGGACGAACCGGAACCCGGCCTCGTCGCCGCTGGAGTCCTTGAGCCCGGCGAGCACGCCGTCGGCGGCCAGCCGCAGCACCATCTCGCGGTCGAGCCGGTTGTGCACCGCCATCGGGATGTCGTAGGCGAAGATGGGCAGCTCGGTCTGCTCCTTGATCAGCCGGAAGTGCCGGTCGATCTCGGCCACGTGCGTCCGGGTGTAGTACGGCGCGGTCACCACGATCGCGTCCGCACCGGCCTTCTCCGCGTCACGGACGTGTTCGAGCACGCGCAGGGTGGTCATGTCGATGCACCCGGCCAGTACCGGCACGCGACCGGCGGCCTGTTCGACGGCCGTTTCCAGCACCACGCGCCGGTGCGCGTCGGGCAGGAAGGGCACCTCACCGGACGAGCCGAGCACGAAGATCCCGTGCACGCCGGCGGTCAGCTGGGCGTCGATGTGCCGCCGGAACGAGGCGGTGTCGACGGTCCAGTCGTCGTGCAGCGGGGTGCACAGGGGCGGGATCACGCCGGCGAACTGCGTGGCGGTCATGATGGGCTCACTCCGATGGTCTCGGCGGGTACTTCCGGGTGGATACAGCGGTAGGTGTGGCCGGGTGCACCGGTGGCCAGCGGCGGCAGGGCGGCGGCGCAGTCGTCGGTGGCCTTCGGGCACCGCGTGCGGAACCCGCAGCCGCTGGGTGGCGCGGTCGCCGACGGCACCGGCCCGCTGAGCACGATCGGCTCGACCGGGTCCAGCAGGCTCGGCGTGGCCGAGAACAGCGCCCGCGTGTACGGGTGCCGGGCGCCGTGGGGCAGTTCGGCGGCGGGGGCCTCCTCCACCACGCGCCCCAGGTACATGGTCACGATGCGGTCGCTCATCTTCCGCACGGTCTGGATGTCGTGCGAGACAAAAACCATCGCCAGGCCGAGCTTTTCCCGCAGGTCGATGAGCAGGTTCAGGATCTGCGCGCGGACCGAGACGTCCAGCGCCGAGGTCGGCTCGTCGGCCACCAGCAGCGCGGGTTCCAGCGCGAGCGCCCTGGCGATCGCGACACGCTGCCGCTGCCCGCCGGAGAGCTGGCCGGGCACCGCGTCCGCGACGCTGTCCGGCAGGCCGACCAGGGACATCAGCTCGCGCACGCGGTCCTCGCGGGCGGCACCGGTGCCGACGCGGTGCACGTCGAGCGGGTCGCGGATGATCTTGGCCACGGCCAGCCGCCGGTTGAGCGCGGTCGCCGGGTCCTGGAAGACCATGCCGACGTCGCGGCCGAATTTCGCGGCCCGGTCGCCCGCGCTCATCTCCCACAGCGACGCGCCGCGGTAGCGCACCACACCCGCGGTCGGCTGCTGCAGCCCGACCATCACCTTGGCCAAAGTGGACTTACCGCAACCGGATTCGCCTACCACACCAACGGTTTCCCCGGGTTCGAGCACCAGGTTCGCGTCGGTCAGCGCGTACACCGAGGCCCGGCCGAACAGCCGGTCGCCGGCGATCCGGTGCACCACGTGCACGCCGTCGAGTTCGAGCAGGCTCACGACGGCACTCCTTCCGCGAGCAGGGCCTCTTCGTCGATTTCGGCGGGGAAGTGGCACGCCACCTGGTGCTTGAGCGTCTGCCCCTCGGGAACCGGAGCCTCGGTGCGGCAGCGGGCACGCGCGGCGGGGCACCGGTCGGCGAACCGGCAGCCCTGGCCGAATTCGGCCGGCGACGGCACCACGCCCTTGATCTGGGTGAGCCGCGCCTGGCTCGCCTCCAGCGACAGCACCGCGCTGAGCAGGCCCCGGGTGTAGTGGTGTCGTGGGGCGCCGACCACCCGCGCGGTGGTCCCGGTCTCGGCGACCTGGCCGCCGTACATCACCACCACGCGGTCGGCCACGTCGGAAACCAGCGCCAGGTCGTGCGAGACCAGGATGAGCGCGAAACCGAGTTCCTCCTGCAACCGCAGCAGCAGCGAGATGACCTGCGCCTGCACGGTGACGTCCAGCGCGGTGGTCGGCTCGTCGGCGACGATCAGCTTCGGGCTGCGCGACAACGCCATCGCGATCAGCACCCGCTGCCGCTGCCCGCCGGACAGCTCGTGCGGATACGACCGCAGTGTCCGCTGTGGATCGAGATTGACCAGCTCCAGCAGTTCCGCCGGGGTGCGCGTGCCGCCGCGCCGGGTGAACTGCTTGAGCTGCGCCTGGATGGTCATCGCCGGGTTCAGCGAGCTGAGCGCGTCCTGGTAGATCATCGAGATGTCGTGCCCGAGGTGGCGCCGCCGCTCGGCGGGGCTCAGCGCGAGCAGGTCCCGCTGGGCGAACCGGATCTGCCCGGACACCTTGGCCGTGCGCGGTTGCAGGCCCATGATCGACAGCGAGGTCAGCGACTTGCCGCAGCCCGATTCGCCGATCAGGCCGAGCACTTCGCCCGCCCGCACCGAGAACGACACGCCCGCCACCACGTCGACCCCGTTGTGCCGGTCCGGGAACGAGATGGCCAGACTGTCCACTTCGAGCACCGGCGGCTTGCCGTCGAGATCCCGCGCGGTACGGGAAAGGCGGGTGCCGACCTCACGCAGCCCCGAGATGGGCAGCACCGGTTCGGTGTTCTCCGCGGCCTCTTCGGCGGCGACCTCCTTGGCCGCGCGTGCCGCCTTGGCGGTGCGGGCCGACGGTGCCGCCCACGCGTCGGAAATGCCCTCGGACAGCACGTTCAGCGCGAGCACGGTCACCAGGATCAGCAGGCCGGGGAACACCGTGGCCCACCAGCCGCCGATCAGCACCAGGTCCTTGCCGTCGGAGAGCACCGAGCCCCACGACGGGTCCGGCGGCTGGATGCCCGCGCCGATGAACGACAACGAGGCCTCGAACACGATCGCCTCGGCCACCATCACCGTGCAGAACACCAGCACCGGCGCCGCGCAGTTGACCGCGACGTGCCTGGCCAGGATGAACCACCGCTTCGCGCCGACGATCTTCTCGGCGGCGACGTAGTCCTCGCTGTACTGCGCCAGCACGTTCGCCCGCACCACCCGCGCGATCGGCGGGGTGTTCACGAAGGCGATGGCCAGGATCAGCACGCCGATGCCGTTGCCGAACACCGCGACCAGCACGGCGGCCAGCGCGATGCCGGGGAAGGCCATCACCACGTCGAGGATCCGCATGAGCACGGCGTCGGCGCGGCGGCCGGCGGTCGCCGCGAGCGCGCCGATCAACGCGCCCGCGACCAGTGCCAGCGCGGTCGCGCCCAGCCCGATCGCCAGCGACCAGCGGGTACCGGCGACCAGCCGCGAGAAGATGTCGCGGCCGGACTGGTCGGTGCCGAACCAGTGCCCGGCGTCCGGGCCGCCGGCGTCGGTGCTCAGCGCGTTCGGGTCGTGCGTGGTGAACAGGTCGCCGAACAACGCGACCAGCACCAGCAGGGTGAGAATGCCCGCGGCGATCCAGGAAGCGGCGCCCAGCCGCCGCCGGTTCACGCGTGGCTCCGCAGCCGCGGGTTCGCCAGCAGGTACAGCAGGTCCACGATCAGGTTCACCAGCACGAAACCGAGCGCGATGGTGATCACGAAGCCCTGCACCTTGGCGGTGTCGCCGTCCTTGACGGCCTGGATCATGTTCTGCCCCATTCCCGGCAGCGCGAACATCGTCTCGATCACCACGGCACCCCCGAGCAGGTAACCGACCCGCAGGCCGAGCACGGTGAGCGGGTTGACCAGCGCGTTGCGCAGCACGTTGCGCCCGACCACAACAACCGGCGGCAGTCCGCCGCCGCGCGCGGTCCGGACGTAGTCCTTGTCCAGTTCCTCCACCATCGAGGTGCGGATGATCCGGGTCAGCTGCGCGGCCACCGGCATCGCCAGCGCGATCGCGGGCAGTGCCATCGAGTTCAGCCAGCCGGAGAACGAGTCGTTCATGCTGACGTAGCCGCTGGTCGGGAACAGGCCCTCGCCCACGGCCAGCCACTGCACCAGCAGCAGCGCCACCCAGAACGCCGGTGCGGCCACCCCGGCCAGGCTGACCAGCCGGATCAGCTGGTCGGGCCAGCGGTCGCGGAACAACGCCGAGGTGATCCCGAGTACCAGCGCCACCACCAGCGCGATGACCAGGCCCATCAGGGTCAGCTGCACGGTCAGCGGCAGCGCGGTGGTAATGGTCTCGCCGACCGGCTGCTTGGTGATCACGCTGGTGCCGAAGTCACCCTGGAGCAGCTGCCAGACGAAGTGCACGTACTGCAGCGGCAGCGGGTCGTTGAGCCCGTTGGCCTCGCGGAAAGCTTCGAGCTGTTCCTGGCTGACGTTGGCGCCCTCGAACGCGGCGAGCGCCGGATCGGTGGGGGAGAAGCGCATCACGATGAAGACGAACAGGATGACGCCGAGCAGCAGCGGCACCAGGGCCAGCACGCGCCCGGCGAGCATCCGCACGATGACGACCACGAGTGTGCTCCCTGGTTCAGGCTGGCTTGGCCTGGTTGAGGTAGATGCCGGGATAGCCCTGCGCGCGCACGCCGGTGATCGCCTTCGGGTCCCACGCGGTGCCGAGCTGCGTGAACACCACCGGGTAGATGACCGCGTGCTCGGAGATCAGGTCCAGCACCTGCTTGGTCAGCGTCGCGCGCTTGCCGGGGTCGACCTCGGCGGCGGCCTGGTTCTGCAGCGCCAGCAACGCCTGCGCGTCCGCGCCGGTCCACTTGGCGTAGGTCTTCATCAGCAGGGACTTCTCGTCGTAGTAGTAGCGGATGAGCAGGTCCGGGTCGTTGCCGAACTGCTGCGGGTTGTTCGTGGTCGCCACCACCTGGAAGTCGGCGCCGGAGTCGAGCTTGCTGAACAACGCCTTGGTGTCCTGGGATTCCAGGGTGGTCTGCACGCCGATGGCGTCCCAGCCCTCCTTGATCACCTTCACGCAGTCGGCCACCAGCGAAGTGTTTGAAGTGGACAGTGCGATGCTGAGGTTGGTCACCCCGGCCTGGCGCAGCAGGTCCTTGGCCTTCTCGGGGTTGAAGGCGAAGTCGTGCGCGGCGGGCTGTGACGAGGGCAGCGCCGGGTTGATGAACGAGGTGGCCGGGGTACCCGCGCCCTTGAGGCCGATCTCGACCATCTTCTTGCCGTCGATGGCGTAGTGCAGTGCCTGGCGGACCAGCTTGTTGTCGAACGGCGGGTGGGCGGTGTTGAACAGCAGGAACAGGTTGTTGCCGCCGTCGGCGAACTCCACCGTGCGCCCGGCGGCCCGCAGCTGCTCGGTGTTCGCGGCGGGAATGTTCTCCACGATCTGCGCGTCCGGGTTCGCCCCGGAGATCGCGGCCACGCGCGGCGCGGCGTCCACGATCGACTTCCACAGCATCTTCTGGTAGGCCGCCGGTCGCGGGCCGTTGTAGTCGGCGAACTTCTCGAACGCGGTGTGGCTCAGCGGGGCCTGCTCGGTGACCTTGTACGGGCCGGAGCCGACCACCTTGCCGCTGGCGGCGTCGGCCCACTTTCCTTCGAACACGTGCTTGGGCACGATCTTGCAGGTCTGGATGCGGTCGAGCGCGTAGGGGAACGGGAACTTGAGCACGAATTCGACCTCGCGCTCGCCGGTCTTGCGCACTTCCTGCAGCCAGTGCGCGAAGAAGGCGTGCACCAGCACGTTTTCCTTCGGGTCGAGCGCGCGGGCGTAGGTGAACACCACGTCGTCGGCGACCACGGGCTGCCCGTCGTGCCACTTCGCGCCGTCGCGGAGTTCGAACTTCAGCGTGGTGGCGTTGAGGTCGGCGGGCAGGGACTTGGCCAGGGCGGGGAAGGATTCGCGGGTGATCGGGTCGCCTTCGACCAGCGATTCGTAGCAGTGCAGGTTGGCCGCCATGGAGAAGGCGGACGCGGTCTGCAGCGGGTCCCAGGACTGGTTGTTGCCGTACCCGAGCACGGCGGTGATCGAATCGGCCGAGTTGCCGGTCTTGTTCGTCGAAGCCGGGCCGCCACCGCAGGCGGCCAGCGCCGAGGAGAACGCCGCCGCGCCGCCCGCGAGTGCGGAGTAACGAAGCAGGTCGCGCCGGCTGAACCGGCGCGCGGATCCGATCGGGCTGTGGGGCATGAGGAACTCCCGGCTGTGTGGCACCAACGGCGATGGTGGTCATCGGACGTGGGATGTCCGACGTGGGGCGAACTGTAGGAGGCGGTGCGCTACCCGGTCAAGGGGTCTTATGACGTACGATGTCTGACGCAACCGGCCGGTGACCGAACGTATCCGAGGAGACCAATCGTGGCGCGTCCCCAACGCGGTGCCGAGATCACCCGGCAGATCATCGATCTGATCGTCGAACGCGAGCTGCCGCCGGGGGCGCCGATGCCCACCGAGCTGAGCCTGATGAACGACATCGGCGTCAGCCGCACCTCGATCCGGGAGGCGATCAAGGCGCTGCAGGCGCTGGGCATCGTCGAGGTGCGGCACGGGCACGGCACCTTCGTCGGCTCCGGCGGGCCCGAGGCGCTGCAGACCTGGCTGATGTTCCGCACCCGCACCCGCGGCGACGTCGGGCGGCTGCGGGATCTGCTGGAGCTGCGGGAGATGATCGAGACCGAGCTGACCAGGCGGGTGGCCACCAAGCACCGGCCGGAGCTGATCGGCGAACTGGAGGCGTGCGTGGCGCGGATGCGCCGCAAGGGCCCGGACAGCGCGGCCGCTGACCGCGAGTTCCACGACCTGCTCGGCGCGGAGTCGGGCTTCGCGCTCGCGCGGGAGCTGACCGGGTTGTTCTGGGACGTCTACCGCGCCACCGAAGCCGAAGTGGGCGGCCCGGTGTCGTCACCGGCTTCGACCGCCAAGCGGCACCAGCGGATCGTGGACGCACTGGTCCAGGGCGACCCGGACGCGGCGGCCGAAGCCATGCACCGGCACTTCGACGAGGTGCGCAAGCGCGCCAAGGCCGGGCCCTACGGCGCGGTCGGCGCGCCCTGAGCGGTCAGGGTTCGGTCAGTTCGCCGATGGTGACCTGCGGGTGGAGCGGGCGGGGTTCCAGGCCTTCCACGTCCAGCACCAGGTACCAGTGCGCGGTGGCGGGTACGGAGATCTTGAACAGCGGGGCCGTGGCCACGCCGCCGTGCATCCGGTAGTACTGCCTGCGCCGGTAGGCCGTGAAGTTGACCTCGGTGAGCAGCCGGACGTTCGCCATCGTGTTGAGCCGCACGGTGACCACGGTTTCCCGTCTTACCGTGCCCAGGTCGAAGGTTTTGCTGTACAAGGTGTCCTCGATTCACCGCGGGGAATTTCGCCGGGTTTGACTGCGAAATGCGGTGAGCCGTCAGTCCGGGCGGCTGCCCGGTTTGATCGAACGCCACAGCGGTGCGTCGTCGTCCGCACGGGTGACGAGGTAGGTGACGTTCAGGTGTGGTCGGTCGGGGGCGTGCCAGACCGCCATTGTTTGGGGCGCGGTCGTGCCGCCGGGTGCCGGGAGCGGGGTGAAGGGCGTGGGCGGGAGGTGTGGTCGCGCAGGCTTTTCCGGCTGTTCGGAGTCCTGCTGGGCTGCGTTCTCCGGCGGGGCTGGTGTCTCCGGCGCGCCTTCGGTTGACGTGCCCGTGTTTCGCCCGGTGTCCAGGGTGAGGCCTGAGCCAGGCGATGTCGCGACGGCCGCCACCGATCCGCCCCGTTCCGCAAGGGCTATGGTTACGGCGTCAGGCAGCCGCCCCCCAATCGAGTGAACTTGCAGCGCTTTGTTTGGCGATTTCGTCGCCGTCGGTGAGGGGCCCGGTTTGGTCACCGCGTGCACAAGCGGCGATTCGGTCGCCTCCGCCAACGGCACCAAAATGGGCTCGACAGTTTTCTCCAGCCCACGACCAAGCACCGCGACAGTCGTGGTCGCCAACGACAGCGGCTGATCGAGCAACTCCAGCACCGGCGCGGTGGTCTGCACCACCCGCGCCACTGGTTCGACCACCCCAGCAATGGTCCGATCCACCCAGTCCAGCACCGGCGCCCCCGGCGCCACCAAGTTGGCGACGGGCCGTTCGACGAGGTGGAGCGCCGGAGACACCGCCCCGACCAACTCAGCCACCGACTCACCCGCCCCAACCAGGACTTCCTCGGTCCGCCCCAACAACGGCGCCACACCCCTAGCAACACGCGCCGCTGGCCCAACCACCTGCCCTACTGGCCCGACCACACGCCCCGCTGGTCCACCCAGCACCCCGGCTGGTCCACCCAACACCCCGGCTGGTCCACCCAGCGCCACCGCTGGTTCAACCAACGCAACGGCTGGTTCAACCAATGCCACGGCTGGTTCAACCACCCGCGCCACCGGCTCAGCCGCCCGCGCGACCGCCCTGGTCAGAGGCGCGAAACCCTTGGCACCAGACGCGACCGGCTCGGCCACAAGCACAGCAGGTTTGGCGACGGACTCGACTGGCTCGGCCGCTGACATAACCGGTTCGGCTCCGGGCGCGACTGGTTCAGCGATGGAGCCAACCCGCTCGACCACAGGCCTTATGGGCTTGGTGATTGGGTCAATCAGCTTGGCCACAGGCGTAACGGGCTCGGCGACGGGCGCTACCGTCTCGGCCGCAGACCTAACCGGATCGGTGACGGGCGTTACCTGCGCGGCCACACGCGTAACAGGCTTGGCGACTGGGCCAACCGGCTCGGCCACGCGCGTCACGGGTTTGGCGACGGGCGCGATCGGCTTGGCGACAGGCGTAACGGGCTTGGCGACTGGGGCAATCGGCTCGGCCACACGCGTAACAGGCACGGCGACAGGTGTTACCGGCGTGGCCCCAGGCGTAACCGGTTCTGGGACAGGCGCCAGCGAAGCGGCCAAGGGCGCGACCACCTCGGCGACAGGCGCCACCAACTCGGCCAAGGGCGCAACGGGCTCGGGCGCGACCGGCCGGACCCGTGGCGTACCGGGCTCGGCCACATGCGTACTGATTCCGGCAATCCCCGCGACCGTCTTCGCCGCCTGGCCGACCGGCTTCCCGGCCACATTGGTCACTGAACCGGTCGCTGAACCGTCCCGCAGTGGTTCAACCAATCGGGTGAGTACCGGCGGCGGTTCACGGCCCGGTTTCTCGCCCTGCGCCAAGGCATCCAACACCCCGGCCACCGGATCCCGCGCCGGTGCCGCATCCGCCGAAGAACCGAAAAGGCAGGAAACCGCGAACATCGCCAGTAACAGCCCGGTCACCCAGAGCAGGGCGCGCAGCCAGCGCCGCTGCGCCGTGCCGCCGGCCACCGCCACTGTCCGACCACCTCCGAGAACGCTCCCAGTACCCCCGTTCCGATTATTCACACCGCCGAGGCGCAGCGGAGCGCCCGAACGGCCCAGCCTGCGGGAGGTTTGGCATCCGCCACTTCGGGGGTACGCCCTCTGCCATGTGGTTCGCGGTGAGCACTCCGGCAGTCGTGATGATCCTCGCCCTGCTGCTCGAAAGGTACGAGCGCAGATGCCGCCTCGGCGCGCCCGCCCACCGCGAACGCGCCGAACTGACCCACCCGGCCGGCGGGTCCACCGCGGTTTCCTGACCGGTCAGCGAGTGCGCGCCCGCAGCCCCAGCAGGGCGTCCACCACCAGGAAACCCAGCAGGGACAGGCCGAACACCGGCAGGAACCACGCCGCGAGCGCGCCGACCACCACGATCGCCACCAGCGCGGCCGGTGGCATCGACCGCCAGCCACCGCGGGCGAACGGCTGGCCCATGGCGAACCCCTCGCGCGTCGGCCTGCGGTGCCACCACATCCGGTAACCCCAGACCACCATGGTGATCAACGCCAGGCACACGACCGCGAGCACGATCTGGTTGGGCAGGCCGAACAGCAGGCCCATGTGCGCGTCGATGCCCCAGCGGGCCAGCTTCGCGCCGAGCGGGTAGTCGTCGAACCGGAGCGTTTCGAGCACCTGCGCGTCCGCCGGGTCGACGGCCACCGTGTCCTGCTTCTCCGGCCAGCTGGTCTTGATCTGCTTGACCAGGTACACCTCGCCGTCACCGCCGGGCAGCGTGATCTCGACCTTGCCGTCGAGCCCGTGGGCGCGAGCCGCTTCGAGCACCCGGTCCGGCCCCGCGTCGGCGACCGGGGCGGAGTGGTGCCCGCTGTGCCCGGCGTGCGCACCGTGTTCGGCGTGCTCGGACAGGCTGGCCGACAGCGTCGGCGTTTCCCACGACAGCGCCGCGCGCAGGTCGGTGATGCTTTCACCCGCGTACTGCGACCAGGTCAGCCCGGTCACCGACAGGAACAGCAGCACGATCGCCACCCACGAGCCGGTCGCGGCGTGCCAGGCGACCAGCTTCCGCCTGCCCTTCGCCCGGCGGTCGGCCACGCGGTGCTGGCGCCGCTTCGACCACCACAGCACCAGCCCGCCGAGCACCACCACCCACAGCCAGCTCGCCGCCAGCTCGCTGTACAACCGGCCGAAGTCGCCGAGGTGCAGGCTGCGGTGCAGCTGGTCGATCCAGGTGCGGACCGGGGTGGCCTGGCTGGAACCGTAGGTCTCCAGCACGCCGCGCACCTGGCTGGTGTACGGATCGACGTAGGCGGTCAGCCAGTGGCTGGCCTCCAGATCTGGCCTGCTGAAGATGACCTGCGTGGTGTCGGTGGGCTCGGGGCCGGGGCGCACGCGCACCACGGTCGCGTCCGGCACCGCCTGCCGCGCGGCGGCCAGCTGGCTTTCCAGCGGCTGCGCCGACGAACCCGCCGGCACGTGCAGCTCGTGGTCGTAGACGACCTGCTCCAGCTGCGGGGTGAAGATGTACAGCAGCCCGGTCAGCGCGGCGACCAGCAGGAACGGGCCGATGAACACACCGGCGTAGAAGTGCAGGCGCAGCAGCAGCGGACGCGCCGAGCGGCGTCGCGCTCTGGCCGCCTCCGCGTCGGTTTCGACGAACTCGTCAGTGGTCACGTCGCTAGAGTCGGCGGGTGCGCGCGGGAAGTTCCCGCCGATCTGCTCAGCGGTGGGCGAGCAGCCACCAAGCGGCGGCGAGCCCGCCGGAGTTGGTCGCGGTGTGCACCGCCACCGGCGCCAGCAGGCTGCGCCCGGTGTGCCGCCACCAGTGCAGGAACACCCCGGCCCCGGCGGCGGCGAGCATGGCCAGCACCGAAAGCAGCCACAACGGCAGGCCGCCGAGGGTGCCCGCGACCGCGGCGTTGCGGACCAGCGCCAGCGACGGCAGGAGGTGCCAGAGCCCGAACAGCCCGGCCGCGCCGAGCACCGGGCCCCACCGCCAGCGCTGCCCGCCGCCGAGCAGCGCGGGCAGCACCCCGCGGAAGGCGACCTCCTCGACGAGCACCGTGCCGAGCGGGATGCGGATGAGCGTCTGCCAGAGCACCTCGGTCAGGTCGGGGGAGCCGACGCGGCCGTCGTCGAACAGCGGGCGGAACGCGGGCACGGCCAGCGCGACGGCGAAGGTGAGCAGCACCAGGCCCATCCCGATCAACCCGACCACGGCACCGCGGCCGAGCTGTCGCCTGCCCAGGCCCATCGCGGTCGCGGCCACGCCGGATGAGCGCGCGAGCACCACCAGCAGGACGGCGGTGACCGTGCCGCACACCGGGTATGCCCAGCCGGGCAGCACGCGGTTGGCGAGGAAGGTGGCGGTGGCGAGCAACAACACAGCCACAGTGACGGCGACGACGCGAATGCCCTCACCCGTGCGCGCGCCCATGCCCCGACAGTAATTCGGCCTCGTGGCAGCCGCACGGTACTAGTCTTCGCTCGTGGAAGCGCATTTGCGGGATCTCCGGTACTTCACCGCCGTCGCCGAGGAGTTGAGTTTCACCAAGGCGGCCACCGAGCGGCTCTACATCTCCCAGCCCGCGCTGAGCAAGCAGATCCGCCAGTTGGAGAACCTCCTGCGCGTCACCCTGTTCAACCGCGACCACCAGCGCGTCACCCTGACCCCGGCCGGTGAGGCCCTGCTGCCCCGCGCGAAGCAGTTGCTGGAGCTGTGGGACGACACCCGCCGCCAGGTGGGGGAGGCGGCCGGGGAGGCCACCTTGACCGTCGGCTTCCAGACGCGGATCGGGCGCGGGCTGATCCCGCGCGTCTCCGCGGAGATGACGCGGCGGCTGCCCGGCTGGCGGCTGCTGTTCCGCCAGATCGCCTGGCGTGACGCGACCGCGGGCCTCGGGCGCGCCGAGGTCGACGTGGCCGTCGCCTGGCTGCCGGTCCCGGACGGTGGCGACCTCGCCTGGCGCGTGGTCGCCACCGAGGATCGGTGGGTCGCGCTGCCCGCCGGGCATCGGCTCGCCGGGCTGGCCGAAGTGCCGTTCGCGGAACTCGCCGCCGAGCCGTTCATCGCGCTGCCCGCGTCCGCGGGTGCGCTGCGCCGGTTCTGGCTGGCCGCCGACGAGCGCGAGACCCCGCCGACGGTGGCCGCCGAGGCCGAAACCGCCGAGGAGACCTTCGAGGCGGTCGCCTCCGGGCTCGGCGTGGTCCTGCTGTCCGCGGGCAACGCCGAGCTTTACCGGCGGGAGGACGTGGCCGTCCGCCCGGTCACCGGGCTCACCCCGGCGGAATTCGCGGTGGTCTGGCGGGCCGACGACGAACGCCCCGCCATCCGGGTTTTCGTCGACGCCCTCTTCCGGTGCCTCACCTAGCCGCCCTCCGCTTGCGCAGGCCGAGCACCGCCGGGATCACCAGCGCCAGCGCGACCACGATCCACAGCACGATGGTGATCGGCCCGGAGACCAGGATCGACGGGTCGCCCTCGGACAGCGTGAGCGCGCGCCGCAGCTGCTGCTCGGCGATCGGGCCCAGGATCAGCCCGACCACCGCCGGTGCCACCGGGATGCCCGCCTCCCGCATCAGCAGCCCGACCAGCCCGAGCCCGCACAGAATGAGCAGGTCCGTCGTGGTGCCACCCGCCGCATACGCCCCGAGCGTGGCGAACACCAGCACCCCGGCGTAGATGCCGTACGCGGGAATGGTGAGCAGCCGCGCCCACACCCGCGCCAGCGGCAGGTTCAGCACCAGCAGCATCAGGTTGCCCACGTACAGGCTCGCGATCAGCGTCCACACCAGCGGACCCGATTCGGTGAACAACTGCGGGCCCGGCTGCAGCCCGTAGGACTGGAACGCGGTCAGGATGACCGCCGCGGTGGCCGAGGTCGGCAGCCCGATGGTCAGCAGCGGCACCAGCACCCCGGCCGCCGCGGCGTTGTTGGCCGCTTCGGGACCGGCGACGCCTTCGATGGCGCCCTTGCCGAACTCGTGCGGGTGCTTGGTCAGCTTCTTCTCCACGCTGTAGCTGAGGAACGTGGGCACCTCGGCACCACCGGCGGGCAGGCTGCCGATCGGGAAGCCCAGCGCGGTCCCGCGCAGCCACGACGGCCACGACCGGCGGAAGTCCTTTTTGGACAGGATGGCGCGCTCGCGCAGCGGCTGCACGGTGCTGTGCCCGGTGCCGGTGAGCAGGTGGCCGAACGCCTCGCTCAGCGCGAACAACGCGACCACCACGATCACGATGTCGATGCCGTCGAGCAGCGACTCGACCCCGAAGACCAGCCGCGGCTGCCCGGTCTGCGAGTCGATGCCGATCAGCCCGATGGTCAGCCCGGTGAGCAGGCTCGCCGCGCCCTTGAGCAGGCTCGGCCCGAGCAGCGCGCTGACCGTGACGAAGGCGACCGCCATCAGCGCCACGTACTCGGGCGGGCCGAAGGTGGTGGCGAAATCGGCCACCGCGGGCGCCAGGAAGGTCAGCGCCACGGTGCCGATCGTGCCCGCGACGAAGCTGCCCAGCGCGGCGGTGGCCAGCGCGGCCGCCGCGCGCCCGGCCCGCGCCATCTTGTTGCCTTCCAGCGCGGAGATCATCGACGCGCTCTCGCCGGGCGTGTTGAGCAGGATGGACGTGGTCGAGCCGCCGTACATGCCGCCGTAGTAGATGCCGGCGAACATGATCAGCGCGCTGGACGGGTCCAGCCGGAAGGTGATCGGCAGCAGCAGCGCCACGGTCAGCGCGGGCCCGATGCCGGGCAGCACGCCGACCGCGGTGCCGATGGTCACCCCGGCCAGCGCGAACAGCAGGTGACCCGGGGTCAGCGCGCCGGCGAAGCCGTCGAGCAGGAGCGTGAACTGGTCCATCAGAATCCCCACGGTCCGGCGGGCAGGGTGAGCCCGATCAGGCGGTCGAAGACCAGGAACACCACGGCGGCCAGCGTCCAGCCGATGGCCGCGGTCGACGGCCGGCGCGGGGCGCCGAGCAGCATGGCGGTGGCGGTGAACAGGGCCGCGGAGCACACCACGTAACCGAGCACCGGCAGCAGGAGGGCGAACGCGGCGAGCGTGCCGACCAGCGCGACGACACGCAGCACGCCGTGCGGTGGCCGGTCCGCACCCGGGGTGGCGGTCGCCAGCTGCGCGCGGGAGCGCACCAGCAGCGCGGCGCCGACCACCGCCAGCAGCACCCCGACCGGCAGCGGGACCGCCGCCGGGCCGACCACGGCCGAGGTCTCGGGCAGGCCTACCGCGTCCACCACCACCAGCACCGCGGCGACGAGCATCAGCGCGCCGAAGGCCAGCGTCGCGCGCACGGTGCGCAGATCCGGTTCGGTCACGCCGTTCACCCCAGTCCGATCTCGTCGAGCACCTGCGACACGCGGTCCTGCTCGGTGCGGACGAACTCCTCGAATTCGGGGCCCGCCAAGGTGGCGTCGCCCCAGCCGCGCCGCTTCAGCGCGTCCTGCCAGGCACTCGTGCGGGTCATGTCGAGCAGGAGCGTCTCCAGCGCCTGCTCGGCTTCGTCGCTGATGCCCTTGGGCGCGGTGACCCCGCGCCAGTTCTGCAGTTCGACGTCGAGCCCGCCTTCACGCAGCGTCGGGATGCCGGGCACCGACGGGAGCCGCTCCGGGCTCGACACCGCCAGCGCGCGGACCGTGCCCGCCTCGATCTGCGGCTGGATCTCGGACAGCCCGGAGATGCCGATGACGGCGCGCCCGGACAGCAGCGTGGTCAGCGCTTCGCCGCCGCCGGAGTGCGCCACGTAGCTGACCTGCGCCGGGTTGCCGCCGACCGCCTTGGCCATCAACCCGGCCAGGATCTGCTCGACGCCGCCCGCCGAGCCGCCCGCGATGGACACCGCGGGCAGGTCCGCGCGCATCGCCGCGGCCAGGTCGGCGGTGGTGCGCAGCGGGGAGGCCGCGGGCACCACGATCGCCTGGTAGTCGGTGGTCAGCCGGACCAGGGGAGTGGTGTCGGCCAGCGAATGCGCGGACTTGTTGGCCTTCGCCGCGCCGACCATGATCAGCCCGGTGGTCATCAGCTGCGCCGGGTCGTCGTCGAAGCGCACGAACTGGCTGAGTCCGATCGTGCCGCCCGCGCCCGCGACGTTGTAGACCTCGGTGCGGCCGACCAGCTCGCGCAGCGCGGCCTGCATCTCGCGGGAGGTCTGGTCCCAGCCACCGCCGGGCGCGGCGGGCGCCATGATCCGCAGTTGCGCGCCGTCCAGCACGTCCACGGCGGTGGACCCGGTGCCCTCTTCGGCCGGTGCGGTGGCCACCACCGCGCCCGTGGCCAGCACCGCGGCCGCCCACGGCACCCATCGGCTCCAGCGTTGTCGCTCCATCGAACGTCCTTTGGTCGATGCGCCTTGTAGCTATTGCATACGACTGTATACAGTGGTGTGCAGACGTTGACAAGAGCAGGAGGACAGATGCAGCCCGAGGTGATCGTGGTCGGCGGGGGCAACGCCGGGTTCAGTGCCGCGCACGCGGCGGCCGAGCGCGGACGGCGGGTGGTCCTGCTGGAGCGGGGGCGCCGGGAGGAAGCGGGCGGCAACAGCTTCTACACCGCCGGCGCGGTCCGGATCGTGCACGACGGGCTGGCCTCGGTGGCGGACCTGCTCGACCCCGACGAGCGCCACGCGATCAGCGAGCTGCCGCCTTATCCGGCCGAGCAGTTCCACGCCGACATGGCCAAGGTGACCGGCGGCCGCAACGATCCAGAGCTGACCGAGGTGCTGGTTTCGCGGAGCCAGGACACGCTGCGCTGGCTGCACGGCAAGGGCCTGCGGTACCGGCTGATGTACGAGCGCCAGGCCTACCCGGACGAAACCGGCAGGCAGGTGTTCTGGGGCGGGCTCGCCGTCGGCAGCACCGGCGGCGGCAAGGGGCTGATCGCGCAGCACACGGCGGCGGCGGAGCGCGCGGGCGTGGAAATCCGCTACGGCGTGCGTGCCCGCGACCTGATCCGCGAAGGCGACCGCGTTGTCGGCGTGACCTGGACCGACGACACCGGAGCCGAAGGTGAACTGCGTGCCGGGTCGGTGGTGCTCGCGGCCGGTGGTTTCGAGGCCAGTGCCGAACTGCGCCGCGAGCACCTCGGCGAGGGCTGGCAGCGCGCGAAGGTCCGCGGCACCCCGTTCAACACCGGCGACATGCTCACCGCCGCGATCAAGGCGGGCGCGGCGACGCACGGCGACTGGAGCACCTGCCACAGCGTGGCCTGGGACGCCTGGGCCGAGCACAACGAGAGCAACCGCGAGCTGACCAACCAGCTCACGCGCGGTGGTTATCCGCTCGGCATCGTGGTCAACCGGCGTGGCGAGCGGTTCATCGACGAGGGCGCGGACTTCCGCAACTACACCTACGCCCGGTACGGCGCGCGCATCCTCGAACAGCCGGACGGGCTCGCCTTCCAGCTGTTCGACGCCACCACCCGGCCGCGGCTGCGGACCGAGGAGTACGACATGCCCGGCGCGTCCGTGGTCCAGGCGGACACGCTGGCCGAGCTGGCCGAGGGCATCGGGGTGGACGCGGCCGCGCTGGAGCGGACCGTCCGCCAGTTCAACGCGTCGATCGACCGCGACGTCCCGCTCGACCTCGCGGTCAAGGACGGTCGCGCCGCCAGGGTCGACCCGCCCAAGTCGCACTGGGCCAGCCCGCTGGAGACCGCCCCCTACTACGCCTTCCCGGTGACCTGCGGCATCACCTTCACCTTCGGCGGCCTGCGTGCCGACACCCACGGCCGGGTGCTCGACCCGGCCGGCGCGCCGCTCCCCGGCCTGTTCGTCTGCGGGGAAATGCTCGGCGGGCTGTTCAGCGGCAACTACCCGGGCGGCACCGGGCTGACCTCCGGCGCGGTGTTCGGGCGGCGGGCTGGGACACTGGCCTGACGTCAGCACAGCGGGGGAGCAGGGGAAGCACAGCGATGACCAGCAGCCGGACCGACGCGGAGGCCGTATACCACGACCTGCGAGCGGAGATCCTTTCCGGCGGTTTCCCGCCGGGCACCCCGTTGCGGGAAACCGCGCTCGCCACGCGCTTCGGCGTCTCGCGCACCCCGGTGCGCGAGGCGCTGCGGCGGCTGGCGCAGGACAGGCTGCTGGTGGCGGGCACCCGCGGCATGGAGGTCCGCACCATCGACGCCGAAGAGGTGGTGCAGATCTACGACATGCGCGTGCTGCTCGAGGCCGAGGCCGCCGGGCAGGCCGCGCAGGCCCGCGGCACCACCGACCTGCTGCGCCTGGAGGGCCTGCTGGAGCGGGACCGGAAGGCCGTCGATCCCGACGACGCCACCCGCATGCGCACGAACCTCGAATTCCACGCCGCGGTCTGGCGGGCCACGCACAACCCGGTGCTGATCGACCTGATGGAACGGCTCACCGGGCACCTGGTGCACGCGCCGCGGTCCACGCTGTCGGTGGGCGACCGCTGGCGTGAGGCGCTCGACGAGCACGAACGGCTGATCGCCGCCATCCGCGACCGGGACGAGGCGGCGGCCCGCTCGATCGCCGCGGCCCACATGAACACCGCCCGGCAGATCCGGCTGAGCCTGCTGCGTGAGGCCGCCGGGACCAGTTGATCGCCGTTCGTCGGTAGTCAACGGAATCTCCGAGCTGTCAGTCTTTCACTGACAGTGATATCGAGTGGTGAGGAGATTCTGGGTGGCCACCAACCGAATACTGCGGCGCGTCGCCGTGGCCGGAGCCGCGCTCGCGGCCGCCGGCCTGCTGTCGGCGCCAGCCGCGCAGGCGGACCCGCCTGCCGGATACTACGCCGGCGCCGAGGGAAAAACCGGCGCCGAACTGAAAGCGGCACTGCACACCATCATCAGCTCGGGCGTCACCACGCTGAACTACGACGACGTGTGGGACGCGCTCAAGACCACCGACGAGGACCCGGCCAACGCGGGCAACGTGCTGCTGCTCTACAGCGGCGAGTCCCGCAGCAAGGACGCCAACGGCGGCGACTCCGGCGACTGGAACCGCGAGCACACCTGGGCCAAGTCGCACGGGGACTTCGGCACCTCGCCGGGCCCCGGCACCGACATCCACCACCTGCGCCCGACCGACGTCACGGTGAACAGCATCCGCGGCAACAAGGACTTCGACAACGGCGGCGAGCCGGTCGACGGCGCGCCGGGCAACCTCACCGACGACGACTCGTTCGAGCCACGCGACGAGGTCAAGGGTGACGTGGCCAGGATGATCCTGTACATGGGCGTGCGGTGGGACGGCGGTGACGGCTTCGCCGACCTCGAGCCGAACGACCAGGTGGACAACGGTTCCGCGCCGGCCATCGGCAAGATCTCGGTGCTGCTGCGGTGGCACGAGGCCGACCCGGTGGACACCGTGGAGAAGGACCGCAACGACGCGATCTTCGGCATCCAGAAGAACCGCAACCCGTTCATCGACCACCCGGAGTGGGCGGCGTCGGTATACGGATGACGGGTTGACTCG
The DNA here is from genome assembly GCF_003312875.1 of Amycolatopsis albispora. Taxonomy (NCBI): domain Bacteria; kingdom Bacillati; phylum Actinomycetota; class Actinomycetes; order Pseudonocardiales; family Pseudonocardiaceae; genus Amycolatopsis; species Amycolatopsis albispora. The sequence continues at coordinate 1,434,480 of NZ_CP015163.1, forward strand.
GCCCCGGATCCCTGCTGGTCTGGACCAAAGATCGACTGGGGAGGTCCGGTGCGCCGAAACATCCGAACCACCGCGGTGGCTGCCGTCTTCGGTGTCGCTCTCGGGCTGACGCCGGGTGCGGCGGCCGCCGTGCCGGAAACAACGGAAACCCGCCTGCCGGTGGTCACGCCGACCCCGCAGGCCATGGCGGGCAACGGCCACCAGCTCCGCGTCCCCGTGCGCGCCGGTGTGGTGCTCGAGGATGGCGCTGATCAGGCCACCGCCGACCTCGTCCGCCGCACGCTCGAGAACGCGGGCGCGCGGGAAGTGGTGGACGGGCCTGCCGAGTTGACCGTGGTCGCCGGCCTGATCTCCGATCCCGAAGTGGCCGGTGCGCTGACCGAAGCCGGCGGAGCGAAGCCCGAAGAACTGCGACCCGAGGGCTACTCGCTCGCGACACGGGCACAGGGCCGCGGCGGCCTGGTCGCGCTCGCGGGCAACGACGGCGACGGCGTCTACTACGCCGCGCAGACCCTGCGTCAGCTGGCCGCGCCCGGCCGGATCGCGGCGGTCAAGGTGACCGACCACCCGCTGATGGCCCTGCGCGGCAGCATCGAGGGCTTCTACGGCGCGCCGTGGTCCCACGAAGACCGGCTCGACCAGCTGGCCTTCTACGGCGACATCAAGGCCAACACCTACATCTACACCCCCAAGGACGACCTCTACCTGCGCGAGAAGTGGCGTGAGCCGTATCCCGCCGCCGAGCTGGCCAAGATCGAGGAACTGATCGGCGCCGCCGCGGACCACCACGTGCAGTTCACCTACGCGGTCTCGCCGGGGCCGTCGATCTGCTACAGCGACCCGGCCGACGTCAAGGCGCTGCACGACAAGCTCGTCTCGATCCACGACCAGGGCGCGGAAAGCTTCTACATCGCGCTCGACGACATCAGCTACACCAAGTGGAACTGCGCCGGGGACGAGCAGAAGTACGGCGCTCCCGGCCAGGCCGCCGCCGGGCGGGCGCAGGCCGACCTGCTCAACGGCGTCCAGCGCGACTTCCTCGACGTCGTCGGCGCGCAGCCGCTGCAGATGGTGCCGACCGAGTACTCCGACGTGGCCGACTCGCCGTACAAGAAGGTGCTGCGGGAAAGCCTCGACGAGCGGATCGTGGTGCAGTGGACCGGAACCGCCGTGGTGCCGCCCTCGATCAGCGTCGCCGACGCCGAGAAGGCGGCGCAGGTGTGGGGCCGGAAGGTGTTCCTGTGGGACAACTACCCGGTCAACGACTACGGGCAGACCACCGGGCGGCTGCTGATGGCGCCCTACGACAAGCGTGAGGCCGGGCTGCACGCCGCGCTCGGCGGCATCGTGCTCAACCCGATGAACCAGGCCGCGCCGAGCAAGGTGGCCCTGTTCGGCGGCGCGTCCTTCGCCTGGAACGACCAGGACTACCACGCCGGCCGCACCTGGCGCGCGGCCGCGGACTACCTGGCCGCCGGGGACGCGCGCACGGCCGAAGCGCTGCTCGCCTTCTTCGACACCCAGCACCTCGCGCCCACCTTCGGCGAGATCGCCTGGCAGCCGCAGGCGCCGGTGCTGAAGTCCAAAGTGGACGCCGTGCGCGCGGAGCCGCGTGGCGCGGCGCTGGTGGAGCTGCGCCGGTACGCGGACCTGCTCGCCGCCGCTCCCGAGCGCATCCGCGGCGGTGTGCCGGACCCGGCGTTCTCGGCGCAGGCCAAGCCCTGGCTGGACGCGCTGACCCTGTGGGGCCGGGCACTTCAGTCCACAGTGGAGGGTCTACGGCTGGCGGTGGAGGACCCGGCCGCCGCCGACCGCGCCTTCGCCGAGGCGGGCAGGCTGGCCGCCTCGGCCGCCGAGATCCGGACCATTCCGGGCACCACCCGCCCGCAGGGCCCGGTCCGGGTGGCCGACGGCGTGCTGGACACCTTCATCGCCGACGCGCCGGAGCTGGTTTCCTGACCGGCCGGCGGTACCCTGCGACGGGTCGGCGAAGAGGGAGCCCCGCATGGCGTGGTCGGCCGTACCCGAAGTGCACGGCGGTGTCGGGATACTGACGCTCACCGGTGAGCTGGACCTCGCCGTGGCCGACGAACTCGCGCGCGTGCTGGACGACGCGCTCGAACGCGCCGGTGCCGGGCTGGTGGTGGACCTGATCGGGGTCGCCTTCCTGGATTCCAGCTGCCTGCAGGTCCTGCTGAGCGCGGCGGCCCGCGCGCGGGCCGCCGGACGCGGGTTCGGGCTGGTGGCCGTGTCCCCGGCGGTGGTCCGGCCGATCACGGTGCTCGCACTGGGCGAGGTGCTGCCGGTTTCGGCGAGCGTCAACGACGCGGTGGCGCGGGTTCGCGCGGACGGGGGAAGTTGACCGCCTTCGGGCGTAGCCGGTTCATTCGCCCGGCCGAACTTGCTTGGGCGCCGGTGCCGTCGCGTCTACGCTACCCGCCGTGAACGCGGCCGGGCAGGATCCGACGAAGTCGTACGGGCACATCGGGGTGGTGGTGGACGCCCCGGCCGAATACGACGAACTGGTCGGGCTGGCGCGTGCGCGCGGCGGGCACGTCACCGAGAAGGTGATCGTGGTCGGCTCGGCCGAGCCGTGGGGGCGCGGTGCCGACCTGCTGGCGCCGTTCTCGCTCGGGGCCGGGCTGGTCGGCGGGCTGCGCACGGAGGTCAGCGTCGCGCAGCGGGAGGGCTACCGCGGCCTGCGGGTGGTCGCCGACATGCAGGAACTGGGCCTGGATTCGTTGTCCGAGCGGGAACTGGTGGAGTTCGAGCTGGACCTGGACCGCGTGGTCAGCGAGGCCGGGGCCACCATGGTCTGCGTCTACCGGAACCGCCACGGCGGCCAGGGCTTCAGCCCGGCCGAGGTGGGCGCGGCGATGTGCGCGCACCCGCTCGGCTTCGGCGCGAACCGTGCGGACCGCGGGTTCCGGATGGGCAGCACGGGCCGCGGGGAGTGGCGGATCAGCGGGGAGGTGGACCGCCGCAACGCCGACCTGTTCGAGCTGGCGATGATGACCGCGGCTGGCATGTCCGCGCGGATGCGCGTGACCTTCGACGACCTGCGGTTCATCGACGTGGCCGGGATGCGCGCGGTGGCCAGGGTCGGCACGGCCTTCCCGGACCTGCGGCTGACGCTGGTCGATCCGCCCGCCTCGTTCCTGCGGTGCTGGGACCTGTTCGGCCTCGGCGCGCCGGGGGAGGGGCGCGCGCGGATGCGGGTCGAGCAGCTCGGCTGAGGTCACGACGGCAACAGCGGCAGGGCGAACAGGAAGAGCCCGACCGCGACCAGGATGCTCGCGGACACCTGGCGCAGCCGCTCGGGCGGCAGCCGTCGCGCGAAGCGGGCACCGGCGACCACCGCGGCGGCCGCGACCACCCCGAGCACCGCGCCGAGTCCGTAGTGGACGGACCCGGTGGCGCTGTAGCCGAGCACCGCGAACGCGGCCAGCGGCACCTGGATGAGCTGGCCGGCGGCGACCGCGGGCAGCGGGGCGACACCGAGCAGCATCAGCACCGGGACCAGCAGCACCGGCCCGCCGGTGCCGGTGAGCGCGGAACCGAAGCCGACCACGGCGCCGGTGGCCAGCGCGGCGGCCGCGGGCAGGCTGGTGCGCTCACCGCCGGTGCGCCCGAACAGGCGATGTGCCCCGGCGCCGAGCGTGATCGAACCCAGCACCAGCCACACCACCAGCGGGGACACCAGCCCGTTGACCAGCGCACCCGCGGCGGCGGCCGGTGCCGCGCCGAGCGCCAGCCGGCGTGCCAGCGGCCACGGCATGCTCTCGTGCCGTGCGTAGGCGAGCGTGCCGACCACACCGGTGAACAGGAACGCCCAGCTGCTGGTGGCCGCCGCGGCGTGCACGTCGAACCCGCCGAGGTGCACCAGCGCGGGCGGCAGCAGCACCCCGCCGACCCCGACCGCGCCGATGAGCAGCCCCACCGGCACCGCCAGCGCCACCACGACGATCACCACGCGCCCGAATCTAGGCCCCCCGGTCAGGTGAGGTGTACGCGCCGTGCGGGATTTCGGCCGGTGCTCGCGCGTAGCATCCGCGGACGGAAACCGGGCGGAAAAAAGTTCCGGTGCTCGGCGTGACGAATCGGCCGCCGCCGTGTCCTGGAAGCAGGAAGTCCCGGAAACCGGTCGTCAGGGGAGGAAAGCCGCGGTGTCAGCCGTGCCCGCCACCGAGGGGCCGCTGGACGACGTCACGCTCGTCGCCAGGGCCCGAGACGGTGACACGCAGGCCTATGAGCAGCTCGTCCGCCGCTACCAAGGGCCGATGTACGGGCTCGCGGTGCGTATGCTGGCGAGCCGGGGCGACGCCGAGGACGTCGTGCAGGAGGTGTTCCTGACCGCCTGGCGGCGGCTCGGGCAGCTGCAGGACGACGGGGCGTTCGTCGGCTGGCTGTACCGCACCACCACCAACCGGTGCCTCAACGTGATCCGATCGCGGCGGCCCACCTCGGCGGTGGAGCCGGACGAGCAGGAGTCGCCGGTGCCGCGGCCGGACCGCGCCGTGGAGGTGGGTGCCCAGATGGCCGCGCTGAGCCGGGCGCTGCAGCAGCTCACCGGCGAGCAACGGGCCTGCTGGCTGCTCAGAGAGGTGCACGGGCGGTCCTACGAGGAAATCGCGCAGGCGGTGGGCACCACGGCCACCGCGGTGCGGGGGCGGATCGCGCGCGCACGCGCACAACTGGCGGAGGTGATGGCGCCGTGGCGATGAACCAGGCTGCCGAGTCCTACCCGCTGCCCTGCGGACGGGACGTCGAGACGGTGTGGGAGCGGCTCGACGAGGTGGAATCGGGGCGGGCCGACGAGCACGACCTCTCGTGTGAGCACTGCCGGGCCGCCAGGGAAGGGCTGCTCGTGTTGCGCAGGCTGACCGGGGAACTGGCGAAGGAGACCGTGGAGCCGCCGCCGGACCTCGTCGGCCGGATCATGTCGGCGGTGCGGGCCGAGGTCCGCAGGCACGACCTGCTCCCGCTGCCCACCCCGGAACCGGGGCAGGCGCGGGTCAGCGACCGGGCGGTGGCCGCGCTCCTGCGGTTCGCCGCGGACAGCGTGGACGGGGTGCGGGCCCGGCGCTGCCGGGTCGACGTCACCCCCACCGGCGAGTTCGCGGTCCGGCTGGAGGTGGCGGTGAGCTACCACGCCTTCGCCGCGGACGCGCTGGAAACGGTGCGGGAGCGGGTTTCGGCCGCGGCGGTGGCGCGGGTCGGGGTCAGCCTGGCCCAGCTCGACGTCGAGGTCACCGATCTCTACGAGGACTGACTGTGCGGGAGACGCGTGCGAGGGAACAGACGGTGACGATCGGCGAATGGGTGATCGGCGAGCCGGTGGTGGCGGCGGTGGCCGCCGCCGCTGCCGCCGGGGTACCGGGCGTGGCCAGGGTCGAGCCCGGTTTGTTCGGCCTGGTCGGCTCGCTGGGGCGGACGCTGCGCCAGCAGGTGAAGGGCCTGGACCCGGCCCCCACCGAAGGCGTCCGGGTGAGCTTCGACCCGGACGAGCGGGTGCGCGTGGACGTCGATCTGGTGCTGACCGGCGCCGGTCAGGTGGCGGCGGTGGCGCAGGCGGTGCAGCGCACGGTCGCCAAGGCGGTGGCCGAAGCCACCGGGCTGGCGGTGGCCGCGGTTTCGGTGGCGGTGCTGGACGTCGAGCAGCGGGGTGGCTGGTGAGCGGAACGGTCGTCGAAGAACTGCTGGCGGCGTTGCGGAAGGTGCCCGGGCTGCGCCCGGCCACGCCGGCCACCGTGCCGTCGCTGGCCTGGGTGCCGTGGGACTGGGACGACCTCGCCGTCACGGTCGGTCCCGAGGTGGTGGAAATCCGGCTGGTGGCGACCAAGCTGCCGCTGCCGCCGGTGCTCGGCCACGCCGAGGAGGTGCTCGGCCCGGTGCTGCCGCCGGGGACGCGGTTGCGGCTGGTGGTCACCGATCTCGACCGCGTGGCGCTGGACGCTCCGGTGGAAAGTGAAGTGGATCACCCGATGGGGTCGTGACGTTCGGGTTCCCCCGGTGTCCTACCGATGACCACAGTGGACAACCCCTGGGAGGAACCGATGAGCAGCACCGCAACCGCGAAGACCGCGGACACCGAGGCCAGGAACTCGGTCGAACTGGTGAAGAGCCAGCCGGCCGGCGAACCGGGCGTCACCTCGATCGCCGACACCGTGGTGCAGAAGATCGCCGGACTGGCCACGCGCGAAATCCGTGGCGTGCACGCGCTGGGCGGGGGCGCGGCGCGGGCGCTCGGCGCCATCCGGGAACGCATCCCGGGCGCGTCGGCGAGCGCCGGACAGGGCGTGTCGGCCGAGGTGGGGGAGAAGCAGACCGCGATCGACCTGGAAATCGTGGTGGAGTACGGGGTGAGCATCGCCGAGGTCGCGCGTGCCGTGCGCCGCAACGTCATCGGCGCCATCGAGCGCATGACCGGCCTCGAGGTGGTCGAGGTGAACATCACCGTCCACGACATCCACCTCCCCGACACCGACGACACCGAAGCGCACACCCGAGTCGAGTAATTCCCGGCACGGGCGGGTGAAGGGTGGTTTCGCGCGCCACCGATCCGGGCAAGGTGGAAGCACCGACGGGAGGTGACGAGCCATGCTGACCTGGATCACCGTCTTCGTGCTCGTGGTGGCGGGCATCGGCGCGATGCTGCCCCTGCGCCGAGAGCCCCGCTGAAGCCCCGGGTCGCGCGCTAGGGTGGGCGCCGACCATCGGGGGTGGGTGCGTTGTTGTTGCCGGAGTCCGTGCGCTGGTTGCCGCTGACCGGGGTCGCCGAGGTGGTCGGTGACGCCAAGGTGGTGGCCATCGGCGAGAACAACCACTACATCCGCGAGTTCGGGCTCCTGCGCGACCGGTTGCTCCGCCTCCTGGTCACCGAGCTGGGCTTCACCGTGCTCGCCTACGAATCGGGCTTCGCCGAAGGGGAACTGGCCGACGCGTGGATCCGCGGCGCGCCCGGTGAGCCGGAAGTGTTGGCGCGCAACGGTTTCACCTTCCGCTTCGGTGAGCCCGCCGAAGTGCGGGGCATGCTCGGCTGGCTCCGCGAGCACAACAGGTCGAACGGAAACCGGGTGCGGTTCGCCGGGCTGGACCTGCCCGGCGCGGGCGGCTCCCCGGTTCCGGCGCTGGCCAAGGTGCGCGACTACCTCGGCCGGCGCACGGAACTGGTGGACGCCGCCCTCGAAGCGACCGAGCCGTACCACGCCGCGAACAACAGCGTGGCCCTCGCCCGCTACAGCGAACTCGCCCACGCCGAGCGCGACGCCGCCACGGCCGCACTGGCGCGATTGCTCCTGTACCTGGACGCGATGCCAGACGGCGGTCCCGAGCACCTGATCGCCCGCCACCACGCGCTCGGTGCCCTGCGCCTGGACGAGCACCTGCGCGAATTCACCCTGCTCGGCACCGAACCGCCGGCGAAGGTGGTCTCTTCGCGGGACGTCTACCACGCCGAGACCGTGCGCCTGCTGCGCCGCCTCCACGGCCCGGATGCCCGGATCGTGCTGATGATGCACAACGCCCACATCCAGCGGGTGCCGATGGAGTTGCTGCCGGGCATCCACGCCGACTCGGCGGGCACCCACCTGGCCGGACCGGACTACGTCGCCATCGCGGTGACGGCGACCGTCGGCACCACCACCGACACGGAACTCAACGAGAACGCTCCGCAGGGTTTCGACGTGGTGCCCCACCCGGCTGGGCCGCCCGCTGAGGACAGCATCGAGGCGGCGGTTGCCGGGGAGGAACCGGTGCTGCTGGACCTACGCGCCGCCCGGGCGGCCACCGGCCTGCCCACCCTGCGTACCACCCGACCCATCAGCCCGCCCGATGCCGAACGCCTTGACGCCACCCTCCCCGATGCCGGATCGGCTGATGCCGGACTCTCTAGTTCTGAGGTGGCCGATGCCGGGCGCCCCGATTCGGGAGTGGCCGATGCCGGGCGCCCTAATGCCGGACTCCCCGGAGCAGGACTGGCCGACGCCGGACCGGCTGCCCCGGGTCTGGCCGATGCCGGGCTTCCCGAGTCGAGGCGCCCCGCCCCTGGAATGGCCGTCGCCGGGCTGCCCGATCTTGGAGTGGCCGTGGCCAGGCACCCCAATCCTGGAGTGGCCGATGCCGGGCGCCCCGATGCTGGGGTGGCCGACGCCGGGCCGCGTGGTGCCGCGCTGCACGATTCCGGAGCGGCCGATGCTGGACCGCGCGATGCTGGGCCGCGCGATGCCGGGCGCCCCGCTGCCGGACCGTCCACGCCCGCGCCGCCGACGCCCGGGCTCCCCGCGACCGGACTGCCCGCCAAAATCCGGCACGTGACCACCCATCTGGCGGTAGACCTGCCCGCAGCCTTCGACGCCATCGCCTGCCTGCCGGAAATGACTCCGGCCACCCTGACGACCCCGGATCGGTCCGGCCAGAACGGGGTACCCGATCGGTTCGAGTAAGGCTCGGAGATCACCGGGCGGAGTCTGATCATGGGCTGTTTGTCCCTCGATCGAGTGATCGACATCCGTCTGACCTGCAAAAGGCTTAATGCACGTGCATTTTCATCTGCTCCTGCGCGTGCTATGGTCCACAGCACAGTCAGATGCACGTGCATTTGCATCCCCTGGTTTTGAAGTCGGGAAGGTGGAGATCAAGGTGGAGCAGATTTCGAACGGTATGTCGGCCGAACTGCTGGCCGGTGCGCAGTGGCGCAAGAGCTCCCGCAGCGGAGCGGTGGGCAACTGCGTGGAGGTCGCTCCGCTGGCGAACGGCGAGATCGCGGTCCGCAACTCGCGGTTCCCGTCCGGCCCGGCGCTGGTCTACACCCAGGCCGAGATGGCGGCCTTCCTCGCCGGTGCCAAGGACGGCGAGTTCGACGACGTACTCAGCTGACGCCCGGCGCCCCCGCCGGGCGCCCTTGCTGTCCACTGTGGACGACAAAGCCGAAGTGTGAAGACTTTTCGAATTCCTACTTTGGTCCGTTGTGAGTTGACCTGAGCCCTCCCTACGCTCTGGCGTGCCGACGCCGAGCGAAGGGAACCGCCCGCGATGCGTACTCACCCCGGCCGTCCGAGGCAGCGCACCCGCCGGTGGCGGGGCCGGTTTTCCTTCGCGTTCCGGGCACTGACCGGCGCGGCCGTGCTGACCCTGGCCCTGCCCCCGGCGCTGGCCTTCGCCGACCCGCCCCGCGCGCTCCCGTCCAGCGTCGCCGAGCCCGACGGCAAGTGGCAGCCCGCGTTCGACTACGACACCGACGGCTGCTACCCGACGCCCGCGATCGGACCGGACGGCACCGTCGCCCCCGGGCTGAACAACTCGGGCGCGCTCAACGGCAACTGCCGTGACCAGTCCGATTTGGACAACACGAACTCCTACGCCCGCGCCAAGTGCAACAACGGCTGGTGCGCCTACCTCTACGACCTGTACTTCGAAAAGGACCAGGTCGTGCCCGGGCTGGACGCCTTCGGGCACCGCCACGACATCGAGCACGTGGTGATCTGGGTGCAGGACGACCAGGCCCGCTACGTGGCCACCTCCGCGCACGGCGAATACGCCAAGCACGCCGCCGCGGACGTGCGGTGGGAGGGCACTCACGCCAAGATCGTCTACCACAAGGACGGCGGCAGCACGCACGCCTTCCGCAAGGCGGGCGCCGGGGACGAGCCGCCGGAGAACCACTACGGCACCTGGCAGTACCCGGACCTGGTGAGCTGGAACAACTTCCCGGCCGGCATCCGCGACAAGCTGGTCTCCGCCGACTTCGGCAGCGCGAGCCTGGCGATCAAGGACGGCGCGTTCGAGTCGAACCTGGAGAAGGCCAAGCCGGACGGCATCCCCTTCGACCCGCGAGGCTGAGCCCGCAGGAATATATGAAGAGGTCTTCATTCGTTCTGCTATGTTCGGAGGATGCGGGCCGCAGGCGGGTGGACACTGTTCGGGTACCGGGACTACCGGCACCTGTTCGCGGCCCAGGTGGTGGCCCTGTTCGGCACCGGACTGGCCACCGTCGGGCTGGGCCTGCTCGCCTACGAACTGGCCGGGCCGCGTGCGGGGGCGGTGCTGGGCACCGCGCTGGCGATCAAGATGGTCGTCTACGTGACGGTCGCGCCGGTCGCGGCGGCGTTCGCCGGGCGGCTGCCGCGCCGCACGTTCCTGGTCGCGCTGGACCTGGTGCGTGCGCTGGTGGTGCTGGCGCTGCCGTTCGTCACCGAGATCTGGCAGGTCTACCTGCTCATTTTCCTGCTGCAGTCGGCTTCCGCGGCGTTCACGCCCACCTTCCAGGCGGTGCTGCCGGACCTGCTGCCCGATGAACGCGACTACACCCGCGCGTTGTCGGCTTCGCAGCTCGCGGCGAGCATGGAGACGCTGCTCAGCCCGGTGCTCGCGGCGGCGTTGCTGAGCGCGGTGAGCTTCCACTGGCTGTTCAGCGGGACGTTCGCCGGTTTCCTCGGCTCCGCGGTGCTCGTGCTGACCGCACGGGTGCCCAGGGCAAAACCCAGTCCGCGCAACGGTTTCCTCGACCGGATCGGCGCCGGGGTGCGGATCTTCGTCACCACCCCGGCGTTGCGCGGGGTGCTGGCGCTGGACCTGGCGGTCGCGGGCGTGGGTGCGGTGGTGGCCGTCAACACGGTGAACTACGTGCGTGACGCGCTCGGGTTCGGGGACACCGCCGTCGCGTTGCTGCTCGCGGCCAACGGGGTCGGCACGATCGTGGTGGCACTGGCCCTGCCCGGGGTGCTCGCGCGCGTGCCGGAGCGGCCGGTGCTGCTGACCGGTGCGGTGGTGCTCAGCGGCGGCGCGCTCGGCCTGGTTTCCCTGTCTACTGTGGACGAAGGAGGCTGGCGCTGGCCCGCCGCGCTGGGGTTGTGGGCGCTGGCGGGCATGGGGACGGGCCTGGTGCTCACGCCCATCGGGCGGGTGCTGCGCCGGTCGGCGGCCGAGGCCGACCGGCCCGCGGTGTTCGCCGCGCAGTTCTCGCTTTCCCACGCCTGCTGGCTGATCAGCTACCCGATCGCGGGCTGGGTGGTGACCGCGGCCGGGTTCACCACGGGCTGGCTGCTGCTCGCCGCGCTGACCACGGCGGGCATGATCGGCGCGATGTTCTCGGGATTGTCGGTGCGCTCGCCTAGAGTTCCGGCATGAGCGAACCAGCACTGCGCGCGGCCACCCCGGGCGACGCCGCGGCCATCGCGGCGATCTGGTACCCCGGCTGGCAGGACGCCCACCTCGGCAACGTGCCCGACGCGCTGCTCGCCGTGCGCACCAAGGAATCCTTCGGTGAGCGAGCCGCCGAGCGGGTGGTCGATCCGGGCACGCGGACGGTGGTCGCCGACGCTGGTTCGGTCGCCGGTTTTGTGATGGTCGTCGGCGACGAGGTCGAGCAGGTCTACGTTTCGGCGGCGCACCGCGGCTCTGGCGTGGCGAAGCTCCTGCTGGCCGAGGCGGAACGGCTGGTCGCCGAGAACGGGCACCCGGTCGCGTGGCTGGCCGTGGTCGCCGGGAACACCAGGGCACGCCGGTTCTACGAACGCCAGGGCTGGACCGACGAAGGCTTGTTCGAGCACGCGGCGCCGCACGGGGACGGCCCGATCACCGTCCCCGCGCACCGCTACGTCAAACCCGTCCGGCGGGCTCGGTGACCAGCAGCCGGTCGAGCAGATCCCGCAGGGTGACCAGGCCGGTCACCTCGCCGCCGGACTCGACCAGCGCCAGGTGGTTCCGGCTGTCCCGCATGGTGTTCAGCGCGAGATAGGTCGCGGTACCGGCGTCGAAGGTGAGCACCGGCCGCATCAGCTCACGCGCCGTGCCACCCGGCCGCAGTGCGTCGCGCACGTGGACCACGCCGATCGGGCGGTCGCCGTCCAGCACCACCAGCCGCAGGTGACCGCTGGTGCGGGCGACCTGCCGGATGGTCTCCACGCTCGCCTCGGCCGGCACGCCGACGAGTTCGTCACGGGGACGCGTGATCTCCCGCAGGGGCCGGGAGTTCAGCTCCAGCGCGGTGGCCAGCTGGTCACGCCGCCCCGGCGTGAGCGCACCCGCCTTGGCCGAATGCTCGACCAGCTGCCGGAGGTCCTCCGGGTTGCGGCCCGCGTTGATCTCGTCGACCGGCTGCACGCCGACCCGGCGCAGGCACCAGTTCGCCATCGAGTTCAGCGCCACCAGCAGCGGCCGGGTCAGCCGCATGAAGCCGCGCATCGGCAGGGCCAGCAGGGTCGCCGAGCGTTCCGGGTGCGCGATGGCCCACGACTTGGGTGCCATCTCACCGACCACCAGGTGCAGGAAGGTGACCACGACCAGCGAAAGCACGAAGGCGACGATGTCGGCGGTGGCCGCCGGCAGGCCCCAGCCCTCCATGACCGGGGTCAACATGTCGTGCACGGCCGGTTTGGCGATCGCGCCCAGCGCCAGCGTGCACAGGGTGATGCCGAGCTGCGAACCGGCCAGCAGCAGGGAAAGCTCACGGGCGCTGCGCAGCGCGGCCCTGGCCGAGGCGCTGGTTTCGGCGGCTTCCTCCAGCCGGTAGCGGCGGGCGGCCATCAACGCGAACTCGATGGCCACGAAGAACGCGCTCAGCGCGATGATCGCCGCGGAGATCAGTGAAGCGGTCAGCGGGCTCAGGCCACTCATCGCGGCACCTCCGTGTCGCTCGTGTTCCTGAGGCCCACCCACACCACGGCGGGTACGTGCCGTTCGATCTCGCGGATCTCCACGGTGAGCCTGCGCGGTGCGGTGTCCTCGCCGATCCCGGCGGGCAGCTCGACGTGCACGGTGTCACCGGGTTCGGGCAGCCGCGCCAGTTCGGTGATGACCAGGCCGCCGAGGGTTTCGTAGTCGCCATCGGGCAGGTCGTGGCCGAGCAGGCGCTCGACCTCGTCGACGTGCGTGGTGCCCGGGATCAGCCAGCCGTCGTCCTCGGCGATGGCCCGGTCGTCGTCGGCGGCGTCGTGCTCGTCGGTGATCTCGCCGACGAGTTCCTCGGCGATGTCCTCCAGCGTGATCACCCCGGCGAGCCCGCCGTATTCGTCCATCACACAGGCGAATTCGTCGTCCGCCGCACGCAACTGGGTCAGCACGCCCGGCAACGGAAGCGAAGCGGGGACAACCACGGCGTCGCGCGCGAGTTCGGCCACGGTGAGCGTGGTGTACTCGGCTTCGTCGCGGCTGAGCACGTCACGCAGCCACAGCACCCCGAGCACGTCGTCCACGCTTTCCCCGAGCACCGGCAGCCGGGAGTGCCCGCCCGCCATCAGCTCGATCGCGGCGGTGACCTTGGCGTCGCCGGAGATCGTGGTGACCTGCGGGCGCGGGATCATCGCGTGCTCGGCGGTCCGGTCCGGCAGGTCGAGCACGCGGTCGAGCAGGATGGACAGCTCGCGGGACAGGTCGCCGCTGTCGCGTGACTCGGCCACGATGTGCTCGAGGTCGCGCGGGGTCGCGGCGTGCTCGACGTCGTGCACCGGTTCGATGCGCAGCGCCTTGAGCAGCAGGTTGGACGCCTTGTCGAACAGGTGGATGAGCCAGCCGAAGGTGGCCAGGTAGAGCCGGGTCGAGAAGGCCAGGCTGCGGGCGACGGGCTCGGGCTTGGCGATCGCGAGGTTCTTCGGGAACAGCTCGCCGAAGAGCATCTGCACCAGCGTGGAGAACACCAGCGCCAGCACGGTGCCGACCGCGACGCCGACCGCCTGGGGCACGCCGACGCCGCCGAGCAGGGTGCCGATGCCGGCGCCGATCATCGGCTCGGCCACGTACCCGACCAGCAGGCCGGTCACGGTGATGCCGAGCTGGGCGCCCGAGAGCATGAACGAGGTGCGCCGGGTGATGCCGAGCGCGCGTTCGGCGCCGCGGTCACCGGCGGCCGCGCGGGCCTTGAGCCGGGAGCGGTCCACGGCCATGTAGCCGAACTCCTGCGCGACGAAGTAGCCGGTCGCGGCGGTCAGCAGGAGCACGACGACGATGCCGACGAGGATGTTCACCACCACCATCACCACGGCGGTGCCACCCCCTCGGGCCGGGTGCGGGCAGGGGGGTCACCGGGCGTGGTGCCGGTACTTCGGGACGGGTCCATGATCCTCTCGCGGTGGTGATCGAGCCGGAAATGTCCGGTTGATCGAAGTACGAACGAGGCACCCGATCAGTTCCGGATGGACAGCAGGATCACACAGGAGGGGGCCCCGCGCCGGGTGGAGGCCGGGCGCGGGGCAGAGTGGGCCGGTGGTGCTCAGGTGACTTCGCCCGAAGGTGCGGGGAGTTGCACGCCCAGCGGCACCGGGGCGCCGAAGTTGGGGGTGCCGTCGGCGTTCCAGGTGAACTTCTGCGCGCGTGCCGAGCGGTTCATGTCACAGCCTCCGCCTGCCGAGCTGTTCGCGTGGTAGACGATCCAGTCTTCGGTGCCGTCGGGCGATTTGAAGAAGCCGTTGTGGCCGGGCGCGAACACCCCGTGCTCGTCGTTGCGCTGGAACACCGGGTCGGGTGACTTGGTCCAGTGCGCCGCGTTGAGCGGGTCGGTGCCGGTGAAGGTGAGCAGGCCCAGCTTGTAGTCCGGGCCCCAGCAGGCGCTGGCGGAGTACACGATCATCGTTTTCCCGTTGTGGTACAGCGGTTCGGCGCCTTCGTTCACCGGCGCGGTCTGCTGTTCCCAGGCCAGGGTGGGCTTGCTGATCGTCCGGCGCGGGCCGCTGGGGGTGTACGGATTGGACAGTGGCGTGATGGTCAGGCTCTGCGTGCCGTCCATCGCGCTGCCGAGCAGGTAGAGCCTGCCGTTCAGCTGGAGCACGCTCGGGTCGAGTTCCCAGGTGTTCCCGAGGTCGGCCTTGAAGTGGTACGGCCCCATCGGGTCGGTGCCGCTGCTCTCCAGCACGTGCAGCCGTTGTGTCGGCACGTAGTCCGGCACGTTCTGCCCGGCCACGTAGTAGAGGTACCAGCGCCCGCCGAGCAGGTGGAACTCCGGCGCCCACAGGTTGCAGCAGCCGTTCGGCAGGCCGGACAGGTCGAACACGGCGGTCTCCGGCGCACTGGCCAGCCCGGCGAGCGTGGGGGAGCGGCGCATGGTGATCCTGGAGGTCCACGTGGTGGTCGCGAGGTAGTAGTAGCCCTGGTGGTAGGTCAGCCACGGATCGGGGCCGTTCGCCTTGATCGGGTTGGTGAACGTGCCCGCGCCGAGCTTCACCAGCTGCCACTGCTGGTTCGCGCCGTTGAGGTCGGGCCACTGCACCACCCTGGCGCCGTTGGCGGTGGAGAAGTTGTGCACGTCGAGCGCCTTGCCGCTGTTGCGGTTGAGCAGGCGCACGTGGCCGTCGGGCGAGCCGGCGAGCCGGAACTGCTGACTGGGCCGGTTCTGGTCCGTCCACTGCACGAGGTCCGCTCCGTCGGACGTCGACGAACCCGCGAAGTCGAGCACCTTGCCGCTGTGCCGGGACTTCAGCCGGTGGTAACCGCCGCCCGAGCTGACGAACTGCCACTGCTGCCAGGCGCCGTCGTTGCGGGTCCACTGGGCGATCCGGGCGCCGTCGTTCGTAGCCAGGTCGTAGACGTCGAGTGCTTT
Organism: Amycolatopsis albispora; assembly: GCF_003312875.1. Classification (NCBI taxonomy): domain Bacteria; kingdom Bacillati; phylum Actinomycetota; class Actinomycetes; order Pseudonocardiales; family Pseudonocardiaceae; genus Amycolatopsis; species Amycolatopsis albispora. The sequence goes on from NZ_CP015163.1 coordinate 1,450,009, forward strand.
GCCGCTGTGCCGGTTGACCAGGACGTATGTGGCATTCGGGTCCACTGTGGATGGTTGGGCCGCTGGGGCTGGCGGGGCGGCGAGGCCGCTGCCGAGCAGTGCGATGACGGCGAGCACCGGGCCGAGCAGGCGGGCGCGGGCGCGGATCGGGGTCATGGGCTCTCTCCCTGCGACGGTGCACGGACAAGGAGCTGTTAACGCTAACAGCGTGTTGCCGTTCCGGGAAGTGCCGCGCTAGCGTTCTGGGAACGCTCCCATCTGCGCCGGATCGAGGAGGATTTCCCATGCCTGCCTGGCAAAAGCCGATAGCGGTCCGGTTCGCCGAGATGACGGCGGCCGCGGTGCTCGCGATGGCCGCTGTGGCAATGGCGCCCGCGGGGGCGGCCGCACCCGCACCGCCTGGGCTGGTCGCCTATCCGTATCCCGGGCCGGTCACCGGGGACGTCACCGTGCATGATCCGTCGGTGGTGAAGCGGCCCGGCGGCGGTTACCTCGTCGCGCACACCGGCAACGACATCGCGCTCAAGTCGTCACCCGACCGGACCGCCTTCCGGCACGAGGGATCCGCCTTCCCCGGTGGTGCCCCGTGGACCACGGCCTACACCGGCGGCAGCCGGAACCTGTGGGCGCCGGACCTGTCCCACCACAACGGCCGCTACCACCTCTACTACTCGGCCTCCACCTTCGGCTCGAACCGGTCGGCGATCTTTCTCGCCACCAGCACCACCGGCGCGCCCGGCAGCTGGACCAACCACGGGCTGGTGATCGAATCGCGGCCCTCCGACGACTTCAACGCCATCGATCCGCACCTGCTGGTGGACGACCAGGGACGCTGGTGGCTCAGCTTCGGCTCGTTCTGGTCCGGCATCAAGCAGGTCGCGCTCGATCCGGCCACCGGGAAGCGGTCGGACTCGGTGGTGCGGCACCTCGCGGGCCGGGGCGGTGGCGCGATCGAAGCCCCGGTGATCTTCAAGCGCGGCGCGTACTACTACCTCTTCGTCTCCTTCGACCGCTGCTGCCAGGGCGCAGCGAGCACCTACCGCATCATGGCCGGGCGATCGGCGAGCCCGGCCGGGCCGTTCACCGACCGGAACGGCGTGCCGATGGCCTCGGGCGGCGGCACCGAGATCCTGGCCGGGCACGGCGACATCCACGGCCCCGGCCATCCCGCGGTGTTCGCCGACACCGACCACGACATCCTCGCCTACCACTACTACACGAACAACGGCACGGCACTGCTCGGCATCAACTGGCTCGGTTACGACAGCGCGGGCTGGCCGTACGCGCACTGACCGGACGATGCTGTCTCCATGCTGGAGCTGGCGGGTCTGCGTGAGGTCGACGTCGAGGTGTACCGGGCGGTGGTCGAGCGGCCGTCGGTGAGCACCGCCGAGCTGGCCGGGGAACTGGCGCGCTCAGCCGCCAGCGGGTCGCCTCCGTGCTGCTCGTGCTGCAACGGGAAGGACTGGTGCTGCGCGACGGCAGCCGTCCCGCGCGGTTCAGCGCGGTGGCCCCCGAGATCGGGCTCGGCCTGCTGTGCCACCGCAAGGAACAGCAGCTCGAGCGCGCCCGGCTGCTCGCGGCCGAACTGCAGGAGCGGCACCGGCTGGCCGGTGGTGAGCCGGGCGGGCTGGTCGAAGTGGTGCACGGCGCCGCCGCGGTGGCCGGGCGGGCGGACGCGCTCATCCAGGCCGCCGCCGGTGAAGTGTGCTTTGTGGACAAACCGCCGTACGCGCGCTCGCCGTCGGACCTGCACCCGGCCGAGCGGGAACTGCTCGCGCGCGGCGTGCGCTTCCGCGGGGTCTACGACCGGACCGCGCTCGAAGCCCACGACCTGTGCGCCGACCTCGAACTGGGGCTCGCGCTCGGCGAGCAGGCCAGGGTGGTCACCGAGGCCCCGCTGAAACTGATCCTGGTGGACGACACGATGGCGCTGGTACCACTGCACTCGCAGGCACCGTCGGTGGAGGCCGCGCTGGTGGTCCACCCGTGCGCGCTGCGTGCGCTGTTCTGGCTGGTCAGCACCAGGAACTGGCCGGCGTTGCCCTTGGGCGAGAGCACGATGCCCGCGGGCAGCGTGATGGTGTCGACCAGCGCGTTCTGCGGGCCGTAGACCCGCACGGTGTACCCGGTCAGGTCCACCGGGTTGTTGCTGATGTTGCGCACCTCGATGAACTCGTCGAGCATGCCGTTCGGGCCGCGGGTGGACACCTCGTTGACCACCACGGTGGACGAGGCCAGCGGCTGGACCTCGTCCGGCTGGCCGGCGCTGGCCGCACCGGCGATCACCGGCAGGCTCAGCAGGGCCAAGGCGGCGGCGGAACCACTCAGCAGGCGACGCATTATCATTCCTTTCCGAAAAATGGGTGAGTTGATGCGAACCGGCGGGGAATCCGTTGTGCGGTTCTTTTCCGCCGGTGCATTCGATGCTGCCGCAGTGCCGCCGGTGGCTGGAAGGGGCCAGTTCCCGGTTTCCTCATGCATGTCTGCGGTATTGCCGGGCCAGTGACGCGGCCGCGCGCAGTTCCTGCGGGCAGGTGTCCAGCACCTGGCTCAGCCAGCTCCGCCAATAGGGCCCAGGAATGCGTTTACCCCGTTCCCAGCGTGATACGTCCTCCCGGGTGATACCGCTGTTCCCGGAGGCGGCCCGCAATCGGGCGGCCAGCTCGTCCTGGGAAAGTCCTTTGTCGCGGCGCATTTCGGCGATTACGGCGAACACCGGTTTGGCCTGGCTGGGCACGGCATGCCTTTCCGAGTGAGATGACTGCTGGTTTTGTGCTTTCAGTACGGCGGTGACGGGCAGCCGAAGTCGGCGCGGTTGTTGTCCGTGTCGGTGCTGAGCGCGTCGCGGGAAAGCGGGCCGGGGCAGGGCTGGGCGGCCTCGTTCTCGCGGCACGGCGAATCGGGCGCCACCGCCACCCCGTCCACCCGCGACTGGTGCTCGTCGCGCAGGAGCTGGCCGGTGCCGGGCACCGCGGGGAGCAGGAGATCGGCTTCCCCGGCGAAGTCCAGGCCCGCCAGTACGAACGAGCCACCACCGCCGACCGCGCTGCCCGCCGGGAACCTGGCCAGTTCGGCCAGCGTGTGCCCCTGGCAGCTGAGCACCGTCCAGCCGTCCAGCCACACCGGGGCGGCGGAGAGGTTGCGCAGTTCGAGGAAACCCGCCGGGCCGGTGAGCAGCTGGTGGATGCGGACCGGCGGCACTGCCGGGTTCGGGATTCCGGCGGTGAGCGCGGCAACCAGGGCCAGGTGGCGCAGTCTGCTCGGCATCTGCTCCTCACCGCCGGCGGAGGTGGGTCCGGCTGTTCGCCGCGTCGTCCAGCCTAGGAGCGGTGGCGGGGCCGAGGATGTGCCGCGGAGTACTGTCCCGCGCGGTGCCCGCGGTACCGCGGGTACGGCCTCAGCCCGGACGGCGGGGCGGGCCCGTGGCGGACGGGCCCGGCCGCAGGTCCAATGAGCGGAACAGGTCACGCCTGCTGCTGAAGCCGAGCTTGCGCAGCACGCAGCTGACGTAGTTCTTCACCGTCTGCCGCGCCAGGTGCAGCTGGTCGGCGATCTCGTCGTTCGACCGGCGGCACAGCACCAGCGCGAGCACCTCCTCCTCGCGGGAGGTCATCGGCAGGCTGTCCGGCGGAGCCGGTGGTTCGGTGACCGGGGGCGCGGTTTCCGCGCCGACGAGCCAGGTCCGTTCGCCGGCCCTGGTCCGCCGGATGGCCTCACCCACCACCCGGTCGGCCGCCGACTTGTGCACGAAGCTGTCCGCGCCGGCGTTGAGCGCGGCGGCCACCGCCGACGGGGACGAATCCGCGGTGAGCACCAGTACCGCGGTGTCCCGCGAAGTGCGTTTCGCGAAGCGGCATATCCCGATACCGGCTCGTTCCCCGGTGAGGGTGAGTTCGGTGATGACCAGTTCGGGCCGCATCCCGCGGCATTTCGCCAGTGCTTCGGCGCCGGTGCCGGCTTCGGCTATTTCCTGGCATTCACCGGACGATTCGATCAGGGTGCGCAGCGCATATCTGATCAATGGCTGTTCATCAACCACCAGTGTGGTGACGTGGTCCACGTTACCCCTTCGCCGATCCGGTTGGCGGCCGCACGCGATCGCGAGCGCAGAGAACTTCCTACCACTCCACGACGCGGCGGTGACATGGCCGGACGGCACAGTCATCCATTTTGGCTGCGGGAAACGGGTGAATTGAGTTAGTAGCCGAAGCGGGCGGGTTTTCCGGCGCGGTCAGTCCTGCCAGGTGAGCGGCAGGCGTTCGAGCTCGTACATGTTCGCGGTGGTGCGCAGCGGCACCTCGTGGACCGGGACGGCCAGCGCGAGCGACGGGAAGCGCTCGAACAGCGCGGGCAGCGCGATCCGGAGCTCGACGCGGGCGAGGTGCTGACCGAGGCACTGGTGCACACCGTGGGCGAAGGACAGGTGCCCGCTCGCGTCACGCCCGAGGTCCAGTGCGTCCCCGTCGCCGAAGCGCCGCGGGTCGCGGTTGGCGGCGATCGGGGAGATCGCGACCGTCTGCCCCGCCTTGACCAGCTCACCGCCGATCTCCACGTCGGTGCGCGCGACCCGGACCGTGGCGCCGCCGATTCCGGTGTAGCGCAACAGTTCCTCGATGGCACCCGCCGGATTTTCGCGCAGCGTCGCGAGCTGACCGGGATTCATCAGCAGCGCGAGGGTGGACAGGCCGAGCACGGTCGCCGTGGTGTGCAGTCCGGCGCCGAGCAGGAAGACACCGACGCCGGTCAGCTCATCTTCGGTGAGGTCGCTGGTGGTCAGTTCGCTGAGCACGTCGTCGGTCGGCTCCGCGCGCTTGGCCCGGACGAGGTCGCGGAGGTAGTCGTTCAGCGCGGTCCAGTTTGTCATGATGTCGTCGGCGCTGGTGCCTTCGCGGGCAAGCATGCCGTTCACCGCCTGGCGGAACCATTCCCGGTCGGTGGCGGGCACGCCGAGCAGTTCGCAGATCACCAGCGCGGGAATGGGCTGGGCGTAGGCCGCCATCAGGTCGGCGGGCCGGGGCAGCGCGGCCAGCGCGGCGAGCCGGTCGGCGGTGAACCGCTCGACCTGCTCGGTGAGCACCCGCATCCGGCGCACGGTGAACTTCCCGGCGAGCAGCCTGCGGAAACGGGTGTGCTCGGGCGCGTCCAGGCCGAGGAAGTCGCCAGTGGGCGCGGGCGGCATCTCCCCGCTGAACCCGGGCAGCGGGATGTGGATCAGCTCGTACCGGTTGCTGAACGCGGCGTGCCCGAGCACGGTGCGCGCCTCGTCGTACCCGGTGGCCAGCCAGCCTTCGTGACCGTCGGGAAAGCGCATCGGGGCCAGCGGGCGTTCGGCACGCAGCCGCGCCAGCCCGGGCGGCAGCTGGAACGGCTGCTCCGGGTTGTGCTGGAACAGCAGCTCCGGCTCGGTGAACAGGTCGGTCATGGTGGGTTCCCCCTCTGGATAACGCTCAGGCAGTCACTGAGATGGCCGCGGCCGGGCAGAGCATCGCGGCCCGATGGACCGCTTCGTGCAGTTCCTCCGGGGGCGTGCTGTCGAGCAGGACCACGGTGCCGTCCCGCTCGTGCTGGTCGAACACCCGCTCGGCGGTCACCACGCAGTGCCCGCCGCCGACGCACCTGGCCTCGTCCACGATCACCTTCATGCGGCCAGGTTCGCGGGCGGCGATGACAACCGGCTGACAAGGCGCTGATAGCCCTTGTCAGGTGAGCAGTTCGGCCGCGTCCTGCCGGGGGAGCGCGGTGCCCCGGCGGTAGGCACGCTGGTAGCCGTCCTCGCCGAGGGCCCGGACCAGCTCCTCGACCAGGTCACGCAGTTCCGGGTCGCCGTGGTCGAAGCTGCCGCGGATGACCTCGCTCAGGCCGAGCGCGGTGGCCGCGCCGGCGTGGTCGGCTTCGAGGAACCGCAGGCGGGCCAGGTGCTGGGCGGCCGAGGCGAGGTCGTGGTGGGCGGCGGCCGCGGCGACGGTCGCGGGCAGCAGCGCGCGGGCGCCCGCGGTGTCACCGGCGGTGAGGCGGTTCGCCATGCGTGCCGACGCGACCACCGCCTCGGCTGCCTGCTCGGGCAGCGGTGCTTCCCGCGCGAGGGCCAGGAGCCGGTCGAGTTCACGGTCGGAGCGCGCGGGATCACCGGCACGCCGGTGCAGTTCGGCCAAGCCGATGGCGGCCACCACTTCGAGCAGGTGCTGCCCGCTGCCGGCGGCCATTCGCTGCGCGGCCGCCAGGTCGCGGCGGGCACCGGCCAGGTCCCCGGCACGCATCCGCTCGGCGGCCAGTCCGGCCAGATAGGACGGATCGCCCGGCGGGGCGAGCGCCTTCGCCCGTTCGTACGCGGCGATGGCCGCGTTGTGGTCTCCATCGATGGAACGAACGTGCGCGACGCCCGCCAGTGCCATCGCGGTGAACAGCCGGTCGCCGGTTTCTTCGAACGCCCGCAGCGCCTCGGTGGTGGCGGCGGTGACGCCCGCCCAGTCGCCGTGGTCGTACCTGGCGAACGTCTCCACCAGGTAGGTGCACGCCCGCGCCCACTGGTCGCCGCCCTCGCGCAGCCGCTGGATCTCCCGCTCGGCCAGGTCCTCCAGGCCGAGCATGAAGGCCGCGGTCAGCGTGGCCATCATGATGATCGGGTAGCGGCGCAGCGCCCCGGTCCGGGCGCAGTCCTCGACGAGGCGGCGCACGTGCTCGACGTCTTCCGGCAGCGGGCCCGCGCCGGAGAACAACTGGTACGCGGAGAAGGCGGCTCGCGCGTCTTCGGGTAGTGCGTCACCGAGGCCGAGCGCCGCCGCCACGAGCGGGTCGGCCCGGCTGTCGTAGCGAAGGGTGTTCCAGTACCAGCACAACGGGGCCAGCAGGCGGGCCGCGGCGTCGGCGTTGCCGGTGTCGATGGCCCAGTGCAAGGCGACCAGGAGGTTGTCGTACTCGGCTTTGAGCAGTGCCAGCGAGGTTTCCTGCTCCGCGGACCGCAACCGCGGCTCGTGCCGCTCGGCCAGCTCGGCGAAGTACTCGGTGAACCGGTGCCGCACGGCGGCGCGTTCGGCCTGCCCGAGCTTGTCACCCAGGTGCGCGCGAATGCTTTCCAGCATGCGGTGGCGTTCATCGCACTCATCCACAATGGACTTCTCGACCAGTGAGCCGAGCAGGTAGCCGACTTCGCCGCGCGGCAGCTCGTCGTCCTGGCACACCGACTCGATGGCGGCCGCGTCCGCCCCGGCGGGGAACACCGCGAGCCGCCGTGCCAGCGTCCGTTCCGGTTCGGTGAGCAATTCCCAGCTCCACTCGAGCACCGCGTGCAGTGTGCGCTGGCGTGGTTGCGCGCCCCGGTTCCCGGTGGAGAGCAGCCGGAACCGGTCCTCGAGCCGTCGCGCGACCTGCCCGGCGGTCATCGACCGCAGCCGCGCGGCGGCGAGTTCGAGCGCGAGCGGCAAACCGTCCAGGCGGTGCGCCACCTCGACCACGTCGTCCACTGTGGACTCGTCGAGCGCGAACCCCGGCCGCACGGCGGCGGCCCGGTCGAGGAACAACCGCACGGCAGGGGAGTCGGCGGCCTCACTTCGCCGGTGTGGCAAGGGAAGTGGCCCGAGGCGGCAGAGGGCTTCACCGACCACGGCGAGCGGCTCGCGGCTGGTGGCCACCACGGTCAGCCCTGGCCGGAGTTCCAGCAGCCGGGTGGTGAACTCCGCGACGGCCGCGGCGACCTGTTCGCAGTTGTCCAGCACGAGCACCGCTTCACCACCGCCGAGCAGTCCCGCCACCCGCTCCACGGGCTCCTGTGGACTCGCAGGCGGGCGGGGCGTCGTTGCGGTGAGCACGCCGAGCACCGCGCCGGGGACCTCGGCGGGATCGGTCACCGAGGCGAGCGGAACCAGCCACAGGCGGCCGTGCCGGTGGGCGCGGTGCCGCGCGGCGGCGGTCACGGCCAGCCGGGTTTTGCCCACCCCGCCGGGTCCGGTGATGGTGACCAGCCGCGAGGCCGCCATCAGCTCGGCGAGCAGTGCCAGCTCGTTGTCCCGCCCCACGAAGCTGGTCAGCGGCGCGGGCAGGCGGCCGGGCGCCGGTCGCGCCGGTTCACCACGCAGCACCGCCAGATGGGCTTCCTTCACCGCGGCGGACGGATCGACGCCCAGTTCGGTGGCGAGCGTGCCGCGGACCTCGTCGTAGGCCGCCAGCGCGTCCGATTGCCGACCGGCCGCCGAAAGCGCGCGCATCTGCAGCGCGGCCAGGCGTTCCCGGAGCGGATGCGCGGCGACGGCCGCGGTCAGGTCGGCCAGGACTTCCGTGTGGTGCCCGAGTTTCAGCTCCGCCTCGAACCGGTCCTCGACGGCGGCCAGCCGCAGTTCCTCCAGCCGGGCCGCGGCGGCTTCGGCGAACGGTGCACTCCGGACGTCGGCCAGCGCTTCACCGCGCCACAGCGCGAGCGCCTCGCGCAGCGTTTCCGCGGCCTGGCGGGGCGCGGCAGCCAGCTCGCGGCGTCCCCGCGCGGCCAGTTCCTCGAACCGGTGCGCGTCCACGTCCCGTGCCTCGACGGCGAGCCGGTATCCCGCACCGGCCGACTCCACCGCGATGCTCCCGCCCAGCGCCTTGCGCAGCCGGTAAACCAGCGCGTGCAGGCCGTTTGCCTCGGCGGGCGGCCGCGCGCCCCACAGGTCGCCGACCAGCGTGTCCGCCGAGACGACCGCACCCGGAGCGAGCGCCAGCCTGGCCAGCAGCATGCGCGGGCGCGCGGACAGCGGCACGTCACCGGCCTGGACCGGCCCGAGCAGCACGATCCGCACGCGTCACCCCCGCTGCAAACCCCTTGCGTGGCATCGTAGCCGGGCCGGTTCGGCGAAGTGGCCGCGCGCCCGGAGTTGATCTTGTAGCCTCCTGCCGGTGGAGAACCTGACAACCGCCCAGTACGACCGCCTGCGCAACCTGATCCGGCGCAGCCCCGTGTTCAGCGGCAGGCGCGTGGTGGTGCACGACGACCACGTGGAGATCCTCGAGCCGGAGGAACTGGTGCTCGCGTTCGGGCCGGTGTTCGACGCCGTCGACGGCGCGCCGATGAGCGATTGGGCGGATCTGGTCGACGAGCGCCTGGAACGGATGATCCAGGCGCTCGTCGCCGGTTCCCCCGAACTCGACGGCCCCACCGAGCACCTGCTCGACCGCATCTACGCGCGTGTCCGGCCGATCGAGGGCAGCCCGGTCGAATGGTGGACCTACGCGCGGGAGATCGCGCCCGGCCTGCTGGTGGTGCTCGCGCTCGACCACCCCGACCGCATCGCCATCCTCAACGACGACCAGGTCCGGCGGCACGACTTCGACCGGCTGGTCGAAGCGGGCATGGAGAACCTCTGCCACCAGCTGCCCGAGGAGTACGCCACCTTCGAAGGCGTGTATGTGCTGCGCGGCAACGATTACGTGGCCTCGACCGTGCTGGTCATGCCGTGGGTGATCGAGGCGGTCACCGGCGCGGCGGAGTTCCCGTACGGCGCGCTGGTCGCGATGCCGAACCACGGCACGCTGATCTTCCACGTGCTGCGCGACGCGGCCGCCGCGCGGGGCGCCATGCGTGAGATCGCGGAGATCGCCGCCGAGTACTACGAGGAGTCCGCGATGTCGGGGCCGGACCAGGTGAGCCGGCAGGTGTACTGGTGGGAGCCGGGCGCGGGGTACCTGGAGCCCGTCGCGCACCACGCCGTAAATGGCACCGGGGTCATCGGCGACAACCTCGTCACCGGCTTCTCCCGCGAGTTCGCGGACCTGCTCGACGCGCTATGAACCACCGCGGCCGTGCCACAGGCCGTCCGCGGTGCCCTCGGCCACGTGCTCGGCGTACACGCGGACCTTGTTCATGATCACGTCGAGGCAGTCGGTCAGCTCGGCGATCCTGGCGATCACCTGTTCCTGGTGCGCCCGCAGCAGTTCGAGCCGTTCGGGTTCGGTGCCGGGGCCCTGGCGGACCAGTTCGGCGAACCGCCGGATGGTGGCCAGCGGCATGCCGGAGGCGCGGAACTTCGTGCAGTTGAGCAGCCAGGTCACGTCCTCGGCGGTGTAGACGCGCCTGCCGCCGGAGTCGCGCCGCACCGGCGCGGCCAGCAGCCCTTCCCGTTCGTACAGGCGCAGTGCGTGCACGCTCAGTCCCGTGCGCTCGGCGACCTGGCCGATGCTCAGTTCCGCGGTACCGTCCGAGCTGCCTGTGTCGTGAGCCATACCGGCCAATCTAGGCCGTTGACCTAGACCTCGGTCTAGCACCTAGCTTTCGCGGCCATGAACCTCACCGCACAGCACAAGCTCGGCTCGGGCTTCGGCCACCGCAGCACCGCCCGCGAAGTCCTCAGTGGACTCGACCTCACCGGCAAGCTCGCCGTGGTCACCGGCGGCTATTCGGGGCTGGGCCGGGAAACCACGCGGGCACTGGCCGCTGCCGGGGCCCACGTCGTCGTGCCCGCCCGGCGGCCGTCACTGGCCCGCGAGTCGGTCGCGGGCCTGAACACGGAGGTGGCCGAACTGGATCTGGCCGACCTCGGCAGCGTCCGGCGGTTCGCCGCCCGGTTCCTCGCCTCCGGTCGCGGCATCGACATCCTGATCTGCGGGGCCGGGATCATGGCCTGCCCGGAAACCCGGGTGGGCCCGGGCTGGGAGGCGCACTTCGCGGTCAACCACCTCGGCCACCACGTGCTGGTCAACGAACTGTGGCCGTCGATCCGGCCCGGCGCGCGGGTGGTCGCGGTGTCCTCGGCGGGCCACCAGCTGTCCGGCATGCGCTGGGACGACGTGCAGTTCGACCGCGGTTACGACCGCTGGCTGGCCTACGCGCAGGCGAAAACGGCGAACGCCTTGTTCGCCGTGCACCTCGACGCGCTCGGCCGGGACTCCGGCGTGCGAGTGTTCTCCCTGCACCCCGGCGCGATCCTGACCCCGTTGCTGCGGCACCTGACGCGCGCGGAGATGGTCGAGCGCGGCTGGGTCGACGAGCACGGCGACCTGGCCGACCCGGAGTTCAAGACCCCGGAACAGGGGGCGGCCACCCAGGTCTGGGCGGCGACTTCGTCCCTTTTGGACGGTATGGGCGGGCTCTACGCGGAGGACTGCGACATCGCCGAGCGCACCGACCGCACGGACATGGTCGCCGGGGTCCGCGACCACGCCATCGATCCCGGGGAGGCGGAGAGGCTGTGGGCCCTCTCGGCCCGGCTCACCGGCTCCGACGCGTTCAGGTGAGCAGGCCGTCCTCGCGGTGGATCCAGTAACGCCGCAGCATCCGCAGCACCACCGAAACCTGGAGCGCCGAGATCCCGGGCAGCGGCGCCAGGTCGCGGGTGAGGAAGTCGGCCATCTCGTCCTCGTTGCGGAACACGCCCTGGTGGATGACCGAGGTGGTGCCCGCCACGATCGAGACGTACCGGGCGGACGGGTGCCTGGCCAGTTCCTCGGCCACGGGCTGGATGGCGCCGGGGGAGATGGTCAGCGCGATCACCGCCTCCAGCCCGTAGCCCAGCAGCGCCGGTTCGACCTCCACGCGGGGCCGGACGATGCCGCGCCGCAGGATCGACTGGATCAGCCGGTAGGTGGTGGACTGGCTCAGGCCGAGCACCCGGCCCGCCTCGGCGGCGTTGATCCGGCCGTCCTCGTGGAGCAGGCCGATCACGCGCCGCTCGTCCTCGCTCACCCGCAGGTCGCCGGGGCGCGGCGGGGTTCCGGCTGGTTCCTCGGCACGCGCGAGCAGGTCCAGCTGGTCGTCGCCGAGCCGGTGCAGGCGCCACGAATCGGCCCTGGTCAGCGCACGCAGCACCAGTTCGGAGTGGGTGCCCGCCACGCCGGGAACGCCGGGAATGCGCTCGGTGAGCAGTTCGCGGGCCTCCGCGCGATCCCGCAGGTGCGCGGCCAGGTAGACGTCCGACCGGCCGGAGGTTTCCGCGACCAGCTGCGCCTCGGGCAGCTGCGCCAGCGCGTGCGCGACGCGGCCCGCGGCACCCGGCTGCGTGGTCACCCAGACGTGCCGCGGGTTGCCCTTGGCTCGCGCGGACCACTCGACCTGGCCGATCACGCGCAGGATCCGCTGCTCCGCCAGCCGCGCGAGCCGCCGCCCGACGGTGCTGGCGGACATGTCGAGCGCTTCGGCCAGCACGGCGGCGGACGCGCGGGGGGCGACCTGGAGCGCGGCCACCAGGTCGAGGTCGGCCTCGTTCAGCACCGCCTGACTGTATCACGCACAGACCCTGGTATCGATGACTGAATCATGCGGTTCAAGCTTTGTGCTTGCAATATTCAGCCATCTGCCCTTGTAATGGGGCACCGCAATTCAGGGAAGGAGTCAGGCCGATGAGCACCAGGCAAGCGAAGCCGGCCTCGCGCGTGCTGAACGTGCTGATGCGCGCACTCGACGGCGTCGAGCGCCTCGGCAACAAGCTGCCTCATCCGTTCTGGCTGTTCGTCATCCTCAGCGGGGTGCTGGCGCTGGCCAGCTGGGGGCTGTCCGCGGCGGGCGCGTCCGCGGTGAACCCGGCGACCGGCAAGACCGTCGAGGCCAAGAACCTGCTCTCGGTCGACGGTGTGCGGACCATGGTCGAGGACGTGGTGAAGAACTACACCTCGTTCCCGCCGCTGGGCACCATCCTCGTGGTGATGCTCGGGGTGGCGGTGGCCGAGCGGTCCGGTCTGCTCGCCGCCGTGCTGCGTTCGGGCGTGTCACGGGTCTCGCCGCGCTGGGTGACCTTCGCGCTCGCGTTCACCGGCATGGTCTCGCATGTCGCGTCCGACGCCGCATATGTGGTGCTGATCCCGTTGGGTGCCATGGCTTTCCGCGCGGTCGGCCGCAGCCCGATCCTCGGCATCGTGGTGGCGTTCGTGTCGATCTCGGCTGGGTACGACGCCAGCCCGCTGATCACCCCGTCGGACGCCATCCTGTCCGGGCTGACCACCGCGGCGGCGCACACCATCGATCCGTCGTACGTGGTCACCCCTCTGGCCAACTACTTCTTCTCGCTGGCGTCGTCGTTCGTGCTGGCCGCGGTGATCACGCTGATCACCGAGAAGGTGCTGGCCCGCCGGGCCGAAGCGATGCCGGTGGACGACGACGCCGAGCAGGACGACCTGGGCTCGCTGAAGCTCGGCCCCCAGGAGCGGCGCGGGCTGCGGGCCGCGCTGATCGCGCTGGTGGTGTTCGCGGTGGTGCTGGTGGCGGCGCTGCTGCCCGCTTCGTCGCCGCTGCGCGGGGAGGGCGGCAGCATCGTGCAGTCGCCGCTGCTCACCTCCGTCGCGATCTTCCTGGCGCTGGGCTTCCTGGCCGCCGGCTGGGCGTACGGCAAGGTGGCCGGCACGGTCACCAGCAGCCGCGACATCCCCGGCTTCATGGCACACGGGTTCCGCGAGATGGCGCCGATCCTGGTGCTGTTCTTCGCGATCTCGCAGTTCCTCGCCTACTTCAAGTGGACCGGCATCGGCGAGATCGTGGCCATCCACGGCGCCGAACTGCTCAAGGCGGGCGGGGTCTCCGGGCCGGTGATCCTGCTGGGCATCCTGGTCGTGGTCACCGTGATCAACCTGGTGGTGACCAGCGGTTCGGCCCAGTGGGCGCTGGTCGGCCCGGTGTTCGTGCCGATGCTGATGCTGCTGGACATCCCGCCGGAGACCACGCAGGCGCTCTACCGCATCGCCGACTCCTGCACGAACGCCATCACGCCGATGAGCCCGTACTTCGTGATGGCACTGGGCTTCCTGCAGCGGTACCGCAAGCAGGCAGGCATCGGCACGCTGCTGTCGATGACGATCCCGCTTTCGCTGACCCTGCTCGTGGTCTGGACCGTGCTGTTCTTCGTGTTCTGGGGCTTCGGCATCCCGCTCGGCCCCGGCGCGCCCGTCCGATAGAAAGGAATCGCCGTGTCACGCACCGCCGACTGGTCCCAGCAGGCACTGCCCGGGATGCTCGACGACCTCCGGATGATCGTCGAGCTGGAAACCCACAGCTACGACAAGGCCAAGCTGGACACCGGTCTCGACACCATCCGGTCGTGGGCCGCCGAGCGGCTCGGCGCGCCCGACGCGGAGGTCCGGCACCGCGCCGAAACCCACGGCGACGTGCTCGAGCTGACCTACCGCGGCACCGCGGCCGGTGAGGTCCTGCTGCTGTGCCACTACGACACGGTGTGGCCGACCGGCACCACCGCGGTCTGGCCGTTCACCGAGGCCGACGGCAAGGTCAGCGGGCCGGGCGCGTTCGACATGAAGCTCGGGCTGGTGCAGTCGGTGTGGGCGCTGCGCGGGCTGCGGGAACTGGGCCTGCCGCACCCGTCGGTCAAGTTCCTGTTCAACGGCGACGAGGAGATCGGCAGCCCGTTCTCCCGGCCGCTGATCGAGGCCGCCAGCGAAGGCACGCTGGCGAACCTGGTGTTCGAGGCCGCGGTGGACGGCAAGCTCAAGACCGCGCGCAAGGGCGTCGGCCTGTTCGACGTGACGGTGACCGGTGTCGAGGCACACGCCGGCCTGGACCCATACAAGGGTGCGAGCGCGGTGCACGCGCTGGCGGAGGTGGTCACGCAGGTCGCGGCGGCCGGTTCGCGTGAGCACGGCACCACGGTGAACGTCGGCACCATCAGCGGTGGCACCGGCCGCAACGTCACCGCCGGGCAGGCCACCTGCGGCATCGACGTGCGCGTGGCCGAACCGTCCGAAATGGACCGGATCGACGCGGTCTTCGCCGGGCTCAAGGCTTCGGACCCGCGCGTGACGGTGTCGGTCACCGGCGAGTGGAACCGCCCGCCGATGACCACCAACCCGCCGTCGGCCGCGTTGCTCGACCGGGCGCGGGCGGTGGCGAAGGAACTCGGGTGGACGCTGGAGGACGCCGCCGTGGGCGGGGCCAGCGACGGCAACTTCGTCTCCGCGCTGGGCCGCCCGGTGCTCGACGGCATGGGCGCGGTGGGCGGCGGCGCGCACGCGCGGCACGAACACGTGGTGGTCGCGGACATCCCGCACCGGACCGCGCTCACCATCGGCCTGATCACCGACCTCGCCTGACGAGCCGGCAGTGTCACGAATGTGGCTTTCGAGACGCCAGACGTCTCGAAAGCCACATTCGTGACATCAGCCGAAGAGCTTGCCCACCTGCTCGATGATGGTCAGCACGCTCAGCACGCCGAACAGGGCGACCGACCAGCCCAGCACGGCCATCCGCCCGCCCCGGATGCGGATCGGCTTCGGCAGCACCCGCCGGTTGAGCACGATCAGCAGTCCGGAGTAGACGAACATCATCAGCCCGCCCACGCAGGCCGAGATGACCAGCAGGATCAGCGGCTGCGCGAACCCGGCCAGCACGATCACGCAGCCGAGCAGCACCAGCACCCACACCACCGCGAAGTAGAGCGTGCTTTCCTTGGTGTTCTTGGCATACGCGGTCTTGATCACGTCCGCGGCCAGCCTGCTCGAGTAGTCCACGATGCCCAGCGCCGCGGCGAACAGGGCGAACGCGCCGACCACCCAGAACAGCGTGCCGAACCAGGCGCCGACGGTCTCCTTGAGCACCTCGCCCTCGATCTTCAGGAAGCCGATGTTGTTCGGCAGCCCCGGCCTGCCGTACACCGTCGAATACGCCAGCAGCGAGGTGAACATGATGGACAGGAAGGTGATCAGCACGAAGGTGTAGAGCTGCTCGCGGTTGGCGAACCGCCACCACGAGCGCCACCGCGAAAGGTGCTCCTCGGTCGGCTCGAAGATGAACCCGGTGCTCGGCGCGGCCTCCGGCTTGCCGGTGACCGGGCTCTTGATGCGCGGCACGTACTTGCCCATGCCGAAGCCCTTGTCGCGGATCCAGTTGCTCTGCACCAGGTTCTGCCCGCCACCGGCCCCGGCGAAGGCGAGCGCCCCCATCAGGAACGCCAGTCCGAGATCGACCGGCACGCTCGCGTCGGTGACGATCTTGGGCACGTCCGCCCAGGCGTCCGCGGTGATCGCCACCACCGCGCCGACCGCGAGCAGCACGATCACCGCGGCGACCTTGAGCATTTCGGCGCGCTCCAGCGCCACGTAGACCACCGGCGCCAGCGTCAGGATCAGCCCGATGGCGAGCAGCAGGCCGACCGAGATCCACCGCACGTCACCGCCCCACAGGTAGGTGATCATGGTCGCCGAGCTGGTCGCCCAGCCCGGCCACAGATTGGCCAGCATGGTCAGGATCGCGAACACCAGGCCCCAGTGCCGCCAGTAGCGGCTGAACCCGGTGAGCGCGGTTTCGCCGGTGGCCAGCGTGTACCGCTCGATCTCCATGTTCAGGAAGAACTGCGTGGCCAGGCCGACCAGCGCCGCCCAGACAAAAACCAGGCCGACCTGGGAGGCGATGTAGGGGAACAGGATGAACTCGCCCGACGCCAGTCCGACGCCGGCGGCGACCACCCCCGGCCCGATGATCCGCCAGGTGGAGGCGGGCGGTTCGGGCAGGGGCTTCAGTTCCGGTGCCGGCAGGTGCTTGCTCACCGGGAACCGGCCGGTGGGCGAGGTGGTCACGTCGTTGTGCTGCCTCGTCATCGTGGTGATCCCTTCGCGCGAACCAAGGAGATCTTGGAGGGGGATGGTACCCGGAAACCCACCCGATCGGGTGAGGAATCCACCGGCCCCCTACGCTGCGCGGGTATGAGCGCCGCACTGGTGATCGTCGACGTGCAGGAGATGCTGGTTCCGCTGGTCTGGCGGGGTGAGGAGCTGGCCGACCGGATCGCCGCGCTGGCACGGGACGCTCGCGCGCACCAGGTCCCGGTGATCGCGGTCCGGCAGGTCGGCCCGAGCGGTACCGCGTTCGATCCGGACAGTCCCGGGGCGCAGTTCAGCGCGCGCCTCGGTCTCGAACCGGGGGACGCGCTGATCGACAAGACCGCGACCGACGCCTTCTACGAGACGCGCCTGGCCGCGTTGTGCGCCGACCAGGACATCGACACGCTCGTGCTGACCGGTGTGGCCACCGACTTCTGCGTGGACGCGACCGCGCGCTCGGCGCTGAGCCACGGTTTCGACGTGGTCCTGGTCGGTGACGCGCACGCCCCGGCCGCCGAGGGAGATCCCGAAGCCGGGTTGTCCGCCGAGCAGATCATCGACCGGCATAACCGCATCCTCGCCAAGGCCGTGCACCCCGGCGGGGAGCTGACCGTGCGCGCCGCCGCGGAAATCGTCTGGTAGGCACCCCCCGAAAATTGGGGATACGCCCGGTGTTCCCCGGCCCGGAAACTGATCGTCGAGTCGCGCGGCCGCGTTGACGATCCGAAATCGGGGAAACGGGGAACTCGTGAACGGGACAAAGCGGTTGACCACAATTCTGGCGGCGCTCGCCGCACTGGGCACGTCGGCGGCGCTCCCGGCCTCGGCCGGGCCGCTGGTGGGCAATGATCCTTTTGTCGCACCGGCGGGCAGGCAGGACTGGCACATCTTCAACGCCAACACCCACAAGTGCCTGGAAATCGAGAATTCGACGCTGGACAACGGCGGCCAGGCCCAGCAGTGGAGCTGCGCGAACATCGCCACCATGCGGTGGACGGCGGTGCCGGTGGACGGGATCTGGTTCCGGCTGATCAACGCCAACAGCGGGAAGTGCCTGGAAATCGAGAACTCGTCGTTCGACAACGGCGGGAACGCGCAGCAGTGGACCTGCGGCAGTTACAACATGCAGTGGAGGACCGTGCGCGCGGGTTATGCCTGGCACATCGTCAACCGGCTCAGCGGGAAGTGCCTGGAAATCGAAAACTCCTCCGGCGACAACGGTGCCCGCGCGCAGCAGTGGCAGTGCGCGGACATCCCGACCATGCAGTGGTTCAGCTGAGCGGGAGCTGATCTTCACACAGCCGGGTGGACCCGCCCGCGATCGGCCCGGGGACCGCCGTCCGGGCGGATGATGGCGGGCATGAGCCTGGTCGGTGACGTGGTTCCGGCGGCGGGGGAGGCGCTGACGGCGCGGGAGCTCGGCAACGAGCTTTCGCGCCGCGTCGGCCTGCTGGTGCCGCACGACGGGCACATCCTCGTGGCGCTGGATCCGGTGACCGGCGCCGGCTGCCTGATCGACCGGCAGCACTGCTACAGCCCGGAACTGCGGCACCGGCTGGAGGTGGAGGACTCGCGCGAGCAGGTGCTGGCGGGGCTGTTCACCGGGGATCAGCGGGTGGACGTGGTGGGGTCCGGGTTCACCGACGAAAGCCGGTACGCCCACCTCCACGAGCACATGCGCGGTGAGGGCTTCGGCGCGGAGCTGCGGCTCGCCCTGCGGCACCGCGGCGTGGCCAGGGGCTGGCTGGTCCTGTTGCGGGAGCGGGACCGAAGACCGTTCTCCGCCGCCGACGCCGTGCACGCCGAACGCCTCTCCGGGTACCTGGCGAGCGCGGTTTCCCGGTTCGTTTCGGCAAAACCGCTGCGGCCGGGCAAGCTGGTCCTGCCGCCGGGCGTGGTCATCCTCGACCAGCACAACCGGATCACCGACGCCACCGCCGCCGGCCGCGTGTGGCTGGGCGCGATCGCCGACGAGTTCTCCCTTTCCGAGGCCGAGCACCACAACACCCTGCTCAACGTCACGCTGCTGGCGCGGCAGCCGGGCAGGCGCGCGCTGAGCCGGGTGCCGACCTCGGCGGGCTGGGCGGCGATGAGCGCGGAACCGCTGGGCGACACCGGCCGGGTGGCGGTGACCCTGCAGAGCGCGCCCGCCCAGCTCCTGCTCCCGGCGGTGTGCGGCTGGTACGGCATCACCGCGACCGAGCGGACGGTGCTCGAGCTGGCGGTGCGCGGGTTCGGGGCCAAGCACATCGCGCGACGGCTGGAGCTGTCCTCGCACACCGTCTACGACCACTTCAAGTCGCTCTACCGGAAGACCGGCGTGACCAGCCGGGACGAGCTGATGGCCGGACTGTCCGCGTAGCACACCGTCAGCCCTTCGGGGCTTGTTGACTTACCGCCACTCGGGTGCAAGTATTCCGGCTACCCCACGTTGGAAACGTTTCCAGAGCAGCCACGCGCCGAGCTGGAAACGTTTCCAGGCGGAGATCTTCCCGGCCGGAGCACTGGAGCTACTGGAGCGCTTGATGACGTCAACCCGCGCCACGCTGTTGCAGGTGGCGCAGCGTGCCGGGGTCTCGCTGGCCTCGACCTCCCGCGCGCTGCACGGCACCGGCGCGAGCCCGGCGATGGTCGAGCGCGTGCGGGCCGCGGCCGCCGAACTCGGGTACAGCCCGGACGCGATCGGCCGGTCGCTGCGCCTGAAGAAGACCTTCCAGATCGCCTTCGCGGTGGCCGACATCGGCAACCCGGTCTACGTCGAGATGATGCGCGCGATCCACGAGGTCCTGGCGCCGCGCGGATACCGCGTGGTGGTGATGTCCACTGGCGACACCGCCACCTCCACCGCCGAACTCGTCGGCAGCCTCGGCAGCGGCGTGGTGGACGGGCTGATCGTCAGCCCGCTGCGCACCGACGACCGGCTGGTCCGCGAGATCCTGCAGGCGCCGGTGCCGGTGGTGGTGATCGGGCGGGCGATGGCCGACCGCGGGATCAGCTCGGTGTCCACGGATTCGGCGGGCGGCATCGGCGACGCGGTCCGGCACCTGCACTCGATCGGCCGCCGTCGCATCGGATTCCTCAACGGCCCGCTCGACACCACCCCGGGTGCCGCGCGCCAGCGGGGGTTCGACGCCGCGGTCGACGCCGAGCGGACCGAAGTCGAGGTCGCCGCCGACTTCACCGTCGCCGCCGGGCTCGAAGCCGCGCGGCGGTTGCTGGAACGCGCCGAACTCGACGCGATCGTGGCGGCCAACGACCTGCTCGCGATCGGCGTGATCCGGGCGGTGCGCGAACGCGGTCTTTCGGTGCCGGAGGACATCGCGGTGACCGGGATGGACGACACCGAGATCGGCCGGGTGTTCCTGCCCAGCCTCACCAGCGTGTCACTCGGCTCGACCGAGCGCGGCCGCGCCGCGGCCCGGCTGATGCTGGAACTGGCCGACGATCCGGAAAGCGCGGCGCGGCAGGTCGCGGTCAGCCCCGAGCTGGTGGTCCGCGAGTCCACGGGCGGGGGTGCGTGATGGCGACCCCGTTGGTACGGGCCCGCCGCCGTGAAGCGGTCGCCCTGGTGCTGCCGTCGCTGATCCCGATCCTGGTGCTCAGCGTGGCGCCGCTGGTGGTCGGTGTGGCGCTGGCGTTCACCGACGCGCGGCTGGTGCGCAATCCCGACTACGGCTTCACCGGCCTGGGCAACTTCGGCGCACTGGTCGGCAACGAGCTGTTCTGGGACTCCCTGCGCATCGGTCTCATTTGGACGGTCGGGGTCACCGTGCTCCAGCTGGCCGCCTCGATGGGGCTGGCGCTGCTGCTGAACTCCGGGCTGCGGCTGCAGGGGCTCACGCGGGTGCTCGCGCTGGTGCCGTGGGCGATGCCACCGGTGGTGGTGGCGATCATGTGGCAGATGATCTATTCGGCCAACGGCGGCCCGCTCAACGCGGTGCTCGGCAGCGTCGGCCTGCCCGGCGACACCAACTGGCTCGGCGACTTCGCCACCGCGCTGCCCGCGGTGATCATCGTCGGGGTGTGGGTGGGCATGCCGCAGACCACGGTGACGCTGCTGGCCGGGCTCCAGCAGATCCCGGCCGAGCTGCACGAGGCGGCCGCGGTGGACGGCGCGAGCGCCTGGCGCCGGTTCACCGCGGTGACCTGGCCGAGCCTGCGGCCGATCGTCACCTCGATCACCTCGCTCAACTTCATCTGGAACTTCAACTCGTTCTCGCTGGTCTACGTGCTCACCGCGGGCGGGCCGGGCGGCAAGACCATGGTGCCGGTGCTCTTCGTCTACCTCGAGGCGTTCAAGAACCGCGAAATCGGCCAGGCCGCGGCGATGGGCGTGGTGCTGGTGGTGCTCATCGTGCTGATCCTGGCCGTCTACCTGCGTGCGCAGTTCCGTGACGACCGCGCGGAAAGGGGGCGGTGATGCGCGCACTCGCCCGGCCCGCCCAGTACCTGGCGCTGGCCTGCTACCTGTTGTTCCTCGGCTTCCCGTTGCTGTGGCTCATTTCGGCGTCGGTGAAGTCGTCGGGCGAGCTGAACTCGCTGACCGTGAGCCTGGTGCCCGAGCAGTGGCACTGGCAGAACTACCCCGAAGCGCTGGAGCGGCAGGGACTGATCCGCTCGGCGGGCAACAGCCTGGTGGTGGCGCTGGCTTCGACCGCGCTGGTCATCCTGATCGCGCTGCCCGCGTCCTACGTGCTGGCCAGGCTCAAGGGCAAGGTGCGCGCGGCCGGGATCGGCTGGATCCTGGTCAGCCAGGTGTTCCCGGTGGTGCTGATCATCCTGCCGCTGTTCCTGATCCTGCGCACGCTCGGGCTGACCGACAGCCTGCCCGGGCTGACCCTGGTGCACACCACCTACACGCTGCCGTTCGCGCTGTGGATGCTGCAGGGTTACGTCGCGGCGATCCCGGTGGAACTGGAGGAGGCCGGCGCGATGGACGGCGCGAGCAGGCTGCGGGTGCTGCGCGCAATCGTCTTCCCGCTGCTGGCCCCCGGCGTGGTGGCCACCGCGATGTTCAGCTTCGTCGCGTCGTGGAACGAGTTCTTCTTCGCGCTGGTGCTGTTGCAGTCGCCCGAGAACTACACGCTGCCGATCACGCTGAACATGTTCATCGGCGGCGAGGGCAAGGTCGCGCTCGGGCCGCTGGCCGCGGGCGCGGTGCTCGCCGCCATTCCCAGCATCGTCTTCTTCACCCTGCTGCGCCGCCGCCTCACCGGCGGGCTGATGGCCGGGGCGGTGAAGGGATGAGTCCACAACGGAACGCGAAAGGTCGGTCAATGAAGATTCGACGCGCGGCGCTCGCCGCCAGCCTGCTGAGCCTGGTGCTCACCGCCTGCGGGAGCGGGGAAAGCGGCGACTCGGGACCGGTGAAGCTGACCTTCCAGTCCCTTTCGGACCAGCCGGGCGCGATCGAGCAGACGCGCAAGACGGTCGACGAGTGGAACCGCACCCATCCCGAGGCGCAGGTCGAGATCGTGCCCGCGGGCTGGGACGGCGTCTACGACAAGCTGGTCACCCAGTTCAACGCGGGCAGCGCGCCCGACATCATCCACTACGAGGCGGCGGGCATCGTGCCGTTCGCCAAGGACGGTTACGTCGCCGACCTGACGCCGTACCTGCCGGAGGCCAAGCGCGCCGACGTCACCAAGGGCGTGCTCGACTCGGTGACCGTGGACGGGCAGCTGGTCGGCTACCCGACCGAGGTGCAGTCCTATGTGGTCTTCGCGAACAAGACCATGCTGGCCAACGCGGGCGTGAGCCTGCCGACCGGGCCGACGATGACCTGGGACCAGCTGCGCGAGATCGCCAAGGCGACCACGAAGGACGGCAACTTCGGCCTCGGCTGGGGACTGTCGAGCCCGACGGCCTCGTTCGTGGCGATGGCGCCCGGCTTCGGCGGCAAGTACTTCGAGGGCACCGGCGACGCGATGAAGGTCAGCATCGGCGAAGGTGAGATGGCACTGCCGAAGCTGGTCAGCGCGATGGCGTACGAGGACAAGTCGATCATGCCGGTGACGCTGACGCAGTCCGGCACCAAGGCGCTCGCGCCGTTCTACGGCGGCCAGGTGGCGATGACCATCCAGGGCTCGTACCAGGCGGCGAACATCGCCAAGGACGCGCCGCCCGGGTTCGACTGGGTGGTGCTGCCGCCCCTGGCCGGTCCGGCCGGTCCGGCGCAGGCGAGCAGCGCGCAGACCCTGTCGGTCAACAAGGACTCGGCGCACGTGGAGCAGGCCGCCCAGTTCATCGACTTCTTCACCAGCACGGAGAACCTGGCCGCGATCAACGAGGCCGACGGGCTGATCCCGCCGACGAAGTCCGCGCGCGAGGCGCTGGCGGCGAAGGTGGGCACCAAGAACGGCTGGGACGTCATCCTGTCGTCCGGGGAGCACCTGACCTCGGCGCCGTACGTGTTCGCGGACAAGTACGCGCAGTGGAAGGACACCGTCGCGACGCCCGCGTACCAGCAGTTCCTGGCCCAGAAGATCGACGCGAACGGCCTGGCGGCGCAACTCCGCGACGGCTGGCAGAACATCAGTGGCTGAATGGCCTCCGCGGACCTGAAGAGAGGGCGGGATCGTTGACCTGGCTGGAAGACCGGGCCATCGCGGTGATCGCGGGGGCGGCCGTCGGGGACGCGCTCGGCGGGGCCACCGAGGGGTGGACCCCCGAACAGATCGAGCAGCGGCACGGCGGCCGCGTGACCGGCATCGTCGGGCCGTGGTACCCGAACTGGCGGGACGCCCGGCCGATCGCGCCCTACCACAAGGGTGACGGGCACATCACCGACGACACGCTGATGACGCGGGCGCTGGTCGAGGTGTACGCGAAGCGCCGCGCGCACCTCGACGCCTACGCCATGGCCGAGGACCTGGTCCCGCTGATGATCGGCGAACCGCGGTGGGTGCCCGAGCTGGAGTCCACCGCGCTGCTGCTGCAACGCGTGTTCCTGGCGGAGAAGTGGATCGTCGCGAGGCTCCACTATGGACACGTGGATCCGCGTGAGGCGGGTGTGGGCAACGTGGTCAACTGCGGCGCCGCGATGTACGTGGCGCCGGTGGGCATCGCGAACGCGGGTGATCCACGCGGTGCCTACGCCGAGGCGATCGACCTGACCGGCGCTCACCAGTCGAGCTACGGCCGTGAGGCGGCGGGGGTGGTGGCCGCGATGGTCGCCGCGTCGGTGGCGCCCGGTGCCGGGGTCGGGGACGTGGTGGCCGCCGCGCTGGACGTGGCCCACGACGGCACGGCCGCGGCGTTGCGTGCGGTGGTGGACACCTTCGGCGAGTGGGAGAAGGCGCCCTCCACGGACGACGAGGAGCGCGCGCTGGCCCGGCTGGTGCGGGAAACCGTGGCGCCGTTCGATTCCGTGGGCCCGGAATACCGGCAGATGTCGATGGACGCCCGGCGGCCGTCACGCACCAAGTCCATCGAGGAGCTTCCGGCCGCGCTGGCCTTCGTGCTGGCGCACCACGGTGACTACCGCGGCGCGGTGCTCGCGGCGGTGAACTACGGCCGTGACGCCGATTCGATCGCGACCATGGCCGGTGCGATCTGCGCCGGGCTGGGCGGATCGGCGGCCGTGCCGGGGGAGTGGCTCGACGCGGTGAGCGAAGCCAGCCGCATGGACATCATCGAAACCGGGCGGCTGATGGCCTCGGCCGCGGCGGACATCCTGCGTGCGGACCGTGACCGCGCGCTCGCCAGGATTGCCGCGCTGGACGCGGTCGGGGCCGGGTCGTGAGGCTCACCTGGGCGCAGCCGGAGGACCTGATCGCCCACGAACTGGTCCAGTCCGCCGCCGAGGGCACGGACGTCACGGCGGTGCGGGCGCGCTGGACGGCCGCCGGTGGCGACCCCACACCGGCGGTGAGCGGTGCCGGGCCGCGGCCCGCGACGCCGGAACTGCGGGCGCTCGCACGGACCCTGCTCGACATCCTGGGCCTGCGCCGGGCACCGGAGGAAACCTGGGACACCATCGTCGCTTCGCTGCCGCCCGCGCCGCAGCTGCCGTCCGAAAAGGACGATCGCCGCCTCGGCGCCTGGACCGGCCGCGCGGCGGGCTGCCTGCTCGGCAAGCCGGTGGAGAAGATCCCGCGTGAGGGCATCGAGGAGATCCTGCGTGCCACCGGGCGGTGGCCGCTGGACCGGTGGTTCACCGCGGTCGGCCTGCCCGCGGACGTGGCCGCGCGCTGGCCGTGGAACCGCCGGTCGGCGCCGACGTCGCTGGAAGAGAACATCAACGGCATGCCCGAGGACGACGACCTCAACTACCCGATCCTCGCGCTGCTGCTGCTGGAACAACACGGTCGCGGGTTCACCACCGACGACGTCGCGCAGCTGTGGCTCGACCACCTCCCGGCGGGGCGCGTCTTCACCGCCGAGCGCGCCGCGTACCGCAACGTGCTCGAAGCACGTCCGGTGCCCGAGACGGCGACGCACCACAACCCGTTCCGCGAATGGATCGGCGCGTTGATCCGCGCCGACGTGTTCGGCTGGGTTTCGCCGGGGGACGTGCGCGAGGCCGCCCGTCTGGCCTACACCGACGCCCGCCTCAGCCACACGCGCAACGGCGTGTACGGCGCGATGTGGGCGGCGGCGCTTTGCTCGGCGGCGATGGTGTGCGACACCGTCCACAATGTCCTGGACGCGGCGGAAACCGTGATCCCGCCCGGCAGTGCACTCGCTCGTGCCATCGAGTTCGGCCGGGCCGCGGCTGCCGACGGCGACGTGCGGACCGGGCTGGACCGGTTGCACGCCGAATACGGGCACCTGCACTGGGTCCACGTGCTGAACAACGCGGCGGTCATCGCGTACGCGCTGGCCAAGGGCGACGGCGAATTCGGCCCGAGCGTGTCGATCGCGGTCACCGCGGGCTGGGACACCGACTCGGCGGCGGCCACGGTCGGCGGGGTGGTCGGCGCGTTGCACGGGGTACCGGATCGGTGGGCGGCACCGCTCGACGGGCGGATCGCCACCTCGCTGCCCGGAGGTGAGCAGCGCATCGCCGAGCTGGCCGCGCGCACGAAGGCGCTGGTGACACGATGAGCGGCGTGGTGGTGGTCGGCTCGGCCAACGTCGACTTCCTGGTGGACGTACCGCACCCGCCGGGCGCGGGGGAGACCGTGCTCGGTGGTGACCTGCGGCGGAGTCCGGGCGGCAAGGGCGCCAACCAGGCGGTGGCGGCCGCGCGGGCGGGTGGCGCGGACACCACCTTCGTCGGCGCGCTCGGCCGGGACGAACCGGCGGAACTGCTGCTCACTTCACTGCGGGACGCCGGCGTGCGCACCGAACTGGTCGAGCGGGCGGACGCGGCCACCGGCACCGCGTTGATCACCGTGGCCCCGAACGGGGAGAACACGATCGTGGTCGCGCCGGGAGCCAACTCACGGCTCACGCTCGGTCCGGCGCAGGCGGACCGCATCGCATCGGCGGCCGTGGTGCTGGCACAGCTGGAGATTCCGCTCGACACGGTCCGCGCGGCGGCGGCCGCACGGCGTTCCGGCGCGCTCATGGTGCTCAACGCCGCACCGGCACGCGAGCTGCCCGACGACGTGTGGAACGCGCTCGACCTGCTGGTGGTCAACGAGCACGAGGCAGCCGAGCTGGCGGGTTCCCCGGAAGCGCTGCTCGACCGGGTGCCCGCGGCGGTGGTCACGCTGGGCGGTGAGGGCTGCCTGGTGCTGGAACGCGGCCGCGAATCCTTGCGCATTCCCGGAATCCGGGTGGAGGCGGTGGACACCACGGGCGCCGGTGACACGTTCTGCGGAGTGCTCGCCGCCGCGCTGGCCCGGCGCTCGGGCCTCGCCGAGGCAGCGCGGCTGGCCTGCGTGGCCGCGGCGCTTTCGGTCACCCGCCGGGGTGCGCAGGCCGCCGTCCCGTCGGCAGCCGAAGTCGCCGCGGCCGGAGGAAAGGCACCATGACCTACACGTTCGACCCGCTCGTGCCCCGGCCGATCGACCTCCCGACCACTGTGGACGGTCCGCTCGCCGACCTGGACGAGGCGAAGATCTTCAGCGGACCCGCCGATCCGGCCGACCGCCCGGCCTGGCGCGAGCGGCTCCGGGAGTGGCGCGAGGACGCGCGGGCGCGGCACGCGTACACGGGCACGGCCTACGAACGGCCCGGCGCGGCCTGGGCCGCGCGCTGCTACACCGTCGCGCAGGTGTGGTTGTGGGACGAACTGCTGTATTCGTTCGAGGAAGGCCGGTTCACTCCGGCGCGCTTTCTCGCCGACGCGCGGAAGCGCTTCGGCGGCCTGGACGCGGTGGTGCTGTGGCACGCCTATCCGGTGATCGGCCTGGACGACCGCAACCAGTGGGACTACTACCGCGACGTGCCGGGCCTGACCGAGCTGATCGGCGCGCTGCACGTGGCGGGACTGCACGTGTTCGTCGACTACAACCCCTGGGACGTCGGCACGCGGCGCGGTCGTGACGACCTCACCGAACTCGCCGAGCTGGTGGCCGACTTCGGGGCCGACGGCGTTTTCCTCGACACGCTCAAGAAGGCCGAACCGGAGTTCGTCGAACGGCTCGAGCAGGCGCGTCCCGGCATCGTGCTGGAGGGCGAGTCGAAGCTGGCCGTCGAGCGCATCGAAGACCACGCCTGCTCGTGGGCGCAGTTCTTCGCCGATTCGCCGGTGCCGGGGGTGCTGCGCGCGCACTGGTACGAACGGCGTCACATGCAGCACCACATCCGCCGCTGGCACCGCGACCACTCCGAGGAACTGCAGTCGGCGTGGCTCAACGGGGTCGGCGTGATGGTGTGGGAGGTGGTGTTCGGCGTGTGGGTCGGGTGGTCCGCGCGTGACGCCGCGACCGTGCGGCGGATGACCACCGTGCAGCGGGCCGTGAGTTCGCTGCTGCTCGACGGCGAGTGGACGCCGCTCGCGGAACTCGCGCCGGAGGCGGAGGCCGCCGGGATCTACGCGTCCCGGTGGGAACTCGACGGCGTTACCTTGTGGACGGTCGTCAATCGCGGCGACCAGGACTATTCGGGGCCCGTGGTGGCGGCGGATTCACTGTTCCCCGGTGCTGTTCCGGCGCGGGGGATCGGCGCGTTCGTCCGCGTCGAGCCTGGGACGCCGGAGGCGGAATGGCTGCCCGGCTTGCGGGAAACCCTGCGCGGCCTGCCGCACGACCCCGACGCCAGCTTCCCGCACCGGCTCGCGGTCCGCGTCCGTCCACAACGGAGCACGGGTACGCCCGAGCCGGATGCGGTCGTCGTGCCCGCCGGGCCCTATGTGCTCACCGTGCGGTACCGCGCCAGGGAAACCGGGATGTACCAGGGTGCGCCCTATGTGGACGAGTGGAAGCCGCTGCCGCCCCGGCTGCACGACGCGCGGACGCTGCAGCGGGACGGCGAGCTGGCCAACGACGTGGCCGTCGCGCTGACCGAGGTGACCAACGAGCAGTTCGCCGCCTTCCTGGCCGCGACCGGCTACCGTCCCGCGCAACCACACCGTTTCCTGGCACACTGGGGCAACGGCGAATCGCCTGGCGCGCCCGTGACCTACGTCGATCTCGACGACGCACGTGCCTACTGCGCCTGGCGGGGCGGCAGGCTGCCGACCGAGGACGAATGGCAGCTCGCCGGGGATCGGCTGCACCGGGGTGAGCCCGCGGTGTGGAACTGGACCGAAAGCGAGCACTCGGACGGCCGCACCCGGTTTGTCCTGCTCAAGGGCGGCAGCGACTACCGGGCGGACGGCGCCGACTGGTACGTCGAGGGCGGGCGGCACGCGCCGGACCACAGCGTGAAACTGCTGCTGCCGGGCCTGGGCCAGGCGCGGAGCGCGACCGTCGGCTTCCGTTGTGCCTGGGACATCACGGCTTCCTGAACACCTCGACCAGGCTCGTCGCGCTGTTCTCGCCGTGACCGGCCGCGATGCCCCGGCGGACCGCGGCGCGGAGGGCTTCGGGCAGCGTGGTGTCGACACCGGCGTCCTCGGCGGTCCGGACGACGTGGTCCACACTGGCCGCCGCCATGGTCAGTCGTTCGGCGTCGCCCGCGTATTCGCCGGCGTCGATGCGCGGTGAGTAGAAGGTGAGGAACTCCGGGAGCCCGCCGAGCAGGGACGCGGCGTGCGGCAGGAAGTCATCGGCGGAAATGCCGTGCGCGTTCGCCAGGGCGAGACTGTGCAGCCAGCCCAGCGTGGTGGTCCAGAACAGGTCCATGGTGAGCTGGTAGTAGGCGGCGGCCAGCCCGGGATCCTCGCCGCGGTAGTCGGTTTCGGTGAGCACCGACAGGGCTTCGCGATGGGCGTCGAAGACCTCGCGGGGTCCACTGTAGAAGGTGTAGGCCCCCGGCTGCCCGATCTGCGGGGGCGAGGCCTGGACGCCACCGGTGAGATGCGCGGCACCGTGCCCGGCCGCCCACTTCGCGGCGGCGCGGGCCTGCTCGGGTGTGTCGGAACTGAGGTTGACCAGGACCCGGCCGGGCAGCGTGTCGGTGGCCGGTTCGAGGAGGGTGTACATGGCGTCGTAGTCGGTCAGGCTCAGCACGACGAGTTCGCTGGCGGCGACCGCTTCGCGCACGGTGGCGGGGCGGTGGGCGCCTTCGGCCACCAGGGCGTCGGCCTTGCTCGCGGTGCGGTTCCACACGGTGACCCGGTAGCCGTCGCGGAGGAAGGTGCGTGCCATCGCCCGCCCCATCGGCCCGAGCCCGAGGACCGTCACGTTCTTGATCATGTCCCCATCCTCCGCCCGCTCGCGGTGGCGCGGAAGTACCGACATTTTTGTGCGTGCTTCCCGCCGCCCCGCGCGGCCGCGCGCTATGAATGTGGCTTTCATAGCGTCTGGCGCAATGAAAGCCACATTCATAGCGTTCTCACCGTGGTGCGTTGGAGAGCGAGGGCCAGTGCGGGACCGGAGCGGCGTCGGGCGGCCGCGTAGACGTAGCCGGTCAGATGTGGTCGAGCGCGGCGAGCAGTTCGTACGACCGGCGGCGGTCCGCGTGGTGGTACACCGGCGTGGTCACCATGAATTCGCCGGTTCCGGTGGCCTCGCGCACTTCCCGGAGTCCCGCGGCCACGGTTTCCGGGCCGCCGCTGAGCACACTTCGGGAGCGGATCGCGATCTCGGCGCGGTCGTCCGCCGTGTAGGGGTAGGCCGCCGCGTCTTCCGGGCTCGGCAGCTGGATGCGGGTGCCGCGAATCCGGCTGAGCACCTTCAACCGCGTGGAGCCCGCCAGCCACTCCGCCCGCTCGTCGGTTTCGGCGGCGATCACGGACAGGCTGACCAGCAGCGCCGGCGACTCGGCATGCTCCGAAGGACGGAAGTGCTCGCGGTAGGCGTCCGCGGAACGGGCCGCTTCGCCGGGGTTGAGGTGGTGGGCGAAGGCGTAGGCCAGGCCGAGCCTGCCCGCCAGTTCGGCGCTGGCCGCCGAGGAACCGAGCAGCCACAGGTCCGGCACATTGCCGCCGAGCACCGGAATCGCCTTCACCGGGGCGTCTTCGGCCGGGTGCAGGAAGGACCGCAGTTCGGCCAGCTGCCGCTCGAAGTCCGCCACCGTCCGATCTGGACGGACCGCCGCCACGGCCGGCTTCGCACCGCCCGGCGCGCGGCCGATGCCGAGATCGATGCGCCCGGGGTGGAACGCGGCCAGCGTGCCGAACTGCTCGGCCACCACGATCGGCGCGTGGTTGGGCAGCAGCACCCCGCCCGCGCCGACGCGCAGCCGCCGGGTGGCGTTGGCGAGGTGGCCGACCACCACCGCGGGCGCCGAGCTGGCGACACCGCGCATCCCGTGGTGCTCGGGTACCCAGTAGCGGTGGAACCCCAGCGAGTCGGCCAGTTTCGCGAGATCGACCGTGTTGTGCAGGGCCTCCGACGGCGTCGCGCCCTGCACGATCGGCGAGGTGTCCAGCACCGACAACCGCACGACGGCCCCCTCCCTTTTGGCGCCCCTCAGCACACCGTAGTCCACGGCGGGCGGACGCTATAGTGAACGGCCTACCGTGCGAGCGTACGATTTACCGAACGAAAGGCGGCGGCAGTGGAGACCTCCGACCAGTCGGTGCGAGACCTGCTGGCGGCGAACATCAAGCGGGCCAGGGCGGACCGCGGGTTGTCGCTGTCGGAGCTGTCGCGCCGGTCGTCGATCGGCAAGGCGACGCTGTCGCAGCTCGAATCGGGCGCCGGGAACCCGACCATCGAGACGGTGTTCAGCCTCTCGCGCGCGCTGGAGCTGCCGATCTCGGACCTGCTCGAAGGCGGGCGCGGCGAGATGACCGTCGTGCGCGGCGACGAGCAGGAGGTGCTCGCCGGGGAGGCCGTGGAACTTCGCCTGCTGCGGCGGATCGAGGACGGCGGGCTGATCGTCGAGGTGTACGACCAGCGTGTGCGCGGCACGGCGCGGCAGCGGTCGCTCGGGCACGTGGGCACCGAGCACACCATCGTGCAGGCGGGCAAACTGCGCGTCGAGGTCGGTGACAGCGCGGCGGAACTGGGGCCGGGCGATTCGGTCGCTTTCGACGCGTCGATCCCGCACAGCTACCAGGCGATCGGCGGCGAGGTGCGCTCGGTCCTCCTGCTGCAGTACCGCGGCACCGGGCCGCACGTGTGTTGACAGGCGCGCCACCGGCGGCCTAGCTTCGACAGCGTTCGGGTCAGCGAACGGTGGAGGTTCGGTGTACGGAACGCGGGCGGTGGTGATCGGCGCCGGGATCGTCGGCGCCGCCTGTGCCCGCGAGTTGTCCGCCGAAGGCTTCCGCGTGACCGTGGTCGATCGCGGGCACCCCGGCGGCGCGACCACCGCACACGGCGAGGGCAACGTGCTGGTCTCCGACAAGGGCCCCGGCCCTGAACTGGAACTGGCCAGGTTGTCGCGCCGGCTGTGGCCGGAAATCCTGGACGGGCTGCCAGGTACCGACGCCGTCGAGTGGGACGCCAAGGGCGGAATCGTCGTCGCCACCACGGAAGCCGGGGCTCGCGCGCTGACCGGGTTCGCCGATGGCCAGCGGAACGCCGGCATCCTTGCCGAACCGCTCGACGCGGCCGCGCTCGCCGAAGCCGAACCGCGGCTGACCCGCGAAGTCACCGCGGCGATCCACTACCCGGAAGACGCTCAGGTGCAGCCCGTCGCCGCCGCCACCGCACTGCTCGCCGCCTCGGGCGCCACCCTGCGCACCGGCTGTAACGTGACCGGACCGCTCACCGATTCCGGGTGCCTCAACGGAATCCGCACCACGGCCGGTGACCTGCCCGCCGACCTGGTGGTGAACGCCGCCGGGCCGTGGGCGGGAGAGGTGGCCGGTGTGCTCGGCGCGCCGATCGACGTCCGGCCGCGCCGGGGCGAGGTGCTGGTGACCACGCCGATGCCGCCGACCGTGTTCCACAAGGTCTACGACGCGGACTACGTGGGCGCGGTCGTCAGCGATGCGGCCGGGCTGCGGACCTCCGCCGTGGTCGAGTCGACCAAGGCGGGCACCATCCTGCTCGGTTCCTCCCGGCGCCAGGTCGGCTTCGACGGCCGCCTGCACATCCCGGCGCTCTCCGCGATCGCCGCCAAGGCGCTGCGGTTGTTCCCGGGACTCGCGGGCGTGCCGGTGATGCGCGCGTACGGCGGTTTCCGGCCCTACGTACCGGACCACCTGCCGGTGATCGGCGCCGATCCGCGGCTGCCAGGGCTGTGGCACGCGACCGGGCACGAAGGTGCCGGGATCGGCCTGTCCGCAGGCACCGGCCGCGTGCTGCGCGACCTGGTTGCCGGGCGGAAACCGGAAATCGAGGTCGGACCGTTCCGGGTGGACCGCCCGGCGGTGCTGGGAGGTGCCCGATGAGCCCGCGGCCGATCCGGCTGACCATCGACGGCGAACCGGTGTCCGGAATGGACGGTCAGACCATCGCCGGGGTGTTGCTGGCGTCGGGGCGGAAAGCGTGGCGCACCGATCCGGCCGGGCAGCCGCGCGGGGTCTTCTGCGGCATCGGCGTCTGCTTCGACTGCGTGGTGACCGTCAACGCGCTGCGCGACGTGCGAGCCTGCCGACGCCGTGCCCGCGAAGGCGACGACGTGCGCACGCAGTCCAGAGTGGATGGTGAGCGGTGAAGCACGTGGTGGTGATCGGTGCCGGTCCGGCCGGAATGGCGGCGGCCGCGGCGGCGTTGCGAGCCGGGGCCGTGGTGACGGTGCTCGATTCGGCCGAGGAGCCCGGGGGCCAGTATCACCGCAGGCCGCTGGGCGCACGGTACCGGGCGGCGAAGGCGTTCGACCGGGTGCTCGGCCATCCGCGCTGCACGTGGCGAGCGGACACCTCGGTGTGGGCGCTGGAACGCCGCGACGGCCGGGCGCCACTGGTGCACGCGTTGCGCGGGGTCGCCGACGGCGCGGACCGGGAAGCCGTGTGCCTCGACCCGGATGCCCTGGTGCTGGCCACCGGGGCACATGACCGGGTGCTGCCGTTCCCCGGCTGGACGCTGCCCGGGGTGTTCACCGCGGGGGCGGCGCAGGCGCTGGCGAAGGGCGAGCGCGTGGCCGTCGGCCAGCACGTCGTGGTCTCGGGTACCGGCCCGTTCCTGCTCCCGGTGGCCGCGTCACTGCTTCAAGTCGGAGCCCGCGTCGAAGCGGTACTGGAAGCCAACCAGCCACGAACGATCCTCCGGGGATGGGCCCAAGACCTCAGCGAACTGGTGCCGCACACCGGGAAGGCGGCGCGGCTCGCCCGGTACGCGGCCGGTCAGCTCCGGCACCGCGTGCCCTACCGGATGGGGCAGGCGGTGGTCGAAGCCCGCGGCGACGGCCGCGTGGAGGAGGTCGTGGTGGCGCGGCTGCGGGCGGACTGGTCGATCGTGCCCGGAACCGAACGCACGCTGACCGCGGACGCGGTGTGTGTCGGCCACGGGTTCAGCGCGCAGCTCGAACTCCCCGTGGCCGCCGGGTGCGAGCTGGCCGGTGACACCGTGCGCGTGGACGGCGATCAGCGGACCACCCAGCCCGGGGTGTTCGCCGCCGGGGAGATCACCGGGATCGCCGGTCAGCCGTCCGCTGTGGACAGTGGAACGGTGGCGGGCTGGCTTGCCGCCGGGGGCGCGCCCGCCGAGATCGCCGGTGCATTGCGGCGGCGGGATCGCGGCCGCGCCTTCGGGCGACGGCTCGCCGAAGCCCATCCGATCGGTGACGGTTGGGCGGGCTGGCTGCGACCGGACACGGTGATCTGCCGCTGCGAAGCCGTCGACCACGCGTGCCTGACCCGCGCGCTCGCCGACCCGGTGACCGCCGGCGCGCGCTCGGTGAAGCTGTCCACCCGCGCGGGGCTCGGCCCCTGCCAGGGCCGGATCTGCGGGCCCGCCGTCGCCGCGCTCACCACCGCGGCCGGTGCCGAAGCGGCCGGTGCGCACCACCGGCCGATCGCCCAGCCCATCCGGCTGGGCGAGCTGGCGAACCAGCGAACAGAGGAGAACCGTTGAGCACCAAGGCCGATCTGGGCGGCGTTGTGGTGGCGACCGCGCTGCCGTACCGGGAAGACGCACAAGCACCAGCCGGACTCGCGGTGGACTACGACCGCTACGCCGAGCACTGCCGCTGGCTGATCGACAACGGCTGCCACGGCATCGGGCCGAACGGCTCGCTCGGCGAGTATTCCTCGCTCACCGACGAAGAACGCCGCCGCGTGGCGCAGACCGCCATCGAGGCCGTCGGCAATGACGGCAAGGTGGTGGTCGGCGTGCACGGTGTCGGCTCGCACCAGGCGAAGCACTGGGCCGAACTCGCCGCCGAGGACGGCGCACACGGGGTGCTGTGCCTGCCGCCGACGATGTACCGGGCCAACCGAGGCGAGGTCGTGGCGCACTTCGAAGCGGTGGCTTCGGTGGGCCTGCCGGTGATGGTCTACAACAACCCGCACGACACCAAGGTCGATCTCACCCCCGACCTGCTCGGCGAACTGGCTGGCATCGAGCACATCACCGCGGTCAAGGAGTTCTCCGGAGACGTGCGGCGGGTGCTGGAGATCAAGGAGCACGCGCCGGACCTGGCGGTGATCAGCGGGGCCGACGACGTCGCGCTGGAGATGCTGCTGATGGGCTCCACCGGCTGGTTCGCCGGG
This sequence comes from Amycolatopsis albispora, assembly GCF_003312875.1. NCBI lineage: Bacteria > Bacillati > Actinomycetota > Actinomycetes > Pseudonocardiales > Pseudonocardiaceae > Amycolatopsis > Amycolatopsis albispora. The sequence goes on from NZ_CP015163.1 coordinate 1,484,558, forward strand.
TTCCCGAACGTGTTCCCCGCCGAGTCGGTCGAGCTGTACGAACTGGCCGTCCGCGGCGAGCTGACGCGCGCCCGCGCGCGGTACGAACCGCTGGTGGCCGCGTTCCGCTGGGACTCGCGCACCGAGTTCGTCCAGGCGATCAAGCTGGGCATGGACCTGGCCGGCCGGTACGGCGGCCCGTGCCGGCCACCACGCGGGCCGCTGGTCCCGGCACACGACGAACGGGTGCGGGCCGACCTGGCGCGCGCGATGGACGCGCTGGCGAGGCGGTCCTGATGCGCTCGATCCGGACGCTGACCGCGGTCGACTCGCACACCGAGGGCATGCCGACCCGGGTGATCACCGGGGGAGTGGCGCCGATCCCGGGTGACACCATGGCCGCGCGCCGCCGCCACTTCATCGACCACCTCGACGACCTCCGGCGGTTCCTGGTCGACGAGCCACGCGGGCACCCGGCGATGAGCGGGGCGATCCTGCAGCCGCCGGCCCGGCCCGACGCCGACTGGGGCGTGCTCTACGTCGAGGTCAGCGGGGTGCTGCCGATGTGCGGGCACGGCACCATCGGGGTGGCCACCGTGCTGGTGGAGACCGGCATGGTGCCGGTGACCGAGCCGGAAACCGTGGTGCGGCTGGACACCCCGGCCGGGCTGGTGCACGCCAGGGTCGAGGTGCGCGACGGCGTGGCCCAGCGCGTGACGCTGCGCAACGTCGACTCGTTCGCCGTCGAACTCGACGCGGTCGCCGACGTGCCGGGCATCGGCGAGGTCCGGTACGACCTGGCCTACGGCGGCAACTTCTACGCCATCGTGGACCTGGCGAGCATCGGCCTGCCGTTCGACCGGGCACGCAAGAACGACATTCTCGACGCCGGGCTGCGCATCATGGCCGCGGTCAACGAGCGGAACCGGCCGCGGCACCCGGTAGACGAGCACATCGGCGGCTGCAAGCACGTGCAGTTCCTCGCCCCCGGCTCGGACGCGCGGCACTCACGCAACGCCATGGCCATCCACCCCGGCTGGTTCGACCGGTCGCCGTGCGGCACCGGCACGTCGGCCAGGATGGCGCAGCTGCACGCCCGCGGTGAGCTGCCGCCGCACACCGAGTTCGTCAACGAATCGTTCATCGGCACCAGGTTCACCGGGCGGCTGCTCGGCACCACCGAGGTCGGCGGGGTGGCGGCGGTGGTGCCCGAGTTCTCCGGCCGCGCCTGGATCACCGGCACCGCGAACTACCTGCTCGACCCGCGCGACCCGTTCCCCACCGGGTTCGTGCTCTGACCGGTCAGCGTGGCCAGCGTCCGCTTCCACCGCTCGACCACCACCGCGACGTCCGCGTCCGGATCGACCACGCGGCTCATCGCGGTGCCGGTGAGCAGGTCGATGGTGAACTGCGCGAGCGTCGGGACGCGGGGATCGCGGTCACCGACATGGGTGATGATGGCGCGTCGCGCGGAGTCGAACACGCGCCGCTGCACCGGGGCGAGCGCGGCCCGCAGCTCGGGATCGGTGCGCGAGGCGACCCACAGCTCGAGCGCCGCGGCGAACGCCGGGCTCTGCAGGTCGCGCCAGACCAGGTCGACCACGCCGTCCCAGCCGCCTTCCGCCGGCGGGTCGGCGTCGAGCACCTGGACGCGGCGGTCCGCGATGTCGTCGACCACCGCGGCCATCAGCGCCGCGCGGGTGGGGAAGTGGTGCAGCAGCGTGCCGCGGGCCACGCCCGCCCGCTGCTGCACGGCGCCGACCGTGGTGGCCGCGTAGCCGCCTTCCAGCAGGCAGGCGTACGCCGCTTCGATCACCCTGGCGCGGGTGGCCGCCGCGCGGTCCTGCCGTGGTGGGCGCACTGTGGACACCGGGCCACTGTAATGGCACGATCGCCGAACAGTCTGACCGGACTGGTTTGCGGAAGGTGAGCGATGAGCAGGTGGCGTACCGCCAGGACGCTGGCCGGCGCGCTGGTGCGTGGCGCGTTCGCGCGCTCGCGCGGTGCGGCCCCGGCCGGTCTGCCGGAGGTGCCCGCGCCCGCCGGAATCGACGGTTACGCGCGCCACGTGACCGCGCGGGGTGCGGTCGCCGCCGAACCCGCCGCGGTGACCGCGCTCGCCCGCGACCTCGACCGCACCCACGAGTGGCTGACCCTGCACGCGGCCTGGCGGGGTGAACGGCCGGAGCGGATCGAGCCGGGCGCGGAGTTCGTGCAGCAGATCCGGCTGATGGACATCCCCGCGCAGGCGAGGTGGGTGGTCGAACGGGCGGACGACGACGGGTTCGCGTTGCGCGGGACCGGTCCGATGGGCATCACGCTGGGCCTGTGGTGCACGGTCCGCCCGGCAGCGGACGGCTCGGTGGTTCGGCTGGACGCCGCGCTGGACGGGTCACCGGTGCGTGGTCCCGTCGGTTCGACGGCCGTGCGCAGTGTCGAGCAGGCACTGACCGACTCACTGGCCGCGCTCGCGGGGCTCGTGGGCGACGCCCCGGTGCGGCGGCTGTCCGTGCCGAGCGAGCCGATTCACCATGAGCGGACCGGAAAGCTGCTCGATCCGCACACCCCCGTGGTGGTCGGTGTCGGGCAGGTGGTCAACCGGACGCCGGACCTGTCCGCACCACGCGAGCCGGTCGATCTGGCCGTCGAAGCCTTGCGCGCGGCCGCCGCCGACTCGGGCGCGGAGGTGGATCTGCTGGCGCAGGCCGATCTGGTCTACGCGGTGCCGAGTGCTTCGTGGAGTTATCCCGACCAGGCGGGCGCGGTCGCCGGGCTGGTCGGTGCTTCGCGCGCGACCACCGTGCAGACCAGCGCCCAGGGCGGCGACGGCGGACAGCTCGCGGTCAACGACGCCGCCCAGGAGATCGTCGACGGCCGCGCGGACATCGCCGTCATCTCGGGTGCCGAGGCCGGTGCCACGATGGCCGCGCTGACCGGTGAACCCCGCTGGACCCGGCAGCCCGCGTCGGCCGCGCCCCACCGGAAGATCGGGCTGGACCGGCCCGCCAACAACGAGGCCGAGACGGCCGTGGGACTCGGCGCGCCGATCTTCGTCTACCCGCTGCTGGAGTCGGCGCTGCGGGGTCGCGAGGGCACCGCGCCCGGCGAGCACCGCGCCCGCATCGCCGCGCTCTGGGCGCGGATGTCGCAGGTGGCCGCCGAAAACCCGTACGCGTGGGACCGGACCGCGCGCACGGCGGAGGAGATCGCGACGCCGGGTGAGCGCAACCGGTGGGTCAGCGACCCGTACACCAAGCTCATGTGCGCCAATCTGCAGGTCGATCTCGCGGCCGCGGTGATCGTGACGAGCGCGGCGGCCGCGCGGGCGGCGGGCATTCCGCAGGACCGCTGGGTTTTTGTGCACGCCGGGGCATCGGCCACCGAGGAGTGGTTTGTCTCCGAACGCGCTTCGCTCGCCGAATCCCCGGCCATCGCGGCCGCCGGGGCCGCGGCGCTCGGGCACGCGGGCGTCAAACCGGCCGACCTTGGCCCGGTGGACCTCTACTCGTGCTTCCCGTCCGCCGTTCAGCTGGCGGCCAACGCGCTCGGCCTGCCGTGGGACGACCCGGCACGCCCGCTGACCGTCACCGGCGGGCTCACCTCGGCGGGCGGGCCGGGCAACAACTACGGAACGCACGCGGTGGCGTCGATCGTGCCGCGGCTGCGGGCCGCGCCGGACGAGGTCGGGCTCACCACGTCGCTGGGCTGGTACGCGACCAAGCACGCGGTCGGCGTCTACTCCGCGACGCCGCCGGACCGGGCGTTCGCACACCTGCGACCGGCGTTCCCCCGGCCGGCCACCCGGCCCGCACTGACCGAATGGGACGGTGCCGGGGTGGTCGAAGCGGCAACGCTGGTGCACCGGCGTGACGGCGAACCCGAAGCGATGCTGCTGAGCGTGCTCACCGACGACGGCGCGCGTGTCCTGCTGCGGCGCGAGGAACCGGAACTGCACGGCGTCGATCTTGTGCGCCGCCGAGTCCGGCTGGCTGACGGCCGGATCGAGGTGCTCGACGACTCGCGCCACGAACTGCCACCGCCGCCACCCGCGCCCGTGCGCACCGAACGCCGCGGCACCGGGATCTCGGTGATCACGCTCGACCGGCCCGCCGTCCGCAACGCGGTGAACCGGCGCCTGGCGCTCGCGCTGGAACAGGCGGTGAACGACGCCGAAGCCGATCCGGCCGTCCGCGTGCTGGTGCTGACCGGTGCCGGGGGCACGTTCTGCGCTGGCATGGACCTGGCCGAGGCGAACCGCGGTGCCGTGCCGGTCACCGACCGCCGCGGCCCGCTCGGGCTGACCGCCGAGCCACCCGCCAAGCCGACCATCGCCGCCGTCGAAGGCGCGGCGCTCGCGGGCGGGTTCGAGCTGGCACTGTGCGCCGACCTGATCGTGGCCGCCGAGGACGCGGTTTTTGGCCTCCCCGAGGCAAAACGCGGTCTGCTGGCGGCCGCGGGCGGGCTCTGGCGGACGGCGGCCAGGCTGCCCAGGAGCGTCGCGCTCGAACTCGCGCTGGTCGCCGAACCGCTGCCCGCCACCCGGCTCGCCGAACTCGGCCTGGTCAACCGCGTGGTGCCGCCCGGCACCGCACTCGACGCGGCTCTGGAACTGGCCGACCGCATCGCCGCGAACGCGCCGCTGTCCGTGCGCGTGGGCAAGGAACTGATCGACGCCGCGCCCGGCTGGACCGCCGAAGAAGGCTTCGCCCGCCAGAGCGAGCTGGCTGGTCCCGTACTGCTCTCCGACGACGCGCGCGAAGGCGTCGCGGCCTTCGCGGAGCGGCGCACCCCGGTCTGGACCGGCCGCTGACCACCCGAGGAAACGCACGAAACGAGGAGCACCATGACCGCCGACTTCGTCGACCAGCTCGAGCCCAACGTGGCCGTGCAGTTCCTCAACCGGGTGGCCGAAACCCCGGACCTGGAGGCGTTCCGCTACCCGGCCGGCGACGGCTGGAAGTCGGTGACCTGGCAGGAAAGCAGCGACCAGGTGCGCCGCCTCGCCGCCGGGTTGCTGGCGCTCGGCCTCGAACCCGAGCAGCGCGTCGGCATCGCCTCGGGCACGCGCTACGAATGGATTCTCGCCGACCTCGCGGTGATGTGCGCCGGTGGCGCGACCACCACGGTCTACCCGAGCACGAACGCCGAGGACACCGCCTACATCCTCGGTGACTCGGAGTGCCGCGTGCTCTTCGCCGAGGACGACGCCCAGCTCGCCAAGGTCACCGAGCACCGCGACTCCCTGCCGCGACTGTCCAAAGTGGTCACCTTCGACGGCACGGCCGACGGCGACTTCGTGCTCACCATGGACGCGCTCGCCGAACTCGGGGATGCCTATCTCGCCGAGCACCCCGGTGTGGTCGAGGAGACCGCCGCGGCCATCGAGCCCGACCAGCTGGCCACGCTGATCTACACCTCCGGCACCACCGGCAAGCCGAAGGGCGTGCGTCTGCGGCACCGCGGCTGGGTCTACGAAGGCGCGGCGATCCGCGTCCAGAACATCCTCGACGAGCGCGACCTGCAGCTGCTGTGGCTGCCGATGGCGCACGCGTTCGGCAAGGTGCTGCTGTCCGCGCAGCTCGCGTGCGGGTTCGCCACCGCGATCGACGGCCGCGTCGAGAAGATCGTGGACAACTGCGCGGCGGTGAAACCGACCTTCATGGGCGCCGCCCCGCGCATCTTCGAGAAGGCCTACGCCCGCATCCAGACCATGCAGGCCGCCGAGGGCGGCGTGAAGGAGAAGCTGTTCACCAAGGCGTTCGAGGACGGGCTGCGGTTCGACGAACTCCAGCGCCAGGGCAAGCCCGTTCCGCTGCCGCTCAAGGTGCGGCACGCGTTGTTCGACAAGCTCGTGTTCAGCAAGGTGCGTGAGCGCTTCGGCGGCCGCGTGCGGTTCTTCATCTCCGGCTCGGCGGCGCTCAACCGCGACATCGCGCAGTGGTTCCACGCCGCGGGCATCCTCATTCTCGAGGGCTACGGCATGACCGAGAACACCGCGGGCGCCGCGGTCAACCACCCGGACACCAACCGGTTCGGCACCGTCGGGCGCGCGCTGCCGGGTGCCGAGGTCAAGATCGGCGAGAACGACGAGGTGCTGCTGCGCGGCCCGCACATCATGGCCGGGTACCACAACCTCCCCGAGGAGACGGCGAACGCGTTCACCGAGGACGGCTGGCTGCGCACCGGCGACCAGGGCAGCCTCGACGAGGACGGCTTCCTCACCATCACCGGCCGCATCAAGGACCTGTTCAAGACCTCCGGCGGGAAGTACGTCGCGCCCACCGCGATCGAGTCGAAGTTCGCCGCGATCTGCCCGTACGCCAGCCAGTTCCTGGTGTTCGGCGCCGAGCGCAACTTCGTGGTCGCGCTGATCACGCTCGACCCGGACGCGATGGCGTCGTGGGCGGGGGAGAACGGCATGGCGGGCAAGAGCTACCAGGAGATCATCCGCTCGGACGAGGCACGCGCGATGGTCGCCGGGTACGTCGACCAGCTCAACGCGGGCCTCAACCGCTGGGAGACGGTCAAGAAGTGGGAGATCCTCGACGAGGACCTCAGCATCGAGTCCGGTGAGCTGACCCCGTCGATGAAGGTCAAGCGCAACGTCGTGGCCGCCAACAACGCGGAGCTGCTCGCGGCCTTCTACGAGTGATCCGCGCGCAGGCCCGCGATCAGGACCTTCACCAGCCGCTTCGCGTCGTAGTCCGGCCCGCCGCCGATGCAGAGGTTGCCGACCCCGCGCATCAGCTCGATGGCCCGCAGATCGGTGCGGATCTCATCGGCGGCTGACGCGGCGTCGAGCAGCTGGGCGCACACCGGCACCAGGCGGTCGAGGAAGTAGGTGTGCAGCGCCTCGAACCCGGCTTCGTCGGACTGCAGCACGGCGGCGAGGCCGTGCTTGGTGACCAGGAACTCGACGAACCGGTCGATCCAGCGCGCCAGCGCGGTGTACGGCGACGCGTTCGCCGCCAGCAGCGCGGGCCCGGCTTCCGCGCAGGCTTCGACCTGGTGCCGGTAAACGGCGATGATCAGGTCCGCCCTGGTCGGGAAGTGCCGGTAGATGGTGCCCATGCCGACGCCCGCCTTGGCGGCGATGTCGCGCACCGGCGCGTCCACGCCCGAAGCCACAAAAACCGCGGCCGCCGCGTCGAGCAGCGTCTCCTCGTTGCGCCGCGCGTCCGCGCGCTTGGACCGGGTGCCCTTGCCGTCCGTCACCGTGCCTCCACCTCCGGGGTTGCAAAGCGGAACAGTGCTCCGTATGGTTAACGGAGCAACGTTCCGGTTGCTCATGATGCCATGGAGGGCACGCTCATGCAGTACCGCACCTTGGGGCGCACCGGTGTGCAGGTCAGCACGCTGGCGCTCGGCGCGATGAACTTCGGCGCGATCGGGCGCACCACCCAGGACGAGGCCACCGCCATCGTCGACGGCGCGCTGGACGCCGGGATCAACCTGATCGACACGGCCGACATGTACGGGCGGGGCGAGTCGGAGGAGATGGTCGGCCGGGCCATCGCGGGCCGCCGCGACGACCTCGTGCTGGCCACGAAGGCCGCCATGCCGATGGACGAGGACCGCAACCACCGCGGCACTTCGCGCCGCTGGCTGGTCACCGAACTGGAGAACAGCCTGCGGCGCCTCGGCGTCGACCACGTCGACCTGTACCAGATGCACCGCTGGGACCCGGCCACCAGCGACGAGGAAACCCTGTCGGCGCTGACGGACCTGCGGCAGGCCGGGAAGATCCGCTACTTCGGCTCGTCGACCTTCCCGGCGTACCGCATCGTGCAGGCGCAGTGGGCCGCGCGGGCGGGGAACCTCGGGCGGTACGTCACCGAGCAGCCGCCGTACTCGATCCTGCAGCGCGGGGTGGAGGCCCACGTGCTGCCGGTGACCGAGGAGTACGGCATGGGCGTGCTGGCGTGGAGCCCGCTGGCGTCGGGCTGGCTCTCCGGCGCGGTCCGCGAAGGCCAGGAGATCACCACCAACCGCTCGTCCACGCTGCCGCAGCGGTTCGACACCTCGCTGCCGGTCAACCAGGCCAAGCTGGCGGCGGTCGAGCGGCTGGCCAAGGTCGCCGCCGACGCCGGGCTGACGATGATCCAGCTCGCGCTCGGTTTTGTCACCGCGCACCCGGCGGTGACCAGCGCGCTGATCGGCCCGCGCACGGTGGGCCACCTGGAGTCGCAGCTCGCCGCCGCGGACACCGTGCTGTCCGGTGACGTGCTCGACGCGATCGACGAGATCGTCGCGCCCGGGATCGACCTCGCTCCGGACGAGAAGCACGACACCCCGCCAGCACTGCTCGACGCGAAGCTGCGGAGGCGATGATGGGCACCGCCTTCGGCATCATGACCGCACAGCAGCAAGTGTCCTATGAGGACATCCTGCGGGTGTGGACCGAGGCCGACGCGGTCCCGGAGATCCAGCACGCGTGGGTGTTCGACCACTTCATGCCGATCGGCGGTGACCCCGCCGGGCCGATCCTCGAAGGCTGGACGCTGCTTTCGGCACTGGCCGCGCGGACGCGCCGGCTGCGGCTGGGCGTGCTGGTCACCAGCAACCGGTTCCGGCCGCCCGCGCTGCTGGCGAAGATCGCCACCACGGTGGACCAGGTTTCCGGTGGACGGCTCGACTTCGGCATCGGCGCCGGTTCACGCCCGAGCCACCCGCTGGCCCGGCGCGAGTACGACGCACACGGCCTGCCGTACCACGACGCGGCCCATGCGGTGGCGGGCCTGGCCGAGGCGTGCGCGGTCATCCGTCGCTTGTGGACGGAGGAGGAGCCGTTCGACTTCGACGGCGCGCACGTCCGGCTGGCCGGTGCGTACGGGAACCCGAAACCGGTGCAGCGGCCGCACCCGCCCATCATGATCGGCGGCCGCTCGTCCGCGACGCTGCGGGTGGTGGCCGAGCACGCCGACCTGTGGAACATGCCGGGCGGGGGCATCGAGGACATCGCAGCCGCGATTAGCCGCAGCAAGCTGCTGGACCGGTACTGCACGGAGATCGGGCGCGACCCGGCGGCGATCACCCGCTCGATCTACCTGCCGGTCTCCTACGAACGGCCGGGGGAGACGCGGGCGGCGGTCGTGGAGGCGGAAGGTGCGGGTTTCGGGCATATCGTGCTGGGTTTGGCTGATCCGTATCCGGATGGTGTCGTGAAGTGGGTTGCCGAGGAGATCATCGGCGCCCGGTGAGGTGGACGCGCCTCAGCCGATCGGTGGAGTGCGGGTTCAGCCGTGCTTTCCCGCCGGATCACCGATGCGGGTCCGTGGCCTTCGCTGGAACGGTGGTGGGGTCCACCGGCGAAGGGGAGCGGGATGACCGAACGGCACGAGGTGAGCAGGCGGCTGCTGCTCACCGGAGCGGGTGCGGCGGCGGGAGCCGGGCTGGTGGGGAGCGCGGTTCCGGCCGTGGCCGGGGAACCAGCGGCGCCGGTGTCGATCCGGCCCGGTGATCCGAGGTACGAGAACCTGTTGCGCGGCAACAACTTCCGGTTCACCGGGCAGCCGGACGAGATCCGCGTGGCCGGATCCGCCGGGCAGGTGGTGCGGGCGGTGTCCGACGCGGTGCGCTCCGGGCGGCGGGTCGCGCCACGCAGCGGTGGCCACTGCTTCGAGAACTTCACCGCCGACCCCGCGGTCAAGGTGCTGCTCGACCTCTCACCGATGGACGAAGTCGGCTACGACCCGGCGATGCGTGCGTTCTCGGTGCAGCCGGGAGCCACGCTCGGCCGGGTGTACCGGCGGCTCTACCAGGGCTGGGGCGTGACGATCCCCGGCGGCAGCTGCCCGGCGGTCGGCGCCGGCGGGCACTTCGCCGGTGGCGGGTACGGGGCGCTGTCCCGCCGCCACGGCTCGGTGGTCGACCACCTGTACGGCGTCGAAGTGGTGGTCGCCGATCGCGACGGCGCCCGCGTGGTGGTCGCCACCCGCGAACCCGGCGACCCCCACCACGACCTGTGGTGGGCGCACACCGGCGGTGGCGGCGGGAACTTCGGCGTGGTCACCCGGTACTGGCTGCGCTCGCCCGGCGCCACCGGCGAGCGGCTGCTGCCCGCTTCACCCGGTGAAATGCTGGAGTGCGTGCTCGCGTGGTCGTGGGAGGACATGACCGAGCAGGCGTTCACCACGCTGCTGCGGAACTTCGGTGCCTGGCACGAGCAGCACAGCGAGCCGGGCGGGCGGGCCGCCGGGCTGTACGCGATCCTGCTGCTGACCCACCGCAGCAGCGGGTACTTCTCGCTGGCCGTGCAGATCGACGGCGGCCTGCCCGGCGCCGACGAACTGGTCGGCGAGTTCGTCGCCGCGCTGACCGCGGGCACCGGAGTCAAGCCGATCGAGGACCTGCGGCGACGGCACTCGTGGCTGCACAAGCTGACCTGGCCGGGCACCGGCGAATCCGGCGACGCGGGCACGCGCCGGTACAAGAACAAGGCCGCCTACTTCCGCCGCGCACCCGACGGCGACCAGCTCGCCGCCATCCACCGGCACCTGACGAACAACACCGGCACCCCGGCCTCCGGTTTGCTGCTGATCGGCTACGGCGGCCAGATCCGCGCGGTGGCGCCGGAGGCCACCGCGATCGCGCAGCGCGACGTGGTGATGAAGGCGGTCTACTTCACCGCGTGGGCCGACAAAGGCGGTGACGAGGCCCACCTCACCTGGGTCCGGGAGTTCTACCGCGACGTCTACCTCGCCACCGGCGGGGTGCCGGTGCCCGGGGAGATCAACGACGGCTCCTACATCAACTATCCGGACGTCGATCTGCTCGATCCGGCGTGGAACGCCTCCGGGGTGCCGGCGCGGACGCTGTACTACAAGGACAACTACCCGCGGCTGCGGCGGATCAAGGCACGCTGGGACCCGCGCGGGGTGTTCGGGCACGCCCTGGGCGTCGAACTGTCGGGCTGACCGGCCATGATGGTGGCGGGGAGGGGTGCGCATGGACTGGGCGACCGGGGTGGTGCCGTACGGCCTGCTGGCGGCGCTGGCGGGGCTGACGGTGGTGCTTCGGGTGTCCGAAGGCCAGTCGCCGGTGGCGGAGCTGGTGCTGTGCGCGCTGATGGCGGGCTGGATCCTGGCGCTGTACACGCTGCGGCCCGACTGGCGCGAGTGCCCCGGCGTGATGGCGGTGTTCTGCGCCGGGCTGATCGTGCTCCTGGCCGTGCTGGTGTTCCGGGCGCCGTGGTTCGGCTTCTTCACACCCGCCGCGTACCTCTTCACGTTCCTGGTGCTGCGGTGGCCGTGGCGGCTGGGCGGGGTGGCGGCGGTTTCCGTGGTCGCGGGCACCGCGCAGGCGTACGGCGTGCAGAAGGGCACGCCCGCCGGGCTGCTGATCTACGGTGCCGTGGTGGCCGCGAACGTGCTGCCGCTGTGCCTGTTCGCCTGGTACGCCTGGCGCAGCGACCAGCAGAACGCCGAGCGGCTGCGGATACTGGCGGAGAACGCCGTGCTGCACGAGCAGCTGGTGGCGCAGGCCAAGACCGCCGGGGTGCACGAGGAACGGGACCGGATGGCGCGGGAGATCCACGACACCCTGGCGCAGGGGCTCACCGGCATCATCAGCCAGCTCCGCGCCGCCGAGCACGCCGAGCCCGGGGACATGCGACGGCACGTGGTCACCGCGGCCGGCCTGGCCAGGGAGAGCCTGACCGAGGCGCGCCGCTCGGTGGACGCGCTGCGGCCGGATTCGCTGCGGACGGCCAGGCTGGGCGAGGCGCTGGCGAGCGTGGCCGAGCGCTGGTCGGCGCTGCACGGCGTCCCGGTCCAGGTCACCACCACCGGCACCGTGCGGCCGCTGCGGCCGGAGGCCGAGGTCGCCCTGCTCCGGGCCGCGCAGGAGGCGCTGGCCAACGTGGCCAGGCACGCGCGGGCGAACCGCGTGGGCGTGACACTGTCCTATTTGGACGAGGAGGTGGCGCTGGACGTGCGTGACGACGGCAGCGGCTTCGACCCGGTCCGCGCGGGCGGGTTCGGGCTGGTCGCTATGCGGCAGCGGATCGAGGAGCTGTCCGGCACGCTGCGGATCGAGTCGGCGCCCGGGGCGGGCGCGGGCATCTCGGCCAGGGTGCCGGTCGCGTGATCCGGCTGCTGATCGTGGACGACCACCCGGTGGTCCGGGACGGGCTGAGCAGCCTGTTCGGGCGTGATCCCGAATTCGAGGTGGTCGGCGAGGCCGGCGACGGTGCCGAGGCGATCCGGCTCGCCGGGACGCTGCGGCCGGACGTGGTGCTGATGGACCTGCGCATGCCGGGCGTGGACGGTGTGAGCGCCACCCGCGAACTGGCCGCGGGCGGCGCGCGTGTGCTGGTGCTCACCACCTACGACACCGACAGCCACGTGCTGCCCGCGATCGAGGCGGGCGCCACCGGCTACCTGCTCAAGGACGCCCCGCGCGACGAACTGCTGCGCGCGGTCCGGGCGACCGCGCGGGGTGAGGCGGTGCTCGCGCCGTCGGCGGTCGCGCTGCTGATGAACCGCGTGCGCACGCCCGCCACCGGACCGCTCAGCGCGCGTGAACTCGAGGTGCTGCGGCTGGTCGCCGCCGGAAACACCAACCGCGAGGCGGCGGCGAAGCTGTTTGTCACCGAAGCCACCGTCAAGTCCCACCTGCTCAGCATCTACGGCAAGCTCGGCGTCAACGACCGCGCGGCCGCCGTCACCGAAGGCTTCCACCGCGGCCTGCTCACCCCGCGCGGCCCGGACTAGGGCCTGCCTCACCACGGAAGCGGGGGAGTGCACCGTGGTTGCCACCCCGGCGGTTCCGCGACGCTTTCCGGTGAACCCAGGGGAGAGGTGAACCGTGAAGAAGTCCAGGAAAACCGCCGTGGCCGTGGTCGGTGTGCTCGTTGCCGGTCTGTTCACCAGCGGTGCGGCAGCGGCCGGGGAAACGCCGGAAATCGAGTGGGGGAGTTGTCCGTCGCCGTCCGCGCCCGGGCTTGAATGCGGCGTGCTCCGCGTGCCCGTGGATTACCGCGAACCAGGCGGAGCCCAGCTCGAAATCGCGGTTTCGCGGTTGCGCAGCGCCGATCCGGCCCGGCGACGCGGAGTGCTGCTGGTCAATCCGGGTGGTCCAGGGCTGGCCGGGCTCGACCTTCCGGCGGTCATCGCGAACCGGGGAGTGCCGCGGAGCCTGCTGGATTCCTACGACCTCGTCGGGTTCGATCCCCGCGGGATCGGCCGCAGCGCTCCGGTGACCTGCGACCTTTCCCCGGAGCAGCTGACCACCGCTTTCGGCACCTACGCCCACACCCCGGACGACGTGGTGGCGCAGGCTGGGCGGGCCACGGAAATCGCGGAGAAATGCGTGGCGAAGGGCGGGGACAACCTGCCCCACCTGACCACCAGGAACACCGCCCGCGACCTCGACCGGATCCGCGAAGCACTCGGTGAGCGCCGGATCTCCTATTTCGGCACGTCCTACGGCACCTATCTCGGCGTGGTCTACGCGGAACTGTTCCCGGCGCGCACCGACCGGTTCCTGCTCGACAGCGCCGCGAGCCCGGATCTGGTGTGGCGCGAGCAGTTCCGCGGCTGGGGGCCGGGTACCGAACTGCGCTTCCCCGACTTCGGCGCGTGGGCCGCGGCCAGGCACGAGACCTACCGGCTCGGGCGCACGGTCGACGAAGTCCGCGCGACCTACTTCGCGCTCGCGGGCCGGCTCGACCGGACACCGATCGCCGGGATCAACGGGGACGTGTTCCGCCAGCTGACGCGGTTCCAGCTGTACAGCGACGCCGCTTTCCCCGCGCTTGCCGGAATCTGGCAGCACCTGGCGAACGGCGAAGCGCCGCCGCCGAGCGGCCCGCCCGCGCCGGGTGACAACTTCGTCGCCGGATATCTCGCGGTCACCTGCGGGGACGTGCGGTGGCCGACTTCGCTGGCGCACTACCAGCACGCGGTCCGCACCGACCGCGCACGGTATCCGATGGTGGGCGCGATGACCGCGAACGTCACGCCGTGTGCCCGCTGGCCGCTCGCCCCGCGTGAGGCGCCGACCGAGATCAGCGGCCACGGCCCGGCGCGGTTCCTGATCCTGCAGAACCTCCGCGACCCGGCGACGGTCTACAGCTCCGGGGTGCGGTTGCGGGCCCAGCTCGGCGGCCGGGCGCGGCTGGTGACCGTGGACGAGGGCGGGCACGGGATCTACCCGGGCCTCAACCCGTGTGCCGACGAACTCGCCACGCGCTGGCTGGTCGACGGCGCCCTGCCCGCCGGGGACCAGTGGTGCACCTCGGGATAGGCCTTCGACGGCCGGTCCAGCAGCGAGCCGGGCCGGCCGCGCAGGTGGCGGTCGGCGAACGCGGTGACGTAGGCCCTGGTCACCCGCGTGCCGCGGGTGGTGGGGAGGGGCTGCCCTCCGGCGGCGGGAGGCCGAACTGACGTGCCAGCAGCGGGTGACCGGTGGTGCGCGTGCATCGCGGTGATCGTGCTCGCGCCACCCACTGAATGACCCGCCATCACCGTCAGTGCTGCCGCAGGCGAGGCAGCCGGTGGTCCGCCCGCCGGTGACTCGTCACGCAGGTGCAGGCTCGACCAGCCGACGGGGAACGGCCCGGTGGGCGCGGTCAGCGCGAGCGGCGATCTCACCCAGCGCCTCGGCGAAGGCGCGGATGGCGGGGGTCTCGTGCTCCCGGCGCCAGACCAGGCCCAGGCTGGATTCGGGCAGCCCGGTGACCGGCAGGTAGGCGAGCGCGGCTCGGCGGTGGTGCTCGGCGGTGGGCTGGCACAGCAGCATCGCGCCCCGGCCCGCGGCGGCGAGCGTCAGCCCTTCCTGCAACGTGCTCACCAGCGGGCCGGGTGGCACGGGCGCGCCAGCCGGAGTGTGGGCGGGAGCTTGGAACTCGCGCCAGTACGCCGGGGCCGGTTCCTTGATCCCGATGAGCGCGCAGTCGGCCAGGTCTTCGGCCACCACCGAGGCACGCGAAGCGAAGGGATGCCGCACCGACACCGCGAGGGTCTGCTGCTGCCGCGAAAAAATCGGCCCCAGCACCAAATCCGGCTCGTCCACCGGCAGCAGCACCACCGCCGCGTCCACTTCCTGCCGGTACAGCGGGCCGAACGGGTCGGCCAGCGGGATCTCCACCACCTCGGTCGTGCAGCCGGGCCACCGCTCGCCGAACCGGGCGATCGCGGCCATCAGCTGGTCGTTCGCGCTGCCCTGGAACCCCAGCCGCAGCAGGCCCCGCACCCCGCGCGCGGCGGCGGTGGTGTCGGCGACCGCGGCGCGCAGTTCCTCGTAGGCGGGCCGGGCCCTGGCCAGGAACTGCTCGCCCAGCGGGGTCAGCCGCACCCGGCGGCTGGTCCGCTCGACCAGCCGCGCGCCGATCCGGCTCTCCAGCGCACGCAGCAGCTGGCTGACCCGGCTCTGCGACAGGTACAGGCGCTCGCCCGTCCGTCCGAAGTGGAGTTCCTCGGCCAGCACGAGGAAGCACTCCAGCTCGCGCACCTCCAGCCCGCCCACCGGTACCTCCCTCTCGGTCCATGAGCCAGCCTAATCGACCGATGACGGATCGGTCGTTGTTCCGGCTGTTCAGGGCGGATTGGCTGGACCCATGGCACAACTCACGGACACCGCCCGCCCGCTGCGCGGCTGGTTCGGTGTCGCGGCCACGGCCGCCGCGACCTTCACCGTCGTCACCTCCGAAATGCTGCCGGTCGGGCTGCTCACGCCGATCGGCTCGGCGCTGCGCGTCACCGAGGGCGTCGCCGGGCTCACGCTGACCATCACCGGACTGGTCGCCGCGGTGTCGGCGCCGCTGCTGACCCCGCTGCTGGGCCGGTTGGACCGCCGCCTCGCGCTGGCCGCGCTGATGGTGGTGCTGGCGCTGGGCAATCTGCTGGCCGCGTGGTCGCCGGGGTTCGGGGTGATGGTGGCGGGCCGGGTGCTGGTCGGCGTCGGCATGGGCGGGGTGTGGGCCATCGCCGCGGGCCTCGGCGCGCGGCTGGTGCCGGGACGGCCGTCAGCTACCGCGTTGATCTTCAGCGGGATCGCGGTGGCCTCGGTGCTGGGTGTGCCGCTGGGCACCTATCTCGGTGAGCTGGCGGACTGGCGGACGGTGTTCCTGGTCGCGGCCGTGCTGGCGCTGGCCGTGGCGGTCGCGCTCGTGGTGCTGTTGCCGCCGCTGCCCGCCGAGCCGGGCCTGCGGCTGAGCGGGGTGCTGCGGCTGGTGGGCGACCCGCGTGCCGGCACCGGACTGGCCGTGGTGGCGCTGCTGGTCACCGGGCACTTCGCCGCCTACACCTACGTGCGGCCGGTATTGGCGGAAGTGTCCGGTGTGGACAGCGGGCTCGGTGCGCTGCTGCTGGGGTACGGGATCGCCGGGGTGGCGGGCAACTTCGCCGCCGGGTGGGCGGCGGCCCGTTCCCCGCGCGCGACGCTGGCCGGGCTCGGTGTGGTGCTGGCGGCCGCGGTGCTGCTGATCCCGCTGCTCGGTGGCGGGATCGTGCTGATGGTGGTGTGGGGCCTGGCCTACGGCGGCGTTTCGGTGGGCACGCAGACCTGGCTGCTGGCGTCGGTGCCGCACGCGCGGGAGGCGGGTTCGGCGTTGTTCGTCGGCGTGTTCAACGCGGCCATCGCGGCGGGTGCGCTGGTGGGTGGCCGGGTCGCCGACGGGCTGGGCGTGACCGCGGTGATGTGGGCGGGTGGCGCGCTGGCCGTCGCCGCGGCCGTGGTCGCCGGGCTCGGCCGGGCGCCCGCGTCCGGCAGGCTCTGAACGATCTTGCATAGTGGACGGTGATCCGGCGAAGGCGAGGAGAGCGCGTGGCAGAGGTGAGCCCCGAGGTGCGGGCGCGGGTGCAGGCCAGTTTCGACCGCCAGGGGCTGATGACCCATCTCGGCGCGCGCCTGACCGGCATCGAGGAAGGCACCGTGCGCATCACCCTGCCCGCGCGGCCGGAAGTGACCCAGCAGAACGGCTACTTCCACGCCGGGGCGACCAGCGCCATCGCCGACACCGCGGGCGGCTTCGCCGGGTTCACGCTGTTCCCCGAGAACACCTCGGTGCTCACCGTCGAATACAAGATGAACCTGCTGGCCCCGGCGATCGGCGAGTACCTGGAGGCGGTCGGCACGGTGCTCAAGCCCGGCCGCACGCTGACCATCTGCCGCCTCGAGGTCTTCGCCGTGCGGGACGGGCAGCCGAAGCTGGTGGCCGCCGGTCAGCAGACCCTGATCTGCGTGGACGCGCGCCCGGAGCAGTGAGGTTTCAGGCGAACGCGGTGAGGAAGGCGTCGCGGGCGTCGGAATTGCTGTGCTGCGGCCAGAGCGCCTGGAGCGGGACGTGCACCGGCGGCCGCAGTTCGAGCACCCGGACCGCGTCGCCCGCGGCCGGGCCGGGGGAGGCGGTGACAAAGGCGATGCCGTCGGTTTCGAGCACGGCGGTCACCGGCGGTGTGCCCTGGATCGGGTTGCGGCGGACGCGGGGCTCGAACCCGGCGTCGCGGCACAGGTTGAGCAGCAGATCGGTGTAGCCGGACCGGCCCGGCTGCCCCCACACGGTGATCTCCTCGTCCGCGAGATCGGCCAGCTCGACTTCGCGCTGCCCGGCGAGCGGGTGCCCGGCGCCGACGGCCACGCGCAGCCGCTGCCGGATCAGCGTGGTGCGGACCAGGCCGTGCGCCGGGGTCAGCGCACGGCCCAGCCCGAGGTCGAGTTCCCCGTCGAGCAGTTGCGCGGTGAGTTCGGCGGGGTAGCGCTGGTTGACGTCGGTGACCAGCCCGGGATGCGCGGCTTGCGCCCGGCGCAGCAGGGAGATGACCTCGTCGCCGGTGACGGCCGGGGTGTGCCCGATGCGGAGGCGCTCCGGCTCACCGCGCCCGATGCGGCGGGCCCGCTGCACCGCCGACGCGGCCACACCGTGCAGGACGCGGGCATCGTCGATCAGCGCCTGGCCCGCCGGGAGCACGGTGACGCCGGTCGCACCGCGCTCGAGCAGGGCGACGCCGATCTCGCGTTCGAGCGTGCGCACCGAGGTCGACAGCGCCTGCTGGCTCAGGTGCAGGCGTGCCGCGGCACGGGTGAAGCTGCCCTCCTCGGCGACGGCGACGAAGTGGTTCAGCTTGTACAGGTCGAGGCCCACGTCCGGCATGGTAGGCGTCAGCGGGTGGTGTAGCCCCCGTTCGGGAACAGCGTCTGCCCGGTGAACCAGCCGCCGCCGGTGGCCAGGAACCGGATGATCGGCACGATGTCCTCGATCCGGGTCAGCCGCCCGCCCATCGCCTGCGACTTGTGGAACTCCACCCGCTCGGGGGTTTCCTGCGGGTAGAAGAACGGCGTGTCCATCGGGCCGGGGGCCACCACGTTGACCGAGATGCCGCGGTCGGCGAACTCCTTGGCGGCGGCCCTGGTGAAGTGCTCCAGCGGGGCCTTGCCGCCGGCGTAGGTGGCGTAGCCGTCGGTGAAGGCGGCCAGCAGCGAGGTGCCGAGGCTGATGATCCGGCCGTGGTCGGCCAGGCGCCGCCCGGCTTCCTGGATGAAGAAGTAGGCCGCCTTGGCGTTGACCGCGAACATGCGGTCGTACTCCTCCTCGGTGGTGTCCAGGATCGGCTTGCGCAGCACCATGCCGGTGGTGTTCACCGCGATGTCGGCGCCGCCGAAGGTGTCCACGGCGGTGTCGAACAACCGCCGCACGTCGGCCACCTTGGTCAGGTCGCCCTGCACGGCGACGGCTTCGGAACCGGCGCCGCGCACCGCCTCGACGGTCTTCTCGGCGTCGGCGGCCGAGCCGTCCCCGTGGTAGTGGACGACCACCTTCGCGCCCTCCTCGCCCGAGCGTGGTGGACAGCAGGCCGCCGAGGTTCTTCGCACCGCCGGCGATGACCGCCACCTTGTCGCGCAGGCTCATGTTTTCTCTCCTTTGTGGCCGGAACGTTTTCGCTGTTCCCGACGGTAGGAGCCGGTGGCGGACGCGGGGAAACACAAGATCTGGTTGGGGCCACAAAGCCCGCCGATACCCGCTGCGTGCCGCACTCGGCGACGCGAAAACCGGGCCACCCTCAAGAACGATGGCCGGGTGAAGTTCCTGTTCTTCTGGGGGGCACCAGCCCGAACGGGACGGACGCGCCGGGCGCGGCTGCCTGAGCCAGTGGTGGCCGGAACCGTTCGAAGTGGACGGACGTGTCTTTCCCACGGCGGAGCACTACCTGATGTGGCGCAAGGCCGTGCTGTTCGGCGACCACCCCTCGGCGAAGGCGATCCTCACAGCCATCCGCACCTGCGCGAGTTTCTGCTCGCCACCGGGGACGAACCGGCGCGCTGGCCAGGGCTGAACCTGCTCGGCTTCGCGCTGGCGGAAGCGCGTGCCCGGCTAGCCGCCGGTGATGCGGTAGGTGACCAGTGAGCGCGCCGGTACCGTAGCGGTGAACCGCCCGCCGCTCACCCGGATCGGGGACAAGGCCGCCGTGTCGCGAGTGCTGTCCGTGACGTGGGGGACCGCCGTGCCGCGGGAGACGCCGGTGTTCGGCAGGGTGTACGACACCGTGGTGGGGCTCGTCGCCGAGTTGAGCGCGACGACCGCCAGTGAGCCGTCGGGATTGCGGAAGGCGGACAGCGCCAGGTTCCCGTCACCGGTGTCCGCGCCGATCCGCGTGGCGCCCGGCCGGATGAACCGGCTGTAGTTCGCCAGCGCCCACAACCGCTTCGACACGCGGTAACCATCACCGTCCAGCTGGATCAGGCCCCGCGTGGTCCCCACCGACGCCCCGTACCAGTACACGTAACCGGAGGTGTTCCCGGTGGTCAGCGCGGTGTGCACGGCCTTGGCGACGGTGAACCCGTCGTACCCGCTGCCGTCGTCCCAGTTCTCGTTCCAGGTCGTGCCGTCCGGCGACCACTCCGACATCCACGTCCGCCGCGAGGTCGGCAGCGGGCCGGTGACCTGGCTGGCGTAGGTGTGCCCGGTGTGCGTGGTGACCAGCTCGCGCGCCACCGGATCGGCCTCGATCGCGGCGGTGTAGTCGCGCTGGTGCGTCCAGCCGAACGAATTGCAGCACGCCACGGCGAGCCCGGCCGTCGCCGCGATCGGCCCGAGCACCTTGGTGAACTCGGTGGCCTGCGCCGGGGTGAACCGCATCGAGGAGTAGGTCGCGGTGTAGTCGGGCTCGTTGGTGAACCCCAGATCGGTGATCCGGATGCCCTCGCCCGCGTAGAACTCGGCGTACTTGACCAGGTAGTTCGCGTACGCCGTGCGCCAGTCGCCGCTCGCGCAGGACGTTCCGGCCAGCCCGCACAACGTGCCGCCGTTCGCCTCGTCGCCGTTGGTCTTCATGTAGCCCGGCGCGCTCCAGGCGTTGGCGTAGAAGCGGTTCACGCCGTACGCCTTGGCTTCGCGGGCCAGCCACACTTGGCCTTCGTTGTCACCGTCCCACACGTAACGCGGCTCCGCGCCCGGCCCGCCGGGGTCCTCCGGCTGGATCGACCCGGCCGGGGTCGACACGATGTGCAGCCGCAGGATGGACAGGGCCGCGCCGGCGCCGGACAGCAGGAGGTCGAGGACCTCCCGCTGCCGCGGCTCGGACAGTCCCTGGGACCCGCGCATGATCTCGGCCCGGCCGAACGCCTCGGAGAAGCCGAACCCGTCGATGGGCTGGTGCCGCCGCGCGCCGTCGATCGTCGCGGGCGAAGCCGCCTGGGCGGTGGCGGGCATCCCGCCGACCATGCAGAGCACGCACAGGGCGGCGACGACGAGCCGGTTCATGCCGGGTCCCTTCTCAGCCGATCGCGAAACTGGGGTGCGGCGGCTGGTTGTAGGCGGTGTTCTGCCAGGCGACGGCCACCCGGTACTGCCGGTCCTGCATCAGCGACGGGCGGCTGATGCCGGTGCCGTCGGTGGTCGAGTAGATCCGCAGCGCCCGGTTGTCGGTGGTGCGCCAGACGACCTCTTCCCGCCAGTCGCCGAGGATGTCGGCGGACAGCGCGGGCGTGGCCTTCGAGCCGTTGTTCGACGCGACCCCGGAACCGGTGAGCAGCCGGGTGTCCCCGCCGGTGCCGTACTTGTCGATGTGCGTGCCGTCGAGCAGTTCGCGTTGCGCGTCCCCGTCCCACCAGATCACGAAGTTGGTCGAGCCGGGCTTGCGCGCGGAGACCTGGTTTCCGTTGGTACCGCTGCGAAGTCCGGACACCGACGACGACCACGCCTCGGCGCCGGGATGGCCGGCCCAGACGTCCGCGGCCACCGCGCGGCCGTTGTCGCAGCCGCAGGCCGGCGCGCTCCAGATGATCTGCCCGGTGCGCGCGTCACCCATCCAGTGCGTGGGCTCGCTGGTCCACTCCGACGGCTTGAACACCTCCAGCCCGGCACGCGACGGGATGAAGTCGCCGACGTGGTAGGCGTCGCCGTGGTGGGTGTTGTTCTGCCACAGGCCGTGCCCGTTGTCGTCGATCGCCATCGAGCCGTACATGATCTCGTCGCGGCCGTCCGCGTCCACGTCGGCGACCGACAGTTGGTGGTTGCCCTTGCCGGTCCACGCCGCGCCGTTGGTGGAGGAGTTCGAATCGAAGGTCCACCGCCGCGTCAGCTGCCCGTTGCGGAAGTCCCACGCGGCGATCACCGACCGCGTGTAGTACCCGCGCGCCATGATGATGCTGGGCCGCGACCCGTCCACGTACGCGGTGCCCGCCAGGAAGCGGTCGGCCCGGTTGCCGTAGTTGTCACCCCACGAAGCCACGTTCCCGCGCGGCGGCACGTAGTCCGCGGTCGCCAGCACCGCGCCGTCCGTGCCGCGGAAGACCGACAGGAACTCGGGCCCGGCGAGGATGTACCCGCTGGAGTTGCGGTGGTCGGCACCGGCGTTGCCGATCACCTGGCCGGTGCCGGACCTGGTGCCGTCGGCGGTTTTCATCGCGACCTCGGCGCGGCCGTCGCCGTCGTAGTCGAACACCTGGAACTGCGTGTAGTGCGCGCCGGAGCGGATGTTGCGGCCGAGGTCGATCCGCCACAGCCGGGTGCCGTTGAGCTTGTACGCGTCGAGATAGGTGTGGCCGGTGTAACCCGCCTGCGAATTGTCCTTGGCGTTGCTGGGTTCCCACTTGAGCACCAGCTCGTACTGGCCGTCGCCGTCGAGGTCGCCGACGCTGGCGTCGTTGGCGTTGTAGGTGTAGTTCTCGCCGGACGGCGTGGTGCCGCCGGGCGGGATCTGGAGCGGCACGTCCATGCTGGAGGCCATCGGGAACGCCAGCGACTGCGCGCCCGCGGCCGCGCGGGACTCGACGCCGTTCACCACGGGGTGCACGGTGTAGGAGGCGGTGGCGGGTGCGTCCTGGTCGAGGAAGCTCGTCGCGCCGGTGACCTCGGTGAGGCGGGTGCCGTCGCGGTAGACGGCAAAGGCCGGGCTGTCCGGATCGCCGGTGAGCAGCCGCCAGCTGAGGAAGTTCCCGTCGGCGGTCCGCACGCTGATCAGGCCGCGGTCGAGCTGCTCGGTGGTGGCCCCGGCGGGCGGGGCGGCCTGCGTCACGGGCGTCGAGAGCAAAGCGCCGAGCAGCGCGATCGCCGCGGCGGCACGGGTGGTTCTTGCCATGGCTGAACTCCGAATCGCAAGGGGGCAGAGAATCGGGTTCGGCTCCG
The DNA here is from genome assembly GCF_003312875.1 of Amycolatopsis albispora. NCBI lineage: Bacteria > Bacillati > Actinomycetota > Actinomycetes > Pseudonocardiales > Pseudonocardiaceae > Amycolatopsis > Amycolatopsis albispora. Next base: position 1,507,104 of record NZ_CP015163.1, read on the forward strand.
CCGCCGGAAACAGAGCCGGTGTTCTGGGAGCGCTCACAGACTACTGGGAAATGGGGAGCACCGGGCCCGCCGGCGTGTCAAATGTCCGGTTGTGGCCACCCGCGGCACACCCCGGTGGAGAATGACCGCATGGAGATCTGGCACAACCCGCGGTGCACGAAGTCACGGACGGCGAAGAAGGCACTGGACGAGGCGGGCACCGAGTACACCGAGCGCCGCTACCTGGACCAGCCGCCGACCGTGGCGGAGCTGACCGAGGTGCTCGGCAAGCTGGGCCGCGAGCCGTGGGAGATCACGCGGACCAAGGAGCCGGTCGCGAAGGAACTCGGCCTCGCCGGGCTGCCGAAGGACGCCGCGAACCGCGACCGCTGGATCCAGTTGCTGGCCGAGCACCCGGTGCTGATCGAACGCCCGATCCTGATCGACGGCACGACCGCCGTCGTCGGCCGCGACGAGGAGTCCCTGCGCCGCATCCGGTAGCTACGAAGCGCGCTCCAGTCGCAGCGAGCGGGTGGACAGCGCCAGGCACCGGTCGCAGGGCATGCCGCGCAGGCCGTCCAGCAGGTCCGCCTGGACCCGCTGGAGCACCTCGCCGCACAGCGCGCGCAGCTCGGCCGGGATGGCCTGGGCGGACGCGGGCACCAGGTGGCACACCCGTCTGGTCTCGCCGACGATGCCGCGCCGCAGGCGGACGATCATCATCGCGGGACCGGGCTCCGGTGCCATGCCTTCCATGGCGTCAGGCTAGGGCCAGGCGGGTGAAGAAGCTTCGTGCCAACGGACCAAGGAATTCCGCCCGCACTGGTCCGGCGTACCGAAAACGCCTAACGGCGGGCCACCACGGCGCTGCCCAGCCGGTGGCAGAGGTTCAGCGCCAGCTCCACGTCCAGCCGGTTGTCCGCCACCGGCCTGCCGAGCAGCTCCTGCGCCCGGCGCACCCGGTACTGCACCGAGTTCTTGTGCATGAGCAGGCGATCGGCCGCGGCGGTGTAGCTGCTGCCGACGGTGAGGAACACCCGCAGCGTCTCGCGCAGCCGCTCGTGCTGCTCGTCGTCGGTGGCCAGGTCGCCCAGGGTGTCCTCGATCCACATGCGGGTGGCGGTCAGGTCCGTGGCCATCAGCGCCATCGCGCCGACGTCACGGAAGGTCATCGCCCGGTCACAGCCGTCCCCGGCGGCGACGGCGAGCGCGTGCACGCGGGCGGCCTGCCGATGGGTGCGCCGGAACCCCTCGACACCGCGCCCCGGCTCACCGACCGCGACCCGCACCTGGGAGTCCTCCGCCAGCGCGGCTTCGATCTGCGCGTCGGAAGGCCCGGCGAGTTCGCCCACCGGCAGCCACACCCACGCGCACAGCTCGTCGTGCGGCACGAACAACGGGCGCGGCCCACCGGGCGGCACGAACCGGTGCGCCAGCGCTTCCAACCCGGCCAGCGCGTGCGGCGGGCGCGCGGTCTCGGCGTACCAGGCGACCAGCCCGACGTGGTTGCCGCGCACCCGGTAGCCGAGCGCGGCCTCGCTGGCGGCGAGATCGCCCGCCTCGCCCTCGAGCAGCGAGCGGACCCGCGCCGCGCGCACGGCGCTGCGGTTGAGCAGCCAGGTGTCGCGCTCCTCCTCGTAGGCGGCCACCACCTGCTGGGTCACCCGGTCGATGAACACCAGCGCGCCGGACAGCGCCTCGCGGGTCAGCGCGCCGAGCACGGCCGCGTCGTCGATCTGCCGCGTGCCCTCCTCGATGGCCAGGTCCAGCACCGCCATCTGGCCGAGGTAGTAGGCGCGGATCAGGTCGATCACCGAGGTGCCGCGCTGCGCCAGGCGCCGCGCGTACTCGATCGCCGCGGCGGGCGCCTCGACGCGGGCGGGGTCGATGCCGTGCTGGAAGATGCGCAACGCGGTGTCGATGTTCTGGTAGACGCTCGCCGAGAGCAGGCTGACCATGCCCTCGTCGTCGTGCACCAGGTGGGGCAGCTCCCGTTCGTACAGGCCGACCAGTTCGGCCGTCACCGCCGAGGCGCGGTCGTTCAGCGCTTTGGCGACCGCGGCGAGCCGGTCCGAGCGGGGATCCTCCACGTGATCACTGTAGGGCGTGACACCGTCATTCCCGCTGTAACCTGCCGTTTCCCGCCCGGCGGCGGCGCACCACGCCGATCCACAGCAGCACCGAAACCACCGTGCTCGGTGCCACCAGCAGGTAGACCGGCCAGGCGCGGATCCCCGAAACCCACAGCATCAACGCGACGCCCAGGGAAATCAGCGTCCAGAGCACCGCCAGCGAGGTGCCGCTCCGCCTGCTCCGCAACACCCAGTTCCGCACCGTTTCCCTGCTGCCCAGCACATCGGGGAGATACCCCGTCGCGGCCGGTTCCACACCAGGAAGAAGCGCAATTCCGGATCGGTGCGCCGGTCGATGCGGGGCATGCTCGTTCGACGGAGTAGTGAACCGCCGGAAAACAGACAGGCAGGAGCCAGCCGTGCACCACGTGATCCGGGAACTCCACCCGCCCCAAGGCCCGCGCAACGCCCAGTTCATCGGCGCGCCCTACGGCGCCGACATCTCCTTCTTCCTGGTCGACGCCGAACCGGGCCAGGGCCCGAAGCCGCACCGGCACCCGTACCCGGAGACGTGGATCGTGCGCTCCGGGCGGGGCACCTTCTACGCCGAGGGTGACGTGACCGAGGCCGGGCCCGGTGACGTTGTCGTGGTCGGCGCGAACACCCCGCACACCTTCCGCAACAACGGCACCGAGCGCCTGGAACTGGTCTGCATCCACGCCGCCGGTGAGATGAGCACCGAATGGCTGGACAGCACCGACCCGATCCCCTGACCGGCCGGTGCCCCGGGTCAGACGCCCGCGGTCTGGCTGATCCAGGAGCGGCTGCTGGCCACGCTGGCGTAGTTGTTCGTGCCGGTCGGGTTGCTGCCGCCCTGGTTCTGCACGGTCGAAGCCACCCCGACCTGGCGACCGCCGGAGAGCTGCGGGCCGCCGGAGTCGCCCTTCCAGGCGGCACCGTCGATCCCGCGGCTCTGGATCGCCGGTCCGCCGTACGCGTCGGTCGACTTCCCGGTCACCCGCACGTTGGCGGTCTTGAGCACCGGGGAGGCCGGGCCGGTCGGCGTGGTGCGGCCCCAGCCGTAGATCTGGTTGGTCGAGCCGACGGCCGGATCGGCGTTGCCGAGGGTGATGTAGGTGGTGCTGAACGAGCGCGTCAGGTGCAGCAGCGCCACGTCCCCGACCGGCGAGACCCGCTGCTGGTCCACGCTGATCTGCGTGCCGCCACCGAGGTTGTTGCTGCCCACGCGCACGCTCATCGAGCTGCCGAGGCAGTGCTCGGCGGTGAGCACCCCACTGCGGCGCGATGATCGTGCCGGAGCAGTTGAAGTTGCCGCCCACGTAGACCTGCGCGCCCCACGGCACGCTGGGCGCGGTGCCGCCGCCGACGATGTCGGGCTGCGCACCGCCCGCGGTGGCCGTTCCGCCGGCGAGCAGGGTCATGGCGAGGGTGGCGGCCGCGGCGGCGCCAAGGGTACGGACTCGGCTCACGGTCGAGGTCCTTTCTCCGAACCGGGGAAACCGCCGGGAATCCGGCGGGTACGGCGAAAAGTAAGCGCCTGCTCAGCGCGCCGGGTACCGACGAAGGTCGGGTGGCGGCGCGGATGCCTACGGACGGCGGGGGTTTCGCTACGCAGTTAATTCCGTGGCCGCCCGACGGTGCATTTACTCAGTAGGGTGGGATGGCGGTCATGACCCGGTTGCCGCACCTCGAACCAGGCGAACTCGACGACAGGCAACGCGAGCTGTACGACGCCATCACCGGCGGCCCGCGCGCGGGCGGTCCGGTCCCGCTGACCGACGACTACGGACGGCTCGCCGGGCCGTTCAACGCGATGCTGGTCGCGCCCGCGGTGGGCACCGCGCTGCAACGGCTCGGCGCCGCCATCCGGTACGAGACTTCACTGAGCGCGCGTGTGCGCGAGCTGGCGATTCTCGCCGTCGCCGCGCATTGGGACTCCGGCTTCGAGCGGTACGCCCACGAGCCGGTCGCGCTGGCGGCGGGCGTCACGGCGGAGCAGCTGGCGGCCGTCCGGTCCGGCGAACTGCCGGACGGCCTGGACCACACCGAGCTGGCCGCGCTGCGATTCGTCCGCGCGCTGCTCGATGACGGCGATGCCGACGATTCGACCTACGCCGCGGCCGTCACGGCGGTCGGTGAGCGGACGGTCGTCGAGTTGACCACGCTGGTCGGTTACTACGCGACACTCGCCCTGCAACTGCGGGTCTTCCGGGTGCCCACTCCCGAGGGCGACTAGCCATGGGAGTGCCACTGTGTTCTTCGGCCGCCGTGCGCGGGCGGCTGTCCGTGTACCGGGAGTTCGCGCCGCGGCCGGAGCTGGCCGGGGTGGTCCGGTGCACCTGGGAAGGCGTGCCCGGCTGGTCGCGGATGCTGCGGGTGCTGCCGGACGGCTGCGTGGACCTCGCGTGGAATGGGGAACGGCTGTTCGTCACCACCGGTTTCGGGCCGCTGCGGGTTCCGCTGGCGGCGGACGGCCGGTCAGTCGGGCTCCGGCTGCGCTGCGGGGTCGCGGGTGGATTGCTCGGTGCCGCGCCGGTGACCGATTTGGTCCCGGCCGGGGCGCTCGAAGCGGCGGTGAGTCCCGCCGAGCAGCGTGTGGTGCTGGAACGGTTCGTCGCGCGACGGCTGCGTGACGGGTTCCGGCCGGATCCCGCGCTCCCGGCAGTGGTGCGGGAGTTGGCGATCCCAGGCGCCAGGGTCGATCTCGCGGCCGACCGGCTCGGCCTGAGCGAGCGCACCCTGCGACGGCGCCTGCGGGCCGCCACCGGGTGCGGCCCGAAGGAAGTGCAGCGGACACTGCGGTTTTCCGGTTTCGTGCGCCGGATCGGTGAGCTGGCGACCGGCCGGGCGTCGCTGTCCACAGTGGCCGCGGAGCTGGGCTACGCCGACCAGTCGCACCTCGGCCACGAGTGCGCCCGCCTGTCCGGCTCGTCACCGGCGCGGCTGGTGGCCGGTTACGCACGTCACGCCGGAGTGGCCGGAATCCACCAGACGACGTTGTCCTGACCGGCCAGAGTCGGCGCATGGAGCCGATAACGCTGTCCGTCCGCCTCGACGACCTCGACACCAACGGCCACGTCCGCGGACCGGCGTACCTGGTCTACGCCGACCACGCCCGCTGGGTGACCGCCGAGGCGGCCGGCGTCGACCCGGCCGCGCTGCACGCGGCGGGCGTGGGGCCGGTGAACCTCGAAACCACCATCCGGCACCTCGCCGAACTGCGCGCGGGCGACCGCGCCACGGTCACCTCGGCGTACACGTGGACCGGCGGCAAGACCTCGCGCATCGTCCAGCAACTGCACCGGCAGGACGGCGAGCGGGTGGCCGAGGTGAGCAGCGTGTGCGGGCTGCTCGACCTCACCGAGCGGCGGCTGGTGCCCGACCCGGCCGCGCACTGGCGCCGCCACGCCACCCGCCCCGGCCTGCTGGGCCTGTGAGCACGCAGGCTCAGGGCCGGTTGATCACGAACTGCGAACCCGGTTCGACCACGATGTCGCCCTCGGCCGAGCCGGTGATGGTCACGTCCGTCAGCGTGGCGCTGCCGCGCGCACCGCCCATGGCGAGCACGCCCGCGCCGTTGTTGGACTTGGTGATGGTCACGTCGCTGATCGCGACGTCCGGCACCGCGCCACCGCCGTTCTTGAACTGGATGCCGTCGTAGGTGGAGTCGTGGATCTCGGTGCCGGATATGGTCACGCCGGGGATGTCGCGGCTCGCCGCGAACAGCGTGATGGCCCCGAATTCCTGTTGCTCACCCCAGAACGCGCCGCCGGTGCGGTGCAGGGCGTTGCCGGTGATGGTGGTGGTGCCGGAGAAGGGCAGCGGGTCGTGGTCGGTGGCCAGCATGATGCCCGGGTAGTTCATGGTGTCCTCGACCAGGTTCTGCTCGATCCGGTTGCCGTGACCGCCGTAGACCGCGATTCCGTTGGCGCGCCAGGGAAGCTGGATGGTGTTGTTGGCGAACACGTTGTCGTGCGCGATGTCCACCGCCGGGTCCTTGACGTACTGGCTGGCCCACACCGCGAGCGAATCGTCGCCGGTGGTGCGGAACGAGGACTCGCGCACCTGTGAGTTCCGGGTGCCGTTGGTGAAGTTGATGCCGTCCGCGTAGGTGTTGCGGATGCGCATGCCGCTGAACTCCAGGCCGTCGGCCGGACCCCAGCGCGCGGGGATGTTGCTGTAGTCGCGGCCGACCCAGACGCCGACGTTGGCGTGCTCGATCCAGACGTTCGAGATCCTGGTGCCGGTGCCGAAGCGGCCGTTGAGGCCGACCCCGCCTTCGTCGCCGCCGTCACCGCCGCGGATGCGGCCGGAACCGAAGATCGCGATGTCGGAGATCTGCGTGTTGCGGTCGATGTCGAAGCCGAAGTTGCCTTCGTGCGGGTGGTTGATGCCGCCCGCGTCCTGCGGCTCGATCAGCGAGTACAGCTGGGAGTGCCACATGCCCGCGCCGCGGACGGTCACGTCCGAGATGCCGACCTGGTTGTACGGCCCGTTGTTGTCCGGGTCGTCGGTGAGGATCTTGGCTTCCTGCCGCCACTGGCCCGGCGGGATCCACACGCAGTCGATGACGCCGTTCTGGTCGTCGGTCACCGCTTTCTGGATGGCCGCGGCGTCGTCGACGCCGTCGCCGGGCACGGCGCCGTAGTCGGTGATCGACGTGCACTCGGCGGGTTTTCCGGACGGTGGGGCGACCTGTTCGAGGTCGAGCAGGTCGATGATGTGGAAGGCCGCGTTGTCGTCGGCGTCGCGCTGCAGCTTGAACTTCGTGCCCGGGGGATAGGACTTCGGCAGCAGCAGGTGGCTTTCGTCGAACAGCCGGCGGGCGTCGGCCTGCGGGGTGTTGGTCAGGCCCTCGGGATCGTCGGTGTTGCCGTAGAGCCAGCTGTGCTTGGAGGACAGCGTCACCTTCTGGCTGAAGGCGCCGTCGATGTACAGGCTGAGGGTGTGGTCCTGGCCGCCACCGCCCGGCGCGTCCGGCACGGAGTTGCGGACCACCAGCGAGTTGGCCTGGTTGGCCGAGGTGAACTCGACGAACTGGCCCTGGGCGTCGAGCCGGACCGACTTGCGGCCCGACGACTCGGTCGCGAAGTTCGTGTGCCCGAAGGTGCGTTTCGGGTCGGTTCCAGGAGCTGGCCCTGGAAGTCGGCGTTTTCGGCTTCGTAGGTGGTGTAGGTGAGGGTCGCGCCGCGGGGCGTGGCCGGTTGCTCGGTGGTCGTCGGGGCGGCTGGTTGCGCGGTGGCCGCTGGGGCGGCGATGGCGGTGGTGAGCAGGGTGGCCGCCAGGAGGCGGACGGTCGGTGCGCGTCGCATGGGCGCCTCGTTTTCCGTGGGGACGGGTAGTGATCCAGTTCACAGGTGGGTGAATAGCATGCAATACCGGCAGCAGATCACGCAAGAAGTTGACAGGATCACGCAAAACTCGCACCATGACTGAGTCGAGGGGAGCCGATGTCACGAATGTGGCTTTCGAGACGTTTGGCGTCTCGAAAGCCACATTCGTGACATCTCCGCCGCCCCAGGCAACCCCCTGCACCCACCGGCGCGCGGGGACGACCTCATTGGCCGGGCTGCGGGAGTGGCTGGTCGGCAACGGCGATGACTCGCGTGCCGCCGAAGTGCGCGACTGGCTGGACACCCCGCCAGCGCCAGTACCTCGAGGACTACCGGGGCGTGTTCGGCTTCGCCTACCTTGTCCTAGCGCGCTGACCTGCGGTTTCCCGGAATTCAAAAAAGTTCGGGCGGAGGTGCAAAATCCGGCGGCGGTGTTCGTGGAGGTGGTGAGGTGCCGGACAGGCCGGCCACCGCCCACGAAGGAGTCCCGCCATGACCACCATCGCGACCCGCGCCGGAACCGCCTCCGCCCCGGCGGAGCTGACCGCCGACCGGATCACCAAGTCGCTCCTCGGCTACGGCGTGCTGGCCGGTCCGGTCTACGTCACCGCCTCGCTCGTGCAGGGCGCGCTGCGCGACGGCTTCGACCTGTCCCGGCACGCCTGGAGCCAGCTCGCGGTCGGCGACGGCGGCTGGGTGCAGGTGGTGAACCTGGTGGCCACCGGCCTGATGGTGCTGGCCTTCGCGGTCGGCCTGCGGCGGGCGCTGGCCACCGGGCCCGGCGCGCGGTGGGCGCCGGCGCTGATCGGCGTGTTCGGGCTGAGCATGGTCGTCGCCGGGATCTTCCCGGTCGACGCCGGCGGCGGCTTCCCGGCCGGTGCGGTGGCACCCGAGGTGATGAGCACCAGCGCGCTGATCCACTTCGCCGCGGGCGGTGTCGGTTTCCCGTGCCTGGCGGCCGGGCTGCTGGTGCTGGCTCGGCGTCTCGCGCGGGAGGGCTTCGCACGTCACGCCCTGGCCGCCCGGGTGATCGCGCCGCTGTTCCTCGCTTCGTTCGCCGCGATGGCCTCCGGGGCGGCGGGCGTCGGCGTGTTCGCCGCCGCGGTGGTGGCTGTCTTCGCGCTCATCGCCGCGCTGGCCGTGCACCGCTACCGTCAGATGCCCAACACCTGCGGCTGACCCCGATCCTCCATCATGGACAGACAACCAGAGAAGGAAGAACCCATGCGCTACCTCGTGGTACTCGAAGCCAGCCAGCCCGACACCCCGCCGCCGGACGAACTGATGGCAGGCATCATGCGGCTGGGTGCGGAAGCCACCCAGTCCGGCGCGATGATCGACAACGCGGGCCTGGCGCCCAGTGCCGACGGTGCGAAGGTCACCCTCGACGGCGGCGAGGTGACGATCACCGACGGCCCGTTCGCCGAATCGAAGGAAATGATCAGCTACGCCATCTACGACACCCGCACCAAGGAGGAGGCGGTGGAGTGGGCGCGGCGCTTCCTCGCGCTGCACGCCGAGCACTGGCCCGGCTGGACGGGCGAGGCGCGCGTGCTGCGGGTGTTCGGTCCCGAAGACATGCCAGGGGCCTGAGTGACCGCGGCACACCCGGGGCCCGGGCGGGACACCGTCGAGGCGATCTGGCGGATCGAATCCGCCCGGCTCGTCGCGGCGCTCGCCCGGTTCACCGGCGATGTCGGCCTCGCTGAGGACCTCGCGCAGGACGCGCTGGTCGCGGCGCTCGAGCAGTGGCCGGTGTCCGGGGTGCCGCCGAAGCCGGGAGGCTGGCTGATGACCACCGCCAAGAACCGCGCGATCGACCTGTTCCGCCGCGACGGCACCCACCGGCGGGCGGTGGCAGCCTTGGGGCGCACCACCTCCGAGGTGACCGAGCCGGAGATCGACCCGGTCGGCGACGACGAGTTGCGCTTGCTCTTCGCCGCCTGCCACCCGGAACTCAAGCGCGAGTACCGCGTCGCGCTGACGTTGCGCTGCCTGGCCGGGCTGAGCACCCGCGAGATCGCCGGTGCCTTCCTGGTGCCCGATCCGGTGGTCGGGCAGCGCATCTCAAGGGCGAAGAAGACGTTGCGGGACAAGGGGATTCAGCTGGAGCTGCCAGGGGAGGACGAGCTGCGCACCCGGCTGGCGTCGGTGCTCGAGGTCATCTACCTGATCTTCAACGAGGGGTACCGCGCCACGTCGGGCGCGGACTGGATGCGGCCGGAGCTGGCCAACGACGCGCTCCGCCTCGCCCGGCGCACGGCGGCGCTGATGCCGGACGTGGCCGAGGCGCAAGGCTTGCAGGCACTGCTGGAACTGACGCAGGCCCGCGCGCCCGCCCGGCACGATCGCCAGGGTGCGCCGGTGTTGTTGCCGGACCAGGACCGTTCGCGGTGGGATCGCCTGCTGATCCGGCGTGGCCTGGACGCGCTGAACCGGGCCTACCGGCTCGGTGCGGCCGGGCCGTACGTGCTGCAGGCGGCCATCGCCGGCTGCCACGCCACGGCCGCGACCGCCGTCGAGACCGACTGGGCGCGGATCGCCGGACTGTACGACGTACTCGAACGGGTCCAGCCGAATCCGGTCGTCACCCTCAACCGGGCCATGGCACACGGCCACGCGGACGGACCGCTCGCGGGCCTGGCCGTCCTCGCCACCCTGAGCGACGGCGCGCTGGAGGACTACGCCCACCGGCACGCCGTCGAAGGCGAGCTGCTCGCGATGGCCGGCCGCCACGAGGAGGCGCGCGCCGCCTACACCCGAGCCGCCACCCACACCGGCAACGAAGCCGAACGCCACCTCTTCACCCAGCGAGCCGCGCGGACACCGCCGTAGCCTGCACGGGATTGTCGGTGGGCGCGGGTAAGTTGCTGGTCGTGGACGCACGGGAGCGCATAGAGGAACTCGCCGATCGGATCGTCGTGCTGCGCGACGCCTACTACCGGGGATCGCCGGAAGTGGCCGACGCGGAGTACGACGCGATCGAGGACGAGCTGCGCGGGCTGATCGAGGCGCACCCCGAGCTGGCGCCCGACCCCAACCCGCTGGACCAGGTCGGCGCGCCCGCGGTGCTGCACGCGCCGATCCGGCACTCCCGCCCGATGCTGTCGCTGGAGAAGGCGACCCAGCCCGAGCAGGTCGCCGCCTTCTTCGCCCGTTTCCCCGGCCAGCCGGTGGTGGTGATGCCGAAGCTGGACGGGCTGTCACTGGCCGTCGTCTACGAGAACGGGCGGCTGGCCAGGGCGGTCACCCGGGGTGACGGCACCACCGGTGACGACGTGACCATGCTGGTCCGGGCGCTGACCGACGGCATCCCGGACCGCGTCGACGCGCCCGGCCGGGTGGAGGTGCGTGGGGAGGCGGTCATGCTGCGCTCCACCTTCGCCGCCTACAACGCCGCGCATCCCGACAAGCCGCTGATCAACCCGCGCAACGCGGCCGCGGGCACGCTGCGTGCCAAGGATCCGGCCACCGTGGCCGGGCGGAACCTGCGCTTCTTCGCGTTCGACCTGTACTCCGAAATCGCGGAGACCGACCTCGGCAGCGCGCTGCAGACGCTCGGGTTCACCGCCGCCGAGATGCGCCGCTGCGCGAACGCCGACGAAGCGCAGGAGGTGATCGCCGAGATCGAGCGGCAGCGCGACGAGCTGGACTACGACCTCGACGGCGCCGTGCTGCGCCTGGCCGACCGGGACGCGTACGCCGCCGCCGGGACGCGGTCGGCTTCACCGCGTGGGGCACTGGCGTACAAGTTCGCCGCCGAGGAACGCACCACCGTGCTGTCCGATGTGGTCTGGGACGTCGGCAAGACCGGCAAGATCGCCCCGGTGGCCTGGCTGGAGCCGGTTTTTGTGGGCGGGACCACGGTCAGCCGCGCGACGCTGGCCAACCAGGAGGTCATCCGCGCCCGCGGCATCAAGATCGGTGACACCGTGCTGGTGCGCCGCGCGGGTGACGTGATCCCGTTCGTGGCCGGGGTGCTCGACGCGGCCAAGCGCACCGGCGCGGAGCGCGAGATCGTGCCGCCCGCCGAGTGCCCGTCCTGCGGGCAGCCGCTGACCGAGCAGGGCAACAGCCGGGAACTGTTCTGCACCAACGTGTCCTGCCCGGCGCAGACGGTGCGGCGGCTGATCCACTGGGCTTCGCGCGCGGCGGCGGACATCGACGCCATCGGCGGCGTGTGGATCGAACGGCTGGCCGAAGCGGGCATTCTCGAGCACCCGTCGGACTTCTACCGGCTGACCAAGGAACGGCTGCTGGAGTTCGAGCGCATCGGCGAGGTGTCGGCCACCCGCATGATCGAGTCGATCGACGCGAGCAGGCAGGTCGGCCTGCGCCGTGCGCTGATCGGGCTGGCGATCCCGATGGCGTCGGAAGGCACCGCCGCGCGGCTGTGCCGTGCGGGCTTCGGCTCGCTGGAGGAGGTCGCCGACGCCGGCGTGGACGGGCTGGTGGCGGTGGAGGACATCGGGCCGAAGGTCGCCGCGTCGCTGATCGAGCACCTCACGCGGCTGCGGCCGGAGCTGGCGCGGCTGCGCGAGCGGGGAGTGTCGCTGGACGTGCGAGAGGAGGACCTGCCGCCGGTGGTGGCGGCCGGTGCGCCGCTGGCCGGGAAGACCGTGGTGATCACCGGCGCGATCAGCGATCCGCGGTCGGGGGAGAAGGTCGCCCGCCCGACCTTCCAGCGCTTGTGCGAGAAGGCGGGCGCGGCCATCGCGTCCTCGGTCTCGGCGAGCACGGACCTGCTGATCACCGGGGCCGACGTCGGGGCCAGCAAGCTCACCAAGGCCGAGAAGCACGGTGTCGAAGTCGTCGACCAGGGTGAGATCTGGCGGCAGCTGATCGAGGCGGGCGTCGTGTAACCGGTAGTCACTCGCTGGCGTTCGAGAGCCAGGTCCAGTCGCCCTCGGACCAGTCCTCCTGGGGCGGCGGCTGGTTGCTGTGCCGCGCCTGCTCCTCCTCCGCGCGCTGGATCTCGCGGAACGCGCGCTGGTTGTCCTCCGCGTCGTGCCGTGCCTCGGTGAGCCACGGTTCGTCCACACTGGACGGCATCCGGTCGAGGGTGTGCAGCAGTTCGCCGAGCGCTTCCTCGATCTGCGCCCGGTCCGCGGCCGAGGCCAGGCGGTACAGGCCGGCCATGGTGAGCGGGCCGTCGGCCAGCACGGCGGCGACGGCGTCCTGCCCGGCGCCGCCCGGTTCGTTCTCGCCGGGCTCGGGCGTGCGGTCGTCCGGGTCGGTGTTCTCGTCCATGTCAGGCTCGCCTCGGTGGCTGCACCGAGCCGGGGGCGATCGGCGTTTTGGTGTAGAAGTCGTCGAGCAGGTTGCCCGCCACCTGCAGCAGCTTCGCGACCGTGTTGACCACGAGGAGCTTCTTCGCCGCGACCGCCGCCGCCTTCGAAACGGTCCGCCAGAGAATGAAGTGGGGTTTCCGTTTCTCGGCCAGGCCGAGCGTCACGTCTTCGAGCAGGTCCTCGAGCACGTCCTGATAACCGGAGATCGCCCCCGCGGCGCGCGCGGCGTCGCGGTACAACGCGGCGGCCGCCTTCTCGTAGCGGCCGCCGACGAAGTCGATCCCGTGGGCGACGTCGCTGCGAATCCAGCGCAGCACCACCAGCAGGTAGTCGGCGGCCAGTTCGGCGGTGTCACCGGTCCAGCCGTGCTTGAGCTGCTTGCCGATCTGCTCGAACTGGTTGCTCAGCTCGAAGTACGCCCGGCCGAGCTGGCTGTAGCCGTTCCCGACCTTCGAGATGGGGCCGTACTCACCCATCGCGGCCTTCGCCCATTCGTTGTTCTCCGGGTCCTCGCCGGGCGTGACGACCAGCAGGAACTTGAAGTAGATCAGCATGAAGTCGGCGACGTCGGACGGGATGTCGGTGACCGTCGCGACGAGATCGATCACCTGGTTCGGCAGCAGGCTCGGCTCGACGAGTTCGACCGGGTCCGTCAGGCCTTTCGACGGCTCGTCGAAGTCCAGGTTCTCGCGCTTCGGATAGTCACCGGGGTCGCTGGGCTGGCGCGCCGGCGACTCGCCGAGGTCGTCCCAGAACCGGTTGATCTTGAGCACGTTCTCGGCTTCGCCCCGCTGGTAGGCCTCGGCGGTGTCGTGCAGGTTCTGCGCCAGCACGGTCAGCTGCCGGTCGATCTCGAACACGAGGTCGCCGACGTAGGAGACCACCATCGGGCGGCACGACAGCGCCTTCTCGGCGGCCGACCCCTCGGCGGGCAGCGGCAGCGACGCCACGGTGGCCGCATAGGCGTTCATCTTGATCTGGTCGCGGCCGAGGCGGCTGATCGCCTCGGTGGCATCCCGCAGGATGGCGAGATCGTACGAGACCATCGAGTCCCCCTCCCGGCATTCGGTCAGGCGAGCGTACCCGGGCGATCTCCCTCGTGTCGGGAAAAGGCGCGAGCCGGGATCAGGCGAGATTGCCCAGGATCTTCGTGGCCAGTTGCTTGATGATGTCGCAGCCGAGCATGCCGAGCTGCTGGCCCTGCGGATGAATGGCGACCTGGAACGACGACTGCCCCTCGGTGACGGCCACGTACATCATGCAGCGGTCACGGCTGGTGTCGACGCCCAGCATGGTGCGGTGCCCGTCGAGTTCACCGGGTTCCAGGTCCGCCACGCGCGGATCGGCGGTCATGTCGAAGCCCGGGTGCGGGCCGAACAGCAGCGTCCCTCGCGCGCTGTGCCACTGGCACTGCCGGAAGCCGGTTTCCTGCTCACCGCCTTCGCGCGACTGCCCTTCGATGACGAACAGGTCGGCCATCTCCTGCTCGTCGAGGGCCTGGCACGGGTGTTCCGCGAGCGCTTCCAGCGTCACCGGACGCGGTACCGCGCTGGTCGTCGTGGAGGTGACCGGTGCCGGGGACACCGAAGAAGCCGGGGCAACCGAGGCAGCCGGGGGCGGTGGGGCATCGTCGGTGCCGCAGCCCGCGCCGAGCACGAGGAACGCGGTCAGGGCGAGGGCTTGCCGGGCTTTCGGGATCACCCGGACATGCTGCCATTCCCGGCCCGGGAGCGGTCCCGCCGATGAGTTTCCGGTGCGCCGCCGGTCCACCTCGGTGAGAGCCCGGCGAACAAGGGAGGACGAGCACGATGGCGATCACACGCATGCTGGCCCAGGCCACGGTCACCGACCTCGAACAGGCCGTTTCCTGGTACACGAGGCTGTTCGGGCGCGAGCCGGACGCGCGGCCGATGGACGGCCTCGTCGAATGGCACCTCGCCGCGACCTTCGGCGTTCAGGTGTGGGCCGAACCGGACCGGGCGGGCCGCGGCACCATCGTCCTGGACGAAGCCGATCTCGGCACCCGCGCCGCCGAGCTGGACCGGGCGGGCATCGAGCACGACGGGCCGGAGCAGGCGACGTCGTCGCGGATCCTGCGCCTGGCCGATCCCGACGGCAACCGGATCGTGTTCACCGGCTGAACCACTAAAGCCAGTCGTGCTCGCGGGCGTAGCGGGCGGCCTCGTGCCGGGTGCGGGTCTGCGTTTTCTGCATCGCGTTCGAGAGGTAGTTGCGGACGGTGCCCGGCGCGAGGTGCAACTGCGCGGCGATGTCGGCGACCGAGTACCCCTCGCCGGTCACCCGGAGCACGTCGAGTTCGCGTTCGGTCAGCGGGCAGTCGTCGACCACGGCGAGCGCGGACACGTCCGGGTCGATCCACCGCTTGCCCTCGTGCAGCGTCCTGATCACCGAGGTGATGTGCGCCGGTTCCGCGGACTTGCTGACGAAGCCCTGCACACCGAGCTTCAGCGCCTTGCGCAGCACCCCGGGCTTGGCGTGCCGGGTCAGCATCAGGATCACCTGCTCGGGCCGCGCCCGGCGGATTTCGGCGACCGCGCCGAGCCCGTCCACGCCCGGCATTTCCAGGTCGATGACCAGCACGTCGGGCTGGTGCCGCAGGGTGGCGTCGATCGCCGTCGCGCCGTCCTCCGCTTCGGCGAGCACGGTGATCTCCCCTTCGAGCGGGAGCAGCGCGGCCAGCGCCTTGCGGAGCAGGGCTTCGTCGTCGGCGAGCACCACGGTGGTCATCGGTTCTCCTCCGGGAACGCCGCGGCCGTCCGGAAACTGCCGTCCCGCTGCTCCACGGTCAGCTCGCCACCGCTGGCCGCCAGCCGCTCGCGGAGCGTGGACAGCCCGCTGAGCACGGGCAGCGGGCCGGCGGGCGCGCCGTCGTTGACGATGGTGATGCCCGCCCGCGACAGGGTGATCCGCACCTGCCGCGCTTGCGCGTGCCGCAGGATGTTGGTGGTGGTCTCACGCAGGACCTGGCCGAGCAGCTCGCCCGCGCCCGCTTCGACCTCGGTTTCGCGGTGGACGCGCACGCGGATGCCCGCCGCCTCGAACAGGTTCTTCGCGTTCTCCAGCTCCGCGGACAGGTTGAGCCGACGTTGCGCGTAGGCGAGGTCCTTGGTCTGGCTGATGGTGTCGGCGACCAGCGCGTGGATTTCGCGCAGTTCCTCCTCCGCCCGGCCGGGGTCGGTGCGCACCAGCCGCTGGGCCAGCGTGGTCTTGAGCTTCACCACGTGCAGGGTGTGGCCCTGGATGTCGTGCAGGTCGCTGGCGAACCGGATCCGCTCACGTGCCACCGCCAGCTCTCCTTCCCGGTCCCGCGCCTCCTCCAGATCCCGGACGACGTCGTAGAACCGCTTGTTGGGGAACATCAGCCCGGTCACCACCGCGGTCACCCCGGCGGGCACGAGCACAAACGGCACGAGCACACCGAGCAGGTCGTCATACGGCCACAGCAGCCTGCCCGCGCCGATCACGGTGACCAGGGAGACCAGCACGACCGCCGCCACGGCCCGGTACCGCGGCAGCCGCGGGACCACGAGCGGGCCGACGAAACCGATGCTGTAGAACGCGGTGCTGGTGCCCGCGACCAGCGAGCCGTAACACCACACCGCCACGGCGACGACCAGGCAGGGGACGGCGACCGCGGTGAGCTTGCCCTTCGTCCACGCCACGAAGGCGACCAGCGCGGCGAGCAGGCCGAGGCCGAGCACGGCGGCGTCGGTCCAGCTCCGTGCATCGAAGGCCACCGTCGCCGCGCCGCCCGCGGCGACCACCGGCAGCAGCATGGTGAGGTTGAGGCGGCGCAGGCGCCGGTCGGCGTCCTCGTCGCGCCCGTCCTTCATCCGCTACCCGTTCTCTCCCGCTCGCCTGCTCCGCTGTCCCAGGAGTCCATTGTGGCCGTTCCACGGCCGGGTACCAGTGACACCGTGTCACACGTTCACCCCAAAGAACGTCATGGTGCATCGGTGACGTGACCGCACTGGCTGGGCGCGCTCCCGGCTGTTGTGCTTACCGCCATGTCCACACCAGTCATCGAGGTAGAGGGCCTGAACCTCAAATACGGCGAATTCCACGCTGTGAAGGACCTTTCCTTCCAGGTGCGGCGCGGGGAGTTCTACGCGCTGCTCGGCACGAACGGGGCGGGGAAAACCTCGACCCTGGAAACCATCGAAGGCCACCGCAGCGCCACCTCGGGCACCGTCCGGGTGTTCGGGCAGAGCCCGCGTGACCGCCGTGCGGTGCGGCCGCGAATGGGCATCATGCTGCAGGAGAGCGGGTTCTCGCCGGACCTGACCGTGCGCGAGTCGGTCAGCCTGATCGGCAAGCTCACCGAGCGCACCGACACCGTCGACCGCGTGCTCGGCGTGGTCGACCTCGGGCACAAGGGCCGCACCAAGGTTTCCCAGCTTTCCGGCGGGGAGAAGCGGCGCCTGGACTTCGCCACCGCCGTCTACGGCACGCCCGAGCTGATCTTCCTGGACGAGCCGACCACCGGACTGGACATCCAGTCCCGCGACGACCTGTGGGACGCGGTGGACCGGCTGCGCGACGAGGGCTCGACCATCGTGCTCACCACGCACTACCTGGAAGAGGCCCAGCAGCGCGCCGATCGGATCGGCCTGATGCACCGCGGCACCTTCCACCGGGAGGGGACTGTCTCGGAGCTGACGCGGACCCTGCCCGGCGCCATCCGCTTCACCCTCCCGGCCACCGCGCCCGCGCTGCCGCTGCGGGCCACGCGTGACGCCGACGGGAAGTTCGCCATCGAGACCTTCGGCCTGCAGAAGGACCTGCACACGTTGCTCGGCTGGGCGCAGGACCACGCGGTGGAGCTGGGTGATCTCGAGGCCGGGCCGACGCGGCTCGACGACGTGTTCCGCGCCATCGGCGCCAACGACCAGTAAAGGACTCCGACCCCATGTTGCCGATCGCCCTGAGCGAGCTGATCCAGATCTTCCGCAACCGCCTGGTGCTGGTCACCAGCTTCGTCATGCCGGTCGCGGTGAGCGCGTTCTTCATCTACCAGCACGAGGTGTTCGCCCAGCTGGCCAGCCTCGGTTACATCGCGGCGATCGTGATGTTCACCGTGTGCGGGTTCGGGCTCTACGCCACCTCGGTGACCACGCTGGCGTCGCGGCGCCAGAACCTGTTCCTCAAGCGACTGCGCTCCACCGCCGCGAGCGACGCGGGCATCCTCACCGGCCTGCTGCTCCCGGTCACCGTCATCGCACTGGTGCAGGTGGTCGCGATCCTGACCGTGCTGGCCGTGGTCACCACCACGCCCGACAACATCCCGCTGCTGGTCGCCGGCGTGGTCGCGACCTTGGTGATGATGCTCGGGCTGGGCCTGGCCACCGCCGGGCTGACCAACTCGCCGGAACACGCGCAGGTGACCACGCTGCCGATCAGCCTCGGCACCATCGCGGTGGCCAGCTGGGTCGGCATCAGCGGGACCGAGGACCTCACGCTGCTCAAGCGGCTGCTGCCCGGCGGTGCCGCCACCGAACTGGCGGTCAACGCCTGGAACGGCGGCGTGGCGGTGACCGATTCGCTGCTCCTGCTGGCCCCGACGCTGGCGTGGGTGGTCGTGGCGGTCGCGCTCGCGTCGCGCATGTTCCGCTGGGAGCCGCGCCGATGAAGCTGCTGCGGATTTCCCTGGTGCCCGTGGTGGTCGCGGCGTCGCTGGTCGCGGCGCTGCCCGCGGCGACGGCGGAACCGCCGGGCTGGGGCGAGTGCCCGGCGGACGTCACCGGAGCCGGTCTCGAATGCGCGACGCTCGAGGTGCCGCTGGACTACCGGAATCCCGATGGCGAAACGATCGAGATCGCGGTTTCGCGGCTGGCCAGCACCAATCCGGAGAAGCGCCGGGGTGTGCTGCTGACCAACACCGGCGGTCCCGGCGGGGAGGGCCTGGCGTTCCCGGCCATCCTGCGGGACAACCTGAAGCTGCCGCAGGAAGTGCTGGACAGCTACGACATCATCGGGATGGACCCGCGCGGCGTCGGCCACAGCACGCCGGTGACCTGCGACCTGCAGCCGACGCAGTGGATCACCAACATTCCGCTCTACGCAAGGAATCCGGCCGACGTCACCGCGCAGGCCGAGCAGGCGAAGGTGGTGGCGGCGCAGTGCGGTGCGTCGGCGACGGCGCCGCTGCTGCCGCACATCACCACCGCCAACACCGCCCGCGACCTGGACCGGGTCCGCGAGGCGCTCGGTGAGTCCACAGTGTCCTATTTCGGCATCTCGTACGGCACCTATCTCGGTTCGGTGTACACCACGCTGTTCCCGGAGCGCAGCGACCGGATCCTCATCGACAGCGCCACCGGCCCGGGCGGCTGGGACGCCTCGTTCACGCGGATGTTCGGTGAAGGCTTCGAGGACCGGTTCCCGGACTTCGCGGAGTACGCCGCCGCGCACCCGGAACACGGGCTCGGCAGCACACCCGGCCAGGTGACGGCCAAGTACTTCGAGATCGCCGCGCGGCTGGACGCGAAACCGACGCCGGAAGGCATCAACGGCCAGGTGTTCCGGCAGCTCACCTTCGCCAAGTTCTACTACGACCACGAATTCCCGTCGCTGGCGCGGGCCTGGCACGCGCTCGACACCGGGAAACCGTTGCCACAGCCGGAAGCCGCCGCGGCACCGGCCGGGGACAACTACCTCGCCAGCCAGCTGCACGTGATCTGCAACGACTCCGACTGGCCGGAGCGGATCGGGCACTACCAGCGCAACGTCGCGGTCGACCGGTTCCGGCACCCGATGTTCGGCGCTGCCGCGGCCAACGTGACGCCGTGCGCTTTCTGGCCTTCGGAGCCGGTCGAGCCGCCGGTGGAGATCACCGGTGACGGTCCGCCGAACGTGCTCATCCTGCAGAACCTGCGTGATCCGGCGACCCCGCTGGCCGGCGCCCAGAAGTTGCGGCGCGCCTTCGGTGACCGCGCGCGGATGGTCACCGCCGACCAGGGCGGGCACCTGGGCTACCTGTACCTGGACAACCGCTGCCTCAACGACGCCGGCACGAACTTCCTGCTCACCGGGCAGCGCCCGCCGCGTGACCTGGCGTGCTGAGCACCGAAAGGGAACCCATGGACGACACCACGCTCATCGCCGAGGACCTGCTCCTGCTGCTGCTCGACGACAAGTCGGGCACGCCCGCCGGGGCGGGCACCCTGCACTACACCCTCGGCGGCGCGCTGCTTGTCGAACTCGCCCTGCTCGGCCGGGTCGAGACCGGCGGTGACCGCCCGAAGCTGAACGGCCCCCAGGTGCTCGCCATCGGGGACGGGCCGCTGCCGGATCCGATGCCGCGGCGGGCCTACGACAAGATCGCCGAGCGGCCGCGGAACGTGCAGTCGCTGCTGCTCGCGATCGGCGGTGGGCTCTGGAAGCCGCTGACCGACCGGCTGGTGGAGCGCGGCCTGCTCCGGCGGGAGAGCAAGCGGCTGCTGGGGGTGTTCAACCGGACCACACTGCCCATCGGCGACGGGCGGCACGAGGAGGAACTGCGGCGGAAGGTGTGCGCCGTGCTGGAGGACGGCGCCGCCGCCGACCCGCGCACGGCGGCGGTGATCGCGCTGCTTTCGGCGAGCGGCACGTTGCCGTCGCTGCACCCGCGGCCGAGGTGGTCGGGGGAGGTGTACCAGCGCGCCAAGCAGTTCGAAGAGGGCGACTGGGGTGCGTCGGCGGTGCACACGGTGGTGGTCACCACCGTGACCTAGTGCCTAGCCGAAGGGGACGCCGGTGACCCGGTAGCCGCCGTGCTCGATGGGCAGGAACGGGATGGCGCTGTTGCACTTGAGGGTGTCCTGCGCGAACCCGCCGGTGCTCCAGCTCCACCCGATGGCGTCCTGGCCGTGCCTGC
Organism: Amycolatopsis albispora; assembly: GCF_003312875.1. NCBI lineage: Bacteria > Bacillati > Actinomycetota > Actinomycetes > Pseudonocardiales > Pseudonocardiaceae > Amycolatopsis > Amycolatopsis albispora. Next base: position 1,527,676 of record NZ_CP015163.1, read on the forward strand.
CGTCGCGCACGCTGATGCCGACGCGCCGCCCCACGAGGTCGGTACCCGGCGGCGCGGCCGGGAAGTCCCCCCGCTCGATGACGCCGGTCACCACCCCGAGCCCGTCGGCGGCCAGCACGCAGTCGATCCGGCCCTCGAAGTCGGCGAACGGCTCGCCTTCGGTGGTGAGATGGTTGACGTGGAAGCGCCCGGACGGCACCCCGTCCGGGGACAGCCGCCCGTCCACGGTGAAGCGCACCGGGTCACCGGGCCGCCCGTGCTCACCCGGCAGTCGCGCACCCCCGCTGCCCACCACCCTGGTCCCCGGCGGCCCAGCCGCCGCCACCCCCGGCGCCGCCCCCGCCGGGCTTGCCGCGCCCACGGCTTCCGCCGTGGCCGCGGCGCTCGGCGCCACCCCAGCCGCCTCGGCGGCGCTGACCGTGCTCCCGGCACCCGCTGCGCTCCCGGACCCCGGCGCCGCCGCTGTGCCCACCGCGCTTCCGGCCGCCGCTGTGCCCAGCGCGCTCCCGGCCCCCGCCGCGTTACCGGCGCCCGGCGCCGCCCCCGCGGCGCTCGCCGCGTTACCGGCGCTCGGCGCCATCCCCGCGGCTCCGGCCGCCCCCGGTGCCGCCCCCGCGGCGCTCACTGTGCCCACCGCGCTTGCTGCCACGAGTGCCCCGGTCAGCCAGATCCTTGTTCCCTTGCGCACGTTCGTTTCCTCCCGGTCGCTTGCCTGTGCGCCCCAGCTTCGCGGCGTGGCCGCGCCGGATCTTCCCCCTCGGGATGGAGGCGGCTCCACCCTCGGCGGGAGCTAGACAGGCTTCCCGGTTTCGTCGCAGGGCAGCTGGCCGGGACCATAGACGGCGGCGTAGTCGTCCGCGAGGTCGGCGGCGGTGTCGTGGATGGCGGCGCTGTCCACGGCGATCGCCCCCGAGAAGGGCTCGTCCACGTCGTTGATCACGAGCAGCGAACCGATGAACAGGGCCGCCGTGGTGACCACCGCGGCCAGGTGGAACAGGTTGCGTTTCACCGGGATCGAATACGCGAACCCGCCGATGGTCAGCGCCAGGGTCAGCGCCATGAACCAGAATACCGCGTCCGGAATGGACGGACTCGCCTCGGCTATCCTGGCCTGCCGTTTCACCGACCTTTCCTTGTCCGCCTGCACGAGCATTTCGAAAACGGCGTCGCCCTTGTCCATGCTTTGAAGCTTTCGCGGAAACCGGTGGTCCACACGCTGGGCGCGGGGGAGTTGCGCCCGTCCGCCATCGCGGGCCATTCCAGCTCGCCCACCGCGCGGGCGTAGCAGACCGTGCCCGCCTGCAGGCGCTGCCGCACCGGCTCCGGCGCGTAGTCCGCGGTCTCGAACATGTGGTCAACCACACCGGCTTCGGCGGTGGCGGCTTCGTCCGCCTCGCTGAACGACTCGGCGGCGGCGACCAGCACAAAAGCCAGCACCAGCACGGCGAGCGTTTCGATGGGACTGGTCATGTCCTTGCGGGAAGGAACGTCGTCGTCCTCGGTGCGCCCGCGGATGAGGCGATTCGCGAGCCAGCCCGCCAGCACGGCCGCGACAATGAGCAAGGAAGTCACCAGCACCGGCTCAGGATAGGCAGGTCAGGCACCCGCGATATACCGCTGCGGCGGGTGTTCACCCCAAGCGGTATTCGGTGAGATTTATTCACGAATCCGGAAAAGGAGGCGTCCGGGAACGGAAATGAAGTCCGCGCGGGCAGCCGGGGACTCATGCACGTGGTGCATCAGTGCATGCGAAACCCTTGCTTGACCTCGCTGGTTCCGGCGCCCAGAGTCGGGAGCTGTCGACGGTGAGGAGATGCGATGAAGCGCCTGCTCGTGCTGATGGCCACGATCGTGGCCGCCGGATCGTTGTGCGCCGCCCCGGCGGGTGCGGCGCGGTCGTTCTTCGGGTACGAGCGGCCCGCCGTCCACGAGGTGCACAGCGAAGCGCTCCCGGTGCCACTGCGCGACGGCGGTCATCTCGCCTGCCGCCTGCACCGCCCGGCGGACGCGGCCGGGAAGCCCGTCTCCGGGCGGTTTCCCGGCATCGTCTACGACTTCAACGCGTACGACAATCTCGACCAGCTCGCCGCCGAATCGGCGTATTTCGTGCGGCGCGGGTACAACGTGCTGTCCTGCAACGCGCGCGGCTCCGGTGCCTCGCCGGGGCGGATCGACCCGTTCAGCGCCCAGGAGCAGGCCGACAACCACGACGTGATCGAATGGCTGGCCGCGCGCCCGTGGTCGACCGGCCGGATCGGGCAGCTCGGCGTCAGCTACGGCGCGCACGCGGCGCTGCTGGTGGCCACCAGCAAGCCGCCGCACCTGGAGACGATCATCCCGGTCAACGGCATCTCCGACTGGTACGAGAACACCATCTACCGCGGCGGCATCTACTCGGCGCGCATTCGCGACTGGCAGCGGCAGGTCGCGCCGGACACCCTGCGCACCTACGCCGAACACCCGTACTACGACGACTTCTGGCGCGAGCGCAGCGTCAAGGACCGTTGGTCCGAATTGGACATTCCGGTGCTGGAGATCAATGGCTGGCGCGACCGGTACCGCGGTGGCATGGTGGAGAACTTCCAGGCCCGCAGGGAAAACGTGTGGCTGGTGTCCGGGCCGTGGGAGCACGGCCTCCCGGCCGGGCAGCCCGCCGGGATCGGCCCCGGCGAGTACCTGGCGTGGTTCGACCGGTGGCTCGGCGGACGGCGCGCGCCACTGCCGCCCGCGAAGGTCACCTCGCACGGCACTCCGGACGAAGGCTGGCGGGCATTCAGCGACTGGCCGCCCGCCGAAGCGGACAGGACCCGGTTCGCGCTGACCACCGCGGGCGAACTGGCCAGGTCGCCGGGCGCGCCGGGCACGCGCGAATACCGCGTCAACACGGAGACCACGCCCGCGGAACCGGGGGAGAAGCTCACCTTCGGCACCCCGCCGCTGCGGCGGGACCTCGTGCTCGCGGGCCGGCCGAAGGCGGAAATCGAGGCCTCGGTGACGGCCTCGGACGGAAACCTGGCCGCGGTGCTGGAGGACGTCGCGCCCGACGGCAGCACGACCCGGGTTTCCGCGGGCTGGCTGAAACTCAGTCACCGCCACGGTCACACCGCGCCCGCCCCCGTCCATTCAGGACAGTGGTATCGGACCACAGTGGACCTCTGGCCGGTGCACCACCGCCTCGCCGCCGGGCACACGCTGCGCCTCACCGTCGCCAGCGACGACTACCCGGAGATCGACTCGGACGCACCGGCGGGCTCGGTCGCCCTGCGCCTCGGCGCCGGTGGCTCCGCCCTCACCGTGGACGTCCTCCGGTAAGCGGCGACAGCCCGGCGACGGCCAGCCGGAACAGGCGGTCCGCGGCGGCCGGGTCGGGGCGGTGCTCGGTGGCGAGCACGATGCCGACGATCAGCGTGATCAGGTCGGTGAAGGTGACCTCCGCCGGTACCGCACCATCCCGCACGGCGCGGTCCAGCAGCGGGGCGGCCGCCGCTTCCAGCATGGCCGCGCACGAGTTCTCGTGCACCGGGTCGGGCACGTCGTAGGCCAGCGCCGCCGCCAGGCCCCGCGCGGTGGCGGAGTAGGCGACCACCTCGCCCAGCCATTCGAGCAGCGCGTCCCGGCTGTCGCCGCGGCCGGTCAGTTCGCGGGCGCGGTCGCTCAGCGCCTCGATCCGCTGGTGGGACACGGCTTCGAGCAGGGCGTGGCGGGTGGGGAAGTGGCGGCGCACGGTCGCCGAGCCGACCCCGGCGGTGCGCGCGATCTGTTCGAGCGAGGCCGCGGCGCCGTGGGCGGCGACCTCTTCCTCGGCCACCGCGAGGATGCGCGCGTAGTTGCGCCTCGCGTCCGCACGCTGGTGTTCCGGCATGGCCTGACCTCCGGGTTTGCTAAGTGGCGGGCCCCGCCGTATCGTAGCGGAAGCTAAGTGGCGGGCCCCGCCGTTTAGTCGAACCCCTTCGCTCGAGGAGTGTCATGTCCACTGATTCCGCCCCCGTCCTGGTCACCGGCGCCACCGGCGGGCAGGGCGGGGCCACCGCCCGCGCCCTGCTCGCGGCCGGGGTGCCCGTCCGCGCCTTGGTGCGCGATCCCGGTCGTGCCAAGGCGATCGAGGCGCTCGGCGCCGAACTGGTCACCGGCGATCTGCACGACCGCGAGTCCGTGCGGCGGGCCGCCGAGGGCGTCCGTGCGGTGTTCTCCGTGCAGATGCCCGGCATCCGCGACGGCGGCTTCGACTTCGCCGGGGAACAGGCCCAGGGTGTCAACCTGATCGAAGCCGCGAAGGCCGCCGGGGTGCCGCAGTTCGTGCACACCTCCGTTTCCGGTGCCGGGCAGCACACCGCGGAACCGGCCTGGGCCGAAGGCCGCTGGGGCACGCTGGAACCGTCGTTCCAGGCGAAAACCACGATCCAGGACCGGCTTCGTGACGCCGGTTTCGCCCGCTGGACGCTGCTCAAGCCGGCGACCTTCATGGAGAACTTCCTGCCGTCGATGCGGTACATGTTTCCGCGTGGCCTCGAGGGCGGGCTGGTGACCGTGCTCAAGCCGACGACCCACCTGTCGCTGATCGCGGTGGACGACATCGGCGCCGCGGCCGCCGCGGCGATCACCGAGCCGGAGCGCTTCCACCAGGTCGAGCTGGAGCTGGCGGGCGACTACCTGCCGATGAAGCGGATCGCCGAAATCCTGTCCGATGCTTGGGAAACACCGTTGTCCGCGCCGGACATGACCGAGGACGAAGCCGTCGCCGGCGGGATGCCGCCGATGGGTGCTTCGCTCGAGTGGCTGAACCTCGTGGGACAGCCCGCCCGCCCGGAGTTCGCGGCCGAACTCGGCCTCCCGCTCACCAAGTTCGACGACTGGGCGCGACGCTCACGCGAACGGTAATCGGAGGCTCACCGGAAATGTTGCCTGCGCTCCTGGGCCACTCCCGTGTTTTTGGCTGTGGCCCGGGGCAGGGAAGGGCGCGAATGTGGCGGGCTGGGTAGCGGTCAATTGCCGCGGGGGCGCCAGCGGGCGAAGCCGCCTTCGGTATTGAGGACCTGGCCGGTGATCCAGCGGGCCTCGTCCGTGGCGAGCCAGGCGATGAGCCGGGCCGGGTCGTCCGGCTTGCCGAAGCGGCCGAACGGGAACATGGGCTGGACGGTCCGCCACATCTCCTCGGTCAGGTAACCGGTGTCGACCGGGCCGGGGTTGACCGTGTTGACCCGGATCCCCTCGTCCGCCAGCTGGTCGGCCAGCGTTGTGGTGATACCGGCGAGCGCCGCCTTCGAGGCGGCGTAGGCGACCTCGCCGGGCATCGGGCCCAGTGCCTGGCCGGAGGTCATGAACACCACCAGGCCGTCCCGCCCCGGCACGTGCTGTGCGGCGAACGCCTGCGCCAGCAGGATCGACGACCGCGCGTTCACCACCCAGTGGCGGTCCAGCTCGTGCGCGGTGAGCGCGCCCAGCGGACCGTCCTCCCCGGTCAGGGCGTGGTTGCAGACCAGCACGTCCACCGGGCCCGCCGCCGCCAGCAACCGGTCCGGGGCGAGCGGGTCGGCGAGGTCGGCGTGCAGGTCGGTGATCGTCGCGTCCGGCAGGGCGTGGTCGCGGACCCCGGCGAGCACGGCACCAAGGTCGTCCGCGCCCCAGTCCTGCTGCTCGTCGTGCGGCCGGTAGTGGTGCAGCACCAGGTTCGCGCCGTAGGAAGCCATGGTCCTGGCGATGGCGAACCCGATGCCCGCCCGCCGGCTCACCCCGGTGACGAGCGCGGTCCGGCCTCGCAGCGGAAACGGCTCACGTGCCATCGATCCTCGCTTTCGGTGCCCGGGCAGGAGGACCTCCAGCGTAGGACTAGTCCTCGTGCGTCACGGTGAGGCCGTAGACCTCGACCTCGCCGTAGTTGCCGTCGTCACACGGGGCCGACTTGTCGCAGTTGGCCTGGGTGTACGCGCCGGCCTTGAAGTACCCGCCGGAGAAGGAGGCGGGCAGGGTGGTCTGCAGTTCGCCGTTGTAGTACGCCTTGATCTCGCCGTCGCTGACCACGAACTTCGCTTCGAACCGGGTGCCGAGCTCGTAGTCGTCGGTGATCAGGTGGTGGTCGCTGGTGTCGCCGTCGGTGACGTACAGCTTGCGGCCTTCCAGCCGGAACACCGACACGTCGTCCTCGGAGTCGTGGATCTGCCCGGCGACCACGTGCGGCTTGTCCGCGGGCACGGCGGTGATCGCCTGGTCGATGGTCATCGTGTGGGTGCCCGACTTGGCCGGCCACGCGGCTTTCTCGCTGCCGTCCATCTCGCGGAGTTCGGAGCGCGGGTAGTTCGACCCGCTGGTGGTCACCCCGTTGACCGCGGCGCGGAACTGGACGCCGTCGCAGGCCTCGGTCGGGGTGAACCACGGATCGACCGCGTACGTGGCCAGCTCGGGCTGCTCGACGTTGAGCGGCTTCTCGTCGTCGCCGATCGGGAGGCCGATGTACCAGTTGGCCAGGTCCAGCACCTCGGCCGGGTACTGGCAGGCCGCGCTCGCCGGCGCGGCCGCCGCCGGGGCGCTGAGCCCCGTGGCCAGTACCAGGGGCACCAAGGTCGTCGCCCACCGCTTCATCACACGTTCCCCGCTTTCCGGTTGCTCGTCCGGTCAGGAATTCTCGGGCCGGACGGGGGAGCGGGTGGCCCGATGGCCGGAACCGGTCAACTGCAGGAGCTTCGGCGAGGCCGCGAAACCACACCGCTCGTACGCCGGGATCGCGCGTGCTGACGAGTGCACGGTGACCCGCTCCAGGCCGAGGTCGTCGGCCAGGCGGAGGAGCGCCTCGATCAGCTGGCCGCCTACGCCGCCGTCGCGAGCTTCCGGCACGACGTACACGCACTGCACGTCACCGGATGCCCGCTCGAACGCCCGCGGCGTCGGCACGCGTGGTGTGATCGCGAGAAAGCCCATCCCGATCACCTCGTCCTCGCGCAGCACGACGAGGCAGCGGTGGGTGGCCGCGTTTTCCTTGGTCCACTGAGCGAACTCGCCTACGAACGCGTCGCGGCCGGTGTCAGGAAGGCCGTCCTGCTCGGCCACCCAGCGCCACCGCAACCCGGCGACGGCTTCGAACTCGGCGGGCCGGGCGGCACGGATTCGGATCTTCGTCACGTCCCCATCTTGCGGGACCGCGGCTCAGTGGAGCAGGTCGCCAAGGCGGCGTGCCGCGTCGACCACCAGGCGGCCCAGTTCCCCCGGGTTGGGCGCGTCGAACAGCGACAGGCCGATGCTGGTGTCCTCCCGGCCGGTCGGCACCACCGCCGAGATGCCGGTGATGCCCGAAGCGATTTCCCCGCTGGACACCGCGAAACCCCGCTCGCGCGCCAGCGTCACGGCTTCGCGCTCCCCGTCGCGCGGCGGCCCGGCGGCCAGCAGGGCCAGGCCCGCCGAGCCGCGGTCGATCGGGTCCAGCTGCCCGGTCCGGAACGACACGTGCATCCGCGCCCGCCGCGGTTCCACGATCATCAGCATCCGCACCTGGTCCGGCCCTTCGCGCACGACCAGGTGCGCCGACGCCTGCGCGGTCTCGGTCAGCTCCTCCAGCACCGGCCGCGCCAGCGTCCGCAGGTCCTGCTCGACCGGCTCCGCCAGCCGCACCAGCCCGGCGCCCAGGGTGATCCGCTTGTACCGGTCGCGGCGGCACAGGTGGTGCGCCTCCAGCGTCCGCACCAGCCGGTGCGCCACCGTCCGGTGCACGCCGATGCCGTCGGCGATCTCGGTGAGGCTGAGCCCGCCGGGGTGCGCCACCAGCAGCTCCAGCACCTCCAGTCCGTTGTGGAGCGTCTTCGACAGCCCCGATCCGGGCAGGTCACGGGCGGAACTCGAGTCGACCACGGACACAGGACTCCCTTGACGACGAACCGGGTGCGGCTTACCGTTGCGACATATTAGCACGCCGCGTGCGAATATAGCACGTTCCAGTGAAGGAGCCAAGCATGACCGTGCCGGCACACGAGGTGATGGCCGTGCACCAGCTCTACGGCGCGCAGAGCCACGCCATCGACGAGGGCCGCGCGGCGGACTGGGCGGCGACCTTCACCCCGGACGGGGAATTCCGGTCGCCGAGCTATCCCGAACCGGCGATCGGCACCGCCATGCTCACCGCCTTCGCCGAGCGGTTCCACCAGAGCTGCGCCGAGTCCGGCGAAACGCTGCGGCACGTGGTCAGCACGATCGAGGTCCGGCCCGGCGGCGACCCGGACACCCTGCTCGTGCGTGCCTACCTGCAGATCACCGGACCGTCGCGGCTGCACCGGCTGACCGTGCTCGCCGACGAACTCGCGCGCACCGGCGACGGCTGGCGCGTCCGGCGGCGCGCCGTGCACCGCGACGCCTGAACCCCCACCACCACAAGGAGAAAAACCCGATGACCGACCTCGTCCCGACCGGCCCCGGACGGGTCCTGCACCAGCCGGTGACCGCGCTGTACCCGGAGTTCCCCGGCAAGGTCGCGGTGATCACCGGCGCGGCACGGGGGATGGGCGCGCGCTTCGCCGCCGGGTTGCTGGCCCGAGGGGTCGACGTGGTCGGTGGCGACCTCGACGGTGACGCGATGACGGCCACCGCCGCCGAACTCAACGACCAGGCGCCGGTCGAGGCGCTGGAAGCCAAGCCGGGCCGGATCATCGCCGCCCAGCTCGATGTCACGAAGGCCGAGGACCACGTCGCGCTCGCGCAGCGCGCCATCGACGAGTTCGGCCGCATCGACTTCTGGGTCAACAACGCCGGGATCTTCCCGTTCGCCGAAATCGCCGACATCACGCCGGAGCAGATCCGCGCCACGCTCGCGGTCAACGTCGAGGGCGTGTTGTTCGGCGCGCAGGCCGCCGCCGCGCACATGCATCCCGGCAGTGCCATCGTGAACATGTCGTCGGTCTCCGCGGTGCGGGTCCGCCGCGGCCGCGGGGCCTACTGCTCGTCCAAGGCGGCCGTCGCGCACCTGACCGAATCGCTCGCCGTCGAGCTGGGCGACCAGGGCATCCGGGTCAACGCGATCGCGCCAGGGTACATCGACACCGAGATGACCCGCTGGATCCAGGACGACGCGCCCGCGCTGGCCAAGGCGCTCGACGCCGTTCCGCTGCACCGCATCGGCTCGCCGGAAGAGGTCGTCGGTGTGCTGCTGTTCCTGCTCTCGGACAGCGCCCGGTACGTCACAGGCCACAGCCTGGCCGTGGACGGCGGTTCACGGCATGTCTGAGCACCACGAGCCGGTGTCCTATCCGGACGTTGTGCTGATCACCGGCGCGGCGGGCGGCATGGGCGCCAACCACGCCCGCGCGCTGGCCGCCCGCGGGGTTCACGTCTGCGTCGCCGATGTCGCCGACACCGCACCGGTCGCCGCGGAAATCCGCACGGCTGGTGGTGCGGTTTCGGAATTCCGGCTGGACGTGACCGATCCGGTTCAGTGGACTGCCGTCGTCGGGCGGATTCGCGCCGAACTGGGCTCGCTCGGCGGGCTGGTCAACAACGCGGGCATCTCGCGGCGGCTCGAATTCCTCGACACCACCCCGGAAATCTGGGATCGGGTGCTGGCGGTCAATCTCACGGGTCCCTTCCACGGCATGCGTGCGGCGGCCCCGCTGCTGCGCGACTCCGGCGGCGGCTCGATCGTCAACATCTCGTCGATTTCCGGGCAGATCGGCTACTTCTCACCCGCGTACTCGTCGAGCAAGTGGGGGCTGACCGGACTGTCCAAATCGGCCGCGGGCAACTTCGCGCGCTGGGGCATCCGGGTCAACTCGGTGCACCCCGGACTGGTCGGGACCGCGTTGCTCGACGGCGCTGACACATTCGTCTCGGCGGCGGTGGCCAGCATCCCGGCCGGTCGCATGGCCACGCCGGACGAGATCACCGACGCGGTGCTCTTCCTGCTGTCGGACCGGTCCACCTACCTCACCGGCAGTGAGGTCACTGTGGACGGTGGGCTGGTGTCCAACGGCCTCTACCACCGCATCGTCGCCGAATCGGGAGGTGAGCTGGGATGACGGAGCGAATCGACGTTGTCGTGATCGGCGGTGGCGGCGCGGGGCTGGCCGCCGCGGTTTCCGCCGCCGAGCGTGGTGCGTCGGTGCTGCTGTTCGAGTCGGAACGCGAACTCGGCGGCTCCACGCAGTTGTCGGCGGGCATGCTCACCGCGGCGGGCACCAGCGTGCAGGCCGAACTCGGCATCACCGACTCGGCCGAGAAGTTCTTCCAGCACTACCAGGACCTCAACCAGTGGCAGCTGAAACCCGGGTTGGTGCGCACCTTCTGCGAGCAGGCCGGGCCCGCCGTCGAATGGCTGATCGGACTCGGCGTCGAGATCCCGGCGCGGGTGTCCCACGACGCGCACACGCCCGGCCTGACCAGGGCCGGGGTGGAGGACGTCTGGCGCGGGCACGTGCCGAAGGACCAGGGTTACGGTGTGGTCCAGGTGCTCGCCGGGGCGAGCCGGAAGTCCGGAGTGGACATCGTGCCGAACACCCGCGTCGAGCGGCTGCTGGTCGACGACGGCCGGGTCACCGGGGTGGTCGCGGACGGGATCGAGGTGCACGCGGGCGCGGTGGTGGTGGCCAGCGGCGGATTCGCGCGGGAGCCGAGCTTGCTGGAGCGGTACTACCCGTCGGCCGTCGCGGCCGGTGGTGACCTTTTTGTGGTCGCCGCGGAAGGTTCGCGCGGTGATCACTTCGGCTTCGGTGCCCAGGTCGGTGCTGCCATCGCGGGGGAGGGCTGGGGCCTGCTGCTGCCCACCGCCTACTTCCAGCGGCTGCACCACTGGCAGTCCGGTTTCCCGCCGGTGTCGCGCGTGCTGGTGAACCGGCACGGCCGCCGGTTCATGGACGAGGACGCCTCCTACGCCGTGTCGAGCGGGATCATCGACGCCCAGCCGGGTCCGGTGTGGATGGTCTTCGACGAGCGCGCCAGGACCGGGCTGCCCGGCGGGTACGCGCACTGGAACGCCGAGCACGTGCTCGCCGAAGCCGAAGCGGGCCGCACGCTGCGCGCGGACACGCCGGAGGAACTGGCCGGGAAGATGGGCGTGCCCGCCGCCGGGCTGCGAGCCACGCTCGACCGCTGGAACGCCGGACTGCCCGCGGGCGGGGAAGACGCGGAGTTCCTCCGGCACCGGTCCCTGTCCGCGAAGGGCATCACGCGACCGCCGGAACCCATCGGCCAGGCCCCGTTCTACGCCGCGCGCACGGTGCCCGCGGAACTGGTCTGCACCCACGCCGGGCTGGAGATCGACGCCGGTGCCGCCGTGCTCGACGAGCGCGGGAACCGCGTGCCCGGGCTCTACGCCGCGGGCGAGGCGGGCGCCGGTGTGCTCGGAAACCGTTACGTGGGCGGCGGGAACGCCGTCGCCAACGCCGTCACCTTCGGCCGGATCGCCGGCCACGCCGCGGCCGCGGGCTGAGCCCGCCCCGGATTTCACTCAACGTCGAGGAGAACCCATGTCCCTGCCCGCCACCCCCGCCGCCGCGGCGGACTCCGAACTCGGCAAGCGCACCATCCGCAAGGTGGCCGTGCGGATCATGCCGATCGTCGGGCTGCTCTACATCTTCAACTACATGGACCGCGCCAACATCGGCTACGCCCAGCTCGGCATGGCCACCGAGCTGGCCATCGACGCGGCCACCTTCGGCATCGCCTCGGCGATCTTCTTCCTGGCGTACGTGGTCTTCGAGATCCCGAGCAACATGATCATGAAGAAGGTGGGCGCCCGGCTGTGGCTGTCCAGGATCGCCATCAGCTGGGGCATCGTCACCGTGCTGACCGGGTTCGTCGCCGACGTGACCCAGTTGCTGATCGCCCGGATCCTGCTGGGCATCGCCGAAGCCGGGCTGTTCCCCGGCCTGCTGCTGTACCTGACGCTGTGGTTCCGCGGGCGTGAGCGCGGCCGCGCCATCGCCACGCTGGCGCTGGCTCAGCCGATCGCGCTGGTGCTGGGCAGCCTGAGCGGCGGCTGGATCCTCGACCACGTGCACTGGCTGGACATGAGCAGCTGGCAGTGGGTCTTCGTGCTCCAGGGCGCGCCCGCGGTGCTGATCGGCGTGCTCACGCTGCTCTACCTGCCGAACAAGCCCGCCGACGCGCGGTTCCTCTCGAAGGAGGAGAGCGGCTGGTTGCAGTCGGAGATCGACAAGGAGTACCAGCCGGAACGGAAGGAGACCTTTCTCGGGCAGCTGCGGGCGGTTCGCAACGGCAAGGTGCTGCACCTGGCGGTGGCGAACCTGTTCATCGCCTGCGGGCTCTACGGGCTGACCTTCTTCCTGCCGTTGATCGTCAAGCAGCTGGACCCGGCGTACTCGTCGACCAACATCGGCCTGCTGGGCGCGGTGCCGTACGTCGTCGGCGCGGTCGGGATGTTGTTGCTGGCACGCAACTCCGACCGAACCGGTGAGCGCAAGCTGCACGTCATCGCGCTGGTCCTGGTGGCCGCGGTCGGCTTCCTCGGCGCCATCCTGTTCAAGACCACGCCGGTGCTGTCGCTGATCAGCCTGTCGCTGGCGGCGGTCGGTGTGCTCGGCTACCTGGCGCCGTACTGGGCGATGGCCGCGAAGGTGCTGTCCAAGGAGCACACCGCGGTCGGCCTCGCCGGGATCAACTCGATCGCCGCGCTGGGCGGGTTCTTCGGCCCGTACGCGATCGGGCTGGCGGCCACGGAGACCGACGTGACCGTCGGCCTGTACTTCCCGATCGGCTGCCTGGTGGTCTCGGCGATCATGCTGTCGTTCCTGCGGGTCCCGAGGGAAGCATGAAAGCGCTGACGGAGGGGCTTTTCGACGACGCCGCGGTGTTTCCGCCCGGCTCGGCCAGTTTGCCCGACGCGTTGACCGCCCACTTCGGACATCGCCGGGCGTGGTACGCCGGAATGGTCGGCCCGCTCGTGCTGGCCGAGTCCATGTTGGACTCCTTGGGCGACGCCCGGCCCGCGGTCGCGCTGACGTTCCCGGGTGGCCCGGACCGGGTGCCGGCGGTTCGCGCGCGGGCGGCGGCGATGGGTGTGCGCGTGGTGGCCTGGGAGATCGCCGGGGCCTTGCCGTCCGGTTTGGACGGTGACGTGTACGTTGAGATCCCGCGTGACGAACGGCGGCTCCAGGTGCTGGCTTCGCTGGCGGGAACGCCGTACCGGGCCAAGTTCCGGACCGGCGGGGTGACGGCGGATCTCTACCCGTCGGAAGCGGAACTGGCTTCCTCGGTGTGCGCGGCGGTCCGGGCCGGGGTTCCGTTCAAGGCCACCGCCGGTCTGCACCACGCGCTGCGCAACACCGATCCGGAGACCGGCTTCGATCAGCACGGCTTCCTGAACCTGTTGCTGGCCACCGACGCCGCGGTGCGGAACGGGGGAGAGGAACGGGTCGAAGCGCTCCTGGCCGAGCGGGACGCCGACGTGGTCACCGCCCGGATTCGCGAGTGGACACCGGAGCGGGTCGCGATCGCCCGCTCGTGGTTCACCTCGTTCGGCACGTGCAGCATCGAGGAACCACTGGCCGAACTGACCGCACTGGGCCTGCTGGGCCCGGACCGAGGAGAACGATGATCCCGCACGATTCGCTGTTCGGCCCGGACAACCTGCCCTACGGGGTGTTCTCGGCCGGGGGTTCGGCGCCCCGGGTGGGCGTGCGTGTCGGGGATTCCGTCGTCGACCTGGCCGCCGCCCTGGGTGACGACGTGTTCGCGGCGCCGACCCTGAACCCGTTCATGGCGCAGGGGTACGACCGGTGGGTGGCGGTGCGTTCGCGGATCACCGACCTGGTTCGCGGGGAACTGCCCGCCGACGTCGTGCACGCGGTGGACGACGTGCGGATGCACCTTCCGTTCGAAGTCGCCGACTACGTGGACTTCTACGCTTCGGAGCACCACGCGTCCAATGTGGGCAGGCTGTTCCGGCCGGGCGCCGAGCCGCTGCTGCCGAACTGGAAGCACCTGCCGGTGGGCTACCACGGCCGGGCGGGCACGGTGGTGGTGTCCGGGACCGGCATCGTGCGCCCGTCCGGGCAGCGCAAGTCGCCTTCGGAGCCCGCGCCGGTGTTCGGCCCGAGCACGCGCCTCGACATCGAAGCGGAACTCGGTTTTGTGGTGGGTACGGGCACCCCGCCGAACACCCCGATCCGGCCCGACGACTTCGCGCGGCACGTGTTCGGGGTGGTGCTGGTCAACGACTGGTCGGCGCGGGACATCCAGGCTTGGGAGTACGTGCCCCTGGGGCCGAACCTGGGCAAGAGCTTCGCGACCTCGATCTCGCCGTGGGTGGTGCCGGTGCTGGCGCTGGAGGGCGCGCGGGTGCCGCTGCCGGGGCAGGCCGATCCGGAGCCGCTGCCGTACCTGCGGGAGAGCGCGTCGTGGGGGCTGGACGTCGAGCTGGTGGTGCGGTGGAACGGGGAGGAGGTCAGCCGCCCGCCGTACCGGGAGATGTACTGGTCGCCCGCGCAGATGCTGGCGCACCTGACGATCAACGGTGCTTCGGCGCGCACCGGGGACCTCTTCGCCTCAGGCACCGTCTCCGGCGCGGCGAAGGGGGAGCGGGGCTCCTTCCTGGAACTCGCCTGGGGCGGCGCGGAACCCCTGACCGTCGGCGGGGAGGCCCGAACCTTCCTGCTCGACGGCGACGAGGTCACGATCACCGCCAGCGCGCCCGGCCCCAACGGCACCCGGATCGGGTTCGGCGAGGTGACCGGCCGCGTGCTCCCGTCTGTATAACGCCCTATTCAGCACCGCTTCAAAGCGCATCATCTCGGCCACTCAAAGAAAACCGGCTCAGGACAGGTCGGCGAGGTCGGGGAAGGCGGTTACGTAGTCGTCCAGTACTTGGCTGGCGGCGGCGACCGAGTCCACCAGCGGGTGCGAGCCCAGCGCCAGGAGAGCCGACGAGCGGCGCCGGGTGACGGCGGCCTCGATGGTGGCGCGTTCAACGCCTTTCACCTGCTGCATCAGCCCCAGTTCGGTCGGGCGCACCTGGCCGACCGCCAGGGCGCGCGGGCCGTTGCCGTCCACCACGCACGGGACCTCCACCACGGCGTCCTCGTCCAGGCCTGCCACCGCGCCCCGGTTTCGCACGTTCAGGATCAGCGACGCGTCCTCGTTGCCCGCGATCGCGTGCATCAACCGCAGCGCGACCTCCTCGTACCCACCGCCGTCGGTGTCGCAGGTGTCGCGTTCGCCCGCGCCCGCGACGGCCCGGCCTTCCGCCAGGTAGCTGCGTTCGCGTTCGGCGCGGGTTTCCTGCCAGCGCGAAAGCGCCGAGCCAGGGTCCCGCGCCGCGTCGGCGTAGAAGGTGCGTTGCTGTTCACGGAGGAACTCGCCGCGGGTGGTTTCCTGGACGCCCATCTGCGCCAGCGTTTCCCTGGCGAAGTAGTAGTAGTGCAGGTACTCGTTGGGCACCGCGCCCAGTGTCCGCAGCCACCGCGCACCGAACAGCTTGCCCTCTTCGAAAGAGGTCAGCGCGGGCGAGTCGAACAAGCCCGGCAGCACGTCACGACCGCCGACCAGCACGCGCCGCAGCCAGCCCAGGTGGTTGAGGCCCACGTAGTCGAACGACGCACTGGCCGCGTCGACGCCCAGTGCGCGGGCCACCCGGCGGCACAGCCCGACGGGCGAGTCGCAGATGCCGATCACGCGGTCGCCCAGCACCGCCGACATCGCCTCGGTGACCACACCGGCCGGATTGGTGAAGTTGATGACCCACGCGTCGGGCGCGCGCTCGGCCACCGTCCTGGCGATGTCCAGCGCGACCGGCACCGTGCGCAGGGCGTAGCAGATCCCGCCCGGCCCCACGGTTTCCTGGCCGAGCAGGCCGTGCCGGAGCGGGACCCGCTCGTCCACGCTGCGGCCCTCCAGCCCGCCCACCCTGATCGCCGAGAACACCATGTCCACATCGGACAGTGCCTCGCCGAGTGACGTGGTGGTGGTGATGCGCGGCCGCCACGCGGCGCCCGCGGCCTGCTGGTCGAGCACCGCGCCGATCGCGGCGAGCCGCTCCGGCCGCACGTCGTGCAGCACCAGCTCGGTCACCAGCCGCGCGGGATCGGCCAGCAGACTGGCGTGCACCAGCGGCACCCGGAACCCGCCGCCACCCAGGATCGCCAGCCTCATACCTCGTGCACCTCCACGCCCGCCTCACGCATCACGGCGAGCGTCTCCGGGCTCGCCCCCGCGTTGGTCACCAGCACGTCCAGCTCCTCGGGCCCGCACACCCTGGCCATGCCGGCGCCGGGGAACTTGCGCGCCTCCGCCAGCAGCACCACCTGCCCGGCGGCGGCCAGCATGGCGCGCTTGCCGGGCACCTCGACCACCGTGTCGTCCATCAGCGCCCCGTCCCGCCCGACGCCGGAGGCCGAGACGAACAGCCGGTCGGCACGCACCTGCCGCAGCGCGTCCTCGGTCAGGAAGCCGACCATCGACCGGTAGTTGCGCCGCACCAGCCCGCCGAGCAGCAGCAGTTCGACCGCGTGGTCGTCGGCGAACTCGTCGTAGACCGCCAGATTGCTGGTCACCACGGTGATCCGCCTGCCGTGCAGGTGCTTGGCCAGCTGGTGCACGGTGGTGCCGATGTCGAGCAGCAGCACCTCGCCGTCGCGGACCAGCTTCGCCGCGGCCGCCGCGATGGCCGCCTTGCCGCTCTGGTCGGTACCCGCCACCAGGTCGAACGGCAGCTCGGCCGACGGGTTGAGCACGGCACCGCCGTGCACCCTGGTCAGCACCCCGTCGCGTTCCAGCGAGATCAGGTCGCGCCGGATGGTGGCCGCGCTGGTCTGCAGCTGCTCCGCCAGCACGGCGATCGACGCCGACCCGTCGCGGGTCAGGCATCGCACGATCTCCGAGTACCGGCGCTGGGGTAGCACGAGGTGGACATTATCAGTCATTTCTCTGCACGGGCAGTTGTCATTTCCTTTCAAAAGGGTGCAGACTGCCGGGACCCGGTGAAGGAGGCGCGGTGACTCCAGGGAACGACGACAACGGTGCCGCCGGCGGTGGTGGCAACGGTGACTGCGGTGGCGGTGGCGGTGGCAGGACGGTCGGTGACGTGACGATCGATCTCGACGCGGGTGCCAGGACGAGCGCGGGAGATCCGCCGGCGCTCGACATCCTGCTGTCCGGCACGGTGTTCCTCGACATCATCTTCACCGGCCTGCCGCAGCTGCCCGAGCCGGGCACCGAGGTGTGGGCCACCGGGCTCGGCTCCAGCCCCGGCGGCATCGCGAACCTGGCGGTCGCGTTGTCGCGGCTGCAGATGCGCACCGGGCTGGCCGCGGCGTTCGGCGAGGACGCCTACGGGGACTTCTGCTGGGACGTGCTGGCCAACCAGGAGGGCGTGGACCTGTCGCATTCGCGCCGGTTCTACGGCTGGCACTCACCGCTGACCGTGTCCATGGCGGTGGAGAAGGACCGCAGCATGGTCACCCACGGCCATCCCGCGCCGATCAGCGCCGACGACCTGCTCAACCCGCCGCCGCCGACGCGCGCCTGCTTCGTCCACGTCGATCTGCACGACGACGAGTGGGTGCGCACCGCCAAGCGCAACGGCGCGCTGCTTTTTGCCGACGTCGGCTGGGATCCGACGCAGCGGTGGGAACCGGCGATGCTGCGCCAGCTGCTCGAAGGCTACGACGTGGTGCTGCCCAACAGCGTGGAAGCCACCCGCTACACCCGCACCGACAACGTGCGCAGCGCGGCCGCCAAGCTTGCCGAGATCGTGCCCGCGGTGGTGGTCACGCGCGGGCCGCGCGGGGCGTACGCGGTGGATTCGGCCACCGGCGAGGAAGCCGACGTCGGCGGGCTCAACGTGGCGGCGCTGGACCCGACCGGCGCGGGTGACGTGTTCGGCGCCGGGTTCGTGCTGGGCACGCTGGCCGGCTGGCCGCTGGCCGACCGGGTGCACTTCGCCAATCTCTGCGCCGCGTTGTCGGTTCAGCACTTCGGCGGTTCCCAGTCGGCACCCGGCTGGGGTGACATCGCCGCGTGGTGGCGGCTGGTCGGCCGCCGCGACGAGCGGGATCTGCGGGGTTACGCCTTTCTCAGCGAACTGCTGCCCGAGCGGGGCAGCACCCAGGTGCGCCGGGCCAGCGCCACGATCGGATTGCGAGGCATATCGTGAAACGCCGTTCCTCCACCGCACTCGTTCTCGCGGCCTTCGCACTGGCCGCCTGCGCGCCCGGCGGCTCGTCCGACCGGCCCGCCGACCGCCCGGCCGGGGAGGTCCGCACCGACGTGGCCGCGATGGGCGAGGTGACGCTCACCGTCTGGGACCAGGAAACCCGGGCGGGCCAGGAAGAGCAGATCACCCGGCTGAACGAGCAGTTCCAGCGCGCCCATCCGAACATCAGGATCAACCGCGTGGCGCGGTCGTTCGACGACCTGCGCAACACGGTGAAGCTGGGGCTGAGCGGCAACGAGGCACCCGACATCGCGCAGGTCAACAACGGCAAGCAGGACATGGGTGCGTTTGTCAAGGCCGGCCTGCTGGTGCCGCTGGACGGGTACGCGCAGGCGTACGGCTGGACGAACCGCTACCCGGAGTCCGTGCGCCGCCTGGCGTCCTATCCGGACAGTGGGGATGCCCTCGGTGAGGGCAAGTTGTACGGCGTGCCGCAGACCGGTGAGCTGGTCGGCATCTTCTACAACAAGACGAAGCTGGCCGAGCTGGGCCTGACGCCGCCGACCACCTGGGCCGAGTTCGACGCCGCGCTGGCCAAGGCGAAGGCCGCCGGGCAGCTGCCCATCCAGTTCGGCAACCTGGAGAAGAGCGCCGGGCCGTACCTGTTCGGCGTGGCCATGCACCGGCATTCCCAGCCCGCCGCGGAAATCGCGCTGGCCACCGGCCGTCCGGAGGCGAGCTGGCCGACCGACGCCAACCGGGCCGCCGCCCGGCAGCTGCTGGACTGGGCGGGCCAGGGTTACCTGACGCCGGGGTTCGCCGGGTTGAAGAACGACGATTCGTGGGCCAACTTCGCCAAGGGCGAGGGCGTTTTCCACATCAACGGCACCTGGCTGACGCCGGACCTCAAGGCCGCCATGGGCGACTCGGCCGGCTTCCTGCGCCCGCCCGGCGAGTCGATCACCGGCGGCACCGGCCTGCCGTGGGCGATCAGCTCGAAGAGCAAGAACCCGGACGCGGCCGCCGCGTACCTCAACTTCATCACCTCACCGGAGGCGATGAAGGTACTCGGCGAAACGGCGAACCTGCCGGTGCTCGATGCCGCCCAGCAGCCCGCGACCGGGCTGCAGAAGGAGGTTTTCGACGCCTGGCAGTCGGCGTCGGCTTCGGCGGGCCTGGTGCCCTACCTCGACTACGCCACGCCGAACGCCTACGAGGTGGTCAGCGGTGCGGTCGAGCAGCTGCTGAGCGGGGCGCTGGACACCGAGAAGTTCCTCGGCACGCTGCAGGCCGATCTGGACGCCGGCCGTGGCGGCAGGTGAGCCGAGGCGGGTCGGCTACCTCTATGTGCTTCCCGCGCTGGCGGTGTACGGCCTGTTCCTGCTCTTCCCGCTGCTGCACAGCGGCTGGCTTTCGCTGTTCGACTGGGACGGGCTGAGCCCGGGCACCTGGGCGGGTCTGGACAACTACGTCGAGCTGGCCACCGAGGAAGGCGCGGCGGCCGCGTTCGGGCACGTGGCGGTGCTGGTGCTGTTCTTCGCCGTGCTGCCGGTGTGCATCGGGCTGGTGCTGGCCACCGTGCTGCACCGGACGCGGGTGCGCGGGCTGCCGTTCTTCCGCACCGCCCTGTTCCTGCCGCAGGTGGTGGCCATGGTGGTGGTCGCCGTGGCGTGGCAGCGGATCTTCGCGCCCGACGGCGTGCTCAACGCCGTGCTCGGCACTCCCGGACATGCCTGGCTCGGCGACGAGAGCACCGCGCTGCTCGCGGTCGGCGTGGTCGGCACCTGGGTGCAGACCGGCCTGGCCATGGTGTTGTTCCTCGGCGGCATCGGGAAGATCTCCGGTGACCTGTTCGACGCGGTGCGGATGGACGGCGCCGGTCCGGTGCGCGAGTTCCGCACGGTGATCCTGCCGTCGCTGCGCCCGGAGATCGGGGTGGCGCTCACGCTGACCGTCATCGCCGCGCTGCGCACCTTCGACCTCGTGTACATGATGACGCCGCAGGGCGGGCCCGGTGGCTCGACCACGGTGCCCGCGTACGAGATCTACCAGCGGGCCTTCCACGGCGGGCAGGTGGGCTCGGCCGCGGCGATGGGCGTGACGATCACGCTGCTCGCCTTCGCCGTCACCTTCGTGATCACCCGGATCTCCGGTGGGGAGCGCCGATGAGGGTTTCCACGGCCGAACGCGCCGGCACGTACGTCATTCTCGGGGTGTTCACGGTTTTCGCGCTGTACCCGATGGTCGCGATCCTGGTGACCGCGCTGCGGTCGGAGGTCGCCGGGCAGGGCGGGATCCACTGGGAGAACTTCGCCACCGCGTGGACGCAGGCGCGGTTCGGCAGCTACCTGCTCAACAGCGTGCTGGTGTCGGTCTGCGTGGTCGCGCTTTCGCTGGTGCTGTCCGTGCTGGCCGCCTACGCCTTCGGCACCATGCGGTTCCGCGGCAGCGGGGTGCTGTTCTACCTGGTGCTGCTGGGGTTGACCGTGCCGGCCGAGGCGGTGGTGGTGCCGCTGTACTTCGACCTGCGCGACCTCGGGCTGACCAACACCTACGCGTCGCTGATCTTCCCGCAGGTCGCGCAGTCGGTGGCGTTCGGCGTGTTCTGGCTGCGCACCTACTTCCGCTCGACCTCACGCGGGATCGTCGAGGCCGCGCGGCTCGACGGCGCCGGGCACTGGCAGACGCTGTGGCGGATCCTGGTGCCGATGGGCCGCCCGGCGATGGTCACCCTGGCGGTGCTGGTGTTCATGTGGACCTGGAACGAGTTCCTGCTGGCCAGGGTGATGGTGACCGGGGAGGAGCTGCGGACCGCGCCGCTGGGCCTGCAGTTCTTCTCCGGCCCGGCGACCACCACGGTGCCGCTGCTGGCGGCGGCTTCGGTACTGGTGGCCTTGCCGGTCGTGGTGCTGTACCTGTTCCTGCAGCGGCATTTCATCCGGGGCATGGTGGACGGTTCGGTCAAGGGCTGAAGCCCGGGAGGCTCGGGAGGCATGGTTATGCGCACACTGGTGGCCGGGGTGCTGGGGGCGGCACTGGTGGCGGGGCTGGCCCCGCCGGTCGCGGCGGCGGAGTCGCGGGCGGACCTGGACGTGTTGTTCGTCGGGGCGCATCCCGACGACGAGGCGTCCACGCTGTCCACGATCGGGCAGCTGGGCCTGGACGCCGGCGTGGTGACGGTGACACGCGGCGAGGGCGGTGGCAACGCCGTCGGGCCGGAGGAAGGTCCCGAACTCGGCCTGCTCCGCGAAGCCGAGGAACGCAAGGCCGTCGGGCGCGCCGGGATCACCGACGTGTTCAACCTCGACCGCGCGGACTTCTATTACACGGTCAGCTCGCCGCTCACCGAGCAGGCGTGGGGGCACCAGGCGACGCTGGAGAAGCTGGTGCGCGTGGTCCGGCAGACGCGGCCGGAGATCGTGTTCACCATGGACCCGGCGCCGTCACCGGGAAACCACGGCAACCACCAGTACGCCGCTCGGCTGGCTTTCGAGGCGTACGCGGCGGCCGCGGACCCGGCGCGGTTCCCGGACGCCGGAAAGCCGTGGGCGGTGGCGAAGTTGTTCACCACCGGCCTCGACGGCGAGAGGAGCACCGGTCCGGACTGCGTCTCGGCGTTCACCCCGGCCGAGCCGACCGACCGGGTGTGGGGTGTGTGGGCCGGGAACCGCGGTCCGGACGGCAAAACCTGGGCGCAGATCGAACGCGAGGCGCAGCGCGAGTACGCCAGCCAGGGCTGGGCCGGTTTCCCCGACGCGCCAACGGATCCGGCGGCGATCGGCTGTGACTACTTCACGCTGGCGGCCAGTCGCGTGCCGTACCGGCCGGAGGTCCGTGGGATCGACGGATTGCTGGGTGGCGCGGTGCCGATGGACGGCACGCTGACCGCTACCGCCGACCGGTACCGGCTCACGCCCGGTGAGCGGGTGCGCATCGACGTGCAGTCCTCGAAACCGGGGGAGATCGCGCTGACCGCGCCTGAAGGCTGGGCGGTGGATGGCTGGATGGTGACCGCGCCCGCGGATGCCAAGCCGGGCAAGGCACGCATCCGGGCCGCACTGTCCACAGGGGACAGCACCGAGGCGATCGTCGAGGTGGTGCCGCCGGTGGCCGCCACGCAGGAACCACTGCCGCAGGTCGCGCAGTACGGGGACTGGGCGCGGCAGGTCGGGTTCCCCGAGCGGGCGGACGACGTGCTGCCGGTGCTGACCGTGCCGTCCGGGGGAACGCGGGACATCGCGGTGACCGTGCGCAACGAAAGTCCTGTGGCGCAGCAGGGTGCGGTGTCACTGGCGCTGCCCGCCGGGTTCGAGGGTGGTGAGGCGCAGCCGTACGAACTCGAGGCCGGGGCCACGAAGCAGGTGAATTTCCCCGTCCGGAACACGGACGCGACGCTTCCGTCGGGAAAGGACTTCCCGTATCAGCTGGTCACCTCGCAGGGTGTCACCACGGCCGCGCTGGAAGTGGTGCCGTCTACGGTGATTCCGCAGGCGCAGGCGGTGCCCGCGATCGACGGCAGCGCGGGCGCGGGGGAGTATCCCGGTGCTGTGCTGGACATCTCGGCGCGCTGGGAGGGTGACGACTGCGCTTCGGCGGCCGACTGCTCCGGGGCAGCCCGGTTGTCCTGGCACGACGACACGCTTTATGCACTGGTCGAGGTGACCGACGACGTGGTTGGCACGAAGCTGTCCACCGCGGACTGCAAGCGGCACTGGCGCACCGACGCGGTCGAGCTGACCTTCGACCCGAGGGGCAAGTCGGAAAACACCTCCAGCACCTACAAACTGGCCGTGCTTCCGTCCACAGCGGACGGTGGGCCGTGCGCGTTCCGGGACGCCGACAACGCCCAGGGGCCCGCGCCCGGCGTGCGCGTCGCGGCGCAGCCACGCGAAGGCGGGTACACCGTCGAAGTGGCGGTGCCGATGGAACGGCTGCCGGGCGCGGTCGATCCGGCGGCGCTGGGGCTGAACGTGCTGGTCTACGACTCGGACACACAGGACAAAACCGGGCAGACGCGGATCGGCTGGTCGACCTGGGGCGGGGTGCAGGGGGACCCGTACCGCTGGGGCCGCGCGACCGTGGCTGGCTACAGCCCGCCGCCGGGGCGGCCGGTGGAGCCGCCGGAGCCGGTGCTGCCGCTGGAAGCGCTGGCGTCGGTGGACTCGCCGCAGACGCTGGAGCAGTCGATCCGGCTGGGCCTCCCACCCGGCGCGGCGGCCCCTGCGCGCCCGATCCACGCACGCGATGGCTGGCTCTACTCCAGCGAAAAGGGCACCGCTTCGGTGTTCGCCGAGGACGGCCGCCACGTCGTCGAGGTGACTCCCGGCCGGACGAAGCTGCCCAGCGGTCCGGTTCTGGTTGGTTTCACCAACACCCACGGCGACACGGCGGCGGCGAAGGGGTGAGGTTCAGTCGAGGTCGGGCAGGTCGCGGAGTTGTCTGCGTGAGGTGATGCCGAGCTTCCGGAAGATGTTGCGCAGGTGCGCGTCGATCGTGCGCGGGCTCAGGTACAGGCGCGCGGCGACCTCCTTCGACGTAGCGCCCGCCGCGACCTGGCGTGCGATGTGCATTTCCTGCATGGTCAGGCGGTCGTAGGTGTGCTCGGCACGACTGCGCGCCACCTCGCCGGTGGCGCGCAGCTCGCGCGCCGCCCGGTCGGCGAACGCCTCCAGGCCCATGCCCGACAGCTGTTCGTGCGCAGCGCGCAGGTGTTCGCGCGCGTCGCGGCGGCGGCCCTCGCGGCGCAGCCACTCGCCGTAGCGGAGGTGCGCTCGTGCCAGCTCCGGGGCGGGCGCGTCGTCCGTCAGGTGCTCGATGGCCGCCCGGTACTGGTCCTCGGCATCCCCGACCAGCGCATGTGCCCCGGCCGCCATGCCCAGCGCGTAGGTGGTGCCCGCGGCTTCCGCGCGTTCCTGCAGCGACGCCAGCGCCGAGCGGGCGGCGCTGTGCTCACCACACCGCACCGCGGCCTCCACCAGCTCCGTTAGCGCGGCACCCGCGGAGAACAGGTTTCCGCCCGCCACCGCCCGCGAAGCCGCTTCGAACGCGGCCGGGTAGTCGGCGAGACCGTTGTACAGCACGGCCGCGGCCGTGTGCACGCCCTCGACCAGCTGCCCGGAACCGCGGCCAGTCGCCTCGGCGAACAGGTCGAGCGCCTCCTGGCGGCGACCGCGCATCGCCACCAGGTGCAGGCGCGGGTACAGCTGCGGCGGGTCACCGAGCGCGTCGGCGATGGCGGCTTCCTCGGCCATCACGGCCATCGCCCGCCCGAGGTCGCCGGCCAGCACCGCGGCCATCGCCACCTGGGACAGGCCGAGCCGGACGGTGATCGGCGAGCCCGTCTCCCGGCCGGTCCGCGCCAGCCAGTCCACGACCTTCGCGTGCAGGCCGAGGTCCCACAGTTCGCCCGCGAGCACGGTGGCCAGCGCGGGCACGCGCTGCCAGCCGTCGCCGGTCAGCGCCCGGCGCAGCGCGGGATAGCCTTCGCGCGGGCCGCCGGTGTTCAGCAGCACCAGTGCGTCGAGCAGATCCGGACCGCCCGAGGCCGGTGGTGCCGACCGGGCCGCGTCGAGCACCCGTTCCTGCACCCCGGCGGCCCTGGCCACGACGAGCGCCATTTCCAGTGCGGCCACGAAGCATTCGCGGGCGCGCTCCGGATCGACGGTGGCCAGCCGCTGACCCGCGCGGAGGATCAGGTCCGGGGCCTGGTCCGCGCCGGTGACAAAGGCGACCTGGCCGCGCAGGAGGTCGACCGAGGCGTGCACGCCGTCGTCCAGCGGTTCGGTGTTGATGCTGGCCAGCAGGTCCGCCGCGGCGTCGGCCGCACCCGCGTCGAGCGTGGCCCGCGCGGCGGCGATGGTGCGCTCGGTCTGCTTGCCGGGATCCAGCGTCAGCGCCGCCGCGCGTTCGAGGAAGGCCGCGGCCGCCGCCACGCCCCCGCGTGCCTGCGCCCGCGAAGCCGACGACTCCAGTTCGGCCGCGACCCGCTCGTCCGGTCCCGTGGTGGCCTGGGCGCGGTGCCACGCCCGCCGGTCCGGCGCGGTGGCCGGGTCGGTGGCTTCGGCGAGCGCCCGGTGCGCGGCGCGGCGTCGTTCCGGTTCGGCGGCGCGGTAGCCGGCCGAGCGCGCCAGCGGGTGGCAGAAGCGCACGCGGGTGCCGAAGGTCACCAGCCCGGAGGCTTCGGCGGCGGCGCTCGCGGCTTCGAGGCCCAGCTCACGCGCGGCTGTCCACAGTAGACTCGGGTCTCCGGTGGGGTCGGCGCTCGCGAGGATGAGCAGCGCGCGGGCCGGTTCGGGGAGTGCGGCCAGCCGCTGCTGGAAGCTGCGCTCGATCCGGCTCGCCACCGGTGACGGGGTCGGCGGCGCGTAACCACCGGCCTTCGGCAGTTCGATCAGGGCCAGCGGGTTTCCGCGTGCCTCGGCGAGCACGCGGTCGCGCACGCGTTCGTCCAGCGTCACGGCCTTCTCTTCGGCGAGCAACGCCCGCGCGTCCGCGTCACCGAGGCCACCGACGGTCAGCGTGGGCAGCTCGTCGAGCCAGCGGGCGCCCTCGTCGCGGGCCGCGAACACGATCGCGATCGGCTCGGCGGTGATGCGCCTGGCCAGGAAGGTCAGCGCTCGTGCCGACGCGGTGTCCAGCCAGTGCGCGTCGTCGACCAGGCACAGCAGCGGGCGTTCCGCCGCGGCCGCCGCGAGCAGGGCGAGCGTGGCGAGGCCGATGCGGAACGGGTCCGGCGCGCCGTCGGCTAGACCGAACGCCACCCGCAGCGAATCGCGGTACGGCGCGGAAAGCCCGTCGAGGTGCGGCAGCACCGGCAGGCACAGCTGGTGCAGTGCGGCGAACGCCAGTTCGCCCTCGAACTCCGAGCCGGACGCCCGGATGACCTGGAACCGTTCGGCCGCCGTGCCTTCGAGGTGATCGAGCAGCGTGCTCTTGCCGATTCCCGGTTCGCCGCGGAGCACGAGCATGCCGCCGTCACCACGACCGGCGGCGGAGATCAGCGCGTCGAGGCGGCCGATCTCGTCCCGCCTGCCGACGAGCGAACGCGAGCTGGGCATGGTCGGCACCCTATCCACCGGCACCTACCGACACCGATTAGGCGATTGTCACCGACGCGAACACCGGCGCCCTGCCGCGATCGTGGTGGCATGAACGTATTAGTGACCGGCGCGACCGGCACCATCGGCTCCACCCTCGTCCCCGCGCTGCGGGCCCGCGGCGTCACCGTCCGAGCGATGATCCGCAACCCCGACCGGCCGGTGCCCGGCGTCGAGAACGTCGTCGCCGACCTCCAGGACCCGGCGTCCGTCGCGGCCGCGCTGAAGGGCGTGGACGCGGCGTTCCTCAACAGCCCGTCGGCACCCGACGCCGCCGCGATCCAGATCCGGTTCGCCAACCTCGCGCGGGACGCGGGCGTGCCCCGGCTCGTGCTGCTTTCCCAGTACGCGGCCCGCGTCGACTCCCCGGTGCGGTTCCTCCGCTGGCACGCCCAGGTCGAGGCACACGTGCGGGAGCTCGGCTTCGAGCACACCGTGCTGCGCCCGAACCTCTACCTCCAGGCGCTGCTCGCCTTCGCCGGGACCATCGCGCAGGGCTGGTTCGCCGCGCCCATCGGCGACGCCGCGGTCAGCGCCATCGACACCAGGGACATCGCGGACGCCGCCGCGGCGGTGCTGACCGGCGACGGGCACGGCGGCCGCACCTACACGCTGACCGGCCCGCACGCGATCACGCACACCGAGATCGCCGACGCGCTGTCGGTGGCCACCGGGCGGGCCATCGCGTTCCGGGACGTGCCCGCCGGGCAGTTCGCCGCCGCGTTGTCCGGCCTCCTGCCGCCGTGGCAGGTCGACGGGCTGGTCGAGGACTACGCCCACTACGCCAGGGGTGAAGCCGCCGAGGTGCACACCTCCGTTGCCGACCTGACCGGGCGCCCGGCGCGCGCGGTCACGGCGTTCGCCCGCGACCACGCCACCGCGTTCATCCCGGCATAGCCCCGGCTGCGGCGCGCTACCGTGCGGTCATGGCGTTGTCGTGGCGGGCAGTCCTCATCGCGGCGCTGGCGGCCGGGGTGGTGGTGGCCGGAGCCGCCGTGCTGGACGAGGCGCTGGAGACCCCGCCCGCGTTCTGCCCGGACGACGTGGACTCCGACGAGCCGGAGGACGTGTCGTCCCTGAGCGCGCCGCCGCGGAGCGGGGTGGCGTTGTTCGACGTCGCCGGGAACGGTGACATGACCGACCGCGGCGACCAGCTCGACGGCCGCCTGCCGAACACCTTCACCAGGGACGCGCTGATCTGCCAGTACCAGCGGGAAAGCGACGAGGAACTCGGGTCCTGCGGTCTGTCGACCAAGCTGCTGGCCACCCGGTACGCCTACAAGGTCTACGAATTCTCGTCGAAGCGGCTGCTGGGGGAGTTCGAGCTGCTCGGGCACGGCCGCTGCCCGACGGGCATCCGCGAACTCCCGGCGGGCTCGTCAAGCCTCAACGCCGATCCCGACTACCCGGCACTGGTCGAGCGCCTGGTTCCGCTATTGACCTAACAATTGAAGTTTTGTACGGTCCAAGCATGCCGACCCTGCACGAGACCATCCGGCGGGAGTTCGAGGACCAGATCCACGCCGGCACGCTGCCGCCGGGAACGCGGCTGCCGACCGAGATGGAACTCTGCGAGCGGTACGGGGTCAGCCGCGCGACCGCGCAGCGGGTGCTCAACGACCTCGCCGACGCCGGGCTCGCCGTGCGCCGCCGTCGTCAGGGGACCTTCGTCGCCGATGTGCGGCAGCAGGTCAACCTGCTCAGCTTCGTGTCGCCGGACCGGCTGGCGAAGGGGGTGCCGGGGCGGCACGAGGTGATCTCGGCGCGGATCGTGCGCGCGGCCGACGCCGTGGTGACGCTGCCCGGCGCCGCCGACGACACCGCGGTGGTGGAACTGGTGCGCCGCAAGCTGGACCCGCTCGACCGGCCGCGCACCGTCGAGCGGCACGTGATCCTGTTCTCGGCCGCGCCCGAGCTGTTGACCGAGGACCTCGCGGAGTTCGTCTCGCTGCCCTATCTCCGCGATCGGGGGGTGCCGATCGACCGCGTGCGGATCTACCTGGACCCGGTGGTGCTCGACGAGCACGACGCCGGGCTGCTCGGCAGCGAGCCGGGCACGCCCGCACTGCGCCGGCGCCGGGAACTGCGTGCGGACGACGGGAACGTGATCGAGGTGGTCACGGTACTGGTCCGGCCGGGCAGCGTGGAGTTCTTCGTGGAACTGCCCGCGCCCTCGGCTTGACCGCCGATCGAAGGGAGTGCACGCCGATGAAGGTCATCGTGGTGGGTGCCGGAGTGCTCGGCATCAGCGTCGCGCGATCACTGGCGCGGGCCGGGGCGGAGGTCCTCATCCTGGACCGCACCGGCCCGGGCGCCGGAACGAGTTCGACCACCTTCGCGTGGACGAACGCGAACCGCAAGCCCGACCCGGACTACTACCGGATCACTCTCGCGGGCATGGCCGAACACCGGGAACTCGCCGCGGAGCTGCCCGGCGAGCAGGCCTACTTTCCCAGTGGTGGCCTGCAGTTCGCCGACGCCGAGACCGAGCCGTGGCTGACGGCGAACGTGGAACGCTTGCAGGGCCTGGGATATCCGGCACGCTGGATCGACCGTGACGAAGCTTCGGCGCTGGCGGGCGGGATCCGGATCCCCGCGCGCACCACGGTCATCGCGCACTTCCCGGCGGAAGGCTACGTGCGGCCGGACCGGTTCGTGCAGAACCTGCTGGCCGACGCCGTCCGGCACGGCGCGGCGCTGTCCACCGGCACGGTCGTGTCCATATCAGACGGTCATCGGGCGCGCGTCGAGCTGGCCGGGGGAGAGGTGCACACCGCCGACCGCGTGGTGCTGGCGACCGGGCGGTGGACCGGTGAACTGGCCGCCGCGTCCGGTTTCGACGTGCCGATGGTGTCCAATGTGGAGCGTGGGTCCCCGGTCATCGGGTTGCTGGGTTATGTCCGCTCGCCGCTGGACCTGCGGTGCGTGCTGCACACACCGGGGCTGAACCTGCGGCCCGGTGCGGGTGCGCCCGCGGTCGTGCAGGCACTGGACGTGAATCCCGGTGTCGATCCGGCGAGACCGCCCGGCCCCGGCAGCGACCAGGCGGCGACGATCGCCGCGCGCCTGGCCGCGCTGCTGCCCGATCCCGGCGAGGTGCCGGAGATCGAGCTGCGAGTCGGCTTCCGCTCGCTGCCCGCGGACGGCAACCCGATCACCGGCTACCTGGGCGAGCGGATCTACTGCGTGGTCTCCCACGGCGGCATCACGCTCGCGCCGCTGCTCGGCAGGCTCGTCGCGGCCGAAGTCGCCGGGGATCAGCGAGAAGAACTGCTCGAGCCGTTCCGGCCGGGGCGTTTCGCGGGTCAGGCCGTCCCGGCGCCGGCACGCCCGGCGAAGCTGGGGGAGCAATAGGGCGTCAGGCGACGTCCAGCACGGTTTTCAGCCAGCCCTCTTCGCGGCGGTCGAAGGTGCGGTACGCCTCGATCGCGTCCGTGGGCTCCGCGTGCTGCGTGATGAACGCGGTGGGCTCGAACCCGCCGGTGGCCACCATGCTCATCAGCTTCGGCAGGTACCGCCGGTGGTTGCAGTTTCCCATGTGGACGGTCAGGTTCTTGTTCATCGCCTCGCCGAAGGGGAAGCGGTCGAACCCCGGCGGGTAGACACCGATCACGCCGATGGTGCCCGCCTTCGCCACCGCCTGCACCGCCCAGCGGATCGCCTGGCTGGGGGCGCTTCCCGGCACCCACTGGTCACCGGAGGCGGCCGTTTCCGGGGCCGCTTCGGCGCGTTCGGCTTCGAAGTCCGCGGTCGAGGACGCCGGTTGCTCGGCGTCCACCCCGACCGCTTCGATCACCCGGTCCACGCCGATGCCCCCGGTCAGCTCCCGCACCACGGCCACCGGGTCCTCCCGGTTGAAGTCCACCACCTCGGCGTTCTGCCGCCGCGCCGCGTCCAGCCGCGACGGCACGCCGTCCACGGCGAACACCCGCCCGGCGCCCTGACGCTTGGCCGACGCGATGGCGAACTGGCCGACCACGCCCGCGCCGAGCACCAGCACGCTGTCCCCGGTGCCGACCTCGGCGAGCCTGCCGCCGAACCACGCGGTGGGGAAGATGTCCGAGAGCAGGATGGCCTCGTCGTCGCTGACCCCGTCCGGGATGCGCACCAGCGAGGTCATCGCGAACGGCACCCTGGCGTACTCGGCCTGCAGCCCGTCCACCGGGCCGGTCGACTCGGGACCGCCGAAGAAGCAGGTCCCGCCGCCCGGGTTCGCGGTGTCGCACTGGGCGTAGTACCCGGCCCGGCAGTACGAGCAGGTGCCGCAGCCGATGGTGGACGGGATGACCACCCGCTCACCGGGCGTGAACCCGCGCACGGCCGGACCGACCTCCTCGATCACCCCGACGCCTTCGTGCCCGAGCACGGTTCCCGGCACCATGCCCGGCATCGTGCCGCGCACCAGGTGCAGGTCCGTGCCGCAGATCGCGCTGCGGGTCAGCCGGACGATCGCGTCGCTGGGTTCGAGCACCTTCGGATCGGGTACCTCGTCCAGCCGGATGTCCCCTACTCCGTGCCATACGACGGCTTTCATCTGCCACGCCTCCTCACGCGGTGGCGGCGGTTTCCGGGTTCGCGGCGGCGAGTGCCGCCCGCAGTTCGTTCGTCTCGGCCACGGACAACTCGAGCCGGGTGGTGATCGGCCCACCCCGGCTGCCCGGCGGGCTGGTCACCTCGAGCTGTCCCGGCCGCAGCCGGATCCGCCCACCGCAGGTCAGCCCCAGCGTCACGGCGGTGTCCTCCAGGTCCTGCCGCGCCCCGAGCCGCTCACGCAACCAAGTCCAGATCATGCGCCGGGGCTACCCGGTCCGAGCCGGGCAAAACCCGGCCCGCCGCGTGTGAACCGCGGCCCACCGGGAAGCCCGGCTTGGTCAGTGTTCTCTTTCACCGCCAAGACTCTCGGAAAGGAGTCCCCATGTCCCGCCCCTACCAGCACCCGGAAACCGGTGCCGCCACCCCCGCGGCCGCCCGGCGCACTCCGGTCCAGCTGGTCTCGCTCGTCTACGGCGTGGTGTTCCTGCTGGTCGGCGTGCTCGGCTTCGTCCCGGGCGTGACCACCGACTTCGAACTGCTCACCTTCGCCGGGCACGAGTCGTCGGCGCTGCTGCTCGGCGTGTTCGCGGTGTCGGTGCTGCACAACCTGGTGCACCTGCTGTTCGGCGCCGCCGGACTGGTGCTGGCGCGCACCCCGACCGGCGCCCGCGCCTTCCTGATCGGCGGTGGTGTGGTCTACCTGGTGCTGTGGCTCTACGGGCTGCTCATCGACCACGGGTCGTCGGCGAACTTCGTGCCGGTCAACACCGCGGACAACTGGCTGCACCTCGGCCTGGCGGTCACCATGATCGGCTTCGGCCTGGCGTTCGGCCGCGGCCTGCGCTCGGCCTGACGTGGAACCGGGCGGCGGTGGCTCAGCCGAACCACCGCCGCCCGGGAGCACGCGGTCAGCTTTCTCCGGCGATTTCCTTGCTCACGCCGCTGGGCCCCTCGTACTCGCGGTCCGGCAGCTTCCGGAGCAGGTCGAGCGTGCCCTCGTCGGCGCCGTTGGACTTGGCCGCCTCGACCAGGTCGTCCCGCCTGGCGGGGTAGTCCACACCGGACAGATGACGCTGGACCTCGATGGGATTGGCCTTGCTCATCGGTTTCCTCCTATCTTTTCGGTTTCCCGGGCCGGGCTGGTCCGCGCCGCGAACCAGTCGATGGTGCGTGCCAGCCCTTCGGCCGGGCCGATCTCCGGTGCCCAGCCCAGCGCGGCCCTGGCCAGGCCGATGTCGGGGCACCGGCGCCGCGGGTCGTCCTCCGCCGCGGCGATGCGGGCGATCGGTGACTCACTGCCGGTCAGCCGCCGGATCTCTTCGGCGATGGCCAGCACGGTCAGCTCGTGCGGGTTGCCGATGTTCACCGGGCCGGAATGGGCCCCGGCCGCCAGCGCGAGCAGCCCGGACACGGTGTCGTCGACGTAGCAGATCGAGCGCGTCTGCGTCCCCGATCCGGCCACGGTCAGCGGCTCACCGCGCAACGCCTGGCCGATGAACGCCGGGATCATCCGGCCGTCGTCGGCACGCATGCGCGGGCCGTAGGTGTTGAAGATGCGCGCGATGGTGACGTCGGCCTCCCATTCGCGCCGGGCCGCCGCGGTGTACGCCTCGGCGTAGCGCTTCGCTTCGTCGTACACGCTGCGCGGGCCGATCGGGTTGACGTTGCCCCAGTAGTCCTCGCGCTGCGGATGCTGCTCGGGGTCGCCGTAGACCTCGCTGGTGGAGGCGAGCAGGAAGCGCGCGTGGTGGCGGCGGGCGAGGTCGAGCGCCCACGCGGTCCCGGCCGACCCGGCGGCCAGCGTCTCGAACGGCAGCCGGAGGTAGTCACGCGGTGAGGCCGGGCACGCCAGGTGCAGGACCAGGTCGATCGGGCCGGGCGGTTCGGACGGCCACCGGGTCACATCCGCCTCGAGCAGGCTGAAACCGGGCGTTTTCAGCAGTTCCCAGAGGTTCTCGCGGTCGCCGGTGGTGAAGTTGTCCACGCAGACCACCTGCGTGCCGAGGGAAAGCAGCCGTTCGCACAGGTGTGAGCCGACGAACCCGGCGCCCCCGGTCACCACCGCCCTGGTGAAGTTCCAGTCCATGGGGCGGGGTGTACCCGGCGACCGGCCGGGTATGCGGGGGCCATGCGTGTTCTGCTCACCGGGTGGCCCAGCTTTCCCGACGGCGAGGCGACCGCGGGCGACGTGCTCAGCCTCCGTTCGGTCCGCTCCGCGCTGACCTCGGCGCGGATCGACAACGAGACGGCGTGGAGCCCGGTGTTCCGGCCGGGCGCAATGCGGCTGGAGGACGCCGAGCCGTCGCGGTACTCCCACGTGGTTTTTGTCTGCGGACCCGCGCACGGCGCCCAGGTGCGGCGGCTGCACGAGCGCTTCGGGGACTGCCACCGCATCGCCGCCGGGGTGTCGGTGATCGACCCGGAGGATCCGGCGGTCACCGGGTTCCACCGGGTGCTCGCGCGTGACGAGCCGGGCGGCGCGCGGCCCGACCTGGCCTGGCACGCCGGCACCACCCGGACCCCGGTGATCGGCGTGGCGCTGGCGCCGGGGCAGCGGGAGTACGGCGGGCGGCGGCGCCACGAGCTGGTGCACGGCGCACTGGACCGCTGGCTGTCTACTTTGGACTGCGTGCGGCTGCCGGTGGACACCAGGCTGGACAGTCGCGACTGGCGGAACTGCGCCACCCCGGACCAGTTCGGCTCGCTGCTGGCCCGGCTGGACGCGCTGGTCACCACCCGGCTGCACGGCCTGGTTTTCGGCCTGCGTGCCGGGATCCCGGTGCTGGCGGTGGATCCGATCGAGGGCGGCGGCAAGGTGACCGCGCAGGCCCGCGCGCTGGGCTGGCCCGCACTGGTCGGCGCGGAGTCCGTCGCCGAACCCGGGGTGCTGGACCACTGGTGGTCGTGGTGCCTGTCCGAGCGCGGTCGCACGGCCGTGCACCGCCGTCCGCCCGAGGACGGGCTGCTCACCGAACTCGTCACCGAACTTGTCACGGGATTGAAGGAGGCCCGGTGAAGACAACCGTGGTGATCGCCACCCGGAACCGGGCCGACGAACTGGCGCGAACCCTGGGCGAACTCTCCGAGTTGCACCCACGCCCGCCGATCATCGTGGTGGACAACGCTTCCACCGATCACACCGCCGACGTCGTCCACGCCGCCGGCGCGCGGCTGCTCTCGCTGCCGCGCAACCTGGGTGCGGCGGCACGCAACATCGGGGTCGCCGCCGCGCGCACCCCTTACGTGGCCTTCAGCGACGACGACTCGTGGTGGGCGCCGGACGCGCTGGCCAAGGCGGAACTGCTGTTCGACCGGCACGCCCGGCTCGGCCTGATCGCCGGGAAAACCCTGGTGGGCCCGGAAAACCGGCCCGATCCGGTGGTCGAGCTGATGGCGCGGAGCCCGCTCGGGCGGGACGAGGGCAGCCCCGGCCCGGCGGTGCTGGGCTTCCTGGCCTGCTCGGCGATCGTGCGGGCCCGTGCCTTCGCGAACTGCGGGGGGTTCGACCCGCTGCTGCACTTCGGCGCGGAGGAGAAGCTGCTGTCCTACGACCTGGCCGCGGCGGGCTGGCAACTGTGCTACATCGAGGAAGTCGTGGCACACCACCACCCGTCGCCGTCGCGCATGCGTGCCTCCCGCAGACGGCGGCTGGAGGCACGCAACAACCTGCTGATCACCTGGCTCCGCCGCACGCCACGCCAGTGCCTGGCCGCGGTCGCCGCGACGCCACCCCGCGCGCTGGCCGGGGCCGCCCGCCGCCTGCCCGCCGTGCTCCGGCGGCGGCAGCGGCTGCCGCGGGCGGTGGAGGCCAGGGTCCGGCTCCTGGAGGGAACCCCATGAGAAGCACGGTCGTGATCATCACCAGGGACCGGTGCGGTGAGCTGCTCAGAACGCTGGCGTGGATGACCGCGCTGCCCGACGCGGCCCCGATCGTGGTGGTGGACAACGGTTCCGCCGACGGCACCGCCGACGCGGTCCGCGAGCGGTTCCCCGGGGTCGAGCTGATCCGGGCCGGGCGCAACCTCGGCTCGCTCGGCCGCAACCTCGCGGTGAGCCGGATCACCACCCCGTACGTGGCCTTCTGCGACGACGACACCCGCTGGCAGCCGGGCGCGCTGACCAGGGCCGCCGACCTGCTCGACCAGTACCCCGGCCTGGCTTCGGTGACCGGGCGCTGCCTGGTCGAACCGGAGCTGACCGAGGACCCGATCACCCCCGAGCTGCGGTACTCGCCGGTGCGCGGGCCGGACTGGCTGCCCGGCCCGGCGCTGCTCGGGGTGATGGCCGGGCTGTCGATGTTCCGCGTCAGCGCGTTCGAGGAGGTGGGCGGTTTCTCCCGGCGGATGTGGTTCGGCGGGGAGGAGGAACTGCTCGCGCTGGACCTCGCCGCCGCGGGCTGGTGGATGTGCTGGGCCGAGGACGTGGTGGTGCACCACGCGCCGTCGAAGGCACGGGACTCCCGGCGGCGCCGGCAGCTCGGCATTCGCAACACCCTGTGGACGCTGTGGCTGCGGCGCCCGGCGCGCAGCGTGTGGCGCCGCACGGTGGACGTGCTCGGCTCGGCTCCCCGCGACCGGCACACGGTGGCGGCGGTGCTGGAGGCGCTGCGCGGGCTGCCGTGGGTGCTGCGCTCGCGGCGGGTGGTGCCCGATCCGGTCGAGGCCGGGCTGCGGGAGCTGGAGCGGTCGCAGCGGGAGTCGGTGGCGCGCCGCTACGTCGGGTGAGTTCTTCGATCACTCGTGTTTAGTCCGGACGGTGGCGTCAACTCCGGAACCATGAAAGTGCTCGCCTGGCATGTTCACGGCTCATGGATGAACGCGTTCGTCCGCGGGCCGCACACCTACGTTCTGCCCACGCTGCCCGAAGGC
Organism: Amycolatopsis albispora; assembly: GCF_003312875.1. Lineage (NCBI taxonomy): Bacteria > Bacillati > Actinomycetota > Actinomycetes > Pseudonocardiales > Pseudonocardiaceae > Amycolatopsis > Amycolatopsis albispora. The sequence continues at coordinate 1,563,252 of NZ_CP015163.1, forward strand.
GGGCCGTGGGGACTCGGCCGGGCCGGGCGGCCGTGGCCGGACAACGTGGTCGAAGCGGGCGAAGCGGAACTCGCCGACACCGATGTGGACATCGTGGTGCTGCAACGGCCCGAGGAGATCGAGCGGGCCGAACGGTTGCTGGGCCGGAAACCGGGACGCGACGTGCCCGCGGTTTTTGTCGAGCACAACACCCCGCTCGGCAACGTGCCGGACACCCGTCACCCGCTGGCGGACCAGTCCGAGATCCCGATCGTCCACGTCACCCACTTCAACCAGCTGTGCTGGGATTCCGGGCAGGCGCCGGTGATGGTCATCCCGCACGGCGTGCCCGACCCCGGCGAGCAGTACACCGGCAGCGTCGAGCGCGCGGCGGTGGTGATCAACGAACCGGTCCGCCGCGGCAGGCGGACCGGGACCGACCTGCTGCCCGCGTTCAGCCGGGCCGCGCCGCTCGACGTGTTCGGCATGGGGCTGGACGGCCTCGGCGACCACCTCGGCCTCGGCCCCGACCGGCTGCGGCCGGTGGGTGACCTGCCGATGGGCGACCTGCACCGGGAACTGGCGAGCAGGCGCCTCTACCTGCACACCGCGCGCTGGACCTCGCTGGGCCTGTCCCTGCTGGAGGCCATGCTGCTGGGCATGCCGGTGGTCGCGCTGGCGACCACCGAGGCCGCGGTGACCGTGCCGAAGCAGGCCGGGTTCGCGGCCACCGACGTCGGCGCGCTGACCACGGCGGTCCGTGAGCTGATCGCCGACCCCGAACTGGCCCGGTCCGCCGGGAAGGCCGCGCGGGAGCACGCGCTGGCGAACCACGGTCTCGACGCGTTCCTGCACAACTGGGAAACGCTCTTCGGCCGGGTGGTGGCATGAACGAGCTAGGAGGTAGCCGATGAGGATCGCGATGGTCTCGGAGCACGCCAACCCGCTGGCGGCACTGGGCGGGGTGGACGCGGGCGGGCAGAACCTGCACGTGGCGGAGCTGTCCGCCGCGCTGGTCAGGGCGGGCCATCGCGTGACCGTGCACACCAGGCGGGACGATCCGGACCAGCCGGAGGAAGTGCTCACCTCGGCCGGGTTCACCGTGCGGCACGTGACGGCCGGCCCGGCGCGGCCGGTGCCCAAGGACGAGTTGCTGCCGCACATGAACGAGTTCGCGCTGCGCCTGGAGCAGGACTGGCTGACCGACCCGCCGGACGTGGTCCACGCGCACTTCTGGATGTCCGGGCTGGCCTCGGTGCTGGCCGCGAAGTCCGCCGGTGTCCCGGTGGTCCAGACCTTCCACGCGCTGGGCGTGGTCAAGCGACGGCACCAGGGCGACGCGGACACCAGCCCGCCGGACCGGATCCGGATCGAGCGCATGGTGGGCAAGCACGCCGCGCGCATCGCCGCGACCTGCTCGGACGAGGTGTTCGAGCTGGTCCGGATGGGCGTGCCGCGGGCGAGCGTTTCGGTGGTGCCGTGCGGCGTCGACCTGACCCGGTTCAGCCCCGACGGGCCCGCCGAGCGCAAGGGCGCGCGGCGGCGGCTGGTGGCCGTGGGCAGGCTGGTGCCGCGTAAGGGTTTCTCCACCGCCATCGCCGCGTTGCGCGGGGTGCCGGACACCGAGCTGGTGATCGCCGGCGGTTCGGACGGCGAGGACGAGGAGGCCGACCGGCTGCGCTGGTTCGCCGAGCGCATGGGCGTGGCGGACCGCGTGCACCTGCGTGGCGCGGTGTCGCGTGAGGACATGCCCGCCCTGCTGCGCTCGGCCGACCTGGTGGTCTGCACGCCGTGGTACGAACCGTTCGGCATCGTGCCGCTGGAGGCGATGGCGTGTGGTGTGCCGGTGGTGGCCGCGGCGGTCGGCGGGCTGACCGACACCGTGGTGGACGGGGTCACCGGCGCGCTGGTGCCGCCGCGGCAGCCGGGGCCGCTGGCGGCGAAGCTGCGGGAGTTGCTCGCCGATCCGACCACGCTCGGCGGTTACGGCGCGGCGGGGGCGGACCGGGCGCGTGCCCGCTACTCGTGGGATCGGGTGGCCAGGGACACCCTGCGGGTTTATTCGAACGTGCATTCCGCCGGTGTGCCCGCTTCGGCGGTGGCGGGCGCCGAGGTCTGAGCAGCGTCAGAGCGGCACACAGGGGCACATAGGGGCGCGGTCACCACACGGTGGCCGCGCCCCTTTTTGTGTCGGTAGGTAACCGACTGTCCGGCCGGACAGCGGAAAGTCGCAAGAAATCGTTTGGGAGTCGCTTCACCGGGTAGCGATATGGAAGACGGCTCGCAGCGTTAGGGAGGTGAACCGGGTGCGGATACTCGGGATCAACGCCGTATTCCACGACCCGGCGGCAGCACTCGTGATCGACGGGCGAGTGGTGGCCGCGGCGGAGGAAGAGCGGTCCAGCCGCCGCAAGCACGGCAAGCGCCCGGTGCCGTTCTCCGCGTGGGAGCAGCCGGAGCAGGCCGCCCGCTGGTGCCTGGAGCAGGGCGGCATCGACGTGACCGAGCTGGACGCGGTCGGGTACTCCTACGACCCCTCGCTGGTCGATCACGGCGGTGACGGGCTGGATCCGGCGTGGGAGGAACTGCGCACGACTTTTGCGCGGCGCGCACCGAACTTTCTGGCCAGCGCACTTCCCGGTCTTGATCCGGAAATCGTCCGGTTTGTCCGCCACCACGTGGCACACGCGGCCTCGACCGGGCTCGCCGCGCCATTCGGGGATTCGGCGGTGCTGGTCGCGGACGGCCGCGGGGAGAACATTTCCTATCTGGCCGGTGAATACCGCGACGGAAAGCTGGTGGAATGGGCGACGCAGCTGTTGCCGCACTCGCTGGGCCTGCTGTACGAGGACCTCACCGAGCACCTCGGCTTCGCCAGGTCCAGCGACGAGTACAAGGTGATGGCGCTGGCGTCCTACGGCAGGCCGCGGTTCGAGCCGGAGTTCCGTGAGCTGGTGTACGCCACCGGTGACGGTGGCTTCCGCACCGAGCCGGTGGACTGGGAGGCGTTCGCGCCGCGGCGCACCGGCGGGTTCGAGCAGTCGCACGCCGACCTGGCCGCGACCGTCCAAAAGCGACTCGAGGACGTGCTGCTGGAGCTGGCCCGCGGGCTGCACGAGCAGACCGGGCAGAAGCGCCTGACGCTGGCCGGTGGCACCGCGCTCAACTGCGTGGCCAACAGCCGCCTGTACCGCGAAGGCCCGTTCGACGAGATCTGGGTGCAGCCCGCCTCCGGCGATTCGGGAACCGCGCTCGGCGCGGCGCTGCACCTGGCCGCCGAGGCCGGCGAGCCGATCGAGCCGATGCCCGGCGCCGACCTCGGCCGCGGCTGGACCGACGGCGAGCTGCGTGGCTGGCTGGACCGCGCCGGGGTGCGGTACGAACGGCCGGACGACGTGGCGGAAACCGTGGCGGAGGCCTTGGCGGACAACCAGATCGTCGCCTGGTTCCAGGGCCGCGCCGAATTCGGGCCGCGGGCGCTGGGCCACCGCTCGCTGCTGGCGCACCCGGGTTACCAGGAGAACCTGGAACGGCTCAACGACGTCAAGGGCCGCGAGCAGTTCCGCCCGGTGGCGCCGATGGTGCTGGCCGAACGGGCCGCTGGGATCTTCGGCGGCGGGCCGCTGCCGAGCCCGTACATGCTCTTCGTGCACCACGTCGCTCCCGAGTGGGCGGACCGGATCCCGGCGGTGACGCACGTGGACGGCACCGCCCGCATCCAGACCGTGGACGCGGCCGAAAAGCCGCTGCTGGCCAGGATGCTCGGCGCGTTCGCCGAGCGCACCGGGATTCCGGTGGTGGTCAACACCAGCCTCAACACCGCGGGCCGCCCGATGGTCGACGACCCGCGTGACGCGCTGGAATGCTTCGGCTCCAGCCCGATCGACCTGCTGGCCATCGGCCCGTACGTGGTGCGGAGGGCGCGATGACCGGCGAGTACACCGTGGTGGTGCCGACCACCGGGCGACCGGCGCTGCACACCCTCCTCAGTGGACTCGACCACGGTTACGGTCCCGCCCCGGCGGAGATCGTCGTGGTGGACGACCGGCCGGGTGACAACGAACTCGAACTGCCCGAGCTGACCCTGCCGGTCCGCGTGCTGCGCACCGGCGGGCGTGGCCCGGCGGGCGCGCGGAACCTGGGCTGGCAGGCCGCGAGCACCGAATGGATCGCCTTTCTCGACGATGACGTGCGGGTGCCCGCGGACTGGCGGCACAACCTGGCCGATGACCTGCGCGACGCTGTTGACGCCTCCCAGGGCCGCATTCACGTGCCCCTGCCGCCGGATCGCCGTCCCACCGACGACGAGCGCGGCACCGCCGGACTGGCCACCGCGCGGTGGATCACCGCCGACATGGCTTACCGGCGCCGCGTCCTGGTCGCACTGGGCGGCTTCGACGAGCGGTTCCCGCGTGCCTTCCGTGAGGACGCCGACCTGGCGCTGCGGGCGGAACGGGCGGGTTACCGGCTCGCGGTCGGGGAGCGGACCACCATCCACCCCGCCCGCCGGTCCGGCTTCTTCGCCAGCGTCCGCGCGCAACGCGGGAACGCCGACAACGCCTTGATGCGTGCGAAGTTCGGCCGTGACTGGCGGGCGGACACCGGTGAAGGACCGGGCCGTTCCGGCAGGCACGCGCTGACCACCGCCTGTGCCGCGGCGGCAGCCGGCCTGGCCGCGGCGAGGCACCCGTTGGCCAAGTTCGCCGCGGGCGCCTGGCTCGGGCTGACCGCGGAGTTCGCGGTGCGCCGGATCCTGCCGGGCCCGAAGACCGCCGGCGAGCTGGCGCGCATGCTGGTGACCAGCGTGCTCATCCCGCCGGTCGCCTGTGCGCACCGGCTGGCGGGGGAGTGGCGCGTCCGTTCGGCCCGCGGTCCCGCCGCGGTGTTGTTCGACCGCGACGACACGCTGATCGCGGATGTGCCCTACCTCGCCGACGCCGAGCAGGTGAAACCCCTGCCGGGCGTGGAGGAGGCACTGCGGCGGCTGCGTTCGCGCGGTGTGCGCGTCGGCGTGGTCAGCAACCAGTCGGGGGTGGCGCACGGGCTGATCACCCCGGAGCAGCTGGCCGAAGTGAACTCCAAAGTGGACGAACTGCTCGGCCCGTTCGACACCTGGCAGGTCTGCGTGCACCGCGACGCCGACGGCTGCGCCTGCCGCAAGCCCGAGCCGGGACTGGTCGAGCAGGCCGCCAGGGACCTCGGGGTGCCGGTGGGGCGGTGCGTGGTGATCGGCGACATCGGTTCGGACGTGCGCGCGGCGCTGGCCGCCGGCGCGCAGGCCGTGCTGGTGCCCACCGGGAAAACCCGGCCGGAGGAGATCGAGCACGCCCGCCGGTACGCCCGCGTCGCGGAAACCGTGGAGGACGCCGTGGAGCTGGTGTTCTCGTGAGCCGCCGGGTGCTGGTGGTCCGGTCGGACAATCTCGGCGACGTGCTGCTCGCCGGGCCCGCCGTGCGTGCCGTGGCCGCGAACGCGGACGAGGTGAGCTTTCTCGCGGGCCCGCGCGGCCGGGCGGCGGCGGAACTGCTGCCCGGCGTGGACCGCGTGCTCAGCTGGTGCGCGCCTTGGATCGACCCGGAACCACCGGCGGCCACCCCGGCCTCGCTGGGGGAACTCCGCGACCGCGTCCGCGCGGTGCGACCGGACCGGGCACTCGTGCTGACCTCGTTCCACCAGTCGCCGCTGCCGATGGCGCTGGCGCTGCGGGAGGCCGGGGTGCCGTGGATCGGCGCGATCAGCGAGGACTACCCGGGCTCGCTGCTCGACCTGCGGCACCGGGTCGATGGTGATCCGCCCGAGCCGGAGCGGGCGCTGTCGCTGGCCGAGGCCGCCGGATTCCGGCTGCCGCCCGGCGACGACGGCAAGCTCGCCATCACCGGCCCGCTGCCCGACGTCACCGCGTTGACCGGCGAACCCGGCTACGTGGTGGTGCATCCCGCGGCCTCCGCGCCCGCCAGGGAATGGGGCGCCGAGCGGTACGCGGAGGCGGTCGAAGCACTTGTCGAGCACGGGTACCGCGTGGTGCTCACCGGGGCACCCGGCGACCGCGAGCTGTCGAGGCGGATCGCCTGCCCCGGCGCGCTGGACCTGACCGGGCACACCGATCTCCGCGAGCTGGCCGCCGTGCTGGCCGGTGCCGCGGTGGTGGTGGCGCCGAACACCGGGCCCGCCCATCTCGCGGCCGCCGTGCGCACGCCGGTGGTCTCGCTGTTCGCCCCGGTGGTGCCCGCCGCGCGCTGGGCGCCCTACGGCGTGCCGGTGGAACTGCTGGGCGACCAGGACGCGGCCTGCCGCGACAGCCGGGCCAGACGGTGCCCGGTGGCGGGCCACCCCTGCCTGAACCGGGTGGGCGCGGCCGAGGTGCTGACCGCCGTGCGGCGGCTCACCGCGAAGCGCGCGGGGCGAGTGAGGCAACTGGAGCACACGGGAGGTGCAGCGTGATCACGGAACATTTCACGGCGCTCAGTGAAGCGCTGGGGCGGCTGGGTTCGGCGGCTCCGACGATCGACCGGTGGGGGCGGCACCTCGCCGCGGTGCTGAGCTCCGGCGGGAGACTGCTGGCCGCGGGCAACGGCGGCAGCGCCGCCGAGGCGCAGCACCTGACCGGTGAGCTGGTCGGCAAGTACCTGCACGACCGGCCGCCGTTCTCGGCCATCGCGCTGCACGCGGACACCTCGGCCGGCACCGCCATCGTCAACGACTACGGCGAGCAGGAGCTGTTCGCCCGCCAGGTCCAGGCCCACGGCCGCGAAGGCGACGTGCTGGTGCTGCTGTCCACCAGCGGCCGCAGCCAGAACGTCTGCGCCGCCGCGAAAACCGCGCACGACCTCGGCGTGACCACCTGGGCGATGACTGGGCCGCTGCCCAACAGCCTGGCCGCGCTGTGCGACGACGCGATCGCGGTGGAAGCCGACTCCACCGCCACCGTGCAGGAAGCCCACCTGGCGATCGTGCACACGCTGTGCGCGGTGTTCGACCGGGCGATCGGCGTGGACGGGATGGTCGCGTGAACCGCGGGCCGCTGGTGGTCGTCGGTGACGCGCTGCTCGACATCGACGTGGACGGTACGGCGGACCGGCTGTGCCCGGAAGCGCCGGTGCCGGTGGTGGACGTGGTGCGTGAATGGCACCGCGCCGGTGGCGCGGGACTCGCCGCGAAACTCGCCGCGCGCTCGGCGTCGGAGGTCGTGCTGCTCACCGCGCTCGGTGACGACGAGGCGGGGGAGCGGCTGCGGGCCTTGCTGCGCACCGAAGTCGATGTGCTCGCCTTGCCCTTGCACGGCGGAACTCCGAGCAAGAAGCGGATCCGCGCGGGTGGTCAGCCAATCGCCCGGCTCGACGACGGTGACGGCCGCGTGGCCGACATCCGGTCCCACGCCGGGGTGGCCGACCTGCTGCAGAGCGCGTCCGGGGTGCTAGTCGCCGACTACGGGCGCGGGGTCGCGGGCAACGGCATGATCCGGCGCCTGCTCGCCGAAGCCGCCCGCCGGGTGCCGTTGGTGTGGGACCCGCATCCGCGCGGCGCCCAGCCGGTGCGCGGCAGCGCGCTGGTCACCCCGAACGACGCCGAGGCCGCCCGGTTCGCCGGTGGCAAGCGGCCACCCGACGACCTGGCCCGCTCGCTGCGCGCGACCTGGGGCTGCTCGGCGGTGGCCGTGACGCTGGGCGCCGACGGCGCGGTGCTCGCCGACGCCGAGCAGACCCGGATGACCGTGGTGCCCGACGGCTGCCGCGTCTCCGCCGGGGTCCGGCCGGACACCTGCGGCGCGGGCGACCGGTTCTCCAGCGCCGCGGCCGCCGCGCTCTACGACGGCGCGGACGTCGCCGAGGCGGTGGAGGTCGCGGTCGAGTCGGCCGCGCGGTTCGTGGCGGCCGGCGCGGCGAGCTCGCTGTCGGAAACCCCGCCACCACTGCGGGAAACGCGCGAAACCGCGGCGCCGTCGGCGTTCGCGCTGGCGGCGAAGGTCCGCGCGCGCGGCGGCAGGCTGGTGGCCACCGGTGGCTGCTTCGACCTGCTGCACCCCGGGCACCTCACCCTGCTGGAGCAGGCCCGCGCGATGGGCGACGCGCTGATCGTCTGCCTGAACTCCGACGAGTCCGTCCGGCGCCTCAAGGGCGAGACCCGGCCGATCCTGGCCGCGCCCGACCGGGCCCGGCTGCTGAACGGGCTGGCCGCGGTGGACGCGGTGGTGGTCTTCGACGAGGAAACCCCGGAACGGCTGCTCGACCGCCTCGCCCCGGACGTGTGGGTCAAGGGCGGGGACTACGCCGAACCGGACCTGCCCGAAGCCGAGGTCGTCCGGCGGCACGGCGGTGAGGTCGTGCTGGTGCCGGTGCTCGACGGTTACTCGACCACGCGGCTGGTCACCCGATGAACGCGGCGAGTCCAACGAGAAGGAGGAGCATGACAGGGCTGGGCAACGTACTGATCTCCGGCGGCGCGTCGGGACTCGGTGCCGCCACGGTCGAAGCGGTGCGGGAGGCCGGTGGTGCGCCGCTGGTGCTCGACCGCAACCCGCCCGCCGACGACGTGCCGTACGAGCGGGTCGACGTCACCGACACCGAAGCGACCACCGCGGCGGTGCACCGGCTGGCCGAGCGCGCGGGCGGGCTCGACGCGGTGTTCACCGCGGCGGGCGTGGACGTGCCGGGCACGCTCGACTCGGTGCCGGTGGACACCTGGGAGAACGTGGTCCGGGTCAACCTGTTCGGCACCGCCGCCGTGGTGCGTGCCGCGCTGCCGCACCTGGAACGCTCCGGCGGCACGGTGGTCACCTGCGCGTCCACGCTCGGCATCAAGGCGGTCAGCGACGCGACGGCCTACTGCGCCGGGAAGTTCGGCGTGGTCGGCTTCACCAGGGCGCTCGCGGCGGAGACCGCCGGGCGCGTCGGCGTCACCCTGCTGGTGCCCGGCGGCATGCACACCGCCTTCTTCGACGCCAGGGAGGACCGGTACAAGCCACCGGCCGACGCCAAGCTGAACCGGCCGGAGGACGTGGCCAGGACCGTGGTCTTCGCGCTCGGCCAGCCCGCCGGTTCGCAGGTGCGCGAGCTGGTGGTCTGCTCGGACGAAGAATCCTCCTGGCCATGAGCGGGATCCTGGTCCTGCGGGCGCTCGGGCTCGGTGACCTGCTGGTCGCCGTGCCCGCCCTGCGCGGGCTGCGCCGCGCCTGCCCCGGCGAGCGGATCACCCTCGCCGCGCCCGAACCGTTCCGCGAACTGCTCCCGCTGCTCGACGTGGTGGACGACCTCCAGCCGACGGCCGGGCTGGGCGCGTTGCGCGCCCCGGCCGAACCGCCGTCGCTGCTGGTCAACCTGCACGGCAGCGGGCCGGAAAGCATTGCCGACCTGGCCGCGGTGGCGGGTGAGGCGCCGGTGTTCACCCACGCCCACCCGGACTTCCCGGCGTATCACGGTCCACAGTGGACCGAGGAGCTGCCGGAACGCGTGCGCTGGTGCCGGTTGCTGGCCTACTACGGGATCGAGGCGGATCCGGCCGACCTGCGGATCGCCCGCCCGCCGCGGCCGTCGCCGGAGCCGGGCGCGGTGGTGATCCATCCCGGTGCCGCCTACGGTGCCCGCCGCTGGCCGGCGGCCCGGTTTTCCACCGTGGCCAGGGAACTGGCCGGTGCCGGGCACCGCGTGGTGATCACCGGTTCGGCGGCGGAACGCGAGCTGGCCGGTGAAGTGGCCGCGGGAGCCGGACTCGGCGAGGGCGCGGTGTTCGCCGGGCGGACCGGCCTGGCCGAGCTCACCGCGCTGGTCGCCGATGCCGAACTGGTGGTCTGCGGCGATACCGGGGTGGCGCACCTGGCCTCGGCCTGCGGCACCGCGTCGGTCCTGCTGTTCGGCCCGACCCCGCCGGCCCGCTGGGGACCGCCGCCCGGCCGCGGCGAGCACGTCGTGCTGTGGTCGGGCACCACCGGCGACCCGTTCGCCGACCGCCCGGACCCCGGCCTGCTCCGGATCGGGGTCCCCGACGTGCTGTCCGCGACCCGGCTGGCACTGGGAGGTGAGGCCTGATGGCTGAGGAAGCTGAGCGCTGCGTCGGTGTGGTCGGCGCCGGTTACGTCGGCCTGACCACCGCCGCCTGCCTGGCGCACCTGGGGCACCGGGTGCGCTGCGCCGACATCGACGAGTCCAAAGTAGACAGGCTGAACCGGGGAGAGGTGCCGATCAGCGAACCCGGCCTGCCGGAACTGGTGGCCGGAGGGCTGGCTTCCGGCCGGCTCCGGTTCACCACCTCGGCCGCCGGACTCCGTGACACCGACGTGGTTTTTGTCTGCGTCCCGACCCCCATGGGCGAGCGCGGCGAGGCCGACCTGCGTGCGCTGGAAGCGGTGCTGCGGGAGCTGGGCGAGCTGCTTTCGCCCGGCACCGTGCTGGTGCTGAAATCGACGGTGCCGGTGGGCACCACCGCGCGGGTGCCCGCGCTGACCGGCCGCGACGACCTCCCGGCGGTGAGCAATCCGGAGTTCCTCCGCGAGGGCTTCGCCGTGCGGGACTTCCTGGAGCCCGACCGGATCGTGCTCGGCGGCGACCGCGGTCTCGACCGGGTGGAGTCGTTGTACTCGGCGCTCGGCGCGCCCGTGGTGCGCACCGACCCGGCGAGTGCGGAGCTGGGCAAGTACGCCTGCAACGCCTTCCTCGCGCTGAAACTGTCCTACGCCAACGAACTGGCCGAGCTGTGCGAGCAGGTCGGCGCGGACGTGCGGCACGTGACCACCACGATGGGCATGGACGACCGGATCGGCCCGGCGTTCCTGCGGCCCGGCCCCGGCTGGGGCGGGTCGTGCCTGCCCAAGGACGTGGCCGCGCTGCGCCGGTCGGCCCGTGATCGCGGGATGCGGTTCGGCCTGCTGCAAGCGGCCGAGCACACCAACACCGGTCAGCACGAGCGGGTGGTCCGCAAGGTGCAGGAGCTGCTCACCGGCTCGCCGTACGGCTCACCGGCCGGCGCGCGGATCGGCCTGCTCGGGCTGACCTTCAAGGCGGGCACCGACGACCTGCGTGATTCACCCGCGCTGGCGATCGCCGCCCGGCTCGCCGAGCGCGGCGCGGTGCTCACCGGGTACGACCCGGCGGTGCCCGCGGCGAAGGGCGGCGCGGTCGCCGACGTGCACGTGGTCGACGACCCGCTGCTGGTCGCCAAGGACGCCGCGGCGCTGGTGGTGCTCACCGAATGGCCCGAGTTCCGCGAACTCGACTGGGCGCAGCTGGCCGAACTCGCCGACCGTCCTGCGGTGGTGGACACCCGGAACCTGCTCGACGCCGACGACCTGGCGCGGCACGGGTTCAGCTGCCGCGGCATCGGCATCCCGACCCGATGAGGAGTAACCGTGCACAACCCCGACCGGATCACCGAGACGCTCACCGTCGCCAGGCAGGCCCAGCGCGCCTGGGCGGCCACGCCGGTCACCGAACGCGGTGAGGCGCTGCGGCTGGCCGCCGCGGCGCTGCGCGCGCGAAGTGACGAACTGGCCAAGGCCAACGAATCCGACACCGGGCGGCCCGAAGCCGAGGCCGCCGAGGGCGTGCTGGCCGGTGCCGGAACCCTGGAGCAGTACGCCGAACTCGGGCCGGTGCACCGCGGCCGCACGCTGCGCGGTGACCTCTCGGCCACCGACTTCATGGTGCCCGAGCCGCGTGGTGTGGTGGTGGCGCTGACCCCGTGGAACGATCCCGTCGCCGTCGCGTGCGGGTTGCTCGGCGCGGCGCTGGTCACCGGCAACACCGTGGTGCACAAGCCGAGCGAGCGCGCGCCGATGACCGGCTCGCTGCTCGGGGAGATCCTGGCGGGCTGCCTGCCGGACGGCGTGCTGCAGACCGTGCCGGGTGACGGCCTGATCGGCGCGGAACTGGCCGGGCACCACGGGGTGGACCTGGTCGCCCACGTGGGCAGTGTGGAAGCCGGGCGCTCGATCGCGCTGGCCACCGCCCGCACGGGCGCGAAGGCGTTGCTGGAGAACGGCGGCAACGATCCGCTGGTGGTCGACGGGGACGTGGACCCGGTGTGGGCGGCCGGGCAGGCCGCGCTCGGCGCGTTCGCCAACTCCGGGCAGATCTGCGTCGCGGTGGAACGCATCTACGTGCACCAGGCGGTGGCCGAAGCGTTCGTGGCGGCGCTGGCGGAGGAGGCCCGCTCGCGTGGTCTCCTGCCGCTGGTGGACAACCGGCAGCGGGACGTGGTGGACGAGCACGTCCGCGACGCGGTGGCCGGGGGCGCCCGGCTGGTGGTGGGCGGGGAGGCCCCGGCGGGCCCGCAGTACCCGGCGACCGTGCTCACCGGCTGCACCGGCGAGCTGCGCGTGATGCGGGAGGAGACCTTCGGCCCGGTCGCGCCCGTCCAGGTGGTCCGCGACTTCGACGAGGGCATGGCCGAGGCCGCCACCGGCGAGTACGGGCTCGCGGCCACCGTGCTGACCCGCTCGATGGCCAACGCGCAGCGTGCCTGGCGGGAACTGCCGGTCGGCACGGTCAAGGTGAACGCGGTGTTCGGTGGCGCGCCCGGCGGGGCCGCGCACCCGCGCGGGGCGAGCGGCAGCGGTTTCGGTTACGGACCGGAACTGCTCGACGAGATGACCCAGGTCAAGGTCGTCCACCTCGAACCGGCACCCTGACGCTCATTCGGATTCGGCGGTCCCCGGCTCGGTCATCTGCCGGTGCTGCCTGGCGACCGCCGGATCCGGCAGCACGTTGCCCGCCGCGGCCTGCACCTTGTTCTTCGGCGAACCGGCCACCACGTGGTCCTCGCCCGCCATCAGCGCGTCGTAGCCCTGCTTGGCCACCACCGCCGGGCTGTCCTTGTCCGCCGCCCCGAGCTTGGTGTCGAGCATGTCCGCGCGGTCGAAGAACTCGGTGTCGGTCGGGCCGGGCATCAGCGTGGTCACCGACACCCCGGTGTCCCGCAGTTCCTCGCGCAGCGCCTCGGCGAAGGACTTGAGGAACGCCTTCGACGCGTTGTAGACGGCCTGGAACGGGCCGGGCGCGGTCGCCGCGACCGAGGAGGTGAACAGCACGCGGCCGGCGCCGCGCTCGGTCATCGGCGGCAGCAGCCGGTAGGCCAGGTGCACCGACGAGCGGACGTTGAGGTCCACCACGGCCAGCTGGTCCTCCAGTGAGCTTCCGCCGACGAAGGCGCCACCGGCGCCGACACCGGCGTTCAGCGCGATCGCGGCCACCGGCCTGCCGGTGCCCGCCACCTCGTCGGCCAGCTTCTCCACGCCCTCCTCGGTCCGGAGATCGGCCAGCACGGTTTCCACCCGCGTGCCGAACTCGCGTACCTCGTCCGCGGCGGCGTCCAGCTCGTTGTCTTCGGCGGTGACCAGCACGTCGAAGCCGTGCTTGGCGAACTGCTTGGCCAGTTCCAGCCCGATCCCGCTGGACGCGCCGGTCACCACGGCAAAGGGCTTTCCCATCGTCGCATTCATGCCCTTCCGGCTACCCGGCGCGACGGCGGCGAATCACCCGCGACGGGAATCCGGGCGGCTGAGTTCACCGTGTTCACCGCAGTGGCCGACGAGCGCGGCGGCGATGTCGGCGAGCTTGACGTTGACGTCCTGCGAGGTGCGGCGCAGCAGGTCGAAGGCCTCGTCGGCGGTGAGCCCCTGCCGCGCCATCAGAATGCCCTTGGCCTGGCCGATGACGTCACGGGCTTCGACGGCCGTCCTCAGGTGCGCGGCTTCGATCGCGGCGAGCTCGGCCACCTGGCTGCGGGCGATGGCCAGCGACGCGTGCGTGGCCAGCAGCAGGGCGCGGTGGCGGTCGTCGCCGGTGATGCCGTCGCGGTGGCTGTAGATGTTGAGCGCGCCGCCCAGCGCGACCGGTTCCGGTGACGGCTGCAGCGTGGTGGACAGCACCGAGCCGAGCCCGTTCCGGGTGGCCGCCTCGGCGAACTGGGGCCAGGCGCTGGTGGTGGCCAGGTCCTGTTCGACGACGTACCCGGGCCCGTCGGGACGGGCCACGTCGACGCACGGGCCGGTGCCGGTTTCGTACTGGGTCCGGTCCAGCTCGGTCGCCACCCCGTCGGTCTCCACCGGCGTGAAGAAGCGGCCCGCCGGGTCGCGCAGGGTCACGCTGACCACCTCGGCGTGCGGTATCAACACGGTGGTGGCGGCCGCCACCTGGCGCAGCACCTGCTCGAGCGTGCTCGCGTCCAGCAGCATCCGGGTGAGCGCGGCGAGCTGATCGTCGAGCCCTTCCATGGACTTGGGGGACTCCGGGAGGTGCCCGCGGACCACGGCGTCCACGGTGTCGTGCACCGGCAGCAGGTCGGGGCCCACCGTCGAGGCCACGAGCCGCCCGGCTGCGGTGCCGCGGCCGAGCACCGCGGCCGACCGGATGTCCTGCTTGGCGTTGCGCCGCGCGAACTCGCCGAGCATGCGGGCACCCGCGGCGGACAGGCCGTCGACGTCACGCAGGTCCAGCACCACGCACCTCGGCGGCGGCAGCACACCGGTGACATCGGCCAGTTTCACCGCGGTCCGCTCCACCTCCGCACCCAGCAGCAAGCCGGTCAGGCGCAGCACCAGCGCGGCTTCGACCCGCTCAGGACGGACCCGGACCTCGTACGACGTGTTCCCGGCCATCTCGACGGGGTACCGCGGTGGCCGGAAACGAAACCCCGGTTGACCGGTGGTGCGCGGGGGTAGCCGGAGCACATGGTCACCATGGGGGTCGAGGAGGAGTTCCTGCTCGCCGACGCCGGAACCGGAGCGGCCGCGCCCGTCGCGGAGGAGGTGCTGCGGGCGGCGTCGAACGACGTGGTGCGGCGGGAGCTGCGGCCGACGCAGATCGAGGTGGCCACCGGTGTGTGCCACACGGCTGGCGCGCTCGCGGCCGAGCTGAGCGCTGGACGCGAGCTGGTCGCGAAGGCCGCGGCGACCGCCGGGGCCGTGCCGCTGGCGACCGGCACGCCTGGTGGATGGTCGCTGCCGTCGCACCCGGCGCGTGGCCGGGCGCGGACGATCACCGAGCGCTACCGCGGGGTGGTCGGCGACTACGAGGCCTGCGGCTGCCACGTCCACGTCGGCGTGCCCGGCAAGGAGACCGCGGTGGCCGTGCTGAACCACGTGGGACCGTGGCTGCCCAGCCTGCTGGCCCTGTCGGTGAACTCACCGTTCCACAATGGACTCGACACCGGGTACGGCAGCTGGCGCATGGTGCAGCAGTCCCGGTTCCCCGGCTCGGGCATCGCGCCGTGGTTCAGCGGCCACCAGGCCTACGAGCGGGAGGTGTCCCGCCTGGTGGACTGCGGGGTGCTGGTCGACGCGGACATGAGCTTCTGGCTGCTGCGGTTGTCCGGCAAGTTCCCGACCGTCGAATTCCGGACCGCGGACACCGCGGGCACGGCCGGTGAAGCGCTGCTGCAGGCGTTGCTCTGCCGCGCGCTGGTGACCAGGGCGCTGGCCGAGCTGGACGCCGGTCGCGAAGCCCGGCCGTGCTCTCCGCAGGTCGCCGCGGCCGCGGTGTGGGCGGCCGCGCGGTACGGCCTGGCCGGGGAGGGCGTGGACGTCCGGGCCGCCCGCCCCAAGCCCGCCGGCGTGCTGGTCGCCGAACTGCTCGCGGAGGTCGCGCCCGCGCTGGAAGAGCACGGCGACCTGCCGCTGGTGCACCAGCTCGTCGAGTGGGTGTGGCACCACGGCACCGGCGCCGACCGGCAGCGTGAGCGCGGCCTCACCGGGGCCTGGCGCCTGATGCGGGTGAAAGGTCACGAACCGGGTACCCCGCCCGCGTGACGGAAACACTGGTTCAACTCGGCGCGACCCTGCCCGCCGCGCGCGGTCCGATTTCGGCTGTGGTGCTCGACGTCCTGCGGGGACGCCAGGGCACCGGCGCGCTCCGGCAGTGCACTGTGGACGATGGCAATGGCGAGGACGCGCAGCTAGCGCTGCACATCTGCTACGAGCTGCACTACCGCGGTTTCGACGGCGTCGACGCGGGCTGGGAATGGGACCCGGAGCTGCTGCGGTTGCGGGCGGAACTGGAGGAAGCGTTCCTGGCCGACCTGCGCGCGGGCGTCGCCGGTGGTGACGACGTGGCGGGAGAACTGGACGCGCTGCTGGTGGAAACCGTGCCCGGCCGGGGCCTGAGCCACTTCCTGCGTGACGATGCCGAGTGGTGGCAGCTGCGGGAGTTCTTCGTGCACCGCTCGATCTACCACCTCAAGGAAGCCGATCCGCACGCGTGGGTGATCCCGCGGCTGCACGGGCGGCCGAAGGCGGCGCTGGTCGCGGTGGAGTTCGACGAGTTCGGCGGTGGCCACCCCGACCGCGTGCACGCCCAGCTGTACGCCGACCTGCTCGAAGCCGCCGGGCTTTCGCCGCGTTACCTGCACTACCTGGACGACGTGCCCGCGTGCATGCTGGCCGTGGTGAACCTGATGTCGTTGTTCGGGTTGCACCGGCGGTGGCGCGCGGCGCTGGTGGGGCACTTCACCGCGGCGGAGATCACCACCGGCCCCAGCGCGCAGCGGATGGACGGCGCGCTGGAGCGTCTCGGCGGTGCCCCGGAATGCCGCCGGTTCTACACCGAGCACATCGAGGCCGACGCCGTGCACGAGCAGGTGATGCGTCACGAGGTGGTGGGCGGGCTGCTCGAGCAGGACCCGGAGCTGGCCGGTGACCTGGTGTTCGGCATCCAGGCCACCGAACTCGCCGAGCAGCGCTTCGCCGACCACGTGCTGGGCCGGTGGGCGGCCGGGCGGTCTTCACTCCGGTGATTCGCGCACCTTCCGGCGGTGGCTGGTGTCGCACAGCGGGAACCGCTTGCTGCGGCGGCAGGCGCAGATCGCCACCATGAACCGGTCGCAGTGCAGCGTCCCGCCATCAGGCAAGGCCAGGTCCACCGGGCCTTCGACCAGCACGGGCCCGCCCGGCTCGACGACAACGCGGCGGCGGTCAGCGTTCGGCACGGATCACCACCAGGTCCTCGTGGCGGCGGCCCCGTTCGATGAGCCCCGCGTCCTCCAGGAAGGCGGCCCGCGCGTGCATTACCGGCCCGAACGGGTTGCGGCGCCGCGCGACCTCTTCGGCACGCAGCCCACCCGCCCGCAGGCGGTCCAGCGTGGTGTCCACTCCGGACACATCGGAGTGCACCAGCAGCAGGCAGCCGGACGGCGCCAGCAATCGGGGTGCCAGGTCGCACAGCGGGTCGAGCAAGGTTCTGCCGTCGGCGCCCGCGTCCCAGGCCCGGGCGGCGCGATCGGCGGTGGCGGCCGCCGCGGGCACGTACGGGGGATTGGCCAGTACCAGGTCGAACCGGCCATCGGTGTCCATAAAGGACTGGCGGCGCGCCCGTACCGGCAGGCCGTGCCGGAAGGCGTTGAGCCACACCGAAAGCACGGCCCGCCAGGAGATGTCCACGGCGGTGACCTCGGTGCCACCCAGCCGCGCCGCGGTCAGGGCCAGCGCGCCGGTGCCGGTGCAGACGTCCAGGACCCGGGCGCCCACCGGCGGTGGCATCCGCGCCACCACTGAGGCGAGCAGGTGGGTGTCGGCCTGCGGCCGGTAGACCCCGGGAAGCCGGACCAGCGGCAGGCGCGGCGACCCCGGGCCAGCTGGCGTGCGGACAGCGAATTCTGCCGTGGTGGCCATGTGGCACTCCTCGAACTCCGTGTGACACGACCACCGTCGACCGTGCCGGGCAACCGTGGAGTACCCGCCGGTTCGCGGTTAAACCGGCGCGCGTTTCCGCGTGCGCGGCCCGGGTAGCCGACTGGAGAGGGAGATCATCGACACGGAGGCACTCCACCATGGCTCTTCCGGCACCGACCGCGGGGGAGACCGCGGACCCGCGCACCGCGATCGTCACCGGCTCGGACTCCGGCATCGGCCGCGCCATCGCGGTGGCGCTGGCCGGCGGCGGACTGGACGTCGGCGTTACCTACCACCGTGACCGGGAAGGAGCCGAGGACACCGCGCGGGAAGCGCGCTCGCACGGCGTCTCGGCACACGTCCGGCGACTCGACCTGACCGAGCTGCCCGAGGCCGCGGGGGTCGTCGACGAGCTGGCCGACGAACTCGGCGGCGTCGACGTGCTGGTCAACTGCGCGGGCACGGGCAGCGCGGAACTCGCGCTGGACATGGACTTCGACACCTGGCGGCAGGTGGTGTCGGTGGATCTCGACGGGGTGTTCGCCTGCAGCCAGCGTGCCGCGCGGCGAATGGTCGCCGCCGGGCGGGGTGGCCGCATCATCACCATCACCAGCGTGCACGAGCACGCGCCGCGTGTCGGGGCCGCGCCGTACTGCGCGGCGAAGGCAGGCGCCGGCGCGCTGACGAAGGTGCTCGCACTGGAGCTGGCCCGGCACGGCATCACGGTGAACTCCGTGGCGCCCGGCGAGATCTCCACCCCGATGACCGGCCAGGCCGACGCGGACCCGCGAGCCCAGGAACGCCCCGGCGTGCCGCTCGGCCGGACCGGGGACGCGCGGGAGGTCGCCGCCGCGGTGGCGTTCCTGGCTACCCCGGCCGCCGCCTACATCACCGGTGCCTCGCTGGTGGTCGACGGCGGCATGCTGCTGATGGGACCGCAGGCAGGGGGCGAGCTCGGCACGCACGAATGGCGCACGATCGGGTGAACCGCCCGTGCATGAGACGGCTTTCGCGGGGAAGCCGGAGAACGGGGACCCATCACGACCTGAGTCCAGGAGGACGGCATGAGCGAGCCAGACCCCCAAGTACTCCGGCAGATCGAGAACGGCCTGCGCGCTGACGACCCGCGCCTGGCCGCTCAGCTCGGGACCAGCCCCGAAGTGCGGGCGCAGCAGTGGCGCGTGATCCTCGTGCTCGCCGACATCACCGTGGTCCTGATGGTGACGGTGGGCGCCGCGGGCGGTGGCGCGGCCCTGCTGCTGTGGGGACTGCTGGCCGCGGGCTGCCTCGGTTACGTGCACTGGCTCAAGCGCGACGAGCGGCCGTTTGCCGACGACCAGCGCTCGCGCTGGGGTAGCTCGTAAGCTGGGCCACCATCGGAACGAACGCTGCCGGTGGAGAGGATCGCTCGGGTGGATGGCAGGCGCGACCGGCTCTGGCGCACCATCGCGGAATGGGCGGAGCCGCGCGGGGAGCGGCCCGGCTGGGCACAGGAGATCTGCGTCGAGACCGTGGCCGGGTTCCGTGGCGTGGACGCGGCCATGCTCACCCTGTGGACCAAGGCCGAGCGGGCGCAGGAGATCCTCGGCGCGAGCGAGGACTGGGCGGCGCGGGTGGTGGAGACGCAGTACACCGTGGGCGAAGGGCCCGGGGTGGAAGCGCTGCGCGGCGGCGGCCGGGTGCTGGTGCCCGACCTGCGCGTGGAGCAGGTGCGGTGGCCGGGATTCGCGGAGGAGGCGCTCGGGGCGGGCGTGGCGGCGATGTTCGCCTTCCCGCTGCGGTTCGGCGCGATCCGGATCGGCACCTTCGAACTGCTCCGCCGTGCACCCGGTGCGCTCGCCGGGGAGGAACTGACCGACGCCGCGCTGGCCGCGGACCTGATCGCGGCCGGGCTGCTGCGGCAGGCCGAGCGGGCGGAACGAGCCGGGGAGGACTTCGAACCGCGGCTGGTCACCTCGTTCGAAGACGTCAACGTCGCCACCGGCATGCTGGCGGCACGGCTGCAGATCGGCTTGGAGGAGGCGTTCGCCAGACTGCGCGGGCACGCGTTCGGGCAGGGGCGGTCCGTGCTGGAGGTCGCCCGTGATGTCATCGACCGACGCATCGCCCTGGACGAGTTGACCGAGTGAGACGGAGGAACCATGTCTGAGCTCACCTCGGGCAGCCCGCTGGTGACCACGCTGGCCGAAATCACCTCGGGGCTGGTGCACAGCCCGGACGCCGAGACCATGCTGCGCCAGGTGGTGGCGGCGGGCACCAGCCTGATGGCGGCCGACGCCTGCGGCCTGATGCTGCACGACCCGCGCGGCGGCCTGGAGGTGGTGGCTGCCTCGGACATCCCGGCCCGCCTGGTCGAGGCGCTGCAGGCGCAGATCGACGAGGGGCCCTGCGTGGAATGCGTCGCCACCGGCAAGACCGTGGTGGCCGCCGAGCTGGAAGCCGAGGGGGAGCGCTGGCCGGGTTTTGTCCCCGGCGCGCTCGAACTCGGGTTCCGGTCGGTCATCGCGATCCCGCTGCTGCTGGACGGCCGTGGCGCGGGCGGGCTGAACCTGCTCTACCGCACCCCGTCGGACCCGTCGCCGGAGCGGCTCGTGGTGGGCCGCCTGCTGGCCGACCTGACCTTGCTCGGCCTGGTGCAGGAACGCGGTGACCGGCGGGCCGGCCTGCTCGTCGAGCGCACGCTGATCGCGCTGGACAGCCGGGTCCGCCTCGGCCAGGCCATCGGCATCGTGGCGGGCACGCTCGGCATCGACCCGATCGAGGCGAAGAGCCTGCTGGTGGAGCACGCCGGCCGGCACGGGCAGGCGCCGCACGAGGTGGCGCGGGCGGTCACCGAAGGCGCCCTTCGCGCGCAGGCTCTCCGCGGGGAGTAGCCGCTACAGCAGTTCAGGATCGGTGCCCTGGTGGGCGCGCGCGTCGATCTGCGCCGAGATGCGGTTGGCTTCGGCGAGCGGCCCGTCCTGACCGTCGTCCAGTCCTTCGCGGGCCAGCGCGCGTCCGCAGACGCGCCACGTGCACAGCACCCCGGTCGCCTTCTCCATGGCGGCGCGCCGGTCCGCGCCCGCGGCCAGCCTGCGGGCCACGGCTTGTTCTCGCGCGGAGGTCATGCCGCCCACGTTCCTCTTCGAAGCGGGAAAACGCCAGGTTCGCATGGATGGGATTTCCGGGGGAAGCCCGTGGGGTATCGCCATCGAATCCAGGAGGTAACCACGGTGTTCCGGCACACGAAACTGCTGCAGTTCGAAGCAAAACCGGAAAAGCCCGACGCCGTCTACGCGCGGAAGCTGCAGGAGCTGATCGGCGGGGCGTACGGCGAGATGACGGTGACCATGCAGTACCTGTTCCAGGGTTGGAACTGCCGGATGGAGGGGAAGTACAAGGACCTGATCATGGACACGGCCACCGAGGAGATCGGGCACGTGGAGATGCTCGCGACCATGGTGGCCCGGCTGCTCGAGGGCGCGCCCGCCACGGCGACCGCGGAGGCGGTCAAGGACCCGGTGATGGCGGCGGTGCTCGGTGGCATGGACCCGCAGCAGGCGATCGTGGCCGGCGGCGGGGCGATGCCGAACAACGCGCAGGGCGTGCCGTGGATGGGCTCGTACATCGTGGCCAGCGGGAACCTGCTGGCCGATTTCCGCGCGAACGCGGCTGCCGAGGCGCAGGGCCGCTTGCAGACGGCGCGGCTGTACAACATGACCGACGATCCCGGCGTGAAGGAGATGCTGAAGTTCAACCTGGCCAGGGACACCGTGCACCAGAAGCAGTGGCTGGCCGCGATCGCCGAACTGGAGGCCGACGGCCTCGAGGACACGCCGATCGCGCCCAACACGTTGTTCGACGAAGAGGACCAGACGCACAACAACACGATCTGGCACCTTTCGGACGGGCCCGACGGTGCGTCCGGTGGCTGGAGCAAGGGTGAGCAGGCGATCGAATACCTGATGGAGCCCAAGCCACTGGGCGGCCCGGGCACCGCACCCAAACCGGACCCGGCGCTGTACGGCACCTACTCGGCCGCCAAGGACGCGGCAGGCACGGTGAAGGGCAAGGCGAAGGAAGCCAAGAACAAACTCAAGTGAGCTTTTGAGGGACCGCCCCGGATGCACACGCCTTCCGGGGCGGCCCCGATGTCACGAATGTGGCTTTCGAGACGTTTCGCGTCCCGAATGTGGCTTTCGAGACGTTTCGCGTCCCGAATGTGGCTTTCGTGACGCGACCGGCGACAGTGACCGCCCGCGCGAACCCCAGGACCACGAGAGCGGCTGCCGCGGACACGAATGTTCTCAGGTCAGCTCTCGTCGGGGAGGTGGATGTCGGCGACGCGCACGTCCACCGCTGCCACGTCGAGCCCGAGGAACTGCTCCACGGCGTCGATCACGTCGACGCGCAGCCGCTCGGCCAGCGCCTTGACCGCGTGCCCGAACTCGATCACCAGCGGCACCCGGATCGTGGCGACCTCACCCTCGATGTCGACGGCGACGCCTTCGCCGAGGGAGTGCACGCCTTCGACCTTGCGGGCCACCATGGTGACGACCTTCTCGACCACTTCGTCGTCCACCGACGTGCTGCCGCGAGTGGCGGCCGCGGGCCGGGCGGCGGCCTCGGCGACCGGCGCGGCGAGGGCGACCGGCGCGTCCTCCTCGATTGGCGCGTCTTCCTCGGCGGCGGCGTGCGCGTCTTGGTCGACTGGCGTGTCCTGCTCTACCGGCGCGTCCTCTTCGAGTGCCGCGTGTGCGTCCTGGTCGACTGGCGTGCTCTGCTCGATTGGCGCGTCTTCTTCGGCGGCGGCGTGGGCGTCTTGGTCGACTGGGGTGTCCTGCTCGATTGGTGCGTCTTCTTCGGCGGCGGCGTCTGCGTCCTGGGCGAGCGGCGTGTCCTGCTCGTCCTCGTCTTCCTCGGTGATCTCGGCGATCTCGTCGGCGGCAACTTCGTCATCGTCGGCGGCATCGGTGGTGGCCTCGTCGCCGGTGATTTCGGTGGGTTCGGCGTCGGCGGCGGTCTCGGCGGGTGCGGCGGTTTCGGGCGAGCGCTCGGTGGTTTCGGCAGCGTCGTCCGCAGTGGCGGTCGTGGTGACGGTGGTGCTGCCGGGAGTGGCGGGGTGCGGGTCGGAGCTGGTCGTGCGGCCGAAGATGCTGTTGATGACGTCGGACATGGTTTCCCCTTTTCGGGAGCGACGACTTCGGGACAGGGCGAGCAGACGGCGCCATGATAGGGGCCACAAGCCACCCCCGGACGGCGGCCCCGGCTTCGAGATTCCCTTGTGTCCCAGACATGTTCGGGCCGAGACCTGGTCACGATCCCGCTCGTCGTTCGCCAAGAGTTCACCCGTCGGCTCGGTCACCGTTTGCCGAGGTTAGAAATGTCCACAATGGACGAACTGGCCTGGTTCACCCCAAGCCTAGGCGGGGCCGCGAACGGTCAGGACCACCCGCAGCACGTGCTCGACCGCGGCCGGGAAGGCGGCGCCCCGCAGCTCGTCACGCGCGGCGAGGGTGTGCCCGGCGAACTCCAGCATCCGGTCTTCGCCCAGCCGCCGCACCACCAGTTCGGCGATCTCCTCCAGGTCGAGCCCGGGGTGGTCCAGCCGGACCAGCGCGAACTCCACCACCAGTTCCTCGTCCGTCACGACACGGTTTCCTTCCGGCGTACCATTTCCCTGATCCAGGTGGGCGCGAACGGGGAAGTGCAGTTCGGCGGCGTCGGGTAGTCCTTGAGCACTTCCAGCCGTTCGCCGATGTCGAGCGCGCGGGCGCGGTGGGCGGGGTGCTCGATCCCGATCTGCGCCAGCGTGTGGTTCATCGCCCACTGCAGGCGGTCCGGCGCGTCCTTCAGCTCCGCTTCGATGGCGTCGAGCAGGCCGGCGAGGTCGAGCCCGTCCGGCTTCTTGGCCACGCGTTCGGTGGTCAGCGCCCACCCCGCGCTCGCCACCACCGGATCCGGATCGGCCGACCACGCCACCCGCAGGTCTTCGGCGTGCGGGCTCTTCTTCACCACGTAGTTCACCAGCCAGTCGTGCACCTTCGGCGCGCGTGCCTCGCGCAGCATGCCGTCCAGCTCGTCGCGGGAGAACGCCTTCGGACGGCTGATCAGCAACGCCAGCAGCCGCGCCGCCGTGTCGCCCGTGGCCCAGAGTTCGAGTGCGAGGTCCTGCTGCGTCTTCAGCCGCTTGGCGATCGCGCGCAGCTTGCTGAGGTTCACCCCGTGGTCGTCGCCGTGCTTCTCGTTCACCGCGCGGGCCTTGGGGTCTTCGAGCGCGGCCAGCTCCGCCAGCAACGCGGGCACCGTTTCCGCCACCGTTGTCCCTCCACGTCCTCCGGGTGTGTCACCACCAGCTTATGCCCCAGCACCGTTTCAATCAGTGATTGATTTCGTACCCCGGCTGTGGTGAGCTGACTGGGTGCCCGGCACCGACGCCACCACCCGAGAACGGCTGCTCACCGTCGCCGAGCGGCTGCTGCTGGAGTCCGGCTACGACGCGGTGTCCGTGCGCGCGATCAACAGCGCGGCCGGGATGAACCCCGCCGCCGTGCACTACCACTTCGGCTCGAAGGACGCGCTGATCGCCGCGTTGCTCGAGGCCCGGCTCGCGCCGGTGTGGCAGCGGCGGCTGGACGAGGTCGCCGCGCGGCGCCGCGACGGCTGGGTACCGGAGGTGCCGGAGCTGGTCGACCTGGTGGTGACCCCGCTCGCCGAGCTGGCCGCGGACCCGGTCGGGCACCTGCGGCTGCGGCTGCTGGCGCGCTTTGTGCTGGGCCGTGGCGAAGCGGGGTGGACCTCGCGGTGGTTCGGGCTGTCGCCGTGGGTCGAGCTGCTGCGGGACGCGCGGCCGGAGCTGTCGAAGGCGGACGCCGCGCGGCGCTGGCTGCTCGCCTTCGGGCTGATACTGCAGTTCTTCGCCGACGGCATGCCAGGCGAGGTGCCGGTGGCCACGCTGCGCGCGTTCGTCACGGCGGGACTGGCGGGCTCGTGACCGGCGTGTTCGCGCCCGCTCACCTGGGCCCGGTGCGCCTGCGCAACCGGATCATCAAGGCCGCGACCTTCGAAGGTGCCACCCCGGACGCGCTGGTCACCGATCGGCTGATCGAGTTCCACCGGCGGGTCGCCCGCGGTGGTGCGGCGATGACCACCCTCGCCTACTGCGCGGTGTCCCCGGACGGGCGCACCGACCGGCACCAGCTCTGGATGCGGGACGAGGCGGTGCCCGGCCTGCGGCGGTTCACCGATGCGATGCACGCCGAGGGCGCGGCGGTCAGCGCGCAGCTCGGGCACGCGGGCCCGGTGGCGAACGCGGCGTCCAACCGGCTGCCCGCGCTGGCCCCGGGGCGCTTTCCCAATCCGCTGGGCATGCGGCTGACCCGACCGGCCACAGTGGACGATCTCGGCCGCGTCGTCCGCGCGCACGCCGAAGCCGCGCGGCTGGCGGTCGAATCGGGTTTCGACGCCGTTGAACTCCACTTCGGACACAACTACCTGGTCAGCTCGTTCTTCAGTCCGCGGTTGAACCACCGGGACGACGCCTACGGTGGTTCGCTGGAGAACCGGGCACGATTGGCGCTGGAGATCGCGCGTGCGGTCCGCGACGCGGTGGGCGACCGGATCGCGGTGACGGCCAAGCTCAACATGGACGACGGTGTGCCGGGCGGGTTCTGGCTGGACGAGAGCGTGCGTGTCGCGCGGTGGCTGGAGGCCGACGGCACGGTCGACGCGCTGCAACTGACCGCGGGCAGCTCGCTGCTCAACCCGATGTACCTGTTCACCGGGGACGCGCCGCTGCGCGAGTTCGCCGCGCGGTTCCCGCGTCCGGTGCGGTGGGGGGTGCGTGCGGCCGGTGGTGCCTTTCTGCGCAGTTATCCGTTCCAGGAAGCGTATTTGCTGGACCGGGCGCGCCAGTTCCGCGCGGCACTGGACCTGCCGCTGATCCTGCTCGGCGGGATCACCCGGCTGGAGACGATGGAACAGGCGCTGGCCGAGGGTTTCGCGTTTGTCGCGATGGCACGGGCATTGCTGCGCGAGCCCGATCTGCCGTCGCGCCTGCGGGCCGGAGCCCGCTCATTGTGCGTGCACTGCAACAAGTGCATGCCGACCATCTACCGCGGCACCCACTGCGTACTGGCGACGGACTGATCACCGCAAATCGTGCGTTAAGCGACAAGTAGGTCGTTCCGACTAGGGTTTTTGCTCGACATCGGGCGACTGCGCCGATCCTTGCGGCATGCTGCGGCGAAGACGTCCGGCGGTCACCTCGAAGGGGAGTTGCAGATGGGTTCGAGTCAGCACCCGATTCTGTTCGTGAGCTCGGTCGGCAGCGGGCTGATCAACACGATGCTGGTGCTGGCAGGCGAGCTTTCCCGCCGGAACGTGCCGGATCTGTGGTTCGCCACCGACGAGCTGCGACGGTCCGATGTGGAATCGATCGACGCGGGCACCCCGGTGGAGTTCTTTTCGCTCGGCGAGCACCACCCCGACGTGCTGTCGGAGAACTGGGACGAGGAAACCTATCGCGCGGTGACCCAGCGGTCCCGGTTCAAGGCCCGCCGGGCGATCATCGCCAAGAACATCGATCCGCGCCAGCGCGTGCCAAAATACCGCAAGCTGGAAGAAGCCGTCGAAAAGATCCAGCCCGCGCTGATGGTGATCGACTGCATGTGCCAGTACGGCATCGAGCTGGCCATCACCCAAAAGATCCCGTACGTGCTCAACGTGCCGTTCCTGCCCAGCAACGTGCTCGTTTCCTACGTCCCGTTCGGGAAGTCCTACGCGCCACGCGATTTCCCGGTGCCGCATTCCGGCCTGCCCCACCGGCAGAACCTGGTGCAGAAACTGCAGAACCGGCTCATGCAGTTCCGCACGATCGCGATGGGCCTGTCCTCGTCGATGCGCAAGCAGTGGATGGAAGACGCCGCCGTGCGCAAGGAACTCGGCATCGCGCCCGAGGTGGCCGGGCAGTTCACCCGCGTCGAGCGCGCCGAGCTGGCGCTGGTGCACACGGTGCGCGAGCTGGACTATCCGACACTGTCCATTCCGGACAACATGGCGCTGGTCGGCGCGGTGCTGCCGCCGCTGCCGCAGGCGCCCGGAGCGGAGCTGGGGGAGTGGCTGTCCGCGCACGACTCGGTGATCTACATCGGACTCGGCACGAACACCCGGCTCACCGCGGACCAGGTCGGCGCGGTGGTCGAGGTGATCCGGCGCCTGGAGGGCCGGTACCACGTGCTGTGGAAGCTGCCGGAGTCACAGCAGAAATGGCTGCCCGGCGACCTCCCCGCCAACGTGCGGATCGAGAGCTGGGTACCATCGCAATTGGACGTACTGGCCCACGAGAACGTCAAGCTCTTCGTCGGCCACGCGGGTGGGAACGGCTTCTCCGAAGGCATTCACTTCGGCAAGCCGCAGGTGCTCCGCCCGATGTGGGTGGACACCTACGACCAGGCCCGCCGCGGCCAGGACTTCGGTGTCTCGCTCACCCTCGACAAACCGTGGGAACTGCACGCCGGCGACCTGCTGGACAAGATCGAGCGCGTGCTCGCCGACGACTCCTTCCGCGTCAACGCGGAGAAGTACGCCCGGCTGTTCGCCGAGGCGGGCGGACGGCAGCGCGCCGCCGACCTGATCCTCGGTCTCCCCGCGATGGAACAGGACTGAACGCGGCATGGCCATCACCTATCCGATCTCCAAGCCCTGCCTCGGCGGCAACGAGCTGGCCTACGTGACCGAGGCGGTCACCGGGAACTGGATCTCCTCCCAGGGTCCGAACGTCGCCCGCTTCGAGCAGGCCTTCGCCGAC
This sequence comes from Amycolatopsis albispora, assembly GCF_003312875.1. Classification (NCBI taxonomy): domain Bacteria; kingdom Bacillati; phylum Actinomycetota; class Actinomycetes; order Pseudonocardiales; family Pseudonocardiaceae; genus Amycolatopsis; species Amycolatopsis albispora. Next base: position 1,590,611 of record NZ_CP015163.1, read on the forward strand.
TACAACGGCGTGGCGCACGGCGTCTCGTGCTCGTCGGGCACCGCCGCGCTGACCGTCGCGCTGCGGGCGCTGGGCGTCGGCCCGGGCGACGAGGTGCTCGTGCCGGAGCTGACCTACGTGGCGTCCGCGTGGGCGGTGACCTATCTCGGTGGCACCCCGGTCTTCGTGGACTGCGCCGACGACCTGACCATCGACGTCACGCGCATCGAGGACCAGATCACCGCGCGCACCAAGGTGATCATGCCGGTGCACGTGTTCGGCAGGCAGTGCGACATGACCACGATCCTGCGGCTGGCCAGCGAGTACGGGCTGCGGGTGGTCGAGGACGCCGCCGAGGCCCACGGGGTCCGCCCGTCCGGCGACATCGCCTGCTTTTCCTTGTTCGCCAACAAGATCATCACCGCCGGCGAGGGCGGGATCTGCGTCACCGACGATCCGTGGCTGGCCACGCAGATGGCGCACCTGCGCGGGCTGGGCGCCAGCAGCGAGCACAACTACCTGCACCGCAAGCTGGCCTACAACTTCCGGCTCACCAATCTCCAGGCGAGCGTGGCACTCGCCCAGGTGGAACGACTGGACGAGATCCTCGCGGTGCGCGCGGCCATCGAGAAGCGCTACCAGGCCGGTCTCGAAGGCGTCGACGGGCTCACGCTGCTGCCACCGCGTGACGTGCTCTGGATGTTCGACCTGCTCGCCGAGGACCGGGACGAGCTGCGGGCCTATCTCGCGGGCGAAGGCGTCGACACCCGGCCCTTCTTCATCCCGATGAGCGCGCAGCCCATGTACCGCGACCCGGACTGGCCGGCGCTGAACGCGGCGAGGTTCTCCGCGAGCGGGCTCTACCTGCCGACCTACACCGGCCTGTCCGAAGGCGACCAGGACTACATCATCGGGAAGATCCGCCGCTTCTACGGCGCCTGAGCACCGGCGGCGGTGAGAATGGCGGCGACCTCGGCCTGGCCGTCCGCGCGGGCGTGCGTGAGCGGTGTGACGCCGGAGCGGTCGGCCAGGTTCACGTCCGCGCCCGCGGCGATCAGGATCCGCACGATCTCCTGGTAGCGGTCGCTGCCGTCGCCGAGGATGACGGCTTCGAGCAGGGCCGTCCACCCGGGATTGTTCACGTGGTTCACGTCGATCCCGGTGCCCGAGGCGAAGCGGACGTACTCGACGTGGCCGCGTTCGGCGGCGGGGATCAGCGACGTGCCGCCGAACCGGTTGGTGATGGTCAGGTCGGGTTCCGCGGGCAGCAGCGCCCGCGCCATCGCCACGCTGCCCGTCACGCCCGTGACCAGCCACGGGGTGTCGTGCCGGTGGTCGAGCGCGTCGGGCTCCGCCCCGGCGGCGACCAGCAGCGACGCCACCTCGACCCGGTCCGCGGTGGCGGCGAGCAGCAGCGGCGTCCGGCCAGCGCTGTCGCGGACCTCGAGATCGGCACCGGCCGTGATCGCCGCGCGGACCACGTCCGCGTCACCGCGTTCGGCGGCGGCCAGCAGGTCGGCGGCCGGAACCGGCGCCGGGCTGGGCACCGGCTGCGACCGCGCAGTCTCCGGGGTGTTCATGGGCGCTCCACTGGGCGAAGGGCCCGGCGCCTGGGGTGAGCAGGCGCCGAGCACGAGGGTGGTGGCGAGGGCCGCGAGCACGGCCCTCCGTCGCGACGACATCAGCGGATGGCCCGCAGGCCCGCGTTGGCGAACTGCTCGTCCAGGTCACCGCTGGGTGCGCCGCCGACGCCGATCGCCGCGATCGGCGCGCCGTTGGCGACCACCGGCACCCCGCCGCCGAGGAACAGCGTGCCCGGGATGTCCCGCACGGTCGGGCCGTTGCCCTGCGCGTTCTTGGCCAGCGCGGAGGTCGGCTGCCCGAACGAGACCGCGGTGAACGCCTTGCGTTTGGCCGACTCCTCGGTCTGCGGGCCCGCGCCGTCGCCCTTGAGCAGCGCGCGCACCACGCCCGAGCGGTCCATCACGGCCACCGTGACGCGCTGGCCGTTCTGCTCGGCGGCGTCCAGAGTGGCCTGTGCGGCGCGGATGGCCGCGTCGATGCTCAGCGTGCCGGTCTGGACCACGTTCTGCGCGGCGGCGGCGGGCTGCGGCTGCGGCGCGGGCTGGTCCTGGGCCTGCGCCACGCCGAAGCCGGTGGCGATGGCGACGGTCGCCACACCGGCGGTCATGCCGAGGGCCAGGCGGGTGCGGGTGGTGGTGGTCTTCATCGGTTTTCCCTTTCGTCCGGCGGGCTTTTCCCGTCCTGCCACGACTTTCCCGCGTCGCGGGCCCCGGCGAATCGGCGGCGGGTCGCGGGCTCCGGCGTCGTCCGGGCGACCCCGGCATCATCCGGACGATTGATGCGGCCCGGGTGAGCCGCGCTTACGATCACCGGGTCGTTCGGGTGACCGCCGAAAGGGCCGGAAAGGAGCGGAGATGGCACTGGCTGCCGCGGCCGGTGCGCGCAGCGCGCGGCTCAACGCCGCCATGCACGCCGGCTTCTTCCTGCTGCTCGCCGCTTCGGTGGCGCGGTTCGTCGGCACGCACGGGCTGCGTGGCGCCACCCCGCTGATCCTCGGGCTCACCGCCGGGCTCGCGGTGGTCTACGCGGCCGGTGTGCTGGCCTGGCCGGGGCTCGGCCGGTGGCGGCAGGCCTGGCTCGCGCTGGTGATCGTGACCTGGCTCGCGCTGGTGGTCGCCGCGCCGAGCTTCGCCTGGTGCGCGGTCCCGCTGTTCTTCGTCTGCCTGCAGCTGCTGCGGCCGCGGGTGGTGATCGTGGTGGTGGCGCTGCTCACCGTCGCGGTGATCCTCGCCCAGCTGCGGATCGCCACCGGCTTCGACCTCGGCCTGGTGCTCGCCCCGATCGCGGTCGCGCTGATGGCCACGGTCACCTTCCTGCAACTCGACCGGGACCGCACCGAGCAGCAGCAACTCGTGCGCGACCTGCTGCGCACCCGTGACGACCTGGCCGAGAGCCAGCGGGTGGCCGGGGTGGTGCAGGAACGCGAGCGGCTGGCCAGGGAGATCCACGACACGCTCGCCCAGGGCCTGTCCAGCATGCGGATGCTGCTGCAGGCGGCGCTGCGGTCGTGGTCGGCGGAACCCGAGCTGGCCCGCGCGCACGTCACCCGCGCGGTCGAAGCAGCCGGTGACAACCTCGCGGAGGCGCGGCGGTTCGTCCGCGACCTCGCCTCACCACGGCTCGACGGCACCGACCTCGCCGGAACGCTCTCCCAACTGGCCGAGCAGGCGGGCGCGGCGGGCGGGCCGACGGTCCGCTTCGCCACCAGCGGCACCCCGCACGCGCTGGACCCGCAGGTGGCGGCCGGTCTGCTGCGGGTGGCGCAGGGCGCGCTGGCCAACGTGACCGAGCACGCCGGTGCCTCCGAGGCGGCGGTGACGCTGACCTACCTGGGCGACCAGGTGGTGCTGGACGTCCGGGACGACGGCGCCGGCTTCGACCCGGACGCCGTGCGGGCCGCGCCCGGGCGCGGGTACGGGCTGCGGATGATGGCCGAGCGGGTGGCCGCGCTCGGTGGTTCGCTGGTGGTGGAGAGCGCGCCGGGTGAGGGCACCGCGCTCGCGGTCACCGCACCCGCCGGGGAGGCACGGTGACCATCCGGATCCTGATCGTCGACGACCACCCCGTGGTGCGAGCCGGGCTGGCCGCGCTGCTGGCCGGTGAGGACGACATGGAAGTCGTCGGTGAATGCGCCGGAGCGGACGAGGCCGTGCGGTTCGCCGCGGCCAACCGGCCCGACGTGGTGCTGATGGACCTCCAGCTCGGCGGCGGCCCGGACGGGGTGGACGCCACCAAGCGGCTGACCGCCCTGCCGGACGCCCCGCGGGTGCTGGTGCTGACCACCTACGACACCGAAGTGGACATCACCAGGGCGATGAACGCCGGCGCCACCGGTTACCTGCTCAAGGCCGGGCCGCCGGACGACCTGTTCCGCGGCATCCGCGCGGCCGCCCGCAGCGAAACGGCGCTGGCACCGCAGGTGGCGGCCCGGCTGGTCGGCCGCATGCGCGCGCCCGTGCCGGAGCTGAGCCCGCGGGAAACCGAGATCGTCCGGCTGCTCGCGGACGGGCTGAGCAATCGCGGGATCGCCGGGAAGCTGTTCATCTCCGAAGCCACCGTGAAAACCCACCTGACCCACATCTACGACAAGCTCGGCGTGGACAGCAGGGCGGCCGCCGTGGCCGTCGCCGCCGAGCGCCGGATCATCCGGATCGATTCGCGAGAGGCACCACGATGAACGACCTGCTCCTGCGCTCGGTGACGCTGCCGGACGGCACGGCCGCGGACCTGAAGATCACCGCGGGCCGCATCACCGAGGTCGGCCGTGACCTCACCGCGGACGGGCCGGTGGAGGACTGCGGTGGCGCGCTGGTGCTGCCCGGCCTGGTGGACGCGCACTGCCACGTGGACAAGACGCTGTGGGGCGGGCCGTGGGTGCCGCACTCGGCGTCGGGCGGGCTGGCCGACGTGATCGCGAACGAGCGGCGCCGCCGTGGTGAGCTGGGCATTCCGTCGCCGGTCTACATCGGAGCGCTGCTCGACGCGATGATCGCGAACGGCACCACGCACGCGCGCAGCCACGTCGACGTCGATCCCGGCGTCGGGCTCGGCGGGGTGGAGGCGGTGCGCGAGGCGCTGGCGCGGCGGAAGGGCCGGATCGACGTCGAGCTGGTCGCCTTCCCGCAGGAAGGGCTGCTGAGCAAGCCGGGCACGCTGGCCCTGCTGGAGGAGGCGGTGAAGTCCGGGGTCGAGCACGTCGGCGGGCTGGACCCGGCCGGCATCGACAACGACCCGGTCGGCCAGCTGGACGCGGTGTTCGGCATCGCGGACCGCCACGGCTGCGGGGTGGACATCCATCTGCACGACGAAGGGCCGCTCGGCGCCTGGCAGTTCGACCTGATCATCGAGCGGACCAGGGCGCTCGGGCTGACCGGCAAGGTCACCATCAGCCACGGGTTCGGCCTGTGCGGCGGGATTCCGGAGCGGCGGCAGGAACAGCTGGTGGCGGCGATGGCCGAACTGGGCATCAGCCTGACCACGGTGGCGCCGGTGACCAGGCCCGCCCCGCCGCTGCGCCGGATGGCCGCCGCCGGGGCGAACCTGGCCTGCGGCAACGACGGGGTGCGTGACCTGTGGTCGCCGTACGGCACCGGCGACATGCTGGAGCGCGCGCTGTTCCTCGCGCAGGGCTGCGGTTTCCGGCGCGACGAGGACATCGAACTCGCGCTCGACGCGGCCACTCACGGTGGTGCCAGGGCACTGCGGCTCGACGGCTACGGCCTGGCCGAGGGCTGTGTGGCCGATCTGTGCATTGTGGACGCACGGGTGCCCGCCGAGGCGGTGGCGGTCCGGCCGCCGCGCCGCCTGGTGGTCAAGGGCGGCGTGGTGGTGGCCCGCGACGGCCGCCCTACCTGATGCGCAGCTTCCGCATCAGCTTGAGCCCGGAAAGCATGCCCTTGACGTACTTGTCGTAGTCCTGTCCCGGGCGCGCGCCCATCACCTGCTTCTTCAGCACGGCCACCTGCTGCACGTCGGTGTACTTGAGCAGGCCCTGGTCGCCGTGGCGCGCGCCGACCCCGGAGGTCTTGACACCACCGGACGGGGTGCCCTTGGAGGCGTAGGCGGTGGCCAGGATGTCGTTGATGTTGACGTTGCCGGACTCGATGCGCGCGGCGACCGCACGCGCGGCGCCGAGGTCACCACCCCAGACCGAGGCGTTGAGGCCGTAGTCGGTGTCGTTGGCCAGCGCGACGGCCTCGTCGACCGTGCGGTACTTGTGCAGCGCGACCACGGGCCCGAAGGTTTCGGTGACCCCGCAGAGCATGTCCTTCGTGACGCCTTCGAGAATGGTCGGCTCGAAGAACGCCGGGCCGAGATCGGGACGCGGCTTGCCCCCGCAGAGCACGGTGGCGCCCTTGGCCACCGCATCGTCCACATGCGACTGGACGCGGCGCAGGTGGTCCACCGAGACCAGCGAGCCCATGTCGGGCCCGAAGTCGTAGGCGGCCCGCACGTCGAGTGCCTTCGCCTTGGCCACAAACGCGTCCTTGAACTCGTCGTACCGCGACTCCGGCAGGTAGATCCGCTCGATGTGCATGCAGATCTGGCCGGTGTTGCCGAACGCGCCGAAGATCGCGCCCTGCACGGTTTCGGCCAGGTCGGCGTCGTCGAGCACGATCATCGGGTTCTTGCCGCCGAGTTCGAGGCAGCAGCCGATCAGGTTGCGGCCCGCCCGCTCGCCGATCACCCGGCCGGTGGCGGTGGAGCCGGTGAACATCACGTAGTCGGCGTTGTCGATCAGCGTCGGGCCGACGTCCGGGCCCTCACCGCAGACCACCTGGAACAGGCCTTCGGGCAGCCCGGCTTCTTCGAGCAGCTGGATGCCGTAGAGCGGCGAGAGCGCGGTTTTGTTGTCGGGCTTGAGGATCACCGCGTTCCCGGCCATCAGCGCGGGCACGGCGTCGGAAATGCCGGTGGCGAACGGGAAGTTCCACGGCGCGATGATGCCGACCACGCCCTTCGGCTGCCGGATCTCGGTCGAGGTGGTCAGCAGCGGCACCGGGCCACCTCGGCGCACCGGCGCGAGCAGCTTGGCGGCTCGCCGAAGGTAGTGGCTCATCACCATCGCCGGATCGCAGGTCTCCTCGATCGCCATGCGCCGGTTCTTGCCGCTCTCCACCTGGATCAGGTCGGTGACCTGCGGCGCGCGGTCGACGAAGAGCGCGTGGGCCCGCTTGAACACCGCCAGCCGTTGCTTCAGCGGCGTGGCGGCCCACTTCTCCTGCGCGGCGCGGGCGACGGTAAACGCCTGCTCGATGTCCGCCGGTGCCGACTGAGGCAGCTCGACGAGCGTTTCACCGGTGTAGACCTCGGTGAGCTTCCAGGTCGCGCCGGTCGAACCGGGTACCCGGGCGACGAGCCGCCGCAGCCGTTCGTCGGTGACCGACGCCGGCCGGGTGAGCGCGAGCGGGGTGATGGTCATGGTGGTCTCCCCGTCAGTTGGTGCCGAGCACGAGCTGGGCGCCCATTTCGCCGATCATGATGCAGGGCGCGTTGGTGTTGCCGCCGGTGATCGACGGCATGATCGAGGCGTCGCAGACTCGCAGCCCTTCGACACCGCGGACCCTGAGGTCGGGGCCGACGACGGCGAGTTCGTCCACGCCCATCCGGCAGGTGCCGACGCCGTGGTACACCGACGTCGCGCGGTTGAGGATGGCGTCGCGCAGTTCCTGGCCGCGCAGGTCCTTGCCCGGGTGGATTTCTTCCTTGACCGAGCCGCCGAAAGCGCCGGAGGCGAAGATCTCTCGGGCCATTTCCGAGCCCTCGCCGAGCACTTCGAGGTCGGCCGGGTCGGACAGGTACTGCGGGTCGATGAGCGGCGCGGCCGCGGGATCCGCCGAGGCGAGCCGCAGCGTGCCCCGGCTCTTCGGATAGATCAGCGTGACCAGCACGGTGAGCGCGGTCCGCTTGTCCACGTCGTGCCGGATCGGCGCGTCCTGGTTGGGGGAGACGTAGGCCCACGGCAGCAGGTGCAGCTGCAGGTCGGGGACCGCGTCCGCCTGCGAGGTCCGGAGGAAGGCCACCGCCTCGAACACCGAGTTCGCCAGGAAGGTGGTGCCGGGCCGGAGCAGCTCCCGGACCATGCCGCGCGCGAAGTACGGTGGCGTGCCGGTGTTCCGGCTCGACGACACGTGGAAGGTCATCGCGTGGAACATGTGGTCGTGCAGGTTGTCCCCGACCGGCAGGTCCGCGACCACCTCGATGCCGTGGCTCTTCAGGTGCTCGGCGTGGCCGATCCCGGACAGCATGAGCAGCTGGGCCGAGCCGACGAAACCGGCGGAGAGAATGACCTCCTTGCCCGCGCGCACGGTCCGCGTGCCGCGCCCGTCGGCGACCTCGACGCCGACCGCGCGGCCGTGCTCGATGAGCACCTTCCGCACCAGCACGCCGGACTGGAGTTCGAGCGTCGGCGGGGCGAGGTGGTGGATGTAGCCGCGTGAGGCGCTGTAACGCAGGCCGTCGGCGGCGTTCTGCTGCATCCGGCTGACGCCCTCCTGTGACTCCGCGTTGTAGTCGTCGAGGATCTTGCAGCCGATGGTGTCGGCGGTCGCCTGGACGAACTGGAGCGAGCCCTCCTGCGGGATCTTGTTGCGGGTGACCCGGATCGGCCCGCCCGCGCCCCGGAACGCGTTCTCGCCGTCCTCGAAGTCCTCCATCCGCTTGTACGCGGCGTTCACGCTGTCCGCGTCCCAGCCGGTGTTGCCCTCGGCGGCCCAGGAGTCGAAGTTCGCGCGGTTGCCGCGGACGTAGACCATGCCGTTGATCGAACTGGAGCCGCCGACCACCTTCCCGCGCGGAACCGGCATCTTGCGGTCGAGCGCGTGCTTCTGCGGTACGGAGTAGAAACCCCAGTCGAACGGCCGCTTGAGCTGGGGAACCGCGTGCATCGGGCCGACCAGGCCGGGCTTTTTGACCATCATCTTCTGGTCGGTGCGACCGGCTTCGAGCACGATCACGCTCGCCCCCGACTCCGCCAGGCGGCCCGCGATCGCCGCCCCCGAGCTGCCCGACCCGACGACCACGTAGTCGGCTTCGTCGCCGCGCGGTGCCCTCTTCGCCATGTGCGCTCCTCGGTCCGGCCGCCACCGGAAACTGTAACCTGTTCTAGTTTTGCCTACGGTAGAGCGTTCCCACCCGGTCCGCAATGGCCCGCGGCGGCACGCGCGCGCGACGGCGGCCACGGCCTGTGCTCGACTGGTTACTCCGTATGATGTAATCGCTCGCGTCCGAGCACGGGGGAGGGGTGGCGAGGTGCCGGTCCGGCGTTGGGCGGTCGTCGCCGCGGTGAGCGTGCTGGTGGCGGTGGCGGTGTACCTGCTCGCCGTGTGGACGACCACCGGGCAGGTGCTGGAGAACGCGGCGCTGCGTGGTGCCGACGAAGCCGATCCGGGGGAGCGCGACGCCGCGGACCACGCCCTCGGGCAGATCACGGTGTACTCGCTGGCGGTCGCCGTGGTGGCGGTCGGCGTGGTCGGGATGCTGAGGCGGCGGCCCGCCCTCGCGTTCGCGGCGGTCGGGCTGATCGTCGCCGGGCAGGCGGTCACGCAGGTGCTCAAGCGGTTCCTGTTGCCGCGGCCCGCGTTGGTTCCGGTGTCCGAAGACTACGCGGCCAACAGCCTGCCCAGCGGGCACACCACGATCGCGATGACCGTGTTGTTCGCCGCGCTGCTCGTGGTGCCCTACCGGTGGCGCGGGGTGGCGTTGTTCTTCGTGCTGTCGTGGGCGGTCGGCATCGGGGCCTACACGGTCACCGCGAAATGGCACCGGCTGTCCGACACCGTGGCCGCCGACGCCCTTTCGCTGGCCGTGGCCTGCCTCGTGTCGTGGTGGCTGGTCCGGCGCGGGCTGGTGCGCCACCACGACGGGCCGCGGCGGATCCCGCGGGTGCTCATCGTGGCGTTCACCGTGCTGGCCGGACTGGTTTTCCTGGTGCTGGGCGGAATCCTGCTCGTCGTGCCGCTCGCCGAGCAGGGCCTGGCCGCGACGGTGTCCGGCGACGCCTACGTCGTCTACCTGGCGGCGAACTCGCTCGCGTCGTTCTTCTCCATCGCGACCGCGCTGGTGTTCCTGGCGGCCTGGCGCAGGCTGGAGGTCGCGTGAACCCGCTGGTGCTGCCGTTCCTCGCCGCGGCGGCGTGCTTCCTGGTGTTCCTGGTCAGCTTCCTGCGTGACCGGCGCAGGCTGCGGCACGGCTTCTACCTGTTCTTCACCCTGGTGTTCCTCGCCGTGGGAGTGCTGATGGTGGTCGCCTCGGTGTCCGAGGACGCGGCCGCCGTCCTGCTGTTCGCGGGGCTCGCGCTGATCCCGCTGACCGTGCTGGCGCTCGGGATCTTCCTGATCTGCAACGGAATCACCATGCTCCGGCGCGAAGGACGCCGACTGGCCAACCTGCTTTCGCTCGCCGCCGGGGTCGGCATCATCGCGTTCGTCCCGGTGAACTTCGCGGTCGGGCGGATCGGCTGGAAACCGCTGGAGGTGCTCACCATGACGGTGAACTCCCTGCTGTTCTACGTGTCGTTCCTGTTCGTCTGCTTCCTGCTGTACTCGATCGTCTACGGCCGGATCCGCAGCCGCCGCCGGGTGGACTTCGTCGTGGTGCTCGGCGCCGGGCTGCTCGGCGGCAACCGGGTTCCGCCGCTGCTGGCGGGCAGGCTGGACCGCGGCCGCCGCGCGTTCGACGCCGCCCGCGCCCGCGGTGCCGACCCGATGATCGTCACCTCCGGCGGGCAGGGGCCGGACGAGGACCTGCCCGAAGCCCGCGCCATGGCCGCGTACCTGGCCGAGCGCGGGGTGCCGCGCGAGAAGATCCTGCTGGAGGACCGGTCGCGGACCACCTGGGAGAACCTGACCTTCAGCAGGGACCTGATGACCACGCACCGGCCGGAGCACCGGTGCGTGGTCGTGACGAACAACTTCCACGTGCTGCGGGCCGCCCTGCTCGCGCGCAAGGCCAGGCTGAACGGCCAGGTGATCGGCGCGCCGACCGCCTGGTACTTCTGGCCCAGCGCCACCATCCGCGAGTTCATCGCGGTGTTCGCCGCGCACCGCGGGATCAACTTCACGGTGTGCGGGCTGATCGTGGTGTCGCACGTGCTCGGCGCGTTGTGATCTCGGGGTCGAACGGACCACACCGCGCGCGTGCCAGGTCGATTACGGTCATGGGGTGAGCGGCATCGGCAAGTGGAACCTGAGCGTCGGCGCCGTCCTGGTGGGGGCGGCCGTGGTGTGCTCCGTGCTGGACCTGATCTCGGCGGCGGTGGTCATCGGCATCCTGGGCATGCTCGGCGTCAGCGTCGCCGGTTACGACGCGCTCTACAACTGGGCGGAACGCACCGAACTCCGCCGCCGCGGCGCCAAGGCCGGGCCGGACGGCGAATCCCGCTAGTCCAAATCGGACAGATCGAGCACGAAGCGGTAGCGGACGTCGTTGCGGTCGAGGCGGTCGAGTGCCTCGCCCACCCTGGCCGACGGGAGGACTTCGACGTCGGCGGTGAGGCCGTGCGTGGCGCAGAAGCCGAGCATGCCGGCGGTCTCCCGGCGGCCGCCGCTGCCCGCGGAACTGAGCTTCTTGCGGCCGATGAGCAGATCGAGCGTCTCGACGGTGACCGGGCCGAGGTGCCCGAGCTGGCTGAGCGTGCCGTCCATGGCGACCAGCTTCAGGTACGGGCCGAGGTCGTGGGGCACCGGAACGGTGTCCAGCACGACGTCGAACCGGTCCCTGGCCGCCGCCAGTTCGCCGTCGTCGGCGGAGACGACGAAGTCGTGCGCGCCGAGGCGGGCCGCCTCGGCCGCGCGGTCCGCCGACCGGCTGACCACCGTGGTTTCCGCGCCGAGTGCCACGGCGAACTTGACCGCGAGATGGCCGAGGCCGCCCAGCCCGCACACCGCGACCCGGGTGCCCGGCCCGGCGCCGAGCGCGCGCAGCGGTTCCCACACCGTGATCCCGGCGCACATCAGCGGTGCCGTGGCGGCGGGGTCGAGCCCGGCGGGCAGCCGGTAGGCGAACCGGTCGCGGACGACGTACTCGCGTGAATAGCCGCCGAGGGTGGGGGTCCCGTCGTGGCGGTCCGTGCCGCCGTAGGTCAGCGTCGGGAACTCGCGGCAGAAGTTCTCCTGGCCCGCCGCGCACGGGGCGCACTCGCCGCACGAGTCGACGATGTTGCCGACGGCGACGCGGTCACCGGGGCGGAAGCCGGTCACGTCCGGCCCGGTCTCGGTCACCACGCCGGTGAACTCGTGGCCGGGCACCAGCAGGCCGTCGCCGTGCGCCCGGATGGCGTGCAGGTCGGTGTGGCAGACCCCGCAGTGGTCCACGCGCACCGCGAGGTCGTCGCGACGCAGGTCGCGGCGGGGGAGCGAAGTCCGGCGCAGGGTGGTGCCGGGGCCCTGGGCCCGCCAGCCGGTGGTGGTTCTCATGCCGCTCCTCAGAATAAACAGACTGTTCGGTCTATCTCAGCGTAACCGGGGGCGGCCGGAAAGCCAACCGACTGGTCTGTCTCTAAGCTGGGGCGGTGTCCGACCAGCAGCTGACCGCCAGGGGCGCGGCGACCAAGCAGCGCATCATCGACGTCGCCACCCGTGAGTTCGCCGAGCACGGCATCGCCGGCGCGCGCGTCGAACGGATCGTCGCCGCGGCACGCACCAACAAGGCCCAGCTCTACGGCTACTTCGGCAGCAAGGAGGGGCTGTTCGACGCGATCTTCGCCGGTTCGCTCGAGCGGATCGTCAACGTGGTGCCCATCGACGCCGCGGACCTGGCGGACTGGGCGGTCCGGCTCTACGACGAGTACCTCCGCCGCCCCGACCTCATCCGGCTCGCCACCTGGGCCCGCCTCGAGCGGCGGCCCAGCGGCCACCTCGTCGACGACAACGAGCGCCTCGACGACGGCAAACTGCGTGCCATCGCCGAGGCGCAGGCCGCCGGACTGGTCCGGCGGGGCGAGCCGTTCGACCTGATGGCGATGGTCATCGCCATGTCCATGGCCTGGTCGCCGGTCAGCAACGTCTACGCGGCCACCGCCGACGAGCCCGACGGCGTTCACGACCGCCGCCGGGCGCTGCTGCGGGAAAGCGTCCGCCGCGCGGTGGCCCCGGACTGAGCCGTTACGCGGAGAAGGCCGCCCGTCCCTGGGTGGCCGACGTGCCGAGGTCGCTCTTGGGCAGCGGCTCGCCCGCGCGCACGGCGGCGGCCCAGGCATCGGTGGTGGCGACCGCGGCGAAGTTCGAGTTGAACAACACGAGCAGCGTCTCGTGGACCTGCTGGGCGGAGGCCTTCCCGGCGTCGTTGGCGAGGTGGATCGCGCCGGTGGCGTCGGACAGCAGTTCGGCGGACAGGCCTAGGGCCTCGGCCGAGACGGCGGTCGCGATGTCGCAGTTGTTCGTCATGTAACCGACGATCGTCACGGTGTCGACCTGCTGCCCGGCCAGCCAGTCCGCCACCTCGGTGCCGGTGAACACGCTGGAACTGCCCTTCGTGACACGCAGCCAGGACGGCTTGGCGCGCTTCTCGATCTCCGGGTGGAGTTCCCAGCCCGGCGAGCCCGCGGCGAACAGCGGCGCGTCCTCGGGCAGCTCGTGCTGGACCACGACAACCGGCAGGCCCTGCTCCTCGGCCAGGTCGATCGCGCGGGCGATGTTCGCCAGCGACTGGTCGCGGGGCGGGTACTGGACTTCGAGCACGCCGTCGAAGTACTCCTGCTGGACGTCGACAACGATCAGGGCGCGGCGCGGTGTGGCCATGGTGCGGATTTCCTTTGCTGGATCGGATTGGTACCTCCATCCTCCGGGCCCCGGCCGCGTACAGTGAGTGGCACAGAAGACGACTTTCGATGGATTTGGGACAGCATGCGGATCGCCATTCACGCCTTCGACGGCATCACGATGTTCCACCTCTCCGCGCCCCTGCTCGTCTTCGGTGAGGTCCGCAGGCAGGGGCTCGCGCCGGACTGGGAGACCACCATCTGGTCGGACGACCGGCGCGCGGTGCGCACCGAGGAAGGCGCCGTCATCGACGATCTCGCCGGACGCGAAGCCACGGCGTCGGCCGACCTGCTGGTGTTTCCCTCGTGGCACACCGACTTGCGTCCGGCGGAGGGCGACCTGCTCGACGTGATCCGGTCCGCGCACGGCCGCGGTGCCCGGATCGCGGGTCTCTGCCTGGGTGCCTTCCCGGTCGCCGACAGCAGCTTGCTCGACGGGCGCAGCGCGGTGACCCACTGGGGCGCGTCGAGCGACCTCGCGCGGCGCCGGCCCGCGGTGGAGGTCAATCCCGACGCGCTGTACGTCGACCACGGTGACGTGCTCACCTCAGCGGGCACGGCGTCCGCGATCGACGCCTGCCTCCACCTGCTCCGCGCGCGGGCAGGCACCGACGTCGCGGCGCGGGTCGCGCGGCACCTCGTGGTCGCGCCTCATCGCGACGGCGGCCAGGCGCAGTACGTCGACCGGCCGGTGCCCGAGCCGGACGCCAGCACCCCGCTCGGCCCCACGATCGACTGGGCGCTGGCGAACCTCGACCGTCCGCTCCCCGTGGAGGATCTCGCCGAGCACGCCGGGATGAGCAGGCGGAACTTCACCCGCCGGTTCATCGAGGTGATGGGCTCTACCCCGGCCCGATGGGTGCTCGCGCGCCGGCTCGACGAGTCGCGCCGCCTGCTGGAGACCACCACGTGGTCCATCGAACGGGTCGCGCGCACCTGCGGGTTCGGCAGCGTGGTGACCTTCCGGCAGAACTTCGTCGCCGCCTACGCGACCACGCCGACGTCCTACCGGCACCGGTTCACCGCACCCGCGCTCAGCCGGTGAGCACGGGCCGCTTCTCGCGCACCAGGCCGTACATGGCCGCCGAAACCAGCATGATGCCGCCCGCCACCCAGGTCGCGACGGCCCAGTCGCCCGTGGCGTCCCGCAGCACACCGCTGACGACCGGGCTGGCCACCGCGCCGATCTCGGAGACCAGGTTGAGCATGCCGAAGGCCGACCCGCGCTGCTTCTCCGGCACCAGGTCGCCGGTGATGCCCTGGGCGATCGGCTGCAGCGCGTTGAAGAACAGCCCGGAGCAGAACAGGATCAGCCCGAGCAGCAGCAGCGACGGCTCGCTGCCGCCGCTGATCGACAGCGCGAACACAAACACCAGCAGCGAATACACCACACTGAACACGATCAGCAGCGGCTTGCGGCCCACGCCGCGACGCAGGGCCCGGTCCGCGAGCCAGCCGCCGACCGGGAAGCCGATGATGCCCGCGCCCGCGTTGAACGCGGCGGTGAGCGCCGCGGCCAGCAGCGAGCTGTCGGCCGCCTCCCGCACGATCTCGACCGACCAGAAGCTGAAGAACCACAGGTTCCACAGGATCGCGATGTAGGCCACGTAGATGATGACGATGTCGCGACCGAGCAAAGTGGACGCTTCGGGGGTGCGCCGGATCCTGGCCACGATCACGCCGATCACCAGCACCGCGAGCAGGCCGGAGCCGATCGCGGTGCCCCAGGTCGGCCAGCGCAGCTCGTCGGCGAGGATGAACAGCCCGAGCACCGCGACCAGCAGCGGCGCCGACACCGCGAGCAGGCGCAGCAAGGGCGGTCCCAGCCGGAGCGCGCCGCCGAGGTGCCGGTGGAAGAAGTACCAGCACGCCAGCGCCACCAGCACCGAAACCGCCGCGAACACCAGGAACGGCATCCGCCACGAGCCGATCCCCATGCCGAGCGAGGCACCCCAGTCGATCAGCAGCGGGGTGCAGATCAGGCCGAGCGTGAGCCCGATGGACAGCCCGGAGATCACCACGCCGAGGCCGAGCGTCCGTTTCGCCGGCGGCGTGTGGTTGAGGATCAGCGTGCGGTCGTTCGAGTAGAACACGCCCTCGCCGAGCCCGGTGAGCACGCGGGCGCCGACAAAGGCGATGAGCCCCACGACGATGCCGGACACCGCGGTCATCACGGCCGCCCACAGCAGCGACAGCACGATCATCTCGCGATGCCCGAACCGGTCGCCGAGCCGCCCGCCCGGGTACTGCGTGAGCATGTAGCCGGTGAAGAACAGGGAGCCGACGAGCCCGCCCAGTGCGCGCGGATCGCTGGCCTCGCCGATGAAGCCGACCTTGTTCTCGATCATCCAGCTGATCACCGGGCCGGTCAGCGTGCGGTCGGCGTAACTGACGATCCAGCCGAGCAGCAGGACCAGCCAGAGTGCCCGGTACGGCTTGCGCGGCGCGTCGTCCGTGGACAGGAACGTGGTCGGCTCTGACCGTGTCATGCGCCAGGAGCTAACCACAGATCACCCGGCCCGCCTGCCCGGCATTCCGGTGATCGGAACGCGGGAAAGCCTTTCACCAGGTGAAAACCGCCGTGGTCCCCGGAAGCCGGGGACCGCACAGTGCGGATACCCACCACGCAGCGAAGGAGCCGAGTCGATGACGACCGCCGCCCGGAACCAGTGGTACGTGGCCGCCTACTCCGCCGAGGTCGGCCGCGAACTGCTCGGCAGGACCATCTGCGACGAGCCGATCGTGTTCTACCGCACGGAAAGCGGCGAGGCCGTCGCGCTGGCCGACCGCTGCGTGCACCGGCGGTACCCGCTGTCGGAGAGCAGGCTCGACGGCGACACCATCGTGTGCGGTTACCACGGTTTCACCTACGACAAGTCCGGCACGTGCGTGTTCGTACCGGGGCAGAAACGCGTTCCGCGCACCGCGCGGGTGCCCGGTTATCCGCTGGTCGAGCAGGACTCGTTCGTCTGGGTCTGGATCGGTGACCGGGAACTGGCCGACCCGGCGCGCATCCCGCGCGCGCCGTGGTTCGCCGATCCCGCCTACACCACCGTGCGCGGGCTGGAACCGCTCGCGGCGCGCTACGAGCTGCTCGTGGACAACCTGATGGACCTTTCCCACGAGACCTACCTGCACGGCGGGTACATCGGCACGCCGGAGGTGGCGAACACGCCGATCACCACCGAGGTGGACGAGGAGAACGAGGTCATCTACGTCAGCAGGCACATGGACGACGCGGAATGCCCGTCGTTCTACGCCGAGTCGACCGGCCTGCGTGGCCGGATCACCCGCTGGCAGGACATCGAATACCACCCGCCGTGCCTGTACCTGCTGCACAGCCGGATCGCGCCGGTCGGTTCGGTGCCGGAGCCCGACGGGTCCGATCCGGACGCCTTCCACGTCGAGGTCGGCTACGCCATCACCCCGGAAACCGCCCACTCGACGCACGACTTCTGGTTCGTGGCCAGGGATTTCGCGCTGGACGACCAGAACGTGTCGGACTTCCTGGCGAAGAGCAACCGCACGGTGGTGCTGCAGGACGTCACCGCGCTGGACATCCTGGAGCAGGTCATCCAGCGCGAACCCGATGGCTACCAGGAACTGTCGATCAACATCGACACCGGCGGGCTCGCCGCGCGCCGGTTCCTCAAGCGCATGGTCGAACGCGGCACCGCGGTGCGCACATGACCGCGGTGCTGCGGGGCGACTCCGTCCACCGCATCCACTGGGTGCTCGGCACCGACCGGCTGCGCGCGGTCTGCCACTGCGGTGCCGAGCGGGAGTTCGAAGATCCGGTGGTGCTGTGGGACTGGCTGCTCGCCCATCCGGACGGCCATCGGCCGGAGGGACAGCGATGACCGGCCTGGTGGTGGCACGCAAGGAAAAGCTCGCCGAGGACGTGGCCGGGCTGACGCTGCGCGACCCCTCGGGGGCGCCGGTGCCCGCGTGGACGCCCGGCGCGCACATCGACCTGTGCCTGCCCGGCGGCCTGGAGCGGCAGTACTCGCTGTGCGGGGATCCCGCCGACCGCTCGGCGTGGTCGATCGCCGTGCTGTGTGAACCCGACTCCCGGGGCGGCTCGGCGTTTGTCCACAACGGACTGTCCGAAGGCGACGTCGTGCGCGTCCGGGGGCCGCGCAACAACTTCCCGCTCGTCCCGGCTTCGCGGTACCTCTTCGTGGCGGGCGGCATCGGGATCACGCCGATCGTGCCCATGGTCGCCGAAGCCGACGCGCGTGGTGCGGACTGGCGGCTCTGCTACGGCGGGCGCACCCGCGCGTCGATGGCGTTCGCGGGCGAACTGACCGCCAAGTACGGCGACCGGGTGACCGTGTTGCCGCAGGACGAGCACGGCCTGCTCCCGCTCGACACGCTGCTCGACAGCACCGCGGCGGTCTACTGCTGTGGACCCGAGGCGCTGATCCAGGCGGTCGAAGCCCGGTGCGCCGGCGTGCACGTCGAGCGCTTCACGCCGAAGCAGGACACCGGAGAGCGCACGGCCTTCGAGGTCGAACTGGCGAACTCCGGGCGCACCCTGCACGTGCCCGCGGACCGGTCGATCCTCGAGACGGTCGAAGCGGCGGGCGTGCCCGTGTTGTCGTCCTGCCGGGAAGGCACCTGCGGCACGTGCGAGACCGAGGTGCTCGGTGGCACCCCCGACCACCGCGATTCGCTGCTCACCGAGGCGGAACGCGCCTCCGGTGAGACGATGATGATCTGCGTGTCGCGGTCGTGCGGGCCGCGGCTGGTGCTCGAGTTGTAGACGGGAAGGGCGATGGGCGAGGAGGCCCGGTCGGTGACGGCCAAGGTGCTCGCGCTGCTCGACGCCTTCACCCCGGCGACGCCGGACCTGTCGCTGTCGGAGCTGGCCCGCCGTGCCGGGGTGTCGCTGCCGACCGCGCACCGGCGCGTCGCCGAACTCGTGGAATGGGGCGCGCTCGAACGTGGCGCCGACGGCCGGTACCGGGTCGGCCTGCGGTTGTGGGAGGTCGCGTCGCTGGCGCCACGCGGGCTCGGGCTGCGTGACGTCGCGATGCCGTTCCTCGAGGACCTGTACGAGGTGACGCACGAGAACGTGCAACTCGCGGTCCGTGAAGGACTCGAACTCGTGTTCGTCGAGCGCATCGCGGGCAGGCAGGCGGTGCCCGTGCGCACGCGGGTCGGCGGGCGGTTCGCGCTGCACGCGACGGGCGTCGGGTTGGTGCTGCTCGCGCACGCGCCCGCGGACGTGCAGGAACAGGCCCTGGCCGCGCCGCTGCGGTCGTACACGTCGAAGACGATGACCGCGCCGGACCGGCTGCGCGAGGTGCTGGCCGCGGTGCGCCGCAACGGGTACGCGGTGAGCGACGGGCAGGTGACGCTCGACGCGCTGTCGGTCGCCGCGCCCATCCGCGGCCACGGTGACGAGGTGGTCGCCGCGGTGTCGATCGTGGTGCGCGCCGGAACCGCCGAGCCGATGACGCTCGTGCCGCTCGTGCAGGCCGCCGGGCGCGGGATCTCGCGGATGCTGCCGTCGCGGGACGGGCGGGCAGGTTCCGGTGGCGGATCGGGCAACGCCCGCCGTGGCGAGCCGGGCGGGCCGCCGGGTTCGGGTTGACTGCCCGGGAAAGGCAGAGGTCCGAATTCAGGGGGCAGGGCAGGTCGTGGGCAATCCGCTGGTAGCCGAAGTCCAGGACTCGACCACGGCGATCTCGGGCATTCCGATCCTGGAGTCGATCGACGAGACCAGCAAGGCGATCCAGAGTGGTGACTGGGCGGCCGGAGTGCTCGGTGCCGCCGGGACCGCGCTGGATGCCCTCGGCATGGCGATGGATCCGTTCGGGTCGATCTTGGCGGCCGGGGTTGGCTGGTTGATGGAGCATGTCGGGCCGTTGTCGGATGCGCTGGACGCGCTGACCGGGAACCCGGATGAGATCAAGGCGCATTCGGAGACGTGGAAGAACGTCGGCACCGAGCTGTCCTCGATCAGTGCTGATCTGGCCAAGATGATCGAGGCGGACACGGCGTCCTGGATCGGCCCGGCCGGGGATGCGTATCGGACGCGGGGTGCTGATACCGCGACGTTGATCAGTGGGGCGCAGTCGGCTGCCGAGGGTGCTTCGAGTGGGATCGGTACGGCGGGTGAGGTCGTCGGTGCGGTGCGGTCGCTGGTGCGGGACATCATCGCGGAGTTGGTCGGGCATCTGATCAGCTGGGCGTTGCAGGTGTTGTTCACCCTGGGGATCGGGTTGGCGTGGGTGGTGCCGCAGGTGGTGGCGGCGGTGGCCAAGACCGCGGCGAAGATCGCCGACATCACCAAGAAGCTGGTGGACGCGATCCGCAAGCTGTCGCCGCTGTTGAAGAAGCTGACCGATTCCTTCGGTGAAGCCTCCCAGGCGCTGAAGAACATCAAGGGCGGCAAGGTCGACAAGCCCGACACCGTGCGCTCCGGCCCCGACACCACGCCGAGCGATGCCCCGCCCACCCCGAAACCGCCGCCCGGCCAGAGCAACGGCGGCGGTGGCGGTGGCAGCACCTCGCCGAGTTCCTCGCCGGACACGCCGAAATCCCCGCCGCCGAACAACAGCAACGGCGACGGCGCCACCACGTCCAGCGGCGCGAAAACCGAGCCGCCGCCGAGCCCTCCGCAGCCCAAGCCCAATCCCACCCCGGAGCCGCCACCGGCGAGCCGGGGGCTGGACGGCCCGGCCACCACGCCGTCGGGCGCCCAGGGTGGCTCGAAGGGCGGTGCCCCGGGCAAGGGCAACGGCCAGGACCCGGCGAAGACCAGGGAGCAGCAGAGCAAGCCCACCGAGTTCGACCCGATCGACGTGGTGACCGGCGACGTGCTGCTCACCGAGGACGACCTGGTGGTGCCGGGCGCGCTCGGCGAGCTGATCACCCGCAACCACGTGTCGTCCTACCGCGCGGGCCGCTGGTTCGGCCGGTCGTGGGCGTCCCTTGTGGACGAACGGCTGGAGATCGCGGGCGGGCAGGTGCGGTACCACTCGGCGGACGCGATGGAGCTGCTGTTCCCGGTGCCCGTGCCGGGAACCGAGGTGAGCGCCCGGTACGGGCCGCTGCGCCTGCTGCACGCCGACGGCCCCGACTACGTGCTCACCGATCCCGGGCGCGGCCTGCACCGCCGGTTCACCCGGGTCGGCGACGAGCACCTGCTGCGCGAGGTTCGCACCGAGGACGGCGAGTTCGTCGAGCTGGACCGCGCCGCCGACGGCGCTCCCGTGCTGCTGCGGCATTCCGGCGGTGCCCGGATCGCCTTCGACACCGCCGACGGCCGGGTCCGTGCCGTCCGCGCGCTGTCGGATTCGGGTGACGTGCCGGTCGCCGCTTACGACTACGACCAGTACGGGCACCTGGCGCGGCGCACCAACTCCACGCCACGCCCGACGCTCTACGACCACGACGCGGACGGCAGGCTGCTCGGCTGGACCGACACCAACGGCGCCTGGTTCCGCTACCTCTACGACCACGCGGGCCGGTGCGTGCGCACGGTCGGCGACCAGGGCTTCTTCGACGGCTCGCTCAGCTACGCCGACGGCCGCACCACGACCACCGACTCGCTGGGCCACCAGAAGGTCTTCGAGTACGACGAGGCCGGGAACCTGCTGGCCGAAACCGACAAGCTCGGTGGTGTCGTCCGCCGCGAATGGGGGCCGCACAACCTGCTGGTGGCGCGGTCGGACCAGCTCGGCAGGCGGACGGAGTTCGAACACGACGAAGCCGGGATCCTGCGTGCGGTGCGTCGTCCGGACGGCAGCCGCGTGCTGATCGTCGAGCGCACGGACACCGAGCTGCTCATCGAAGTGACCGTGGACGGCCGCGCGTTCCGGCGTCGCTACACCGCGCCGGTACCCGATCCCTACACCGAACCGCTCGGGGTGTTCGAGGACATCGAAAATCTGCCGCTGGACGAAGGCCGGAACCCCGGTCCCGAGCCGGTCGCGCCGGAACTCGACCTGTTCGGCCGGGCACGCGTGCTGCGGACGCCCGCTGGGCAGACCACGCTGAGCTGGACCGTCGAAGGGAAGCTGCGCGCGACGATCGGCCCGGACGGCGCTCGGCAGCAGTGGACTTACGACGGTGAAGGCGACGTCGCTTCGCACACCGACGCGCTGAACCGGGTGGAGCTGACCGAGCACGGCCCGTTCGGCATCGTCACCGCCACCACCGACGCCGCCGGGGCACGCACCACGCGCCGTTACGACACCGAGCTGCGGCTGCTGGCCGTGACCAATCCCGCCGGGCAGACCTGGGAGTACACCTACGACGCCGAAGGCAGACTGGTGGCCCAGCGTGACTTCGACGGCCGGGTGACGCGCTGCGCGTACGACGCCGCCGGGCAGCTGACGAGCCTGGTGAACCCGGCGGGGGAGACCGTCGAGTACCGCTACGACGCACTGGGCAACCTCCTCGAACGCATCAGCGCCGGAGGCACCGAGAGCTACCGCTACGACCCGGTGGGCAGGCTCGTGCACGCCACCGGCACCGACGTGGAACTCGTGCTGGAGCACGACGAGCAGGGCCGCGTGGTGCGGCAGACCACCGGCGGGCGCACCACCACCTTCGCCTACGAAGACGGTTCCGCCATCGCCCGGCGCACACCGTCCGGTGTGGACGTTCAGTGGGTGCGCGGACAGGACGGCCTGGACACGCTGACCGTCGCGGGCGCCACGCTGAGCTTCCAGCGGGACGCCGCCGGACGCCCGGTGGCCGTCAGCGCCGGGGCGAACCTGTTGGTACAGCAGGAGTTCGACCCCGCCGGGCGACTGGCCGGGCAGCACACGCCCGCCGGGCAGCGGCGTTACCACCGCCGCCCGGACGGCAGCATCGCCGAGCGGGTGGACCCGGCGGGCGGTGCGCGGTACGAGTTCGACCCGGTGGGGCGGATCGCCGCGGTGCACAGCCCGGCCGGGGTGGAGCGCTACGCCTACGACGTGACCGGCAACCTGATCTCGTCGTCGCCGGGAACCGGGGTGGAAGCCGGGCCGCGGCAGTACGCCGGTGGCGAGCTGCGGGCCGCGGGCGCGGTGCGCTACGCCTACGACGCGCGGGGCAGGCTGGTCCAGCGGACCGTCACCGACCCCGCACGCGGCGCCCTGACCTGGGCCTTCACCTGGGACGTGCAGGACCGCCTGACCGGCGTCCGCACCCCGGACGGCAGCCGGTGGCGTTACCGGTACGACGCGCTGGACCGCCGCGTGGCCAAGCAGCGGCTGGACCCGGCGGGCGGGATCGCGGAGCAGGTCGAGTTCACCTGGGACGGCAACGCGCTGGTCGAGGCGCGGCACACGGTGGGCGGGGTGCCCGCGGGCACGCTGACCTGGGTGCACCACCCCGACGACGAGCGGCCGGTGGCGCAGGCGTTCACCGCGCCGGACGGCACCACCCGGCTGGCGGCGCTGGTCACCGACGACGTCGGCACGCCGGTCGAGCTGGTCGCGGCGGACACCGGCGCGGTGCGGCCGCTGCGCACGAGCCTGTTCGGCCTGGTGCGCGCGGGCGACGGCGACGCGACCCCGCTGCGCTTCCCCGGTCAGTACCACGACACCGAGACCGGGCTGCACTACAACGTCTACCGGTACTACGACCCGGCGAACGGCCGTTACCTCTCGCCGGACCCGCTCGGGCTCGAACCGGCGCCGAACCCGCTGACCTACGTGGCGGACCCGCTGACGGCTTCGGACCCGCTCGGCCTGACCGGCTTCGGCGGGTCCGGTTCGGACCGGCTGGCCGCGAAGTACGCCGCGCAGCAAGGCCAGCAGGCCACGCAGAGCGGTCCGCCCAGCTCCGGTGGTGGCAAGTGCAAGAAGCAGCCGCGGCCGAGGCCCGGGTTCAACCCGATGGGCGGCAGGCCCGCCAAGGGTGGCGCGGCGGGCGGCACCGGTTCCGCGCCGCCGGCGGCGCCGGGCAAGTTCGGGCAGCACCAGAACTCGATCGACAACCCGACCGGCCCGAAGCACCCGACCGGCCGGACCCAGTCGCAGGCCGGGGCGCTGGAGGACAGCAAGCCGCAGACCCTGGACGGGAGCAAGAACTACGGCGACCAGGGCAGCAAGCCGAAGCCGGGCGAGAACACCGACGTGATCGAGCTGAACGACGCCGCGCGCAACGGGAAGCTCAACCCGGAACTGCAGAAGCAGATGGACGACATGGGACTGTCCAAACGGGACGAGCCGTTCATCCGAGGCCACCTGCGCAACGACAACCTGGGTGGGCCGGGCACGTCGGACAACCTGACTCCGTTGAGCCACAACGCCAACTCGAAGATGCAGGGCTCGTTCGAAGGGCCGCTGAAGAACACCGACGGCTGGCTGAACAACATGCGGGACAACCTGCCGTCCCACGAGGAACTGGCGAAGAAGTGGGGCGAGAAGGACGCCAAGACCATTCGCGAGGACCTGAACAAGCTCGAGGCCGAGTACAACGTGGGGCTGAGCAAGGACTACAAGTACCCCAACTCGACCAACGGATTCGAGCAGTCACTGCGTGACCACCTGGTGCTCAATGCGGAGTGGAAGCACGATCTGAGCGATGCCACGAAGGCGTACCTGGCAGCCAACCCGGACAAGCTGAACACCATGCCGATGTACCCGCCCGCCGGCACCAAGCTGGACACGGTCACCGGCGAAATGAAAACCCCGGACGGCAACGTGTACAACGCGGCCGAGGCCAAGGCCGCCCGCCGCAACGAGTTCCGGGACATCCTGAACGACCGCCTCGACGCAATGGACGTCGACTAGTGCTGTCGAGCCGGCGCTACTGAAAGCCCGTTGACCTGATCGCCGGGGTCGCCGTAGGATGGCGGCCTCGGCGCGAGTCAGGGTGTCTGCCCAGCGCCTGAGTTCGGTTGCGGTGCACCGGTTCTGCCCGCGAACCCGTCGCAGTACCCCCCAACCCGTCCCGGCCGGACGGGTGGTTCGGCATGCCCACGAAACGGAGTGAACAACCATGAGCACCACCAGGATCACCAGCGGAACCGAGCGGACGCTCCTCGAGAACACGCTCGACCGCAACCGCGAAGCGCTGATCGAGACCGCCCGCGGGCTGTCCGAAGCCGACGCCCGCCGTCGGCTGGTCGCCTCGCTGACCACGCCGATTTCCCTGCTCAAGCACGCCGCCGCCGCGGAACGGATCTGGTTCCAGCGGTTCTGGGCCGGCCTCGGCGAGTCCGAATGCGACGGTTACGCCGCCCGCGACCTGGGCACCTTCGCCGTCCGCGACGACGAAACGCTGGCCGACGTGATCGCCGAGTTCGAACGCGCGAGCCGCCGGTCACGGGAGATCGCCGCCGGGTTCGACCTCGACGACACCAGGGAAATCCCCGACGAGGGCACGATCAGCCTGCGGTTCACGCTGCTCGCGATGATCGAGGAGTTCGCCCGGCACGCCGGGCACGGCGACATCCTCCGCGAGCAACTCGATCAAACCCAGTCGGGTAAGGTGTGACGCCGTAAGTGCAAACCCTGGTCAGCGCCAGGTTGGTGGTTGGAGCGTGCTGGCCGTCCCGCGCGTGCGCGGGTACGGACAACGTGAGGAACAACCACCCATGCACGAAAACGATCAGCTCATTGCCCTGTTCCGCGAGCACGTCGCGCCGTCCGCCCCGCTGGACGAGGTCGACGCGGCGGCGGCGCGGATCACGGCCGCCGTCGGCGGCTCCAGCCCGCACCTGCCGTTGACCGCGCTGGTCGCGGGCGCCTACCAGGTGCTGCTGCGGCGGTTGCCGCGGGCGGCGGCCCGGTCGCTGGTGGCCAAGGCGTTCCACGAGCCCATGCGGCCCTACGTGCACGACGGCACCAAGGCCGCGCTGGACGCCGCCGACGATCCGTTCACCGTGATCACCGGCTTCTCCAAGGACCGCGAGGAGAACTACTTCGGCGACGACTTCGTGTTCAGCCGGGTCGAGGACTCCTCGCGGTACCTCGTCGACGTGCACCGGTGCTTCTACGTGCGGGTGCTCGAAATCGCGGGCGTGCCCGAACTGGGCACGGTGTTCTGCGAGTTCGACGCGGCCTGGATCAGCGCGATCGACCGCGACCGGCACGGAGTGGACTTCGAGCGGCCGACGACGATCGCGCGTGGCGGCGCGACCTGCCCGTTCCACTTCCGCCGGGTGACGCCGGATTCGCCCTAAGCCGCAGGCGGTTCACGGCCTGGGGAACCGGCGCACCCATCGGCGTTGCCAAGGCGTTTCGACGGCTCGCGGACTGTGGTGCCGCCGGGTCCAGGCCACGGCGTCCGCCGGGTCGGTGCCGGCGAGAACGGCGAGGCAGGCGAGAACGGTGCCGGTCCGGCCGACACCGCCCGCGCAGGCGACCTCGACCGCCTCGCCGGCGCGCGCCCGGTCGTGGAGGGCGCGGATCTCCCGGATGGCCGCGTCGCGGTCGCGGGGCAGCCAGAAGTCCGGCCACTGGAGCCAGGTGTGCGGCCAGTGCAGCCCGGCGTCGTGCTCGCGGCGGAGGCGGCGGGAACCCAGGTACAGGCCGAAATCCGGTGTCGGACCGGGCGGCAGCGGGCGGCGGAGGCCACGTCCCCGGACCCACGAGCCGTCCGGCAACTGGAGACTACCGGGCAGGCTCATCGGGCCACGCTCCCCGCACGCTGACGGGCACGGTGGTTGGCGACGTTCACGCGGTTGCCGCAGCGGTCCGGCGTGCAGTAGCGGCGGCGGCCCGCGCGGCTGGTGTCCGCGAACACGCCACGGCAGCCGGTGGCGTCGCAGGCGCGGAAGCGGTCGTGGCCGAGCACCCGGACCACACCGAGCAGGCTGACGCCGAAGAGCGCGGCCAGTTCGTCGGCGAGCGGGGCGCCGGGTGCGGTGGGCACGTGCCACTGCCACCGGTCGTCGCCGTCCCGGCGCAGCACCGGGCCGAGCGCGGCCCGGCGGGCGAGCACGTGCCCGCCCGCGACGGCCTGGTCGGCCGTCTCGGTCTCCAGAATGCCGCGCACCTCGCGGCGCAGGAGCTGCACGCCGAAGAGGTCTTCGCCGGTCGGCTCGCGCTCCGCGACGGCGTCCGGGTACACGTGGTGCTCGGCCAGGAAGCCGGCGAGCGCTTCGGGCGTGGGCAGGCCGTCCCCGTCCGGCCGGACCGTCGGTGAGGTGTTGACCAGATCCGTCGCCACGGCGGCGCCGGTGGGGTAGTCGTTCAGCGGGATGTCCACGCCCGTCCTTCCCGTAAGGCTAAAAGTGATCTTACAACCATTACCAGGACGCGCTATCGTCACCCCTCGTGGACCTCACCATCCAGCACCTGCGCTGCTTTCTCGCTGTCGCCGAGGAGCGGCACTTCGGCCACGCCGCCGCGCGGTTGCAGGTCAGCTCCTCCGCGCTGAGCGAGCAGATCTCGTCGCTGGAGCGGCGGCTGCACCGGCCGCTGTTCCGCCGGTCCTCCCGCAGCGTCGAACTCACCGAGCACGGTCACGACCTGGTGCCGCTGGCCAGGCAGGCGCTCGAAGCCATGGACGAGGTGGTGACCTGGGCCAAGGGCGAGGTGGCCGAGCCGCGCCTCCGCGTCGGCCTGATGGTGTCCAGCCCGAGGTTCCGGGCCATCATGGCCACCGCGGCGCGTCGGCTGCCGCACGTGCGGTGGCAGATCCGGCAACTGGGCTTCCTCCGCTGCTCAGACGCCCTGGCCGGGGGCGAGGTGGACTGCGCGTTCGTCGCCGAGATCGGGCGGAATCCGGCGCCCGCGTTCGAAGCGGTGCCGCTGTGGGAGGAAGGCTGTGTGCTGGTGACGCCGTCGGGGCACCCGCTCGCCGGGCGGAGTTCGGTCCGGCTGGCCGACCTGGCCGGGGAGACCTTCATTTCGGTGGAGGACAACGAGGTTTCCGAGCGCTGGTACTCGGCGCTGTCGGCGGAGGGCTCCGGGCCGCGGCTGCTGCCGGTGGCCAGGAACTTCGAGGAAGTGCTGGAACTGTGCGGGGCCGGGCAGGGCGTCAACATCGCCGGGGAGTCCGCGCCGGAAACCTACGCGCGGCCAGGGGTCTCGTTTGTGCCGATCGCGGACTCACCGCCCGCGACCACCTATCTGTACCTGCGCCGGGAACGCAGGTCCGCCGCGCTGGACGAGTTCGCCCGGATCGCCACCGGGGAGGACTGAGCGATCATCCGGATCAGCCGAACGGCCGTCCGGAGAATCGCGCTGGTGTGTGTCCACGGTGGACCCGAGGATGGACGGCATGCCGTCCCACCCCGAAGCGGTCCAGCGTGCTCCCAGCCTGGTCTTCGCCCGGCGCGACACCGGCGACCTGGTGCTCGACCTCTACCGCCCACCCGGTGCGGACGGCCCGGTGCCCGTGGTGCTCTGGCTGCACGGCGGTGGCTGGTTCACCGGCGACCGGAAGCTGGCGCCCGACCTGGCGCCGCGTGTGCTGGCGACCGGCTGCGCGATGGCGAGCATCGAGTACCGGCTGTCCGGGCAGGCGTTGTTCCCCGCCCAGTGGCACGACGTGCGGGCGGCGATCCGGTTCCTGCGGGTGAATTCCGCGCGCTACGGCCTGGATCCGGACGCGATCGGCCTGTGGGGCGCGTCGGCGGGCGGGCACCTGGCCGCACTCACCGGGCTCACCGGCCGGCTCGACACCGTGCCGGGGGAGCGGGAGACCGGTGCCGTGCCGGTGCGCGCGGTCGCCGCGGCCTATCCGCCGGTGGACCTCGCCGAGGTGGTCGCCGACGCGGAGGCCGCGGGCAGGCCGGGGGAGTCGTCGCCGGAGGCACGGTTGCTCGGCGGACATCCAGTGGACCGGCCCGACGCGGCCCGTCAAGCGAGCCCGCTGACCTGGATCACCGCTGACGCACCGCCGTTCCAGCTTTCCCACGGCACCGGCGACGTGCTGGTTTCGCACCGGCAGAGCGAACGGCTGCACGCGGCGCTCGTGGCGGGTGGTGTGCCGAGCGAGCTGTACCTGCTCGACAGCTACCCGCACGCCTTCCTCACCGCTACGGAGCCATTCAGCACCGCGTCCGCGGTCCGCCGGACGGCGCTCGACGGCGACAAGCCGGTCGAGTTCGGCTTCCCGGACATCGACAACTTCTTCCGCAAGCACCTCAGGAATCCGTCCACCACAGGAGAAAACCGGTGATCCCAGCCGATCTCGAGGCGATGCACACCCTCGCGCCGGTGCTCAACTCACTGCCCGGCGAGCCCGTTCCGTACTACCTCGCCAGCGGCGAGGGCCTGCGTTTCGAACAAGGCGGTCTACTGTGGACGGTGATTGCCCGGACCCGGGACACCGGCGGCCTGTTCGACGCGGCGTTCGTGCTCGGCCCGCGTGGCGCGGAGGTGCCGTTCCACAGTTTCCCGGCGCACCAGCGTTCCTACTACGTGTTCGAGGGCAGCGCGCAGTTCTGGTTGCCGGGGGAGAGCCGCGTGCTCGTGCCGGGTGATTCGGTGCACGTGCCGCCGGGCACACCGGTGGCCTACCGGATGCTCAGCCACCTCACCCGGGTGCTGTGTTATTCCGCACCCGGTGGCGCGCTGGACGAGTTGGCCGGTAAGGGAAACGCGGTCGAACACCACATCTACTCGGCGGGCGAGATCGGCGGGCCGGTGCTGCCGGACGGCGCGGTCCCCCACGACCTGCCGAAGGCCGCCGCGAGCGAGCAATGGGACGACACCCTGCCGTCCGGCGCCGACGCCTACTTCCTGCGCTCGCGCACCGGGGATCGCCGGGGCTGGCCGGACGCGGTGAACTCGTTCCTGGTGCGTGGCCGGAACACCGGTGGCCGGTACTTCGCGGTGAACACCCTGGCCGCGCCGCAGCCCTACATCATCCGGCACTTCCACCAGCGGCACACCGAGAACTTCGTCTGCCTGTCCGGGCGGATCTGGCTGTGGGTCAACGGCGAGGAGATCCTGCTGACCGCCGGGGACTTCCTGCACGCCCCGGCCGGGACCGTGCACAGCTTCGCGGTCACCGCGCACAACACGCAGCTGCTCGGGCTGCTCACCTCCGACATCTTCGAGCCGTTCTTCGACGTCACCGGCGCGCCCACCGGCGACCACGTGCACACCGAAGGCCTGATCGACCCGTCGGTGGTGATGGGCGGCATGGCGGCCAATCCGGACCTGGACGTCGTGGTGGTCGGCGGACCGCCGGAGCGGGTGCGGGCCGCCGGGCTCTGACGGCGCTCAGGTGAGCCGGTCGAGCAGGCCTTCGACGACGACGGTGATGCCGAGCCTGGCCCGGTCGAGCCCGGCGATCGGGGTGTGCGCGACTTCGGCGACGGCCGGTGCTTCCGCACTGCGCACCATGCGGCGGCTGAACTCATTGCCACGGTCGGCACCGAGCGCCGCGCCGTAGACCTGCTCCCAGACCACCCGGCTGGCACCCGCGACCTCGCCGGTGGGCACGCCCGCGGCCTGGAACGCGGCGAAAACGCGGTCCAGCACGGGCAGGATCAGCGGGCTGGCGAGCCCGTCGACGGCCAGCGCGGGCACGGCCCACGGATCGGCTCGCAGGGCGTCGTGAATGGCCAGCGCGAGCGCGACCAGTTCGGTTTTCGGGTCGGTGGCCGGTGGGGGCACGTCGATGTCGGCGGCGACGGCGTCGAGCATGGCGACCACCAGGCCGTCGCGGTCACCGATCTCGCGGCGCAGTGCGGTGGTGGTGCTGCCCAGCGCGTCGGCGACGGCGGGAATGGTCGCCGCGTCCAGGCCGCGCTGGCGGGCGAGGGCACGACCGGCGGCCACGATCTCCGCCCGGTCGGGCGTGACGAGGTGCTTCGGGGCGGGGGCGGCGGGTTCCTGGCCGGGCTCGCCGAGCCGGACGGCGAGCGCGTCGAGCATGAGGGTGAGCTTGGCGTCGAGCCAGGCGCGGCCGTGATCGGCGGTGAGTTCCGCGAGCCGGGACGCGCTTTCGTCGAGGGTGCGCTGGCCGCGTGGGGTGCCGAGGGCCTGCCAGGCGGCGCGGATGGTGATTTCGGTGCTGGTGGCCAGGTCGGTGATGACGTCGAGCGCGGTGGTGGCGTCGTGCGCGGTCAGGCCCTCGGCCTGGAGCCGCGCCAGGTAGGCGGTGGCCAGTTCGGTGAGGGCCGACGGCTGCCTCGGCGCGCGCTGGAGCGCTTCGGCGGTGCCGGGGTGCTGGCGGAGGAACTGCCACAGCGTGTCGGCGCACGCGGTGAGCAGTTCGCGCCAGCCCAGCTCCGCCGGGGGCCAGTCGACCTCGCGCAGCGCCAGGTCGAGCGCGGCGAGCACGAGGTCGTCGCGGTCGTGGACGTAGTGGTAGAGCGTGGAGTGGCCGACCCCGAGGCGGCGCGCCACGGACGGCATGCTCAGCGTGGCCACGCCTTCCTCGATGGCGGCGCGGGCCACGTCGTCCCTGGTCAGCGATGGTGGCCTGCCGGTCTTGCGGCCGATCCTCGGGGTCACGCCGACAACGCTACCGGCGCTACCGGCCGACGGTCAGGCGCCAGCCCTTCGCCCGGTTGCGCTCGGCCCAGAACGCCGCGTACCGGCCGCCGGCGGCGAGCAGTTCCGGGTGCGTGCCGCGTTCGGCGACGGCACCGTCGTGCAGCACGATGATCTGGTCGGCGGCGACCACGGTCGGCAGCCGGTGGGCGATCACCAGCAGCGTCGATCGGTTCATCAGGGTGCGCAGCGCGTCCCGCACGTACCGTTCGTTCTCCGCGTCGAGCGCCGCGGTGGCCTCGTCGAGCAGCACGATGGGCGCGTTCTTCAGGATCGCGCGGGCGATCGACACACGCTGGCGTTCACCACCGGACAGCGAGGTGCCGCCTTCGCCGACCCGGCTGGCCCAGCCCCGCGGCAGCCGGGCGACGATCTCGTCCACCCCGGCGAGCCGCCCGGCTTCGCGGACCTCGGCTTCGGTGGCGTCGGCGCGGCCGACGCGGATGTTCGCTTCGAGGGTGTCGTCGAACAGGTAGACGTCCTGGAACACCATCGCCACCTGGGCCATCAGGTCCTCGGTGCGCTGGTCGCGCACGTCGGCGCCGCCGACGCGCACGGTGCCGCCGGTGACGTCCCAGAACCGCGCGATCAGCCGGGTCACCGTGGTCTTGCCGGAGCCGGAGGCGCCGACCAGCGCGGTCATCGTGCGGGGTGGCACGGTGAACGAAACGTCGCGCAGCACGGGTTTCCCGGTGGTGTATTCGAAGGACACGCCGTCCAGTTCGATCTCGCCGGGCCGGGGGAGCGGCGCGGGGACTTCGGGCTCGCTGAGCGGTTTCTCGGCCAGCACGGCGGTGATGCGGCGGACGTCGTTGTGCGCCATGCGGACCGCGCCCGACAACGCGGACACCTCGGCGAGCGGCCCGGTGAACCTCGCGGCCAGCGCCAGCACGGCGATCAGCGACACCGGATCGACCGAGCCGCCGAGCGCCAGCACCACGCCGGTGACGATGAGCGCGGTGAACGCCAGCTGCGTGCCGAACCCACCGGCGAGAATGCCCGGCACGGACAGCCACATGGCACGCCGTCCGACCGTGTGCTGCTCGGTGATGGCGTCGTCGAGCGGTTTGTGCCCCTCGGCACCGCGGCCGAACGCACGCAGGGTCCGCTGCTGCCGGGCGAATTCGACCACCCGGTTCGCCGCGGTGACCGCCGCCGCGTCCGACAGTTCCTCGCCCTTGCCGACCAGCTTGCCCGCCCAGGTGAACAGCACGTGCAGGACGGGCGCGCAGACCAGCATCGCGACCGCGAGCCGCCAGTCGAAGGCGAAGGTGACCAGCGCGATCGTCGCGGGGGTGACCACCCCGGCGAGCAGCGGGGTGAGCAGGTGGGCGAACAGCCCGCCGACCATCACCGTGCCGCTGCTGACCACCCGCGACAGCCTGCCGATCTTCTCGCCGGTGAACCAGCCGACCGGCAGCGCGCCCACGTGGTCGCCGATCCGCTCGTGCATGGTGGTGATCACCCCGAGCGCGACCTCGAAGGCCTTCATCGCCTGGACGTAGGGCGCACCGCAGGCCGCGGCGACGACCACCGCCAGCACGCCGAGCCAGCCCAGTGCCGCGGACAGCTCACCGGAGAGCAGCTGCCGCAGCACCGGCACCAGCAACGCGGCGGCGACGCCCTGCAGCACGCCGAAGGTGAGCACCCAGGCCAGATAGCCACGCAGCTTGGCGCGGTGGCCGTCGCCGAGAATGGCCGCGAGATCGGACAGCAGCGGGCGGATGTTCATTCGTTCGAGTCCTCTTCCTGGGCGGCCCACAGGGCGGCGTAGCGCCCGTGACCGGCGAGCAGTTCGGTGTGCGTGCCTCGCTCGGCGACCACCCCGCAGTCGAGCACGACGATCTGGTCGGCCGACGCGATCGTCCGCAGCCGGTGGGCGATCACCAGCAGCGTCCGGCCCGCGGCGAGTTCGGACAGCGCGTCCTGCACGGCGGCCTCGGATTCGGGGTCGGCGAAGGCGGTCGCCTCGTCCAGCACGAGCACCGGGGTGTCGGCCAGCAGCGCGCGGGCGATCGCGATCCGCTGTGCCTCTCCGCCGGAGAACTGGGCGTCCACGGTGTCGTAGCCGCCGGGCAGCTCGGTGATGCGCTGGTGGATCTGGGCGGCGGTGGCCGCGGCGACCACCTCGTCGTGCCCGGCGTCGGGGCGGCCGAGGCGGATGTTGTCGGCGACCGTGCCGTGCACGAGCGCGACGTCCTGCAGCACGAACCCGATCCACCGGTACAACTCGTCGGGCGCGATGTCGCGGACGTCGACCCCGCCGATGCGCACCGCACCGCCGGTCACGTCGTGGAACCGCGGCAGCAGAGTGGCCAAAGTGGACTTCCCGGAACCGGACGGGCCGACCAGCGCGGTCACCGTGCCCGGCCGCAGTTCCAGGCTCACCCCGCGCAGCACGTCGGTGCTGCCGTCGTAGCTGAACCGGACGTCGTCGAGCGTGACGCGGTGATCGGCGGGCTTCCGGCTGGGCGAGGCGACGGGCAGCACGGGGGTGTCGAGCAGTCCACGCAGCCGCAGTGCCGCGGCGGCCGCGACCCGCCGGTCCTCGCCGCCGAAGCTGAGCGCCGTGACCGTGGTCGGGATGACGAGCGCGACCAGCACGCCCGCCAGTGCTTCGGCAGGCGTGATCCAGCCCTGGTTGACAAACCAGACCACGCCGAGTGCGCTGACCAGTCCGACGACCGGCGCGGAGATCAGCATCGAGCTGATCGCCTCCAGGCGCAGCATCGGCCGCACCCAGTCGGCGAAGAACCGGCCGTACGCCTCGGCCGCGCGCTGGTAGCTCTCGTGCGCCCGCCGGGCCCGGCCGAACGCCTTGACCACGCCGATGCCGCTGACGAACTCGACCACCGCCGAGCTGATCCGCCCGTGCGCGGTGTTCATTTCGGCCATCTTCTCGTGGTAACCACGCATCATCCACGCGTAGGCCGCGGCGAAGAACGGCAGCGTGCCGACCGCGAGCAGCGCGAGCCGCCAGTCCAGCCAGCACAGGTAACCCAGCCCGCCCAGCGGCAGCACCACGGCGGTGGTCATGTCCACCGAGTGGTGTGCGACCAGGTGGTGCAGGTCGGCGATGTCGTTCTGGGCCACCTTGCGGACGGCGCCGGAGGAGTTCTCGCTGAACCAGCCCAGCGGCACCCCGGACAACCGCCGCACGATGCGCCGCCGCAGCACCGCCTGCAGATCGACGTCGGCGAAGTGGGTGATCGCCAGCGCGAGCCCGATCAGCAGGCCGCGGATCCCGATCCCGGCCACCACGAACCAGGCCACCGTGACCACCGCGTCCCGGTCGACCGGACCGGGTGCGAGCAGCAGCTCGGCCAGTTCGGCGAGCGCGGCGAACGGCACCAGCGCGGCGAGCGCGCCGACCGCGGCCAGTGCCATGGCCAGCCGGATCCGCCAGCTCACCGGGCGCCGCAGCTCGGCCAGCGCCTCGGCTGCCCGCCTGGCCTCCCGTGCTGGTGGAGTGCTTGTTCGTGCGCTGTTCGCCGCTTCGGTTCCGCGTTCCGCGACCGCCGTCATGCCGTGCCCCTTCCGACGTTGGCGCCGACTTTACGACAGGCTGTCGGATTTAGGTAAGGCTGACCTGAATATTCGTCAAGGCGCATAGGTTGTCCGGCGTGTTGAAAATGATAATCATTATGTACTAGGCTTCGCTCATGTTCCCGCGGTTGGTCGTGCTCACCGGTCCTGACGACGACGTGGTGCGAGAGGCCGAGCACGCGGTCGGATCCGGCAACCCGGTGGTCCGGGTGCCGTTCGGGGTGGACCTGGCGCAGGTGCTCGACCGCCTCGGTGAAGAGCGCCCGGACGCCGAGGTCGGGTACGTGGTGGTGGCGCTTGATCCCGCGCGGCTGGAAGAACGGCTGTGGGACCGGCGCGAGATCGATGAGGTGCTGGTCGGGGAGCACCTCATCGACGCGCTCGCGTGTGCCGATACGTGCGTGCTGCCGCGAGCGGGCGATGGACGCGGGGAGCACCTGCTGTCCCAGCTGGCGCCACGCGCGCGGGTGCACCGGCTCGGTTCGTCGTTTGAGCCCGGGGGATACGACGTGGACGAGGTGATCGCCCGGTGCGCACCGGGCGCGGTCACGGTTCCGGTGGTGACCGAGTCGGGTCCTTTCCGGACGGTGCTGGCCCGAGCCCGGCTGCCGTTGCACCCGGCGCGGCTGGCGGCCGCGATGCCGGAACTGGCGGCGGGCAGCGTCTGGTCACGGGGCAGGCTCTGGATCGCCTCGGTGCCGCGGCGCCGGGTGGTCTGGTGTGGCGTGGGACCGCACGTGGCCTTCGAGGACGGCGGTGTCTGGGCGGCCGACCGGGCCGACGGGGAAGCCGTGCCCGCCGCGGTGGCCCTCGACTGGGACCACCGCTTCGCCGATCGGGGCACGGTGCTCGCGTTCACCGGTGACGAAGTGGACGAGCAGCAGATCACCGCGCTGCTGCGGGACTGCGAGCTGACCTGGGCCGAGTTCGACAGCGGCCCGCCGGGCTGGTCGGCCTACCACGACCCGATGGGACTGCCGGAACTGCTTCCGGCGCACAGGTGATCAACCAGAGAGAGGAAACGCAGATGAAGGTGCGGAAGTCGTTGCGCTCGCTGAAGAACAAGCCGGGCTCGCAGGTGGTGCGCCGGCACGGCAAGACGTTCGTGATCAACAAGAAGAACCCGAAGTTCAAGGCACGTCAGGGCTGACCGGTGACGGGCGGCTTCACCCTGGTGGTGTGCGATCTCGGCGGCTGCCTCCGCGCACCGGGCGGGCACGACGTGCTGGGTGCGCTGGGCGCGTTCGTGCGATCGACCTGCCACGGGGTCCTGGTGCGCGCGGGCTGCCTCTTCCAGGCACTGGCTGACGAGGACGCGCCGTGCTGCCGGGGGCGTGGCGGAGCGGGCGCGTTTGTCCTGGTGCAACGCTGTGATGCCGCGCGGAGGCCGCTCGGTCCCGCCGTTGTCGCCGGTCCGCTGCACGAAGCCGCGGACACGGCGGCGCTGTGCGACTGGCTCGCCACCGGCCTCGGCGCCGGGGAACCACTGCCATCGCACCTGCGCCCGGTCACCGTCTCGGGAACCTCGTGAAACCAAGGAGTCCGCTATGACCGCCACCTGGGAAGATGAACTGGCCACAGTGGAGCGTGACGCCGCGGTGAGCGAGCCGATGGTGCGCCAGGCCGTTCGCTGGCTGTCCGACCGGCATCCACTGGGCTCCCGCGTGCTGGACGTGGGTTCCGGGCCGGGCTGCGGCACGGTGTTGCTGGCCGAAGGTTTCCCGGCGAGCGAGGTGATCGCGGTTGATCCCACCCCGGGATTTGTCGAGCGCGCCGCGGCGCGCTTCGCCGAACACGGCCTCGGCCATCGAGTACGAGCCGAGTTCGGCGCGATCGGCGATTCCTCGCTGGCCGCGCTGGCTCCGGCCGACCTGGTCTGGTGCGCGCACGTTGTGCACCACCTGCCCGACCCGGTTGCCGCCCTGCGTGAACTGTCCACTTTGCTCACTCCTGGCTCGGGGGTACTGGCCATCGCGGAAGGCGGCTTGCCAGCCCGGTTCCTGCCCGGTGGTTACGGCGTCGGCAATCCCAGCTTCGTGAACCGGCTGGAAGCGACGTTGAGCGACCACTTCGTCGAATCGTGGTCGCTGACCGGCGCCGCCGTCGGCGGTGGCCGGGACTGGCCGCTGCTGCTCGCCGACGCCGGTCTGCGGCACCAGGCGAGCAAGACCTTCCTGCTCGACCTCCCAGCCCCGGCCGGTGACGACGTCCGGCGGCATGTGATTGACCGATTCACCCGTATCCAGCGGTTGATCGGCGACCAATTGTCCACTGAGGACGCCGCCGCGCTGGCCCGGCTGCTCGACCCCGCCGACCCGGTCGCGCTGACCCACCGTCAGGACCTCTTCGTGCTCCAGGCGACCACCTGGCACCTGGCTACCGGAGCCTAGGCGGCCGCCCGCCGCCAGGCCGCGCGGCGCAGCAGGCGCAGGCCGTTGAGCCCGACGATGACGGTGGAGCCTTCGTGCCCGGCTACACCGAGCGGCAGCGGCAGCGTGCCGACGAGATCCCAGGTCGCCAGCACGGCGATGAAACCGCCCGCGATGGCGAGATTGGCGACCACCAGGCGGCGGGCGCGGCGGGCCAGCGCGACGACAGCGGGAATGGTGGCGAGTTCGTCGCGTGTGATCACCGCGTCGGCCGTGTCCAGGGTGAGATCGGCACCACCGCGGCCCATCGCGATCCCGGTGTGCGCGGCGGCCAGCGCCGGTGCGTCGTTCACGCCGTCACCGACGAGCAGCACCTTGCCGCCCGCGGCTTCCAGCTCACGCACGGCGGCCACCTTGTCCTGGGGGAGCAGGCCCGCGCGGACGTCGGTGATGCCCACCTCGGCGGCGAGCCGGGCGGCGGCCCGCGGGTTGTCACCGGTGAGCAGCACCGGCCGCGCGCCGGTCAGCGCGGTGAGCCGGGCGACGGCGCCGGCCGCGCCGGGCCGGACCCGGTCGGACAGGCCGAGCACGCCGATCGGCCGCCCGTCGGCCTTGACCACCACCGCGGTGTGCCCGGCCTGTTCCAGCTCCGCCACCACACCGGCCGCCTGCTCGTCGTCCAGCAGCCGGGCGGGGCTGCCCACTTCGACAAAACGGCCGTCCACCAAGGCATTCACACCGTGTCCCGGCGTGGACGTGAACGCCTCGGCGGGTCGCGGCGGCAGCCCGGCTTCGCGGGCGGCGGCCACGACGGCACGCGCGAGCGGGTGCTCGGACGGGTGTTCCGCGGCGGCGGCCAGCGCGAGCACTTCGTCCTCCGCGGTGCCGGGCAGCGCGCGCAGCTCGGTCAGCCGAGGGGCGCCGTCGGTCAGCGTTCCGGTCTTGTCGAAGGCCACGTGGGTGACGGTGCCGAGGCGTTCCAGCACCACGGCGGACTTGACCAGCACCCCGTGCCGCCCGGCGTTGGCGATCGCGGACAGCAGCGGTGGCATGGTGGCCAGCACCACCGCGCACGGCGACGCGACGATCATGAACGTCATGGCGCGCAACAGGGTCGGCTCCAGCGCGGCGCCGAACAGCAGCGGGACCACGAACAGCGCCAGCGTCGCGGCGACCATGCCGACCGAGTAGCGCTGCTCGATCTTCTCGATGAACAACTGGGTGCGGGCCTTGGTGGAGCTGGCTTCGGCCACCATCGCGACGATCCGCGCGATCACCGTTTCGCCCGCCGGGCGGGTGATCCGCACGCGCAGCACACCGGTGCCGTTGAGCGTCCCGGCGAACACCTCGTCACCGGCCGCCTTGTCCACCGGGAGGGGTTCACCGGTGATGGTGGCCTGGTCGACTTCGCTGGCGCCATCGACGACTTCGCCGTCACCGCCGATTCGCTCGCCGGGGCGCACCATGATCACGTCGCCGACTTCGAGCGTAGCGGTGTGGACGGTCTCCTCGCCGGTGGCGGTGAGCCGGGTGGCCTGGTCGGGGGCGAGGTCGAGCAGGTTCCGGACGGAGTCCTCGGTGCGCTTGGTCGCGATCGCCTCCAGCGCGCCCGAGGTGGCGAAGATGACGATGAGCAGGCCGCCATCGAAAACCTGGCCGATCGCCGCGGCACCGATCGCGGCGAGCACCATCAGCAGGTCGACGTCGAGCTTCCGCTCCCGCAACGCCTGAAGCCCCGCCCAGCCGGGTTCCCAGCCGCCGGTGGCGTAGCAGGCCAAGTACAGCGCCCACCACAACCAGGCCGGGCCGCCGGTGAGCTGGGCGGTCAGGCCCAATGCGAACAACGCGGTCGCGGCGGCGGCCCACCGCACTTCCGGCAGCGACCACACCCCGCTCCGGCGCGGGGCGGTCGGCTCGGGCGGCGCGGCGGGCGTGGTGCTCAGCTCTGCGGTCACCCTGGCATCATATCTGCGCAGTCATGCAGATACGCAAGTAGTTGCGCACGCAAGTAGGGTGGGCGTATGCACACATCGCTGCCGGACTTCGACATGCCCGACGAGGAGCAGGTGCACCTGGCGGCCGAATCGTTCCGCCTGCTGGCCGACCCCACCCGGATCAAGGTGCTGTGGGCGCTGCTGCAGGGCGAGTCGTCGGTCGCCTGCCTGGCCGAGCTCGCCGGGGTCGCGCCGACCGCGGTGAGCCAGCACCTGGCCAAGCTCCGCCTCGCCGGGCTGGTCAAGGGCCGCCGCGAAGGCACGTTCGTGTACTACTCGGCCGCCGACGACCACGTGCAGAGCCTGCTCAGGCAGGCACTGTTCCATGTGGACCACGTCGAGCAGTCGAGCTCGGCGGGCTGACGCGGCTTGTCCACAGTGGACTGAGGGTTACCGCGGCGCGTCGAGGGTGGCCGCCAGCGCCGCGCGGACCTCCCGGAGCGCGGCGAGCCCGGCGGCGATGGCGGGCTGTTCCCGCGAACCCGCCCGGATCGCGGCGACGACGCGGCGGATCGGCACGGGTGGCGCGCCGACGCGGACACGGCGGGTGTCGTGCCTGGCGGGTAGCTCCGCCAACCGGGGGACGAGGGCAACGCCGAAACCGCGGGCGACCAGTGCGGCGCCGGTGTCCCATTCGTCGGCGTAGTGCGCCACGTCGGGCGAGAAGCCCGCGCTGGTGCAGGCCAGCGTGACCAGCTGGTGGTAGGCGCGTCCCGGATTGCTGCCGATCCAGGGATCGGCGGCGAGTTCGCTCAACGCGACGTCCGTGCGGCCGGCCACCGGATGATCGGGACCGACGAGCATGTCCAGCGGTTCGTCGTAGAGCACGTGCTGGTCGAACGCCTCGTCCGACGCCGGTGGGATGTCGGGGGTCGCGACGACCACCACGATGTCGGTGTCGTCGGCGGCGAGCAGGTCGAAGGCGCGGGCCGGTTCGGTCTCGCGCAGGTGCAGGCGCAGCGCGGGATGCTCGTCGCGCAGCCGGTCCATCGCCTGCGGCACCACGGCCGCGGCGGCGGTGGAGAACCCGCAGAAGCGCAGCGTGCCACCGATCCCGCCGGTGCGGTGCGCGGCGAGGTCGGCGCGGGCGCGTTCCCACTGGGCGGTGAGCACCTCGCCGTGCGCGAGCAGCGTGCGCGCGGCCGCGGTGAGGCGCACCCCGCGACCGGCGGGTTCGAGCAGGGCGACGCCGAGTTCCTTGGCCAGCGCCTGGATCTGGTGCGACACCGCGGACGGGGTCAGGCGGCACATCTCGGCGGCCGCGGTCACGGTCCGATGGCGGTCGATCGCCCGCAGCACCCGGAGACGCCGATCAATCATGTACCAAACGTACAAGATCCCTAGTTCGATTCTTCGATAGACGTGCACATTCGCGGGTCTGACACTGGGGTCACCAGCCCCGACCCGCAGGAGGAACCCATGTCCCGCGCTCGCGTGGTGGTCGTCGGTCTCGGCGGCCTCGGCTCGGCGGCGCTGTACCGGCTCGCCGCGGACCTCGGCCCCGGTGTGCTCGGCCTCGAGCAGTTCGAACTCGGTCACCACCGCGGTGCCTCCCAGGACCACTCGCGGATCATCCGGCTGGCGCAGCACCAGCCCGAATACGCCGCGCTCGCCCGGCCGGCGTACCAGGCGTGGGACGAGATCGAGGCCGAATCCGGCCAGCGGATCGTCACCCGGACCGGCGGCCTGGTCATCGAGGACCGGGAAGCCCGGCGCGCGGCCGCCACCGGCAGCCGGAACATCGAGGGCTACACCGCCGTGTTCGACCGCTTCGGGGTCGACTACGAACTGCTCGACGCCGCGGCCCTCGTGGATCGATGGCCGCAGTTCCGCGTCGGTGGCAGCGAGCAGGCGCTGTACCAATCCGAATCGGGCATCGTCGACGCCGCCAAGGCGAACGCCGTGCACATCGCGCTGGCCCGCGCTCGTGGTGCCGAGATCCGTACGCACACCAAGGTCCACGCGGTGCGACCGGACGGCGAAGGGGTCGCGGTGGTCACCGACGGCGGCACCATCCTGGCCGACCGGGTTGTCGTGGCCGCCGACGCCTGGACCAACCAGGTCCTCGCCGGCACGGGGATCCAGTTGCCGCTGACCGTGCTGCGCGAGCAGGTCACCTACTACGCCACCCCGCACCTGGCGGAGTTCGCGCCCGGCCGGTTCCCGGTGTTCATGTGGCACGGCCACCACAACTTCTACGGGTTCCCGGTCTACGGCGAGGTCGCCACGAAGCTCGGCCAGCACATGGGCGGGGACGAGACCACCGCGGACGACCGTTCCTTCGAGCCGGATCCGGTGCGGCGCAAGCGTTACGCGGAGTTCGTGGACCGGCACCTCCCGCGCTTCGGCGGCCCCGAGCTGTATTCCAGGACCTGCCTGTACACCGTGCCGCCGGACCAGAACTTCGTGCTCGACCGGCTGCCGGCGCACCCGCAGATCGTCGTCGCCATCGGCGCCGGGCACGCCTACAAGTTCGCCGCGCTCATCGGCGGGCTGCTCACCGACCTCGCGCTCGACCGCGCTCCCGCGCACCCGATCGACGCCTTCACCAGCACGCGGCCCGCGCTCACCGATCCCGCGTTCCCGCGTGCCTTCCACGTCTGACCGTTCCACCGAGAGAGGAGGCCGCCGCGATGACCGCCGACCCGCACGCCGCGCTCCCGGCCCGGCCCGTCGACCCCGCTCGCTTCACCGACGAAAGCACCTATCGCGCTACCCGCCTGCCGGTGGAGCTGGCCTCGACGCTGCTTCCCGACGCCTACGCCGCACCGGAGTTCTTCGCCGTCGAGCGGGAGCGGGTGTTCGCCACCGGCTGGGTCGCGGTGGGCATCGCCGCCGACGTCGACCGCCCCGGCGCCTGCGTGGTGGCCGAGGTCGCCGGCCGCTCGATCATCGTCACGCGTGACCGGAACGGCTCGCTGCGCGGTTTCCACAACGTCTGCCGCCACCGCGCCACCCGGCTGCTCGGCCCGGACGCCCGCGAGGTCGGCAAGCGCGGGCGCATCCGCTGCCCGTACCACAACTGGACCTACGACACCGACGGCACTTGCCTCGGCACGCCGTTGTTCGAGGGTTCGGACGTGCCCGCCGGGCAGGAGGCGATCTTCGACACCTCGGTGGCCAAGGGCTTCGACCGCGCCGACTACGGCCTGCTCCCGGTGGCCGTGGACACCTGGGGCCCGTTCCTGTTCGCCAACCTGGCTGCCGATCCGGAGCCGCT
This sequence comes from Amycolatopsis albispora, assembly GCF_003312875.1. Lineage (NCBI taxonomy): Bacteria > Bacillati > Actinomycetota > Actinomycetes > Pseudonocardiales > Pseudonocardiaceae > Amycolatopsis > Amycolatopsis albispora. Next base: position 1,632,472 of record NZ_CP015163.1, read on the forward strand.
CGCCACCCACCTCGGTGACCTCCCGCGGCGCTTCGCCGCCTATCGGCTGGACGAGTGGGTGCCGCGGCGCCGCCGCACCTACGACGTGGCCGCGAACTACAAGCTCGTCGGCGAGAACTTCATGGAGTACTACCACCTGCCGTGGGTGCACCCCGAGCTGAACCAGGTCTCGAAGGTCGCCGACCACCACCGCTGGCAGGGCCCCGGCCGGTACATGGGCATGTGCACCACACCGGTGTCACGCAACACCGAGGCCGGTGGCTGGGACGGCCTGCGCCCGCTGAGTTCGCTGGGTGGACAGGACGCCGACAGCGGCCGGTTCGCCTGGCTGTTCCCCAGCACCGCGCTCGTGGTCCTGCCGAACCACGCCTTTGTGCTGCTCAACCAGCCCGTCGCGGCGAACCGCACGATCGAGACCGCGGTGCTGCTCACCCATCCCGAATGCCTCGGCGACCCGGAAGCCGAGCAGGGCCTCGACCAGCTCGAGAAGTTCTGGGATCTGGTGAACCGCCAGGACCTGCACATCGTCGAGGAGGTCCAGCGGGGCATCGAAAACCCGGCGTACCGCGGCGGGCGGATGTGCTTCCGGTTCGAGGAACCGGTGCACCGCTTCCAGAACATGGTCATCGACCGGATGGTCGGCATCGACCGCGTGCCCGGCGGCGACGAGGATCCGATGACGCCGATGTTCCCGGAACCGGCATGAGCACGCACCACATCGACGGCGCCCGGGTTCCGTCCCGCGGCGGGACGATCGCGGTCGAAGATCCCTCGACGGGGGAGACGATCGCCCACGTCGCCCGCGGTGACACCGCCGACGTGGACCTCGCCGTGCAGGCTGCCCGCCGCCGCGCCGACGGGTTCCGGCTCACCACCCCCGCCGACCGGGGGCGCCTGCTGCGGGCACTCGCCCGCGCGCTCGACGGCGTCCGCGACGAGTTCGCCCGGCTGGAAACCCTCGACACCGGCAAGCCGTTGTCGCTGGCACACGCGGAAATCGGCGGTTGCGTCGACTACCTCGACTACTACGCGGGCGCCGCCGACAAGCTGCACGGCGAGACGATCCCGATCGGCCCCGGCGCACTGGCGTTCACCGTGCGCGAGCCGGTCGGCGTCACCGCGCACATCGTGCCGTGGAACGCGCCGCTGTCGATGCTGTGCCGCAGCGTCGCGCCCGCCTTGGCGGCCGGGAACACGGCCGTGGTCAAACCGGCCGAGCAGACCCCGCTGACCGCGTTGCGGTTCGCCGAGCTGGTGCTGGAGGCCGGTTACCCGCCCGGCACGGTCAACGTGGTGACCGGGCTCGGCGCGGAGGCCGGGCACGCGCTCGCCGCGCACCCCGGCATCGGGTCGCTGACCTTCACCGGCTCGGTCACCACCGGCCGGGCCGTGCTGCGTGCGGCGGCCGAGCACATCACCCCGGTGGTGACCGAACTCGGCGGCAAGTCCCCGCAGCTGGTGTTCGCCGACGCCGATCTCGACGAGGTGGCGGCCCAGGTGGTCACCGGTTTCACCGCCAACACCGGCCAGTACTGCGACGCCGGGTCGCGCCTGCTCGCCGACCGCCGGATCCACGACGAACTGGTGGAGCGGATCACGGCACGGGCTTCGGCACTCACGCTCGGCCCGGGGATCGAAGATCGCGCCCTGGGCCCGCTGGTGTCCGCCGACCACCACCGCCGGGTCAGCGGCTATCTCGAGATCGGGCTCAGCGAGGGCGCACGCCTCGCCGGAACCCGGCAGGAGGTGCCCGATCGCGGGCATTTCTTCGCGCCCGCGGTGTTCACCGGGGTCACTCCCGGCATGCGGATCGCCCGTGAAGAGATCTTCGGGCCCATCCTGGCCGTTGCCGCGTTCGACAACGAGGACCACGCCGTCGAACTGGCCGATGCCACCGACTACGGCCTCGGTGCCGGAATCCACACGCGCGACATCGACCGCGCCCTGCGGGTGGCGGGTCGCGTCCGCGCCGGATACGTGATGATCAACGAATACTTCGCGGGCGGGGTCGCCGTTCCCTTCGGTGGCACCAAGTTCAGCGGCACCGGACGGGAACGCGGGCTGGTCGCGCTGGACAGCTACCTCACGCTCAAGACCGTCGTCGCCCGGGTCGGCCCGTCATGCGGCTGATGGTCGCCGAGCGCCGCGACGAGGCCGACGGCGTGATTTCCCTGGTACTGGAAGCCCCCGGCGGTGGCGCGCTGCCCGCCTGGACGCCCGGCGCGCACATCGACCTGCACCTCGAGGACGGCCTCATCCGGCAGTACTCGCTGTGTTCCGATCCCGGCGACCGCGGGCGGTGGCGGCTCGGCATCCTGCGTGAGCCGAGGAGCCGCGGCGGGTCGAAGCAGGTCTTCGACAAGCTGCACCCCGGCGACCTCGTGGAAGTCAGCGGACCACGCAACCACTTCGAGCTGCGGCCCGCCGCACGTTATGTCTTCATCGCCGGTGGCATCGGGATCACGCCGATCCTGCCGATGATCACCCACGCCGAGCGCGCGGGCACACCCTGGACCCTGCTCTACGGCGGTCGCAGCCGGTGTTCGATGGCGTTCACCGGCGAACTCACCCGCTACGGCGACCGGGTCACCCTGGTGCCACAGGACGAATTCGGGCTGCCCGATCTGGCCCGCCCGCTCGGGAAAGCCGCCGAGGGAACGCATGTCTACGCCTGCGGCCCGGAGCCCCTGCTCAACGCGGTCACCGCGCAGATGCACGACTGGCCGCCCGGGAGCCTGCACACCGAACGCTTCACACCCCGCGCCGCGAGCGGCCCGGACGAGCCGTTCCAGGTCGAGTTCGTGGCCAGCGGGTTCACCGCGACCGTGCCCCCGGACCGCAGCATTCTGGCCGTCGCCGAGGACGCGGGCGTCGCCGTGGATTGGTCGTGCCGGGAAGGCACCTGCGGTTCCTGCGAGACGGCGGTGCTCGGCGGCCGCGCCGAGCACCGCGACTCCCTGCTGTCCGGCCCGGAACGGGAAGCCCAGGACTGCCTGATGATCTGCGTGTCCCGCGCCGAACACGGCTGCCCGCTCCTGCGACTCGACCTCTGATCCGGCCGCGCGGCGGTACTGTCGGGCCATGAGCGGACCGACTCCGGAGGAACTGGCGCGGGCGCTGCGTGCCAAGGCCAGGGCGGCCGCGACGGCCGCGTTGCGCGAAGGCCTGGTGGACATCGATGAGCGCCACGGCCAGCACGTGGCGGACGAGGTGGTCGGCTTGCTCGACCTCCCGGACCTGTTCGAGGGCCTGCTCGAACCGGGGCAGGACACCGACGACTCCGATGAGAAGCCGTACGAGCTCAACACCAAGTTCGAATGGTGATCACTTCTCCCAGGTGTAGCTGATCGAGCCGTCGGGATTGAGCACCGGCTTGAACGTGGGGTCCGCCTCGGCGTAACGCTGCATGGCCTTGAACATCTCGTCGCGCATCGCTGGCCGATGCTCAACGTGGATGGTGGCCCGCTGGCCCAGCTGCTCGCGGTCCACGTTCGGATCGGTCTGGATCGCCAGGTTCCAGTAGTGCCGCTTGTCCGGGTCGTGGGAACCCTGCCCGTCGTTGGTCATGTACACGCGGTCGGGGTGGCTCTTGTCGTAGATCTGCTGGGTGACCCGGATCTGGTCGTCGCCGGTGACCGCGGAGTGGTAGCCCGGGATGTTGTCGGGCCCCTTCGGATCGGCGTCCTTGGCGTACAGCGCGACCTCGCCACCGAACGAGCCGCCGTGCCCGTAGCTGCCCTTCCACGCCTCCAGCCGGTACTGCTTGCCGGTCTCGGGGTCGCGGAACTCGATGTTGGGGTGGCTGGTCTCGTGGAGCCTCATCCCGAGCGCCGGGCCCGCCTCGTCGTACAGGTCGTGCCAGCCGAAGTAGCTCTGCAACGAGGTCTCGCCGGTGGTGTAGAAATCACCGTTCTCGCTGTACTTGAACCCGAAGTACCGGTAGATCTCCTTGGCGAGTTCCGGGTTCTCCATCAGCTTGTCCATCAGCAGCGACTTCCCGAGGTTCGGGTTCTTCTTGAGCACGCTGAGGATGTGGGCCAGTTCGCCGAGAACGCCCGCGTCCTTGTCACGCTCGGCACGCAGGACGGCGCCGGCGTCCTCGTCGATGTGGCCCTTCATGCCGCGGATCGTCGCGCCCTCGTTGTTGAGGACCATGTCGTAGGTCCGGACGATCCGCTCCATGTCGAGGAGCAAGAGCGCCTCCTGGACCTTCGTTTTCGCCTGCTTGGCCCAGGCACCGGGAAGCTTGAGCGGGTTGTCTTCGGCGTCCTGCCAGGCTTTCTCCAGCTCGGCCTGCAGTGCCTTGGCCTCCTCGCGCTTGCTCCGGGCATCGCGCTGCGCCTTCTCCAGCGCGTCGCGGACCACCTCGAAGGACACCGCCGAATGCCCGAGGTCGTCGGCCTGCCGCTCGCGGTTGCGCCGGAAGTCGTCGAGGTCGGCGAGCGCGGCTTCGCCCGCGTTGCCCTGCCAGGCCTCGTCCAGCTCGGTGCGCAGCGCGTCGAGCGCGGTCTTGGCGGTGTGCACCTCGTCCTTGGCGGCCCGGCAGGCCCTGGCCCGATCGTCCAGGTCGGTGGTGCTGCCCTGGTCCAGCTTGTCGGCGAGGTCGTAGATCCGGTCGAACATCGCGCTCACCGGTCGATCTGCGCGAAGCCGTCGTCGATGGCCTTCACGAAGGCGTCGCGCGCGTCGGCGTCCTTCGTGTCGTAGGCCTCGGCGGCCGCTTTGATCTTGGCGACGATGGCGGCGGTCTGCTGGTCCGCCGCCTTCAGATCCAGCCTTCTGGTCTCGAGCCAGACCTGGTAGTCCGCCGCGTACCCGGCGGCGCCGTCGGTACCGCCCACCCTCGGCGCCCCCTGCGCGTCCAGTGCCGGCGACTCCGCCGCGGCCAGCCTGTCCGCCGCTCTGGCCAGGTCCCTGACGTGCACCTCGAAGCCCATGGCTCACCCTCCCTGCCGGTCCTTTGTTACAGAGACGCGCCAAATGTCCCACCGGTTCCCTCCCGGCGCCAGCCGGTGCGCCCGACTGTCCTCCTTGGACAGAAATGCGGCCGATCGGTCACTCCGCGTGCTCGCGGACTGGTCATCCCGTGCCCGTCTGCTGATACGCTTCGGGCGACCACGCTCGAATGGGAGAAAACATGGGCGACGCCACCGGTGAACTGGACGTCCTGGGGTTCGGCAATGCCATCGTCGACGTTTTTTCACAGGAGGACGACGAATTCATTCTCAGCCGGGGACTGCCGAAAGGCGGGATGACGCTGATCGACCCGGAGCAGGCGGAAGCGCTCTACGCCGACATGGGTCCGGGAATCGAGATGTCGGGTGGTTCCTGCGCGAACACAATGGCGTGCATTGCGTCATTCGGCGGTTCCGCCGCCTTCATCGGCAAGGTAAGGGACGATCAGCTGGGGGCCACTTTCGAGCACGACATCCGCGCGGTCGGGGTGCACTTCCGCACCCCGCGGGCGACCACCGGCGCGGCCACGGCCCGCAGTCTCATCCTGGTTTCCGCCGACGGCCAGCGCACCATGAACACCTATCTCGGGGCGTGCGTCGAACTGGGCAGGGAGGATGTCGACGAAAGCCTGGTGGCGCGGTCGAAGGTGACCTACATCGAGGGTTACCTGTGGGACCCGCCGCGGGCGAAGGACGCCATCCGGCACGCCATCGCGGTCGCGCACGACGCGGGCCGGAAGGTCGCGCTGAGCCTGTCGGACACCTTCTGCGTGGAGCGCCACCTCGAGGAATTCCGCCACCTGGTGGAAAACGAGGTGGACATCCTGTTCGCCAACGAGCACGAGATCAAGACGCTGTACCCGGCCGACCGCATCGAGGACGCGGTGGCCGGCCTGCGCGGCCGGGAGTCGGTGGTGGCCGTCACCCGATCCGCGAAGGGCTCGGTCGTGTTCTCCGGCGACACGAGGCACGAGGTGCCCGCCGAGCCGGTGGAGCAGGTGGTCGACACCACCGGCGCCGGCGACGCCTACGCCGCCGGATTCCTGTACGGCATCACCCACGGCTACGAACTCCCCGAATGCGCCCGCCTCGGCTCGGTGGCCGCGTCGGAGATCATTTCCCACATCGGTTCGCGACCCCAGGTCCAACTCGCCGAACTACGCGGGTGAAAGGAACGCGGCGAAAACATTGCCCGCAATTCCCACGCCGTAGAGCTTCAGGTGGCGGTCCACTTCGGGGGGCGTTTTTCGACGAAGGAGCGGGGGCCTTCGAGGGCGTCCTCGCTGTGCATTCGGCGTTCTTCCCAGGTGAAGCGGGTGGCGAAGGCCTGGGGCAGTGACATGGACAGCGAGGCCGTCGCCGCTTCCTTGATGGCGCGCACGGAAAGAGGGGCGCAGCGCAGCAGATCCTCCACCCATTCGTCGACGCAGGTGTCCAGTTCGGCGGTGGGCACCACGTCGTTGACCAGGCCGAGGGCCAGCGCGCGGTCGGCGGCGAGGCGGCGTCCGGTCATCAGGTGGCCCAGTGCGGTCTTGAACGGCAGCTGCCGCGCGAGGCGGAACACGCCGCCCGCGCCGGCGATCAGGCCGAGCCGGGCTTCCGGCAGGGCGAAGGTGGCGGAGTCGGCGGCGACGAGCAGGTCGCAGGCCAGCGCGAGTTCGAAACCACCACCGAGCGCGTAGCCGTTGACCCGCGCGATCACCGGTTTCGACAGGTCGAAGCGCTCGGTCAGCCGGGGCCAGCCGGGCTTGCCGCGGCTGCCGAAGGTCGACGGCGGCTCGCCGTTTTCCACTCGCTGGACGAGTTCCTTCAGGTCCTGGCCGACCGAGAAGGCGCGGTGACCGGCGCCGGTGAGCACGCCGACCCAGAGGTTGTCGTCCGCCTCGAAGTCGTCCCAGACGGCGGCGAGTTCCTCGTGCATCCGCAGGTCCATGGCGTTGAGCACGTCCGGTCGGTTCAACGTGATGCGGGCGACGTGCCCCTGCTTGCGGTAGAGCACCCGCGGTTCCTCGGCCATGGACGAACCTCCTCAGAACGGATACGGCGCCGCGGCGGGGCGGACGGTCAGCCACTGCCACCGGGTGAACTCGTCCCAGCTGTGGAGCGCGCCGTGGCGGCTGCCGTTGCCGGAGGCGCCCGTGCCGCCGAACGGCACGAACGCGTTGTCGTCCACGGTCTGCCCGTTGACGTGCACGATGCCGGTGCGCAACCGCCGGGCGAGCCGCCTTCCCCGTTCGGGCGAGCCGGTCTGCACGGCCGCCACCAGGCCGTACTCCGTCTGGTTGGCGACGCGGACCGCCTCGTCCTCGTCACGCACCACGACCACCGGCGCGACCGGGCCGAAGATCTCCTGGGTGAACGCGGGCATCTCGGTGGTCACCCCGGCCAGCACGGTCGGTTCGTAGAACAGATCGCGGTAGTCCCCACCGGCACGCAGGTCCGCGCCCGCGGCCACGGTTTCGCGCACAATACTGTCCACTCTGGACAACTGGGTGGCGTTGATCAGCGGACCGAGCGCGGCTTCGGTGGTCCACGGGTCGTCCGCGACCAGGGCACGCGCCCGGCCCGCCAGCCGTTCGAGGTACTCGTCCGCTACCGCTTCGAGCACCACGTGCCTGCTCGCCGCCATGCAGATCTGGCCCTGGTGCAGGAAGGCACCCCAGGCACCCGCCGAACTCGCGGCGTCGAGATCGGCGTCGTCGAGCACGATCAGGGCGTTGTTCCCGCCGAGTTCCAGCGAACAGCGCTTCAGCAGGCGCCCGGCCACCTCACCGACCCGGCGGCCGACGGCGGTGGACCCGGTGAACGCGATCATCGGGACGTCGGGGTGCGCGGTCAGCGCTTCACCGGGCTCGGCGTCGCCGGGCAGGACGTGCAGCACACCCTCGGGCAACCCGGCTTCCTCGAAGATCCGCGCTACGGCGAACCCGCCGGACACCGGTGTCTGCACGTCGGGCTTGAGCACCACGGCGTTGCCCAGCGCCAACGCGGGCGCGACGGCGCGCAGGGCCAGTACGAGCGGGAAGTTCCACGGGCTGATCACACCGACCACACCGAGCGGAACCCGCCGCCCGACGCTCTCGAACTCGGGCCCGGACGGCAGCAGGTGCCCGTGCGGCTGGGTGGGCAGTGCCGCGGCCGCCCACAGTTCGTCGGCGGCGGAGCGAATTTCGAAGGCGGCTTTCGGCGCGACCGCACCACCTTCGCGGATCAGCCATTCGGCCACTTCCCGCTGGTGTGCTTCGAGAATCCCGGCGGCGCGCCGCAGCACGGCCGCGCGCTCGGCCGGTTCCGTGTCAGCCCAGGAAATCTGCGCCTCGACGGCGGTACGCACGGCCGCGTCGATGTCCGCGGCCGAGGCCAGGCCGGTGGTGGCGAGCGTCTTGCCGGTGGCCGGTTCGACCACGTCGACCGTGCCGGACGCGGTGACCCAGCCGGAGCTGAACACCTTGCCGGTGAGCGCACCGATGTCCAGGATGTCCAGCAACACGGGATCTCCTCGGCCGGAAGTGGTCGATTCCCGGGAAATGCTAGGTGCGCCGATCAAGCGCGCCAAGGAAAAGCGCTCCCGCGCCCGCGGAATCCGGGGGTGCTAGGGGGCCGGTGAGGGGGTGCGCCCGGTGCCGCCGATCGGGGTTGCCGGGGAGCCGTTGCGGCTGTTTGGCTCGGGGCCCAGCGATTCGGGGAGGCGGGGCCATGACGCGTGCGGAGCGCTGGTACACCACCAGCACGGCGTTCCTGGAGGCTCTGGCGGAAGCCGGAGTCCGTTACGTGTTCGCGAATCTCGGCAGTGATCACCCCGGGCTCGTCGAGGCCTACGCCAGGGCCCGTGACGAAGGCCGCGCCGGCGAACTGCCCGAGCTGGTCATCTGCCCGCACGAGAGCGTCGCCATGTCCGCCGCGCAGGGGTACGCCCAGGCCAGCGGGCGACCGCAGGCGGTGGTCGTGCACGTGGACTGCGGAACGCAGAACCTCGGCGGCACGCTGCACAACGCGGCCAAGGCGCGGGTGCCGGTGCTCGTTTTCGCCGGTGCGTCACCGGTGACGCAGGACGGGGAACTCCCCGGCGGCCGCAACGAGTTCATCCACTGGATCCAGGACGTGCCGGACCAGCGTGGCATCGTGCGGGGATACACCAAGTACGACAACGAGATCCGGACCGGCCGGAACGTCAAGCAGCTGGTGCACCGCGCGCTCCAGATCGCGTGCAGCGAGCCGGCCGGGCCGGTGTACCTCGTCGGTGCGCGGGAAGTGATGGAGGAACACCTCACCCCGGTACCGGGCCGCGCGGAACTCTTCACCGCGACCACACCCGGCGCACTCGCGCCCGAGGTGGCGGCCCGGATCGCGGACGCACTGGCCGGAGCACGGAATCCCGTGGTGGTGACGTCGAACCTCGGCCGCGAGCCGGACGCGGTGGTGGAGCTGGTCCGCCTGTGCGAACGGCTCGCCGTCCGGGTGATCGAGTCGGTGCCGATGTACGTCAACTTCCCGGCCGACCACCCGCTGCACGCGGGTTACCAGTGGAACACCCCCGCGCCGAACCCGGCGCTCACCGAAGCCGACGTGATCCTGGTGCTGGGCTGTGAGGTGCCGTGGATCCCGTCGCTGAACCGGCCCGCCGGGAACGCGCGGATCTTCGTCGTGGACGCCGATCCGCTGAAGGAACGGACACCGCTGTGGCACGTGCCCGCGGAACTGTACGCCCGCGCGAATCCGGGACTGGCCGCACGGCAGCTCGCGGACGAGGTCGCCGCCGGTCCGGTGCGGGCGGAAGACGTGACGGCCCGGTACGCGCGCAGCGTGGCCGACCACGACCGCCGGGCCGCGGACCGCGCGCGGAAAGCCCGGCCCAGACCGGACGTCATCACGCCCGAGTACCTGGCGGTCTGCGTGCACGACGCCATCGACGACGAGACCATCGTGCTCTCCGAAGCCATCACGAACTTCGGGGTGGTCAGCGAGTTCGTCCCGCGATCGGTCCCGGGCACGCTGTTCGGTTCCGGCGGCAGCTCGCTCGGCTGGCACGCCGGTGCCGCGATCGGGGTGAAGCTCGCCGTGCCGGACCGGCTGGTGGTCTCACTGGTGGGCGACGGCACCTACCTGTTCGGCGTACCGGCCTCCGCGCAGTGGACGGCGAGGCGGTACGGCGCCCCGAGTCTCACCGTCATCATCGACAACCAGGGCTGGCGCGCGCCCAAGCTGTCCACCCTGGCCGTGCACCCGGACGGGGTGGCCGCGGCGAACGACGACTTCGGTGTCGGGTTCGCGCCGGGCGCGGACCTGCCCGGGGTGGCCGCCGCGGCGGCGGACGCCTGGGCCCATACGGTCGCGGACCCGGCGGAACTGCCGCCGCTGCTCACCGAGGCGGTGAAAGTGGTGCGGGACGGGCGTTCCGCGGTGCTGGCCGTCCGTGTTCCGCCGGTATGACCCGCTCAGCCCGCGTGGTCACGCCGGACTTCGGCGGCCCACGCGGTCCGGCGGAACGGCAGCCCTTCCGGCAGCTGCGTGCGGCTGTCGATCTTCAGCTTCCGGTAGATCCGCGTCAGGTGCTGTTCCACCGTGCTCTCGGTGATGCTGAGCTTCCGGCTGATGGCGCGATTGGTGTGCCGCAGCGAGGCCAGCGACGCCACGCGCCATTCGGCGTCGCTGAGCGCGGCCAGCCCCTCGTTCTCGTCCGGTTCGTCGGCGGCGGTGTCACCGCCGACGGTGGCCTGCACGGCGGCGAGGCGTTGCTGCAACGGCGCGGCCTCGCAGCTGCGTGCGGCCTGCACCGCCTGCTGGATGACCTCCCGTGCCTTGGCGGAGTCACCGAGCCGGTGGCAGACCTCACCGAGGTCGGCCAGGGTGAGCGCGAGCTCGAAGCGGTCGCCGCAGGACCGCAGCTGTTCGGCGGCCTCGGCCAGCAGGTGCGGCCGCTGCGCCGGTTCCGCCGCTTCGGCCAGCACCCGCAGGGACGCGCCCTTGGTGCGCGGCCCGATGGAGCCGCCGATCCGGAGCTGCTCGGTGATCAGTTCCCTGGCTGCTTCGGGCTTGCCGAGCCGCAGGTGCACCAGCGCCGCGTCCCGGCGCCACGGGGCCAGCGCCGGCTGGTCGATGTGCCACTTGGTCATCAGCGCGCCGCAGCTTTCGAAGTCGTTCAGCGCGGCCGTGAGGTGGTTGGTGGCCAGCAGGTAGTGCCCGCGGGCGCGGAGGTACTGCGGGGCGAACCAGGTCTGCGCCATGGATTTCGGCACGGCCTGCTTGAGCGCGGTCGCGGCCGCGCCGAACTCGCCCATCGCGGTGGTCGCCATGATCAGGCTGGCCAGCGGGGAGCCGATCGAGGCGCCCCAGCCCTGCGCCGGGATCCGGCTCAGCGCCGTCCTGGCCCGGTCCGCTGCCAGCGGCAGATCGCCCTGGCGCAGGGCGATGTCCGCGCCGATGTTCGACAGCAGCGCTGGGCGATCAGCGCCACCGGCGCGCGGTCCTGGTAGAGCAGGTCCGCGGCACGCAGGTGCATCCGGCCGCGGTCCTCCGGGCTGAGGCTGTCGAGCACGGCCGCGGCGGCCGACGGGTGCCGGTAGCGGCCGGCGGAGTCGAGCAGCCCGGCCAGCGTGAGCACGTCGAGCGCCTGGGTGGCCGAGTCGGCCTTGATGCCGAGCAGCCGCCCGAGCGTTTTCGACGAGGCGGGGCAGGATTCGCCCAGCACCGCCACGCCCCTGGCCACGGTGAGCAGGATCGGGTCCCACCGGTGCAGGCAGGCGATGACCGCTTCGCTGAACTCCGCACCCGCCACCAGCTCCGGAGTGTCGCGTGTGGACCGTGCGGCGGCGTCGCGGTAGTCGGCGATGAGCGCCTTGACCAGCAGCGGATTGCCGCCGCTGAGCCGCCAGCCCGCCGCGGCGTGGCGGTTGGCGGCGGGGATGTCGAGGTGCGCGGCCAGCAGCCCCGCCACCCCGCGCCGGCTGAGCGGGTTCAGCCGGATGCGGTGGAAGTACGGCTGGCGCGCGATTTCGGCGCGGAACACCGGGTGCGTCGGGTGCGAGGTGGCCCATTCGGTGAGCAGGATGAGCATGTTCGCCGACCGGATGCGCTGCTGCAGGTAGAGCAGCACCTGCAAGGACGGGCTGTCGGCGAACTGCACGTCGTCCACGCAGACCACCACCGGCCGGGTCCTGGCCAGCTCCAGCAGGATCATCGACAACCCGTGCACCGCACGGGCGTTCTCGTGGCCGACGGTCAGCGGCTCGCCGGTGGCGGTTCCGGCGGTCAGGGTTTCCTCGTTCAGCAGCGCCGCCACCCGGGCCGCGATCCCGTCCGGCAGGTCCACGCCGTGGAACAACTGGCCCAGCACGCTGAACTGCAGCGCGCGCTCCGCGCGGGAGCCGACCGCGGTGACCACCAGCGCGCCCGCCGCCGCGGCCTCGTCGGCGGCGCAGCCGAGCAGTTCGGTCTTCCCGCTGGCGATCCCGCCGGTGATCAGCGCCACCTGCCCGCGCCCCTGGGCGCAGTCGGCGTAGAGGTCCTTGAGGAGTTTCAGTTCCTCCTGACGTTCCACCAGGATCATGCGGTGCGCCCCCCATGGCGTCGTGGCAATTGCGAGTCGGCTGGGTTGCGAGCCAACCCTAGTGAGCCTCCGTACAAGATCCGCATAATCACTGCGGAGTAACGAGACGGTAACGGACGGCGATGAAATTTCGGTGACGTCGGCGTTTTTATTGACCTGCCCAGGCCTTGCCCACCTTGGCGAGCACATCCGAGCTGTACAGGCGAAGTGCTTGCTCCAGGGCGAATTCGGCCAGATAACGGCGAAACGCGTCCGGTGGTTCTTCGGCGAGGTTGAGCATGCGCCGGTTCGCCACCACCGCCGGGCTGGTCAGCCGCTCGGCTTCGGTAGCGATGACCCGGTCCATTTCCCGTGGATCGGCCACCGTGTCGAACACCGTGGCGGCTTCCGGTTCACCGGCCCAGATCTTGCGCCCGCCGAGAATCACCTGCCTGGCCAGCCTCGGGCCGGACTGGCGTGGTAACCGCAGGTTCGCCGCGCCCGGCACGATGCCTTCCTGTGCCGCGGGCAGGCTGAAGTAGGCGTCGGCGGCGGCGATCACGTGGTCGAAGACCAGGAGCAACTGCGCCCCGCCGCCGATGGCGAACGAGTCGACCGCGGCCACCCACGGCTTGGCCAAGGTGTCCAGCGGCCAGTCCGGTGAGTCCTCGCCGAGGCGCAGGCCGCGTGCCAGCTTGGCGAGGTAGCCGAGTTCGCGGCGGAGCAGGAAATCGGTGAAGGAAATCCGCCCGTCGTGCAGCTTGGTCAGGTTGATCCCGGCGCTGAACACCCGTTTTCCGTGGTACCGCGGGTGGGTCATCACCCCGCCGCGCAGCACGCCGACGCGGATCCCGTCGTCGAGCAGCGTGAGATCGACCGCGGTTTCCATGTCGTCGGTCAGCTCGTTGTCTTCGGCGTTGAGGTACCGCGTGTTGCCGATGGTGAGGTGCGCCGCGTCGCCCTGCCGGGTGATCCGGACGGTGCCGAGGTCGAGGTCGCCGGTCCGGCGGAATTCGGGAAGCAGCGCCTCGGCCCGTGCGGTGGGCAGCAGCATGCTGTCGAGCAGGTGCGTGCCCGCCGCCGGACTGCGCAGCACCTCGCGGAAGAACAGGCCCTGATCGATCTCACGGCCTTCCTTCGCCGACTGGATGCGGTCGCCTTCGGCTTCGAGCTGTTGCTTGCCGGGGACCAGGCCGGGGAACAGCTCCGCGGCCCGCCGCGCGAGCGCGGCCACGCGCAGGGGAGTGGTGCGCCCGTCGGTGAGCTGGTCGTAGACGCGTTCGGCGTGCAGGCGCAGGAAACCGGCACGCAGCCGGCGGCACGACCGGTGCACTTCGTCGGCGGTCCGCTGCTGGCCGGCAGTGCGGTCGGGTTTGGCGGGCAGCCCCGCGAGCACCTCTTCCCCGGCGGCCGAGTGCTCGCGGATGGTGGCCGCGTCCTGCTCGAGAATTCCGCTCGGTACGGGCGTTTCCGGCGCGCGGCTGACGGCGGTCATGCCGGGAGCCGGGTTTCGGCGTCGGCCCGCGCGCGGCGCAGCACCCGATCGCAGGCGGCCAGGTGCACGCCGAGCGCGTCTTCGAAGGTGGTGGTCGGCGCGTCCAGCAGCAACCGGCGCCGGATGGCGAACTCGGCGCCGTCCACCGGCGCCAGCGTGCTCACCACCCGTTCGACCGCGGCGCCGAGATCCTGGCCGACTTCGTCGACCAGACCCCAGCCGGCGGCTTCGGCGGCGCTCAGCTCGGGTGGGTGCAGGAGCAGCCGGCGAGCCCGGCGCCCGCCGATCTGGTTGGCCAGCCGGTGCAGCACCATGCCCGGCCAGAAGCCGCCGGGCTCGCTGGGCAGGTGGAGCCGGGCGTCGTGCGCGGCCAGCCGGTAGTCGGTGGCCAGCAGCAGTTCCAGCGCCGGCCCGGAACAGGTACCGGACGCGGCGGCGATCGTGGTGGCGCGCAGGCGTTCCACCCGCCGGACCGCGCGTTCCCAGCGGCTCACCAGGTGAATGCTGACCTCACCCGGCCAGGCCTGGTGGGGTTCGGCGTCGCCGACCTCGATCACCGCGACGGTGTTGCCGGACAGCGCATCGATCCGGTCGCAGAACTCGTTGATCGCGAGCACCAGCGACGAGGACAGAGGACCGGTTCCGGGCAGGCTCAGCCGTTCGGCGGGCGGTGCCGGTGTTTTGTTACTCGAAGCCACTTCTTGTCACAACTCCCTGCGCTGGCCGTCACGCGCGTTCTCGCCGCCCGGCCAGCGGAGCAGCGCCGTCTCGATGGTGGAGCCGGGGCCCATGGTCATCAGCACGCCGTGCTCGCCCGGCGCCACCACGCCCTCGTCGATCAGCCGGTTGTAGGAGAAGAGGAACGAGCCGCTGGACAGGTTGCCGTAGTCGCGCAGCACCCCGGTGGTGTGCCGGACGTCCCAGCGGCTGAGCGCCAGGTTGATCATCACCGAGTCGATCACCTTCTTGCCGCCGGAGTGGATGATCCAGTGCGCGATGTCGTCCCGCCTGAGGCCGGTGCCCGCGAGCAGCCTGCCCACCACTTCCTCGGCGTTGGCGCCGACCACGTAGGGGACTTCGCGGTCGAGGAAGAAGCTGAACTTGCCGTGGTCGTCGTCCCAGTCGTACCGCATCGCCTCCAGCGCCTCGGGAATGATGCAGCTGGCGAACTTGACCACGGACGGACCTTCGTGCCGGGCGCCCGGCCCGGCCTGCACCGCCACCGCGGCGGCGCCGTCGCCGAACAGGCTGTTCACCACCGAGGTGCGCATGGTGCCGTCGAAGACGTACGCGGCCGAGCAGGCCTCCACGCACAGCATGATCGCGAGCTGCCCGGGGTGCGCGTGTGCCCAGCCGGTGACCGCGGCGAGGCCGTTGAGCCCGGCGTTGCAGCCCATGCCGACCACGTCGAGCCTGCTGGTGTTGTGCTCCAGGCCCAGCTCGCGAATGATCAGCGCGCTGAACCCGGGGGTCATGAAGCCGGTGGACGACACGCAGCACAGGTAGCGGACGTCCTCCAGGTCGGCGTCGGCGTTCTTCAGGCACGCCTGCAGGGCGCGGGCGCCCATCTCGATCCCGCTCGCGCGGTGCTTGGCGAGCAGTTCGCCCTGCGTCTCCATCCGCCGGGTGCCGTCGGCCCCTTCCGGTGGCAGGGTGAGGAACCGGCGTTCGATCGCGCTGTTGAGGAACACCGAGCGGATCCGGGGGTCTTCGATCCGGAAGACCTCGAGCAGCTCCTCCTGGGAGTAGGAGAACGCGGGCACGGCGGTTCCGGTGCCCACGATCGCCGGGGCGAACACCGGAGCCGCGTCTTTTGTGTAGCCAGTCTGTTCGACTGCATAATTATGCGCTGAAATCTGTGAACCCGTCATTGAGTACCCCGAGACAACTGCCGGTCGGTCACGGACAGACTGGGTGGCAAAGGAACGGGCACCGCGGTGTGCCAGCGTTTCCCGGCTTTTGTTGGTTGTTTTCGGATGCTATCGGCGGTGGTGATTGACTGGCAACCCCGACGGCCGGTGGCGCCCCCTTCGCCGCGCCGCCGCCGACGGCCGTGACCAGCCCTTTTGGTTGCTGTTCGGGTGATTTGCGCGTTCTTCCGCCCGGTCGCGACCCTGGTGTGACCGGCGCCCTAGGGGAGCGAAAGGGGGTGCGGACCGGCGCGGCAGGGGGGGTGCAGGGGGGTGGGCATCGACTGCTCTAGGGGGGTTCGGCGGGGGTGCGGGAGGGGAAACCGGTCGGGGTTGCGGGCGTTGTTCGGCGGCCGATAGCCTCGGTCGCGAGCCCAATTTCGGTGCAATTTTCAAATAATCGGTTCGCAGTTCGCCCCCGGTGGCGCCGAAACCGATCGCGATCCGGTTCGATATCGCAATTGTCGCGGTGTCCCGCTCTTGGCGGAGCGGCGCGCGCACCGCCTGAATGAGAGGCCACGATGGCGCGATCCGAGTTGATTCGGCCCCTTTCCGAACTGCTCCGGGTGCATGCCGAACGGCGCGGGGACAAGCTCGCCTACGCCGACGAGCACCGCGAGGTCGGCTACGCCGAACTGGAACGCCGGACCGCGCGGCTGGCCGGGCACCTGGCCGGGCTGGGCGTGCCGCGTGGCGCGCGCGTGGTGATCCTGCTCGGCAACCGCGTCGAGAACGTCGAGAGCTACCTGACCGCGATCCGGGCCGCCGCGGTGGGCGTGCCGGTCAACCCGCGGTCCTCCGACGCCGAACTGGCGCACATCCTCCGGGACAGCGGCGCCACCGTGGTGATCACCGACCTCGCGCACTGGTCGCAGGTGCGCACGGCACTGGCCGGGCGCGACGAGGTGGTCGTCCTGCTCGTCGGCACGTCCGAGGTGCCGGCGGGCCCGGGACCGGCGCCGCGCCTGTACGAGGAACTGGCCACCACGGACGCCCCCGAGCCGCCACGCGACGACCTCGGCCTCGACGACGTGGCCTGGATGCTCTACACCTCCGGCACCACCGGCCTGCCCAAGGGCGTGCTGTCCACGCAGCGCAGCTGCCTGTGGTCGGTGTCCGCCTGCTACGTGCCGCTGCTCGGCCTTTCCCAGGACGACCACGTGCTGTGGCCGCTGCCGCTGTTCCACTCCTTCGCGCACGTGGTGTGCGTGCACGGCGTGATCGCGACCGGCGCCAGCGTCCGGATCGTGGACGGCCTCGCCCCCGACGACGTGGTCTCGCTGCTGCGCGAGGACCGCTACACCTTTCTCGTCGGCGTGCCGACGCTCTACCACCACCTGATCCGGGTCGCGCGGACCGACGGCCTGGACGCGTACTCGCTGCGGGTGTGCGTGGTGACCGGCGCGGTCACCACGGCGGCGCTGGGCAACGCCTTCGAGGACACCTTCGGCGTGCGCCTGGTCGACAGCTACGGCAGCACCGAAACCTGCGGTGCGATCACCATGAGCCGCCCGTCCGGGGCGCAGGTGCCGGGCTCGTGCGGCCAGCCGGTGCCGGGGCTCAAGGTGCGGCTGGTCGACCAGCGCACCGGTGAGGACGTCGAGGTCGGCGCCGAGGGCGAGGTGTGGGTCCGCGGCCCCAACGTGATGCTGGGTTACCACAACCAGCCCGAGGCCACCGCCACCGCGCTCGACGGCGGCTGGTACCGCACGGGCGACCTCGCCCGCCGCGACGAACTCGGCTACCTGACCATCACCGGCCGCATCAAGGAACTGATCGTCCGCGGTGGCGAGAACATCCACCCGGCCGAGGTGGAGGCCGTGGTGCGCGCGGTGGACGGCGTCGCCGACGTCGCCGTGGCCGGGAAGCCGCACGAGGTGCTGGGTGAGGTGCCGGTCGCCTTTGTGGTGCCCGACGAACCCGGCGTCGTCGACACGGCGGCCATCTTCGCGGCCTGCCGCGAGCACCTGTCGTACTACAAGGTGCCCGACGAGATCCACGAGATCGGTGAGGTGCCGCGCACGGCGTCGGGCAAGGTGACGCGACGACGACTGCTGGACGCCGAAACGCGGCTGTGCGCGACCAGGGAGACCACGCTCGAATCGCTGTTCCGGCTGGACTGGACGCCCGTTTCCGCGGTCCCGTTCGTGCCGCCGGAGGCCGGTGCCTGGGCCGTGCTCGGTGACGGTGACCTCGGGCTGACCGCCGCCGGGGTGCCGGTGGCCGTGCACCTCGATCTCGATTCGCTGGCGGCGACGGCACGCACGCCGGAGGTGGTGCTGTTCCCGGCCCACGCGGGTGAACACGGCCGCGTTCGCGACCTGGTCGAGCGGTGGCAGGCGGACGGCAGGTTCCCCGGTGCCCGCCTGGTGCTGGTGACCCGGCAGGCCGTGGCGACCGCCGCGGACGACGTGCCCGAGCCGACCACCGCACCGTTCTGAGGCCTGTTCCGCGCGGCGATCGCGGTGCGGCCGGACCGCTTCGCCGCGGTGGACCTCGCCGCCGACGGGAGTGCGGAAGAGATCGTGTCCGCGGTGCGGTCCGGCGAGCCGGAGGTGGCCGTGCGGGCGGGCGTGCTGCGCGTGCCGCGACTGGCCGCGCTCACCGCGTCCGCCGAATTCCCTGAACTTTCCCCGGCCGGGGCAGCGGTGGTGATCGGATCCGCCGACGGCACGGCCGGTGTGCTGGCCGCGCATCTCGATGCCGCGCTCGTGGACGCGGACGGCGAACTGACGCAGCCGCGTCCCCCGGATCTGGTGGTCCACGCGGTCGACGTGACGGACGACGAGTCGTTCGCGTTGGCGGTGGAGAGTGCGCGGCGGGCGCACGAACTGGCCGGCGATTCGGTGCCGCTCGTGCTGGTTTCCTCGGCGGGCGCCGCGCTCGGCATCGACGGTCATCCCGGCCGGGCGGCGGCCGCGGCCTTTCTCGACGCGCTCGCGGCGCGGCGGGCCGCCGACGGCCGATCGGGTTTCTCGCTGAGCTGGGGCTCGCGCGACGAGGACGACACCCCGACCGGACTGGGCAGGTTGTCCGCCGAACAGCTCCCCGCCTTGTTCGACGCCGCGCGCGGGGTGCGTGGGAGTCAGGTGCTGGCCGCGCGCCTGGACCTCGACACGTTGCGCGACCAGCTCGGCGCCGCGCCGAAGTGGGTTGCGCTGCGGCGCCTGCTGGACCAGAGCACCGGCACTTCGGGCCCGGAGGCCGCCTCGCTGCTCAGAAACCGGCTCACCGCACTGGCGCCCGCCGACCAGGACCGGTTGCTGCTCGACCTGGTGCGCGCGGAGGCCGGTGCGGTGGTCGGTGGCACCGGTTTCCCGGCCGAGCGCGCGTTCAAGGAACTCGGCTTCGACTCACGCGGGGCCGTCGCCTTGCGGGGCAGGCTCGTCGCCGCCACCGGCGTCGCGCTGCCTGCCACCGTCGTCTTCGATCACCCCACCCCGGCCGCGCTCGCCGCCCGCCTGCGTGAGGAACTGCTCGGCGAGGCGGAGACGGAGGCGGCATCGGTGCCCGCGCCGACCGCGGAAGCCGACGAGCCGATCGCGATCGTCGGCATGGGTTGCCGCCTGCCCGGCGGGGTGAGCTCGCCCGCCGACCTGTGGCGGCTGGTCGCCGAACGCACCGATGCCGTTTCCGGCTTTCCCGATGACCGCGGCTGGGACCTCGTCGGGCTCGCCGACCCGGCGAGTGCCGACTTCTCCGCCGTGCGAGAGGGCGGTTTCCTCTACGACGCGGGTGAATTCGACGCCGAGTTCTTCGGCATCTCACCGCGTGAGGCGCTGGCGATGGACCCGCAGCAGCGGCTGCTGCTGGAGGTCGCGTGGGAAACCCTGGAGCGGGCCGGTCTCGACCCGCTGTCGCTGCGGGGCACCGCGACGGGTGTGTTCGCCGGCGCGATGTTCCACGACTACGGCAGTGGCGCGGGCGCGCTGCCGGACGAGGTCAAGGGCTACCTGTCCACCGGTGGCGCCGGAAGCGTGGTCTCCGGCCGGGTGGCGTACACGCTCGGCCTGGAGGGGCCGGCGGTCACCGTCGACACCGCGTGCTCCTCTTCGCTGGTCGCGCTGCACCTGGCGGCGCAGGCGCTGCGGGCCGGGGAATGCGAGCTGGCGCTGGCGGGCGGGGTCGCGGTGATGGCCACCCCCGAGGTGTTCGCCGAGTTCACCCGGCAGCGCGGCCTCGCCGCCGACGGCCGGTGCAAGTCCTTCGCCGCGGCCGCGGACGGCACCGGCTGGAGCGAGGGCGCCGGGCTGGTCCTGCTGGAACGGCTGTCCGACGCCCGCCGGAACGGGCACCGCGTGCTGGCCGTGGTGCGTGGCTCGGCGGTCAACCAGGACGGCGCCAGCAACGGGCTGACCGCGCCGAACGGCCGTTCGCAGCAACGCGTGATCCGGCAGGCGCTGGCGAACGCCGGTCTGTCCACTGTGGATGTCGATGCGGTGGAGGCCCACGGCACCGGTACCACGCTCGGTGACCCGATCGAAGCCGAAGCCCTGCTCGCCACCTACGGCCGTGACCGGGCGCCCGGGCAACCGCTGTGGCTGGGCTCGCTGAAGTCCAATCTCGGCCACACCCAGGCGGCGGCCGGGGTGGCCGGGGTGATCAAGACGGTGCTGGCGCTGCGGCACGGGCTGCTCCCGCGCACGCTGCACGTGGACGAGCCGTCCCCGCGGATCGACTGGTCGTCGGGTGCGGTCGAGTTGCTGACCGAGGCGATGCCGTGGCCGGAAACGGGCCGCGCTCGCCGTGCCGGGGTGTCCTCGTTCGGGGTGAGCGGCACCAACGCGCACGTGATCCTCGAAGAGGCGCCTGAACAAGGCACCGCGGAACAGGCCGAGCCGGGGGTCGCGGGCCCGGTGCCGCTCGTCTGGTCGGCCAAGAGCGAGGCCGCGCTGCTGGACCAGGTGCGGCGGCTCCGCGACTTCGCCGAGGCCGAGCCGGAGGTGCCACTGGTCGCGCTCGGCCGGGCGCTGACCGCCCGGTCGCGGTTCGGCCACCGCGCCGTGCTGGTGGCACGCGACCGCGCCGACCTGGCGGCGGCCGAGCGCACGGCGATCCGCGGTGTGGCTGCCGAAGACCCCGGCAAGGTGGTCTTCGTTTTCCCCGGCCAGGGCGCGCAGTGGGCGGGCATGGCGGTCGGCCTGCTCGACTCGTCCGCGGTTTTTTCCGGGCGCATGGCGGAGTGCGAGCGCGCGCTGGCGCCGTTCACCGACTGGTCGCTGACGGCCGTGTTGCGTGGTGAGGCCGGTGCGCCGTCGCTCGACCGGGTCGACGTGGTGCAGCCGGCGTCGTTCGCCGTGATGGTCTCGCTCGCCGAGCTGTGGCGCTCCTACGGTGTCGAACCGGCGGCTGTGGTGGGCCACTCGCAGGGTGAGATCGCCGCCGCCGTGGTGGCCGGTGCGCTTTCGCTGGACGACGGCGCTCGCGTGGTCGCCCTGCGCAGCCAGGCGTTGTCGGAGCTGTCCGGGCGCGGCGGCATGATGTCGGTCGCCCTGCCCGCCGCCGAGGTCGTGGAACGGCTGGCGCGCTGGGGCGAGCGGATTTCGGTCGCCGCGGTGAACGGACCCGCCTCGACCGTGGTGTCCGGTGAGCCGGAGGCACTGGACGAAGCGTTGCGGGCGCTGGAAGCCGAGGACGTGCGCGCCCGCCGCATCCCGGTCGACTACGCCTCCCATTCGGCACAGGTCGAGAGCATCCGTGACCGGCTCGCCGAACTGCTCGCCCCGGTGCGCCCGCGGGCCACCACCGTGCCGTTCTACTCCACTGTGGACGATGCATGGGCGGACGACCTCGGCGGTACGTACTGGTACCGGAACCTGCGGCAAACCGTCCACTTCGGACAGGCCACGCGGGCCCTGCTCGGCGCGGGGCACGGGGTCTTCCTCGAAGTCAGCCCGCACCCGGTGCTGTCGATGGCGATCCAGGAAACCGCGGACGAGGTGGGCCGGGACGCCGTTGTGGTCGGCTCGCTGCGCCGCGACGAGGGCGGGCTCGACCGGTTCCTGACCTCGGTGGCCGAAGCACACGTGCGCGGCGTGCCGGTGGACTGGACGGCGGCGCTCGGTGAGGGCGGCCCGCCGGTGGACCTGCCGACGTACGCCTTCCAGCGCAAGCGGTACTGGCTGGAGAGCGGTCGTGCGGCCGGGGACGCGGGCGAATTCGGCCTCGCGCGTGGCGACCACCCGCAGCTGACGGCGGTGCTGCGGCTCGCCGGTACCGGCAGCACCGTGCTGACCGGCGTGCTCTCGCCGCGTACGCAACCGTGGCTCACCGACCACGCGCTCCTGGGCACGGCGTGCCTGCCCGCCGCCGGAATCGCCGAACTGGCCCTGCGAGCCGCCGACGAGACGGGCGGGGGACAGGTCGCCGAACTCACCCTCGAAGCACCACTGGTCCTGCCTGAGCGAGGTGACGTCCGGCTGCAGGTGGTCGTGGCGGCGCCGGACGAGTCGGGGCAGCGCGCGCTGAGCGTGCACTCGCGCCCGGCGGAGTCCGATGACGAAGCCTGGACGCGGCATGCGACCGGCACACTGACTGCGGCGGTAGGAACGGCGGGGGAGCCGGTGGCCCGGCCGTCCGGCGCGGTGCGGATCGAGCTCGGCCACGCCTACAAACGCCTTTCCGAGGCGGGCCTTTCCTACGGGCCGGAGTTCCAGGCACTGCGGGCGGCCGCGACAGCGGACGGCGAGGTCTACGCCGAGGTACGCCTGCCGGGTGAGGCCGCGGGCTTCGGCGTGCACCCGGTGCTCCTCGATGCCGCCCTGCACGCCCTGCAACTCGACGCGCCTCGCGTTCCGGTCTCCTGGCAAGGACTCACGCTGCACGCAACGGGCGCGACCGCGGTCCGCGCGCGCTTCACCGCCATCGGCCCGGACACCTACCGGCTGCGGATGGACGACGAAGCCGGGCAGCCGGTGGTGGCCGCCGACGCGGTGGTGCTCGGCCCGCTCCCGGCCCGCCAGCTGGCCGCCGCCCGCCGTGGCTCCGGTGATCTGTACACAGTGGACTGGCAGGCCGTCGCCGCGCCGCGGGGCGGCGACACGTCCGGCTGGGCCGTGCTGGGCGATGGCTCACCGCTGCCGGGCATCGACACCGTCGCCGACCTGGCCGCGGCACGTGAGAACGTGCCGGAAGTCCTGCTCGTGCCGGGTGCGCCGCGAACCGCGCTGGATGCGGGTGAGGTGCACGAGACCACTCGGACAACGCTGGCGTTGCTGCAGTCCTGGCTTGCCGAACAGCGGTTCGCCGATTCGAAGCTGGTGTTCGTCACCGGCGACGCCGCCGTGTGGGGCCTCGTCCGTTCCGCGCAGACCGAGCATCCCGGCCGATTCGTCCTGGTGGACCTCGACGAAGGCGACGCGGACCTGCTCCCGGCCGCCATCGCCTCGGGTGAACCCCAGCTCGCGATCCGCGCCGGTGCCGTCGAAGTGCCCCGGCTCGCGCGGGCCACGGCCGCCGGTGAGTCCCCGGCGCTGGACCCGGACGGCACCGTGCTGATCACCGGTGCCACCGGTGCGCTGGGCAGCATGGTCGCCCGCCACCTGGTCACCGCCCACGGGGTTCGCCACCTCCTGCTGCTCAGCCGTCGCGGCGAAGCGGCCCCGGGCGCGGCGGACCTGATGGCCGAGCTGACCGAACTCGGCGCGACCGCGGCGCTGCACGCCGTGGATGCGGCGGACCGGGCGGCGCTCGCCCGCGTGCTGGGCGAGGTCCCGGCCGCGCACCCGCTGACCGCCGTGGTGCACGCGGCCGGTGCGCTGGCCGACGGCACCATCGAAAACCTGCGGCCGGAGCAGCTCGGGACGGCATTGCGGCCCAAGGTGGACGCCGCGCTGAACCTGCACGAGCTGACCTCGGACCTGGCCGCCTTTGTGCTGTTCTCCTCGATCGCGGGCACCTTCGGCAGCCCCGGCCAGGGCAACTACGCCGCCGCGAACGCCTGGGTGGACGCGCTGGCCCGGCACCGCCACGCCGAAGGGCTCCCGGCGGTGGCGCTGCCGTGGGGGCTGTGGGCCGAGCAGAGCGGGATGACCGGGCACCTGGCCGACACCGACCGCGCGCGCCTGGCCCGTGACGGCTTCATCGCGCTGTCCTCGGACGAGGGCCTGGCCCTGTTCGACGCCGCCCTCCGCAGCGGTGACCCGGTGCCGGTGCCCGTGCGGTTGAACGTGGCGGCGCTGCGGGCACGTGCCGAGCAGGTGCCCGCGGTCCTGCGTGGCCTCGCCGGTGCCCCCGCCCGGCGGACCGCCGCCGAACCCGAGCATTCGCTGCGTGCCCGCCTGGCCGGGCTGACCCGCTCCGAGCAGGAGCACGCGTTGCTGGACCTGGTCTGCGACCGCGCCGCGGCCGTGCTGGGTCACGAGTCGGCGGCGGCCGTGGCCGCCAGCCGGGCGTTCAAGGACCAGGGCTTCGACTCGCTGACCGCCGTGGAACTGCGCAACCGGCTGCACGAGGCGACCGCGGTCCGCCTGCCCACGACCGTCGTGTTCGACCACCCGACGCCGGAAGCACTGGCCCGCCACCTTCACGGGGAACTGCTCGGTGCCACCGCGGCCGCTCCGGTGGTGGCCGCTCCGGCCGCCGACGAGCCGATCGCGATCGTCGGCATGAGCTGCCGGTTCCCGGGCGGGGTGCGCTCCCCGGAGGACCTGTGGGAGCTGCTCGCCGCCGGCGGTGACGCCATTTCGGAATTCCCCGCCGACCGCGGCTGGGACCTCGATGCCCTCTTCGATCCGGACCCGGACCGGCCGGGCAAGAGCTACGTGCGCGAAGGCGGGTTCCTGCACGATGCGCCGTTCTTCGACGCGGCCCTGTTCGGTGTCTCACCGCGTGAGGCGCTGGCGATGGATCCGCAGCAGCGGCTGCTGCTGGAGATCACCTGGGAACTGTTCGAGCGCGCCGGGATCGACCCGGCTTCGTTGCGGGGCAGCAAAACCGGGGTTTTCGCCGGGACGAACGGCCAGGACTACACCCCGCTGCTGGCGGACACCGAGGACGGCGGCGAGGGTTACCTGATCACCGGCGGCGCGGGGAGCGTGCTGTCCGGGCGCGTCGCCTACACCTTCGGCCTCGAAGGCCCCGCGGTCACCGTGGACACCGCGTGCTCGTCGTCCCTGGTCGCGCTGCACCTGGCCGGGCAGGCCCTGCGCCAGGGCGAATGCTCCCTGGCCGTGGCCGGTGGGGTGACGGTGATGTCGTCACCCGCGGCCTTTGTCGAGTTCAGCAAGCAGCGCGGGCTGGCCCCGGACGGGCGCTGCCGTGCCTTCTCCGCGGACGCGGACGGCACCGGCTGGGGTGAGGGCGCGGGTGTGCTGCTGCTGGAACGCCTTTCGGACGCACGGCGCAACGGTCACCGTGTGCTGGCGGTGGTGCGGGGGAGCGCGATCAACCAGGACGGCGCCAGCAACGGGCTGACCGCGCCGAACGGGCCGTCGCAGCAGCGGGTGATCCAGCAGGCGCTGGCGAGCGCGGGTCTGTCCACTGTGGATGTCGATGCGGTGGAGGCACATGGAACGGGCACCAAGCTCGGCGACCCGATCGAGGCGGAGGCGCTGCTGGCGACGTACGGGCAGGGGCGCGAGCGTCCGTTGTGGCTGGGTTCGGTGAAGTCGAACCTCGGGCACACGCAGGCCGCCGCCGGGGTGGCCGGCGTGATCAAGGTGGTGCAGTCGATGGTGGCGGGCACGCTGCCAAAGACCCTGCACGCCGAGCAGCCGACCCCGCACGTCGACTGGGCCGCCGGGGCGGTGCGCCTGCTCGGCGAGGCGACCCCGTGGCCGGAAACCGGGGCGCCGCGCCGGGCCGCGGTGTCCTCGTTCGGCATCAGCGGCACCAACGCGCACGTGGTCCTCGAACAGGGCCCACCCGAGCCGGACGCCGCTCCGCAGGAGGCCGCCCGCTCACTCCCGGTGGTGCCGTGGGTGGTCTCCGCGGAGACCGAACCGGCGTTGCATGCCCAGCTCGCCAGCCTTCGCGCGTTGCCGGATTCGGTGGACGTGGCGTATTCGCTGGCGACCACCCGCGCGGCGCTGCGGCACCGGGCGGTGCTGGTGAACGGTGCCGTGATCGCCGAGGGCGTCGCCGAGCGCGGCAAGCTCGCGTTGCTCTTCGGCGGTCAGGGTTCGCAGCGGTGTGGGATGGGTCGTGAGCTGGCGGCGGAGTTTCCGGTGTTCGCGGAGGCTTTTGCCGAGGTGTGTGCGGGTTTTGAGGAGTCGGTTGCCGAGGTGGTGTTGGGTTCGGATGAGGGGTTGTTGAGTCGGACGCGGTATGCGCAGGCGGGGTTGTTCGCGCTTGAGGTGGCGTTGTTCCGGTTGGTGTCGAGTTGGGGTGTGCGGCCGGATTATTTGCTGGGGCATTCGATTGGTGAGGTTTCGGCGGCTTATGTGGCCGGGGTGTTTTCGCTGGAGGACGCCTGTCGTCTGGTCGACGCTCGTGGCCGCTTGATGCAGGAACTGCCCGCCGGTGGAGCCATGATGACGATCGAGGCTGCGGAAGCCGAAGTGCTGCGCTCCCTTGCCGACCATGGCGGCCGGGCCGCCGTCGCGGCGATCAACGGTCCAATGTCGACAGTGCTCTCCGGCGACGAGGACACGGTAGCCCAGATTGCCGCGCTGTGGCGGGAACGCGGTCGCCGCACCAAGCGACTCCGCGTGAGCCACGCGTTCCATTCCCCCTTGATGGAACCGATGCTGGCCGAGTTCCGCCGGGTCGCCGAAGGGATCGAGTACGCGCCGCCGCGCATCCCGGTGGTGTCGAACCTGACCGGTGAAGTCGCAACGGACCTCAACGACCCGGAGCACTGGGTCACCCACGTCCGGGAAGCCGTGCGGTTCGCCGACGGGGTCCGCTTCCTGCGTGACCAGGGGGTGACGGCGTTCCTCGAACTGGGCGCCGACGGAACCCTGTCCGGCATGGCGGGCGACTGCCTGGCCGAATCGACCGGCACGGAAAGCCTGAGCGTGGTGCCGGTCCTGCGCCGCGACCAGCCCGAGTCGCACGCCGCGACGACGGCGTTGGCGCGCCTGTACGTCCACGGGGTCTCGCTGGACTGGGAATCGGTGTTCGCCGGAACCGGCGCCCGGCGGGTCGAGCTGCCCACCTACGCCTTCGACCGGCAGCGGTTCTGGCCGGTCGGATCCACTGTGGACATTACGGAGAACTGGCGGTACCAGGTCACCTGGCGGCCGTGCCCCACCGGAACCTCGAAGGACCTGACCGGCACGTGGCTGGTCGCCGTGCCTGCGACGCACACCGGCAACGAGCTGGTGACGAGCGTGGTGCACGCGCTGACCCAGCACGGCGCGCGGCCGGTTCAGCTCCCGCTCACCGACGCGGACCTCGATCGCGCGGTACTCGCCGAACGCCTCGGCGCCGAGCAGCCGAGCGGGGTGCTGTCCCTGTCCGCCGGGCTCGGCCTCACGGTCAGCCTGGTGCAGGCGCTCGGGGACGCCGGGATCGACGCGCCGCTGTGGTGCGCGACCACGGACGCCGCCGACCCGGACCAGGCGCGGCTCTGGGGACTCGGCCGGGTCGTCGGCCTGGAACACCCGGATCGCTGGGGCGGGCTGATCGACCTGCCGGAGCCCGTCGGCGAGCAGGCGGCGGAGCTGCTGTGCGCGGCGCTGTCCGGTTCGACCGGCGAAAACGAACTGCGGGTGCGTGAGTCCGGCCTGTTCGCCCGTCGCCTGGTGCGTGCGCCGCGGCCGGTGGTCAAGCGCCGCTGGAAGCCGCAGGGCACCGTGCTGGTCACCGGCGGCACCGGCGCGCTGGGTGCCGAGGTGGCACGCTGGCTGGCCGGTGCGGGCTGCGCGCACGTGGTGCTCGCGAGCCGCCGGGGTCCGCAGGCACCCGGCGCGGCCGAGCTGGCCGCCGAACTCACCGCCCTCGGCACCCGCGTCAGCATCGAGGCCTGCGACTTCGCCGACCGCGCGGACGCCGCGCGCCTGCTCGCCGAACACCCGCCGACGGCCGTGGTGCACACGGCGGGTGTGCTCGACGACTGCCTGGTGGACTCGCTGACACCCGAGCGGTTCGACGAGGTCCTGCGCAGCAAGGCCGAGGCCGCACGCAACCTCCACGAACTCACCGCCGACCTGTCCGCGTTCGTGCTGTTCAGCTCGCTGGCGGGCGTGCTCGGCAACGCGGGCCAGGGCAACTACGCGGCAGCCAACGCGTATCTCGACGCACTGGCCGAGCAACGGCGTTCCCTCGGTCTTCCGGCGACTTCGGTGGCCTGGGGCCCGTGGGCGGAGGCGGGCATGGCCACCGGGCACGCGGCCGCGACGCGGGTGAGCCGGAGCGGCGCCCGCCCGATGGCACCCGCGTCCGCGATCCACGCGCTGCAGCAGGCGCTCGACGCCGACGACACCTGCGTGACGGTCGCCGACGTCGATTGGTCGCGGTCCGCGCCGACGCGTGTCCTCACCGAACTCACCGCGGCGGCCCCGGCGCCCACGCCGGCGGTGGCCGAACTGCCCGCCGCCGAACGCGGGCACGCCCTGCTGGAACTGGTGCGCACGCACGTCGCCGCCGTGCTCGGGCACGCCACCACCGACGCCATCGGGCCACGGCGGAGCTTCAAGGAACTGGGCTTCGACTCCCTGACCGCGGTCGAACTCCGCAACCAGCTCAGCGCCGCCACCGGGCTGCGCCTGAAGGCGGGCGCGGTCTTCGACTACCCGACCCCGGAGGCACTGGCCGAGCACCTCGGCACGGAGTTGTCCGGCGTGCCGCAGGCCACCGCCGAAGCGGCGCCTGCCGCGGCCGACGAGCCGCTGGCCATCGTCGGCATGGCCTGCCGGTTCCCCGGTGGCGTGCAGACCCCGGAGGACCTGTGGCGCCTGCTCTCCGACGGCGCCGACGGGATCACCGCTTTCCCGGCGGACCGCGGCTGGGACGTCGACAACCTCTACGACCCCGACCCGGACCGGCCGGGCAAGAGCTACGTGCGCGAGGGCGGCTTCCTGGCCGACGCGGCGGGCTTCGACCCGGAGTTCTTCGGCATCTCACCGCGTGAGGCGCTGGCGATGGACCCCCAGCAACGGCTGCTGCTGGAGACCTCTTGGGAGGCGTTCGAGCGCGCCGGGATCGACCCGGTTTCGCTGCGCGGCAGCAAAACCGGTGTGTTCGCCGGAACCAACGGCCAGGACTACGCCACCCGGCTGACCACGGTGCCCGACGAGCTGGAAGGCCATCTCGGCACCGGCAACTCGGCCAGCGTGCTGTCCGGTCGCGTGGCCTACGCGCTCGGCCTGGAGGGCCCGGCGGTCACCGTGGACACCGCGTGCTCGTCGTCGCTGGTCGCCTTGCACTGGGCCGGTCAGGCGCTGCGCTCTGGCGAATGCTCGCTGGCGCTGGCGGGCGGGGTGACGGTGATGTCCACACCGGACACCTTCGTCGCGTTCAGCCGCCAGCGCGGCTTGGCCGCCGACGGTCGCTGCAAGCCCTTCGCCGCCGCCGCGGACGGCACCGGCTGGGGTGAGGGCGCGGGTGTGCTGCTGCTCGAACGCCTTTCCGACGCGCGGCGCAACGGTCATCGCGTGCTGGCGGTGGTGCGGGGGAGCGCGATCAATCAGGACGGTGCGAGCAACGGGCTGACCGCGCCGAACGGGCCGTCGCAGCAGCGGGTGATCCAGCAGGCGCTGGCGAGCGCCGGTTTGTCCACTGTGGATGTCGATGCGGTGGAAGCACACGGGACGGGGACGCGGCTGGGTGATCCGATCGAGGCGGAGGCGCTGCTGGCGACGTACGGGCAGGGTCGCGAGCGTCCGTTGTGGCTGGGGTCGGTGAAGTCGAACCTGGGGCACACGCAGGCCGCCGCCGGGGTCGCCGGAGTGCTGAAGATGGTGCTGGCGATGCGGCACGGCCTGCTGCCCAGGACGTTGCACGTGGACGAGCCGACCCCGTACGTGGACTGGTCCGGTGGCGCGGTGTCGCTGCTGACCGAGCCGGTGCCGTGGCAGGCGGGGGACCGGCCGCTGCGTGCGGGCGTTTCCTCGTTCGGGATCAGCGGCACCAACGCACACGTCATCCTCGAACAGGCGCCACCGGTGGAGGCCGAGCCGGCTCCGGACGAGCCGCGGACGCTGCCGTTCCTGTTGTCGGCCAGCAACGAACCCGGCCTGCGTGCGCAGGCGGGCCAGTTGCTCGGGCACCTCGAGGCACATCCGGAACTTCCGCCCGCCGACGTCGCGCTGACGCTCGCGACCTCGCGTGCCTCGCTCGCGCACCGCGCCGGGCTGATCGCCGGGAGCCGGGACGACCTCGTGCGGGACCTCGGTGCGTTCGCCAGGGGCGAGTCGCCGCTGGGCTCGGTTCGCGGTGTGGCCGGAAGTGGTGGCCTGGCCTTCCTTTTTGGCGGTCAGGGTTCGCAGCGGTGCGGGATGGGTCGTGAGCTGGCGGCGGAGTTTCCGGTGTTCGCGGAGGCTTTTGCCGAGGTGTGTGCGGG
Organism: Amycolatopsis albispora; assembly: GCF_003312875.1. Taxonomy (NCBI): domain Bacteria; kingdom Bacillati; phylum Actinomycetota; class Actinomycetes; order Pseudonocardiales; family Pseudonocardiaceae; genus Amycolatopsis; species Amycolatopsis albispora. The sequence continues at coordinate 1,662,803 of NZ_CP015163.1, forward strand.
TTTTGAGGAGACGGTTGCCGAGGTGGTGTTGGGTTCGGATGAGGAGTTGTTGAGTCAGACGCGGTATGCGCAGGCGGGGTTGTTCGCGCTTGAGGTGGCGTTGTTCCGGTTGGTGTCGAGTTGGGGTGTGCGGCCGGATTATTTGCTGGGGCATTCGATTGGTGAAGTGTCGGCGGCTTATGTGGCCGGGGTGTTTTCGTTGGAGGATGCCTGCCGTCTGGTTGACGCTCGTGGCCGCTTGATGCAGGAACTGCCCGCCGGCGGCGCGATGATCGCCGTGCGGGCCACCGAGGACGAGGTGCTCGCCGTGCTGCCCGACGACGTCGCGATCGCCGCGGTCAACGGGCCCGACTCCGTTGTGCTGTCCGGAGTGGACAAAGCCGTCACCGCGTTCGCCGAGCACTGGGCCCGTGAAGGGCGCAAGACCAAGCGCCTGCGGGTGAGCCACGCCTTCCACTCGCCCCTGATGGAGCCCATGCTGGCCGAATTCCGGCGGGTGGCCGAGCAACTCCAGTTCTCCGCGCCGGAGATTCCGATCGTCTCGGATGTGACCGGTGACCTCGCCGACCCGGAGCAGTTGTGCTCGCCGGACTACTGGGTCGAGCACGTCCGCCGGACCGTGCGGTTCGCCGACGGCGTCACCGCGCTGACCGGCCGCGGCGTGACCACCTTCCTCGAACTGGGCGCGGACGGCGCGTTGTCCGGCATGGCCCAGGACTGCGCGGACGGGGTGGCGACCGTGCCCGCGCTGCGCCCCCGCCGCCCGGAAGCGCAGGCGGTGATGACGGCGCTGGCCACCCTGCACGTCCAGGGCGTCGAGATCGACTGGACACCGGTGTTCCCCGGTGCCCAGCGGGCGGACCTGCCCACCTATGCCTTCCAGCGCGGCCGGTACTGGCTCGACGCCACGGCTTCGGCCGGGGGAGCGGCACACCCGTTCTTCAGCTCGGCGGTCGTGCGCGCGGACGGCGACGGAGCCCTGCTCACCGGAACCCTCTCGCTGGCCGCGCAGCCCTGGCTCGCCGACCACGAGGTGATGGGCACCGTGGTGCTGCCGGGTACCGCCTATGTGGAGATGGCCATTCGCGGCGGTGACGCAATCGGCTGCGGTCATCTGGAATCGCTGACCCTGGAAACCCCGTTGGCCCTGCCCGCGCAGGGCGGCGCCGAGGTGCAGCTGGCCATCGGGGGTGCCGACAACACCGGCAGGCACCAGCTGACCGTGCACGCCCGGCCCACCGGCGGCGACGAATGGACCTGCCACGCCCGCGGTGTCCTGACGCGTGCGGAGCCGGTGGTGCCCGCGTCACCGGCGGTGTGGCCGCCGGAAGGCGCCGAGCGCGCGGACGTCAGCGGCTTCTACGAGCAGCTGGCCGAGCAGGGCTACGGCTACGGCCCGGCCTTCCGCGGCCTGCGGGCGGTCTGGCGCCGGGGCGACGAGCTGTTCGCTGAGGTGGCCCTGCCGCCGGAGCAGGCCGCGGCGACGAGCCAGTTCGGCCTGCACCCGGCCCTGCTGGACGCCGCGTTGCACGCCAACCGGCTCGCGGCCGACGCCCGGGCCCGCGTGCCGTTCTGCTGGGAGGGCGTGACCCTGCACGCCACCGGCGCCACCGAGGTCCGCGTGCAACTGACCACCGGCGCCGACGGTGCCGTCTCGCTCCAGCTCACCGACCAGGCGGGCGAACCGGTGGCCTCGGTGGACAGCCTGGTCTCGCTGCCGGTGACCGAGCAGAGGCCGGCGGGGCAGGGCGCGCTGTACCGCGTCGACTGGACCGCCAGGACACTCACCGGTGCCCGCCAGGAGTGGACCGACCACGGTGAAGTGCCTGCCGGCGGGCCCGCGCCGGAAGTGGTGGTGTTCCGGGCGGAGACCCCGCCCGGGGCTTGGCCGTCGGCGGCGCGGGCCGTCACCGGAAGCGTGCTGCGCGTGCTGCAGGAGTGGCTCGCGGACACGCGGTTCAGCGAATCGCGGCTGGTCGTGCTCACCCGGGGCGCGGTCTCCGCGCAGCCGGGGGAGGCCGCCGATCCGGCGACCGCGCCGGTCTGGGGCCTGGTGCGCTCCGCCCAGACCGAGCATCCCGGCCGGTTCACCCTGGTGGACCTCGATGACCACCACACCTCGTGGCAGCCGCTGCATTCGGTGGTGGCGAGCGAGGAACCGCAGCTCGCCATCCGAGCCGGAACCGCCTTCGTGCCGAGGCTGGTGCGGTCGCGGGCTTCGGCGGACGATTCACCGTTCGGCCCGGCGGGCACGGTCCTGGTCACCGGAGCGTCCGGGGTGCTCGGCGGCCTGGTGGCACGCCACCTGGTCACCACGCACGACGTGCGGCGGCTGGTCCTGGTGAGCAGGCGTGGCGCTCCGGCCGACCTGGTGGCGGAGCTGACCGGGCTCGGTGCGTCGGTCACCACCGCCGCGTGTGACGTCGCCGATCGGGACGCCCTCGCCGCTGTGCTCGCCGGCCAGCCGATCACCGGCGTGGTGCACACCGCCGGGGTGGTCGAGGACGCGGTGCTCGAATCGCTCACCCCGGACCACCTCGACCGCGTTTTCCAGGCCAAAGTGGACGGTACGGCGGTGCTGCACGAGCTGACCGCCGACCTGCCGCTCACGGCGTTCGTGGTGTTCTCCTCCGCGGCCACCACGCTCGGTGCGCCCGGGCAGGCGAACTACGCCGCCGCCAACGCCTTCGCCGACGCGCTTGCCGCGCACCGGCGCGCCCGTGGCCTTCCGGCCGTGTCGCTGGCCTGGGGCATGTGGGCCGAACGCAGTGGCATGACCGCGGAGCTGGCCGACGGCGACCTGCGGCGCCTGGCGCGCAACGGCATCGCGCCGCTGTCCACTGAGGACGGGCTGCGCCTGTTCGACACGGCGGTCGCGGCGGGTGACCCCGCACTGGCGCCGATCCGGCTGACCACCAGCGCACTGCGGGAACCGGTCCCGGCGCTGCTGCGTGAGCTGGCACCGGCTCCGGCCCGCCGGGTGGTGAGCCAGGCCGAGACCGCGGACAGCCTGGCACGCCGGATCACCGGGCAGTCACCGGAGGAACGGGAAACCACCGTGCTGGAACTGGTGCGCGCGCAGGTGGCCGAAGTGCTCGGGTTCGCATCGGCGAAGGAGATCGACGACGAGCGCGGCTTCCTCGAAATGGGCTTCGACTCGCTGACCGCGGTCGAGCTGCGCAACCGGCTGAACACCGCGACCGGGCTCCGGCTGTCGTCCACCCTGCTGTTCGACTACCCGACCCCGGCGCTGCTCACCCGGCGCCTGCTGGACGGCCTGGTGACCGAGGACGCCGGCCCGGCCGATCCGCTCGGCGAACTGGACCGCCTCGACGCCGTGTTCGCCGGGTCGGCCCCGGAACTGCGCGCGGAACTGGTGAACCGGATGCGGGAAATGGTCGCGAAATGGCGGTCGGACCAGTCGGCGCAGCCCGCGCGGCGGCTCGATTCGGCCACACCGGACGAACTGTTCGACTTCATCGACAACGATCTCGGGGTGTCCTGAATGACCAATGAGGACAAGCTCGTCGAGTACCTCCGCCGGGTCACCGGCGACCTCCAGGCAACCCGCGAACGCGTGCGTGAGCTGGAGGACCGCGACCGCGAACCCATCGCGATCGTCGGCATGGCCTGCCGGTTCCCCGGCGGCGTCGACTCACCCGAAGCGTTGTGGCGGCTGGTCGAGAACGGCACCGACGCGGTGTCGGAGTTCCCCGGCAACCGTGGCTGGGCGCTGGACGAGCTGTTCGGCGACGACCCCGACCAGCCCGGCACGTCGACCACCCGCGAAGGCGGCTTCCTGCACAACGCGGGCGAATTCGACGCGGCGTTCTTCGGCATCTCCCCGCGTGAAGCGCTGACCATCGACCCGCAGCAGCGGTTGCTCCTGGAGACGTCGTGGGAGGCCTTCGAGCGCGCGGGCATCGACCCGCACACCGCACGCGGCAGCCGGACCGGCGTGTTCGCCGGGGTGATGTACAACGACTACGGCTCACGCCTGCTGAACCGGCCCGGTGGTGCCGCCGAGTTCGAGGGCTATCTCGGGAACGGCAGCGCGGGCAGCATCGCGTCGGGTCGCCTCGCCTACACCCTCGGCCTGGTCGGCCCGGCGGTCACGGTGGACACCGCGTGCTCGTCCTCGCTGGTCGCGCTGCACCTGGCGGCGCAGTCGCTGCGCTCGGGCGAATGCTCGCTCGCGCTGGCCGGTGGGGTCGCGGTGATGTCCACGCCGTCCACCTTCGTCGAGTTCAGCCGCCAGCGCGGGCTGGCGGCCGATGGCCGGTGCAAGCCGTTCGCGGCGGCGGCCGACGGTACCGGCTGGTCCGAGGGCGTGGGCATGCTGCTGGTCGAGCGGCTGTCCGACGCCCGGCGGAACGGGCATCGGGTGCTGGCCGTGCTCCGTGGCTCGGCGGTCAACCAGGACGGTGCGTCGAGCGGGCTCACGGCACCGAACGGGCCCTCGCAGGAACGGGTGATCCGGGCCGCGCTGTCGAACGCCGGGTTGTCCACTGTGGACGTGGACGCGGTGGAAGCCCATGGCACGGGGACCACACTGGGTGATCCGATCGAGGCGCAGGCGTTGCTGGCGACGTACGGCCAGGGGCGGGAGCGGCCGCTCGCGCTGGGTTCGGTGAAGTCGAACCTCGGGCACACGCAGGCCGCCGCCGGGGTCGCGGGTGTGATCAAGATGGCGCTGGCCATGCAGCATGGTGTGCTGCCGAAGACGCTGCACGTGGACGAGCCGACCCCGCACGTGGACTGGGCTTCGGGTGCGGTTTCGGTGCTGACCGAGCCCATGCCGTGGCCGGAGGCCGATCGGCCTCGCCGGGCGGGCGTGTCGGGTTTCGGGGTCAGCGGGACGAACGCGCACGTCATCCTGGAACAGGCGCCGCCGGAAGAGACCCCCGCCGCCACGCCCGTTCCCGCGATGATCCCCTGGGTGTTGTCCGGCAAGGGCGAAGGGGCGGTCCGCGAGCAGGCTGTCCGGCTTCTGTCGCATTTGGACAGCGACGCCAATCCCGCCGACATCGGTTTCTCCCTGGCGGCCACGCGCTCGACACACGAGCACCGCGCGGTGGTGCTCGGCGCGGACCGCGACGAGCTGGTGGCCGGACTTCATGAGCTGGCGGCAGGAAAGCCCGGCCCGGTGACCGGACGGGCGACGGCCGCGCCCAAGGTGGTTTTTGTCTTCCCCGGTCAGGGCGCGCAGTGGGCGGGGATGGCGGTGGAGTTGCTGGAGCTGCCGGTTTTTGTGGAGTCGATGGCGGCGTGTGCGGAGGCGTTGTCGCCGTTTGTTGAATGGTCGCTGCTGGATGCGGTGGCGGATGAAGGCCTGCTGGAGCGGGTTGATGTGGTGCAGCCCGTGTTGTGGGCGGTGATGGTGTCGCTGGCCGAGTTGTGGCGGTCGTTTGGGGTTGAGCCCGCTGCGGTGGTGGGGCATTCGCAGGGGGAGATCGCGGCCGCGTGTGTGGCGGGTGCGTTGTCGCTTGAGGACGCTGCGAAGGTGGTCGCCCTCCGGAGCAAGGCGCTTCCCGCGCTCTCGGGCCGCGGTGGCATGGTCTCGATCCCCTTGCCGGAAGCCGAGGTGCGGCAGCGGATCGACGACCGGATCTCCGTCGCGGCGGTGAACGGGCCCGCTTCCGTGGTGGTTTCCGGCGAGCCGGACGCGTTGGACGAGCTGCTCGGATCCTGCGCGGCCGACGGCATTCGGGCCAAGCGGATCCCGGTGGACTACGCCTCGCACTCACCACAGGTCGAAGCCATCGAAGACGGCCTGCGTGCCGACTTGGCCGGTATCAAGCCGCAACGGTCGCGTGTGCCGTTCTGCTCCGCGGTCACCGGCGCGGTGCTGGACACCAGCGAGCTGGACGCCGCCTACTGGTACCGCAACCTGCGCGAACCCGTCCGGTTCGACCGGGCCGTGACTGCCCTGCTGGACCAGGGCCGCGAGATCTTCGCCGAGATCAGCCCGCACCCGGTGCTCGCCGCTTCGATCCAGGAGGCCTTCGACCAACGCGACCTGGCCGACGCCGTGGTCGCCGGAACCCTGCGCCGGCACGACGGTGGCCCGCGGCGGTTCCTGACCTCGCTGGCCGAGGTCCACGTCCGCGGCGCCGCGGTCAACTGGGCGGCGGCCTTCCCGGGCGCCCGGCCGGTCGAGCTGCCCACCTACGCCTTCCAGCGGCAGCACTACTGGCTCGACGCGGGCCCGGCCACGGCCGGTGACCTCGGCTCGGCCGGACTGCGGTCGCCGGACCACCCGCTGCTGGGTGCGATGGTCGCGCTCGCCGACGGCGACGGCTGCCTGCTCACCGGGCGCCTTTCGCTCACGTCGCACCCGTGGCTGGCCGAGCACGCGGTCCGCGACACGGCGATCGTGCCGGGCACCGCCCTGCTGGAAATGGTGATCAGGGCAGCGGACCAGGTGGGCTGCGGCCGGGTCGGCGAACTGGTGCTCCAGGCACCGCTTCCGGTGGCCGATCCCGTGCAGGTGCAGGTGGTCGTCGGTGCGGCGGACGAGACCGGACGGCGTCCGGTCGAACTGCATTCCCGCCGCGAGGACGAACCGTGGACCTGCCACGCCACCGGCACGGTCTCGCCGGGCGCGACCACCCCGGCGTCGCCGGGTGAATGGCCGCCGCCGAACGCCGAAGCCGTCGACCTCGAGGGCTTCTACGACGGGCTGGCCGAACGCGGCCTGCGGTACGGCCCGGTCTTCCAAGGCGTGCAGGCGGTCTGGCGGCGCGGCGAGGAGATCTTCGCCGAGGTGGCGCTGCGGCCCGAAACCACCGACGCGGCCGCGTACGGTGTGCACCCCGCCCTGCTCGACGCCGCCTTGCACGCACTGGTCGTCACCGACGACAACACCGAACCGCGGCTGCCGTTCTCCTGGAACGGCGTCACCCTGCACGCCTCGGGCGCCGACAAGCTGCGCGTGCGCCTCACCCCCAGCGCGCCCGGCGTGCTCGCCTTGACGGCGACGGACGCCACCGGCCGCCCGGTGACCACAGTGGACTCACTCACCCTGCGCCCGCTGACCCCGGAAGCACTGAGCACGGGGGCCGAATCGCTCTACCGCGTCGAGTGGGCACCCATGCCGGTGGTCCCGGCGGCCGCCGCGCCGGACGCGGAGGTCGTCTGGCTGCCGCGGGCCGGCGGCGACCTGATCGAGGCCACGCACGAAGCCGCGTCCGAGGCGCTCGGCCTGGTGCAGTCGTGGCTCACCGAGGACCGACCCGGCTCGCTGGTGCTGGTCACCCGCTGTGCCGTCGCGATCGGGGACGAGGAACCGGATGTGGCCCGCGCCGCGGTCTGGGGCCTGGTCCGGTCGGCGCAGGCCGAGAACCCGGATCGCTTTGTCCTGGTCGACGCCGACGAGAACACCACCGAAGCGGCAGTGCTCGCGGCGGTCGCGTCCGGCGAACCGCAGCTGGCGATCCGTGGTGACCGGGTCCACGTGCCCAGGCTGGCCAGGACCACCGGATCCGGCGGAGTCGCATTCGACCCCGACGGCACGGTGTTGCTGTCCGGCGCCACCGGCACCCTGGGCAGGCTGATCACCCGGCACCTGGTGCGGGAGCACGGGGTCCGGCACCTCGTGCTGGCCGGTCGCCGCGGCAGCGCCCCGGAGCTGGAAGCCGAGCTGACCGCACTGGGCGCGAACGTCACCATGGCCGCCTGCGACATGGCCGACCGCGCCGCCGTCGCAGACCTGATCGACGCCATTCCGGCCACGCACCCGCTCACCGGCGTGCTGCACCTGGCCGGCGTGCTCGACGACGGCGTGGTGGGCGCGCTGACCCCCGAACGCCTCAGCGCGGTCCTGCGCCCGAAAGCCGACGCCGCGATCCACCTGCACGAGCTGACCGCGGACCGGCCGCTGTCGGCGTTCATCGTGTTCTCCTCCGCCGGGGCCACCTTCGGCGCGCCGGGGCAGGCGAACTACGCCGCCGCCAACGCGGCACTGGACGCGCTGGCCGCGCACCGGCGGGCACGCGGCCTGCCCGGCCTGTCGCTGGCCTGGGGGCTGTGGGCCGAGCGCGGCGGCATGACCGGGCACCTCGACGACGGCGAACTGCGCCGGATCACCGGTTCCGGGGTGGAGCCGCTGCCCGCCGACGAAGGGCTCGCGTTGTTCGACGCGGCCTGCGCGCACCCGGAAGCGGCCCTCGTCCCGGTCCGCCTGAACGCGTCCGCGTTGCGCGCCCAGGCCAAGGCGGGCACGCTCCCGGCGATCTTCCGCGGCCTGTTCCGCGGGCCGGCCCGGCCGAGCGCGGGCAACACGCCCGCCACCTCCTCACTCCGCACCGAACTGGCCGCGGCCCCGGAATCCCGGCGTGAGCAGCTCCTGCTCGACCTGGTGCGCACCGAAGCCGCCGCCGTGCTCGGTCATGCCGCCCGGGACGCGGTCGAGGAGAAAGCCCGTTTCGCCGAGCTGGGCTTCGACTCGCTCACCGCCGTCCAGCTGCGCAACCGGCTCAACGGCGCGACCGGCCTGCGCCTGCCCGCGACCATGGTCTTCGACCACCCGACCCCGCGTGCGCTCGCCCGCTTCCTCCGCGGTGAACTGCTCGGCCTGGAGTCGGTGACCACCACCGCGCCCGCCTCCGGCGCCACCGACGAACCGGTGGCGATCGTCGGCATGGCGTGCCGGTTCCCCGGTGGGGTGGACTCACCCGAGGCCCTCTGGGAACTGCTCACCGACGGCCGTGACGGCTTCTCGGAGTTCCCCGCTGACCGCGGCTGGAACCTCGACGAACTCTTCGACAACGACCCCGAGCGGACGGGGCGGTCCTACGTGCGTGAAGGCGGCTTCCTGCACGACGCCGCCGAGTTCGACGCGGGCTTCTTCGGCATTTCGCCGCGCGAGGCGCTCAGCATGGACCCGCAGCAGCGGTTGTTGCTGGAGACCTCGTGGGAGGCGATCGAACGAGCCGGGATCGACCCGCTTTCCCTGCAAGGCAGCCAAACCGGCGTGTTCGCCGGGGTGATGTACAACGACTACGGCGCCCGGCTGCTGATGCGGCCGGACGGTCCCGCCGAGTTCGAGGGCTATCTCGGCAACGGCAGCGCGGCCAGTGTCGCGTCGGGCCGGGTGGCGTATGCGCTGGGGCTCGAAGGTCCCGCGCTGACGGTGGACACGGCTTGCTCGTCGTCGCTGGTGGCGCTGCACCTGGCCGCGCAGGCGCTGCGGCACGGGGAATGCTCGCTCGCGGTCGCGGGCGGGGTGTCGGTGATGTCGACGCCGGGCACGTTCGTCGAGTTCAGCCGCCAGCGCGGGCTCGCTCCGGACGGCCGGTGCAAGTCCTTCGGGGCGGGCGCGGACGGCACCGCGATGTCCGAAGGCGTGGCGATGCTGGTGGTCGAGCGGTTGTCGGATGCGCGGCGGAACGGTCATCCGGTGCTGGCGGTGGTGCGGGGTTCCGCGGTGAATTCGGATGGTGCTTCGAACGGGCTGACGGCCCCGAACGGGCCATCGCAGGAGCGGGTGATCCGGGCGGCGCTGGCGAACGCTGGTTTGTCCACTGTGGACGTCGATGCGGTGGAGGCACACGGCACGGGCACCACCTTGGGTGATCCGATCGAGGCGCAGGCCTTGCTGGCGACCTACGGCCAAGGGCGCGAACAGCCGCTGCGACTGGGTTCGGTGAAGTCCAATCTCGGGCACACGCAGGCCGCCGCCGGGGTGGCCGGCGTGGTGAAGATGGTGCTGGCGATGCGGCATGGCGTGCTGCCGAAGACCTTGCACGTGGACGAGCCGACGCCGCACGTCGATTGGTCCAGTGGTGCGGTGTCGCTGCTGACCGAAGCCGAGCCGTGGCCGGAAACCGAGCGCCCCTGCCGGTCCGCGGTCTCGTCGTTCGGCATCAGCGGCACCAACGCGCATCTGGTGCTGGAGCAGGCACCGGCGGAACCGGAACGCGTGCCCGTGGTCAGCGAAGGCCCGGTGTTCTGGCCGATCTCGGGAGCGAACGAGGCCGCGTTGCGCGCGCAGGCCGAACGGCTGGCGGTGCACCTCGCGGACCGTCCCGGCCTGAGCCCGGCGGACGTCGGTTACTCGCTGGCTACCACCAGGTCACACCTGTCCCACCGCGCGGTCGTGCTGGGCTCCGATGTGGACGACCTGCTGCGAGGACTCCGCGCGCTGGCGGCGGGCACACCCGCGCCGAACGTGGTTTCCGCTACCACCGCGGGAGAACGGCCGGTTTTTGTGTTCCCCGGCCAGGGTGCGCAGTGGGCGGGTATGGCGGTGGAGTTGCTGGGCGTTTCGTCGGTGTTTGCGGGGTCGATGGGGGCGTGTGCGGAGGCGTTGTCGCCGTTTGTTGAGTGGTCGTTGCTTGATGTGCTGGCGGATGGGGGTTTGTTGGGGCGGGTTGATGTGGTTCAGCCGGTGTTGTGGGCGGTGATGGTGTCGCTGGCTGAGGTGTGGCGGTCGTTTGGGGTGGAGCCGGCGGCGGTGGTGGGTCATTCGCAGGGTGAGATCGCGGCGGCGTGTGTGGCGGGTGTGTTGTCGCTTGAGGATGGTGCGAAGGTGGTGGCGCTGCGGAGCAAGGCGTTGTTGAAGTTGTCCGGTGGTGGCGGCATGGTGTCGGTGGCGTTGCCGGAGGCGGAGGTGCGGGCGCGGATCGACGACCGGATTTCGGTCGCGGCGGTCAACGGACCCGCCTCCGTGGTGGTGTCCGGCCCGGCCGACGCGCTGGACGAGCTGATCGCCGAATTCGCCGCCGAGGAGATCAGTGCCCGCCGGATTCCGGTGGACTACGCCTCGCATTCTCCGGCGGTCACCGCGATCGAAGACGAACTGCTCACCGTGCTGGGTGAGATCCCGTCCCAGGCCCCGGCCGTGCCGTTCCTCTCCACGGTGACCGGCGAGCCCGTCGGCGAGCTGGATGCCCGGTACTGGTACCGGAACCTGCGCGAGACCGTCCGGTTCGACGAAGTCGTGCGGAAGCTCGCCGAGCAGGGGCACGGGGTTTTCCTCGAAGTCAGCCCGCACCCGGTGCTCGTGCCGAGCCTCCAGGAAACCGCCGAGGCGGCGATCGGCACGCTGCGCCGGGACCAAGGCGGGCTCGACCGGTTCCTGCGGTCCCTCGCCGAGGCCCACGTCCATGGCGCCGAACCCCGCTGGGACCGGATCTTCCCCGGTGCCGGGCGCGTGGACCTGCCCACCTACGCCTTCCAGCGGCAGCGCTTCTGGCTCGACGCGCCCGCCACCCCGGCGGCGACCGCGGCGGCCGACGACGAGTTCTGGTCCGCCGTCGAACGCGGTGACCTCGACGAACTGACCGGAGCACTGCGGGTCAACGGCGCGGACCCACGCGACGCGCTGAGTGAACTGCTGCCGTTCCTCGCGGACTGGCGCCGCAACCGGCAGGTCCAATCCACTGTGGACAGCTGGCGGTACCGGGTCCGCTGGCGGCCGGTTCGCGCGGAGCCGCCCGAGCCGGGACGCCGGATCGCCGTGGTCCCGTCCGGGTTCGCCGACGACCCGTGGGTGTCCGCCTGCGTCCGCGGCCTCGCGAACCACGGCGAGCTGACCACGGTGGAGCACGACGGCCGGTTCGCGGAACGCTTCCGCGAGGCGCTGGCGGACGGCCCGGTGAGCGCCGTGGTCTCGCTGCTCGCCGCCGACGAGCACACCGGTTTCGCCAACACCCTCGGCCTGGTGCAACTGCTCGGTGAGCTGGGCGCACCGGCCCCGATCTGGGCGGTGACCCGGTCCGCGGTTTCGGCCGGGCACCGGGACCCGGTGCGCAATCCCCGGCAGGCGCTGGTCTGGGGCTTCGGCCGGGTGGTCGGCCTCGAACACCCCGACCGCTGGGGCGGGCTCATCGACCTCCCGGACGTGCTCGACGAACGGTCCATCGAACTCGCGCTCGGCGCTCCGGCACCCGAGGACCAGGTGGCCGTCCGCGGTGGCCGGCTGCTCGCCCGCCGCCTCGTCCGCGCTCCACTGGACCAGGGTGCCGCCCGCCGCGACTGGCGTCCGGCGGGCACCTCGCTCATCACCGGTGGCACCGGCGCGCTCGGCGCCCAGGTCGCTCGCTGGCTCGCCCGCAGTGGTGCCGAGCACCTGCTGCTGGTCAGCCGCCGCGGTCCGGCGGCGCCGGGAGCCGGGGAACTCGAAGCCGAGCTGACCGGGCTCGGCGCGAAGGTCACCATCGCCTCGTGCGACGTCTCGGACCGCGAGGCACTGGCGGATCTGCTCGGCTCGATCCCGGCGGAGCAGCCGCTGACCGGGATCTTCCACACCGCCGCCGTTCTCGACGACGCGATGGTGGACGCGCTCACCCCCGGACAGCTCGGCCACGCGCTGAGCGTCAAGGCGGACGCGGCCGTCCACCTGCACGAGCTGACCAAGGACGCCGACCTCTCCGCGTTCGTGTTGTTCTCCTCCACGGCGGGCACGTTCGGCGCCGCCGGGCAGGGGAACTACGCGCCGGGCAACGCTTTCCTGGACGCCTTCGCGCATTGGCGGCGGGCACAGGGCTTGCCGGCGACCTCGGTCGCCTGGGGTGCGTGGGCCGACGGTGGCATGGCCGAACTGTCCTCGGTCGGGGAGGTCCTGCGCCGTCACGGCGTGCCCGCGATGGCCCCGGACCTCGCCACGACCGCGCTGCGGCAGGCCCTCGAAACCGGCGAAACCGCACTGGTGGTGGCCGACATCGAGTGGGAGCGGTTCGCCGTCGCCTTCACCGCGACCAGGCCCGCGCCCGCGCTCGACGAGATCCCGGAGGTCCGCGAACTCGCCGAAGCGACCGCCGAGCGCGGCACCGAGCAGACCGCACCACTGGTGGAGCGCCTGGCGTCGGCGTCCGCGGCCGAGCGCGACCGGCTGCTGCTGGAGGCGGTGCGGGAGAACGTGGCCGCCGTGCTCGGTTACGCCACCCCCGGCGAGCTCGCCGTCACCCGGCCGTTCACCGAACTCGGCTTCGACTCGGTGACCGCGGTGGAGATCCGCAACCGGCTGAACCGCGTGACCGGGCTCCGGCTGCCCGCGACGCTGGTCTTCAACCACCAGACCCCGGCGGCACTGGCGCGGTTCCTGCGCACCGAACTGGCGCCCGCCGCCTCGCCCGTACCCGCCGAGCTGGACAGGCTCGAAGCGGCGCTCGGTGACGGCAGCGATGTCGATCCAGCAGTCGTCACGCGGCTGCGTGCCCTGCTGCACCGGTGCGAAGGCCCGCCACCCGAAGACGACGAGTTCCTGGAGTCCGCGTCCGAAGAGGACATCTTCGCAATCATCGATCAAGAGCTCGGCAGGTCCTGATGACAGAAGACAAGAAGCTACTGAGCTATCTGAAGCGGGTGACCGCCGACCTGCGGCAGGTCCGCCGCAGGCTGGCCGAGGCCGAAGCCGGGCAGCGGGAACCGATCGCCATCGTCGGCATGGCCTGCCGGTTCCCCGGCGGGGTGCGCTCGCCGGAGGACCTCTGGCGGCTGGTGTCCGAAGGCGGCGACGCGATCACGGACTTCCCGATCGACCGCGGCTGGGATCCCGCGCTGTACGACCCGGATCCGGACCGCGCGGGCAAGAGCTACGTGCGCCAGGGCGGTTTCCTCGACGACACCACCGAATTCGACGCCGGCTTCTTCGGCATCTCACCCCGCGAGGCGGTGGCGATGGACCCGCAGCAGCGGCTGCTGCTGGAGACGTCGTGGGAGGTGTTCGAGCACGCGGGCATCGATCCCGAGACGCTGCGGGGCAGCCGGACCGGCGTGTTCGCCGGGACCAACGGCGGTGACTACACCTCGCTGATGGATGCCTCGGGCGGCGCCGAGGGCTACGTGGCGACCGGGAGCGCGGCCAGCGTGGTCTCCGGCCGGGTCGCCTACACCTTCGGCTTCGAAGGACCGGCGGTCACCGTGGATACGGCCTGCTCGTCTTCGCTGGTCGCACTGCACCTGGCGGCGCAAGCGCTGCGCTCGGGTGAATGCTCGCTGGCGCTCGCGGGCGGCGTGTCGGTGATGGCCAGCCCGGCCATCTTCGTGGAGTTCTCCCGCCAGCGCGGATTGGCCGCCGACGGCCGGTGCAAGTCGTTCGCGGCCGCGGCGGACGGCACGGCGATGGCCGAGGGCGTCGGTGCCGTGCTGGTCGAACGGCTCTCCGACGCCCGGCGCAACGGGCACCGGGTGCTGGCCGTCCTCCGCGGTTCGGCGGTCAACTCCGACGGCGCCTCCAACGGGTTCACCGCGCCCAACGGGAACTCGCAGGAGCAGGTCATCCGGCAGGCGCTCGCCGCGGCGCAGCTGTCCACTTCGGACATCGACCTGCTGGAAGCACACGGCACCGGGACCCGGCTCGGCGACCCGATCGAAGCGGGCGCGCTGCTGAACACCTACGGTGCCGACCGGCCGGACGGGCGGCCGCTGTGGCTCGGCTCGGTGAAGTCGAACATCGGGCACACGCAGGCCGCCGCCGGGATCGCCGGGGTGATCAAGTCGGTGCTCGCGCTGCGGCACGGGGTGGTGCCGCAAACCCTGCACGTCGACGAGCCCACCCCGCACGTGGACTGGCCTTCGGGTGCGGTCCGGCTGCCGGTGGAGCCGATGCCCTGGCCCGCCGGCCGGACGCGGCGCGCGGCGGTGTCCTCGTTCGGCATCAGCGGGACGAACGCGCACGTCGTCCTCGAACAGGAATCGGCGGAAGACGCTGCCGAACCGGCTCCCGCCGCGCAGCCCGTTCTCGCTTCCCACACCATTCCCTGGCTGCTCTCGGGCCGCGGTGAGGACGCGCTCCGTGCCCAGGCCGGCCGCCTGCTCACGCACCTGACCGCACGACCGGAGATCGAGCTCGCGGCCGTCGGCTGGTCGCTGGCCGCGACCCGGTCCGCCCACGCCAACCGGGCCGTGGTGCTGGCCGAGGACCTGGACGGGTTCCGGCGCGGGCTGCGGGAGATCGCGGACGGCCTGCCGGGCACCGGGGTGGTCGAAGGCGCGGTCGGCACCAGGAACGGCGTGGTTTTTGTGTTCCCCGGTCAGGGCGCGCAGTGGCCGGGCATGGCGCTGGAGCTGATCGACGCCTCACCGGTTTTCGCCGAATCGATGCGGTCCTGTGCCGACGCGCTGGACCCGTTCGTCGACTGGTCGCTGCCCGAGGTGCTGTCGAACGCGTCGATGCTGGAACGGGTCGACGTGGTCCAGCCCGCGTTGTGGGCGGTGATGGTGTCGCTGGCCGCGTTGTGGCGCGCGTGCGGGGTCGAGCCCGCCGCCGTGCTGGGGCATTCCCAGGGTGAGATCGCGGCGGCCTGCGTCGCGGGCGCGCTGACCCTGGACGACGGCGCCAAGGTGGTCGCCCTGCGCAGCCAGGCGCTCGGCGTGCTCTCCGGGCGGGGCGGCATGGTTTCGCTGACCGAACCGCTCGAGCGGGTGCGCGAGCGGATCGCACCGTGGGGTGAGCAGCTGTCGATCGCCGCGGTCAACGGCCCGGCCTCCGTGGTGGTCTCCGGCGCGGCCGACGCCCTCACCGAACTGCTGGCCGCCTGCGAGGCCGAGGGCGTGCGGGCCCGGCGGGTGGAGGTTGACTACGCCTCGCACTCCGTGCAGGTCGCCACCATTCGCGAGACCCTGCTGAGCACGCTCGCCGGGATCGAGCCGAAACCCGCCGACGTGCCGTTCCTGTCCACGGTGACCGGGAAGTGGCTCGACGGCACCGAGCTGACCGGCGAGTACTGGTACCACAACCTCCGGGAAACGGTGCGGTTCGAGGACGCCGCCCGCGAGCTGATCGACGCGGGCAACGGCGTGTTCGTGGAAGTCAGCCCGCATCCGATCCTGTCCGGTGGCCTTCGCGAGACCGCCGAGGGCACTGGCGCGGTGGCGCTGGGCTCGCTGCGCCGGGACCAGGGCGGTGCCGAGCGGTTCCTGCGCTCGCTCGCGGAAGCCTGCGTGCACGGCGCCCGGGTGGACTGGCCCGCGCTGTTCACCACGGCCACCCCGGTGGACCTGCCGACGTACGCCTTCCAGCGCAAGCGGTACTGGTGGTCCGCAGACGGCGGGGCCGACCGCGACCAGGTGGACGACCGCTTCTGGCGGCTCATCGCGGACGAGGACGTGTGTGAGGTCGCCGCCGCGTTGCGGGTCGGCGAGCAGGCACCGCTGACCGAGGTGCTGCCCGCGTTGTCGGCGTGGCACCGCCGGCGGCGTGAGGTGTCCGAAGTGGACTCCTGGCGGTACGGCGTGGCGTGGAAGCCGGTCGCCGAGCCGTCGGGTGCGCTGGGCGGCACCTGGATCGTGGTGACACACGAAGCCGGCGCGCTCACCGATGCCTGCGTCCGCGCATTGGACGAGCACGGGGTCCGGGTCCTCCCGCTGGACGTGGGCGATCGCGCGGTACTGGCGCGGCGGCTGTCCGAAGCGCTCGCGCAGGCCGGCGAGATCAGCGGCGTGCTGTCCCTGCTGGGACTGGCCGAAGACGGTGGCCTGCCCGAGACGCTCGCGCTGGTGCAGGCGCTCGGCGACGCCGGGGTGCCCGCGCCGCTGTGGTGCCTGACCCGGGGCGCGGTCTCCACCGGCCCCGGTGACCACTTGCGGCGGCCGGACCAGGCGCCAGTCTGGGGGCTCGGCCGGGTGGCCGCGCTGGAGCACCCGGACCGCTGGGGCGGGCTGATCGACCTTCCCGAAGAGCCGGACGAGCGGACCTGGCAGCGCATGTGCCTGGCACTGGCCGGAACGGGGGAGGACCAGCTCGCCATTCGCCCGGCGGGGCTGTCCGCGCGCCGGATGGTCCGGCGGCCCGGCGGTGACGCCGCCGAACCCTGGGACGCGTCCGGCACCGTGCTGGTGACCGGCGCGTCGGGCGGGCTCGGCCCGCACATCGTGCGCTGGCTGGCCGACCAGGGCGCCCGGCACGTGGTGCTCACCAGCCGCCGCGGGCCGGACGCTCCCGGCGCGGCCGAGCTGACCGCCGAACTGGCCGAGCGCGGCGTCGAACTAATCCCCGCCGCCTGCGACGTGACCGACCGCGACGCGCTGGCCACCCTGCTCGACGGCCTCCGCGTGCGGACGGTGATCCACGCGGCGGCGGTGATCCGGCTGGCACCGCTCGCCGAGCTGACTCCCGAAGACCTCGCCGAGGTGATGGCCGCGAAGGTGACCGGCGCGCGGCACCTGGACGAACTGCTCGAAGGCCATCCCGTCGAGCGCTTTGTGTCGTTCTCGTCGATCGCCGCGCTCTGGGGCAGCGGCGACCACGGCGCCTACGCCGCCGCCAACGCCTATCTCGACGCGCTCGCGGTGCACCGGCGCGGTCGTGGCCTGCCCGCCACCTCGGTCGGCTGGGGGGTGTGGGACGCGGCCAACGACGCCGATCCCGCCGAGGCCGCGCGCCGCGAAACCCGCAACGAACGCCTGCGACGCCAAGGCCTGCCCGCGATGGACCAGGGTGTCGCGCTGAGCGGCCTCCGCCAGGCACTCGATCTCGACGACACCTACGTGGCCGTCGCCGAGATCGACTGGCCCGCGTTCGCCTCGGTGCTGACCTCGGTGCGCCCGAGCCCGTTGCTGGCCGAAATGCCCGAGGCACGCCGTTTCCTGGAAGCCGCCGAAGCCGATCGGGCCGCGGTCGAGGGGGAGGCGGCGAAGCTGGCCGGGCGGCTGGCCGCGATGCCGGAGGCCGAGCGGTACCGCGCTGTGCTGGAGGTCGTGCGCACGCACGCGGCGGCTGTGCTGGGCCACGGCTCGCCACTCGACATCGACGAGAACCGGGGCCTGATGGACATCGGCTTCGATTCGATCACCGCGCTCGAACTGCGGAACCGGCTCGGTTCGGCGACCGGGCTCCGGCTCTCCAGCACGCTGATCTTCGACCACCCGAGCCCGGCCGCGATCAGCACGCACGTGTGCGCCGAACTGGCGCGGGACGCCGGTGCCGATCCGGACGCGGCGCTGGCCGAGATCGCGAACCTGGAACGCACCCTCGCCCAGCTGCCCGCCGGTGAAGCGGACCGGGCGGCCATCGGCGCGCGACTGGCCGCGCTGGCGGCGGAATGGACCGGCGCACCGGCGCCACCCGGCGAGTTCGACGGGCTGGAGCAGGCGAGCGCGGACGAGATGTTCGACCTCATCGAAAAAGAATTCGGGAAGTCCTGATGGCCGACAAGATGACCGAAGCGAAACTTCTCGACCACCTCAAGTGGATGACCGGCGAGCTGCGGCAGACCCGCAGGCAGCTCGGTGAAGCCGAGGCGCGGGACCGCGAGCCGATCGCGATCGTGGCGATGAGCTGCCGGTTCCCCGGCGGCGTGACCAGCCCGGACGAGCTGTGGGAGCTGGTTTCGGCCGGCCGTGACGCGGTCACCGGGTTCCCGCGTGACCGCGGCTGGGACGTGGACGGGCTCTACGATCCCGACCCGGACCGGCCGGGCACCTCCTACGTCCGCGAAGGCGGATTCATCGAAGGCGCCGCGGACTTCGATCCGGCGTTCTTCGGCATCTCGCCGCGCGAGGCGCTCGCGACCGATCCGCAGCAGCGGCTGGTGCTGGAGACCTCCTGGGAGGCGTTCGAGCGCGCCGGGATCGATCCGGCGACGCTGAACGGCAGCAGCACCGGGGTTTTTGTCGGCTGCAGCGGCCAGGAGTACACCTCGATGGCCGCGCAGACCTCGAACGATCTCGCGTCCTATGTGGTCAGTGGGACCGCGCCCAGCGTGGTTTCCGGCCGGGTGGCGTACGTGCTCGGCCTGACCGGGCCCGCGCTGACCATCGACACCGCGTGCTCGTCGTCGCTGGTGGCGCTGCACCTGGCGGCCCGGTCGCTGCGGTCGGGTGAATGCTCGCTGGCGCTCGCCGGTGGCACGGCGGTGATGGCGACTCCCGGCGAGTTCACCGGGTTCAGCAGGCTCCGCGTGCTCGCGCGCGATGGGCGTTGCCGTGCGTTCGCCGCGTCGGCCGACGGCATGGGCCTGGCCGAGGGCGTGGGGGTGCTGCTGCTGGAACGGCTGTCCGACGCCCAGCGGAACGGGCACCCGGTGCTGGCCGTGGTGCGTGGTTCCGCGGCGAATTCCGACGGTGCGTCGAGCGGGCTGACGGCGCCGAACGGCCCGTCGCAGGAGCGCGTGATCCGGGCGGCACTGGCGAACGCCGGTCTGTCCACTGTGGATGTGGACGCGGTGGAGGCACACGGCACGGGCACCACTCTGGGCGACCCGATCGAGGCGCAGGCGTTGCTCGCGACGTACGGGCGGGGCAGGTCGGGTGATCCGCTGTGGCTGGGGTCGGTGAAGTCGAACCTGGGGCACACACAGGCCGCGGCCGGGGTGGCCGGAGTGATGAAGATGGTGCTCGCGATGCGGCACGGCGTGCTGCCGAAGACCTTGCACGTGGACGAGCCGACGCCGCACGTGGACTGGTCCAGTGGTGCGGTGTCGCTGCTGACCGAGCCGGTGCCGTGGCCGGAAACCGGCAGGCCGCGCCGGGCGGGCGTGTCCGGCTTCGGGCTCGGCGGCACCAACGCGCACGTGGTGCTGGAACAGGCGCCGGTCGAGGAAACGCCTGCTGCCGGACCGGTACCAGTGGTGGTCCCGTGGGTGCTGTCCGGCAAGGGACCGGCCGCCCTCCGCGCACAGGCCGACCGGCTGGCGTCCGAAGTGGACACCGAGGCGAGTGTGGCGGATGTCGGGCTGTCGCTGGCCACCACCCGCTCGCTGCACCAGGACCGCGCGGTGGTCGTCGGCGCGAACCGTGAGGAACTGCTGCGCGGGCTGCGCGCGATTGCCGACGGCACACCGGGACCCGGGGTGACCACCGGCAGGGCGCTCGTCAGGGACGGCGTGGTCTTCGCCTTTCCCGGTCAGGGTGCGCAGTGGGCGGGTATGGCGGTGGAGTTGCTGGGCGTTTCGTCGGTGTTTGCGGGGTCGATGGGGGCGTGTGGGGAGGCGTTGTCGCCGTTTGTTGAGTGGTCGTTGTTTGATGTGCTGGGGGATGGGGGTTTGTTGGGGCGGGTTGATGTGGTGCAGCCGGTGTTGTGGGCGGTGATGGTGTCGCTGGCTGAGGTGTGGAGGTCGTTTGGGGTGGAGCCGGCGGCGGTGGTGGGTCATTCGCAGGGTGAGATCGCGGCGGCGTGTGTGGCGGGTGGGTTGTCGCTTGAGGATGGTGCGAAGGTGGTGGCGCTGCGGAGCAAGGCGTTGTTGAAGTTGTCCGGTGGTGGCGGCATGGTGTCGGTGGCCCTGCCGGAGGCGGAGGTGCGGGAGCGGATCGACGATCGGATTTCGGTCGCGGCGGTCAACGGACCCGCCTCGGTGGTCGTTTCCGGCGAGCTGGACGCGCTGGATGCACTGGTCGAATCCTGTGCCGCCGAAGACATTCGCGCGAAGCGGATCCCCGTGGACTACGCCTCGCACTCACCACAGGTCGAGTCGATCCGCGAGCACCTGCTCGAAGTCCTGGCGGACATCACGCCCCGGCCGGGCAAGATCCCGTTCTGCTCGGCGGTCACCGGCACCGTGATCGACACCGGTGAACTCGACGCCGGGTACTGGTACCGCAACCTCCGGCAGACCGTGTTGTTCGAGCCGGCCACCCGTGGCCTGCTCGCCCAGGGCAACCGCGCGTTTGTCGAGGTCAGCCCGCATCCGGTGCTGGTCACCGCGTTGCAGGAGACGGACGGCGACGCCGCGGTCGTGGGCACGCTCCGGCGTGACGACGGCGGCCTGTCCCGGATGCTGACCTCGCTGGCCGAGGCAAACGTGCAGGGCATCGAGGTGGACTGGACGCCCGCGTTCCCCGGCGCGCGACGGGTCGAGCTGCCCACCTACGCCTTCCAGCGGCAGCGCTACTGGCTGGACCGGCCGTCCGCGCACGGCGGCGAAGAAGTGCACCCCGTGCTCGACACGATCGTCGGCCTCGCCGAAGGTGACGGCCTGGTGCTGACCGGCCGCCTGTCGCTGGCCACCCATGCCTGGCTGGCCGACCACACCGTGCTCGGCACCGTGGTTGTGCCCGGTACCGCGCTCGTCGAGCTGGCGTTGCGCGCGGGCGCCGAGGCCGGATGCGGTCGCGTCGAGGAACTCACCCTGGAAACGCCACTGGTGCTGCCCGAGAACGGCGCGGTGCAGGTGCAGCTCACCGTCGGCGGCGCCGACAACGCGGGCAACCGGCCGGTCAGCCTGCACTCCCGCACCGATGACGCGCCCTGGACCCGTCACGCGACCGGCCTGCTCGCGGAAGCGCCGCCGCTGCCCGAGCCGTTGGCCGACCAGTGGCCGCCCGCCGGTGCGCAGCCGGTCGACGTGAGCGACTTCTACGACCGCCTGACCGAGCAGGGTTACCAGTACGGGCCGGTGTTCCAGGGCCTGCGGGCGGTGTGGACCCGTGGTGCGGAAACCTTCGCCGAAGTGGACCTTCCCGGCGACACGCAGGAGGAGGCCGGGCGGTTCGGCTTGCATCCGGCCCTGTTCGACGCGGCACTGCACCCGGTCGCGATCGACCCGGACGGCACCGCTGACGGCAGGGCTCGCCTGCCGTTCTCGTGGACCGGGGTTTCGTTGCACCAGCCGGGTGCCGCCGCCGTTCGTGTCCGGTTGAAGCAGTCGGGTCCCGGCGCGGTGACCGCCGAGCTGGCGGATGCGACCGGCCGGCCGGTGCTCTCGGTGGAGGCGCTGGTGGCCCGGCCGGTGTCGGCGGCCCAGCTCGGCGCCGTGCGCGGTGAGGACCACGGCGCCCTGTTCCGGGTCGACTGGATCGAAGCGGCCGCGGCGGAAGCTCCCGGCTCGATCGCGGTCGTGGGTGAGGCGCTGTTCGATGGTGATCACCCCCGCTGTCCGGACCTGGCCGCGCTGGCGGCCGAACCGTCCATTCCGGACATCGTCTACGCCGCCTGCCCGGCGGACCAGGCGGGGGAGACCGCGGAGGCGGTACGCGCGGCACTCGGGAAGACCCACGAACTGCTGTGCGCGTGGCTGGCCGAGGAACGGTTCGCGGCGAGCAGGCTGGTGCTGGTCACCCGGAACGCGGTCGGTGACCAGCCGGACCTGCGAGCCGCCCCGATCTGGGGCCTGGTCCGGTCCGCGCAATCGGAACACCCCGACCGGTTCGTCCTGGTCGATCTCGACGACCACGACACTTCGGCGCGTGCGCTGCCGACCGCGGCGGCGCTCGGCGAACCTCAGGTCGCACTGCGGGAAGGGCAGCCGCTGGTGCCCAGGCTGGCCAGGGTGTCGCCGGGCACCGAGGCACCACCGGAGTTCGGCGCGGACGGCACGGTGCTGGTGACCGGCGCCGGGGGCGTGCTGGGCGGGGTGTTCGCCCGTCACCTGGTCACCGAGTACGGGGTGCGGCGGCTCCTGCTGGTCAGCCGCCGCGGTGAGCTGCCGGAACTGCGGACCGGCCTGGAGGCGCTCGGCGCGCACGTCACCATGGCCGCCTGTGATGTCACCGACCGGGACGCGCTGGCCAGGGTGCTCGCGGACCATCCGGTGACCGGTGTGGTGCACACCGCGGGCGTGGTCGACGACGGGGTGCTCGAAGCACTGACCCCCGAGCGGTTCGACCGGGTGCTCGGCCCCAAGGTGGACGGCGCGCTCGCCCTGCACGAGCTGACCCGGGACCTCGGCCTGTCGGCGTTCGTGGTGTTCTCCTCGGCGGCCACCACCATGGGTGCGCCGGGGCAGGCCAACTACGCGGCCGCCAACGCCTTCCTGGACGCGCTGGTCCACCACCGCCGCGCCCGCGGGCTGCCCGGCACCTCGCTCGCGTGGGGCATGTGGGCCGAGCGCAGCGCGATGACCGCCCAGCTCACCGACGGCGACCTGCACCGCATGGAGCGCACCGGGATCAGCCCGCTGACCACCGAGCAGGGCGTCGCGTTGTTCGACGCCGCCCTGCGCGGGCCGGAACCGGTGGTGGTGCCGATCCGGTTGAACCCGGCGGCGGTCCGGCTGCGGCCGGGCGCGGTGCCCGCGATGCTGCGCGGCCTGGTGAAAGCCCCGCGTCGCCGCGAACAGGCACCGGTGGATCTCCCCGCCAGGCTCACCGGACTGTCCGAAGAGGACCAGCGGCGCCTGCTGCTGGACGTGGTTCGGGCGCAGGCGGTCGATGTGCTCGGTTACGTGTCCGCCGGCGAGGTCGAGCCGGGCAAGGCGTTCTCCGATCTCGGCTTCGACTCGCTGACCGCCGTCGAGCTGCGCAACCGGCTCGCTACCGCAACTGGCCTGCGGCTGCCCGCGACGCTGGTTTTCGACCACCCGACCCCGGAAGCACTGGCCGGAGAACTGCGGGCACGCCTGTCACCGGAGCCGGTGACCGATGTCGCGGCGATCCTCGCCGAACTCGACGGCCTGGCGGAGAAGCTGGCCGCGCTGGACACCGACGCGCAGACCATTGTGGACACCCGGCTGGCGAGGCTGATCTCCCGGCGCGACGGGGAAGCCTCGGCCGCCGATCGGCTGGCGGCCGCCACCGACGACGAGGTCTTCGCCTTCATCGACAACGACCTGGGGCGCTGAGAGCCATGGCCAACGAGGAGAAGCTCCGCGAATACCTCAAGCGGGTTTCCGGTGAGCTGCACGAAGCCCGGCTGACGATTCGCGAGCTGGAGGAACGGGACCGCGAGCCGGTCGCCATTGTCGGCATGGCCTGCCGGTTCCCCGGCGGGATCGGCACGCCGGACGAGCTGTGGTCGCTGCTGGCCGCCGGCGGTGACGTGATCTCCGGCTTCCCGGAGGACCGGGGCTGGACGGCCGGGCACACCGAGCAAAGCGTGGTGCACCAGGGCGGTTTCCTCGACGACGCCGCCGGGTTCGACGCGGCGTTCTTCGGCATCTCGCCGCGGGAGGCGCTGGCGATGGACCCGCAGCAGCGGCTGCTGCTGGAGACGTCGTGGCATGCCTTCGAGGACGCGGGCATCGACCCGGCGACGCTGCGCGGCAGCCGGACCGGCGTGTTCGCGGGCCTGATGCACAACGACTACAGCTCGCTCGCCCCCGCCGACGCGGCCGGGCTCGAAGAACTGCAGGGCTACCTGGGCAACGGCAGCGCGGGCAGCGTGGCGTCCGGCCGGGTGGCGTACGTGTTCGGGCTGGAGGGCCCGGCCGTGACGGTGGACACCGCGTGCTCGTCTTCGCTGGTCGCGTTGCACTGGGCGGCCCGGTCGCTGCGCTCGGGCGAATGCTCGCTCGCGCTGGCCGGTGGGGTGACGGTGATGGCCACCCCGGGCACGTTCCTGGAGTTCAGCCGTCAGCGCGGGCTGGCGGCCGACGGCCGGTGCAAGCCGTTCGCGGCGGCGGCCGACGGCACGGGCTGGTCCGAGGGTGTGGGCATGTTGCTGATCGAGCGGCTGTCCGACGCCCGGCGGAACGGCCACCGGGTGCTGGCGCTGGTCCGCGGCTCGGCGGTCAACTCCGATGGTGCTTCGAACGGGTTGACCGCGCCGAACGGGCCGTCGCAGGAGCGGGTCATCCGGCAGGCGCTCGCCCAGGCGCGCCTGACCCCGGACGAGGTCGACGCCGTGGAGGCACACGGCACGGGCACCACCCTGGGCGATCCGATCGAGGCACAGGCCTTGCTGGCGACTTACGGCCAAGGGCGCGAACAGCCGCTGCGGCTGGGGTCGGTGAAGTCGAACCTCGGGCACACGCAGGCCGCCGCGGGCGTGGCGGGTGTGCTCAAGATGGTGCTGGCGATGCGTCACGGCTTGCTGCCCCAGACGCTGCACGTGGACGAACCGACGCCGCATGTGGACTGGGCCAGTGGTGCGGTTTCGCTGCTGACCGAGCCGGTGCCGTGGCCGGAAACCGGCAGGCCGCGCCGGGCGGGTGTGTCCGGTTTCGGCGTCAGCGGCACCAACGCCCACGTCATCCTGGAACAGGCTCCGGCGGCGGACGGCGGAGAGACCGGTGAGCCGTCGCCCGGATTGATCCCGTGGATCGTCTCCGCTCGCGGGCAGGAAGCGCTGCGGGCTCAGGCGGACCGCCTTCAGTCCGTTGTGGACGGCGCGGACCCGGCTGCCGTCGCCCGCTCGCTGGTGACCAAGCGTTCGGTGCACGAGCACCGTGCGATGGTGCTCGGCGCCGACCGTGACGAGTTGATGCGCGGCCTGGCCGAAGTGGCCGCCGGTTCCGCGGAGATCAGCGGCCGCGCACGCACGGGTGCGGAGATCGCCTTTGTCTTCCCCGGTCAGGGTGCGCAGTGGGCGGGCATGGCGGTGGAGTTGCTGGAGCTGCCGGTTTTTGCGGGGTCGATGGCGGCGTGTGCGGAGGCGTTGTCGCCGTTTGTCGAGTGGTCGTTGCTGGATGCGGTGGCGGATGAAGGTCTGCTGGAGCGGGTTGATGTGGTGCAGCCCGTGTTGTGGGCGGTGATGGTGTCGCTGGCCGAGTTGTGGCGGTCGTTTGGGGTTGAGCCCGCTGCGGTGGTGGGGCATTCGCAGGGTGAGATCGCGGCCGCGTGTGTCGCGGGTGCGTTGTCGCTTGAGGACGGTGCGAAGGTGGTCGCCCTGCGCAGCCGGGCGTTGCTGAAGCTGTCCGGTGCGGGTGGCATGCTGTCGATGGCCGCTCCGGTGGACGAAGTCCGGGCGCGGATCGGCGATCGGGCGCACGTCGCCGCGGTGAACGGGCCCGAATCCGTGGTGGTCTCCGGCACCCCCGAGGTGCTCGACGAACTCGCCGCCGAGGCGACGGGGATCCGGGTGAAGCGGCTCCCGGTCGACTACGCCTCCCACTCGCCGCAGGTCGAGTCCCTCCGCGAACACCTGCTGGAGGTGCTGTCCGGAATCCAGCCGTCGGCCGCGCGCCTTCCCTTCTGCTCGGCTGTGACCGGGGATTTCCTCGACACGACGACGCTGGACGCCGAGTACTGGTACCAGAACCTGCGTGAGCCGGTCCGGTTCGACCAGGCCGTCGCGCGGGCAGGCAAACCGGTGTTCATCGAGGTCAGCCCGCATCCTGTGCTCACCGCCGCGATCGAGGGAGCCGCCGTGGTGGGCACGCTCCGCCGGGGTGACGGCGGCCCGCGCCGCTTCCTCACCTCGCTGGGGGAAGCGTGGGTCGCCGGAGCGCCGGTCGACTGGACGCGCTCGCTCCCGGACGGGCCCACCATCGACCTGCCCGGCTACGCCTTCCAGCACACCCGGTTCTGGCTCGACCCCGGTTCCGCCGCGGGCGATCTCACCGCGGTCGGCCTGGAGCCGGTCGAGCACCCGGTGTTCGGTGCGCTCACGCGGCTAGCGGACGGCGGGTTGGTGCTGAGCGGCCGCCTCGGGCTGGAGTCCCACCCCTGGCTCGCCGATCGGGTGGTGCTCGGCACCGTGCTGGTCCCGGAAGCGTTGTTCGCCGAGGCCGCGGTGCTGGCGGCCGACCAGGCGGGATACGACGTCGTCGAGGAACTGCTCCCGCGGACACCGCTGGTGCTTCCCACCGAGGGCGCGCTCCGGCTCCAGCTGACCGTTGATGCTGCCGGGCGGTTCGCGGTCCATTCCCTGGCCGACGGTCCGGAGTGGACCTGCCACGCGACCGGAACCCTGGCACACAGCACAGAACCGGCCGCCGGCCCCGGGCTGCCGTGGCCACCGGCGAACGCGACCGCGGTCGATGTGGGCGAGTTCTACGATCGTCTCGCCGAGCGCGGCCGGGAGTACGGTCCGGCGTTCCGCGGCGTGCGGAACCTGTGGGAGCACGATGGAGAGACCTTCGTCGAAGCAGAACTGCCCACGGAAAGCGCGGAAAACTACGCCCTGCACCCGGCCCTGCTCGACGCTGTGTTCCAGACCGGGACCGACGCCCTCGCTTTCCGCGGCCTGACCCTGCACGTTTCGGGCGCCACCTCCCTCCGGGCCCGGATCTCCGCGGAGTCCGTGCTGATCACCGACAACACGGGCACCACGGTCGCGACGATCGAAGCGTGTGACCGCGTACCGCTCGCGGAAGCCGAGGTCCGGGCCGCGGCCGAGCGGGTCCGGGCCGGGAAGGCGGTGGTCCGCCCAGTGCCCACCCGGGCGCGGGCGAGCACCACCTCGCTGGCCGAACGGCTGGCCACCGCCGGCGAACCCGGGGAAGTGGTGCTGGACCTCGTGCGCGAGCACGTGGCCGCGGTGCTGGGCCACGATTCCCCCGAGTCGGTCGAACCCGGACTGCCGTTCTCCGACCTCGGCTTCGACTCGCTGACCGCGGTCGACCTGCGCAACCGGCTCGGCGCGGCCACCGGGTTGCGTCTGCCCGCGTCGCTGGCCTTCAACCACCCGACCCCGGCGGCGCTGGCCGCGCACCTGCACGCCCGGCTGCGGCCGGACGGGGCACGTGATCTCGAGGCCGAGTTCGACGCGCTGACCGTGGAACTGGCGGGGCTGCCGCCGGATTCCGGCCCGCGGGTGCGGGTGCTCGCCCGGCTGCGGGAAGTGCTGGCCGAGCACGACGGCCCGCCACCCGGCCACGACCTCGATTCCGCCACCGACGACGAACTGTTCGACCTCGTCGACAACCACCTCGGCTGACGCCGAGCTGAGGAGTGAACCCCATGTCCGATGAGCGGAAGATCCGCGACTACCTGAAGCGGGCGATCGCCGACGCGCAGCAGGCCCGTCGCCGGGTGCGTGAACTGGAGGAGAAGCACCGCGAGCCGATCGCCATCGTCGGCATGGCCTGCCGCTTCCCCGGCGGGGTCCGGTCGCCGGACGACCTGTGGCGGCTGCTCGCGGCCGAGGGCGACGCGGTGTCCGGCTTCCCCGGCGACCGCGGCTGGGACGTCGCCGGGCTCTACGACCCCGACCCGGACCGCTCGGGCACCACCTACGTTCGCGAGGGCGGTTTTGTCCACGACGTGGCCGGGTTCGACGCCGCGTTCTTCGGCATCTCACCGCGGGAGGCGCTGGCGATGGACCCGCAGCAGCGGCTGCTGCTGGAGTCGTCGTGGCATGCCTTCGAGGACGCCGGGATCGACCCGGCCACCCTCCGCGGCGGCCGCACCGGGGTGTTCGTCGGCAACGGGGGAGAGGACTACACCTCGACGCTGACCGGACCGCCGGAAGGCGCCGAGGGCTATCTCCTGACCGGCGCGGCGACCAGCGTCGTTTCGGGCCGGATCGCCTACCTGTTCGGCTTCGAGGGTCCGGCGGTGACGGTGGACACCGCGTGCTCGTCTTCGCTGGTGGCCCTGCACCTGGCCGCCCAGTCCCTGCGGCAGGACGAGTGCTCGCTGGCGCTGGCGGGCGGCGTGACGGTGATGTCCTCGCCATCGACCTTCGTGGAGTTCAGCAGGCAGCGGGGGCTGGCGCCGGACGGGCGGTGCAAGCCGTTCGCCGCGGCCGCCGACGGCACCGGCTGGGGTGAGGGCGTTGCCGTGCTGCTGCTGGAAAAGCTCTCCGACGCCCAGCGGAACAACCACCGGGTGCTCGGCGTCGTGCGGGGCAGCGCGGTCAACTCCGACGGCGCGAGCAACGGGCTGACCGCCCCGAACGGCCCCTCCCAGGAGCGGGTCATCCGGGCGGCGCTGGCCAGCGCGCAGCTGTCCACTGTGGACGTCGATGCGGTGGAGGCACACGGCACCGGCACCAAGCTCGGTGACCCGATCGAAGCCGAAGCGCTGCTGGCCACCTACGGCCGCAACCGCGTCCCGGAGCGGCCGCTGTGGCTCGGCTCGGTGAAGTCGAACCTCGGGCACACGCAGGCCGCGGCCGGGGTGGCCGGAGTGATCAAGATGGTGCTCGCGATGCGGCACGGCCTGCTGCCGCGCACGCTGCACGTCGACGCGCCCACCCCGGAGGTGGACTGGTCGGCCGGCGCGGTGTCGCTGCTCACCGAGGCCACCGCCTGGCCGGAGACCGGCAGGCCGCGGCGAGCCGGCGTGTCCTCGTTCGGGATCAGCGGCACCAATGCCCACGTCATTCTCGAACAGGGCGTTCCGGAGGCCGTCGAGGACGAGCCCGAGCGCCCGCTGTCGTCCGTGCCGTGGCTGCTCTCGGCCAAGTCGGAGACCGCGCTGCGTGCGCAGGCCGCCGAACTCCGGACCTGGTTCGAGGGCGGCACCCCGCACCCGGCCGACGTCGGCTTCTCCCTGGCGACCACCCGCTCGGCGTTCACGCATCGGGCGGCCGTGGTCGCCACCGAGCCCGAGGACTTCCTGCACGACCTCGGCGCGCTCGCGAACGGCGGAACGGGACCCGGACTGCTCCGGGGCACGGCTCACGCCGGGAAGCTCGCTGTCCTGTTTTCCGGGCAGGGGAGCCAGCGCGTGGGCATGGGGCGGCAGCTGGCCGCCGGGCTGCCGGTGTTCGCCGATGCGCTCGAGGACGTGCTCCGGCGCCTCGAACCACACGTGGACCGGCCGCTGCGTGACGTGATCTTCGGTGAAACCGAGCGGGGCCTGCTCGACCGGACCGGCTACGCGCAGCCCGCGTTGTTCGCCCTCGAGGTCGCGTTGTTCGAGCAGTTCCGGGCCTGGGGTGTGCGACCCGACTTCGTGGCCGGGCATTCGCTCGGCGAGGTGACCGCGGCCTACGTCGCCGGGGTGTTCTCGCTGGACGACGCCTGCGCGCTGGTCGCCGCACGCGGGCGGCTGATGCAGAACCTCCCGGCGGGCGGAGCGATGCTCGCGGTGCAGGCAGCCGAGGAGGACGTGCGCGCTTCACTGGCGGGGCACGAGGACCTGGTCGACCTCGCGGCGGTCAACGGACCGTCGTCCGTGGTCGTCTCGGGTGATGCCGGGGTGCTGGGTGAACTCGAACGGCAGTACCGCGAGGCCGGGCGGAAGGTGCGCAGGCTCCGGGTGAGCCACGCGTTCCATTCGCCGCTGATGGACCCGATGCTCGGCGAGTTCCGCGAAGTGCTGCGGAAGATCTCGTTCGCGGCGCCCGCGATCCCGCTGGTGTCCAACCTGACCGGCGAACCGGTGGACGCCACCACACCCGGGTATTGGGTGGACCACGTGCGCCGCCCGGTCCGGTTCGGCGCCGGGGTGCGGTGGCTGACCGGCCGTGACGTGCACACGTTCCTGGAGCTGGGACCGGACGGCACGCTCGCCGCGATGGTCCAGGAGAACGCACCCGGGGCCACCGCGGTGGCCGCCCTCCGGCCGGACCGGGACGAGCGGGAATCCCTCCTGCGTGCGCTGGCTCAGGTGCACCTGCACGGCACCGCGGTGGACTGGACCGCGGTGTTCGCCCCGGAGCACCCGCGGCGGGTCGAGCTGCCCGGGTATCCGTTCGAGCACACCAGGTTCTGGCTGCCGTCCGCGCGCTCACCGGAGGAACGCGAGGCCGAAGGCACCGTTGTGCTCGCCGGTGGCGCGGGCCTGGTGCGCACCGGGCGCTCGTCCGGCACGCCGTTCGAATACGTGCTTCCCGCGCTCGCGGCCGAGGCTGGGGAGGCGGTCGGCTGCGCGGTCGTGACGGAGCTGGCCGTGCAGGCGCCGGTGCCGGATGACGAGGTCGAATTCCAGCTCACCGCCGGGGCCGCCGACCAGGCAGGCCGGCGGGCACTCGTGGTGCACGTCCGGTCCGGTTCGGACGAATGGAGCCGGTACGCCGACGGCGTTCTCGGACCGGCGGACGTTCCCGGGCCTCGGCGGGGCGGCGACGATGTGGTGACCGAGATCCCGGGTACCGCCGCGGGAGTGGATCCGGCACTGCTCGAAACCGTGTTGCCCGCGGTTCCGGTGTCCTGGCGCGGGTTGCGGCTCCACCAGCCCGGCGCGGTGGTGGCTCGCGCGCGGCTGGGGCAGGTCGGCGACGGCTTCTCGTTGGTGCTGACCGATTCTTCCGGCGCGCCAGTGGCCACAGTGGACTCGGTGTCGGTGCGGGAGCACCAGTCCGGTGACCTCCGCGATCTGTACAAAGTGGACCTGGTCCCGGCACCGGTGGCGACCGGTGCCACACCGGCGAACTGGCTGGAACTCGGCGACGACGACCTGAGCGCCATCGAAACCGCGCCGGACGTGGTGGTCTGGTCACCGGCCGGTGACGGGCCGGCGGAGGCAGCACAGCAGACCCTGGACCTCGTTCGTGCCTGGCTTTCCGACGAGCGCTGGGCTCCCGCGCGGCTGGTCGTGGCGACCACGGGTTCCGCACTGGCCGCCGCGACCGTCGGCGGCCTGGTCCGCTCGGCGCAGGCCGAGCACCCCGGCCGGTTCGTGCTCGCCGACCTGGACGGCAAGCCCGCATCCCGGCGTGCCTTGCGTGCGGCGGTGACCCTGGACGAACCACACCTGGTGATCCGCGACGGCCAGGTCCGGGTGCCCCGGCTCGTCCGCGTGCGCGCGGCGGAACCCGCACCGCCGTCGTGGGACACCCGGGGCACGGTGCTCGTCACCGGTGGCACCGGCGGTCTCGGCGCGCTGGTCGCCCGGCACCTGGTGACCGAGCACGGCGTGCGGCGGCTCCTCCTGCTCAGCCGCGCCGGTGAACGGGCCGAAGGCGCGAAAGCCCTGGTCGGCGAACTCGGCGCGCTCGGCGCGGACGTGCGGGTGGCGGCGTGCGACGTGGCCGACCGGGACGCGCTCGCCGCGACCCTCGGCGCGATACCCGCCGAATTCCCGCTCACCGCGGTGGTGCACACCGCCGGCGTCATCGACGACGGCCTGGTCGAATCCCTGGACGCCGACTCCCTCGCGCGCGTGCTCCGGCCCAAGGTCGAAGGCGGCTGGAACCTCCACGAGCTGACCAAGGACCGGCCGCTGTCGGCGTTTGTGTTGTTCTCCTCCGCGGCCGGGGTGTTCGGCGGACCGGGGCAGGCCAACTACGCGGCGGCGAACGGCTTTCTCGACGCGCTCGCCCGCCACCGCACCGAACTGGGCCTGCCCGCGGTGTCGCTGGCCTGGGGCCTGTGGGCCGAGCGCACCGGGCTGACCGGCCACCTCGGCGGCACCGACCTGCGGCGGATCGACCGCGGTGGCGGGGGTGCGTTGTCCACCCGGCGCGGCTTGGCGCTGTTCGACCTCGGAACCTCGCTCGGCGAACCGGCGCTGGTGGCGGCGCGGCTGGCACTCGGCGGACAGGCAGGGCTGTCGCCGCTGCTCCGGGACCTGGTCCCGGCGCCGGACCGCCCGGCCGCGGCCGCCGCTCCCACCACAGGCCCGATCGCCGGGCTGGCGGAACTGCCCGCGGCGGAACGTGATCGGGTGCTGCTCGAACTCGTGCGCGAGCAGGCCGCGGCCGTGCTGGGCCACGGGTCTGCCGACGCCGTCGGGCCCGATCGGTCCTTCCGCGAACTCGGCTTCGACTCGCTGACCGCGGTCGAACTGCGCAACGGGCTCGCCACGGCCACCGGGTTGTCGCTGCCCGCGACGCTGGCCTTCGACTACCCGAGCCCGGCTGAACTCGCCGCGCGCCTGCGCGCGCTGCTGGTCGGTGAAACCGCCGCCGAACAGCTCACGCCCGTGGTGGCCGACGCCGGTGAGCCGATCGCCATCGTCGGCATGAGCTGCCGGTTCCCGGGCGGGGTCGCGAATCCCGAGGACCTGTGGCGCCTGCTCGCCGAGGGCCGGGACGCGATGGCGGAGTTCCCGGCCGACCGCGGCTGGGACGTGACCGAGCTGTTCGACCCCGATCCGGAACGGCCGGGGAAGAGCTACGTCCGGGAGGGTGCCTTCCTCGACGACGCCGCCGGGTTCGACGCGGAGTTCTTCGGAATCTCACCGCGGGAGGCGCTGGCAATGGACCCGCAGCAGCGCCTGCTGCTGGAAACCTCCTGGGAGGCGGTGGAATCCGCCGGGATCGATCCGGCGAGCCTGCGTGGCAGCGCCACCGGGGTGTTCGCCGGAACCAACGGCGAGGACTACACCTCGACGCTGATGAACTCCGCCGAGGAGGTCGACGGATACCTGCTGACCGGGAACGCGGCGAGCGTGCTGTCCGGCCGGGTCGCCTACACCTTCGGCCTGGTCGGTCCCGCGCTGACGGTGGACACGGCTTGCTCGTCGTCGCTGGTGGCGCTGCACCTGGCCGCGCAGGCGCTGCGGCAGGGCGAATGCTCACTGGCGCTGGCGGGGGGCGTGACGGTGATGACCACACCCGCCGGGTTCGTCGAGTTCAGCCGCCAGCGCGGGCTCGCCGCCGACGGCCGGTGCAAGCCCTTCGCGAACGCGGCCGACGGCACCGGCTGGGGCGAAGGCGCCGGTGTCCTGGTGCTGGAGCGGTTGTCGGATGCGCGGCGGAACGGTCATCCGGTGCTGGCGGTGGTGCGGGGTTCCGCGGTGAATTCGGATGGTGCTTCGAACGGGTTGACGGCACCGAATGGTCCTTCGCAGGAGCGGGTGATCCGGGCGGCGCTGGCGAATGCTGGTTTGTCCACTGTGGACGTGGATGCGGTGGAGGCACACGGCACGGGCACCACGTTGGGCGATCCGATCGAGGCGCAGGCCTTGCTGGCGACCTACGGCCAGGACCGCGAACGCCCGCTGGCGCTCGGCTCGATCAAGTCCAACCTCGGGCACACCCAGGCCGCCGCCGGGGTGGCCGGAATGATCAAGATGGTGCTGGCCCTGCGGCACGGCACGCTTCCGCGCACGCTGCACGTGGACGAGCCGACGGCGAAGGTCGATTGGGCCAGTGGCGCGGTGTCGCTGCTGACCGAACCCCAGACCTGGCCCGCCGGGGAGCGGCCACGCCGGGCCGGTGTGTCGTCGTTCGGGGTCAGCGGCACCAATGCCCACGTGATCGTCGAAGAGGCGCCCGCGCCCGAAGCTGCTCCGGAGCCCGCCGGTGACGTGCCGATCGCGGCGTGGCCGGTGGCGGCCAGGAGCGCGGAGGCCCTGCGCGCGCAGGCCGGGCGGCTGTCGGAGTACCTGGATGCGCGTCCCGGCTTGCCGAGCGGGGACGTCGGCTTCTCGCTGGCCACGTCCAGGACCCAGTTCGACCACCGGGCCGTGCTGGTCGGTGACGGCGAACGCCTGCGTGCCGGGCTGCGCGCGCTCGCCGAAGCCGGAACCGCGCCGGGACTGGTCGAAGGCGTGGTGCCCGGCGAGGCGGACGTGGCGTTTGTCTTTCCCGGACAGGGCTCCCAGTGGACGGGCATGGCCGTGGACCTGCTCGGCGCCGCGCCGGTTTTCGCCGAGGCGATGGCCGAATGCGCCACGGCCCTGTCCGCGCACGTGGACTGGGACCTGCTCGACGTCATCCGTGACGACGCGGCCCTGACCAGGGTGGATGTCGTGCAGCCCGCCTTGTTCGCGGTGATGGTCTCGCTGGCGCGGCTGTGGGAGTCGGCGGGCGTGCGCCCGTCGGCGGTGCTCGGCCATTCGCAGGGCGAGATCGCGGCCGCCTGCGTCGCGGGCGCGCTGTCCTTGGAGGACGCGGCCGCGGTGGTCGCGCTGCGCAGCAAGGCGCTGGCCGCGTTGTCCGGGCGGGGCGGCATGGTGTCGGTTTCGCTCGGTGAGGACGGCATCCGGCCCTATCTCGAGCCCTGGGGCGACCGGCTCGCCCTGGCCGCGATCAACGGGCCGGGCGCGGTGGTTGTCGCGGGTGATCCCGAGGCGCTGGACGGGCTCCAGGACGCCTGCGCCGCCGACGAGGTGCGCACCAAACGGATCCCGGTGGACTACGCGTCGCATTCCGCGCAGGTGAGCGCGGTGGAAGCGGAACTGGACCGGGTGCTGGCCGACCTCACCCCGCGGCCGGTGCGCGTGCCCTGGTATTCCACAGTGGACGAACAATGGCTGCACGGTGCCGAGGCCGATGCCGCCTACTGGTACCGCAACCTGCGGCAGACCGTCCGGTTCGGACCGGCCGTGGAGGCGCTGCTGGCCTCGCGGAACACCTTCGTCGAGGTCAGCCCGCACCCGGTGCTCACGGTCGCCGTGCAGGACACCGTCGAGCGTGCCGGTGCGGCGGCCGTGGCGCTGGGCACCCTTCGCCGGGACGAGGGCGGCTACGAGCGCTTCCTCACCTCGCTCGCCGAGGCACACGTGCACGGCGTTCCGGTGCGGTGGGCCGACCTGTTCGACGGCGCGCGGCGGGTTGACCTGCCCACCTACGCCTTCCAGCACCAGCGGTTCTGGGCCGACACCCCGGCGAACGCCAGCGGGGACGTGTCCTCGGCGGGGCTGGACGCGGTGGGCCACCCGTTGCTCGGCGCGGCCGTCCGGGTCGCGGACGGCGACGGTCTGCTGCTGACCGGGCGGCTGTCCCAGCGGACGCACCCGTGGCTGGCCGACCACGCGGTACTGGGCACGGCCCTGCTGCCAGGCACCGCGTTCCTGGAACTCGCGGTCCGCGCCGGGGACGAAGTCGGCTGCGGGCTGGTCGAGGAACTCACCCTGCACACCCCGTTGCCGATCGCGGACGACGCGGCTGTCCAGATCCAGGTGTCGGTGGGCGGCCCGGACGAATCGGGCCGCCGCGAGATCACCGTGCACTCCCGGCCGGAAACCGGCGACGCGGCCTGGACCACGCACGCGGGAGGAACACTGGCCCCCGCCGACGCCGATGCCGAGGCGGCGGAACTCACGGCGTGGCCACCGGACGGTGCCGTGCCGGTGCCGGTTTCCGGGCTGCACGGCGAACTTGCCGAAACCGGGCTCGACTACGGACCGGCTTTCCGCGGCCTCCAGCGGGTGTGGCGCCGGGGCGAGGTGATGTTCGCCGAGGTCGAGCTGCCCGAGGCGCAGCGGTCCGACGCGGGCCGGTTCGGGCTGCACCCGGCGTTGCTGGACGCCGCCCTGCACCCGGTCGCGCTGGCGGGCTGGCAGGGTGACGGATTCGAAGGCTTGCCGTTCTCGTGGAGCGGCTTCCGGTTGCACGCCGCGGGTGCGCCCGTGCTGCGGGTGCGCCTGTCCCCGGTGGACAGTGGCGGGGTCGCGGTGGTGGTCGCCGACCAGCGTGGTGCGCTCGTGGCCACCGCGGAATCACTCGTGCTGCGGCCGGTTGCCCCAGGACAATGGGACGCGCGGGCCACGAAGCCGTTGTATCGACTGGACTGGCGCCCGGTGCAACCGCCGACCGAGCTGCCCGGCGAGAAGCCGGTGGTCTACGAGGTTCCCGACGCCGGTCCCGAGCCGATCGCGGGCGTCCGGCGCGTCACCGGCGCGGTGCTGAACCGCGTGCAGGAGTGGCTGGCGGACGGCGAAGGCAAGCTGCTCGTGGTGACCCGTGGCGCGGTGGCGCTCGACGGGGAGGCACCGGATCCGGCGGCCGCGGCCGTCTGGGGACTGGTGCGGTCGGCGCAGTCGGAGAACCCGGACCGCTTCGTGGTCGCCGACGTGCTCGGCGGCCCCGATGAGGACCTCCACGACCTGTTGAGCCGGATGACCGCCGTGGACGAGCCGCAGTTCGCCGTCCGTGACGGCCAGGTGCGGGTCCCACGGCTGACGCGTGCCGAATCCAGCAGCGCGCTGGTGCCGCCGGCCGACACAAAAACCTGGCGCGTCGAGATCGGCGAACAGGGCACGCTCGACGAACTGCACCTCGCCGAGAGCCCCGAAGCCACCGCGCCACTGGCCGACGGGCAGGTGCGGATCGCGGTCCGGGCGGCCGGGCTCAACTTCCGCGACGTGCTGATCGCCCTGGGCATGTACCCGGACAAGGCGATGGTCGGCGCGGAAGGCGCCGGGGTGGTGCTCGAGGTCGGTCCCGGCGTAACGGCACTGTCGCCCGGCGACCGGGTGATGGGGCTGCTGACCGGGGCGTTCGGCCCGGTGGCGGTGGCCGATCACCGGATGCTGGTGCCGATCCCGGACGGCTGGTCCGACACCACCGCCGCGTCGGTGCCGGTGGTGTTCCTGACCGCCTACTACGCACTGGTCGATCTCGCCGGCCTGCGGGCCGGGGAGAAGGTGCTGATCCACGCCGCCGCGGGCGGGGTCGGCATGGCCGCGGTGCAGCTGGCCAGGTACCTGGGCGCCGAGGTCTTCGGCACCGCGGGCCCGGCGAAGCACGGCACGCTGCGCGAACTCGGCCTCGGTGACGAGGCGATCGCGTCCTCGCGTTCACTCGAATTCGAGGGCTCGATCCGGGACGCCACCCACGGCACCGGGGTGGACGTGGTGCTGAACTCGCTCGCCGGGGAGTTCATCGACGCCTCCCTGCGGTTGCTTCCGCGTGGTGGCCGGTTTGTCGAAATGGGCAAAACCGATCTGCGTGACCCCGGTGAGGTGGCCGCCGCCCATCCAGGCGTCGGTTATCAGGCCTTCGAACTGGGCGACGCGGGCGGCGACCGCATCCAGCGGATGCTGGTGGACCTCGTCGCGTTGTTCGAGCAGGGCGTGCTCAGCCCGCTGCCGGTGCGCACCTGGGACGTGCGCCGGGCCGTCGACGCGTTCCGGTTCGTCAGCCAGGCCCGCCACATCGGCAAGATCGTGCTGACCGTGCCCGCCGACCCCGGCACGGTGCTGGTCACCGGCGGAACCGGCGGGCTGGGCGCGCACCTGGCGCGGCACCTGGTGACCACCCACGGAGTGCGGCAGCTGGTGCTGGCCAGCCGGTCGGGTCCCGATGCCGGGGGCGCCGATGAGCTGGTCGCCGAACTGGCCGAGCTGGGCGCGCAGGCGCGCGTGGTGGCCTGCGACGTGGGCGACCGCGACGCGCTGGCCGGAGTGCTGGCCTCGATCCCGCCGGAACACCCGCTGACCGGCGTGGTGCACAGCGCGGGCGCGCTCGACGACGGCGTGGTCGGCGCGATGGACGAGCGGCGTTTCGACACCGTGCTCCGGCCCAAGGCCGACGGTGCCTGGCACCTGCACGAGCTGACCGAGAGCCTGCCGCTGTCGATGTTCGTGGTGTTCTCCTCGGCTTCCGGCCTGCTCGGCGGTCAGGGGCAGGCGAACTACGCGGCGGCGAACGCCTTCCTGGACGCACTCGCCGCGCGGCGCCGTCGTGCCGGACTGCCCGGGCTGTCGCTGGCCTGGGGCCGCTGGGCCGAACGCACCGGGCTGACCGCGAACCTGGTGGACACCGACGCGCACCGCATGGCCAGCGCCGGCACCGCCGAGTTGTCCACTTCGGACGGACTGGCCCTGTTCGACGCCGCGCTGGCACGGGACGAACCGCTGCTCGTGCCGATCCCGCTGGACCTCACCGGCGCGGCGGGCCGCGTGCCCGCCTTGCTGCGGGAACTCGCGGGCGCACCGGCACGGCGGGTGGTCGAGGCGGTGGACACCGGCGGGCCGGGGGGAGTGGCGCTGGCGGAACGGCTGGCGGGGCTGCCACCGTCCGAACAGGACCGGCTGGTGCTGGACCTGGTCCGGG
The DNA here is from genome assembly GCF_003312875.1 of Amycolatopsis albispora. NCBI lineage: Bacteria > Bacillati > Actinomycetota > Actinomycetes > Pseudonocardiales > Pseudonocardiaceae > Amycolatopsis > Amycolatopsis albispora. The sequence goes on from NZ_CP015163.1 coordinate 1,700,901, forward strand.
CGCAGGCCGCCACCGTGCTCGGGCACGCCACCACCGAAGCGGTGGGCGCGCACCGGCCGTTCAAGGAACTGGGCTTCGACTCGCTGACCGCGGTGGAGCTGCGCAACCGGCTCACCGCCGCCACCGGCCTGCGCCTGCCCGCCACGGTGGTCTTCGACCAGCCGAAACCGGCGGTGCTGGCCGCGCACCTGCGCGAACAGCTCGTGGGCGCCGGACCGTCCCCCGTGGACAACCTGTTCGGCGAGCTGGACCGGCTGGAGGAACTGCTGGCTTCGGTTTCGGCGACGGAGGCGGAACGCGGTCAGCTGGCCGTCCGGTTGCAGTCGCTGGCCGTCGGCTGGAGCGGGCCGAACGGCGCCGAAGCGACGCGGTATCGCGACGGTTCCGACGACGACCTCTTCGACTTCATCGACAAGGACCTCGGGGTGAGCTGATGAGCACCGAAGAGAAGCTGCGCGGTTACCTCAGGCGGGTGGTCGCCGATCTGGAGCAGACCCGGCAGCGCCTGCTCGACGCCGAGTCACGCGACGCCGAACCGGTCGCCATCATCGGCATGGCCTGCCGGTTCCCGGGTGGCGTCAGCTCACCGGACGAGCTGTGGGACCTGGTCGCCACCGGCGGGGACGCGATCTCCCCGTTGCCGGAGGACCGCGGCTGGGACCTGGAATCGCTCTACGACCCGGATCCCGACCGTCCCGGCAAGAGCTACGCACGCGAAGGCGGTTTCCTCACCGGCGCGGGCGAGTTCGACCCGCAGTTCTTCGGCATCTCACCACGTGAGGCGCTGGCGATGGACCCGCAGCAGCGGCTGCTGCTGGAGGCGTCCTGGGAAGCCATCGAGCGGGCGGGTGTCTCGCCGGATTCCTTGCAGGGCACGCGGACGGGCGTGTTCGCCGGAGCCAGCGGGCAGGACTACGCGACCCTGCTGGCGGGCAATCCCGCCGGGCTCGACGGTTACGTCCTGACCGGCAACGCCTCCAGCGTGACCTCCGGGCGGATCGCCTACGTGCTCGGCCTGGAAGGCCCCGCGCTGACCGTGGACACCGCGTGCTCGTCGTCACTGGTGGCGCTGCATCTGGCCTGCCAGTCGCTGCGCGCGGGCGACAGCACGCTCGCGCTGGCCGGTGGGGTGACGGTGATGTCCATGCCGTCCACCTTCGTGGAGTTCTCCCGGCAGCGCGGGCTGGCCGCGGACGGCCGGTGCAAGGCGTTCTCGGCACGGGCGGACGGCATGGGCGCCGCGGAAGGCGTCGGTGTGCTGCTGGTGGAGCGGCTGGCGGACGCCCGCCGGAACGGGCATCCGGTGCTGGCCGTGGTGCGGGGTTCGGCGGCCAACTCCGACGGCGCCTCGAACGGCCTGACCGCGCCGAACGGGCCGTCGCAGGAGCGGGTGATCCGGCAGGCGCTGGCCAACGCCCGCCTCCCGGCCGCCGACATCGACGTGATCGAGGCACACGGCACGGGCACCAGGCTCGGCGACCCGATCGAGGCGCAGGCGCTGCTGGCCACCTACGGCCGCAACCGGCGGGCGGACCGGCCGGTGCTGCTCGGCTCGGTGAAGTCGAACATCGGCCACACGCAGGCGGCGGCGGGCGTGGCCGGGGTGATCAAGATGGTCCAGGCCATGCGGCACGGCCTGGTGCCCAAGACCCTGCACGCCGAGGAGCGGACCGCCGAGGTGGACTGGTCCTCCGGTGCGGTCGAGCCGGTGACCGAGGCGGTGCCGTGGCCGGAGGCCGGCCGGCCACGCCGGGCCGCGGTGTCCTCGTTCGGCATCAGCGGCACCAACGTGCACGTGATCCTGGAGCAGGCACCCGAACCGGAAGCGCCGGTGGAGCCGGGCGAGCCACCCGAGGTGATCCCGTGGGTGCTGTCCGGGCGCACCGAAACCGCGCTGCGGGCGCAGGCCGGACGGCTGCTGGCCGTCGTGGAGGACCGGCCGGACCTGGACGCGGCCGACCTCGGCTGGTCACTGCTGACCACCCGGTCGGTGCACGAGCACCGCGCGGTGGTGCTCGGCCGCAAGCAGGACGAACTGCTCGCGGGCCTGCGTGCGCTGGCGGGCGGCACCACCGCGCCCGGACTGGTCACCGGCCGGGCCGGCATCGGCACGGCACCGGTTTTTGTCTTCCCCGGCCAGGGTGCGCAATGGGCGGGCATGGCGGTGGAACTGAGGGATTCCGCACCCGTGTTCGCCGAGCACCTGCGTACCTGTGGCGAGGCGCTGGCGCCGCACACCGACTGGCGCCTGGCCGACGTGCTGGCCGATCCCGTCCTGCTGGAGCGGGTCGATGTGGTCCAGCCGGCGCTGTGGGCGGTGATGGTTTCGCTGGCCGGGCTGTGGCGCTCGTTCGGCGTCGAACCCTCCGCGGTGGCCGGGCATTCGCAGGGTGAGATCGCCGCGGCCTGCGTCTCCGGTGCGCTGTCCATTGAGGACGCCGCGCGGATCGTCGCGCTGCGCAGCCGCGCGCTGGCGGAAACGCTGGCGGGCCGCGGTGGCATGGTTTCCGTTGCGCTGACCGAGGAACAGGTGCGCGAGCGCATCCGGCCCTGGGACGGGCGGATCGGGCTCGCCGCGGTGAACGGGCCCGCGTCGGTGGTGGTGTCCGGTGAGCCTGGCGCACTGGACGAACTGCTGGCCGCCTGTGAAAGCAACGGTGTGCGCGCCAAGCGCATCCCGGTCGACTACGCCTCCCATTCGGCACAGGTCGAGGCCATTCGTGAGGAACTGCACCGCGTGCTCGACGGCATCCGGCCCGAGACGGCCCGAATCCCGTTCTGCTCGACGGTCACCGGCGGCTTTCTCGACACCGCGGAACTGGGCGCCGGATACTGGTACCGGAACCTGCGTGAACCGGTGCGGTTCGGTGAAGTGACCCGGCTGCTGCTCGACGAGGGCCACGACGCCTTTGTCGAGATGAGCCCGCATCCGGTGGTCGGCTTCGGCATCCAGGAATCACTGGACGCCACCGGAAGCGACGCGGCGGTGGTCGCGACCCTGCGCCGTGACGACGGCGGAATGGTCCGGTTCCTGACTTCGCTCGCCGAGGCGTACGTCCGCGGTGTCGAGGTGGACTGGCGGCCGCTGTTCAACGGTGCCCGCCGCGTGGACCTGCCCACCTACGCCTTCCAGCGCCGGAACTTCTGGCTCGACGGGAAACCCGCGACCACGGGCGACGCGACCGCCATCGGGCTGGAGGCGCCGGAACACCCCCTGCTCGGTGCGATGGTCGGCCTCGCCGACGACGGGGGCTACCTCGCCACCGGTCAGCTGTCGCCGCAGTCGCACCCGTGGCTGGGGGAGCACCAGGTGCTCGACACGGTGCTCGTGCCCGGCGCCGCGTTGCTGGACCTGGTGTTGCACGCGGGCGCGCAGGCCGGTTGCCCGCGGGTCGGCGAGCTGACCTTGCAGACGCCCTTGGTGCTGTCCGAACGCACCACGGTGCAGCTCGCCGTGAGCGCGCCGGAGGACGGAAGCCGCCGGGTCACCCTGCATTCCCGTGCCACGCCGGACCAGCCGTGGACGCTGCACGCCACGGGCACGGTCTCCGGGCAGGAAGCCGCCGGCGACCTGCCGCGGTGGTCCACCGAGGACGCGGAGCCGGTCGACCTCACCGGCTTCTACGACGCACTGCACGACCACGGGTACCAGTACGGCCCGCTTTTCCAGGGCCTGCGTGCCGCGTGGCGGCAGGGCGGCGAGGTGCTGGCCGAGCTCGAACTGCCCGAGGGCACACCGGTGGACGGGTTCGGTGTGCATCCCGCGCTGCTCGACGCCGCCCTGCAGAGCATGGTGCTGGCCACCGGTGACGGCGACGGTGAGCCGCGCCTGCCGTTCCTGTGGAGCGGCGTCTCCCTGCACGCCACCGGCGCGACGAAGGTGCGGGCATGGCTCCGGCCCACCGGCCCGGAGTCGGTCGCGCTGACCGTCACCGATCCCGCCGGTCAGCCGGTGCTCACGGCGGACGGCCTCACGCTGCGCCCGATGCCGCGTGCGCACCTGAGTACCGCCGAAGACCTCTACCGGGTCGAGTGGACGCCCGCGCCCGCGACGTCCGGGGCGTCGGTACCCGAGGTCGTGGTGCTGGAGCGACCTGACCGCGTCGACGCTTCCGCCGTGCGGTCGGCCGTCCACAATGTACTGGAACTGCTGCGGTCCCGGCTGCCTGGCGAGCGCAGGCTGGTCATCGTGACCAGGGGCGCGGTGGCCGTGCGTGCTGGTGAGGACGTCACCGACCTGGCTCACGCGGCCGCCTGGGGACTAGTGCGGTCGGCGCAGTCGGAGCACCCCGAGCGGTTCACCCTCGTTGACCTCGACTCGGCGGAAGTCCCGCCCGAAGTGCTCACCAGCCCGGAACCGCAGCTGGCCGTGCGCGACGGGAAGCTTTACGTGCCCACGCTTTCCCGGTTTTCGCCGTCGGGCGAACCGGTGCGGTGGGCCGGGCGCGTGCTGATCACCGGTGCCAGCGGCGTGCTCGGCGGACTGGTCGCCCGGCACCTGGCCGAAACCGCCGAGGTGGCGGACTTGCTGCTGCTCAGCCGCAGCGGGTCCATACCGGACGGCCTCGCCGCCGAGCTGAACGAACGGGGTGTGCCCGTCACGGTTGTCGCGTGCGACGTGGCCGACCGGGACGCACTCGCCGCGGTACTGGCGGACCAACCGGTGGACGCGGTGATCCACACCGCCGGGGTGCTCGACGACGGCGTGATCGGGCAGCTCGACGGCGAACGGCTGGACCGGGTCCTGCGGCCGAAGGTCGACGGCGCCTGGAACCTGCACGAGCTGACCCGGGACCGGGAGCTTTCGGCGTTTGTCCTGTTCTCCTCGGCGGCGGCGACCCTGGGCGCTCCTGGCCAGGGCAACTACGCCGCGGCCAACGCCTTTCTCGACGCGCTCGCCGGGCATCGCGCGGCGAACGGGCTGCCCGCCGCCTCGCTGGCGTGGGGAATGTGGGCGCAGCGCAGTGGCATGACCGGGCAGCTGGACGACGGGCAGCGCCTGCGCATGAACCGCGGCGGTGTGCTCCCGCTGGACACCGAGCACGCGCTGCGGTTGTTCGACACGGCCGGCGGTGCCGGACCGGCCTCCGTGCCGGTGCGGCTCGACCTGCCCGCACTCCGCGCGCTGGCCAGGAACGAAGCACTGCCACCACTGATGCGCGGACTGGTGCCCGTCACACCGCGAGCGGCGGCCGTTCCGTCACGCTTGTCCACAAAGGACATGCCAGCGCTGGTGCGCGACCAGGCCGCCGACGTCCTGGGCTACGGCCGGCTGGACGGGACCGAGGCGGACCGGACCTTCAAGGAGCTGGGCTTCGACTCGATGACCGCGGTCGAACTGCGCAACCGCCTGAGCAAGGCGACCGGGTTGCGGCTGCCCGCCACGCTGGTCTTCGACCACCCGACCCCGGACGCGCTGGCCGCGTACCTGACCACGGAAATGGAAAGTGGGGCAACAGAGCGGAACGAGCCGGGCGCGGGGCCGATCGCCTCCCTGTACACCGAGGCACTCAGGCTCGGCAAGCACGACGAGGCGTACGAAATGCTCCAGGTGGTTTCGCGGCTGCGTCCCTCGTTCGACGCCGCCGAGTTGCCGTCACCGCCGGAGCCGCACCGCTTCGCCGACGGGGACACCGCACCGCAGCTGCTGTGCTTCCCGTCGTTCACCTCGGTCGCCGGTCCGCACGAGTACGCCGCGTTCGCCGCGCACTTCCGTGACCAGCGCCGGGTCTCCGTGCTGCCCGAGCCGGGATTCGTGGGCACGCAGGCACTACCGGCGTCGATCGAGGCGCTGGTCGGCATGCAGGCCGAGGCCGTCCGGCGGTGCGCGGACGGTGAGCCGTTCGCGCTGGTCGGGCGGTCGGCCGCCGGACTGCTGGCCCACGCCGTGGCGTGGCGGCTCGAGCAGGACGGGCTGTTCCCGGCGGCGGTGGTGCTCATCGACACCTACGATCCCGCCGACCTCGCGCAGTCCCAGCTCGCCGGTGTCGCCGGGAACGCCGTGCTGGCCAGGGAAAGCGAGCACGACCTGCTCAACGACGTCCGGCTCGCGGCGATGGGCTGCTACCACCGCCTGTTCGCGCACTGGCGGCCGGAGCCGATCCGGACGCCGACCCTGCTGGTGCGCGCGAGCAGTCCCTTCTCGGCGGAGCTGGCCGAGACCGCCGGCGAGCGGGGCTGGCAGTCCTCCTGGGCGCTGCCACATTCCACAGTGGACGTACCCGGCGATCACTTCACCATGTTGGAGGCGCATTCCGATTCGACCGCGCGCACCGTGCACGACTGGCTGCGGGAGCCGTCCGCTGCCGGAAATCCCTGACTACCCAAGGAGTTCGAAGTGAAGGTCCTCGTCATCGGAGCCGGTGTCGGCGGCATGGCCGCCGCGCTCTCACTGCTCGCCGCCGGGCACGAAGTGGAGGTGTTCGAGCAGGGGGAGAAGCTGCGCGCGGCGGGCAACGGCGTCATCCTGTGGCCCAACGGCACCGGTATCCTCGCCGATCTCGGTGTCTCGCTCGACGACCTCGGCACCCGGATGGACTCGCTCCAGATCCGGGCCAAGGACGGCAAGCCGCTGTTCTGGTTCCAGGCGGGCAAGATCGCCGACAAGCTCGGCGCGCCCTGCATGCTCGTGCCGCGTGGTGATCTGGTGGCCAGGATGGCAGGCATGCTGCCCGAAGGCTGCCTCCGGCTGGGCAAGCGGTGCACCGGCCTCAAAACCGGGGGTACCTCCCCGGTGGTCGCCAGCTTCGACGACGGCACCGAGGCCGAAGGTGACGTGCTGCTCGGCGCGGACGGGCACCGGTCGATCGTGCGGCGTGAGCTGATGGGCGAGCGGCCCGCGTCCTACACCGGCTGGGCGACCTGGCACGGCATCACCCCGTCACCGGAGGGCCTGGTGCCGGACCACCGCGTGCAGACCTTCGTCGGCAACCGCGCGCTGTGCGCGCTGCACCCGGTCGGCAACGGGCTGGTGCACTGGGCCTTCGAGACGCCGTGGTCGGACGGTGAAGTCGCGCCGCCGCCGGTCGACGATCGCGCGCCCGAACCGGATGTGGTGCCGTCTCCGGTGGTTCGGCTGAAGGAGCGTTTCGGCGACTGGACCGGTCCGGTGCCCGAACTGCTCGCCACCATCACCGACGACGACATCAGCGTGTTCCCGCACATCATCCACGACGTCCCGGAGAACTGGGGCCGCGGTCCGGTGAGCCTGCTCGGCGACGCGGTGCACGTGGTGCCGCCGCGGGTGGCGATGGGCGTCAACCAGGCACTGGAGGACGCGTGGGTGCTGGGCCGGACGCTCACCGACAACGGGGACCACGAAGCCCAGCTGCGTGGTTACGAGAAGGTGCGCCAGCGCCGGGTGCGCAAGGTGCAGGCGCGGGCGCAGGGCGCCGAGCGCGAGAACCCGGTGCTGCCGATCTTCGTGCTGCTGGCCCGGAACGGCATTCCACTGACCTGGAAGATGAAGCTGGACATCAAGCAGGGCAGCAACTTCCTCAACGACGACGTCCCCGCGGCGCGCTGAATCCCCGGCCGGCGACGGAAAGGTGACCATCCGATGAGCAACCACGCGCAGCGCCGCGATGTCGAGCGCTATGACGAGTGGGCCAAGACCTACGAAGACAGCAAGATCCAGAAGGTGCGCAACGAGATCCACCACAACCTCCAGGACTGGATCGCGGGCGCGGGCACCAAGCCCGTCCGGATCCTGGACGTCGGCTGCGGCACCGGCATGCTGCTGCACGGCCTGGCTTCGCACTTCCCCGACGCCGAAGCCTTCGGCATCGACATCGCCCCGAGCATGATCGAGGAGGCGAAGGCCAAGGTCACCAGCGAGGTGCCGATGACCTTCGTCCAGGCACCAGCCGAGCAGCTGCCCTTCGACGACGGCCAGTTCGACCTGGTGGTCAGCACCATCTGCTTCCACCACTGGCGCAGCCGGGCCGAGGGGCTGGCGGAGGTGCGCCGCGTGCTGGCGCCCGGCGGGCGGTTCTACCTCGCCGACCACTTCGCGATCGGCTGGCTCCGCCCGTTCTTCGCGATCACCATGACCCGCAGCCGGGTGCACACGCCGCCGGAACTCGACCAGCTGATGGCGGGCGCCGGGCTCTCGATCGCCGAATGGAAGCTGCTCTACCGGCTGGGTGGCCGGTTGCCGCTGATCCACGGCGTGCTCGCGCAGGCGCGGGACTGACCTCCGTCCACCGGGACGGGACCACCAAGCACCACACTGATGGAGGAATGCACCATGGATGCCGCAGTGCTGCGCAACTTCGGCGAGGCTCCCCGCTTCGAGCAGTTCCCCGAGCCGACCCCCGGCGAAGGGGAGGTGCTGGTCGAGGTGGCGGCGGCCGCGCTGCCGCCGGTCGCCCGGCTCGCCGCGAGCAATCCGGACTACGGGCGCGGCATGACCCTGCCGAGCGTCTGCGGCATGGAGGGCGTGGGCAGGCTGGAGGACGGGACCAGGGTGGCGTTCTTCGCCCGGTCGCCGAACGGCTCGATGGCCCAGTACACGGTCTCGCGCAGCGCGATGTGCGTGCCGCTGCCCGACGGCGTCGACGACGTCACCGCCGCGGCGCTGTACAACCCCGGCCTGACCTCGTGGGCGGCCTACAACTGGACGGCGAAGTTCTCCGCGGGGGAGACCGCGCTGGTGCTCGGCGCCACCGGGTTCGCCGGGAAGCTGGCCGTGCAGATCGCGAAGATCCTCGGCGCGAAGCGGGTCATCGGCGCCGGCCGCAATCCCGAGGTGCTGGAGTCGCTGCACGACCTCGGTGTGGACGCGACCATCCAGATCGACCAGCCCGACGAGGACCTGGCCGCCGCGTTCGCGAAGGAAGCCGGTGAAGAGGGCTTCGACGTGATCATGGACTACCTGTGGGGGCACCCGGCGGAGGTGCTGCTGTCGTCACTGCCGCGGCACCTGTTCCCGACCGTGGAAACCCGCTACATCCAGCTTGGCAACAGCGCGGGCAGCAAGGTGAACCTGCACGCGGACTGGCTGCGCCGGACCGGGGTGACGCTGCGGCCGAACATTCCCGCGCCGCTGGAGCCGATGGCCGATCTCGGGGCCAGCTTCCACCGCGAACTCACCACGCGGGCGGCCAGCGGCGAACTCCGGATGGACATCGAGACGGTGCCGCTGGCCGAGATCGAGAAGGCCTGGGAACGCACCGACATGGGCGGCCGGCGGCTCGTGCTGATCCCGTAGGCCGCGTGCGGCGCCGGTCTTCCCCCGGGCCGGCGCCGCACGGCCGCTCAGAGCGTGTCGCCCAGTGCCATGATGCGGGTGCGGTAGCCGACGTAGCTCGGGTACTCACCGGCCATCCAGAGCACGCTCATGGGGCCGTCACCGGGCAGCCCGACGGGTTTGAAGGGTCGCACGTTCAGCTCGGTGGAACCCCGCGTCACCGGTTCACTCGTCCAGGTGTGGCCGCCGTTCGGGGTACGCCAGCGTTCGACTTCGTGACGGCCGCCCGGAACCTGCCGGGACAGCAGTACTTTCGACGGATCGGTGTGGTCGAGCGAGATCCCGCCGGAGTAGTTCGGTTCCTTGCCGTCCGCGCTGATCGAACCGCCCGCGGCGGTGATCCAGTGGTCGTGCCAGCGGTGCCCGTCCCAGCGCGCGTAGCGGTACTGGTGGTCGGTGTCGGCGGGGAAGTTGGCATAGACCAGGACCGGCCGGCCGCGGCGGTCGGTGGCGATTTCCCAGATCCAGGACTTGGGCCGGCCGGTCGCGTCGTAGACCTTGTCCGCCTGGGCGGGGCTGACCGGAGTGCCGAGCGGGCCGATCCGGGTGCCGTTCGCGCGGTGGAGGTGCCCGGCCCGGTAGTACATGTAGTAGATGCTGGTGTGCACGTTGCGGGGATGCCCGTCGGTGAAGGCGAAGTGGATGGTGTCGCGGCCGTTGGTGCACATCTTCACGTACGGCCGCTGACCGGGGACCTGGATGAGCGAGCGGGCTTCGGTCCACCGGTCGTCGCCGTCGGTGGTGCTGAAGGCGGGGTTGAAGTCGGCGCCGCGCCAGAACAGGTACTTCCTGTTCTGTTCGGCGGTCAGCTGGGCGATGTTGGTGTAGGTCCAGCCGTACTGGCCCTCGGTGTTCGTGGTGATCGTCCGGGCTGGTTCCCAGCCGCCGGTGATGTCCTCGGGAAGCGTGGAGCGGCGGTAGTAGAGCGGGATGTTCCGCGCGTGCGCGGTCCAGTACACCTCGAGGCGGCCGTCGGGCAGCACGTGGATCGCCGGGTTGTTGTGGTCGTCGATCTCGAAGCCCTCGGCGAGCACGGTTTGGGACAGGCGGGCGTTCGCATGGTCGTACTGGGCGACGGTGATGGCGCCGGAATCGGTGATGTAGCCGAGATAGGTGCGTCTCCAGCGGCCGCGGTGGTGGACTGCTCTGGGGCCGCCGAACCAGCACCAGGCCCCGCTAGGTGCGATGGGCAGTGGGGTGGCGGGGGTGGCCGCCGTGCCCGCGGCCGGGCTGCCTGGCGCGGCCGAGGCTGAGCTGGCCGCGTCTGGCCCGGCTGAGCCTGGCGTGGCTGCCGTGCCCGGTGTGGCTGCGGCTTGGCCGGAGCCACCGAGGAGTGCTGCCGCGCCTGCGGCGCCCGCGAGCCCGAGCGCCTTCCGGCGCGGGAACGCCGCGCCATTGTCCGTCGTGCCCATGGACCACCCCCGGCTGCCGTGCGGTACCCAGTGAGTGTTACCGCTCACACCGCGAACCGTCAATCGGCCGATTGATTGTCCAAAATAGACGCTGACGCTCCGTTATCGAAAGTTTCGCGGTATATCGCGAAGATTGCGGCTTGTTCCGCTGTGGCGGCAGTGTTAGCGTTCACATGCGGCACCTTCGGCGCTAGGAGGAATGCATGCTCGGCGTGGGAAGTCTCCGGCGGGGACGACGATCGGCGGCATTCGCCGCGGTGATGGTGATGCTGGCCGGCGCGTTGCTCGGCGTCGGCGTGACGGCGGCGGGAGCGGCGACCGTGGATCCGAACGCGTGGTACGTGCTGGTCAACCGCAACAGCGGCAAGGTGCTCGACGTGTCCGGGGTGTCCACTTCGGACGGTGCGCAACTGCACCAGTGGAGCCGCGCCGACAGCGGCAACCAGCAGTTCCAGTTCGTCGACTCGGGCGGCGGGTACTACCGGGTCAAGGCACGGCACTCGGGCAAGGTGCTCGACGTGTACAACTTCTCCACCGCCGACGGCGCGAACATCGTGCAGTGGACCGACCACAACACCACCAACCAGCAGTTCCGGCTGGCCGACTCCCCGGACGGGCACGTCCGCCTGCTCAACCGGAACAGCGGCAAAGCGGTCGAGGTCCAGGGCGGCTCCACCGCCGACGGCGGCCGGGTGGTCCAGTACGCCGACCACGGCGGCACCAACCAGCAGTGGCAGCTCGTCCCGGTCACCAGCGCCCCCGGCGGTGCGCTGCCGTCGAGTTTCCAGTGGTCTTCGAGCGGCGTGCTGGCCGGGCCGAAGCCGGACGCGCAGCACCCCGGCGCGCTGGCGGTCAAGGACTTCACCGTGGTGCGGCACAACAACCAGTGGGTGGTGTACGCCACCACCGCCAGCCCGTCCGGCTGGGGACTGGTCAACTACAACTTCGGTGACTGGTCGCAGGCCGCCGCGGCACCGCACACGTATCTGGACACCGCCTCGGCGATCGGCCCCGGTTATCGCGCGGCGCCGCAGCTGTTCCACTTCGCCCCGCAGAACCTGTGGTACCTGGTCTACCAGACGGCGCCGCCGACCTATTCCACCAGCACCAATCCGGCCGATCCGCGGTCGTGGTCGGCACCGCGCACCTTCATCGCGCAGGAACCGCCGATCGTCACGCAGAACAAGGGCGACGGCCAGTGGATCGACTTCTGGGTGATCTGCGACAGCGCGAACTGCTACCTGTTCTTCAGCGACGACAACGGCCACATCTACCGCGCGCAGACGACCATGGCGAATTTCCCGAACGGTTTCGGCAACACCCAGATCGTGCTGTCGGATGCCAAGTACGCGTTGTTCGAAGCGACGAACGTGTACAAGGTGGCCGGTGCCAACCAGTACCTGCTGATCCAGGAAGCGATCGGCGCGAACGGACGCTATTTCCGCTCGTTCACTTCCAGCAGCCTCACCGGGACCTGGACCCCGCTCGCGGCCACGGAGAGCAACCCGTTCGCCGGTAAGAACAACGTCACCTTCCCCGGCGGTGTGTGGACCCACGACATCAGTCACGGGGAGCTGGTGCGCGCCAGCAACGACCAGACCCTGACCATCAACCCGTGCCACCTGCAATACGTGTACCAGGGCATGGCGCCGGGCTCGGGCGGTGATTACCTCAAGCTGCCCTGGCGGATGGGCCTGCTCACCCAGACCAATTCCACCTGCTGACGACAGGGAGTTCACGATGGTGAAACACCGGTCCTGGCTGGGAACCGCCGCCGTCGCGGCACTGCTTGTCCTGCCCGCGGGGCCCGCAGCCGCCGCCACGACGCCAGCGGAGGCGGCCGCTTCCGCCGGGTGCGGGAAGGCGCCGGCGCTGGCGAGCGGCAACCACACGATTTCCAGCGGCGGGAAGAACCGCGATTTCATCCTGCGGCTGCCGGACGGTTACCACCGGAACCACCCGTACCGGCTGGTTTTCGGCTACCACTGGTGGGGCGGTACCGCGAACGAGGTCGACTCCGGTGGTGCCGACGGGGCGAACTGGGCCTACTACGGCCAGCGGCGCCTGGCGAACAACAGCACGATCTTCGTCGCACCGCAGGGGATCAGCAACGGCTGGGCCAACTCCGGCGGTGAGGACGTCACCTTCACCGACGACATGATCAAGCAGCTCGACGCGGCGCTCTGCGTGGACACGGCCCAGCGCTTCGCCATGGGGTTCAGCTACGGCGGCGGGATGAGCAACGCGCTCGCGTGTGCCAGGCCGAACGTCTTCCGCGCGGTCGCCGTCTACTCGGGCGCGCAGCTGAGCGGGTGTGCCGGCGGCACCCAGCCCATCGCGTACCTGGGCATCCACGGGCTCGGGGACACGGTGCTGAACATTTCGCAGGGGCGCGCGCTGCGCGACCGGTTCGTGAAGAACAACGGCTGCACGGCGCAGAACCCGCCCGAACCGGCGCCGGGCAGCCGGAGCCACGTGGTGACCGCCTATTCCGGCTGCCTGCCGGGATACCCGGTGGTGTGGGCCGCGTTCGACGGCGGGCACACCCCGGCGCCCATCGACGGGTGCGGTTGTGCAGGCTGGCAGACCTGGACGGCGGGTGAGGTGTGGAAGTTCTTCACCGCGCTGACTTCTCCAGCACCCGCATGAACGCGCGCGACCACTCGGGCAGGTCGGGCCAGCCGCGGCAGGAGACCATCGCGCCGTCGACGACGTCCGGTGCGTCGGCGAAGGTCGCGCCCGCCAGTTCCACGTCGGTCTTCAGGGGAGGGAAGGCCGCCGTGGTGCGGCCGCGCAGCAGGCCGAGCGCGGCGGGCACCTGGGCGCCGTGGCAGATGGTGCCGACGGGCAGCTCGTGGTCGAAGAAGTACTGGACGATGCGGGCCACGTCGGGATCGGTCCGGATGTACTCCGGTGCGCGTCCACCGGGGATGACGAGCGCGTCGAACTCCGCCGGGTCGACCTCGCCGAACGGCAGGTCCACGGGCAGCAGATGTCCGGGTTTCTCGGTGTAGGCGTCACAATGAGGTTTTCTCAGTAGCGGTCTTGGTGCTCGAGTTGGGTGAGTACCAGGGCCGCTTTGATGATGGTGCCGATGTGGCTGGGGCTGAGAGTGACCCGCTGGAGGGCTCTCCAGCGGGTTTTGAGCAGGGCGGCGGCGCGTTCGCCGCGGGCCCGCAGACTGTTGTGGAGCGTGTTGTGGCTGTGCTGGTCGATGTGCAGCGGCCGTCCGTGCAGGGGGTGGTTGCCGGGGGCGCCTTTGAACGGGGTGCGGATACCGATCCCGGCGGCGTGGTAGGCCTTGTCGGCCAGGATGGTCAGGCCGTGTGCGGCGGCGGCGCAGAGTGGGCCGATGATGCCGTGGGTGCGGGCGGCGGTGAGGTCGTTGACGGTGCCGGGTAGCTGCTCGGAGCACCACAGGGGGAATCCGTCGGCGGTGGCCAGGAACTGGATGTTGGCGCCGAAGGCGCGGTGTTTGCCGGAGTACCAGCGATGCACCCGGCTACCGGCGGTCCGGCCGCGGGTTTTACCGACGGTGCCGGCGACGCGGGTGGTGCGGACCAGGGTGCCATCGAGGATGAGGTGGGTGTCCCCGGCGGCCAGGCGCTGGGCCAGCACGTCGGGCAGCTCGGGGGCTTGGCTGGCCAGTGCGGTGAGGCCTTCGTGCAGGTAGCGGTAAGCGGTGGCCAGGCCGATGTGGTTGTCGGTGGCGAGGTTTTTCACCCGGGTGGCGTCGCGGAGCCAGCGCAGGACCAGCACGGCGTGGCCCCAGACCGTTAGTGCCCGGCGGCCGGTGCGGGTGCCGCGGCGGGCGCGTTCGTCGGCCAGGAGCTGGGCGAGGTACTGGCCGATCGGGCGGTCGACATCGAGCGTGGCACGATAGGAGGTCACGGAGAGCCTTCGCGGTCGGACTTGATCTTCGCAAATCCAGTCCTAGCAAGGCTCTCCGTCCTCGTTCCCACCACCCCCAACACCCACTACTGAGAAAACCTCAATCGGGTTCGAAGTCGTGCACGACCAGTTTCACCGCGCGAGTGGTGGGAGCGGCCACCACCGCCTCGTGCCCGCCCTCGCGCAGCCGGAAGATCGGGTACATCGAGTCGAGTTCCTCGGCGGCGTCGCCGGTCAGGATCAGCACTCGGGCCATCACTCGCTCCTTCTCGATGTCCTCGGACCGGAAGCCGGGAGCGCTCCCAGAACTCACCATAGCCCGCACCGCGGGCGGGAAGTCAAGGTCCGGCCGGGGCAGCGCGCTCGGGTCCCTGGGCCGTCCAGCTCGCGAGCAGGTTCATCGCCCGCCGGGACGGGGAGTCCGGCTCGGTGGTGTAGACGAACAGGGTCGTGTCCGGATCGCCGGGCGGAGTGAGGCTTTCGTACTCGACGGTCAGGTCGCCCACGACCGG
Source organism: Amycolatopsis albispora (assembly GCF_003312875.1). Classification (NCBI taxonomy): domain Bacteria; kingdom Bacillati; phylum Actinomycetota; class Actinomycetes; order Pseudonocardiales; family Pseudonocardiaceae; genus Amycolatopsis; species Amycolatopsis albispora. The sequence continues at coordinate 1,715,966 of NZ_CP015163.1, forward strand.
GTGGCGCAGGCGCTTCGAACCGTGGGTGCGCTGATGGACGCGGTGCTGCTCCCACCACCGCGCGAACTCAGGGCTGCGCTCGCCCAGTTCGGCGACCAACTCGGCGGTGGCGCGGTCGGCGGGGTCGCGGCCGGTCTCGAACCGCAGGCTCTCGACCGCCGCCCTGGCCTGCTCCGGCCAGTCCACGAACAGCGACCGGGCGTCCTCGTCGAGCAACATCCAGCGGGCGTAGTTGCGCCGCGCCGGTGGCAGCCGGTCGAAGTCGGTGAACAACGCCTTCGCCATCCGGTTGGCGGCCAGGACGTCGGTGCGGCGCCCGAGCACGAGCGCGGGCTCGCCGTCCAGCGAGTCGAGAAGCTGGTACAGGCCCGGCCGCACGCGTTGCACGTCCCGGGCTCGACGGCCCGCCGGGGCCGCGGACAGCCCGATGAGGTCCTCCAGATGGGCGCGTCCGGCCGCGTCGAGCCCGAGCGCCCTGCCGATCGCCTCGACCACGGCCGCCGACGGCGTGATGCGCCGTCCCTGTTCGAGCCGGGCGTAGTAGTCGGTGGACACACCGGCCAGCCGGGCGACCTCCTCACGGCGCAGGCCCGGCACGCGGCGCACGCGCTCGTCGGCGGGCAGGCCCGCCCGCGACGGATCCACCTGGGCACGGGCCCGCCGCAGGAAGTCGGCGAGTTCGCGATTGTTCTCGGCCACGGAACCCATTGTTGCCGACGCGGCCCGGTTCGTGACTGGACCTGTGCGTCCTAGGTTGCCGGATCCGAGGTCGCACCGGGCGCGAGATGAGCCCCCGGAGCCGGTTCCGCTGAGCCACGCTGGTGTGGACCGAACCAGCGGAAAAGGACAAACTCGTGAACAAGATCCTGATCGTCATGTCCGCGGCCGACACCTGGGAGCGGACCGACGGCTCGTCCTACGCCACCGGGTACTGGGCCGAGGAAGTGGCCGCACCGCACGAAAAGTTCGCCGAGGCGGGCTTCACCGTCGACTTCGCTTCCCCCGGTGGTGTGCGGCAGCCACTCGACCGGCACAGCGCCGACCCCGAGATCGCCGGTCCGGACTGCGGCCGGTATGTGGAGCACGCCGAACGCGCCCTGCGGGAGTTCGGTCCGCTGCGCAAGCTCGACGAGGTGGACATCGACGACTACGTCGCGGTGGTGCTGCCCGGCGGGCACGGCCCGGTGGTCGACCTCCACCAGGATCCCGGCCTCGGCCGCCTGCTCACCGCGGCGGACGCGGCCGGGAAGGTGATCGGCGCCGTCTGCCACGGCCCGGCCGGGCTGCTGTCCGCTGTGGACGCCGAGGGGAAGTGGCTGTTCGCCGGGCGGAAGATGGCGGCCTTCACCGACGAGGAGGAACGGCTGTTCGGCACGGCGGAAGGCGCGCCGTGGCTGCTGGCCAGCCGGTTGCGTGAGCTGGGCGCGGAACACACCAGCGGCCCGGCCTACCAGCCGTACAACGTCCGTGACCGGAACCTGTTCACCGGCCAGAACCCGGCGTCGAGCGCCCCGATGGCCGAGGCCATGATCGACGCGCTCACCTAGGAACACCCACCGGCCCGGCCTCCGCACCGCGTCCACGCCGTGACGGTATTGTCGCGCCAGCCTCACCGGGGAGCGGAAGGCCTGGTCGAGAAAGGTATCGGGTGGGCGAGCGGATGCAGATCGGCGAGGTCGCCGAGCGCACCGGGCTGTCGCTGCGCACGATCCGGTACTACGAGGAAGTCGGGCTGGTGGTGCCCAGCGCACGCAGCCAGGGCGGATTCCGGCTGTACACGGAACCGGACATCGACCGGCTCCAGCTGATCAAGCGGATGAAGCCACTGGGTTTCCAGCTGGAGGAGATGCGCGACCTGCTGGCGATCCTCGACCCGACGCCGGGCTGCCCGGAGATCGAGGACCCGGCGGCGCGGCTGGTCGAATTCCGCGAGGCCACCGCGAAGGCACGCGCCGAGCTGCGGGCGAAACTGGCCATCGCCGAGGAGTTCGAGGTCCTGCTGCGGTCGCACATCCTGGCCTTGAAGTCGCGGCACTGAGCCGCGGCCTGGCTCAGGGTGCGGGCTGGCCGGTGTAGTCCTCGCTGGCGTAGGTGGGGCCTCGCCACCAGCCGGGCTTTGTCGTGGTGGTGACCTGCTTGTCGAAGCCGTCGGTGGGGTAGCGGTAGTGGACTTCGGACAGCGTGCCCCAGGCGGCGGGATCGGCGTGGCCGGTGAGGGCGGCGGGTGTTTCCCGGTAGGTCGCCACGGATTCCAGTGGGGCGAAGGCGCCGCCGTGGGGCCGGTAGCTGCGGGTCAGGTCGCCGTGGTAGCCGTACTGGTGGGGTGCGCGCAGCAGCAGCGCGGGTGGTTCGACCAGTCCGTCGGCGAGCACGGGGAGCCGGGCGCACGGGTACCAGACCGAGATCGGCCAGTCGACCAGCGCCGGGCCGGATGCCTGGCCGATGCGCTCGGTGAGGGTGCTGCCGTCGCCGAGCCGGACGGCGTCGGCGGCCCCGCAGGTCTGCCCGGTGATCGAGGCGAGGTTGGTGTGCACGGGGGACCACGAACCGGTCGTGTGCTGGTTGAGCGCGGCCTTGCCGTGCAGGGCCACCAGCGCGACCGGCATGACGACGACGGAACCCCCGGCGATGACCAGCGCGGTCCATCCGGCGAGGCGGGTGTGCCACGGTTGCGCGTCGGCGCCGCGGCGGCCGGAGTGCTTCTGCCAGAGCAGGAAGGCCCCGGCGACCGCGCCGCCGCCGAGCACCAGGACCGCGGGACTGGCGAGCAGGCCGCCGGCCAGGTGCTGGTCGAGGAACGGCATGCCGAACCGGTGGTAGGCCCACCACGAATTCGGCCCGTACCAGACGAGGCTGAGCACGACGGTGATGATGAACAGCGCCGAGAACCGGATCACCCAGCCCGCTCGTTCGCGGGCGAAGGCGCGGGGCAGCGCGGCCAGGCCGTAGGCGATCACCAGCGCGGAGAAGAAGTCCAGCGCCGAGAAGTGCGAGGCGATCTTGGTGGGGGTGAGCAGCAGCGCGGCCAGGCCGAGCCCGAGCCAGGCGAACGGCCAGCTGAACACGCCCGAGAAGGTGTGCCCCGGCTGGTGCCGTGGGCTGAGCACCACCACGATCACCAGCAGCGCGATGCTCAGCAGCACCGGCAGGCGGCGCGCGGGATGCTGCTCGAAGCTGAAGTCCTCGGGCACCCCGCCGAGCAGCATCTGGTAGCGGCTGAACTCGCCGTACCAGCTCTGCGCGGCGCCGTACCAGTAGCGGGCGCCGGCGGAGTCGGCGAAACCGCCGATGCCGGAGTTCAGGAAGACCAGCGGCGAGGCCACGGCCACGGCGGCGGCCACCAACGCCAGCAGCACCACGGTGCGCTGGGTGCCGAGTGACCGCCCCGCGGTGAACAGCACGCCGACCACCAGCGGGATCAGCGCGAGCATGCCGGTCGAGGTCACCGCGAAGCACGCGCCCGCCGCGAGCCCGCCGACCACCAGCCAGCCCGGATTGCCGCCCAGCCGCGCCCGGACCGCGGTGTAGGCGCTGATCCCGGTGCACAGCACCACAAAGGGCTCGGGCCGCAGGCCGACCCCGCTGGACATCCACACCACGGCGAACGCCGCGGCGAGCAACGCGGTGGGCACACGGGGAGCCTCGGTGTACCGGCGCAGCAGCCGGGTGATGCCCAGGACCAGCAGCCAGATCGCCAGCCCGGCCACCATGGCGGGCACCCGCGTCATCAGCGGCGCCCAGCTCACCTGGAACAGCGGCGCGAACAGGTACTGCAGCAGGATCGCCGGTGTTTCGGCGGCGTTGAGCGCCATGTAGTAGTCGCCCGCGAACCCCGACGCCTCGAGATTGCGGTGCATGCCGAGGAACCAGCCGTCGTCCACGGTCTGCGGGCCCAGCACACCCCAGACGGCGATCCCGGCGCCGACCAGCCCGGTCCAGACCGCGTCCGCGCGCCACGGCAGCTTCGTCCCGGGATCACCGCGCCGCTGCCCGAAAATCCTGAACCCGGCGACAACGCAGCCGAGCGCGCCGATGGCGAACCCGGCCATCAGCACCACTTTCAGCGGGGTGGGCGAGGTCTGGAACCGGGCGTCGGCCTGCGCGCGAGCCGACACCGCACCGGCCGATCCGCCGGCGGGCAGGTCCGTCACGAACGCGACCACCTGCGGGACCAGCGCTTCGGCCCGCACGAGTTCCCGTTCCCCGGTGGGGGACGACACGGCTAGGCGCAGCTCGTTGCCTTCGGCGTGCACCCGGTATTCGCAACCGCCGGGCGGAACCGGCCCGAGCGGGTACTCACGATCGTCGAAGACGCCCACCAGCTGCCGGTCGCGGATCTGCAGTGCCAGCCCCTGGCGGGCGTCGGCGGAGTCGGCGGGGAAGGTCGAGAAAGCGGTGGTGGTCGCGCCGGGCGCGGCGGCGGTGACCGCCGTGCAGCCCACGGTGACGTCCAGGCTCAGCGGGCGGTACGGCAGGAACATCGCCACCGAAGAGTGCGCGGGCTGCCCGGCTCGCGGCCACGACACCTCGACCTGCTCGGCCTTGACCGGCGCGAACGGGATCGCCAGCGCGAACGCGATCGTGGCCAGCGGCAACGCCGGCCACCACCGCGGAAACGACCTCCGCCGGGTGCGCGTCCGGGGCTCGTCCGCGCGGGTCACCTCCGGTGCCGTGGCCGACGCCATGCCCACTACCCGCACCTCTCCGCTCGTCCGCGCTGGACCAACAGTCACGTTAGGGCAGAGTCGGCGGGCTTCTCGTTCGGGTGACGGGGACGGCTCTTGGTCAACTCCGGGTGATCCTGGCCTCACTTCGCCCGGGGCGTCTGCACGGTCGGTGCATCTCTCATCTAACGTAACGTGAGAGTTGCCGCCCTGGGTGGCGCTGTCCGCGCCCCCGGCGCCCGAGCCCGTCAGGTTGTCTTCCTGTGCTGAGTTCCCTGCTTCCCGTCGCACGACCGTCGTGGCTGTCACCGAAGGTGGCGCGCACCGAGATCCTGGCCGGGCTGGTGGTGGCGCTGGCGCTGATCCCGGAGGCGATCTCGTTCTCGATCATCGCCGGTGTCGATCCCAGCGTGGGGTTGTTCGCCTCGTTCACCATGGCCGTGGTCATCTCGATCGCCGGCGGCCGCGCGGCGATGATCTCCGCGGCCACCGGGGCCATCGCGCTCGTGGTCGCCCCGCTGGCGCGTGAGCACGGCCTGAGCTACCTCATCGCCACGGTGATCCTGGGCGGGCTGTGCCAGATCGTGCTGGGCTCGCTCGGCGTCGCCCGGCTGATGCGGTTCGTGCCGCGCAGCGTCATGGTCGGCTTTGTCAACGCGCTGGCGATCCTGATCTTCCTGGCGCAGGTGCCCGAGCTGATCGACGTGCCGTGGCCGGTGTACCCGCTGTTCGCCGCCGGACTGGGGATCATGGTGCTGTTCCCCAAGCTCACCAAGGTGGTTCCGGCGCCGCTGGTGTCCATTGTGGCCTTGACCGCGCTGACGATCGCCGCGGGCGTCGCGGTGCCCACGGTGGGGGACAAGGGCGCGCTGCCGGACTCGCTCCCGGTCCCCGGGCTGCCCGCGGTCCCGTTCACCTTCGACACGCTGGCGCTGCTCGCGCCGTATGCGTTCGCCTTCGCGCTGGTCGGGCTGATGGAATCGCTGATGACCGCGAAACTGGTCGACGACATCACCGACACCCACTCGAACAAGACCCGCGAGGCGATCGGGCAGGGCATCGCCAACGTGGTGACCGGCTTCTTCGGCGGCATGGGCGGCTGCGCGATGATCGGCCAGACCATGATCAACGTCAAGACCGCCGGTGCCCGCACCCGGCTCTCGACCTTCCTGGCCGGGGTGTTCCTGATGATCCTGTGCATCGTGTTCGGCCCGGTCGTCTCCGACATCCCGATGGCGGCACTGGTCGCGGTGATGGTGCTGGTCGCCTTCGGCACCTTCGACTGGCACAGCGTCGCCCCGGCCACCTTGAAGCGGATGCCGGCCGGGGAGATCGCGGTCATGGTGATCACCGTCGCCGTGGTGGTGGCGACCGACAACCTCGCGATCGGGGTGGTGGTCGGCTCGATCACCGCGATGGTCATCTTCGCCCGCCGGGTCGCGCACCTGGTGGAGGTCAGCGCGGTCACCGATCCCGGCGGCGGGCAGGTGGTCTACGCGGTCACCGGTGAGCTGTTCTTCGCCTCCAGCAACGACCTGGTCTACCAGTTCGACTACGCGAACGACCCGGACAACGTGGTCATCGACCTCACCGATGCCCACATCTGGGACGCCTCCACGGTGGCCGCACTCGACGCGATCACCACCAAGTACGCCGCACGCGGCAAGACCGTGGAGATCGTCGGCCTCAACAAGCACAGCGCGGTCATGCACGGCAAGCTCAGCGGGGAACTGAGCGCCAGCCACTGAGGCGTTGAGGCGTTTCACGCGCGAGGCCCCCGGGCACCCGGCGGGTTATGACCGAGTCACGCGAGAACACGAAACAGGAACAGCTCGACCGGTTCCGCGAAGACCAGCGGAACACGGTCCTCACCACCCAGCAGGGCGTCCGGGCCGGCCACGACGACGACTCCCTGACCGCCGGAGCACGGGGTCCCACCCTGCTGGAGGACTTCCACGCGCGCGAGAAGATCACCCATTTCGACCACGAGCGCATTCCCGAACGGGTGGTCCACGCCCGCGGGGCGGGTGCGTACGGTTACTTCGAGGCCTATGACAACTCGCTGAGCGAGTACACCACCGCGGAGTTCCTCACCAGCGGTGAACGCATCCCGGTGTTCGTGCGCTTCTCCACCGTCGCGGGCTCCCGCGGCTCGGCGGACACGGTGCGCGACGTGCGTGGTTTCGCCACGAAGTTCTACACCCGCCAGGGCAACTACGACCTGGTCGGCAACAACATGCCGGTGTTCTTCATCCAGGACGGGATCAAGTTCCCCGACTTCGTGCACGCGGTGAAACCCGAGCCGCACAACGAGATCCCGCAGGCGCAGTCGGCGCACGACACGCTGTGGGACTTCGTCGCCCGGCAGCCGGAAACCATGCACATGATGATGTGGCTGATGTCGGACCGGGCGCTGCCCCGCAGCTACCGCATGATGCAGGGCTTCGGCGTGCACACCTTCCGGCTGGTCAACGCCGACGGGCGCGGCACGTTCGTGAAGTTCCACTGGAAACCGGTGGCGGGCACGCATTCGCTGCTCTGGGACGAATGCCAGAAGATCGCGGGCAAGGACCCCGACTTCAACCGGCGCGACCTCTGGGAGTCCATCGAAGCGGGGCGGTTCCCGGAATGGGAGCTGGGCGTGCAGCTGGTCGCCGAGGACGCCGAGCACACCTTCGACTTCGACCTCCTCGACCCGACCAAGATCATTCCGGAGGAGGAGGTGCCGGTGCGGCCGGTGGGCCACCTGGTGCTCGACCGCAACCCGGACAACTTCTTCGCCGAGACCGAGCAGATCGCCTTCCACACCGCGAACGTGGTACCCGGCATCGACTTCACCAACGACCCGCTGCTGCAGGCACGCAACTTCTCCTACCTCGACACGCAGCTGATCCGCCTCGGCGGGCCGAACTTCTCGCAACTGCCGGTCAACCGCCCGGTGGCGCCGGTGGCCACCAACCAGCGCGACGGGTACGGGCAGCAGGCCATCCACCGCGGCCGGACCAGCTACTTCCGCAACAGCCTCGGCGGCGGCTGCCCCGCGCTGGCCGACGCGGGCGGGTTCCACCACTACACCGAAGCCGTGTCGGGGCACAAGATCCGCGAGCGGAGCCCGAGCTTCAAGGACTACTACAGCCAGGCGACGCTGTTCTGGAACAGCATGAGCGAGGTCGAGCGCGAGCACATCGTCGCGGCCTTCCGTTTCGAACTCGGCAAGGTGGAGACGATGTCCATCCGCGAGGCCGTGGTGGGGCACCTCAACGAGGTCGACCACGACCTGGCGGTCCGCGTCGCCGCGGGTGTCGGCGTTGCGGAACCCACCCCGACCGGCCGGGCGAACCACGGCAAGCGGTCGGCGGCGTTGTCGCAGCTGGGCCAACCCGGGCTGACCCCGCACGGGCGGAAGGTGGCGATCCTGGCGGGCGACGGTGCCGACACGATCGGGATCCGGCGGCTGGTCTCCGCTCTCGAAGCACACGAGGTGGAGGCCGAGGTGCTCGCCCCGGCCGACGGTGAACTGCGCCCGGGCGGTGACGGGGATCCGCTGCGCGTGGACCGGCAGCTGAACACCATGGCGTCGGTGCTGTACGACGCGGTGGTCCTCCCGTGCGGCCCGGAGAGCACGCGGACGCTCGCGCGGGACGGGTATGCCATGCATTTCGTGGCCGAGGCGTACAAGCACGCGAAGCCGGTGGCCGCCTTCGGTTCCGGGGTCGAGCTGCTGCGGCGGATCGGACTGCCGGAGGACGCCGAGGGAGTGGTCACCACGACGGCTGCCGCGGGCGACCTGCCCGAGGAGTTCGGGGCGTCGCTGCTCGCCGCGTTGGCCGCGCATCGCAGCTGGAACCGGGAGACCGACTCCGTGCCCGCATGAAACCGGCGGTGGCGGGTATGCGGTGACCACGGACAAGAGAAGGGAGCCCGTGGTGGCACACGAGGAAACCGGCCAGGTCACCGGGACCAAGGACAAGCACTACAACATCATCTGGTTCACCGAGGCGTGCCTGTCCAACGCGCTGCGGATGGAAACCTACGCGAAGGACGCCGAACGGGACGGGGACAACGAACTCGCCGACTTCTTCCGCAGGGCCCAGGAGGAGAGCCGGAAGGGCGCCGAGCGCGGGAAGGAACTGCTCGCCGCGCGCCTGGCGAAGTAGTCGGATGGCCCGGCCGTCTGCCCGAATGTCACGAATGTGGCTTTCGAGACGTTTGGCGTCCCGAAAGCCACATTCGTGACACCGCGACGTGGTCAGCAGCGGGTGGCGGACGTGGGCAGCGTGGTGTCGCTGAAGTAGCGGTGTACCAACGACTTGGTGCAGTCCGAGCGGGTGGCGGCCCCGTGCCCCATGCCGTCGTAGGTGACCAGGACCGAATCGGGCAGCTGCGCGGCGACGTGCTGGGCGCCTTGATAGGGCGTCGCCGCGTCGTAGCGGGAGGTCAGCACCATGATCGGCGGCGCGTCGTCGGCGTCGAGGGGGCGTTGCGGGTTGGTGGCGGGCACGGGCGGGTTGATGCACAGGGTCGCGGTGTCGTAGGCGCCCGAACGCACATCCGGCGCAACCGCGCGGGTGCGCGCAGCCAGTTCTTCGACGTCCGCGTAGGAAGCGAGGTCGTTCCGGTTGTCCGCGCACTGCAGGAAAATGGGCAGCGGCATGGTTTCCGTGCTCGGCGCGCCCTGAGTCCGCGGGGACGCCGGTGCTGCCGGGGCTTCCAGGCGCGTGATTTCGGCGGCGACGGCGGGCAGATCCGGCCGGGTCAGCGGGGAAACCACCCGGCTGGTCAGCTCGCCGGGGTCCACCGCCTCGGGCAGGGTGCCCGCTTCGGCGCGGTCGTACAGGGCGGCCAGGCGGGCGCGGACGTCGGTGCCGTGCAGCGAGCACGCCGGATCGGTGTCGCACCAGGCGACGAACTGGTCGAACGACTCCTGCCCGGCCAGCGCGCTCACCTCGGCGAACCGCCCCGAGTCGACGCTGTGGTCGTACACCCCGTCCAGCACCAGGGTGCGGATCCGCTCCGGGAACTGCTCGGCGTACATCTGACCGGCCACCGTGCCGTACGACAACGCGTACAGGTTCAGCCGGTCCTCCCCGAGCACGGCGCGCAGCCGGTCCACGTCCCGTGCCACCTGCGTGCTGTCGAGGTGGTCGAACACCGGGCCGGTGCGTTCGCGGCAGTCCGCGCCGACGGCGGCCTGCGCGGCGAGCAGGTCCTCGAACTCGGCTTGGTTGCGTGGTTCCGGGCGGTACAAAGTGGACACCAGTGCGGAGTCGCAGAGCACCGGCGAACTCCGGCGCACCCCGCGCGGGTCGAAGCTGACCACGTCGAAATGCTCGACGACCTGGGGCGGCAGCAGCATGCCGAGTGTCTGCTCGTTGCTGACCGCGTCCACACCGGAACTGCCCGGACCGGCGGGCAGGTACACGATCGTGCCGTGTTTCTCCCCGGTGGCCGGATGCCGGGCAGCGGCGAGGCCGAACTGGTCACCGTCCGGATCGGACCAGTCGACCGGGACCTCGATCGTGGTGCACAACGCGGCCGGATTGTCCGCGCAGGGCACCCATTCGGGCGTGGAGGGCACGAGTGCCGACGCGGTCAGACCGGCCGACAGCAGCAGGAAACCGAAGTTCATGGGCTCCACGGTGGCGCCGCGACCGGCCGCGCACCTCCCACCGGCAGCCACGGTCGTCTCCTACCGCGGGAGGAGGCGAGGCCGCGCGCGAGTTCCTAAGGTCGGGGCGTGACCACCTTGCGATGGCTGCCGGTGCGGGTGCTGCCCGTGCTGGTGACGGCCGCCTACCTGGCCGTGCTGCACGGCCCGGTGCCGGTCACCTGGCTCGACTGGGTGCTGGGCCTCGGCGCTTCGGTGCTGACGGCGGCGGGTGCGTGGATTCCGCTGCTCGCGGCCATCGGGCAAGCGGGTCTGCTGTTCGCCGTGGACGGTGGGGGCGCGCAGGCGGTGATGCCGGTGATGTTCGTGCTCGCGATGATCACGCTGGGCGAGCTGTGGATGCGCCGCGACGGGTGGCCGTGCCTGCTGGGCACCGCGTTGTTCGCCGTGGCGCAGCTGTGGTTGTACGTACCGCGCCTGGACCCGTTGCTGACGCCGGTTTCGCTGCTGCTGACCACCGCGCCCCCGGTGCTGCTCGGCGTGTACATCCGGTCGGTGCTGCGCGTCGCGCTGGAGGCGGACCGCCGCCGGGAGGAAGCCGTGCTGGCCGCGCGCGTCGCCGAGCGCACGGCCATCGCCCGCGAGCTGCACGACCTGGTGGCACACCACCTGGCGTCGATCGCGGTGCAGGTCGGCGCGGCCCGGCACCACCTGCGCGGCAGCGATCCGACGGTCGATGAGGCACTCGCCCAGGCCCACACCACCACCCGGACCGGGCTGGCCGACCTGAAACGGCTGATGACCGTGCTGCGCGATCCGGCGTCGATGACCGACGCGGCCGGTGCCGCGGTTGCCGGGGACGACGGCCTGCCGACCGCGCTCGCCGCGGTGGTCGACCGCACGCGTGCGGCCGGGGTGACGCTGGACGCGGACATCGACCCGGGGGTGGGGGCGCTCGACTCGATCCGCCGGCTCGCGGTGCTGCGCGTGGTGCAGGAAGGGCTGACGAACGTGGTCAAGCACGGCGGCCCGCGCGCGACGCTGACCGTGCGGGCGGGGGAGGACGGCGCGCGGATCGTGGTCACCGACAACGGGACGGGCACGCGACCCGGTTCGCCGGGCTTCGGGCTGGTCGGCATGCGTGAGCGGGTCGAGCTGCTCGGCGGGCGGGTCAGTGCGGGCGGCCGGGACGGCGGCTGGGCGCTGGACGTGACGATCCCGGCCGGGGCGGAGCCGTGATCCGCGTCCTGCTGGCCGACGACCAGCGGCTGGTCCGCGCCGGGCTGCGCATGCTGTGCCAGGGCAGCCCGGACCTGGAGGTGGTCGGCGAGGCGGAGAACGGCGAGGAAGCCATCCGGCAGGTGGCCGGCCTGTCGCCGGACGTGGTGCTGATGGACCTGCGGATGCCCGGCGTGGACGGCATCACCGCGACCGCGCGCATCACCGCCACGCGGCCCGGGACGCGGATCCTCGTGCTGACCACGTTCGACGACGACGAGCACCTGTACCCGGCGCTGTCCGCGGGCGCACACGGCTTTCTCACCAAGGACGCGCCGCCGGAGGAACTGCTCGACGCGATCCGGCGCACGGCCGCGGGGGAGTCGCCGTTCAGCCCGGAGGTGCTGCGCCGCTTGGTGCGCAAGGCCGTCGGCGCGCACCGGGAAACCGGTGACGCCAAGGAACTCGCTTCGCTGACCGACCGGGAACGGGACGTGCTCGCGCTGGTCGGCGCCGGCCTGTCCAACGCCGAAATCGCGGCCCGCCTGCACGTGGCCGTCAGCACGGTGAAAACCCATGTGACCGCGCTGATGGGCAAAACCGGCGCGGACAACCGGGTGCGGCTGGCCGTGCTCGCCCACCGGTGCCGGAGCTGAGGCTTCCGATCAGCGGTTGATCCGGTCGTTTGGGCGGGCCCGCCGATCTCCCGGCGCGTACGGTGCGGTGGTCACCGTGGCGTCGAGGGGAGGACGCGGTGCTGCTGAGGATCGTGTTCGAGCGCGCCGACCTGCAGCGGGTCCGGGTCGCGCCGGGGCCGGACCCGATGTGGGAGACCGTGCTGAGCCTGCACTGCGCGCGGGAACGCCCGGCGACCGCGCGCCTGGCCGACTGGCGGGAGCGGACCAGGAGACGCTTCCGCGAGGCCGACGCGCCCCGGCGCTGGCTGAGCACGATGTTCTCGCTGGTGCCGCGGCGCGGCCCGTTTCCGGACTTCCTGACTCCCGGCGACCGGATCACCGACGTGGCGGCCGGGTGCGAGGCGCTGGCCTGCACGCCGCGGGCCGCGTTGCGTGCCGATGTCGCGGCCGTGTTCGCCGATCGGCGGGCCCCCGGCTGGGCCGGTGACCTGGCCGCCGGGCGGCTCGGCCAGGTCCAGGCCGTCACCGAGGCCACCCGCCGGGCCCACGACCTGCTGGTGGCGCCGCACTGGCCGGAGGTCGGGGGCGTGGTGGGCGCCGACCGGGCGCGGCGGGCGGACACCCTGGTCACCGCCGGGGTCGGGCAGATGCTCGCCGAGCTGCCGGGCGTGGTCGGCTGGGACGGCGCCGAACTGCTGATGCGGTACCCGGTCGAGCGCACGGTGCACCTGTCGGGCCGCGGGCTGACCCTGGTGCCCGCCTACTTCTGCACCGACCGGCCGGTCACCCTGATGGACCCGGAGCGGGTGCCGGTGCTGGTCTACCCCGCCGCGGGCGGCCTGCCCGCCGAACGCGCGGTGTCACCGGAACTGGTCAAGCTGCTCGGCCGCACGCGCGCGGAATGCCTCGGCGCGGTGGGCGTGCCGCGCAGCACCAGCGAACTCGCGCACCTGCTCGGCACGTCGGTCAGCGCGGCCAGCAAGCAGGCGACGGTGCTCCGCGAGGCCGGGCTGCTGCGCAGCGAGCGGCAGGGCGCGGCCGTGGTCCACAGTTTGACGCAGCTCGGCGCGGGCCTGCTCGACGGGCACTACTTCCACTGAGCGCAGCCGATGTTTTCCCGCTGGGGCAAACTCGTGGCGCGAACGGACTGACCCGCTGTTGGCTGTGTCGCCAGGTGTCAACAGGGGGGCCTGGTGATGGAGTTCGAAGTTCTCGGCACGATCCGGCTGCGGGACGCCGGGCGTGACGCGATGCTGGCGGGGCGGCTGCGGCGCACGCTGCTCGGCGTGCTGCTGGCCAACGCGAACCGCGTGGTGCCCGCCGGTGTGCTGACCGAGGCGATGTGGGGTGACCAGCGGGACGACCGCGTGGTGCGCAATCTGCACACCCACGTGCACCGGCTGCGCGGGGTGTTCACCCAGCCGGATCGGCTGCGGTCGGAGCAAGACGGCTATCTGCTCACCGTGCTGCCCGGCGAGCTGGACGCCGAACGGTTCGAAACGCTGATCGAGGACGGCGTCAACACCACCGCGCACGACCCGCGGCGGGGTGCCGAGCTGATCCGCGAGGCGCTGGGCATCTGGCGCGGGGCGCCGTTCGGCGGTCTCGACGTGCCGGTGCTCCACGACGAAGCACGGCGGCTGGGGGAGCAGCGGCTGCGTGCGACGGAGGAGCTGTACACCGCGGAACTGGCGGCGGGGCGCCACACCGCGGTGATCGCCGAGCTGACCGAGCTGGTCGCGCGGTACCCGCTGCGGGAGCGGCTCCACGGGCTGCTGATGACCGCGCTCTACCGCGGCGGCCAGCAGGCGGGCGCGCTCGCCGCGTACCGGTCGGCGAGAGCGGTGGTGGTCGAGGAACTCGGGCAGGAGCCGGGCCCGGAACTGCGGCAGCTCGAACAACGCATCCTCGCCGGTGAGCCGATCGACACCGAGGCAACGGCCCGGCAGGCGACGCCCGCGCAGCTGCCCTACGACGTGCGCGGGTTCAGCGGCCGCGAGGCGGAACTGGCCACGCTGGACGAGCTGACGCCGGGCGCGCTCGTGGCGGTGGTCGGGGAAGGCGGGGTCGGCAAGACCGCGCTGGCCGTGCGCTGGGCGCATCGTGCGCGGGAGCGGTTCCCGGACGGTCAGTTGTACGTGGACCTGCGGGGGTACGGTCCCGACGAGCCGATGGCGCCGGGTGACGTGCTGACCGCGTTCCTCCGTGAACTCGGCATGGACGGCTCGACCATCCCGCCGGGTCTGCCCGAGCGCGCCGCGCGGCTGCGCACCCTGGTCGACGGCAGGCGCCTGCTGATGGTGCTGGACAACGCGCGGACCGTCGAGCAGGTGCGGCCGCTGCTGCCCGGCGGTGCGTCCTGCTCGGTGGTGGTGACCAGCCGGGATTCGCTGGCCGGGCTGGTGGCCCGCGAGGGCGCGCACCGGGTCCGGCTCGGCCGCCTGCCCTACGACGAGGCGCTGGCGTTGTTCCGCGGGCTGGTGGGGGACCGGCCGGGCACCGCGGCCGGCACGGAAACCGCGTTGATCGAGCGCTGCGCCCGGCTGCCGCTGGCGCTGCGCATCGCGGCCGAGCAGGTCAACGCGCGGCCGTGTCGGAACCTCGACGACCTGCTTTCGGAGCTGGCCGGGAAGCAGGCGGTGCTGGACCTGCTGGATGCGGGCGGCGATCGGCACACCGCCGTGCGCACGGTGTTTTCCTGGTCGTACCAACGGCTTTCGCCGGATGCCCAGCGGTTGTTCCGGTTGTTCGGCCTGCATCCCGGCAAGGACGTCGACGCCTGCGCGCTCGCCGCGCTGGCCGATGCCGGGCACCGGGCGACCCGGTCGCTGGTGGACGCGCTGCTCCGCGCGCACCTCGTGGAAGAGGTGGCGCCCGGCCGGTTCCAGCTGCACGACCTGCTTTCGGCGTATGCCGCCGATCTCGTCGCGTCGACCGACCGCCTGGACGAGCGGGAGGCGGCGCTGACCCGGCTGCTCGACCACTACCACCACACCGCGCGGGCCGCGGTGGACCAACTGGAGCAAGGCGGTCTCGTGCCCGAGTCGCCGGTGGTGAGCACACCGGAGTTCGAGAGCGCCGCACACGCGCTGCGCTGGCTGGACGCCGAGCGGGAGAACCTGGTGCGGGCCGCGCGGTTCGCCGTCCGGCAGGGCAGGCCGTACGCCACCATGCACCTGGGTGGCGTGCTGTTCCGCTACCTGTCCTCCGGCGCGCACCACCAGCAGGCGCTCGTGCTCTACCAGGACGCGCTGATGGCGGCACGCGAGCAGCACGACGTGCTCGAAGAGGGCCACGCCAACCGGTACCTCGGCGCGGTGCACTACCGGCTCGGGCACCCTGACACCGTGCGCGAGCACATGCACCTGGCGCTTCGCTGTTACCAGCGCAGCGGTGCCGTCCGGTACGAACGGGTGCAGCTGCTCAACCTCGGCGTGGTGTGCACCTGGCTCGGCCGCTACCAGGAGGCGCTCGGGCACTTCGCCGAAGCGCTGGCCCGGTACCGCGAAGCCGGCGAGACAGAGGTGTCCACTGTGGATGGTTGTGCCGGTGCGCTCACCAATCTCGGCCGGGTGCACTGCTTCCTCGGTGACTACGAGGCCGCGCTCGCGTATCTCACCGAGGCGCTCGCGTTGCCCACCGGCGGGCAGGACCGGCGGAACGCGCTCGAGGCGCACCTGAACACCGGCATCGTGTACTCGCGGCTCGGCCAGTACGAGCGGGCGGTGGGCTACCTGGAGCGGGTCCGGGCGGGCGCCGCGGAAACCGGCAACAGGCTGCTGCAGGCCGGGGTGTTCCCGCTGGCGCGGGTGTACTGGCGGCTCGGGCGGCGGGCGGAAGCCTTCGACTGCATCAAGAACTGCCTCGCGGTCGTGCGGGGTACCGGCGACCGGCTGGCGGCCGCCAGCGTGCTCACCGCGTTCGGTGACCTGTACCGCGAAGCGGGCAGTCCCGCTGAGGCGATGCCGTACTACCGCGAGGGGCTGGCGGTCGCGGAGGCGATCGGCAAGCCGTACGAGCGGGGCCGCGCGCTGGCGGGCATCGGCTACGCGAGCGCGGACCTCGGCGACGAACCAGTGGCGGTGACGCATTGGCTGGAGGCGTTGCGGGTGTTCGAAGCGCTCGGTGTGCCGGAGACGGCGGAGGTGCGTGCCCGCCTTGCCTTCTGAGCGTTCCTAGGTATATTAGGTCCAAACCTAGGAAGGTTAGGAAGCCGATGCCGCGTGCGAGGATCACCCCGGATGCCCTGGTCTCCGCCGCCGCCGATCTCGCCGACGAGATCGGCTTCGAGAAGCTGACGCTGGCGGCGCTCGCCAAGCACTTCGGGGTGCGTGACGCCAGCCTCTACACGCACATCCGCGGCCTCGCCGACCTGCAGGAACGCGTGGCGCTGCGTGCGCTCACCGAATGGGCCGACGCGCTGAGCGCGGCCGTGGCGGGACGGTCCCGGTACGACGCGCTGGTCGCCTTCGCCGACGCCTACCGGGCGCTGGCGACCGGGCACCCCGGCCGATACGCGGCGACCCGGCACCCGGTGTCACCTGAACGCGCCGCCGCGTCGCCGGGCGTGGCCCGCATCGTCGAGGTCTGTTACGCGCTGCTGCGTGGCTACGACCTCGAGGAACCCGACGCCACGGACGCGGTCCGGTTGCTGCGCAGCACGTTGCACGGCTTCAGCGACCTGGAGGCCACCGGCGGCTTCACCGCCGACCACAGCATCGACGCCTCGTGGCGGCGGGCCGTCGACACGCTCCACCACACCCTGGCCAACTGGTCGAAGATCTAGACAGGAGAACACCATCCGCACCCTCACCATCGACGGCACGCCCATCGACTACCTCGAACGCGGCGACGGCCCGCCGCTGCTGCTCCTGCCCGGCGGCTCCGGCCACGCGGGCGTGCTCGACGCGCTCGCCGCGCACCTGGCCGCCGGCCACCGCGTCGTCGCCATGTCCAGCCGGCTGGCCTCAGCGCGCGGCGAGCAGGGCGACCACCACCCCAAGCTGTACGCCGAAGACACGCTCGGCCTGATCGACGCGCTCTTCGACGAGCCGCCCGCGGTGTTCGGGTTCAGCGCCGGCGCCATCACCACGCTCGAACTGCTGGCCCGTCATCCCGACCGCGTCCGGCTCGCGATCGTCCACGAGCCACCCGTGCTCGGCCTCCTGCCGGACGCCGAGCGGCACCGGGAGGGGCTCGAAGCGGTCCGGACGGCCGCGCGCGCCGGGCAGCCGGACGAAGCCGCCCGGCTGATGACCGAGGTCATGACGGCTCCGCGGCCGGTCGCGGACGCGCCGGAACTGCGCCACCCCGGAGATTGGCTCGACGGGTACGCCGAGACCGCGCCCGAGCCGCCCACACCGGCGCTGCTGGAGTTGTTCGCGCAGCTCAGCGACTTGCAACCGCTGTTCCTGGAGCACATCCTGATGCCGTTCGCGACCAGCGAGGCCGACCTCGCCGCGCTCGGCGAGGCAGGCCCGCGGCTGGTCCCGGCCGCCGGGATCGACTCGCGGGGCCAGCTGCCCTACCGGGCCGCCGCGGCGCTGGCCACCGGGCTCGGCCTGCCGCTGACCGAGTTCCCCGGCGGCCACCTCGGACCGGTCGACCGGCCCACGCAGTTCGCCGCCGCGCTCCGCGCGCTGCTCGAAGACGCTCGCTGAGGCGAAGCGGTCAGAAGCTGGCCACTATTCTGGGCGCGTGCGAGGGCCGGGTGAACGGATGCTGGAACTGCTGTCGCTGCTGCAGAGCGGCCGCGACTGGCCGGGCGCCGAACTCGCCGAGCGGCTCGGCACGTCTCCGCGCACGCTTCGGCGCGACCTGGACCGGCTGCGCGAACTCGGTTATCCGGTGCGGTCCGCGCGCGGGCCCGGAGGCAGCTACCGGCTGGTGGCCGGGCGGGCGCTGCCGCCGCTGATGTTCACCGACGACGAGGCGGTGGCCGCCGTGGTCGGCCTGCGGTTCGCCGCGCTGGCCACCGGCGACCCGGGCGCCGACGACGCGCTGCGCAAGCTCGAACAGGCGCTGCCGGACCGGCTGCGGCACCGGACCGAGGCGGTTTCGTCGGCCACGCAGGGCTCGGCGCGGCCGATGGCGGCGGCCGACCCGGCGGTGGTCGCGGGCCTGGCCACGGCCGCGAAAGCCCACCGGCACGCGGACTTCGACTACACCTCGCGGAACGGCGTGTCGAGGCGCCGGGTGGAGCCGTACCGCCAGGTGCTGCTCGGCCGCCGCTGGTACCTGTTCGCCTTCGACCGCGACCGCGAGGACTGGCGCACCTTCCGGCTCGACCGGATCGCCGCGGTCCACGTGCCGGGCACCACCTTCCGCCCGCGCGAGGTGCCCGAGAACGGCATGACCGCGTTCGGCACCGCCCGCGCCGGGGGAGCCGTGGTGCACTTCGACGCCCCGGTCGAGGTGGTCGCGGAGAGACTGCGGGCGGAGGCGGGTTCGCTGATCGCGGTGGACGACCGCCGGTGCCGCTACGTCACCGGGACCGACGACTGGGCGTGGCTGGCGGCGAGCGTTGCCGCGGTCGGGGTGGCGTACCGGGTCGAGGGGCCGCCCGAGTTGGTCGAGGAAACCCGCGCGCTGGCGCGCCGGGTCGCGGAGGCGGTTAGCGCGCCCGCCCCTCCTTGAGCATGCCGACCGACTTCTCGATGCGCCGCGCCCGCGTCTCCGCCTTCTTCGCGCCTTCGACCGACAGCACATGCCATCGCTTGTCGCTGTAGGAGATGCCGTCGAAGAACGCTTTGGCGGCGGGCTCGGCCGCCAGGGCCTCGGCGAAGTCGGCGGGCACCTCCACCTCGCGTGGCTTGGTGTCCAGCGCGAGTTCGACCTCGACCTCGTCGCCTGCCGACACCCCGGCGGCCGTGCGGTTCCCGGCGTTGAGCGGGACGAGGTACCGGCCGCCCATCACCGCCACCGTGCTGCGATAGGTGTGCGGGCCCAGCGTCACCGTGACGGCCGGGCGCTTGCCGGCGCCGAGCGCTTCGACCACCTCGGCGGGCACTTCGAAGCCGGTCGCGGTCTTGCCCTCCAGCTCGATCTTCGTCCGGAACTTCACGCGTTCATCCTGCCCTCGCCGGTGAACGCGCGCCTGCTGTGCCGGAGCAGTTCGCGGATCGCGGGGCTGCTCGTGTTCTTCCAGACCAGCGCGAGCAGGGCCGGGATGCCGGCGTCCTCGATGGGGCGGGTGACCAGCCGGTCGGTGTAGGCGGCGGCCATCGACTCGCTGAGCACCGCGACGCCGAGCCCCCGCACGGCCAGGTCGGCGATCGCGTCGGCGGCGCCCGCCTGCAGGCCGATCCGCGGGCGCAGCTCCCGCGCGGCGCAGGCCAGGTCGAACACCGTGCGCAGGCCGGTGCCGGGCGGCATGCAGATCAGCGGGTGCTCGGCCAGTTCGGCGAGGCGCACGCGGGGAGTCGCCGCCAGCGGGTGGTCCGGCGGCACCACGGCGACCAGGTGGTCGCGGACGATGGTCATCGCCTCCAGTCCGGCGGGCGTGTCCACCGCGGTGCCGACGAGCGCGAGGTCGATGGTGCCGTCGCGCACGCCGTCGACGAGCTTGTCGGAGTTGTCCTCCAGCAGCGAAAGCTCGACGCCGGGATGCGCGCGGTGGAAGGCGGCCAGCGCGTCGAACAACGGCGTCACCGTGCACCCGACGACCATGCCGATGGTGAGGCTGCCGCGGATCAGGTCGGTCACCTCACCCACGGCCTGGCCGACGGCACCGGCGGCGGTGACCGCCGTGCGGGCGTGTTCGAGCGCGGCCTTCCCGGCGACGGTCAGCGTGGCGGTGCGCGCGGACCGGTCGAACAGCTCGGCGCCGAGTTCGCGTTCCAGCTGGCGGATCTGGGCGCTCACCCCGGACTGGCTGATGTGCACCCGCTCGGCGGCGCGCGTGAAGTTCCGCTCCTCGGCGACCGCGATGAAGTATTCCAGCTGCCTCAGCTCCATGAACGTCAATGCTAGCCCGCGGCGGAACCAGCTTTGAGACTTCTCAACGAGCCGGGTCGATGTGGTGGCTCGGTGAACTCGGCGAGCACGCCGTAGTGATCGCTCGCCTGCACTCCGCCGACCGGTTCGGTGAACACGCGGCGGCAGTTCACCACCTTGAGCGGCGGGCCGTGGATTCCGGCGCGCACCAGCACGTAGTCGATCCGGCGGCCCGCTTCGGCGGGCATGTCACCGGCACGCACGAGCGGGTTCTCCGGCGAGAAGGTGTGACCGGCTCCGCCGCGCCAGGAGTCGGCGTAGCGGGTGCTCAGGCCGTCCAGCGACTGCTTGCCGGTCCAGAACCGGACGCTGGCGGAGTCGGGCTCGGCGTCGAAGTCCCCGGCGAGCACCACGGTCGCGGCCGGATCGGGCACCAGCCGGTCGACGAAGCGCGCCGCCGCCACCGCCTGCCGTTCCCGCTCGGCCTCGTACCCGTACGGCCAGCTCGGCTTGTGGTGCACCAGCCACAGCGGCGACGGGGCGAGCACCTCGGCAACGACCGTGGCGCACCAGGCGGACCGGATGTCCCGGCCCGGCGGTCGCAGGTCCAGTTCGTGCACCGCGCCGAGCGGCCAGCGGCTCACCGCGACCGCGCCCACCCCGGACTCGTCGCGCCCGGAATGCCAGGCGAAGTGCCAGCCGGGGCCGAGCAGCCCGGTGATCTCGTCGTCCACCTCCTGCAAGGTGATCAGGTCGGGCGCCAGCGCGCGGATGCCGTCGGCGATCACCTCGCGGCGCCGCGGCCAGTCCGCCAGCTCCGGTGCCAGTGCGTTGAACGTCAGTACGCGCATCGGTGTCCTTCCCGCGTGAAGGCGACCGTAACGGGTACAGCGGGGGAGGACCGAACGGAGGCAAACCATGCCCACTTCGCGCACACGACGCCCGATCCAGTTCGCCGCCCTGCTGGTCGGGGTCGCCTTCCTGGTGGTGGGGGTGCTCGGCTTCATCCCCGGCATCACCAGCGGCGACCTGCACTTCGCCGGGCCGCACTCGGCGGCGGAGCTGTTCGGCGCCTTCCAGGTTTCGGTGCTGCACAACCTGGTCCACCTGCTGTTCGGCGTGCTCGGCATCGCCGCGTTCGCCGGGCCGTGGCCGGCGCGCACCTTCCTGATGGTCGGCGGCGGGCTCTACCTGGTGCTGTGGATCTACGGGCTGGCACTGGACGACGAGAGCCCGGTCAACTTCATCCCGGTGAACAACGCGGACAACTGGCTGCACCTGGGCCTCGGCGCGGCGATGGTCGCGCTCGGCCTGTCCGCCACGGCGGCCGAACGGGCCAAGGGCGAATACCCCCGCGATCCGGCCGGGTCAGACGGCTGACCACCCGTTGTCCACCGGCAGGATCACGCCGTTGAGATTGCTCGCGGCGTCGGAGGCCAGGAACACGATCACCGCGGCCTGCTCGTCGGCCTCCGCGATGCGCCCGATGCTGGCCAGGTAGGGCGCGATGGTGGCCGGGCCGTGGCCTTCGGCGGGCAGCTGCTTGGCGATGGTGGTCATCGTCGCGCCGGGGGCGATGGCGTTCGTGCGGATCCCGTTGCTCCGGTACATGATCGCCAGCGACTTGGTCAGCCCGGCGATGCCGTGCTTGGACACGGTGTAGGCGGTGCCGGCGGCGCTGCCGCGCAGGGCGGCCTCGGACGCGGTGTTCACGATCGCGCCCTTGCCGCGTTCGAGCAGGTGGGGGAGCACCGCCCGGCTGAGCAGGAACGGCGCGGTCAGGTTGATCCGCAGCACGCGTTCCCATTCCGCGTCGGTGACGTCGGCCGCCGCGGTCATGCCGTCCATGATCCCGGCGTTGTTGACCAGCACGTCGATGCCGCCGAACGCGTCGAGCGCGGTGGCGGTGACCCGGTCGACGACGGCCTGCTCGCTCAGGTCGCCCACGGCCGCGACGGCGGTGCCGCCCGCGCCGGTGATCTCGGCGACCACCGCCTCCGCGCCGGTGGCGTCGAGGTCGGCGACCACCACGTGAGCGCCTTCGCGGGCGAACCGGAGGGCGGCCGCGCGGCCGATGCCCGCCGCCGCGCCGGTGACGATCACGTTGCTGTTTTCGAGTCCGCTGGTCATGGTCCTACTTTCTGGCATGGTGTGACAGTAAGTCCGAGTGTGCCAGATAGTAGGCTGCGGTGGTGGTGAACCGGACCGCGGCCGGACGGCCGCCGCTCACCGAGCGGCGCAAGGCGGAGACACGGCTGGAAATCGCACGCGAGGCCGTGCGGTTGTTCACCACGCGCGGGGTGGCGGCGACGTCGGTCGAGGACATCGCGGCCGCCGCGGGCATCTCGACGCGCACGTTCTGGCGGTACGCGACGGGCAAGGAGGACAGCGTCCGGCCGCTGCTCACCGCGGGCATCGAGCTGCTGGCGGGCGTGCTGGGCGCGTGGCGGCCGGGGCAGGACATCGCGGCGGTGTTCGACGCGGCGGCCCGGCGGACGGTCGCCGACGTGCCGACCATGGTGTCGCTGGTCCGCCTCTCCCAGACCGAACCGGGCCTGCGTGCGGTGTGGCTGCGGGCGCACAACGACGCGGAACTCGTGTTCGCCGACGCGATCGCACGCTCGCTAAACCGGCCCGCCGGTGATCTGGACGCCCGCGTGCTGGCGGCGATGGTGAACGGCGCGCTGCGGGCGGCGGTCGAGCACTACGCCGAGGGCGAGCGGGCGGACTGGGCCGATCTGACGGTGGTGGTCGAGAAGGCGCTGCGCACCGCGATGCGCGGCTTTCCCGATGGTTAGGTGTATAACGACCTATTCAGCGCCGCTCTGTCGCGCCCGCCAGTCAGGAGCTAGGACAGACCAAACTTCGAGGTCGTACCACTCGCCGCGGTGCAACCCGGCTTCGCGGAGCACGCCGTCCCGCTGCATGCCCAAGCGCCGCGCGACCGCGATGCTGGCCGTGTTGCCCGAAGCCACCTGCCATTCGATGCGGTGGATCCCGCGTTCGGTCACGGCCCAGTCGATGATCACCTCGACCGCCCTGGTGACCAGTCCGCGGCCCGCGGCGGACGGCTCCAGCCAGCACCCGGCCTCGGCGGTGCCCTGCGTGACGTCCATGGTGCGGAACAACACGCCGCCGACGAGCTTGCCGTCGACGCGGATGCCGTACAGCCTGCCGGTGTCGGCGGCCGTTTTGTCCGCATAGGACTGCAGGAAGGCGCGGCTCGAAGCGAGGTCGGTGACCCGGTCGGCCAGCCCGATGAACCGGCCGACGAACTCGCGGCCGCGGTCGATGTTGGCCAGGAACTCCTCGGCGTGCCACGGTTCGAGCGGGCCCAGTTCGGCGTCGCCGAGGGAAATCGCGTACATGGCGCGGATTCTGCCAAACTGCCCGGCATGACCGGGGACGTCTACGACCGTTACGTGGTCGGTGCCGGGGAGCGGCCGCGGTACAGCCAGTTGCTGCACGCGAACTTCGTCGGCTTGGGGCCGGGCCGGGACGAGTTCGTCCGGCAGCTGATCGAGGCGGCCGGTCAGGTCACCGACGACGAGCTGACCCGGTTGCTCGCGGACGACTGGCGGTCGAAGATCACCGCGGCCTGGCTGATCGGCGTCGGCCGGCGTGCGGGGTTCCGGCAGCGGATCGGGGAGCTGCTGCTGGAGAGCCAGTACGTCTACGCCGGGCAGGGTTACTGCTACGCGCTGGCCCGGCTGGGCACCACCGCCGACGCGGCGATCCTGGCCACCTATCTCGACCGGTACCTGCGGCGACTGGACGCGCGGTACGACCAGGAATGGGCGCTGGCCGCGCTGCGGCGGGTCGATGCCGGCCTGGGGCAGCGGTATGCCACGCAGTTCACCTGGCCGGGCGGGCCGTGGCACGCGTGGGCCGCGGCGAACCGCGTCGAGCGGGAGGATGGGCGCGATCTGCTGGTCTTCGCCTGGTCCCTGATCGACGACGCCGAGCGCGGCTGACCGCCGCACTGGCGCAGACCGATGGTGCGGGATCCGCACGACGCCGAGCCGCCGTCCGGGCGCCGCCGGTGCTTCACTGAGCGCGTGCCCCGCACCGAGCCGTACTGGAACACCAATGTCGCGCGGCATCCGGATGTGCTGCGTGCCGTGCCCGCCGGTTGCCGCGCCGCGCTCGACGTCGGGTGCGGGGACGGCCTGCTGGCACGCAAACTGTCCGCACGCGCGGAGCGCGTCACCGGGATCGACAGCTCACCGGAGATGATCGCGCGTGCCCGCGAACTGACCGACGACGACGCGGTGTCCTTTGTGGAGGGTGACTTCCTCACGACCGGGCTCGCCGCGGGTTACGACTTCCTTTGCTCGGTCACCGCGATCCACCACATGGACTTCCACGCGGCGCTCACCCGGATGCGCGACCTCCTGCGGCCGGGCGGCACCCTCGTGGTCGTCGGGCTGGCACGAGAAGCGTCACCGGCGGACTGGGCGGCGTGGGTCGCCGCCGCGCCGATCGTGCGGATCACCAAGCTGGTGCGCCGCGCGGGCGGCCCGCCGGGATTGCCGGTCGCCGAGCCGCCGCTGAGCTACGCGCAGGTGCGCACCGCGGCGGCGCGGCTGCTGCCGGGTGTGCGTTACCGGCGGCACCTGCTCCGCCGGTACTCGCTGGTCTGGCGTAAACCGGTCAGTGGCGTTCGCTCTGCTGCTTGAGGATGCGCAGCGCGTCGGCCGTAGCCGGGTCGTCCGGGGTGTAGATCTCCAGCCGGTGGCCGGGGCTGTCCGGTTGCAGCCACACCTGGTAGGTCACGTCGAGCGCGCCGACGGTGGGGTGCCGCAGGTGCATCGGCCCGACGGTGCAGTCGGCGACCTCGCCGGTGGCCCACAGCGCGGCGAACTCGTCGCTGCGCATGGTGAGTTCGCCGATCAGGGCGGCCAGCCGCGCGTCGGTGGGGAAGCGGCCCGCGGTGAGCCGGAGGTAGGCGACGTGGATGCGGGCGAGCTCGTCCCAGTTGCGGTGCAGGTCGCGGGTGAGCGGGTCGAGGAAGAACAGGCGCGGGATGGACGGCCGGTGCTCGTCGTCGAAGGCCGCTTCGAACGGCAGGTGCGAGGCGAAGATCGCGTGCCCGGTGCGGTTCCACGCGAGCACGTCACCGCGTCGCCCGAGCACGAGCGCCGGGGTGGCGTCACCGAGGGCTTCCAGCAGCGCGAGCACCCGCGGGTGGAGCACTTCCGGTGGTGGCTCGGAAAGGCCGGGGCGCGCGGCGCGCCGGGCGAGGTTGTGCAGGTGGACGGTTTCGATCTGGTCGAGCTGCAGCACCCGGGCGAGTGCGTCGAGCACCTGGGCGGAGGCGGTCTCGGCCTGCCCCTGTTCCAGCCGCGTGTAGTACCCGGCGCTCACCCCGGCCAGCTGCGCGAGTTCTTCGCGGCGCAGCCCGGGAACCCGGCGGGCGGTCCCGTAGGTGCGCAGGCCGGCCGCCGCCGGGGTGACGCGGTCACGACGGCTCTTCAGGAATCCACCCAAGGTCTCCACGCCACCGAGCCTAGGCGGCGGCCGCGGGCCGTGGGTGTACCTGCTGGGTATACCCACGGCACGGGGCTGGCTGCTGCCCGCGTGCGGGCCGAATCTCGGTGCCATGTCCCAACAACGCACTTCACCGGACCTGCGGGCGTGGGCCGGGCTGCTGGTGGTCCTCGGTCCCGTCCTGCTGGTCTCGATGGACGGTTCGATCCTGTTCCTGGCGATGCCCCGGATCGGCCAGGCCCTCACCCCGACCGCCGACGAGGCACTGTGGATCCTGGACAGCTACGGCTTCGCGGTCGGCTCGCTGCTGATCGCGTTCGGCACCATCGGCGACCGCTACGGCAGGCTGAGGCTGCTGATGATCGGCGCCTCGGTGTTCGGTCTCGCGTCGGCGGGGGCGGCCTTCGCGCCGACGCCGGAACTGCTCGTCACCGCGCGGGCGCTGATGGGTGTGGCGGGCGCGACCCTGCTGCCGTCGGCGCTGGCCGTGCTGAGCGAACTGTTCTCCGACGCGCGGCAGCGGGCGCGCGCCATCGGCATCTTCGCCGCGGCGTTCGCCGCCGGTTTCGCCATTGGCCCGGTGGTCGGGGGAGTGCTGCTGGAGCGGTTCTGGTGGGGCTCGGTCTTCCTGGTCAACCTGCCCGTGCTGGTCCTGTTCCTGGTGTTCGCGCCGATCCTGCTCCGCGAGGTGCGCACGGTCCGCTCCGGGCGGGTGGACGTGGTGAGCGTGGTGACGTCGGCGCTCGGCCTGCTGCTGGCGGTGTACGCGCTCAAGCACACCGCGGCGGAGGGGTTCTCGGTGTGGCCGCTGCTCGCCGGGATCGCGGGAGTCGTGCTGCTGGTGTGGTTCGTGCGGCGGCAGCGGCACCTGGCCCACCCGCTGATGGACTTCACGTTGTTCCGCGACCGGGTGTTCACCGTCGCGATCATCACCGGGTTGCTGCCGCTGGCGGCGTGGTCGGCGGCGGCCTACCTGGCGGGTGTCTACCTGCAGTCGGTGCTGGAGTTGCCGGTGCTGCGCACGGCGTTGCTCGCACTGCCCGGCGCGGCCGTGCTCACCCTCACCTGCGTGATCACGCCGTTTGTAGTGGACCGCATCGGAAAGCGGGCCGCGCTCGTGGCCTGCCACTTCTCCATCGCGGCGGGCCTGCTGCTCCTGCTGCCGACGGCGACCACCGGCGGGATCGGCTGGTACGTCGCCTCCACCGTGGTCGCGGGCGTCGGCTACGGCATCTCGTTCGCCGTGGTGGCCGACACCGCGGTGGGGGCGGTGCCCGCCGAACGCGCGGGTTCGGCGGGCGCGATCGCGGAGACCAGCAACGAAATCGGCAACGCGCTGGGCATCGCGCTGCTCGGTTCGCTGGCGGCACTGGTGTTCCGCCTCGGGGGACCGGACCTCGCACCCACCCTGGACGAAACCCTGCAACTGCCGGGCCTGGTGGCGTCGGTGGTGGGGGAGGCCAAGGCGGCCTTCGTGACGGGCGTGCACTGGGTGGCGGGGGTGGCCGCCCTGCTGCACCTGGCGCTGGGCGGCCTGGCCCTCCGCTGGATCCCGGCCCATCGCCGAACCTTGCTGAGTGTATAACGACCTATACGCTCGGGCTTTGTGCGAAAAATCGCACCACCATTGGAAAACCTGGCAAAGAGGTCAGGCCGGGTTCCGCAGGAGTTCGGTCAGTGCGGCGATGCTGTGGTCGCGGTGCCCGAGTTCGACGGCCCTGGTCAGCAGCTCGTGCATCGGGGTGTTCCAGGAGAAGTCGATCCCGGTGTCCCGCGCGAGTTCCTGGTCGTAGGCGATGCTTTCGTGGAACAGGCCGAGCGAGGAGGCCGGATTGGTGTAGTCGCCGGTGTCGATGTGCTCGGCCAGGCTCGGCAGCACCGCGGCGATCATCTCCAGCCACTTCACCGTGTACGGCACCAGCGAGGCGGCGGTCAGGCCGCGTTCGGTGACCAGCGCGGCACCCTGGAAGAAGCCGAGCAGGGCGGGCAGCAGGGTGCCGCCGACGGCCGACTCGTACAGCGTGGCCAGGTCGACGTCCTCGCCGAGGAACACGGTGTCGCCGCCCAGGGTGCGGAGCAGTTCGGCGTGCCGGTCGAAGACGGACCGGTCGCCGCTGTAGTAGAGCAGCGTGTCGGGCTTGCCGACCGCTTCGGGCACGTTCTTCACCGCGCCGTCGAGGAAGTCGGCGCCGTGGGCGGTGGCCCAGCCGGCCATGCGCCGCGCGCCGGAGGGAATGCCGCTGTTGAGGGTGATCAGGGTGCGGCCAGCGACCACACCGGCGGCGGGTTCGAGGGCGGCCAGGGTAGCGTCGTAGGTGGTGAGGCAGGCGATCACCACCGGGCTGGCGGCCACGGCCCGCTCGATGCCGGTGACTTCGCGGGCGGCGAGTGCGGGCACGCGGCCGGGCGTGCGGTTCCACACGGTGACCGAGTGCCCGCCGTCGATGAGCGCCTGGGCGAGTGCCGAGCCCATCGCGCCGAGGCCGACGACGGTGACGTCTGTGCTGTGCATGTCCTGATCCTGGCCGAAGCACGTACATTTGGGGAAGTACCTACATTTTTGTTCGTGTACCGGGAGAGGGTGCGATGAAGCGGCGGCGCTACACCTGCGGGCTGGACGCGGCGGTCGACGTGATGGGCGGGAAGTGGAAGGCGCTGATCCTGTGGGCGCTGCAGGACGGCGCGCACCGGTTCGCCGAGGTGCGGCGGGAGGTGCCGGGGATCAGCGAGCGGATGCTGATCCTGTCGCTGCGCGAGTTGCAGGCGGCGGGGGTGGTGCACCGGGAGGACCACCACGAGGTGCCGCCGAAGGTGGAGTACTCGCTGACGCCGTTCGGGAGTTCGCTGGTCGCGGCGATGCTGCCGCTGGGGGAATGGGGGGAGCGGAACATGGCCAAGATCGAGGCCATTCCCCGGGATTAGGGCGGCGGGATCAGGGCGACAGGGCGGCGTGCAGGTTGCCGTCCTCGCCCTTGAGGCAGGCGGCGGAGGGCGCGTCGCCTTCGAGGAACTCGCCCAGGCAGCGTGCGAACTGGGCGTGGCCGGCGGCGTTGGGGTGGAAGGACTCTTGGATGGCGTGTTCCGCGCGGTCCACAGAGGACAGATCGGTCCACTGCACGGTGAGCCTGCTGAACCACTCGTGCGCGGCGTTGGGGCCGCCGCTGCAGGCTTCGTGGCCGACGCCGGCGCGGGAGAGGTCGAGGAAGCGGGCGCCGGAGCGGGCGGCGGCGGTGCGCAGGCCTTCGGTGAGCGCGCTGATGCCGGGGCCGGCGACCCAGTTGAGGTCTTCGGTGCGGAACGGGCAGCCGTTGAGGTTGCGGAAGGTGTCGGGAATGCCGGGGCCGATGGGGGCGGCGTAGGACTGGAGCACGAGGTCGTAGTCGTCGGGGGTGTAGCCGCGGTCGGCGAGTGCCTTCTTGACGTCGCCGACGGCGTTGACCACGCGGGGCACCATGGCGTCGATGCGGGGCTGCCACTCGGTTTTGAGGCGTTCGCTGCACGGGGCGGCGCGGACGTTGAACCAGGACTGGAAGCATTCGGAGATGAGCTGGGAGAAGTGGGGTTCGTCGTTGGCGCCGACGGCGATCACCACGGCGGCGACGCGGTGGGTGCGGGTGAGTTCGCCGAGGCGCTGGGCCTGGCTGGGTTCGGTCCACTGCTTGGTGTCGCCGAAGCCGACCTGGGCGGACGGGGCGCCGGAGCAGGCGAGGTTGACCCTGGCTTCGATGTGGGAGACCTGGGTCTTCTCGACCGTGGCGTGGGGTGAGCGGTGGCACCAGTTCCCGTTGAGGCCGTTGGTTTCGGGGGTGTAGAAGCCGGCGCCTTCGCCGGACAGGGTGCTGTCGCCGATGCTGACCAGGGTGAGCGGGCCGATGCCGGGCGGGCCGGAGGGTTCGATGGGCCTGCCGGGCTGGGATTCGGGTCCGGACAGCACGAAGATCGCCACCAGCGCCGCCACGAACGCGAGCGCACCGCCGCTCACCCACCACCGATTCGCTCGCATCGGTGCCCAGTCTAGGGGTTCAGTGCTGGGGTACCGGTGTGGTGATCACGTCGGGGAGGTCGGTTTCGACCTGGCGGACGGCGGGGCGCAGCCAGGTGAGGGTGATCACGAGGAGCAGGGCGGGTCCGGCCAGGAGGAACACCGCGGCGATGCCGCCGCCGGAGCCGAGGTCGAGGCGCTGGGCGAGCGGGGTGCCGATGAGCTGGGCGACGGGTCCGGCGAGGCCGTAGGCGAGTGGTTCGGCGGACCAGGCGACCATGCGGCGGATGGCGAAGACGCGGCCTTGCTTGTCCTGCGGGGTTTTGCGTTGCCAGAGGGTGGCGGAGGCGGCGTTGGTGACGGCGTAGCCGCCGAGGATGCCGAACATGCCGGCGGCGAGCATCCAGACGGACTGTTCGATGCCCATGGCGATGACGAGCGCGGCGTGGCAGAGGGCGACGGTGAGGATGGCGCGGACGAGGCGTCGCGGGCCGCGGGTGAGGCTGATCACCAGGCTGATGGCGGTCATGCCGGTCCAGCCGATGGCGTTGACCACGCCGAGGTCGGCGGGGGTGTGGGTGCTGAGCACCAGTGGTGGCACGAGCACGATGGCCATTTCCATGACCAGGTTGTTGGCGGCGAAGAAGAGCAGGACGCCGAGCAGGCCGGGGCGCTGGCGGATGAAGCGCCAGCCTTCGAGCAGTTCGTCGCGGTGGGTGGTGGCGGGGCCGTCGCCGGTGGGGCGTGGGGGTTCGACGGGGAGCCAGCGGAAGGAGTAGAGCAGGGTGCCGAGTGCGGCGGCGAGGGTGAGCAGGTCGATGGCGAGCAGGCCGGGGAGGCCTACGAGCGCGTAGAGGGCGCCGCCGAGCAGGGCGCCGAAGACCTGGCCGGCGGCTTCGATGAGGGAGACGCGGCCGTTGGCCTTGCCGAGGTCGTCCTTGGTGACCAGCTGGGGGACGAGGGCGGAGAAGGCTGGCCATTGGAAGGCCTTGAACACCGCGCCGATGCCGACGAGCAGGTAGATGTGCCAGAGCTGGAGTGCGCCGGTGGTGTGGAGGAGGACGACTCCGGCGGGGGTGAGTGCGGCGCCGGTGTCGGAGAGCAGCATGACGCGGCGGCGGTCCCAGCGGTCCACGAGTGCGCCGGCGATGGGGAGCACGAGCAGGGCGGGCAGGGAGGCGGCGAGGACGAGGGTGGCGAAGTAGGTGGGGGAGCCGGTGTCGAGGAAGACCCAGACGCCGATGCCGAAGGTGGTCATCGCGGAGCCGATGAGGGAGACGCCTTGGCCTGCCCAGATGAGGTTGAACACGCGCACGTCAGCGTTCTCCTGGTTCGGTGACCGCGCGGTGGAGGGCGGCGCGGAAGTCGGCGAGGCGGCGTTCGATGCCTTCGGGGGTGAACAGGGTGGTGTTGTGCTCGAGCCAGCCGGACAGGCCAGTGGGGGTGCGGTAGCAGCGGAGGTGGAGTTCGTAGCGGCAGGTGCCGCGGTCGAGCGGGTGCGGGGTGGTGGTGAGGCCGGTGAGGGTTTCGGTGGGGGTGGGCAGGTTCTGCATGCCGAACATGACCTGGCAGCGGGGTTGGCCGAGGTCTTCGTAGGGGGTGCGCTGGTGTTCCCAGGCGTCGAGCACGGTGTCGCGGACGCGGGTGAGCAGTTCGTGGAAGGTGGGTGCGCCGGTGAGGTCGGCGGGGAGGGCGAGGGTGTTGGCGAAGGGGCCGGCGGTGTGTTCGGTGGCGGGGTCGGGGCGGTTGCTGACCGGGACGGCGATGCGGAAGCGGTCCTGGTGGGTTTGGTGGTGGAGCCAGCGCTGGGTGGCGGCGAGCAGGACCATGAATTCGGTGGTGCCGGTTTCGGTGGCCAGTGCCCGCACGGCGTCGGCGGTGGTGGGGTCGAGGTCGAAGTAGCGGGTGGCGCCGTCGAGGCTGGGGGTGGTGCGGGGGTGGTCGGTGGGCAGGGCGAGTTCGGCCGGGATGCCGTCGAGCCGGTGGGTCCAGTAGTCCACATCGGACTGCCGGGTGGTGGTGCCGGGGTAGGGCGGGGCCGGGGGTAGCTGCGGGGTGCGGCCGGTGAGCTGGGCGTTGTAGTACTCGGTGAGGTCGCGTTGCAGGATGGAGAGGGTCCAGCCGTCGGCGGCGATGTGGTGGACGGTGAGGGCGAACAGGTGCCGGTCGGGTCCGCAGCGCAGGAGGGCGGCGCGGAGGGGCGGGCCGGTGGTGAGGTCGAACGGGGTGCGGAGTTCGGCTTGGGCGAGTGCGGTGGCTTCGGCTTCGTTGCGGGTGTCGCGGCGGAGGAACGGGATGAGCACGCTGGGTTCGAGGTGGGGGCGGTCGGTGAAGCGGGTGCGGAGGATGGGGTGGCGGGCGACGGTGGCGTCGACGGCGCGGACGAGGGCGGTTTCGTCGAGTGGTCCGTCGAGCATGGCGGCGAAGCCGATGTGGTAGGCGGCGGTGCCGGGGTGTTCGCGGGTGTGGTCGAGGATGGCGCGCTGGGCGGGGGTGAGTTCCGCGGCGGGCTGGGTGGTTTCGGTGGTGGTTTCGGCGGCTTGTGCGTCGATCCAGCTGGCGAGTCCGGTGATGGTGGGGTGGTCGAGCACGGTGCGCAGCGGCAGGGTGACGCCGAAGGTGCGGCGGATGCGGGCGGCGAGCTGGGCGGCGAGCAGGGAGTGACCGCCGCGGGCGAAGAAGTCGTTGTGGTCACCGGCGCCGAGCAGTTCGTCGAAGAGGGCGGCGACGGCGGTTTCGGTGGGTGACGTGACCGGCTTCGCTGGCTCGGTGGCCGGGGTGTCCAGTGCCGCGAGTGCTTTCCGGTCGACCTTGTTGTTGGCCGTGCGGGGGAGTGCGGTGAGGGGCTGGATCCAGGACGGGACCTGGTATTCGGGCAGCAGTTCGCGGAGCTTGGCGCGGAGGGCGGTGCCGTCGAGCGTGTCCGGGGTGACGTAGGCGGCCAGCCGCAGCGGGGTGCCGGTGGCGATGACGGCGGCTTCGGTGACGCCGGGTTGGGCACGCAGCAGGTTTTCGATGCCCGCCGGTTCGACGCGGTTGCCGCGGATCTTGACCTGGTCGTCGAGGCGGCCGAGGAAGCGGAGGGTGCCGTCGGTGTCGCGGCGGGCGAGGTCGCCGGTGCGGTAGGCGCGGGCGCCGGGCACCCCGGCGAAGGGGTCGGGCACGAACCGGTCGGCGGTGAGGTCCGGGCGGTGGTGGTAACCGTGGGCGAGGCGGTTGCCGCCGATCCACACTTCGCCGGGCACGCCGTCGGGGGCGAGGTCGCCGTGGCGGTCGATGAGCCAGAGGCGGGCGCCGGCGACCGGGTGGCCGAGTGGCGCGGGGCCGGTGGTGCCTTCGGTGATGGCGTGCGCGGTGGTGGTCATGGTGGCTTCGGTGGGGCCGTACTGGTTGACCACCAGCGGGCGGCCGCGGAAGGTTTCGCGGGTGCGGGCGCAGTCGGCGAGGTCGAGTGCTTCGCCGGCGGTGAGCACGAGGCGCAGGTGTTCGCCGTGGCCGGGGCCCGCGGTGGCGAGGATGGCGCGCAGCAGGGTGGGCACGACGCTGAGCAGGCAGGTGACCTGTTCGCGGTCGATGGTGGTGAGTATGGCTTCGGGGTCGGCGGCGTGGTCGTGGTCGAGCAGGACGACGCGGGCGCCGGTGGTGAGCGGGCCGAACAGGTCGCGGACGGCGGCGTCGAAGGGCAGGGACGCGAGCTGGAGCACGGTGTCGCCGGGGCCGAGGTCGTAGTGGGTGCCGAGGTAGTCGGCGAGGTAGGCGGCGGCCGCGGCGTGCGGGGTGCGGACGCCTTTGGGGCGGCCGGTGGAGCCGGAGGTGTAGACCAGGTAGGCGAGTTCGTCCGGGTCGGTTTCGATGCCGGTGGGTTCGGTGTTGTCGGAGTAGGTGAGTTCGTCGACGACCAGGGCGGCGCCGCTGTCTTGGACGAGTTCGCGTTGCCGTGCCTCGGGGTGGTGTGGGTCGAGTGCGAGGTAGGCGCCGCCCGCGCGCCACACGCCGAGGATCGCGACGGCCTGGTCGGGGCCGCGGTCGAGGGCCAGCGCGACGAGTTCGCCTGGTGCGCCTTGGGCGATCAGGTGGTGGGCGAACTGGTTGGCGCGTTCGTCGAGTTGCCGGTAGGTCAGGCCGGGTACGGCCGGGGCGTCGGGGGTGCGCCGGGCTTGGGCGGTGAACAGTTCCGGCAGCGTGCGCCGTGGTCCGGCCGCGGTTTCCGCGGTGAGGGCGGTGCGTTCGGCGCTGGTGAGGATGGCCAGTTCGGACAGCGGGGCGTCCGGGTCGGTGAGGGCGCCGCCGAGCAGGGTGAGCAGGTGCCCGGTGAGGCGTTCGATGCGGGCGGGGTCGAACAGTCCGGTGCGGTAGACGAGCCAGCCGCTGGTGGCGTCCTCTTCGAAGAGCAGGTTGAGGTCGGCCTTGGTGTGGGCGGGCTGGAAGGGTACGGGTTCGAGCACGACGTCGTCGGCGAAGTCGGTGGTGCGTGCGGCCGACGGGTCGAGGGTGACGCTGTAGCGGGTGAGGGCGGGGCCGTCGAGGCCGAGTTCGCCGACGAGCCGGTCGAAGGGCAGGGTGCGGTGTTCGTAGGCGGCGAGCACGGCGTCGCGGACGCGGTGGAGCAGTTCGCGGTAGGTGCCGGTGGTGTCGAGGCGGAGCACGACGGTGTTGAGCAGCAGGCCGGTGACGCCTTCGAGTTCGGGGCGGGCGCGGTCGGTGACCGGCATGGTGAGCACGAGGTCGTCGTGGCCGGTGTACCGGCTGAGCAGGGCGGCGTAGGCGGCGAGCAGGCCCATGAACGGGGTGCAGCCTTCGGCGGTGGTGAGTTCGGTGAGCGGGCCGGTGAGCCCGGCGGGCACGGTGAAGTGGTGGGCGGCGCCCGCGGAGCCGGGTTCGCTGGGCCCGTCGGCGGGCAGTTCGGGTACCGGGGGAAGGCCGTCGAGGCGGTGGCGCCAGTAGTCGAGTGCGGTGCCGTGGTCGAGTTCGTGCTGCCAGGCGGCGTAGTCGGCGGCGGCGAGGCGGCGGCTGGGCAGTGCGCGCCCGGTGTAGGCGGCGCGGAGGTCGTCGAGCAGCACGCCGATGGACCATCCGTCCACAATGGAGTGGTGGAAGACCAGGGCGAGCACGTGCTCGCCGGGGTCGATGGTGATGATCGTGGCGCGGGCGAGCGGGCCGGTGGCCAGGTCGAAGCGGACGGCGGCTTCGGCGGCCAGGATTCCGGCGACCTCGTGTGACGCGGCGGTGACGGTGCGGATGGGAAGCGGTGTTTCGGTGACGGCGCGTTCGGGGCGGCCGTCGGTGGCGGGGAACGTGGTGCGCAGGGCTTCGTGGGTGGCGGCGAGCGTGTGGAGGGCGGCGGTGAGCGCGTCGAGGTCGAGCGGGCCGTGGAGGCGGCAGATCGCCGGGAGGTTGTAGGCGGGGTCGCCGGGGTTGAGCTGGTCGACGAACCACAGCCGGGCTTCGGCCGCGGACAGGATGGTGCGGTCGGTGGCTCGTTCGACCGACGGCAGGGCGGGGCCGGTGGTTTCGCTGATGCGCGCGGCGAGGCGGGCGACGGTGGGGGCTTCGAACAGCGTCCGCAGCGGGACGGGGGTGCCGAGGGTTTCGCGGACGCGGCTGATCACCTGCACGGCGAGCAGGGAATGCCCGCCCAGCGCGAAGAAGTCGTCGTCACGGCCGACCTCACCGACGGCGAGCACCTCGCTCCAGATCTCGGCGAGGCGCCGTTCGACCGGGGTGGCCGGCGGGTCGTACTGGCGGGCCGGGCGGGCGGCGTCGCCGGGTGCGGGGAGCCTGCCGCGGTCGACCTTGCCGCTGGAGGTCTGCGGGATCTTCTCGAGCCGGGTGTAGGAGGCGGGGACCATGTAGGCGGGCAGGCGGGCGGCGAGCCAGTCGTGCAGCACGCCGGGTTCGATCTCGCCGGGGGCGAGCAGGTAGGCGGCGAGCTGGTCGCCGTGCACCACGACCACGGCCCGGTCGACCGAGTCGTGTTCGGCGAGCACGGCTTCGACTTCGCCGAGTTCGATGCGGTGGCCGCGGAGCTTGACCTGGTGGTCGGCGCGGCCGAGGCAGTCGAGCTGCCCGTCGGCCCGCCAGCGGGCGAGGTCGCCGGAGCGG
The DNA here is from genome assembly GCF_003312875.1 of Amycolatopsis albispora. NCBI lineage: Bacteria > Bacillati > Actinomycetota > Actinomycetes > Pseudonocardiales > Pseudonocardiaceae > Amycolatopsis > Amycolatopsis albispora. Next base: position 1,751,603 of record NZ_CP015163.1, read on the forward strand.
TACATGCGGGTGCCGTCGGCCGCGAACGGGTCGGGCAGGAAGCTTTCGGCGGTGCGGTCGGGGCGGCCGAGGTACCCGCGGGCCAGTTGCGCGCCGCCGATGTACAGCTCGCCGGGCACGCCGATGGGTTGCGGGTTCAGGTTCTGGTCGAGCACGTAGCAGGGGCTGTTGGCGATCGGGCCGCCGATGGGCACGGCCGGTTCGCCGTGCTGGGTGTCGCCCGCGGTGACCAGCACGGTGGTTTCGGTGGGGCCGTAGGCGTTGAGCAGTTTGGCGCCGGTGGCGGTCAGGAACGCGTCGCGGAGTTCGGGGGACATCGGCTCGCCGGCGCTTTCCACCAGTTCCAGCGGGGCCAGGGAGCCGCCGTCGGCGGCGACGAGCGCGGCGAGCATGGTCGGCACGAAGTGCGCGCGGGTCACGCCGTGCTCGGCGATCAGGCGGCGCAGATAGCCGGGGTCGCGGTGGCCGCCGGGTTCGGCGACGACCAGGCGCGCGCCGGAGTGCAGCGCGGTGAACAGCTCGGTCAGCGAGACGTCGAAGGTGACGGTGGTTTTCCACAGCACGGCGTCGTCGGGGGCCGGGCCGTGGGTTTCCAGCTGCCAGCGGATCTGGTTGTGCGCGGCGCGGTGGCTGATCATCACGCCCTTGGGCCTGCCGGTGGAGCCGGAGGTGTAGAAGATGTAGGCGAGGTGGTCGGGGTCGGTGGGCACGGCGGGCGGGTGGTCCGGCCCGCCGGGGACCTCGTCGAGCACGATCGCGGGGCAGGTGGTCACGCGGTGGGCGAGCGCGGTTTCGGTGACCACGAGTTTCGCGCCCGCGTCTTCGAGGACCGCGGTGGAGCGGGCGTCCGGGTTGTCGGGGTCCAGCGGCAGGCAGGGCGCGCCCGCGCGCAGCACGCCGAGCAGCGCGATGAGGAGTTCGGGGGAGCGGTCGAACAGCACGCCGATCGGCTGGTCGGGGCGGGCGCCGAGGCCGATCAGGTGGTGGGCCAGGCGGTCGGCGCGCCGGTTGAGTTCGCGGTAGGTGACCGCCACGCCGTCGCCCACCAGCGCGAGCGCGTCACCGTCCACATCGGACAGCACGCCGAGGTTGCCGGGGTGGCCGTAGTCGGCCGGGCGGCGCGGCCACCGCTCGGTGACCAACGTGCGTTCCTCCGCGTCCAGCAGCGGCAGGTCACCGATGGGGCGGGACGGATCGGTGACGGCGGCGCGGGTCAGCGTGGTCAGGTGGCCGAGCAGCCGGTGCGCGGTGGCTTCGTCCCAGCGGCCGCGGTCGTACTCCAGCTCCAGTTCCAGCCGCCCGGCGTCCTCACCCGCCTCCAGGGTCAGCTCGAACTTGGCCGCCCCGGTACCGGCACGCGGCACGTAGGTCATCAGCACGTCGCCCAGGCGCAGCGGCTCGCGGTCGACGGTGATCCAGTTGAGCAGCACCTGGAACACCGGAGTGGCGGCCAGGTCGCGGTCCAGCGGCAGCTCGCCGACGACGGTCTCGAACGGCACGTCCTGGCGGGAGAAGCCGTCGGCGGCGGTGGCGCGGACCTGGGTGAGCAGGTCGGCGAAGGTGGTGTGCCCGGTCATCGTGGCCCGCAGCGCCACGGTGTTGACGAACAACCCGATCAGCGGTTCGACCTCGGGATTGGTGCGCCCGGCCACCGACGTGCCGACCACCACGTCGGACTGGCCGCTGTAGCGGTGCAGCAGGCTCTGGAAGCAGGCGAGCAGCACCATGAACGAGGTGACGCCGCTGCGGCGGGCGAGGGCGTGCAGGTCGGCGGTGAGCCGCGCGTCGAGATGGGTGCGGACGAGCCCGGCCTGCCCGGCGCCGGCCTGGGTGCGGTCGGCGGGCAGGGCGAGGCGGGCGGGGGCGTCGGCGAGTTGCCTGGTCCAGTAGTCGAGCTGGTCGTGGTAGCCGCCGTTGTCGAGCTTGTCGCGTTGCCACGCGGCGAAGTCGCCGTACTGGAGGGGCAGGGGCGCCGGTTCGGGCAGGCCCGCGTACCCGTCGGCGAGTTCACGGAGCAGGATTTCGATGGAGGACGCGTCGAAGGCGATGTGGTGCAGCGTGAGCACCAGGTGGTGGCTGGTGTCGCTCGCGCGCAGCAGCAGCGCCCGCCACACCGGCCCGCGGCGCAGGTCGAACGGCACCGCGAACTCGGCCATGATCTGCGCGTCGAGATCGGGTTCCTGCTCGGCGAGCCGCAGCTTCAGCGGGGTCGCGGCCACCACCTGGAACTCCTCGGCACCACGTCGTTCGTAGACGGTGCGCAGGATTTCGTGCCGCCGTTCGACGCGGCGCAACGCGGCTTCGAGCCGTCCGGCGTCGAGCGGGCCGTCCAGCCGGAAGGTGAACAGCACGTGGTAGGTGGCCGCGCCGGGGTGCAGTTCCTCCAGGAACAGCATGCGTTCCTGCGCCGGTGACGCCCGCCGCGGCCCGTCGGCCCGCGGGATCGTCCGGGCGGCTTTTGCCCGCGAAAGCCGCTTCTCCAGCAGTGCCTGGAGCCGGGCGTCCGTGCTCATGCGCCGAGTTCTTCGAGCAGCACGGCTTCGACGACCGCGGAGAACTCACCGAGGGTCTGGTTGTCCAGCACGGCCGTCATCGGCACGTCCACCTCCAGCACCGCCTTGACCCTGGCCATCAGCTGGGTGATCAGCAGCGAATGCCCGCCGAGGTCGAAGAAGTTGTCCACCACGCCGACCCGCTCGACGCCGAGCACGTCGGCCCACAGCTCCGCGATCGCCTTCTCCACCGGGGTGCCCGGCTCGACGTAGGGCACCGGTTCCTTGGGCGCGGGCAGCGCGCGCCGGTCGAGCTTGCCGTTGGCGGTGACCGGCAGCTCGTCGAGCACGACCACCTGCGAGGGCACCATGTACGCGGGCAGCCGCCGCGCGAGCCGGTCGCGGATTTCGGCGGGATCGGGGTCGTCGCCGGGCGCGCGGACCACGTAGCCGACCAGCTGGGCGCCGCGTACCACGGCCACCGCCGAGGCAACGCCGGGTTCGGCGGTCAGCGCGGCTTCGACCTCGCCCAGCTCGATGCGGAACCCGCGCAGCTTGACCTGGTCGTCCTGCCTGCCGAGGAACTCGATGGTGCCGTCGGGCCAGTACTTCGCGCGGTCGCCGGTGCGGTACAGGCGCGCGCCGAGCCGGTCGCTGAACGGGTCGGGCACGAACTTCTCGGCGGTCTTCTCCGGGTCGCCGTGGTACCCGAGAGCGAGGCAGTCGCCGCCGATGTAGAGGTCGCCGGGCGCGCCGGGCACCGCCGGGCGCAGGCCGCCGTCGAGCACGTAGTACCGCGCGTTGTCGATCGGCCTGCCGTAGGGAATGCTCGCCCAGCCCGGATCGACGCGGTCCACCGGGAAGAAGTTCGACCAGATCGCCGCCTCGGTGGCGCCGCCGAGCGCGACCACCCGCGGTTCGCCGAAGGCCGCGCGCACCGAGTCCGGCAGCGTGACCGGCACCCAGTCGCCGCTGAGGAACACCAGCCGCAGCGGGTGGTCCGGCCGCGCCCCGCGCAGGGTGAAGAACGGCTCCAGCTGCTGCAGCGCGGCGGGTGCCGAGTCCCAGAAGGTGATCGGCTCACTGTCCAGAATGGACAGCAGGCGGCGCGGGTCGCGGATCTCGTCGTCGGTGGCCACCCGGACGCTGCCGCCCGCGGCGAGCACGCCGAACACGTCGTAGACCGACAGGTCGAAGCCGAGCGAGGTGAGGAACAGCACCCGGTCGGCCGGGCCCATCCCGAAGGTGGTGTTGACCCATTCGATCAGGTTCACCACCGGCGCGTGCGAGAGCAGCACGCCCTTCGGGGTGCCGGTGGAGCCGGAAGTGAAGATGACGTAGGCCAGGTCGTCCGGCCGCGCGCGCCGCGGTTCGGGTGCGCCGCGGTCGTCGAGCGCCCAGCCGTCGCTGCCGTCGGGTTCGCCCACCCACAGGATCTCCCGCTCGCCCAGTTCCCGCGCGGCGGGCACCTGGTCGCGGTCGGTGATCAGCACCGGGGCGCCGAGCGTGGCCAGCAGTGCCCGCGCGCGCTCGGGTGGCAGTGACGGCTCGATCGGCGCGTAGGCGGCACCGGACTTGAGCACCCCGAGCAGCGCGACCACGGTGTGCACGCTCCGGCGCAGGCGCAGCGCGACGAAGTCGCCGGGACCGGCCCCGGCCGCGGCGAGGCGGCGTGCCAGCTTCCCGGCGGCCGCGTCGAGTTCGGCGTAGGTGAGCCGGTCTTCGCCCTGGATCACGGCGAGCGCGTCCGGGGTGGCCGCGGCCTGGCGCTCGACCAGTTCGTGGATGCACGCCGGGGTCCGCGCCACCGCGGTGTCGTTCCATTCGCGGGTGATGCGGTGCAGTTCGGCGGGGGAGAGCACGGTGAACTCGTGCAGCGGGCTGGCGCCGGTGCGGATGACCATGTCGGCCAGCAGCCGGTCGAGGTCGTCGAGCAACCGGCGCGCGTCGGCCTCGCGGATCCGGCCCGGCGCGTAGGACAGGCGCAGGTGCAGGTTCGGCTCGGCCAGGTCCAGGCGCAGTTCGAGGGCGTGCTCGGTGCCGGTGCCGTGGTCCCATCGCACCACCTTGTCGAACAACGCGGTGCCCTCGGCCAGCCCGGCGCATTCGGCCAGTTCGGCTTCGGACGGCAGGTCCTCGGCCAGGCCCGCCTCCAGTTGCGCGCGCAGGCCCGCGAAGAACGCGGTCAGCGGCAGGTCGTAACGCAGCCGCACCCGCAGCGGGCTCGGCTGGTCCACCCCGGCCGGGCGCACCCCGAACACCACGTCGTCGGTCCCGGAGTGCGCGGCCAGCACCAGGCTCCACGCCGCGACCACCACGTGCTCCGGCGGCACCCCGGCGGGCGCGCCCGCCTGCTTGAGCCCGGCCAGCGGCGCCGACTCGCGCTCGACCACGGCGCCGGCGAGTGCGTCGGTACCCCGTTCCCCGCCCAGCCGGGTCGGCTCGGCGAAGCCCGCCAGCCGGTCGGTCCAGAATTCCCGGTTCACCACGGGCCTCCTAATCCTCGAGCAGTTTCGGCAAGTCGTTGGCGATGGAGCGCAGGGGATCGAGCACCAGCGGCCCGCCCGCCCTGGCCTGCCACCAGCGGGTCAGCAGGTGGACCTCGGTGCAGCCCGCGATCACCCCGCGGCAGCCGTACTGCACCACCAGGTCTTCGACGCGGCCCGCGTGCTCGGCACCGGCCGGTTCGCGCTTGAGCCGGTAGAGCAGCCGGTGGATCTCCTCCTGCGTGCCCGCGGGCGGCAGCAGCACCCGGTGCGCCACCGCGGGCCAGCGCGGATGCGACTCGAACACCTTCGCCTCGCGGGTGCCGCTGGTGGCCAGCATCAGGAACGGGCCGTCCCCGCCGACCTCGAGATCGTCGAGCACCACGTCCACCAGTGAGATCAGCCGGCCGGTCAGGCCGGGGTCCAGCCAGCGGGTGAAGTGGTGCGCGGTGACGCAGGTGAGCACGATCCGGGTCGCGCCCTGTTCGGCCAGGTTCCGCAGCCGCTGCCGCAGGCGCTCGCTGAACTCGCGGTCGCGGCCCGCGCGGATCGCTTCGGTGCGGTCGGGAAAGGCCGGGTCCGAATCGAGCAGGCAGCGCGGCAACTCCTGTTCGGCCGAAGCGCCGTGGCGCTCGCCCGCGGTCTCGTAGATGGTGCGGAGGAACTCGGCAGAGGCGTGCGGCCCCATGCCGCCGAGAATGCCCAGCATCGCCGCCCGCCCTCCTTCAGCCACCGGTGTTCCCGGTGGACGCCGCCGACGAGTGTCGCTCCTGGAAACGCCTTTTCGGCGTGGTCACGGCAGGGTTTAGAAATCCCCTTAGAGCGTGCGGCGTGGCCCTGGCCACCCCCGGCATGCCCGGCTATGCATGAAACTCGCGGATCCGTTGAGCGCTGGGGGCGGCGTGGCTGGCTTCGCACACCCATCCGTGAGCAGAAGGGGATTCCCCGGTGCAGCCAACCCAGGCCGGCCTGCAGTCATGGCTTGTCCAGCAACTCGCTTCGCGCACCGGGCTGCCACCGGAGGCCATCGACCGCGACGCGCCGCTGTCCGGTTACGGACTGTCCTCACGCGACGCCGTGATCCTGATCGGCGAACTCGCCGAACTGCTCAAAATGGACCTTTCGGCCACCCTGTTCTGGGAACACCCCAGCATCAACGCGTTGAGCGCGCACCTGTCCGGCGGGGAAACCGCGCCCGCGCCACGGGAACGCGCCGAAGCCGCGCGGGACGAGCCGATCGCGGTCGTCGGGCTGGGCTGCCGGTTCCCCGGCGCCGATTCACCCGCCGAGTTCTGGGACCTGCTCGACCGCGGCGGCGACGGCATCGCCGACGCGCGGCGCCGCCCGGCCGAGCTGGGCCGCACCCACGGCCTGCTGCGCGATGTGGACGGTTTCGACGCGGGCTTCTTCAGCATCTCCGCCCGCGAAGTGTCCGCTGTGGACCCCCAGCAGCGGCTCCTGCTCGAAGTCGCCTGGGAAGCGCTCGAACACGCCGGGATCGCCCCGAGCGCGCTCGCGGGCACCCGCACCGGGGTTTTTGTCGGGATCAGCACCAGCGACCACGCCCGCTCCGGCGCCCCGCTGACCGCCCACAGCGGCACCGGGCAGGCACTGAGCATCGCGGCCAACCGGCTGTCGTACTTCCTCGACCTCAAGGGCCCCAGCCTCGCCGTGGACACCGCGTGCTCCTCGTCGCTGGTCGCCGTGCACCTGGCGTGCCGCAGCCTGCGCTCGGGTGAAGCCGAAACCGCGCTGGCCGGCGGGGTGAACCTGCTGCTGTCCGGTGAGCTGACCGAGGTGTTCGGGCAGGCGGGCATGCTCGCCGGGGACGGCCGGTGCAAAACCTTCGACGCCGCCGCCGACGGGTACGTCCGCGCCGAAGGCTGTGGTGTGGTCGTGCTGAAAACCCTGTCCGCGGCCCGGCGTGACGGCGACCGCGTGCTCGCCCTGCTGCGAGGCTCGGCGGTCAACCAGGACGGCCGCAGCAACGGGCTCACCGCACCCAGCGGCGCCGCGCAGCGGGAGGTCATCCGCGACGCGCTCGCCGAAGCCGGGCTCACCCCCGCCGACATCGGCTACGTCGAAGCCCACGGCACCGGCACCCCGCTCGGCGACCCCATCGAAACCCGCGCGCTGACCGCGGTACTCGGTGAAAACCGCACCGAGCCGTTCCTGCTCGGCTCGGTCAAGACCAACATCGGCCACACCGAGGCCGCCGCGGGGATCGCCGGGCTGATCAAGGTCGTGCTGATGCTGCGGCACGGCCGCATCCCCGCGCACCTGCACCTGCGCGAACGCAACGCCGAAATCGCCGCGGGCCCGTTCGAAATCCCCGAAACCACGCGGAACTGGACGACCAGGCACGCGGCGGGCGTCAGCTCGTTCGGCTTCGGCGGCACCAACGCCCACGTCATCGTCACCGAACCGGAGCCCACCCCCGCCCGCGACGGCGGTGAACTGCGGCCGCGGCACGTGTGCACGCTCAGCGCCCGCACCGAAACCGCGCTGCGCACCCTGGCCGCCCGCTACGCCGAACTCGACACCCCCAACGTCCGCGACCTCTGCCACACCACCAACGTCGGCCGCGCCCACCTGCGCCACCGCGCCGCCTTCTCCGCGGGCGACCCCGGCGAACTCCGCGAGCGGCTCACCGAAATCGCGGCCGGGCAAGGATCCTTGAAGGTCCACATCGGACAGAAAAGCCCGGCCGGGCCGGGCGGGCTGGCGTTCCTGTTCAGCGGCCAGGGCGCCCAGTACCCGGGCATGGCCCGGCAGCTCTACGCCACCAGCGCGCGTTTCCGCGGCCTGCTCGGCGAATGCGGTGAACTGTTCGCCGACCAGGTCGGCACCACCCTGCCCGCCCTGCTGTTCTCCGGCGACCGCCTCGGCGAAACCCGCTACACCCAGCCCGCGTTGTTCTGCCTCGAATACGCGCTCGCCCGGCTCTGGCAAAGCTGGGGCGTGACACCGGACTACCTGCTCGGGCACAGCGTCGGCCAGCTCGCCGCCGCCTGCGTCGCCGGGGTGTTCGACCTCGCCGACGGACTCCGCCTCGTCGCCGAACGCGGCCGCGTGGTCCAGGAACTCGCCGGGACCGGCGCCATGCTGGTGGTCTTCGCCGACGAGAACACCGTGCGGGCCGCGCTCACCTCCGGCCTCGCCCTCGCCGCGGTCAACGGCGCCGAGAACGTCACCGTCTCCGGTGAACCCGCCGAAATCGCCGCACTTGAAGCGGAACTGCACCGCCGCGGCGTGAAAACCAAGGCCATGAGCAGCACCCGCGCCTTCCACTCGCCGATGATGGCCGCCGCCCGCGACGCCTTCGCCGAGATCGCCGCCACCGTCACCTACCGCGAACCCAGCATCCCGCTGATCAGCGACCTCGACGGCCGCCCGTGCCGCCCCGACGCGGACTACTGGACCCGGCACCTGACCGACACCGTGCGCTTCGCCGACGGCATCACCACGCTCGGCGATCTCGGCTGCACCCAGTTCGTCGAGGTCGGCCCGCAGCAGGTGCTCATCGGCGCCGGTCGCCGCGCCCTGCCCGGCCGTGTCTGGGTGCCGTCCCTGCGCGAAGGCGCCGGCGACTGGGAAGTGCTCACCGGCAGCGCCGCGCGCCTCTACGCCCACGGCCGCGACCTGGACTGGGCGGCCTTCCACCACGGCCACCGCGCCACCCGCACCGACCTGCCCACCTATCCGTTCGAGCGCGAGGCGCACCGGCGTGTCGAGGAGCAGCCTGTGAACACCGTGAAAGAGTCCGGCGTGGACGGTCACGACCGCGTGCTGCCGTCGCTGGCCCAGGTGCTGGCCACGCTGCTGGAAACCAGCGGCCCGATCGATCCCGACCTGTCCTTCCTGGAACTGGGCGCCGACTCGATGACCCTGTTCCAGACCCTGCAGTCGGTACAGCGCACCTTCGGCGTGTCGATCCCGATCAACCGCCTGTTCGAGGAACTCAACACGCTCAACCGCCTCGCCGACCACGTCCGCGCCCACGCGCCCGCCGAAACCACCGCCCCCGCGGCCGCGCCCGTGCCCGCCGGGTCGCCGTCCGCCGGGCCGCTGCCCGCGGCCGGGACCGAGGTCGGCCGTTTCCTCGAAGTCCATGAAAAGGTGATGGCACAGGCCTACGAGCTGATGCGCGGCGGGGCCACAAGCGCCCCGGCCCCGCCCGCGATGCCCGCGGTTTCCATGCCACGCAAGGAAGTCCGGGCCATCGCCCCCAAGGACACCTTCGTCGCGTTCGCCCCCAAGGCCGCGCAGAAAACCGCCGGCCACCTCACCGAAGCCCAGCGCGCACTCGCCGAGGACGTGGTGACCCGGTTCTGCGAGCGCACCCGGGCGTCCAAGGCGCAGGCCGCCCGCGAACGCGCCTACCACGCCGACGTCCGCCACGCCCCGCAGCCGTACCTCACCCTGCGTGAAGCCCGCTACCCGCTGGTCGTCACCCGATCCAGCGGCTCCCACGTGTGGGACCTCGACGGCAACGAATACATCGACCTCACCATGGGCTTCGGCGTCAACTTCTTCGGCCACGGCGAGCCCTTCATCAACGACGCCATCACCGCGCGCCTGGAGCAGGGCATGCAGCTCGGCCCGCACTCCGACCTCGCCGACGACGTCTCCCGCCTGATCACCGAGCTGACCGGCAAGCAGCGCGTGGTCTTCTGCAACACCGGCTCCGAAGCGGTGATGGTGGCCGTCCGCCTGGCCAGGGCCATCACCGGCCGCGACAAGATCGCCCTGTTCGCCGGTGCCTACCACGGCTCGGCCGACCCGATCCTGGCCCGCCAGGACCCCTCCGGCGAGTCCGTGCCGCTCGCGCCCGGCGTGCCCGAGGACATCAGCCGCAACGCGCTCGTGCTCACCTACGGCGACGACGCCTCCCTCGAAGTGCTGCGCGCCCACGCCGGTGAACTCGCCGCCGTGCTGGTCGAACCGGTGCAGAGCCGCCGACCCGACCAGCAGCCCGTCGCATTCCTCCGCCAGGTCCGCGCGCTGACCAGGGACGCGGGCGTGCCGCTGGTGCTGGACGAGGTGATCACCGGCTTCCGCATGCACCCCGGCGGCGTCCAGGGCCTGTGGGGCATCGAAGCCGACCTCACCACCTACGGCAAGGTCGTCGGCGGCGGCCTCCCGATCGGCGTGGTCGCCGGCGACGCGAAGTACCTCGACGCCATCGACGGCGGCGCCTGGCCCTTCGGCGACGCACCCTACCCGCAGTCGGTGCGGACCTTCTTCTCCGGCACCTTCTGCAAGCACCCCCTCGCGCTGGCCGCCGGACGCGCCGTGCTCGAAGAGATGCGCCGCCGCGGCCCCGCCCTGCAACAGGAACTCAGCGACCGGGTCGCCGGGCTGGCCGCCCGCCTGGACACCATGTTCACCGAAGCCGGGGTGCCGATCCGGGTGGCCCGGTTCGGCTCGCTGTTCCGGCTGCGCTTCCTCAACGAGGCCCCGTCATCGGAACTGGTCGAGCTGTTCCACACCATGCTCGTCACCCAGGGCCTCTACATCTGGGAAGGCCGCAACTGCTTCCTGTCCACCGCGCACACCGACGCCGACATCGACCGCATCGTGGTGGCCGTGGCCAGCACGGTCAACCAGCTCACCGCCGCGGGCTTCTTCCCCGGCGCCCGGCCCGCGCTGGCCACCGAGAGCCCCGAAGACGGCGACGGCTACCCGCTCAGCGACGTCCAGCGCGAAATGTGGTTCTTCGACCAGGTCAGCGCCGACCATTCCCGCTCCTACAACGAAAGCGCCGTGCTCGACCTGCGCGGGGAGCTGGACGTGCCCGCGCTGCGTGCCGCCGTCGGCGAGACCATCGCGCGCCACGACAGCCTGCACACCGTGTTCGCCAAGGACGGCTCGAAGCAGCAGGTGCTGCCCCGCCTGGCGGTCGAGGTCCCGCTGGTCGAACTGACCGCCGACACGCTGCGGCCCTGGTTCGACGCCCGCGCCGACGAGGTGTTCGACCTGGCCACCGGCCCGCTCGTGCGCGCCGCCATCCTCCGCCTCGCCCCGGACCACCACCAGCTCTACCTCGGCGTCCACCACGCCGTGATCGACGGCTGGTCCTTCGTGGTGCTGTTCGAGGAAATCGCGGACCTCTACAACGGCGCCGCGTCGCTGCCGCCCGCCCCGCGGTACCGCGAGTTCGTCCACCGCCAGGCCGCCAAGCCCGACGACAGCGACTACTGGGCCACCCAGTTCCCCGCCGGGCTGCCCGCGCTCAAGCTGCCCACCGACCGCGCCCGCACCGGCCGCACCTCCTGCCGCGGCGGCCGCGTGGAAACCCGGTTCGCCGCCGACCGCGTCACCGCGCTCAGCCGCGAACTCGGCGTCACCCCGTTCACCGTGCTCTTCGCCGCCTACGCCCAGCTGGTGCACCAGCTCTCCGGCCAGGACGAACTGGTCATCGGCGTGCCGCAGGCCCAGCGCGGCCACCCCGGCGCCGACCGGCTCGTCGGCAACTGCAGCAGCCTGCTGCCCATCCGCAGCCGGTTCGACCGCACCCGCACCGTCCGCGAATACGTCACCGGCATCCAGCACACCCTCGTCGAGGCCTACGCCCACCCCGCGTTCTCCACCGCCGCGCTGGGCGCCCGGCTCAACCTCGACCCGCGCGCGCAGGCCGTCGGCACCATCTTCAACGTCGACCGCGCCCCAGCCGTGCCGCGGCTGACCGGGCTCACCGCCGACCTGCGGCGCACCACCCGCCGCTACACCAAAATCGATCTCGAGGTCGACGTGCTCTTCGCCGGTGACCAGCTCACCGTGACCTTCGAGTACAACGCCGAACTGTTCGACCACACCACCGTCCGCCGCCACGCACGCACCTACCAGGACCTGCTCACCACCTTCCTCGACCGGCCCGACGCACGCTTCGACCAGCTCGATCCGGCACCCTTCAACGACACCGCCCACGAACTGCGCCCCGGCACCCTGCCCGAGCTGTTCGAAGCGCAGGCCGCGGCCACCCCGCACGCCACCGCGCTGGTGCACGCCGGTGAAACGCTGACCTACGCCGAACTCGACACCCGCGCCGACCGGCTCGCCCGGCACCTCGCCGCGCTCGGCGCCGGACCCGAGCAGCTCGTCGTGCTCGCCCTGCCGCGCTCGGCGGACCTGGTGGTGTCCGTGCTCGCCGTGCTCAAGGCGGGCGCGGCGTACCTGCCGCTCGACCTCGACCAGCCACCCGCCCGCCTCGCGCGGCTGATTGAGGACTCCGCCGCCCGCATCGTGCTCGCCACCGGCGACACCGCCGGACTGCTGCCCACAGTGGACAGCCTGGTGCTGCTGGACGCGCTCGAATACGCCGAGGCCCCACCGCGGAAGGCCGAACCGGGCAACGCCGCCTACGTGCTCTACACCTCCGGCTCGACCGGCCGCCCGAAAGGCGTGGTGGTCACCCACGAAGCCGTGTCGAACACCCTGCAGTGGTGGCAGCACGAAGCCGGGTTCGGCCCCGGCCACCGGGTGCTGCTCAAGACCCCGATGACCTTCGACCCGTCCATCCTGGAGTTCTTCTGCCCGCTGTTCACCGGCGCCACGCTCGTGGTCGCCGAGCACGACGCGCACAAGGACCCCGCCCGGCTGGTGTCGCTGATCCGCGAAACCGGCGTCACCTGCGTCCAGTTCGTGCCCACCACGCTGCGCGAGTTCCTCGCCGAACCCGACGTGGGGGAGTGCACCAGCCTGAACACCGTGATGTGCGCCGGGGAAGCGCTGCCCACCGCGCTCGTCGAGCAGTGCCTCGACCTGCTCGACGCCGAGCTGTACAACCTGTACGGGCCCACCGAAGCCTCCATCGACCTGACCTTCTGGAAGGCCCGCCGCGGGGTCGAGGCGGTGACCGTCCCCATCGGACGTCCACTGTGGAACTTCCGGGTGCACGTGCTCGACGCCGACCTGCGGCCCGTGCCACCCGGCGAGGCGGGCGAGCTGTACGTCGCCGGGGTCGGGCTCGCGCGCGGCTACCTCGGCAGGCCGGACGTGACCGCCGCGGCGTTCGTGCCCGACCCCTTCGCCGGCGACGGCTCCCGGATGTACCGCACCGGCGACCTGGTGCGGTGGTCCGACAGCGGGGAACTGGAGTTCCTCGGCCGCGCCGACACCCAGGTCAAGCTGCGCGGTGTCCGGATCGAACTCGGCGAGATCGAAGAGGCACTGCGCGCGCTGCCCGCCGTCCGCGACGCCTGCGTGCTGGTGCGTGACGAGCAACTGGTCGCCTACCTCGCCGGGGACATCGCCGACCCGCTCGCCCTGGTGCGGTCCCTGCGTGACGTGCTGCCGTCGTCGATGGTTCCCGCCCAGGCACTCGCGCTGGCCACCCTGCCGACCCTGACCAGCGGCAAGGTCGACCGGAAGGCACTGGCCGAACTTCCCCTGCCCAAAACGGACACCGCGCAGGGCGCCGAACCCCGCACCGCCGCCGAGGAACGCCTCCTGGCGATCTGGACCGACGTGCTCGGCAGCCCGGTCGGCGTGCACGACGACTTCTTCACCCACGGCGGCACCTCGCTCACCGCGATGCGCCTGCTCACCCGCGTCCGCGCCGAACTCGGCCACGAGCTGACCGTGCGCGAGCTGTTCGCCGCCCCGACCGTCGCCGGGCTGGCCGCCCGCTTCGCCGGGCACGCCGACACCCGGCCCGCACTGGTCCCGGTGCCGCGCGACGAACCCGTGCCGCTGTCGTTCGCCCAGGCCCGGCTGTGGTTCCTCTACCGCCTCGGCGGCCCGAGCCCGATGTACAACATCCCGATGTCGTTCCGCCTGGACGGCGAACTCGACACCGGCGCGCTGCGCGCCGCCTTCGGCGACCTGGTCACCCGGCACGAAAGCCTGCGCACCACCGTCACCGAGATCGACGGCGTCGCCGTGCAGCACATCGTGCCCGCCGCCGAAGCCACCGTCGACTTCGCCGAAGGCACCCCGGACGACGCCGCCGAACACGCCTTCAACCTGGTCAACGAACTGCCGCTGCGGGTCCGGCTGCACCGCACCGGCCCCGCCGAGCACGTGCTGACCGTGGTGCTGCACCACCTCGCCGGTGACGCCTGGTCCTTCGGGCAACTCGCCCGCGACCTCGCCACCGCCTACGAAGCCCGCCGCGCGGGCCACGCACCCACCTGGGCACCGCTGCCGGTCCAGTACGCCGACTACACCGTGTGGCAGGCCGAGCTGCTCGGCGACGAGAAGGATCCGGACAGCCTCGTCGCGCGCCAGCTGAAGTTCTGGAAGTCCGCGCTGGCCGGGCTGCCCGACGAACTGAACCTGCCCTACGACCGGCCCCGGCCCGCCAAGCCGTCCCAGCGCGGCGCCAGCCTCGAGTTCGAAGTGGACGCCGCCTGCCACGAACGACTGCTCGGCCTGGCCCGCGAGTGCGCCGCCAGCTTCTTCATGATCGCCCAGGCCGGACTGTCCACTTTGCTCACCAACCTCGGCGCCGGGACGGACATCCCGCTCGGCACCCCGGTCGCCGGGCGCGCCGACCCCGCACTCGACCAGCTGATCGGCTTCTTCGCCAACACCGTGGTGCTGCGCACCGACACCGCGGGCAACCCGGCCTTCCGCGACCTGCTCACCCGCGTCCGCGACGCCAACCTGCCCGCCTACGCCCACCAGGACGTGCCCTTCGAGCACCTGGTCCGGGTGCTCAACCCGCCGCGCTCGCGGTCGAGGCACCCGCTGTTCCAGATCATGCTGGTCTCGGAGAACACCGAGCAGGTCGACGTCGGCCTGCCCGGGCTGCGGATGCGCGAGGAGCCGGTCGGCTCCACCACCGCCAAGTTCGACCTGGTGCTGAGCCTGCGCGAGCACCACCACCCCGACGGCTCCGCCGCGGGCGTGCGTGGCTCGCTGGAGTACAGCACCGACCTGTTCGACGAACCGACCGCACGCGGGCTCGCCGACGGGTTCGTGCGCCTGCTGGCCACCGTGGCCGCGGACCCCGCCGCGCGCTGCGCCGAAATCCACTAGGGCCGAAATCGGACAAGGAAAGGGCTGGACCGATGAGCGACGAGGAAGACCGCCGGTACCGGGTGGTGCTCAACCACGAGGAGCAGTACTCGATCTGGCCGGAACACCGCGAGAACCCGGCGGGCTGGCGTGACGCGGGCAAGGCGGGCACCAAGGACGAATGCCTCGCCTACGTCAGCGAAGTCTGGACCGACATGCGGCCGCTGAGCCTGCGTGTGCGGACGGAGGCCCGCGCCGATGCCGGCTAACCACCCGCTGCGCCCCGACCAGGGGCACCGCACGCTCGCCGACGTGCTCGCCCGCAACCTGCCCGAACGCGCCGGGCAGCGGGCCGTCGTGGTGCTCGACCGCGAAGGCCGCGAGGTCGAGCAGACCACCTACGGCGAGCTGGACCGCCGCGTGCGCGCACTGGCCGCACAGTTGCAGCAGCTGGTCGCGCCGGGGGAGCGGGCGCTGGTGATGGCCCCGACCGGCGTCGGCTTCCTCACCGGGTTCTTCGCCTGCGCCTACGCCGGGGTGATCGGCGTGCCGGTCCCGCCACCGGAAGCGGGCGCCAAGCAGCTCGCGCGGCTGCGCGGCATCGTCAAGGACGCCGCCCCCTCCGCGATCCTCACCACCGCCGAGATCGCGGGCTCCGACGCGGCCTCGGAATTCGGGTCCGCGCAACTGCTCGTGGTGTCCGAAGTGGACGAAAACCTGGCCGAACTGTGGACCGATCCCGGCGTCGGTGGTGAAGACGTCGCGTTCCTGCAGTACACCTCCGGCTCCACCGCCGAGCCCAAGGGCGCGATGATCACCCACGCCAACGTCGCCGCCAACCTCGCGGCGGTGTGGCGGATGGCCCGCGTCGAACCCGGCCACGAACTGCGCGTGGTCAGCTGGCTGCCGCTGTTCCACGACATGGGCCTGCTGCAGCCGCTGCTCACCTTCTACACCGGCGGCGAACTCGCGCTGATCCCGCCGATGGAGTTCCTGCTGCGGCCCGCGGTGTGGCTGGAAACGGTGTCACGCCACCGCGGCGAGTTCGGCTGCGCGCCGAACTTCGCCTACGACCTGTGCGCCACCAAGCTCACCGCCGAGCAGCGCGCCGGACTGGACCTGAGCAGCTGGCGTGCCGCGGTCAACGGCGCCGAACCGGTTCGCCACGACACCCTGGCGCGGTTCGCCGAGGCCTTCGCCCCGCACGGTTTTGACGAAGCCGCGATCAGCCCGGCCTACGGCCTGGCCGAGGGCATGGTCTACGTCAGCGGCGCCAGGGAACCCGGCGACCTGCGCCACCTCGACCTGGACGTGCTCGAACTGGAGAAGTCGGGCCGCCTGGTCCCGGCCGCCGAAGGCGTGGCGAGCCGCCGGATCGTGGCCTGCGGGCGCGTTCCGGAAAACCTTCAGGTGCGGATCGTCGACCCGGCGACCGGCGAACCGTCCGAAGAGGACCGTCCGGGTGAGGTGCTGATCTCCGGCGACAGCATCGCCGCCGGCTACTGGCAGCGGCCCGAGGCCACCGCGGCCAAGTTCGGCGGCGGCGTGCTGCGCACCGGCGACCTCGGCTTCCTCCGCGACGGGCAGCTGTTCGTGCTCGGCCGCCTCGACGACATGATCATCGTGGACGGCCGCAACCACTACCCGCAGGACATCGAGCTGACCGTCGGCGAATGCCACGAACTGCTCGACCCGAGCCGCTGCGCCGCGTTCGCCTTCGCCGACGGCGGGCAGACCCGGCTCGGCATCCTGGCCGAAACCGCCCGCGGCGCCACCGTTGACGACCCCGGTCCGCTCACCGAGGTGATCCGCGCGGCCGTCGCCGCCGAACACCAGCTCGGCGTGGCCGCGGTGCACCTGCTCAAGCCCGGCGGCCTGCCCCGCACCACCAGCGGCAAGGTGCAGCGCGCGAAAAGCCGCGCGCTGCACGCGGAAGGCGCCCTGCTCAGCTGGTGAGGAACGCCTGCAGCGCCTCGCGTTCCTCCTCGACACCGCCGCGCTCGGCCTTGGTGAACGGGCGCAGCGGCTCGACCTGGACCGTGCCGTCGGCCACGGTCCAGGTCGCCGAGACCCGGCCGTCCACGAGCACCACGCGGATACCGGCGACCGAGAGGTTCCGGTGCTCGTCATCGATGATCCGCGTCCGGTCGTGGTAACCGAGGATCGCGTTGTCGAACGCGGGCAGGAACCGCACCGGCGCCGGGGTGTCCGGATCCGGGCGTGGCGCACCGGGCAGGTCCAGCAGCTCCCGGCCGCGTTCGTCGCGGAAGACCACCAGCTCGTCGCGCATCGCCGACACCGCGGCCGGGAGCCCGGCAAGGCCCGACCAGGCACGGACATCGGCCGTGGCGGCCGGGCCGTAGGCGGCGAGGTACCGCCGCACCAGCTCCTGCCCGACCGGATCGGTTTGGTCGTCGGCCAGTGGCTCGACCTCCTTGCCCAGCCACGAAGCGACCGGCTGGTTGCGCACCCCGGCCTTCTGCCGCCACACCCCGCGCGGCGGCAGCTGCACCATCGGGATGAGCCCGGCGACCAGCAGCTCACCCAGCGCCCGCGTGCCCGCGTCCGGCCAGCGATCCGCCACCGCGCGCGCCAGGTCGCCCATCGACCGCGGCTCGCCGTCGGCCAGCACCGCCAGGCCCGCCGCCCGCAGCTCTTCGAAGTCCACGCCCTCGAGCTCGGCCCGGTAGACCCCGACCACGCGCTGGCGCAGCATCGCATCGTGCCGTGACCGCCACGCCAGCACGTCCTGCGCGGTGACCAGGTGCACGGTGCGGCGCATCAGGTGCGTGCGCACCACCTGCCGCCCGGTCAGCAACTCCGAAAGCACCGCCGGGTCGAACGCGCGCAACCGCGACCACAGCCCGAAAAACGGCTCCTGCGGTTCCTGCGCCTGCAACCCGCACAGGTGCGACACCGCGTCGAGCACCGGCACGCCGGCGCGCTCGAGCAGCAGCTGCCGCGCCAGGGTGGCGCGGTTGAGCGCCCTGGTGGTCAGCACGCCGGTCATGCCGTTCCCCCTCGGTCAGCCGGCCTTCTGGCCGTCGATGGTTTCACGCAGGATGTCCGCGTGCCCGGTGTGCTGCGCGGTCTCCGCGATCAGGTGCATGAGCACCCGGCGCGCGCTGCGCACCGCGCCCGGCTCGTGCCACGGCGCCTCGGGCAGCGGCTGCGTGGCCGACAGGTCGTCGAGCCCGGCCACGACCTCCTCGGTGCGGGCGGCGATCCGCTCGTACCGCGCGACCACCCCGGCGAGCGTGTCACCGGGCAGCATCTGGAACTCGTTCTGGTGGTCGATGGCCCACCGCGGGTACTCCTTCGCGGTCCCGGCCGCGAAATCCGCCCAGGTGACGCCCTCGGGCAGGTCGTAGCGCATGGCCGACGGGCCCTCGACGAGGAAGCGCACCCAGGTGTCCTCCATGGACGCCACGTGCTTGATCAGCCCGCCCAGGCACAGCGCGCTGACCGTCGGCCGCTCGGCCGCCTGCTCGTCGGTGAGACCGCGGGTGGTGGCGATCAGCGCGGCGCGGGCGTCGGCGAGCGCGGCGAGCAGTTCGGCCCGCTCGGTGTCGAGGGTGGTGGTCACGGCTGGCACGCCCTTCGAATCGGTGGTTTCTGGCACCCGGCCACTCTCGCAGGAGTAGCGGCCAGGTTGTGTCCTCTTCTTCGGGCAGAATGGAATTCGTGAAAACCTCCGGGCGGCTGCTGTCGTTGCTCTCGCTGCTCCAGGCACGCCGGGACTGGCCGGGCGCGCTGCTGGCCGAGCGGCTGGAGATCAGCCAGCGGACCGTGCGCCGCGACGTCGACCGGCTGCGCGAACTCGGCTACCCGATCGTGGCCATCAAGGGCCCGGACGGGGGATACCGCTTGGACGCCGGTTCGGAGCTGCCCCCACTGCTGTTCGACGACGAGCAGGCCGTGGCGCTGGCCGTCGCGCTGCGGATCGCCACCACCTCCGGCGCCGGGATCGAGGAGGCGGCCGCCCGCGCGCTGACCACCGTCCGGCAGGTCATGCCCGCCCGGCTGCGGCGCCGCATCGACACCTTCGAATTCACCACCGTCACCGCGGGCACCCGCCCGGACCCGCCGGTGGCCAGCGAAGTGCTGATGGCGCTGTCGGCCGCGGTGCACGCGCGCGAGGTGCTGCGCTTCGACTACCAGCGGCAGGACACCCCCCGCCGCGTCGAGCCCTGCCACCTGGTCACCTGGGGCGGGCGCTGGTACCTGCTCGCCTGGGACCTCGACCGCGCCGACTGGCGGACCTTCCGCGCCGACCGCATCACCCCGCGGGTGCCCACCGGACCCCGGTTCACCCCGCGGGAACTGCCCGGCGGTGACGTCGCCGCGTTCGTGGCCAACCGGTTCCGGGGCTCGACCGGCTCGGGGGAGTGGCCGTGCCGCGGCGAGGTGATCCTGGACCTGCCCGCCGAGCAGGTGTCCGGCTACGTGCGCGACGGCGTGGTCGAGGAACTCGGCCCGGACCGGTGCCGCCTGGTGGCCGGTTCCTGGTCGTGGGCGGGACTGGCCGCCTCGCTCGGGCGGTTCGACGCCGACATCGAGGTCGTCGGGCCGCCCGAGCTGAAGCGGGCCTTCGGGAACCTGGCACGCCGGTACGCCGCCGCCGCGGCGGATCGGCGGCGCACCGGCGAAGCGGGTCAGTCGCGCTGAACGGCCAGTTCGCCCAGCTCCGACCAGTCGTCCTGGTCGACCTTCGCGTTGACGATCCGCGGGGTTTCCGCGAGGTACGGCGGCAGTTCGCGCTGCGCGGTCCGGAAGTGCTCGGAGTTGACGTGCGCCGCACCGGCGTCGTCATCGCGGAACGCCTCGACCAGCACGTACTCGTTCGGGTCGTCGAGGCTGCGCGACCAGTCGTACCAGAGGCAGCCCGGTTCGGCGCGGGTCGCCTCGGTGAACGCACGCGAGATTTCCGGCCACCGGTCCGCGTGCTCCGGCAGCACGCGGAACTTCGCGGTGATGAAGATCATGACGCTCCTTTCGGGTCAGGCGAACTGGATTCCACCATCGATCATCACCGACTGCCCGGTCATGTAGTCCGAATCGGGGGAGGCGAGATAGGACACGTACCCGGCCACGTCCTCCGGCACAGACACCCGGCCGAGGTGGATCAGGTTCGAGTACTTCTCGATCGCCTGGCCCTTGCGCAGGCCCTCGGACTCGGCGAGCTTCTCGTCGATGAGGTCCCACATCGCGGTGCCGACGATGCCGGGGCAGTAGGCGTTGACCGTGATGCCGTGCTTGGCCCACTCCATCGCCGCGGCCTGGGTCAGCCCGCGCACCGCCCACTTCGACGCCGAGTAGTGCCCCAGCAGCGCGAACGGCCGGTGCGCCACGATCGACGCCGCGCCGATGATCTTGCCGCCGTTGCCCTGCTCGATCATCTGCTTCGCCGCGGCCTGGTAGCACAGGAAGATGCCGCGCGCGTTGATCGCCATCATCCGGTCCCAGTCCTCCGGGGTCACCTCCAGCAGCGGCAGCACCTGCGCGATGCCCGCGTTCGCCACCATCACGTCCAGCGAGCCGAACGCCTCCGCGGTGGCGGCGACCATGCCGGTGACCGCCGCCGGATCCGACACGTCGGCGGTGACCACCGCGGAGCGCCGCCCGGCGTCGCGGATCTCCTTGGCGACGGTCTCCAGTTCGGCTTCGTTGGCGGCGATGTCGTTGACCGCCACGTCGTGCCCGTCCGCGGCGAGCCGCAGCGCGATTCCCTTCCCGATCCCTCGTGCCGCACCGGTGACCAGAACGTTCTTGCTCATGCGATGACTCCTTTGTGGTCGCTGGGCTAGAACGGAAGGTAGGCAGGCCGCGGCGGCACCGGCAGGGTCGCGCTGTCTCAGTTTGAGACAGCGGTGGTGCCGGTGCCGCGTGGCCGCATGATCAACGCGGCCACGTGGTAGCGGCAGATCTCGCCGGTCCGGTTGGCGTAGGCGTGCGGGAGGTCGGCGGCCAGGTACAGGGAATCGCCCGCGGCCAGGTTGATTTCGCGGCCGTCGACGGTCATCGTCAGCACGCCCTCGGACACCGCGATGAACTCGTGCGAACCGGCGGCCCACGGGCCGTAGGTGCCCGGTTCGCAGCCGGGCGGCAGCATGACGGCGATCCACTCGAAGTTGACCCCGGGGATCACCGGGGTCAGTATCGTCCGCAGCCAGCCGCCGGGTTCGTGCACGATGTCCTGCTCGCCGGCGCGGCGCAGCACCATGCGCTGGGTTTCGGGGTCCTCGATCAACCGGCTCAGCCGCACCCCGAGCCCGTTCGCGATGCGGTCGAGCACCACGACGGTGGACGCCTTCTCGCCACGCTCCACAGAGGACAGCATGCTCGGGCTGACCGACGAGCGGTCGGCCAGCGCCTGCAGGCTCAGGCCCCGTTCCACGCGCAGCGCCTGAACGCGCTTGCCCAACGCCACCAGATCCATTTACGCTATAGTAGTGAACTCATCCGCTATAGTGAAGCCCCTGCGGGAGGCCACCCGGGCCGACCTCCCGGCGATCGCCGAGATCTACGCGCATTACGTGCGGAACAGCGTGGCCACCTTCGAGCTGACCCCGCCGGACGCGGTGGAGTGGGAGCGCCGCTTCGACGCCGTGGTCGGCGCGGGCCTGCCGTTCCTGGTGGCCGAGTCCGGGGGCGCGGTGGCCGGGTACGCGTACTGCGTGCAGTGGAAGCCGCGGCCCGCGTACCGGCACAGCGTGGAGAACTCGATCTACCTGGCACCCGAGGCGGCCGGACAGGGGCTCGGCGGGGCGCTCCTGGACGAGTTGCTCGCGCGCTGCGCCGAGGCGGACATCCGCCAGGTGATCGCGGTGATCGCCGACACGGGCGACCCTTCCTCAGCGGAACTGCACCGGCGGCGAGGTTTCCGCGAAGTGGGCCGGCTGTCGAAGGTGGGGTTCAAGCATGGGCGGTGGCTGGACACGGGGTTGTGGCAGAAGGAGTTGGGGAGCCACCCCGGGGGCCGATTGTGACGACGGCGAAGGCCGCCTTGTCAAGGCTGGGGAACGTACCTTGACAAGGCGGCCTTCGCCGTGTTTTGGCTGTGGATCGGGGTGGGGAAGGGGGGCTCTGGGCGGCTGCGCGGGTGGGGTGCCCCGCCTCCCGTTGGGATCCCGGGTGGTGGCCGATGGACACGAATGTGGCTTTGGGGGCGGAATCGGCCCCGAAAGCCACATTCGTGTTCGCGGGGCGCCCCGGGGCGGGCGGTGTCACGAATGTGGCTTTCGAGACGCCAAACGTCTCGAATGTGGCTTTCGTGACACGGCCAGGCGGCGGTGTCAGTCCAGGGCGGCGGTGAGGACGCCGTCCAGTAGGCGTACTCGGCGGTCCGCGATCTCGTGCACCCGGTCGTCGTGGGTGGCGGCGATGACGGCGGCGCCCTCGGCCGCGCACCCCCGGAGCAGCCGCAGGACCGGGCCGATGCTCGCGCCGTCCAGGTGTGCGGTGGGCTCGTCGGTCAGCAGGACCTTCGGCCGCGCGCTGACCGCCCGCGCCAGCGCCACCCGCTGCTGCTGCCCGAACGAAACCTCCGTCGGATAGCGCTCAGCCAGTTCGCCGATGCCCAGCGCGCCCAGCAACTCGCGCACCCTGGCGCCGATGTCCTCACCAGTGGGCCGCAACCGCAGCGGCAGCGCCACGTTCTCCGCCACCGTCAGCTCGTTCGCCAGGCCCAGCGCCTGCGGCAGCAC
Organism: Amycolatopsis albispora; assembly: GCF_003312875.1. Classification (NCBI taxonomy): domain Bacteria; kingdom Bacillati; phylum Actinomycetota; class Actinomycetes; order Pseudonocardiales; family Pseudonocardiaceae; genus Amycolatopsis; species Amycolatopsis albispora. The sequence goes on from NZ_CP015163.1 coordinate 1,774,250, forward strand.
CGCGCACGTGTGCCACGGCGGCGCCTCCGAAATCGGCACCCCGTCCAGGTACACCGCCCCCGAATCGGGTGAATCGAACCCGCCGAGCAGGGCCAGCAGCGCGCTCTTCCCCGACCCCGACCGCCCCGCGACCGTGGTCAGCTCACCCGCGTGCACCTGAAGCTCCAGCCCCCGCAGCACCTCGACATCACCACTGGGGTGGGCGAACCGCCGGTGCAGGCCCACCGCGCGCAGCGCCGGCTCGGTCACGCCGCTCGCCCCTTCCGGTCCTCGACCCCGTCCACCATGCCTTCGCGCAACCACACCACCCGCGAACCGAGCGCGATCAACCGGTCGTCGTGGGAGGCCGCGACCACGGTGTACTCGTCGGCCACCAGGTCCGCGATCGTCTCCAGCACCAGGTCCGCCGACGCCTCGTCCAGCTGTGAGGTCGGCTCGTCGGCCAGCACCACCGCCGAACCACGCGCCAGCGCGCACCCGAAGGCCAGTCGCTGCTGCTGACCGCCGGACAACGCGGTCAGCTGCCAGTCCGCGGTGTGCGCCAACCCGAGCCGCGCCAGGATCGCCGCCGCGTCGCACGACCGCCGCGCGGACCGCGCCGCCGCCTGCAGGTTGTCCTCAATGGACAGATACTCCAGCAGATTGTCCAGCGGCTGCTGGAAAACCACGCCGAGGTGATCACGCCGCAGCTGACGGCGGGCGGCGTGGCCGAGGCGCGTGGTGTCGGTGCCGTCGAAGCGGACCACGCCACGCGCGGGCCGGTCGACCAGGCCGAGCACCCGCAGCAGCGTCGACTTGCCCGAACCGGACGGCCCGGCCAGCACGGTCAGCCCCCGGTGCGGCACGGTGAACGCGGCGTCGTGCACGGCGGTCACCACCCCCGCCGGGGTCGGGTAGTCCACGCCGACCCCGTGGAGCTGGAACATCGGAACGTCAGGCACGCAGCAACTCCGCGGTCCGGGCGGTACGCACCGAGCGCACCGCGATCCAGCCTGCCATGGCCACCACCAGCACCGCCGCGGCGACCGCGCCGAGCACAAAAAGCGTCGGGTCCGGCGGGGCCGAACGCGGCGCCAGCCAGCGCGCCGGGTCGAAGCGCGGTGCCGAAATCGCCGCGACCGCCACCCCGCATGCCACACCGGTCACCACCGCCATCCCGGCCAGCGCGCCGTGCTCGATCAGGTGGCTGCGCAACAGGGCACGCGGCCGCATCCCCATGCGCAGCACCAGCGCCCCGGCCAGCGCGTTCTGCCGCCGCCGCACTTCGACCGCCACCAGCAGCGCGAGCACCGCGACCACCGCCAGCACCGCGCCGAGCACCACCACAAAGCTGAAGGTCCACTCGACCAGCAGGAACGGCAGCGCGTCGAGCGCGGTCTGGCGGCTCAGCTCGTTGGGGTGCGCCAGATCGGCGGCGGCCAGCGCGCCGGTCAGCGAGGCCAGCGGCAGCTCCGACAGCACCGTCCACTTCGGAACGCCGGTGAGCTGCTGCGGGGTCAGCGCCGCCCGCGAGATCACGTACCCCGGCTTGCCACCGATGATCGGGAACACCGTCAGGTCCGCGACCGGCGCGGCGTCGCCGAGACCGGGCAGCTCGGCTCGCTGTCCCGGCCGGTGCCCGACCCGCAGCGCGGGCACGCCGTCCGGCCCCGGCGGGCCGAGCCGGTCCAGCAGCGCCGGGTCGAAATCGCCGAGCCACGCGGATTCGGTGAAGGTGGCCGGGTCCACCACGAGCACCACGCTGCCGGTGCCGGTCAGCTCGCCGACCACCGTGCTGTTGCCGCGCAACGCCTCGGGCAGCGGGACCTCGCCGGTGCCGACGGTGGATTCGGTGTCGGCACGGGAGTTCGCGCCGACGAACAGCCCGGACTTGGTCTCCAGCGCGGTCCGCTGCCCGTCGGCGATACCGTTGCCCGCGGCCAGCGTGCCCAGCGCCAGCACCCCGATCACGAGCACCCCGGTCACCGGCGCGCGGGCCCCGGCCAGCCGCCGGATCGCCAGCTGCAGCGCGGGCCGCGACCAGAACCGCGCGCGGTGGGAGGCGGCCAGCAGCAGCCACCCCAGCCGCGCGGCCACCAGCCCGGCGGTGAGCACCACAAAAACCGGGTAGGTCAGGGCGATCGGATCGATCGGCGGCACCGGCTCGGTGGCCGTCACCGGCGGCCGCGAGGTCAGCCGCAGCCAGCCGATCAGCGCCAGCGCGGCGGCGCCCAGTTCCCACGGCAGCCAGAACAGCACCTGCCGGGCGCGCCCACCGGCGACCCGGCCCAGCTGGAATTCCCGGTGCACGCGCACCGCGACCACCCCGGCCAGCAACAGCACCGACAGCACCAGCACCCCGGCCGCGACGGCGACCGACAGCAGTTTCGCCGGGGCGCTCGCGGCACCGGGCGGCCCGTAGACACCGAGCAGGACGTGCGCGAGCGCGGTGCCCGCCGCGCCGCCGAGCAGCAGCGCGGTGCCGAGTTCGGCCACCGCCAGCCCGCCCACCGCCAGTGGCCCCGACCCGCGCGTGACGTGCAGCCGGACGTGCCGGTAGCGCCGCTGGTACCACTGCAGCCCGACGGTGCCGATGCCGCCGAGCCCGACCAGCACGCTCAGCGCGGCCAGCGGCAGGATCGAGTCGCGCACGTTCTCCTGCGCCTGGCTCGCGATGTCCACCGAGATCCCGAACGGCGTCCCGGCGTCGAGCCGCGTCCCCGGCCCGAGGTCGGCGCGGACCGCGGCGACCAGCTCACCGGCGCGCCGCGTCTGGTCCTCCGCCTCGGCGACGGTGGCCGGAGTCGGCGTGTCGAAGGTGATGCGCATCGACTCCAGCCCCGGCGCGCCCGCGGCGGCCGCGGCCTGGAAGAAGCTGTCGCGGTCGGTGGCGAACACGATCGCGCCACCGGCGGGATCGACCTTCCGCTGCTGCACCGCCAGCGCCTGCTGCGAACACCACCAGCGCGGCGCCGGGTTCACCAGGTCCTGGTACACGCCGACGACCGGCGGCAGCGCACCGTGCGCACCCCGCGCGCCGAGGCTCAGCCCCGCCTGGGAGAACAGGTCCTTGCCCATCCACAACCCGGGCGCGCGGCTGCCGTCGGCGAGCGCGAGCTGGTCCAGACCGCCGTCGGTGTAGCCGAGGCGTGTTTTGTAGTTCGTGCCCGCGAATTCGACGTTGCTCAGATCCGGCGTGTACATCGCGACCCGCGGCTCACCGAAACCGTGCGCGGGCGCGTGCCGCCGGACTGTCTCGAGCGTGGCGGGAACGGTCGCCGGGTCGACCCCGCGCTGGGTGAACGACGGCCCGTACAGATCGGGGCAGGTGATCTCGGCCTGCGCGGACACCGTCGCGCCACCGGCCGCCGACGCGTGCAGCACCGCCGCCCCGGCCAGGAAGCACGACAGCAACGCGGTGACCCCGGCGACGAGCAGGGTCAGCGGACTCGACAACGCGGCACGCGGGGCGTTGCGCCACGGGCCGGCGCGGCGAGCGTTCCTGGACGTGGCCGGCCCCCTGCGACTGCGCATGGCACCGCACGTTACCGCGCCACACCGCCGGAATCCGCCGGGTTGGCCACTTTCGCTGTGTTCGTGACAAAGGTGTGCAGTGCGTTGAGTACGGCGGTGATCGCGGGGCGTGTGCGCGATCCCTGGCGCAGCACCGCGTCGATGCGCCGGTGCCGGTCGAGCGGGGTGGCGGGCAGGCCGGTGCCCGCGAGCGCGAGACCGGGCAGGATCGCCGCGCCCGCACCGCGCGCGACCAGCGCGGCGATCATCGGCAGGCCGTCGAACTCCCAGCGCACCGCCGGTTCGATGCCCAGTTCGCGCAGCAGCCGGTCGGTGCCGGGGCGTGACGGCTGGTCCGGCGGCGCGCACAGCCACGTGCCCCCGGCGGGATCACCGGTGAGGTAGAGCGGATCGCGGTGCAGTTCGCGCCGGTGCAGCCCGGGTTCGCGCGGTATGTGGTTCGACCACTCGTCCACCACGGCGAGGTCGGTCTCGCGGGTGCGCAGGCGCCGCAGTGCTTCGTCGGGACTGTGCTGGTGCACCACCAGTTCCAGGTCGGGATGCGCGCGGCTGACCTCGATCAGCGCGCTCGCCCACGCCGCGGCGGCGGTGGGAATGGTGCTGACCACCACCCGGCCACGCACGCTCGTCCCGGCGAGATCGGCTTCCGCGGCTTCGGCCGCGTCGAGAATGACGGCCGCGTGCGCGGCCAACGTGTGCCCGGCTTCGGTGAGCGTGGCGCTGCGGGCGGTGCGTTCCAGCAGGGTGCGACCGACCTCGCGTTCGAGCACGCTCAACTGCTGCGACACCGCCGACGCCGAATACCCGCTCGCGGCGGCGGTCGCGGCGATCGTGCCGTGCACGGCGAACTGGTGCAGCAGGGCGAGACGGCGCAGTTCGAGCATCACCAAAGCTTATGCTCACCCCCACTGAGTCGCGCTGTACATGGCGCTCGATCGGCGGGACGGTGGAGTCATGAAGGCTTCCGCAGTTTCACCCACCTTGGCCGTCAACGAAGAAGTCGCCCGCCGCCGCGCGGCGGGGCTCCCCACCGTTCCGCTGGGCTTCGGCGAAGCCGGGATCCCGGTGCACCCGATGCTGACCGCCGCGCTCGCCGACGCCGCACCGGCCGCCGGCTACGGCCCGGCGGCGGGCATTCCCGAACTCCGCGAGGCCGCCGCCGGGTACTGGACACGCCGTGGTGTGCCTGCCGAAGCCGCCGACGTGGTGGCCGCGCCCGGCAGCAAGGCGTTGCTGTGGGCGGTGCTCGGGGCCGCCGGTGGCGGGGTCGCGCTGCCGAAACCGAGCTGGGTCAGCTACGCCGCGCAGGCCGCGCTGCACCACCTGCCGTGCCACCTGGTGCCGGGTGCGGCGGGTGTGCCCGATGCCGACCGGCTCGACGCGCTCGGCCCGGAGCTGAGCACCGTGGTGCTGACCCTGCCGGACAACCCGACCGGCGCGGTGGCGCCGCCGGAGGCCGTGCGCGCGGTGTGCGAAGTCGCCGAGAAGCACAACCTGCTGATCCTGTCCGACGAGATCTACCGCGACCTCGTGCACGATTCCGCGACACCGTTCCTCAGCCCGGCCGAGGTGGCCCCGGAGCGGACGGTGGTGACCACCGGGCTGAGCAAGAACCTGGCGCTGGGCGGCTGGCGCATCGGCGTCGCGCGGTTTCCCGGCGCGGAACCGCGTGACGCGGTGATCGGCATGGGCAGCGAGGTCTGGTCGGCGCCCGCGCAGCCCGTGCAGAAGGTCGCGGCACTGGCGTTCACCGAACCGAGCGCACTCCGCGACCGCATCGACGCCAGCCGCCGCCTGCATTCCCGCGTCGCCACCGCCGTCGCGCGCATCCTGACCGGCGCGGGCGTCACCTGCCCGGCACCACAGGCCGGTTTCTACCTCTACCCGGACTTCTCCGGCTGGGCCGTGCGCGACGACCGCGAACTGGCCGCGCGCCTGCTCGACCTCGGTGTCGCCACCCTGCCCGGTTCCGCGTTCGGTGACGACCCCGGCGCACTGCGGCTGCGCATCGCGACCAGCCTGCTCTACGGCGAAAACGACGAGCAGCGGCACCAAGCGCTCGCCGCCGCCGATCCCGCCCGGCTGCCGTGGATCGCCGCGCAGCTGGACCGGTTCGAAAACGCCCTACGCTCGGCGCATGAACGATTTGGCCCGAGCCTGGGATGAAGCCGCCGACGGCTACGAAGCCTACTTCGTGCCGCGGTTCGCACCGTGGGTTCGCACCGCCGTCGACGCTCTGGGGTCGCTGCCCGACGGGCCGGTCCTGGTGCCGTGCTCCGGCACCTTCCCCGAACTGGACCTGCTGACCGAGCGGTTCCCCGGCCGCGAGCTGACCGGCATCGACCTGTCCGCCGGCATGGTCCGGCTGGCCACCGCCAGGGCGGGCGGCAACCCGCTGGTGCACGTGGTCGAAGGCGACGCGGCCACGCTGGATCCACAGTGGACCGGCCGGTGCGCGGCGGTGCTGTCGGTGTTCGGCCTGCAGCAGCTGCCCGAGCCCGAGGCCGCGCTCGCCGCGTGGACGGCGGCGCTGCGCCCCGGTGGCCGGCTGTCGGTCGTGTTCTGGCCGGGCGTGGTCGAATCCGAGGGCCCGTTCGCGGTCATGCGGGAGGCGCTGCGGCCGCACGTGCCGCCGTCGGACCGGTCGTGGGAGGACCGGCTGACCGGTTTCGACCGCGACGAGTACGTCACGCACCCGATGACCCATCCGGACGCGGCGACGGTGTTCGAGGCCTACGTCCGGTCCGGGCCACTGCGCCCGCTGGTCACCGAGCGCGGCGAGGAGTTCGTCGCCGGACTGCGCGAGGAGTTCCTGCGCCGCGCGCCGTCGGGGGAGTGGACCCACCATCCCCGCGCGCGGCTGCTGACCCGCTGAACCGTTGGTGTCACCAACGACCATGCTATCGTTAGGGGGACAAACGTTAGTCGTCCTAACATTGGGGGTTCAGCATGATCAAGCCGTTCCGCATCGACGTGCCGCAGGCCGATCTCGACGACCTCGCCGACCGCCTGGCCCGCACCCGCTGGCCCAACGAGGTCGACGGCGCGGGCTGGGACTACGGCTTCCCGCTGGCCAGACTCCAGGAGCTGGCCGAGTACTGGCGCACCGGCTACGACTGGCGTGCGCACGAAGCCGCGCTCAACGAACTGCCGCACTTCACCACCGAGATCGAGGGCCAGCGCATCCACTTCGTCCACGTCCGGTCCGCGAAGCCGGACGCGCTCGCGCTGGTGCTCACGCACGGCTGGCCCGGCTCGTTCCTGGAGTTCCTCGACGTGATCGAGCCGCTCTCGCGCGAGTTCCACCTGGTGATCCCGTCCATTCCCGGCTTCGGCTTCTCCGGGCCGACCCACGAGCGCGGCTGGGACGCCGTCCGGGTCGCGCGGGCGTGGGCGGAGCTGATGCGCCGCCTCGGCTACGAGCGCTACGGCGCGCAGGGCGGTGACTTCGGGGCGGGCATCTCGCTGGCGCTCGGCGCGGTCGCGCCCGAACACGTCGCCGGCGTGCACGTCAACTACCTGCCGACCCGGCCGGATCCCGCCGTGCAGGTCTCGGCGGCGGACGAGGCGCGGCTGGACCGGGTCCGGGAACTTATGGCGAACCGCCCGCCGTACCAGGCGTTGCAGGCACTGACCCCGCAGACCATCGGCTACGCGCTGACCGATTCGCCGGTCGGGCAGCTGGTCTGGATCGCCGAGCGCTTCGCGCAGTGGACCGACCCGAGCACGCCGGTCAGCGACGAGCGGATGCTTACCGACGTCTCGCTGTACTGGCTGACCGCCACCGCCGCCTCCTCGGCCCGGTTCCACCACGACGCCCCGCGGGGGAGCGGGCAGCCGTGCCGGGTGCCGGTCGGTGTGGCGGTGTTCGCGCACGACATCACGCAGTCGGTGCGGCCGCTGGCCGAGCGCCTCTACGACATCCGGCACTGGTCGGAGTTCGACCGCGGCGGGCACTTCGCCGCGATGGAGGTGCCGGACCTGTTCGCCGCGGACGTCCGGGAGTTCTTCCTCGCCCACTGACCCGAGACGATTGCTTTCCCTAAGCAAGTAATATATGGTTGTACTTGGCAACCATTGGGGAGGCAGTTCGTGCTCACGTCGGCGACCGCGGCCGAGCTCATCGACGCCCTGCGTGCGGTGATCCGCTCGGGCCGTGCCGTGCAGCACCACGCCTACCAGCACGAGGACCTGCCACCCGGCGCCATCGCGCTGCTCTCGCTGCTGCACCGCGACGGCGAGCAGCGGCTGGGACGGCTGGCGGCGCGGCTCGACGTCGACCCGTCCGTGATCAGCAGGCAGGTCGCCCCGCTCGAACGAGCAGGCCTGGTCCGGCGCCGCCCCGATCCGGGGGACGGCCGGGCCGGGCTGCTCGCCGTCACCGAGGACGGCGACCGCTACCTGTGCGCCCACCAGCGGCGCTGGGCCGAACTGGTCGCCACCGCGCTGACCGACTGGGCCGAAGAGGACGCCGAAGCCCTCATCGCCGGGTTGCGCAGGCTCACCGCCGACATCCGCGCCGTCCGTGAACTCGCGGATTCCTGAACCACCAGCAACGAGGAGAAACACCCAGTGGCTTCGCCCACGTCACCGGTCGCGCCCGGCTCCGCCGAGGAGAGCGGGCGCATGGCCCACCGCCAGGTACTGGAAGCCCTCACCGGGCTGCTGCTGGCGATGTTCACCGCGTTCCTCAGCTCCACCATCGTCTCGAACGCGCTGCCGACGATCATCCGCGACCTGCACGGTTCGCAGAGCCAGTACACCTGGGTGATCACCGCGACCCTGCTCACCTCCACCGCGAGCACCCCGATCTGGGGCAAGCTGGCCGACCTGGTCAGCAAGAAACTGCTGGTGCAGCTGGCGATCGCGGTGTTCACCCTCGGCTCGGTGCTGGCCGGGCTCGCCCAGTCCGCCGAAACGCTGATCGCCTGGCGCGCGCTGCAGGGCCTCGGCCTCGGCGGGCTGCAGTCCCTGGTGGTGATCGTGATCGCGGCGATGATCAGCCCCCGCGAACGCGGCCGCTACACCGGCCCGATCTCGATCGTGATGTCGGTGGCCACGGTGGCCGGCCCGCTGCTCGGCGGGCTGATCGTGGACACCTCGTGGCTCGGCTGGCGCTGGTGCTTCTACGTCTGCGTGCCGTTCGCGGTGATCTCGCTGCTGGTGGTGCAGCGCACGCTGAACCTGCCGGTGGTCAAGCGCCCGATCAAGGTCGACTACCTGGGCGCCGGGCTGATCGCCGGCGGGGTGTCCACCCTGCTGATCTGGGTCACGCTGGCGGGCAACAGCTTCGCCTGGGGTTCGGGCACCTCGTGGCTGCTGGTCGGCCTCGGCGTGGTGCTGCTGGCGCTGGCGGTGCTGGTGGAGAGCCGGGCGAAGGAGCCGATCATCCCGCTGCGGCTGTTCCGCGACCGCACCACCACGCTGGCCACCGTGGCCAGCATCGCGGTCGGCACGGCGTTGTTCGGCGGCGCGGTGTTCCTCGGGCAGTACTTCCAGATCGCGCGCGGCTACTCGCCGACCGCGGCCGGGCTGCTGACCCTGCCGATGATCGTCGGCTCGATGCTGTCCTCCACCGTGTCGGGGTTGCTGATCACCAAGTACGGCCGGTGGAAGGCGTTCCTGGTGGCGGGCTCGATCGCGATGGCAGGCGGGTTCGGCCTGCTCGGCACGATCGACCACACCACGAACATGGTGCTGCTCGGGGTGTTCCTGTTCGTGCTGGGCACCGGGATGGGCATGACCATGCAGAACCTGGTGCTGGCGGTGCAGAACACGGTGGCCGCCACCGACCTGGGCGCGGCCAGTTCCACGGTCGCCTTCTTCCGCTCGCTGGGCGGCACGGTCGGCGTGTCGGTGCTGGGCGCGGTGCTGGCCACGCAGGTCTCGCAGCGGACCACCGACGGCCTGAGCGCGGCGGGCATCGCCGTGCCGCCGGGTTCCGGTGAGGTCGGCATCGGCAGCCTGAACGAACTGCCCGCCGCGCTCGGTGACATCGTGCGTGCCGCGTACGGCGACGGGACCGCGGTGATCTTCCTGATCGCCGGGGCGCTGTCGCTGATCACCGTGGTGGCGATCCTGGCCATCAGGGAAAGCCCGCTGCGGACCAGCACCGGGCTGGAGCAGGCGGCCGAGGAGACCGACGCCGCCCTGGTCAAGAGCTAGGTTCAGAACGAGTAGCGGCTGACCTGCTCCGGGTGGATGACCAGCCGGAGCAGGTCCTGGGCCTGGATCTGGGCGAGCACCTCGGCCCTGGCCTGGTCACCGAGGTCCCAGTACCGGGCGGCCAGTCGCTCGCTCAGCTCTTGCGCCCCCTCGGTTTCCAGCGTGGCGCGGCCCGCGACGGACACCCAGCGCTCCGGTTCCCCCACCGGCGCCGCGACCACGATCGACGCGCGCGGGTCGCGGCGCAGGCGGCGCACCTTGAGCGCGTCCGGCTCGGTGAACAGCTGGATGGTGCCCTCATCGGTCACCTCGAACCACACCGGCCGCGGCTGGGGCGGGACCGGCCCGGCGGCCACGGTCAGGAACCCGTGCAGCGGGCGGCGCAGGAATTCGAGGTCTTCGGCAGTCAGTGCGGCGGTGGTCATGGTGTCGATTCAACCCGGGCGGCCCGGACGATCCCATAGGTGAAAGGCTGAATTGCCTGTGTGTTCGTCTAAGGTCGTGCCCGTGGACGCCTTCAGTGACCTCATCCGTGGTGTGCGGGCCCACGGCTCGTTGTTCGGCAGCTCGGTCCTGACCGCGCCGTGGGCGCTGCACTTCGTCGACGGCGCGCCGCTGACCGTGTGCACGCTCCTGACCGGCGAAGGCTGGATCGTGCCGGAGGGCCACCCGCCCGAACCGCTGCGCGCCCGCGAGACGGTCATCGTGCGCGGGCCGTCGACGTTCACCTTCGTCGACGAGGTCGGCACCCGCGCCGAGCCGATCGCCTGCGGTGAGCACTGCGCGACACCGGAACAGGGCGGCACCCGGCACCGGCTCGGCTGGCACGACGGCGCTGGCGGGCCCGGCACGACCACGCTGATCGTCGGCGCCTACCCGGCACGCGGGGAAATCAGCAGCCGCCTGCTCGACGCGCTGCCGGTCGTGCTGCGCGTGGACGCGGGCGACGACCCCGACCCGGTGCAGGACCACCTCGCCGCCGAGGTCGCCGTGGACGCGCCCGGGCAGCAGGTGGTGCTCGACCGGCTCCTGGACTGGCTGCTGGTGTGCACGTTGCGCGAGTGGTTCGACCGGCCCGGTGGTGAGCCCCCGGCGTGGTGGGCGGCGCAGCGGGACCCGGTGGTCGGCCAGGCGCTGCGCCTGATCCACGCCGAACCCGCCGCGCCGTGGACGGTCGCCACGCTGGCCAAGCGCACCGGGGTGTCGCGCTCGACGCTGGCCAAGCGGTTCACCGAGCTGGTCGGCGAACCGCCGCTGAGCTACCTCACCGGCTGGCGCATGACGCTGGCCGCGGACCTGCTCGTCGAACGGCGGACCGCGACCATCGCCGACATCGCGCGCACGGTCGGATACGCCGACCCGTTCGGTTTCAGCGCCGCGTTCAAACGCCTGCGCGGCACCAACCCGAGCGAGTTCCGCCGCGCCGCGACGGTCTAGCTGACGGCGACCGGAGCCTCCGCTCGCGCCCGGTTCCGGCGGCGGCTCTGGTCGTGGTGCGTGCCGAGCACAATGAACAGTCCACCCGCGACAAAGAGCAGCGAGACCGCCCACGAGCCGTGTCCCGGGGTGGACTGGACCAGCGCCAGCGCCGCGAGCGGGGCCAGCCCACCGGCGAACGCCCCGCCCACTTCCCGGCCGGTGCCCAGGCCGGACGACCGCACCTCGGCGGGGAACTGCTGCGCGAGGAACGCACCCTGCGCGGCGAGCATCGCGGGCACCACTATCCCGGTGGCGCAGACCAATCCGGTCCAGATGAGCCACGGGTTGCCGGTGTCGAGCAGCCAGAAGAACGGGAACGCCAGCGCCACCGTGGCCACGCCGCCGGTCAGCACCACGGCCTTGGCGCTGAGCCGGTCGGCCAGCCGCCCGGCGATCGGCACCGTGATGATGGCGAAGAAGCTGGCGATGCTGATGCCCAGCGCGCCGACGTTCGCCGGCACGTCGCGGTAGTTCGTCAGGTAGGCCAAGGAAAAGGTCTTGAAGATGTAGCTGACCCCGTTGTAGCCGATGGTGATCACCATGACCACCAGCAGCGCCCGCCAGTTGCCGCGGACCAGCTCCCGCAGCGGAGCCCGCCGGTGCCCGGTGCGCACGACCGCTTCGAACTCGGGGGTTTCGGGCAACCGGCGCCGCACCCACACCCCGACCCCGATCAGCGCGAAACTCAGCAGGAACGGGATCCGCCAGCCGAAACCGTTGAGGAACTCCTTGTCCGTGCTGGTCAGCGCCGCGACGGTGAGCGAGGACAGCAGCAGGCCGAGATTCACACCCAGCGCGGGCCACGCACCCTGCCTGCCCCGCCTGCCGGGCGCGGCGTGCTCGTAGGCGACCGCGATCGCCCCGCCGAACTCCGCACCGGCGCCCAGTCCCTGCAACAACCGCAGCACCACCAGCAGGATCGGCGCGGCGATGCCGACGGCTTCGTAGGTCGGCAGCAGGCCGATGCCCGCCGAGGACACGCCCATCAGCAGAAAAGTCAGTGACAGCACCCGTTTGCGGCCGATCCGGTCGCCGAGCGCACCGAACACGACCCCGCCGAGCGGCCGGGCGAGAAAGCCGACCGCGAAGGTGGCCACCGCGGCCATCGTGGCGGCGGCCGGGTCACCGCCGGGGAAGAACACGTCACCGAAGACCAGCGCGGCCATCGACGCGTAGAGGTAGAAGTCGAACCATTCGAGGGCGGACCCGATGATCACCGCGGGGCCGACGCCCCGTGGTGCGCTGGGACGGAGCCTTGCTGCCTTGGGCACGTCGTTGGCCATGGCCTCTTCTCCGGTCGGCGAGGAAATCTCGCGTTCGTATTTACGAACAGCGTGACGGATATGAGGATGCTAAGCAGGCAGGCGGCAGCCGGTCAAGGGCGCGCGGCGACGCCGGAAGGGCAGAGCTGGGAGGTTCAGCGGCGCCCGGCGGGCGTGCTCAGCGCCGCGGCGACCGAACTGGTCACCTCGGCGAGCGTGACGGCGATTTCCGGGAGCCGGTCGACGATGCGGGAGGTCGGGCCCGCCACGGCGATGGCGGCCACGACCTCGTTGCCGACCACGATCGGGCGCGCGGTGGCGCTCACGTCGGGCAGCGTCTCGCCGCGATTGAACGCCACGCCCTCCTCGCGCACGGTGTCGAGTTCGGCCTGCGCTGCGCGGACCGCGTCGTCGCTGTCCAGAATGGACCGCAGGTACGCGTCGCGGCGCTTGGTGCTCCACTGGGACAGCAGCACCTTGCCCGCGCTCGGCGGGTACAGCGGGCGCCGGATGCGCAGGGGAGCGGAGTAGCGGATCGGCTGGGTCGACTCGACCGCGGCGACGTAGGTCAGCGACTCGCCGACCCGCGTGCCGACCATGGTGGTCTCGTTGAACACCTCGCGAAGCCGCTCCAGGCCGGGTCGCGCGGCGGCGGCCAGGTCCGGCCCGGGGGAGGCCAGCAGGCTGCCCAGTGCGGGCCCGAGGTGGTAGACGCCCTTGTCCTCGATCAGATATCCGGTCGCGACCAGTCCCTTGACCAGCCCGAACACCGACGACTTCGGCGCTTCGAGGATTTCCGCGAGTTCGTGCATGCGCGCGCCATCACGCGCGACGCTCTCCAGGATCGTCGTCACGCGGCTCACCGTGCGGTGGGCCTTCGCGGGGGACTCGGACACGGCTTCTCCTCGTTCGCAAATACGAACCCTAGCAGCCGGAGGCGACATCTTGACGGAACCCGTGGCCGGGCCTACGTTCGGACGTATATAAGATACATAGATCGTATATAGGAACGCCAGCGGTGAGAGGGTAGGGTTTGATGGACCTGCGACTGACGGCAGAGCACGAGGACATCCGCCGCGGCGTGCGTGAGCTGGCGAGCCGTTTCCCCGACGAGTACTGGGCCGAACGCGACGAGAAGGGCGAATTCCCCGCCGAGTTCTACGACGCGTTCGCCGGGGCGGGCTGGCTCGGCATCGCGATCCCCGAGGCGTACGGCGGTGGCGGGCTCGGCATTCTGGAGGCGTCCCTGCTGCTCGAGGAGGTCGCGGCGTCCGGCGCCGGGATGAACGGGTGCAGCACGATGCACCTGACGATCTTCGGGCTGAACACGATCGTCAAGCACGGCAGCGAGGAACTGCGCGAGGCCGTGCTGCCGGGCGCGGTCGACGGCTCGCTGCACGTCTGCTTCGGGGTGACCGAGCCGGACGCGGGCACCGACACCACCCGCATCTCGACCTTCGCCCGCCGCGACGGTGAGTCCTATGTGGTCACCGGCCGCAAGGTGTGGATCACCAAGGCCGGGCAGTCGCAGAAGATGGTGCTGATCGCCCGCACCACACCACGCGACCAGGTGGCCAAGCCGACCGACGGGATGAGCCTGTTCCTGGTCGATCTCGACGCGGACGAGGTGCAACTGCGGGCGATCCCGAAGATGGGGCGCAACGCGGTGCCGTCCTACGAGGTGGTGTTCGACGGCCTGCGCGTACCGGCCTCGGCCAGGGTCGGCGAGGAGGGCAAGGGCTTCCGGTACCTGCTCGACGGGCTCAACCCCGAGCGGATCCTGCTCGCCCACGAAGCGCTCGGCATCGGCCGCGCGGCGCTGCGGCGCGCGGTGCGGTACGCCGGCGAGCGGGTGGTGTTCGACCGGCCCATCGGCAAGAACCAGGGCATCGCGTTCCCGCTCGCCGAAGCCGTCACGCGCCTGGACGCGGCCGAGCTGATGGCACGCACCGCGGCCTGGCGGTACGACCAGGGGCTGCCGTGCGGCAAGGAGGCCAACATGGCGAAGTGGCTGTGCGCCGACGCCGGGTTCGAGGCCGCCGACCGGGCCATCCAGACCCACGGCGGCATGGGCTTCGCCCGCGAATACCACGTCGAACGCTACTTCCGTGAGGCACGCCTGCTGCGGTTGGCGCCGATCAGCCAGGAAATGGTGCTCAACTACGTCGCCCAGCACGTGCTGGGGTTGCCGAGGTCGTACTGATGACGCGGGCGCTCGACGGCCTGCGGGTGCTCGACCTGTCGCGGGTGCTGGCCGGTCCACTGTGTACTCAGATGCTCGCCGACCACGGGGCCGAAGTGACCAAAGTGGAGTCACCGGCCGGTGACGAGACCCGTGGCTGGGGCCCGCCGTTCCTGGAGACGGGCGTCAGCGCGTACTACCGCAACGTCAACCGGGCGAAGCGGAACCTGGTGCTGGACCTGGGCTCGGCTCGTGGCCGGGAGGTGCTCGGCACGCTGCTGTCCGGCGCGGACGTGGTGGTGGAGAACTTCAAGGCGGGCACGCTGGCCCGCTGGGGCTTCGGCGACGACGAGCTGCGGCGCCGGTTCCCCTCGCTGGTGCACTGCCGGATCACCGGGTTCGGCACCGACGGCCCCCTCGGCGGACTGCCCGGGTACGACGCCGTTTTGCAGGCCTACGGCGGCCTGATGAGCGTGAACGGTGAACCGGACGGCCCGCCGCTGCGCGTGGGCGTGCCGGTGGTCGACATGGTCACCGGCATCCTGGCGTTCTCCGGAATCCTGCTGGCCCTGCGGGAACGCGACGCCTCCGGCCTCGGGCAGCTGGTCGACCTGACGCTGCTGGACACGGTGATCAGCCTGCTCCACCCGCACAGCGGCGCGTGGCTGGCCGACGGCACACCCGGGCGGCGCACCGGTTCGGCGCATCCGTCGATCGCGCCGTACGAGAACTTCGAGACCGTTGATGGGCCGTTCTTCATCGGCGCGGGCAACGATCGCCAGTTCGCCGCGCTCGCCGAAGTGCTCGGAATGCCGGAACTGGCGAGTGATCCACGGTTCACCAGCAACGCGGACCGGGTGCGGAACGCGGCGGTGCTGCGTGCGGTGCTGGGGCCTCGCATTGCCGCGCGGCGACGCGAAGAACTGGCCGAATGCCTGCTGGCACGCGGAGTTCCGGCGTCGCCGGTGCACGACGTGGCCGACGCGCTGACCGCCCCGCAGGTCCGGCACCGCGAGATGGTGATCGACCGCGAGGACGGTTACCGCGGCGTCGGCATTCCCATCAAGCTGGCACGCACGCCCGGCCAGGTGGGCGCCGCACCCCGGCCGCCGGGCGCGGACACCCGGGCGGTGCTGGCGGTCGCGGGCTACTCCGACGACGAGATCGACTCCCTGCTCGCGGACGGCACCGCCGTCAGTTCCGGAGGCGATCCCAGCGGGGGATCAGCATGAACACCAGCCCGCACGTGAGCACGATCCGCGCGGCGATGACGCCGCCGCCGACCTCGCCCATCAGCCCGGCCACCACCTGGACCACCACGCAGCCGGTCAGCAGGGACACGCCCCAGCGGCGCCAGAGCCACAGCCCGGTCAGCGCGGCCGCCTCGCCGAGCAGGGCGACCACCCCCAGCACCACCGGGACCGGCAGCATCCGGCCTTCACCCAGTTCACCCGCCGCGTGGACAGCCAGCACGATCCCGACGGCGAGCACGGCCGCGCTGTAGCACAGCAGCCACAGCGTCAGTGCCACCCCGCGTCCCGCCGGTGCCTTCTCCTCGACCACGTCCACCACACTGGACCCCACCGCTCCGGTTCCGCGAGGGCAGATCCGCCCTTTCCACCGCGGTGCGGATCCGGTAGATCTGGGCGGCTGGGCCCGGCCGGTCGGCCGCGCCCACCACGGTTGTCATCGCGTGCGGCGTCGCACGGCGATCGGCTCGGGCAGGGTGAGCGCGGTGTGAGCCGGTCGCCCGGTTTCCGGGGGCAGGGTGGTGAGGCCGTGCAGCCTGCTGTTGCGCCGCTCGAGCGCTTCGGCGGTGACGGGGAACAGCGCCGCGTCACCCGCGCCGACCTGTGCCTGGTTCAGTTCGACGAAGCCGCGGGTTTCGCTTTCGTAGGCGGTGAAAGCGGCGGTGTGGTCGCGGTGGGTGGCCAGTGCCCCGGCGAGCATGTAGGCGCCGGCGAGGGCGAGGCTGGAGCCCTGCCCGGTCAGGAACGACGGGGCGTAGGCGGCGTCGCCGACCAGGGCGGCCCGGCCGCTGAACCAGCGCGGCAGGTGGATTTGGCTGACGGTGTCGAAGAACAGGTCATCCGCGTCGCGCAGGGCGGCGACCATGGCGGGGATTTCCCAGCCGTCGGCGGCGAAGGCGGTGGCGACGAGTTCGATTTGCGCCTGGGGGTCGCGGAGCACGCCGTAGGGCGGTTCTGGACGCGCGAGGACGAGGAGCCCCTGGACGTCGTCGCTGCCCTTGACCGCGTAGAGCGCCGCCGCCCGGCCGGGGCAGTTCCAGATCACGCCCTCCTGGGAGAGGCCGAACTTGTTGGGCATGGTGAATCCGGCGAAGCAATAGCCCAGGTAGTGGTGGTATTGCTGTTCGGGGCCAAACACTATTTCCCGGGTTCGTGAATGCAGTCCATCGGCGCCCACTACGAGGTCGAAACCGCGTTGCTTGCCGCTGCGGAAGGTGACTTCTACGCCATTGTTGTGTTCGGCGATCGCCTCGATCGAATCGTCGAAGACGTATTCGACCTCGTTGCGGGTGACGCCGTACAGGATTTCCGCGAGGTCTCCGCGGCGCACTTCGACGTCTTGTCCTTCGACTCCGCCGACCACCGCCTGCGGGTGCACCGAGGCCACCTGTCCGCCGTCGGCGTCCAAAAAGGTCAGACGGCGGGATTCGACGTGTGCTTCCCGGAGTTGCGGCAGGATGCCCATTCGCCGCGCGACCTCCAGCGCGGTGCCGCGCACGTCGATCGGATAACCACCGGCACGCAGCCCGGCGGACTTTTCCACCACCGTGACCTCGAATCCGTACCGCTGCAACCAGAACGCGACGGCGGGACCGGCGATGCTCGCCCCGGAAACCAGGACCGTGCGGTTTGCTGTGTTCATTATGGGAACTCCTTCAGAGAGACGCCGTGGCAGGCGTTTGCTGGCGCTGGCGCGTTTTCCGCACCAGGAGGACAACCAGGACCGCGGCGATCGCGAAGGCGGCGGACGCGATCGTGATGTAGGCGAACACCCCCGCGCCCGAGTTCACCGGTTCACCGCCGGCGAGCACGGTGGTCGACTTGAGTACCGCCGCGCCGACGAAGTTCAGCACCACCGAGCCGATCGCGACCACCACCATGACCAGGCTGGACACGATGCCCTGTCGTTCGGGCGAGGCCAGGCTGCCCGCCATGTTGAAACCCGAGGTGCCGAGCGCGCCGACGGTGAACCCCAGCAGGAAAGCGAAGAACAGCGCGGCGGGGAACTGGGAGACGCCGAGGAACATGCCGAGGGTGCCCACCGTGCCGAGCGCGATTCCGCCGGCCAGCGTCGACGCCGGTCCGATGCGGTTGGCCAGTGCCCCGGCGGCCGGGCCGCCGATCATGACGCCCAGTCCCGGCATCGCGAGCAGCAGCGCCACCGTGCCCTGCCCGGCCAGTCCGTAGCCGAGGCCCTGGTCCGCCGAGACGTCGCCGACCAGGGGGATGAGCTGGAGCATGCTCTGGTACGAACCGGTGCTGAGCACCAGGACGAGCAGCGTGAGCACCAGTGGCGCGCCGAGGTCCCGGAGGTCGATCAGGGAACCGGGTTTCCGGCTCGAGACCAGCAGCCACCTGGTGAACGCGGCGCCCCCGCCGGCGAGCAGGAGCAGCGGGCCGACGGCCAGCCAGCCGAACTCCGAGCCGAGGCTGACGTAGCTGAGCACCCCGGCCAGGCCGCCGCCGAGCAGCAGCGCGCCACCGGCGTCGACGCGGCCGGGGGTGGTGATCGGGGATTCGGGCACGATCCGGCGCACGCAGATCGCCATCGTGACGGCGACGACGGCCGAGACGAGGAACAGGATCTGGAAGCCGAAGTCCGCGGCCAGTTTCTCGGTGAGGAAGCGGGAAGCGATGTTGAGGACCGCGGAGCCGGAGGTCACGATGCCCACCACGACCATCGCGATCCGCGGCGCGCACATCTCGCGCACGATGGCGACGCTGAGGAACATCGCGGCCACGGCCGCGCCCTGCAGCAGTCGTCCGGGCACGAAGATCCAGATGTTCGGGGCCACCGCGCAGACGAGTGCGCCCGCGCAGCTGATGAGCAGGGTCAGCACGAGGACCTTGCGCTTGCCGTGGACGTCGGCGCTGCGGCCGAGCAGCGGCGCCCACATCACGCCGGCCAGCATCGCGCTGGCGTTGAGCCACGCGGCCTGGTCGGTGCCGAAGTGGTCGAGCATCTCCGGCAGGACGAGCAGCGGGGCGGTGATGGCCGTGTCGACCATGAAGTTGACCAGCACCAGGACGGCCACCAGGCCGATGAGCCGTCCGTTCCAGCTGGTGTGCGGAGCCCTGCTTTCGGCCATGAAGTACTCCTTGACCTGGGGTGGAGGGTTGGCGGGCGGACCGCCTTCCCAGAAAACCACACTACACGGTGCAGTTTTCTGCGGCTGAGAATACGATGAGAAGATGGCGACCCCGAGAGCGACCGCGCAGACCCCCGGCAGGCGGCTGCAGGCCGAGGCCAAGCGAGCGGCCATCCTGGACGCGGCCGAAGCGCTGTTTGTCTCGGACGGCTACGAACTCACCAGCGTCGACGCGATCTCGGCGCGGGCAGGGGTGTCGAAGCGGACCGTCTACGACCACTTCGGCGACAAGCAGACCCTGTTCCGGAGCGTGCTTGGGCGCGCGAACGACGCCGTGGTCGCGACCGTGCGGGAGGCGATCGACGAGGAACTGGTGGACGGGCGGGACATCCGCGAGGCGTTGCTCGGTTTCGCGAAGCGGGTGACCACGGAAATGTTCCCGACGTCGACCTACGCCACGTTCCGGCGCCTGAGTTCGCAGGCCCCGGTGGCGCCGCGACTCCCGGAGGCGGCGCGGGACCAGCCGGAACGGATGATGGAGGAACGCTTCGCGAAGTACGCGGCCGACGGCACGCTGCAGGTCCCGAATCCGCGGCGCGCCATGCAGCACTTCATCGCGCTGACCATGCGCCTGGCACTGGACGTAATGGACGAAAACCCGTCGGCGGCGGAGATCCTGACCCTCATCGGCGACGGGGTGGACGTGTTCCTGCGCGCCTACCGCTGACGCTGTAAGAACCCCGGGAGCCGGCGACGGTCGGATATCTACTGTGGACGGAAAGCGCCCGCGTTCCGCCGCGGTGGTGGGGCAGGCCTCGTCCGAGGTGGCGCCGGGGCCACCTTTGTCCACTTGGGACATCGGCGGTTGCCGCGCCTTACCTCTCGCTTTCGCCGAGTGTGCACACCTCGACGGTTCGTGGCCGACGGCTTAACCTGGCCCGCGTGGCGGAGAACGGGGAGTCCGGAGTTCGTTACGACGACGCGCTGGGGTACTGGGTGTCCTGGGGGCACGACGTCGCGCTGGCCGCTTTCCAGGACCCGCGGCTGTCCTCGCAGTACCTGGACGCGGCCAACCTGACCTTTCTCCCGGCGGACATGCACGAACAGTGCGCCGACCTGATCGAGACCCTGCGCGGCTGGTTCGTGCTGCTCGACGGCGCGGCACACACGACGGCCCGCCGGTCAGTGCAGCCGATGTTCTCGGCTGCCCGCATCCGGCGACTCCAGGGCGTGGTCGACGGCATCGTCGACGACGCGCTGGACAAGTTCGCGAATTCGCCGGAACACGACGCGGTCGAGGACCTGGCCAGCGTCGTTTCGGCTCGGACGATCGCGCATTTGCTCGGCCTGCCCGGAAGTGACGACGCGACGCTGCGCGGCTGGGCCGACGCCATCGCCGAGTTCCTCGCCGCCTCCTACCGCCGGGACAACGCGGTGCGGGCGCAACGCGCGCTACGGGAAATGGCCGAGTTCATCCGCACCGCGCCCGACACCGGCGACGGGGTTTTCCTGACCGCGCACGGCAACGAGGCCGAACGGCTGGCCACCTCGTCCATCCTGCTGTTCGGTGGCCTGGAAACCACCACGCGCCTGGCGAGTTTCGCGTTGTGGTACGTGCTCGGCAACAACCTGGCCGGCGAGTTGACCGAGGCCGAAGCCAAGGCCGTGGTGGAACGCGTGCTCGCGCTCTACCCGCCGATCGGGCACGTGGCGCGGGTCGCCGGTGAAGACCTCGAACTGGGCGGCTGTCCCATCGCCAAGGGCGACCTGGTGCTGGTTTCCCTGACCGGCCAGGATCCGCGGGCCGGGATGGCGAAACCGGAGCAGCCGGTACCGCATGAAAACACCGGGCGTGTCGATCACGTGGCGTTCGGCCACGGAGTGCACTATTGCATTGGCGCGCCGCTGGCGAGATTGTCCACGATCACGCTGCTCACCCGGTTCGCGCGCCGATTTCCCGGTGCCTCCGTGCGTTCGGTCCGCTGGGGCCGGAATCGTACTTACCGTGGGTTCAGCAACTTGTACCTGAATGTGCCCTGAGCGGTCACACGCGGCGGGCTTTCCTTGCTGCTCAACGGGAATTTGATCTCCGCTCGTCATTGACCGGCAGCCCTGGTGACCCGGATGGGTGATTGCCCACAAGTGGGAAGCGGTTGTTGACTGGGCCGCGTCCGGGGGCTGCTGGGGGCTCACAAACACTCGATTTCCGTTGTGTACGACGCGATTCTCGCAAGGGGGAGAGAGTCCGAATGTCGGTGTCTTCGACCGGAGCCGAGAAATGCGCGCTGCCCGTTCCCGGTGCGGTGACGATGATCAGGATCGGGCTGCTGCTGCCCGCCGATTCACCGCGCGGGGAAGGGGAATCCGCCGAGCACGTCCGGACGCTGGCGGAGGTGGACGGGCCGCTGCCGCCGATCGTGGTCCACCGGGCCACGCTGCGGGTGATCGACGGCATGCACCGCCTGCGCGCGGCCTGCCTGCGGGGTGAGCACAAGATCGCCGCGGTGTTGTTCGACGGCACCGAGCAGGAGGCGTTCCTGCTGGCGGTGAAGCTGAACACCACGCACGGCCTGCCGCTGAGCCAGGCCGACCGCCGCGCCGCCGCCACCCGCATCCTCGGTGAGTTCCCGCAGTGGTCCGATCGCGCGATCGCTTCGGTGGCCGGGGTTTCACCCAAAACCGTCGGTGCCATCCGGCGGCGTTCAACCGGCGCGTTTCCCCGGTTGAACGGCCGGGTCGGGCAGGACGGCCGGGTCCGCTCCCTCGACGCGGCCGCCGGGCGAAGACGGGCACGCGAGGTGATCCTGGCCGACCCGGACGCCTCATTGCGGACCATCGCGTCGCGCGCGGGCATCGCGCCGGCGACCGCACGCGACGTGCGGGAACGGATGCGGCGCGGGGAGGATCCGCTGCCGCCGGGGGCGCAGCCGCGGGTGCTACCGGCGAAAACCCCGCCGGTGAGCGTGACCGAGCTGGCCAACGACCCGTCGATGCGGCACAGCGAATGCGGGCGTGCCGTGCTCCGGCTGCTGAACCTGCACCCGCCGGGCCCGCGCGACTGGGAGCGACTGGCGGCGAGCGTGCCGAGTCATCGCGCGGAGGCGGTCGCCGAGGCCGCGCGGCGGTGCGCGAGTTCGTGGCAGTCCTTCGCCGAAAGCCTGGAACGCCGCGGTGACCACGAAGAGGCGTCCGGCTCATGACGGGTGTGCACGAGCTGTTCGAGCGGCGAGCCGACCAGCACCCCGAGGCACCCGCGGTCGAGTTCGGCGAGCGGCGCCTGACCTACCGGCAGCTGGACGAGGCGGCGAACCGGCTGGCGCACCACCTGCGCGGGCTGGGCACCAAGCCGGGCGTGCGCGTGGGCATCTGCCTCGAACGCTCGGCCGACGTGGCGATCTCCGTGCTGGCCGTGCTGAAGGCGGGCGGCGTCTACGTGCCGCTCGACCCCGAGTACCCGCCGGAACGCCTGGCCTACATGGCCGACGACGCCGGGGTTTCCGTGGTGGTGACCAACGAGCGCAACCGGGAACTGGTGGTGCGCGAGCGGGTGGTCGACCTCGACCGCGACCGCCGCGAGATCGACGGGCATTCCCCGGCGCGGCTTCACGCCACCGCATCGGCCGAGGCACCGGCGTTCGTGCTCTACACCTCCGGCTCGACCGGCCGTCCCAAGGGCGTGCTGACCGCGCACCGCTCGGTGGTCCGGCTGGTCTGCGACACGAACTACCTGCGCGTCGAGCCGGGTGACCGGGTGGCCCAGGGCTCGAGCTGTTCGTTCGACCCGCTCACCTTCGAGCTGTGGGGCCCGCTGCTGAACGGCGGCAGCGTGGTGGTGCTGGCGAAGGAGGTGATGGTCGATCCCGACGCGCTGGCCGCCGTGCTGCGCCGGACCGGGATCGCCGTCATGTTCATGACCACCTCGGCCTTCTACGCCGTGGTGCGGGCGCGGCCGGACACTTTCGCCTCGCTGCGGGAGCTGATCGTCGGCGGCGAAGCGCTGGAGGCGGCTCGCGTGCGGGAGCTGGCGCCGCCGCCGGGACGGCTGATCAACGTGTACGGGCCGACCGAGACCACCACCTTCGCCACCTGGTTCGACCTGACCGGACCACCCGAGGACGACGGCATTCTCCCGATCGGCACACCGGTCGCGGGCACCGAGACCTACGTGCTGGACGAGCGCGGCGAGCCGGTCGCGCCCGGGGAGGTGGGCGAGCTGTACATCGGCGGTGCCGGGGTGGGCGTCGGGTATCTGGGACGGCCGGTGCTGACCGCGGAGAAGTTCGTGCCGCACCCGTTCACCGAGCGCGCGGGCGCCCGGCTCTACCGCACCGGTGACCACGTGCGGCGGCGGCCGGACGGGGTGCTGGAGTTCGTGCGGCGCATCGACGGGCAGGTCAAGATCCGGGGTTTCCGCATCGAGATCGGTGAGGTGGAAGCGCGGCTCAAGGAGCACCCGGCGGTGCGGACGGCGGCGGTGGTGGTCGCGGAATTCCAGGGCGGGCGGCGGCTGGTGGCCTACGTGGTGCCGGAGCCGGGGCAGCGGACCGCCGCGGTGGACCTGCGGGCGTTCCTGCACCAGAGCCTGCCCGGCTACATGGTGCCGTCGGATTTTGTCACGCTCGACGCGCTTCCGTTGTCGGCCAACGGAAAGGTCGACCGGGCCGCGTTGCGGGCCGCGCCGGTACCGGAGGTGGCGGCCGAACCCGGTGCGTCCGCGACGCCGGTCGAGGAGGTGCTGACGGAGGTTTTCGCCGACGTGCTCGAGGTGCCGCGAGTACGTCCCGACGACGACTTTTTCGCGCTCGGCGGGGATTCCCTGCGGGCGACGCGGCTGGTGGCGAGGGCCAACGAGCTGCTCGGCAGCCGGATCCTGTTGCGGGACCTGCTTTCCGGGCCGAACCCGCGGGCGCTGGCGACCCACGTCGGTGACGACGCTGGCACCGCACCCGGACCGCGGCCGCGGCCGGAGCTGGTGCCGTTGTCGTTCGCCCAGCAGCGGCTGTGGTTCATGGACCAGGTCGAGCCGGGCACCTCGCGGTACAACGTGCCGATCACCTTGTCGCTCAAGGGAAAACTGGACCGGCTGGCGCTGGCCGACGCGCTGGACGAGGTGGTCGCCCGGCACGAGGCGCTGCGCACCACGTTCCCGTCACCGAAGGGCAGGCCGCGTCAGGTCGTGGCGGACGAACTCCACGTCGACCTGAACTGGACCGACCTCTCCGACGACCCCGGCGAGGCGGCGCGACTGACCATTGAGGACGGTAACGCGCCGTTCGACCTCGCCACCGGGCCGCTGGTGCGGGCCAGGCTGATCCGGCTCGGGGAGGACGAGCACCGCCTGCTGCTGGTCTTCCACCACATCGTGATCGACGCGTGGTCGCTCGACATCGTGCTCCGCGAACTCGGCGAGCTGTATTCGGGCAAGTCGCTCGCCCCGGTGACCCTGCAGTGCGCGGATCATGCGATCTGGCAACGGGAATGGCTGCGCGGTGAGGTGCTCGACGACCTGCTGCGGTACTGGCGCGCGGCCCTGGGCACCGAAGTACCCACGCTGGACCTGCCCTACGACAAGCCGGGTTCGCGTGAGGGTTTCCGCGGTGCCACCGCTGTGCGGGGGATCGACGCCGCGCTGGTGCGTGAGCTGCGGGCGCTGAGCAGGCGGCACGGCGTCACGCTGTACATGACGCTGCTCGCCGCGTTCCAGCGGCAGCTCGGGCGGTGGGCCGGAGCGGACGAGGTGGTGGTCGGCACGCCGATCGCCGGGCGGACCGCGCCCGAACTGCGGTCCGTGGTCGGCTGCCTGATCAACATGGTGCCGGTGCGCGCGAACCTGGCTACCGCCCCGGATTTTGCCAGCCTGCTGTCAAATGTCCGCGCGGACACGCTGGGCGCGTTCGCCCACCAGGACCTGCCGTTCGACCGGCTGGTGGAGGAACTCGGCCCGCGGCGGCGGCCACGGGACTTCATGCCGCTGTTCCGCGTGATGTTCAGCTTTCTCGACGCGCGTGAGCTGCCCGAGTTCCCCGGTGTCGAGGTCGGTTACCGGCTGGGCTGGCCGCAGAACGCCGCCCAGTTCGCGTTGAGCCTGGTCGTCGAGGTGGCCGGGCCCGAGCTGAAGACCACCCTGCAGTACGACAGCGACCGGTTCACCCCGGAAACCGCGATGGCCGTGCTCGACGGCTTCGAGCGCACCCTGCGTGGCGTGACTGAGGAGGATTCCCGTTGAGTGGTGAGGAATGCGTTCACGAGTGGTTCGCGCGGCAGGCCGCGCGGCGCGGTGACGCGGTCGCGGTGAGCTGCGGCCGGGAGACCCTGACCTACCGCGAACTCGACCAGCGCGCCAACCGGCTGGCCAGGCACCTGCGCTCGCTCGGCGTGGGCCCCGAGGTGCCGGCCGGGGTGTGTGCCGAACGCTCGCCGGACCTGGTGGTGGCGCTGCTCGCGGTGCTCAAGGCCGGTGGCGCGTACCTGCCGCTCGACCCGGCCCATCCCGACGACCGGCTGTCCGGGCTGCTCGCCGACGCGGGGGCGCCGGTGCTGCTGACCGACCACGCCGACCGCTCGCTTGGCGCGCGGACCGTGGTGGACCTGGCCCACACCGACCTGGACGCCTATCCCGCGACCGCGCCGGAAACCGGGGTCGGGCCGGGGAACCTGGCGTATCTGATGTACACCAGCGGTTCGACCGGCACGCCCAAGGGGGTGCTGGTCGAGCACCGCAACGTGACGCGGTTGTTCAGCAGTACCAGCGAGTTGTTCCGGTTCGGCGCGGACGACGTGTGGACGTTGTTCCACTCGGTGGCCTTCGACTTCTCGGTGTGGGAGATGTGGGGCGCGCTGCTGCACGGCGGACGGCTGGTCGTGGTGCCGCGTGACGTGGCCCGCGCGCCGGAGCGGTTCGCCGCCCTGCTGTGCGAGGAAGGCGTCACCGTGCTGAACCAGACGCCGGGCGCGTTCCGCCAGCTGGTCGCCGAGGACGAGCGCGGCCTGCCGGGCGCGCTCGCGCTGCGGATGGTGGTCTTCGGCGGGGACGTGCTGCCGTTCGAGCTACTGGAACCGTGGTTCGCGCGCCACCGGGACATCGCGCTGGTCAACATGTACGGCATCACCGAGACCACGGTGCACGTCACGCACCGGCCGCTCACCCCGGCGGACGCGGGCGCGCCGGGCAGCATGATCGGCCGCGCGCTGCCGGATCTGTCCGTGCGGTTGCTCGGCTCTGGCGAACGAGAGGGCGAGATCCTCGTGGGTGGCGCCGGGGTGACCCGGGGTTATCTCGGCAGGCCCGCGCTGACCGCGGAACGCTTCCTGCCCGATCCCCACGCGACGGTCCCGGGCGCGCGGCGGTACCGCACCGGTGATCTGGCCCGCGACCACGACGGTGACCTGCGGTTCCTCGGCCGGGCGGACAGCCAGGTCAAGATCCGCGGGCACCGGGTGGAGATCGGCGAGGTGGAGGCGGCGGTGAACGCGCACCCGTCGGTCAGCGCGGCCGCGGTGCTGGCACATCCCGACGAGACCGGCTCGCCGCGGCTGACCGCGTACTGGGTCAACGGCACCTCGGACAGCCTGAGCGCGGCCGAACTGCGCGGCCATCTCGCCGCGAAGCTGCCCGAGTACCTGCTGCCCAGCGGCTACGTGCGCCTGGACCGCCTGCCGCTGACCGCCAACGGCAAGGTCGACCGGCGGGCGCTGCCCGCGCCGGACACCGAGCGGCCCGAACTCGCCGAGCCCTATGCCGCGCCGACCACCGACCTGGAGGAGACGCTGACCCGGATCTGGGCGAGCGTGCTCGGGCTCGACCTGGTCGGCATCGACGACGACTTCTTCGAGCTGGGCGGGCATTCGCTGCTGGCCGCGCAGGTGGTCGCCGAGCTGAAGGACCGGCTGGGCATTCCGGCGTCGCTGCGGTTGCTGTTCGACCAGCCGACCGTCCGCACCTTCGCCGCCCGGATCAAGGAGGCATCGTGAGCGAGCACGTGGCGGTCGTCGGGCTGAGCGCACGGTTCCCCGGGGCGGCGGACACCGAGGAGTACTGGCGGCTGCTGACCGAGGGCCGGGAGGGCATCAGGCACTTCACCACGGACGAACTGGCCGCCGCCGGGGTGTCCGCCGAGCGGCTGGCCGACCCGGCGTTCGTGCCCGCCGCGGGCACGCTGGAGCGGCCGGCCGAGTTCGACGCGGAGTTCTTCGGCTTCACCAGGGCCGAGGCCGAGCTGACCGATCCGCAGCAGCGGCTGTTCCTGGAGGGCGCCTGGCAAGCGCTGGAGGACGCCGGTTACGTGCCGTCGGCCTTTCCCGGCCGGATCGGCGTGTTCGCCGGTGCCTCGACCACGCGGTACCGGGCCGAGCGGATCGGGGACGGCGACCGGTTCCACCCGATGCAGGTGGCCATCGGCAACGACCTGGACATGCTGGCGCTGCGGGTGTCCTACCACCTGGACCTGCGTGGCCCGAGCATGACCGTGCAGACCACCTGCTCGTCGTCGGCGGTGGCCGTGCACCTGGCCGCGCAGAGCCTGCTGCTGCACGAATCCGATCTGGCGCTGGCCGGTGGGGCCGCGGTCCGGTTCCTCGAACCACAGGGGTACGCCCACGCCGAGGGGGACATCGCCTCACCGGACGGGCACTGCCGCCCGTTCGACGCCGAGGCGGCGGGCACGGTCGCCTCGGACGGGGTCGGCGCGGTGGTGCTCAAGCGGCTCGACGAGGCGGTCGCCGACGGGGACCACATCTACGCCGTGCTGCTGGGTTCGGCGGTGAACAACGACGGGCGCGCCAAGGTCGGCATCACCGCGCCGTCACCGGACGGGCAGGCCGCGGTGATCGCCGACGCGCTCGCCGTCGCCGGTGCCGACCCCGCCACGATCCAGTACGTCGAGGCCCACGGCACCGCGACCAGGCTGGGCGATCCGATCGAGGTCCGCGCGCTGACCACGGCGTTCGGGCCGGACACGAAGCGGTGCCTGCTGGGCTCGGTGAAGTCGAACATCGGGCACGCCGACGTGGCGGCGGGCGTGGCCGGGGTGATCAAGCTGGCGCTGGCGCTGGACCGGCGGTACCTGCCGCCGACGCGGAACTTCACCACGCCGAACCCCGAAATGGGGCTGGACGCCACGCCGTTCCGGGTGGTGGACACCGGAATGCCGTGGCCGGAGGCGGAGCACCCGCCGCGGGCGGGGCTCAGCTCGTTCGGCATCGGCGGCACCAACGCGCACCTGGTGTTCGAGGCGGCACCACAGGTGGAGCGGGCGGCGCGGCCGCGCCGGGACTGGCAGGTGCTGCCGTTGTCCGCGCGCACCCCGGCCGCGCTCGACGCCGCCACCGACCGGCTTGCGCGTCACCTCGAACAGCATCCCGACGCCGACCTCGCCGACGTGGCGCACACCCTCCAGGTCGGCCGGACCGCGTTCGCGCACCGGCGGACCATCGTCTGCCGCGACCGGGCCGGAGCGCTGACCGAGCAGGCGGCCACCACCTTCACCGAGCGCACGCCCAGGGTGGTGTTCCTGTTCCCCGGCCAGTCGAGCCAGTACCCGGGCATGGGCGCGCGGCTCTACCGCGCAGAGCCGGTGTTCCGGTCCACTCTGGACGAATGCGCGGACCTGCTCGGCTGGGACGTGCGGCAGGCGGCGTTCACCGGCACGGCCGAATCGCTGCGGCGAACCGAGCACACGCAGGCGACGGTGTTCTGCGTGGACTACGCGCTGGCGCGGCTGCTCATGTCGTGGGGTATCGAGCCGGACGCGATGATCGGGCACAGCCTCGGTGAGTACGTGGCCGCATGCCTGTCCGGCGTGTTCTCGCTGCCGGACGCGCTGGCCGTGGTGTCGGCGAGGAGCCGCCTGATGGCGGAGCTGCCCGCCGGGCGGATGCTGGCCGTGGCGGCCGGGGTGGACGCGCTCGCCGGCGACCTGAACGTGGCGGCGGTGAACGGCCCGGAGGCGACCGTGCTGTCCGGCACGGCCGAGGAAATCGAGCTGGCGCGGGAAAAGCTGGCTGCCGAGGGCCTGCTGGTCCGTGAGCTGCGGACCTCGCACGCGTTCCACTCGGCGATGATGGAGCCGGCGCTGCCCGGCATCCGGGAGGCCGTCGCCGCCGTCACGCGCGGGGAGCCGCGGATCCCGTTCCTGTCCAATGTGACCGGGGACTGGATCACCGCGGACCAGGCCGCCGATCCGGACTACTGGGCCAGGCACACGCGCCTGCCGGTCCGGTTCGCCGACGGGATCACCACCGCACTGGCCGACAGCGACCCGGTTTTCGCCGAGGTCGGGCCGGGCAACGCGCTGAGCGGGCTGGTGCAGGGCCGCGCCGAGGTGGTGACCCTGTTGCGGCGGGCCAGGAACGGCACCGTCGAGGAGACCCGCTCGGTCACCGAAGGCGTCGCCGCCCTGTGGCGGCACGGGGTTCCGGTCGACTGGACGGCCTTCGGCGGCGGCAGGCGGGTTTCCCTGCCCACCTACCCGTTCCAGCGCGAGCACCACCTGCTGCCGAAGCCGGGCGAGGCACCGCGGCGGGAGGCCGAGCCGGAGCCGGTCGCGCCACCGGCGTGGGAACCCGGCCCGGCGTGGCCGGACGACGAGCTGATGCGTGAGGTGGCCGAGGTCTGGCACGAGGTGATCGGCGTGTCCGGCTTCGGCCCGGACGACGACTTCTTCGAGCTGGGCGGCAATTCGCTGAGCGCCATCCAGATCGTGTCCCGGCTGCGGCAGCGCTACGGCCAGCTGCCGATGAGCGTGATCTTCGAGGCGCCGACGGTGGCCGAGGTGTCGGTGGCGATCCGCGCGCACCAGGCCGCCGGGGTCGACCCGGACACGCTCGAAGCCCTGCTGGGAGAAGTCGAAGGCGGCGTTGAAGTCGAAGGCACAGCCACGACCGGAGGTTCGCATGACTGAGACCACCCACCGGGCCAAGGCACGCGCACCGCGGTCCCGGCCGCGGCGGCCGACCAGCACGATGGACTTCACCCTGTTCTTCTTCTCCGGCGACGGCACGGGCAGCGGGCCCGGCAAGTACCAGCTGCTGCTGGACTGCGCCGAGTTCGCCGACGCGCACGAGTTCACCGCGATCTGGGTGCCGGAACGCCACTTCGTCGATTTCGGCGGCCTGTACCCGAATCCGTCGGTGCTGGCGGCGGCGCTGGCCACGCGGACCGAGCGGATCCAGCTCCGCGCCGGGAGCGTGGTGGTGCCGCTGCACCACCCGGTCCGGATCGCCGAGGAGTGGGCGGTGGTGGACAACCTCTCGGGTGGCCGGGTGGGGATCGCCTGCGCTTCGGGCTGGCATCCCAACGACTTCGTACTGGCACCCGAGCGCTACAAGGGCCGCAAGGACGACATGTTCGCCGCCATCGAGACGATCCGGCGGCTGTGGGCCGGGGAGACGGTGGAGCTGGACGGCCCGGAGGGCAGCGTGGTCGGGGTGCGGACGCTGCCCCGGCCGCTGCAGGAGCGGCTGCCGATGTGGGTGTCCTCGCAGGGCAGCATCGACACCTTCCGGCGGGCGGGCGAGGTTGGCGCGCACGTGCTGACCGGGCTGGTCGCGCAGCGGCTGAGCGATCTCGGCGAGAAGATCACCGCGTACCGGACCGCGCTGGCCGAGGCCGGGCACGATCCGGCGCTGGGCAAGGTTTCGGCGATGGCGCACACCTTTCTCGGCCCGTCCGACGACGAGGTCAAGGAGCTGGTGCGGGCACCGCTGATCGGCTACCTGCGCAACTTCCTGTCCCAGCAGGACGGCACCGGCGGTGAGTTCAGCCCGCTCAACGAGGAGGAGCGGGAGGCCATGCTGGCCGCCAGCTTCGAGCGCTACTTCGCCACGATCGCCTTGCTGGGCACGCCGGACAAGTGCGAGACGCTGATCGAGGACCTGCTCGACATCGGGGTGGACGAGGTGGCGTGCCTGGTCGACTTCGGCCTCGAACCGGACACCGTGCTGTCCGGGCTGCGCTACCTCGACGAGCTGCGGGCGCGTTACCGCGGGGAGCGGGCATGACCGAGCTCGCCGCCCGCCTGGCCAAGCTGACCCCGGAGCAGCGCGCCCGGCTCGACGCCAAGCTGCGTGCCAAGGCCGGCCGGTCCGCGTTGCTGAACCGGGTGCCCAAGCGCCAGCGGGCGAACCGGGTGCCGCTGACGGTGGACCAGGAGCGGATCTGGCTGATCCACCAGTTCGACCCGGCGGATCCGGTCTACAACGTGCACTTCGGCACGCACCTGACCGGCGAGCTGTCGGTGGAGGCGCTGGAGCGGGCGGTGAACGCCTTCGCCGCGCGGCACGAAGCCCTGCGCACCACCTTCGAAACCGACGGGCTGCGCCCGGTGCAGGTGATCCACGACGAACTGCCGATCAAGATCCGGCACGCGGTGGCGCGGGACCTGGCCGAGGCGCACCGGCTGGCCGGGGAAGAGGCGAGCGTGCCGATCGACATCGTGCGCGGGCCGCCGATGCGGGTGACCTTGTTCCGGCTGGGCGATGCCGAGCACGTGATGGTGGTGGTGGTCGACCACCTGGTGTGGGACCGCGGCGTCACCGGCATGTTCGAGGGCGACCTGGTGCGGTTGTACAACGCGTTCGCCACCGGGATGGAGCCGGACTACCCGCCGCTGGAGATCCAGTACGCCGACTACGCCGAATGGCAGCCGTACTGGCTGCGCGAGGAACTGCACCGGCGGCAGATCCCGTACTGGACCGACCGGCTCGCCGGGGCGTCGATGGTGCTGGAGCTGCCGCCCGACCGCCCGCGCCCGCCGGTGCAGACCTTCAACGGCGCGCGCTACCGGTTCGAGATGAGCCGGGAGCTGACGCTGGGGCTGCGCGCGCTGGCCCGGCGCGAGGGCGTGACGGTGAACGTGACGCTGCTGGCCGCGTGGTACGCGCTGCTGCACCGGTACACCGGCGAGCAGGACATCATCGTCGGCACCACCTCGTCCACGCGCAGCAGGCCCGAGCTGGAGCCGATCGCGGGGTACTTCCTGACCATGCTGCCGCTGCGCACCACGGTGACCCCGGAGCAGACCTTCCGCGAGCTGATCGCGGCCACGCGGGCGACCATGGTCGGCGCGTTCGCGCACCACGACACCCCGTTCGGCGCGCTGCTCGACGAGCTGGACATCGAACGCGACCCCAGCCGGAACCCCGTGTACCAGGTGTCGTTCATCTTCGTCGACTTCAACGAGCCCGCGGTGCCCATGCACGGGCTCGAGGTCGAGCAGCTGACCTTCGACAACCACACGGCCAAGGACGACTGCATGCTGTGCGTCTGGGACGAGGAGGCGGTCGCCGACCACTTCTTCGGCCTGTTCGAGTACAACACCGACCTGTTCACCGAGGACACCATCGCCCGCATGTGGCGGCACCTGGAACGGCTGCTGGAACAGGTGGCGGTGGACCCGGAGCCGCGGTTGCGGGAGCTGTCGCTGGCCGGTCCGGACGAGGTCGAGCTGGTGCTGCGCGACTGGAACCGGACCACAGTGGACGGTCTGACCGCGGCCGGGGTCGAAGAACTCGTGCGGCGGCGGGCACTGTCCACACCGGACGCGGTCGCGGTGGTCTGCGGCCAGGAATCGCTGACCTACGCGGAACTGGTGGATCGCGCGCTCCGGCTGGCCGGGTACCTGCGGCAGCGTGGCGCGCGGCCGGAGACGGTGGTCGCGGTCTGCCTGGACCGGTCACCGGAGCTGGTGGTCGCGTTGCTCGGCGTGCTGCTGAGCGGGGCCGCGTACCTGCCGCTCGACCCGGCGCACCCGGCGGAACGGCGCGCGGCGATGACCGCCGACGCCGGGGCGCTGCTGGTGGTCACCGAGGACACCGTGCGCGCGGCGGCCACCGCCGAGCTGCCCGCCGATCTTCCTCCGGTACCACCGGACTTCCTCGCCTACGTCATCTACACCTCGGGCTCGACGGGCAAGCCCAAGGGCGTCGAGGTGACCAGGGGCGGCCTGGTCAACCTGATCCGGTCGCTGGCCGGGGAGATCTCGCTGCGGCCGGACGACGTGCTGGTCGCGGTCACCTCGGTGTCGTTCGACATCGCCGGGTTCGAGCTGTACGCGCCGCTGGTCACCGGCGGGCGCGTGGTGCTGGCCCGCACGCCCGAGATCCGCGACGGCCGGCGGCTGGCCGCGTTGCTCGACGACGCGGGCGCCACGGTCATGCAGGCCACGCCGAGCGCGTGGCAGCTGCTGCTGGAAGCGGGCTGGCGCAACGACCGCGGCCTGCGGGTGATCACCGGGGGCGAACCGCTGCCGCCCTCGCTCGCGGCCGAACTGGTCACCAGCCGGACGTGGAACGTCTACGGGCCGACGGAGACCACCATCTGGTCCACGGCCAAGGCGATGGACACCGGCACCGAGCGGATCTCCATCGGCGGGCCGCTGGCCAACACCGAGGTCTACGTGCTCGACGAGGCGCTGCGGCCGGTGCCGATCGGCATGCCGGGTGAGCTGTACCTCGGCGGGGCCGGGGTGGCGCGGGGTTACCGGGGCCGTCCGGAGCTGACCGCCGGGCGGTTCGTGCCGGATCCGTTCTCCGGCAGGCCGGGCGCGCGGTTGTACCGCACCGGCGACCAGGTCCGGTTCGCCGCGGACGGGAACCTGTACTTCCTCGGGCGCGACGACGGCCAGGTCAAGCTGCGCGGGTACCGGATCGAGCTGGGCGAGGTGGAAACGCGGCTGGCCGGGCACCCGCGGGTGCGCCAGGCGGTGGCGGTGATCCGGGAGGACCGGCCGGGGGACCGGCGCCTGGTCGCCTACGTCCGTTTTGTGCAAGGTGAGGCGACGCCGGAGGAACTGCGTGCGCACCTGAGCACCTTCCTGCCCGAGTACATGATCCCGTCGGCGTTCGTGCCGGTGACCGAGTTCGCGCTGACCACCAGCGGCAAGATCGACCGCCGCGCGCTGCCCGCCCCACCGGCCCGGCGCACCGGCGACTACACCCCGCCGCGTGATCCGGTCGAGCTGGAGGTCGCGCACGTGTGGGAGGAGGTGCTCGGGGTGCGCCCGGTCGGGCTGCGTGAGCGGTTCTTCGACCTCGGCGGCCATTCGCTGCTGGTGCTGCGGCTGATGGCCGAGATCGAGCGCCGCTTCGGCCAGGAGCTGCCGATGGCGGCGATCTTCCAGGGCGCCACGGTCGAGCGGTTCGCGCAGATGCTGCGTGAGGGCTACCGGCCGCGCGAGCGCGAGCACCTGGTGGAGATCAAGGCCGGAGGTGAGGGCACACCGTTGTTCTTCGCGCACCCGGCGGGCAGTGAGGTCGTCTGCTACATGCCGTTCGCGAAACTGCTGGCGGGGCGCCCGCTGTACGCGATCGCCGCGCCCGCGACGCCGGACGCGGGCTTCGCCGGCTTCGAGGAACGCGCCGCGGCCTACGCGAAGCTGATGCGCGAGGTCCAGCCGCGCGGGCCGTACGTGCTGGCGGGCTGGTGCTACGGCGGGATCAACGCCTTCGCCATCGCGCGGTCGCTGGAAGCCCAGGGAGAGCAGGTTTCCTTGCTGCTGCTGGACGCCTACGGCCCCGAGGAGATGGTGGACGGCGAGGATCCCGGCCGGGCGGCGATCGTCGAAGGGCTGGCGCTGAACCTGCAGTGGGACCGCACCGATGACCTGAAGTCGCTGGCCGAGCTCGGCGCGATGAGCGACGACGAGCAGCTCGACTACCTGCTCATGCTGGCGCGCCGCGGTGACTACCTGCCGCAGGACGCCGGGCGCGAGCAGATGAACACCTTCCTCGGGCTGTGGACGGCGAACCTCCGGCTGTCCTGGCGGTACCGGCCGACCCCGATGCGCGGACCGATCACCCTGATCCAGGCCCGCGAAGAGGATCCGGAGCTGTTCACCAGCTGGCGCCCGCTGGCCGGTGGCGGGTTCGACGTCCGGCTGGTCGGCGGCAACCACTACACGATGATGCGTGAGCCGCGCATCGCCGAGGTCGCCGCGGCCATCGACGCCTGCCTGGCCGGAGCCGCGGATGCGTGAGCTGCTGCGCGATCCGGTCTACCTCCGCTACTGGCTCGCCGTGGTGGTGTCGTTCCTCGGCGACGCGATGACCCGGATCACGCTGATCTACCTGACCGCGCAGCTGACCGGCAGCCCGGCCATGATCGCGGTGGTGGTGTTCGCGCAGTTGCTGCCGCAGGGCGCGCTCGGGGCGTTCGCGGGCCCGCTGATCGACCGGCTGCCGAAGCGGGCCGTGCTGGTCACCGCCGATCTCACGCGGGCGCTCGTGGTCGGGTCGATGATCTTCTTCACCGAGTCGGTCTGGGCGCTGCTGGTGCTGATCCTGCTGTCCGGGGTGGGCACCGCGTTCTTCGAGACCGCGCGGATCGCGGCGGTGCCGACGATCGTGGCCGGCAAGAGCCTGCCGACCGCGATCGCGTTGTTCCAGAGCACCTACCAGACCCTGCAGCTGGCCGGGCCCGCGCTCGGCGGGCTGCTGCTCACCTTCGCCGGGACCGGGCTGGTGCTGGCCATCGACGCGGCCACCTTCGTGGTGTCCGCCCTGCTGCTGGGCAGCCTGGGCGTGCTGCGGCACGTGCCGTCGGCGACCGGTGAGCGTGAGCCGTACTGGCGTTCGCTGGCGGCCGGGGTCCGCGGGGTGCTGGCGATCCCGTCGCTGCGGTTCGTCTTTGTCGCGCTGATCCCGGCGACCGCGGTGTTCGGCCTGTTCACCACGAACTTCAACGCCGAGCTGCTGACCGTGTTCGACCTGCCCGCCGCGGCGTACGGGTTCGCGCAGGCGTGCCTGGCGGTGGGCTCGGTGCTCGGCGCGCTGCTCGGGCCCGCGCTGATCCGGCGGTACCGGGCACCCGCGACGCTGCTGGTGGTGGCGATCGCGCTGTTCGGGGTGTCGCTGGTGCTGCTCGCGCCCACGCAGTGGCTGTGGGGACACGTCGGCATCGCCGCGGTACTGCCGTGGTGCCTGATCGCCGGGCTGTTCACCAGCCTGTACCAGGTGCCCGCGGCCAACACGCTGCTCGGCGACCTGCCGGAGGACCTGCGCGGGCGGGGCGTCGGGCTGCTCAACACCGCGACCTACGGCCTGACCCTGGCCGGGGTGGCCATCGGCGGCGTGCTGGCCGCCGGGATCGGGGTGGCCGCGTCGGTGGTGGTCGCCGGGGCGGCCCTGGTGCTGGTCACCGGGCTGCTGCTGCCCTACGCCCGAGTCACCAGGCAAACCGAGGAGCCGGTATGACGATTCCGCTTTCGGCCGCGCAACGGCGCCTCTGGGTGCTCGCCGAGCTGCGGCCGGACGATCCCTTCTACAGCATCCCGTTCGCCGTGGACCTCAGCGGGGAACTCGACGTGCCCGCGCTGGAACGGGCGGTCGCCGAGGTCGTGCGGCGGCATCCGCCGTTGCGCAGCAGCATCGAGCGTGACGCCACCGGGGAACTCGTGCACCGGGTCCACCCGGCGGGTCCGGTGTCCATCCCGGTGGTGGAGCCGGGCATCGAGGACCGGTTCGCCGCCGAGCCGTTCGACCTGGCCGACGGCCCGTTGTTCCGCACCGCGCTGGTGCGGTACGGCCCGCGTTCGCACCGGCTGCTGGTGAACGTGCACCACATCGTGTTCGACGGGCCGTCGCTGCACCTGTTCATGGCCGAGCTGACCGCGTCGTACGAGGGCAAGCCGCTGCCCGAGCTGCCGCTGAGCTACGCGGACTGCCTGCGGTCGCAGCCGTCACCGTCGGTGCGGTACTGGACCGAGCGCCTGGCCGGGGCGCCGGAGACGGTGGACCTGCCGCTCGACCGGCCCCGCCCGGCGGCCAGCGAGCACCGGCTGGCGCGGCATTCCCGGTTGCTGCCGCAGGAGATCCTCGATCCGCTCGCGGTGCTCGCCCGCCGCAACCGCGCGACCATGTTCATGGTCACCAAGGCCGCCTGCGACGTGCTGCTGCGTCAGCACGGCGCGACCGACGTGCTCATCGGCGTGCCGCTGGCCGGGCGGGACACCGCCGAGGCGGCCGGGCTGATCGGCTACCTGACGCGGCCGGTGGTGCTGCGGACCACGCTGTCCGACGAGCACGCCTTCACCGATGTGCTGCGCCTGGTGCGGGAGGACGTGCTGGACGCGCACACCCACGGCGAGCTGCCCTTCGACGCGGTGCTGCCCGCGCTCGGCGTGGCCAGGGATCCCAGCTACGACCCGTTCCACCAGGTCATCTTCGGCTACGTCGGCCGGTTGCCGGTGACCGGCGCCGGTGGGGTCGAATTCCGCGCCTCCTACCTGACGGTGCCGACCACCGCGGTGGAGCTGGAGGTGACCGTGCACGAGACCGACGGCGGCCTGCGCGCGGACTTCGACTACCGGGCCGACCTGTTCGAGCCGGTGACCATCGAGCGGATGGCGGCCCGGCTGGAGACGATCCTGCGCCGGGCCGGGGCCGATCCGCTGACGCGCGTGGCGGAGCTGATCCTGCCGGACGGGGCCGAGTACGAGCAGGCGGTGGTGACCTGGAACGACACCCGCGCGGACTACCCGTCGGGGCGCGGCATCCACGAACTGGTCGAGGACCAGGCCGAGCGCACGCCGGACGCGGTCGCGGTGGAGGACGGCGGCCGGAAGTGGACCTACCGCGAACTCGAGGAGCGCGCGAACCAGGTGGCGCACCAGCTCCACGCGCTCGGCATCGCACCGGAGACGCCGGTCGGGGTGAGCCTGCCTCGCACGGCGGAGTTGCTCGCCGTGCTGCTGGGCATCTTCAAGGCGGGCGGGGTGTACCTGCCGCTGGAACGGTCGCTGCCGGTGAACCGGTTGCGGGCGATGGTCGAGGACGCGGCGCCGGCCGTGATCCTCGCGGACGATCCGTCCATTGAGTCCACTGTGGACTTCGGGGTGCCGGTGGTCCACCCGGCCGGGGGCGGGCCGGCCGAGCGCGTGCGGTATCCGGTCGAGGCGGGCAACGCGGCCTACATCCTGTACACCTCCGGGTCCACCGGTGGCCCGAAGGGCGTGGTGCTGGAGCACCGCAACCTGAACAACCTGCTGACCTGGGCGCACCGCGAACTCGGCACGGCGGCGTTCGCGTCGGTGCCGTTCATCAGCTCGCTGTCCTTCGACGTGTCGATGTGGGAGATCTTCACGACGCTGACCTGCGGTGGGACCGTGCTGATCGCCGAGGACGCGTTCGACCTGCGGGCGGGCACGCCGGTGAGCCTGCTGACCGCGGTGCCGTCGATCCACGCGGAGCTGCTGAAGCTGGGCGGGGTGCCGTCGTCCGCGCGCACGATCGTGTCGAACGGCGAGGTGCTGCCACCGTCCGTGCTCGCCGACCTGGCCGGGCTCGGTACCGCCGACACCATCTACAACATGTACGCCCCGACCGAGACCACCACGTTCTCGCTGTTCAACGTGGTGCGCCCGGGTGAGCCGATTCCGCTGGGGCGGCCGATGGCCAACACGATGGCCTACGTGCTGGACGCGCGGCTGCGGCCGGTTCCGCCGGGTGTGGTCGGGCAGCTGCACCTCGGTGGTGCCGGGATCACCCGCGGTTACCTGAACAAGCCGTCGCTGACCGCGGACCGGTTCCTGCCCGATCCGTTCACCACCGAGCCGGGGCAGCGCATGTACGCCACCGGCGACCTGGTGCGGCACGGGCCGGACGGCCGGGTGCTGTTCGTCGGCCGCGTGGACCACCAGGTGAAGCTGCGGGGTGCCCGGATCGAACTCGGTGAGGTCGAAGCGGCGCTGCGCACGCATCCGGCGGTCGGCGAGGCGTGTGCGGTGGTGCTGCGCGGGAGCACCGATTCGCTGGCCGCGGCGGTGGTGGCACGCGGCGAGGTCGATCCGGCCGCGCTGCGCGACCACCTGCGGGAGCTGTTGCCCGGGTACATGGTGCCCGACCGGATCACGCTCGCCGGCGCGTTGCCGTTGCTGCCCAGCGGCAAGCTCGACCGCAAGCGGATCACGCAGGACCTCGCGGCCGAACCCGTTGCGGTGGACGAAGATCCACCCGCCGGTGAGGTCGAGCGGCGGGTGGCCGAGGCGTGGACGGCGGTGCTCGGGCAGCCGGTGGGCGCGAACCGCAACTTCTTCGAGGCGGGCGGCAACTCGCTGGCCCTGATCACGTTGCGGGAGCGGCTGCGGGCGGACCTGGGCAAGCCGGTGCGCACGGTGGAGCTGTTCCGCCACCCCACGATCCGCGCGATGGCGGCGTTCCTGGCCAACGGTGACGGTGAGACCGAGCGACCGGACCTCACCGGCCGGGTACGGGCTCGCCGGGCGGCCATCGCCCGGCGGCGGACCGCGGAGCGGCGCTGATGGACATCGGCTCCTGCCGGGCCATCGTCACCGGCGCCGCGAGCGGACTGGGCCGGGCGTGCTGCCTCGGCCTGGCCGAAGCGGGCGCCGAGGTGGTGGCCGTGGACACCGACCGGAAAGGACTGGACGCGCTGGCCGGTGACCGGATCTTCCCGCGGGAAGCCGACGTCACCCGGGAACGGGACGTGGCCGGTGCGGTGGAGGCGGCCTTCGCGCGGTTCGGCCGGGTGGACGTGCTGGTGAACTTCGCCGGGATCTACCGCGACGGCCTGCTGGTCAAGGACATCGGGGACGGCGACTTCGTCTCCATGCCGCTCGCGCAGTGGCGGGCGGTGCTCGACACCGATCTGACCGGGACCTTCCTGCCGGTGCGCGAAACCGCGGTGCGCATGGTGCGCGCGGGCGTCCGGCCGGGTGTGCTCATCACTGTCTCGTCGGTGTCGCGCGCGGGGAACGCGGGGCAGGGCAACTACGCCGCGGCCAAGGCGGGCGTGGTGGCGTTCACCCGATCGGTCGCACTGGAACTGGCGCCGCACGGCATCCGCGCGGCGGCCATCGCACCCGGCTTCATCGACACGCCGATCCTGTCCGCGATGGACCCGGCCCGGCTCGCCGCGCGGGTGGACGAGATCCCGGTGCGGCGGCTGGGCACCCCGGCGGAGATCTTCGCCGGGGTCCGCTTCGCCATCGAATGCGAGTACTTCACCGGCCGCTGCCTGGACATCGACGGCGGCCTGGCACTGTGACCACGTCAAGGGGGATGACGGTTTTGCCCGAAGACACCACGCGGTCCGCGACGGGGGTGCGCGCGCTGCGCGAGCAGACCCTGCACCGGCTGCGGACCGCGATGACCGAAGTGAACGGGGACGGCGCGCAGCGCTGCGCCGAGCGGCTGCTGGCCGTGCTGCCCAAGCGAAGACTCCAGGACAACGCCGTGCTCGTCGCCTACGGCGGCGGCAAGGACAGCTCGTACTCACTGGCGTTCTGCCGGGCCGTGCAGCTGATGGTGTACGCGGAAAAGGGCGAGACCTTCCGCCTGCGCACGGTCACCAACCGGCACGCCGGCATGCCCAGGGCGGTGATGGAGAACATCGACCGCGCCTACCGGGCGCTGCGGATTCCCGAGGACCCGGACTGCGAAGCGCTGCTGGTCGACGGTGACGAGGTCAAGCCGTTCCGGGCGGGTGAGGCGCTGGCCCCGCAGGTGGTCGCGCGCAACCGGGTGGATCTGCTGATGACCGGGCACCGCACGTTCGCCGAACCGCGGCCCACCTTCTGCAACGCCTGCAACCTGAGCATGGTGAACTCGTTCGGGGCCGCGGCCGCGTACAACGGCGGCGTGGACGTGATCATCACCGGCGACTCCCCGGCCGAGCAGCGCTCCTACTACCTGTGGGTCAACCGGCTCGCGCGCAGCTACGGGGAAAACCTCGACAAGACCGGCGAATCCGGGTTCCGCCGGTTCCTGGAGAAAACCGACGACCTGGCGCGGGCGTACTTCACCGACATCTTCGGCCCGGACGCCGAAGCCGAGATCGACCGCCGCCGGGTCACCCACGACGTGCCGCGCGAACTGCGGTTCTTCTCCATCTACGACGACACGCGGTATTCCGCGTCGGAGCACTGGAACCTGCTCAACGACTACCTCGGCTTCGTTTTCGACGACCTGGCGTTCAGCTTCACCGAATCGGACTGCGGCACGCCCACGATCATGGCGCACCTGCGCGGGCTCAAGTGCGAGCGGCTGTACCGGCGCAGCTACCGGGACGGGCTGGGGGAGTACGTCGAGTTCGCGCTGAACCTGATGCGCCGCAAGGAGTTCCCGGAACGGCTGATCGACACCATGCGTGAGCGGTACGCCGGCGACCACAGCGGCGAGCGGATGAGGGCGAAGGCGAACGCCTTCGCGCTGGACGCCTTCGGCCTGACCGAGCAGCAGCTGATCTGCATGGTGCACTCGCCGTTCCCCGGGCGCGGTGAGCGGCTCGAAGCGTATCTGGAGGCCGAGCAGCCGGACCTTCTGCCGCGGGTGGCGGACATCCACGAACTGCTCGGCGCGCCGGACGCCGAGCCCGGCGGTGAGCTGGCCGAGCGGCTGGAGCGGTGCAGCGGGCTCGGATTGGACTGGCTGCGCACCCTCTACCGCAGCCCCGCGCCGCGCCCGGCCGGGCTGACCGGGGGCAAGGACCTGATGGGCGAGATCCTCGCCGGGGATCCGCACAAGGCCGTCATCCCGACCCGGCACACCCCGGACGGCCCGGTGGTGCACGAGCTGATCAGCGGTCGCTGAGCGGAAAGGAGCAGCAGATGAGCGAGGACGAGACCACCTACGTCGTGGTGCTCAACGACGAGGAGCAGTACTCGATCTGGCCGGCCGACCGGGAACTGCCCGCGGGCTGGCGCACCGACGGCACCCGGGGCACGAAGTCCGAATGCCTCGACCACATCGGTGAGGTCTGGACGGACATGCGGCCGCTGAGCGTGCGGAAGCAGCTGGAAAGCCTCTGACGACGTGGGGGTCCATCACCACAGTCGTGATGGACCCCCACGCGGTCGTCAGGCGCCCTGGTCGGCCCACCAGCGGCGGCCCGCTTCGGGCAGGGTGTCGATCGGGTCGTAGTAGGGGTACCGGCGCTGCAAGGCTTCCGCGTCGTCGAGTTCGATGCCGGTGCGGTAGTTCTTGGTCCAGTACGAGATGCCCTTCTCGCGGTCGTAGTCGGCGAGCTGGTGCACCCAGCGCTTCCCGACGTAGGGCACGTCGCAGACGATGCGCGGGGTGGCGTAGCCGGGCAGGTAACCCATGATCGCGTGCTGCAGTTCCTGCGCCTGCGCCACGGAAACCCGCCAGTGCTCGGCGTTCGGGATCATGTCGCACATGTAGAAGTAGTACGGCAGGATGTTCGCCTCGCCCTGCAGCGCGAAGCACAGGTCGAGCAGCTGCGCCGGGGTCGCGTTGACCCCGCGCATCAGCACGCCCTGGTTGCGCACGTCCCGCACGCCGACGTCCAGCGCGGTGCGCGCGGCCTCGGCGACCAGCGGGGTGACCGACTGCGCGTGGTTGACGTGCGTGTGGATGGCCAGGTTGACCCCGCGCCGCTGCGCGGTCAGCGCCACGCGCTGCAGCCCTTCGACCACCTTCGGCGCGAGCCAGTGCTGCGGCAGCGCGGCCAGCGCCTTGGTGGCCAGCCGCACATCTCGCACCGTCTCGATGTCGAGCACGCGCATCAGGAACGACTCCAGCTGGTGCCACGGCA
This sequence comes from Amycolatopsis albispora, assembly GCF_003312875.1. Taxonomy (NCBI): domain Bacteria; kingdom Bacillati; phylum Actinomycetota; class Actinomycetes; order Pseudonocardiales; family Pseudonocardiaceae; genus Amycolatopsis; species Amycolatopsis albispora. The sequence goes on from NZ_CP015163.1 coordinate 1,816,696, forward strand.
CGTTCGCCACGTCACCGCCGGAGACCACCACGTCCCGCACCCCGGGGGTCCGCTTGAGGTAGTCGATCATCGCGTCCTGCCGGTCCACCGGCTTGAGCGTGAGCTTGTGCTTGTCGACCTGCTCGGTGGAGTTGCCGACCAGGTCCATCCGGGTGCAGTGGCCGCAGTACTGGGGGCAGGTGGACAGCAGCTCGGCGAGCACCTTGGTCGGGTAGCGGTGGGTCAGCCCCTCGACCACCCACATCTCGGCCTCGTGCAGCGAGTCGCGCTCGGAATGCGGGTGCGACGGCCAGACCGGGTGCCGGTCGCTGCGCACCGGGAGCATGTAGCGCCGGATCGGGTCGGCGTAGAAGGCCTCGGTGAACTTGGCCGGGTCCACCCCGGCGTGCGGGGCCATGGTGTTGAGCATCTGCGGTGGCAGCAGCATCGACATGGTGGCCATCTCGCGCTGGTCGGCCAGCAGGTCCTCGTAGAACCGGTCCTCGAGCAGGTCGCCCATCAGCAGCCGCAGCTGCTTGACGTTGCGCACGCACTTGACCCGCTGCCACTGCGGGTCGCGCCATTCGGCGTCGGTCACGTCCCGCCAGCCGGGGAAGCGCCGCCAATCCGGCTCGACCAGCTCCTCGCGGGCGTAGGCGTAGGGCTGCTCGACAGCTGCATCGGCGGGGGCGACAGGTTCCTGGGTCGCAGTCACTTGTACTCCTCGTCGTCGGGAACGCGTTAAATTATCCTGTCACATCATCAATCGAACGTAAAATCTTCTGCCGCTGCGTTAGTGCTTGCCTGCGTGTTCACCTGGTCGGAGCACCGGGCAGACTTGCTGTCCGTGACGGAAAGCAGCACGACGCTCCTGCTCGGCGGACGGATCCACACGCCGGGCTCACCCGACGCCACCGCGATGGCGGTGACCGGCGGCACCGTGGTCTGGGTCGGCCAGGACGGCCCCGGCCGCGCGCTGCACCCCGGCGCCGAGGTGGTGCCGCTGGACGGCGCCTTCGTCGCCCCCGCCTTCGTCGACGCGCACGTGCACAGCACCGCCACCGGCCTGCACTTCGACGGCCTCGACCTGAGCGCCGTCCACGACGCCGGCGAGCTGCTCGCCGCGGTCCGCGACGCGGTGCGGCCGGGTGAGGTGCTCATCGCGCACGGCTGGGACGAGTCGGACTGGGTGAACCCGCGGCTGCCGAGCCGGGCCGAACTGGACGAGGCCGCCGGGGGCGCCCCGGTCTACCTCAGCCGGGTCGACGTGCACTCCGCGCTGGTCTCCAGCGCGCTGATCGACCTGGTGCCCGCGGCGAAGGAGGCCGACGGCTGGTCCGACGCCGGGCCGCTGACCCGCGCCGCGCACCACCACGCCCGCCAGGCCATGCGCGACAACATCACCGGCGAACAGCGCCGCCGCGCCCAGGAGGCGTTCCTGCGTGCCGCCGCCGCCCGCGGCATCGTCAGCGTGCACGAGTGCGCGGGCCCGGACATCTCCGGCGAACAGGACCTCGCCGACCTGCTCGCGCTCGCGGCCGACCCCGGACTGCCGGAGGTGGTCGGTTACTGGGGTGAACCGGGCGCGGTCGAGACCGCCACCCGCCTCGGCGCCCGCGGCCTGGCCGGGGACCTGTTCGTAGACGGCGCACTGGGCTCGCGCACCGCCGCCCTGCACGAGCCGTACGCCGACGACCCCGGCCGCGGCACGCTCTACCAGGACGCCGACAGCATCGCCGCGCACCTGGTCACCGCCACCGAAGCCGGGCTGCAGGCCGGTTTCCACGTGATCGGTGACGCGGGCGCCGCCGAGGTGGTGCGCGGCTTCGAGCTGGCCGAGCAGCGGGTCGGCCACCGCGCGCTCGCCGCCCGCAGGCACCGCCTGGAGCACCTGGAGATGGTCACCACCGAGCAGGCCGCCGCGCTCGCGAGCTGGGGTGTCGCCGCCTCGGTCCAGCCGCTGTTCGACGCCTACTGGGGCGGTGAGCACGGCATGTACTCCCAGCGACTCGGCGAACGGGCCGCCGCGCTCAACCCGTTCGCCATGCTCGCCGCGCAGGGGGTGCCGCTGGCGTTCGGCTCGGACTGCCCGGTCACCGCGGTGGACCCGTGGTCGGCGGTCCGCGCGGCCGTGCACCACCGCACCCCCGGCTCGGGGCTGTCGGCACGCGCGGCGTTCAACGCCCACACGCGCGGCGGTCACCGCGCGGCTGGGGTCGCCGACGGGGTCACCGGCACACTGCAGCCGGGCGCGCCCGCGCACTACGCGATCTGGGAGGCGGGCGAGCTGGTCGCCCCCGCGTCCGACTCCCGCGTGCAGCGCTGGTCCACCGACCCGCGGTCCGGCGTGCCCTCGCTGCCGTCACTGGAGCCGGAGGCGGCACTTCCCCGTTGCCTGCGGACCGTCCACGCGGGACGGATCATCTACGACGACTTCACCTCGCGTGCCTAAGGTCATGGCCGTGACCGCTACCGCCGCCGAGCCGGCGTCCGGCGAGGCACGCCGTGCGTGGCGGCCCTGGCTGCTGCGCCTGCTCGGCGCCGCCGCGTCCGGGGTGCTGCTCTACCTCAGCTTCGCGCCGCGCCCGCTGTGGTGGCTGGCGCCGCTGGCCTTCGCGGGCTGGGCGCTGGTCGCGCACGGCCGCCGCTTCTGGGGCGGGTTCGGCTACGGCTTCGTGTTCGGCCTCGGCTGGTTCACCCCGCTGTTCCGGTGGCTCAACGACTTCCTCGGCGCCGAGTTCGGCCTGCTGCCGTGGCTGGGGGTGTCCGCGGCGCTGGCCGCCTTCATCGGCCTGTGCGGCGGGCTGAACACCTGGGTGGCCCGGCTGCCGGGCGCGCCGGTGTGGATGGCGCTGGTGGTGGTCGCCATCGAGCTGCCGCGCTCGGTGTGGCCGCTGGGCGGGTTCGCCTGGGGCCGCGTCGGGTTCACCCAGCCCGAAGGCGCCTACCTGTCGCTGGCCTCGATCGGCGGGGCGCCACTGGTCGGCTTCGCGGTGGTGGTCACCGGGTTCGGCCTCGCCGCGCTCGTCCGGGCCCGCCGCCGCGGTGCGGTGCTGACCGCCGCCGTGGCCGCGGTGCTGCCGTTGGTCGCCGGGCTGGCGGTGTGGCCGTCGATCGGCACCGAAGCACAGCAGGGCACGCTGACCGTGGCCATCGTGCAGGGCAACGCGCCCGACGTCGGCCTGGCACTGCTGGGCCGCCGCGACGAACTGCGGGAGAACCACCTCGTGCAGAGCGAGCGCCTGCTCGCCGACATCCACGCAGGCCGCGTGCCCCAGCCCGACCTGGTGGTCTGGCCCGAAACCGCGACCGACGTCGTCGAAGGCCGCCGCGACCCCGAACTGGACCGGCTCTCCCGCGAGTTCGGCGTCCCGATGCTCATCGGCGCCATCCACCGCGACACCAACGGCAACGCGCAGAACTCGATGATCGTCTGGGATCCGGAGACCGGCCCAGGGGAGCGGTACTCGAAGCAGCAGCTGGTGCCCTTCGGCGAGTACGTGCCCGCCCGCGACCTCGCCCGGCTGGTCACCCCGTTCGTCGACGACACCGGCGACATGCTGCCCGGCTCCGGCGAGCCGCCCGCGCTGCACAGCCGCGGCCTCGTCTTCGGCGCGACCATCTGCTACGAGGTGGCCTTCGACTACCCGGCCCGCGACGCCACGCTCGCCGGGGCGGAGGTGCTGTTCACCCCGACCAACAACGCCTGGTACGGGGTGAGCGAGATGAGCTACCAGCAGCTGGCGATGTCGCGGTTGCGTGCCGTGGAACACGGTCGGGCGGTTGTGGTGCCCGCCACCAGCGGGGTGAGCGCTATCGTCGCACCCGACGGCAGCGTTACGCGCCCGACCAGCCTGTTCACCGCGGCCTCGCTGGTCGAAAGCGTGCCGCTGCGGCAGCAGACTACGCTGTCGGATCAACTCGGGGCGTGGACGGACGTCGGCGTGACCGGGCTGGCGGTGGCAGGGGTGCTGGCCGGCGGCATCGTCCGGATACGAACCCGGCGGGGCTCACCGCCGAGGGCAAGCGAACACACGATGGAGGACTAGCGGATGGCGCAGGCGCCGCGGGGGGCACAACCGATCGAGCCGGTGCTGGTGGTGATCCCGACCTACAACGAGCGGGAGAACCTCACGCCCATCCTGACCCGGTTGCACGAGGCCTTGCCCGAGGTACACGCGCTGGTCGTCGACGACGGCAGCCCCGACGGCACCGGTGAGCTGGCCGACGAGCTGGCCGCGAAGGACGACCGGGTGCACGTCATGCACCGGACCGAGAAGGCCGGGCTGGGCGCCGCGTACGTCGCCGGTTTCGGATGGGGCCTGGAGCGCGACTACAACACCATCGTGGAGATGGACGCCGACGGCTCGCACGCGCCCGAGGACCTCCCGCGGGTGCTCGAAGCGCTGAAGGACGCCGACTTGGTGCTCGGCTCGCGGTACGTGCCCGGCGGCAGCGTGGTCAACTGGCCGTTCCGTCGCCAGCTGCTGTCGAAGCTGGCCAACGTCTACGCCGGGATCTGCCTCGGCGCCGGGATCAAGGACATCACCGCCGGGTTCCGCGCCTACCGCCGCGAGGTGCTGCAGAAGCTGCCGCTGGACGACATCGCCTCGGCCGGGTACTGCTTCCAGATCGACCTGGCCTGGCGCACCGCCGAGCAGGGCTTCACCGTGACCGAGGTGCCGATCACCTTCACCGAGCGCGAGATCGGCGACTCGAAGATGAGCAGCTCGATCGTGTTCGAGGCGATCCTGCGCGTCGGCGTCTGGGGCGCGAAGCACCGCTGGCAGCAGGTCCGCGGGCTGTTCGGCCGCAAGCGCGCCTGACGCGCCAGGTGCCCGCCCGCGGCCGCGGACGGGCACTTGGACCTCGGCGTCAGCCGAAGTTGCCGGTCGCCACGGCCTGCCACTGGTTCGCGCAGCCCGGGCCGCACGTCCAGGACAGGCGCGGGTCGCCGGTCACCGAACCGCTGCCGTTCAACCTCCACGTCGCGACTTCACCCGTGGTGGCGTTGTGCCAGGCCACGTCGTTCTTGAAGTCGTTGTCGAAATCGTTGACGGCGACGATCTTCCACTGCGCCGCGCAGGCCGGCCCGCAGGTCCACGACAGCTTCAGGTCGCCGGTCACGGTCTGCTTGCCGTTGGTGAGCCAGGCCGAGACCTCACCGCTGGTGGCGTTGTGCCACAGCAGGTCGTCGAGGTGGTCCTCGTTGAGGTCACCGGCCCCGGTCACCCGCCACTGGTTCGCGCAGCCGGGCCCGCACGTCCACGACAGCTCCGGACTGCCGGTCACGTGCCCCTTGCCGTCGAGCAGCCACGTGCCCACCACGCCGGTGGTCGCGTTGTGCCAGACCACATCGGACTTGTTGTCGGCGTTGAAGTCGCCGATGGCCACGGCCCGCCACTGGTTCGCACAGCCCGGCCCGCACTTCCAGTCCAGTGGCAGCGCGGTGGTGACGTTGCCCTTGCCGTCCAGGATCCACGCGGACAGCTCACCGGTGGTGGCGTTGTGCCAGAGCACGTCGGAGGTGAAGTCGTGGTTGAAGTCACCCCCGCCGACCACCCGCCACTGGGCCGCGCACTCCGGCCCGCAGGTCCACGACAGCCTCCTGTCGCCGACCACGGTGCCGTGCCCGTCGGTGAGCCAGGCGCTCAGCTCACCACTGGCCGGGTTGTGCCACAGCAGGTCCGCGTTGCCCGCGGCCGCCTGTGCGGGCGCGGCGGACAAGACCAGCGCCGCGGCGGCCGCGCAGACCGCCGCGAGCGCGGCACCGATTCTCGTTCCTGACATGTTTTCCCCCTGCTGGCTCTCGATCCCTGTGCGTGCCTGGCCGGCACGCAGGTTCGAGGATCGTCCGGCGCCGGGGGAGCGGGTATCCCGAGCTTTGGGGGTTGACGCCTCAGCCGGTCTTGAGCCCACGGCTGGCGATCAGCCGCGCGTTGCCTTCGCTGAGCTGGTAGGACAACCCGGCCACCGCGCAGGTGCCGTCGGCCACGCGCTTGGCGATCGTGCTCGAGCGGTCCAGCAGCAGGTCCACCGTGTAGCGGGTGTGCTCCTCGACCGCCGAATCGGCCTTGGTCATGCCCTCCGGGGCGGCCAGCACGCTGAGCATCACGCGCTCCACCACGTCACGGGTGAACCCCGGCGGCCGGGTGCCGGTGGCCATGGCGTTCTGGGCGGCGGCGATCGCGCCGCACGAGTCGTGCCCGAGCACCGCGATCAGCGGCGCGCCCAGCACCTCCACGCCGTACTCGATGCTGCCGAGCACCTCCGGCCCGAGCACGTGCCCCGCGGTGCGCACCACGAACAGGTCACCGAGGCCGCGGTCGAAAATGATCTCCGCGGCCAGCCGCGAGTCCGAGCAGCCGAACAGCACCGCGAACGGGTGCTGGGCGGGCGCCAGCGCGGCGCGGTAGTCGGCGTCCTGGTGCGGGTGCTCGCGCTCGCCGCGCACGAAGCGACGGTTGCCGTCGAGCAGCGTGGCCAGGGCTTCATCGGGGGTGAGGGCGTTCTCGGTCATGCGCTGGATTCTGCCGCAGGAGCCGGGGGAACCCCTGGTCGGGCGCGGGTGAAGTCACCCACACGGAATCGTCACAGACAGCGGAAAGCCCCCGTGACGGGAGGACACGGGGGCTTTCGGTGGTGGGGGCAGCCAGTTGGCTCGATCAGGCGGAACGGGTGGTCCGGCGACCCTTCAGCTCCTCGAGGCGCTCGTTGAGCAGGTCCTCCAGTTCCGGGATGGAGCGGCGCTCCAGGAGCATGTCCCAGTGCGTGCGCGGCGGCTTGACCTGCTTCTGCTCGGGCTGGCCGCCGTCGACGATCTCGGATTCGCTGCCGTGCAGGCGGCACTCCCACACCGAGGGGATCTCGGCGTCATCGGAGAACGGGACCTCGAACTCGTGCCCCTTCGGGCAGGAGTAGCGCACCGCGCGGCGGGGCGCCAGGTCGTGGTTCCGGTCGGTCTCGTAGCTGACGGCTCCCAGCCGGCTTCCTCGGAGTACACGGTCGGCCATGATGGGGTCCTTTCAGTCGGCTCCGGGTGGAGCCAGGGCGATGCTCACCCTATGCAACGACGGACCGGTCCGCAGGATTCCCGGACTGGCATGTCGTCGCTCACGATGAGGTGCGTCACCCGTCGTCAACGGCTTACCTACAAGGGAGTCGTCCAGCGCGCCGATGTGACGCGCATTCGGCCTTCTTTCTGGGGGAATCCCCCGATTGGGCTAGATGAAGGCCATTCAGGTCAACCGTAGCTGACCCTGCTCTCCCGACTGGGGGCCCAGTTCCCCGCGGCGGAAGTGGCGGCGGCACAATACTTGGTAACGCACAGTGATCGCGTCGGGATGATCGTGTGCCGAGGGTGAATTTTCAACTTTCGGCTGATCGGTATCCGCGACAAAAACGGTGTCACCCGCCCGCAGCACCTCACCGTCGGCCACCCGCGCGTTGAACCGCCCCGGCAGCCCGCACCAGCACAGCACCTCCACCTGCACCGGCTGCAGCTCGTCGGCCAGCTCGAACAACCGCCGCGCCCCCGGGAACAGCATGCTCCGGAAGTCCGTGGCGATGCCGAAGCAGTACACGTCCAGCTGCGCGTCGTCGGCCAGCTCGGCGAGCTGCTCCACCTGCTCGGGGGAGAGGAACTGGGCCTCGTCCACGATCAGGTAGTCCACGTGCTGCCCCCGCGCCCACCGGTCCCGCACCAGCAACCGCAGATCGGTGCCCTCACCGACCTCCACCGCCTGCCGGGTGATCCCGATCCGGCTGCTGATCTGCGGCGCCCCCGACCGGTCGTGCCGCACCAGCAGCACCCCGCGCCGACCCTGCCGCGCGTGGTTGTGGTCGATCTGCAGCGCCAGCGTGGACTTGCCGCAGTCCATCGGCCCGTAGCAGAACTTCAGCTTCCCCACGGCCGGGGTACCGCGGCGGAACCCGGCCACCGGCACCGACGACAGCGCGTCGGTCGGGTCGGGCACGGGCACCGGCGTTGATGACACAGTCACAAAATTCGACCCTATCGGTCGCGGTGATCACACGATCGAGGGCTCACGGTTTCCCGCCGCCGCGATCGCCCGCCGCACCGGGATCAACCCCACCAGCACGATCCCCACCACGAAGAACGCCACCAGCGCCAGCACCCCGAGCCGGAACGAACCCGTCGCCTGCCCGACCGCGGCGAACACCAGCGGCCCCAGCCACGACGTGCCCCGCTCACCGACCTCGTACAACGCGTAGTACTGCGCCTCCTTGCCCGCCGGGATCATCTGGCTGTACAGCGAGCGCGACAACGCGTTCGTCCCGCCCAGCACCAGCCCGATCCCCACCGCCACCAGGTAGAACTGCAGCGCCTGCCCGGCCTCGACGAAGTACGCCCCGCCCAGCACCACGATCCACGCCGCCAGGCTGACCATGATCGTCTTCTTCGCCCCGATCCGCCGCGCCAGCAGCCCGTGCGCCATGCCGCCGAAGTACGCCACGAACTGGATCACCAGGATCGTCACGATCAGCACCTCGGTCGGGTGCTTGAGCTCCTCCTTGCCGTACTGCGCCGAGATCGTCACCACCGTGGAGATGCCGTCGGTGTAGATCAGGTAGCTGCCCAGGAACGCCAGCGTCAGCGGGAACGCCCTGGCCGAGCGGAAGGTGTCCCGCAGCTCCGCGAACCCCGCGGTCAGCACCGACCGGCCGTCCGGCTCCCGGTGCACCGGCGCCACCTCCCGCAACCGCAGCACCGGGATCAGCGTGAACCCCGCCCACCACAGGCCCGTGGTCAAAAAGCAGATCCGCACCGCCATCGACTGCTCGACACCCAGCGCCTCGTGGTTGAGGTAGAACGCCAGCTGCAACCCCAGCGCCACCCCGCCACCGAGGTAGCCGAACGCCCAGCCCTTCGTCGACACCGCGTCCCGCTCGTCCGGCGACGCGATCGACGGCAGGAACGAGTAGTAGATCGCGATCGACGCCCCGTAGCCGATGTTGGCCAGGATGAAGAACACGATCCCGATCTGCCAGTTCGTGCCCGCCATGAAGAACAGCAACGCCGAGGCCACCGCGCCCAGGAAGCCGAAGAACGCCAGGAACCGCTTCTTGTACCGGCTCCGGTCGGCGATCGCCCCCGACACCGGCAGCACCACCACCTGGATCACCGTGGCCACCGACAGCAGGTAACCCCACAGCGAACCCGCCGGAAACGTCAGCCCCAGCAGGCTGATGTCGCAGTTGACCAGCGTGGACTCCACCCCGTTCGCGTCCACGCACGGCGACGGCCCGTTCCGCGCCACATCCGCCTTGGCGTCCGCGGCGGCCACCGAACTCATGTAGATCGACCCGAACACCGCCATCACCGTGGTGTAGAAGGCCGAGTTCGCCCAGTCGTAGAAGTACCAGCCGCGCTGCTGGCGGCGCCGGTCGCGGACCGGATCGGCCGGCGTGGTGTCCGGGGAGGTCGTGCTCATGGGATGCGGAAGCTCCAGGCGTGCGAAGGGCCGTTTCGCGGGCAGGCTATTGCCTCCGGCGCCCCGGTGCGGCCCGGATGCGCGAATGTGTCCTGATCGCGACGGGGTAACCCGTCTGGTGTAGGAGAGGCTGGTGTTTCTGCTGGGACTCTTGTGATTACGCGCCGTCGTTCTTACTGTTCAGCCCATGGGCAGACCGATTCGCCGGATATGCGCACTGGCCGCCGCCGTGCTCGCGCTGCAACTCGCGCTGAGCCCGTCGGCCGCCGCCGACCCGCCCTCGAACTCCTGGGCGAAACTGCGGATGTGCGAGTCCAGCGGCCGCTACCACATCAACACCGGCAACGGCTACTACGGCGCCTACCAGTTCGACCTGCCCACCTGGCGCAGCGTCGGGGGAGCGGGCCGCCCCGACCAGGCCAGCCCCCGCGAACAGGACTACCGCGCGCTCTACCTGTACCGCATGCGCGGCTGGCAGCCCTGGGAATGCGCCGGCAAGCTCGGCCTCAAGGGTGACGCCGACGCCAAGAGCAAGCGCAAGCCCAGCTACGCCGACTCCGCCTACATCGGCGGCTCCGGCACCCCGCCACCCGCGACGCCCGACCCCAACGTCAAGCCCCCGTGGCCCGGCGTCGTCTACGCCTACGGCGACTGCGCACCGCCGCTGAAGACCTTCCAGCTGCGGATGAACGCCTTCGGCTACGGCTTCACCGGTACCGGCTGCTACCTGGACAAGACCAAGCAGGCCGTGCTCGACCTCCAGCGCGCCAACGGCATCAACGACTCCGGCAGGCTCGGCCCCAAAACCTGGAACGCCGCCTGGGAAGGCAAAGCGCCCCGCTAGCCCGCTCCCGGGCTAGGCCGCTTCCCACACGCCGCGCTCGATCAGCACCTCACGCAGCACGTCCGGCCGGTCCGTGACCAGGCCCTTCACCCCGAGGTCCAGCAACGCCCGCATCTCCGCCGCGTCGTTGATCGTCCAGCAGTGCACCTCGACCCCGGCATACCCCGCCGACCGCACGAACGACCGGTCCACCAGCTTCAACCGCCCCTGCCGCACCGGCACCTGCGCCATCGCCCCCCGGCTCAGGAACCCCAGCCGCAGGAACGGCAGCCACCCGTTCGCCCACAGCACCCCCGCCGACCGCGGCCCCAGCGCGGTCAGCAACCGCGGCCCCGCCAGCCGCCGCACCCTGGCCAGCCGCGCGTCCGAGAACGACGCCGCCGCCACCCGGTCGAACGCGTTCATCCGCTCCAGCACCCGCACGAACGGCTCCACCACCGCGTCCGTCTTCAGGTCCACGTTGAACCGCGTCTCCGGCAGCTCCTCCAGCACGTCCTCCAGCCGCGAAACACCCTCACGCCCGCCGATCTTCGCCTGCCGCACCCGCGACCACGGCAGCGAAGCCACCAGCCCCGACGCGTCGGTCGTGCGATCCAGCGTCGCGTCGTGCTGCGTCACCGCCACCCCGTCCGAGGTCGCGTGCACGTCCGTCTCCACGTACCGGTACCCCTCGGCCACCGCCCGCCGGAACGCCGACAGCGAGTTCTCCATGTCGGCCAGCTCGTCCAGATGCCACCCGCGGTGGGCGAGGGCACGGGGGAACGGCTCGGCGAGGTACGGATGACTGGTCTCCACCAGCACAGTCTGCCTCCCCGGCGTGGCCTCGGCGTGAGCGGAGGATGGCCAGCTAGGGTCAACGCCGTGAGCGAGGTGGCCGAAAAACCCAGCGTGTCCCGGGAAGAACTACGCCGGATGCGCCGGCCGGGCGCGGCCACGCACTGCGGCTGGTGTGGCCGACGTCTCGAAGAAGGCGAGTCCCGCGGCCGCCGTCGCCGCTACTGCGGCCAGTCCTGCCGCCAGCGCGCCTACGAACGCCGCACCGCGCTCCAGCGCAGCGGCCTGCCCGAAGACGCCGTCGTGCTCTCCAGCACCGAGATCGCCGACCTCCAGGACCGCCTCTTCCAGCTCCGCTGCGCCGCCGAAGACGTCGTCACCGCGGCCGAAGACGGCGCGTCGGCCACCGAGCTGCGCGAACTCGCCTTCGAAATCGCCCGCAGCGCGAAAGACCTCGAACAACTCCGCTGACCACGCTCAGAGCCGCAACCCCAGCAACTCCCACAGCGCCGCCGTCCCGGCCGGGGTCACCCGCACCGCCCGGCCCGAACCGATCCGCTTGACCCAGCCCCGCTCCAGCACCGACCGGCACACCAGCGCGCCCGCCGAACCCGCCAGGTGCGACCGCCGCTCGGTCCAGTCCAGGCACGCCTTCACCAGCGGCCGCCGCGACGCCCGCAACTCCGCCAGATCCGCGCCCAGCTCACGCTCCAACCACGCCAGCCCCGCCTCGGTCAACGCGAACCCGTCCACCTGGTTCAGCAGGCCACGCGCGGTCATCGCGTCACTGATCGCCACCCCCAGCTGCCCGGCCAGGTGGTCGTAACAGGTCCGCCCCCGCGCCAGCGCCGCCGACGCACTCGCCGCCCGCAACGTCCGCCCCCGATTCCGCGGCGGTCCCAGATAACCCACCAGATCCTCGATGAGCCGGGCCGTCTCCGGCCCCGCCAGCTGCACGTACCGATGCCGCCCCTGACGACGCTCCACCAGCAACCCACCGTCGATCAGCCGATGCAGGTGCTCACTCGCCGTGGACGGCGCCACCTCCGCGTGCGCCGCCAGCTCACCGGCCGTCCACGCCCGCCCGTCCAGCAACGCCAGGCAGAACGCCGCCCGCGTGCGATCGGCGAGCAGGCCCGCCAGCCCGGCCAGCTCGGCACCAGAAGCGGTCATGCCCCCATCCTGCCCCCTCCACACTTCGGCGCCCACCGAAGCAACCACGTCCTAGCGTCAACCACGTGGAGATCACCGAAGCACTCACCGTCCTGCCCATGCCCGCCAACCACCACCGCGGCCCCATCGGCTGGCTCCGCGACCACGTCGCCCGCTTCTCCAACGGCGAAGACCACCGGCGCCGCCGCGCCCTCGTCACCGACCTGCTCGCGGGCATCGACCCCGCCCGGCTGAACCACACCACCACACCGGTCGCCGCCCTCGCCGACGCGCTCGGCATTCCCGCCGACCCGGCCGACGTCGCCGAAGTCGCCCGCGTCTACCACCCCCACCTCACCCCGGACCCCGCCGCCGAACAGGCACTGACCCGCCTCGTCGACGCCTGCGGCGGCACCTGGGACGAACCCACCGCCGCCAAGATCTGCCTGCTCGTCCAGGCCCGCGCCGGGCTCGCCGGACCCGTCCGCGTCACCCGGCGCCAAGCCCTCGACGGCCGCGTCGTCGAACTCGACCTGCTCGAAGCAGGCCTGCCCTTCGGCGCCGGCCCCCACGAATGCCCTGGTCAAGCCCACGTCGCCGCGCTGACCGGATTCGCCGCCCTGCACCACGCCGAAACCCCGCTGCTGCTGCCCAACGCCTGGGACTACGCCTCCGCCGCCGCCCTCCACGACGCGGGCTTCCCGGCCATCGGCACCACCAGCCTCGGCGTCGCCGCCACCCACGGCCTGCCCGACGGAGGCGGCCACACCCGCGCCGAAACCGTCGCACTGGCCCGCTCACTCAGCCGCCTGCCGTGCCCGATCACCGTCGACATCGAAGCCGGGTTCAGCGAAGACCCGGGGGAGGTGGCCGACCTCGCCGCCGAACTCGTCTCCATCGGCATCGCCGGGATCAACCTCGAAGACAGCCGCCCCGGCGGCCTCGCCGAACCCGACCAGCACGCGGCACTGGTCAAGGCCGTGAAAACCCGCGCGCCCAGCCTGTTCGTCAACGCCCGCACCGACACCCACTGGCTCACCAGCACGCCACCGCCGCTGAGCCACACCCTCGACCGCGCCCGCCGCTACGTCGAAGCGGGCGCCGACGGCATCTTCGTGCCCGGCCTCACCGACCCCGCCGACATCGCCGCCGTCGTCGGCGGCATCCCGGTGCCGATCAACGTCCTGTACAGCCCCGGGCTCGACTACACCGGCCTCGTCGTTGGCCGCGTCAGCCTCGGCTCACTGCTGTACCGAGCCGCCCTGCACGCGGCCACCGGCGTCGCCAGGTCCATCCGGAACGGCGAGCCGATCCCCGACGGCATCCCCGGCTACCAGGACGTCACCCGGCTCATTCCGTGAGACTGGTGTTCAACGCCTGGTACGTCCGGTTGCTCGCCACCGCCGCCCGCTGCTCGCGGCCCGTCGCCTCGATGTAGTTCTGGCTGGTCGCCAGGCTCGCGTGCCCGAGCAACGCCATGATCTCCGAGGCCGTGGCACCGTCCTCGGCGAGCCGCGTGGCGAAGGTGTGCCGCAGGGCGTGCAGGTTCGCGCCCGTTGGCACCCTGTCCTGCAACCCGGCCGCGCGGTAACAGGACTTCACCAGGTAGTCGAGCGCACCCCGCCCGATCGGCTCGCCCGCGCGGTCCCGCAGCAGGGGAGCCGAGCGCGCGAACCGCTGGTGCGGGAACTTCCGGCGGCACGAGGCCAGGTAGTCGTCGATGATCTTCTCCATCACCGGCTGCACCGGGATCGACCGGTCCCGGCTGCCCTTGCCCTGGACGTGCAGCCGCTTCTCGCCGGAGCGCCCGATCAGCGACTCCACGCTCAGCGACCGCATCTCGGCCGCCCGCAGCCCGGCGACCAGCCCGAGCGCGATCACCAGCACGTCCCGCTCCGGCCACGGGTCACGGCCCTGCTTCACGCCCTCGGTGGCCGCGGCCAGCAGCTTCTCCGGCGTGTCCTCACCACGCAGCGGCTTCGGAACCAGGGGAGGGGTCTTGGGGCGGGCCACCGCGCCCATCGGATTGCCCGGCAGCAGGCCGTCGGACACGCAGAAGGTGAGGAACTGGTTCCAGGTGGACCAGGCCCGCAGCACCGAACTCTTGGCGTGGCTGTCGGCGAACGCGCCGAACGCCGTTCGCAGCGATGTGGTGGTCAGGTCCTCGACACGCAGCTCCTCGACGGCCCGCCCGGCGGCCTCGGCCAGCAGGGAAGTGAGGCCGGCCAGATCCCGGCGGTAGGCCGCGGTGGTGTGCGGCGAATCCTTGCGCGGACGGCGAGCCGCGAAGAAGGCCTGCTGGGCGTCGAGCACTCGCATGTGGATCTTGTACCGCACGGCACCGACAGTTTGCGGCCGGTTGCGGTGCGTTTGATGCATAATGGCGATTATGCATCAAACGGCGATCCGAGCGGGGTTGCCACCCTCCGGGGGACGGCACCGCTCTTGATCGGCTCCTGAGCGCCTTTGCCGCCTCGTTTGCCGGTGTTCGCACGTTGTGCGCACGCCATGACGCGGCTTGCTGGTCGCCTGGGCCTTGGGCTGCCTGGGTGGCTCGTCGGCGCCAGGAACTCGCAGAACTCGCGTATCCCGCCGCCCGCCGACGACCGTTCACTCGACCTCGTTTCGTCACTGTGACGTTTTGAGGTGGTGTCGCCGGACCTTCTCCAGCGGGGGCTAACCCGCCCAGTCGAGCCTGCGGACTCAGCGGCGTCCAGCCAGCAGCGCACGGGGGCGACTCGCCGAGCGACCGGATCCGCGGGGCCGACCTCGCGTGTGCGCGTCGTTTCAACTGTTCAGAGCACCTTCGGAGACCTCCTCTCCAGGCGGCCTGTGCCAGGTTATCCAAACGCCGATAAGCGACATTATGTTAAGTAAACTGTCCCCGGGCGTGGTTCGGCCTCCCCATGATCAGGTGTGGTTCGATGTCCCGGTGATTCCGACCGAAGCCGATCTCGCGGACGCCTTGACCACCGCGGTTCGCGCGGCTGTCACCGACCTGTTCCGCGACAACCCCGGCCACACGTTCTACTACGTCACGCTGACGACGCCCGGTGAGGCGTTCGGTCCGGCGCTGTCGGCGTGGTCGCACGAGGCGCTCGCGCAGCGGCCGGACGCTGGCGAGGTCCGCTACTCCTACGCCGATTCGCCGTTTTCGATCTGGGGTGAGGAACATCTGAAGCCGGTCCGCGACCTGTTCGCCGCCCGGCCGGAGGTGTTCGACATCGCCGACGAAGACGCGTCCGAGGCGGAGTTCGAGCTGCGGCTGCGGGCGATGGAGACGGCGCTGCGCAGGCTGTCCGACGAAGGGCTGTTCGGCGTCGGCGACGCTCGTGCGGGTGTGCTGGTCCTGGTTGAGGTTGTGCCCGGTGACGAGGAGAACGCCGCTCGGGCTCGGCGGCTCAACCCACCCGGTCCGGCGCTGGACGCTTGGCTGGCCGCGTGATGGCCCCCGAACCTCAGCTGGTGGATCCGGCCAATGCCGGGCAATCGACCGCGTGGAACGGTGACCAGGGTGCGTTCTGGGTGGATCGCGCCGACCGCTTCGACGCCGGTGTCGAGGCCTACCGGGAGCCGTTTTTCGCCGCAGCCCAGATCGAGCCCGCGTCCGTGGTGCTCGATGTGGGCTGCGGAACGGGTCAGACGACGCGGGAGGCCGCCCGGTTGGCGACGACGGGCCGGGCGCTCGGAGTCGACCTCTCCTCCCCCATGATCGAACAGGCGCGCGAACGGTCGCGGCAGGTGCCCAACGCCAAGTTCCTCCAGGCCGACGCACAGGTCCATCCGTTCCCGGCGGAGTCGTTCGATCGGGTGATCAGCCGCCACGGTGCGATGTTCTTCGGTGACGCCGCGGCCGCGTTCGCGAATCTGGCGCGTGCGATGCGGCCCGGTGGCCGGTTGGTGTTGCTGACCTGGCAGCCCGCGGCGCGCAACGAGTGGATGAGCACGTTCCGCCGCATCTTCACCGGAGGTGAGGAACCGGCCGCCTCTCCCCCGGATCCGGGCCGGTTGACCGAGCCGGACATGACCCGCGAACTGCTGGAGTCGGCCGGGTTCGCCGATGTGCGGATCACCGGTGTGGAGCGGCCGATGTTCTTCGGGCGGGACGTCGACGACGCGGCGGAGTTCGTCGAGGCGCAGTTCGGCTGGATGGCGCGGGAGCGGCCGGATCTGGCCGAGGTGCGCGCGGAACTCCGGGAGAACATGGCGGCGCACCTGGGTGAGCACGGTGTGCGTTATGCGTCGGCGGCCTGGCTGGTGGAGGCGAGCAGGTAGGCCTGCGGCACCTTCTCCTGGGCGTTGGGTGCGCGGACCAGCTGTGCTTCCACGGCGAAGCCCGCTTCTTCGAGCTGGGTGGCGATGCGCTCGGGGCGCAGGCGGCGGAAGTCGAGGGAGATCTGGTGGCCGAAGCCTTCGCTGTGGTGGACGGTGTCGTCGCCGACCTGGAAGGCGAGCGCGAGGTGGCCGCCGGGCATCAGGACGCGGCGGAATTCGGCGAAGACGGCGGGCAGGTCCTCGGCTCCGATGTGGATGATCGAGTACCAGGCGACGAGTCCGGCGAGTGAGTGGTCGGGCTGGTCGAGCGCGGTCATGCTGCCTTCTTCGAACCGCAGTCCCGGATAGGTTTCGCGCGCCAGCTGCAGCATGGAGGTGGACAGGTCGACGCCGGATACCTTGACCCCCAAGGAATCCAGGTACCAGGTGACCCAGCCTGGGCCGCTGCCGACGTCGAGGACCGGACCGTTGTCACGGGTGAGTTCGGCGAACGCGCCGAGCATGGCGCGGACGAGTGGGATTTCGTGCACGCCTTCGAAGCGTTCGGCGTAGCCGGTGGCGATGGCGTTGTAGCCGTGCCGGGTGTCGGTGAGGTAGGACGGTTCGGTCATGGGGCCGAAGGCTAGCGAAGGGCACCGACAATCACGGTGCCGCCGAGTTCTTCGTTGTGCACCACGCGTGGGTGCAGTCCCCCGGCGGTGAAGGCGGCGGCGGTGACGGGTGCCTGTGCTGCGCCGGTTTCGATCAGCAGGTGGCCGTCGGGGGCGAGCCATTCGGCGGCGGACGCGGTGATGCGGCGGTGGATGTCGACGCCGTCGGGGCCGCCGTCGAGTGCGACGCGGGGTTCGTGGTCGCGGGCTTCGGGCGGCATCATCGCGATGGCGTCGGTGGGCACGTAGGGTGCGTTGACCACGAGCAGGTCGATGCGGCCGCGCAGGTGTGCGGGCAGTGGGGCGAACAGGTCGCCTTCGTGGACCTCTCCCCCGGCCGGTTCGACGTTGCGGCGGGCGCAGCGGACGGCGGCGGGGTCGATGTCGGCGGCGTGCAGCTCGGTCTCCCCCAGTTCGGCGGCCAGTGCGACGCCGACCGCGCCGGAGCCGCAGCAGAGGTCGAGCACGACGTGTCCGCCGAGGGCGGCGGCCTGGTCGACGAGGTGTTCGGTGCGGCGTCGTGGGACGAAGACGCCGGGTTCGACGGTGATGCGGTGGCCGTGGAATTCGGCCCAGCCGAGCAGGTGCTCCAGTGGCAGGCCGGCGACGCGCCGGGTGACGAGGTCGTCGAGTTCGGCCGGGGTGCGGGCGGCTTCGGTGAGCAGGCGGGCTTCGTCCTCGGCGAAGACGCAGCCCGCCTGCCGGAGCCGGGTGATCACGGTGCCCAGCGTGTGCTCAGTGTCCACAGTGGCGTGACGCTACACCGGCGCTCACGGGTGGTTCGCGCGAATATTCGCGGCGGCGAGTTCGACGGTGCGGTTGATGCGGCGTTGCCGGGTTTCGGGGCGTTTGGCGGTGAGGATCCAGGCGAGGATGCGGCGCTGGGAGGACGGCGGGAAGGCCTGGTAGTGGGCGTAGGCGGTGGGTTCGTGGTCGAAGCGGGCCTGGAGGTCGGCGGGGATGATGCCGTTGTCGGCGTCGGCGAGCAGGGTCCAGGTGCCGGTGCGGCGGGCGTGGTCGATGAGGGCCTGGCCGTGGTGGGTCATTTTCCCCTGCTCGATGAGGCGTTCGGCGCGTTCGCGGTTGACGCGGCTCCAAGCGCTGTCCGGGTTGCGCGGGCTGAAGCGCTGGTAGCGGCTGTGGTCGTCGCGTTTGACCGATTTGCTGTCGATCCAGCCGAAGCAGAGTGCTTCTTCGACGGCTTCGGCGTGGCTGAGGCCTGCCGGTCCGCGGTGCAGGACGAGCTGGGCTTCGGTGGCGGTTTCGCAGTTGTTCGCGAGCCAGGCGCGCCAGTGGTTGCGGTCGGTGGCGTGGACGGTGGTCACTGCTCCCCCAGGATGTCGAGGTAGTGCTGGTTGAACATGACGCCGAGCACGTTGCCGAACGGGTCGGTGACCGAGGCGGTGACAAAGCCGGGGCCGCGTTCGGTGATGGGTTGGTACTCGGTGGCGCCGAGGGTGAGGAGGCGGTCGTAGGCGGCCTGGATGTCGTCGACGTGCCAGTAGACGATGGCGCCGCCGGGCTGGGGCTGGCGGGCGCCGGGCGGGGCGTAGGCGGCGTTGACGATGCCGAATTCGTGCTGGTAGTCGCCGATGCGGAACTCGAGGTAGCCGGGCATGCGGTCGAAGTACGGTTCGACGCCGAACAGTTCGGTGTACCAGGCCTTGGCGGCGTCGAGGTCATCGGCGAAGAAGCTGACGTTGGCGAGTCCACGAAGCATTTCGGGGTCCTTCCGGGTTGCTGTTGGGGATGAGTCTGCCGGTCAAAGTGCGCACCTCATGAGCACTTTGTTTGCGAGACTTTCTCCATGCGTGCCGACCGCCTTGTGGCCACCCTGTTGCTGATGCAGTCGC
Source organism: Amycolatopsis albispora (assembly GCF_003312875.1). Lineage (NCBI taxonomy): Bacteria > Bacillati > Actinomycetota > Actinomycetes > Pseudonocardiales > Pseudonocardiaceae > Amycolatopsis > Amycolatopsis albispora. Next base: position 1,835,678 of record NZ_CP015163.1, read on the forward strand.
GTGGGCGGGTGACCGCGGCGGAGCTGGCCGGTGAGCTGGAGGTGTCGGTGGCCACGGCGCGGCGTGATCTGGAGGCGTTGTCGGCGGCGGGCGTGCCGGTGTATCCGCAGCCGGGCCGGGGTGGCGGGTGGTCGCTGGTGGGTGGGGCGCGGACCGATCTGAGCGGGCTGACCTCGGCGGAGGCGCGGGCGTTGTTCCTGCTGGCCGGTCCGGGCACGGCGGTGTCGCCGGAGGTGCGGTCGGCGTTGCGCAAGCTGGTGCGGGCGTTGCCGGACACGTTCCGGGCCGAGGCGGAGGCGGCGGCGAGCGCGGTGGTGGTCGATTCGTCGCGGTGGGGTGAGGCGGATCGGGAGCGGCCGGCGCTGGTGGAGCTGCTGCAGGAGGCGACGGTGCGGCGGCGGAAGGTGCGGCTGGTCTACCAGCGCCGGGGGCAGGAGGCGGGTGAGCGGCTGGTGGACCCGTGGGGCCTGGTCGACAAGGACGATCTTTGGTACCTGATCGCGGGGACCGAGGCCGGGCAGCGGACGTTCCGGCTGGATCGGGTGGCCGAGGCAGTGGTGACCGAGGAGCCCGCGGTGCGGCCCGCGGATTTCGAGCTGGCCGAGGCGTGGCGGCGGGTGGTCGACGAGGTGGAGCGCAAGCGGGCGCTGGTTTCGGCGACGGTGCTGGTGGAGCCGCGGTTCGTGTTCGTGCTGCGGTCGCACTTCGGCAGGCACTGCACGGTGGAGGGCGAGACCGAGGACGGGCGGGCGCGGGTGCGGGTGGCCGCGCCGGCGCCGGTGATGATCGCGCAGCAGCTGGCCGGGTGGGGCGGGCAGCTGGAGGTCGTCGAGTCGGAGCCGGTGCGGGCGGAGCTGGCGCGGATCGGGGCGGAGCTGACCGAACGGTACGGGCGGTGAGCCAGGTGATCAGACGACCCGGTGCCGCCGGTTCCAGACGTCGACGGCGTGCGCCAGCCCGGCCAGCATCAGCACGGGGCAGACCAGCGCGCTGACCACGCCGGCGGGTGCGAGTTCCACTGTTCCCGGCTGGATGTCCAGGTGTCCGGGGTCGATGCCCTGCTTGCCGAGCAGCAACACCAGCAACACGGCGGCGGCGATGGCGACCAGCGCCGGGGGCACGGCGCTGCGCCAGTTGACCGTCGCCCACGCCAGCAGCAGAACCAGCACGAAGGCGACCGCCGTGCCGCCGGATTCGGGGTGGCCCCACAGCATCTCCGTACGGGACACCTCGAGCGGGAGGCGCTGGCCTGGGAGGTGGATGGTGTCGGTCACCCTCGCGCGGTACACGGGCAGCACGGACAGTGCGATGAGCGCCGCTGCGATGGCCGGATAGAACCGCACGTGCCGGTCGGTGACCGACCGGTCGGCGGCCTCGCGTTCCAAGGCCGCCAGCCGGGCACGGGCCAGGTCTGCTTCCTCCACGGTGAACCCCTCTCCCCCGATGCGATGGCCGATTGTCACCGGCGTGGCTTTCACCCGTCTTTCGTGAGGATCTGCGCAATGATGTGGGCGAACGGGAAGGGAGGCGCGTGGTGAAGTACCTGCTGTTGATCGGGGGCCCGGCCGACGAGGCCGAGGATTCGGCCGAGGTGTGCGGGCGTGAGGACGTGCGCGCGTGGGTCGACGAGATGACGCGCCGCGGGGTGTTGCTGGACGGTGAGCTGCTGCATCCGGCCGAGGACGCGACGACGTTGCGGGTGCGCGACGGGCGGGTCCTGCTGTCGGACGGGCCGTTCGCGGAGACGAAGGAGCAGATCGGCGGGTACAACCTGATCGAGTGCGCGAGCCTGGACGAGGCGGTGGAGGTGGCTTCACGGCATCCGGTGGCGCGGACCGGCCTGGTCGAGGTGCGTCCGGTGCTCGATCCGGCGGATCTGCCGGGTTGACCGGGCGGGACGGCAACGGCGCCGTCGGTGCGGCCAGCGAGGTCGGCGCCGCGGTCGCGGCGGCGTTCCGGGAGGAGTGGGGCCAGGTGGTGGCCACGCTGATCCGGGTGACCGGCGACTGGGACCTGGCTGAGGAGTGTGCGCAGGAGGCGTTTTCCGCGGCGTTGCGCCGGTGGCCGCGGGACGGGGTGCCGCGCAAGCCGGGTGCGTGGCTGACCACGACCGCGCGGAACCGGGCGATCGACGTGTTGCGGCGGGAGGCCGTGGGGGCGGCGAAGTTGCGGGAGCTGGCGGTGACGCCGCCGCCGGAGGACGTGGAGCCGGACGAGAGCGGGGTGCCGGACGACAGGCTGCGGTTGATCTTCACCTGCTGTCATCCGGCGTTGCCGTTCGAGGCGCGGGTGGCGCTGACGTTGCGCACGCTGGCCGGGTTGAGCACGGCGGAGATCGGGCGGGCGTTCCTGGTGCCGGAGGCGACGATGTCGCAGCGGCTGGTGCGGGCGAAGCGGAAGATCCGCAACGCCGGGATCCCGTACCGGGTGCCGCCGCCGCATTTGCTGCCGGAGCGCACGAGCGCCGTGCTCGGGGTGTTGTACCTGCTGTTCAACGAGGGTTATTCGGCGTCGGCGGGTGCGGATCTGGTGCGGCGGAACCTGTGCGCGGAGGCGATCCGGCTGGCGCGGGTGCTGGTGGGGTTGATGCCGGACGAGCCGGAGGCGGTGGGCTTGCTGGCGTTGCTGCTGCTGCACGATTCGCGGCGGGAGGCGCGGCTGGACGCGGCCGGTGATCTGGTGTTGCTGGAGGACCAGGACCGGTCGCGCTGGGATGCCGGGGAGATCGAGGAGGGCACGGCGCTGCTGGAGTCGGCGTTGCGGCGGCGGCAGCCGGGGCCGTACCAGTTGCAGGCGGCGATCGTGGCGTGTCACGCGACGGCGGTGCGGGCCGAGGACACCGACTGGCCGCAGATCGCGGCGTTGTACGAGCGGCTGGCGCGGGTGGCGCCCTCGCCGGTGGTGCGGTTGAACCGGGCGGTCGCGGTGGGCATGGCCGAGGGGCCGGCGGCCGGGTTGCTGCTGCTGGACGAGCTGGTCGAGGGCGGGGAGCTGGCGGGTTACCACTTGCTGCCCGCGGCGCGGGCGGATCTGCTGCGGCGGTTGGAGCGGGCCGGGGAGGCGGCGGTGGCTTACCGGGAGGCGCTGGAGCTGGCGTCGACCGACGCGGAGCGGCGTTATCTTCGGCGGCGGCTGGCCGAAGTTTCCTGAGCCGGGGTGTCGGTGCGGGCCGGGGTCGTTCGTCGGGGGTTCGCAACGCACCACGACCAGGAGGAAAACATGGCGACCTTTGTGCTGATCCACGGCGGCGGCAGCAGCGGCTGGGAGTACCACCTGCTGGAGGCGGAGCTGCGGGCGCTCGGGCACGACGTGGTGGCGCCGGACCTGCCGATCGAGGACGGCGCGAACGGCGTGGCCGAGTACGCCGACGCGGTGGTGGCGGCGATCGGGCCGCGGGAGGACCTGGTGGTGGTCGGGCATTCGTTCGGCGGGCTGGTCGCTCCCCTGGTCTGCGACCGGCGGCCGTCGCGGTTGCTGGTGCTGCTGGCGGCGATGATCCCGCGGCCAGGTGAGCCGGCCTCGGACTGGTGGGCGAACACCGGGCACGAGTCCGAAGTGGACATGGAGGCCGACCCGATCGGGGCGTTCCTGCACGACGTGCCGCGGGAGCTGGCCGAGGAGGCGCTGGCGAAGGGGCGGCCGCACGAGGGCGACTCGCTGGGCAAGCCGTGGCCGCTGGCGGCGTGGCCCGCGGTGCCGACGCGGGTGCTGGCGTGCCGGGACGACCGGTTCTTCCCGCTGGAGTTCGCGCGGCGGGTGTCGCGGGAGCGGCTGGGCATCGAGCCGGACGTGATCGGCGGCAGCCACTGCGTCTCGCTGTCCAGGCCGAAGGAGCTGGCCGCCCGGCTCGACGCCTATCTAACGGCCGAGCAGCAGCCCGCTGGCTAGGGCGCCCGCGAGCATCAGCCCGGCGGCCACCGCGGCGGCGACGGTGTGGCCGTGCACCTGCGCGGCGAGGGTGGCTCCCCCGGCCGCGACCGCGTTCAGCACGGAGATGCCGATCGAGCCGCCGAGTTGCTGCGCCGTGCTGACCAGGGCGGAGACGAGGCCCGCGTCGCGGGGTGCGGCGCCGGTGAGCGCGGCGCTGATGCTGGGTGACATGACCAGCCCGGTGCCGGCGCCGAAGACGAGCTGGGCGGGCAGCATGCCGCCGAGGTAGGTGCTGTCCGGGGTGAGCTGGGTGAGCAGGCCGAGCCCGGCGGCGGTGAGCAGCATGCCGGGCACGATCAGCCGCCGCGGGCTGAGCCGGGCCATCAGCCTGCCGGAGACCTGCGAGGCGATGAGCATGGTGGCCGCGGTGCCGGGCAGGATGGCCAGCCCGGTGCGCAGCGGGTCGAAGCCGAGCACCTCCTGCAGCTGGTAGGTGAGCACGAGCATGGTGCCGAACATCGCCGCCATCGTGGTGGCGACGGCGGTCAGCGCGCCGAGGCGGCGGCGGGTGGCGAGCAGGTGCGGTGGCAGCAGCGGTCGCGCGGCCTTGACCTGGCGCAGTGCGAACGCGCCGAGCAGCACGGCGGCCGGGACGAGCCAGAGCGGGCGTCCGGTGGTGGCGTAGACGAGCGCGGCGGCGCCGGTGACGCCGAGCAGGGTGCTGAGCAGGTCCAGGTGCAGCGGGTGGCGGGGCGTTTCGGGCAGCAGGACCGGGGTGAGCACGGCGGTCAGCGCGGCGATGGGCACGTTGACGTAGAGGCACCAGCGCCAGTCGAGGGTGGCGGTGAGCAGCCCGCCGGCCAGCAGGCCCGCGGCTCCCCCGGCGCCGACGACCGCGCTGAACCGGCCCAGCGCGCGGCCGCGTTCGGCCGGTTCGGTGAACAACGCGGTGAGCAGGGCCATCGCGGTGGGGGCGAGCAGAGCGGCGAACGCGCCCTGGGCGGCGCGGGCGGCGATGAGCTGGGCGCCGTCGGCCGCCGCTCCCCCGGCCGCGGAGGCGAGGCCGAAGCCGAGCACGCCGATGAGCAGGGCGCGGCGGCGGCCGACGGCGTCGGAGATCCGTCCGGCGGGCAGCAGGAGCGCGCCGAAGGCGAGCAGGTAGGCGGTGACGATCCAGTGGCGGTCGGCGTCGGACAGGCCGAGGTCGTGCTGGGCCGGTGGCAGCGCGATGTTCACGATCGTGGTGTCGAGCAGGACCATCAGCTGGGCGGTGCAGAGCAGGGCGAAGCCGGGCCAGCGGGTGGTGCGGGCGGAGGTGGTGGTCATGGCGGTGACCCTGACAGAGAAAAGTTAACCGAGTCAAGTTTTAAACTCGGACAAGGTTGCGCTAGCATGCGTCCCATGGGCCTTCGGGAGCGGAAGAAGCTGCGCACGCGCCAGGCGATCTCCGACGCGGCCATCGCGCTGTTCCTGGAATCCGGCTTCGACCGGGTCTCGGTGGCCGAAGTCGCCGCGGCCGCGGAGGTGTCCAAGCCGACGCTGTTCAAGTACTTCCCCGCCAAGGAGGACCTGGTGATCGACCGCCTGGCCGATCACCGCGAGGAAGCCGCCGAGGTGGTGCGCGCCGCGGCCGGGCAGCCGCCGCTGGCCGCGCTGCACGCCCACTTCCTGGCCGGGCTCGAGCGGCGCGACCCGATCACCGGGCTGTGCGACGAGCCCGAGGTGCTCGCGCTGAACTGCCTGATCTACGACACCCCGGCGCTGGTGGCCGGCATGTCGCGGTTCACCGACCACTCGATCGACGCGCTCGCCGACGCCCTGCGTGAGGCCACCGGCCGCGACGACCTCGCGCCCCGGCTCGCCGCCGGCCAGATCGTCACCGTGCAGCGCCTGCTCGCACTGGAGAACCACCGGCACATCACCGCCGGTGAGGCGGCCGCGGCACGATTCCCCGCGGCCGCCGCCGAGGCGGACCAGGCGTTCGGCCTGCTCCGCTCAGGCCTGGACGGGCTGTGAGCCGAAGGTCCTGGCCACGAAGTCCCCGAAGGACCGCGGTTCCCGGCCCAGCGCGCGGCGCACGCCGTCGCTGACGTAGTCGCCGTTGCCCTGGGCGATTCCGTCGAGCAGCGCGCCGAGCAGTTCGCCGAGTTCACCGGGCACGGTGGCGGCGAACTCGGCGGGCGTGCGGTAGCCGAAGCTGATCGGGCGGCCGGTCGCCTCGGCGATCCGCGCGACCGCGTCCGGGAACGAGATGGCTTCCGGTCCGGAGAGGTCGTAGGCCTGCCCGGCGTGCCCGTCCTCGGTCAGCGCCGCGACGGCGACATCGGCGATGTCCTCGGCGTCGATGAACGCGTCCCGGCCGTCGCGCGTGGGCAGCTTCAGCTCCCCCGCCTCGATCCCGGCGGCGAACACCCCCTCGCTGAAGTTCTGCGCGAACCACGACGGCCGCAGGATCGTCCATTCCGGACTCCGTTCCCGCACCACGCGCTCGGGTACCGGTTCACCGGCGAAATCGGCGCCCCTGGCCGAAAGCAGCACCACCCGGCGCGCGCCCGCGCGGGCCAGCAGCGGGCCGATCGCCGCGGTGTCGAGGTGCTCGGCTGGCGGGACCAGGTAGATCGCCCCGGTCCCGGCCAGCGCGGTGTCCCAAGTGGACTCGTCGTCCCAGTCGAACCGGACCGGGGTGGACCGCGACGCGGCACGGAAGGGCACACCGCGGGCTTCGAGCCGGTCGGCGATCCGGCGGCCGGTTTTGCCGAGGCCGCCGAGCAGGAGAACAGGTGCGTTGGTCATGGCGGTAAGCCAAGCAAGATCCACTGAGACGGACCATGGTCGAAAAGCGCCGATCCCTGTGGAATCGTCTCAGGCGTGGATCCCCTCGACGACTACCTCGCCACCGTCCGCGCCCGCGGCTCGGTTTTTGTCCAGTCGCTCTGCGCGCCGCCGTGGGGCCTGCGCTTCGAGGACCCGGGCCCGCTGATGCTGCTGGTGCTGGCCGACGGCGCGGCCTGGATCCGGCCCGGCCACGGCGAGCCGCTGCGATTCGAAGCCGGGCAGATCGCGCTGGTACGCGGTGGATTCACCGTCGGCGACCGCCGTGACACCACCGCCGGAGTGGTCATCGACAGCGAGAACCGGTGCTACCCCGCGAACGAGGACCCGGCCACCGCCGGGGACCGGTTCAAGCTCGGCACCCGCACCTACGGCACCCCAGGCGGGTCTTCGGTGCTGGTCACCGCCGCCTACGCGGTTCGCGGCGGCACCGCCGACCGGGTGCTGGCCACGCTGCCGCCCGCGCTGGCCGTGCCCGCCGGCGACGACCCCGTGCTCGGGCTGCTCACCAGCGAGATCAGCCGCGACGAACCCGGCCAGCAGACCGTGCTCGACCGCCTGCTCGACCTGCTGCTGATCCGCGCCCTGCGCACCTGGTTCGCAACCCCCGGCACCCGCGCGCCCGCCGGCTACCGCGCACTGGCCGACCCCGCCATCGGCCACGCGCTGCGGCTGCTGCACCAGCGGCCCGCCGAAGCGTGGACGGTGGCCACTCTCGCCGCCGCGGCCGGGCTGTCCCGCGCCTCGTTCGCCCGGCGGTTCACCGCACTGGTCGGTGAACCGCCGCTGGCCTACCTGACCGGCTGGCGGATGACGCTCGCCGCCGACCTGCTCGCCGAAACCGGCGCGAGCGTCGGCTCGGTCGCGCGGCAGGTCGGCTACGCGGACGCGTTCACCTTCAGCACCGCGTTCAAGCGGATTCGCGGGGTACCGCCGAGCGCGGTGCGGGCCGGTAGTCCGGGAGCGTGATGTTCCTGGCGGCCTTGGTGGTCATCTTGTCGAACACCCCGGCCAGCCGCCGCCACGACAGCGCCTTGTACATCTGGTTGCGCTGCCAGATCTTGAACCGCGTCGGCGGCGCCAGGAACGGGCCCGCGCCCTCGGCCAGCTTCTGGCAGCCCTCGGCGTAACCGCGCATCCGCTCCTCGTAGCGCGGGAACGCCACGCGGTGATCCCCGTGCGCCACGGCGAGTTCGCCGGCCAGCACGTACGCACCGACCATCGCGGTGCCCGTGCCCAGCCCGCCCAGCGTCGCGCCGTACCCCGCGTCCCCGACCAGGGCGACCCGGCCGCGCTGGAACGAGGGCATCCGCACCTGGCTGATCGAGTCGAAGTACATCTCCGGCGCGGCCCACATCGCCTCCAGCAGCCGCGGCACCTCCCAGCCCGCGCCCGCGCACCGCCGCGCGACCAGCTGCTTCTGCGCGTCGAGATCACGCCGGTCGTAGTCGAGCTCCTCGGACGGGAACACGAACCCGCCGTCGGTCTTGCCGCCCGCGCTGCCCACGTTCACCCCGAGCCCCGGCACGTTGTACATCAGCCCGGTGTGGTCCAGGCCCAGGAAGTTCGGCATCTCGAACCCGGCCACGTAGTAGCCGAGGAACCGGATGAACCGCGATTCCGGCCCGAACGCCAGCGCCCGCACGTTCGAGTGCAGCCCGTCGGCGCCGAGCACCAGGTCGAAGGTGCGCGGCTCACCGTGTTCGAAGCACACCCGCACCCCGTCGGCGTCCTCGGTCATCGAGGCGATCGAATCGCCGAACAGGTACTCGGTGTGGTCCCTGGTGCGCTCGTGGAGCAGGCGGCTCAGCTCGTCGCGCTCGATCTCGACGTCACCGCTCATGAACGACGCGGGCAGCTTCGCCAGCTGCCCGCCGTCGGCGTCGACGACCACCTGGTTGCCCATGTTGGTCTGCCGCCGCCGGACCTCGTCGAGAATGCCCATCTCACGCAGCACCCGCAGGTGCACGTCACCGCGGAAGTCCACGGCGAAACCCCCGCCGCGCAGCCCCGGCGCGCGTTCGACGACGGTCGGGGTAAAGCCGTAGCGGTGCAGCCAGTAAGCCAGCGCGGGCCCGGCGACGCTGGCGCCGGAGATCAGGATGTTCTTCGTCATGCGCCCAGGCTGCGCGGGCGCACTGACCAACCACGCACCACGCGCTGACGGTCGCTGACGAGGCTCACCGTGGCCGTCAGCCGGGTGCCGTCCGCCAGTACTGGCGCTTCTTCTCCTCGCGGACGAACACCCCGGCCTTCACCAGCTCCCGGCGCAGCTCCTTGACCTCGTCACCCCGGTCCTTGGCCAGCGCCTCCTGGCGCGCCCGCAGCAGCGCGTTGGCCCGGTCGGACAGCTCCGGCGTGCCCTCCACCCACAGCCGGTAGTTCTCGCGGTAGGGGTCGCCGTCGGCGTGCCAGGGATAACCGTGCTGCTCGAACGCCGCGCGGACCCGCTGTTTGCCCAGGTCCGTGGACTCGCGTGCCAGCTCGTCCCCGCGCGTACCGAGCAGCACGAGCTTGCCGCCGTCGAAGAACACCGCCCCGACCGCGCCGCGGTCGAACCGCTGGGTCTCGCCAGCCCTGGTCAGCGCGACCCCGTCGGGGCCGACGTCCAAGCTGAGCAGGTCCAGGTCGCCGAGGAAGGCCAGCACCAGCCCGGCCACCGCGCCCAGGCCGAGCGCGCCGAACGTGGCGGCGGGTTCCGGGATCGACGCCACCAGCCGGAACGGTCCCTGGAACGGGAACCAGGCCAGCGTGGTCACCCAGCCGGCGGCGAGCTTGAGCCCCCAGCACAGCGCCGCACCCAGCACCGGGCAGAGCAGCCAGCCCAGCACCCGCCAGCCACGAGCGGTCGCGACCACGGTCGAGGTCGAGGAGGTGCGTGTCATGTCAGCGAATAATAGACCGCGTACTCGGTTTATCAATGAGCAGGCCGCGTTCGATGGCGTCTTCGCAGGTGGCGAGCTCGTCGAGCACACCGGCCGCGTCCGCCCAGCGGTCCCGCAGGCCCAGTGCCTGGGCGCGGGCGAACAGGTGCGCCTGCGTGTTCTTCGCCGTGACCAGTTCGGTGTCGCCGCCCTGCTCGAACAGCACCGCGAAGTCCAGCGCCCGGCGTGCCCCGAGCGGCAGCGCGAACCCGGTGAGGAAGCCCGCCAGGTCGGGGGTCACCGGCCCGCGCAGGTCCGCGGCCAGCAGCCGGATCGTGTCACCGGCGCCGGGGTTCTCGCGGTAGATCTCGCCGAAGTACGCGCGGGCCTGGCTGTAGTCGACCTCCTTGGACGGGCCGATTTCGCGCCAGCGCTGGTAGACGCCGTGCTCGTACTCGACCCGTTCGCCGCGCCACGCCGCTTCGAGGTCGGCGAAACCGAGCTTGGCGCACGGGAACCCGGCCGGATCGTGCAGGAACACGCCCTCGTCGTCGATGTCGTAGGCGACGACGTAGTGATCGGCGCCGGGCACGTCGCGGTGGAAGGGCACGTAGGTCAGGTGGCCCATGTCCAGCGGGCCGAGCAACACCGGCCCGGTCGCCAGGTCCTTGCGGAGGATCTCCTCGGCCGAGGTGCCGTCGGGGCCGTGGGTGCCGGTGAACTCGCAGCCGAGCAACCCGAGGGCGGCGTCCAGGCCCTGGTTCGGGGTGATCGCGCTGAAGAAGACGCGGCCGTCCTCGGGAACCCGGAACGCCCCGAGCCCGACGCCGGTCAGCGCCTCGATCAGCCCGGGCCGCACACGGTCGCCGTGCACGGACAGCATCATCGCCAGTGAGTTGGCGTAGCAGTAGGGAACATTGCCGTGGTAGTCCATGCCGCCCGGTCTACGACCTGACACCGTGTCAGGGTCAATGTCTTCGGCCGCGCCTCCGGCGCGGCGGGCGAGGTCGCTTTTGAGCCGGTCATGGGAGCGGGCCACGCCAGGCCGCTGGGGCGACCTGCCGCGTCCCACTCCCATGACCGGCGCGACCTCGCGGGTCGGCGGCGAACCATGGCCCCGATGTGACAGGGAACGGGTACATTCCCTGTCACATGGGTTGTCCGACGCGTCAGCGAAGGCAACCGAACAAGGGAGACGGCGATGCGCTACCTGATGATGTCCCACCCGACCGGCGAACCCACCAACCCGAACCTCGAGGCCGAGATGGGCGCCTGGATCGAGGAGCTGACCGCGGCCGGCGTGCTGCTGTCCGCCGGCGGCATGGCGCCCACCGGCATCGAGGTCAGCGAGAGCGACGGCGAGGTCACCGTGACCGACGGCCCGTTCGCCGAGGCCAAGGAGTCCGTGGCCGGGTTCGCGCTGGTCGAGGTCCGCAGCGAGGAGGAGGTCGTCGAGATCGCCCGGCGCTTCGTCAAGATGGTCGGCAACAGCCGCAGCGTGATCCAGCGCGTGTTCACCTGATGCCCCGCTGATGGACGCCCACCGCTCGATCGACGCGGTCTGGAAGCTGGAGTCGGCCCGGATCATCGCCGGGCTGACCCGGCTGGTCCACGACGTCGGCCTCGCCGAGGAACTGGCGCAGGACGCGCTCGTGGCCGCGCTCGAGCAGTGGCTCGAATCGGGCGTACCGGACAATCCGGGTGCCTGGCTGATGGCCGTGGCCAAGCGGCGGGCGATCGACCACCTCCGGCGGTCGCGGCGGCTCGAAGACCTCGACGAGAGCGAAGTAGCCGCCGCGCCCGAGGAGCCCGAGCAGGACGACGTGCTCCGGCTGATGTTCCTGTCCTGCCACCCGGTCCTGCCCGCCCCGGCCAGGGTGGCCCTGACCCTGCGCCTGCTCGGCGGCCTGACCACCGCCGAGATCGCCAGGGCCTTCCTGCTCACCGAACCGAAGATCGCCCAGCGCGTGGCCGCCGCGAAACGCACCCTGGCCGAGGAACGCGTGCCGTTCGAACTGCCCGGCCGCGCCGAACTCGCCGGGCGCCTGTCGTCCGTGCTCGAAGTGATCTACCTGATCTTCAACGAGGGTTACTCCGCCACCTCGGGCGACGACCTGATGCGGCCGGGCCTGACCCTGGAGGCGCTGCGGCTGGGCCGCCTGCTCGCGCGGCTCGCGCCCGGCGAGGCCGAGGTCCACGGCCTGGTCGCGCTGATGGAGATCCAGCAGTCCCGTGCCGCCGCGCGCACCGGCCCCAGCGGTGAACCCATCCGGCTGCACGAGCAGAACCGCGGCCGCTGGGACCGCCTGCTCATCCGCCGCGGCTTCACCGCGATGCTGCGTGCCCGCGAAGCCGGCGGCAAACCCGGCCCGTACGTGCTCCAAGCCGCGATCGCGGTGTGTCACGCGCAGGCCCGCACCGCCGAGGACACCGACTGGGCGCAGATCGCCACCCTCTACGACGCGCTCGTCCGGCTCCTGCCCACTCCGGTCGTGCAGCTCAACCGCGCCGTCGCCTACGGCAGGGCGCACGGCCCGGCGACCGGCCTGGCGATGGCCGACGCGCTGCTGTCCGACCCGGCCCTGCAGGACTACCACCTGCTGCCCGGCGTCCGCGCCGACCTGCTCACCGAACTCGGCCGCACCGCCGAAGCCCGCGTCGAGTTCCAGCGCGCCGCCGCGCTCACGCAGAACACCGCCGAACGTGCCTTCCTGCTGCGCCGGGCCGACGCCCTGCCCGCCGAGGACCACGCCGTCCGCACCCTCGCCGACGCCGCCGACGAATTCCTCACCCGCGACACCCTCGACCCGCAGACCGCCCGGTCCTACGGCCAGACCCTGCGACGCCTGCGCGCCGCCCTCGGCGACACGCGCCCGCTCGCCTCACTGACCGCCGACGAAGTCACCCGCGTGTGCACCACAGCCTGGGGACACGCGGCGGCCAAAACCTGGAACCGGCACCGCTCGGCGTTGCGCTCGTTCGCCGCCTGGGCCGAAATGGACGATCTCGCCGCCGGACTGGAACGCCGCGCCGAATCCACCACGCGCACCCCGTCGATCGCACCGGCCCGCCTCGACGCGCTGTGGTCGAGCGACCTCCCGCTGCGCGAACACACCCTGTGGCGGATGCTGCACGAATCCGCGGCCGCCGCGCGGACCGTGCTCTCGCTCAACGTCGAGCACCTCGACCTCGACGACCGCAGCGCCCAGATCGACGGCACCCTGGTCACCTGGCGCTCCGGCACCGCCCGCCTGCTCCCCCGGCTGCTCGACGGCCGCACCCACGGCCCGCTGTTCCTCGCCGACCGCCGCCCCGGCCCCGCCCGCACGCCGGCTCCGGCCGACCTGTGCCCGGAAACCGGCCGCCGCAGGCTGTCCTACGAACGCGCCGAACACCTGTTCAAGCAGGCGACCCGGGCACTGGACCCGGCGGGCAACGGCTACACCCTGCGCCAGCTCAAACCAGCGGGTCAGACGCTCAGCCAGCAGTAGAGGCGATGGCCCGCCTGGTCGGCCCGGCGGGCGAGAGCCGCGAAATCACGAAGGAAATCGGCCAGTGCCACGGGGTCGCCCTGACCCCAGAACTCCTCGGTCTCGCTCCACGGCACGGCGACCTCGGCCAGCCGCTCGTCCGGCGCGGCCGCGAGGGCGGCCGCCAACGAGTCCGTGACGGTCAGGACGAGGCGTTCACCGCCGCCGCGGGACGCCAGATCGCGACCGCTGCGGGGATCCGCGACGATGTCGGCGTAGGCACGACCGGTCAGCTGCGCTTCCAACGTGCCGAGCTGGACCACCGGATCGACGCCCTTCACCGGCAACGTGTCGAAGACCGGAGCCGGCGAGCCAGGGCCGCCGTCACGATCGATCGTGGCTGCGGCGGCCTCATCGGACGGGGCCGCGAAGTAGTCGAAAAGCACACCCATCCGGCCATCGTGCCAGGACCCGCCGAGTCAGCGGCGGCCGCCACGCGCGTCGTAGGCGGCCCTCGCGCGTTCGACCTCGGGCAGGTGCACCGACCACTCCGACAGCGCGGCGAACAACGGCGCCAGGCTGCGGCCCAGCTCGCTGATCTCGTACTCCACCCTCGGCGGCACCTCCGGGTGGTAGGTGCGCACCACCAGCCCGTCGCGCTCGAGCTGGCGCAGCCGCTGGGTGAGCACCTTGGGCGTGATCGTGCTGATGCGCCGCTCCAGCTCGACGAACCGCTGCCTGCCGAACTCGTGCAGTGCCCACAGGATCGGCGTGGTCCAGCGGCTGAACACCACGTCGACCACCGGCGCGATCGGGCAGGCCTGCTCCGGCGTGGTGGTGCTCTCGATCACAAATCCGCCCTCCACCCAATACTTTCCTCTAGGTACCTACTATATCCACGCCGGTAGCTTCCTCGTGCCTAGCCGAACGAAGGAGCTGACCATGATCGTGGTGACCGGAGCGACCGGCAACGTGGGGCGCCCGCTGGTGCGGGCGCTGGCCGACGCGGGCGAGCAGGTGGTCGCGGTGTCACGCGGCAGAACGGCCACGGACGCACCACCAGGAGTGCGCACCCGCCAGGCCGACGTCCTGCGACCGGAGACCCTGCGGCCCGCGCTCGACGGCGCCTCCGCGTTGTTCCTCCTGACCCCCGGCGGCGTCGAACTGCCCGAGGTCGCCGCGCTGGCGCGGGACGCCGGGATCCGGCGCGTCGTGCTGCTGTCTTCGCTGGGGGTAGCCACCGGACGGCACTCCCCCGCCACCGAAACCGCCGTCACCGGCACGAGTCCGGAATGGACGGTCCTGCGCCCGGGAGGCTTCCACAGCAACACCTTCGCCTGGGCCGAGGGCGTGCGCAGCCAGCGGGCGGTCGCCGCGCCCTTCGCCGAGGTCGCCCTGCCCACCGTCGACCCGGGCGACATCGCCGAGGTCGCCGCCGCGGCGCTCACCCGGCCGGGCCACCACGGCCGGACCTACCTGCTCACCGGCCCGGCACCGATCACGCCCCGGCAGCAGGCCGCCGCCATCGCGCACGCACTCGGCGAACCGGTGCGCTTCCACGAGCAGACCCGCGCCGAAGCCCGCGAACAGCTGCTCGGGTTCATGCCCGAACCCGTCGCCGAGGCCACTTTGGACATTCTCGGCCACCCGCTGCCCGCCGAGCGCGAGGTCAGCCCGGACATCGAACGCGTGCTCGGCAGGCCACCACGCGACTTCGCCGGCTGGGCCGCGCGGAACGTGGTGGCGTTCAAATGAGCGAGATCCTGTTCCACCGCGAAACCGGCACCGGCGCCCCGATCGTGTTCCTCCACGGCAACCCCACGTCGTCCCACCTGTGGCGGCACGTGCTGCCCGCGGTCGGCGGCCCGGGGCGGCGGCTGGCCCCCGACCTGATCGGCATGGGCGAATCCGGCAAGCCGCCCATCGACTACAGCTTCGACGACCACGCCCGCCACCTCGACGCCTGGTTCGACGCACTGCACCTCGACGAGGTGGTGCTCGTCGGCCACGACTGGGGTGGCGCGCTGGCCTTCGACTGGGCCGCCCGCCACCCAGGGCGGGTGCGCGGCATCGCCTTCACCGAGACCATCGTCAAGCCGATGACCTGGGCCGAATTCCCCGAAGCCGGCCGCGAACTGTTCCGCACCATCAAGGCCCCGGGCGCGGGCGAGGAACTGATGCTCGACCGGAACCTGTTCATCGAAAGCCTGTCCGGCCTCGCCGAAGCCGATTTCGACGCCTACCGCAGGCCGTACCCGACCCGCGAATCCCGTTTGCCGCTGCTGCACTGGGCCCGGATGATGCCGCTGGACGGCGAGCCTGCCGACGTCGTCGCCCGGGTCGAGCGGTACGACGAGTGGCTCGCGACCACCCCGGAGGTGCCGAAGCTGCTGCTGACCTTCCAGCCCGGCTACGGCACCATGCTCACCCCGGAGCTGATCGCCTGGTGCGCCGAGCACATCGCCGGGCTCGACATCGTCGCGCACGACCTCGTCGCCGGGCACCACACCCCGGAGGACCAGCCGGAGGCGGTCGCCGCCACCATCACGGCCTGGCTGGACAAGCACCAGCTCAGGTGAGGAAGGACCGGCCCAGCGGCGTGAGCGCGTAGTGCACCGTGCGGCCGGTGCGCTCGCGCTCGACCAGCCCGTTCTCCAGCAGGACCCGCAGGTGGTGCGACACCGCGCTCGGCGTCACCCCGAGCGCGGCCGCCAGGTCCGTGGTGGTCGCGGGCGTGTGCAAGGCGGCCAGCAGCCCGGCACGCGCCCGCCCCAGCAGGCGGACCGCACCAGGGCCCGGCGGGGTCTCGGCCATGCCCAGCACACCGAGGCCCCGCGCCGGGTACCGGATCGTGGTCCGCGTGGCCGTGTTCCGCTTGACCAGCACGTTCGACGGCCCCAGCGCCAGCGGCATGAGCACCAGGCCGCCGGGCGCGAGGCGCACCTGCCCGGTCCCGGTGACGATCAACCGGCCACCCGAGAACCGCAGGCCGCGGTGCAACCCTGCCCTGCACCTCGACGCCACCGGCTACGTCCTGCTGCTCACCGCCGCCGCGATTGGCGGCGTGCTCACCGCGATCGGACTCAGTCTGGACGCAACAAAGCACCAGGCGCTCGGCTGGGGACTGATGCCACTGGGCGCGCTGGCGGGCGGGTGCTCGCCCTGCCCGCGCTCAGGCGTCAGGACACGTGACGCAACCGCCGGAAGCAGAACCAGCCCAGCAGCCCCGAGCCCACCAGGAACAACGCGGTTTCCAGCCACTGCAACGGCCAGAACCGCGCCGCCGGCTGGTAGCGCAGCCGCTGCTGGTAGCCGAGTTCGGACAGCTGCGCGAAGCACGCGTGACTGCGTTCGAAATCGGGCAGCGCACCCGGGCGCGGCGCCGACGGCACGCAACCCCGCACCAGCTCCGGCAGCGAACCGACCACGCCGCCCCGCGCGTCCACGGTCTCCTCGGACACCACCCACGCCCCAGCCGGGCGCACCACCCGCAGCGCGATGGGGCCGTCGTGCTCGTCGACCCGCACCCCTTCGATGTTCTCCGCGCTCAGCGCCACGGCCTGCTCGGTCACCGGCAGCAGGTGCGGGCGCACCACCAGCGGCACCACCACCTGCACGGCCGCGAAAACCACCAAGGTCACCGCCATCGCCGCCACCGTCCGGCGCAGCACCAACCCCGCCGCGACGCCCAGCACGAACGCGAAAACGGCATAACCCACCGGCGTGATCCCGCGCGCGGCGAACATCGCCACGTCGATGCGCGCCACGACGGTGCTGTCCGGCGCCCCGGCCATGGCATCGACCGGCGCCGCCCACCAGCTGACCACCGCGCTGAGCAACCCCGCCGCCAGCGCCGCCGCCACCGCGCCCAGCCCCAGCTTGACCGCCAGCCACCGCCCCCGCGTCACGCCCTGGTTCCACACCAGCTTGTGCGTGCCCGCCTCCAGTTCCCGCGTGATCAGCGGAACGCCCCAGAACGCGCCGATCGCCGCGGGCAGCAGGTAGAGCGCGAACTGCCCGCCCCGGTAGAGCAGTTCGTCGTCGTTGCGGCCCGCGAACAGCAACACCGCCGCGATCGCCGCGAGCGCGACGTACAGCAGCGCCAGCGGCAGGCGGAACTGGCGCCAGGCCAGCCAGGTCATCGCACCACCCGCAACACCGGTCGGGCGGGCGCGCCCAGGTACGCCAGCACCAGATCCTCCAGGCCCGGCTTCCCGACCGTCCACACCGGATCGAGCACCGGCGCTTCGGTCCGCACCAGCACCGTGGTCTGGCGCTCGGTGTGGCTGGCCGAGATGACCTCCTGATCCGCGGGCAGCGTGCCGACGTCACGGCGCGGGCCGGTCAGCCGGTGATGCGTGGCGAGCAGTTCGTCCAGCTCCCCGGCCAGCCGGACCCGGCCGCCGACGAGCACCACCAGGTGGTCGCACACCCGCTCCAGATCCGAGACCAGGTGCGAGGACAGCACCACGCTGAGCCCGTGCTCGGCCACCGCCGCCATCAGGTCGCGCAGGAACTCACGCCGCGCCAGCGGATCGAGCGCGGCGACCGGCTCGTCGAGCAGCAGCAGCTCGGGCCGCTTCGCGATGCCGAGGGTGAGCGCGAGCTGCGCCCGGTGACCAGCGGACAACCGTCCCGCCCGCTGCGCGGGATCCAGCCCGATCCGGCCGATCCGCTCCGCGGCCAGCGCGGCGTCCCAGCGCGGGTTCAGCTTCGCGCCGAGGCGCAGGTGCTCGTCAACGGTCAGCGTCGGGTAGACCGGCGCGTTCTGCGCGACGAACCCGACCTTCGCCAGCTGCTCCGGCCCGCTGCCCGGCACCCCGCCACACACCTCGATCGTGCCGGTGCTCGGCTCCAGCAGGCCCGCGGCGAGATTGAGCAGCGTGGACTTGCCCGCCCCGTTCGGCCCGACCAGCCCGGTCACGTGCCCGGCCGGGATGTCCAGCTCGCACCCTTCCAGCGCCGGGCGCCCCCGGTACGCCTTGCCGAGACCGCGCGCCCGCAACACGGTCACGCGATGTCCTCTGTGGACACCGCGTGGAAGGTGTCGGCGAACAGGGCTTCGATGCTCTCGTCGTCCAGCCCCGCCCGCCGCGCCTTGGCCAGCCAGCGCCGCAGGTCCTGCCGCAACGGGCCCAGCGCGGCGGGCGAAGCGCCGGACAGCGTGGCCGTGACGAACGTGCCCACCCCGGGCCGCGCCGCGACCAGCCCGTCGTGCTCGAGTTCGCGGTAGGCCTTGAGCACCGTGTTCGGATTGATCGCCAGCGCCGCCACCACGTCCTTGACCTTCGGCAGCTGGTCACCCTCGGCCAGCAGGCCCAGGCGCAGCGCGTGCCGGACCTGCCGCACGATCTGCTGGTACGGCGACAGCCCCGACCGGCCGTCCAGGTGGAACTCCAGCACCCCGGGCCTCCATTCCGCTAGTTACCTAGCACAATAGCGGCAGCGGGCCGGGCCGCTCAGCCGGTGACCGAGCTGATCCAGTCCCGGTAGGCGCCGACGTGGGTGTACTGGCAGCTGGTGCTGTTGCCGGTGGACAGCACCCCGACCTGGACGCCGTCGGCGGTGAACATCGGGCCACCGGAATCCCCGCTGCCGCACACCCCGTTGACGCGCTCGCCGTTGATCGCGCGGCCGTCGTAGGCGTCGGCCGCGGCCACGTCGGTCACCTTCAGCTGCGCGTTCTTCAGCCGTGGCGACTGCTGGCCGCTACCGGTGTCACCCCAGCCGTGAATGGTCACCGTGTCCCCCTCGGCCACCGCGTCGAGATCGCCGAGGGAAACCGCGGGCGCCTGCACCGGCTCGGCGAGTTTCACCAGCGCCAGATCGGCATTCTCGTGCAGGGTCACCCCGTTCGGAGCGGCATCGACGTAGGTGCCTTTCGCGTGCTCGACATTTCCGACGCGGAAACCCCATTGGTGATTTCCGCCGATGCAGTGCCGTGCGGTGAGAATCCACTCGGGACCGAGCACGGTGGCGGTGCAGTAACCGTCGGCACCGTCCTGGTAAAGGCGAGCCGACCACGGCGCCGACGCGGTGAACTCACCGTCGACGATCGCCTGTGCGGGCGTGGAAAGGCCGAGCAGCGCGGCCGGAACGAGCGCGGTGACCCGTGCGGTGACAGAACGCATGGACGCCAACGCTAATGGCGGTCACCCGGAAGCGGCACCTGCGAAAGTCGGGTCCTGTTTCATCAGGAATTCATCGGTGCTCGCTACTTTCGGCCGATGACAAAAAGACAAAAGGCAGCGATCGCGCTGGCCGGCCTGCTCGCGGCGACGGGACTTTCCGTGGCGAGCGGTCCGGTCGCGCAGGCCGAAGCCCCGTGCGAGGGCACTTACACGATCGTGGTCGGCGGCACCGGCAGCAGGCCGTGGAACGACGGTTTCACCGGCAACATCCAGCAGCACGTCGGCTACCCGACCGACATCCCCAACGGCGCCAGCGCGCGGGCCGGGGTCAACGAGCTGAACCGGCTGCTGCGCGACCAGCGCAACCTCTGCCCCGGCCAGCACGCCAAGGCCGTCGGGTACTCGCTCGGCGCGGCCGTGGTGCACATCTGGGTGACCGAGAACTGGCAGACCTTCGGCAACGTCAACGCCGTGCTGATCGCCGACCCCAAGCGGCAGGCCCCGCCCGGCCTCAACGGCGGCAGCGTGCCCTTCGGCGGTATCGTCGGCTACCCGCTGGCCGGCGCCGACCGGTACTTCGGCAACGTGCCGGTGAAGTCGATCTGCCACTGGGACTACGTCTGCGACGAGTCCGCCGGGATCTGGACCTATCCGAACAACCACATGTACAACTACCCGAACGACTGGAACGTCGACCACCACAACGACACCGCGCACGAGCAGTGGTTCAACGGGGCGTGGCACCCCTGGTGAGTGCGCGCGCGCCGTTCTCCGCCTGCGCGGCCAGGTCCTCGAGCCGGTAGCGCCCGGCGGCGAACAGCCCGTTGCGATAGAGCGCCGCGTAACCGTGCGCGAGCGCGATGAGATTCCCCACGAGTTCAAGGGTTTCCGGCTTGCTCCGCGCGCCGGTCGCCTCCGCGAGCCCGGTGAACAGGTCCATCAGCTCCCGCCCGGCCGTGGCCAGTTCCTCGTCCCGCAGCGCGGCCAGTTCCGCCGCGTAGATGACGTCGAACCCGGCGCCGCGGCCGACCGCGAACCGCAGGTAGGCCGAGCCCGCCGCGGCGAACCGGTCGGCGGGATCGGCACCGGCGGCGTCGGTCGCGGCCCGGACGGCCTCGGTGAGTTCGCGGGCCGCGGCGGTGGCGACCGCGGCGAGCAGGTGGTCGCGGTCGCGGAAGTGCCGGTAGGGCGAGGCCGTGCTGATCCCGAGGCGCCGGGCGACCTGCGCCACGGAAAACGACGGCAGCCCCTGCTCGGCGAGCAGTTCGAAGCTGGTGCGGACCAGCGCGGCGGGCAGGTCACCGTGGTGGTACCCGCGCCTGCCAGCCATCCCGCCTCCTTGACCGCCATGTGATAGCCCTCGTACATTAGCAAGCGATAGGGCTATCACATGGAGGATTCGCATGCTGGACGGCAAAGTTGTGGCGATCACCGGCGCGAGCAGCGGCATCGGAGCCGCGATCGCGGCGGTGCTGGCCGGACGCGGCGCGAAGGTGGTGCTCGGCGCGAGGCGGGCCGAACGCCTCGAAGCACTGGCGGCCCGCATCATCGCCGACGGCGGTGACGTGGCCTGGACGGTGACCGACGTCCGGAGACGCGCCGACCTGCACGGGCTCGTCGACCTGGCACGCAGCCGCTACGGGCGGCTGGACGTGCTCGTCGGCAACGCCGGGATCATGCCCGTCTCACCGCTCGACGAACTGCGCGTCGACGAGTGGGACGACATGGTCGACGTCAACATCAAGGGCATCCTGCACGGGATCGGCGCGGCGCTGCCGGTGTTCCGCGCGCAGGGGGCCGGGCAGTTCGTGCACATCGCCTCCACGTCCGGGCACCGGACCGTGCCGGGGCAGGCGGTCTACTCGGGCACCAAGTTCGCGGTGCGGGCCATCTCCGAGGGCCTGCGCCAGGAAGCCGGCCCCGACCTGCGGGTGACCATCGTTTCGCCGGGCATCACGCACACCGAGTTCTCCCGGACGATGGAGAGCCCGGACCTGCGCGCGCGACTGGTCGAACTGCGGGACAGGATCGCGATGCCCCCGGAGGCGGTCGCCCGTGCTGTCGCCTACGCCATCGAGCAACCGGCCGACATCGACCTCAACGAGGTGATCATCCGCCCCACGGCTCAGGCCTGAGCGAGCCAGGCGTCCTCGGCCGTGTAGTCGAAATCGGGGAAGCGGTGTGGTGACGCCATGAGCCAGCGCAGTTCCTCCCGCACGGTGGCCGCGTAGTCGCCGACGGGCCGGTAGCCGAGTGCGTGCGCGGCGCTCATGTCGAGCACGATCGGCGGCACGCGATCCCACGGATGGCGGCCGAGTTCGGCGGCGCGTTGTCGTCCAGCAGCACCTCCCGCCAGCGGTGCCCGGCCTCGGCGGCGACGATCCGGGCGATAGCGAGCCCGTCCGGGGCGTCGGGGTCGGCGGCGTTGAGCACACGCGCGCCGGGCTGGTCCGCCACCACGGCGACCAGCGCCGCGAGGTTCACCGCCGCCGACGGCTGGTCGGCGCCCCGGCCGCGGCGGGCCAGCAGCACCGCGGGCCGCCGGTCCAGCGCGCGCTTGACGAAGTACCACTCCCGCGGCGGCGACGCGCCTTCGCCGTGCACCTTCGACGGACGCAGCACGGTCACCGGCAGCCCGCTGTCCAGCAGCGTCCGCTCGGCGGCGACCTTGTTGGGCCCGTAGCCTTCCGCGGAGTCGTAGGGCATGGTGCCGGGCGGCAGCGTCGGCTGCCGCTCGGTGACCGGCCCGGCGAACCGGGGCGCCTCGGCGGAGTTCGCGTGGCGGCCCTCGTCGTCGCGGTAGACGGCCTTGCTGGAGATCATCACCGTCGAGGTCGCGTGGCGGGCCAGCGGCAGCAACGCCTCCGCGTGCGCGGCGGTGAAACACGTGCAGTCAACGAGCAAATCCACGCCGGTGCCCAGCGGATCACCGCGCCCCGCCTGGTGGAATCGAACCCCGGCCGCCGCCAACCCCGGCGGCATACGACCAGGGTCCCGGCCGGTGACGTCCACCCGCCAGCCATCGGCCACCAGCCGCCGCGCCACCGCCCGGCCGAGACAACCGGTACCGCCGAGGATCAGCGCCCGCCTCATCACCACCCCCCCCCCGGCTCAGCCTAGGGGGTGCGCCGGTGGTTTTGCCGATGCCGCGGCGGTGGGCGCGCCTGCCACCATCGGCCGCAGCCCGTCACAGCGAGCACCTGGAGCACCGATGCGCCTACGAATCGCGGCGACCTGCCTGGCCGCACTGGCCACCCTGCTCGGCGCGGCACCGTCGGCGGCCGAGCCCGCCGGGCGGGAGCCGATCGTGTTCGTGCACGGGTTGTTCGGCTCGCCCGCGAACTTCGACACGATGTCCCTGCGCTTCCGCCTCAGCGGCTACCCCGCCAGCGAACTGGTCGCCTTCTCCTACAACTCCACCGGTTCCCTCACCACCGCGGCGAACCAGCTCGCCACCACCATCCAGCAAACCCTCGCCGCCACCGGTGCGCGGAAGGTCGACCTGGTCACCCACTCGCTCGGCGGCCTGCCGTCGCGCTGGTGCGTCAAGTTCCTCGGCGGCACGGCCACCGTGGACGACTGGATCTCACTCGGCGGCCCGAACCAGGGCGGCGCGCCCGGCACCTGCCCCGCGCCCGGCACCACCGCGTGCGACCAGGCCACCCAGGGCTCGGCGTTCCTGGCGCAGCTCAACGGCGGCGACCCCACCCCCGCCCCGGTCGCCCACACCACCTTCGCCTCGCCCTGCGACACCGTGGTCGACGAAGACTGGACCACTTTGGACGGTGCCACCCACGTAGACGTCGGCTGCGTCAGCCATTTCGACCTGGTCTCCGACCGCGGCGTGTTCACCGGCGTCCGTCAGGCGGTGACCGGCTGAGCGTCCCGCAGGAAGCCCGCGGTGCGCATCGCCAGCAACTCGGCGCGCGCCACCAGCTTCTCGATTTCCTTCCACCGCCGCAGATCGCGCTCGTCGTCGGGCACCAGGCGGTTGGACACCAGCAGCAGCAACGTGTCGATCTCGTAGGCCAGATCCGCCAGCCGCAGGAACGGCAGGTACTCCTCCGCCGAACCGGGGCCGTGCGAACGAGCCCACGCGCAGGCAGCGTGCCCGGTGGACCGGCACACCACGCGGAGGTGGTCGCGGATCGCCTCCGCGCGCGGGCAGTCGCGGGTGGGACTGCTCCGCATGTTCCAGGCCACCGACAGCAGGCAGCGCCCGGCGTCCTCCATCGACGTGTTCATCACCGCCGCAGTGTCCGGGAGAAGTCGATCAACGCACGCACCGACACACCTCAACACCAGATCGAGCGAGCGTGACGGCATCGGAATGTGCGGTTCCGGCGTTCCTCAGTTGCCGAAACGTGGGGCCACTTCGCGGCGTCGGACGGGCTGTTCAGCTCGGCCGGGGTGAGTACCGAAGACCCCGGCAGCACCGCGGCCAGCACCGCCACCAGTTCAGGGGCGTCGATAAAGGTCAGCACCGCCGAGTCGCGTCCCGCGCCCGGCAGGCAACTGGCCGTCCACGGGAATTCCGGCCGGCCGCTGTTAGCATGGGCTCCATGCTGGATCCCTGACTGCGCATCGAAGTGCGCGGCGCGCCGGCGTCCGGCTGGCGCCGCCGGTTCGGCCCGGCCTTTGTCAGCACCGCGCTCGCCGACCGGGCGATGTGGTGGTCCTGGCAGCGATGTGAAAACGGCTGGGCGTTCGAAATCGCCTTCCGCCACCCAGCCATCCGCGACGAGTTCACCGGCCAGCCCAGGATCAAAGCCGCTCTCGACGACGCCATCGCGGCCGGAGCGACCGTCAGCGTGACCGCCCGCGGCTGACCGGATCAGCCCTGCGGGGGAAGCGGCTCCCACCCGAGCGGGAAGATCACCCCGGCACGACCGCCCAGGCTGGAGCCGTGATCGAGATGCTCCGGCGGTGGCCGGTTTGGGTGGGACGGGCGGCGGCGGGCTGGGCGGTGCTCAACGCGGCGGTCGCCGGGTACTGGGCGGCCGGTGGCGAGCGCGGTTACCTGTTCGAAGGACGTGCCGGCGCGCGGCTGCCCACGGCCGCCGAAGTGCTCATCGTGGTGCTGTCACTCGCCGGAGCGCTGGCCGCGCTACGACCCGGCCGATGGGCGCGGCTCCCCCTCCTCGGGCTATGCGGCGTGGCCTTCCTCGGCACCTTCGGACTGGCCATCGGCGCGGTCGGCGCCATCGCCGCGGGCGCGGTGCCGAGCCCGCTCGCGTTGCTGTACCAGCTTTTCTGCCTGGCGGGCGCGGTGACGGCGGTCGGCACCTACCTGACGTGGACCCGGCGTCGCCGCGGGCTGTGCGTGCGCTGCGGCGCGCCGGGCCATGTGCCGTCGCCGGGACCTCTCGTGCGACCGGCACCCACCTCCGCCGCCTGGCCGGTCCGCGTTGTCGCCTATCTGGGCATCTGCGGTTTCCTGCCGTGGGCCGCGGTGAAGATCGTCCTCGGGTTCGGGGGTGCGGCGCTCGGTGCCACCGGCGACGAGTGGGCGGCGACGTTCACCCACACCGCGATGTCCCCGCTGACCCGATGGCTGCACTCGTTCGGCATCGACATCACCGTCGCGGCCGCGCTCGTCGGCGCGCTGTTCCTGGCCGCGCTGGTGCACCGCTGGGGTTTCCGGCTGCCGAGGTGGCTGCTGCTCGGCGTCGCGTGGATCGGCGCCCCTTCGCTGGCCACCTACGGCCTCGGCCTGATGATCGCGGGCGGCCTGATGCTCACCGGTGTCCTCGCCCCGCCCGAGGTGCGGCCGTTCAGCGAACTGGGCGCGGCCTGGGTCACCCTGCTCGGCGGTCTCGCGTTCGGCCCGCTGGGCCTGGGTTTCCTCGTCGGCGCGGTGTCCCACGGCCGCCGGTCACGGCCGCACTGCGCTCGGTAAAAACGCGCAAAACCTGTTGCCCCGTACGGGATCATGGAGGGCATGTCCGTTCAGCTGGCGTTCGGGGTGACCGCCGGAGCGGGGGTGTGCTGCTGGCTCCCCACCCCCGGCGGCCGAACCCTGCCCAAACCCGCCAGCGACCGGACCGGCGCCCACCCGCCCGGCGCCCCGGTTGCCATCGGACCGGCCGACGCGACGCCCGAAGCGTTGCGCGAAGCCATGCGGCGGCTCACCTTGCTCGTCGGCGACGGGACGGTGACCGCGGCCGCCGCGGGCGTCGATCTCGGCGGCGGCTTCACCTCCAGGCGGCTGGCCGGCGCCCCCGGTGATCGGCGCGACGCCGTGCTCGCCGCGCTCAAGGTCCTCGGCGCCGAGGGCGCGCACCGCCTCGGCGACCGGACCGCCACGCTGGTGGCGTTGTTCGGGCCCTCCGCGACCAAGCGGGTCGGCGCCGCCGCGAGCACCGCGATCGCCGAACGCCGCTGGGCTGCTCTGCAACTGGCCTCGGCCGCCTCGGATCTGCTCGGGCCCGAGCAGCTGGAACACGTACTCGCCCTGAACGCTCCCGACGGAATCGACCCGTTTCCGCGCGGTGCGGCCTCCACGCTGGCCGAACAGCTGACCCTCGTGCTCACGCGCTATCCCGGGCCGCGGCGGCTGACACTGGTCACCAGCCTCTGGCACCACGTGTGCGCGCACCTGGTCCAGCGGCAGCGCGTGAAACGGCGTGCCGCGGGCCAGGTCCGCGCCGACCGGATCGGCAAGCTCCGCGAACGCCACCGCGAGCACCTCGACGCCCCGCTCCTGCAGCGGCTGACCTGGGCGGCGGGCGGTCAGGCGTCGCTGGCCGACGCGGCTCGCTGGCAGCCGCCGCCGGAATGGCCCGCCCGCGAACTCACCTGGCTGCTGCACGACGCCATCGCCGCCACCGCGCTACTCCGCTTCGCCAGGACGATGTCCGACGAAGGCCTCGCGCGAGCCGCCGAGCAGCACCGCGCCGAGCTGGCCGCCGCGGACGAATGCCTCACCGAAGAACAGCGGACCGCGGCCACACGCCGTCCCGAAGGCGCCTACAGCCATCCCGCGCGGCCGGGCCGCTACGTCCACGACCTGCTCAAGCCGCTGCGGCCGGGACGCACGATCACCGCGAAAACCGAGACTTACGTAAAGGAACGCGTCGCCATGGCCCGCAACTACGGCGTGGTCGTCTTCGACGCGGTCGCCGAGCTGATCCGGAACCTCGACGAGCGCCCGCTGCACAACTGCTGGGACACCTGCAAACCGTGGCAGGTGTCCCAGCTGAACCGGTGGCGTGCCGTGGTGGGCTTCTTCCGCGCGGCGGGCACCTGGGAACAACCGCCGCTGGCCGACGCCCATCCCGACGGCCCGGCGCGGGCACTGGCCGCGCGGCTGACGCCCGGCGCCGATCCCGCCACCGTGGAGGCACCCCACGACCTGCTCTGGTACGCCGACCTCGCCGACGCGCTGGCGCCCTTCTACGGCAACGAATCCGCCACCGTCCGCCATGCGCGGCCCGCGCCCGACCTCGACTACGAGACCGCGGCACCTCCACCGGAACACCCCGAGGCCGACTCCGTTCCGCTGGCCGCCGCCGGCGTCGCGCAGCTGGTCGCGTTCGGCGCGACACCACCGCCCCGCTGCGGCAGCTGGGCACAGCTGGTGGACGCGGTCAGCGCGGACGCGGCGGTCACCGAGGCCAGCGTTGGCACCTTCCCGATCCCGCCGGAAATATCCACTGTGGACAAGCAGGTGGTGCCGGGCACCACGCTGACCGTCGAACTGGGCCGCGACCCGCGGCAGCTGGCCACCTGGTCCGGCTACATGGGCAACTGCATCGGCGAAACGTGGTACGCCGACCAGGCACGGCGCGGCCACTGCGTGCTGATGGCGCTGCGCGACCCCGCCGACCACCGCATCGCCGCCAATCTCGACATCCGGCGGCACACCGGCGGCTGGCAGATCTACGAGCTGCGCGCGCGGTTCAACGACACCCTGGCACCGGCGCTGGAAAAGCACATCAAGCGCTGGGTGAGCGAACTCCCCGGCCCTGTCCCGCCCGCACCCGAACCGCTGCTGCCGGTGCCGCCGCCCCGGTCGCGCTCGTCCCGTCGCCGGGTGGCGGGCCGCCTGCCGGCCGCGCTCGTCGATTCCCTGGTCGCGGCGGTCGAACGGGAACTCACCGCGGCACCGGCCACCTCCGCGCGACGGGTGTACGCCCAGCTCGCACGCGGACTCGGTCCCGCCGGTCAACCGGCCGACTTCGAGCCGGACGCGGCGGTGATCGCGCTCAAGCGCCTCAGCCCGGCCCGGCACGCCGAACTGCTCCGCACCGCACTGGACACCGGGCTCGGCGCGGCCGCCCTGTGGCAGGCCACGCGTGTCCGGCCCCTCGCCACGGCGGTGAACCGGCTCGATCACGCCGAACTCGGCGCGCTCGCCACGGCCGCACCGCTGCCCAGAACGCTGCGCGCCCTCGTGCGGCAGGCGGAGATCGCGCCCGCCCACGCCATGGATGTGGTGTCCCGGGCGGTCCGCGCGGCCATGGGCGAACCGGCTCTCGCCGACGCGCTCGCCCGCTCGGCGGCCCGCAGGCCGTCACCGGAACTGGTGTGCGCGCTGGTGATCGCCCGCACTACTGGGTCCACAATGGACAACACCGTGCGCGTGGTCCCGGCGGGTGGCACCGCGGTACCCGGCTTTCCCGCCACCGACCTGTTCGACGCAGACGGACCGTGGCAACACGCGCTGCCCGCGGCCGCCGACCTCGGTGCGCCGGTGGACCTGTTCGGGGAGCGCGTCGCCGAACACGGTCTGCTCGTCCCGGCCGCGCTACTCGGCAACGGCGGCTGGGCCGCGCTCTGGAGCCGCGCACACCGCTAGCTCCGGGCGAACCTCGCGGTGTTCCCCTCGTGGAGGTCGTTGACCCACTCCCAGCCCGGCTTGACCGACGCGCCGATCCGGGGGTCATCGAATTCACGGCCGTCCCGCAACGCCCGCACATACGCCCGGTCCAGCTGGATCCGCGCGCGGACCTCGTCGCCCCGGCCGACGGACCCGTGCCCGGGAACGACAACCTCGACGTCAGCCACCGCGTCTTCGAGCACCCGCAGCCCGGTCAGGTAGTCCTCGATCGCGGTGGTGGTGTCGTCGAACATCGGGACCAGGAGATCGGAGAGCATGTCACCGGCGGCCAGCACCCCGCGTTCCTCGATCAGCAGCGCCGCGTGGCCGGGGGCGTGGGCCGGGTGCTCGACGATCCGGACCGCGGGGCCGTCCCAGGGCACGCGGTCGGTGCCGGCGGGCAGGCCGGTGATGAGGCCGTACAGCTCCAGCGGCACCTCGTCCTCGATCTCCGGCGGCAATCCCGTGGCGACGCGGTCCCGCCAGCCCGGGTTCGACCGCAGTTCCCGCAGATAGGCCGCACAGCGGGCCGTGCCGTAGCGGGGTGCGTCACCGAGGTCGGGATGCCAGAGCACGTGGTCCCAGTCGGGATGCGTCGCGAAACCCGCCACGACGGGCTGCCCCAGCTCGCGGAGGTCGTTCGCGAGGCAGGCCATCTCCTCGCCCCGGATACCGGCGTCGATGAGCAGGACGCCGCTTCGGCCCCGCACGACAACGGTGTTGTTCTGGATCAACTCGCTCTGGTGGACCAGCACACCGTCCGCGACCTGTCTCAGCGCCATGCCTCCCCAGCCTCCTCCGCTTGTGATTTGCAACCGCTTGCGCAGACGGTAGTCCCGAGTGGTGGTAGATTGCAAGCACTATGAGTGCCGAAGCTGAACCGCGATCGGGGTGCCCGATCAACGCCGCCATCGAGGTGTTCGGTGATCGCTGGAGCCTGCTGGTGCTCCGCGACATCGTCTTCGGGGACCGCCGCTACTTCCGCGAGCTGCAGGCGGGATCGATGGAGGGAATCGCCTCGAACATCCTCGCCGACCGGCTCAAGCGGCTCGTCGAGTCCGGCCTGCTCACCCGCGAGGACACACGACCCGGCCAGCGGGCGCGCTACAGCCTCACCGAACCGGCGATCCAGCTCGTGCCTGTGTTCGCGCAGCTGGGCAGCTGGGGACTGCGCCACCGGCCGACGAGCCACTCGTTGCGCGTGCGCGCCGAACTGCTCGAAGAAGGCGGCCCCGAGCTCTGGCAGGAGTTCATGGACGAACTGCGGCGGGAGCACCTCGGCGTCGAGAGTGCCAAAAGCGCGCCGAGCGTTCGCGAGCGCCTGAACGAGGCCTACTTCGCCGCGATCAAATCCTCGTAACCGCCCGGAATCACCCGGCGCGCAGCGTGTCCCGGGCCGCCATCAGGGCGAACCCGAGCAGGTTGCGCCCACGCCAGGACGCGGGATCGGCCGCACGCGGGTTCGCCGCGCCCAGCCC
Organism: Amycolatopsis albispora; assembly: GCF_003312875.1. Taxonomy (NCBI): domain Bacteria; kingdom Bacillati; phylum Actinomycetota; class Actinomycetes; order Pseudonocardiales; family Pseudonocardiaceae; genus Amycolatopsis; species Amycolatopsis albispora. The sequence goes on from NZ_CP015163.1 coordinate 1,865,144, forward strand.
GATCCCCCAGATCACGTCCCGCGGCGCCGCCTCCACCAGCACCTGGTCACCGGTGGAGAGCAGGAACTCCCGCAACCGCTCGTCCTGACCGAACTTCGCCTCGTTCCCGCGCACCACGATGTCGAACCGGCGCGCCACCCACGTCTCCTGGTCGAACTCACGCACCGCGCGGCCCAGCTTCTTCGCCTCCGCCGGGGTTTCGCTGGCCAGGATCAGCTTCTCCGCCTCGGCGTCACCGAACAGGCGGGCCTTCTCCGCCATCATGAACTGCTCCGCCGAGCGGTACCTGACACCGTCCACAGTGAACTCCGCGGGCCACCACTGGCTCAGGCACCACTTGTCCACCTCGGCGTCACCGGGCGTGTGCCCCCAGAAGAAGAAGTACTCGAACCGCTTCCCCGCCGCCACGGCGGCCACCAGCGCTTCCCTCGACAACACAGTCACGGCACGCACCCTAACGACCGGCACCGACATTTCCGCCCGCCCGACCCTCGCGCCGTCACCCCGACGCAATGAATGGCTTTCATTGCGCCAGACGCTATGAAAGCCACATTCATTGCACGGCACGGCAGGCAGGCGGGTAGCTCGAGCGACGGGTTAGTGGCCGTCGTCGCGGCTGAGGGCGGTGTAGCCGAATTCCAGGCTCTGCCGCAGCAGCGGGTGCTGCACGGCCGGGATCGCCGCGAGCAGTTCGGCTTCGATGGCCTCGACCAGCGGATCGCATTCAGCCAACAGGCGCTCCCCCGACTCGGTCAGCCCCAGCAGCAGCACCCGCCGGTTCGCCGGGTCACGCGTGCGCTCGACGTGCCCGCGCTCGACCAGCCACCGCACCATCTCGTTCATCGTCTGCGGGGTGACGAACGAGCGCCGTGCCAGCTGGGCCGAGGACAGGCCCCGGCGCTGCCGCAACGCGGTCATCGCGGTGAACTGGAGCGTGGTCAGGCCCTTCGGCCGCAGCGCCTCGTCCATCCGCGCGCGGATCGCCAGCTCCAGCCGCTTGACCAGGTAGAGGGTGAGCGGTTCGGTCGCCATGTGCTGATCGTGCCCCAGCGCCGCGCTCATGCGTACTCGGCCCGGAGTTCGGCCTTGCGGATCTTGCCGGAACCGGTGCGCGGCAGCTCGTCGCGGAACTCGACGTACTTGGGCACCTTGTACCCGGCGAGCCGGGCACGCAGGTGGGCGCGCAGTTCGTCCGCGGTCAGCCCGGCGCCGGGCCGCCGCACCACCACCGCGCGCCCGACCTCGCCCCACTTCGGGTCGGGCGCGCCGATCACCGCGCACAGCTCGACGTCCGGGTGTTCGCAGGCGGCGGCCTCCACCTCGGCGGGCGAGATGTTCTCACCACCGGAGATGATCATGTCCTTGAGCCGGTCGACCACGGTGAAGTAGCCGTCACCGTCCACACTGGCCACATCGCCGGAGTGCAGCCAGCCGCCGGACATCGCCTGGTCGGTGGCCTCGGGCCGGTTCCAGTAGCCGAGCATGACGTTCGGGCCGCGCACCACGATCTCCCCGCGCCCGCCCGGCGGCACCTCGTCCCCGGCCGGGTCGACCACACGCACGTCGGTGAAGAACGACGGTACCCCGGCCGTGCCCGCCTTCGTGCGCGCCGCCGCCGGGTCGAGCACCAGCACCCCGGGCGCCGCCTCGGTCATGCCGTAACCCTGCACGAAGGCCAGCCCACGATCGAGGTAACGCCGGACGGTCGAGGGCGGCACCGGCGACCCGCCGCACAGCAGGGTGCGCACGCTCGAGAGGTCGGCCGAGTCCCAGCCGGGCTGCGCGGCCATCGCGTCGTACATCGCGGGCACGCCGAACAGCAGCGTGACCCGGTGCCGGGCGATCAGCTCGAGCGCCGCAGCGGGGTCGAACGACTCCATCAGCACCGCGGTCCCGCCTTTGAGCAGCGTCGGCAGGCAGGTCATGCCCAGCGCGGCGGTGTGGAACAACGGCGCCGCCACCAGCGCGACCTCGCCACCGGACAGGTCGGACTCCACCAGCACGTTGACGCAGTTCCAGGTGAGGTTGCCGTGGGAGAGCACCGCGCCCTTCGGCCGCCCGGTGCTGCCGGAGGTGTACATGATCAGGCACGGATCACCTAGCGCGACCGGTTCGTCCGGCGGTTCCGCGCCGCACTCCGCGAAATCCTCGTACCGGCTCCCGCCGACCTCCAGGCGTTCCCGCACCGCCGGCGGCGACGCCGTGGCGTGCACCAAAACCGAAACCCCGGCGTCGTCGAGCACGTAGGCCAGTTCCGGCGCCGCCAGCCTGGTGTTGACCGGCACAAAAACCGCGCCCAGCGAGGCGGTGGCGAACAGGGTTTCCAGGTAGGCGGGGTGGTTCGGGCCGAGATAGGCGACCCGGTCACCCCGCCGCACGCCGGCCGAGCGCAGGCCGTGCGCCAGCCCGGCCGACCGGGCCGCCAGCCGCGCGTAGCTCACCGTCCGCTCGCCGTGCACCAGCGCGGTCCGGTCCGGCGTCATCCGCGCTCGCCGCACCGGCCACGAGCCGAGGCCCTCGTCCCGCATCAGCCGTTCCGGTAGGCCGAGAGACCGGGGCGGAAGGCCTTCTCGTCGAGGAACTGGCTCATGCCCTTCTGCCGTCCCTGCTCCGGGTCGAGGAACTGCGACTGCTCCAGCTTGGCGTAGAGGTAGTCCTCGGCCTGCTCCCACGGCATGTCCTGCGCGAGCTTGTACCCGACCTTCGCCGCGCGCAGCACCACCGGGTTCATCGACGCCAGCTTCGCCGCCAGCTCACCGGTGCGCTCACGCAACCGCTCCGACGGCACCGCTTCGTTCACCAGCCGCATTTCCGCGGCACGACGGCCGTCGAACGGTTCGCCGGTCATGATGAAGTACAACGCGTCGCGCTGGCTGACCGTGGCGGCCAGCGCCCGGCTGACCACGCCGCCCGGCGGAATTCCCCAGTTCACTTCGGACAGTCCGAACCGGGCGGTCTCCGCGGCGATGGCCAGGTCGCAGGCGACCAGCGGGGTGAACGCGCCGCCGAAGCACCAGCCGTTGACCATCGCGATGGTCGGCTTCGACCAGGTGGACAGCCGCTTCCACTGCCATTCCGCGCTCGCGCGGCGCACCCGGATCTGCACCGCGGCGTCACCGGACTCGTCCACCTCACGGAAGTACTCACGCAGGTCCATGCCCGCGGAGAAGGAGTCACCGGCGCCGGTGAGCACCAGCACCCGGCACCGCGGATCACCCTCCAGCGCGTCGAGCGTGCGCACCATCTCGTCGTTGAGCGCGGGGTTCATCGCGTTGCGCTTTTCCGGGCGGTTGAGCGTGACCCACGCGATCCCGTCCTCGAAATCGACGAGCACGTTCTCGCCCCAGGGTGCTGCTGACATTGATCGGGTCCTCTCGGGTTTTCAGAACGGGTAGCGCGCGGATTCGGCGCGCACGGTGACCCACTGGGTCTCGGTGAAGGCGTCGACGTTGGCGCGGGCGCCGCCGACGCGGCCCACCCCGGACGCGCCGACGCCGCCGAAGGGCGCGGCCGGATCGTCGTTCACCGTCTGGTCGTTGATGTGCACCAGGCCGCTGGGAATGCGGTCGGCCAGCGCCAGCCCGGCGGCCGGGTCGGCGGTCAGAATGCCCAGGCTCAGGCCGTATTCGGAGTCCGCAGCGAATTCGGCGGCCTCGTCGAGGGTGTCGAACGGGCGCACGCAGGCGACCGGGCCGAACACCTCTTCGGCGTAGGCGGGGATCGACGGCCCGCAGTCGGCGAGCACGGTCGGCCCGTAGAACGGCCCGTCCGCGGTGCCGCCCTGCACCAGCCGCGCCCCGGCGGCGACGCTGCGATCGACCAGGTCACGCACGCGGGCCAGCTGACCGTCGTCGATGATCGGGCCGAGCACGACGTCTTCGGTGAACGGGTCACCGACGGGGAGTTGCTCGGCCTTCTTGCCGAGCAGCTCGACGTAGCGCTCGTACAGCGAGCGGTGCACCAGGTGCCTGCCCGCGGCCATGCAGATCTGGCCCTGGTGCAGGAAACTGCCGAACGCACCGCAGGATGCGGCGGCTTCCAGGTCGGCGTCTTCGAGCACCACCAGCGCGCTGTTGCCGCCGAGTTCCAGGTGTGCCCGCTTCAGCAGTTCCCCGGCGCGGGCGCCGATGGCCCGCCCGGCGCGCGTCGAACCGGTGAACGAGATGACCGGCACGCGCGGGTGTTCGACCAGCGCCGCCCCGGCTTCGGCGTGACCGGGCAGCACCTGGAGCACTCCGGCGGGCAGTCCGGCTTCCTCGAAGATCCGCGCGATGACCACCCCGCCGCAGACCGCGGTGCGCGGATCGGGCTTGACGATCACCGCGTTGCCCAGCGCGAGCGCCGGGGCGACCGAGCGCATCGACAGCAGCAGCGGGAAGTTGAACGGTGAGATCACCGCGACCACGCCGACGGGCACACGGCGTTCGAAGCTCATCCGGCCCGCCGAGGGCAGCAACTCGCCGTAGGGCGCGGACGGCAGGCCGGCCGCCTGCACGCATTCCCCCGCCGAGCCGTCGATCTCGATGCCCGCCTTGAGCCGGACCGAGCCCGACTCGCGGACCAGCCACTCGGTGATGGCGCCGGTGTGCTCGGCCAGCAACGCGGCGGCACGCAGGAGCACCGCCGAGCGCTCGGCGTGCGGCCGCGCGGCCCACTCGCGCTGGGCAACTACCGCGCGGTCGACGGCCGCGGCGACATCGGCGGCGTCGGCCAGGCCCACCTCGCCGAGGCTCGCCCCGGTCGCGGGCTCACGCACCTCGTGCGTACCGGCTCCGCCGCCGGACCAGGCGCCGGTGAAGACCTTGCCGGACCACCGCGCGGGATCGAGGAACTCCACTCGAACCTCCAGGACTCGACGTAATCATCAGGGATCCTGATGAATTCGTGATCAGCCTGGGGTCTGGTCGAGGGCGAAGACAAGGGCCAGTGACCTGGCTCACTCGAAAATACGCAGGATTGCTGATGGACAACCGCAGCTCACGCAGCGAATGGCCGCCGTCGCGGGTGCTGCTGGTGGGCGACAGCGTGGACGACGCCCTGCCGCACTCGACGGTGAGCCCTGGGTCGGTGTCGCCGCGACCTGAGGGACTTCAGTGGTTCCGGGGTAGCCGCACGTCGGCCAGCCGGGCATAGGTGGGCACGCCGGCGTCAGGGGATCCGCCGATGAGCGCGACCGGCCAGCCACGTGCCCGCGCGGGCACGATCTCCTTCGGCACGCTGTCACCGATGACCAGGGCGATCCGGAGCCCCGCCCGGCGCGCCTCGGCCTCGACGTGGTCGTAGAAGCGGTCGGCCGGTTTGGCCCAGCCCACCTCCGCGGACACGAAGATCCGCTCCATGACAGTGTCCAGACCGGCGAGCCGGACCTTGCGGCGCTGGAGTTCGGCGTCGCCGTTGGTGATCAGCCACAGCCGGTGCTGCCGACCGAGCCTCTCCAGTCGGCCAGCTCCGCCCACACGTCCTGCTGGAACCGCCTGACCCACTGCGGGAAACCGAGCGGGCAGGATTCGCCGGGCGCCAGCCACAGCCCTTTCCAACTGCTGATCCCGACCCGCAGGCAGAACGCGTGGTGTGGACCCTCGCGCCACCGCCGCCATCGAGGTCGAGCAGCACCACGCTGCCTTCGTCCACCGGCATCACGCCGTGCCGACCGCGAGCAGTTTCATGGCGTACAGGCTGGAAAACCCGGGTGGCCAGGGCGTCCTCCCGGGGTTTGACCAGCCGATGGCGCGCTCGGCCTAGGGTGACCCCGTGGAACTTCGCCAGTTGCGGTACTTCCGCGCGGTCGCCGAAGAACGGAACCTGACCAGGGCCGCTGCCCGGCTCCACCTGCGGCCGACCTCGCTGAGCCAGCAGATCATCGCGCTCGAGCGCGAGGTCGGCACCGCGTTATTCGTGCGCGGGCCGAACGGGATGGAGCCGACCGAAGCAGGCCTGGCCCTGCAGCCCGAAGCCGAGCGGACACTGCGGCAGGCCGACCGGGCACTGCAGGCCGCGCGCTTGCCGGCGGGCGAGGGGTTGCGCCTGGCCGTCACCCCCGGAGCGCCTCCGGCGGTCGCCGCCCTGCTGGCACGACGGCTCCGGCAGGTCGACGACCTTCCGGTGAGCACCCAGCTGCACCGGATCCGCTCCGGTGAACTCGACGCCGGGCTGGTGGTGCTGCCAGTCGACCCGGTCTTCGACTTCGCGGTGGTGAGCGTCGCGCCCCTCGGCGTCCTCGTCGATTCCGCGCATCCGCTGGCGGCCCGGAGCGAAGTCGACTGGGCCGATCTGTCCGGCAACGACCTGCTGTGGTTCGACCGCGACCTCGCCCCCGGCTACCACGACGACGTCCTGGCCCGCGCCGAAGAAGCGGGCTGGACACCGCGGCGGATCCTGCGCGGGCCCCCGCGTCGTGCCCTGTTCGCCGGGGCGCTGCGGGCTCCGGGCGTGGTGGCCCTGCGGCCACGCTGGTCCGCCGAGCCGGGACAGCGCTGCATCCCGCTGCGCGACGCCCCGATGGTGCGGCACGCGCTGGTTTGGCGGGACTCACAGCACGCTCGCGCATGCGCCGAACTGGCCGCTGAGCTGGCCCGTGCGGCCGAGGCGGACGCCCGTGCGGCAGATCCTGATGGACACGGACACCCCTCCCCCGGTGGACTGGAACCGTCCACATAGGAGAACAAGGGAGCCGGGATGTCGTTGCGCCACTGGGGATTCATCTACACCGCGACCGGCGCGGATCCGGCAGGTGAGGTCACCGTCGCCGACACCGGGCGATGCCGCACCGTGCTGGTCGGCCTGCCCGGCCCCGAAGGCGCGCCCGAGATCGCGCGCCGCCTGGTCGAAGAGGGCGCCCAACTGATCGAACTGTGCGGCGGCTTCGGTCCGGTGTGGACCGCCAGGGTGCTCGAAGCCGTCGGACACCGGGTCCCGGTCGGCTCGGTCGCCTACGGCCCCGAATCGGTCAGCGGCGTGCACAACATCTTCGCCTGAGCCGCCTGGTGTTCAGTCCGCGGTGTCCGGGGCCTCGTCGCCGAGGAGGATGGTCAGCAGGTCGTCTCGGAGCGGGGTTGGGGGTTCCGCCGTCGCGGCGAGGGCGCGTTGGCGGACGCGGGAGAGCAGCCCGCTGACCTGGTCGTGCGCTGCCTTCGTCTGCGTGAGCTGGAGCTGGGTGGTGTCGAGTTGCCCGCGTGCGGTGGTCAGCTCGGCCTGGATGGCGGTCAGCTGCGCGCGGGACTCGGCTTGGACGGTGGCCAGGTGCGTGCGGGACTCGGCCTCGCGTGTCTCGTGCTCGGTGCGGAGGTCGTGGTAGCGGGTTTCCTGTTCTCGCAGCTGTTCCTGGACCGCCGCCAGTTCGCGCTTGGCCGTGTCCAGCAGCCGCTCCCAGGTTTTGCATTGCCCTTGGGAGTCGCGCAGGGCCAGCTGGGCGGCGTCCCGTTCGGCGGTTCGCGTTGCCAGTTCCTCGCCACGCGCGGCCAGTGTGGCGGTCAGCTCGTCGACGCGAGCGCGCTGGGCCGCGGCCTGCTCGGTGGCTTCCGCGGCGCGCTTTGTGATCACCGCGGTCGCTGATTCCGCCTTCGCTTGCGCCAGCTGTGCGGCAGAGCGGTTCTCGATGGCCTCGGCCGCGGTCGCCTCGGCCAGGCGCTGCGCCTCCTCGGCCACTCGGGCCGCTTCCACTGCGGCCTCCGCGGTGTGCTCGGCCTCGGCTGCCCTGGCCAGGGCGGTGTCACGTTGCTGCGTGGCCTCCGCCGCTGCCTGCCGGGCAACTTCGGCCTGCTCCACGGCGGCGGCGATCTCGGCTCGCAGCTGGGTGGTGACGGCGTCGAGCGTGTCGTTCAAGGTGCGCAGCGGACCGGTCACCGCGGCGGCCGCGGTGCTGAAGGCCTCCCCCGCGTCGCTCAGCGCGGTTGCGGGCAGAGCTTCTTCGCCGAGCGCGTCCCGCAACGCCTGCTCGGCGGCGGCCAGTTGCTTGCAGCCCTTCCCACCCGGCCACGTCCGGTCCGGACAGAACTCGTAAGGCCGTCCCCCACGCGGCCCCGGCGGCGGCAGCGGCTGACGACACCGCCGAAAGCCACATCGCGCCTGGTCAGCGTCCTGCTCTTGGACAACCGCTCCGTTTCCCTGAGTCACGACAACAGCCTACAGTAGTGGTTACATAACCACTAACCTAGGTTATAGTTATCTCAATGCAAGACAAGTTAGCTACAGAAGGTACATTTTGTAGCTAAGTGAACTTGGCGCTCGAACGCGATCAAGAGGCACCGGATGGTCGCTTCATTTCGTCACGGTGACGGTCACGCGACGCCCGCTCAATCAGATGGCGGCGGCACGCGGGGCGATACACTCGCGCGATGATCAACCGGGCCGGGCTTGCCGCGTCCCCCGCGCTCGCGGCGGACGTGCTCACCCCCGCGTCCCGGTGGCCCCATGCGGCCGAGCCCGTGGCGTTGCTCGCCGAGATCGCCGAGTGGCTTGGCGGCTACGGAAACCAGCAGACGCGCCGCACCTACGCCGAGGGGCTCGGCCTGCCCGTCAGCGCCGACCAACTGCAGGAATGGGCGCAACCCCTCGACGGTCCAGATGAGTGGGCAGCGGCGGTGCACCGCTACGCGCGCACAGTGCTGCCCCCGTCAGCGTTCTCGCCGGTCGCACCCGAACGACAACCGGGGCCGCCACCGGCGCCGCGTGGCAGGCTGCGGCATCTCCACTGGTTCCGCTGGTGCGCCACCCACGGCGTCGACCCCGCGCGGGCCGGAACCGAGCACGTCAAGGCGTGGCTGGCGGAACTGACGGCCGCCGACGCCGCACCGGCCACCCGCGACCGGATGCTGGCCACCGTGAAAACCCTCTACGCGCACCTGGCCGGAGCCGGGGTGGCCACCGGCAATCCCGCGGCGCTGTCCCGGCGCCGCCTCGGCCTGACCGCGACGGCCGCCAGCACGTCCTCGACGATCACCCTCACCGGCACGCAGGTCGCGGCTCTGCACGCGGCGGCCGCCGCGCCTCGCCGCGGGGCCAGTGAGCTGGACACCGCACGCGCCGCCGCGATCGTCGCGTTGTTCACGCTCGGGCTCCGGGTCAGTGAACTCTGCGGACTCGACGAGACCGACCTGCACATCACCCGCGGCCGACGCGCACTTCGTGTACACGGGAAAGGCGGCAAGGTGCGCATCGTGTACCTGAGCGCGCCCGCCGACGCCGCGCTCACCCACTACCTCAGTGTGCGAGCGGCGAGCGAAGGGCGTGGCGACGCCCTCGCGCGGCGCGGTCACGTGGGTGCCGCGTCCGAAAGGCCACTACTGGTGACGCGCGGCGGTAACCGCTTCCAGCGGCAGGCCATCTGGCAACTGCTGCGCCGCATCGCGGCCTCGGCCGGGGAAGAACTCGCACCGGTGGCCGACGCCATGCACCCGCACGCCCTGCGGCACTTCTACGTCACCGCAGCGGTGGAGGCGGGCGCCCAGCTCGCCGACGTCCAGTCCGACGTCGGCCACAGCAGTATCGACACCACACGCAAGGTCTACGACCACGCCGCCCCCGACCCCGCCCGCAGCGCCATCGACCTGGTCGCCGCGGCCTGGCAGCCTTCCGACCGCGGCTGACCAGCCGCGCATACCGCGATGCTGAGGTGTCAATTGGTATGGACCATGCGGCATTCCGCGCGCTTACGCTGGCAGCCGTGCGAACCAGAAGGATCGTGCTCAGCGCCGTGCTCCTCGCGCTGGCCACCGCGCTGCTGCCCGCGACCGCGACGGCTCGGAGCGCGTTCACCCTGTCCAGCCCGGCCTTTCCCGACGGCGGGCTGATCCCCAAGGCACACGAGTGCACCAGCGGCGGCGTCCCCGACCCGGCCAAGAAGAACGAGTCACCGCCGTTGACCTGGTCCGGCGCCCCGGCCGACGCGAAGAGCTACGCGGTGGTCATGCGCGACCTCGACAACGCCAACCTCATCCACTGGGTCATCTACGACATCCCGGTCAGCGCGACCTCGCTGTCCCAGAACGTCGAGCACCGCTACCGGCCCGCGGTTCCGGCGGGTGCGCGGCAGGTCTACTACCGGGGCAGCGCCAGTTTCTACGGCTACCAGGGACCGTGCTCGCCCTCGACGGTGAACACCTACGAGTTCGTGGTCCACGCGCTCGACCGGGCAACGCTGGCCAACCTCAACTCCGGCTCGTCGACCCAGGCCGCCGCGGCGACGATCAACGCGGCTTCGCTCGGCACCGCTCGCCTCAGCGGCGAGTCGTAGCACTCGTTTGCTCGTATCCACGGAATCGGAAAGCTCGTTAGCCTCCGCCCGTGAGGCTGATGACCGTGCTGCTCGCCGCGCTCCTGACCACCGCCGTTCCCGTCCCGGCACCCGCGAAGGCGGACGTGCCTGCCTGGACGGCGCCGCTCAGCACCAGCGGCCGCTACATCGTCGACGCAGCCGGTAACCGGTTCAAGCTCAAGTCCGCCAACTGGCACGGCGCCAGCGGTACCTGGACCGGCTCGGGCGACGTGCGGGACCCGGCCAGCCACCACGCGGGCGAGATGGCGCACCAGACCCCGCTCGGCCTGGACCGGGTGCCGATCGACACCGTCATCGACGGGCTCGCCCACCTCGGCCTCAACAGCGTGCGGCTCCCGTTCTCCAACGCGATGATCCACGACCAGCACCCCGTCCCCGGCCTGCCCGCCAATCCGGACCTGCGCGGCCTGACCCCGCTGCAGGTCTACGACCGCGTCGTCGACCGCCTGACCGCGCGCGGGTTCGCCGTCATCCTCAACAACCACACCACCACCTCGCGCTGGTGCTGCGGGTCGACGGCAACGAGCGCTGGAACACCGCGCAGTCCGAGCAGCGGTGGCAGGACGACTGGCTGTTCATGGCCCGCCGCTACGCCGCGAACAAGCGCGTGGTCGGCGCCGACCTCTACAACGAGGTCCGCCGCGACGTGCTCGACGACCCCAACTGGGGCTGGGGCAACCACACCGACTGGCAGCGCGCGAGCGAGCAGCTGGCCAACCGCATCCAGACCGAAGCCAATCCGGACCTGCTGATCATCGTCGAGGGCATCAACTGGACCGGCCTGCCCGTGGACGGTTTCCCGCACGGGCGGCCCACGCTCGAACCCGCCCGCACGCTGTCGCACACGCTGGTGGACTCCGGGAAACTGGTGTATTCCGCGCATTTCTACGGCTACACCGGCCCGAACCATTCCGGCGCGACGGCATCGGTGAGACCAGCGACCCGCGTTACCGCGATCTGTCACCCCAGGAACTGCGCGAAGTCCTGTACCGGCAGGCGTTTTTTGTGTCAGCCGAAACGGGCCAGCACTACAGCGCTCCATTGTGGATCAGCGAGTTCGGGGAAGGCAGGCACACCACCGATCCCGCCTCCCGCGCGTGGTTCGGCAACTTCCTCGGCTACCTCGCCGAGACCGATACGGACTTCGCCTACTGGCCCGCGGTCGGCTTCCACACCGGCGGCACCGGCAACGGGTGGTCGCTGCTCTCGTGGGACACCACCGGCCGGCGCATCGACGTGCTCGAGGGCACGGACTGGCGTGGCCCGGCCTGGCAGCGGCTGATCAGCGCGCCCTCGGTCACCGGCCCGGTCCCGGCGGCCGAGCGCTGGTCGATGCTCAACCTCGACCACGCCGACGCGCAGGCCTCCCGCAGGGTCCGCGCGATGCCGGACTGGAATCCGGGCGCCCGCAAGGGAGTATGCCCCGACGGCCAGCGCCTCACCGGCCTCGCCCACACCGGCAACCGCGGCCTGTGCACCGGAACACTTCCCGTGCCCTCCGGCCACGTCGTGGTCCGCGATGAGACCTATGTGGACACTGACTGGGCGTCGGGCTACCCGAAGGTGCAGTGCCCGCCGGACCACGCGGCGATCGGCTACAGCGTCACCGGCGCGGCGTTCTCCGCGCTGTTGTGCGGCCGGTCCGCCGAACCATGGGGACGGACCGGCCGGACGGTCTGGTTCGACCGCGGCGACAACCGGCCGTCCGGCGCACCCGGCGGCGACTTCGCATCAGGCCACTACAAGGGGCAGTGCGCACCGGGCGAACACGTCGCCGGCGTCGCCTACACCGGCCGCATCGGCTCGAACCGCACACCCGACGCACTGCTCTGCCGCGCCTGAGCGCATCGGAGGATGTCTCCCACAACAGCCCGCCCGACCCGATCTACGCCGACGTGTGGAAGATCGACGTCTTCGGCCAGTGCAACGCTCGGCAGCCGCCGGGGTGACCAACCTGGTCGAGGAGATGAACAGCATCCGCTCGGGCTTTCCGCGCGTCCCGGCCTGGGAGTAGGTCAGGCGCGCAGCTGCGTGTTCAGCCGGGCGGCCTGGCGCGTGAGGTGCTCCCGTTCGGGCAGGTTGGGCGCGGCGTGCGCGGCTTCGGCGTACAGGCGTGCGGCGGTGGCCGGGTCGCCGTCGCGTTCGTGCAGGTACGCCGCGGCGGCCGCATAACGGGGCAGCCCGGGGTCCAGTTCCGCCAACGCGGCCAGTCCCGCGCGCGGGCCGTCCGCCTCGCCGACGGCGATGGCCCGGTTGAGGCGGGCCACCGGACTGCCGGTGAGGCGCACCAGTTCGTCGTACCACTCGACGATCTGCACCCAGTCGGTTTCCTCGGCCCGCTGCGCGTCGGCGTGCAGTGCGGCGATGGCGGCTTGCGCCTGGAACTCCCCCAGCCGGGCCCGCGCGAGCGCGGCCTGGAGCACGTCGACGCCTTCGGCGATCAACTGCGTGTCCCAGCGGCCGCGGTCCTGCTCGGCGAGTGGCACCAGCCTGCCGTCGGCGGTGGTCCGCGCCGCCCGCCGCGCGTGGTGCAGCAGCATGAGCGCGAGCAGCCCGGCGACCTCCTCGTGGTCGATGCGCGCCGCGAGCTGACGGGTCAGCCGGATCGCCTCGGCGGCGAGGTCGACGTCGCCGGAGTAGCCCTCGTTGAACACCAGGTACAGCACGCGCAACACGGTGGCGACGTCACCGGGCTGGTTGAACCGCACGCTCGACACGGTTCGCTTGGCCCGGCTGATGCGCTGCGCCATGGTCGCTTCCGGCACGAGGTAGGCCTGCGCGATCTGGCGCGTGGTCAGGCCGCCGACCGCGCGCAGCGTGAGCGCGACGGCCGAGGCCGGGGTCAGTGACGGGTGCGCGCACAGGAAGTACAGCTGGAGCGTGTCGTCCACGTCGGCCGCGGGGCCCGGCGCCGGTTCCTCCTCGACGAGGTCTTCGCGACGGCGGCGGGCGGATTCGGCCCGCGTGGCGTCGAGGAACCGGCGCCACGCCACGGTGACCAGCCAGCCCTTCGGATCACGCGGCGGGTTGTCCGGCCACACACGCACGGCTTCGACCAGTGCGTCCTGCACGGCGTCCTCGGCCGCCGCGAAGTCGGCGCCGCGGCGGACGAGGATGGTGAGCACGTGCGGGGTGAGGCTGCGGAGCAGGACCTCGTCCATCGGCGCACTCACTCGGTGATGCACGGGGGTGCGGCCATGAACGGGCGCAGCTCCAGCCACTCGTGGATCGGCTTGCCACCGGCACCCGGCGCCGCGGACAGTTCGGCCGCCAGTTCCAGCGCCCGCTCGTGGGTTTCGACGTCGATCACCATCCAGCCGGCGATCAGGTCCTTCGTCTCGGCGAACGGGCCGTCGGTGACTGGCGGCCGCCCTTCGCCGTCGTAGCGGACGAAGGTGCCTTCCGGCGACAGCGCCTGCTCGTCGACGAACTCCCCGGTCCGCTTGAGCCGGTCGGCGAAGTCCTTCATGTACTTGACGTGCGCCGAGACCTCCTCCGGCGTCCATTGGTCCATCGGCACGTCGTTGGCCGCGGCCGGCGCGCCACGGTAGTGCTTGAGCAGCAGGTACTTGGCCATCCAGGTTCTCCTTGGTCAGGTACGGCCCATTGTGGCCGACCGGAGCCGGGACGGTAGCCGGTTCAGCGCGACCAGTACGAGCGCGAACACCGGCAGCCAGTACAGCCGGTGCCACGGCCAGGCGCCGGTGGGTTCGTCGAGCAGCCCGGGCAGGCGTCCCGCGAGCAGCCCGGCGAAGCTGACCAGCAGCAACGCGGTCTGGTGCCAGCAGTAGACGCCCATCGCCGACCGGTTGAGCGCGGACACCGGCGCCCAGACACGCGGCCGCTCGAGCACACGCGCGAGCCACGGTCGCAGCAGCAGGAAAACGCCGACCTGCGCGGCGGCCAGCGTGAGCGCGAACAGCGACGGCGGCGCCAGGTTGGACCACCGGTCCCCCGGCACGCCGACCGCGCTCGCCGGATATCCGGCCAGCAGCAATCCGGCGCCACCGGCGACGCCGGCCGACAGCAGCACCGCACCGGCCCGCCGCGGCAGCCGTTCGTCGCCCAGCGCGAGCCCCAGCAGGTACGGCACGGCCCAGGCGACCGGCGTGGCGGGCACCGACACCCACAGCGGCAGTCCCTGCGGGCGGGCCACGTCGACCACCGCGACCAGGACCAGCGGGAGCACCGCCGCCCACGGCCCGAATCGGCGGACGGCGGGCAGCAGCACCGGGGTGAGCACCACCAGCAGCAGGTACACGAGCAGGAACCACAGCGGCTGCGTCACCAGCGCCCAGACCAGTTCGCGTGTGCTGGCGGGCACCCCGGCGGCCTCGAGCAGGAACAACACGGGCAGCCACACTGCGGCGAGCGCCAGCACCGGGACCACCAGCCGCGAAAGGCGGAGCGGCTTGCCGTCCCGCGCACGCCGGGCCGCGGCGAATCCGGCCGCGAAGAAGAACGGGCCCAGCGTCTGCAGGAACCAGGTCACCGGCGCGAGCCAAGGCAGGTACGCGAGCGGGCTTTCGCCGTGCAGCGCCGCCGGCTGGTACGGGTCGCTGACCACCGCGCTGACCAGCCAGTGCCCGAGCACCACCCCGGCGATCGCGAGCCCGCGCAGGGCGTCCACGGTCCGGTCGCGGGTGGTCACGGCCGGGCCTCCGGGTCGCTTGTGGACAGTGCGATGGCGGTGAGCGCGGCCAGCGAATCGGTGCCGGGGCTGAGGTAGTGGTCGTGGTCGGTGACGTCCGCGGTGGGGAACACGCGGGCGCCGAAGGCCGGATCGGCGGGCTTGGTGCCGTGGCCGAGGCCGAACAGCTTCACCCCGGGCACCCAGCGGATCCAGTCCCCGCCGGACTGCCCGGCCCAGACCCGCGCCGTGGTGCCCAGTTGTGCCACGTTGCCCACGCCCATTCCCGGACTGCCGAACGCCACGAGATCGGTCACCTGCCGGGGCAGTCGCGCGGCGGCCGCGCCGAGCACGGCCGAACCGTAGCTGTGGCCGAGCAGCGCGATCGTCGCTTGTGGACGGACGGCGGCCAGCCCGGCGGTGAACCGCACCAGCGCCGCCGCGCCCGCCCGTGCCGGCTCCGGCCGCGCCGCGCTGGGCCCCACCCCGGCCGGGGTGTCGTAACCCAGCCAGGCTATCACCGCGAACCGCGCGCCGGGCCGGTCCGCCAGGGCCGCCCGGTGCAGGTCGGCGGCCTGGGTGGCCGGGGCCCGGTAGCTCGCGCCGCCCACGCCGGTCCAGAAGTTGTCCGCGCGGTTGGCCGCACCGGGCACCAGCACGGCGATGCGGTCGGCGGTGCCCAGGTCGCCGAACACTTGCACCACCCGGCCGTTGCCGCGTGGATCGAACAGCAGGAACTGCCCGTCCCGGTCGCGGTACGGCCCACCGGCCGAGCGCATCGCCCGCCGGTTCACCGCGTACCGCAGGTCGAGCCCGCCGGGCGCGGCGAAGGCATCCGCCGGCACCGGATCCGGCCGGACCGCACCGGGAGCCGCCAGCAGTACCGCGGCCGCACAACTACCTGTTCCGGGCGGACCCGGTTCCGTTCGCAAACCGTGTCGGCGAACCGGGCCGTGCCGGGGAAACCGGCTGCTAGCCTGCCGCGAAACGGCCGCACCGGCCGTGGTGGCCCACTGGGGAGGGTCCGTGACGCAGCCGAACATCCATGTCGAGCCCGAGATCCTGCGCGCTGGTGTGCAGCAGGTGGTCTCGGTGGCGATCCAGAACTGGCAGGCTCAGAAGAAGGCCTACGAGGAAGCGCTCGCGCTGGTGTCCGAGCCCAGGCTGGGGCCGTGGGACGGTGGCCACGGCGGGACCGGGCGCACCAGGGAAGCGAACAACGCCTTCCTCAACCTGGTCGCCGAAACGGTCCAGGCGAAGATCACCGAGCTGCAGACCTTCATCGACCACATGCAGGCCCACGCGAACAACCTGCTGGACCTGGCGAACCGGACCGAGCAGGCGGATCTGCACGCGGCGAAGCTGCTCAAGGACGTGGCGCACGGCATCGACGAGGTGAAGGTGCGATGACCAGGAAGCCGCCCTTGGAACTGCTGATGCCGGTGGACATCCCCCGTGAACCCGTGGACAACCATGTCCAGGAGGACGCGGGTGTGTTCGAGAGCTGGATCGCCTATCTGCTCAGCCCGGACAAGCACGACGGGCCGCGGCTGTACGTGTGCCAGGTGAAGGGCTGCGGGGCGCGCCTCGAATACGACTACAACGAGGGCTGGGTCGGGCACGACTGCCCCGGCTGGGGCGGCTGGCACTTCCGCGACTCCGACAACGCCTTCGAACTGCGTTCGGTGCTGGACGGCATCGACCCGGGGAAGTTCTTCTACGCCCTGTACGCGTTCTCGAATGTCTGGGCGTCGCCGCCGGGGCAGATCGGCGAGACGTTCAGCAAGCTGGTCGACCCGTTCCTGCTGGATTCGGCGGCCAAGGAGAAAATGGAGGGTGAGGACTACCCGGAATCGTCCGAGGAGTCGGCCAACAATGTGCGTGCCGCCTTCGCGACACTGCAAAGCGGTATCCGCGACGCGCGGACCTTCGAACTGCTCGCCTATCACCAGCGGGCGCTCGGTTATGCCATCGGGCACGAAAACCAGATGCTGGCCATCGCCGAATCGCTCGGCCGCTACCGGGCCATCCACCTGACGGCGTTGAACGAGGTCCGCGACCTCATGGTGCGGATGACCGAGCGGTTCCACCGGAAGCTCCACCCGCCGGAGGACGGCGGCCCGGAGGTCAGCTTTGTCTCGGCGGCGATCGCGGCCATCGTCGGCACGGTCACCACGGTGGCCACCGGCCCGGCCGGTGGCGCGGCCGCGATCGCGGGCATTCTCGCCGCACTGGGCTCGGTGGCCACCGACCTGGGCAAGGACGCCGAGAAGCGCCCGGTCCCGGACGGCACCTGGCGTGAACTCGCCGACGACTTCCTCCGCGAGGCCAACCGGATCGGCGACGAGGCCTACGAGGCGCTGACCAGCCTGCCGAAGCGCCTGACCAGCCAGATCGAGACGATCCGGACCAAGGACGTGCTGATCGCTGGTGGTCAGGGCGGCAAGGAGGGCGAGCGCATGGAGCAACCGCGGCTCCAGCCACCCGCGCCGCCGGTGTTCTAGGCTGGCCCATGACCGAATTTCCCCTGGCGCCGCCCGCGCACGAACAGCGGTGGCTCGCCGTGGCGCGGGACCTGGCCGCGGAGTTCGCGCGGACGGCCGCCGACCGGGATGCCACCACCGAGTTGCCGCGGGAGAACCTGGTGGCGCTGCACGCCGCCGGGCTGGACGCGGCGTTGTTGCCCGCCGCGCTCGGCGGGCAGGATCTCAGCTACCGCGCTTACGGCGAGATCGTCCGCACGCTCAGCGCCGCGTGCCCCGCGACCGCGTGCATCTGGGTGATGTACATCGGCGCCGGGGTCGGGCTGGCGCAGTTGTCGGCGCCGGAGATGGCGCGGTTCTACGCCGACGAGCTGATCGCCGGGCGGCGGTTCGCGAACGCGCTGTCCGAGCCGACCGGCGGTAACCGGTTCCTCTTCCCGTCGCAGGCCGCGGAGCCGGTCGAGGGCGGGTTCCGGTTCTCCGGGCCAAGCGGTTCGCCTCGGGCTGCGAAATCGCCGACCACTTCCTGGTCAACGTGCTCGTCGACGGTGAACCGACCTTCTTCGGCGTGCCGCGCGACGACACCATCACGATGAACCCGATGTGGGACGCGATGGGCCTGCGGGCCAGCCGCAGCCAGCAGCTCGAATTCACCAGCACGCTGTTGCGCGCCGAGCACCGGTGCCCGCCGCCGGACCGCCCGCGGCCCAACCACATCGCGGCGGGACTGGCGTTCCTCTCGCTCGGGCTCGCCGACGCGGCGCTCGCCGAAACCATCAGATTCGCGCGCCGGCGCCGCCTGCCCCCGCACGGAATTCCGCTGGCGGACAAGGAAACCGTGCAGGTGAAGGTCGCCGAAGCGCACGTCCGGCTGGAGGCCGCGCGGGCCTACGCGCAGAAGATGGCCCTGCACGCGGATCTGCTCGACCCGGCGTTCAACGAATCGTCCATGGTGGCGAAGGTGCTGGCCAACGGGGTCGCGCGCGACATCGCCGCGCTCGGGCTCGAAACGGCGGGTGGCAACGGGTACGTGCGCCCGTCACCGTTCGAACGCTACGTCCGCGACGCCTGGGCGCGGAGAGCGCGAACAAGACTTGTGAAACTCGGCCTAGGTCCACACAGGACGCCAGGTGTCCGCGGGTGGCGGTGTCAGGCTGCGGAAGTGGTCGATGATCGCCCTCAAGCCGGGGTGCGGGTTCTCCCTGGGCAGCAGCAGCGACAGCGGGTACGCGAGCACCGGGCCGCTGATCGGGATCCGGCGCAGGTCGTAGCCGGCGGGCCAGACGTACCGGTCGCGCGCGCCGACGAGCGTGGCCACGTCGGCGGAATCCGCGATGGTGTCCAGGAGCACCTCGTTGCCGAAGTGCGGGCCCGCCGCGTCAAGCCGGAGGTCGAAGGCCGTGGTGAGCTGGTCGTAGAACACGGCCCATTCGCTGCGCGGCGCGATGCCCGGCACCCAGATCCGGTGCCCGCGCAGCTCGGCCGGGGTCAGCGTGCGCGCCGACGCGAGCGGGTGGCTGGGGCCGGTGAGCAGTTCCAGCGGGGAGTCGAACACCGGGACCATCCGGAGGTCGCTGGGCAGCGTGCCGGTGATGGTGCGGAACGACGCGTCCAGTTCACCCGCCTGGATGGCGGCGGCCGCCTGGCGCGGGTCGTCGACGCGGAGGGTGACCACGTCGAGTTCGGTGCCGGGATGCGCCCGCCAGTAGTCGTGCAGGATGACCGCCTGCGCCGACCGGAAGCCGAGCACGTCGATCCGGAGCGCCCGTGACCCCGGCTTGGTCGCGGTGACCGCCCGGTCGGCACCGGTCACGATGGTGCGGGCGTGCGGGAGGAACGCCTGGCCGTCGAGGGTCAGCTCGACCCCGCGCCCGGTGCGGGTGAACAGGCGTACGCCGAGTTCGCGTTCGAGCGCGGCGATCCGCTTGGAGACCGCCTGCTGGGTCACGTCGAGTTCGTCCGCCGCGTGCTGCAGCTGCCCGAGCTCGGCCGCCCGGACGAACGATCGCACCGCTTCGGTATCCACCGGCTCAGCCTAGGGCCACCCAACCGATCGTTGTGGCACGCCGGTGCGTGGTTGTTTGCCGGGGGCTCGGCGCGGCTGCTGGGATCCGGCCGGTCCGCACGACACCACTGGGAGGCCGCATGCGGTTGGGACGTGATTTCGGCCGGCTGTGGTCGGCCTACGCGGTGAGCACCTACGGCACGTTGCTCGCCTTCGGCGCGTTCCCGCTGATCGCGGTGGAAGTGCTGCATTCCCCGGCGTTCGCGGTCTCGCTGCTGAGCGCGGGCGGACTCGCCGCCGCCGCGGTCGCGGCGGTCCCGCTCGGGCCGTGGATCGACCGGCGGGCCAAGCGGCCGGTGCTGGTCGGCATGGACCTGGTGCGGTTCTTCGCGCTGGTCAGCGTGCCGGTCGCGTACCTGCTCGGTGTGCTGTCCTACGGTCAACTGCTGGTTGTGTCGATCATCTCGGGCACCGCGGGCATCGTGTTCACCGCCGCCTCCGGCGCGTACCTCAAGCACCTCGTCCAGCGCGACCACCTGCTCACCGCGAACGGCCGGTTCGAGGGCACCACCTGGGTGGCGACCGCGACGGGACCACCGCTGGGCGGCGCGCTCATCGGCCTGCTCGGCCCGGCCGTCACGGTCGCGGTGGACGCGGTCAGCTTCCTGTTCTCGGCGCTCGGCATCCTGCGCATCCGCGGCAGCGACGTCGCCTCGGCCGGTTCTCGGCGCGAGTCCGGCTTGCTCGCCGGTTGGCGGTTCCTCTTCGGTGAGCCGGTGCTGCGGCGGCTGTTCCTCAACTCGATGGCCGTCGGCGGCCTGATCATGGCCACCGGCCCGCTGATGGCGGTGCTCCTGCTCGGCGAGTACCAGTTCCCGGCCTGGCAGTACGGGCTCGCGTTCGGCCTGCCCAGCCTCGGCGGTTTCGCCGGGGCCCGGCTGTCTCCGCGGCTGGTCGCCCGCTTCGGGCGGGATCGCGTCCTGCGGGTCACCGGCTGGCTGCGCTCGATCTTCCCGCTCGGGCTCGCCTTCACCCAGCCGGGGGTTCCGGGCTTGCTCACCGTGATCGTGGTGGAGGGTCTGCTGATCGTGTGCATGGGCGTGTTCAACCCGATCAACGCGACCGAACGCCTGGAACGCACGCCCGCCGGGCAGGCCGCGCGGGTGCTGAGCGCGTGGAGCATCAGCAGCAAGCTTTCCCAGGCCGGGTGCATGGTGGTCTGGGGTGTGCTCGCGACGCTCACCAGCCCGCTCGCCGCGATCACCGTCTCCGGTGTGCTGCTGCTCGCCACGCCGTTGCTGCTGCCCCGGCGCCGTTGACCGTGGGAACCTGGGCGCATGCCGAAGCTGACGGTGGCGACCTGCCAGTTCCCGGTGAGCGCGGACATCCGCCGCAACGCGCGCCACATACGGCAGCAGGTGCGCATCGCCCACCGGCGGGGTGCGCGTGTGGTGCATTTCCCGGAATGCGCGCTGTCCGGTTACGCGGTCGCCGACTTCGGCAGTCACGACGGATTCGACAACAGCCTGTACATCGTCAGCGACAGCGGCGAACTGGCCGACCGCTACGACAAGCGGTTCTGCGCTTCGGTGGATCTGTTACGAATTCCGGTTTCCGGAGCTGTACCGCGAATACCAGCGGGCGGGCGTCGAGCTGGTTTTCCACTCGTACCACGCGGGGAACATTCCGGCGGCCGCGGCGAACCACATTTGGATCAGCTGCCCGAACTCGTCGGCGCCGGAAAGCGCGTGGGGCGCGTTTTTTGTGCGCGCCGACGGCATCATCACCGGGCGGCTGCCGCGCAACCGCGCGGGCGTGCTGGTCTCCGAGGTCGACACCGACGCCGAGCTGTACGACTCGACCGCGCAGTGGCGGCACCGCGCGATGGACGGCGTCCTGCACAGCGGCGACCTGGTCGACGACCCGCGTTCGCGTGCGCGGACCACCCCGCCGGGATCAGCTGGTCGCCGATCGGGTGAGCCGGTCGGCAAGCGCCACGACGAGGTCGCGGAGTTCGTCCGGTCGTTCGATGACAAACGGCAGGTCCAGTGACGCGAGCACGGCGGGCAGCCAGTCGAGCCGGTCCACCCGCAGTTCGACGCGGGACCAGTGCGCGGTGTCCGACTCCGTCACGACCGCGACGCTGGCGGGCAGCCGGGTGCGGATCTGCTCGGCCGTGCCCTGGATCCGCAGCGTCACCTCATGCCGGTATTCAGCGGTGGCGAATCCCGTGAGGACGCGTTCGGCCAGGTCGAGTTCACCCGCCGGCTCGAACGAGCCGGGCAGGGTCTTCGCACTGGCGATGCGGTCCAGCCGGAAGGTCCGGTCCTCGCCGAGTGCGGGTTCGGCGCCCGTCACGTACCACTTGCCGGAGTGGGCGACGAGCCCGTACGGGTGCAGCGTGCGTTCGCTGTGCCGCCCGTCGGCGGTGGTGTACCGGATCGAGACCGGCCGGTGGTGCCTCACCGCGTCGGCGATGGCGAGCAGGACCGCGGTGTCCGGGGCGGGCGCGTCACCGGCTGGGGAAGTGAAGGCGATGGAGCCGAGCACGGCGTCCAGCCTGTTCCGGAGCCGTTCGGGCAGGACCCGCCGGATCTTCGCCGCCGCTGTCTCGCTCGCCGTGCCCGCGGCCGTCATCAGCCCGGCTCGGCGCGCGGCGACCAGGCCGAGCAGCACGGCGAGCGCTTCGTCGTCGCTCAGCATGAGCGGAGGCATGCGGTAACCGGGGGCGAGCCGGTAACCGCCGTGGCGGCCGCGCACCGATTCGACGGGCACCTCGAGGTCGATGAGGTGGTCGGCGTACCGGCGCACCGTGCGCTCGTCCACGCCGAGCCGTCCGGCGAGTTCACCCACGGTCCGGACGCCTCCCGACTGCAACAGCTCCAGCAGGGTGAGCACGCGGGCGATCGGCCGGGACATGCCCTGAAGTCTTCCAGAGATACCGGGCGGATTTCGCCCGGTATCGGTCGTAGCGTGCGGTCGGCAAGCACCGGCAACCCCTGGAGAGAACCCATGGACTTCGTCTCGATCCGCATCATCACCGGCGATGTCGCCCGGCTGGTCGACTTCTACGAGCGCGCCACCGCGGTGCGCGCGGAGTGGGCCACCGAGGACTTCGCGGAACTCAGGACCGCCTCGGGCACCCTCGCGATCGCCAGCACGCGCACGGTCCCGCTGTTCGCGCCCGGCTCCGCCCACCCGGCCGACAATCGCAGCGTCATCCTCGAGTTCCTGGTCGAGGACGTGGACAGCGTGCACCGGAAGCTGACCGGCTTGGTGGCGGACTTCGTCGGCGAGCCCACCACGATGCCTTGGGGCAACCGCTCACTCCTGTTCCGCGATCCCGACGGAAACCTCGTCAACTTCTTCACCCCGGTCACCCCGGCCGCCGTGGCGAAGTTCGCTCGCTGACAAGCCCGGCGTGCCCCGCTACTGTCTCGCCGCGTGAGCATCGACAAGATCGCGTGGATCCATCTCCGCGACGGCAAGGTCCTGGGCGCGCGCTCCCGGGGCAAGGACACCTACTACCTGCCCGGCGGCAAGCGCGACCCCGGCGAGACCGACCTGCAGACGCTCACCCGCGAGGTCGAAGAGGAGCTGACGGTCACCATCGTGCCCGGCACGGTGGCCGAGGTCGGCACGTTCAGCGCGCAGGCCCACGGCAAGGCCGCCGGGGTCGAGGTGCGGATGACCTGCTACACCGCCGACTACGAGGGCACGCTGCGCGCCAACCAGGAGATCGAGGAGATCGGCTGGCTCACCTACGCCGACCGTGACCGCCTCTCCCCCGTGGGCCGCCTGGTCTTCGACCACCTGCACGAGGCGGGGTTGCTCAGCTGAGCGCCGCGCGGCGCTCGGTGAGCAGGCGGCGTTCGGCGGCGTTCTCCGCCAGCGGGATCGCCGCGTCGTAGGCCTCGGCGGCCTCGCGACGACGGCCGAGGCGGCACAGCAGGTCGGCGCGGACGGCGTGGAACAGGTAGTAGGCACCGAGGTCCAGTTCGTCCACAAGGGACAGTGCGGTGGCCGGGCCGGACAGCTCGGCCACCGCGATCGCCCGGTTCAGCGCCACCACCGGCCCCGGTGCGACGGCCAGCAGCTGGTCGTAGAGCTGGACTACCTGCGCCCAGTCGGTGGCCGCGGCCGTCGGCGCGTCGCTGTGCACGGCGTTGATCGCGGCCTGGAGCTGGTACGGGCCGGGCCGGTTGCGGCGCAGGCACCGGCGCACCAGCTCCTGTCCCTCGGTGATCAGCGCGCGGTCCCAGCGGGTGCGGTCCTGGTCGGCCAGCAGCACCAGTTCGCCGTCGGCGGTGGTGCGCGCGGCCCGGCGGGACTCGGTCAGCAGCATCAGCGCGAGCAGGCCCAGCACCTCGGGCTCGTCCGGCATCAGCCCGGCCAGCAGCCTGCCCAGCCGCACGGCTTCGGCACACAGGTCCTCGCGCACCAGCCGGTCGCCGGAGCTGGCGGCGTAGCCCTCGTTGAAGATCAGGTAGACCACGGTGAGCACGGCTCGCAGGCGGCCGGGCAGGTCGGCCTCGTGCGGCACCCGGTACGGGATGCCCGCCTTGCGGATCTTGCCCTTGGCCCGGACCAGCCGCTGCGCCATGGTCGGCTCGGGCACCAGGAAGGCGTGGGCGATCTCGGCGGTGGTCAGCCCGCCGAGCAGGCGCAGTGTGAGCGCCACCTGCGCGGGCACCGCCAGCGACGGGTGGCAGCAGGTGAAGATCAGGCGGAGCCGGTCGTCGCGCACGGCGCCCTCCTCGGGTTCTTCGGTCCTGGCGTGCAGCAGGGCGGCTTCGGCGTGCCGGTCGGCGCGGGTGGCTTCGCGGCGGAGCCGGTCGATGCCGCGGTTGCGCGCGGTGGTGATGATCCAGCCCGCCGGGCTCGGCGGGAGCCCAGCGGACGGCCAGCGGCGCACGGCCTCGCCGAACGCGTCCTGGACCGCCTCCTCGGCGAGGTCGATGTCGCCGAAAACGCGGACCAGGACCGCGACGGCGCGGCCGTACTCCTCGCGGAAGACGCGGTCGATCTCGGCGCGCATCAGGAGTCGTGGAACGGGCGGACCTCGATCGACAGGCCCAGCGCCCTGGTCACCTTCCCGGCCCAGGCCAGCGCCTCGTCGAGGTCGGCGGCCCGGATCACGGTGAAGCCGCCGACGAACTCCTTGCCTTCGATGTAGGGCCCGTCGGTGACGATCACCTCGCCGCCGTCGGCGCGGACCACCGACGAGGCCTCGGGCCCGTGCAGCCCGCCGGCGAACACCCAGGCCCCGGCGGCGCGCATCTCGTCGTTGACCGCGTTGAGCTCACGCATGATCGGCTCCAGCACCTCCGGGGGTGGCGGGTCGCCGACGGGCTGCTGGATGTTGAGCAGGTACTGCTTCATGGTGTGCCTCCTCAGGCTCGGTTCTCACCCCCTACACGAACGGGATCAGTCCGGATCGACAGCCGGCGGCGCCTGAGGTCCGCGGAACGGCAGCGTCTGGCGGTAGACCACGTTCGTGGTGGTGCTGCCGAACTGCGCCAGCTCGTCCATCAGCCGTTCCAGCTGGCTCATCGAAGCGGCGGCGACCTTGAGCGTGTAGCAGTCGTCGCCGGTGGTGCGCAGGCATTCGAGGATCTCCAGGCGCTCGGCGAGCAGCTTGTGCAGCGGGCCGTGCCTGCTGCCCGGGTACTTCAGCCGGACCACGGCCAGCACCGGGTACCCGGCCTTGCCGAGGTCGACGGTGGCGCGGTAGCCGGTGATCACGCCCGCCGCCTCGAGCCGCTTGACGCGTTCGGTGGCCGCCGAGGCGCTGAGGCTGACCCGCTTGCCCAGTTCGGTGAGCGGGAGGCGGCCGTCCCGCTGGAGCTCGACCAGGATGGCCCAGTCGGTCGCGTCGAGATTCTCGGTCATCGGCCGAAGATACCGGCAGATCCACGGCGATCCGCCGGATACACCGGGAGCGGTCCCTTCCCCGATCCTGGTCCGGCTCCTAGCCTGTGACCTGTGCGAATAGGTGTCAACGTCCCCAATTTCGGCCCGGGCACCGACCCGGGAAAGCTGCGCGGCTGGGCGCAGGTGGTCGAAGGGCTCGGCTACGACCTGCTGATGGTCTCCGACCACCTGGTGCTCACGCCCGACGTGGCCGAGCAGTACCCGCCGCCGTTCTACGAGCCGTTCACCACGCTGTCGTGGCTGGCCGGGCAGACCGGGCTGCGGCTGGGCACCACCGTGCTGCTCGCGCCCTACCGGCACCCGCTGCTCACCGCCCGGATGGCCGCCAACCTCAACGAGTTCTGCGGCGGGCGGCTGGTGCTGGGCATGGCCGTGGGCTGGGCGCGGCAGGAGTTCGAGGCGCTGGGCGTGCGGTACGAGCGGCGCGGGAAGCTGACCGACGAGTACCTGCGGGCGATGCGGGCGGCGTGGGAGGACAAGGACGACTACCGCACCGAGCAGATCCCGATCTGGATCGGCGGCAACAGCGATCCCGCGATCCGGCGGGCCGCGCGCCTCGGTGACGCCTGGCATCCGCTGCGCAACACGGTGCCGTGGCTGCGTGACAGGCTCGGCAGGCTGCGTGAGGCGGCCGCCGCGGAAGGCCGTCCGATGCCCGCGTTCGCCCCGCGGATCATCCTCCGCCTGACCGAGTCGCCGGTCGACGAGCCCGGCAGGCTCGCCGGGGAGGGCACGATCGAGCAGATCACCGCCGATCTGCGTGAGCTGGAGCGGCTCGGTGCCGAGACGGTGGTGCTCGACCCGTTCGGCGGTGATCCGGAGGAAACCCGCCACCCGCAAATCGCCTGGCACGCACTCGCGGCCGTGGCCGACAACTGGGAGCTGACCCGATGATCGACGACACCCTGCTGCGCCGGGCCATCGCGCTGGCGGCCAAGGCCCGCGCGGGCGGCAATCCGCCGTTCGGCTCGCTGCTGGCCGGGCCCGATGGCACGGTGCTCGCCGAGGACCACAACACCTCGCTCACCGACAACGACATCACGGCCCACCCGGAGCTGAAGCTGGCGCGGTGGGCGGCCCAGCACCTGGACGCGGAAACCGCGGCGGCGACCACGATGTACACCAGCTGCCAGCCGTGTGGCATGTGCACCGGCGCGATCCAGCGGTCCGGGCTCGGGCGGGTGGTCTACGCACTGTCGACCGAGCAGCTGCTCGGCCTCAAGCCCGGTGGTGACTTCCCGCCCGTGCCGCTGGAGGGTCCCGCGCTCTACGACGAGGCCCGCGTGCCCGTCGAGGGTTACTACTGACCCCGCACCAGGTCTTCGAGCAAGCGGACGGCGTGGCCGGCGCCCGGCAGCGCGGTGATCTCCTCGCGCATCCGGGCGGCGGCTTCGCGATAGCTGTTGTCCCGCAGCACTTCCTGGGTCGCGGCGCCGATTTCGCCGGCGGTCGCGGTGAGCGCGTCGAGCACGCGGGCCACCCCGAGTTCGGCGCAGCGTTCGGCGTTGTGCGGCTGGTCGGCGCCCATCGGGAGCAGCACCATCGGCAGGCCGTGGGCGAGTGCGCCGAGCACGCTGCCCGAGCCGCCGTGTGACACCATCGCCGCGCACCAGGGCAGCAGGCTCGCCTGCGGCACGTACTGCTCGATGCGCACGGATTCCGGCTGCGGCCCGAACTCGGCGGGATCGATGTGCGGGCCGACGGTCATCACCAGGTTGACCGGCAGTGCGCGGAGGCCGGTGAGCACGCGCTGGAACAGGTCGCCGGATTCGGTGTTGAAAACGGTCCCGAGCGTGAAGTACACGGTGGGCGCGTCGGTGCGCAGCCAGCCGGGTGCGGCCACGTCCGGCACGACCGGGTCGAGCGTGAGCGAGTGCGCGGTGGCGGGCAGCGGGAAGTCCGGGTTGCGGTAGCTGGGCGGGAACGGCGAGAGCACCAGGTGCCTGCCCAGCATCGCCATCCCGGGATCGGGCGGGAGCCCGTGCCGTGCCCGCAGTTCGTTGAGCGGCTCGCCGACCAGGTCGGGGCGGATCAGCGAGCCCGCGGCGATCACCAGCACGGTGGCGTGCGGCAGGCCCAGCGCCTCCGCGGCGACCACGGCGCCGAAGTCCGCCTCGTCGCACACCACCAGGTCGGCGCGCCATTCCCGGCACAGTTCGAGGATGCGCGGGCACCGCTCCCCCGCGACCTTCCTGGCGTAGCCCTCGCGCAGGGCGAGTTCCTCGCGCTGGAGGTCGATCGCGGCCAGCGGCTGCCGTTCGCGGGCGCCGAAGGTGTCGCCGCCGGTGCCGAAGGCGGTGAACCCGGCGGCCCGCACGGTGTCGAGCATGACCTCCTGCCCGGCGAAGGCGACCTGGTGCCCGGCGGCTTCGGCGGCACGGGCGATGGGTGCGAGCGGATTGAAGTGGCCGGTGCCCCCGGCGAAGGTGAACAGGATGCGCACCGGCTCGATCCTGGCAGAGGCTCAGCCGTAGAAGGTGGCCGGATCGAGCAGGCCGAGCGGGATGCGGGTGGCGTTGCGTGCCGGGGCCGTGGTGGTCAGGCCGCGCAGCACCAGCGCCAGGCGCGGGCGTTCGTCCAGCCGCCGCGCGACCTCGTAGAAGGTGGCCAGCGCGTGCAGGCAGGGGTTCCGGCGCTGCGTGCAGTCGCAGTCCGCGCGGATCTCCCCCATGGGTGGCAGGTCGGCGTGGGCGGCGTCGGGCAGGTCGTCGCCGTGCAGCTTCTCGCTTGCCGAGTGGAGGATGTTGTTGTCCCACAACGGAACGCTGAGGCGCACGTGGTGCCCGTCGACCGTGGCGGTGACGGTTCCCGGTGCCAGTGCGACCTCGTGCACCTGCTCGCGCCGCGCCAGCGAACGCGCTTTGGGCAGGCGTGAGTCCGGGCGGGTCACCGAGGTCGGCTCGGCCAGGCGCACCCAGTCGCGGCCCCAGGCGGTGGTGCCGAATTCGCCGTTCACCGGCGCGCTCCCGGTTCCAGGACCTCGCGCAGGCGTTCGTCGGAGAGCTTGGCCAGGTCGTTTTCGATGGTGCGTGTTTCCCCGGTGGCGATCCCGGCCAGGTCGCGTTTCCCGGCGTGCAGCTCGGCGATCGTCTCCTCCAGCGTGCGTTCGGTGAGCAGCGTGTGCACGGTGACCGCGCGGGTCTGGCCGATGCGGTGGGCGCGGTCGCTGGCCTGGTCCTCGACCGCCGGGTTCCACCACCGGTCGTAGTGCACCACGTGCGTGGCGCGGGTCAGGTTGAGGCCGAACCCGGCCGCGCGCAGGCTCAGCACCAGCACCGGCGGGCTGTCGTCGTCCTCCTGGAACTGGTGGATCAGCCGTTCCCGCGCGGCGATGGACAGCCCGCCGTGCAGGAACGGCGCGCCGAGGTGCCGGGCCAGCATTTCCCCGGTTTCGCGGTACTGGGTGAACACCAGCGCGCGGTCGCCGTTGTCCGCGATCTCGGTGAGCATCTCGGTGACGCGGTCGAGCTTGCCGGACCGGCCGCCGAGCTGGCCGGCGCCCGGTTCGGGGTGGTTGCAGAGCTGCTTGAGCCGGGTGAGCAGGGCCAGGATCCGGCCGCGTCGCTCGATGCCGGAGCCGAGCCCGCTGCCGAAGGCGCTGTCCATGGCGGCGCGGTAGAGCCGTTCCTGCTCGGCGGTCAGCTGGCAGACCACGGTGACCTCCAGCTTGGGCGGCAGTTCCGGGGCGACGTCGCGCTTGCGGCGGCGCAGGATGTGCGGCCCGACGATCTCGTGCAGGCGCGCCGCGGCCGCGTCGGACCGCCGCTGTTCCACCGCGGTGGCGAACCGGCGGCGGAACCGGGCGCGCGTGCCGAGCAGGCCGGGATTGGTGAACGCGAGCAGCGACCACAGCTCGTCGAGCCGGTTCTCCACCGGGGTGCCGGTCATCGCGACGCGCAGCCGGGCGTCGAGCGTGCGCGCGGCTCGCGCGGTCTGCGAGTCGGGGTTCTTGATCTGCTGTGCTTCGTCGAGCACCACCACGTCCCACGCAGTCGCGGCGAACCGCTCGGCGTCGGCGCGCAGCTTGCCGTAGCTGGTCAGCTCGACGGAGGTGAGGCCGGGCGCGAACCGGGCGAGTTCGCGTGTCCAGTTGCCCAGCAGGGAGGTCGGGCAGACCACCAGGTGCGGCCCGCCAGGACGGGCGGCGAGGAGCGCGATGGCCTGCACGGTCTTGC
Organism: Amycolatopsis albispora; assembly: GCF_003312875.1. Classification (NCBI taxonomy): domain Bacteria; kingdom Bacillati; phylum Actinomycetota; class Actinomycetes; order Pseudonocardiales; family Pseudonocardiaceae; genus Amycolatopsis; species Amycolatopsis albispora. The sequence goes on from NZ_CP015163.1 coordinate 1,894,644, forward strand.
CGAGCCCCATTTCGTCGGCAAGCACACCGCCGCCGTCGGCCCCTTGCAACCAGGCGACCCCGGCCCGCTGGTAGGGCCGCAGCACGATGCCACCCGCCGTGGCCCCGGCGGCACCTCCGCCAACGCTGCCACCCGGTCTGCCGCTGCCGCCACCGCAGCCAGCGGTACTGCCACCGGCACCGCCGCTGCTACCGCTGCCGCCGAGATTGTCGCTGCCGATGGTGCGCCGCGCGGCTTCGATGGTGGCGCGTGCCGACCAGATGGTGGTGCCGTCCAGGCCGAGCGCAGCGTGCCCGGCGGTCGGCAGCTCCGGTTCGTCCACCGGCACACCGCGGCGCAACGCGGAGGCGATCCGGGACCACGCGTGCACCGAGGCCCCGGCGTCGGCGGGTGCCGACCACTCGGCCAGTGCGCTGATCGCCGGTTCCGGTTCGACCAGGATCGCGGGAACCTCGGCGGGCACCACCTCACCCGCCACCGGGAGCGCGACCCGCAGGCTCACCGGTTCCCCGCCGGGCAACCCGGCCGAAGACGCATCGGCCGCGGGATTGTCAACCCCCCACCAGGCGAATTTTTCCGCTTCCACCACAAAACAGGCTTGAAGCCGCCCTGGCAGTACTAGGGTCATCGATCGATCAGCTTACTGAACCGACGACCGGAGCGCCCGTGCCCGCTGAAATCGCCTTCCGGTCGTGGACGGCCGACGACGCCGACTGGTACGTCCGCCAGGTCACCGACCCCGGAATCCTGCGCTACACCACCGAGCGCGCCACGCTGACCGCCGGGCAGTTCCGCGAAGCACTGGACCGGCTCGACAACTCCGACGACGAGCTCGGTTTTGTCGCGGTGGACGCCGAAACCGGGCAACGCCTGGCCAATTTCGCCGCGCTGCGCAACGGCAGCACCGCGGTGGTCAGCTACTGGGTCGCCGCCGGCGCCCGCGGTCGCGGGGTGGCGACGCGGGGGCTGCGGGAGCTGTGCACCCGCGCCCTGGACCAGTGGCCGATCACCGAACTGCGGCTGTACACCCACGCGGAGAACCTCGCTTCGCAGCGGGTCGCCGAGAACGCGGGCTTCCAGCCGCTGGCGGACATGCCCACCGTGCGGGAGGTCTACGGCGTGGTGTGGCCGGTCCGCTGGTTCGAGCGGGCCCGGTGATCATCGCAGGCCCCGGAAGAACGCGCGGAGGTCGCCGGTGAGCAGGTCCGGCACCTGCAGCGCGGCGAAGTGACCGCCGCGGTCGAACTCGGTGAAGTGCACGACCCGGTGCTCGCGTTCGGCGAACCGGCGGATGGTGGCGTCGCCGGGGAACACCGCGATCCCGGTCGGCACCGGGCAGAACGGCTTGTCCGGCGCCCAGTTCGCGGCGCCTTCGCGGTAGAGGCGCGCGGAGGAACCAGCGGTGCCGGTGAGCCAGGTGATGGTGACCATGGTGAGGATCCGGTCCGCGCTGATGCCGCCGACGTCGTCACCGTAGGCGTCGAACCATTCGGTGTCCCAGGCGAGCAGGCCGGTCGGTGAGTCGACCAGGCCGTAGGCCAGGGTCTGCGGCCTGGTGGCCTGAATCTGCGCGTAACCGGTCCGCTCACCGTCCCAATTGGACAGTCCGTCGGCGACCTGCCGTTCGTGTTCGGTCAGGCCGTCGATGTCGTTGTCGGGGAAGGCGACAAACGCGTTGAGGTGCAGGCCCATCACGTGCTCGCCGTCGAGGCGCGCCAGTTCCGGGGAGATCCGCGCACCCCAGTCGCCGCCGTGCGCGCCGTAGCGGTGGTAGCCGAGGCGTCGCATCAGCTCGGCCCACGCCCGCGCGATGCGGGTGACGTCCCAGCCGGTTTCGGTGGTGGGCCCGGAAAAGCCGTATCCGGGGATCGACGGCACCACCACGTGGAAGGCGTCGGCGGGATCACCGCCGTGCGCGCGGGGATCGGTCAGCGGGCCGATCAGCTCGGCGAACTCGGCGCCCGAGGCGGGCCAGCCGTGGGTCAGCAGCAGCGGCAGCGCGCCGGGTTCCGGGGACCGGACGTGGAAGAAGTGCACGCGCTGGCCGTCGATGGTGGTGGTGAACTGGTCGAACCGGTTGAGTTCGCGTTCGTGCCGCCGCCAGTCGTACCCGGTCCGCCAGTACTCGGCGAGTTCGGTGAGCCTCTCCAGCGGCACGCCGTACGTCCAGCCGGTGCCGGGCAGCTGGTCGGGCAGGCGCGCGGCCGCCAGCCTGGCCCGGAGGTCGTCCAGCGCGGCCTCCGGGACGTCGATGCGGAACGGGTGTGGCTGGGTGTCGGTCATGGCGGCAAGCTAGGACCGAACGCGGGCGATCACCTTCCGCGTTCGGCGAGGTTCGCGCTCTGCAGGTACTCCATCGCCGCCACCCATTCCGGGTCGGCGGCGCGGCGCTCGAGCTCGGCCGGGTCCACGTCCTCCACGCGGGTGTGCACCCACCAGAGATTGCCGAACGGGTCGAGCACCCGGCACACCCGGTCGCCGAAGGGCGCGGTGGTCGGCCGGGTGAACGACCGCCCGCCCGCCGCGAGCGCGCGCTCGTAGGTGGCGTCGCAGTCGGCCACGTACAGGCGCAGGAACGCGGGCGTGTCCGGCCAGTCGGGCCGCTTGTCGAAGGCCATCACGATGGCGTCGCCGATTTTGAACTCGGCGTGCCCGATGTAGCCGTGCTCGTCGGCGACGCGGAACAACTCCTCGGCACCGAAGGCCGCGGTGGCGAACTCGATCAGCTTGCCGGTGTCGGGCGAGATGATCCACGGGGTGACGGCGGTGTACCCGGCGGGAACCCCGTTCACGGCGGCGGTCTTGCTGGTCATGGCTGCGCTCCTCGGTGTCGTTCGGACTGACACCAAGCTAGAAGGCAAGTAGGTCAGCTTCGGTCCTACTTGGTCCGCGATTGCGCACCGATCCCGGCGACACCCCGACCACGCGCTTGAACGCCCGGCTGAACGCCGCCTCGGACTGGTAGCCGAGCTTGCCCGCCAGTTCGGCGACGGTGGCTCCCTCCTCACGCAGGCTGGTCAGCGCGACGTTCATCCGCCACCGCGTCACGTAGTGCATCGCCGGTTCGCCGACCAGCTCGGTGAAGCGCGCGGCGAACGCCGAGCGCGACATGGCCAGCTCGTCGGCCAGCGACGCCACGGTCCAGTCGCGCGCGGCGTCGCGGTGGATCAGCGAGATGGCGCGCCCGATCTGCCGGTCCTGCAGGGCGCCGAGCCAGCCGGTGCGCGCCACCGGATCGGTCTCCATCCATGACCGGATCGCCTGGATGACCAGGATGTCCGACAGCCGCGTGATCACCGTTTCCCCGCCGGGGCGCGGCTGGGCGGCCTCGGCGATCATCAACCGGAGGCTGCTCTGCAGCCATTCGCCGTGCGGTGAGTCGGCGGCGGCCACGTGGATCAGCCGGGGCAGCAGTTCGAGCAGCTTCGCCGCGGCCGGGTGGTCGAACCGGACCGCACCGCAGATGATGCCGCCGACCGTGCCACCACCACCGTGCCGCAGGACGGCGTACCGGTCGCTGACGTACTCGTGCGGCAGCTTCTCGATCGCCGACGGCGGCAGCGCGGCGTCGGTCCAGAGCGTGTGCCCGCGGCCGTGCGGGACCAGCGCGAGGTCGCCGGGGCGCAGTTCGCGTGGCTCGGCGCCTTCGACGCCCAGCGTGCAGCTGCCCGTGGTCACGACGTGGAACCACAGGCAGTCGCGGATCGCCGGGATCGCCACGTGCCAGGGATCGCTGAGTTCGGACCGGCAGTAGAACGCACCGCTCATCCGCAGGAAGTGCAGTGCTTCGCCGAGTGGATCCGCCGGCGCCGGAATGTCGCCCGTCTTCATGGTTGCCGAGTATGCGGCCTGCGATAACCGTCCGTCCACGGCGCCTGGACGAACGAGCAGGAAACCGCGATGCACGGTCATGGTTTGTCCAGCCGAACCGCTCCATAGTTGGACGCACAGCAAAGAACCCATCCAGGAGGACACCATGACGATCACCGTGCTGGGCGCGACCGGGAACACCGGCGGCAAGGTCACCGAACTGCTGCTGGCGGCAGGCGAGCCGGTGCGGGCCGTGGGCCGTTCCGCGGAGAAGCTGGCGCCGCTGCGGGCCGCCGGTGCCGAGCCGGCCGTTGGCGACGCGGCGGACCCGGACTTCCTCACCGAGGCTTTCCGGGGTGCGGACGCGGCGTACACGCTGTTGCACACCTCCCCGGAGGTCGAGGACTACCACGCCGAGCAGGACCGCAAGGGCGAGGCGATCGTCGAGGCGATCCGCCGGACCGGCGTGCCGCATGTTGTCGCGCTGAGCAGTGTGGGCGCGGACCGGCCGTCGGGCACCGGCTTCATCACCAGCCTGCACACCCAGGAACGGCGCCTGCGTTCGCTGGAAAACACCAGCGTGCTGTTGTTGCGGCCGGGGTCGTTCTTCGAGAACTTCCACGCCGCGCTCGGGCTGATCAAGACGGCCGGGATCAACGCCGACTCGGTGGCGCCGGAGGCGAAGATCCCGATGATCGCCGCCCGCGACATCGCCGAGGTCGCCGCCGAAGCCCTGCGCAAGCGGGACTGGGCCGGAGTGGTGGTGCGGGAACTGCTCGGCGAGCGCGACCTGAGCTACGCCGAGGCGACCCGGATCCTCGGCGAGGCGCTCGGTATGCCCGAACTGCCGTACGTGCCGATGCCCGCCGCGGAAATGGCCGAAACCCTGCGGCAGGCGGGTTTTTCGGCGAACGCGGCACGCCTGCACGTGGAGATGACGGCCGCGTTCAGCGACGGCACGGTCTCCGCCACGCGCACTACCGGGAACACCACCGCGACCCGGTTCGAGGAGTTCGTGCCCGAACTCGCCCACGCCTACCGCCGACTGTGAAATTCTCCTTTCCCAGCGCCCTCCGAGGAGCCCACCATGCCTGACGCCCTGATTTCCGGACTCACCCTGGCCGCCGCCGTCGGCGCGGGCCTCAACGGTGGCCTGTTCTTCGTCTTCTCCACGTTCATGATGCGGGTGCTGGGCACGCTGCCACCGGCCCAGGGCATCACCGCGATGCAGGGGGTCAACCGGCGGATCCTCAACCCGCTGTTCGGCCTGGTTTTCGGTGGCACCACGGTGATCTGCCTGTTCCTGGTGGTGGTCACGCCGTTCTCCGCGCAGGCGGGCGGCGGGTGGCGGCTCGGCGGCGCGCTGCTGCTGGTGCTCGGCATGTTCGCCGTCACCAGCGTGTTCAACGTGCCGCTGAACAACGCGCTGGACGCGGTGGACGCCCAGAGCGCGGAGGGCACGACCTTCTGGCGGGAGCGTTACCTGCCCCGCTGGACCGCGTGGAATCATCTGCGCACCTTCGCCTGCACCGGGGCCGCCGTAACGCTGACCATCGCCTACGGCGCCAGTGCCTGAGCACGCCGGATCGGGATCAGCGTCGGCTTCGGCTCGGTGGTGAGGAACCGGGTGACCACCGCCGTGGTCAGCTCGGGCTGGTCGTGCAGGATCGCGTGGGACGCGCCGGGGATCACCGCCAGCTGGGCCTCGCGCAGTCCCCGGTACAGGGCCAGGGTGTGCTCGGCGTGGACCAGGTCGTCGTCCGCGGCGGCGACCAGCGTCTGGCACTCGATCCGGCCCAGGTCCTCGGCGGTGCGGGACGGGTCGGGATTGGCCGGGTCGGTCAGTTTCCGGAACACCACAGGGAAGTGCTCCGCGCCGTCCGGGGACACCTCGGCGTAGTGGTCGATCACCTCCTGCGGCATCTCGCCGTCGGGATCGGGCTGCATCATGAACCCGTCGGCGGCGAACGCGGAGCTGATCAGCACCAGCCCGCTGACCAGCTCGGGGCGCCGCAGGGCGGTCAGCAGCGCGATGAACCCGCCGTCGCTGTAGCCGACCAGCCGCGCCGGGCCGCGCACCACCTGCTCCAGGAAGGCGATGGTGTCCTCGGTCATCCGCTGGTGCGTGATCGAGCCGGGCGCGTCGGCGGTGCGCCCGTGGCCGCGGCGGTCGAACCGGTGGACGCGGAAGTGCTCGTTGAGCGCGTCCAGGTTGCCGGTGAACTCGCGGCTGTCGCTGAAACCGCCGTGCAGCAGCACCACCGGCTCGCCCTCGCCGCGCACGTCGAACCAGGTCCGCGTGCCGTTCAAAGCTGTGTACTCCCCCATGGGATCCCCTTCGTCGAAGTGGTTTGGTCACCCTCACGACGAACTGAAGCACCCCGCACCGACAGTTCCGGATCGAACGGCGCCGGGGACGCTGAGTAATCTGTGCGCATGAGCGGGCGGAACGGCTGATGGCGGGGACCACGCGGCTGCTGGTGCTCGGCGCGCTCCGCGAAACCGGCCCGGTGCACGGCTACGACCTGCGCCGCGAGCTGCTGTCGTGGGGTGCGGACGAATGGGCCAACGTCGCGCCGGGCTCGATCTACAACGCGCTGAAGTCCCTCGAGAAGGAGGAGCTGGTCGAGGTCGTCGCGACCGACCGGCAGGGCGCGCGCCCCGAGCGCACCACCTACCGGCTCACCGACGCCGGCGAGAAGGAGTTCCAGCGGCTGCTGCGGGAGAACCTGTGGGACACCCGCGTGCCGAACCATCCGCTGCTGGTGGGCCTGGCGTTCTTCCCGCACCTGCCGGCGGACGAGCTGGCCCCAGCGATGCGGCAGCGCGCGGAGGACCTGCGCGCGCGGGCGGAGTCGATCCGCGCCGGGGTCCGCTCGATCCTGGCGGGCGGGCCCATTCCGCGTCATGTCGCCGAGAGCTACCGGTTCGAGGCCGCCCAGCTCGACGGTGAAGCCACCTGGGCCGCGGAGTTCGCCGACCGCCTGGAAAACGGCGACTACCAGGACTAGACGCCACCACGAAGAACACGACCGTGGACACTTGACCTCGTATAGTCAAGCTTGAATAATCACCGCATGACCACCATGCGATACCGCCTGCTCGGCCGCAGCGGCGTGCGAGTGTCCGAGCTGTGCCTGGGCACGATGATGTTCGGCTACCCCGGCCTCGGGGTGGCGACGGCCGCCGAGGCCGACGGTGCCCTCAAGCGGTTCGCCGAGGCGGGCGGCAACTTCCTGGACACCGCGAACCGGTACGCCGGCGGGGAAAGCGAGCGCGTGGTCGGCGAGTTGATCAAGCCCGATCGTGACCGCTGGGTGCTGGGCACCAAGTACGGGCTGAGCAGCGACCCGAGCGACCCCAACGCGGGCGGCACGCACCGCAAGAGCCTGCGCCGCGCGGTCGAGGCGAGCCTGAAGCGGCTGGGCACCGACTACCTCGACCTGTACTGGGTGCACATCTGGGACGGCTACACCCCGATCGAGGAGGTGGTGACCGCGCTCGACGACCTCGTCCGCTCCGGAAAGGTGCTCTACCTGGGGATTTCCGACACCCCGGCGTGGCTGGTCTCGCGTGCGGTGACCATCGCCGAGGAACGCGGGCTGACCCCGTTCTCGGCGATCCAGATCCCGTACAGCCTGGTCGAGCGCACGGTCGAGCGTGAGCTGCTGCCGATGGCGAAGGCCCTGGACCTCGCGGTGACCGGCTGGGCGCCGCTCGGCGGTGGGCTGCTGACCGGCCGCTACGGCTCGGACCGGGAACGCCCGGCCGACGGCCGCCGCGCCGGGAGCGAGATCTCCGAGCGTGAGCTGGCCATCGCGGACGCGCTCAACGCCGTGGCCGACGCGCGTGGGGCGAGCGCGAGCCAGGTGGCGCTGGCGTGGCTGCGTGCGCAGCAGCACCGGGCGCTGACCATTCCGATTGTCGGTATTCGCAACGAAGCCCAGCTCGTGGACAACCTGCGGTTGCTCGACCTGGAGCCGGAGGAGCTGCGGCAGCTGGACGAAGCCAGCGCGCTGACTCCGGAGTTCCCGCACGAATTCGCCGGCGAGCGCTACGCCCACGGCGACGCCGTGGTCGAGTACCACCGTCGTTAAGCGGGCGCCTCTCCCCTGGCGCAGGCCGCCGCGCGATCGGTGAGCAGCGTGCGCTCGCGTTCGTTCTTCGTCATGCCCGCGGCGCGTTCGAATTCGGCGCGGGCCTCGTCGAAGCGGCCGAGCTTGGCCAGGAAGTCACCGCGGACCGACGGCAGCAGGTGGTAGCTCTTCAGCGAGGATTCCGAGAGCAGCGGGTCGACCAGGGCGAGCCCGGCGGCCGGGCCGAAGGCCATCGAGTGGGCCACGGCCCGGTTCAGCTCGACCACCGGTGAGCCGGAGATGCGCGCGAGTTCGTCGTACAGCTCGGTGATGCGTCGCCAGTCGGTTTCCTCGGCCGTGCGGGCGCGGGCGTGGCAGGCCACGATCGCGGCTTGCAGCCCGTACGGCCCGAGCGGGGCACCGGCGGATTCGGCTCGCTCCAGCGCGTCGAGGCCGCGGCGGATGAGCAGCTGGTCCCAGCGGGTGCGGTCCTGGTCGAGCAGCAGCACCGGCTCGCCGTTCGGGCCGGTGCGCGCGCGGGCGCGGGAGGCCTGGATCTCCATCAGCGCGACCAGGCCGTGCACCTCGGGTTCCTTCGGGGTCAGCTCGGCGAGCACGCGGCCGAGCCGCAGCGCTTCCTCGCACAGCGCGGGCCGCATCCAGTCGTCGCCCGCGGTGGCGGAGTAGCCCTCGTTGAAGATCAGGTAGATCACTTCGAGCACCGAGGCGAGCCGTTCGGCGCGCTCGGATTCCTCCGGGACCTCGAACGGCACCTTGGCTTCGGCGAGGGTGCGCTTGGCGCGCACGATCCGCTGCTGCACGGTGGATTCGGAGGCGAGGAAGGCGCGGGCGATCTCCTTGGAGGTCAGGCCGCCGAGCATGCGCAGCGTGAGCGCGACCCTGGCCTCGGTGTTCAGGATCGGGTGGCAGGCGGTGAACACCAGGCGCAGCAGGTCGTCGCCGATGTCCTCGCCGTGCAGCACGGCGTCCTCCGGCGCGTTGGGCGCGTCGGTTTCCATGTCGTGGCCGAGCACCTCGATCTTGCGCTCGAGGGTTTCGCGGCGGCGGATCTGGTCGATGGCACGCCGTTTGGCGATGGTCATCAGCCAGGCGCCGGGATTGCGCGGCACGCCGCTTTCCGGCCACTGCTCGAGCGCGGCCACCAGCGCGTCCTGCGCCAGTTCCTCGGCCTGGCCCACGTCGCGCACCAGCCGGGCCAGCCCGGCGATCAGCCGGGCCGCCTCGATCCGCCAGACCGCCTCGATCGCGGCGTGGGTTTCGGTTGCCGTCATGGGGAAATCACAGCACTGCCCGGTTCGCCGTGGCAACCGACCCCGCGGGTGACCCTGGCGGCGAGCTCCTTCAGGTGGTCGATCAGCTCGGGCGGGCCGTGCACTTCGAACTCGCAGCCGAGCATGACCAGCCGGGAGGCCAGCCAGTCCAGGGTGTCGCCGTAACCGTGCAGGCGGCAGCTGTGCTCGTCGATGGCTTCGAGGTGGTCGGCGGCGTCACCGAGGCGGGCGCGGGCCTGCTCGATCGGCAGGTGCAGGGTCGCTTCGGCTTCGTAGGTCGGCACGAGCGAGTACATCTTGCTGGTGAGGTAGGTGGCGGCGTCCTCGGCGGGCAGTTCGCGGGGCTGGGCGCGGGCGCCGGTGCCGAGCGGGTCGCGGACGCGGTCGGCGCGGTAGATGCGCCAGTCGTCGCGGTCGAGGTCGAAGGCGACCAGGTACCAGCGGCGCCCGGCGGAGACGAGCCGGTGGGGTTCGGTGTGGCGCTTGGCTTCGGTGCCTTCGTTGGTGACGTAGGTGAAGCGCAGCCGTTCGCGGTTGGCGATGGCCGCGGCGATCACGGTCAGGACCGCCGGGTCGACGGTCTGCGTGCCTGGGGTCAGCGCGGGCACGGTGGCACCGCTGAGCGCGCCGACGCGGTAGCGCAGCCGTGAGGGCAGCACCTGTTCGAGCTTGGTCAGCGCGCGCACCGAGGCCTCTTCGATGCCGGCGATCGCGTTGCCCGCCGCGGTGCGCAGGCCGAACGCGATGGCGACGGCCTCTTCGTCGTCCAGCAACAGTGGCGGCATGGCCGCGCCGGCGACCAGCCGGTAGCCGCCCTCGGCGCCCATGCTGGCTTCGACCGGGTAACCGAGGTCGCGCAGCCGGTCGACGTCACGGCGGATGGTGCGCGGGCTGACGCCGAGGCGCGCGGCCAGTTCGCTGCCCGGCCATTCGCGCGGGGTCTGCAGCAGGGACAGCAGGCTGAGCAGCCGAGCGGTGGCAGGCTTCGCGTCGGTCATGACGCTCAGCCTGCCACCCCTCTAGGACTGTCCCTGACCTACATCACGAAGCCAGGTCCTGCCGCAGGAAGTCCGCGGTGTAGGAGCCGGTGGCCTCGAGCAGGTCCGCGGGCGGGCCTTCGAACAACACGGTCCCGCCCCCGCTGCCGCCTTCCGGGCCGAGGTCGATGATCCAGTCGGCGTTGCGGATCACGTCCAGGTTGTGCTCGATCACGATCACCGTGTTCCCTTGGGCGACCAGCCGTTCCATGATCTCCAGCAGGTGCCCGACGTCGGACATGTGCAGCCCGGTGGTCGGCTCGTCCATCACGTAGATCGAGCCCGCCTTGTGCAGTTCGGTGGCGAGCTTGATGCGCTGGCACTCGCCGCCGGACAGCGTGCTCAGCGGCTGTCCCAGCTTCAGGTAGTCGAGCCCGACGTCGTTGACCGCGCGCAGCACCTCACGCAGCTTCTTCTCGGTGAAGAACTCGACCGCCTCGGCCGCGGTCATCTCCAGCACGTCGCTGATCGACCGGCCACGCAGCTTGTGCTCGAGCACGTCGTCGGAGAACCGCCGCCCGTCGCAGATCTCGCACACCGACTTGAGCCCGTCCATGAACGCCAGGTCGGTGTAGATCACGCCGAGGCCCTGGCAGTTCTCGCACGCGCCCTTCGAGTTCGCGCTGAACAGCGAGGGACTGACGCCGTTGGCCTTGGCGAACAGCTTCCGGATGCCGTCGAGCAGGCCGGTGTAGGTGGCGGTGTTGGACCGCCGCGAGGTGCCGACCGCGGCCTGGTCGATCACGATGGCGTCCGGGTACTCGGCCAGGAAGGCGTCGTTGACCAGGGAGCTCTTGCCCGAGCCCGCGACCCCGGTGACCACGGTGAGCACCCCGGCGGGGAACTTCACCGTGACGTCCTTGAGGTTGTGGCTGGTCGCGTGCTCCACCGTGTACCAGCCGGACGGCTGCCGCGGCGCGGTCTTCAGCGGCAGCCGGTTGCGCAGGAACCGCCCGGTGAGCGTGTCCGCCTCGGCCAGTTCGGCGACGCTGCCCTCGAACACCACCTCGCCGCCGCGTGCTCCGGCGTACGGGCCCATGTCCACCACGTGGTCGGCGATCGCGATCACGTCGGGGTCGTGCTCCACCACGAGCACGGTGTTCCCCTTGTCCCGCAGCTTGACCAGCAGTTCCTTGAGCCGGTGCACGTCACGCGCGTGCAGCCCGACGCTGGGCTCGTCGAAGATGTACATCATCTCGGTGAGGCTGCTCGACAGGTGCCGCACCATCTTGATCCGCTGCGACTCGCCACCGGAGAGCGTGGTGGTCTCGCGGTCGAGGCTGAGGTAGCCCAGCCCGATGGCGACCAGGTTCCCGATCCGGTCGATGAGGCTGTCCAGCACCGTCTTCGCCGTCGGCACCTCCAGCTTGCCCAGCACGGTGACCAGCTCACCGGCTTCCATCGCGGTGAAGTCGGCGATGTTGTAGCCGTCGATCCGGCTGTCGAGCGCGGCCCTGGCCAGCCGCGTGCCCTCGCACACCGGGCACACCCGCGAGGTGACGAACCGCAGGAAGATCTCGCGGTTGCGGTCGGACATGCCGTCCTTCTTGATGTAGAGCCGGGTGAACCGGTCGACCAGGCCCTCGTACCTGGCGTTCATCGACCCGCCCTGCCACTGCATGACCAGCTTGCCCTCGCCGTGCAGCAGCTGCTGCCACTCGGCTTCGTCGTAGTCGGCCAGCGGCTTGTCGTTGTCGAAGAAGCCCGACCCGGTGTAGGTGCCCAGCACCCAGCCCCCGACGGCGAAGTCGGGGTGCTGGACCGCACCCTCGTTCAGCGACTTCGACCGGTCGAGGAACTTGTCCAGGTCCAGCTGCACGGACCGGCCGAGGCCCTCGCACTCCGGGCACATGCCCTGCGGGTCGTTGAAGGAGAACGCGTTGGAGTAGCCGGCGTGTGGCTGCCCGGCTCGCGAGAACAGCAGGCGCAGCAACGGGTTGATGTCGGTGATGGTGCCGACGGTGGAGCGCGAGTTCCCGCCGAGGCGCTTCTGGTCGATGATGACCGCGGCCGAGATGTTGTCGATCTCGTCGAGGTCCGGCTGGCCGTAGCTGGGCAGGAAGTTCCGCGCGAACGCGGTGAAGGTCTCGTTGAGCTGGCGCTGGGCCTCGGCGGCGATGGTGTCGAACACCATGGAGGACTTGCCGGAGCCGGACACCCCGGTGAACACGGTGATCTGCCGCTTCGGAATGCTCAGCGAGACGTTCTTGAGGTTGTTCTCCCTGGCCCCGGTGATCCGGATGTGGTCGATCCGGTGCATCAGCGGAAGGCCTCCACGTTGTCGAGGGCCCACTGCTGGAAGGTGGTGCCCGGTTCGCCCATCAGTTCCTCGTAGCCGGGCTCGGGGATCTGGGGGTGTTCGGTGGCTTCAGCGAAGCCGTCGAGCAGCCAGTCGGCCACTTCGCCGGGAATGCCGTAGTCGACCCAGAGCCGGCGGTGTTCTGCCCTGGTCAGCTCGTTGAACTCGATCTCGGTGCCGAGCGCCGCGCCGATCGCGGCGACCTGCCCGGCCTGGGTGATCGACTCGGGCCCGCTGAGGGTGATCTTGCGGCCGGTGTGCCCGCTTTCGGTGAGCACCTTGGCCGCGACCTTGGCGATGTCGCGCAGGTCGATCGGGGTCTGCGCGGCGTCGGGATAGGCGGCGCTGACCGTGCGGCTGGCGCGGATCTCGTCGGCCCAGCCCAGTGTGTTGTTGGCGAACACGCCGGGACGCAGGAAGGTCCAGTCGAAGCCCGCCGCCTCCACCGCGCGTTCGACCTTGATGTAGTGCGCTCCGCTGGAGCCTTCACGTTCCTCTTCGTCGGCGTTGCTCCCGGACAACGCCACGACACGGCCCACGCCCGCCTCGCGCGCCAGCTCGGTGAACTCCCGCACCGTGTCCGGCAGGGGCGCCAGGTACACCGTGTCGACCCCCTTGAGCGCGGCGGGCAGCGTCTCGGGACGGCCGAGGTAACCGGTGACCACGTCCACCCCCGCCGGCAGCGCCGCCTTCTCCGGGTTCACGGTCAGCGCCCGCACCGGCGCCCCCAGTGCCACCAGCTCGTCGACGACCAGGCGGCCGACGCTGCCGGTGGCGCCCGTGACCAGAATCGTCACTATTCCCCACTCCTTTTCGTATGCCATACGAGAACAACTAGCGTACACCATACGAGAATGTAGGATCCAGTGCCGTGACGGTGGAACACAGTGGAGGCGGCGACCCGGACCGCAGCCTGCGGCTGCTCTGGCGGGACCGGCTGGCCGAGCCGGAACCGGCCAGGGGCCGCAAGCCGAGGCTGAGCCTGGCCGGCATCGTGGCCACGGCGATCCGGGTGGCCGATGCCGACGGGCTGTCCGCGGCGTCGATGCACCGGGTGGCCAAGGAACTGGGCGCGGGCACGATGACGCTCTACTCCTACGTGCCGGCGAAGGATGAGCTGATCGACCTGATGGTCGACGAGGCGCTGGGTGAATTCGGCCTGCCCGGTCCCGGCGAGCCGCGGCCCGAGGGCTGGCGGGCGCAGGTCGGGCTGTATTCCGAGCGCACACGCGAGGCCTATCGGCGGCACCCGTGGCTGCGGCAGGTGTCGATGACGCGGCCCGCGCTCGGGCCGAGCGTCATCCGGCGCCAGGAGTACCTGCTGTCCACCATCGCCGGGATCGGGCTGACGCATCGGCAGATGGCCGCGGCCGCGGCGAGCATCGCGACCTTCGTCGAGTCGAACGCCGCCGTCGAGGCCGACACCGCCTACCTGGAGCGGGTCACCGGGCAGAGCACCGACACCTGGTGGCACCAGCGGCAGGTGTTCTGGGACGAGTACTTCGACCAAGCGGCCAGCCCGACCATCGTCGAAGTCTGGGAGAACGGCGGGTTCGAACTGGACGCGCGCGACGCCGCGGCCGAGGCCTACGACTTCGGGCTCAACCGGCTGCTCGACGGGATCGAGGCGCTGGTGGCCCGGGGGAAACCGGACGGTCTCCCCCGGGCCGGTGCTCAGCTGCCGTAGGCGTGCGTGGCGCGGGCCGTACGCAGCGCCCGCGCCCACCACACCAGCTGGCCGAGCATGACCGTGGCCGCGTCGTTGACCGCCTTGGCGTCCTTGGGCTCGCCGTCGGGGGTGAACTGCGCCCAGGCGCTGTGGATGCTGACGGTCTCGCGCACGGTGACCGCGTGCAGTTCGGCCAGCACCACACGCAGGGCCTCGACCGCGCGCAGGCCGCCGGAGAGCCCGCCGTAGCTGACGAAGGCGACCGGCTTGCCACGCAGCTCGTCCCCGATCGAGTCCAGCGCGATCTTCAGCGGTCCGGGAAAGCTGTGGTTGTACTCGGGCGTGATCAGCACGACCCCGTCGGCGGCGGCCAGCCGTCGCGACAGTTCCTCGCCGGGATACGGGATCTCCGCGAGATCGATCGGGTCCACCGTGATTTCGGGGTGGCGCGCGGCCTGGCCGGTGAACCACTCCGCGACCACCGGGCCGAACCGTCCTTCCCGGACACTCGCGGTGAGCACGGCGATCTGGAACCGGTTGTCGGACATGGGAATCCCCTCCTGGTGTTCAGTGGACACGGGCGTCTTCGGTGGTGTCTGTGGTGTTCTCGGTGGCCGGGCGGACGTGGCGGAGCAGCACCACGGAGAGCACGGCCAGCCCGGCGGTGAGCGCGACGCTGATCCACGAGTTGACGTGGAAGCCGTCGGTGAACGCGGTCCTCGCGACGGTCAGCAACTGCTCCGCGGTGCCAGGGGGCAGTTCGGCGGCGATGGTGACCGCGCCGCCGAGGGTGTCGTGCGCGACGGTGGCCAGCTCGGGCGGGATCCCGGCCGGGGTGCCTTCGATGACGCCGATCCGGTAGACGGCGGTGCCGATGCTGCCGAGGATCGCGATGCCCAGCGCCATGCCGAGTTCGCTGCCGGTCTCGGACAGCGCCGACGCGGCGCCGGTGCGCTCGGGCGGCGCGGAGGCCATGATCAGGTCGGTGGTGACCGTCATCGCGGGGCCGAAACCGAAGGACAGCAAGGCGAATCCGGTGACCACGGCGGCGATCCCGGAGTCCGGCTCGGTGAAGGTGAGCAGCACGAACCCGGCCACGGCCAGCACCATGCCGCCACCGAGCACGTACGCGGCCCGGACCCGGCGGACGATGGCCGGGGCGAGCATGGTGCCCGCGACACCGGCCACAGTGGACGGAACGGTCCACAGTCCGGCTTCCAGCGGGGAAAGCCCGAGCACGAGCTGCAGGTACTGCGCGACGAAGAAGAACCCGCCGGCGACGCCGAAGACGGCCAGGGTCTGCACGGTGATGGAGGCGGTGAACCCGCGGTTGGCGAACAGGCCGAGGTCCAGCAGCGGTGCGCGGAGCGTGCGCTGGCGGCGGACGAAGGTGTAGAGGACAAGCAGTCCGCCGGTGAACGCGGCCGCGGCGGTCCAGCTGAATCCGGCTTCGGCGAGCTTCTTCAGCCCGTAGACGGTGGCGAGCATGCCGGTCAGCGACAGCGCGACGCTCGCGAGATCGACACCGCCCGCGTCGTCGTTGCGGCTTTCCGGCAGCAGGATGGGCCCGAACACCAGCAGGAGCAGCATCACCGGCACGCCGAGCAGGAACACCGAGCCCCACCAGAAGTTCTCCAGCAGCACGGCGCCGAGCAGCGGGCCGAGCGCGCTGCCCGCGGTGAAGCTGGTCATCCACACCGAAATCGCCACGGTGCGCTGGGCGGGGTCGTGGAAGAGGTTGCGGATCAGCGACATGGTCGAGGGCATCAGCGTCGCCCCGGCGATGCCGAGCGCGGCGCGTGCCACGATGAGCATTTCGGCGCTGGCCGAGAAGGCGGCCACCGCCGACGCCACGCCGAACGCGGCGCCGCCGATGAGCAGCAGGCGGCGCCTGCCGATCTTGTCGCCCAGCGTGCCCATGGTGATCAGGAAGCCGGCGATGAGGAAGCCGTAGATGTCGTTGATCCACAGCAGTTCGGTGCCGGTGGGTTTGAGGTCCGCGCTCAGCGCCGGGACGGCCAGTCCCAGCACGTTCATGTCCAGCGCGATCAACAACGTGGGCAGCGCGAGGGTGGCCAGTCCCAGCCACTCCCGCCTGCCCGCTCTGGGTGGTGCGTGCTCGTTCGCGGTCATGCGGCCGACGGTAGAACCTAAACCATAGTTGAGGTCAATCTTTTCTCCGGGTTCAGCCGGAGGCGGTCGCGCCGACCAGGCGTCCGTCGAGGTGGACGAGCCAGTTGCCGCACACGCAGCGGCGGTAGCAGAGCGTGCCGTCACCGGTGCGATGACGGGAATCGAGCGCGGTTTCCTCGACCGGCCAACCGCAGCGAGGACAGGATTCGGTGTTCATGCATCCAGCGTGATGTAATGGGTCAGTGCACTTCAACCCTTACGGCGGCGCCGCGGCCCAGGTGGCCGCCGGACTGGTGAACCTGGGCCACGCCCCGGCCGGCGAGCTGGTGGCGATGATGCGCTCGTGCGGCATGACCCTGCGCGGGCTGACCGCGCCCGAGGCGGCGGCCGCCGCCGAGTGGGGCGACCGGCTGCGGCCGGTGTTCGCGGAGTCCGATGTGGACAGGCGGGTGGAGCTGGTGAACGAGCTGCTGGCCGATTCCGCGTGCCGCCCGTTCATCTCCCGCCACGATGGGCTGCCCGCGCACCTGCACTACGCCAGCGAGCATTCGGGGACGCTCCGCCGGTTGCAGGCCTACACCGCGGGCGGGCTGGCGCACCTGCTGTGCGAGGAACCGGAGCGGCTGGGCGGGTGCGCGCGGGAGGGCTGCGGCACGGTCTACGTCGACACCTCCCGCAACGGACGGCGCCGGTTCTGCACCACGAAGTGCGCCAACCGCGTCTACGTCACCGACCACCGCAACCGGCGACGCGCGGGCTAGGCGGGCCGTAGCGCGTGAGCGGGTCGGCGCGCGCGGATCAGCGGCCGCCGCGGTGTGCGGGTCAGCCGAGTGCCGCGCGCGGGCCAGCCGACCGCGGTCCGTCGTCGACCAATCGTGGGCTGCGGGTCAGCCGACCGGCCGCGCGCGGGTCACAGGTCGCGGCCCGCGGTCGGCCAATCGCCGCACGCAGGTCCGCCGGGCGCATGCGCGGATTTCCGTTCGCGGTGTGGGGTTGCCGTTCGCGGCGCGCGGCTCAGCCAACCACCGCGCCGGTTAGCCGACCACCGCACCTACTAGCTGATCGCCGCGCCTGCTAGCTGATCGCGGTGTGCCGGTCAGCCGGTCGCCGACCGCGGGTCTGGGTCACGGCCCGCAGTTGGCCAATCATGGCCCGCGAATCAGCCGGTTTCCGCCCGCGGGTCAGCGATCGCGGCGCCCCTGCCAGGAGTCGAACCCGGGTCTCCGGCTCCGGAAGCCGGTGTCGTATCCGCTGGACCACAGGGGCCGCGCACCCCCGGCAGGGATCGAACCTGCGACCTCATGGTTCGTAGCCATGCGCTCTTGTCCGCTGAGCTACGGGGGTAAGAAAACAAAAAAAACCGCCTGCCGGGCACGGCGCGGCGGCGGTTCCTGACCGAGGGGTTCAGCCTCGGCGGGGACCGCGCCTGTCTCGCCGTCGCGTGGTGGTGGCCATGCGTTGAGTTTGTGCCGGGGCTCACCACGAGCGCAACTGGTTTATCCCGCCCGCGGCGGGGATGGCACCATGGTCAGGTGAGCAAGCGCTTAGTTGCAGTGGGCGACTCCTTCACCGAAGGGGTCGGGGACGACGACCCCGCGTCGCCGAACGGTGTGCGCGGCTGGGCCGACCGGGTCGCCGAGGTGCTGGCGGCCACGGACGAGGAGTTCCGGTACGCGAACCTGGCGGTGCGCGGCAAGCTGCTGCGGCCGATCCTGGCCGAGCAGCTGCCCGCGGCGCTCGACCTCAAGCCCGATCTGGTCACGCTCTACGCCGGCGGCAACGACCTGATGCGCCCCAAGGTGGACATCGACGCCCTGATGGTGCCGTACGAGGACGCGGTCGCCCGGGTGACCGCGTCCGGTGCCGTGGTGGTGCTGTTCACCGGCGTGGACGGCGTCGGGGATGCCCTGTTCCGCAAGATGCGCGGCCGGGTGGCGATCTACAACGAGTTCGTGCGCGAGATCGCCGCGCGCCACGGCGCGGTGCTGGTGGACATGTGGTCGATGCGGCAGCTACGCGACCGGCGGCTGTGGGCGCCCGACCGGCTGCACCTGAACTCGCTGGGCCACCAGGAGGTCGCGATCGCGGTGCTGGACGCGCTGGGCACCACGCACAGCCTCTCGCGCGCGGCGCTCGGCCCCGCCGAAACCGCCCCGGCGCACCTCCGCCGACGGGAGAACCTGCGCTGGGCTCGCGAACACGCGCTGCCCTGGCTAGGCCGCCGCCTCCGCGGCGAGTCCTCCGGCGACAACATCCAAGCCAAGCGGCCGGACCTCGGCCCTTTCTGAGACGTCCCCCGAGGGCACCTTCGACCCCGTGATTGGCCAAGTGATCGAGTGGCTCAGCCACCTAGCCACCTGGCCACCTCTGCCGCGCACGTCGATCTCTGCTGGGAAACACGCGTGGCTCCGTTAAGTGGCTGTGGTCGAGGGGCTGAGCCACGTAAATGGCTGAGTGGCCAAGTGGCAAAGTGACTGAGCCACTTTGCCACCTAGCCAGTAGGCCACCGGGCCACTCGACCAGTGAGCCAGCAGGCCAGTGGCCACCGGCCGCCGCAACCGGGCCACTGGGCTACCGGACCACTGGGCTTCGGGGGCCCGTGCCATCGGTTTGGGGCCAGCCCCATCGGTTCGGGGCCAGTGCCCTCGGTTTGGGGCCAGCGCCATCGGGGCGCACCACGGCAGCCACTCAGCCACTCCGGCCGCTGGAGTGACTCCGGCCGCCGGGGTCGCTTGGGCCGCTCGGGCCTCGTGGCTGGGCTGTCACCCACGACGCTCCGGCCAAGCGGCCATGCGGCGAGGCGGCCGGGCAGCCATGCCGCGAGGCGGCGAGGCGAGCGGCCCTTCAGGATCGCCCAGCCGCTCAGGACCACCAGTCGCTTAGGGGCGCCTAGCCGTTCAGGAGCGGAGCCGCCCAGCCATTCTTGGAGCGCTCGGTCGCCCGGTGTCCGTTTGGGCGTCCGTTTGGCCGGGTGGGCCCGGCTGGGGTGGTCGTTGGGTGTGTGCGCGGGCTCGGCTGGTGCTCGTTTACACACAGGCCGAACCGGGGTGTGGGTGGGTGCAAAGGAAACGGGGGCGGCTCGGTGAAGGAGTCGCCCCCGTTGCAAAGCGCTGCTACTGCTGCCGCGGCGGGCCTGAGTAGGGGCCGCTGCCGGGGCCCTGGCCGGGGAACGGGCCGCTTGGGGGGTTCTGGCCCGGCTGCTGCTGGTAAGGCGGCTGCGACTGCGGGAAAGGCCGCGCCCCGCCCTGCTGTGAGGGCGGCAGTTGCGCCGGCGGCTGCTGACGCTCGGTCTGTTCCGGCTCAGCCGAAGCCGAAGGCGACGACGGCGGCGAAGACGGCGGCATCGGCGGTTCGTTGTCCCCGCGTAGGGCGGCCAGGGCGGGCGGAGTGGTCCGCGGGGCGGTCAGCGGGCTCGGCACTTCCTGCCGCGCCACGGCTTCGGCGGCACGCACGGCCTCGGCCACCTTCGGGTCGGTGGAGGTGTCGAACCACGCGGCCACCTCGTCGTCCTCGATCGAGGGCTTTTCGACATCTTCGTACGCCGGCGGTTCGTAGCGGAAAACGCCATCGTCGCCGGGGGCGCCGAGGGAGCGCGCGAAGCCTTCCAGCGCCTTGCCGTAGTCGCTGGGCACCATCCACACCTTGTTCGCGTCGCCCTGCGCCATCTGCGGCAACGTCTGCAAGTACTGGTACGCCAGCACCTCGGGCGTCGGGCGCCCGGCCTTGATCGCGGCGAACACCTTCTCGATCGCCTTCGCCTGCCCCTGCGCCTGCAGGTACCGCGCGGCTCGTTCACCCTGCGCGCGCAGGATGCGCGACTGCCGTTCCGCCTCGGCGGCCAGGATCGCCGCCTGCTTGGCACCTTCGGCGGCGAGGATCTGGCTCTGCTTCTGCCCTTCGGCGGTCTTGATCGCCGACTCCCGCTGCCCTTCCGCGGTCAGGATCATCGCGCGCTTCTCGCGGTCGGCGCGCATCTGCTTCTCCATCGAGTCCTGAATGGACGGAGGAGGGTCGATCGCCTTCAGCTCGACGCGGGCCACGCGGATGCCCCACCGGCCGGTGGCCTCGTCGAGCACGCCGCGCAGCTGGCCGTTGATCTGGTCGCGCGAGGTCAGCGTCTCTTCCAAGCTCATGCCACCGACCAGGTTCCGCAGCGTGGTGGTGGTCAGCTGCTCGACACCGACGATGTAGTTGGAGATCTCGTAGACCGCCGCCCGCGAGTCGGTGACCTGGAAGTAGACCACGGTGTCGATGGACACGGTCAGGTTGTCCTGGGTGATCACCGGCTGCGGCGGGAAGGAGACCACCTGTTCACGCAGGTCGATCCGGGCGCGCACCTTGTCCAGGAACGGGACCAGGAAGTTCAGGCCGGGCGAGGCCACGGTGCGGAATCTGCCCAGTCGTTCGATCACCGCGGATTGTGCCTGCGGGACCACCATGATCGCCTTGGCGACGGTGACGATCACCAGCAGCACGACGATCGCGACGACGATTATCGCTGCGGTTGACAAGTTCGTCTCCCCTGTTCGTTCGGTGCGGCGCTCAGCCCGGTGCCGCGGGGCTCACCTTAGCGAGGCGGCCGGTCACGGCTCGGCCGACACGACCGCCGTGGCACCGGAGATCTCGACCACGGTCACCCTGGTCCCCGGTTCGAGCACCTGGCCCTCGGTGAAGCAGCGGGCCGACCACACGTCACCGCCCAGCTTCACCTGGCCGCTCTGGATGTCCACAGTGGACAGGACCACGGCGGACGCGCCGACCAGCGCGTCGGCGTTGGTCTTGTGGTCCGGCCCGGACAGGAAACGCCGCTTGAGCGCGGGGCGGACCAGGCCCAGCAGGCCGATCGAGGCGACCGCGAACACCGCGACCTGGATGTAGACGTTGTCGCTGATCAGTGCCGCCCCGGCGCCGATCAGGCCACCGAGCCCCAGCATGAGCAACACGAAGTCCCCGGACAGTACCTCCGCGGCGATGAGCGCCAACCCGGCCACGAACCAGATGAGTGCTGCCATGGCCTACATGGTGTCAGATAGATCGGCTTCACACTGAGTGAGCGACCGGACGTGACCTACGCGTGACCTGGCGGATTCACTCTTCCGGCGGTGGCGCGACGAAGTCGATGAGCCGCTCCACCGCACCGATCAGCGGGGTCTCCAGATCGCGGTAGCTGCGCACCCCGGCCAGCACCCGCTGCCAGCCCTCGTACGGCTCGCCCCAGCCCAGTGCCGAGCAGATGCCTTCCTTCCACGGCAGGCCTTTCGGCACCACCGGCCAGGCGCGGATGCCGACCGACGCCGGCTTGACCGCCTGCCAGATGTCGACGTACGGATGCCCGGTGACCAGCACGTGCTCGTCGCGGATCGCTTCCACCAGGCGGGATTCCTTGCTGCCGGCGACCAGGTGGTCGACCAGCACACCGAGCTTGCGGCCCGGCCCGGTGCCGAATTCCTCGATCCGGTCGGCCAGCACGTCGACCCCGTCCAGTGGTTCGACCACCACGCCTTCGACGCGCAGGTCGTGCCCCCAGACCCGTTCGACCAGTTCGGCGTCGTGCTTGCCCTCCACCCAGATCCGCGAGTCACGCGCGGTGCGGGCCCGCAGCCCGGCGACCTTCACCGAACCGGAGGCGGACGCCGCGGGCTTGGCGGGCGCCGACTTCGCGGGCACCAGCGTGACCGGCTTGCCCTCCAGCAGGAAACCCGCGCGGCTGAGCGGGAACACCCGATGCTTGCCGTGGCGGTCTTCGAGCACCACGGTGCCGTGCTCGAGCCGGACCACCGCGCCGCAGAAGCCGCCCGGCTCCTCGACCACCAGGCCGGGTTCGGCGGGCACCTCCGGGATCACGCGCTTGCGCGACCCGGCGAGAACGTCAGAGCCATAGGAATGGGAGCGCACGCCGCGCAACGGTAGCCAGCCGCGCACCCCATCGGGGGACGCCACGCCGGTTCAGCGCGCACGCAGCCCGTCGAGCACGAAGCCGAGCTGCCGCCGCCAGCCGTCCGGTTCCAGCTGCACGATCCGGCCCAGCGCGAGGATCTGCAGCCCGAGGTCCTCCCCGGTGACGTCGGCGCGAAGGCCGCCGTCGGCGTGCGCGCGCCGGACGATCGGCTCGAGCGCCTCGGCCAGGTGCGCGCGGCAGGCGTCCGCGGCGGCGGAGGCTTCGGCGCTGGTCAGCCCGTCGAGCACGGCCCGGTGCCGCGCCATGGACGCCAGCGTCTGCTCCAGGAAACCGGCGAGCCCGGCCCAGGCGTCCTCGGCGGCCAGCGCGCGCTCGACGATGCCCGGCCACTCCCCCATGTCCTTCGCCAGCACCGCGCCGACCAGGTCCTCCTTGGTCGGGAAGTGCCGGTACACCGTGCCGACGCCGACCCCGGCCGCCTTCGCGATGTCCCTGATCTCGGCCTCCATCCCGCGCTCATCGAACTCCCTCGCCGCGGCAGCGAGCACCAGTTCCCGGTTGCGGGCAGCGTCCTTGCGCATCACGAGGCCATCCTAGCGTTGCGGAACCGGTGTTCCGGTACGTATTATCCGGAACCGAAGTTCCGGAACTGAGAGGAAACCCCCATGAAGACGATCGTGATCACCGGCGGCACCGACGGGCTCGGCCGCGCACTCGCCGTCAACCGCCTCCGCCGCGGCGACCACGTGGTGGTGATCGGCCGCAGCCACACCAAGTTCGCCGCACTCGGCGGCGGCGAATTCCTGCCCGCCGACCTCACGCTGATCAGCGAAAACCACCGCGTGCTCGAAGAACTGGGCGACCGGCCCATCGACGCGCTCGTGCTCGCCGCCGCCTACGCCAGCTTCCCGCGCGTCACCACCGCCGAAGGCATCGAGCACAACTTCGCGCTCTACCACCTCAGCCGCTTCCTGCTCGCCGACGGACTCCACGACAACCTCCGCGCCACCCCCGACCCGGTGATCATCGACACCACCGTGCCCGGCGCCCCCGCCGGCGCGATCCACTGGCACGACCTCAACCTCGAACACGGCTACACCTGGAAAGCCGCCAACCGGCAAAGCCGCCGCGCGACCTTCCTCCGCGCCGCCGGCCGCACCCGCGAAAACCCCGTCCCCCACGTGCTGATCAGCCCCGGCTTCGTGCGGTCCAGCCACCAGGGCTCCCTCACCGGCATCCGCCGCGGCCTGGTCACCCTGCTCGCCCGCGTCGCCGGCACCGCACCCGAACGCGCCATCGAACCCCTCAACGCCCTCATCGACCAGCCACCGGCCGAACCACTGACCGCCTACCAGGGCCGCAAGCGGCTGCCGGTGGAAATCGGCGAAGACACCCTCGCCGACGCCCACCGGCTCGCCGCACTGACCGGCGAACTGCTCAGCCCGCGGACGCGCTGACCCGGGACACCGCGTACACCACCACGTCCTCGTCACCGGGATTGCGCAGGAACTCCACCGGCAGCCCGGTCAGCCACAACAACGCGCCCCGCCCGTACCGCGGCGCCTCCCCGGTCGAGCACACCAGCTCCACCACCCCGGCCGCCACGCACACCAGCGCGCCCGCCCACTCGTCCTCGTCGAAACACCGCCGGCCGCCGGGAGGGATGACCACCTTCCGGCGCCGGAACCCGGTCGCCACCACTGCCCGTCCCTTCGCCGCCGCAACCCTTACCCCGGTTACGACACCCCGCGCGGCGAAAACTCATCGGCACAACGCGGAAGCAACCGTTCCGCGATCACTGCCAGACTCACCGCATGCTCGAGACCTCCGCGCGCCTGCTCCGCCTGCTCTCGCTGCTGCAAACCACCCGCGAATGGACCGGCCCCCAGCTCGCGGCCCGCCTCGGCGTGTCCACCCGCACCGTCCGCAAGGACGTCGAACGCCTCCGCGAACTCGGCTACCCCGTGCACGCCCAGCCCGGCGCCGCCGGCGGCTACCAGCTCGGCGCCGGCGCCCGCATGCCACCACTGCTGCTCGACGACGAAGAAGCCGTCGCCGTGGTCGTCGGCCTGCGCACCGCCGCCGGCGGACTCGAAGAAAGCTCCCTGCGCGCCCTCACCAAGCTCGAGCACGTCCTGCCGTCACGACTGCGCCACCGCGTCACCACGCTCCAGGCCGCCACCGTCGCCGCCCCCGACCAGCGCCCGCCCGTCGACC
The DNA here is from genome assembly GCF_003312875.1 of Amycolatopsis albispora. Taxonomy (NCBI): domain Bacteria; kingdom Bacillati; phylum Actinomycetota; class Actinomycetes; order Pseudonocardiales; family Pseudonocardiaceae; genus Amycolatopsis; species Amycolatopsis albispora. The sequence continues at coordinate 1,919,076 of NZ_CP015163.1, forward strand.
CCGCCGTGCTCACCACCATCGCCGCCGCCTGCCGCGACCACGAACGACTCCGCTTCGACTACCAGCGCCACGACGGCACCACCACCCGCCGCGACGTCGAACCCCACCGGCTCGTCCACGCCCACCGCCGCTGGTACCTCGTCGGCTGGGACACCGCCCGCGGCGACTGGCGCACCTTCCGCGTCGACCGCACCGCACTCCGCACCCCCAACGGCCCCCGCTTCACCCCACGCGAACCACCCCACGACGACCTCGCCGCCTACGTCACCGAAGGACTCACCAGCGCCTTCCGCAAGATCCGCGCCACCGTCCGCCTCCACGGCCCCGCCGACCGGTTCACCGAACACCTCGCCGACTGGGGCGCCGTCGAACCCGTCGACCAGCACACCTGCCTGCTCCACACCGCCGGCGACTCCCACGAAATGCTCGCGTTCTACCTCGGCCTGCTCGACACCGACTTCGACGTGCTCGACCCACCCGAACTCGCCGGCCACCTGCACCACCTCGGCCGCCGCTTCCTGCGCGCCACCGGAAACCCCGGTTAGAACAGCGGCCAGGGAATCGCGCGCCAGTCGTCACCCGGCTCCGGGAACCGGCCCTCCGCCAGCAACTTCGCCGCCCGCGTCCCGATCGCCCTGATCTCCGCCCGCGTCAGGTGCGGCGCCAGCTCCTCACCCAGCGAACCCTCCAGCAACGACGGCACCGCCGCCAGCTTCTCCACGATCTCCCCGGGCAGCTCGTCCCCGACCCAGCCCCACAGCACCGTGCGCAACTTCGGATCCGTGTGCAGGCAGATCCCGTGATCCACCCCGTAGATCGCGCCGTCCACCCCGGCCAGCACGTGCCCGCCCTTGCGATCGGTGTTGTTCACCACCACGTCCAGCGCCGCCAGCTCCCGCATCCCCGGGTGATCCGCGTGCGCCAGCACCGCCGGCTCACCCAGCCGGTCGTGCGCGTGCAACACGATCCGCCAGCCATCCGGCACCTCGGCAGGCGCCCGCACGTCGATCAGGTCGACGTCCTCATCGGTCTCGACCCACAACTGCACCATGCCCGGCCCGAACGGACCGTCCCGCAACACCGTCGGCGGCACCCGCCCCAGCCCGGTCCGCTCCGCCACCAGCGCCGTCGCCACCTCACGCCCGGCCAGCGTGCCGTCCGGGAAATCCCACAGCGGCCGCTCCCCCGACACCGGCTTGTACACCGCGTTCGCCTCGACCCCCGCCAGCTCCACCGAGCAGAACAGGGTCACGTTCGACGCGTCGACCAGCCGCCCCTCCACCGAGATCCGCCCGTGCGCCACCAACTCGCCGGGATCGGAAGACGAATCGGCCAACTCACTCCTCGATGACGTCCACGTCACGCCGGTACCCGTTCTGGCGCGGGCAGATGTGCCCCTCCGGGTCCAGCGGCTCACCACACAGCGGGCACGGCTTCCGCCCCGCGTTCACCACCCGGTCCGCCCGCTCCGCGAACGCCCGCGCCGCCACCGGGCTGAGGAACACCCGCACCGCGTCGGGCCCCTCCTCGGTGTCGTCGAGCACCACGGTCTCGTCGACCTCGCCCTCGGTCACCGCCAGCAGCTCGATCACCACCGCACTGCTCTCGGCATCCCACCCCAGCCCCATCGTGCCGACTCGGAACTCCTCCTCCACCGGCACCGACAACGGCTCGGAATCGACCAGCTCATCGGGTGTTTCCGCCGGGATCTCGGCACCGAAGCGCGTGGCGACCTCGTCGAGCAGCGAACCGAGCCGCTCCGCGAGCACCGCCACCTGCTGCTTCTCGATGGTCACACTGATCGTGCGCACATCCTCGGACGCCTGCAGGTAGAAAGTGCGGTCACCGGGTTCCCCGACGGTCCCGGCGACGAACCGGTCGGGCTGACGGAAGACGTGGATTACACGGGCCATGACAACCTCGACCCTAGGCCACCGGCCGAAGATCGGCATCCGCCGCCCCGGGTTTCGCCGCGGGCGAACAAGACCGGCAAAAATCCGACCTTTCCCCCACTCAGCCGAAAACCCTTCACCACAAGATCGCGGCGCCCTCGAAAGAGTGACTAAGCTCGCGCGATGCCCGAGATCGCGCCTTACGGAGCCTGGCCCTCACCCATCACCGCCGCGGACGTCGCCGCCGCCGGGAACACCCCCCAGTGGCTCGACGTCGTCGACGGCGAAGTCTGGTGGGCCGAAGCCCGGCCCAGCGAACGCGGGCGCGTCGCACTGGTCAAGGCCGGCCCCGACGGCGCCGTCGAAGAGCTCCTCCCCGCCCCCTGGAACGCCCGCAACCGCGTCCACGAATACGGCGGCAGGCCCTGGCTCGCCATCGACGGCAAGATCGCCTTCACCCACTGGGACGACCAGCGCGTCCACCTCCGCGACCCGGCCACCGGCGAAGTCACCGCACTCACCGCCGAACCCGAAGTCCCCCAAGGCGTCCGCTACAGCGACCTGCGCCCCGGCCGCCCCGGCGAACTCTGGGCCGTCCGCGAAACCAGCACCGGCCCGCGCCGCACCGACATCACCCGCGCCCTCGTCGCCATCTCACTGACCGGCGCCCCCGAACGCGAACTCACCGCCAGCCACCACTTCCTCACCGCACCCCAGCTCTCCCCCGACCACACCCACGCCGCCTGGCTCGGCTGGAACCACCCCGACATGCCATGGGACGCCACCGAGCTCTGCGTCGCCGAAGTCCGCCCCGATGGCACCTTCGGCCCCCACCGCGTGCTCGCCGGCGGCCCCGGCGTCTCCGTCTGCCAACTCCACTGGGAAACCCCCACCACGATCCTCGCCCTGCTCGACCCCGACGGCTGGTGGAACCTCCACCGCCTCGGCCTCGACGGCACCTCCCACAACCTCGCCCCGGTCACCGAAGAACTCGGCGGCGCGCTCTGGAAACTCGGCCTCACCTGGTTCACCCCGCTCGGCGACGGCAAGCACGCCGTGCTCAACTCCGGCCGCCTCGCCGTGCTCGACGAGCACACCGCCCAGGTCACCACCATCGACCCGGAAACCACCTGGGCCGCCGGCATCGCCCCCTACGGCGGCGGCATCGCCGGCCTCGCCGCCGGACCCCGCCGCGAAACCACCGTCCTGCACGCCGACCTGACCACCGGCACCCTCACCGAACTCAACCCCCACCCCGGCAACCACGCCCTGCCCGACCCCGCCTACCTCCCCACCCCCGAAGAACGCGTGTTCACCACCGCCGACGGCGAACCCGTGCCCGCCTACGTCTACCCACCAGCCAACCCCGAGTTCACCGGACCCGACGACCAGCTCCCGCCCTACCTCGTCCACGTCCACGGCGGCCCCACCGGCCGCAACTACCCCGTGCTCGACCTCGACTTCACCTACTTCACCAGCCGCGGCATCGGCGTCGTCGCGGTCAACTACGGCGGCTCCACCGGCTACGGCAGGCGCTTCCGCGAACGACTCCGCGAACAATGGGGCGTCGTTGACGTCGCCGACTGCGTCGCCGTCGCCCGCCAGCTCGTCGAAGAAGGCGCCGCCGACCCCGACCGCCTCGCCATCCGCGGCGGCAGCGCCGGCGGCTACACCTCCGCGGTCACCATGACCACCGAACGCGCCTTCCGCGCCGCCACTGTCAAGTACCCCATCCTCGACCTCCACCGCTGGACCGCCGACGGCGGCGAAACCCACGACTTCGAATCCCGCTACCTCGACGGCCTCATCGGGCCACTGCCCGAAACCGCCGACCGCTACCACGACCGCTCCCCGATCAACAACACCGGAACACTGGCCGGACCACTGCTCTTCCTCCAGGGCCTCGACGACCAGATCTGCCCACCCGAGCAAGCCGACCGCTTCGTCGCCTCCCTGCGCGGCACCGAAGTCCCGCACGCCTACCTCACCTTCGACGGCGAGCAACACGGCTTCCGCAAGGCCGAAACCATCATCGCCGCACTCGAAGCCGAACTCGCCTTCTACGGCCAGGTCTTCGGCTTCGACACCCCCGGCGTCGCCCAGGTGGACCTGCGCCCGTGATCCGCCCGCCCCAGCTCCGGACCGGCGACCACGTCGCACTCGTCGCCCCGGCCGGACCCGTGCCCGACGAACTGCTCGACACCGCCCACCGCACCCTCAAATCCTGGGGACTCGAGGTGCACGAAGGCCCGCACGCCCGCGGCGTGCACCCCACCGTGCCCTACCTCGCCGCCCCCGACGCCGAACGCGCCGCCGACTTCACCCAGGCCTGGCTCGACCCCGGCATCCGCGCCGTCTTCGCCGCCCGCGGCGGCTACGGCAGCATGCGCATGCTCGACCTCGTCGACTGGCACGCCCTGCGCACGGCCGGACCCAAGATCCTCACCGGCTCCAGCGACATCACCGCACTGCACGAAGCCGTCGGCGTCCACCTCGGCCTCAGCACCCTGTTCGCCCCGATGGTCGGCAGCACCCTGCTCACCCCCGGCGCCGCCGACCACCTCCACCGCACCCTGTTCGACCCCGGCACCGCACTCGACCTCGCCCGCCCCGGCGCCACCCCGCTGGTCCCCGGCCGCGCCGAAGGCGTGCTGATCGGCGGAAACGCCAGCCTGCTGGTGTCCAGCATCGGCGCCCCCGAACACCGCCCCGCCGACGGCGCGATCGCCCTGCTCGAAGACGTCACCGAAAGCACCTACCGGCTCGACCGCATCCTCACCCAGCTGCTGCGCTCCGGCTGGTTCGACGGCGTCCGCGGCATCGTGCTCGGCTCGTGGCAGGACTGCGGGCCTCCCGAGCAGGTCAAAGCCCTCATGCTCGACCGGCTCGGCCCGCTCGGCGTGCCCATGCTGTGGGAAGCCGGGATCGGGCACGTACCGGACTCACCCACCGTGCCACTCGGCCTGCCCGCCGCACTCGACGCCGACGCCGGCACGCTCACCGCACTGGGCCCGGCGCTGTCCACTTAGGACTCATCCCACCAGGAAAGCACCCTCGTCCCGGACAGCGTCAGCCACTTCGACCGCTCCCCGGCAGGCACGTCGACCTCGAACCACACCCGGCCGGCGTGCCGATCGCCCTGCACCCACGTGCCGTCCGGCTGCCGCGCGTCCCTGATCAACCCGATCGCCTCGGCCAGCCGCGGCTCCGGCGCCACCCCGTCGTGCGCCGACGCCTCCCGGAAGTACTCGGCCGCGTTGAGCACGTCGTAGCACCAGCGGAACGGATAGGCGAACCGGCCCACCCACGGCGCGATCGGCTCACCGGTGGACAACCGCCGGAACAACCCCCGCACCAGCAGGTACTCCTCACCGGCACGCCGCGCCGCCCGCGTCGCCTCCGTGCCGCCGGTCGCGATCTCGTGCGCCAGCAGGCCCTTGAGCGAGTTCAGTGTCGAATGGACGGACGACCGCCTCGCCCCGTCCACCCACGCGCAGTTCCAGCCACCGTCGTCCAGCTGGTGCTCGGCGAACCAGTCCGCGATCCCGCCGACGTCGGCACCCAGCCACAACCCGTTCGCGACGGTCCAGGCGTTGATGCAGCAGTCCACCTCACCGCCCCAGTACGGCAGGTCGTCGTACTCCCAGCGCGCGTGCTCCGCCAGCAACTCCGCCGTCCGCCGCTCCCGCAGGACCGCGGCGTCCATGCCCCACTCCCGCAGCGTCGTCAGCGACCACGTGGTCGCCGTCCACGGCTGCCCCGGCTCCCGCGCGGGGTCGTAACCCGCCGGGAAGTACGCACCACCCGCCCACTGGCCGTCGGGATCCTGGTGCGAGAGCAACCGGGCACCGAAGCCCTCGGTCGCGATCCTCGCCCTGGTCGCCTCCCAGACCTCGGGCGGTTCGCCCGCGATGTCCCGTTCGACCTGCCAGCGCAACGCCGGATCCGAGTCGAGAAGCCAGCCGACCAGCTCGGTGCCCACCATGCGCGGACCCTACCGGCATACTCGGCGGCATGGGCAAAACCTACGACCGCATCGACCACCGCCTCCGGGCCTTCATCGACGCGCAACCGGTCTTCTTCGTGGCCAGCGCACCCCTCAGCGGCGACGGGCACGTCAACCTGTCCCCCAAGGGCCGCGCCGGCACGCTCGCCGTGCTGGACGAGCACACCGTGGCCTACCTCGACTTCGGCGGCAGCCACGCCGAGACCATCGCCCACCTCCGCGAAAACGGCCGCATCACGCTGATGTGGTGCGCCTTCACCGGCCCGCCCAAGATCCTCCGCGTGCACGGCCGCGGTGAGCCGGTCTTCCGCGACGACCCGCGCTGGGCGGACCTGGTGCAGCGGTTCGGCGACGCCGACGGGCCGGGCCTGCGCGCGGTGATCCTCGTGCGTGCCGAGCTGATCAGCGACAGCTGCGGGTTCGCCGTGCCCTTCCTCGACTACCGCGAAGAACGCGACCACCACGCCAGGTACTTCGGCCGCAAGACCGACGAGGAGTTCGCCGCCTACTGCGCCGGGAAGGACACCAACGTCGCCAGCATCGACGGGCTGCCCGCCCTGCCGGTGCCGCTGCCGGAGCGGACCGACCGTGCGCCTGTCCACTGAGGACTGCCAGCGCCGGTTCGCCGCCGAGCGCGTGGCGACGCTGGGCACCGTCACCGGGGCGGGCGTTCCGCACCTGGTGCCGGTGACCTTCGCCGTGCTCGGCGCGGAGATCTGCTTCGCCATCGACCACAAGCCCAAGCGCACGCGCGAACTGGCGCGCCTGCGGCACATCGCGGCCAACCCGGCGGTCAGCTTCCTGGCCGACCGGTACGCCGACGACTGGGACCAGCTCTGGTGGGTGCGTGCCGACGGCCACGCCACCGTGCTCGACGAGCACCCCGAAGCACTCGACGCCCTGCGCGCGAAGTACCCGCAGTACCGGGACACTCCCCCGGACGGCCCGATCGTGCGGACCGTCGTCAGCCGCTGGTCCGGCTGGGCGGCGGTCTGAGCTGGTTTTTTCAGTGGGAAGTGAGATGATCGCTCAAAGCCCAGCCGTATAGGTCGTTATACACCTGACTACGGAGGAAACGTCAGCCGTTCCGCGAAGCCGGTTTCCGCCAGGCCTCGATCAGTCCCAGCGGATCCGGCTTGAGCAGGGACGCCGCCGCGTACACGCTCACCGCCAGCACCCCGCCGATGAACCACCAGTCGTAGAGCGCCTGCTCCCCCGTCGGGTAGTAGACGAGCACCAGGAACACCGACACCCCCACCACCCCGGCCAGGTGCTTGCGCTCCCACGGGAACGCCGAAGCCAGGACAAAACCCCAGGTCAGATACCACGGCAGGGTTGGCGGCGCGAGGATCGCCACGGCCAGCAGCGCGGCCGCGGCCCGCAGCACCGCCTGGTTGCCGCCGTCGCGGGACAGCCACCACTGCCGCACCACGAAGGCCGCCAGCACCACCCACGCCAGCGTCCGGAACACCGTGACGAACGGCGACGGCGGCACGTCCACCATGATGTGCACCATGGTGTAGACGATCTCGCCGATGCCGGTGGGGAAGTTCAGCCAGTTGGCGATCAGCTGCGGCGCGCTCATCCCGGTGAACCAGCCGATGTTCATCGAGCCGAGCGAAACCCAGGTGCCCACCACGAAGACCGGCACGAACACCCCCAGCGCGGGAAGCACCGCGCGGAAGAACCGCTTCACCCGGCCACCGCTGGGCAGCTGCGCGGCCCACATCCAGACCAGGAACGGCAGCGCCACCGCCGCGGTCGGCTTGATCAGCATGCCCACCGTGACCAGCACCACCGACAGCACCGGGCGCCGGTCCAGCATGGCCAGCACACCGGTGGTCAGGAAGCCCAGCATCAGCAGGTCGTTGTGCGGGCCGCCGACCAGGTGGATCACCGTCATCGGGCTGGCCACCGCCAGCCACAGCGTCACCGGCAGTTTCCCGCCGAGGTGCTTGACCAGCCGCGGCAGCGACCACAGCACCCCGGCCAGGCCGACCATGATCACCAGCCGGGTGAGGATCACCCCGAGGATCATGTTGTTGCCGGTGAGCCCGACCACCCACTTCGACACCAGCAGGAACAGCGGGCCGTAGGGCGCGGGCGTGTCCTGCCACAGCTGGTGCACGTTGAGCACCACGTCCGGCAGCACGTTCAGCTCGGCGGGCCCGGTGGCGTAGGGATCCATGCCGTAGAGCAGCTGCGCGCCCTGCCCGAGGTAGGAGAACACGTCACGGGTGAACAGCGGTGGCGAGACCAGCAGCGGGCCCATCCAGCAGGCCGCCGCGATCAGCACCGGCCTGGCGCCCACCCGGCCGTCCAGCACGTACCGGCCCAGCCGCACCCACGCCCACACCACCAGCCCGAAGCCGAAGTACAGCAGCGCGGTGGCCAGCGCCTTGCCGTGGCCGTAGCGAATGAACGACAGCGGACCGTGACCGAGCACCGGATCCCGGATCAGGATGCCGCCGGCGCCGAGCGCGGCGAGCATCAGCAGGGTCGAGCCGATCGTGCCCATCGCGATCGTCCGGTACGGAAAACGCGAGGGCACGACGCTCACCGCGCCTGCTTCGGCTGTGGGGTCTGTGGTGGTCGCCATTTCACCACAGGAGATTACACACCGCGCTCCCCGGAAGCCCCGGCGCCAGCGCCTTCCACGTGGACGGTTCCACCCGGAAGTGCGGCCAGCAACGACTTCGTGTACTCGTGCCGCGGCGAGAGCAGGACCTCCTCCACGGTGCCGACCTCCACCAGCTCACCGCGGTACATCACGGCCACCCGGTCGGCGATGTTCCACGCCAGCCCCAGATCGTGCGTGATCACCAGCCCGGCGAGCCCGAGCTGCCGCCGCAATCGCAGCAGCAGCGCGAGGATCTCCCCGCGCACCGACGCGTCGAGCGAGGCCACCGGCTCGTCGGCGACCACCACCTTGGGATCGAGCGCGAGCGCCCCGGCGATCACCACGCGCTGGCGCTGACCGCCGGACAGCTCGTGCGGCAGCCGCTGCATGAACCGCTCCGCCGGCCGCAGTTCGGCCGCCTCCAGCGCCTTCCTGACGATTTCGCGTTCGTCCTCGGCCAGCCCGTGGATGCGCGGCCCTTCGGCCACCGCCTCGTACACGCTGTGCCGCGGGTTCAGCGCGCTCGTCGGGTCCTGCAGCACCAGTTGCACCTGCCGCCGGTACGCCTTGAGCCCGGCACCGGTCAGCGGCACGCCCTCGAACAGCACCTGCCCCGAGGTCGGCTTCTGCAGGCCCATCAGCGTGCGCGCCAGCGTGGTCTTGCCCGAACCGGACTGGCCGACCAGCGCGATGATCTCGTTGCGCCGGACCTCCAGGTCCACGCCCTTGACCGCGTCGATCGCCGCGCCCCTGCGGTCGCGGAAGCGGACGTGCAGGTCCCTGGCCTCCAGCAGCGGCCCCTCCCCCGTGTCCACCGGGGTCTCCGGCTCCGGCGGCAGCTCGGTCGCGGTGGCCGGGGCGAACCGCGACACCGGGTCACCGACCGTCGGGAAGGCCGCCGCCAGCGCCTGGGTGTGGGCGTGCTTCGGCGCGGCCATCACCTGCTTGCCCGCGCCCTCCTCGACGATCTCGCCGTCGTACATCACCGCGATCCGCGCGCAGGTCGCCGCCAGCACCGACAGGTCGTGACTGATCATGATCAGCCCGATGCCCTGCTCGGCGACCAGGCCGCTGAGCAGTTGGAGCACCTGCGCCTGCACGATCACGTCCAGCGCGGTGGTCGGCTCGTCGGCGATGATCAGCCGCGGGCGGCAGGCCAGCGCCATCGCGATCATCACGCGCTGCTTCTGCCCGCCGGACAGCTCGTGCGGATAGGCACCGGCCCGGCTGACCGGCAGGTCCACCTGCGCCAGCAGCTCCTCCACCCGCTCGCGCACCGCGGTTTCGCTCTGCGCCTTGCCCTCGGGCGGGTGCAGCCGGATCGGCTCGGCGATCTGCTCCCCGATCCGGCGCACCGGGTTCAGCGCGTGCATCGCGCCCTGGAACACGATCGACGCCGTGGACCAGCGCACCGCCCGCAGCCGTCCCCACTTCATCGTGGTGACGTCCTCGCCGTCGAGCAGGATCTCGCCGGTGACCTTCGCGGACTTCGGCAGCAGCCGCAGCACGCTCATCGCCACCGTCGACTTGCCCGACCCGGACTCCCCCGCCACGCCGACCGTGTCGCCCGGCTCCAGCCGCAGGCTGACGTCGCGCACCGCGCGCACGTCCTCCCCCGGCGCCGGATAGGTGACGTTCAGGTCCTTGATCTCCAGCAACGCGCTCATCGATCCCCCCTGAGCCGCGGGTTGAGCACCGTCTCCAGCGCCCGGCCGACCAGCGTGAAGCACAGCACGATGGCCACGATGGCCAGGCCCGGCGGCAGCAGGTACCACCAGGCCCCGCCGCTGACCGCGCCCGAGCTGAGCGCGGTCTGCAGCATCGAACCCCACGACACGTTGTTCGGGTCACCGAGGCCGAGGAAGGACAGCGTGGACTCGGCGATGATCGAGCCGCCGACCACCAGCGTGGTGTTCGCCAGCACCAGCGGCATCACCGCGGGCAGCACGTGCTTGCCGATCACGTGCAGGTGCCCGCCGCCCAGCGCCTTCGACCGCTCGATGTACGGACGGCTCTCCACGGTCAGCGTCTGCGCGCGCACCAGGCGCGCCGTGGTCGGCCACGAGGTCACGCCGACCGCGACGATGATCGTCGGGATGCCGCGCGGCAGCACGCTGGACAACGCGATCGCCAGCACCAGCGACGGCAGCACCAGGAAGAAGTCGGTGAACGGCAGCAGGATCCGCGCCACCCACCGGCCGAAGTGCCCGGCCGCGATGCCGACGATCGTGCCGATCAGCACCGACAGCACGGTCGCCGCCAGCCCGACCAGCAGCGAAACCCGCGCACCCCAGAAGGTCAGCAGCAGCACCGACCGGCCGTCCACGTCGGTGCCCAGCAGGTACTCCCCGCTCGGCGGCTGCAGCGGCCTGCCCGGCGCCTTGGTCACGTCCAGCCCGGCCGGATCGGTGATCACCGGCGCCAGCACGGCCAGCACCACGATCACCGCCAGCAGCACCAGCCCGACCAGCCCGCCGCGGTTCTTGGCGAACTCCTTCCAGACCTTCCCGGCGGCGGCGAACCGGCGCTGCCAGGCGATCGCGCTCGCGGACTGTGTCGGTTGTGTCCCTTGTGGAGCTTCGCTCATGACGCACGCACCCTCGGGTCGAGCACCCGGTAGAGCACCTCGGCGAACAGGTTCATCACGACCACCGAACCGGCCAGTATCAAGAACACTCCTTGCAGCAGCGGCAGGTCCGGCCCGCGCAGCGCTTCGAACGTGAGCAGCCCGAGCCCCGGCCACGAGAACACGGCCTCGACCGTGACCGTGCCCGACACCACCAGCCCGAACTGCAGGAACACCAGGGTCACCGTGGGCAGCAGCGCGTTCGGCACGGCGTGCCGCCGCCGCACCAGGTCGTCGCGCAGCCCCTTCGCGCGGGCCGTGGTCAGGTAGTCCGCGTTCATCTCCTCCAGCAGCGACGACCGCATCACCAGCATGTACTGCGCGTAGATCACCGCGAGCAGGGTGACGCACGGCAGCACCAGGTGGTGCGCCACGTCCAGCAACTCGGGGAAGAAACCCGGCGGCGTGTCCGGCGAAGTCATGCCGCGGCTCGGGAACAGGCCCTGGGTGGCGATCAGCAGCATCAGCCCCAGCCAGAACTGCGGCACCGACCACAGCGTCAGCGCCACCCCGGTCTGGACCTTGTCGAAGCCGCTGCCCCGGCGCCACGCCGCCCGCACGCCGAGCCACAACCCCAGCGCCACCGCCAGCACGGTGGCGGTGCCGACGAGCAGGATGGTGGGCCACACCCGCTCGCCGATCATGTCCGCCACCGGCCGGTTGTAGATGTAGGAGGTGCCCAGATCACCCCGCAGCAGCCCGCCGAAGTAGTCCAGGAACTGCTGCAGCATCGGCTTGTCCACGCCGAGGCGGGCGCGGAGCTCGGCCAGCTGCTGCGGGCTGGTCGGCCGGTCCCTGGTCATCGTGGTGACCGGGTCGCCGGGGATCATCCGGAACAGCAGGAAGCCCAGCACCACCACCAGCAGCAGGCTGACCAGCCCGGCGCCGATCTTCCCGGCGAGAAACCGAAGGGTCCCGGTACCCCCGCGTCGTTCGTCCGGGTCGGGCAGCTCGGTGCCCGTGGCTGTCGAGACCGCTTCGGTCAACGCCTCTTGCTCCTATTCCTTGTCGTCGTCGGAGCCGGCGGCCTTGCCGCGCCGCGACACGCCGACGCCGATCAGCACCACCAAGAGGACCGCACCGGCGCCGATGGCGATCCACGCCCCGGTCGGCAGGCCGCCCGAGTCCGCCGCCGCGGCGTCCTCACCGGCGGGCACCGCACCGTAGAAGCTCCAGTACCCGCTCTGCTCCATCAGCGCGCCGTCGGCGACGGGCTGCTTGGTCAGCGACGAGAACTTGTCGGAACGGTAGGCCTCCAGCGCGTTCTTGTAGTCGAGCACCACGCTCGGCGCCTGGTCGTAGTAGCGGGCCTGGGCCTGCTTCGCGTACTCGGCGCGCTTCGGGATGTCGGTCTCGGCGGCCTGCAGCGCGTAGAGCCGGTCGTACTCGGGGTCGCAGAAGAACGCGTTGCTGCTGGTGCTGCCTGCCGTGGCGGGCAGCACCGAGCAGGTCTGCTTCGCCAGGATGTAGTCCGGGTCCGGGTTGGTGCCCCAGCCGGAGATCGCCAGGTCGTAGTTGCCAGCGGAGGTCGACTCGTCCACCTCGTTGTCCGACACCAGCTTCTCGATCACCTTGATGCCGATCTCACCGAGCCAGCCCGAGAGGTACTTGACCACGCGCTGGTCGTAGTCGCGGGTGGCGTGCCCGGTCAGCCGCAGCTCCAGGCGGCGGCCGTCCGGCCCGACGCGGACCCCGTCCGCGCCCTTCGGATAACCGGCCTGGTCCAGCGCGGCGTTCGCGGCGGCCAGGTCGAAGGTGTACTTCTCGGCCGGGCCCGGCTCGTAGTGGTAGGTCTTGAACACCGGCGGCACGATGCCGCCCGGCGCCTCGCCGTAACCGCCGAGCACCTTGTCGATGATGGTCGCCGGGTCGATCGCGCGGGCGATCGCCTTGCGCACCCGGACGTCCTTGAGCGCCGGGTGCCCGTCACCGATCGGCTGCCGGTCGAAGTTCTGCGCGCCCGGGTTGATCAGCAGCTCGTCGTACCGGCGGCCGACGGCTTTGTTCGTGGTGATGCCCGGCTTGTCCTTGAGCGAGTCGAACTGGGTGGCGGTGAGCCGGTTGATCAGGTCCACCTCGCCGTTGTTCAGCGCGTTGACCGCGGCGTCGGCGTTGTCGAATCGGACGAAGTGCAGCTCGTCGACCTTCGGCGCGCCACGCCAGTAGTGCTCGTTCGCCTTCATCTTGACCAGCTGGTTCGTCTGGTACTCGGTGATGGTGAACGGGCCGGAGCCCACGCCGACCTTCGCCACCGTGTCGGTCTCCGGCGAGGCCATGTCGGTCACGCCCGACCAGATGTGCTCGGGCACGATCGGCACGTCGAGCGCGGTCATCGAGGCCTGCGGCTTCTTCAGCGTGACGGTCAGCGTGCGGTCGTCGGGCGCGGTCACCGCCTGGAACTGCTCGACGAAGGTCCCGTTCGCCTCACGCGCGGCCGGGTCCGACATCATCCGGTTGAAGGTGAACGCGGCGTCGCGCGCGGTCAGCGGCTTGCCGTCGGACCACTTCGCGTCGCGGATCTTGAACGTCCAGGTCAGCCCGTCCGCCGAGGGCGTCCACGACTCGGCCAGCCCGGGCACGGGCAGGTTGTCCTCCGCCGAAGCCAGGGTGAGGAACTCCCAGGAGATCCGGCCGATCATCGCGGTGGAGGCGAAGCTCGCGGTGAACGGGTTCAGGTGGTCGATGGACTGGACCAAAGCCACCCGCAGCACGGTCGGCTGCTGTGCCTGCGCGGGCGCGGTGGCCAGCACCGGCGCGGCCACCAGCGCGGTGGCACCCAGCGCGGCCGCGCGCCGCCGCCAGGAGTTTCTCACTGCACGCATTCTCGCGATCCCCAATCGTCTAGCTCAGGCCCCGTCCCCGAAAGCCGAAAAGTAACCATTCACCGCCACCCGAAGTCAACGATTGCCGGTCGTTCATGCCAAGCCGTTACCCAACCAGGTGGGGGCGATGATGAACATCACTTGTGGCGAGGACTAGGTTGAACCCCATGCGGATCATGATCTCGGCCGACATGGAGGGTGCCACGGGGGTCACCTGGACCGACGACGTGGTCCCCGGAACCGAGCAGTGGCAACGATTCCGCAGGCTGTTCACCGGGGACGTCAACGCCGTGGCCGCCGGCCTGGCCGACGGCGGCGCGCGCGACCTGCTGGTGAACGAGGCCCATTCGTCCCAGCGCAACCTGCTGCTCGAAGAACTCGACCCGCGCGCCAGGATGCTCACCGGCAGGCACAAGCCGCTGTCGATGATGCAGGGCATCGACAGCGATGTGGACGGTGTGGTCTTCCTCGGTTATCACGCCGGGGCCGGCGCCGACGGCGTGCTTTCCCACACGTACCTGGAGAACCAGATCACCGGCGTGTGGCTCGACGGTGTGCACGCCAGCGAGGGCAGGCTCAACGCCGCGCTCGCTGCCGAATACGGCGTGCCGGTCCTCCTGGTCACCGGGGACGACAAGACCTGCGAGGACGCCGCGGACTACGCGCCGGGCGCGGAACTGGTCGCGGTGAAGGAATGCGTGAGCCGGTACGCGGCGATCTGCCTGCCCCCTTCGCGCACGGCCGAACTCCAGGCTGACGCGGCGAAGCGGGCGATGGCGCGCGCCGGGCGCGGGGAACCGTCGCCGCGTGGTCACCGCATCGAAGTGGAGTTCGACGCGAGCCACCTCGCGCAGGCGACCGCGGTCATCCCTACCGTGGACCAGGTCGGGGTCCGCCGCGTGGGCTTCGACGCGCCGAACATGACCGAAGCGATGAAGGCGTTCAAGGTGGTCACCGCGATCGCCGCGGGCGCGGTGCAGGGGAAGTATGGCTGAGGCGAACATGCTGGACCCGGTGTCGGTCTGCGCCGACCTGGTGCGGTTCGACACGACGAACCGGGGCAACGGGGATTCCGAGGGGGAACGGGACGCCGCCGAATACGTGGCGGGCCTGCTCACCGACGCCGGGCTGAGCCCGGAGATCTACGAGTCGGCGCCGGGACGGGCCAATGTGGTCGCCCGGGTCGCGGGCAGTGATCCGGCCCTGCCGCCGCTGCTGGTGCAGGGTCATCTCGACGTGGTGCCCGCCGACGCCGCCGACTGGAGCGTGCCGCCGTTCTCCGGTGAAGTGCGCGACGGTTTTCTCTGGGGCCGCGGTGCCACCGACATGAAGGACTTCTGCGCGATGGTCCTGTCCGTTGTGGACACCTTCGCGCGCGAGGGCAGGCGGCCGCGCCGCGATGTCGTGCTCGCCTTTGTCGCCGACGAGGAGGACCGCGGCGAGTACGGCGCGCACTGGCTGGTCGAGCGGCATCCGTCCCTTTTCGACGGTTGTGCCGCGGCGATCAGCGAATCCGGCGGCTACACCTACCACGTGCCCGCGGCCGACGGCCGGATCGTGCGGATCTACCCGGTCGGCGCGGCCGAGCGCGGGACCGCGCACCTGCGGCTGACCGCCCGCGGCCGCGCGGGCCACGGTTCCCGCCGCAACCACGAAAACGCCGTGGTGCGCTTGGTCGCCGCGCTGCACCGGATCGCCACGCACCAGTGGCCGGTGCACCTGACCCCCGCCGTGCGGGCGTTCATCGAGCAAACCGGCAAGGCGCTCGACGTCGAGGTCGATCTGTCCGATGTGGACGGAACGCTGGCGCGGCTGGGCCCGGCGGCGTCCCTGGTCGAGTCGACCGTGCGCAACAGCACCACGCCGACCATGCTCGACGCCGGCTACAAGGTGAACGTGATCCCCAGCGTGGCGCAGGCCCAGGTGGACACGCGCACGCTGCCCGGCACCGAGGCGGAGCTGCTGGCCACAGTGGACGAACTGCTCGGGCCGGACGTGACCAGGGAGTTCGTCGCGCACCAGGGCCCGGTGCAGGCGCCGGTGGACTCGCCGTGGTTCGACGCCATGGGCGCCGCGCTGCGGTCGCAGGACCCGGGCGCCGTGGTGGTGCCGTACTGCCTGGGCGGCGGCACGGACGCCAAGGCGTTCGCGAAGCTCGGCATCGACTGCTACGGGTTCGCGCCGCTGTGGTTGCCGCAGGGCTTCCACTACCGGGCGATGGCACACGGCGTCGACGAACGGGTCCCGGTGGAAGGCCTTCACTTCGGCACCCGCGTGCTGGACCACTTGTTCAGCCACTGCTGACCTTCCGCAGCTGTTTGCTCCCTTTGGCGGAAGGGGCTACGCGACCAAGCCGAGCCGTATAGGTCGTTATACACCGATCTCGGGTTTGTCTGATTTCGGACGGGAACCGGGCGCGTTCTTGACAACGATGTCACGGCGCGCTTACTTAACGAGGCGCCGTTCCGGCGGCGCCTCCCCTGCGACCCGCCCGGAACCTGGAGCAAAGATGCCCCGAAGCGTCCGACCACCGGTCTGCGCGCTGCTGTCCGCCGTGGTGCTCTCGGCTGGCCTGACCGCGGTCCCCTCCCCCGCCTTCGCCGCGCCCGCGCCCCCGCCCGACTTCCACTCCTCGTTCGAGCCCGGCGAACCGGCGCCCGACTGGACCGACACGGTGGACACCGGCCCCGACGGCAAGCCGAAGGCCCACGGGGTCAACGGCGCCAACGGCACCGCCGTCCCCGGTGACGTCCGCGGCAAGCTCACCGAGGCCACCGCCAGCAGCGAGAATCCCGAGGGCGGCGAGATCGCGCCCAACCTGGCCGACGGCAAGCCCGAATCGAAGTGGCTGTCGAAGAACCCGGCGGCCTGGGCGCAGTTCGCCATGACCGAGCCGGTGACGATCACCCGGTACGGCCTGACCTCGGCGAACGACTTCGCCGACCGCGACCCGCGGGACTGGAAGCTCCAGGGCTCCGCCGACGGCACCACCTGGACCGATCTCGACACCCAGACCGGCCAGGCGTTCAGCGAACGCTTCCAGCCCAAGGAGTACCGCCTGGCCGCCCCGGCCACCTTCCAGTACTTCCGGCTCGACATCACCAAGAACCACGGCGCCCCGCTGCTCCAGCTCGCCGAGCTGCTGCTGGCCAACGACGAACCGGCCCCGCCGCCGCTGCCCAACATGCGCAGCTTCCCCGACGGCGGCCCGACCGGCGGGTACACGAACAAGTCGCGTGCCGGGTACTCCGGCTCCCGCGCCTTCCGCTACTCGGGCACGCACACCGTCGACGGCCGCGGTTACTCCTACAACAAGATCTTCGACGTCGACCTGCCCGTCCACGACCACACCGAGCTGTCGTACAAGGTCTTCCCGGAGTTCTCCGGTGACGACCTCCGGTATCCCAGCACCCACGTCGCGGTGGACCTGGCCTTCACCGACGGCAGCTACCTCAGCGACCTCGGCGCGGCCGACCAGTACGGCTTCGCCCTGTCCCCCGCCGGTCAGGGCGCGGCCAAGTCGCTGTCGATCAACCAGTGGAACTCCGTGCGGTCGGCGATCGGCACGGTGGCCAAGGGCAAGGTGATCGACCGGATCCTGGTCGGCTACGACAACCCGGCCGGGCCCGCGCCGCTGCAGGGCTGGCTCGACGACATCCGCCTCGGCGCGGGCACACCCGCTCCCCCGGCGAACGCCCGCCCGAGCGACCACGTGCTGACCACGCGCGGCACGCACGCGAACTCGACCTTCTCGCGCGGCAACAACTTCCCGGCCACCGCGGTGCCGCACGGGTTCAACTTCTGGACCCCGGTGACCGACGCCGGTTCGACCAGCTGGCTCTACCGCTACCACGAAGCCAACAACGCGCAGAACCTGCCGACCGCGCAGGCGTTCAGCGTCAGCCACGAGCCCAGCCCGTGGATGGGTGACCGGCAGACCTTCCAGGTCCAGCCCTCGCTCGCCGCCGGTGTGCCCGACGCCAACCGCGACGCCCGTGAACTGGCGTTCAGGCACGAGAACGAGGAAGCCAAGGCGCACTTCTACGGCGTCCAGTTCGAGAACGGCATCAAGACCGAGCTGGCCCCGACCGATCACGCGGCGCTGTTCCGGTTCACCTTCCCCGGTGCCGACGCGAACCTGATCTTCGACAACGTGAACAACAACGGCGGCCTGACGCTGGACAAGGCGGCCGGCACGATCAGCGGGTTCTCCGACGTCAAGAGCGGGCTGTCGGCAGGCGCGGGCCGGTTGTTCGTCTACGCCGAGTTCGACAAGCCGGTGACCGCGGGCGACAAGCTGCCCGGCGAGGGCCGCGACAACGTGCGGGGTTACCTGCGCTTCGACACCGGCGGCTCGAAGACCGTGCAGATGCGCATCGCCACCTCGCTGATCAGCGTGGACCAGGCGAAGAAGAACCTGGAGCAGGAGATCGACCCGGGCGCGACGCTCGAATCGGTGCGTGACGCCGCGCAGGCGGCCTGGGATGAGAAGCTGCGGGTGATCGAGGTCGAGGGCGCCAGCGCCGACCAGCTCCAGACGCTCTACTCGAACCTGTACCGCCTGTTCCTCTACCCGAACTCGGGTTACGAGAACGTCGGCACCAAGCAGCAGCCGAAGATCCAGTACGCCAGCCCGGTCGCGCCGAAAACCGGCCCGGACACGCCGACGCACACCGGTTCGAAGCTGGTCGACGGCGAGATCTTCGTCAACAACGGCTTCTGGGACACCTACCGCACCACCTGGCCCGCGTACGCACTGCTCACGCCGACGATGGCCGGGAAGATGGTCGACGGGTTCACCCAGCAGTACCGCGACGGCGGCTGGATTTCGCGCTGGTCCTCCCCCGGTTACGCGAACCTGATGACCGGCACCAGCTCGGACGTGGCCTTCGCCGACGCGTATCTCAAGGGCGTGCGCAACTTCGACGTGCGCTCGGCGTACGACGCGGCGTTGAAGAACGCCAGCGTGACCCCGCCGAACGCGAGCGTGGGCCGCAAGGGCCTGGACACGTCGATCTTCCTCGGCTACACCTCGACCGCGACCGGCGAGGGCATGTCGTGGGGCATCGAGGGCTACGTCAACGACTTCGGCATCGCGAACATGTCGAAGCGGCTGTACGACGAAGCCCCGGCGGACGATCCGCGCAAGCAGGAGTTCCTGGAGAACTACGAGTACTTCACCAACCGCGCGCAGAACTACGTCAACCACTTCGACCCGTCGATCGGCTTCTTCCAGGGCAAGTCGCCCACGGGTGAGTGGCGGGTCCCGGCCGGTGCGTACGAACCCCGCGAGTGGGGTCACGACTACACCGAGACCAACGGCTGGAACATGGCCTTCACCGTGCCGCACGACGGCAACGGCCTGGCCAACCTCTACGGCGGCAAGGACGGGCTGGCCAAGAAGCTCGACGAGTTCTGGGCCACCCCGGAGACAGCCACCTTCCCGGGTTCGTACGGCGGCGTGATCCACGAGATGCGCGAGGCCAGGGACGTGCGGATGGGCCAGTACGGACACTCCAACCAGCCCTCGCACCACATTCCCTACATGTACAACTACGCCGGTCAGCCGTCGAAGACCCAGGAGAAGGTGCGCGAGGTGCTCTCGCGGCTGTACCTGGGCGGCGAGCTGGGCCAGGGTTACGCGGGCGACGAGGACAACGGCGAAATGTCCGCTTGGTACCTCTTCAGCGCACTGGGCTTCTACCCGCTGCAGATGGGCAAGGCGGACTACGCGATCGGCTCGCCGTTGTTCACCAAGGCCACGGTGAACCTGGAGAACGGCCGGAAGCTGGTGATCAACGCGCCGCAGAACAACGCGAAGAACGTCTACGTGCAGGGGCTGAAGGTCAACGGCAAGGAGCACACCTCCACGTCGCTGCCGCACGACCTGCTGGCGAACGGCGGCACGCTGGACTTCACCATGGGCCCGCAGCCGTCGGCCTGGGGCACCGGGCCGGGTGACGCGCCGGAGTCGATCACCGGTGGCACCGCGGTGGCCAGCCCGCTGCACGACCTGACCGGGCCGGGCAAGGGCACCGCGACGGCGGAGTCCGGGGACGTGAACGGGCTGTTCGACAACACCTCGGGCTCGGAGTCGAAGCCGGGTTCGTGGGTGCGGTACCAGCTGAACTCGGACAACGAGGCGGCGAGCTTCTACACGCTGACTTCGCCGAAGGGCGCTGGTGAGCCGGCGAGCTGGGTGCTGAAGGGCTCCTACGACGGCCAGACCTGGGCCGTGGTGGACGAGCGCAAGGACCAGACCTTCCAGTGGCGCCAGCACACGCGGGCGTTCAAGGCGGCCAAGCCGGGGCACTACACGCATTACCGGCTGGAGTTCACCGGCGGTGGTACCGCGCTCGCCGAGGTCGAACTGCTCGGCAAGCCGGACCCGGTGTGCACCACCACGGTCCGCGGGGAGCACCAGGGCGCGCTGGCCGTGACCAGCGGCGTGACCTGCGTCGACGGCGCGAACGTGCGCGGCCCGGTGACCGTGGCCGAGGGCGCCTCGCTGGTGGTCGACGGCGGTGCGATCAGCGGTCCGGTTTCGGCCTCGAAGGCCGGTTCGGTGCGGTTTGTCGGCACCAAGGTGACCGGGCCGATCTCGATCACCGGTTCCAGTGGCGCGGTCGCGCTGGAGCGCACCACGGTGTACGGCCCGGTGGAGATCAACGGCAACACCGGCCCGTCGGTGCTGGTCGCGGCGAACACCGTGCAGGGCCCGCTCAGCTGCGGCGGCAACACCCAGCCGGTGAACAACACCCTGGTGAACTCCGTGCGCGGCGCCGTCGCCGGGCAGTGCGCGGGGTTGTAGCGACCGCAGCTCAGCGGCGGAGCCGCTGGCGGTGGGCCGTCAACCCGCACCGGCGCGGGTTCTCAGGCGTCTTCTCGCGAGGACAGCTTCAACGTGGTGAATCGGCATTCATGAGTTGGAGATCCCGGAGCGAGAAGACGCCTGAGGTTCCGCCACCCGCACCGCCACGCAAACACTTCAACCCTCCAAGAGTCACGGCAACGCGGGCGGCGTCCGGTGAATCCGGGCGCCGCCCGTTAACGTGTGCCCCATGCCCGATCAGCCGACCGAGTTCTTCTCGTCCTTCGAGCACGGCGACCCCGCGCCCGGCAGCGGCGACCGGCTCCGCGTCCACGTCGGCGGTGGCCCGGCGAACGCGCCGGCGGCCAAGCCGGGCGCGGGCTTCAGCGGACTGGCCGCGCTCGCCTACCGCACCGAGGTGGCCGGGCAGGCGAGGACCGGGCTGTTCCGCACCGACCTGCTCATCACCGAGCGCAGCGAACTGTCCTATGTGGTGTTCCCAGAGGCCGATCCGGCCTGGCGCGCCACCTTCGTCGCCATCGACATCGAGTTCGACGACGGCACCACGCTCGCTTCGCTGCGGCTGCTCGACCAGCACGGCTTCGAGGTCACCGCGAAGGCGCAGGGCCTGGCCAAGAAGCTGTACCTGGACCAGTGGAACCTCATCCGCTGCTCACTCGCCGCCGCGGCGGGCAAGCGGGCGAAGGCGATCCTGCTGACCACCGAGGTGCCCGAGGGCGGCGGCGAGGTCTCCGGCTGGCTCGACGACGTGCGGATCACCGAAGTCCCCGAACGCACCGAGGTGGAGCCGGTCGACCGCGTGCGCACCACCCGCGGCACGCATTCGGCGAACAACCGCTCACGCGGCAACAACATCCCGGCCACCGCGCTCCCCCACGGCTTCAACTTCTGGACCCCGGTGACCGACGCCGGTTCGACCACCTGGGTGTACGAGTACCACCGGCGCAACAACGGCGCGAACCGCCCGGCGCTGGAGGCGTTCGGGCTGAGCCACCAGCCCAGCCCGTGGATGGGCGACCGGCACACCTTCCAGGTCATGCCGCGCGTCGGCGAGCTGACCGTGGACCGCCAGGCCAGAGCGCTCGCCTTCGAGCACGCCAACGAGCTGGACCGGCCGTACCACTACCGGGTGCGCTTCGACAACGGGATCACCGGCGAGATCGCGCCCGCCGACCACGCCGCCATGCTGCGGTTCACCTTCCCGGCCGGCGAAGCGCACCTGATCTTCGACAACGCGGCCAACCGCGGCGGGCTCCGGTTGCGGTCGGACGGCACGGTCACCGGGCACACCTGGGTCCGCAGCAGGCTGTCCGTGGGCGCGCGCCGGATGTACGTCTACGGCAAGGTCGACCGCCCGGTGAAGGCCGCGCGCAAGGTGCGCAACCCGCCGTGGCGCACGGTCACCGGCCACCTGAGCTTCGACGTCGGCGAGCAGGAGGCGGTGACCCTGCGGATCGCCACCTCCCTGATCAGCCTGCGGCAGGCGCGGCACAACCTCGAACTGGAGATCCCGGACGGCACCACCTTCGAGGCGGTGCGCGATCACGCGCGCGAGGAGTGGCGGAAGGTGCTGGGGCGCTTCGAGATCGAAGGCGCCAGCGAGGACCAGCTCACCACGTTCTACTCGAACCTGTACCGGCTCTACCTGTATCCGAACTCCGCGCACGAGAACACCGGTACCGCGGCGGCCCCGGCCTACCGGCACGCCAGCCCGGTCATCCGGTCGGCCCGGCTGAGCACGCGCCGCCGCACCGGAGCCAAGGTGCTCGACGGCCCGATGGTGGTGAACAACGGCTTCTGGGACACCTACCGCACCACGTGGCCCGCGTACGCGTTGTTCAGCCCGGAACGCTGCGGGCAGCTGGCCGAGGGTTTTGTGCAGCAGTACCGCGAGGGCGGCTGGATCTCGCGCTGGTCCTCTCCCGGTTACGCGAACCTGATGACCGGCACCAGCTCGGACGTCGCCTTCGCCGACGCCTACCTCAAGGGCGTGCGCAACTTCGACGGCGAGGCCGCCTACGACGCCGCGCTGAAGAACGCCACGGTGACGCCACCGGCGAAGAACGTCGGCCGCAAGGGGCTCGACGAGTCGATCTTCCTCGGCTACACGCCGGTGTCCACACCGGAGGGTCTGTCGTGGGCGCTGGAGGGCTGCATCAACGACTTCGGCATCGCGAACCTTTCGCGGGCGCTGTACGAAGCCGCCCGCGACGACCACCCGCGCAAGCAGGAGTACCTGGACAACCTGCGGTACTTCACCAGCCGCGCGCTGCACTACGTCCACCACTTCGACAAACGCGTCGGCTTCTTCCAGGGCCGCGACTCCGCCGGTGGCTGGCGGTGGAGCCCCGAGCAGTACGACCCGGCCGTGTGGGGCTTCGACTACACCGAGACCAACGGCTGGAACATGGCCTTCACCGCCCCCCACGACGGCAACGGGCTGGCGAACCTGTTCGGCGGGCGCAAGAAGCTCGAGTCCGCTTTGGACACCTTCTTCGCCACCCCGGAGACCGGGCTCAAACCGGGTTCCTACGGCGGCATCATCCACGAGATGACCGAGGCCAGGGACGTCCGCCTCGGCCAGTACGGGCATTCGAACCAGCCGTCGCACCACATCCCGTGGATGTACCTGCACGCCGGGGCCCCGGCCAAGGCGCAGGCGATCGTGCGCGAGGTATTGCTGCGCTGCTACCTCGGCAGTGAGATCGGCCAGGGTTATCCCGGCGACGAGGACAACGGCGAGATGTCGGCGTGGTACCTGTTCGCCGCACTCGGCCTCTACCCGCTGGCCATGGGCAGCCCGTCCTATGTGCTCGGTGCGCCGTTGTTCACCAAGGCCACCGTGCACCTCGACAACGGCGAGCAGCTGGTGATCAACGCGCCGGGCAACACGGCGTCCACGGCCTACGTGCGCGGGCTGACGGTCAACGGCGAGCCGTACTCGAAGACGCACATCCCGCACGAAACGCTGGCCAAGGGCGCGGTGCTCGACTTCGACCTGGCCGAGGAGCCCGGCGACTGGGGCACCGGCGAGGACGACCTGCCGCCCTCGATGACCACCGGTGAGCTGCCCGCCGCGCCGCTCGCCGACCTCCCCGGCACCGGCCGGTCCGCGGACAACGACGTGACCCAGCTGTTCGACAACACCAGCCGCACGCAGGTCAACTTCGGCACCGCCACGCCCACCGTCGAGTTCACCGTGGACGGTGCGCCGAGGCCGGTTCTGCTGTACACGCTGACTTCCGGGCTCGGTGAGGGCGACCCGTCGTCGTGGGTGCTGGAAGGCTCCGACGACGGCGAGTCGTGGAGAACGCTCGACGAGCGCCTCGGCCAGGTGTTCCGCTGGCGCCGCCAGACCCGGCCGTTCTCGCTGGCCGAGCCCGCTGCCTGCCGTCACTACCGGCTGCGCGTCACCGCGGGCACGGACCGGCGGATCAGCCTGGCGCAGTGGGAGCTGCTCGGGAGCGGCCCGGCATGATCGTCCGGCTCACCGAGTTCGGCGCGGCGGCACGCGACCGGTTCGTCGCCTCCGACCCCGGCTTCGGCCGGTTGCGCCTGGCCCTGTCCGCGATCTTCGGCATCGTGCTGACCGTGCTGGTGCTGCTGCCGTTCGGGCAGCCGCTGACGGTGGTGATGGTCGGCGCGATCGGCGCGATGATGAGCGCGTTCACCGTGCACGAGGAGACCACCGGCCAGGATCTGGTGACGTTGCTGCTGGTGCTGGTCACCGGCGCGGTGTCGCTGACGCTGGCCAGCCTCGGCGCCTCGCTGCCGCCGCTGGACAGCGTGGTTTTTGTGCTGCTGATCTTCGTCGCGGTCTACGCGCAGCGCTGGGGCGCACGCGGCATCGCGCTCGGCTCGGCCACCTTCTTCCTGTTCTTCTTCGCGATGTTCCTGCAGACGCACGTCGCGCAGGTGCCCGCGCTGCTGGGCGCGCTGTTCGCCGGGATCGCGTCGAACGCCTTCCTCCGGCTGGTGGTGTTCCCCCGCCGCCCGGCCAAGGAACTGCTGCGGGTGCGGCGGGCCTTCCGGGCGCGCCTCGCGGCGGTCATCCGGGCCGCGCAGGCGTACCTGGAAGCGGGCGGGCGCAACGACAAGCAGCTGCGCACCGCGGCGAACCGGATGCACGAGTGCGTGCTGATGGTCGAGGACGTCGCGCCCGACGTGGTGGACGAACGCGCGGTCGGCGTGCTGCGGCGGCGGGCGATCGAGGTGGAGCTGGCCGTCGAGTGGCTGGTGATCACGCT
Source organism: Amycolatopsis albispora (assembly GCF_003312875.1). Classification (NCBI taxonomy): domain Bacteria; kingdom Bacillati; phylum Actinomycetota; class Actinomycetes; order Pseudonocardiales; family Pseudonocardiaceae; genus Amycolatopsis; species Amycolatopsis albispora. The sequence goes on from NZ_CP015163.1 coordinate 1,944,121, forward strand.
GCGCCGCACCGCCGCGGAAGACCTCGACGACGAGACCAGGGCGGACCTGATCGCCGCGCTGCGCCGGTTCGGCTCGCTGATCGGCCGTGACCCGCGTGAGCTGCCGGTGATCAGCGACTCGGCCGAGTTCAGCCAGATGCTGGTGGCGGGCAGCCGGATCGGCGAGCACGCCCGGCCGGGTGACGAGCTGCGGCACGCCATCGCGGAACTGGCCATCGCCGACGTGAACGCGCAGCGCGTCGCGGAGAACGACGAGCTGCCACCCGAAGAAGGCGACGAAGGCGAGGAAGCCGAGCGCAAGGCGGTCTTCACCTACGACAACCAGACCAGGAGCGCCATCCAGGCCGTCGTCGGCGGCGGGCTGGCGGTGCTCGGCGGCGAGCTGGTGTCCCCGCAGCGCTGGTACTGGGCCGTGCTCACCGTTTTCGTGGTGTTCCTCGGCTCGGCGACCGCGGGCGCGACCTTCGTCAAGGGCATGCGGCGCCTGGTCGGCACGCTCGTCGGCATCTTCGGCGGTGTGCTCGCGGCGCTGCTGGTGGTCGGCAACGCGCCAGCCACGCTCGCGCTGCTGCTGGTCTGTGTGTTCGGCATGGTCTACTTCTCGCGCGTGTCGCAGACGATCATGGCCTTCTTCATCACCGCCATGCTCGGGCTGCTGTACAGCCTGCTGGGCACGTTCACCTTCGAGGTGCTGTGGATCCGGCTCGCCGAGACCGCGGTGGGCGCGGCCGCCGGCATGCTCGCCGCGGTGGTGATCGTGCCGGTGCGCACGCGCTCGGTGATGCTCGACGACATCGCGACCACGCTGGAGGACCTGCGTGCCTTCCTGGACCGCGCCGGCGAGCTGCTGTCCGGACGTGAGAATGTCAACATCATCGAGCTGTCCCGCAGCCTGGACCGCGACGTCGACCAGGTGCGCCGCACCATCGAGCCGCTCACCCATCCGGTGAACGTCAGCACCGCGCGGCGCGACCTCGGCTGGCACGTGCAGGGCACGCTGGAGTCCATCGCCTTCCGGGCACGGCACGTCGCCGCCCGCGCGCAACCGGGCATGTTCGCCGGTGACGAGCGGCTGCCCGAAGTGCTCGGCGGCATCACGCGCAAGGTGGACACCCTGCTCGAAGTGGTGCGCGAGCCCGCGGGAGCCGATCGCAGGCAGCTCGAACGGGCGACCGGGCTGCCGCCCGGCGAGTGCGCCGGTGACGCCACCCGGCGGTCGCTGCTGTCCAGCTTGGACCAGCTCGACGCCGAGCTGGTGGCGCTCGGGAACGCCTTCGGCGTGCGGCGTGACAAGACGCACCCCGACGGCGGTTACGGAGAGGGATAACATCGCTCGCACAAAGCCATGAGCCAACGCTGTCTGCAGGAGAATCGTGATGACCCAAGCCCCTGTCAACGTCACCGTCACCGGCGCGGCCGGCCAGATCGGGTACGCGCTGCTCTTCCGCATCGCGTCCGGTCAGCTGCTCGGCCCGGACACCCCGGTGCGACTGCGGCTGCTGGAGATCCCGCAGGCGGTGAAGGCGGCCGAGGGCACCGCGCTGGAACTCGAGGACGGCGCCTTCCCGCTGCTGGCCGGCACGGACATCTTCGACGACGCCAAGCAGGCCTTCTCCGGCGCCAACGTGGCGCTGCTGGTCGGCGCGCGCCCGCGTACCAAGGGCATGGAGCGCGGTGACCTGCTCGAGGCCAACGGCGGCATCTTCAAGCCGCAGGGCGAGGCGATCAACGCCGGTGCCGCCGACGACATCAAGGTGCTGGTGGTGGGCAACCCGGCCAACACCAACGCGCTGATCGCCCAGGCCCACGCGCCGGACGTACCGGCGGACCGCTTCACCGCGATGACCCGCCTGGACCACAACCGCGCGCTGGCGCAGCTGTCGAAGAAGCTCGGCGTGCCGGTGTCGGAGATCAAGAAGCTGGCCATCTGGGGCAACCACTCGGCCACCCAGTACCCGGACATCTTCCACGCCGAGGTGGCCGGCAAGAACGCCGCCGAGGCGGTCAACGACGAGGCGTGGCTGAGCGACACCTTCATCCCGACCGTCGCCAAGCGCGGCGCGGCGATCATCGAGGCGCGCGGCGCGTCGTCGGCCGCTTCGGCCGCGTCCGCCGCCATCGACCACGTCTACACCTGGGTCAACGGCACCCCGGAGGGTGACTGGACCTCGGCCGCGGTGGTCTCCGACGGTTCCTATGGCGTGCCGGAGGGCCTCATCTCGTCCTTCCCGGTCACCGCCCGCGACGGCAAGTACGAAATCGTGCAGGGCCTGGAGATCAACGAGTTCTCCCGCACCCGCATCGACGCCTCGGTGCAGGAGCTCATCGAGGAGCGCGACGCGGTGAAGAAGCTCGGCCTCATCTGAGCCAACGCTATGAATGTGGCTTTCATTGCGTCTCACGCTATGAAAGCCACATTCATGGCATCGGGCCCGTTAGTCCACTGTGGACATTTGACCGCCCGGGCCGCCCCCGTCTAGCGTGCCGCGGACGTACGACGTCCGGCGGAACGGGAGATCGGTGGCACGCTCGCTGACGGGAACGGGGTCCGCGCGCGGCTTCTTCGGGCATCCGCCCGGACTGGCCACGCTCTTCTTCACCGAGGCGTGGGAGCGGTTCTCCTACTACGGCATGAAAGCCATCCTGCTGTACTACATGTACGACAGGGTGAGCGAAGGCGGGCTCGGCCTGCCGAGCGACACCGCGCGGTCGCTGGTCGCGGTGTACGGCGCGGCGATCTACCTGGCCGCCATCGGCGGCGGCTGGCTCACGGACCGGGTGTTCGGCACCGTCCGCGCCACCCTCTACGGCGGCGTGCTGATCATGTGCGGGCACATCTGCCTCGCGCTGCCCGCCGGTACCACCGCGCTGTACCTGTCGATGGTGTTCATCGTGCTGGGCACCGGCCTGCTCAAGCCGAGCATCTCCACTTCGGTCGGGCAGCTCTACTCCCCCGGTGACGAACGCCGCGACTCCGGCTTCACCATCTACTACACCGGGATCAGCGCCGGCGCGCTGCTCGCCCCGCTGGCGGTGGGCACGCTCGGCGAGAAGTACGACTACCACCTCGGCTTCGGCCTCGCCGCCGTCGGCATGGCGGTCGGCCTGGTGGTGTTCATGCGTGGCCGCGGCCGCCTCGGCGAGCGGGGCACCCGGCCGGAGAACCCGCTGCGGTGGCGCGAAATCTCCGCCGCCCGGCGCCGATGGGTCACCGCGGTCGGGGCGGCGCTGGGCCTCGCCGTGGTGATCACGGCGGCGACCGGCACCCTCACCGCCACGCTGGTGATCAACACGATCAGCCTGCTCGCCATCGCCCTGCCGGTCGGCTACTTCACCATGATGCTGCGCAGCCCGCGCACGACTCCAGCCGAGCGGACGCGGGTGCTGGCCTACCTCCCGCTGTTCCTGGCTGCCGTGTGCTTCTGGATCATCCAGGAGCAGGGCGCCACCGTGCTGGCCGAGCACGCGCAGGAGAGCACGGACCTCGGCGCCTTCGGCTTCACCATCCCGGCGTCGTGGTTCCAGTCGGTCGGCTCGCTGGTGCTGATCCTCATCGCGCCGGGCTTCGCGGTGCTGTGGGTCCGGCTGGCGCGACGCGCGAAGCAGCCCTCGACGGCCGCCAAGTTCAGCTTCGGGCTGGTGGTCGCCGGGCTGTCCTACGCGCTACTGGTCATCCCGACGCTCGGCTCCGGGCTGACCCACCCGCTCTGGCTGGTCGCGAGCTTCGCGCTGGTCACCGTGGGCGAGGTGTGCCTGTCCCCGATCGGCATGTCGGCCACCACCCGGCTGGCGCCCGCGGCCTTCGCCACGCAGACGATGGGCCTGTGGATCGCCTCGAGCGCGGCGGGCCAGGGCATCTCCGCGCAGCTCGTCGGGTGGTACAGCCGCGACACCGCGCCGCAGTACTTCGGGGCCATCGGCCTCTCGGCGGTTGTGCTGGGCGTGCTGCTGCTGGTGGCGGCGAAGGTGTTCCGCCCGCTGCGCGTCACCTCGGCTACGCCATCCGGGTAGCACCTGGCGTTAACTGTGACAGCGATCGGTCTGATGTCACAGAATGCCGGGGTTGGTTGTTCGAGCACTGGGAGGCGTGCGCATGAAGAGGATTCTCACCGGCCTGCTGCTGGCAGGCATGGTCGCGCTCGGCGGACTCGCCATGGGTGGGGCGGCCTCGGCCGCGACCGCCGTCGAGTACGGCGGTGGCGGCGGCAACGAGTGGAGCATCACCCCGGACGCCTGGGACTGGTAGCCAGGGGGAAAGGCGGTGGCTCCCCCGGTTTCACGAGGGAGCCACCGCCGACCGCCGAGCCCGCGTTACGCGCCGGTCAGGCCACGGCGCTTGAGCAGCGGCTCGATCTCCGGGTCCCGGCCGCGGAAGTTCCGGAACGCGGTCATCGGGTCGATGCTGCCGCCCCGGCCGAGCAGCTCCCGGCGGAAGTGGTCACCGTTGGCGCGCGTCAGCCCGCCGTTCTCCCGGAACCACTCCACGCTCTCCGCGTCCAGCACCTCGCTCCAGATGTAGGAGTAGTAACCCGCGCTGTACCCGCCGCTGAAGATGTGCGCGAAGTACGAACTCTGGTACCGCGGCGGCACCGTCGGCACCGCCACCCCGGCCTTGCGCAGCGCCTCCGCCTCGAACGCCGCGGCGTCGGTGATCCGGTCTTCCGCGCTGATCGTGTGCCACGCCTGGTCCAGCAGCGAAGCCGCCAGGTACTCGGTGGTCGAGTAGCCCTCGCCGTACTGCTGCGACTCCAGCAGCTTGTCCACCAGGTGCTGCGGCAGCGGCTCCCCGGTGCGGTGGTGCTTGGCGTAGTTGGCCAGCACCTCCGGCCACAGCATCCACATCTCGTTGACCTGAGAGGGGTATTCGACGAAGTCACGCGGCACGTTCGGCCCGGAGAACTTCGGGTACCGCACGTCCGAGAGCAGCCCGTGCAGCGCGTGCCCGAACTCGTGGAAGGCCGTGACCACCTCGTCGAAGGTGAGCAGCGTCGGCTCCCCCTCCGGCGGGCGGATGATGTTCAGGTTGTTCACCACCACCGAGCGCTCGCCCCGCAGGCGCGCCTGCTCGACGAAGTTGTTCATCCACGCGCCGCCGCGCTTGGAGTCCCGCGCGTAGTAGTCGCCGAGGAACAGGCCGAGCCCGGTGCCGTCGGCGTCGAAGACCTCGAAGATCCGCACCTCGGGGTGGTACTTCGGCAGGTCGTGCCGCTCGGTGAAGCTGAGCCCGTACAGCTTCGACGCGGCGAAGAACACGCCGTCGACGAGCACCCGCTCCAGCTCGAAGTAGGGCCGCAGCGCCGCCTCGTCGATGTCGAACCGCGCCTTGCGCACCTTCTCCGCGTAGAACGCCCAGTCCCACGGCTCCAGGGAGAACTCGCCGCCCTCGGCGTCGATCTGCTGCTGCAGTTCCAGCGCTTCGGCGTTGGCGTTGGTGACCGCCGCCGGCGCGAGCCGCTCCAGCAGGCCCATCGCGGCGTCGGCGGTGCGCGCGGTCTCGTCGGAGATGACGTACGCGGCGTGGTTCGGATAACCCATCAGCGCCGCGCGCTCGGCCCGCAGGTGCGCGATCTTGATGATCAGCTCGGAGTTGTCGTGCTCGTTGCCGCGCTTGCCCCGCGACACCGACGCGCCGTGCAGCCGCTCGCGCAGCGCGCGGTTTTCCAATGAGGACAACGCGGGCTGCTGCGTGGGCAGGCTCAGCTTGAGCACGTACTGGCCGTCCAGCCCGCGTGACTTCGCCGCTTCGGCGGCCGCGGCGATGGTGTCCGCCGACAGCCCGGCCAGCTCCTCCTCGGTGTCGACCACCACGGCGAGGTCGTTACCCTCGGCGAGCAGGTTCTCCTGGAACCGCGTGCTCAACGTGGACAGCTCCTCGTTCAGCGCGCGCAGCCTGTCCTGCTCGGCCTCACCCAGCGCGGCGCCCGCGCGCACGAAGTCCACGTGGTAGCGCTCCAGCAGCCACGCCGATTCCGGGTCGAGGTCGAGCGAATCCCGCTTCTCGTACAGCTCGGTGATCCGCGCGAACAGCTTCTTGTCCAGGTGGATCGCGTCCCGGTGGGCGGAGAGCTTCGGCGCGATCTCCGCCTGCAGCTGCTGCAGTTCCGGGGTGGTGTCCGACGAGGTCAGGTTGAAGAACACCATCGAGACCCGGCCCAGGAGCTCGCCGGAGCGTTCCAGGGCGACCACGGTGTTGTCGAAGGTCGGCGGTTCCGGGTTGTCCGCGATCGCGCGCACCTGCTCGACCTGCTCGGCGATCCCGGCTTCGAAGGCGGGCCGGTAGTGCTCCTCGGCGATCCGGTCGAACGGCGGCAGGCCGTAGGGCAGCTCGCTCGGGCTGGCGAACGGGTTGTCCGGAGAGATCATGCGCGGCCCTTCCGACCAGTCGAACCCCCGATGACGGCATCGGAGGACTTCTTGTCCTTCTTACCCCGCTTCGGCTTCGGCGGCACGAGGCCGCTCAGGTCACCGCCGTTGTCGTTGACCCGGACCACGAACGGCCGCGTCTCGGTGTAGGTGACCACGGAGAGCGAACCGGGGTCCACCACGATGCGCTGGAACGAGTCCAGGTGCTGCCCCAGCGCGTCGGCGATGAGCGACTTGAGCACGTCGCCGTGGCTGCACAGGAGCCACACCGCGTGGTCGCCGTGTGCCGCGGTGATCCGCGCGTCGTGCTCGCGCACCGCCTCGACCGCCCTGGCCTGCATCGCGGCCAGTCCCTCGCCGCCGGGGAACACCGCGGCCGACGGGTGCGCCTGCACCACCCGCCACAGCGGTTCCGAGGTGAGGTCCTTGATCGCCCGCCCGGTCCAGTCGCCGTAGTCCACTTCGGACAGCCGGGCGTCCACCACCCGCTCCAGCCCCTGCGCGGCGACCAGCGGCGCGACGGTCTGCTTGCAGCGCAGCATCGGCGAGACCACCAGCCCCGACAGCGGGATCCCGGCCAGGCGCCCGGCCAGTGCCTCGGCCTGCGCCCGGCCGGTTTCGTCGAGTCCGACCTTCGGCGTGCGCCCGGCCAGCACACCCGACCCGTTCGCGGTCGAGCGGCCGTGCCGCAACAGGATCACAGTGCCCACGGCGCCAGCCTAGGCGCTGCCCGGCGTGTCTGGTCGATGGGCTTCGGGATCCAGGTGGTTCCCGGCGGTGCGGGCGGATCGCCCTCGTACTGGACCGTACTCGGGCGGTCCGCCCGTGCCGCCGGGGGCCGCTTGGGCGCGAAGAGCGCGAGCTTGACTCGCCGGGCAGCGCCTAGATCACTCAGTGACCAGCGGGGCCCGCGTTGGGGTCGAGGACGCCGCCGAAGATCAGGCCGAACAGCACCAGGCCGAGCACGATCCGGTAGATCACGAACGGCAGGAAGCTCCGCTTCTTGATGTAGCTCATCAGCCAGGCGATCACCAGGTAGCCCACGCCGAACGCGACCAGCGTGGCCAGGATCGTCGGCCCCCACTCCGGGCTGTTCTCGCCGCCGACGTCCTTCAGCTTGAACAGGCCCGAGGTGAACACCGCGGGCAGCGCGAGCAGGAACGAGTACTCCGCCGCCTCCGGGCGCTGGTACCCCATCAGCCGCCCGGCGCTGGTGGTGCCGCCCGACCGCGACACGCCCGGGATCAGCGCGAGCGCCTGCGCGAACCCGAAAGCCAGGCCGTGCTTGACGGTCAGGTGGTCCAGCGTGCGCTCGTTCTTGCCGTAGGTGTCGGCCAGCCACAGGATCACGCCGAACACGATCAGCATGGTCGCGGTGATCCGCAGGTCGCGGAACGAGCTGTCGATCTGGTCCTGCAGCAGCAGCCCGAGCACGCCGATCGGCAGCGTGCCGACGATGATCAGCCAGCCGAGCCGGGCGTCCGGGTTGTCCCGCCACTCCGGCTTGTACAGCGAGTAGAACCAGCCGGTGAGGATCCGGCCGATCTTCTTCGCGAAGTAGAGCACCACCGCCAGCTCGGTGCCGATCTGCGTGACCGCGGTGAACGCGGCGCCCGGGTCGTCCCAGCCCGCCAGCGCGGCGGTCACGCGCAGGTGCGCGCTCGAGGAGATCGGGAGGAACTCGGTCAGGCCCTGGACCAGGCCGAGCACCAGCGCTTCGAACCAGCTCACGTCAGCTCCCCGCCAGCTCGATGGCTTCGGCGGCCACGTCGAGCGCGTTCCGCCGCGCGTCGGCGTCCCCGTCGTACGGCGCCACCGTGAGAGTGGTCACGCCCGCTTCGGCGAAAGCCGCCATCTTCTCCGCGATCCGCTCCTTCGGGCCGAGCAGCGCGGTGGCGTCGAGGAACTCCAGCGGCACCGCGGCCATCGCCCCGGCGTAGTCCTTGGCCAGGTACTTCTCCTGGACCTCGGCCGCCTCGGCCTCGAAGCCCATGCGGCAGGCGAGCTGGTTGTAGAAGTTCTTGTCCCGGCTGCCCATGCCGCCGATGTAGAGCGCGGCGTACGAGCGCACGGCGTCCGCGCAGGCGGTCCAGTCGTCCCCGACCACCAGCGGCACGGTCGGCGCGATGTCGAGGTCGGCGAGCGAACGCCCGGCCTTCTCAGCACCGGCACGCAGGTGCTTCAAGTGCTCCTCGGCGTGGGCCGGGGAGAAGAACACCGGCAGCCAGCCGTCGGCGATCTCGCCGGTCAGCTCGAGGTTCTTCGGGCCGATCGCGGCCAGGTAGGTGGGGATGTGCTCGCGCACCGGGTGCACGGTCAGCGCCAGCGCCTTGCCCGGCCCGTCGGGCAGCGGCAGCTGGAAGTGCCTGCCGTCGTACCGGACGCGTTCGCGGCGCAGCGCCATCCGCACGATCTCCACGTACTCCCGGGTCCGGCCCAGCGGCGAGCCGAAGCGCACCCCGTGCCAGCCTTCGGAGACCTGCGGCCCGGACACGCCGAGGCCGAGGCGGAACCGGCCGCCGGACAGCGTGTCCAGCGTGGCGGCGGTCATCGCGGTGGTGGCCGGCGTGCGGGCCGGGATCTGCAGCACCGCGCTCCCCACGTCGATCCGCGAAGTCTGCGCGGCGATCCAGGCCAGCACGGTGGGGGCGTCCGAGCCATAGGCTTCGGCGGCCCACACCACGGCGTAGCCCAGTTCGTCGGCGTGTTTGGCGAGTGTGAGGTTGGCCGCGTCGTTGCCGGCGCCCCAATATCCGAGGTTCAGTCCCAAGCGCACGGGGCCCGACCCTAAACCGGGGGATGATCACCGCGACACGCGCCTTCGTAAAGGTTCGCGGCGGCGGGTTGGTTAGGCTGCGCGAATGGAGAACCGGCAGCTCGGCGCGTCCGGCCTGAGAGTGTCCAGGATGGGCCTGGGCACGATGTCGTGGGGTACCGGCACGGACGCGGAAGAGGCCGCCAGCCAGCTGGTGGCCTTCGTCGACGCGGGTGGCACGCTGGTGGACACCGCCGACGTCTACGGCGACGGCGAAGCCGAGCGGATCCTCGGCTCCCTCCTGGGCGACCTGGTGCCGCGCACCGACATCGTGCTGGCCACCAAGGCGGTGGCGCGCAGCGGTGACGGCCCGTTCAGCGGCGGCGCCTCCCGCGGGGCCCTGCTCAACGCGCTCGACGGTTCCCTGCGCCGCCTCGGCACCGGCCACATCGACCTGTGGCAGCTGCACGCCTGGGACTCCTCGGTGCCGCTCGAGGAAACCCTGTCCGCGGTGGAGTACGCGGTCACCAGCGGGAAGGTGCGCTACGCCGGGGTCGCGAACTACTCCGGCTGGCAGCTGGCGACCGCGGCCACGCTGCCGTCCGGGGTGCGCCTGGTCTCCACGCAGATGGAGTACTCGCTGCTGCAGCGCGGGATCGAGCGCGAGGTGCTGCCCGCCGCCCAGCACCACGGCATCGGCGTCCTGCCGTGGGCGCCGCTCGGGCGTGGTGTGCTGACCGGCAAGTACCGCACCGGCACGCCCGCGGACTCCCGCGGCGCCTCCCCCGCTTACGCCGGGTATGTGGAACAGCACCGCACCGAGCGCGCGGCCCGCATCGTGCAGGCCGTGGTGACCGCCGCCGACGGGCTGGGCACGTCGCCGCTGGCGGTCGCGCTGGCCTGGGTGCGTGACCGGCCGGGCGTGGTCGCGCCGCTGGTCGGCGCCCGTGACACCGGCCAGCTGACCGGTTCGCTGATCGCCGAGGAGATCACCTTGCCGCCGGCGATCCGGTCCGCGCTCGACGACGTCAGCTCGATCGAGACCGGTTACCCGGAGCGATGGCCGCACTGAGCGGGTTCGAGGTGTCTGTTAGGTGACAGCCACGTGACGTGCCGTGGTTTCTACGGGATGCTGGCAGTGTCCGACTCGTCGGACTCACGGTCGGGAGGATCTGGATTGCGCCGGTTGCTTGTCGCTACGCCCCTGGTGGTCGCGCTGGTGTTGAGCGGCTGCGGCACGGGGAGCGACCAGTCCGACGACCTGCAGCTGGTGGCGAACCCGGTGGCCGCGACGGCCGTGCCCTCCCCCGCACGCACCGCCGAGCCCGCCGGGCGGGTGCTGCCCGCCGCGCCGGTCGCCTCGGTCGCGGCCGCGGGCGGCTTCCTCGCGGTGGCGCTCACCGAGCCGTCCCTGCAGCTCTACGACCTGGCCGACCTGGCGAAGCCACCACGCGCGGTGAGCCTTCCCGCGCCCGCCGAGCGACTCACCCCGGACGGTGACCGGCTGCTCGCCAGCCTGCCCGGCGCGAGCGCGCTGGCCAGGGTGAACCCGGCCGACGGCAGCGTCACCACGGTGCCGGTCGCGGGCCAGCCCGCCGCCGCCGCTCCGCGCGGGCCGCAGACGCTGGTCGCCGTGCGTGACCGCAAGGCGGTCGATGTGCTCGAAGGTGACCGCGTCACGAAGTCGATCACCGGCCAGGTCTACAGCGCCGACCAGGTGCTCACCGCCGGGAACAGCACGGTGGTGCTGGACCGGCTGCGCACCGCGTTGTTCGAAGTGGACCTCGCGGCGGGCACGGTCAACGAGGGCCTGCGTGCCGGTGACGGCGCCACGAACGCGGTGACCGACCGTTACGGCCGGGTGCTGGTCACCGACACCCGGGCGGGTTCGCTGCTGGCGTTCTCGGCCGGTCCCCTGCTGCTGCGGCAGCGCTATCCGGTGCCGGGCGGGGTCTACGGCATCGCCTACGACGCCCAGCGCGATCTGGCCTGGGTCACGCTCACCGAGCGCAACGAGGTCGCCGCGTTCGACGTCGGCGGCGGGGAGCCGGTGGAGCGGTTCCGGTTCCCCACGGTTCGCCAGCCCAATGCGGTGTCAGTGGATCCGGCGAGCTCGGCGGTGGTCGTCGGCTCGGCGGCCGGAGAAGGGATCCAGGTGATCACACCATGACCGAGGCGGTGGTCGAAGGGGATTGGGAGTATCGCCGGCTGCAGCTGCCACCCGGCGTGTCGCGGCTCTCCGCGGCGATCCAGCTCTCCATCCAGGCCGAGTTCTCCGGCTGGGAACTGTCCAACGTGCGCCTCTACGCCGACGGCACCCGCCGAGTCTGGCTCCGCCGGCGGCGCTCCCTCGCCACCGCGGGCGTGCCGGGCCCCAGCCTCTGACCCGACACCCCCGCGCCCGCCCCCGGCCCCGGCCCCGGACACGAATGTGGCTTTCGGGGCGGATTTCGCCCCGAAAGCCACATTCGTGTCATCCGGAACGAGGTTCCGGGCTCGCCGGGGGCAGGTGGCTACCCGGCCGCGCTATCCCCGGGAAGTGAACGAACGCAGGAAGAACGCCACGTTCGCCGGTCGCTCCGCCAGGCGCCGCATGAAGTACGGGTACCACTCGGTGCCATAAGGCACGTAGGCCCGCAGCCGCATTCCGCGGCCGGCGAGTTCCCGCTGTGCTTCCGGCCGCACGCCGTAGAGCATCTGGAACTCGAACTCCTCGGCCGACCGGTCGTGCTGCATGGCCAGCCACTCCGCGATGTCCACCAGCCGCGGGTCGTGCGTGGCCACCATCGGGTAGCCCTCCCCCGCCATCAGCACCTTCAGGCACCGCACGTAGGAAGCGTCCACTTCGGACTTCTCCCGGTACGCCACCGACGCGGGCTCGTCGTAGGCGCCCTTGCACAGCCGGATCCGCGAACCCGGACCGGCGAACTCCCGGCAGTCCGCCTCGGTGCGCTTGAGGTACGCCTGCAGCACGGTGCCGGTCGACGGGAAGTCCACGCGCAGGTCCCGCACGATCGACAGGGTCGAATCGGTGGTGGTGTGGTCCTCCATGTCGACGGTCACCGTGGTGCCGGCCGCCGCCGCGGCGGCGCAGATCTGCCGGGTGTGCTCCAGCGCGATCTTGTCGCCGTCCACCGGCAGCGCCTGGCCCAGCGCGGACAGCTTCACCGACACCTCGGCACGCTCGGCCAGGCCCTCCTCGCCGAGCGTGCGCAGCAGCACCCGGTAGGCGTCCACGGTCCGCTCGGCCTGCGCCCGGTCGGTGGTGTCCTCACCGAGGTGGTCGAGCGAGACCAGCCGGTCGGCGGTGAGCCGCCGGACGGTCTCGATGGCCTGGCCGAGTTCGTCCCCGGCGACGAACCGGTCGACGATGGGGCGCATCACCGGCGCCCGCTCCGCGATGCCGCGGAAGGACGCGGACCGGGAAGCGGCGATCAACGCGGAGCGGAGCATGGCTCAGTCCTCCAGCTGGTGCGGGTAGCCCGCCGAAACCGGCGGCACGAAGGTTTCCTTCACGGTGCGCGGGCTGATCCAGCGCTGCAGGTTGTAGATCGAGCCCGCCTTGTCGTTGGTGCCGGACGCGCGCCCGCCGCCGAAGGGCTGCTGGCCGACGACCGCACCGGTCGGCTTGTCGTTGACGTAGAAGTTGCCCGCCGCGAACCGCAGCGCCTGCGACGCCTTCACCACCGCCGCGCGGTCGTTGGCGATGATCGAGCCGGTGAGCCCGTAGGCCGCGCCCTGGTCGACCTGCTTGAGCACCTTCTCGAAGTCGCCGTCCTCGTAGACATGCACCGCCAGGAACGGGCCGAAGTACTCGGTGCTGAACACCTCGTGCGTCGGGTCCTCGCCGACCACCACGGTCGGGCGCACGAAGTAGCCCTCGCTGTCGTCCGCGGTGCCACCGGCGACGACCTGCAGCGAGTCGGATTCGTGCGCCAGCTTCAGCGCACCGGCCAGCCGGTCGTAGGCGCGCCGGTCGATCACCGCGCCGAGGAAGTTGGTCAGGTCGGTGACCGGGCCCATCTTCAGCGAGTCCACTTCGGACACCAGGTCGTCGCGCAGCCGGTTCCACACCGAGCGCGGCACGAAGGCACGCGAGGCCGCCGAGCACTTCTGGCCCTGGAACTCGAAGGCGCCGCGGACCAGCGCGGTGCGCAGCACGTCCACGTCGGCCGACGGGTGCGCGAGCACGAAGTCCTTGCCGCCGGTCTCGCCGACCAGCCGCGGGTAGGTGCGGTACCCGGAGATGTTCGCGCCGACCGAGGACCACAGGTGCTGGAAGGTGCGGGTGGACCCGGTGAAGTGGATCCCGGCCAGCGCCGGGTCGGCCAGCGCCACGTCGGAGACGGCCAGCCCGTCGCCGGTGACCAGGTTGATCACGCCCGGCGGCAGCCCGGCTTCTTCGAGCAGGCGCATGGTCAGGTGCGCGGCCAGGCCCTGGGTGGGCGACGGCTTCCAGACCACGGTGTTGCCCATCAGCGCGGGCGCGGTCGGCAGGTTGCCCGCGATGGCGGTGAAGTTGAACGGGGTGATGGCGTAGACGAAGCCTTCCAGCGGGCGGTAGTCCAGCCGGTTCCACACCCCCGGCGAGCTGATCGGCTGCTCGGCCTGCAGCTGCCTGGCGAAGTGCACGTTGAACCGCCAGAAGTCGGCCAGCTCGCAGGCGGAGTCGATCTCGGCCTGCACGGCGGTCTTCGACTGGCCGAGCATGGTGGCCGCGTTGAGCGTGTCGCGCCACGGGCCGGACAGCAGGTCGGCGGCACGCAGCAGCACCGCGGCGCGCTCGTCGAAGGGCAGTTCGCGCCAGGACTCGGCGGCACGCAGCGCGGCGGCGACCGCGGCCTTCGCGTCGGCGTGGGTGGCGTTGGCGGTGGTGCCGAGCACGTGGCGGTGCTTGTGCGGCTGCACCACGTCGATGCGTTCCCCACCGGCCATCCGCTGCTCACCGTCGATGGTCGAGGTCAGCTCGAACTGCCGCGACTCGAGTTCGGCGAGCTTCGCGACGAGCGAGGCGCGTTCCGGCGAGCCGGGGGCGTACTCGCGGACCGGTTCGTTGCGGGGTGCGGGCGGCTGGGTGATCGCGTCCATACCGGGAACGGTAAGCACGCGGCGGCCTCCTGGGATTGTCCGATCGGCTAAGCTTCGACGGCGAACCCCGTGCGATCGGACAACACCATGACCGACGGTCCCTCACTGCGCCAGTTGCTCGCCGCGATCGGCGAACCCCTGGTCCAGCTGGGCGCGGGTTCGGCCGACCTGCCGGTGCACGGGCTGGCCATTCTCGACCCGGACGACGAACCCGGCGCCTACCGCGGTGAGCTGGTGCTGATCATCGGCGCCCGCGGCCGGGACGCGCTGCGCTACCTGCGGGCGGCCGCGCGGCGCGGGGCCGCCGCGGTGGCGGTGAAGTCCGAGGAGCCGGACACCGCCCAGCTCGAAGCCGCCGCCGGTGACGCGGGGATCGGGCTGCTGGTGGTCCAGCCGCGTGCCCGGTGGGACCAGCTCTCCGCACTGATCCGCGAGTTGCTGGACAGCGCTGCCCTGACCGCCGGGCTGCGCGACGACAGCTCCGATCGGGACCTGTTCTCCCTGGCGCAGACCGTCGCCGCGCTGACCGGCGGCATCGTCAGCATCGAGGACGCCACCTACCGGCTGCTCGCGTACTCGCGGTCCGACAGTGAGGTCGATGAAGTGGACGAGCTGCGCCGGTTGACCATTCTCGGCTGGAAGGGCCCGGAGCGGTACCTCGAACTGCTCCGCGAATGGGGTGTCTACCAGCGGCTGCGCTCCGGCGAGGAGGTGGTCGACCTGGAGGAGCGGCCCGAACTCGGCATCCGGCGGCGGCTCGCGGTCGGCATCCGGGCCGGGAGCCAGCACCTGGGCGCGATCTGGGTGCAGCAGGGCAGCCAGCCGTTCACCGAGCAGGCGGGCAGCGCGCTGCTCGGGGCCGCGCGCATGGCCGCGCTGAGCATGCTCACCCAGCGCGGGCTGCCGGGCACGCGTTCGCGGGACGAGCTGGTCACCGGCCTGCTCGACGGCCGCGTCAGCGCCGACCTGGTCGCCGGGCAGCTCGGCCTCGACCCGGCCGCGCCGTCGGTGGTCCTCGCCTTCGCCGCCCGCACCATCGAGCCGGACCTGCCTGAGCACGAACTGCACCTGGCGGAGCTGGCGCGGGTGGTGTCCGTGCACGTCACCGCGCATCGCCGGGGCGCGCTGGTCGGGACGATCGGCGGGCGCGTGTACGCGGTGCTGCCGGTGACCACCGCGCCGGTCGGGCTCGCCGAGCGCATCGTCGACGTGCTGAAACGCCGGACCGCGCTGACCGTCCAAGCCGGAATCGGCGGCGCGGCCCCGTCGCTGCGTGCGGTGGTCACCTCGCGCGCGGAGGCGGACCGGGTGCTCGACGCGGTCAGCCGCACACCGGACCGGGCGGTGGGCAGCATCGGCGACCTGCGGGCCGAGGTGCTGCTCGGCGAGACGCTGTCCTTGCTGGAAGCCAACCCCGAGCTGCACGACCCGGCCGTCCAGTCCCTTGTGGAACACGACGCGGCACACGGCACCGAGCTGGTGGTCTCGCTGCTGGCCTATCTGGACGCGCTCGGGGACGTCCGGGCGGCGGCGGAAAAGCTGCATGTGCACCCGAACACGTTGCGGCACCGCGTCCGCCGCGCCCGCGCGCTCGGCGGCATCGATCTCGACGATCCGGCACATCGGGTGGTCAGCCACCTGAACCTGTTGCTGGCGCGAAGAAACCCCTGAACTGCCGCTGTCACCTGAACGGCGGTCACCGCACGGGCGCGGCGCGCTGAAAGGTGATCACATGCGGCGAATCCTGGCCGCCGGGGCGATCGCGGTGGCGGCCCTCGGCGTAGTGACGGCATCGAGCAACGCGCAGAGCCCCGAGCTGCCCGGGAACTGGGTCGGCACCTGGGCGGCGTCCCCGGCCGCCGGCGTGCCCGGCACCGAGGGTGGTTATCCCGACTATTCGATCCGCAACCTGGTCCATACCAGTGTCGGTGGTGCTTCGGTGCGGGTCCGGCTGTCCAACGCCTTCGGCACGCAGCCGCTGACGCTGGGCAAGGTGACCGTGGCAATCGCGGCCGAGCCGAACACCCCGCGGGCCGTTCCCGGTTCGATGCGCACCCTGACCTTCGGCGGCGCCGAGACGACCGTGATCCCCGCCGGGGCGGAGGTGCTCAGCGACGCGGCGTTGCTGCGTGTGCCGCAGGACGGCGACCTGCTGGTCACCACCTTCACGCCCGCCCCGTCCGGCCCGGTCACCCACCACCCGGCCGCGCTGCAGACCTCGTTCTTCACCAAGGCCGGCGACCGCGCGGCCGAGGAATCCGGGGCGTCCTTCACCGAGCAGACCTCGGTGTGGCACTACGTGTCCGGAGTGGACGTGCGGAGCCCGGCGCGCGGTTCGGTGGTCACGCTCGGCGACTCGATCACCGACGGCGTGGGCGGCACCCCGGGCACCAACCAGCGGTGGCCGGACTTCCTCAGCGACCGCCTGCAGGCCGCCGGGCGCCCGCTCGGTGTGCTCAACGCGGGCATCAGCGCGAACCGGCTGCTGCTCGACGTGCCGGGGTCGGGCGCCGGGCGCAACGCGCTGGCGCGGCTCGACGAGGACGTGCTCAGCCTCGGCGGGGTGAAGACGCTGGTGGTGCTGGAGGGCATCAACGACATCCAGCAGACCCCGCACCAGACCGATCCGGCGCAGATCATCGCCGCGTACCGGCAGCTCATCGCGCAGGCGCACGCGCGGGGCATCCGGGTCATCGGCGGCACGCTGACGCCGTTCAAGGGGTGGCGCGTCTACAACGAAACCCTGGAAGCGACGCGGCTCGCGGTGAACGAGTTCATCCGCCACGGCGGTGCCTTCGACGGCGTGGTCGACTTCGACGCGGCGATCCGGGATCCGCAGGACCCGCTGCGCATGCTGCCCGCCTACGACTGCGGCGACCACCTGCACCCGAACGACGCCGGCTTCCGCGCCATGGCGGACGCCGTCGATCTCGCCCTCCTCCGCTGAAACGTCACGAATGTGGCTTTCGAGACATCCGGCGTCCCGAAAGCCACATTCGTGACATCACCAGGTCCCGGTCAGGGCTTCGGTGAGTCGATGCCCGCGTGCGGGGTCTTCCAGTTGTTCCGCGTGAAGTCGGGGAACGGGATCGACGCGCCCTGGTGCTTCACCGACAGCACGCCCAGCGGCAGCGGCGCGCTCCACGCCGCCGAGTCGTAGACGTCGATGTCCGGCGGCAGGCCCAGGGTCAGGCACTGCACCAGCCGCCACAGCATGATGTAGTCCATCCCGCCGTGCCCGCCGTTGCCGCCGCCGACCTCGGTCCACAGCCAGTGGTCGAACGACTTGTAGGCGTCCCACGAACCCCATTTGTGCCCGCTGTGGTCCGGCTCGACGTAGATCCGCGCCGGATAGTCTTCGAACGCGCCCTTGGTGCCCGCGATGTAGTTGAGCCTGCTGTACGGGTGCGGGCTCGACACGCCGTGCACCAGGTGGATCACCCGTCCCTGTGCCGTCTGGATCAGGCTCATCGTGACGTCGCCCTTGACGTAGGTCTCCTGCCAGGACGAGTCGCCGCGCGGCACGTGTGCCTCGCGGTATTCGGCCAGCCCGAGCGCGGGCGTGCTCATCGTGCTGATCCGCGCCAGCCGGTCACCGCGGTGGATGTCCATGTACGCCGCCACCGGGCCCAGCCCGTGCGTCGGGTACAGGTCGGTGTTCAGCTTGGTGTGCCAGGTGCGCCGCCACTCGCCGGCGTAGTAGGTGTCCGAGAACAGCAGCTCCCGCAGGTCGTGCAGGTAGGCGCCGGAACCGTGCAGGATCTGCCCGAACTTCCCGGCGTGCACCATGCGCAGGGCGCGCATCTCGTTCTGCCCGTACGAGCAGTTCTCCAGCTGGATGCAGTGCCGCCCGGTCTGCTCGGAGGTGTCCACCAGCTCCCAGAGATCCTTCACGGTGATCCCGATCGGGCACTCCACGCCGACGTGCTTGCCCGCGCGCATCGCCGCCAGCGCCATCGGCGTGTGCCATTCCCACGGCGTGGCCACGTAGACGAAGTCCACGTCGTCCCTGGCCACCAGCTGCTCGAAGGCGTGCTCACCGTTGGTGTAGACGGCGGGCTCCGGCTGCCCGGCATCGGTGACCACCTTGGCGGCCTTCTGCGCGAACTCGGGCCGGTTGTCACACAGCGCCGTCACCTTCGCGCCCGGCACACCGAGCAGGTCAGTCAGCATGCCGGCGCCGCGGTTGCCGAGGCCGATGATGCCGAACCGGGGGTTCGGCGTCGGCTTGAACGGCACCCCGATCATCGACTTGCCCCGCCGCTTCGGCCACGATCGCGCGTCCTCACCCACCGCCGGAATGGTATCGGCGGCCGCGGCGGACGGCCCGCCGAGCGTGACCAGCCCCGCGCCCATGCCCGCGATGGCCGTGTTCCGCAGCAGCGAGCGCCGCGACACGCCGGACTGCTCCGAGCTTTGCTCAGCCATTTCTCCTCCAGATCCCTCAGCCGGCGAGGCCGAGATCGAAAACGGTGAAGTCGTCCATGACCAGGTCCGCCTGTAGCGGGGTGGGCACGTCGTGCTTGCGCAGCCCGACCCACGCGTCCGGACCGTCCACAGTGAACTCCTGGGCGAAACGCGCGGTCTGGTGCTGCGCGGGCAGCGGCGTCGCCTGCTCCGCGGTGCCCGAACCGGTGATCCAGGAGTACTGGCCCGCGTGCCCGTTCTGGTACGAGAACTCGACGCGGTACCGGTGCCCCGGCTCGAAGCGGACGGTCTGCGGCACGGTCCGGTAGACCAGCCCGGCGTTCTCCTCGTGGGCCTTGAGTGACCAGTTCCCGCTCAGCACGTCGTCGACGAGCTTCCCGTGCCAGCCGCGCTGCGTGTAGGGCGCGTGCAGCTCGGACAGGTGCGTGCGCGGATCGGTGCTGCCACCGGCGTCACCCTTGACGAACGGGCCCCAGCCCTGGTCGACGTGCTCGAAGTCCTCGTTGACGATGCCGGGTCCGGCAACGCGTTCGGTCGGCACCACGCGCACGTCGTCCACCCGCACCCCGGCACCACCGGTGATGCGCAGGTTCGGCTGCTCCCCCGCCGCCACGTCGAACACCACGCGGAGACGCTGGAAGTAGGTGCCCTGCTTCTCGTCCGCCGCCACATAGTTCTTCGCCGTGGACCGGTCGATGAAGTTCTTGGTGTTCCCGACGGTCAGTTCCGTCCTCTGTGGAGATTCGACCCACACGGAAGCGCTGTAGGTACCCGGTTCCAGGCCGGTCAGCCGTTGCTCCAAAGCTCCCAGGCCGTCGAACCGCGCGACCGTGTGCCCGAGCGCGGTCCGTTCGGCATGCACGTCACCCTGCGGCCGCCATCGGCGCAGATCGGCGGCATTGAACCCGGGATCGACCAGGCCGGTCCCCTCACCCCAGCGCGGATCGGCGGTGCGCCCGCCCGGCCCGTCCAGCACGTACGGCACCCCGGGCTCGGCGTCGAGCGTCACCTTCCCGTGCTGCGGGCGAACCACCCCGACGGCTTCCCGGCCGGTGTCGGTCAGCCGGTACATGGTCAGTTCGCGCTCGTCCGGCACCGTCCATTCGGTACGGCCGCCGGCCGGGTTGTAGTGGTAGTACTTGCCTTTCCACGGCAGCAGGTACTTGTCACCGTCGAGCACCTTGGCGTCCCCGGCGAAGATCTCCCGCTTGCCCGCCGCGTCGGTGCCGCGCACGCCGCCGGTGAAGGTGATCTCGTGCTCGTCCCACCGCGTGATCCGCTGCTGCTGCAGGAACTTCGCGGGCAGGTTGTGCACCCAGATGTTGCGGTGGAAGCTGGTCCAGTCGGTTTCCCCGGTCCAGCCCTCGAACTCCTCGATCCGGGTGTTGCCCAGGATCGGGTGCGGGTTCCAGGTGTCGCGCTGGTCGTTGCGGATGAACCGGATGATGCGCGAGTTCAGCCCCTTGTTGGTCTGCCCGCCGTAGTCGAGGTCGTTGGCCCAGTGCGACCACAGCGACGAGCGTTCGAGCTTGTCCGACCATTCGGTGCCGACCGTCCACCCCTGGTCGCGCAGTTCGCGGAGCATGTGGTCGGCGACGTAGCCGTGGTTGCGGAACACGTCGATGTAGAGGAAGTCCAGGTTCGGATGCGTTTCCTCGCGCAGCTGCCGGAACCGCTTGGCCAGCTCGCCGGACGCGTTGTCCCGGCGCTGGTCGATCTCCCGCGACTGGTCGAGCCAGTTCCAGCCCGCCCGGTCGAGGTCGACCAGCTGCTCACTGAACGCCTTGGCCTCCGGATAGGACTCGGTCGCGTTGACGTGCACGCCGAAGTCCGCGTTGAACTTCTCCCCTTCGGCCGCCAGCGTGTTGAGGTCCGCGAGCCCGCCGGCGCGCTCGTTGTAGTTGCCGCCGTAGTCCGGGTGCGCGGAGTCGTGCCCCTCGCTGCCGTAGCCCTTGAGCACGGCCAGCTGCCCGAGCCCGTCGGTGGCCAGCGAGATCCGCTTGACGTCGTCGAGCGTGCGCAGGAACGGGTGCGTGGCCTGGCTGGCGAAGTTGAACGGGATGTGCGTGATCACACGGTCCGGCGTTTTCGCGGCACCGGGCGCGGTGATCGCGATGTCGCGGAAGGCGATGGCACCGTCCTGCCAGTCGACCTTGCCGTCGCCGTTGACCTCGGGCGTGACCACCACCTTCGCCCAGGGCAGTTCCTCGGTGGCCGCCGAGCCCTCGGCGCGGTAGGTCCACTGCCCGCTCCACACACCGACCCGGGTGCCGTCACCGTCCTTGCGTGCCTGGTGCCACAGCCGGGCGTCGTCCCCGTTGGTCGCGCCGGATGGCTTGTCATACACGGAGTTCGTCTCGACCGCGGCAGCCAGCGATCCGGTGTGGACGATCCCGTAGGAGGCACCGACGGGATTCGGCTCGGCGGCGGTCTCCGGGGTCACTGGAGCGAACACGTCCGCGGTGCGGGTGGCGTTCGGGTCCAGCGTGGTGAACGCGGTACCCGCGCCCGGCTGTCCACTTGAGACGGACACCAGGTCGTGGCCGGGCAGGTCGAGGGTGCCGACGCGGAACTGGTCGGTGTCGGTGATCCGGTCGATCCGGAAGGTGGTGGCGCGGCCGTCGACGCGCAGGGACGCGTCGATCACCACCCCCGGCTGGTCATCGACGGTCAGCCGGTAGCGGGCCACGTTGCCGGAGACCGAGCCCTGCCCGGTGACCCGGTGGGCCGCGCCGTTGATGGTGATCTGGTCCAGGCCACCGGTGCGGCCGTCCAGCGTCGCGCCGGTGGCGCGGTCGGTGTACCGGTGCACCAGCGGGAAGTCGGCGCCCACCTCCACGGAGAGTTCCGGCGAGGTGAGGACAAGCGCCGGCGGTTCGGCGGCGACGGCCGGGGTGACTCCGGTGAGCAGGACCGCAACGAGGATCGAACGGGGAAGCATGGTGAACCCTTCTGCCACCGAGCGTTCTTTCCTGATTTTTCTAGGCTTGTTTCGCTCATAAGTCAACATCTGCGAGCAGATTCGAGCAGTACGGAGCAGGCTGTCAGACCGTCCGCAGGCGCACGCCCGCCGCCGCGAACCGCGCTTCGACCTCGGCCACCACGGGGGCATCGGTGACCACAAGATCCACCGCGGAGATCGGGCAGATCCGGGCGAACGCGCGCTTGCCCAGCTTCGAGCTGTCGGCCGCGACCACCACCCGCGCGGCACGCTCGACCATCAGCCGGTTGATGTCGGCTTCGCCTTCGTGGTGCGCGTACGCCCCGGTTTCGGGATCGATCCCGTCCACGCCGAGAATCAGCAGGTCCAGCGAGATGTCGGCGAGCACGCCGGTGGCCAGCGGGCCGGTCAGCTCGAACGAGCGCGGCCGGGCCACCCCGCCGGTGACCACCAGCTTGAGGTGCTGGCGCACGGCGAGTTCACCGGCGATGTTGAGCGCGTTGGTCACCACGGTCAGCGCGGGCCTGCCCGGCCGGTGGTCCAGCTCCGCCCTGGCCGCGATGGCCCTGGCGATCTCGGTGGTGGTGGTCCCGCCGTTGAGCCCGACCACCGCGCCCGGTTCGACGAGCAGCGCCACGTTCCGGCTGATCCGGGACTTCTCCGGCGCCTTGAGCGCGCTCTTGTACCGCAGCGGCAGGTCGTACGAGACGTGCGTGGCGATCGCGCCGCCACGCGTGCGGATCAGCAGCTGCTGCTCGGCCAGGTGGTCCAGGTCGCGCCGGATGGTCGCGGCCGACACGGCCAGTTCCTCCGCCAGCGCCTCGACCAGGACCTTGCCGCGCTCACCGACCACCGACAGCAGCCCGCTGAGCCGCTCGTGCCGGTTCACCGCGCCGTCATCCGGAAGTCGTACCGCCGGGGCAGCGGCCGGTCACCGCCCAGCGCCCGCTGGATCTCGGCCCAGGTGTCCGAAAGGGACGTGTCGCCTTCACGGATGTCCGGCACGTCGAAGCCCGCGAGGAACACCTCTTCCGCACCGGCCGCGTCCCCGGCGGCCAGCAGCGCGCGTGCGGTGAGCAGCCGGATCCGTCCGTTGCGCATCGGTGCCGTCGCGAGCATGGTCAGCGCCTCGCCCGCCTGCCCGGCCGCGAGCGCCGCGTCGATCGCTTCGACCGCCAGCTCGGCCGGGGCCAGGTCGAACGCCCGTCTCAGCAGGGAGGCGTCATCGGTGGCGATCCCGAGATTCCGCACTGCCCAGGCGTTTTCCGTGTCCTCAAGGGACGCTCGCCACGCCTGTTCGGCGGCGACCTTGTCCCCGGCGTACCAGTGTGCGACACCCCGGTGGTACCAGACCAGCCAGTTCGGCTCGGCCGCTGCCAGCTCGCCTCGCCAGGTCACCAGCGTGCCGTCCGGCGGAGTCCGCGGATCCGGTGCGGCCATCTTGCCGTCGAGCAGGTCCAGCCACGGCCGTTGCCGTTCACCCAGCGTGGTCTCGGGAAACGGGGTGCCCGGGAGCGCGACCGGTCTCCGGCGCAGTTCCAGCGCACCCCAGCCGGAGCCCGCGTACAGCCACTCCCCCGGTTCCCGGTCCGCGACGGCCAGCCATTCGTCATACCGGGCGTCCACATCGGACTCGGCGTCGGCGGGCCCGTACGTCTCCAGCCAGTCCCGCGACTCCCCGCCGGGCAGCCGCAGGTGCTCCAGCTGCGTGCGCGCCAGCCCGGCCTGGATCTCCAGGTAGCCCGTCTCCGACCCCGGCGAAAGCCACTCCTGCCACCGGCTGCCGCCCGCGGACGTGCCCCAGACGAACAGCTTCCGGCCACGCAGCAACCGCGTCGACGTCTGCCGCAGGCCGTAACCGGTCTCGTCAACCGCCGCGATCCACGGCCGTTGCCCGGGTTCGAGGTCGAAGAAGAAGTCCGCGGCGTGTTCATACGCACTCGGATCGATCTCCGGCGGCATCGGAATCCGATCAAGGCGGCCACCGTAGCCGTAGTGCCACGCGAATTCGGCGGGCGCCAGCACCCGGGTGCCGGGCGTCTGCGGCACGGCGATGTTCGACCACCAGTACAGCGGCACCTCGTGTGCGTGCGGATTCCGCACCCGGATGCCGACCAGCAACACCGGCGAGTCCTCCGGCAGCCGGAAATCCAGCTGGTACGGCAGGTTCCGGGTCCGCTCCCACTCCCACAGCCGCAGCCCGTCGGTACCGATCAGCGCCGCCTGCATCGGCTCGCAGGTCATCGTGGTGTGCCCGGTGCTGCCGAGATTCCATTCGACCCCGCCGGCGAACCAGGCGTCCCGCAGGGCGAGGTTCGCCGGTTGCAGCACCGGGTTGCGGAACAGCAGTTCACGCTCGCGCACCTTGTCGTACAGCGAATACAGGCGCCCGCCGAGTGACGGCAGCACGGTCGCGCGCAGCCTGCCGTTCTCCAGCACCAGCGCGGGTAGCGTCCGCTCGGTGCGCTCGCGCCCGTACCCGTTCTGCAGCAGGCACGGCAGCACGCTGTCCAGCTTCCCGTACCGCACGCCGTCGGCGAGGTCCGGCGGCAGTTCGTCCACATTGGTCACCTGCTGCGCGGCGGTGAGCGGGGTGAGCGGCGGCAGCGGGTTCTCGGGTCCGATCGGCGCGGCGGGCAGGGTCAGCCCGGTGCGGAAGACACGCGTCATCAGTCCGGCAGCCGCTCTCCGGTCGCCTCGTCGAACAGGTGCACCGCACCCGGCCGCGGCGACAGCCCGAGCCGTTCACCGCGCTGCCACGCCGCCATGCCCTCGGTGCGCACGGTCAGCACCTGGTCGGTGCTCCCGGACACCGAGCAGTACAGGTACTGATCGCTGCCGAGTTCCTCGACCACCTCGACCACCGCACCGATGCCGTCCTCGGCCGCGCCGACCGTCCACCCCTCCGGCCGCACGCCGACCACCACGCGCTCACTGGTCAGCGCCGCGCGCTGGTCCGGCGTCAACGGCAGATGCGTGCCGCCGACGACCGCGCCCTCGGTGCCGATCGTGGTGTGGATCAGGTTCATCGCGGGCGAGCCGATGAACCCGGCGACAAAAACGTTGACCGGCCGCGAGAACAGCCCGATCGGCGTGTCGCACTGCTGGAGCACGCCGTCCTTGAGCACCGCGACCCGGTCCCCCATGGTCATCGCCTCGACCTGGTCGTGCGTGACGTAGACCGTGGTCACGCCGAGCTTGCGCTGCAGCGAGGCGATCTGCGTGCGGGTCTGCACGCGGAGCTTGGCGTCCAGATTGGACAGCGGTTCGTCCATGCAGAACACCTGCGGGCTGCGCACGATCGCGCGGCCCATCGCCACCCGCTGCCGCTGGCCGCCGGACAGCTTCGCCGGCTTGCGGTCCAGGAACGGCTCCAGGTCGAGCACCTTCGCCGCCTCGGCCACCGCGCGCTCGCGCTCGGCCCGCGGCACCTTCTGGATCTTCAGGTGGAAGCCGATGTTCTCGGCCACCGTCATGTGCGGGTAGAGCGCGTAGTTCTGGAACACCATGGCGATGTCCCGGTTCTTCGGCGCCATCTCGGTGACGTCGCGGTCGCCGATGTGGATGGTGCCCTCGTCCACGCCCTCGAGCCCGGCGAGCATGCGCAGCGTGGTCGACTTCCCGCAGCCCGACGGGCCGACCAGCACCAGGAACTCCCCGTCCGGCACCTCGAGGTCCAGCCCGTCCACCGCCGGCCGGTCCGAGCCGGCGTAGTACCTGGTCGCGCCCCGGAAGGAAACGCCTGCCATGACTTTCTCCCTTACTTTCCGGCGCCGAGGGTCAGGCCGGTGATGATCCGCCGCGCCAGCACCACGTAGAGCACCAGCATCGGCAGCACGACGATGGCCACGCCCGCGATCAGCCCGCCGTATTCGGACTGGTAGCTGGCCGCGCCGTAGAAGGTGAACAGCGCCCGTGACAGGGTGAAGTCCGCGTTCTCCTGCAGGAACACGATGGCCAGCAGGGTCTCGTTCCACAGCCCGATCAGGTTCAGGATCAACGCGGTGATCAGCCCGCCGCGTGCCAGCGGCAGCATGATCGAGACGAAGGTCCGCAGCGGTGACGCGCCGTCGATCGCCGCGGCCTCCTCCATCTCGTCCGGCAGCGAGCGGAAGAACCCGGTCAGCAGGAACACGGTGAACGGCAGCGACAGCGCCACGTAGATGAGGAACAGGCCGAACAGGTTGTTCGCCAGCCCGATCTTCGCCATGTTCACGAACAGCGGGATGATCACCGTCTGGAACGGCACGCCCATGCCGATCGCCACGAACCCGGTCATCCCGCTGGCCCCGCGCACACCGAGCCTGGTCAGCGCGTACGCCGCCGGCGCGGAGACGACC
The DNA here is from genome assembly GCF_003312875.1 of Amycolatopsis albispora. Taxonomy (NCBI): domain Bacteria; kingdom Bacillati; phylum Actinomycetota; class Actinomycetes; order Pseudonocardiales; family Pseudonocardiaceae; genus Amycolatopsis; species Amycolatopsis albispora. Next base: position 1,970,036 of record NZ_CP015163.1, read on the forward strand.
ACGGTGACGATGGCGGCCGCGCCGACGAGCAGCACGGTGTTGACGAACGCCGAGCCCAGCCCGGCCTGGTTCCAGGCGTAGACGTAGTTGCGGAACGGATCCCCGGCGACGAACCACTGGCGCGGCAGCTGGAACGGCTGGGTGAAGATCTCCACCGGCGTCTTGAACGACGACGAGAGCAGCCAGTACAGCACAAAGAGGTTGAACGCGGTGAACGCCCACACCACCACCGTGCCGAGCACCTTGAGCGGGCTCAGCCGCCGCGACCCCGGCGCCGGCTTGGGCTTGCGTGGTGGCCTGCGCACCGGCTTCGCCACCGGTTCACGCGGAGGTGCGGTCAATACCACTGCAGACACTCCTCAGAACTGGATGGCGTCGCGGCGCATCAGGCGGCGCAGGAGCAGGACGAGCACGGTCACCAGCGCGATCATCGCCACCGCGCAGGCGCAGGCGGCCCCGAAGTCCGGGGTGCCGTTCGAGCCGAACGACCGGTCGAACACGTAGATGCCCAGCGTCCAGGCGTTGTTCGGCGGCGAGTAGGTGCCCGGCCCGGCCAGCACGAAGACCAGCTCGAAGATCTTCAGCGCGTTGATCGTCCACAGCACCCCGGCCACGCCGACCACGTCCCAGGTCAGCGGCAGCGTCACGTTGCGGAACTTCTGCCACGGCGAGGCACCCGCCAGCTCGGCGTCCTCGTACAGGTACGGCGGGATGCGGTCCACCGCGGCCATCAGGATGGTGATGTAGAACCCCGAACTGGCCCACATGATCGCCGCGGTGACCGCCCAGGTCACGTTCGCCGGGTCGAGGAACTTCGCCGCGGTCAGCCCGACGCTCTCCAGCAGGAAGTTCGCCAGCCCCTGCTTGCCCGGCTGGTACTTGAACACGAACCCGAGGAACATGCCCAGCGCCACCGGCGCCACGATGTTCGGGAAGAACAGGATCGCGCGCACCAGCTTCCCGCCCCGCATCTCCCGCAGCACCATGGTGAACAGGAAGGCCAGCACGAAGGTGCCGATGCCACCGACGAACACGTAGATCAGCGTGTTGCGGAAGGAGTACTGGAACGAATCGCTGGCCCACATCCGCGCGTACTGCGTGAACCCGGAGAACTCCGGGCTGTCGCCGGCCCCGGCCCAGCTGGTGAAGCTGAGCACCACGGTGGCGATGGTCGGCAGCACCAGGAAGATCAGGTACAGCGCGAACGCCGGGGCGACGAACGGCCAGAACAACCGGCGCTTGCGCACCTCGTGCTGCCCGTGCGTGCCGCGGCGCGGCCGCGGCACGACTGCTTCGGCGGTTGTCGTCATGAGCCCTGCGCGGCCCAGAACTCGGCCGACTTCGCGGCCAGGCCGTCGACGAACTGCTGCGGGGTGATGCGCGCCTTGAGCAGGTCGAGGTTGAGCGGGTCGAACACCTCGGTGGCCCACTTGCCGCCAGCCAGCCCGTCGAGCCCGTCGTACTGCAGCACGTGCTCCTTCTCCGGGTCGTCGATGGCGGCCTTGATGTCCTTCAGGTCGTCCGGTACCGGCAGGTCCGCGCGCGGCACCAGATTGTTGGCCACCACGGTCATGCCGAGCAGGATGTCCTTGTTCAGCGTGTAGGCGATGAACGCCTTGGCCGCCTCGGTGTGCTTGGCCGCCTTGGGAATGGAGAAGCCGATCGACATCTGCTCGACCGTGTCGTGCGTGGCGCCGTCGGGCATCGGGAACTGGAACGAGCCGTAGTCGATCTTGGTCGCGCCGCCCTGCTTGGCCAGGTATTCGCGGGTCTCGCTGGGCACCCAGCTGCCGACGTAGAGGAAGCGTGCCTCCCCGTCGGCCCAGCGCTGCTGCACCTGCGGGAACTTGGCCGCGTCCCAGCCTTCGATGAAGTACGGCGGGATCTTCGCGGTTTCCTCGGCGGCCCGGCGGAAACCGGGATCGGTCAGCCAGGCCTGCCCGGTCGGGTCGCTGGCCGCGCGGTAGAGCCCGCCGGCGCCGACGAACCGCTCGGCGAGCTGGGTGTAGAAGTACATGTTGTAGAAGGAGATGTCACCGTCCTGCGCGACGGCGGCCTTGCCGTCGGCCTTCGCCTGGTCGAACAGGGCGGTCAGCTCGGCCATTGTGGACGGTGGCTTGACCTCCCCGGCGGTGGCCTTGTCGTACCACCAGGCGCTGGCCATCATCTCGTACGGCACCATGAAGTTCGCGCCGGTCTTGTCCTTGTTCTGCGGGAAGTCGTACGAGCTGGGCGCGAGCACGTCCTTGACCGTCTTCTCGCCCTCGCCGACCTTCATCGCGAACACGTCGTCCACGCTCTGCGTGCCACCCGGCTGCATGATCGCCGCGCTGACCTTGCTGACGTCCTGGTCGAACAGGTCGGGCACGTTGCCGGTGTTCAGCGCGGGCACCAGGTTGGTGGTGTAGCCCTTGCGCCCCAGCCACTCCACGTTGACCTTGACCCCGGTCTTCTCGGTGAAGCAGCGCATCGCCTTCTGCAGGACCTTGCCCTGCGGCTCGTCGGCCGTCCACATCGACCAGTAGGTCAGTTCCTTGTCCGCCTGCGGCTTGACGCCCGGTTCGGGACACGGCGCGTTCAGGAACTCCTCGGCCCCGGGCAGCGCGTTGGCCGCGCCGGGCGCGCCCTCCTGGCCGGTCGGCGTGCCGCACGCGGCGAGCGTCAGCACCAGTCCCGCCGTGAGTCCGAGCTTGCCACGAGCTGATCTCATCGCCACCACCTGATCGATTCGACGAACTTCCAGCGGGACCGCTGCGCGTTAGTGCGCAGTTTTGTCCTCGTTCAAGCATGTGTCAACAGTGTGGACGCACAACTGTGCAACAAAGTCGCGGAATCGTGCTCGGAGCGGCGGCACGTGCGGGGGCCCGCACTCGTAGTACTTTCGGCGGATGGATCGGCACGAGCGCCTCAACGCACTGCTCGACATGATCGGGCAACGGGACAAGATCGACGTCGACGAGACCGCCGCCGAGCTGGACGTCTCCCCCGCCACCATCCGCCGCGACCTCGACCACCTCGCCGAGCGCCAGCTGCTCACCCGCACCCGCGGTGGCGCGGTCGCCAGCAACGTGGCCTACGACCTGCCGTTGCGCCACAAGGCCGCGCGCAACGCCCCGGAAAAGCAGCGGATCGCCGTCGCCGCGGCGAAACTGGTCGAGCGCGGCATGGTGATCGGCCTCAACGGCGGCACCACGCTCACCGAGGTCGGCCGTGCCGTGGCCACCCGCCCCGATCTGGGTGAGCGCGGCGATTCACCGTCGCTGACCGTGGTCACCAACGCGCTGAACATCGCGAACGAGCTGGCCGTGCGGCCGAACATCAAGATCGTGGTCACCGGCGGGGTCGCGCGCCCGCAGTCGTTCGAGCTGACCGGGCCGTTCGCCACCAAGATCCTCGACGAGATCACGCTGGACCTGGTGCTGCTCGGCGTGGACGCGGTGGACCCGCTGCGTGGCGCCTACGCGCACCACGAGGGCGAGGCCAGCATCAACCGGCTGATGGTCTCGCGCGCCCGGCACGTCGCCGTGGTCGGCGACAGCTCGAAGCTCGGCGGGCACGCCTTCGCCAGGATCTGCGCCACCAACGAGGTGCACACCCTGGTCACGGACACTTCGGCGCCGGACAAGACGATCGAGGCGTTCCAGGCCGAAGGCGTCCGCGTCATCACGGCCTGAGCACGCGCAGCAGCCGCGCCACCTCACCGGCCATCGCTTCCCGTCCCGCGCTGAGGTACTTGCGCGGATCGACGGTGCCGGGCCGGGCCGCGAGCTGCTCGCGCACGCCCGCGGTGAACACCTTGTTCAGCTGCGTGGCGATGTTGATCTTGGTCATGCCGTGGCGCACGGCGGTGGCCAGGTGCTCGTCGGCCACGCCGGACGAGCCGTGCAGCACCAGTGGCACCGGCACTTCCGCCCGCAGCGCGCCGATCAGCTCGAAGTCGAGTTCGGCGTCCCTGGTGAGCATCGCGTGCGAACTGCCGACGGCCACCGCGAGCGCGTCCACGCCGGTCGCCTCGACAAACGCACGTGCCTCTCTCGGCTCGGTCCGCGCGCCGGGCGCGTGCACGCCGTCCTTGCCGCCGACCTCGCCGAGTTCGGCCTCCACCCACACGCCCCGGTCGTGGCAGTAGGCCACGACTTCCTTGGTGGACTGCAGGTTGTCGCGGTAGTCCAGAGTGGACCCGTCGTACATCACCGAGCTGAAGCCGAGTTCGACGGCCTCGTGCACCAGTTCCGGCTCGTCGGCGTGGTCCAGGTGCACGGCCACCGGCACCTCCGCACCACGGGCCGCGGCCACCGCGGCGGCCCCGATCGGCGCCAGCGCGCCGTGGTAGCGGACCGCGTTCTGGCTCAGCTGCAGGATGACCGGCAGCCCGGCCCGTTCGGCGCCTTCGATGATCGCGCTGATGTGCTCCAGCAGGATGGCGTTGAACGCGCCGCAGCCGGTGCCGAGTTCGGCCGCCGGGCCGGCGATGTCACCCGTTGACACCAGTGGCATGGGTTTCCTCCACGGTCACGGCGCCGAGTTCGCGCCGGTAGTGAGCAAGATCGGCGTCGCCGGCGAGCGGTCCGAGCACGGCCGCGGCGGACAGCGCGACGGCGTGCCGCAGCACCTCGGGCCAGCTCCGGTGCAGGTTCATCGCGATGCCCGCCACCGCCGCGTCACCCGCGCCGGTCGTGTTGCCGTCGAGCTTCCGCGACGGCCGCGCCAGCCAGGTGCCGTCGGCGGTGGCGGCGAGCATGCCGCGCGGGCCCAGGGAAACGAGCACCGCGCCCGCGCCACCGGCCCGCAGTTCGTGGGGATCGCCGGTGAGTTCACGGAGTTCGTCCGCGTTGGGCTTCACCACGTCCGGTCCGGACTTGATGCCTTCGCGCAGCGCCTCCCCCGACGTGTCCAGCACCGTGGGCACGCCCGCGTTCTTCGCCAGCACGATGAGCTGGGCGTACCCGTCGAGCGGGGCACCCGGCGGCAGGCTGCCCGAGCAGACCAGCACCCCGGCGTGTTCGAGGTGCTTTCCCACTTCCCCGGTCAGGCGCTGCCAGTCCACTTCGGACATCCGTGGCCCCGGTTCGTTGACCAGGGTCACGTCGTCCGGCGCCACCAGCGCGGTGGTGCGGCGGGTGGCACCGTCGATCGCGGTCAGCCGATGCGGAATGCCCGCGGCGGCGAGGTCTTCGCGGAACAGCTCGGCGTCGGTGCCGCCGACCGGTGCGATGGCGAGGGTCTCGCGGCCGAGTGCGTGCAGCACCCTGGCCACGTTGATTCCCTTGCCCCCGGCGCGCTTGCGCACCTCGGCGGGCCGGATGACGGCACCGGGTTCGAGCGCGCCGATCCGGTAGGTGACGTCCAGCGCGGGGTTCGCGGTGACCGTGACGATCACTAGGCGAGGACTACGGATCGGGTCAGGTTGCGGGGGTTGTCCGGATCGAGCCCGCGATCCGCGGCGAGCGCACCGGCGAGCCGCTGGGCACGCACGAGGTCCGCCATCGGGTCCAGGTTGTCGTCCACGAACAACGCACCGGCGCGGCGCACTTCGTCGGCCAGCCCTTCCGGCGCCTGGCCGAACATCCAGGTCACGCGGCCGGGTTCGGCGATGCTGATCGGCCCGTGCCGGTACTCCAGCGCGGGATACGACTCGGCCCAGCTGACCGACGCTTCGCGCAGCTTGAGCGCGGCCTCCGCGGCGAGTCCGACGGTCCAGCCGGTGCCCAGGAAGGTGAACTGCCCCGCTGCCCGCACGTCGGTGTCCACAGTGGTCTCGAGAACCTGCTCGGCTTCCGCGATGGCGCGGTCGAGGTTTTCGCCGAGATGGGCGCGGAGCAGGGCGAGCGTGGCGGTGGCGAACCGGGTCTGCACCACGGATCGCTCGTCGCTGAAGGAAAGGTCCACCACCGCGCCCGCCTGGTGCTCGATCTCGGCCGGCACGCCGGTGAGGACGGTCGCGGGCGCGCCGAGTTGCCCGAGCAGCCGGTGGATCTCCGTGGTGGTACCGGACCTGGTGATCGCGAGCACCTGGTCGTACCGCCTGCCGAGCGGGAACTCCGAGGCCGCGAACGCGTCGGTCTCGCCGAGCCCGGCGCGCTCGCGCAGCGCGGCATAGGCCTGCGCGACGAACCACGAGGTACCGCAGCCCACCACGGCCACCCGGCGGCCCGGGCGCGGCAGCAGGCTCGCCACGGCCGGATCGGCGGCGAGGTCCACGGCTTGGCGCCAGTGCGCGGGCTGGCTGGCGATCTCCGCATCCATCTCTGACATGAGGATCAGCGTAGTTGCGTGTTTTTGCTCGGTCAATCGCTCTTTCAAGCAACTTCGCGCATGCCGTGCGCGGGCCTATGCTCAACGGCATGAAGCGGACCTCTTTTGCCAGGTGGCCGTGCTCCATCGCACGCACCATGGACCTGTTCGGGGACCAGTGGAGCCCGCTGGTGCTGCGCGAGAGCTTCTACGGCATCCGCCGCTTCGGCGACTTCCAGCAGGAACTGGGCATTCCGCGCAACACGCTGGCCGACCGGCTCAAGCGACTGGTCGACGAAGGCCTGCTCGAAAAGCGCGCCTACCAGGACGAGCCGGTCCGTCACGAGTACCTGCTCACCGAGAAGGGCCGCGACTTCTTCGACGTGCTCGCGGTGATGTCGCGCTGGGGCGACCGCTGGCTGTCCGGCCCGGAAGGCCCGCCGGTGCGCATGCACCACCTGGACTGCGGGCACGACACGCACGCCGAGGTGGTCTGCGCTTCCTGCGGCGAGCCGCTCGATCCCGCGCGGATCCGCATGCGCACCGGGCCCGGGTACCCGGAAGGCCTCAAGGCCCGGCCGGACGTCCGGCGCCGCTTCGAGGACCTGACGTCTTGACATGGTGAGTCCAAATACGAAACTCTGAAGCTCAGAGGGCGTTTTCTCGGAGCTGAGGAGGTTCGCGCGGTGGAGTGGACGGGCGCACGGTACGCGGATGCACCGACCATCGAGCAGCGGATCCGGATCGACGCGCCGCCCGACCGGGTCTGGGAACTGGTCTCCGACATCAACCTGTTGCCCTCGCTCAGCGCCGAACTGCAGGCCGTCGAATGGCTCGACGACGGGCCCGCGCTCGGTGCCCGGTTCCGCGGGCGCAACACGCATCCGTCCTTCGGCAACTGGGAGACCGTTTCCCATGTGGTCGGCTACGAGCCGCAGCGCACCTTCGCCTGGGCGGTGACGGATCCGGAGAAGCCGTCGGCCAGCTGGCGGTTCAGCCTCGAACCACACGACGGCGGGACCGAGCTGCGCCAGTGGATGCAGATGGGGCCGGGCCCGTCCGGGCTGTCGGCCGCGATCCAGCGCATGCCGGAGAAGGAGCAGAAGATCGTGTTTGTCCGGCTGCGTGAGCTGGAGAACGCCATCCTCGCCAATCTCGACGCGATCAAGAAGCTGGCCGAAGGCTGATGCGCACCGCGACGACGATCGAAGCGTCCGGCGGCTCGTGGCCGGAGATCGTCGAGTTCGTGCTGGAAGCCGAGAAGCTGGGACTCGACATCTGCTGGGTCGCCGAGGCCTGGGGCTCCGACGCACCCGCTCCCCTGGGTTTCCTGGCCGCGCGCACCGAGCGGATGCTGCTGGGTTCCGGCATCATCCAGCTCGGCACGCGCACGCCCGCGGCCATCGCGCAGACCGCGATCACGCTGTCGAACATGTCGGACGGGCGGTTCCTGCTGGGACTCGGCCCCTCCGGCCCGCAGGTGATCGAAGGCCTGCACGGCGTTCCGTTCGCCCGGCCGCTCACCCGGCTGCGTGAAACCGTGGACATCGTGCGGTCCGCGTTCACCGGCGAGAAACTGCGTTATTCCGGTTCGGCGTTCGAACTGCCGTTGCCCGGTGAGGCCCGTCCGATGCGCCTTTCCACCCGCCCCGGACACCCCATTCCGATTTACCTGGCCACGCTTTCCCCGCGCATGCTCCGGCTGACCGGGGAAATCGCCGACGGCTGGCTCGGCACGAGCTTTGTACCGGAAGGCGCGGACGCCTACTTCCGCTATCTCGACGAAGGCCTGGCCGCGGCCGGCCGCACCCGAGCCGAGCTGGATGTCTGCCAGGGTGCCGAAGTGGCGTTCGCGGCCGACGAGGACGAACTCCGCGCAATGGTCGCGGGCCGCAAAATGGAGCTGGCGTTCAGCCTGGGCGGCATGGGCTCCGCCGGAAGCAATTTCTACAACGACGCCTACAGCAGGCAGGGCTGGGCCGATGTCGCCGCGGAAATCCGGTCGCGCTGGCTTTCCGGGGACCGCACGGGCGCGGCCGCTTTGGTGACCGACGAAATGGTGCTCGGCACCACGCTGATCGGCACCGAAGAAATGGTGCGCGCACGACTCAAGGTGTGGCGTGACGCCGGCGTCGACACCGTCCGGTTGTACCCGGCGGGCGAGACCCTCGACGCCCGGCTCACCACCCTGGGCAGGGCGTTGCAGCTGGTCGCCGAGCTTTGAGCGTCACGCGATCCCGCCGTTCGCGCGAATGGTCTGGCCGTTGATCCAGCGCGCGGGACCGGCCAGGAACGAGACCACCTCGGCGATGTCGGACGGATTGCCGAGCCGTTCCAGGGGCGGCTGCGCGGCCATTCGCGCGATGGTCTCCTCGTCCTTGCCGTCCAGGAACAGCGAGGTCGCCGTCGGCCCTGGCGCCACGGCGTTGACGGTGATGTCGCGGCCGCGCAGCTCGCGGGCCAGGATGAGCGTGATCGCCTCGACCGCGCCCTTCGACGCCGCGTACCCGGAGTAACCCGGGATCGCCAGCGCGAGCACGGACGTGGAGAAGTTGATGATCGCGCCGCCGTCGCGCACGCGGCGGGCCGCCTGCTGGCCGACCACGAAGGTGCCGCGGATGTTGGTGCGGTGCATGCTGTCCAGCTCGTCCAGGTCGAGTTCGGCGAGCGGCGCGAGCACCATGCGCGCGGCCGCGTGCACCACCACGTCCACTCCCCCGAACTCGGCCTCGGCCCGGTCGAACACCGCCGCGACGGCCTGCTCGTCGGCCACGTCCGCCCTGGCCGCGATCGCCCGCCCACCACCGGCGGTGATCGCCTCGACCGCCGCGTTGGCCTCGGCCTCGTTACCCGCGCACACAACCACGACGGCCATCCCGTCCCTGGCCAGCCGCTCGGCGGAGTCACGCCCGATCCCGCGCGACCCGCCGGTCACGATCGCCACCCGCTGCTCGGCCATACCCGCCGTCCTTAATCGCCGCTACCACTGAGACGTTAACAACGATACCACCGCCGCGAGCGCAGGCAGCGGTGAACGAGGGGTACCACGAACCAAAAAAGCTGGCCGTCTACGCGACGACCAGCTCCGGTGTAGATAATGTGCGTGTCCGAGGGGCGACTTGCACACTAACCACACGCCTGAGCCTGCCAGCGTAAGGGCGGCGTCACGTCACAGCGCGTAAGGATAGCGTCGGATGTGCGTTTTGCCCTCGACCTCTTCTACGTAATCCCAGGGTGAGCGGTCGCCGACTTCTGGGTTGCAGGCGACGTTGCCAGCCGCGCCAGTACAGCGAGCACACCATTCCCAGTCACGAACGTGGGACGCTACAAGGCCTTCGCCGTAGTCGACGTACCGTTCGTTGTCACGGTCGGTGAAGTACTTGGCCCTCACGGATGCGCAACCGAGTCGCGAGCCCCAATGCTTACGGGTTCCGGTGCCTCCGAATGAGCTGACTACCCTTGGGTCTGGCTGCTGCAGGCAGTAGAGCGCGGCCGTGCCGAACACGTCGGGTGCAACGAAATGGTCTTCAAGGTCCGATAGTCCACAGCGCTGGCAGATGCGGCGACGTAATAGCTCGTCAGCCAGCGCGATGGCACCTGAGAGTTCGTCATCGTATGGTCTTCCCTCGTAGCCGGGAACTGGCATTCTGACGAACCCACTCCCGTACGCGTTTGAGGGAAGCCAATCATGATGCTCAGGCGACCACAACAGACGCGTCCCGCCACCATACGACTCGTAGACAACTACAGCCCAGAAATCGTCGAGCGACTTCGGTAATATTGCGTTCACTGCGCCATCTTAGAGCTTCGGTGCTCCATCTGGTGTGCGGTGTTCGAGCCCGATGGCGCGCCGCGCTGATCGACGCGGGTGGCGCGCCCGCCACACTACCGGTCAAGGCGGTTCAGCCTAGGGCTGTCGGGGGGGCACTGCGGACGTGCCGCTACCCGAGTCCGTCCAGGTCGCAGCGTCGACGCCGGACCCAGGGAAACGAAGTACATCCTTCCTCACCGGCGACCGGTTCCTGGATGCCGCACTGCTCGACCGCCTGGTGGCCGACGCCGACGCTGCGGTGGGCTCGTGATGGTTCGCACGCAAACCGTCGCGCGGAAGTCATCGCGCAATGACCGTGGCTGAGAGGGCTGCGCTGCACCGCCTCACCGATCATTGAACCAGTCGGAGAGAGCCGTCGCGGCGAGAACTTCAACCCCGACGTTTTCCTGCACGACCCGTTCGCCGGACCGGGCAACGGCCAGGCACACGTCGCCCAAAGACTCGTCCAGCCATTCCTGAACCCAAGCGGCTGTGGCGGCGCTCATCCGCAGCGTGCGCCCACTCGGCCGGCGCTGCCCATACTCGATAGCGAGGCTGTACAACCCCTTCGCCGGCCGAAGTTCCTCGAATCCGAGATCGCGTACGCATTGCCAAGCTGTTCGGGCGATCCGGAAACCTCCCGCGTCGACGTCACCGAAGTACCAACACTCAAGTGGGCGTTCGCCGCAAGCGGCGAGGGCTCGTAACCTGGTGCGCACCTGATTTCCCGATCCCCAGATGATTTGGCCGTCGAAGCCCAGCTCTGCCGCACGACGCGACAGCGAGACGTAGGTCGTGTAGTTCTCGACGAGGAGCCAGGTATCGCTGTCACCGAGGATCCGACGGTTTACCGGCGGCCAGCACTGTTCACACTCCAGCAGATCCAGGGTCAGCCGTCCTGGCCGGAACAAGGGACCGAACAGCCAATTCTCGAGGGCTTTGTCGTCACCGGTGATCTCGAGCGACCGTTCCCGAATCGGCACGACCACCCCACGACGGCGGGGCAGCCAGGAGTTCACCAGCGCGAGACATGATCGCTCCGCGGTACTCCACTCGCCGCGTTCGTCGGCGAGCGCCGCCCAGCCGAGGTCCGCGTGCCAGACGATCGGTGCTGGTTTCTCCGCCTGCCCCGACGGCGCTCCCCGTCGGGTGACGTACGCGGGCAGCGGTGGATCGGCGCGGCGGTCGGTCCGGGTCTTCGGGAGGTCGATCACCCCCTCGGCTGCGAGGAACGTGATCGCGGTGAGCACCCGGCGACGCCAGTGCACCGAGACCGCTGCGCTGTGGTCGACCTTCGCCGCGGCCGAGAGGACGACGTCGAGTGGTACCCGCCGGGGGCCGTATACGCGAACGGTCTCGGCGATCGCGCCGATCAGCGCTGGCTCAGGGATCACGACGCACCGACGAAACGACGTCGACCAGCTGGCTCGTGCCGGCGGCGGAGTTGTCGAGGTCGTTCGAAACGTAGGCTCGTCCTGGCCGCGTAGCCGAGGGCCGTTTGTGCATTGCGGCGATCCGCGGGAACGCGGTCACCGCGCCGAGGTCACCGATCCCGGTCAGGAACACCAGCTGCACGCCGCTCGCTTTCGCCACCCGCCGCTGCAAGTCGAGGAACGGCAGATAGTTGGCTTTGCCGAGCGGGTTGTCGAGCGGAACCAGGCCGCCGACCGAGCTGGTGCGGTGACCGGTCCGCTGTTCGGTGCGCAGCCGGGCCATGACACAGAAGAGCACCAGCGACGCAGTGAGGTTCTCCCCGCCGGACCACTTGCGCATGTCTTCGACCGCCGTTCGCCCGGTCGGCTGATCCGGAGCGGGCTTGAGGACCGATGCCCGGAATCCCGCGGTCACGGCGGCTTCGGTCGCCCGCCAGAGCAGTTCGGTCGGGTCGGTCTCGACCTTGCCCGCGCCCACCATCCGGTCCACCAGTTCGCCGATGCGCAACGCTGCCTGCTCCCGCGTCGGACGTTTCTTGGCGTCGACGGCCAGGAATCGGTAACCCGCCCACGGACCCACGCCCTCCGGTAGTTCGGACAAGGCCGATGCCCGGCCGAGCAGTCGCAGCGCGTCGTCCACGAGGTCGCCCAGGCGTGACACCACGTTCTGCTTGTGTTCCTGGACCTGGGTCAGCTGCCGGGTGATGGCCTGCTGCCGGGTCTCCAGGTCGTCGGCGAACTCACCCGCGCGCGCGGCGACGCGTTCATACAAGTGCTCACTGCGGAACAGCTCCCTGAGCCGGCGCACCGCCTGGCCGTTCTCGTCTTCGGCCACTGCGGCGAACCGGTCGTCCGCTGCCCAGTTCCGGAGTCGTTCTGCATGTTGAGACCGATTTCCGAGGAGGCCGTTGTACTCGCTCTCGAGGGCCTCGAATCCCTGCACGAGCCGCTCGGTCTTCGCCCGGATCTCGTCATCGCGGTCCGGGACGATCCCTCTCGCGACGTCGGCGGGATCGACGCTCCGGAACAGGTTGGCCTGGTCGAGAAGGACTCCGATCAAGCCCTTCGCGTCATCGGCCGCCCGACCGGCGTCGTCACGCTCCCGCTCCAGGAATCCCGCAGCAAGCTGCAGGCCGATGGCGAGTTCGTTGGACTCCGCCGCGTGCCGGAGGGCATCACCCCGGTCGGCCGGTTCCAACACCTGCTCCGTGTGGCGGGTCCGCCCGCGCGGAGTCGCCGTTCGCAACTCGGTCTCGGCCTCTCGCAACTCCGCTTCGGCCGCGCCGAGCTTGCGTTCGGTCGCGGTTTTCGCGTCACGTACCCGATCCAAGGCTTCCTGGCGAAGCTCGCGATCTTCGGCGACCGTTGTAGCTGAGAGCTGTGCGGCCCGCGCCCGTACTGGGCTGGCGTGGCGTTCCCACTTTTGCGCGCCGGCGCGAACGGTCTTCTCGGCTTCCGCCTCGGCACGGCGCAGTTCCGCTTCGGGGAACTGCCGGCGCAGAAGCTCCTTGCTCTCGGCGACGGCCGCCTCCGCGCTCTCCACGCTCTTGTCGGTAAAGATCGAGTGCGCTGGCAGCGTGGCACGGGTCGCGGTCCAGGTTCGTCTGCTCGACTCGAGTCCGCGACTCTCGTCACGAAAGCGCTCGATGTCGACGTCGGCGGATTCGTAGGTCGCGACAGCAGCCGTTTCCGCCTCCTTTTCGGCCTCCTGCAACGCAGGGATCGCTTCCATACGGGCGCTGGCCGGATTCACGACCTCCTGTTCCTCGCGTTCGAGGTCTTCGACTCGCGCCAGCGCGACGCGAAGTTCCGGCAAAGTCTCGCGCAGCCGGGCGTGTTCTTCGACGATTTCCGCGTGTTGCCCGCGCAGCTCGTCGCGGTCGCTGGTCGCGGCCGACTCCTCGGTCTCAGCATCTCGTGAAGCAGCCTTGGCCGACCTGAGGCGGTTGCGCAGCCCCGTGACGCCGTCGTCCGGGAAGGCTTGCACCAGTGCTCGGATTTCAGCGATTTTCGCCGCTTCGCCATCGCGTTGCCGGTTCAGCCGTTCGAGCCGGTCCTGCCCGGCCGTCAGCCGATCCGCCCGACGGCGGTGTTCGTCGGCTGCGGCGGCCGCGTCGTAGCGCGCCGCCACCGGGCCGAGCACGACCCGTGGCGTCCGCTCCTCTTGGAAGACCCGCGCCGAAGCGACCACGACAGCGTCGTCCAGCGTCGTTTCGATCCGCTCGGCTGCTTCGGCGGGATCGCCATAGATGACAACCCCCTCCACGACCTCGGGAAGCTCCGTGATCTTCCTCCGCTGTTCTTCAGCAGGCACGTGATTCGCCAGGTAGCTCCACCCGGAGAACGCCGTGACACCTGCCGCGCGCAGCTCGGACAGCACCGCCTCGACTGCGGGCCGGGGTGGCAGGAACCCGTCCGCCCGCAGGCCTTCCACCGCGTTCTCGTCTTGGACCAGTCCGGTTCGGACGCCGAGGATCTCGGCCTCGATCCCTGCCACTGACCCGGTGAGCAGCGCGACCGCGTCGGCTGCGGATTCGGTCAGATCGACCGAATCCGCCTGAAGCAGCTGACGCAGCCGAGCATCGTCGCCGATCTGCGCCGCACGCTCCTCCAGGTTCGTCAGCTCGGCCTGCAACCGGTCGTGTACAGCACCTGCTCGTTGACGTTCCTGCCTGGCCGACTCGCACCTGTCGTCGGCCGAGACGAGATCACGCGCCAACGACTCGCGTTCGCCCACCAACCGCTCCAGATCCGCTGTGCACACGCGCAGCCGGTGGCGATATCGCTCGACTGCGGCTTCCAGCCGTTCGGACGGCTCCAGTGTCCCCTTCTCGACGGCAGCGGCCCGGGTGGCCTGGAAGCGGTTGACCCGCTCGGTCAGCTCCCGGAGTTCGGAAGCCAGCTCCACATACCGCTCGTGAGCCGTCCGGCGGGCACGTTCGGCGGCTTCCTTCTCCCGCCGTGCGGCCGTCACCGCCGATGCGAGCGAGGCGAGCCGGAGCCGCGCGCCTTCAGCCGCCGCCTCGAGTGCACCTGCCCACTCCGCCTGTGCCGCTTCGAACAGTTCGATCAACGGCTGAGCTTCTTCGGCAGCGGCGGCCAAGGCCCCCTGCCGGACAGACAGGGCCGCGATCGCTTCGTCCAAAGCGGCTCGGTCCGCGACCGCCTCCCAGGCAGCCACGTCAAGGGCGAGCGCGCCTGCTCGTTCGGTCGCGTCGCTGACCTGGTCCCGCGCAGTCCGGACGCGGAACACAGCGGCGAGCCGCGTGTACTCGTCGCGTTGGCGACGTGCGGCGTCGGCCTCGGCGCGTTTCTCCTTGAACCGATCGTCCAGGTGCTCCTGCCGCTCACGCTCGAGCCGCTGTAGCGCCGTCGCGCCGTCGGCCTTGTCCAGCAAGGCTTTCTTGAAGCCCGCGACACGAGCTCGCTCCTCGTCACGGGCCGCCGTCGCCGCTACTACCTTGCGGTGCGCCTCGCCCAGCGCGCCCACCTTCGGCTGGGCCTCCGCGCAGAACTCCCGCTCGGCCTCGTAGCCGGGCTGCTTCGCGATCTCCTTCTGTGTTTCGGAAAGCAGATCGCGCACGGGCGCGGTCCGGTTGCGGTCGCTGACGAACCTCAGCAGGTAGCGAACGAACGCCCCCGGCGAGTCGATTCCGTCGAACAACGCCTCGATGCCGCCTTCGGTGGCGTTGACTTCGGTGAAGTAGCGGAACAGATCCGGGTCGAAGCGCCGCTCGCGGAGCGCTTGGTGCCACTCCGCGATCGTCGAGCTGGCAACCACCACGTTCACTCCGTGCGCCGCCAGCTCGTTGAGGTGCCTGCGGAAACCGTCCCGGTCGCAGCGACCGGAGGTCCGGAAGGTGAACGGCAGATCGTCGAGGGCGGACCCCTCGACCGCCGGCTCGGGGTGCACGCACCACCAGGTCCGTTTGAGGTTCTCCTTGCCCGCGGCGTTGTAGTCGCGCGGTCGCTGCCGCCCGTCCCATTCGTAGATCGCACCGGTCAGCAGGACACGTCCTTCGGAATCGGCCCACTCGGCGACGACGTGCGCGGTGTCGTGGCTTTGGACCAGATCCTCAAGCGTCCGTTTCTTCGTCCGAGTGGCGAGGAAGTCACGGCGGTCGGGCAGGATCAGCGCCAGCAACAAGGACAGCATCGTAGTTTTGCCGGCGCCGTTGCGCAGCCACACGATGCTATCCGCGGGCGCACCGTCGGCGTCGGTCAAGTCGACGAGCAGATCCGAGAACCGGTTGTCGGGCACGCCGATCGAGTCCAGGTAGAACCGGCGCAGGCGGTACATCTAGTCACGCTCCTCTTCCGCCTGCCGCGCTTCGGCGAACACGGCGTACACGGCGTCCTCGGTCACTTCGGCCAGGCCGATCCGGAACCGATCGTTGAGTTGGTAGGCCTCACCGCGCTCGTCGTCGAGTGCCGGCTCGCGCCGAGCACGGCCCTTGTCGACGAGGTACTGCAGGAGCGCGTGGACGTAGTAGCGGCGGTTGTCTCGGCTGCGAACGCTGTCATTCAGCGGGACGTCGGGCAGGTCGAGCCACATTTTCGCCGCCTCGCCGAGTTGACGGCTCCGCGTCTCCTCGGCGTTGTCGGCCGCTTCGGCGGCGGTCCTCGCATGACGAGTGAGGAAACGTTGCAGTTCGGCGGTCCGGACACCGGGACTACCCGAGTCGAGCAAAGCTTCTCCGTTTGGATAGGCGTAGGCGGCCAAGCCCACCAGGACCAAGCCGAAGCAGTGCCGATCCTGCAGCTGCTTCGGCCCGGTCCGCCGCGGCAGGCCGCTGTTGTCCAGCGTTACCGCGAACGGACCGTCCGGTGCCCCGGTGACCAGCAGCCCCAGCTGGGTCGGCAGGTGAACGCGGAGCCCGAGGCCGTCGGCGATCCGGCCGACGACCTCGGCGAACTCCGTGTCCGTTCGGTACCGGTCGAGCAGCGACCGGTACGGGCTGTCGGGTGTGGGACGGCTTTTCGGCACGAGCGCGAACCGCACGAGGGAAGCAGCGTCACCCACATCGGTCAGGTTCATTCGGCTCCCATCAGGTCACCCGCGCTCACCGCGTCGATCCGGTCGAGTGCCGCAGGGGTAGCCAGCAGCAGATCCGGCCCGGAGAACCGCGGGTCCACGAGCATGGTGTCGTCGTCGACCGCGGCCAGCGCCGCGACCGCAGCGGCCAGGTCAGGCCGCGCCGGCAGCTCGTCGGCTGTGAGTTCCGAGGTGTTCACGACCACGTAGAGAGCCGCGCCCCAAAGGACGTCGAGGAGGCGGACGGGCTGTTCGACTCGGTCAGCTGCCTCTCGCCCAGCCGCCAGCAACCCGGACAGGCGGACGGGCGTGTGCGCGGCCGCGGAGAGGATTTCGGTGGCGCAAGCGGCAATGTCGTCCGGCACTGAATCGTGGGCTTCCTCCCCGAGTTCACCGGGATCGTCGACATCAGGGTCCCGCATCTCCCGTGCGGTGGGCTCGCGGAGAAGCTGCTTGAGCAGGTCGTCGAGGCCCCACTGTGGCGTGACGCGCGGCGGCGACACCCCGGCGATCAGGATTCCGGCGACCATCTCGAACTCGGGATCGTCGGCGACCAGAATCGGCGCCAGCACCTGTTCACCCAGGTCGATTGCGGCCGCGAGCCCCCGGGGCTGGAAGCGCTGCACCTCCTGGGCCGCCAAGAACACCGGAATGGCCTGCTGGAGGTAGAGCTCCAGACGCACCCAGACGTCCTGTCCGCGAGCGACGGTCTCCTCGATCAGGCGGCAGACCTCGGCCGCGGCGGGATCCTCACCCGCCCGCCGGGCCAGGTCGCGGAGCTGCCGGTCCTTGTCGAGCTGCTGCCCGACCTTCTCGAGGACATTTTCGAGCCAGCCGGGCATCTCGCCGGCCCAGTCGACGCTGCGGATGTCACGACGCGTGTCGTCCAGCTTCTCCCTCAGGCTGGCCGAGAGCCCTTGGGCGGTCCGAGTGGCCTGCTTGGCCGTCGCGAGCGCCTTGTCGAACTCGCCGGAGTTCATCTGGATCTCGACCATGATCTTGAGCGCGAGCGCCTGGTCGGCCAGATTGGTGTTGAGAGCCTGCAGGAACACGAGGATCGCGGGGTCGGTCGCCTTGACCGCGATCCCCTCTACCTCCTCGGTGAGGGTCAGGAGCTGAAAGCGGTACGCGACGGCTTCACTCCACTGTTCACCGTCGGCTGCAGGTTCACGCCAGAACACCTCGTGCGGGCGCCCGTCGTTGAGCAGCGTGTTCAAGACGACCTTGGCTACCTTCGCCCACGGCCGGTTGTCATCGTCTGGGCTCATCCGGCGTGCGGCGAGCATTAGGTGGTCGACGATCGCGCCCGGGCTGACCGAACCCTCCATACTGGCCTGGTTCAGCACGACGAAGTCGATCAACCGCAGTGCGAGCTGTGGCAGGTCATACCGGCGGTGGTCGAACCCGGCCCGCGGAGCCGCACGGTTCACCAGTTCGAAGACCGGTTGCAGCAGCTGCAGCGCCTGCCACCGCGCGTGCAATTCACCACCGGCACGATCACCGGCTACCCCTGCCATCGGCACCTCCAGGCCCTCCCCGACCTCTCGCGGTGTAGTCGGTTGGCGAAAACCATGCATTACACAGGTACGCGATCTTCACCTGAATGCGCCGGCAAGGCCCAATCGAGGCCGACTTCTCGGCGGCCAACCACCAGGCGGAACCACCTCGGCGTGACGTGGAGAACACCCACCATGCCGCCGCGATGACCGGTTCGGCCCACAAGCCGTCTGGTGATCACTCCACGAGCACGTCCCGGGGGCTCAGGACGTTCATGGTCGCGACCCCTCCGTGGTCGTCGAACAGGGCCAGGAGATCCTCGGTGACGAACGCCTCGTCGTAGTTCATGAACTCGCCCGACGCGTCCGCGTATGCGAGCATCGTGGTCAAGCCGACCGCGTCGACCAACTTGGCCCCGTCCTCCGGCCGAGCGAGCTGCTGCCGGATCCGATCACCCACCCGCCGGGCACTTCGCGCCTCTCCTGCGGCCAGCTCGGCGGCTTGGTTCGGCAGACTCGTCCACACCCCGGTGATTTGGAGTAGCTCTCCGTGGCTGGCCAAATCGCTGAAGGAAGTCGTCCGATTGTCCGCTCCGAACCACGAGCGGATCCCGTCCGCCGAGACGCGGCGCAACGGGACGACGGGGTCGGCTAGCTCAGCTCAACCCGAATTACCGGAACGGCCCAGTGAAATGCCGCTCTGCTGAACAAGATCGACGATCACCACCACGTACGGTGTTCGAGCCGGTGGAGGCGGACGGGATTGCGTCCGCCCCCACCGGCGGTGTCCGGCCGGTCTCTGCCGGGGCATCGCCGTGCCCGTTGAGGCGGGCGCGGCGGCGGGACGGCCGGAGTTTGAGGGCGCGGAGACAGCGCCGGAGGGAGCGCGTGCGGGCTGGGCTGCGGGGCACGGCGGGAAAGCGGGGGCGACCAGGAAGCGACAGCGCGGGCACGGGCTCGCCGGTGGCAGCAGGCACGAGCCGGTGTAGAGCTGGTGGCCGTATAGGGCGCGGTGCCAGCCGGCGCCGCAGCCGAGGCCGCAGGCGCAGTCGTCGAACGGCGTTCGAAGGCGTTGAGTTCATGTCAGTTGTGGCCGGTATCTGACCACAACCCTGGCTACCGTCCGGGCATGACCGCCAATTCAGACCGGAAGATCGTTGTCACCACGCCCACCGGCCAGGTGGGTTCCCGAGTCGTGCGCCTGCTGCTCCAGGCCGGTGTGCGGCCGACCCTGCTCCTGCGCGACGCGGGCAAGCTCGACCCCGAGACCCGCGCGCGGGTCGATGTCGAAGAGGGCGACCAGGGCGACGCCGACTACGTCGTCCGCGCTACCCGCGGGGCCGATGCGCTCTTCTGGGTGAATCCGCCAACCTCCGACGGCGCCGCGGGTTACGACCGCCAGGGGGCGAACGCCGCGCTCGCCGTCAAGACGAACCACATCGCGCACACCGTTTTCCTGAGCAGCGTCGGCGCGGAGAAACGGCACGGCGCGGGGGAGATCGACGGCCTGGCCCGCACCGAGGAGCACCTGAACGCCACCGGCGCCGCCGTGACGCACCTGCGCTGCGCCTACTTCTTCAGCAACCTGCTGATGGAGGCCGAGTCGCTGCGGGCGGGCGTGCTGCGCACCCCGTGGCCGCTCGACTACGCGATGGGCTGGGTCGATCCGCGCGACATCGCCGAGGTCGCCGCGGTGAAGCTGCTCGCCGCGAACTGGCAGGGCGTCGAAGTGCAGGCCGTGCACGGGCCGGAAGACCTGACCTTCACCCAGGTCGCCCGCATCCTCGGCGACGTGCTCGGCCACGAGATCAAGGCGGAACACATCGCCGCCGACGAGTTCCGGTCGATGCTCCGTTCCGTGGGCCTGCCCGAAGCCCAGGTGGACGGCATCGCGGGCATGTCCGCCGGGCTGAGCAGCGGGTTTGTCCCCGAGAACCCCCGGAGCGTGCTCACCACCACCCCGACCACGCTGGCCGCCTGGGCACAGCAGCACCTGCTCCCCGGATAGGCGGCCGCGAAAATTCCGCGGGAAGCTGTCGAGAGACGATGCCGCCCGTTCGTCACCCCGGCGAACCATCCCTTCGACGCTGAGGAGCGACCATGAAGTTCGCCATGCTGATCTGCGGTGACGACCGCGAGTGGGCCACCTTGTCCCCGGCCGCCGAGGAGGAGGTGATGAAGCAGGTTTTCGCCTGGTTCGAGCGCTGGCAGCCGGCTGGCAAGGTCGCCGAAGGGGGCATCGAGCTGCAGCCACGCGACACGGCGAAGACGGTACGCGCGGGCGCTAACGGTGAACCGGTGATCACCGACGGGCCGTACCTGGAGCTGAAGGAGGTCGTCGGCTCGGTGATCGTGCTGGAGTGCGACACCATCGACGAGGCCGTCGAGGTCGCGGCGACCTGGCCGCTCGCGCCCGGCGTGAGCGCGGTGGAGGTCCGCCCGCTGCTGAGCCGCGAGTGACGGCGGCGCTGGGGCGCCGGTCTCACCGCCGGCGCCTCAGCTCGCCCACCCGGCGCGACATCAGCTCACGTTCGGCCGGGTTCGTGGCCAGTTCCAGGGCTCGTTCCGCGGCCTCCAGTGCCTCGGACGGCCGGTCGAGCGTGGTCAGCAGGTCGGCACGGGCGGCGTGCCACAGGTGGTAACCGGCCAGCCGCTCGCCGAGCGCGTCCACCTCGGCGAGCGCCGGGGCCGGGCCGACGGCGAACCGCGTCGCCACCGCCCGGTTCAGCAACACCACCGGCGACGGATCCAGCGGGTACAGGCGGTCGTACAGCGCGCGCACGTCGGCCCAATTGGTGTCCTGATAGGACGGTGCCAGCGCGTGCAGGGCGGCGATCCCCGCCCGTGCCTGGTACGGCCCGGGTTGCCCCAGCGACACGGCTTCCTTCAGCCGCAGCACCGCGCGTTCGATCGCCTGCCTGTCCCACAACCGCCGGTCCTGCTGTTCGAGGAGCACGATGCGGCCCCACGAGTCGAACCGCGCGGCGGCGCGGGCGTGGTGCAACTCGAGCAACGCGGCCAGGCCCCCGACCTCCGGCTCGCGAGGCAGCAGCGCGGCGAGCTGGCGGGCCAGCTCGACCCCCTCGCGAGCCAGTTCCCGCCGCTGGGCCGACCGGCCGCTGGACAGGTAGCCCTCGTTGAACACCAGGTAGATCACCGCGAGCACGGCGGGCAGCCGGTCCGCGTACTCGTCCGGCCACGGCGGCTCGAACCCGATGCCACGCTCCCGCAGCTGGCGCTTGGCCCTGGACAGCCGCTGCGCCATCGTCGGCACCGGCACCAGGAACGCGGCGGCGATCTCGGCCGTGGTCAGCCCGCCCGCCGCGTACAAGGTGAGCGCGACGCGCGCCGGTTCCGCGAGGTCCGGATGACAGCACGCGAAAACCATGGCCAGGCGGTCGTCCACCCCGGGCTCCGGCGGTGGTTCGGCGGCCACCCTGGCCAGCTTCTCCCGGCCGACCGCGTCGCGGCGCAGCCGGTCCAGCGCCTTGCGCCAGCCCGTGGTCACCAGCCACCCGGCCGGGTTGTCCGGCACGCCCTCGGTTGACCAGCGCTTGAGCGCCTCGGCCACCGCCTCCGCCAGCGCCTCTTCGGCCCGGTCGAAGTTCCCGAGCCGGCGGCTGAGCGCACCGAGCATGCCGCCCGCGTCCGCCCGCCAGACCCGCTCGACCAGCTCGGTCACTTCGTCCACGGTGCCGGTGCTGGTCAGGAGGCGCGCAGGAAGCGGTCCAGGACGCGGGTGCCGAACTTGAGGGCGTCCACCGGCACGCGCTCGTCAACGCCGTGGAACAGCGCCGAGAAGTCCAGGTCGGCGGGCAGCTGCAGCGGTGCGAAGCCGAAGTTGCGGATGCCCAGCTGCTGGAATGCCTTCGCGTCGGTGCCGCCGGAGAGCATGTACGGCAGGGTCCGCGCGCCCGGGTCCTCGGCGAGCACCGCGGCGGTCATCGCGTCGACCAGCGCGCCGTCGAAGGTGGTCTCGACCGGCGGGAGTTCCATCCACTCCTTCTCGATGTCCGGCCCGAGGATCTCGTCCAGCTCGCGGTTGAACGCCTCGATGCGGCCGGGCAGGATGCGGCAGTCGACCGCGGCCTCGGCCACCGACGGGATCACGTTCGACTTGTAGCCCGCGGTGAGCATGGTCGGGTTCGCGGTGTCACGGAGCGTAGCGCCGATCATGCGTGAGATGTTGCCCAGCTTGGCGACGGCGCCCTCGATGTCGTCGTCGGGGAAGTCCCAGCCGGTGATCTCGGTGACCCCGTCCAGGAACTCGCGGACCGACGGGCTCATGACCAGCGGGAACCGGTGGTTGCCCAGGCGCGCGACGGCCTCGGAGAGCTTGGTGACGGCGTTGTCGCGGTGGATCATGGAGCCGTGGCCCGCGGTGCCGCGGACACGCAGCTTCATCCAGCGGATGCCCTTCTCGGCGGTCTCGATGAGGTAGGCGCGGACGTTGTCCTTGAGGGTGATGGAGAAGCCGCCGACCTCGCTGATCGCCTCGGTGGCGCCCTCGAACAGCTCGGGGCGGTGATCGACCAGCCACTGGGCGCCGAACTTGCCGCCGGCCTCCTCGTCGGCGACGAAGGCGAAGATCAGGTCGCGGGGCGGGACGATGCCGTTGCGCTTGTAGTGGCGGGCCAGCGCCAGCGTCATGCCGACCATGTCCTTCATGTCGACCGCACCGCGGCCCCAGACGTAGTCGTCCTGGATGGCGCCGGAGAAGGGGTGCACGGACCACTCGGACGCGTCGGCGGGGACGACGTCGAGGTGGCCGTGGATCAGCAGCGCCCCGCGGCCGGGGTCGGCGCCGGCGAGCCGGGTGATCACGTTGTGCCGGTTCTTCCCGCCCGACTCGACGTACTCGATCTCGTAGCCGACCTCGGTCAGCTTCTCGGCCACGTACTCCGCGGCCTCGCGCTCGCCGACCAGGGTGTCGGGGTCCCCGGTGTTCGTACTGTCGATCCGGAGGAGTTCGCTGGTCAGCGTCACGGCTTCGTCGGCGGCTGTATCGATCAGGCTCGGTTCGGTCACCCCGCGTTTCTACCACCCGCCGAGCCGGATGATCTTGCCACCAGCCCATCGGCGGGCGAACCAGCCCCCCGGTTAACGGCGGTTGGCGGATCGAGTAATCTGTTCCCCAGCAAGTCCGAGTGGCGGAATGGCAGACGCGCTAGCTTGAGGTGCTAGTGCCCTTAACGGGCGTGGGGGTTCAAGTCCCCCCTCGGACACTCTGGGGATTCAACTCCCTACCGATACACAGAGCGGACGCAGTCGGCTCTACCCAGGTCGGCAGCTGTCAAGCATTGGATTGTCCGGGCCCTGCGCTCGGTTGAGTGCCACCGCCTCTCGGCTACCCAGATCGTCGGTCTTGCCGATCGAGCGCGATTCTCTCGATCATGCTGGCTGCCTCCGCAGGGTCCTCGTGCTCCCAGACTCTGATGACAAGCCAGCCCGCTTCCTGCAGCCGAGCGTCTGTGTCGCGGTCACGCAGGGCAATGCCGCGCAGCTTCAACCGCCACCAGCTCCTGTTCGCCCGCGGGAGGTGTGCGTGCTGCGGGCACGAGTGCCAGAAGCAGCCATCCACGAAAATCGCGACTCGGGCACCGCGCAGCAGGATGTCCACCCGTCGGCGCGGATTGCCGCCCGGGACAGCCCGGTCCGCAACGAAGCGCAAGCCACGCCTGTGCAGTGCCCTACGCATCGCGAGTTCTGGCCTGCCACCAGACCTGCGAGTTCGACGCATCACACGCGCGGTCGCTGGAGACGACGCGGGAGGGGCGGGCCCCGGATCCAAGTGCTTGTACACCACCACAGCATCCCGGCGGGCACCGACAGTCTCGCAAGTACGGGCTCCCGGCGGTATCCCGATCAAGGTTTCGAGACGACGAAGCGAGTCGTTTCCTTCAGCGCTCCGACGGAGATCGGCTAGCCTTTCAACTCCGGTCGAAACTGGACCCGGCTGTTCCGGGTGAACTGTGACCCACCCTGGTTTGGCTGTTAGTCGTTGGTTTTGGTGGCTGGTGGGACCCGGCCGAGGTCTCGGTCTTTGAGGCGGTAGCTGTCTCCCTTCATCGAGATGACCTCGGCGTGGTGGACGAGGCGGTCGATCATGGCCGCGGCGACGACGTCGTCGCCGAAGACCTCGCCCCAGCGCCCGAACGGCTTGTTGCTGGTGACGACCAAGCTGGCCCGCTCATAGCGCGAGGAGACGAGCTGGAAGAACAGGTTCGCCGCTTCGGCTTCGAACGGGATGTAGCCGACCTCATCGACGATGATCAGCGGGATCCGCCCGAGCTTGACTAGCTCGGCCTGCAGTTTCCCGGCGTGGTGAGCGTCGGCCAGGCGCGAGACCCACTCGGCGGCGGTGGCGAAGGCGACCCGGTGCCCGGCCTGGCAGGCTCGCATCCCCAGCCCGATCGACAGGTGCGTCTTCCCGGTTCCGGGTGGGCCGAGGAACACCACGTTTTCCTTGGCGGTGTTGAAGTCGAGGGTGCCGAGGTGGGTGATGGTGTCGCGTTTGAGCGAGCGTTGATGGTCGAAGTCGAACTCCTCCAGCGACTTCCGTGACGGGAACCGTGCCGAGCGGATCCGGCCCTCCCCGCCATGGGACTCCCGGGCGGCGACTTCGCGTTGCAGACAGGCGGCGAGGAACTCCTCGTGCGTCCAGTTCTCCGCCCTGGCCCGTTCGGCGAGGCGCTCGACGGCCTGGCCCAGCGAGGGGGCTTTCAGGGCGCGGGTGAGGTAGGCGAGCTCGCCGGCGACGTTGCGGCCGCTGGTCTTGGCGGTGGTTTTCGCGGTGGCCATCAAGCGATCCCTTCCTCAGCACCGTCCAGGCCGAACAAGCGGTCGTAGTCAGTCAGGGCCCGGTGCTCGACGCTGGTGTCGACCTTCGGAACCGCGACCAGCCGGCGCGCCTGGCGCATCTCCGCAGCCGCGGCCGCGTGAACCGGGTCAGTGATGCTCTGGTGATCGGCCCAGCAACGGGCATGCCGGGCGACCTCGACGTCCTCGCAGGTCACCACCACCTCGTCGAGACCGGCGGCGAGGTGGACACGACGACCGACGTTGGGATGGACCGAGTAGTCGTTCGAATCCAGCCGCAGGTAGTGATCCCGCGGCAGCCGGCTGCTCGATCGCCAGCCGGTCACCGGAGCGACCGGCGGCAACGCAAGCATCGCGGTGCGATCCGCGGCCCAGCGATCGACCGGACGGCAGCCCAGCCGGCGATGCCGGCGCTGGTTGGCCCGCTCGAGCCAGCCCGTGAGCTGGGCGTTGAATCGCCGGAGCTGGTGAACGAACGGCCGGGCAGGAACGAGGTCTCCAGATAGCCGTGGACCCGCTCGACCAGGCCCTTCGCTTCCGGGTCACCGGGCCGGCACTGGATCACCTTGATCCCGAGCGTTCCGCGGAAGGCGTTCATCGCCTCCGTGAGCTGCGGCTTCCCGCCCCGCCACTGCCCGATCGCGGACTCGTTGTCCCAGACCACGCCCTCGGGACACGTCCCCAGCCCGAGAGCAGGTGCCAGTGCCCGGCCAGCAGATCCGGTGACTGCCGCGACGGCAGCATCACCGCGGTGATCATCCGCGAATAGCCACTGACCAGCACCAACCCCGCCGGACGACCGGTCTGGCCGAACCCGAGCGGGACGTCGGCCGGCGGGAACCACAGGTCGCGCTGGGCCAGCTCGCCCGGCTGGTACTCCGTCCGCGACGCCGGATCCACGGGCTTGAACAGCGGCCGCAGCTGCTGGACCCGTTCGAAGAACACCGTCTTTCCGCGTTCCCAGCCGACCCGTTCCATGATCACCGTCGAGGGCATCTCCGGGAACTCGGCCAGCAACGCCCGGATCTGCGGCTCCACCGCGTCGACGATCGAGCCCTTCGCCGGCCGCTCATAGCGTGGTGGCTCATGCGCTTCCAGCGCCCGCCGCACCGTGTTCCGCGCGATCCCCAGCCGCCGGGCAATGGCCCGGATTGTCATCCCCTCGGCGCGATGCAACCGGCGGATCTCCGCCCAGTCCTCCACGTTCAACACCTCATGATCGTTCACGGGTGGGTCAAGGTTCACCCGGAACCAGAGGGTCAGTATTCAGCCGGAACTGACACAGCCGAAAAGCCAACGTCGCAACACCGTCGAACGCTGCTCCCAGAAGGTTAAGACATGGCGCGGCCTGGCCACCCGCTAAGACAAGACACCGCAAAGCTACGAGGCCGGGTTGCATCCACGAGGAGCAACCCCTGTGGCTGAAGCACCTAACCCGACCCACATGATCCGAACCCCAAACAGCTCCTAGATGCAGCACAGGTCTTTGTACATCCGCGTGGTGCGGTCATTTTGTCTGGCGTCAACCGCCCAGCCGTGCATCTGATTTGTGGAAGCTCACAGCCAGCGTTCGACGAGGTGACGGGGCGTGTCCGCTGCCACGTACCAGCATTTGACCGTGGGATCCCAACGGGCTTTTGCGGACTTCTTGGCCGCCTCCTTCTCCTCGTACGGCACGTTCAGGTACAACCGGGCGGCGCCGGTGTCCCTCTGCTGAGGCGTGCGTTGCCTCCCAGGACGAGTGGGACTGGCCGGGCGGTCAGGTCGAGCACGTTCGACGATGCGGCGCACCCGTTCGCAGGCTCCGGGATCGGTGATGCGCATCATCAGGTCGGTGAGCCCGGTCCCGGCCAACAGGTTGAGTGACCCGTGCCAAAGCACCTCATCGTCGATGATCACGACCTTCTCGTGCATGCGTTCACGCTGGACCACGATGCAACCTGCCGCGTCGAGCACGGCGATCAGCCGCTCGGATTTGGTTCGCTGGGATGGTCGCGTGTGGATGGTTACGCGCAAGCCGTCGTCAATGCGAGGTTTCAGTCGCGAGAGCCAGCGCTCGACCGGAGCGGGGTCGAGGAACGCGCAGTAGATGTCGATGCTGCGCCGCGCGTGGTCGATGTCCCAAGCGACGGCGCGCGGCACTTCGTCGGCGGGGAAGAAGGCCGGCCGGCTCAGTTCGTCGGGACCGAGGCTGGCGAGGTCATCCGCCGCGCGGAACGGCACGAGATCACCGACGTCGAGCCGGTGTGCATACTTCTGCAAGTAGTCGACCAAGCGGGCGGCTTCGCCGTGGGGCTTGAGGGTCCGGCTCAGGAAGTCAACGTCCGCGACCACGACGAGGTGGTCTTGCGCGCGGCTCACGGCCACGTTGAGCAGTCGAGATGTCGCGGAGGACAAGCCCACGCCCTCGTAGAAGAATCCGACTTTGTCCCCGGCGCCAGCGACGGTGTCGATCACCACCAGGGGCCGCTGGCTACCCTGGAAGCGGTGTACGGTGTCTACGACGCCGTCGTAATCAACACCGAACCGGTAGGCGAGGCTGCCCTGCAGCGCCCTGACCTGGTCGCGGTAGGGAGTGATGACCGCCATTCGATTGGACGGGTGGACTTCGGGCGGATGATCGTCTTGTTTACGCACAGGCAACACGCCGTCGTACTGAAGGCCGCGGACAAGTTCGTGGATCACGGCTTCGTGCACGGGGTTGACCTTGTGGCCGACTGAGCCACCTCGAGCGGCCGTGCGGCGGGAGGCGGTGTCGACCAGGATCAAGGGAGCCCCCAGCAACGGCGACGGGGGCAGCCGACTGGCGTCCCCCCGACCTGTGACCAGGGGTGCATCGGGGTAAGCGATGGTGTTCACGACCGCGCAGATCGCCGGACGCATGCGATACTGGGTGTTCAGTCTGACCAGGCAGTCACGGGGCCGGACCCGCCCGCGGTCGTCGACCATACCAGCCGCGTGGAAAGCGTCCCGATCCATCCAGCGCTCGGAGTGCGCCTTCACCTCCTGGGTGGCCTTGCGGTCGCTGGATGCCCGGGTGACCGCAGGCAGCTGTCGAAAATCGCCCGCCACGACCACCCGCTTCGCCGCCAAAGCTGCCGCGTACCACGCAGAAGGGAGATTGACCATGCCTGCTTCGTCGATGACGACGGTGTCGAACTTGTTGATCAGGGATCGCGACTGCACCGCTTTGGCCACCGTCGTGCCCATGACCCGGCAGTTCCTGCGCACCATTTCCTCGATGGTACGGAGTTCCTCCTGCAACACCTCGAGACGTTCCCGAAGACTCGCAGCTGTGGCGGCGAGTCGTTCGGCGGGTGCGATCCCAGACAGTTGTGGCCGGAGCCCGCTACATTTGAGCGACACGGCTTCCGCTTGCGCTGTGAGGCGTTGCTGTTCGGCGGTGGCGAACTGGCGCTGCCCCCAGGAGTCGGCTGCATCCCGATCAGCAGCCTGTAGTTGATACAGGAGTTCGTCGCGTCTCCGTGCCCTCCGGCTGGCGAACATACCGGACGGTACACCGATTTCGGTGAGCTCGTTGCGCAGGAGGTTCGCTATCCGAACGGCTGAGTCGGCTCGTGCCGCCGCTGCAGCGGCGTTCTGTGCGCACTGCGCGGCACTGGCCCGCAGCTGCTCGAAGTTCTGAGCGAGTTCGGCATATTCGACGTGAAGCGCCAATTGCTCGTCGGCAACTGCGAGACGAGGACGCAACACGGATATTTCGTCGGACAGGGCAGCGCTCAAACGCGCCACGATCTTGTCCGGTTCAATCTGTTTGCTGTACTTATCCTTGAGAGAACTGACCGCGATGTCGCCGAGCCGCTGGACGAGCCCGTCGGCGAATCCGCTCTCGGCATTGAGTAGCGTGCACAGCCGTTCCATGGCCTGGTCGACAGCGACCTTGGTCGGTGCGAGGAACAACACCCGATGCCCCTGTCGGTAGCTGCCCTCCACGATGTGACCGACGACTTCGGTTTTGCCAGTGCCGGGCGGGCCCCAGACGAACGCCAGTTCGCTACCGAGTGCGCCGACGACGGCGGCACGCTGCCGGTCATTCAGCTGCAGGCTCCGCCAGTCGTGCACGTACCGCTCCGGCTCTGAGCACGGCGCAGCGGCTGGGATGTTCCGGCCGAGCAGCCATCCGGCTGTGGTCAAGTTCAATCCGGTGGATCCGGCGGCGGCCTGCTCAAGTTGTTCCGCGAGCACGACCAGCCCAGCCGTGTCGTCCTCGCGGAGCTCGGCTTTCATGCCCAGCGAAGTTGGCGTACGCAGCCGCAGCCGAGCCTGAGCCACTGCGACCAGTTCCGCTGACTCCCAGGCGGCGCCCGTCCGGGGCCGCACCAGCAGCGGCTTTTCGGCGAACGACTCCTTCCAACCGCGGGTGGTGAACGAGTATTCGAACTGCACGCCGTCGCCGCCCGTCACCCGACCATCGGTCAACGCCACCTTGTCGAACCCGGTCTCCGCACCGATCGTCGCGTCGATCTCCGCGCGGACCGCGCGCAGCAGTTCACTGATTGCCTGCTGAACCTCGTCCGTCTCAGCGGTCACCCGATACCTCCCCAGTCCCCACAGCGCGTGCCGTCGGCAACTCACCGTATCGTGTGTCACCAGTCGAACGTCACCGGTCTGACACGAGTGGCCGCCTCGAGAGCACTCATTGCCGTTTCCGATATCACAGGTAGTTTCATCGCTGACTCGTTCACCAAATCGGCCTATCTCGGTCACGACACGCCTACGCCGAGGCCGCCTCTTTGGTAGAACGACCTACGCTAACGAGCGAATCAACCGCGCTACGCGTAGTCGATAAGGTGGAAACGTATGCTTGGTGCACGATTCCGACCTCGGACACGAGAGCGTCCATGTTCCTACAAACGTGAACCGCGTTCGCGCAGGAATGCACGATGCACTGAGCCTTTTCCATCTTGGTTAGTTGGGGAGGTGTTCGAGGGTGAGGATGGCGTGGGCGAGTGTGGTGACGCGGTGGGTGCTGCAGCGGGCTCGGGTGAGGACGCGCCAGTTTTTGAGGGTGGCGAATCCGCGTTCGCCGCGGCTGCGCACCCTGGCCAGGGCGTTGTTGGCGGCTTTGTAGGCGGGCCCTAGTTCACGTTTGGGCTGGTGGCGGTTGCGGCGGTTGCGGTACGGGGTGATCACCCCGGGGGCGACCTGGTCGTAGCCGCCATCGGCCAGCAGCCGCAGCCCGGCCTGGCGGACCTGCTCGCAGATGCGGTGGTGGCGGGCGGCGGCGGTGTCGTTGATCGCGCCGGGCAGCCCGGGCGAGAGCCACAGCAGCTGGCCATCAGGATCGGTGAGGGCCTGGAAGTTGATGCCGTGGTAGCGGTGTTTACCCGAGAAGAAGGGCTTGTTCGCGGCAACGCGGTCGATGCGGACGACGGTGCCGTCGATGATGGTGTAGTTGTGCCGGGTGCGGGCCAGCCGTCGGAGGGCGTCGGTCAGGGTGGGAGCCTGGTGGGCGAGCAGGGTGATGGTTTCGTGCAGGTAGCGGCACACGGTGGCCACTGCGATGCCGAACCCGGCGGCGAGGCGGTGGTAGGTGTCGCCGTTGCGCAGGTGGGCCAGGGTGAGCAGGGCTTGGCGCTGCGGGGACAGCCTGCGCCAGCGTGAGCCGATCGCGCGGCGGTGGGTACGGATGATCCGGGTCAGCTCGCGCAGTGTCTGGGTGGACACCGGGATCACCGAGGGGTAAGAAAGCACAACGAAGCTCCTGGTAGCGCATGTTTCTTGGTCGATACACGCATCTACCAGGAGCTTCGCCCTGTCCAGCCCAGCGACACACCCTCACCAACCCACATCAGGTTGGAAAAGGCTCACTGTCGCAGCTGTATCGCCGTTCGCGTAGCGGTATCGGAACCAATTTTTGGTACAGTCACCCTATCTACCGGGTTGTGCTTTAGGTTATCACTGAACGACGAAACGCGTGGGTTCTTCAAGCACCTCTGCTGCCGCATCGACGTCCGCAAGCCGTGCTGCCAACGTAGCCATGGCGAGCCGGTGCGGCAGGGCCTCGCTGAACTTCAGCCCGTCCAGTGCTCGCTCGTCGATTTCTGGCAGGCACAGGCGCTGGGCGGCGTCCGCGACGCCCGAGTGCCACATATCCCGATCCAGGTCGGAACGGAGCCGGACGGACACGTCGTCGAACCGCTGCTTCTCGTCGGTCAGGTGCCCCAAGGTTGCGGTCAAGGTGGCGTTGGCGCGAAACCCCGCCCACGTCCACCAGCGCACGTCCAAGCCCTGCCTGCTGATCACCGTTCCACCGGGATGAACCGAGCCGATACGGTCTTCGCGCAGTTCCGCCATGACCCGCATGGCCCGCTGCGTCAGCTTCACCGGCGGGTCCTCGCCGAGCAGCACGTCGCGCGCGGTGCGGGAAAGATCGAATCCCACGCCACCGATGCCCGGGGTCATCCAGCGTGCGCGGCCTCCCGACTTGGCAGGCTCCACGAAACATCGGCGCCGTTTCCAGTCGATCCACGTGACCTTCCAGCTGCGTCCGCCCAGCAACAGCAAGCGGGGTCCGTCAACCTTTTCGGTGAGCAGCGCCGGATCGGTCCGACCGATCTCGCGGCGCCCTTCGAGGACGGTGAACTGCGGCGGAGCCGTGAACACCGCGGTCATCCCCATGAAGTGTTGGCGGCCGAAGCGACGTTCGGCCTCGTCGCCGATGAACAGGAGCTCACCGTCTTGGTCGAGGAACCCCTCCTCGACCAGGTGACGCGTGATCGGCTCCGCGCTGCGGTCGAACGGCGCGAGCTCGTTCCAAGCCTCGCTCCACAGCCTGTTGCCGAAGGAGTGCTCCTGCAGGCACAAGGCCAGAATCTGCTGTGCGACGATGTGGCGAGGCTCAGGTGGTGCGTGCACCGGCTCGACGAAACCGCGGCTCCACAGCAGCACCAGCGCGTACGCCCACAGCAGCGAGTTCTCGTCAAGGGCGAGGAAGAGGCAGTTCCGAGTGCCGCCAGGTCGGCGACCCGTCCGGCCCAGGCGCTGCAAGAACGACGCCACGGTGGACGGGGCGTTGACCTGGATGACTCGGTCGAGGTCGCCGACGTCGATACCCAGCTCCAGGGTGGAGGTGGACACGATGACGCAGTCCCGCGCTTCGGCGAACGCCTTCTCGGCTTGTCTGCGTTCGTCGAGCGAAAGGGAAGCGTGCGAGAGGTAAGTCGTCACGCCCCGCTCACGCAGCGCGGCCCCGATTTCCTCGACCAACTGCCGCGAGTCGCAGAACACCAGCCGTTTTTCGCCGCGGTGCAGGGCAGCGATCACGGTGGCTGCGTTGTGCACCGAGCCGACGTAGTCGATCTCCAGGTCGCCTGGCGGCGTCGCCCCGGGCGCAGGTTTGGTGTCGGGGGCCACCACCCGACCTTCTCGTGTGGTGCGGTTCGACCCCTGCAACCACGTCACCAGCTCGTGCGGATTGCCGACCGTCGCGGAAAGCCCGATGCGCTGGATCGGCACGCCGGCGATCCGCGTCAGGCGTTCGAGCACAGCGAGCAGGTGCCACCCGCGGTCGTCACCGGCGAAAGCGTGCACCTCGTCGACCACGATCGCGCGTAAATCGGCGAAGAGCTGCGTGTGATCGACGTTGACGCTGACCAGCATTGCTTCGAGTGATTCGGGCGTGGTGAGCAGCAGGTCGGGTGGGTCGCGGAGGATCGCGCGACGGGCGCTTGCCGTGATGTCGCCGTGCCAGAGCCCGACCCGCCTGCCGAGCCATGCAGCATAGGTCTCGAGCCTCGGCAACAGGTTGTTCAGCAACGCCTTGAGCGGGCACACGTAGAGCACCGACAGACCGGTCCAGCGATGTTCCTCCATCGCGCTCAGCAGCGGGAAGCAGGCCGCTTCCGTCTTGCCGCCGGCGGTCGGGGCGAGCAGCACCGCGTCCTGGCCGCCGAGGACCGGCTCAATCGCTTGCTCCTGCAGCGGTCGCAGCGACCGCCAGCCCAGGGTGTTGACGATGTGGTGCACCAGCGCCGGATGCAGCCGCGTCAACGCATGGGTCACGGCAATTCCAGGTCGACGTCGTCCGCGCTCGCGGCGGCGTTGCGCTCGGACTCGGTCAGCTCCGTGCTCGACACGGTCAGCGCGTAATGGACTCGGGGGTCGAAGTCCCCGAACTCGTCGACGCGGTCCAGCACGTCGGCCACGAGCTTGCGCAGGTACAGCCGCGGCGCGACGCCCACCTTGCCGCCGAGTTGACCGGTCAGCGCCGAAGCCAGGCTCCGCAGGTACGCGTCGTCGACCACGGTGGCGATCCGGTCAGGATGCTGCGCGACGCTCGCATACAGCTCGCGAACCCGTTGGCCCAGCTCGACGAGCCGATCCAAGTCGAAACCCAGCAGCCGCAACTGCACGGCGCGTGGCGAGTCGAACCGGGCGTCGGTGCCGAAGTCCGTTGCCAGCCGTTGAGCCAGCGGTGGCAGGCGCTGCACACCTTGCTGGCCGTCGAAGAACGCCGGTGTCCCCGTCATGATGACGAAGAGCCCGGGGAATCGACCGGCGTCGATTTCGTCGAGCAGCTGCCGGAGCGCGTTGAGGCCCTTCTCTCGCACGTCGCCGCGCACGCGCTGCAGCGTTTCGGTCTCGTCCAGCACGACGAGGAGACCGGGGTGCCCGCAGTCCCGCAACACGGTGAGCAGTCCCTGGAGGAAGCCGAGCGCCCCGAAATGGTCGAGGTCCCCGCGCACCCCGGCGGTCCGGCGAGCGGCCGCGGCGACCGACTTCTGCCCTCCGAGCCACGCGATGAGGGCCTCCGCAGTGGGGTTGTCCCCGGCGGTCACGGCCTGCTGGTAGCCCCGCAGCGCCGCGGCGAAGGCGGGGGTGGTCCGAGCTACTTCCGCAAGACGCTGCTCCATCAGCCGTTCGACTGCCGCGGCCAACGCCTTCTCATCGTCCTCGGCGACGTCACCGGCCTCGATGACCTGTTCCTCGAGGGTGTAGAGCCAGGAGTCGACGACGGCCCGCAGTGCGCTGGGCTGGTGGCTGGCTGTGGTCAGCCGCTCGGTGAGGCGTCGGTAGACGGTCTCCAGCCGGTGCAGCGGTGTCTCGGTCTCGGAAATCTGGATCTCGGTGGTCGCGAGTCCTCGTCGTTTTGCGCGTTCTGCCAGCCAGCGTGTGAAGAACGTTTTTCCGGACCCGTACTCACCGCGCACGGCGTGGAAGGTCGCGCCCCCGCGCGCCACGGTGGCGAGATCCTCGTCCATCGCGCAGACGAACCGGTCCAAACCCACCGCGAGCAGGTCGAGTCCCGACTGCGGCACCGTGCCGCGCCGCAGGGCGTCCACTGCCTCGCGTCGCCGCGCCTCGCTGGCTTGTACGGTCATCGCACTCGCACTCCGAACTGCGTCTGCAACATTTCTCGATCAAGCTTGACACTGCGATCCCCGTCGCGCAGCGTCAGCACCGGGTAACCATCGACGTTCACCAAACGCTCCAGAGTCCTGACGAAGAATTCTGGGCGGCGCGCGGCCCGGCCGGCCCGTTCCGCGACCGCGCTGAGCGAAAGCGACCCGTCCGCTTCGAGCAACGCATCGATCACCGCCGCCACGACCTGCTTGTCCGGCGCCTTCGGGACGAAAGCCCGTTGGGCGGCATAGAGATCGGTGGCCACGACCCGGGTACCGACGGATTCGTCCGGCGCCTCCACCGCGAACAGCGGTACGGCCGGTTCCGGCTCGGGCTTGCGTCGGCCGGGCTTGCGAGCCGGCGCAGGTTGCTCCGGAAGCACCGTTCGCCGTGGCTCCCACCAAGCGGGGGTCACAGCTTCGGGCGACAGAATGTGCCACCCGGCCGGTACGAGTTCGTCGGACGGCAGGAGGACGAGGACGGGCACGATCATCTCGGCGAGCGAGGCGCCGCCGTGGTAGCCGGACTTCCGGGAGGTGTAGCGGATGTCCTCGCGCCACGGCACGGTCACCCGGCCGCCGAGCAGCACGCGGGGTCCAGCCAGCTCGATCTCGTCGTCGCCCGCCGGACCGGTGCGCCATCGGGCCGACGTCCCCTCGGCCTTCGATGGCTTCTCCGTCGATGACCGTTCCAGGACGTGTCCGTGGTCGGCGACGAGCACAACCGGCCGCCCGTATCCCCGTGCGGCGTCGAGGAGCTCGGGCAGGTACGTGATGTCGCGCGTCGACCAGCCGGCGCGCTCGCCCTCCTTGCCGTGGTCCAGCGCGTCGTCGATCGTGTTGAGGACGACACCGACGACACCGTCGCCGGCGAGTGCGGTCAGCAGTCTCTCGGAGAGCCGCTGGCCGGCTTCGCCCGCCAGGTCGTTCTTGTGGAACAGCGCGGCTTCGCGCCGGTGCTTGCGCCAGAACGCGGCGAAACCGGCACGCTCGACCGATTGGTCACCGACGCTCGGCACACCGGAAAGCAGGCTTGCGCGGCCCGCACGGGTCACCGAAGGGAACACCGTCACCGCGGCGACGCGTTCACCCTGACGTGGCGAGGCTTCACGCCAACCACCGGCGGCGGTTTCCTCGCCGATCGCGGCGCCAATCGCGGTAGTCATCCCGTCGAGGACGATCACCAGCGGCGTGCGCCGGCTCGCCACAGGGCGAACGACGGTGTCGAGGACGTCCTCGATCAAGAGGCAACCACCAGGGTTGGTGCCGGACGCGCGGGGAACCCAGCTGGCCAGCTGCGCGGCGAACTGCTCGTCGAGCCGGTCGCGCCGGTTGCGGGCAGCCTGGTGGAGCGCCCGGTACGCCTGAGCGACGGCGGGATCGCCTCCGGTGTCGCCGACCCACAACGTCGTCAGGGCGCGGTCCACCCACGCCCAGTCCATGACCTGCCGGTTCGCGGCGAGCGCGGCGGAGCCGACGTCCGGAAGCGGCAATGCGAGCCATCGGTGGACCCGTACTGCCATCTCCGCCGTTTTGAGGCGTTCCGGCTCCAGCCGCGCCAGCCCGTGGTCACGGGCTTCGTCGAGTGCCCGTTCGACCGCGGTGATGCTGCTCTTGACAGGGGTCGGTGACAGCGCACCCGCCAGCGTGCCCAGCGCGGCTGCGTAGCTGGACGGAAGGAACCGGCTGTCGCGAAGAGCTTCGGTGAGGTGCGCGCTCGCGGCGAGCTGATCGGCGCGGTTCGCGACGTCGGTGATCCGCTCCCGGGCGAGCCTCCCACCGGACTCGGCCTCGCTGAGCCAGCGCTCCAACGTTCCCTCGACCGCGTCGGTGAAGGCGCGCAACGCCGGCGGCCGGACACCTGCCAGCAGCCCGCCGAAGGCGAGCGCGGCTTCCGGGGAGGCGTCCGGACGGGTCGCGACCGTGCCGACCAGGCCGAGCGGCATGGCGTCGGCTGCCTTTCCCGCGGCCGCCAGCCGCAGGACGATCGGAGCGACTTCGCCGACCGAACCGGCCAACCAGTCGGTCATTCCGGCCTGCTCGGCTGCGGGGAAGCGCGCGAACCGGTTCGGCCCGGTCGGATCGAGCGACCAGGCGAGCAGGGCGCCGGCATCAAGCGCGTCCTCGCGCAACGTGCCGATACCAAGCCGGGCACCGATCAGCGAGCGCATGGCTGTGTCGCGCGTGAGCACCGACCCGCTGCGGGGCCAACCACCCGCCGGTTCAGCGTCCAGCAGCGCGTCGATCAGCCACGGCTCGGCGCGGACGCGCGGGTCGAGGTCCGCTGCACCGAATCGCTGCGCCACGATGCTGGCGCGGTCCGCGGTGCGGGTGGAGCGCCCGAGCGCGTATCCCCGGATGTCCCAGCCGAGCTGGGCGTCGTCGACGCTCGTGGTCACCACGAGGACATCGTCGGCGCCCCGTTCGGTCTGGTGCTGCTGCCACGCTTCGACAATCCCGAGCACCGAGTGCTGATCGGTGATGTATACCCGTTTGTGGTCTTGCTCGGTGCTCAAGACGAAGTCGCTGCTCCCGTCCTCGTACCGGCCGTAGATCAGCACGAGTCGGTGCTCCTTGGCCTGCGGCAGCCAGCCCGCGAGCAAGGTTTCGATCATCCGCTTGGTCAGCTGCGGCGTGGCGGTAGTCACGATCAGTCCTCGCCCGCGATGCGCCACTCAAGAACGATATCGACGCCGGGGTGGTCCTTCGCGTAGTCGCGAATCTCGGTTGAGAAGTCGTCCAGAATCGCTTGCAGCTGCTGCTCGACCACGCTGGCCGTGATCCGGCGCGCGGCCGGCTTCGCCCGGCCGCCGGCCGATTCTGGGTGCTCCGTCGGATGAGAAGACGGAGCGTCCTGCGGGAAACTCGGCTGTTTCGGTGACGGGGTCGGCACTGGGAGAGGGGCCGTCACGGCGGCAAGTCGTGCGGCTTCCTCGATCAGTGCGATGGCACGGCGGCGGATATCGCCCAGTACCGGAGCCAGCGAGTGAGTGAACTCGTCGCTGGCGGCAGTGTCGCTGATATCGTCCAGCAGCCGCCGGGCCTGAACGCCGACGGCGTCTTCCCGCTCGACGAACCGGCGCACGGACTCGACGAGGTTCCAGTCAACCCGGTCGAGCGCGTCGAGCACCTGCGGTGCTGTGGCGATGGCATTGCCAAGCACCTGGTCGTTCACGTCGTCGTGGCCTGCGCCGGCCAGTTCGCGCACGATCGCCATGGCATCGCGAGTGGCCGACAGTCGGGCGAGCAGATTGGCGGCGTAGCGCGCGATCGTGATGCGAGCGGCGGTCGCGGGCACACCCAGCTGATCGGCCCGCGTCTCCAGCGCCCGGCGGAGGTTGTTGACCGCTGTCTCCAGGCTCGTCACCTTCTCGCGCACGTCGGACGCGAGGCGGGTGACGTTGCGGGCGACCAGATGTTCAGGCACGTTTACCCCGAGCAGCGCCGACGCCCGAGCGCGCGCAGTGGCGAATTCGTCCGCCGATGGGAGTTCCTGAGCCCGCAACGCGTGCCCGGGACCGATCTTGTCCAGCTCCGGGGCCTCGCGCAGCGGCGAACCGTGCAAGACCCAGGCGCGGTCGGACAGCAGAGCGTAGGTCGCGATGATCAGGTTGGCGACAACCTTGTCCAACCCGGTGTAGCCGAGCTCCTCGATCCACGAGCGGATGTTCTCGACGGAGTAATCGCCGTCCACACCGCGCTGTCCGGCCGCCTGGTCGATGCGGCGACGCCACTCTGCGGAGACGTTGAGCGGCCCGTCGGAGACCTCGCCGAGCTCGAGCGGATGCACGATCCGCCGAACCAGCGCCAGCTCTGACCGGTCGACCACGATGCGCCGCTTGCCCTCCTCCATCGCCTGCGTGATCCAGCCGAGGACGGTCTTGAGCTCGCCGACGGTGATCGGCTTGCGGTTCCCGGTCGTGTCGAAGTCCGGGTGCTTCGGGTACAGCGCGGAGAACAGGCCGTCCGCGAGGGTGAGCCCGTTCTGCTCGAAGCCTGCGCCAGCGGCCAGCCGTGGTGTGTGGCCCGGCCACAGGGAGAGCACGTGTCCCTCCTCGCCGACCTGCGCACCGAGCGTGGACTCCTCGGCCCGCGCAATGCCGTAGACCTGCATCAGGGACGCCGTGAGCTGTGATTCGAGGGTGTCGGCCTGGGCCTGCAGCTGGTGGCGGATCTTGACCCGGTTGTCCGCGGACATCTCCCCCGCGTAGTCGTCGAGCCGGTTGCGCTCGAGCAGGTAGTGGATCTTGAGCAGTCGCCCCAGCTGGTTGGACTTCTGCGCCGACAGGAAATGCGGGATCCAGGTGATAGTGGCTGCGGCGAAGCCCTCACGCCGGAGCCGGTTCACCCGCGCGACGTCGTCGCTCGGTGGGTGGCCGTGCTGGTCGAAGGGGTAGTCGAGGATGATCCTGATCCGCCCCGGCACGCTGGGGCTGAACTGCACGTCCGGCAGGTCCTGGCTGTCACGGATGTTGGCGAACACGAACTCCGCGGTGCGACGCGTGCCCTTCCACACAACCTCGCGGTCGCAGACGAACTCCTCGACGTCGCGGATGCCGAGCTTCCTCCACAGCTGGCGCTTGGTCCAGATCCGGCGGGCGCCGATCGAGTCCTGCTCGCCGACGGCGTCCAGTAGCGGTTCGATGTCCAAATCGGACAGTTGCAGGCGGAACACCGGGTCCTCGTCGCCTTCGGAGCGCAGCTCGCCGAATTCCGCGGCCAGCTCGCGCAGCCGGGTGACCACCATCGTCCCGGGCGCGACGGTGCGCGAGCGGATGGAGCCGTGGTTCAAGGCGGCCAACCGTGCCCCGGTCAACCGCGCCAGCGCGGACACGTCCGGCGCCAGCGCGGCCAGCATCAGCGTCTTGACGAACCGGTCGTCGGCGACGAACCGCATGTCGGTCTCACTGCCGTACTTCTCCAACAGGTACGCCCGCACCTTCGCGTGGAACCGGTGCGCTGCGGCGGATTCCTGCCGCAACCGCTCGGTGAAGGCTTCCCCGATACCGTCGGCGAGGACATCCCAAAGATCACCCAGCGGGATCAGCTCGCCGAGCCTCATGTCGGCGCGGCGCCGGTACAGCATCTCCTGCAAGAGCTTCAGGCCGGTGCGTTCGCGCTGGAGGGCTCCAGATAGCGCGACGAGCACGTTGAGCAGAACGGGGGAAAGCGGGTAGACGGCGCGGAAATCTGTCCAGTCGGCGCCGGTGGCGCCGTTGGCGTCCAGCAGGACGTCGCGCACGGCCGAGTTCGTCGACTCGATGGCCGTGAACGCACCTTCTAACGCGGTTTTCGCTTGGGGTGTCTTCGGTTTGAGGACGCGTTCCTTGATGATCGCCGGCAGGTTGCGGTCTTCCAGTGACACGATGTCGAACCGCTCGGCCAGGTACTGCACCTGCGCCTCGAGGTTCTTCACGTCCGCACCGGTGACGTCCTCGCCGACCAACTTGGACAGGTCCCGCTGCCGGGAGATGAAGGAGACGATCGGCAGCGCGCGGTCGGCGTTGCCGGATTCGATCAGCTTGACGAGCTTGCTGACCTGCGTGTTGACGAACTCCTGGTCGGCCATGTGGGCCTGCAGCCAGAGGATCAGCTCGTCTAGGAAGAGGACAAGCCCGTCGTAGCCGAGGCCGCGGGCGTGGCGGCTGATCACTGACAGGCCGTCCTCCAGGGGGAGGAACGCCTCGGCATCGCCCGTGGCACCACGACTGTACGCCGACATTGGTCCGGACAGCAGCGCCGAGACCAAGGCCTCGCGCACCGGGTCGCCCGCGGGAGCGCTGAACGCATGATCGAGTTTGGCGGACGTCCAGGTGCGGACGGTGGTGCCCTCGATGACGTCCAGGTCGTCGACGTCGTCGAGGACGTCGTCCGCGGTGGCCGGCGCTTCGCTGCCCAGCCACTCGGCAAACCGCGCGTCGTCGCCGAGAAACTCCCGCTGTCCTCGAGCGTTGTGGAGCATCGCATCGGCGCGGTAGACAGCCGGGGTGCCCTTTTTCGGGTGCAGTCGGCGCACGGTGCTGACGTAGCCGCCGAGGATAGCCGAGTCGATGTCGGTGGCACCGACCAGGTGGTAAGGCACCATGAGAAACTTCTTGCCTCGCAGCCACTCGTCGTGCTCGGCGATCACCGGCTGCAGCCCGGCCTTGGCGCGGGCGACCGGGTCGTTGTTGAGCACCGCGTGCAGCACGGTCAGGAAGTGGCTCTTACCGGAACCGAACGAGCCGTGCAGGTACGCCGCATGGGAAGCACCGTCCCGCACGGCGGCGCGCACGATCGACAGCGCCTTGCCGAACGCCTGCTGGAGCTGATCGGTCACCACGTACTCGGCGACGCGGGCGTCGGTCTCGACGAAACCCTTGGTGAGGTCGATCTTGAAGTCGCCGGCGTGGACGGAGTCCGGGATGTCGATGACGTCCCGCAGGTACATCTCGGCTCCGCTCACCGCTGATCACCCTTTGCGTTGCTGGTGCGGCGCCCGCGGCGCGGGGCCTCGGGACGCCATGCGGTCAGGTCCTGCATCGCCAGCTGATGCTTGGTCAGCTGCTCGTCGAGGAACGCCTGGTATTCGTCGGCCGGTACCCCGCCCCACTCGGCGTCGTACTCGCCGTGCCACTGCTTGACCCACGGCATGACCTCGGCAAGCCCGGCCAGCAGCGGCTTCAGCCGCCCGGCTTCCCAGCCGGCTTCCTGGGTGCGGTCGTTGATGACGTTCACCAGCGCCTGCGCCTGGTCCTTGTGGTCCCAGCCAGCCCAGCCGAGCAGCAGTGTCGGGTCGCCGTCCGGGCTCGCCTCGGGGTAGGAGATGAAGCGTTCCTTGGGCACGTCGAGCTTGCCGCGCTGGGACCAGTAGCTGGTCTTGCGGAAGTCGGCGGAGGTGTACTTCGGGGGCACCGGAATGTCGAGACGTTCGCCTGTTCTGTCTTCTTCGCGCTGCTGCTCCCAGACCTTCTCCCACTGCGCGCGCTTGCGCAGCCCCGGATCTTTGTATCGCATCGCGGCGAGGAACGGCACGTGCTCGTCGGCGATGATCTTTTCCAGGACCTGAACCAGCGTGAAGTCACGTTTGCCGAGATGGTCGGCAGCGTAAAGCTGTGCGACCGAGTGCATGTCGACGTCGTTCCGGAACGCGTCGGCGAGCTGGCTGATCGTCAGCGCCCGCGGCTGTTCGAAACCGTCACGCAGACCGTACCAGAGGTCGCGTCGCTCACAGCGGTCCAGCAGCCAAGTCTCGAGCGCCTCGGCTTCCTTCTTCTCCCACGGCTGCGTCGCCCACCGCCGCTTGCACTCCGGCCGCTCGATCAGCGCGATGTCGCGGCGCTGCTCGATGATGTCGATCCGAGCCTGCACGATCTGCCGGTACCACTCCGGCCAGTGCGAAGGAATCTCGGTGATGGGTGTTGACCCGTGGCGCTCGAACCACGCGGTCTCGATCTCGCCCACGGCGGCCTTACGCGCCAACACAATTTCAAAGGCCCGCTCACCAAGGCGGATCTCGGGAACTTCGTCGCGGTCGGCGGCGGAGAGCCGCGCGAGATCGCCGAGCGTCAGCAGCCCGTACAGACCGTAAGTGTGCCAGTCAAGCTCTTCCTGAAGTGCCACCATCCGGCTTCGAACATGCTCGTGCTCAGTCCGCGTCTTGTCGAGTCGTTCCCTCGATGGTACCTCGCTACCGCACAACGCTCCCGGCTCGAGCGCCGCGAGTTGCTGAGCGAGGAAATCCAGACTCCTGCCGAACTCGAGCGGCAGTTCAGCAGGAAGTGGAAAGCGCGCGACATTCGTACCGTTGAATTGATGGAATCGCTCCCATGCGGCGCTCGTTATCCCGCCACCTTCACCGCGGTTGCCCTTGTCATGACAAACCTGCCTAAGCCAAAAGCAGCCCGCAGAGGAGTTGAGTACGCCCAGCAGTGCCAGGTGATCATCCTCGCTCGCCCCCTCTGGCAACTTGATCACCGGCGCGGTCTGCTTAAAGATCCTTTCGTCACGATCGAGGAAGAAATGGTTATGTGTAGCGACTTCCGCGAATGAAATTGTCCAGGAGTGGGCCCCATGTGCCGGAGTCACCTGATGCCACTCGTACCATGGCCGACCGTCGTCGAAGTAGGTTTCTTTGCTGAAGGTCATTCTGTTGCCAAGGCTTGTTCGGCAAGGCCATATCCACCGATTGGTCAAACCCAACGCGTCAAGCGGCAGAAGTTCAAGATCATAAGAATACGGAAAGAAGCTGAACGTATTATGAGATGCTCGCCAGTCCCGAATCTCGTCGCCAAGTACGAGTTGTTTTATGTGTTCAATTTCAGCCGCGCGACGCAGCCAGGCTTCACGAGGCGTGAGCATAACGTCATCCCCGCCAGGGATTCCGAAAACTCCAATTCGTGAGGATCTATGCACAATGATGTCGGGGCAGTCGCCAAATAGCTCCATGACATCACGTGCACCTCCGCCACTCACGCTCCACGGGTGACCCGCGAACCGCTCTCGTTCAGCATCTTCGACCGACACCCATTCCGACTCACTGCCCGGCTTGTAAACCTGCTGCACGATCGCTGACCAGACCAAGCCGTCCGCGGGAATTTCTGGTTGCGCTGGCTCACCCCGCTTTCCGAGTACCGCGCGGATCGGGTCTTTCTTTCGCCCGATATTGTTCCGTCCGACGAGAATGACCGTTGGTGTCCCGTGACCAGGAATGTAAGCGCCGGAACTGTCTATGATGTGAGTCAAAGAGACGCGCTGCGCGAGGAATACATCAATCAATTTCTTGCCGAACTCGCGTTTCATGAATGAGTTCGCAGTAATCTGCCCGACCCAACCCGCTCTTCGATCCGACCCGCCGGTTCGGATGGCCAGGTCGAATAGTCGCTGTACAAATGGTACAGACAATGCATACTTGCCTGAACAAACCTTGTTGTAGACCTTGCGGTAGTTCTCGTTCTCCTGCTTGTCCTTCACCGTTATGTACGGCGGGTTGCCGACCACCACGTGGTATGAACCCACCCCGAGCAGGTCACAGGAGCCGACGAACTCGTTGACGTCCTCGGTGCGGTACGTGTGCCGCTCGTCAGTGGCGAACAGACCTAGTTCGATTTGTTCCCAGTTCACGCCACGACCATGCATCAGTGAGTCGCCGGCTGCGACGTTGATCGGGAACACCGGCGCCTTCGTCAGACACGTTTCGCCGCCTGCGTGTAATGCGGCGATCAGCAGGCGGAACCGGGCGATGGACACCGCGAACGGGTTCTTGTCGCAGCCGTGCACTGACTCCAGTGAGCGTTTGATCAGCTCCCAGTCGTCGGTGCCGGGTTCGGCCTCACGCCACTTCGCGAGCAGACGCTGGAAGATGCCCAGCAAGAAGTGGCCGGAACCGCAGGCCGGGTCGATGGTCCGCAGCCCCTTAAGCCCGAACTCGTCGACCGCAGGTTCCAGCGTCAGGTCGAGAATAAACTCCTCGACGAACTCCGGGGTCTGCAACAAGGCATAGGTCTTGCGGGCGTGCTCGGAGAGATCCTGGTAGAGGTCGCCGAGAAACCGGGTGTCCCAATCGGCATCGGTGAAGTCGTAGCGG
This sequence comes from Amycolatopsis albispora, assembly GCF_003312875.1. Classification (NCBI taxonomy): domain Bacteria; kingdom Bacillati; phylum Actinomycetota; class Actinomycetes; order Pseudonocardiales; family Pseudonocardiaceae; genus Amycolatopsis; species Amycolatopsis albispora. The sequence continues at coordinate 2,013,794 of NZ_CP015163.1, forward strand.
AGCTCTTCATCGGGGCGCCGCCAGAACTTCAGCAGTGAAGTCGCCGCCTCGTACGACGGAGTGATCTCCCACAGCGGGTTGTGCCGCTTGTCGAAAAGTCCGGCGGCTGTAGGGTGTGCGTCGGCAATGTGGTTGAAAGCCGCGATCAGCCAGTCGCGGTCGTTGTGGCTCGTGAATTTGCTGGTGTATGCCTCGTGGTGCTCCTCTGCCTCCCTGAGCCGTTCGCCGGGACCGGAGATGAACGGCTGCTCGATGAGCCCGTTGTCCTCGCAGAACCGCACGAACACCGTGCCGAGCACCCACGCGGCCGCGACTTGGGTGACCCGGGCATCGAGCCACGACTCGTAGGTCGACGCGGTGCGTTTCTTCTCGTAGGCGTCGTCGTACTCGGCCCGCAGTGCGGTGGCAAACTCGGGCTCCTCGCCGGCGCGTTCCCGGAGGTCGTCCTCCAGGATCAGCACCTGGCGCTGCAGGTCCTTCATCAGCTGCTTGCCGTCCACTGCGCGCCCTGCCGTCGTCACCGGTTGCCCTTGTCCTTCACTCACGCCGCACCGTCCGTGGTGCGAACCTCGTCGAGGAACGCGCGGTCGAGCACCACGCGTTCGCTGTCGGTCAGTACTTCGACGATCTTGCCGTCCAGCTGCGGGGTGTCGAGCGCCGACTCCGCCGGGCACAGCAGCCACAGGCCGTGTGGTGCCTCGTCAGGTCGGCGGGCCGCGTTCTGCAGCTGCGTCAGCAAGGCATGACCGCCCTCGTCGAAGTAGCGTGCCAGCAGGCCCGCATGGTGCAGGAACAGCACGACGTTGGCCCCGCCCGCCGATTCGTCGATGCGGGAGCGCACCCGTTCCCAAGTCGTCCGCACGTACGACGCCAGTCCCGGCGAAATGAGGCCGGTTTCGCCGAACCTCGCATCCAGCTTGCTGACTTTCGCCCAATCCTGCCCACGCTCCGCGACGAGCGCCCGAAACGCCGACACGAACTCGCGGTCGACGTCGATCATCCGCACCGGATACCGGGCGGCGATGCCCTCCGGAGTGCCGGGCAGGTAAGCCCCGCGCAGGGTGAGCGCGAGGAACCCGCCACGCTTGATCGCCGCAGTGAGCTTCCTCGTCAGAACCTCGTGGGGGTCTGCGCCGGCGGCGCGACCGTGCCCATGCCCGCTGAGCGCGGAGGACGAAGTGGTGAAGCGTGACTGCTCGAGCGCCGGCGGCCGGAACACCTTGTCCGCCGCGTCGTAGTTCAGCGGAAAGCCAGCGGCGTGCAGAGCATCTTCCAGGTCTACGTGGGTGAGCCGCTCGTCCACATCGAGGGCGGGGAACCGGGCCCGGACCTTGGCGATCAGGTCGGGCTGAGTGATGCCGCGGTCACGCCGCACCCCGGCCGCGGCCTGCGAGATACGCAGCGCGCGCACTAGGTCCAGCTCACGCGGATACAGCTCAAGCCGCGGCGACGCCGCCGCGTGCTCGGACATCACCGAGGCCAGCTCGACGAGCCGCGTGTCGGCCAGTGGCGGCAGGCCCTCCGGCGGCGGCACCGCGCGCAGCTCGCGCACGACGACGCCCCGGCCGGGCAGCGGTTCCCGGCCCACCAAATCGTCGGCGCGGACACCGAGAGCGAAGGCGTAGTCAGCCATTTCCGGGGCACTCGGGTCCTGGGAACCGGGCAGTGACTCGAGCGCGATCAGCACCCGCTGTCCACGCCGCTGCACCGCGAGACGTGGGCCGGTGTCTTCCCCGTCCTTGGTGTGCAGGCCGGCCCAGACCTCGGTCTCGATCGCGGCGCGCACGACGGCCATCGCCCGCGCCATGGTGCGTTCCGCGTCGTCCTCGCCTGCGCCATGTCGGGTACGGAGCGCAGCGGCGAGCGCCTGGACGGTGACGACCCGACCGGCCTCAGCCACCGCGTCGACGAGCTCGTTGCGGATCGTGACCAGCCACGGCGCGACCGACCACTCCTTCGCAGCGGCATTGAGGTGACGTGACACCGAGGGCTGCGAGATGGCGAGGCGCTTGGCGACTGTGCCTTGCGAAGCCCATGGCTCAAGCGGCTCGTCACCGTCGGGCAGGCCGAGCGTCAGCCGGATGACGTCGGCTTTCTTCGACCCCCGGCGCGTTTGTGCCGGCGTGAGGAGTGCGGCCAGGTCCTCGATGGTGAGGTGGTCCTCGTCTGCCGGGCGCGCAGCCGCGGATTCCGCGTGCAGCAGCTGCTTGGACCACTGCTTGTGCCTGCGGTTGAGTTCCTTCCGCACGATCGCGCCCGCGCCACGTGCCTTCGCGATCAGGTGCAGCGGGACCTCGAGCAGCTGTCCGACGGTGTTGGCCTCGAAGCCTTGAGCCACCGACACCGCGCGCGGCGTCAGGCCGGCCAGCTCGAGCGGGGTGTCCAGCTTGGCAGCCGCCGCGTGCGCGTCACGGGTGTCCTCGAGGGATTCGCCTTCCATCCCGACCGTGGCCTGGTTGGTGAGCGGGGCGGCGGTGTCGGCGGCGACGAACACCGCACGCCACTGGTCCTCCATCTGCCGGTAGGTGTCGAAGCGCCGGTCGACGTCGCGGTGGAAGGCACGCAGGAAGAAGTCGGTGAGACCGTCCCGGAGGGCGGGGTCGAACAGATCCGAGGCGATCGTCGGGGTTTCGTCGGCCGTGGTCCGCGGGTCGGTCATGCCGTCGCCCCACACCGGCCGCTGCCCCGAGGCCATCTCATGCAGGGTCACCGCCGCCGCGTAGCGCTCGGCGTGGTCGTCGAAGGCGGGACGCCGGGTGGAGCCGAGGAACGGGTCGAGGTAACCACGGGTACCCGCTTGGACGTCGCGATCGGAGGCGTCGGCGAGGGAGAAGTCGAACAGCATCAGCTGCGTGGAGCGGTCGGCCCGCCGGTACACCCCGAAGTTGTCGGGCTTGAGGTCCCGGTGACGCACCCCCTTGCCCGCGAGGTGGTCGAGCGCGGTGAACAGGTCTTTGCCGTAGCGCTCCAGCTGGTGGTAGGTGAGCTTGCCTTCGGCGCGCAGCAACGCACCGAGCGTTGGGCCGGTGGCGTCCTCCCCACCAGCGAACTCGAGGTCGAGCACGGTCCGGCCGGCGAGCTCCCGCGGACCGTCGAGCAGGCGGACGATCACGCCGCCGCCGACCTGGTCCAACGCGACGGCCTCGGCGCGGAGGCGAGCGGCCTTGTTGTCGTCGAGCGCGATCTTGAAGACGCGCCGCTTGGTGTGCGGCTTGCCGTCGTCGTCCTCCTCAGCACGGGTGACGAGCAGGGCCCGGGCCGTCGCGCCGGTGCCGAGGATCCGGTCGACCTCCCAGTCGCCGTCGACGTTCTGCCCTGGCATCGCGGTGAGGGGGTCCGCCTGCGCAGTGGTCTCTTCAGCGGGCACGGCGTCCTGCTCGACTGCGTCCAGGCGTGCGAGGAACGCGTCGGCCGAATCGAGCCGATCTGCGACGTCAGCGCGGGTCGCATCGAAGATCAGCGCGTCGAGCGGGTCGGAAACGACGTCTGAGACGGCGTAGGGGTGCAGTCCCTTGTCGGTGGTCAGTCGCTCGATCAGCCCGCTGCGCTGGGCAGCGGGAGGTTGGCCGGTCGCGACGAAGTAGGCGATCGCCCCGAGCCCGAAGACGTCGAGGTCGACCGGATCGGCGAACGGCGTGTCGACCTCCGGCGCCAGGTACACGTCGGCGGAGTTCGAGACGTGCTCGCCCGGCAGCGAGGTGTTGCCGATCGAGGAGAATCCGGTGGTGTCGAAGTCACGTGCTGCGGCCTGCCAGTCGATGATCCGCATGACCGGTCGGGAGCCATCCTCGTTCGCCGACACGTACACCGACCGCGCGGCCAGCGCGCGGTGGTAGAGAGAGCGGCTGTGCGCGTATCGGACTGCCTCGGCGAGCTGGCGAACCATGTCGAGGCGGACATCGGCACCGAGGTGCTCACCGTGGACCGCGAGGTACGAATCCAGCCGCAGGTCATCCGAGCGGTGGCGGAACAGAATCGCCGGACCGCCCCCGTGGTCGCGGATCTGCACCGCTTGAGCGATCCCGCGGTGGGTGATGCCCTGCAGCACCTGGTACTCGCGGCGTGCCGCGCGTTCGACGGACTGCTGCCGTTCCTCACTGGCCTGCTGGGCGGTGAGGTAGATCCTCACCCGGCCCTCTTCGCGGACGATCCCCTTCCGTTCGGCGAGGCGGTCTTCCCACGTGGGGCCGGCGTCGAGCAGATCCGAGCCGAGTGTCCAGTCGTCGCCGAAGCGCAGGTGCGCCGTCGATGCGCGGATGCCGATTTCTTCCAGCAGCTTCGGCAGAACCGCGGAAAAGGCCGGCGTGATCCGCTGCGAATCCTGCTGCGGCGGGCGGGACAGCAGGTCGCGCCACAGCCACGGCAGACCCCGCGAAGCGTCGTCGCGGCCGTAGACCCGGGTGCTCTGCACCTCGTCGAGCTCGGACCGCAAATCCGGCGCGGACAAGAACACAGCCGCTTCCACGCGCGGCACCCGCTGGCTGAGGTGCAACCGCTTGGCGGCCCACTCCAGCCTGCCCTTGAGCTCCTTCGACTTGAGGTCGGTGAGGTGCAGGGGGTTGCGCAGAATGCGCGCCCGATTGGAGCCGTCCTGGAGGAATCGCCAGGTCTCGCCGTTGTTCACGACCCGCCCGGGGTGCCCTTTGAGTTCGATCAGGTACAGGCCGCCTGGGACAGCGACGAGCAGGTCGCACTCGTTGATGCGGCCTGAAGCAGCAGTGAACGAGAAGGTGGCCCACGCGCGGTAGGGTTCTGCCTTGGGCATGAGCCTACGTACGTGATCGAGCCCCTCCTGCTCCCACGGGTAGGGCGACGTCCGCTCCTGGAACCAGCGCTTCTGCTGCGGTGGAGGTGCAGGTTTGGGTACAGGTGATCCACCGCCCGACACTCAGTCTCCCCTTCTTCGCTGAACCGCTCGCCGACGATCTTAGGTGCCTCCACCAGGTCGGTTCTGCGCCCTACGATGTCGAACAGTCGATAGTCACTCACTCGGTATCGAGTCGTCGTCACACTGCGTTACGTTTCAGCCTCACCCACGTCCGTCAGGCGCGCGAACTGGCGCCTGACCATCCTGCGCCACGCCGAGGAAGTCAGCATCGGCGAGTGACTCACGGTCGGTTGCACGCGCCACCGGCCATCAGCGGTGGAGCTGAACCAGCGACCGACGCCCCGTCGCGCGTACACCTGGAGAAGCACTGGCGCCGCGACCGCTGCGTTTGCACCTATTTCCGTGGACTCCCCATCCTCGAACCGAAGGTGGCCAATCTTCGCCTACTGTCGCGGTCAGCCACCTCCGAGCGACGCTGTTCTCGTTTGACGGGTAACTCGTCCGAAGTCGAGTCGGAGATCCACATCCCCGAATGTCGTCGACGCGGAGCGTGACGTTACGAACCCAGGATCACCCGTTGGTATCGGATGCGTGCGCACGGGCCAGCTCCACCAGACCGGAGAGCCGATCGTGCACATTCCGCGTGAGCCGCTTCAAGCCCAAGCTCTCGAGCACTGCCCGGAACAGGGTTTCCTCGTCAGCCCACCCGTGGTGCTCGGCGGTATCGGCGATCAAGGTGGCCAACTCACGGGGAGGTACGTCGCCGAGGTCGCGCGGTCCAAGCTGCCTGGATCGAACGAGCGGCTGGTCGGGCAACCGATAGGTGAGCGGGCGGACCCCGCTCTGGCCGAGTGGGTTGTCCACCTCCAGCAGGCCCTGGCGCACCGCCGCGGTCACCGCGGAATTGAGCGTGCGCGCCAGCTGGGAGCCCACCCGCCGACCACCTGAACAATGCACGTAGGCGCTGTGGATGCGTTCACCCAGCACCGGTCCCTCGACCGCGACGATCTCCCTGATGCCGTCGATCAGCTCCTGGCGCGAAGCCTCCGCTACCGGCACGAGGGTGCCCGTATAGCTGGCATACGGTTCGAGCACTCCTTCGCTGACAACGTCCTCGGTCGGCTCTTGGGCTTCTTCCCCGGTCGGCCACTGCCGCTCGGCCTGCAAGTTCGGCAGAACGGTGGTGTGCTCGTCGGCCACGTGCGGCCGGGCCTCGGCGACTTCGGGCGCAGCGTTGTCGGCGGTCAGCGGTCGATAGCCGGACGGGTGGATGCCCTCCTCCTGGAGCACGTCCCACAAGCCGGAGAGCGCAGCCGCCGGGTCGACGTCGAAGGCTGAGCCGGGGATCCGGAAGAAGCGCCAGCCGCACCGTTCGAGGTCGCGCTGGCGGGCGAGGTCGCGCTCGTAGACGTCCGGGCCGTGCCAGTCATCACCGTCGCACTCGACTGCCAGGCGTCCCCGTCCGCCGACCACCACCAGGTCGATGCGGTATCCCAGGGTCTCGTACTGCGGCAGGACCGTGTATCCGCGATCGATGATCCGGTTGTACACGCGCTGCTCGAACAGCGAATCGAACGGGTCGACCCGCTGGTCCTCCGGCACGGCGTTACCGGCCCCATCGCCGGTGCCCTGCCCGCGCCGCATCACGCCGTAGCTGTAATCGAGCAATTGGAAGCGCATGCACGCCTGGTTCACCAGGTCGTCCAGGCCGACCGAATGGAATAGCCACACCTGGTCCTTGGCGCGTGAGACGGCGACGTTGTAGCGCTGCACGTATTGCTCCTGGGTCAATGCGGCGAGCCGCTTGCCGGGCGCGAGCGCCGCCACCATCGACAAGAACACCACGTCGCGCTCGGACCCCTGGAAGTCCGCGGCATCGCCACAACGCAGGTCGCGAGCCCTCCATTCGTCCTTCGGGATCCGGCTGAGCAACCGGGTCTGGATGTCCTTGGCCTGTGCTGGGCCGAGCAAGGAGATGACACCGAAGGTCTTGCCGTCGTAGGCCGGGTCCGCGATGCACTTCTCGATCTGGTCGACGATCGCCTCGGCCTCGACGGGATTCAGCTTGTTGGTCGTTCCTCGCTCATACCCCTCGGGGAGGTGGACCGCCTTGACCGGCTCCAGGCGGTCTGCGCCGTACTGCCGGACCGGAACGAGCCGGATCCCGTCCGGCTCGTAAGCGATCCGGTTGGAGAACCCGATGATCTCCGGTACGCATCGCCGGTGTTCGGTCAGGGTGATCAGGTTGCCGTAGCGCATCTTGGCCTCGTCGAACAGGCTGCGCTTGGGGTCGTGCCAGGAATCGCGGTACCGATCGTCCGCCAGATATTGGCGTGCGAGGTCTCGCAACTGCTGCTGGTCGACCCCCACAGCCGATGGCGACACCTGCTTGTCGTCGCCGATGACCACGATCTTCGGCGCGAGGTACTGCAGGAACACCGCCTCGGTACCGGCCTGCGAAGCCTCGTCGACCACGACGACGTCGAACATGTCCGGCCGTACGCGGAGCTGTTCGGCGATCCGGTAGAGCGGCATGATCCACACCGGTACCGATGGCCGGCACCGGTCCATCGCCTTCCGGATCTCCACCCTGCGCTGGTTGCGGTAGATCCCCGTGTTCTTGCCCGCCCGCTGCACCAACTGGGCGTACTGGGTCAGGTCGGCGCGCGCCGTACCGCTCAGGCGCTCCGGTGCGGCGGCGAAGTCCCACGCGCGGCGAGCGGCGACCGATTCGACGTGCGTGCGGATGTTCTCTTCGATATCCCTGATCCGCGCTTGCACCGAATTGACGTCGATCGATTCCTGGTGCAGCACCCACGTCCGCGTCGCGGCCCAGCACCACGCCTCGTCGAATCGCGCCAGCCTGGACGTCCAAACCTGCTCCCGGCCAGCCTCGACGACGGCCCGCCGCAGTTCCGGGGCCACCGCGTTCAGCCGACCGGCGAGTTCTTCACGGCGCTGGACGAGCCGTCGCACCTCCCACAGCCTCTCCAACCGCCAGTACGCCGACGCGTACGCATCATGAGCCCGGAGCTTGACCGCGTCGAGCAACTCCGCGGTGCACGGGGCCGCATCGGTCCACTGCGCGGTTCCTGCGATCAGCTGCTCGAGTGCTGCGAGTGGTGCCGTCGCCGAACGCCTGGCATCCTCGGCGCCTGCCGCATCGGTCAACTGCGCATAGCGGCGGACGCCGTCCAGGTCGTTCCAATCCGGCGCAGGGAGCTTGAGCACCCGCAGCCGTTCCTCCTCCGCGCCGAGCTCATCACCCAATGCCAACACGTGGCGCAACTGGTCGAGCTCGGTCACGTGCCACTGGAGTCGTTCCTGCGGGGTGTCCTCGGCGGGGATGGCAACGTTCGAGGGCCACGCCCGGTCCAGGGCGGACAACGCTTTTGACGCCCCGATCCAGGCGAGGAACGCGTCCAGCTGGTCCACCGACGTGGGCGGCAATCCGTCGACACGCACCCCGTCGAACAACGGCTGCGCCTGCTTGAGCACCTTGGGCGAGAAGGTCCCGACCTTCGGCTGGCCGTCTGGCAGGGTCTTGATGGAGCCGCCGTCCGCCAGGTATCGGGACACCTCACCCGCCAGTGCCACCAGCGGCCCGGGTTCCCCCTGGAATTCCACGGAAGCCAGCGGACCGAGCCGCGCCGTGCACGCAGCGCACTGCGCGACGAGGGTTTGCAACGTGTCGGCCCTGGCGCGCCACTGGCCGGCTCTCCCGGAACGGACATCCCGCAGTGCGTCGTTCATCCACTGCTCTCGTCTGGCTGCGAGCCGATCCGCCTCATCGGCGAGCCGGTGCAACCGCTGCTGCAACCGCGTGCGTTCGTCCGCGGACAGCATCAGCACCGCGTCGAACGCAACGTGCGCTTTGAGCTGAGCATGCCTCTGTTCCTCGGCGGTCGAACCGCGCTCCCTCATCACCAGCAGGGCGAATTCCTCGGGTGCGGGCACCGCCTCGACCTCGAGCAGCCGCGTGCGTGCTTCGACCTCATCGGCTCGAAGCCGGTCGTCGAGCAGGTAGCCGTGCCACTCGACCGCTTCCGGGCTGGACAACGGTGCCGGGTCGTCGGCGCCGACCGCCACGTGAGCCGGCAGCCAGCGGTGGGCCTCGGATTCGGTGTCCAGCTGTCGCGCGATGGCCGCCAGCGTGCCGCGGTAGCCGCGGTGTTCGCGATGCCGGACCTCACGTTCCCTGGCTTCGACCAGCCGGCGGAAGGAAGCCGCGCGTTCGCGCCTCAGCCGGTCGATCTCACCGAGGTGGGTACGGATGGCTTCGGCGTTCGCCTCCGGATCGTGGTCCACCGCCGCCGCCGCGATCTCCTGGACGGCGAGCTTGAGGTCAGCCATGTCTTCACGAGCCGCACCCACCACTGCGACGGACAGCGGCTTGATCGGGTCAGGCAGCTTCTCCCGGACCTCACGGAGCGCGCGATCGGTGTGCGCGGTGACCAGCACCCGCTTGCCTTGAGCGAGGAGGTGGGAGATGAGAGCCGCTGCCGTGTGCGTCTTACCGGTGCCGGGCGGGCCCTGCACCAGGGTCTGAGCTTGTGCGTCAACCCTGCGGATGATCGCCAGCTGCTTGTCGTTGACCGGCATCGGCAGGAAGGGTTCGTCGTCGACCGCGACGATCGCGCCCTCCCCGTCCGGCCCCGGAGCTGTCGGCTTCCGATCGGGATCCACCAGGGGCACCAGGCCGTCCGGCACTTCACCCGCATCGCCGAGCTGGCGGAGGATCGCATCGAAGATCTCGATCAGGCCGCTCTCCGTGCGCCGCCGAAGGATCAGAGCTGGGGCCAGCGCCGCGACGGCGTGCGGTACCGGCTTGACGAATTGGTCCTGATCTCGGTATTCGCCGTCAGCATCCAGGCTGTGCACGAGGCGTCGTACGAGTTCGCCGACCGCGTCGCGGTCCAGCGGACTGCCTTCGAACGCCTCGACATCCGCACGGACCTCGTTGACCTTGTCGGGCGCTGTGATCAGGCTCGGGTCCACCATGTCCAATTCGAGCCGCATGGGTTCGCCAGCTCCGACCCGGTGCGCCTCGATGGCGCCCGTCCGGTCATCGAAGTGCACGGTCGCCGGACTGGTCAGCACGTGGCGGATCACCGGTTGCTGGTCCTCCGGGAGCCAGCTCAAACAGCCGACGCCGACGACCAACTCGAGCTCTTCCGGACTATCGGTGGCACTGATGTACGTCGAATACAGGTCGCTGTACAACTGGCGCGCGGGAGCGTCGACCAGGTCCTGGTTGGCCCACTCCTGCCACTTCGGCAACCACAGGCGGAACTGCTCCTCGACCTCCGGCGATTCCTCGAGAGTCAAGACCCGCGACTCGGCTGCCTCCTCGTCGCCGGTCCAGCGAATCCGCTGGCGCAGTGCCGGGGGCTGGTCGGGCTGATCCCACGGCGCGGTCAGCCAACGGGCGAGTTCGGCCCCCGGCTCGGGTGGCTCAACCTTCGGCACCCTGTCGACGACGACCAGGGGTTCATCGATCCCCGTCAGCCCCGTCTGAGCCACCCGGACCGCCGGGTGCCGTGGTAGCTCCGCGAACCAGAACACAGCACCATCACGCTGGTAGGTCTCGACCGAGCGCACCGGGGTCGCCTTGAGCCGCTGCGCACCACGGAGGAACTCGAACAACCGCCGTGCGCGGTCCACCAACGACGTACCCATCCCACCCCTGTCCGACGATCACCTGGAGATCAGCACCAGCGCTTGAAACGCCACGCCCCTCCTCCATCGTCACAGTTGACCAAACGTCACACAGAGTTATCGAATCGTGAACTGCGTCCGCAGCACCAGAGGTCCGAAAGTAGGAGCTCGTGCCACAGGACGGATCGGTTCGCGGGCTCCGGACGTACGCGCTAGCAAGTCAAGCGGTACTGGGTGCTCGACCCACGAGCTTGGGCGCCCAAGTTCGCCGAAGCAGGCTGTTCTGGGGTATGACCTGATCAACCATCGCCGCCAATTCACGTCGCCCGCGGTGCAGCATCGGCAACACCGCTGGTATGGGCGTCGAGCTGGGGAACGGCATGTCGGCGACCAGGTCCCGGAACCCGAAGTCGCTGGCCAGCCAGCGAGCCAATGCACGAAGGTGTTCCGCTGCCCTCGCTCTCATGTCGATGCCACCCAGTTCGATCCGGTAGTCGGTCCGGTCGATCCCGGCGGCCCAAGCGAGCCCCGAGCGTCGGACCAGGCACGGGAAGCAATGGCCACAGTTGGGCGGCGCTTGGGAGTAGCGCGCACTGCTGGGATCGCCACAGCTGACTGTGCGAGCGAGATCTTCCGGTGAGAGCCCTGCTTCCAGGGCCTGGCCGCACACCTCACCCTTGGTGAACGACAGCAGCGGATTGACCACCTCGACAGCGCCGCCGAGCCCGCGGATCACTCGGTTCGTCAGCTCCAGCGTCCACGGGTGGACCGAGCGGGTCGAGAGCCCAGCCAACCGATTCGGGGTCAACGGCGGGTTGATCGCGAGCTGCCCGTTCTCCGGAGCGTTGACCTGACCGACCCCGTGCGCCGATGCAGCCGCTACGGCGGTCGCCGTGTATAGCAGGCCCCGCGTGCGCGTGCTGGGTTCGAGCTCGCCACCGGGACCCGAAAGCACCCGTTGGCCGATCTGCACCAGCTTGACCGGCCGGTTCCGGACCCGATCGACGGACCGCCAGACCTCCTGCTGCCGGGCTCGCATGTTGTCGTCGTACCCCATGAGCAACAGCGTTCCCGCGTCATTTCCCTGCGCCGAAGCTTGAGCTGCATACGAGGTCGAGTCCAAGCCCCCGGAGAAGAGGGCTACCTCCGAAACGCGCTCTTCGTAGTCGAACCACTGCCGGTAGGCGGCACCTCCCACCACGCGAACCTGCCAGGTATCGCTGGTCAGCGTGGCCAACAAGGTGGCAAGGTCCTCCAGTTGCGCCGCACCCCAGCGTTCCGGCTCCGCGACTTCGACCGAGAGGTCGACCGCGCGCGACCAGCCGTCTTCAGTTCGCCGGACGTAGCGCTTGTCCACCAGATAGACGGCACGCGCCACCTGCAGGAGGTCGCGCGCCCAGGGTTCCGCGGGCCCGGCCATCGTCATTCCTTGATCAAGACGAGCCTCCCGATCATGGAAGTCAGCGTCACACAGCGGCTCGCGATCGGAATCCGTGCGATGGCGGCCACTCGCGGTGAACGCAAAGCGCCGAGCCACGGCGGTCACGTGATCCCCCCAGGAAGCCCCAGCGCCGCGGACACCGTGTCCTGCAACATGTCCCGGGCGATTTCGGTGATGGAGCGAGGATCGTCCCGTTGCTTTTCCTTCTCAGCGCACGGCATCGGCAGCACCGCGGCGACCTGGTCGGCGACCCAGTCCGCGATCTGCCCGCTCGGGTCCACGAGCACGAGCGCAGGAACCACGAGCTTCACCTTCTCAGCTATGACCGCTCGCACGAATGCGGCCACGTAATCCGCGAAAAATAGCTGGTAGACCTCACAAAACAGGCTGTCGGCGAAGTTCCAGTCGGAAGTCTGCCGCTCAATAGCCCCTCGCGTCGCCGGATCGGCGAGAATCCTCTCGGCGCAGGCTGTGGCAGAGCGCCGTGCAAGGGCGTCGGCGATCGTCGTACCTTCACCGGCTACGACGGAAACGAACTGGTAGAGAAACCATTCTCCCGGGGTGCCTGACCAGCCCGAGCCGACTACCAGGTTCACCGGCCCGCCGCCGCTGCCGAGGCCCTCGACCGCATCGATCAGCGAGCCCCCGGCTCTCACCATTGTCGCGCGGAGGCCATAGGCATTCGGGTCTTCACGCACCGCCGCGGCGAGTGCCTCCAAGCAACGCCGTCCTCGTTTCGCCGCCGACTCGTCCGAAATGGGATGATCCTCCGGCTGGCGCGGCCCGGGGATGTCCGCAGCTGACGCGGCCAGTCCCTGGGCTGGCCAGATCCGTGCCACGCTTCGGGACACGGTCTTCCACTCGGCCGTCTGCGGCCCGGCCCATCTGCTCGAAGTACCCACGCAAGCGCTCCCCGGTGCCGGCGACTCCTCTCACGCTACGCACAGATAGTCACAGCGCAATAGCCATAGGTGATTCCACCTGTTCGGCCCAGCCATGTTGGCCGAGGAATCAGCTGCCATGCAGTCTCCGTCGACCTGGTTACACCCGAAAGAGATCGGGCCACCCGGTCGTGTTTGAATGTGCCGGGATCTCAACGAACTCGACACAAAGCTCGGGAGGCACGATTCGCAAACGCGCCAACCAAGGGCAACGGCGGAGCCGGGGCGCAGGTCGTGAAGTTCCGCGGTCCGAGCCGAAGCGCGAAGCCTCCTCGTGAACCGATTCTCGACCTCGCCGCACCAGCAGAGAAGATTGCGGAACCACAAGAAACTTCGGGAAATGGCACAGAACTCAGTAGCGACAAACAGGTGGCAGCCGCTTGAAGTGTACTGGCCCGCCGAAGAGTTCCTTCGGGATAAAGAGAAGCTGATCCCGGAAATTGAGAGTTGTTACGTACAAGCGCACCCCAGGAACGCGCAGCCTTCGCCCGGGGACGTGACAACCTGGCGGGAAAGCGTCTATCGGCTGGCCTCGCTGCTGGACCACCTCCGCCTCGGCCGGATCTGGAGGTTCGTGGAGTACCACGTCGATCCGAAGATGAGCCCTATTGACGTTGTCCTCTCAGGTTTTCACCCGGACGGCGGCTTGAGCCCTCGACAAGGTCTACTTGGACGCATACGAGAAGCACAAAAAGCACCCCGCCGTGCAGGTGCACGAGAACCTGCTCGCACTCAAGGTGCACCACAGCATGTTCGATGACCGTTATGTGAACCTTGTCGGTGCGTCATATCTGCACAACTTGAAGGAACCAGAATACCAATGGATACGGCACGTTTCACCTCGCAACGGCATACCGACGTTCACGGTCCGCTCCCCCGGTGAGCTGGGGAAATTCCTGAGAGACAACTTCAGTGCGCAGTCGGGTGCCGACGCCGCTGAAGCACTGCTCGACCGACGTCGCTCCAACTCCTTGATCGAGCCGGAGGTGGGAGCGATCGTAGCGGGGCACACGAAGTTCAGCTTGGTGGAGAACCAGCTGACCGCCGTGACGACCGTGGCGGAGGCGCTGGACAGCTGGGCACCGGTCGGCACGAAGAAGGTCTTCGTCGTCAGCGGCCGAGCTGGGAGCGGCAAGTCACTGATCGCATTGACACTGCTCGGACAGGCACTCAATGCCAGGCGGGAAGCCTGCTACGTATCAGGGGGGATCGCGTCACGCGAAACCTTCAAACGCGCTTCCAACGGGCGGCGGCAAGCCTTCGCCACCCTCAACAACATCGCCGACAACCGGGCGGCGAACGAGCTGGACCTGATCCTGTGCGACGAGGCGCACCGGCTGACGGAACGCCCGATGAAGGGCTCCTACTCCATGCGACCCGGCGAATCCTCGGTCTCCGTGGTCGTCACACGGGCGAAGGTGCCGGTCTTCTTCATTGACGGTGACCAACGTCTGTTTTCGGACGAGGTCTGGTCACCGGAAGCGCTCACCAGCGAGCTCCACGACCTCGGCACGGAGGTCGTGCCGATCACCCTGGACCGGGTGCTCCGCGCCGTGGGTAGCGCGACGTACGACACGTGGGTCCAGCACCTGCTCGCAGGCGACCCACTGCCCTGGAAGCCGGATGGCGGGAACGATCCTGAGCCGTTCCAGCTCTACTACTCCGACAGCGCCGCCACCATGGAGCGCTTTCTCCGTGATAAGGAGAACGAGGGAGAAAGCGCTCGGATCAGCGCCGGGATCTGCTGGAAGTGGGAAGATCGCAGCGGCACTGATCCGGAGGTCAACCCGGAGCCGGGTTGGGCACGCCCGTGGAACGCCGGCGACCAGCACAACACACCCGGCGTCCCGAAGCGGCGATTCTGGGCGACCGAACCCGGTGGCTTCGGGCAGATCGGCTGCGTGCACACCGCGCAGGGCCTCGAGTACGAGTGGGGCGGTGTGATCATGGGCCCCGACCTCACCTGGGACGGCGGTAGCTGGAAGGTCCACCGCGAACACGTGCGGAGCAAGGCCAACAGGATCAATGCGGACGAAGACCTCCGGCGCGCGATCCGAAACGCCTACGGGGTGCTCATGACTCGTTCGATCCGCGGCACGGTGCTCTACTCGGTCGATTCTGCCACGAGGAAGCTCTTCGCCGACCTAGGCGTCCACAAGTTGTGAACACCCACGCGATCCGAATGCATATTCGTGTCATCAAGCCCTCTTCCCGAGATAGCTCGGTGGTGCCTGGTCATCTTGACCAGCCAACGGACCTGCTGTTGTGAGCACGCCACCTCAGACGACTTGGTTCACTCGCACAGGAAGAAGTTCGGCAGGAACAGGCGTGTGGTTAGTGCGCACCTCGCCCCTCGGACACACGCGTTAACCCTACGGGGCGGGCGGATGGTCACCTCGACCATCCGCTCTTTTGCGTAGTACACCATGTCCAGGCCGAACGCCTCGTAGAACTGTTGGAGCTTGGCCAGGTGAACGCGGTTGAGCTTCCGGCTGACCCGGCGGTACGCGCTGCCTCTGGTGCCGGGCCGAACCGATCGCCCCTCGGCCGCGTCCGATAGAGGCTCGCCGCGGGCGGTGAGCGTCAACGGCTGTCGTACGCCGCGCGGGCGGCGTCGATGTGGGGCAGGTGCGTGATGCTCCACTCGAGCAGCGGCGCGGTGGCCTCCCGCAGGGTGCGGCCCATCGTGGTCAGCTCGTAGCTCACGTGCGGCGGCATGACGTTGCGGACCGTGCGCGTCAGGATCCCGTCGCGCTCGAGATCCCGCAGCGTCACCGTGAGCATGCGCTGCCTGATCCCGTCGATGGACCGCTTGAGCTCGGTGAAGCGCCGCGGGCCGTCCTTGAGCATGCGCACGATCAGCAGCGCCCACTTGTCCCCGACGATGCCGAGTACTTCGCGGGCCTGGCACGGGTCCTGCATGGTTACCTCCTGAGAACCGGGGCACCCGAAAGTGCCGTATTGCCCGGTGCGCGCCGGGTGGACCACGATGTGGTCGGTTACCAAAGGATACCGAGGCACGAGGAGGAACCACCCGACCATGGCCACCTTTCTGCTGGTACACGGCGCCTGGCACAGCGGGCGGAGCTGGGACCGCGTGGTCCCGCTGCTGGAATCGGCCGGGCACCGGGTGCTCGCGCCGTCGCTGACCGGTTACGGCGACCAGGCACACCTGCTGAGCCCCGAAGTCGGGCTCGGCACCCACGTGGACGACATCGTCGGCCTGATCGAAGCTGAGCGTCTCGACGACGTCGTCCTCGTCGGGCACAGCTACGCCGGGATGGTCATCTCGGGCGTCGCCCACCGGGTTCCGGAGCGGATCGCTCACCTGGTGTTCCTGGACGCGATGGTGCCCGAAGACGGCGAAGCCGCGGTCGACGTCCATCCCGTCACCAAGCAGCTCGTCGACCTCGCCGTCGACGGCTGGCGGGTCCCGCCGATGCCGGAACAGCCGCCCCCGCTCGGCCTGTTCGGCGTCACCGACCCCGAGGACGTCGCCTGGTTGCGCTCGATGCTGTCGGACCAGCCGGTGCGGTGCCTGCTCGAACCCGCCCGGCTGGACAACCCGGCCGCGCGCACGATCCCGCGTACGCACATCCACTGCCTCGCGGACCGGCCGGCGGGCATCACCCGGCGCCCTGTCCCGGCAGGCGAGCGGGTGCGAGAACTGCCCACCGGCCACGACTGCATGATCACCATGCCCGCCGAACTGACCGAGTTGCTGGTCGAAGCAGCCCGGTAGGCCGCGGGACTGCGGCGGTTCTCAGTGATCGCGGTCGAGCAGGCTGCCGGTCAGCGCGGCCAGGCCGGCGCGAGCGGGGCCGTCGAGGTCCAGCACATCGATGAGGTCCCACGCGGCCGACACCCGGCGATCGGCTTCCGCGCGGGTCCACTCGCGACCGCCCGCTTCCTCGACCAGTTCGGTCAACTGCGCCACCTCGGCGTCGGTGAGGGCTTCGGGTTTGGCGTAGAGCGAGGCGATGCGCGCGGACCCGGCGGTCCCGGCGGCCAGCGCGGCGGCCACCGGTGCGCTCTTCTTGCGTGCCCGCAGGTCCGCCCCGACCGGTTTGCCGGTGACCGCCGGATCGCCCCAGATGCCCAGCAGGTCGTCGGCCAGCTGGAAGGCCACGCCCAGGTGCACGCCGAACCGCTCGAACCGCACCGCCCATTCCGCCGGCGCGCCCGAGTGGGCCACGCCGAGCCGGCAGGCGCAGCCGAGCAGCACCCCGGTCTTGCCGGTCATCATCGCCAGGCACTCGTCCACGGTCACCCCGGTTTCGGACTCGAACCGCAGGTCCAGTTCCTGTCCACGGGCGAGCAGCCGCAAGGTTTTCGCCAGCAGCGTCACCGAACGCGCCGTCGCGGCGTGCCGCTGGGCGGCGAGCACCTCGAAGCCCAGCGCGATCAGCGCGTCACCGGCCAATATCGCGGTGGCTTCCCCGAAGCGTGCCCACACGGTCGGCCGGTGCCGCCGTTCGCGATCGCCGTCCATGATGTCGTCGTGGATGAGCGAAGCGTTGTGCAGCAACTCGATCGCGGCGCCCGACGGCACCACGTCGGCCGGTCGCGCACCGGTGGCCGCCCCGCACAGCAGCGCGAACGCCGGGCGCAGCAGCTTCCCGCTCACCCCGCCGGTCGGCCTGCCCGTGTCGTCGCACAGGCCCAGCTGGTAGCCACAGACCGTGGCGAGTTCCCCGCCCAGCCGGTCGATCCACTCCCCCAGCACCGGCGGCAGCAGGCGCCGGGCGAGCACCACACCCGGATTGACCGGCGCGCTTTCGAACGCGGGGGCGCTCATGCCGCGCTCCGGTCGATCAGCGCCGGTTCCAGGTAGCTCGCCGGGTTTTCGGTGTCGTGCAACGCTTCCCGGTAGCGCCGGGTGCTCGCCGACCAGTCCAGGTTGCCGCGCATCCACGACCGCAGGCCCGCGAGGTACGGCTCGATTTCCTTGTGGCGCTTGCGGATCAGCGGTTCGGCGGCGAGGTACTCGCGCAACCGCCGCGTGATCCGCTCCGCGACCACACCGATCGCCTCGGTCTGGCCGATCCCCCTCGCGTGCTGCACCACGGTGACCAGGTTGTGGTATTCGCCGAGCGCGGTCTCCTTGTCCAGCGAGTACAGGTCGTTCGTCCAGCCCACCACGTCACAGGCCGCGCGCACCGCCTCGGCGAACGGTTCGCTGTCGTACACCTCGGCCGGCACGTCCAGGTGTTCGGCGATCTCGATCAGGTCGAAGCAGACGTAGATCGCGCCGGTGTGCCGCCGCTTCTCCACGTAGTCGGCCTCACCGGGAATCGTGCCGCTGACCCGGTTCGCCGACTCCCAGCCCGCCGCCAGCCCACCGGCCACCACGTGCTCGACGAACCGCCGCCGCCACGCCTCGCTCGCCGTTTCCGTGGTGCGGTCCCACAGGTCGGCCAGCGAAGTCACGATCGACGGCCCCGCCGGATCGGCGCCCTTTCCTTCCAGCACGCCGAAAAGCGCACCGAGGAACTGGTGCGTGCGCTCGGGATCGCGGCCGAGCACCCCGTCGTCGAGCTGGTCGTCGAGCAGGAACAACCACGCGAACCAGTCGGCGACCAGGCCGAGGTCGCGTTCGCTCGCCGTCGGATAGGTGATCGCGGCGAACCAGCCGAAGGCAGCGCGGTCGAACCGCTCCCTCGCCGCCGCGCGCCCGATCAGCCCCTGCTCCCCCACCCACCGGTTCAGGTGCGCGGTCGCGGCGTCGGCGTGCGGATTGCACTCCGGGGCGATGGCCTCGAACGCCTCGACCATCCTGGTCACCGGGCCGGTCATCGCCGGACCACCCGGACGTGCACCCCGCCTTTGGGGTGCAGGGTGATCAGCGGTTCCGGCTGCACGTTGCCACAGCCTGGCGGGATCACCACGCGGTACCGCTGCGCGATCATCGCCAGGATGATCACCAGCTCGGTCAGCGCGAAGTGCTTGCCGATGCAGATGCGCGGGCCGCTGCCGAACGGGATGTAGGCCTGCTTGGGCCGCTTGGCGACCTCGTCCGGGGTGAAGCGGTCCGGATCGAAGGTCTCGGGATCCGGCCAGAACTCCGGGTGCCGGTGCAGCGCGTAGATGTTGAGGTACAGATCCGACTTCGCCGGGATCCGGAAGCCGCCGATCACGTCCTCCTCGATCGAGGACCGCATCGTCTGCCAGGCCGGCGTGTACAACCGCAGCGTCTCGTCGACGATCATCCTGGTGTACTTGAGGTTCAGCACGTCGTCGAAGGTCGGCGCGCGTCCATTGAGGACGGTATCGACCTCGTCGAGCAGCCGCTGCTGCACTTCGGGGTGCTGCCCGACGGTATGCATCAGCCAGGACACCGAGTTGCTGGTGGTCTCGTAGCCGCCGATGATCAGGTTGAGCACCTCGCGGTGCAGCTGCTGCTCGGACAGGCCGGTGCCGGTCACGTCGTCGACCGCGTGCAGCATCGCGTCGAGCAGGTCGTCGTGCTGCTCCCCGCTGCGCACCCGGTCGGCGATGATGTCGGCGACGAACCCGTCCATCGTCCGGATGATCTCGGCCAGCCTGCGGTGCGAGGGCGTCGGCCAGGTCAGCGGGATCAGCGGGAAGCGGAAGAACGCGCAGGCGATCTGGTTGGCCTCGAAGAACATGTCTTCGATCGCCTTGCCGCGGGCGCCGACCTTCGCGCCGAACAGCGAGCGGAACACGATCCGCATGGCCAGCTGGCCGAGTTCGGTGCTGACGTTGACCACGTCCGACGGCCCGTACTGGCGGTCCCAGCGATCCAGCATCTGCGCGGTTTCGTCGGTCATGTTCAACGCGAAGCCGGCCACCTGCGGCCGGTGGAACGAGGGCTGCATGGTCCGCCGCTGGTGCCGCCACGGCTCACCGCCGACGTTGCCGATCAGCCCGCCACGCAGGATCGGCGCGATCGCGCGGAACAGGAAGGTGTCCTTGTTGTAGTTCTCGTGGTTGCGCACCAGCACGTGCTCGAAGTAGTCGGGGTGGTTCAGCATCGCCATCTTGATGCCCAGGACCCTGATCTGCACGATGTCGCCGTACCGGCCGATCATCTGGTTCAGGAAACCGACCTGGTCCCGCCGCATCGCGAAGGTGCTGCGCACTTCGTCGCGCAGGCTCGGCCGCGGTACCGGCCGCGCCGAACCGGTTTCCGCGCCGCGCGCACGGCGATCATCGACTGCCTGGTTCGTCATCTGCCCCAGCCCCTGCCCCGGTCTCGTGTCGGATACCGGGAACCATACTTTTCGGCGAATTCGAAGGGTCTCCGATCCTGCGCTTTGCCGTTTTTGATGTTGTTCGGCATCCGCGCTTCGGCGATCGTGATCTCATTCCCGATTCCAGGAGGAACCCGATGAAGATCGAATTGGCCGAACGCTGGGCCACCGCGTTCAACAACCACGACGCGGCCGCCTTCGTGGCCTGTTACGCGGAAACCGGAATCCTCGAGGACAAGGCGCTGCGCCGGACCTTCCGCGGTCGCGGGGAACTGGCCGTCTTCTTCGAGGAATGGTGTGCGGCCAGCCCGGAAAGCCAGGTGGACCTGGACCGCGTACTGCCGACGGAGTCCGGCCTGGTGGTCACTTGGACGGGTCGCGGCGTCCTTTCGGGGCATTTCCCCCACCTGCCGCCGACCGCCGTCCGCGGCAGCCGCATCGAATTGCCCGCGATCAGCGTGCTCGATCTCGATCGGGACGGATTGATCGTCAGCCACACCGACTACTACGACGCATTGAGCCTTTTGCAGCAAATCGGCGTTCTCGCCGCCTGATCATTTCGCGTCGACGTACCCGGAGGCGGCATCATGGACCTTGATCGGCTTGGCCGGGATTTCCTCGGCAACCCCTGCCCGGTGCTGGCGGAACTGCGGGAACGGGACCGGATCCGGCGGGTGGTGCACCACGGCGTGCCGGGCTGGCTGGTCACCCGGTTCGACGACCTCCACGCGATGTACACCGAGCCGAGGCTGTCGGTGAACCCCCGCCACGCGCCCGATCACGTGCGCGCCGTGCCGTGGGTGGCGGCCGCCGAAGCGATGGGGCTCGGGCAGTGCCTCGCCGTGGTGGACCCACCCGAGCACACGCGACTGCGCCGGCTCGCGCACAGCGCGTTCACCCCGCGCCAGGTGGAACGGCTGCGCCCGCGGGCACGCGTGGCCGCCGAGCGGCTGATCGGCGCGGCGGCCGAGCGCGGCCGCGCCGACATCATGGCGGACGTTGCGCTCCCGCTGACCATCGAGATGATCATGCGGCTGATCGGCGTGCCGATCACCGACAGCCAGACGTTCGCGGAGAACACCTACCTGTTCCTGTCCAGCGACCCGGCCGACGCGGACCGGGTGCCCGGCGCGATGGCCTGGCTGTCCGCATACATCGCCGGACTGGTGGCCGACAAGCAGGCCGAGCCCGGTGACGACCTGCTCAGCGCGTTCGTCACCGAGAACGACGACGATCGGCTCAACGCCACCGAACTGGCGGCGATGACGCTGATGCTGCTCGTCGGCGGGTTCAACACCGTGTCCGGCCTGATCGCGGCCGGGCTGCTGACCCTGCTGAGCCACCCGGACCAGCTCGCCGCGCTGCGTGCCGAACCGGAGCTGATCCCCGGCGCGGTCGAGGAGATGCTGCGCTACGAATCCACCCTCGGTTCGAGCCTGCTGCGGTTCGCCACCGAGGACTTCACCTTCGCGGGCGCGCGGATCCGCCGCGGGGACGTGGTGATGGGCTCGATACTGGCGGCCAATCGCGATCCGCGGCGGTTCGCCGAACCCGACCGGTTCGACATCCGCCGCGAGCCGGGGCGGCACCTGGCCTTCGGCCGCGGCATCCACTACTGCCTGGGCGCCCCGCTGGCCAGGTTGGAGGCCCAGGTCGCGTTCACCGTGCTGCTGGAACGCTGTGGCAGTATCCGTCTTGCCGTCCCTGCCGAGGATTTGCGATGGCGGATGATGCCGACGGTACGTGCGCTGGAGGCGCTGCCGGTTGTGTTGAGCCCGGCCGAATAGGTCGTTATACACTCGGCGGGGCACCAGCGGCTTCGTTTCGCCGAACGTGAGGAGCGCGTCGTGGACTTCGCGGACCGGGCCCGGCGCGTGCTGCCGGGCGGCAACACCCGGACGACCATATTCGTCCCGCCCCACCCGCCCTACGCGGTCAGCGGCGAAGGCGCGGTCCTCACCGACGACACCGGCCACCGGGTCATCGACGGCAACAACAACTACACCTCGCTGATCCACGGCCACGCCCACCCGGACGTGCTCGCCGCGGCCATCGAAGCCGCCCAGCGCGGCACCGCGTTCGGCCTGCCGACCCACGCCGAAGTCGCGCTCGCCGAGCACCTGCGCGACCGCACCGGGATCGAGCAGTGGCGGTTCTGCAACTCGGGCTCCGAGGCCGTGCTGATGCTCCTGCGCGCGGCCCGGGCGCACACCGGCCGCGACCTCGTCGTGCGGTTCGAAGGCAGCTACCACGGCACCGGCGACGCCCTCGTCTCCCCCGATGCGCCGGGTGTGGCACCCAGCGCGGTGCTCGTCCTGCCGCAGCACGACCTCGGCGCGCTCACCGCCGCGATGCGAGAGCACGGGGACCGGGTCGCCGCGGTGCTGATCGACCTCATGCCCAACCACGCCGGTCTGGCCCCCGCCGATCCCGCCTACGTCGAGGCGCTTCGCGACCTCACCCGGCAGCACGGCGCATTGCTCGCCATCGACGAGATCATCACGTTCCGCCTGCACGAAGGCGGACTGCATCGCACGTACGGCATCGAGCCCGATCTCGTGGCCGTGGGCAAGGTGATCGGCGGTGGTTTCCCCGTCGGAGCGATCGGCGGCAGCGCCGAAGTCCTGGCGCCGTTCGCCCCGGCCGCGGGCGCGGTGTCCTGGGGCGGCACCTTCAACGCCAACCCGGTCACGATGGCCGCCGGGCTCACCGCGCTCACCCTGTTCGGCACCGCGGAAATCGCCGCACTGAACCAGCGCGGCGACGAACTGCGGTCCCGGCTTCGCGCGGAAGGCGTGGCCGTCAACGGCTCAGGCTCCCTGCTGCGGCTGATGACGCCCGACCCCACCCGGCTGTGGTGGGACCTCTACCGGCGAGGAGTACTGATCGGGACCAACGGCCTGCTCGCCCTGTCCACCGCCATGACACCGGACCACCTCGACCAGATCGCCGAAGCCGTCACCACCAGCTAGTAGGCAAGCTCCCCGATGCCGCCGTCCACGCGCAGCACGGTGCCGACGGTGTAGGCGGATTCGTCCGAGGCGAGATAGACCGCCGCCTTCGCCATCTCGGCGGTGGTTCCCGGCCGATGGAGGGGCACGGTCCGCCGGAGTTCCTCGTAGATGGCGGCCTGGCGGTCGGCGCCGAGCGGTTTGAAGGTGTTGGTGACGGTCAGGCCCGGGCTCAGTCCAGGCACTGCTGCGCGAGGAGGCCGTCACTTCCCGGACCTGACCGGGGCACGCGCCCGCCGGGCACGCTGACCGGCGGGCCCTCTAGCGTGGTGGGGGTGGAACACCCCGAACCCGACACCAGAACCCTCGAACGCGCCCTCCGCCAGTACGTGCGGGCGGTCGCGGCCGCGGTCGGCGTTCCGGACGAGAGCACCACGGTGGAGATCAGCGACACCGCCACCGCCTACCTCGGCCTGCCCCTCCGGTGGGCCGACCGGCCCGGCCACGACGTCATGCTGGTCTGGAACGAACGGCGCGGCTGGTCGCTCGCGGTGGAAACCGATCCCGCCGCGGCCCCCATCCTCCTCGCCCACCACGGCGGCGACGTCGTGCCCGCCCCGGACGCGGTGGCGCGGTTCGTCACCGACACCGCCGCCGGGCACCACCCCGGCCAGGCGCGTCCCGGCCCGGCGAGCACCGCGACCCGCGGATCGCTGGCCGAACGGCTGAAGCCCTACGTCCACGACGCGACAGGCTGACCTACTTCCCGAAGCTTCACCGAGGAGCGACAGCCTCCGCGTCCGGCACCCCCGCGTAGTCGGGCAGCTCGACGCCGTTGATCGCGCGCCCGACCAGCTCGGTGAACCATTCGCCGGTGAAATCGGGTGGCGGCTCGGCGCCGGGGACGTCGCGGCTGCGGGCGTTCAGCCTGCCGATCTCCTGGTTGGCCTCGACGAACGAGCGCATCCGCGCCTCGTAGCGGGCAAACCCGGCGTCGGGATCCCAGCCGGCGGCGGCCAGTTCACCGGCCAGCACGTAGGCCCCGACCAGGGCCAGCCCGGTGCCCTGCCCGGACATCGGCGACGAGCTGAACGCCGCGTCCCCGAGCAGTCCCACCCGTCCGTTCGACCAGCGGTCCATCACCACCTGGGCGACCTGGTCGAGGTAGAAGTCCGGGGTGTCGTCCAGGTGCGCGAGGATGTCCTGGGTCAACCAGCCCAAGCCCGCCATCCGCTCGCGCAGCAGAACCTTCTGGGCCGCGACGTCACGGTAGTCCACATCGAACTCAGGCGAGGCGAAGTAGAACATCGCCATCGCCCGGGTGGCGTCCTGGATGGGCCGCAGGAGTGCCGAGCGCCCGGACTCCTGCTCCTGGTATTCGAGCAGCCAGCGATCCAGCCCGAACTCGTTGGGCACGCTGTAGAAGGCCAGCACGTGCCCGAGGTGGTGGAGGAACCGCTCATGCGGCCCGAAGACCATCGCCCGCAGTGCCGAGTGCAGCCCGTCGGCCCCGACCACCAGGTCGAAGCGCCGCCGGTCGCCGCCCGCGAAGGTCACGCCGACCCCGTCCGCGTCCTGGGTGAGTTCGGCGATCCGGTCGCCGAAGAGGTACTCGACGCTGTCGCGGGTGTCGTCGTAGAGCACCCGCGACAGGTCCCCGCGCAGGATCTCGATGTCGGCGATGAACCCGTCACCACCGTCGTCCTCGGCGTGGAAGGTTTGCAGCACCTGCCCGTCCGCGTCCACGGTGTGCGCGCCGGCGGTGTCCGTGCACGCCGCGCGCACCGCGGCGTCCAGCCCCATGCGCCCGATGACCTCCTTGGCCACCCCGCGCGCATCCACCGCCTGCCCGCCGGGACGCAGCTCGGACGCTCGCTCCACCACGGTTACCTCGGCTCCCCACCGGTGCAACCAGTGGGCCAGCGCGGGCCCCGCGATGCTCGCCCCTGCCACCAGCACACTGATGCCGCTCACCGCGCCCCCCCCAGATTCGACCGCCTGGATCGTACCGGGTTTGCCGTTAACTAGTGCTCGGCAGGTAGACGACCTGCCCATCATCGGGCACGAGGTAACCATAAACCCGTTTTCGAGGTATTCCTTCAGCACGAATCCTGGCGGCCGAGTCTCCCCCGGGATAGGCGAATTCCAGTGCTCCGATCGGAATTCCGAAATCAATCCAGTCTGATCCGTCATCTTCGCGAACGACACCGACATCACAAACGATGGGTTTCCAGCGACACCAACGAGGGCGGCACCGGCTGTTGCCGGTAAGGCTCCAGGCTGGAGGTGCCGTACCAGTCAGCGACTCCGACCGCCGGCCCCAACGCCGCCAGCGCACGATCCAATCGGAAGTCGTCATTCGGACCGATCTCGATCGCCAGCTCGTACGAAGGCCGTTGTCATCCTCACCGCGGCGCTCCTCGGCGTCACCGCGGTTGCCTCAGCGCCACGCCGAGCGACTCAGCACTGCCGCTTGGAGCGACTTCCCGGTGCACGCCGGGCACCGATCAGGTTTCGGCGCCGCGGCCGTCTGTATCTGTGAGAGCGACTCACAGGAGGCTGAACGCCATGCGGAAACTGACCTTTGCCATGAACGTGTCCCTGGACGGCTACATCGCCGCGCGCGGGGATGACCTTGGCTGGAGCGGGGGTGACGGACCGGACTCGTCGCCCGGGGATGAGCTGTTCCGGTGGTGGTCCGACCGGGTGGCGGCGACGGGACTGGCGCTGTACGGGCGCAAGCTGTGGGCGAACATGAGCTCCCACTGGCCGACCGCCGACCAGCGGCCCGGCGCCACCCCGGCGGAGAAGGAGTTCTCCCGCCGCTGGCGTGACATGCCGAAGGTGGTGTTCTCCTCGACGACCAGCACGGTCGACTGGAACACCCGCCTGGTCACCGGCGACGCGGTCACCGAGATCACCCGGCTCAAGGCCGAGGACGGCGGCCCGATGGACATCGGCGGCGCGACGCTCGCCGCGGCGGCCATGCGGGCCGGGCTGATCGACGAGTACGTGCTGGTCACCGTGCCGGTCCTGGTGGGCGGCGGCACGCCGTTCTTCACCGCCCTGGACAGCTGGGTGAACCTGAACCTGGTGGAGACGCGGACGTTCCCCGGCGGCGTACTGCTGACCCGGTACCAGACGAGGCGATGAGCGCACCTGCCGCCGGCGGTGCTCACACCGTCGGCGGCAGGTCCAGCCACGGCTGGCCGGTGGCGTCGAATCCGGTCAGCTCGGCGATCTTCCCGTCGACGACGCGCAGGGCCGCGATCGCGAACAGCCGGTACGCCGGGTCGCCGGGGGTGCGCAGGTACAACGCGGCGGCGGGCATGCGGTTGACCGTCGTGACGATGCCGCGCCAGTCGTCGTGGCCGGGCTGGAAAAGTCCGCCGGAGACCCAGCCGTCCACCGCGGCCTTCGCCGTCCTGACCAAGGTGCCCGAATCGGGCAGCATCGCGAAGCGCAGGTCGTCACGCAGCAGGGAGATCAGCCCGTCGAGGTCGTTGCGCTCGTGTGCCCCGATGTACGACTTCACCACCCCGCGCTCGTCGTTCGACAGCTCGTGGGTGGCGGGACCGCGCCAGTCGAGACGACGGCCAGGCAGTTGCTCGCGCATCGTCACGCGCGCCCGCTGCAGCGCGCTGGTCACCGACGCGACGGTCAGCTCGAGGGCGTCGGCGGCCTTCGACGCCGGCCAGCCGAGGACGTCGCGCAGGATGAACACCGCCCGCTGCCGCGGCGGCAGGTATTGGACGGCGACGATGAACGCCAGCTCGACCGTTTCCCGCGCCACCGCCGATTCCTGCGGGTCCTCGGGAAGCATGCGGTCGGGATACGGCTGCAGGTACGGCAGCTCGGAGTCCGCCAGCTCGGACGGCACGGGGGTGCGGTCGTTGCGCTTTTCCAGGAAGTCGAGGCAGGCGTTCGTCGCGATCCGGTACAGCCAGGTCCGCGGCGCGGCGTTGCCCTTGAACGACTCCCGCTTGTGCCACGCCCGCAGGAACGTCTCCTGCGTCATGTCCTGGGCGTCCTCGTAGTTCGCGAGCATCCGGTAGCAGTGCAGCTGCAGCTCACGCCGGTGGCGCTCGGTGATGAGCGCGAACCGCGCCTTATCGCCCGCGCGGACCACCGCGATGAACGTGGCCGCGTCGGCACCCAGCGAGCTAGCGTCGGTCATGGTCGTCGATCCTTCCACCGGCGTGAGGGGGCTGCCAGAACTGACGGCGCGGCGGAGGATTTCTGATCGGTGGAGCCGCTGACGCGATCGTAGGCGCAGAGCGGGCGGCCGGTCACTTCGTCGTGCCAGACGCGCCCGTGGACGCCGAAGACCGCCTCGAGCAGATCGGCGGTGACGACCTCGGCGGCGGGGCCGTCGGCGTGCACGCGGCCGTCGTGCAGTGCCACGATCCGGTCGGCGTAGCGGGCGGCCTGGACGAGGTCGTGCAGCACGGTGACCACGGTCAGGCCGCGTTCGGCGCGCAGCCGGTCGATCAGGTCGAGCATCTGCAGCTGGTGGTGCACGTCGAGATAGGTGGTGGGCTCGTCGAGCAGGAGCAGCGGCGCGTCCTGGGCCAGTGCGAGCGCGAGGCGGACGCGTTGCCGTTCCCCGCCGGAGAGCCGGTCGAGCACGGCGTCGGCGTAGGCCTCGACCCCGGCGTCGGCCAGTGCCCGTTCGACCTGCTCGTCGTCGCCCCCGGCGAGCATGCCCAGCGGTCCGCGGGTGGCGTAGCGGCCTTGCCGGACGAGCTGGCGCGCGGTGAGCGCGGGCACCGGCGGCATCGCCTGCGGCAGTACCGCGATGCGGCGCGCGACGGCCCGGCGCGAAAGCGTGCGCAGCGGCCGGTCGTCCAGTGACACCGAACCGGCGTCGGGCGCGTGCAGCCCGGCGAGCACGCGCAGCAGGGTGGATTTGCCGCAGCCGTTGCGGCCGACCAGCGCGAGCCACTGCCCGCTCGGCACGGCGAGGCCGACCCCGTCCAGCACGGTCCGGCTGCCGAAGGTGACGGTGATGCCGGTGGCGAGCAGAGCGGTCATGAGCCATCTCCGGAGGTGAGGGCGGACTGGCGGCGGGCCGCGCGGACGAGCACGACCGCACCGGCGATCGCGGTGATCGCGCCGGTGGGCACGCCCAGCGGCTGCCCGCCGAGCGCGGCGAGTTCGGTGAGCTGCTGGGCCGCGGCGTCGGCGGCGCAGACGGTGGCCGCGCCGATGAGCGCGCTGCCGGGCACGAGCAGGCGGTGGTCGGCGCCGAAGGCGAGCCGCGCGGCGTGCGGGGCGAGCAGCCCGACGAAGGCCAGGGCGCCCACGGTGGCGATCGCCGCGGCGGCGGCCACCACGGCCAGCAGCAGGGTCGCGCTGCGCCACCGGGCCGGGTCGAGCCCGACCCCGCGGGCGTGGTCGTCGTCGACCGCGAGCACCCCGAGCACCGGCGCGGCCAGCACGGCGGCCACCAGCACCGGGACCAGCCACGGCAGCAGCGCCTGCCAGTGCGCCCAGCCGCGGCCGTTGAGCGAGCCGACCAGCCACTGCACCATGGCGGCGGCGCCCTGTGGCCGGGCGGTCAGCAGGATCAGCGTGATCCCGGTGAGCACCGCGGAGATCAGCACGCCGAGCACCGACAGCCGCAGCGGGTCGCTGCCGGTGCGCGCGGCCACCACCCAGAGCACTCCGCCGCCGAGCACCCCACCGGCGACGGCGGTGCCGATCATGCCGTGCGGGGTGGCGATCGCGCCGCCGAGCAGGGAGGCGGTCACCGCGCCGAGCACGGCACCGGAGCCGACGCCGGTGATTTCCGGTGCGGCCAGCGGATTGCGCAGCAGGCTCTGCAGCACGCACCCGGCGACGCCGAGGCAGGCACCGGCGCCGAGCGCCACCAGCACCCGCGGCAGGCGCAGGTCCAGCACGATCCGGCGGGTGGTCTCGTCGCCGAGCATGGTCCACAGCCCGCTGCCGGAGGCGCCGGTCATCAGCTGCGCGAGTGCCGCGATCACGGTGCCCAGTACCAGACCAGGCCACAGCCAGCGCCTCATGTGCGCGCCGCCCGCCGCCGGTGGAGCACCAGCACTCCCCCGCAGAGCACCGCGAGCAACGCGGTCAGCCCGCCGACGGGCAGTTCGACCGGGTACAGCACGGTGCGCGCGAGCAGGTCGGCCGCGGTCACCAGCAGCGCACCGGTCGCCACCGACCAGCCGAGCCAGGCCAGGGCGGATCCCGACGGCCGCAGGGCGCGGGCGAGCTGCGGCGCGAGGAAACCGACCCAGGCGACCGGACCGCATGCCCCGACCACGGTCGCCACCAGCAGGCAGCCGATCGCCAGCACCGCCACCCTGGCCGCACCCGCGGGCAGGCCGAGCGCAGTCGCGGTGTCGTCGCCGAGCCGCAGCACGCCGAGCGCGGGCAGTGCCAGCACGGTCAGCGGCAGCGCGAGCAGCATGCCGGGCACCGAGGTGAGCACCGTGGTCCAGGTGGTGCCGGTCAGCGAGCCGAGCAGGTACCGCACGAGCACGCCCTGCTCGCGGGACTCGGTCAGGGACATCCCGGCCAGCAGCACCGCCTGCAGCGCCGAACCGATCGCCGCGCCGATCAGCAGCACGGCGGCCGGGCCCACCGCGCGCCGGACGGCCAGCAGGGTCAGCCCGCCGCCGGCCGCCGCCCCGAGCAGCGCCGGGACCAGTGGCGCGCCCGGCACGCTCACCCCGGTGACCACCACCAGCGCGACCGCGGCCGCGGCGCCGGACGACACCCCCAGCAGTTCCGGCACCGCCAGCGGGTTCCGCAGCGATTCCTGCAGCAGCAGCCCGGCCGCGCCCAGCACCGCGCCGGCGAACAACGCGAGCACCAGCCGCGGTGCGCGCAGTTCGAGCACCACCAGGCGGTCCAGCACCGGGGCGTCACCGGCGAGCACCGCGGGAAAGTGGTCGGGAGTCACCACCGGCTGGCCGAGGCTGAGCGCGAGCACGGCCAGCACGACCGCGCCGAGCACAACCCCGGCCACCGCCACCCGGCTCACGCCGCGGGAGCCTTGTCCACGGCTTCGCGCACGATCGCGGCCAGGCTGCGCGTGCCGCGGCCCTTGCCCCAGAGATCGGCGTTCATCTCGTGCACCGCACCGGTTTTCACCGCGGGGATCTCACGCCACACCGGGTTGTCCGCCAGCTGCCGCGACAACGGCACCGCGTCGGTGGAGAAGAGCAGCGAGTACACAAAAACCACGTCGGGTTGCTGGGCGAGCAGTTCCTCCACGCTGTAGTTGCTCGCGGTGTCCACATCGGAGTTCTTGGCCGGGAACGGGTAGCGGAAGAGGTGGGCCAGCAGGTCGCCCTTGAGCGAGTCGGCGTTGTCCACGCCGATCGCGTCGACACTGCCGTACATCAGCACCGCCGTGCCCCGCTGCCCGCGCTTTTCCACGGTGTCGGCCAGCATCGCGCGGAACCGCTCCTCGGCCCGCGTGGCTTCCTCGACCCGTCCGGTGAGCGCACCGAGATTGCGCAGGTAACCGACCGATTCCTGCCACGTCTTGGGTTCGGTCAGCCACAGCGGCGCGAACTGGCCGACGGTGCTCGCCAGTCCATCGTGGACACCGGACAGGCCGATCACCAGGTCCGGCTTCAGCGCGGCGATGCTCTCCACGTCTTCGCTGCCGAAGCTGCCGCGCACCACCGGCACCGCCGCGCCCGCGTCACCGAGCAGCACCGGGTGGCTGAGCAGCCGCGGGTTGCTGGTTCCGGCGGGCACGATGCCCAGTTCGGTGGTGAGGTCATCACAGAGGCCGCTCAGGCAGACGATGCGCTGCGGTGGCGCGGTCAGCGTCAGTTCCTGCCCGTGCGGGTCGGTGATCCGCAGCGACGGTTCCAGCGGGGCGACCGCGCGGTCCACGGGTACGACCGGGGCGGCAGTGCTGCTCCCGGCCGGTTCGGTGGCGCAGGCGGACAAGGTCAGGGCGAGCGCGGCGAGGGCCGCGCCGAAGGTTCGGCGCACGGCGGGGTTCTCCATTCCGATGTGGACAGTGCTCAGGCGAGTGGTTCGGGGGTGCGGGCGCGGGCCCGCAAGGTGGGCGACAGCCAGGCGAACGCCACACCGGCGGCGAGGACCGCGGTACCGGCCACGAGACCGCCGCGAGCGCCCGCGCCGGTCACCGCGACCGCGCCCGCCAAGGCGGCTCCGGCGGGCTGGCCGACGCCCCAGGCGAGCATCCGGCCGGTGGTGTTCACCCGTGCCTGCAACTCGTCGGGGCTCAGCTGCTGCCGGTAGGTGACCGCGTTGAGCACGACCGCCGAATGCGCTGTCCCCCAGCAGATCACCGTCAGCACGGCGAGCAGCCAGTGCGTGGTCAGCGTGGTCGCCACCGCGGCGAGCAGGGAGCACGGCAGGGCGGTGAGCGCGAAACGGGCGGGGCCGAACCGGGCGCCCAGCCGCGGCACGAGCCGGGCGGCGAGCACGCCACCGATGCCCCAGCAGGCGAACAACACGGCGAGCCGGGCGTCACCGGACGCACGCACGCCGAGTGCCTGGTCCGCGAACGGCACGAGCATGGCGACCCACGCGCCACCGGCGGCCGCGTGGGTCATGCCGACCAGCGTCAGCAGCCGCACCACGGGCTCGCGACGCAGGAAGCCCAGCCCGGCACCGATGTCCGACCACAACCTCGCCGGACGCTCGCCCGCCGGAACGGCCGACAGCGGCCGGGTGATCGCGCGGATCAGCAGCGCCGACGCGACCGCGGTGACCGCGTTGAGCGCCATCAGCGGCGCCGGTGCGGCGAGCACCACCGCCAGCCCCGCCAGCGGGGGCACGGCCACTTCGACGATCGTGGTGGCGCCGTAGAGCTTCGAGTACGCCGCCGTGAGCTTGGCGCGGCCGACCAGGGTCGGCAGCGCGCCGAAGTTGGCGGCGTCGAAGAAGACAAACAGGACCTGGACGGCGAAGGCGACCAGCAGCACGTGCACCGCCGTCAGCAGGCCCAGCCACCACGCCAGCGGCACGCTGGCGAGCAGCACCGCGGTCGCCAGTTCCAGCCCCACCATCAGCACCCGCCGTGGCGCGCGGTCGGCCACCGCACCGGCGACCAGGCCGAACAGCAGGTACGGCAACGCTTCCGCCACTGCCACGGCCGAGGTCCAGCCCGCCGAGCCGGTGAGCTGGTACACCAGCACCGGCAGCGCCACCACCGACACCACGCTGCCCGCCACCGACACCACGCGCGCGGCCAGGTAACGCCGGAACGCCTTCTCGATCTCCACGCGCGTCAACCCCGCGCGGCGACAAGATCGCCGTCGATGTCCACAGAGGACGCGCCAGCCGCGCGCAGCTCAGCCGCCAGTGTCGTGGCGGAGACCGTCCACCAGTCGTAGTGCGTGACCGCGGTGGTGATTTCGGCGTCACCGTCGAGGGTGCGGTAGGTCATCGTCCAGCGGAGACGGTCCGGGCCGACCGGTTCCGCCCGGCCACGGCCCTCGTAACGCAGGCGCCCGGCGCGCACGGCGAATGGCTCGCTCTCGGGCACCTCGACCGCCGTCTCGGGCGGCTGGACGTTGAACACCACCGGCGCGCCGGGCGCGAGCCGGGGCACGAGCGCGGTGAACAACGCACGGCGGTCGCCCGGGGCGAGGTGGCCGATCATGTGCATGCCCACGGCCGCCGCGATCCGGTCCGGCAGGGGCAGGTCGGCCGCGCCCGCCGGGTACACGGTGACGCGGTCCGCGTCCGGCCGCGCGGCGAGGCGGGCGAGCAGGACCGCGCGCAACTCCGGCGACGGCTCGGCGGCCAGCACCGGCGCGTCCGGCACGGTGTCGAGCAGCACGTCGGTGCCGAGTCCGGTACCGGCCCCGAATTCGACCACCACTCCCCCGGCGGGATCGACGCCCGCCAGGACCGCGGCCAGGCGGCCCGACAGCGACGTCCACATCGGACGGCTGAGCAGGTGCAGATATTCCGCCGACGGTGCGTATTCGCGGTAGTTCACGGCCGCCGCCCGGAGGTGAGCGCCACCGGCAAGACCACATCACTGGCCCAGATCACGTCGTAACTCCCCGGGGCCACGTCAGCGCCCCGGCACGCGCCAGGCCCAGTACCGACGTCGAGTGCCCTGGCCCCCGGCCGCAACCCCAGCGAGGCCACCGCGGCTTCGACCGCGCAATCGCGCCTGGTCAGCAGGTCCCCGGCCAGTCTCGCGCCGAGCCCCGGCCAGGAGCCCGGGTCACCACCCTGTGCCACCGCGTCCACCCTTCCCACCACGCACCGTCACCATTCACCCAGGCGCAGCACCGGATGCGCCGCCTCCCTAGTGGAAATGATAACCATGAGTATTAACCCGGCGTGCGGGCCGGTCGGGCGGAGTGCCCTCTGCGGGAGGCAGGATGTCGCCATGAGCGAGCCCACCTTCACCCTCGTGCAGCTGCGGTACTTCGAGGCGGCGGCCCGGCACCTGAGCATGACCGCCGCGTCGAAGGAGCTGATGGTGTCCCAGTCGGCGGTGTCGACCGCGATCGCGCAGCTGGAGAAGGAGATGGGGGTGCAGTTCCTGCTGCGCCACCACGCCCGCGGGCTCAGCCTGACCACCGCCGGTGAGACGTTCTACAAGCGGGTGCTGGATTTCCTCGCGCACGGCGCCGAACTGGTCGAGACCGCCCGGCAGGCGGGCACCGAACTGGCCGGGACGCTGACGGTCGGCTGCTTCGCCACGCTCGCGCCGTTCCGGCTGCCGAGCCTGCTGGCGGAGTTCGAGGCCCGGCATCCCCGGGTCCACGTGTCGCTGCGTGAAGGCGAGCACCACGCGCTCACCTCGGCCCTGCGCTCGGGTGAGACCGAGCTCGCCCTGCTCTACGGCTACGACCTGGGTGACGACATCGATCGTGAGGTCGTCGGCACGGCACCGCCATACGCGCTCGTCGCCGAGGACCACCGGCTCGCGCGGCGCAAGCAGCGCAAGGTGTCGCTGCACGAACTGGCCGACGAGCCGATGGTGCTGCTCGACCTGCCGCACAGCCGTGAGTACCTGCAGTCGATCCTCAGCTCGAACGGGGCGGGCTCGTCGAGCGCTTCCGCCCGCCCCGCGGGCGCCGTGATCACTACCGGCTGGCCGAGGACGTCTTCGGCCGCGCGTTCCGGGCCAAGATGACCGAATTCGCCGCGTTCGCCGCGGCATTCTCCACGAACTCCTCGACATCGGCCACGGGGCGACCGGCTTGATCTTACGAAAGGAGGAAGCTGGTCCCGGAAGGGTGGGAGCGCGCCCGGCGGTGGACTTAGCTGGCGGAGGCAGCAGCACACCAGCCTGGGAGGATGGAAATGCGCACAACCGGGAGAAGAGCCTCGATCGTGGCGGCGGCCGTGGCCGCGGCGGGGATCCTGACCGCGGCACCCGCGTCGGCGAGCGGCCCTGAGCTGAGGCCGGGTTTTGTCTCACCGCCGGTGCTCACCGGCGGCGACGGCGCGGTCCAGACCATCGTGCTGTCCGCACCGGCACCGCCCGGCGGAACCCACGTTTCCCTCTACGGCGACCTGGTCTACGGCCACTCGACCGGCCGTCACGCCTACGTTCCCGCCGGCGCGACCACGGTCAGCTTCCCGTTCCGGACCGCCGCACCCGCCACCGACGTGGTCCGCACGCTGCACGCGCAGGTCAGCGGCGCCCCACTGGTCCCGGTCGCCGAGGTGACCATCCGGCCCGCGGATCCCGCCACCCGCGCGGTGACCTCGCTGTCCTACACCAAGGAATCACTGGTCGTGGGCGAAACCACGCAGGGCACAGTCACCCTCGCCCAGCCCGCACCCGCCGGTGGCCTCGCCGTCAGCCTGTGGAGCAACACCCACTACGGCCCCGGCGTCCACGTACCGCCCTACGTCGTGGTGCCCGAAGGCAGCACCACCGCCACCTTCCCGCTCAAGGCAACCAGGGCGGAGACTCCCGCGGTCGTGTCACCGTCAGCGGACCTCGGCACCTCCCGGGCCAGCCGGGACGTCGTGGTCGTGCCCGACCGGTTCGCCCTCTCCGACGGCCTGCTGCTCAAACCGGGAACGGTCACCCCAGGCGCCATCGGCATCGGCCGCGCGCCGAACCCCGAAGGCACCACCGTGCGGCTCCACACCGACTTCCCCGGAGTAACGGTGCCATCGACCGTGCACATCCCGCCCGGCTCCCCGGGTATCGCCATTCCACTCACCGCGGCCCCGTCGATTCCGCGCGGCAGCCAAGGCACACTGACCGCCACCTGGAACGGCACCACGGCAACCACCACCTTCATCACCGGGTGACGAGGGCCGGCGGCCGCTGGGCTTCTACGCCCGCATCAGGATGAAGTCACCGTGGCCGCCGTAGCCCAGGACCGGTTCGGCGTACTGGGTGCCGTTGAACGTGGGCATCCACCAGGAGCCGTTCACCCGGACCAGCATCGGGTGCGGGATGTTGGTGCCGTACGGGGCATCGAGCGTGCCCAGCTTCCGCATGCGCAGGTCGTACACCGGGTACTGGCGGGCATCGCCGTCGCTGGCCAGCACGTACCACTGGCCGCCGATCCGCTGGATGATGGTGCCTTCGGTCTGGTCGACCGACAGATCGGCGCCGACCAGTTCGAGGCCGTCGGTGTAGTCGGCGCCGCGGGGGCCCGCCGCGAGCGCGGGGTGGAACACGAACGACGGCTGCTGGGCCGGGCTTTCCACGAAGGCGAGGTGCCAACTGCCGTTGATCTTGGTCAGCGCCGGATCCCACGAACTGACGCTGGTGGGCAAGGGCA
This sequence comes from Amycolatopsis albispora, assembly GCF_003312875.1. NCBI lineage: Bacteria > Bacillati > Actinomycetota > Actinomycetes > Pseudonocardiales > Pseudonocardiaceae > Amycolatopsis > Amycolatopsis albispora. The sequence continues at coordinate 2,049,558 of NZ_CP015163.1, forward strand.
GCCGTGCGGTGGGCAGAACGTGGACGCCGGAGAGCACGTCGGCGCGGGTGGTGGCGTGGCGGATGTGCACCCCGTTGAAGGCGAAATCCCCCCACGAACTCATCAGGACGATGAATCGCCGCCGCTCGTCGTCGTAGACGAGCTGGCCGGCGTGATCGCCGAGCACCACCCCGTCACGGGCGAAGAACAGCGTCGCGACCTGCTCGAGCTTCGTCGGGTCGGCCAGGTCGAGGGTCCACACCGCCCAGTGCGCCTGCTGGAAGAATCCCAGCCCCGCGTTGGTCATCGTCAGGTACAGCTTGCCGTTCTTGACGAAGGGCCTGCCATCGGCGTGCTGGACGACGTGCGGGTCACGCACCCCGGCCTGGCCGAAGTAACCGGCGCGCACCCGGCCCAGCCGCGCGGAACCGCCGCCGCGTCCGCCGTAGGCGTAGCTCAGCTTGCCCAGCACCGCCGGATCGCGCAGGTCGACGCGGGCGCGGACCTGGTCCCGTTCGGTGAGCAGTGGCTGCCACCCGGCCCCGGTCCCGGTCGGGTCCGCCAGCACGGTCACCGCGTTCTCGTTGACCACGACGGCGAAGCCGAACGGCGCCCGCAGCGTGGCGGGAGCGGTCTTGACCACGCTGGTCGTCCCGCCCTGGGTGACCTCGATGCTGACCGTGCCGGTGCCGGCGTCGTAGGCGCCGAGCACGGCCGCATCGTCACCGGCGAACCCGGCGACGACCCCGGCGTCACCGTCGAGCCGCCTGACTTCGACGGTGACGGTGCCGAAGGGCGCCCTGGGCCGGACACCGGTGGTGATCAGGGTGCCGCGCGCGTCCTGGCGCGGCGCCACCGCCGAGTCGTACTGCACGAACCGCGGGGCGATGAGGTCGAACGGCCGGAACTGCTCGATGACGGAGAAGTGCAGGTCGAACGGGGTGGCCTCGGTGCTCGCGCCGGCGCCGGTGGTGCCGAGCAAGCCCGCCGCACCGGTCACCCCCAGCAGCGACAAACCACGCAGGACGTCACGCCGGTCGATTCCGTACTCGCTCACAAGACCTCCGGTCTGGGGATTCCGGGACGACCCGCGGGGGGCCGGGGCACCCAAGCTTGCAACGTGGCATACCGCACCGCAAGAGCCAATTCGGGCAAGCCGCGGTGGGACAAGACGGACCGCTACCGCCGCGTCGGGCCGCGGATCCGAGCGCGGCACCAGCCTCGGTGCCAAGGCCGCGTCCCGGCTCGGCATACTCCCCACAGCCAGGCTCCGCGAAAGCTGAGTTCCGCGATCTGAGGAGAACGATGTCCTTGCCCAGCCAGCCGCTCACCGCCGATCTCTACGACGAGCACGGCGAGACCCTCGAGTCGTGCGACACCCAGTTCCGGCAGTTCGGGGGCCGCGCCGTGTTCTCCGGCCCGATCGTGACGGTCCGCTGCCACGAGGACAACGCACTGCTGAAAGCCGTGCTCTCCGAACCGGGCGAAGGACGCGTGCTGGTCGTCGACGGCGGTGGCTCGGTGCACCGCGCCCTGCTCGGTGACGTCATCGCCGGGATCGCGGTCCACAATGGATGGTCCGGCGTGGTGATCAACGGCGCGGTCCGGGACGTCGCCGCCCTGCGGGAGCTGGACCTCGGCGTGAAGGCGCTCGGCTCGAACCCGCGCAAGAGCGCCAAAACCGGCGCGGGCGAACGCGACGTGGTGCTCGAGTTCGGCAACGCCACCTTCACCCCGGGCGCCACCCTGCACAGCGACGACGACGGCATCGTCGTCCTGCCCGCGGACCACTGAACACCAGCCGGTCCGATCACGGGGGGCAGCCCGCGCCTCCGTCGAGCAGCCAGTTGCCGCCCCACGGGTAGAGCCCGTGCCCGCCCTGGTCGGCCGTCACCAGCGCGGCCCGATGCTGGCCGTGGAGCCGCCCAGCATCGGGTGCTTCACCCGGTCGACGGCCACCGCGCGCTGGTGGTCACGGATCGAATCCGGCCAGCGCGAATCACCGCGGCGTCCAGCCGCTTCGCCAGCTCGAAGTACTTGGCGGTCACCTGTTCGGGGTGCGCGGCGACCTTCGGCTCGCCCAGTGACGCCGAGGGCTGACGCTCCTCACGCGGTCCCACTGCGACGAAGGCGCTCACGGGCCTCGCTTTCGGACAGTGAGGCGATGGGCTGTCCGACCGTGTGCTGGTGTTTGGCGTCGTAGGCCCGGGTCCAGACGCCCGCCGCCCACGCCCGCTGGAGTTCGTCGTCGGTGAACTTCCGGCCACGGGCGTGGCAGTACGCGTCGAGGAACCGCTCTGTTTCCTCCACGGTCGCCAACTGGTCCACGTCGACGCTCGAATACAGCGCGGCGGCAAAGCCGACGAGGACGGCCTCGCTGTCCACGGTCATGCTGTCCCAGTCGTGGACCACCAGCAGCGCGTCGCCGTTCCAGCGCAGGTTTCCGGCAAGCCAGTCGCAGTGACCGATCACCGCTTCGGACTGCCCGGCCCGCAACCGGTCACGGGCCAGGCGTCCGGCATCGTCAATCCACTTCGGACCGTCCACCTCGTTGAGGTTGACGCTGGAGCCCTCGGGACGCGACCACAGCCCGTCCTCGTTGTGGTCCCACGCCGCCCACGACGGCGGTGGGTCCAGTGTGGACACCTCGAACGGCCGTGGCGCGAGCTTGATCAGCCGCGCAAAGGCCTCGGCGGAAGCGTTGTCCTCGCTCGGGAGCGCATCGCCGTCGGGCACGTAGACCTCCGCGGTTGCCACGTCGTCACCGAACGGCTCGGCGCCGGTGAGTGGCTGAGGGCACGGATAACCGGCCTGGAACATGCGCCGCTGCACCTCGACGCAGGCCGCCACCCGCGGCGAGCCCGGGCGCACCTTGACCACGACCTCGCGGCCGTCAGCCAGCCGCAACCCGATGACCGCGGACAGGTGCCCGGACCTGAAGATCTCCCCCACGGGCGGGCTGCCCAGCTGCTCCACGCACCACCGAGCAAGGCGAACGGAATCGACCGACATCAGTACATTTTCGCATGTCTTCGTGGTCGGCGCGTCCGGTTCATGGCTTGACGGTCACCGGGCGGACGAGGCGGATGTCGGCAACCGAGCGTCCGATGTGGAGTTCGAAGTCGCCGGGTTCGGTTGTCCAGGTGGTGGTCCAGTGGGCGAAGGTGCGCCGCGGGATGGTGATGTCCACTGTGGCCCGGGCACCGGCGGCGCATTCCACCGTAGCGAAGCCGGCGAGCCATCGGTGCGGGCGGTCCACCGTGCTGTCCGGGCGGGCGGCGTAGACCTGCACGACCTCGCGGCCGTCGCGGGTGCCGGCGTTGTGGACGGTCACCGTGACCCGCACGTCTCCGTCCGCAGTGTCCGGTGGAACCACGCGGGCTCGCTCGTAGGACCAGTCGGTGTAGCCGAGGCCGTGACCGAACCAGTACGCGGGTTCGACCTTGTCGCGTTGCCAGGCGCGGTAGCCGATGAACACGCCCTCGTCGTAGGCGAGCTTTCCGGCCACCGGCCGCACCTGCGTCACCGGTGCGTTCTCCAGCCGGGCGGGCCAGGTCGTGGGCAGCCTGCCGCCGGGTTCGGCCTGCCCGAGCAGCACGTCCGCGAGCGCGGAACCCGCCTCCTGGCCGGGGAACCAGCTCAGCAGCACCGCGGCGACCTCGTCCCGCCACGGCATCTCCACCGGCGAACCGGAGTTGACCACCACGACCGTGCGAGGGTTGACCGCGGCCACCCGGTGCACCAGCTCGTCCTGGCGGCCCGGCAGGCGCAGGTCGGCGCGGTCGAAGCCTTCGCTCTCCACCCGCTCGGTCGTCGCCACGACGACGATCGCGGTGTCGGCCGCCGCCGCGGCGGCCACCGCCTCCCCGATCAGCTCGTCCCCGTCGCGCCGCGGCTCGCGGTGCGCCAGCGCGCAACTGACCGCCCGCATCGGCGCGTCCGACGTGTCGGGCACGGTGTAGGTCAGGCCGACCTCGACGGTCTCCCCCGCGGTCAGCTCCACCGTCGCACGCTCGGCCGGTGCGGCGAAAAACGCCTCGAACGGGTCGCCGCCGTCGGCGACCGCGGCGCCGTCGAAGCGCGCCTCGCCGTTGACCGACAGCACGAACGCGCCGAGCCCTTTGGTGCCGAACGCGTGCAACCCGGACTCGCGCGGGGTGAACGTGCCGGTGATCTCCACCGTGTGCAGCCGGTCGTGCGTGACACCGCTGGGCAGGTCGTCACCGAACCACTGCACCATCCCGTTGGGCAGCACCTCCTCACCCAGCACCACTCCATCGGCGTCCCGGCACACCGCACGCAGCGCGAAGCCGGTGTCCGCGACACCCAGCTCATCGGTCGGGTCGGCGCCGATCCGGAAGGTCAGGGCGTCCTCCGGCAGCGCGGCGCGCAGGCCGTCCAGCGGGGACACCACCCGCGCCGGGAAAACCTGCGCCGACCCGCCACCCAGCACACGGGCGTCCCGGGCCGCCGCGCCGAGCAAGGCGACCGTGCCGTGACGCGCGGGGTCCAGCGGTAGCACGTCGTCCTGGTTGCGCAGGAGCACAAACGCGCGTCCGGCGAGTTCGCGGGCCAGCGCCACGCCGTCGATCGGCGCGGGTAGCTCGGTGACCGCGGGCGCGACCCGGTCCCAGACCCCGGTCCGCGCGGCCAGGCGGAGCACCCTGCGCACCGCGTCGTCCACTGTGGACTCAGACACCTCGCCCGCGCGGACGGCCTCGGCCAGTGCCGCGCCGTACACGGTGCGCGGACCGGGCATCGCCATGTCGAGCCCTCCCCCGATAGCGCCCACGGTGGACCGGGCGGCGAACCAGTCGGAGACGATGGCGCCGTCGAAGCCCCACTCCTCCCGCAGGACACCGTTCTGCAGCTCGTCGTGTTCGGTCATCGTCCGCCCGTTGACCGAGTTGTACGCCGCCATCACACCCCACGGCTTCGCCCCGGAGACGATCATTTCGAACGGCGCCAGGTACAGCTCACGCAACGTCCGCTCGTCCACGACGTTGTCCACAGTGAACCGATCGGTCTCCGCGTCGTTCGCGACGAAGTGCTTGACCGTGGTCCCGACGCCACCCTCCTGCACACCACGCACGTACCCGGTGCCGATCGCCCCGGTTAGGTACGGATCCTCGGAGTAGCACTCGAAATGCCGGCCGCCCAGCGGTGAGCGGTGCAGGTTCACCGTCGGCGCCAGCAGCACGTGCACGCCCTTGCGGCGGGCTTCCTGCGCCAGCAGGTGGCCCGCCCGGCGGATGAGCCCGGGGTCCCAGGTGGCCGCCATCGCGGTGGGACTCGGCAGGGCGATCGACGGATCGGCGGCGGTCCACCGCACACCACGGACCCCGATCGGGCCGTCGGACAGCACCAGCGACCGCAGGCCGATCTCCGGCAACGCGGGCAGTGACCACATGTCGCGACCCGCCAGCAGCCTGGTCTTCGCGTCCAGGTCGAGCGCGGGCAACGCGGCGTCGATCGCCGCCTCGAGATCGACGTGCTGACTGCTCAACTGCGACTCCTCTGCGACGGAACGGCTGCCACCATCGTCACCCAGACACTTGACAGCTGGTAGGTATTGTTTTCGTTTCGTTATGTAACACGCACCGGCTAGGCTGGCTTCGTGGGCACAGCAGAGCAGGCCGGGCCGGTCGGCGCAGCACGAGCCGGACGGCGCGCGGACCGCCGCGGTGAAATCCTCCGGGCCACCATGGCCGTCATCGCCGAACGCGGCTACCGCGGCGCCTCACTGGCCGCCGTTGCCGAACGGGTCGGCATCACCCAGCAGGGCCTGCTGCACTACTTCCCCACCAAGGAAGACCTGCTCATCGCCGTACTCGAAGCCCGCGACGAATGGGACACCGGCGCCGCCGGGAAGCAGGCCACCAGCCCGTGGCCACTAGACCTTCTCGCCACCCTGATTGAGTACAACGCCAGCAGGCCCGGTGTGGTGCAGACTTTTTCCGCCCTGCTCGGCGAGAGCGTCACCGAGGGCCATCCGGCACAGGACTTCTTCGCCCGCCGCTACGCGACGATCCGCACGTCGCTGACCGAGACCCTGCGCGAGGAGTTCGGCGACCGCCTGCCCGGCAACCTCACCCCGGAAGCCGTGGCCCCGCTGGTGATCGCGGTGATGGACGGCATGCAGTTCCAGTGGCTCCTGGAACCCGGCGAAGTGGACATGCCCGCCGCGTTCCGCACACTGGTCCAGCTGCTTCGCCAGGCCACCTGAGCCCGCCAACTCGGAAACAGGTAACGCGGACAACGCCAAATGGTCACGAACGGATAACGGCACAGACTGAGCGGTCGGTGGCCGTGATGTGATGCCCCGCACGCGCCGAGGCAGTGGTGCCCGGCATCGCGTTCAGGAGGCGGCCATGGCCCCCACACTGCCTGACCCAGCACCGCACACTGCGACTCCGGCGGCCGACGTCCCGGTCGTGTATCCCGGTCGCCGGCGGACGCTGATCGGCTCGCTGATGATCGGCAACTTTTCGCTTTTCCTCGCCTATTCGGGCCTGCTCGGCATCCTGCTGCCGAACCAGGTCGCCGGGGTGGACCCCGATGGGAAGGTCTCGAGCCTCGGCCTGGTGGTGAGCGTTTCGGCGTTCGCCACGCTTTTTGTGCAGCCCATTGTCGGGGCGCTGTCCGACCGCACCCGCAGCCGGTTCGGCCGCCGGACACCGTGGATGGTGCTCGGCGCGCTGCTGGGCGCCGTGTTCCTGGTGACGCTTCCGGTGGCGGGCTCGGTCGCCCTGCTGGCCGTGCTCTGGCTGCTCGTGCAGGTCTCGCTCAACATCGTGCAGGGCCCGATGACGGCGATCCTGGCCGACCGGCTGCCCGCCGGGCAACGCGGCACGGCGTCGGCGTTCGTCGGCGTCGGCAGCATGGTCGGCGCCACCGCGGGCGTGCTGCTGGCCGCGCGGTTCGCCGCCGATCTCGGGGTCGGCTACCGCGTTTTCGCCGCCGTCGTGCTGGTGGTGGTGCTGCTGTTCGTCATCGTCAACCGGGACACCTCCAGCGCCGGACGGCCGCGTGCGGCGTGGTCGTGGGCGGCGTTCCTGAAGGGCTTCTGGGTCAGCCCGCGCAGGTATCCCGACTTCGCCTGGGCGTTCGCCGCCCGGATGTTGTTCGTGCTCGGGTACTGGGCCGTCTACAACTTCCAGCTCTACATCCTGGTGGACCACGTCGGCATCCCGCTGGAGCGGGCGAACGCCGTGACCGGCCAGCTGTCGCTGGTGATGCTCGCCGGCACCGTGCTCTCCAGCTTCGTGACGGGGCCGTGGTCGGACCGCGTCGGCCGCCGCAAGCCGTTCGTGATCGCCGCGTCGGTGGTCACCGCCGCCGGGCTGGCCTGCCCGCTGATCAGCCCGACCCTCGGCGGCATGTTCGCGTTCGCGGCGATCGCCGGGTTCGGGTTCGGCACCTACATGACCCTGGACGTCGCCCTGATGACCCAGGTGCTGCCCAGCGACGACGCCGCCGCCAAGGACCTGGGCCTGCTCAACGTCGCCACCAATCTCCCGCAGGCCGTGGCGCCGACCTTCTCCGCGTTCCTGATCACCCTTGCCGGGTACCACGCCCTGTTCGCCGTCGCCGGTGTGCTCGTGCTTGCCGGCGCCGCCGCGTTCCTGCCCATCCGATCCGTCCGCTGACCTCGAGGAGCAACCGTTGCACACCCTTCCCGCCAACGCCCGGCCGTTCACCGTGCCCACCTCCGCGGGCAGGCTCTCCGCCATTCGGGCCACCCCACCGGACGGGAGTGCCACCAAGGGCATCGCCGTCCTCGTTCCCGGCTTCACCGGGTCCAAAGAGGACTTCGTGCCGATGCTGCGTGACCTCACCGCGGCCGGTTACGACGTGCTCGCCTACAGCCAGCTCGGGCAGTGGCAGTCGGAAGGCCCGGACCGGGCCGAGGACTACACGGTGGAGGCGTTCGCCACGAACCTGCTGGAGGTACTCGATGCCACCGTGTCCGGCGAGCGGGTGCACTTGGTGGGGCACAGCTTCGGCGGCCTGGTCACCCGGGCCGCGGTGATCCGGGAACCGCGGCGGTTCCTCAGTTACACGATTCTGTGTTCCGGGCCGGGCGGCGCCACGGTGACCGGCCCGGCCGGTCCGACGTTGGAAGACGCCATCACCGCGGAAGGGGCGGCGGGAGCCTGGCGCTTCCTCGAGCCGTTCTTCGCGGCCGGGCAGCCGGAACCGGTGGTCGCGTACCTGCGGACCCGGATCCACGAGACCAATCCCGCCAACCTGCTCGGCATCAGCCGCGCGATCGCCGCCGAGCCGGACCGGGTCGGAGAACTGCGTGCCACCGGCGTCCCGATCCTGGTCGCCCACGGCGAGCACGACGCGGCCTGGCCCGCCCAAGCACAACGCGACATGGCGGCCCGGCTCGGCGCCCGGTATGAGGTCATCGCCGCCGCGGGCCACACGCCGAACGAGGAGAAACCCGGCGTCACGGCGCGCCTGTTCACCGGCTTCTGGGCCGAAGCCGCCTAGAAGCGGCTACCGGGCCAGCTCTTCCAGCTTCCGCTGCCGTGTTTCGACACCGTGCCGCAACACCACGGTCAGGCCGATCACCAGCACGATCGTGGTCAGCACGAAGCTCCACAGCACCCCGGTGACCGCGCCGAGGAGCAGGCCGATGGTGATCGGCGCGACCACCGAGGCCAGATTGCGCATCGTGCTGCTCACCATCGTCGCCCACGCCCGCATCCGGGTCGGGTACAGCTCGGCGGTGTACAGGTAGGCGATCGGAGCGTTGATGTTCACCCCGAACAGCACGAGGGCACCGCAGACGAACAGCACCGGCCAGCCCTGCCAGCCGAACAACCCGAGTGCGACCACGCCGCCGGCGCTGCCCGCCAAGGCCAGGCCGTAGCCGACGCCGAACCAGAACCGGCGCCCCAGCTTGTCCAAAGTGGACGCGGCGAGGTAGAGCGCGGCCAGGTTGCCGACCACGATCCCGCCGGTCAGCAACGACGCGACCGACGGGCTCAGCCCGCCCACCCGGATCAGCAGCGCCGGCATCCAGGTGGTGAAACCGGCCAGCGGCAGGAAGGTGGTGAACCACAGGACCCACAGGGTCAGCGTCCGCGTCCGGTAGCCGGGTGAGAACAGCTCGCCGAACCGGGTCGGCGGTTCGGCGGGCGCGGGCGCCACCTCGGCGGGCTCGGCCAGTTCCCGCCCGCCGCGGCGGGCGGAGGCCTCCATGCCGGCGACCACCCGTTCGGCCTCGGCCAGCTTCCCCCGGTGCACCAGGTGCCGGGGCGACTCCGGCAGCCGGAACCACGCCCACACCGCGGTGAGCAGCGGAACGCCGCCCAGGAAGAACAGGTACCGCCACGCGTCCTCCGGCGGGAAGACCGAGAGGACCAGCGCACCGATCAGGGTCGCGCCGAGAATGCCCCAGACGAAGAGGCTTTCGTAGACCAGCACGACCAGTCCCCTGGCCTTGGCCCGGACGAACTCGTTGAACATCGCCGCCGCCACCGGCACTTCCGCACCGAGCCCGATGCCCTGCAGCAGCCGGAAGGTCATCAGGCTCTCCACGCTCCACGCCAGCGCCGAAGCCACCGACAGCGCCCCGAACAACGCGGACGCCGCCACGAACGCCACCTTGCGGCCGGCCCGCTCGCTGAGCACGCCGAACACCAGCGCGCCGAGGACCTGCCCGACGTAGCCGGCCGCGATCAGCAGACCGGCCACCGACATCGGCGCGCCGAGTGAGGTCAGCACGGCGGTCAGCGCGACCGAAAGGATCAGCGCGTCGAACGAGTCGAAAAGGTGCCGACGCCGAGGATCGACGCGACGCGCAGGTGGAACCGGGTCAGCGGGATGCGCTCCACCCTGGCCAGCAAGCGCGCTCCGGTGGCCGTGTCACTGCCGGTGGTGGGTTCGACGTTCATGGTTCCTCCACGTTGAGGACGGATGACGGGTCAGGGCGTGGCGAGCACGGCGGCGAGCACGGCGGCGGCGTCCCCGGCTTCGTTGCCGCGCCAGGCGACGTGCTGGTCGGGTCGCACGAGGAGCAGGCGGGCGCGGTAGGAACCGGGGTCCGCGACACCGACGGGATCAAGCACGGTGAGCGGCACCCGCCGCGCCTCGGCCGCCCGCACGAACGGCGTCACGTCGGCCGTGTGGTCCAGGCGCAGCAGGGTGAAGCCGGGGCCGAGGTGGTCGTAGAGCGACGAACCGTCCGGCAGCCAGCGATGCGGCAGGCGCGCGCCCGGCCGGGCCGAGCCGTGGTAGGTCAGGGGCTCGTGCTCCGGCACCGGCGAGCCGTCGTCGACGACGATCGGCGAGCCCGCGTAGTGGTAGCCGAGCACCAGCCCGAGGCTGTGGAACTCGACGCGCTTGGCCGCCAGTGCCTCGGCGACCTCGGCCCGCCGGGCGCTGCCCGCCGGGGTGTCCGCGTCGATGTCGGCATGCGCGTATGCCCAGGCCAGCTGGGTTTCCTGGGTGGCGGCGTCGGCGATCGTCTGCGCGGCGACCGGCCGCCGCTCGGCTTCGTAGCTGTCCAGCAGGGCGGGCCCCGCCCATCCGCGCAGCACCGCGACCAGCTTCCAGGCGAGGTTCACCGCGTCACCGATGGCGGTGTTGTACCCGTGCCCGCCCCACGGCGGGTTGAGGTGCGCCGCGTCGCCGACCAGGAAGACCCGCTGGCCGCGATACCGGTCCACCAGCAGCATCCTGGCCGCCCACGGGTCGGTGGCGAGCACTTCGACCGCCAGGTCACGGCCGATCATCCGGCGCACCAGCGCGCCCGGATCCACCGCGCCGGCCCGGCCGTCCACGCCGTGCGCGATGGCCCACCAGGTGCCGTCGAGATCCATGCGGCCGACGATGCCGCCGCCGTCGGACCCGAGCACCCAGTAGTGCACTCCCCGCGCGCACAACGCTTCCTCGGTCAGCTCCGGCGCGCGGAAGGTGATGTTGAGGTTCGGCAGTTCGCCACTGCCGCCGGAGAACCGGGCGCCGATCGCGGCGCGGCTGACCCCGTTGGCGCCGTCGCAGCCGATCAGGTAACCGGCGTCGAGCGGGTACCGGACGCCGTCCGGTCCGGTGATCTCCACGCGCACGCCGTCCGTGCCGTCCCGCACACCGGCCACCCGGTGCCCGGTGCGCAGCTCCACCGAAGGCAGTTCCGCGACGGCCTCTCGCAACACCGCCTCCACCGCCGGTTGCGGGATCTGCTGCCCGCCTTCGGCGAACTCGTCCCGGCGTTGCGCGAACAGCCCGAACGCGTTGGGGAACCGGGTGATCTCACGGCCGGTGACCGCGGTGCAGAACACCACGTCCTGCGCGTACGACACCGGCAGCGGCGCCGCGGCCCGGACCCGCCCGGCCAGTCCCCACCGGCGCAGCAGCTCCATGGTGCGGACACTGGTCGTCTTGGCGCGCGGCCGGTCGGTGCCCGTCGTTTCGCGTGGCTCGACCACGAGGCAGCGGATGCCCGCCCGGCCGAGTTCGATGGCCGTCGCGAGCCCGCTCGGGCCGCCACCCGCGATCAGCACCGGAACGCGCTCGGGCATTCGGTCCTCCTCTTCGACACCGGATCGGGTGGGCGAAGCATGCGGAACGACTGTGGCCGGGGTCACCCGGAGTTCCATTGGTTGGGCCTGTCAGACTCCGGGGCATGTCGGCTCCAGACGCGCGCCCGGTCCGGGGCAAGCGCCCCAAGAGCGGTGATCCGGTGGTGGACCGGGCACTGGCGCTGCTGGCCGCCTTCACCGAGGAACACCGTGCGCTCGGGCTGGTCGAGCTGTCCCGGCGGGCGGGGATACCGCGCAGCACCGCCTCGCGGCTGGCCGCCCGGCTGCAGGCCTGGGGCGCGCTGGAACGGGACGAGCACGGGCGGTACGTCATCGGGCTGCGGTTGTTCGAGGTCGCGTCACTGGCGCCGCGCAGCCACGGCCTGCGCGAAGCCGCCTTGCCGTACCTGGAGGACCTGCACGAGATCACCCGTCAGCACGTGCTGCTGGCGGTGCTCGACCAGGGAGCGGCCCTGCTCGTCGAGCGGCTGTCCACGCTCGGGGCGGTCCAGGTCGCCTACCGGGTGGGCGGCCGCCTGCCGCTGCACGACACCGGCGTCGGGCTGGTGCTGCTGGCCTTCGCCGACGCCGCGGTGCGCGCGCAGGCACTGTCCGAACTGGACTCTCCGGCCGCGGCGACGTTGCGCCGGCGGCTGGCCGACGTGCGGCGGACCGGGGTCGCGGTGTTCGCGCGCCGCAGGCCCGCCGCCGTGTCCTCGGTCGCCGTCGCGGTGCGGGACGGCGCCGGACGCGTGGTCGCCGCGGTGTCGGTGGTGGTCCCGGTCGATGCGGCCAGGCCACAGGCCTACGAGCAGGTCGTCCGCGCCACCGCGCTGGCCGTTTCCCGCGCGCTCGGCGCACGGCCGGCACGCGCGGAGTGAGCCCGGCGACCGATCACAAACCCTCGCCGTCACGGGAAATCGCGCGCATCAGCCGGTCCAGGTGAGCGCGCATCACGGCGACGAGGTCGAACGACCGCCCGGCGGTCAGCCACTGCCACCGCAGGCCCATGTCCATCGCCGCGCACTCGCGGGCGATCGACTCGAAGTCGAGGCCCGGCTTCAGTTCACCCGCTTCCGCGGCGGCACGCAGCCGCTCGGTCAGCTCACGCACGCCCTTGTCCTGCCAGGCGCGGAAGAACTCGTGCGCCGGATGTTCCGGCGCGGTCGCCTCCGCGCCGATCACCACGGCCAGCTCGACGATTCCGGGGGTCCGCAACGACTCCTCGGTGTCTTCGAGATGGCAGCGGAACGCGTCGCGCACGGAATCCGACACGCGACGCCAGCGCACGTCGAGCTGCGCGTGCCAGTACTCGACCGCGGCCAGCAGCAGCTGCTGCTTGTCCCGGAAGTGGTGCAGCAGCCCGGCATCGGTGATCCCGGCGTCCCTGGCGATCTGCGCGAGCGAGGTCTTGCGGTAGCCGTCCCGGCCGAACCGCACCAGCGCGGCGTCCAGGATCTGGTTGCGCCTGGCCACTCCGGCCGCGTACGCCCCGCGCGGCCCTCTCGAGGTCACCATGCGGTCACCGTACGGGCACGGGGACGGTCCCGGACCACCCGCACTGCCCTGTGACATGGACCACAGCGCCAACACCTAGTGATCACTAGCTTTTGGACCCATCATCTTCTCCACACGCTGAAGCGCCTTCCCACGCCCCGAAAGGAGCGGCTCATGACACCGACGTCGGCGAGCCCGCAACTCGATGCCACCGCGCCAGCCGGAAACGACGGGAAGTGGACACCCCGGCTGGTCGCCGTGCTGATCGCGCTGGCGCTGCCGACGCAGCTGCTCGCGGCCGCCGGCATTCTCGGGGCCAACGCGACCGCGAGCGTGGCGGGGAGCTTCCAGACCGCGCAGGTGGCCTGGTTCAGCCTGACCGTGGTGCTGGTCTCCACGCTGCTGACCCCGTTCGTGATCAAGCTGGGTGACCGCTTCGGCACCAAGCCAGTCATGCTGGCGATGACCGGGCTCGGCGTGCTGGGCGACCTCATCGCCGCGCTCGCGGGCAGTTTCCCGCTGCTGTTGCTCGGCCGCGCGATCGCCGGGTGCTACGGGCCGTTCGCCGCGATGGCCTTTCCCGCCGTCCGCGAGATCTTCCCCCGCGCCCTGGTCAAGCCGGCCAGCGGCATTCTCGGCAGCAGCATGGGGCTGGTCGCGCTCGCCGCGCCGTTCCTGGCCGGCTGGCTGGTCGACACCTGGGGCTACCGCGGCGTGATGTGGTTCCTGGCCGCGATGACCGCGCTTTCGTTCGTCCTGATCGCCCTCGTCGTTCCGCGCACGCCGCGGCGCGACCACCGCCCCGGCTTCGACTGGCTCGGCGGGCTGACGCTCGGCGGCGGGCTGACCGCGGTGGTCTTCGCCCTCGGCCAGGGACCCAGCTGGGGCTGGCTCAGCGGCCGCACCCTCGGGTGGTTCGGCGGCGGCCTGCTGGCCGTGGTGCTGTTCGTCCTGGTGGAGCGGCGCAGCGCGCATCCGATCCTGGACCTGAAGGTGCTCACCCGGCGCCCGGTCGCCCTGGTGCTGGTCACCGGCGGGCTGGCGCAGTCGATCGCGTTCACCCTGCCCGCCATCGGGATCATGCTCGCCCTCTTCCCCAGCATTCCGGGGGTTTCCGGCGGGCTCGGCTGGACCGGGCAGCACAACGCGGTGGTCGGGGTGAGCTGGAACCTGGTGATGTTCGTGACGGGCCTGTTCGCGAGCCGCCTGCTGCGCGGGACCGACGCCCGGCTGGTGTGGTGGGCCGGGCTGCTGCTGATGGGCGCCGGGTACGGGCTGATGGGGTTCTTCCACGGCAACGAAATCGAACTCGTGCTGACCGCGTGCCTGGCCAACTTCGGTGCCGGGTTCGTGCTCGCCGGCTCACCGGCGCTGGTCGTCGGGGTGGTGTCCCCGGCGGAGCAGGGCATCGGCAGCGGCATGCTGAACATGCTGATGAACCTGTTCGGGGCGGTGGTGACGGCGATGGCCTTCGCCGTGCTCACCGAACACGGCACCGTCTTCCACGGCAACCTGTTCTACCAGGACGCCGGATTCGCCTGGGTCTTCTGGATCGGGGCGCTCCTGACCGCGGTGACGCTGCTGCTGTCGCTGTTCATCCCGCCGCAGCGCGGCGAACCGTCCGCCGGAGGCATCCGGCACCCGACCGACGAGGAGCGGAAATGACCCACCCCTACCAGGATCCCGGCCGGGACACCGCGGACCGCGTGGCGGACCTGCTGCCGCGGATGACCCTGGAGGACAAGGCCGGACTGCTGTTCCACCAGGTGATCGGGATCGGCGACCGGCCGGCACCGGCCGGCCGCACCGGCGAGCACATGCTGTCCCAAAGCCGGATGACGCACTTCAACCTGCTGGGGTCCGGCAGCGCCCGCGAGATCGCCATGCTGCACAACGACTTGCAGCAGCGGGCCGAGGAGAGCGGCCTCGGCGTCCCGGTGACGCTGTCGACCGACCCCCGGCACTCCTTCACCGACAACCCGGGCACGGCGATGCTGGCGGGCGCGTTCTCGCAGTGGCCGGAAACCCTCGGCCTGGCGGCGATCGGCGACGCGGAGCTGGTCCGCCGCTACGCCGGAACCGTGCGCCGCGAATACCTCGCCGTCGGCTTCCGGGTCGCCCTGCACCCCCAGCTGGACCTGGCCACCGAACCCCGCTGGGCCCGTATCTCCGGCACCTTCGGAGAGGACGCGGACCTCACCGCGAAGCTCGGCGTCGCCTATCTCGAGGGGCTGCGCGGAACCGGGGACGCCAAGGACAGCGTGTCCGCGATGGTCAAGCACTTCCCCGGTGGCGGTCCGCAGGCCGGCGGCGAAGACCCGCACTTCCCCTACGGCAAGGAACAGATCTACCCCGGCGGGTTCTTCGACTACCACCTGCGGCCGTTCCGGGCCGCCATCGCCGCGGGCGCGACGCAGATCATGCCGTACTACGGCAAACCGGTCGGCACGAGCTACGAAGAGGTCGCCTTCGGCTTCAACAAGGGCATCATCACCGTACTGCTGCGCGAGGAACTGGGGTTCGACGGCATCGTGTGCACCGACTGGGGCCTGCTCACCGACCAGCTGGTGATGGGGGAACCGCACCAGGCGCGCGCCTGGGGAGTGGAGGAACTCGATCCGGCGCAGCGGCTGCTGCTGGCGCTGGACGCCGGAGTGGACCAGTTCGGCGGCGAGTCCTGCGCCGAACTGGTGGTGGAGCTGGTGCGGGCCGGACGGCTCCCCGAAGCCCGCGTCGACGAATCGGCGGCCCGGTTGCTGGCCGAGAAGTTCCGGCTCGGCCTGTTCGACGACCGCCGGTACGTGGACCCGGACGCCGCCGAGGAGCTCGTCGGCAGGGCCGACTTCCGCGCCGACGGCCGGGACGCGCAACGGCGTTCGCTGACCCTGCTGCACAACCGGGACGGGATGCTGCCGGTGCGCGGGCGTCCTCGGCTGTACGTGGAAGGCGTCGCCGCGGAAGCCGTGGCCGAGTACGCCGAACTCGCCGCCACACCGCACGAGGCCGATCTCGCGGTGCTCCGGCTGAGCACCCCGTACGAACCGCGGCCCGGTCTCTTCGAGTCCTTCTTCCACGCCGGGCGCCTCGACTTCGCCCCGGAGCGCCTCGAGGAGATCCTCACCCTGCTGGACGCGGTCCCGACCGTGGTGGTCATCCACCTGGAACGGCCCGCAGTCATCCCGGAGATCGCCGGCCGCTGCGCCGCGCTGGTCGCCTCCTACGGCACCGGCGACCGCG
This sequence comes from Amycolatopsis albispora, assembly GCF_003312875.1. Taxonomy (NCBI): domain Bacteria; kingdom Bacillati; phylum Actinomycetota; class Actinomycetes; order Pseudonocardiales; family Pseudonocardiaceae; genus Amycolatopsis; species Amycolatopsis albispora. The sequence goes on from NZ_CP015163.1 coordinate 2,065,805, forward strand.
CCCTGCTGGACGTCCTTTTCGGACGGTCCGCGCCGGAGGGCGCGCTGCCGTTCCAGCTGCCGCGTTCGATGTCCGAAGTGGAGGGTGGCAGGCCGGACGTGCCACGGGAAAGCCCCGACCCGCTCTTCCCGTTCGGCCACGGCCTGCGGTACCCGGCGTCCTGAGCCCCGTCAGGGGCGGCGGTGCTCGCTGCCGACGATCGGGTTCCGGAGCACACCCAGCCGGTCCACCTCGACCTCGACCACGTCACCCGGCCGCAGCAGCCACGGCGGCGTGCGCGCGTAACCGACCCCGGAGGGCGTGCCCGTGGCCAGCAGGTCACCGGGACGCAGGGTCATCGTCCGGGAGATGTGCGCGAGGGTCTCCCCGACGTGGTAGACCATCTCGGTGGTCGAGCCGTCCTGGACGGTCTCGCCGTTGACGCGGGTCCGGACCCGGAGACCGTTCCGCAGATCGCCGACCTCACTCGCGGGGACCAGCGGCCCGAGCGGCCCGGACCGGTCGGCGTTCTTGCCGAGAATCCACTGCGACGTCAGCTTCTGCGCCCGCCGCGCGGTGATGTCGTTGAAGACCGAGTAACCGACGACGGCCGCGAGCGCCTCGTCCGGCTCGGCGTCCACCAGCGTTCGTCCCACCCAGGCGACGATCTCACCCTCCCAGTCGAGGCCGTCCTCGTTCGCGGGCACCGGCACCTCCGCCCCGCCGACGGTCAACGACCGCGTCCACCGGGCGAACAGCGTCGGGTGCTCGGGCAGTTCCTGATCACGGTAGGAGCCCTCGGCGACGTGCTTGAGGTAGTTCAGCCCGATGCACAGCACCCGCGCGTCCGGCAGTACCGGCGGCACCAGCGTGACGGCGCCGAGCGGCAGCCTCTCCCCCGTCGCTTCCTGACCGAGGTGCCCCTCGGGTTCGGCCCAGAACTCCTCAAGCCCGCAGAGGACGGTGACCTGCGTTCCGTCCTCGGACAGCGTCGCCACGTCGACGCCGCCCGCGCGCGCCACTCCCACAATCCGCATGTCACTCCTCGGCCGTAGATAACTCTGTAAACATTACAGAGTTTATGGTTGACTAGCACTATGACCGAGTTGTTCGCCGGACTCAAGGTCGCGAGCGCCACGCCCCGCACCCGGGCCGCGCAGCTCGCGGCCGCCGTGGAGAACCGCGTCCGCACGGCCGGCCTGGGCGCGGGATCGCCGGTCGGCACGATCGAGGCGCTCCAGCGCGAATCCGGGCTCGCCAGGGCGACCGTGAACGAGGCCGTCCGGCTGCTGGCCGACCGGGACGTGCTGGTCGTGCGGCCCGGGCGCGGCGGCGGCCTGTTCGTCGCGGACCAGGGGCCGGTCGTCCGGATGCGGCGCACCCTGCTCGGCATTCGCGAGGACGCCCAGGAGACGGTGGCGGACGCGGTCGAGCTGCGCGATCACCTCGAAGAACTCATCGACGTCGGTGCCGCCCGCTGCCGCCGCGAGTCGGACATCCCCGGGCTGCGGTCCGCCGTGGCGGCGATGGCCGAGGCCACCGACTGGGACGGCTTCGTCCGGGCGAACTGGGCGCTGCACGAGCACATCGCCGCGCTGTGCCCCAACGCCATGGCCCGCGCGGTGTATCTCGGCACGCTCGGCCACCTCGGCTCGACCACCCCACGATCGGACTCCCCCGACACCGGGGCCTACCGCGCGGAACGGCTGCGGATCCACGCGGACCTGGTCGAGGCGATCGCCGCCGGAGACGAGGCCGCCGTCCGCGCCGCCGTCGCCCGGCACAACTCCACCGACTGAGCCAGAAGGAGCGCCGTGTCCGCCGAATTCCGCCGGTTCCTCTACCCACCGGACTCGCCGCGCATCACCGCGCTCAAGGGCCTCGACGCCTACGAGTACCGGGAAGCGGCCAAACGGGATCCGTTCACCGGCGGCTTGATCGAGGGCTGGAAACCGTTGCAGCTCAACGAGTTCCGCGGGATCACCGAGGACGGCGCGCTACGTCCCGGCTGCCATCCGCTGACCCCCGCGCTGCCGGGTGAACAGGCGCCGGTCGCCGCGATGATCGAGGCCGCCCTCGCGCTGGAAGCCGCGCTCGACGACACCGGCCGCCGCGCCCTGAACCATCCGGTGGACGCGGTCGAATGGCAGACCTGGGCGAATCCGGAGTTCCTGCAGTTCGACACCGGTATCCGGCTGGAGTTCCAACCGGCCGGAGTACGCCAGCGGGCGCTGGAGCTGGTGCGCGCTTCACTGAGTCCCGGCGGTTTCGAGCTGGTGCACAACATGATGCTGATCAACGGCTTCCTCGGCGAGGTGGTCGGCCTGGAACGCATCCTGAACGAGTTCAGCTACAACTTCGCGCTGTACGGCAGGCCCGACCCGGTCGCGCCATGGGGCTGGCAGCTGTTCGGGCACCACTGCGCGGTCCACTGCCTGGTGGTCGAGGGCCGGATGGTGGTCAGCCCGATCTTTCTCGGCGCCGAGCCCAACGAGATCGACGAAGGGCCGCACGCGGGCGTCACCGCCTTCACCGAACGGATCCGGCTGGGCACCGACCTGATGGCCGCGCTGCCCGCCGGACAGCGCCACGCCGCGGTCACCTACCGGCGGATGGTGGACCCGGACATGCCGCCGGGGCGGGTGCATCCGGGCGACGAACGCCACCTGGCCGGTGCCTTCCAGGACAACCGGGTCATCCCGTTCGAAGGCATCCGGGTCGCCGACATGCCCGAGCAGGCCCAGCGCATCGCGCTCGACATCGTGGAGACCTTCGTCTCGCCGCTGCCCGCCGGGCCGAGGGCGGCGCGGATGCGGGAGGTCCGGTCGTGGCTCGGCGAAACCTGGTTCAGCTGGATCGGCGGGCACGAACCCGGTGACGTCTTCTACTACCGCATCCAGTCGCCGGTGATCATCGTCGAACTCGACCACCACTGCGGTGTCTTCCTCGACTACGACACGCCGAAACCGTTCCACGTGCACACCGTGCTGCGGACCCCGCACGGCAACGACTACGGCCGCGCCTACGTGCGGGACTGGCAGGCGCGCGGGCGGTGATGGGCCGAAGTTCGAGGCATGGCCCGCTCCGGTGTGGGTAAGCCGGGGTCATGGACCGACGTGCGGAGACCGGCGAAGGCGTCGCGGACGGGCCCACCGAGCTGTCCCGGCACTCGTGGTGGCAGGTGCTGCGCCGCACGGTGCGGGAGTTCAAGCAGGACAACCTGCTCGACTGGGCCGCCGCGCTGACCTACTACAGCGTGCTGTCGCTGTTCCCGGCCATCATCGTGTTCAGTGCGGTGCTGGGCCTGCTCGGCCCCGGCACGATCCAGGTGCTCGTCGACGCCGTCGGGAAGCTGGGGCCCAGTGGCGCCACGGATCTGCTGATCGGCGCCATCCGCGAGTTGCAGGGTTCGCGGGGGCTGGCCGGTCCGCTCGCCGTCATCGGCCTGGTCGCCGCGCTGTGGACCGCGTCCGGGTACGTGGGGGCGTTCATGCGCGCGGCCAACGGGATCTACGAGGTCGAGGAAGGCCGCCCGCTGTGGAAGACGCTGCCGCTGCGCGTCGGGCTGACCGCGGCGCTGGTGGTGTTGCTGGCGGTGTGCGCGGCGGCGGTGGTGGCCACCGGCGGCATCGCGGACCGCCTTGGCCGCTGGCTCGGTGTCGGCTCGGCGGGCGTGCTGGTCTGGGACATCGCCAAGTGGCCGGTGCTGGCGCTGCTGATCAGCCTGGCCTTCGCCCTGCTGTACTGGGCGGCGCCGAACGTGCGCCAGCCCGGTTTCCGCTGGCTCAGCCCCGGCGGTGTGCTGGCGGTGGTGCTGTGGCTGGCCGCCTCCGGTTGCTTCGCGCTCTACGTGGCGAACTTCGGCTCCTACAACAAGACCTACGGCTCGCTGGCGGGCGTGATCGTCTTCCTGGTGTGGCTGTGGATCTCGAACATCGCGGTTTTGCTGGGCGCCGAATTCGACGCGGAACTGGCACGCGGCGCTCGCATCGAGAAGGGTGCGCGGGAAGACCAGGAACCCATCCTTCCGCCCCGAGACACCACCGCCGCGGAGGACGGGGGCTGACCGCGAGGCCGAGCGTTGGCCGGAGCGCGGCCGTCGATCCCATGGCCGGTCGCGGAGGCGCTCACCGCGGCCCGGCCGAACGGTTCCGGGCCGGGCCTGGCGATCGCGCGGCAGCTGGTCACTGACGACGGCGGCACCGTGGTGCTCGGCACCGCCGCCGGTGGGCTGGTGGAGTTGCCCCTCGGGCATGGCTGAACAGCGGCGTATCCGGCAGGTCAGGAGTCGAAGCCGAGGCCGAGGCGGTCCAGGGTGCGCAGCCACAGGTTGCGGTGCCCGTTGGCGCGGTCGGCTCGGGCGAGCGACCAGCGGGTGAGCTGGATGCCCGCGTACCGGATCGGTTCCGGCGGGAACGGCAACGGCTTGCGGCGCACCAGCTCCAGCGACGTCAGGTCCAGGTCGCGGCCGTAGAGCAGGGCCAGCTGGACGCGGGCGCCGAACCGGGTCGCGCCGACACCGAGCCCGGTGTACCCGGCGGAGTACGCCACCCGCCCGCCGTGCGCGGTGCCGAAGAACGGGCTGAACCGCGTGCAGGTGTCGATCACGCCGCCCCAGGTGTGGGTGAACCGGACCCCGCGCAGTTGCGGGAACGTCCGGAAGAAGTTCCGCGCCAGCACACCGCGGGTCCGCTGCCGGTGCTCCAGTGCGGGGGCGATGCGGTTGCCGTAGTGGTAGATCGCGTCGTAGCCACCCCACAGGATCCGGTTGTCGCCGGTGAGCCGGTAGTAGTGGAACTGGTTCCCGGCGTCGCTGATGCCCTGCCGCCGCGACCAGCCGATGCTCGCCAGCTGCTCCGCCGACAGCGGCTCGGTGATCATCGCGTGGTCGTACACCGGCGCCACGTACCAGCGCAGCCGGTTCAGCAGCGGGTTGAACGCCCCCGCGCACAACGCCACCTTCCCGGCCAGCACCGTTCCGGTGGCCGTGGTGACCCGCATCCCGGCGCCCTCCCGGTCGAGCCGGGTCACCTCGGTGGCCTCGTGGATCCGCACGCCGAGCCGCTGGCAGGCCCGCTGCAGGCCGCGCGCCAGCCTCGCCGGTTCGACCAGTGCGACACCGTCCGGGTCCGCCAGCCCGCCGAGATAGGTCGGGGAACGCACGTCGGCACGCACCTCGTCCCGGTCCAGCAGCCGCAGTTCGGTGCCGTGCCGGGCGGCGAGCGCCTGGGTCTCGGCGAGGTCGTCGAGCTGCCACGGCTGCGTGGCGACGGTCAGTTCGCCGGTACGCCGCCAGTCGCAGTCGATCTCGTGACGCCACACGGTTTCCTCGATGGCGTCGAGGTTTTCCCGGCCGAGCCGTTCCAGGGCGCCGATCTCCCCGGGGAACCGCTGGACGCCGTTGGCGATGCCGTGGGTGAGGCTGGCCGCGCAGAACCCGCCGTTGCGGCCGGACGCCGCCCAGCCGATCTGGTGGGCCTCCAGCAGCACGACGTCGATGCCCGGGTCGCGTTCCTTGGCCAGCAAGGCGGTCCACAGCCCCGCGTAGCCACCACCGACGACCACGAGGTCGCAGCGGTCGTTGCCGAGCAGCGGATCGGCCGGCGGGCGCCGCCATTCCGGCTGGTCCAGCCAGTAGGGCAGCTCACGGGCGTCACGCAGGGCGGTCTCAGCGCCGGTGGTCATCGCGCTCCCCGGCGTGGACCAGCTGTCCGTCCACATAGGTCCGTGCCACCCTCGCGGCGCCGATCTCCCCCGGCGGGCCGGTGAGCGGATTCCGGTCGAGCACCACCAGATCGGCGGGGCGGCCGACGGCGATGGTGCCGGTGTCGAGCCGCGCGGCCCTGGCCGATCCGGTGGTGTAGGCGGCGAGCGCGACGGGCAGCGGCAACGCCTGGTGCGCGCCCAGCGGTGGGGTGCCTTCGGGAGCCTGCGGGTCGATCCGGTTGACCGCCACGTGCAGTGCCGCCAGCGGATCTGGTGTGCTGACCGGCCAGTCGCTGCCCATCGCCAGCGGCGCGCCGGCACGCAGCAGAGCACCGAACGGGTACTGCCGGTCCGCGCGTTCGGCGCCGAGGAACGGGATGGTCAGCTCGTCCATCTGCGGCTCGTGCGCGGCCCACAGCGCCTGGAGATTCGCGGTCGCGCCGAGCGCGGCGAACCGCGGGATGTCGTCGGGGTGCACCAGTTGCAGGTGCGCGAGGTGGTGTGCCCGGCCCGAGGTCCCGTTCGCGGCACGTGCGGCGGCGAGCGCGTCGAGCGCGTCCCGGACGGCGCGGTCGCCGAGCGCGTGGAAGTGCACCTGGAATCCCGCCGCGTCCAGTGCGGTGACCACCGCCTTGGCCTGTGCGGCGTCGAGGAAGCTGAGCCCGTGGTTGCCGGTCGAGTGTCCACAATGGTCCAGGTAGGGCTCGAGCATGGCCGCGGTGAACGTCTCCGCGACACCGTCGAGCATCACCTTCACCGTGCCCGCGTCGTACCGGCCGCCCGCCGTTTCGTCCCGCAAGGCGGCCAGCGCGGCGACCTGGTCGGCGATGCCGTCGGCCGGGCAGTCCCGGTCCCACCACAGCGCGCCGGTCACCTTGGCCGTGAGCGTGCCGTCGCGGCAAGCTCGCAGGTACGCCTCGTGCACCGACGCGCCCGGCCCGGCCTTGACCATCGCGTCCTGCCAGCCGACCACGCCGAGCGAGTGCAGATATCGCTGCGCCTCGGCCAACGCGGCGTCGAACTCGGCCTGGGTCTCGGCCGGTACCAGCCGTTCCACCAGGCGCATGGCGCCCTCGTGCAAGGTCCCGGTCGGACGGCCGCCGGCATCACGCTCGATCCGGCCGTCCGGCGGATCCGGGGTGTCCGCGCCGATCCCGGCCAGTTCCAGGGTCCGGGTGTTCACCCAGGCCGAATGGTGGTCGCGGTTCGGCAGCAGGACGAGCCGGTCCGGCACCACGCGGTCCAGCAGTTCGGCGGCGGGGCAGCCGCCGGGGAACGCGCTCATCGACCAGCCGCCACCGAGGATCCAGCCGGTGGTGGCCGCGGCGTAGGCGCCGATCGCGGTCAGGTACTCGTCGGCGGTCTCCAGCTCGCTCAGGTCACACCGCAACCGTTCGAGCCCGCCCATCACCGGATGCGCGTGGGCGTCGACAAACCCGGGCAGCAGCAGGCGCCCCTCCAGGTCCACCACCTCGTGCGCACCAGCCCGGAACCGCGCGACCTCCGCGTCCCCGCCGACCGCCACGATCCGCCCGTCCCGCACGGCCACCGCGCTCGCCAGCGACCGCGCCGCGTCCGCGGTGAACACGAGTCCATTGTGGAATATCACCGCGTTCACGACTCGCTCCCCCGGTACACGCTCAGCTTGAGCGCGGTGCCCGACTCGCCGCCGAGCTTGATCGACTGCGTGGTCGCGGTCGCCATCGTCTGCGCCCACCGGTTGCCCGCCTGCCCGAGGAAGGGCACGAACTCCGGCGCGTCACTGCCCGCGACCATCAGGCGGAGCGCGTGCCCCGCGGGCAGCCGGTAGCCGAGATGGCCCAGGTCGATCTCGATGTCGCTGTCGTATCCCTCGGCGAGCACGGTCAGCTGTCCGCGGGCGATCCGGTGCGCCGATCCGTCCGGTGCCACGTCGAACAGCCGCGCGAACACGTCCACCTCCGGGCCGTCGGCGTGCACCCTGGTCCGCAGGGTCACCGGGCCGACGAGGTCCAGCGGTTCGGTGACCGGTTCGGCGGTGAAGGCCAGCACGTCCGGCCGGTCGCCGAGGGCCCGCTCGTCGGGGTGGAACACCAGGAACGCGAACGGGTCGGGGGCCAGCGAGGGCACGGGATCGGCCGGGTCGTGGCGCCACGCGGCTGTCTCCTCTTCCGCCCGCCGCTGCGGGGCCAGCGTGCCGCCGTCGCCCTGGCCCCGCGCCGCCGCCGCGCCGCCCGGGTACAGCGTCAGCGTGGTGGTTCCCTCGGGCGGCCAGGTCTCGCTGGTCCGGTACTCGGGTGAGCTGTTCGCCAGCTGCCAGCGCACGCGCGGGATGTCGGCGGGTTTCCCGTTGCCCCGCAGGAAGATGTCGAAGAACTCGAGGACCGGATCGAGGTAGCGCGGCAGGGTCTCGCCGCGCTCCTCCGGCGTGGGCCGGGCGCCGCCGTTCCGCCACGGCCGCTCGAAGTGCGAGTTGAACTCGTGGTCGATCGCCTCGATGATCAGGTACTCGTTGAGCGCCCAGTGGGGCCGTCGCTGGAGCTGCTCGTGGTCCGCCCACTGCCACGGCGCGCAGTTGTCCCACCAGCCGATGGTCATCAGCACCGGGATCGCGGGGCCGTCGAACGGGCTGCCGTTGCGGAACCGGCGCAGCCGCACCGGGTTCGGGTACCACAGGTCGTAGGCCGCCGACCGGCTGCCTGCCTGCTCGAAGTACTTCTCCACGGTCTCGTGGTACGGCAGGGCGGCCCAGTCCATCTCCCACAGCATCATGTCCCGCTCGTGGAACATGGTCAGCGGATACAGCCGGTGCACGGCCATCTCCACCTCCCTGGTGTGCGTGCCGGGAATGGGTTCGGCGAGTTCACCGAGCCGCGTGCCGGTGACGCGGGGCGAGATCGCGCGCAGCGCCGGGTGCCTCGCGGACACCGCCGCCCACTGGGTGAAGCCGTAGTACGAATCCCCCCACATGCCGACCACACCGTCGGACCACGGCTGCTTGACGATCCAGTCGATGGTGTCGTAGCCGTCCTCGGCCTCGTTGACGAAGAGCAGCCGTTCGCCCTCCGAGCGGAACTTGCCGCGCACGTCCTGCACGACCACCCGGTACCCGTGCCGGGTGAAGTACCCGGCGACCGCGGGCTGCCCGGTGTAGAGGCCGTTCTTGTCGTACGGCAGCCGGACCAGGATCACCGGACCCGGCGTCACCTCGCCGCCGGGCAGGTAGACGTCGGTGGCCAGCCGGACACCGTCCCGCATCGGCACCATGACCTCGGTGGCGAGCGGACTGCGCGGGCCAGGCCCGATTCGTTCGATGTGCATGTTCGTCAGTCCAATGCGAAGAAGCGGATGCGGACCTCGTCGATGGCCTCGGCGCGCGCCATGCCGACAAAAACCGTGGTGTTCAGCCAGGCGTGCGCGGGCGCGTCGGTTTTGAAGACCGGGAAGGTCCGGTAGTAGTACTCGGCCTCGCTGACCTCCGCCCCGGCGCGGATGCGTTGCTCCACCTCGTTCTCGGCGCGGTACCAGCCCCGGTTGTGGATGTCGATGGTGCCGCCGTCGTCGGCGCGCAGCAGGTACCGCGCGTCGAGTTCGGTGCTTTCGCCCTTGCCGCGGGTGGTGGACCAGTCGCCACCGTAGGGCAGCACCTCGCCGGTCAGCCGGGGGCCTTCGACCACACCGCCGGTGATCGGCGTGAACATCACTTCCTCCTCCGGGGCGCGGCCGACCCAGAGCGGTTCGGCGATCTTGACGCGGGCCTCGAAGGCGAAGCGCAGGGTGGGTTCGATCAACGGCATGGAAGCTCCTTCAGGGTGGGACGCCAGCCGGGCCGCGGTACGGACTCCAGCAGGCGGCGGGTGCGGGTATCCGCGGGATGGTCGAAAACCGTGGTGGCGCGGCCCTGTTCCACGACCTTTCCGTGGTGCATGACCACCACGTCGTCCGCCAGCTGCCGCACCACCCCGAGGTCGTGGGAAATGAACAGCAGCGCGACGCCGGTGTGCTCACGGGCGTCCATCAGCACGTTCAGGATCTGCGCCTGGATGGACACGTCGAGCGCGGCCACGGCCTCGTCCAGGATCAGCAGCCGGGGCCGGGTGGCCAGCGCGCGGGCGATCGCCACGCGCTGCCGCTGGCCACCGGAAAGCTGCTTCGGCCGCAGCCGCGCGTGGTCCTCGGCCAGCCCGACCAGGTCGAGCAGCTCACGGACCCGGCAGGCGCGCTGCCCGGCGGTCAGGTCGAAGTGCAGGCGCAGGCTCTCCTCCAGGCAGGACCGCACGCGCTGCCGGGGATCGAGCGAGAGGTACGGGTCCTGGAAGACCATCTGCACCACCGTCGCGCGGCGTCGCCGTTCCGAAGTGGACAGACGGCCGGTGGGCCACGGCGCGCCGTCGACCTCGACCTCACCCGCGGTCGCCCGTTCCAGCCCGGCGACGATCCGGGCGCACGTGGACTTCCCGGAGCCCGATTCGCCGACCACGGCGAGGCAACGGCCCGCTTCGACCGTGAAGCCGACGTCGTCCACCGCGACCAGCTCACCGTGCCGCCCGCGTACCGGGTACACCTTGCGCAGCCCGCGGACCGCCAGGATCGGCGCGGTCATACCGGCACCTCCGTGTGCTCACCGGCGTGGTGGCAGGCCACGACGCTGTCGTGCACCGGCCGATCCGCCGGATCCTCCCGCGCGCACCGATCGGTCGCGCGCGGACAACGCGGCTGGAACGCGCAGCCCGCCTCCGCCTCCCAGGCCGCGGCCGGCCGCCCCGGCACGGTGGCCAGGCGCTCCCCCGGCCGGGCGATCGCGGGCCGGGCGGCCAGCAGCGCCCGCGTGTACGGGTGGGTGGCGTCCCGGTGCAGTGCGCCGGTCGGCGCGGTCTCCACGATCCGGCCCGCGTACATCACCGCCGTGCGGTCGCACACCGCGGCCGCCAGGTCCAGGTCGTGGGTGATGAACAACAGCGCCAGGTCCCGCTGCCGCCGCTGCTCGTCCAGGATCGCCATCACCTCCTCCTGCGTGGTCACGTCGAGCGCGGTGGTCGGCTCGTCGGCGAGGATCAGCTTCGGCTCGATCGCCAGCGCGGCCGCGATCATCACCCGCTGCAGCAATCCGCCGGACAGTTCGTACGGGTACTGGCGCAGCCGGCGTTCCGCGTCCGGGATCCGCACGTCGGTGAGCAGCCGCCGGGCCACGCGGCGAGCATCGCGGCGGGTCGCGCCCCTGGTCAGCACCAGGCCCTCGCACAGGAAGTCCCCGACCGTCCTGATCGGATTGATGTGCGCGCGGGGGTCCTGGAAGATCATCGCGAGGCCCGTGCTGCGCAGCTTCCGCAGCCCGGCCGGGCCCAGCCCGGTGACCGGCACGCCGTCGAAGGTGACGATGCCACCGGTCTCCGCGTTCTCCGGCAGCAGGCGGATGATCGAGCGCGCGGTCATCGACTTCCCCGATCCCGACTCACCGACCAGGCCGAACGCCTCACCTGCCCGGATGCCGAAGCTCACCCCGCGCAGGATCGGCCGCGCCCCGGCCCGGGTCCGCAGCGCCACCCGCAGCTCGTCGACCTGCAACAACGGATCGGTCATGCCGTCTCACCCACTTCGTAGTGGGCCGCGAGCCGCTCACCGACGAGGTTCACCGCCACCACCGCGATCACGATCACGATCGCCGCGTACAGCGACTGCTCGGGGTGGCCGTCGAGAATGGCGCCCTTGCCGTTCGCGACCATCACGCCCCAGTTGGACTCGGGCGGCTGCACGCCGAGCCCGAGGAACGAGATCGCGGCCAGGTCGAGCATCGCGTACCCGAATCCGACCGTGCACTGCACCAGCAGCAGCGGCGCCAGGTTCGGCAGCAGGTGCCGGACGCAGATCGCCGTGCCGGACAGGCCCTGCAACCGCAATGCCTCCACGTACGGCAGCTTGCGTTCACGCATCGCCGCCGCGCGCATCACCCGCGCGGTGATCGGCACGAACGCCACCGACAGCGCGACCACCGGTGCGACGAACCCGCTGCCGAACAACGCGGCCGCGATGATCGCCAGCACCAGCCCGGGAAACGCGAACAGCACGTCCAGCACGCGCGCGACCACCGCGTCCAGCACCCCGCCCCGCCAGGCCGCCAGCACCCCGATCGCGGTGCCCGCGCTCGCCGACAGCGCCGTCACCAGCAACGGGCCGAGCAGGCTGAGCCGCGCCCCGTCGAGCAGCCGGGACAGCAGGTCCCGCCCGGTGTCGTCGGTGCCGAGGGGATGCTCGGCGGACGGCCCGGCGAACACCGCCGCCGCGTCCACCGCGTACGGGTCGTGCGGCATCAGCCACGGCGCCAGCAGCGCGGCCAGCGCCAGGACAGCGCACACCACCGCCGCGACCGCACCGGCCGGGCCGAGTACGGCCAGCCACCGGGTCGAGCCCGAGCGTCCGCGGGCCACCACGTGCCCGATGCTCGGCGCGCTCATCGCCCCGTCCTCAGCAATCGCTTGTCCAGCACCGCGTTCAGCACGTCCACGAGCGTGTTCGCGACGCAGAACGCGGCCACCATCAGCAACGAGATGTTCTGCACCACCACGAAGTCCTGTTTCTGCGCGGCCAGCACGAGCAGCGAGCCGACCCCGCTCACGCCGAAGGCCTGCTCCACCACCACGGTCCCGGCGATCAGCCCGGCGACGGTCAGCCCGGACACGGTCAGCACCGGCGCCGCGGCGTTGCGCAGCACGTGCCTGCGCACGATCGCGGGCATGCGCACCCCGCGGCTTCGCGCGGTCTCCACCCGCTCCGAACGCAGCTCGGTGGCCACCGCGGACCGGGTGATCCGGCTCAGGTAGGCGATGTAGGACCCGGCCAGCGCCAGCGCGGGCAGCGTCAGGTGCTCGATGCGGCCGGTGAAACCGGTGCCGGAGCCGAACACCGGCAGCCAGTTCAGCCGCGTGGCGAACAGCCAGATCAGCACGATCGCCGCGATGAACGCGGGCACCGCCATCAGCACCCCGGAGCTCACCGTGGTGATGGTGGCGCCCACCCGGCCGCCGAGCGCACCGAGCAGGCCGAACCCGATGCCGATGACCAGGATCAGCACGGCCGCGTACCCGACCAGGAACAACGTGTTGCCCAGCCGCGCCGAAATCAGTCCCGCCACGTCCGTGCCGAAGGTCATCGAGCGCCCCAGCCGCCAGCCGGCCACATCGGACAGCCACCGCCCGTACCGTGTCCAAAAAGGATCATCCAGGTGGTACTGGGCGCGGACCGCGGCCAGCACCTCCGGGTCCGGGCTGCGGCCACCCGCGAGCAGCGCCGCCGGGTCACCGGGGCCCAGGTGCAGGGCACCGTAGATGACCACGCTGGCGGCCAGCAGGGTCACGAACAACGCGGCGAGCCGGCGTGCGACGAACCGCGTGAGCAGGCCCGCCATCACGCTTTCCCGACCGACGCGGCCCAGGCCGAGCTGATGTAGGCGAACGACGCGGGCGCCCCGGTGATCCGGTTGCTCAGGTACAGCCGTTCGTGCAGCGAGGCGAGGCTGATCTGCAACCGCGCGGCGGCGAAGATCTTCTGCGCGGCCACGAACTTCTCCGCCGACACCCGCGGATCGGCTGCCTGCTGCCCCTCGGTCAGCAGCTGCTCCACCCGCGGATCGCTCCAGCCGGTCCAGTTGAACAGGTTGTCCTTGAGCGCGAACGCGGGCGCGTAGTAGTAGACCCCGGGCACCTCGATGTAGCCGACGGTGGCCACCAGATCGACGCTCTCCCGCGCGGCCGGGTCGTAGAACAGCTTGCCGAACACCGTCGGCTGCTGCTGCTCGATGGTGATGGCCAGGCCGATCTCCTTCGCCGCGGCCTGCACGATGGTCGCCGTCTGCAACGTCATCTGGTCACCGGAGGGGATCGCCAGCTTCAGCGGCTCCGCGCCCGGCGCGGCCTCGGCGATCAGCTGCTTCGCCCTGGCGAGGTCGGGGTTCGACGTGTCCGGCAGCTCCTGGTACGCCGCGTCGAACACGGCAGCGGCGGGATGCCCCGCCCACAACAGCGGTGGCGTGAACGTCCGAAGTGGAGCGCCCGCGCCGTGGAGCACGTTCCGCACCAGGCTGGTCTTGTCGATCGCCAGGTCGAGCGCCTCGCGGACCCGCGGATCCGCCGCGGGCCCGCTCGGCGACACCGGGCCGATGCTCAGCGACTGCGTGGACGGGCCGAGGTACAGCTTCCCGGACGAGGACGCACGCAGGGTCGAGAAGCTGCCGATGGGCGCTTCGTAGGTGCCGTCGATCTCACCGGACAGCAGCGCGCTGGTGAGCGTGCTGTCGTCGGTGAAGAAGACGAACTCGAACCGGCCTGCCTTCGCCTTGGTGCCCCAGTAGTCGTCGTTGCGGGTGAGCACGATGCGCTCCCCCGGCGTCCAGCCGCCGAATTCGAACGGCCCGGTGCACATCACGCCGGTGCCCGGCGTGCCGTAGGCCGGACCGGCCTGCTCGGCCGCGGCCTTCTCGCTGACCGCGCTCTGCACCCCGGCCATGCTGTTCACGAACTGCGCGTCCGGCACGGCGAGTTTCACCGTGACCTGCTGCGGCCCGGTCTCTTCGATGGCCTTGACCTGGCGGAACACGTCGCCGTGTGCCGGGGTGTTCGTCGGGTCGAGATTGCGCCGCAGGCTGTGGGCGACGTCGGCGGCGGTGACCGGATTGCCGTTCCAGAACCGGATGCCGGGCCGGAGGGTGAAAACGAAGGTGGTCGGGTCCGGCTGCGTCACGCTCTCGGCGAGCCCTGGCTCCACGCTGAAGTCCGGGTTCAACCGCATCAGCGGTTCGCACAGGTTCAGCACCACCGCGTTCGAGGAGTAGTCACCCGCCTTCACCGGATCGATGGTGGTCGGCTCGCCCTGCGGGAGCGCCCACCGCACCCGGTCGATGTCACCCGCCGCCGGCGGGGTCCGCACGGTCAGGTCGATCGGCCCCTGGGCACCGGTCGAGCCACCTCCGCCACACGCGGTGGCGAGCAGGGCGGCGATCAGGACGGCCGGGACGGCTCGGCGCTTCCGGCGGAGCGGGGAATTCGGTCGGCTCACGAGATGTCCCTCCGTGGGGGTCCCGACCGGCGACGAGAACGCTCGATCGGTGTTGAGTTGGCTGATTCTGGAACGCCCCGTCATAGTTAGTCAAGACCGACTAAGAAAAGGGACGTGACCGTCCGCGTCCCGTGGCTGGCTATCCTGCGTGGAACAGGGAAGGGAGCACCACCGTGGGCCGGAACAGCCTCGCCGAGGAACGCAAGGCACAGATCCTCAGCGCGTTCGCGCGCTGCGTCGCGCGATCCGGTTTTGCCGGCACTTCGCTGGAATCCGTGGCCGAGGAGGCGAAGCTGGCCCGCGGCCACGTCCGGCACTACCTGGGCAACCGGCACGACCAGGTGGTGGCGCTGTGCGAATGGGTCAGCGCCGCGGGCGAGGAGGCGTTCACCGAGGTGCGCCAGATCGCCGACGACGGCAAGCGGGCGGCGGCGGTGATGGACTACCTGTTCAACCCGCGCTTCTACGAACCGAGCGAAGGACTCGCGGTTTTCCTCGCCCTGTTCGAAGAAGCGCGCCGGGACGAGACACTGCGGGCAATGTTCCTCGACAGCTACCGTGACATCCTCAGTACCCTGGCGGGCGCGCTGGCCGGTGCCGACGAGACGCTGCCGGAGAAGAACGCGAACGAAATCGCCTACCTGATGCTGTGTGCCGCGGTCGGCAACGCGCACCTGTCGCAGACCGGCATCGGCCCGTCCCGGACCCGCCGGGTCGGCACACTGTGCCGCCGCGTGCTCAAAATGCTCACCCCCGCCGGGCCGGTCAGGAAATCGCCGACATCACGTGCTTGACCCTGGTGTAGTCCTCCAGGCTGTACAGCGACAGGTCCTTGCCGTACCCGGAGCGCTTGAAGCCGCCGTGCGGCATCTCGGCCACCACCGGGATGTGCGTGTTGATCCACACGCACCCGAAGTCGAGCCGCCTGGCCAGCCGCATCGCGCGGCCGTGGTCGCCGGTCCACACCGACGAGGCCAGTCCATATCGGACATCGTTGGCCAGGCGCACCGCCTCCGCTTCCCCGCCGAACGGCTGCACGGTGATCACCGGCCCGAAGATCTCGTCGGTGACGATCTCGTCGCCCTGCCGCGCCCCGGACACCACGGTCGGCTCGAAGAAGTACCCGGTGTCACCGGCTCTCGACCCTCCACAGTAGATTTCCGTGTGGTCCGGCAGCCGGTCCAGCACCCCGGCGACCCGGCTCAGCTGCGCGTCGTTGTTGAGCGGGCCGTAGGCGACACCCGCCTCGTCCGGCGGGCCCGTCCGGGTCGCCCTCGCCTGTTCGGTGAGCGCGGCCAGGAACTCGTCGTGCACCGTGTCCCGCACCAGCACCCTGGTCGCCGCGGTGCAGTCCTGGCCCGCGTTGAAGAACCCGGCCGCGGCGATGCCCGCGGCCGCCGCCGCGAGATCGGCGTCCTCGAACACCACCACCGGCGCCTTGCCACCGAGTTCGAGGTGGACCCGTTTCAAGTCGGCCGCCGCGGCCCCGGCGACCTCGATGCCCGCGCGTTCCGAGCCGGTCACCGACACCATCGCGGGCGCCGGGTGGGCGACCAGCGCCCGCCCGGTGTCCCGGTCGCCGCACACCACGTTGAGCACCCCCGGCGGCAGGAACTCCGCGGCGAGCGTGACCAGCAGCACCGTGCTGGCCGGGGTGGTCTCGGCGGGCTTGAGCACCACGGTGTTGCCCGCGGCCAGCGCCGGGGCGATCTTCCACACCGCCATCATCAGCGGGTAGTTCCACGGTGTGACCTGGGCGCACACGCCGACCGGCTCACGCCGCACGAACGAGGTGTGGCCGGCCAGGTACTCACCGGCGGCGCGGCCCTCCAGCACCCGCGCGGCACCGGCGAAGAACCGGAGCTGGTCGACCGCGGGCGGGATTTCCTCCGTGCGGGTCAGCGCGAGCGGTTTCCCGGTGTCGGCGGATTCGGCGCGGACGAATTCCTCGGCCCGGGCCTCCAGCGCGTCCGCGATGCGCAGCAACGCCAGCTGCCGCTCCCCCGGCGTGGTTTCCGACCAGGTCTCGAAAGCGGCGGAGGCCGCGGCGAACGCGGCGTCGGCGTCCGCGGGCCCGGACAGGGCCGAGGTGGCGTAGACGGAGCCGGTCACCGGGTCGAGCACGTCGAGCGTGCGGCCGTCGGCGGCATCGGCCGGTTTTCCGTCGATGAAGTTGCGGAAAAGCTTCGTAGCTGCCATGCGCCGGGATGAAACCCCACCGTTTCCGCGGTGTCAACGCCGGAAAATCGACGAAATCCGTTGTGGTGGCCCTTGAACCGCCCGGCTTCGGCGGTGATACTGCGCCGATGACCAAGACCCCTTCCGCCGCCGCGGCACCGCTGGACGAGCTGTCCAAGCGGATCATCGAGCAGTTGCAAGAGGACGGCAGGCGGCCGTACGCGACCATCGGCAAGGCGGTCGGCCTGTCCGAAGCCGCGGTCCGCCAGCGGGTGCAGCGGCTGACCGAGGCCGGCGTGATCCAGATCGTCGCGGTCTCGGATCCCTTGCAGGTAGGCCTTTTCCGGCAGGCGATGATCGCGATCACGGTGGACGGCGCGCTCGAACCGGTGGCCGACGCACTGGCCGAAATGGACGAAATCGCCTACGTCGTGGTCTGCGCGGGCCGGTTCGACGTGCTGTGCGAGGCGGTCTGCGCGGACGACACCACCCTGCTGGAACTGCTCTCCACCCGGATCCGGACCCTGCCGGGCGTGCGGACCGCGGAAATGCTCGTCTACCTCAAGCTGCGCAAACAGACCTATCGCTGGACCAGCCGGGGCCGCTGACGACGAAATCCGAAGCAACCGGGGCCTCCGGGGCGGCAAATTGGCCGCCGGGTTGTCGTTTCGTGATCGATCCGCTTGCCCGGCGGGCGCGGGCTGTGCGATAAATCGGGCCCCGCCGCCGGATGATCGACTCCGCGGTGCCGTCGTCCCTAGCGAGGAAATCCATGAGCGTCACCGCGACCGATCACCTGTGGCTGCACTTCACCCCGCACGGCGGCCAGGACCCGTCGGAGATCCCGGTGATCGTGCGCGGCGAAGGCGCCTACGTCTGGGACGCCCGCGGCAAGCGTTACCTCGACGGCCTGGCCGGGCTGTTCGCCGTCCAGGTCGGGCACGGCCGCGCCGAACTCGCCGAGGCGGCGGCCCGGCAGGCCGGGCGGCTCGGGTACTTCCCGCTCTGGTCGCACGCCCACCCCACGGCGCTCGAACTGGCCGAGCGGCTCGCCACCGCCGCGCCCGGCGACCTGAACCGCGTGTTCTTCACCGTCAGCGGCGGTGAATCCGTCGAGACCGCCTGGAAACTGGCCAAGCAGTACTTCCGGCTCACCGGGAAACCCGCCAAGCACAAGGTGATCAGCCGGTCGCTGGCCTACCACGGCACCTCGCACGGCGCCCTGTCGATCACCGGCATTCCCGCGGCCAAGCAGGATTTCGAACCGCTGGTGCCCAGCACGGTCCGGGTGCCCAACACCAACTTCTACCGCGCCCCCGAGCACGCCGGTGACGAGAAGGCGTTCGGCCGGTGGGCCGCCGACCAGATCGCGCGGGCGATCGAGTTCGAAGGCCCGGACACGGTGGCCGCGGTGTTCCTCGAACCGGTGCAGAACACCGGTGGCTGTTTTGTGCCGCCGCCGGGTTATTTCGACCGGGTGCGGGAAATCTGCGACGCCTACGACGTGCTGCTGGTGTCCGACGAGGTGATCTGCGCGTTCGGCAGGCTGGGCCACGACTTCGGCGCCCAGCGCTACGGTTACCAGCCCGACCTGATCACCACCGCCAAGGGCCTGACCTCCGGTTACGCCCCGCTCGGCGCGGTGCTGATCAGCGACCGCGTTGCCGAGCCCTTCCAGCGCGACGGCGTGACGTTCATGCACGGCTCCACCTACGGCGGTCACCCGGTTTCCTGCGCGGTCGCACTGGCCAACCTGGACCTCATCGACCGCGAAGGCCTGCTGGACCGGGTACGGGACACCGAAGCCGCCTTCAAGTCCACTTTGGACACGCTACGGGAGCTGCCGATCGTCGGTGACGTCCGTGGTGCCGGGTTCTTCTACGGCGTCGAGCTGGTGAAGGACAAGGCCACCGGGGAAACCTTCACCCCGGCGGAATCGGAGCGGATCCTGCGCGGCCACGTCTCCCCCACGCTGTTCGAATCGGGCCTCTACTGCCGGGCCGACGACCGGGCCGAACCGGTCATCCAGCTGGCTCCGCCCCTGATCTGCGGCCAGGCCCAGTTCGACGAAATGACCCAGATCCTCCGCGACGCCCTCACCAGCGCCTGGTCACTGCTGTAGACGGCGAAGGCCGCCTCGGCGAGGCGGCCTTCGCTGTCCTGACTCGGGAAGTGCTTACCAGGTCAGCCCGTGCCCGAACGGGAACAGGAGCTGCCCCGGGTCCCCGGCCGCCGGGATGTCGACCGGCAGCTTGCCCGACGGGGAAAGCTTGCCCAGCAGCACCTTGCTCAGCGTGGACATCGACACGTCACGCCAGTCGTAGGTGGCCACCCAGGTGGCGGCATCGGCGAAGGCGGGGTCGTACGGCTCCTGGATGGACACCGCGACCACCGGCTTGCCGGTCGCCTGCACGGCCTTCAGCAGCGAAACCTGCGCCGGGCTGGTGCGCAGCCCGTTCGCCAGCACCACCACCGTGTCCGCCTGCTTCGCCGCCTCGACCGCCGCGGCGATGTCGGCCTCGGCCGGGTTCTCGCCCGTCGGCTTGGCCGTGCCGGACAGCTGCTTGGCCAGCGACGTGACCGGATCCGCCGGGTAACCCGGGAAGTCGGCCTTGCTCCAGCCGGTGACCAGCACCTTGCCCGGCTGCTTCAGCGGCAGCAGGCCGGCGTCGTTGCGCAGCACCGTGGTCGCCTGGTCGGTGATCTTCGCGATGGCCGCGCGGTGCTGTTTGCTGCCCACGATCTTGCCGACCGCCCGCTCGTCCACCAGCGGCTTGGTGAAGATGCCCCGCTTGACCTTCAGCTTCAGCACCCGCAGCACGCTCTGCTCGATGCGCTCCTCCGACAGCCTGCCGGTCTTCACCGCGTCCGAGACACCCTTGACCGCGGCCGCGAAGTCACCCGGCAGCAGCATCTGGTCGGCACCGGCCTCGAGCGCCAGCACCGGGGCCTCCTCGTCCGGGTACAGCTTCCGGATCGCGTCCATCCGCAGCGCGTCGGTGACCACCACGCCGTCGTAACCCAGTTCGTCACGCAGCAGCCCGGTCATGATCGGCTTGGACAGCGTCGCGGGCGCACCCGACGGGTCGAGGCTCGGCATCGAGATGTGCGCGCTCATGATCGAGTCCGCGCCCTGCGCCATCGCGGCCTGGAACGGCGGCAGGTCGATCTTGCGCCAGTCGGCCTCGCTGCGGTTGATGATCGGCAGCCCGGTGTGGCTGTCGGTGTCCGCGTCGCCGTGGCCGGGGAAGTGCTTCGCCGAGGTCGACACGGTCTCGGTCCGCCTGCCCGAGTTCTGGTACCCCTGGACCTCCGCGGCCACCAGCTCACTGGCCAGCCCCGGCTGCGAGGAGAACGACCGGGTGCCGATCACCGGGTTCAGCGGGTTCGAGTTGACGTCCGCCACCGGGGCGAAGTTCTGGTTGATGCCCATCGCCCGCAGCTCGCGGGCGTTGACCGCGGCCAGCTTCCTGGCGTTCTCGGCCGAACGCGTCGAGCCGACCGCCATGCTGCTCGGATATTCCGTGGCGGGCGCGCTGATCCTGGTGGTCTGCCCGCCTTCCTGGTCGATCGAGGTGATCAGCGGGATGTGCGCGCCCGAAGACAGCGCCGCGCGCTGCAGGCCGTTGGAGAACCGGGCCAGCTGCGCCGGGTCGTCCACGTTGTCGGCGTCGTCGTTGTTGAAGTAGATGACCCCGCCCACCTGGTGCTTTCGCACCACCTCGGCCGGCGTCGCCACCCCGTACATCTGCTGGTTCATCGGGTGCGCGTCGGTCGCCGACTTGCCGTAGACGGTGACCACGAACAACTGCCCGATCTTCTGCTCCAGCGTCATCCCGCGCAGTGCGCGCGCGGCCACGGCGGTGTCCGCGCCGTGTGCTTCGGTCGCGGTCGCCGGCACCGCCGCCGACAGCACTCCGGCCCCCAGCAGACCGGCACAGGTGAGCGTGAGCGCTCTGATCCCCTTGGTACGACTGCTCGCATGCCCTCTCGGCACGATGACCTCTTCCTGTCGAAGGAGGCTGGCGGGCGGAAGACCCCCCACCGCATGGTCTAGTCCAATCGCGGACTTCGCAAGCTACTACCGGCGCCCCGGACCCGTCAATCGCCCGGGTTCGGATCGTCCACAGTGGACGATCGAGATGGTCACCGTGCGTCGCGGAAAGTGGTGCGCAGCCAGCGGTGCGCCGGGTCGGCGTCGAGCCGCGCGTGCCACAGCTGCCGCACCTCGATCTCGGGCAGATCAGCGGCGATGGGGAACCAGCGGAGGCCGAGCGCTTCCCCGTACTGCTCGGCGAGACGCTGCGGCACGAGCCCGACGTAGTCACTCGACGCGACCAGGAACGCCGCGACAGCCGACGTGGGCACCACCGCGGCCACGTGCCGCCGCAGCCCGGCCGCCGCGAGCACGTCGTCGAGCGGACCGCGCGTCAGCCCCCGCCGGGACGCCGAAACATGGGGGTGGCGGCACAGTTGCGCCAGCGTCGGCCGCCGGTGACGGCCCAGCGGGCTGCCCTCGCGCACGATGCCGACCACCTGCTCTCGGTAGAGCAGCGCCGACCGGATGTCGGGCGAGGCCGGTGCGCCCGCCCCGATGTCCAGGTCCACCGAACCGTCACGCAGCGCCTCGGCGCTTTCGCTGCCCTCGGTGACAAAACGCAGGACCACGCCGGGCGCGGCGGCGGAGGTGGCCGCCACCGCGGCCGTCGCCAGTGTCGCGGCCACGCCGTCGTTGATCCGGATGGTGAAGGTGCGGTCGAGTTCGGCGACGGTGATCTCACGGTCGGCGCTGATCAGGGCGGCCGCCTCGTCGAGCAGCGACCGCACGCGGGGCGCGGCCCGGAGCGCGAACGGCGTCGGCGCCATGCCGCGGCCCGCGCGCACCAGGATCGGGTCGCCCATCGCCCGCCGCAGCCTGCCCAGCGCGCGGCTGGTCGCCGGAATGGACAGGTGGAGGCGTTCGGCCGCGGCGGTGACGCTGCCGTCCTTCAGCAGCGCGTCGAACACCCGCAGCAGGTTCAGATCGAGCTGGTCGGGCACGGTTGCATCGTAGGCAACCGTGCCCGTCGGTAGTTGCGCGACGGGTCAAGCCGAGGCGGCCCGGCGGCGGGCGCGGTAGGCGGCGGCCTTCACCCGGTTGCCGCATTCGTCCATGCCGCACCAGGTGCGCCGGGCTCCCCGCGAGCGATCGACGTAGATCCGGGTGCACCCGGCGCGCCCGCATTCCTTCAGGCAGGCGTCACGATCGGCGAGCAGCGTGATGCCGCTCCTGGCCACGTGGGTGAGCGCGGCACGCAGGTCGCCGGACAGCTCGACGCCCGCGTCCCCGAGCGTCATCACCGGCACGGGACCGGCCGCGGTGTGGTTGACCAGCGCGAGGCTGCCCGGATCGAACGACCGGCCGAGCACGCGGTCGAGCGCGAGCCGGTAGAGCGCTTCCCGCACCGACAACGCCGCCTCGAAGGTGGCGTCGTCGGCGGTCACGTCGTCCGGCAGCTCGTCGCACTCGGTCACCCAGCGCTCGAGATCGGCGGGGGTGGCCAGCAGGTCGACCGGGTTGTCCCGCCGCGAGCCCACCGTGCCCGCCAGGTCGAGGGCCGGGTTGCCGCTGACAAAGGCGAAGTCCACGTCACCATCTTGACCGGTGACGCCGGCGGCTGGCAACATCGTCACCAGTTGAACCGGTGACGACGGGAGGGCCCATGGCCGGGATCGGCGGTATCGAGGTGGTGGTCTTCGACGTGCTCGGCACGCTGGTCGACGAACCCGGCGGCCTGCGCGCGGCGCTCGGCGACGACGAACTGGTCACCGTGTGGCAGCGCCACGTCGAGACCGAGCAACGGCGGATCGCCGAAGGGCAGCGCGCGTACGCCAACTCCGAGGTCATCGACCGGGAAGCCGCCGAGCAGGTCGCCGCCCGCGCCGGGATCACCGAGCCCGCGGCCGTCGCCCGGCTCGCCACCGCCGGTCAGCGGTTGCCCGCCTGGCCCGATTCCGCCGCCGGACTCGGCGAACTCGCCCGGCGGTTCGCCGTGGTCGGACTCTCCAACGCCAGCCGCGTGGCGTTGCTGCGCCTCAGCGCGCACGCCGGGCTTCGCTGGCACCAGGCACTTTCCGGCGAAACCGCGCGGGCCTGCAAACCCGCTCCCGAGGTCTACCGGCTCGCCATCGACACCGCCGGGTGCCCGCCGGACCGCGTGCTGATGGTGGCCGCGCACGCCTGGGACCTGCGTGCTGCCCAGGCGGCGGGCCTGCGGACCGCCTACGTCGAGCGCCCCGGCGGGGATCCGCCCGCGGGCGGCGACGCTTTCGACGGCCGGTTCGGCGGACTCGGGGAGCTGGTCAACGCGCTTTGACGCGCAGGAAATCCAGGATCGGCCCGGTCTGGCCGACGATGGAATGCGCGACGTCCGGCAGCACGGTCACCTTCGCGTGCGGCACGTTTTCCTGGATGCGCTTGGCCGTGTCGTGCGAGTCGAACATCGCGTCACGCGCGCCGGCGATCACCAGCACCGGCATCTTCAGCCCGCGCAGGGCTTCGTCGGAGAACAGCGGCAGCCTGTCCCGGCGGGGCAGGAAGTGCGTGAAGATCAGCGTGAGGTAGTCCGCGACCTCCGGCAGCTCGGCCGGGTCGACGCCCGCGACCGCCTTGATCGAGCGGCGCACGCCCCACTTCCCGAACGCCTTGTAGCACAGGACCGGCAGCAGGTAGCCGAACTTCTGGCGGCCGACACCACCCGGGCACAGCAGGACCAGCTGCGCCACGCGCTCCGGCCGCCGGGTCGCGTAGTCGAGCGCCAGCCAGCCGCCGAGTGAGATGCCCACGAGCGAAACGCTGCCGACGCCGAGCTGCGCCAGAACCTCGTCCAGCCACCGCGCGTGCGCCTCGGAGTCCAGCGGCGGACGCGAAGGCGCGGACAGGCCCGGCTCGCCGATCAGGTCGATGGCGAACACCCGGAAGTGCTCCGACCAGGCCGTGACGTCACCGGCCCACATCGCCGCGTTCGAGCCGGAGCCGTGCAGCAGCACCAGCGGCGGCGCGTCCTCCGGCCCGCACACGAGCACGAACGTGTCGCCTTCACCGGTCGGCACGTGGCGGCGCTCGGCGGGAACGGGCCAGTTCGACAGGACCTGCTCGTAGCCGCGCAGGATCTCCTGGCGGCCGGTCTCCGTCTTGTAGATCGTGGTCATGAATGTACCGTAACACTCCCTCACATCCCCGGCTAACGTCTTTTTAGGGATCGATGTGGCACATCGGCGCTTATAGCGGTGCTGAATAGGGCGTTATACAAGTCCTGTCGCGCCAGGGCCACCCAGCGCTCCCGCGCCGCGCGGGGCACTTCCGCGCCGGGTGAGGTCGCCAGCAGGAGCGCGACGTCGTCGACCGTGACGTCCGGCCGCAACGCGCCGTCGCGATGAGCGTCCGCCACCAACCGGCCCAGCGCCTGCTTGGCAGGTGCAGCAGGGCGGCGATCTCGTCGAACGGGGCGTCGAGCGTGCCGTCGATGGTGGCGGCCAGTTCGGCCACGATCGCCTGGACCAGGTCGTTCTTCGTCGGGAAGTGCCGGTACAGCGTGCCGACCGCGGCGCGCTGGTGGTGCTCGCCTGCCGGAATCCCCAGCGGGCGGAGGCGGCGGCCGCGCGCATCGGGGGCCGGACCGAGGTGGTGCGACTGGCGTCGCTGGAGTCGGTGCGCGCGGCCGCCGACGAGATCCGCGCCCGGCACGAGCGCATCGACCTGCTGGTGAACAACGCGGGCGTGACCGGCCGCACGGAGGAGGGGTTCGAGGTGCAGTTCGGCGTCAACCACCTCGGCCACTTCGCGTTCATCGGGCATCGGCTCGACCGGCTGCTCGGGCGGTGGTGCCTACGCTCGGTCGAAGCTGGCGGCGCCAGCACGGGTTTTCGGCCGGACACCGGCCATGGGCGCGCTGCCGACGCTGCGCGCGGCCACCGATCCGGCCGTGCGGGGTGGTGACTACTCCGGCCCGGCGGGACTGTTCGAAATCCGCGGTTTCCCGGACCGCGTCACCGCGAGCGCCCGCGCACACGACGTGGAACTGCGGGAACGCTTGTGGGCGATTTCGGCGGAGCTGACCGGGGTCGCCTATCCCCCGCTCACGCCGTGACGGTGGTGGCGCGGCCGTAAACCGCGCCACCACCGGGCGACTTCAGGGGCCAGCGGGGTTGTCGGGGTTCTGCTGGTTGTCGTCCCGGCGCAGGTAGTCCTTTGCCTTGTCCGAGGCCTGGTCCACCTTGTCGGCGTGGTCGCCGAAGCGGGACTTGGCCGCGTCGGCGGCCTTGTCGATGCCCTGCTCGGCCTTGTCCGGGTTGTTGCCGATCGCCTCTTTTGCCTTGTCGAACAAATTCATTCGCACTCCTTCGCCGCGGCCGGTTTTCCCGGCCGGTCGGTAGGGGTTAACCACGGCCGCGAAGAGTCCAAACCGGATATCGGCCCCAAGCCCCGGATGGGGTGAATTCACCCCGTGCTCACCCGGACAGGTGAGCCGTCACGGGAAAACCACCGTGCGCTGGCCGTTGAGCAGCACCCGGCGTTCGCAGTGCCAGCGCACCGCCCGCGACAGGGCGAGCGCTTCGGCGTCACGGCCGACGGTCTGCAGGGCCCGCGGGTCGTGCGTGTGGTCGATCCGGATCACCTCCTGCTCGATGATCGGGCCTTCGTCCAAATCGGACGTGACGTAGTGCGCGGTGGCCCCGACCAGCTTCACGCCCCGGTCGTAGGCCTGGTGGTAGGGCTTGGCGCCCTTGAACCCGGGCAGGAACGAGTGGTGGATGTTGATCGCGCGCCCGTACAGCGCCTTGCTGGTGGCGTCGGACAGGATCTGCATGTAACGCGCGAGCACCACCAGCTCGGCCTCGTAGTCGTCGACCAGCCGCAGCAGTTCCGCCTCGGCCGCCTCCTTGGTTTCCGGGGTGACCGGGATGTGCGCGAACGGCAGCCCGGCCGACTCGGCCATCGGGCGCAGGTCCTCGTGATTGGACACCACGGCCACGATGTCGGCGCCGAGGCTGCCCGCGCGCCACCGGAAGATCAGGTCGTTGAGGCAGTGGCCCAGCTTCGACACCATGACCAGGATCCGGGCGTCGTGGTTCGCGCTGAACTCGTAGGTCATGCCGAACTCGGCGGCGACCGGCGCGAAGTCCGCCGAGATCCGGTCGAGATCGGCGTCCGCCGGCGCGGTGACCTGGGTCCGCATGAACAGCCGGTCGCTGACGTTGTCGTCGAACTGCCGGTGCTCGCCGATGTCGCAGCCCTGCTCGAACAGGTACCCGCTGACCGCGCGCACGATGCCGGTGCGGTTGGGGCAGCTCAGGGTGAGGGTGAAGGTGACGCTCACGGCATTCTCCTCGGCTGTTCTGGTCAGCATTCGACGATGTTGAGAGCCAGCCCGCCACGGGCGGTCTCCTTGTACTTGTCCTTCATGTCCGCGCCGGTCTCGCGCATGGTTTTGATCGCCTTGTCCAGCGAGACGTGGTGCGCCCCGTCGCCCCGCACCGCCATGCGCGCCGCGGTGATCGCCTTGACCGAGGCCACCGCGTTGCGCTCGATGCACGGGATCTGCACCAGCCCGCCGACCGGGTCGCAGGTCAGGCCCAGGTTGTGCTCGATGCCGATCTCGGCGGCGTTCTCCACCTGCTCCGGCGAGCCGCCGAGCACCTCGGCCAGCCCGGCCGCCGCCATCGAGCAGGCCGAGCCGACCTCGCCCTGGCAGCCGACCTCGGCACCGGAGATGGAGGCGTTCTCCTTGAACAGCAGGCCGATCGCGCCGGCGGTGAGCAGGAACCGCACCACGTCCTCGTCGCCAAAGCCCGGCAGGAACCGGGCGCCGTAGTGCAGCACCGCGGGCACGATGCCCGCCGCGCCGTTGGTGGGCGCGGTGACCACCCGGCCGCCCGCGGCGTTCTCCTCGTTCACCGCGAGCGCGAACAAGGTGACCCATTCCATGGCGTGCAACGGATCGTGGTCGTCCACACCGGACTCCAGCCGGTCGCGCAGGGCGGCTGCCCGGCGGCGGACCTGGAGCCCGCCGGGCAGCGTGCCGCCGGTGCGCGTGCCGCGGTCCACGCACTCGCGCATCACCGACCAGATGTGCAGCAGCCCGGCGCGGATCTCCGGTTCCCCGCGCCACGACCGCTCGTTGGCCAGCATCAGGTCGCTGATCCGCAGGCCGGTCTCCGCCGTCAGCGCCAGCAGCTCGTCGCCGGTGGTGAACGGGTAGCGGACCGGCGTCGGGTCCTCGGCCAGCACGGGCCGCCCGGCCTCGTCCTCGTCCAGCACGAAGCCGCCGCCGACGGAGTAGTACTCGCGCCGGTCGACCTCGGCGCCGGTGCCGTCGAAGGCGGTGAACACCATGCCGTTGCTGTGGAAGTCGAGGCGGGCCCGCCGGTGCAGCACCACGTCGTCGTCCGGGGAGAAGCCGATCTCGTGCTTGCCGCCGAGCTGGATGCGGTGCCCGGCCCGCACCGCGGCCACCGCCGGGTCCGCCGCCACCGGATCGACCAGCTGCGGCTGCTCCCCGGACAGGCCGAGCACAACGGCCTTCACGCTGCCGTGGCCGTGCCCGGTGGCGCCGAGCGAGCCGAACAGCTCACAGCGCACGCGGGCCACGCGCTCCAGCCGCCCGGACTCCCTCAACCGGGTGACAAAAAGCCAGGCCGCCCGCATCGGGCCGACGGTGTGCGAGCTGGACGGCCCGATCCCGACTTTGAACAGGTCGAACACGGAAATGGTCATCGGCGCTCCAACTCATATATCAATCTGCACTAAGCTGGGCCGGTGACCATCGCCCCTGACGAGCTCGAGCGGCAGCCCGCCTCGCTGGCCGACCGCGCCTACGCCGCGCTCACCGACCGGCTGATCATGCTCGAGATCCCGCCCATGGCCCCGATCGACGACGTCGCGGTGGCCGAGTCCCTCGGCGTCGGCCGGACCCCGGTCCGCGAGGCGCTCAAGCGGCTCGAGATCGACCGCCTGGTGGTCTCCTATCCCCGCCGCGGCACCTTCGCCACCGGCGTGGACATCACCGACCTGGCCTACATCTCCGAGATCCGCGTGCAGCTCGAACCGGTCGCCGCGCGCCGCGCCGCCGAGAAGTCCGGCGACGCGGCACGCGCCAAGCTGGCCGAACTCGCCGAGACGATCCGGACCAACGACGTGCACACCCTGGCCCGCGACGAGCTGATGCACTGGGACATGCGCGTCCACCGCGCGTTCTACCGGGCCGCGGGCAACCCGCACCTGGAAGACACGCTCGTCCGGTACAACAACCTCGCGACCAGGATCTTCTGCCTGTTCCTGGACCGGGTCAGCCACTTCGACGCGCACATCGGCGAGCACGCCGGCCTGCTCGAAGCCATCGCCGCCGGCGACGGTGCGCGGGCCGCCACCCTGGCCCGCGACCACGTCACCGGCTTCGAGAAGGCGATCCGCGCGATCCTCTGAGCGGGTCGTGATCATCGGCGGATGCGGGTCATTTCCGGGTCCACCAGCGGTTCGGCGGTGACGGTGGCACGCACCTTCCGCCCGAAGTACTGGATCTCCACCGACGTGCCCTCCACCGCCGACGACGGGAGCCAGGCGTAGGCGATCGGCTTGCCGATGGTGTGCCCGAACGCGGCCGAGGTGACATAACCGGCGGGCTGGCCGTCCAGGAACACCGGTTCGTGGCCGAGCACCACGCTCCGCCCGTCGTCCACGGTGAGGCAGGCCAGCCGGCGCGCGGGCGTCTCGTGCTCCAGCCCGGCGATCGCCTCGTGGCCGACGTACCCGGTCTTCTTCTTGTTCACCGCGAACCCGAGCCCCGCTTCGTAGGGGTTGTGCTCGGTGGTCATGTCACTCCCCCACGCCCGGTAGCCCTTCTCCAGGCGCAGGCTGTTGAACGCGGCCCGCCCGGCGGCGATCACGCCGAGCGGCTGCCCGGCCTCCCACAGCACGTCCCACAGCCGCCTGCCGTATTCGGCGCTGGTGTACAGCTCCCAGCCGAGTTCGCCCACATAGGACAGTCGCATCGCGGTGACCGGGATGCCCGCCAGGTGCGCGTGCCGCAGCCGGAAGTACTTCAGCGCTTCGTGCGAGAAGTCGGCGTCCGCCAGTGGCTGCACCAGCTCCCGTGCCAGCGGTCCCCAGACGCCGATGCAGCAGGTACCGCCGGTGATGTCGCGGATCTGCACGCTGTGGTCGGCCGGAGCCTGGCGGCGGAAGTAGTCCACGTCGAGGTTCCCGTTCGCGCCCACCTGGAACACGTTCTCGCCGAGGCGGGCCACGGTCAGGTCCGAGCGGATCCCGCCCGCGCGGTCGAGCAACAGCGTGTAGGTCACCGAGCCGACCGACTTGTCCATCTTGCCGGTGGTCAGGCGCTGCAGGAACTCCGTCGCGCCAGGGCCGGAGACCTCGATCCGCTTGAGCGGGGTCATGTCGTACATCGCCACCGCCGTGCGCGTCTTCCACGCCTCGGCCGCCGCGATCGGCGAGTGGAACATCGACGACCACGCGTCCCGCGACGGCGGCTGCCACTCCGGCGGCAGCTCCTTGACCAGCCGGGCGTTGGCTTCGTACCAGTGCGGCCGCTCCCAGGTGTGGGCTTCGAGGAAGAACGCGCCCAGTTCCTGCTGCCGCGCGTAGAACGGGCTGACCTTCAGCTCACGCGGGGAAAGCTTGGGCTGCAACGGGTGCAGCACGTCGTAGATCTCCACGAAGTTCCGCTGCGCGGTCTCGTCCACGTAGGCGTCGGTGGTCTGCAGTTCATCGAACCGGTTGACGTCGCAGCCGTGCAGCTCGACCTCGCTGCGGCCGTCCACGAGCAGCTGCGCGACCGCCTTCGCCACCCCGGCCGAATGCGTCACCCACACCGCCTCGGCGATCCAGAACCCGGCCACGTCCGGCGACTCGCCGAGCAGCGGGCCGTTGTCCGGGGTGAACGAGAACACCCCGTTGAACCCGGTTTCCACCTTGGCGTCGCGCAACGCGGGCAGCAGCGCCCGGCTGTGCTCCCACGACGGTGCGAAGTCCTCCTCGGTGAACGGCAGCATCGACGGCATGGCCTGCTCGCTCAGGCTGTCCACCTCGGGCAGGTCGCTCAGCCGGGCGGGCATCGGGCGGTGGGCGTAGGTGCCGATGCCGAGGCAGTCGTTGTGCTCGCGGTAGTACAGGTCGTGGTCCTGGTGCCGCAGGATCGGCAGGCGCGCCTCGATCAGCTCGTCGTTGCGGCCGACCAGCTCGGGCAGCTGGCTCGTGCGGGCGTACTGGTGGGCCAGCGGCAGCAGCGGCACCTTCATGCCGACCAGCTCGCCGACCGCGCGACCCCAGAATCCCGCGCAGGACACCACGATGTCGGCCGGGATCTCGTCACCGGCGTCGGTGCGCACGCCGGTGACCCGGCCGCCCTGCTGCAGAACGTCGGTGACGCGGGTCGAGCCGCGGAACACCGCGCCGCGCGACTCGGCGCGGGCGGCCAGCGCGACCACCGCGCGGGACGCCTTGGCCAGCCCGTCGGTCGGCGTGTGCAGGCCGCCGAGCACCTTTTCCTTGTCCAGCAAGGGATGCAGCTCGGCGCACCGGGCCGGATCGACCACCTCGGCGGGCACGCCCCAGGACAGGGCCCAGCCCTGCTTGCGGTGCAGATCGGCCAGGCGCTCCGGTGTGGTCGCGACCTCCAGGCCGCCGACCTGGTTGAAGCACCAGGCACCGTCCACGTCGAGACCCAGCAGCTTGTCCACGGTGTAGGCGGCGAATTCGGTCATCGTCTTGGACGCGTTGGTCTGGTAGACGAGGCCGGGTGCGTGCGAGGTGGAGCCGCCGGTCAGCGGCAGCGGGCCCTGGTCGAGCACGGTGACCCGGTGCCAGCCGCGCCCGGTCAGCTCGTCGGCCAGGTTGGCGCCGACGATCCCGGCTCCGATGATGACAACGCGAGGCGTGGTGCTCATGTCAGGTCTCCTTCCGGAAGTCTGAAAAGTCTTCGGCGGCGTCGAGCACCCAGTCGGCGAGATAGGTGGCGAAGGACTGCCGCACGAACACGCGGAAGTCGCCGTCGCCGAGCGCGAGCAGCAGCACGCCGGCCTGGCCGAGCTGGGTCTGCGCGCAGGCGCCGGGCCCGAACGCGGTGGGCCGCAGATCGAGGGCGCAGCCCAGCGAAAGCAGTTCCCTGGCCAGTTCCCCGCGCAGCCGGATGCTGGTGCGCTGCGCGGAGACGTCCACCGCCGCGCCGTCGAAGGCCGACACGACCCAGCCCAGTTCCTGCTCGAACTGCTGGGGTTGCGCGGTCGAGCTGGTCACCAGCCACTCGTCGGGACCGAGCCAGACGACCTGGCCGTCGGTGGTGTGGGTCCAGGTGTTGGGTTCGACCGGCAGCGCGGTGCCGAGCGCGCGGCCGACCGCCTCGGCCCCCGGCCCGGCGGGATCGACCCGCAGGTCCACCGCCGCGAACAGGTCTTCCGGATACGCGGTGAGCCCGGCGGGCAGCCCGGCCAGCGCTTCCCGCCGGTGCTCCAGCGGGTGCGTGCGGTAGAGGGTGTCAGCCATCGCGGCGGGCTCCTTCCGGATCGACCAGCACGGTTTCGCCGATCAGCGCGGGCACGAGCGCGCCGTCCACCGGCACGTGCACCACGTCGCCGATGCGCGCGCGGCCGTTCTTCACCAGCGCGAGCGCGAACGGGCGCGCGAGTTCCGCGCTGTGGTAACTGGAGGTGACGTGCCCGAGCATCGGCACGGGCGGCTCGGGCAGCTTGCCGTCCTCGTACAGCTCGACGATCTGCGAACCCTCCGGCAGCTTGGTGCGGCCGTCGGTGGGCAGCAGCGACACGAACTGCTTCCGTTGCGGGTTCAGGTTCTCCGGCCGGGTGAAGGAGCGCTTGCCGACGAAGTCCTCTTTCTTCTTCGACACCGCCCAGCTCATGCCGAGGTCCTGCGGGGTGACCGTGCCGTCGGTGTCCTGCCCGATGATCGGGTAACCCTTCTCCGCGCGCAGCACGTGCATGGTTTCCGTGCCGTACGGCGTGATCCCGTGCTTCTCCCCCGCCGCCAGCAGCCGTTCCCACAGCGCCCGCGCGTACCACGAGCCGACGTTGACCTCGTAGGCCAGCTCACCGGAGAACGAGATGCGGGCGACACGCACCGGCACGCCGTCGAGCGTGGTGTCGCGCCACGACATGAACGGGAACGCCTCGTTGGACACGTCCAGCTCGGTGAAGACCTCGCCGACCACGTCCCGCGACCGCGGGCCGACCACCGGGAACACCGACCACTGCTCGGTGACCGAGGTCAGGTGCACGCGCAGCTCGGGCCATTCGGTCTGGAGCCATTCCTCCATCCACTCCAGCACCGTGGCCGCGCCACCGGTGGTCGTGGTGAGCAGGAACCGGTTCTCGTCGATCCGCAGCACGGTGCCGTCGTCGAGCACCATGCCGTCGTTGCCGCACATCACGCCGTACCGCACGCGGCCGACCTTGAGCGTGCTCATCATGTTGGTGTACAAGCGATCCAGCAGCACCCCGGCGTCCGGGCCCTGCACGTCGATCTTGCCGAGGGTGGACCCGTCGAGCAGGCCGGCCGCGGAGCGGGCCGCCGCGCATTCACGCAGCACGGCGGCATCCATGTCCTCGCCGGGCTTCGGGTAGTACCGCGCGCGCTTCCACTGCCCGACGTCCTCGAACACCGCGCCCGCCTCGACGTGCCAGTCGTGCAGCGGCGTGACCCGCTCGGGGTCGAACAGGCCGCCCCGCGACCGCCCGGCCAGCGCGGCGAACGCGACCGGGGTGTACGGCGGCCGGAAGGTGGTGGTGCCGAGGTCCTCAATGGACACTCCGAGCAGCTCGGCGGTGATGCCCGAGGCGATCACCCCGGAGGTCTTGCCCTGGTCGTGCGCGGTGCCGATGGTGGTGTACCGCTTGACGTGCTCGACCGAGCGCAGTCCGGCGCCCACCGCGCGGCCGATGTCGGTCACCGTGGCGTCGCGCTGGAGGTCGACGAACTGGCGGTCCGGGTCGCCGTCGGTGCGCCACACCACTGACGTGGGCGTGCGGGCCGGTTCCGGACCGGCCGCCGGGGCGTCCGGCCCGGCGCCCTCGCGCAGCACGCCCGCCAGGTCCAGGGTGCCGTTGGCCGCGCCGATCACGGTGACCCCCGGCAGCGAACCGGACGGCCGGAACGCGCCGAGCGACGGGTCGTAGGCCAGCGCCCCGCGGACGTGGCTGAACAGGTGCACCACCGGGTTCCAGCCGCCGGAGACCAGCAGCAGGTCGGCGGGCAGCCGGACCCCGCCGTCGGCGGTGCGCGCGAGCACGGCCCGCACCCGCTCCTCCCCCTCGGTCCCGGTGACCACGGACGCCGGGTGCACCAGGATCCCGGCTTCGTCAGCGCGGGTTTCCCAGTCGCGCGGCGGGTTCTCGCGCACGTCGAGCATGGTCACGCGGGCACCCGCCCCGGCCAGGTCGATCGCGGCGGCGTAGGCGGCGTCGTCACTGGTGAACACCACGATCTCGCGTCCGGCGAGCACGCCGTACCGGTGCAGGTAGTCACGCGCCGACGAAGCCAGCATGATGCCGGGGCGGTCGTTGTCCTCGAACACGATCGGCCGTTCCTGCGCGCCGGTGGCGACCACCACCTTCAGCGCGCGGATGCGGTGCACGCGCTGGCGGCTGCGATGCGCGGGCGCCGCGGCACCGAGGTGGTCGGTCCGGCGTTCCAGCGCGAGCACAAAACCGTCGTCGTACTGGCCGAACGCGGTGGTGCGCTGGAGGTGCCGGACACCGAGTTCCGCCAGTTCCGCGACCACGTCCGCGACGAACTCGAGCGCGGGACGGCCGCCGATCGACTCGGTGCCGGTCAGGCTGCCGCCCGCGGCGGGCCGGTCGTCGACCAGCACCACGTCCTCCCCGGCACGCGCGGCACCGAGCGCGGCGAGCAGCCCGGCCGGACCGGCGCCGATCACCAGCGTGTCGGTGTGCGTGTGCTTGCGGTCGTAGCGGTCCGGGTCGGCGGTGCCGGCGAGGCGGCCCTGCCCGTTGACCCCGCGCGCGACCAGTCCGTCCACCAGCTCGACCGTCGTGGCCTGCAGCATCGGCTCCGGGAACGGCCGTTCGATCTGCACCAGCGCCGTGGCGTCCTCGGTCCACGCCGCGCTGATGCCGTGCGGGCGGCCGAGCTTGACGCTGGTGCCGACCAGG
Organism: Amycolatopsis albispora; assembly: GCF_003312875.1. Classification (NCBI taxonomy): domain Bacteria; kingdom Bacillati; phylum Actinomycetota; class Actinomycetes; order Pseudonocardiales; family Pseudonocardiaceae; genus Amycolatopsis; species Amycolatopsis albispora. The sequence goes on from NZ_CP015163.1 coordinate 2,099,876, forward strand.
TGCACGCCGTTGGCCAGCAGCGCCGACGCGAGCGTGTCGCCGGGATGCCCGGTGTAGGTGCGGCCGTCGAAGGTGAACGAGAGCGTGCGGCCGCGATCGACGCGGCCGTACCCCTGGACCCGGCTCATACCCGCACCTCCTTCGGCCGCGGCTTGCTGGTGCTCAGGAAGCGGTAGGTGTGCGTGTCGCGCACGGCGGTGAACCAGCGGCGGCAGCCCGCGGCATGGCTCCACCGCTCGGCGAAGGTGCCCTTCGGGTTGTCGCGGTAGAACACGTACTCGGCCCATTCCTGGTCGGACAGGTCGGCGGGCCGGTCGGGATAGGCGATCCCGTCCTGGCCGCCGTAGTGGAATTCGACCTCCTCGCGGGGGCCGCACCAGGGGCAGTGGATCAGTTGCATGGTTGTCCTCGCCTTCAGTGGGCCACGGCGGCGGCGCCGTGTTCGTCGACCAGCGCGCCGGTGGTGAACCGGTCCAGGCCGAACGGGCGGACGTACGGGTGCGGTTCGCCGTGCGCGACGGTGTGCGCGAAGCACCAGCCGATGCCGGGGGTCGCCTTGAAGCCACCGGTCCCCCAGCCGGCGTTGACGAAGACGTTCTCGTACGGCGTGTGCCCGACGATCGGGCTCGCGTCCGGGGTGACGTCCACGATGCCCGCCCACGACCGCAGCAGGTGCGCGCGGGCGAAGACCGGGAACAGCTCCACCGCGGCGGCCATCTGCCGTTCGATGATGTGGAACGCGCCGCGCTGCCCGTAGCCGTTGTAGGCGTCCACCCCGGCGCCCATCACCAGTTCGCCCTTGTGCGCCTGCGACACGTACACGTGCACCGCGTTGGACATCACGATCGTCGGGTGCACCGGCTCCAGCAGCTCGGAAACCAGCGCCTGCAAGGGATGTGACTGCAACGGCGCGCGGACGCCGAGCTGGTCCAGCAGCACCGAGGTGTGCCCGGCCGCGCACAGCGCCACCGTGCCGCAGCCGATGTCACCGCGGCTGGTGCGCACCCCGGTCACCCGGTCACCGTCCACAGTGAACCCGGTGACCTCGCAGTCCTGGATCAGGTCCACCCCGGCTTCGTCGGCGCGGCGCGCGAAGCCCCAGGCCACGTAGTCGTGCTTGGCGATGCCCGCGCGCGGCTGGTAGGTCGCGCCCTGCACGGGGTAGCGGATGTCTGCGGAGGTGTTGATGATCGGGCAGATCCGCTTGACCTCGTCCGGCCCCAGCCACTCCGCGTCGATGCCGTTGAGCTTGTTGGCCTCGACGCGGCGGACCGAGTCGCGGACGTCCTGCTCGGTGTGCGCCAGGTTGAGCACCCCGCGCTGGGAGAACAGGATCGGGTAACCGAGGTCGTCCTCCAGGCCTTCCCACAGTTTCAGGGAGTGCTCGTAGATCGCGGCGGACTCGTCCCACAGGTAGTTCGACCGGATCAGCGTGGTGTTGCGGGCCATGTTGCCGCCCGCGAGCCAGCCCTTCTCCAGCACCGCGATGTTGGTGATGCCGTGGTTCTTCACCAGGTAGTGCGCGGTGGCCAGGCCGTGCCCGCCACCGCCGACGATCACCACGTCGTAGGTCTTCTTCGGCTCCGGGTTGCGCCAGAGGAAGTCCGGGTGCTCGGGCAGGTCCGCGCCCGGCGGGTTCGTGTCGGTGGTCATGCCGTCAGCTCCGGGTAGAGGGGGTGGCGGGCGGCGAGCGCGGCGACCCGGTCGGCCAGTGCGGCGAGCCCGGCTTCGCCGGTCCCCGGCCGCAGCGCGAGCGCGATGATGTCGGCGACCTCGGTGAAGTCCGCCTCGTCGAAACCGCGGGCGGCCAGCGCCGGGGTGCCGATGCGGACCCCGGAAGCCACCATCGGCGGGCGCGGGTCGAACGGCACCGCGTTGCGGTTGACCGTGATGCCCACCCGGTGCAGCCGGTCCTCCGCCTGCTTTCCGTCCAGTTCGGCGTGACGGAGGTCCACCAGCACCAGGTGCACGTCGGTGCCGCCGGACACCACGCCCACCCGGTCCTCGGCCAGCAACCGCGCGGCGAGGATCTTCGCCCCGGCCAGCGTGCGCTCCTGCCGCAGCCGGAACGCCGGCTCCCCGGCGAGCTTGAACGCCACCGCCTTCGCCGCGATCACGTGCTCCAGCGGACCGCCCTGCAGGCCGGGGAACACCGCGGAGTTGAGCTTCTTGGCCAGTTCCCGCTTCGCCAGCACCACACCACCACGCGGGCCGCCGAGCGTTTTGTGCGTGGTCGAGGTGACCACGTCGGCGTACGGCACCGGGTTCGGGTGCAGCCCGGCCGCCACCAGCCCGGCGAAGTGCGCCATGTCCACCATCAGCAGGGCACCGGTTTCGTCGGCGATCCGCCGGAACGCCGCGAAGTCCAGTTGCCGCGGGTAGGCCGACCAGCCGGCGATGATCAGCTTCGGCTGCCGCTCGCGGGCCAGCCGCGCCACCTCGTCCAGGTCCACCAGGTGGGTGTCCTCGCGCACGTGGTAGGGCACCGCGTCGAAGTACCGGCCGGAGAAGGTCAGCCGCATGCCGTGGGTCAGGTGACCGCCGTGCGCGAGGTCGAGGCCGAGGAAGGTGTCCCCCGGTTCGAGCAGGGCCGCCAGCACCGCCGCGTTGGCCTGCGCCCCCGAATGCGGCTGCACGTTGGCGAACTCCGCGCCGAACAACGCCTTCACCCGGTCAATGGCCAGCTGCTCCAGCACGTCCACGTGCTCGCAGCCCCCGTAGTAGCGCCGGCCGGGATAACCCTCGGCGTACTTGTTGGTCAGCACCGAGCCCTGGGCCTCGAGCACGCTCAGCGGCGCGAAGTTCTCGCTGGCGATCATCTCCAGCGTGCCCCGCTGCCGCGCCACCTCCAGCCCGAGCACCCGGTGGACCTCCGGATCGGCGTCCGCCAGCGACAGGCCGAGCACCCGTTCGGGACCCTGGGTCCCGGGGCGGTCAACGGTTACGGACATGCGGCCCCACTCCTGTCATATCTCCACGGGATTTCTGATATATCAATCAAATGTCACGCTAAGGCCCACGTCGGCGCGGGTCAAGAGGCCGGAAGCGGTCAGAATCCGCGATGGATCCACTCGTGCAGGTTCGGTGCCTCCGCGCCGATCGTGGTGCTCTCGCCGTGGCCGGTCCGGACCTCGGTTTCCGGCGGCAGCACCAGCAGCGTGTCCCGGATGGACTCGATGATCGTGCCGAAGTCGGAGTACGAGCGGCCGGTGGCGCCCGGCCCGCCGCGGAACAGCGTGTCCCCGGAGAACACCGTGCCGAGTTCGGGCGCGTGCAGGCACACCGAACCGGGCGAATGCCCGGGAGTGACCAGCACCGTCAGCTCCACGCCACCGGCGGAGACCACCTCGCCGTGCGTGAGTTCCTTGTCCGGCAAGCGTTCCGGATGGGTCAGCTTCCACAGTGGAGCCTCCTCCGGGTGCAGCAGGATCGGCGCGCCGAAGCTGTCCGCCAGCGCGGGCGCCTGCCCGACGTGGTCGTCGTGGGCGTGGGTGCAGACGATCGCGGTCACCCGGCGATCCCCCACGCGCGCGGCGATCGCGCCCGCGTCGTGCGCGGGATCGATCAGCAGCACCTCGCGCTCGTCGCCGGCGATCCAGACGTTGTTGTCGACCTCCCACGTCCCGCCGTCCAGCGAGAAGGTGCCGGAGGTGACCAGGTGCTCGATCACAGGACCACCACCGAGCGCAGCACCCCGCCCTCCTTCATCCGGGCGAACGCGTCCTCGACGTGGTCGAGCGCGATCTCCTCGGTGACGAACGCGTCGAGCGGGAGCCGGCCCTGCAGGTACAGCTCGATCAGGGCCGGGAAGTCCCGCGACGGCAGGCAGTCGCCGTACCACGACGACTTCAGCGCGCCGCCGTGCGAGAAGTACTCCAGGAACGGCAGGTCCGGTGCCTTCATCTCGGGCGTGGGCACGCCGACCAGCACCACCGTGCCCGCCAGGTCCCGGGCGCGGAACGCCTGCTTCCAGGTCTCCGGGCGGCCCACCGCGTCGATCACCACGTCCGCGCCGAACCCGCCGGTGTACCCGCGGATCGCCTCGACCGGGTCGAGGTCGCGCGCGTCCACCACGTGCGTGGCGCCGAACTCCCTGGCCTTGTCGAGCTGCCGCGGATCGCGGTCCACCGCGACGATGGTGGTCGCCCCGGCCAGGCGCGCCCCGGCGATGGCCGCGTCCCCGACCCCGCCGCAGCCGATCACCGCCACCGTGTCGCCCCGGCCCACCTGCCCGGTGTTCACCGCGGCGCCGATGCCCGCCATCACCCCGCAGCCGAGCAGGCCGGCCGCCTGCGGCCGCGCCCGGCTGTCCACTTTGGTGCACTGCCCGGCGGCCACCAGCGTCTTCTCCGCGAACGCGCCGATGCCCAGCGCCGGGCTCAGCTCCTGCCCGGAGGTCAGCGTCATCTTCTGGGTGGCGTTGTGCGTGTCGAAGCAGTACTGCGGCTTGCCCTTGCGGCAGGCGCGGCACTGCCCGCACACCGCGCGCCAGTTCAGGATCACGTAGTCACCCGGCTCGACGTCGGTCACGTCCTCGCCGACCGACTCGACCACCCCGGCGGCTTCGTGGCCGAGCAGGAACGGGAACTCGTCGTTGATGCCGCCTTCGCGGTAGTGCAGGTCGGTGTGGCACACCCCGCAGGCCTGCACCCGCACCACCGCCTCCCCCGGCCCGGGGTCGGGCACCACGATGGTCTCGACGGTGACCGGCTTGCCCTTTTCGAGCGAGACCACGCCGCGGACTTTCTGGGCCATGCTGTTCTCTCCTGTTTCTTCGGTGGACTCGGGGCGTCAGTCGGAGATGGCGTCCGCGACCCAGTCGCGGAACTCGCCGATGTGGTGCTCGCTGGGCACCAGCACGCCGCCCGCCGCGTAGGCCTTCGACGACATCGCGGGCTGGCACCGTTCGCAGGCCTCGAAGTCCTGCTGGTTGACCCGGTGGAACAGTTCCACCGACTTGCTCAGGTCGGCCCCGCTGTCGAGCACCGACTGCGGATAGAGCCAGTCGCACTCGACGATCGTCCGGTCCACCGCCATCGGGTACATCCGGTGGAAGATCACGTGGTCGGGCACCAGGTTGATGAACACCTGCGGATTGACCGTGATCGCGTAGTAGCGCCGGTCGTGGTGCTCGTCGACCCCGGCGAGCGTGCCGAAACCGGTTTGCCCGTCGATGGAGAACCCGGTGATGTCCTCACCGAACTCGGCGCCGTGGCCGACGTAGTACTGCGCCGCGTACCCGTCGGCGAACTCCGGCAGCACCTCGGTCAGCTCCGGGTGGATGGTGGCGCAGTGGTAGCACTCCATGAAGTTCTCGACGATCAGCTTCCAGTTCGCCTTGACGTCGTAGGTGATCCGGCGGCCGACGGCCAGCTCGTCGATGCCCCACTTCTCGATCACGTCACCGTCGCCGAGGCGGCCGCTGACCGCGGCCTGCACGGTGTCGGCGAACGACGGCGGCTCGTCGGCCAGGCACACCCACACCGTGCCGAGCCACTCGCGCAGCGCCACCCCGATCAGGCCGTACTCGTCGCGGTTGACGTCGTTCATCGAGTTCAGGTTCGGCGCCGCGATGAGCTTGCCGTCCAGGCCGTAGGTCCAGGCGTGGTACGGGCACTGCAGGGACCGGCGCACCGAGCCGGAGTCGTCCATGCACAACCGCGCGCCGCGGTGACGGCACACGTTGAGGAACGCCCGCAGCGAGCGGTCGCGGCCACGCACGATCAGCACGCTCTCCCCGCCCACGTCCACCGTGCGGAACTTGCCCGGCTCCGGCAGGTCGCTGCTGCGCGCGGCGGCGAACCAGTTCTTCTGGAAGATGCGCTGCTGCTCGCGTTCGAACAGGGCGGGATCGGTGTAGTGGGCCCCGGGCAGGGTGGGGATCAGGCTGGTGGCGGGCTCCGGCTGCTGGGCGCGAACTTCGACGGAACTCACGGTGGTCCTTTCTGCGGCGGTTCGGGGAAAGTCAGTTCGAAGTGGACAGACGCCCGGCGAGCCGGCGGCGCCACCGCCCGAACGAGCGGGCGCGGTCCACCGCGAGCACGGCCACCGGCTCGCCGGCGCGGTCGCGGTAGAGCGCGAGGAAGTCGAATTCGGCCACCTCGCCTTCGAGCACCTCCACCGTGCTGTCCTCGGTGCGGTGCCCGGCGAACTGGATGCGGTGGCCGTACTGGTCGGACCAGAAGTAGGGCAGGCGGTGGTGGGCAGGCGGGGTGTACTCGCGGTCCAGCAGGGCCGACACCGCGGCGATCGGCTGCTGGACGGCGTTGGTCCAGTGCTCCAGCCGGGACGGGCCACCGGCGTGCGCGCGGTCGGAGTTGGCGCAGTCGCCGACCGCGACCACGCCGGGCACGTTCGTCAGGCCCCGCGCGTCGGTGCGCACCCCGTTGGCCAGCTCGACGCCGGAACCGATCAGCCAGTCCACGCACGGGGACGCGCCGATGCCCAGCACCACCACGTCGGCGGGCAGCTCGCGGCCGTCGGTGAGCCGGACCGCGCGCACCCGGCCGTTCCCGATCAGCCCGGCCAGCCCGTGGCCGGTGTGCAGCCGGACGCCCTTGGTCGCGTGCAGCCGGGCGCACACGCGGCCCATCTCCGGGCCGAGCGGCCGGTGCAGCGGTGACGCCTCGGCTTCCACCACGTCGGTTTCGATGCCCATCGCCGCGGCCGTCGAGGCGATCTCCGAACCGATGAAGCCGGCCCCGATCACCACCAGCCGCGAACCGGGCACCAGCGCCTTCCGCAACGCGATGGCGTCGTCGAGGGTGCGCAGCGTGTGCACGCCGTCGAAGGGGCGGCCGGGCAGCCGCCGCGCGCGGGCGCCGGTCGCCAGCACCACGCCGTCGGACACGATCCGCTCGCCGTCGTCGAGCACCACCGCGCGGCCGGCGGTGTCCAGCGCGGTGGCGGTGCGGCCGAGCCGCCAGTCGGCGCCGAGCGCGGCGTCCTCCGGCGTTTCCAGCTTGAGGTCGAATTCGGACACCGTGCCCGCGAGGTACTCCTTCGACAGCGGCGGGCGGTCGTACGGCGCGTAGCCCTCGTCACCCACCACGGTGATCCGGCCGTCGTAACCCTGGTCGCGCAGCGCGCGGACCGCGGTCAGCCCGGCCAGCGAAGCACCGACCACGGTGACCGCCCGCATCAGGCGACCTCTTCCGCGAACGCGGGCGCGGCCTCCGCCGCGGCACCGATGGTTTCGTGCACGTAGACGTAACCGTCGACGAGGACCACCTCGTGCGTGCGCACCGGCTTCTTCGCGGGCGGCCCGCTCGGCCGCCCGGTGCGGAGGTCGAAGCACGCGGCGTGCAACGGGCACTCGACCGCGCATCCTTCCAGCCAGCCGTCGGACAGTGAAGCGTCCTGATGGGTGCACGTGTCGTCGATCGCGTAGAACTCACCGTCGGCGTTGAAGACCGCGATTGCCACCTGGCCCTGCACGCGTACAGACTCTCCGACAGGAATTTCGGACACCGCGCCAACTAAGATCATCGTGGCTCCTGTTGCATATGGCGGAACACGGCGTGCTATACGCAACGGAGAATCCGGCACCCTCCCGCCACGCGTCAACCCTCCCGGACCGACAACCCCTCTCCCAGGCACGGAGTTGCAATATGTACAACAGCGGCGACACCGCAGGCACCGGCGAACCCAGATCATCAAGCCAGACCGTGGATCGAGCGCTGTCCATGCTCACCCTGCTGGCCCAGCGGGGCCCGGCGGGTGTCACCGATCTGGCGCGTGAGCTCGGCGTGCACAAGTCGACCGCGACCCGGCTGCTCTCCGCGCTGGAGAAGTTCCGGTTCGTCGAGCAGGACGGCAACCGGGGCAAGTACCGGCTCGGCTTCGGCATCGTCCGGCTCGCCGGGGCGACCACCGCGCAGCTCGACATCGGCCGGGAGGGGCGGCCGGTCTGCGCGCGGCTCGCCGCCGAGTTGTACGGCGGCACGGTCAGCCTGAGCGTGCTCGAAGGCGGTGGCGCCACGGCCGTTGTCCAGGAACCGAGCACGGAACGCAACTGGATCGGGGTGCGGATGCCGTTGCACGCCACCGCGACCGGAAAAGTTCTGCTGGCAAGCCTCGGTTTCGAGGAACTCAGCAACGCGCTGGAACGCCCGCGCCAGCGGCTGACCGCCAACACCATCACCGCCAGCGGCGCGTTGCTGGCAGACCTGAATCGCGTTCGCGATCGCGGCTGGGCCGCCACCATCGGGGAGCTGGAGACCGGGCTGAACTCCGTCGCCGTGCCGGTCCGCGGGCCCGGCGGCCGCATCGCCGGCGCGCTGAGCGTGTCCGCCGCCGAAGAACACCTCGGGCTCGACGATTTCCAGGACATCGCCAGGGTGCTCACCCAGGCCGCGGACGAAATCCTGGCGCGGTTGCAGCGGCTGACCCAGCCCTGAACCGCGGCCGCCACCCTTGACCCCTTCTGACACATCTATTACGTTCCACAGATATATCAGTCGTCCAGCCGATCAAGGGTGATCATGAATTCGCATCGGACGAGGCCTTTCCCGCACCAGCCGCGCACCGGGACGGCGGGGTGAGCGGCATGGACGACCAGCCCGCACCCCGCCAGGCCGTGGTCGAGGACGAGCGCACGATCCGCCGCGCGACCACCGCGGCCACACTGGGAAATATCGCCGAATGGTACGACTTCGGCATTTATTCCTATCTCGCCGCGGTCGCACTTGATCGCGTTTTCTTTCCCGACGCCGGTGCCTGGGCGACGGTTTTCACCCTGGGCACTTTCGCCGCCGCTTTTGTGGTGCGCCCGCTCGGCGGATTCATTCTCGGCCCGCTCGGCGACCGGATCGGCCGCACCAAGGTGCTGGCCGGGACGGTGCTGCTGATGGCGGTGGCCACGGTCCTGCTCGGGCTGGTGCCCGGGTACGGCACGATCGGCATCGCCGCGCCACTGCTGGTGTTGTTCATCCGGATGCTGCAGGGTTTCTCGGCCGGTGGTGAATACACCGGCGCGCTCACCCTGGTCGCCGAATACGCCCCGGACCGCAGGCGCGGCTTTTTCGGCAGCTGGCTCGAATTCGGCACGCTGGTCGGCTACACGCTCGGCGCCGGGATCTGCGCGATCCTGATCGCCGTGCTGCCCGAGGACGACCTGCTGTCGTGGGGCTGGCGGATCCCGTTCATGCTGGCGCTGCCGGTCGGCGTGGTCGGCATCTACCTGCGGGTCCGGCTGGAGGAGACGCCGGCGTTCCGCCAGCTGATGGAACGCTCACCGGCGATGGCCACCATGTCGCTGCGCCGCGCCTTCCACATCCTGGTCACCCGCTACCGCTCGGCGGCGCTGATCGCCGGTGGGCTGGTGATCGCCTGGAACGTCACCAACTACGTGCTGACCAACTACGTGCCTGCTTATCTCACCGGCACGCTGCCGGACCACGGGCACCACGGCACCAGCGAGTCGGTGTCCACCGCGCTGCAGGTCGGCGTGATGCTGGCGATGCTGTGCGTGGTGGTGTTCCTCGGCAGGCTCAGCGACCGGATCGGCCGCAAGCCGATCCTGGCCACCGGCAGCCTGGCGCTGGTGCTGCTCGGGCTGCCGTCGGTGTGGCTGCTGCAGAGCGGGCCCGCCGGGCAGGTCGCCGGGCTGCTGATCATGGGTTTCACGCTGGTGTGCTTCGCCGCGGTGACCCCGTCGACGCTGCCCGCGTTGTTCCCCACGTTCATCCGCTACGGCAGCCTGGCGATCATCTTCAACATCTTCGTGTCCGCGTTCGCCGGCACCGCGCCCACGGTGATCGGCGTGGCCGTGACGACCTCGGGCAATCTCGACTGGCCCGGCTACTACCTCATCGGCGCCGGGGTGATCGGGCTGCTCGCCACGCTCTGGCTCAAGGAACCGGCCGGGCAGCCGCTGGCCGGGGCGGCGCCGCTCGCCTCCAGCGCCGACCTGCCGTCGCCGGAACTGTCGGAAACCGGTGTGCCGCTGGAAAATCCGCGTCAGTAGCGCCTCAAGCGCCTCAGCCGGGTGCTTTCAGCAGGCGCTCCAGCTCGGCACTCGCCTGCTCGTACCCGGCGTCCGAGATGCGCTGCAGCTCGACGAGGTCCCCGGCCGCGACCGCGCGCCGGGTGAGCAACTCCCCCGCCCGCCGGCAGCCTTCGTCCAGCAGCCCGCTCAGCTCGGCCACGTCGCTCTCGGCGTCGGCCAGCTCGGCGAGGCGGTCCATGGCGGTCTCGTTGCCCTCGTCGGCGAGGGCGCGCAGCGTTTCCCGGTTGTACTTGACCATGTCCGCCATGCTGCGGCCTTTCCCCTGGGGCAAGGTCAAGCGGTGAGTGGGAAGATGGGCCGGGTGATCACCATCGGCCAGCTGGCCCGGTACGTCGGGGTGTCGGCGAAGACGATTCGCGTCTACCACAACAAGGGCCTGCTGCCCGAGCCGCCGCGTGACGCCTCCGGTTACCGGCGCTACGACGCCGGGCACGCGATCGACCTGGTCAAGATCCGCACGCTGGCCGAGGCCGGGGTGCCGCTGGCCCGCATCCGCGAACTGCGCGCGGCCACCGAAGAAGAGTTCCAGGAGACGCTGACCCGCCTCGACGCCGACCTCACCGAGCGCATCGCCGCGCTGCAGGCCACCCAGGAACGCCTCCGGCGGCTGGCCCACGGCCGCCTGCTGGCGCTGCCCGCGGAGGTCAGGGCGCATCTGGACCAGCTGCCGCGCCTCGGGTTCAGCGAACGGTGGGTCGAGTTGCAGACGGACCTGTGGATCCTCGTGTACGCCACCCAACCCGGCACGGCGAGCGCGCTGTTCCACGAGCAGGCCCAGATGCTCACCGATCCCGTGCTGCGCGAGATGTTCCTCGACTACGACCACGCGCACGACCTCGATCCCCACGATCCGCGCATCGACGCGCTCGCCCGGCGGGCCGTCCAGGCCACCCGCGCGCGGTACGGCACCGGTGACCTGCCCGGCCAGGACACCGGCACCGAGATCCCCGCGATGATCCAGGCCGCGGTCAACGCCTCTTCCCCGGCGTGGCAACGGATCGACGCCCTGATCCGGGAACAACTCGGCCTCCGCTGACCCGGCCGCCTCAGGCCCGGAGGAACTGCTCCGGCCTCAGCGCCCTCGCCACCACCCGGGTGTCGCCGACCCAGCCGTAGAAGCCGTGCCCGTAGGACAGCGCGAACTGCGTGGCGCCGATGACAAACGGCTTGCCGAGCGTGGCGATGCCCCGCGACTCCTCGCTCGCGTTGCGGGCGATCGGTGAGCCGTCGACGTAGACGATCGTGCGGCGGCCGTCGTTGACCACGGCGACGTGGGTCCAGCGGCCGGTCGGCAGCGCGTGGCTCCACGACGTCGGGTCGGCGTCGGTGTGCTTCGGGTAGACCACGAACTGCAGGAACCGCTCACCGGAGAGGTTCAGGCTGCACGTCGGCTCCTCCGGCGACCAGCCGCTGGTCTTGCCCGCGTCCCCGGCGCGGCCCTCCCAGCTGAGAATGCCCATGAACGCGTGGTCGCCGGTGAACGGCTCGGGCAGCTTGATGAACGTCTCGATGGTGTAGCCCTCCAGGAAGGCCATGCCGTTGATCGGCGCGCCCGGTCCGGTCCGCAGCACCGCGCCGCGGTCGGGGCCCTTGCCGCCGTCGAAGCGGAGGCTGGCGTGCGCGGGCTGGGCGCGGTGGTGCTCGGCCGACCAGGTGAGCACCTCGGGCGCGCTCTGGTGCAGCAGTTCCGCGCGCAGGTCGTTGCCGTGGCCGGTGAGGTCGCGGGCGACGGTGCCCGGCGCGACCGGCGAGCCGTCCGGGCCGGGGGTGCTGCCCGCCGCGTCGAACCGCCAGTAGGCCACCGTGCCCGGCACCAGCACCGCGGACGGCGGGCGCGGCGGCGGCACCACCGGCGGCGCGAACGCGGCGAACCGCTGCTCGAAGTCGATTTCCACGGTGAACCGCTCGACGTCCCCGCTCAGCTCGGCGTGCTCGGCCTGCAGCGGCTCACGCCGGTCCGCGGGCAGCCCGCGCAGCCACGGCGAGAAGGTCTCCACGTCGATCACGCCGCGCGCCAGGTCGAACCGGTAGTACCGCACCATGCCCGCGCCGCCGTAGTAGCGGTCCTGGTAGTTGGTGATGTGCAGGTGGACCGGGTGGCCCGCGTCGTTGGTCAGCGTGGTGCGCCCGCACGGCCAGTAGTGCCCGTTGAGCGCGAGGAAGATCTGGTCGTTGCCGCGGATCAGCCGGTTCCACAGCAGGTCGCCGTACCCGGACAGCGAGGCCTGCCCCGCGTCGTCCGCCGCGACGACCTCGTGCGTGGTCAGGATCGTGGGCAGGGTGGGGTGGCTGTCCAGCACACCCTGCGCCCAGGCGATACCGCGTTCGGAGGCACGCCAGTCGAGCGCGAGCAGCAGCCACTGCCTGCCGCCGCCGGTGAGCACGTGGAAGCTGTGGTACCCGTCCGGCGACGAGCCGCCGTAGGTGGGCATCCGGCGGAACCGGTCCGGCCCGAAGGTCCGCAGGTACGGGGTGGCGCCGCGCTGGTCGTCGCTGTTGCCGGGCACGTCGTGGTTCCCGGCGAGCATGCTGTAGGGCAGCCTGCCGTCGATCGACCGGAACACCTCGTCGGCGGCGCGCATCTCGGCTTCGGTGCCGTGCTCGGTGACGTCGCCGAGGTGCGCCAGGAACACGATGTTGTCCTCACGCCGTCGTCTCATCAGGTGCATCAGCGCCTCGCGCACCGGACCCGGGTCGGACCCGCCCTCGTCGAACAGGTACTGGGTGTCGGGCATGACGGCGAGCGTGAACCGCGGGTCGCGCGGATCGACCGGGCCGCTGGCTTCCGCGGCCTGTGCGGCCGGTGCGGAAAAGCCGGGCCACAGCGCCGAAGAAGCGGCGACGGCGGGCGTGACGGCCGCGGCCCGGAGCAGGGAACGGCGGGCGAGCTGACGCGAGTCGGGCACGGGTCCTCCAAGATCGGGTTCGCCGCGAGCGTTCACCCGTTCGCTTGCGCCTGGATGACACCCGGCCGAACAACCGGCGCCCCACCGGCGAACAAGCCCGCCCCCGGACGCGACGCGGCCCCGGTCAGCCGAGGACCGGGGCCGCGTTCGCCGGGCGGGTTCGTCAGGAGGGCTGGTAGGTCAGGCAGTTCGCCGCGTGGTCGCCGGTGCCGGGGCCGACGCGCACGCCGGAGGCGGTGCACTCGAGACCGGAGTTGTGCACGCAGTCCGAGCGCGTGCACGCCCCGACCTGTGCGACGACCTTGTCCAGGCCGCCCTTGGTGTTCAGCGCGACGAAGGTGTCGCAGTCGGCGGCACCGTTGCTGCCGCCGACGGTGATGGCGTACGCGTGGCAGCCGTCGTGGTTGTAGGAGCACCCGGTGACCGTGCACTCGCGCACGGCGGGCATTTCGGTGGTGGTCATCAGCCGCACCTCGCAAAGGTGAAGTGGTGGGAATGCGTCAGTACCCGGAAACGGTGCCACCGGGAAAGGCCGTCCGCAACCGCGCGGCCATTGAGGCAAGCCTTACCTGCGCGCCAATTTCCGCCCGCATCCTCGCAGCTCAGCCCCGGTGCACTGGATTGGTGAAAAACATTCGACCGGCCACAGCCGACCCCAATGAGTGATTCTCCGGCGAATTCGGCGCGGCGCCTTTTCATCGACGCCCCACGGCCGCCCCGGCCGCGGGAAATCCGGTTGCCCCCGGCCGCCGGCGTGCCCGAGGATGCGCGGGTGCGCTATTCGATCAACATCCCGAACTTCGGCGACTTCGCCGACGCCAGGACGGTCGCGAAGGCGGCCAAGGCCGCCGAGGACGCGGGGTGGGACGCCCTGTTCGTCTGGGACCACGTCGTGCACGACAAGGCGGAGCGCCGCGGGCAGCCCTTCGGTGATCCGTGGATGCTGCTGACCGCCGCCGCACTGGCCACCTCGCGGCTCCGGCTCGGCACGCTCGTCACGCCGGTGGCGCGGCGCCGTCCCGAGCAGCTCGCGCGCCAGGTGGCCACGCTCGACGCGCTCAGCGACGGCCGGGTGATCTTCAGCGCGGGCGTCGGCGGCCCGATCGAGGACGAGTTCGGCAGCTTCGGTGACGTGGTCGATCCGGTGGAGCTGGCCGAGCGTCTCGACGAGGGCCTCGGCCTGCTCGACCGGTACTGGTCCGGCACGCGCGTGGACCACGAGGGACGGCACTACCGCGTGCGCGAAGTCGAACTGCTGCCCGCCACCGTGCAGCAGCCGCGGCCGCCGGTGTGGATCGCCGGGGTGTGGCCGAACCGCCGCCCGATGCGCCGCGCGGCGGCCTGGGACGGGGTGGTGCCGCTGTTCAAGACCGCTTCGCACGGCCACCCGCCCGCCGTCGAAGAGGTTCGTGACGTGGTGGCCTACGTGACCGAGCACCGCACGGCGCCCGGTCCGTTCGAAGTGGTGGTCGGCGGGGTCAGTCCCGGTGACGCCGCCGCGGCCCGCGCGCTGGTCGCCCCGCTCGCCGACGCCGGCGCGACCTGGTGGGACGAACGGCAGCTCCAGGAAAGCGACGACCTGCACCGCTTCGACGCGGTCCTGCGGCGCATCGAAGCCGGGCCGCCGAAGGTCCCGTGACGACTCCCCTGACGCCCGGCGACGGGCCCGCGCTGCAGGACCTGCTGGAGCGCTGCGACGACTACTCGCGGATGAACTTCGGCATCCCGACCGGCGCGGCGGACGCGCAAAGCCAGTTCCTCGAAGGCCTGCAACACGTTCCCGAGGAACGCAAGCACTTGCTGGGGTGACCGTCGACGGCCGCCTGGTCGCCGCCGCCGATCTGCTGGAGGGCTATCCCGACGCGCGCACGGCGGTGCTGGGCATGCTGGTGGTCGACCCGGACCGGCGTGGGCAGGGCCTGGGCACCGGACTGCTGCTGGGTCTCGGCGCGGAACTGGCCGGGCGGGACATCGAGCGGATGCGCGTGGACTGCCACGTCGCCGAGAACGCCCGGGCCGTGACGCTGCTGGCGCGGCTCGGCTTCACCGAGGTGTCCCGCGAGGAGATCACCGTGGCCGCCGGGCAGAACCGCACCCGGGTGCTGTGGGCGGCCGGCCTCCCGCTCCGCGTCCAGCCGCCTGCCGGGTGAGTCGTGCCAGGATGGCCGCATGCCCGTGGAAAACGACTACGACCTCTTCGCCGAGGCGTACACCGCCGAAAACGAGACCAGCCTGATCAACGCGTACTACACGCTGCCGGCCATGCTGGACCTGGCCGGCGAGGTGGCCGGACGGCGGATCCTCGACGCGGGCTGCGGCGCCGGTCCCCTGCTGGCCCAGCTGCGCGACCGGGGCGCGGTCGTGTCCGGCTTCGACGCCAGCGCCAGGATGCTGGAGCTGGCCCGGCGGCGGCTCGGCGGTGACGCGGACCTACGCGTCGCCGACATCACCGCGCCCCTGCCATACCCGGACAGTGCGTTCGACGACGTCGTGTCCGCGCTGGTGCTGCACTACCTGGAGGACTGGAGCGCGCCGCTGGCCGAGCTGCGGCGCGTGCTGCGGCCCGGCGGCAGGCTGATCCTGGCGGTCAACCACCCGCTGCTCTACAAGCTGGTCCACCCCGGTAGCGACTACTTCGCCATCGCCAAGTGGTCCGACGAGTACACCTTCGACGGGCAGAAAGCCGAGCTGACCTACTGGCACCGGCCGCTGCACGCGATGACCGGCGCCTTCACCGAAGCCGGTTTCCGGACGGCGGTCATCAGCGAGCCGCCGCCGGGGCCGGGTGCCCGCGAGCGCTTCCCCGAAGAGCTCGCGGGCAAGCAGGCCTTCCTGTGCTTCCTGTTCTTCGTGCTGGAAGCCGTCTAGCGGAGGAAACCTCAGACGGTCAGCACGATCTTGCCGCGCGTCCGCCCCGCCTGGCTCAGTTCCCAGGCGCGCGCCGCCTCGGCCAGCGGCAGTTCGTGTTCGACGTGCACGGCGAGCTTGCCCTCGTCCGCCAGGCGCCCGAGTTCGGCCAGCCCGGCCGAATCCGGGCGGACCCACAGCGCCTGGCCGCCCAGCCCGACCACGTCACCGTCCGCAATGGACACCAGCCGCGACCGGTCCCGGTGCACCTCCACCGAGGCCCGCACCGCGCCACCACCGACGAAGTCCAGCACCACGTCCACCCCTTCGGGCGCCAGCGCCTTCACCCGGTCGGCGAGGCCGTCGCCGTAGGTGATCGGCTCCGCGCCGAGCGAGCGCAGGTACTCGTGGTTGCGCTCGCTCGCCGTGCCGATCACGCGCGCACCGCGGGCCACGGCGATCTGCACGCCGAGCGAACCCACGCCACCGGACGCGCCGTGCACCAGCACGGTGTCCCCGGAGGTGACCCCGGTGCGGTCGATCGACTGCAGCGCGGTGAGCCCGGCGAGCGGCACCCCGGCCGCCTGCGACCAGCTCAGCGAGGCGGGCTTGCGCGCGAGCATGCGCACGTTCGCCGACACGCGTTCCGCGTACGCCCCGAGGTGCGCGGAGTCCTTGCGGATGTAGCCGTACACCTCGTCACCGACGGCGAATTCCGGCACGTCCGGGCCGAGCGCGGTGATCACCCCGGCCACGTCCCACCCGGGTACGAGCGGGAAGTGGACCTCCATCAGCGAGTCGAGATAACCCGCGCCCAGCTTCCAGTCCACCGGGTTCACCCCGGCGGCCTTGACCTCGATCAGCACCTCGCTGGGCGCGACCTTCGGTTCCGGGTGTTCGGTCAGGGTGAGCTGCTCGGGGCCGCCGTAAGCGGCCTGCGTGATCGCCTTCATGCCCGGCTCAACAGGCCGGCCCGCCCGCGCATTCCGGTCCGGCCGGGTGAACGTCCACACAGCACGGTGACCTACGGAACGGCCGCGGCGAGTTCGTCCACGCTGCCGGACATGACCGTCCGCAGGTGCCTGGTGAGGTGCTCGAGCGGCCAGTCCCACCAGGCGATCTCCAGCAGGCGCCCGATTTCCGCGGGGGTGTACCGGGTGCGGATGAGCCGCGCCGGGTTGCCGCCGGCGATCCCGTAGTCGGGCACGTCCGAGGTGACCACCGAGCCCGACGCGATGATCGCGCCGTGGCCGATGCGCACGCCGGGCATCACCGTCACGCCGTAGCCGAACCACACGTCGTGGCCGACCACGGTGTCCCCGCGCCCGGGCAGCCCGGTGATCAGGTCGAAGTGGTCCGCCCACGAGCCGCCCATGATCGGGAAGGGAAAGGTGGACGGGCCGTCCATGCGGTGGTTGGCGCCGTTCATGATGAACCGCACGCCGGTGCCGATCGCGCAGAACCGGCCGATCACCAGCTTTTCCGGGCCGTAGTGGTAGAGCACGTTGCGGGTTTCGAACGCGGTGGCGTCGCCGGGGTCGTCGTAGTAGGTGAACTCCCCGGCCTCGATCAGCGGCGAGGTCACCAGCGGCTTGAGCAGCACCACCCGCGACTGGCCGGGCATCGGGTGGAGCACCGTCGGATCGGGCAGCGGCATGCGGTGGTTTCCTCGCGGTCGTCCGGAACCAGCAGCGCGAAGCCTAGTGGCCGAGCACGGTGACGACCGTGGCGCGCACCGCCTCGCGGTCCGGTGCGGGGCCCGTCCGGTCGGCGAAGAGCAGGTGCGCCGAGCCGATCAGGGTCGGCGCCAGGCCGTCGACGTCCCCGCTGACCCGGCCGAGGTCCTGTTCGGCGGCGAGATAGTCCCGGACCAGCTCGACCGCCTCGGTCAGCACCGGCACGCCCGCCGGCCAGGTCTCGCGCAGGCGCGCCCGCAGTTCGTCCCGGAAGGTGATCAGCGCGACGATCGCCACCGCGACCGAGCCGAAGACGGCGATCAGCGCGTCGGTCACGTTGTCGGCGACGGTCCCGGTGCCCGCCGACTCCCGCAGCTTCGCCGCCTGCTCGTCCATGCGCTCCACGCGGTCGAGCACGTATTCGGCGAGGAAGGCGTCGAAATCGGCGAAGTGCCGGTGCAGCACGCCCTTCGCGCAGCCCGCTTCGGTGGTCACCGCGCGGCTGGTCAGCCCGCTCGGCCCGGCACGGCGCAGCACGCGGTCGGCGGCTTCGAACAGCTGCGCTCGCACCGCGCGCAACGCGACCCCGGTCGGCATCGACGATCCCTCCTCGACGAGTGGGCACTTGCCCACTATGGTGGGCGCATGCCCACTATAGGTGAGTCGTTCGGCATCGACGCCGAACGCTACGACCGCATGCGCCCGAGCTATCCCGGCGCGCTCATCGACAGCATCCTCGCGGCGAGCCCCGGCAAGGAGGTCCTCGACGTCGGCTGCGGCACCGGGATCGCGGCCCGCCAGTTCCAGGCGGCCGGGTGCACCGTGCTCGGGGTCGAACCCGACGAGCGGATGGCACGGTTCGCCCGCACCACCGGCGTCGAGGTCGAGGTGGCGACCATCGAAACCTGGGAACCCGGCGACCGGCGCTTCGACGCGGTGATCGCCGGGCAGGCCTGGCACTGGGTGGATCCGGTCGCGGGCGCCGCCAAGGTGGCCCGCGTGCTCCGGCCCGGCGGCACGTTCACCGCGTTCTGGCACGTGTTCGTCGCACCCGGCGAGGTCAACGACGCGTTCGTGACCGCCTTCGAGCGGGTGAATCCCGGCTCCCCGTTCAACTTCCGCGGGGTGGCCGAGCGCGGCTACCAGCCGCTGATCGACCGGACCGCCGACGGTCTCCGGACCGCGGGCGGGTTCGGCACGCCCGAGCAGGGCAGCTTCGCCTGGGAACGGCACTACAGCCGGGACGAATGGCTCGACCACCTGCCGACCACCGGCGCGCTCACGCAACTGCCCGCGGAACCGCTCGCCGTCGTGCTGACCGAGGTCGGTGCCGCCATCGACGCCATCGGCGGTGGTTTCACCATGCGCTCCACCACCGAGTCGATCACCGCGGTGCGCGATGCACCCGGCGCTGCTTGACGCGTCCGGCTGTTATCGCTAACACTGCGCTGGTCCTGCTCCCGGCGCGGTGAGGTGGCCATGCCTGCTCAACCCGGCTTTTCCCGGTCTGCCAAGGAATTCGGCGACAGCGCGCACGGCGTGAACGGCCCGGATGTCCGGCCCGCCGCACATCTGGGCCGCCGCGGTTTCCTGCGTGGCGCGGCACTGGCCACCGCCGTGCCGCTGCTCCCCGCCTGGCCCGCGGCGCACGCGCACGCCAAGCCGGTCCAGGCCGCGGGTCCCGCGCTCGCCGAGCCGTTCCCGCTGGCCGACGTCAAGCTCACCGACGGCCTCTTCGCGGCCAAGCGCGCCCTCGTCCTGGACCACGCGCGCGGCTACGACGTGGATCGCCTGCTCCAGGTTTTCCGCGCCAACGCGGGACTCCCCACGCTCGGCGCGGTCGCGCCGGGCGGCTGGGAAGGCCTCGACGGTGAGGCCAACGGCAATCTGCGCGGCCACTACACCGGCCACTTCCTCACCCTGCTCGCCCAGGCCCACGCCAGCACCGGTGAGGCCGTGTTCACCGACCGCCTCCGGTACATGATCGGCGCGCTGACCGAGGTCCGCGACGCGCTCCGCCGCGATCCCGTCGTGCTCAGCACTCCGGGCCGGTTCGGCCGGGCCCTGGAGCACGTGCGCGGTTCCTACCAGTACCTCGACCTGCCCGCCGGGGTGCTCGCCGGGACCACCGCCGTCACGCTGTCGGCGTGGGTGCGCCCGGACCACGACGCCAGCTGGACCCGGGTGTTCGACTTCGGCAACGACACCACCCGCTACCTGTTCCTGGCCACCCGCACCGCGACCGGCGTGCCGCGCTTCGCCATCACCACCGGCGGCCCCGGCCAGGAGCAGGTCGTCGACGGCACGGCACCGCTGTCCCCCGGCACCTGGAGCCATCTCGCGGTGACGCTCGACGGCACCGCCGGGACGCTGTACGTCAACGGTGTGGTGGCCGGGCGCAACCCGGCGATGACGCTCACCCCGGCCGCGCTCGGCCCGCTGGCCCACCACTGGATCGGCCGCTCGCACTTCCCCGACCCGGTGTTCGCCGGGGCCTTCGACCAGGTGGACATCTTCTCGCGGGCGCTGTCCGCCGCCGAGATCGCGCACCTTCAACACACGCCGTCACCCGGCGACCTCGCCTCCTACCGCCTGGACGAGACCACCGGGAGCACCTTCGCCGACGGGTCCGGCCGCGGCCTGACCGCCACGCTGCGCCGCACCTGGGGCGGCCCGAGCCACCCCGGTTTCCTGGCCGCCTATCCCGAAACGCAGTTCATCACGCTGGAGTCGATGACCTCGGGCAACTACACCGTGGTCTGGGCGCCGTACTACACCGCGCACAAGATCCTGCGCGGCCTGCTCGACGCGTATCTGACCACAAAGGACACCCGTGCCCTCGATCTCGCTTCCGGCCTGTGCGACTGGATGCACTCGCGGCTGGCGAAGCTGCCCAAGGCCACGCTCCAGCGGATGTGGGGCATCTTCTCCAGCGGTGAGTTCGGCGGCATCGTGGAGGCGATCTGCGACGTGCACGCGCACACCGGGAAACCCGAGCACCTCGCGCTGGCCAGGCTGTTCGACCTCGACCACCTCATCGACTCGTGCGCCGCGGGCACCGACGTGCTCACCGGGCTGCACGCCAACCAGCACATACCGATCTTCACCGGCCTGCTGCGGCTGCACGACGCCACCGGCGAACAGCGTTATCTCGACGCCGCGCGGAACTTCTGGCCGATGGTGGTGCCACCGCGGATGTACAGCATCGGCGGCACCAGCACCGGTGAGTTCTGGCGTGAACCCGGCGCCATCGCGAGCACGCTGTCCGAGGTCAACGCGGAAACCTGCTGCGCGCACAACCTGCTCAAGCTCACCCGCGCGCTGTTCCGCCGCGAACCCGCGCCGAAGTACGCCGACTACTACGAACGCACGCTGTACAACCAGATCCTGGGGTCCAAACAGGACACTCCGGATCCGGAGAAGCCTCGCGTCACCTACTTCATCGGGCTGGCACCGGGCCACGTCCGCGACTACACGCCCAAACAGGGCACCACCTGCTGCGAGGGCACCGGCCTGGAAAGCGCCACGAAGTACCAGGATTCGGTGTACTTCCGCGGTGACGGCGACTCGGCGCTGTACGTCAACCTCTACAGCCCGTCGACGCTCACCTGGACCGCGAAGGGCGTCACGATCACGCAGCGGACGGCCTTCCCGGTGGAGCAGGGCACCCGGCTCACCATCGGCGGCACCGCGCAGTTCACCCTGCGCCTGCGGGTTCCGGCGTGGTGCCTGGACGGGTTCGAAGTCCGCGTCAACAACACCGTGGTGACGCAACCGGCGGTGCCCGGCAGCTACTTCGACCTCACGCGCACCTGGCAGCACGGCGACACCATCAGCGTCCGCTTGCCGTTCCGCTTCCGCACCGAAGCAACACCGGACAACCCTGCTGTCCAGAGCCTTTTCTACGGCCCGGTCAACCTGGTCGCCCGCGATCCGCGCAAGACCTTCCTCCGCTTTTCCTTCCACGGCAAGGCTGCCCTCGACGGTGACCTGAGCGACGCGTTCACGCCGATCCCCGGCAAGCCGCTGCACTTCCTCGCGGAAGGCATCGAGTTCGCGCCCTTCCACGAAGGCACCGAAGATCCGGCGCACGTCTACTTCGAACGGCACGAACCGGCGATCGTGTTCGGCGGTCTCGACTCGGGCGTGGCGAATCCGGTGCGCGCCAACGGTTTCACCCTGCTCGACGACCTCTGGTCCCACGCCCCGTTCCGCTCCAAGGCGGACTTCGTGGCCAGGGTCCGGTCGGCGGCCCGCACCTGGCAGCTGAGCGCGGAAGACACCGCCGGCGTGCTCGCCACCGCGCGGGCCGCCTACTGAGGCACGCGCACGCGTGGCCGCGAGGTCCGGTACAGGATCAGCACGAACGCCGGGACGCCGATGATCGAGGTGACCACGCCGACCGGCACCTCCTGCGGGTCGAGCGCGGTGCGGGCGAGCGTGTCCACCCAGACCAGGAACACCGCACCGGCCACCGCGGTCACCGGCAGCAGGCGGCTGTGCCCCGGCCCGGTCAGCGCCCGCACCGCGTGCGGCAGCACCAGCCCGACAAAGCCGACCGCGCCGACCGCGCTGACCAGCGACGCGGTCAGCAGCGCGGTGGCGCACAGCAGCACGATCCGGATCCGCCCGACCGCGACGCCCAGCGCGGCGGCGGTGTCCTGCCCGAGCGCGAACACGTCCAGCGCGCGGGCGTGCCCGAAGCAGACGCCCAGCGAGACGGCCAGCACGGCCGCGCACACCGCGACCTCGGTCCACGACGCGCTGGTGAAGGAGCCGAGCAGCCAGAACAACACCCCGCGCGTGGTCTCGGCGTCGGCGGCGGTGAGCACGATGAACGAGGTGAGCGCGGAGAACAGCTGCATCGCCGCGACCCCGGACAGCACCACCCGGTCGGTGCTGCCACCCACGATCCGGCTGAGCACGAGCACCGCCGCGAACGACAGGGCGGCCCCGGCGAAAGCACCGGCGGACAGCGAAACCACACCGCCGCCGACGCCGAGCACCACGACCATCACCGCGCCGGTGGACGCCCCGGACGACACGCCCAGCACGAACGGCTCGGCCAGCGGATTCCGCAACAGCGACTGCATCACCACACCGCACACCGCCAGCCCCGCCCCGCACACCGCCGCCAGCAGCGCCCGGGGCAGGCGCAGGTGCCAGACGATGCCGTCGCGCAGCGGGCCGAGCACCGGATCGGCCAGCCCGAGGTGCGCCAGCACGGTCGAATAGACCTCGCCGATGCCGATCCCGGCCGGGCCGATGGTGATCGCCACCGCGATCGAGACCACGAGCAGGGCCAGGCCGAGCACGCAGAACCAGGCGATCTGCGACCCCGCCGGCGGCCGCCTCACGCCAGCCCGAACTTCCGCAACGCCTCGCCGACCTGCTCGGTGCCGTCGACGGTGCGCAGCGACGGGTTCATCGCCTGCCCGCTGAGCAGCACGTACCGCTTGTGCTTCACCGCGTCGAGGTCCTTGGTGACCGGATGCGACTCGAGAAAGGCGATTTTGGCTTCGCCGTTCTCGGCGGTCTGCGACCGGCGCGTGAGATCCCCGAGCACGATCACCTGCGGATTGCGCTCGGCCACGGTTTCCCAGTTGATCTGCGGCCATTCCGCGCGCGTGTCATCGAAGACGTTCTTCGCGCCGAGCGTGGTGGTGATGATGCCGGGCGCGCCGCAGCATCCGGCCAGATAGGGCGATTCGGCGTTGGCGAACCAGTACAGCAGGCTCGTGCCACCCGACCGCAGAGCCGCGCGCTGCATCCGCCCCTGCAACTCGGCGACCAGCCGCTCGCCCCGGTCCGCCACACCGAACACCGTCGCCAGCTGGCGGATCTCGGTGTAGAGCACGTCCATGGTGAGCGTCTCGGTGCGCACGCCGTCGCCGCCGGCGTTGTTGTCCTTGAGGCAGTCGGTCGGCGAGACATAGGTCGGCACGCCGAGCTGCTCGAACTGCTCGCGGGTCGCCACGCCGCCCTGGCCCAGCGTCGAGACGAACGACGCCGCGACGAAGTCGGGCTCGACCGCCAGCACGGCCTCGAAGGAGGGGTTGTTCTCGGCCAGGCGCGGCACCTTGGCGTTGTCGGCGGCCAGCGCGGGCAGCACCGGGTCGGTCCAGGTGGCGGTGCCCGCCATCCGGTCGGCCAGGCCCAGCGCGAGCATGATCTCGGCGCTGCCCTGGTTCAACGCGACCGCGCGCCGCGGCGGGCTGACCACCTTCACCTGGTGCCCGCAGTTCTCGACGGTCGTGGTGGCCCCGGAATCGGCGGGCGCCGGTGTGGTGCCGCAGCCGGCCAGCACCAGGAGCCCGGCGAAGAACAGGTGGGGGGAACGGAATTTCGGCACGGATGTCCCTGCGTCGAGGGCTCGGACGCGGAGCCCAGTCGGTCAACGGCCCCGGCGGCGCCGGGGTGCCAGCAGGTCTTCGGACTCGGGGTCGTCCGGGCAGAACGCCTTCCCGGACCGGGGTCCAGTGGCCGTTGTCCTGCCCGTCGCCGCTCACCGCTGCGCGTCAGCTCCGGATTCTCACCGGATTCCCTACGACTGGCGTGCGCACGCTACCACGCGTCCCACCGGCGGAGTCTTGACCAGCGTGTGGAATACCGTGCAATCTTTTCCGAAGTTGTTGGTTGTTGTTGAATAGCGTGCAGGAGCTGCCGAAGATGACCGCTCGCCTGTTCAGATCCGTTTCCGGGGCGCTCGCCGCCCTGCTCGTGTTCAGCGCGCCGGCCGCGGCCGCGCCCCCGCTCCCCGACTACGAAACCGCCGAAGCGGGCAACCCGTTCGTCGACGGCTGGTACGCCGATCCGGACGTGGCGATCTACGACGGCACCTACTGGGTCTTCCCGACCACCTCGCGCCGCTACGCCGAGCAGACGCACCTCGACGCGTTCTCCTCGAAGGACCTGGTGCACTGGACCAAGCACCCCAACGTGCTCACCACCGAAAACGTGTCGTGGGCGGAGAAGGCGGTCTGGGCGCCCGCGCCGATCGAACGCGACGGCAAGTACTTCCTGTACTTCGCCGCCAACGACATCCAGAGCGACAACGAACTCGGCGGCATCGGCGTCGCCGTGGCCGACCGGCCGGAGGGCCCCTACCGCGACGCGCTCGGCCACCCGCTCATCGGCAAGTTCCACCACGGTGCGCAGCCCATCGACCAGGACGTCTTCATCGACGACGACGGTCAGGCGTACATGTACTACGGCGGCTGGGGCCACGCGAACGTGGTCAAGCTCAACCGCGACATGACCAGCCTCGGCACCTTCGAAGACGGCACGACCTACCGCGAGATCACGCCGACGCCGGAGTACGTCGAGGGTTCGCAGCTGTTCAAGCGCGGCGGCAAGTACTACCTGATGTGGTCCGAAGGCGGCTGGACCGGCCCGGACTACTCGGTCTCCTACGCCATGGCCGACTCGCCGACCGGGCCGTTCACCAAGCTGGACAAGGTGCTCGCGCAGGATTCCGCGGTCGCGCGGGGCTCCGGGCACAACTCCGTGATCAACGTGCCCGGCACGGACGTCTGGTACATCGTCTACCACCGCCGCCCGCTCAGCGAGACCGACGGCAACCACCGCCAGCTCGCCTACGACCGGATGAACTTCCGGCCCGACGGCACCATCGAGCGCATCACGATGAAGGTCCAGGACAACTTCGCCGACGGCAACACCTTCGGCTGGAAGACCTACGACGGCCGGTGGACCGCACGTGCCGGGCAGCTGATGGCCGCCCCCTCCTGGGGCGGGAAAGCCTTGCAGGACACCAACTTCGCCGACTTCGTCCAGGACACCGACGTGCGGCTGACCTCGAACCGCGGCGACGCCGGAGTGGTGTTCCGCGCGACCGGCGCCGCCGTGGGCACGGACAGCTACACCGGCTACTACGCCGGGATCAGCGCGTCGGGGCGGATCGTTCTCGGGCGTGCCAGCAATTCCTGGACCGAGCTGGCTTCGGCGCCGCTGGCCGACGCGGTCGGCAAGGAACACCACCTGCGTGTCCTCGCGAAGGGTCCGGTCATCGAGGTCTATGTTGACGACCTGAGCACGCCGAAGCTGCGCGTCACCGACGGCACCCACCCCAGCGGCGCGAACGGGGTCCGGGTGTTCGGCGCCTCGGCGGCCTTCGACGACTTCGAGGTGCGGAAGGGGTGACCGCCGATGGCGTTCAGCCAGGCGGAGATCGACTACCTGCGCTCCCAGCCGCTGGCCCGGCTGTCCACCGTCTCGCCGGACGGGCAGCCGGACGTGGTCCCGGTGGCATTCGAGTTCGACGGCGCCGGGTTCTGGGTCGGCGGCGGGGCGACCGTGGTGCACACGCGGAAGTTCCGCAACGTGGCCGGTACCAGCGAGGCGCCGGTGGCACTGGTGGTCGACGACCTGGTGTCGATGGAGCCGTTCATCGCCAGGGGCATCCGCGTCTACGGCCGGGCGGGCGCGGTGCAGGAGCGCGTCGGCATGGTCGGGCCGGGGTGCTACCTGCCGATCACGCCGGTGGTGTCGTGGAGCTGGAACCTGGACGGCGAACCGGTCGGCGAGAACTGGTACGAGGCGGTCAAGACGGTGCACTGAGTCACCTCTAGGATCGCCAGGGTGACCGCCTACTACGACGACGAGCTGGACCACCTGGACGCCTCGGCACTGCCCGAGCGCCAGCAACGCATCCTGGTCACCATCCAGGACTGGGTGAACCGGCACGGGTACTCGCCCAGCACCCGCGAAATCGGGGACGCGGTGGGCCTGCGGTCGTCGTCCTCGGTGTCGAAGCACCTGGCGGCGCTGGAGGACAAGGGTTTCCTGCGCCGGGGCACCACGGTGTCACGGCCGATCGACGTGCGCCTGTTCCTGCGCGGCTCGCAGCGGCCCGACAACGGCGACTCGGTGAGCGTGCCGGTGGTCGGGCACATCGCCGCGGGCACGCCGATCGCCGCCGACGAGCACGTGGACGACGTGCTGACGCTGCCGAGGCAGTACGCCGGGCGCGGCACCGTGTTCGGCCTGCAGGTGCGCGGGGACTCCATGATCGACGCCGCCATCTGCGACGGCGACACGGTGATCGTGCGCCAGCAGCCGGAGGCGCATTCGGGGCAGATCGTGGCCGCGATGATCGACGAGGAGGCCACGGTGAAGGTGTACCGCCGCCGCGGCGGGCACGTGTACCTGGAACCGCGGAACCCGGACTACGAGGTGATCGACGGCGACCGCGCGGTCATCCTGGGTGTGGTCGTGTCCGTGCTCCGCAGCGTCTGAGCGGTCAGGCGCGCTTTTCCTTCTGGCGGGCGGCTTCGGCGCGGACCTCGGCCTGGGTGGCGCGTTCGCGCTCCAGCCAGTCCGGGTTCTCGTCCTTGAGCTGGTTGATCTGCTCGGTGGTCAGCGGGTCGGTGAGCCCGGCCCGCGCCAGGCCGCCGATGGAGATGCCCAGCTTCGCGGCGGCGACCTGCCTCGGGTGCGGGCCGTTGCGGCGCAGGTCGCGCAGCCACTCCGGCGGGTCGGCCTGCAGCGCGTTCAGTTCGTCGCGCGAAACGACACCCTCCTGGAACTCGGCCGGGGTGGCTTCGAGGTACACGCCCAGCTTCTTCGCCGCGGTCGCGGGCTTCATCGTCTGGGAGGTCTTCTGCGACGTCATGCGGTCCAGGGTAACCACCCCGGTCACGCCCGGTAATCTGGCCGTCGTGACCGACTCCTTCCGCCTCGCCTACGTCCCGGGCGTGACCCCGGGCAAATGGGCGCGGACCTGGGCCGAGCGGCTGCCCGAGGTGCCGCTGCACCTGCTCCAGGTGACACCGGCGGAGGCCGAGGCGAAGGTCCGCGAACGCGAGGCCGACGCCGCGCTGCTGCGCCTGCCGATCGACCGCACCGGCCTGCACGCGATCCCGCTGTACACCGAGACGACCGTGGTCGTGGTGCCCAAGGACCACCTGCTCACCGCCGCCGACGAAGTGTCCACAGCGGACCTCGCCGACGACGTGGTGCTCCACCCGCGCGACGACACGCTCGGCTGGACCACGCTGCCGGGCCAGCCCGCGATCGACCGGCCGCACACCACCGCGGGCGCCATCGAGCTGGTCGCCGCGGGCGTCGGCCTGCTGGTCGTGCCGCAGTCGCTGGCCCGCCTGCACCACCGGCGCGACCTGACCTACCGGCCGCTGACCGGCGCGCCGGAGTCGCAGGTCGCGCTGTCGTGGCTCGAGGAGGAAACCACCGACCTGATGGAGCAGTTCATCGGGATCGTGCGCGGCCGGACGGTGAACAGCACGCGGGGCCGCCAGCCGGAACCGGCGAAACCCAAGGCGAAGGCCAAGGCCCAGGCTCACGGGAAGCCCAAGCCCGGCCAGTCGCGGAAACCGCGGCCACGCGGCGGGACCGCCCGGCGCGGGAAGCCCCGCCGCCGCGGTTAGCAGTTGTTCTTCACCGGCTTCCCGGCGAAGCGGTCACCGAGGTAGCCGAGCACACCGGGGGCGGAGAAGACCATCGTGGTGACGTGCTCGCCGAGGAACGTCCCCCAGGTCACGTCCACCCCGGCCGCGCAGTACCGCGACCGCAGCCGCTGTGCCTGCGCCAGCGGGATGATCTCGTCGGCCACCCCGTGGAACAGGTAGATCGGTGCCTCCGGCGGCCGCCGGCCGAGTTCGTTCTCGGCCAGGCGCGCCTGCCAGTCCGGCTCGGCCAGCGGGTTCGCCGTGGTGTAGTCCGCGATGTGCCCGAAGGCGTACCCGAACACGGCGTCCACGCAGGCGTCCTGCTGGGTTTCGTACAGTTCGCGGCCCTTGTCGTTGAGATAGGCGGGCAGGTCCAGTTCCGGGTAGGCGGCGTCCATGCCCAGCGCCGAGAGCAGCAGGAAACCGAAGCCGATGCCGCCGTCCAGGAACTCCGATACCGCGGTCAGGTCGGCGGGGGTGCCACCGGCGGTGACGCCGACGACGTTCAGTTCGGGCGCATAGGTGGGTGCCAGTTCCCCGGCCCACGCCGCTCCCCCGCCACCCTGCGAATAGCCCGAGAAGGCCACCGGACCACCCGCGGTGAGCCCGGCCGCCGGGAGCCGCGTCGCCGCGCGCACGGCGTCGATGACCGTGCGCCCTTCGGACTGGCCGACCACGTACGTGTGCGTGCCGGGCGTGCCGAGGCCCTCGTAGTCGGTGATCGCCACGGCCCAGCCCCGCTGCAGCATCGCGTCGATGAACAGCGGTTTCTCGTAGTCGGGCTGGAACTTCGACGGCGCGCACGAGTCGCCGATGCCCCGCGTGCCGCTGGCCACCGAGACGATCGGCCGCTCCCCCGGCCCGGTCCACGCCGCGGTGGGCACCAGCACCCGGCCCGACACCGCGATCGGCGTGCCGGTGGCCGAAGTGGACCGGTAGAGCACCAGGTAACCGCGCACGCCGAACTGCCCGGGCAACTGCCGCCACCAGATGACGTCGCCGTTCTCGCCGTCGGGCAACGGATCCGGCGGCGTGTAGAACGCGTCGCCGGCGGGTCCCCGCGGTGGATCGGCGGCCAGGGCCGGAGCCGCGGACACCGCCAGCGCGGTGACCACCACAACCACGAACGCCCGCCACACGGCGCGGAAACTACGCATCAGAACTCCTCGTCGAGCCGGGTTACCGAGGGCAACCCTAAGGACGCGAAGCGAGAGACTGAACCGATTGCCCGTCTCACTACTGATGAGTAGCCTGTAACCCCATGCGCGCAGAGCCGCGGCGCGTGGACGCTCGCCGCAACCGGGAGACGATCCTGCGCGCGGCCGACGAAGCCTTCACCGAGAACACCGGAACCGTTGCGCTGGAAGACATCGCGCGCCGGGCCGGGCTCGGCCGCGCCACCGTCTACCGGCACTTCCCCGACCGGCGCGCGCTCGCGCTGGCGGTGGCCGCCGAGCACCTCGCCGCGCTCAAGCTGGTGGCGCGGCAGCGGCCGCCGTTCCGCGAGTTGCTGCACGCCGTGCTGGCCATGCAGGTGGAGCGCCGCTCGCTGGTCCGCGTGTTCCGCGAACTGCCCGAGCGCAGCCAGCGCCAGTTCACCCACGCGCTGATCGCCGTGCTCCGGCCAGCCTTCGACGAAGCCCAGCGCGACGGCACCCTGCGCCGCGACCTGCAGCCCGCGGATCTGGCGCTGCTGTTCGAAATGCTCGAAGCCGCGCTGTCCGGCGGACCGGCACCGGCGGATCGCGCGGAAGCGGTGCGGCGGCTGGTGGAGGTGCTGCTCGACGGCCTGTTCCGGTGTGGTGCGAACGGGGGACACCGGGGTGCCGCCGACCGGGTTAGCGTCACCGCGTCAGCTGAGGCACCGAAGGAGAAGTCACCACCGTGAAGCGCGTCCGCACCGTTCCCCTCGTCGCCGCCGGGCTGGCCGCCCTGGCGCTCACCGCGTGTGGCACCCAAGCCGGGGAAGGAACCGGCACCGCCGACGCGGCCGCCCCGGCCAGTCCCGCCGTGACCACCCCGGCGGAACCGACCACGGCCGACGGGCACACCAGTCCCGGCATGCGGCTGAAGTTCGGCGAGCGGGCCCTGCTCCCGGTGGGCGAAGGCGAGACCGCGGGCACCATCGCGATCACCGTGACCGGCATCGAGCCGGGCACGCCCGCCGATCTGAAGAACTACCAGCCGGACCAGGTCGCCGGGGTCACGCCGTACTTCATCAAGTACACCGTCGAGCACGTCAAGGGCGGCGACCTCGGCGGGACCGGGGTGGCGCTGCGCGGGCTCTACGCCGGCGGCGAGCGCCCCGGGGTGGCGCTGCTCGGCGGCACGGACAACTGCCAGAAGACCGCGGCGCCCCGGTCGGGGAAGTTCGCCAAGCCCGGCGACAAGTTCGACGCCTGCCAGGTCTACGGCGGCAAGGACGGCGGCGCGATCACGATGGCCGAGTTCAACCTCGCCGACGCCTACCGCAAGAACCCGGTCCTGTGGGGCTGAGCTCCCACCGGGGGAACCGGCCGGCTCGCGGAAACTCACGCCCCCCAACTCCGTGAGCCGGCCAGGCCTCCGGCACTCGCCGGACACGAGCCCACCCGAGCCGGAGCCAGCCAGCTCCGGCCGAGGACACGAATGTGGCTTTCGGGACGTTTTTCGCCCCGAAAGCCACATTCGTGTCCGTTGCGGAGGTCAGCCCGCGAGTCCGTTGTAGACCAGGTGCGCGTGGCTTCGCGGGCGGTTTCCCCGGCGACCACGCGGTCGGAGCGCCGGTTCAGCGCGGCGAACACCAGCCGCTCCTCTCCCGCGGTGTGTCACGGGTCACGGAATGCCTGTCGATCTTGAGCGCTACACCAGAGCAGGAAACCGTTCCGCATGAATCCCCGTGAAGGAGTGCCATGTCCGCCACCACCCCGGCCGAACCGGCCACCGGCCTGGCCGTGCCCGCCCTCGACGACTTCGACTTCGAGCTCACCGACGGGGCCGCCTGCCGGATCGACGACCCCGACTGCGAAGCCTGCCAGTAAACGCGTCCTCAGTGACCGAGGCCGGCCGCCGGTGACGGCGGCCGGTCCGCGGCGCGGCGCACGAACAGCGAAGTGGTCAGCGCCAGCACGCCCACCACCCCGGCCACCACGAAGGCCATGCGCAGCCCGGAGGCGTCCGGGCCGGGCGAGGTGGCGGCGCTGCCGAGCGTCGCCACGCTGACAAAAACCGCGGTGCCGAACGCGCCCGCGACCTGCTGGAGCGTGGCGAGAATGGCGCTGCCGTGCGAGTGCAGGTGGTCGGGCAGCACACCGAGCGACTCGGCCATCAGCGGGGTCATCATGAACCCGAGCCCGGCCATCAGCAGCACGTTGATGGCCACCACCGCGCCGACTGGCGTCTCCGGCCCGAGCGTGGCGAACAACCACAGCGCCGCGGCCATCGCGGTCGCACCCGGGATCACCAGCGGCCGCGCGCCGAACTTGTCGTAGAGCGCGCCCACCGGGCGGCCGAGCAGGCCGAGCACCAGCCCGCCGGGCAGCACCGCCAGCCCGCTGACGAAGGTGCTGGTGTGCAGCACGGTCTGCAGGTAGAGCGGCAGCATGATCGAGCCCGCGCCGATCAGGCAGACGAACAGCAGCGCGGTGAGCACCAGCGCCACCACGAAGCTGCGGTGGGTGAACGGGCGCAGGTCGAGCAGCGCGCGGTCCTCGCGCTGCAGGCGCGTCTGACGCCAGGTGAACGCCACCAGCGCGAGCGCGCCGGCGCTGATCGGCGCCCACGGCGGCACCGGGTGCCCGCCGCTCGACTCGCCGAACGACGCCAGCCCGTAGAGCACACCGCCGAAGCCGAACGCGGACAGCAGCACGGACACCAGGTCCAGCGGCACCTTGCGCGGGTTGCCGTCGAGGCGGAACCACACCAGCCCGACCACCAGCGCGGCCACCGCCAGCGGCAGCACGATCCAGAACATCCAGCGCCAGCCCAGCGAGGACAGCACCGCGCCGCCGACGGTCGGGCCGACCGCGGGCGCCACCGCGATCACGATGGTGATGGTGCCCATGGTGGCGCCACGGCGTTCCGGCGGCACCAGGCGCATCACCGAGGTCATCAGCAGCGGCAGCATCATCGCCGTGCCGCAGGCCTGCACCACGCGCCCGGCCAGCAGCACCTCGAAGCCCGGCGCGAGGCCGCTGAGCAGCGTGCCCGAGCTGAACAGGCTCAGCGAGGCGAGCAGCACCTGCCGCGGGGTGAACCGCTCGAGCAGGAAGCCGGTGGTCGGGATGACCACCGCCATGGTCAGCAGGAAGCCGCTGGTCAGCCACTGCACGGTGGTGGTGGACACCTGGAGGTCGACGGTCAGGTCGCGCAGCGCGACGCTGAGGATCGTCTCGTTGAGGATCATCACGAAGGCCGCGATGACCATCACGCTGATCAGCAGACCGGCACGCGCCGGTGCCACGTCGCGGTCGGCCGTGGCCGTCGCGGAGCCGGGCATGAAAAGCACCTCACAGGAACGAACACGGAAGTCGGATGAGCCAGAGCGCGACGATGCGGCCAGCGTGATCAGTGTATACGTGGGGAAACGCGGGCCCGCCAGCGAATTACGCGCTCGGCGGAAGTGGCGGACCGGGACGGAGCCGCGATGAAGGGCCGGACGGTGCGCAGGCTGGGGATCGCGGCGGTGACCGCGGCCGGGGCCGTGGCGCTGGCGGAGGGCACGCGGAGGACGTCGGCGTCGCCCCGGCCCGGATCGCGGTCGGCGGGGAGAGCGCCGGTGGTGGCCGCCGCCGCGCTCGCCCAGCGCGCGGGACCGTGGCGAGATCCCGGTGCCCTTCCAGCTGCTCGTCTCCCCGATGCTCGACGATCGGACCACTTTGGACAGTACGCGCCCGGAGACGCTGGTGTGGTCGCCCGCCTCGAACCGGTTCGGCTGGACCGCCGACCTCACCGGGCTGCCACCGGCGTGGCTCGCCGAAGCCGGGGTCGGCCCGCCGCGCTGGTCTCTGCCATGGTGGTGCCATGAGTGACGTGGTGGTGATCACCGGTGCGGGTGGCATGGGCTTGGCTATCGCGCGGCGGCTGGCCGGTGGGCGCCGGACCGTGCTCGCCGACTTCAGCGAGCCGACCCTGACCTCGGCGGCCGAACTGCTGCGCGGCGAAGGGCACGACATCACCACGCGGGTGCTCGATGTGTCCGAACGCGACTCGGTGGCCGAACTGGCCGGCGCGGCCGCCGCGCTGGGCCGCGTGACGCACGTGGCGCACACCGCGGGAGTCTCCCCCGCCCAGGCCCCGGCGGAAACCGTGCTGCGCGTCAACCTGCTCGGCGTCGCGCTGGTGCTGGACGAGTTCGCCCGCGTGATCGCCCCGGGCGGGGCGGGCGTGGTGATCGCCAGCATGGCCGGGCACCTACCGCTCGAACTGACCTTCGAACAGCAGCACGCGCTCGCCACCGCGCCCGCGGCCGAGCTGCTCGGCCTGCCGTTCCTGACGGCTGTGACATCCGCCCAGCTCGCCTACCCGATGTCCAAGCGCGCCAACGCGTTGCGCGTGCAGGCCGCGGCGAGCACCTGGGGCCGGCGGGGCGCGCGGATCAACTCGATCAGCCCGGGGGTGGTCGCCACCGCGATGGGCCGGGCCGAACTCGACGGGCCGTCGGGTGACATGGTTCGCGCGCTGATCGCCCGGTC
Source organism: Amycolatopsis albispora (assembly GCF_003312875.1). NCBI lineage: Bacteria > Bacillati > Actinomycetota > Actinomycetes > Pseudonocardiales > Pseudonocardiaceae > Amycolatopsis > Amycolatopsis albispora. Next base: position 2,133,410 of record NZ_CP015163.1, read on the forward strand.
CGGCACCGGCCGCATCGGCACGCCGGACGACATCGCCGACGCGGCGGCCTTCCTGCTCGGCCCGCAGGCCGGCTTCATCACCGGCACCGACCTGCTCGCCGACGGCGGTGCCGTCGCAGCGACGCGGTTTCCGCCGGACTGACTACCGCCGCGGCGCCACCAGGCCGGACTCGTAGGCGAGCACCACCAGCTGCGCGCGGTCGCGGGCGCCGAGCTTGGTCATGGCCCGGTTCACGTGGGTCTTGGCAGTCAGCGGGCTGATCACCAGCCGCCCGGCGATCTGGTCGTTGGACAGGCCCTGCGCCACCAGCGCCACGATCTCGCTCTCGCGCTTGGTCAGTTCCGCCAGCCCGGCACCGGCCGCGGGTGGCAGGCTGACGAACCGGTCGATCAGCCTGCGCGTGATCGACGGCGAGAGCAGTGCGTCACCCCGCGCGGCGACGCGCACCGCGTGCAGGAAGTCCTCCGGCTGGATGTCCTTGACGAGAAAGCCCGCCGCGCCCGCGCGCAACGCGTGGTAGACGTACTCGTCCAGTCCGTAGTTGGTCAGGATGACCACGCGCACCCCCGCCAGCGCCGGGTCCGCGGCGATGCGCCGGGTGGCTTCGATGCCGTCCACGCCCGGCATCTGGATGTCGATCAGCGCGATGTCCGGCAGGTGCCGCGCGGCCAGCGTCACCGCTTCGGCGCCGTCGGCGGCCTCGGCGACCACCTCGATGTTGTCCTCGATCTCCAGCAGCGCGCGGAATCCGCTGCGGATGAGCGGCTGGTCGTCGGCCAGCAGGACCCGGATCACGGCACCCGCTCCACCGGCAGCTCGGCTTCGACGGTGAACCCGCCCTCGCCGCGCGGAGCCGCGCTCAGCCGCCCGCCGAGCGCGGTGACCCGCTCGCGCATGCCGAGCAGTCCGACGCCCGGCTCCGGCGTGGTGTCCGGGGTGGCCGTGCCATCATCGTCGATCCGGATGGCCAGCGCGCCGGGCCGGTGGTCGATGCGGACCGACGCGGTGGCGGCGGCCGCGTGCCGGACGACGTTGGTCAGCGACTCCTGCACGATCCGGTAGGCGGTCCGGCCGACCGCGGCCGGGACGTCACCGTCTCCTTCGATGGTCAGCCGCGCGTCGAGGCCGTTCGCCTGCGCGCGCCGCACGAGGTCCGGGACCTCGGCGAGGCCGTGCGGCGGGCTGCGGTCGTCGTCGCGCAGGGCTTCCAGCGTCGCCCGGAGTTCCCTGGCCGCCTCCCGCCCGGCTTCCCGGATCGCCAGCACCGCCTCGGGCACCTCCTCACCCCGCTTCCGCGCCACGTGCACGGCGGCCTCGGCCTGCACCTTGATCACCGAAATCTGGTGCGTGAGCGAATCGTGCAGCTCGCGCGCGATGTGCAGCCGTTCCTCGTTGGCGCGGCGGCGCGCGGTTTCCTCACGCGTGCGCTCGGCTTCGTCGGCCCGGCGCTCGGCCTGCCGCAGCGCTTCCCCGGCGGCGCCGGCCGCGATCAGCCACGCCACCTCCAGCACGTCCCTGGACTGCGTGAACACCGCACCCATCGGCAGTTCGTGGGGCGAGAGCAGGATCGCGAGCGGCAGCACGGCCAGCATGAGCACCGACGCCACCACCGTGACCACGCGGTGCCCGGCGCGCATGGCGGCGTACACCGCGAACAGGTAGGCGACCACCGGCACGTCGAACCCGGCGGCCTGGTACCCGAGCGCGCAGACCCCGGTCACGGCCAGCACCGCCACCGGAGCCCGGCGGCGCGCCACCAGCGCCAGCCCGCCCGCCACCAGCAGCGCGTAGCCGAGCGGCGCGAGTTGCCCCGGCGCACTGTCCTGTCCGGACAGTCCGGCGATCAGCAGCGACGCCGCGACACCGGCGGCGATCACCCAGTCCCCGGCTCTTCCCATGCGTGCACCCTAATCGGCGCCCGGCCCGGCCGAGTCCTCCGCGCAGAGGCATTTCCGCCTACCACGAACGCGGTACGAACTGCCTGCGCTCGCACGACGACCGAACCCGGGGCGGGCGGCGATTCTCGGCAGTGTCCACCACCTCGGATCGAAGGAGAACCGCCATGTCCGTGTTACTCGCCGCCGACGTCTACGGCATGACCCCGGGCCGGATCGGGGCCATCGCGGGTGCTGTCCTCGGCTTGATCGCCGTGGTCGCCGCCGGGCTGGCCTTGGCTCGCCGCATCGGGCGGCGTGGGGCCGCCGTCGGCGTGGCCTGCGGGGTCGCCGCGATGGCCACCGGCGGGCTGGTGGTGCTCACCGCCGACGGCGGGCTCGGCACCGGCAACGGCCTCGGCGGCGGTGTGGTGGCGCTCGGCGTCGGCCTGCTCGGCGTGGCGCTGGGCGGGCTCGCCCTGCGCCCCAAGCCCGTCCAGCGCTGACCCGCTAGGCGCGGTCCAGCGCGGCGAGACAGCGCTCAGCCTGCCGCCGCAGCGCCACCGCGAGGTCGGGTGGCCCGCTGACCAGCGTGAAGCCGGTCTGCATCGAGGTGATCATCCAGACCAGGTCGTCCGGGGTTTCGGCGCCGAGGTGCACCAGGCAGCTGTGCTCGTCGACGGCTTCGACCGCGCCCATTCCCGGCCACACCCGATCCGCGACGGCCTCGGCCGACTCGTGCAGCCGGACCGTCGCCTGGCACACCCAGGCCCGCGCGGAAAGCTGGTGCGACAGATAGGCCGCCACGTCGTCGTAGGGCAGCTCGCGGGGCGTGAACCGGGGACCGGCGGGCGGTCGCGGGCGGAGCCGGTCCACGCGGAAGGTGCGCCAGTCGTCCCGGCCGGTGTCGAAGGCGACGAGGTACCAGTGCCTGCCGAAGTTGACCAGGTGGTACGGCTCGGCGGTCCGGCGCGAAGCTCCGCCGCGAGCGCTGGTGTAGTCGAACCGCAGGCGCTCGTGGCGGCGGCACGCGTCGGCGATGGTCATCAGCGCGTCCGCCGAGACCTCCGGGCCGGGCGCCACCCCGGCGCGCACGGTCGCGGTCTGCAGCGTGTTCACCCGGTGCCGCAACCGCGACGGCAGCACCTGTTGGAGCTTGGTGAGCGCACGCAACGCGGTTTCCTCGATGCCGGTGACCGAGCTGCTGGTGGCGGTGCGCAGCCCGACGGCCACCGCGACTGCCTCGTCGTCGTCGAGCAGCAGCGGCGGCAGCGAGGCACCCGCACCGAGGCGGTAGCCGGGTGTGCCGCGCAGCGCGTGCACCGGATAACCGAGTTCGCGCAGGCGTTCCACGTCCCGGCGCACGGTCCGCGTGGTGACGCCGAGGCGTTCGGCCAGGTCGGCGCCCGGCCAGTCCCGGTGGGTTTGCAGCAGCGACAGGAGCTTCAGCAGCCGCGCGGAGGTTTCCAGCACGAGTTTCATTCTGCCCGATCGTTAGGACCGGAGCTGTCCTAAGCGGCTTCTAGCGTTGCTCCCATGACACCGGACATCCGCCCCTTCTCGATCGACATCCCGCAGGCCGAGCTCGACGACCTCGCCGCCAGGCTGGCCGCCACCCGGTGGCCCGGCGAACTGCCCGGCGTCGGCTGGACCCGCGGGGTGCCCGTCGCCTACCTGACCGAGCTGGCCGAGTACTGGCGCACCGAATTCGACTGGCGGGCCCAGGAAGCCGAGCTGAACGCGCACCCGCAGTTCGTCACCACCATCGACGGCCAGCGCCTGCACTTCCTCCACGTGCGCTCCCCCGAACCGGACGCCACTCCCCTGGTCCTGCTGCACGGCTGGCCCGGCGGCGTGACCGACTTCCTCGACGTGCTCGGGCCGCTGTCGGACCCGCGTGCCCACGGCGGCGACCCGGCCGACGCCTTCCACCTGGTGGTGCCGTCCCTGCCGGGGTTCGGCTTCTCGACGCCGCTGGCCGGGCCGGGCATGAACGCCGCGAAGATGGCGAGCGTGCTCACGCGGCTCATGGCGGCGCTCGGGTACGAGCGTTACGGCGTGCAGGGTTACGACACCGGTTCGTGGGTCGGGCCCGAAATGGGCAAGCAGGATCCGGAGCGCGTGATCGGCGTGCACCTCAACGGGGTGATCGCGTTCCCCGACGGCACCGAAGGCGAGCTGGACGGCCTGCCCGAAGCGGACCAGCGCCGGTGGGAGGCGATGGAGAACTTCAACGACGGTTACCTGCAGTGCAATTCGAAGCGCCCGCAGACGGTGGCCTACGGGCTGCACGACTCACCGGCCGGGCAGCTGGCGTGGATCGTGGAGAAGTTCAAGGAGCTGACCATGCCGGAGGACGGGCTGCCCGAGCAGTCCGTCGACCGGGACCGCATGCTCACCACCATCGCGCTGTACTGGTTCACCGGCACCGCGGGCTCGGCGGCGCAGATCTACTACGAGGAGACCTCGGCGAAGGACTGGACCGAGTCGGCCGGCGAGCCCCCGGCCCGCGTGCCGACCGGGGTGCTGCTGTCCGCGCACGACGTCACCATCCGCCGCTGGGCGGAACGCGACCACCACATCGTGCACTGGACCGAACTCGGCCACGGCGGGCACTTCCTCGCCATGGAGGCCCCGGACGCACTGGTCGGGGACGTGCGTGAGTTCTTCCGGAAGCTTCGCGAGCACGCTCAGCGGGAGATCCCCGGCGGGCTCGAGAAGTAGTAATCGTCGTCTTCCGCGGGAGGCTCAGCGCGAACGGTGGAATCGCCGGTGGCCGCCAGCCGCTCCCGGATCAGCTCCAGCGCCGGGCCCTCGCCGGTGTACTCGGTCATGATCTCGAGCACCTGCCCGGTGGCCTCCCGCTGCGCCTGCCGCGCGGTGGTCATGATCAGCCGCGCGAGCTGGTCGGCTTCGAGCGAGCGGGCGGCGGCGGTCAGCCGGAGGTCCTCCAGCGCGCCGCCCGCCCCGACCGAAACCGACACCTCACCCCGCGGTGAGGTCGCGCTGCCGCCGACCTGGCTCAGGTTCGACCGGACCTCCTTCGCCGTGGCGTCGATCCCTTCGCTCATCGCGAACTCCTCACCACGGTGGCCAGTTCTTCGACCGCGGCGCGCACGGCCGTGCGGTGCAGCGGGTTCACGCTCAGCCAGCCGTCGGCCGCCGTGTCCACCCTGACCCTCCCTTTCGGACCGTCCAACCAGGACAGTTCGGCCCCGGCCCGCCCGCTGCGCCCGCCGGTGCGCCGGGTGGCGCCGAGCTGCCCGCGCCCGGTCAGCGGCACCAGCAGGCCGACCAGGCTGTCCAGTGCGGACGGGTCACCGCCGTGGTCGCGGAAGAGGTCCCGCAGCTCCTGCTCGCCGAACTCCTCCGCCGACCGGGTCACCGCCTCGACCGCACCGGCGGGCAGCGTGATCGGCATGGACACCGGCGCCGCCACCTCCGGCACCAGCTTGAGCAGTTCGGCGGCCAGCGCCGCGTCGTGGAACCGCCGGACGCCGGCCCGTTCGGAGCCCAGTTCCTGCCGGAGGAACAGCACCGAGGACCGGTAGACCAGCGCGGCGATCATGGTGGTGCGGTCCGCGTCGACCAGCACCAGGTCGAGCGTGCCGCGGTGCTCTCGCAACGCGGTGACCACCTCCGCCGCCACCCCGACCGGCCCCGTGTCGTCGGCCAGCCCGCGCACCAGCAGCGCCTCCCCGGCGGCGGCGAACAGGACCTCGCGTTCCCCGGCGATCCGCCCGTAGGACGGCACCCGCAGCGGGAACGGCAGCGGCACCCCCGCGTGCGCGGCCAGCAGGTCCAGCTCCACCAGTCCGAAGTGGACGGTCTCGGCGGGTGCTTCGGCGGTCACCGTCATGCGCCGGTGTCCTCCGCCGAGCGCAGCACGCGCTGGTGGTCGGCCTCGGCTTCGGTGTAGCGGTCGACCGTCGCGTGCAGCGCGCGGTGGTAGTCGTTCAGGCGGCCGTCGGCCGCGGTGACCTCACCGGAGAGCCCGGATTCGCCCGCCGCTTCGCGCAACCGCATCGCCAGGTGCAGCGCGGGTGGCGCGGTGCCCAGCCGCGGCAGCTGCTCGGCCAGCCGGTTCGCCGAGGACACCAGGCCGGTGGTGCGGTCGCCGAGCGCGGCCAGCGCCGCCACCTGCGCGGTCAGCTCCTGCGGTTCCACCTGGAATCCACGCTGGGGTGTCGCCCCGGAAGTCAAGATCTCGGCTCCTCTGTGTGCCCGCTAGAGCCCGATGACCGGGCTGCTGGTCTTTTCTTCGACGTGGAACAGCTTCTGGTCGATGGTGGGCAGGCGGTTGACGTGCACCTCGTCGTCGTCGCCGTCGGCGCCCTGCCCGCGCGCGCCCGCGGCCCCGGGCAGCATGCCGTTCGCACCGGCGCCGCGCGTGCCCATCACCCCGGACATCGCGCCCCGGCCGGACAGGCCGCGGCCCAGCACCCCGCCGCCGCTCGACGTGCCCGCGTCCAGCGGGCCGGAACCGACCAGCCGGTTCCACGGCAGCCCGCCGCTGCCCGCCACCGCGCCACCGGCCAGCCCGCCCGCACCGGCGTACCCGGCCGCGGTGGTCGCGCCGTTCATGCCGCCCGTCGACGCGGCGCCCGCGGGGGTGACCTTCTGGCTGCTGTCCCGCAGGCTCGATTCGTAGCGCTGCATCACGTGCACCGCCTGCGCCTTCTGCTCGGCCGCACCGGCGCTGGCCAGGAAGTAGCTGGCCCCGCCTGCGGCGACGGCCCCGATCGCCGCGCCCATCAACGCGCCCGGACCGGCGCCCACCCCACCGGCGCCCGCGCCGACGACGCCACCGATGGCGGCACCCGCGCCCGCACCGGCGGTCGCGCCCGCCAGTCCCGCGCCGAGCGGGTCGTCGGCGGGCGGTGGCATGGAGTTGCGGGCGACCGCGAGCGCGTCACCGGCGTCCTGCGTGGCGCCCTGCACGGTGTTCGCGCGGCCGCCGATGTCCGAGGACTTGTCGCCGATCTCGCCGAGCCGGTTCGCCGCCAGCTCGGCCGCGCCACCGCTCCAGTTCGACCGCAGCGTTCCCCGCTGGGTGTGCAGTTCCTCGCCCTGCTCGGACAGTTCGCTGCCGTGCCGCCCCCACTCGGCCGCCATCGAGCTCACCTCGCCGACGTCGGCGTTGTCCCAGAGCATCTGGTAGAGCTCTTCGTGGGTGTAGGCGTTCCAGTTCGTGCCGCCGGGCGGGATCGGTGAGCCGAAGTAGCCCTCCCACACGTTGCGCAGCAGGTCCACCACGGGCTGCGCGAGCGCCCCGATCGGCCCGGCCTGCTCGAGTCCGGCGGTGGCGGCCGCGGCCAGGTCCTGCACTCCGGCGGAGGCCTGGCCGATCAGCGTTCCGTCACCCGAGTTGTCGGTCATTTCCCGTCTTCCATCTGCACTGGTGCTCTGGGACCCGACCGTAGGGCGACGCGATGAAATTCTGATGTAACGCCGATCTCGCCTACTCAGCCGCTGGTCACAGCCGCGCGGGTGCGCCGGGCCGCAGGCTGTCCCGCCGGTCGGCGGCCCGCCTGGTGACCGCGAACCGCTCCTGGACCTCGGTCAGCAGCGAGCCGTAGGTCTGGTCGGTGATCTGCCCGAGCGCCCGCTGGTGCAGTTCGAGCGCGACGTCGAGATTGCCCAGTTCCTGTTCCGCGGTGGCGAGCCTGGTCAGGCAGCTGACGTAGAGCTTGCCGTCCGAGACCTCCTTGGCCGCTTCGGCGCCCTGCCGCAGGCAGCGCGCCGCCTCGGCGAAATCGCCCATCACCAGCCGGACCGAACCGGAGTAACACAGCGTCCGGCCCACCATCGACGGATTGCCGACCTTCTCCCCCAGCGCGTGCGAACGCGCGAAGCAGGCGAGTGCTTCCTCGTGCCTGCCGTTGAGGTGGTGCAGGTACCCGAGGGTGGAGATGGCCCGTTCCGCCAGCCAGTCGTCGTGGTACTCACCGGCCAGCGTCAGCGCCTCGGACAGCCGCTCGATCGGTTCCTCGTACCGCCCGGCCAGCACGTCGAGCGTGGCGATCCCGGCCAGCGCCCTGGCCCCCTCCTGGCCGCTGCCGGTGTGCTCGCTGATCCGCAGCGCCTCGGTGAACCACTCGCGTGCCTGGTCGTAGTAGCCGGGCATGGCGTGCGCGAAGCCGAGGTAGAGCCGGACCGCCGCGGGCATCCGCGGGTCGCTCGCCTGGTTCGCCAGCGGCAGCACCAGTTGCACGGCGGCGCGGCATTCGTCGTACCGGCTGAGCCGGACCAGGTAGTCGACCACGCTTTCGGCCAGCCAGCACGCCTGGTCGGCCCGGCCGACGCCGACCGCGTAGGCCACCACGTCGCTGAGGTCACCGGCTTGGTCGAGCCACGCCGTCGAGTCCCGCCAGCCGGTGAACGGCACGCCGTCGAGATCGGGGCCGCTGGGAAAGCTCGCCAGGCCGCACTCGCTGGCGTACCGCCCGGCGCCGATGTAGAGGTTCAGCACGGCGTTCCGCGCGGCCTCGACCACCTCCGGCGCTTCTTCGGCGGCCAGCCGCCGCGCGTACACCGCGACCAGGTCGTGCGGCCGGTAGCGGCCCGGCGCCGGCTGCTGCAGCAGGCTGGTGTCCACCAGGCTTTCCAGCGCGTTTTCCGCCTCCGCCACCGAAGAGCCGAGCAGCGCGGCGAGCGCCAGCCGGTCCAGTTCCGGGGTCGGCGCGAGCCCGAGCATGCGGAACGCGCGCTGCTCGAAGGCGGGCAGCTGCTCGTAGGACAGCCGGAACGCCGCCTCCACGCTGCGGTCCTCGGCGGTCAGCTCGCCGAGCCTGCTGCCGTCGTCGGCCAGCCGCGAGACCAGGTACTCGAATGTCCACATCGGACGGTTCTGCAGCCGGGCCCCGGCGATGCGCAGGGCCAGCGGCAACCGGCCGCACAACCGGGCCAGCTCGCGCACGGCCGCCTGCTCGCGACCCGCCCGCGCCCCGCCGACGATCCGGTTCAGCAGGTCCTGCGCCTGCTCCAGATCCAATGGTCCCAGCGAAACCCGGCGCGCGGTGTCCAAACCGGACAGGCGCCGCCTGCTGGTCACCAGCACCCGGCTGCCCGGCCCGGCGGGCAGCAGCGGACGCACCTGCTCGGCGCCGGAGGCGTCGTCGAGCACCAGCAGCAGGCGCAGCGAAGCGGTCGCCGCCCGCCAGTGCGCGGACAGCTCATCGAGATCGTCCATGGCCTGGTTGTCGTCCACGCCGACCGCGCGCAGCAGCCGCCTCAGCACGCGGGACGGGGCCAGCGCCGGCTGCCCGTCGCTGTGCCCGTGCAGGTTGACGAACAGGCAGCCGTCCGGGCACTGCTCACGCAACTGCTGCGCGGCACGCACCACCAGCGCGGTTTTCCCGGCACCGGCGACGCCGTCCACCGCGGCGATGGTCACCGCGTCGTCCTCCACCGGCGCGGTGAGCACGGCCAGTTCCCGGTCCCGGCCCGCCAGTTCCCCGGCGTCGAGCGGCAGTTCGACCCTGGCGCGCCGCACCGGTTCCTCGCGCCGGGTCGTGACCCCCAGCAGCGCGTCGTCCCCGCGCAGGATCGCCTGGTGCACCTGCTGGACTTCGGCGTCGGGCTCCATGCCCAGTTCCTCGACCAGCCGCTGCCGGAGCTTCACAAAAACCTCGAGCGCGTCGGCGCGGCGCCCGGCGGCGTAGTAGGCGCGCATCAGCAGCCCGGCCAGCGTCTCGTTGCGCGGGTGGGCGGCGCTGAGCACGGACAGCTCGTCGATCGCCTCGGTGTACCAGCCGAGGCGCAGCTGCCAGTCGACCTTTTCCTGCGACAGCACGATCCGGCGTTCGGTGAGCCGCCAGCGCTCCCCTTCGGCGAACGGGCCGGGCAGGCCGTCGAGCGGTTCGCCCTCGTACAGCGCGAGTGCCGTCGAATACAGCTCGACGGCCGCGGCCAGATCACCGGCACGCCCGGCTTCGGCGCCACGCGCGGCGATTTCCTCCAGCCGCACGGAATCCAGTTCGATCCCGTCGGCGGCGAAGCGGTAACCACCGCGTTCGCTGGCGATCACCGTGTCCGCGTCCACACCCGCGGCCGCCAGCGCCCGGCGCAGCCGGAAGACGTACCCCGGCACCACCTTCACGCCGGTGCCGGGTGGTTCGTCGCCCCAGACGCGGTCGAGCAGCTCGCTCTTGCCGAAGGTCACCCCCGGGCGGAGCAGCAGCGCGGCCAGCAACGCCTGCTGGCGCACCGGGCCCAGGTCCAGCGCCTGGTCGCCGTGCCAGGCACGCAGCCTGCCGAGCACGGCGAACCGCAGCCCGGTCACCGGGCCGCCCGGCCGAGCAGGTGCAGGATGACCTGCCGGTATTCGGCCTTCACCCGTGGTTTGTCCGCCTCGGCGGTCTCGGCCAGCGCGAGGCCGGCCCCGCCGAGGAGGTGGAAGGTCAGGCGGGTCATCGGTTCCCCCGGTAGCGCGTCGCCCTCGCTGGTGGCGAGCATCGCCCGCACCAGTTGCTCGATCAGCCCGTAGGCGTACTTTTCCTCGAACTCCAGCCACCGGCGGAAGCCGAACGCCACCGGTGCCTCCCGCCAGACCACGTGCCCGTACACCGGGTCGCAGCAGCATTCGAGGAAGGCATCGACGGCGGTGGCGGCGGCCTGCCACGGATCGGCGGCGCCCGCCGCGGCCTCGGTGACGCGATGCACCAGGTCGGCCTGGAGTTCTTCCACCACCGCTTCGAACAACGCGGCTTTCCCGGCGAAGTGGTGGTAGACCGCGCCGCGGCTGGCCTGGATGTCGGCGGCCACGTCCTCGAGCGTGGTGGCGGCGAACCCGTACTCGGCGAAGCGGCGGGTGGCGGCGTCCAGCAGCGCGGCCCTGGTTGCGTCCGAATACAACGCGCGCCGGTTCCGGAGCGTGGACATGCGCGCAGTATATGACCTACGCGGTGTATGTCCCGGACTCCGGGTAGGTCCCGGAAGAGAGCCACGGACTCGTCCCGGCCTGTCCCGGACGGCTCGCCCCGTACCCGGACACCGCGTGGGCTGCTTGCCTTCTCGGCGTTCCCCCGATGGAAAGGAGTGGCATGTCGTCCACGTCAGGAAGGCGGGTGGCGCTGGTGGCCGCCGCCGGTGTGCTGATCGGTGTCGCGAGCATCGGGGTCGCCGCGTAACCGGTGCCCTCGGCCGTCGCGATCGTCTACGGCGACTATTCGTGTTCGCGCCCGGCGGCACCTGCTTGCGGGCTGTACCTACTAGTATGTAGGTTCACGGCCATGCCTCTGGTGAGAATTGACGCGCTCCGCGCGACGCCCGAGCGGCTCGAAGCGCTCGGCCAGGCCGTGCACGAAGCTCTCGGTGAAGCGATCGGCATGCCGCCCGACGACCGGTTCCAGATCCTGACCAGCCACGACGGCACCACCAGCCAGCTCCGGTACGACGACTACCTCGGCATCCACCGCGACGAGGACATCGTCTACATCCAGATCACCCTCCGCGCCGGGCGCACCCCGGAGCAGAAGATGGCCCTGTACCGCCGGATCGCCGAACTCGCCCACGAGTACGCGGGCATCGAACCGCGGAACGTCTTCGTGGTGCTCACGGAGAACGCCTCGATCGACTGGTCCATCGGCAACGGCGAAGCCCAGTACGCGACCTAGTGCGCGTTTCACCAGTCTTGTTCGCGCTCTTCGCGCCCAGGCGGCCCCTGGCGGCACCGGGCCTTCGGCCGAGTACGCCCAGTACGAGGCCGAACGCCCGGCACCGCCAGGAACCACCTGGATCACGAAGCCCATCGAACAGACTGGTGAAACACGCCCTAACCCCGTCGCCGCGTGGCGAGCGCGAGTTGCTCCAGCAACGGCACCGTGCGGCGCCAGCCGAGGCACGGGTCGGTGACGCTCAGCTCCGGCCGCGGCTCCCCCGCCAAGGGCTGGTTGCCGTCGGACAGGTACGACTCGATCATCACCCCGGCCACCGCGTTGGCGCCTCCGGCGATCTGCGCGGCCAGGTCGGCGATCACCGCGGGCTGGCGGTTGTGGTCCTTGCCGCTGTTGCCGTGCGCGGCGTCGACCACCACGCGCGGCGGCAACCCGGCCGCGCGGAGCGCCGAAAGTGCTGCCGCCACGCTCGCCGCGTCGTAGTTCGGCGCCACGCCACCACGCAGCACCAGGTGCGCGGCCGGGTTCCCGGCGCTGTGCAGGGTGGTCAGCCGCCCGTCCGCCGCCACCCCGGGAAAGGTGTGCGGCAGCCCGGCCGCCTGGATCGCCTGCACCGCGGTGTCGAGACGGCCGGACACGCAGTTCTTCATCCCGATCGGCATCGGCAGCCACGAAGCCAGGTGCCGGTGCGGCTGGCTGGCCACCGTGCGCGCGCCGACCGCGCCCCAGCTGACCAGGTCCGCCACGTAGTGCGCGAGCACCGGGTCGACGAACTCGTACGCCAGCGGCAGCCCGGTGGCCGCCGCGTCGAGCAGGAACGACCGGCCGCGCCGGATCCCGGTGGCGATGTCGCCCTTGCCGTCGAGCGTCGGGTCCGGCAGCAGCCCGGTCCAGCCCGCGACGGTGCGGGGTTTCTCCAGGTACGCGCGCAGCACCACAACGAGGTCGTCGGCGTACCGCTCGGCGGCGTCGGCGAGCCGCCGCGCGTAGTCGAGCGCGGCTTCCGGGTCGTGCACCGAGCACGGGCCGGCCACCACCAGCAGGCGCCGGTCGCGCCGGGCGAGCACGGCGTCGATGGTGGCGCGGTGGCGGCCGACCGCTTCCGGCAGCGGCCGCCCGCCGGTGACCTCGGCGGGCGTGGGCAGGGTGTCCTGGTCAGGCATCCGGGGAGTCCTTCTCTCGGGGAAGGCGGAGCGCGCCGGCCGCGGCGACCAGCGCCAGGCCGAGCACCCACCAGAAGGCGTCGGCGAAGGCGGCGGGCAGGTCGGTCCCGCGCGCGGTCAGGCGGTGCTGCAGCACCACGGCCAGCGCCGCGGTGCCGAGCGAGCCACCGACGGTGTTGAGCAGGTTGAGCGCCCCGGCGGCGCGGGGCAGCTGGGCCGGGGCGATGCGGCGGTAGACGATGGTCATCACCGGCGCGCCGATCATCGCCGCGCCGAATCCCCGCACCAGCAGGGAAACCGCGATCACCGCGTCCGGCAGCCCCGGCCCGAGCTGGGTGAACGCGGCCGTGCCCGCGGCGACCAGCGCGATGCCGGTGAGCACCAGCGTCCGCGGGGCCACCGCGTCCACCAGCCGGTTCACCAGGAACGACCCGGCCAGCGCGCCCGCACCCTGCGGCGCCAGCAGCAGCCCGGTTTCCCACGCGGACAGGTGCTCGCCGGTCTGCAGGTACAGCGGCAGCAGGAACATCGTGCCGAACACCGACGCGCCCAGCACCACCAGCGCCAGCGCCGCGACCCCGAACGGCGGCCGCGCGAACAAGCGCGGATCGAGCAACGGGACCCGGGTCGTCCGCAGGCCGTGCACGGCAAACCCGGTCAGCATCAGCGCACCGAGCACCACGGCGAGCACCGCCGTCCACGACGGCACCGCCTGCTCGTGCCCGATCCCGGTCAGGCCGAACACCAGCACCGCCAGTCCCGGCGACAGCAGCGCGGCACCGCGGAAGTCGAACGGGGTGCGCTCGGCGGCGGGCGGCACCACCGGCACGAACCGCCGCGCCAGCACGATCGCCACCAGCCCGATCGGCAGGTTGACGTAGAACAGCCACGGCCAGTCCGCGAGACCGAGAACGGCACCGCCGAGCAGCGGGCCGAGCACCGGCGACAGCAGCGGCACCACTCCGACGATGCTGATCACGCGCCCGATCCGGTCGCGCCCGGCGGCGCGGGCGAGCAGCGCCTGCCCGGTCGGTGGCAGCAGCCCGCCCGCCAATCCCTGGAGCACGCGGAAGGCGATCAGACTGGGCAGCGACCAGGCCAGCGCGCACAGCAGCGAGCCGAGCAGGAACCCGGCCACCGCGAGCAGCCAGACCCGGCGGCCGCCGAAGCGGTCGGCCAGCCAGCCCGATGCGGGCACGGCGGCGACCACCGCGAGCAGGTACGCCGTGCTCACCCACTGGATGCCGGTGACCGGCGCGCTGAACTCGGCCGCGAGCTCGGCCACGCCGACCGACACGATGGTGCTGTCCAGCGTGGCCATGAACGTGCCCAGCACCAGGACAAAAGCCGTGCGCCACAAGGCCGCGCCGACGGGCGGGCTCACCGTGCTCACAACACCACCGAAGCGTCGTCGTCGAACCGGGCCGGGAACTCCCGGAGCACCCGCTGCAGTTCGGCGGCCAGCGCCGCGGCCTCGTCGGCGGTGAACATCCCGGCCTGGTAACCGAGCACACCGGTCCAGCCGGTTTCCGCGGGCACCACGGTGACCGTGACCGGGTGGTGCGTGCGCTCGCGGAACCGCGTGCCGGTGATCCGCAGGCCCGGCGCGGGCTCGGCCAGCTTCGCCGGGTCCACCGGGTAGTTCTCGAACACCACCAGGCTGTCGAACAACGGGCGCCTGCCAGTCAATTGCTCCAATTCGGACAGTCCGATGTGGTGGTGCTCGGCCAGGTTCTGCTGGCGCGCCTGGAGATCGGCCAGCACCTCGCCGAGCGTGCCGGTCCAGCGGGCGCGGACCGGCACGGTGCCCGCCAGCAGCCCGATGATCTCCTCGACGCCCGGGAAGTCGGCCGTGCGGCCGGAAACCATGGCCCCGAAGCAGACGTCACGGCGGCCGGAACGCGCGGCGAGCACCGCCGCCCAGGCACCCTGCAGCAGGGTGTTGACCGTCAGTCCGCGTTCCGCGCCCGCCTTGGTCAGCGCGGCGACCACCGGCGCTTCGACCTCGAACACCACGGGTTCGGCCGCACCGGAGGTCCGCGGCCGCCCCTGGGTGAGGTAGTCGCCCTCGCCGACGCCGTCGAGTTCCTCACCCCAGGCACGCAGCCCGGCGTCCTGGTCACGGTCGGCGCGCCACTGGAGGTAACGCGCGAACGGCACCGGTTCAGGCAGGGAAGCCCCGCCGTACAAGGAGAACAGCTCGGTGAGGATGCGTGGCGCGGACCACCCGTCGGACAGCACGTGGTGGCTGGTCAGCGCGAGCACGTGACGACCGGGCGCGCGGCGGAGCACGGTCAGCCGGAGCGGCGGGCCGCTCACCAGGTCGAACGGTTCCGCCAGGTCCCCGTCCAGGGCGGCTTCCACCGCACCGTCCGAATCGGACACATCGAGTACGCGGAACCCCGGCCGCGGCTCGGCCGGGATCACCTGGACGTCCGGCCCGGCCGGGAACACCGCGCCCAGGTTCGGGTGCCGCCGCACCAGCTCGATCCCGGCAACCCGCAGCGCGTCCACGTCCAGTGCGCCGGACAGCGAGAACGCCGCCTGCACCGGGTAGGTGTCCGCCGCGTCGCGCATCACCCGCTGCAACGGGGTCAGCGGCAGCACGTCAGCGACCGGGTACCGCGCTTCGAGCGCGTCGATGGCGGCCTGGTCCAGCCCGGCCAGCGGCACGTCCGACGGGGTCAGCCCGGCCCCGGCCAGCGCGCCCGGATCGGCGGCGATCCGGTCCACTGCCCGCCGGAGGCAGTCGGCGAGCGCGTCGATCTCCGCCTCGGTGAACAACGCGGACGGCCAGGTGAACCGGATGCCCAGGGCCTCGTCGCGGGCCATCGCGTTGATCATCAGCGCGTGCGGTAACGGCAGGTCGTCCCCGCCGCCGGAGCCGAGCGGGTCGGCATCCGCCGGTGGCTGCCACACGCCCTCGCCAGGCTCGGTGAAGCGCCCCAGATAGTTCCAACTGATCTCAGGGTCCACATCGGACTGGCCCGTAAGCAGCTGTTCCTTGACCGTTTTCAGCGCCCGCGCGGTATCACCGTCCGGCAACGCGATCCGCACCGGGTGCACGGCGGTGAACCAGCCGACTGTCTGCGAAAGGTCGCCCGTGCCGTCCCGGCCGTGACTTTCCAGCGCCACCACCACTTCCGGCAGGCCACGCCAGTCGCGGGCCGCCTCCGCGAGCGCGGTCAGCAGCACCGTGTCCGGTGTTGTCCGGTACGCACCGGGCAGCGTGGTGAGCACGGCACGCGTGGTTTCCGGATCGAGTTCGACCAGCCGGTGGACGGCCGTGGCGGCGGTGTCCCTGGCCGGGTCCAGCGCCGCCCGCCCGAGCGGCTTCGCCGGAGCCTTGGGCGCCGGCGGAACCTCGTTGTGCGCGCGGGCCCAGCCCAGGAACGACTGCCCGTGCCGCGCGAGCGGCCCGCCGGTCCGGTGCAGGTGCTCGAGGTCGTCGAGCAGGATCCGCCACGACACCGCGTCGACCACGATGTGGTGCGCGACCAGGACGAGCCTGCCGAGCCGCTCCGGCCCGGCGTCGAGCCAGACCACGCGCAGCAACGGGCCGGTCCGCAGGTTCATCCGCGCCCTGGCGGCGGCGATGTGCTCGTCGGCCAGCGCGCGCAGGTCGGAATCCCCGGCGCGCACGTGTTCCAGCACGTCGGCGCCGGTGACCGCGCCCGGCTCGGGAATGCGCAACGCGTCCTCGACGAGATGAGCCCGCAGCACGTCGTGCCGGGCGAGCACCGCGTCGAAGATCCCCCGCCACGCCGCCACGTCTCCACCGGCGGGCACACAGACCTCGACCCACTGGCAGAACCCGTTGGCGGCCTCGCCGCTGCGGCGCAGCAGTTCGCGCATGATCGGGGTCAACGGGGCGTCGCCGACCGCGGGCGCCTCGGCGGGCGCGTCCGGCACACCACCGCAGCGCGCGGCGATCCCGGCGACCGTCCTGCCTTCGAACACGTCGCGTGCGGTCAGCGTCAGCCCCTCGCGCCGGGCGCGGGAGACCACGCGCAGCGACACGATGCTGTCGCCGCCGACGTCGAGGAAGTTGTCGTCGAGCTGCACGTCCTCGGTGCCCAGGATTTCGCGGAACACCCGCAGCAGCACCGTTTCCGCCTCGGTGGCCGGTTCACGCGCGGGGGCAACCGCGCGAGACTCCGGCGCGGGCAGCGCGGCGCGGTCGAGCTTGCCGCTGGGCCCCAGCGGCAGCCGGTCCAGGGTCACCAGCGCGGCGGGCACCATGTGCTCGGGCAACTCCGCGCCCAGGAATTCGCGGACCTCGGCCGGGTCCGGCTCGGCGCCGTCGGCGGGGATCACGTAGCCGACGAGCCGTCCTTCACGCACGATCACCGCGCACGCGCGGATCTGCGGGTGCCGCGTCAACGCGGTCTCGATCTCGCCCAGTTCGATGCGGAAGCCCCGGATCTTCACCTGGTGGTCGGCGCGGCCGAGGAACACCAGGTTGCCGTCGGACCGCCAGCGAACGAGGTCCCCGGTCCGGTACATGCGCTCCCCCGGAGGCCCGAACGGATCCGCCAGGAATCGTTCCGCGGTCAGCCCCGGCCGGTTCACGTAACCACGCGCCACCTTCGGCCCGGCCAGGTACAGCTCACCCGTCACGCCGACGCCGACCGGCTGCAACGCGCTGTCCAGCACGTACGCGCGCACCTCGGGGTCGGGCAGGCCGATCGGCAGCGGGCCGGGGTCGTCCGGGTCGTAGTGCCAGGTGACCGAGTTGATGGTGACCTCGGTCGGCCCGTAGGCGTTGAACAGCGCCCGCCGGTCACCCCACCGGCGCGCCAGTTCGGGGTCCAGCCGCTCGGCGCCGACGACAAAGAACACGTCCGGATCGACCGTGCGGTCGTCCGGCATCGCGGCCAGGAACGACGGCAGCAGGTTCACCCCGGTGACCCGGTGCTCGGCGATGTAGTCGAGCAACTCGTCCCCCGGCACGCGCACCTCGGCGGGCGCGATCACCGACGTGCCGCCGGACAGCAGCGGCAGCATGAACTGCCAGAACGCCACGTCGAAGCTGGTCGAGGCGAAGTGCAGGTACCGCTCGCGCTCGCCGATGCCGACCACGTCCTCCTGCAGCGCCACCAGGCTCGGCAGCCCGCGGTGCGGGACCGCGACGCCCTTCGGCTTGCCCGTGGTGCCCGAGGTGTAGATGACGTAGGCGACCGAATCCGGTGTCCGGTCCCGCCGCGCGTGCACCGGGTCCTCAGTGGACAGTCCGTCGAGCGCGCCGGGATCCACCACTGGCAGCTCGCCCGGCGGCTCGCCAGTGGTCACCACCGCGGCCGGGGTGATGTCGCCGAGCATGTAGGCGAGCCGATCGGCCGGGTAGTCCGGGTCCATCGGCACGTACACCGCGCCCGCCTTGAGCACGCCGAACAACGCCACCACCATCTCGACGTCCCGGTCGAGCAGCACAGCGACGGCGTCCTGCGGCCGCACGCCGCGCTCGATCAGGGCGTGCGCGAGCTGGTTGGCGCGCCGGTCCAGTTCCCGGTAGGAAAGGCTGCGATCACGGCACACCACGGCTTCCGCGTCGGGGGTGGCCTCCACCCACCGCGCGAACTCCTCCAGCGCGCCACCGCGTTCCCGCTTCGGCTCCGCTCCTTCACCGAGGCGCAGCATGCGGTCGTGCTCGTCCGCGTCGAGTGCGCGCAACCGCGCGACCGGCCGGTCGGGGTCGTGGACGATCTCGTGCAGCAGGTTCCGCAGCCACCGGCCGTAGGCACGCACCGTGGCCTCGCCGAAGGCGTGCGGCTGGTAGCCCAGGCCGAGGACAAACTCGTTCTCGCCGGGAATGACGATCACGGTCAGCGGGTAGTGCGTCGCGTCGGTGATGTCCACACCCACCAGGTCCAGCCCCGGTGCCAGGGTGGCGCGGTTCCGGCTGGACAGCGGGAAGTTCTCCATCACCAGCATGGTGTCGAACAGCTCGCCGATCCCGGCCGCGCGCTGGATGTCCGGCAGCCCGGCGTGGTGGTGTTCGGCGAGCCGGACGCTGTCCTCGTGCACCCGGCCCAGCAGCGCGGCGGCGGAGTCACCGAGGTCGAACGCGACGCGCACCGGGATGGTGGTGCCGAGCTGGCCGATGGTGGTTTCCACGCCGTCGACCTCGGCCGGGCGCCCGGACACCGGGCAGCCGAAGAGCACGTCGTGGCGACCGGTCAGCTTGCCCAGCAGCAGCCCCCACGCGGTCTGGAACACCGTGGTCGGCGTGACGCCCCTGGCCCTCGCGAAGGCTCGCAGCCGCTCGCTGAACTCCGGGCCCAGCCCGACGGTCACCCGCTCCGGGCGCTCCACAGTGGACTCCACCCCGGCGGGCGCGAGATGGGTGCCTTCGTCCACTCCGGACAGTGCGGACCGCCAGGCGGCCAGCGACTCCTCCTGGTCACGACCGGCCAGCCAGCGGTGGTACTCGGCAAGCGAAGGTGCTACCGGCGCGGCCTCACCGCCGCCGAGTTCGGCGTAGGTGGCCAGCAGCGTGCGCCCGACCAGCGGCATCGACCAGCCGTCGAGCAGCGCGTGGTGATTGGTGAGCACCAGCCGGTGCTCGCGCTCGGCCAGGCGGCACAGCAGGAACCGGATCAGCGGCGGCTCGTTCGGGTCGAACGGGCGCGCCAGCTCGGTCCGGCAGTGCTCGCCGAACAGCGCCGGCGCCTCGGAGTCCTCGGACAGGTCCTCGAACCGCCAGTCCAGGCTGACGTCGGCGGGCACCACCTGCACCACCTCACCGGCGGCCGTGGTGTGCAGGTGGACACGCAGGGCGGGATGCCGTCGCAGCAGTTCCGCGGCGGCGGCGCGCATCCGCTCCGGGTCCAGTTCGCCCTCGAGAAAGGTCTTCGCCTGCACCACGTAGACGTCGGTGTCCCGCTCCCCGCGGACCAGGGTGTGGAACGAAAGCCCGGCCTGCAGCGAGGTCGCCGGAAGCACGTCGTCGATGCGGCCGCGGCGTTCCAGCGCGTCGATGGCGGCCTGGTCGAGCTGAACGAACGGGAGGTCCGACGGGGTGAGTCCGCCCTGACCGCCCTGCCCGGCCAGCTCCTCGAGCGCCGCTTCCCAGGCTAGCTGCAGTTCCGCCACCGCCGAGGGCGGCAGCACCAGGCTCGCCGCGGTCCATTCGACGGCCAGCCGGGGCGCGCCGCCGTCCTCGTGCACGAAGCAGTTGAGCGCCAGCACCTGTTCGAGTGCCTTCGCGGGCGGCTCGACCACCGAGAACGCGTCCCGCTCCGGCAGGCGCCAGCCGGTGCCCGCGGGAGCCGAGAAGCGCCCGAGGTAGTTCAGCAGCACGTCCGGCGGCGCGGTGGCGCCGAATTCCTCGCGCGTGAGCGGATCGAGGTACCGCAGCACGCCGTAGCCGACGCCGCCGTCCGGCACCGCGCGCTTGGCTTCCTTGACCGCGCGCAGCAGTTCGGCCGGACTGCCAGTGGCGGGCAGGCGCAGCGGGTACTCGCTGGTGAACCAGCCGATGGTGCGGGCGAGATCGGTCCCGGCCTGGTCGCGGCCGTGCCCCTCCACGGTTACGGTGATCGCGTCGGCGGGCCGCCACGACCGCAGGGCCAGCACCAGCGCGGTGAGCAGGACCTCGTCCACGCCCGCGCGATAGGCGGCGGGCAGCGTGGTCAGCAGCGCCTCGGTGAGTTCCGGGGACGCGATCGTGGTCGAGCGCTCGGCGGTGGCTGCCACGTCCAGGCTCTTGTCGAGTGGGCGCGACCCCAGCCGGAAGGTGTCGGCCGTGGCACGCCAGTGGTCGAGTTCGGCCCGGCGCGCCCCGGTTTCGCCCTGTTCGGCGAGCAGCAGCGCGTGCCGCCGCCAGGAGGTGCCGACGGGTTCGAGCGAGCCCCCCGTGCACGCGGCGTGCAGGTCGGGCAGCAGCACCCGCCACGACACCCCGTCCATCACCAGGTGGTGCACCACGATGACCAGCCGCGATGCGGCGGGCAGCCAGGCCAGCCGCACCAGCTCACCCGCGGCCGGGTCGAGCGCGGCCGCGAGCCGTCCGGCCACCTCGGTCACGTCGGCGGGCCCGTCGATTTCCTCGACCAGCGGGGACGCGCTGCCCCGCGGCCGCACCACCAGCTGCCCGGCCGGATCCACGATCAACCGCAGTGCGTCGTGGTGGTCGAGGACCGCGCGCAGGCCGTCCCGCAGGCTGGTGAGCGACACCGGTTCGTCGAGCCGGAGCGCGGTCCACTGCGCATAACCCGCCACCGCGCCGAGATCGGGATGCGGGCTGAGCAGCGCACGCACGATCGGCGGCGCGGGCACCGGGCCGGTCGGCTCGTCGGGCACCTGCTCCGGTTTGCCGCCGAGTTCGGTGCTCGCCGCCGCCAGCGCGGCGAAGCTCCGGCGCGCCAGCAGATCGCGGGGCCGCAGTTCCAGCCCGCGTGCCCGCAGGCGGCTGCTCACGCTGATCGCGGTGATGCTGTCACCGCCGAGCGCGAAGAAGTCGTCGTCCACGCCGACGCGCTCCACGCCGACCACCTCGGCGATGGTTTCGCACAGCAGCCGTTCGCGTTCCGTGCTCGGCGCGCGGCCACTACCGGACACCCGGGGCACGGGCAGCGCGGCCCGGTCCAGCTTGCCGTTGACGGTCACTGGAAGTTCTTCCAGGACAACGACAATCGCGGGCACGAGGTGATCGGGCAGGCGTTCGGTGAGCGTCGCGCGCACCTGCTCGGGCGTGATCGCGGCTCCGGCGGCGGGCACCACGTAACCGACCAGCCGGGACGCGTGCACGGCCGCGGCCGCCGCGCTCACCCCGGCGACCGCGCCCAGCGCGGCTTCCGCCTCACCGAGTTCCACGCGGTGGCCCCGGATCTTGAGCTGCCCGTCGCGGCGCCCGAGGTACTCCAGCCCGCGGCCCGGAACCCAGCGCGCCAGGTCGCCGGTGCGGTACATCCTCGCGCCGGGCTCCCCCACCGGATCGGCGACGAAGCGTTCCGCGGTCAGCCCCGGTTGCCCGAGGTAACCACGTGCCAAATGCGGACCGGCCAGGTACAGCTCCCCCGCCGCGCCTTCGGGAACCGGGCGCAAAGCGTTGTCCAGCAAGCGGATCCAGGTGCCGGGCACCGGGAAACCGATGGTCGGCTCCGCACCGGAGAGCACCGCGCTCGTACTGTCCACAGTGGTCTCAGTGGGCCCGTACATGTTCCGCGCGGTGACCCCTGATTCGACCACGCGCCGCCACAACGCGGGCGGCGTCGCCTCCCCGCCGAGCACCAGCAGGGTCAGCGGGTGCCGGTCCAGCAGCCCGGCGTCCACCAGCGGCGCGGCCATCGACGGCGTGGTGTCCAGCACGTCGATCCCGTCGCGGACGCAGGCGGCCAGCAGTTCGTCGGCGTCGCGGGTCACATCGGTGTCGTAGAGGTGCAGTTCGTGCCCGCACAGCAACCACAGCAGCTGGTCCAGCGCCGAGTCGAAGGCGAACGAGTAGGTGTGCGCGACCCGCAGCCGCCTGCCCGCCGCCCGCCCGGCGTCGGCGACGGTGGTGTGCCGGTGGCGGTGCACCAGCTCGGCGAAACCACCCGCCCGGCACAGCACGCCCTTCGGCCGGCCGGTCGAGCCGGAGGTGAAGATGACGTAGGCGAGGTCGTCGGCATGCCGGGACACGGACAGCGGCTCGCCGGAGAACGCGGTCAGGTCCAGTTCGCCGAGCCGCAGCGCGTTCTCGAACCCGGAACCATCGGTGACCACGAGCGCGGCGCCCGCCTCGGTGATCAGCTCGCGCAGGCGTTCCGGCGGGTGCTCGGTGTCCAGCGGCAGGAACGCGGCCCCGGCGTCCAGCACCGCCAGGAGGGCGACGACCAGGTCGGCGGAGCGCGGCAGTGCGAGCGCCACCACGTCGTCCCTGCCCACTCCCCTGGCCCGCAACGCCCTGGCCAGCCGGTGCACGCGCGACACCAGCTCACCGGCGGTCAGCCGCCCGTCCCCGTGCACCAGCGCGGTCTGTCCGGAGTGGACGGACAACTCGGCGAGCAGGCCCGGCACGTCCAGCGGTTCACCGGGGACCGCAGGTGTGGTCCAGGCGTCGAGCAACGCCTTCCGCCCGGCATCGCCGACCAGATCGACCTGGCCGATCCGCGGTTCGTCCGGCCCGGACAGCGTGGTGACCAGCGTCCGCAGCGCGGCCAGCTGCCGCTCCACCCCGGCCTGGTCGTGGGTGCGGGCGTCCACCTCGAAGCCGAGCAGCAGGCCACCGTCGCCGTGCGGCAGCACGCTCAGCCCCATGTCCTCCGGCGGGCCGCCCGCCACGTTGCGCATCACGCCGGTGGCGCCGGCGAACTCGATGGCCAGGTCGAAGGCCTTGAGATTGATGCCGCGCCCGTGCAGCAGCGCGCCCGCGCCCGGCACGGCCAGGTCCTGCGGCAGGTTCTCGCCGCGGTAACGCTGGTGCCTGCGCATGTCCCGCAGCGCCGCCGCGACGCGCGCGGTCAGCTCGGCCAGCGTGTCCGCCCCGGTCACCGCGACCCGCAGCGGCAGCACGTTCACCGCCATCGCCGGGGTCCGCAGGGCCGTGCCCGTGCGGCACATCAACGGCATCGCGAACACCACGTCGGTCCGCCCGAGCACGCGATGCAGGAACGCGGCGTACCCGGCGATCAGCGCCTCACCCCAGGTGGTGCCCGCGCTTTCGGCGACCACGCGGAGGCGGTCCACGTCGGCGGCCGGGAGCACGGCGCGGGCGGTGAAGGTGCGCTCCGGCAGCCCGGTCGCGGTGGTGGCGTCGTCCAGTTCCGGCAGCGGGGTGAACCGGTCACGCCAGTACTCCCGGTCCTTCCGGGCCTTCTCGCTCTCCCGGTACTCGCGGTCGGCGGCCACCACGTCGGCGAACCAGCCGAACGACGGCGCCGGCGGCGGATCGCCCCGCACCAGCGCGGTGTAGTGCGCGCCGGTGCGGCGGGCGAGCATGGCCGCGGTGTACCCGTCGAACACCAGGTGGTGGCCCAGCTGCGTGAACCACACCCGGCACGGGCCGAGCCGGATGACCGTGTGCGTGAACAACGGCCGGTCCACCATCGCGCGGCACGCCTCGGCGGCGCGGTGCCGTTCGGCCTCGACCAGCGCGTGCGCCGCGGCCACCGGATCACGCTCGCCGCTGAGGTCCACGATCTCCGGCAGTGGCACCGGTTCCGCCGAGATGACCTGGACCGGACCGTCCACAGTGTCCAGAACGCGCAGCCGCAGGCTCTCGGCCTCCTCGGTGGTGCGGCGGATCGCCTCGGCGATCAGTGCCGCGTCCACCGGTTCCCCGCCGTCCACCTCGACCACGTCGCCGACCAGGTAGTACGGCGAATCCGGTTCCAGCCGCTGCGCGTTCCAGATGCCGAGCTGCGCGCTGGTCAGCTCGAGCACGGCGGTCTCGGGATCGGCGTGGGCAGTGCTCAACTCGCGCTCCTGGGAATTCGGGGGTGGACGGGCCCGCGCGTCAGAGCGCGGGCACCACCATCGGCGTACCGGTCACCGGATCGGGCACCACCACGGACGGCAGGTCGAAGACCTCCTTGAGCAGCGCGGCGTCCACGATCTCGGCCGGGGTGCCCTCGGCGACCACCCGGCCCTCCTTCATGGCGATCAGGTGATCGGCGTAGCGGCAGGCCTGGTTGACGTCGTGCAGCACCGCGATCACCGTGCGGCCCTGGTCACGCAGCTCGGCCAGCAGCTGGAGAAGCTGGTACTGGTGGGCGATGTCGAGGAACGAGGTCGGCTCGTCGAGCAGCAGGTAGGGCGTCTGCTGGGCGAGCACCACGGCCACCCACACCCGCTGCCGCTGCCCGCCGGACAGCTCGTGCACCGGGCGCCCGGCCAGCTCGGTCACCCCGGCCGCCTCCATCGCCTCGGCGACCGCTTCGGCGTCCTCTTCGGACCAGGTGGACAGCAGCGACTGGTGCGGGAACCGGCCGCGCGCGACCAGCTGGCGCACGCGGATGTCCTCGGGCGCCAGCGGATCCTGCGGCAGGAAGCCCAGCATCCGCGCCAGCGCCTTGGTCGGGTACGCGCCGACTTCGCGGTCGTCGAGGCGCACCTCGCCCTCGGCCGGTTTCAGCAGCCGGACGAAAGCCCGCAGCAGCGTGGACTTGCCGCAGGCGTTGGGCCCGACGATCGCGGTCAGCGCGCCGTCGGGCACGTCGAGGGACAGCCGGGTCGACACGACCCGCTCCCCGTAGCGCAGAGTCAGGTCCCTCGCGGTCAGGCGCGTGGTCATGCTCGGCGCACCTCCTTGGTGAGCAGCCAGATCAGGTAGCAGCCGCCGATCGCGGTGCTGACCACGCCGACGGGAAGGGCGACCGGGGCCAGCAGCATCTGCGCCACCAGGTCCGCGGCCAGCAGCAGCACCGCGCCGGTGAGCGCGGCGGGCAGCAGTGGCACCCCGGGCGCGGCCGCCAGCCGCCTGCCGATCTGCGGCGCGGCCAGCGCGATGAACGCGATGGGCCCGGCCACCGCGGTGACCGTGGCGGTGCAGCCGACACCGATCAGCACCAGCTGCAGCCGCAGCGGTTCCAGCCCGACACCGGTGGTCACCGCCATCGCGCTGCCGAGCGAGTACTGGTGCAGCGCCTGCGCGCGCAGCGCCAGCGCGACCAGCAGCACGGCGATCACCGCGAACGGGATGCGCAGGCCGTCCCAGCCGACGCCGCTCAGCGAACCGGCGTTCCAGCCGACCGCCGCGATGGCCACCTCCAGTTCGGCCCGCAGCACGATCCACGAGTTGAACGCGGTCAGCATGGCGTTGACCGCGATGCCGATCACCACCAGCCGCAGCCCGGACAGCCCGCCGCCGAGCGAGAGCAGGTACACCGCGGCCGCGGTGACCACGCCCCCGACCACCGAGCTGACCGCCAGCTGCCCCGGCGAACCGGACAGCACGGTGATCGCGACCAGCGCACCGGTGTAGGCACCGGCGTCCAGCCCGATCACGTCGGGGCTGCCGAGCGGGTTGCGGGTGATGTTCTGGAAGATCGCGCCCGCCACGCCGAGCGCCAGGCCGAAGATCACCGCGGCCAGCACCCGCGGCAGCCGCCAGTCGCGGATCACCACGCTGGAACCGCCACCGGAACCGGACAGCGCGGCGAACACCTTCGCCGGGCTGGCCCAGTTCGCGCCGTAGCAAAGGCCGAGCAGGCCGAGCCCGGCGATCAGCACCACCATCACCGCGGTGAGCACGAGAACGCGCCGCTCGACGCGGAACGAGAGCCGCCCCCGGCGGAGTACGAGCGCGGTCACAGCGGCGCCGCCCCGTACTTGCGGACCGCCCAGATCAGCACCGGGCCGCCGACGAACGCGGTGACGATGGCGACCGGCACCTCACCGGTCGGCAGCAGCACCCGCGAGCCCATGTCCGACAGCAGCAGCAGGATCGGGCCGAGCACCGCGCCGAACCCGACCAGCCACGGCACCGAACCACCGCCGAGCCGCCGCGCCAGGTGCGGCACCATCAGCCCGACGAACAGGATCGGCCCGGCGATCGCGGTGGCCGCCCCGGCCAGCAGGGTGATCAGCGCCAGCGTGGCGAACCGGACCCTGGCCACGTTCGCGCCGAGCGTGTGCGCCACCGTCTCGCCCAGCGCGACCGCGTTGAGCTGCCTGCTCACCGGCAGCGCGCCGAGCAGGCCGACGCCGATCGCCGCCAGCGGCAGCGCCATCGGCGCCTGCTCCCGCCCGGCCAGCGAGCCGATCGACCAGAACCGGTAGACGTCGAACACCTCGGGGTCCAGCAGCCGCAGGCCCAGCCCGACGCCGGTGAGCACGAAGGTCAGCGCGGTGCCGGTGAGCACCAGCCGCAGCGGCGACTGCCTGCCCACCGAGTACACCAGCGCCGCCGCGAGCAGCGCACCGGCCACGGACAGCACCAGCTCCCCGAAGGGCCCGGACAGCCCGAGCGAGACCCCGACGGTGATGGCGAACCCGGCGCCCGAGGTCACCCCGAGCACACCGGGCTCGGCCAGCGGGTTGCGCGAGAGCGCCTGCACCAGCACCCCGGCCACCCCGAGCGCGGCACCGGCGGCGATCGCCAGGTACGCACGCGGCAGGCGGACGTCCCGCACCACCAGGTGGTCCGGATTGGCGGTGTCACCACCGAACAGGGCGCGGAGCACCTCGCCAGGGGCGATGCCGTGCGCGCCGACCCCGAAGCTGAGCACCGCGATCACCACCAGCAGGACCAGCGCCGCGATCAGCAGGCCGGACCGCGTGCCGGATTCGCGGAGCCGGACCGTCACGGGTTCAGCAGCGGCGCGAACGCCTGGTCCACCGCGTCCAGCGTCTTCATCGCCGCGCGGTAGGTGGCGGCCTCGGTGTAGCGGATCGGGAAGGTCTTGCCCGCCTTGACCGCGGGCAGGTTCTTCCACAGCTCCGAGTCCAGCACGTACTGGACCGGCGGCGGCACCGAACCGTCGGCGGCGACGGTGTAGGAGATCGCGTCGGCCTCGGTGAAGGCGCTGGCCAGTTCCTCGATCGACGGGTACTCGCTGACGTCCTTCGAGCCGCCGCCCTTGACCTTGACCTGGCCGTAGTAGTTGGCGCCGACGTCCTGGGCGATGTTGGTGCCCCACGAGCCGTTGAACTCGCGCTGGAAGTTGCCCTTGGCGACCTCGCCGTACCCGCCGACGTGGCCGAGCTTGAGCTGCGGCAGCACCCCGGCGTACTTTCCGGCGAGCTGCTTGGCCTTGGCCTCGTACTCGTCACGCGTGGCGTCGAAGCTGGCCAGCGAGCCCGCCGCGTCGGCCTGCTTGCGCGACAGCTCACGCCACATCGACGGCACGGACGGGCCGATCGCCACCACCGGGGCCAGCGCTTCGAGCCGCTTGATGTCGATGTCGGCGAGCACCGGCTTCGGCACGCCGATCACGATCAGGTCGGGCTCGGCCTGCGCGATGGCCTCGTAGTTCGTCTCGGCCGCGGACTCGCCGGCCACCTTCGCCAGGCCGTCGTACTTGGCGCGGTCCTCCGGCGTCATCATCGGCAGGCCGCGCTGCCAGCTGGAAATCCCGACCAGCGGCGCGTTCGCCTCCAGCAGCGCGGGCACCGCGTAGCCGGTGGCGACCACGCGCTTCGGCGAGACCGGGATGGTGATCTGCCCGTTGTCGGCGGCGAACACGCGGGTTTCCCCCGAGGCGGCACCGGTTTCGGCGCCACCCGACGCGCAGCCGGTGACCAGTGCGACGGCGAGCGCGAGCGCGCCGGCGAGACGGGAGGTTCTGGCGATGGACATGGGCTTCCTCAATGGTTGCGCAATGGTTGCGATGGGTGTTGCGTGGCGGGGAGCTCAGTGCTCGTGGTGCTCGTGGTCCTCGTCGAAGTCGGCCACGCCGCGCTTCCAGTAACCGGTGATGTCGTGGTCACCGCGGTCGAGGCGGAGTTCGTCGCGCACCCAGCGGCGCAGCGGCTTGAGCACGCCCGCCTCCCCGGCGAGCCAGACGTAGATCCGCTCACCTTCGGGGATCGGCACCGCGCGCACGGCCTTCTCCAGCAGATCGCTCGTGCCGGGCTCGGCGTCGCCGCGGTGCAGCCAGTGCACCTCGACGTCCTCCGGCGGGTGCAGTTCGATCTGCTCGCTCTCGTCCGCGACCTCGACGAACGCCCAGCCCGCCGCGGTGCGCGGCAGTTCCTCGAGCCAGCGCGCGATCGCGGGCAGCGCGGTGAGGTCACCGGCGAGCAGGTAGCGGTCGTAGTTGTGCGGCACGATCAGCCCGCCCGGCGGACCGGCCACGTGCACCAGGTCACCGGGACGCGCCGCGCGTGCCCAGTCCGCGCCGAGGCCGCCGTCGTGCAACGCCACGTCGAGGTCCAGTTCACCGGTGACCGGGTCGTAGCGGCGGACGGTGTACTCGCGGGAGGTCGGCAGCGGACGGGGCCAGCGCAGCATGTCGCCGTTCGGCTCGGGCAGCCGCAGCGTGCCGTCGGGCTCCGGGAAGATCAGCTTGACGTGCTCGTCGGGTGAGTGCGCCTCGAACCCGGCGGTGCCGGGGCCGCCCAGGGTGACCCGCACCAGCCCGGCACCCACCCGGCTGGTGCGCTGGACCTCGGCCTGGCGGATGCGGATCGGGTACGGCACCTTCTCCGCCGCGGTGCCCGCGCGGACCTCGGCGATCCGCTCGCGGTACCGCGCCCGCTGCTCGGCCCGGTTCACGCGTCGTCCCCGGCCAGCACCGCGGTCCAGTGGCGCAGCCGCGGCTGCTCGGCGAGGTCGGCGAACTCCAGCCCGGTCGCGCCGGCGGCACGCCAGCGCTCGATCAGGCCCATGATCCGGATCGAGTCCAGGCCGAGGTCGAGCAGATCGGCGTCCGGGGTCAGCTCGGCCTCGTCGCAGCCGAGCAACCCGGCCACGTCGGCGCGGACCTGGTCCGCGGTCAGTCCGGTGGTGCTCATCGTGGTGCTCCCGCGTGCATCGGGGCCGACAGCGCCGAGAGCGCGCCGGCCGTGGTGGTGACGACGCCGCAGCGTTGCGCGACGTACTCGCAGGCCTGGTCGTGGCGCTCGCGGGAGAAGTCCGCGACCGCGTCGGCGACCAGGAAGGGCCGGACGTCCCGCATGAACGCCTCGACCGCGGTGGCCTGGCAGCCGATGTGCGCGTAGACGCCGGTGATCAGCAGCTGGTCGCGGCCCGCTTCGGCCAGCTGTTCGGTGAAGGTGCTGCGCTGGAAGGCGCTGTAGCGCCATTTGGTCAGCACGGTGTCCGCCGGTTCCGGGGCCAGTTCGGGCACGATGTCCGCGGCCGCCGGGTCGTCGTCGATCACCGCGCCGATGCCGTCACCCCAGAACTCGGTGAGCAGCCCGCGGTCGGCGGCGGCCTGGCGGCCCGGCTGCGCGGTGTAGAACACCGGCACGCCCGCTTCCCGCGCGCCGGCGATCAGCGCGGCGATGTTGGCGACCATCTCCGGCACCGGCGCGCCCTGGTACGGGGCCAGGAAGTACCGCTGCGCGTCGTGCACCAGCAGCGCCGCCCTGGCCGGGTCGGGCCGCCAGTCGACCCGGCCCGGCGGCAGCTCGGCCGCGGTGGGCAGCGGATAGGACTCGATCTTCGGCAGGGACACGCTTCACCCTTTCCCAGCGAGGGCGGCCAGTGCCGCTCGCAGCTCGCGTTTGCTGGTCTTGCCGACCCCGGTCACCGGGAAGGCCTCGACCACCTGGACCAGGTCGGGCACCTTGAACGCGGCGATCCCGCGCTCGCGGACGAACCGGCGCAGCTCGGCACCGGTCGGCGCCCCGCCGGCGACCGGCACCACGTAGGCGCAGGTCCGTTCGCCCAGGTACTCGTCGGGCACCGCGACCACCGCCGCGTCGAGCACGGCCGGGTGCGCCATCAGGTGGTTCTCCACCTCTTCGGCGGCCACCTTCTCGCCGCCCCGGTTGATCTGCTCCTTGGCGCGGCCGACCACTTCGAGATGCCCGGCCGGGGTGCGCCGGACCAGGTCGCCGGTGCGGTAGAAGCCGTCGGGGGTGAACGCGGTGGCGTTGTGCTCCTCGGCGCGGAAGTAACCGCGGATGGTGTACGGGCCGCGGGTGAGCAGCGCCCCGGCCTCACCGTCGGGCACCAAGTCTTCGGAGGTGGCCTCGGGATTGGCCGGGTCCACCACGCGGATCTCGTCGTCCGGCGAGATCGGGCGGCCCTGGGTGCTGAGCACGATCTCCTCGGGATCGTCGAGGCGCGTGTAGCAGACCAGCCCTTCGGCCATGCCGAACACCTGCTGCAACCGGCAGCCCAGCGCGGGGCCGATCCGCTCGGCCAGCTCGCGCCCGCACTTGGCCCCGCCGACCAGTATGACGTCCAAAGTGGACAGATCGCGGGCGGTGCGCGCGGCGGCCTGCACCCAGGCGGCGGCCAGCGGCGGCACCACGCCGGTGATCGTCACGCCCTCGGCCTCGATCAGCCGGAACGCGGTGTCCGCGTCCGGGCGCGGGCAGAGCACGCTGGCCGCGCCCGCGTGCAGCGCACCCAGCACGCCCGGCGAGCTGAGCGGGAAGTTGTGCGCCACCGGCAGTGCCGCCAGGTACACGCTGTCCGGCCGCAGCGCGCAGATCCGCGCGCTTTCCCGGACGCTGTAGAGGTAGTCGTCGTGGGTGCGCGGGATCAGCTTCGGCAGGCCGGTGCTGCCGCCGGACAACTGGAGGAACGCCACGCCGGACGGGTCTGGGTCGGGCAGTTCACGCGGCGCGGTCGCGGCCAGGTCGGTGAACTCGGGCGAGCCGACGACCAGCACGTCCCGCACCGAGGCCACGCCGTCGGCGACGGCCCGCGCGGTGGCCGCGTGGTCGTGCCGGTCGTGCTCGCCCACGGTCAGGACGGCGACGGCCTCGCTCTGCTCGGCGAAGTGCCGCAGCTCGGTTTCGCGGTGGGCGGGCAGCGCGAACACCGGCCACGCCCCGGCCCGCCACAGCCCGAACACCACCGGCAGGAACTCCGGGATGTTCGGCAGTTGCAGGACCACGCGGTCACCGGGGCGGATCCCGGAATCGGTGAGCCCGGCGGCGATCCGGTGCGCCTGGTCGTCGAGTTCGGCGAAGGTCCAGCGCGCGGTCTCACCGTCGCGCTCCCCCACCACGGCGGTCCGCCCGGCGTACGCCTCGGCCACGGTGGTCAGCAGCGAGCCGAAGGTCTGCCCGCGCCAGTACCCGGCGGCGCGGTAGTGCGCGGCGGTTTCGGCCGGCCAGGCGACGTGGCCGGCGCTCATGCCGCGCCCTCCAGGCCGAGCGCCCGCAGCAGGGTGCGGAACTTCGCGCTGGTTTCGGCGAGTTCGGCGGCCGGGTCGGAGCCGGCGACCACCCCGGCCCCGGCGAACAGGCGGACCGTCCGGTCGCACACCTCGGCGCTGCGGATGGTCACCACCCATTCGCCGTCCCCGCTCAGGTCGGTCCAGCCGATCAGCCCGGAGTAGTAACCGCGGTCCTCGGGCTCCAGCTCGGCGATCGTGTCGCGGGCGCGTTCCACCGGCACACCGCAGACCGCGGGCGTCGGGTGCAGCGCCTCGGCCAGCGCGAGTGCGGAAACGGCCGGATCGGCGATCTGGCCGGTGATGCGCGTCGAGAGGTGCCACATGGTCGGCGTACCGAGCACGGTCGGCTCCTCGGGCACCACCAAGTCGCGGCAGAAGCCGCCCAGCACGTCGGCCACCTGGGCGGCGACGTGCGCGTGCTCGGCGCGGTCCTTGGCCGACGCCAGCAGCGCGTCGATCCGGCGGCGGTTCTCGGCCTCGTCGGCGACCCGCGGCAGCGAACCGGCGAGCGGGTTCGCCACCACCGTCGAACCGTGCCGCGACACCAGCAGTTCCGGGCTCGCGCCGACCAGGGTGCGTGGCGCGGGATCACCGGGAGCGCTGACGTCGGCGGCGAAAACGTGCGCGGCCGGGTCGGCGGCCACCAGCCTGGCCAGCAGCGCCGGGACCTCGACCGGCGCACCGGCGGTCAGCTCCAGGCAGCGCGCGAGCACGACCTTGCTCAGCTCATCGGCGTCGATCAGCTCCAGCGCGCGGCGCACGCTGCCGGCGTAGACCTCGGGCTCGGGCTTCGGCGTGATCGACCACGAGCCGTCCAGCGCGCTGGCCCGCCCACCACGCTCCGGCACGCCCGCCCGCCGCACCACCGCGGGCACCACCAGGCTGGCTTCGGCGTCCGGCCGGAACCCGAGCGCCCCGACCACCAGCGGCTCCTCGACCCCCGCGAGGTCGGCGGCGATCAGCGCGTCCGCCGCCGCGCGCGCCCGCTGCCCGTGCGGTGCCTGCACGGTGGTGTGCACCCCGTCCGCCAGCAGCGAGCCGCGGCCGGAGGAGAAGTAGAACGACCCCGGCAGGTAGGCGGCCAGCAGATCGGCCGCGCGGTGCACCGGGCGCGGTCGCGCCAGAGCGGGTGAGGACACTGGTCATTCCCTTTCGCAAAGAGGACTCGGCGGCGGTGACCGCGCACTGCACACTCTCGTTTATTTGGAAAGCCTAACCTAAGATTTACCTCAGTGGAAGACGGGGCGTGGATCTCACGCCCGCAGCGTCGCCCCGCCGTCCACGTAGGGGTTCTGCATGGTGATGTGCCGCGCCCGGTCCGAAGCCAGGAACACCACCGCGTCGGCGATGTCGGCCGGATCGGCGATGCGCCCCAGCGGGATGCCCGCCCGGAACTGCGCCGGGTCGCCCGCGATCACCCGCGCCGCCCCGTTTTCGTCCGTCCACAGCAGACGCTGCATCTCGGTGTCGGTGGATCCGGGCGAGACGATGTTGCAGCGGATGCCCGAACCGGCCAGTTCCAGGCCGAGGCAGCGGGTCAGCATGGTGGCGGCCGCCTTCGACGCGGCGTAGGCGGCCATCCCCGTCCGCGGCACCCCGGCCGCGTTCGAGCCGACGGTCACCAGCACGCCCCGCCGCCGCGGCACCATCCGCCGGGAAACCTCGCGCAGCACGGTGAACACGCCGGTGGTGTTGACCGCGAAGGTGGCTGCCCAGTCCTCGTCGCTGGTGTCGGTCACCGAGCCCGGACGGAGAATGCCCGCCACCGGAACGCCGATGGTGATCGGCCCCAGCTCGCGCTCGACCTGGCCGACCACTTCGGCGATGGCGGCGGAATCGGCCACGTCCGCGGTGAACGGCAGGACCCGCCCATCCGCGCCGGCCACCGTTTTCGCCAGGCCGTCCGCGTCCAGATCGATCGCGGCGACCGCGGCCCCCGCCGACGCCAGTGCCCCGGCCACGGCGGCGCCGATGCCCCGGGCCGCCCCGGTGACCACCGCGACCCCACCGCGGATGCCGTCCTCCACCGGAACTCCCTTCACCGACCCGAACAGTTTCCTTAGGCTGCCCTAACCTAACGGGTTCACGGCGATGGTAAAGGGATTGATCAGGTGATCTGGCTTACATGGCGGCCAGCTGTTCGCCCAGCAAGACCGCGATTTCCGCGGGCGCGTCGAGCATCACCACGTGCCCCGCACCCGGCACGACGTGCTCGGACACGCCCTCGGCCGCCGCCCAGCGCGGCATCGCGGTGGCGATGTTCCCGGTGCGGTCGCGCTCACCGCGAATGAGGGTGAGCGGCACCGGCGTGCGGTAGTCCGGGTCGGGTTCGACCAGCGACGCGGTGGCGCGCCAGACGTCGAGGAAAACCCGCTTCGGCATCCTGGCGAACACCGCCTCGGTCGCGGCGATCGCCTCGGGGGTCACCGCGGAGGCCTTGGCCATCAGCCGCGGCAGCCGCGCTTCCGGCACCATCGCCAGCGCGGGCGCGGCCAGGCGCAGCAGGCGGCGTTCGGTGCCGGTCAGCGGCCCGGCGTTCCAGGTCGAGCCGAGCACCACCAGCCCACCGGCCCGCGCGGGGGCGCGGCGCACCAGCGCCTGGGAGAGGTTGCCGCCGAGCGAATGCCCGACCAGCACAGGCCGCTCCAGTTCGAGGTGGTCGAGCAGCGCGGCGAGATCCGCGAGGGCGTCCTCGGCCGTGAACCGCGTTCCGGGCTCCAGCACCGATTCCCCGTGGCCGCGCAGGTCCCAGCACACCACCTGGCGCTCCGGCAACGCGGCGGCCTGCGCGGCGAAAGCCTCGTGGCTCATGCCCGCGCCGTGCGTGAACACCACCGCCGGACCGCGACCCGGCGAGCACCCGTACCGGATCACCGCGCCGGGGCGCGACAACGAGCCGTTCAGCACGCGAGTTCCTCGATCCGCCGCTCGATCCGGTCCAGCCGCTCCCGGATCCCCTCGCCGTGCAGCAGTTCGGCGAGGTGGTCGGCTTCGTCGCCGTCGAGCGCGATCGAGCGCTCGGGCGCGTCCGGATCGGCCGTGCCGTACACCAGCAGCGACCGGCCCGAGCCGGCGTGCAGCACGGCGAGCCGTTCGCCGGACCGCGTCCGGAAGTGGTGCACCATCCGGTGGCCGGGCAACCGGTGCGAATCGGTTTCCATGGGTCTCACCTCCGCATGCTGTCCACTTTGCCCGGATTGACCGCGTGGCCGCATCGGAGCCAACCCCCATTCCGCTACTCGGCGACCACCACCCCGGCCACCACCCGCGCCCGGACGGTGATCGGCTCGCGGCCGGACGGCCGTCGCCGCACCACCGCCGCGGCGACCGGCTCGGCCAGCGCCGTGCGCAGGCAGCGGCGCAGGCCACGGGCACCGTACACCGGATCGAAGCCGCGCTCGGCGATCAGCTCGGGCACCGAATCGTCCACCACCAGTTCGACCGAGCGGCGTCGCAGCCTCCGGCGCAGTTCCTCGATCTCCACCGCCGCGATCCTGGTCGCGGTCTCGGTGTCGAATTCGGTGAACACGATCGTCTCGTCGATCCGGTTGAGGAACTCGGTGTCGAAGAAATCGCCCAGTGCGGCCGAAACCGCGGCCTGGTTGCCGCGCTCGGCCAGCCGCCGGGTGAACGCGCCCGGCCGGTCGCCCAGCCGGTCGGCCAGCCGCCGCCAGCGCGCCCGGCGGCGCCGCGCCAGCTCCGCGCTGCCCAGGTTCGAGGTGAGGAACACGTAGCTGTTGCGGAAGGAGATGCGCTCCTGCCCGTTCGCCAGCCGCAGTTCGCCGTTGTCCAGCACCTGGAGCAGCGCGCGCAGCACGGTCGGGTGCGCCTTCTCCACCTCGTCGAACAACACCACACCCGGCGTGTAGGCGTCACCCTCCACTTTGGAGCGTTCGAAGACCGAGTAGGCCTCCTTGCTGCCCGCGTAACCCGGTGGCGCGCCGCTGAACGAAGCCGCGTAGTGCTCCTGCGCGAGCGCGCCCATGTCCACCCGGCACAGATCCTCCGGCCCACCGCGCAACTGGGCCGCGACCTGGCGCACGAGTTCGGTTTTCCCGGTGCCGGTCGGGCCGACCAGCAGCAGGTTCGCCAGCGGGCGCGCCGGATCGGCCACACCCGCGGTGGCCAGGGTCAGCGCGCGCACCACCGCGTCGACGGCCGGGTCCTGGCCGAGGATCCGCGCGCGCAGCCCGGCCGCCACCGCGTCGCGGTCGAACGCGCCGGGAGGCCGCGCGGCGGCGGCCTCCCGGTTCTGGTCGTGGTACCGGTCGGTGAGGTACGGCATCAGGCCCGCATCGTTTCTTCGACCGGCAGCTCGCCCACCCGGCAGTCGGCGACGCCGACGGTGTCGCGGGTGATCGCTTCCACGTTCTCCCTGGCCTTCTCGGCGTCGGTGACCCAGAGCTGGTAGAAGTCGAACGGGCAGTCCGCGACGCCCTTGTCCCCGTCACCGGCCGCGTGCACGCCGGAATAACCGCGGTGCAGCAGCTTGAACAGGTGGTTCTGCGACTGGTCGAACTCGCGCGCGTCCCGGATCGCCGAGAGCGAGAGCTGCGCGAACTGGATGCCGTACTCCTCCTCGCCCGTCTCGCCGAGGGTGCGGCCGTCGAAGCCGATGATCGAGGAGTGGCCGAAGTAGGAGTAGACCCCGTCGAACCCGGCCGCGTTCGCCACCGCGACGTAGCAGTTGTTGGCCCACGCCATCGCCTTGGCCATCAGCACCTGCTGATCCTTGGCCGGGTACATGTACCCCTGGCAGCGCACGATCAGCTCGGCGCCCTTCATCGCGCAGTCGCGCCAGATTTCGGGGTAGTTGCCGTCGTCGCAGATGATCAGCGAGATCTTCATGCCCTTCGGGCCCTCGGTGACGTAGGTGGTGTCGCCGGGGTACCAGCCCTCGATCGGGCACCACGGCAGGATCTTGCGGTACTTCTGCACGATCTCGCCGTGGTTGTCGATCAGCACGAGGGTGTTGTAGGGCGGCTTGTCCGGGTGGTCCTCGTGCTGCTCGCCGGTGATGGAGAAGACGCCCCAGGTGTTCGCGGCGCGGCAGGCTTCGCTGAAGATCGCGGTTTCCTCGCCGGGCACGGTCGCGGCGGTCGCGTACATTTCGCCGGGGTCGTACATGATGCCCTGCGTGGAGTACTCCGGGAACACCACCAGGTCCATGCCCGGCAGCCCGGTTTTCATGCCCACCACCATTTCCGCGATCTTCCTGGCGTTGTCCAGTACCTCCGCCTTGGTATGCAGGCGGGGCATCTTGTAGTTGACCACCGCGACGCCGACGGTGTCGGGACTGGCGGAGATGTCACCGTGTCGCATCATTTCCTCCTGGGATCACGCGGCCGCGGCGGTGGCGGCCGGGACGGAACGGGGTTCGGGAGCGCGGCGCGCGAGCAGCGCGGCGACGCCGGTGAGGGCGGCCAGCAGCGCCGCGGCCAGCCAGGCCAGCCCCGCGCTGGGGCGGTAACCGCCGGTCAGCGCGAGAAAGGCGGGCACGGTGCAGGTCGGCTGGCTGAAGAAGACGGTGAGCCAGCCGGTGAACCGGGTCAGCCGCTCGGCGCCCAGCCCGAGCACGGCGAAGAACAGTGCCCACAGCAGGGCCCAGGCCAGCCAGATGACACCGAAGACGGGGTCGTGGTCGTGCCAGAAGGACAGTCCGGAGTAGACCACCGCCGCCCCGGCGACGAACAGCGAGAACCAGCCGATCCCCGCGGGTTCGAGGTTCGCGAGGTTCGCGACGCCGACGTAGAGATAGGTGAAGCCGAACAGGTAGAGGCCGGAGGCACCGAGAATGGCGTCCTGGTCGCCGCCGGCCTGGATGATCAGCACGGTCGGGGTGAGGCACTGGAGCGCGCCGACGAACAGGTTGAGCGCCGCCGCCGACCGGGCGGGGACGCGGCCGAGCAGCATCAGCCCGTTCAGGAGCAGCACCGCGCCGACGTAGAGCAGACCGACCTGGTTCATGCGAACCTCCGTCCGGTGCCACATTGCATCCGCTTGGAATAGTTTCACCTGAAACTAAGTGGTGACGGGCGGGCGCGTCAACCCGGGGGGATGGACACGAATGTGGCTTTGGGGGCGGATTCCGCTCCGAAAGCCACATTCGTGTCCGCCGGAGCAGGTGGAGCCGGGGCCGCGGGCCGCGGGCCGCGGCGCCGCAGGGCCGCGGGCAGCGCAGTCGCGAGCAGCAGATCCGGGGCCGCGGTGCCCCGGGCAGCGGGGCCGCGAGCCCGCGGGCCGCAGATCCGGGGCCGCGGGCAGCACAGCCGCGAGCAGCGCAGCCGGGGCAAGCGCTGCCGCGAGCCGCGGGGCAGCAGGGCCGCGAGCTGGCCGAGGCGGGTGCGCCGGACAACGATCCGCGCCGCGAGCCGTGCAGCCGATGGCGGCCGCCCCGGCATGTCACGAATGTGGCTTTCGGGACGCGAAACGTCTCGAAAGCCACATTCGTGACATGCGGCCCGCCCCAGGCGGCGCAACCGGGCGGGGCTAGAGGCGGGTGATGATGTCGAAGTCGCAGCCGTCGGCCACGGCCAGGTGGACTCGTTGGCGCGCCTGCTGTCCGTGGAATTCGACCGTGCCGCGCGGGCCGTGGTAGGCGACGCCGTCGAGCACCGCGTTGAAGTCCGGCAGGCGTGCGCTCCCCGCGCGGCCCGCGAGGCTGGCCAGCGCCTGCAGACCCTCGTAACACGACTCCGCCGCGTTGTTCAGTGGCGGCGCGGCCGGCCCGTGCAGCCCGACGTACCGCCCCAGCAGGTCCATCGCGTCCGCGTTGACCATGGACCGGAAGTACGCCGCCGCCACGAACAGGTTCCGCGTCGCCGTGCTGCCGCTGGCCAGCAGCATGTTCTCCTCCATCAGCGGGCTGAACCGCACCAGCCGCTCGTGCAGCCCCCGCGCGGCGAAGGCGCGGTTGAACTCCACCGCGTCCTGCCCCACCAGCAGCATCAGCACCCCGTCCGCCCGGCTGGCTTCCACCCGCCGGATCAGCCCGGCCATGTCCCCGCCGCCGAGGCCGACGAACGCCTCCCCCGCGATCGACAGCCCCAGTTCCCCGGCGAACCGGCGCACCGCGCTGGTGGACGCGTGCGGCCACACGTAGTCGTCCCCGGCGATGAACCACCGGCGCGCGCCGAGGTTGTCCCGCAGCCACCGGAGCGCGGGCGCGATCTGCAACCGCGGTGTCTCGCCGGTGCAGAAAATTCCCGGCCGCCGCTCGCCACCTTCGTAGAGCGAGGTGTAGGCGTAGGGCAGCCGCCCGGCCAGCACCGGCGCCAGCGCGTGCCGGACCGACGAGATGTGCCAGCCGGTGACCGCGTCCACCTCACCGGCTTCGGCCAGCGCGGCGACCTCGGCCGCCACCGCCGGCGGTGGCGCGCCGCCGTCGACCACGTGCAGCGACACCTCCCGGCCGAGCACCCCGCCGGCGGCGTTGAACTCGTGCGCGGCCAGCTCGGCGATCGCCTCGCAGGACGGGCCGAACAACCCGGCCGGGCCCTGCAGCGGGATCACCATCGCGACGCGCCAGTCCGCCCGCGGGGCACGGGCGGTGGCGAAGGTCATCCCGCGACTCTCCCGTACTGGTGGAATACTTCCAGGTGGAACAAAGTCTTGTCCATCAGAGCACGGTTCCGCAAGGGGAGGCCGATGACCGCGCACACCGGCGACGAACCGCTGACCAGGGCGCTCACCCGGGCCCTGCGCACGGTCACGGCCAGGGTCGAGCAGGTGCTCAAGCCGGAGAACCTGACACTGGACCAGTGGCTGGTGCTCGACGCGCTGGCCCGCGAGCGCGGCCTGTCCATGGCCGACCTGGCGACCAGGACGCTGGCCACCGGCCCGACGCTGACCAGGGTGGTGGACCGGCTGGTCACCACCGCGGCCGCCTACCGCGAGGTCGACGCCGAGGACCGCCGCCGCGTGCGGGTCTACCTCGGCCCGCGTGGCCGCGCCGCGCACCGGCGGCTGGCGCCCAAGGTGGCCGAGGCCGAGGCCGAGCTGCTCGGCCGCACCGGCGACGGCCCGGCCGTGCTGGCCCTGCTCGCCGCGCTGAGCACCGCCCCGGTGGCCTGACCGGGGTCTGCGCACTGCCCCGGTGGGCTGACCGGGTTTTGCGCCCGGCCGATCGGGTACGCCCCGATCATGCGCCTACGACTGCGGCCGAAGCAGCCCGAGTTGTTCGAGTATTTCGTGCGCGCTGCCCGCAACACCGCCAGCGCCACCGAGGCGATCGCGGACCTGGGCGTACCGGGCACCCCCGCGAAGGCGCTGAGCGACCGCCTCGTCGAGATCGAGCACCAGAACGACGAGGTCACCCACGAGCTGTACAACAAGCTCAACTCCTCGTTCATCACCCCGTTCGACCGCGACGACATGTACCGGCTCGCCGCCCGCCTCGACGACGTGATCGACCACCTCGAAGCCGCGGCGACGCTGGCGCACCTCTACGCCGCGTTCGACGGCGAGCGCCCGCCGCCGCAGATGTGCGAGCAGCTGGAAGTGCTGCGCGCGTTCGGTGAACTCGCCGTGACCGCGTTCGAGGACTTCGCCGCCAAACGCGACCTCAAGCACTACTGGATTGGCACGAACGAGCTGGAGAACCAGGCCGACCGCATCTACCGGCAGCTGCTCACGCACCTGTTCAGCGGCCGGTACGACGCCCTCACCGTGTTGAAGCTCAAGGAGATCGGCGACGTGCTCGAAGAAGCCGCCGACGCCTTCGAGCACGTGGCGAACACGGTGGAAGCGATCGTGGTCAAGGAGTCCTGAGTGAACGGCGAGCTGGTGGCGGTGGTCGCCGTTGTCGCGCTCACCGTGTTGTTCAGCTACACCAACGGTTTCCACGACGCGGCGAACGCGATCGCCACCTCGGTTTCGACCAGGGCGCTGAGCATCCGCACCGCGCTGGCGCTGGCCGCGGCAGGCAACCTGGTGGGCTCGTTCTTCGGCGCGAAGGTGGCCAAGACCGTCGGCGCCGGGATCGTGCGGTTGCCGCCGGGGCTGACCGCACTGACCGTGGTCGGCTGCGGACTGCTCGGCGCGATCGGGTGGAACTTCGTCACCTGGTACTTCGGCCTGCCGTCGAGTTCGTCGCACGCGCTGGTCGGCGGGCTGGTCGGGGCCACCCTGCCCGCCGCGGGCGTGGTGCTGTGGGGCGGGATCGCCGAGGACGTGCTGCTGCCGATGGTGATCTCCCCGCTGCTCGGCTTCGCGCTGGGTTACCTGCTGATGCTGGCGGTGCTGTGGACGTTCCGGCGCGGCCACCCGAAGAAGCTGAACCGCGGTTTCCGCGCCGCGCAGACCTGCTCGGCGGCGGCGATGGCGGTCGGGCACGGCATGCAGGACGCGGCGAAGTCGATGGGCATCGTGGTGCTCGCGCTGGTCGCGGGCGGTCACCAGAGCGACTGGCACATCCCCGTCTGGGTGTACTTCCTGATCAGCGCGGTGCTCGCGGCCGGGACCTACTCCGGTGGCCGGCGGATCATCGCCACGCTCGGCCGCAAGGTGATCGACCTGCGCCCGCCGGAGGGCTTCGCCTCCGAGGCCACCGCCAGCTCGGTGCTCTACGTGGCCGCGCTCGGCTTCGGCGCGCCGATCTCCACCACGCACACGATCACCTCGGCGATCATGGGCGCCGGGGCCACCCGCCGGTTCTCCGCCGTGCGCTGGGGCACCGCGGGCAACATTCTCGGTGCCTGGGTGCTCACCTTCCCGGCGGCGGGCCTGGTCGCCGCGTTGTTCTCCTGGCCACTGGTCGCGCTGACCACCTGAGCCGGTGCCAGAATCGCGGCATGGAAATTCGCGAAGTGAAGCGGCTCGGCCGCGGCGTCAGCGCGGTCGGCCTCGGCTGCTGGCAGCTCGGCGCCGACTGGGGTGAGGT
This sequence comes from Amycolatopsis albispora, assembly GCF_003312875.1. Taxonomy (NCBI): domain Bacteria; kingdom Bacillati; phylum Actinomycetota; class Actinomycetes; order Pseudonocardiales; family Pseudonocardiaceae; genus Amycolatopsis; species Amycolatopsis albispora. Next base: position 2,174,670 of record NZ_CP015163.1, read on the forward strand.
CGACGAGAAGGACGCGCTGGCCGTGCTCGAAACCGCCGCCGACGAGGGCGTCACCTTCTTCGACACCGCCGACGTCTACGGCGACGGGCGCAGTGAGCAGCTGGTCGGCCGGTTCCGCGCCGCCCGCGATAACGGTGACTTGTTCGTCGCCACCAAGATGGGCCGCCGCGCCGAGCAGGTGCCGGAGAACTACACCGCCGCGAACTTCGCCGCCTGGACCGACCGCTCCCGCCGGAACCTCGGCATGGACACGCTGAACCTGGTCCAGCTGCACTGCCCGCCGACGCCGGTGTATTCGAGCGACGCGGCGTTCGACGCGCTCGACGAACTGGTCGCCCAGGGGCGCATCGCCCGCTACGGCGTCAGCGTGGAGACCTGCGAGGAAGCGCTCACCGCGCTGGCCAGGCCGAACGTCGCCTCGGTCCAGATCATCCTGAACTGCCTGCGGCTCAAGCCGCTCGAGCGGGTGCTGCCCGCCGCGGCCGAGGCGGGCGCGGCGATCATCGTCCGCGTCCCGCTCGCCTCCGGCCTGCTGTCCGGCAAGTACACGCGGGACACCACCTTCGCCGACAACGACCACCGGAACTTCAACCGCCACGGCGAGGCGTTCGACGTCGGCGAGACCTTCGCGGGCGTGCCCTACGAGGTGGGCCTCGAAGCCGTCGAGCGGCTGCGCGGCGTGGTTCCGCCCGGTCAGACGCTCGCCCAGTTCGCGCTGCGCTGGATCCTGGACCAGCCGGGCGTGAGCACGGTGATCCCCGGCGCCCGGAATCCGGCGCAGGCCAGGGCGAACACCTCGGCGGCCGCACTGCCCACAGTGGACAGCGCGGCGGCGGCCGCGGTGCGCGAGGTCTACGACGAGCTGGTCCGCCCGCTGGTGCACGACCGGTGGTGAGCTGACGTGCCCGAATCCGGGCACGGGATTTGGGCCGCTCCCCCGCCCGGTGCGATGCTGGCCGGCGTGGGGGACGAAGTGCCGGAGGACCTGCTGCGCCACGTGGTCAGGACCAGCGGCCTGCCGTCCGCCATCGCCAGGCGCGTGGTCTCCGACGTGATGGGTTACTTCGTCGAAACGCCCGAGGAGTACGTGCGCCGGCGCCATGCCGAGCTGCGTGCCCGGCAGCTTCCGAACGCCCGCATCTGGCCGGTGCTCCGCGAAGAACTCGCGGTGCGCCCGGTCGCGGCGCCGGAGCTGTCGGAGCGGCAGCTGCGGCGCATCGTCTACGGCTGAGGAGGAGTAGCGGCGGATGTGCGGCATCGTCGGTTACGTCGGTTCGAAGAACGCGGTTCCCCTGCTGGTGGAGGGACTGCACCGGCTCGAATACCGGGGTTACGACTCGGCGGGCGTCGCCGTGGCCGGTCCGGACGGGCTGGGCGTGCACAAGACCGCGGGCCGGGTGGCGGACCTGCGCCGCGTCATCCCGGACGGGCTGGTCGGCACCACCGGCATCGCGCACACCCGATGGGCCACGCACGGCGAGCCCAGTGACCGCAACGCGCACCCGCACCTGGACACCAAGCGCCGGATCGCCATCGTGCACAACGGTGTGCTGGAGAACTCCGACGTCTTGCGCAAGCGGCTCACCGGCGAGGGCGTGGAGCTGGCCTCCGACACCGACAGCGAGGTGCTCGCCCACCTGATCGCCCGCAGCGAAGAGTCCACTTTGGAAGAAGCCGTGCGGGACGCACTGTCCCAAGTGGAGGGTACGTACGGCATCATCGCGATGGACGCGGAGAACCCCGGTGAGCTGATCGCCGCCCGGCGCGGCAGCCCGATCGTGCTCGGGCTCGGCGAGAAGGAGATGCTGATCGCCTCGGACACCGCCGCGCTGGTGCGGTTCACCGAGCAGGTGATCTACCTGGAGGACGACGAGCTGGCCACAGTCACCGCGGACGGTTACCGCACCAGCACCAGCGACAGCACGGACCCGCGCACGACCACCCGCCCGCCGACCGCGCTCGAAGCCGGTTCGGTCGACTACGAACTCGGCGGGCACCCCGACTTCATGTACAAGGAGATGACCGAGCAGCCCGACGCGGTGGACCGCTGCCTGCGCGGGCGCCTGGACCGCCGGTTCATGTCCGCCCGGCTCGACGGCATCGGCCTGACCCCGCGCGAGTACCAGCAGATCCGGCGGGTGAAGCTGCTCGGCTGCGGCTCCGCCTACTACGCCGGGCAGCTCGGCGCCGAGCTGATCGAGCAGCTCGCGCGCATCCCGGCCGACGCCGAACCGGCCTCGGAGTTCCGCTACCGCAACCCGGTGGTCGATCCGGAGACGCTGTACGTGGCGATCAGCCAGTCCGGGGAGACGCTGGACACCCTGGCCGCGGTGCACGAGCTCAAGCGCAAGGGCGGCCGGGTGATCGGCCTGGTCAACGTGGTCAGCAGCTCGATCGCGCGTGAGTGCGGCAGCGGCCTGTTCCTGCACGCCGGGCCGGAGATCTCGGTGGCGGCGACGAAGTCGTTCACGAACATGGGCGTGGCGCTGGCGCTGCTGGCGCTGGAACTCGGCCGCGTGCGCGACCTGTCCATGGCCGACGGCAGGCGCCTGGTGGACGGCCTGCTCGCGCTGCCGGCCCAGCTGGCCGGAATTCTCGGCCAGGAACCGGGAATCGCCGGAATCGCCAGGAAGTACGCCGGTGCCGAGCACATGTTCTTCGTCGGCCGCGTGCAGGGCTGGCCGGTGGCCAGGGAAGGCGCGCAGAAGCTCAAGGAGATCTCCTACGTGCACGCCGAGGCCTACCAGGCGTCGGAGCTCAAGCACGGGCCGCTCGCGCTGATCGATCCGGAGATGCCGACCGTGGTGGTGCTGCCAGCCGACGACCTGCTCGCGAAGAACCTGTCCACCATCGAGGAGATCAAGGCCCGCGGTGGCCCGGTCGTCGCGGTGACCGACGCCGACCTGCCGGACGGGCTGGTCACCGACGTGATCCGGGTGCCGAGGGCCGAACGCGAACTCGCGCCGATCACGCATTCGGTGGCCCTGCAGCTGTTCGCCTACCACCTGGCGAAAGCGCTGGGCCGCGAGATCGACCGGCCGCGCAACCTGGCCAAGAGCGTCACCGTCGAATGAGGCCTTGACCTCCAGTCCGCTGGAGCTCCTACGGTCGCACCGACCGCGGGAAAGGATCAGGTGATGCGGGAGCAGGAGTGGCCGCCGGGGCTGGCGGTGGCGCAGGTGCGGGTGGCGCGCCCGACCGACCGGCTGGCCGAGGTGGTCGAGTTCTATTCGGGCTGTCTCGGCCTGCCGGAGTTGTACCGCTTCAGCGGGCACGCCGGGTACGACGGGGTCATGCTCGGCCTGCCGGGCACCGACTACCACCTGGAGTTCACGTCGCACGCCGGCGGCAGCCCGGGCACGGCGCCCAGCCGTGAGAACCTGCTGGTGCTGTACTTCGACGGCGAAGCGCGCATGCAGGAGACGGTGGTGCGGCTCGGTGAAGCCGGTCACGAGCCGGTCGAGCTGGAGAACCCGTACTGGGCGGAGAACGGCGCGCTCGGGTTCGCCGATCCGGACGGCTGGCTGGTGGTGCTGGTGCCGCGCCCGGTGTTCTGAGCGATCCGTTTGGGGGTACCGCGGCGCCCGGACGCCCGCTTGAATTGGACCAGACCAATCAGGCCTAGGGCGTTTGGGGAGCAGACATGTCGCGACCGCACACGTGGAGACGGTGGCTGACCGCCGTTCCGCTCGCCGTCACCGCACTGCTGGGCGGTTCCGTCCCGGCGGCGAGCGGGGTCCAGGCCACCGGGGTGCCGCTGGAGGAACTGACCGTGGTCACCACCGAGGTGGCGACCGGGCTGCAGAACCCCACCTCGATCACCCCGGTCGGCGACGGCAGGCTGCTGATCACCGAGAAGCGCGGGGTGATCCGGTCGTACCACCCGAAGACCGGCCTGGCCGCGAAACCGGTGCTCGACCTCAGCGCGCGGATCAGTTCGGGCGCGGTCGAGCGCGGGCTGCTCGGGCTGGCGCTGGCCAAGGACCGCCGCACGGCGTACGCGGCGTACACGCGGCTGCCGGACCACGCGGTGACGCTGGCGCGGGTGCGCCTCGACACCGGCGCGGTGCAGGAGCTGCTGTCGCAGCCGCACCCGGAGTTCCCGAACCACAACGGCGGGCAGGTCGCCTTCGGCTCGGACGGCTACCTGTACTGGGGCATCGGCGACGGCGGCGGCGCGGGTGATCCGCTGGCCGCCGGGCAGCGGCTGGACACGCTGCTCGGCAAGATCCTGCGGCTGGACGTGAACCGGTCGTGTGACGGGAAGCCGTACTGCGTGCCGGGCGACAACCCGTTCGTCGGCAACGCCGGGGTGCGCACCGAGATCTGGTCGTACGGCCTGCGCAACCCGTGGCGGTTCTCGTTCGACCCGCACAACGGCTCGCTGTGGATCGGTGACGTCGGCCAGGGCCGGTTCGAGGAGGTCGACCACATCCGGGCGCACCAGGGCGGGGTGAACTTCGGCTGGTCGTGTCTGGAGGGGCCCGTGGTGTACAACCAGGAACGCTGCGACCCGGCGGCCAAGTACACCGGGCCGGTCTTCGACTACGTCTCAGGTGAGCAGGGCTGCGCGGTGATCGGCGGGCACGTCTACCGGGGGCGCCAGTTCGCGAAGCTCGTGGCAGGCACCTACGTCGCCACCGACTTCTGCCGTGGCACCGCATGGGCGGTACGGGAAAACGCCGACGGCACCTACACCGGGGGTGAGATCGGCACCTTCCCGACCGACGTCACCGCGTTCGGCGTGGACGAATACGGCGAGCTGTACGTGGTCGACGAGTACCCCGGCCGCCTGCACCGCGTTGCGTTCCAGCGCAAGTAGCCACCGGAGCGGTTCATGGAGACGGCCTCCATGATGGACCCATGTCCGAGACCGACTCCTGGTTGCGCCTGCTCGCCGACGAACGACCCGAAGCCGAGCTGGAGGAGTTCCGCCGCGAGCAGCTCACCGGGGCCGGGGGCACCCGCCGCGACCGGCTGGCGCTGGCCGCCGACCGCGCCTTCGCCATCCGGCGGCGGCTCGACGCCCGGCGGCGGCACGCGGCCGAGCTGACCGTGCTGAACGACCTCGCCCGCCGCCTGACCACCCTGCGTGACTCCGCCGAGGTGCTCACCGAGGTCGCCGCGCAGGCCCGGCGGCTGCTCCGCGTGGACGTCGCCTACCTGATGCTCCGGCAGGACGACGGCAGGCTGCGCATCGAGGTGGTCGACGGGTCCATGGGCTCGGTCCTGCGTGGCATCGAGCTGGCGGCGGGCCGCGGGCTCGGCGGGCGGGTCCTGCGCACCGGCGAGCCGATGTGGAGCGAGGACTACCTGCGCGACACCCGGATCAAGCACGTCGCCACCGTGGACGCGGCCGCCGAGAGCGAGCAGCTCGGCGGCATTCTCGGCGTGCCGCTGATTCGCGGGGACCGGCCGATCGGTGTGCTGCTGGCGGCCGACCGCCGTCCGCGGGCCTTCCACGGCGGTGAGGTCGAACTGCTCGCCGCGCTCGCGTCCCATGCGGCGGTCGCGCTGCACAACGCCGGGCTGTTCGAGGAACTCACCGAAGCGAACGCCACGCTGCGGCGTGCCGACGAACTCCGGGAGCGCCTCACCGCGGCCGTGATCGACGGCGGCGGGTACGCCGAAATCGCCGGCGAACTCGCCCGTGCCCTGCGCGGGCCGGTCGCCGTGTTCGGCGCGGACCACGAACTCCTTGCCGGGGAAGGAGAATCGGCGGAATTGGTGCGGGAAGCCGGTGCGCCCCACACGGTGGTCCACCTCGGCGACGCGGTGCTGGCGCCGGTCGTGCTGGGCAGTGGGTACGCCGGTTGCCTCGTCGCCCGTGGTGAAGCCGCCCGCGACGCCGACGCGCCACGCCTGCTCGCGCTCGGCGCGAACTCCGTCGCGGTGGTGATCACCTCGGAACGGTCGCGAGTGGAAGCGGAGTTGCGCACGCGCGGCGAGTTCGTCGGCGCGCTCCTCTCCCCCGGCGCCGACGAGGGCGGGCTCCGCCGCCGTGCCGCGCGGGCAGGCCTCGCGCTCGCGCAGGTGCGGGCGGTCGCGGTGTTCGACCCCGGTGACGCGGACCCGCGGCAGGCCGCCCAGTCCGCGGCCCGCGTGGCCGGTGACGCCGGCGGCTGGTCCGCCGAACACGGCGGCCACGTCGTCGCCCTGCTGCCCGGCACCACGGGCGAGCAGGCAGCCGAGCGCATCCGGCGCGTCGGCCCGCCCTGCGCGGTCGGCATCGCGGACTGCGCGGGCGGGGTGCGGGCTATTCGCGAAGCCCACGAATCCGCCCGCCAGACCGCCACCGTGCTGCTCGCGCTCGGCCGCGCCCGCGACTGCGCGCGAGCCGCCGAACTCGGCCTCTACCGCTCGCTGTTCGGCCAGGCGGGCCGCGACGAACTGCTGGTGTTCATCACCGAGGCGGTCGGCCCGCTGCTGGCACACGACCGCGACCGGCAGCGCGACCTCGCCACCACGCTCCGGACCTATCTGGAGCAGTCCCGGCACCACGCGCGGACCTGCGCACTGCTGCACATCCACGCGAACACGCTCTACCAGCGGCTGGAGCGGATCGACGGGCTGCTCGGTCCCGGCTGGCGCGAACCGCGGCGCGCGCTGGAGGTCCAGCTCGCGCTGCGCCTGCACGACGTGCTCAGCGCGCTCCGGGCGCGCGGCTGAACACCTTGCCGGGGTTGAGAATGCCGTGCGGGTCGAGCGCGTCCTTGACCGCGTGGTGCAGGTCCAGCACGGCGGGGCTCAGCTCGGCACGCAGGCCGTCGCGCTTGAGCAGGCCGACGCCGTGCTCACCGGTGACCGTGCCGCCGAGTTCGATGGCGTCGGCGATGATCCGGTCGAACGCGGCCTGCGCGCGGCGGCGGGCGTCCTCGTCACCGGGCGGGGTGATCAGCAGCGGGTGCAGGTTCCCGTCGCCGGCGTGCGCGATGTTCGCGATCAGCGTGTCCAGCTCGGCGGCGGTTTTCTCGATGCGCGCCAGCATTTCCGGCACCGCGGCCCGCGGCACGCAGACGTCCTCGGTGAGCACCGGGCCCAGCCGTTCCAGCGCCGGGTAGGCCAGCCGCCGCGCGGCGAACAGCGCGTCGGCCTCCTCCTGGTCGGTGGACCGCGCCGCCCAGGTCGCCCCGGCGCCTTCGAAGCACGCCAGCATCGCCTCGACCTCGCGCTCCCCCGCCGCGCCCGGCGCGTCGGTGCGGCCGAGCAGCACCACCTCGGCGTCGGCGGACAGGCCCATGTTCTTCCACTTGTCCACCGCGGCCAGGCAGTGCCGGTCGATCAGCTCCAGCGCGGACGGGGTCAGCCCGGCCGCGCCGACCGCGGTCACCGCGCGCCCGGCGTCCACAATGGACGAGAAGTACCCGGCGACGGTGTGCTCCGGCTCGCGTCGCGGGCGCAGCCGCACGGTGATCTCGGTGAGCACGCCCAGCGTGCCCTCCGAGCCGACCATCAGCCCGGCGAGGTCGTAGCCCGCGACGCCCTTGGCCGTGCGCCTGCCCAGCCGGACCAGCTCGCCGGTGCCGGTGACCACCTCCAGCGCCAGCACGTAGTCGCGGGTGACGCCGTACTTCGCGCAGCAGATGCCACCGGCGTTCGTCGCCACGTTGCCGCCGATGGTCGACCACGGCGCGCTGGCCGGGTCGGGCGGGTACCACAGGTCCTGCTCGGCGCAGGCCGCCCGCAGGTCGTCGTTGACCACTCCCGGCTGCACCACGGCGAGGCGTTCCACCGGGTCGATCTCGCGGATCTCGGTCATCAGCGCGGTGCACAGCACCACGGCACCGTCGATCGCGTTGGCGCCGCCGGACAACCCGGTGCCCGCGCCGCGGGGCACGAGCGGCACGCGATGCCGCACGCACGCCAGCACGACGGCCCGCACCTCGGCCGAAGTCCGGGGCCGCACCACCACGCCGGGCGTGCCGTGCGGGGCCCACTCGGCTTCGTCGTGCACGAAGCCGCGGATCAGGTCGGGGTCGAGCACCAGCCGGTCCGCGGGCAGCTCGCGTCGAAGGTCGTCCAGGAGGGCACGCATCCGGTCAACTTCGCACGCTCGCACCGGTCAGTCCAATGGAGGGAACAACCACCGTCCGTGATCGGGCATGGAGGTTTTCTCTACCGGGTTGCTCCGTTCGTGCGGCCGGTGTATCAGGTTGCTCCGCTTGGCCGTCCTCTCGGGTGAGGGGAAGTGAGTGCGATGATGAGGACTCGCTGGTACAGCCCGATCACGATGATCGCCGCGGCCTGCCTGGCACTGGCCGGTTGCGGCGGCACCGAGCCGACTGACAGCCAGGACCCGGCGGACCAGCCCACCGGCCGGGAAACCACGGAACCCACCGGCGGACGGGGCGACCGGGATGATCCCGCCGACGAGCCACCGGACATCCCCGGCGGCCCGATCGACTACGACAACACACGCACCGGCGGCGGCCGGAGCCCGCAGGACGTGCAGGCCGACATGGAAGGCCAGCTGGCCGACCAGTGCGGCCGGAACCGCTGCGGGGTCAAGGTGGTGATCAGCGGTTCCGGTGACTGCGTGGCCTCGGTGACCCCGCGCCCGGTGCGGCCGGGCGGGCGGATCACCGTCAAGGCCAAAGCCTGTATCGACGACGAGAAGCCGCCGTCGGAGGAACCCGAATCCGCCGGTCCAAGCTCGGACGAAGACTCGGGCGACGGCTCCGGCGAGGGTTCCGGCGACGGCTCCGACTCGCCCGCCGAGTCCGGGCCCGAGTCCGGGTCCGGCTCCGGCGGCTGAGACCGTGCCCGGGCCGCGTCACCACCGGCTCCGGCCGCGGCCACCGGCCCCGGCCGGGGAACCGGGCACCGGCCGCGCGGCGAAGGTGCTCGCCTCCGTCGCGGCAAACGTCACCCTGCTGACCGCGCTGCTGTACTACTACGGCCTGCTCCGCACCCAGGAGTTCTTCGCCTACTTCCGGGTGCACTACACCCTGCTGGGCCAGACCGCCGACGAGATCTTCGGCCGCGGGGTCAACGGCCTGCTCCTGCCGATCGCGATGGCGGCCGCGCTGGGGTTCGGGGTGCTCGGGGTCATCCGGACGCTGCGGCACCGCCTCCCGAAGACCGCGTGGGAGCGGTTGCAGCGCGTGGCCACGCCGATCGCCGGGGTGACCGGGTTCGTCCTCATCGGACTGACCGTGCCGGTGGTGCTCGAGCCGGGGCCGTTCCGGTGGCTTGCCGGGCTGCCGGGCGCGGGGCTCGCGCTCGGGGTGGTGCTGCTGGCCGCCGCGTGGCACCGGCTGGGCGCGGCCTCGGGCAGGCGGTCCCGGTTGTCGGTCGCGGAATGGGTGTCCGCCTACACGCTGGTAGCCTTCGGCCTGTTCTGGGCGGTCGGCGACTACGCGCAGGCGACCAGCGTGCGGTCGGCCTACGAAACGGCCGCCGCGCTGCCGTCGAAACCGGCGGCCGTGCTGTACAGCGCGCAGAGCCTGAACCTGGTCGCCGACGGGGTCCGCGAGGACGTGTGCGCGCAGCCCGACAGCGCGTACAAGTACCGGTACACCGGACTGAAGCTGCTGCTCCAGTCCGGTGGCCAGTACGTGTTCCTCCCGGCGAGCTGGCGGCCGTCGCGGGGCACCGCGTTCGTGGTGCCCCGCACCGACAAGCTCCGCCTGGACTTCGCCCCGGCCAGGTTCACACCCGCCCCGGGGTGCTGATCAGGCGGGCACGCGCAGGTCGGTGCCCTTCGTTTCCTTGACCGCGGTGACCGCGGCGAAGGAGATCACACACAGCACCATGATGTAGATGCCCACCGAGGGCGCCCAGCCGGTGTTCTGCACCAGCAGCTCCGCGATCGTCGGCGCGAACGCCCCGCCGAGGATCGCGCCCAGCGCGTACCCGATGGACACCCCCGAGTAACGCACCGAAGTCGGGAACATCTCCGCGTACATCGCCGACATCGGGCCGTAGGACAGGCCCAGCCCGATGGTCAGCACGAAGACGGCGGCGCCGAACAGCCAGATGTTGCGGGTGTCGATGAGCAGGAACAGCGGGATCATCCAGGCGAACACCAGCGCGTAACCGAGCTGGAAGGTGCGCACGCGGCCGATCCGGTCCGACAGCGCACCGCCGTAGAGGGTGAAGATGAGCCAGCCGAGCGAGCCGACCACGATCGCCAGCAGCACCGACGGCCGGGAAAGCTTCAGCGTGCCGGTGCCGTAGGCGATGAAGTAGGCGATCACCAGGTACCCGGCGGCGTTGTTGGCGATGAAGATCAGCGCGGTGAGCACCACCTGCTTGGTGTGGTGCTTGAACAGGTCACGCAGCGGCGCGGAGGATTCCTTGCGGCGCTGGAGCATCTCCTGGAAGACCGGGCTCTCCTCGACCGCGCGCCGGATCGCGTAGCCGAGCACGATCAGCACCACCGAGAACAGGAACGGCACCCGCCAGCCCCACGACTGGAACTGGGCGGGCGTGGTCACCGTGGTCATGATCCACAGCACGCCGGTCGCCAGTATCAGCCCGATCGGCACGCCCACCTGCGGATAGGCCCCGAACAGCCCGCGCCGGTTCTCCGGGGCGTGCTCGACCGACATCAGCGCGGCCCCACCCCATTCACCACCGGCCGAGAAGCCCTGCACGATCCGCAGCACGATCAGCACGATCGGGGCGGTGACGCCGATGTCGGCGTAGGTGGGCAGCGCGCCGATCAGCGCGGTGGCCGCGCCCATCAGCACCAGCGTGAGCACGAGCATCTTCTTGCGGCCGAGCTTGTCGCCGTAGCGCCCGGCGATGATCGCGCCGAGCGGCCGGAACAGGAAGCTGATCCCGATGGTGGCCAGTGAGATCACCGTGGCCAGCCCCGGTGACGCCTGACTCACCGGCGCCAGGAACAGCGGGCCGAGCACCAGGCTGGCGGCCTGGGCGTAGATGAAGAAGTCGTACCACTCGATGGTGGTCCCGGCCAGCGTGCTGGCCAGCACCTTCTTTTCCTCACGCGTCCGCTTCGGCCGCGCGGCGGGCGCCGTCGGTTGTGCCATGAGAACTCCGTTGTCCGATGGGGCCGGTCGAACCCGGGCCTACGGACTATACGGACAGAACGCGCGCTGACAAGGTGCGCCGATCGATCACTTCACCCTCAGCCCGGCGCGCCCAGCGTCGCGGACATCTTCGTCATCAGGTTCTGCTCATCGAACTCGACGGCGATCCGGAAATCCGGGCCGGAGATCCACAGTGGACCGTCTTCGGTGACCCGCAGCCCGCGGTGCACGGCGTAGGCACCGAACGCGCGCCGGTGGTCGTGCAGCGTCAGCTCCAGCACGCCCTGCTGCAGCACACGCATGGTCCGCGCGGAGGTCGCGGGCGGTAGCGCGAGTTCCGGGTGCTCCAGCAGGAAGCCGGCCCTGGTGCCTCCGCCGACCGGGCCCTGGTAACCGGACCAGCGGCCGGTCGCCACCTTCGCCGCCTCCATCATCAGCGACGCCACCTGCGCCGGTTCCGACGGCGAGCCCGGCAGCGCGTCGAACGGCACCTCCGGCTGCGCGAGTTCCGGAATGCCGTGGCGTTCCCCGAATTCCTTGGCCTCCAGCGCGATCCCGAGCACCTCGGGCCGGTAGCCGAACGGGTTCGCCCACGCCCACAGCCACGATCCAGGGCCGGGCGCGGCGCTGCCGAGCAGGTGCACCCGGTCGCAGGTCAGCGGATTCTCCCCGGTGAACTCGAACAGCGGCTGCGCGAGATCCACGCGCCACGAGTGCTCACCGACCCGCTCGGACAGGTGCAGCTGGTGTTCGAAGGAAAGCAGGGCGGCGTCGTCCTGGAGTTCGAGAAACGTGGGCATGGCGGGGAGCGTACTGTTCCGGCGGCCGCCGTCAGGCGGTTTCCGGGGAACTCCTCAGCCGGTTTCCGCGGTCACCGGCATGCCGTGCACGGGCACGCCGGTCAGTGCCGCCACCGCCGAGGCGATCGCCGCGGACGCCGGCGGGTAGGCGAGTTCGCCGAGCCCGCCCGGCGCTTCCCCGGAGTCCACGATGACCACGTCGATCTCCGGCGCCCGGTCGATGCGGGCCCAGGCGTAGTCGCGGAACGAGGACTGCACCACGCGGCCGTCGCGCACGGTGATCTGCGCACCGAACACAGTGGACACCGCGTCCATCACGCCGCCCTCGACCTGCGCGCGCACGCCGGACGGATGCAGTGCGATCCCGACGTCCACGGCCGCGGTGACCCGGCTGACCACCGGCGTGCCGCCGAGATCGCGGACGTCGGCGAGCACCGCGATGGCTGAGCCGTAGTCGAGATGGCAGGCGACTCCGCGCACCACCCCGGCGGGCGGCGGTGCCTGGCTCGCGGCCGCGTCGAGCACACGCCGGAGCCGGGAATCGGACGGCAGCAACCGGCGTCGCAGCTCCACCTGGTCCAGCCCGGCGCGGTGACCCGCGGCGGAGAGGAAGCACTCCTCGGCGAACACGAACGGGCCCGCGTAGACCGACCGCCAGAACCCGGTGCGCAGCGGCGACGGCTTCAGCACCACCGACGGTTTCCCCGGCACCCGGTACGGGAACTGGTCACCGCTGAGCAGCACCAGCTCGGGGTTGTTGGAGAACGGAGCCGTGGTGAGCGGCCAGGTCGCGACCCCGTGCGAACGCCAGCGCGGCACGCCGTCGCGGGCGAGCACCGCGGTGAGCCGGTGCACCGACATCGGGCGGTACGAATCGTGCTGCGTGTCGTCGTCGCGGGTCCACAGCAGCTTCACCGGCTTCCCGGTGACCCGCGAGCAGGCGACCGCCTCCAGCACGAAGTCCAGCTCGAACCGGCGGCCGAAGGCACCACCGGCCAGCGTCGCGTGCACGGTGACCGCGGCCCGGTCGAGCTTGAGCAGCTGCGCCAGCTGGTCGCGCATGCCGCCGGGGTCCTGCGTGGGCGCGTGAATGGTCAGCGTGCCGTCGCCGGGCAGGTGCGCGGTGGCGTTGAGCGGTTCCATCGGCGCGTGCGCGAGCAGCGGCAGGTGGTAGGTCAGGTCGAGGCCGACCGGGCCGGGTGCCCGCGGTGGCGCGGGCACGGCGGACGCGAGGCCGGCCAGCCACGCCCGGCTGTCGGCCTGCGGGCTGCCGCCGGTCCAGCCGACGACCAGCGCTTCGCGCCCGGCGAGCGCGGCGGCGGTCGAGTCGGCGATCACGGCCACGCCGCCCTGCGTGCCCGCGGCCGGGTCGAGCCGGATCACGTCGAGCACGCCGGGCACCGCGCGGGCGGCGGTGTCGTCCACCGTGGCGACGGTCGCGCCGATCCACTCCGCGCGGCGCACCACGGCGAACCGCGTGCCCGGCTCGCGCACGTCGATGCCGAAGCGCGCCCGGCCGGTGACGATGTCGGCGGCGTCGATGCGGGTGGCTTCCTTGCCGAGGAACCGCCATTCGGCCCGCGGAGTGAGCGTGACCGGCACGGTCGCCGGATCGATGGCGGCGGCGTCGGCCACCAGTTCGGCGTAGGAAAGGCGGCCGTGCTGGTCGTGCCAGACGTAACCGTCGCGGGCCCGGCACTGCGCGACCGGCACCTGCCAGCGGCGGGCCGCCGCGGTCAGCAGCAGGCAGCGCGCGGTCGCGCCCGCCGTGCGCAACGGCCCGATCAGCAGCTGGACCGACTGCGAACCGGCGACCAGCTGCGAGCCGTAACGCGCGGTGTCACCGGGTGCCTGGTGCACCACGAGGTGTTCAGGGGCAACGGAAAGCTCCTCGGCGACGAGCAGCAACGCGACCGTGCGGACGCCCTGGCCGGTGTCCGGGCGCGGCACGGTCACCTCGATGCGGCCGTCCGCGCCGATGCGCACGAACACGCTGGGCGTGAACTCGGCTGACTGGGCGGACTGCGCGGACTGGCCGACGGCCGGGACGGGGATCGCGACCAGCAGCGCCGCGGCACCCGCACCGGCCAGGAAGCCGCGCCTGCTGATCACCGGCCCTCCTCCCGCGCCAGCTCCGCCGCCGCGTGCACGGCCCGGCGGATCCGCGGATAGGTCCCGCAGCGGCACACGTTGTCCCGCAACGCTTCGTCAATGTCCGAATCGGACGGTTGAGGCCGGTCTCGCAGCAGCGCGACGGTGCTCATGATCTGCCCGGCCTGGCAGTAACCGCACTGTGCCACGTCACCGGCGATCCAGGCGCGCTGCACGGGGTGGTCGTCCAGGCCCTCGACGGTGGTCACCGCGCGCTCGCCCAGCTCCCCGACCGGCAGCACGCACACCCTGGCCGCCTCGCCGTCCAGCAGGGACACGCAGGCTCCGCAGGCGCCGACGCCGCAGCCGTACTTGGGCCCGGTCAGGCCGAGCTGGTCGCGCAGGACCCAGAGCAGGGGCGTGTCCGGGCGTGCCTCGACTTCCCGCTCGATGCCGTTGACCAGCAGTCGGTACACCGGCACGAGTGCCTCCGGATGGTGGTGGGAGCGATCCCACCCAGCATCGCACCGCCGCAGAAGCCCGACAATCGTCCTTTCGGCCGCTGAGGTGACATCGGGCCTGCCCTGCGCTCGCCGCCGGGGCTACCCGGCTCGCCAGGCGATGAGTTTCCCCATGTTCGCCACATAGGTGCTCGTGCTGATCACCTGCGGCCGCGGCGTCGGCACGTACGGCGGCTCTTCCGGCGGGTTCGCCGGGTCGTACGGCGACGTGTCGTAGACATCCCCGACGTGCTTGCTCATGTACGCCTTGCCCAGGTACGGCGTCTCCGGCGCGGGCCCGAGATACGGGTTCGTCGTGGCGTCCGACGCGCTCAGCCAGTACTCCCCGCCGACGAGCTTGTCGGCCAGGCCCTGCGCCTCCTCGTCCGTGACCACCGGCAGCGGCATCGGCGCGTCGCGGAACAGGTCGGTCAGTTGCAGATCGCGCAGCGAGAAGTACCTCGGCAGCGGGATCGTCTCACCGCTCAGCGGTGACCTCGCCTTCAGGTCGGCGACCTCGCGCGGGGTCAGCGCCATCAGCTCGTCGTAGGTCTTGCGCAGCCCGGCCGTGTCCACCGCGCGACCACCGGAGTAGTGGCTCAGCGTCGCCCGGTGATCATAGTCCGAGTAGTACGCCCCGTTGCGCACGTTCGAGCCGAACCGGTGCACGAACCGCGCCCGGTTGGTGCCCAGTTCGACGAAGGTCGGGTGCGTTCTCCCGGCCAGCAGCGGGTTTTCCGCCAGCTGCTGCGGGGTCAGCCGGCAACTGTCCAACCAGGACAGTGCGGCGGGCACCCCGGCCAGGAAGTTGTGGTCGCCGGTGAGGCGGAAGTAGTGGAACAGCTGCTGCACGTTGGTCTGCGTGGTGTGCGTGGCCAGCGCGCGCGGCTCGTAGGAGCGCGCGCCCGCGGGCGCCCCGGCCGGCCGGCCACCGGCGGCGCGTGCCAGGTGCTGCAATCCCCAGCCGGCCTGCGGGCCGGGCTGCTGGAGCCGCCGCAGGCACTCCATCGCCCGCCGGATCGGGCCGGCCAGTTCCGTCTTGCCGAGGGTGGCCATGCACATCAGCAGGAACTTGATGTTCTCCCCCAGCACGTCGTCGTTGAACGTGACGTGCCCGGTGTAGTCGCCGTCCTCCATGCCGTGCCGGATGTCCGATGGCAGCCACGGCGGCAGCACCTCCGGCCACGGCGTGTCCGTCACCGCCCCCGAAACGCGCGGGAAACGCTGCGGCCAGCCGCCATCGACGATGCCGCCCTTGAGCTGCGCCTTGAGCAGGAAGCGCAGCACGCGGTCGAGCGCCGCGCGGAACCGGGGGTCGCGGCGTTCCAGGTACAGCCGCAGGATCAGCTGCGCGGCGGTCGAGGTACCGGCGTCGTCGAAGGTCGCGTTGCCGTAGTAGTGCTGGAACTCCTCCAGCCGCCAGCCGCTCGCGCCGACCGTTTCGTACCACCGGCGCAGCGACTTCTCCCCGGCGAAGTCGTGCACGTAGTTCCAGCCACCGCCGGGCAGCTGCACCTCGGCGAGCGCGAGACCGGTCCGCTCGGCGGCGCGCCAGAACGTCTCGTCGCCGGTGGCGTGGTAGGCGTCGAGCAGGCTGTGCCCCACCGACGGCGTGCCCGGCGGCTGCACCCAGCACATGGTGCGCTCGGCAGCCATCTCACCCCAGGTGCGCGACAGGTCGGGCAGGTAGCTCCACACGTAACCACCGCGGTGGGACAGGTGCTCGTCGAAGAACACCGCGGCCCGGCGCATCGCGGCGGGCACATCAGGCGCACTGCCAAGCGCACTGGGCGCACCGGCCGCGAGCGCGGGCCCTCCGGCGGCGAACGTCGCCACCGGCACGGCCGTGGCGAAAAAACCGAACTGACGACGAGTGATGTCCATGCCCCAGCACCCTTCCCGCGTGTTCACATACATGAACAACGTCCACATTTGTAAACGACAGCTTGGCTCGCGGGAGCGCTCACGTCAACAACTTCGCCGCTCAGTGAGCGAGCATGAGCACCAGCGAAGCCGTGGCGAGGCCCAGGAAAGCGGCGGGCACCGGGAGCGAACGCAGCACCCGGACCCGGAGGTGGGCCACCACCGCGCCGACGAAGAACAACACCAGCCCGGCCGCCGCCGCGATGCCGAGGTACCGCAGGCCGAGCAGCCCCGCCGCGAGGCCGAGCGCACCGGCGAGCTTGGCCGTGGCCAGCATCGGCAGCCACGACGGCGGCACCTCCACCGCGGCCGAATTCGCCAGCACAAAATCAGCCCGCAGGTAGTCCGCGATCGCGATCCCGGCGTTCAGCACGATGGTCAGGCCGATGATCAGGTAGAACGCGACAGTCACAGCCGCTCCTTTGCTCGGAAAAGGGAATTACCACTTCCCTGACGAGCCGGGACCACCCGAGGTGACCCGAAACATCTTCACAAAAGGTGCGTGCCTGGCCGAGGATGGCCGCGGTCACCCGAATCGGGCACGGAGGTCGTTGTGGGACATGCCGGAACGCGCGGCCGTCGCGGGAAGTACGGCATCGACGGCGATTTCCGGCTGATCCCGGCCAAGGTGCAGGGCGTCGCCATCGTCACGATGTTCGCCGTCCTGCTGGGCTTTGTGGTGTCCGACGCCGTCACCGGGCGGGTCTGGGCGGCCGTCGGGGGCGGCCTGATCATCGCCCTGCTGGCGTTCACGGCGGCCACGTTCGCCTACACCTCCCGCGTCGGCAAGTTCGAGGTGTGGGCTCGCGTGCTCGCCGCGCTCGGGCTGCGCGGGGACGAACGCCTGCTCGACCTGGGCTGCGGCCGCGGTGCGGTTCTCCTTGCCGCGGCCGAGTTGCTTCCCGGAGGCCACGCGGCCGGCGTCGACCGGTGGCGGCCCGACCAGACCGGCAATTCACCGGAGGCCACGCGCCGCAACGCCGAACTCGAGGGCGTCGCCGCGCGGGTGTCGCTGCACACCGCCGACATGACCAGGCTGCCCTTCGCCGACAACGCTTTCGACGTGGTCGTCAGCGGCTTCGCGCTACACCACATCCCGACCGCCGAAGGCCGCCGGGCCGCGCTCGGCGAGGCCGTGCGCGTGCTGCGCCCCGGCGGCCGCCTCGCCATCGCGGATCTCGGGCACACCGGGAAGTACGTCGAAGTGCTGCGCGCCAAGGGAATCGAGACGCCGGGACGCCGCAATCTCGGCTGGCGGGCCTGGTGGGGCGGCCCGTGGTTCCCGAGCTACCTGGTGACCGGCACCAAGAAGGCCGCGCGATAGGTCTTCGGGCTGATGCCGACCACGCGCTTGAACCGGTCGCGGAACGCCGTCGCGGAGCCGAACCCGACCTCGCCAGCGATCCGGTCGACCGGGTGCGCGGTGGCTTCGAGCAGGTGCTGCGCCCGGCGGATCCGTGCCCGCAGCAGCCACTGCACCGGGGTGGTCCCGGTCTGCTCGCGGAACCGCCGGTTCAGCGTGCGGGGGCTCATGCCCGCGTGCGCGGCGATGTCGTTGAGCGTCAGCTCGCGCGCGGAGTTCTCCTCCATCCAGCGCAGCAGCGGTTCCAGCTCGGAGCCGCGCGGGACCGGCGGCTGCTCGTGCACGATGAACTGCGCCTGCCCGCCTTCGCGTTCCAGCGGCATGACCGACAGCCGCGCGGCGTCGGCGGCGACCGCCGAACCGTGGTCGCGGCGGATCAGGTGCAGGCACAGATCCAGGCCCGCCGACGCCCCGGCCGAGGTGAGGAGCTGCCCGTTGTCCACGTAGAGCACGTCCGGGTCCACTTCGACCGCGGGATGACGCGCGGCGAGCGCCGGGGCGCAGGCCCAGTGCGTGGTCGCGCGCAGGCCGTCGAGCAGCCCGGTGCTCGCGAGCACCAGCGCACCCGAGCAGATCGAGGCGATCCGCGCGCCACGGGCGGCGGCCCGCCGAAGCGCGTCGAGCACCGCCTCGGGTACCTCGGCCGCCTCGGCACAACCCGGCACGATCACCGTGTCCGCGCCGGTCAGCCCGTCGAGTCCCCAGCGCGGCTGGAGCACGAACGCCCCGGCGTCCACCGCCGGCGACACCCCGCAAACCCGCACTTCGTAGGCGGCGTCACCGCCGGGCAGGCGGGTGCGCGTGAACACCTCGATCGGCGTCGACAGGTCGAACGGAATGACCTTGTCCAGCGCGAGAACGGCCACGGTGTGCATGGGGCCAATCTAGCTAGAGGCCGATGACGACCTTGCCGTGCACGTGCCGGCCGGCCTGGAGCTCGGCCGCCTGGCGGATCTTCTCGATCGGGAAGCTCGCGGCGATCGGTACCCGGAGCCGGCCGGCCGCGACCAGGCCGGCGATCTCGTCCAGCGCACCGGGCGCGGCGTTCGCGCCGTTGGCCGCCGCCACTCCGTCGATCTTGGTGGCGATGGTGCAGATGCGGCTGTCCGGGACGCCGAGTTCCCTCGCGGTGTGCACGGTCTCCGTCCCGTGCAGGTCGAGGGCGGCGGTGACGCCGCCGGGCGCGAGGGCGCGGACGCGGTCGGCCAGGCCGTCGCCGTAGGTGACCGGCTCGGCGCCGAGATCACGCAGGAACCCGGCCGATGCCGCCGGATCCCGTGCCGATCACGCGCGCTCCGGCGATCCTGGCCAGTTGGACGGCGAAGACCCCGACCCCGCCGGCCGCGCCGCCGATCAGGACGGTGTCGTCCGGGCCGGGGGCCACCGCGGCGAGCGCGGCCGATGCCGTGCGGCCGGCGATGGTGAGGGTGGCGGCGGTGCGGTCGCCGACGCCGTCGGGGGTGTGATGCACCTCGTTCGCCGCGACTGCCCCGCCAGGGTCGATCACCACGAAGTCAGCCACCGCGCGGGACAACGCGCCCCCGAACACCCGGTCGCCCGGCACGAAGCCGGTCACCCCGGCGCCGACCTGGTCGACCACACCCGCGTAGTCGGTGCCGAACCCGGCCGGGAGGCTCAGGCCGAACCGGGCGGCGGTCTCCGCGTCCGCGGTCATGATCCAGTCCATCGGGTTGAGACCGGCCGTGGTGACCCGCACCCGGATCTGTCCCTGACCGGCCAGCGGGGCGGGAACCTCGCGGACGTCCAGGACTTCGGGACCGCCGAACGAATCGAGCCGGACCGCCCGGCTCCGGTCCACCGGCGGTCGATCGTGCTGTTGCCGCATGTACGCCTGTCTCCTTGGCTGAGGGAACACGCCGAAACGGACTATGCTCCGGTTACCTGGACGAGCCTAACACAACCGGAGCGTGATCCGTTTTGGCCGAAGTGGAGACCCGTGGACCACGGGCGGACGCGGCCCGCAACCGCGACCAGCTGCTCGCGGTGGCGACTCGCCTGTTCGCCTCGGCGGACGCCGAGCCGTCGATGCGGGCGATCGCCCGCGAGGCCGGCGTCGGCATCGCCACGCTCTACCGGCACTTCCCGACCCGCGAGTCGCTCGTCGACGCGGTCTACCGGGACCAGGTCGAGCGGCTGACCACCGGTGCCCGCGACCTGCTCGACCGGCTGCCACCGGCCACCGCGATGCGGCACTGGATGGACCTGTTCGGGGACTGGATCGCGACCAAGAACGGCATGCTCGACACGCTGCTCGCGATGGTCGAAGCGGGCGAGATCGCCCATGCGCGGACCCGGGCCGAGCTACTGGCGGCCATCACCACGATTCTCGACGCGGGCCGCGTGGCGGGCGATCTCCGCACCGATGTCACGGCCGAAGACATCGCCGCTTCCCTCATCGGCATCTTCACCGTGGCCCCGCGGCCCGAGCAGGAAGCCAAGGCCGGTCGCCTGCTGAACCTCCTGATGGACGGCCTCCGCCCGCCGGCCGGCCGCTAACCGGGCTGGGCCGACAGCGGGACCGGGCCGAAGCAGGTGCTCAGGTCGGCGAAGGCACACCACGCCGGACGGCGCTTCGGCAGGTAGCCCGGCGGCACGCCCGCGCCCGAGATGAGTTCACGGTAGGCGGGCACGGCGTCGGTCGGCCGCCGGGTCAGCGCGGGATCGGTCAGCGCGTCCACTGTGTACAGCCCGAACCGCGGCCGGTAGCTGCCCCATTCGTAGTTGTCGGTGATGCTCCAGTAGTTGTAGCCGATCACCTCGATGCCCTCGGCCATCGCGCGCTGCAGCCAGTACACGTGGTCACGCAGGTGGTCCGCCCTGGTGTAGCCGTCCGCGCGGGGTTTGCCGTTGTCCGTTGGCATCCCGTTCTCCACCACGTACAGCGGCAGTTCCGGGAACTTGCGGTGATAGGTCTTCAGCGCGTGGTACAGCCCGTCCGGCTGCGGGTCGATCTTCCAGAACTCGTCGGTGGCACCGTGGATCGCGCTCAGGTTGTCCAGGCTGGCGCCGTAGTAGTAGTCGATGCCGGCAAAGTCCAGCTTGTCGCGCACCTTGTCCACAAAGGACGCGTCGTCGAACCACTGCAGCGGCGGCGGCTTGACCGCGAGATTGCTGCTCACCTTCGCGCCCGGGTCGAGCCGGTGGATCAGGTCGTAGCCGCGGCGGTGCGCGGTGACCAGGTTCCGCATCATCGCGTCGGACTGGAACACGTTCAGCCCGCCGTTGCGCTCCTCGAAGCTCCGGTAGATGGTGGCCTCGTTGAAGGTGATCCAGAGCGCGCCCTTCCCGGCGTACCGCGACACCACCAGTTCGGCGAAGGCCAGCCAGCTGTCCACTGTGGAGGCGTTCGTCCAGCCGCCGCGGTCGGTGATCCAGCCGGGATGGGTGAAGTGGGTCAGCGTGATCATCGGCGTCATCCCGGCCGCCTCGATCTCCCGCACCATGCCGTCGTAGAGCGCCAGCGCCGACTGGTCGATCTCCCCGGGACGCGGTTCGATCCGCGGCCATTCCACGCCGATCCGGAAGGTGTTCACGCCCATGTCCTCGGCGAGCGCGATGTCACCGGCGTAGCGGTTGCGGAAGTCGACGGCGTTGGCGTACGGGTCGTGCACCGTGGTGGCGCCGCCGTCGACGTAGCGCCGCCAGTTGCTGTCCGGCGCGTCACCCTCGGTCTGGAAGCCCGAAGTCGCCACGCCCCAGTGGAAATCGGCGGGCACCCGCGGAATCGGCACCGCGGCCTCGGCGACCGCGCTGCCCGGCAGGGCCAGCGGGATGAGCAGGAGCAGGATCGCCGCGGCACGCCATCGGATCGCCATACCGGCGAGTATGCAAGGAACCCCTTGCGCGACGCAAGGGTACCCTTGCGCCCATGTCCGGCGAGACGCGTGCACGGATCATGGACGAAGCGCTGCGGCAGTTCGCCGAGCGCGGCTTCGCCGGCACCACGATCAGCTCCATCGAGCGCGGCGTCGGCCTGGCCGAGGGCACCGGCTCGTTCCACCGCCACTTCCCGTCGAAACGAGCCGTGCTGGACGCCGTGGTCGAGCGGGAACTGGCGCGGCTGCGGGAAATCCGGCCCGAGCGCGAACCCGATCCCGGCCGCCCGCTGGCCGACCGCCTGGCCGCCGACCTGGAGTTCCTGCGTGAGGTCCGGCCGCTGATCGAGATCCTGATC
The DNA here is from genome assembly GCF_003312875.1 of Amycolatopsis albispora. NCBI lineage: Bacteria > Bacillati > Actinomycetota > Actinomycetes > Pseudonocardiales > Pseudonocardiaceae > Amycolatopsis > Amycolatopsis albispora. The sequence goes on from NZ_CP015163.1 coordinate 2,196,539, forward strand.
CGCGAACGCGGTGCCATGCCGCACCTGGTGCGCCGCGTCCGGGAGGTGCTCGTCGACGGCGGGCTGACCGGGATCGCCGGAGACCTCGGCACGGGCTCCGGCGATCCGGCCGCCGACGCGGCGGTCCTGCTGTGCGCGACCGTCGGCTACTTCCTCACTTCCGAGTTCTTCGGCGCCGATCCCGGCGGGGTGGACGCCGGGCGCTACACCCGGGTGCTCGCCGAACTCCTCTCGCGGGACCGGCGCTGACGGGCCCGCACCACCGGCCACGCCGCGACGAGCACGAAGGCCACCAGCAGCACCCCGGAGATCGGCCGGGTGAAGAAGCCGCCGGGATTGCCGTCGAAGATCAGCAGCGACCGCCGCAGCGACTCCTCCAGCAGCGAGCCGAGCACAAAGGCGAGCACCAGCGGTCCCGGGTCGAAGCCGAGCTTCTTCATCAGGTAACCGAGCGCGCCGAAGGCGATCACCAGCACGATGTCGAACACGTCGTTGTTCACCGTGTACACCCCGATCAGCGTGATCAGCACGGTGATCGGCGCGAGCACGGTGGCCCGCACGCGCAGGATCTTCACGAACAACCCGACCAGCGGAATGCTCATGATCAGCAGCAGGATGTTGCCGAGGTACATCGAGTTGACCACGCCCCAGAACAGCTCCGGGTCCTCGGAGACCAGCTGCGGGCCGGGGCTCACACCCTGGATGAGCAGCGCGCCGAAGATCACCGCCATGGTGGCGTTCGCCGGGATGCCCAGGGTCAGCAGCGGGATGAACGACGAGGTAGCGGCCGCGTTGTTGGCCGACTCCGGGCCCGCGACGCCTTCGACGGCGCCCTTGCCGAAGCGGCCGGGGTCCTTCGCGCGGCGCTTCTCGACGGCGTAGGCGGCCAGCGACGACAGCGTCGCGCCGCCGCCGGGCAGGATGCCGAGCACGAACCCGAGCACCGAACCGCGGCCGATGGCCCCGGAGGACTGCTTCAGGTCCGCCCGCGACGGCCAGGCGTTCGCCACCGTCGCCGGTGCCTGCGCCGCGCGGTGCCGCTGCTCGAGGTTGTAGAGGATCTCGCCGAGGCCGAACAGGCCCATCGCGATCGGCACGAAGTCGAGCCCGTCGGCCAGCGACAGGTTGTCGAAGGTGAACCGCTCGGCCGCGGTGAACCCGTCCCGGCCGACGGTGGCCAGCAGCAGGCCGAGGCAGGCGGCGATCAGCGCCTTGAGCCGGTTGCCGCTGCTGACCGTGGCCACCAGCAGGATGCCGAGCAGCGCCAGCGCGGTGTACTCGGGCGGGCCGAAGTCGAGCGCGAACCCGGCGACCAGCGGTGCCAGCAGCGACAACGCCACGATGGACACCGTGCCGCCGACGAACGAGCCGATCGCGGCGATGCCGAGCGCGGTGCCCGCCCTGCCCTGCTTGGCCATCGCGTGCCCGTCGAACACGGTCACCACCGAGGAGGCCTCGCCGGGCAGCTTCAGCAGCACCGAGGTGATCGTGCCGCCGTACTGCGCGCCGTAGAAGATCCCGGCCAGCATGATGATCGCGGTCACCGGCTCGATGCCGAAGGTCAGCGGCAGCAGGATGGCGATGGTGGCCGCCGGGCCGAGGCCGGGCAGCACCCCGACCAGCATGCCGATCACCACGCCGAGCAGGCAGTAGAGCAGGTTCGCCGGTTCGGCGACGACGGCGAAACCGTCGAGCACGGGCGTGAGGTCCACGAACCCTCCTAGAGCAGGTGCGGGATGGGCACGGACAGGGCGCCGACAAACACGGCGTAGAACACCGCGACCATCGCGACACTGCCCACAATGGACAGTCGCAGGTTCTCGCGGCCGAGGAACCGGAGCCAGGCGAAGCAGAGCAGCGTCGCCGGGATCTCGAAGCCGATGTACTCGATGACCGCGACGAAGAAGACCATCGTCGCCAGGCCCGCGAGCACCAGCCAGCTCGAACCGGTGAAGCGCTCGGTGTCGGCGGGGGCGCGGAACCGCACCAGCAGCGCGGCGCCGAGCACCACCAGCGCGCCCCCGAGCAGGAGCGGCCACATGCCGGAATCGGGTTCGCTCGCGGTGCCGACACCGAGCGCCAGCGAGGCGATCACCGCCACCACGCCGATGCCGATGAGCACCACCGCGGTCACCGCGTTGGTCAGCGGCCCGGCGGCGGACGGCTGTTCTTCTTCCGGTGCGGTCATTCGGAATCCCCCAGATCGATCTGGAACTGCCGGGTCACCGCGCGGTACCGCTCCAGGTTCGCGGTCCACTGGCGGCGCAACTCCGCACCGTCGACCTCGTTCGGCGTGAGCAGGTTGTCCTGGTTGAACTTCTGGTACGCCGGGGTGGCGAACACCTGCTGGAACGCCAGCCGCAGCCGCTGCAGGATCTCCACCGGCGTGCCCTTCGGCGCGAACACCGCACGCGACTGCTGCACCGGCACCTGGTAGCCCTCCTCCACCGCGGTCGGTGTGCCCGGCAGGTAGGCGGGACGCTTCTCGGCGAAGGTGACGATCGGCTTGAGCTGCCCGGCGACGATCTGCTCGCTGGCCTCACCGAGCTGCACGGCGCCGACGTCGACCTGCCCGCCGAGCACCGCGGTCATCGTGGGCGAACCACCGTCGAACGGCACCGCGGTGCCGGCGATCCCGGCCTGGGCGAACAGCAGCGCCTGCGCGAGCTGGCTGCCGGTGCCCGCGCCGGTGGTGCCGTAGGTGAGCGGGCGCCCGGCGCGCTTGAGGTCCTCGATCGTGGACAGCCCGGATCCGGGCGCGGTGACCAGCACGTAGTCGTCCTGCGAAACGCCGGTGACCACCTCGTAGTCGGCGATGTCGATCGCCTGCTTCTCCGGCACCGCGAGCGGGGTGATGTAGGCGAGGCTGCCGTTGTAGACCATCAGCGTGTGGCCGTTCGGCTTCTTCCCGCTGAGTTCCCTGGCCGCCAGCGCGCCGTTCGCGCCCGGCTTGTTCTCCACGGTGACCGCGACGCCGAGGTCGCCGGTCACGCCGTCGGCCAGTGCCCTGGCGATGAGGTCGGTGCTGCCGCCGGGATCCGCGCCGGCGTAGACGGTGATCGGGTCGCCGTTGGGGTAGTCCTTCGCTGCGGCGTCCGCGCCGGCCCCCAGATTTCCGCCGCACGCGCCCAGCGGCATGGCCAGCACCAAGCCGAGGCCGAGCGCCAGCCATCGGCGTGTGCCGGGGTTCCTGGTCATTGTCGTTTCTCTCCTTCGAGAAGCGGCCAGAGGGAAGGGAGCGTATGGGCGGCATTCGATGTCTGTCCAAATCCGATAAGGCATGGATTGATACCTTCGCGGCATGACCTTCACGCTCGAACAGCTCCGCGGTTTTGTCGCCGTCGCGGACGAGCTGCACTTCGGCCGCGCGGCGGCCAGGCTGAAGATGACCCAGCCGCCGCTGAGCAGGCAGATCCAAAAGCTGGAGCGGGCCGTTGACGCGCAGTTGCTGGTCCGCGACAACCGGCGGGTCGAGCTGACCGCGGCGGGCGAGGTGTTCCTGCTTGAAGCGCGCCGCCTGCTCTCGCTCGCCGACGCGGCCCCGGACCTGGCGCGCCGGGTGTCGTCCGGCTCGACCGGCATGGTGCGCATCGGCTTCACCGCCGCCTCGACCTACGGGGTGCTCGGCAGGCTGCTCAACCGGCTCAGCGCGGAACTGCCGGAGGTCGACGTCGGCCTCGGCGAGATGGTCACCAGGGAGCAGGTCGCCGGGCTGCGCAACGAGGAGATCGACCTCGGCCTGGCGCGGCCCCCGTTCGACCACAAGACGTTCAGCTCGCACCTGCTGCACCGCGAGGCGATGCTGGTCGCCGCGCCCACCGGGCACCTGCTGCTCGAGCTGGGCCGGGACGTCACCGCCGCCGACGTGGCCGACGAGCCGGTGATCATGCACTCCCCCACCGAGGCCAGGTACTTCTACGACCTGGTGGTCGGCATCGTGCCGATCGCGCACCAGAACACCGTGCACACGGTCAGCCAGGTGCTGACCATGCTGTGGCTGGTCGCGGCCGGGCGCGGGATCGCCTTCGTGCCCGCGTCGGCGGCCCGGCTGTCCATCGCGGGCGTGGGCTTCGTCCGGCTGGCCACCGCCGTGCCGCAGCCCGCGGAGCTGCACCTGCTGTGGCGCCGCGACTCCCCGAACCCGGCGCTGTGGCGCGCGCTGGAGGTGCTGAAAGACTTCACTCCGCTCCAGTGATGCCGCGCGGGTATCAAGCCATGCGAAACAGCACTTGGACAAGCATCGATTCCGGTACTTACGGTGATCGTGACCGCCGCGCCACCACGCGGACCACCGGAATCCAAGGGGACAACAACCGTGACGCTGCTGCCGCCCGACGCCCTGGCCGAAAAGCTGACCTCCGGGCTGCTCTCCTTCCCGGTGACGCACTTCGACGCCGAGCTGCGCTTCGACGAGCCGCGGTACCGCGAGCACCTGGCCTGGCAGGCGAGCTGCGGCGCGGCCGGGCTGTTCGCCGCGGGCGGTACCGGTGAGGGCTTCTCGCTCACCCCGGCGGAGATCGACCAGGTGGTCCGCGCGGCCGTCGGCGAGGTGGGCGGCACCGTCCCGGTGGTCGCCCCGGCGACCGGCGCGACCGCGGTCTCGGTGGCGCAGGCGCAGGCCGCCGAAGCCGCCGGAGCGTCCGGCATCCTGCTGTTCCCGCCGTACCTGACCGAGGCCTCGCAGCGCGGGCTGGTCGAGCACATCAGCGCGGTGTGCCGGGCCACCCGGCTCGGCGTGATCGTCTACAGCCGCGCCAACGCCGTGCTGTCGGACACCACCGTGGCCGAGGCCGCCGAGCGCAACCCGAACCTGATCGGGCTCAAGGACGGCATCGGCGACATCGAGCGGATGACCAGGACCTACGCCAGGGTCGGCGACCGGCTCATCTACATCGGCGGCCTGCCCACCGCCGAGACCTTCGCACTGCCGCTGCTGCAGCTCGGCGTGTCCACCTATTCCTCGGCGCTGTACAACTTCGTGCCCGAGTTCGCGATGAAGTTCTACACCGCGGTGCGCGCGCAGGACCGGACCGCGGTCTACCGCATGCTCGCCGATTTCGTGCTGCCCTACCTGGACATCCGCGACCGCGCCAAGGGCTACGCGGTGTCGATCATCAAGGCCGGGCTGACCGCGGTCGGCCGGGACGGCGGGCCGGTGCGGCCGCCGCTGACCGACCTGACCGCGAGCGAGCTGGCCGAGCTGAGCACGCTGATCGAGAAGGCCGCGCGATGAGCGGGCCGTCGGTCGCCACCGTCGAAGTGGTGCCGGTGGCCGGATACGACAGCATGCTGCTGAACCTCAGTGGCGCGCACGGCCCGTTCTTCACCCGCAACGTGGCCATCGTGACCGACAGCGAGGGCCGGACCGGGCTCGGTGAGGTGCCCGGCGGCGAATCGATCCGGCGCACCGTTTCCGAGGCGGGCGAACTGCTCGCGGGACAGCCGGTCGCGCGGTACGCGTCGCTGCTGCGCCAGGTCGCGGAGACCTTCGCCGACCGCGACGCCGGTGGCCGCGGCCTGCAGACCTTCGACCTGCGCACCACCGTGCACGCGGTGACCGCGCTCGAATCCGCGCTGCTCGACCTGCACGGGCAATACCTCGGCGTGCCGGTGGCCGAACTGCTCGGTGACGGTCAGCAACGGGATTCGGTGCCGATGCTGGGTTACCTGTTCTACGTCGGTGACCGCGAACGCACCGATCTTCCTTACGTAGCCGAGGGAAACCCGGCCGACGACTGGGCGAGGCTGCGCCGCGAGCCCGCGCTCACCGCCGACGCGGTGGTCAAGCTGGCCGAGGCCGCGCAGCAGCGGTACGGGTTCGCCGACTTCAAGCTCAAGGGCGCGGTGTTCACCGCGGAGCAGGAAATCGAGGCCGCTCGCGCGCTGGCCGGCCGGTTCCCGGACGCCCGCATCACGCTCGACCCCAACGGCGCCTGGGCGCTCGACGAGGCGATCGCGCTGTGCCGCGACCTGCACGGCGTGCTGGCCTACGCCGAGGACCCGGTCGGCGCGGAAGGCGGGTTCTCCGGCCGCGAAACCATGGCGGAGTTCCGGCGTGCCACCGGCCTTCGCACCGCGACGAACATGATCGCCACCGACTGGCGGCAGCTGACCCACGCGCTGCGCGCGGACGCGGTGGACATCCCGCTGGCCGACCCGCACTTCTGGACCATGCGCGGCTCGGTCCGCGTGGCTCAGCTGTGCGCGGATTCCGGGCTCACCTGGGGTTCACACTCGAACAACCACTTCGACATCTCGCTGGCCATGTTCACCCACGCCGGTGCCGCGGCCCCCGGCCCGATCACCGCGCTCGACACGCACTGGATCTGGCAGGACGGCCAGGCGCTGACCCGGCGCCCGCCGCGCATCACCGGTGGCGAGGTGGCCGTGCCCGACGCGCCGGGCCTCGGTGTCGAACTCGACCGCGACGCGCTGGCCGCCGCGCACGAGCTATACCGCGAACACGGGCTCGGTGCCCGAGACGACGCGGTGGCCATGCGGTTCCTGGTGCCCGGCTGGGAGTTCGATCCCAAGCGGCCCAGCCTCGTCCGCTGACCGTCTACATAGGAGCGCCCATGTCCCCCGTGCTCGACCGGATCGCCTCGGTGCGGCTGTCCTCGGTGACCCTGCCGCTGCCGACCGGGATCAGCGACGCCAAGGTGCTGACCGGCAGGCAGCGCCCGATGACCGAGGTGGTGTTCCTGTTCGCGGAGATCACCACCGACTCCGGTGCCGAAGGCGTCGGTTTCAGCTATTCGAAGCGCGCGGGCGGGCCCGCCCAGTTCGCGCACGCGCGGGAGGTCGCGCCGGACCTGATCGGCGAGGACCCCAGCGACATCGGCCGCTTGTGGACCAAGCTCACCTGGTCGGGTGCCTCGGTCGGGCGCAGCGGGGCCGCCACGCAGGCGCTGGCCGCGATCGACGTGGCGCTGTGGGACCTCAAGGCCAAGCGCGCCGGGTTGCCGCTGGCCAAGCTCCTTGGCGCGTACCGGGATTCGGTGCGCTGCTACAACACCTCGGGCGGGTTCCTGCACGAGTCCGTCGAGCAGATCAAGGACAACGCCACGCGCACGCTCGAATCCGGCGTCGGCGGCATCAAGATCAAGGTGGGCCAGCCGGACCTGGCCGAGGACCTGCGCCGGGTCGCCGCGATCCGCGAGCACCTCGGTGACGCGGTGCCGCTGATGGTCGACGCGAACCAGCAGTGGGACCGGCCGACCGCGATGCGGGCCGGGCGCGCGCTGGAGGAGTTCGGCCTGGTCTGGATCGAAGAACCGCTGGACGCCTACGACGCCGAGGGGCACGCCGAGCTGGCGCGGTCGCTGACCACCGCGGTGGCCACCGGCGAAATGCTGACCAGTGTGGCCGAGCACTACGAGCTGATCCGCCACGGTGCCGCCGACATCCTGCAGCCCGACGCGCCACGCATCGGCGGCATCACGCAGTTCCTCAAGCTGGCCACCCTGGCCGACCACCGGAACCTGCAGCTCGCGCCGCACTTCGCCATGGAGATCCACGTGCACCTGGCCGCGGCCTACCCGCACGAGCCGTGGGTCGAGCACTTCGACTGGTTGTACCCGCTGTTCAACGAGCGGCTGGAGATCAGCGGCGGCCGGATGCGGCTGTCCTCGCGCCCCGGGCTCGGTATCACGCTGAGCGAGCAGGCCCGTGCCTGGACCACCGACAGTGTGATCGTGGACAAGCCCGCATGATCACTGCGTGAACGCTGTCCTCGGCGGTTTCGCCACCCTGCTCGCGGTGATCGCGGTGGGCTGGCTGACCGGCCGCACCGGCATCCTCGGTGCCGGTGCGGCCGAAATGCTGTCCCGCCTGTCCTACTACGTGGCCACCCCGGCCCTGCTGCTGCTCACCCTGGCCGACGCCGACCCGTCCGCACTGCTGTCCACCACCCTGGTGGCGACCGCGGGCAGTGCCGTGCTGTGCGCGTTGCTGTACTCGGCGGTGGTGTACTGGTGGCGCCGCCCGAAAGCCGCGCAGCTGGCCACCGGCGCGCTGTCCACTTCGTACGTCAACGCGGGCAATCTCGGCGTGGCGATCGCGGTCTACGTACTCGGCGACGCGTCGTATGTGGCGCCGGTGCTGTTGTTCCAGGTGCTGGTGCTGGCGCCGATCGGGCTGACCGTGCTGGCTTCGGACCAGCCGGACCGCTCCCTGCGGCGCCTGCTCACCCAGCCGCTGCGGACGCCGGTGGTGATCGGCTGCGCGATCGGGCTGGCCCTGTCGATGCTCGGCTGGCGCCCGCCGGAGCTGGTGCTGCGGCCGATCGAGCTGCTCGCGGGCCTGGCCGTGCCCGCCGCCCTGCTGGCCTACGGCACCAGCCTGCACGGCTCGCCGCGCCCGGCCACCGGTGCCCAGGCCGGGCCGATCTGGCTGGCGGTCGGGCTGAAAACGGTGGCACAGCCCGCACTGGCCTTCGGCCTCGGCAGTGCGGTGCAGCTCAGCGGCACCGCACTGCTGGCCGTCACGGTCACCTCCGCGCTGCCGACCGCGCAGAACGTTTTTGTCTACGCCACTTCCCACGGCCAGGACACCGAACTGGCCAGGGACGTCATCCTGCTGACCACCATGCTCTCCATCCCGGTACTGGCCGGAATCGCCCTGCTACTGGGTTAGGGGCTACTTCTCCCCCGGTTCGCGGTGGCCGCGCAGCGAGCCGGGGTGGGCCTTGGCGGTGGGGTCGCGGCGGGTCTTGACCAGGCTGGCCACGGTCACCACCAGCAGGATGCCGATGATCACGCCGAGGCTGAGCGGGGTCGGGATCTCCGGCACGCTCTCGCTGATGTCCACGTGCGCCCAGTGCAGCATCAGCTTCACGCCGATGAAGGCCAGGATCAGCGCCAGCCCGGCCGACAGGTACACCAGCCGGTCCAGCAGGCCCTTCACCAGGAAGAACAACGCCCGCAGGCCCAGCAGGGCGAAGGCATTCGCGGTGAACACGATGTACGGTTCCTCGGTCACGCCGAACACCGCCGGGATCGAGTCCAGCGCGAACAGCAGGTCGACCCCGCCGATGGCGACCAGCACCACGAACAGCGGCGTCACCATCCGGCGACCGTCCACTTTGGTGACCAGCTTGCCCTCGACGTAGTCCTCGGTGGTCGGCAGCAACCGGCGCGCGGCCTTGACCACCACGTTGTTCTCCACGTCGGGATCCTCGTCGCGGTGCCGGAACAACTGCACCGCGGTGAAGATCAGCACCAGCCCGAAGATCAGGAACATGAACGAGAACAACGACAGCAGCGTGGCCCCGACCGCGATGAACGCCGCGCGCATCAGCAGCGCCAGCACGATGCCGAAGGTGAGCACCTTGTGCTGGTGCTTCTCCGGCACCGCGAACGTGGTCATGATGATCACAAAAACGAACAGGTTGTCGACCGACAGGCTCTTCTCGACGATGTACCCGGCGAAGTACTCGGTGCCCGCCTGTCCCCCGTAGGCCAGCAGGAACCACACGCCGAAACCGACCGCGACCAGCACGTAGAACACCGACCACGCGGTCGCCTCGGCGAACCCGACCCGGTGCGGCCGGACCGCGGCCAGCACCAGGTCCACTGCCAGCAGGGCGACCACAAAGCCGATGGTGACCAGCCAGGTGACCAGGCCGATGTCGAGCATGCGCACTCCGGGGGACGGCGGGCAAGGGGTGATCACCACTGTACGTACCCGCCCCGGGTCCGCCACCGCATCGCGTTCGCGTCGCGCCTCCCGGCCGCCCCATCACCCGATGGGGTGACAAAGCGTTACCCGGCTGTCCGGTGCCGTTCACCGGGCGCGGGTATTCCTGGAGTTTCGGAGCGGGCTGGGGAAGCGGGAGGGGTTCGTGGCCGCGGAGCCGCTGCTGAAGATCAGGCAACCGCCCGCGCGCCCGGCGCTCACCCCGGTGCTGGCACTGGGCCTGCTCGGGCTCGTCGTGCTGGTGCTGACCCCGCTGCTGATGGCGCCGGCGCCGCCGGCCCCCGCGGTCACCGTGGTGCGCGGCAAGATGGGCTCCAAGGTCGACTTCTTCCGCGACGCCACCGTCCAGGAGATCCTGCGGCGCAAGCACTTCGAGGTGATCGTCGACAACTCGGGCTCGCGTGAGGTGGCCACGCACGACATCGACCGCTACGACTTCGTTTTCCCGTCCGGCCAGCCCGCCGCCGACCTGATCATGTCCAGCAGGCTCGGCAGCGGCAAGGACGCGCAGGCCTACGTGCCGTTCGTCAGCCCGATCGTGCTGGCCACCTACCGGCCGTACGCGCTCGCGCTGCAGCACGCCGGCGTGGCCGCGCCGATGACCGCCGGGCGGGAGAAACCGCTGTTCTACGAGGTCGACATCAGCCGGTTCGTCGAGCTGACCGAGCAGGGCAGGCGCTGGAACGACATCGGCATCCGCGAGCACGGCATCCAGAACAACAACCTGGTGCTGGCGCACACCTCCGACGTGTGCCTGTCCAACTCCGGCGGCACCTACCAGGGCCTGATCGCCTACGCCAAGAACGGCAGCCGGATCGCCGCCGCCGAGGACGAGGTGACCGCGCTCGCCGAGTCGCTGAAACCGCTCTACCGCGCGCAGGGCGCGCCGACGCCCGACCGCGTGCCGTACTACCTTTCGCCGGAGGGGCAGCGGATCGCGCCGATCGTGGTGATCTACGAGCACCAGTACCTCGCGCACCAGCTCCGCCGCCCGCCGGGTCAGCCCGACGAGGAACGGGTGCTGCTCTACCCCGCCGACCACTTCGAGACGCAGCCGTCGTTCATCGCGCTCAACGACAACGGCCGCCGCCTCGCCGAGCTGCTGCGCAACGATCCGGAACTGCGGAACCGCGCGGTCGAGCTGGGGTTCCGGGTGCTCGACGCCGAGCAGGACACGGCCAGCCCGCAGCTGACCGGCCTGCTCGCCCAGCGCGGGCTGGAGGCGCCGTCGTCCGGCAACGACCACACCCGTGCCTACCTGCCGCCGGTCGACCTGTTCGAACGCCTCATCACCACGATCGGCGGCTGCCGGTGACCCGCCCGGCGCGGAAGCTCGCCGTGCTGTGCCTGGTGCTCGGGCTGCTCGCGGCGTGCACCTCCGATCCACCGCCGCCGCACACCGTGCTGCGGGTGCTCGCCTCCGACGAACTTTCCGACATGCGGCCGCTGCTCGACGACCTGCGCCGCGAAACCGGGATCGAGCTGCAGCTGGACGAGCGCGGCACGATCGACGCCACCAACGCGCTGAACCCGGGGAACTACCAGCACGACCTGGCCTGGCTGGCCACCGACCGCTTCTTCGAGCTGAAGCTCAAGCAGCTCGGGTACACCGGCGACCGGCCGATCAGCAGCCGGTTCATGTTCACGCCGCTGGCCGTCGGTGTGACCCCGCGCGTGGCGCAATTGCTGCGGACCTCGACGGCCGACCAGCACCTGTCGTGGGCCGATCTGGCCGACCGCTCGGCGAGCGGCGTGGTGCGCTTCGGCATGGCCGATCCGCAGCACGCGGCCAGCGGCCTGTCCGCGCTGATCGGGGTGGCGACCGCGGCCGCGGGCACCGGCGGCGCGCTGCGTGAGGAGGACATCACCTGCGACCGGCTGCGCGGGTTCTTCGCCGGGCGCACACTGACCGCGGAGACCTCGCGGCGGCTCGCCGACGACTACACCGCCCGCCCGGACACCGCGGACGCGCTGATCAACTACGAATCCGTGTTGCTGTCGATGAACGCGAAACTGGCCGAGCCGCTGGAAATCCTGTACCCGCGCGACGGCATCGTGCTCGCCGACTACCCGTTGCTGCTGCTCGACCCGGCCAAGCGCGACAGCTTCCAGCGCGTGTCCGACTGGTTCCGCACCGAGCCGGTGCAGCGCCGGATCATGGAGCAGACGCTGCGCCGCCCGCTCAGCGCCGAAGTGCCGCGTGACCCGCGGTTCGCCGACTTCGGCACGAACACGCTGTACTTCCCCGAGCGCAAGGAAACCGTCGACCGGCTCGCCGCCGCCTACGCCGATCCGCGCTCGCGCGACCCGGCCCACCTGATCTTCGTGCTGGACTTCTCCGCCTCGATGCGCGGGCAGCGGATCGCCGACCTGCGCGCGACCTTCGCCGGTTTCAGCGGCGCGGACACCTCCCCCGAAGGCAAGTTCCTCCGGTTCTACCAAGGGGAACGGCTCACCATCCTGCGCTTCGGCGGCCGGGTGCTCGACGAACGCGAGTTCACCATCACCGGCCAGGCCGATCTCGACGCCCTCCGCGACCACATCGCGGCCGAGCCGGGCGAACAGACCACCGGGGTGTGGTCGGCGCTGGACGCCGCCTACGACAAGGCGGCCACGCTCACCCGCGACCACCCCGAGCAGCCGGTGACGATCATGCTGATGACCGACGGGGAGAACAACACCGGGCTCGGCCTGCCGGAGTTCCTGCGGGAGCACCAGGCGCAGCCACCGGCGGCGAAAGCCGTGCACACCTACACCATCCGCTTCGGCGAAGCCGACCCCGCCGAGCTCGGCCAGGCCGCGAGCGCCACCGGCGGCCGCATGGTCGACGCGAACGCGACCTCGCTTTCCCAGGCCTTCAAGGAGATCCGTGGCTGTCGATAGTCCGTGGTTCTGGCTGCTGATGGTCACCGGCGCGGCGCTGGTGACCGCCGCGGTGGTGCTGTACCTGCGCGGCAGGCGCCGGGCCGCGCCCGGCACCGTCGGCGACCAGCACGAGTTCCTGGTCTACCTCAACGAGCCGCTGGTGATGGACATCCTCCAGTACCAGGGCAACCTGACCGCGCTCAAGCGGCGCGTCGAGGAGTACACCAGGGAAAGCGCGGAAGGCCGTGGTGAAGCCAAAACGCACTGGTTCTCCGTCGGCGGCGGCCGCCAGCGCGAAGGCGCCCGTTCCGAGGCCTACGAAACCGAGGAACAGCCGATCACCGCGATCCGCAAAGTGGTGCGGGCACTGGAAAAGGCCGACGCGATCGTGTACGCGGACTTCCGCAAGGGCGAGGTCAGCGCGCACCGGTCGCTCGCGGGGAACTCGGCCGGGCAGGCGAGGCTGAGCGACAGCCGGATGTTCCTGTCCATCGACGGGCTTTTCCAGGAGTACCAGGAAGGCGACGAGTCGGACAAGGACTACCTGCGGCTGCGCGCGCCCTACACCTCGGGGACCGACCACGTCCGGGTCAAGATCAGCCGGAGCGGGCTGCGCGAGCAGGACGTGCTGCCCGAGGGCCGGGCACCGTTCCCGGCGCGGGTGCTCGGCAAGGTCGAGACCTGGGACGAGGAGGACCGGCTGCTCAAGATGTGGGCGCTGGCGATCTTCCGCTGAGCGCGCGCCCGATGACGCGGGCGCCGTCCGGGAACCGGTCGGGGTCCGGGCCGGAGAAGTTCAGCCGGATGTACGGGCCGGACGGTTCGGCGGGGAACCACTCGTTGCCGGGCGCGATCAGCACACCGTCGGCCTCGCAGTCGCGGGTCAGCTGGTCGAGATCGGTTTCGTCGGGCAGGCGGGCCCACAGGTGCAGCCCGCCGCGGGGCACGGATTCGAGATGCGCCTGCGGAACGTGCTCGGCCAGGCTCGCGACGAGCAGGTCGCGCCGGGCCTTGAGCTGCTGGCGCAACGCACGCAGGTGGGTCCGCCAGCCGGGTTGCGTGACCACGTCGAGCGCCGCGGCCTGCAGGGTTCCGCTGACGTACATGGATTCCGCGCCGCGGTCGGCGAGAATGCGGTCGCGGGCCGGTCCCCTGGCGATCACCGCCGCCACCCGGACGGCGGGCGACACGCTCTTGGTCAGCGACCGCAGGTAGACCACGTGGCCGTTGTCGTCGAGCGCGGCCAGCGGGCGCGCGGTGGTTTCGATGCCGAAGTCGTGTGCCCAGTCGTCCTCGACCAGGAAGGCGCCGCGGGCGCGGACGACCTCCAGGATCCGCTCGCCGCGGTCGGCCTCCCACTGCGCGCCGGTGGGATTGGCGTAGTTGGGCTGGCCGTAGAACACCCGCGCCCCGGTCTCGTCGAAGGCACGCGCGAGTTCGTCGGGGTCGGGGCCCGCCGGTCCACTGGGCACCGGGACCACGTGCGCCCCGGCCTGCGCGGCGGCGAGGATCGCACCCCAGTAGGTCGGCGATTCCAGCAGCAGCGGCTGCCCGAAGCCGACCAGCGCGCGGAAGATCGAGCTCAGCCCGCTCTGGCTGCCGGGAAGGACCACCACGTCGCGGGCGGTGGGCGGGGTCAGCCCGGCGGGCGTGGCTTCGGCGAGTTCGGTGGCGAACCAGGCCCGCAGCTCGGCCAGCCCGGCGGTGGCGGGCCGGGTCAGCGCGGTGTCACCACGCGCGGCACGCGTGAACGCGCTCCGCACCAGCCGTTCCGGCAGCAGCGCGCGGTCCGGGAAACCGGCGTGCAGGCCGATCGCGTCCGGCGACATGCTGCGCAGCGGGGTCGACAGGGCCGGGATCGGCGCCCGCGGTGCGCGCAGGGCGGCGGTCTGCCAGCCGAAGTCGAGCGGGCGGGCGGTGCGCACGGCACGCACGAAGGTGCCCACGCCCGGACGGCTTTCGATCAGCCCCTGCGCGCCGAGCGCCCGCATCGCCTTCTGCACGGTGATCGGGCTGGCACCGTATTCGGCCACCAGCGCGCGGTTCGACGGCACACGCGCGCCCGGCGGTGCCTGGGTGATCCACGCGCGGAGCCCACGCATGATCCGCTCGGTGCTATCGTTGGCCATGTCAGGAAAGAGTAGCGTTATCGTTCAGCCTGCCGCAACGTTATCGCCGTCGCGGGCGGGGCTGGCCTGGGGACTGCTGGGCGTGGCCGCGTTCTCGTTCACCGTGCCGTTCACGCGGGGGGCCGTCGGCGGGCTCTCGCCGCTGTTCATCGGCTCGGCACGCGCGGTCGTCGCCGCGCTGCTCGCCGCCGCCGCGCTCGCGTTCACCCGGCAGCGCCTGCCGGACCGCCGCCAGTGGGCGCGGCTCGCCGTGGTCGCCGGTGGCGTGGTGCTCGGCTTCCCGTTGCTGACCTCGTACGCGCTGACCACCGCCCCGGCCAGCCACGGTGCCGTGGTGATCGCCCTGCTGCCCGCGGCCACCGCGGTGCTGGCCGTGCTCCGCGGCAAGGAGTGCCCGCCGCGGTCGTTCTGGGTGATGGCCGGCGTCGGCGCACTGGCCGCGCTGGTGTTCGCTTCCCTGCAGGGCGGCGGATTCGGCCGGTTGCACTGGTCGGACCTGCTGTTGTTCGGCGCCGTGCTGGCGGCCGCCGCGGGATACGCCGAGGGCGGGCTGCTCGCCCGCGAACTGGGGTCGTGGCAGACGGTGTCCTGGGCACTCGTGCTGGCGTCGCCGCTGATGCTCGCGCTGACCGTGGTCGCGGTGACGCAGCAGGCGCAGACCGGCACGGCGGCGCAGTGGGCGGCGTTCGCCTACCTCGCCGCGGTCAGCATGTTCCTCGGCTTCTTCGCCTGGTACCGCGGGCTGGCCATCGGCCCGATGGCGCAGGTCAGCCAGGTGCAGCTGGTGCAGCCGGTGCTGACCATCGCGGTGGCGGCCCTGCTGCTGGGCGAGGAACTGACCTGGCCGACCATGTTCGGGGGACTCGCCGTGATCGTCTGCGCCGGCGTCGCCGTGCGCATCCGTCTCGACCGCACCACCAAGTAGGAGGTTCCTGGTGTTCACCGGACTCAGTGCTTTCCCGTTCACGCCGATCACGAGTGACGGGATCGACGAAGCGGCGTATGAGCGGCTCGTCGGCCGCGTCGCCGACGCGGGCGTCGATTCGATCGGTGCGCTCGGCTCGACCGGCGGTTATCCCTATCTGAACCGGGAGGAGCGGGCGCGGGCCGCCGAACTGGCGGTGAAGAGCGCCGGCTCCGTGCCGGTGATCATCGGCGTCGGTGCCCTGCGCACACGCGATGTGCTCGACCACGTCGAGGACGCGCAGCGGGCCGGGGCCGCCGCCGTGCTGCTCTCCGCGATGACCTACCAGGCCCTCACCGACGACGAGGTGTTCGGCCTGTACGAGGACGTGACGGCGAACCTTTCGGTGCCGCTGGTGGTCTACGACAACCCGGGCACCACGCACGTGAAGTTCTCCGACGAGCTGCACGCCCGCATCGCCGGGCTGCCGCGGGTGAAGTCGATCAAGATCCCCGGGGTGCCCGCGGACCAGGTCCGCGCCAGGGTCGGCGGCCTGCGGTCGGTCCTTCCGGACTCGGTGTCGATCGGCATCAGCGGGGACGCGTTCGCCGCCGACGGCCTGCTGGCCGGGTGCGACGGCTGGTACAGCGTGCTCGGCGGGCTGTTCCCGAAGACCTGCCTGGCCATCGCGCGTGCCGCCGCCGACGGCGACGCCGCCCGGGCTCGCGCGCTGTCGGCGGAACTGGCTCCACTGTGGACACTGTTCGCCCGCTACGGCAGCTACCGGGTCGTCTCGGCGATCGCGGTGGAGATCGGCCTGCTGACCGCCCCTGGGCTGCCCCGCCCGCTCCGGCCGCTCGGCGAAACCGGCCGCCACGAGGTCACCGCGGTGCTGAACGGGCTGACCAAACGGGACTGACTACGAGGAGATCCGTCTGCGTGCCCCCGGATCGTTCCCGGTGGGATCGCGGGGGTCGGGCACGTCGCGCCGCAGCCGGCGCGGCAGCGGCGTGCGCACCGCCGGGAACCGCGCCCCCGGTTTGGCGCGGGACACCCGGTCGCGCAGCGGGATCGCCTTTCCCGGCACCCTCGGCTCGGGCAGCTGCACCCAGCCGGGGACGCGCCTGCCGCCGATGTCCAGTTCGATCGTCTGCTCGAAGCGGTCCTCGTCGATGCCCTCGTAGCCGTGCCGGATCACCGACCGGTGGAGCTGCTCGGAGACCGCGAGCACCAGCGGTGCCTCGGTCTCGGCCAGCGCCGCCTTCAGCTCCGGGGCGTCGACCAGGCGGGTGGTGAGGGTGACGTCCTCACCGAACGGCCCGCGCAGGTCGAAGTGCACGTCACCGGCGTGCATGGCGGCCCGGATGCGGAACTTGCGCTCGGGGCGCCGGGCCCCGTGCTCGCCGATCAGCCGGGTCAGCACCGGGATGAACTTGGTCAGCATCGCCGTCTTCGGGACCTGGTCGACCGCGTGCACGAAGGCCATCAGGCCGTCACCCCGGTCGGTGAACGGGTCCCGCAGCTCCTCGGTGATGTCGCAGTCCAGCAGCGCCGCCTCGAACAGCTCGTACAGGTCGTGGCGGAGCACCGCGGTCGCCGAGTTGTTCCGGCGGGTGGACCCCTCGATGTCCACCACGATCATCGTGCGCTGCAGTGGTATGGGTGACAGTTCGCTCACCATGACCACCTCGCCTGCCGCTCAGGTGCGGCCGACCGTCTTGGTGCGGCGGGGACGCGCGCACCAGGACAAGCCGGCCGGTCGGAGGTCGGATGACGCAGACTTCATCATGGGCTCCTTACCTTCTCCAGCTGGCAACTTCAGAAATATTCAGCTATACTTGCCGAAGTACTGCGGACTTCAGACTAGGGCCACTGCACGGGCAGTGCAAGGAATACCTGGCGGACTGCGCCAAGCGGGCGAGACCAGTCAACTTTACGACCCTCCAAGCGATACCCAAGAGATCATCGGTATAGTTCCGATTCTTCGGAGCGTTGCCTGAAGTTCTACTGAAGGAAGTGGACGAGGTGAATTCACCTGAAGGGCGGCCGCTCGCGCGGAGGTTGCGCGAGCTGCGCGAGGGTGGCGCCTGGCCGGGCAAGCACATCACGCAGGCGGAACTGGCCGCCGCGCTGGGCATCAGCGTTCCGTCGGTCTCGTCGTGGGAGAGCCTCCGGCAGAAGGCCAAGCCGCCGCTGAAGCAGCTCGAGGCCTACGCCACCTTCTTCGCCACCGAGCGTTCGGTGGCCGAAACCCCGTACCGGGTGCTGGGCTACGGCCAGCTCACCGGCGAGGAACGCGCCCAGCGGGAAAAGCTGCTCCGCGAGCTGACCGAGCTGCGGGAGGACGCCCCCGTCGCCAAGCCCGCGGCGCTCGGCGACCCGTACGCGCAGAGCCCGTGGCGGTTCACCCCGAACCAGGACATCACCATCGTCGGTTCCGAGCTGCCGGAGCGGCTGAAGGGCAAGATGCCGCTCGCCGATCCCGACGACCCCGACTTCGTGGACGTGTACAAGTACGCCGACCTCGACGCGCTGGTCGAGCTCCACGGGCACGTCCGCGCCGCGAACCCGGCCAGCGACGTGCACCTGCGCACCCCGGCCGAACTGGCCACCGACGACTACACCAGCCACCTGATCCTGCTCGGCGGGGTGGACTGGAACTTCGTCACCCAGGACCTGCTCGAGCGCGCCGAACTGCCGGTGCGCCAGCTGACCCGGCCCGAGGACAACGACCTCAGCTGCTTCGAGATCGGCACCGGCGCCGAGCTCAAGCGCTTCCTGCCGAAGGTCCGCAAGACCGGCGGCAGGCTGCTGCTGCTCGAAGACGTCGCCCTGTTCTACCGGGCGCCGAACCCGTTCAACGCCAAGCGGACGGTGACCATCTGCAACGGCACCTTCGGCCGCGGCACCTACGGGGTGGTGCGCGCGCTGACCGACGCCCGGTTCCGCGACCGCAACGCCGAGTACCTGCGCACGCGGTTCACCGGGCTGGACGAGTTCGCCCTGATCAGCCGGATCCAGGTGGTCAACGGCCTGGTGGTCACCCCCGACTGGACCCTTCCCCTGACCAAAGCGCACGAATGGCCGGTGAGCAGCACTTGACCCACAACGCCGCAGGACCGGTCGCCACGGCGCACCACCACGGTTCACACCGCCACCTGCTCCGCACCGCGGAGGCGGGGAACCGCACCGCGCCGGTGGACGCGATCATCGTGCCCACCGCGCGCCACGGCAGCGCGCTGCGGCCCGCGATCGAGCTCGCCGCGCGGCTGGACTGCACGCTGGTCACGCTCTGCAGCAAGTGGTCATCGGCGGACACGATCGCGGACCTGGCCGAGCGGCGCGGGACCGGCCTCCTCGCGATCGAGACCGAACACCTGCGGCCGGCGGTGCTGCCCGCGTTCCGGACCTCGGAACTGCTGCGGGGCCAGCCGTACGAACGCCGCGAGGACACCAGCGACAAGCGCAACCTCGGCCTCCTGCTGGCCAGGCTCGCCGGCTGGGAACGCGTGGTTTTCCTCGACGACGACATCCTCGTGCCGGACGCCGCCGATCTCGAGCGGGCCGCCGCACTGACCGAGGACCACGCCGGCGTCGGCCTGGCGATCGGCGGTTACCCGGACAATTCGGTCGTCTGCCACGCCTACCGCGAAGCGGGCGGCAAGCAGGACACCTTCATCGGCGGCGGTGCGCTGGCGGTCGGCCGGGGCTCGCTGACCTCGTTCTTCCCCAACATCTACAACGAGGACTGGTTCTTCCTGCTCAACGAGCACGGACTCGGCCGAACGGCGGTCGCCGGCCACGCCGTCCAGAAGGAGTACGACCCCTTCGCCCACGAACTGCGGGCGCGGCTCGAGGAACTCGGCGACTGCCTCGCCGAAGGCCTGTTCTGGCTGCTCGACACCGAAGGCACCATCCAGCGGGCCGGCAGGCGCGGTTACTGGCGGGATTTCCTGGACCGCAGGGAAAAGTTCATCAGCGAGGTGATCGCGATGGTGACGAGCCGGGTGCCCGAGGACGCGCGGCGCGCGCGGATGCTCAAGTCGCTCAAGGCGGCGCGCGGCCGGTGCCAGATCATCCCGCCCGAACTCTGCGTGGACTACGTCGGCGCGTGGCGGGAAGACCGCCACTCGTGGCGGAGCCACTCCGACGACCTGGACCGCCAGGCCGGGGTCGCCCGTGGTGTGCGGATCGCGGTCAAGGTGCTCGGGCTCGAAGGCCTGACTACCCGCGTGGCGCAGCCAGTGGCTTGACCATGATCCGGCAGATCTCCACGTTGCGGCGGCCCGCGCTGTCGGTCAGCGAGAGGCACCGGACCGTGGAGTGCGGCCACTCCCGGTAGCCGAGGCGGGCGTACAGGCGTGCCGCGCGGGTGTTGGTGGTTTCCACCGCCAGCGCCACCCGCTCGTAGCCCTTGGCGGCCAGCCACTGCTCGGCCGCGCGGACCAGGGTGGTGCCGATGCCGCGGGCGCGGTGCTCCACGTGCGTTTCCAGGTGCGTGAGCAGCGGGGTGTCCGGCAGGTGCTGCCGCAGCTCGGGTTCCTCGGCCGGTTCGAGCCACAGGTAGACCACGCCGACCGGGTGCTCGTCCTGCCAGGCCACGAGCAGCCTGCCCAGCCCGTTCTTCTGGCGGGAGAGGCGGTCGGTGAAGTAGGGCTCCTGCCCCATGACGTGCGTCAGCACCGGCAGGTCCGCCGGTCCGGCTTCGCGTATTCGGAGCTCGCCCATGATCCGGCCCCAGGTTACCGAAGCGGGTGCCCGCCGCGCTGGCCCTTCGGCGAACGGCACGGTGTAGCGGACTACACCACCGGCACGGGATTCCGCGTCACTGTGCCGCGCTCACCGCGCCCCTAGCGTCGTTCCCGCCGAAAGAACCGGAAGGAACGACACAAGATGACCACAGTCGCGGACGGCCTCACCGATGCGGTACGGCTCGAATCCGTCAGCAGGACCTACGGTAGCGGGGCCGCCGCCGTGCGCGCACTGGACGGGGTGACGATCAGCCTGCGCCGGGGCGGTTTCACCGCGCTGATGGGGCCGTCCGGCTCGGGCAAGAGCACCTTCCTGCACTGCGCGGCCGGGCTGGACCGGCCGACGTCGGGCCGGGTGCTGCTCGGCGGCACCGAGCTGACCGGGCAGCGCGAAGCCGCGCTCACCGAGCTGCGCCGCTCGCGGATCGGGTTTGTCTTCCAGGCCTACAACCTGCTCGACGCGCTGACCGTGCGGGAGAACATCCTGCTGCCGCTGCGGCTGGCCGGTCGTCCCGCCGATCCCGCCTTCCTCGACGAGGTGGTGCGCTCGGTCGAGCTGGACGTGCCGCTGGATCGCCGTCCCAGCAAGCTTTCCGGCGGTCAGCAGCAGCGCGTGGCCATCGCCCGCGCGCTGATCACCCGGCCCGACGTGGTGTTCCTCGACGAGCCGACCGGCGCGCTCGACACGCGGACCGCGCGGCAGGTGCTCGGCACCCTGCGCCAGGCCGTGGACCGCTGGGGGCAGACCGCGCTGATGGTCACGCACGACCCGGTGGCGGCCTCGTACGCCGATTCCGTGGTTTTCCTCGCCGACGGCCGCATCGCGGGCGAACTCGCGCACACCACGCCCGAGCACATCGCCGAGCGGATGACCCACCTCGGGGAGTGGTGAACCGTGCTTTCCCTGGCCTGGCGGACGATCCGCGCGCGACGCGGTGCCTTCGCCGCCGCGTTCGTGGCGGTGTTCTTCGGTTCCGCGCTGATCACCGCGAGCGGCGTGCTGCTCGAATCGGGCCTGCGCGCCGGTGTTTCACCGCTGCGCTACGCCGCCGCGACGGTGGTGGTGACGGCCGAGCAGGAGGTCACCACGGAGGACGGCCTGAACCAGCGGTTCGGCGATCGCGTGCCGCTCGCCGCGGACACCGCCGGCCGGATCGCCGCGGTACCGGGCGTGCGCGCGGCGATCGGTGACGTGAGCGTGCGGGCCGCACTGCGCGGCGGCTCGTTTCCGCTGGTGGTGCACGGCTGGTCGTCGGCACGGCTCGGACCGGCCGCGCTCGAGAGCGGTCGTCCGCCCGCCTCGCCGGACGAGATCGTGCTCGCCGGTGCGGCCGGGGTGCCCGTCGGCGAGCTGGTCCAGCTGGAGATCGGCGCGGTACCCACGCCATACCGGGTGGTCGGGACCATTCGGGGTGAGCCCGCCGCGTTCCTCACCGACACGCAGGCACGCCTGGTTTCCGGGCGGCCGGACCGCATCGACGCGGTGGCCGTGCTCGCCGAACCAGGCGCCGACGCCGAGGATCTCGCCGCGCGCATCGAGCGGGCCGTGCCCGGGGTGACCACCGCCGTCGGTGACGACCGCGCCGAAGCGGAGTTCCTCGACGTCGGTGCCGCGCGGCAGTTCCTGGTGGTGATGTCGACCGCGTTCGGCGGCACCATGCTGATGATCGTGCTGCTGGTGGTGGCCAGCACACTCGGCCTGTCGATCCAGCGGCGGCGGCGGGAGTTCGCGCTGCTGCGGGCGGTCGCGGCCACGCCGCGCCAGGTGTACCGGCTGATCGCCACCGAATCCGCGGTGGTGGCCGCGGTGGCCGCCGCGCTCGGCGCGCTGCCCGGGTTCGGCCTGAGTTTCCTGCTGCGCGACGCACTGGCCGAGCTCGGTGCGGTGCCCGCCGCGTTCCGGTTCACCGCCGGGCCGCTGCCGGTGGTGGCCGCCGTGCTCGCGTGCCTGCTGACGGCGCTGGGCGCGGGCCTGATCGCGGGACGGCGGGCCGCGCGGATCAGCCCCGCCGCGGCGCTCGGCGAAGCCGCTGTGGAACCGCCGCGCCTGGGCCGCGTCCGCCAGGTGACCGGCTGGGTGCTGGCCGCCGTCGGCGCGGCGGCCGGGATCACGCTTCCCCTGGTGGTTTCCGGTGGCCCGGCCATCGCGGGCGCGGCCAGTTCGGCGCTGCTGCTGGTGATCGCGGTGGCGCTGCTCGGACCGCGCTTGCTCACCGCCACCGCCGCGCTGCTCACCCGGCTGGGCCTGCTGCGCGCCACCGCGGGTTATCTCGCGGGCGCCAACACCCGGGCGCGCTCGCGCCGCCTCGGTTCGGCGGCCACACCGCTGATCATGGGCGTCGCGCTGGCCTCCGTGCAGATCTTCACCGCGACCACCACCGACGCCGCCGCCAGAACCCAGGTGGAGCAAGGAATCCGGGCTGACCACGTGGTCACGGCCGTCGGCGGCATCGCTCCGGCGGTCGCCGACGCCGTGCGGCGGGTGCCGGGGGTCGAGTCGGTGACGCCGGTGGCACGCACCTCGGTCCTGGTCAGCTACCAGGAACTCGCCGAGCAGGTGACCAACGCCTACCCCGCGCAGGGAGTCACCGCCGACCGGCTCGGCGAGGTGCTGGACCTCGATCTCCGGCGCGGTGACCTGCGCGCGCTGACCGGGGAAACGGTGGCACTGAGCGAAATCGCGGCCGGCACCTTCGGCGTGGACGTCGGTGAGCCGCTGACCATGAGCCTCGGCGACGGCACCTCGCACACCGCCACCGTGGTGGCCGTCTACGGCAGCGGGCTCGGCTTCGGTGACGTGACCCTGCCGAACGACGTGGTGCTCGCGCACACCGGCAGCCGCCTCAACGACGAACTCCTGCTGGCCACCGCACCCGGCACGGATCCCGTCGCGCTACGGGAAGCGCTGACCGTCCATCCTGGACTGGAGCTGGCCGATCCCCGCGCGTTCGCCGCCGCGCCGAATGCCGCGTCCGCGCAGTCGGCGGTCAACCTCCTGCTGAACCTGCTGCTGCTCGGCTTCATCGCCATCGCGGTGGTGAACATCCTCGTGCTGGCCACGGCCGCCCGGGTGCGTGAGTTCGCGTTGCTGCGCCTGGTCGGCGCGAAACCACGGCAGCTACGGGCGATGATGCGCGGTGAGGCGGCGGTTGTCGTGGTGGCCGCGGTGGGCCTCGGTTCACTGGCGGCGTTGCCACCGCTGGCCGGGATCAGCCTCGGCCTGACCGGCTCCGCACTGCCCTCCGTGCCGCCACTGGCCTATCTCGGCATCGTCGCCGCGGCGGTGTTGTTCGGCTGGGGTTCGATCGCGATGCCGGCCCGGATCGCGATGCGCCCGGCACCGATCGCCGCGATGCGCGCGGGCGACTGACCGCCGGAACCACCCATCGCGAGCCCCCTCAGCTCGCGATGGGTTCTTCATCTCAGTTGACGAAGCGCGCGCAATCATAAGCACAAGTGAGTCGGCGGTCAATCGGTACACTGCCCGCCATGTCCGACGACGTGGGTAGCCTCGCGGCGAAGGTGGATCACCTGTTCCGCACGGTGCGCCCCCGCGACGGCGGTGAGTACTCCTTCGAAGAGGTCGCCGAGGCGCTGCGTGCCCGCGGTGGCCCGACGATCTCGGCGACCTACCTGTGGCAGCTGCGCAAGGGCATCCGCGACAACCCGACCAAACGCCACCTCGAGGCGCTCGCGGGCTTCTTCGGCGTTCCGGCGGCGTACTTCTTCGACGACGAGGAAACCCGCCGCATCGACGCCGAACTCACCCTGCTCACCGCGCTGCGGGACGCGCCGGTGCGGCAGATCGCCTTGCGCGCCAGCGGGTTGTCACCCAAGAGCCTGGAGGCGATCGCGGAGATGGTGGACCGCGTGCGGGAACTGGAGGGACTGCCCCAGCCGAACCCGCCGGCACCACCGACACCGGAGCCGTGAGCCGCCTGGCCCGGCGGCACGCCGCGCTGCTGCGGGACCTGCCGCTGCCGGTGCCCTTCGACGTGCACGCCCTGTGCGAGCAGGTGGCCGCGCGCCGGGGCAGGCCGATCAGGCTGCTGCCGATGAGCGGGCTGACCGGCGTGTGCGGGCTGTGGATCGCCACCGACCACACCGACCTGATCTTCCACGAGAGCGAAACCACGCCGCCGCACCGGGAACACATCATCCTGCACGAACTGGCGCACGTGCTGTGCGACCACCACCCCGCCGCCGGGCAAGCGCTGCTGCCCGGCCTCGATCCGGCGATGGTGCGCCGGGTGCTCGGCCGCGCGGGGTACTCGTCGGCCGAAGAACGCGAGGCCGAACTGCTCGCTTCGCTGATCCGGCAACGCGCCACCGCGGACCACACGCTCACCGGCCGCCTGCGCACCGCGCTCGACGGGAACGGTTGTGGCTGAAGCAGTCCGCGAATGGGCACCCGCGCTGCTCGCGTGGGTGCTGCTGGTGAGCCGTGGCCGCGGTGGTGATCCGGCCCGGCGCCGCGTCCACTGGGTCCTTTTTGGACTTGCCTGCTCGCTGACCGCCCAGCTGCCACCGGTCTACGCCGCGCTGGGCGACGGGCATCTCGCGCGCCTGCTGAGCCACGCGGGCATGGTGCTCGCCGCGTGGGCCGGGCAGGAGTTCATGGCCGGGTTGACCGGGCACGCGCGGGGCGCGCGCTGGCAGGCGTGGTGGGCGGCGGGCGCGTTCGCGTTGATGTGCCGGCTGTTCGCGCTGATGCCGGACCTGCGGCCGCAGTCGCCGTGGGTGATGGAGTACTGCCTGGTCTACGCGGCCGCGCAGCTGCCGGCGCTGCTCACCGTGATCGGCTTCGGCCTGCGGTACGCCCGTGAAGCCGGGGACGCGGTGCTGCGCGTGAGCCTGCGCCTGGTGGTCACCGGGACCGCGTTGTGCTTGCTGTACCTGCTGAACAAGTCGATCCTGGCGGTGGCGCCCCGGCTGGACGCCAGCTTCGCCTTCGGGCGCACGGTGTTGCCGAGCAAGGTGCTGCCGACCACCGCGTACCTGCTGGTGCTGCTCGGCGCGGCCCTGCCCGCCGCCGCCGGCTGGCTGCGGCGCCACCGGCAGTTCCGGCGGCTCGGGCCGCTGTGGCGCGCGCTGTACCGGGCCGATCCGGCGATCGCGCTGGACCCGCCGGGCGTCCCGGACGTGCTGGTGGTGCGTGATCTGCGGCTGCGGTTGTACCGCCGGGTGATCGAGATCCGCGACGGGCTGCTGGCGTTGCGCCCCTACCGAAGTCCGGGTTCGGCCACCGGGACCGCCGCGGCCGAAGCCGCCGCGATCGCCGCCGCGCTGAGGGCACGGGACGGCGGCGTGCCCCCGGCGGATCGTCCGGTGGACGTCGCCGGGGGCGCGGATCTGGCCGGGGACACCGAGTTCCTGGCCGAAGTGTCCGATGTGTACCGCTCGCTCAGCCGAAGCGCTCGACCAGGTCGGTGATCATCAGGAACAGGAACAACGCCGACGCCGCGCCGAGCAGGCCGTTGGACAGCCAGCCGGACCGGCCGTCGCGCTCGATCCGCTTCGAGTTCAGCAGCAGCATCAGGGTGATCGCCAGGAACGGCATGAACACCGAGCCCAGCACCCCGTAGACCAGGGTGAGCCCGAACGGCTTGTCCAGGAACAGCAGGAACATCGGCGGGAAGGTCAGCCACAGCAGGTACCCGCGGAACGGCAGGGACTTCTCCACCGCGGTGGCGCGGTAGGCGGTGGTCTCGCCCTTGTCCTCACCGGGCACCTCGGCGTCGACCAGTTCCGCGCGGCGGCCGTGCGGCAGGCGGATGGTCCGGGTCCAGTCGGCGAACAGCAGGCTCACCCCGTTCCACACGCCCAGCAGCGAGGTGGTGGTCACCGCGAGGAAGCCGACCAGGAACAGGATGCGCGCCCACTGGCCGTACCGCTCCCCCAGTTCGTTGCCGAGGATCAGCAGGCCGCTGTCGGACTGGGTCAGCTTCTGTCCGAAGAGGATGGTCGAGCCGACGATCAGCATGGCCACCACGAAGATGCCGGTCATGAGGTAGCCGACCGCGTTGTCCAGCCGCATCATCGACAACCAGCCGGTGCCCTTCCAGCCCTTGGCGAACATCCAGTAGCCGTAGGCGGCCATGGTGATGGTGCCGCCGACACCGCCGATCAGGCCGAGCACGTACACCGTGGACCCGGCGGGCAGCTGGAAGGTCAGGCCCTTGGCCAGTTCCGCCAGGTCGGGGGTGACCAGGACGGCCACCGCGACCACCGAGGCGAACTTGATCAGCACCAGCACGGTCATGAACTTCTCGAAGAAGTGGTACCGCTGCGCCCAGACCAGCGCCAGCCCGACCACACCGGCGATCATCGCCCAGCCGCGCACGGGCAGGCCGCCGAACAGCGCGTTGAGCGGCAGGCCGACCGCGGACATCGCGGTGGCGCCGTAGACGAAGCCCCAGATCACGATGTAGAGGCCGAAGAAGCCGGTGGCCCAGCGGCCGAGCCGCCGCCAGCCGTCGAGCAGCGTGGTGCCCGAGGCCAGGTGCCAGCGGCCGACGCCCTCGCCGAGGGCCAGCTTGAGCACGGTGCCGATGAGCGCCGCCCACAGCAGCAGGGTGCCGTACTGGGCGCCGGCCACCATGGTGGCGACCAGGTCTCCCGCCCCGACGCCGGTGGCCGCGGCCAGCAGGCCCGGTCCCAGTCCCCGGAACCTGGCCTTGCCGGTCGGCGGGGTCAGCTGTGGTTCCAGCCGCGTGGCGGAAGTGTTCATGGGCTCGGGCTCCTCGTTGCGCCGGAGATGGGTGCCGACGACCGTAGGAACGCCGGACGCTCGCCGGCGCCGGTCTTCACCGTTTCTTAGGACGGTGGGTCGTAACGAATCGGACTCAGCGGCCCAGCCGGTAGCCGAAGCCGCGCACGGTGGCCAGCAGGCCGGGCCGGTCCAGCTTGCCACGCAGCGTCACCACGTGCGCGTCGAGCGTGCGCGGGCCGGGTGCCTCGCCCCACACCTGCTCGACCAGCGCCTGCCTGCTCACCGCGGTGCCCGCCGCCTTCGCGAGCACGGCGAGGATGTCGAACTCCTTGCCGGTCAGGGCGATTTCGGTGCCACCGGCGGTGACCCTGGCCGCGGCCAGGTCGATGCGCACGTCGCCGAGTTCGACCACCTCCGGCGCCGGGCGCGACCGGGGCCGCCGCCGGGCGACGGCGTCGATGCGCGCGAGCAGCTCGGGCAGGCGGACCGGCTTGACGAGGTAGTCGTCAGCACCTAGGCGCAGGGTGCGGACGATGTCGCGCTCGGCGGAGCGGGCGGTCATCACCAGCACGGGGAGGTCGGCGGCGCGGCGGAGCTCACGCAGCACGGCGAGCCCGTCGGCGTCGGGCAGGCCGAGGTCGAGCAGCACGAGGTCGGCGTCCTGGCGCAACTGGGGCACCTCGGCGGCGAGGCGGGCACGGACCGCGCCGTGCCCGGCCGACACCAGCGCGTCCACCACCGCGGCGGCCACGCCGTCGTCGTCCTCCACCACCAGAATCCGCACCCGGCCGAGCCTAGCTCCCGCCGAGCCACCTCGCGCCGCAGCCGCAGGGGTGACCGGATGTCACGAATGTGGCTTTCGAGACGTCTGGCGTCTCGAAAGTGGCTTTCGTGACACCCCGGCCTGCTCCGGGGCTGTCGTCAGGTGAGGAGCAGTTGCGGCAGCACCATGGTGAGAATGGTGAACGCCGGGCCGATCAGGACCATGGCGAAGCCCCACGCCGTCAGCCGTTTCGACAGCAGGGGCCGTTCCGGTTCCGCCGCCGAGGCCACGATCGTGGCGCCCGTGGTGGAGAACGGCGCGCAGTCCACAAGGGACGCCGAGATCGCCAGCGCGTAGATGAACCCGGTCATCTCCAGCCCGCCCCCGGCCACCAGCAGTGGCACGGCCAGCGGGATCAGCGCACCGAGAATGCCGATCGTGGAAGCGAAGGCCGACACCAGCCCGGCGATCACGCAGATCACCACCGCCGCGATCAGCGGCACGTTCACCGACCGCGCCAGCTCGCCGAGCTGGTCGATCGCGCCCAGCCGGGTGAGCACGCCGACGTAGGTGAGGATGCCGCCCAGCAGCAGGATCGTGCCCCAGTCCACCTTCGAGATGGCCTTGCGGCCGACGTCGGGCACCAGCAGCGACAGGAACACCGCCAGGGTCAGCGCGACCACGCCGAGGTTGACGTCCACATCCAGCACGGTCAGCGTGAAGAACCCCGCCACCAGCACAAAAAGCGTGACCAGCACGGTGACCTGCGTGCGGTTGACCGGCGGCGCCTCGGTGAGCACCGCGGTACCGCCACCACCGGACGGCTCGGCGGCGTCCCGGCGCGAGCGGCGCACCAGCTCGGGCCCGCCGAACATCAGGAAGGCCACCAGCACCACCAGCGCGTTCACCCCGACCGACAGCCCGAACATCAGCGCCGCGTTGTAGGGCAGGCCCGCGTCCTCGGCGATGGTGGCCACGGTGATGCCGTTGATGCTGGTCGGCGCGAGCGCGCCGCCGACGATCGCCGAGCTCATCGCGATGCCCATCAGCGTCGGGCTGATCCGGTGCGTGGTGGCCAGCGACATGGCGATCGGCACCACGGCGAACGCGGCGTGCGACGTGCCGAGGCAGGCCACGCCGGTGCCGATCAGCCACAGCGCCCACGGCAGCAGCGCCACCCGCGGCCCGACCAGCCGGATCGAGCGGTCCACCAGCCAGTCGATGGTGCCGGTCTCCCTGGCCATGCCGAACAGGTAGGTGATGCCCAGCAGGATCAGCAGCGCGTCCACCGGGAACGCTTCGAGGATCTCGTCGAGCCCCTCGCCGACCACGCCGATGCCCACGATGAACGCGGCGACCAGGGCCAGCGCTCCCATGTGGACGTTGCGAATCGCGGAAATGGCGAACACGGCCGCGAAGACGACCAGCGCGATGATTTCGGCGCTCATGCTCCCGGCTCCCTTCGGCTGGAGTGGACGGCGGCGAGCCCGGGATCGACGCCTTCGAGGTCGTCCAGGCACACGAGTTCCCCGGCGGCGACGGCACGGCGCAGCCGCGTGCCCCCGAGCAGGTAGTAGGGCGCGACGCCCGGCGACGGCGGCACCATGACCGGTGCGACCCCGTTGATTTCGTGGTGGTGCCCGGTCACCTGGAACGAGGTGCCGGGGCCGAGCGAGGTGGCCGCCCTCGCCGCCAGCAGCGTGGTGGGTGACGGCACCGGCGCCGCGGTCCCGGCCACCGCCGCGTGGATGGTGAGCGGGGTTTCCACGCCCATCGCGTGGTACGGCCAGTAGAAGCAGGCGTACTTGCCGTCGCGGCTGACCACGTGCCCCTTGCCGCGCAGGAGTTCCCAGGTGACCGGGTCGCCGGTGCGCACCACCGCGAACACGCCTCCGGCGAAGCTGGCTTCCCCGGGCAGGCGCAGGGCGGAGAACACGTCCACCACCCCGTCGCGGCCGAGAATGCCGCCGTCCTCGCGGGCGGCGTAGACGTCGGCGAGTTCGGCGATCCTGGCGACCGGGTAGTGCAGGCCCTCGACGTCCGGCACGGCGCCGGTGCGCATCGCGACCACGGTCATCTCGCACAGGTCGGCCGCCGCCGAGCGCTTGAGCCCGCCGACGAGCGCGGCGCGGCGGTCCAAAGTGGTCCGTGGGTCCGGGCCGAGGTCGAGCAGCCCGGCCAGTTCCGGCGCTTCGACGCTCACTCCGGCCTGGGTGACGGTGCCGGTGGCCGGGTCGAAGACCAGGTCGTACTCCCCCGACTTGCCGATGGCGACGATCTCCAGCCCGGTGGCGGACACCCAGTCGACCAGGCGGAGCAGGTTGGCGGGCTGGTCGCCGTCGCCGGGCAGGTAGCTGAGCCCGGCCGCCCGCGCCTTGGCCGCCAGCGCGACCCCGGCCACGGTGTCGACCTCCTTGCTGACCATCACCACGTGCACGCCGTGGTCCAGGGCGGCTTCGGCGTAGGCGGTGCCGACGGCGACCTGACCGGTCGCCTCGACGAGCACGTCGATACCGCTCCAGTCGAGCGCGCTGCCATCAGCCAGCACGGCCGGGGCATCGAGGCCGAGTTCGGCGAGGGTGCGGCGCATACCTTCGGTGCCGGGCTCGACGAGCACCTCCGGTATCAGCTCTGGCGTGTGCCTCAGCTGCGCGAGCAGCGTACGGCCGTAACCACCGTTTGCGCCGGTCAGCGCGATCCGGACCGGCTCGCGGTCCCGCGCGGCATGGGAGTGGATCACCGTTGCTCCAATCTGAGGGCCGTACTGTGACACACGATCTAGATTTTTACAAACTTGCACCAAATCTTCACATGCGGTGTGATGGGCCCATGCTGGGAGCCATCGCCGACGACTTCACCGGCGCCACCGATCTGGCGATCATGTTGCGGCGCACCGGGTACCGGGTCGCGGTCGCCATCGAGGACCACGACCCGGGCGCACCGGAACGCGCGGGACTCGACGCCCTCGTCATCGCGCTCAAGACCCGCACCGCGCCGGTCGCCGAGGCGGTGGACGCGTCGCGAGCCGCGGTGCGCCGCCTGCGGGACTGGGGCGCGCGCCAGGTCTACGTGAAGTACTGCTCGACCTTCGACTCCACCGACGCGGGCAACATCGGCCCGGTGCTCGACCTGGTCTCGGCCGAACTGGGCGCGGACAAGGTGGTGGTCGCCCCGGCACTGCCCGCCAACGGCCGCACCGTCTACTTCGGACACCTGTTCGTCGGCGCCGACCTGCTCGAGCACTCCTCCATGCGGCACCACCCGCTCACCCCGATGACACGTTCCCGGGTCGCCGACCTGCTTCGCCCGCAGACCCCGCACCCGGTGGCGGAGGTGCACCACACGACGATCAGCCAGGGCGTGGACGCGGTGCGCGCGGCGATCGAGGCCGCACCCGGCCGGTACGTCGTGGTGGACACCATCGACGACGAGGACCTGCGGGTGCTCGGTGCGGCGGTCGCGGACAGCCCGGTGCTCAGCGGTGGTTCCGGGCTCGCCTGCGGGCTGCCCGGTCCCGGCACGCCCGGCGACGACTGGAAGTCCGTTCCGGACACCGGCCGCGTCGTTCTGTGCGGCAGCGCGTCGGCGACCACCCGGCGGCAGATCGCCACCGCGGCCCGCACCCAGCCGGTACGCCGGGTCGATCCCCGTGCGGCCGTTCACGAACCGGACGCCGAAGTCGGCCGCATCTTCGACTGGGTCCGCGCGCAGCAAGCGGCGCCGGTGGTTTACGCGGCCGGGGAACCCGGGGACGTGGTGTCCGAAATAGACGGTCACGCGGTCGCGCCCGCCGTCGAAGGGGTCCTGGCCGGGGTGGCGCGGCGGCTCGTGGACGAAGCCGGGATCACCCGGCTGCTCGCGGCGGGCGGTGAGACCAGCGGCGCGATCGTGCGCGCGCTCGGCATCGGCCTGCTGCGGATCGGGCCGGAGATCGCGCCCGGCATCTGCTGGAGCGGCGCGGTCACCAGCACCGGAACCGAGCTGGCGCTGGCGCTCAAGAGCGGCAACTTCGGGCCGGACGACCTGTTCACCTCGGCATGGGACCGGCTCGCGTGAGCGCGCTCGACGAACTGCTCGCCGCCGGGGTCCGCGTGGTCGAGGAGGGGCTCAGCCCGGGCACCAGCGGCAACATCAGCGTGCGTGACGGCGACCGGATCCTGCTCAGCGGCACCGGCGTTTCGCTCGGGCGGATGCGGCCGGAGCAGGTCGCCGTGCTCGATCTCGACGGCAGGCTGGTCGACGGCGCGAAGCCGTCCAAGGAATGGCCGCTGCACCTCGCCTTCTACCAGCGCGACGAGAAGCATCGGGCGGTCGTCCACGTGCATTCGCCGTCCACCGTCGCGGTGTCCTGCCTGGAACCGTGGGCCGGGCACAGCGCGGTTCCGCCGCTCACGCCGTACTTCGTGATGCGGGTCGGCCAGACGCCGCTGCTCCCCTACCGCCCGCCCGGCGATCCGGGACTCGGCGAGGACCTGCGGGACAGCCCGTGGGAACTGCGGGCGGCGTTGCTGGCCAACCACGGTTCGGTGGTGGCGGGCACAACGCTCGGCGAGGCGGTCGATCGGGCCGTGGAGCTGGAGGAGGCCTGCCGGATCACGCTGCTGACCAGCGGGCACGCGCGGCGCGAACTGGACGAGGTCGCGACCGCGGCGCTGGCGCGGCAGTGGGCCAGTCCTTGGGGCACACGAACTCCGCCGCCTACACTGAGCGCCCCGAGGAGGTAGCCCATGGCGAGCCCGCCGCTCATTCCCGAGCAGCGACGGCAGGAGATCCTGCGACACCTGCGGCACGCGCAGGTGCTGAGCTACCACCAGCTCACCGAGCTGCTCGGTGTCAGCCACATGACCATCCGGCGTGACATCGCCGCGCTGGAGAAGCGGGGCAGCGTGGAGGCCACGCCGGGCGGCGCGAAGATCGCCACCCGGCTGCTGCGCGAGCCCGACCGCACCGAGAAGGCGGGCACCGACCGGGCCGAGAAAACCGCGATGGCCAGGGCCGCGGCCACCATGGTGACCGACTCGATGACGGTCTACCTCGACGCCGGGACCACCATCCAGGCGATGCGGCCGTTCCTCGGCGAGGTGCGGGACCTGACCGTGGTCAGCAACGACCTGGCCACCGTGGCGGACTTCTGCGACCACCCCGGTGTGGACCTGATCTGCGTCGGCGGCCGGGTGGAGACGGCGAACCGGTCGACCGCGGGCAGGCTCGCCACGCTCGCGCTGCGGGAGCTGTCGCTGGACATCGCCTTCCTGTCGTCGAGTTCGTGGGACGTCGGGCACGGGGTCACCACGCCGGTCGAGGCGAAGGTGGAGGTCAAGCGGGCGGCGCTGGCCGCGGCCACCACGTCGGTGCTGGTCGCGGGCAGCGCGAAGTTCGGCCGGTTCGCGCGGTACCGCGTGCTGCGGCTGGACGAGATCGACAAGATCATCACCGACGACGGGCTCGACGACGAGGCGGCCGCGCAGATCGCCGAAACCGGTACGCCGCTGGTGCGGGCCGGGCTGGACAGTTCAGACGTCGCCTGACATCGCGGCGCTGAGCGCGGCCGCGCCGTCGAGCAGGGCCCGCGACCGGCTGGTCAGCGCCGCTTCCCTGGCGGCCAGCATGTCCTTGAGGTCCTCCCCGCGACGGCCGAGGCGGATCTGCGGCATCAGTGTCCGAAGTGGACCGACGCGGTAGCCGGCGCCGCGCAGCTGGTGCACGATCCGCGCGTCGCGCACCTGAGCCGGTGAATACCGCCGCCGCGCTCCCTTGGCCTCGTCGCGATCGGGCACGACCAGCCCTTCGGCGTCCCAGTGCCGCAGAGTCGACGGGCGCACCCCCAGCGCGGCGGCGAGTTCGGACACGCTCATCGCGTCCGACGGGCTGACGTCGAGAATCGGTTCGGCGGAAATGGCCTCGGCGGCCTCCTGGGCGAGGCGCAGGTCCGTGCGTTCGGTGTGCAGCCGCGCGTGCGCCGCGTCGAGCAGGGCCAGCGCGAGCGCGGGCGCGGTGTGCGCGGCCCGCATGATCTTCTTCGCCTCGACCGGCCCGGTTCCGGCGGCCAGCGCGCGGTAGGCGAGCACGCTCCGGACGTGCACCTCGCGGTAGAGGCGGTACCCCGACGCCGTGCGCTCGGCCGCGGGCAGCACGCCGTCGCGCTCCAGGTTGCGCACCTGCTGCACCGAGCACCCGGCTCGCCGCGCCACGGTGGCCGTGTTGAGAGTTGACACGCGCTGACCATACGGTTCGCCGCCCGAAGTCTCCACGAGCACCTTAATGAAACGCTGGAACACATGAAGCCAGAAGAGATCATCGGATACGTGGACGGCCTCGACGGGGTGCTGACCGTTCAGCCGTCCGAGGGCGACGGCACGCCGGAGCTGGCGTGGGGTGACACGTTCTTCTACTACGCCCCCGACGGGGTGATGCCGACGAACACCCAGCCGTTCGCCACCATCGTCACCAAGAACTACCCCGGCGACGAGCTGTCCCGCCTGGACCGGCCGGACGTGTTCCGCGTGAACATCGCGGCGGGCAAGGACAACTTCGTGAAGTGGACCGGCCACGCCCCGCGCGACACGCCCGCCGGGGAGGTCGACTACAGCGCCTTCGACACGCTGATGCCGCATCCGGTCTACGGCACCGTCGGCTGGCTCGCCGTGGTGAACCCCGGACCGCGGACCGAGGCGGACACGCGGGAACTCCTGCACACCGCCTGCGAACTGGCGCGAGCCCGCTACGAACGCCGCAACGGCTGACACGCGGTGGCTAGGCTGCGGACATGACCTTCCCCGGCAGGGCGGTCCGCGGCCTGGCGATCCGCACCGGGAACCCCGCCAACTGCGCGCCCGACCACACCAGCTTCACCCTGGACTTCGAACCGCTGCCCGCCGGGCGGTCCGGCTACGAGTTCGACGCCGACCTCGACTACGGCTTCGATGACTACCACCGCGAACTACACGAGGAATGCGCCCCGGCGATCAGCCAGGGCGTGCTCCTCAACCTCGCCGGCGCGCCGAAACCCCGCGGTTACGGCGAACTCCCTCCAGCCGTGGACCCGGCCGAACTCGGGCCGTCGATCGCCGTGCGCGTGGTGCTGGTGAAGGTCAGGTACCACCTGGTCGACACGTCACCGGCACCACACGCGGCGGCGGCTTGGGAAGTCACGCAGCGGCTGCGGGAGGCGCTGGGCTGAAATGGGCTCCTACGAATACCTCTACCTCGACAGCGACCAGCCGATCGCCCGGGAAGCCGCCTGGTTCCGCCGCGAACTCGGCTTCGAGCCGATCCCGGTGCAGGACGGCGACCCCGACCACATCGGCCTCCGCGGTCCGGCGTCCACTGTGGACGGAATGGTCGGGCTGGCGGTGCGGCACAACCACACCGCGCTGGCCGACCCGGCGCCCGGCGAGTGCCAGGCCATCGACGCCTACCGCGTCGAGATCGAGTTCTGGTATCGGCGCCGGGACACCGAGGAGCAGCGACGCGAGGCGCGGCTCCTCTTCGATCGCCTGGTCGTCGCGCGGCCGGGCACCGCGATGCTGCTGACCCACGGCTCCGACCTGCTGACCGCCGCCTGGTTGCCACCGCGCGGACGGCACGAGTTCCCGGCCGGGACCACGGTCGACGAACCCGATCTCGAGACTTGGCGGCCCTGGGTGATCGGCGTGTATTCCTGGTTGCGCGACGGTTAGAGCAGCTTGGCCGCGACCGTCGCGCCGTCCACGCGGATCTTCCCCGCGACAGCCCGAGCACGGGATCCGCCGTCAGCACCGGTTTCTCGCCGAACACGTGGCCGCGCACGTCATCGATCGGGGCCAGCCCGGCGGCCACGCGGTGCTCGTTCAGCTTCGCGCCGAAAAGCTCGTTGAACTGCCGGGCGTCGAGGTCCCACAGCTCCTGGTTGCTCGAACCCTCCGGCCTTTTCACCGGCGACGGCGGGCAACCAGCACGTCACAGCCCTCGGCTGCTTCGCTGAGCGCCTCGAACTGCGTGGTGACCGTGCCCTCGGCCATTTTCCGCAGCCGCCGGTGAAGTCAGCAGGCGGGCGGCAGCGGCTCCGGCGGGGTGAACGGCACGCCCATCGCCTTCGCCAGCATCGGCAGCGAACGGTGCAGTTCCCGTTCCCAGTACGGCCAGGTGTGCGTGCCCGGCCCGTACAGGCAGGTGGTCACGCTGACCCCCACCTCGCGCAGGCGGTCCGCGGTCGCCACCGCTTCCGCGCCCAGCACCTCTTCGAGCGGATCGGCCGCCGTGCCCGGCGGGTCCAGCGGCCCCGGTTCGCCGTTGCCGGAGGCGATGAACACCGCCGTCCCGCGCAGGCGCCTGGCCAGGTCGTACGGGTTGTGCGCAGCCCAGATCCGCGCCTGCTCCACCGGATCACCCCACAGCTTGAGCGGGTCCTCGCCGAAGCCCGCGATCAGCTCCATCAGGCCCCTGGCACCCGGTTCACCGCCGAGCGTGGTGTGCACGACGCCGCTGTAGGAGGCGGCGGCCCGGAACATGCCGGGATGCCGCCCCGCGTACGACAGCGCGCCGAAGCCGCCCATGGACAGCCCGGCCACCGTGCGCACGTGCCCCGACCGGTACCGGTGCTCCAGCAGCCGCCGCAGTTCGGTGAGGTGGAAGGTCTCCCACGCCGGGCCGGACAGCCAGTCCGAGTAGAAGCCGACGTCACCGGCCTCCGGCATGACGATCAGCGCGTCCAGGTCTTCGGTGTAGTCCTCCACGTCGCTGTAGGTGGTCCATTCGACATGGCCTTCGGCGGCCGAGCAGCAGCCGTGCAGCAGGTACAGCGTCGGCCACCGCTTGCCGGGGTTGCTGCCGTAGTCCTCCGGCAGCAGCAGGCGCACGCCCACGTCGGCGCCCAGCGCCGGCGAGCGGACGAGCAGTTCCAGCATGCGGTCGCCGACCAGGCGTTCCTCGAGCACCACGGCCCGGCCGGGTGCGGCCACCGCCGGTGGCGTGACCGTCAGGCTGAGCAGCGTCAACAGCAGGACCAGCGCTTTTCGCAGCATGGGGACCTTCGCTCTGGGTTGCCGACCGGGCACGTTCAGCTTTCCGCGCGGACCCCCGCCGGTCAAGATCCCCGGCACGGCGGTCAGGGCGCGTAGGCCCGGACCCAGTCGACCTCGTAGACCGCGCTCTGCAGGCCGGTGCCGTGGAAGTTGTCCAGCTGGATGGTCTGGTGCATCGACGGCGCGCACTGGATGCACTGCCGCACGTCGCTGGCCCCACCGGAGAAGCTGAACCACTCGGTGCCGTCGACGAAGCCCTTGAGGTGCTCGGGCGTCCATTCGATGGCGATGTTGTGCCACTGCGTCAGGTCCACACCGCAGCGCTGCGCGAACTCCTGCTGCACCGGCACGTCCGCGTCGTGCGGGTAGTGCAGGAAGGCTTCGGCGCAGTCCTCCCCCGGCGCGGAGTTCTCCAGGTAGTCGTACTCGCCGTCCTCCGGCCACCGGTCCGAGTCCGGCCACAGGATCAGCAGCGGGTGGTACTGGCGGCCGTTGTCGGCCGAGGTGGCTTCCGAGCGCACACGTGCCTCCCAGCGCCCGTACCGCTGCCCGAACTTGGCGCCGAGCCAGCCGGTGTCGCCGTTCTCCGCGCCGGTCTGCCGCAGGACACCGCCGAACACACGCGAGTGGGCGTCGCAGCGCCTGCCGTTGCCCGCGTGCCCCGGCCAGCAGCCGCCTTCACCACCGGCGAGGCTCCACTTGGCCTGGTCCGGGACCGCGGGCGCGTCGGCGGAGCCGTAGTCGAACTCGTCGCTGCCTTCGGGGATCGGGGTGCCCCAGCCGTACCGCTCGGCGGCCGTGTCCGCCTGTTCCGCCCCAGCCGGACCAATCACTGTGACCCCGGCGACCCCAGTGACCAGCGTGGCGGCCGCCAGGACCGCGCCCCACCTCCTGCGCTTCATGCTTCCTCCCTTGGTCGGAGACCCACGCAGAGCGTGCCGAACCGGGCAGCCGTTCACCAGCCGATGGCCGGGACCTGCCACCCGCGCGTGTGCCCGCCATCGGGCGGGGTATCCGGGCTCGGAATCCACCAGACCGGAGGAGGGTGCGTTGCTGGTCCGCAGTGAGGTCGGCGGCCCGGGCATCCGCCGGGTCCGGCGCGGCCGGGGGTTCGCCTACCTGACCGAGGACGGCACGAAGGTCACCGACGCCGCGACGCTGGACCGCATCCGCGGCCTGGTCATCCCGCCCGCCTGGCGCGACGTGTGGATCTGCGCCGACCCCGCCGGGCACATCCAGGCCGTCGGCACCGACGACGCCGGCCGCCGCCAGTACCTCTACCACGAGCAGTGGCGCCGGGAACGGGACGAGGAAAAGCACGACCGCGTGCTGGAACTGGCCAGGAAACTGCCTCGGTGGCGGCGGGCCGTCGCCGAAGACCTGGCGCGGCCGGGGCTGGGCAGGCGGCGGGTGCTCGCCGCGGCACTGCGCCTGCTCGACCGCGGCATCTTCCGCACCGGTGGCGAGGAGTACGCCGAGGAGAACGGCTCGCACGGGGTGGCCACCCTGCTGCGTGAGCACGTCCGGGTCAGCGGGGACGAACTCCGCTTCCGCTACACCGCCAAGGGCGGCGCCGACCGGGCGGTCTCGGTCCGCGACCCCGAGCTGGTGAAGGCGGTCAAAGCCCTGCGGCGCAACAATTCCGGCAGCGACCGGCTGCTGGTGCACCGATCCGGCCGCGCGTGGCACGAGGTGCGCGCGGAGGACATCAACGACCGGTTCAAGGAACTGGCCGGTGACGAGTTCACCGCGAAGGACCTCCGGACCTGGAACGCCACCGTGCTGGCCGCCGCGGCGTTCGGCCGCGACAGCGACCACGTGTCGAAACGCACCGAAACCGCCGTGATGAAGGAGGTCGCCGAAGCACTCGGCAACACCCCCGCGGTGGCGCGCGACTCCTATGTGGACCCGCGCGTGGTGCGGGCGTTCGAGGAGGGTGAGACCATCGAGCGCGCGGTGCGGCGGGCCCGTGACCTCGACGACGAGAAACGCCGCGAAACGCTCGAACGGGCGGTCATCCGGCTGCTGTCGCGGCGGGGGCACGACTGAGCCAGGTATACCGATCGGCGCGACGGGGTATGCCCTGGTATGCGTTCCGCACCGAGCATTCGAGCCAAGGCGATGATCGCGTCCATGCGGTTGATGCGCCGCAAGCAGGTGTTCGCCGACCCGGAGAAGCTCCGGGAGAGCGTCGACTCCGGCAGGCGCCACGACCGCGAGGAGCCGCCGTCGCTGGTGTACCGCGGTACCAGCGTCGAGCGCACCGAGGTGGACGGCACGTTGTGCTACACCATCCGGCCGAAGGCGCCGACCAGCACCAAGCACGTGCTGTACTTCCACGGCGGCGCCTACGTGCACGAGATCCAGCGCGACCACTGGGAGTTCACCCGGCGGCTGGCGCTGCTCACCGGTGGCACGGTGACCGTGCCGGTCTACCCGCTCGCGCCGCGCTCGACCGCCGCCGAAACGGTGCCGCTGGTCGAGCGGGTCCACGACCGGATCCTCGGTGACACCGATCCGCGGAGCCAGATCCTGATGGGTGACTCGGCCGGCGGCGCGCTGTCACTGGTGCTCGCCGAACGGCTTCGGGACCGGGGCCGGCCGCAGCCCAAGGAGATCGTCATGCTGTCGCCGTGGCTCGACGCCACGATGACCCATCCGAGCCTGCCCGCGCTGGACCGCATCGACCCGTACCTGAGCGTGCCGGGCCTGGCCGAGGCCGCCCACCTCTACGCGGGTGAGCTGCCGCTGGCCGATCCGTGGCTGAGCCCGGTCAACGGCAAGCTCGCCGACCTCGGCAGGCTGAGCCTGTTCGTCGGCACCAGGGACGTGCTCCTGGCCGACGCCCGGCGGTTCCGCACGGTCACCGCCGAGCGCGGCATCGATCTGGAGTACTGGGAGTACGAGGGCATGTTCCACGCCTGGATGCTGACCACGCTGCCCGAGGCGCGGGACGCCACCCGCCGCCTCGCGCACGTGGTCCGCCGCTGAGGCTGAACCTCAAAGCCTCAGTCCGAGAACCGGAAGTCCAGCGCCGCCACCGCGTCGTCGAACTTCCGCTCCATCTCCGGCACGCTGGCCGCGCCGATCACCAGGTCCGCCAGCTCGAAGCTGTAGCTGTCCTGCGCGGGCATGTCGGACAGCCGCTGGCCTTCCTCGGCGACCAGCTCGATCTGCACACCGGGGATGCGGCGTTCGATCTCGGCGATCTCCTCCTCGGTCGGCACCCGTTCGACGAGGCCGTCCTCGAACCGGCGGTGGTACCACTTCGCCGAGACCGCCCACTTGCCCCGCCGGGCGGGGGCGGCCGGGTCACGGCCGAGGCCGAGTTGCACCACCCGATAGTGGTTCGGCACGCCTTCGACGTCCTCGAAGATCTCCGCGTGTGACTGCGACAACCGCGGGTTGACCTCGAGCAGGCACACCTGGTTGCTCTCCGGGTGCACGAAGAACTCCACGCTGAACGTGCCGTTCTCCATGCCCACCTGCCGGATCACCCGCTCGGAGACCTCCGCCATCCGCGCCTGCGCCTCGTCCGGCAGCTGCGAGGGGTACTGGTGCCGCAGGAACGACGCCGTGTCCGGGTAGTTGATCGAGTCGAGGGCGCCGTAGACCACGATCTCGCCCTGGTAGGCGTACCCCTCCACGGCCGCCTGGACCCCGCTGAGCGCGGATTCCGCCAGGCACGCCTCACCGCCGATGTTCTCGATCTCCGGGGGCAGTTCCAGCTGGTCCATGATGAACTGGAAAGGCTTGCCCACGCGGCTGATGCCGTCGCGGATCTCGCGCACCGCGTCGGCGAACTCCTGGTCGTTCGCGACGTGGAAAGCCAGCTCCGAGGAGAACGACTTCACCGGTTTGAGCCACAGTGGATAGTCGATTTTCTCCGGTTTCTCCGGACTTCCCGCCAGGTCGACGATGGCGAACTCGGGGTACTCGTCGATCACCTTGGCCTGCTCCAGCCTCGACCAGTACTTGTGCTCGCACTTGACGATGGCCTCCAGCGGTGCCGACGGCAGCCCGTACCGGCGGCACAGCAACGGCACCATGGTGCTCACCGGGAAGTCCCAGTAGCCCACGATGGCCCCGATCTCGCCGTCGAAGGCATCCAGCTCGCGCTGCGCCTTGTCCAGCAGCTCCT
The DNA here is from genome assembly GCF_003312875.1 of Amycolatopsis albispora. Taxonomy (NCBI): domain Bacteria; kingdom Bacillati; phylum Actinomycetota; class Actinomycetes; order Pseudonocardiales; family Pseudonocardiaceae; genus Amycolatopsis; species Amycolatopsis albispora. Next base: position 2,237,502 of record NZ_CP015163.1, read on the forward strand.
CGATCGGGATCTCCCCGTGCTGGATGTCCTCAATGGTCAGCAACCCGTGGAAGCGGTAGTCGCTCGCCCCCGGGATCCGCCGCAGGGTCCGCTCGTTCGCTTCGTCCAGTCCCACCACGAAAACATCTGTCGTCATGGTTTTGCGGTACCCCGTGCCACCGCGTCGAAACGGCGGATCGGCCAGGAGGACCCGGAACTGCTCCGGATCGGGCAGCCGCTGCCGCCGGATCGGCTACCGCGATCGCGGGAAAAAACCAACCACCGGTTGAACACCGAGCAATATCCGATACGCCCGGAGGTGGTTCCGGCCGGTAACTTCGTGGTGACATCCGGTCAGAGGCGGCGCTGGAGGAGAGCCCATGTTGCTTGCGAACAAAACCGCGGTCGTCTACGGCGCCGGTGGGGCCATCGGCCGGGCGGTCGCCCGCGCCTTCGCCGAGGACGGCGCCACCGTGCACCTCGCCGGGCGCACCGCGGCACCACTGGAAGCCGTCGCCGCCGAGATCAACGCGGCGGGCGGGGACGCGCACGCCGGGGTGGTCGACGCGATGGACGAGCGGGCGGTCCAGGACCACCTCGACGCCATCGCCGCCGACGCCGGGCAGATCGACGTGTCCTTCAACCTGATTTCACACGGTGACGTGCACGGGGTGCCGTTGCTCGACATCAGCGCCGAGGACTTCTCCCGGCCGATCGACATCGCCACCGTGGGAAATTTCCACACCATGCGCGCGGCGGCCCGGCGCATGGTCAAGCAGCGGTCCGGGGTCATCCTGACGCTGACCTCCCCGCCGGCGAAGCTGGTCGGCCCGCTGATGGGCGGCACTGCGGTGGCCGAGGCGGCCGTGGAGACCTTCACCCGTTGCCTGGCCGCCGAAATCGGCCTCCACGGCGTCCGCGTGCTCGGCCTGCGGTCCGAGGGCATTCCCGGTGCCTGGGCCGAAGACTGGCACACCAACGTCTTCGACACGCCGGTCGAAGCCACCGAGGGACTCGATCCGGAAGGCCACGCCAACGTGCTGGCCGAGCGGACCATGCTGCAGCGCACGCCCACGCTGGCCGAAATGACCGCCGTCGCGGTTTTCCTCGCCTCCGACCGCGCGGCCGCGATGACCGGCACGATCACGAACATGACCTGCGGCTCGGTGCCCGACTGATCCGTCCCGCACCGCACGGAAAGGCGGATTTCCCGGGCCACCGGGAAATCCGCCTTCGTGGTGTTTCAGGTGTCGATCTTGTGCAGCAGGGTGATCCCGGTTTCCCCGAACCGGCGAAGGCGCGCGGTCGATTTGGTCCGGGAAAGGTAATCGTGCACCGCGCGGCTGCAGCCGTCCCAGGCGTCGTAGTCGTCGAGAATGATGATGCCGTCGGCCTTGACGTGCGGATAGAGGTGTTCGAGGCAGACCATGGTGGAGTCGTACCAGTCACCGTCGAGGCGCAGCACCGCGATCGGCTCGCCGTCGTAACGCGGCACGGTGTCCTCGAACCAGCCCTCGTGGACGTGCACGCGCGGAAACCCGGCTTCCCCCACCAGCGCGCGGAAATCCTCGGCGCGGGTCCGCAGGTTGTCGAAGTACAGCGGATCGTCGGTGGCGGCCTGCCAGGTCATCGCGTCCTCCCCGTCGGTGGGCGTGGCCTGCGGCAGCCCGCCTTCGAAGGAGTCGTAGAAATGGTAGTCGCGCTCCGGCCCGCCGATGTGCATCATGGCCGCGGCCATGCCGCCCTTCCAGGTGCCGCATTCGACCACCGCGCCGTCGAGATCGCGCAGCCGTTCCCGCACCAGCGCGAGATTGTCGCAGAACAGGTCTTCGGTGATCAGGCTGCAGGCCGAGAACCGGCGGAACAGTTCCCGGTGTTCGGCGTGCTCGGCCACCGCTTCGGCACCGGCGGAGAATCGCCGGAGCTTGCGGAGAAAACGCTGCGATTCATACCATGCTGTCATCAACCGAGATTATCAATTCCTGCCCTCGGCATTCTTCTCCTGGAACAACCGAAGCCGGGTGCGGCGGGCTTGCCGGCCATGAGATCGTTCCGGGGTGGATACCTGGGAACTGCTGGCGCACCCGGTGCGGCTGCGGATCGTGCAGGCGCTCTCCGGTGACCGGGCGCTGACCACCACCGGCCTGTGCGAGCGCGCGCCCGATGTCTCGAAGGCGACGGTCTACCGCCACGTCGGCCTGCTCGCCGACGCCGGTGTGCTCGAAGTGGACGGTGGTGGCGCGGAACGGCGGTACCGGCTCAGCCGCGAGCGCGCGGTGATCGACGCCGTGGTCTCGCCGGCGGAGCACCGGCGGGGGTTCGCCGCCGCGATGACCATGCTGATCGCCGAGTTCGACGCCTATCTCGACCGTCAGCACACCGGCACCGACGCCGATCCGGCGGATGCGGTCGCTTACCGCCAGCACGAGATCTGGCTCAGCCCGGCCGAACTCGCCGCGCTGCGTGACGGCCTGCACGACGCGATCGCGCCCCACCTGCGCAACGAGCCCGCGCCCGGCCGCACGCGGTACCTGCTCAGCCCCATCCTCTTCCCGACGGGGAAACCGGAAAGTGGACGCTGACGAGTTCACCGCGCTGACCGAGCGGCACCGGCGCGAACTGCGGGTGCACTGCTACCGCATGCTCGGCTCGTTCGAAGAAGCCGAGGACGTGGTGCAGGAGACGTTCCTGCGCGCGTGGCGGAACATCGACCGGTTCGAGGGCCGCTCGACCCCGCGGGCGTGGCTGTACAAGATCGCCACGAACGCCTGTCTGGACGTGCTGGGCAGCCGGTCGCGGCGGGTGCTCCCCCACCACCGCACCGGCCCGTCCGATCCGGGCGTCTCGCTCGAACCGCGTGAGGACATCCCGTGGCTGCAACCGTTCCCGGACCGGCTCTGGGAGCCCGCGGCCCCCGCGGAAACCGAACCGGACCACGAGGTCGTCGCCGGGGAGACGATCGAGCTGGCGTTCCTGGCCGCGCTGCAGCACCTCCCACCGCGTCAGCGGGCCGCGCTGCTCCTGCGGGATCTGCTCGGCTGGCCCGCGAAGCAGGTCGCCGAGCAGCTCGGCACCGGCGTGGCCTCGGTCAACAGCGCGCTCCAGCGTGCGCGGGCGACGCTGCGGGAGCACCTGCCCGCGCGGCGGCTGGACTGGCCGAGCCCCACCGAGCGCGAGCGGGCCGTGCTGCGCAAGTACATCGACGCGATGGAGCGCGCCGACCTCACCGCTGTCGCCGAACTGCTGGCCGAGGACGTGCGGACCACGATGCCGCCGTGGCCGATGTGGTTCCGCGGCCGCGACTCCGTGCTGGCCGCGCTGGCGGCCAGCTGGGACACCGGTTCGCCGGACCACGTCGGCCGGTTCCTGCTGCGGCCGATCGGCGCCAACCACCAGCCCGCGGTGGCCTCCTACGTCCGGCGGCCCGGTGACGACGAGTTCCGGGCCTTCGCGATCGGCCTGCTGCGGATCGCGAACGACCAGGTCACCGAGGTGCACGCGATCCACGAGCCGCGTCTGTTCCCCGCCTTCGGGCTGCCCGCGACGTGGACCGATGAGTTTCCGGAGCCGCTGCCGTCTCAACCGGGGTAGGCCCACCATCGAGGGAGGAAACCCCGTGAGCAAGCTCCTGTACTCGGCGACCATGTCGCTCGACGGGTTCATCGCCGGTCCCGGCGGCGACATGTCGTGGCTGACCGCGCACCTCGCGCCGGACCCCGCCGTCGACGAGCTGATCCCGCAGGTCGGCGCGATCCTCGCCGGGAACCGGACCTTCCGCGGTGACGACCCGCACCGCGACGACCCGGAGAAGGCGGGCAAGGCCTTCGGCGGCGGCTGGTCGGGACCGCAGGTGGTGCTCACCCACCACGCGCCCGCGACCCCGGTGCCCGGGGTCACCTTCGCCGGCGACCTCACCAAGGCGGTCGCGCTGGCGAAGGAGGCGGCGAACGGCAAGTACGTCAACGTGCTGGGCGCCGACGTGGCCCGGCAGTGCCTCGAAGCCGGTGAACTGGACGAGATCCTGGTGTTCGTCGCGCCCGTGCTGCTCGGCGACGGGGTCCGCCTGTTCGCCCACCCCGGTGGCACGAACATCCGGCTGGAGCCGACCGGCGGGAGCGGGCTGTGGTTCCGGGTGGTCCGCTGATCCGTCGCCTACATTGGTGCCATGGCAGGCCAGGCACCGCTGTCGGCGGCGGACAAGACACTCAGCGTGCTCGAAGCGCTCGCCGACCACTCGCGGGTCGCCGACATCGCCGCGTCCGCCGGGCTGCCGAAGCCGACCGTGCACCGCATCCTGCAAACCCTGGTGCGGCACGGGTTCGCGCGGCCGGACGGGCACGGCAGCTACGTCGGCGGGCCGCGGATCCTGAGCCTGGCGGGCCGGTTCCTGCAGCGGCTGGACGTCGCCGAGCAGGTCCGGCCGGTGCTGCGTGAGCTGCAGGAACGCACCGGGTGGACGGTTCACCTGGCGCTGCTGTCGGGGGACGAAGCCGTGTACGTGGCCAAACTGGAGGGCGCGAAGCCGTACCACCTGGCGTCGCGGGTCGGGATGAGCCTGGGGCTGCACTGCACGTCGATCGGCAAGGCCATCCTGGCCCGCCTGCCGGACGAGGAGGTCCGCGCGCTGGCCGGGCGCACCGGCCTGGCGGCGCGGACCGCGCACACCATCACCGAGGTGGACGCGCTGCTGGCGGAACTGGCCGACGTACGCGCGCGGGGGTACGCGGAGGACCACGAGGAGAACGAGCCCGGCGTGCGCGCGGTGGGCGCGGCGGTCCAGGACCACACCGGGCAGGTGCTGGGCGCCATCTCGGCGGCGACCCTGGTCCACCTGGCTGAACCGGATGAGCACGTACCGGCGCTGGTCACGAAGGCGGCCGCGGACGCCTCGACCGCACTCGGCGCCCCCTGACCTCCGCTGCCGCCGCGAGGCCGCCCCGTGCAATGAATGTGGCTTTCATAGCGTCTGGCGCAATGAAAGCCACATTCATTGCATCGGCGGCCTCGTCTCGCCTGGTCGCTGTGACCCGCTTCACAAAAGGGCGGTTCGTGTGCCACCATCGGGTGGTGGAGATGAAACGGCGTTCCGTCAGGTGGAACGGATGCGGGTGACGGTTTCCGAGCTGACGCGGCTCGCGACGCGCATCCTGACCGCGGCCGGGGTGTCCACATCGGACGCCGCGGCGGTGGCGGATTCCCTCGTCCGGTCCAACCTGCTCGGCCACGATTCGCACGGCGTCCGGCGGCTGCCCGGCTATCTGCGCCAGATCCACAGTGGACAGATCGACCCCCGTGCCGTGCCCGAGGCCGAGCGCACCCGCGCCGGATCCGTCGTGGTGCACGGGCGCCGGGCATTCGGGCAGCTCGCCGCTCACCGGGCGGTGCGCGAACTGCGGGAGACCACCGCGCACACCGGCTCCGGCATCGCCACCATCCGCGACTGCAACCACGTCGGCCGCCTGGGCGAGTACGTCGAAACCCTGGCGGAGCACGACCTCGTCGGCCTCGCTTTCGGCAACGCCGATCCGACCGTCGCGCCCCACGGCGGAGCCGAACGCCGCCTCGGCACCAATCCACTCGCCTGGGCGGTCCCCCGCGCCCAGGACGAACCGCCGATCGTGATGGACTGGGCGACCTCCGGCGTCGCCGAAGGCAAGCTCGCCGTCGCCCGTGAGCGCGGTGAGCGCATCCCCGAAGGCCTGGTGCTCGACCGGCACGGCCGCGCCACCACCGATCCCGGCGACTTCTACACCGGCGGCATGCTGCTGCCGTTCGGCGGGCACAAGGGCTACGGCCTGAGCGTGCTCATCGAAATCGTCGGCGGGCTGCTGTCCGGCACCGGAATCGGCACCGGGTACCGCGGCGGGTTCGGCACCGTGCTGCTCGCCTTCGACGTCGAGGCGTTCCTGCCCCGGCACGAGTTCCGCGCGCACACCGAACGGTTCTGCGCCGAACTGCACGACACCGCCAACGCCGAGGGCCACGCCGAAGTGCTCGTTCCCGGCGAACCCGAGGAACGCACCAGGCGCGAACGCGAACGCGACGGCATCCCGCTCTCCGAAGCCGTCTGGCAGGAACTGCACGCCCTACCGAGGGAGTAGTGATCATGACCGCCCCAGCCGAGCTGCGCCGTGTGGTCAGCGCCTCCGTGGTCGGCACCGCGCTCGAGTGGTACGACTTCTTCATCTACGGCTTCGCCGTCACGCTGGCGTTCAACGAGCTGTTCTTCCGCACCGCCGACCCGGCGATGGGCACCATCGTCGGCTTCGCCACCTTCGGCGTCGGCTTCGCGGTCCGGCCGCTCGGCGGGTTCCTCTTCGGCCACCTCGGGGACCGCATCGGCCGGCGCTCCACGCTGGTGGTCACCACGCTGGTGATGGGCGTGTCCACCGGGCTGATCGGCCTGCTGCCCACCTACGACAGCATCGGCATCGCCGCGCCGATCCTGCTCACCGTGCTGCGGATGTGCCAGGGCCTCGGCGCCGGCGCCGAGTTCGGCGGCGCGTCCACCCTGCTCGCCGAACACGCCCCGCCCCGGCGGCGCGGCTTCTTCACCTCGTTCGCGCAGACCGGTGTCCAAATCGGACTGCTGTCCGGCACGGTGGTGTTCCTGCTGGTCGAGCAGCTGGGCCGGGAAACCGTGCTGGCCTGGGCGTGGCGGATCCCGTTCTGGTTCAGCTTCGTGCTCATCGGCGTGGCGCTCTACGTCCGCCTGCGGGTGGCCGAATCCCCGGTGTTCCAGGAACTGGCGGCCAAGCAGACCACCGTGTCCCTCCCGGTTTTCGACGCACTGCGGCGGTATCCGCGCAACTTCGCCATCGGCATCGGCGCGCACATCTGCGACACCGCGGTGGTCTACATCTACGCCACCTACACGGTGACCTACCTGACCAGAACGCTCGGCATGGAGCGCTGGGTCGGGCTGACCGGGGTGATCCTGTTCAGCATCGCGGTGATCGCACTGCAACCGGTGTACGGCGCACTGTCCGACCGGATCGGGCGGCGGCCGCTGAACCTGTTCAGCGTGGTGTTCACCGCGGCCTTCGCCTTCCCGTTCTTCCTGCTGCTCGACACCAGGGAGCCGATGCTGATCTGGCTGGCGCTCATCCTGGCCACCACGCTCGGTTTCGCGCCGATGATCGCCGTGCAGCCCGCGTTCTACGCCGAGCTGTTCGGCGCGCGCGTGCGTTACACCGGGTTCGCCGCGTCACGGGAGATCGGCGCGGCGCTGGGCGGGTTCTCGCCGCTGATCGCCGCCGCGCTGGTCGCGCAGGCGGGCGGCAAGGGCTGGCTGGTGGCGGTCTGGATGATCTTCACCGCGCTGGTGTCCTTCGTCGCCTTCGCACTGTCCAAAGAGGGCAGAGAGGTCGACATCGCGAGCTGACCGCTCAGGGGCAGCCCTCGGGGGACGCGGGTTCGGGCGTGCCGTCGATCGCGGCGGTCAGCGCGGCCACCCGCGCGCGCAGGTCCGCCAGCTCGGCCACCGGCATGCCGGTGGCGCCCGCGATCTGCCGCGGCACGTCCGCCGCGCGGTCCCGCAGCGCCTCCCCGGCCGCGGTCAGGTGGATCTCCACCGAGCGCTCGTCCTGCTCGCTGCGCAGCCGCCGGATCAGCCCGCCCGCCTCCAGCCGCTTGAGCAACGGCGAGAGCGTGCCCGAATCCAGTCGCAGCCGCGCGCCGATCTCCTTGACCGGCAACCCGTCGGACTCCCACAGCACCAGCATCACCAGGTACTGCGGATAGGTCAGGTCGAGTTCGCGCAGCGCCGTGCGGTACAGCGTGCCGAACGCGCGGGAGGCCGCGTGCAGCGCGAAGCAGATCTGGTTGTCCAGGCGCAGCAGCTCCGCCGCCGCCGGCGCCTGGTGGTGGCTCGCGGTCATGCCCCCAGCCTACATTAGGTTGCGCACAACTCAATTGTGTGCAACTCTTTTGGGGCAGACCTCAACCGGAAGGAATCCCATGGCGCTCTACACCGCGGCGGCCACCGCCAACGGCCGCGAAGGCAAGGCGGTCAGCTCCGACGGTCAGCTCGACTTGGCACTGGCGATGCCGCCCGCGCTCGGCGGTGACGGCAAGGGCACCAATCCCGAGCAGCTCTTCGCCGCCGGGTACGCCGCCTGCTTCGCCAGCGCGCTCGGCCTGGTCGGCCGGCAGGCCAAAGTGGACACCAAGGACATCTCGGTGACCGCCGAGGTGGGCATCGACAAGGACGACACCAGCTTCGCGCTCTCGGTCACCCTGCGCGTGGAACTTCCCGCCGAGATCGACGAGGGCACCGGGCGCGAGCTGGTCGAGCAGGCGCACCAGGTGTGCCCGTACTCGAAGGCCACCCGGGGCAACATCCCGGTCGAGCTGGCGGTCGAGTAACCGGCCTCAGCCCTGCTCACGCAGCGCACGCGCCACCGCGCTGCTCAGGATGCGGATGCCGCGGACCGAGCCGGGGTCCACCCCGGCCAGTTCGCGGACCCGCCCGAGCCGGTAGTCCAGTGTGCGCGGGTGGATGTGCAGGGCGAGCGCGGTGACCAGCCGGTTCATGTCGTTGCGGTAGTAGGCGTCCAGCGTGGCCACCAGATCGGGCCCGTTCGCCAGGCAGCGCACCAGGTCGCCGAGCCACTCCTCGACCTCCGGCACCTTGGCCACGCCCAGCTCCACAAAAACATCCGGGATGCCGTACAGCGCCTGGGGTATCCGCTCGCGGGGCGCCACCCGCGCGACCCGGCCCGCCACCGCCAGCGCCTCGGCGAGCGAACCCGACCGGCCGGTCGCCGCGCCCACCGCGCACGGCCCGCCGGTCAGCTCGGCGAGCGCCTTCACCACGGTCAGCGGGTCGTCGCGCCCGGAGGGGAGCAACGCCACCACCTCGTCCGGTGCCTGCCACAGCAGCGGCACGGAATGCTGCTTGAACGCCAGCTCCACGATTTCGCCGGTCTCCGGGGTGGCCGGGCACCGCAGCACCACCACGACGTATTCCTCGTGCACCTGGACACCGAGACTGCGGGCGATTTCCCCGGCGGTGGCGGTGTCGGACAGCAGCGATTCGGCGAAATTGCTCACCCGCTGCGCCAATTTGACGCGCAACGCCTGTTCGTCCAAATAGCCGCGCATGTAGGCAGCCGTTCCGCGCAGTCCCTGGGTGCCGAACCACGCGGTGAGCCGGAGCAGGGCGTTGAGGTCCTCACCGTCACCGGCGGCGTCGTGGATCTCGTGCAACATCAGGTTCGCGTGCAGCACCAGCACCGATTCGGCGGCACGGGTGCTGAACCCGTTGCTCGCGCGCTGCCTGCCGATCTCGCCGATGAAGGAAAGCGCCTGCTCCCCCAGCGGCCGGCCGTCCCGCGTCATTTCGACGGTGTGGCGGCGGAACCAGATGGCGTAGTCGAGCATCGCCGCGTGGCCGCGTGGATCGGCGGCTTCCCGCCGGTAATCCGGGATTTCCCGGCCGTAGGCGGCGATCTCCGCCCGCGCATTCGCCTCCGCGCGCTTTTCCAGCACTTCGAAAAGATCGCTCACACCGGGCTCCCCTCGAAAAAGGAGGTGACCGGGGGATCGTAGTGAAGCGGTGGCGCGGCCGGAAGCGGCCATTCCGCTCGACAGCAGCGGCGCACGGGCGAAAACGGCTGGTCCCGGCCGGCCGGGGTGTGCTGAGATGCCGGTGTGGATCTTTCGGTACTGCTGGCCTTCGTCGCCGCCGCGCTGGTGATCAGCCTGGTCCCCGGCCCCGACATGCTGTTCATCGTCGCCAACGGCATCGCCAAGGGCCGCCGCGCCGGCGTGGTCGCCGCGCTGGGCATGTCCACCGGGCTGGCCGTGCACACCGTCGCCGCCGCGCTCGGCCTCGGGGCGCTGCTGCAGGCGGTCCCGGCCGTGCTGGACGCGATCCGGATCACCGGCGCGGCCTTCCTGGTGTACCTGGCGGTGACCACGCTGCGCTCGTCGAAGCAGGCGCTGGCCAACACCGATCCGGAGCCGGTGCCCGACCGGAGCCTGCGGCGCACCTACGTGATGGCGGTGCTGACGAACCTGGCCAATCCGAAGGTGATCCTGTTCTTCCTGGCCTTCTTCCCGCAGTTCCTGCACACGGACGCGGCGTGGCCGATGTGGGTGCAGTTCCTGGTGCTGGGCGCGGTGTTCATCGCGGTGGGGCTCTCGGTGGACGGCTCGGTCGGCCTGACCGCCGGGGCGCTCGCGGCCCTGCTGCTGCGGCGCCCGGCCATCCGCCGCTGGCTCGACCGCGTGTCCGCCGCCATCTTCGGCGCGCTCGCCGTGCGCCTGGTCGCCGACCGGAGCACCTGAGGCACACGAAAAAGCGGCGAACCGCGGCGAGTGCCCCTCCCGCCGCGGCCGCCGCCGGGCGGTGGTCAGTACACCGTGATGTTCGAGTTGCCGCTGCTCTGGTAGCCCTCGGTGGCCATGATCATGTAGTAGCTGAAGTTGCCCAGGTTCATGCCCTTGCTCCGCCAGGCGTCGAAGTGGGCACCGGTGTTGATCGAGCCGCCGACCCGCTTCGACTGCCGGGTGCTCCAGAACTGCGGGAAGGTTTTGGTGCCCTCCACCGACGGCGCGTTGTACCGCATGGTCTGGTAGATGTCGTAGGTGCCGCCGTCGCTGGTCACCGTGCCCTTGTGCGTGCCGGTCGGCCGGTAGGTGCCCCAGCTGTCCACGATGTAGTACTCGACGAGCGGGTTCGAGGTCCAGCCGTACAGGCACAGGTAACCGTTGCCGGACGGGTTGAAGCTGCCCGAGTAGTTGACCGTCCGGCGTGAACCGTTGGCCCAGCCCTTGCCGCAGACGAAGTTGCCGGTGTTGCTCCAGTTGGTCCGGTAGTTGCCGCCGTTGCTCAGGGTCATCGAGACCGTGCCGCCGCTGTCGGTCCAGAACGAGAAGTAGTAGCCGTTGTGGTTACCGGTCTGGTTGGTGGTGATGGTGGTGTCGGCGCCCGCGGTACCGGGCAGCACCAGGCCCGAGGTGGCGGCCAGCGCCAGCGCGCCGGTGCCGCCGAGGAAGAGCCTGCGGTTCATCGGGCGGGGCGGGACGTGCTCCATCGACATGTTTTCCTCCTCGTTGAGGCGGGCGGGAGAGCACCATGAGTGTTGGCCCGCCCCAACGAGGCTGTCAATAAGTTTCGAACAGCTTTCGGAAACATGCTGGCGGTGTCCGTCCAGGCCCAGCCGCCGATACCGTGCTCGATTCGGTCAATTCGACCGCTGATAAGCCCAGGTTGACCGACGCTGCTCGAAACTTTCGACTACTGCCCGCCGCGTCGTTCCCAGCCTTCTTTGAACAGGTCGAAGAAGGCGCCGGTGGACGGGTGCTCGGTGATGAAGTCCGGGTCCAGCTCCACCCCGAGGCCCGGGGTGTCCGGCAGCGCGAAGTAGCCGTCGACCACCTCCGGCAGGCCCGGCGCCGCCTGCTTCACGTGCTCGTCGGCGAAGTCGTTGAAGTGCTCCTGGATCTTGAAGTTCGGCGTGCACGCGGCCAGGTGCAGGTTCGCCGCGGTGAGCACCGGGCCGCCGACGTTGTGCGGCGCGATCAGCGTGTAGTGCGCCTCGGCGGTGGCGGCCAGCTTCCGCGTTTCGGCGATACCGCCCAGGTGCCCGATGTCGGGCTGGATCACGTCCACCGCACCGGATTCGAACAGCTCGCGGAACTCGACGCGGTCGTGGATGCGCTCGCCGGTGGCCACCGGGATGTTCACCTTGCCCGCCACGGTGGCCAGCGCCTTGAGGTTGGCCGGCGGCACCGGTTCCTCGATCCACGCCGGGTCGTACGGTTCGAGCATCCGCGCGATCCGGATGGCTTCGGCGGGCGCGAACCGCCCGTGCATTTCCACCAGCAGTTCGATGTCCGGCCCGACCGCGTCGCGGACCGCCTCCACCAGCGAGACGCAGTGCCGCCGCTCCGCCGGGTCCAGCTCCCACTGCCCCGGCCCGAACGGGTCGAACTTCATCGCCAGGTACCCGCGCTCGACCACCTTCTTGGCCGCGGCGGCGAACTCCTCCGGCGTGCGCTCCACCGTGTACCAGCCGTTGGCGTAGGCCTTGACCCGGTCGCGGACCTTGCCGCCGAGCAGCCGCCACACCGGCTGGCCGAGCGCCTTGCCGATGATGTCCCAGCAGGCCATCTCCACGCACGCGATGCCGGACATGACGATCTCGCCCGCGCGCCCGTAGTCGCCGTACTTCATCCGCTGCACCAGCGCTTCGGTGTCGAACGGGTCGTGCCCGATCACGTGCCGCGGCGCCGCCTCGGCCAGATAGCCCAGCAATGCCTTGGTGTGCCCCAGCATGCGTGTCTCGCCGACGCCGACGAGGCCGTCGTCGGTGGTGACGCGGACGAAGGTGAGGTCACGCCACGGCGTGCCCAGCACGAAGGTGTCCACGGCGGTGATCTTCATCGAGCTGCTCCCTGGTTCAGCGGTTCCGGTAGTGCGATTCCGTCGGCCCCCAGCTGGGACATCACCGCGTCCGGCATCAGCTCGGCCAGCAGTGACAACCCGATTTCGGCGCGCCGCACGCGTTCCCGCGCGAGCCGGATGGCCACGTCGGTCAGGTGCGAGCCGCTGGGGTAGATGTTCGGCGAGTTCCGCAGGCCGAACTTGAGGTACACGGGTGCGGCCACCCGGACGATCTCGGCGATTTCGAAGTGCCGGACGAACCCGCCCTGGTCGTCCGGGGCCTCCAGGTAGATGTCCAGCGGCAGGTCCACCGCGGCGCGCACGGCCGCCAGCTGGCCGAGGCTCAGGTCGGTCGGCACGTTGTAGGTGTCCGCGCCGGCGCGCTGCGCCAGCCGGATGGAGACCGGATTGGACAGTCCCATCTGGACACTGATCTTGAACTGCAGGTTCGGCGGCAGCAGGCCGCGGTCCCGGCAGGCGGCGGCCAGTTCGAGCGTGCCGAGATCGGTGATCAGCACGCTGCGGATGCCCGCGTCGGCGGACCGCGCGATGTCGGCCAGGTTGTGCACCAGCTGCTCGGTGCCGCGTGCCTGCGCGGCGAGCGCGCCCGCCCCCGCGGCCAGCGCGGCGGCGCCGGTGGACCAGCCCGCCAGCGGCCGCGCGAACAGGCTCACCTCGGTCCGCGCGGCGGCCGCGGTCTCGGCCATCCGCTTCAGCTCGGCCGTGGTGAGCAGCATTCCGCCGCTGCCCTGGGAAACCCGGTGCACCGGCACTTCGCGGGCGGTGGCCTCGGCCAGCACCGCGTCGAGCACCTCCGGCCCTTCGACGCTCGGGATCTCCACCCGGTACTGGGCGCCGTCCGGGAAGCGCTTGGTGCTGCTGGGGAGTTCGTGGTCGGATTCGGCGAACCCGAGTTCGCCGAGCAAGCTGCGGAATCTCTGCACGGTGGGTGCCTTTCGGTTCAGCCCGCGAAGGTCAGCGCGGGCAGGCCGGCGACGCCGGGTTCGGCGGCGAACACCGCTCCGGCCCGGTGATCGGGTGCGGCGTCCTGCTGGGAGGTGGTGATGTAGAGCCGGGTCAGGCCGGGACCGCCGAAGGTGCACGCGGTCACCTGGCTCACCGGCAGGTCGATCACCGCGTCGAGCACACCGCCGGCGTCGTAGCGGCGCACCGCCGAGCCACCCCACAGCGCGACCCACACGCCGCCCTCGGCGTCCACGGTGATGCCGTCGGGATCGCCCGGTGGTTCGACCTTCACGAACTCCCGCCGCCCGGTGAGGCCGTCCTGGCTGGAGTAGTCGAACGCGTCGATGCGGCCGGTCGGGGTGTCCACGTAGTAGGCCGTGGTGCCGTCGGGGCTGAAGGCGAAGCCGTTGGAGATGGTGACGCCGCCGAGCACCCGTTCGACGTCGCCGCCGGGGTCGAGCCGGAACAACGCGCCCGCGCCCGGCCTGGCGTCGTAGGCCATCGAGCCGCAGTAGAACCGGCCGTCGGGGTCGCAGCCGCCGTCGTTCATCCGGATGCCGTCGTCGATCCACAGTGGACCGAGCGGGGTGATCGGGCCGGTCAGCTCGTCCGCCAGCGCGAACCCGCGTTCGGTGGCCAGCACCCAGCCGCCGGACCGGCGCGGCCGCAGCGCGGCGGCCACGGAACCGACGTGCGCGCGGGTCACCTGTCCCGTGGAGTCCATGGACAGCACGTCCCCGGCGAGCATGTCCACCCACACCAGGGTGTCCTGCCACCACACCGGGCCTTCGCCGTGCCAGGCCAGCGCTTCGGTCACCGGTTCAGCCATGGTCGCCCTCCCGCAACGGTTCCGGCAGCAGTTCACCCGGCAGGTCCTGGTAGGCGACCGGGCGCTGGAACCGCCGGATCGCCGCGGTGCCGACCGAGGTGAAGGTGCCGGTGGCGGCCGGGGCGGGTCCGCCGTGGTGCTGCGCGCGGGTCACCGCGACCCCGGTCGGCCAGCCGTTCCACACCACCCGGCCGGCGAACTCCGCCAGGCGCCGCACCAGCGGCCTGGCCACCTGTTCCGCGGTTTCGCCGTGCACGGTCGCGGTCAGCTCACCGGTGAACAGGCGCGCCGCGGCGAGCAGTTCGTGTTCACCGTCGTAGGAAACGAGCAGCGAAGTCGGGCCGAAGCATTCGGCCAGCAAGGTTTCGGCGTCGGCCCGCACCTGGTCCAGGGTGGTGGCCAGCAGCGCGGGCCGCGGGCCGTCCGCGGTGTCGCCACCCGGTTCGACCACCCGGATCGCGGGGTGCGCGGCGAGTTCGGCGCGCCGATGGGCGTGTGCCGCCGAGATGCGTTCGTTGAGCAGCTCCGCCGCGGCGCGCTCGCGAATCCGGTCCGCCACCAGCGACTCGAACGCGGGCATCGCGTCGGCCGGGTAGAACAGCACGCCGGGCTTGGTGCAGAACTGCCCCGCGCCGAGCAGGTACGAATCGGTGTACCCGGCGGCGATTTCCGCCTGCCTGCGCGCGGCCGCGCCCGGTGTCACGAAGACCGGGTTCACACTGCCCATCTCCGCGTAGAACGGGATCGGATCCGGCCGGGAGGCGGCCAGCGCGTACAGCGCCCGGCCACCGGCCGGTGAGCCGGTGAACGCGGCGGCTTTCACCTCCGGCGCCTGCAGGGCCGACCGGGCCGCTTCTTCCCCGCGCAGCAAGGCGAAGGTGCCTTCCGGCGCTCCGGCGCGGCTGAGCGCGCCCGAAACCACGGCCGCCGTCGCCTCCGCCAGTTCCGGGTGGCCGGGGTGTCCTTTGTGGATCACCGGGCACCCGGCGGCCAGCGCCGACGCGGTGTCGCCGCCCGCGACGCTGAAGGCGAACGGGAAGTTGCTCGCCCCGAAGACCAGGACCGGCCCGATCGGGCGGAGCAGGCGGCGCAGGTCCGGGCGGCCACCGGCGGGCCAGTCCGGATCGGCGTGGTCCACCACCGGCTCGCGGTAGGCATCGCCGGTGACCTCCCCGGCAAGCAGCCGGAACTGGAAGACGGTCCGCGCGAGTTCCCCTTCGAGCCGCGGCACCGGCAGGTGACTCTCCCGCGCGGCGATCGGCACCAGCTTGTCGCCCGCGGCCGCCAGCGCGTCGGCGACCAGGTTCATCGCCGTGGCCAGCCGCCCCGGCGGCCAGTCGGCCAGTTCCCTGGCGGCCACGGTCGCGGCGCGGAGCATGTCGGCCGACATCCCGCCTCCTGTTCGGTATTTCGGATGCTGTTCGAGACTCTAGACAGCGGCCGTCGCGCCCGTCAACACACGCCCGAGCCTCGCCGCGCCGGCCGCCACCCGTGCGTCCCATTGTGCGGGTGGCACGCGGAGCCAGCAGTCACGCGGAACCCGCAGGCCGAGCGCGGCCACCGGGCCCCACGCGCCCCGCACACCGGCCGCCAGGCGCACCTCCTCGTCGGCGATTTCCCTTGCCACGCCGTCAGTTCCGGTCAGCACCCGGCAGAGCACCTCGGTCCGGCCGTCCGGCGCACCCGAGCAGGCCACCACCCGCACCCGTTCGCCGGCGGGCACCGCGATCGCCACCTCGTGGCCGTACCAGGCCGCCAGCGCCTTGGCGAGGGGCTCACCCTCGCCCTCCAGCCGCTGCCGGACCGCCCAGGCCTCCCCCAGCCTGCCAACGCCCGGCCCGAGCGTGTAGGCCG
The DNA here is from genome assembly GCF_003312875.1 of Amycolatopsis albispora. Classification (NCBI taxonomy): domain Bacteria; kingdom Bacillati; phylum Actinomycetota; class Actinomycetes; order Pseudonocardiales; family Pseudonocardiaceae; genus Amycolatopsis; species Amycolatopsis albispora. The sequence continues at coordinate 2,253,524 of NZ_CP015163.1, forward strand.
CGCGCTTGGCCGGACGGGCGAGGTAACCGCGTTCGGCCAGCGTGGCGAGCAGTTCGTGCGCGGTCGTCCTGGGCACGCCCAGCCGCGAGGTGACCTCACCCGCGCTCACCCTGCCCTCGGCCAGCGCGTACTCCAGCACGTCGAGCGCTCGTGCCACCGCGGGAATCTCACGGACCACCGGCGCCTCCCTTTGACCGGGCGGGGCGGCGCCGGATAGCGTTCGAGCAGCGAAATCCCGGCACCTGTTCGAAATACCACGAGGAGAACCGATGTCCGTTGTCTCGCCCGACGCCGCCGGACAGCTCGCCGAGATCGGCTGGGGCGAGGACACCGCGTTGATCGGCGCGGTCGCGGCCACCCTGCTGTCGTGGCGGACCGGCGGCACGGAACTGCTGCTCACCCACGACCCGGCCGAACTCGGCGACAGCCACCAGGGCAAGGCCATCGCGCCGTGGCCCAACCGGATCGCCGCCGGGAGGTACACCTTCGACGGGCGTGAGCACCAGGTGGCGATCACCGAACCGGCGCGCAACGCGGCCCTGCACGGCCTGCTGAGCTGGGTGGAATGGGCCATCACCAAGCAGCGCGAGCACGCGGTCACCCTCGAACACCGGCTGCGGCCGCAGTACGGCTACCCGTTCAGCCTCCACTTGCGACTGACCTACGAACTGGGTCCCGGCGGGCTGAGCTGCACCCTCGAAGCCACCAACACCGGCACCGGGCCCGCGCCCTTCGGCGCCGCCTACCACCCGTACGTCCGGATCAGCGAAACCGTCGACGAGCTGCTGGTCGACCTGCCTGCCGACACCTACTACCCCACCGACGCGAACCTGATCCCGACCGGGCGCAAACCGGTCGAGGGCACCGAATTCGACTTCCGAGGTGGCCGCGAGCTCGGCTCGACCGCGCTCGACACGGCCTACACCGGGCTGGCCGCCGACGCCGACGGCATCACCCGGGTGCGGCTGACCGCGCCGTCCGGCCGCACGGTCACCGTGTGGGCCGACGGCAGCCACCGCTACCTGCAGGTCTACACCGACGACACACCCGGCACCGGCCGCCCGGCGCGCCAGGGCATCACGGTGGAACCGATGACCTGCGCGCCGGACGCGTTCAACACCGGGGACGGCCTCGTCACGCTGGCACCGGGCGAGACCTTCCGCGGCACCTGGGGACTGTCGCATTCGGACTAACCGTGCCGGGACAGGTCGACCGGCCCGTCCGCGACCGGCACGCCGAAGTCCGGGGTGCCGTCCGCGGTGAACCGCAGCCGCTGCACCCGCGTGTGCCGGTTGGGGTCGTACAGCGGGTCGCCGGTGATCTGCTCGTACTGCCGCGCGTGGTAGACCAGCACGTCGGCGCCGTCCTCGGCGGTGGTGAAGCTGTTGTGCCCCGGCCCGAACTGGCTGTTCTCGCGGCTGGTGGCGAACACCGGCCGAGGTGACTTGTGCCAGGACGCCGGGTCCAGCAGGTTCGCCGACTCGTTCGCGGTGAGCAGGCCCATGCAGTAGTTCGCGTCGGTGGCGCTGGCGGAAAAGGTGAGGAACACGCGCCCGTTGCGGATCAGCGCGGCGGCGCCCTCGTTGACGCGGTGCCCGCGGGTTTCCCAGTCGTAGGTGGGCGTGGAGAGCTTGGTGGGCGTGCCGGTGATCGCCCGCGGTGACGACATTTCCGCCAGGTACAGGCTGGTGCCGGGGCCGAGCGCCGGATCGTGCTGCGCCCAGCACAGGTACCGCTTGCCGCGGTGGGCGAAGGTGGTGGCGTCCAGCGAGAAGGTGTCGAGATGGGTGGTGATGCGCCCGGCCACCGTCCACGGCCCGGTACGCGGATCCTCGGCGGCGGTGGTCAGCACGTAGGGGCGGATGTGGAAGACGTCGTCGGAATTGCCCGCGGCGAAGTAGATGTACCAGCGGCCGTCGATGCGGTGCAGCTCGGGCGCCCAGATGTGGCCGCCCATCACCCCGCTCGACGGTCTGCGCCAGACCACCGTTTCCGGCGCGGTGGCCAGGCCGCCGATGGTGTTCGACGCGCGGATGATCAGGCGGTCGTATTCGGGGACCGACGCGGTGAAGTAGTACCGGCCGCGGTGGCGGGTGATGAACGGGTCGGCACGCTGGCGGATCAGCGGGTTCACCACCTGGCGGGTGGCACCGGCGAGGCCCGGGGCTTCGTGGCCCGCGGCGGCACCCGCCTGGCCTGAGGCGGCACCGGCCCGGCCCGGGGCGGCACTCGCCGCGCCAGCGGCGGCGCCGGCGAACAGTCCGGCGGTGGCGATCGCGGCCCCGGCACGCAGGGCGTCACGGCGGCCGAAAACGGCGGGGCGATGGGGGTTCGGCATTGAACGGTCCCTTCGACAGCGAAGATGCTCCGTCAACTGTGAGCGCTAACACCCGCCCGGTCAAGGGCCATTCAGACGTTGTGCGGCATACCGAACGGGATCAGCGGCCGCCGAGGGCGCGCGTCAAGCTCTCCGCACCTTCGCGGGCCCACTCGTCCCACTGCGTGCCGGGCACGGAAGTCCAGCGGTGCACCGGAACCGACAGGCTCAACGCGGCCACCATCTTGCCCGTCCGGTCGCGAACCGGTGCGGCCACGCAACTCACCGCGTCATTCGATTCGCAGAACTCGTGCGCCAGCTCGTCGGCACGAACGCGGTCGAGCGCCTGCCACAACTCGGCAGGCGTGCCCAGGCTCCGCGCGGTCATCCTCGTCAGCTGCCGCCCCGGCGGGTAGAGCACGTCGAATTCGGTGCGCGACAAGGCCGACAGCAGCATCTTGCCGACAGCCGTGCAGTGCGCGGGCAGCCGCCTGCCCACCGCCGAGACCATGCGCACCGAATGCGTGCTGTCGGTTTTGGCCACATACAGCACTTCGTCGCCGTCGCGCACGGCCACGTGCACGGTTTCCTGGCTGCGCGCGGAAACCGCCGCCGCCGCGATGGTGCCTTCGCGTGCCAGGTCCAGCCGTGACTCGTACGCGCCGCCCAGCTCGAACAGCCGCACCCCGAGGCGGTACCGCGTGCCCTCGTCGCCGAGACGGCTCAGGTAACCGCGGTCCGCCAGGGTGTTCAGCAGCTCGTGCACCGTGGTGCGCGGCAACCCCAGCCTGCTCACGATCTGGGGCGCGCCCAGCTCCTCCTCGTCGCGGAACAGCTCGAGAATGTCGAGAGCGCGGCTGACCGCCGGAACCGCACGGCTCATGGGACCCTCCGAACACCCGAAGACCTGGTGCCTGGACTGTACCCGCCCGCGTCCGAAATTTCGAACAGGCCACGGCGCTCGTAGCCGCTAGGGTGCGAGCAGCACCTTCACCGCCTTGTGGCGTTCTTCGGCCAGGATCCGGAAGGCTTCGTGCGCGTCCTCCAGCGCCACCTCGTGGGTCACCAGCAGGCCCGGGTCGAGCGCTCCCGAAGCGAAGGCACGCACAGCGTGCGTCCACGCCCGCGGTGGCGCGCCGAACACCGTGTGCACGGTGATTTCGTTCAGCACCAGGGAAACCGGGTCCAGCGGCTGGTCGTCCGCGCCGGGAATGCCGGTCAGCGCCACCCGGCCCCCGCGCCGCGCCAGCCGCACCGCGCTGAACGCCGTGCCCGGCGCGCCCGCCGCCTCCAGCACCGCGTCGAAGGCACCGGCCAGCGAGTCCAGCTGGGACGGCAGCACCAGCGAATCGGCACCGCACTGCGTCGCCAGCGCCGAGCGGTCGAGGCGCGTGTGCACCACCACGATTTCCCCGGCCCCCGCCGCCCGCAGCAGCTGCACCGCCAGCAGCCCGAGCATGCCCGCGCCGACCACCGCACACCGCTCCCCCGGCTGCACGGCCAGCTTCAGGCACGCCGCCGCCACGCACGCGGCCGGTTCGAGGCCCGCCGCCGCGCGCAGGTCCGCGGTCTCCGGCAGCCGGTGCAGCAGGCGCGCGGGCACCACCAGGTGGTCCGACCACGCACCCGGCTGGGTGAACCCGGTTTCCTCGTACGGCCCGTCGCAGAGGTTCGTGTCCCCGCGACGGCACGCCGAGCACACTTGGCACGACCGGATGCCCTCACCGACCACCGGCGCGCCGACCAGGTCCGCGCCCACGCCGTCGCCGACCGCGGCGACGCGTCCCGACCATTCGTGCCCCGGCACCACCGGGTAGCGCACGTACTCGGCGGGCCGCGTGCCCTGCATGATCTCGCGGTCGGACCCGCAGATCCCGGACCACGCGACCCGGACCAGCGCCTCCCCGGCGCCCGGCACGGGTGGCTCGCCGTCCCGCACGGCCAGCTCACCCGGCCGGTCGATCCACACCGACCGGTTCACCGGGCACGACCCACGATGAGCCGCTGCAGCAGGATGAACACCAGCAGCAGCGCGCCGATCACGATCTTCGTCCACCATGAGCTCAGCGTGCCCTCGAAGGTGATCAGCGTCTGGATCACCCCCAGCACCAGCACCCCCAGCACGGTGCCGGCCAGGTACCCGGACCCGCCGGTGAGAATGGTGCCGCCGATGACCACGGCCGCGATCGCGTCCAGTTCCATGCCCACCGCGTGCGAGGAATTGCCCGACAGCGTGTAGAAGGTGAGCAGGATGCCGCCGAGCGCCGAGCAGAAGCCGCTGATCGTGTACACGCCGACGCGGGTCCGTGCCACCGGCAACCCCATCAGCAGCGCCGACCGGTTGCTGCCGCCGATCGCGTACACCGTGCGGCCGAGCCGCGTGTAGTGCAGCACGTACCCGGCCACCAGCAGCACGGCGACCGCGATCAGCACGCTGACCGAGACCCGCAGTCCGCCGGGCAGTTCGACCGGCGTCTGCGCGATCGTGACAAACAGCGGATCCTCCAGCGAAACCGACTCCGTGCTCAGCGTGTAGCTGATGCCGCGCGCCAGGAACATGCCCGCCAGCGTCACGATGAACGGCTGGATCTCGAAGTAGTGGATGATCGAGCCCATGCCGAGGCCGAGCACCGCGCCCGCCGCCAGCACCGCGACCATCACCACCGGCGCGGGCAGGCCAGCGGCCAGCAGCTCGGCACAGAGCACAGTGGACAGTGCGACCACCGAGCCGACGGACAGGTCGATGCCGCCGGTCAGGATGACGAAGGTCATCCCGGCGGCGACCACCAGCAGGAAGGCGTTGTCGATCAGGATGTTCAGCACCACCTGCCCGTCCCCGAAGGCCGGGTAGCGGGTCGCGCCGAAGCCGTAGGCGATGATCAGCAGGGCCAGCGACGCGGCGATCGGCAGGTACCGCGCCTGCCGCCAGCCGCCGCGCACCGGGGTGGCGGTCACCGTGCTCATGCGGGCACCTCCACCTTCGCGGCGGGTTCGGCGGGTGCGGGCGCCGGTGGCTTTCGCCGCCGCCGCAGCCGGGCCCGGAACGCCGGGGACTGGACCAGGCAGACCACCGTCACCACGAGCGCCTTGACCAGCAGCGTCGATTCCGGTGGCACGCCGACGGTGTAGACGGTGGTGGACAGCGTCTGGATGAGCAGCGCGCCGAGCACGGTGCCGCCGAGCGAAAACCGCCCGCCCGAGAGCAGCGTGCCGCCGATGACCACGGCCAGGATCGCGTCCAGCTCGATCCACAGCCCGGCGTTGTTGCCGTCCGCGCTGGAGACGTTCGAGCTGACCATCAGCCCGGCCAGTCCCGCGCACAGCCCGCAGAACACGTAGACCAGGGTCAGCAGGCCGCGGGCCCGCACCCCGGCCAGCCTGCTCGCCTCGGGATTGCCGCCGACCGACTCGACCAGCAGCCCGAGCGCGGACCGCCGGACCACCAGCGCGGTCGCGGCCACCACGCCGAGCGCGACCAGGATCGGCGCGGGCAGGCCGAACCAGTACCCGCCGCCGAGCACCCGGAACGGATCGGAGTCCACGGTGATGATCTGCCCGCCGGTGACCAGCTGGGCCAGCCCGCGCCCGGCCACCATCAGGATGAGCGTGGCGATGATCGGCTGGATCCCGATCACCGACACCAGGAAACCGTTGCACAACCCCAGAACCAGGCACAGCGCGAGCGCGATGCCGAAGGCGCCGAACACCCCGCCGACGGAGTTCTGGTCGGGCAGCGCGCTGATCTGCGCGCAGGCGATCGCGGCGCCGATGGCGACCACCGAGCCCACCGAGAGGTCGATGCCGCCGGTGGCCACCACCAGCGTCATGCCCAGCGCGACCAGGATCAGCGGCGCGCCGAAGCGCAGGATGTCGATCAGCGTGCCGTAGAGGTGCCCGTCGCGGACCTGGATGCTGAAGAACGACGGCGAGAGCACGAGGTTCACCAGCAGCAGCGCGACCAGCGCGGCCGCGGGCCAGAACAGCCGGTACCTGCTCATGACGGCGCTCCTTCGGCGATCGTGCGCATGATGGCCTCCGGGGTCAGGCCGGTGTTGGGCAGGCGGTCGACCACCCGGTGGTCGCGCAGCACCGCCACCTGGTGGCTCAACCGCAGCACCTCCTCCAGTTCGGCCGAAACGAACAGCACGGCCATGCCGCCGTCGGCGAGTTCGGCGACCAGCTTCTGGATCTCCGCCTTCGCGCCGACGTCGATGCCGCGCGTGGGCTCGTCCAGGATGAGCAGCCGCGGTTCGGTGATCAGCCAGCGCGCCAGCAGCACCTTCTGCTGGTTGCCACCGGAGAGCGTGCCCACCGGCAGGTCCGGATCGGCCGGGCGGATGCCCAGCGCCGAGATGTACTTCTTGGCCAGCTCGTCCTGGCGGCGCCGCGAGATCGGGCGGGTCCAGCCGCGTGTGGCCTGCAGCGCGAGAATGATGTTCTCCCGCACGGTGAGGTCCTCGATCAGGCCCTCGGCCTTGCGGTTCTCCGAGCAGAAGGCGACGCCGGCCGACATCGCCGCCCGTGGTGTGCGCAGGACGGTCTTCTTTCCGTCGAGTTCGAGGGCGCCGGAGTCGCTGTGGTCGGCACCGAAGAACAGCCGCGCGAGTTCGGTGCGGCCCGAGCCGAGCAGCCCGGCCAGCCCGACCACCTCACCCTCGCGAATGGTCAGCGAGAACGGCTCGATCGCGCCCTTGCGGCCCAGCCCGGTCGCCTCGGCGAACGGCTTCTTCTCCGCCGGGTCCCAGTCGCGCCGCGGCTCCTCGAGTTCCTCCAGGGTGTCCAGCTCGCGGCCGATCATCTTGGTCACCAGCGACACCGGGGTGATCTCGTCCGCCAGGTACTCCCCGACCAGTTTCCCGTTGCGCAGCACGGTCATCCGGTCGGCGATGGCGAAGACCTGGTCGATGAAGTGCGAGACGAACAGGATCGCCATGCCCTCGGCGCGCAGCGCGCGGATCACGCCCAGCAGCTTGTCCACCTCGCCGGTGTCCAAACTGGACGTCGGCTCGTCGAGCACCAGCACCCGCGCGGAGACCTCCATCGCCCGCGCGATGGCCACCAGCTGCTGCACCGCGAGCGAATGCCCGCCCAGTTCGCTGGTCACGTCCAGGTCGAGGTCCAGCCGCCGCACCAGTTCCGCCGCGCGCCGGCGCAGCGGGCCCCACTGGATGCGGCCGAACCGCCGCGGTTCACGGCCGAGGAAGATGTTCTCCGCCACCGACAGGTTCGGGCAGAGGTTGACCTCCTGGTACACCGTGCTGATGCCGTGGCGCTGGGCCTGCGCGGGCCCGGTGAAGGCCACCGGCTCGCCGCCCAGCTCGATCGCGCCGGCGTCGATGTCGTAGACCCCGGTGAGCACCTTGATCAGGGTGGACTTGCCCGCCCCGTTCTCGCCCATCAGCGCGTGCACCTCGCCGGGGAACAGGCGGAAGCCGACGTCGTCGAGCGCGACGACCCCGGGGAACTGCTTGCGGATGCCGGTCATGGTCAGGATCGGCGGACTTGTCATGCGTGCCCTCGTCTCGGGAGTGGAGCTCCCGGCGCCGGACGGCGGCCGGCGCCGGGAGGGCTCGTGAGCGCTCAGTACTTCCGCTGCGGCAGCGCGGCCTTGGCGGCCTGCTGGTCGAAGACCGTCTCCTCGGTCTCCACCCGCGGCGGCACCGGCTCGCCCGCGGCCACCTTCTTGGCCAGGTCCATCAGCTGGGTGCCGAGCAGCGGGTTGCACTCGACCACGAAGTTGATCTTGCCGTCGGCCAGCGCCTGCAGCGCGTCCCGCACCCCGTCCACCGAGACGATCTTGATGTCGGTGCCCGGCTTGAGCCCGGCGCCCTCGATGGCCTCGATCGCGCCGAGCGCCATGTCGTCGTTGTGCGCGTAGAGCACGTCGATCTTGCCCTGCGACTTGAGGAAGGCCTCCATCACCTCCTTGCCCTTGGACCGGGTGAACTCACCGGTCTGGGAGGCGACCACCTGGAACTTCGGGTCCTTGCCGATCACCTCGGCGAAGCCGGCCTTGCGGTCGTTGGCCGGCGCGGAACCGGTGGTGCCCTGCAGTTCCACGATGCGCACCGGGCCGGTGGCCGCGCCGAACTCCTTGACCAGCCAGTCCCCCGACTTGCGGCCCTCGGCCACGAAGTCCGAGCCCAGGAAGGTCTTGTACAGCGTGGTGTCGGCCGAATCCACCGCGCGGTCGGTGAGGATGACCGGGATGTTGGCCGTCTTGGCCTCCTTGAGCACGGTGTCCCAGCCCGATTCGACCACCGGCGAGAAGGCGATCACGTCCACCCGCTGCTGGATGAACGAGCGGATCGCCTTGATCTGGTTCTCCTGCTTCTGCTGGGCGTCGGAGAACTTCAGGTCCACCCCGGCCGCGGCGGCGGCCTCCTGGATCGACTGGGTGTTCGCGGTCCGCCAGCCGCTTTCCGCGCCCACCTGGGAAAAGCCCAGGGTCAGCTGCCCGTCACCGGCGGCCTGGCCCCCGCCGCCGGACGCGCAGCCCGCCAGCATGCCCAGCCCCAGTATCGCCGCCGACCACGTGGCCCACGTCCTTCGCTTCACGGCACTCACTCCTCGATCCACACTGATCAGAAAACTACCGAAACTGTTATCGCTAACATTCGGACGCGGCCGGACGGGGCAGCGTGCTGCCCCGGGTGGGTTACGCGCCCGTGCTCTCGCGGACGACCAGCTCCGCGGGCACCAGGGAGCGAACCGGCGCGGCCGCCCCTTCGATCCGTTCCTGCAGCAGGCCGAAGGTGCGCCTGCCCACCTCGATGAAGTCCTGCCGCACGGTGGTCAGCGGCGGGTTGAAGAAGGCGGCTTCCGGCACGTCGTCGAACCCGGCCACGTGCACGTCACCGGGCACCGAGCGGCCCGCCTCGGCGAACGCGCGCAGCAGTCCCAGCGCCATCTGGTCGTTGGCGACAAAAACCGCGGTGACCCCGCGCTCGCCGAGCAGCCGCTTACCCGCTTCGTAACCGGAGCGCGGGCTCCAGTCACCACGCAGCACTGGCGGCGGTTCCGCGTCGTGCCGCTTGAGCGTGCGCCGCCAGGCCTGCTCACGCGCCCGCGCCTCCAGCCAGTCCGACGGGCCGGCGACGTGCCAGACCGTGCGGTGACCGAGGCCGAGCAGGTGCTCGGTGACCTGCCGGGCGCCGTCACGCTGGTCCACCGACACCACCGGGATCGAGGCCCGGTCGGTGTCGGCCACCGCGACCAGCGGCACGCCGGCGGGGACCGCGCGCAGGGCGGGCTTGGCCACCACGTGCGGCGCGATCACCACCACGCCCTCGACGGCCTGGCGCCGCAGGCTGTCCACGGCGGCCGCGATGGAATCCCGCCGCGGATCGCTGACGCTGGCGATGGAGATGCCGTACCCGGCTTCACGGGCCGCCAGCTCCACCCCGAACAGGGTGCTGGCCGGGCCGAACAGGGTGGAGTCCAGCGCGACCACGCCGAGGTTGCGCGTGCGGCCGGTGGCCAGCGCGCGGGCGGTGGAATTGGGCCGGTAGCCCAGTTCCTCGATGGCGGCCAGCACCTTCTCCCTGGTTTCCGCGCGGACCGGGCCGGTCTCGTTGATCACGCGGGAGACGGTCATGTGCGACACGCCGGCCAGCGAGGCCACGTCGGTGAGCGCGGGCAGCCGCACCGCGGGCGCGGCCTCCCGCACTTCGGTCCGCTTGGCCACGCTGCCTCCTCCGGTCCCCGGACGTTCCGCCAGGGAGAACCCTACCTCGACACGGGCAAGTGTTAGCGATAACACTAAAGCGCGTCAAGTCTCGGATCCATCACCGCGCACCACCGCCGAAAGGATCGCCGAAGATGCCGACCCGCCTCCTGCTCACCATAACTGTCCTGTTAGGACTTTTCAGCGTCCCGGAAGCCGGTGCCGCCACACCGAATTCCGGGTATTTGTTCGCCTACTTCACCGGCGAGGGCACGCCGGACGGCGAGCAGATCTACTTCGCCGCCAGCCGCGGGGACGACCCGCTGGCCTGGGACGAGCTCAACGGCGGCCAGCCGGTGCTCACCTCCACCCTGGGCGACCGGGGTGTCCGCGACCCGTTCCTGCTGCGCTCGGCCGACGGGCGCCGGTTCTACCTGCTGGCCACCGATCTGCGGATGCACGGCAACGGGAACTGGGACCAGGTGCAGCGCACCGGCAGCCGGTCGATCATGGTCTGGGAATCGGCCGACCTGGTGCACTGGTCAGCGCAGCGCTCGGTGCGGGTCTCGCCGCCGACCGCCGGGAACACCTGGGCGCCCGAGGCGTACTGGAACGCGGCGACCGGTTCGTACGTGGTGTTCTGGGCGTCGAAGCTGTACGCGGAGAACGACCCGCAGCACCTCGGGGACAGCTACAACCGGATGATGTACGCGACCACCACGGACTTCGTGCACTTCAGCGAGGCACGCGTGTGGAACGATCCGGGCTATTCGGTCATCGACTCGACGGTGATCGAGGCGGACGGGGTGTACCACCGGCTCACCAAGGACGAGCGGAACCCGTCGTCGTCCACGCCGTGCAGCAAGTTCGTGCTGCAGGAGAGCTCGGCGGACCTGCTGGCGCCGTCGTGGGACTTCGTCGCCGACTGCATCGGGAAGGGCGCCATCAGCCGCGGGGAGGGCCCGACGGTGTTCAAGGCGAACACCGGGGACAAGTGGTACCTGTTCATCGACGAGTTCGGCGGGCGCGGGTACGTGCCGTTCGAGACCACCGACCTCACCTCGGGGCGGTGGACGGTGCCGCCGGCCTACGACCTGCCGTCGTCGCCGCGGCACGGCACCGTGCTGCCGCTGAACCCGGCGGAACACCACCGGGTCGTCCGCACCCTCCGCTAGGTCCTCCGAACGCAATGAATGTGGCTTTCATAGCGTCTGGCGCTATGAAAGCCACATTCATTGCACGGACGCCTACGGGAGGGGGCGCAGGCGCAGGAAGGTGATCGAATGCGGCGGGAAGGTGTGGTCGAACGACGACGACAGCCCGTCCACAGTGGACTCGACCGGCCGGATGGGCGTGGCGGTTTCGGTGTTCACCGCGTCCGGCGCGCCCGCCAGTGTGGTGACCCGCCCCCGCGGCGCGACCCGCGTGCCGCCCAGGTCGATCCGGGTCGGGGCGGCCGACGCCTGCGCGTTGACCACCTTCACGATCAGCTCACCGGTGGCGAGATCCCTGGTCACCACCTGGCGGAACGGCTCGGCCACCTTGTCGTCCGTGAACTCGCCCCATTCGACGCCGTCCAGGTACAGGGTGACGTGGCGGTCGCGCACCTCGATCCGGAGGTCGTAGGTCCGGCCCTGCTCGATCCGCGTGCCGTTCTCCACCAGGGTCTGCTTCGCCCCGCCGGTGGCCTTCTCCACGGCCGAGCGCGTGTTCGCCCAGCCGCCCAGGTTCCACCAGTAGTAGTCACCGCTGCCGCGCACGCCGAAGCCGACCAGGAAGCCCTCCGCCCCGGCCTGCTTGGTCGCCTTCACCGACAGGTCGTAGTTCCGCCAGCTCGGGTCCCCGGCGGTGACCATGGTGTTCTCGGCGGCCACATCGGACTGGACGTACGCGCCGCCGTCCACCGTCCAGTTCCCGCGCCCGCTGATGTTCGTCCACTTCCCGGCGCCCGCGGAGAAGTCGTCGGCGAACAACGGGGTGCCGTCGGCCGCGGTCACCGTGACGTCGTCGTAGCGCGCGCTGGTCGCCCACGTCGAAAGGCCCACCGCGCCGGTGATCGGGCCGTTCACGATCGGCGTCGGCGTGGCCGTGCTCGGCACCACGCGGTCACCGACGTTGGTCATGAACAGCTTCTGCGTCTCGTAACTGGTGGAGCCCCACGACGCCGCGTTGGTGAACCAGATCAGATCCGGGCGCCACTGGGTGTTGTCCCGGTCGGCGAGCAGGGGCGCGTACGAAGCCAGCCGCACCACGTCGGCGTTGCGCTCCAGCCCGGTCATGAACGCGGCCTCGGCCAGCGAGTTGGCGAAGCGGTTGTCCTGCGAGGCGTATTCACCGAGGAACACCTTGGGCCCGTTGCGATCGTAGGTGTCGTACCGGTTGTTGTTCTCCAGGAACCACTGTGGACTGTTGTAGTAGTGCTCGTCCACCATGTCCACCTTGGCCGCCCGGTTCAGCTCCCAGGCGCGGTCGAAGGTGGCGCCCGCGTCGTCGGGGCCGGAGTTGCTGATCACGGTGATCTCCGGGTACTTCTCGTTGATCGCCTTGCGGAATTCGGTGAACCGCGCGAAGAACTCGTCCGGCAGGTTCTCCTCGTTGCCCACGCCGAGATGCGTCAGCCCGAACGGTTCCGGGTGCCCCATTTCCGCGCGCCGCGCGCCCCACGGCGAGTCGGCCGGGCCGTTGGCGAACTCGATCAGGTCCAAAGTGTCCTGGATGTGCCGCCGCAGCAGTTCCGGGTCGTCGGTGGCCTGGTTCTGCCCGCACCCGGTGACCAGCGCGGGCACCACCGGCAGCGGCATCGCGCCGATGTCCTCGGCGAACTGGAAGTACTCGTAGTACCCGAGCCCGTAGGACTGGTTGTAGCCCCAGAAGTTCGCATTGGTGGCGCGTTCCTCGACCGGGCCGATGGTGTCCTTCCACTGGTACGAGCGGCGGCGCTCCCAGCCCGGTGCTTCGTAGCCCTCGTGGCTGCCGGTGTTGACCAGGCAGCCGCCGGGGAAGCGCACGAAGCCCGGCTTCAGCGCCGCGATCTTCTCCGCGAGGTCGGGCCGCAGGCCGTTGGGCCGGTTCTTGTAGGTGTCCGGGGAAAGAGCGAGACCATGTCCAGGCTGACCGACGCGCCCGCGCTCACCGTGAGCCGCCCGGTCGCGCTGGACTCGCGTGCGGTGAAGCTGCCGGTGAACTTGGCCCACTCCCCCGCCCGCGACGTGACCAGCACCGGCCGCGCCAACGCCGTGCCATCGGCGTCGGTCAGACTTGCGGTGAGCGGCGCGTCGCCGCGGGCCCACACGGAGAAGTCGTACCGCTTCCCGCGTTCGACCGCGATTCCCGCGTTGTACCCGGTGTTGGTCACGGCGAACGAATCGCCGGTCACCTCCAGCCGGAGGTAGCGGCGGTTGCGCTCGTTGAGCCTGCCCTCGTCGTCGGCCACGGTGGCGGTGCCGCCCGTGGTGGCCGGGGTCCACGCGGTCAGCCCGGTGAACGAGGCGTGGTCCGCGCGGTCGAATTCGAAGGACCGGTTCCGCACCAGCTCGGCGTACAGCCCGCCGTCGGCGGCGTGGTTGATGTCCTCGAAGAACACGCCGTACATGCTGCGTGGCAGGTCGGGTCCGGCCGCCGCCGGATCGATCTCGAGCCGGTAGGCGGGTTCGGCCTGCGCGGCCACCGGCACGGGCACGACCGTCAGCGCGGTGAGCGCGGCCAGGGAGAGCCCGAGCCGCAGTGATCGTCTGGACATCGCTGTCCTCTCGCAGAGATCCGGCAGATACCTGACATGTGAGCGCTAACATTCAGCTGGCCGCCGTCGCCCGCTGTCAACCGAGGTCCGGCCGGCCGCACAACGGGCCGTTGACATCCGGCGCAGTCCACTTCTAGGGTTCGCTCACATACCGCACGTTGTTCGAAATCTCGAACACCACGACGATGGGGTCGTACCTTTGGAAGCCGACATCCCCCGCGGCGCGATCCGCAAGATCACCCTGCGCCTGCTGCCCCTGCTGGGCCTGCTCTACGTGATCGCCTACATCGACCGGTCCAACGTCGGCTTCGCGAAGCTGACGTTGCAGGCCGAACTCGGCCTCTCGGCCACCGTGTTCACCCTCGGCCAGGTGTTCTTCTTCGTGGCGTACGCGCTGCTGGAGGTGCCGAGCAATCTCGCGCTGCACCGGTTCGGCGCGCACCGCTGGCTGGCCAGGATCATGCTCACCTGGGGCCTGGTCACCGTGGCGACCGCGCTGGTCAGCGAAACCTGGCAGTTCTACCTGGCCCGCTTCCTGCTCGGCGCGGCCGAAGCGGGCTTCTTCCCCGGCGTGCTCTACTACCTGACCCGCTGGTTCCCGTCGGCGCACCGCGGCACCGCGATCGGGCTGTTCATGCTGGCCGGCCCGGTCTCGTTCATCATCGGCAATCCGCTCATGGGCGGGCTCAACGACCTGCACGGCGTGTGGGGGCTCGACGGCTGGCAGTGGATCTTCCTCGCCACCGGCGTGCCCGCGGTGCTGGCCGCGCCGGTGGTGCTCTGGCTGCTGCCGCGCGAACCGGACACCGCGCGCTGGCTCACGCCCGCCGAACGCGGCTGGGTGCGAGCGCGGCTCGACGAGGAAGCGGCGGAGGTCGGCTCGCAGCCGCACAATCCGTGGGCGGTGCTCAAGGACCGCCGCGTGGTCTCGCTGGCCGTGTTCTTCCTCTGCTTCCCGCTGGCCACCTACGGCCTGGCGTTCTGGCTGCCCACGATCGTCGACGGCTTCGGTGAGCTGTCCGGGTTCTCGGTCGGGCTGCTTTCGGCGATCCCGTACCTGTGCGTGATGGCCGGGCTGGTGGTGGTGCCGAAGCTGGCGAAAACGCGTGGCACGCCGTTCGGCTGGCTGGCGCTGATGCTCGGGCTGAGCGCGGGCGGGTTCCTGGTGGCGGCGTTCTCCGGCAGCCCGTGGCTGCAGATGCTGGGCATCTGCGTGGCCTCGGTCGGCGGGTACGCGGCGCAGCCGGTGATGTGGGGCATCGTGCCGAGGTTCCTCTCCGGTGCGGCCGCGGCGGCCGGGATCGGCGCGATCAACGGCATCGGCAATCTCGGCGGCGGCTTCGGCCCGATGGGCATCGCGGCGGTCGTGGACGCCACCGGTTCCGCGCTGACCGGGCTGATCTTCCTCATCGTGGTGTCGGTGCTGGGCATACTGGGCACGTTCGCCCTGCGCCGCGTGCTGCGCGCGGCGCCGGTAACGAAGCCGGAGCCCGTGGCGAGTCCCTGATGACCCCCGGGAGGCGGCATGGCGATCCACTACTACGACTCGTCCGGACTGTGGATCGCCTTCCGCCGCCGGGAGAGCGACCGGTTCCTGTTCAATTCGCGCGCGGAATGGATCGGCTGGTTCCCGTGGGGCGACGCCGACGCGGTCACCACCACCGGCGACTACCTCGGCACCGTCGTCGGCGACCGCCTGCTGCGGCGGCACCACCAGCCGTATCGCGGTTACCCCGGGACGCCGGGCTTTCCCGGCTACCCTGGGCATCCCTCTTATCCGGGCCACTGGGGACCGCGCGCACTGCCGACCGGCTTCGTGGACGTACCCACCGGCCTGCTCAACCCGGCCTGAGCGATGAGGAGAACCGGCCAGCGGACTCGCTGGCCGGTGAGTTTCACGCTCGTCGCTGGTCTGTCCGGGTATGGACGAGTTGCAGCAACTGCTGGACACCCACGTCACCACCGGATCGGTCCCCGGCGCGGTGGCGCTGGTGGCACGCGGTGACGAGGTCAAGATCCGCACGGCCGGGTACGCCGACATCGAGACCGCCACGCCGATGGCCGCCGACTCGATCTTCCGGCTCGCCTCGATCAGCAAGCCGATCGTCGCCGCCGCGGTGCTGGTGCTGGTCGAGGCCGGGGTGCTGACCTTCGACGACCCCGTCGCCAAGTGGTTGCCGGAACTCGGATCGCCGATGGTGGTGCGGACTCCCGGCGGGCCGGTCGACGACGTGGTGCCCGCGGTCCGGCCGATCACCGTGGCGCACCTGCTCACCTCGACCGCGGGCTACGGCTTTTCCTCGGACTTCTCCCTCCCCGCCGTACAGGCCCTCTTCAGCGTGCAGCGCGACGGCCGCGAACCCCAGCACGTGCCGCCGCCGGACGAGTGGCTTGCCGCGCTGGCCCGCGTCCCGCTGGTCCACCAGCCGGGCGGCGCGTGGCTGTACAACACCTGCTCCGACCTCCAGGGCGTGCTGATCGCCAGGGCGAGTGGCCAGTCACTGCCGGAGTTCCTCGCCGAGCGGGTGTTCGAGCCGCTGGGCATGATCGACACCGGGTTCTCCGTGCCGGAACGCGACCGCCACCGGCTCACCACCTACTACCGCCCCGGCCCCGGCGGCTTCGAACCAGCCGACGGCCCCCAAGGCCAGTGGAGCACCCCGCCCGCGTTCCCGTCCGGTGCCGGTGGCCTGGTCTCCACCGCCCGCGACTGGCACCGGTTCGCGAGGATGCTGCTGGCCGGTGGTGAGCACGTGCTGTCCGCGGACTCGGTACGGCGGCTGACCACCGACCAGCTCACCCGGGCCCAGCGCGAAGGCAGTGAACTGTTCCTGGAGGGCCAGAGCTGGGGGTTCGGCGGCGCGGTGGACGTCGACCCGGTCGATCCGTGGATCGTGCCGGGCCGGTACGGCTGGGTCGGCGGGACCGGCACCACGGCGCACCTGGTGCCGTCGGCGGGCACGGTCACCGTCCTGCTCACCCAGCTGGCCTCGGACGGCCCGGCCGTCCCGGCGGTGATGCGCGAGTTCTGGCTGCTCACCACCCGGGAAACCGGCCCCGGATCGCCTTGATCGAGTTGCCTGGCCCCGAGCCGCACCTAGGGTGGGGCCATGACGTGCAGCGGACTGCCGGAGCAGGCGTCCCGGTGGACCGAGGACGAGCAGGAACGCGCCGAGTTGGTGCTCGGCGGGCAGGCCACCGTGGTCAACGTCCGGAAGAACGGGCCACACCGGCGGCTGGTGCCGTGGCTGGCCGAGGCCGGCCTGCTCACCTACATCGGCCACGCCGGGACCAGGCACTCGTGGCCGGAGTCGGACTTCGCCAGCCCGTTCGTGGCCGAGGCCAGGACCGATCGCGCGCTGGCGGTGCGCCTGTACGAGGAGTGGCTGGACCAGCAACCGCACCTGCTGCGGCGGCTGGGCCTCGGTGAACTGCGCGGGCGGGCGCTCGGCTGCTGGTGCGCGCCCCTGCAGTGCCACGGCGACGTGCTGGCCGGGCGCCACCGCGGCCCGCTGATCTCGATCAGGTAACGCCAGTTAGGTCCGGCGGACGAGGCAGGGCGCCGATTCCTAGGGTGCCCGGGTGACCTCGCTCCACGCCTCCCCGCACGCACCCGCGCGGCCCGCCTCGCTGACCGCCGCCTCCCTGCTCGCCATCGGAGTGCCGGTGGTGGTGATCGGCCTGACCGTGGCCGCCTGCGTCAGCATGATGAGCTGGATCGGCGGTGTCGCCGACGGCACCGCCACCCGTGACGACGGCACCGCGTTCACCCAGGCCAAGCGGGAGTCCGCGGAGGCGGTCTCGCCGTACGTGCTGGGCAGTTTTGCCGCCGTGCTGGCGGTTTTCGCGTTGCTGTCCGTGCTGTGGATCGTGCTCGGCCTGCAACTGCGCAAGGGCAGTTCGGGGGCGCGGACCACGCTGGCCGTCTTCGCCGTGCTGTGGCTGCTGTTCGGCCTGCTCGGCGCCGCGGGCGGCGCACTGCTGCTGTCCCGAGTGGACAGTTACTTCCACGACGCCTACACGATGAGCATCCCGGCGAGCCTCCAGCCGCTCGGCTACGCGCACGCGACGGTGGTCATCGTCGGCATGATCGCCTTCCTGATCCTGGCCTACCTGCCGGCCTCCTCGGCCTACGTCAAGGCGACGACCATCGCCCGCCGCGCCTAGACTCGAAACGTGGCCTTACTCGGTGTTCTGCTTGTCGTACTGGGCGTGTCGACCCTGCTCTTCCGGGACGCCGACGTGCTCGGCCTCCCGGCGACCGGGTTCGGCATCGGGCTGGCCGTGCTCGGCGCGGTGGTGTTCGCGGGCGGGCTGGCCTGGCGCGCGGCGAAGCGGCGGCGCCGGATAGCCGCCGGTGAGCCCGAGCCCGCCGGGAACGTGCTCGAACGCGCCCGCGCGCTGCCCCGGCTGCTGCGTGCCCGCCGCGAGGGCTACACCGGGCTGCCGAAGAGCCGGATCGCGCTGTGGGCAGTGGCGCTGGTGTACCTGGTCTCGCCGATCGACCTGGTGCCCGAGCTGCTGCCGGTACTCGGGGTCACCGACGACGCCGGTGTGCTGGTCTGGCTGCTCACCAGCATTTCCGCGGCCTCCGGGGTGTTCCTGCGCTGGGAACGCGACCGCGTGCGCCAGTGAGTCACGCCGACCAGCTCGCCCTCGGCACCACCACCGGGCGGACGCGGTCCAGCACGGTCTCACGGCCGATGACCACCTCAGTCACGTCGTCGCGGCTCGGCACCTCGTACATCACCGGCAGCAGCACCTCTTCGAGCACGGCCCGAGTGGCCCGCGCGCCGGTGCCGCGCAGGAGTGCCTGCTCGGCGATCGCCTCGACCGCCTCGCCGGTGAACCGGAGATCGACGCCGTCGAGCGCGAGCAGCTTGCGGTACTGCTTGATCAGCGCGTCACGGGGTTCGGTGAGGATGCGCACCAGCGTCGCGCGGTCGAGCGGCCGCACCGCCGAAAGCACCGGCAGCCTGCCGACGAACTCCGGGATCAGCCCGTACCGCACCAGGTCCTGGGGTTGCACCGGCGGCAGCCCGCCGGTGCGCAGGTCCGCGCCGAAGCCGAAGCCACGCCGCTCGCCCGTCCGCTCCAGGCCGTCGAACGCGCCCGCGGCGATGAACAGCACGTTCGTGGTGTCGAACTGCAGCGACTCCTGGTGCGGGTGCTTGCGCCCGCCCTGCGGCGGCACCGAAACCACGCTGCCCTCGAGGATCTTCAGCAGCGCCTGCTGCACACCCTCCCCGGACACGTCCCTGGTGAGCGACGGGTGCTCTGACTTGCGCGCGAGCTTGTCCACCTCGTCGAGGTAGATGATGCCGGTCTCGGCGCGGGCCAGGTCGTGGTCGGCGGCCTGGATCAGCTTGAGCAGGATGGTCTCCACGTCCTCGCCCACGTACCCGGCTTCGGTGAGCGCGGTGGCGTCGGCGATCGCGAACGGCACGTCCAGCAGTTTCGCCAGGGTCCTGGCCAGGTGCGTCTTGCCGCAGCCGGTCGGCCCGAGCAGCAGCACGTTCGACTTCCCGAGTTCGACCGGCTCGGCCTGGTTGTCCTTGGCGTGCCGCCCGGCCGCCGCCGCCCCGCGCTCGATCCGCTTGTAGTGGTTGTAGACCGCCACCGACAGCGCGCGCTTGGCGGCGGGCTGGCCGACCACGTACCGGTCGAGGTACGCGCGGATCTCCTGGGGGCGCGGCAGTTCCGCCGTCCCCCGCGCAGCGGGCTCGGCGATCAGCGCCGTGCACTCGCCCACGCACTCGTCGCAGATGTGCACCCCGGACGGGCCGGCGATCAGCCGTCCCACCTGGTGCTGCCCGCGCCCGCAGAAGGAGCACCGTGCCCGCTCACCGGCTGCCATCCGGAAGTACTCCCCGCATTTCAAATGTTCACACCATCTCGATGCCGAGAGTATGCCGGATCGTGGTCGCGGGCAAGCGGCTCACCTCGCGAACGC
Organism: Amycolatopsis albispora; assembly: GCF_003312875.1. NCBI lineage: Bacteria > Bacillati > Actinomycetota > Actinomycetes > Pseudonocardiales > Pseudonocardiaceae > Amycolatopsis > Amycolatopsis albispora. The sequence goes on from NZ_CP015163.1 coordinate 2,273,199, forward strand.
GGTCAGGAACCGGTCACGGAACTCATGCATCGGCCAGACCGGCGCACCCGGTCCCGGTCGCAGGCCCGCCTCCCACCCCCACGCCGCGGCCCGGTCGAGCAGCGCCGGGTCCCGCGCGACGAGCGTGACCGGCACGTCCCAGTCGGCGCCCTCCCCGGTGACCATGGTCGAAGGCTGGTGGTCGCCGAGGAACACCAGCACCAGGTCGCCGCCGCCGTGAGTCTCCACATAGGACAGCAGCGAAGCCAGCGAGTACGCCACGCTTTCGGCGTAGGCGCCGCGGATCAGCGCCGGGTCCGACCACATGCCCTCGACCGGCGGCCGCCCCAGCGAGTGGTAGACCGAGCCGTCACCGACCGCGGCCCAGTCGAGCACCGGCGGCGGGGGCGCCCACGGCCAATGACTGGACACCAGGTCGATCTCCGCCATCACCGGCTGGTCGCCGTCCACCGCGCGCTCGTTGCGATGGAAGGCGGACAGGGTGAACTGGTCGGGCATCGTCACGTACGAAGCCGACGGACCCTGGTAGCCGACGTTGCGTGCTTCGTAGTACCGGTCGTAGCCGTAGAACTCGCCCTCCGGCCAGTCCCGCGTGTGCGCCGGGACGTCGCCGACCGTGCGCCAGCCCGCCCGCTGGAACGCGCCGCCGAGGGTGAGCCGGTCGCTCGCGAGCAGGGTGTCGTAGCGCTGCTCGTTCTTGATCCACAGCCCGGACTGCAGTGTCGAATGCGCGAGCCAGCTGCCCCCGCCGGTGGTCGGCGACGTGAGGAAGGCGCTGCGGGCGTGGAATCCGGCGGCACGCAGCCGGTCGGTGCCCGCGTCGAGCAGCGGGCCGATCCGGGCGGCCACGTCGGACCCCTGCACGGCGAACCGGCCGTAGCTCTCCACGAAGGTGAACACCACATCCTTGCCGCGCAACGCGGTCAGCAGCTGGTCACCCGGCACCGCGGCGAACGGGTCCGGCGCGGCGGACTCCCCCGCGAACGCCTCCTGATCACGCAGATCGGCGCGCACCTGACGCAGGTCCTCGTAGGCGAACGCGACCGCGCTGTTCGCGGCGACCGGCTCACCGGGCACAAACTGCACCCCGGTCACCGCGCAGCCGATCCACCCCGCGCCGAGCACCGAAACCACGCGGGTCGAGGTCGTCCGGTGCCCGGCCACCAGCCGTGCCAGCCGCACCGCCGACAGGGCCAGCAGCACCACCAGCGCCAGTGCGAGCACCACGATCCCGGCCGCCGCCGCGTGCGCACCGGCCTGGCCGAGCGAAGTGACCATCAGGTCGAACGCGGGCCCGGACAGCGCCCAGTCGAACACCGGGTGGAACGGGCGGTCCAGCGCGATCCGGAAGCCGATGCCGATCAGTTTCAGCAGGGTGACCACGCCGAGCAGCGCCCCGGCGAGCACGGCGAGCACCCGCCGCGGGCGCACCGGCAGCACGAGCACCAGTGCCATCCCGGCCAGCGCTTCGACCGGGATCCGCGCGAACGCGCCCGGGGTCAGCCGGTCCGGTTCGTCCGGCACCACCAGCGCGGCGAACACCAGCAGCGCGGCCGCCACCAGCCCGGCGCGCGCGAGCAGCCGCCTCACCGGCCGGGTCGCGGATTCTTCGCTCACTGACGGGAAGTCCTTTCCGGTGGTCCTGCCGGATAGCACGGCCGGCGGGGGCCGGTGGTTCACCCGCCGCCGATGTGTACAGTCGTACGCATCGACCGGAGTGGAGTGGCATGACCGCACAATCCGCACGCCGCAGGCGGTTCGACCCGGAACGGCGTGAGCGCATCATCGAAGCGGCCATCGACGTGATCGCCGAACGCGGGGTGGCCGGCACTTCCCACCGCACCGTGGCCGAGGCCGCCGACGTGCCGCTCGGCTCGCTCACCTACCACTTCGAAAGCCTCGACGAACTGCTGCGGCTGGCCTTCACCCGGCTCGCCGAGCGCATGCACGGCCGGTTCGACGCCGCGCTCGCCGCCATTCCCGAAGGCGGCGACGGCCGCGAGGGCGTGGTCCGGATCATCTGCGACGAGAGCCTCGGCTTCGACCGCGACCTGCTGTTGATGGTCGAGCTCTACGTGCTGGCCATTCGCAAGCCCGCCTTCCGCGAGCTGATCCAGGACTGGATGAACGCCAGCCGCCGCTCGCTGGCGCGGCACTTCCCGGCCGACTCGGCGCCCGAGATCGACGCGCTGATCGAGGGCATGGTGCTGCACAGCCACCTGTCCACCGAGCCCTTCGACGCCGAGCGGGTGCGGCGCGCGGTCCACCGGATCACCGCCTCATGAGCACCCCGGAGATCCGGCGGTGGCGTGCCGCCCTGTTCGCCATGTTCCTGCTCACCGGCATCACCTTCGCCTCGTGGGTGACCAGGACACCCGCCATCCGCGACGCGGTCGGCGCGTCCACCGCGCAGCTGGGCGTGATCATCGCGGGCCTGTCGGTCGGTTCGCTGTTCGGCATCGCGGTGGCCGGGAAGCTGGTGGTGGCCAGGGGCGGCCGGTTCGTGATCGCGCTCGGCGCGGTGGCCATGGTGGGCGGGCTGCTGCTCATCGCGGCGGGCGCGGCGGCCGGCGCGGGCTGGCTGGTCTGCGGCGGGCTGGCCTTCTTCGGCCTCGGCATGGGGGCGTCGGAGGTGGCGCAGAACGTCGAAGGCGCCGAGATCGAACGCGCGCTCGGCGCCTCGGTGCTGCCCGCCATGCACGGCTGCTTCAGCATCGGCACCTTCGCCGGTGCCCTCGCCGGGATCGCGCTCAACGCGCTGGCCGTGTCGGTGGCGCTGCACGTCGGCACCTCGGCCGCGTTGATGGCGGCGGTGTCGATCTGGGCGGTGCGCGGCATTCCCGCGCACGCGCCCGCCGAGCAGGACACCGGTGGCAAGGCGGGCGCGAAGGTCTGGCGGGAACCGCGGGTGGTGCTGATCGGCGTGATCGTGCTCGGCATGGCGCTCGCCGAAGGCTCGGCCAACGACTGGCTGCCGCTGATCACCGTGGACGGCTTCGGTGCCACGGCCACCGTCGGCTCGGTGGCCTACGCGTTGTTCGGGCTGGCGATGTCGATCGGGCGGTTCAGCGGGAGCCGCCTGCTCGCCCGGTTCGGCCGCACCACCGCGATGCGCGGCAGCGCGGTGATCGCCACCGCCGGGGTCGCGCTGGTGGTGTTCGCCCCGGGCATCGAACTCGCCGCCGCGGGCGTGGTGCTGTGGGGGCTCGGCACCTCACTGGGCTTCCCGGTCGCGCTTTCGGCCGCCGGGGACGAACCGGACAACGCGACGGCGCGGGTCAGCGCGGTGGCCACGATCGGCTACCTCGCCTTCCTGGTGGGACCGCCGCTGCTCGGCCTGCTCGGCGAGTACGCCGGGCTGCGCAACGCGCTGGTGGTGGTGCTGGTGATGCTGCTGGTCGCCGGTGCCTGCGCACCGGCGGTCCGGGTCAGGGATCGCGCAACAGCGTCTCGCCCTTGATCCACCACGCCACGCCGAACGCGAAGATGGCCAGGGATTCCAGCCACAGCACGGGTTTCAGCGCCGCCAGCTCGTCGGCGAGCCACAGTCCCTCGAGCGCGATGAGCACGAGGCAGACCAGCATGACCACGCCGCAGGTGCGGTAGACGCGGTTGCGCCAGGTCTTGCGCCGCGTCGGCTCACCGCCGGTCCTGGTGAACAGGAACAGGCTGAACACCGCCAGCGTCACGAAGAACACCGCGGCGCACACCACGTGCACGGTTTCCACCACCCGCTGGCCCGGCGTCGGATCGGGACCGGCGATCGGGAACAACGCGACCCCGATCGCCGCCACCGCGGCCACGTCACCGCACAGGTCGTCGATCCGGTCGTGCCCGCGGTAGGAGAACAGGAAGGTGCCGACCGCGCACATCGCGCCGACAAAAACCCCGCGCATCACGCTGTGGTAGTAACCGCTGATCGACGGCAGCAGGTCACCGCCCTCGATCAGCAGCTTCCCGGCGATGAGCACCACCGGCAGCGCCAGGCCGATCACCCCGACCGCGCGCCGGAGGAACAGGTACGAGTGCACCAAGCTCAGCTGGGACGTCTGGACCGAGGCTGCCGGCTGCATGCAGGTCAGTGAAACACCGCCGGGCGACGGTGAAGCGAAGCGAACACGAATTGTTGCGAAAGGTGACCCTGGGTGCGATCAACGCGATTCGTCGAGGTCCGCCCGCCGGGCCGCCAGCGTCTCGGCCACCTCGGTGAGCTTGACGTTGAGCGTCTGCGAAGCGCGGCGCAGGAAGGCGAAGGCGTCTTCGGCGGACAGCCCGCGCCGCTCCATCAGGATGCCCTTCGCCTGCCCGATCACGTCACGGCTGTCGATCGCCCGGCGCAGCTGGACGGCTTCGAGTTCGGCGCGGGTGACCGCCTCGGTGCGCGCGAGCGCCAGCGACGCGTGGGTCGCGAGCAGCAGCGCCACTTCCCTGGCGTCCTGGCCGAAATCGCCGTCGGATGCGCGGTAGATGTTGAGCGCGCCGGAAAGCCGCGGTGGGCGGGCGTCCGGCACGAGCGCGGTGGACAGCACGGCGTGGTACCCGTGCCTGGCCGCCGCCGGGCCGAACCGCGGCCACGGTGAGTCGGTGCCGAGGTTCACGCTGTGCGCGCACGCGGGCCCGTCGGGACGCGCGGCGTCGAGGCACGGTCCCTCGCCGGTGTCGTACTGCACCTGGTCGAGTTCGAGCGCGACCGGCGCGGTCTCGACCGGGGTGTGGAAGCGCCCGTCCGGGGAGCGCAGCGTGATCGAGACCAGCTCGGCACCGGGCACCACCCGGTACGCCGCGTCGACCACCCGCTCCAGCACCCCGGCCGTGGTCTCGGCGTCGAGCAGCACCCGGGTCAGCCGGGCGAATTCCGCGTTCTCGTCAGCCATCACCGCCCACCCTATGCCCAGACCGCGCGGATGCCGTCCACCGCCGACCGCGCCTGCGTGTACCCGGCCCGTGCCGCCGCCGCCCGCGCGGCCGGGTCGAGCACGTTGCGGCCGATGGCGGCGAGCGCGGCCCGGTCCGGGCTGACCAGCGCGACCTGCGCGTGTTCCCGCAGGGCGGCGACCTGCTTGCCGACCGGCGTCATCGGGCCGATGCCGCGTGGCAGCGGCGCCAGCACCACCACCCGGTCCGCGCCGGTGGCCAGGTCCGCGTTGGAGCCCGACCGGACGCCGCCGTCGAGGTAGCGGTGGCCGTCGATGGTCACCGGCGGCCACACACCCGGCACCGCGCAGCTCGCCGCGACCGCGTGCACCAGCGGGACACCGTCGTGCCGGTCGAACGCGCGGAACCGGCCGCTGACCGCGTCCACCGCGGTGATCAGCAGCCGCCGCTCCGGCCACTCGCGGACCGGCAGCCGTGACTCGATCACCGCGATGCGGTCCGCTTCGGACGCTTCGGTGTGCGCACGCAGGGCGATCCGGCCGATGCGGGCGCGGAACCGCCGCGGCGACGGCAGGCCGACCATGGCCAGCGCGAACCGCAGCAGCAGTCCGCGGTCCAGCGCCGCGGCCAGCTCGCCGTCGGGCGGTTCGAGCTGGGCCCGGTACCGGACGGCCGGCTCGACCCCGGCGGCGACCTGCGCGCCCACCACCGAACCGGCCGAGGTGCCGATCACCAGGTCCGCGGTGCCGAGGTCCACCCCGGCTTCGGCGAGCCCGGTCAGCATTCCCCATTCCCAGGCGATCCCGGTGATGCCACCGCCGCCGAGGACCAGTGCGCGCTGCGTCATCGGCCCATCATGCCCGGCACCGATGAGTTTCGCCGCGCCCCCGAGTCTCAACGGGCAGGACGACTACAGCGAGGAGATCGACATGGGCAAGGAATCCGGGGCGTTCGTGCGGTGGCACCTGACGATGTCACTGGACGGGTTCATCGCCGGGCCGGACCACCGCATGGACTGGCTGGAAACCGGGGTGACGCTCGCGCCAGGGGTGTTCGAGCACGCCGTCGAGACCACCGGCGCGATCCTCGCCGGCCGCCGCGGCTACGACGCGGGTGTGGCGCAGGTGGGCGCGGGCAACACCGCCAAGCAGGCCTACGGCGGCGCGTGGAACGGCCCGATCTTCGTGCTGACCCACCACCCCGAGGACGCCGTGCCCGAGCCGGGGCTGACCTTCCTCAACTGCGACATCGCCGAAGCGGTCGCCATCGGGCTCGAAGCCGCGAACGGGAAGGCGCTGGAGATCTTCGGTGCCGACCTCGCCCGCCAGTGCCTCGAGCGGAACCTGATCGACGAGTTCTCCGTGCACCTGGCGCCGGTGATGCTCGGCGACGGCATCCGGCTCTACGACGTGCCCGGTGGCAAGGCCGTGCGCTGGCACCGGATCCACGACGGCGACCCCACCGAGGCGATCGACCTCCGGTTCCGGCCGGCCCCCGGTCAGGAGGACTGACAGGCCACCGCGGGCAGCACCGGGTTGTCGGAGTGCACCCCGGCGACCAGGCCGAAGCTGGTGCTGCCCCCGGCGGCCAGCCCCACGCCGGTCACCGTGATCTCCTCGCCGTGCTGGGCCATCCGGCCGTTCCACAGGTGGTTCACCGTGTGCCCGCCGGGTTGTGCCCATCGCACCGCCCAGCCGTCGATGGCCGCGGTGTCCACATTGCGCACGGTCACCCGGCCCTCGTAGCCACCCGGCCACGAGCCGGTCACCTCGAACCGCGCTTCACACATGCTGGGCGCGGCAACCAGGTCGGGCGTGCCGGTGACCGCGTGGTCGCCGCCCGCCGCGTACCCGGCGAGCATGCCGCCCCCGGCCAGTCCGGCGGCGGCCAGTCCGAGCACCACCGCCGCGCGCCACCGGCGGCCACCACGGCGCACCGGCTGCCACGGGTCCGGCCCGGTCACCGGCGAAAGCACCGGCAACGCCGCCGGACGCGGCCGTGGTGGCGCCAGCTCGGCGTGCACCTGCGCCATGGTCGGGCGTTCGGCGGGGTTCCGCCGGAGCATGCGCAGCAGCAACCCGGTCAACGGCCCGCTGCGACGTGGTGGACCGATCTCACCGCCGACGATCCGCATCAGCATCGCCGCCGTGCTCGGTTCTTTGCCGTACGGCGGTTTTCCCTCCAGCGCCGCGTAGAGCGTGGCGCCCAGGGAGTACACGTCGGAGGCCGGCGTGGCTTCCGCTCCCCCGGCGACCTCGGGCGCGAGGTAGGCGGGAGTGCCCGCGATGTACCCGGCCGCGGTCACCGTCGCCTCACCGGGCGCGTGCGAGATGCCGAAGTCGGCGATCTTCGCGGTCTGCCCCGGTCCGAGCAGGATGTTGCCCGGGGTGACGTCGCGGTGCACGATGTCCAGTTCGTGTGCCGCGGCCAGCGCCGACGCGACCTGCGCGCCGATCCCGGCCACCTGGGCCACCGGCGGCGTCCGCCCGCCCTGCAGCAGCGCCGCCAGGCTCAGCGGCACGTACTCCATGATCAGATAGGTGCCCTCGGCGGTGTCCACCACATCGTGCACGGTCACCGCGCAGGGGTGCCGCAACCTCGCCGCCACCCGCGCCTCACGCATCGCACGGGGATCATCGATCCCCAGTCGCTTGACGGCGACCACCCGGCCCAGCCGCTCGTCACCGGCGCGCCACACCGCGCCCATCGCACCTTCGCCCACGCGGTCCGCCAGCCGGTAGCGCCCCGCGATCACCACTCCGCTGTCCGTCACGCCGGGCACACGGATCAACCCGAGTCGCGGTTCATTCCGATCTCGGACTTTTTCAGCGGCCCGACCAGTCCGGCCGTTCACCGGCGAGGAACGAGCGCACGCCGGTGGCGAAATCCTCGCTGCCGAACACCGCGGACGCCACGTCGTCGTCGGGCACCAGCAGGCGGCGGCGCATGCGGCGGACGATCTCCTTGCTCGCCCACTGCGTCAGCGGCGCGCCCCGGCGCAGGTCGCCGAGCAGCCGCTCCACCGCCTCGTCCAGTTCCTCCGGCGCCACCAGCTCACTCAGCAGCCCGGCGCGTTCGGCGGCAGCGGCGTCCAGCAAGCGCCCGCGCAGCAGCAGGTTCAGCGCGGGTCCCGGCCCGGCGTGCCCCACCAGCAGCGAGATCGTGTTGGCGGACAAGCAGTTCCCGAGCGTTCTGGCGATCGGCACGCCGAACCGGGCGCCGGTGTCCGCGATCCGCAGGTCGCAGGCCGCCGCGAGCGCGAGCCCGCCGCCCGTGCAGGCCCCGCGCACCACGGCCACGGTCGGTTTCCGGACCGCCTCCAGCCGATCGACCACGCGGGTGATCTTCGCTTCGTAGTCGATGCCGTCCTGCCCGGTGCGGAACTCGGCGAACTGCCGGATGTCCGTGCCCGCGACAAACGCCTTGTCACCGGTGCCGCGCAACACCAGCACCCGCACGGCCGGATCGGCGTCCGCCCGTTCGCAGGCCCGGTAAAGCCCTTCGTACATGGCGAAAGTGAGCGCGTTCCGCGACTCCGGGCGGTTGAACGTCACGGTCAGCACGTCGTTTTCGAGTTCGACGAGCAGATCGTCACCGGGGTCGTCGACCGGCGCGAACTCGGCGAGCACCTGTTCGGTGTGCTCGCCGAAATCCGGCCCGGCCGTGTCCCGGCGCGCGGGCGTGCGGGAGAAGCGCATGGGCGAGCCGAGCTGGCGCACCCGCCCGGCGGCCGGGTGCTCGGCGTCCCAGAAGAACTCGCGCTGGGTGAGGTGGTCGTCGGTGAACACCTGCGTGTAGTCGGCGATCGGCGCGCACGGCACCCCGGCCGCGGTCAGCGTCTCGACCAGTTCGGCGGTGGTGTGCTCCCGCGTGGTCCGCTCGATCTCCGGGATCAGCTCGCCGCGCAGCGCGAGCCGCGAGGTGCTGCTTTCGTATCGCGGGTCCTCGAACAGGTCGGGGCGGCCGAGCGCCTTGGTGAACGCGGCCCAGGTGTTCGGCGTGATCGCGCCGACGGTCACCCAGCCGTCCGCCGCCTCGACGGCCTGGTAGGGCGCCTGCGACTGGTGCGCGGTGCCGTGGCGCTGGCCCGGTTCACCGGTGGCGAAGTAGCGGCCCGCTTCCCAGACGGCGAGCGAAACCCCGGACTCCAGCAGGGAAACGTCCACGTGCTGGCCCTCGCCGGTCCGGTCGCGGTGCCGCAACGCCGCGGTCACGGCCAGCGCCACGTACAGCCCGCAGGTCAGGTCGCAGACCGGCACGCCGACCTTCGCCGGTCCGGAGCCGGGATCGCCGGTCACCGACATCAGCCCGGACCGCGCCTGCGCCATGATGTCCAGGCCCGGCTGTTCGGCCAGCGGACCGTCCTGCCCCCAGCCCGAAGCCGAGGCGTAGACCAGTCCGGGGTTCGCGGCCAGCAGTTCGTCCGGACCCAGGCCCAGCCGCCGCATCGCGCCGGGGCGCAGGTTCTCCACCACCACGTCCGCCGCGGCGGCCAGCCGGAGGAACGCCTCGCGGCCCGCGTCCGACTTGAGATCGAGTTCGACGGCTTCCTTGTTCCGGTTGAGCCGCAGGAAAGTACTGCTCACTCCCCCGACGAACGGGCCGGTGGCGCGGACCGGGTCGCGGGCCGCGCGCGACTCGACCTTGATCACCCTGGCACCCAGGTCGGCCAGCTGCGCGGTGGCGAACGGCGCCGCCATGAACACCCCGACCTCGAGCACCGTGATGCCGTGAAGCGGTCCCGTCACCTTGCCTCCCGATCGGTCCGGCTCGCCGCCGCGAGGCGGTCGAGCGCCGCGTTGACGCCGTCCGGCCGGATCGGCACCCCGGACAGCGCCAGGCCCATCTGCACCCCGGACAGCGTTCCGGCCAGGCTCAGGTCGTTGAAGGAACCCAGGTGGCCGATGCGGAACACCCGCCCGGCTAGCTTGCCCAGCCCGGCGCCGAGCGACATGTCGAACCGGTCCAGGATGAGCGCGCGGATCTTGTCCGCGTCGTGGCCTTCGGGCACCACCACCGCGGTCAGCGCGGCGGAGTGCTCACGTTCGTCGGCGCACAGCACTTCGAGGCCCCAGCCCTCGACCGCCGCACGCGTCGCTTCGGCGTGCCGGAGGTGGCGCGCGAACACGTTCGGCAGGCCCTCGGCTTCCAGCAGCCGCAACGCTTCCCGCAGGCCGTAGAGCAGGTTCGTGGCCGGGGTGTAAGGGAAATAGCCGCGTTCACCGGCCTCCAGCAACGGCCGCCAGTCCCAAAAGGACCGTGGCAGCTTCGCCTTCTCCGAAGCGGCAAGGGCTTTGTCGCTGATCGCGTTGAAGCTGAGGCCGGGCGGCAGCATCAGGCCCTTCTGCGAACCGGCGACGGTGACGTCGACGCCCCATTCGTCGTGGCGGTAGTCGATCGAGCCGAGCGAGGAGATGGTGTCCACCAGCAGCAGCGCCGGGTGGCCCGCGTTGTCGATCGCGGCGCGGATCTCGGGGATCCGGCTGGTCACCCCGGTCGAGGTTTCGTTGTGCACCAGGCAAACGGCCTTGATCTCGTGCGCGCCGTCCTGGCCGAGCAGCTCGGCCACCCGCGCGGGGTCCACGCCGTGGCGCCAGTCCCCCGGTACGAAGTGGACGGTCAGGCCGAGCCGGCGCGCCATCTCCTGCCACAGCGTGGCGAAGTGCCCGGTTTCGAAGCAGAGCACCTTGTCGCCGGGGCTGAGCGTGTTGACCAGCGCGGCTTCCCAGGCGCCGGTGCCCGAAGCCGGGTAGATCACCACCGGGCGCGTGGTGCCGAACACCGGCTTCAGCCCGGCGAGCACGGTCCGGCCGAGTTCGCCGAACTCGGGTCCTCTGTGGTCGATGGTCGGCGCGGCCATCGCCCGGAGCACCGAGTCGGGAACGTTGGTCGGGCCGGGGATCTGCAGGAAGTGCCTGCCGCCCGCGAAACTCATGGCCGGTCCTCTCGGACGTGTCCGCATTACGGAAGTCAACTACCGCCATGTGAACTGTAGCCCGGGTTTGGCGGTGCGGTCGAGCCGTGCGGCCAGGGGCGGCCGCCAGCCTTGACGGTGAGTGTGACCCCGGCCATACTCGCTCAACACGGAAGCTTGATTCCGTAATGCGGAAAGTTGCCCGGTTGTCCTCACCGACCCTGGGAGTACGCATGTCGGTCCAGCTCATCATGATCGCCACGCTGGTGGCGGTGTTCCTGATCGCCACCGTGCTCCCGGTGCACATGGGCGCGCTCGCCTTCGTCGCCGCCTTCGCGGTGGGCACCCTGGTGCTCGGCGAATCCAGCGACGACATCGTCGGCGGCTTCCCCGGCGACCTCTTCGTGATCCTGGTCGGGGTCACCTACCTGTTCGCCATCGCCACCAACAACGGCACGGTGAACTGGCTGGTGCACCGGGCCGTCCGGCTCGTGCAGGGCCGGATCGCGCTGGTGCCGTGGATGATGTTCCTGGTCACCGCCGCGCTGACAGCGGTCGGCGCGGTGGTCCCCGCGGCGGTGGCGATCATCGCGCCGATCGGCATGGGCTTCGCCGTGCGCTACCGGATCAACCCGTCGCTGATGGGCCTGTTCATCATCAACGGCGCCAGTGCCGGCGGGTTCTCCCCGATGAGCATCTTCGGCGGCATCGTCAACGGCGTGGTCACCAGGAACAACCTGCCGGGCGACCCGGTGCTGTTGTTCGTCAGCTCGTTCCTGGTCAACGTGGCGCTGAGCGTGGTGGTGTTCTTCCTCTTCGGCGGGCGCGAACTGCTGGCGCGCGGCCGGGAAACGGTGGCGGAACTGGCCGTGGCGGGCGAGCCGGGCACCGCACGCACCCCGGCACCGAGCACCGGCGGCACCGAATCTTCGGACGACGAAGCGGGCAGGCTCACCGTCGACCGCGCGCTCACCCTGGCCGGGCTGGCCGCGCTCACCATCGGCGTGCTGTTCTTCGACCTGGACGTCGGTTTCACCGCGATCACCGTGGCGGTGCTGTTGTCGCTGGCGTCACCGAAGAGCGCGAAGGGCGCGGTGGCGCAGGTCGCGTGGCCGACGGTGCTGCTGATCTGCGGCATCGTCACCTTTGTCAGCCTGATGGAACGCGCGGGCACGATCACCTTCCTCGGCGACCAGGTGGCGGGCATCGGCGTCCCGCTGCTGGCCGCGGCGATCATCTGCCTGATCGGCGCCGCGGTGTCGGCTTTCGCTTCCACCACCGGCATTCTCGGCGCGCTGATCCCGCTGGCGGTGCCGTTCCTGCTGGCCGGCGAGGTGGGCGCGGTGGGGTTGATCATCGCGCTGTCGATCTCGTCGTCCGTGGTGGACTCGTCGCCGTTCTCCACCAGCGGCGCCCTGGTGGTCGCGAACGCCACCGAGGACACGCGCGAGGCGGTCTTCGGGAAGCTGATGCGATGGGGGTTCAGCATGATCGTGGTGGCGCCGGTGCTCACCTGGCTGGTCTTCGTCGCCCCAGGCTGGCTGTAACCCGGCCCCACGCGAAGCCGCGCCGGTGGCTTCGCCCGCCTCGGCGGAGCCGAGGCAGACAAAACTGTCGGGGTGGTGCGTTAGCGTCCCTGGCGTGCTCACCACACTGGCCGTCGAGAACTACCGCTCGTTGCGTGACCTGGTGCTGCCGCTGGCCAGGCTGACCGTGGTCACCGGGGCCAACGGCAGCGGCAAGTCCAGTTTGTACCGTGCGCTGCGGTTGCTCGCCGACACCGCCCGCAACGGTGCCGTGGCCGCGCTCGCCCGCGAGGGCGGGCTGCCCTCGACGTTGTGGGCCGGGCCTGAGGTGCACGGCAGGGCCGTCCGCGAAGGCCGCACGCCGGTGCAGGGCACGCGCCGCACCAAGCCGGTCGGGTTGCGGCTCGGCTTCGCCGGTGACGAGTTCGGGTACGCGCTCGACCTCGGCCTGCCGGTGCCCGGCGAGTCGGCGTTCAACCTGGACCCGGAGTTCAAGCGCGAGGCCGTCTGGCACGGCCCGGTGCTGCGCCCGGCCACGCTGCTCGCCGATCGCGCCGGGACGGTGGTGCGCATCCGCGAGGACCGCGGCTGGGCGGAGGACCCGCACCGCATCGGCCTGACCGACAGCATGCTCAGCGAGTACGCCGACCCCCGCGCCTGCCCCGAGCTGCTGGTGGTCCGCGACCGGATCCGCTCGTGGCGGTTCTACGACCACTTCCGTACCGACGCCGCCGCCCCGGCGCGGCAGCCGCGCATCGGCACCCGCACCCCGGTGCTCGACCACGACGGCGGTGACCTGGCCGCCGCACTGCGCACCATCCAGGAGTTCGGCGACGCCACCGCGCTGGCCACCGCGGTCGACGACGCCTTCCCCGGCTCCACGCTGTCCGTGGGCAACACCGACGGGCGCTTCGAACTGCGCTTCCACCAGCACGGCCTGCTCCGCCCGCTCAGCGCCGCCGAACTGTCCGACGGCACGCTGCGGTACCTGCTGTGGGTGGCCGCGCTGCTCAGCCCGCGCCCGCCGGAATTGCTGGTGCTCAACGAACCCGAGACCAGCCTGCACCCGGAACTGCTGCCCGCGCTGGCCGCGTTGATCGCCACCGCCGCGAAGGAAGCCCAGATCGTGGTCGTCTCGCACGCCCAGCCGCTGGTGCGCGCCCTCGAGCAGATCTCCGGCGAGGTGGCCTCGCTCGAACTGGAGAAGGAGTTCGGTGCCACCACCCTGCGCGGGCAGGGCAAACTGGACCGCCCGGCCTGGCAGTGGCCCAAGCGCTGAGAACGAAGGAAACCGTGGGACCACAAGAGGTGACCGCGCACGCGCTGTCGCTGCCCGCCGCCGTGGAGGACCACCCGTTCGGCCCCGAGCTGGACGTCTACAAGGTCGAGGGCAAGATCTTCGCCCTGCTGTCCACAAAGGACGAACCGCCCAGGGTGTCGCTGAAGTGCGATCCCGAACTGGCCCTGCACCTGCGGCACGAGCACCCCGCCATCACCGCGGGCTACCACCTGAACAAGCGCCACTGGAACACGGTGGTCCTCGACGGCACCGTGCCCGCCGACGAGCTGCTCGACCTGATCGACCACTCCTACGAACGCGTGGTGGCTGGCCTGCCCAAGGCACTCCGGGTGCGTTACCAGAAGTAACGCAGCTGATCCGGTGCGCGCGGCGATGCCGATCGCCACCACGTTCGCGCTCGCCGCGGCCGCCGTGCCGTCGCCGCCGACGGTGACGGTCGGCACGTTCACCGCGATGTCCTTGACCTGCATTGCTCAGGGTTTCCGCTGGTCAGCGCAGGAACAACAGCGGCAAGGGCACCCATTCGGGCGGCCCCGCGCGGACCGGCACCTAGCCCGAATGGGTGTTGACTCCCATGGACAGCGGGTGCCCGGCGGGTGAGGGTGAGGGAATGATCGACCGCAGTGTGGCTGCCGCCGAGGGAGCACTGCGCCCCACGCAAGCGCTGTTCCGCCGGCTGCTCGTGATCAACGGGCTGCTGTTCACCGCAGGCACGCTGGCGCTCGTCCTCTCCCCCGCCACCGTGTCCTCCCCGGTGCAGGTCACCGAGCTGCCGGTGCTGGTGATCGGCCTGCTGCTGATCCTGGGCGCGAACGCGGTGCTGGTGCGGAGCAGCCTGGCCCCGCTCGACTCGCTGGCCACCCTGATGCAGCGGGTGGACCTGCTGCGGGCCGGTGACCGGATCAGCGAACGCGGCAACGGCGACGTGACGCACCTGGTGCACACCTTCAACGCCATGCTGGACCGGCTGGAGGCCGAACGCAGCGAGAGCAGCGCGCACGCGCTCGCCGCGCAGGAGGCCGAACGCCAGCGCATCGCCCGCGAGCTGCACGACGAGATCGGGCAGAGCCTGACCGTGGTGCTGCTCGGGCTCAAGCGCACGGTCGATCGCGCCCCGGCCGAGCTGCGGGAGGAACTGCTCGCCGTGCAGGAGACCGTGCGCGACAGCCTGGACGAGGTCCGTCAGGTGGCGCGGCGGCTGCGGCCCGGGGTGCTGGCCGATCTCGGCCTGCAGAGCGCGCTGCACTCGCTGAGCGGGGAGTTCGGCGAGCTGCGGGTGAACCGGTGGGTGGACCACGACCTGCCGGAGCTGAGCCCGGACGTCGAGCTGGTGCTGTACCGGATCGCCCAGGAGAGCCTGACCAACGTGGCCAGGCACGCCGGGGCGTCCGAAGTGGACCTTTCACTGACCGCCCGGCACGGCGAGCTGACGTTGCGCGTGACCGACAACGGCCGTGGCGGCATCGACCACGAAGGAGCGGGGATCCGCGGGATGCGGGAACGGGCACTGCTGATCGGCGCGAAACTCACCGTGGAGTCCACACCGGACGGCACCGACGTGTGCCTGCGGGTGCCCCGATGACCACGCGCATCCTGCTGGCCGACGACCACGCGCTGGTCCGTCGCGGCCTCCGGCTCATTCTCGACGCCGAGCCCGACCTGACCGTGGTCGCCGAAGCCGCCGACGGCGCCGAGGCGATCGACGCGGCCGTGGCCGGTGAAATCGACCTGGCCATCCTGGACATCGCGATGCCGCGGCTGACCGGCATCCAGGCCGCCCGCGAGATCTCCCGCCGCGCCCCGGAAATCCGCATCCTGATGCTGTCGATGTACGACAACGAGCGGTACTTCTTCGAAGCACTCAAGGCGGGTGCTTCGGGGTACGTGCTCAAGTCGGTCGCCGACCAGGACCTGATGGAGGCCTGCCGGGCGGCGATGCGCGGTGAGCCGTTCCTCTACCAGGGCGCGGTGACCGCGCTGGTGCGTGACTACCTGCGCCGCGACCGCCAGGGCGACCGGCTGCCCGACAGCATTCTCACCCCGCGTGAGGAGGAGATCGTCAAGCTGATCGCCGAGGGCCATTCGGCCAAGGAGATCGCCGAGACGCTGGTGATCAGCGTGAAGACGGTCGACCGGCACCGCGCGAACATCCTGCAGAAGCTCGGCATGCGGGATCGGGTCGCGCTGACCAGGTACGCGATCAGGGCGGGGCTGGTGGAACTGTGACCGAGCGACGCTACCGGCCCGAACTGCAGGGGCTGCGGGCGATCGCCGTGGTGCTGGTGGTCGTCTACCACGTCTGGCTCGGCCGCATCTCCGGCGGCGTGGACGTGTTCTTCCTGATCTCCGGTTTCCTGCTGACCGGGCAGCTGGTGCGGGCGCGGGAACGCGGGCCGATCGGCTTCCGGCGGTTCTGGGGCAAGGTGGTCAAGCGGCTGTTCCCGGCCGCGCTGACCGTGCTGCTCGCGGTGGTCGCCGGATCGGTGCTGCTGCTGCCGGAGAACCGCTGGTTCCAGACCATTCGCGAGGTCTTCGCGTCGGCGTTCTTCGTGGAGAACTGGCGCCTGGCCGCGGATTCGGCCGACTACTTCACCCAGCACGACCAGTCCAGCGTGGTGCAGCACTTCTGGTCGCTGTCCATCCAGGGGCAGTTCTACCTGGTGTGGCCGCTGCTGATCGCGCTGGTCGCGCGGCGGTTCCTCACCCCGGCGCTGGTCGCGGTCTTCGCCGGTTCGCTGGCCTTCTCGGTGGTGCTGACCGCCCTCGACCAGCCGCTGGCGTACTTCCATTCGCTGACCAGGGTGTGGGAGTTCGCGCTCGGCGGCCTGCTCGCGTTGTTCATCGACCGGGTACCACTGCACCGGCTGGTCCGGGTCGTGCTGGGCTGGCTGGGCATCGCCGGGCTGATCTCGTGCGGGCTGGTGCTGACCGTCGGCGAGCAGTTCCCCGGTTACGTGGCGCTGTGGCCGCTGATGTCGGCCGTTTTTGTGCTGCTGGCCGGGGCGAGCGGCAGCAACTTCGGCGCCGACCGGTTCCTCGGCTCGCGGCCGATGACCTACGCCGGTGACCTCAGCTACGCCCTCTACCTGTGGCACTGGCCGATCCTGGTGTTCTACCTGGTGGCGCGTGGACAGACGGAAATCGGGCTGATCGGCGGGCTGGGCATCATCGGGCTGTCGGTGGGGCTGGCCGTGCTGACGCACCACTTCATCGAGAACCCGGCGCGCCAGGTGCGCGTGCGCACCTACCGGTTCGCCGCGATCGCGATGGTGCCGGTCCTGCTGGCCACCGGCGGCTGGCAGGTCGCCGCCCGCTGGAAGGCCGACAGCTACGCGCTCGCCGCGGGCGACCCCGACCATCCGGGCGCCCGCGCGCACACGCCCGGATTCCAGTACTGGGGCGCGCCCGATCCGCCGCTGACCCCGGCCTTCCTGTCCCTGCCCGAGGAGTACGCGGCCACCGGCGACTGCGAGATCGCGCCCCGCCACCCGGAGCTGTCGGTCTGCTCGACGGAGTTCCACGACCCGCCGTCGAAGCGGATCGTGGTGGCCGGTGACTCGCACGCGCAGCAGTTCATCGCCGCGCTGCGGCCGGTGGCGGAGCAGAAGAACTGGCAGATCATCTCGATGCTGCGGGGTGGCTGCCCGTTCTCCACCGACTCCGACAGCGTGCCGGGCGACCAGCCGTGCATCGACTGGAACGCGGCGGTGGCCGACGAGATCCTGGCCATCGGGCCGGACGCGGTGTTCACCATCGGCACCAGGGACGCGCGGCCGGGCCTGGTCGAATGGACCCCGCCGGGGTACGTGGCGCAGTGGCGCAAGATCGCCGCGGCGGGCATCCCGGTGCTGGCCGCCCGCGACAACCCGCGCTACAACTTCTCGCCGTCGGCCTGCGTGGACGCCAACGGCCCGGCGGCGCCCGAGTGCAGCACACCGCGGGCCGACCTGTTCGCCCCGGAACCGCCGTACCTCGGCATCGAGGACGTGCCGCCCGAGGTGTCCTTCCTCGACTTCAGCGACTACTACTGCGAGCCGGAGGTGTGCCCGCCGGTGATCGGGAACGTGCTGCTGTACCTGGACGACAACCACGTGACGGCCACCTACATGAGCACCATGGCGCCGATCGTGGAAGAGGCGGTGGAAACCGCGCTGGGCTGGGCCACCGCCGATGCCCCCTCGTGACGGCGTCCAGCAAGTCAGCGGCTCAGCAGGCGGCGGCGATCGCCGCGGTGTCCCAGTAGAACGGCCGGATCTCGGTGATCCGGCCGTGCTCGACGGTGATCGTCTGCAGGATCGGGAACTCCAGGTCGCGGCCGGTGGTCCTGGCGCGGGCCCGCACCCTGGTCAGCACCACGAGCGGACTGGTGGTCGCCAGGAACTCCTGCTCGGCCAGGTCGAAGCGGGCCCAGGTCCGGCTCATCGCCAGGAAGAAGGCAGCGAGCCCGTCGTGCCCGCGCCAGGTCCCGCCGTAGGGCAGGCCCTCGGCCTGGTGCAGCACGACGTCGGTGGCGAAGAACGGGGCCAGCGGGGCGAAGGAGGCCTGGCCGGGGCCACCGGCGGCGAGGTACTCCGCTTCGGCCGCGTACATGCCTTCGAGCACGGCCACCGGTGAGGTCGTCGATGTGGTCATGTGCTCACCATGGCGCAGCGGCGGCTCCCCCACCGGCGGGAATCGGCCGTCGCGATCGGACTGTTGGCGCCCCGCCAGATGGCCGCGCGCGGGCTGTGACAGGATGTGCCCGAGTGACTATCCTGGGTGCGTTTCCGACCAGCGGTGAGGAGAGCGACCAACACATGTCTGCCGAGTCGACCGAATCCGAAGTCGTCATCCTCGACGACGGGGTGCCGACCGCCGCGCGCGTCTACGACGTGATGCTCGACGGCAAGGACCACTACGAGATCGACCGCCAGGTGGCGAACGCCAGCCTCGAGGTGATGCCCGAGCTGAAGGAGATCGCCGCGCACAACCGCGCGATCCTGCACCGGGTGGTCACCCATCTCGCCGCCGAAGAAGGCGTCACCCAGTTCCTCGACCTCGGTTCCGGCCTGCCGACCGCGCGCAACACGCACGAGGTGGCGCAGGAGGCCAACCCGGACGCCAAGGTGGTCTACGTCGACATCGACCCGATCGTGCTGGCGCACGGCCGGGCGCTGCTGCAGGACAACGACAACACCCGGGTGATCACCGCCGACCTGCGCAACCCGCGCGAGGTGCTGGACCACCCCGAGGTCAACGCGATGATCGACTTCTCGAAGCCGGTCTGCGTGATGCTGGTGGGCATCCTGCACCACCTGCTCGACGAAGAGGACCCGGCGGGCATCGTCCGCACCCTGCGCGACGCGGTCGCGCCCGGTTCGTACTTCTTCATCACGAACTTCACGCGCCTGAGCGACAGCCCGGAGAGCGCGCAGCTCGAGGAAGTGCTGCTGTCGCAGCTGGGCACCGGCCGCGTGCGCACCCCGGCCGAGCTGGCCGCCTACTTCGAGGGCATGGAGCTGCTGCCGCCGGGCATCGTGCCGCTGCCGCTGTGGCGCCCGGACACCATCGTCACCGACGCCACCACCATCGGCGTGCGCTTCATGACCGGCGGCGTCGCCCGCAAGAACTGACACCACGCGGCAACCCCTCACTCGAGTGTCACGAATGTGGCTTTCGAGACGTTCAGCGTCTCGAAAGCCACATTCGTGACATCTGGGCGAGTTTCGGAGGCCGGTCCGGGCTGCTGGACCCGCCAGTGGGGTTCGGCGGGTCCAGCAGCGGTCGCGACCGGAGACCAGTGCCCGGGCTAGGAGGCCTCGGACGCGCTGTCCACAGTAATCACCAGCCACCCCGCCGGGCGAGCCAGGGCCACCGGTCTGGACCAGTCGGCCCAGTGGTCCACTCGCCCGGGCTCAGCTGCCCACGTACTCCGCCAGGTGCTTCCCCGTCAGCGTGGTGGGGTTGGCGACCAGGTCGGCGGGGGTGCCTTGGTAGATGATGCGGCCGCCGTCGTGGCCGGCGCCGGGGCCGAGGTCGATGAGCCAGTCGGCGTGGGCCATGACGGCTTGGTGGTGTTCGATGACGAGGACGGATTTGCCGGTGTCGACGAGGCGGTCGAGCAGGGTGAGGAGTTGTTCGACGTCGGCGAGGTGCAGGCCGGTGGTGGGTTCGTCGAGCAGGTAGATGCCGCCTTTGTCGGCCATGTGGGTGGCGAGTTTGAGGCGTTGGCGTTCGCCGCCGGACAGGGTGGTGAGGGGTTGGCCGAGTTTGAGGTAGCCGAGGCCGACGTCGGCCAGTCGGGTGAGGATGGTGTGGGCGGCGGGGGTGGTGGCGTCGCCGGTGGTGAAGAAGTGGTGGGCTTGGGCGACGGACATGGCGAGGACGTCGCTGATGTTGTGGCCGGCGAGGTGGTAGTCGAGGACGGCGGTTTGGAAGCGGTGGCCGTCGCATTCTTCGCAGGTGGTGGTGATGCCGGCCATGATGCCGAGGTCGGTGTAGATGACGCCGGCGCCGTTGCAGGCGGGGCAGGCGCCTTCGCTGTTGGGGCTGAACAGGGCGGGTTTGACGTTGTTGGCTTTGGCGAAGGCTTTGCGGATGGGGTCGAGCAGGCCGGTGTAGGTGGCGGGGTTGCTGCGGCGGGAGCCGCGGATGGGGGTTTGGTCGACGGTGATGACTCCGGCGTCGGTGGGTAGTGAGCCGTGCAGGAGGGAGCTTTTGCCGGAGCCGGCGACGCCGGTGATGACGCAGAGCACGCCGAGGGGGATGTCGACGTCGACGTGTTGGAGGTTGTGGGTGGTGGCGCCGCGGATTTCCAGGGTGCCGGTGGGGGTGCGGACTTCGGGTTTGAGGGTGGCGCGGTCGTCGAGGTGGCGGCCGGTGAGGGTGCCGCTTGTGCGGAGTCCGGCCAGCGGGCCTTGGTAGGTGATGGTGCCGCCGTCGCTGCCGGCGCCGGGGCCGAGGTCGATGACGTGGTCGGCGATGGCGATGGTTTCGGGTTTGTGTTCGACGACGAGCACGGTGTTGCCTTTGTCGCGCAGGCGTAGCAGCAGGTCGTTCATTTGCTGGATGTCGTGGGGGTGCAGGCCGATGGTGGGTTCGTCGAAGACGTAGGTGACGTCGGTGAGGGCGGAGCCGAGGTGGCGGATGAGTTTGGTGCGCTGGGCTTCGCCGCCGGACAGGGTGCCGGCGGGGCGGTCGAGGGAGAGGTAGCCGAGGCCGATTTCGACGAAGGAGTCCAGGGTGTGCTGCAGGGTGGCCAGCAGGGGCGCGACGGTGGGCTGCTGGAGTTTGCGGACCCATTCGGCCAGGTCCCGGATCTCCATCGCGCACAGATCGGCGATGCTCTTCCCGGAAATCTTCGACGACCGCGCCGCCTCGCTCAACCGGGTACCGTCGCACTCCGGGCACGTCGCGAACGTCACCGCACGCTCGACGAACGCGCGGATGTGCGGCTGCATCGCCTCCTTGTCCTTCGACAGGAACGACTTCTGGATCTTCGGGATCAGCCCTTCGTAGGTCAGGTTGACGCCGTTGACCTTGACCTTCGTCGGCTCCTTGTACAGGAAGTCCTGCAGCTCCCGCTTGGTGTACTTCCGGATCGGCTTGTCCGGGTCGAGAAAGCCCGACTCGATGTAGATGCCGACCGTCCACCATCCGTCCACTTTGTACCCGGGGATGGTGATCGCGCCTTCGCGCAGCGACTTCGAGTCGTCGTAGAGCTGGGTCAGGTCGATGTCCGACACCGCTCCCCTGCCCTCGCACCGGGGGCACATGCCGCCGACGCGGGTGAAGCTCGCGCGCACGGTCTTCTTGTTGCCACGCTCGACGGTGATGGCACCACTGGCCTTCACCGACGGCGTGTTGAACGAATAGGCGTTCGGCGAACCGATGTGCGGCTTCCCCAGGCGGCTGAACAGGATGCGCAGCAAGGCGTTCGCGTCGGTGGCAGTGCCCACAGTGGACCGCGGATTGCTCGCGCCCATGCGCTCCTGGTCGACGATGATCGCCGTGGTCAGGTTCTCCAGCACGTCGACTTCGGGACGCGCCAGCGTCGGCATGAACCCCTGCACAAAAGCGCTGTAGGTCTCGTTGATCATCCGCTGCGACTCGGCGGCGATCGTGCTGAACACCAGTGAACTCTTGCCAGAGCCCGAAACGCCGGTGAAAACGGTCAACCGGCGCTTCGGGATCTCGACCGAGACGTCCTTCAGGTTGTTCACGCGCGCACCGTGCACCCGGATCACGTCGTGGGTGTCGGCGACCTGCGGCGCCCGCTTGCCCTTGCTCATGCTTCCCGTCCCCATCTGCTGCCCGACCCGGTCGAACAGTACGTCAGCTGTCCTGGAGCAGCCCCAGCACGTTGCCGTCGGGATCGGTGAAGGTGGCCACGCGACGGCCGCCGCCGACCTCGTGCGCGGCCTCCTTGACGGTGGCGCCCGCGGCGGTGACCTCGGCCAGCTTCGCCTCGATGTCGGGCACGTGCCAGTAGGCCACCGGCGAGGTCATGCCCTGCGGGCCGCCGCCCGGCACGAGCCCGATGTGCTGGCCCGCCACGTCGAAACCGGCGTAGTACTCCGAATCGGCCTGCGGCTCCGTGCCGAGCAGGGCGGTGTACACGGCCTTCGCCGCGGCGAGGTCCGAAACGGGGTGCAGCACGGTCTTGAAACCTTCGGTCATGATCACTCCTGAGAGGGTGCGAACTGGATGCCGGTAACGCTAGGTGAGCATCGGCCCGCCACGCTTCTCGATTCCTGATCAGTCCTCAGCCCCACTCGGCGGTGTCCGGATCGACCCCGTGTGCCTCGGCGTTGGCGAAGATCACGTCCCGCAGCCAGGTCGCCATGCCGGGGGTGAACCCGTCGTAGTAGGCGGCGAAGCCGGGGTCACCGGCGAAGGTGCGGCCGAGGCAGACGTGCATCGAATGCGTGCAGTCGAAGTACTCGGACTGCTGGGCGCGGTGCCGTTCCGCGAGCGCGTTCGCCTCCTCGGAACCGGGCACGACCCCGGCCTGCTTCGCGGCGGCGAGGTCGGCGTGGAGCGCGTCGGCGGCCGCCACGATTTCCTTCCACTCCTGGGGAGTTCTCGCTTCGGCCCGCTCGGCGTACTGCGCCCACTGCTTGCTCTCGCCCCAGCGCTGCTCGGCCTCCTCGACCCACGACGGCTGCCAGTGGTCGCCGAAGATCTCGACCTGTTCCTCGACGGTCAGGCGGATGCCGCCACGTGCGGCCGCCATCATCCGGTCCACCGCGGTGACCATCTCGCGCAGCCGGTCGATGCGCTCGACCAGTTGCGCCCGCTGACGCCGCAGGTGCTCCTGCGCGTCGGCGGACGGGTCGTCGAGAATGCGGCCGATCTCGGCGAGCGGGAAGCCCAGCTCGCGGTAGACCAGCACCCGATGGATACGAGCGACGTCCTCGTCCGAATACACCCGGTAACCAGCCCAGGTGCGACCGCCCGGCCGCACCAGCCCGATGGCGTCCCAGTGGTGCAGGGTCTTCACGCTCACCCCGACGAGCGAAGCCGCCCGGCCCACGGTGAGCCCACCGGGGCCGGGCGGCGGTTCGGCAACCGGATCGATCATCCGCCCAGTGTCACCCGCGCGGCACCTCGATGCCCATCCGGCGCACGTGCTCCGCCTCCGGGCCGTCCGGGTCGAACACCCGCGCGGCGGTCATCACCACCCGCGCGTTCTCCGGGGTGATCACCTCCAGTTCCATCGAGTTCCACGGCTTCACCACCGGCTCACCCACGCTGCCGGGCCGGAGTTCCTCGCAGCGCGCCGCGATCTCGTTGATCTGGTCGAGCACGCAGGAGAAACTGGTGCTCATCGGGCCGGGCTCGGCGGGCGGTTCACCGGGGACCAGCAGCACGTCCTGGAACGCCCACCGCCGCAGGTGGGTCACCTGGCCGGGTGCCGAGAAGAGATCGGCGAAACCGAGCCCGCGCATCCAGAACTCCTTCGAGGCCTCCAGATCGGCCGTGGGCACGATGACGAACATGGGCATCGGGTAGATCTCCCGGTAGATCCCGGGATCGGTCGCCCCGGGACCGGGCAGGGGCACGGGACTGCGGTACTCACTCATGACGGCGATCGTGAAGCCTCCTGCTGGGTCAGGGTCAAGCCGGGATGCGAGGCTGGGCCCATGCGCACCGGCATCCGGGCCTTCGAACCCGCCGACCAGCCCGCCGTCACCGAGTTCGCGCTGCGTGCCGATCAGCGGCGTGCGGTCGAGGCCGCCTGCCAGGACGAGAACCTGACCGCCTGGGTGTCCGAGGCGGCCTCCGCGGTCGATCCGGCGTACCAGCGCCGGGGCATCGCGACGGCGCTGACCGAGCACGCGCTCCGGTGGTTCACCGAGAACGGCTTGACGCTGGCCATGGTCGAAACGGGCGGCGATCCGGGGCACGCCCCGGCCCGGCGCACCTACGAGCGCGCGGGGTTCACCCAACTCCCCATCGCCCGCTACTTCCGACGGCTCGACCGCTAGAGTCGCCGCCCGTGGAGCCGATGATCGCGATCCCGCCCGGCCGGGTGACGCTGTCCGACCGGCGGACCCAGCGCAGTTGGGCGGTGGCACTGGCGGCCTATCGGATCTCCGCGGTCCCGGTGACGCAGCAGCTGTACGCGGCGGTGACCGGCGAGTGGCCGAGCGCGGCCCGCGGTGAGCGGCTGCCCGTCGAGAGCGTGTCGTGGCTCGACGCGGTCCGGTTCTGCAACCTGCTGTCCGAGCGCGACGGGCTGGCGCCGGTGTACCAGCTCGAAGCCGACGCCGAGGACGTCGAATGGGACACCGGCGCCGGTGGTTACCGCCTGCCCACCGAAGCCGAGTGGGAGCACGCCTGCCGCGCGGGCAGCACCGGGCCGCGGTACGGCCCGATCGACCAGATCGCCTGGTACCGCGGCAATTCCGGGGAACGCGTGCACGAGGTCGGCGGCAAGCGGCCCAACGCGTGGGGCCTGTACGACATGCTCGGCAACGTGTGGGAATGGTGCTGGGACGTCTACGACGCCGAGGTCTACGGCACCTACCGGGTGCTGCGCGGCGGCGGCTGGTTCGACGAGCACTGGAGCTGCCGCGCCTCGGTCCGGCGGCGCAGCCACCCCACCTTCCGCGTGGACGACGTCGGCTTCCGGCTGGCGACGCGGGCCTGAGGTCACGGCTCCCCGGATGGCCTGTGAGCGCTAACACCTGACCGGCGGATTGCGCGGCTCCATTCGCGACGCCAAGCTGAAAGCGCTTTCCGTAGGCACGCTCCGACAGAGAGGCCGAGTCATGGCAACGGACAGACGCCGGTTCCTGATCGCCGGTTCAGCGGGTCTGCTGGGGACCGCCATCGGCCTCCGGCCGGCCGCGGCCGCCACCTGGGAAACCGTGCTCAACGGCAGCTTCTCCGGCTATCCGGCGCTCGAAGCCGCCTGGCACTACGGCTATCCCTGGGGTTCGGACCACAACGGCACCGCGCGCATGTACGGCGGCGCGTCCGACCACAACCACGTCTACCTCGAAGGTTCCGGCGTGCTGGTGCTCCGCGCCAGCCGGATTACCTGGAACGAGGGCAACAGCAGCAAGGACCCGTACCTGCCGATCCACTACCACTCCGGCGCGCTGCACGCGAAGCAGCAGGTGGTGATCAGCGACCAGTTCCCGCAGTGGGAGGTGCGCGGCGAGTTCCAGGCGCCGTCGGCACGCGGCACCTGGCCCGCGTTCTGGCTCACCGGTGCCACCAGCTGGCCGCCGGAAAGCGACATCCTCGAGTACAAGGGTGACGCGCGGAACTGGTTCAACACCTACAAAAACGCGAACGGCGGCTGGTCGAACACCATCGTGAACGTGGCCAATCCGGGCGCCTGGCACACCTATCGGGCGTGGATCGCGAAGGTCAGCGCCACCGACGCCGACATCCACTACTACCTGGACGGCAACTGGGCCGGCCAGCACCGCGCGGCGAACTTCGTGAACAAGCCGATGTGGTTGATCCTGAACCTGCAGATGGAGGGTTCGTCGGGGTCGCCGGGGCCGTCCGGCGACACCCTCTACCGCGCGCGCAACGTCTACGTCGGCCGGTCGCGCGCCTGATCATTCGCAGGCGACGCCGTCCTTGTCGCGGTCGAGCTTGGCGCTGTAACCGGGTTCGCCCGCGAGCAGCGGCGCGGCCCCGGCGGCGCGGGCGGCGTCGCAGTTCTTGTAGTACGCGGCGGCCGGGGGCTTCTCGGTGGTCTTCGGCGGCGCCACCGGCTCCGGCTTCGGGGTGGGCTTGGGCGCGGGCTGCGGCACGGGCGCGGGTTCGGGCTCCGGGGCGCTGGTGATCACGCCACCACACGGCTGCGCCCACAGCCCGAGTCCGGCTGCCTTGGCCGCGGACTCCGCCTCGCGCAGCCCGGCCGCCGCGCTGCCGAGCGCCACGTCGGCGGCGTACTTCGCGTGGCCGGTCTCCAGTGCCTTGACCAGGTAGTCGGTGCCGTCGGCCAGCACCAGCGAGGTCACCACGTCCCTGGTGTCGTCCAGCACCGCCACCACTTCCTTGCCGGTGAGCGCCTGGCTGGCCCAGTCGTAGGCCTCGGCGCGGAAGCAGCTTTCGCCGGAGGCGGGCGGGGTTTCCAGGCCGAGGAGGCGCGCGGTCGTTGTGCCCGCCGCCCCGGTCAGCTTCACGGTGGTGCCGTTGGTGACCTCGGCGACCACGTACTCGGCGGGCCGCGGGACCGCGCTCGTGCTGGTGGTCGTCGCCGCGGGCGGAACGGTGACCGTCGGCACGGCCACCTTCTCCGTCGGTGATTCACCAAAAATGAGCGCAAAAACGAATAACACCCCGAAGACGGTGAGCGTGACCTTGAGCCATTTCGGCAACCGGCGCTTCGTCGACTGGGGAATGCCCGGAGTGGTGCGCATGGGAATCGTTCCTCGGAATGTTTCCTGGCCGCCCGCTGGACGCGGAGGCTGTGCTCCACTACCTCGTCCGGCGCACAGCACTCGTTACGCTCCGGGTCGATAATGAAGCTTCTTCACCCGTTCGCTGGGCTGTGCAGTGGTTTTCTGCACTCGGTTACCCGTTATTGAGGCGAACGGGTGATATGACGGCGAATACCGTCACATTTCCCGGCCGGACTCGATCTCCCTGCCGACGGAAGGTGGCAGGCATGGGAATCGAGCTGGTCAAACCGATCCGGCTGACCCGGTCGGGACATTTCCCGGCGGATTCCGGGGAATTCACCGCGCTCGGTTTCCGCACCACCGGGCTGCCCGGCCGGATCGTCGAATTCGCCGCGGTGCGCCTGCGCGCGGACGGCACGGTGGCCGCCGAGCTGGCCACTGTCGTCGGCCCGGCCCCGGCACCCGCGCTGAGTGAGGTGGCCGGGCACTTCGTCGAACTGTGCCGTGGCAGCGTGCTGGTGACGCACGAGTGGTCGCACGAAACCCGGTCGCTCGCCGCCGAACTGAGCAGGGCGGGCGTGCCGATGCCGATGCTGCCGGGCGTCTGCACCGCCGACGCCGCGCGCAGCGTGCTGCGGTTGCCGAACTACCGTCAGGCCACCATCGCGCATGCGCTCGGGATCGGCACCGACGACGCGCAGACCGCGCTCGGCGGGGCACGGCTGTGCGGGCGGATCCTGAGTTCGCTGCTCGGCAGGCATCGGCTGGCGCTGGGTGAGCAGCCCCGTTTCCGCCGGTTGCCGATCATTCCGCTGGGCCGCGTGGTGCCGCCGGCGCAGGCCGCGCCCACCACGCAGGGCTGGCTGGGCGAGCTGGCCGAACGCCTGCCGTCGCCGAGCGGCGGGGAGTGGGAACGCTCGTACGCCGACCTGCTCGCCGACGCCTTCGCCGACGGGCACATCTCGCCCGAGGAGGCGGCAGTTCTGGCGGCCCAGGCCTCGGCCGCTGGCGTGGACCCGGCCCGGGCGCACCGGGATTTCGTCGATGCGATGGTGGCCCTGGCCAAGGCCGACGGCGTGGTAACCGCCGAGGAGCAACGGGACCTGCGGCAGCTCGCCGCCGTGCTCGGGGTGCCGGAGGCGGTCCGGGACCTGCGCGCCACCGGCAAACCTCGGCGGGTGCTGGTGCTGGGCACCACCCCGGAGGCGGACGCGATGCGCGCCGCCGTGCTGGACGCCGGGATTCAGCTGGCGAAGAAGCTGACCGGTTCCGTCACGCACCTGGTGCACGATGAGGACGTTTCGCCCGCGGAACCACGGCTCAGCCGGGCGCGGGAGTTGGGCGCGGACGTACTGCCGATCACTGAGGCGGACTCGCTACTCGCCCCACGCCACGACCCCACGGGCGCCACCGACCCCACACGCTCCACCGACCCCAGCCGCGGCGCCGACCCGACAGACGCCACCGCTCCTGCACGCGCCACCGAACCCACGGGCGCCGCACGCGCCGCCGCACGCGCACGCGCCGCCGCATCCGCACGCGCCGCCGCATCCGCACGCGCCGCCGCATCCGCACGCGCCGCCGCGCCCGCACCACGGCCGCGGCCCGCTACCCAGCCACCACATCACCCGGCGACGCACCCGCCCACCCCACCGAGCACTCCCCCGGCGACAACGCCCGCCGCCCAGCCGTCACCGAGCCCGGCGAAGCAGCCTCCCGCTACTGCCCGGCCGACACCGACCGCCGCCCGGGTGCCAGCCCGCCCGGCGCAGCACGCTTCCGCCACTCCCCCGGCGGCGCGGCCCGCCACGTCATCGCCGCCCACGGAGGCGTCGGGCACGTCCGCCCCGCGGCCTCGGCCGGTGATTCGGGCGTCCGGCGCGCCACTTCAAGGGGCGGGCCTGGCGGGGATGGTGGTGGGCCTGGGCCTGATGGTGGTCACCGTGATCGCCCTGTTCCTCGGCGCGCCGGTGGCGTTCGGCCTCCTGTTTGGTGCCTTCGGTGTCGGCGCGCTGCTGTACGGCTGGCACCTCTACGACACCGCGCATTCCACTGTGGACTAGCCCTGCGACCCGAAGCCCGCCCTCGCCGCGTCGATGTGTTCCAGGTAGCGCCTGGTCCATCCGCACAGTTGGTTGAGCGTGCCGCGCAGAGCCTGCCCCGCCTCGGTCAGTGAGTACTCGACCTTCGGCGGTACGGTGGGGTGCACCCGCCGCGCCACCACGCCGTCCCGTTCCAGGCCGCGCAGCGTCTGGGTGAGCATCTTGTGGCTGATCCCCTCCGCGGCGGCGTACACCTCACCGAACCGCAGCGTCCGCTCGCCGATCAGGTTCAGCACCGGCAGCGCCCACTTCCCGGACACCCCGTGGAAGATCTCGTACGCCAGCGCGTCCACCCTGGCCTGCTCGGTTCCCATCGAGCACCCCTCTCACCGGAAAGTGCGTTCTTCCGCGATCGCGCCCCGGTTCCTACCGTTCAGGCCGTGAGCATCCGGAAAACCTACGCCCGTCTCTGGGCCGACCGCCTCGACGACGCCCTGCCCCTGCTGCGCGAACTTACCGGCGCCGAGCCCGACCTCCGGCTGGCGTTCCACGCCGTGGAACTGGCCGCGATCGGTGACTTCCTGGTCATCGCCGGCCCCGCCGAGGAACGCGCGAAGTACGCGCACGCCACCGCGACGGTCGTCGTCGACGACCTCGGCGAACTCCAGCGGACGCTGGCCGCGGCGGGCGCCGCCATCACCACACCGGAGACCGCCGGGCCGACCGGCCGGTTCCTCTACGCACGCCACCGCGACGGCGCGGAGATCGAGTACGTCGAGTGGGTCCCGGACCTGGCCGGCCGGATACTCGGCCGCTGAACACGCTCAGCCGAGCGGCTCGATCCACAGGTTGCGGAAGCGCGGGTTCTCCCCCGGGTCACCGTGGTCCTGCAACAGCACGGCTTCCGCCGACGGGCCCTCCGGCAGGCTGTTGCCGCCGGTGATCCCGTCGATCTCCACGTCGTTGTGCACCACGATCCCGTTCCACACCACGGTCACCCGCGCGTTCGCGATTTTCGCACCGGCCGCGTCGAACCGCGCCGCGCGGAAGGTGATGTCGTAGGTCTGCCAGGTCCCCGGCGCGGCCGCCTGGTTGCTGTCCGGCGCCCGCTTCGAGTAGATGGCCCCGGCCTCGTCCGCGGCCGGCGTGGTGTCACCATGGGAATCGAGCACCTGCACCTCGTACCGCTCCTGCAGGAACACCCCGCTGTTGCCGCGTGCCTGGCCGGTCACCTCCGGCGGGTACTGCGGCTCCAGCCATTCGGCGTGCAGCTTGAAGTCACCGAACTTCTGCTTGGTGCGGATGTCACCGCCGAGCGATTCCATCGAGCCACCCGTCACCGGCCAGCTCGCCGGGCCACCGGAACGGGCTTCCCAAGCGTCCAAACCGGACCCGTTGAACAACGGAACCCGCTGTACCGGCGCGACGCCGATCTTGTCGAGGTTGACGTTGCCGTCGTCGCCGCTGTCGAACTTGTAGGTCACCACGTTGTTCCCCGGCCGCAGCCGGAGCGCTTCGGTGTGCGTCGCCCAGGTGTCCCAGTTCACCGTGCTCGCGAGCCGCGTCTGCCGCGCCTTCTCACCGTTGACGTACACGCTCACGGTTTTGCTGCCGGAGAACGGATCGGGGCCGTTCGAATAACGCAGGCCGACGTTGTAGTCCCCTTCGGTGGGCACGTTCACGGTGAACGCCGTGGCCGCGCCCTGGTTCCAGTAACCGTCCACAAAACCGGTCCCGGAGTAACCGGGGTGGTTGGTGTTGGCCGCCGCGCCGCCGCTCAGGCCCGCGGTTTCCGCCTCGTATTCGGTCGCCTGCGCGGAGCCGACGAGCGAGTTCAGCGTGTACCAGGCTTCCGTGCTCCACAGCGGGGCACCGGATTCGGCGGCGAACGGCCGCGGCGAGCGCACGTGCACCACGTGCCCCGCCTTCAGGCCCGGGATCCGCAGTGTGACCTTCTTGCCGTCGTCCGACAGCGTAGCCGAGGACACCGGCAGCTTCTGCTCGTCGATCTTCGGACCGCCGTAGTCCGCGGTCGGCACGTAACGCCACTGCGTGGCCTGGTACTTCGCGGCGAGGTTCTGCGCGGTTTCCGCGGACAGCGGCTGCGTGTACTCCAGCTCGAAGCCGCCCTCGATGGCACGCATGGCGAGAATGTCGAAGGCGTTGGTGCCGTTGGGCGTCAGCTTCTGCAGGCCGTGGCTCAGCTTGCCCGGCTGGCCCCAGTTCCCGCCCGCGCCGATGCCGCCGGTGTAGATGGCGCCGTCCGGCCCGAGGCTGATCCGGCTGACCCCGGACTCCAGGCCCTGCGTCATCCGGAACACCGCGCCCTGGTACTCACCGTTGACCTTTTCCAGGTAGGCGCGCTGCAAACCGCCGTAGGTCACGTCGCCGAACACCAGCTGGCCCTCGAACGGGCCGTCCGGCAGCTGGATCGGGTTGCTCGGCGAGTTGGCGATCTCGTTCTGCGGCAGCCAGAGCACCGGCTGCGTCACCGCGCGGTCGTCGAACGGGCCGTCGGGATTCAGGTAGTGGTTGAAGAACCGGTCCTGCTTGACGTGCAGCAGTTTCGACGACGGCAGCCAGCCGCCCTGGTTGTCGGTGACGAAGATGTCGCCGTCCGGACCCCAGCCGATGCCGTGCGGGGTGCGCAGCCCACCGGCCAGATAGGACACTTCGCCGGTTTCCTTGCTGACCTTGATCGTGGTGCCGCGGTTCGGCGCGGGCTGCGGATCGGTGGTGGCGCCGCCGTAGTTGATCGCCACCGACAGGTTCAGGTAGAAGTGCCCCTCACGGTAGAGCAGGCCGAAGGCGAACTCGTGGAAGTTGCCGCCGAACGGCCAGGTCGCCACCGTGCGGTAGCTGTCGGTGACCCC
Organism: Amycolatopsis albispora; assembly: GCF_003312875.1. Taxonomy (NCBI): domain Bacteria; kingdom Bacillati; phylum Actinomycetota; class Actinomycetes; order Pseudonocardiales; family Pseudonocardiaceae; genus Amycolatopsis; species Amycolatopsis albispora. The sequence goes on from NZ_CP015163.1 coordinate 2,304,580, forward strand.
GTCGCCGGTGGTGTCGTTCAGCTCGGTCAGACCGTCCTTTTCGGACACGTACAGCTTGCCGTCGACGAACTTGAGGCCCATCGGTTCCTTGAGCCCTTCGGCGATCTTCTGGGTGCGCACCTTCGACGGGTCGGTGTTGCCGGACACGCCGCTGAGCAGGTGCACTTCGCCGAGTTCGTTGTCGGTACCGCCCCAGGTGGCGACCGCCAGCCTGCCGTCCGGCAGCCAGTCCATCGCGCTGACCTGCGGTTCGAAGCCGTCCGGGCGCAGGTTCGCCAGGGTGAGACCGGGGTGCACCTCGGTCAGCGGCAGGCCGTCGCCGGGTGAGTCGGTGCCCGCTTCGCACTCCTTGCGGCCGGGTGCGGTCACCCTGACCACGTCGGCGTCGGTGCTGAGCACGGAGTTGGGCACCACGGTGTACCCGGTGGCGCCGGGCGGCTGCCATTCGAGCTTGACCACCTGGTCGTAGGAGGCATCGAAGTGGTCGATCCGCAGCGGCTGGTACCCGGCCGTCAGCTCGGCCGAGCCCTCCTTGGCGGTCGGCTCGTGGAGGCCGTCGTGATCGACGACCACGTTGCCGCCGATGCTCAGCCGAGAACCGTCGTCGCTGGTCAGCCGGAACTTGTAGGTGCCGTCCGCGGGCACGTTCAGGTTCGCGGTGACCTCGGAGACGAAGTTGTCGGCGATCCCGAAGTCCGCTGTGGACGCCCAGTCGATGACCGGCATCAGCTTGTCCACGTTGGGCGTCTGCCCGGCTTTGAGCGTGCACAGCTTGGTCAGGCCGACCTGCACGTCGTACACGCGCAGGGTGACCCCGGGTTCCTGGGGCGGGACCTGCGCCGCCGCCGGGGCGGGCACCAGCCCGGCCCCGGCGACGAGCAGGGCGGCGAACAACGTGGGCAGGCGCATGGGCACTCCCTGGGGACCGGGCGCAACGCAGGTCACATGACCCTAGGGAGCACTTTCGTCAGAAGTCAACGAAAGTGTGCGCTCAGCCAGTGAAAGTGAGCCGAATGGCGGCAGTGCACTGCACCGGCAGCACTCGGCTCAGAGCGGGACACCACCCTGGATGATCGCGCGGAACCGTTCTGGCGCCGCCAGCACGCCGATGTCCGCCAGCGGATCACCGTCGAGCACCAGCAGGTCCGCGTGCGCGCCCGGCGCCAGCGTGCCGATCTCCCCGGTCATGCCGACCAGCTCCGCCGCCACCGAGGTGGCCGACCGCAGCACGTCGAGCGGCCGCTGCACCTCGGCCCGCAGCCGGAATTCGTGGTTCTGGTGGCGATGCATGCCGCCGAGCAGGTCCGAGCCGTAGACGATCTTCACCCCGCCGCGGGCAGCGCGCTCCAGTGCCGCCAGCCCGGCGCCGAGCACCTCGTCCACCTTGCGCCAGCTCGACTCCGGCAGCCCGTGCTCGCGCCCCTCCTCCTTGAGCGCCCAGTAGGTGACCAGCGTCGGCACCAGGAACGCGTCGTGCTCGAGGAACAGCTCCACGCTGCGGTCGTCGAGCAGGTTGCCGTGCTCGATCGAGCGAACCCCCAGCTCCAGCGCCCGGTTCACCGCACGCGCGGTGTAGGCGTGCGCGGCGACGTACCGGTTCGCGCCCTCGGCTTCTTCGACGATGGCGCGGAGTTCCTCGGCGGAGTACTGCACGGAGTCGATCCGGTCGGTCGGCGACGCCACTCCCCCGGACGCCATCACCTTGAGGTGGTGCGCCCCCTTCCGCAGTTCGTCACGCGCCGCCGCGCGGACCGCGTCCACGCCGTCGGCGATGCGGCCGAGCCCGGCGCAGCACGGGTGGTCGTCGTGGCGGTAGGTGCCGCGGCCGCGGCTGTCGCCGTGCCCGCCGGTCTGGCTCAGCGCGCGCCCGCAGAACAGCAGCCTCGGCCCGCGGAACAGGCCCTCCGCCTGCGCGTCGGCCAGGCCGAAGTCGGCGCCGGAGGCGTCACGGACGGTGGTGAACCCGCGTTCGAGCATGCGCCCCATGGTGTTCACGCTGTGCGCGGCCACATAGGACGGTGACTGCGCCGGCAGCGAACCGAGGTCGGCGGTCGAGGCGGTGACGTGCACGTGGGCGTCGATCAGCCCGGGCACGACCACGCCGCCCCGCACGTCGATCACCGGGACGTCGTCCGCCTTGAGCCCCGTGCCGGTCTCCACGATCCGGCCGCCGGCGCACCGCAGGTCGCCCTCGGTGTACTCCCCCGCCGCCGGGTCCAGCAGCCGGGCGTTGCGCAGCAGCAGCGCGCTCACCGGCCCACCTCCGCACGCAGCGCGGCCACCGCCAGCGGCGCCAGCGACACCGCCTTCTCCACCGAATACCGGTCGTAACTGCCTTCCGCGTCGAGCAGGTTCAGCACACCCAAGGTTTTCCCTTCCTCGTCGACCACCGGCACGTTGATCACCGCGCCGCAGCCCAGTTCGGCGATCAGCTCGTGATCGGCGAAGATCGCGCGCACGGCTCCGGCGTCCGGGCCGAAGTACGGGCGCTGCCCGGTGATGCACTCGTCGAGCCAGCCTCGCGCGACCTCCACGGTCTTCTCACCGCCGACCGGGTAATGATCGGGGTGACTGCTGTGCACGCGCCGCAGCGCCTGCCGCTGGGGCACCCAGGCCAGCACGGTGAACAGCTTCACCCCCACCGCGGCCCGCACGCGTTCCTCCACAGTGGACAGTGTGCTCACTTCGTCATCTCCTCGGCGGTGGACACGGCCGCGCCGTGTTCGGTCAGTTCTTCCAGCGAGCGCCCGGCGGTGGACAGGCCGAACACCAGCACGCACAGCACCCCCGCCCCGAGCACCGCGGTGGTCAGGCCGAACACCCCGCCGAAGCCGAGGCTGGCCGCGGACAGGCCGATGATCGTCGGCGCCAGGATGCTGCCGACCCGGCCGAAGGCGCTGGACAGGCCGGTGCCGGTGGCGCGGATCCAGGTCGGGAACACCTCGGGCGTGTAGGAGTAGACCCCGGCGTAGGTGCCGTTGAGGAAGAACGACAGCACCGCGCCGGCCAGCGTGATCGACCACGGCGCGTCCATCTGGCTCAGCCAGAACGCGCTGACCGCCGAGCCGGTCAGGTACAGCGCGATGGTCCGCTTCCGGTCGAGCCGCTCGGACAGCCAGGCCGCCGAGAAGTACCCGGGGATCTGGGCCAGGTAGATGATGATGGAGAACTCGAAGCTCTTAGTAACCGTGATGCCGCGGTCCACCAGCAGCGTCGGGATCCACGAGAAGAAGCCGTAGTAGGAGAAGGTGATCACGAACCAGACCGTCCAGATCACCGCCGTGCGCCGCCGCATCGCCTTGCTCCACAGGAAGCGCAGCGCGGTGAGCAGGTTGACCTTCGGGGTTTCGGTGGCTGGCCGCAGTTCGGTCGGCTCCGGTGGCGGCAACGGCCTGCCGGTCGCGCGTTCGACGTCGCGTTCCAGCTTGGCCACCACCTGCTCGGCTTCGGTGTCCCGGCCCTGGATCACCAGGAACCGCGGGGATTCCGGCAGGGAACGCCGCCACCACAGCAGCATCACGATCGGCAGCGCGGTGATCACCTGCGCGATGCGCCAGCCCTCCGGGGAAGCCGACACCACGAACCGGCCGATCAACGCGGCCGCGACGAAGCCGAAGGAGAAGAACCCGGCCAGCGCGCCGACGAACCAGCCGCGGCGTTTCGCCGGCACGAACTCGGACAGGAACGGCGCGATGATCGCGCTTTCCGCGCCGGCGCCCATGCCGGCCAGCACGCGGGCGCCGAGGAAGATCTCGTAGTTCGGCGCGAAGGCGGCGACCACGGAGAACACCGCGTAGAAGGCGAGCGCGTACATCATCACCTTCTTGCGGCCGATGCGGTCGCCGAGCAGGCCCGCCGCGATCGCGCCGAAGAGGAAGCCGAACGGCGTCGCCGAGCCGATCAGCCCGAGCTGGCCGTTGTCGAGGTCCCAGACCGCCTTGACCGAGGGCAGCAGGAAGGCGACCACCGCCGAGTCCATGCCGTCGAAGGTGTAGCCGAGGCCGCCGATCAGCAGCAGCTTGTAGTGGGGACGGCTCAGCGGGAGCCGGTCGAGTCGTGCCAGGAGCGTCATGCCGCGCCCTTCGTGTCCGCCCAACGAGGTGCCGACAAGCTATACTGCATATCTCGATAGTTGCAATAGTTGTTGCATCCGGATCCGGTCACGCACGGTGCGTTACCGTGGCAGCGTGACCGATACCGACGACGGCCTGGAGAGCTGGCTCCGCAGCCGCCTGCCCGAACGCGGGCTGCGGCCGCGCTCGGCGGCCGTGCTGGAACTCCTGGTGTCCCAGCCGCGCCGGGCGTCGTTCGGCTCGACCGGTGAGCTGGCGCAGCTCGCCGGGGTCAACGTGGCCACGGTGACCAGGACCGCGCAGGCGCTCGGCTTCGCCGGCTGGCCCGCGCTGCAACAGGAGTTGCGGGCGCGGTACCTGTCCTCGCTCAGCGCCCCGCAGGTCGCCGAGGAGCACAACGGCGTCGGGTCGCCCGCGTCGGCGTCCCTGCGCCGGGACCTGGACAGCCTCGCCCTGCTCAACCGCCGCTTCGACGAGTCAGCCATCAAGGCCGTGGCCGAGGCGATCGCGGCGGCGCGGCGGACGGTGGTGATCGCCGACGGCAGTTACGCCGCGGTCGGCATCGCGTTCGCGCACAACGCGCGCCTGGCCGGGTACGACGTGCAGGCGGTGACGGCCGGTGACGCCGAACTCGCCAACCACACCGCGAAGATGACCGAGGACGACGTGCTGGTGGCGATCAGCTTCTGGCGCCTGTACGAAAGCACCGTGCTCGCCGCCGACGAGGCGAAACGCCGTGGTGCCAAGGTTTTCGCGGTGACCGACGCGGCGAGCCCGGCGCTGGCGGGGGCGGCCGACCAGGTGCTGATGGTGCCCGCCGAGGGGGTCACCTTCTTCCCGTCACTGACCGGCGGCATGGCGCTGGTGCAGGCCATCGTGGCGCAGCTGGCGGCCGTCGATCCGCGCCGCACCAGCGAATCCATCGAAGCCGCGGAGGCCATGTGGTCCCGGTTCGACCTTCTCCACCGGCGGCCGAGCAAGAGCTGAGCCGGCGAGCGCTACTCCTTGCGGCCGCTGACGGCCAGGCCGACGCCGAGCCCGACCATGGTGAGCCCCGCCGCGCCGCCGACCAGGTCCAGGCGCCGCGACGAGCGGCCGAACCAGGCCCGGACCGCGCCCGCCGCCACGCCCCACACGGAGTCCATCGCCAGCGCGATCACGGCGAACACCGCACCCAGCACCACCATCTGCAGACCGGCGTGCCCGGCGGACGGATCGGCGAACTGCGGCAGGATCGCCGCGAAGAACACCACGGTCTTCGGGTTCGTCACGCCCACGATGAAGCCCTGCAGCAGCGTGCGCCCGCCGCCGATCGGGGCCGCCCGCGCTTCGAAGGCCTCCCGCAGCGCCCGGCGGCGCCGGATCGTCTGGACTCCCAGGTAGATCAGGTACGCGGCGCCGGCCAGCTTGATCACGGTGTAGACCACGGCCGAGGTCTGGACGATCGCGCCCACCCCGACGGCGACGGCCGTGGCGGCGGTGAAGCTGCCGAGCGCCCCGCCGGCCACGGTCGTCAGCGCGGCCCGGCGGCCGTGGGCGAGCGCGCGGCTGATCGCGAACAGCACGGCGGGCCCCGGGATGAGGATCAGCAGCAACGACGCGAGCGCGAAAGCGGCCAGACGATCGGGCGATGGCATGCGGCCAGGCTAGACGATCACGACCCCGGGTGGCCGTGCCCGAGCCAGGGTTTCCGGTGACCTCAGGTGACCTCGGCCAGTGCCCTGATCACCTCGGCGGCCATGACCGCCTGACCGGCACCGGCGAAGTGGATGCCGTCCGCGCTGAGCAGGTCCGGCCGGTCGTTCACCGGGTGGTCCCACATCTCGATCACCAGCGCGCCGTGCTCGGCGGCGATGGTGCGGACCAAGGCGTTGAGCCGCCGCACGCGGTCCGGGAAGGCGGGGAACTCGGGCACGGTGAACGCCCGGCCGAGCGTGAACGTGGTCAGCAGCGCTCCGGTATCGACGGACAGTGCGAACAACCGGCGCAGATTTCCTTCGATGGCACCAAAATCCGGCTCCGGCCGCCAGAGATCGTTGGCACCGCAGCTGAGGTGCACCAGGTCGGGTTCGAAGGCGAGCAGGCCGTCGGCCTGGTGCGCGAGCGTCCGGCCGGTGGTCGCGCCGATCGTGCCGGTGTTGCGGTAGGCCAGATCCGGGTGGTGCGACCGCAGCGCGGCCGCCACGCGCTCGGCCCACGGCAGCGGCGCGTAGCCGGGACTCGGGTCGCCGGTGCCCGCGGCGAGGCTGTCGCCGAGCACGGCGAAACGGTGCCATGGCGCGCCTTCGAGCAGGCGGGCGGCCTCGGCCGGGGACAGGCAGAAGGGGTCGGTGCCTTCGGTCAGGAGTGCGGTCACGAGATAAACATACGACCGGTCGTATTGTTTTCTCAAGACCTGTGCCAGGATGGACCCGTGACCACGGAAATCTCCGACGGGCGGCTGCTGCGCGGCGCCCGCGCCCGGCAGACCATCGCCCGCCACGCGGTCGACCTCGCCTCGTTCGACGGGCTCACCGCGATGAGCATCGGCCGGGTGGCCAGCGCGCTCGGGGTGAGCAAGAGCGGGGTGCAGACCCTGTTCGGTACCAAGGAAAACCTGCAGCTGGCGGCGGTCGAGACGGCGCGTGAGGCGTTCCTGGACGCGGTCGTGCGCCCGGCCAAGGACACCGAGCCCGGCGTCGCCCGGCTGCGGGCGTTGCTCGAGCAGTGGATCCGGTACGTGACCGTGCCGCTGTTCCCCGGCGGCTGCTTCCGCGCCGCGAACCTCGCCGAGTTCGACTCCAAGCCCGGCCCGGTCCGCGACGCCCTCGTCCGCGACCAGCGCGACTGGCAGGAACTGCTCGCCGCCCAGTTCCGGCACGCGGTCGAAGCCGGGGAAATCCAGGAACTCGACCCCGAACTCGCCGCCTTCCAGCTCGACGCCGTGCTGTGCGCGGCGAACACCGCGCTGCGCCTCGGCGACGACACCGCGGTGACCAAGGTCCGCCGTGTGGTCGACGGCCTGCTCCGGCCCGCCGGGTCCTAGACTGGACGCCCGTGAACTTGGGGGTGTGACGTGGGTGTGCGCAGCGAGGAGTTCCAGCGCATGGTGGACGCGCTGGCCGAGGTCCAGCGTGCGAAGGGCAGCGAGTACACCTCATACAGCGTGCGCGGCAAGCGGTTCGGCTACTACTGGCCGCGGACGCAGACGGTCGGGCTGAAGCAGACGCTGTCCGAGCAGGAGGCGCTGGTCGCCGAGCGGCCGGAGGTGTTCGAGGTGCAGTTCACCGCCGGCGGCTTCGGCTGGGTGGTGGTGTACCTGGAGGGCATCGACGCCGACGAGCTGGCCGAGCTGGTCTACGAGGCCTGGCGGCTGTCCGCGCCGGAGGAACTCGTCGAGCAGACCCCCTGGCCGACGGCGAGCTGACCCCCGTCACAGGTCCAGTGCCGCCCGGAGTGCGATGTCGATGCGCTCCTGGACGTCCAGGCCGACCTCGGCGATTCGTTCGTCGAGCCAGGGCCGGTAGAGCCTGGTCAGGTTGAGCGTGGAGATCCAGTACCGCCCGTCCACGGCCACGCCCAGGATGTCCTGGGGATCGCGGTCGAGCAGCTCGGTGCCGAGCAGCCATGGCCGCTCGGAGTCGTTCACGCCGTCCGAGGACAGCAGCAGGACGTTGCGCTGACGAGCCGGTTCGGTCGGGGGGTGGTACGTCCAGACTTCACCCCTCCGCACGCAGGTCCTCCTCCGCACGGGCGCGCTCCAGCTCGTCGGCGAGCGCCAGTGCCTCGGCCTGCTTGGTCTCGGTGTGCGGGGTGTACCCGGTGCGGACGGCCTCCCGGCGGGCGGCCTTGGACAACCAGGACGAGACGGAGATGCCGTGGGCCTTCGCGGCCCGTTCGGCGAACTCGAGCGCCCCGGCGTCCAGCGAGAGTGTGACCTTACGCGTTGCCATACCTTTTATCGTACCAGTCGCCCGGCGCGGGTCAGAGCGTCGGCGAGCGGCCCTCGAACGGGGTGGACAGCACCACCGTGGTCCGCGTGGACACCTTCGCCGCCTCGCGGATCCGGCGCAGCAGGTCCTCCAGCCCCAGCGGCGAGGCCACCCGCACCAGCAGGATGTAGGACTCGTCGCCGGCCACCGAATAACACGACTCGATCTCGGTGATGTGCTGCAGCCGCGTCGGGTAGTCGTCGGGCGCGGCCGGGTCGTTCGGGGTGAGCGAGATCAGCGCGGTCAGCGGCAGGCCGATCTGCTCGCCGTCCAGCCGCGCCGAGTACCCCCGGATCACGCCGCGCTGCTCCAGCCGCTTGACGCGCTGGTGCACCGCGGAAACCGAGAGCCCGACCCGCTCGGCGAGATCGGTGAAGCTGCACCGCCCGTCCGCGGCCAGCTCACGCGCGATCGCCCGGTCGAGCGGCTCCAGCGGGGCGGTCAAAGCGCGACCAGCTCGTGCGGCCGGTTGTTCACCGCCTCCACCCCGGTTTCGGTGACCACCACGATGTCCTCGATCCGCGCGCCCCAGCGGCCCGGCTGGTAGATGCCCGGCTCCACGCTGAAGGCCATCCCCGGCTCCAGGGGCAGCGCGTTGCCCTTGATGATGTAGGGCTCCTCGTGCACGTCCAGGCCGATGCCGTGGCCGGTGCGGTGGATGAAGTACTCGCCGAACCCGGCGTCGGCGATCACGTCGCGGGCGGCCGCGTCGATCGACTCGGCGGTCACGCCGGGGCGCACCGCCTCGACCGCGGCCCGCTGCGCGCGCTGGAGCACCGCGTAGGTCTCGGCCACGTCCGCGTCACGCGGTGTGCCGAGCACGTAGGTGCGGGTGGAGTCGGAGTTGTAGCCGTCGGGCAGCGGGCCGCCGATGTCGACGACCACCACGTCGCCGTCCTCGATCACCTTGTCCGACACGTCGTGGTGCGGGCTGGCGCCGTTCGGCCCGGAGCCGACGATGACAAAGGCGGCCTCGGTGTGGCCCTCGGCCACGATCGCCGCGGCGATGTCCGCGCCGACCTCGGCCTCGGTGCGGCCCGGCTTGAGCCATTCGGCCATCCTGGCGTGCACGCGGTCGATGGCCTCGCCCGCCTGGCGCAGCGAGGCGATCTCGGTGGCGTCCTTGCGCATCCGCAGCTCGCGGACCACCGGACCGGCCAGCGTCTGCTCGGCCCCGGCGATCGCGTCGCGCAGGCCCAGCACGTGCAGCGCGGGGGTGAAGTCGCTGACCGCCACCCGGCCCGGCTTGCCGAGCAGCCCGGCCACCAGCCGGTAGGCGTCCTCGCCGTCGACCCAGGTGTGCAGTTCGACGCCGAGCGCCTCGGTGGGCACGTCGGCGTAACCGGGCGCCTCCAGCTTCGGCACCACCAGCGCGGGCGTGCCGTCGGCGGGGACCACCAGCGCGGTGAGCCGCTCGAACGAGCCGCCGGCCTGGCCGATCAGGTACCGGAGGTCCGACCCGGGCGCGATCACCAGCGCGTCGGTGTCCGCGGCGGCCGCGGCCTGCCTGGCCCGGTCGAGACGAGCGCGAAGGGCGGCGGCATCGGGGGCTGGGGTGTGCAGGGATCGGCGTGCCATGGCCCGAATCCTAGCCTGGCCCCACCACCCCCAGCCCGGCGAGCGGCGGCGCGTCGAGCACGCCACCGGCACCCTCCCGCGATCACGAGTCCCACGATCGTGCGGTCGTGCCACCCCATCGTGCCGTGCGGGCACGCGGCATCCGCCCGCCCAGCCCGGTGGTTTTTTCCGCAAGCCGGGAGAACCGGGGCGGGGGTTTCGTGGCAGGCTGTTGCGGGTGACCGCACCTCTGGCCCTGCTGGACTCCGCCAGCCTCTACTTCCGCGCCTTCTACGGCGTTCCCGAGTCGATGACCGCGCCGGACGGGACCCCGGTGAACGCCGTGCGCGGGTTCACCGACACCGTCGCCCGCATCCTCAGCGAGCGGAAGCCGTCACGGCTGGTCGCCTGCCTCGACGCCGACTGGCGGCCGCAGTTCCGGGTGGACCTGCTGCCCACCTACAAAACGCACCGCGTCGCCGACGAAGAGGTCAACGCCGAGGAGGTGCCGGACACGCTCAGCCCGCAGGTGCCGATCATCATCGACCTGCTGGAGGCGGTCGGCCTGGCCACCGCCGAGGCCGCCGGGTACGAGGCGGACGACGTGATCGGCGCGCTGACCGTGCACGAGACCGAATCGCCGGTCGAGGTGATCACCGGTGACCGCGACCTGTTCCAGCTGGTGCGCAACGAACCCACCCCGGCGTCGGTCGTCTACGTGGGCCGCGGCTGGATGAAGAAGGAGATCCTCGACCCGGCCGCGCTCGCCGCGAAGTACAACGTGCCGGTGGAGAACGCGGGCGCCGCCTACGCCGATATGGCCGCGCTGCGTGGCGACCCCTCCGACGGCCTGCCGGGCGTGCCCGGCATCGGCGAGAAGACCGCGGCGAAGCTGATCACCCAGTACGGCTCGCTCGAAGCGCTGATCGAGGCGGGCCGCAACGGGGACAGCGGCATTCCGCTGAAAACCCGCATCCGGCTGACCGAAGCGGCCAACTACCTCGCCGCCGCGCCGACCGTGGTGCGGGTGGCCGCCGACGCGCCGGTGAAGATGTCGCGCCCGGACCGCGTGCCCGCCGAGCCCGCCGACCCGGCACGGGTCGCCGAGCTGGCGGAACGCTGGGGCCTGGGCACCTCGGTGGACCGCCTGCTCAAGGCACTGCCGATCGCCGCCGCTCAGAAGTAGGTCCCGCACCAGGGGCGGGCCCCGGTGCGGAACAGCTCGTCCGCCGCGGGCAGCGCGGCCGGATCGCTCACCGTGATCCGGCCCGCCCCGGCGAGCGCGCTCGCCGTCCACTCCCCCAGGTACAGCATCGCCAGCACCTCGGCGTCCATCCGCAGCTGCGCGGGCGCCTCGGTCCGCACCGCGCCGTCCGGCGAAATCCGGTAGGCGCCGGTGTTCTCCGGCAGCAACCGGTCTTCGAGGCCGAGCACCACCGGCGGCGCCTCGCGATAGGTGCGCGCGGCCAGCGCGGCGCCCGCGTCCAGCAGCCGCAGCCAGGTGTGGTCCCCCACGCCGGTGGTCTGGACCGCGCGGGCGTCCACCACCATCGCGCGCAGCGGTTCGTCGAGCGGGCGCATCGGCGCGCGGATCTCGTCGGTCAGGTCCATGCCGATCAGGAACCGCCACAGCCCGGCCAGCGCGGCGGGATCGGCGGCGTGCAGGTCGCGGACCGCCAGCACGGCACCGCGTTCGGGATCGTCGTGCGTGCGCTGGTCGATGGCCCGGAACACGACGAAGCCGTCTTCGCCGTCGGTGCCGATGTGCACGGCGACGCGGTAGTCGCCACCGCCGCCGCGCACCAGCCGGTCGTGGTAGCCGGGCCACCACAGCCCGGGCCGCAGGATCATGCCCGGCCGGTGCAGCCCGATCCGCCGGTACAGCCCGGGCACGCGGCTGATCGCCTCGTCACCGTCGAGCAGCCGCACCCGCCCGCTCGACGGCACCTCGGGTCGCAGTGCCGCGCGTGCGGTGACGATCCGCAGATCCTGTCCCAGCACCGCGACGCCGTACCCGAAGCGGCCGTAGATGGTCGCCTCGCTCGCGTGCAGCGAGGCGAGCAGGTCACCGCGGCGCACGCAGTCGCGCAGCTGCTCGGTCAGCAGCGCGGTGACCACGCCGCGGCGGGTGTGGTCGGCTCGCACCGCCACCCCGTCGACGGCCGCCGCCGGCAGGGTTTTCCCGCCGGGCACGGCCAGCGCGGTGGCGAACGAACTGGTCATGCCGATCGGCGTGGCACCGTCGAAGGCGCCGAAGGTGCGGTCGGCCGGGAAGGACGGCCCGACCTTCGCCCACGCCTCGTCGTCGGGCGGGCTCCCGTGCAGTGCCTCGGCCAGCAGGCCGTGGACGGCCCGCCGCTCACCCTCCGCGATCGGGCGCACGTCGAAGTCGTTCATGCCCCAAACCTAGCCGGGGGCACCAACTTCATATTCGCCTTCGTCGGTCTTCACGGTGATCGGCACGCTGCGCTGCTCGGCACCGACCTGCGCCTGGCAGTCGAAGGTGTGCCCGGCGCGGACCGGCTGCCCCGGCGGGCACACCACCGCGCCGAGATCGGTGATCTCGAAGCTCTGCGTGAGCACCTGCCGCACGCCCTGCGCCACCGCGCCGTGGTCGAACAGCTTCGGCTGCGGGCTGAAGCTCACCGGGGTGGCCGAGGTGGTGGTGACGGGCGGGGGTGGAACGGACGAGGCGGCGGGCGGCGGCGCCGGTGACTCGGGTGCGCTTTCACAGCCCGCCTGCACCCCGGCCAGTACCGTCACGGCCAACCCGAGTACGAGTAGGCGCTGCCGCACGCGTGCACCCCCGCTGTCCGTTGATCGGCAAGGTCAGAAAAAGGTACCGCACCAGGGCGCACTCCGCGTGCCGAACAGGTCGTCCGCGACGGCGGGAGCCGTCGCGTCGATGGCCTCCAGCCGCCCGGCCGTCGCCAGCGCCTCGGCCCGCCACGTGCCGAGGTAGAGCATCGCCAGCTCGGTGACGCCGATGCGCAGCTGCGCGGGCCGCTCGGTGCGGGTGACGGTGCCGTCGCTGCCGCCGTCGATCAGGTACCGGCCCGCGTTCGACGGCAGGACCGGGTCGGTCACCTCCAGCACCAGCGAACCCGGCCCGTACCCACGGGCGGACAACGCGGCGGGCACGTCGACCAGCCGCAGCCACAGCTCGTCCGGTTCCCCGGTGGTCTGGCAACTGCGCGGGTCCTCGAACATCAGCCGCGCCGGGTCGCCGAGCGGGCGGTACGAAGCGGAAATCTGGTCGACCAGGTCGACACCCGTCAGGTAGCGCCACAGCGCGCCGTGCGCGGTGTCGTTCGCCGCGTGCAGCATGTCCAGGCGCAGCACGCTTTCCGAGTCGAAGATGCGGTCGGCGGAGTAGACGGCGAAACCGTCGGGACCGTTTTCGCCGTGGTGCACCACGGTCACCACGGGCTTGTCACCGCGGCGGAACCCGGCTTCGCACCCGGCCCACCAGTGCTCGCTCCTGGTCAGGTGACCGGGTCCGTGTGCCGGGAGACCCGCGTAGAGCCCCGGCAGGCGTTCGATCGCCTCGTCGAGGTCCAGCAGCTCGATTTCCCCGCCACGCGGCACTTCCGGCCGCAGCGCCGCCCGGCGAGTGTCCACTGTGTACGAACGTGCGAGGGTGGTGACGCCGTAGCCGAAGCGGCCGTAGATCCGGCCTTCGGTGGCGTACAGCCCGGCGATCGGCACACCGCGCGCGGCGAAGTCGTCGAACTGCGTGCGCATCAGCTCGCTCAGCACCCCGCGGCGCGTGCGGTCCGGCCGCACGGCCACGCCGGTGACCGCGGCGAACGGCACCCGCCGCCCACCCGGCACGGTCAGCTCCAGATCCATCGACCGGGCGGTGCCGATCGGGCGGTCGTCCCCGGCGCCGAACACGCCGAGCGTGCGGCCTGGCTGCTGGGTGCGGGCGCCGGTGCGCGCCCATTCTTCGTCGCTGGACGGGCCGAGGTGCAGTGCGGCGCGGAACAACCGCTGCGCCGCCCGTACCTCGTCCTCGCCGAGCACGCGCGGGGTGTGGTCAGTCATGCGTCGATCCTCGTCGGCACCGGGTGGCCGGTGCCACCCAATTACTTCGGCGTGCCGACCTCGTAGGTGCCGTCCTCCTCGTTGACCACCTTGATCGGCACCGTCTTGGTGTCCCCGCCGATCTTGGCCTGGCAGTCGAACCCGGTGCCGTTCTTGACTTCCTGGCTCTCCGGGCAGGTCACCCCTTCGACGCCCTGCACCTGGTAGTTGTCGGTGAGCACCTTCTTCACCGCGTCCTGCATGGCGACGTTGTCGAAGACCTTCTTGTTGAACGGCGCCGGCCAGACCAGCAGCGCCACCGCGACCAGCGCGATCACCACCACCGCGCCGAGCCCGATCCACAGCCCCTTGCCGGACTTCTTGCCGGCCGGGGCCGGTGCCTGGCCGGGATAGCCCTGCTGCTGCTGGAAGTCGTACTGCGCGGTCTGGTTGTACTGCTGCTGGGGCTGCTGCGGCCCGGTCTGCGGGTAGCCGGGCTGCTGCTGGCCGTACTGCTGCTGATTGGGGTCGTAACCCGGCTGCTGCTGCGGATAACCCGGCGGCTGCTGCCCGTACTGCGGCTGCTGCGGCGGCTGCTGGCCGTACTGCTGGTTCGGGTCGTAGCCCGGCTGCTGCTGCGGGTAGCCGCCCTGCTGCGGGTAACCGGGCTGCTGCGGTGGCTGGGCCGGGAAGCCGCCCGATGGCGTGCCCTGCGGTGTTCCCCCGCCGTAGCCCGGCTGCTGCTGGGCCCACTGCTGGGGGTCGTTGCCGCCGTACGGCGTGCTCATCTCTCGCCTCCGCGAATCCGGTGTGCTTCGTCCCCGGCGATCCAACCACAGGCCGGGGTGCAATTCACGTAACGAATGGCCTTTGCCCCGGGCCGTGCGTCACGTCCCGCCCGCCGCGACCACGCCGCGGCGCACCGCGCGCACCGCGTCCGCCGCCGTCGCCCCGACCGGATCGGCCTTGCCGAGCACGTCGCGGATCTGGTCCAGGATGTCGATGACCTGCCGTGACCAGCGCACGAAGTCACCGGCGGACAACTCCTGGCCGTTGGCCTCCGCCGAGGTCAGCACCTTCTCCAGCGACTCGCCCCGCGCCCACCGGTAAACCGGCCAGGCGAAGCCGGCGTCCGGTTCGCGGGTGCGGTCGAGCCGGTGCCTGCGCTCGTCTTCGGCCAGGTCCGACCACAGGCGCACGGTCTCCTGCCAGGCCTTGGTCACCGCGCCCTGCGGCAGCCGCGGCTCCCCCGCCGAATCACGGCGGGCCTCGAAGACCAGCGTGGAGACCACCGCGGCCAGCTCGGCCGGGTTGAGCCCGGACCACACGTCGTGGCGGATGCACTCCGCGGCGAGCAGGTCCGACTCGCTGTAGAGCCGCGCCAGCCGCTTGCCGTGCTCGTTCACCGGCGCCTCGGCGTCGTCGCTGAGGTACCCGCGTTCCGAGAGCAGGCGCAGGATCCGGTCGAACGCCCGCGCCAGCGAATGCGTTGTGGCCGCGACCTTCCGCTCCAGCTGGGCGTTTTCCGCGGCGAGCCGCTGGTAGCGCTCGACCCAGCGCAGGTTCGCCTCACGCTCGGCGAGGCCGTGGCTCGGGTGCGCGCGCAACGCCCGCCGCAGCGCGGCCAGCTCGCCGTCGTCGTTCGCCCCGGTACGCCGCTTTCCGCGCCCCGGCGGGGAAATCCCGGCGTTGCGCAGGCTGGAGGCGATGTCGCGGCGGGTTTTCGGCGAGCGCAGTTCGACGTGCTTGGGCAGCCGGATCCGGCCCAGCGACTCCACCGGCGCCGGGAAGTCGGCCACCGACAGCGGACCCGACCAGCGGTCCTCGGTGACCACCACCGGCCGCGGTTCACGCAGCGGGTCGAGCCCGGGATCGACCACCACGGCCAGCCCGGCGCGGCGGCCCTGCGGCACCGCGATCACGTCGCCCTTGCGCAGCTTCTCCAGCGACGCCGTGGTCTGCGCGCGGCGGGCCGAGGTGTTCTGGCGCACCAGCGCCTTTTCCCGGTCGGAGATCTTCTTCCGAAGCTCCACATAGGACAGCATCTCGTCGAAGTCGCCGGTGATGGCCTCGCGGTAGCCCTTGAGCGCCTCGGTGTTCTTCTCGATCCGGCGCGCGGTGCCGACCACCGACCGGTCCGCCTGGAACTGCGCGAACGACTGCTCCAGCAGCGTGCGCGCGTCCTCGGCGCCGAGCTGCGCGACCAGGTTGATCGCCATGTTGTAGCCGGGGCGGAACGACGAGCGCAGCGGATAGGTCCGCGTCGAGGCGAGCCCCGCGACCTGCTTCGGGTCCACGCCCGGCTGCCACACCACCACCGCGTGGCCCTCGACGTCGATCCCGCGGCGGCCCGCCCGCCCGGTCAGCTGCGTGTACTCGCCGGGCGTCAGGTCGACGTGGGCCTCGCCGTTGTACTTGACCAGCTTCTCCAGCACCACCGTGCGCGCGGGCATGTTGATGCCCAGCGCCAGCGTCTCGGTGGCGAACACGACCTTCACCAGGCCGCGGACGAACAGCTCCTCGACGGTTTCCTTGAACGCGGGCAGCAGTCCGGCGTGATGGGAGGCGATGCCCTGCTCCAGCGCCTCACGCCACTCCCAGAACCCGAGCACGCCCAGATCGCCCTCGGGCAGGTCGCCGGTGCGGTCGGCGATCACCCGGCGGACCTCGGCGGCTTCTTCCGGGGTGTTCAGCCGCAGCCCGGAGCGGGCGCACTGCGCCACCGCCGCATCGCAGCCCGCGCGCGAGAAGATGAACACGATCGCCGGGAGCAGCCCCGCGCCGTCGAGCTGCTCGACCACCTCGACGCGCGACGGCGGCCGGAACCGCGGCCCGCCCTGGAAGCCCCGTGGCCCGCCACGGCGGCCGCGGGCGTTCCGCAGCGCGTACGGCGACGCGAACCGCGCGCCGACCTCCTCGACGCGCCGCAGCAGCGTCGGGTTCATCTGCAGCTCGGTGTCGCGGCCGCTGTCCCCGGCGAACAGGTCCAGCAGGCGGCCGCCGACCAGCATGTGCTGCCACAACGGCACCGGCCGGTGCTCGTCCACCACCACGGTGGTGTCACCGCGCACCGCGACCAGCCACTCGCCGAACTCCTCGGCGTTGCTCACCGTGGCGGACAGGCCGACCACCCGCACGTGCTCGGGCAGGTGCAGGATGACCTCCTCCCACACCGCGCCGCGGAACCGGTCGGCGAGGTAGTGCACCTCGTCCATCACCACGTACGCCAGCTCGTTGATGGTCGAGGACCCGGCGTAGAGCATGTTGCGCAGGACCTCGGTGGTCATCACCACGATCTGCGCGCTGCCGTTGATCGCGGTGTCACCGGTGAGCAGGCCGACCGCGCCGGTGCCGTAGCGGGCCACCAGGTCCGCGTACTTCTGGTTCGACAGCGCCTTGATCGGCGTGGTGTAGAAGCACTTGCGGCCCTCGGCGAGCGCCAGGTGCACGGCGAACTCGCCGACCACGGTCTTCCCGGCGCCGGTCGGCGCGCAGACCAGCACCCCGTGCCCCTCCTCCAGCGCTTCGCACCCGCGGAGCTGGAAGTCGTCGAAGACAAAGGCGGATTCGGCCGCGAACCTGGCCAGCTGGGGAAACCTGGAGCGGCGCCTGGCCTGCCCGTAGGCTTCGGCAGGCGAGGGAGAGCTGTCGGACACGATCTCAGCGTTTCACACCAGCCCGCCGGCGCGCATTCGGCAGGCCGGGAACCAGCGGCGCGGCGGGTGCATCTCATCGGCATGATCGCTTCGAGAGGGGTCGCCGCGATGGACACCGAGGAGACCGCGCCGTCACCGCTCGCGTGCCCGCAGTGCCGTGAGGTGGACCAGGTCCAGCACGTGCCGGCGGCGCACCAGGGCGGTCGGATGTCCTACCAGGGCCTCGGGCCCGCCTACACGGGCAACACCGGCTACGCCACGCCGTACCACGGGGTGGCGACCAGCGCGGTGTCCTCGGCGCTGAACCCGATGCCGCCGGTGCGCGGCGCGAGCGGGTACCTGGTGCTGGGGGTGCTCTCCACCATCTTCGCCGGCATCGCCCTGCTCGTCTCGCTCTCGCTCACCCTGGCCGGTGACGGGATGAGCGTGATCGGGCTGTTCTGGACCTGGATCTGGCCCGCCCTCGGCGTGGGCATGTCGGTACTGGGATACCTGCAGTACACGCACCGCAGCCGCGCGAACGCCGAGATGCGGCGTGGCTCGCAGCGGGTGCTCGACGTGTGGTCGCGGGCCTGGTTCTGCCACCGCTGCGGCGTGGTCTTCTTCCCCGACGGCGGGCAGGCCATCCCGCTGCCCGCGTTCCGCGCCTACCTGTGGCAGATCGGTGACTACCGCGTCTGATCGGCCTGAGCCCCGGCGAGGCGCAGTGCGCCCGGTACGCAGGTGATGGTGCGCGGCAGCATGCCCTGCGGTTCGCCGTCGGCGTAGGCGGGCCAGTCGGCGCCGTCGAGCACGACCTCGCGGGCCCGCAGCGTCCGCACCGCCGGGTGGCCGAGGTGCCGCCCGGCCCGCAGCCGCGGCAGCATGCGCACCAGCTCGGTGCGGCTCGCGCGGCCGACCAGGGTGACGTCGAACAGGCCGTCGTCCGGGCGCGCGTCCGGGCAGATCGGGATGCCGCCGCCGTAGAAGGTCGTGTTGCCGACGGCCACCATCGTCGCCTCGAGTTCCAGTGTGGTGTGCTCGGTGCGCACGCGCAGCGGTTTCGGGCGGAAGGCGGCCAGCTCGGCGACGATCGCCAGGTCGTAGCGGCGGGGGCCGCTCGGCCAGCGCAGCCGGTTCGCCCGCTCGCTGACCAGCGCGTCGAACCCGGCGCACAGCACCGTGCCGAACCACGCCTCCCCCACCCGGCCCAGGTCGACGCGCCGCTCCGAGCCGCTGAGAATGGCGTCGGCCGCGGCAAGCGGGTCGTCCGGGATGCCGAGCGCGCGGGCGAAGTCGTTGCCGGTGCCCGCCGGGACCAGGCCGAGCCGGACGTCACGGCCAGCGCAGAACTGCACGCCCTGGTGCGCGGCCCCGTCCCCGCCGAGCACCACGAGCAGGTCGAGCCCGGCCGCGGCCGAGGAGTGCATGAGCGCGCGCGACTCCTCGACGGTGTTCGCCACCAGCAGGTCCAGCCGGTCCACCCCGGCCCGCAGCCGCTCGGCCACCCGGCCCGCGACCCGCGCGGCGGCGCCGTGCCCGGACGCGGGGTGCACGGCCAGCGCGGCGTGCCCGGCCACTAGGTTCCGTCCCCGCGGCGCACCCTGGACCTCGGCAGCGCGCGGCCTGGCGACCGGACTATGACAACGCTCCTAGGTGATGTCGTCGGTGCTCGACTTGCCGCCGCGCTTGCCCTTGTCGGCGGGCACCGGCTCGGGTTCGTCGATGCTGCTCGGCGTGTACTCGAAGGGCGCTGCCTCGTCGTCGTCGAGCTGGTCCCAGCCCTCGTCCTGGCGGGCCTTGTCCAGCTTGCGGTCGTGGAACCGCGAGACCTGGATGGCCACCTCGCACAGCAGGGTCAGCGCCCCGGCCAGCGCGAGCATGGAGAACGGGTCGTTGCCCGGCGTGGCGAACGCGGCGAAGACGAACAACGCGAAGATGATGCCGCGCCGCCACTTCTTCAGCTGCGCGTACTTCAGCACGCCCACCTGGTTCAGCATCACGATCAGCAGCGGCAGCTCGAAGCTGACGCCGAAGATGATCAGCAGGGACAGCACGAACGAGATGTACTTGTCACCGGCCAGCGCGGTGGCGAACTCGTCCCCGCCGAAGCCGACGAGCAGCGCCAGCGCGCCGGGGATGAGGAAGAACGCGAGATAGGCGCCGGCCGCGAACAACACGCTCGCGAAGCCGACGAAGGTCATCGCGTACTTGCGTTCCTTCGAGTACAGGCCCGGCGCGATGAACGCCCACAGCTGGTACAGCCACAGCGGCGCGACCAGCACCATGCCGGCCACGATGCCCACCTTCAGCTGGATCATGAAGGCTTCGAACGGCTGGGTCTGCAGCAGCGTGCAGCCGCGGTCCTCGAACTCGATCCGCACGTCCGAGGGCAGCGCGCAGTAGGGGCCGGTGATGATGTCACCGAGTGACGGGATCGGCCCCAGCTTCACCGCGAACCAGATGAAGCCGAAGATGCCACCGGCCAGGATCGCCAGCAGCGCGTACCCGAGCCGCCGGCGGAACTCGTAGATGTGCTCGATGAGCGTCATCGTGCCGTCGGGATTGTGCCGACGGCTCCTCCTGCGCCGCTTGCTCTTGCGGCTGGTGCCCTCGTCCGCCACTACGGGGTCCGTTCTTCTGCGCTACTGGAAGCTACTGGGACTGGGGAGAAAGGGGACAGCGCCGGCGCGGCACCGGTGCGGCGGCCTGGCGCCGGTGCCGCGCGGGGGGTCAGCCCGCGTTCTTCGGCGTGTTGTCCGACGGCGTGGTGGCCGGCTGCTGCTTCTTCAGCTCGTCGAGCTGCCGCTGCAGGTCCGCGACCTGCTTGTCGGTGCCCGCCGGGGTCTGCGGCAGCGCCTTGGTCTCCGTGGCCGGGGTGGCGGTCTCGGCGGGCGCCTCCGGCGCCTCCTTGTCCTTGAGGTCCTTGGTCTCGGCCTTGAAGATCTTCATCGACTTGCCGATCGACCGCGCCGCGTCCGGCAGGCGCTTGGCACCGAACAGCAGGACGACGACCAGAACCAGGATGATCAGGTGCCACGGCTGCAGAGCGTTCATCTCTGGCCTCCCTATCGCTCTATCGTGTGGATCTTACGCTGGCTTCGCCTTTGCGCGAAGGCGACTCCGAGCGCGGCCGACCGCGCCCGCAGCAACCCAGCACGGTCACCGGCAGCCGTAGTCACCATGCTGGTGGTGCGGCGGAGCGTTCGCAAGCCTCGGCGCAGGCGAATCGCCACGGCCGCGAGCAGGACGAGCCCGATCACCACGAGCACGATGCTCAGCATGTAGGACACGAGGACAACCGTACTGGAATCAGGTGACCGGCAGGTGACGTGCCCTGGCCAGTCCTTCGGCGGCCCGGCGTCGAACAGCCGACGCCAGCTCGGCGGGCCGCTCCACCCTGGCCCCGCCGCCGAGCCCGAGCACCAGGCGCACCATCCAGGACTCGTCGCCGTAGCGCATCCGCACGCGCAGCCTGCCGCCGTCGAGCTCGGCCAGCTCCTCGCACGGGTAGTACTCGGCCACCCAGCGCTGGTCGCGTTCCAGCACCAGGTCGGCTTCGCCCTGGCCGGGGCGTTCGGTGAACACGCCGTGCGAGATGTCGGTCGGCCGGGCGTCCGGCGGCGGCGCGGCGGGCTCGTCCAGCACCTCGGCGGCGTCGATGCGGTCCAGCCGGAACAACCGCACGCCCTCGGCGCGGCGGCACCAGGCCTCCAGGTACCCGAAGGTCTGCACGATCAGCAGGCGCATCGGGTCGACCGTGCGCTCGGTGATCTCGTCCTTCGACGCGGTGTAGTAGCGGATCCGCATCGCCTTGCGGGCCTTGAGCGCGTCGCTGACCGTGCGCCGGGCGCGGGCGGTGTTCTCGGCCTCGCGCACCCCGGTGCCGACCACCACGCCGGACGGCCGCGCCTGGCCCGCCGCGGCCTCGATCTTGGCGATCGCGCGGTTGACCGCGTCACCGTCGGCGCCCTCGGCGCTGTCGACCACCCCGGGTGTCTCGGCCAGCGCACGCAGCGCGACCAGCATGGACGTGGCCTCGGAGCCGGTCAGCCGCAGCGGGCGGCGCATGCCGGCGTCGAAGGTGACGGTGACGGTGTCGCCCTCGAAGGACAGGTCGATCAGGTCGCCGGGACCGTACCCGGGCAGCCCGCACATCCAGAGCAGTTCGAGGTCCTTGCGCAGCTGGCGCGGGCTCACCCCGAAGTCGCGCGCGGCCTCGGCGATCTCGATGCCCGGCCGGGCCAGCAGGTACGGGACCAGCGCCAGCAGCCGCGGCATGCGCTCGGTGGACCCCCGGCTCACCGGCCCGCCCCGATCCCGTGCGCGATCGCCTCCAGCCTGCCGCGGACCGCCTTGGCCAGCACGTCCGGTTCGAGCACCAGCACGTCCGGCGCGTGCCCGGCGATCCAGTCGGCGGCGCTTTCCGGGTAGAGCAGCTCGATTTCCATCACGTCGCCGTCGATGCCGTCCACGGTCATCCGGTCCACCGGCTTCGCCCGCCGCCGCACCCCGGCCGCGCGCCGGTCGGCCACCCACAGCAGCGCCGGGGTGGTCGGGCTCGGCGCGGGATCGACCGCGCCCGCGACGTACTCGAGCAGGTTCACGTTCTCCGGCCGCCGGACCTCCCCCGGCTTGCCGAAGGCCCGCACCTCGCCGCTGATCCTGGACAGCCGGAAGCACCGGGTGGCCCGGCGGTCGCGGTCGTGGCCGACCACGTACCAGCGTGCCTTCCAGGAGATCACGCCCCACGGCTCGACCGTGCGCAGCTTGCGCTCCGGCGAGTCGCTGCGGCGGTACTCGAACTTCACCGGCCGCCCGGCCTGCACCGCGGCCAGCAGCGGGGAGAACGCGGGCTCGGTGCGCACGCGCGGCTCGACCACCGGCTGCGCGTGCTGGTCCACCTCGACCCCGGCGGCACGCAGCTTCACCAGCGCCGCCTGCGCCTGCCCGGTCAGCTCCGGCGAATCCCACAGGCGCACCGCGAGCGCCACCGCAGCGGCCTCGTCGGGGGCCAGGTCGATCTCGCCGAGTTCGTAGTCGCGGCGGGCGATCCGGTAGCCCTCGACCGGGTCGAAGCCGGAGTTGCGCCCGGTTTCCAGCGGGATGCCCAGCTCCCGCAGCTCGGTCTTGTCCCGCTCGAACATCCGGAAGAAGGCGTCTTCGGTCGCGGCATCGGCGTAACCGGGCACGATGCCGCGAATCCGCTCGGCGGTCAGGTACTGCCGGGTGGCGAGCAGGGCGAGCACCAGATTGACCAGGCGCTCGGCGCGGGCGGTGGACACCAGGACACAGTAGCTCGCTGCCCGGCGGCCGTTGGTGAGGTGCACCCCTCGCGCCCGGGCGCGCCGTGCCCGCGCGTGCTCAGCCGAGCTTGGCGACGCGGCCGCCCGCGCCGGAAGCCCAGCACGCGCCGCGCGCGGTGCATTCGACGCTGTCGAAGCTGCCGGTGTCGAACGACCGCCAGTGCCTGCCGCCGTCGAAGCTGACGTCGCTGCCGGTCGGGCCGACGGCCAGCAGCGCGTGGTGACGCCACGCGACGCCCGACCGGTAACCGACGGGCGGCGCGGCGGGCTTTTCCCAGCTGCGCCCGCCGTCGCGGGTCAGCGCGAGCGCGGGCACCGGCTCGGCGGGCTTGGCGTAGTCGCCGCCGATCGCGACGCCGCGCAGGCGGTCGCGGAAGCCCAGCGCGAACACCCCGGCCGACGGGCTGCTCAGCAGCGGTGTCTCGCTGACCGTCCACGTGCGACCGCCGTCGCGCGAGTGGAACACGCGTGCCGCGGCGTCCCCGCCGGTGCCGAACCACGCGTCCTTCGGGCCCTCGGTGGTCAGGCACTGGCCGCTCGCGGCGAACCCGGCCTCGGCGGGCAACGCGGGCGGCAGGCCGTCCGGCGGCACCTCCGCCCAGTTCCGTCCACCGTCCTCAGTGGACAGAATGCGGAAGCGGCCGTCCACCGGATCGCTCATCGCCAGGCCGCGCCGGTGGTCGAAGAAGGCGATGCAGTCGTAGAAGGCGCGCTCGTCGGTGTTCTCGAAGGACAGCCGCCAGCTCGCGCCGCCGTCGTCGGTGCGGTAGATCTTCGCGGCCGTGCCGGTGCCCGCCGACATCACCACCGCGCGCCGGTCGTCGAAGGCCTCGATGTCGCGGAAGTCCAGTGCCGCGGTGCCCGGCGGGGCCACCTGCTGCCAGGAATCGCCGCCGTCGGTGGTGCGCAGCACGGTGCCCTTGCTGCCGCTGGCCCACGCCACCCGCGCGCTGACCGCGTCGAGCCCGCGCAGTTGCGCGGTCACGCCGGTCGGGGTGAGCTGCCACAACGGCAGCGGATCGGCCGCCGCCGGTGCCCCGGTGAGGGCGAGCAGCGCGGCGGTGAGCACGGCCAGGCGGGTCTTGCGCATGCGGTTACCCCCATCGGTTCGGCGATCGGTGAGTACCAGATCCTCGCGGCCCGCGCAAAGCGGGCGGCATCAACCAAACAGTTGAAGTGCGGGCCGTCGCTACGGCCATAAGGTGCGAATCGAACCCGTCAAACGGCGTTATCCACGCGCCAGTCCCCTCAGGAGGCCGTGATGACCACTTCCGCCGCCCAGGAAACCCCGGCCGGGTCGAAGGCCCTCACCCGCGTCGGCGGCATCGTCGGCGCCGCCGTCGCCGTGTCGCTGATCTGGACGCTCGCCGTGCCGGTGCTCGGCGTGGACCTCACCGTGACCAGCATCGGCGCCACCGCCCCGCAGACGGTGGACCTGGTGACCATCCTGATCGCCACGGTGGCGGTTTCGCTGGTCGGCTGGGGGCTGCTGGCGCTGCTCGAACGCCGTGGCAAGGGCCGGATCTGGACGTTCGTCGCGGCCGGGGTGATGGTGCTGTCGCTGGCCAGCCCGCTGCTGGCGACCGGGCCGCTCGACGCGCGCCTCACGCTCGCCCTGCTGCACATCGTGGTCGGTGCCGTGGTCATCCCGGCGTTCCGACGCGGCGTGCCAGCCTGACCAGCGCACGGCCGGGCCCGCCCACCGTGTTTTTGGTCGCGCCTCCGGCGCGACGGCGAGGTCGCTTTTGAGCCGGTCACCGGGCGGGCACCCACCGTGCCGCTGGGCGGCCCGGCGGGCACCCACCCGGTGACCGGCGCGACCTCGCGAAAATTACAGCGAACTGATAAGGCGTTCGACTCGTTCGTCGACGGAGCGGAACGGGTCCTTGCACAGCACGGTCCGCTGTGCCTGGTCGTTCAGCTTCAGGTGCACCCAGTCCACGGTGAAGTCGCGCTGGGCGGCCTGTGCGGCGGCGATGAAGTCCCCGCGCAGCTTGGCCCTGGTGGTCTGCGGCGGGGTGTCCTTGGCCACCTCGATCTCGCCGTCGTCGGTCACGCGGCGGACCAGGCCCTTGCGCTGCAGCAGGTCGAAGATGCCGCGGCCGCGCCGGATGTCGTGGTAGGCCAGGTCCAGCTGGGCGATGCGCGGGCTGGACAGGTCCAGGTCGTGCTTGGACCGGTACCGCTCCACCAGCCGGTGCTTGATCGCCCAGTCGATCTCGGTGTCGATCTTCGAGAAGTCCTGCGTCTCGACCGCGTCCAGCGCGCGGCCCCACAGCTCCACCACGCGCTCGGCGGTCGCGCCCGAGCCGTTGGTCTTCACGTGCTGGGCGGCCCGCGCGTAGTACTCGCGCTGGATCTCCAGCGCCGACGCCTCGCGGCCACCGGCCAGGCGCACCTGCCGCCGCCCGGTCAGGTCGTGGCTGATCTCGCGGATCGCGCGGATCGGGTTGTCCAGCGTGAAGTCGCGGAACTGCACGCCCTGCTCGATCATCTCCAGCACCAGGTTCGCCGCCCCCACCTTGAGCAGGGTGGTCGGCTCGGCCATGTTGGAGTCGCCGACGATGACGTGCAGCCTGCGGTAGCGCTCGGCGTCCGCGTGCGGCTCGTCGCGGGTGTTGATGATCGGCCGCGACCGGGTTGTGGCGCTCGACACACCTTCCCAGATGTGCTCGGCGCGCTGGGACAGGCAGTACACCGCACCGCGCGGGGTCTGCAGCACCTTCCCCGCGCCGCAGATCAGCTGCCTGGTGACCAGGAACGGCAGCAGCACGTCGGCGATCCTGGAGAACTCACCGGCCCGCGTGACCAGGTAGTTCTCGTGGCAGCCGTAGGAGTTGCCCGCCGAGTCGGTGTTGTTCTTGAACAGGAAGATGTCGCCGCCGATGCCCTCGTCGCCCAGCCTGCGCTCGGCGTCGACCAGCAGGTCCTCGAGGATCCGCTCCCCCGCCTTGTCGTGCGTGACCAGCTGCGTCAGGTCGTCGCATTCGGCCGTCGCGTACTCCGGGTGGGATCCGACGTCCAGGTAGAGCCGCGAGCCGTTCGACAGGAACACGTTGGACGAACGCCCCCACGAAACCACCCGCCGGAACAGGTACCTGGCCACTTCGTCCGGCGACAACCTGCGCTGTCCGTGGAAGGTGCAGGTCACCCCGAACTCTGTCTCGATCCCAAAGATCCGCCGCTGCATGTCACCAGAGTATGCGCAAGTGCCCCCAAGTCGGTGCGCCGTTCGGGCGTCGGCGTTGCGTCGGTTACGTTGCACCACGTGTTCAGGCACATCAAGCGCCCGCTGCGCCAGGTCGGCGAGACCGACCGGGCTCTGGTCCGCCGCAGCGCCGCGCTCCCCAGGACCCCCGCCGACCGCGCACTGATGGCGCTGACACGTTCCGCGAACAAGGGCAGGCTGTGGTGGGTGGTGGCCGCGGTGATGGGCGCCCGCAAGGGCACCGGCAGGCGCGCCGCGCTGCGCGGGGTGGTCGCCATCGGCGGGGCCAGCCTGACCGCGAACCTGATCGGCAAGCCGCTGTTCCCGCGCCGCCGCCCGGCCGCCGAGGAGGTGCCCGAGCACCGGCGCCTGGTCAAGCGGCCCACGTCGTCCTCGTTCCCGTCCGGGCACTCCGCGTCGGCGGCCGCGTTCACCGCCGCCGTGGCGATGGAGTCACCGCTGCTCGGCCTGGCCGTCGTGCCGGTGGCGGCCGCGGTGGCTTATTCGCGGGTGCACACCGGCGTGCACTGGCCGAGCGACGTCGGCGCCGGCGCGCTGATCGGCATCGGCGCGGCCTTCGCCACCCGGCACTGGTGGCCAGTGCACCCGACGGTGCCCGGCGACACCGCGCACCCCGCCGAAGCCCCGGTGATGGTGGACGGCGAGGACATGCTCGCCCTGGTCAACCCGCGGTCCGGGATCGACGGGCAGGACCCCACCGAGGACGTGCGGTTCGCCTGGCCCAAGGCGACCATCATCTATCCCGACGCCGACCGCGACATCCGCGAGCAGCTCACCGCCGAGATCGAGCGCCGCGGCACCGTGCGCGCGCTCGGCGTAGCGGGCGGTGACGGCACGGTGGCCGCGGTCGCATCGGTGGCCGCCGAGCACAAGCTGCCGCTCGCGCTCATCCCGGCTGGCACGCTGAACCACTTCGCCCGCGACGTCGGCGTGCGGTCCATGCCGGACGCCGACGCGGCCACCGAGGCGGGCGCCGCGGTCGGCATGGACCTCGGCGAGGTCACCGTGGACGGGGTCACCGGCAGCGACCGCCGCTGGTTCGTCAACACGGCCAGCATCGGCGGGTACCCGGAAATGGTCCGGATGCGGGAGAAACTGCAGGACAAGCTGCCCAAGTGGCCGGCCGCGGCGATCGCCATGGTGCGCAGCCTGCGCAAGGCGCGGCCACTGGAGGTCGAGCTGAACGGGCACCGGACCTCGGTCTGGCTGATCTTCGTCGGCAACGGCCCGTACATCCCGAAGGGTTTCGCCCCGGCGCACCGGCCCGCGCTGGACACCGGGCTGCTGGACGTGCGGTACCTGCGGGCGGACGTGCCGTACTCGCGGGCCAGGTTCATCGCCGCCGCGCTGACCAACACGCTCGGCACCAGCCACGTCTACCGCGAGTTCGACGTGCCGGAGCTGGAGGTCAAGCTGCTCAACGGCAACCGCCGCGTGGCCACCGACGGGGAGGTCGGGCCGCTCGGCTCGCACTTCCACTTCAAGTCGCAGCCGAGCGCGCTGGCGCTGTACCGGCTCTGAGCGGCGCGCGGCCCGACGACGCTATGAATGTGGCTTTCATTGCGGATTCCGCAATGAAAGCCACATTCCTAGCGTGCAGGGCCGGTCCGGCTGGTTACTTCTTGTCGTCGGCGGGGGGTTCGCCGGGCTTGTCGCTGTCCTTTTCGGACTTGTCCGCTTCGGACTCCTCGGCCTTCTCCGGCTTCGGCAGCAGCGCTTCGAGCGCGGCACCGGTGATCCGGCGGAACGCCCGGCCGGGGCGCTCGCGTTCGAGCACCGCCACCTCGAGCTTGCCGACGTCACCGCCGCCACCGTTGATGTTGCCGGTCCCGGAACCCGACGCCGACGAGGTGTTCGGCGCGCTGGTCTTCAGCGCGGCCACCGCCACCGCCAGCGCGGCACGCAGCTCCAGCCCCTCCTCGTAGGTGTCCTTCAGCTTCGAGGTGATCGGGTCGGTCTGCCCGCCCATCGCCACGAACCGCGGCTCGTCGCCGATGGAACCGTCGTAGGTCAGCCGGTAGAGCTGGTCCTCGGCCGGGGTGGCACCCACCTCGGCCACGCAGATCTCCACCTCGTACGGCTTGAGCTGGTCGGTGAAGATCGCGCCGAGGGTCTGGGCGTAGACGTTCGCCAGCGCCCGCGAGTTCACGTCGCGGCGGTCGTACTGGTACCCCTGCAGGTCCACGTACTTGATCCCGCCGCGGCGCAGGCTCTCGAACTCGCTGTACCGCCCGACCGCGGCGAAGCCGATGCGGTCGTAGATCTCCGACACCTTGTGCAGCGTGGTCGACGGGTTCTCGGCCACGAACAGCACGCCACCGGCGTACTTCAGCACCACGACACTGCGTCCCCTGGCAATGCCCTTGCGCGCGAGCTCGGAACGCTCGCGCATCAGCTGCTCGGGCGACGCGTACAGCGGCATCGTCACTGCGGTGGCTCCACTCTCTCTCGAACTCGGAAGTCTTACTCAGCCCTGACGGCCGGGGCGCTGCGCGCGATCGTTGACGACCGCCTCCGCCACCGCCTCGGCCTGCTCGGCGGGCAGCCGCACCGCGCCCTGCTCGGCGGTGATGGTGACCGCGGTCGGGAAGATCCGGCGCACCAGGTCGGGCCCGCCGGTCGCGGTGTCGTCGTCGGCGGCGTCGTAGAGCGCCTCCACCGCCACCCGCACGGCCCCTTCCAGGTCCGCGTCCGGGTCGTGCAGCTTCTTCAGCGACGACTTGGCGAACAGCGAGCCGGAGCCGATGGCGTGGTAACCGCCGTGCTCCTCGTACCGCCCGCCGGTCACGTCGTAGGAGACGATCCGGCCACCGCGCTTGGGGTCGGCCGCCTCGGTGTCGTACCCGACGAACAGCGGCAGCACCGCGAGCCCGGCCATGGCCACGTCCAGATTGGCCTTGACCATCATGGACAGCTTGTTCGTCTTGCCGTCCAGCGACAGCGACACGCCCTCGAGCTTCTCGTAGTGGGCCAGCTCCACCGCGTACAGCCGGACCATCTCCAGCGCGAGCCCGGCGGTGCCGGCGATGCCGACCGCCGAGTATTCGTCGGTGACGTAGACCTTGTCCATGTCCCGCGTCGCTATCAGGTTGCCCGAGGTCGCCCGCCGGTCACCGGCGATCAGCACACCGCCGGCGAAGGTGACCGCGACGATGGTCGTGCCGTGCGGCACGTCCAGCCCGCCCGCCCCGGCACCGGCGCCGCGGCGGCCGGGGAGCAGGTCCGGGGCCTCCGCGCGCAGGAAGTCGGTGAACGACGAGGTGGTCGTCGTCAGGTACGACGCGGGCAGCGCGAAGCCCGAGTGGTTCGAGGTGTTGTCCATACGTGCTCGTTTTTCCCATCAGCGAAGATCAGCGGGACCGGTGTGCGCGCGGGAGACTACTCCCCGCCCTTCTGCACATAGGCGCGGACGAAGTCCTCGGCGTTCTCCTCCAGCACGTCGTCGATCTCGTCGAGGATGGTGTCCACGTCCTCGCCGAGCTTTTCGCGGCGTTCCTGACCGGCCGGGGCACCGCCCTCGACCTCTTCGTCGGAGTCACCGCCGCCGTGCCGCTCGATCTTTTCCTGAGCCATCTCGCCTCCCGGTGTGGCCGTTGTTCTCAAGCCTATCCGCTCGAACCGACATTCGGTGCCACCACTGGATCACTCCTGGGTCGCTCTCTAGTCCGAACCGGTGAGCGCCTCGACCAGTTCCTCAGCGGTCGCCGAGTCGTCCAGCAGCTTGCCGACGTGCGCCTTCGTCCCGCGCAGGGGCTCCAGCGTGGGAATACGCACCAGCGACTCGCGGCCGACGTCGAAGATCACCGAATCCCAGGACGCCGCCGCGATCGAGGTCGCGTACTTCTCCAGGGTGCGGCCGCGGAAGTAGGCCCGCGTGTCCGACGGCGGGGTGGTGATCGCCGCGCGCACCTCCTCCTCGGTGACCAGCCGCTTCATCGAGCCGCGGGTGACCAGGCGGTTGTACAGCCCCTTGTCCAGCCGCACGTCGGAGTACTGCAGGTCGACCAGGTGCAGCCGCGGCGCGCCCCAGTTGAGCTGGTCGCGAGCGCGGTAGCCCTCCAGCAGGCGCAGCTTGGCGGGCCAGTCCAGCCGGTCGGCGCACTCGGCCGGGTCGCGGGCCAGCGCGTCGAGCACCTCGCCCCAGATCCGCAGCACGTCCTTGGACTGGGTGTCACCGCCGGTGCGGTCCAGGAACTCCGAGGCCAGCTCGTGGTAGGCGAACTGGATGTCCAGCCCGGTGAACTTGCGCCCGCCGGCCACCTCGACCTTGGTCTTGAGCGTCGGGTCGTGGCTGATCTGGTGCACCGCGCGCACCGGCTCGTCCAGCTTGAGCTGGTCGAAGCGCATCCCGGACTCGATCATGTCCAGCACGATCGCGGTGGTGCCGAGCTTGAGGTAGGTGGAGTACTCGGCCAGGTTCGCGTCGCCGATGATCACGTGCAGCCTGCGGTACTTGTCCGCGTCGGCGTGCGGCTCGTCGCGGGTGTTGATGATGCCGCGCTTGAGCGTGGTCTCCAGGCCGACCTCGACCTCGATGTAGTCCGACCGCTGCGAGAGCTGGAACCCGGCTTCCTCGCCCTGCGGGCCGATGCCGACGCGGCCGGAGCCGGTGATCACCTGGCGCGAGACGAAGAACGGGGTGAGCCCGGAGATCACCGAGGTGAACGGGGTGGACCTGGCCATCAGGTAGTTCTCGTGGGTGCCGTAGCTGGCGCCCTTGCCGTCGACGTTGTTCTTGTACAGTTGCAGCGGGGGCTGGCCGGGCACGGTGGCCGCGCGCATCGCGGCCTCCTCCATCACCCGCTCCCCCGCCTTGTCCCAGATCACCGCGTCGCGCGCGTTGGTCACCTCGGGCGCGGAGTACTCGGGGTGCGCGTGGTCGACGTAGAGCCGGGCGCCGTTGGTCAGGATGACGTTGGCCGCGCCGAGGTCCTCCACGTCGGGGTCGTGCCCCGGGGTGCCTGGCCCGGCGAGGTCGAACCCCCTGGCGTCGCGCAGCGGCGACTCCACCTCGTAGTCCCACCGGGCCCGCCGGGCGCGCGGGATGTCCGCCGCGGCCGCGTAGGCCAGCACCACCTGGGTGGAGGTCAACACCGGGTTGGCCGTCGCATCGCCCGGCACCGCGATGCCGTACTCGACCTCGGTTCCCATGATCCGCCTCATGGCGTCCACCCTACGGGGGCCGGGGGGCGTGACAACTCCCAGGTAGCCGCGTTTGGATGCGTGTCGTGAACGATGAACTGGTCGCGGTGTACGACGAATCCGGCGTGGCGGTCGGCGCGGCCCCGCGCTCGCGGGTGCGGGCCGAAGGGCTGTGGCACGCCGCGGGCGTGGTGCTGGTGCGCTCGCCGGACGGCGCGAAGGTCTACGTGCACCTGCGCACGGACACCAAGGACGTCTTTCCCGGTACCTACGACTGCTGGGCGGGCGGGGTGGTCGCCGCCGGTGAGACGCCCGCCGACTGCGCGCGGCGCGAACTGGCCGAGGAACTGGGCATTCGCGGCGTGCCGCTGGAGCCGCTGTTCGTGCACGTCTACGACCAGCCGCCGATGCGCTGCCACAACTTCGCCTTCGAGGCCAGGTGGGACGGTCCGATCACGCACCAGCCCGAGGAGATCGTCTCCGGTGAGTGGCTCGAACTGGCGGAACTGCGCCGCTGGGCCGAGGATCCGGCCAGCTCGCTCATCCCGGACGGCAGGCTCGGCGTTCTCGAATGGTTCCGCCGCTTCGAGCCGTGAAGCTCAGGACGAGACGCGGACCAGCGCGGCGGCGCTGATCGGTGCCAGCCGCTTCGCCGCGTCGGTGGCGCGGGCCTGGGTGCTCGCGGCGACCTGCACCGCCGAGATGACGTCCCCGCGGGCCAGCAGCACGGTGCACACCGCCGCGCCCTTGTCCGTCTCGCACCACGCCCGCTGCGCCTCGGCGCCGGTGGGCGTGAGCTGGACCGGCGTGGCGCCCGAGCAGATGAGCCGGGTGACCGCTTCGGCCGCGCCACGGGTGAGAAGCACCTGGTGGCTCAGCGAGGCACCCGAGCGGTACTGCCAGTCGGCGCGCTCGCGCTGGTCCTCCGGCACCTGGTCGACCAGCGGTGCCAGGCATTTCGACGGGGTGGCCGGCTTGGCGGCCTGGCGGACCTCTTCGGCGGCGACGTCGGCGTCGGTCAGCAGCGCGGGCGCGGTGGCGGCGCGCTGCTGGGCCGGCGGTGCCGCGGCCGGGGCGGGTGGTGGAGCGGGCGGCATGGCCGGCGCCGAGGAGGGAACCGGGTCGTCGTAGTAGGTGTCGAGGTCGTTCGGCCGGTCGGCGCACCCGGCCAGCCCGGCGAACGCGACCGCCGTGGCCGCGAGCGCGGCCACCTGCACCTGACGCAACCTGCAACCCCCTCGGGTTCCGCTGTCCGTACCGCGGAGACTGTATCTAGTTCCACTCCAGCCCGGCTCGGTGGGCCCAGTACTCCTCCGCCGGTTCGCGCAGCGCCAGCAGCCCCTGGATTTCCGTGTCGCCGAGCGAAACCCTGGCGGCGCCGAGGTTCGACTCGAGCTGGGCGACGCTGGCCGGACCGGCGAGCACCGCGTCCGCGAACGGCTGGGCGAGCGCGGCCGCGAGGGCCACCGCGTCGGCGGTGACCCCGTGCGCGGCGGCCACCTCGGTGACCAGCGCCGGTGGCTCGGCGACGAGCCTGCCGTTGGCCAGAGTTTCCTTCAGCATCACCAGGTTGCCCGCCGCGCGTGCTTCGCCGAGCACCTCCCCCACGGACGGTTCGAGCAGGTTCCAGGTGGACTGCACGGCGGTGAAGACCCGCTGCCCCGACCGCTCCAGCTCGAACGCGCGCCGCACGGTTTCCGCCTGCGCCGGGCCGGAGGTGGAGAAGCCGACCCGCACCCCGGTGGCGGCGAGCGCGGCGAGCCGGTCCAGCAGCGCGCCATCGGTGAAAAGTGGACTGTCGAGGGTCAGCGAATGCACCTGGTAGAGCGAAATCCGCGAGCCGAGCAGCTCGCCGCTCTCCGCCCACTGCCGCTCGAAGCGCGCGAGCGAATGCTCCTTCTCCTCGTGCACACCGGCGTCGAGACGCCAGTCGCCGACGTAGGCGTAACCCCATTTGCTGGACACCGTCACGTCGGCGTGCCCGCGGTCGCCGAGCCAGCCGGCCAGGAACTCCTCGGCACGGCCGTAGGACCGCGCCACGTCCACCCAGCGCACACCGGCCGCGTAGGCCGCGTCGAGCACCTCCCAGGTGGCCGCGCGCATGGACGCCACGTCACGCTCGCGCGGCAGCGCGCCCTCGCGGCCGAGGTTGATGTACGCGGGCCTGCCGAGCGCGGCCAGCCCCACTGCGATCTCCGGATTTTCCGCCACGGGGAGACGGTAACCCGGGGACCCGCAGTGGGGCCGGAATGCCGGTCGCGTCAGCTCGTCGGGAAGTTGTCCGCCGACCGGATCCGGTCGCGGATCCACACCCCGGCCGGCTTCAGCGGCCCGGTGCCGGTGAAGCTGTTGCCGGCGCAGGTGCCCTGCTTGAACACCGCGCCCGACCGGGAGTCGTCGGAGAAGTTCCAGTTCGTCCAGCTGATCTTCTTGCTGGCCAGGAAGTCCAGGTACTTCTGCGAGTAGGCGAAGTCGTTCCCGCCGTCACCGGTGTAGGTCTGCGTCCCGAACTCGGTGACGAACAGCGGCAGCTTCGACGCGGCCCGCGTGAGCGCGTTGAAGTACTCGTCCTTGTGGGAGGCCGCGTAGAAGTGGAACGTGTACATGAAGTTGCTGGCCTTGATGGGGTTGTTCACGATGTCGGCCTCGGTGCGGCCGTCGGAGACACCGAGCGAGGCCCAGCCGTGCGTGCCCACCAGCACCACGCCGTCCGGGTCCTGGGCGCGGATGACCGGGATCATCTGCTCGGCGTAGCTCTTGATGCCCGCCCAGCTCACCCCGTTCGGCTCGTTCGCGATGTCGTAGATGATGTTGGTCTTGTCCTTGTGCCGCTT
Organism: Amycolatopsis albispora; assembly: GCF_003312875.1. Classification (NCBI taxonomy): domain Bacteria; kingdom Bacillati; phylum Actinomycetota; class Actinomycetes; order Pseudonocardiales; family Pseudonocardiaceae; genus Amycolatopsis; species Amycolatopsis albispora. The sequence continues at coordinate 2,338,353 of NZ_CP015163.1, forward strand.
GGCGATCTCGGTGAAGAAGGTCTTGGCGCGGCTCAGGTTGTAGTTGGGGTCCCCCGGGGTGAGCTGGTGCCAGTCGACCAGCGCGTACATGCCGCGCTTGGTGGCTTCCTCGATGTAGTTGTGCACCATGCCGGTGAACTTCGCCGGATCGGTTTCGTAGCCGCCCTCCTGGATGTACATCGAGATCCGGAGGACGTCGGCCTTCCAGTCGTTCGCCAGTGCGTCCAGCGAGGCGGCTTTGACGCACTGGGCGTACCACTGGATGCCGTGCGTGCTCATGCCGCGCAGCTGGATCGGCTTGCCGTACTGGTTGCACAGTTGCAAGCCGCAGACCTTCAGCTGGCCGTTGACCGCCGCGGGCGAACCCGGTGGCAGCGCGGTGATCGCCGCCGGTTCCGGCGCTGCCTGCGCGCTACCGGCCACCGCGACCGGCAGCAGGAAGGCCGCCGAGACGACCGCCGCCGCGCGGCGCCGGATGCTGTCCCAACCCATACGAGTTTTTCCTCTCTGACCAGGGCGGCGGAAATAGACAGGAAACTTTCCTTACTAATAACGAGCCCGACTGTAGTGATCCGCTTCACAGCTCGTCAAGGGCCCTCCCCGACCGGCCTAGCGGCCCGCCCGGCGCGGTCACCCGGAGTGCCCGGCCACCGCGGTGAACCCGCTCGCGGAAAAAACTCGCGGAGGTTTCCCCGATTTTCCATATCCCGGAAAACACGCGGCGTTCGAACGCGCGAGCGTCAGCTCTCCCCGCTTTCCTTCCGCCGCAGCAGCTCCAGGAACTGGTCCGAGTTGAGCACCTGCCGGTGCAGTTTTTCCAGCCGCGCGGCCGGCGCGCGAACATAACCCTTCCCGAACACCGGTGCGATCTGCCGCAGGCTCGCCCCGGCCTCCCTGGCCGCCAGCAGGGCCCAGTCCGACGCGTTCGCGCAGGCCGTGGAGGCGGCCCGCAACTGGCCGAGAAGTCCGATCAATTCGTCCGCGCTCAGCTCGCCGCGCCGGGCGGACTCGGCCACCGTCCGCAGCCACTCGTTGATCTGGGCCGGGGTCACCGGCGGCTCGGGGGACGGATACTCATCACCGCTCATGGCCCCGCAGTATAGGGCGTTATACAAGAATCGGCGGTTCCGGACCCGCCGGGCACATGGACGGGCGGTGCCCCGGATCGCTCCGGGGCACCGCCCTTGATGGAAAGCCGCTGCCGCTTCGCTCCCGCGGATTCCTACAGGTACTGGCCGGTGTTGGTCGCCGTGTCGATCGCCCGGCCGGAGTCCTGGTTCTTGCCGGTGACCAGCGTGCGGATGTAGACGATCCGCTCGCCCTTCTTGCCGGAGATCCGGGCCCAGTCGTCCGGGTTCGTGGTGTTGGGCAGGTCCTCGTTCTCCGCGAACTCGTCGACGATGGCGTCCAGCAGGTGCTGCACGCGCAGGCCGGGCTGCTTGGTCTCCAGCACCGACTTGATCGCCGCCTTCTTCGCCCGGTCCACGATGTTCTGGATCATCGCGCCCGAGTTGAAGTCGCGGAAGTAGAGCACCTCCTTGTCCCCGTTGGCGTAGGTGACCTCGAGGAAGCGGTTCTCGTCGCTCTCCTCGTACATCCGCTCGACGGTGTGCTGGATCATCGCGTCGAAGGTCGCCTTCGGGTCCCCGCCGAACTCGGCCAGGTCGTCGGCGTGGATGGGCAGCCCCTCCTGCAGGTACTTGGAGAAGATGTCCTTCGCGCCCTCGGCGTCCGGACGCTCGATCTTGATCTTCACGTCCAGCCGGCCCGGCCGCAGGATCGCCGGGTCGATCATGTCCTCGCGGTTGGAGGCGCCGATGACGATGACGTTCTCCAGCCCTTCCACACCGTCGATCTCGGACAGCAGCTGCGGCACGATGGTGGTCTCCACGTCGGAGGACACCCCGCTGCCGCGGGTGCGGAAGATCGAGTCCATCTCGTCGAAGAACACGATCACCGGCGTGCCCTCGGAGGCCTTCTCGCGCGCCCGCTGGAAGATCAGGCGGATGTGCCGCTCGGTCTCCCCGACGAACTTGTTGAGCAGCTCCGGGCCCTTGATGTTGAGGAAGTACGACTTCGCCTCCGAGCCGTCGCCCGGATCGTCGCCCCTGGCCAGCGCGACCTTCTTGGCCAGCGAGTTCGCCACCGCCTTGGCGATGAGCGTCTTCCCGCAGCCCGGCGGGCCGTAGAGCAGCACGCCCTTCGGCGGCCGCAGCTGGTACTCCAGGTACAGGTCCGAGTGCAGGAAGGGCAGCTCCACCGCGTCGCGGATCTGCTCGATCTGCCGCCCGAGCCCGCCGATGTCCTCGTAGCTGACATCGGGGACTTCCTCCAGCACGAGGTCCTCGACCTCGGCCTTCGGCACGCGCTCGTAGGCGTAGCCGGCCTTCGAGTCGACCAGCAGCGAGTCGCCCGGCTTGAGCGTCTGCTCGGCCAGCGGGTCGGAGAGGTAGACCACCCGCTCCTCGTCCGCGTGTCCGACCACGAGCGCCCGCGAGCTGCCACCGGGGACCTCGGGGGCGAGCACCTCGCGGAGCGCGCACACCTCACCGGTCTGCTCGAAGCCGCCGCCCTCGACCACGGTCAGCGCCTCGTTCAGGCGCAGCGCCTGCCCGCGCCGCAGCGTCTCCACCTCGACCGCGGGCGAGACCGACACGCGCATCTTCCGGCCGGAGGTGAACACGTCGACCGTGCCGTCCTCGAACGCGGCCAGGAATACTCCATATCCGCTCGGCGGCTGCGCGAGCCGGTCGACCTCCTCACGGAGAGCGAGCAGCTGGCCGCGTGCTTCACGCAGCGTCTCGACCAATTTGTTATTTCGTTCGGTCAGCTGACTGACCCGTTCCGACGCCTCGGCCAGCCGCTGCTCCAGCACCCGGTTCTGACGAGGTGAATCGGTCAGCTTACGGCGCAGCAGGGCGACTTCCTCTTCCAGGAAACGGACCTGTCGTGCCTGCTCATCCGACGTGTTCCCAGCTCCACTCGGTTCTGATGGGTCGGCGTCCTCCGGCCGACCTCCGGGAAGGTCGTGTTGCATGTCGGCACCTCCTCGGAGTGCTTTTCAGTCCACGGTACCGGCGATCACCGACTTGAGAAGCCCTATCCGCATCACAGGATCGGCGCGTCGCACCGGGATCACGGGGTTCCCCCGAGCGCAATGGTCCAACCCGGTAAAGGCGAAAGAACGCCGACCGCTACCGTGCGTCTACATCGCTCGCGCCACGATCCGGATGTGCACCGACTTCCCAGGGGGCAGAAATGACGTATCCACCGCAGCACCCGGGAAGCCCCGGGCCGTACGGCCAGCCCGGTCACCAGGGCCAACCGGGTGGTCCCCAGCAGCAGTACCCGGCCGGCGGCCAGGCACCGGGGTGGAACGCCTTCGGCGGCGGTCCGCAGCAACCCCAGACCGGCGGCTGGGAGCAGCAGGGGTGGCAGCAGGCACCGGACCCCTATGCGCAGCAGCAACAGGGGTGGGACGCCTTCGGCGGCGGTCAGCAGCAGCCCGGCGGGTTCGGCGGGGAACCGCCCAAAAAGAAGAAAACGGGCCTGATCGTCGGGCTGGTGATCGGGGCCGTCGTGGTGGTCGGCGGGGCGGTCGCGGCCATCCTGCTGCTCACCGGTGAAGACGAGCCCGCACCTCAGGCCGCGCCGCAGAATCCCACGTCAGCCCCGCAGCAGCCGGGCGGCCAGGCACCGCCGCCCGCCTCGGGCAAGCCGAGCGCGAGCAAGCCGGGCGGTAACAGCGGCGACACCGGTTCGCCCGCGGACAAGTCCGAAGTGAAGGCGGCGGGCCAGAAAGCGATCGACGCGATCAACGACCGCGACGTCAGCCTGGCCAAGGAAGTGGCCTGCAGCCCCGAAACCGTCACCCAGGCCGACATCGACGAGATGCCGCAGGGGGTCGAGGCGAGGCTCGTCGGCGAGCCGGTGGTCAGCGGCAGCACGGCTACCATCGACGCCGAACTGACCTACCAGGGCGAGTCGCAGAAGTCGCCGATCAAGCTGAAGAAGGACGCCTCGCGGTGGTGCGTGGGCAGCTGAGCCGGGCACCGCGCGAAAGGGACCGTGATGAGCCAACCGCCGAACCCGTACGGGCAGCAACCCCACGATGGTTACGGACAGTATCCGCCGCACCAGCAGTATCCGCCGCCGTATCCGCCGCCGGGCGGCTGGCCCGGTGAGCCGAACTCCGCAAGGCAGAAGAACCGCGGGCTGATCGCCGGACTGGTGATCGGGGCGGTGCTCCTCGTCGGCGTGGCGGTCACGCTCGTCCTCGTGCTCACCGGCGGCGACGAAGAGCCACCCGCGGCCCAGCAGCCGCCACCCGCACTGCCGCCGCCCGCGGCCTCGACGCCCGCGCCGTCTTCGAAGCCCGCCCCGTCGAGCGCGGCGACCGGGCGCGGTGAGGACACCCCGGAGGCGGCCGGTCAGGTGGTGATCGACGCGCTGAACACCAAGGACGCGCAGAAGTACGCGACGATCGCGTGCAACGTCCAGAAGCCGGAGGACGTCACCGGGCTGCAGGACACCTGGGACCGCGCCGGCGACATCACCGCGAAACTGGCGAAGCCGGTGGAGATCAACGGGGACAGCGCCACGGTGACGGTACGCGTGGAAGGCGGGGGCAACTTCAAGGAGACCCCGTTCAAGCTGGTCAAGCAACGCGCGAAGTGGTGCATCCCAGGCTGAGCGCCGGGGCTCAAGTGTCACGAATGTGGCTTTCGAGACGTTGGGCGTCTCGAAAGCCACATTCGTGACATCTGGGGCGGAGGATCGGGCAGGCAGGGGCCGGCCGGAAGCCCGGCGGCGGGGAGCCGGAGCCCGGGCGGCGGCAGGCTCGGCGGGAGCCGCTCACGCTATGAATGTGGCTTTCATTGCGTCTGGCGCAATGAAAGCCACATTCATAGCGTCCGCCAGGCGCGCCCCCGGACTCAGCCCTTGCTGGGGCGGCGCTTCAGCTTCAGCGGGGTGACACCGTCGGCCAGGCGGCGCGTGGTGAGCAGGAACGCGGTGTGCGCCACCATCCGATGGTCCGGCCGCACCGCCAGCCCCACCACGTGCCACGGTCGCATCAGGGTTTCCCACGACTCCGGCTCGGTCCAGCACTGCTCCTCCCGCAGCGCCTCGGTGACCCGCGACAGCTGCGTCACCGTCGCCACGTACACGGTCAGCACCCCACCGGGCACCAGGTTCCGCCGCACCGCGGGCAGCACGTCCCACGGCGCCAGCATGTCCAGCACCACCCGGTCCACCTCACCGGTGTGCTGCGCCACGTCCCCGACCGTCAGGTGCCAGTTCGCCGGCCGCTCCCCGAAGAACCGCTCGACGTTCTTCACCGCGTGCTCGGCGTGGTCGTCGCGCACCTCGAACGAGGTCACACTGCCCTCGGACCCGACCGCCCGCAGCAGCGAGCAGGTCAGCGCCCCGGAACCGGCACCGGCCTCGAGCACGCGCGCGCCCGGGAAGATGTCGCCCCACATCACGATCTGCGCGGCGTCCTTCGGGTAGATCACCTGCGCGCCACGCGGCATGGACAGCACGTAGTCCGGCAGCAGCGGCCGCAGCGCCAGGTACGAGGTCCCACCGGCGGAGACCACGATGGACCCCTCCGGCTGCCCGATCAGCTGGTCGTGCGCCAGCGCGCCGCGATGGGTGTGGTACTCGCCGCCCTCGGTCAGCACCATCGTGTAGTGCCGCCCCTTCGGGTCCGTCAGCTGCACCCGATCACCAACCCGAAACGGGCCCCCTGCCGACGCCAACGTGCGAACCTCCTGATCACCAGCGGAAGCCAGATCCTTTCAGACCCGGTCCGCGGGCTGTCAGGCGGGACGCCGCCCGCTCATCGCCGCGCGCAGGTCCTCGCGCCGCAGCACACCCGCTGGCCTGCCCTCGTCGTCGACCACCAGGAACTGCCACGCCGCTGTCTCGCGCACGCGCTCGGCGATGTCGTCCCCCGGTTCGGACAGCAGCAGCACCGACTCGGCCCGGATCGGCTCGGCGGCCAGTTCCGCGGGTGACTGCGGGGACTGCGCGGCCAGCCGTTCGGCGGCCGTCGCGTCGAGCAGCCCGGCGGCCACGCCGTCGGCACGCACCAGCACCACCCCGCGCCCGGCCGAGGCGGCCAGCGCGTCGGACACCGGGCTCTCCGCGGGCAGTTGCAGCACCGGGCGCACCAGGTCGGCCAGCTCCAGCCCGTCCGGCCAGCCGCGGCGGGTCTCGGCGGCCAGTTCCGCGCTGGCGCCCATCGCGACGAACCACGCGGTCACCACGCACACGCCCAGCCGCAGCCACTTGTCGTCGCTGTCGCTGGCCAGCCCCCAGATCGCCCACACCAGCAGGCCCACCGCGACCGCGCCGCCGCCGAACACCGCGGCCTTGGTGCCGGTGGACCGCGTGCCGGTGACCGCCCACACCCCGGCGCGGAGCATGCGCCCGCCGTCCAGCGGCAGGCCGGGCAGCAGGTTGAACACCGCGACCGCGAGATTGGCCACCGCGCACTGCGCCACCAGCAGCCAGGCCGCGCCGCCTTCGGGCACGGCGAGCAGCAGCAGCGCGCAGATCCCGGCCAGCAGCACCGAAACCACCGGGCCCGCCGCGGCGACCAGGCCCTCCTGCCCCGGCTTGCGCGGGGTTCTGGCCACTTCGGACAGTCCGCCGAGCAGGAACAACCGCAGCCGCCGGACCGGGATGCCCAGCCGCAGCGCGACCACGCAGTGCCCCAGTTCGTGGGCGAGCACGGACAGCCCGAGCAGCACCGCGAAGGCCGCCGCCAGCGTCCACGAGGTGACCGGGCCCGCGCCGGGCAGCAGCCGCTCCACCAGCGGCGCGTACAGCACCACCACCAGCAGCGAGCCGACCCACCACGACGGCGCCAGCAGCACCGGCACCCCGTCGACGCGGAACAGCAGCAGGCCGCCGTCCAGCGCCGTCTCCCGGCGCGGGGACGGCCGTACCGAACCGCTGTTGGTGGTCACGCCGGACAGCCTAGAACGCCGCGTGTGGGAAAGCGGTGATCCGGCCCCTCCCCGCGCGCCCGGCCCGCTGGTTGTCGTACCCCTGTCCTAGGGTGCGGGTATGTCAGCGCCCCTGCCGACCGCGAACACCGAAGCCGCGCCCGCCGAGCCCGAGGTACGCCGCCGTCCCGCGCTGTCGCCGTCGAGAGCCAGCGACTTCAAGCAGTGCCCGCTGCTCTACCGCTTCCGCGCGGTGGACAAGCTGCCCGAGACGCCGACGAAGGCGCAGCTGCGGGGCACCCTGGTGCACTCGGTGCTGGAGAAGCTGTTCGCCCTGCCGCAGGCCGAGCGCCAGCGCGACCGGGCGCAGGAACTGCTGGTCCCGGCCTGGAGCGAGCTGTCCGAGCAACTGCTTCCCGAGTGGATGGAGCTGTTCGGCGGGGACAACGCCGAAAACGCCGACAAGACCGAGGTGGACGCCTGGCTGCGCTCGGCTGGCAAGCTGGTCGACGCCTACTTCCAGCTGGAGGACCCGGCCCGCCTCGAACCGGAGGCCTGCGAGCTGCACGTGGAGACCGAACTGGGCTCCGGTGTGCTGCTGCGCGGCTACATCGACCGGCTCGACGTGGCGCCCACCGGCGAGATCCGGGTGGTGGACTACAAGACCGGGGCCGCGCCGCGTGAGATCGGCGAGGCCAAGGCGATGTTCCAGATGAAGTTCTACGCGGTGGTGCTGTGGCGGCTGCGCGGGGTGGTGCCGCGCCAGCTCAAGCTGATGTACCTGACCGACGGGCAGGCGCTGACCTACGCGCCGGACGAGGCCGAGCTGCGCCGGTTCGAGCGCACCCTGGAAGCCATCTGGCAGGCCATTCTCAAGGCGGGCAAGACCGGTGACTTCCGGCCGAACCCGAGCAAGTTGTGCGCCTGGTGCGACCATCAGGCACACTGCCCGGAGTTCGGCGGCACGCCACCGGCCTATCCCGGCTGGCCGGAACCGGATGCCGGCGAGGAAACGGCATTGGATCGGGCGGACTGAATGACGGCCTTCTACGAACCGCTCGGGGACGGGCGGTTCGCCCCCACCGAGCACACCGCGGGTCCCTGGTCGCCCGGCGCGCAGCACTTCGGGCCGCCGTCGGCGCTGCTGGTGCGCTCGCTCGAAGAGGTGCCCGCCGCCCGCGAGAGCAGGCTGGCCAGGGTGACCGTGGAGATCCTCGGCCCGGCGCCGCTGACCGAGCTGACCGTGCGGTCGCGGCTGGAGCGGCCGGGCCGCTCGGTCGAGCTGCTCTCCGCGGAACTGAGCGCGGGCGAGAAGGTGGTGGCCAGGGCGTCCGCGTGGCGGCTGGTCACCTCGGACAGCTCGGAGGTGGTCGCCGGCGGCGCCGAGCCGCTGCCCCCGCCCGAGCGGGCCGAGCCCGCCGGCTGGCCGGAGCACTGGCTGGGCGGCTATCTCGACGCGATGGAGTGGCGGGCGGTCCGCGGCTCGATGATCGACCCCGGCCCGGCCACGGTCTGGGTGCGCCAGCGTGTCGCGCTGGTCGGCGGGGAGAAGCCGAGCCCGCTGCAGCGGCTGTTCGCGGTGGCCGACTCCGGCAACGGGGTGTCCAACTACCTCGACCCGCGCCGCTGGTGGTTCATCAACAGCGAGCTCACCGTGCACATCCAGCGCGAACCCGCCGGTGAGTGGATCGGGCTGGACGCGCGCACGGTGGTCGGGCCGGACGGCATCGGCACCGCCACCAGCCGGCTGCACGACCCCGGCGGGCAGGTCGCCACCGGGGCGCAGGCGCTGCTGGTGCGCCCTCGCTGAACGCCGCACCACGGATATCCCACCGCTGGGGCGGCGGATCCAATAGCCTGCCTCATCGAGCCAACCACGAGCACGCGGGAGTCCCCTGGCATGCAGATCACCTCGGTGGTCAACCAGAAAGGCGGGGTCGGCAAGACCGCGCTCAGTGTCGGCGCGGCCGCCGCGCTCGCCGAGCAGGGCCGCCGCGTCCTGCTCATCGACCTCGACCCCCAGGGGCACGCCACCACGGAGATGCTCGGGCTGCCCGAGGCCGGGCCGAACCAGCCGAGCATGGCCAAGGCGCTGACCAAGATGTGGAAGGGCCCGGTCGAGGACCTGATCGTCAGCCACCCGCGCAGCAACATCGGCCGCGGTGGTGCCTTCGACGTCATCCCGACCTCACCGGGCATGTTCGACCTGATCCGGCGGCTGGACCAGTTCCGCGTGCCCGGCTGGCAGCTGGCCAGGGTGATCCAGTTCGCCAACTACGAGCACGTGATCATCGACTGCCCGCCGGCGCTGGACGTGCTGACGAACAACGCGCTCACCGCCACCCACGGCATCCTGGTCCCGGTGCAGCCCGACCGCACCAGCATCCGCGCGCTGCGGCTGCTCAACGACCAGCTCGGCTACGTCCAGCAGAGCGTCGGCCGCGGCCCGATCACCTACTTCGGCCTGGTCCCCGGGCTGTACCGGCGGCCGATGTCGACCTACGCGGTGACCGCGATGAACGAGCTGCAGACCTTCGGCATCCCGATGCTGGCGCACGTGCCGCTCGGTGTGGTGATGAACGAGGCGGCCATCCGGGGCGTGCCGGTGACCACCTTCGCGCCGGAGACCGCGCAGGCGGTGGCCTTCCACCAGATCGCCAGGGCGCTGGAGGAGCGGCGGCAGAGCCAGCCGGTGGCCCAGCTGGTGCCCGCCGAGACGGAGTTCGTCTTCGAGGACTTCATCACCGAGGTGGCGCACACGCGCAGCGTCAACGACAACGGCGCGCGGAAGAAGCTCTACGACCTGATGCCGAAGCGCCCCCGGCCACCCCGCTGAGCCGAGCCTCGGCCCTCGCTAGGTGACCGCGCCGCCGAGCAGCCAGGCGATCAGGGTCAGCGAGCCCATCGACAGCAGGGTCGAGATCAGCACGCAGTTCCGGACGAACCGCACGTCGACGGCGTACTGGCTGGACGCGATGAACACGTTCTGCGCGGTCGGCAGCGCCGAGCAGAGCACCGCGGCGAACAGCGATGGGCCGGGCAGCCCGAGCAGCAACCCGGCGCCGAGCGTGATGCCCGGCTGCACCAGCGCCTTGAGCACCACCACCACGACCAGCTCCACGCGCCGCCGCTCCCCCACCGGACCGGCCGCGACCTGGTCACCCCGCAGCGACATGCCGAGCACCAGCAGCGCGCAGGCCACCCCGGCGTCGCCGAGGGTGTGGATGGGCTCGAGCACCACCGCGGGCAGCGGGATGCCGATGCCGCCGACCAGCAGGCCGAGCATGGACGCGGCGATCACCGGGTTCCGCACCGGCAGCAGCACCAGGCGCCGCCAGCGCGGGCCGTCGTCACGCGGCACGTCCGACTCGATGGACGCCAGCATCGACGGCATCATCAGCAGCGACTGGAACAGCAGCACCGCGACGATGAACGACGAGCTGCCCAGCACCTGCAACGCCACCGGGATGCCGAGATTGCCCGCGTTGACGTAGCTCGCCGCCGCCGCGGACAGCGTGCGCTCGGCGCGCCGCCGCTTGAACACCCAGGTGGACAGGCTGAACGCGAGCAGCGCGACCAGCGCGGTGCCCAGCACGAAGACCAGCAGGCCGCGGTCGGCCAGCGCCGAGAACGGCGTGCCGATCAGCGTGCTGAACAGCACCGCGGGCATGGCCACCTGGAAGGCCAACCGGGTGAGCACCGCGTCCGCGCGGTCACCGAGCACGCCGAACCGGCTCAGCAGATAGCCGAGCCCGGTCAGCGCCCAGATCGGCGCGAACGCGGTGAGCGCGCTCCCCACTCGCGGGCTACAGCCGGCAGGAGCGGATGTCCGAGGCCAGCACCGCCTTGGCCCCGGCTTCGGCCAGCTCGTCCATGATCCGGTTGACCTCCTTGCGCGGCACCATCGCGCGCACCGCCACCCAGTCCTGGTCGGCCAGCGGCGCCACGGTCGGCGACTCCAGGCCGGGGGTGATGGCGATCGCGGTGTCCAGCAGCGACCGCGGGCAGTCGTAGTCCAGCATCATGTGCTGCTGGGCGAAGACCACCCCGCGCAGCCGGGCGGCCAGCTGGTCCTTGGCCTTGGTGGCGGCCCCGCCGGTGCGCTGCACCAGCACCGCCTCCGACACGCAGATCGGGTCGCCGAAGGCCACCAGGTTGTGCTGGCGCAGGGTCCGGCCGGAGCCGACCACGTCGGCCACCGCGTCGGCCACGCCGAGCTGGATGGAGATCTCCACCGCGCCGTCGAGCCGGATCACTTCGGCCTCGATGCCCTGGCGGGCGAGGTCGTCGCGGACCAGCCGCGGGTAGGAAGTGGCCAGCCGCTTGCCGTGCAGGTCGGCGGGCCGCCAGTCGCGGCCGGCCGGCGCGGCGTAGCGGAAGGTCGAACCACCGAAGCCGAGCGCCAGCTTCTCCTCCACCGGCGCGCCCGAGTCCAGCGCCAGGTCCCGGCCGGTGATGCCGAGGTCCAGCTCGCCGGAGCCGACGTAGATCGGGATGTCCTTCGGGCGGAGGAAGAAGAACTCGACCTCGTTGGCCGGGTCCAGCACGGTCAGGTCGCGCTGCTCATGTCGCTGCCGGTAGCCCGCTTCACCGAGCATCTCCGAGGCGGCCCCGGCGAGCGCTCCCTTGTTCGGCACAGCGACACGCAGCACGTTCACTCCTTTGTAGCGGTTACCGGTTCTACAGGTACCGGTAGACGTCCTCAGTGGACAATCCGCGGCCCAGCATGAGCACCTGGACGCGGTAGAGCAGCTGGGAGATCTCCTCGGCGAGCCGTTCGTCGGACTCGTGCTCGGCGGCGATCCACACCTCGCCTGCCTCTTCGAGCACCTTCTTGCCCTGGGCGTGCACCCCGGCGTCCAAAGCGGTCACCGTGCCCGATCCCGCGGGCCGCGTGCGCGCGCGTTCGGCCAGCTCCGCGAACAGCTCATCGAAGGTCTTCACGGTCTGCAGATCCTTCCATCCGCCGCCCGCGCGCGCCCAGGCGGGCCGGACCTGCTGCCAGACCGGTCACATCGCCTGCCTGCTCCGAATGGTCCAGTCGATGTTGACGTTCGGCGTCGCGTCCACTTATCTCGGAATGGTCCTCGGTACATGGGAGACAACGGGAAGAAGTGATATGGAGAACCAGCGATCACTGGGCAAGCCGCAGATCAGGTTGCCGGAGCGGCCCGAGGAAATCGATCAGGACGCCGAGTACTGCTCGGTTCTCCTGGACGGTGAGTGGGTCGACATCCGCTTTCACGACTACGACCGTATCTACCGAATTCACGGGCTGTACGAGCAACTGTTCCACGAAATTCTCGATTGCCGCTCCCCGGACGTCATCGCCAAGCTGCTCAAGGAGCAGCTGCAGCGCGACGGCTACGACGCCGAGGGCCTGCGGGTGCTCGACCTCGGCGCGGGCAACGGCCTGGTCGGCGAGCAGCTGCGCACCATCGGCGTCGGCCACCTGGTCGGCGCCGACATCATCCCGGAGGCGGCCGAGGCCGCGCGCCGGGAACGTCCCGAGGTCTACGACGCCTACCACGTCGGCGACGTGACCGCCCCCTCCGAAGAAACCGCCGCCGCGCTCGCCGCGGCGAAGTTCAACACGATGGTCTGCGTGGCGGCACTGGGGTACGCGGACATCCCGCCGAGCGCGTTCCGCGCGGCGTTCAACCTGGTCAGTGACGGCGGCTGGATCGCGTTCACGATCAAGGACCGGTTCCTCACCGACGAGGACACCTCCGGATTCGCCGGACTCATCAAGACCTGCCAGGACAACGGCGTTCTGGAGGTCCGCGCCACGGAGCGCTACCGGCACCGGCTCAACATCAGCGGCGAGCCACTGCACTACGTGGCCGTGGTCGGCACGAAACACGCCGACATCCCCGCAGAATTCCTCTAGTTACCACCCGCACTGCCACGAACGGTCCGTTCCTGGCAATCCCGGGCAGGAACGGACCGTTCGACGGCAGCGTCGCCGGCAGGGTCAGCCGAGCAGTTCCACCAGCGTGGCCGGCTCGACGCCGACCAGCGTTTCCTTGAACACGCGGCGTGGCCCCGGTTCGACGGCCACGTCGTTCGGCACCACCAGCACCGTGCAGCCCGCGGCCACCGCGGATTCGGTGCCCGGCGGCGAATCCTCCACCGCCACGCAGCGCGCCGGGTCCACTTCGAGCAGTCGCGCGGCCCGCAGGTACGGCTCGGGGTCCGGTTTGTTGCGCCCGTCCACCTCGTCCCCGCAGACGGTGACGTCGAAGAACTCGCGGCCGATGGTGTTCAGCGCCAGCTCGGTCAGCTCCCGCTCGGTGGAAGTCACCAGCGCCGACGGAATACCGGCCGCGCGCACCGCCGCGAGCGCTTCCCTGGCGCCCGGCCGCCACGGCAGCGCGTCACCGAACAGCTCGGCGGTGCGGGTGCGGATCCAGGTGGCTATCTCCGCCCGCAGCTCCGGGGTGTCCGGTTTGCCCAGTGTGCGCAGCAGGAACCGGGTGGTGGACTCCATATTGGACCCCACCAGGGTGGCTCGCTGCGCCTCGGACAGGCTGCCGCCGAGCCACTGGGCCACCTCGTACAGCGCGACGTCCCACAGCTTCTCGGTGTCGACCAGGGTGCCGTCCATGTCCCAGAGCACCGCGGCGAGCCCGGTGCCCGCCACCTCAGCAGCGTCCACTGTGGACACTGTGGACATTGAGGACGGTTCAGTCACGGCGTCTCCTAGGTGTTGAAGTACTTCGCTTCCGGGTGGTGGCAGACGATCGCGTCGGTGGACTGCTCCGGGTGCAACTGGTACTCCTCGGAGAGCTTGACCCCGATGCGCTCCGCGCCGAGCAGCTCCACGATCTTCGCCCGGTCCTCCAGCTCGGGGCACGCGCCGTAACCGAGGGAGAACCGCGCCCCACGGTACTCGAGCTTGAAGTAGCGCTCGATTTCCGCCGGGTCCTCCTCGGCCACCGCGGCCCCGCTGGCGAAGTGCAGTTCCTCGCGGATGCGGCGGTGCCAGTACTCGGCCAGCGCCTCGGTGAGCTGCACCCCGAGGCCGTGGACCTCGAGGTAGTCGCGGTAGGCGTTGGCGGCGAACAGCTCGTTGGCGTAGTCGGCGATCGGCTGGCCCATGGTCACCAGGGTGAACGGCACCACGTCGACCTCACCGGCGGCGAGCGCGAGCTCACGCGGGCGGTAGAAGTCGGCCAGGCAGAGCCGCCGGTCGCGCCGCTGGCGCGGGAAGGTGAACCGGGTGCGCTCCGGCGCGTCCGGCCGCGCCTCGGTGAGCACCACCAGGTCGTCACCGTCGGCCACGCACGGGAAGTAGCCGTAGACCACCGCCGCGTGCGCCAGCACCCCGTCGGCGGTGAGCTTGTCCAGCCAGTACCGCAGCCGCGGCCTGCCCTCGGACTCGACCAGCTCGTCGTAGGTGGGGCCGCTGCCACCGCGCGCGCCCTTGAGGCCCCACTGGCCCATGAAGGTGGCGCGCTCGTCCAGCATGGCCGAGTACTCGGCCAGCGGCACGCCCTTGATCACCCGGTTGCCCCAGAACGGCGGGGTCGGCAGCGCCACGTCGGTGGCCACGTCCGAGCGCGCGGGCGGCGGCTCGGTCTCGTCCGCCTCCTGCTTGGCGCGCCGGGCCTCGGCGATCCGCAGCGACCGTTCGCGCCGGGCCTTGCGCTCGGCGCGCTTGGCCTCCTCCTCCTGGTCGGGCACCGGCGACTCGCCGCGCTTGGCGGCCATGATCGCGTCCATCAGCCGCAGGCCCTCGAAGGCGTCCCTGGCGTAACGCACGTCGCCGAGGTACATCTCGGTGAGGTCGTTCTCCACGTAGGACCTGGTCAGCGCGGCGCCGCCGAGCAGCACCGGCCAGCGGGCGGAGACCCCGCGGGAGTTCATCTCCTCCAGGTTCTCCTTCATGATCACCGTCGACTTCACCAGCAGGCCGGACATGCCGATGGCGTCGGCCTTGTTCTCCTCGGCGGCGTCCAGGATCGAGGTGATCGGCTGCTTGATGCCCAGGTTGACCACGTCGTAGCCGTTGTTCGACAGGATGATGTCGACCAGGTTCTTGCCGATGTCGTGCACGTCGCCCTTGACCGTGGCCAGCACGATCTTGCCCTTGCCGCCGGAGTCGTCCTTCTCCATGTGCGGTTCGAGGTAGGCCACCGCCGCCTTCATCACCTCGGCCGACTGCAGCACGAACGGCAGCTGCATCTGGCCGGAGCCGAACAGCTCGCCGACGGTCTTCATGCCCGACAGCAGCGTGTTGTTGATGATCTCCAGCGCGGGCCGCGTCCGCAGCGCCTCGGCCAGGTCCTCGTCCAGCCCGTTGCGCTCGCCGTCGACGATCCGCCGCTCCAGCCGCTCGAACAGCGGCAGCTTGGCCAGTTCCTGGACCCGCGACTCCTTCGACGACGACGCCGTGACGCCCTCGAACAGCGCCATGAACTCCTGCAGCGGGTCGTAGCCTTCGGCGCGGCGGTCGTAGACCAGGTCGAGCGCCACCTTGCGCTGCTCGTCCGGGATCTTCGACATCGGCAGGATCTTCGACGCGTGCACGATCGCGGTGCCCAGCCCGGCCTGCACGCACTCGTGCAGGAACACCGAGTTCAGCACCTGCCGCGCGGCCGCGTTGAGGCCGAAGGAGATGTTCGACAGCCCGAGCGTGGTCTGCACGCCGGGGTGGCGGCGCTTGATCTCGCGGATGCCCTCAATGGTTTCGATGGCGTCCCGGCGCGACTCCTCCTGGCCGGTGGCGATGGTGAAGGTCAGCGCGTCGATGATGATGTCGGACTCGGTGAGCCCGTACTTGCCGGTGATGTCGGCGATCAGCCGGTCGGCGATGGCCGCCTTCTTCTCCGCGGTCCGCGCCTGTCCTTCTTCGTCGATGGTCAGCGCGACCACCGCGGCACCGAACTCGGCGACCAGCTCCATCACCTGGGTGAACCGGGACTCCGGGCCGTCGCCGTCCTCGTAGTTGACAGAGTTGACCGCGCAGCGCCCGCCGAGGTGCTCCAGGCCGGTGCGGATCACGTCGATCTCGGTGGAGTCGATCATGATCGGCAGCGTGGAGGCGGTGGCGAAGCGGGAGGCGATCTCGGCCATGTCCGCCGCGCCGTCGCGGCCCACGTAGTCCACGCAGACGTCGAGCATGTGCGCGCCGTCGCGGGTCTGGTCGCGGGCGATCGCGACGCAGTCCTCCCAGCGGCCCTCCAGCATCGCCTCGCGGAAGGCCTTCGAGCCGTTGGCGTTGGTCCGCTCGCCGATCATCAGCACGCTGGCGTCCTGCTCGAACGGCACCGCCTGGTACAGCGAGGACACGCCGGGCTCCGGGCGCGGGCGGCGCTGGGCGCGCTCGACCTCCCCGACCGCGGCGACCAGCTGGCGGATGTGCTCGTCGGTGGTGCCGCAGCAGCCGCCGACCAGGCCGACGCCGAACTCGCGGACGAACCCGGCCAGCGCCTCGGCCAGCCCCTCCGGGCCGAGCGGGTAGACCGCGCCGTTGGGGCCCAGCTCGGGCAGCCCGGCGTTCGGCATCACCGTCAGCGGGACCCTGGCGTGCTTGGACAGCTGCCGCAGGTGCTCGCTCATCTCGGCCGGGCCGGTGGCGCAGTTGAGCCCGATCAGGTCGATGCCGAGCGGCTCCAGCGCCTGCAGCGCGGCCCCGACCTCGGTGCCGAGCAGCATGGTGCCGGTGGTCTCCACGGTGATCGAGGCGATGATCGGCACCCGCCTGCCCTCGGCGGCCATCGCCCGGTGCGCGGCGACGATGGAGGCCTTGGTCTGCAGGATGTCCTGGGTGGTCTCGACCAGCACCGCGTCCGCGCCGCCGGCCAGCAGGCCGCGCACCTCCTGCACGTAGGCGTCACGCAGGCGCGCGTACGGCGCGTGGCCCAGGGTGGGCAGCTTGGTGCCGGGGCCGACCGAGCCGAGCACGAACCGCGGCCGGTCGGGGGTGGCGAACTCGTCCGCTGTCTCGCGCGCGAGACGCGCGCCGACCTCGGACAGCTCGAAGATGCGGTCCTCGATGCCGTACTCGGCGAGGTTGGCGAAGTTGCAGCCGAAGGTGTTGGTCTCGACCGCGTCCGCCCCCGCCTCCAGGTAGCCGCGGTGGATGGAGCGCACCACGTCGGGGCGGGTGACGTTGAGGATCTCGTTGCAGCCTTCGAGGCCGTCGAAATCGTCCAGTGAAAGATCGTGGGCCTGAAGCGCGGTGCCCATCGCACCGTCCGCCACCACAACCCGGTCGGCGAGAGCGTCCAGCAGGGGCGAGGAGAGTCGTTCGGCCATGGTCCTTAGCCTACGGTCAGCGCGGTCTCGGCCAGGTCGTAGGCTGGCACAGTGAGTGAGCCCGAACAGCCGAACCGCCCGCAAGCCGAGCCGGCCCCGGAAGCCGCCGACGACCACCAGCCGGTCATGGTGGTGGCCTTCGAAGGCTGGAACGACGCAGGTGACGCGGCCAGCACCGCGATCGAGCACCTGCAGCTGAACTGGGACGCCACGCCGCTGGTCGAGCTCAACCCCGACGAGTACTACGACTTCCAGGTGAGCCGTCCCACTGTCCGCATGGTGGACGGTGTCACCCGAAGGGTCGAATGGCCGACCACCCGGCTGGCCGTCTGCCACCCCGACGGCTTCGGCCGCGACGTGGTGCTGGTGCAGGGGCCGGAGCCGAACATGCGCTGGCGCGCCTTCTGCGCCGAGCTGCTGGAGCACATGGAGCACCTCCAGGTGTCGACCGTGGTGACGCTCGGCGCGCTGCTGGCCGACACCCCGCACACCCGTCCCGTCCCGGTCACCGGCACCGCCTACGACGCGGCCGCGGCCACCCGCTTCGGCCTGGAGCGCAACCGCTACCAGGGCCCCACCGGCATCGTCGGCGTGCTGCAGGACGCCTGCGTGCAGGCGGGCATTCCCGCGGTGTCGGTGTGGGCGGCGGTGCCGCACTACGTCTCGCACCCGCCGTCGCCGAAGGCCACGCTGGCGCTGCTGCACAAGCTCGAGGACATCCTCGACGTGGAGATCCCCCTCGGCGCCCTGCCCGAGCAGGCCGAGGAGTGGCAGCGCACGGTCTCCGAGATGGCCGACGAGGACGAGGAGATCCGCGACTACGTCCGCTCGCTGGAAGAGCGGGACGCCGAGATCACCGTGGACGAGGCCAGCGGGGACAAGATCGCCGCCGAATTCGAGCGCTACCTGCGACGCCGCCGCCCCGGCGGGTTGGGTTGATCGTTCCGCCTCCGCGGATAGTTGGTTTCGGCTCCGCCGAAACGGTGAGGTCGCGTTGAGCCGACCTCACGGAGTACTCGGGGTGTACCTCGGCGGGCTGGTCGGGCCGTTCGGCGCGGGTGTGGTGGTGGCGATGCTGCCCGAACTCGCCGCCAGCTTCGGGACGACACCCGCCGGAGCGGCCTCGTCGCTGACGGTCTACCTGGTCCCGTTCGCGGCGGTCATGCTGGTCTCCGGCACGCTCGGTGAGCGCTGGGGCGTGGCCCGCACCCTGCGGTTCGCCTACGCCGCCTACGCCCTGACCGCACTGCTCGCCCTGGTCGCGCCCTGGTTCTGGCTGTTCATGACGGCCCGCGGGCTGCAGGGCGTGGCGAACGCGTTCATCACCCCGCTCCTGCTCGCGCAGCTGGCCGCGGTCACCCCGCGTGACCGCCTGGGCCGGGCGCTCGGGCTGTTCGCCGCGATGCAGGCGCTCGGGCACACCACCGCGCCGCTGGTCGGCGGGCTCGCCGCGGAGGTGTCCTGGCCGTGGGCCTTCGCCGGGATCGCGGTCACCGCGCTCGCGCTGGCCTTCCTGCCGTTGCCCGCCGACCCGGCACCCGTCACGGCCGGGGACCGCGCGGACTGGCGCTCGGTGGTCCGGGCGTCGGCGGTGCCGGGGCTGCTGGTGCTGGTCGGCTGGGGCTGCCTGGCCGGCCTGTCCTTCCTGGTCGCCTTCCGGCTGGAGGACGCCTTCGGGCTCAGTTCGGGTCCACGCGGGCTCGCGCTGACCGTGTTCGGCGCGGCCGGGTTCCTCACCGCCCGGCTCAGCGGCGCGTTCTCCGACCGGTTCGGCGCGCTCACCACGATGGCCACCGGCCTGCTCGGCGGCGCCGCCGTGGTCGCGGCGCTCGGGCTGGCCGGTTCGCTGCCGCTGCTCGTGGTGGCCTGGGCGGCGGGCGGCGTGGTCGCGCAACTGGTCTCGGTCGGCACGAACACCCTGGTGATCACCCGCGCCGGGGCCGCGCGCAACGGCGCGATCTCGGTGGTGCAGGCGCTGCGGTTCCTCGGCATGGCCTGCTCACCGCTCGCCTTCACCGGCCTCTACCACGCCGACCCGAGGCTGGGCTTCCTGCTGCCCGCCGCGGTGCTGGTCCTGGTGACCCCGGTGCTGGTGCGTGCCCGGTGAGCGCCCCCGTCAGGGGTTGTCCGACTTGAGGATGACTTCGAATCCGCCTTCACGCCGTCGTGCGGCACCATGTCGACCAGCGAGGATGATCGCCATGGGGAGGACCGAGGCGCTGGTGCGCCGCCGCTGGGCGGTGCTGTCGATCCTGTGCGCCAGCCTGCTGCTGGTCTCGATCGACGCCACCGTGCTGCACATGGCGCTGCCCGCGATCGCCGGTGAGCTGCGCCCGGACGCCACCGAGCAGCTGTGGATCATCGCGGTCTACTCGCTGCTGGCCGCGCCGCTGCTGCTGGCCTTCGGCACACTCGGCGACCACTTCGGCAGGCGGCGCGTGCTGGTGCTCGGGTACGTGGTGTTCGGGCTCGCCTCGGTGGCCGCGGTGCTGGCGGTGAACGTGCCGATGCTGATCGCCGCGCGGGCGGTGCTCGGCGTGGGCGGCGCGATGATCATGCCCGCCACGCTGTCCATCCTGCGGCAGGCCTTTCCCGACCGGTCGGAGCGGCGCACGGCCATCGGCGTGTGGAGCGGCGTGGCCGGTTCCGGCGCGGTGCTCGGCCCGCTGCTCGGCGGCTTCCTGGTGCAGGAGTTCAGCTGGCACGCCGCGTTCGCCATCAACGTGCCGGTGATGCTGGCCGCGCTGCCGCTGACCTACTGGCTGATCCCCGAGTCGGCGGATCCGCCGGAGGGCCGGTGGGACCTGCTCAGCGCGCTGCTCGCCGCGGCCGGGGTGCTCGGCGTGGCGTTCGCGATCAAGCAGACCCCGCACGGCGGCTCGATGTCCGTGCTCGGCCCGGCCGCCGGGCTGGCGGGCGTGGCATTGCTGGTGGTGTTCGTCCGGCGGCAGCGGAAGCTGGTCTCGCCGCTGCTGGACCTCGCGTTGTTCCGGCGGCGCACGTTCAGCGTGGCGGTCGGCAGCGTGCTGCTGGTGATGCTGTCGCTGGTGGGCCTCGGCCTGCTGTTCGCCCAGTACCTGCAACTGGTGCTGGTGCTGGAGCCGCTGGAGGCGGCGCTGCGGCTGCTGTTCGTGATGGTCGCCGCGGTGGCGGGCAGCCTGGTCGCGGCGCCGCTGCTGCGCCGGTTCGAGGGCCGCGCGGTGACCGTCGCCGGGTTCGCCGCGGTCGGGCTGGCGCTCGGCGCGGCGGCGCTGTGGCTGGACACCACGGAGAACCTGTGGCTGCTCGGGCCGGTGCTGGTCGCCGTCGGCTTCGGCATCTCGGTGGCGCTGACCGCCGCCTCGGACATGCTGCTCGCCGCCGCGCCCGCCGAGCAGGCGGGTGCCGCGTCGGCGGTCGAGGAGACCGCGTACGAACTCGGTGCCGGGCTCGGCGTCGCGGTGCTGGGCAGCATCGCCGCCGGGGTCTACACCGCCGCTTTTCCCGCCGTGCCAGGGGTTCCGCCGCGGGAGGCGGAACTGGCCGGGCGCGGGCTGACCGACGCGGCCGAGGCCGCCTCGGTGCTTCCGGAGCCGGTCGCCGGGCAAGTGCTCGACGCGGCGCGCGGCGCGTTCACCGACGGCATGACCGTCGCGCTCGCCACCGGCTTCCTCACCTTCGCCGTGGCCGCCGTGGTCGCGGCCCGGCTGCTACCGAAGACAGGAGCTGCACGATGACCACCACCGAGATCAGGGCGGGCTGGCGCACCCCGGCGGCGCTCTACCGGCTGATCAGCTCACCCGCGCTGCGCGCGGCGTTCGGCTGGGACCTGCGTGGCCGCGACGTCCGCTGGGTCCGGCCGGTCGAGGGCATGACCTGCCTGGAGGTCGGCAGCGGCGGCGGGTTCTACACCAAGGCGCTGGCCCGGCACCTCGGCGCGGGCAGTGAGCTGATCGCGCTCGACCCCGACGCGGCCAGCCTCGAAGTGCTGCGGCAGCGGATGACCGGCGCGCCGGGCGCGCGGATGACCTACCAGGCCGGGGACGGCTGCGCCCTGCCGCTGCCCGACGCCAGCATGGACGCGTTGTTCTACGGCTACAGCCTGGAGGAGTTCGCCGATCCGCTGGCCGCGATCCACCACGCGCACCGCGTGCTGCGCCCCGGCGGGCAGCTGGTGCTGTTCCTGTGGCGGCCGGTGATCGGGCGCCGCCGCCGGGAGCCGGTGCTCGACCTGCTGGAGTCGTCCTTCACCAGGGAGCGGGCCGCGGCCGGGCCGCAGAACATCCGGCTGTCCTACCGCCGCTGACCGTTCTTGGGCCCCAGCACGTAGGAGAACCGGCGGATGCGGGGTTCCCACCGCTGCAACGCCGACACGTCGGGCAGGTTCACCGCGGCGGACACCCTGGCCAGCCCGGCGTGCAGGCGCCGCCAGTCGGCGAGCCGGTCGGGGGGCAGGGGCCCGGCGACCCGGTTCGCCCCGTCGTGGGGTTCGAGATCGTCGACGAACTCGTGCCAGCCGCTCGAGGGGGCCCGGTGCACCAGCCCGCCGCCGATCCCGCGTACCGGGTCCGGGCGGGTGTCGAGCACCGCGTTCAGCAGGCGCGCGTGCCCGGTGAGCAGCGCCAGCAGCAGCACCACCGCCTGGTACTCCCCCGGTTCGCCGTCCTGGCCGAGGAACGCCGACGCCGGGGTCAGGTCGCGGGTGGCCCGCACCATGCGGTACAGGTTCACCAGCCGCTTCGCCTCGCGCGGCGTGGCCACTACAGCGTCCAATGTGGACAGCACCTTCAGCTCGGGTTCGGTGAGCGGCCGCGGTTCGGGCATCCGCACGGCCTGGCGCTGTGCGTCCACTTCGGACCCCGGCTCGATCTGGATGGCGCCCCGCGCCGGTTCGGCCGGCTTCGGCGAGGACCAGGTCACCGGCTCCCGCGGGGTGGTCCGCACCATCGACCGCAGCAGCCTGCTCATCCCGTCCGGCGCCAGCCCCGGCAGCACCAGCGGGATGTTGACGATCTTCTCCAGGTAGTCCTCCGGGTCACGCCGTGGTCCAGGATCTCCGCGTAGTGGCTGCGCAGCGCGCGCAGCAGCCAGCGCGGATCGACGCCGACCACCACCACGAACAGTTCGAAGGCGAGCAGCAGGTGCACCGCCTGCAGCACCTCGGCCACCTGACGCGGGCTGCAGCGGTCCAGGTCGTCGATGTAGAGCACGATCCGGTCGACCGGGCGCGGGGTGTCGTCGCCGGGGTTGTCCCGCCACTCGGCCATCAGCGCGACCAGCTGCTCGAAGTCCTTGCGGATGGTGGAGATGATGCCGAGGTTGCCCGCGTAGGACTCGCTGCGGGCGCGGTCGGCGAGAAAGGTGTACAGCCGCCGCCCCGGGGTGAGCTGGGCGAGCTGCCTGCCGAGTTCTCCCACCTGGGAAACGACTTCGGCCAGCTGCGCCTCGGCGACACGTTGCCTCGCTTCGGCGGCACGCAGGGCTTCGAGCTTGTCCGGCAGTTCGGCTTCGACGGCCTGGGTGATGCCGGAGTGCAGGTCCTCGCCCAGTTCACGCAGGCCGCGCAGGCCCGAGCGCACGCGCGCGAGCACGGTGATGCCGGTGCCCGCGAACACGGTGAACAACACTGCCACCCCCGCCAGCCACTCGCGTGCCAGCGGGGCGAGCAGGCCGGCCACCAGGATCACCGCGGCCAGCGCGAGCGCGATCCTGCCGTGCCGTTCACCCGGCAGCCGCCGGAGCACGGCCGCGTCGTCGGCGGAGCCGGTCAGCTGCTCGGCGAGCAGCCTGCCCTGCTCGGCTTCTTCGGTGACGCCGAGCCTGCTCCACAACCGGTCCACCCGGTCGCGGAAGGCCGTCGAGTTCCGCAGCGCGGTGACGAGGACCTTGGCGCTGCGCTCGCGTCCCGCCGCCGCGGCGTCCACTTCGGACTGAAGCGTGGCGGCGGCGTCGCGTGCCTCCTCGGTTTCCGCTTCCAGCTGCTTGCGCTGGTCGAGCCGCAGGGCGAGTTCGGCGCGGATGCGCTCGGCGCGTTCCGGGGACTTCGCGTCCACCCCGGCCAGCTGCCGGAAGATCTCGTCGCCGAGGCTGGCCCACAGATTGCTGTCGGCGTAGTGCCAGGCGTTGAAGCCGATCTGCACGACGTCCTGGCAGTAGCGGTCCGGGTTCGCCGCGGACAGCCGCTCCACCTGCGCGCGGAGCAGGCCCATGAAGTAGCTCTTGCCGGAACCCCATTCACCGAACACCCCGGCGGACAACGGCAGCGGCGTGCTCCGGTCGGCGATCACCGTGGCCAGCATGGACACGTACGGCACGACGCCGAGCTGGTCCTCGGTCAGCGGAATGCTCTGGTTGGGATCGACCAGATCCCGGCTGACTCCCCCGGCCAGCTCTTCACCGGCGTGCACCCGGGAGAACGCCGCCCGGATCGCGGACACCGACGTCTCGGACTTCCCGAAGAACACCAGCCGCCGGAGGTCACCGCCGGCCCGCTCGAGCTCCCGCGCCGCGGCGGAAACCACCGTCTCGGCGGCCACTTCGGCCGGATTGCCCAGGCGCCCGGCGGACAGCAACGGCATCCCGAGCGAGCTGACCTCCGAGCGGGCCGCCGCCGCCACGGCGGTCCGCACCGCCACGCCCGGCTCCCACGGTTCGCCGAACTGGGCCGGTGAGGCGACGAAGATCCCGAGCGGCGGACTCCCCTGGCCGCCCAGGTTCATCGTCCACGGCGACTCCGGGGAGATCGAGCCGAACGGGATGGCCTCCCAGTTCGTGCGGGGAAACCGCTCTCGGAGCGAGTCACCCAGTTCGCCGAGCGTGTCCCCCACCGGCACCACGATCGCGTCGAGACCCAGTTCCCACGGGCGCCGCGTCCTGGCCACCCGGCATTCGACGGAACCGACCGTCCCCAGCAGTTCGTCCACGACCGCAGAACCTACCGGGGAGGCCGTGCGCGCACGGCCTCCCCGGGGGACTCAGCCGTTGGGGCAGGTGCTGCGGAACTCCTCGACCAGCGTGGACTTCGACGGCCCGGGGCAGAGGAACTGCTCGTAGCGGGTGTCGTTGTCCACGAACCGCTTCAGCCACGAGATCATGTACTTCGCCTGCGTGGTGTTCGGCGTGTTCGGGAAGAAGTGGCTGGCGTTGTTCAGCTCCAGGTACGCCTTGTCCGGCGCGCTGGTGAGCGAGGTGTAGAACGGCTCGGCGTGGCTGGACACCGGCGCCACCGAGTCCGACTCGCCGCCGATGATGAAGGTCGGCACCTGGTCGGTGTTCCAGGTCTTGTCGGTGTTCCACGGCGCGAGCGGGATCGCCGCCTGCAGGCTCGGCCGCTTGACCGAGGCCTCCAGCGAGCCGCCGCCGCCCATCGAGTGCCCGGCCACGGCCAGCCGCGACGGGTCGATCTTGCTGCGGACGGTGCTCGGGCTCTGCTGGGTCAGGTAGTCCAGCGCGGCGAGCAGCTGGTCACCGCGGCTGGCCGGCTGGTCGTAGATGGTGTTCGTGTCGATGGTGATCACCACGAACCCCTGCGAGGCCAGCCGCCTGCCCATCCAGGAGATGCTGGACTGGGTGGCGGTGAACCCCGGCGAGATGGCGAGCGCGCCGTAGGTGCCCTCGGCGGTGCTCGTCGGGTAGTAGACGGTGCCCCCGCCGAACCCGCTGACCAGGCTGGACACGGTGGTCTCCGCGGTGGAGAACGGTCCGGTGGGGGCTTCGATGCTGGAGGTGGTCGGGTCGGGACCGCGTTCGTACGGGTTCTCGGCGGCGCTCGCGGCGGGGCCGGCGAACGTGGCCGCGCCCAGCGCGATGGCGAGCGCGGCACCGGTGAGTCGTTTGCGCACTTCGTTGTGCTCCTTCTGGGGTGGAACGTGACGGACGGTGCTGACTCTGGCACCCGCCGCGCCCGGCTGGCATCGGTGAAATCACCAGCCCGCGTGCGTTCACCCGTGCCGCGGACCGCCGCCGATAGGCTTTTCACTCGTGACCGCACCCGCCGAGGACCTCGTCCGCCGGGCCGCGCGCAAGCTGGTGCGCGGCGAACGGCTCGATCTGGGCACGCTCGCCGTCGAGGCCGGGATCTCCCGCGCCACCCTGTTCCGCCGCGTCGGCAACCGCGAGGACCTGCTCGGCGACGCGCTCTGGCTGATGTCCGAGCGCACCCTGGCCAAGGCGGTCCGGCGCTGGGAAACCACCGAGGGCCCGGTGGTGCGGGACGCCGAGGGCCGGTTGCGCTGCCTGACCGTGATGGGCTGGTACCGGGCCGACGTGGCGGCCTCGACCGGGCTGCGCGTGCTGCTGGACAACGAGCCGACCACGGCGATCCGGGTGCTCACCGATCCCCACGGCCGGGTGCAGCCGCGGGTGATCGCCGCCTACCGCGAGCTGCTCGCCCGCGACGTCGCCGACGGCGGCTTCACGCCGGTGGTCGACCTGGATTCGCTCAGCTTCGCGTTGGTGCGTCTGGGGGAATCCTTTCTCTACTCCGACGTGGTCGCGGCGGGCAGGCCGAACCTCGAAGCGGCGGCCAAGCTGCTGGGAGTTCTTGTCGAGGGCACGCCGGCGGCGGTGAGATAGCCACCTTCGACGCTTGTGAAACACATCGCCTTGGTGTTTCATGCGGACAGGCTCGCGTGTGCCTCCCGGACGCTGTTGTCCACTAAGGAGTGTCCCCATGCCCGACACCTGGCTGCCCGGTTTCGGCCCGTCGCTGGACTACCCCGAGGTGAGCGTGCCGTCGATACTGGCCGGGTCCGCCCGGCGGTACGGCGACCGCCCCGCCTTCGTGCACGAAGGCGAGCAGCTCAGCTTCCGCGAGCTGGGCCAGGCCGCCGCCGCGTTCGCCAACGGCCTGCTCGCCGACGGCCTCTCCCCCGGTGACCCGGTGGGCCTGCGCATGCCGAACTGCCTGGCCTACCCGGTGGCCTACTACGGCACGCTGCTGGCGGGCGGCACCTTCGTGCCGGTCAGCCCGCTGCTGCCGGAACCGGCCGCGCGGGCCCAGCTGGCCGACGCGGGCGCGGTGCGCACGATCACCGCCGCCGACGTGCCCGCCCTCAGCGCCGGGCAGCGCGAAACGCCGCCGGAAATCGACGTGGACATCCACCAGCACCTGGCCCACCTCGCCTACACCGGCGGCACCACCGGCGTGTCGAAGGGCGTCGAGCTGACGCACCGGAACGTGGTGGTGAACTGCCTGCAGTACGCCTGCTGGGGCACCGGCTCGGTGCCCGCGCTCGACGAGCACGGCGGGCTGGTGCTGGACCAGGTCGGCAGCGCCGAGGAGTGGCCGACCCGGCTGGGTACCGGCATCGCGATCAACCTGACGCCGTGGTTCCACGCGATGGGCACGATCGGCGGGCTGAACGTGCCCGTGCTCAGCGGGACCACGATCGTGCTGCATTCGAAGCTGGACCCGGCCGCCTACCTCGCCGACGTCGAGCGCCTCCGCGTCACCTCGATGGGCGGGGCGCCCGCGTTGTTCGCCGCGCTGCTGGCCTGCCCGGACATCCGCACCCGTGACCTCGGCTCGGTCCGCTCGATCAGCTCCGGCGCGGCGCCGATGCCGCTGGAGATGATCAACCAGCTCGGCCGCCTGCTGCCGGGCGCGCCGATCCTGGAGGGCTACGGCCTGACCGAGGTCACCATGGGCGCCACCAGCACCCCGTCGCACCGCTCCGGCAGGCACAAGGCGGGCGCGGTCGGGCGGCCGGTGTTCGACACCGAAGTGCGGCTGGCGTCCCTGGATGGCGACGACACCGAAGTCCCGCCCGGCGAACGCGGTGAGGTCTGCGTGCGCGGCCCGCAGGTGATGCGTGGTTACCACAACCGGCCCGAAGCCACCGCCGAAGTGCTGCGGGACGGCTGGCTGCACACCGGTGACATCGGCGTGCTGGACGCCGACGGCTACCTGTCCATTGTGGACCGCAAGAAGGACATGCTGCTGTACAAGGGGTACAACGTCTACCCGCGTGAGCTGGAGGAGCTGCTCATCGCGTTGCCGGAGGTGGCCGCCGCCGCGGTGGTCGGCCGCCCCGACCCGGCGGTCGGCGAGCTGCCGGTGGCCTTTGTGGTCCCCGCCGGCGCCTCGGTGTCCGACACGGCCGTGCTCGACGCGGTCAACGCGCAGGTCCCCGGGTACAAGCGGGTGCGCGAACTGCGGTTCGTGCCCGAGCTGCCGGTGTCCGCCGCCGGGAAGATCCTCAAGCGGGCGCTGCGCGAACAGCTGACATGACCGGTCCGCCGCCGGGGCGGGAGCGGGAAGTGGCGGTGCTGGACGAACTGCTGGCCACCGGGGGCGGGGTGGTGCGGTTCACCGGGCCGCCGGGCATCGGCAAGACCCGGTTGCTGGACCACGCCAGGGCGAGCGGGCCGCGGCAGCTCGGCGCGGCGGGCTGCCCGGCCGAGCGGTCGCTGCGGTTCGGTGCGCTGCACCGGTTCCTGCGGCCGGTGGCGGGTGGTTGTTCCGGCGAGGTGCGGTTCGCGGCGGGCCTGGGTGGTGCCGAACCGGCGGAGTTCGCCCTGCGCAGCGCGGTCCACCGCCTGCTCGCCGGGCTCGGGCCGGTGCTCTGCTGGGCCGACGACACGCAGTGGTGGGACGAGCCGTCGCTCGAGGTGCTGGCGTTCGCGGCACGGCGGCTGGCCGGGTTGCCCGTGGTGATGGTGTTTGCCGGCGGGCCGGGACCGGCCGGGCCGGACCCGCTCGAAGACCTGCCGACGATCCGCCTGGCGCCGCTCGACGACTCGTACGCCGCGGCCCTGCTGCCGGCGGCCCTCTCCCCCGCCAAGCGCGCCCGGTTGCTCACACGTGCCCGCGGCAATCCAGCGGATCTGCTGGAGCTGGCGGAGTCCGGCGGGGAAACGCTGCCGCCGGACGGTCGTCAGCGCGCCGCCTACCGCCGCGTCCTCGACGGGCTTTCCCCAGCCGCTAGGCGGTTCGTGCTGCTGGCCGCGTCCGAATCACCGTTGCCCCAGGCGGAATTCGACCGGTGCGGGGTGCGGGCCCGCGACGAAGCACACGCCTCCGGGCTGCTCGCCAGTCCCGCGGTCCGCGCCACCGTCCGGGAGGACGCGGCCCCGGCGATGGCCACGGTGCTGGCGGAAGCCGCCGTGCGCGCGGGCGTGACGGTCGAAGCCGTACACGCCTTCGAACGCGCGGCGGCGCTCGGTGAGAACGGTCCACAGTGGCTGGTCCCGGCCGCCCGCGGCGCGTGGGAACTGGGCCGGACCGCATGGGCGCGCAAGCTGCTGCGCCGGGCCGGGGATCGTTTGCTGCAAGGGGAAATCGAGCTGCGCGACGGTGAACCGGCCGTCGCCGCGCACGAACTGCTGACCGCGGCGGAAACCCTGCCGCCGTCCGAAGCCTCGGTCGCGCTGATGCTGGCCGGGGAAGCCCGCCGGATCAGCGGTGACCTCCGCGGGTTCGCCGCCGTCGCGGACCGCACCACCCAGCTCGCACGCACCGCCGACGCGCCGGGCGTCCGGCTCGCCGCGGCACACCTGCGCGGGCTGGCCGCAACCTTCTCCGGACGTCACGACGAGGCCATCCCCGCGCTGGAGGAAGCATTGCGCGTGGCGCCCGGTGACGTCCGGAGCCAGGTGTGGGCGGCGGAAGCGGCGCTCGCGCTGGGCCGGACCGCGCTCGCACACGAGTACGCGGCGGCGGCCGTGGCCCGCGCGCGAATCGACGCGGTGACCACGCTGCCGTGGGCGCTGATCCACCTGGGCATGTCCGCGGCCCTGCTCGACCGGCACCGCGCCGCCGTGGCCGCGGCCACCGAGGGGCTGGCCGAAAGCACCGGCCAGCGCACCTGCGCCGCGGAGAACCTGACCGTGCTGGCGCTGTCCGCCGCGCAACTCGGTGATGTGGCGACCGCGCGGAAGTGGCTCGACCAGGCCGATCTCGACCGGCGCTCGCTCGGGCGGCCACGCGCGATCGCCGCGTGGGCCGAGGTGTGCGCCGACCTCGCCATCGACCGCCCCGACGACGCGCTGGCCCGCTTCCGCACGCTGTCCGCCGACACCGGGCACGCGCAACCAGCGATCGCCGTGCTCGCCACCCCGCTGCTGGTCGAAGCGGCCGTGCGGTGTGAGGAACCGGAGTACGCGGTGCGCGGGCTGCGGGTGCTCGACGGCTGGGCGGAAGCGACCGGAAGCGTGCAGTGGCGGGCACTCGCGCAACGCTGTCACGGTCTGCTGGCGCGGGATCCGGACGTCGCCGACAAGCACTTCACCGCCGCGGTGGACCTGCACCGGCTCGCCAGGACCCCGCTGGAACTGGCCAAAACCCAGCTGTGCCAGGCCATGCGGTTGCGCCGGGACCGCCGCTTCCGCGACGCGCGCGAACTGCTCGGCGACGCGGCCCGCCTGTTCGACCAGCACGGTGCCGAGTTCTGGGCCGGGCGCGCCCGCGCCGAACTCCGCGCGGCCGGTGGTGACCCGGCCGGGCCCGCCGACGGCGACCTGCCCTCGCTCACCCCGCAGCAGACGCAGATCTCGCTGCTGGTCGCGGGCGGCAAGACCAACCGCGAGATCGCGCGGCGGCTGGTGATCAGCCACCGCACGGTCGACCACCACCTGCGGAACATCTACACCAAGCTCGGCGTCCGGTCCCGCGTCGAACTCGCCGCCTTACTGGCGAAACGAGCCACCCCAGGGACTTCTCGCGACGACTGATCAGAGAAGGCGGTGCAGCGGCACCGGCCCCCGGGCCCGCTTGCGCCATTCACGCGGGTAGCCGAGCGAGACCTCTTCGAAGCGCACCCCGTCGGCCTGGGTGGAGCGCGGGATGTGCAGGTGCCCGTACACCGCGATCTCCGCGCGGAACCGCAGGTGCCAGTCCTCGGTTTCGGTGGTCCCGCACCACATCGCGAACTCCGGCCAGTACAGCGGCTCGGTCGGGTGCCGGTGCAGCGGCCAGTGCGACATCAGGATGGTCTTGCGGTCCGCCGGGATCTGCTGCAGCCGCTGCTCGGTCACCTTCAGCCGCTGCGCGCACCATTCCTGGCGCGTCGGGTACGGGTCCGGGTGCAGGAAGTACTCGTCGGTGCAGATGACCCCGGCCTCCCGCGCCTGGTCCATCGCCACCGACAGCGGCCGCCCCTGCGCGGCGGGGGTGCGCCAGCTGTAGTCGTACAGCAGGAACATCGGCGCGATGGTCAGCGGCTCGCTCCCGTGCTCCCACACCGCGAACTCGTCCTCGGGCGTGAGCACGTCGATCTCGCGGCAGCGGCGCACCAGCTCGTCGTAACGCGCCTGCCCGCGCAGCTGCACCGGATCGCGGTCGGTGGTCCACAGCTCGTGGTTGCCCGGTACCCAGATCACCTTCGCGAACCGGTCGCGCAGCATCTTCAGCGTCTTCATGATCGCCGGGACCTGCTCGCCGACGTCCCCGGCCACCAGCAGCCAGTCCTCCGGCCCGTCCGGCTGGATGGTGTCGACGACCTCGGCATTGCCTTCGTGGGTCACGTGCAGGTCACTGGTGGCGAAGAGGGTGGGCACGTCCCCTACGTTAGCGCCGGGCTCGGCCGCCGGGGCAAGCGCAGCAGGACCACCACCGCGACCGGCAGGAACAGGAACGACTGCACGCCGAGCAGGAGGTCCAGCGCGATCCGGTCGGCCAGCGCGCCGGCCACCAGCATGCCCGCCGCCTGCGCCGCGGCCATCCCGGCGAACGCGGTGCTCAGCACCCGCCCGGTCAGCTCCGGCGGGGTCACCGTCTGGACCACCGACAGCAGCCCCGTCCCGACAAAAACCCCAGGTCCACCGGCTACCGCGAACAGTCCGGCGAACACCGCCATGGCCGTGGTCAGGTGCGCGGTGTGCCACGTCAGCGCCGAGTACAGGCCCATCACCAGCGCGCCCCAGCCGAGCAGTTTCGCCGGGTCCACGCGCCGCGCCACGGTCGCCACCAGCACCCCCGCGGCCAGCCCGCCGATGGCCTGGACCCCGCGCAGAAGTCCCGCGTCGGCCTCGTCACCCCCCAGGGTCCGGAGCACAAAAACCAGGAAAAGCACCAGGAACATGCCCTGCGCGGCCTGCAGCAGGACCACCGCCACCGAGACGACCCGCAGTGCCGGGTTGCACCGGACCTCGGCCAGCCCGTCGACCCACTGCCGCAGCACGTGCGGCCGCTCCCCCGTGCCCGGCAGGTCCGGGGCGAAGCGCGGCGCGAACAACGCGCCGGCCAGCGCGAGCACCCCGGCGTAGACGGCCACCGTGATCCCGAGCCCGCCGGAGGCCAGCAGCCAGCCACCGGCCGAGCCGCCCGCCAGCCGCGCCACGCTGGCGTTCACGCTCATCAGCCCGTTCGCGCCGGTCACCCGGTCCGGGCCGGCCACCTGCGGGACCAGCGCGTTGCGCGCGGGTTCGGCGATCGCCGCCAGCCCGGCCTGCGCCGCCATCACCGCGTACAGCACGGCGACGTGCTCGGCCAGCAGCAGCGGCAGCGCCACCGCGGCCTGCGCGAGCGAGACCAGGCAGAGCACGCGGTGCCGGTTGCCGCGGTCGGCGAGCGGCCCGGCGAGCGGGCTGACCACCACCGCCGGCACCAGCCCGATGATCATCATCAGCGCGGTGGACGCCGCCGAGCCGGTCAGCCGGTACATCACCAGCGGCAGCGAGACCTGCAAGATCCACTCGGCGATCTCGGAGCACAGCGAAGCGGCCGACAGCCTGGCGAACTTCCCGTCCCGCAGCAGGTTCATCTGCTCGGCCGCCCGTCCGCCTCGATGCGCGGGAAAGCCCGCAGGCTGGCGTGCACCGGGCGCGCGTCGGCGGGCGCGTCCTGCCGGATGGTGGCCACGTACGGCCGGATCAGCGCGTCCACCGCCGCCACCAGCTCCGCCAGCTCGGCCGCGGTGATCCGCAGGCCGTAGAAGCCGATCGACGCGGCCTCCCGCCATTCGGGTTCGGCCTGGTCGGCGGTGTCGAGATAGCGCTGGGTCAGCAGTTCCTCTTCGCGCAGCCGGGTGCCGAACGCGGCCAGCCGCGCCGAGCGGGCGGAGGGCTCGTTGTCGAACTCGCCGAAATCCAGGCCGACGTGCTTCGCCCGCCACGGCCGTTCGCGCCCGTCCCCGCCCTCGGCCCGCTCGACCATGCCGAACTCGGCGAGCTGGCGCAGGTGCCAGCTGCAGTTCGAGGCGGTCGAATCCACCGCGGCCGCGCATTCGCTGGCGGTGCGCGGGCCCACCGACATCAGGTAGTTCAGCAGCGCCGACCGCAGCGGGTGGGCCAGCGCCTTGAGCAGCGCCACGTCGTGGACGCGGGTGCGCGGTGGCAGCTCGGCCATCGCTCCTCCAACCTGAAAGAATTCTTTCGAAAGTTCTCTTTCAGAGTTACACGGAAAATTTCTCCGGACAAGGGGTTGCTAACTCAACTTCAGTTGCGTTAAGCTCACCGCATCATGGACAACTGATCCCAGCCCTCATCCGCGTCCGAGGCTCGATGCCCGGCGGGTGCTTCCCCATCTCCCACGGGCCGGTGATGTTCCATGTCTCTTTCGGTGTCTTCTCTGTACCTGCGTGCCACCGAGCTCACCTTCAGCTACGGCGACCGCGTCCTCTTCGACGGCCTCGACCTGGTCGCCAGCGCCGGGCAGCGGCTCGGGCTCGTCGGTGAGAACGGCGCCGGCAAGTCCACCCTGCTGCGCCTGCTCGCCGGACTCGAGGAACCACACGCCGGTCAGGTGCAGCGCGGGGCCGACCTCGGCTTCCTGCTGCAGGAACTGCCCTTTCCCGGCGACGCGCGGTTCTCCGACGTCATCGACGACGCGCTCAGCGAGATCCGCGCCGCCGCCGACCGGCTCGACCGGCTGACCGAGCAGCTGGCCGCGTCACCGGAGGACCGGGCCGTGCTCGACGAGTACGGCCAGGCGCTGGAGTGGGCGCAGGCACACGACCTGTGGGACGCCGACCGGCGCGCCAAGCTGGTCTGCGACGGGCTCGGCCTGGCCGGCATCTCGCCGGACCGGCCGCTCGGCACGCTGTCGGGCGGCCAGCGGTCACGGCTCGGCCTGGCCGCGCTGCTCATCCGCCAGCCGGAAACCCTGCTGCTGGACGAGCCGACGAACCACCTCGACGACGCGGGCATGGAGTTCCTGGAACGCCACCTCGCCGCGCTGCCCGGGGTGATCGTGCTGTCCTCGCACGACCGCGTGTTCCTCGACGCGGTGTGCACCGACATCGTCGACCTCGACCCGGCCCTCGGCGGGCCAACCCGGTACGGCGGCGCGTATTCCGAGTACCTGGAGCACAAGCGTGCCGAACGAGCGCGCTGGGAACAGCGTTACGCGGAGGAACAGGATGAACTCAAGAAGCTGAAGGAAGCCGTCGCGGTGACCGCGCGCACCGTGGCGCACAACCGGCCGCAGCGCGACAACGCCAAGATGCTCTACGACTTCAAGGACGGGCGGGTGCAGAAGCAGATCTCGCGGCGGGTGCGCAACGCGCAGCTGCGGTACGAGGAACTGCGCCGCGACCAGGTCCGCAAACCACCGGCACCGCTGCGGTTCTCGGCGAACCTGACCGCGTCCGCGGTCGAGGACAAGCTCGCCATCTCCGCGCGCGGCATCGAAGTACCCGGGAGGCTCCACATTGGACAACTCGACCTGGCCGCCGACGACCGGCTGCTGATCACCGGCGGCAACGGCGCCGGGAAGTCGACCCTGCTGCACGTGCTGGCCGGGCGGCTGTCCCCGGCCCGCGGCACCGTCCACAGCGGACGCGGTGTCAAGATCGGGCTGCTGGAACAGGACGTCACCTTTCCCGACCCGCGCCGGACCCCGCGTGAGCTGGCCGGTGCGGCGGCGCTGACCGACCTGGGCCTGATCGCCCGCCGCGACCTGGACCGGCCGGTGGGGCAGCTCTCGGTCGGCCAGCGGCGGCGGGTCGCGCTGGCCCTGCTGCTCGCCGAGCCGCCGCACGTGCTGCTGCTCGACGAACCGACCAACCACCTCTCCCTCACCCTGGCCGAGGAGCTGTTCGCCGCGCTGGGCACCGCACCGGGTGCCGTGGTGATCGCCTCGCACGACCGCTGGCTCCGCCGCGGCTGGACCGGCCGGGAACTGAGGCTGCACCACGGAAAGGAGGAAAGCGCTTGATACGAACCGACATCGCGCAGCTGAGCCTGCACGCGGTCTCGAAGGGCTTTCCCGGTCACCGCGTACTCCAGGACGTGACGCTGACCGTGCGGCCCGGCGAACGCGCCGGGATCGTCGGGGAGAACGGCTCCGGCAAGTCCACCCTGCTCCGCCTGATGGCGGGCACGGTGGCGCCGGATTCGGGTGAGGTCACCGTGCGCTTCCCCGGTGGGGTGGGCTACCTGGACCAGGTGCTCGCCCTGCCGCCGGAGGCCACGGTGGCCGACGCGGCCGACAGCGCGCTGGCCGACCTCCGCTGGCTCGAAGCCGAGCTGCGGCGGGCGGAACGGAATCTGTCCGAAGAGGACCTGCCGGAGTACGGCGCGCTGCTGGCCGAGTTCGAACGCCGCGACGGGTACACAGTGGACGCCAGGCTGGCGGAGGCACTGGACACGCTCGGGCTGTCCGGCCTCGCGCCGGACCGGCGGCTCGGTGAGCTGTCCGGTGGTGAGCGGGCACGGCTGGCGCTGGCGGCCGTGCTGGCCGCCGATCCCGAACTGCTGCTGCTCGACGAGCCCACCAACCACCTCGACGCGGAAGCGCTGAGCTGGCTGGAAAACCGGCTGCGACGGCACCGCGGCACGGTGGTGGCCGTTTCCCACGACCGGCTGTTCCTCACCGCGATCACCACCACCCTGCTGGAGGTGGACTCGGGTGCGGTCCGGCGGTACGGCACGGGCTACGACGGCTACCTGAAGGAGCGCCGCGCCGCCCGGTTGCGGTGGGAACAGGCGTACGCCGACTGGCGGGCGGAAATCGCGCGCTGGACGGAGTTCGCCGAGCACACCGCCTACCGGGTGGCGCCGGGGCGGCCGATGGCCGACCACAACAAGTGCAAGTACAACGGGGACGGCCGCCGGGTGCAGCAGTCGATCACCACCCGCACCCGCTCGGCCAGGGAACGCCTGGGCAGGCTGCGGGCGAAACCGGTGCCACGGCCGCCCGATCCACCGCGGTTCACCACCAGCGCCCGCACCACCGGCGCGGTGGACGGGCCGCTGCTCGAGGTGTCCGATGTGGACATCCCGGGCCGGATCGCGCTGTCCGGGCTGACCCTGCGGCCCGGCGACCGGCTGCTGGTCACCGGGCCGAACGGGGCTGGCAAGTCGAGCCTGCTGCGGGTGCTCGCCGGTGAACTGGCACCGGGCGCGGCCCGCGCACACGGGTGCGTGGGCTACCTGCCG
The DNA here is from genome assembly GCF_003312875.1 of Amycolatopsis albispora. Taxonomy (NCBI): domain Bacteria; kingdom Bacillati; phylum Actinomycetota; class Actinomycetes; order Pseudonocardiales; family Pseudonocardiaceae; genus Amycolatopsis; species Amycolatopsis albispora. The sequence continues at coordinate 2,373,869 of NZ_CP015163.1, forward strand.
CAGGACGAACCGGACGACGGCAGCCCGCTGTCGGTCGGGCAGCGCCGGCGAGCGCGGCTGGACCGGCTGCTGGAGAACCCGGTCGACGTGCTGCTGCTCGACGAGCCGACGAACCACTTCTCGCCGATGCTCGTCGAGCAGCTGGAAGCCGCGCTGGCCGGCTACCGGGGCGCGGTGGTCGCGGTCTCCCACGACCGCCTGTGGCAGCGGCGCTTCCGCGCCAGGGAGGTGACCGTCACCGCCGGACGGCTGGCCTGCTGACCCGGCGGATCGGCTACAGGACGATCCCGAGCAGGGCATCGACGGCGTCGCGCACCAGACCGGGCGCGGCGCTGTCGGTGCCCCGGCGGGTCAGCGCCTCGGAAACCCAGGCGTCCACCGCGGCCAGCGCCTTCGGCGTGTCGAGGTCGTCGGCGAGGTGCTCGCGCAGCCGGTCCACAGTGCTCTGGGCGGCCGGTCCGGCGGGCAGCGAGACGGCCTCACGCCACCGTGAAAGCCGCGCCTCGGCGGTCTCGAGCACCTCGCTGGTCCACGACCGGTCGCTGCGGTAGTGCCCGGCGAACAGGCCCAGCCGGATCGCGCCGGGGTCCACCTTGTCCGCCCGCAGCCGCGAAACAAAAACCAGGTTGCCCTTGGACTTCGACATCTTCTCGCCGTCGAGGCCGATCATGCCCGCGTGCACGTAGTGCCGGGCGAACGGGAACTCGCCGGACAGCGCCTCGGCGTGCGCGGCGCTGTACTCGTGGTGCGGGAAGGCCAGGTCGGAGCCGCCGCCCTGGACGTCGAAGCCCATGCCCAGCCGGTTCACCGCGATCGCGCTGCACTCGATGTGCCAGCCGGGGCGGCCAGCGCCCAGTTCGGACTCCCACGACGGCTCACCCGGCCGTGCCATCCGCCACAGCAGCGCGTCCAGCGGGTCGCGCTTGCCCGGGCGCTGGGGGTCACCGCCGCGCTCGGCGAAGAACTCCGCCATGGTCGCGGCGTCGTACCCGGACTCGTAGCCGAACCGGCCGCTGCCGTCCTTGGCGAAGTAGATGTCCGGGTACTCGGGGTCGTCCACCCGGTACGCCAGCCCGCTGGCCAGCAGTTTCCCGATCACCTCGACGATCTCCGGAATGGTCTCCACCGCGCCGACGAAGTCACGCGGCGGCAGCACCCGCAGCGCCTCCATGTCCTCGCGGAACAACGCCGTCTCCCGCATGCCGAGCACCACCCAGTCGTCCTGGTCGCGCTCGGCCCGCTCGAGCAGCGGGTCGTCGATGTCGGTCACGTTCTGTACATAGTGGACCTCGTGCCCGGCGTCCCGCCACAGCCGGTTCACCAGGTCGAACGCCAGGTAGGTGGCGGCGTGCCCGAGGTGGGTGGCGTCGTACGGGGTGATGCCGCAGACGTACAACCGGGCCGTCGATCCGGGGGCCGTCGGCCGGACCTGCCCGGTCGAGGTGTCGTGGAGCCGCAGCGGACGGGGGTTCCCTGGCACCCGGGGCACGTCGATCGAAGACCAAGTATCCATACGCACCAGCGTAAGCTTTCCGCCGGCGCACCCTCCCGCCCGGTGGGATGGATCACCGGCCGGGAGGGCGGGCCGCTACCGCGCGCGGGCCGCGTTCGCCACCGCGGCGTCCCGGACGAACTCGGCCAGGCCCGGCCGCTGGTCCGGTTCGCGCACCAGGAAGCCCAGCTGCACCGGCTCGGTCACGTAGAGCGCGGTGACGTTGCGGTGCATTTCGTACCCGCACTCCCCCATGAACGCGCCCAGCATGCGCCGGTGCTCCTCGGCCAGGTCCATCGCGGCCTCGCTGTCCGGGGCCGCGCCCGCGTCCAGCAGCGCCAGCAGCCGGTCGACCCAGTCCTGGCGGACCCGCTCGGCCTCGGCCCAGTCCTGTTTGCCCATCGGCTCCCGGTGGCGCTGGGCCCACTGCCACTCCGGCGTGCCACCCCAGCGCGCGGCGGCCTGCTCGGCGTAGCCCGCCGGCTCGCGGAACCCGCCGAACACCTCCAGCTTCTCCTCCGGCGTCAGCGCTTCACCCATTTTTTTCGCCTCCAGCACGTGCTCGACGGCCTCGGCCATGCGCCGCAACCGCTCGATCCGCTCGCGCAGCAGCTCGCGCTGCCGCTCGAGGTGCGCGATCGGGTCGGCCGACGGTTCGTCCACAATGGCCGCGATCGTCTCGAGGGGGAAGCCGAGCTCCCGGTAGAGCAGGATGCGCTGCAGGCGATCCAGGTCCGCCTCGCTGTAGCGGCGGTACCCGGCGGCGCTGCGGCCGCTCGGGGTGAGCAGGCCGATCTCGTCGTAGTGGTGCAGCGTGCGCACGGTCACCCCGGCGAGTTCGGCCACCCGGCCGACCGGAAGGCCCACGGTTTCCCCCTTTCCCCTTCGGCCGGTGCTTCCCCGGCCCTGACGCGGACCACTCTGGGTCCTCACGTCGCGTGAGGGTCAACCCTCCCGGCCCGCCGGCCCACCGCCACCCTCAACGGAGCTGCGCGCTGTCCATTCCGCCGAAGCAGACCAAAGTGCGTTGAGTCCCGCGGTCAGGTCCTCGCCGTTGGGTGCGCCTTCCGGATCGAGCAGCCACTGCACGGAAAGCCCGTCGCAGACGGCGATGACAAAACTGGCCACCGCCGCGCAGCGCGGGTCGTCGGCCGACCAGCCCTCCCCCAGCGACTGCGCCACCAGCCCGGCCACCCTGGCCCGGCAGCGCCGGTACTGCGCGGCGAACTGCTCGCGCAGCGAGGGCATCCGCTCCGCCTGCGCCAGAGCCTCCACATAGGACAGCAGCAGCGCGCGGTGGGTGTCCAGGTTGTCCAGGAACGCCGCCCAGGTCACCCGGCCGCGTTCGATCGGCGGCACGCCGGGCTCGGCCATCGCGAGATCGGCCAGCTGGTTGGTCCACTCCTCGAACACCTCGCCGATCGCGGCGTTGAGCAGCCCGGCCTTGGAGCCGAAGTGGTACCCGATCGAGGCGAGGTTCGTGCCGGAAGCGGCGACCAGGTCACGCGCGGTGATGTGCGCGTAGCCCTTGTCCTCGAGCAGCCGCCGCGCGGCGGCCAGCAGTTCTTCGCGGTGACCCACCAGCACAGGGTAGTCGCTGCCGCCTGGACAGCCGATCTATACGCGCGTATAAATCGGGGGCAGACGCCTCGGGAGGACCTGCCATGACCAGCACCGCACCGACCCGTCCCACCGGCTCCGCCGCCTCGGCGGGCCGGACGCTGCCACCCGGCCCGCGCCTGCCGGTGGCGGTGCAGACCGTGCTCTTCGGCAACTTCCGGCAGTTCCTGCTGCCGCTGGCGCGCCGCCGGTACGGCGACGTGGTGCGGCTGCGGATCTACCCCGAGCGGGACGTGGTCTCGCTGTCCGATCCCGAGCACATCAAGGCGGTGTTCACCGGCCCGGCCACCACCTTCCACGCCGGTGAGGGCAACGCCATCCTCAAGCCGCTGATGGGTGAGCACTCGGTGCTGCTCACCGACGAGGACGAGCACCTGCGGGCGCGCAAGCTGCTGCTGCCCGCGTTCAACGGCTCGGCGCTGCGCGGGTACCGCGAGATGGTCACCGAGCTGACCGTGGCCGAGGTCGAGCGCTGGCCACGCGGCCGGGTGTTCCGGTCACACGAACGGATGCAGGTGCTCACGCTGGAGGTGATCCTGCGGGTGGTCTTCGGCGTGACCGACGGGCCGCGGCTGGACCGGCTGCGCGTGCTGCTGCGCCGCCTGCTCGACATCGGCCCGCTGGACATCTTCGGCTGGCACAGCCCCCAGCTGCAGAAGTTCGGCCCGTGGAAGCGCAACGCCGAGCAGCAGCGCGAGATCGACCGGCTGATCTACGCCGAGATCGCCGACCGCCGCCGCGCCGGTGACCTGGCCGACCGCGGCGACGTGCTGTCCCGCCTGCTGACCGTGCCCGGTGACGACCCGCTGACCGACGCGGAACTGCGCGACCAGCTGATCACGCTGCTGCTGGCCGGGCACGAAACCACCGCCACCACGCTCGGCTGGGCGTTCCACGAACTCGCCCGGAATCCGGCGTGCCTGCGCTCCGCCACCGAAGCCGCGGACGACAACGACGAAAAATACCTCGAAGCGGTGACCAAGGAAGCGATGCGGTTGCACCCGGTGATCCACGAGGTGGCCCGGCGGCTCACCGAGGACGTCGAGGTCGGCGGTTACCTGCTGCCCGCCGGGTACACCGTGCAGCCGTCGATCGCGCTGGTGCAGTCGGATCCGGCGCACCACCCCGACCCGGGCAAGTTCCGGCCGGAGAGGTTCCTCGAGGGCACGCCGCCCGCCGGGACCTGGTTCCCGTTCGGCGGCGGGGTGCGGCGGTGCCTCGGCGCCGGGTTCTCCTTGATGGAGGCCACCGTGGTGCTGCGCGAGGTGCTGCGGCGCTACCACCTGACCCCCGAACGCCGGACACCCGAACGGCCCAAGGCCCGCCACATCACCATGGTGCCCGCCCGCGGAGCGAAAATCGCTGTCACTGAGCGGAACTGATCGCTACCAAACAGTGATGTCCGGTCTGTTGCAACTCGTGCCCGGAAGCCGATTCACGAAGAGGCACACTTTTCGAGCACGAGGGGAACAACCATGACCGACGGGGCGAGCGGGACCACGGGGCGGTATCTGGTTCTGCTGGAAGAGGATTCAGCCGTCGCGGGGGCGCGCAGCATGGCCGACGTCGCCGGGCTCCGCACGGCGAGCACGGCCGACCTGTACGACACCAGCACGGCCGGTTCGCTCGGCGACGCCGACGGGCTGCTGCTGCACGAACTGGGCGTCGCGGTGGTGACCGCGGCCGAGGACCAGGTCGCCGCGCTCACCGCGGCGGCCGACCGGCCGGGCCCGATCTCGCGGATCGAGCCGGAACGCACCGTCTACGCCATCTCACCGGGCACGCCGGCGGTCGAGCAGGCCGAGGTGGACGAGACGCTGTTCACCTGGGGCCTGCAGGCCACCAGGGCGCACGAGAGCGAGCTGAGCGGCAAGGGCATCCGGGTGGCCGTGCTGGACACCGGGTTCGACGTCGGCCACCCGGACTTCGCCGGGCGCGTGGTGACCACCAGCTCGTTCGTCTCCGGGGAGGACGTGCAGGACGGCAACGGCCACGGCACGCACTGCATCGGCACCGCGTGCGGACCGCGCAAGGTCGACGGCGGGCCGGGCTACGGCATCGCCCACGAAGCCGAGATCTACGCGGGCAAGGTGCTCGGCAACTCCGGTTCCGGCTCCGACGGCGGCATTCTCGCCGGCATCTCGTGGGCGATCGGCAACGGCTGCGCGATCGTCTCGATGTCGCTGGGCGCGGACACCAATCCGGGTGACCCGTACTCGCCGGTCTACGAGCAGGTCGCCCAGCGCGCGCTCGGGCGCGGCACGCTGATCATCGCCGCGGCGGGCAACGCCAGCGAACGCGCGCAGGGGCGGATCGCCCCGATCGGGCACCCGGCGAACTGCCCGTCGATCCTCGCCGTCGGCGCGGTCGACTCGGCGGGCGCGATCGCCGACTTCTCCTCCGGCTCGGTCGATCCCGGCCACGGCGTGGACATCGGCGGGCCGGGCGTGGACGTGCACTCGGCGTGGCCGATGCCGAAGCGCTACCGCACGATCAGCGGCACCAGCATGGCCACGCCGCACGTGTCCGGGCTGGCCGCGCTCATCGCGCAGAAGTACGGCGCGCGGGGCTGGGAGCTGTGGGGCAGGCTGTCGCAGTGCTCGCTGCGCACCGGGTTGTCTTCGCAGGACTCCGGTGTTGGACTGGTCCAGGCACCCTGAGCCTGAGCAGCGAGGAGCGGCGATGGCCGAGCAGCGCAAAGTGATCGTGTCCATCGCCGACGAGCGGCTGGCGGAGATCCCGGCCGTGGTGCGGGCGCTGGAGCAGGCGGGGCTGACCGTGGACTCGGTGCTCGAGCCGATCGGCGCGGTCACCGGGTCGATCGGGCAGGCCGGGGTCGCCGCGCTGCAGGACGTGCCCGGAGTCCGGGACGTCGAACTCCAGCGCGACGCCGGTACGCGCTGACCGGGCGGATGTCACGAATGTGGCTTTCGAGACGTTTCGCGTCTCGAAAGCCACATTCGTGACATGGGCGAGGGACTCAGGCGGCCCTGGTCGTACGCGGGCTAGTGTCCTGAGTCGTTAATTTTTGGTCACCGTAGTCTGGGTTGATGCCGAGTGCGAAGTTGGTGCCGCTGACCCTGACCGACGAGGAACGTCGCATCCTGGAAGGCTGGACGCGGCGCCGGACCACCGCTCAGGGACTGGCCATGCGAGCACGGATCGTGCTCACCTGCGCCGAAGGTGGTTCCAACACCGACATCGCCGAACGACTACGGCTCAACCGGAGCACGGTGGCGACCTGGCGGGCACGGTTCGTCCGTGACAGGCTCGACGGCCTGTCCGACGAACCGCGCCCCGGTCGGCCCCGCACGATCACCGACGACCAGGTCGAGCGCGTGGTCGTCACCACGCTGGAAACCACACCCGTGAACGCGACGCACTGGTCGACCCGGTCACTGGCGGCGCAGACCGGGATGACGCAGTCGGCGGTGTCGCGGATCTGGCGGGCGTTCGGCCTCAAGCCGCACAAAGTCGACACCTTCAAGATCAGCAAGGATCCGCTGTTCGTGGACAAGGTCCGCGACGTGGTCGGGCTGTATCTGGATCCGCCGGGGAAGGCGGTGGTGCTGTGCGTGGACGAGAAGTCCCAGATCCAAGCACTGGACCGGTCCGCGCCCGTGTTGCCGATGCTGCCCGGCGTGCCCGAACGACAGAGTTTCGATTACGTCCGGCACGGCACCACCAGCCTGTTCGCCGCTCTCGAAATCGCCACCGGTCAGGTGATCAGCGCGGTGAAACGCCGCCACCGGCACCAGGAATTCCTCGCGTTCCTGCGCACCATCGACAAGACCGTGCCCGCCGAGTTGGACGTGCACCTCATCCTGGACAACCTGTCAACACACAAAACCCCGGCTGTGAAAACGTGGCTGCTCAAACATCCGCGCTTCCACCCGCACTTCACCCCGACCGGTTCGAGCTGGCTCAACCTGGTCGAACGCTTCTTCGCCGAGATCACCGTGAAACTGCTCCGCCGGGGCGTCCACCGCTCGGTCTCAGCCCTGGAAAAAGACATCCGCAACTGGATCAAACAGTGGAACACCGACCCCAAGCCCTACGTCTGGACCCGCACCGCAGACCAGATCCTCGAATCCCTCGCCGCCTACTGCCAACGAATTAACGACTCAGGACACTAGCGCCGGTTGCGCAGGTAGTCGTCGACTACGGCGGCGCCGAGGCCGTCCAGGTCCGGCGCCACCACCCGGCCGCCGGAGCGGCGGGCGATCAGGTTCACGAACGAGGTCAGGCGCGGGTCGTCACCGAGGCGGAACACGGTGACGGCCGCGCCCAGCTTCGCCAGCCGGTCCACCTCGCCGATGGTCCGGCGAATGGTCTGCGGCAGCGGCGGGTAGGAGAACTCCGCCACGCCGTCGGCCTCCAGGTGGGCGGTCGGCTCACCGTCGGTCACCATCAGCACCACCGGCCGCGCGTCGGGGTGCCGCCGCAGGTGCCGTCCGGCCAGCAGCAGCGCGTGGTGGGCGTTCGTGCCCTGCTCCCACGCCCCCTCCAGGCCGACCAGGTCACCCAGCTCCACCGGCGCGGCGTACCGCCCGAAGGTGATCAGCTGCAGCGCGTCGTTGCGGAACCGCGTGGAGATCAGCTGGTGCAGCGCCAGCGCGGTGCGCTTCATCGGCAGCCAGCGACCTTCCTGCACCATCGACCACGACGTGTCCACGCACAACGCGACCGCCGCGCGTGACCGGTGCTCGGTCTCGGTGATCTCCACGTCGGCGACGTCCAGCCGGACCGCCGCGCCGCCTGCGGAAGCAGTGCGCAGCACGGCGTTGCGCACGGTGCGGGAGGCGTCCCACGGCTGGGTGTCACCGAACCGCCACGGCCGGGTCGAGCCGGTCGGCTCCCCCGCCGCCCCGGCCGAGGCCGTCTCGCGTTCGCCGGTGCGCCCGCGCAGGGTGCGCACCACATCCGACAGCGCGGTCTCCCCCAGCCGCCGCAAAGCCTTGGGCGACAAGCGAAGTGAGCCGTCGGGCGAGCGCTCGAACAAGCCCTGTCCGCGCAGTTCACGCTCCAATTCGGACAGTCGACGGGCGTCGACCGCGGCGTCCTCGCCGAGCTGGCGCGTCAGCGCCTCCAGATCGAGGTCGTCCAGGCTGGCGCCGGGATAGGACTGCGCGAGCTGCTCGGCCAGCGCGTCCAGCTCGGCGAGGTCGGCCATCGCCTGCGCGCCCTCGCCGAGCCCCATCGGGTTGTTCCCGCGGAACCGGCCGGCCGACTCCCAGTCCTCCCCCGGCCGCAGCGCCCGCAGCTGAGCGTCCAAATTGGACAGCTGCTGGGCCAGTTCCGGGCTGCCGAACGCCTGCTGCGACAGCTCCGCGAGCTCGGCCCGCTGCTCCGGGGTCATCGAGTTGAGCATGCGCTGCGCGGCCGCCGCGCGGGCGGCGAGTGCGTCGATCAGCTCGTCCACGTTCTTCGGGTTCTCCGGGAAGAACTCGCCGTGGCGCCGCATGAACTCGGTGAAGCGCTCGTGCACGTCGGAAAAGCCCTGCGCGTGCGCGGCGAGCAGCGCGTTGAGGTCGGCGAGCATCTGACGCACCCGCTCGACGTCCTCCGGCCGCGTGCTCTGCAACGCCTCCTTCATGCCCTCGAACCGCGAATCCAGCAGCTCCTTGCCCAGCAGCTCCTGGATCTTCTGGTAGTTCTCGCGGCCCTGCTCGGAACGCCACGGGTACTCGGCCAGCTCACGGACCGCCGCCGCGGTGCCCGGCGGCAGCGCGTCCAGGCGGGCCTCGTCGAAGCGCGCGTCGTCGGACGGGTCCGGGAACAGCGCGCGCTTTTCCGCGTCGAGCGCCTCGTCCAGCAGGCGCCGGACCTCGTTGAGCGTGCCGTCGAGATTGTTGCGCCGCTGGATTTCCGAGCGCCGCTGCCAGATCCGGCGGGTCAGCTCGTCGAGCCCGGTGGTGGTGCGGGTACCGCGGCGCAGCAATTCCTCGAGCGCGGCGCGGGGTGACGAGCCGCCCAGCACGTCGCGGCCGATCTCGTCGAGCGCGGCGCGGAGGTCGGCCGGTGGGGCCAGCGGATCGGGGCCGTCGTGCCACGGCCCGTACGCGTAGGTCATGGCCCGTACACCGTGCTGGTGCCGTCCTCGTCCTTGGCCACCCGGCGGGCGAGGTACAGCGATTCCAGTGCCAGCTCCACCGCGGCGGCGATGCGGCCCGGCGAGTCGTCGGCGGACACCCCGGCGCGGTGCGCGACCTCGTGCAGCAGCGGCAGTTCCGGCAGCGCGCCGAGCACGTCGGCACCCGGGACGCGGTCCCCGGTGGCGACCAGCGTGCCGTCGGCGATCACGTCGGCGAGCGGGCGCAGGTCCAGCCCGGCGAACCGCTCGCGTGCGGTCTCGGCGACCGCCCGGCGCAGCAGGTGCACCAGGTGCTCGGTCTCGCGGCCCTCCTCCCCCGGTTCGAACTCGAGCTTGCCGCGCAGCACGGCGGGCACCGCTTCGAGATCGATCGGACGGGCGACCGCGGGCTCCTCGCCGGTCAGCGCGGCCCGCCGCAGCGCCGCCGCGGCCACGGTTTCCGCCGCCGCCACCGCGAACCGGGCGGACACCCCGGAGCGCTGGTCGATCACGCTGGCCTCACGCAGGTTGCGGACGAACCGGGCGAGCACCTCCAGCAGCGGGTCGCCCACCTCGGCGACCAGCCGCGCCTCCTGCCGCACCACCCCCACCTCGGCCGACAGCTCCAGCGGGTAGTGCGTGCGGATCTCGGCGCCGAAGCGGTCCTTGAGCGGGGTGATGATCCGGCCGCGGTTGGTGTAGTCCTCGGGGTTCGCGGTGGCCACCATGAGCACGTCCAGCGGCAGCCGCAGGGTGTACCCGCGGACCTGGATGTCCCGCTCCTCCATCACGTTGAGCAGCGCCACCTGGATGCGCTCGGCCAGGTCGGGCAGCTCGTTGATGGCCACGACGCCGCGGTGCGCGCGCGGTACCAGTCCGAAGTGGATGGTCTCGGGGTCACCCAGGCTGCGGCCCTCGGCCACCTTCACCGGGTCGACGTCGCCGATCAGGTCACCAACGGAGGTGTCCGGCGTGGCCAGCTTCTCGGTGTAGCGCTCACTGCGGTGCAGCCACGCCACGGGCAGGTCGTCGCCGAGTTCGGCGGCCCGGCGCCGCGACGCCGGGGTGATCGGGTCGAGCGGGTGCTCGGGCAGCTCGGCGCCCTCGATCACCGGAGTCCACTCGTCGAGCAGGCCGGCCAGGGTGCGCAGGAGCCGGGTCTTGCCCTGCCCGCGCTCGCCGAGCAGGACCACGTCGTGCCCGGCCAGCAGCGCGCGTTCCAGCTGCGGCAGCACGGTGCGGCCGAAGCCGACGATGCCCGGCCACGGGTCCTTCCCGGCACGCAGGGCGGTGAGCAGGTTGTCGTGGATCTCGGTTTTCACGCCGCGCGAGGTGTACCCGGCGGCGCGGAGCTCCCCCGCGGTGCGGGGAAGGTGTGCTGGTGCGGAGTTCACCCCTCCGACGCTACTGACCGACCGGCCCGGCGTCGACGTGGACCAGCTCCAGGGCCAGGTACGCTTGTTATCCGTGTGCTGTCCCAGTGCGTCCCTCGCGGTCTGGTCCTCGGCGTGGCTCCACGGTGCCGCGGCCTCCGACGACGTCCTCGACGCACAGCGCGTGTGGGGTGAGGACCACGAAGTGGTGGCGGCCGATCCGCTCGGCGCCGACGCCTTCGACATCCCGGTCGCCGGTGAGCGCCCGGCCGGGCTCGCCACCTTCCTGACCGCGCTGCGCCGGCTCGGGGCGGGCCCGGCCCGGTTCGTGCTGCCGGTGCCCGGCGACGTGCGCGGGCTCGGCGGTGGCGGCCCGCTGACCGAAGCCGCGCTGCGCTCGGGCGAGGCGGTGGTGTTCGCCGAGATCGGTTACGGCGTCGTGCCGGAGACGATCGCCGAGGGCCTGCTGCGCTGGACGGTCCACCGGATCACCACGGCCGCCCCGATGGAGTACATCGCGCTCGGCGAGGCCGAGCACGGGCTGACCAGCGCGACCAGGGACAGCGCGGGTGCGCTGCAGAGCCTCGACGTGGCCAGGGAACGGCCGGGGGTGCGGGCGGAGCTGTCCGAGCGCCTGCGCCGCACCGCGCACGTGAGCTGGCCGCAGGGCACCCCCGGCCGGGCGCTGCGCGTGCTCCAGCGTGCCGAGGAGATCGGCGCGATCCTGGCACTGGCCAACGCCGACGACCCCGGCGGCGCGCTGTCGGCGTCGGCCGCGTTGCGCCGCGCGGACGCCCTGCGTCCCCTGCACGACGCCGTCCGCACCGCCCGCTTCGCCGCGGTGAACGAGACCATCCGCGTGTTCGCCGACCAGCCCGACCTCCTGCCGTGATCGTCCTCGCGCACATCAGCGATCTCCACCTCGACGGCGACCCGCGGCGCACCGACCGGGCGGCCCGGGTTTTCGCCCGGCTCGGTGAACTGACCGGGCTCGACGCGGTCCTGGTGACCGGCGACCTGGCCGACCACGGCCTGGCGGCCGAATACACCGAGGCCGCCGCGCTCTTCGCCGGCACGCGGAACGTGTTCCACTGCCCCGGAAACCACGACGCGCGCGGACCGTACCGGGAGGTCCTGTTCGGTGAACCCGCGAGCGACGCGCCGATCAACCAGGTACACCGCGCGGGCGGCGCGGTTTTTGCCCTGTGCGACTCGACCGTGCCGGGCAGCGACGGCGGTTTCCTCGACGGCAACACCCTGGCGTGGCTGGAAACGGTCCTCACCGAAGCCGGGGACGCGCCGGTTTTTGTGTGCTTCCACCACCCGCCGGTGGACCTGCACGTGCCGTTCATCGACGGTATCCGGCAAACCGGTGAAGACCGGCTGGCCGCGCTGCTCGCGCGGTATCCCGGGGTCGCCGCGGTGCTGTGCGGTCACGCGCACACCGGCGGCGCGACCACCTTCGCGGGCTTGCCGCTGCTCGTCGCGCCCGGTGTGGCTTCGACGCTCGTGCTGCCGTGGGAACCGGCCGACGAGTTCCTCGACCCCGGCGCACCCCCGGCCGTCGCCTTCCACGTGCTCGACGACAACCGGCGGCTCACCACGCACTACCGCGTCATCTAGGGCGGGTTTCACCAGTCTGTTCGATGGGCTTCGTGATCCAGGTGGTTCCTGGCGGTGCCGGGCGTTCGGCCTTGTACTGGGCGTACTCGGCCGAAGGCCCGGTGCCGCCAGGGGCCGCCTGGGCGCGAAGAGCGCGAACAAGACTGGTGAAACGCGCCCTAGGTCAGCTGGCCGGCCGCTTCGCCGGTTCACAGCAGGCGACCGCGCACGGCGCGCCGTTGACCGTGCAGCCCGCGGCCGGGAACTCCGACAGCTTCCGCGCCGGCGCCCCGGCGACGTGCTCCCGCACCAGTTCCACCACCAGCTCGGCGAACCGCGGATCGCTGCCCGGCGTGGCCGCGCGCGCGAACCCCATGCCGAGTTCCCCCGCGCGTTCGGCGGCTTCGTTGTCCAGGTCCCAGATCACTTCGAGGTGGTCGGAGACGAACCCGACCGGGCAGACCACCACCGAGCGCACGCCCTCGGCGTGCAGCGCGTCGATGTGGTCGACGATGTCCGGCTCCAGCCACGGCACCTGCGGCGGCCCGGACCGCGACTGCCACACCACGTCGTAGCTCTCCACGCCTGCTTCGGCCGCCACCAGGCGCGCCGCCTCGGCGATCTGGCGCGAATACCGGTGCCCGCCCTCGGACGGCGGCCCGGCCGCGGCGTCCGCGCTGACCGGCACCGAATGCGCCACAAAAACCACGCGCGCGTTCTCGGCGTCCTCCAGTTCCGCCCGCGCCGTGCGCAGCGCGTCGGCGAAGGCACCGACGAACAGCGGGTGGTCGAAGAACTGGCGCAGCTTGGTCAGTTCCGGCGCGTCCTCGCCGACCGCCGCCCGCGCGCGCTCGATGTCCTCGTCGTACTGGCGGCACGCGGAGTAACCGCCGTAGGCGCTCGTCGGGAAGACCAGCGCGCGGCGCACGCCGTCGGCCCGCATCCGCGCCAGCGTGTCCTCCACCATCGGCTTCCAGTTGCGGTTGCCGAAGTACACCGGCAGGCCGACGCCCCGCGCCGCGAGTTCCTTCTCCACCGCCGCGATCGCGTCGCGGTTGAGCTGGTTGATCGGCGACACCCCGCCGAAGTGCTGGTAGTGCTCGGAGACCTCTTCGAGCCGCTCCCGCGGCACCCCCCGGCCCCGCGTCACGTTCTCCAGGAACGGCATGACCTCGTCCGGTCCTTCCGGACCACCGAAGGACAACCACAGCAGCGCGTCGTAACCCACGGTGTCCATCTTCCCCCGGTGATCCCGGCCACGCTTGCCCGGGGGTTTTGCATCAGCCAGTCCAAAACAGGTACGGTACCCGCCATGGCCCGCCCACGGGAGTTCGACGAGCACGCCGCCATCGACCGCGCCATGCGCGCGTTCTGGCAGGGCGGTTACGAAGGCACGTCGACGCAGCAGCTCTGCGAGGCGACCGGCCTCGGGCGCAGCAGCATCTACAACACCTTCAGCAGCAAGCGGGAGCTGTTCGTCCGCGCGCTGCAGCACTACTGCGACACCGCGACGCAGCACCAGATCGACTTCCTCGAGCAACCGGGACCGCCGCCGCGCGAGAAGCTGCGGGCCCTGCTGCTCGGCACCGTCGAGGACGAGTTCACCGGCGACAACCGGGGCTGCCTCGCGGTGAACACGGTCGCCGAGCTCGGCGGCAAGGATCCGGAGATCAGCGCCAAGCTGGCGAAGGACGCCGAGCGCTACGTGGCCGCCATCGGCGCGGTGGTCGCCGCCGGTCAGCGCGCGGGTGAGATCGACACGAAGCGCGATCCCCTGCTGCTGGCCCGGTTCCTGCACAGCCAGATCAGCGCGCTGCGGATGGGCGCACGCGGCGGCACCGATCGCGCCACCCTCGAACAGCTCGCCGAACTGGCGCTCAGCACGCTCTGATCCCGTCATCCAGCCGAGGGCGGCCGCATGCTGCCCAGATTTTGAACCATTCGATCCAAAAAGAAGGGGACGCCGATGCCGATCGCCGTCTACGTACTGGCGCTGAGCATCTTCGCGCTCGGCACCTCGGAGTTCATGCTCTCCGGGCTGCTGCCGCCGATCGCCGCCGATCTCGGCGTGAGCATTCCGGACGCCGGGCTGCTGATCTCCGCGTTCGCCGTCGGCATGCTGGTCTCCGCGCCGCTGCTGGCCGCGGCCACGCTCCGGCTGCCGCGCAAGCTCACCCTGCTCGGCATGCTCGCGGTTTTCCTGCTGGGCAACGTGGTCGGCGCGCTGTCCCCCGCCTACGGCCTGCTGTTCGCCTCCCGCGTGGTCAGCGCCGCGGCCGCCGCCGGGTTCTGGGCGGTCGCCGCGGTCACCACGGTGGCCATGGTGCCGGAACAGCGGCGCGGCCGGGCGCTGGCGGTGGTGGCGGGCGGGCTGACCGTGGCCAACGTGCTCGGTGTGCCCGCGGGTACCTGGCTCGGCCAGGTCGCGGGCTGGCGCTCGGCGTTCTGGGCGGTGGCGGTGCTGACCGCGGTCGCGATGGCCGGTGTGCTGCTGCTGGTGCCGTCGGTGCGGCCAGCCGCCGAGCGCCCGAGCCTGCGCGGTGAACTGCGCTCCTACCGCAATCCGCAGCTGTGGCTGGCGTTCGGCATCACCTCGGCCAGCACCGCGATGGCGATGGCCACCTTCAGCTATCTGGCGCCGCTGCTCACCGAGGTGAGCGGGCTGCCGTCGAACTGGCTGCCCGCGGTGCTCGGGCTGTACGGCGTCGGCGCGGTCATCGGCATCACCGCTGGCGGGCGGTTCGCCGACGTCCATCCACTGAGGACACTCGCGGGCGGGATCGGCGCGGCGGTGGTGGTGCTGGCCGTGCTGGCGGCCGCCGGCAGCTCGGTCACGGTCGCCGTGGCCGCGGCGTTCCTGCTGGGGCTGACCGGTTTTGTCACCAATCCCGCGCTCAACGTCCGCGTGTTCGCACTGGCCTCGTCGGCGCCGACGCTGGCCGGAGCCAGCAACGTCTCCGCGTTCAACGTCGGCATCGTGCTGGCGCCGTGGCTGGGCGGGCTGACCATCGACGCCGGGCTCGGGTACCTCAGCGTGACCTGGGTGAGCATCGCGGTCGGCGTGGTGGCGCTCGGCGGGGTCGCGCTCGCTTCGTCCCGGCAGCAGCGGGCCGTCCTGGTTCCCGCGTGAAAACCCTGAAGTGAAAGGAAAACCTATGAACACTGGTGAAGTACTGGCCGAGCTGGACCGCCGGATGGCGGAGTACGACCCCGAGCGGATCGCCGCCCTGTTCGCCGAAACCGTGGACTGGGACATCCCCGGCGACACCGCGACCGTGCCGTGGATCGGCAAGCGCACCACGCGCGCCGAGGTCCGTGACTTCTTCGTGGAGCTGGACCGCTACCTGGAGCGGAACGTGTACGAAGTGGAGCGGACCTTTGTGGACGGTCAGCACGCGGTGCGCACCGGGCACCTGCGCTCGCGCATCCGGGCCACCGATCGCTGGATCGAGACCCGGTTCGCCATCGAACTGACCGTGACCGACGGCCTGATCACCCGGTACCACCTGCACGAGGACAGCTGGCACGTCGCCGACGCCAACCGCCGGTGACACCCGGGGATCTAGGATGCGGAGCATGACACGGTATGCCGAAGAGGACCTGCGGGGCGCGGAGTTCCGCGAGTGCGACCTGACCGGGGCACGCCTGCTCGGCGTGGTCATGCGGGACGCCGTGATCGACGGGCTCGTCACCAACCTCGTGGTGAACGGCGTCGAGGTCACCGAGTACGTCGAAGCGGAACTCGACCGGCGTTATCCGGTGCGGACGCTGATCCGTTCCGAAAACCCGGCCGACCTGCGGGAAGCATCGCGTCAGCTCCACACCGGCTGGGCCGCCACGATCGAGCGGATCCGCCGTACGCCCGGCATCGAGCGCCGCGGCGTGAACAACGAGTGGTCGGCGGCGCAGACGCTGCGCCACCTGGTCTTCGTCCACGACTCGTGGTTCCGCCGCTGCTGCCTGGGCTCGACCGAGCCGTTCACGCCGATGGGCATCGGGCCGGACGTCGAGCCCTACCGCGGCGCGCACGGGCTCGACCTCTCGGTCGATCCGGCCCTCGACGAGATCGTGCGCGTCCGTGAGGCACAGGCCGCCGAGCTCCAAGCCTGGCTCGACGAGGTCACCGCCGGGCAACTCGCCGCGCGAGCACCGGTGCCCGACGACGATGTCTGGCCGCCGTACGCCCGGGGGCGCTCGGTGCGGCAGTGCCTCGGCACGGTGCTCGACGAGACCTTCGAGCACCACCGCTTCTGCGTCCGCGACCTCGACCTGATCGAGGCACCGGGCGCCTGAACACGAATGTGGCTTTCGGGGCGGATTTCGCCCCGAAAGCCACATTCGTGTCGGCAGTCGGCAGTGTTCTGCTGGTCAGCCGTCAGAGGCCGAGGGCGTGGACGCCGCCGTCCACCCAGATCATCGAGCCGGTGGTGGCGGGCAGCCAGTCCGAGAGCACCGCGCAGATGGACTTCGCCACCGGCGTCGGGTCCTCGGTGTTCCAGCCGAGCGGCGCGCGCTCGCCCCACGAGTCCTCCAGCTCCCCGAAGCCGGGAATGGACTTCGCGGCCATGGTCTTCACCGGGCCGGCCGAGACCAGGTTCACCCGGATGCCCTTCGGCCCCAGGTCGCGCGCCAGGTAGCGGTTGACCGACTCCAGCGCCGCCTTCGCCACGCCCATCCAGTTGTAGGCGGGCCACGCCACGCGCGCGTCGAAGTCCATGCCGACCACCGACGAGCCCTCGCCCAGCAGCGGCAGCACCGCGGCGGTCAGCGACTTGAACGAGTACGCCGACACCTCGACCGCCACCGACACGTCCTCGCGCGGCGCGTCCATGAACGGCGCGCCCAGGCAGCTCTGCGGCGCGAACCCGATCGAGTGCAGCACCCCGTCCAGCCCGTCGACGTGCTCGCGCACCCGGTCGGCGAGGGTGTCCAGGTGCTCGTTGTTCTGCACGTCCAGCTCGATCACCGGCGCGGGCTCGGGCAGGCGCTTGGCGATGCGCTCGACCAGCGACATCCGCCCGAACCCGGTGAGCACCACCTTCGCGCCCTGCTCCTGCGCCACCTTCGCGGCGTGGAACGCGATCGAGCCGTCGGTGATCACCCCGGTGATCAGCAGGCGCTTGCCTTCGAGCAGTCCGGTCACAAATACCTCCAAGTTCGTGGGAAGACGGGTCAGTGGCCCATGCCGAGACCACCGTCGACGGGCAGCACCGCACCGTTGACGTAGCCCGCGTCGTCGGACGCGATGAAGCGCACCGCCGCCGCGATTTCAGCAGGGTCGGCGTACCGGCCGGACGGGATCGTGGCGAGGATCTCCTTGCGGCGGGCCTCGGGCAGCTCGTCGGTCATCTCGGTGGTGACGAAGCCCGGCGCGATCACGTTGGAGGTGATGTTGCGCGAGCCCAGCTCCCTGGCCAGCGACCGGGCGAGACCGACCAGCCCGGCCTTGCTCGCCGCGTAGTTCACCTGCCCGGCCGAACCGGTCAGGCCGACCACCGAGGAGATGAACACGAACCGGCCCCAGCGCGCCTTCAGCATCGCGCGGCTGGCGCGCTTCGCGACGCGGTACGCCCCGGTCAGGTTCGCGTCGACCACCCGGGTGAACTGTTCCTCGTCCATCCGCATGAGCAGCGTGTCGTCGGTGATGCCCGCGTTCGACACCAGCACCTCCACCGGGCCCTGGTGCTCCTCGACCTCCTTGAACGCGGCGTCGATCTGCTCGGCGTCGGTGACGTCGGCGCGCACGCCGAACAGGCCGTCGGGAGCCCCGGAACCGCGATGGGTCACCGCGACCTTGTGCCCCTGCGCCGCGAGATCGCGCGCGATCGCCAGGCCGATGCCGCGATTACCCCCGGTGACCAGAACGGACCGTCCCACGTATGCACTCCCTAGCCCTCGTGCCGTTGCTGACGCACGAAGGTTATCCAGCCGCGATCGGCCGCCCGCAGGCGCGCCACCTCTACTCGCTGGTAGCCGCCGTACGGCACAATGCGCGGGAAAGCTCGAGGTGGAGGGACCGGCCGTGCGTGTGCTGCTCGTCGAAGACGACGACGGGGTGGCCGACGCCCTGACCGAGTCGCTGGACGCGCGCGGGCACGTGGTGACCAGGGCCGCCAGCGGCGGCGACGCGCTCGCCCGGCACCCCGGCGCCGACCTGTTGCTGCTGGACCTCGGCCTGCCCGACACCGACGGCCTCGAGGTGCTGCACCGGATCCGGCAGGTCTCGGCGGTCCCGGTGGTCGTGATCACCGCGCGTGACGACGAGCAGTCCGTGGTGCGCGGGCTGCGCCTCGGCGCCGACGACTACCTCACCAAGCCGGTGCGGCTGGCCGAACTGCTCGCGCGCATGGACGCGGTCGCCCGGCGCGCCCGCGACAGCGACGGGCCCGGTGTCGTGCGCGTCGGCGACGTCGAGATCGACCTGGCGGCCCGGCGGGTGCTGGCCGGTGGCACCGAGGTCACGCTGACCACCAAGGAGTTCGCCCTGCTGGCCGTGCTGGCCGGCCGCCCCGGCACCGCGGTCAGCCGCCAGCAGCTGATGGACGAGGTGTGGGGTGACGCCAGCCTCGCCGTGTCGCGCTCGCTGGACGTGCACCTGACCCAGCTGCGCGCCAAGCTCGACCGGCCGGGCCTGCTCACCACCATCCGCGGCTTCGGCTACCGGCTCGGCGGCTGATCGGCGTGCGTGCCCGCCTGCTCGTCGCGCTGCTGGTGTTCGCGCTGGCCGCGGTCGCCGGGTTCGCCGTGCCGCTGCTGTCGGCCACCGCGGAGCAGCGCACCCAGCAGCTGGTGATCAGCCGCAACGCCGACGTCGACCGCTTTGTCCTGCTCGCGCAGCAGGCCGTCGAATCCGGCGACACGGCGATGCTGCGCACCGAAGCCGAATCGTATAGGTCGTTATACAACGAACCGGTGCTGGTAGTCGACGCGAACCGGCGGCCTCTGGTGGAGAGCCGGGAGCTGAGCGTGGACCAGCCGCCGGTGCGCGCGCTGGTCGAAGCCACCCTCCGCAACCAGGCCACCCCGGCACCGGAGACCGTCGGCCCGTGGTCGGCGGAGCCGGTGATGTTCGCGCGCCCGGTCGGCCCCAGCACCCGCGTGGCCGGGGTGGTGCTGCTGCGGGCTTCGGTGGACGCCGCCGCGGCCGACGTCGGGCGGCGCTGGCTGCTCACCGGGCTCGGCGCGGTGGCCGCCGCGCTCGCCTTCGCCGCGCTGGCCTGGCTGTTCGCGCGTTGGGTGCTGAAACCGTTGCGGCAGCTGGAAGACGGCGTGCTCGCGGTCGCCGGTGGACGACGTGTGCAGGTGCCGGCCAGCACCGGCCCGAAGGAGCTGCGCGTGCTCGCGGCCGAGTTCAACCAGATGTCCGACGCCGTGCTGGAATCGGCCGAGCAGCAGCGGCGCATGGTCGCCGACGCCTCCCACCAGCTGCGCAACCCGATGGCCGCACTGCGCCTGCGGGTGGATTCGCTGGCCCCGCGGGTGGACGAGGGCGGGCAGCGCACCTACCAGGCCACGGTGACCGAAGTGGAGCGCCTGGAGTCCCTTTTGGACGGACTGCTCGCACTCGCGGTCGCCGAGAGCACCGCGACCAGGGCCGCGGCGGCCGGGTCACCCGAGCACGCCGGACTGCGCAGCGTGCTCGCCGAGCGGGTCGACGCGTGGCGGCCGTCTGCCGATCGGTCCGATGTGGACATCAAAGTCGGCGAAGTCCCGGACGTGCTGCTGCGCTGCCCCGAATCCGATCTGGCGCAGATCCTGGACGTACTGCTCGACAACGCCATCAGCTACGGCGGTCCCGAACTGGCGCTGAGCGCCTCGGTGCAGGACGACACCGCGGCGATCCTGGTGCGGGACAACGGTCCTGGGCTGTCCGAAGAGGACAGAGCGAAGGCCACCGAACGGTTCTGGCGACGCGGTGGCGACGGCGCGCCGCGCGGCACCGGGCTCGGCCTAGCCATCGCGGAACGGCTCACCACCGCACACGGTGGCCGCCTGAGCCTGCACGGTACCCAACCCCACGGCCTGACCGTCCGCGTCGAACTCCCGGTGGTGTCCTCATGAGACGGCGCAGCCTCCTCCTCGGCGGACTGGCGCTGCTCGCCACCGGCTGCGCGGGCGGCGGGTACCGCGGCCCGGAACGCAAGCTGACCATCGCGGCGGGTGAACGCGGCGGCTTCTACCTGGCCTTCGCCGAGTTGCTGGCCGCCGAGATCGCCAAGGCCGAACCGGCGCTGCACTGCGAGGCCGTGGTGACCGAGGCCAGCGTCGCCAACGTCAACCAGGTCCGCGACGGCACCGTGGACCTCGGCATGGTGCTCGCCGACGTGGGGCAGAGCGCGGTGCGCGGCCAGGACCCGTTCCCCGGCCCGGTGCCACTGCGCGCGCTCGGCCGGGTCTACGAGAACTACCTGCAGGTGGTCGTCCGCGCCGACGGCCCGGTCCGCGACCTGGCCGGGCTCGCCGGGCGCCCGGTGGCGATCGGCTCGCGGTTCTCCGGCGCCGCCTTCCTGGCGCAGCGCATGCTCGTGCTCTCCGGTATCGAGGTGGAGCCGAGCACGCTGCTGCTCGACGACGCCATCGCCGCGCTGCGCGAGCGCCGGGTCGACGCGCTGATCTGGTCCGGCGGCGTGCCGACGCCCGCGATCACCGAGCTGGACCGGGAAACCCCGATCCGGCTGCTGGCGCTCGACCGCGCGCTGCCGCTGCTGCGGTCGGTGCACGGGCCGGTGTACGAGCAGGTCCGCGTCCCCGCTGGCGCGTACGAGGGTGTCGGCGACGTGCCCACCATCGGCACCGCGAACCTGCTCGCCTGCTCCCCCGCCCTGCCGGACGACGTGGCCGCCGCCGTGGTGCGCGTGCTGGTCGGCCACGCCGCCGACCTGGTGCCCGCCGAGGCGGTCGGCGCGCAGTTCCTCGACGTGCGCACGCTGATCGGCACCGGTGAGGTCCCGCTGCACCCCGGTGCCGTGCGGACCTACCGCGAGCTGCACGGCTGAAACAGGCGAGAAAACACCCGGGAAACACGGTTTCCGCTTCGATCGCGGGCATGACCCAGCCTTCACGACGTGCCCTGCTCACCATGGCCGCGGCCGCCGGTGGACTGCTCGCGCTCCCCGGCACCGCGACGGCGACCCCGCCCGGCGCCCTGCTGTCCGGCGGCCGCTACGACCGCTACCTGCGCCGGCTCGCCGACGCCGACGAGTTCTCCGGTACCGTGCTCGTCGCCCACCGCGACCACCCGGTGCTGACCCGTTCCTACGGCATGGCCGACTCCGAACGTGGCATCCCGAATCGCACGGACACCATCTACGCGCTGGCGTCGGCGTCGAAACCGTTCACCGGGCTGGCCGTGGTCCAGCTGGCCGAGCGCGGGAAGCTGCGCTTCTACGACAAACTCGGCCAGCACCTCGGCGGCTTCCCCGCCGACGTGGCGGAGAAGGTCACCGTGCACCACCTGCTCACGCACACCTCCGGCCTCGCCCACCCGGACCCGGCCGGGCGAGGCGGGCACATCTTCACCAGCATCGAGGAACGCACCGAGTACCTGCGGCAGTACGCCAGGGAAATGATCATCAAGGACGCGCCGGGCACCAAGAAGGCCTACAACAGCCCGGCCTACGAGATCCTCGGTGAGCTGGTGGCCGCGGTTTCCGGGAAACCGTTCCACACCTACGTCCGCGAGCACATCTTCCTGGCGGCCGGGATGGACCGTTCCGCCTACTACACCCGGCCCGAATGGCTCAGCGACCCCCGGATCGCCCACCCCTACATCCTGCAGGCGGACGGGTCCCGTGTGGACGGTGTGCGGAACCTGGACAAGGGCGCGGTGATCGGCGGCGCACCCGGCTCGAACTCGGCTCGAGCCTTTATCGGATCGGGCGGTGGCAACGGGTTCGCCTCGGCACCGGACCTGCTTTCGTTCGCCCGCGCGCTGCGGGACGGGAAACTGCTCGGCCGCGCGTACCACGAGCTCTACGTCAACGGGAAGGTCAGCGCCGCGCCGATGGGACCCCAGGATCCGTTGCGCGGTGAGGGTTTCCACGCCTACGGCCCGGTCGCCGCGCTGTATCGCGGGCAGCGGGTGATCGGGCACGGCGGCGGGATCGCGGGCGGCAGCACCAACTGGTCGATCTACCTCGACCGCGACTGGACCGGCGTGATTCTCTGCAACTACGACCTCGACGTCGAAGCGATCATCACCGAGGAACGCGAAGCCGTGCTGGGATAGGGGTTCGGCGCCGGTGCGCGACCCCTGTTGCGCCGGGCACACCTTGATCACCGGTCAACAGGCCGGTTTCATTCCGGGCACAACTGCACACCGGCCACGGAGGAACCGATGACCCAGTCCACTTCGCTGCCCGATCCCGAACTCACCGGCACCCGCGCGAAACCCTGGCGGCTGGTGCTGCTGTCCGGCCTGGCCGGGGTGGTGCTCGCCGTGCTGTGGTCCCCGCACCTGGTGGACAAGGTGATCGCGGGCGGGATCGCCGGCCCGATCTTCGGCGAGGACCTCGCCGGCGTGACCATCTCCGGGTCCGGCATGGCCATCGCGTTCGCCTTCGTCACCGGGGTCGCGGGCATGTTCACCGCGTGCAACGTGGCGGTGTTCAGCGCGCTCGCGCCGCTGGCCGCCCAGCCGGGCGGCACGCGCAGCCGCGTGCTCGCGCTGCTGCGCCCGATCGGGCTGCTGCTGGCGGGCGCGGTGGTGGTCTCCGGGCTGTACGGCGCGATCGGCGTGCTGTTCAGCGACGGCATGCCGCAGCTGTCCTCGGCCAGGATCGGCGACCCGGAAACCGGGCTGCCGGTGCGGATCCTGCAGGCCGGGATCGTCTTCGGCGTGATCGGGCTGATCATGCTGTGGCGCGGGCTGAGCTACGCCGGGCTGGCCCGCAACCCGCTGGCCGGGCTGTTCGCCCGCCGTCCCGGCGCCGAGCTGGTGTTCCTCGGCGGGCTGATGGGCGCGTTCCTGATCGGACGGCCGTACCCGCCGTTCCGCAAGCTCTACGAGTACGCGGCCTCCACCGACAACCCGCTGCTGGGCTTTCTCACCTTCGCCCTGCAGTCCACGGGCAACATCGCCGGGGTCGCGGTGCTGTTCCTGCTGGTCACCTTCGCCACGCGGGGCCGGTTCCAGCGGTGGCTGACCGCGTCGCCCGGCCGCGCGGCCCGTGTCTCGGCGGCCGCGTTCATCCTGGTCGGCACGTTCTTCGTGTGCTACTGGACGGTCAAGCTGGGCTACCGCGCCGGGGTGCTGTGGTGGCCGAACATGCCCTACAACACCTGATCGCGGGCCTGGTTAGGGTGGGCGGGTGTTCCGCATCCTGTTCTACCGGCCGGAGATCCCGCCCAACACCGGCAACGCCATCCGGCTGGCGGCGAACACCGGGTGCGAGCTGCACCTGGTGGAGCCGCTCGGGTTCACCTTCGAGGAAAGCCACCTCCGCCGCGCCGGGCTCGACTACCACGACCTGGCGGTGGTGCGGGTGCACCCCGATCTCGAGGCGGCGTGGGCGGCGCTGCTGCCCGCGAAGGTGTACGCCTTCACCACCGCGGGCAGCACGCTGCACACCGAGGTCGAGTTCGCGCCCGGTGACGTGCTGATGTTCGGGCCCGAGTCGACCGGCCTGCCGCCGGAAGTGCGCGACGCCCCGGAGATCACCGACCGCGTCCGCCTGCCGATGCGCCCGGCGAACCGCTCGCTGAACCTGTCGAACAGCGCCGCCATCGCCACCTACGAAGCCTGGCGGCAGCACGGCTTCGCCGGGTCCGCCTGAGGCGCTAGGGCAGGCGCTGGCCGATCAGCAGGGAACTGCCGACCCCGGCGAAGAGCACCAGCGTGCCGAGCACCACCCACGGCCTGCTCGCGTCGGCGTCCTTGGTCTCGTAGCCGATCTGTTCACCGAGGTTGGCGTAGACCTGCTTGAGTTCCTCCGCGGTCGCCGCCTTGTAGAACTCGCCGCCGGAGAGCTTCGCGATCTCCCGCATGGACTCGTCGTCCACCTCGACCGGCACCTGCTCGCCCTCGATCTCCACGGTGCCGTGCGAGGTGCCGAACGAGATGCTGGAGATCGGCACCTGCGCCTGCCGCGCGGCCTGCGCGGCGGTGAACCCGCCCCGCGGCCCGTACGGGTCGTCGGTCGGCACGGTCTGCTTGCCGTCGGTCATCAGCACGATGCGGGCCGGCGGCGGCCCCTCCGCACCCGCGATCACCGACGAGAAGCCCTCGATCGACTGCAGCGCGGCGAACACGCCCTCACCGGTGGCGGTGGACTGGGCGAGCTTGAGGTTGTCGATCGACTTGATCACGTTGGCCCGCTCGGTGGTCGGCGCCACCAGCACGGTCGCCGTGCCGGCGAACGAGATCAGCCCCAGGTTCACCCCGGGCGTGAGCCCCTGGGCGAACGAGCGCGCCGCCTCCTGCGCCGCCTTGATCCGGCTGGGCTCGACGTCGGTGGCCTCCATCGACAGCGACACGTCGATCACCAGCATCACCGTGGCGCGGTTGCGCGGCACCTTCGCCTCGGCGGTCGGCCCGGCCAGCGCCACGGTGAACAGGATCAGCGCCACGGTGATCAGCGCCGCGGGCACGTGCCGGACGCGGCGCTCGCTCTTCGGCGCCACCTTCTCCAGCAGTTCCAGGTTGGAGAACCGCAGCGTGCGGCGGCGGCGCATGCGCTGCACCACCACGTATCCCGCCACCACCGCGGCCACCGCGATCAGCAGCAGGAACCACCACGGCGCGGCGAATCCGGTCAAGCTCATGCGGCACCTCCCGACCATCCGCGCTTGCGGGCGACGACAAAGCGGACCATGTCCGCGATCCAGTCCGAATCGGTGCGCAGCACCAGGTGCCCGGCCCCGGCCCGCCGGATGCCGGCCGCCACCTCGGCGCGGTGCGCCCTGGCCGCCGCGCCGAACTCCTTGCGCAGCAACGGGGTCGCGTGCACCTCGCGCTGGCGCCCCGACTCCGGGTCGGCCAGCACCACGGTGCCCACCTCCGGCAGGTCCAGGTCACGCGGGTCGAGCACCTCGACCGCGATCAGCTCGTGCCGCGCGGACAGCCCGCGCAGCGGGCGCTGCCACTCGGTGCCGCCGAGGAAGTCCGAGATCACCACGACCAGCCCGCGCCGCCGCGGCGGGCGCCGCAGCTGCTCGATCGCCGCGGGCAGGTCACCACGGGTGCCCTCCCCCGCGCGCGGCGTCTCGGCCACCTTGCGGACCAGGCCACGCGCATGGGCCAGCCCGCCGCGGGCCGGGATGCGCACGGTGTCCGCGCCGGTGGACACGATGGCGCCGATCCGGTTGCCGCCACCGCCGGTCAGGTGCGCTATCGCGGCCATCGCGCAGACCACCAGGTCGCGCTTCTCGCACAGCGCGGTGCCGAAGTCCAGGCTGGCCGACAGGTCGGCCACCACCCAGGTCTCCAGCTCGCGGTCGGCGACCGTCTCGCGGATGTGCGGCACCGTGGTGCGCGCGGTGACCGCCCAGTCCATCCGGCGCACGTCGTCACCGGGCTGGTACGGCCGCGCCTCCCCCGGCTCGGAGCCGGGACCCGGCACCAGGCCGAGGTGGTTGCCCTGCATCAGCCCGTCGAGCCGCCGCCGGACGTCCAGCTCGAGCGTGCGCAGGCCCGCTTCGAGCCGGTCGCCGCGCAGGATCGGCGGCGCCCAGCGCGGGCGGTCTTCCTTGGTTTCCTTCGAAAACATCGACCTCGCCGCTTACCTGACCGGCGCGCCCGCCGGCACCGGCTGCTGCGGGCCCTGCGGGCCACCGCCCTGCGGCCGGGCCGAGACCTGCGGCAGCGGCACGGTCTGCAGCACGCGGGTGATGATGTGGTCGAGCGGGACGCCGTCGGCCAGCGCGTCGTAGGACAGCACCAGGCGGTGGCGCAGCACGTCCGGCACCACGTCCACCACGTCCTGCGGCAGCACGTAGTCGCGGCCGCGGACCAGCGCGAGCGCGCGCGAGGCGGCGATGATGCCGAGGCTGGCACGCGGCGAGGCGCCGTAGGACACCCAGCCCGCCACGTCGGTGAGCCCGTGCTCGGCCGGGGTGCGGGTGGTCAGCACCAGCCGGACCACGTAGTCGACCAGCGCGTGGTGCACGAAGACCTGCGAGGCCACGCCCTGCAGGCGGACCAGCTCGGCCGGGCTGAGCACCTCGTGGGGTTCCGGCGGGGTCACGCCCATCCGGTAGACGATCTCGCGCTCCTCCTCGGCGGAGGGGTACTCCACGACGATCTTGAACAGGAAGCGGTCGCGCTGGGCTTCCGGCAGCGGGTAGACGCCTTCGTTCTCGATCGGGTTCTGCGTGGCCAGCACCAGGAACGGGTCGGGCATCGGGAAGGTCTTGCCGCCGATCGAGACGTGCCGCTCGGCCATCACCTCGAGCATCGCCGACTGCACCTTCGCCGGCGCGCGGTTGATCTCGTCGGCGAGCACGAAGTTGGCCACCACCGGGCCGAGCTCGACGTCGAACCGCTCGGCGCCCTGGCGGTAGATCCGGGTGCCGAGAATGTCGGCCGGCACCAGGTCGGGGGTGAACTGGACGCGGGAGAAGGACCCGCCGACCACCCGCGCGAAGGTCTCCACGGCGAGCGTCTTGGCCACGCCCGGCACGCCTTCGAGCAGCAGGTGCCCCTTCGCGAGCAGGCCCACCAGCATGCGCTCGACCAGCCGGTCCTGCCCGACGATGATCCGCTTCACCTCGAACACGGTGCGCTCCAGCAACTGGGCATCCCGCGCGGGGGTTCCTGGTTGCTGACCGGGCACGCCCTCGGCGTAGCCGGGATCGGTCACGGGTGCCTCCTCGACAGACGTTCACAGTATGGTGCCGCGACCGTAGTCAACCCGTGCGGCGGTATGACGGCTGTGAAGACACGATCACCCCCGCCGCCCCGCCGAGAGACGCTATGAATGTGGCTTTCTTAGCGTCTGGCGCAATGAAAGCCACATTCATAGCGTTGGCGGCGTTCCCAGGGAGCCTCCTGCGGCACTCAGCCGAAGCCGGGGGCACCGAGCCCGGGACCACCCATAATCCCCCTTCCCCGCCCCGGTCCACAGCCAAGGACACGGCGAAGAAGCCCTTGTCAAGGTACGCTTCCCAGCCTTGACAAGGGCTTCTTCGCCGTCGTCACAATGAATCACCGGGGTGGGCAGCGTCCGCTACCGCAGGCGGCGCAGGTCTTCCGGGGTGTCCACGTCAGCCGCCTCCCCAGGCGCCGCCGGGACCTCCACAATGGACAAATCGCCCAGTACGCGGCGCAGGGCGGTACCGGCGGCCTCGGCCGGGATCGCCGCTCGCAGCGCCGCCGCCCGCCACACCCCCGCCAGCCACTGGCGGCGGCCGTCCGCCACCAGCAACGCGCCGTCCGCGGCGCCGCGCGCCCGGCGCAGCTTGTCCACTGTGGACGCCGTGCAACCGGTGAGATCCGCCGCCAGCAAGGCGATCTCGGTCGCCTCCGGCAACAGCGCGAGCCCGGCCGCGAGCGCCGCGACGGGACCGCCGCCCGGCGGGTCCTCCCTGGCCCAGCGCACCGGGCGCAGGCCGGGCCGCTCCGGGCCGACAACCACCACGTCAGCATCACCAAGAGCGTCGAGCACACCCGCGAGCAACGGCCTGCCGCCGTCGGTCAGCATGGGCTTGTCCACGCCCCCCAGTCGCCGGGCGCGGCCGCCCGCGAGCACGATCCCGGCGAACACCGGCCCAGCATGCCACAGCGCTCATCGCCACCCGGTGTCGGCGAGCCGCCGCGGGGCCCGCCACGCCCACGCCCGCCCGGCCAGTTCGCGGAACCGCCCGGCGTCGACCCTGGCCAGGTCGACCTCCAGCAGCAGCTTCCGCTGCCGGATCAGGCCGCTGAACACCGCGGGATCCTCCTCGATCGCGGCGCGGACGTCGGCCTCCTTCAGGTGGAGCTGGGCACGGGTGCCGTCGGCGACCACGGCGGCGAAGGTCCGGCGGCGGATCTGGAAGCTCACCGCGGTGCCCTCACCGGCCTCGGTGACCTCGGGCAGCGCCATCGCGATCCGGCGCACGTCTGCTGGTCCGAGCATGCGTTCTCCCCTCATCGAATCGGGTTCGATGAGACGTCGAACGGCGACCGCCGGAATCGACCTCAGCCGATGAGTCGGGTGGCGTACGGCATGATCCCGCCGTAGCGCACCGGCGAAACCTTGACCACCGAGCCGGAGTGCGGGGCCTCCACCATCTGCCCGTTGCCCAGGTAGAGCGCCACGTGGTGGATGCGGCCACCACGGCCCCAGAACAGCATGTCCCCGCGGCGCATCTGCGACAGCGGCACCTTCGGCCCGGCGTTGTACTGGTACCCGCTGTAGTGCGGCAGGCCCTTGACCCCGGCGAAGGCGTAGATCATCAGCCCCGAGCAGTCGAAGCCGATCTTGCGGTAGTCCCCGTGCGCGTCGGCGACACCGCCGTCGCGGATGCCGCGGGTCGGCCCGCTCTGGTTGCCGCCGCCCCAGGCGTAGACCACGCCCAGCTGCGACATCGCCCGCGCGATCACCGATTCGACGCTGCGCCCGGCCGGGGCCGACGGCGCCGACGGGCGGCCGGCCGAGCCGCCGTTCTTGGTGCCCTTGCTGCCGCCGGAACTCGGCTGCTGGGCCAGCGCCGCCTTGCGCGCCTGCTCCTCTTCTTCGGCGCGCTTCTGCGCCTGCCAGTCCTCGTACCGCTGGCGCTGCCCCTCCAGCCCGCTGACCTTGGACTGTGCCTCGTAGAGCCGCCGCTCGACGTCGGACTTCTCCGATTCGAGCCGCCCGTTCTCGGCTTCCTGGTCCTGCTGGGCGCGGATCGCCTCGTTCTGCGCGGCGTCGGCGTTGCTCTTGGCGCGCTCGGCCGCCGCCTGCTTCTCACGGGCGATCTCGAGCTTCTTGCGTGCCTCGGCGTCCTTGTTCGACTTGTCGGTCTGCGCGCGCTGCATGCCCTCCAGCGCGTCGACCTGGCTGCCGCCGACCGCGTTGAGCAGCTGGGCGCGGGCGAGCAGGTCCTTCGGGCTGTCCGAGCCGATGTAGGCCGAGACCGAGCCGATCGTGCTGCCCTGCTGGTAGCTGGCGCCGACGAACTTGTCGAGGTCGCTGCGGGCGTTCTCCACCGCGGACGCGGCCGCGTCGGCCTCCGCGCCGGCGGACTCGGCGTCGCGCTGGGCCGCGCTCGCCTCGTCCTGCGCGGTCTCCATGTCGACGCGGGCCTTGTTCGCGTCCTCCATCTTGAGTTCGACGTCGGCCTGCAGCTCGCCCAGCCGGGACTCGGCCTCGGCGAGCTGGTTGGTCAGCCTGCCGACCTCCCCGGCCCGGGAGTCGGCTTCCTCGCGGCTGCTGTTCAGCTCGGAGTCGCTGGGGTTCGGCGGGGGCGGCGGCACGGCCACCGCGGTGCCGGTCCCGCCCAGCAACAGCACCACGGTGAGTGAGCCGATGGCCGCCCAGCTCGCTCGCGCGCGCCCGCTGCGCATCACCCGCCACCTCCGACCGTCCTCAACCGACACCAGCTGACCTGCGACGTTTCCGCAACACAAGCCTCCGCGAGCACTGTGCCACCGGTAGCCCCTCCTTGACCACCAGTCACACGCGAAACACGGGTCTCGTTGATCACTTTTCCCCCATTCCGGGGATACGGCGAAACCTCACCGGGGTGAACCGGGCACTCTTCTCACGCGTCCAAACCGCACCGGCAACCCGCGACAACCCGCGACAACCCGAGGAGAGATCCCGTGCCGAACCGCTCGATGGCCACCAAGGTGCTGGCCGCCTCCGCCGCCGCGGGCCTGGTGCTCGCCGTGGTGGGCAGCTTTCTCAGCTGGTTCCGCTCGGGGTCGGTCAACCGCAGCAGCTACCAGGTGGTCGGCCTGATCGACCGGTTCGACCTGACCGACAACACCTTCGTGGTGCTCGCGCTGCGGGTGTGGATCGTGGTCCCGCTGCTGGCCGCGGCGGCGATCGCGCTGCTGGTGCTGGGCGCCACGCGCACCGGTGCGGCGGTCACCGTGGTGCTGGCGATATTCGTGGGAACCGCGGCGGGGTTCGCCGCCGTCCAAGGCGGTGACGATGGCGGGCCCATCGGCGTAACACCGGCGGGACCCGTCACGACTACCATCGGCACGCTGGTCGCCGTCATCGGGGCGCTCGGCGCGGTCGTCACGGCCGCGGCGGGCCGGCGCCAGGTACAGACGAATCGAGGGGTCTCGTGACCAGTCCAGGACAGGGCGGCCAGTGGCCGCAGCAGGGCGGCGGAGGGCAGCACGGCCAGCAGGGCGGTCAGGAGTACCCGCAGCACCCGCAGCAGCAGTACCCGCCGACGGCTCAGCAGTACTATCCGCAGACCGGCCAGCAGCAGTACTACGCGCCCCAGACCGGCGAGCAGTACGCCCAGCAGGGCCAATACCAGCAGCCGGACCAGCAGGGCCAGTACCAGCAGCAGTACTCGCCGGAGCAGTACTACGCCCAGCAGCAGGCCAGCGGCGGATACCCGGTGCAGCCCGGCGGCGCGCCGGGCGGTCCCGGCACGCCGAAGCGCAAGAAGGGCCTGATCATCGGCCTGGTGATCGCGCTGGTGGTCGCGGTCGGCGGTGGCGTGACCTGGTTCGCGCTGGCGCAGAGTTCCTCCGGCGGCGCGGACACGCCGACGCTGGCGGCGCAGAACCTGGCGAACACGATCAGCTCGGGTGACGTGGTGGGCCTGCTCGGCACGCTCGCCCCCGCCGAAGCCTCCCTGTTCACCGACCCGATCGAAGAGGCCGCCGCCGAGTTGAAGCGGCTGGAGATCGTGCGCCCGGAGGCCGATCCCAAGGCGCTGTCCGGCATGGAGATCAAAACCGAGGGCCTGGTCTTCGACGAGGCACAGCAGCAGCAGGTCAACGACCACCTGACCATCACCAAGCTGACCGCGGGCAAGATCACCGTCACCGCGGACTTCACCAAGGTCCCGCTGACCAAGGACTTCCTCGAAGCCGCGCTGGACTCGAAGGACCTGCCGTCGGGCCCGGAGACCGAGACGATCGACATCGCCGAGGAGGTCCGCAAGAACAAGGGCGAGCCGGTGCGGATCGCCACGGTCAAGGTCGACGATGCCTGGTACCCGAGCCTGCTCTACACGATCGCCGACTACGCGCTGCTCGAGGAGAAGACCGAGTGGCCGGCCCAGGGCATCGCGGCCAACGGCGCGGGCAGCTCGAACGACGCGGTCAAGGAGCTGCTGCAGGCGGCGCTGGACGCCGACGTCAAGCGGGTGATCGAGCTGCTGCCGCCGGACGAGATGGGCGCGCTGCAGGACGCCGGCCCGGCGATCCTCGAGGCCGCGGGCAAGGAGAAGCCCAGCGGCGTGAAGGTGAACAAGCTGGAGACCGAGAGCAGCAGCGTCGGCGGCGGCACCCGCGCCACGCTGACCGCGCTCGAGCTGACCGGTCCCGAGGGCGAGGACTTCAAGCTCAGCAAGGACAACGACTGCTACTCGGTGACCATGGAGGGCCGCACCGAGCGGATGTGCGCCTCCGAGCTGGCCGACCTGATCGAGAGCGAGTCCGACGGTTCGCTGCCGCCCGCGGTCAAGCAGGCGCTGACCAGCCTCGGCACCGGCATCCTCAAGCAGGGCGTCGGCGTGATCACCACCGAGGTCTCCGGCAAGCACTACGTCAGCCCGATCCGCACGCTGAGCGAGCAGGGCATGACGATCCTGCGCAGCCTGCAGCCGGGTGACATCAAGGCGCTGATGGAAATGGCGAACTGACCCCGGTACCGAGCAGGGCCCCCGCGCGAGACGCCTCGCGCGGGGGCCTTTTTCACGCGCCACCGGCGTGGCGGCTTGAACTGAAAAAAGGACAAGCGTACTGTTTGTGGCGGACACCGATGCCAGCCTGCCGCTGCGGGCGTGGCGCCGGTACGCAAGACTCGGCGGTGGTCGACCCGAACGACCGCACCCGAACACACACCGAACTGACCCGGGACGACTCACACAGGTCCGTCCATGTCCATGGAGTTAGACGTGACTGCACCAGCCAGCAAGGACAGCTTCGGCGCGCGTGACACGCTGAAGGTCGGCGACGCCTCCTACGAGATCTTCCGCTTGGACAAGGTCGAGGGCTCGGAGCGCCTGCCCTACAGCCTGAAGATTCTCCTGGAGAACCTGCTGCGGACCGAGGACGGCGCGAACATCACCGCCGACCACATCCGCGCGCTCGGTGGCTGGGACCCAAAGGCGGATCCGTCGACCGAGATCCAGTTCACCCCCGCCCGCGTGATCATGCAGGACTTCACCGGCGTGCCGTGCGTGGTCGACCTGGCCACCATGCGCGAGGCGGTCACCGACCTCGGCGGTGACCCGGACAAGGTCAACCCGCTGGCCCCGGCCGAGCTGGTGATCGACCACTCGGTGATCATCGACGTGTTCGGCCGCGCCGACGCCTTCGAGCGCAACGTCGAGTTCGAGTACGGCCGCAACAAGGAGCGCTACCAGTTCCTGCGCTGGGGCCAGGGCGCCTTCGACGAGTTCAAGGTGGTGCCGCCGGGCACCGGCATCGTGCACCAGGTCAACATCGAGCACCTGGCCCGCACGGTGATGGCGCGCAACGGCCAGGCCTACCCCGACTCCTGCGTCGGCACCGACTCGCACACCACCATGGTCAACGGCCTCGGCGTGCTCGGCTGGGGCGTCGGCGGCATCGAGGCCGAGGCGGCCATGCTCGGCCAGCCGGTCTCCATGCTCATCCCGCGCGTGGTCGGCTTCAAGCTCACCGGCGAGATCCCGGCCGGCGTGACCGCCACCGACGTGGTGCTCACCATCACCGAGATGCTGCGCCGCCACGGCGTGGTCGGCAAGTTCGTCGAGTTCTACGGCGAGAGCGTGGCCGAGGTGCCGCTGGCCAACCGCGCCACCATCGGCAACATGAGCCCCGAGTTCGGCTCCACCGCCGCGATCTTCCCGATCGACGACGAGACCGTGCGCTACCTCAAGCTGACCGGCCGCTCGGCCGAGCAGGTCGCGCTGGTCGAGGCCTACGCCAAGGAGCAGGGCCTCTGGCACGACCCCTCGCACGAGCCGGAGTACTCCGAGTACCTCGAGCTGGACCTGTCCACCGTGGTGCCCTCGATCGCCGGTCCGAAGCGCCCGCAGGACCGCATCGAGCTGACCGACGCGAAGTCCTCGTTCCGCAAGTCGGTGCACGACTACGTCGACGGCGAGCAGGTCACCCCGCACACCAACGTGGACGAGGCGGTCGAGGAGTCCTTCCCGGCCAGCGACCCGGCGGCGCTGTCGTTCGCCGACGAGGACGCGGTGAGCCTGCAGTCCGCCGCCAACGGCGCCAGCGGGCGCCCGAGCAAGCCGGTCCGGGTCAAGACCGAGGACCGCGGTGAGTTCGTGCTCGACCACGGCGCCGTGGTGATCGCCTCGATCACCTCGTGCACCAACACCTCCAACCCGTCGGTGATGCTGGGCGCGGCCCTGCTCGCCCGCAACGCGGTGGAGAAGGGCCTGACCGTCAAGCCGTGGGTGAAGACCTCGATGGCGCCGGGCTCGCAGGTGGTCACCGACTACTACGAGAAGGCGGGCCTCTGGCCGTACCTGGAGAAGCTGGGCTACCACCTGGTCGGCTACGGCTGCACCACCTGCATCGGCAACTCGGGCCCGCTGCCGGAGGACATCTCCGCGGCGGTCAACGAGAACGACCTGACCGTGGTGTCGGTGCTCTCGGGCAACCGGAACTTCGAGGGCCGGATCAACCCGGACGTGAAGATGAACTACCTGGCCTCGCCGCCGCTGGTGATCGCCTACGCGCTGGCCGGCACGATGGACTTCGACTTCGAGTCGCAGCCGCTCGGCCAGGACGGCGACGGCAACGACGTGTTCCTCAAGGACATCTGGCCGTCCAGCCAGGAGATCCAGCAGACCATCGACTCGGCCATCACCCAGGAGATGTTCACCAAGGACTACGCCGACGTCTTCGACGGCGGTGAGCGCTGGAAGTCGCTGCCCACCCCGGAGGGCAAGACCTTCGACTGGGACCCGCGGTCCACCTACGTGCGGAAGCCCCCGTACTTCGACGGCATGACCGCCGAGCCCGCCCCGGTCACCGACATCTCCGGTGCGCGGGTGCTGGCCAAGCTGGGCGACTCGGTCACCACCGACCACATCTCCCCGGCGGGTGCGATCAAGCCGGGCACCCCGGCCGCGCAGTACCTGACCGAGCACGGCGTGGACAAGAAGGACTTCAACTCCTACGGTTCCCGGCGCGGCAACCACGAGGTGATGATCCGCGGCACCTTCGCCAACATCCGGCTGCGCAACCAGCTGCTGGACGACGTGCAGGGCGGCTACACCCGCGACTTCACCCAGGAGGGCGCACCGCAGGCGTTCATCTACGACGCGGCGCAGAACTACGCGAAGGCGGGCGTTCCGCTGGTGGTGCTGGGCGGCAAGGAGTACGGCTCCGGCTCGTCGCGTGACTGGGCCGCCAAGGGCACCTCGCTGCTGGGCGTGCGCGCGGTGATCACCGAGTCGTTCGAGCGCATCCACCGGTCGAACCTGATCGGCATGGGCGTGATCCCGCTGCAGTTCCCGGAGGGCGAGTCGGCGAAGTCGCTGGGCCTGGACGGCACGGAGACCTTCGACATCGCGGGCATCACCAAGCTGAACGAGGGCGAAACCCCGCGGACGGTGAAGGTGACCGCCACCAAGGAGGACGGCTCGAAGGTGGAGTTCGACGCGGTGGTCCGCATCGACACCCCGGGTGAGGCCGACTACTACCGCAACGGCGGCATCCTGCAGTACGTGCTGCGCAAGATGACCGCCTGAGCCACGCCCCATGAACGCCCCGCCACCCGCTTTCCCGTGGGTGGCGGGGCGTTCCGCTGGGTTTCCGGGTTTTGTCAGGTCAGCTTTCGGGGCGCCGGTCCACGGCGTGGCCGAGGGCCCGCAGCGCCACGTTGACCAGCACCACCACCAGCGCACCGGCGGCCGCGACCGCGTACAGGCCGGCCCCGGCGAGCGCGCCGACCGCGGCCGAGCACCACAGCGTGGCCGCGGTGTTGAGCCCGCGGACGCTGCCACCGTCACGAAGGATCACCCCGGCACCGAGAAAGCCGATGCCGGAAACGATCTGCGCGGCGACCCGGGTCGGGTCGGCCCCGCCGAGGCCGTCGAACCCGTGTGCCGAGAGCAGCACGAACAACGTCGAGCCGACGGCCACCAGCGTGTTCGTGCGCAGCCCGGCCATCCTGGCGCGGAACTGCCGCTCGAACCCGATGGCCGCGCCGAGGCCGACCCCGGTGCCGACGCGCAGCAGTACTTCGAAGAAGGTCATCACGACCTGCCTTTCCGGCGTGCGCACACAAACCGGACAGGGCAGTACCCAGGGCGCGTTTCACAAGTCTTGTTCGCGCTCTTCGCGCCCAGGCGGCCCCTGGCGGCACCGGGCCTTCGGCCGAGTACGCCCAAGTACGAGGCCGAACGCCCGGCACCGCCAGGAACCACCTGGATCACGAAGCCCATCGAACAGACTTGTGAAACACGTCCTAGCCGCGCACCGCGAAGCGGGTGACGGCCCCGGTCCCGCCACTACTGTCCTCTGGCATGTGCCGCTCACCTCGCTTTCCGTTTCCTCGTTGAGCAGAGCCGGTCGACTGTACCTCAGTCCCCGGCGAGCACCGGGTCGAAGGGCGCCACGTCCGGCTGGAACACCTGGCCCGGCGCGGGTGCCTTCAGCTCCACCAGGTAGTCCGCGGTCAGGTCGTCCACGCCCTGCGAGTCACCGAGGATGCAGTGCCCGAACGCGTCGACCGAGACCAGGCGCGCGTTGCCGAGCTGGTCCGCCATCCGCTTCGAGAACTCGTACTGGGTGGCCGGGTCGTAGTAGTTCCCGATCACCAGCACCGGCGTCTCGGTCTTCGCCCGCCACGGGCCGGCGTAGACGTCCTCCTCCCCCGGCCACACCGGGCAGGCCGCCGCGTCGGCGAACGCCTGTGCCCGGCCGAAGGTGCGCGACTCCTTCTCCCACAGCGCCGCGATCTCGGGCAGCTTGTGCTGCTTGTGCTTGAAGCGCTTGTCGGAGCAGTTGACCGCGAAGTACGAGTCGTCCGAGGTGTACGGGGTGTCCGGCCGCACGTCGAACCGGCCCTGGTGACCCGCCGTGGTCAGCGCCGGCACCGCGGCCGCGGACAGCGTCTGCGCCGCTGGCGGGTGCAGCACGTCGTAGACCGCCTGCAACTGCTCGGCCAGGATGCCGAACTCGGAGAAGTTGTACAGCGAGCCCGCGACCCCGTTGGTGAAGGTGTGGATGCTGACCTGGCCGCCGCCGGGCAGCGGGATCGGCTGCTGCCGCAGGTGCTCCCGGATCTCGTCGAACTTCTGCCGCGGGTCGCCTTCGCTGAACGCGCACTTCGGCCCGACCGCGTCGCATTCGGCGAGATAGGCGTCCAGCGAGAGTTCGAAGCCACGCGCGCGTTCCCGGTCGTACTGCAGGCCGTCGCTGGTGCGCAGCTTCGGATCGACGTTGCCGTCCAGCACCAGTGCCCGCGTCTGCTTCGGGAACATGTTCGCGTAGGTCGCGCCGATCAGCGTGCCGTAGGAGAAGCCGACGTAGGTCAGCTTCTGGTCCCCGGCCGCCGCGCGAAGCAGGTCGAGGTCGCGGACCACGTCCTTGGTGGACATGTGGTCGAGCAGGCTGCCCGCGTTGCGGTCGCAGAACCCGGCGTAGTCGCGGTAGGAGGCCAGCGAGTCCGACATCTCGGCGCGGCTGATCGGCACCACCACCTGCTTGGCGAACACCTCGTCGGCGTCCTCGGCGGTGGTGAAGCAACGCAGCGGGTTGCTGGCGCCGACGCCGCGCGGATCGAAGCCGACCAGGTCGAAGCGGTCCAGCACCTCGGGTTCGAGGTAGCGGTCCGCGCTGATCGGCATGCGCAGGCCCGAGCCGCCGGGACCGCCGGGGTTGAGGAACAACGACCCGATCTTCGCCGACGGCTGGCGCGCGTGCCGCCGCAGCAGCGAGATGTCGATGGTGCCGAGCGCGGCGTTGTCGTGGTCGATCGGCACGCGGTAGTGGGCACAGCTGAAGTTCTGGTGCTGCTCGGGCGGCACCCCGGTCAAGGTGGACGGCGGGCACGCCTTCCAGGCGATCGGCGCGACCGCACCTGCGGCGGCAGCCTCGAGCCCCGGCGCGGCGGCGGCTTCGGGTGCTGGCGTGGCGGTGGCGGCGGTGGCCGTGGCGGGCAGGGCTGTCAGCACCAGTCCCGCGGCCACCACCCCGGTGAGCACCCGTCTGCGCACCGGCCCTCCCGTGGATTTGAACACGACTTCTCCCTTCGCCGTTTCAGCGAGCGGAGAATGTCACGGGAGCGGCCGGTGCGGCGTCGGCCAAATCGGTTAGTTCACTTCCTTTCGGGCTTCGGCCAGGGTGAGGCTGAACAGCCCCTCGCTGTCGGTCCAGCGCTCCGCCACGGCGAACCCGGCCGCGGCCAGCTCGGCGGCCAGCCCCGCCGGGCGGAACTTCGCCGAGATCTCGGTGCGGACGTGCTCACCGGCGGCGAACCGCACCTCCAGGTCCGCACCCGGGATCGAGACCACCTGCTCCTCGGTGGCGCGCAACCACATCTCGATCCATTCGGCCTCCGCGTCCCAGTGCGCGACGTGCTCGAAGGCGTCCACGTCGAAGTCCGCGCCCAGCCGCTCGTTGATCACCCGCAGCACGTTGCGGTTGAACTCGGCGGTCACGCCCGCCGCGTCGTCGTAGGCGCGGACCAGCCGCTCCGGTTCCTTCACCAGGTCGGCGCCGAGCAGCAGCCACTCCCCCGGCGCCAGCACCTCACGCACCGAGCGCAGGAACTTCGCCCGGTCGGCGGGCAGGAAGTTGCCGATGGTGCCGCCGAGAAAGGCGACCACCCGCGGCGGCTCCCCCGGCAGCAGGCCGAGGTGCTCGGTGAAGTCACCGACCACGCCGCGCACCTCCAGCTTGGGGTACTCGGCGGCGATCGCCTCGGTGGCTTCGGCCAGCGCCGCCCCCGACACGTCCAGCGGCACGAAGGTTTCCAGCGTGCCGTGGGCGGTCAGGGCGTCGAGCAGCAGACGGGTCTTCTCGCTCGACCCCGAACCCAGCTCGACCAGCGCGCGGGCGCCGGTGGCCCGCGCGATCGCCGGGGCTTCGCGGGCCAGGATCTCCCGCTCGGCCCTGGTCGGGTAGTACTCGGGCAGCGAGGTGATCTTCTCGAACAGCTCGCTGCCCGCCGCGTCGTAGAACCACTTGGGCGGCAACCACTTCCGCTCGGCGGTGAGCCCGGCGCGCACGTCGGCACGCAGGGCTGCGGTGACGTCGACCGGGCTGCGGTGCTCGGTGAGATCGGGTTCGCTCATGGCGGGTTTTCGCTCCTCAGCTGGGAATGGGCGTGATCTCGACCTGCGAGCCGCGCACGGTTACCGCGTGCCGCTCGGGCACCGGCGTCCAGCCCGGCCGGTCGTCACAGGGTTCGGAGGCGACCACCGTGCCGGTACCGGTGGCCAAATAGGACAGTGCGTGCGTCCACGCGGTACCGACCAGCACCTCACCGTCGGTCAGCAGCAGGTTGAGCCGGGAACCGGGCGCGGCCGCCTCGACCTCGGCGACCAGCCCGGTCACCGCCCCCACCGGCTCGGCACCACCGGCCAGGCGGGCGGACAGCAGCGCCCACAGCAGCACCGAATCGGTCGGCGCGGGCAGCCGCAGCAGGTCGGCCACCGGCAGCTTCTCCGCCAGCGGTACCACCGACTCCGGCCAGCCGCGGACCAGTCCGTTGTGGCTGAACAGCCAGCGCCCGCCGGCGAACGGCGCGCAGGCCGCCTCACCCACCGGCATGCCGGTGGTGCCGTTGCGCACCGCGGCCATGAAGGCCCCGGTGCGCACCGAGGAAGCCAGCGGCCGCAGCCCCTCGTCTGTCCACAGTGGAGCATGGCGCCGGTAGCGGAGCGGCTCGGCCGCCGCCCCGTACCAGCCCAGCCCGAAGCCGTCCGCGTTCACCGTGCCGCCGCCCCGCATGTCCGCCGGGGCGTACGACTGGTGCAGCAGCGAATGCGGGGCGTCGAACAGCAGTTCCGCCGGCGAGCACGGCTCGCCGAGGTAAGCCAGGTGACGGCACATCCCCCGGCTCAGCCCCGCTCGGCGGCGGTCAGGTCGCGAGCGCACCGGAACCCGGCGAAGATCTGCCGCCGGATCGGGTAGTCCCAGTTGCGGAAGGTGCCGCGGATGGCCGCGGCGTCGGTGCCGAACGAGCCACCCCGCAGCACCTTGTACTCCGGCCCGAAGAACACTTCGGAGTACTCGCGGTACGGGAACGCGCGGAAGCCCGGGTAGCCGTGGAAGTCGCTGCTCGTCCACTCCCAGACGTCCCCGATCAGCTGGTGCACCCCGAGCGCCGACGCGCCGGCCGGGTACGCGCCCACCGGGGCCGGGCGCAGGTGCCGCTGCCCGAGGTTCGCGTGCTCTGCGGTCGGCTCGTCGTCACCCCACGGGAACCGCCGCGACCGCCCGGTGGCCGGGTCGAAGCGGGCGGCCTTCTCCCATTCGGGCTCGGTCGGCAGCCGCTTGCCCGCCCAGGCCGCGTAGGCCGCCGCCTCGTGGAAGGACACGTGGACCACCGGTTCGTCGTGCGGAACCGGCTCGTGCACGCCGAACCGGACACGCCACCACTGATCGCCCTCGCGGCGCCAGAACCGCGGGGCGACGATGTTGTGCTCGGCGCGGTAGGCCCAGCCTTCCTCGCTCCACCAGCGCGGGTCGGTGTAACCGCCGCCGTCGAGGAACTCCAGGTACGCCCCGTTGGTGACCGGTGTGGTCTCGATGGCGAAGGCGGCCACGTGCGTCTCGTGCGCCGGGCGCTCGTTGTCCAGCGCCCACGGCTCGGCCGTGGTGCCCATGACGAAGGCGCCGCCGGGAACGACCACTTCGGACGGCAGCGCGCCGGTGCGCCTGGCGGGCGGCGCGGGCGCGTGCAGCACCGGCTCACCGCGGCGCAGCTGGTGCGTGGCGAGCATGGTCTCGTCGTGCTGCTGCTCGTGCTGGGTGATCATGCCGAAGGCGAACGCGTTGCGCTGCAAGGCGTTCCCGTCGCTCAGCGGCGCCTTCTCCAGCACGTCGAAGGACTTGTCGCGGACTTCGCGGACGTAGGCGCGCGCGTCGGCCGGGCCGAGCAGCGGCAGGCCGGGGCGATCGGCACGCGCGTGCTTGAAGGCGTCATAGATCTCGTCGAGGTCGGGGCGCAGCGGCTCACGGCCGCCGACGTCGCGGACCAGCCACAGCTCCTCCTGGCTGCCGATGTGCGCGAGGTCCCAGACCAGCGGCGACATCAGCTTCGAGTGCTGGCGCACCAGGTCCTCGTCGTCCACCGCGTCGGTCAGCGCGGTGCTGCGAGCCCGTGCCCTGGTCAGCGCTTCGGTGGCGTGCGCGCGCAGGTCCTGCGGGCTCAGGTCGAGCAACGGATTGTTCTCGGTGTTTCCGGTGTTTCCGGTGTTTCCGGTGTTTCCGGTGTTTTCCGCGGTCGAGGTAGCCACGGTGGTCACGCCCTCTCTTCGGGGGTCCGAGGCGCCGGGGTCCTGGCGGCTCGGTGCTGCACGGCTTCAGTGATCCGGTCGATCACCTCGGACGGCAATCCGGTCGCGCCGAGTGCGGCGCAGCCGAGATCGGCCAGTGCCTTGGCGGCACCGGCGATGGCCGGGTCGGCGAGCCCGCGGCTGGCCGCGGTCTCCCAGGCTCCGGCGACGGGTTCGCACAGCTCGCGTGCCTTGTCCACAGTGGACGGCTGGGCGAGCAGGGCGACCAGCAGGGCGGTGGCGTCGAGCCAGCCCCGCGGTGGCTGGGCGTCCAGGTACCTGATCTCCAGGTAGCCCTGCGGGCGCACCGGGGTGAACATCGTGGTCAGGTGGTAGTCCAGATCGGCCAGTGTCGGCCTGCCGAACACCCCCGCCTCACCGCGGCCGTCGATCCAGTCGGCGAAGGTGAAGCGCACCGGCGCGTCCCACGGGCCGTCGGCCCGCGGCACCACCAGCAGCGGCGTGTCCAGCATGCGCCGCGCCCAGTCGGCTGGCGGGTCCGGCGTGGCCGTGGCGGCGAAGGTGCGGGCCCGCTCGGTGGCCATCACCGCCAGCCAGCGCGCGGAAGCGTGCCCGGTGTCCCGCCCGGCGTGCCTGCCGGAGTTGGCGAACAACGCCAGCAGCGCCGGGCCCATTTCGTGCGCCGCCGCCCAGCGCGACGGCAGGTGCCCGGCCTCACCGGCGTCCACGCAGACCTGGAGCCCGGCCGTGCTGCACATCATCGTGATGCCGCCAGGACCGTCCGGCGCGAACCGGCGTTCCATCGCGGCGTAGCGCGGGGTTTCCAGGAATCGCCGGGGGGCGCGGTGGGCGTCGATGCCCGAGGTGCCCAGTTCCAGCCCGGAGCGGGCGAGCAGTTCGGTCAGGTGGGTCAGCTCGGCGTCGACGACGCCGGCCAGCTCGGCCAGTGAGCTACGCGGAAGGGGTGAAATCTCCACTTGGCCGCCGGGTTCGAGGGTCACCGGCGAGCCGCCCGGGAGCGGGAGCGCCTCGCTGCCGGGATCGAGCGTTCGCGGGGTGTGCGGGCCGAGCGCCGCGGCCAGCACCCCGGGGTCGAGCGGACGGGACGGGTCGTCCCGGTGGTGCACGGTGTACTCCAGTTCCACGCCGAGCAGTCTCGGCGGGCCATGCTTGAAGCACACCGACGCCACGTAGGCTTCGCCCTCCGCGCGGTCGGAAACCACCCGCGCGGCGAGATTACCCGTTGCGGGAGAAGGAAAATCTCTGACCGTCGTCATGCCACCTCCTACCTGGACGACTAGTGGGATCACCAGGATTCGGACGCTACACGCGGGGTCCGACAATCGCAGCCGCCCGCGCTCGGGCCCGGCTCGCGCCCGCGTGGCACAACCGGGCGAAACCGGCGCGGGAACGGCAGGAAAAGCCCGTATCCGGCGGGCGGATTAGTCCATTCGAGCGAATCCGGGCCGATCCTTACGGAAGGGTGGTCTCGGTGGCCAGGCCGAGTTCGGCCGCCGCCCCGCGCACCGCGTGGATGACCAGCTGCATCGACGGCCGGCGCAGCGCGGTGGTGCGGTAGGCGATGGACACCGTGCGCATCAGCGGGCTCGCCAGCGCCACCGTGTCCACCCCCGGCGGCCGCAGGATCAGGCCGAGGTCGGAGACCAGGGTGACGCCCAGCCCGGCCGCGACCATCGCCATCGCGGTGGCCTGCTCCTCCACCTCGTGGTCGATCTTCGGCTCGAACCCGTGGCGCTGGCAGGCGATCCGCATCGCCCGGCCGAAGTGGCTCTTGGGGCTGGCCAGGATCCACGGGTGCTCGGCGAGTTCCAGCAGCGAGACGCTGCCCGCGGGCACGGTGCCCGCAGGCACCGCGGCGTGCAGCCGCTCCACCGCGATCACCGCGCGTTCCAGCCCGGCGTCCCACGGCATCGGCGCGTCCGAGTAGTCGATCACGAACGAGAAGTCGAGCGAGCCGTCGCGCACCGCGTCCGCGGTCTCCTCCGGCGCCAGCTCGCGGGTGCGGACCTTGATGCCGGGGTGCTCGGCGGCCAGCGCGGTCAGCGCGCGCGGCAGCAGCCCGGAGGCCACCGACGCCCACACCCCGGCGGTCAGCCGGACGGTGACCGACTCCTGCGCCTCCTCCAGCGCCAGCGTCGCCCGCTCCACCGCGCCCAGGATCTCCTCGGCGTGCGCGGTCAGCAGCTTGCCCAGCTCGGTCAGCTGGACCCGCCTGCCGAGCCGTTCGAACAGCTTCGCGCCGACGTCCCGCTCGAGCTGGGCGAGCTGCTGCGACACCGCCGACGCGGTGTAGTGCAGCGCTCCGGCGGCCGCGGTGACGGTGCCCCGCCGATCCAGCTCCCGGAGCATCCGCAGTCTCTGCAACGAAAACTCCATACACAAACCCTAAACAAAAACGTGCACGATCCTTAACTGGACGCACCGGCGGCGCGGGCTCACCCTGGAGGCACGTAAACGGAATGCGGCCACGCCCGGAACGCCTTCCGCGTCGCACGAACCCCGCAGCCACCGCACACCGGCGTGGTACCGGTGTGCCCTGCCGTGCGCGCGTGAAACCACTGGGCGCCGCTCGAGCAGCAGCTTGGAGGTGGGTCGAGTGAGCACCCAGAACGGCACCGAACCTTTGCTGAGGTTGACCTGGACGGACCCGGTGACCGGCACTCGCGGGTTCCTCGTCGTGCACACCCTCGTCTCCGGGCTGGCCACCGGCGGCACCCGGATGCGCGCGGGCTGCACCATGCGCGAGGTCGAGGACCTGGCCAGGGGCATGGCCAACAAGACGGCCACCTTCAACCTGCCGGTCGGCGGCGCGAAGGGCGGCATCGACCTGGACCCGAAGGACCCGCGTGCGTTCGACGTGCTCACCCGGTTCTGCTCGGCGATGCGCCCCTGGCTCGACGCGCACTGGGTGACCGCCGAAGACCTCGGCGTGCCGCAGCACCTGATCGACGAGGTCTTCGCCGGGCTCGGCCTCGAGCAGTCCTACCACGCGGCCATCTCGCGGTCCGCCGATCCGGCACGCACGCTGCGCCGGGTGCAGGCCGGGCTGAACGCGCCGGTGCCCGGCGGGCTCCTGCTCGGGGACGTGGTCGGCGGGTACGGCGTCGCGCAGGCCTGCCTCGGCGTGGCCGCGGCGTGGGCGTGGGACCCGGCCGAGACCACGGTGGCCATCCAGGGCATCGGCACCATGGGCGGGGGCGCCGCCTGGTACCTGCACGAAGCCGGGATGCGGGTGACCGCGGTCGCCGACGCCGCCGGCACCCTCTACCACCCCGCCGGGCTGGACGTCCCGGCATTGCTGGAGCTGCGCGACTCCTACGGCGAGATCGACCGCCACCGGGTGCCCGCCGACGTCCAGCGCCTGCCGCGCAACGCGGTGCTGGCCATCGAGGCCGACATCTTCGTGCCCGCCGCGATCTCGTACGCGATCACCGAGGACAACGTCGAGCAGGTCCGCGCGAAGGTGGTGGTGGAGGCGGCGAACGCGGCCACCACCGAGGAGGCCGAGGCTTCGCTGGTGCTGGCGGGCATCCCGGTCATCCCCGACTTCGTGGCGAACGCCGGTGCCGCCGCCTGGGCGTGGTGGCTGCTGCTGGGCGAGGTCGGCGCGGACCCGGCCGACTCGTTCCTGCGGCTGCGCACCGAAATGCAGTCGAAGGTGGCGCTGCTGCTGGCGCAGTGGAACGCCGACCGGCGGCCGCCGCGCGAGACCGGCTGGGAACTGGCGGCGGCGAACCGGGTCGAACGGGCCGCCACCGAGCACCTGGCTCCCGCGCTGACCATTCCGTGATCACGGGGGTGTGAAGAACACGAATGTGGCTTTCGGGGCGTTAGACGCTCCGAAAGCCACATTCGTGTTCAGGGGGGTCAGCGCACGGCGGGTGACAGG
The DNA here is from genome assembly GCF_003312875.1 of Amycolatopsis albispora. Lineage (NCBI taxonomy): Bacteria > Bacillati > Actinomycetota > Actinomycetes > Pseudonocardiales > Pseudonocardiaceae > Amycolatopsis > Amycolatopsis albispora. Next base: position 2,418,460 of record NZ_CP015163.1, read on the forward strand.
CGGGAAGCCAGGTACCGCAGGGCTTCCGCCAGTGCCGCCGGGGTGCCCGGGGCGATGTGGATCTCCGCCTCCGGACCCTCCCCCACGGTGTAGTTGAGGTACCGGCCCCAGTCCGTGTCGGCGTAGTGCAGCGGCTGGTCGGCGCGCGCGTACCGGCCGACCTCGTCCCGCTTGCCCGCGTACAGCTCACCGGTGCCGTGCACCGGGCGCTGCACCACCTTCACCACGTCGGCGATCGCCTGCGGCAGCGACCGCCCCTGGTCCTTGCCCCGCGCGGCCTCCTCGAAGTCACGCGCCCGCACGGTCTGCGACCGCCCACCGCCCGCGTACAGCTCGGGCAGCTCGGCGACCAGCGCCTCCGGCAGCTCGTGCTGGTTGACCTCGCGCAGCGTCACCCAGTCCCCGGCACGCACGGCGAGCACCCCGAGCATGCCGCGTGAAGCCGCGAGCAGCCCGATCGTCTCGTCGCCGCGGGTGGCCCAGCCGTAGAACTCCACCGAAGCCGAGGTCAGCAACGGCAGCAGGTCCAGCACCTCGACCTTGGTCCGGCCCTGGTGGTCGAGCAGCCCCGCCTCGGCGAGCGCCTCGTTCACCTGGCGGGACAGCTCGTCGCGATCCCGTTCGGGATACCAGATCGGCTGCGGCTGGAGGGTGAGGTGCAGGTGCCCGGCCCCCTCCCGCTGGACCAGCGCCGCCAGCGCGGCCACGGGGACCGCTGTCGGTGCGGTCACTCCCCGATCACCGGGGGCATGGTGCGCTCGTCGGTGCCGAACAACGCGTCGGGATCGGCCTCGACCAGCCAGCTCGGCCGGACGTGCTCCTCGTCCTCGCCGCCCTGGCCCCGCGCGCCGTGCGCACCGGCCATCGGACCGCCGGCGGTGCCACCACGGCCGGCGGCCGCCGCGGCGCCACCACGGGCACCCGCTTCACCGCCGAGCATGCCCGCGCCGACGCCGCGGCCGGCACCGGGCGCGTTCGCGTTCGCGCCACCGCGTGCGGCGGCTTCGCCACCGACACCACCCGGACCGCCCGGACCGCCGCTGAGCAGCCTGCCCGCCGCGCTGCCCGGCTGCTTCCCGCCGCTGGTACCCGGGTTGCCGGGGCCGGTGGTGTTCGGATTGCCGGTGCCGGGGTTGTTCGGGTTGTTGACCAGGCCGACGATCGGGTCGCCGGTGCCCGGCTTGGTCGTCGGCGGCACCTTCGGCTTGGTGGTCGTGCCACCGGTGTCCTTGCCGCCGCTCTTGTCGCCGCTGGCACCCGTGCCGCCACCACCGGTTCCCCCGGTGCCGCCGGTGTCACCACCGCCGCCGGTGCCGCCGCCACCACCCGTGCCGCCGCCACCGCCGGTGCCCCCGGTCCCGCCGCCACCGGTGCCCCCGGTGCCGCCCGTGCCACCGGTGCCGCCACTGCCCGAGCCGCCACCGGCGCCACTGCTGCCGGTGGAGTCGTCGATGCTGCCCGACCCGGTGCCGCCGCCGTCACCGTTGCCCTGCCACGGGTTCTTCCACTCCGGCGGGGCGATCGGGCCGGGCCCGTCGGTCTTCAGCTTCACCGACGCGCCGTCGGAGGTCAGCTGCTGGTAGTCCGTGGGCAGGATCTGCTGGGTGCTCTTGCTGATGCTGCTGTACTGGTCCATCGCGCGAACGTTGTTCTCGTTCGCCTCGTTGTGGGCCTGCACGCCCTCCTGGTAGTTCTTCACGTCGTTGGCGGCCATGAACGGCCCCGCCACCGGGATCGCCGACTTGAGCCCGAGGCTCCAGCCGCTCGGCTTCTCCGGCGCGGGCGGCACCGGCACCACGGTGTTGCTGGTGTAGTCGAACCCGGTCGCCTGGGCGTTCACCGAGTTCGCGGTGATGTCCAGCGGCGCGGCGGTTTCGGCGAAGGCGCGCTCCATCGGCCCGGCACCGGCGTTCGCCGCGTCCGCGCCGTCCCCGGTCCAGGAGGCCTTCATCCGCTCCTGCAGCGACTTGATGCTCTGCGCCCGCTGCTCGAACGAAGAAGACAGCTTCTGCACGTTCTCCGCGGTCATCCGCAGGCGCTCGCTGTCACCGCTTTTGAAGTTGTCGTAGATCGCCTGACCGTCCATACCGCTCACCTCAGGCGCCCCCTTTCAGCGTGTCGATCACGATTCCGGCGACCCGTACCGAGTTTTCGCAGGAGTCCTGCGCACCCTGGTACCCCAGGCTGGTCACCGTGAAGGTCAGGTCGTCGGCGATGCCGACGGCGAGGCCGCAGTTGCCGGTGGCGCGGCGGTCCGACTGCCCGGCGAAGTAGGCGGGATATCCGCCGATGTCCTCGGTCTGCTCCAGGAACCCGAGCTGGCGGCTCTGCTTGGCCTTCTCCAAGCCGGCCACGCCGCCGATGCCGCTGTCCCGGTTGCCGGTCTGCACCTGGACGGTCATGCCGACGCCGGGCTCGGCGCCGCTCCAGTGGCAGCTGGGCCCGGCGAGCACCTTGGCCACGTCGTCCTCGGTTTTGGGCTCCCCGGGCTCGGTGTACCCGGCGGCGGCGAGCTTCGGCAGCGGCGTCAGCTCGCACGGGTTGCCCAGGTACGGGCTCACGTCCAGCGGGTTGGCGATCTTCGGCCCGCCGGGCTGGTCCGCGGCCGAAGAACCGGTGGCCCCGGTGGACGCCGCCGGTTCGGCCGGACGGGGATTGCCCCCGGTTTCCCCGGAGCACGCGGCGAGCGAGGCCGCCACGGCGACGAGGAGGGTCGTGGCTGTCAGCTTGTTCACGCGGTGCCTACTCGGCTGTCCTGAGCGCCTGTGCCTTCGCCTCGTCGGCGGCCACCGTCGCTTCCTTGGCCGCCTTCAGCTTCTTCACGTACTCCTGCGCGTACTTGAGCATCGACTCGTTCTGCGAGCGCAGCGCCTCGATCGAGTTGATCCCGGCGTCGACGTAGCCGACGCTCGCCTCGTCCGGCGCGGGCGGGGTGAAGCCCCACGAGATGTCCTCGATGATCTTGGCGTCGTCGACCAGCTTGTCCGCCTCGGCTTCCCAGAGGCCGATCACGGCTTCGAGCTCCTCGGCGTCCATTTCGAACGAACCGCCCGCGCCACCCGGCGCGGGAGCGGGCGCGTCCTTGGCGAGGCTGTCGCCCCAGACCTTGCTCACCGCGGCGCTGGCCGCACCGCCTACGTCGAACATCCGCTCTCTCCCCATGTCGCACTGTCGCAACAACCGCGAAAACACGCCTTTGACGCAGCAGACTAGTCCAGGGTTCCCCCACTGGGCGGGAAATCCGCCGGGTCCGCCCCGCCCGAGTCACAGTACGTACGTACGGATTGCGAAGGCACTACCCCTGGTGACAGGATCGGACGATGCCACGGGTCAGTCAGGACCATCTCGACGCTCGCCGGCGCCAGATCCTGGACGGCGCACGGGTGTGCTTCGCGCGCTACGGGTACGAGGGTGCCACGGTACGGCGGCTCGAGGAAGCCACCGGGCTCTCGCGCGGCGCGATCTTCCACCACTTCCGCGACAAGGAGTCCCTGTTCCTCGCGCTCGCCGAGGACGACGCGGTCCGCATGGCCCAGGTGGTCGCCGACCAGGGCCTGGTGCAGGTCATGCGCGACCTGCTCACCGAGGGCAGCGCGCACCCGGCCGACTGGCTCGGCACCCGGCTCGAGCTCTCGCGCCGCCTGCGCACCGATCCCGAGTTCCGCGCGCGCTGGGCCGAGCGCTCCGACCAGCTCACCAGGGCGACCCGCGAGCGCCTGCTGCGCCAGCACGAAGCGGGCAAGCTGCGGGACGACGTGGACGTCGACGTGCTCACCGCGTTCCTGGAACTGGTGCTCGAAGGGCTCGTCTCGCACCTGGCGATGGGCCTGCCCGCCGACCACCTCACCCCGGTGCTGGACCTGGTCGAGGAGACCGTGCGCGTGCACCACCGGAACCCTGCGGGCGCCGCGCGGCCGTGATGGACTCGGAGCATGGACTTTCTCGACGCGCACGCTGAAGCACTCCGCGGGTTCGACGACCTCGTCCACCGCATCGGCCGCGACCAGTGGGCCGATCCGACGCCGTGTACCGAGTGGACGGTCCGCGACCTGCTCGGGCACCTGGTCTACGAGCAGCTGTGGGCGCCCGACCTGCTCGGCGGCGCCACCGTCGAGCAGGTCGGCGACCGCTACGACGGCGACCAGCTGGGCGACGACCCGGTCCGGCGCTGGGAAACCGCCTCCCGCGCGGCCCGCCGCGCCTTCGAGCAGGCCACCCGCGAGACGGTGCACGTCTCGTTCGGTGAGATCCCGCTCGAGGACTACGGCTGGCAGATGACCGGCGACCTCGCGGTGCACGGCTGGGACCTCGCGGTGGGCATCGGCGCGGACTACCGCATCGGCGACGAACTGGCCGAGGACCTGCTCGCCGAGCTGGGACCGCAGGTGTCCGGCTGGCAGGGCGGCGGGATCTTCGCCGAGCCGGTGGACGTCGGCTCCGACGCCACGCCGTCGGACCGGCTGGTCGCCCTGCTCGGGCGCGATCCGGGGCTCACCCGCGCCCGGCTGTGAGCGGCGGCACCCTTCTGAGCAGGCAGATCCGGCCGTCACTCGCACGTTCGGCCCAACCGGCCGGTATCATCTACCCCACGTGACAACCCCTCCCGAGGAGAGACCCTTCCGTGCGCGACGCGCCGTCACCTGGTGACAGTACTGAGCCGGGTGGCACACCCGGCTTTCCCGATCCCCTCCCCATCGGCCCGCGACGCACCGCCGGAGTCCGATGATGGAAATCCTGCTCGCGATCCTCGGCGTGGTCTTCGTGGTGGTGCTGACCATCGGCACCGGCCTGGCCGTCGCCGCCGAGTTCTCGCTCACCGCGCTCGAGCGCAGCACCGTCGAGGCCAATGTCCGCCAGGTCGGTGACAAGAAGTCGAAAACCCTGCTGGAAGCCCACCGGACGCTGTCGTTCCAGCTCTCCGGCGCGCAGGTGGCCATCACGCTGACCACGCTGGTCACCGGGTACGTGGCCGAACCGCTGATCGGTGACCTGATCGAACCACCGCTGACCGCCTTCGGCCTGCCACCCGCGGCGGCCGCCGCCGTCTCGGTGGTGCTCGCGCTGGTGATCGCCACCTCGCTGTCGATGGTGCTCGGCGAGATGATGCCGAAGAACCTCGCCATCGCCCGCCCGCTGCAGACCGGGCGCGCGGTGGCCGGTTACCACTCGCGGTTCTCGAAGACCTTCAAGTGGCTCATCACGCTGATGAACAACAGCGCGAACTGGGTGGTGCGCAAGTTCGGCGTCGAGCCGCAGGAGGAACTGCGCTCGGCGCGCTCACCGCAGGAGCTGGGCTCGATCGTGCGCTCCAGCGCGGAGAGCGGCACGCTCGACACCGCCACCGCCGAGTTGCTGGACAAGTCGCTGCGCTTCGGCGACCGCACGGCCGACGAGCTGATGACCCCGCGTGTGCAGGTCGAGTCGCTGACCGTGGACGACGCGATCAGCGACCTGATCGCGCTGTCGCGGCGCACCGGGTTCTCCCGGTTCCCCGTCTACAACGAGGATCTCGACGACGTGCAGGGCGCGGTGCACGTCAAGCAGGCGTTCACCGTGCCGCAGGCCGAGCGCGACTCCGTGCGCATCGGCTCGGTGATGCGGCCGGTGCCGACCGTGCCCGAGTCGCTGCCGGGCGACGCGCTGCTGAACCGCCTGCGGGACTCGCGCTTCCAGCTCGCCATCGTGGTCGACGAGTACGGCGGCACCGCCGGGCTGGTCACCCTGGAGGACGTGGTCGAGGAGATCATCGGCGACGTGCTCGACGAGCACGACGACCGCGAGGAGCCGTCGTCGCGGCAGCTCGGCGCGGACAACTGGGTGGTGTCCGGGCAGCTGCGGGCCGACGAGGTCCGCGAGATCACCGGGTTCCGCATGCCGGAGGGCGACTACGAGACGATCGCGGGCCTGGTGCTCGAACGCCTCGGCCGCATCCCCGGCCCCGGTGACTCGGCCGACGTCGACGACTGGCGGCTCACCGTGCACACGATGGACCGGCTGCGCATCGCCGAGATCAGCGTGCACCCGATCACCGGCAAGGCCGGACCGGCGGGCGGCGCCACCGCCGCCGCTTCGCCCCGGGTGGAGGTGTCCAGGTGAACGACTGGGTCGCCATCTCGCTGATCGGCCTGCTGCTGCTGGCCAACGCCTTCTTCGTGGGTGCGGAGTTCGCGCTCATCTCCTCCCGGCGCGACCGCCTGGAGGCGCTCGCCGAGCAGGGCACCACGCGTGCCCGCATCGTGATCAACGCCAGCAAGCAGGTGTCGCAGATGCTGGCCGGCGCGCAGCTCGGCATCACCATCTGCTCGCTGCTGCTGCTCCAGTTCGGCGAACCGGCGGTGGCGCACCAGCTGGAGGCCGCCTTCGGCGCGATCGGACTGCCGCTGCCCGGGTACGTGCTCCACCCGATCGCGTTCGCCTTCGCGCTGACCGTGATGACCATCCTGCACGTGCTGATCGGCGAGATGGTGCCGAAGAACCTGGCCATCGCCGATCCCGAGCGGCTGGCGCTGTGGCTGGTCCCGGTGCACGTGGCCTGGGTGAAGCTGGCCAACCCGTTCATCTGGCTGCTGAACACCGTCGCCAACGCCGGGCTGCGCGTGCTCAAGGTGGAGCCGAAGGACGAGCTGGAAACGGCCTACACCTCCGCCGAACTCGCCGAGCTGCTCAGCGAGTCGCGCCGCGAAGGGCTGCTGGAGCAGTCGGAGCACCAGCGGCTGAGCCAGACGCTGTCGTCGGTCCGCAAGACCGTGGCCGATGTGCTGGTGCCGGTGCCCGAGCTGACCACGCTGCCCGCTTCGCCGACCGTCGGCGACGTGGAGCAGGCCGTGTCGAGCACCGGTTTCTCCCGCTTCCCGGTGCTGGACAGCGAAGGCGGGCTCGCCGGGTACATCCACGTCAAGGACATCCTGGAGCTGGTCGGCGAACCGGCCGGGACGAAGGTGCCGCCGTCGAAGACGCGGCCGCTGAGCGAGGTCCCGGCGGAGGCGAAGCTGGACAGCGCGCTGTCGGTGATGCGCCGCGAACGGGGCCACCTCGCCAGGGCACTGGGCGCGGATGGCACCGTGGTCGGCGTGGTGGCGCTGGAGGACCTGGTCGAGGAGTACGTGGGCACCGTGCGGGACGGCACGCACGTGACGGCATGAGCGAGCCGGTGATCCTCGCCGAGCCGGAGTGGCTGGCTCGCGAGGAAGCCCACGTCACGCGCATGCGGAAGTGGACGGTGCCGCACGCCGGACGCCGGTCGCGCGGGGAGAAGCACCCGGTGCTGGACTTCCTGTTCACCTACTACTCGCACCGGCCGTCGCACGTCGAGCGGTGGCAGCCGGGCTTCGGCGTGGTGCTCGCCGGTGACGCGGCGAAGCGGTTCCTCCAGCGGCGCGGCTACCACGAGACGCCCGACGGTGTCGCCGTCGATCCGGCGGAGTTCACCCCGGCACGCGAGCGGACCGCCCGGTACGTCTCGTCGCTGCTGGAGGCGACGGCGTCGCGTGCGCCGCGGCTGAGCTGCTTCGGGCTGCACGAGTGGGCGATGGTCTACCGCCAGCCGCACGACGAGGTGCGGCACGCCCAGCTACCCCTGCGGCTGGGCAGCCGCGGCACCGACGAAGTGGTGGAATCACTAGAGGTCAGGTGCGGCCACTTCGACGCGTTCCGCTTCTTCACGCCCGACGCCGTGCCCCGCAACACGCTCTCGCCGACCCGCGAGACGCAGCGCGAGTCCGAGCAGCCCGGCTGCCTGCACGCGAACATGGACCTGTTCAAATGGGCGTACAAACTCGGCCCATTCGTGCCTGCCGAGCTGATCGGCGACTGTTTCGAACTGGCGGCCGACATCCGCGAGCTGGACATGCGCGCGAGTCCTTACGATTTGTCCCCGCTCGGTTACCCAGCGGTGCCGATCGAAACGGCGGCGGGGCGGGCCGAATACGCCAGGGCACAGGCCGCTTTCGCGCGACGCGCCGCCCCGCTGCGGGCTCGCCTGATCGAGTGCAGCAACACACTATTGTCCGGTTGTACCGATGCTGGCAGGCTGTGCGACAACTGAGCGTCATCACATTTCCCGAACAGATTACGTCTGTTAGAGTGATAACGTTTTGGTTGCATACTGAGAGCGTCCAAGTATCAGACGAGAAAGGCACACGATGGGGCGACACAGCTTGGTCGAGGACCCGGCTCCGGAACCCCCTCACGGCAGACCGTCCGGCCATCGTTCCCCCGCGAACCGGACGTCCGCTCCCCGGACCACACCTCCTCGTAACACTCCCCGGACACCTCCCGCGGCCCCCCGAACCACCCGCCGCGCCCCGGATTCCCCGCCCTCCGGTTACTTCACCCCGGCCCCGGCGCCCGTGCAGGGCCCGGAGCGCAACGCCGTCACCACCGGCAGCCACCAAGCCATCCGCACCACCGGCAGCCACCAGGCCATCAGCGGCACCGGCAGCCACAAGACCGTCAGCGGCACCGGCAGCCACCGCGCGATCGGGAAGACCCGGCGCCGCGTGGCCAAGTGGCCGATCGCCTGCCTGGTGCTGGTCGCCCTGATCGGCCTCGGCTGGCTGGGCTGGGGCTGGGCCAGCGGTGAGCTGAGCAGCCGCGCCGAAGCGCAGGCCGCCAGCTGCGCCGAAGGCGACGCGAGCCTGCGCGTGATCGTGACCCCGAGCGCGGAGGCGCCGGCCAAGGCCGCCGCGACCCGCTGGAACGACGCGAAGACCGTGGTGCACGGGCACTGCGTCAACATCACCGTGGACGCGATGGCCTCGCAGCGGGTGCTCGACGCACTGCTCGGCCAGAGCGAGCTGAGCTCCATCCGCGGCATGCCCGCCGCGTGGCTGCCGGAATCCTCGTGGTGGATCAGCGAGCTGACCACCAAGAAGCCCGAGCTGATCGGTTCCCCGCCGCAGTCGGTGGCTTCGGCGCGGTCGGCGGACTACCCGTACATCGGGCTGTCCGGCAACGGCGTGGACGACGTGCAGAAGCGGGCCGCGCAGACCTTCCGCGGCTTCCTCACCGAACCCGCGCAGCAGGCGGACTTCGCGGCCGCCGGGCTCAAGGCGACCTGAGTCCTCAGGTCCCTTCCAGTTCGGCGATCACCGCGAGGTCGTCGGCGGCGAGCTCGAAGTCGAACACGCCCAGCTGCTCGGCGAGCAGGGTGGCCGGGGCGGGCCCGACCACCACGGCGTGCCCGAGTTCGAGCTGCCAGCGCAACACCAGCTGCGCCGGGCTCTTGCCGTACTTGGCGGCCAGCCCGCGCAGCACCCCGGGCAGCGCGCCCGGCCCGACCGGGTCGGCGGCGACGGTGACGATGCCGTGCTCGGCGTGCAGCGCGCGCAGTTCGGCACGCGGTTCCCTCGGGTGCAGTTCGAGCCGGTGCGCCGCGGGCACGCCGACGGTCTCGACGAACCGGCGCAGGGCGTCGGCGCTGAGCCCGGCCACCCCGAGCGCGCGCACCAGGCCGTCGGCCTGTGCCTGCTCCAGTTCCCGCCACGCCTGCGGGGTCGGCCGTTCGAGCAGCACCAGGTCGATCCGGTCGGTGCCGAGCATGCGCAGCGCCGAAGCCAGCGCGGCGGCGGTCCCGGTGCCCGGCAGGGTCAGGGTGACAAAAACCTCCCCGCGCGGCAGTTCGCGGATCGCCTCGCCCGCCCCGGATTCACCCGAGGGCCGGACGTTCACGGCGCGGTACCCGGCGGCGAGCGCCTGGCGCACCGAACCGGCGACGGCGTCCGGTGGCAGCGCGCCGGCGTCGAAGCTGATCAGCGGGAGCGGGACCTCGTTGTGCAGCGCGATGCTCACCAAGTTTCCTCACTGGGTTCGCTGGGTGACCGGCCGGCGGGGGCTCCCGCTGCGACAATCCTCTCACCTGCGCCGCGGAGCGTGCCCGGCGGCGCGCGCACTGCGACGATGATCAGGTGCCCGTCCCCCGCCCCGCGACCACCGGGCTGGCGCTGGTCGTTCTCGCCTCGCTCGCCGTGCACCTGGTCACCTTCCTGATCCGGCCGGTGGCCTCCTACCGGGTGCTCGCGCTCGGCGGTGACGCCACCGCGGTCGGGCTGGTGGCCGCGGCGGGCGCGCTGCTGCCGGTGTTCCTGGCGCTGCCGATGGGCCGGGCCGCCGATCGCGGCGGCATGGGCGGGCTGCTCACCGCGGGCGGGCTGGCCATGACCACCGGCGCGCTCGGCCTCGCCTTCGCCGGCACGCTGCCGCTGATGGCCGCCGGGAACGTGGTGATCGGGGTCGGGCAGCTCGCGCTGATGCTGGCCTTCCAGGGCCTGGTCGCCGAGCTTTCCCCGCCGGAGCACCAGGACCGCAACTTCGGCTGGTTCACCGCGGCGGCCTCGGTGGGCCAGCTGATCGGCCCGCTCACCGGTGGCTGGGTGATCAGCTCGGCGTCAGCGGGCTCGATGGTCGCCGAGACACGCGAGGCATTCCTGCTCGCCACCGGCCTCGGTGTGGTGATCACCCTGCTCTGCCTCGCGCTGGCGTGGACGCTGAAAGGCTTGGCGCACCAGAAGAAGAACGGCGACCGGAGAGTCCACAAGGGATCGACGGCGGCCCTGCTGCGCAATCGCAGGCTGCTGGTGGCGATCTTCACCAGCTTCGCCGTGATGTCCAGTGTGGACGTTCTCACCGCGTACCTTCCGGTGCTGGGCGAGGATCGCGGGCTCAGCCCGGCCGTGGTCGGTGTGCTGCTGGCGGTGCGCGCCGGGTTCTCCTTCCTGTCCCGGCTGCTGATCCCGCTGCTGGTGGGCCGGTTCGGCAGGCTCGCGGTGCTGGTGGTCAGCGGCGGGCTGGCCGGGATCTGCGTGGTGGCACTGGTTTTCACCGGCGGCTTCTGGCCGCTGGCCGCGCTGATGGCGGTGCTCGGCCTGGCACTCGGGCTCGGTCAGCCGCTGACCATGACCTGGACCGTGCGCGAGGCGCCGGACAACCTGCGCTCCACCGCGCTCGGCCTGCGGCTGACCGGCAACCGGGTGGCGCAGGCGGCGGCCCCGGCCGCGGCGGGCGCGGTGTCCGGGCTGGTCGGCGTGGCCGGGCCGTTCCTGCTGATCGCGCTGCTGCTGTTCGCCTCCACGGCCACCGTGTTACCCGGCTGGCGCGCCGAGCGGGGCTGACCGGAGCACCTCGGCGGTGTGCGCGTCCGCCGGGAAGAACGCCTCGATCGACAACTCGGCGAGCGTCACGTCCAGCGGCGTGCCGAAGGTCGCCACCGTGCTGAGGAAGGCCAGTTCGGTGTCGCCGTGCCGCAGCCGCAGCGGCACCACGAGGTCACCCGGCTTCGGCACCTCGACCTCGGGAACCACGTCGTGGCAAGGATATTCGCGCAGTTCGGCGAGCAGTTCGGACAGTTCGGGGTCGGCCGTGGCGGCCACCTCGCGCCGCAGCCTGCCGAGCAGGTGCGCGCGCCACTCCCCCAGGTTCGCGATGCGCGGTGCCATGCCGTCCGGGTGCAGCGTCGCCCGCAGCACGTTCACCGGGCCGTCCAGCAGTTCCGGCGCCACCCCGGCGATCAGCAGCGCCACGCTGGCGTTGGCGTCGACCATGGTCCAGCGCCGGTCGACGACCACCGCCGGATAGGGCTCGTGCGCGGTGAGCAGCCGCCGGACCGCCTCGCGCGCGGCGGTCATCTCGGGCGCGTCGAGCCCGCTTTCCGAGTACACCGGGGCGAATCCGGCGGCGAGCAGCAGCTGGTTGCGTTCACGCAGCGGTACGTCGAGGTGCTCACCGAGGCGGAGCACCATGTCGCGGCTGGGCGCCGAGCGCCCGGTCTCGACGAAGCTCAGGTGGCGTGTGGAGATGTCCGCCGAGATGGCCAGGTCGAGCTGGCTGATCCGGCGCCGGTCCCGCCATTCACGCAGGAGTTCGCCCACCGGGCGGGAAGCAGTCGCTGTGGTCACGCTTCGACGTTACGGCCGGGCGCGCGCCGCGGCCATTACTTCCCGGGTAATCGACGCGCCGCGCGGCGGCGGGAATGGTGGGTGCCAGCCAACCCGAGGAGTGATCATGACCGACTTCACCGCACTCGCCGAGCGTTACCTCGCCGCCTGGAACGCCACCGGCACCGAGCGCCGCGCGCTGATCGAAGAGCTGTTCACCGAAGACGCGAGCTACACCGACCCGCTCGGCGCGGTGACCGGCTGGGACGACATCGAGAAGTTCTTCGCCGGCGCGGCCGAGCAGTTCGCCGGGCTGCGGTTCACCCTGCACGGGCCGGTGGACGGCCACCACGACATCGCCCGGTTCACCTGGCACCTCGGCCCCGAGGGCGGGGAACCGCTGGTGATCGGGTTCGACGTGCTGGTGGCCGAAAACGACCGGATCGCCCGCGTGCACGGCTTCCTGGACAAGGTGCCGGGCTGAGCGCGCACGGGCGGGGATGGAGCCTCCCCCTCTGTCCCTGCCCGGTTCCGGGCGCCTGAGAGGTTCACCCGCGAGTCCACGGGCTTGCACCTTCGGCGGGGCCGCGCGGTGAGTGGCCGCCGGCCCGCTTTCCAGAGGCGTCTCCCCATGCGCGGTCCTGGGTGCCTGAGAGTTTCCGGGGAGGAGTTGCTCCTTCGGCGCCGGGCGAGGCGATTGGCCGCCCGGTCTCTCCCGCGCTGGGTCAACGACTACGGCGCAGAGATTAGCAACTCACCCACCGCGGCGATCAACCGGTCCGGCGGGCGTTGCGCCGCTGGGTCAGCTCGTCCGGCTGGACCGTCTCGATCACGCCGCCGTCGGCCCGTTCGGCCGGGAACTCGTGGATGGTGCCGCTGATCTCCTGCATGGCGCCGCTGACCGCGATGCCGAACACGCCCTGCCCGCCCTGCAGTAAATCGACGATCTCCTCGGGCGAGGTGCACTCGTAGACGGTGGTGCCGTCGGAGAACAAGGTCACCTTCGCCAGGTCACGGACGCCGCGTTCACGCAGGTGCTCCACCGCGACCCGGATGTTCTGCAGCGAGACGCCGGTGTCCAGCAGCCGCTTGACGATCTTGAGGACCAGGATGTCCTTGAACGAGTACAGCCGCTGCGAGCCGGAGCCGTGCGCGGTGCGGATGCTCGGCGCGACCAGCTTCGTCCTGGCCCAGTAGTCCAGCTGGCGATAGGTGATGCCGGCGATCTGGCAGGCCGCGGGCCCGCGGTAGCCGACCAGTTCGTCGGGCAGGGACGCGTCGGGAAAGAGCTCACCTTGCTCGCCGTCGGTCACCTCGAACGACCTTCCCTCGACCACCCATGCCTCCCCTCGCCCGGCCGTTGCGGGCCGGCAAACATGACCTGGTGGATCACTTGCCTCGAACGGCGTAATCACACCGTCGCGATTCACCTGTAGTTGACGGTAAGCCGGGCCGGGGAGCCGGTCAACGCGACGCGCGGCCGGTCCGGCCAAAGGTTGAACCTTGCCCGATTTACTCAGCCGTGTTAATTTTTACTCATGCAGGTAAACGAGGGCTCCCAGCCGGAACTGGGACTGTCCGTGACCGAAGCGGCACGGCGCGCGCAGATCATCCAGGCCACCATCGAGGTGATCGCCCGGCTCGGCTTCGCGAAGGCGTCGTTCGCCCGCATCGTCGAGCACGCCGGGCTGAGCAGCACGCGGATGATCTCCTACCACTTCGGCTCGAAGGAGGAGCTGATGAGCGCGACCATCGGCACGATCACGCAGCTCAAGGACGAGTTCATGACCGAGCGGCTGGCCGGCGACCGGACCAGGGCGGGCATGCTGCGCGGGTTCATCGAGTCGGAGGTGGCCTTCGCGGCCGCGCACCCGGAGTTCCAGCGGGCGATGAACGAGATCCTCGGCCAGGTGTGGGGTGGCGAGGAGGGTGGCGGCCACATGTTCCACGAGGCGGTGCTGCGGGACATGCGGGTCGGCCGCATCGAACGGCAGCTGCGGCAGGGCCAGGCCGAAGGCGCGTTCGGCGAGTTCGACGTGGAGGTGATGGCGCTGAGCATCCGCCAAGCGCTCGACGGGCTGGCGGACCGCCTGGTCCGCGAACCCGAGCTGGACGCGGAACGCTACGGCCGCGAACTGGCCAACCTCTTCGAAAAGGCGACCAGCCCCTGATCGCCAGGGACCCACCGCGAGGTCGCGCCGGTCTTTGGCGCGAGGTGCGTCAGGTCGCCCCAGCGGCCTGGCGTGCCTCGCTCCAGAGACCGGCTCAAAAGCGACCTCGCCGTCGCGCCGGAGGCGCGACTATGTATCCGCGCCTCGGAAGTCTTCGGGGGAGACGGAGTCGAGGAACTCGCGGAACTTCTCCACCTCGTCCTCCTGCTCGTCGGGGATGATCAGCCCGGCCTCCTCCAGCACCGCGTCCTCGGCGTGGATCGGCACCCCGACGCGCAGCGCCAGTGCCACCGAGTCGCTGGGCCTGGCCGACACGCGGATGTCGCCGTCGAAGACGAGTTCGGCGAAGAAGGTGCCTTCGCGCAGGTCGGTGATGACCACCTGCTCAAGTTCCCGGCCGAGGGCGCCGATGACCTCTTTGAGGAGGTCGTGGGTCAGTGGCCGGGCCGGGCGCACACCCTGTTGCTCCAGGGCGATGGCGGTGGCCTCGACCGAGCCGATCCAGATCGGCAGGTACCGCTCTCCTTCGGTCTCCCGCAGCAACAAGATCGGCTGGTTCGCGGGCAGTTCGACCCGCACGCCGACGACGCGCATCTCGCTCATCGGGTTCGCCTCCCTAACCTGCACACGGGCCGCACGCTGTGCCAAGGGTCCCGCATCGCCACCCTCGACGCTACCCGTCTTCCGGACGCTGTGCTCGCTCTACCTTCGCGCCCGCCTCGCGGGCTTCTCCAACCGTACGGCATCGGGGTCCCCGCGTTCAGCCACGGATTCGGCGCCGGGCCGTCCGGGCACCTCCGCACGACGCTCAACGCGACCCGGGACAAGATCATTCCCGCCGGTCCGGGCTAACCGCCGGTCACCCCGCGGATACCCGCTTTGACCAGCAGGGTGTGCAGCGTGACCGACAGCGCCGCCAGCTCGCGGACCACCTCGTCGGCCCGCGCCTTCGCGGCCGCGTCGCGCTGCCGGTAGACCGGCGTAACAATTTGCTCCAGGAGGCCGACCTCCCGGTCCGCGGACGCCCGGAACGCCCTCAGGTGCCGGGGTTCGATGCCGTACTCGGTCATCGCCCGCACCGTTTTCGCCACCAGCACGGCATCCGGGTCGTAGAAGCCAGCCGCACCGGGCCGGACCAGGCCGTACTGCTGGAGCTCGGCCAGCGTGGCGGCGTCGATCCCGGACTGCGCGAGCAGTTCCTCCTGGGTCAGCCGCACCGGGCGCGCCGGGGCGAAGTCCTCCGGCGACGGCAGCCCGCGCTCGCCGCCCGGCCCGCCGAGCGAGACGAGCTTGCGCGGCGGCCGCGGCGCCGGCCCCGGCAGCTCGGCACCGCGGTCGGCGGCGTCGAGCTGCTCCTTGATCACCTTCAGCGGCAGGTAGTGGTCACGCTGCGCGGACAGCACGAAGCGCAGCCGCTCCACGTCCGCCGCGGCGAACTGCCGGTAACCGGACGGCGTCCGGCCGGGCTGCACCAGCCCCTCCGACTCGAGGAACCGGATCTTGGAGATGGTCACATCGGGGAAGTCACCGCGCAGCTGCGCCAGCACCGCCCCGATGCTCAGACCGTCTGGACGGCCCTGCCGCCCGGCAGCCGTCACCGCGCCCCCTGGCCCCCGTGCCCCGGGCCGGTCAGGAAGACGAGGCGGAACTTGCCGATCTGGACCTCGTCGCCCCCGGCGAGCACGGCCTGGTCGACCGGCTCACGGTTGACGTAGGTGCCGTTGAGGCTGCCCACGTCGATCACCACGAACTCCCCGCCCTCGCGGCGGAACTCGGCGTGCCGCCGCGAAACCGTGACGTCGTCGAGGAAGATGTCGCTGTCGGGGTGGCGGCCGGCGCTGGTGGTGTCGCGGTCCAGCAGGAAGCGCGAGCCCGCGTTCGGGCCGCGCTTGACGACCAGCAGGGCCGAACCGGCCGGCAGTGCGTCGATGCCCGCGACCGGGGGCTCCGGCGCCTGGGCTTCCTGTCCCTCGACCTCGGCGAGGAAGTCGGCCCGGAAGACGGAGGTCCGCTCCGGAGACTGCTCCGGGGGAACGCCGGGCCCGTCGTTCGTGCTCACCTGAGCTCTCCTTACGCACTGAAAGGTTTTCTTCGAAACGTGTGCAGCCCAACGTACCGTGCCTGATCGATTCGGCCCCTGGTGGGCTCCCCCAACCGGCGGCGCGGGCGGGTGCGGCGCTCAGCCGTTGGTCAGGCGCTGGTAGGCGTCGGCGTCGAGCAGGCTGTCCGGGGTGGCCGAACCGCTCAGCTTGAGCTCGATCAGCCAGCCCTCGCCGTAGGGGTCGCTGTTGATCAGCTCGGGCGAGTCGGCCACCGCGTCGTTGACCGCGACCACCTCACCGTCCAGCGGGGCGAACAGCTCGGACACGCTCTTGGTGGATTCGACCTCGCCGAAGGTCTCCCCCGCGGTCACCGTCAGCCCGACCTCGGGCAGGTCCACGAAAACCACGTCGCCGAGCTGGTCCTGGGCGTACTCGGTGATACCGACGCGCACCGACTCCCCGTCGCGCACGGCCACCCACTCGTGCTCCTCGGTGTAGCGCAGTTCCTCCGGAGTGGACAACGCCGTTCCCCTTTCTCACCACCGGCTTGCGGAGGGCAAGTCTGTCATTCACACGGCGGCGGTGGCACCCCGGCCCGGCGATATCGCCCGCACGGTCTGGAGCACGTACAGCGCGCCGGACCACAGGTACAGCACCCCGCCCCAGGTGGTGAACGCGTAGGCGATCGGCCGGGCGACGGCGGCCAGGTCGGAGCCACCCTGGGTGAGCAGGAGGAAGGGGAAGGCGTACATCAGCACGAAAGTGGCGCCCTTGCCGATGTAGGTGACCTCGGGCGGGGCGAAGCCGCGGCGCCGCAGCACCAGGATGCAGCAGCCGACCACGAGTTCGCGCAGCACCAGCGGGGCCACCACCCACCACGGCACGATGTCGCGCAGCAGGAAGGCCACCAGCGTGGCAATGATGTAGAGGCGGTCGGCGGCCGGGTCGAGCAGCTGGCCGAGCCTGCTGGTCTGGTCGAGCCAGCGGGCCAGCTTGCCGTCGAGCCAGTCGCTGAAGCCGCCGAAGGCCAGCACCGCCAGCGCCCAGCCGTCCTCCTCGGGCCCCAGCAGCAGCCACAGGAACACCGGCACGCCGGCGAGCCGGAGGATGGACAGCAGGTTCGGCACGGTCAGTGCCTGCCGGGCCAGTGACGGTTCCGGCCTGGTCGCCGATGGGGGCTCGCTCACCCGCTCAGCCTAGGCATCGCCCGGCGGACCGGGACGACGGGCTTCGCGAAGCGCACGCGGGTGAGCGTCCGCCCGGGACGGCTCAGCCGGCGCGGCGGTAGCTCCAGCCGCGGCGCTGCAGTTCCGCCCGGGTGAGCACCTGCGGGCGGCCGCGCCGGTCGGTACCGACCCAGCGCGCGTTGTTCTCCAGTACGTACGGGCGTCCCAGGCTCCACACCACGGTGCAGGGCGCCGTCGGCGGCGTCCGCGTGCCGGTGGTGCTGGACTGGGACCTGGTTGTTCCGGGTTCGGCCGGGGATTCCGCGTTTTCCATCGCTCTCAATGCTTCTGCTCGGGGGGGACTGTCCGGGTGCACCGCTTCGGGGTTCGCGGTGCCTCCGACATACCTGTCGGTCGGCAACGGCCGTTCGTTAACGGCTCGCGTGATCTTTCACCCGGTTTTTCAGCTACTGGGACCCGAACTGACCGTGCGTTACCGTCCACAGAGGACTACTCCGGCCCGCGCGGGCCCGCGCCGGGCGTGTCGGTCCCGGTCCGGCCAGGCCGCCCCGGCGAGAATGACTCGACGCTTCTCGCGGAAGGGGCCGCTCTTGACCGCCACCACCACCGTACGCCTGGCCTGCGCCGTTGTCGGGCTCGCCGCGCTCGCCGCGCTCGCCGCGTGCTCAGCGGAGCCGGAGCGGGCGGCCGCACCGGCCGTGCCCAGCGGTGACGCGGTCGTCGCGCCGCCCGCGCCGCCGCCGGTGAGCCTGACCACCCCGGCGGTGCCCAGCCCGGCGACCACCACCCCGCCGGCACCCGCGCCCGAGCGGAGCGCGCCCGGTGGCGGCTGCGGCACGGTGACCGCCGCCAGCGGATTCACCCTCCAGGTGCTGGACGCCGCCGAAACCGGGGTGCCGTGTGACGAAGCCCGTTCGGTGGTCGAGCGGTTCCACCGGGCGATCGCGGGCAGGCAGCCGGCCGGCTCGCAGGAACCGGTCAGCGAAACGGTGGACGGCTGGCTGTGCGTCTCGGGCGCGCCCACCGCGCAGGGCGGCACGACGTGCGGCCGGCAGGACCGGACCGTGCTGGCCGCCGTCGTACCGCTGGAATGAGCCTCAGGAACCCTTGAGCGTCGGGAAGTCCTCCTCGCGGAACTCCCCCGCCGGGCGGTCGGCCGACTCGTTCTCGCGGCCGCGCAGCTCGACGCGGCGGATCTTGCCGGAGATCGTCTTGGGCAGCTCGGTGAACTCCAGCCGCCGGATCCGCTTGTACGGCGCCAGGTGCTCGCGGCAGTGGGCCAGGATAGCCAGCGCGGTGTCCGCGCTCGGCTCGTGCCCGGCGGCCAGCACCACGTACGCCTTGGGCACGGCCAGCCGGATCGGGTCCGGCGCGGGCACCACCGCCGCCTCGGCCACCGCCGGGTGCTCGATCAGCACGCTCTCCAGCTCGAACGGCGAGATCCGGTAGTCCGACGCCTTGAACACGTCGTCGGTGCGGCCGACGTAGGTGAGGTAGCCGTCCTCGTCGATCGAACCGACGTCCCCGGTGTGGTAGTAGCCGTTCGCGAAGGCGGTGGTGGTGCGCTCGGCGTCGTCGGCGTACCCGGTCATCAGCCCGACCGGCCGTTTCGCCAGGTCCAGGCAGATCTCGCCCTCGGTGGCGCGCTCGCCGGTGACCGGGTCGACCAGCGCCACCGTGAACCCCGGCAGCGGGCGGCCCATCGAGCCCGGCCGGACCTCCTGGCCGGGCGTGTTCGCGATCTGCACGCTGCTCTCGGTCTGGCCGAAGCCGTCGCGGATGGTCACCCCCCACGAGGCGCGGACCTGCTCGATCACCTCGGGATTGAGCGGCTCGCCCGCCCCGACCACCTTGCGCGGCGGGGTTTTCAGCGCGCCGAGATCGGCCTGGATGAGCATGCGCCACACCGTCGGCGGCGCGCAGAAGCTGGTGATGCCGCAGCGGTCCATCTGCGCCATCAGCGCGGCGGCGTCGAAGCGCGTGTAGTTGTACAGGAACACCGTCGCCTCGGCGTTCCACGGCGCGAACACGTTGCTCCAGGCGTGTTTCGCCCAGCCGGGTGAGGAGATGTTCAGGTGGACGTCGCCCGGCTCCAGCCCGATCCAGTACATAGTGGACAGATGGCCCACCGGGTAGGAGACGTGGGTGTGCCGCACCAGCTTCGGCTGCGCGGTGGTGCCGGAGGTGAAGTAGAGCAGCAGCTCGTCGTCCGCCAGGGTGACCCCGTCCGGGGTGAACTCGCCCGCTTCGGCATACGCGGAGGCGAATTCGTGCCAGCCCTCGGCGGCCGCGCCGACGGCGATCCGCGTGTACTCCCCCGGCACGCCGTCGAACTTCGCCACGTCGGCGGAACGGACCACCACGTGCTTCGCGCCACCGCGGTCCACGCGGTCACGCAGGTCGGCCGGCCCGAGCAGGGTGGACGCCGGGATGATCACCGCGCCCAGCTTGATCGCGGCGAGAATGGTTTCCCACAGCTCACCCTGGTTGCCCAGCATCAGGATCAGCCGGTCCCCGCGGCGCACGCCGAGCCCGCGCAGCCAGTTCGCCACCTGGTCCGACCGGCGCGCCATCTCCGGGAAGGTCCAGCGGTTCTCCGAGCCGTCCTCTTCCACGATCCAGAGCGCGTACCGCTGCGCGTTGGCCGGGTCGCGGGCGATCTGGTCGAACCAGTCCAGCGCCCAGTTGAACTCGCCGAACTCCGGCCAGGCGAACCCGGCGTTCGCCGCCGCGTAGTCCTCCCGGTGCGCGAGCAGGAAGTCGCGCGCCTCCCGGAACCGCTGGGAAGCCTCGTTGCTCACCTTGGTCACCATCCGCCCTTCTCGTTGCCCTAATCGCCGCCCTGTTCGCCGCCCTATTCGCCGCGGAACTGCGGTGCGCGCCGCTCGAGGAACGCCTGCGCCGCCTCGGCCAGGTCCTTGCTCGGCAGGAACGCGGCGTTCCAGGCGGACACGTACCGCAGGCCGTCGGCGACCTGCCGCTCGGTGTTCACCGACAGCACGTCCTTCGTACCCTGCACCACCAGCGGCGGGTTCGCCGCGATTTCGGCGGCGAGTTCGCGGGCGGCGGCGAGCACCGCGTCCTGGTCCGGGTACACGTCGTTGACCAGGCCGATCCGCTCGGCCCGTGCGGCGTCGATGTCCTTGCCGGTCAGCGCCAGCTCACGGACGTGGCCCTCGCCGACGATGGTGGCCAGGCGCTGCAGGCTGCCGAGGTCGGCCACGATGGCCACCTTGACCTCGCGCACGCTGAACTTGGCTTCGGCGCTGGCCAGGCGGACGTCGGCGGCGCTGATCACGTCCACGCCGCCGCCGATGCACCAGCCGGACACCGCGGCCACCACCGGCTTGCGGCAGCGGGCCACCGAGGTGACCGCGTCCTGCAGCACGCGGATCTCGTCGAGGAAGGCGGTACGGGGCTTGGCGAGTGCGTCCCCGGCCAGCAGCGGCGCCCAGTTCGGCATCATCGCGGGCAGGTCGAGCCCGTAGGAGAAGTGCTTGCCGCTGCCGGTCAGCACCACCGCCCTGACCTCGGGGTCGGCGTCCAGCGCCCGGAAGACCAGTGGCAGCTCGCGCCAGAAGTCGGGGCCCATCGCGTTGCCCTTGCCCGGTCCCAGCAGGGTCACCTCGGCCACGTGGCCGTCGCGGTCCACCTTGAGCGAGACGAGATCGGGCAGCGCATCGGCGTTCACAGTCATGGCGGTCATCATTACTCATCAGTACGGGCGGGGGCCAGCGACCGGCCGGTGACTGGTTGGCGGGATGCCAACCCAGCCCGGGAGATGGTTTGCTGGGCAGGTGCGGGCCTGTGCTGGTCTCGGCGGAGGGATGGTGACTCGATGAGCGTGAACAGCGCGGCGGTGGTACTGGAGCAGCCCGGCGAGCCCCGGCGGAGCACCCGGCCGATCGAGCTGGCCGGTTCGTTCGTGCACGAGGGGCACCGGCTCGCCTACACCGAGTACGGCGACGGCGACCGGGTGGTGGTGCTCACCCACGGCATCATGTTCACCCGGCGGATGCACGCGCCGCTGGCCAGGCGGCTGGCCGCCGAGGGCTACCGGGTGGTCACGCTCGACCTGCTCGGGCACGGGGAATCGGCGCGGCCCACCGAGTCCTGGCTGTACTCGATGCCCGCCTTCGCCGAGCAGACCGTGGCGCTGCTCGACCACCTCGATGTGGACCGCGCGGTGATCGGCGGCACGTCGCTCGGCGCCAACGTCTCGCTCGAGGTGGCGGTGTCCGCGCCCGAGCGCATGCACTCGCTGATCGCCGAGATGCCGGTGCTGGACAACGCGATCGTGGCCGGGCTGCTCACCTTCGCGCCCCTGCTGTTCGCGGCCAGGTTCGTGCCGGTGACCGTGCGCGGGGTGGCCGCGGTGGCCGGGCTGGTGCCGCACGGCAACCAGTGGGTGGACGTGGTCACCGACACGCTCGACCAGGAACCGGCCGGCATGGCGGCGCTGCTGCACGGCGTGCTGTTCGGCCGGATCGCGCCGCCGAAGTCGGTGCGCCGCAAGATCAAGGTGCCCGCGCTGGTGATCGGGCACCAGCGGGACCCGATCCACCCCTTCGGCGACGCCGACACCCTGGCCGTCGACCTGCCGGACGCGCAGTTCATCCAGGCCCGCAGCCCGATCGAGTTCCGGCTCGACCCGGGCAGGCTCACCGGCGCGGTGCTGGACTTCCTGGACGCCTCATTCGCGCGGTGATCCCCCGGCGGCGGGCCGGGGTCAGCCGAGTCCGGCGACCGGCCCGATCACGATGATCGCGGGCGGGCGCACCCCGGCCTCGGCCGCCACCCCGGCCACGCTGTCCAAAGTGGACCGCAGCACGCGCTGGGTGCGCATGGTGCCGTCCTCGATGATCGCCACCGGGGTGTCGCCGGGACGGCCGCCGTCGAGCAGGGCACCGGCGAACTTGGCCAGCCGCTCGACGCCCATCATCAGCACGATCGTGCCCCGCAGGCGGGCCAGCGCGGACCAGTCGGTCAGCGACTGCGGGTGTCCCGGCGGCACGTGCCCGGAGACCACCACCACCTCGTGCGTGACCCCGCGGTGCGTCACCGGCACCCCGGCCACCGCGGGCACGGCGAAGGCGCTGGTGATGCCGGGGACCACGGTCACCGGGATGCCCGCGTCGGCGCAGGCCAGCACCTCCTCGAAACCGCGGCCGAACACGTACGGGTCACCGCCTTTGAGGCGGACCACGAACTTGCCTGCCTTGGCCTGCTCGATCAGCGTGGAGTTGATCACGTCCTGGCTGGCCGCGCGGCCGTACGGGATCTTCGCCGCGTCGATCACCTCGACCTCGGGCGCCAGCTCGTCGAGCAGTTCACGCGGGCCGAGCCGGTCGACCACCACCACGTCGGCACGCGCGAGCAGGCGACGGCCGCGCACGGTGATCAGCTCCGGGTCGCCGGGGCCGCCGCCGACCAGCGCCACCCCGGGCAGTTCTTCCCCCGCGGTGCGGTACTCGGCGGCCACCGTGCCCGCCCGCAGGCCGTCCAGGATGGAGTCACGCACCGCGGCCGAGCGCAGCGGCTCACCGCCGGAGAGCACCCCGACCAGCACTCCCCCGTGCCGGCCCGACGCCGGGGTGACCGCGCTGCCCTCGGCACCGGCGTCGGCGCGGACGCAGAAGACCCGCGCGCGCTCGGCCTCCGCGCACACCGCGGCGTTGACCTCGGGGCTGTCCGTGCAGGCCAGCGCGTACCAGGCGTCGGTGAGGTCGCCGTCGGCGTAGGCGCGCCGGTGCCAGCGCAGCTCGCCGGTCTCGGCCATGGCCTCGACCGACGGGGTCACGTGCGGGGCGATCACCTCGACCGCGGCACCGGCGCCGACCAGCCGCGGCAGCCGCCGCTGGGCGACCATGCCGCCGCCGACCATCACCACGCGCTTGCCGGAGAGGTCGAGGCCGGACAGGTAGTGGGGGTCTTCTGGCATGCGTAGAAGCATGCCTGGCCGCGTGCGCGGCGGCGCGTCAGGGCCGCAGGAGTGTGAGCATTTCGTCGTTGCCGAACAGGCGCGCGGTCTCCAGCGCGGACGGCTGACCGGCCGCCGGATCGGCCCCGCCGGCGAGCAGCGCCTTGACCACCTCGGGCTCGGCCTTGAACACCGCGCCCGCCAGCGGCGTCTGGCCGCGGTCGTTGGCCCGGTTGGGGTCGGCGCCGCGCTCGAGCAGCGCGGTGACGGTGTCGGCGTGGCCGTGGTAGGCGGCGAGCATGACCAGCGTGTCCCCGCGGTCGTTGGTCAGGTTCGCCTGGATGCCGGCGTCCACATAGGCCGCCAGTTCCTCGGTGCGGCCCGCCCTGGCGAAGCCGAACACCTTGGCCCACAGTTCGAGCAGTTCGGGATCAGGATCGGGCTCGGTCTCGGGCTTGGGGTCGGTCATGGCCCCCAGCATCTCACGCGGGGACGCGGCCCACCGCGATCAGCGAACCGCAGTCGAGCGTGGTGATGCCCGCCTCGGCCAGCCCGGCCAGGAAGCGCTCCTTCACCCGCGCCACCGCGGCTTCGTCCAATCCGGTGAGGAAGGCACGCATGGCGGCGCCGAGGTACAGCTTCCACGCGTCCTCGGGGTGCAGTGGCTGGACGAACTCGACCGGCTCGACGGTGATCCCGGTCAGGCCGAGCCCGGTCAGCCAGTCCGTCAGCTTCTCCGGGGTGTCGATCCGCTCCGGTCCGCCGGCGCGGCCGTCCGGCCGGTCCGCTTCCGGGCGTTCCGCCGCGGCCGCGGCCTGTGCGATCGGCACGATCCTGGCCATGTTGCTGCGCCGCCAGGTGGTCACCGCGAACCGGCCGCCGGGACGGACCAGGCTGACCAGCCGCCGCGCCCCGGCGTCCATGTCCGGGAAGAAGAACACCCCGTAGACGCACTGGACCAGGTCGTACGGCTCGGCGGTCCAGGTCAGCACGTCGTGCCGGGTGAACTCGAGCTGCGTCAGGCCCGCGGCGTGCGCCCGGCCCTGGGCGAGCAGGCCCTCGGCCACGTCCACCGCGTCGACGTGCCCGGACGGGCCGACCGCGAGCGCGGCGGGCACCGCCGAGGCACCCGAACCGCAGCAGGCGTCGAGCACGCGGTCACCCGGCGCGGGCCGGGTGACCGCCACCGTCAGCTCGCCGAGCGGCCGCCACAACCGCGCGTACCAGTCGGCGAACTCGGCACCGGCGGCGCTGAACACCCCGCCGGCGAACTCCGGATTCATCGCGCGATCCGCTGGAAGTGGCCGATCAGGCGGCGCGGCACCAGCTGCCGCTGCCCGTCGACCACGATCGGCACCAGGTCGGGCGCGGTGGCCTTCCACTGCGCGCGGCGGTGCCGCGTGTTGCTGCGCGAGGTCTTCCGCTTGGGCACGGCCATCACTTACCGCCCTTTCGCTGTCCGTAGCGGCGGTGGAACTTCTCGACCTGGCCGGCGGTGTCCATGATGCGGCGGGCACCGGTCCAGAACGGGTGGGAGGCGGAGCTGATGTCCACCAGCACCAGAGGATAGGTGTTCCCGTCGGACCATTCGACGGTTTTCTCCGAAGTCATCGTCGACCGGGTGAGGAAGGCCTCCCCGGTGGCGGTGTCCTTGAACACCACCGGGTGGTAGTCGGGGTGGATACCCGGTTTCATCGCTGTTCGTCCTTCCGGTCGGCCGCCGAGACCTCGTGTCCCGGCGCTTTCTCAGCGTTGTCGCTGTCGTCGCAGGGTTCTTCGTGCCATTCGCCGAACGGGTCCGGGTAGCGCGCCCACGCCTCCGGCCCGGCGGCGAGTTCTTCGTCGGTGAGCAGCGCCGCGTCGAGCGCCGCCGACACCTCCTCCGGGGTGGCCTGGTGGGTGAGCACCACCAGTTCCTGTGCCCGGTCACCGAATTCCGGGTCCCAGCGCAGCGACGCCAGGGTCCGGCGTTCCGGGCTCACGTCCGTCCACTCCGGACCTTCGTCGGCGGCGAGCCAGTGCCCGGCGTGCCCGATGCCGAGCCCGCCTCCGGCGGATTCGACCCACAGCGCCATCTCGGGCTGGCTCGCCACCCACACCCGGCCGCGGGTGCGGACGACACCGTCGAGCAGCACGTCGATGGCGTCGTGGAGGCGTTCCGGGTGGAACGGCCGGGTACGGGTGTAGGTCAGCAGCGCGATGCCACAGTCCTCGACGAGCGGCGGCTCACCACGCAGGAGCGTGCCGTGCATGTCGGTCACCTCGCCGCGGCGGGCGCCGGCGGGCACGACGTCGGCCACCTCGGTGGTGGTGGCCAATTCGAGGCGAGGCGCGGTCGGGGCGAGGCGGTCGAGCACGGCAGCGGTCTTGGCGGCGCTCCACGCGTCGGGCGCGTCGCCGTCGAGGACCAGCACGTCGGCGAACTCGGCCTGCGCGATGCCGACCTGGGCCAGCGTGCGCTCGTCCTCCGGGCTGGCCTGCAGCGCTCGCTCGGCGAGGGTGTCGTCACCGGTGACGTCGGCGAGCCAGCTCGCGCGGTCGAGCACGGCGACCACCGCGTCCACCCGGACGTCCTCGATGACCGGGTGGTCACCGACCAGCGTGTGCTCCAGCGCCCAGCACACCGGTTCCGGCTCCATCGCCTCGTCGAGGCGCACCACGATCCGCCGGACCTCGGGCAGCCGGGTCAGCTGGCGCAGCAGCGGCAGCAGGTCCTGGCGCAGGGTGCACGACACGCAGCCGTGGGCCAGCTCCAGCACGGTGAGCTGGTCACGCGCGCCGAGCTGGAGGCGGCGGGTGACCACACCCTCGTGGATCCGGCGGAGATTGTGGTGCACCACCGCGGTTCCGGGTTCGCCGGCGCGGAGGCGGTCCGCCAGCGCGGCGCTGGGCCCGGCGGCCAGGCCGCCGATCAGGGTGAGGGGAATGCGGGGGTCTTCGGTCACGGGTGTGTACTGTAGTTGAAAACGACTATCAATTCCAATTGAGGAGGACAGGTGTCGGCTGTGTGCCAGGTCACCGGGCGGCGGCCCGGGTTCGGCAAGCAGGTCTCGCATTCGCACAAGCGGACTTCGCGGCGCTGGGACCCCAACCTGCAGACGCGGCGGTACTGGGTGCCGAGCGAGGGCCGCTGGGTCCGGCTGCGCGTCTCGGTCAAGGGCATGAAGACCATCGACAAGCGCGGGATCGACGCGGTGGTCGCCTCCCTGCGGGCACGCGGGGAGAAGCTCTGATGGCGCGCAACGAACTCCGGCCGATCGTCAAGCTGCGGTCCACCGCCGGTACCGGCTTCACCTACGTCACCAGGAAGAACCGCCGCAACGACCCGGACCGGATGGTGCTGCGCAAGTACGACCCGGTGGTGCGGCGGCACGTCGAGTTCAAGGAGGACCGCTGATGGCGAAGAAGTCGAAGATCGCCCGCGACGCGCAGCGGCGGGTCGTGGTGGCCCGGTACGCCGAGCGGCGGGCGGAGCTGAAGGAGATCGTGCGCTCCCCCGCTTCTTCACCGGAGGCCCGCGCGGCGGCGGTTTCCGCGCTGCAGTCGATGCCCCGCGACGCGAGCCCGACGCGGCTGCGCAACCGGGACGTCGCCGACGGGCGGCCGCGGGGGCACCTGCGGAAGTTCGGGTTGTCGCGGGTCCGGTTCCGGCAGATGGCGCACAACGGTGAGCTGCCGGGCGTTTCGAAGTCGAGTTGGTGAGCGGGCGTGAAGCGTGAGCTGAAGAAGCGGCGGAACCTGCTGGCCACCGAGAAGGTGTCCGAAGTGGACTGGAAGGACACGGCGCTGCTGCGGAAGTTCATCTCCGACCGCGGCAAGATCCGCGCGCGGCGGGTGACCGGGCTGACGCCGCAGCAGCAGCGGCAGGTGGCCACCGCGATCAAGAACGCACGGGAAATGGCGCTACTGCCCTACCCGGCGCGGGGTCGCTAGGGATTGACTGTCACGAATGTGGCTTTCGAGATGTTTCGCGTCCCGAAAGCCACATTCGTGACACTTCCCCGGTCGCTCAGTGGTCGTCGTAGTGCGAGGCGTGTGCGGCGTGCCGGTGGCCGTCGTGCAGGTAGTCGACGTGGTCGCCGTGCGGGACGGCGACGTGGCCGCAGCCGTCCCCGTGCTCGTGCGGGTGCGCTTCGTGCGTCACGTGCCCGGTGGGCTCACACTCGTCGTAGTGGCCGTCGTGCTCGCGGTGCAGGTGTCCATCGTGGACGTAGTCGACGTGCTCACCGTGGGGCACCGCGACATGTCCGCATCCTTCACCGTGCCGGTGGTCGTGGCCCGTGTGTTCGGCGTGTGCGGTGGTCATGGTCGGCTCCTTCCGGATTCGCGGCCACGCTAACACCGCGTGCGCGCTCCCGCGTGCCACGTCAACCCGATCGGGTCACCCCAGCAGCAGGCGGGCCCGCGCCAGCCGGTCCACCTGCTCGCGCCAGTCCCCGCCGCCGACGCCGAGCACCAGGTGGTCCACCCCGGCGGCGGCGTACTCGGCGAACCGGTCGGCCGCCTCGTCCGGGGTGCCGGTGATCGGCACGCGCCGCGCCCGCTCCGGCGCCATGCCGTACCCACCGGCGATCTGCGCGGCGAGGTCCTCCGCCGAGGTGCCCCCGAACGAGACCACCCCGCCGACGGTCACCGTCGGCAGCGGCCGTTCGTACTCCGCCGCCAGCTCGGCCAGGTGCCCGCGCCCGCGGACCACCTCGTCGACCGGAATGAGCGAGGGAAACCAGCCGTCACCGAAGCGCGCCGCCCGCCGCCTGGCCACGGCCGAATCGTTGCCCACCCAGATCAGCGGGGTCTTCACCGCGGGCGCGAGCTGCACCTCCGGCTCCCCCGGTTCGTCCGGCAGGCGCACCGGCTTGCCCACGAACAGCTCCGGCAACAGGCGCAACGCCACGTCGGTGCGCCTGCCCCGGTCGGCGAACGGCACGCCGGCCGCCGCCCACTGCCCCGCCCCGCCGCCCGACCCGACCCCCAGGACGAGTCGGCCGCCGGAGAGGAACTGCAGGCTGGCCAGATGCTTGGCGGCCCAGGCCAGCGGCCGGATGGCGGGCACGAAAACGCCGGTGCCGATCCGGACCCGCTCGGTGACCGCGGCCGCGGTGGCCAGCGCGGCCACGCTGTCCAGAGTGGACATACCGGTGGCCAGGTGGTCGCCCGTCCAGACCCCGTCGAGCCCGGCCGCCTCGGCGTGCCGCGCCGCCGTGCGCAGGTCGAAACCCTGTTCCAGCTGCGTGGTCACCGACGGCAGGACCACCCCGATCTCCATCATGGCCACGATCCTGGGACCTCGACCAAGCTGGAGGTCAACCCCTAGTGGTGCAACTGCCCCAGGAATTCCAGCAGCAGGCGCTCTCGCAGCCGGGGTGGCGCGGCCGCGAGCAGGGTGTTGACCTCCGCCATCCGCGCGGGCACCGCACCACCGTCGCCGAGCCCGGCGGCCGCGAGCAGCCCGGCGAACTGCTCGGAAGTCAGCCCCTCCGGGTCCAGTGCCGCGACGAACTCCAGCACCCGGGGATCCACCTCGACGGGCCCGGCCGCACGCGCCACGGTCACCGCGGATTCGAGATCGGCGAGGAATTCCCGCTCGTGGCCCCGGTTCGCGGCCGACAGCGTCAGGTGCAGGTTCGACGGCGAGACACCGTGCGCGAACTGCGGCTGGACGTACCAGTTCCGCGCGGACATCTCGTCGGCCACGGTGAACAGGTCGAAGCCCGGCGTGCCGTCGAGCGCGAGCGCGACCAGGGTCGAGTCGGGCGCGCCGAGCACCCGCAGGCCGTCGATCTTGCCGATCCCGGCGGCGATCTCCTCGGCCGCCGCCCGCGCGTCGAGCGCCAGGCGCCGGTAGCCGTCGGCGCCGATGTGCCGCACCACCGCCCACGCCGCGGCCAGCGGGCCACCCGAGCGCGTGGACTGCACGGTGGTGTTGAGCATCGTGTAGCCGGGCCAGTCGGCGCTGGCGAAGTAGTGCCCGCGCCGCAGTTCCGCGCCGGCGTGCAACAGGACCGACACGCCCTTCGGGCAGTAGGCGTACTTGTGCAGGTCGACCGAAACGCTGGTCACCCCGGGCACGTCGAAGCCGAACGGCGGCACCCCGAGGTGCGGCAGCACCCAGCCGCCGATGCAGGCGTCGACGTGCATCCGGATCCCCCTGGCCGCCGCGGCCGCGGCGATTTCGGCGATCGGGTCGAGCACACCGTGCGCGTAGGACGGCGCGCTCGCCACCACCAGCACGGTGCGCTCGTCCATCGCGGCCGCCATCGCCGCCGGGTCGGCGCGGAAGGTCACCGGATCGACCGGCACCGGCACCGCGCGCACGCCGAAGAAGTGCGCCGCCTTGTGGAAGGCCGCGTGCGCGGTCTCCGGCAGCACCATCGCCGGTTCACGCACCTCCGGCGCGCCGGTGCGCGCGGCGAGCACCGCCAGCAGGCAGGATTCGGTACCACCGGAGGTCACCGCGCCGACCGTGTGCTCGGTGCCGCCGACCAGTTCCGCGGTGGTGGCCACCAGTTCGTTCTCCAGCCGCAGCAGGCTCGGGAACGCGGTGGGGTCGAGCCCGTTGGCGTGCGCGGCCAGCGCGTGCGCCTCGGCGGCCAGTTCGTCCACTCCGGACAGTCCGCTGTCGTAGACGTAGGCCAGCGTCCTGGCGCCGTGCGTGGGCAGGTCCCCGGCACGCAGCGCGCGGAGTTCGGCGAGCACCTCCGCCGCGGCGGTCATCGGCCCGGTTCCAGGATCGACTTGCGCAGCAGCGGCAGGGCGACGGCCACCAGGATCGCGGGCAGCAACGAGAACCCGACGAGGATCGCGGTGACCGCGCTGTCCGGCTGCGCCGCCGACGAGTCCACAGAGGACACATAACCGCCGAGCTGGAGGATCAGCCCGAACAGGCCGGGCCCCAGCGCCAGGCCGAGCGTCTCGCCCGCGGTCCACACCCCGGCCGCCACCCCGGCGCGGGTGGCGCCGGTGCGCTCCTCCTCGGCGGTGATCAGGTCGGGCAGGATCGCCAGCGGGAACACCTGGATGCCCGCGTAACCGACCCCGGCCAGCGCCACGAACACAAAGGAGACGGGCACCGGCAGCACCCGCGCGGCGAGCAGGCCCAGCAGCGCGACGGCGAAGATCGCGGTGAAGATCCGCAGCCCGGTCACCTTGCCCCAGCGCTTGCCCAGCGCCATGCACAACGGCATCACCAGCAGCGCGGGGCCGACGAAGCCGACGAAGAGAAAGGTCTGCAGCCCGGCGTCGCCGAGCACGTACCTGGCGCCGTAGCTGACCCCGGCGAGCAGCGTGCCGATGCCCAGCGACTGCACGAAGTAGACGCCGAGCAGCCAGCGGAAGGAACGCCAGGCCCGCATGGTGGCCAGCAATTCACGCCAGCTCGCGGTGGGCTGGCGGATCTCGGCGACCGGGGCGTGGCGGATGCTGAAGTACACGCCGAGCGCGCCGCCCAGGATGATCAGGCCGACCGCCACGCCCATCACCTGGTACCCGAGCACACCGTCGAAGATGCCCACGATCGCGGGCGCGCCGCCGCCGGAGACCAGGATCGCCAGCGCCAGCACGCCGATGCGCCAGCTGTTCAGCCGCGTGCGTTCCTCGTAGCCGGGGGTCAGCTCGGCGGGCAGCGCGTTGAACGGCACCTGGAAGAAGGCGAACGCGGTGGCGCACAGGAAGAACACCGCCACCACGTACCCGGCGTCGAGCCAGGTCCGGCCGAAGCCGGGATGCGCGAACAAGGCCGCGAACAGCACCGCGACGCCGATCCCGCCGAAGAGCAGGAACTTCGCGCGGCTGCCCGAGCGGGCCAGGCGGGCGTCGGAAATGCGGCCGGCGACCGGGTTGAACAGCACGTCCCACGCCTTGGGCACCAGCACGATCGCGCCCGCGATGGCACCCGGCACGGCCATCGTGTCGGTGAGGTAGGGCAGCAGCAACAGGCCCGGCACGGTGCCGAAGGCGCCCGTGACAAACGAGCCGACCGAGTACCCGAGCCGGGTCCGAAGCGGAAGCACGACCGTGACTCTATCTTTGGCCGCGCCTTCGGCGCGGCGGCGAGGTCGCTTTTGAGCCGATGTCTGGAGTGGGCACTGGCCCCGGCCTTGGGGGCCGGGCCCAGTGCCCACTCCAGACATCGGCGCGACCTCGCGGAGGTGGGGAGGGGAGGCCCGATTTAGTACTCGATCTTCGCCAGTACCGGGTAGTGGTCCGAGGGAATCGTGTCACCCTCGAAACCGGCGACGGACACCGGCCCGATCACCGCCCGCACGTCAGCACCGTGGAAGGCACCGATGTGGTCGAGCACGTCCCGATAACCCGCGGGCCTGGCGAGTGGATTGGTCATCGCGTCGTAAGTCCAGGTGGGCGCGGGGTGCAGGGTCGCGCCGAGCGTTCGCCCGGCCTCGGCGAGCCGCGCGAGGCCGACGTTGAGGTCACCGGCGATCACCACCGGCTCGGACGGCGGCACGATCCGCTCGACCAGCCGCCGGATCGTGGTGAGCTGGCGCGTGCGGACCGCGTGCGCGCGACGCGGCTGCCAGGCGTCGGCCTGCAAGTGGGTGCCCGCCACCCACCAGCCGTCGAACCGGACCAGCGCGGCGCCCTTGGCGGCGAAGCGGTCGCTGGTGCCGAGGCAGTGGTCGGTGAACACCACCTGGTGGCGTGCGGTGATCGGCAGCTTGCTCAGCACCGCGACCCCGCCGCTGACCGCCAGCCACCGCGTGTGCCTGCCGACCACCGGCGTGCGGTGCGGCCAGTCGTCGGCCAGCGAGCGGACCAGGTCCAGCGCCTCCCCACTGAAGGCCTCGTTCAGCACCAGCACGTCGGGCCGTGCCTCGCGGATCACCGCCTCCGCGGCACGCGCGCGGGCCGCCTTGTCGCGGTGCGACGGCTGCAACGGCCACGGCAGCTGGAACAGGTTGAAGCTCATCAGGAGCATTCAGGCGACCACAAAAGCCCGTGACGTCCCGGTGAACGCGGTGATCGCGCCGGTGATGCCGTGCTTCCAGTCGCCGTGGTGCACCAGCCGGTACTTGCCCAGCGGCGCGTTCACCGGGATGTCCCAGGTGAGCACGGCCTTCGACTCGCCGAGCACGGTCCTGGCCCAGTGGTACTTCGTCGCCCAGTCGCCGTCGTCGGCGTGGCGCACCCACGCCCCGTCGACCAGCCGCTGCACCTCGAGAAAGGTGCCGCCGCGGCGCAGGTTGTTCTTCGGGTGCCCGGTCACGAACTCCACCAGCACCCGCTCCCCGCGCCGGTAGCTGCTCTTCGCCTCGGTCAGCACGTCCCCGAAGTCCTTGAACGGCGGCGCGCTGTCGAACACCACGCCCGGCTGGAAGTTCAGCTGCTTTCCCGACAGGTCGCGCGGGCGCGGGCCCGGATCGACCGGCGTGCCCGCGCGCATCGCCGCCGCCAGGCGCGCGAACTCCTGCTGGTACGCGGGCAGCGTGTACCGGCCGAACAGGGTGGACGCGCCCTCGTACTGCTGCGAGTCGTACTCCTCCGGCGTGGTCACGTACTGGCTGTAGGCGTTGGCGTACCCCTGCACCACCACGTTCTCCAGCGGCACGCCGAGTTCGGCGGCGACCGTGCGGCGCAGCCGCAGCCCCGCGACGATGGTGCACTCGGCGGGCACGGCGACCAGGTACAGCGAGCCGATGCGCACCAGTTGCAGCGGCAACACCTCCGGCGCCCACGGGTACGGCTTCATCGCGCCGAACGGCACCGCGACCACCTTCGGCGCCTGCGCGTCGGCCAGTTCCTTCGGCACCGGCGCGTCCATGCCGCCGAGCGCGTCGACGAACGGGTTGCGGATGCCCTCGGGCAGCGGCAGACCGGGGCCGTCCTCCGTGCTGCCCGCCAGCATCGAGGCGCCGATCGCCGCGGTGCAGGTGCGCCGCGGGCGGCCGTCCGGGGTGAACCGGCCGTCCACCTCCACATCGGACATGTCCACAAAGGACATCCGGTAGTCGATCGGCCCGGTGAGCGGGGTGCTCGAGTCGTAGGCGGCGCGGGCGGCGCGGTACTGGCGCTCGCCGATGATCCTGGTGTTCTCGAACTCGTCCTCGGTCGGGCCGGAACCCGGTTTCAGGTTCAGGTTCGGCGACATGTCCCCGGCATTGGTCTGCGGGAAGCTGGCCACGAACGAGGGCTTGCCGTCCAGGTAACGCACGCCGGCGTGGTCGTGCTCCCAGTGGTAGGCGGCGTAACCCTTGTTGTCCCCGCTGATCAGCTTGTTGCCGTTGGTCATCGAGGTGCCGTGTGTGGCGAACCAGCAGATCGCACCGGTGTCGCGGCCGGACCGGGCCAGCCGCAGCACGGTCATCGCCGGATCGATCGACAGCGGGAAGAACGCCTTGTCCGCAGCCGGGTTCAGCTCGAAGGCAGTGCGTGAGCGGTTGGCGCTGCCGTCGGTCAGTTCGCTGCGCCCGAGCCGGATCGTGCCGGGTGCCAGGTCCTCGTGCGCGGCCTTGACCGCCTCGACGATGCCGCCGACCACCGCGTCGAAGGTCTGCCGCTGGAAACCGAGGATCGACAGGTTGTAGGCCGCGTAATGCGAATAGCCGCCGCAGCCCGCGTGCGTGTGCGTGGCGTTGAGCAGGACGTTCTGCTCGGTGTAGAGGTTCCCGTACGCCTTGGCCAGCTCGGCGAGCACGGCCTGGTGCACCGACTGGAAGATGGCGCCGAGATCGGCGTTGACGAAGGCGATCCGCCGGGTCCCGTCGTCGATGACGTAGGCACGCGCCCGGGTGCGCTGGTGGATGCCCGCGGTCTGCTGCTGCGGCATGGAGTAGCCCATCATGCCGTTCTCCGCGGCGGGCCCGGTGACGTCGGCGATGCCGACGCCGATCCGGTAGCCGCCCGCCGCGCGCGCGGCCGTGCCGCCCAGCGCGCCCGCCACCAGTGGGACCGCGGCGGCTCCCGCCAGCACCTGCCTCCGGCTGACCGGCATGCCCGCCTCCTCGTCAAATGTGAATGCGCTTCACGTTCGACGAGGAGACTACGTGACCGGCCTCACCCTGCCAATACCCTGCTGATACCTACGAGAGCACGTCGGCGATCTTGCGCAGCGCGGCGGCGTCCCCGCGCACCAGCAGCGTGGTCACCACCGTCTTGTCCCACTCCGCCAGCTCCTCGCGGATCTTCGACGGCGGGCCGATCAGCGAGATGTCCTCCACCAGCGCGGTCGGGATGGCCGCGGCGGCCTCCTGCTTGCGGCCCGACAGGTACAGCTCCTGCACCTTGCCCGCCACGTCCTCGTAGCCCATGCGGACAAAAACGTCGTGGTGGAAGTTCGCGTCCTTCGCGCCCATGCCGCCGATGTAGAGCGCGAGCGACGGTTTGATCAACGCGGCCGCTTCCTCCACGTCGTCGTGCACGATCACCGGGGCCGACGCGGGCACCTCGAAGTCGGCGAAGCCGCGCCGCGCGCCCTCCCGGGCGAAGCCTTCCTCCAGCGCGGCCCGGTAGAAGGCGTCACTCTTGGGCGAGAAGAACAACGGCAGCCAGCCGTCGCAGATCTCGGCCGCGAGCGCCACGTTCTTCGGGCCCTCGGCGGCGAGGTAGATCGGCAGGTCCGCGCGCAGCGGGTGCACTGTGGACTTGAGCGGCTTGCCCAGCTTCGCGCCGCCGGGGTGCGGCAGCTGGTAGAACTGCCCGTCGAAGGTCACCGGCGCCTCGCGCGCCAGCACCCGCCGCACGATCTCCACGTACTCGCGGGTGCGTGCCAGCGGCTTCGGGTACGGCTGCCCGTACCAGCCCTCCACCACCTGCGGGCCGGACGCGCCGAGGCCGAGCACAAAGCGGCCGCCGGAGAGGTGGTCCATGGTCAGCGCGCTCATCGCGGTGGCGGTCGGCGTGCGGGCGGACATCTGCACGATGTTCGTGCCCAGCTTGACCCGCTCGGTGGCGGAGCCCCACCAGGCCAGCGGGGTGAACGCGTCGGAGCCGTAGGCCTCGGCGCTCCACACCGAGTCGAAGCCGAGCCGGTCCGCCTCGGTGATCGCCTCCAGCGCGCCCGGCGTGGGGCCGGAGGACCAGTAACCGACGTGGTAACCCAGCTTCATGAACAGCTCCTTCAGTTCGGCACCTGGGGTGCATAGTGGGTCGGACTGTCGCGTTCGTCCAGCGGGGGCAGATTGCGGGCGGGGGTTTCCACCAGCGGCGCGTCCACCGGCGCGCGGCCGAGCGCGCGCCGCCAGCCCGCGCGGGCCCGCGGGTGGTAGCGGCGTTCGAACGGCACCAGCTTGAACGCGGCGTTGATCAGCTTGCCGGTCAGCCGGTGCAGCCGCTCGTCGCGCGCGCTCCAGGTGTAGCCCAGCTTTTCGCGGATCGGCGGGTCGTACATGCCGACGGTCAGCCAGACGAAGTTGCGCGCGACCAGCCCGCGCACCAGGTGCCACACCGGCGACGGCAGCCACCACATGCCGTTGGGCTTCGGGATGTCCTTGATGTCGAGCACGTCGCGGGTGGCCTTGTTGTCCTCCAGCACCTCGGTGCACATGTGGTGCCAGTACTCCTGGAACTCCTCCCAGGTGGCGGGCACCGGGCGCATGCTCATGCCGTACATCCGGTACCACTGGACGTGCTCGTCGAACATCTTCCGCTGCTGCGCCGCGGTCAGCCCGCCCATGAAGTTCTCGGCGATGAGCAGCGCGGAGACGAAGAAGGTGGCGTGCGCCCAGTAGAAGGTGCCCGGGTTCAGCGCGTGGTACGGGCGGCCCTTCGCGTCGACGCCCTTGATCGTGTTGTGGTACCCGCGGACGGCCTTGGCGGTCTCGTGCGCGCGGGGGCCGTCGTAGATGACTCCCCCGATCGGGTAGAGCGAGCGGAACAGCCGCTGCCAGCGCTCCTTGAAGAACTGCGAGTGCTGCTCGACGCCCGCGCCCAGCTCGGGGTGCATGTTCTGCATCGACCCGGCCCACAAGGCGATCAGCAGGCCGCGCCAGTCGCCGAAGTACTTCCAGGTCAGCGAATCCGGGCCGAGTGGCTCAGGCTGCTCCGACATGCGCGCTCTCCTCAAAGTGACTACACCCGTTGTCAGGTTAGGATTGACAACGACCGTAGTCAACGGCGAGGCCGCGCGCGCCACGCCGGAGGCGTGGCAGACAAAACGAGTAGGTAAGGCAGCATGCCGACGAGCCGGACCTGGGGTGGCACCACGCTCACCGATCGTAAGGCGGCGCGCCGGGCGCAGCTGATCGAGGCGGGCATCGACCTGCTCGGCGCGGAGGCGGGGCCGTCGATGAGCGTGCGTGCCCTCTGCCGCCACGCCAAGCTCACCGAGCGCTACTTCTACGAGAGCTTCACCGACCGCGACGACGTGGTGCTCGCCGTCTACGAGCACGTCGGCCAGGCCGCGCGGCAGGCGCTGATCGACGCGGTCGAAGCGAGTTCGCCCGAGCCGGAGCAGCGCGCCAGGGCGGCGGTGACGGCCTTCGTCGAGCTGATCATCGACGACCCGCGCAAGGGCCGGGTGCTGCTGCTGGCCCCGCTGAGCGATCCCGCGCTGTCCAGCCGCGGCGTGGAGCTGCTGCCCGCGTTCGCCGCGCTGATCCGCGAGCAGCTGCCGCCCGGCGCGGCCGAAGCCGATCGCGACATGACCGCGATCGGGCTGGTCGGCGCGCTCGCGAACCTGTTCATCGCCTATCTCGGCGGGTTGCTCGAGGTGTCCCGGGAGCACCTGATCGATCACTGCGTCCGGCTGCTCGCCCGCGCCTGATCCCGTTCGGCCACCAGCTTCAGCGCGATGTCGATGATCATGTCCTCCTGGCCGCCGACGTACTTCGCCTCGCCGACCCGGTAGAGGATCTCGTGCGCGGGCACGCCGTAGCGCTCGGCGGCGCGTTCCGCGTGCAGCAGGAAGCTCGAGTACACCCCGGCGAAGCCCTGCACGATCGACGACCGGTCCATCACCGGCAGCCGGGTGATGTAGGGCTTGACCACGTTCTCCGCGGCGTCCATCAGCACGTCCTTGTCCACGCCGGTGCGCACGCCGAGGCGTTCGAAGGTGGCCGCCAGCACCTCGGTCGGCGAGTTGCCCGCACCGGCGCCGAGCGCGGCCAGCGAACCGTCGATCTGGCGGGCGCCGGCGCGGTGGGCCAGCACGGAGTTCGCCACGCCGAAGCTCAGGTTCTGGTGCCCGTGGTACCCGGCCTGCGCCTGGTCACCGAATTCGGCGACCAGCGCGGCGACGCGGTCCGAGGCGTCCTCCAGGATCAGCGCGCCCGCCGAGTCGACCACGTAGACGCACTGGCAGCCCGCGTCCACCATGATCCGGCCCTGCTTGGCCAGTTCGTCCGGAGTGGACATGTGGGACAGCATCAGGAAACCCACGGTCTCCATGCCGAGTTCGCGGGCCGCGCCGAAGTGCTGGATGGACACGTCGGCCTCGGTGCAGTGCGTGGCGATCCGGACCGCGCCCGCGCCCAGGTCGGCCGCCGCCTTGAGGTCGTCGACGGTGCCGAGGCCGGGCAGCAGCAGCACGGCGATCTTGGCGCGCTTGGCTTCCTCGACCGCGGCCGCGATCAGCTTGCGCTCGTCGACGAGCGAGAACCCGTAGTTGAAAGTGGACCCGCCGAGGCCGTCGCCGTGGGTCACCTCGATCAGCGAGATGCCCGCGGTGTCCAGCGCGCGCACGGTGTCGCGCACGTTCTGCTCGGTGAACTGGTGTGCCATCGCGTGGCTGCCGTCGCGGAGGGTGGTGTCGACGAGCCGGACTTCGCTCGAGGTCATGCCGAAACCGCCTTCCGCTGCGCGAGCAGTTCGCCGACGCGGGCCGCGGCGGCGGTCATGATGTCCAGGTTCCCGGCGTACCGCGGCAGGTAGTCGCCGTTGCCCGCGACCTCGAGGAAAACCGCGACCCTGGCGCGGTCCTCCCAGCCCGGCCGTGGATCGTCGAACTGCGGTTCGGCGGTGAGCGTGTAGCCGGGCACGTACTCCCCCACCGCGCGCACGATCTCGTGGATCGAATCGGCGATCGCCGCGCGGTCGGCGCCGGGATCGATCGCGCAGAACACCGTGTCGCGCATGATCATCGGCGGCTCGACCGGGTTGATGATGATGATCGCCTTGCCGCGGGTGGCGCCGCCGACCTCCTCGATGCCGCGCGCGGTGGTCCTGGTGAACTCGTCGATGTTCGCGCGGGTGCCCGGCCCGGCCGAGCGCGACGAGACCGACGCGACGATCTCCGCGTACGGCACCGGGGTCACCCGGGAGACCGCGTGCACGATCGGGATGGTGGCCTGGCCGCCGCAGGTGATCAGGTTGAGGTTCGGTGCTTCGAGCAGTGCGCTGTCTTCGGTCAGGTTGACCACCGGGCAGGTGAACGGGCCGACCGCGGCGGGGGTCAGGTCGATCGCCTGGATCCCCGCTTCGGCGTACCGCGGTGCGTTCGCCTCGTGGGCTTTTGCCGATGTGGCCTCGAAAACCAGCTCGGGCAGGTCGTCCTGGGCGAGCAGCCAGTCCACGCCTCCGGCCGACGTGCGCAGCCCGAGTTCGGCGGCGCGGGCGAGGCCGTCGGAGGCCGGGTCGACGCCGACCATGTAGCGGACGTCGAGATGCTCACTGCGGCGCAGCTTGACCAGCAGGTCGGTACCGATGTTGCCAGGCCCGACGATCGCGGCGGTCCGTGCCATGTGCTCTCCTAGGTCGTTTCCCAAGCGGCGCCAGCCGCTTGCTGTGGGCCGCCCACCCGCGCCGTCGCGGGTTCTCAGGCGTCTTCTCGCGAGAACAGCCACCCGCACCGCCACGCAAGCACTTTCCAGGAACCTCTAGCTGAACACGGCGCTCACGGCGCCTAGTCCGTCGATGGTGCAGGTGACGCGGTCGCCGGGGGCCACCGGTGAGACGCGGGTGATCGAGCCGGACAGGATGACGTGGCCCGGTTGCAGGGCGGTGCCCATCTCGCCGAGCTTGTTGGCGATCCACACCAGGCTGTTCAGCGGCGAGCCCATCACCGCGCTGCTGTCGCCGGTTTCGATCACCTCGTCGTTGAGGTGCAGCGAACACGGCGCACCGGTCAGGTCGATCGCGTCGAGCGGCACCGGCGTGGAGCCGAGCACCACCGCGCCCGAGGAGGCGTTGTCCGCCACGGTGTCCACAATGGAGATCTTCCAGTCGCGGATGCGCGAGTCGACCAGTTCCAGCGCGGGCAGCAGGTGGTCCACCGCGTCGGCGGCCTGCTCGGCGGTGACACCCGGGCCGCGCAGCGGTTTCCGCAGCACGAAGGCGATCTCCGGTTCGATCCGCGGCTGCAGGAAGCGCGCGGTCGGGATCGGCTCGCCCTCGGCGTAGAACATGGTGTCGAGCAGGTGCCCGAAATCCGGTTCGTCCACGCCGATCTGGCGCCGGGCCGCCTCGCTGGACAGGCCGACCTTGTGCCCGCGCACCACCCCGCCGTCGGCCTCCCAGTGCCGGACCTGTTCGAGCTGCACGGCGTAGGCGTCGGCGACGGTCAGCCCGGGGTGGGTTTCGATCAGCGGCGGAATCGGTTCACCGGAGACGTAGGCGGCGAGCAGGTCTTCGGCGAGCGCGTGGTGCAGGGCGGTGTCGGGCATGTCGTTCACCATCCACCCGCCGATGGGGCACACTCAATCCATGTGTCCCGGTGAGCGGAACGACGAGGGAGCCACCGCGGCCCGGCTGGCACTGCTGCTGACCGCCTTCCGCCCCGGCGACTCCGCGCTCGGCGTGTCCGAGCTGGCCAGGCGCACCGGCCTGCCGAAGTCCAGCACGCACCGGCTGATCGGCCACCTCGCCCGGCAGGGCCTGCTCGAACGCGACGGCACCGGGGTCCGGCTGGGCCTGCGGCTGTTCGAGATCGGGCAGCTCGCGGTCCGCCAGCGCGGGCTGGCCGACGCCGCCCGCCCGTATCTCGCCGACCTGCGCGAGGCGACCCGCAACACCGTCCACTTCGCCGTGCTGGAGGGCACCGAGGTGGTCTACCTCGACGTGCTGCGCGGACCGGACGCCCCGCGCCTGCCCTCGCGCACCGGCGGGCGGTTCCCGGCCCACGCCACGGCCGTCGGCAAGGCCATTCTCGCGTTCTCCCCGGACAGCCTGGTGGAGCAGGTGATCGCCGCCGGGCTGGGCCGGATCAGCCGCCGCACCATCACCGCGCCCGGCCTGCTCCGGCGCCAGCTCGCCAAGGCACGCGCCGAAGGCGTGGCCTACGAACGCGAGGAGTCGGTGCCGGGCGTGGTGTGCGTGGCGGCACCGGTGCTCGACGCCGGCGGCACCGCGGTCGCCGGGATCTCCTTGGCGGGCTGGGCGAACCGGATGGGCACGGCCAGGATCGGCCCCGCCGTCCGGACCGCCTCGCTCGCCCTCTCGCGCACGCTACGCGGCTGACTCCCGTTCCTCGGTCGCGATCCGCAGCGCCTCGACCAGTTCGCGGTACAGCTGGTCGGTCCGCAGCAGTTCCTCGTGCGTGCCCCGCGCGCGGATGCGGCCGCCGTCCATCACCACGATCGAATCGGCGTCGAGCACGGTGGACAGCCGGTGCGCGATGGTGAGCACCGCGCCGGTGGCCGCCCGTCGCCGGATGCAGTCGTGGATCGCGGCTTCGGTGAGCCCGTCCACCTGGGCGGTCGCCTCGTCCAGCAGCAGCACCTCCGGCGTGCGCAGCACCGCCCGCGCCAGCGCGATCCGCTGCCGCTGCCCGCCGGAGACCGAGGTCGAGGACAGCGGGGTGTCCAGGCCGTGCTCCAGCGAAGTGATCTTCTCGGTCAGGCGGACCTCGTCGAGCACCGCCCGCAGCTCGGCCTCGGTGGCCTCGGGGTGGGAGTAGAGCAGGTTCTCCCGGATGGTGCCGGGCACCACCGGCGTCTCCTGCTCGACGTAGGCGAACCGCTCCCGCACCTGGGCGAAGGTGTATTCGTGGTACGGCCTGCCGTCGAGCAGCAGTTCTCCTTGCTGTGGCTCGAGAAACCGCAGCAGCAGGGAGAACAGCGTGGTCTTGCCCGCGCCGGACGGCCCGACGATCGCCACGTGCCCGCGCCGCGGCACGACCAGGTCGATGTCGCGCACGGCGGGCTCGGCGTCCGGCCCGTAGGCGGCGGTGAGCCCGCGGAACTCCAGCACCGGGCCCGCCGGGGCGGGCTCGGCCACCAGCGCCGGGCGTGCGGTGCCGTCGGTCTCCACCGGCATCGTCTCCACCTCGCGGATCCGCCCGGCGGCGGCGATCCCGGACTGGAGCGTGGTCACGTTCTGGCTCAGCTCCATGATCGGCTCCATCAGGCCGAAGGCGTAGAGCAGGAAGGCGATCAGGCTGGAGACCTCCAGCAGCCCGAGGCCGACCCGCCAGGCACCGAGGCCGAGGATGGCGATGATCGCCACCTGGATGCCGGCCCATGCGATCGTCCACGCCACCGCCTCGCGGCGGACCGCGCGGATGCTGTGCGCCGCCGAGGATTCCGCCTCGCGCAGCACGTTGTCGGCCTGGCGTTCCTCGGCACCGCTGACCTTCACCGTGCGGATCGCGCGCAGCGCGCCCTCGAGAAGTCCGCCGAGCCTGCCGACGTGTTCCTGCGCGCGTTCCTGAGCCTTCGCGATGGCGGGCATGAGCAGGGCGAACAGGATCGCCACGACCACCACCGCGAGCACCGTGGTGCCCAGCAGGAGCAGGTCGAGCGTTGCCATCAGCACCAGCGTGCCGACCAGCATCACCACACCGTTGATCAGCGCGATCACGCTGGAGGTGGCGGCTTCGCGCAGCAGCACGGTGTCGGAGGTGACCCGGGTGACCAGCTCGCCGGGCGGGCGCCGGGTCACCGCGGGCACGGTGGCGCGGAAGAACCGGCGGACCATCGATTCGCGGGCGCCCTGCACCACGCGCTCGCCGAGGGTGCCGAGCAGGATCCACTGGCAGGTCCAGATCAGCACGCCGGCCACCAGCAGCGCGACCAGCGCCAGCACCGGCCCGGTGAGCGAGCCCGACGAGCCGAGCTGGTCGAGCACCCACTTGGTGACCATCGGCGTGGCCAGGCCCGCCGCCGAGCCCAGCAACGCGAGCAGCAGGCCCAGCGCCAGTGTGCCCCGGTGGGGCCGGGCGAAGGACCACAGCACCTTCAGGCGCGGCAGGCGTCCCTTCGGTTGAACAGTTGTGCTCACTTCTTGAACATTCACGTTCCCCAGTGGAACATTGATGTTCCACTATCGTCAACCCGAATTCCGATTTGGAACACCCTGGAAGTACGGTGAGCCGATGAGCGAGGAGACCGGGACCAGGGCCCGCACGCGCCGGGCCATCCTGGACGCCGCGATCGCGGTGCTGAACAAGGACACCAGCGCGTCACTGGGCGACGTGGCGAACGCCGCCGGGGTCGGGCGGACCACCGTGCACCGCTACTTCCCGGAGCGCTCGGACCTGCTCACCGCGATCGGCGCGGACGTGCTCGAAAGCATCGAACACGCCACCGTCCGCGCACGGCTCGGCGAAGGCACCGCGCTCGAGGCGCTGGACCGGCTGTGCCAGGAGTACTTCGACCTCGGTGACGTGATGCTGCTGCTGTTCAACAACCCCGGCCTGATCACCGACGAGCAGTGGGACGAGGAAACCGAGGCCGACCGGGCGCTGAACCGCTTGATCGAGCGCGGGCACGCCGAGGGCACGATCGATCCGGAGCTGCCGGTGAGCTGGGTGAGCAACATGCTCTGGGCGCTGCTCTACGCGTCCTGGCAGCAGACCGACCAGTACGGCACGTCGAAGCACACCGCGATCGGCCTGTGCCTGCGCTCCCTGCGCAAGGCCCTGGCGGTCTAGGCGGTCACGAAGGTGGCGCTAGTGACAGCCCGTGCGCAAGTGGAGTACCCGGCCGAGTGCCTCCCCGACGCGCGCCGCCGGTAGCTCGCCCGACGCCTTCGCCTTCTGCAGGCGGTCCAGCACCGGGCCCGGCGCGTCGTGGCCGGACCAGAGGGCGACGTCGGCACCCGCGGTCAGCGCGGCGAGCACCGCGTCCGGCAGGCCGTAGCGGTCGGTGATGGCCCGCATCGCGCCCAGGTCGTCGGTCATCGCGACGCCGCCGAAGCGGTAGTCCTCGCGCAGCAGCCGGTACGCCGCCGGGCTGACCGACGCCGCCTCTCCCCCGGTCAGCCCCGGGACGTCGAGGTGGCCGAGCATCACCGCGGGCGCGCCGCGCGGCAGCAGCTCCGCGTACGGCAGGAGGTCCGCGGCCTTCAGTTCGGCCAGCGGGGGCGTGCGGACCAGGCCCTTGTGCGAGTCGCCCTCGGCGCGGCCGTGGCCGGGGAAGTGCTTGAGCACGGGGAACACCCCGGCCTCGGCGAGCCCGCCGGCGAAGGCGCCCGCGTACCGTGCCGCCACAGCCGGGTCCGGGCTGTACGACCGGTCCCCGATCACCGTGTTCGCGGCCGCGTCGCTGAGGTCGGCGACGGGCGCCAGGTTCATCGTCACGCCGCGGTCCTTCAGCTTCCGGCCGCGGTCGGCACCGAGGGCACGCACCTGCTCCGGCGTCGAAGCGGCCGCCTGCTCCCGTGCGCTCGGCAGGTCGCCGTCGAGTTCGTCGACCCGCTGGACGCGGCCGCCTTCGTCGTCCACCGCGACCAGCAGCGGGTGCTTCGAGGCCGCGTGCACCGGGTTCAACCGGCTGCCGGTGAGCAGCCGCGTGTCGCTGCCGCCGACGAAGATGCCGCCGACGTGGTCGTCGCGGACCACCTCGA
Organism: Amycolatopsis albispora; assembly: GCF_003312875.1. Classification (NCBI taxonomy): domain Bacteria; kingdom Bacillati; phylum Actinomycetota; class Actinomycetes; order Pseudonocardiales; family Pseudonocardiaceae; genus Amycolatopsis; species Amycolatopsis albispora. The sequence goes on from NZ_CP015163.1 coordinate 2,462,320, forward strand.
TCGCGTCGCGCTCATCCGCCGGATCCACGCCGACCATCAGCAGCTGGGCCAGCTGATCACGCTCGTCCAGCCCGGCGGCCAGGTCGGCGCAGGACGGGACCCGGGCCGTCAGCGAGGTAGGCGGCGGTGCGGCCTGGGGCACCGCCGCCGCGCGGCCCGGCTCCTCGATCGGCCGCGCGAGCACGTGCGCGGCAGCCACCACGATGGCGCACACCGCCGCTCCCGCGGTCAGTGAAAGCAGCCAGGCCCTGGTACCAGCACGTCTCATCGGCGGCCAGTGTAGGTCGCCGCCGCCGGCCGCTACGCCAGCGGCAGGTTCTCCGAGCGGAACACGCGGTTGCCCTCGGTCACCGCGAACACCTCGCAGCCCGGTTGCGCGGCCGCCCATTCCGGGCCGTCCGCGCCCAGCGCGAAGGCGGCCGTGGCGGTGGTGTCGGCGATGGTGAGCGTGTCCGCGACCACGGTGATGCTCCGCAACCCGGTGGCCGGCGCGCCCGTGCGGCCGTCGAGAATGTGGTCCCCGCGCTCGTACCGGCCCGAAGTGGCCACCGCGGCGTCCTCCACCGCCAGCACCGCGCACAGCTGGTCGATCCGGTCCGGGTGCCGGACCCCGACCCGCCACGGGCCACCCGCCGCGACCACGTCCCCGCCCGCGTTCACGCAGAACCGCCGGGCCCCGGCGTCCATCAGCGCCTCGGCCGCCCGCTGCACCGCCCAGCCCTTGACCACCGCGCACGGGTCGAGCCCGCGCCCCGGCAGGCGGACGCTGAACGCGCCACCGCTGCGTTCCTCGTACCGGCGGCACACCGCCAGCACCTCGAGGAAGTCGTCGCTCAGCTCGGCCGGGCTCAGCTCGGCGCGGTTGAGCCTGCTCACCTCGCTGTCCTCGCGGAACGGGCTGAACCGCGCGTCGACCTCCCGCAGCCAGTCGAAGGCGCGGTCCACCGCGGGCCCGAGCGGGCTGGTGGTGGCGCGGACGTCGATCGAGATCGGGAAGCCCATGATGTGCTCGACCCGCCGTGGATTGCCCAGCATCAGGAACCCTTCCGGTCGAGAGCCGCCTGCAGCGACTCCGCGTAGGCCTCACTGGTCATGGTCGCTCCCGAAACCGTGTCGATGTCCGCGCTCTGCGCGGTCAGCGCTTCCTCCCGCAAAGTGGGCAACGCGCGCTCGGTCGGATTGGTGTCCGGAGCCCGCAGCACCCGCACGTCCGTTATCGAACCGTTGGTCAGCACCACCTCGACCTGCACGATGCCGTGCCGCCCGGCGGCGACCTCGGTGCCGGTCAGGGTCTGGCTGCCCGCGCCCGCCGCGGGCGGCTGCGGTGTTCCAGCCTGCGCCACCACGGCGGTTTCGGTGTGCGGGACGGGCTCGTACTGCCATACCCAGGCGAAACCCGCAGCGGTGAGCAGCAGCACGGGAATGGTCTTCTTCATCTCTCTCCTCAACCGGCCAGGCTGAACCGTTCGGCGTGCACCTGCGCGGGTGGCAGGCCCAGTTCCTTCAGGCCGCGCACGGCGGCCTTGGTCATGCCGGGCGGACCGCAGACGAACACGTCCCGGTCGGCCACGTCGGGCACCAGTGCGGCCAGGCTGCGCGCCCCGAGCACCGGCCCGTGCGGACCGTCCTGATCGGACGGACCGGTGAGCAGGCGCAGCACCGCGCCCCGGGTGCGGGCGATCGCGACCAGCTCGTCGAGCAGCACCGCGTCGTCCTCGGACCGGACGCGGTAGAGCAGCACCACGTGCCCGCGGACGTCCTCGAGCAGCGCGCGGATCGGGGTGATGCCGACCCCGCCCGCGATCAGCAGCGCGTTGTCGCGGGTCTGGTGCGCGGTGGTGAACGCGCCGTACGGCCCTTCGGCGAACACCCGCGTGCCGGGACGCAGGCCGCGCAGCCCGGCGCTGCCTTGCCCGACGGCCTTGACGGTCAGCCGCAGCGACCGGCCGTCGGGGGCGGCGGACAGCGAGAACGGGTTCGCCTGCCACCACCGGTCGCGGCTGAGGAAGCGCCACAGGAAGAACTGGCCCGCGCGCACCGGCAGCTCGTCCAGCTTCTCGCCGGTGACGTACACCGAAACCACGTCCGGCGATTCCGGGACCACCGCCGACACGCGGAACCGGTGCTTGAGGTTGCGGCGCACCGGCAGCACCATCCGGCCGGCGAGCACCGCGGCCAGCGCGGCACCCCACAGCGTCCACCAGTACGCCCGCGCGGCCGCGGAGTCCACAAAGGACTCCCCGACCGCGACCTGGTGGCCGAAGGCGAGCACCACCGCGAGATAGGTGTAGAGATGGGTGAAGTGCCAGGTCTCGTAGGCCAGCCGCCGCCGCGCGTACCGCGCCGAAAGGGCGCCGGCCACCAGGATCAGCACCAGCGCGACCACCGCGCGCAGCACGTCTTCCATCGTGGTGATCAGCGTCCCGAGCTGGTCGATCGGGCCGGTGTTCTCCACCGCCGCGTATCCGGAGACGATGAACACCGCGTGCCCGGTCAGCGTCCACAGCAGCCCGAAGCCGAGCAGCCGGTGCCACGAGGTCAGCCGGTCCATGCCGATCCGCCGGTCCACCCACGGCAGGCGGGCGACCAGCAGCAGCTGGAAGGCCATCAGCAGGGCGCCGTAGAGCCCGGCGAGCCTGCCGAGCGAGACCAGCACGTTGCTCGACGGTCCCGACGCGGCGAACAAGGCGGTGACCGCCACCACGTTCGCGGCGAACAGGGTGGACAGCACGATCCCGGCGGTGGTGCGCGGGCGGAGGACCGGGGCGCGCAGCCCGGCGCTGGTGAACTCGGCCATGCGCCCAGCCTGTGCGGCGAAGCTGAGGGTGGGCTATCCGCCACCTGTCGAAATCCTGTCGGTCGGCCGCCGGGCGGCACCCGCGCCTCGCCACCGGCGGCGCCTTGGCGCACCATGGCACGGTGAGCACGGTGAACACGAACAACCCGGTGAAGCTGCTGGTCGTCGACGACGAGCCGCACATCGCCGACCTGGTGGCGACGGTGGCCAAGTACGAGGGCTGGCAGGCGGTCACCGCGGGCAGCGGCGAGGCCGCGCTGCGTGAGGCCTCGGCCTTCCACCCCGACATCGTGGTGCTCGACATCATGCTGCCCGACCTCAACGGCTTCACCGTGCTGGACCGGCTGCGTGAATCCGGCACGATGGTGCCGGTGGTCTTCCTGACCGCGAAGGACGGCACCGCCGACCGCATCGCCGGGCTGACCAGGGGCGGCGACGACTACCTGGTCAAGCCGTTCTCGGTGGAGGAGCTGATGGCGCGGCTGCGCGCGGTGCTGCGCCGCAGCACCGGCCCGGCCTGGCAGCACTCGGTGCTGCGGGTGGCCGACCTGAGCCTGGACGAGGACACCCGCGAGGTCCGCCGCGGCGACCGGCTGGTCACGCTCACCCCCACCGAGTACGAGCTGCTGCGTTACCTGATGCGCCGCTCGCCCGGCGTGCTGACCAAGGCGCAGATCCTCGACCACGTCTGGGAGTACGACTTCGGCGGCAAGTCCAATGTGGTCGAACTGGTCATCTCGCACCTGCGCCGCAAGCTGGACACCGAGGCCGAGCCGCTGATCCACACCGTGCGCGGGGTGGGTTACGTGGTCCGCCAGGCCGCCAGGTGAGCCGCTGGCTCGGTGCCTGGAACCGCCTCCGCCTCGGCACCCGGCTCGCCTTCGCACTGGCCGCGCTGTCGCTGGTGGTCTTCGCCATCGTGGGTGCGCTGACCGTCGGCATCATGCGCGACTACCTGCGTGACCGCCTCGACGACCAGCTGACCTCCAGCCAGCTCGACGAGAGCGAGAAGCTGCGCAAGTACCCGGCGAAGGACCCGACCCCGTTCTACTCGTGGTACTCGGTCGCCTTCGAGGTCCGCGACGGGGTGGCCACGCCGAAACCGGAGGACCGGCTGCCGCAGGACGTCGAGGACCTGGCCGGGGTGGCGCGGGCGGCCACCGAGACCGAGGTGATCCAGACCGTGCACCTGCGCGGTGAGGGCGACTTCCGGGTGCGGGCCTGCCCGATCGACCGGGCCAACGGCACCGTGCTGGTCAGCGCCGCGCCGGAGGCCGAACTGGACAGCACCGTGCAGCAGCTGATCGCGGTCGAGGTGGCCACGTTCAGCCTGGCGCTGGCGATCCTGGTGATCACCGGCCGGATCGTGCTGCGCCGGGGCCTGCGCCCGCTCAGCGACATGGCGGACACCGCGCACGACATCACCACCCGCGACCTGACCGACTCCCCGGACCTGCCGGTCCGCGCCACCGGCACCGGCGGCGGCGCCGAGGTCGACGAGCTGCGGACCGCGCTGAACACCATGCTCGCGCACATCGACTCCTCGCTGGGCGCGCGGACCGCGGCCGAGCAGCGGCTGCGGCGGTTCATCGCGGACGCCTCGCACGAGCTGCGCACCCCGCTGACCTCGATCCGCGGGTACGCCGACCTGTTCCAGTACGCGGCGGCCAACGAGCCCGCCGAGCGCGAGGCGCACCTGGCGCGGCTGCGGCAGGAGGCGAGCCGGATGAGCCTGCTGCTCGACGACCTGCTGCTGCTGGCCAGGCTCGACGACGCCGAAGCCGAGACGCCGCTGCGGCGTGAGGAACTGGACCTGGCGGACCTGGTCGCCACCGCCGGTGACGCCTTCCGCGCGGCGCATGCGGACCACCCGCTGACCATGGACATCTCCGACATCTCCGACATCTCCGACACCTTCGCCACCGAGCCGGGCCCGATCCGGCTGTCCGCCGACCCGCTGCGGCTGCGGCAGGTGCTGGACAACCTGCTGACCAACGCCGCCGTGCACACCCCGGCGGGCACAGCGGTGACGCTCACGGCGCGGGCGAGCGCGGGCGAGGTGGTGCTGGAGGTGGCCGACGCGGGCCCCGGCATCCCGGCCGGGGACCAGGCCCGCATCTTCGACCGCTTCTACCGCGTCGACCGGTCGCGCGCCCGGCAGCGCGGGGGCAGCGGGCTCGGGCTGGCCGTGGTGCATTCACTGGTCACCGCGCACGGCGGTACGGTGACGCTGGCCAGCTCGCCGGACGGCACGCGGTTCACCGTCCGCCTGCCCCGCACCAGGAACGAGGACCCCCGTTGATCGACCCGTCCGACGAACTGCGCGCGTTCTGGGCGGAGCGGCACTTCCCGACGCTGACCACGCTGCGCCCGGACGGGCTGCCGCACGTGGTGCCGGTGGGCGTGACCGTGGACGAGGAGTTCGCGGTGGCCAGGGTGATCACCTTCGCCGCGAGCGTGAAGGCCCGCAACGTCCGGCCGGGCGACGTGCCGGTGGCGGTCAGCCAGGCCGACGGCCGCCGGTGGTCCACTTTGGAGGGACGTGCGCGGCTGCTGGAAGACCCCGAATCGGTGCGGGACGCGGAAAACCGGTACGCCGTGCGCTACCAGCGGCAGCCGCGCCCGAAACCCGACCGGGTGGTCATCGAGATCCGCCTGACCCGGCGGCTCGGCATGCGCTGACCGCCTGCGTCACGAGGCGAACATGCGGCGCCACTCTTCGAGCGAGCGCGGCCGGTAGACGAAGTTGTCCCGGCGCACGTCGGCCAGCGGGGACGACGGGGCCGCCGAGTACTGGTGGCCGGGGTAGACGACCGGGTTGCCCGGCAGCCCGGCCAGCCATTGCAGGCTCCGGAACATCGCGTCCGCGTCACCGCCGGGGAAGTCGGTGCGGCCGCAGCCTTCGAGGAACAGCGTGTCCCCGGAGACCAGGCGGTCGTCCCCGACCAGGAAGCACTGGCTGCCCGGGGTGTGCCCCGGCGTGTGCAGCAGCCGCACCGGGATCGAGCCGACCTCCAGCAGGTCGTCGTGGTCGTGCGCGACCAGGTCCGAGTCCGACACGCCGGTGACCCGCTTGACCCAGTCCGCCTCGCCGGCGTTGACGTGCACCGGCACCGGTGACAGCGCGAGCAGGTCGGACAGGCCGGGCAGCGAGAAGCCCATCATGTCGCCGCCGACGTGGTCGGGGTGGTGGTGGGTGACCAGCGCGCCGGTCAGCCGCATGCCGTCGGCGGCGAGCACGTCGAGCAGGTCGGCGACGCGGTAGGCGGGGTCGACGACCACCGCCTCCCCGGTCTCGCGGTCCCCGATCAGGTAGGCGAAGTTGACCATCTGGGTGGCCACCGGGTCGCCGACGGCGAAGTCGCGGCCCGAGAGCAGCTGGCGGAAGTACAGGCGGTCCGGCATGCACTCACCGTACTGGGGACCCGCCGCGCGCGTGTCCGGGCGGGGTGCCACACTTCCGCGCGTGGAGTACCAGCTCATCGCCGAAATCGTCCCGCCAGCCGACGCCGCCGGACTCGACGCGCTCCAGCGGCTCGGGGTCGCCGCCCTGCTCGACGAGCAGCTCGACCAGCTCGCCGCCGTCGAAGGTCCCGACGGGGTGGAGATCGAACCCGTGGACCACAGCGTGGAGGTCTCCGGCACCGGCGCGGTGATCACCTGGGCGCTCGACGCGCCCGCGCTGGTGCTCGCCGAGGACGGTGCCCGGCACGTGCTCGGCGAGCTGCTCGACCACACCGAGCTGCTGGCCGACTGGACCGTGCGCCGCTGCGAGGTCTCCGCCTCGGACGAGGACCTGGAGGCCGCGTTCAGCGGTGACGACGAGCCGCTCGAGGCCGACGACGAGGAGGTGGCGGAGGCGCCGACCGAGGAGGAGCTGGCCGCCGCCCGTGAGCAGCTGCTCAGCAGCGCGGAGCAGCTGCGGGCCTTCGGGCTGGAAGCTTTTGGGCACGTCCCCGACGACGCCGATTCGGTCTCCGCCGAGCACGCCACCCTGGTCGCGGGAGCTTTCGTGCAGGGCATCGAGGTGCTCACCGACGAGCTGTTCCAGGACATCCAGGCGCTCGAAGAGGCCGAGGTGACCGCCGGTGAGCAGGACACGCTGTGGGTGCTCGACCAGCTGCCCGAGCGGTTCGCCGACCAGTACACCGCGTTGTTCGCCAAGCAGTTCCTGGTCAGCACCGCGATCCTGGGCTACCGGCTGTGCCAGCCCGGCTGGACCGCGCCGCAGAGCACCGCAGAGGCGCTCGGCCTGCACCTGATCAAGTCGGCGGCGGCCGTGCAGCTGGACCTTTCGGGAATCAGCGAGGAGCTGCCGCTGGAGCAGATCTTCGCCGCGTTCAACGAGCACGCCTTCGAAGACCTCGACCACGAACTGCTGTTCGAGGGCGAGCTCGAGGAGGGTGTGAAGGGCCTCGACTTCGCCGACTGGTTCACGCCGCGGCCGCACCTGGCCGAGACCGTGCACCCGTACCTGGCCGCCGCGGAGGACTGAGGCCGGGCGGCCCTGGGCAGCCCAGGCGGCCGTGGATGTCACGAATGTGGCTTTCGAGACGCGAAACGTCTCGAAAGCCACATTCGTGACATCGGGCAACGCCCGGGGCAGGCACTCGGCCGGTCAGGTGTGCAGGCGGTCGCCGGTGGCTGGGTGGAACAGGTGCACCTCGTCCGGGGCTCGTAGCGCCACTCGCACGATCTCGCCCAGTCGCGGCGGGATCCGGCCGTCCACGCGTACCACCAGTCGGCCGCCGTCCGCGGTGCCGTGCACGTAGGCGTCCGCGCCCAGTTCCTCCACCAGCTCCACGGTCAGCTCGACGGCCTCCTCCCCCGCCCCGGCCAGCCGCAGCGACTCCGGCCGCACGCCGAAGGTGACCTCCGGCAGGTCCACCGCGTTCGGCACCGGGACGGCCAGCTCGCCCAGCCGGGCCCGCCCGCCGGTGACCGGCAGCGTCCGCAGGTTCATCGACGGCGACCCGATGAACCCGGCCACGAACGCGTTCGCCGGGCGGTCGTACAGCTCGCGCGGCGTGGCGCACTGCTGCAGCAGGCCGTCCTTGAGCACCGCCACCCGGTGCCCCATGGTCATCGCCTCGACCTGGTCGTGCGTGACGTACACCGTCGTCGTGCCCAGCCGCCGTTGCAGCGCGGCGATGTTCGCCCGCGTCTCCACCCGCAGCTTGGCGTCCAGATTGGACAGTGGCTCGTCCATCAGGAACACCGACGGCTCCCGCACGATCGCGCGACCCATCGCCACCCGCTGCCGCTGACCGCCCGACAACGCCTTCGGCTTGCGCTCCAGGTACTTGGTCAGGTCCAGCATGGCCGCCGCCTCAGCCACCTTCGCCTGGATCTCCGCCTTCGGCAGGCCCTTGAGCCGGAGCGCGAACCCCATGTTCTCGGCCACCGACATGTGCGGGTACAACGCGTACGACTGGAACACCATCGCGATGTCGCGTGCCTTGGGCGGCGTGTTCGTCACGTCGTTGCGTCCGATGTGGACGGCCCCTTCGTCCACGTCCTCCAGCCCGGCGACCATGCGCAGCGCGGTCGACTTGCCCGAACCGGACGGGCCGACCAGCACCAGGAACTCGTCGTCGGCCACCTCCAGCTCCAGCCGGTCCACCGCGCGGACCTCCGGCGTGCCCGGATAGATCCGCGACGCCCCGACGTAAGCCACCTCAGCCATCCGAATCCCTCCGGCTCTCCGACACCACACCACCGGACACCAGCCGCAGCCGCTCCTTCGCCGCCACGTCCGCCCCGATCGCGTCCAGCCCCAGCAACGCCGCGCCGACCACCGGTGCCACGTCGACCACGCGGAACACCGCGTGCGGCGCCACCTTCCGGCAGCGGCGCTCGATCTCGGCGATCACCGGCTCGGCCACCCCGGTCAGCACACCCCCGCCGAGGATCACCTCCGGCGAGCCGCCGGTCAGGCCCAGCTCACGCAGGCTGACCCCGGCCAGCACGCTGACCTCCTCGACCAGCCGGTCCACCACCTCCTGGGCGACCTCGTCCCCGGTGGCGGCCACGTCGAACAGCACCGGGCACAGCTCGTTCAGCACCGGCCCGCGCAGCTCACCGAAGTGCAGGCGGTGCACCACCTCCACCACCGAGTCCACCCCGAAGTGCGCCTTCACCGCGGGCAGCAGCGCGGTCGACGGCCCGCGGCCGTCCTCCGCGCGCACCGCCCACCACAGCGCCTCCTCACCGAGGTGCGCGCCACCACCCCAGTCCCCGGAAATCCGCCCCAGCGCGGGAAAGCGGTGCACGCGGCCGTCCGGGCCGACGCCCACGCAGTTGATCCCGGCCCCGCACACCACGGCCACCCCGGTGCCGCTGGAGGTGCCCGCGCGCAGCAGCGCGAAGGTGTCGTTGCCGACGGTCAGCGAAGGCGACCAGCCGCGCGCGGTGAGCGCGGCGTGCAGGACCTCCTCCTCCCGTGGCAGGTCCAGGCCCGCGAGGTAGGCCGAGGTGTGCACGCCGAACGGCCGTTCCGCGGCCAGTCCGGCGTCCTCGTGCGCGGCCAGCACCAGCCGCTCCAGTGTTTCCACGCAGGCGGCCACGCCCACGTTCTGCGGGGAGGCGCCGGGCCCGCGTGCTTCGCCCAGCACGGTCCCCGTGGCGTCGACGAGCAGCACGTCGGTTTTGCTGTTGCCGCCGTCGATCGCCACCACCAGGTCGGTCATGCCTTGGCCCACGGCAGCAGGTCGCGGTTCTGGTGGATCAGCGCGTCGGCGAGCAGGTCCGCCTGCCGGTACTGGCCGATCAGCGGGTGCGCGAGCAGCGCGTTCGCCACGCGCTCGCGGCCGCCGTGCAGCGCGGCCTCCAGCGCCAGGTTTTCGTACGCGGTCACGTGCGCGATCAGCCCGGCCAGCATCGGCTCCACCGGCGCGACCGGCAGCGGCCGCGCGCCGGAGGAATCCACAGTGGACGGTACTTCGATCACCGCGTCGTCCGGCAGGAACGGCAGCGTGCCGTTGTTCCGCACGTTGACGACGTGCTCCTCGGCCGGCCCGTTCCCGGTCAGCGCGTGCACCAGCTGCACCGCGGCTTCGGAGTAGAACGCCCCGCCCCGCCGGGAAAGCTGCTCCGGCTTGGTCACCACTTCCTCGTCCTGGTAGACCTTGAGCAGTTCGTTCTCCACCTCGGTGACCACGTCCGCGCGCGGCAGCTCCTCGCGCTGCTTCGCCACGATCTCGTCGTGCGAGTAGTAGTACTTCAGGTAGTACGACGGCACGATGCCGAAGCGGCGCAGCCAGTCCACCGGCATGTCGAGGTGCTCGGCGACGGCGTCCGCGTGGTGCTCGACCAGCTCGGGGAGCCGGTCGGTCACCGTGCCGTCCGCTTCGGTGACGCGCACCCCGCGTTCCCAGCTCAGGTGGTTCAGCCCGACGTGGTCGAGCCGCAGGTGCTCGTGGTCGACGCCGAGCAGGCCCGCGAAGGTCCGCTGCAGGTGGATGGCCACGTTGCACAGGCCGACCGCGCGGTGCCCCCGGTTCAGCAGCGCCCGCGTGACGATGCCGACCGGGTTCGTGAAGTCGACGATCCAGGTGTCCTCCCCGGCGACCGCACGCACCCGGTCGGCGAGGTCGAGCACCAGCGGCACCGTGCGCAGCGCCTTCGCCAGCCCGCCGGCGCCGGTGGTTTCCTGCCCGACACAACCACACCGGTGCGGGAAGGTCTCGTCGGAGCGGCGCGCGGCCTGCCCGCCGACCCGCAGCTGCAGCAGCACCGCCGCCGCGCCGTCCACCCCCCGCTCCAGATCACCGGTGGTGCTGATCTTCGCCGGATGCCCGGCGTGCGCCAGCAACCGCGCGCTGAACTCCCCCACGATCTCCAGCCGGTGCGCGTCCGGATCGACCAGCACGATCTCGTCGACGTCCAAAGTGGACCGTCTGCCGGCGATGCCGTCGATCAGCTCCGGCGTGTAGGTGGATCCCCCACCGACCACTGTCAGTTTCAACCCTTGACTCCCGTGAACGTGATTCCCCGGACGAACGACTTCTGCGCGAACGCGAACAACACGATGACCGGCGCCATCACCAGCGCGGTGGCCGCCATGGTCAGGTTCCACTCCACGTGGTGCATGCCGCGGAACGACGCCAGCGCCAGCGAAAGCGGCCAGCCGTCGCGGTTCTCCCCGGTGTAGAGCAGCGGGCCGAAGTAGTCGTTCCAGGTGTAGAGGAAGCAGAACATGGCCGTCGCCGCGATCCCCGGCTTGGCCATCGGCACCAGCACCTTGACCATCGCGGTGAACTCGGAGCAGCCGTCGATCTTGGCCGCCTCCAGGTAGTCGCGCGGAATGGTGAGGAAGAACTGCCGCAGCAGGAACACGCTGAACGCGTCGAACAGGAAGTACGGCACGATCAGCGGCACCAGGCTGCCGGTGAAGCCGAGCCGCACCCACAGGTCGTACAGCGGCACCACAACAACCTGCGGTGGCAGCATCATCGCGGCCACGGTCAGCATGAAGAAGAGGTTCTGCCCGCGCCACCGCAGCTTCGCCAGCGCGTACGCGGCCGGGATGGCCGAGAGCAGGATGCCCAGCGTGGCGAGCAGCGAGTAGGTCAGGCTGTTGACCAGGTAGTCCAGCAGCGGTGCCTGCTCGAAGACCTTGACGAAGTTGCCGAAGTGCCATTCGGCCGGCCACAGGCTCGCGGTCATCGCCTGGTCGCTGGCCATCACCGCGGTCAGCAGCACGAAGACCACCGGCAGCGTGAACCCGATGCCCAGCGCCAGCCCGATGGCGTGCGTGGCCACCCACTGCAGCCTGCGGTCCCACGACTGCTTCCGCCGTTCGACCGGCTTCACCGCACGCGGGCGTTCGGTCACCGCGACCATCACGCACCCCCTTCCACGGCCGAAGCCTTGCGCAGCTGGCGCACCAGGATCCAGGTGAAGGCGAACGAGACCACGAAGAGCAGCACTGCCATCGCGGCCGCGTAACCCATGTTGAAGTACCGGAATCCCTGCACGTACAACCACACCGGATAGGTCAGCGTGGAGTTCTGCGGCGCGCCGATGTACTTGGTGTTGCCCGCGACGTCGGAACTGCCCGACGCCACCGCGCTGGCCACCACCGCCTGTGTGAAGAACTGCAGCGCGAAGATGATCGAGTTGACCACGCCGAACAACAGCACCGGCGAGATCGTCGGCAGCGTCACGTGCCAGAACCGGCGCAGCGGCCCGGCCCCGTCCAGCTCGGCGGCCTCGTACTGCTCCTGCGGCACGTCCAGCAACGCGGCCAGGATGATGATCATCAGCTCGCCGGAACCCCACAGCACCAGCAGGGTCAGCGCCGGCTTCGACATCGCCGGATCGTTGAACCACAGCCCGCCGTCGATGCCGAGCAGCCGCAGGAACCGGTTCACCGGCCCGAATTCCGGGTTGAACAGGAACACGAAGGCGAGCGTCGCGGCGGCGGGCGGGGCGAGCGCGGGCAGGTAGCACAGCGTGCGGATCAGCCCGACGCCACGCTTGAGCCGCGCGATCACCGAGGCCACCCCGAGCGAGAACAGCACCCGGGTCACGGTCAGCACGACCACCAGCCACAGCGTGTTCCACGCCGCGGTGCCCACCAGCGGCTCGGTGGTGAACATCCGCACGTAGTTGTCGAAGCCGATCCACTCCGGCGCGTTCACCAGGTCGTAGCGGGTGAACGAGTAGTACACCGTGGCGATCAGCGGGTAGGCGAAGAAGATCGTGAAGCCGATCAGCGCCGGGGCCAGGAAGGCCAGCACGGTCCAGCGGCGGCGGCCACGCGCTCCCCGGCCCCGCCGCGCTGGCGGGGCCGGGGACGGCGCGACCGCGCGGCCCAGGGTGGCGGTCATCGTCTCGCTTACTTCCCGCCGGACTTCTGGGCCAGTTCGTCGTTGATCTGCGCGTCGACCTTCCGCAGGCCCTCCTCCAGGTTCGGCTCGTTGCCCGCCTGCCAGCGCTCGGCGAAGTCGTTGACCGCCTTGAGGTGCGCGTCGCCGATCGGCGTGGTCGGGTTCGGCAGCAGCTTGCCGCTGGAGAACATGGTGAGGAACTCGCGGAACTGCTCGCTGACCTCCAGCCGCGGGTCCTTGAGCGCGGTTTCGGTGCTGGGCACGTTCTTCAGCCCGTTGCCCAGCTCCACCAGCGTGTCGGTGTCGGTCGACATGTGCTTGACCAGTTCCCACGACGCGCCGGGGTTCTTGGCGCCCTTGGGAATGGCGATGATGGTGCCGGTGGTGAAGGCGCCGCCGTAGCGGTCCGGCTTGCTGTCGAGCACCGGCGGCGGCGCGGTGCCGTAGTTGACCTCGGGCGCCTGGTCGGCCAGGAAGGCGGTCCGGTACTCGCCGTCGAACATCATCGCGATCTTGCCGCGGTGGAAGGCGTGGTCGGCCGAGTACTGGTCACCGAGGCCCGACTTGAACTGCTCGACCTTCTGGGGCCCGCCGTAGGAGTCGATCAGCTGCTTCTGGAACTCGAACATCGCCTTCCACTCGGGGCTGCCCGCGAGGTTCGACCTGCCGTCGGCGCCCAGCCAGTGCGCGTCGAAGTTCGGCGCCCAGATCTGCGCCTGGTTCGAGTAGTGCGGCATGGACGGCAGGAAACCGGCGACCTTGATCGAGCCGTCCGGGTTGAACTGGGTCAGCCGCTTGGACATCTCCAGCAGCTCGGAGGTGGTCTTCGGCGGGGCGGACAGCCCGGCCGCGGCGAACATGTCCTTGTTGTAGTAGAAGCCGTATACGTCGGCGAGCATCGGCATCGCGCACCGCTTGCCCTCGAACTCGGTGTAGCTGCGCACCGCCTCCGGGATCACGTTCAGGTCGAGCTGGTCCCGGTCGATGTAGGGCTTGAGGTCGAGGAAGCTGCCGGTGGAGCACCAGGCGCCGAGGTTGTCGGTGAAGAAGGAGATCGCCACGTCCGGCGGGTTGCCCCCGCGGATGGACTGGGTGAGCTTGTCGTCGTCCTGGTTGCCCTCGTGCTTGATCTGGATGTTCGGGAACCTGGTCTTGATCTTCTCCAGGCCCTTGGTCACCACGTCGTACTCACGCGAGGTGAACTTGCTGTACACGGTCAGCGTGAGCGCTTCGTCCTTGCCGGGCGCCGCCCCGAGCTCACCGCCGCCCGCCGGTCCGCTCGCCGCGCCGGAACAGGCCGTGAGCAGCGAAACCGACGCGATGCCGAGAAGCAGTTTCAACGCTCGCATAGGCACTCCTAGGTAGGGATGGGGATCGGTCTGTCAGGAGATGGGGACGGCCGTGGCCGGCGCCAGGCCGAACAACTGCTCACGCACCACGGACAGCGCCGAGTGCAGCGCGCCCGCCCGCACCGGGTTGCCGGGCACCGAGGCCAGGCCGACCGGCGTACGCGGGATGACCAGCTGGTGCAGTTCTCCGGCGACCAGCCCGGCCAGCACCGCACCACCCGCGCGGCTGACTTCCCCGCACAGCAGCACGGTTTCCGGGTCGACCACACTGACCACATTGGCCACGCCCATGGCCACGCGGCGGGCCAAGGCGGCCAGGAACGCCTGCCCGTCCTGTCCACTTCGGACAGCCTCACCGACCACCGCCCAGCCGGTGTCACCGCGGAAACCGTGGCGTGCGGCCAGTTCGACGATGGCGGGCGAGTCGACCAGGTCGCCGAAGCGCCCGCTTTCGCCGCCGTCGGTGCCCGGGATGCGCAGCCAGTCGATCTCACCGCCGCCACCGGTGGCGCCACGCAGCAGCCGCCTGCCGACGACCACCGCGCCACCGACGCCTTCGCTGAGCCAGACCAGCACGAAGTCACGCAGCTCGGCGGCCTCACCGGAGATCATTTCCTCCAGCGCCACCAGGTTCACGTCGTTCTCGATGGTCACGCCGACCCCGAGCGCTTCGCTGAGCTTGCCCGGCAGGTCGAACCCGGACCAGCCGGGCAGGTGCGGCGCGGACTCCAGGTGCCCGGTCTTCGGGTTGAGCGCGCCCTGCGCGCCGATCACCACGTGCTTGAGGTCGTCCAGCGCCAGGTTCGCGCTCGCCGTCGCCGCGACCGTCGCCTCGCGGAAGGCACCCGCCACGTCGGCACCGGCCTCGACCGGCAGCGGCGCGCTGTACTCGGTGAGCACCTTGCCGGTGATGTCGGCGATGGCGAACTCGGCGCCGTGCGGGGTCAGGTCGACCGCGGCCACGTGCGCCACCGCGCCGTTGACCGACCAGAGCTGGGCCCGCGGGCCGCGCCCGCCCCCGCGCACGCCGTCCTTGACCACGATCCCGTCCTGCTCCAGGCGGGTCAGCAGCTGGGCGGTGGCCGGCTTGGACAGGCCGATCACGTACTCCAGGTCGGATCTGGTCAGCGGCCCTTCGCGCAGCAACGTGTCGATCGCGGCGCGGTCGTTGATCTCGCGCAGCAGCCGTGGGCTTCCTGCTCGCACTGGGCGTCTCCCGGTAAATTAATCTGTTAACTTTCCAGACGGTTTCCGTCAGCGTAGTGAGCCCGGCCACAGCCGTCAACGGTTCACGCGAAGTTGGTTTAAACCACCTTCCGGCGGGTTCTGCCCGCGGTCGGCGGCTGGTACGAGATTCCCATGCGCCTCAACAAGATTGTCGCCGCGTTCCTTCTGGTCCCCGCCCTCCTGCTCGCCGCCGCCCCCGCCCACGCCACCGGGCCGTGGCAGAAGATCGGCTCCGACGTGGCCCGCCCGCTCGACGAGAGCCAGGGCCTGGCCACCATCGAACGCCCCGGTGGCACCACCATCCGCTACACCGGCATCGGCACCATTCCGCCGGGACTGGCCGCCCGCGGCTGGAACCACGTCGGCGACCCCGGCACCGCGAAGGGCTACTACATCGAGCCGTACCAGCGCGACGACCGCGGCGCGAAGCTGTTCCGCGTGCAGGCCCCGGACGGTTCGTGGGCCGAGTACCAGCACGCGCTGGAATCCTGGGAGGCCAGCAACAACTCGTTCGCCGCGGTCTCCCCCGACGGCGCGTGGATGGTCGCGGGCGAATGGGGCACGATGGACCGGCTCCTGGTGCACCCGACGCCGGGCATCGTCGCGAAGAACCCGGCGGAGAACCTGCCGTACGCCTTCTCCATCCGCCTCGACCGGCCCGTGCGTGACATCCAGGGCTGCGACTTCGTCACCGCGACCCAGCTGCTGTGCTCGTCCAACGATCCGGAAGGCGCGTTGTTCGGCATCAAGAAGCCGCTGCTGCAGGTGGATCTCGCCGGTGCGCTCGGCGGCTCGGACGTGACCGGCCGGGTCACCGCGCTGGGCCAGCTGCCGCTGGAGAGCGGCTGCTCCGGCGAGTTCGAAACCGAGGGCATCGACTACGACGAACGCGACGGCACGCTGCGGGTGGTGGTGCTCTCCCCCGGCATCTGCATTGCCTTCGACAGCAAAACCTGGCGCTTCCGCCGCTGAGTCAGCGTTCGGTGACCCGGCCCTCGGCCACTTCGAGGCGCCGGGTCACCTCTACGGCGTCCAACATGCGGCGGTCGTGCGTGACCAGCAGCAGCGTGCCGGAGTAGGACGCCAGCGCCGACTCCAGCTGCTCGATCGCCGGCAGGTCCAGGTGGTTGGTCGGCTCGTCGAGCACCAGCAGGTTCACCCCGCGCGCCTGGAGCAGCGCCAGCGCCGCGCGGGTGCGCTCGCCCGGGGAAAGGCTCGTCGCCGGGCGCAGCACGTGCGCCGCCTTCAGGCCGAACTTCGCCAGCAGCGTCCGGACGTCGGCGGGCACCAGGTCCGGCACCTCGGCGGCGAACGCGTCGAGCAGGGTTTCTTCGCCGAAGAACAGCTTGCGCGCCTGGTCCACCTCACCGACGACCACGCCGGAACCGAGCGCGCACTGCCCCTCGTCCGGTTCGATCCGGCCGAGCAGCGCGGCCAGCAGGGTGGACTTGCCCGCGCCGTTCGCGCCGGTGATCGCCACCCGGTCGGCCCAGTCGAGCTGGAGGTCCACCGGCCCTAGGGTGAACCCGCCCCGCCGCACCACCGCCGCCCGCGCGGTGGCGACCACCGCGCCCGACCGCGGCGCGGCGGCGATCTCCATCCGCAGCTCCCACTCCTTGCGGGGCTCCTCCACCGCGTCCAGGCGCTCGATCATCCGCTCGGTCTGCTTGACCTTCGACGCCTGCTTCTCGGTGGCGTCCGCGCGGAACTTCTTCGCCATCTTGTCGCCGTCGGAGGACTTCCGGCGCGCGTTGCGCACGCCCTTGTCCATCCAGTTGCGCTGGGTCCGCGCCCGCGCTTCGAGCGCCGCGCGCGTGTCGGCGTACTCCTCGTACTCCTCGCGCGCGTGCCGCCGCGCGATGGCGCGTTCCTCCAAATAGGACTCGTAACCGCCGCCGTAGGAATTCACCTGCTGCTGCGCGAAATCCAGCTCGACCACGCGCGTCACCGTCCGGGCCAGGAACTCGCGGTCGTGGCTGACCAGCACGGTGCCCGCGCGCAGCCCGGCGACGAACTTCTCCAGCCGGTCGAGCCCGTCGAGGTCCAGGTCGTTGGTCGGCTCGTCGAGCAGGAAGATGTCGTAGCGGCTGAGCAGCAGCGACGCCATGCCCGCGCGGGCGGCCTGCCCGCCGGAGAGCGCCGTCATCGCCTGGTCCAGCCCGACGTCCAGGCCCACGTCGGCGACCACGTCGGCGGCGCGGTCCTCCAGGTCGGCACCACCGAGCGCGAGCCAGCGGTCCAGCGCGGTGGCGTAGGCGTCGTCGGCGCCCGGCCTGCCCTCGGTGAGCGCCTCGGTCGCCTCGTCGAGCGCGTGCTGCGCTTCGGCGACGCCGGTGCGGCGGGCCAGGAACTGCCGCACGGTCTCCCCCTGGCGGCGTTCCGGTTCCTGCGGCAGGTGCCCGACGGTCGCGCTCGGCGGGTTCAGCCGGATCGTGCCCTGCTCCGGCGGCACCAGCCCGGCCAGCGTGCGCAGCAGCGTCGACTTGCCTGCGCCGTTCGCCCCGACCAGGCCCACCACGTCGCCGGGGGCGACCACCAGGTCGAGCCCGGAGAACAGCACACGATCGCCGTGCCCGGCGGCCAGGTCCCTGGCGAGAAGAGTCGCACTCATGACAGCGCCGATGCTATCCGCTCAGGCCAGGAACTCCCGCAGCCCCATGCGGATGTGCTCGACGTGGAACACCGCCTCGTCGAGCAGCATCGCGACGTGGCTGTCGTAGAGGCTGTAGACCACGCTGCGGCCCTGGCGCCTGCCGGTGACCAGGTTCAGCGTGCGCAGCAGGCGGAGCTGGTGCGAGACCGCGGACTGCTCCATGCCCACCGCCTCCGCCAGCTCGGCCACCGAGCAGGCGCCGTGGCGCAGCGTGGTCAGGATGAGCAGCCGGGACGGGGTGGCCAGCGCCTGCAGCGTGGCCGCGACGGCCGCCGCGCCCTCGGCGTCCAGTGACGCCGGAGGTGCCGCGCGGCCCTCGACCCCGTGTCCCATCCCGTCATCCTAGACCGCGGGGTGCTCGTGCACCTTCGCGTACGCGCGCTCGCGGGCCTGCCGCTGTTCGTCGCCCAGCCCGCTGAACGCCGACCGGTCGGCCCCGCACGCGACGTCGTGGTGCGGGCGCGTGCCGTCCACCAGGAACCGGGTGACCGTGTTGTTCGCGCAGGCGTTCTCCGACAGGTACGCGCCGTGCCCGCCCTGGTCGACGGTCACCATCCGGGCGCGGTCACCGAGCGCACGGCGCATCTCGCGTGCCCCGGCCAGCGGCGTCGCCGGGTCGCGCCGGTTCTGCACGATGAGCACAGTGGACGGTCCCGCATCGGTGATCCGCACCGGCGGCTCGGCCGGTTCGGCCGCCCAGAACGCACACGGCCAGATGTTCGCCGAGGCCGCGCCGAACATCGGGTAGCGCTTGCGGTCCTGCTCGACGTTGCGCTGGTAGGTCCGGACCTCCTCCGGCCAGTCGCTGTCACCGCACACCACGTACAGCTGCGAGGACAGAAGGTTTCCCAGGTCCACCGCGGCCGCGGTGGTGGCCGGTGCGTCGGCGCGGTCCAGCGCCTGCCACTGCTGGGCGAGGACCGGGAAGTTCGCGTCCCCGTAGAGAGCGCCGAAGGTCAGGTGGCGGAACAACGCGCCATCGATCCCGGCCACCGGGTCGGCGTCGAGCTTCGCGGCCAGTTCGAAGTACTTCGCCTTGACCTCACGCGGTTTCCGGCCGAGTTCGTAGGTGCCGTCGCGATCGGCCGCCCAGCGCGCGAAGTCCGGGAAGCGGTCTTCCATGCCCTGGCCGAGGCGACGCGCGCCGGCCGGGTCGAGCCCGCCGGTGCCGGTCGCGCTGTCCAGCACGATCCGGTCGGTGCGCTCGGGGAACAGCGTGGCGTAGACGGCACCGAGATAACTGCCGTACGAACCGCCGAAGTACGAGATCTTCGGCTCGCCGAGGGCTTCGCGGATCAGGTCCATGTCGCGCGCGGTGTTCGCGGTGGTGATGAACGGCAACCGCGGCCCGGAAACCGAAGCGGCGCACTGCTGCGCGAGCCCCTGCGCGACCTGGGCCCTGGACGCCACGTCGGCGGCGTCCTTCGCGTACGGCGGCACGTTGCTGACCAGCTGGTCCGGCCGCAGATCACAGGTGACCGGCGAACTCTGGCCGACGCCACGCGGGTCGAAGCCGATCAGGTCGTAGGTGTCGAGCACGCTCGCCGGCAGCCCGGCCGCCGCGAGATCGGCGGGCATGCTCAGCCCCGGGCCGCCCGGACCGCCGGGGTTGAGCAGCAGCACACCGCGCCGCTGGGCCGGTTTTGCGCTGGGGAGCCGGGAAATCGCCAGTTCGAGCTGCTCACCGGCGGGGTTGCGGTGGTCCAGCGGAACGGTCAGCTTCGCGCACAGCAGCTGCGGCGAATCCGCGCACGGCGCCCACTGCGGTGCCGCCTCCGCCGCCTGGGCCTGCGGTGCCAGCACCACCACCGAAGCCGCCGTCAGCACGACTGCCAGAGATCTTCGCATCACGCCCCCACAGGTTGGTATCAGGACGCGTCCAGCCTAGGAACCGGCCGGTGCGCCCACATCAACCTCCGGGCTGACCCGGGGGTGGCTTTCGGATGAGCGAACCCTCCATCGAAAGTCACCCCCGGGCCGTCACACCGGTACGGAGACGAAGGTCTTCCCGTCGAAGTTCTCCACTTCGACCGCGGCCACCTGGTCCGGCGCGACCAGTGCCGCACCGTCCAATTTGGTCCCATCGCGTTCACCGGCCGGTGAAACCAGCCAGCTGCCGGCCTCGGCCCGCGTGCCGTCCTTGCCCACCACCATGATCCGGCACTTCTGCCCGGCGGGAATGCCCTTGATGTCGGTGCTGATCCGCACCCAGCCCGCCGCCGGTTTCACCGTCGCGGTCATGCTCGCGCCCGTCGCCGCGTCGGTGCCGGAACCGGTCTTCGTGCCCGGCGGCAGCGCGACCACCTCCGGCGCGTCCGGCGCCGACTGCTGGCCGACGATCACCCCGCCACCCAGGAACGCCGCGGCCACCACGGCCGCCGCCACGCCGACGGCGAAACGCCGCTTGCGCTCCTGCCCGCCGCGTTCCGCACGCACCTGCCGCAGCGTGCGCTGCAGCAGCAGATCCCCGCCCTCGGGCGGGCCGTCGAGCATCGCCTCCGGCGGGACCTCGCCGAGCGCGTCGTGCAACCGCCGCAGCTCGGCCAACTCGGCGGCGCACCGCGGGCAGGCCGCGACGTGTTCCTCCACCGCGCGCACCTCCCACTCGTCGAGCGCGCCCAGCGCGTAGGCGCCGAGCAACTGCGCGTCGTGCCCCGTGTTCATCCGGCCACCCCCTTCAGCGCCAGCTGCCGTCCCAGCGACGTGTTCCGCAATGTTCGCAGTGCGTAGTGCGATCTCGATTTCACCGTGCCCGGTGCCACCCCGAGCGCCGCCGCCGCCTCGCTCACGCTGCGCCCTTCGAAGTAGATCTTCACCAGCACGTCCCGGTGGTCGGCCGAGAGCTGGTCCAGTGCCTCGAGCACCACCACCGAATCCACCACCGAATCCGCGTGGTCGCGCTGCACCGGCGGCTTCTCCGGCACCTCTGGCACCTCCGGCGGCCGCGCCGACTTCGCCCGGAACCGGTCGGTGATGATGTTGCGGGCCACGGTCAGCAGCCAGCCGCGGACCGAGCCCTTGCCGTTGACCAGCACGTCCGGATTGCGCCACGCCCGCACCAGTGTCTCCTGGACCACGTCCTCCGCGGCCGCCCGGTCCCCGGTCAGGCGGGTCGCGTAGGCCAGCAGTGCGCGGCCGTGCTCCTCGTAGACCGATCGGATCAGCGCCTCGTCGGCCGCGGGTTCCCGGTTCCGGGACCACAACGCCGCCATCCAGCTCTCCTCCCCGCCCGTGGGCGCGTAAGTGACCGCGTAACCGTGCCACGCACCGGCAGCACGAACACGGGTCCGCGCGCGAACCGGTTCGATTTCTTTCGCCGGTTTCGGCGAACGGCCAAGGCCACTGGGCCGCTCACCCGAAGGGCTTGCCCTGTTCGGCTGACGCGGTAGCGTACGGTGACGATTCGGCGACCGATCGCACGAAACCGGAAGAGGGCGTGGAGAAGCGCAGATCTGGATCCCGCGGCGGGCGGCTCTGGGTGGGGTATCTGCTGGCCGGCGGGCTCACCGTGGCCGCCTACTACACCACCGTGCGCACCGGCGGCCCGCCCGCCCTGCGGGTCACGCTGTACTGCCTGGTGAGCGCCTCGGCCGCGGCCGCGGTGCTGTTCGGCTGCGTGCGCAACCGGCCGCGGTCCTGGCTGCCGTGGGTGCTGCTCGGGCTGAGCCAGGTGATCTACGCCGCCGCCGACGCGAACTTCTACGTCACGCACTTCATCCTGGCCGACACCAGCTTCCCGGCCGTGGCCGACGTGCTCTACCTGTCGCACTACCCGCTGGTGGTGGCCGGGCTGGTGCTGCTGATCCGCCGCCGCAACGCCGGCCGTGACGTGCCGAGCCTGCTCGACGCCGCGCTGCTGGCGGTGGTCGCGGGCATGCTGTCGTGGCTGTACCTGATCGGGCCGCAGGCCGAGGCGCATTCACCCGTGCTGGTGAAGGTGGCGTCGGTCGCCTACCCGATGATGGACCTGGCGATGTTCGCCGTCGCGGTGCGGCTGATCCTCGGCCGGGGCCGCCGCAACACCGCCTTCGTGCTGCTGTCGACCAACCTGCTGGCCTTCTTCGCCGCCGACAGCGTGTACGTCTTCCAGCAGCTCAACCAGACCTACGCGGCGGGCAACTTCCTCGACGCCTTCTGGCTTTCCGGCAATCTCGCGCTCGGCGCCGCGGCCCTGCACCCGACCATGGCCCGGATCGCCGACCCCGGCGCGGCCCCCGACCGCGGCCCCGGCCCGCTGCGCATCACCGCATTGTGCGCGGCCGCGCTGATCGCCCCGGCGACCCTGCTGGTGCAGTACGCGAACGGTGCCTACTCCTCCATCCCGGTGGTCGGCTGCGCCTGCGCGATCCTGTTCGTGCTGACCATCGCGCGGCTGGCGGGCCTGGTCTCCGAGCAACGCAGGCTGGCCATCACCGACGGTCTCACCGGCCTGCGCACCCGGCGCTTCTTCGAGGCCGAGCTGCCCGCCGAGATCGCCCGCGCGCGGCGGGCCGGTACGCCGCTGGCGGTGCTGATCGCCGACGTCGACCACTTCAAGTCGATCAACGACCGGTACGGCCACCCCGCCGGGGACCGGGTGCTGGTGGAGATCGGCCGCCGCCTGCGCCACGCCACCAGGGACACCGACATCCTGGCCCGCTACGGCGGTGAGGAGTTCGCGCTGCTGATCCGCGGCACCGGCGGTGAGGAACCGGCGGTGATCGGCGAGCGAATCCGCCGCGCGGTGGCCGACAGCCCGATCGACATCGACGACGGGCACCGCCCCATCGAGGTCACGATCTCGGTGGGCACGGCGAGCTTTCCCTTGCACGGCAAGACACCCGCCGATCTGGTCGGCGCCGCCGACCGCGCGCTCTACGCCGCGAAGAACCGCGGCCGCGACCGGGTGGTCGACTGGCCGGCCGAGGAACCCGACTCCGACGCCGGGATCACCTATCTGCAGCGGATCGCCGACGAAGTGGACGGCTGGCTGTCCACACGGGAACACGGGCGCGCGGTGGGCCGCTGGGCCGCGCTGGTCGCGGAGGAACTGGGCCGCTCCCCCGCCAGCGTGCGGCTCGCCGAACTCGCCGGGCGACTGCACGACGTCGGGAAAATCCTGATACCCAAGGAAATCTGGGAAAAGCGCGGGCCGCTGACCGCCGACGAATGGGCGCAGGTGCGCCAGCACCCGGTCTACGGGTACCGGCTGGTGCTGGCCGTGCCGGGGCTGGGCGAGGTGGCCGACGTGATCCGCCAGCACCACGAGCGCTTCGACGGCGAGGGTTACCCGGACCGGCTCGCCGGCACCGCGATCCGGTTCGAGGCCAGGATCCTGGCGGTCTGCGACAGCTGGGCGGCGATGCTCGCCGACCGGCCGTACCAGCGCGCCCGCACCGAGGCCGAGGCCGAGCGCGAACTGCTCGACGGCCGCGGCAGCCAGTTCGACCCGCAGGTGGTGGCGGCGTTTCTCGGCCTGCGCGCCCGGGGCGCGCTCGGCGCGCTGCCCCGGGCGAACGCGGCTCAGCCGGGCTGATCGGCCAGCGTGTTCCAGAACATCAGCTCGTAGCTCTGGAACAGGCGGGCGTAGCGACGGGCCTCACGATCACCGCGGCCCGCGTCGAGTCCGGTTTGGACAGCCGCGGCGGCCTGCTCGTCGGCGCCCGGCGCGGGGGTGGCGAAGAAGTCGAAGAAGGCACACGCCTCGTCGTCGAAGCCGTACTGCTCGCGCATCGCGCCGGTGATCGCCGCGCAGTAACTGCCCCAGGCGGCGAAGTTCGAGTAGAGCGCGATGACCACATCGGACGGTTCGCCGTTGAGCGCGAGCCAGGCGAAGTACGCCGGGTAGGCCTGGCACCCGGCCTGCGGTTCGTAGGCGTCGAGCGCGGCATCGTCCAGCCCGGCGGCGGCCGCGAGCGCGGGCAGCTTGCCGAGGGCGAGCCGTTCACCGGCGGCGAGGTCGGCGAAGAACTCCCGCACGGCGGGCTCTTCGCTGCGCGCGGCGAGGGTGAGGCAGCTGCGCCAGTCGCTGCGCACAATGCGCAGTTCCTCGGCGGCGATGGTGGCGAAGACCGAGCGCGGCGCCTCGCCGGCGGTGATCAGCGGGACCAGCCTGTTCTCGCGGTCGCGCGGGGCCAGTTCGGCCTGGACCGAGGCCAGCAGCTCCGTTGCGCTCATCGGGGTCGCTTCTCCTTCTGTCGCTGGTAGTGGCGGTTTTCTGACTGCCCGTGACCAGCACGGTACACCGGTTCGGGTGAACCGCCGCGCGACTCGCGTAAGGCGGCCCGTGCCGGGCCATCTCAGTGGCGACCGAAGTGAAGGAAGAAGGTGGCCCGAGATGAACGACGCCGTACACCAGCACCAGTTCGTGTCCCTCAGCGACGCGGACGCGCCCGTGCTCTCCCGCTTCTCGTACTCGGCGGCGGAGCCGTTCGGGGTCGTTCTGTCCTTCCAGGCGGGCGACGGCACCTGGGTCGAGTGGAGCTTCGCCCGTGACCTGCTGATCGCCGGCCTGATCGGCCCGGTCGGCGAGGGCGACGTCCGGATCCGGCCCGAGCTGGCGCGCGACGAGCAGTTCCTCGCCGTGGAGTTCGAGTCACCCGGCGGTTACGCGGTGGTGGAACTGCTGCGCGTGGACGTGGAAACCTTCATCGACGCCGCGGCCGCCATCGTGCCGATCGGCGCCGAAGAAGCCTTCTTCGACGTGGATGCCCTCATCGAAGAACTCACCGACGCCTGAGCCGTGTTGAACGGCGCGTTGCTCAGCGGTGGCGGGCGATCGATCGCACCACGGCGCCCGCGCCCAGCGTGAGCACCACCACGGCGAGCCCCCACCGGCGCTTGTCCTCGGTGTCCAGCCCGCGTTCCGGCTTCGCCTCGGCGGCCGGCTCGATCGGCGCCGCCCGCTTCCTCGCGGAAGGGGGCGGCGCCGATTCCGGTTCCGGCGGCGTGGCCTCCTGGGGCGGGGGTGCCACGGCCTGCCGGCTGGTCGGCGGCGAGCTGGTTCCGGGCGGGGTGGTCTCGGTCTCCGGCGGAGTGGTCTCCGGCTGGGTCACGGGTGGCTCCGGCGTTTCCGTCGGCGGCGGCTCCGGTGACGGCGGTGGCGGCTCCGGTGGCGGTGGCTCCGGCGGCGGTGGTGGCGGCGGCGGCTCCGGTGGCGGCTCCGGCGGTGGCGGCGGTGATGGTGGTGGCGATGGTGCCGGGGGCGGCGGAGGTGGGGGCGGCGGCACCGGCGGTGGCGGCGGCGGAGGCTTCTGTGGCGGACACGGCGGGTTCGGCAGGCACAGCGACCCGATCAGGCACAACCGCGGCTCGGCCCCGACCGCCGCGGTCCGAGCGTCCGGCCCGGCCGAAGCAGCCAGCTCGTCTGGTCCGGTCGCGGCCGCTGAGGTCGGCAGGGGGCCCGCCAGTGTCAGCGTGACGCCCGCCGCCAGGGCGGCGCCGTAGCGTGCGGGGCCCATCAGGCCAGCCGGTCCACGGCCCAGCGGAAGGCGTCCGGCTCCACCTTCGCGCCACCGCCGAAGGGGTTTTGCAGCTGGTAGATGGCGAACAACAACAGCGTGATCGTCCCGGCCAGGGTGGACACGATGATCACGTGCGTGAGCAGTTTGGTCCCGCCGAACAGGTTCGGCAGCAGCACCGTGATCACGCTGCCCAGCACCAGCACGAACCAGACCACCGCCCCGACGCCCGCCGTGTCCGTCCCGTTCAGCCGCGCCTGGCGTGCCTGGTAGACCTCCCACAGCTTGTCCAGCGCCTCGGTCTTGCGGCCGACCGAGAACTCGTCCTCCGGGATCTCGGTCTCGACGATCGCCACGCGGAGTTCCTCCAGCTGGCGCTCGGCCGTCTTGGGCACCGGCTCCCCCGCCCGCAGCTTCGGCCACTCCTCGTTGGTCACCGTCGAGGCGTACTCGGCGGCGGACCGCCGCGCCTGCTCGGCCACCGGCCCCGGCAGCGAGTCCGCCGCCCAGGCGACCGCCACCAGGCCGTCGGCCTCCTCGTAGGACTTCTCGCTGACCGCGGCCACCCCGTCGTAGAGCGAAATGAGCACGAAGGCCACCAAAACCACGTGGAGACCGGCGACGATGGTGAACACCTGCCCGGCCGCGTCGTTGTTGCCGGGGCGGCCCTCGTCCAGCCCGAACCGCCGCACCAGATACGCGGTCACCCCCGCGACGACCGCGGCGCCGGCGACCCACAACACGCCGCTCAGAACGATGTTCATCGAACTCCCAGTTCACCGGACACGATTGTCACCGCCACCGCCGAACAGCAGTGGCCCAGCCTGAAAATGACAGCGCGAACAGTTGTCCCAGTGCCTCCCGAACGATTTTTCGCGCAATCACGCGATTTGGTGAAAATCCACCGGCTCCCCTTTGCGAGGCAGGCCGCGCACCAAGCTATCCACCGATAGGCGGACCCACAAGGCAGCATGAGCCAGTTCATCCTGTTGATTGCAGGCGGCCAATCCCACCACCGATTCGGAGCATTTCCGCGAGTACCGGTGAACCGGCACGAGCAGTCGGCCCCGGTCGCCGGGCCACGACCGATTCACCGCTAGTCCGACCGAGGGGCCGACGCTCACCTGCAGTCACCGAAATCGCCCCCCGCACCACCGGATCCTCCACTCCGGACAGTCGCGCAGCGCCGCCACCCGGCCGCCGCGAGCGGCCCGTTCGGGGCAGTCCGCTGCCGCCGGGCGGGCCTGCGCACCCCCCGAACAGCCGATTACCGGCAGCCGAACTGGGCCGTCCGTGCACCGGCGTCCACCGGCCGTTACCGTGGGTTCGCCGAAAACTGTGGTCAGCGTCATTCCGGGGGAATTCCGGAATGCACTAACTCATTTGCCCGAAAGCACTTTCGGGTGACTCCCGTGTCACCACGCCCGGTGCTACCGTCGCTGACGTCGAGCCCCGGTCCGATCACCGGGATCGGCATCGGAAAACCTTCACCTTCTCATTACCGCCCCGACTCGCCGATCAGTGGATTGCGGGCGGGTATTTCACCGTGCCGGTGACGACTTTCCGAGCACAGAACACGACCACAGAACACACAGACCAAGGATGGGTGGATTCGCAGTGACTGTGACCGAGTCGGCCGAGCCGGATGTCGGGGAGGGACGGCCCCAGTCGAGCCTGGGTACCGCGGCCGCCCGAAATCTGGCCACCACCACCAAGTCCGTGCCGCAGATGCAGGGCATCTCCTCGCGCTGGCTGCTGCGGGTGCTGCCCTGGGTGCAGGCGCAGGGCGGCGCGTACCGGGTGAACCGGCGGCTGAGCTACACCCTCGGCGACGGCCGGGTCAGCTTCACCAACACCGGCTCGGAGGTCCGGGTCATCCCGCAGGAGCTGCGCGAACTGCCCACCCTGCGCGGCTTCGAGGACGACGACCTGCTCGCCGCGCTGGCGAACCGGTTCCAGCAGCAGGAGTTCCAGCCCGGCGACGTGATCGTCGAAGAGGGCCGCCCGGTCGACCAGGTGCTGCTGATCGCACACGGCAAGGTGAACCGGATCGGCCGGGGCCGCTACGGCGACCAGACCGTGCTCGGTGTGCTCGCCGACGGCGAATACCTCGGTGACGAGGTGCTTTCCGGGGAGCAGGCCCAGTGGGGGTTCACCGTCAAGGCCGTCACCCCGTGCATCGTGCTGACCCTGCGGGCACAGTCGCTCGGTGAGCTGAACGGCGGTTCGGAAGCACTGCGTGAGCACGTCCGGCGGTCGCTGAGCACCCGCACCCGGCCGCAGAACGACCACGGCGAAGCCGAGATCAACCTGTCCTCCGGCCACGAGGGCGAGCCGGATCTGCCGTCCACCTTCGTCGACTACGAACTCACCCCCCGCGAATACGAGCTGAGCGTGGCGCAGACCGTGCTGCGGGTGCACAGCCGCGTCGCCGACCTCTACAACCAGCCGATGAACCAGACCGAGCAGCAGTTGCGGCTGACCATCGAGGCCCTGCGCGAGCGGCAGGAACACGAGATGATCAACAACCGCGAATTCGGCCTGCTGCACAACGCCGACCTCAAACAGCGCATCCACACCCGCACCGGCCCGCCCACCCCCGACGACCTCGACGAACTGCTCGCCTTGGTGTGGAAGGACCCCGCGGTCTTCCTCGCCCACCCGCGCACCATCGCCTCGATCGGCCACGAGTTCAACCGGCGCGGGCTCTACCCGACCGGCGCCGAGATCGAAGGCCACCGCGTGCCCGCGTGGCGCGGCGTGCCGATCCTGCCGTGCAACAAGATCCCGGTCAGCGACACCCGCACCAGCTCGATCCTGCTGATGCGGACCGGCGAAGCGGCCCAGGGCGTGATCGGCCTGCACCAGACGGGCATCCCCGACGAGTACCAGCCGGGGTTGTCGGTGCGCTTCATGGGCATCAACGACCAGGCGATCATCTCCTACCTGGTCAGCGCCTACTACTCCGCCGCGATCCTGGTGCCCGACGCGCTCGGCGTGCTGGAGAACGTGGAAATCGGCCGCGAAGGCTGACCCCACCCGCGCGGGTGCGCGGCGCACCGCGCACCCGCGGTCCAGGAATGCCGGCACGACCCAGGAAGGCGATATGACAGTCACCGAACCCGATCTCGGGGTGGACACCGGACAGCCGAAGCAGCAGAGCCTGGGGACCGCGGCCGCGCGGAACCTGGCCACCACCACCAAGTCCGTGCCGCAGATGCAGGGCATCTCGCCGCGCTGGCTGCTGCGGATGCTGCCGTGGGTGGACGTGCCGGGCGGTTCCTACCGGGTGAACCGCAGGCTCAGCTACGCCGTCGGCGACGGCCGCGTCACCTTCACCAACACCGGGTCGGACATCCGGGTGATCCCGCAGGAACTGCGTGAGCTGCCCGCGTTGCGCGACTTCGAAGACGCCGAGGACAACGAGATCCTCAACGGGATCGCCGACCGGTTCCGGCAGCAGGAGTTCGCGCCCGGTGACGTGATCGCCGAGTTCGGCCACCAGGCCGACCAGGTGCTGCTGATCGCGCACGGCAAGGTGAACAAGCTCGGCACCGGCCAGTACGGCGACCTGACCGTGCTCGGCGTGCTGGCCGACGGCGACCACCTCGGCAACCAGGTGCTGCTCGAGCCGGACGGCATCTGGGAGTTCACCGTCAAGGCGGTCACCCCGTGCACGGTGCTTTCGCTGTCCCGCAGCGAGGTCGATGCGCTGCTCGACCGTTCCGAAAGCCTGCGCGCGCATCTGGAGCGGGTGGCCGCGAATCCCAAGAAGGCGCAGAACAAGCACGGTGAAGCGGCGATCGACCTCGCTTCCGGGCACGAGGGCGAAGCCGAGCTGCCGTCCACGTTCGTCGACTACGAGCAGTCCCCGCGCGAGTACCAGCTCAGCGTCGCGCAGACCGTGCTCCGCGTGCACAGCCGCGTCGCCGATCTCTACAACCAGCCGATGAACCAGACCGAGCAGCAGTTGCGGCTGACCGTGGAAGCCCTGCGCGAGCGGCAGGAACACGAGATGATCAACAACCGCGAATTCGGCCTGCTGCACAACGCCGACCTCAAACAGCGCATCCACACCCGCACCGGCCCGCCCACCCCCGACGACCTCGACGAACTGCTCAGCCGCCGCCGCAAGACCGAGCTGTTCCTGGCGCATCCGCGGACCATCGCCGCGTTCGGCCGCGAATGCAACAAGCGCGGTATCTATCCCGAGGGCAAGCAGCTCGACGGCAAGCCGGTGCACGCGTGGCGCGGGGTGCCGTTCCTGCCGTCGAACAAGTTCCCGATCAGCGACGGCGGCACCTCGTCGATCCTGGCCATGCGCACCGGTGAGGACGCGCACGGCGTGGTCGGGCTGCACCAGACCGGGCTGCCCGAGGAGTACGAGCCGGGGCTGAGCGTGCGGTTCACCGGCGTCAACGACCAGGGCATCATCTCCTACCTGGTCAGCGCCTACTTCTCGGTGGCCGTACTGGTGCCGGACGCGCTGGGTGTGCTGGAGAACGTCGAGATCACCCGCTGACCGGAGGGCGCTCGAATGTCCACTGTGGAAACAATTGGCGACCCGCGCACCGCGGGCGAGATCCTGGCCTGGAGCCGGGCCTCGGTCCAGCCGGCGCTCCGGGCGGCGGTGGACACCCTGCCGGGCTCGCTGCGGCGCATCGCCGGGTACCACTTCGGCTGGCTCGACGAAACCGGCGCGCCGGCCGACGGTGACGGCGGCAAGGCGCTGCGGCCCGCGCTGGTGCTGCTGTGCGCCGAGGCGGTGGGCGGCGGGCCGGGCGCGGTGCCCGCGGCCGTGGCGGTCGAGCTGGTGCACAACTTCTCGTTGCTGCACGACGACGTGATGGACGGGGACGTGACCAGGCGGCACCGCGCGACCGCCTGGCACGTCTTCGGCACCGGCGCGGCCATTCTCGCCGGGGACGCGCTGCTCACGCTGGCGATGGACGTGCTGGCGCCGAGCGGGCAGCCCGCGCTGCGCGTGCTCGGGAACGCGGTGCAGGACCTCGTCGAGGGGCAGATCGCCGATCTGTCGTTCGAGACGCGGATCGACGTGGTGGTACCGGAATGCGTCCGGATGGCCGAACGCAAGACCGGCTCGCTGGTGGGCGCTTCGTGCGCGCTCGGCGCACTGGCCGGGGGCGCCACGCCGGAACGGGCCGGCGAACTGCGGTTGTTCGGCGACCAGCTCGGGCTGGCCTTCCAGTTCATCGACGACCTGCTCGGCATCTGGGGCGATCCGGCGGTGACCGGGAAACCGGTGCACAACGACCTGCGCAGCCGCAAGAAGTCGCTGCCGGTGGTGTCCGCGCTGACCTCGGGCACCCCGGCCGGGCGGGAGCTGGCGGAGTTGTACCAGGCCGATGCGCTGACCGAGGCGGAGCTGGCCAGGGCGGCCGACCTGGTGGAGCTGGCGGGTGGCCGGGCGTGGTGCCGGGCGCAGGCGGACGATCTGCTCGGGGAGGCACGCGCGCGGCTGCGCGCGGCGCGTCCGGAGCGCCGGGCCGCGATCGGCCTGGAAACCCTGGCGCGGCTGGCCACGCACCGGGACCACTAGCGCGCCCGGGACCGCTGGGCCGTTCCCTGAAGCGACTGTCACGAATGTGGCTTTCGAGACGCGAAACGTCTCGAAAGCCACATTCGTGACATCGGGTTGAGGGCGTTCGGCTGGTGCTGGCGATCTGGCGGGGCCACTGGGTATTTTCGGGGGATGAGCGATCGCCGCCGGTGGACGTGGGCCGGCGGGCTGGTGCCCACGGAAGTTCCGCCGTCGGACGCTCTCGTGGTGGATTCCTGGTTGCTCGACCGGGGCGCGGTCCGCGGCCTGCGCCGCCACCGCGCGCGGTTCACCCGGGGTGCGACCACGCTCGCCAGGGTCAGTGAGTCCTCTGTGGACAGATTCTGGGCGGCGATGGTCGCCGAGCTGCCCGTGCGCGAGCGCTGGTTCCCGCGGGTGGAGGCACACGCCGACGGCTCGCTGGTGTTCTGGCTGCGCCCGGCTCCCCCGCCCCGCCCGGAAACCCGGCTGTGGATCCCGCCCGAGCCCGTGGTGCGCCGGCACCCCCGGCTCAAGGGGCCCGACCTTCCGCTGCTCACCGAACTCCGCGCGCGGGCGCAGGAAACCGGCGCCGACGACGCGCTGCTCCTCGACGAATCCGGCTGCGTGCTGGAGACCGCGCACGCCGCCCTGCTCTGGTGGCGCGGCGACCACCTCTGCGCCCCGGCTCGCGACCTGCCGGTGCTGCCGTCGGTGACCGTCGCCGAACTCGGGATTCCGCTGAGTGAGGAATACGCGCTGCCCGCCGATCTCGAAGGCACCGAGGTCTGGGCGGTCAACGCCCTGCACGGGATCAGCCCGGTCACCGGCTGGGCCGGCCCGGACGGCCCGCCGCTCGCGCCGGTGGACACCGCGCGGCTCGACCGGTTCCGCACGGCTCTTGCCACCGCCCCGAGCTATGTGGGATGAACAGTGGTCCGAACAGCGTGAGGGGGCAGCGTGGACGGGATGGCGAGCCTGCGGCACGCGATCGAAACGGTACCGATCCCCGGTGCCCCGCCCCGCCTGTCCCACAACGGCGCCGCGGTCGGCCTGGCGCTGCTCGACACCGCGCTGCGGCTCAACCACGTCCGGCGGCTGACCGAGCGGCTGACCGTGGTCGAGCACGGCACCGCCCGCCGCACCACCGACGTGGACATCAGCCTCAAGCTGCTCGACGAGGGCCAGCGGCAGGCGACCGCGGACCTCCAGGACCTGATCGGCAAGGAACACGGTGAGCGCACCGCGTCGCGTCCCGGCGGCACCACGCTCTGGGTGCCGATCGCCCGCCTGCCCCGCAGCAGCGTCTCCCCCGTCGACGTGCACGACGGCACCGGCGAGCAGCTGCCGCGGCTGACGCAGCACGAGACCTCGCGACTGCTCGCCTCCGGCCTGTACCGCCTGCTGCGCGGGATCCTGGCCAGCGACGAGCACGCGCATTCGCCGAAGCAGGACCTCAGCGCGTTCCTGTTCCGGCTGCACGAACCGCGCTGGCTGGTGCAGCGTGCGCTGCTCACCCTGCTCACCGAACGCGACCACCCCGCCGAGGAGTTCACCCACGAGCCCACCGAAGGGCTGGTGGCCGGGCACGGCAGGCAGTGCCGTGACATGGCGCTGCGCATTCTCGACGGTTACGCGCACCTGCTGCGGGAGTACGCGCAGCTGCTCGACGTGGCGGTCCGCGACTACCTGCTGGTGATCGCGCTGGACGACACCGTGGACGAGCACCGGCTGAGCTACGAGACCCCGTTGTACGTCAGCGACGACCGGCCGCGCCGCTTCGCCGAGTACTGGCGCCGCGTGCGCGCCAGCCACAGCGGCTACTTCGCGCGCTACGACACCACGATCCCGGCCACGCTGCGGTCCTACCACCTGGTGGTGCGAACCGCGCCCGAGGTCGACCTGACGCGGCTGTACCTGACCACCGACGCGGACGGCCCGCTCGCGCGCAGCCTCGCCGCCGACCTGAAGTCGCTGGCCAAGCGCCCGCTCACGGCCGGGAAGTCCGCCGCGGGCAAGATCCTCGAACTGCAGACGCAGACCGTGCTGCGCCAGCTCGCCGATCTGCTGCGGCGCCGGAAGTGGGAGGCCAGCCGGTCCGGCGTGGAGCTGGCGGAGGCCGCGCTGCCGGTCACCCACCGGCTGGCCGCCGCCGCGACCACCGGCGACGCGGTGCGCCTGGCGGGCAACGACGTCGACAACGCACTGCTGCGGCATCCCGCGGTCGACGCGGAGAACCTGCGGGCCGCCGCCGAGGAGGTGACCACCCGCGAACTCGGCCAGGACCTGGTGGTGGTCGGCAACATCACCGACAACCAGGCGCAGGCGTACTGGCGGCGCTCGGCCGGTGCGGGCGGTTACGGCGAGCAGGTGCGGATCCGCGCCGGTCTGGTGCTCAAGGATTCCGGGGAGGCGGGCCCGCGCAGCGTCATGTTCTACGCGCTCGCCGTGGCCGCGACCGCGTGGGGACTGGGCTGGTTGCTGGTCGGCAGCCCGCTGCCGTACGGCCGGGAAGCCACCGAGGCACTGGGCAACGTCGGTGACGGGCAGTCGGTGATCACCATGCTGCTGCTGGTCCCCGGCTTCCTCTACACCCGGCTCGCGCTGCCACCGCGCCGGTCGGTCGCCGCCTACCTGCGGACCCTGCCACGCACGCTGGGCCAGCTCTGCATCGTCTCCCCCGCCGGGCTGGCCGCCGCGATCGCCGCGCAGAGCAGCGGTGAGGTGGTGCAGGTCTTCCTCACCATCGCGGTGGTCCTCCCGGTGCTGACCGCGCTGATCCTGTTCAGCCTGCGGTCGTGGCGGGACGAGCGCATGCCGCTGAGCCGGATCGGAGCACCGAAATGGGCCGGAAACGGGCCGATCACCAGGAAACAGCTGCCGCCGAACGTCCGCTTCGGCCCCGAAGGCGGCCTGAAGTGAGCGAAACCTCGGTCCGCAACATCGCCGACCTGGCCAGGGCCGGGTTCGAGATCGCGCGGCAGTCACTGACCAAAGTGGACTACGAGGTGCACCACGTGGCGGCACGCGTGGGATATCTGCGTGAACTGGCGCTGTCGCCGGATTCGGTGTTCGTGGAGACCCTGTGCTCGGCGGCGAACGGCGGTGGCGTGGTGATCGGCACGCGCACCGGCGCCGCCACCGAAGGCCAGGACCAGCCCGGCGGCGGCTCGCGCCCGGAACCGCTCGCCGACGGCTGGCTGTTCCGGCACACCGCGCTGCCGAACCCGACCTTCATCTACGAGTCGGCCCGCACCTTCGAAGGACTGGTGGTGCTGGACCGGCAGCCCGGCGAACCGCGGAACTGGCACGGGATCGCGGTCCGCGACCTGACCAAGGAGATCTCCGAGACCGCGGCCAGGGTGGCCGGCGCGCCGCTGCTCACCCTGCAGTGCCCGGCCCAGCTGCCGACCGTGGTCAAGACGCGCGGGCACGATCTCCGCACCCGCAAGGAATCCCCGTCGCCGTGTTCCTCGCTGGCGGTGCGGTTCTCGATCGCGTTGTCGGACGCCTCCGCCGAGCGCCGGTTCGAGCTGGGCGACCGGCTGCGCGCGCTGTGCGAGGACTACGGCTTCGGGTTCTGGCTCGCCGACACCCGGCCGGGGCACCGGCCGGGCAACTGGTTCGAGGTCTGCCGTGACGTGCGCCGGGCCGAACCGGCCGAGGCCGAACCGATGCGCACCTGCCTGCCGCTGACCTGCGCGGGACCGGCCAGGGTCGGCTCCACGCACGCGATCATCGCCTTCCTGCAGCGGTACCCGCAGGTCGGCGTGGCCGCCTGCACCGGGACCTCGCTCGACGACCTGGCCTTCATCCACCTGCAGCTGTCGATCGAAGGGGTGAGCGCGGACCGGCTGAACAAGATCCTGGCCAAGCTGCTGGCCGCGGACCAGGTGCCGTCGCGGCCCCACGAACTGCTGCGCAAGCTGTTCTTCCGGCTCGGCCTGCACGCCATTCCCGACGAGCCGGCCGATCGCGAGCGCACGCACCCGGCCAGCGACTACCAGACCTTTCTCGGCCCGGCGTTCACCTGCCGCCCGCCCGCCGCGGGCGAGATGATGGCGGTGTGGGTGTCGTGGCGGATCGCCTTCTCCGGTGACGGGCTCGCCGCCCCGCTGGACTGCCTGTACGGCGCCTTGCGGGAGGTGCTCGGCGAGGACGCCGAGGCGGTGTCGGTGGAGTACCTGGTCTGCCGGGCGACCGAGCAGTCCGTGGTGCGGGGCAAGGGAAAGCTCGGCGTGCCGCGGGCGGTGGTGGACCGGTTCGGCGGCTCCGCCGTGGAACGCGGCGAGTCGCGGCTGTGCGCGCGGCTGGAGGACGCCTGGAAGCACCAGGCCGACCAGTCCGAAGTGGACGGTATTGCCGAGCTGACGGTGGCCTGGCGCGAAGCCTGGCTCGGGCACTGGACCTACAGCTGAGCCCGCGCGCTCAGACCACCTGGGCGCGGACCGCGCGGAAGGCGGCGGGGTCCAGCGCGGCGGGCTTTTCCGCCAGCCAGTCGCCGATCTCCAGCACGAACTGCTCCGGCGTCATCGGCGGCGCGATCCAGTCGTCGTCCTCGGTGGTGATCTCGCCGGGGCGGTTCGGGTAGAGCACCATCGCGCCCCGCACCTCGACCTCGGGCAGCAGGTCCTCGAAGGCGGCGATCGCCTCGGGCAGCTTCGTGCCGCCGCCGCGGAACCGGTTGCCGTTGCGGGTCAGCTCGCCCATTTCGTCGAGCGCGTAGTGCCCCGGCGGCCACACCTTCGACTCGATCAGCACCAGCCGCCTGCCGCACAGCACGGCGTGGTCGGTGTCGGCGAACACCGAGCCGGGCCACGCCAGGCTGTGGAACACCCGCAGGCCGGGGAGCTTGGTCAGGTAGCGATCCAGCAGCTCGGCGGTGAGCCGTTCACCGATCTGGTCGGGGTCCTCGCCGGTGCGGCCGAACACCGCCGCGTCGCCGAACTCCGCGGTCAGTTCCTTCTCCGCCTTGACATCGGCGGCGTACCCGCTGGCCAGCCAGGCGCAGGCGGCGCTGACCATGGCGGCGAGCAGCACCCAGGCGACCACCACCGGCGTGGTGACGTCGAGCGGCAGCAGGATCGGCAGGCACAGCGCCAGTCCCCCGGCCGCGACCAGCGCCCACGGCGCGTGCCCGCGGCCGTCTCGCGGCAGCCGGTCGCCAGGGGCCGCCACCAGCGGCCACCACGGGATCTCCTCGGGGTCGAGGTGCGGGCAGACCGGCTCGTACTCGTCCTCGAACTCCCAGCGGCGGTACCGCGCGGGCCGCACCGGTTCGGGCGCCTCGTCGGGTTCCCACGGCTCGCCGAAGTCGTACTCCGCACGGCGTTCCGGGTCCGCCAGCGTCTCGTAGGCCTCGCGGAGCTGCCGGAACGAGTCCGAGGTGCCACCGGCGTCCGGGTGCATGGCCTTGGCCAGCGCACGGTACGCCGACTTGATCTCCGTCGCCGACGCGCTCTCGGGGACCCCGAGCAGCTCGTAGTAGTCGACCCCTTGCACGGTCTGCCGCACCTCCTGCGATCGCGCCAACACGATATGGGGTCGTGTCCGGCGCCGTGCCGCCGGACACGCCATGGCAGGCTTTCCCCCGTTGGCCGTGATGGCGGTTGACGATCAACGGCGGGCGCCGGAAAATCAAGATCCGGCACCGCAGCCACCGGCCTTGAGGGGATCGGCATGCCAGCTCGCGCGTCTTCGCTCCGGTCCTGGTTCCGCCGCGGCACGGTGTTCGCCGCCGCCGGACTCCTCCTGCTGACCGCCGCTCCCGGCGCGTCCACCGCGCCGGAAGGGCGCACGGGCCCGGCGTGGGTCGGTTCGTGGACCACCGGGGTCACCGTCGCTTCGCCGGGAACCGGGCTGACCGGGTTCACCGACACCACGCTGCGCCAGGTGGTGCACCTTTCGGTCGGGGGCAGCGAACTCCGGCTGCGGTTGTCGAACGTGTTCGGCAGCTCCACGCTGCAGATCGGTGCCGCCACGGTCGCCCTGCAGCACGCCGAGGGCGGCTCCCGGGTGGACGAGGACACGCTGCGGCAGGTGCGCTTCGGCGGCGAGCGGACGACCACCATCCCGATCGGCGCGGAATGGGTGTCCGACCCGATCGACCTGACCGTGCCCGACGGCGCGAACCTGACCGTGTCCCTGCACCTGCCAGGGCCGACCGGGCCGCTCACCCAGCACCGCTCGGCGTTCGCCACGAACTGGACCACGCCCGGCAACGAAACCGCCGCCGAGGGCACCGGGTTCACCCCATTGGGTACTTCCTGGTTCCTGCTCGACGCGGTGGACGTGCGGACGGTGAGCGCGGGCTCGGCGGTGTTCTTCGGCGACTCGATCACCGACGGCGCGATCACCACGGTGGACCGCAACCACCGCTACCCCGACCGGGTCGCCGAGCGCGTGCTGGCGAAACCGGAGCGGGCCGAGTACGGCGTGCTCAACGCCGGCATCGGCGGCGCGCGGCTGCTCACCGAGCAGGGCCCGGCCGGGCAGAGCGCGATGACGCGGTTCGACCGCGACGTCAGCGGCCAGAGCGGGGTGCGCGCGGTGGTGCTGCTGCTGGGCATCAACGACATCGGCGGCACGCGGGGCGCGGTGCTCGCCGAGGACCTGATCTCGGTGCACCGGCAGTTCATCGCGCGGGCGAAGTCGCTGGGCCTGAAGGTGTACGGCGCGACGCTGCTGCCGTTCGAAGGCGCCGGGTACTACACCCCCGATGGCGAGGCGGACCGGCAGGCGCTCAACAAGTTCATCCGCACCTCCGGCGAGTACGACGGCGTGCTCGACTTCGACCGCGCCACCGCCGATCCCGCGCAGCCCACGCGCCTGCGGGCGGCCTACGACTCCGGTGACCACCTCCACCCGAACGACGCGGGCATGGAGGCGATGGCCGCGGTGGTACCGGTCGACCGGCTGGTCCGCTAACCGGCGATCACCGCGACGATCCTGGTGCCGGGCGCGAACTTCCCTTGCCGCACGAGGTCGTACAGGCCGTACATCATCTTCGCCTCGTAGACGCGGTCGAGCGTGAGGCCGTGCTTCGCCTCGAATTCGCGGATGAATCCGGTCAGGGCGTTGTTCTGCTTGGCATAACCGCCGAAGTGGTAACCGAGTTCGATGCTCCAGTTGCCCGTCGCCTCGCCGAAAGCGGCGCGCTGGAGGCGGGCGACGTCGTCGCGGAGGAAGCCGCCGCCCTTGAGCACCGAGAATCCCAGCGCTTGCCGATCGGCGGGCAACGCGCGCGCGATTCCGGCCAGGGTGCCGCCGGTGCCGCAAGCACAGCAGACCACGTCGTACGCGAAATCCAACTCAGCCACGATTTCGGTGCAGCCGCGGACGCCGAGCGCATTGCTGCCGCCTTCGGGGATCAAATGGAATTCACCGAAACGCGCCCGCAATCCGGCGAGGAACTCCGGGTCGTTCTTCGCCCGGTAGGTGGTGCGGTCGAGGTAGTGCAACTCCATTCCGCGTGCCACCGCGTAGGCCAGGGTTTCGTTGAGCGGCAGGTGTTCTTCGCCGCGGATGAAACCCGTGGTGCGCAGGCCGAACCGGGCGCCCGCCGCGGCGACCGCCCGGATGTGATGGGAATACGCGCCGCCGAAGGTGACCACCGCACCGCATTCCCGTGCCGCTTCGATGTTGCCCTTGAGCTTGCGCCACTTGTTGCCGGGGAATTCGGGATGGATGAGGTCGTCGCGTTTGAGGAAAACCGTGACGCCGGTGAGCAGTTCGTCGCGGAGTTCGGTGACCGGCGACGGGAGCCGTGGCTTCACCCGCGCCACAACCGCCGGTACAGCACGAGCGACGCGACACCGAACGCGGCGAGCAGGGCGAAGGCCCAGGCCAGCGCGCCGGTCGCGGGGAGGCCGAGCGAACGGGCCAGCGAATAGGTACCGCCGCCGACGAACCCGGCGATGGCGGTGGCCGAGACCTCGGCGAACGCGACCGCGGTCGCCACCGGGAGCACCCGATCGGACGGCAGGTCGTCCATCGCCGAAGCGGAAAACCGCGGATAGGCGATGCCCATCCCCATGCCGGCGACGAACCAGCCGCCGATCAGCACGGCCAGCGCCGGGGTGCCGCCGATGGCCACCTGCGTGAGCAGCGCGGCGAGCAAGCCGAGCGTGGTCAGGATGAGCCCGGTCACCTGCGGTTTCGGGCGCAGGTGGTCGAACAGTTCCGGTTTGAACCCGGTCAGCGCCCAGGCGAGCAGCCCGGCGCCGACGGCCGTGGTCCCGGCGACGATGCCGTGCCCGAGCCCGGTGATCGCGGCGAGCGAAACGATGCCCGCGCCGCCGAAGAAGCACAGCGACAGCAGGTGCAGCAGCGTGACCTT
Source organism: Amycolatopsis albispora (assembly GCF_003312875.1). Classification (NCBI taxonomy): domain Bacteria; kingdom Bacillati; phylum Actinomycetota; class Actinomycetes; order Pseudonocardiales; family Pseudonocardiaceae; genus Amycolatopsis; species Amycolatopsis albispora. Next base: position 2,501,495 of record NZ_CP015163.1, read on the forward strand.
GCCGAGCCGCACCGGTTCCGGCCCGATCTGGAGCCGGAGGATCCGCAGGCTCGCGACCATGGCGAGCAGGCAGCCACCGGCCAGCAGGGCGATCCCGGCGCCACCACGCGGCACGGTGGCCGTGGTCGCCAGCAGCAGCCCGCCCAGCAGCGCGGCCGACCAGAGCGGCGACGGCGGCACCGACGTGCTGCGCTTCCACGGCACCAGGCCGATCTGCCTGCCGATCAGGAACCGCCCGGTGAGCACCAGCACCGCGGGCCAGGCGAGCGCGGCCCGCCAGCCCCAGGCGACGGTGACCGCGGAGTTGATCACCGGGCCGATCATCGACGGCAGCAGCCACATCATCGCGAACAGCCCGTAGACGCGCGTGCGTTCCTTGTCCTCGAACAGGCCGCCGAGAATCGACAGCCCGAATCCGGCGAGCATGCCGCCCGCCATTCCGCGCACCACGGAACCGGCCAGGATCATCGGCATCACCACCGCGCCGACCGACAACACCGTGCCCACCACGTACAGCCCGGTCGCCGTGGTCAGCAGGCCGAGCGGCCGCAGCCGCGCGAACGGCGCGGTCCCCAGTGCCAGCACCAGGATCTGGGTGAAGGAACCGGCGGCGAGCGTGGCGCCGTACAGGCTGGTGCCGTGCAGTTCCGCCGCGGCGATCGGCAGCACCGAAGAATAGGAAATGCTCTGGACGGCTCCGCCGAATTCGGTGAACAGCAGCGCGATCAGCAACCAGCCACGGCGTCCCGAGAAAATCGCCCGCAGGCTGGTGCCCTCGGTGACCTGCTTCTGCCCCATGGTCCTCCATCGTGCCCGACGAAGCGCACGCGGGGCAGGGCCGGGGGTCGCCCGGCCCTGCCCCTCTGCTTCCCGCGGACGCCGTTGTCAGGCGGGAATGTTCCATTTCTGGTTGGCCGCGCCGGTGCAGGTCCAGATCTGCGTCCTGGTGCCGTTCGCGGCGTTTCCGCCGATCACGTCCAGGCACTTGTCCGCGGCGATGTTCACGATGTCCTTCGCCGCCGGGGTGGCCCAGCGCTGCGCGCCGGTGCCGTTGCAGTCCCACAACTGCACCACCGCGCCATCCGCGGTGGATCCGCCGGAGACGTCCAGGCACTTGCCGAGCGCGCGGATGCTGCCGTCACCGGCGATCGTCCAGTGCTGCGCGGCGTTGCCGTTGCAGTCGGTGATCTGGACCGGGGTGCCGTTGGCGGTGTTCGCGCCCGCCACGTCGAGGCACTTGCCGCCGAGACCGGTGATCTGGCCGCCGGAACCACCGCCGCCGCTGGTCACCCGCACGTAGTCGACCAGCAGCTGGTTCGGGAACGGCGTGCTGCCGTCCGGATCTCCCGGCCAGTACCCGCCGACGGCGAGGTTGAGGATCATGAAGAACGGGTGGTCGAACACCCAGCGATGGCCGTTCAGATCGGCGGGCGTGCGCGTCTGGTAGACGTTGCCGTCCACCGACCAGGTGATCCGGTTCGGCGCCCAGTCGATGGCGAAGGTGTGGAAGGCGTCGGCGAACCGGCCGCCGATCGAGTACCCGGCACCGATGCCGCCCGCGCCCGAATAGCCCGGACCGTGGAGCGTGCCGTGCACGGTGGACGGCTCGAACCCGACGTTCTCCATGACGTCGATCTCGCCGGATTCCGGCCAGCCGACGCTGCCCAGGTTGTCGCCCAGCAACCAGAACGCCGGCCACATCCCCTGACCGTGTGACATCTTGATGCGGGCTTCGAACCGGCCGTACGCCTGGGTGAACCTGCCCGCGGTGTTGAGCCGCGCGGAGGTGTACTCGCACCGGCCGTACCAGCACTGGTAGTTGCCGGGGTTTTCGCGGCGCGCGGTGATCACCAGGTTGCCCTGGCCGTCGTGGACGGCGTTGCTGGTGCTGTTCGTGTAGTACTGCCGCTCGTGGTTGTTGACGTTGTCACCGGTTTCCAGCTGCCACTTGCCGCCGTCGACCGGCGTGCCCGCCGGGAGGTTGAACTCGTCGGCGAAGGTGGTGGCGAGCGGGGTCGCGGCGGGGACTGGGCTGCCGCCCGCCGGGGCGGCGACGGCCAGGCTGGCGCCCGCGGCGACGGCGAGCACCGCGGCGGCCCAGCGGCCGGATCTGCGTTTGCCGGGGAGATTACGGGGAAGGACGGACATCGCGCACACCTTTCGCTGCGGTGGCACTACCGGTGGGGGACCGAACGGGGGAAGGGAGTGCAGGCCACCGCCCGCGTGAGGCGACGATGCCTGCGCGAATCACTTTTGCCGTGATTGGCGAAAGTATGCGTGGTTCATGCGAAACCCGCAAGGCTCCGGTCGGTTACTTGCCCCCGCGTGCGCCAGGCGTACGGTGAGCACACCATGAACAGCGAGGCGCGCATCCTGATCGGCTTCGACGGCACGCCCACCGCGGAACACGCGATCCGCGAGGCGGCCAGGCTGCTCGGCGCCCGGCGCGCGCTGGTGGTCACCGTCTGGGAGGCCGGGCAGGCGTTCTCCCCGCTGAACCTGCCGATCAGCGGGCTCGAAGGCGCGCCGGTCACGGTGGACGTCCGCACCGGCCTCGAAGTGGACCAAGCCGCCTACGAAACCGCGCGGCAGCTGGCCAGGGCGGGTGCCCGGCTGGCCGTGGAGCACGGCTTCGACGCCACCGGGCACGCGGTGGCCGACGACGTCACCGTCGCCGACACCCTGGTGCGGCTGGCCGCGGAAACCGGCGCGGCCGCCGTGGTGGTCGGCGCGCACCGGCACGGCGGGCTCAGCAAGCTGCTGCTCGGCAGCACCTCGTCGGCCGTGATCGAGCGGGCGGGCTGCCCGGTGGTCGTGATCCGCGGCGAATGACCCCGCTCAGGCGCTGAGCAGGCGGGTTTCGGTTTCGGCGCAGGTGCAGCCGCCGTTGAGGCTCTGGCAGTCGATGATCAGCAGGTGGCGGGCCCGGCCCAGATCGGCGCACCCCGGCTCGGTGCACTCCGCCGAGAACTCGGCGTGCAGCACCAGGGTGCCGTGGCAGTGGTCGAGACCCGCGGAACAGGTCGCGCATTCCATCGTTCCTTGGTACCACTCCGGCGCGCGCGGGTCCGCGACCACCTCGCGGCGTGTCGTCAGGCGCTCTTCTTCTTCGCCGTGGTCTTGCGCTTCGGCTTCTCGGTGCTCGCCGTGGTCGCCGTGGTTTCCGTGTCGGCCTTCCGGCTCTTCTTCGCCTCGCTGACGCTGGCCTGCAGCGCGGCCATCAGGTCGACGACCTCGCCCTCCTCGGCGGGTGCCGCGACCGTGGTGGTCTCCTTGCCCGCGGCCTTCGCCTCGATCAGTGCTTCGAGCGCCTCGCGGTAGTGGTCGCGGTACTTGTCCTGCTCGAACACCGGCTCGGACAGCGAGTCGATCAGCGAACCGGCCATGGCCAGCTCCTGGTCGCGGATCTGCGGCGGCTCCTCGTTCAGGAACGGGAAGTCGGCGGCCCGCACCTCGTCCGGCCACAGCATGGTGGTCATCACCAGCACGTCACCGATCACCCGCAGCAGCGCCAGCGACTCGCGCTGGCGGACCGCCACCTTGGCGATCGCCACGTGACCGGACTTGTGCAGCGCGTCGCGCAGCAGCACGTACGGCTTCGCCATCGACTTCTGCGGTTCGAGGTAGTAGGTGCGGTCGAAGTAGATCGGGTCGATCGACTCCAGCGGCACGAACTCCACCACGTCGATGGACTTCGAAGTGGACAGCGGCAGCTCGGCGAGGTCGCTGTCGGTGATCACCACCATCTCGCCGTCGTCCAGCTCGTACCCCTTGGCGATCTCGCTGTAGGGCACCTCTTTGCCGTCGATCGTGCAGAACCGCTTGTACTGGATGCGGCCGCCGTCCTCCTCGTGCACCTGCCGCAGGGAGACGTTCTTGTTCTCCGTGGCCGCGTACAGGTGGATCGGGATGGTGACCAGCCCGAAGGACACCGAGCCCTTCCACATCGCGCGCATCGTTTCCCAACCCCTCCACAACGACCGGACGGCACAGCTGTCGCTCAACGTTACGCCGTCAGGGGGTCCCGGCGGAACCTCCTGATCACCATGCGTGTTCCAGGTCCCGGGCATGCCTTTTTCACGTACCATCGCTACCGTGGACACGCGAACGTCGATACTCACCGCCGCGGCCGACCTGCTGGCCGCTTCCCCGGTGTCCGATGTGTCCACTCGCGCGGTCTGCGAGGCGGCCGGGGTCGGCGCACCCACGCTGTACCGCCATTTCGGGGACAAGGAAGGCCTGCTCTCGGCCGTCGTCGACCACGGCTTCGAGCGGTACCTGGCCGGGAAGCGCGCCGCGAAGGCGTCGGACGACCCGGTGCGGGACCTGCGCGACGGCTGGGACAGCCACGTCCAGTTCGCCGTGCGGAACCCGGCTTTCTACCGCCTGATGCACTCGCCGGCGGTGACCACGCCCCCGGAGGCGGCGGCCGAGGCGATGCGGTTGCTGACCGGCGTGCTCGAGCGGTGCGCGGCGGCGGGCAGGCTGCGCGTGCCGCCGCCGATCGCCGCGCAGATGGTGATGTCGGCCAACGTCGGCTTCGCGCTGATGGTGCTCAGCCAGCCGGAGTCCTTCGACACGGCGAACTCGGCGCGGGTGCGCGACGCCATCCACGCGGCCATCCTGACCCGCGACCCGGCCCCGGAAACCGGCAGCGGTGAGATCGCGGCCGCGGCCACCCGCCTGGCCGCGCTCCTGCCGTCCACTTCGGACTCCCTCTCCCCCGCCGAAACCGCCCTGCTCCGCGAATGGCTCACCCGCCTGGCCTGAACCGGTGTCCTCCCCGGGTCGTAGGCGCAGCTCCTCTCCCGGGACGACCAGGTGCGGCTCGCGCGCCGACGTGCGGGAGCCGCGCACGCGGCACGGTGGTCGTCGAGGCGGAAAGGAGCTTCGATGATCGAGACCACCGGGCTGACCAAGCGGTACGGCCCGAAGAAGGCGGTGGACGACCTGTCGTTCACCGTGCGGCCCGGCCGGGTAACCGGGTTCCTCGGGCCGAACGGCGCGGGCAAGTCCACCACGATGCGCATCATCCTGGGCCTGGACCGGCCCGAATCCGGGCGCGCGCTGGTGAACGGGCGGCCCTACCGGGACCTCAAGCACCCGCTGCGCACGGTCGGCGCCCTGCTCGACGCGCGCTGGGTGCACCCGCAGCGCTCGGCGCGCGCCCACCTGGAGTGGCTGGCCGCGGCCAACGGCATTCCCCGCACGCGTGCGGCCGAGGTGCTCGACATGGTCGGGCTGACCGAGGTCGCCGGCAAGCGCGCGGGCGGGTTCTCGCTGGGCATGTCGCAGCGGCTCGGCATCGCCACGGCCATCCTGGGTGATCCCGGGGTGCTGCTGTTCGACGAGCCGGTGAACGGGCTCGACCCGGAAGGTGTGCTGTGGGTGCGGAAGTTCCTGCACCGGCTGGCCGGCGAGGGGCGCACCGTGCTGGTGTCCAGCCACCTGCTCGCCGAGATGGCGCTGACCGCGCAGGACCTGGTGGTGATCGGCAAGGGCAGGCTGATCGCGCAGTGCGCCACCGACGAGTTCATCAGCCGCGCCGCGGAGAACGTGGTGCGGGTGCGCACGCCGCGCACCGACCTGCTCGGGGCCGTGCTCGGCGGCGAACGCACGGCATACGCCCGCGACGGCGACGCCCTGCTGGTGTCCGGAATGGACAGTGCACGGCTCGGCGAGCTGGCCTTCGACAACGGGATCGCCCTGCACGAGCTGAGCCCGCAACGCGGCTCGCTGGAAGAGGCGTTCCTCCGGCTGACCGGTGACGCGGTCGAATACCAGGCGGTCTGAACCATGAACCTGCTCGCTTCCGAACGCATCAAGCTGCTCTCCACCCGCTCGCCGTGGTGGTGCCTCGTCGCCGCCTTCGTGCTGGTGGTGGGCACCGCCGGGCTGATGGCGGCCGCCGGGGACAGCGAACTGACCGTGCCGGCCACGCAGAACGGCACCAAGCTCGCGCTGGCCGTGGTGGTGGTGCTCGCCGCGCTGGCGGTGACCACGGAGTACCGCTTCGGCACCATCCGCGCCACCTTCCAGGCCGAACCGGCCCGCGGCCCGGCGCTGGCCGCCAAGGCGGTGGTGGTGGCCGTGGCCGCCGGGCTGGCCGGGCTGCTCGCCGGGCCCGCCGCGTGGCTGACCGCCGAACTGCTGGCGCCGGACCGGACCGCGGCGCTGGCCGCGGGCGGCGACTGGCGCACCGTGCTCGGCTCCGGCCCGCTGTACGCGGTCTCGGCGGTGGTCGCGGTCGCCGTCGGGATCCTGTTGCGCCAGACCGCCGGTGCGCTCGCCCTGCTGCTGGTCTGGGTGCTGCAGGGCGAGATGCTGCTCGGCCTGATCCCGGAGTTCGGCCCGGCCGTGCGCGACTGGCTGCCGTTCCGCGCGGGGGCGCAGTTCGTCAGCGCCGACGGCGGCCCGCTCGGGCACTGGGGCTCGCTCGGCTACTTCGCCACCTTCGCGGTGGCCCTGCTCGCCATCGCGATTTCGGTCGCGAAGCGGCGGGACGCGTAGTTAGGTAGCCGGGTGCGGAGGCTGCTGTCCTGGGTGCGGGCCCGCCCGATGGTGACCGACTGGTTCCTCGTCGGGCTGCTCGCGCTGCTCTCATTGCCCCCGGTGGTGCTCTCGCCGTACGCGAGCTGGAACGTGCGGGTGTTCAGCGTGCTGCTGCTCCTGCCGGTGCCGTTCCGCCGCACGCACCCGGTGCCCGCCACCGCGTTCGGCCTGGCCGCGCTCGCCGGGCAGATCGCCTTCAGCGGGGCCCGCGACACCCTGCTCCCGGCCGACCTGGCGCTGGTGGTGCTGGTCTACGGGCTGGCGGTGTACGGGCCGCGGCGCGCGCTGTGGCCCGCGGTCGCGGTGACCGTGGTGCTGTGCGCGCTGTGGTCGCTCAAGCTCGCGGGCTGGACCACCGGCACGCCGGTGCTGCTGGGCGTGCTGCTGGTGTGCCTGGTCGCCACGCTGGCCGTCGCCGACGGGGTCAGCGTGCGGTTGCAGCAGCTCGGCGAGGCCCGCGACCGCGCGCGGGAGGCGCAGGAGAAGCGGGACGCGCTGGCCAGGGCCGCCGTCGCCGAGGAACGCGCCAGGATCGCCCGCGAGATGCACGACGTGGTGGCGCACGCGGTGAGCACCATGGTGATGCAGTCCGAAGGCGCCCGGCTGCTGGGACGACAGGACCCGGCAGCCGTGGACGAGGCGCTCAAGGCGATCAGCGGGACCGGCCGCGAGGCCATCGGCGAACTCCGGCGCGTGCTCGGCGTGCTGCGCGAGGCCGAGGCGAGCATCGAACCGCAGCCGGGGGCGGCGGCGCTCGCCGGGCTGGCCGACCAGACCAGGGCGGCGGGCGTGGCCACCCGGCTCGACGTGCTCGGCAGCGCCGACGGGGTGCCGCCGGGCGCGGCGATGACCGTGCACCGCATCGTGCAGGAGGCGCTGACCAACGTGCTGCGGTACGCGCCGTCCGGGGCGTCCTGCACGGTGACCGTCGACTTCGGGCAGCCCGGCGACGCGGGCCGCGAGATCCGGCTGTCCGTGGTCAACGACGCCGGGTTCGGGGCCGTCCGGGAGCCCGCTGTCGGGGGTGCCGGTTACGGTGTGCTCGGGATGCGGGAACGAGTGGCGATGTTCGGCGGCGAGCTGACCGCGGAACCGGCCGGTGGCGGGTTCCGGGTCGCCGCGCGCCTTCCGCTGGAGGCCGGGTGAATCCGGTGACCCACCGCGTGCTCATCTGCGACGACCAGGCCCTGATGCGCGGCGGGCTGCGCATGGTGGTCTCCAGCGCGCCCGACCTGACCGTCGCGGGCGAGGCGGAAAACGGGCAGCGGGCCGTCGAGCTGGCCGCGGAACTGCGGCCGGACCTGGTGCTGATGGACGTGCGGATGCCGGTGCTCGACGGCGTCCGCGCCACCGAGCTGATCTGCGCGGCCGACCGCGAGGTCAAGGTCCTCATGCTGACCACCTTCGACCTCGACGAGTACGTGCTCGCCGCGACCCGCGCCGGTGCGGGCGGCTTCCTGCTCAAGGACGCCGGTGGCGAGGAGATGCTGGTGGCGATGCGCGCGGTGCTGCGTGGCGACCGCGTGCTCGCGCCCTCGGTGATCGACCGGATGATGGCGCGCGAGCTGGCCGGGCCGCCGCGGCGCGAGCCCGATCCGAAGCTGTCCCGGCTGACCGGCCGCGAGCGCGAGGTGCTGGTGCTGGTCGCGCGCGGGCTGAACAACGCCGAGATCGCCGGGCGGCTGTTCATCAGCGTGACCACGGTGAAGACCCACCTCACCCGGATTCTGGCGAAGCTGGAGCTGCGGGACCGGCTGCAGGCGGTGGTCTTCGCCCACGACAACGGTCTCGCCGGCCTGGCTGCGACCAACCTCACACCGGACAGTGGTGGGCCCACCACAAAGAAATGAGCTGGCCAGCCGCCGCGATCGAGTGCGGCTTGTGGGGTTCCTACAAAGCCGGGCGCCCGCCATGCGCCGGTGACGACATATGACTACTCGGCGGTATGCGAGAGGGTACGGGTATCCAAACGGGTATTCAGACGGGTCAGCGGGATCTTGGAGGCTCAGCTCGGTGTTCAGTCGTGTCGCCATCGTCAACCGTGGGGAGTCCGCGATGCGGCTCATCCACGCCGTCCGCGAACTCGCCGTGGAAACCGGGCGGCGGATCGAAACCGTCGCCCTGTACACGGACGCGGATCGCACGGCCACCTTCGTGCGGGAGGCGGACATCGGCTACTGCCTCGGCCCGGCTTCGGCCCGCCCGTACCTCGATCTCGAGGTGCTCGGGCGCGCGCTGACCGAGACCGGCGCGGACGCCGCCTGGGTCGGCTGGGGCTTCGTGGCCGAGGATCCCGCCTTCGCCGAGCTGTGTGAAAAGCTCGGCATCACCTTCGTCGGCCCGAGCCCCGACGCGATGCGCCGCCTCGGGGACAAGATCGGCGCGAAGCTGATCGCCGAAGAGGTCGGCGTGCCGGTCGCGCCGTGGAGCCGCGGCGCGGTGGAGAGCCTGGACGCCGCGATCGAGGCCGCGGGCCGGATCGGCTACCCCCTGATGCTCAAGGCGACCGCCGGTGGTGGCGGCCGCGGCATCCGCGTGATCAACTCGGCCGCCGAGCTGGCCGAAGCCTACGAGCGCACCAGCATGGAGGCCGAGCGCGCCTTCGGCAGCGGCGTGGTCTTCCTGGAGCGCCTGGTCACCGGCGCCCGCCACGTCGAGGTCCAGGTGATCGCCGACGGCCAGGGCACCGCGTGGGCGCTGGGCGTGCGTGACTGCTCGGTGCAGCGGCGCAACCAGAAGATCATCGAGGAGTCGGCGTCCCCGGTGCTGTCCGCCGAGCAGGCCGCCGAGCTGAAGGCCGCCGCCGAGCGCCTCGCGCTGGCCGTGGACTACCGCGGCGCGGGCACCGTCGAATTCCTGTACCACCCCGGCGAGCAGCTGTTCGCCTTTCTCGAGGTGAACACCCGCCTCCAGGTGGAGCACCCGATCACCGAGGCCACCACCGGCGTCGACCTGGTCAAGGCGCAGCTGCACGTGGCCGCCGGTGGCAAGCTCGAAGGCGAGCCGCCCGCCGAACAGGGCCACGCCATCGAGGCCCGCCTGAACGCCGAGGACCCGGACCGCGACTTCGCGCCGTCGCCCGGCCGCATCGTCCGGCTCGATCTGCCCGCGGGCCCCGGCATCCGCGTGGACACCGGCGTCAGCGAAGGCGACACCATCCCGGCCGACTTCGACTCGATGATCGCCAAGATCATCGCCTACGGCCGTGACCGCGACGAGGCGCTCGGCCGCCTGCGGCGCGCGATGGCGCAGACCACGGTGATCATCGAGGGCGGGGCCACCAACAAGAGCTTCGTGCTGGACCTGCTCGACCAGCCCGAGGTGCTCGACGCCTCGGCCGACACCGGCTGGATCGACCGCGTGCGCGGTGAAGGCAGGCTGGTCACCCACCGGCATTCCGCGGTCGCGCTGGCCGCGGCCGCCATCGAGGCCTACGAGGACGAGGAAGAGGTGGCCCGCCAGCGGCTGCTGTCCACCGCGCACGGCGGCCGCCCGCAGGTCCAGCTGGACAGCGGCCGGCCGCTGGAGCTGAAGCTGCGGGGCGCCGGGTACAAGGTGCAGGTCTCGCGGGTCGGCCCGCAGCGGTTCCGCGTCGGCGTTTCCGGTGGTGACGGCGAGCCGCACGCGGCCGACGTCGAGATCGACCGGTTCGACCGGTTCACCGGGCAGATCACCGTCAGCGGGCAGCGGTTCCGGCTGGTTTCGGCCAGCCACGGCCCGATCCACCTGGTCGAGGTGGACGGCGTGGCGCACCGGATCAGCCGCGACGAGGGCGGTGTGGTCCGCTCCCCCGCGCCCGCGCTGGTGGTGGCCACGCCGCTGGAGGTCGGCGCCGAGGTCGAGGCGGGCGCTCCGGTGCTGGTGCTGGAAAGCATGAAGATGGAGACCGTGCTGCGGGCGCCGTTCCGCGCCCGGCTCAAGGAATGCGCGGTCTCGGTGGGCAGCCAGGTGGAGACCGGCGCGCCGCTGCTGCGGCTGGAACCGCTCGGTGACGGCGCTGCCGCCGCCGAGGCCGCCAAGGACAGCGTGTCGATCGACCTGCCTGCCGAACCCGCCGGAATCCCCGCGCGGGACCGGGTTTCGCGTGGCCTGGCGGATCTGCGGCACCAGCTGCTCGGCTTCGACGCCGACCCGGTCGACAGTGGCCGCGTGCTCGCCGACTACCTCGCGGCGAGGGCGGAACTGGTCGCCGAGGGCGGCCGCCCGCTGGCCGGTGAGCTGGAGCTGCTCACCGTGTTCGCCGACCTGTCCGAGCTGAGCCGGAACCGCCCGGCCGGTGAGGAGTCCACTTCGGACTCCCGCGTGCACAGCCCCCGCGAGTACTTCCACACCTATCTGCAGAGCCTGGACGTCGAACGCGCCGGGGTGTCGGCCACCTTCCAGGAGCGGCTGGCCAAGGTGCTCGGCCACTACGGGGTCGGCGACCTGGAGCGCACACCCGAGCTGGAGACCGCGGTCTTCCGCATCTTCCTGGCCCAGCAGCGCGCGAACGCGGGCGCCGACGTGGTGGGCGCGCTGCTGCGGCAGTGGCTCAAGGAGGGCCCGCCCGGCGGTGCCCTGCGCGACACCACCGGCCCGGCGCTGGAACACCTGATCGCCGCCACCCAGCTGCGCTTCCCGGCGCTGTCCGACCTGGCGCGCGGCGTGGTGTTCACCTGGTTCGCCCAGCCGCTGCTGCGCCGCCACCGGGCGGAGGTCTACACCGCGGTCCGCAAGCACCTGCGTCACCTCGACCGGCACCCGGACGCGCCGGACCGCGCCGAGCGGATCGCCGAGATGGTGGCCAGCACCGAACCGCTGGTCCGCCTGCTCGGGCAGCGCATCGGCCGCGAAGGGGTGGACCACGCGCCGCTGCTCGAAGTGCTGTCCCGCCGCTACTACGGCAACCGCGGGCTGTCGGACGTGCGTGCCGAGCAGGTGGGCGGCTGCACCTTCGTGGTCGCGGAAAGCCAGAAGGGCGACGGTGCCGCACGCGTGGTGACCACCGCGGTCGACTTCGGCTCGCTCGGTGAGGCGGTCCGCGCGATCGGCTCGCTGTCGGCCGGCAGCGACCTGGTCGCCGACGTCTACCTCAGCTGGGACGGCCAGCCGTCCGACGCCGACGAGATGGCTGCCGAACTGCGCAAGGTGATCGCCGCCGGTGAGCTGCCGAGCAGCGTGCGCCGGGTGACCACCACGGTGGCCGGGCGCAGCGGCGCGGTGATGCACCACCACTTCACCTTCCGCCCGTCCTCGGCCGGGTTCGCCGAGGAGCGGCTGATCCGCGGGCTGCACCCGCTGATCGCGCGGCGCATGCAGATCGAGCGGCTGAGCAACTTCGACCTGACCCGCCTGCCGTCGCCGGACGAGGAGGCCTACCTGTTCCGGTGCGTGGCGCCGTCGAACCCGGCCGACGAGCGGCTGGTGGCGCTGGCCCAGGTCCGCGACCTGACCCCGCTGCGCGACAGCGAGGGCAGGCTGTACGCGCTGCCCGCGCTGGAGCAGGTGCTGGCCACCTGCCTGGACGCGATCCGCACGGTCCAGGTGCAGCGGCCGGCGCGCAAGCGGCTGGGCACCAACCGGATCGTCATCTACGTGTGGCCGCCGAGCGAGCTGACCATGCACGAGGTGAACACCATCGCCCAGCGCGTGCTGCCGACCACCGCCGGCGCCGGGCTGGAGGAGGTGCTCTTCCTCGGCAGGCAGCGGGATCCGGAGACCGGCGAGCTGACCAAGACGGCCTTCCGGATCGGCTACGACGCCGGGCACGGCCCGCGGCTGACCGTGGGCGAGCCGGAGACCGACCCGATCGAGCCGATGGACGCCTACCGGCAGAAGGTGGTGCGCGCGAGCAGCCGCGGCACGGTCTACCCGTACGAGCTGACCGGCATGCTCACCGGCGAAGGCGGCAGCTTCACCGAGTACGACCTCGAAGACGGCAAGCTGGTGCCGGTGGACCGCCCGCGCGGGGAGAACTCCGCGGCGATCGTGGCCGGGGTGGTCACCACGCCGACCCGCCGCCACCCGGACGGCATGACCAGGGTGGTGCTGCTCGGCGACCCGACGAAGTCGCTGGGCGCGCTGTCCGAGCCGGAGTGCGCGCGGGTGATCGCCGCGCTCGACCTCGCCGAGGAACTGCGGGTGCCGCTGGAGTGGTACGCGCTGTCCTCCGGCGCGCGGATCTCGATGGACTCGGGCACCGAGAACATGGACTGGGTGGCGGCCGCGCTCAAGCGGATCGTGCACTTCACCCAGGACGGCGGTGAGATCAACATCGTGGTGGTCGGCATCAACGTCGGCGCCCAGCCGTACTGGAACGCCGAAGCCACCATGCTGATGCACACCAAGGGCATCCTGGTGATGACCCCGGACTCGGCGATGGTGCTGACCGGCAAGCAGGCGCTGGACTTCTCCGGCGGGGTCTCGGCCGAGGACAACTTCGGCATCGGCGGCTACGACCGGGTGATGGGGCCGAACGGGCAGGCGCAGTACTGGGCGCCGAACCTGGCCGCCGCACGCGACCTGCTGATGTCCTACTACGACCACACCTACGTGGTGCCCGGCGAGTCCGGGCCGCGGCCGATCGGCACCACCGACCCGCACGACCGCGACGTCACCACCTATCCGCACGCGGCCGAAGGCAGCGACTTCACCACGGTCGGCGAGATCTTCTCGGCGGAGACCAACCCGGACCGCAAGAAGTCCTTCGACATCCGCACGGTGATGCGCGCGCTGTCCGACCAGGACCACCCGGTGCTGGAGCGCTGGGCCGGCATGGCCGACGCGGACACCGCCGCGGTGCAGGACGTGCACCTCGGCGGGCGGCCGGTGTGCCTGCTCGGCATCGAGTCGCGGCCGGTGCCGCGGCGGGGTTTCCCGCCCACCGACGGGCCGGACGCCTACACCGCGGGCACGCTGTTCCCCCGCTCGTCGAAGAAGGCGGCGCGGGCGATCAACGCGGCCAGCGGCAACCGGCCGCTGGTGGTGCTGGCGAACCTGTCCGGGTTCGACGGCTCGCCGGAGTCGATGCGGAAGCTGCAACTGGAGTACGGCGCCGAGATCGGCAGGGCGATCGTCAACTTCGAGGGCCCGATCGTGTTCTGCGTGATCTCGCGGTACCACGGCGGCGCGTTCGTGGTGTTCTCCAAGGCGCTCAACCCGAACATGACCGTGCTGGCCGTGGAGGGCTCGTACGCGTCGGTGATCGGCGGTGCCCCGGCGGCGGCGGTGGTCTTCGCCGGTGATGTCAACGCCCGTACCGCCAAGGACCCGCGGGTGGCCGAGCTGGAGACCAGCGTGGCCGAGGCGACCGGTGCCGAGCGGGCCGCGCTGACCACGAAGCTGGCCGAGGTCCGGTCGGCGGTCCGCACGGAGAAGCTCAGCGAGGTGGCCACCGAGTTCGACCGGGTGCACAGCATCCGGCGCGCGGTCGAGGTGGGTTCGGTGGACGAGATCATCAGCGCGGCCGAGCTGCGCCCGAAGATCATCGAAGCGATCGAACGGGGCTGAGCAGGCCACCGGCCCGCATCCCGAGCAGGAGCACCGCGGTGAAGAGGTACGCGTTGCCGGTGAGCACCACCGGCAACGCGAACACCGCGGCGAGCGGCCGCAGGACGGGCCGGTGCACCAGCAGCGGCACCAGCCAGACCCAGTGGTGCGTCCAGGAAATCGGGCTCACCAGCAGGGCGCAGCCCGCGGTGGCGAGCAGCGCGCCCCGCGTGTCACCGCCCTGGTGCAGGCGGCGGACCACCAGCGCGGTGGCCACCACGGCCACCGCGCAGCCGCCCGCGATCACCGCGGACCGCCAGTCCTCCGGCACGGTCCTGGTGACGAACCCGTGCCACGACTGGTTGCCGATCCAGCCCCCGGTCTGCGCGAAGTGGTCGTTGACCAGCGCCGAAGTCCAGTACCGCAGTGAATCCCTTGGCAGCGCCAGGAAACCGAGTGTGGTGGCACCGGCGAAGGCACCCAGCGCCCGCAGCGCGCCGGCGCGGCGGCCGGTGAGCAGCAGGTGCCCGATGAAGATCAGCGGCACCAGCTTGATCGCCGCGGCCACCCCGATCAGCAGGCCGCGATACCGGGATTCCCGCAGCACCAGCACATCCGCGGTCACCATGGCCATCAGCACCAGGTTCACCTGGCCGAGCCCGACGCTCTGCCACACCGGGTACAGCGCGAATCCGCCGAGCACGAGCCACCAGCGCCGGTCGTCGGTGAACGCGCGCACGGTGACCGCGAGCGCGGGTGCCGCGGCCATCGCGAGCAGCGACCAGCACCACTGGGCCGGCAGCAAGGCCAGCGGCGTGCACAAAAGCGCGGCGAACGGCGGATAGGTGAACGGCAGTTCCGGGGCCCAGTCCGGCAACGCGGCCAGGTGGTCGTACAACGGCTGCCCGTGCAGCACGGCCCAGCCGCCCGCGCGGTAGACCGCGGTGTCCACGCCCAGCGGCAGGTCCAGCACCCACCAGAGCGGGCCGATCGCCCCCAGCACCACCGACACCACCGTGATCAGTGCTTTCACGAGGCACGACGATGCCGTGGATCCGCCCGCGGATCGTCGGGCCGGGGCACGGTTCCGGGGCTACTCCCCCGGTAGCTCCCCGGCGCCGGTGTACTACCCGGGTACCACGACGCCCGACTCGTAGGCGGCGATCACCGCCTGCGCGCGGTCCCGCACGCCGAGCTTCGCGAACACCCGGCTGACATGGGTTTTCGCCGTCTGCTCGGCGATCACCAGCGCGGCCGCTATCTCCTGATTGGACAGTCCTTTCGCGACCAGCCGGAGCACCTCGGTCTCGCGCTCGGTCAGCTCACCGACGCGGGTACCGGGTGACGGGCCGCGCGCGGCGAACTCCCGCACCAGGCGCCGGGTCACCGACGGCGCGAACAGGGCGTTGCCCGCGGCGATCACCCGGACCGCGGTGACCAGGTCGTCCAGCGGCGCGTCCTTGAGCAGGAACCCGCTGGCCCCGGCACGCAGCGCGCCGTAGACGTACTCGTCTATGTCGAACGTGGTCAGCATCAGCACGCGCGCGGGCTGCGCCGGGTCGGCGAGAATGCGGCGGGTCGCCTCCAGGCCGTCCATCTCCGGCATGCGGACGTCCATCAGCACCACGTCCGGCCGCAGCCGGGCACAGCAATCCACCGCCGCCGCTCCGTCGGCCGCCTCGCCGAGCACGCGCACGTCGTCCTGCGCGTCGAGCGCCGCCCGGAAGCTCTGCCGGACCATCGTCTGGTCGTCGGCCACGACCACGGTGATCACTGGGCCTCCCGCTCCGCCACCGGCAGCCACGCGGCCACCCGGAATCCGCCGTCGCCGGTCGCGCCCGCCTCCAGCGTGCCGCCCAGCACGGCGACCCTCTCACGCATGCCGAGCAGGCCGTGCCCCGGACCGGTGCGCTCGGCGGGCCGCGCGCCCGCGGTGTTGCGCACGACGGCCTGCACCGACACCTCGTCCACCGCCAGCTCGACCGTGATCCGGCTGCCGGTGGCGTGCCGGGCCGCGTTGCTGAGCGCCTCCTGCACGATCCGGTGGATCGACAACGCCACCCCGGCGGGCAGCGCGTCCAGGTCCCCGCGTACCTCGAGTTCGCACTCCACGCCGAGCGCGCGCACCCGGTCGACCAGGCCGGTGATCTGGGGCGCGACGGGCTGGGGCTCGGTCGGGACTTCGGTGCCTTCGGCCCGCAGCACACCGAGCAGGCGGCGCATCTCGACCATGCCCTCGCGCGCGGTCTCGCTGAGTTCGGCGAACTCGGCGCGCACCTCGCTGGGCAGATCGGGGAAGCGGAAGCGGGCGGAGTCGGTGCGCAGGGTGAGCACGGACATGTGGTGGGCGACGACGTCGTGCAGTTCACGCGCGATGCGGGCGCGTTCGGCGAACACCGCGGTCCGGGTGGCCGCGGCGGCCCGCTGGTGCTCGGCGATCCGGCGCTGGCGGACGGTGTTGCCCAGCACCAGCACCACGACCATCATCACCACCAGCAGCAGCCAGTCGCGGAAGTCGCCGACGTGCAGCGGCAGCAGCGCGGCGGTGACCACCGCGACCACGGCGACCACGCCCTGTTCGTGGCTCTCGGCCACGACGTACAGCACCAGCGCGGTGACCAGCGCCAGCCCCGGTGACCACGCCCAGCCCCACTGCGCTGCCGAGCCGGGGTGCGCCAGCGGGGTGAGCGCGATCAGCACCAGCAGCACCCGCCACGCCCACAGCGGCGACCGGACGGCGAGCACCGCCGGGGCGGCGATCGCGAGCGCCACCGGGACGGCGAAGGCGGTGCCGCGCAATGAACCGGGCGCGGTGAGCACGGCGACGAACGCGCCCCAGAACCCGACCGCGCAGTAGACGACCACCCGCAGCCGCCGCAGCGCGGCCGACCGCGACACCTCCGCCTGTGGCCTGGCCCCGGTGAAAAGCGTGGAGCGGACCACCCGCGCCCACTCGCCCCATCGTGTGCTCGCCACAGCCGTCCAGCCTACGGTTCCGCGGGTTCCGGCGGCAGCACGCCGGGTCAGTCCGGGAGCAGCGGGACCTGGATGCCCTGGTCCTTCCCGAGCAGCACGGCACGCGTCACCGCCGTGGCGCCGTACCGCTCCCGCAGGTCGTCGAGCGTGGCGTCCAGCGTGCCGTCCGGCGCCTTCCCGAACGGCAGCGCCAGCTGGACCGCGTTCTGGTCGTCCAGGTTCGACAGGGTCAGGCCCAGCAGCGTGATGCCCTGCTTCTCGATCACCGGCAGCGCCCCGGCCAGCAGGTCCCTCGCGGTGGACAGGACCACCTTCGTGCTGGCCGTGGACTCGCGCAGGGTGTGCGAGCGCGTGGCACGGGAGCTGTCGGCGAACCGCAGGCGCAGCACCACCGTCCGGCACACCCGGTGTGCCGCCCGCAGCCGCTTGCCGAGCCGGTCGACGATGCCGAGCAGGATGGCGTCGAGGTCCTCGGCGGTGCGCGGCCGCCGCCCGAGCGCGCGCTGCGAGCCGATCGACCCGCGCCGCTTGCCGACCCGCACCGGGCGCGGGTCCCGGTTGTGCGCCAGGGCGTGCAGGTGGTGCCCCGCCGCGCGCCCCAGCATCGACACCAGCCGCGCCTCGGGCAGCCGCGCCACCTGCGCGACCGTGGTGATGCCGCGCGAGTGCAGCCGTTCGGCGGTGACCCGGCCGACGCCCCAGAGCCGTTCCACCGGCAGCGGGTGCAGGAAGTCCAGCTCACCGTCGGGCGGCACCACCAGCAGCCCGTCCGGCTTGGCCACCGCGCTGGCCACCTTCGCGAGGAACTTGGTGCGGGCCACGCCCACGGTGATCGGCAGCCCGACCTCGCGCAGCACCTCCTCCCGCAGCCGCACCGCGATACCGGCCGGATCACCGCGCAGCCGCTTCAGCCCGGCGACGTCCAGGAAGGCCTCGTCGATGGAGATGCCCTCGACCAGCGGCGTGGTGTTCCGGAACACCGCGAACACCGCCTTGCTGGCCGCCGAGTACGCCTTCATCCGCGGCGGCACCACAACCGCGTCCGGGCACAGCGCGCGGGCCTGCCAGCCGCCCATCGCGGTGCGCACGCCCCGCGCCTTCGCCTCGTAACTGGCCGCCAGCACCACGCCCCCGCCGACGATCACCGGGCGCCCGCGCAGGCTCGCGTCGTCACGCTGCTCGACCGAAGCGTAGAACGCGTCCAGGTCGGCGTGGAGAATCGTGGCCTCGGTTCGCACGAACACATGTTCGCATCCGAACCCGCCGAAATCGACCACAATCGCTCACCTGTTCGATTAGTGTCGCGATTGCGGAGAGTTGTCGCCAGGTCACGGAAAACCGCTGGACGTGCGGGGACGTATACCGCACAAAAGGGTTGCTTGCCCGATTTGTGGCGCTCGACACTCCAGCGTGACTCTGCCGTTGCCGTTTCGTAACGTGGCCGTCGGCTCTGGCGCCAGAGCTACCCACCGGTACCCCCGAACCAGTGAGTGAGCAGCAGCAATGCCAGGAAGACATCGTAAGAAGGTCGCGTCGTGGAAGGCTCCGGCCGGACTCGGCGCGGGCGTCGCCGCCGCGCTTGTTGTGCCCGTGTGGCTGGCAGGCGGGCCGTGGGAGTCCCCGGAAAACGGGGTCGCCATGGCCATGCAGGCGCCGCCACCGCCCCCACCCGCGCTCCCCGCCCCCGCGCTGAGCACCACCCCGCCCCCGGCCACCACCACGACGACTCCCCCGACGTCGTCGACCACCACGACCACACCCCCGCCGGCCACCACCTCGGAGAAGACCCCCGAACCCGAGCAGTGCGGCACCAGCCTGGCCGGTACGAAGCCCCACGTCGCCAAGGTCGGCAACCACATCAAGGCCAAGTTCGGCGTCGACGACATCGGCGGCGCCGCGGGCCGGGCCGGTGCCAGCGACCACCCGGCGGGCCTCGCGCTGGACTTCATGGTCGGCACCGCCAAGGGCAACGAGATCGCCGACTACCTGCTGGAGAACCAGAAGGAGTTCGGCATCACCTACGTGATCTGGCGGCAGCGCTACAACGACGGCAGCGGCTGGTCCACCATGGAGGACCGCGGCGGCGAGACCGCGAACCACTACGACCACGTGCACGTTTCGTTCAGGTCCGGCGCCAGCGTCGACGTAACCTGCTGAGCCAGGACACCCGCTCCGGCGGCGGGGCCTGGGCGGGTTCGGCCG
The DNA here is from genome assembly GCF_003312875.1 of Amycolatopsis albispora. Taxonomy (NCBI): domain Bacteria; kingdom Bacillati; phylum Actinomycetota; class Actinomycetes; order Pseudonocardiales; family Pseudonocardiaceae; genus Amycolatopsis; species Amycolatopsis albispora. Next base: position 2,520,692 of record NZ_CP015163.1, read on the forward strand.
GCGCCTCCCTGGCCGCCCGCCAGGCCTCGACCACCTCGTCGGCGTCCGCGGGGCCGATCGGCACGTACGGCCCGACCGGCATCCGCAGCCACGCCTCGATCTGCGCGTTGAGCTCGGCCACGTGCTCGCGGACCGCCTTCTCGCCGCGCAGCCCGCGCACCCGGTCCGGCAGCCGTTCCAGCTCCTTGCGCAGCCGGAGCGACTCCGGCAGCAGCGGATCCGCGGAGACGCCCTCCCGGCGCAGGTAGTCCCGCAGCCACCACTGCTCGTCGCGGGGCCGGTGCAGCCCCGGCAGTGGCTTGCCCGCGCCGGGCAGGTCGTCGAACTCACCGCGTTCCTGTGCCTCGCGGATCTGGCGGTCCACCCACCGCTCCCAGTCGGCGCCCGTCGGTTTCCGTTCGGTCATGCCCTCCAGTATTCCGGCTCAGCGGCGGCGCCGGAGCTGCTCGAACAGGCTGGTCCAGCTCTTGGCGCCGTCCCCGGCGGCGATGGCCCGGTCGTACTGGTCCTTGACCGCCCTGGGCAGCCCGGTGTCGATCCCGGCTTCGTAGCTGGCCTGCACGATGTGGTCAGCGGTGGCACCCATCATCTTCGCGTTGGCCTCGTCGCCGGGGTGCTCGCCGCTGTCGATGTGCCCCGGCGCCTCCCCGATGATCGGCGCGATCGTGTTGAAGTTGCTCTCCGCGTACGGCCAGAACCGCTCGGCCGGCACGCCGTGTGCCTCCAGCAGCGCGTTCGCGTGCAGGTAGGCCGACAGCGAGGTGAGGAAGATGTCCAGCTGCGCCTGGTAGAACAGCTGCGCCAGGGCGTGGTCGGCGCCGAGGTGGTCGGTGCGGCCGATCAGCGCGAGCGTGTCGCGGAACCGCTCGAACACCGCCTCCGGGCCGCTGTAGAACACGTACGAGCCCTCCTGCCCGACCATCTCGGCGGGCACCATCACGCCGCCCGCGATCAGCTCGGCACCGCGCTCGGCCAGCCACTCCGCCGCCTCGCGGGTGCGGCTGGGCGTGTCGGAGCTGAGGTTGACCACCACGCGGCCCTTCAGCACGTCGCCGAGCGGGCCGAGGATGTCGTACATCGCCTGGTAGTCGGTGAGGCTGAGGATGACCAGCTCGTTCTCGGCGACCGCGTCGGCCGCGCTGTCCGCCCGCTTCGCCCCGGCGGCGACCACGCCGTCGGCGCGGCTCGCGGTGCGGTTCCACACGGTCACCGGGTGACCGCCGGTGAGCAGCACCCGCACCATCGCCTGACCCATCGGGCCGAGGCCGATGAAGGTGACCGGGGTCGGGTTGTTCGTCATGGGGTAACCGTCCTTGTCCGTCGATGTCCGTCGATGTTTCTGACCTGGCCCACGCTGCCCGCCCGCACCTGCGGATCACTTCCGGTTCACGCACGGCCGATCGAAAGTCCAGGTCAGGCGCCCTTCGCGGGCCAGCGGCAGCGCCGCGCGGTGCACCAAGGCGGGCGGCAGGTTCGGCCAGATCAGCGGCCCCCGCGTCACCACCGCGAACCGCTCCCGCAGCGACGCGGCGAACCGGCGTGCGGGCGGGGTCCACGCCGCGTGCCCGTAGGCGAAGGTGGTGAACCGGCCCTCCGGCGCGAGCACCGCGATGACCTGGTCGAGGATGCGGTCCCGTTGCGCGGCGGGCAGCACCGCCCACGGCAGGCCGGACACCACCACGTCCACCGGATTGTCCACATAGGACGCGAGCGCTTCGGCCGAGTCGTGCACCACGGTCACCGGGCCGCGGCCGTAGCGGGCTCGCAGCGGTGTGGCCAGCCGCTCGTTCAGCTCGACCGCGACCAGCCGTGCCCCCGGCCGCAGCCGGTGCAGGATCGCCTCGGTGAACACCCCGGTGCCCGGCCCCAGCTCGACCACGGTGCGGGCGTGCTCCAGGCCGAGGCCCGCGGTCATCGCCGCGGCCAGCCGCCGGGAACTCGGTGCGATGGCCCCGGTCAGCACCGGGTGGCGGAGGAATTCAGTGGTGATCGACATGCCCCCGGACGCTAGGAACCACGGCGGTCGCGGCACATCCGTCGGATCGACCGGTCTGCTCCCCCACCGGAAAATTCCGGTGCGCCCGCGCGCGGTCGCCGGTTAACTTCGTGGCATGAGCACGCGCCGATTTACCTGCCCCCTGGTCGTCATCGACCACGGGGCCCGGCCGCGCTGACCGGTGCCCGCGCGGCGAACGCGGCCAGGGGGCTTTCCCACCCAGGCCCGTTCACCTCCCGGAGGCACCCGTGTCCACGCTCGAAGATCTGCTGTCCGTCCGCGACCTCACCGATCCCGCCGAAGGCCCGCACGCCCTGCAACTCGTCGTCGATCGCGCCGTCGGCGCGTTGCGCGAACTCTGGCCCTGCGAAGTCCGCGTGCGCCGCGGCGAGCGGGTGGTCACCGTCGCCGACAACTACGACAACCTCGGCTACGACCGCGCCGCGGTGACCAGGGACGCCCGCTACACCCGCTACGCCGGACCCGATCGGGTGCTGCGCAGTCACTCCAGCGCGCTGATCCCGGCCGCGCTGCGTGAGCTGGCCGCCGATCCGGTGGACGACGTGCTGCTGGTGTGCCCCGGAATCGTCTACCGCCGCGATTCCATCGACCGGCTGCACACCGGAATGCCGCACCAGCTCGACCTCTGGCGCGTCACGCGCGCGGAAATCGGCGAGGCCGAACTGGCGGCGATGACCGCCGCAATTGTTTCCGCCGTGTTACCTGGCTCGATCGAATCGAAAACACCACGGAAACATCCCTATACCCGATCCGGTTGTCAGCTCGACGTGAACGGGGTGGAAATCGGCGAATGCGGCCTGATCCACCCGGCCGTGACGGCACGAGCCGGGCTGGGTCCCGAGTGGCGCGGGCTCGCGCTCGGGCTCGGCCTCGACCGCATCCTGATGCTGGCCAAGGGCATTCCCGACATCCGGCTGCTGCGCTCGCGTGAACCGGCCGTGCAGGCGCAGCTGACCGATCTCCGGCCGTACCGCCCGGTCTCCACCAGGCCCGCGACCAGCAGGGATGTCTCGATCGTGGTGGATTCCGACGACGTCGCCGAGGATCTCGGCGACCGCGTGCGCGAGGCACTCGGCGCCGACGCCGACTGTGTCGAGACGGTCGAAATCCGGCACGCGACACCGTACGAGGAACTGCCCGAAGTGGCGCGCGAACGGCTGGGCGCCCGGCCGGGGCAGCAGAACCTGCTCGTCCGGATCGTGCTCCGTCACCTCGACCGCACCCTTTCCTCGGCCGAGGCGAATGAGTTGCGTGATCGCATTTACGCCGCCCTGCACCAAGGTGGGTGATTCCCCCGAAGGGCGGGTGACAAGGGCCATTTCACCGGTAACATGGGCGCCTTCGAAACTGTTGGAACTGTTGACACTGTCGAAACGCGCTCCGCTGGGCGGTCGAGGCGAATCATGGGTGAACCAGAACCGGTGCTCGGGCTGTCCGGTGCGCGCTTCCCGACCGCCAGGCAGCGCGCGAAACTGGGTGACGAGAGCGGCGAGAACGGCGCAGGCACGTCCGACGGCGAGCACGGCCGCGACGGGAAGAAGCGGCGGCGGCACAACAAGGACCGCGTCGGCCGGTCCGGGGCCCGGTTCCCGTCGGCGAGCGTGCTGGAGAAGTACGCGGACCCCGAACCGGAGGCTACCCTCGAACCAGACTCCGCCCCCGAACCAGGCGCGGCCTCCGAACCGCAGGCCGAAGCACGGACCCCGCTGCCACCGGCCCCGCCGACCCCGCCTGCCCCGCCAACAGCACCGTCACCACTGTCATCACCGGAAGCGCGGGAAGCGCGGGAACGGCCGAAGCCGGGGCACGAGCCCGAGTCCGACCTGCTGCCCGCCGACGAGGGTCTCCGGGTGCGCCCGTACGTGCTCACCGGCGGGCGCACCCGCAGCAGGCGCAGGCTCGCCATCGAAACGCTGGTCGCGGTCCATCCCGGCGGGCGCACGGGGTTCACCACCCCGGAATCCGAGCGGGTGCTCTCCATCTGCCTGCAACCGCGTTCCGTGGCCGAAATCGCCGCTCAGCTGTCGGTGCCGCTCGGCGTGGCGCAGGTGCTGATCGGCGATCTCGCCGACGCCGGGCGCGTCACCGTGCACGCCACCGCGACCACCGGCGACGGCCGTCCCGACCTCGCGCTCATGCGCAGGGTGCTGGAGGGGCTCAAGCGGTTGTGACCCACGCCATCGGCCGTTCGGCCGAATGCAGTAGGTTGCCCGCGTGCAGCAAGGGCAGCTGATCTCCGGCCGGTACCGGCTCGAGGAGAAAGTCGGCACCGGCGGCATGGGCGTGGTCTGGCGGGCGGTGGACGAACAGACCGGCGAGCCGGTCGCGCTCAAGCTCGGCAGCGGGGATCTGTGCCGCGAAGCCGAAATCGCCGCGAAGATCCGGCATCCCGGTGTGGTGCGGCTGCACGAGCTGACCCCGGACGGCGCCGACCAGTGGCTGGTCATGGAGTACGTGCCCGCGCGGAGCCTGGCCACCCGCCTGAGTGAAGGCGGCACCCTCTCCCCCGCCGAAGCCGCGCGCATCGGCGCGCAATTGGCCGGTGCGCTCGCCGCCGTGCACGCGGCCGGGATCGTGCACCGCGACGTCACCCCGGCCAACGCGCTGATCACCGAGGACGGCACGGCGAAGCTGACCGACTTCGGCATTTCGCGCCCGGTGTGGCGTGAGGTCACCATGACCGAGGGCTCGCTGGTGCCCGGCACCCCCGGTTATCTCGCGCCCGAGGTGGCCGGTGGCGCGGACCCGACCACCGCGTCGGACGTGTTTTCCTTGGGAGCAGTGCTGTTCCGCGCGGTCGAAGGCACCAGTCCCTTCGGTGAGGCGGAAAACCCGCTCGTGCTGCTGCGCCGCGCGGTCGCCGCCGACATCCGGCCCGCACCACACGCCGAAGCGCTCGGTCCGGTGCTTTCGGCTCTGCTGAGCGAAGATCCCGCCGACCGCCCGGATGCCGCGCGAGCGCGTGAACTGCTTGAGGTGGTCGCCTCCGGTGCCACCACCGCGGAGGTGACGCGCGCGCTGGATCGCCGTCCCGGCAAGGGAAAGCGCGTGGTGCTCGCGCTCGCCGCCGCCGTGGTGGTGGCCGCCGCCGCGACCGTGGTGGTGCTGGCGAACCGGGACGAGGAGGCCCGGCCGGTGCTGATGGGCGACCCGCACACCGCCGATCCGTGCGGCCTCACCGACGCCGCCGCGCTCGCCCGCTTCGGCACGGTCACCCTGGAAACCGACTACGGCGCCTTCGAACGCTGCGACGTGATGGTGCAGATCCCCGACGGCATCCGCGTCGACGTGCGGTTCGAACTGGGTGCCCCGCTCCCGCCCGGCACCCCGGATTCGGGCCCGGCCGACGAACTCGGCGGCATGCGCGTGCTCCGGCGGCCGCTCGAGGAGGAGGCCTGCCTGCGGGAGATCGTGCTGGCCGACCGGAACCGCGTCTACATCGAGGCCGAGCGCGACGAGGGGGAAGGCACCGCCGACTACTGCGCGATCTCCGACCTGGCCACGGAAATCGCCGTGGGCAAGCTGGCCGGCGGTGAGGTGCCCCGGCGGCCACGCCGGTTCGACGCCGATTCGCTCGCCCAGCTCAAAGCCTGCGAGTTGCTCGACGCCGCCGCGCTCGCGCGCATCCCCGGCGCCGAACCCGCGCACGCGGAAACCGAATTCGCCGACTGGGCCTGCGATTGGGAGAACCCGGCGGCCGAACTGGGCATCCAGCTGAAGTTCGACCGCAACCAGCCGCTGTCCGACCGGCACGGCACGGCGGCCGAGGTGAACGGGCACGAGGTCCGGCTCGATCCCGAGGACGACGGCGCGGGCACCTGCGTGGCCCGCGTGGTGCACCGCGGTTACCACGACCGCGACGGCCGGTCGCTGGTCGAGCTGGTGCACCTGACGCTGGACGGCGACCTGCCGGTGGACCGGATCTGCGAGACCACCTCGGCGCTGGCCACCGCGGTGGCCGGGAAACTACCCGGCTGAGCGCTTCCGGGAGGGGTCCCGCCGGGAGCATGCTTGACTGCCGCGGCAAGCCGGTGATCGGGAGTGTGCCAGTGGAAGCAGCAGGAACACGGCTGTCCGCCAGGGAAAGCCTGGCCTTCGGGGTGCCGCCGGCGAAACCGGGCACCATGTTCGCGCTCGCGGTGGCCGGGGGCGTCACGATGACCCCGCGGGACGGGCGGCAGGTACTGTTCGGCCGCAACCGGCCCGAAGTGCACGTCTGCGTCGGTGAGGACGATCGCAAGGTCAGCCGCCGCCACGGCGAGTTGGTCTACACCGCCGAGCACTGGTGGGTGCGCAACACCGGGCGGCTGCCGCTGCGGCTGCCGCGCTCGCGGCTGCTGTTCCCGGAGGAAGATCCGCTTCCGCTGGCCGAGGGGTACACGCCACTGTTCGTCCGCGGCTCCGGCGGCCGCGAGCACCTGCTGGAGCTGTACGTCTCGGGCGCCGACGGGGGGCGCCCGATCTCACGGCACCAGGAGGTGACCGAGCCGCCGCGGACCTGGCGGCTCAGCGGGGACGAGCGGCTGGCGCTGATCGTGCTCGGCCAGCGGTACCTGCTCCACGAGGCGCGGCCGCAGCCGCTGCCGTGGCGGCAGGCCGCCGACCAGCTCGCCGAGCTGCGCCCCGGCCAGAACTGGGGGCCCAAACGGCTGGAGCACCTGGTCAGCGGCGTGCGGCGGCGGCTGTCGAAGGCGGGGGTGGCCGGGCTGACCAAGGAGGAGGTCGGCGAGCCGGTGGGCAACGCGCTCAACGACAACCTGCTGCGCGAGCTGATGCTGTCCACCACGCTGGTGCCGCCGGACCTGGCCGCGCTGGACGGCGAGTAGCTCAGAGCGTGGCCAGCCGGTCCACGCCGAGGCCGCCGATGAACAGCCGTTCCTTCCGGTTGCCCAGCAGTTCCTGTGTCCAGGGCACGAATCCGCCGTCGCCGAGTTCGCACCATTCGCCGCCGGCGTGGCAGAACAGCTTGAAGCAGAGCCCGGTGTAGTAACCGCGGCCGGATTCGCGGCCGGGGTCGTCGGCCACTTCGCCGGGAATCGCGGCCCGGATGGCGTCGGCGACCACGGTGTACCGAGGGTCCAGCACGGTCAGCCGGACCTCGAGCGGTCCGTCCACCTGGGCCCGTACCGCGGTGGTCATCGCCCGGATGAGTTCGGGCGCGTGCTCCCGTTCGAACCCGAGGTTCCCGGTGTCGCGGCCCGCGGTCACCAGGCCCAGCAAGGTGAAGTGGGCGAACAACGCGGGCCCGTCGACGTGTTGCGCGCGCACCACGCGCTGGGCCGTAGCCAGGCGCACCACGTTCTTGGCGTCGTCGCGGCGGCGGATCGCCGCCTCCAGCGCGAGCCCGTTGGTCGGGTCGGCGGCGACCTCGGTGCCGCGCACGGTGGAGACCACCTTGTTCTGGTGCACGGTGCCGACCACCGAATGCAGCCCGAGCGGGGCGAGCGGTGACAGGGTCACCTTTTCGAAGGACGGCGGCAGCGCGTCGAGCGCGGCCGATTCGGCGGCACGCAGGCGGTCGAAGCCAATGCCGGACGGGGCCACGAACCGGTCGGTCAGCCCGCGGCGCACCAGGTCCGGCCCGGACATCCTGGCCGCGCGTTCCCGCATCACGGCCAGCATGAGCGTGGTCAGATCGGCGCCCGGCAGCTCGGCCAGGAGTTCGAGGGTGCGTTCGCCACCCGCTTTCGCCAGTACTCGGGTCAGTGGTCCGTCGGCCATGGCGCATTCTGCGCCGGACGCCCGCCCGCGCGCCAATCGTTTTCCCCGCTCCCCCGGTGAACATGAATGTGGCTTTCGGGGCGAAATCCGCCCCGAAAGCCACATTCGTGTCGCGGGACTAGCCGGTGTAGAGGGTCAGGCCGTAGGCGTTGAGCGCCTCCCTGACCGGCTGGAAGAAGGTCGTGCCGCCGGTGCTGCAGTTGCCGGAGCCGCCCGAGGTCATGCCCTGCGCCTGCACGCGGGTGCCGGAGCCCGGGTCGCTGACCACGGAACCGCCGGAGTCGCCCGGCTCGGCGCAGGCACTGGTGCGGGTCAGGCCGTAGACGATGTCACCGCCGCCGTAGTTCACCGTCTGGTTGAACGCGCCGACGGTGCCGCAGCGCCAGCCGGTGGTCGAGCCGGAGCGGCAGATCCGGCTGCCCACCGGGCTGACCGTGGACCCGGCCACGGTCACGTCCGAGCCGCTGGACCAGCGGTCCACCAGCGGGGTGGACACCGCCGACGAGCTGGTCACCCGGATCACGCCGTAGTCGTTGCCGGGGAAGGAACTGCCCGAAACCGAGCCGATCGCGCCGCCGGTGCCGGTGACGCTGCCGCCCAGCTCGGTGCAGTGCCCGGCGGTGATGACGTACCGGGTGCCCGCGGAGTTGCGCGCGTTGAAGCCGATCGAGCAGCGGCCGCCGCCGAAGTAGATGGCCTGGCCGCCGATCAGGTTCCACTTCGGATGGTTGGCCTGGGTGGTCGGCTCGACGCGCACCGCGGCCGAGCCCGCCGAGTTCGCCCAGGCGACGCCGGCCGGATCGTTGTGCAGCACGGAAACCACCACGTCGTTGGTGGTCACGTCGACGTACCAGCCGGTGACCGAGTCGGGCACCGAACCGGCTCTGCCGTCCAATGTGGACTGCACACCGGCCAGCTCGGCGGCGCTGTGCTCGACCACCTTGGGCACCGCGCCGGCGGCACGGATGTCACGGGTGCGCGAAGCGTCGGTGGTGCCGACGACGAACTTGCCGTCGCCGTCGAGCCAGGAACTCGCGTAGGACTCGCCGAGCCGCTGGCTCAGCGACTCCTGCGCCGCGGCCAGCACGGCGGGTTCGGCGGTGGCGTCCAAAGTGGATGCCGTGGTGCTCCCGGTGGCGGAAGCGGGACTGGCGACGGCGGCCGCGGCTGCGGCGGAACCGACCAGTGCCAGGAAAGTACGCAGGGAACGTCGACTCACGAACGGCCTCCAAGGCAGGGAAGGAAAGGGCCGGAAAAGCGACGGTGTACACCTGCCGGAGGACGCTACGCCAAGGCGAGTACCTGGCGGTAGCGGCTATTTGAGCGCTCCCGGGAGCGCGAACGGGCAAGGTGATCCCGGTCACTCCATCACCCTCGGTGACCAGGGCGACCTTCGGCGGCGGACGAACGGTGCCCCACCCGCCCCGAGTGTCGTAGTGGCCCCCGGAGGCCCGTGGTTAGCTGGGCGCGTGACCGCTGGACCACTGGAGGAGTTCGAGAGCGCGCGGCCGCGTGTGTTCGCGCTGGCCTACCGGATGCTCGGCGAGGCCGCCGAGGCCGAGGACGTGGTGCAGGAGGCCTATCTCCGCTGGGAGAAGAGCGAGCCGGTGGGCACCCCGCCCGCCTGGCTGACCAGGGTGGTCACCAATCTCTGCCTCAACCGGCTCACCTCGGCCAGGGCCCGCCGCGAGCGCTACACCGGCCCGTGGCTGCCGGAGCCGGTGGTCAGCGAGCCGGGCCCGGCCGAAACCGCCGAACAGCGCGATTCCCTCCGGTACGGCGTGCTGGTGCTGCTGGAGCGGCTCACCCCGGCGGAGCGGGCGGCGTTCGTGCTCCGCGAGGGCTTCGACTACAGCCATCGTGAGATCGCCGACATTCTCGGCGTCACCGAAGCCAACGCGCGTCAGTTGTACCGGCGTGCGAGAGAACACGTCGGGGAGCCGCGCAAGCGGTTCGAAGCTTCCGCGGACGAGCGGCGCGGCATCGTCGAGCGGTTCCTCGCGGCCACCCTCGACGGCGACCTGCCAGCGCTGGAACGCCTGCTCACCGAGGACGTGGTCGCCTGGTCCGACGGCGGCGGCAAGGTCGGCGCCGGGCGGCGCCCGATCCTCGGCCGCGCCAAGGTGCTGCGCTTCCTGACCGGGCTCGGCGGCCACCCGCGGGCGCGGGCCGCCGAGTTCACCGTCGAGGTGGTCAACGGCGAACCCGCGCTGCTGGTGTTCGAGGCGGGCGCACTGATCGCGGTCATGGTGCCGGAGTTGCGCGACGGGCGGTGCGCCGAAATCCGCACCGTGCTCAACCCGGACAAGCTCGCCTTCGCCGCGGCGCAGCTCGCGGCCCGGCAAGGGAAAAGCGGCTAGCCGGACGCCCGCCGGGCCGTCCGGCAGTTCCCTCTCGGGGCCGGACAAAACCGGGGTCCCGCCGCCGGTCCGGCGGAGCCATCACCAGCACGAAGGCGGTGACACCCTCGATCGATTTGGCGCCGCGGCCGAGCCGGGCAGTATTTCGATCGAATAACTCCCGCGCGGGACCGGCGCGCCGAGCCGGTCCTCGCGCGGACCCGCCACCAGCGCGGACACCCGCGCGTGCGCGGGCGCGAGGCCGGACACCGCCGTCATGATCCCTCCCGTGCCGATGCTGGGGGAAACCTTAGCGCACCGGAGAATACCGTTGTGCCGCAGTGCTTGCCTGCTGTGTCCTCAGTGGACAGTCCGGACCGGACGGCCCGAATTCCGCACGGTGCAAAGCGGATTATCGGCGGGTGAACTTGACAAGACACCTGGTCCTTGACCAAGGTCCTTCCCCAACGCCATAGGCACGAGCTGACGGGGAGGAAGTTCGGCCAGCGAAATCGCTGGTGAGGTGCTTGAATCGACAAGCCGCAGGCAACACACGCGAGGGCGCGGTGACGGCCATGAACAGCGTTCGACCGGTATCGGGGGCCGAACGTGGTGCGGCCACTGCCTTCCAGATTTCGGAGGATCTTTCATGGTCAGCCAGCAAGACGGTAGCGCCGGCCCGGTGGCGGAACCGGACAAGAAAACGCTCCGGAAGGCGATCGCCGCCTCCGCGATCGGTAACGCCACGGAGTGGTTCGACTACGGTGTCTACGCGTACACGGCCAGTTACATCGCCGACGCCTTCTTCCCCAGTGAGGACCCGACCGCGTCCACGCTCGGCAGCCTGCTGGTCTTCGCCGTCTCGTTCCTGATCCGCCCGCTCGGCGGCATGGTCTGGGGTCCGCTGGGTGACCGCCTCGGCCGTCAGCGCGTGCTCGCCACCACCATCCTGCTGATGGCCGGCGCCACCTTCTGCGTCGGCCTGCTCCCCGGTTACGCCACGCTCGGCATCGCCGCGCCGATCCTGCTGATCGTGCTCCGGATGATCCAGGGCTTCTCCACCGGCGGCGAGTACGGCGGCGCGGCCACCTTCATGGCCGAGTACGCCCCGGACAAGAAGCGCGGCAAGTACGGCAGCTTCCTGGAGTTCGGCACGCTGGCCGGGTTCACCTTCGGCGCGCTGCTGGTGCTGATCTTCGAGAAGACGCTCAGCGCCGAGGCGATGGGCGACTGGGGCTGGCGCCTGCCGTTCCTGATCGCCGCCCCGCTCGGGCTGATCGGGCTCTACCTGCGGAGCAAGCTCGAGGACACCCCGGTCTTCCGCGAGCTGGAGAGCAAGGGCGAGACCACGCACGAGACCAAGACGCAGCTGCGCGACCTGGCCGCGTTCTGGAAGCCGCTGGTGCTGCTGATCGGGCTGGTGGTCACGCTCAACGTGGTCAACTACACGCTGCTGGCCTACATGCCCACCTATCTGGAGGGCCAGATCAAGCTCAGCTCCAGCGACTCGCTGACGCTGATCATCATCGGGCAGCTGGCGATGATGTGCCTGCTGCCGTTCTCCGGCGCGCTGTCGGACCGCTGGGGCCGCAAGACCATGTGGTGGATCTCGGTGATCGGCCTGTTCGTGCTGGCCATCCCGTTGTTCAAGCTGATGGGCACCGGGTTCGGCGCGGCGATCCTCGCCTTCGCCATTCTCGGCCTGCTCTACGTGCCGCAGCTGAGCACCATCTCCGCGATGTTCCCGGCGATGTTCCCGACCCACGTGCGCTACGCCGGGTTCGCCATCGCCTACAACGTCTCGACGGCGTTGTTCGGCGGGACCGCGCCGGTGATCAACGAGTGGCTGATCGCCGAGACCGGGGACAACATCGTCCCGGCGTACTACATGATGGCGGCCTGCCTGATCGGCGCACTGGCGCTCATCTTCACCCCGGAGACCAGGGGCGCTTCCCTGCGCGGCCGCGGTGTGCCGGGCGTGGACACCCTGCCGGAACCGGTCGGCAAGTAGGCACCATCCGGGGGCGAGCGGCACTGGGCCGAATGGCCTACGTAGGCCACGCCGTGAGAGTGCAGTAGCGGCAGGGCTGTCGCCGCTCGCCCCTGGCCCCTAACGTTGGCGTATGGAGCTGGAACTGCGCCATTTCCGGATCATCTGCACCGTCGCCGAAGCCGGGAGCATCACCAAGGCCGCTTCGGCGCTGGGGCTGGCGCAGCCCGCGCTCACCGCCCAGCTCCACCGCATCGAACGCACGCTCGGCGGGCCGCTGTTCGACCGCGGCCGCCGCGGGGTGCGGCCCACCCCGCTCGGCGAGCTGGTGCTCTCCCGCGCCCGGCTGCTGCTGCCCGCGGTGTCCACGCTCAAGGAAGAGGCCGCGCGGCTGGCGAACACGGTGGGCAGCGCCGGGAACGGCACCCCCGCCCGGCTGCGGATCGGCTCGGCGAACGGGCACGTGCTCGGCGGGCTGGTGCACCAGCTCAACACCAGCCTTCCCGGCCTCCGCATCACCACGCACGTTTCGTGGTCGGCGGACGAGCTGGCCGCGATGGTCGCCGAAGGCCGTCTCGACTTCACCCTGGCCGGGGTCTGCGGTGACGCGCAACCGCCCGCGCAGCCCGGCCTCGACTGGCGCACGCTTGCCACCGATCCCGTTTTTGTGCTGCTGTCCGACGACCACCCGCTGGCCGGCGCGGACGCCGTCGAGCTGGCCGACCTGGCCGACGCGGACTGGGGCGCCACCCCCGGCGACGGCTGCTTCGGCGACTGCTTCGCCGCCGCCTGCGCCCGCGCCGGGTTCTCCCCGCGCTCACTCTACGAAACCGACGTCACCAGCTGCATCGACCTGGTGGAGTCCGGCGACGCGGTGGTGCTGTGCCAGCCGATGTTGCGCCGGATGCCCGGGGTGCGGGCGGTGCCGATCGCCGGGAACCCGTTGCGGTGGCGCAATCTGCTCGGCTGGCACCCCGAAGCCCCCGCGGCCGCTTTCGCGCCCCGGCTGTTCGAGCTGGCCCGTGCCGCCTACCGGGACGTGACCGCGCGCAGCCCGCGTTACGCGGCCTTCCTGCGCGAGCACCCGGAGTTCGGCGTGCCGGGCCCGACGCCGGTGGTATGACGCAAACGGTATCTCCCGCCGTGTGGAAGCCAAGGTTAACGTCGCTTAACCCGGCCCCCTCACCGCTAGGAGCACCACCATGGCCAGACGCCTGGTCGCCCTGCTCGGAGCCGCCGTCGCGGTCTCCGGCGTGATCACCGCGATGACGGTCACCTCCGCCGTCGCGGGCACCTCGGCCGAAGTACTCGGCGCACTGCAGCGGGACTTCGGCATCAGCGCGGGCGAAGCCGCCACCCGGCTGTCCGATGAGGACCGTGCCGCGAAGACGGATCGCCTGCTGCGCAAGAAGCTTTCCCATGGTTACGGCGGTTCCTGGTACGACCCGGCCAAGGCCAAGCTGGTGGTCGCGGTGACCGGCGACGACGCCGCGAAGACGGCGCGGGCCGACGGCGCGGAGGCCGTGGTGGTCGCCCGCACCGAGGCGCAGCTCGACGCGTTGAAGTCCAAATTGGACAACCGGAGCGCGAGCAGCCCGCGCACGGTGGCCGGCTGGTACGTGGACGTGCCGAGCAACAAGATCGTGCTGCTGTCGCGCGGTGCCGCGCTCGGTGCCGCGCACTCGTTCGTCGCGGCCAGCGGAGTGCCCGCCGACGCGGTCAGCGTGGTCGCCTCCACCGAATCCCCGCGCCCGCTGATCGACGTGGTGGGCGGCAACGCCTACTACATCGGCAGCGGCACGCGCTGCTCGGTCGGTTTCTCGGTGACCGACGGTTTTGTCACCGCCGGGCACTGCGGCAACACCGGCGCGAGCACCAGCCAGCCGACCGGCCAGTTCGCCGGTTCCAGCTTTCCCGGCAACGACTACGCCTACGTCCGCGTCGCCGCGGGCAACACCCCGATCGGCGCGGTGAACAACTACGCCGGCGGCCGGATCCCGGTGGCCGGTTCGCAGGACGCCCCGGTGGGTTCGTCGATCTGCCGGTCCGGTTCGACCACCGGCTGGCGCTGCGGCACCATCCAGGCCCGCAACTCCTCGGTCACCTATCCGCAGGGCACGGTCAGCGGCCTGATCCGCACCAGCGCGTGCGCCGAGCCCGGTGACTCGGGCGGCTCGGCGATCTCCGGCAGCCAGGCCCAGGGCGTGACCTCGGGTGGTTCCGGCAACTGCAGTTCCGGTGGCACCACCTACTTCCAGCCGGTCAACGAGATCCTGCAGACCTACGGCTTGACCCTGGTCACCGACGGCGGCAACCCGCCGGGCGGCGACTGCGACGACGCCGAGAACACCTACACCGGCAACCTGGCCAGTGGTGGCAACGCCATCCAGCCCAACGGCGGTTCCTACACCACCACGACCTCCGGCACGCACCGCGGTTGCCTGGCCGGACCGGCGGGCAGCGACTTCGACCTCTACCTGCAGAAGTGGAACGGCAGCAGCTGGGCCGCGGTGGCCAGCGGCACCAGCCCGGCGGCCAGCGAAACGGTGACCTACAACGGCACCGCGGGCACGTACCGCTGGCGCGTGCACGCCTACAGCGGTTCCGGCACCTACACGCTGGGCACCGACGCTCCCTGAAGCCCGTGAGGAGGCAACCCCGAGCAGCCTCCTCACGCCCGGGCCGCGGGCAGCGCATTCCGACCGGTGGACGACCAAGGAATGTGCTGCCCGCGGCCCTTTACCGTGCTCGGAGCTCTTGACGGCCGGGCGGCCGGGAAGGTTGGGTGCGGTGTGCGCATTCTCCGGGTGGTCACGCTTTCCCTCGTTCTCGCGGCCGGGCTCGCCGTTCCGGCACCGGCGGCGCCCGCGCTCGATCTGGACCGCAGCACGATCCCCCAGCTGCAGCGGATGATGGACCGCGGGCAACTCAGCTCGGCCGGGCTCACCGGCCGGTACCTGGGCCGGATCGCCTCGGTCGACCGCGAGGTGCGGTCCGTGCTGGCCGTCGACCCGACGGCGCTCGCCCAGGCGGCCGCCAGCGATCACCGGCGGCGCACCGGGCAGGCACGCGGGCCGCTCGAAGGCATTCCGGTGCTGGTGAAGGACAACATCGACACCCGCGGCCTGGACACCACCGCCGGTTCGCGGGCGCTGAGCGGCAAGCCGCCCGCCGCGGACGCGACCCTGGTGCGCAAGCTGCGGGCGGCGGGCGCGGTGGTGCTCGGCAAGGCGAACCTGTCCGAATGGGCCAACTACCGGTCCACGAAGTCCACTTCGGGCTGGTCCGGTGTGGGCGGCCAGACGCACAATCCCTATGTGCTGGACCGGAATCCGTGTGGCTCGTCGTCCGGTTCGGGCGCGGCGGTCGCCGCTTCGCTGGCGCAGGTGGCGATCGGCACCGAGACCGACGGGTCGATCGTCTGCCCTGCCGGGGCGAACGGTGTGGTCGGCGCGAAGCCGACGCTCGGGCTGGTCAGCCGCGCGGGCGTGGTGCCGATTTCGGCCGAGCAGGACACGGCGGGCCCGATGGCGCGGAACGTGGTGGACACCGCGCTCACGCTTTCCGTGTTGCAGGGCCGTGATCCGGCCGATCCGGCGACGCTGGCCGGGCCGGTCGGCTCCGCTCTCGAACTCCGGTCCGGGGCGTTGAAGGGCGCGCGGATCGGGTTGTGGCGGCAGAGCGGGATCAACGCCGAAGTGGACCGCGTGGTCGGCGAGGCGGCTCGGGTCCTGCGTTCGCGTGGGGCCGAGGTGGTTGAGGTCGAACTGCCCTATCAGGACCAGATCGGCGCGGCCGAAGGCGCGGCACTGCTGAGCGAGTTCGCGCGGGATCTGCCCGCGTATCTGAAAACCCGACCGGGCGTGCCGCAGAGCATCGCGGAACTGGTCGAGTTCAACCGGCGTGATCCGGTGGAGCTGAGCAAGTTCGGGCAGGAGTTGTTCGAGCAGGCGCTGACCGCGCCCGGCACCGACGACCCCGGCTACCGCGAGCAGCGGGCGACGGCCACTTCGCTGGCCAGGAAGTCCATTGACGGCACACTCGCCGCGCACGACCTGGACGCGATCCTCTCCCCCACCAACGGCCCGGCCTGGAAAACCGCGTACGGCCCGGGTGACGCGTTCGAACTGGGCTCGTCCACGCCCGCCGCGGTGGCCGGTTATCCGAACGTCAGCGTGCCCGCCGGGTACGCGGGTGAGCTGCCGATCGGGGTTTCCCTGTTCGCCGGGCGATGGGCGGACGCGGAAGTGCTTTCACTGGCCGCCGCGTTCGAAGAGGCGGCTCCGGTGCGGAAGGCACCGAGGTATTTGCGGACTGCGTGAAGAGCGTTCCGGGATCGGTCCCGGCCGCCCCTGTGACACTGACGCGGAGGATCGTCAGGGCGTTGGGAGGCCGCGATGGCCGAGGTGCTCGCGAGCGGGCACGCGAGCCTGGCGCTGGGGGTGCCGCGGGCCGAACCCGGGTCGCTGCACGCGTTGAGCGCCACCGGCGGGGTGACGGTCGGCGCGGCCGAGGAGCGGGTGGTGGTGTTCGGGCGCAATAGGCCCGAGGTGGACGTGTGCGTCGGCGAGCACGACGTGCGGGTCAGCCGGAGGCAGGGCGAACTGTCCCGCCACGACGGGCGATGGTGTGTGCGCAACACCGGCCGGGCGCCGCTACGGTTGCCGGAATCGCGGCTGCTCGGCCCGGACGACGAACCCGCCGTGCTGGCCGGCGGGTACACGCCGCTGTTCGTGCGTGGTGCCGGCGGACGCGAGCACCTGCTGGAGGTGTTCGTCGGCGGTGGTCCGGCCACCGGCCCGGCCCGGCGGCGTTCGCTGACCGCCAGCGAGCGGCTGGTCCTGGTCGCCTGCGGCTGCCGCTACCTGCTGCACGAGGCGAACCCGCGGCCGGTGCCGAAGCGCGAGGCCGCGGCGCTGCTGGCCGAACTGCGCCCCCACGAGCCGTGGCCGGTGGCGCGGGTGGACTTCGTGCTGGCCACCGTGCGGTTCCGGCTGACCGCCGAGGGCGTGCTCGCGGAGGACACCGGGGACGACGGCCTCCTCCGCGAGCTGGTCCGCTCGGCCACGCTGGTGCCACCGGACCTCGCGCTGCTCACGCCCTAGGCGACCGCGGCCACGATCCCCGGCCGTCGCGCCGCCAGGATGGTGCTGCGGACGACGGTTTCCTTGTACAGCGCGGCCAGCCGCCCGGTGAGCACCGCTTCGACCGGGCTGTCGTCGGCACGCACGAACTGGATCAGGCCGTCGCGCCTGCCGAGGCTGATGCACTGGTTGAAGAACCGGAACTCCAGCGGCTTCGGCGTGCGGCCCGCGAGCCGGTCCGCGATCGCCTTGCTCGCCGCGACCGCGGCGGGAATGCCGGTGGCGCAAGCCATCCGCAGTTCCTGCCCGCCGGCGCGCCGGGCCGCCGCCGCGTCACCGATGCCGTAGACCTCCGGGTGCGAAACCGAGCGCAGCGTCTCGTCCACCACCAGGCGTCCGCTGTCCTCCACGGCGAGCCCGGCCTCGCGGGCCACTGGTGAGACCTGGAACCCGGTGGTCCAGACGACCGTGTCGGCGGCCACCTGCTCGCCGCCGTCCAGCACCAGCCCGTCGGCCCGTACTTCCGAGATCCGCACCCGGTCCCGGACCTCGATGCCGAGCCGGGCGAAGGTGCTGCGCAGGTGCCGCCTGCCGCGGTCGGACAGCGCACCACCGAACTCACCGGCGGTCACCAGGCGGACGGTGAGTTCCGGATACGTCTCCGCCAGTTCGGTGGCCGCTTCCAGCCCGGTCAGGCCACCACCGGCCACCGCGACCACCCGGCTTTCGCGCAGCCGGTCGCGCAGGCGGGCGGCGTCGTCGTTGCCCGCGACGGTGTACGCGTGCTCGGCCGCACCGGGTACCGCGCCGAGATCGGCCCGGCTGCCCAGCGCGTAGACCAGCAGGTCGTACCCGATGGGCTCACCGACGGCCAGCCTCACCTCCCGCCGTCCGGGGTCGAGCCCGGTCACCCGGTCGACCACCAGCTGGATCCGCGTGCCCGCGAGCAGGTCCGCGATGGGCAGGTCCCGCATCGGCTGGCCCGAGGCCAGCTGGTGCAGGCGCACCCGCTCGACGAACCGCTCCCCCGCGTTGACCAGCGTCACCTCGGCGCCGGTGCGCTTCGCGACCAGCTTGGCCGCGAGCAGCCCCGAATACCCGGCGCCGAGTACCACGATCCGCACTGCCATGTCGTTCCCCTTTCCGTCGCCCCTTGAACCGGCGGCGGGGCCGGTCTGTGACGACCCGGCGGGGTGAACGCGGTCACATGCTCAGTACTTGTCCTGCGGGATCAGCAACCACAGGGCGAGGTAGATCAGGAACTGCGGGCCGGGCAGGACGCAGGAGACCACAAAAAGCACCCGCACGGTGCGCGGCTTCCAGCCCATCTTGCGGGCGATCCCGGCGCAGACGCCCGCGATCACCCGGTTGTCCCTCGACCTGGTCAGTGTCCTCGTCGGTGTTGTCATACCTCCACCATGCGGGTTCCGCGCCCGGTTCGCATCGGTGAGACCCCGGAGGCGGACCCGGATTCGCCCGGCAGGGGTATCGGCCGGTCACAGTCCGAGGTCGGACAGGCCGGGGTGGTCGTCGGGGCGGCGGCCCAGCGGCCAGAAGTACTTCCGGTCGGCCTCGGCGATCGGCAGCGTGTTGATCGACGCGTGCCGGACGGCCATCAGCCCGTGCTCGTCGAACTCCCAGTTCTCGTTGCCGTAGTTGCGGGTCCAGTTCCCGGCGTCGTCGTGGCACTCGTAGGCGAAGCGCACCGCGATCCGGTTGCCGCCGAACGCCCAGAGTTCCTTGATCAGCCGGTAGTCCAGCTCGGCGGCCCACTTCCGGCGCAGCAGGGCGACCACCTCCGCCCGCCCGGTGGCGAACTCGGCGCGGTTCCGCCACCGCGTGCCGGTGGTGTAGGCGAGCGAAACCCGTTCGGGATCACGCGTGTTCCAGGCGTCCTCCGCCAGCCGGATCTTCTCGATGGCCGTCTCACGGGTGAACGGCGGCAGCGGTGGGCGCTCGGCCATGACTTCCCTCCAGACTCCGGAGAACGTTCGTTCTCCGCAGGTGAACCCTACGAGGGCCACGCGCCTGGACGCAAGAGGGTCTCGGCCGCGCGGCGGGCGTCCGCGGCGGGTGCGGTGCCCGGTGCCGCGCCGGTTTCCATGCCCGCGACCACCATCGCGCCCTCGGCCAGCAACACCAGCTGGGCGGCCACCTCGGCGGACAGCCCGGCGTCGGCGGCCAGCGATTCCACGTACGCATGGAACCGGCCCTTGTGCGCCCGCGAAATCGCGGCGATGCGTTCGGAGGTGGTGCCGAGTTCACCGTAGGAGTTGATGAACGCGCAGCCGCGGAAATCGGGTTCGGCGAACCAGATCGCCAGCCAGTCGAACACCGCCAGCACACGCGCCACCGGCTCCCCGGCCGCCGAAACGTGCTCGCGCAACCGCCCGTGCCAGCGCTCGTCCCGGCGGGTCAGGTAGGCCTCGACCAGGTCGTCCTTCGACGCGAACAGCCGGTACAGGCGCTTGAGCGAGACCCCGGACCGCGCGCGCACCGCGTCCATGCCGACCGCCTGGATCCCGCGCCCGTAGAACAGTTCCTCGGCGGCATCGAGGACCAGTCCGGCCGCGACCTCGTCTTCCACGCGCCGCAGGCTACATCAGGGTGATCTCGTCGAGCCGCCATTCCCCGTCCGCGCGCAGCATGGTCAGCTTCATCCGGCTGCGGTCGATCCGCGGGTCCTTCAGATTGGTGTTCGTGATGGTCTGGTCCACGAAGGCGAGCACCACCGCGCGGTCGGCGCTCGCCTCGGTCACCGCGGCGTCCAGCACGGTGCCCTGCGAAGTCGCCTGGTACTGGGTGATCAGCTGCATCAGCTGACCCGAGGAGTTCCGGTACTCGTTGGCGAACTTGTCGGTCGAATGCTGCACGACACCGTTCAGGTTCGCCGCCGCATCGCGGAAGTCGTAGGTGGAGATCGTGGTGGCGTACCGCTTTCCGGCGTCCAGGGCGGAACTGCGTGCGTCCGCCTGCTCGGTGAGCCGGGAAATCTGCAGCCCGGCGGCCACCGCGCCCCCGGCGACCAGGCACACCAGCACCGCGGCCGCGAGCACCTTCCGCCGGAGCACCCGCCGCAGCAGCCGCGGCTTTTCCGGTTCCGGCACGCGCGGGCGCGGGGTGGGCGACGGCTTGACCGTGGTGGTAGCGGACATGGCTAGCTTCCCTTTCCTTGCGCGCCCTGGAGCAGCAGGGCGGACCACGAGCGCGGGCCGAGCACCGCGGCCTGCCCGCCGTTGACGCCGAGTTCCACCGGGCCGGCGGGGGTGACCGCCCGCCGGGTCGCCGGGTCGTAGGTGGTGACGGCCGCGGGGCGCGGGGCGTTCGCCGCGCCGCGCTGCTGGAGCCCTGGCTGGTCGCCGGGGCAGGCCCAGCCGGTTTCCGGTGCCCGTGGCGCGGGATCGGTCACCGGGCGGCGCTCGGTGCCGTAGTAGCAGGCCGGGCCCTGCGCGGCGACCAGGTAGAAGTGCGCCACGCCGCCGTGCTCGATGCTCGCCAGTTCGTCCAGCGTGGCGGGCACGGCCACCAGCAGTTCGTTCAACGCGGGGGTCCTGGTCACCAGGATCTGGCTGCCCGAAGCCAGGTTCGCCAGCAGCGTGGACACCGACGGCTGCGCCTGGCGCAGCAGCGGCGCGACCTTCTCCGCCAGCGGCACGGCGGTGTCCAGCGCGGTGTTCGCCGCCGGGAGCTGCCCGCGCAGTTCGCCGGTGAGCTGCCGCAGCGATTCGGTGGTGCGGCCGAGCGTGCCGCTGTGTCCCTTCGCGACATCCAGCAGCGAGGCCGCGTTCCCGGTCAGGTTCACGATCGACGGGCGTCCTTGCGCCATCGCGTCCACGAGCTTGCCCGCGTTGCCGAGCAGGCGTTCGAGATCGGCCGTGGTGCCGGTGAGCCCGGCCGACATCTCGCGGCTCAGCGTGGCCAGGTCCGCCGGGTCGATCGAGTCGGCAAGGGTGAGGAAATGGGTGAGCAGCGTTTCCAGCGGCACCGGGCGGCTGGTCGCCTCGCTGGCGATCTCGCTGCCCTCGGCCAGGTACGGCGGCCGGTCGTCCGCCGGGCGCAGGTCCAGTTTCTGGATCGCCATCGGGGTTTCCATGCTGACCACCGCGCTCGCCGACGCCGGAACGCTGACCCCGTCCCGGATCCGCAGCGTGATCTCCACACCCGCGAGCCCCGGCCGCACCTTGGTCTGTTCCACCTTGCCGACCGGCACCCCGCGATAGGTCACCTGTGACGCCGGGGTCAGGCCGCCGGTGTCGGCCATCCGCACGGTGACCAGGAATCCGCCCGCCAGCGAGGTGCTGCCGAACACGCGCACGCCGACATACGCCGTGCAGGCGACGGCGACCACGAGGAACAACGCGAGCTGCACGATGGTGGCGCGCGGCAGCCCGCGCCAGGTCTTCACCGCGCGCTCCTGGCCAGGAAGTCGGCCAGCGCACCGGGTTCGGGCGCGCTGCCGGGCGGCGGGGGCGGCGAGCCGGTCAGCAGCGGCAGCAGCGTGTTCGGCACGTCCAGCCTGCCGTCCACGTTGAGGTAGTCGCTCGGGGTCGCCCTCGCCAGGTTTTCCTGGAACGGCGCGATCTTCGCCAGCGTGGCCCCGAGTTCGGTGTCCAGCCCGCCGAGTTCACCGAGCAGCTGCCGCACCTGCGGCACGAGGGCGAGCAGGTCCTGTTCGGTCTTGCCGAGCGCTTCGCCGGTGACGCGGCTGAGCGTGGTCACCCGGCCGAGCAGGTTCTCCAGCGTGCCGCGGTGGCCGTTCAGCACCTCGATCGCGGGCGTGAGCCGGGTCAGCCCGGCCTCGATGGTGGCCCGCTCGTCGTTCACCGTCGTGGTCAGCGCGCCGACCGAATCGATCGCGCGCGTCAGCTCACCGCGGTGCGCGTCCACCGAGGCCAGCAGCGAATCCAGCTGCCCGAACAACTCCTTGACCTGCGCCGACCGCCCGCCCAGCGCGGTGTTCGCCTCGGCCACGATGGTGCGCACCTGGTCGAGCCCGGCGCCGTTGAGCATGGTGCCCGCGGCGGCGAGCAGGTCCTCCACCGCCGGGCCGCCCGAGGTCAGCTCGACGCCGATCACCCCGCCGTCGGCGAGCGTGCCCGCGGCCGGGCCGGGTGGCGGCTGGAGGTCGACGAACTGCTCCCCCAGCGCCGAACTCACCTGGATCTGGGCGCGGGTCCCGGCGGGCAGCGGCACGCCGGCGCTGATCGCCACCACCACCTCGGCGCGGAAGTCCCTGGCGCGCAGCTCGCTGACCCGGCCGACCTCGGCCTGCCCGAGCTTGACCTTGCCACCGACCGGCAACCCGGCGGCGTCGGCGAAAACCAGGGTGAGCCGGTAGGAATCACCGTCCGGGGTGCGGCCGAGCGGGAGGTCCTGGAAGCCGACGCCGCAGCCGGACACCAGCGTCAGCACGGCGAGGCAGCACAGCCGTCGCATCAGCCACCCCCGAGCACGGAGTTCAGGCCGAGCCCGTCCACCGCGCCGGGCGGGAACGGGATGGGGTTGACGATGCCCGCGCCCGAGCACAGCGGAATCGGGTACTGCCGGCAAAGCTCGTAGGCACCGGGCAGCTGGGACAGGTTCGTGGAGATGTTCAGCCGGATCCGCAGCCTGCCGTCCGGGGTGACCGCGCGCCCGAAGTTGTCGAACGCCAGCGGCGCGGTGTCCAGGATTTCGGTGAGCTGGCCCTGGTGCGCCAGGATCGTGGTGCTCAGCTCGCTCAGCCGCGCCAGATCACCGGTCAGCGGCTGCCCGTGCTGCTCGATCAGGCCGGACACCTGGCGCAGCGCTTCGGCGAGCTGGGTCACCGAAGCCGAGATGGTGCCGCGCTGCGCGCCGAACAGCTCCGCCGCCTGGCTCACCGAACCGCTCAGCGAGTCCACAGTGGACTTGTGCTCGCCGAGCACGGCGACCAGCCGGTCCAGCGAGCCGAGCAGCCCGGTCAGGTCGCCGGAGTGCCCGGCCAGCAGCTCCGAGGCCTGGGAGATGTCGTGCACCGCGTCCCGGAGCTTCGCACCGTTGCCGTCGAGCGCGTTCGCTCCATTGTGGACGGCCTGCCCCAGCGAGCCGTCCCCGGCCGCGACCAGCAGCGTGTCCAGCGAGCGCACCAGGTCGTCCCAGGCCAGCGGCGCGTGCGTGCGCTCCACCGGGATCACCGTGCCGTCGCCCGCCGGTTCGCCACCGCGGAACGGCGGGTCCAGCTCGACGTACTTCTCGCTGATCACCGCGGGCGTGACCACCCACGCGTGCGCGTCCGGCGGGATCTTCGTGCCGGCGGGCAGCGACATGGTCACGCGGACCGTGCCACCCCGCGGTTCGGTGGCGACCACGGTGCCGGTCTCCACCCCGAGCACGGTCACCTTGTTGCCCGGGTACACGCCGTCGGCCTGCGCGAACTCGGCGACCAGGGTGAGCGACGGCCGGTCCCGGAAGTACCAGAGCCCGGCGGCCGCCAGCAGCAGGGCGGCCACCACCACGGCGATCCCGCGTTTCACCGGCACCCCTTGACCAGGCCGACCACGCAGAGCAGGTTGTCGGGCACCGGGCCGGCGGGCCCCGCCACATCGGCCCAGTCCCCGTTGCCGGTGGCGTTGGCCAGGTACCGCGACGCCGGGGCGAGCTGGCCGACGGTCTTGGCCAGGTCCTGCTCGCTCGTGCTCAGCTTGCCGGTGATGCTGTGCAGCTGGTCGAGCAGCGTGTCGAACTGCGGGCCGTGCTCCGACAGCAGCCGGGTGGCCGCCGCGGTCAGCTCGTTGACGTCGGCGAGCATGGCGGCGATGGCGTCGCGCCGGTCGGTGATGGTCCGCAGCACCAGGTCCGCGTTGCCGAGCAGGGTGACCAGCTTGTCCTTCTGCGCCAGCAGGGTGTCGGTCAGCTGCTGCACGCCGGTGAGCAGCCGCCCGATCTCGGTGTCGTTCTCGGTGACGATCGTGCTGACCTCGCTGACGCCGTCGAGCGCGCGCCCGAGCTGCGCGGGGTCCTCGGGGGTCAGTTCACCGAGCGTGCGGATCGCCTCCCGCAGGCGCGGCAGGTCCAGCTCGGCGGTGGCCTGCTGGGCGTTGCGCCCGAGGTCGTCGAGCAGGTACGGCACGCTCGTGCGGTCGAGCGGGATCACCGCGCCCGCGGCCAGCCTGCCCGGTCCCGCCGGTTCCACGCCGAGGTACCGGCGGCCGAGCACGGTCATCAGCTTGATCGACGCGCGGGTCGTGGTGCCCAGCGGAACGTCGTGGTCCAGCCGGAAGGCCACGTCCACGCGGTCACCGGCCAGTGTTATCCCGGTGACCCGCCCGGCGGGCACCCCGGCCACGTAGACCGGGTCGTCCACGCGCAGCCCGCTCGCGTTGGCCACTTCGGCGTGGAAGTCGTCGGTGGTCGCGGTGAAGTACCCCGACGGCGCGAGCACGGCCGTGGTCAGCAGCAGCACGGCGGCGGCCAGCCCGAGCATTCCGGCCTTGAGCGGGTTGCCGCGGCTCCAGTTCATCGGCACACCGCCGAATGCGGGCCGCCGGAGAGGTCCCACTCACCCAGCGGGCCGGTGTCGAGGCGGAGATTGCACACGTAGATGTTCACCCAGGATCCGTAGTCGAGCGTGCGGTTGAGGTCTTCGAGCAACGCGGGTGCCCGGCCGACGGCATCAGCGAGTGCGTCCGAGTTGTCGTTGAGCGTTTTCCCGGTCGCGGTCAGGGAATTGACCAGCGGGCCGACCTCCGGGCCGAGGCGGTCGACCGTACCGGACAGCGTGGCGGCCAGGTCGGTGCCCGCGTCGAGCGCGCCGCCCAGCTGGCCCGCGTCCTCGGCCAGCCCGGTGACCAGCGTGTTCAATGAGTCGAGAAGTTCCTGGAAGTCCGCGCGGTGGGTCAGGCTGAAATCCACCAGCGAGTTCAGGTTGGCCAGCACCCCGCTGATCACCTCGCGCCGGGACGCCAGGTCCTCGGTGACCGAAACCGTTCTGGCGAGCAGGCTGCGCACCGTGCCGCCCTGGCCCTGGAAGGTGGCGATGAGCTCGCCCGCGAGCTGGTTGACCTGCGCCGGGTCGAGCGAGTCGAACAGCGGGCGGAACCCGTTGAGCAGCGCGGTCAGGTCGAGCGCGGGCTGCGTGTTCGCCAGTGGCACCAGCGATCCCGGCGCCAGCGCGGGCTGCCCGGCCGGCCCGCTCGGGCCCGGCACCACGGCGATCGTGCGGCCGCCGAGCAGGTCGGCGTAGCGGATGACCAGCCGCACGTCGGCGGGCAGGTGGTGCTGGGCCTCGATGTCCAGTTCGGCCACCGCGTGCCCGTTCTCGATGCCCACCGACGTGACCTGCCCGGCACGCACCCCGCCGATCAGCACGGCAGCACCGGCGTAGAGCCCGGTGGCGTCGGTGAACTCGGCGCGGTAGCCGTGGGCCGCCGAGCGCAGGGGCGTGGTCAGCGTGTTGACCACAAAAGCACCGCAGCACACGGAAACCACGGCGAACGCGAGTGCCTTGACGACGGTGGCCTTCATCCGGCACGCACCTGCCCGCCACGCAGGATCGGCCCGGCCAGCAGGCCGAGAAGATCCAAAGTGGACCGGCCGGGTGGGCTGGGGAACAGCTGCCGCAGCTGTTCCTTCTCCGGCGCACCGCCCACCGGGCCGACCGTGCCACCCGGTGGAGTCGGTTCCGGGAGGGGCAGCGGTTCCGGTGGTGGCGGTGCGGTGCCGCAGTTCGGCCCGGCGAGCGAGCCGTACCGCGGGCAGTCCTCGGCGGTGTACGGCCGTGGACTGTCCAAAGTGACCGGTGCTTCGAGCTTGACCCACGGTCCGTGCGCGAAGGCGCGTCCCACCGCGTCGAGCAGGGAGCCGAGGTTGTTCACCGTGGCGGTCAGCGCGCCGGGATGCGCCGCGGCGGTGTCCAGCACCGGGGCGGCGTTCTGGATGATCTTGATGGTGCGATCGGTGTTGTCCAGCAACAGGGCTTCCGCGGCCGCGCCGACGTCGGCACCGGCGAGCAGCAGGCTCTTGAAGTCGTCCTGGCGCGCGACGAAGGTGTCGGAGATGGCGACGGCGTCGTCCAGCGCGCGGAACAGGTCGGGCGCGCTGCGTGCCAGTTCGCCGGTGAGCGTGGACACCTTGGGCAGTTCGGCGAGCAGGGCGGTCAGCTCCGGCCCGGCCGCACCGGCCACGGCGTGCGCGTCGTCGATCAGCCGCCCGAGGTGTTCTCCCTTGCCGCGCAAGGCATCGGCCACCGCGTTGAGCGCGGCGGACAGCTCGCTCGGCCGCACCGCGGAGAGCAGGTCGTACAGCCGGGTCGCCGCCTCGTACAACTGCACCGACCGCGCGCTGTCGTCGTGCGGGATCCGCCCGCCCGCCGCCAGCCCGGGCGCGCCGGTGCCCGCGAGATCCACGTACTGGTCCCCGAACAGCGTGCGCGGCAGCAGGCGCGCCTTGACCCCGGCGGGCACGGTTTCCAGGCTGTCCGGGGTGAACGCCAGCGTCAGCACGGATTCCCGCGGGCCACCGCGGACCTCGGTGACCGTGCCGACCACGATGCCGCGGAACTGCACCGGCGACTGCGCGCGCAGCGGTCCCGCCGAAGCGGGTACCACCAGCGTCAGCTCCGGTTCGTCCCGCCAGGCTCCCGCGCGGAAGGCGACCACGGTGACCGACGCAGCCAGCAGTACGGCCACCCCGAACAGGCCGCCCGCCGCCTGCCGCCACCGCGCGCTCACTGCGGCGCCATCCCGGGCAGCGTCTGGTGCACACCCCAGAACAACACGGTCAGCAGCACGTCGGTGGTCATGATCAGCACGATGCTGGTCCGCAGCGCGCGGCCCGCCGCGCGGCCGACGCCCTCGGGCCCGCCGGTGGCGAAGAAGCCGTAATAACAGTGCACCAGCGTGGCGATCCCGGCGAAGACCAGCGCCTTGAGCAGGGAGTAGACCACGTCCTCCGGCGGCAGGAACAGGCCGAAGTAGTAGTCGTAGGTGCCCTGCGACTGGCCGTTCAGCTCGACCACGGCCAGCCCGGTGGCCACGTAGGAGGCGAACAGGCCGACCAGGTACAGCGGCACCACCGCGGCGAACGCGGCGATCATCCTGGTGCTGACCAGGAACGGCACCGCGCGGATGCTCATCGACTCCAGCGCGTCGATCTCGTCGGAGATGCGCATCGCGCCCAGCTGCGCGGTGAACCCGGTGCCCACCTTCGCCGCGAGCGCCACGCTGGCCACCACCGGCGCGATCTCGCGGGTGTTCGCCACCGCCGACATCACCCCGGCCATCGGCGACAGGCCGACCAGGTCCAGCCCGCGGAAGCCCTCCAGGCCGACCTGCGTGCCGGAGACGAACGACATGGCGAAGATGACGCCGACCGTGCCGCCGCCGGCGAGCAGCGCGCCGGAGCCGAAGCTGATCTCGCCGGTCAGCCGCAGCACGTGCCGCCAGTACCTGGTCACGGTCAGCGGAACCGCGCCCAAAGCCTTGCCGTAGAAGGCGAACTGCACACCGAGCCCGGCGAGCCGGTCCACCCCGGCCGCTCCGGCGGCACGCACGGCGTGCGGTACGGGCGTGACGGCCATCAGTACTCACCCCGCGCGGGCACCAGCAGCGCGAAGAGCTGGCTGATCACCGTGTTCGCCACAAAAACCGCGATGAAGGCGAGCACCACGGCCTCGTTCACCGCGTCGCCGACGCCCTGCGGGCCGCCGCGCACGGTCAGTCCTTTGTAGCCCGCGATCAACGCCGACAGCAGGCCGAACACCGCGGCCTTCAGCTCGGCCGAGACGAAGTCCCACACCGAGGCGAACTGGGTCATGGTGGCCAGGAAGCTGCCCGCGGTGCCGTCGACCACGTACACGTGGAACAGCAGGCTGGCGCCGATGCCGACGACCATCACCACCGCGCACAACAGCACCGACACCACGGTCGCGGCCAGCACCCGGGGTACCACCAGCCGTTCCACCGGCGAAATGCCCATCACCTCGAGCGCGTCGGTCTCCTCGCGGATCTTGCGGGAGCCGAGATCGGCGGTGATCGCCGAGCCGCCGACCCCGGCGATCATCAGCGCGCACACCATCGGCCCGGCCTGCCCGATGATCAGGAACGCGACCACCGCGCCGCCGTAGGCCTCGGCGCCGATCTGCGCGGCGAGCGAGCCGACGTTGAGCGCCACGGCCACCCCGAACGGCAGCATCACCAGCACCGACGGCAGCGTGGTGACCGACGCGGTGAACCAGAACTGCTGCAGGATTTCGCGCCACGAAAGGGTTCTGGCCGCCACCGCGCGCACCAGCGCCCGCAGGGTGTACCAGCAGAAGGCGATCAGGTCCCCGGCTTCGGCGGCGGCGCGGGCCACCGGGCCACGGTCGGTGTCAACGGCGGACATGCGCACCTCCTCTGCCGAGGCGTGGATTAACGGCCGGTCGCGAGCATGCACAGTAACAACGGGCGTCGCGGAACACCAGTTGACCGGCAAAGATGGCTCTCTTGCTGGAGAAACGACACTCGTGCGGCGCAATGCACCGATTCGAAGTTAACCGTGGTTCGCTGCTGGTTATCTCCGGAGAAGCGCGAGCACCAGGTGCTCGGCGTGCGCGGGGCCGCCGTGCGGCCGCCGCACCCTGGCCAGGTCGGTGATCACGTTGAGCGCGGCGTGCACGCGGAACCGCAGTTCGCCGGGACTGTCCCCCGGCCGTTCGGCCTCGGTCAGCCGGAGCCAGACGTCGACCTGCCGCCGCTGCACGCGGTGCAGTTCGGCCCGGTCGGCCTCGGGTAGGTTTCCGTGCTCCGCCAGGTAGATCCCGGCGAGTTCGGCCTGGCCGTAGGTCAGCTCGGTGTAGCCGCGCACCAGCCGTTCGAGCGGATCGCCCGGCGCGTCGAGCGCGGTCAGCGCGTCCACGGTGACCAGCTCGACCCGTCCCGCCGCCCGGTGGTAGATCGCCGCGAGCAGCGCCGGCTTGCTCGCGAAGTGCCGGTACACCCCGGACGAGTTGATCCCGGCCGCCGCGCCCACGTCCTCCATCGCCACCGCGTGGTAACCGTCGCGGTGGAACAACCGCACCGCCTCGGCGAGCAGTCTTTCCCGGCGTGGCAACAGGTCCAGCGAAGGCGAGGGCGGCACCGTGTCGTCCGCGGGTGGCAGGCCGGTCGCGGCCAGGACCGTGCGGCAGCAGTCGAGCAGCGTTTCCCGCGCCTTGGCCCGCGAGAGCGTCGCACGATGGGTGGACGGGCTGACCACCACGCTCAGCGCGGCCCGCACGAGCAGGCTCGCCTCCGGTTTCGACAGTTCCGGCCGCGCTTGGCGCAGCAGTCCCCGCAGCGGCTCCAGCACTTCCCGGATCCGCCCGGCCAGCCGTGTCCACTCCGGACCCGACAGGTGGCGGCCTTCCCACTGGTACAGCCGCGCCGCCGTGCGCCGCTGCAGCGAAAGCTCCACCAGCGCGCGGAAAGCCTCGTCCAGCCGCTCCCCCGCCGGGCCGCAACCACCGGCCGGGCCCTCGACCGCGGCCGCGACACCCTCGCAGAGATCGCCGATCGCGGCCACCAGTATCGCCCGCTTCCCGGGGAAGTGCCGGTAGATCGCCGGGCCGGTCAGGCCGAGTGCCGCGGCGATCTCGGTCACCCCGACGTTGTGGTAACCGCGCGCGCAGAACAGTTCCGCCGCGGTGGCGGCGATCTGCGCGGAACGGCTGGCGGCGGGCACCGCGACAGCCTAACCAGCCCGAGGTGCTCACAACCCGTAGGTCTTGCCGATGATGTCCCGCTGGATCTCGCTCGTCCCGCCGTACACAGTGGACACCACGGCCGAGCGCAGCAGCCCCTCCATGCCGTATTCGGTGGCGTAGCCGTAGCCGCCGAGCATCTGCATGCCGTCCAGCGCCATCGCCTTGGCGAATTCGGTGGCCTTCAGCTTCGCCATGGACGCCTCGCGCGGCAGGCTCTTTTCCGGGTTCTCGTCGATCTTGCGTGCCACGTCGTGCACCAGCAGCCGGGTGCACTCGAGTTCGGTGGCGTGGTCGGCGAGCCGGTGCCGCAGGGCCTGGAAGGTGCCGATCGGCCTGCCGAACTGGTGGCGTTCGCGGACGTAGGCCAGGGTGTCGTCGAAGGCGCGCCTGGCGGTGCCGAGCATGACCGCGGCCAGGATCATCCGCTCCAGGTTCAGCCCGGTCATCAACTGCTTCCAGCCCTGGTCGACGGTGCCGACCACGGCGTCGGCGGGCACCACGCAGTCGGTGAGGTAGAGATCGTTGACCTCCTTGCCGCCCATGGTGTCGATCCCGCGGATCGCCAGCCCGCCGGCGGTCGCCGGCACCGAGAACATGGTCATGCCCGCGTGCTTGCCCTCGCCGGGCGTGGTGCGCGCGACCAGCAGGATGTGCTCGGCGAAATGCGCGTTCGAGCACCAGGTCTTCTGCCCGTTGAGCACCCAGGTGTCACCGTCGCGCTCGGCACGGCAGCTCAGCGCGCCGACGTCGGATCCGGCCTCCGGTTCGGACATCGAGATGGACAGCACCGAGCCGTTCGCCACCGCGGGCAGGATCCGCTGCTTCTGCTCGGCCGAGCCGAACTTCTCGTACGCGGCGGCCGCGATGATGGTGGTGGCGAACCCGCCGATCGGCGCCCGCCAGTACGCGGTCTCCTCCAGGAAGAGCACCAGATCGGCCATGCCGCGGCCACCACCGCCGTACTCCTCCGGCAGCGACAGGCCGAGCCAGCCGAGGTCGGCGAGCTTGCGGTACAGCTCGTCGTCGTGCGGGACGCCGGGCTTGCGGTCCACTTCACGACGGCAGAACTCGCCGATCGCCCGGACAAAATCTTCCTGGTCGGTCATTTTCGGTACCTTTCGCGCGGATCAGACGAGCGGACGGCCGGCGGCGAGGCGCCGCCGCAGGTCCCACAGGCAGAGGTTGTAGGGGAAGCGGCGCAGCGGCCCCGGGGAAAGCCGGACCACCACGGCGATGGCACGCATCAGCGCGTCGAACCGCCGCTGGCGGCGGTGGCTCCACGGCAACCGCATCTCCTCGCGGAAGCGCGGTGGCAGGAAACCGGTGGTGACGAACCGGTGCAGCGGCGCGAACGGCCGCGCGACCCGCGGCAGGAACCGCAGCTCGACCAGGTCGGTCAGGTACGCGCGGATGCGGTCGTCGATGTCGACGCGGTCCAGCGACTTCTCCCAGTACTCGGCGAAGGCGTCGCGGTCCGCCGGCCAGCTCTCGGGCCGCACCTGGAGGGTGGTGCCGAAGGCCGCGGAGGCCTCGTACATCTCGTCGGTGACCTCGCGGCCGCCGCCGAGCAGCGTGTAGGTGTCCTCGAAGCCCTTGTACAGGCAGGCCGCCACCCAGAGCTGCAGGTCCTCGTCGAAGGCGTTGTACCGGACCGGGCTCGACTCGGTCGAGCGCACCTGGGCGTGCTGCCGGTTCACCGCGCGCCGGTAGGCCCGCCGCTCCTCGTCGGTGCCGAGGGTGGCCACGGCGAGATAGGTCAGCGTGGTCCGGGTGCGCTTGACCGGGTGGTGGAACACGTTCCCGCTGTGCACCTTGCTCTCCGCCACGCCGTAGCCCACCCCGGGGCGGCCGAGTTGCATGATCACGTTCGCGGTGCCGGCCAGCAGGCCCGCACCGAGCACGGCGTCGTCCAGCTCGGGCATGGTCGGCTCCAATTCTGCTCACGTCCGTTCGCAGATATCAGACCGGCTCGGTGCGGAACCTGTCAAGATGGGGCCATGGAAACTTCGCCCTTGCGGGTCTACGGCGGGGTGGCGGGCGGAGACCGCCAGGCCGAGCGCCGCGCGCAGTTCGTCGCGGCCGGATTCGACCTGCTCGGCACCGAGGGCACGCTGACCGTGCGCGGCGCGTGCAAGGCCGCCGGGCTCGCGGCCAGGTACTTCTACGAGAGCTTCGCCGACCGCGACGCGCTGGCCGCCGCGGTGTTCGACCACGTCGTCGGCGAGATCGCCGAAACCACGCTGGCCGCGGTCCAGGGCGCGCCCGCCGACGCGCACGCCAAGGTCCGCGCCGGGCTGGCCAACATCGTGCGCCTGGTCGCCGAGGACCCGCGCCGGGGCAGGCTGCTGTTCTCCCCCAAGCTCAACCTGGCGGTGCTGGCCGAGCGGCGGGCCGCGTCGGCTCGCATGTTCGCCGGGCTGCTCGGCACGCAGGCCAGGGAGTTCTACGGCGCGGTCAAGGACGCCACGCTGGAACTGGACACCGAGTTCCTGGTCGGCGGGCTGTCCCAGACGCTGACCGCGTGGCTGGACGGTGACCTCGACTTCACCGAGGAGCAGGTGGTGGCCCGCTGCACCGCGATCTTCCTGCTGGTCAGCGGGTAAACTCGGCCGGACACCCCCGACCGAGAACCCGGCTGGAGCCCGTTTTGCCCGAGCTAGACCGCAGCGCCCTGCGCGCCGACTGCGCGCAGTGCTTCGCCCTGTGCTGCGTGGCACCCGCCTTCGCGAAGTCGGCCGACTTCGCCATCGACAAGCCCGCCGGGCGGCCGTGCCCCAACCTGCTCGAGGACTTCCGCTGCGGCATCCACACCGAACTGCGCCCGCGTGGTTTTCCCGGCTGCACGGTCTACGACTGCTTCGGCGCCGGCCAGAAGGTCGCGCAGGTCACCTACGGCGGCCGTGACTGGCGGCGGGCGCCGGAAACCGCGAAGCAGATGTTCGAGGTCTTCCCGGTCATGCGGCACCTGCACGAACTGCTGTACTACCTGACCGAGGCGCTCGACCTGCCGCAGGCCGAGCCGGTCCACAGTGGACTGCGCGAGGTGCGCGAGCGAATCGGCCTGCGTACCAAGGAAAGCCCGGAAGCACTGCTCGAAACCAACGTCGGCGCGTTGCGCGAAGAGGCGAACGCGCTGCTCTCGCGGGCCAGCGAACTGGCGCGTGCTTCGGTGCGGGGCAAGAAGAAG
This sequence comes from Amycolatopsis albispora, assembly GCF_003312875.1. Classification (NCBI taxonomy): domain Bacteria; kingdom Bacillati; phylum Actinomycetota; class Actinomycetes; order Pseudonocardiales; family Pseudonocardiaceae; genus Amycolatopsis; species Amycolatopsis albispora. The sequence goes on from NZ_CP015163.1 coordinate 2,553,712, forward strand.
AACCACCGCGGTGCCGACCTGATCGGCGCGCGGCTGGCCAACGCCAAGCTCGCCGGGGCGAACCTGCGTGGCGCGTACCTGATCGGGGCCGACCTGCGTGGCGCCGACCTGCGGCTCGCGGACGTGATCGGCGCCGACTTCCGCGACGCGGACCTGCGCGGCGCCGACCTGTCCGAGAGCATCTTCCTCATCCAGTCCCAAGTGGACTCCGCCAGGGGCGACGGCCGCACCGCGCTGCCGCGGTCGCTGGCCGCGCCCGCCCACTGGGGGTGACCGGGGCGGGGAGGAGGGGTGCCCCGGTCACCGGCTTCAGTTGGGGCTGTCGGCGGTGTCCGTGTCGTCCGCGTCGTCTGGGGTGCTGGCCGTGTTCGCCGTGTCCGCGGCGTTCTGGCCGGCCACGTCGTCCGGCGAGTCGGCGGCGGAATCGGCCGAGTCGACCGGCGAAGCCGCGGGCGAGTCGGCGGACTCGGGTGACTGGTCCACCGCGGCCGGCGCCGCGCCCGCCCCGTCGATCTGCTGCACCACCGGCGCGGGCTGCGGGTCGTTGAGCTGGGTGCCGCCGTCGGCGGCGGCCACCGCGGTGCCGAACCCGGCCAGTGCGATGGTCGCTCCGGCGATGAGCCACGGTCGCTTGTTCATCGATCACTCCTTCACTGTGCTGACAAGGTCCACGATGCCGTCCGAAGATGAAGGCAGGGCGGCACCGCGGGTGAAGGAAATTTCATCGAGCAGCCGCTCGGCGAGCGCGAGCCGTTCACCGGTCCGGCGCCGCCACTCCGGCTCCTGCACCCGGTGCGGCCCGGTGGCCAGCGAGAGCACCACGGCCGCCGCGCGCCTGGCCAGGTCGGCGCGGTCGAGGTCCGCGGTGAAGCGGTCCTCCAGCACGGCACCGGCGGCCAGGATCGACGCCGCCTTGCCGGGGTGCAGCTGCCCGAGCACGGCGAGATGCCCGAGCAGGCAACCGGCGTCATCGAGCCGTTCCCCGCGCCCGGCGCCGTCGATGTCGAGCAGGCCGGTGACCCGGCCGTGCCGCACCAGCAGCTGGTTCTCGTACAGGTCGCCGTGCACCGGCACGTCCGGCCCCTGCGGACGGTCGTGGTCCACCGCACGCGCGATTTCCGTTGCCCGCGCGGAGAATTCGGGCGCCGCCGCGGCGATAACCTCGGCGTAGTGCCCGGCCTTCTGCCCCCAGGTGCGGCGGCGCGGGCCGTCCGCCAGCTCCGGCGGCAGACCGTCCAAAGCGGACACCACGCTCGCGGCGTCCAGTGCGACGGCCTCCTCGGTGAGCAGCACCTGCCGCAACGTCCGGCCGGGCAGCCCGGCCAGCAGCACCAGCCCGTCGCCGGTCCAGCCGAGCGACTGCGGTACCGCCGCCGACGCAGCCAGCCGATGCCGTTCGTGCAGTTCGCGCGCACGCGAAGGGCGCACCACCTTCACGAAGACCTGGCGCCGGTCACGCGTGGTCGCCTCGACCACCGCCCGCCGCCGCGGCCGGTACGACCGCAGGCGCAGCCGGACGTCGCCATCGCAGCGGAGCCCGGCGTCTTCGAGCAGGCGGCGCACACCGGCCGCGTCGAAGGCGGTCGGCAGCGCGGGCAGTTCCGGGTCGTACGGGAACCGCCACACGCCGATCTCGGTCACCCCGTCGCTCAGCCGGACCACGCCCTCGGGCAGCGGCCCGGAACAGGCGCCGAAGGTCTCGCCGGTCTCGGTGCCGTCACCCCAGCGCACGCGCGCGGTGTAGCCGACGGTGGTCCGGCCGCGCGGCTGGTGGTCCACCTGCGTGGCGGACCAGCGCAGCAGCGTGCCGCCCGCTTCGCCGACCACCGCGGTCAGCATCTCGCCCGCCGGTTCCCCGGTGAGCAGGCTCAGCTCGGTGTTCACCTGGTCCACCGTCCTGACCTCGCATGACGGCTTCGTGAGCGGTGGATGAGAGAACTTTCATCCAGGACGGGAAGGCGGTCCCGGCTGGCTAATCTGCCCGTTATGTCCAGTGTCGAGCACACGATTCAGCTCCGGCCGGTCCGGTTCCGCACGGCGGGCTGGGTGGTGCTCACCATCACCGTCGCGCTGAACGTGGCCAGCATGGCCGTGCCCGCGCTGATCGACCACCCGCTGACCAACGACCGCGGTGAGGTGCAGCTCTACCTGGACGTTTTTGTCGAGGGCAATCTGCCGACGTGGTGGAGCACCGGGCTGCTGGTCACCGCGACGGTCGCGCACCTGGTGGTCGGCCTGCTCGCGCGCGCCAGGGGCCTGCGCGGCGCGTGGGCGTGGTTCGGCAGCGCGCTCATGCTCGGCGCGCTGTCCCTCGACGACCACACGCAGCTGCACGAACGCCTCGACCGGATCGGCAGGCAGCTGGTGGTCTACGAGGACGGTTTCCCGTTCTACTGGCTGCTTCCCGGCATCGCCGCCGGGGTCGTGGTGGCCACCGCGATGCTGCTGCTCGCGGTGCGGCTGCGTGGCGCCGCCCGGTGGTGCATGGCCGGTGGCTGCGCGCTGCTGCTCGCCGCCGCGCTCGGCGGGGAGGCGCTGCAGGGCCTGCTGATCGCCGCGGACGAGAGCGGTCCGCTGTACGTGCTCACCTACCACGCCGAGGAACTGGGCGAGAACCTCGGCGTCCTGCTGATGCTGGCCGCCGCCGCGCGGTCGGTGGTCGTCACCCGGCACCCGCGTGGTTTCGACGTGGAGGCCTACGGGGTTTCGAGCGCTTCGAGCAGGGCGAAACCCTGGCGCGCGAACTTGGGCAGGTCCCGCGCGAGCGCGTAGACCAGCACACCGGCGACGGTGTGCAGGCGGACCAGCGCCATCGCCTCCGGCCACGGGTACACCGGATCGGCGTGCCGGTGGTAACCACGCAGGAAGGCGTCCCGCACGGCCGGGTCGGACAGCGGGAAGGCGGCCAGTTCGCCGAAGTCGAGCAGCGGGTGCCCGCAACCGGCGTCCTCCCAGTCGAACCACCAGATGGCGCCGCGCTCGTCCACGCCGAAGTTCTTCCAGTGCACGTCGCCGTGCAGCAGCACCGGCGGCCCGGTCAGCTCGACGCCGTCGAACCGGTCGCGCACGCGGCGCACGCGGGCGGCGGCCTCCCCGTCGATCCGGTCGAGCACGGACAGCCGGTGGTCGAGTTCGGCGCGCGGGTCGAGGTGGTCCAGCCGGTCGGTGAGGTCGAGCGCGGCGGACGCCCGGTGCAGGCGGCCGAGCATCTCCCCCGCCGTCTCGACCGCCTCCGGCACCGGGTCGAACGGGGCCAGCTCGACCCATTCGTAGGACAGCCACCAGCGGTCCGGGCCCAGTTCGCCGTACCCGAGGAGCCGCGGGGTGCGCGGCACCAGCGCCTCGGCGAGCGGCGCGGCCTGGATCGCGTGGCGGTGGCACGCGGGATTGTCCAGCACCTTGACGAAGCTCCCGTCGGCCCGGAAGTGCTGGTTGTGGAACTCCCCGGCCCGCTGCCACGGGGTGACCGGCACACCGAGCGCGCGTTCCAGTTCCCCGGCGGCGGACGACATGGTGATCACCCAACCACGCCCGGCACTGGGGTGCACCCCAGTGCACTCCAGTGCCCGGCGGATACTGTCACCCGTTCGAGGAAAAGCAAGCCGCCCCGCCCGCCGGGGCCCCGCCGCAGGCACTCCCCGTGATCGCCACCCGGCGGCAATTGTCGGCGTCTCTCCGAAATGGACGCAGGAACCGCCACTCAGAGTGTGTTTTCTCGCGCGTTACAGAAATTGGTTTTCCGCCCCGATCGAGTGAACCAGGCCCATTGTTGTGACCTGCGGAAACAACGGAAAACCGCAGGCAGCGGTGTTTCGAATACAAATCGTGTGCGTTGATTGACGCAGGGCTTCGGTGTTAGCAATGGCTTCCCCGGATTCACATCCTGTTGTGGATGACTCTGCGCAAGGACAGACCCTGATGACCCAACTGCAGACCTCCCGCGGTGGCGCACGCCCTCATGCGGTTTTGGCGCTCATCGCACTGGTGCTGGTGGTGCTGCCGCTGTCCGGCTGCGGCACCGCCGGCGACGAAGGTGGCGGGGCCGCCGCCCCCGCGGCTCCGCCACCGCCGTCACCCGAAGCGCTCGCCGCACTGCCCGAGGCGAACACCTTCGGCGAACTGAACTCCGCGCCCGCGGACCCGTCGCCGCTGCTCCCCACCGGCGGCGAGGTGCTGCACCCCAAGGCGGACGCGGTGGTCTACCGCGCGCCGGGCGGGGAACCGATCGCGCGGCTGCCGCAGACCCAGATCGGCTCGCCGACCTGGGTGCCGGTGATCTCGCGGCAGGGCGACTGGGCGCAGGTGCTGCTGCCGACCCGGCCGAACGGCGCCAGCGGCTGGCTGCACGCCACGCCGGAGACCGTCGAATCGGCGCACAACGACTTCCAGGTCACCGTGGACCTCGCCGAGTTCCGGCTGGAGATCCTGGAAGCGGGCAAGCCGACCGGCTCGTGGACGGTCGGCATCGGCAAACCGGAGCACCCGACGCCCACCGGCCGCGCGTTCATCCTCGCCTCGATCGAGGAGAGCGTGAACACCTACAGCCCGATCGTGCTGCCGCTGAGCAGCCACTCGGACTCACACGAAACGTTCGGCGGCGGGCCGGGCACCGTCGGCCTGCACACCTGGCCGGACGACAGCTTCGTCGGCAAGGCCAACAGCGACGGCTGCATCCGGGTCACCCGGGAGGCGCTGGACCGCCTCGTCGAACTGCCACTCGGCACCGTCGTCCTGATCACCTGAGCGGCCAGCCCCGACCAGGTCCGCTCACCAAATCCCCCGAAAAATGGAGGTAGTTCCCTTGTCCCCACGTACCACCGGCGTGCTCGTCTGCTCGGTGGCGGCCTGCCTGGCCGTCGCCACCCCGGCCGCGGCCGCCCCGGCCGAGTCCGCGTACGCCATCGCCGCGTCCGGGCTGGTCAAGATCCCCCGCACGCCGTCGGTCACCGGCACCGGCCAGGAGTCGCTCGCCTCGGTGGCGCTGCCGACCTCCGGCCCGTCGCTGGTCAGCGCGAAGGCGCTGAACGCCGAGGTGAAGCCGGGCCACGCCCAGTCCAGCGTCGCCGGGCTCTCGCTGGACCTCGGCGTGCTGCCCGCCGCAGCCACCCTGCCCGGGGTGAGCGCCGAGGTGATCAAGGCCGACTGCCGCGACGGCAAGGGTTCGGTGTCGATCGCGAACCTGAAGGTCGGCGGCAAGGCGGTCAAGCTGGACCAGGTGCCGCCGAACACCACCGTGCCGCTGGCCCCGCTGCTGGAGCTGGTGGTGAACAAGCAGGCCAAGAACGACGACGGCACGCTGACGGTGACCGCGGTGTCGGCCAAGCTGCTCGGGCAGACGCAGACCCTGGACATCGCTTCGGCCACCTGCGCCAAGCCCGGCGACGACAACACCCCGGCACCCCCGACCAAGCCGGGCGGCGACAAGCCCCAGCCGGGTGGCAAGGCCCCCAAGCCCACCCCGGTCCCCGCCCACCTGGACGTCACCGGCTGACCCCGGCGGGCGAAGGCCCCCCGGGGCCTTCGCCCGTTTCCCGTCCGGCCGGGAAACACGAAACCCCTTCTGCGCCAAGCATTCCGGACGAGAGGCTGGGCTTTGCGACCCACAAGCCCACGCCCCGGCTGGAGTGAAGATGAAGATCCTGTGCCCGCTGTCCACCTTGGTCCGGCTCGCGCTCTGGCTGACCGCGCTCGGCGTCGTGCTGGGTGTCGCGATGACCGCCGAACCCGCTGCCGCACCCGCGAAACCCGCTGAGATCTCAGTACACAGTGCCCGCTGAGCTCAGCCCGAGCGTTCGAGGAGGGTGCGCACCGCGCCCAGTACCAGGTCGACCACCTCGTCCGGGTCCGCATCGGCCAGCGGGTCCTTCTGGGCGATGTGCCGCAGCAGGCCGATGCCCAGGATCCACGCGAGCACCAGGTCGGCCCGCAGGTCCGCGTTGTCCGCCTCGGTGAGGGCCGCGAGCGCGTGGCTGTACTCCTCCCCCACCTCGCGGCGGATCGCGGCGGCGGCGTTGTCGTTGCCGGTGGAGCGGAGCAGCGTCTCCAGCGAGTGGTGCGCCGTCGACTCGGGCACCAGGATGCCCCGCAGCGTGTCCTCGACCAGGGTCTCCGGCGCGCCCTTGGCCAGCCGCTGCCGGCCCCGGCGGGCGACCACCGCCTCGAACAGCGCTTCCTTGGAGCCGAAGTAGCGGAACAGCAGCGCCTGGTTCGCCTCCGCCTGGCGGGCGATCTCACGCACGGTGGTGCGGTCGAACCCGCGCTCGGCGAAGAGCTGCTCGGCCGCGTCGAGCAGGGCCTGCCGGGTCGCCGTCGCGTCGCGGCGGCGCCGTTGCCGTCCGGTCACCGTTCCCCCTCCAGGTCAGGCGCACACGGTATCCCGGCTCCTCCCGGTGATCACGTTGACGCGATCCGTGACCCGGTCGTACGTTGTAAGCAGTTGCTTACAACAACGATCAACGGGGGTCGCCGATGACCAGCCTCGAACCCGTCACCTACCCGTTCAACCAGACCGACGGCCTCGAACTCGACGCCGCCTACGCCGACGCCCGCGAGCGCGAGGGAATGCTCCGCGTGCGGCTGCCCTACGGCGAGCCCGCCTGGCTCGCCACGCGCTACGCCGACGTCCGGCTGGTGCTCGGCGACCGCCGGTTCAGCCGGGCCGCCGCCGAATTCCACGACGCGCCACGCAGTTCACCCGCGCAGCGCACCAACGGCATTCTCGCGATGGACCCGCCGGACCACACCCGCCTGCGCACCCTGGTGGCGAAGGCGTTCACCAAGCACCGCGTCGAGTCGCTGCGGCCGCGCGTCCGCGAGCTGGCGCACTCCCTGCTCGACCAGATGGAGGCCATGGGCCCGCCGGTGGACCTGGTGGAGAACTACGCGCTGCCGATCCCGGTCGCGGTCATCTGCGAACTGCTCGGCGTGCCCGCGGCGGACCGGCCGCGCTTCCGCGTGTGGAGCGACCGCCTGCTCTCGACCGCCGGGCTCACCCTCGAGCAGTTCGACCGGAACCAGGAGGAGATCCGCGAATACATGGCCGGGCTGATCGAGCGGCACCGCGCCGAGCCCGCCGACGACCTGATGACCGCGCTGATCGAGGCACGCGACGTCCGCGACCGGCTGTCCGAACTGGAACTGGTCGACCTGTGCGTCGGCATCCTGGTGGCCGGGCACGAAACCACCGCGTCGCAAATCCCGAACTTCGTTTACGTGCTGTGTGAAAATCCCGGCGAACTGGCCAAATTGCGGGAACACCCGGAACTGCTGGACAACGCGGTCGAGGAACTGCTGCGGTACGTGCCGCTCGGCGCCGGGGCGGCGTTTCCCCGCTATGCCACCGAAGACGTCGAGGTCGGCGGTGTGCTGGTCCGCGCGGGCGAACCGGTGCTGGTCGCGGTCGGCGCGGCCAACCGCGACCGGCTGCGCTTCGAGGAGGCGGACGAGCTGAAGGTCGATCGTGAAGTCGGCCAGCACCTCGGGTTCGGGCACGGTGTGCACCACTGCCTCGGCGCGCAACTCGCGCGACTCGAGTTGCAGGAGGCGCTGGGCGCGCTGCTGCGGCGGTTTCCCGGGCTGCACCCGGCCGGGGACATCGTGTGGAAGAGCCAGATGATCGTGCGCGGGCCGCGCACCATGCCGGTGGGCTGGTGAGCGCGGAATGACTTGGCAAGTCGAGGTGTCGGCCACGGACTGCATCGCGTCCGGCATGTGCGCGGCGCTCGCGCCGGAGCACTTTGTGCTCGAAGGCGAGCACGCGGAACCGGTCGCGAGCGAGATCGAGCCGGACGAGATCGTGCTGGACGCGGCGGATTCCTGTCCCGTGCAAGCCATTCTGGTCCGCGACGGCGACCGGGAGGTCGGCCCGCGCCCGTAACCCCCCACTCGCACCCGGAAAACGGAACTCGGCTGCCCGCGCGGCAGCCGAGTTCCGTGCTTCCCGGGCTTTTCCGGGGCACGTCCACGCACTGGGCGCACGGCACGCTCAGGTCACGACCGGCACCCGAGGGGTTGACACGCCGATGCCCGGTTCCGCATAGTTTCGCGTCATACCGACCGCGCGGTATCGGGTGTTCCACATATTGGGAACCCGTGTCGTGGAGGAGACCAATGACGATCGCTTCCCCCTCACCGTTGCTGGAGCTCGACCGGATCACCGTGCGGTTCGGCGGCCTGGTCGCGCTCCGCGAGGTCACCATGGCGGTGCCACCCGCCACGGTCGTCGGCGTGATCGGCCCCAACGGCGCCGGCAAGACCACGCTGTTCAACGTGATCTGCGGGTTCGTCCGGCCCGAGCAGGGCACGCTGCGCTGGCGCGGTGACCCGCTGCGCAACCACAGTCCCCGCGAACTCGCGGGCCTCGGCATCGCGCGCACCCTGCAGGGACTCGGCCTGTTCGCCGGGCTCACCGTGCTCGAGAACGTGCTGGCGGGCGCGCAGAAGCACGCCACGGCACAGGGTTTCGCCAATCTCTTCGGCACGCGCAAGGCGGCCCGCGACGAAGCCTCGCTCACCGCGAAGGCCCGGCACGTGCTGCACGAACTCGGCGTGGACCAGCACGCCGGGGCGTTCCCGCGCATGTTGCCCTACGGCGTCCAGAAACGCGTCGCGCTGGCGCGGGCGCTGGTCTCCGAGCCCGCCATGCTGCTGCTCGACGAACCGGCGAGCGGGCTGTCCGGCGCCGAGATCGACGAGCTGGCCGAGCGCATCCGCCGGTTCACCGACACCACCTCGGTGGTGGTCGTCGAGCACCACATGGACCTGGTGATGCGGGTGTGCGACCACATCGTGGTGCTCAACTTCGGCGAGGTGATCGCCGACGGCACCCCGGCCGAGGTCCGCGCGGACCCGCTGGTCACCGAGGCCTATCTCGGCGCGGAAACGGAGGAGACCAGCCGTGCTTGAGGTCGAGGAGCTGGTCACCAGCTACGGCGCGGTCCGCGCGCTGGACGCGGTCAGCCTGTCCACAAAGGACGGATCGATCACCGCGGTGCTCGGCGCGAACGGCGCGGGCAAGACCACGCTGCTGCGCACCGTCGGCGGCCTGGTCGCCCCGGACAGCGGGCGGGTGCGCTTCGACGGCACCGACGTCACCGGCTGGCCCGCCGACCGCCTCACCCGCAGCGGGCTGGTGCACGTGCCGGAAAGCGGTGGTGTGATCACCGAGCTGACCGTCGAGGAGAACCTGCGCCTCGGCGCGCTCTGGCGCCGCGACCGCGCCGACCGCGCGGCCGCGCTGCGCGAAGTGCTGGAGTTGTTCCCGCCGCTGGCCGAACGCCAGGGCAAGCTGGCGGCCACGCTGTCCGGCGGCGAGCGGCAGATGCTGGCGATCGGCCGCGCGCTGATGAGCAGGCCGCGCCTGCTCCTGCTGGACGAGCCGTCGCTCGGCCTGGCGCCGCTGGTCACCCTGCGCATCCTCCAGGTGATCGAGGACCTGCGCGCGGCCACCGGGCTGACCGTGCTGCTCGTCGAGCAGAACGCGCGCAGCGCGCTGTCCGTGGCGGACCACGGGTTCGTGCTGTCCCTCGGCCGGGTGGTCGCCACCGATCGCGCCGAGGACCTGCTGGCCGACGACCAGCTCCGCCACGCCTATCTCGGCTTCTGAACCCCCGACCGGAACGGAACCGCAGTCGATGAACGGTTTCCTGGCCCTGACCGTGAACGGTGTCGCCACCGGCGCCGTCTACGCCGCGCTGGGGCTGTCGCTGGTGATCATCTACCGGGCCACCCGGGTGATCAACTTCGCGCAGCCGGCGCTGGCGCTGATCTCCACCTATCTCGCCTACTCGGTGAACAAGGCGACCGGCAGCTACTGGCTGGCCTTCGCGGTGGCGCTGGTCGCCGGCGCGATCCTCGGCGCGCTCACCGAACGGCTGCTGATCCGCCCGCTGCGCAACCGCACCGAGCTCAGCCCGGTGATCGTCACCCTCGGCCTGCTCATGGTGCTGCAGGCGGTGGCAGGCATGATCTGGACCAACGAGCCGCAGTCCTTCCCGTACGCCTTCGACTTCCGCGGCATGTTCTCCAGCTCGAACCTGTTCACCGTGCTGGTGGTGCTCGGCACCGCGGCGGGCATCGGGCTGCTGTTCCGGTTCACCGCGCTCGGCCTGCGGCTGCGGGCGGCGGCGTTCAAGCCGGAGGTGGCGCGGATGCTCGGCGTCCGGGTCGGGCTGATGCTCACCGTCGGCTGGGCGCTCGCCGCCGCCGTCGGCGCGCTGGCCGGTTTGCTGGCCACCCCGCCGTTCCTCTTCCCCACCGTGCTCGACGGGGTTTTTGTCTACGCGCTGACCGCGGCCGTGATCGGCGGGCTGGACAATCCGGCGGGCACCGTGCTCGGCGGCTTCGCCGTCGGCATTGGACTGTCCTATGTGTCCGGTTACCTCGGGCCGGAACTGGTCACCGTCGCCGCGCTGGCGATCCTGGTGCTGGTGCTGGCCCTCCGCCCGAACGGCCTGTTCGGCCACGCCGTCGCCAGGAGGGTCTGAACCATGGCAGGAAAGTCCACCGCGCTGCGCGACCGCCTCACCGCGGGCACCCCGGCGCCGCCGGCCACCCGGGCCGGGATGCCGCCGCTGGTCCGGCACCTGCTGCTGGCGCTGGCCGCGCTCGCCGTGATCGTCGCGCTCACCTTCGTCGTCGACCCGTTCACCAACGTCCGGCTGGCCACCGTCGGCTACTACCTGATCGCGGTGGCCGGGCTGACCCTGCTCACCGGGTTCAACGGGCAGGTTTCCCTCGGGCACGGCGCGTTCATGTTCATCGGCGCCTACACCGTGGCACTGCTGGTGCTGCACGTGCCGAGCCTGCCGTTCTGGGCCGACCTGCTGCTGGCCGCCGCGGCCAGCGGGGTGGCGGGCACGCTGGCGGGCGCCGCCGCGGCACGGCTGCACGGGCCGTACCTCGCCGGGGCCACGCTCGCGCTCGCGGTCGGCCTGCCCGCGGTGACCCAGCGCTTCCCCGAACTGCTCGGCGGCAGCAACGGGCTGGCGTTCACGGTGAACAGCAGGCCGGCCGCGCTGGCGGGCACCATTCCCACCCCGCAGTGGCAGGCCTGGGTGGTCTGGACCACCGTGTTGCTGGCGCTGGTGGTGCTGGCGAACCTGACCCGCTCGCGGTTCGGGCGCACGCTGCGGGCGGTGCGGGACGACGAGGTCTCCGCCGAGCTCGCCGGTATCCACATCGGACGGACGAAGATCCTGGCCTTCGTGCTCAGCGCGGTCTGCGGCGGGCTGGCCGGTGGCCTGCAGGCCTTCCTGCTCGGCACGGCCGCGCCGGGCTCGTTCACCCCGGTGCTGTCGCTGAGCCTGCTCGCGGCGATGGTGCTCGGCGGCATCGGCAGCATGTGGGGCGCGCTGTGGGGCGCGCTCGCGCTGGTCTACTTCCAGGCGTGGTCGGAGGACCTGACGCACGCACTGGAGCTGGGCACCGACATCGCGAACAACCTGCCGCTCGCGGTGTACGGCGTGGTGCTCATCGTGGTTGTCCTCGCTTTCCCCCAAGGGATCCAGGGCGGGGTCCGGGCTCTGCGAACCCGCCTGTCCCGTCTCCGACGCACGGAAGAAGGTCATCGATGAAACGAACCACGGTCCTCGCCGCGGCACTGGCCGCGGCACTGACCCTGGCCTCCTGCAGCGGGGCCGGTGAGCAGCAGACCGGCGACACCGCCGACGCCGGCGCGGCGCCCGGGGTCACCGACACCAGCGTGCTGATCGGCACGCACCAGCCGCTGACCGGCCCGGCCGCGCCCGGGTACAGCCGGATCTCGGTCGGTGCCAGGGCGATGTTCGACTACATCAACGAAAACGGCGGCATCAACGGGCGCAAGATCGAGTACCGCGTCGAGGACGACGGGTACAACCCGACGCGCACGGTCGAGGTGGTCAAGAAGCTCGTCCTGCAGGACCAGGTGTTCGCGCTGCTCGGCGGGCTCGGCACGCCGACGCACTCGAAGGTGATCGAGTTCCTCAACACCGAGAAGGTGCCCGACCTGCTGGTCTCCTCGGGCGCGCTGATGTGGGACGACCCGGCCAAGAGCCCGATGACCTTCGGCTACCAGGTGGACTACACCCGCGAGGGCAAGATCCAGGGTGACTGGATCAAGAAGAACCTGGCCGGCAAGAAGGTCGGCCTGATGTTCCAGAACGACGACGTCGGCCGCGACTCGCAGACCGGGCTGGACCAGTTCATCGCCGGCCAGATCGTGTCGCGCCAGGGCTACGACCCGGCCAACACCGACGTGGTGCCCCAGATCTCGGCGCTGCGCGACGCCGGTGCCGAGGTCATCGTGTGCTCGTGCGTGCCCGCCTACACCGCGTTGTCCATCCTGAACGCGGCCAAGCTCGGGTACCGGGCCCAGTTCGTGGTCAGCAGCATCGGCGCGGACCCGGCCACGCTGACCGGGCTGCTGCAGGAGTTCGGCAAGCGCGGCGGCACCGAGGTCTCCGCGGGGCAACTGCTCAACGGCCTGGTCGGCACCGGCTACCTGCCCGACGTCAGCCGCGCCGACGACCCGTGGATCAAGCTGCTGCGCGAGGTGCACCAGAAGTACATCCCGAACGAGCAGCTGACCAACACCGTCATCTTCGGCATGGTGCAGGCGTTCACCTTCGCGCAGGCGCTCAAGGCGGCAGGCCGGGACCTCACCAGGCAGAAGCTCGTCGACGCGATGAGCTCCGGCGCGCTGGAAGGTCCCGGCCTCACCCCCTTCGGATTCACGCAGCAGTCGCACTCCGGGTACACCGGCGCGTTCGTGTTCAAGATCAATCCGGACACCACCACCACGGAGATCCAGCCGCCGATGGTGACCGACCGCGCCACCGGGCCGATCACGCCGGCGAACCTGCAGCGGAAAACTCCGCAGGAGATCAACCTGTTCGGCGGTACCAGCTAGCATGTGATCATCTACAACCGTGGAAAGGAGTCCCGGCATGACCGGCACGGCCGCCGAGTCCGGCGACGGTTCCACGGTGCGCGACAGGGTGCTCCGCGCCGCGACCACCCTGTTCGCGCAGAAGGGCTACGAGGGCACCTCGGTCCGCGAGATCGTGCTCGCGGCCGGGGTGACCAAGGGCGGGCTGTACCACTACTTCGACTCGAAGGACGACCTGCTCCACGAGATCTACACGCGGATGCTGCGGGTGCAGACGCAGCGGATGGAGACCATCGCCGCGTCCGATCTCCCGCTCCCGCAGCGGCTCCACGCGATCGTGGTGGACGTGGTCGCCACCAGCATCGCCCACCTGGACGAGGCGGTGGTCTTCTTCCAGTCGATGCACCTGCTGCCGGAGCGGAAGGTGGCCCAGGTGCGCGCGGAACGCCGCCGGTACCACGAACGGGTCCGCGAGCTGGTCGCCGAGGGCCAGCGCGCGGGCCTGTTCCGCACCGACGTGCCCGCCGACATCGTGGTGCAGTACCACTTCGGCGCCATCCACCGGCTGGGCCACTGGTACCACCACGACGGCCCGCTCAGCGGCGAGCAGGTCGGCCACCACTTCGCCAACCTGATGCTGGCCAGCCTGCTCGACGACTTCAGCCTGTGAACGGTCAGGTCAGGGCACCACGTCGGTCACGGTGTCCTTGATGACCTGCCACTTCCCGCGTTCCTTCACCAGGGTCAGGCTGATCGTGTAGTGCCGGTTGACGTTCTGCGAGGGCACCTGGTAGTACGCGTCGAGAATGGCGAACCCGGACTTGCAGCCGTTGACCACGGTGTGCGTGACCGTCCACGGCATGGACCACTCGTAGGGCAGCTTGAACGCCTCGATCACCGGATCGACGTTGGCGTCGTAGCCGATGAACAGCTGGCCCTTGCGGCCGACGGTGACCATGTCGCGGTGGATGATCGCCCGGTAGCGCGCCTCGTCCCGCTTGTTGAAGCTGTCCATGTCCTCCCACACGGCGTGGTCGAATTCCCGCTGGCAGGCCTGGTTCGCCGCCTGCTCGTCGGTGGCCGACGCCGCCATCGGCACCACCACCGCCGCCGTGCCCACCGCCGCGACGCCCAGTGCCGCGGACACCCATTTGCGCATTTTGCCCTCCGTAATCCGGCTTCGTGGTGAGGAGCCTGCCGGGGCCGCGCACCGCCTCCGCATCACCCGTGCATCGCCCCCGCCGAGCTGGTTAGCTGAGCAGGTCATGGAGGGTCCGGGGTTCCGAGTGCTGGGGCCGGTGCGCGTGTGCACCGGGGACCGGTCCGTGCCGCCCGCCGGGCCGCGTCAGGAACGGGTGCTCGCCGCGCTGCTGCTCGACGCCGGGCGGGTGGTGCCGGTCGAGCGGCTGGTCGACGTGGTGTGGGACGGTGAGCCGCCCGCGACCGCGACCAGGCAGGTTCGCAACGTGACCACCGCGCTGCGCCGTGCGCTGCTCGGCGCGGGCTTCGCCGAGGACGTGCTCACCGCGGAAGGCCCCGGTTTCGTGCTGCGCCCGCCGTGGCTCGACCTGCATGAATTCGAAGCGCTCGCCGAACGCGGCGAGTACCGCGAGGCGCTGGCGTGCTGGCGCGGCCCGGCGCTGGCCGGGGTCGGCAGCGCCGCGCTCGACGGCGCGGTGGCCAGGCTGGAGGAACGCCGTCTGTCCACTGTGGAGTTGTGCTTGTCCGGGGAACTGGCCGAGGGCGCCGATGTGGTGGGCGAGCTGACCGCGCTGGTCGCCGAGCACCCGCTGCGCGAGGGCTTCGCCGGGTTGCTGATGCGGGCCCTGATCCAGCGCGGGCGGCAGGCGGACGCCCTGCGGGTGTACCAGTCGGCGCGGCGACGGCTGGTGGACGAACTCGGCGTCGAGCCGGGGCCGCGGCTGCGCGCGCTGCACGAGGAAGCGCTCCGCGACCCGCCGGAGGATCGGGCCGGGCCGTGTTACCTGCCCTACGACCTGCCGGATTTCACCGGCCGCGAGCACGAGGTGCAGCAGTTGGTGACGCTGCTCGCCGAGGGCGCGCCGGTGGTGGTGGACGGCATGGCGGGCGTCGGCAAGAGCGCGCTCGCCGTGCGCGCCGCACACCTGGCCGCCCCGGCCTTCGGCGACGGACAGCTCTTCGTCGACCTGCACGGTTACACGCCCGGCCGCGCGCCGCTGCGCCCGGAAGCCGCGCTCGCGGCGCTGCTGGTGCAGCTCGGCGTGCCCGCGAACCGCCATCCCGGCGACCTCGAAGGCCGGGCGGCGCTGTGGCGGGCACGCACGGCGGGCCGGAAGTTGCTGGTACTGCTGGACAACGTGGTGAACGAGGAGCAGCTGCGGCCGCTGCTGCCGGGCACCGGCACGGTGGCCGTGCTGGCCACCAGCCGCCGCCACCTCACCGCGCTCGACGGCGCGGTGCCGGTCTCGCTGGACCTCCTGCCGCCCGCGACGGCGGCCGAGCTGTTCACCGCGGTCTCCGGCCGCCGGGACGCGGGAGTGGCCGCGCGGTGCGGTTATCTGCCGCTGGCCATCCGGATCGCCGCCGCGCGACTGCGGCACCGTCCGCAATGGACGGTCGAGGAGCTGGCCGGCCGGCTCGGTTCCGCGCATCACCGGCTGGCCGAGCTGCGTGCGGGCAGCCGGGACGTGGCTGCCGCGTTCGAACTGTCCTATCAGGACCTTACCGGTGAGCAGCGGCGCCTTTTCCGGTTGCTGGGCGGGCATCCCGGCAGCTCACTCGCCGTCGGCGCCGCGGCCGCGCTGGCCGGACTGTCGCGAGTGGACACCGAACGGCTGCTGGAGGATCTGCTCGACGCGCATCTGCTCACCCAGCGCGGCCGCGGTGCCTACCAGTTCCACGACCTGCTCGCCGAGCACGCCCGAAGTCTCGCGGACGAGAACGAAACCGCCGTCGCGCTCGACCGCCTGCTGGACCACTACCGCGACGGCGGAGACGAGGACTGGTACGCCGCGGAAGACCGGAACCTGGCCGCTGTCACCGAGCACGCGCTGCTCAGCGGGCGGTACGACCACGCGTGGCGGATCGCCGAGCACGCCACGGCGCACCTGCAGCAACGCGGGCGCCGCGACGAGTTCCTGGCCGTGGCACGCGCCGGGCACACCGCCGCCAGCCGGGCGGGCGACGCCGACGCCATCCAGCGCAGCCTCGGTTATCTCGCCGACGCGCACTGGGAATCCGGTGAACTCGCCGAAGCCATGGCGTGCGCTGAGGAACGGCTGCGTGTCGCCGAATCCGCCACCGACCGCGCCAGCGCGCTGAGCAGGCTGGGCGCGCTGCACGGGATGTTCAGCCGCTACGGCGAAGCCCGCACCTGCTACCGGGAAGCCCTGGCACTGGCCGGTGAGGACCCGGCGCTGACCGGGCTGATCCTGGCGAACGCCAGTCACAACGAGGAAATGCTCGGCGAACTCGACGAGGCGCTGGCCTGCGCGCGCCGCGCCACCGAGATCCGGCGGCGCGCCGGGGACCACCGCGGTGCCGTGCTCAGCGTCGCACAGGAGGCCGTGGTGCTGTCGCGGCTGCGCCGGACCGGCGAAGCCGTCGCCGTGGCCGATCGGTCCGTACGCGAGGCGGTCGAGCTGGCTTACCCGTTCGGCGAGGCGTGGAGCCGCATCGACTACGCCGAAGTGCTGCTGGCCGCGGAGCTCCCGGCGCGCGCCAGGGAGCAGGCCGAGCGCGCGTGCGAAATCCTGACCTGGCTGAACCACCCGCTGATGCTCGCCATGGCCGCCAACAGCCTCGGCACCGCCTGCCGCGCCACCGGCGATCCGGAGGCCGCGCTGCGGCACCACCGGCTGGCCCGCGACACCGCGCGGCGAATCGGTTACCTGGCCCAGGAAACCCGCGCCGACCACGGCATCGCGATGCTCAGGGAGTGAGCGTTTCGCGCACGTGCGGCAGCAGGTCCAGCCCAGCGGCCTTCGCCGGGGTCAGCCAGGCGTATTCCTGGTGCTCGCCGGGATTGAGCACCACTTCCCCGGCTCCGTCTGCGGCCACGTAGATCCGGGCGTGGACCCGCAGATCGCGGCCGGTGACGTCCATCCAGCTGTGGCGGCTGCGCTCGCCGGTGATGCGGATGGTCAGCCCCGTCTCCTCGGCGACCTCGCGCACGGCGGCGGTCTCCATCGGCTCACCGGGTTCGACCGTGCCACCGGGCAGTTCCCAGCGCCCGCCGTGGAAGGTGCCTTCGGTGCGGCGCAGGAACAACACCGCGCCGTCGCGCTCGATCCAGCAGTACACCAGGTGCTTCTCCGCGGTCCCCATCGCCGCATTCTCGCGCACGGCGAGGATTCGGTTCCCGGCGGCGGGGTAGTTCCCCGTGGTTCCGGTAGTTCTCCCCTGCCGCTGCGAGGTGTCCCCGCATGAAGCTCTACGCCGATCGGCCGTTCCGCTGGTGCCTGCAGGTGCTCAGCGATCTTTTCGCGGTCTTTGTCACCGGGTTCGCGACCTGGCTGGCGACGGAGGCGCACACGCAGGTGATGCGCCTGCGCGCGCCGGGCGACGGCCTGATCGAGGCGGGCGCCGGCCTGCGCGGCACCTTCGACTCGGCGGCCGACAACGCCGACGACCTCCCGCTGGTCGGCGAGGCGCTGGCGGGCGCGCTGCACACCGGCTCGGACGCGGGCACGCGGCTGAGCGAGGCGGGCCAGTGGCAGGTGGCAGCGGTCAGCGACCTGGCGTGGTGGCTGGCGGTGGTGCTGATCGGCCTGCCGGTGCTGTTCCTGCTGGTGACCTGGCTGCCGCTGCGGGTGCGGTTCGTCCGCCGGGCCACCGCGGGCGTCCGGCTGCGGCGCCTCGGCGAGGGCGGGCAGGACCTGCTGGCGTTGCGAGCGCTGGTCACCCAGCCCCTGCCCCGGCTGGCCGCCGCGGGTGAGGTCACCGACGGCTGGCGGACGCGGGATCCGGAGGTCATCGCGGAACTCGCCGGCTGGGAACTCCACCGGCTCGGCCTGAGCGCCCACGTATAGCCTATTATACGACCGCAGGGGCACGCGTAACGCGAACGCGTGTGACGTTTTTTCCGGGGGGAAGGTGCCATGGCCGGACCGGTCTGCGCGAACTGCGGTGGCCCGCTGCCGCCGAAGACGGGACCTCGCGGGCGAACCGCGGTCTACTGCTCGGCCGCGTGCCGTCAGCGGGCCTATCGGTCGCGGCGCACTCCCGAACCCGACGTCACGGCTCTCATCACCGAGGTCGGCCACGTGGCGAACCGGCTGGCCCCGCAGCCACCGGACACCTTCCTCACCGATCTCGCCACGCTCACCTCACGGGTCAGCAGGCTGCGGCGCATCGCCCAGCTCACGCTGCGGGCGAAGGAGGAAAACGTCACCGAGGACCCGGTGACGGAAATCGGGCACGAGGTCGGGGACGAGGTCGCCTTCGCCGGCCGGATCGAGCAGCACCAGCGGGAACTGCGCGTGCACTGCTACCGCATGGTCGGCTCCTACGACGACGCGGAGGACCTGGTCCAGGAGACCTTCCTGCGGGCATGGCGTGGCCGTGACGGCTTCGAAGGGCGGTCGAGTTTCCGCGCCTGGCTCTACCGCATCGCCACCAACGCCTGCCTGGACTTCCTGCGCCGCAACAAGCGGGTTCCGCGTCCCTACGACCCGCTGCCCGGCGTCGACCAGCGGGGCGAACCACCCCAGTTCCTGCCCTGGCTGCAGCCCTATCCGGACGCCCAGCTCGACGAGGTCGCCTCGGCCGAGGCCGAACCCGACGAGGCCGCGGAGTCCAGGGAGACGGTGGAACTGGTTTTCCTCGCCGCCATCCAGCACCTGCCGCCGAAGCAGCGGGCCGCGGTGATCCTCGGCGACGTGCTCGGGTGGACCGCGCCGGAGACCGCCGACCTGCTGGAAACCAGCGTCGCGGCGGTCACCAGCGCGCTCCAGCGCGCCCGGGCCACCCTGCGTGAACGGCTGCCGCGGCACCGCGGCGAGTGGGCACGCACCACCGAGCCGACCGAGGAGGAGCAGGCCGTCCTGCGGCGCTACATGGCGGCCGCCACCGGCAACGGGGACGCCCGGGTGATGGCCGAGTTGCTCCGGGAAGACGTGCTGGTCACCATGCCGCCGAACCCGCTGTGGTTCTCCGGCCGCGACACCTTCCTCAAGTTCGTCAGCGAGTCGCTCGACCCCGCCTCACCAGGCTATTTCGGCGAATGGAAGCACCTGCCGACCAGCGCCAACCGGCTCCCCGCGGCGGCCGGGTACGTGCGACGGCCGGGCACCCGGATCTACCGCGCGCAGGTGCTCGACGTGCTGCGGATCGAGGACGGCAAGGTCGCCGAGATCACCGCTTTCGAGCCGCACCTGTTCCCCGCGTTCGGCCTGCCGCTGACGCTCACCTGAGCCACACCGATGGGATTCGCGCGCCTTCCGCGTCTCAACGGTCGAGCACCACAACACGACCCGAGCGGAAGGAACCTCCCATGAGCCTGCACAACAAGAACGCGGTCATCTACGGCGCCGGCGGAGCCATCGGCGGTGGCGTCGCCAGGGAATTCGCCGCCCGCGGCGCCCGCGTCTTCCTCACCGGACGGCACGAACCGGCGCTGACCAAGCTCGCCGGCGAGATCAAGGAAGCCGGCGGCCGGGCCGACGTCGCCGTCGTCGACGCTCTCGACGAAACCGCGGTCGACGAGCACGCGGCCGCCGTCGTGGCCGAAGCAGGCAGCCTCGACATCTCCCTCAACCTGGTCAGCCGCGGTGACGTCCAGGGCGTCCCGCTGGCGGAGATGTCGGTCCAGGACTTCGCCGGCCCGATCACCACCGGCGTCACCACCAACTTCATCACCGCCCGCGCGGCCGCCCGGCACATGACGGCCCAGGGCTCCGGGGTCATCCTCGCGCTCAACAGCGGCTCCGCCCAGGGCAGCCCCATGATGGGCGCGACCGGCTCGATCGACGCGGCGCTGGACACCTACATCCGCAACCTGGCCGTCGAGATCGGCCCGCAGGGCGTGCGCGCCCTCGGTGTGTGGGTGGCCGGGATCCCGGAGACGTTCACCCCGGAGAAGCTCTCCGCCGTCAACAGCTCGCTGCCGGTGAGCCAGGAATCGGTGCAGCAGATCCTCGACGCGCTCACCGAGGCCCGGATGACCAAGCGGTCGCCCCGGCTGGCCGAGGTCGCCGCCACGCTGGCGTTCCTCGCCTCGGACGACGCCATGGGCATCACCGGCACGTTCGTCAACGTCACCAGCATGTTCCCCAGCTGATCGCGGACCTGGTGGAATCACGCCCCGGCGAAGGCGAGCACCCGCGCCGACCGGTGCAGTGCGCTGTGTTCGGCGAAGATGAAAGTCTCTCGAGACCGCGCGCTCGGTCTCGGACAGCTTGACGAACCGGCTCAACGGCGTGGCGGCGCGGACCAGGTTCCGCGCCGCCCACCCGTAGAACCGCCAGCCGGTTTCCCGAACCCGCCTGGTTCCACCGCGGTCACGGGAAAACCCGGCCAGGTGGACGCAGGCACAGCCGAGCCCGGTGAGCACTTCGGTCAGCCATCGGGCGTAGTCGTCCGCGCCGTGGAGCAGCACCATCGGCGCACCGGTCTGGTCACCGCACTGCCGCACCCTCGTGGTACCCCACGAAGTGTCGAGGTCGCGCCTCCACCGGAAAGCCGCGTAACCGCGGAAGCGGGTCAGGAGGTGGTAGAGGTGGTTGTCGCGGTGGCGGGCTGGCGGGCGATGGCCGCGTAGTGGGCGGCACCGATCGCGCCCGCGATGGCGAAGATGAAGCCCGCCACGGCGGCGCCTTCGAAGCCCGCGCGCACGCCGTCCTCCAGGTAGACCAGGCCGATCAGGGAGGACAGCGCCGAGTTCGTGGTGAACATGATGGCGGTGACCGCGGTGGCGCCGCTCTTCTGCAGGGCCATCGCGAACAGCACGGCGGCCGCGATCCCGTTCAGCGGGATCGCCCACGCCGTCGGTTCGAAGATGATCGGCCAGATCGAGTCGGGGATGTGCAGGGTCCGCGCCGCGATGCCGACGAAGCTGTAGCCGAGCCCGGCGCCGAAGGCCAGCATGGGCGCCGCCCAGAAGCCGGTGCGCCGACGCGCGTAGACCGCGATCGCCAGCACCGGCACCACCATCGCCGCCAGGCCCCAGCGCCAGCCCGCCTCCAGCACCTTGCCGGGGCCGGGGTCGGCCGAGATGCCGAGCAGGACCAGGCCGAGCGCGCCGAGGCCGAGCGAACCCCAGCCCGCGGCGGCGAGCCGCGTGCCGAGCAGCGCGGAGATGAGCGCGGTGACACCGACGCTGAACGCCAGCACGGACTGCACCAGGAACAGCGGCAGCCGGTGCAGCGCGGCCGCGGCGAACAGGAAACCGAGCACGTCCACGCCCAGCCCGAGCCAGTAGAACGGCTGCCTGCCGACGCCGATCAGGTCCCGTGACCGGCCGGCGTACGCACCCGCCCGCCGGATGCCGATCGACGCCAGGATCGATCCGCTACCCGACGCCACCGCCGCCAGCACGGCGAACACGTATCCGAGGATCACCCCGGAAGTGTTTCATCCGTGGTGTCCACCACCCGGATAGGGCCTTGACCACGCAGGTCGGGCCGCCGATCGGCGGTATCCGGGCGGCGGCAGGCCGGGTGAGGATGAACGGGTGATCCGCGTCGCGTCCGCACTGGTGATGGCCGTGCTGCTGGCCGTGCTGACCGCGTGCCAGCCCGCGCCCGGTGCGCCCGCGCCGGTGGCCGGACACAGCACAGACAGCACGGGTGGCACGGGTGGCACCGTCAGCTCGGCTGACCCGGCCAGCGCCGCCACGCTGGCCAGCTTGCGCCGGATCGACGACCACCCGCTCTGGACGATGACCTTCCAGGGCGGCTACGACCGCTACACCGGCATGACCGCGCCGCAGCCGGCGTTCGGCTGCTCGCTGTTCACCGCCCACGGCGACCCGGCGAACCCGCTGTTCGGGCGCAACTTCGACTACCCGCAGCAGCCGGTGCTGTTGCTGTTCACCGCACCGCCCGACGGCTACGCGTCGGTCTCGCTGGTCGACACGTCGAACCTGGGCTTGACCCGCGAGGTCGACTTCGCCACCGAGGCGGGCAGGCGGGCGCTGCTCAACGCGCCCCTGCTGCCCTACGACGGGATGAACGCGAAGGGCCTGACCATCGGCATGGCCACCACCCCCAGCGCCGAGCCGACCCGGCACGCCGGTCGCGGCCAGGCGGGCGGCATCCGGATCATGCGCCTGGCACTGGACGAGGCAGCCACCGTCGACGAGGCGCTCGCCGTGTTCGACCGGCACAACCTCGACTTCACCGCGGGCCCGCCACTGCACTACCTGGTCGCCGACGCCCACGGCCAGGCCGCGGTGATCGAGTTCGTCGACGGCACCATGGTCGTGCACCGGCAGCAGGGCCCGTGGCAGGCGCTGGTCAACTTCGAGCTGACCGGCACCGACGAAGCCACCAGGCAGGCCGACCCGCGCTACGCCACCGCGAGCCGCGCCCTCACCGCGGCCGGTGGCAGGCTCGGCCCCGGCGAGGCGATGGACCTGTTGTCCCAGGTGCAGCAGGGACACACCCAGTGGTCGGTGGTCTACGGGCAGAAGACCGGCGAGATCCGCATCGCGACCGGACGCCGCTACGACACCGTGCACACTTTTCAGTTGTCAATGGCCTGACGCATCACCTCCCTGGTCCAGTAGGTCGGTCTGGTGGTCGATGGCGGATCGGATCAGCGCGCGCACCTCGTCCGGGTGGTCCAGGGCCACCCCGGCCCGGATCTCACGCACGTAGCGACCCGATCCGGCGAGGAGCCCGGCCGGATCGTCGAGCAGTACGCCCTTGTGGAAGACCAGCCGCGCGCCGCTCTTCGGCGCGGCGATAGCGCAGAGCCAGTGGTGCCAGTCGCCGCCGAGGGTGAAGGTGCGCCGACCCCACTTGACGGCAGCCTCCAGCCGGGCATCGGCCGAGCTGACCAGTGCCTCGAGCGCCTCGAGTTCCGCTGAATTCGCCATGCTCCGATGCTGCCCCGGGGGTACGACAGTTTCGCGCCCACGACGTTCAGGACGCCGGCACGCGCTCCGGCTCCGTGCACAGGACCTGCCTTGCCAGGCCGATCCACCAGATGAACGTCAGCGCGATGATCGTCGGGTTCTTCAGGAACAGCAGCCACGCCAGGTACCCCTGACGCGCCGATTCCGGCAGCAGCCCGCCGACCACCCGCTCAGCGACCACGTCGAACACCGCGAACGCCACCGACAGCAGCACCCCCTGGAGCACCAGGCTCCGCCAGTGGTCGCGGAAGAACGCCGAGGCGTTCGCCATCCGGGGCCGCTGACCTCGGAACGCCAGCCAAGCGACCACCGCGACCAGCCCCAGCCGCACCAATCCCACCAGCACCTCGGAGGCGACGACCAGCCCACCGGGCATCTCCCCGCCGACCACCAGCAGCCGCTGCAGAGACGGGATCAGTGACAACCCTGCCACGAGCGGCAGGTGCCGCAGGTAGAACCGCCAGGCCCACCGAGGTACCCGCAACGCCAGCCCCAGTTCCGCACGCATGTTCTCTCCCTCGAAAGTATTTTAGTTCACAATACAGAAATATCCGCCTTGCTAAAGTGACGGCGTGAACGGCGCGGAACTGGGACGTGAGCTGAGCACCGCCGTGGTCGCCTTCCACGAGGCCATCGGCGCGCGACTGGGCGTGAGCGCGGTCGACCAGCGGGCGTACGCGCTGATCGGGAAGCGCGGCCCGCTGTCGGCGGGCGCGCTGGCGAAGGAGATCGGCCTGACCCCGGGCGCGGTCACCGGCATGGTCGACCGGCTGGAGCGGGCCGGGCTGGTGCGCCGCGAGCCCGATCCTGAAGACCGGCGGCGCGTGGTGATCAGCACCAGCGAAGGCGGCGCGCGGGTGTTCGGCGCCGCGTTCGCCGGGCTGGGCAGCGCGATGGAGGACCTGATCAGCGGCTACTCGGAAGTCGAACAGCGCGCCATCGCGGACTACGTCACGCGAACCGTGGAAATCCTGCGGGAGCAGACGAAGAAGCTGACGGCTCAGGACTCCTGAGCCAGCGTGGCGTGCCGCTCGCGCAGCTCCCGCTTGAGGATCTTGCCGCTCGGGTTCTTCGGCAGCGAGTCGGCGAACACCACGTACTTCGGGCACTTGTAGCCCGCCAGGCGCCCGCGGACGTGCGTGAGCACCTGCTCCTCGGTCAGCGTCACGCCCTCGCGCGGCACCACCACCGCGGTCACCGCCTCGATCCAGTGCGGGTGGCTGATCCCGAACACCGCCACCTCGGCCACCCCGTCGAGCAGGTAGACCGCCTCCTCGACCTCCCGGCTGGCCACGTTCTCGCCACCGGTCTTGATCATGTCCTTCTTGCGGTCCACAACGGACAGATAACCGTCCTCGTCGAGCACGCCGAGGTCACCGGAGTGGAACCAGCCACCCCGGAAGGCCGCGGCCGTCTTATCCTCGTCGTCGTAGTACCCCAGTGTCGCGTGTGGACTGCGGTGCACGATCTCGCCGACCTGGCCCGGCGGCAGCGGGTTGTCCCGCTCGTCCACGATCGCGGTCTCCACGTTGATCGAGGGCCGCCCGGCCGAACCGGCCTTCGGCAGCTGCTCGTGCGGGCGCAGGATGGTGGCCAGCGGCGCCATCTCGGTCTGCCCGTAGAAGTTCCAGAACTCCACCTCCGGCAGCCGTTCCCGCAGCTCACGCAGCACCTCGACCGGCATCGGCGACGCGCCGTAGTAACCCTTGCGCAGGCTGGACAGGTCGGTGCGGTCGAAGTTCTCGTGCCGCAGCAGGGAAATCCACACCGTCGGCGGCGCGAACAACTTGGTGGCGCGCTCCTTCTCGACCGCGGCGAGCAGCGCCGCCGGGTCCGGGCCGGGCAGGATCACGCTGGTCGCACCGAGGTAGACGTCGACGGAGAAGAAGCAGTCCAGCTGCGCGCAGTGGTACAGCGGCAGCGAGTGCACCTCGACGTCGTCCGCGCTCATGTTGCCGTCGATCGCGCACGAGACGTACTGCGCCAGCAGCGACCGGCTCGACAGCATCACGCCCTTCGGCCGCGACTCGGTGCCGGAGGTGTACATCAGGCGCAGCGGGTCGTCGTCGGTGACCAGCACGTCCGGCGCGCTGACGTCACCGGGCCCCTCGATCCAGTCGGTGACCTCCTCCCAGCCCGGCTCGTCGCGCGCGCCGCCGGAGATGCGGGCGCGCGGCACGTCGTCCATCTCGGCCAGCGCCAGCGCGTGGTTCGCGGTGTCGACCAGCGGGCTCTCGGCGACCATGCCGCTCACGCCCGCGTGCCGCAGGATGTAGGCGACCTCCTCGGCACCCAGCATGAAGTTCACCGGGACGAGCACCACGCCCAGCTTCGCGGTGGCGAACACCAGCACCGCGAACTCCCAGCAGTTGTGGCTCAGCAGCGCCAGCCTGTCCCCCTTGACCAGCCCGCGCGCGGCCAGCGTGTGCGCGCACCGGTTCACCGCGGCGTCGAACTCGGCGAAGCTGACCCGGCGGTCCCCGGAGACCACGGCGAGCTTGTCCGGGTACCGCAGCGCGGTGCGGCGCAGCAGGTCACCGACCGAATGCTGGCGGGCGCGGGCGATGGCGTCGGCGGTCTCCGGCGTGAAGGCACTGGGCATGGCTGAGTCTGTTCCGTGCGCCCGCCCCCGCGCAAGTGATCAAGCTTCGAGCGCGCGGTCCACCGCTTCGGGTGAGTACACCGACTCGACCACCATCGCGCGCAGGCCGAGCACGCCGGCCCGGTCGCCGAGGTCGCTGGTCACCACCTTCAGGTTGCGCGTGGCCCGCGGCAGCGCGCGCTGGTAGAGCAGCTCGCGCACCCCGGTGACGAACTGCGTCTCGGCCAGGTCGCCCGCCAGCACCAGGACCTGCGGGTTGACCAGGCACACCACTGTGCTCAGCACCTCCCCCACCAGCTGCCCGGCCTCACGCGCCAGCGCGGCCGCTTCGGGGGAACCGGCCGCGACGTGCTCGACGAACTCCCGGCTGGACGACGCGGGCACGCCCGCCGCGGTGAGCCGGTCGGCGAGCGCCGCGCCGCTGGCCAGCGCGGCGAGGCAGCCCTGCGCCCCGCACATGCAGCGCGCGGTCGAGGAGGCGTCCACCCGGATGTGCCCGAGGTCGCCCGCCCCGCCGTCGATGCCGCGGTACAGCCTGCCGCCGAGCACCAGCCCCGCGCCGATGCCGGTGGCGACCTTCACCAGCACCAGCGACGGGCAGTCCGGCGACCGGCTCATGTGCTCACCGAAGGCCATCGCGTTCGCGTCGTTGTCCACCACCACCGGCACGCCGAAGCGGCGGCCGAGGTGCCGCGAAATGGGGAAACCGTCCCACCCGGGCATGATCGGCGGCTGCCGCACGGTGCCCGATTCGAACTCGACCGGCCCCGGCACGCTGACCCCGATGCCCCGTACTTCCGGCCTGGTGAACCCGGCCTGTGCCAGCAGCGCGTCCAGTTCGCCTTCCACCCAGTTCAGCACCGGCTCCGGGCCGTCGGCGATGCGCAGCGGCGTCAGCGACTCGGCCAGCGACGTCCCCGCGAGGTCGAACACACCGAGCCGCGCGTGCGTGGCGCCGAGGTCGGCGGTCAGCACGACACCGTGGCGGTCGTTGAACTCCAGCTTCAGCGGCGGCCGCCCGCCGGTCGAGCCGCCGACCCCGCCGGTGCGCAGGAACCCGGCCGCGCGCAGGGCGTCGAGGCGCTGGCCCACCGTCGAGCGCGCGAGCCCGGTCTGCTCCTGCAGTTCGGCGCGCGTGCTCGCCCGGCCGGTCCGCACCAGCCACAGCAGGTGGCCGGCGGACGAGCAGTCATCCCTTGTCAGCACCGCTGGTGAGCCCTTCGGTCAGCATCCGTTCCGCCGCGTAGAACAGCAGCACGATCGGAATGGTCAGCACCACCGACCCGGCCATCAGCACGGTCTTCGGCACCTCGATGCCACCGGCGAGCTGCGCCAGGCCGAGCGAGACCGTCCACTTCTCCCGGTCGGCCACCAGGAACAGCAGGGCGAACAGGAACTCGTTCCATGCGATCATGAAAACGTACAGTGCGTTGGCCATGATCGCCGGAGCGGCCAGCGGCACGGTGACCCGCCACAGCACCTGGCCGCGCGAGCAGCCGTCGATCGCGGCGGCTTCCTCGATGCTCTCCGGAATGGTGCTCAGGTAGTTGCGCAGCATGTAGATCGAGACCGGGATGGTCTGCGCCACGTAGACGATGGTCAGCCCGACCAGCGAATCGCGCAGGCCCAGCTTGGTGAACAGGACGAACAGCGGGACCGCGAGCAGGATCGCCGGGAACAGGTAGACCGCCAGGAACAGGAAGTGGACCTGCCGGTGCCCGAAGAACCGCAGCCGGCTCACCGCGTACGAACCCGGGATGGACACCAGCAGCGTCAGCACCACCGTGCCCAGCGACACCAGCGCCGAATTGACCAGCAGCCCGAGCATGCCCTGCCCGCCGGCGTCCTCTGGCGACAGCACTTCCTCGTAGGTCGAGGTGGTCCACTGCGAAACGCTCACCCACAACGCGCCCGGATCACGCAGCAGGTCCTCGATCGGCCGGATCGACAGCACGATCATGTAGTAGAAGGGGAACAGCGTGGCCAGCGCGAGCCCGGCGAGCACCACCCACCGCAGGACGCGGAACAGCCTGGTTTCGAAGGTATCCCGGTTCACGCCTTGTCCTCCGGTTTCGGGGCGAAGAACTTCAGGTACACCGCGAGGAACACCAGCAGCACCGCGGCCAGCGCGAGCGCCTGCGCCGAGGCGGCACCGACGTCGAAGCGCGCGGTGATGAAGTCGTAGACCCGCACGCTGGCCACATCCGTGCCCGCGCCACCGCCGGTGAGCAGGTACACGTCGTCGAACTTGGTGAAGTTCATCACGAACCGGAGCATCGCCAGCAACGCGATCACCCCGGCCAGCTGCGGCAGCAGGATGTGCCGGAAGCGCTGGGTCGGCGTGGCGCCGTCCACCCTGGCCGCCTCCTCCAGCTCACCCGGGATCGCCTGCAGCCGCGCGAGCAGGAACAGGAAGGCGAACGGGAAGTACCGCCAGCCCTCGAAGACGATCACCGTGAGCAGCGCGACCGGGACCGGGATGTCCATGCCCAGCAGGGAAATCGTGGCCTCGCGCTGGGTGAGGAAGGCGATCGGCCGGTCCCAGCCGAACAGCCGGGCTCCCCATTCGTTGACGATGCCGTACTGCGGGCTGAGCATCACCTCCCAGACGAAGGCGACCGCGACCACCGGCGCGACGTACGGCAGCAGCATCGCCCCGCGCAGGAAACCCCGGCCGCGGAAGGGTTTCCGCAGCGCGAGCGCGGCGACCAGGCCGAGCGCGAGCGACAGCACCGTGCCGCCGATCGCGTAGACCAGCGTGGTCGCCACCGAACTCCAGAACCCGGGCGAGCCGAACACGCTGACGAAGTTCTGCAGCGTGTACCGCTCGAACAGGCCGGTGTCGCGGACGTTGATCAGCCGGATGCGCTGGAAGGCGAGCACCAGCGTCCACAGCATCGGCAGCACCACCACGGCCAGCACCACCAGCAGGGTCGGCGAGATCATCGCCAGCCCGGCGCGGTTTTCCTGCTGCCGCAGGCTCCCCTTCTTCACGCCATCACCCCAGTCACTTCAGGGAGGTCTGGATCGAGCGGATCTCCTCCGCGGCCTCTTCGGCGGCCTCACCCGGCGGGCTGCCGCCGAGCATCGCGTCCACCGCCTTCGGCACCGGCATCTCCCCGGCGGTCGCGCCGACCAGCACGCCCTGCCCCTGCTCGAATCCCCAGCGGGCGAAGCGTTCCGGGCTCTCCCGCAGCGCGACGATGGTCTCCGGCGGGTAGATCTCGGCGAGCGGGCGCTTGGTGTCCACCCCGGCCGGGAAGTTTTCCCACGCCCTGGCGAACTTCTCCGGCTCGGCGGCGGTCCCGCGGCGCGCCGGGATCTTGCCTTCCGGCGCCATCGCCAGCCACTCCGGATAGGCCTGCTCCCCCATCATGAACTCGACG
This sequence comes from Amycolatopsis albispora, assembly GCF_003312875.1. Lineage (NCBI taxonomy): Bacteria > Bacillati > Actinomycetota > Actinomycetes > Pseudonocardiales > Pseudonocardiaceae > Amycolatopsis > Amycolatopsis albispora. The sequence goes on from NZ_CP015163.1 coordinate 2,582,628, forward strand.
AACTTCTTGGCCTCCTCGCGTTTCGCGCCGACCTGCACGGTCCACGAGGTCAGTTCGCCGTACTGCTTCGGCTCGGTGCCGTCCGGTCCGGCGATCGCGCTGACCACGCCGCTGTTGCGCGCCAGGAAGCCGGGATCGGCGGCGCATTCCGGGCAGGCGGGCAGCGCGTCGTCACGCAGGCCGCCGAGTTCGTCGAGCAGGAAGGACGACCACACGATCATCGCGGACCGCCCGGCGAAGTAGGTGGCGCGGGTGCTGTCGATGTCCTGCGCGCCCGGCGGCGAATGGTTCCCCACGACGTCGCCGACGAAGTCGAAGGTCGTGCGGCACGGCCCGCTGTCGAGCGCGATGCCGCCGTCGTCACCGACGAGTTCGCAGCCGTTGCCGACGGCGAGCCCTTCGAACGCCTGCCCGGTGGCCGCGTCGTTCGCCGCGGTGGCCATCGAGATCCCGGCCCGGTCGCCCTGGTCGAGCCGGCGCGCGGCCTCGGTGATCCGGTCGTAGGTGTCCGGCGGGGCGAGCCCGGCGGCGGCGAAAAGATCCTTGCGGTAGACCAGGATCTGCGCCCAGCCGTCCGACGGCACGGCGAGCTGACCGCCCCCGTCGCTGGTGAGTTCGAGTGCGCGCCGGGAGAAGGTCTCCGGGCCGAGCGCCCGCACGATCTCCTGGCTCGCGGCGGTGTCGAGCAGCTCGTTGCCCGCCAGCTGCCAGGTCGCGGTCAGCGGCAGCGCGCCGATCACGTCGGGCAGCTTGCCCGCCGCGGCCGAGGACATCACCAGCTGGCTGAACTGGTTCTCGTCGACCGCCACCAGCTCGACCGGGATGCCGGTCGCCTCGGTGAACCGCGCCGCGATCCGCTGCGTGGCCTGGAACCGGTCGGTCAGGTTCTCCAGGCTCCACACCACCAAGGCCGGGCTCTGCCCCGGCGCCGTCCCGCACCCCGTGAGCAGCGTCCCGCCCAGCACCACGCTGAGCACCAACGCCACCGCCCGGAAGCTCCATCGCATTCCGTGCCTCCACTTCTGGCCGCAGGAGCCACATCGAAACAGACCTTATGATTGATGGCAAGACATAAGTAGGTATAGTCCCGGGCGTAAGCCCCAGTTGTCAGTTGTCGTCGCAGTTTTTGTCGCAGTTGCTCCTCAGGAGGACCGTTGCCCGGCGCCGTGCGAGTTGTCCAGTTCACCGGCCCGCGCCAGGTCGAACTGGCCGAGGTCCCGGCCGAGCCGCTCGGCGAGGACCAGGTCCGCGTGCGCACCCGGTTCTCCGGCATCTCGGCGGGCACCGAGCTGACCGCCTACCGCGGCACGAACCCGTACCTGACCCGCCGGTGGAACGCCGGGCTGCGGTTGTTCACCTCGGACGCCGACGTGCCCGGACTGCGGTACCCCGTCGCCGGCTGGGGTTACTCGGAAGCCGGTGAGGTGGTCGAAGCCGCGCCGGGCACCGGATTCGCGGCGGGTGACCAGGTCTGGGGCATCTGGGGACATCGCAGCGAAGCCGTGGTACCCGCGGAAAAGCTGCGGCCGGTACCCGACGGCCTCGACCCGCTGGCGGCCTCGTTCGCCAGGGTGGGCGCGGTCGCGCTCAACGCCATCCTGGCCGCGGACCTGCACCTCGGCGAGGTGGTGGCGATCTTCGGCCAGGGCGTGATCGGCCTGCTGGCCACGCAGATGGCACGGCGGAGCGGAGCCGAGGTGATCGCGGTGGACGGGCTCGCGCCCCGGCGCGCGGAGGCGCTCAAGGCCGGGGCCGTGCGCGCGTTCGACCCGGCTGGTGAGCCGGTCGCGGAAGGCGTGCGGGAGTACACCGGCGGTGCGGGCGCGGACGTCGCGATCGAGCTGAGCGGGGTGTACCCGGCGCTGCACGAGGCGATCCGCACGGTCACCACCGGCGGCCGGGTGGTCGCCGCCGGGTTCTACCAGGACGAAGGCCTCGGGCTGCGGCTCGGTGAGGAGTTCCACCACAACCGCGTCGAGCTGGTCAGCTCCCAGATCGGCGGGGTGAGCGCGCGGCTGTCCGGGCGCTGGGACCAGGCGCGGCTGAACGAGACCTTCCTGCGGCTGAGCGCGCGGGGCGCGCTCGACCCGGTTTCGCTGGTCACCCACCGGCTCCCGCCGTCGCACGCGGGCGAGGCCTACCGGCTGCTCGACACCGATCCCGGTGCCGCGCTGCAGATCGTGCTCGATTTCGACCAGGAGTGAAGTGGTGCCCCGATTCGGCTGTCAGGAACAGTTGCTGCCAGGAGAGACGCTGGAGCGGAAGTGGGAGTTCGCGCTGGCGGCCGGCTACCACGCGATCGAACTGCGCGGCCGGGGTGACTACGCGCTGCTCGACCGGCTGCCCGAGCTGCGGCGCGCGGCCGCGTCCGGGGTGGTCATGCCGACCGTCTGCGTGGAGATGTCCCACTTCTTCGGCGCCTTCGACCCGGAACTGCGGGCGGACGCGATCGCGCAGCTCAAGTCGCAGCTGTCGGTGGTCGCCGAACTCGGCGGGCAGGGCGTGATGACCCCGGCGTCCTACGGCATGTTCTCGCGCCGCCTGCCGCCGTTCGAACCACCGCGCAGCGAAGCGGAGGATCGCGAAGTGCTGCTCGCCGGGCTGACCGAACTCGGCGAGCACGCCGCCACCGAGGGCGTGCACCTGTACCTCGAACCGCTCAACCGCTACGAGGACCACATGGTCAACCGGCTCGCGCAGGCCGCCGAGCTGATCGAGGAAACCGGGCTGGACTCGATCCGGATCGCCGCCGACACCTACCACATGAACATCGAGGAGGACGATCCCGTCACCGCGCTGACCAGGGCCGGGCACCACGTCGGGCACGTCCACGCCAGCGAGTCGAACCGCGCCCAGCCGGGCACCGGGCACGTCGACTGGCCCGGGGTGCTCGGCGCGCTGACCGCCATCGGCTACTCGGGGTACCTGACCCTGGAATGCCGTCCGCGCGGGGAACCCGCCGAGGCGCTGCGCTCGGTGCCCGCGTTCCTGCGGCGGGCCGCGTGACCCCGGCGAGACTCGGCCTGCGCGCGCGGGCGAGCCGGGTGCTGCTGGACAACTGGCACGGGCAGTCCACCGTGCCCTCGGGCGGGCTGTACCCGCACCAGTGGAGCTGGGACTCCGCGTTCATCGCGCTGGGCCTGCGGCACCTGTCCCCGCGGCGCGCGCAGCGGGAACTGGAGTCGCTGTTCGGCGCGCAGTGGCCGGACGGGCGGGTCCCGCACATCGTGTTCGACGCGGCCACCCCGGCCGACGCCTACTTCCCCGGGCCCGGTTTCTGGGCCTCCGCCGCGGTGACCGGCCCTGGTTTTCCCGCGACCTCCGGGCTGATCCAGCCGCCGGTGCACGCGCTGGCCGCGTGGGAGACCTTCCGCGCGGCGCCGGAACTCGCCCGTGAACGCGGGTTCCTGCCGCGGCTGTACCCGCGGCTGGTGGCGTGGCACCGGTACCTGACCGGCCGCCGGGACTTCGGCGGGCGCGGGCTGGTGTGCGTGGTGCACCCGTGGGAGTCCGGAATGGACAACAGCCCCGCCTGGGACGAGCCGCTGGGCCGCGTCCGGCCCGCCACCGCGTTCACCCGCCGCGACCTGGACCACGCCGCCGCCGGGGAGCGGCCGACCGATCTGGACTACGGCCGGTACGTCCGGCTCGCGCGGACCTACCGCGACCTCGGGTACGCCGACGATCCGGCCGGGCACGAGTTCGCCGTGGAGGATCCGCTGACCAACGCGCTGCTGGCGGCGTCGGAGGCCGCGCTGGCCGAGATCGCCGCCGAGCTGGGGCACGACCCGGCCCCGCACCTGGCCGAGCTGGCCCGGCTGACCGCCGCGCTGGTGGACGTCCTGTTCGACGAGGGCGACGGCTGCTTCCACGCCCGGGACGTCCACAGTGGACAGGTGTTGCGCCTGGGCAGCGTCGGCGGGCTGGTGCCGCTGGTGGTGCCCGGCCTGCCGGTGGCCGACGCGCTGGTCAAGACCATGCTGGGGCCGCGGTTCCGGCTCGGTGAGCTCGGCCTGCCGCCCAGCTTCGACCTGACCGACGGGCGGTTCGAGCCCGCCCGGTACTGGCGTGGCCCGGCCTGGTTCAACATCGGCTGGCTGCTCTGGCACGGGCTCCGGCTGCACGGTGAGGACGAACTCGCCGGGACCGTGCGCGCGGGCCTGCTCAGCGCCGCCGACGACGCCGGGTTCCGCGAGTACGTCGACCCGCTGACCCGCAGCGGCCACGGCGCGCACGACTTCAGCTGGACCGCGGCGGTGGTGCTGGACCTCCTAGAGTGGGGCCATGAGCGATGACGTGAGCCGCTTTCCCGTGGTGGAACCGGCGGAACTGCCCGAGGACCTGCGTGACCGCGTCGGCGCGATCGCCGAAAAGTCCGGTTTTGTGCCGAACATCTTCCGCGCGCTGGGCCACCGCCCCGCCGAGCTGCGGGCTTTCCTCGACTACCACGACGCGCTGATGGACCGCTCGGACGGGCTCAGCAAGGCCGAACGCGAACTCGTCGTGGTCGCCACCTCCGGCGCCAACCACTGCACCTACTGCGTGGTGGCACACGGCGCGATCCTGCGCATCCGCGCGAAGGACCCCGAGCTGGCCGACCGGGTGTCCAGCAACCCGTGGCAGGTCGAACTGGACGAGCGCGGGCGCGCCATCATCGACCTGGCGCTCGCGCTGGCCCGCGATTCGGCGCGCTTCGGCGAGCCCGAACTCGCGGCGGCGCGGGCGGCCGGGCTCACCGAGGACGAGATCTGGGACGTCGGCGCCATCACCGCGCTGTTCGCCATGTCGAACCGGCTCGCGCACCTGACCGCGCTGCGCCCGAACCCCGAGTTCTTCACCATGGGCCGTTAGGGCCAGTTCCGCTGCGCCGGACGGCGCAACCTCATCCGCGAGCTGAACACCCGCCGGCGGCCGGACGTAATTGCGTTCGAAGCCGCGTCTTCCCCGGCCGGAAACAATTTCCGGCGACGCGGCCCCCGCCCCGACGAAGTTCTGACCCCGATGAGGTAATCCATGGGTAGACATCGCATTTCCCGGCGCGCGAAACTGACCACCGGCGCGCTCGGGCTGGTGATCGCGGTCGGCGTGGTGACGGTCAGCGCGACCGCCGGTGACCCCGCACCGGCGAGCGCGGACGGCGCCGACAGGTCGCTGTTCGCCGACATCCTCACCGTGCCGCCGAACGTGCGGATTCCCGCACCGCAGCGCAAAGCGAGCAAAGGTACGTTCACGGTCGACTGTGGACGGAACGAGAACGGGCACTTCAACCCGGACAACTTCATCGCCCAGCCGGGGGTCCGCAACGGCGCCCAGCACCTGCACGACTACGTGGGCAACCTGTCCACCAACGCCGATTCCAGCAACCGCAGCCTGGCGCGCGCGGGGACCACGTGCAAAAACGGCGACAAGTCCACCTATTTCTGGCCCGTGCTGCGCATCAGCGAAGAAGAAGAGCCCGCGGAAAATCCGCCCGCGGCGGAACAGAAAGCACAGCGGAAGCAAGCACAGGCGGCCGACCAGCAGGCCAAGGCGCAGCCGCGGGTGGACTGCCCGGACGTGGCCAGCCAGCTGCCCGAAGAGGTCCCGGAGCCCGCGCAGGACGAGGTCGACGCCGAACTGGGCGCACTCGACAGCCAGCTCGACGCCGCCGAGCAGAAGGTGCAGGCCGGTGAGGACCCGGCCGCCGTGCTCGAACCGCTGAAGGGTGAGCGAGCCGCCGCCATCGACCGCATGAGCGACGCGATCGGGGCCGGGCTGCCCGACCTCGCGCAGTGCGGGATCAAGGACCAGGGCAATCCCGGTGTGGCCAACGGTGACGAGAACAGCGACGCCGCGCAGGCCGAAGGCACCGCGCAGGAAGCGGCCCGGCCGCAGCCGGAGGAGAACGACAACAACGAGCTGGAGGGCAACGAGGGCGAGATCCAGCGCCCGGCGAAGGTGGACCTGACCTTCCGCGGCAGCCCGGTCACCCGGGTCACCGCGATGCCGCGTTTCCTGCGGATCCTCTACGGTGACGCGAAGGTGAGCACGAACGGCCCGAAGAACGCGCGGGATTCGTGGACGTGCAGCGGGTTCGAAGACAGGGTGCTGATGAACAAGTACCCGATCTGCCCCGAGGGCAGCAAGGTGGTGCGGCTGCACGACTTCCCGAGCTGCTGGGACGGCCGGAACATCGATTCGGCCAACCACCGCGACCACATCGTCTTCCCGGACCAGAACGGCCGGTGCGGGCGGGGTTTCCGCGCGGTGCCGCAGCTGCGGATCACGCTGACCTACGACATCCCGCGTGAGGTGCAGCTCGCCGGGCGGTACGCGGTGGACTCGTTCCCGGAGGAGGCGCACAACCCGCTGAGCGACCACGACGACTTCGCGAACGTGATGTCGCAGCGCATCATGTGGCGCCTGGTGAACTGCGTCAACCGGGGCAGAACCTGCCAGGAGTGACACCCCCGCGCGGCCGGGCCGGGCCGGGCCGGGACGACCGGCCCGGCCGGGCGACCAAGTGGTTGCCATCGGAAGTCCTCCGCGGGTATCGGCGGATCCAGGTCTTCCGATGGTGACCACTAGGATCATCGGCATGCCCATCGTGCTGGCGCCGGACGGCGTGGAGCTGTACTACGAGCTGCACGGCCATGGCGACCGCGTGCTGGTCCTGCTGGCCGGTCAGGCCAACAACCACCACTGGTGGGACAGCGTCCGCGCGGACTTCGAGCCGTACTTCCGCACCGTCGTCTACGACCACCGCGGGGTCGGCCGGAGCGGCAAGCCGGCCGACGACTCCTACAGCACCAGGGGTTTCGCGGCCGACGTGGTGGCCATTTTGGACGATCTCGGCGTCGAGCGCGCCGACGTGTACGGCACCTCGATGGGTGGCCGCGTGGCGCAGTGGCTGGCCGCCGACCACCCCGGCCGGGTGCACCGGCTGGTGCTCGGCTGCACCTCGCCCGGCCTGCCCCACGGCCTCGAACGCGACCGCGAGGTCAAGCGCGCCCTCGGCCAGCGGGACGGCGCCGCGGCCCGGCGGGCGCTGCTGGAGCTGATGTACACGCCGGGCTGGCTCGCCACGCACCCCGGCCCGTACCGCACGCTCGGCGACCCGGCCATGCCACCGCACGCCCGCCGCGCGCACCTGCTCGCCAGCGCCCAGCACAACAGCTGGGACGCCCTGCCCGCGATCACCGCGCCCACGCTCGTGGTGCACGGCACCGACGACGTGTTCAACCCCACCGCCAACGCTCCCCTGCTCGCCGAGCGCATCCCGGACGCCCGGCTGCACCTGATCCCCGGCGCCCGGCACGCCTACTTCGAGGAGTTCCGCGACATCGCGAGCCCGCTGGTGCTGGACTTCCTCACGGATGCAGGCTCGCGCCCTTGAGCACCTTGTCCACCGCGTTCTTGGGGCCGTGCAGCGCGATGCCGACCAGGTTCAGCTTCTCGGCGGGCACCGCCCGCACCGCCGCCCGGTTGTCCTCGTCGTTGCCGGTGCCGAACAGCTCTTCGGTGAACACCGCGAGCTTGAGCCCGCGGGACAGCGCGCGGCCGTGCGCGGTGGTCAGCAGGTCCGCGTTCCCGGTGAAGACCAGCACCGGCTGGCGGAACATCGCCAGGTACTCGGTGCCGTCGGCGTCGGCGTAGGGCTCACCGATCAGGGCTGGCTCGGCCCCGGCGACCGCGCTGCTCAGGAAGGCGGTGACGTTGAGCCGCTGCCACGACTCCAGGTCGTCGCGCAGCAGGATGGCGATCTTCGTGTCGAACCGGGCGGTCACGGGGGTGCTCCTCCAAAGACGCTGACTGGGCCTTCAGCATGCGCTCCCCGCGGCGACCCGGTCTTGTATGTTCTTGACATGATCCGGGCCTGGAAACCGGGCGTGCCCGGGGTCGCCGAGGTCTTCCACGCGCGGTTCACCGACCACGCCTACCCGCCGCACACCCACGACGCGTGGACCGTGCTGATCGTGGACGACGGTGCCGTCCGGTTCGACCTGGACCTGCACCACCACGGCATCGGCACGCCGTCGGTGACGGTGCTGCCGCCGCACGTGCCGCACGACGGGCGCTCGGCCACCGAAGGCGGCTTCCGCAAGCGGGTGCTCTACGTGGACACCTCGGTGCTCGGCGCCGAGCTGGCCGGGGCCGCGGTGGACCGGCCCACGTTGTCCGATCCGGCGCTGCGGTACCGCGTCCACCAGCTGCACCTGACCCTGGTGCGGCGTGACGAACTGGAAGCCGAGAGCAGGCTGGCGCTGGTCGCCGAACGGCTGCGCAGCCACCTGCGGCGGCGGCGCGGGCAGCCGCCCGTGCCGGTCCCCCGGCTGGCCGGTGACCTGCGGGACCTGCTCGACGAGCACACCGTGGACGGGCTCACCCTGCGCGACGCGTCCGCGGTGCTGCACGCGCACCCCGCCCACCTCGTCCGCACCTTCACCAGGGCCTTCGGCCTGCCGCCGCACCTGTACCTGACCGGGCGCCGGGTGGACCTGGCGCGGCGGCTGCTGCTGGCCGGGCAGCGCCCCGCCGAGGTGGCCACCGCCGCCGGTTTCCACGACCAGGCGCACCTGAGCAGGCACTTCAAGCGTCATCTCGGGGTCACGCCCGGCCGGTTCACCGGTCGCCGGAGCATCAGCGAGACCACCACGCCCGCGACAACTCCGCCGAGCACGAGCACCACCGACGGTGACGAAGCGTCCACGACCAGCCCGCCGAGCCAGGCGCCGGCGGCAATGGTCGCCTGGAAGGACGCGGTGAACACCACGGTCGCGGCCTCGGGTGCCTCTGGAGCGGCCTGGGCGAACCAGGTCTGCGAGCACACCGGCACGGCGCCGTAGGCCAGGCCCCACACGATCAACAACACCAGCGCGCCCACCGGGTTCCCGCCGAGCACCGGGAGCAGCGCCGTCGCCGCGGCGAGCCCGGCGGCGGCCACCGCCAGCGTCCGGCGCGGTCGCCTGTCCACAGTGGACCCGGCGAGGAAGTTCCCGCCGACGCCCGCGAGCCCGTACACCAGCAGGAAAACGGTGACCGATCCGGGATCCAGCCGGGTGACGCCGAACAGGAACGGGGTCACGTAGGTGTAGGTGCCGAAGTGGGCCAGCACCACCAGGAAGGTCACCAGCAGTCCGGTTCGGACACTCCGCCGCCGCAGCAGCCCGGTGAGCACGGCGGCGCTGGTCACCTCGCGTGCGGGCAGCGCGGGAACACAGGCGAGCATGGCGAGCCACAACACGGTGGTGAACACGCCCAGCACCACAAAGGCCGTGCGCCAGCCCGCCAGTTCACCGAGGAACGTACCGGCGGGCACGCCGAGCACCGAGCCGAGCGGCACCGCCGAGAAGATCACCGCCTTGGCCACGCCTGCCCGCTCCGGCGCGACCAGCCGCGGCGCGAGCCCGGCACCGATCGACCAGAACGCGCCGATCACCAGCCCGACCAGCACCCTGGACGCCAGCAGGACCGGGTAGACCGGCGCGACGGCGGCCAGGAAGTCGGCGAAGGCGAGCAGCAAAACCAACGCACACAGCATGGTCCGCCGGTCGATCCGCCCGGTCGCGGTGGTCACCACCGGGGCGGCGAGCGCGGCGAGCAGGCCGGGCAAGGTCATCGTCAGCCCGGCCGTGCCGTCCGAGATCCCGAATTCGCGCGCTATCGCGGTGAGCAGGCCGATCGGCAGGATTTCGGTGGTGACGATGGAGAAGATTCCGAGTGTTATGCAGAAAACCGCGGGCATGCGGACAGTTCACCAACGGACGCGGGAAAAGTCCGGCGTGTTCGCGACATCACCCTTGTAGCCAGTGCGCTTCGGGCGGCAGCTGCGGTCGTTCGGTGAACAGGGCGTCCACAAAGGCGCGTACCGCGGGAGCGAGAGGCCGCGCCGGATCGCGCACCACGGCGATGGTGCGGTCCACCGAGGGCCCGGCCAGCGGCGAATGTTCCAGCCCGGCGAAGGAAACCAGCGGCAGCACCAGTCCCGGCACCGCCGAGACACCCAGCCCGGCGGCCACCAGCCCGGCCACGGCCGCGATGTTCCTGGCCTCGATCCGGCGCCCGGTGACCACCGAAGCGGAATCGAGCGCGCGGTCGGCCAGGCTCCGGATGCTCGACGCGGTGCCGAAGGCGATGAACGGCTCCCCCGCCAGCGAAGCCCAGTCACGCACCGGTTCGTGGCCGGGCGGGTAGACGCAGCAGAACCGGTCGGCCGCCAGCTCCCGCACTTCGAGGTCCGGCAGCGGCTCGGTCACCACCGTCACCGCCAGGTCCACCTCGCCCGCGCGGACCCGGTCGAGCACCTCACCCGACAAAGCGTCCTCGATGGACATCTCCACCGCCGGGTGCGCACGCCGGTAGGCCGCGACCACCGGCGGCAGCAGGATCGCCGCGAGCGAGGGCAGCGTGGCCACCCGCACGTGCCCGCTGGCGCCCTCCAGGAACCCGGCGAAGTGGCGCATCCCGGCGTCGAAGGAAGCCAGCACGCCGCGGGCGATCCGGACGAACTCGGCGCCTTCCGGGGTCAGTTCGAGCCGCCGCGTGGTGCGTTCGAACAGGGCGACACCGACCCGCCGCTCCACCTCGCCGATCGCCCGGCTCAGCGAGGACTGCGCCAGGTGCAGGCGTTGCGCGGCGCTGGTGAAGCCACCGGCGTCGGCCACCTCGACCACGGCACGCAGCTGGGGAACCGTCAGATCCATGCGCATGGTGCATCATTCTATGCGAATTCCTTGCTTGACCTCGATAGCGGCTTGGCTCACAGTCGTGGCGTCAACGGTGACCGGGTGAAAGGCCGAAACACATGCTTGCCCTGGCGGGATTCCTGACCATCGCGGTCTTCCTGGCCGGTGTGCTCTCGCGCCGCGTGTCGGTGCTGCTGGCGCTCACCGTGATCCCCATCCTGGCCGGGCTCGCCGTCGGCGCGGCGCCCCGGCTCGGCGAGCTGATCGGCAAGGGGCTGACCACGGTCGCCCCGGTGGCCATCATGATCACCTTCGCGGTGCTCTACTTCTGCCTGATGATCGAGGCCGGGTTGTTCGACCCGGCGGTGGCCAGGATCCTGCGCTGGGCCAAGGGCGACCCGCTCAAGATCACCGTCGGCACCGCGGTGCTCACCCTGCTGGTGGCGCTCGACGGCGACGGCGCGTCCACCTTCCTGATCACGGTTTCGGCGATGCTGCCGCTCTACCGCAGGCTCGGCATGCGGCCGCTGGTGCTGGCCGGGGTGGTCTGCCTCGGCGCGGGCGTGATGAACCTGGTGCCGTGGGGCGGGCCGACCGCGCGGGCGATGGCGGCGATGGACGCGGGCAGCGGTGAGCTGTTCCTGCCGCTGCTGCCCGCGATGATCGGCGGGGTGCTGTGGGTGCTCGTCGCCGCGTACCTGATCGGCCGGGCCGAGCGCAAGCGCCTCGGCGTGATCACGCTCGAACCGGCCGCCGAGGCGCTGCCCGAACGCACGCGTGCCGAGCGGATTCGCTTCTGGCTCAACGTGGTGCTCACGCTCGCGCTGGTCGCCGCCCTGCTCGCGCAGCTGGCCAAGCTGGAGATCCTGTTCGTCATCGCCTTCGTGCTCGCGCTGCTGGTGAACCGGCCGAAGTGGCCGCAGCAGCAGGAGCTGTTCGAGAAGCACGGGCACAACGTGGTGCTGGTGACCACGATGATCTTCGCCGCCGGGGTGTTCACCGGGGTGCTCTCGGGCACCGGCATGATCGACGCGATGGCCCGCGCGCTGGTCGGCGTCATCCCGGACTGGGCGGCGGGCGCGCTGCCGCCGCTCACCGCGCTCACCGGCATGCCGCTGAGCCTGGTGTTCACCCCGGATGCCTACTACTTCGGCGTGATGCCGGTGCTGGCCGAAACCAGCGCGGCGCTGGGCGGTGACCCGAACGAGGTGGCCAGGGCGGCGCTGCTGGGCCAGATGACCACCGGGTTCCCGCTGAGCCCGCTGACCGCGTCCACCTTCATCCTGGTCGGCATGGCGGGCGTCGATCTCGGCGCGCACCAGCGGTTCATCTTCAAGTGGGCGTTCGGCACCACGCTGGTGATGACCGCGGTCGCCCTGCTCACCGGCGCCATCTCCGGCTGAAAAGGCACGAAACACATGCGAACGACACGAATCGGCAGTGGCGCGGGCTTTGCGGGCGACCGCTTCGAACCGGCCGAGGTGCTGGTGCGCCACGCCGGGCTGGCCGACCTGGTGCTGGAATGCCTCGCCGAGCGCACGATCGCGCTGGGCCAGCAACGCCGGCTCACCGATCCCGCCGCCGGGTACGACCCGCGGCTGCTCGCGCGCTTCCGGCGGCTGCTGCCGCTGGCCGCCGAGCACGGGGTGCGGGTGCTCAGCAACATGGGCGCGGCCAATCCGCTCGCCGCCGGGCGCGCGACCGCGGCGCTGCTGGATGAGCTCGGCCTCGACCGCGGCGTCGCGGTGGTCACCGGGGACGACGTGCTCGACCGGATCGACCCCCGCACCCCGGCGCTCGAAGACGGTGTCCCGCTGGAGGAACACGGCGAGCTGGTCTCCGCCAACGCCTATCTCGGCGCGGACGCGATCATGCCCGCGCTCGGCGCGGACGTGGTGCTCACCGGCCGCGTCGCCGACCCCTCGCTGTTCCTCGCCCCGCTCGCCGACCGGCTCGGCTGGGACCTGGCCGATCCGCCGCGGGCGGCCGCGGGCACGCTGATCGGCCACCTGCTCGAATGCGCCGGGCAGCTCACCGGCGGCTACTTCGCCGATCCCGGGCGGAAGGAAGTGCCCGGCCTCGCCGAACTCGGCTTCCCGTTCGCCGACGTGACCGCCGACGGCGCGGCCGTGTTCGGCAAGCCGGACGGCACCGGCGGCCTGGTCACGCGGGCGACCGTGCGGGAGCAGTTGCTGTACGAGATCACCGATCCCACCGCGTACCTGACCCCGGACGTGGAGCTGGACCTGCGTGAAGTCACCGTTCGCGAGACCGGGCCCGACCGGGTCGCCGTGCGGGGTGCGATCGGGCGCGCCCGGCCGCCGCGGCTGAAGGTGAGCGTCGGCTACCGCGCCGGGTTCCGCGCGGAGGCCGAGATTTCCTATGAGGGGCCCAATTCCCGGGAACGCGCCGCGCTCGCCGGGGAGATCGTCACCAAGCGGCTGCCGGCCCCGCCCCGGATCCAGCTGTCCACTTCGGACCACGAAAGCCGGCTGCGGGTGGCCGCGCTGACCCGTGACCGCGACGCCGCCGAAGCGGTCTGCCACGAGGTGGAAGCCCTGTACACCAACGGACCCGCCGGTGGCGGCGGCGTCCGCACCAGCACCACGGAGGTCATCGGCATCGTGTCCGTACTCGCCGACCGCGAAATCGCCGAACCGGCGGTCACCACCTTCGGGCCGGTGCGATGATCCTGCACGACATCGCGCACTGCCGGGCGGGCGACAAGGGTGACACCTCGATCCTGTCGCTGTTCCCCTACCGCGACGAGGACTTCCCGCTGCTCGTCCGCGAGGTGACCGCCGAACGCGTGCGCGCGCACCTGGCCGGGCAGCTGCGCGGCGAGGTCGTCCGGTACGTGCTGCCGAACCTGTGCGCGCTGCAGTTCCGCTGCCGCCAGGCGCTCGACGGCGGTGTCACCACCTCGCTCGCACTGGACACGCACGGCAAAGGGCTGAGCTTCCGCCTACTCTCCCTGCCCATCGGCTGACTTGGCGGGCGCGTCTTCCACCGTCTCCTCCTGCGGCACGGCGGCAGCGGGGTCGCGCAGCCACTTCAGCTTGACCTCGAACTGGCCCTGCAGCCCGGTTTTCGCGATCACCGCGCCCGCCTGCGCGTCCAGCTTCACGCCGAACTTCAGCTCCACCTCGTCCGGGCCCATCGCGCGGAACTTCTCCAGCGCGGCGGCCGCCGCACCCCGCACCTCCTCCAGCGCGCGTTCGAAGGAGACACCCGCCTCGCGAAGCATGTTCTTCGACCGCGAGGCACGCTCGACCGCGTGCGGCACCTCCACTTCGACCAGCACCGAGCCACCACCGTCGAGCGGGAACCGCACGAACTCCGTCACTTTCCGTTCTCCTCTCGGCCGCAAGGCAGGTTGAGGCGTTCGTCCGCGGGAATCCCGGCGCGGACCCGTTCGAGCACTTCGAGCAGCCGCTCCAGGTCGCCGGGATCACCCAGGTAGTCGAGCACGGCGCGGTGGAAGGCGTCGCTCATCGTCGCGGGCATCATGTCCGACGCGTCGAAGCACCACGGCCCCGAAGTCAGCCGCCTGGCCACCCGCTCGCTCAGCGGATCCCGGTAGACGCCCTGGTCGAGCAGGTTCGGATTGATCGAGAAGGTGCCGCCCGCCTCCCGGGACGGCCACACCGCCTGCCCGCGTTCCGAAGCCAGGTACCGCATCAGCTCGCGGGCCTCGGGCGTGTCGGCGAACATCCCGGCCAGGTCCGCCGACACCCCGGCCGGTTCGGCCGACGGCTCGGCGGCGCCGTCGACCACCGGGAACGGGAAGAAGTCGAACTCCGCGATCCCCGGCTTGGGCCTGCCGGGCAGCTCGTAGCCCTGGTAGCCGCTGATCCTGGACGAGGCGAAATGGTCGAGCACGCATCCCGGCGGGGTGGTGAACATGGGCTTCGCCGCGTCGCCGAAACCCAGTAGCAGCGCGCCGTGCGTGCCGCCGCGCACCGCACCCGGCCGCGCCACCAGCTGCCCCCAGTCCTCCCAGGCCCGGCGCACCTCCGGCGAGGTCCACGGCAGCTCACCCGCCGCCCACCGCTGGTAGACCTGCGGCCCGGACCGGCGCAGCAGGATGTCCTCGATCCAGTCGGTGCCCGGCCAGCCCGAGGTGCTCTGCGACTCCATGCCGAGGCACCACGGCGCCTGCCCGCGCGCGCTCAGGTCCCCGCTCAGCGCGGCCAGCTCGGCCCAGGTGCGCGGGGGCGCGCCGGGCAGCGAGCCGCGGCGGTACCAGATCAGGCTCTTGAGATCGGCCTTCACCACCACCGCGTAGTCGGCCTCGGTGCCGAGCCGTTGCAGGGGCTGCCACTGCGGGCCGGGGCGTTCGCCGAGCACCTCGGTGCCGAGCGGGCGGAGGTCACCGCTGTCGACGTACCGCGCCAGCTCGCCGGGGTTCGGCAGCACCGCGATGTCCGGCGGGCGGCCCTTCTGCACGTCCGACCGCAGCACCTGGCTGACCGACCGGGTGCCGCGGTAGTCGACCTCGATCCCGCTTTCGGTCTCGAACTCGTCGAGCACCGCGCGGAAGGCCTGCTCTTCGGCGCCTTCCCACGAAGCGAGCACGGTGAGCACCGGGGCGCCGGTGGCCCCGGCCGTGCAGGCGCTCAACCCGAGCAGCAGCACGCCGGACAGCGCGACCAGTGATCGTCTCATGTGGACCTGAACCGGTATTCGTCGATGCGGCGGCGGAACCCGGCCACCACCAGTCCGGCGATCGCCAGGCCGAGGCCCGCGATCAGGTACTCGGTGAAGGCGGGCAGATCGGCCGCCGCCAGCTCCTGAGTGACGCGGCGGCCGTCGTCGGCCGGGTCACCGGCGGTCGCGGCCGGTGCCGCGCCCCCGTCGGGAATGGTGGCGGCCAGCTCGTCCACCACGCCGCCGCAGTCCGGCCCGCAGTGGTCCCGGAGCAGCGACACCAGCTCCGGCCGCGCGGCCGCGGCCTCGGCCACCGCCCCGGACCGCCATTCCGCCACCGCCATGTCCACCGTGCTGCCCGCGTCCTTGGCCCCCGAAGCCGAGCCGAAACCGAACGAGGTGGTGACGATCAACCCGAGCAGCACCGCGGTGGCCCCGGCCAGCCAGAAGTTCCACCGCCGCCGGAACCGCCTGCGCAGCTCGAACTGGGCGTACCCGAGCAGCCCGAGCAGCGCCAGCGCGGGCAGCAGCCACAGCGCGGCCACCGCCGGGGCCAGCCAGCCGCCGGAGAGCTGCTCGCGCAGGGCCGTGTGCTGCAGGTCGGCGAGCGCGCCGAGCCGGACCAGGATGCCGTTGTCCGGCGCGTGCATCAGGCGTGAGGCGTACCAGAGGTCGGCGGCGCCGAGCATGCGGGTTTCCGGCTGCCGGTAGTGCGCGTCGGCCTGTTCGACGAAGTTCGCGTACCCGGCCAGCAGCCCTTCCACCACCTGCAGCGCGCGGCTGCCCTCGGCGCCCGCCGCGTTGTGCTCGGCGACCTGGGCCAGGCTCTGGCGCGCGGTGACCAGCTCGCTCTGGTGCCGCTCCCCCGGCCCGATCAGCGCCGCCTGCCCGGTGTGGAAGCTGATCACCACCGCGTTGTCCGCCTCGACCAGCGCGTCCTGCGCGGCCACCACCTCCAGCACGGCGGGTGCCGTCCCGGCCCGCACACCGGCCACAGTGGACTGGATACCGGCGAAGGTGGCCAGCGCGGCGAGCGTGACCACCGCGGTGGCGGCGAGCAGCCAGACCCGCAGCCGCCGCAACCGGCGCAGCGTGCTCATCTCGCCTCCACCGGGGTGCGGCACTGCCCGCACACCTTGGCGCCCGGCCGCAGGAGCCGGTCGCATTCGCGGCACCGCACCGGCTGCCCGTTCTCCGGGTCTCCCTGGGGCGCCGGACGCGGCACGGCCGAATCCATCGACAGGCCGGAACCGACCACGGCGGACTTGACGTCACGCGGCCGGAGCCCGTCCTTGAGCCGGACTCCGCCGTCCGGCCGTTCTTCGATCAGCCGTCCCAGCCGCGTCACCAGGTTCTCGTCGCCGAGCCGGACCGCCAGCCGCAGCGCCTCACCCCACCGGCCGACCGCCTCGGTGAGCGCACCGCCGTCGTAGGACCGCCAGCCGTCCTGGATCAGCCCGCGCAGCTCGGCCTGCTCGGTGTGCCTGCTGACCCGCTCGTCCACCCGGCTGGACAGCGTGAGGTCCTCGGTGACGTGCCCGAGCACGGTGCAGCTCGCCGCGGCGCCGACCGGCTCGACCCTGGCGAGCTGGATGTCCTCGGCGGCAGGCAGCGTGCCGGTGTGCACGTCGAAACACAAGTGGTACTCGCGGTGTTCGACCGCCCAGCCGCCGGTCGGCAGCTCGGCCACGCGCTCGCCGACCGGCCGCACCTGGCCGGTCAGGTCCACTTTGGACGGATAGACCTGCTTGGCGAAGCGCAGCGCGGTGAACGGCATGGTGCGGATGCGCAGCCGCAGATCCGGGATCACCCGGCCCATCGCCGACTCGATCAACCGCCGGAAGTCCGCGGCCAGGTCGGCTTCGGCCAGCACCGCGTCCGCCCGCCCGTGCAGCGCCCCGCAGATCCGCTCCAGCTCATGGGGCTGCCAGTCGTCCCCGATGCCGCGCGCGTCGCAGTCGAACCGGCCGGTGCACGCGGCCAGCGCCGGTCCCAGCCGTTCGGGCGGCTCCGACTCGTTCTTGCCGTCGGTGAGCAGGATCGCGTGCCGCACCGCCTCGGGATACGGCTCGAACAGGCTCGCCGCCAGGCTGAGCCAGGTGCTCATCGCGGTGCCACCGCCCGCGATCAGGCCGCGTGCCTTCGCCTTCGCCGCGGCCCGGGTTTCGTCGTTCGCGCGCACCAGCCCGCGCTCCGGGTAGACCAGTTCCGCGTGACCGGTCCCGCGCACCACGCCGAAGTGCACGCCGTCGCGCAGGGTGTCGATGGCGACCGCGGTGGCCTGGCGCGCGGCGGCGATCTTGGTCGGCGGCCAGTCCATCGACGCCGAGCAGTCCACCAGCAGCACCTCGGCGGCTTCGGCAGGCGGCCGGGCACCGACCGCGCGCACGGTGAGGATCGCGTGCATGGCCCGGTCCGATGGCGACAGGTACTTGTTCTGGCTGAGCTCGAGTGCGAACTCGGATTCCTCTCCAGCGGGCACGGGCGTCACCTCCGATTCCTCGGTCATCTGAAGTCACGTCACTGTCCTCGGCCGGACCGCGTTGGCCCGGTCGACCAGCAGGCCGTACTGCGTCTCGTCGCGGGCCAGCCCGGCGATCCGGCGGAACGAGCGCTCCAGCCGCAGCCGCAGCCCGTGCTCGGTGACCGGGTCGCCGAGCAGCTCACCGCCGTTCCAGCCGCCGGTTCCCCCGTGGTCGAGCGCGGCCTGGCGGACGAAGGTCTTGAGCAGCTCGGCGGATTCGCCGTCCAGGAACAGTTCCGGCACCCGCCGCACCACGTCCTCCAGGTCCGCCTGGCTGACCGGCGCGGCCACGCGGATGCGCACCGCGGCGACGCGCGCGGCGTCGTGGTGACGTGACGTGCCCGGCACCTCGTCGAGCGCGGAGACGGCGTTTTCCTTGTCACCACGGCGAAGCAGGCAGCGCGCCAGACCGAACGCGGCGCTGACCTGGCTGTCGTCACGGGACCAGACCGACTGGTAGCACCGCTGCGCCCGGTCGTGGTCGCCCAGCACTTCGGCGCAGTACCCGGCGGCCAGCTTGGGCGCGTCCTCGGCGGGCCACGCCTGCCGCACCTCACCGAACTTCCGGTCCGCCTGGCCGACGGCGCCGACATTGCCGTCCGCCAGGCAGAGCAGCCCGCGGTGCCAGGCGATCCGCCAGTCGTACGCCGCCTCGGTGCCCAGCGCCTCCTCGGCCCGGCCGATCGCCCGCTCGGCACCCCGCGGGTCCCGCGACGCGATCCGCGCGCGGGCCCTGGTCAGCTCGGTCTCCACGGGACTGTCGCCGGGAACCGGCTGGGGCACCGGAAATCGGGACGCCGCCTCGGCGGGTTCCGGGCGGCCGGTGTCGAACACCTCGGGCTGTGGCTCGGTCCAGTACGCGAGGCCGGGCACCGCGCCGAGACCGGCGTCGAGCAGTTCCGGCGTGCTCTCGAACCGCGTCGACCGCCGCGGCCGCTGGAGCAGCACTTCGCGCCGGACGCCGTCCAGTTGCTCGGACATCTCGGCGGCGCTGGTGAACCGGCGTTCGTAGGCGGCCGTCGCGCGGGCGATGACCAGCCGCAGCGATTCCGCGCCGGGGTTGCCGTCGGCGCCCGGGGTCGCGTCCAGCAGGGTTTCCAGGGTCCGGCCGACCGAATAGACGTCCGAGCGCACGGTCAGCCCGCGTTCGCGGCGTTCCCCGTCGCTGATCCGGTAGCCGGTGGTCAGCACGGCCACGCTGTCCTGGTCGCCGATCTTCCTGGCGGCCCCGAGATCGATCACCTTGACGCGCTTGTCGCCGTGGATCACGTTGTTCGGCGTCATGTCCACGTAGAGCAGGCCTTCGCCGTGCAGGTAGTCCAGCGCGGACAGGATCGCGCGGCCGTAGGTGATCACGTGCTCCACGCGCAGCAGGTCCGGCCGCCGCAGCACGGCCCGCAGCGAAAGCCCGCCGACGTGGTCCATCACGATGTACTCGTCGCCGTCGTGGGCGACGAAGTCGACGATCCGCACGATGTTCGGGTGGTCCAGCCGGGTCAGCACGTCCCGCTCGACCTGCGCGAGCCGGCGCGCCCTGGCGTTGTGCTGGTCGAGCACGCCCTTGAGCACCACGTACTTGTCGGGCAGGTGGCTGTCGGCGGCGAGGTAGACCCAGCCGAGCCCGCCGTGCGCCAGGCAGCCGAGCACGTCGTACTGCCCGCCGACGCGCTCCCCCGCCTTCAGCTTCGGCCGGAAGTCGAACGGCTCGCCGTCCTCCTCGCAGAACCCGTGCCGCAGCGGCGGCTGGCCGAGGTAGGGGCGGCCGACCGGGCCACCGCACTGGCCGCAGACCTGCTGCTCCACCGGGTACTCGGGATCGGCCAGCACCAGGGTGGCCGGATCGGGGATGTCCACCTCGGGCAGCGAGCGGAACTCGCTGTCGCCGGTGGCCTCGCTTTCGGTGCCACGCCGCGCACTCGACGGCACGGGTCTTCGTTCCGGGACCACCCGGCGGCGCCCGCACTCGTCGCAGAACCCGCCGGGGCCGACCGGTTTCCCGTGGCAGGTCGGCACTTCCCCGCCCGTCACGACCCCACCCTCCGGCGGACCTCGGCCACGTAGGCGTGCACGAGCGGGGCCGCGTCCGGCAGCAGGCACGGGCTCGCGGTCAGCGCCGCCTTCGCGGGCCGGTACACCTCGTCCAGTTCCTCGTCCTCCATCAGCCCGTTGCGCACCGCCATCGCGTTGTAGCCGCTGAGCTGCCCGTACAGCTCGTCGTACTCCTCGCTCCTGGCGTCCAGTTCGTGCCGGTAGGCGGCCAGCCGGTCGCGCTGCCGGCGCAGCCACTTCTCCAGCGACACCAGGCGCCGGTGCGTCCGGCTGGGCTCGGCCGCCTCCACCGCACCCAGCAGGAAGGCCAGTTCGGTGCCACGCGGGGAGAACTCGGGCAGCGGCTGGATCTTGCGCGCCAGTTCCCTGGCCCGCGCCCGCACACTGTCCTCTTCGGACTCGAAGGCGGCGGCCAGCACGCGCAGCCGGTCCAGCCGGGCGGCGTTCTCGTCGCGCTGCCAGTCCCGCGCCAGGCCCACGCCCGGCGCGTTGTCCGCGCTGAACTGCACGATCACCTGCGTGCCCACCTTCAGCAGCGGCCGCACCACCTCGTGCAGCAGCCGCTCCGGGTGGCTGGAGCCGTCCACCCCGGCCAGCGCCAGCGTGGCGGGCTCCGGCGAATGCCCGCGTTCCTCGGCGATCCTGGAGGACACCTCGCCGGGGCTCTTCCCGGTGGCGTCCACGGTGCACAGCCTGCCCGCGCGTTCCTTCGCCGCCACCTCGGAGAACCCGCTGTCGAGCGCGGCTTCCCGGTCCCCGATCAAGATCGTGATGGTGCCACCGGCGTCGGGCAGTTCACCGCCGACGAACCCGGTGAGCGCGGGCACGTACCCGGCGAGCACCCGGACCGGGATCAGGTAGGCCAGCCCGGTGCTCCGGTCGGTGTACTCGGTGACCACCATGCCGATCACCGCGCCGGTGGCCTTGTCGACCACACCCGCGCCGCTGAACCCGCCCCGCACCCGCTCGCCGGGCACCGGCGAGTTCAGCTGCACCCACTCCCCGGCCGGACCGGCCAGCTCGGCGCCGTTGACCCACACGCCGTTCTCGTGCGGATACGGGAAACCGTAGGTGTGCACCACGCGATCGCGGACGGCGTCGGTGTACCGCAGCGGCGCGCCGGGCACGTCCGGCGATTCGGTCAGGCGCAGCAGCGCCACGTCGCCGGTGCCGTCGTCGGCCGGGGGCACCCACGCGCCGGGCACCACGGTCGCCGGGATCGACGGCTGGTCCGGCAGGCCGACGAACCGGGCGCTGACCCGCAGCCCGGCGGGATCGGCGCCGGGATCGGGGGAAACCACGTGGGCACAGGTGAGCGCGATGTGCTCGCCGAGGAACATCCCGGCCCCCAGGGTGCCGCCCGCCGGATCCTGGATGCTGATCCGCCACGGCTCTCCCGCGTGCCCGGCTCCCTTGCCCTCAGCGCCTGTGCTCCCCCTCACCGTAGGTAACCATACGACGGCTCCGCGGTGGTGTGCCGCCACATTCATGCATCCGTGATGCCCCGCGCCCGGGATCACCCGTTTGCCGTGGGCGGATTCGCCTCACTGCTGGCTGTCGATCAGCCATTTGCCGCCGCTGGGCACCAGGGTGTAGGTGTGCCGCTCGCGTTCGGTGCCGCCGCCGGAACGGGTGTAGACGACGGTCGCGGAGACGGTGTTGTTCCCCGTGACGCTGATGTCGGAGACCTGCACGGCGCTCATCTGGCCCCAGAACGCGGCGTAACTGCCGAAGCTGGGTGCGCGGGCCTGCTTCATCCGGTCGGAGAGCAGGCCGTAGGCGGTTTCGAGATTGCCCGGCAGCAGGGCGTAGTAGTCGCTGACCGCGGTCCGCAGCGCCTCCGCCGGATCCGGTGGCGCGGAAGAGGAAGCCGGCGGCGCCGAACTCGGCGGCGGGGTGCTCGCCGAGGTTTCCGGTGCGGGCGGTGGCGGTGGTGGCGCGGGCTGCGGGGTGCTCTGCGCGACCGGCGGCACCTCCGGGGTTTCCCCACCGCGGTTCATCAGCACCACGGCGACCACCCCGCCCGCGATCAGCAGCACCACCACGCAGACCGCCAGGATCAGCCGCAACCGGCTACGGCCGCCTTCGGGCACGGCCGCCGGGGCGAGCTGCACGGTCTTCGCTTCGGTGATCAGGGCGAGTTCGGCGGCGACCGCGGCCATCTCCGGGCGCGCGGCCGGATCGGCGTCGAGCATGCGCGTGAGCAGGCCGTGCAGCGGACCGGCGTGCTCCGGCGGCGGGAACTCGCCGGTGGCCACGCGGTAGAGCAGAGCGATCTGGTTGTCGCCGACGCCGAACGGCGGCGCGCCTTCGACCGCGTGGTACATCGTGGCGCCGAGGGAGAACACGTCGGACCGCGAATCGGCGTCCTCCCCGCGGGCCACCTCGGGCGCGAAGTACGCCGGGGTCCCGGCGACCACCCCGGTCGCGGTGAGCGTGCCGTCCCCGGCGGCCCGCGAAATGCCGAAGTCGCTGAGCTTGGCGACCCCGTCGTCGGACATCAGCACGTTGGCCGGCTTGACGTCGCGGTGCACGATCCCGGATTCGTGGGCGGCGGCCAGCGCCGCGGCGATCTGCGCGCCGATCGCCGCCACCTCCTCGGCGCCGAGCCGCCCGCGTCTGGCCAGTACCTCGGCGAGGCTGGTCGAGGGCAGGTACTCCATCACCAGCACCGGGCGGTCGTTGTCGGTGACCACGTCGAACACGGTGATCGCACTCGGATGGGTCAGCTTCGCCGCGATCCGGCCCTCGCGCATCGCCCGCGCGCTGGCCTCGGCGACCAGCCCGGCGGCATCGGGCGCACCCGGGGTGTGCGGCAGGATCAGTTCCTTCAGCGCCACCACGCGGTCCAGCCGCTGGTCCTCCGCCTTCCACACCACGCCCATCGCGCCCGCGCCGATCCGCTCCAGGAGCTGGTAGCGCTCCGCGATCAGGCGGTCGGTTTCGGCCACGATGGGGGTCCTCTCCGGGAAAGCGGCGGGCGGGTGCACCACCAACCGTAGTCACCACCGCCGCCGGTGCCGGAACCAGTGTGCACGGACGATTTTCCCGGCCCTGGCTTCGCCGATCCGGTTGCGGCAGGATGCTCGCATGCCGGTCCGAGTTGGCGGTACCCGTGGCGTTTCCGTGCTGAACATCGTGTTGTGGATCGTGCAGGTGCTGCTCGCCGCCGAGTTCCTCTACAGCGCCTACCTGCTCTTCGCCGGCGGGCACACCGAGCGGACCTTCGAGCAGATCGGGCTGGGCCAGTGGCTGCGTCACACCACCGGCGTGCTGGAGGCAGCCGGGGCGATCGGCCTGCTGATCCCCGGGCTCACCGCGCTGGCCGCGCTCGGCCTGGCCGCGGTGATGGTCGGCGCGAGCGCCACCGAACTGTTCATCCTGGACAACGGCAGCGCGACCCTGCCGCTGATCCTGCTGGTGGTGTCGCTGGCCGTGGCCGTCCTGCGGCGTGACGAGCTGACCGCGCTGCTCGGCCGCGTCAGGCGCCGCTGACCAGCACCACGCCGAAGGTGACCATGGTCGCCGCGACCAGGCCGTCGAGCACCCGCCACGACGACGGCCGCGCGAAGAACCCGGTGAGCAGGCGCGCGCCGAACCCGAGCGCGGTGAACCAGCACAGGCTCGCCACCACCGCGCCGAGGCCGAACGCCCAGCGCAGGTCGCCCTTCGCCGCGGCCACGGACCCGAGCAGCAGCACGGTGTCCAGGTAGACGTGCGGGTTGAGCCAGGTCATCGCCAGGCAGGTGAGCACCGCGCGCCGCGGTGAGCCGGGGCCGAGGTCCACCTGCATCGCCGACGGCCGGAACACCCGGCGCGCGGCGAGCGCGCCGTAGCAGAGCAGGAAGGCGCCGCCGACCAGGCCGACCGCGGTGACCGCGCCCGGCCAGGCCGCCACCACGGCGCCGACCCCGGCCACGCCGAGCGCGATCAGCACCGCGTCGGACAGCGCGCAGATGGCCACCACGGCGAGCACGCCGTCGCGCCGGATGCCCTGGCGCAGCACGAACGCGTTCTGCGCGCCGATGGCGACGATCAGCGAGAGGCCGGTGCCGAAACCGGCGGCCGCGGCGAGCAGGAGGTTTCCCATGCGATCGAGGCTACGAACCGGAGAGTCAACAGTACAGCTCAAGATTCTTACGTAACATTAGCGCTCGTGATGATGACCGAACTGCCGCTCGACCAGGTGCGCACGCTGCTCGCGGTGGTCGACGAGGGCACCTTCGACGCCGCCGCGGCCGCACTGCACGTGACCCCGTCGGCGGTCAGCCAGCGGGTCAAAGCGCTCGAGCAGCGCACCGGCCGGGTGCTGCTGCTGCGCACGAAACCGGTGCGTGCCACCGAATCCGGCGAGGTGGTGGTCCGGTTCGCGCGGCAGCTGGCCCGGCTCGAACTCGACGCGCGCGCCGAGCTGGGCATGGCCGACACCGGCGAACCGGCCCGGCTATCCATCGCGGTCAACGCCGACTCGCTGGCCACCTGGTTCCTGCCCGCGCTGGCCGGCGTGCCCGAGGACCTGCGGATCTCGTTCGAACTGCATCGCGAGGACCAGGACCACACCACGGCGCTGCTGCGGGAGGGCGTGGTGATGGCGGCGGTGACGTCGTCGCCCGATCCGGTCGCCGGCTGCTCGGTGCGCGGCCTCGGCAAGATGCGGTACCTGCCGATGGCGAACCCGGAGTTCGCCGCCCGCCACCTCGGCGACGGCCCGCTGCGGCAGTCGCTGCCGGACGCGCCGGTGGTGTTGTTCGACCGGCGGGACGACCTGCAGGACCGGCTCACCCGCAAGCTGACCCGCGGCCGGGGCGCCGGTTCGCGGCGGCACTACGTGCCTTCGTCGGAGGCCTTCGTCGAGGCGGTGGCCGCCGGGCTGGGCTGGGGCATGGTGCCGGTCGCGCAGGCCGGGCCGTACCTGCGTGCCGGGACGCTGGCCGATCTCGCGCCGGAGCAGGCGATCGACGTGCCGTTGTACTGGCAGCAGTGGAAACTCGACTCCCCCGCACTGGCGGCCACCGCCGACGCGGTCGCCACCGCGGCGGCCGCGGCACTGACCCGATGAGTCAGAACCGCCACCTGGTCGGCGAGGCCAGTTCCGGCCCCCAGCCGAAAACCACCTCGGGCACCACGTGGAAGGCGGGCCCGCCGGTCCCCGACGCGTCCACCACCGTGCCGTCTTCGCGGGGTGAGATCGGATAGTCGTACTTGGGGCCGTAGACCGCGCACATCTCGCGCAGGGTCTCGGCGTCGTGCCCCATCCTGGCCGCGCCTTCGACGATCACCACCTCCTGTCCGCTCTCCAGGTGCAGCCACACTCCCCACACCGGACGGCAGTGCGGGCGCCCGCCGGGGCGGGTGGTGGCGCCCCAGTAGTCGCGGGCGCCGGCGAGCCGGCGGCGCGCCCACTCCCACGGCAGCAACTCCCCCGGCGGTGCCGGTTCGCCGGACATGAGCGGAGCGGAGCCACGGGGTGCACCCAGCGCCGGAACCATGACCCGCCTTCGTGCATGAGCCACTCCCGGTGAAGAGCTCCACCGGGCGGAGCAACCCCCTTGGGGCCGGCAGCATTCCTGATGGTTTCGGTCTCGATCACCAGAACGATTCAGTGGGACCCGAACGCACTATTGACGCGGTTGGTTACTTGTTGTTGGCTCGTGTTTGGTTTTGTTGACTGCGGAAGGGGTCTTGATGATTCCGGCGAGACGCACACTGACCAAACTGACCACACTGGTCGCCACCGGAGCTGCGGCGGCCGCGCTGGCGAGCCCGGTCCAGGCGGCCGAACCGGCGCCGACCCCGGCGCTGGGCTGGAACTCCTGGAACACCTTCGGCTGCGACATCAACGAGCAGCTGATCCGCGACACCGCGGACGCGATGGTCTCCTCCGGCATGGCCGCCGCCGGTTACGAGTACGTGGTGATCGACGACTGCTGGTTCGATCCCCAGCGCGCCGCGGACGGTTCGCTGCGGGCCCATCCCGAGCGCTTTCCCAGTGGTATCAAGGCACTCGCCGACTACGTGCACGGCAAGGGCCTGAAGTTCGGCATCTACCAGGTGCCCACCGAGCTGACCTGCGCGCAGCGCGGCGGCGCCTATCCCGGCGCGACCGGCAGCCTCGGCCACGAAGCGCAGGACGCGCGCACCTTCGCCGACTGGGGCGTGGACTACCTGAAGTACGACTGGTGCTCACCGGAAGGCACGCTCGAGGACCAGATCGACGCGTTCACCCTGATGCGCGACGCGTTGCGCGACACCGGCCGCGAAATCCTGTACAGCATCAACGCCAACAGCTACCACCCCGACAAGAACGGCGCGAAGTACGACTGGTCGCACATCGCCGACCAGTGGCGCACCACCGAGGACATCAAGCCGGTGTGGCGCACCGGGAATCCCAACACCTACCCGATGGGCGTCACCGACATCATCGACGTCACCGAGCCGCTGCGCGACTGGGCGGGCCCCGGCCACTGGAACGACCCGGACATGCTCGAAGTGGGCGTGTACCACGTCGAAGGCTTCCCCGGCCTGACCGACACCGAAGCCGCCGCGCACTTCAGCATGTGGGCGATGCTGGCCGCGCCGATGATCGCGGGCAACGACCTGCGGTCCATTCCGGACGGTGTGCACGGCATCCTGACCAATCGCGCGGTGCTCGCGGTGAACCAGGACCCGCTGGGCGTGGCCGCCGACCGCGTCCGCGACGACGGTGACCTGGAGGTGTGGGCCAAGCCGCTCGCCGGTGGCGAGGTGGCGGTGGCCCTGTTCAACCGCTCGGAAACCGCCGCGAAGATCACCACCACGGCCAAGGAGGTCGGCGCGCCCGGCAAGCGGCACCGGGTGACCGACCTGTGGAGCGGCCGGAAATGGCTCAGCCACGGCGAAATCTCCGCCGACGCACCGTCACACGGGGTGCGCCTGCTCCGGCTCGGCCGCTAGGGCTCCGGCCACGCGTTCCAGGCCGTCCCTGATCAGGCGGCCGTACGCGTCGTCGCCGAGTGCGCCGATCGTGGCCCGCGCGCGCCGAAGGTGTTCGCGGGCCAGGTCCAGCTCGCCGAGCTTGCGGTAGCACTCGCTCAGGTTCAGGTGCAGCGACGGGAACAAGCCGGCTGCCGGAAGCGCCACCCCGGCTTCCGCCAGCCGGTCGTCGGTGAGCAGGGCGGCGGCGGTCAGCGCACGCTGGTCCCAGGCCAGTTCCTCGCGCACGTCGTCCTGCACGTCGGCCATCGCGTGCGCGAGCGTGCACCGGTGCAGCGGATCGCCGGCATCGCCGCCGATCTGCGCCCAGATCTCGGCGAACACCGCGCGAGCGGCCTCCCGTTCGCCCTGGTGGGCGCGCCGCACCGCCTCGCCGATCCGGACGATCGTCGGGTCCGTGCTCATCGGGCCCCTCCTTCGCACCGGGAACCGCCAGTGTGCCGGATTTTCGCGGCCGGAACGAACGACCGCGGCGGGTGTCCGTTTTTCCCTGTGCAGACCCGCACGATCTGGAGGGCAGAATGCGACACACCCGGCGAACAACGCGGTTCCGCTCGCGCACGCTGGCCATCACGATCGCGGTGGTCACGCTGGCCGCGCTGGTGCCCGTGGTGCTTTCACTGCGGAACTCCGACCACCCGGCGAACACGGCGAACGCGGTCACCGCGCCAGGTCAGCTCAACGCCGCCCAGGAGGCGGGCGTCGCCGGTCCGGTCACCGAACTGGACCGGACCTTCCTGGTCAAGGTGCGCCAGGCCGGGCTGTGGGAGATCCCGGCGGGCAGGCTCGCGCAGGCCAACGGCTCCAGCGAAGCGGTCAAGCGCGCCGGTCACCACCTGCTGGACGGACACTCCCGGTTGGACCAGCTGGTCCGCGAAGACGCCGAGATCCTCGGTGTCGAGCTGCCCGACGAGGCCACCGAGGAACAACAGCAGTGGGTCGACCAGCTCACCGGCCTGCGCGGTGAGGAGTTCGACCGGTTCTTCGCGAACGTGCTGCGTTCCTCACACGGCAAGATCTTCGCCACCATCGGCGAGGTCCGCGCCGGCACGCAGAACGACCTGATCCGGCGGCACGCGCGGGAGGCGAACCAGACCGTGCTCGACCACATGGAGGTGCTCGAGGACACCGGCCTGGTCACCGCCGAAACGCTGGCCGAGGTGGAAACCGCTGTGACACCACCGAAGTGAGTGTCACCGGAAGGCGGCGGCGTGCTCGGTGGCCCACGTGCGGAAGGTGCGCGCGGGCTTGCCGAGCAGCCGCGCCACGGTGCCGGTCACCCGTTCCGGTATCTCCACAAAGGACCGCCACGCGGCCAGCCTGGCCTCGGCGAAGGCGCGGTCGCCCCAGATCTCGGTGAACCGCTCCAGCGCGATCTCCGGCGCCAGCTCCCGCCACCGCACCTCACGCCCGACCACCTCGCCGATGGTCCGGACCAGTTCGGCCTGCGGAACGGACTCGGGCCCGGTCAGCACGTACTTGCCGCCGTGGTGCCCGGTCGTGGTGAGCACGTGCGCGGCGACCTCGGCGATGTCCCGTTCGTGGAGCAGCGAACGCGACGCCTGGCCGTAGGGCAGTTCCACCACGCCACGCCGGATCTGCGGCGCCCAGGCCAGGGTGTTGGCAGCGAAGTCGATGGCACGTAGAAAGGTCCAGTCCAGTCCGGTGCCGCGGAGCTGCCGCTCGATCTCCTGGTGGAAGCTCGACGGCGGCTCGCCGTCGGCCAGGTCGGGCACGTCCGCGGACAGGTAGACCACCTGCCTGGCGTGCTCGGCGATCAGCTCGACCACCCGCGGCTCGACCGGAATGCCCGGCCACACCAGGAAAACCCGGTCCACCCCGGCCAGCGCGGGCACCAGGGTGTCCGGGTGGGAAAGATCACCGGCCACGCCGCCGGGCAGTCCGCGCGGATCGCGCGCGAACGCCCTGACGGCGGCGCCGGTGTCACTCAACGCGGCGAGCACCTGCCCGCCGACTCTGCCGGTCGCGCCGGTCACCAGGATCGTCTTCCGCACCCGCGCGACGGTAGAACCTCGAGCTGGCTCGAGGTCAACACCCCGGCTCAGATCAGGCCGAGGCGAAGTGCGTGCGCCACCGCGTGCGTGCGGTTGCGCAGGTCGAGGCGGGTCAGCAGGCCGTGCAGGATGTTCTTCACCGTGCGCTCCGAATACGCCATCTCGGCGGCGATCTCCGCGGTGTCACGGCCTTCGGCGAGCAGGCGCAGCACGTCGGTCTCCCGGCGGGACAGCCCGCTCAGCGTCAGGTCACGCGGCTCCAGCACCTCGCGCTGCAGGCGCGTCACCCCTTTGAGCAGCTCCCCGAGTTGCTCGGCGGGCAGCGCCCCACGGCCCTGGTAGGCGTCGTTGATCGCGTGCAGCAGCCGCGCGGTGGTCGCTTCCTTCCTGGGCAGCAGCACCGCCAGGCCGTGCTCGACCGCGGTCAGCAGCTCGGCGGGACGGGGATCGTCGGCGACCAGCACCACCCGCGCTTCCGGGTTGATCCCGGCGAGCACCTCGTGCAGCTTCCTGGTGCCGTCGGGCACCGCGACCACGACGTCAGCTCTGCTGTCTCTGCCGTCTCGGTTGTCCACCAGGTGGACACCGGGCTTGCTCTTCAGCTCGCCGGAAACCCCGGCGAGGACAAACGGATCCGCGGCCAGCACCGCCACCCGCACCGCCGACGGGACCGCGCGCAGCGCCGGTTTTCCCGGTGGAGCGGGGATTCGGCTGGTGGGCAAACTCGTGGACAAACTCGAGGTCACCACCGCAGTCAACCGGCTAGCACACCGGCAGACCAGGCGGAACAACCGGCAGCTTTTCGCGCCCGGCAATTCTGCCGGTTAAATGGACCGTGGTGAACGACGGACAGCGAACCGACGAGCCGGCCTTCGGCGCGCTCCTGCTCCGCCACCGCCGCGCGGCCGGGCTCACCCAGGCCGACCTGGCGGAGAACTCCGGCGTGAGCATCCGCGCGCTGAGCGACCTCGAGCGCGGCCGCGCGCAGGGCGCCCAGCGGCGCTCCGCCGCGGCGCTGGCCGACGCCCTCGGCCTGACCGGTGGTGCCAGGCAGGAGTTCCTCGAAACCGCCCGCCAGGGCCGCCGCCGCACCCCGCGCGCGGAGGAGGACGGCGAAAGCCCGCCGTCGGTCACGCTGCCCCCGGCCGTGCCGGATCTGCTCGGCCGCGAGGCCGAACTCGCGAAGCTGCACCAGGAAGCGGTCTCCGACACCGGCAGCGGTGTGGTGGTGTCCGTGGTCGGGCACCCCGGTGTCGGCAAGACGGCGCTGGCGGTGACCGTCGCGCACCAGCTGCGCGCCCAGTTCCCCGACGGTGCCTTCGCACTCGACCTGCGCGGCATGGACGAGGAGCCGGTCACCCCGCGCAGCGCGCTGACCCAGTTGCTGCGGGCGATGAACGTGCCACCGCAGCAGATCCCGGTGACCGTGCCCGAGCAGAGCGCGCTGTTCCGCTCGCTGCTGGCCGGGCGCCGCGTCCTGCTGCTGCTGGACAACGCCGCCGACGAGGCGCAGGTGCGCCCGCTGCTGGCGGCCTCGCCCGGCTGCCTGACGCTGATCACCTGCCGCAGCGCGCTGGCCGGGCTGGAATCCGCGCGCTGGCTGTGGCTGGAGCCGCTGGTCGACATCGGCGCGGTGGACCTGCTGACCGCCATCGCCGGTGAGGCCAGGGTGCGCGCCGAGCCGCGGGCCACCGCGGAACTGGTGGCGCTGTGCGGAAACCTGCCGCTGGCGGTGCGGATCGCGGGCAACCGGC
Source organism: Amycolatopsis albispora (assembly GCF_003312875.1). Classification (NCBI taxonomy): domain Bacteria; kingdom Bacillati; phylum Actinomycetota; class Actinomycetes; order Pseudonocardiales; family Pseudonocardiaceae; genus Amycolatopsis; species Amycolatopsis albispora. Next base: position 2,613,256 of record NZ_CP015163.1, read on the forward strand.
TGGCCAGCCGCCCGCACTGGACGATCGCGTACCTGACCACGCAGCTGCGCAACGAGCGCACGCGGCTCAGCTCGCTGTCCGCCGGTGACCTGCAAGTGCGTTCGGCCTTCGAGATGTCACATCGGCGCCTTTCTCCCGCCGCGCGCCTGGTGTTCCGCAGGCTGGCGATCGTGCCCGGCCCGGACTTCGGCGCCGAACTCGCCGGTGTCGCCACCGGCATGGCCGAAGCCGACGTGCAGATCCACGCGGACGAGCTGGTCGACGCGAACCTGCTGCAGGCGGCGGCCTCCCCCGGCCGGTACCAGTTCCACGACCTGATCCGGATCTTCGCCGTGGAACGCCTGGAAGCCGAGGAAAAACCCGGCGACCGCGACCGCCACCGGCGCACCATGCTCGACCACCTGCTGCACACCGCGGCCGAAGCCGGGCGCGCGTTCATGCCGGACGCGCTGGTCGCACCGAGCCACGCCGCCCGCCGGTTCACCACCCGCGAAGCCGCCGGGGTGTGGCTCGACGTGGAGGCGGGCAACTGGCTGGCCGCGCATCGCGAAGCCCCGCAGGAGGGCCTGCACCGCGAAGTCGTCGAGCTGGCCCGCGCGCTGCACTGGTACTCCGACGGCCGCACGCAGCAGCGGCCGTGGGACGAGATCTTCCAGCGTGGCGTGGAATCCGCGCGGGCACTGGGAAACCAGCTCGACGAGGCGGTGCTGCTGAACTTCGTCGGCTGGGCGCGGTACTTCTGCTTCGGCGACAACGACGGCGGGCTCGCCGCGCACGACGAAGCGCTGGCGGTGGCCGTCGAGATCGGCGACAAGGCCGAGCAGGCGTGGGCGCTGGGCTACCGCGGTTCGGTGCTGATGCGGCTCGGCCGTCTCGACGAGGCGCTCGAAAGCGTGCGGCGCGCGGTGGACCTGGCCGAGGTGCTCGGGTTCTGGACCGGCGAGGGCACCATCCGCAACGCGCTCGGCCGGATCCTGCGGGTGCACGGCGAGCACGATGAATCGCTCGCGGTGCACCGCGGGGTGCTCAGCGACGCCGATGCCCGCCGTGCCGAGGCGAACCCGGACACCCGCCGGTTCCTGCGCTCGGTCACCCTGCTCGACGTCGGCAGCACGCTGCTGGCCATGCGTGACTGGCAGGAAGCCGCACGCACGCTGCGGGAGGCACGCGGCTACTTCGAGGAGTCCGGGTTCCGCATCGAGGAGGCCGACACCGCGATGCACGAAGGCATCGCGCGGCGTGAGGCCGGTGAGTACGACGTGGCGCGCGAGTGCTTCGAGCTGGCGCTGAGCGTGTTCACCGGGGTGGCGAACCGCTGGAAGCGCGCCAACACCCTGGCCGAGCTGATCACCATGCTGGAGCTGATGGACGACCCGACGGCCGACGAGTACCGGGCGGGCGCGCTCGCGCTGTGCGCCGAGCTGAAGACGGACGCGGCGGCCGCGCTGGCCGCCCGGCTGCGCCACGAGGGGTGACCGGGCAGCACCCGGTGTCGGATCGGGCAGCACCCCGCGCACCGGGCTGAACGCGGTCCGGTTCTCCGCTTGACTCGCGGGGAAACGACAACGGTCGATCCCAGGGAGCCCGAACGGTGGCCGAGGAAGAAGCAGTCGCTCAGCAGCGGCTGATGCCCACCCAAGCGACGGTGGTCGCGCTGGCCGCACGCGTGGAGCGGCTGCGGAAGCAGGTGGAATCCGGCGATCTCGCGGTGGACCCCGGCGTCGGGGAAGAAATCCGCAGCATGCTCACCGAGCAGATGGACCAGGTCGACGTGTGGCTGCGCCGGTCCATCGACCTGGCGCGCCAGGCCCCGCTCGGGCAGAACCCGGTCGCCGAGGCGATGGCTGGCAAGTTCCAGCAGCGGGCCGGTGACGCCGACTCCGCTCTCGCCGGTGTCCTGACCCCGTACCGCGAGTTGCTGGCCAAGGCCCACGAGACGGTCGGCGTGGCCATGCAGCGCTACGGCGACTTCGAGCACCAGTCGATCGATCTGCTCCGCACCGCCAACGGGGAGACCAACGCGTGAACGACGACAACGAGCGCGATCCCGCCGACCTCGCGCTGACGCAGACGCAGAACTGGCGGTCGCGAAGCCACCGCGAACTCTACGAATCGGTGCACCTCGGCAACGACCCCGGTCAGGTCGGCCAGCTCGGCGAGGAGTGGACCGGCATCGGCGCGGAGATGAGCGAGCACTCGCGCCGGATGGGCGAGCGCATCCAGGCCACCGAAAGCGGCTGGCGCGGCAAGGGTGCCGACTCCGCGCGCGAGTCGGTGATGGAGCTGGTGCAGTGGTCGGGCAAGGCGGCGACCACCGCCGAGGAGGTCGGCCGCCGGATCGGCGAGCAGGGCCGGATCATGGAGAACGCCAGGTCCGCGATGCCCGAGCCGGTCGAGTTCGACTGGCAGGCGATGGTCACCAACGGGTTCGCCACCGGCGGGCTGGCCGGGTTCGCGATGGCCGTGCAGGACGTGCGTGCCAAGAGCGAGGAAGCCAACTCCGCGCACGAGCAGGCGGTGCGCGTGATGTCCGACATGGAGACCGCCTCGCGTGAGGTCGACAGCGCCACCCCGCGGTTCGAGCCGCCGGTGGTGAAGGCACGCGCGGAAATGGCTTTGCTGCGCCCGATGAGCGTCGGCGAGCCGATGTCCGAAGTCGACAACGCCGACGCGGCCGGTGGGGGCGGCGGCGCGGCCGGTGGCTCGGGCGGTCCCGGCGCACCCGGTGGCGAGCACGAGACGCTGCGGCGCACCCAGCAGCAGGGCACGCCCGCGCTCGAACCGTTCCAGACCGGCACCACCACCGCGGGCTTCACCGGGCCGGGCGGCGGTCCCGGCGGTGGCGGTCCCGGCGCACCGGGCATGCCGAACATTCCGGGCGTGCCGAACCCGGCCGCGGCGAACCTCCCTGGCGGAGGCACGCCCGGTGGTGGCGCCCCGGGCATGCCGCCGCTGCCGAACCTGCCGGGTGGCGGGCCCGGCGGTGCTGGTTTCACGCCGAAGTCCGTGCCGGACAGCACCCGCCCGCAGAACGCGCCCGGCTTCACCATGCCGAACATGCCGGGTGGCGGGGTGCCGGACACCGGCCCCGGACCGCGCATGCCCGGTGGCACCACACCGCAGAGCGTGCCCAACATCCCGATGCCGAACATCCCGCGTGGTGGTGGCGGCCCCGGCAGCGAGGACACGATCCGGCAGAAGACCGTGCAGCCGCCGAAGATGCCTGACTTCACCGGGCCGGGCGGCTCGAACTACACCCCGGGGAACCCGTTCGGCGGGCCAAATCCCCACAACCCGAACAATCCCCACGCGCCCCGGCCGGGCGCCAACCCGCCGCAGATGCCGCGCTTCACCCCGCCGTCCGGTCCCGGCGGCCTCAGCTTCGGCGGTGGTGGTGGCGGCGGCGCCGGTGGCTTCGGCCCGGGCAGCGGCGGCGGTGGCGGGGCCGGTGGCTTCGGTCCCGGCAGCGGTGGCCCGGGCGGCGGTGGTGCCGGCGCGGCCGGGTACGGCCCGCAGGGTCCCGGCGCGTCGACCGGCTCCGGCCCCGGCGGCCGGATGCCCGCGGAGGGCTTCGGCCCGCGTGGTGCCGCGGGTGGTCCCGGCGGCCCGGCGGGCATGGGTGCGCCGATGGGCGGCATGGGCGCCGCCGGCGCCGGCCGTGGCCAGGGCGACGAGGACAAGGAGCGGCGCTCCGCCGCGTACATCCAGGGCGAGGAGATCTTCCACGTGCCTGGTGAGGACCTGCCGCCGCCGGTGATCGGCGCGCGCAAGAAGAAGCCGGAGCAGCAGTGAACACCCCCGACTTCGTGCTCTCCGCCCACGAATTCGACATCGTCTGGGGAGAGCTGGACCTGGGCAGGCTGCCCTATCCGCTGGACGTGCCGAGCACCGGGCGCACGGTCGAGCAGCGCGCGCAGCTGGCCGCCGAGGTCTACCGCGAGCTGGCCGACCGTGGCCTGGCGCGCGGCCAGCGGGTGGACGCCGACCTGGAGTCCCTGCTGTTCCTGCTCTCGGAGTACGACATCGCGGTGGACGCCATCGGGCACATCGGTTATCCGGTGCGCGCGCTGGCCGCCGCGCGCGGCAACAGCGCGGTGCTGGCCGTGCTCGCCGGTGGTGAGCTGTGGTTCAAGCAGATCCGGCCGACCGCGCTGGCCCGGTCCATCGTGGAGGTGCTGCCGTCGGCGGATCCCGGCCCGGGGCAGGCGATGTCGGTGCCGTACCAGGCGCTCGCCGCGGCGGCCGAGCCGCAGGAGGACGAGGACGACCCCTACGGCGGCGATCTCGACGAGCGGGTGGTGCTCAGCCGCGCCGGGGTGTCCAGGAACGACGCCGGGGCGCTGGTGGAGCTGGCGAACAACCGCAAGGCGGGTGGCCAGCTCGGGGTGACCGTGGGTGGCAGGCGCAGCGAGCGCGTGCCGACGCTGGTCACCTGGTTCGACACCCACCAGGGCCGGTACCTGATGGTGCGCGAGGACTCGTGGCTGAGCATCGCGCCCGCCGACAACGAACGCATCGAGCAGCGGGTGGCCACGGTGCTGGCCGGCGCGCGCTGAGGGGGAAGGCTGTCATGTCGTTTGAGGTGGAGACCGAGGACCTGGTCGCGCACGCGAGTCATCTGGACGGGGTGGCCGACCGGCTGAACACCGCGCTGGACGCGGCGAAGACGGTGAGCATGGACGACAGCGCCTACGGGCTGCTGTGCTCGTTCCTGCCGCCGATCGTGAACCCCATGGAGGAGAAGGGGGTCGAGGCGATCGGCGCCGCGGTGGAGGGGGTCACCATCACCGCGGACAACGTGCGCAAGGCGGCGGAGTCGTACCGCGAGACCGACAAGTCGCACATCAAGCCGCTCACCAAGTTCCAGGAAGACGCCGAAAGCACGAAGGTGGTGGAGCTGGCGGGGACCACGGGCTCGGCGTCCACCGGAACTCCGGCGCACCGGGTGGAACCGTTCCAGCGCGCCCAAGTGACCCCGGATCACGCCGTCGAAGCCCGCTTCAGTCCCGCTTTGCAGGCCGACCGCGCAGTCGAAGCCCGCTTCAGCCCGGCCGAGCAGGGTGAACCCAGGATCACCCCGCCGCAGCACACGAACCGCATCATCTGAGCCCGAGTTAGGAAGCAGCCATGACCAACGGACTGGGCGCACTCGGCCGGGACCCGTCGCAGGTGGAAGCCGACATCGACCGCTGGGCGCAGGGGTTCGCCGAGAAGGCGCAGCGCTACCAGGCCGCGCAGGCGCGGGTCGAGCAGATCCGCACCACCGCGAGCAGCCAGGACGGCACCGTGCGGGTGACCGTGCGTGCCGACGGCAGCGTCACCGACCTGCAGTTCAGCGACCGCATCCGGCAGATCGCGCCCGCCGAGCTGTCGGCGATGGTGCTGCGCACCATGCAGGCCGCGCAGGCGCAGGTGGTCGGCCAGGTCGGCGAGACGATGCAGGCCACCCTCGGTGACGAGGACCAGGAGACCCGCTCGCTGATGATGGACGAGCTGCGGACGCGGTTCCCCGAGCCCGACCCCGAAGCCGAGGCCGAAGCGGCCGCGGTCTCGGAGAAGTGGGACTACGACGACAGCGAAGACACCCCGCCACCCGCGCCACCCGCGCCCCCGGCACCGCCCGCGCCTCCAGCGGCCGGGCCGACCCGACGTCCGCGCCGCCCCGACGACGGTGACGAAGACATCGATCCCGACTTCGATCCGCTGCGCGACTGACGGAAAGCTGAGCAAAGGCCGTGGGCAATCCGCTGGTAGCCGAAGTCCAGGACTCGACGACGGCCATTTCGGGCATTCCGATCCTGGAGTCGATCGACGAGACCAGCAAGGCGATCCAGAGCGGTGACTGGGCGGCCGGAGTGCTCGGCGCGGCCGGGACCGCGCTGGATGCCCTCGGCATGGCCATGGACCCGTTCGGGTCCATCCTGGCCGCCGGCGTCGGCTGGCTGATGGAGCACGTCGGCCCGTTGTCGGACGCGCTCGACGCGCTGACCGGCAATCCCGACGAGATCAAGGCGCATTCGGAGACGTGGAAGAACGTCGGCACCGAGCTGTCCTCGATCAGCGCCGACCTGGCCAAGATGATCGAGGAGGACACCGCGTCCTGGATCGGCCCGGCCGGGGACGCCTACCGCACCCGCGGCGCCGACACCGCCACGCTGATCAGCGGCGCCCAGTCCGCCGCCGAAGGCGCCTCCAGCGGCATCGGCACCGCGGGCGAGGTCGTCGGCGCGGTGCGGTCGCTGGTCCGCGACATCATCGCGGAGCTGGTCGGGCATCTGATCAGCTGGGCGCTCCAGGTGCTGTTCACCCTCGGCATCGGGCTGGCCTGGGTGGTCCCCCAGGTCGTCGCCGCCGTGGCCAAGACCGCCGCCAAGATCGCCGACCTGACCAAGAAGCTCGTTGACGCCATCCGCAAGCTCTCGCCGCTGCTGAAGAAGCTCACCGACTCCTTCGGTGAGGCGTCCCAAGCGCTCAAGAACATCAAGGGCGGCAAGCTGGACAAGCCCGACACCGTGCGCTCCGGCCCCGACACCACGCCCAGCGGCGCCCCGCCCACCCCGAAACCCCCGCCCGGCCAGAGCAACGGCGGCGGTGGTGACACCACCCCCAGCGGTGCCAAGCCCGACCCGACCCCGTCGAGCAGCAGCCCTCCCCCGCCACCCACGCCGAAGTCACCGGACCCCACTCCGGCACCACCACCGCCACCGGCCCCGAAGCCACCGGCCACCACGCCGAGCAGCAGCAAGCCGAACACCCCGCGCGACCGGTCCGTCGAGGCCGGGAACCGGAACTGCAAGTCCGACCCGGTCGATGTCGCCACCGGCGAGGTGATCCTCGAGCAGACCGACCTGGAGCTGCCCGGCCTGCGCCTGGCGCGCGTGCACGTGTCCTCCTACCGCGCCGGGCGCTGGTTCGGCCCGTCGTGGGCGTCCACAGTGGACCAGCGGCTGGAGGTCGACGCCGCGGACATCTGCTACGTCGGCGCGGACGGCGTCATCCTGGTCTACCCGCTGCCCGCCACCGGCGAGCCGGTGCTGCCGGTCGAGGGCCCGCGCTGGCCGCTGTCCCGGCACGCCGACGGCGGCTTCACCATCACCAAGCCGGACGGCGCACTGCACTTCGGCGGCAGCGGGCCGGTGCGGCGGCTGCGCGCGCTCGACGGTTCCGGCGGCGAGCGGATCGAACTGGCCTACGACGACAACGGCGCGCCCGCGCTGCTCACCCATTCCAGCGGCGTGCGTGTGCGGTTCCGCTCCGACGGCGCCCGCCTCACCGAGCTGAGCGTGCTCGGCGGCGACCGGACCCCGGACGTCGTCGTGCTGAGCTACCGCTACGACGAGCGCGGGCGACTGTCCGAAGTGGTCAATTCGTCCGGCCTGCCGACCCGCTTCGACTACGACGCCGACGGCCGGATGACCGGCTGGCAGGACCGCAACGGCGTCTGGTACCGCTACGTCTACGACACCAACGGCCGCTGCGTGCGCACCGTCGGCGACGGCGCCTTCCTCGACGGCGCGTTCACCTACGACCGCGAACGCCTGCTCACCACGCACACCGACTCGCTCGGCCACACCACGGTGTTCGAGCTGAACGAGGCCGGGCAGACCATTCGGGAGACCGACCCGCTCGGCGGCGTGACCAGCTTCGAATGGGATCGCTACGACCGCCTGCTCAGCCGCACCGATCCGCTCGGCCGCGTCACGCGCTACGCCTACGACGGCGGTGACGCGAACCCGCGGCAGGTCGTCCGCGCCGACGGCAGCGTGGTCACCCTCGACCACGCCGGTGACGTGCTGACCTCGGTCAGCGTGACCGACGGCAACCGGGTGTGGCGCCGGTTCTACGAAGCCGGGGCCGCGCCTGACCCCACAACCGGCGCGGTGGGCATCGCCAGCGCGTACCGGACGGATCTCGCCGTCGAACAGCCACCGCGGCCGGACTCGGCCGATCGTGACCAGTTCGGCAGGCCGCGGTCGGTGACCGAGGCCGGTGGCGGCCGGGTGCGGCTGGGCTGGACCGTCGACGGCAAGCGCGCCTCGCGCACCGGCCCGCGGTCGGAGCGCGCGATGTGGCGCTACGACGGGGAAAGCAACGAAGTCGAGCACATCGACGAACTCGGGCAGGTGACCCGGCGCGAGTACGGCCCGTTCGACTCGCTCACCGCGGTCGTCGATCCCACCGGCGCGCGCACGGAATACGCCTACGACACCGAACTGCGCCTGGTGTCGGTCACCAATCCGGCCGGCCGCGTCTGGACCTACCGCTACGACGCCGCGGGCAGGCTCTCCGGCCAGACCGACTTCGACGGCCGGAGCTGGACTTACCAGCACGATGCCGCCGGCCAGCTGGTGCGCTCCACCGGCCCGGACGGCGCCGTCACCGAATACCACTACGACCTGCTCGGCAACCTCGCCGAAATCCGCACCCCGGCCGGGGCCACCACCTACGCCTACGACCCGGTCGGCGAGGTCGTGCGGGTGGCGTCGGCGAATTCGGTGGTGGAGTTCGAGCGTGACGAGTACGGCCGTGTCGTCCGGGAGTCGGTGGACGGGCTGGCCGTCACCTTCGCCTACGACGCCGATCGCCGCACGATCCGGCGGCGGACCCCGTCCGGTGCCGAGAGCGAGTGGTCCTTCGACGAAGAGGATCGGCCGGTTTCGCTGGCCAGCGCCGGGCACACCGTGCGTTACCGGCTCGATGAGGACGGCCGCGCCGTGGCCCGCGACGTCGATGGCGCCAGCGTGCTGGAGCAGTCGTTCGGCCCCGGTGGCAGGCTGACCGCCCAGCACCTCACCGCCGCGTCCCTTCCGGTGCAGCGCCGTGGTTTCGAGTACCGGGCCGACGGCAGCCTGGCCGGGGTGCACGACGAGCACGCCGGTCCGTCGCGGCTGACCCGCGACGCCGCCGGCCGCATCACCGCACTGTCCACTGTGCACGGACAGGAGGAACTGCGGTACGACCCCGCGGGCAACCTCGTGCCCACCGGCCCGCAGGTCGAGTACGACCACCTCGGCCGCCGCGTCCGGCAGCGCGAAGGCGACCGGACCTGGGAGTACGGCTGGACCGGTGACCTGCTGACCGGGCTGCGCACCCCGGACGGCCACCAGTGGCGCTACCACTACGACCCACTGGGCAGGCGGATCGCGAAGCAGTGCGTGCGCCCCGGCGGCTCGGTCGCCGAGTCCTTCCGGTTCGTCTGGGACGGCACGGTGCTCATCGAGCAGGAGCACGTCGATGCCACGGGCGCGCGGTGGATCACCACCTGGGACCGCCTGCCCGGCAGCGCCGCACCGGTCACCCAGCTCGAACGCGGCCCGGCGGGCATCCGCTTCCACTCCGTGGTCACCGACGCGCTCGGCACGCCGACGGAACTGGTCGACGAGCGCGGGCACCTGGCCTGGCGCGGCCGCCGCACGCTGTGGGGCCGGGAACTGCCGTCACCGGACGCCCGCGCCGCCATCCCGCTGCGCTTCCCCGGTCAGTACGCCGACGCCGAATCGGGCCTGCACTACAACGTTTTCCGCTACTACGACCCGGCGACCGCGCGCTACCTCAGCCAGGACCCGCTGGGCCTGGAGGCCGGGCCGAACCCGACCGCCTACGTCACCGACCCGTTCGCCCAGTTCGACGCGCTGGGGCTGATGGACTGCTCCCAGACCACGCCGTCGGGCAGCGGAAACGGCAGCCCGCCACCGGCCAAACCGCCCGCATCGCACAACGCGGGCAACTCGGGCGGCAGCACGCCGACGCCCACCCCCGCGCCGAACAAGGGCAAGCGCAAGGCCGACGGCTCGGGGAATCCCCCGCCCGCCAAGAAGCCGAAAACGGACGAGCTGTTCAAGAAGCGCCCGCCGTTCAACAGCGCCACGAAGAAGGAGCACGCGAACCAGAAGGCCGACGCGAACCACCCGGCGCACGGCAGCGGTGGCGACTACGACGGCCGCCACATCATTTCGTGGCAGACCATGCGCGACAGCATGCGGTCCTGGGTGGACGAGAAGTACCCGCCGGGGCACCCGGACCGCGACGCGATGGTCAAGAAGTACGGCGACGAGCTCAAGGCGATGAACACCAAGATCGAGAACCTGCCGCTCGGCGAGGGCGAGATCAACTCCTCGCTCGGGCGCGTGGTGGACAACTTCACCGTGGTCGAGCAGCGGATCGACGGCACCTACACGCCGTCGGGCAAGGACCGGCCGGACTCGCCGATCGCGCCGAGCGAGGCGTTCGACAAGTCGGGCGGGTACTCCAAGGAGCACCGCGCCGAGTTCGCCAACGAGATCTTCAAGGCGGCGGACGAGATCAAGGACCCGGCCGCGCGCAAGGAGTTCCTCGACGATGTGAAGTTCTCCTCCGACTTCGACTGGCCCGGCGGGGACACCGCGCAGCACAAGGAATGGAAGACCATCCGCAACGAGTTCGAAAACCTCCGCCAGCACCCCGGCGACTACACCCCGGCCCACGTCGACGACCTGATCAGCCGGTTCAAGGGCCTCGACGCGCCGTCCGGGAGCCATCCCGGCGTGGCGGAGTGGAACTCGCGCCCCAACAAGGGCACGGCCGGTCAGGGCTGATCGGGGTACGGCCGCGCGCCGGCCATCAGCCCGACCAGGCCGGACACCAGCCGCATCTGCTCGACCGTGCGGATGTCGGCCTCGACCAGGCGCGGCGAGCAGACCAGCACCGCGACCGCCTGAGCACGCGACAACGCGACGTTCAGGCGGTTGCGGGACAGCAGGAAGTCCAGGCCGCGTGGCAGGTCCACCGCCGAGGACGAGGTCATCGTGGTGAGCACCACCGGTGCTTCCTGGCCCTGGAACCGGTCCACCGTGCCCACCCGCACGCCGGGAAAGCCCGCCTTCTCCAGCGCCCTGCCGACCACCCGCGCCTGCAGGTTGTACGGGGCCACCACCAGGATGTCGCCGTCGTCGAGCGGGCGCACCTCCCCGTGGTCCGTCCACTTGCGACCGTGCAGGGACCGCACGATCCGGACGATCTCGGCGGCTTCCTCGACCGAGCGCGTGGTGTTGCCCCGATGGTCCACTTCGGACACGTACAGCCCGGCTTCGATGCCGTCGATCCCCCGGTCCGCCGCGGTCGGGTGCGCGTGCAGCCTGCCCGCGTACGAAAGCCGGGAGACCGGCTCGCAGACCGCCGGGTGCATGCGCCGGGACTGGTCGAGGAAATAGCCCAGTTCCGGCGGGATCACGTCGGCCTCGCCGATCAGGTGCCCGAGCGCCGACGCCTCCGCGCCCGCCGGGTGCGTGCCCTGCACCACCTGCGGCAGCTGCTGCGGGTCCCCGAGCAGCACCAGGTTCCGCGCGCACATCGACACCGCGAGCGCGTCGGCCAGCGCGAACTGCCCGGCCTCGTCGACGATCAGCACGTCGAACGGCTCGGCCCGCAGCGCGGTGTTGGCGAAGGTCCACGCGGTGCCGCCGACCAGGTGCCCGGTGTCGTGCTCGGTGCGCCAGCGGGCGAGCGCGTTGTTGTCCTTCGGCTGCTCCCACGGCAGTTCCGGGTCCGGCGCCTTGCGCGGGCGCTTGGCGCACGGCAGTTCCGGCGCGTTCGCCATCGCGGCGGTCAGCACGTTCTCCACGGCCTTGTGGCTGTTCGAGGTGACGGCGACGGTTTTCCCGGCACGCACCAGGTGCGCGATCAGCTTGCCGGCCAGGTAGGTCTTGCCCGCGCCGGGCGGGCCCTGGACGGCCAGCGCCGAGCCGTCGAGCGCGTCCACCGCCTCGATCACCGTTGCCACCAGGTCGTCCCCCGGTTCCGGGAGCTTCTTCCTCTTGCGCAGCCGCGGCGGCAGGCGGCGCAGCAGGTCGACGCCGGGATGCGGTGGCAGTTCCGGAAGCCGGTCGACCACCAGCTGCGCGAGGTCCGCCACCGCTTCGTCCTTGGGCGCGGGCCGCACGGGATCGCCGGGCAGCACGGCCTGCGGACGGTCCACAGTGGTCTCGTCAGGCTTGCTGCTCTCTTCGAGCGTCAGCTCCTCAGCCGAGGCGGCGACCACACGCGCGTCGCGTGACGCGGCCCCGTAACGCAGACGCACCTTGTCGCCGGTGGTGAACGGGTGCGGGTGCTCGGGATCGGTGGTGAGGGTCAGTGACCGCTTCGCGGTGCGGGCGCGGCCGGTCGGCGGCACCCACTCCCCCGCGTGCACCGAGACGGGGACCGCGCAGCTGGTGTCGGTCTCCAGATCGGTCAGCGGCGCGGCGAGCTGGCGGAAATGCTCCCACCACGCCGGATTTGTCTCACGGCGGTGGTAGCCGACGGACGCGGCCAGCAGCGCCTTGGCGCGGTCGGCTTCGGTGAAGTCCACCGGGTCCGCGGGCAGGCCGTCCAGCAGCGGGTCGACCAGCGCGGCCAGGCGCGCGGCGCGTTCGGCCCGGCGCTGCGCCGCGACGTCGTCCGACGCATCACGCAGCAGAGCGTCCACTTCGGACTCATCCGGCGCCGGAAGTGGTTCGATCCCGGCCTTTTCGCGGATCTGGTGCAGGAACTCGAACAACCGCAGGGTGGACACGCAGTCGTATTCGTTGTAGTCGCTGATGCCGCGCAGCACCTCGGCGGCCTGCTCGTCCTCGCCGAGCTGCGACAGGGTCAGGTAGTCCTCGTACGCCTCGATGCTCGACACCGCTGTCTTGACGTCGCCGTCGCGGGCCTCGGGCATGTACAGCGGTTCCAGGTACTTGGTCGAATAGGACCGCTGGGAGACCAGCAACGCCTTACGCACCACGGCGTACAGGTCGATGAGCACGCCGCCGCGCAGCAGTTCGTCGACCTGTTCCTCGCGCGTGCCGTGCAGGGCGGCGAGCTGCTTGAGCGCGGTGACCTCGTAGGGCGCGTAGTGGTAAACGTGCGCGCCGGGATGCTCGGCGAGTCGTGCCACGGTGAAGTCGACGAACTGCTCGAAGGCCCGCTTTTCCTCCGGGCGGGAATGCGCCCAGAACGGGGTGAACCGCTGGCCACCGTCCGTGGTCACCGCGCCGAACAGGTACTCCAGGCCGGTGCCGCCGAGCGCGTACGGGTCGCCCTCCATGTCGAAGAAGACGTCGCCGGGGCTCGGCGCGGGCAGCGCGGCCAGCGGCTCCTCGTCGAGGATCTCGTAGCTGACCTCGCCGGTTTTGTCCTGTTTGACCTGGATCTTCGCCTGGGCACGCAGCGTGGTGAAGCTGGCCGCGGACAACTCGCGCGGGCGATCCCCGGGTTCGGCTTCCGCGAGCGCGTCGATCGTGCCCAGCCCGGCCTCGGCCAGCTTGCGCCGCTGGTCGCTGCGCATGCCCGCGACCAGCGAGAGGTCGCGGTCGGCCTCACGGCCGGACGCGCAATGGTCGGCGAACCCGCAGCTCGCGCATCCAGGACGCGGGTCGGCCCACAGTCGCTCGGGCAGCCGGGCCGGTCGGGCCAGCAGGCGCGCCCGCAGTCGCCGCAGCAACGGCAGGAAGTCGTCGACGCGCAGCGTGCGGGTGCTGCCGTCGCCGAGGAGGAGGTGCATGTTGGGGCCCGCGGGCCAGCCGGCGCTGCGGAGGGCGTCGGCGTACGCGGTCAGCTGGAGGACCGCCGCGGGCCGCGCGTGCCGGGCGAGCTTCGTGTCGTACACCTCGTAGCGGCCCTGGTCGTCACGCAGCAGGAAGTCGGCGCGGCCGGTGAACTCACCGTCGTCGAAGACGGCCTGGTAGACCACCGGCGCCCCGGACCACAACGCCACCGCGGTGTCCGCGACGGCCGTGGCGTGGTCGGTGTGCTCGATCTCCACCACGGCGTGCTTCTCCCCGCGGAAGCGGTTGAGCGTGGCCGCCTCGTGGGCGCGGCCGTGCTTGACCGCGAGCTGGTCGGCCCCAGTGCCCGGGCGAGGGGCACCCGGGAGACCCGCCGCGAGCGCTTGCTTGAGCACGCTGCGGTGCTCGCACTCGAGGAGGTCGGCAAGATCGGATGGGGTGTACATCGCCGGGCAGTCTCCCCCGCCACCCGCCCCCAGCCCACCACCGACACGCCCGACGGCGATTTCTTGGGGCTGACCAGGCGTGATCCGGTCCGTGGCCCCTGCCTCACACCCCACGGAGGGGACGCGCTAAGCTTCTCTGCATCACGCCCCGCCAGGGGCGGTGACAGCCGGGCTGTGGCGCAGTTTGGTAGCGCACTTGACTGGGGGTCAAGGGGTCGCAGGTTCAAATCCTGTCAGCCCGACCGGTAGCGGAAGCCCGCTGACCACGGACAAACGTCCAGGTCAGCGGGCTTTTTCATGCCCTTGTATTGATCTTGACTAGACCGTCCATAGTGGACTGGCAGTCTGCCAACAGGGGCAAACTGGAGCGAAACTGGAGTGGATCATGGTCGGCATTGCCCAGACGGCCAAATGGGGTCGCCCAACCCGGTCACCCGAACGGTTAGACGTGCCAACCGTCCCCAACCGACCTGAACCCGGATCGGGCGGAGCCGTCGGCGCCCATTGAGACCGGTTCGCGACCGTCTGTGACAGCCGCAGCGCCGTTGATGCCGGGTGCGGGATGTTCCCGCCCGCCTGCGCCGGTCCAGCCCGCCAGGTCGCGCAGTTCCTGGACGCGCCCAGCCCGCGCCAGCGTTTTTGCCCTCTTTCCCCGGGCACGGAGCTCGTTCACGGTTCACCCGCCGGGGTGCCACCGTCCAGGACCTCGCGCAGCATTTGAGCGAGTTCGTGCAAGTACTCGATGGCACCGGAATCACTGGCATCGTCCAGCCGGGTATTCCCGTCGATCGCGACAATCCAGGACAGGGTGCCATCGGGCGACGGCTCGGCGATGAGCGCCTCGATCGCCTCCACCGCCTCACGGATGGGCCGCGGGTCGGAAGCCGCGGTCCGCGCCACGTCGGCTCGGACTTCTTCGAGGCCGCCCGCGTCGTCGACACGGTCACGCAGGAACTTCCGCGTGCCCTCCAGCGGCGACAACGGCGGCCGGTTCCGCCGCTCCACCATCCGCAGCCACAGCCAATCCCGGACCAGCTCGCGAGGCAGCGGCTCACTCCGCATTTCCTCGGTCAGCACCTGGAGCCACTCCCGAAGTTCGTCCGGCGGCAGCGGCTTCTCGCGGTGCTGCTCGGCCAACAGGCGAACCCACTCCACGTCGGACACCTCCCCTGAGCACGCCGGGAAGAGTAGTCGTTCGGCCGTCGATCACCGAGGCCCTGACCATGCTGGCCAGGTGCTGAGAGCGACGGCCCGCTCCCCTTCCCGGCCATCACCTGCTGGGTCCGCTCGAACAGCAGCCCGGATGCCGCCGAGGAACTCCTGGAAGTCGGCGGCCACGACGGCAAGATGAGGCACGGTCGTACTCAGCACGACTCGCAGCACCGTGCGCGTACGCTCATCGTAGGCATCGGGAACAGCCAGAAAGGCATGGCACTGCACGATGCCGCTACCATCGCGCAGCTTCACCAGCTGGGCGAACCCCTCTGCCGCACCGGCGGCCATCTCGGCCCGCCGCAGCACCTCGACGTCGACCCCGGCCGTCCGCACAGCGGCAACGAACTGATCGGCGATATCAGCCAGGGTCGCGTTGTCGGTCCGAAAACCACTGGCCACGACAATGCCAGCCTCCGCGTCAGGGCGCACCGCGAGCACCGACCCCAGCGACGAGCGCGCCTCATCACCGACCGGCTTACGCCAACCGGGCGGAATACCGAACTCGACAACGGGTGTCATACGCTCCTCCCCACCTGCCATGACGATCATGTTTTCCGCACTCAGCAGACGCCACCCTCCTGCATTCTGCGCCCCACATCGGCCATCCATTCATAGACATTCGTCCCGATATCCGCGACGAGTTGAGGGACGTCTTCCCAGCGCGCGTGGTAGAGCAGCGCCTCGTTTTCGAGCTGCACATCGATACCGGCCCCGAGGCCGACCCCTACGCCGATATTGTCGCTGAAGTTCTGCCCGTTTGTGTCAACTGAGCCGCCGACCTCTATGCCGGGACCCAAGAATCCACTCGCACCGAGAGCAACCGCGGTGCCGCCGAGCTGATCGGTCGCGGCCGAACTCTCTTTGAACCCGACCGAGGCCGATATTCCCGGTATCGGATCGGGTTTCGAGCCCACGGGCAGGCCGCCATGAGGAGTGCCCGTCAAGGAGAAGCCCTTGTCATCGAACATGAGGGCAAGTTCACCGCCGAATGGACCAAGAGGAGTCGAAACCGACAGATCGGCGTAGATTCCTTTTGATCCGTCGCTCGGATCGTCTGCTCGCGCGGCATCGTCGGCAGGCGGCGCCGGAGGCGGCGCAGGAGCAGTCGCGGCCGGAGCGATCTGTTCCCAGCCTGGGTCGTTCCGGATCCGCTGAGCCGTTTCGGTTTCGATGCGTTCGCGCTCCTCGGCAGCCATCGCATCCGTCCGAGAAGTGACGACGTCGCGTTCGCCGGCCCCGAGCAGTGGCTCCAGCAGGCCGACCGAGCCAGCGTCCCGATCGCTGGCCTCGATCGCTTTCAGGGCGGCGTCGATCTGCTCACCACTTCGGCGAACCTGGTCCTCCATCGCCCGCGCCGATTCCTCGACCCCCTTCGTCTCGTCCAGCGTCCGCCCGGTCCGCTCCTGCTGCGGTCGCTGGTTGTCGTCCTGCCAGGACTCCCCGGCGGCCCGTGCACCGCCCTCGCCCTCGTCGCGGGCACTCGAAGCGTCACCGCTGGTCCGTTGCCACTCATCGGCGAGCCCGCCGAGGATCCCGGCCGGACCGTCGACACTCGGACCGGTCATTTCCGCGTCGTCCAGCGGGAGCGAAGGCTTCTCGTCCTGATCCGCGGTGTCGTCCGAAGCGTCGTCTCCGTCCTCCACGACGGTCGCGCCTGGAAGCAGACCGGGAATCGGGTCGTCGTTCCCGGTTCCGGCTGACTCTGCCTGCCCAGCGCCGTCGTCAGGATTGTCGGCGGCCTCCTGTTCGGGGGCTCCCGTCCCCGCATCGCCCTCGGCGTCCGGCCGACCTGCGTTGTCCGACGCCTCGGCGCCCTCCGATGTCTGGTCGGCGGCCGTGTCGCCACCGGAAGCCGCCTCGGTGGATGTCTGCTCGGTGGATGTCGGCTCGCTGGAAGCCGGTTCCGTGGAGGTCGGTTCCGTGGAAGCGGCGCCGCCGGAGGACGGCTCGCTGGATGACGGCTCGCTGGAGGCGCCGCCACCGGGCGACGATTCCGGGCCGGGGGCGGCGGGTGCTGCCGGGTCTGCCATCGGGAACCTCCGAGAACTCGGTCACGTGCTCGCCGAGCCCGAGTGTCTCCACAGTCACCCCGGGCCAGGAGACCGTGACCTGTTGCGGCCACGGCGGTGCCGCGGGGTGGTGGCCGGAACCGGTCAACGCCCACAGTGCGGCATCACGCCGGCGAAAACTGGGGTGCGACGACACCGCGGCTTCAGTCTCGGAGGTACCAGATGACAGCGCCTCCCGGCGAGAACGGCGGCTCGGCGGACAAGCCAGCCACGGCGGAACCCGCTGCGCCGTCGCCGTCTCCCGAGCCATCGGCAGAGGCGCCGGTGCCGGAGGGCAACTCGACGTCGCAAGAGTCCGCGGACGGTACCGCCGAACCGACGTCCCAGGAACAGGGCGACCCACCTCCGACCGACGCCGGTTCCGAACCGGCTGGCGACAACGCTCAGGAAAACGGGTCCCCGGAGCAGTCCGGCCAGGAGGCCACCACCGAGGGGGACGAAGAGAAGGTCCCCGGGACCATTCCCGGCGCGGACATGGAGGAGGTGAACGACGAGGACACGCGGCCACGCCCCGGCGAAGAGGGGTTCATCGGACCCGTCGCGCCGGAAGACCGGCAGAACGGTTCCTCGGGAGGTTCACTCGACTCCATTATCGAGCAGTTGCAGGGCACCAAGCGCGATTCCGACCACGCCCATTCCGAGGGTGACCGCGGCAGCCGCGACGTCATCGATTCCTGGCTGGACCCCAACCAGGACCCGGCGCGCGACCGGACCGGCCGCACGCTCGACGAGACCAGAGCGGTCGGCGATTCCGCGGACGCGCTGGGGCAGCAGGTCGGCCGCACCCAGGAGCAGATCGACGCGGCCCGGCGGGAGATCGAAAAGAGCGATCAGGACGCGGGATCGGCCGGCCTGCTCCAATCGCTGCTCGGCAGCGGTGAAAGCGACGTCGTGGATCAGCGCGCTCAGGAACTGGCCGCGGCCGAACGCGAACGGATCGCCCATCAGACCGCGGACCAGATACGGAACGACCCGGCCTGGGACCAGCTCGAAACCGCGCCGCATCGCAATCCCGAGGTCCTCGCTGGGGCCGACATCCTGGCGAATGCGGGCGCCGGTGTCGACGGCGCCCAGCTGGCACAGGAAGCGGCGCGCAAGGCGGACTGGTGGTCCGGGATCGCTGCCCGGGCCAGGGAGTACCTGCCCAATTCGGACGTACAACGCCATGTCACTCTGCACGGCCAGGTGGGCCGTGGCGAATCGAACGCGCTTCATTTCTCGAATGTCAGCAAGCTCGCCAATGTCGCGAGCAAATTCGGCGGGCCGGTGCTCGGCCTTCCGCTTGCCGGGCAGGCCATCGACAACGACATCGCCGACGGCGAGTCGGTGGCGCAGGCCTACTGGTCGAACGGGGCCGGCTGGGGCGCGAGCGCACTGACCGGGCTTGCCATCGGCGCGTCCGTGGGTGGCCCGGTCGGCGCGGTGCTGGGCGCGATCGGCGGAGCCGCGGCGGGCGCGGTCACCTCCGGCGCGATCGACAACTGGTTCGAGCACGGTTCACTGGTGGCGCCCCAGCGGAGTCCGCAGGCATGATCTCCCCCGAAGAACCAGACGAGCTCCCACCCTTCGTTTTTGTCCCCTGTGCCACGCATGTGAAGGATCCGGCGGACGCCGTCGTCGAATTTCGCCGCGTGAACGACGATCGGCTGGCGCTGATGGTGTACTCGTCACTCGACCAGCTGCGCTCTTGCTGCGGAGAACAGCAGCCATGGCTGCGAATACCCACGCCCGTGCTCGAGCACCTCCAGGACGTCCAGCCGTTCGAGCTGGTCCTCCTCGATGTTGTCATCCCGCCAGAACTCCGTACCACTGCCTGATCTGCGAAGGAGGGCGACTTGACCCGCTACGACATGGATCCCGACGGGGTCAGCCACGGCATCAACCGGTTCCGCGCCGCCGGGGAGGCGTTCGAGTCGGCCTGGCAGGCCCGCCGGGCGGCCCTCGCCGCCAGTGCGTCCGGCCTGGGCGGCGACGTGATGACCCAGGCGTTCCTTTCGCGCTACCTGCCGATCGCCGAACGCCTGATGGCACGCGCCGACGGCCTGTCCGGCTCCTACCGCGGCGCGTGCGACGACATGCAGTGCTGCGTCGACGACTACCTGGCCGCGAACACCGAGGGCACCGCCACCGTCCACCGGCTCACCGGCGGCGACGAGCGGCCGTCCGCCGCGCCCTGACCCACGTGGTCACCCCGACGAGCGGCCGATGGCGGCCAGCACGTCCGCACGACGCAGCTCACGCAGTTCGCCGGGCTCCGGGATCCGGCCGAGCGCGCGCAGCCGGCCCGACTGCGCCTTCCGCACGGCCTCGAACAGCTTGCGCGCGTCGCGGGCGTTGCCGAAGCCCGGTTCGGCGGCGAGTCGCCGGAAGTGCGCGGTGAGCGCGGGCGCGGCGGCGGGGTCGAGCTCGTAGTCGCCCGCGGTGACCATCCGGGCGATGATGCGGACCAGTTCGTCCGGCGTGTAGTCCTCGAACTCCACGGTCTTGGCGAACCGCGAGGACAGACCGGGGTTCGCCGCGAGGAACTGGCGCATCTCGTCGGTGTAGCCCGCGACGATCACCGCGATCTCCTCCCGGTGGTCCTCCATCAGCTTCACCAGCGTGTCGATGGCTTCCTGCCCGAAGTCGCCGCCGCTGCCGGACTGCCGGGACAGCGTGTACGCCTCGTCGATGAACAGCACCCCGCCGAGCGACTCCTCGAACACCACCGCGGTTTTCTCGGCCGTGTGCCCGATGTACTGGCCCACCAGGTCCCGGCGGGACACTTCGCGGAACTCGCCCCGCGGCAGCACGCCGAGCTCACGGAGCAGCTTGCCGTAGGAGCGGGCGACCGTGGTCTTCCCGGTGCCGGGGGCGCCCGCGAAGATCAGGTGGTGGCTCAGCGCGCTGGTGGCCAGCCCGGCCCGCGCCCGCCACCCGTTCACCTGGATCTCGTCGACGAGCGAGCGCACCTCGGCCTTGACGCCCGGCAGCCCGACCATGCCGTCCAGTTCGGTGAGCAGGGTGTCCAGCGGGCTGGCCCCGCCGAGCAGCTCGGTGGGTTCGGCCACGATCCGCGCCGTCGCCGCGCTGTCGAGCCGGATCGCCGGCTCGGCGGTGTTGCCGATGTCGCACGCTTCGATCGAGCCGCCGCAGCCGGGACCCACCTCGATGCCGACACCGCGGGCGTCGCGCACCGAGGTGTGCTTCAGCACGGGTTCGCTGCGGTGGGCCACCACGATCGCCGCGTGCCCGGTACGGCTGACCCGGCAGTTCCGCACCGAGGGCCGCGCGTGCTGGTAGATGTAGATGCCGCGCTGACCGCAGCCGCTGATCTTGCACGAACGCAGCACCGGATCGGCACCGAGGCCGATGACCACGCCGTCCGCGGCGACGTCTTCGATGGTGACGTTCTCCACCACACCGGACGTGCCTTCCATCACCAGCCCCTGTTCCGCGCCGGTGATGGTCACGTCCCTGATCGTCAACGGCCCCGGCCCGCGCACGGCCACTCCCGTCCCCCGGCCTGCCTGCACGGTGCAGCCCGCCAGGGTCAGCTCGGCGTTCTCGGCCTGCACCGCCGCCGCGTCCCCGCCGCGCACGTTCACCCCGTGCACGGCCAGCGTGCCACCGCGGGCGAGCAGCACCGGCACGTCGGCGCCGGTGCCGTCGAGCAGCACCTCGGCACCGCCCGCCGCGCGCAGCGTGAGGCGGCGCCCGGCCAGCTCGAGGGTCTCGGCGTAGGTCCCGGCCGCGATCGAGACACACGCGCCGTCGGGTGCGTCGAGCACCGCCTCACCGAGCGTGGGATACGCGCCGTGCCCCGCGGGGTCGACGAGCAGGGTGCGGCCTGCGGACGTGGTCATCAGCGTGCCTCCTCGGCCAGCCAGCCGCGGTCCGCGGCCTTCACCCCCGCCTGGAACCGGCTGCGGGCACCGAGCCGGTTCATCAGGCTCGACACCATCCGGCGCACCGTGCGCACCGAGACGCCGAGCGCGGCCGCGGCCGATTCGTCGGTGCGGCCCGCGCAGAGCAGCGTGAGCAACTCCCGGTCGCGTTCGGACAGCTCGGCGGCTTCGGGCAGGTCGCTCCCGGTGAACGGCACCGCGACCGGCCACAGCCGCTCGACGAGTTCGGTGATGGCCGACACCACGCTGGGCAGCCGGACCACCGCGACATCGTGGGCGCCCTCGTCGGGCAGCATCGCCAGCGTCCCGTCGACCACCAGCGCTTCCACCGGGACCGCGGGCATCGTGCGGATCAGCACCCCCTGCCTGGCGAGCCTGCCGAACCGCCGCGCCGGTCCCGCCGTGGTCCGCACGTGGTCGGGCACCAGCATGCGGTAGCGGATCCCGCGGCCCAGGATGACCTGCTCGGTCCGGTGCGCCGCCATCACCGGGTCGGCCAGCATGCTGACCACCAGCACCTCCCGTTGCGCGGTGACCAGGGTGCCCGCCACCTTGGCGTGCCGGGACAACAGCACGCGGGGCGGGTCGCCGTGGACGGGGGCGAGCCGGGGTATCTCCTGGGGCGAGGACATCATGGGTTCCCTCCGATGGGCAGCGAAGCGGCGACGGCGAGCGCGTGCTGGTTGTCCATCCGGTCCAGCCGCACCCCGGGCACCGGCAGCCGCAGGAGCCGGTCGGCGGCGGCGTCCACGACGGCATCGGCGGTAGCCGCGACCCGCAGCACACCGGTGTGCTCGGGCAGGGTGATCGAGATGGTGCACGCCACCCCGGGAACCGCGGCGAGCAGCCGGTGCAGCACGTCCAGCCGCGCGGGCAGCGGGCGGGTGCCGAGGCCGGAGAGCCGGAGGCCAACCTGGGCCACCGGCCCGGCCCGCCAGTACCGCCGTTCCTCCCGGAGCGAGCCCCGGCCCGGCCCGGTGTGGCTGAGCCCGACCAGCGTGGCCAGCAGCTCCGCTTCGGTCAGCGCCGCTGCCGCCAGGCCGGCACCGCGAAGCTTCCGGTGCAGCTTGCGCACCGTGTTGCCGAGTGCGACGAGCAGTTCGCCGTCTTCGGCGAAGTTCGGTTCGCGCAGCATCCGCACGGCCAGCCAGGCTCTGGTCTCCTCGGCGGGCCGGGGGCCGCGGTGCAGCACGAGCTGTGCCCGGACGGCGGGCAGGGTGGTGCCGGTGTCGGTGCTGGTGTCACTGATGTCGGCCAGCGGCGCGCCGGACAGCGCGAACCTGGCGAGCGCGACCGGGGCGATGTCGACCGGGCGGAGCACGGCGAGCAGTTCCTCGAACCGGCTGATCACCCCGGTGGGTATTCCGGCGAGTTCGACGGTGCGCACCCCGGCGCTGGGCGCCAGGCCGCTCAACAGGGCCGCGGCACCACCGGTCTCGGGCAGTTCCCTGGTGCGACGCCGCGCCAGCAGCCGCGCGGTGGACATCAGCTCGTCGGAGAGCCAGCGGCCCCGCACCCGCACGGCGGTCCAGGTCAGCAGGATCGCGGCGGCCAGCAGCAGGCCGGTCGCCACGGGCCAGGGCCTGCCGATCGCGAGCACCACCAGTACCAGTGCGAGCTGCCAGCAGACGATGCGCAGCACCGGCAGTTCCAGCGGCCTCCGGCGGGCGGGCGGTGGCGGAGGGGGTGGCTGGATCGGATTCGCCTGCCCGCTGCTGGCAGCCGCGGCACGCGCGGGCTCCGGCCCGGAGGTGGGCTGGGCCGTAGCCGCCGCCGGGACCACCGGACGTGGCCGGGGCACGGCGATCCGGGCGGCGGCGACGGTCGCGACGGGCACAGCGGAGGCGGCGGGTGCGGCACGCTCAGCGCGTTCTGCCGCACCGGTCCCCTGCGCGGCGCTCATCTCGGACATCTCAAGCCACCCACGCCGCCGCGGCCGTCACGGCTGCCGGACCGCAGTCCCGGCAGCGCGCGTAGTGGTACACGAGCCGGTGGCCGCGATAACGACCGCCGGGGAGCGCGTCGAGCAGGCCGGCGTCCACCAGTGCCTCCAGCACTCCCCGTGTGGCGGCCGCAGTGCCGCCAAGCGCCTTTGTGGCGTCGTCACAAGCGAATTCGCCGGGCAGCTCCCCGAGCGCCCGCAGGGCCGAACGTCCAGCCAGGGGCAGCGCGGCCCACGCCGTGGCGAGTGCGTGCCGGTAACCGTCACCGGCACCGCCGAGCACCTGACACGGCGTTGCCGACATCCTCGGCGTCCCCAGTGGACGAGTGCACAGGCTGGTGCTCACGTCCCGCAGCGCGGCCGGTATTCCACCGCAGAGCGCGAGCAGTGCCTCGCCGACGCTGTGGTGCGGATCGCCCGTGGCGGCCCGGACCAGCGCGACGGAGTCCGATGTGGACAGTGGACCGAGGCCGATCCGCACCGCGCCGTCGATGTGCCAGTCGCGGTTCCGGGTGGTGATCAGCGTGCGGCAGGCCGGTCCGGCGGGCAGCAGCGGTTCGACCTGACCGGGGCCAGCGGCGTCGTCGAACACCAGCAGCACCCGGCGGTGTGCCAGCTCGCAGCGCCACAGCGCGGCGCGCTCGTCCACCGTGCCGGGCATCAACGCGCCCGGAACGCCGATGCGTCTCAGCTGTGTGCCGAGCGCGTCGAACACTGCCAGCGGCCGCGTGCTGCCGTGCAAGTCAAGAAAAAGCTGTCCGCCGGGGAAGGCACGAGCGAGTTTGTGCGCGGCGTGCACGGCCAGTGCGGTCTTGCCGATGCCGGGCTGGCCGTCGATGAGCACCACGCCGGTCGCGCGGCCGATGGTGTTCAGGTCGGCGGTGCGACCGGTGAACCACGGGGTGTCGCGGGGCAGTTCATGGCGGTTGCGCGCCGGTTCGAGCGCGGCCAGGTACGCGGCGGTGAGGGCGCGGCCGGGCCCGATGCCGAGTTCGGCGGAGAGGACCTGGCTCGCCTGAAGGTAGGCGCGCACCGCCTCGGCGCGCCTGCCCATCGTGTGCAGTGCGCGCACGAGGCTCGTCCACGCGGTTTCGCGCAGCGGATCCTGCTCGGTGAGCGCACGCAGGGTGCGCACGGCGTCGCCGGCGCGGCCGAGCGCGAGCTGCGCGTCGGCGAGTTCCTCCCGCAGTTGCCCGCGCAGCTCCTCGAATTCGTCGGCGGCGCAGCCCACCGGCAGGCCGTCGAAAGCGAAACCGCGCCACCACCCGAGCGCGGTCTGGTACGCCGCGACCGCGGTGCCGAACTCACCCGCCCTGGCGGCCGCACGGGCCGCCGCCGCCCGCTCAGCGACGCGCTGGGTGTCCAGCTCCCCGTGGCCGAGCCGCAGCCGGTAACGGCCGGGGGCGCTTTCGATCCTGGCCTCACCCAGTACGCGGCGCAGCTGCCACACGTAGGTCTTCAGGTTCGACTCGGCGGAGGCGGGCGCGGCCGCGTCCTGCCAGGTCGCTTCGATCAGCTGGGCACTGGTGAGCCACGCGTTGGGGCGCAGCAGCAACGTGGCCAGCAGGGTCGCGGCCTTGCCGTGGCCGAGCCGATGTACCTCACCGTCGCGGCCGTGCACCTCCAACGGCCCCAGGGTATGGAAGAGCATGCCGCCCAGCGTGCCGAGCCCAACATGAGGTTTTGATGACAGCGGCGCATGGACCTTTTCTGTACCGGCGCGCCTTACCCTCGCCGCGTGACGAGCAAGCTGCGGCAACGATTACCGGCGGTACTGCTCGTGACCGCCTGCGCGGGAACGGTGGCGGTCGCGGTCTCCGGGGCGCGTGGGGCACTGGGCGGGCTGGATTTCGCGCCGCCGGGGCACTGGGTGAGCAACCCGGGACGCGACCTCCTGTTCCACGTCAACGGGGCGGCCGCGACGGTGGACACCCAGGCGAGCCTGCCGCTGGCGCCCGGCGACCGGGTCTACCAGGGCGACTCCAGCGTCTACGTGATCGGCGACGCGCGGATCAGGGAATTCGGCAAATCCAGCCTCGAGGTGGAGAACGAGGTACCGGCCCCGACCGGCGAGGAGGCGATCGGGGTCGAGGCGCCGGGCGGGCCCTATCTCGTCTACCGCAAGGCGGGCACGGTGGTCCGGCTCGGCGAGCGGCCCGCCACGATCCGCGCGGGGACCGATCTCGGCGACCCGGTGGCCACCCCGGAGGGCTCGCTCTGGCTGCACCGGACGGCCACCGGTGTGGTGTGCGAGCTGGCCGTGGACGCCGACCAGGTGACGTGCCCGACGGTGACCCCGATGGGCCACAGCGGCGAACTGACCGTGGTGGGCAGCACGGTGGCGTTCGTGGACACCACCACCGACACCGTGCAGACGGTGACCGAGCAGGGGCTCGGCGCGCCGGTGAACGTCGGTGCGGACCTGCCGCACACGGCCACCATCGCCGATGCGGACGCGGCGGGCCGCATCGCGGTTGTCGACCCCGGCGCGCGGCGACTGCACCTGATCGGCACGGCCGGTCTCGGCAACGGCGACCCGGCGGCGTCATCGCCGGACACGGTGACCGTACCGCTGCCCGACGGTGAGTACACCAGCCCGGAACCGAGCGGTTCTTCGGTCGTGCTGCTCGACAGGCGGAGCAACACGGTGCACACCTACACCAGCGACGGCAGGCCACAGGCGGTCACCCCGGTGCCGCCGGAAACCGGTGTGCCCAGGCTGAACCGGGGGGCGGACGGCCGGGTGTACGTCGACGGGGACCAGGGCGGGCACGTCATGGTGGTCGATGAGAAGGGCGCGGTGAACCAGGTCCCGCTGGTCGAAGAAAAGCCGGGCGGACCCGGTGATCCGCAGGCACCGCCGCCCGAGCCGCAGCCGGGCCAGGGCCCGCCACCCGCGCCGGCCGAACCGCCCACGCAGGCCGGGCCGCCGCCTCAGCAGAAGCAGGCTCTGCCGACGCCGGAACAACCCCAGCCGAAGCCACAGCCGAAACCCCAGCCACAGCCCCAACCACAGCCGCAGCCGAAACCCCAGCCCCAACCGCAGCCGAAGCCCGAACCGCAACCGGACCCGCCGAAGCCGCTTCCGGCGAGCCCGCCCGGTGTCGCCACCAATCTCACCACCAAGGTCAACGGCACCTCCGTCCAGTTCAGCTGGGGTGCCGCCGCGCCCAACGGGGGCAAGGTGACCGCGTATCACGTGTCCTGGAAACCGGCCGCCGGCGCGGGCAGCCTGACCACCCCGGGCACCGCCCGCTCGGCCACGCTGTCCGGGCTGGCACCCGGCACGAGCTACACCGTGACGATCGTCGCCGAGAACAGCGCCGGCCAAGGCGCCTCGGCCAGTACCAAGGTGACCGTTCCCGGCCCGAAGGTCACCGTGACGCGCGGAAAGCCGAGCGAGTACGACGGGTGCGGGCCGCCCTGCCACAAGATGCGCATCCGGGCGACCGGCCTCGAACCGGACACCGAGTACGAGTTCAACCCGTTCTCCAACCATCCGACCTGGGAGAACCCCGGCTCGGCCTGGACCACCGACGAGAACGGAGAGGTGGACTTCCAGAACATCGACTTCGGCGAGCCGGGATACGAGGTGTGGGTCGTGATCCAGGAGACCGGTACCACTTCGCCGCACTACACCTGGCCGGGCTGATGAACACGATCGCCGAGGCGGGCCCGCCCGCCGGAGGCGGGTAACCGTGCGCCCCACCCGGCGTGGTGTCGCAGTGCTCGTCCTCGGCCTGCTGGTTGTCGCGTTTGGACAGTGGGCGGGGTATCCGCTGCTGCGCGCCTTGGGCGCGATCCTGCTCGCCGCGGTGCTGGCCGCCGTCGTGGTGACGGCACGCCGGGTGCGGATGGTGGTGACCCGTTCGGTGTACCCGAGCCGGGTCCAGCGCGGCAGTCCGGCGCTGGCTCGGCTGCGGGTGCGCAACCCCGGCACCACACGGCAGCCCGCGCTGCTGGCCACGGACCGGGCGGGCGGCACGGCGCAGACCGTGCGGATCCGCCCGCTGCCGCCCTCGACCGGGGCGACCTACCACTACGCGCTGGCCACCCCGGTCCGCGGCCGGATGACCGTGGGCCCGCTGCTGCTGCACCGGGCCGATCCGTTCGGGCTGGCGCGCAACCGGCTGCCGACCGGCGAAACCGCCGAGTTGTGGGTGTATCCCAGGCAATTCCCGGCCAGGGCGCTGGTCGGCGGATACCCCCGGCACCACCACGAAGGCGCCGCCACCGACGAGCTGCTGCGCGGCTCGATGGACCTGCGCGAGGTGCGCGAGTACGTGCACGGCGACGAAATCCGGCACCTGCACTGGAAAGCGACCGCCCGCACCGGCCGGTTGATGGTGCGCGCACTGGCCGACCCGCAGCAGCCGCGGTTCACCGTGCTGCTGGACACCAGGCCGGATTCCTTGCCACCACGGCTGTTCGAGGAGGCCGTCGATCTCGCTGCTTCGCTGCTCGGCGCGTCGGCCCGCGCGGGTCAGCACAGCAGGCTGGTCACGTCGTCCGGGCTCGACGTGCCCACCTCCGGCGGTCCGCGGGCCGCCCGCAGGCTGCTCGACGAGCTGTGCGTGCTGGACCAGGGCGGAGCGGCCGACGCGGTGGTGCCCGCGGTGCTGACTACGAACCGCGCGGTCGGCGGCTGCCTGGCGATGATCACCTCGGCCGGTGCCGAGATGTCGTCGCTGGCCCGGCTCCGCGACCGCTATCCGGCGATCTTCGTGTTCGTGCTGGGGGCCGCGGGTGCGGCGCGGACGGTGACCGGCGCGCGGCTGCTCGGCGCCGAGAACGCCGAACACGCCGTGCGCCGCTGGAACGAGGTGCTGGGATGAGGGCGCTGCCGGTGGGGTGCGTGCTGCTGGCCGCCGCGGTGGCGGGCCTGCTGTTCGCGCCGGTGTTCGGCGGCTGGCCGCTGGTTGTGCCGCTGGTGGTGCCCGCGGTGGTGGTTTTTGCGGTCGCCATGCTCGGCTCCCGGCGCGAAGTACTGCTGCCGTGGCGGCCGGTGCTGACCTCGCTGGCCGGTCTGCTCGCCGTGGTGGAGACGGTGCTGCCGTCCACCACGGTGGCCGGTTTGCCGACCGGCACGACGATCCGCGCGCTGGCCGATGGTGCGACGGATTCCTGGCGGCTGGTGCTGCAATCGACGTGGCCCGCTCAGCCCGACCCGGCGCTCATGTTGTTCGTACCGCTGCTGGCGCTGGTGGCCGGCGTACTCGGTATCGAGCTGCTGCACCGGTGGGGGCCGCTGGTCGCGCTGGCGCCGGGTTTCGCGGTGGTGATGCTCAGCCAGCTCTACGGCGCGAGCACCGGCCTCGGTGCGAGCATCGGAGCGCTGGCCTACGCCGCGGCGGCCGGGGCGCTGCTGGCCGCCACCCGGGCCGAGCGGGCCGACGACGAGCGGCGGGCTTCGACCCTGCTGCTCGCCGCGCCCACGGTGCTCCTCGCCGTGATCGCCGCGCTCGCCGGTGGCACGCTGCTGCCCCCGGCCGAGGCCAGGTACACGCTGCGGGACGACCAGTTCGCGCCGCTCGCCGAAAGCCGGGTCACCAGCCCGCTGGACGGACTGGCCGACCGGCTGGCCGACCCGGCTCCCCCGGTGTTCACTGTGGACGGTGCCACCGGGGTCGACCGGTGGCCGGTGGTGGTGCTGCACGAGTTCGACGGTGTCCGGTGGACGCCGGGCGGCCGGTACCGCAGGCTCGGCACCGAACTGCCGCCCGGCAAGGAGATCACGGTGGCGGTCGAGCGGCGCACCGCCGAGATCGGCGACGTCCGGCTCGACGGGCCATGGCTGCCGAGCCAGGCGCTGCCCGCGAGCGTCGACGGCCTCGAGCCGCTGGTGGAGGAGCGGCAGGGATCGCTGTTCACCTCGGCACCGGGGCCGGTGGGTTACACACTGAGCTGGTGGGAACCGCAGGCCGATCCGAACGCGCTCAGCGAAGCCGCGGTGGATTCCACCCAGCTCGCCGGCGAGCTGGGTGGCGTCGGGCAGGTGCCACCGGGAATCGCCGAGCTGGCCGACCGCGCCGTGCCCACCCGGCCGACGTTCAACGCCGCGTTGGCGCTGGAGAAGTTCCTGCGCGAGCAGTACCGGCTGGCCGACGGCCCGGACCTGCCCACCGGGAACTCGTGGCCACAGCTGAAGAAGTTCCTGCTGGACACCAAACGCGGCACGAGCGAGCAGTTCGCGGCCGCGTACGTCGCGCTGGCCAGGATCAAGGGCATTCCGGCCCGGCTCGTCGTCGGGTTCCGCGCCCCTGCCGACCGAGTCCCCGGCCTGCCGTACACGGTGCGCAACGGCAATGCGCTCGCCTGGCCGGAGGTCGCCGTGCACGGGGTGGGCTGGGTGCCACTCGACCCGAGCGGCACGACCGCGATGGCGGCCCCGGCCCCGGGCAGCGGGTTGGCCGCGGCCGCCGCCGGGGCGCGTGCCGGCCTGCCGCCACCGGAGCAACTGCGCGATCCCCCGCTGCCGGAGGTATCGGCGGCGACCGGCCCGGATTTCTGGGCAGGCTGGGCGTTTCCGGGTGAGATCCTGCTCGCGGTGCCGGTGCTCGCCGCGCTGCTGTGGGGATTCGGAGTGCCGCTGGCAACGGCGGCGCGGGCGCGGCGGCGCAGGCGCAGGCCTGGCGCGGGCGCGGTGATCGGTGCGTGGGAGGAGGTGCGCGACCGGCTGCGGGCCTACCGGGTACCGGTGTCCGCGGGAATGACGGTGCGCGACCTCACCGCCGCGGTCGCGGCGACCGACGGTGCCGCGGCTGACGGCCTGCGATCGCTCGGCGAGACGGTGGAATTCGCCCTGTGGTCGGGCGCCGACCCCGATCCGGACGCCGGTCAGCGCGCGTGGCTCGCGGTCGGCGCGGTGCGCCGCGGACTCGCCCGGCGAGGGGCACGGGCCAGGCTGCGTGCCGCGCTGAACCCCAAGCCCCTGCGGCGCCTGCGCTGATGTCACGAATGTGGCTTTCGGGACGCCTGACGTCTCGAATGTGGCTTTCGTGACACGCCCGGGTCCAGCGACAGACTTCCGGCGCGACCGAGCCGCATAGCTCCAGGCGAGCCACCACTGCCCCGGGTGAGTCACCATCGGTCCGCGCAAACCACCGTCCTCCGGGCGGATCGCCGTTGATCCGGCGGTCACCGTTGGCCCGGCAGCCACCGCTGATCCGGGCGGGTCACCGTTGCTCCTGGCGAACCACCACTGACCTGGGCGAGTCATCGTCGGTCCGGGCGAGCCACCACTGATCCGAGCGAGCCACCATTGCTCCGGGCTGCCACCACTGCTCCGAGCGAGCCACCGCTGACCAGGCGAGTCGCCGTTGGTCCGGGCAGTCGCCGTCGGGCCAGGCGAGCCACCGGTGATTCCGCCCGTCACGCTCGCGGGCGGCGGACCCTTCTCGGCTGTTCCTGTTCCACCGGTTCCGGCTTCAGCGGGGTGGCCGCACCGGGATTGGCGACCTGCCACACCTCGTGGTCGAGCGTTTCCTGGGGCGCGGTGCCGACGTTGGCCTTGCCCGACATGGCCACCGGCCGGTAGCCGCTGCCCGCCGGGTCGGCCAGCGCCGAACGCCCGCGCAGCCGCGGCGGCACCCCCGGCGTCGCCTGCGGGGTCCGGGTGCGCCGCTCGCCGTCTTCCAGTGAACGCGCCGGGCGGGTCCGGCCGGCGCGGGCCGCACCTCCCAGCATCGGCGGCATCATCATCATGGGCGGCACCATCCGCCCCTGCCCCCGCGCCGCCGACCCCGGTTCGGCCGCGTCCGGCGACGCGGGTGGTTGTGGCGCCTCGGGAGTGGCCCGGGACGTCGTGAGCGGTACCGGATCGGCGGCCCGCTCGATCCGGCGTGGCGCGTCGGATCCGGCCGTACTCGGTGCCGTTCCGTCGGCCGCGCTCGCGTCGAACCCGCCGCCGGGCCTGGACCCGTCCGGCAGGCGCGAGCCGTCCCGCGGTGCGGCACCACCACCGGCCTTACCCCCGGCCGGGCGGCGCCCGCCCGCCAGCGGGCCGCTCGCGGGCACCGCGATGAGCCCGGGGATCGAAACACTGCCCGGCGGCAGCGTTCCGCCAACCAGGTTCGGCACGACACCGGATACCGGAGCAGGCGCGCCCGCGAGTCGCACGCCCGGTTCGGCGGCGCAGCAGTCCACCGCGGGCTGGCCGCCGGGCACTTCGGCACCGGCCGCGCCGAGCACCGCCTCGGCGGCCGCGAGGAAGTAGCGGTCCAGTTCGCCGAGATGGGCGGCTGTCTCGTGGTTGCCGTCCTCGGCTGGCTGCTCCACCGCGCCGGTGAGCCGGGTCCTGGTCAGCAGCAACTGCCTGGCCAGCTCGTCCAGCGCCACCCACGGCTGGTGCCGGGTCACCCTGGACAGCGCCTCGTCGATCGCGGCCCGGCGCAGGTTCACCTGCCGGGCGAACTCGGTACCGGTCGAGTCGTCCCAGTTCGGCTTCAGGCAGTCCAGCTCACGCCGCAGCGAATCGCTCAGCTCCCCCAGTTCCGCCGCGACGGTGCGCCACATCCGGCTGGCCTGCTCGACCCTGGCCAGGTGCGTGTGGGCCTCCACGTCGACGAGCGCGAACTGGACCATCGACGGCAGGCTGGCGTAGTCCATCGCTCAGCCCTGCTCGAGGACAACGCCGAGCACCGCTCGCGCGCCGGCCTGGTCGCTGGCTTCGTAGTCGTCGGCGGCCACCGCGGCGGCGGCCTTCAGCGTCGCGAGGTCGTCCCTGGTCTCGGCGAGGAACTGGCCCAGCGACAGCGTCGCGGCCAGGTCGGCGGCGGTGAAGCCCGCGCACGCGGACATCCCGGCCGGACAGGGCGTGGCCGCGGGCGGCACCGCGACGTCGGCCACCGCATCGGGCCAGGCGACCCGCTCGGCGAAGGCGCGCATCGCCTCCGGATCGCCGTGCATCTCGTGCCGCGCCCCACCCATGGCTACTCCCCTTTGTCCTTCGCCAGCCAGCCGAGCTGGACCAGCCGCGCGGTGTGCCGCCGGTCGACCAGCCACGCCCGGCCCGGCGGCAGCACTTCCGGTTTCAGCCCGCCGAGCAGCGGGCCCTCTTCCTTGTCCCCGGACAGCAGCAGGCCGGGCGAGCCGACATCGCGCAGCCGGGAGATGACCGGTTCGAACAACGCCCTGCTCGCGCCCCCGGTGCGGCGGGCCAGCACCACGTGCATGCCGATGTCGCGGCCCTGCGGCAGGAAGTCCAGCAGCGGCAGGAACGGGTTGTCCATCTGGCTGACCACGAGGTCGTAGTCGTCGATCAGCAGGTACAGCTCCGGTCCCTGCCACCAGCTGCGGTCGCGCAGCTGGTCCGGGGTGACCGCGGGCCCGGGCAGCCGCGCCGACATCTCCTCGGCCACCTGCAGCATCAGCCGGGTGGTGGACTCCCGGTCGGTGCCGTAGCCGATGAGGTGCTCCGAGGTGACGTCGCCGAGCAGGCCGCGCCGGTGGTCGACGATGATCAGCCTGGCCCGCCTCGGTTCGTAGCTGTCCACGATGGCCCTGGCCAGGGTGCGCAGGAAGGTGGTCTTGCCGGATTCGGTGTCCCCGAACAACACCAGGTGCGGATCGGCGCCGAAGTCCAGCCGGACCGCGTCGAAGTTGTCCTCCGCGATGCCGACGGCCAGCCGGTGCCTGGCGCTGTCGTGCGCGTGCGACAGCTTCGCGTAGGGCAGCTGTGCCGGCAGCAGCCGCACGGCCGGCGCGGGCGGCCCCGGCCAGGCCGAGGCCACGGTGTCCACCAGCTCGCGCACCCCGCCGGCCAGCCCGGCCGCGTCCTCGACGCCGTCGATCCGGGGCAGGGCGACCAGCAGCTGGTGCTTGCTCATCGTCACGCCGCGGCCCGGTGCGCCCTCGGGCACCTTGATCGCCGACGCCCGGTCCACCATGCTGTCCACCGGGTCGCCGATGCGCAGTTCCAGCTTGCTGCCGAACAGGTCCCTGATGTTCATCCGCAGGTCGAACATGCGGGCCGCCGAAACCACCACGTGCACGCCGTAGGAGAGCCCGCGCGCGGCGATGTCGGCCACCGCGGCCTCCAGGTCGTCGAACTCGCTCCGCAGCGTGCCCCAGCCGTCGATGACGAGGAACACGTCGCCCCACCGGTCTCCGTCCGGACCACCGCCTTCGCGCACCAGCCGCCGGTACGCGGGCATGCCGTCGATCTCGCGTTCGGCGAAAACCCGTTCCCTCCGGGCGATCAGCGTGCGCACCTCGGCGATCGTGCGCCGCACCGCGCCCACGTTCTGCCTGCCCGCGACCACCCCGACGTGCGGCAGGCCGCGGACCGAGCCCAGCGCGCCACCGCCGAAGTCGAGGCAGTAGAACTGCACCTCACGCGGTGTGTGGGTGAGCGCGAGACTGGCGATGATCGAGCGCAGCGCGGTGCTCTTGCCGGATTGCGGCCCGCCGATCACCAGCACGTGCCCCGCCGAGCCGGACAGGTTCAGCACCAGCGGATCGCGCCGCTGGTCCAGCGGCCGGTCCAGGATCCCGACGACCGCCCGCAGCGCACCGGCCAGCCGCTCGTGCGTGCTGCCGAAACCCCGCTCTTCGTGTGCGATGAGGTTGGGCAGCAGCGCGTCCAGCGTGGGTGAGGCGTCCAGCGGCGGCAGCCACACCTGGTGGGCGGGCGTGCCCCGGCCGCGCATCCGCTCGACGATGATGTCCAGCAGGCTCTCGCCCACCGCCTCCTCGTCCGGGGCGGGCTCGGTCTCCTCGGCGTCGAGCGCGGGGGCCAGGTACCGCGTTGTGTATTCCATCAGCTCCAGCGCGCCGTTGTCCCCGGCGTCCGCCGGGCCCGCCTCCCGCGCGTGATGGGTGCCGGAGACATAGGCCGAGCGGAACCGCACCATGGACTTGTCGTCCGTCTTGAGGAAGCCGTGGCCCGGCGCGCGGGGAAGCTTGAACGCGTCACTGACGCCGAGCACCGTCCGGCTCTCCAGATCCGAGAAGGTGCGCAGTCCGATGCGGTACGACAGATGGGTTTCCAGGCCTCGCAGCCGTCCCTCCTCGAGCCGCTGGCTCGCCAGCAGCAGGTGCACGCCGAGCGCCCGGCCGACCCGGCCGATCTGCACGAACATGTCGATGAAGTCGGGCTTGGCGGAGAGCAGCTCGCTGAACTCGTCGCAGATCACCAGCAGGGTGGGCACCTCCGGCAGCGGCGCACCGGTGGCGCGGGCGCGCTCGTACTCGCGCAGCGAGGTGAAGTTGCCCGCCGCCCGCAGCAGTTCCTGCCTGCGCAGCAGCTCACCGGTGATCGCGTCGGTCATCCGGTCCACCAGGTGCAGCTCGTCGGCGAGGTTGGTGATCACCGCGCTGGTGTGCGGCAGCTTGTCCAAGGTGGCGAAGGTGGCGCCGCCCTTGAAGTCGACCAGCGCGAAGTTCAGCGAGTTCGGCGGGTGGGCCACCGCCAGCGCCAGCACGATCGTGCGCAGCAGCTCGCTCTTGCCGGAACCGGTGGCGCCGATGAGCAGGCCGTGCGGCCCCATCCCGTCCTGGGCCGACTCCTTGAGGTCCAGTTCCACCGGCGTGCCGTCGGTGCGGATGCCGAACCGCACCCGCAGCCGGTCCCGCGTCGGTCGCTGCACCCAGGTCGCGGCCGGGTCGAAGGTGTGCGGATCACCGATCTCCAGCAGCTCGGCCAGGTCGAGATCGGTGCTCAGCGGTTGCTCACCGCGCCCGCCCGCGCTGGCCCGCAGCGGCGCGAGCTGCCGGGCGATGCCTTCGGCGGCGGGCACGTCCAGC
This sequence comes from Amycolatopsis albispora, assembly GCF_003312875.1. Taxonomy (NCBI): domain Bacteria; kingdom Bacillati; phylum Actinomycetota; class Actinomycetes; order Pseudonocardiales; family Pseudonocardiaceae; genus Amycolatopsis; species Amycolatopsis albispora. Next base: position 2,648,065 of record NZ_CP015163.1, read on the forward strand.
GCGTCCGCCCAGCCGAGTTCGACCGTGCCGTCCAGGGTCTGGCTGGACAGCGCGCCGTCCGGGCCGACGTGCAGCACGATGGTCGCGGGGTCGAGCGCACGCGGCGGTGCGGTGCGCAGGTCGATGACCGTGACCCCCTCCAGCCCGCCCTCGGCCATCAGCGTGTCCGAGCCCGCGGTCGCTCCGCCGTCCAGCACCACCACCACGTGCGGCAGGGCGGTCCTGCTGTCCACCGCGGGGTCGAACCGGGGCCGCTCGCCGAGCAGGTCGTCGATCATCGCCTCGATGGACACGATCGAGCCCGCCACGAGCCGCAGTGGCCCCACGGCGTCGGTCCGCTCGGGGTGCAGTGCGTGCGGCAGCCATTTGAGCCACTCCCAGTCCGCCGGCGCGACCGGTGAGACGCAGGCCGCGATCCGCAGGTCGTCGGGTGACTGCAGGGAAGCGAGCTGGGTGAGCACCGCGCGCACCAGCGCCGCCGACCGGGACCGGTCGCCGCGGAGGTAGATCCGGCTGAACCCGTTGACGGCCATGGCCAGCGGCAGCCCGGGAATCGCGGTGTAGGTGGTGAGGAACCGCCGCAACGCGAGCGCGGACAACGGTTCCAGCTGTTCCAGCGGCTTGGCCTCCGGCGGGACCAGGGTCATCGCGGGCCGCTGCTCGCCGGTGCCGATGCGGGCGACGCCGAAGTCGGCGTCCAGCGGGCGGCGCTCCCACAGCCGGTAGCTCGAGACGAGGGAAAGCAGCGCGGCCGGTTCCGGGTGCAGGTAGACCATGGCGTCGCGTTGCCGGTGGATGGACCGGGTCAGCCGCAGCCGCTGCTGGCCGAGGTGGCGGAGATAACCACGCCGTTCCTGGCCCATTTCCCGTTTGCCCGGCCCACCGGAGTTGAGCAGCGCGACGCCGAGCATGCCCAGCATGCCCACGCCGAACAGGCCCATCACGACCAGCCGCAGCACTCCGCCGTCCGCACCGAAACCGCCGGAGAACATCAGCATCATCGCGGCCATCATGGCGATCATCGGGATCACCATGAGCACCTGCGTCCACTGCCGCCCGGCCGGCTGCGGAATCTCCGGCGGCGCGTCGAGAATGAGCTCGCCGGCGGGTTGCTCCGGGGCGGGCCGGCGCACCGGCCTGCGCACCACGACCGTCGCCATCGCGCCCCTCCTCACACCCGGACCCCGCGATTCTCACGCCGGTTCGCGCCGTGGTGGCGCCGTTGGCAGGAACGTGCCGCGGGCCCCAGCGGGCCATCCCGCCCGAACTAGCGTCGAAACTGCCCTGTCCCTGCGGAAACCAACGGCGGGCGGGGAAGTCGGCGCGAGCCGCAAACAGGAAAGGAGGCTCCGATGACCGGTAGCGGTTTGATGGACGCCAATACGGACACACTCGCGAGAGTGGTCCAGCTGGCCGCGGTGGTCGTGCAGGAGATCGAAGGGCACCGCGGCAAGCTCGAGGGTGAAGTGAACAGCGTCATCCCCGCGCAGTGGAGCATGGACCAGTCCCAGGCGCTGCTCGTGGCGCACAAGAAATGGGACATGGCCATTCGGAACCTGTGCCAGAAACTGGAAAAGCTGGGTGGCGACACCCAGTTCGCGATGAACGACTACATCGGCGCCGACGAACAGGGTGTCCAGTGCTTCAACGGCGCCCACGGTGGCGGCGGCGGAGCGGGCTTCGGTGGCGGCTTCGGCGGCGGGTTCGGCGGCGGCTTCGGCGGCGGCTTCGGCGGTGGGTTCGGTGGCGCACTCGGGGGTGACCTCGGTGGCGATCTCGGTGACATCGGTGACATCGGTGGCGGTGATTCCGGCGGAGATGACTCCGGCGGCGGCGATTCCGGCGGCGGTGACGGCGGAGACGGCGATTCCGGTGGCGACGGTGGCGGGGGCGGCTCCAGCTCCTCCGGTTCCACCTACGCGTTCGCCGGAGTGCTCCGCGCCATCTGAGGAACACACATCATGGAAAGGAGATGACCCGTGCGTAAACTCGCGATGTTCGGTGCGCTGGACGGACTTTCGGCGAGCATGAACGGCTGTGTCAACGGCGTTCAGCAATCGATCGATTCCTGGGGCAATGCCTCGGGCATGACCCAGGCCGACTGGACCGACCAGGCCGGTGGGCAGTTCGCCGAGATCAGCAGAGCCTGCCAGCAGGTGATGATCGCGGGACAGGAACTGCTGCAGGCGATGAATCAGGGCGTCCAGTCCTGCAACTCGGAGAACATGGCCGCGGTGCAGCGGTCCTGCGGGAGGTTGGGCTCCGCCTGACCGGCCCGGCCCGAGGTGTCCCGGTGCGCTCGCGCACCGGGACATTTTGCGATCGGCCCGGTTCCGGGCCGTTCCCCGCGGCCGGAAGCTGCCAAGTCCCCCCGTCCTGCCGCGTGGCGGATCGAAGGTGGGACAGGTGAGTCCGCCCGGCCACACCGGCAACGGGGACAACCGGAAGCACCGAGGAGGATCCATGGCACAGCCGATGTTCGACGCGGCCGCGCGGAAGGCAGGCTACGAACGACTGCGCGACGACCTGCTCGAGATCAGGGACAAGATCGCCGAAATCGAGGCGACCGCCGACTCGCCCGACGGCCTGGTCAGCGCCACGGTGGCCGGGCGCGGCGAGCTGAGCGAGATGCACCTCGACCCCAGGATCTACCGGAGCCCCGACTCGAAGGCCCTCGCCCAGTCCATTGTGGACACCATCAGGGACGCGGTCGCCCAGTCGCAGGAGCAGTTGTTCGAGATCACCCGCCAGTACCTGCCGCCGGCCGCGAAGCTCGAGGACACCGACGTGCACACCGGCCCGTTCCTGCACCAGCTCGACCGGAAGATCAACGGGGAGTTCTGATGGCCGACTGCGACCTGGACCCGGGATGACCGGCGGCAGGCTGGCGGCGGTGGCCGTGGTCGCGGCCGCCCTGGTCGTCCACCCCGGCGTGGCGGCGGCCGCGCCACCGCCGGGCGCCTGCGCCGATCCCGCCCCGGCGAGCCCGACGGTCACCGAGGTGCCCTGGGCACAGCGGACGCTCGACACGAAGACCGTGCACGAACACGGCACCGGTGCCGGGGTGCTGGTCGCCGTGGTCGACTCCGGTGTGGACGCCGACCACCCGCAGCTGCCACCCGGAAAGGTCCAGCCCGGCCAGGACTTCTTCCTCGTCGGCGACCTCCCCGGCAGCTTCGACTGCGTCTCCCACGGCACCGGCGTCGCCAGCATCATCGCGGCCGCCGCCATGCCCGGCGTCGGATTCACCGGGCTGGCCCCGGACGCCACGATCCTGCCGGTCCGGATCAGCGAGAGCGACATGACCGACGGCGCCACCCAGGCCATCGATCCCGAGGTGCTCGCCAGGGGCATCTGGTACGCGGCCGACCACGGTGCCCGCGTGCTCAACCTGTCCGTCGCGGGCGGACTCGACAACCACTACGTGCGCGACGCGGTCCGGTACGCGGTGGAGAAGGACGTGGTTGTGGTGGCCGCCGCGGGCAACGCCCAGCAGGGCACCGCGCCCGGCCCGGCGAGCTACCCCGCGGGGTACGACGGGGTGCTCGGGGTCGGGGCCGTGGACATGACCGGAACCCGCCTGCCGAGCTCGCAGATCGGGCCGCAGGTGGATCTGGTGGCCCCGGGCGCCGGCGTGCTCAGCGCCGCGCGGGCGGGCGGGCACCAGTACCGCGACGGCACCAGCTTCGCCGCGCCGTTCGTGTCGGCGACCGCGGCACTGGTGCGCGCGGCCTGGCCGGAGCTGTCCGCCCCCGAGGTCGTGCAGCGGATCCTCGCCACGGCGAGCCCGGCGCCGGGCGGCCGGGACAGCGCCGCCTACGGGGCCGGGCTGGTCGATCCCTACCGGGCGCTGACCGACGGCCTGGTGAGCACCGGACCGGCCGCCGTGCCCGCGGTGCGGCGGCCCGTGCCCGATCCCGCCCAGCTGCGCCTCGCCGAGTGGTGGGACGACAGCACCTCGACGGCGTGGACCATCGCGATCCTCACCGGCGCGGTGGTGGCTCTGGGCGCGGCCACCGCGCTGGTACTGGTCCGGGTGCGGCGCGGCGGCTGGCAGCCGCGCCGCACCGTCCTGCCCGCGGCCGAGCCCCCGCGCGACGACCTGCCGGACGAGATGTTCGTGGTGCCGCCACCGCCGGTGGAGCGCTGACCCGCCCGGTCAGGGTCCCAGCACGGTGGCCGGATCGAGGCCGCTGCCCAGCGGCACCCGGTCGACGATGCCGGCGGGCAGCCGGACGGGTTCGGCGTTGCCGTACCCGAGGATGTTCAGCACCTCGCGGTTCGCCAGCGGATACGCCCGGCCCTGGTCGGTGACCAGGACGAGGGTGCCGGCGTGCGCCCCCGCGCTCGGCATCACCTCGACCAGCGCCGCCCGGCCCGGCTCGACGTGCACGCGGTCGGCCAGCGGCATCCCGTGGGCACCCCGGCGCGCCGTGGCGCCGGTCGCGAGCTCGGGCACCAGTGCGTCGACGTGCAGCTCCGGAGCCGTCGCTCCGGGCTGGTAGGTGGCGCACAGCGTGCCCCCGCCGGCGAACCGGGGACGCACTGCCGGCGGGGCACCGGGTTCGGCGGGAGCAGGCGGTGCTTGGGGAGCGGCGGCGGCCGCGGCCGGGCCGAGCAGCACGTCCGACGGCTGGCCGCCGTCGTAGGCCCGCGCGGTTTCCGGATCGGCGCGCTGGATGTCGTACTGCAGCGGGGAAATCGGCCGGAGCCGGTCCGCCTCGGCCAGGTAGTGCTCCCGCCCACCGGAGGTTTGCACCGCGAGCAGCTGACCCACTCGCAGCCCGGCCATACCCGGCACGGCCGTGGACGGTGAACCAGTGCCTGCCGGGCGGAGCGGCCCGATCGGCGCGCCCGCGGGCAGGATGTCCACCAGCGGCATCCCGGTGCGTGTCCTCGGCTCGCCAGTCAGCGCGAGCCCCGCCGACACGATGCTGGGCTGCTCGATGCGGTGCCGGTGGCCGTTGGCGATCAGGTAGGTCTCCCCGCTGGCGGGCACCTCGGCGAGCACGGCCGCGCCGGCCAGCGGCGTGCCGCCGGGCGCACCGGCACCCACCAGCAGCAGTGATTCGTCCACAGTGGACCCGTTGGCGGCGGGCACCGGCCGCGAGCAGAGACTCCAGCCGCCGGTGAGCAGCTGGCCGGGGGCAGGCAGCGCGTCCGGCGCGTCGATGAGCCCGATCCACGGCCCGCGCGGCACACCCGCCAGCGAGTCACTGGACACCGACACCGTCTCGGCGTGCTCGCCGAGCGCGAGCAGCGCCGAGGCGTAGTTCGTCACCGGGTGCAGCACACCGCCGAGGTGGACGTACCGCGCCCCGGACTCCTGCGCCACGATCACCGCGGGCTTGTCCCGCCACGACGTGTTCCCGCCCGGGTTGACCAGCCCGTACACCCAGAACCCCACCAATATCAGCACGCCGACGACGATGCTGCCCACCGCCGCGCCGCCGGGACGGCGGAACGGCGGTTGCTCCGGGTCCGGCTCGCGCGTCACCAGTGCCGAGATCACCCGCTGCGCCAGGAACTGGTGTGCCTGCAGCAGGTCGCGTTTGGACGCCATCCCTCAGCCCCCCAGTCCGCGCACGAGCCCGTACAGGCCCAGTACCGCGCACAGCACCGGCACGCACGCCAGCACGATCGCGATTTCCAGCAACTCGGCGAACCTGCCGAAGAACGGGCTCGGCAGCCGCTTGCTGTGGCCGAGGCCCAGCAGGATCGCCAGCCCGGCCACGGCGAGCAGAACGGGCGTGGTCACGGTGAGCAGCCCGCCCGATCCGGCCATCACCGGGCCGGTGACCAGTGCCCCCGCACTCGCCACGCCGGTCAGCAGCAGCGGCGCCCGGTGCCGCAGCGCCGGGTAGAGCCGGGCACGCAGGCAGAACCCCACCGAGAGCACGCAGAGCAGCACAACCACCGATGCGCTCGCCTGCCGGGCCACCACGAACTGGGCCAGCACGGCGACCGTGGCCGCACCGCCGATCGCACCGGTGAGCACGTGGTCCGCGCGCAGCACCGCCGCGTACACCGCGTGGCGCGGCGGCTGCGGGTCGTCCCGCACGAGGTCGGCCGTGCTGCGCGGCAGCACCGGCATCGGCACCCGGCCCAGCCGGGTGGACAGCGGGCCGAACAGCGGCGAAAACAACAGCACCACCACGGTGGCGACCGCGGCACCGTCCACCCCGTCCAGCGCGTCCAGGCTGGCCAGCCAGGACGCCAGCCCGCCCAGCAGGCCCGCGGTGATGCCCGCGATGAACAGTTCGGCGCGCTCGACCACGCCGGCGTATCCCAGCGCCGAGGCCACCACGAGCGCCGAGCACGCGGCGAGCACGTGCGGAGCGCCGAATCCCGCGGCCGGCGGGCCACCGCCGAGCAACAGCCCGCCGCCGGCGAAGGCGAACGGCAACCCCAGCCCGGCGACGACCGCGCCCGCACCCGCGTCACCCAGCGCGCGGGCCAGCACGGTCCCGGCGGCGAGCAGCACCGCGCAGCAGCCGAGGGCGGCCCACGCCGCCGTTGTCCACGGCGGCCCGGCCCGGACCACCGCCACCAGGGCGAGAACGGCCGCGAACGCTCCGGTGAGCAGTCCCGCGGCACGGGTGTGCACCGGTCCCCACAGCCGTCCGGTGCGCCCGGCGCCCTGCGCGATGGTGTCGGCGAGGTCGTCGTACTCCAGTTCGGGCCAGTGCAGGCGGCGGGACACCAGGTGCAGCACCTCGCCGTCGCGGATGCCGCAGACGCCGAGTGAGCTGGCGAGGTCGAGTGCGGTGCCGTCGGTCCGGCGCAGCAGCCAGCCACCGTCGGTCACCCCGTCGTCGGCGAGGCTCTCCCCCGCGCGGCGCAGGAGCCCGGGCAGGACCTCGGCCACCGAGGCACGCTCCGGCAGGGCCAGGTCGATCCGCCGGGCTGGTGCGTCGATGGTCACCCTGACGAGGTTCGTCGTCATCCGCGTCGTCCTCCGTGCCCTGTGGACTGGGCGGCAGCATCCTGCCGTCGGCGCCACCGTGGAATTTCCCGTTCCTACGATGGAGCGCGAACGGCCGGAGGGAACGGGAACGGCAGCTACCGGACAAAGTGGGGATGGCGGCACCATGAAAGGTACGCACGATCCGGCGGGCACGGCGGCGGCCTCGGTGGCACTTCCCGGCAACGGCGAACTGGTTCCCCTCGGCGAAGGTCCGGTGGCCAAGGTGCTCGCCGGTGCCGACGGGCACGGCGCGTTCGCCCTCAAGGCCTACCCGGGGCCGATCGACCGGCGCACCCGTGGCCTGCTGGACGCCGAACTGCACCGGCTGGGTGAGCTGCGCGCGCGAGCACCCGTGCTCGTGGCCGACCGGGTCGAGGAACTGCCCGACGGCCGGTGCGCGCTGCGGATGGAGCTGTGCGCCCAGTCACTGTCGGAACTGGTCGGCTCATCTGGGCCGCTGAGCGTTCCGGACGCCCTCGCCGTGGGCAGCACGCTGGCCGCGACGCTCGCGGCCGCCCATGCGACCGGTCTGGTGCACGGCGGCGTCACCCCGGGCAACGTGCTGTTCCGGTCATCCGGGGAGCCGGTGCTCGGCGATTTCGGCCTCACCCTGCGGCACGCCTTCCCCGGGGAAATGACCACCGGTGTGGACTTCCTGGCTCCGGAGACCGTGCGGGACGGCACCAGGAACGAGCGAACGGACCTGTACGGGCTCGGGGCCGTGCTGTACTTCGCGCTGGCCGGTTCGCCGCCGCACCAAGGGCAGCCCGGTGAGCAGGTGGACGAACGGCTCCTGCGCACGCTCAGCGGCGAGGTGCCCGTGCTGGACCGCACCGACCTGCCGCCGGGGTTGAGCCAGCTGGTCTCCGCGCTGCTGGCGAGCAATCCGGACGCACGGCCGCTGGACGCGGCGACGGTGGCGGCCAGGCTGGGCCCGCCGCGCGCCCAGCCCGTGTTCGACGACTTCGGTGACGTCTTCGCGAGCCACGTCGCCAGACCCCAGCCGTCCGCTCCCCCGGCCCCGCCGCTGCCTCGCGGTGGAACGCGGTACCGGGCGCGGCGCAAGCCGAAGGCTGGGGTTGTCCTCGCTATTGTCGGTGCGCTGTCGGTGCTGGCCGTGGCGATGGTGTTGGTGCTGCACCGGCCCGCGAAACCCGGCGCGCCGATCAGCCCGGCCGCGGTCGCGGCACCCGAGCCCGGGCCGCCCAGCGGGCAGACCGTGCTGCTCGAACTCGCCGATCCGGTGGACCAGGGCAACTACGTCGAACTGTCCTGGCGCAGCAGCGAACCGCTCGACTTCGCGGTGGTCATCGCGCCGGAGGGGCAGAAAGCGCACTCGGCGTTCGTGGCGCGGGCCAGCACCTACCGGGTCCGCATCGACCCGGTGCTGCGGTACTGCTTCCTGATCCAGGGCGCCACCTCCACCGGCTACGTGCAAAGCCAGCCGAAGCCGATCCGGGGAGCCACCTGCGTCAACGCGTAACCGGGCCGAGCCGCAGGGAGCGCAAGGCGTCGCGGTCCAGACCTCAGCCTGAATCGTGATGACACGAGGTCAGCTCGCATCTTCGCCGCAGGGAGTCGGCGACCTCCTGCCACGATTCGGCGTTCTTCCGCGCGATGCTCGCGACCATTTCGACGCAGTGATCCGGCAGTGCCTCCACCGCGCGACGCCATTCCACCGAACACGGCGGACAGGCTTCGAGCCTTCGCAGCACCAGGCGCCCGGCTTCGCTGAACCGCATCGACGGATCATTCTTCAAGCAGGTGAGGGCGTTCGCGCGGTCGAGACGGCCGCCGAGCGCCGGTCTCCGGTGTGGTTTACGCGCGGTGGAGCCGGTATTCCCCTTTCCGGCCACGGGATCGTGGCCCGACCGCAGCCGGGACCGGACGTCCAGCACCGTCGAGGGGGCCAGGCCGACCACGTTGGCGATCGCGCGCAGCGAAGCGTTCGGGTTCCGCGCGATCAGTTCACCGGCCAGCTGGCGGCTATGACTTCGTGCCAAGCACCCAGAGTGCGAAGCCAGCGATCCACAGCTGGGTCTTGAGGGAGCGCGCACGGCGAGCCAGAACTGGTCGCGGGTGGGGTCCTCGATCGCCGCGACCAGCTTCAGCGGAAGACCACGATAGTCGCAAGTAGGCCCAGCGCGGTGCCGGCGAGAACCTGCGCGATGGTGTGCGAGCGCAGGGCAAGGCGCGACCACGCGATGATCGGCACGATCAGCAGCGTCGCCAGCCAGGGCGCGCCGAGTGCGAACGTGAGCATGGCCGCGCAGCCCGCCGCCACGGTGGTGTGGACGCTGATCTTCCACCAGATCGTCGTGAGCAAGAGCCCGGCCAGTGCAATCGTCATGGCGAGGGCGGTGTGCTGCATGGCCAGCGACGCCCGCGCTACCCGCAGCGCGAGGAACCCGGCCACGAGGGAACAGCCGATCGCTGCCATGCAGATCAGCCGTCCGGGGCGGGTGTCGATGTAGCGATCGATCCACCAGCCGCGGCGGATGCCGATCGCGATCACCAGCACCGGTACGACCGCGGTGGCGACGATCGCGACAAGCGCGTCACCGAGCGCACCGGTGCCCGCGCCGAGCAGCAGCCAGGTGGTTGCCAGCAACACCGGCGGTGAGGCCAGGCTCGTGATCAGCTGCGCAATCGCCTGCCCCACGGTCATCGACAACGCGAACGTCGGCGGCTCGGCCCGCTGGCGGACCGCAGTACCCAGTATCAGTCGTCGTCCTGGAGCGCCGAGCCAGGCCAGCCCGCGAACGATGGTCAGCAGCGCGACGATCGCGTAGATCGCCGTAGCCAGCACGGGGTACCAGCACAGTGCGACTCTCAGCCAGCCGTTCCCGGCTGCGGGCGGCCCGGAAGTATCGCTGCTCGGCGTATCAGCCTGCGGCACGTTCCCTGTCCCACTGGGTGACCAGCGGCAACATCGAGCGCATCAATGCCTGACTTGCCACCGACAGGCTGGCGAAGTTGGGAATCATCGACGTGAGCAACTGATCAGGGCTGGCATGACCTCCGCCGGTCAGGCGAGCTTTCACCTTGGCGTAGGCGTCATCGTCAGTGAAGTAGTTGGCCGGCACCACGAAGAACTGGGCCAGTCCCCGCAGATGACTCATACGCGGGTCACGAGCGCGGCCGGTACGCAACTGCCACACGTACGTGGGGGAGATTGAACCACCCGCCCTGCGCACACCCTCTGCACCCTGCCGGTCGGTGTACGCGTGTCCGTCTGCGCGCCGGCACCAGTCGAACAGCAACCGCAACCTCGCCGACAAGGACGGCTCTAAGGACGGCGGCGCGGAAGGTGGATTGGGCACCGCAGATCATCGAGTGAAGATCATCATTCGTTACCCAGCTATGGTCGAGTTCACAGGCTGCGTCTCGGCTATAGCAGAAATAGCGCGACTCCGGTATGGCCACGTTCCCCCGCGCACCTCGCGCGGGAACGTGGCCATGCATGAAGGCCGGCCTCAGTCTCCGCCCGCTGGCCCCGGTGGAGTGGTGCTCGCCTTCTTGCCCGTGTGCTGTCGCTTGTCAAAGGCGTAGATGACCGCGGGTTTCCCGTCACCGGGGCTGCGGCGATCCAGCTCGAACAGGGTCGTCGCGGCGATCAGGTCACTGAGCTTGGCGTAGCCGTAGTTGCGCGCGTCGAAGTCCGGGCGCTGTTTGGTGATGATGTGCCCGACCGCGGCGAGAACCGCCCAGCCATCCTCGTCGGAGGCCGCCTCGACCGCGTTGCGCAACTGCCTGACCAACGCGGTGTCCTGCTTCAACTGTGCAGCCGAAGCGCGCGGAGGTGGCTTGAGCGCGACATCGGCCGGCGCCGCGGCGATCACGCTGTAGATGAGGTTCTCGGTATAGATGAACTTGTCGCAGGCCACGACGAACGGCTTCGGCGTCTTGCGTTCGCCGAACCCGTACACGGTGACCCCGGACTCACGCACCCGCGCGGCCAGCCTGGTGAAGTCGCTATCGCTGGACACGATGCAGAAGCCATCGAAGCGTCCGGTGTAGAGCAGGTCCATCGCGTCGATCACCATCGCCGCGTCGGTGGCGTTCTTCCCGCTCGTGTAGGCGAATTGCTGAACGGGCTGGATCGACTGCGCGAGCAACTGGTCCTTCCACCCCCGCAGGCTGCTACCGGTCCAGTCGCCATAGGCGCGTTTGACGTACGCGGTGCCGTACTTGGCGACCTCGGCCAGCAACCCATCGACGATCGCCGGCTGGGCGTTGTCCGCGTCGATGAGAACCGCCAACTTCGCCAGGTTCTCACTCACGAGGTACACGCTCCCTGCGCATCGGATGCCACCCTTCGGTGGAGGGTTGCAGGCTACCGGCGGCGCGCGCTATCTGGCGTTTCGGTCCGACAGCTCGCGTGCGGCGGCCCAGGAGGGACTGTCCTCACGCCAGGTGGCGAGTGACCAGGGGCCATCGATCCACAGCTGGATTTCGGCGATTGGGGCTTGCGGAGCGAGCCAGAGCCGCCAGTGTCCGTATCCGAGCCATCGGTCACCAGGGTTCACGTGGGCGAAGGTGTCGGGGTTTCTCGATCGGAGGACGACGCGCAGACGCCGTCGTCGAGCGTCGTGGCCGAGGTAGTCCTGGTGCTCGTCGCGCAACTGGTGGGTGTTGCCGGAGTGGGCGGTGCCGATGTCGCGCACGGTGCCGTGCAGGGCGAGGGGGTGCCGTGCGGCGAGATCGAGGTGGCTGGCGATCGCGGCGGCCTCGGTGGCGTGGCGGCAGAACTCGTGCCAGCGCAGCTTCCGGCCGGCGTATCGGGCGCGGAACCGGTGTGCGGCGTCGGGCGCGTCGTCGAATTCACGGAGCAGCCGCACAATGCGAGTGGCCGTGCTCAGTGCCGGGACCAGCGTGTGGTCGGCCGCGGTGACGCTCAGACGAGCCGTGGGTTTGCCGGGTCTGCTGGGCGGGAGCGGATCGGGTGGTTCGATCGTATCGGGGTCCGGGAGCCGCAGCTCGCAGTCCTCACCGTCTTTGACCAGCGTGCCGCGGCTGTCGCGGATGAGGTTCTCGGCGCGGTTCTTGAAGTCGTAGGCGCAGCCTGGATCGTGCTCGCCGTGTCCCGGCAGACGGTAGAACGCCATCACCTGGGTCGTTCCGCCGTGGGGTGCACGGCGGTGATAGGTCGGTACCGCGATCACGGCGGTGGTGCAGCCGCCGCAGCGCAGCGGCTTGAACGCCTCAAACGGTGCGGAACCGCGTCAATGGCGGCCCGCCCATACGTCCGCCCGCGGGCTGTCTCGCGCCGCCGGAATCCCCACCCGCTCAGCCATGGCCCCCTCGATACTGCTCGACAGCCAAGGCCGAGAATACCGATCGGGCCTTTCACCTGCGAAATTCGTTCGTACGAATGCACGGTAGCGGCCGGACCCTCGGCCAGCCCGAATAGCGGGTTCAGCCACCGCCCCGTCCTCACCGACGTGGATGCCCAGCACCCGGTGCCGCGTGTCAGTGTGCTCGGGCACGTTCCCCGGCCCGTTCAGCGGTGTCTCATTCGAGTGATCCTTTCGGCGTCAACCGGCGACCGTCCACTGTGTCCGCTTCGGTTCTCCGTGTTCAGTTCTTGCTCCACTGTTGCGGAGTGCTCATGGAGGTGTTGTTCTTCACCGCGCGGTCGCGTGTGCCGGTCAATGACGGGGTTGCTGGTCTTGGCTCGGGCGAGCTGGCGGCGTTGTTCGGGCGACGGTTGGTATCGGAGGGGATGCGTGGAGCCGTAGCCGTTCGGTGAAACCGGGCGCTCGCGTTGACGACGGTGATCCGCACGTCATCCCGCCACCTGAGGCGCCCCACTTGATGGGACGCCGCCGACATGGCGGTGTACCCGCCGCCGAGAACCACGATCCTGCGCATGGCGTCCGTCCTTTCCGCTCGCTTGACGACCACGAGACACGACGGGCACCGGCAAACATGACGTGGCGCGAGCGGGGTCACATGTCATGATCGGGAGGTGCTGACTCGAGAGGTACTCGCGGCCTGGCTGGCGGAACGGGGCGTCGTGGCCGCACAGGTCCATGACGCGGGTCCGATGTTCTGGGTCGACATCGATCCGCGGGTAGGGCCGATGCTCGTGCACAAGGCGACGGGCGGAGCCTGGTACCTCCGGGCCGAGCCGCCGAACCGTGCGGTCTTCGCCATGCCGAGTGCGGCGATGATCGACGGGGCCATGCGGGCGGCCGGGGTCGATCCGGCACGCCCGCACGACATGTTCCCGTTCCAGCCTCCGCCCCCCTCGGCGCCGACAACGGCCACCGTGGCGGAGGTGGCGGCTTGGCTGCGTGCGGAGTACGGCTGGCGCCACATCGAGGACCGCATCACCGACCGCGGCTGGGCCTACTCGGTCAACACCCAGTCCGACGCGTTCCTCGACACCGGTGACCCGAACGACGCCCTGATCGGGAACGGCCCGATCATCGTCGTCAAGCGCACGCGCGGCATCTGGTTCTTCGGCTCCAACCCGATCCTCTATCCCGCCATGGACGCGACCAACGAAATCGACTTCTACGTCGCCCGGCGCGCCGTGTTCCGCAACGACGACCCGTCGCGGCCCGATCGCCTGCTACCGACGGTGTCCGGTCGCTGAGCCCAGCGCCGGAGCAACGGCGTCGCCATCAGCGTCGTCACCAGCGCCATCAGCAGCATGATCGTGAACAGCGGCGTCGCGACCGACGATGCCATTGATTCCGGCGTAAACACAGATACGTCTTCTCAGCCGTCATCGGTGAACCTTCATCCCAAGTACGGGCCAGTGCAGCTCAGCATCGCACGCGCAAACCTTCCACCCACGCCGCAGGGGAGCCAACCCCTCGACTGACCGCACGAGTGTCTTGCCGCACACAACAGAACACGACAGCCCGCGTGGAGTCCTCAGTAGACCGGAGCTAATGTGCATTGTTGCCCACAGGGCAGGACCCGCCGGATCGTCGTCCTCGACGTCGACATGGACCTCGATGTGCTGAGCAGGGCTACCCGACTTGAGGCGCACGAACACGGCGCTCTGCCCGGCGCGCGAGGCGAAGTCCAAGCCCCAGATCGGCGACAACTCCTCGGCGCGGCTGCGCAGGACGTCCAGGCGCTTTAGTAGGTCGGGCACGCCGCCGAGCAATCCAGCCTGTTCCTGGTGCAGTTCGCGCTGCATGTCGATCACCTCGTGGTGTGGAGTAGTCAGCATGTAGCGGGCGATGTCCGTTCCGACAGCCCGCTTCAGCGAGCGGACGACCTGCGCGCGCTGGTTTTTCCTAGCTTTGTCCAGCTCTTGAACTCCATCGTGCGGCGGATGTCCTCAATCCAGGCGTCGCGGCCTCCGTCGCCCCCGGAACCGTTGATCGTGCGCACACGGTCGCCGTATTCGGAGTGCACGATCAGGTCAAACAGCTGCTTAGCCTTCTTCGGCGATTCGGCCAATTCATCCCAAGAGATCCGCACGGTCGTCATTCTGCCGTTGCACGGAGCTCCCTCGCATGCCGAGAAGGACCTTGCAGACGTCACGCTGACTCGGGCGCGCCCAATCCCGGCGCAACGCCCGCGCTACCACCACCGAACGCCGCAACAACCGCGCACCGATCGGCTACAGGCATCGAGATCAAGGTTGAAGCGCTGCAGACCACCGAGTTCACCCCACCGAGGCCCGTCCACGCGGCGGTGATGATCAGCACCGCCGCCCACGGGCCGACCAGCGAGGCCGCCTGCAGCGCGATCATGACCACCTGCTCCGGAGTGGCCCACACCTGCTCACGGCGCTTCTGATGGCGGCGACGTCCGCGACGGCGTGGCTGGATCGGGTTGACCGGAATGAGACGTTCGTCCGTGGCGTCGACCAGCATCATGGTCATGATCTTGATGATGGTGTTGACCGTGTTCTGCGCGTAGCCCTGGGCGCGGAGCTTCTTCCCCCAGGTGTGCACCGCCAGGCCGGACACGCCGGACAGGCTGGTGTTTCCCCAGCGGGGCAGGATGTGGTTACGGGTCAGGCTCTCGTACTGGGCCAGCGTGGCCGGAGCGACGTCGATGGAGTCGAACCAGGTCACCGACCACTCTCCCAAGGCCAGCTTGCCGGCCTCGGGATCGATGAACTTGCCTCGCCGCTGATCGACCTTGATCTCAGCGGCCTTGTCCTGGGCGGCCGTCTTGGAGGGAAACCCCGAAATCGAACCGATCGAGCCATCGTCACGATGGTAGCGAACTCTCCATGAATCACGTCCGCATTTCTCCGCAAATGCCATGTTGAATACCTTGCTACCATCGGGTTTTATTGACGGACCTATGGACGCTCCGTGTCCGTCAAAATACAAGCCAGTAATAAAGAATCTTCTACGCCTGCCCGACGAAGGCCTTAACGACTTCCCCGTGGCCCCTGCGCACTCATCGCCGCGATAGCGTCGAGGTCAGCGCGCGAGAACCGCAGATGCTTGCCCACGTAGCGGCACGGCACAGCACGCGCGGCCGCTTTGCGGCGCAACCACGAGGGCCGCACCTGCAAAAGACCCGACGCTTGCTCGACCGTCAACAGCAACGGCACCACCTCCTGGGCCTCGTCGCTGTTCGCACTCCCATCAACCCCCTCGACTACCACCGCTTTTTCCGATCGCAACACCTGTTGCGATAACGGCCGCGAAATCCCTTCCCGCCGAGCGCACCGGCGCCTCCGGCCACGACATCGAGTCCGCCATTTACAACACTGCTACTTCCTGTATCGTCGCAGGTCTCAAAGTGTGTCCCGCGCGAGCGGGGGTGGTCCCGCGTTCAACGAGGCTGGCTCCAGCGGCGCTCACCAACCTCCTGTTCACTCTCGTCCTCGGCTGGCGGCTTCGAGCCCGAGCGGGGCACGACCCGAAGGACATCAGAAGCTCCATCGAACACGCGACTCGCCACCTCGCCTGAAGACATATCTAACCGACGCGGCGGTTGGCGACCGCTGACAGCCTGTCCCCGGGCCAGGGCGGCCGATCCGCGCCCGACGGGCGAGGCGCCGCAAGCCAGTACCCAACGCCTCCGCCATCACCTTCGGTGGACGCGGGCCAGTAGCCGAACCCTACTGATCAACAACGCCGGAAACACCTTTGGTGAGACAGCCCCTTCCGGGGCGAGTACGCGGGTGGTAATCGGGCTCGGCCTGCTCATCGTGTACGTGGTCCGGGTCGCGATCACCCTCATCCTGATCATCACCGCGCCGCTGTTCCTACTGTGCCACTGCCCACACACACCGATCCCCTCGCGCGGTGGTGGCGGAAGGCGATAGGCGCGGTACTCGCGTCATTTTCGCTGGTGCGCGGTCCCGAGGCGGAGTTTCGCGCGGAGGTCTTCGGTGTCGGGGTGGTGGTACTTCTCGCGTAGTTCGAGGGCGTGGCGCCAGGCGCGGTGAGCCGCGGCGGTGTCGCCGGTGTGGTGGTGGATTTCGCCGAGGGAGGTCAGTGCGTCGGCGGTGCCGTCGGGGTCGTTGAGGTCGCGGTAAAGCTCGAGCGCGCGGGTGAAGCAGTCGATCGCCCGCAGGTGGTCGCCGAGTTGCTGGTGGGCGAATCCCATGGACTGCCAGGTGTCGGCCTGGCCGTGCCGGTCGCCGACTTTTTCGAGGATCGTGTATGCCTGCTCGTTCGAGGCCAGGCTTTGTTCGTAATCGCCGAGAAGTGCTTGGCACCAGGCGATTTCGGTGAGTGCGATGGCTTCCCCGATGTGGTGGTCGATGGCGTGGTAGAGCGCGTGCGCCCGTTCGGCCTCGATGAGTGCTTCCCGGCGTTGTCCCTGCTCGTGCAGGATCCAGCTGAGGTCGACGAGCGCTGCGGCCTCGGCCGGTTTGTCGCCGGCTTCGCGGAAGAGGCCGAGAGCTTCGGTGAGGTGTTCTTTCGCGGTGGTGAACCGGCCGAGCAGGCCGTCGGCGTTGGCCAGGCCTTGGTGGGTGTGTGCTCTGCCGGTGGGGTCGTCGAGGTGTTCGGCGGCGGCTAGGCCGACGCGGTGGACGCCGATCAGTTCGTGGCGGCGCCCGCCGCGGTCCAGGAACGGGCACAGCGCCCAGGCCAGTTGCCAGGCGTGCCGGTGGTAGCCGATGGCGCCGGCGTGGGTGAGTGTGGCGATGAGGTTGTGCCGTTCGGCGGTGAACCAGGTCATTGCCGAACGGTGATCGCTGAGTGGCTCCGGGACGCATCCGGACGGTGGTTCCGGCAGGTCGAGAGGGTCGCGCGAGGGCACCAGCAGCCCGGCTGCGGTGTGGGCGGTGTGCAGGAAGTGGTCCAGCAACCGGACGTGCGCATGGTCGCGGTCTGCCTCGTTGGTGACGAGTTCTGCGGCGTAGGCGCGGAGCAGGTCGTGGAAGTGGAAGCGGCCGGGTGCGTGTTCGGTCAGCAGCCCGGTGCGAGTCAGGGCGTTGAGCAGTGGCCGCGCCTGTGTGGTGGGGACTCCGGCGAGGCTGGCGGCGGCCGGTGTGGTGATGTCCGGCCCGGGGTGCAGGCCCAGTAGCCGGAACAGTCTCGCGGTCGGCGGGTCGAGTTGCTGGTAGGACCAGGAAAGGACGGTGCGTACGTCAGTGCTGATGTCCTCGTCGGCGAAGGCGTCCAGGGTGGTGGGGGCGGCGCGCAGTTCCGCGGCGATGTCCCGCAGTGGGAATTCGGGGTGGAGGGCGGCGCGTGCGGCGACCACCGCGAGCGCGAGCGGTAACCGGGCGCAGGCGGCGACGATCTCGCCGACCGCGTCGGAGTCGGTATCGGTCCGGCCTCGGCCGAGGCGGCGGGTGAGCATCAGCCGCGCGTCCGACTCCGAGGGCAGGCCCACGGTCACCGGCTGGGCACCGTGCCCGGCGATCAGGCCGCCGAGCGGGTCCCGGCTGGTAACCAGCACCAGACAGCCGGAGCTGCCGGGCAGCAGGGGCCGCACCTGACCGGCGTCGCGCGCGTTGTCCAGCACCACGAGCAGCCGCTTCGCGGCCAGCTGACTGCGGTAGAGGCCGGCCAGCGCATCCAGGTCTGCCGGTACGCGTTCGGGCGGGACCCCGAGCGCATCGAGAAAGGGCGCGAGCACGCTCGCCGGTGACAGAGCCTGCTCAGCGGCGTCGAAGCCGCGCAGGTTCACGTACAACTGCCCGTCCGGGAAGTGACCTGCCACCCGGTGCGCCCAGCGCAGGGCGAGCGTGGTCTTCCCGCCGCCGGCCAGACCGGTGATCGTGGCGATCGGTACCGGCCGTTCCGTGTTACCGGCGGCGAGCAGCCGGTCCAGGGCGGCGAGGTCGGCCTCGCGGCCGACAAAATCGGCGGTTTCCGCGGGTAGTTGCCGCGGGACGGGCACTGCGGCGGGCGCGGCGACCGGCTCGTCCTGCAGCAGGGACAGGTGCAGCTGCTGGAGTTCGGGTCCGGGATCGATGCCGAGTTCATCCCGCAGATTCGTCCGGATCTGCTGGTAAGCGGCCAGTGCGTCGGCGCGCCTGCCGTCCCGGTGCAGCGCGGTGATCAACCGACGCCAGATTTCCTCGCGCAGCGGCTGTTCGCCGGTCAGCGCCCGCAGCTCGCCGAGCACTTCCTGACTGCGGCCACGATCCAGGTCGAGGTCGATCCGCCGCAGCAGGGCCGCGATCCGCTCGTCGGTGAGCCGTGCTGCCGCCTGCGTGCGCAACCGGTCCGAAGCCACCCCAGCCAGTGGCTCGCCGTGCCAGAGCTCCAGCGCCTGGCGCAGGAACGTATCCGCGGCGTCCTCGTCGGCCTCGGCACGCCGCACGAGATCCCGGAACAGCTGCAAATCGACCACCACGCGGTCAGTGTCCAGGGCGTATCCGTCGGCGACGGTGACCAGGGTGCCTGCGCCGAGCAGCGCACGCAGCCGTCCGACCAGCGTTTGCAACGCGCGACGCGGGTGCTCTGGCAGCCGCTCTTCCCAGCAGTGGGCGATCAGCTCACCGGTACCCACCCGGCGGCCACCGGCCAAGGCCAGCGCCGCGAGCACCACGCGAGGACGTGCCGGGATCGGCACCGGCCGTCCACCGGCCAGCACGCGAACCGGCCCGAGGAGCTGGACCCGCAGTGCGTCTTTCTCCGGCACGATTCGTGATGGTAGGTGCTTTCCGGGCACCTCGTGGGTGAATCACCAGGTCAGCGAGGAGTCGGCGGGAAGCCGTTCTGAAGCCGGTTTGAGGCCGGTGGGGCGTTGACTGCTCCCAGTCGCGCAGCAGGGGGAAGGGAGACGCCGTGGCTGGAGAGAAGTTCGCCGTCCATCCTGAAGCACTTCGGGGATACGGGACTCAGATCGCCCGCAACGCCGGGTTCGCCGGGGAGATCGCCGCGCACGTCAAGGAGTTCGGCAAGGACACCACGGGGCTGGCCGGGATCCTCAGCGACCTGGCCGAGGGCTGCGTGCGGGTGGCGGATCGGGAGATCACGCTGATGAACGACGTCATGAGCAAGCTGGACTCCACCGCCGCCGCGCTCACCACGGCCGCCACGGCCTACGAGACCGCGGACCAGAACTACGCCGAACAGCTCGACAAGCAACGACCGGACGGCCCTGCGGGCTCGAAGCTGACCAGCGGAGGGCCCACGCCATGACCGCTTTTGTCGACACCCACCACCCACTTGGCCGGCTCGTGGCACCGGGGCAGGAAAACAACGACGCCGCCGAGGCGATCCGCGACGCGCTTGGCACCTTTGGCTGGATCGACAAACTCATGGACGAGCTGTTCGACTTCAGCTTCGTCGAAATCGTCGTCGACGAGATCGGTGCCGAGTACGGCCAGCTCAAGACGATCGGCGCGGTCTGGAACAACCTGCGCTGGGCGGTCGAAGGCGTCGCGGAGAACCTCCGTTCCGGGTACGGCGAGCTGGAGCCGCAGTGGGAGGGCAACGCGGCCCAGGCCTTCGAGCGGTACATGATGGACTGGATCCGCCGCCTCGGCGATCACCAGGAGTTCTGCCGCGACATGCGGGACAAGCTCAACGACATGGCCGAAATGCTCGACCAGTTCGTCACGACCATCTGCACGGTCATCGAGTTCGTCATCAGCATCCTGGAATGCCCGGCGATCGCGCCGCTGAAGATCGCCTGGAACTTCAGCGATCTCAAGGACAACATCGACATGGTCAAGGGCGTTGGCGAATTGCTGACCAACGGGGTCGGCACGCTCGTCGAGAGCTTCAAACTGATCGCCGGCCACGAGCCGACGCACGAGTTTCCCGAAGCCAAGGTCTCCTTGCCGGACAGGCCCTACGGCGGACCCGACAACCCGTGAGGCACCCCACCGGAGTATCGAGAGGAGAACCACCGATGACCGGTTTCAACGCCGCACTCCAAGCCGCTGACGAGAGCTTCGGCAACACCAGGGCCGCATTCGACAAGCACCTGGGCGCAGCGAAAGAACGGCTGGACCGTACCCGCCGAGACGTGACCAATCCACCGGCCGCCCTGCACCGGGAGGCTGTCGAGTACTTCCGTGACGGACGCGGCGGCCCGACGCTGCAGAGCCTCCAACTCGCCGTCGACACCGGCACCACCACCTGGGCCGACATCGCACTCGGCCGGGCCGGCGCGCTGAGCGAGCAGTTCAAGGCAGACGCGGCCACAATCGCACAGGTCTGCAAGCAGCTGGCCGACGCCTACCACGAAGGCGGCGATCCGCGTGCGTTCACCGAAGACGCCTGGTAGCAGTCCATCGACCGCCGGCACGACACCTCGGTGGTGCTGGTCGGCGTCCTCACCGCTCTCGTTCGAAACGACGACAAGTCTTCATTGAAGCGTCGAACGAATGCGAAAGTTATCACTGTTTTACACATCGGAACAAGGTATTTTCACACAGGAGCTTAGCGCTCCCAAGCAAGGAGAAGATCAGTCATGCGAATGATCAAAACAGCGCTGTGCGCAACCGCCGCGTTTTCCGCAGCCGCACTGATGTCCGGTGTCACGACCGCCGCCGACGCCGCCTCCACGCCGTCGGCAACCCAGCAGTCGTGCAGCAGTCCCAACCAGGAGGTCTGCTGGGAATTCAGCAAGGGAAAGCAGTACAACTGCCCCGAGGGACGGGTGTGCCTGTTTCCTGGCCTCAATCAGCGCGACGGAATAGTCTCCTGGAAGGCGGGACACTACGAGTCGGACTTCGCCAGGATTCCGTGCACGCCGGACAACTCGTCCTGCAACGGACTGCCAGGACAGGTCCCGACATTCGACAACGATGCGTCGTCATGGTTCAATAACACGAACATGGTGTACTGCGTTTCCAGGCTTCCGAATGGCGGCGGACACCCCGATAACACCATGCCCCCCAAGATGGGCGGCCCTTTCACCTCCGAATGGGACAATGACGCGTCGTCGCTGTCTTACCTGGGATGCCCGTAGACACGACTGAAACCCCACCGTCATCCCTGGTGAAAACCGACCGCCCACGATATGGGAAGGCTCATGTCGGCCCATTCGGCCATACCGTCGGACTGCAGCGGCGCTGGCTTGGACAAGGCGGTTCTCGCATAGCCAGCGAACGCCTCGTCGATAGCTCGCCGCATGTCCTGTGTTCGGGGTGTCGCGAGTACCAGCCGCCGGGGCGGCGGGCGCGGTGTACCGGTCGCGGCAGGTCGTGCACAGGGCCGGAGTCGGCGTGAGGCGTCGGGTCAGCGTCGCGCCGCGGGCGACGGCGGCGCGCCGGGGTTCGGGGTGGTGGTCGGCCACTGTGGCTGGTCTCCGGCACTGGGCGGGGAGGCAAGGTTCGCGGAGGTAGGCGGCGCCGTCCGAGTCGCAGCGTTGCTTGGAAGACACGGTCAGCGGTCGGAGGTGCAGCTCGGTGAGGAGGCCGCCGAGGCCGGTGATGTGGTCAAGGAAGCGTTCCGCCCCGGAGTGCGGGCGGCGACCGGCATCAGCGCCCCGGGCATGGCGGGCTTTCGCCGCAGCCACCGGGAAGCGCTCGCCGCCCAGTCCGTCGCGATCACCACCGGCAACGGCAGGCCCATCACCTGCTACGCCGACGTGGAGCTGGCCTGCCTGGCGGCAGGCAGCGGCGGGATGGCCGCCATGCGCGCGCTCGTCGAACGCGAACTCGGCCAGCTCGCCGCCACCGACGACGCCACCACCCGCCTGCGCGACACGCTGCGCGAGTACCTCGCACACGGCGCCGACGCGCGCCGCGCCGGCGCCGCGCTCCACGTGCACCGCAACACCGTCCGCTACCGCGTGCAGCAAGCCGAGCAGGCCCTCGGGCACCCGATCGACGAGCGCCGCGCCCACCTCGAACTCGCCCTGCACTGCCACCACGTCTACGGCGCCGACGCGCTGCCCGGCAGCGGCTGAACCGTCACCGGTCGGACCTCGTTCACTCCGTAGGTCAGCCCCGCGCCGCTCGAGCTTCGACCGCCGCCCGGGCTGGACGGGTGAAAACCACCAGCAGGAAAGCGATCAGCGTCAGCACGGCGGCGATCCAGATCGTGGCTGCCAGCGACAGCCGGTCGATGGCGACTCCGCCCACCAGCGCACCGAGCCCGATGGACAGGTTCCAGACACCCACCCACAGCGATGTCGCGGCCTCCACCGCCGCGGGCGCCGCCTTGATCATCCAGGTCTGCATGCTGACCGAGAGTCCGCCGAAGAACAGGCCCCACACGAGCAGGAGCACCACCCCCGAGACCGGCTGCCCGCCGAGAACCGGGACCAGCCCCAGCACGATGCCGATCACGGCCAAGATCGAGATGACGACGCCGGTGACGCTGCGCCCCAGCTGTGATCCGGCCGCGAAGTTCCCGCCCAGCCCGAGGAGCCCGTAAACAAGGAGCACCGGACCGACGGCGGCGGCGGGCAGCCCGGCGATGTCGCGCAGGATGGGCCCCACGAAGGTGAACGCGGCGAAGTGCCCGGCAACGCAGAACAAGGTCGCGAGCAGCCCGACCGCAACGGCCCGGTTCCCGAGCTGGCCGAACAGCAGACGCGGGCCGATCGAGGTCTGCGCGGACAGTGGCGGCAGCAAGAGGATCAGGCCCACCAGAGCGACGAGCGCGGCCACCCCCAGCGCCGCGAAGGCGAAGCGCCACCCCAAGCCCGTTCCCAGGATCGTGCCCAGTGGAACGCCCAGCACGTTGGCGGCGGCGACACCGGCGAAGATGATCGAGGTAGCCTTCGGCACGTTCTCCGCCGACACCAGCCGAACGGCCAGGCCGCCCCCGATCGCCCAGAACCCGCCGATCGCGATTCCCACGAAGACGCGCGAGACCAGCAGGACCTCGAACGTCGGAGCCAGCCACGAGGCCACGTTCGCGACGCTCATCAGGACCATCAACGCGACCAGCAGAATCCGGCGGTCGAGCCGCCCGGCCACCAGCGGCACCAGCGGCGCCGCGACACCGGCGATGATGCTCGGCACGGTCACGCTCAGCCCGGCAAGTCCCTCGGTGACGGCCAACGCGGGGCTGATCTGGGTCAGCAGCCCGATCGGCAGCTGCTCCGCGACCACCAGGACGAACACGCCGAACATCGCCGCCCAGGCCGCACCCCAGCGTTGCCGGCCGGCGTCCGGTCCCGATCTGCCGGTCACCACGGCTCGCGTTTCAACCACGTCCGGTTCCTCCTCAGCTCATTTGGGAGCGATCGCTCCCAAATTGGGACGCTAGCATTGGGAGCGTCCGCTCCACAATGGGAGGAACCGGGATGGCCAGGCCACGCGCATTCGACGAGGAAACAGCTGTCGACCAGGCAACTGAGGTGTTCTGGCGCAAGGGGTACCACGCCACCAGCACGCGCGACCTGGGCGAAGCGCTCGAGCTCAACCCGAGCAGCCTCTACCGGACGTTCGGCGACAAACACCGCCTCTTCCTGCGAGCCCTGGATCACTATCGGGCGACGGAGAGCACCGACGGGTGTCAGCGCTTCCGCAACGCTCCCCCGACCATCGACGCACTCGTCGAAGCAGTCACCGCCGTCGCGCTGGGAGGCGACGCCCAGGCAGCCGACCCCGCCGGATGTTTTGTCATCAACACCGCGGCGGAACTGGGCAGCACGGACCCAGAAGTCTCCCGTCGCACCGAGACCGCCTTCGACCTCACGCGAACAGGGCTCGTCGACCTGCTCACCCGGCTGCGCGACAGCGGAGAACTGCCGAGCGAAGCAGATCCAGCAGCGCTCACCGATCTCCTGTTCACACTCATCCTCGGCTGGCGGCTTCGAGCCCGAGCGGGGCACGACCCGAAGGACATCAGGAGATCCATCGAACACGCGACCCGCCACCTCGCCTGAAGACATAGCAGCGCGCCGGTGCCAGCAGTTGCTGTCAGCTCAGGATTGCCCGGGGGCATGGGAGGCCGGTGACCCACCAGTCGCCGGCCCGCTGTCGCCGCGGCTCAGGTCGTCTGCGATGGCCTGCAGCTGCTCGGTACCTACCGTGGGCGGTGGAACCAGGCTCCGGCCTGTGCGGTGACCATCAACGCCAGGATGAAGCCGCCACAGGCGAGCCCGATGACCGGCCCGCCCGTGAAGATGAGGCCGAAGCCGTCCCCGAGGCCCAGGCTGCCCAGGCAGGCCACGATCATCAGCGAGGCGTACACCATCGTGGTGACCCGGACACCTCCCCCGCCGGTGGCGAACTTCGTCCCCAGGATGATCGACAGCGCCCCCAGGCCCAGCAGCACGCTGACGACGGCAACCGCGTCGGCGATGCTGCCGCCAGCGTTGGCGACAAGGCCGGCAAAGAGGCCGGCGACGAGCACACCGACGGTGAGCTGCAGGCCACCCACGACGAACAGGAGTACCCGCGCCCCCCTCATCAGTGCGGGCATGTCCATGCCCGTCGGATGGCCCGGGTAGCCGCAGGAGCTGTTCGGGGCACCGGATCTCATCCTGGCGTCTCCTCCGTCGGACGTCGGGGACCGCGCAGTATACGACGGAGGCAGGGGCCGCCGCGCAGGTGCTGGCGACGGGTGCCTCCTGATCGCGGTGAGGCGATCGACGTGCGTGCGGATTTGCGGTCCATTGTGGACAGCCGCCGGGCCGATTCGCTCGCGCTACGGCAAGTGGGTGATCGCCGAGTGAGGCACCCACGGTAACCGTCGAGCCGACATAGGGTTTGCCCCTGATGGATGGAGCGGAAGAGCCAGTGCGCGGTGCGGACACGCCTGTCCGGGCAGCATGATGATGACTTCCTTCGCCTCCGGGGACAGGTCGGTCGCGGGCCACGTCCGCGACAGCATCGTCATCACCGGTGATCGAGCCAAGGTCGTGGTGACCTCGGTGGGCGGCCTCCCGCTGCGCACCCCGGCCATGGCACGCCGGCCCTTGACGGAGAATGCGGCGGCGAGCATGTTGTTCGTCCCGCCGTTGGTCCTGGACCTCTCCCGGCCGACGAGCTGGCTGCACCCCCAGGCCGAGGTGCTGCCAGTGCAACCCCGGCCCGAGGTCGGGCAACTGGTCGCCGCCTACCGGCTGCGAGCCGGTGCGCAGGTCCGGCTGGTCTGCGGGCGGGGCGGGCAAGGCAAAAGCCATCTCGCCCGGGAGGTCTGCGCCCGCCTGCGCGAGGAAGGCTGGCTGGCGGGAACGGTCAACCTGGGCGAGTTGGTCGTGCCCGATCCCGACCACGCGGCCTCCCGCTGGGCCCGGCTCGCCGCGGCCCTGGACAGCCGCCCGGTGCGGCGCCTCGGTTCCGGACGGCGTCATCGCGGCGCCCTGTTGGTGGTCGACTACGCCGAGAACCAAGCCGTCGCGTTGCGCCTCCTGCTCGCTCGGATCGCGGGCAACCCGGCGATCCGGGTGCTGCTGCTGGCCCGGCACGAAAGCGGCTGGTGGCGGGAGTTGCTCGACGACCCGGCACTGGCCACCGTGGTTCACCCGCATCCCGTCGTCCTCGGGTC
Organism: Amycolatopsis albispora; assembly: GCF_003312875.1. Taxonomy (NCBI): domain Bacteria; kingdom Bacillati; phylum Actinomycetota; class Actinomycetes; order Pseudonocardiales; family Pseudonocardiaceae; genus Amycolatopsis; species Amycolatopsis albispora. The sequence goes on from NZ_CP015163.1 coordinate 2,673,835, forward strand.
CCTCGGCGAGCAACAAGCCGAACAGGTGCAAGCCGTGCACGCCGGAGCGATGCGATGCTTCGCCGCACGACTGGATCTCGGCAGGAGGGAGATGGCCGTACTCGGCGCCGCGGGCCGGCGCACCGGGATGTTCGGCACCACGCTGGACCTGTACGCCGATGCCCTGCTGAAGGTCCTCAACCTCACTCCGGAATGGCGCGGCTCCGCGCCCGGCCATGCTCGGGAGAACGTGCTCGGCCACCTCCTGGTTCACGAACGCCGCTACGTCAACGCATGCCTGCGCGGTGCCGGGATCACCCTCTCCGACCACCAGCGCGACACCTTGCTGCTGGCCCCGTTCCTGGTACCGGCGGAAACCGGCGCGGAGGCCGCCCGCGCGATCGGCGTACTGGCCGATCCCGGTGAACTCGCGGATCGCAAGCTGCGGACCACCGCGAACCTCCTGGTCCGGCTCTACCCTGGCGACCAAAGCCAGCTTTGGGCACCACCGCAGCCCGACCGGCTGCCCGACACCCACCTGCTGGACGTCGCCGAGCGGGCCACGGCGAGCCGGGACTGGGTGGACACCGTCACCGCGCTTTGCGCCGAGCAGGCGCCGCACCGCGCCGCAACATCGGCGCGGGTGCTGATCAGGGCATTGTCCACGCCGGACGCCGAGCGCAACTACCCGGCCGGGCTCCAGCGGCTCCGCGCCGCTGTCGAACATCTCGTAGAGACCAACCCGCGGGGGTACGTGGAACCAGCGGTGCTCCTGGCGCCATTGACATTCAGCCGCTGCGTGAGTGCGGTGATTGCACGCGCCCACGGCCCGCACGCCGTCTCCGGCGACTACGTCCGGGGATTGGACAACCTCCTGGCCGATCTGGGCTTCACCGTCACCCGCACCGAAATCGCGGTCGCGGTGTCGCGGCGGCTGGTCCGCACCTGCCGCCCCGGTAGTGATGCACCTGCGCCGGTACTGGCAGAACACGCCACGCGGCTGGACCACCTGGCGTTGCGGCTGGCGGAGGCCGGCAATCGCGGAAAGGCGGTCCGGGTGGCACGCCAGGCCACCGCCCTCTACCACCGCCTCGTGACGGTTGAACCCGGTCCATACCAAGCTCGCCAAGCCGCCGCACTGAGCAACCTGGCACTACGGCTGGCCGAGGTCGGCAAGCTCGGCAGGGCGGTCCGGGTGGCACGCCAGACCACCGCCCTCTTCGAGCGGCTCGCGGCCGCGGAACCCGCGGTTCACCAAGCGGATTACGCCGCGGCACTCAACAACCTCGCGATCCAGCTCGCCGCACGGGGACAGCGCGAGGAAGCCCTGCGGACGGTGCAGCGGGCCTGCGGTATCTACGGGGAACTGCACAGCCCTGCGGTGGGAAGCACCCCCGCCGCCGTGCTCATCCCGGCCGAACTGGCACGGGAGTTCCTGCTCGCACCAGGGGATCTCGCCGATCCGGCTGGCACGGTGCACGCTTCACCGGCCGTCACGGGAATCGAGACCGCCATCGAGATCACCCGGGCCGGAACGACGCACCGCCGGCCCTCCGGGTACCAGCCCGCGCTGGCGAGTTCGCTCAACACGCTGGCGCTGAGGCTGGCCGCTGTCGGGCGGACCGAGCGAGGCCTGTCCCTCGCGGCGCAGGCCGTCAGTACGTTCCGGCAACTGGTCGACGGGCAGCCGGACAGCTACCGGCCGGACCTCGGCGCCGCCCTCGGCACGGAGGCCGCGCTGCACCTGCACCGTGGTGAACTCGCGGAAGCGGCGCAAACCGCCGTGCAGGCGACCGGGATCTTCCGAAGACTGGCCGGCACGAATCCCGCCGCCTACGAGCCCGGCCTGGTGCGGTCGCTGATGATCTACGGGGCGGTCCTGCGCGCCGTCGGCGAGCCCGAGCACGCCGTCGCGGCCCTCGCCGAGGCCGCTCACCGAATCGAACGCTTCGCGGTGGCGCTGCCCAGGGTCTACCGCGTGGTGCAGCACCGCATCCGCGCCGGGCTCATCGAACTCACCACCGCGGCCGAACATCGAAAGCCAGCAGAAGGGAACGAGCAATGGGACTCGAACTACCAGAACTCCTCGACGCCATCTGGCCTCACGTGCTCAACGCCGCGCAGAACTACGCTGACACCGTGACCGGTGAGGCCGGGGCAGCGGCAGGCCAGGCGACCCACGCGCTGGGGGCGCGACTGCTCACCCGCCTGATGAACCGCGACAGCGGTGAGCCGGACGCCGAACTCGACACCGCCAGCCGCGACGTCGCCGACAATCCCGGTGACGAGGATTTCGAAGCCGCGCTCCGCGCGAAGCTCAAAAAAGCCCTTCGCGAGGCGGATCCCGGGTTGCTCGCCGAACTGGCGGCTGCGACGGGGGGCAGCGGCCAGCACGCCGTCGCCCACGGGACTCGCTCGGTGGCGGGCACGGTCAGCGGCACGGTGATCACCGGCGACCGCAACAAGTTCCGCCGGCACGGCCGCTGACCGTGAGCGGCAGCGGCTGGGTATGGCGATGTCACGTACGGGCGCGAGCGCGGCCGGCGGGAAGTCCGGCCAGCCCGGCCCGTCGTGGTCCTCGCCCTGCAGGTACCGGTCGGCGAACGCCTGGGTGGCGGCCAGGACGTGCGCGACCTGGCCGGGCGTGAGCTTCCCCGAAGTCATCGCGTCACCCAGCTCGTGCAGATCCAGGACCCGATAAGGAAGTCCGGGCGGGCCAACGATGAAGTCGACGTAGTGGTCGACGACGTGGACGGGCCGACTCGTGCAGCAGGAAGGCCCGCTGCCGGCGTCCAGCGCCCGGCCGCCCGCTCGTGGCCCTCGTCCGCCTGCAGTGCTTGTTCCGCAGCCACACGGCGAATCGTAGCGGCGGGCAAGATCCGCATCGTGCTGCCAGCTTGTCCTCGCCCACGCGCGCATTCAACGCACGGAGCAGGCCGGGACCGGTCCCAGCCCATCCCGATCAGAAGAAGTGAGCCCGGCGATCCGTGTTGAACCGCGTGCAAAGCGTAGTCGCCTGCGGCATGGTGGGAGGCGTGCGAACCCTCCTGGCCACACTCAGCGCCCTGCTCCTGGTCCCGGTGCTCGCCGGAATCGCCCACGCCTACGACAAGATCGCCGAGGCCGCGCCGGTGACGATGGTGGAGTCACCCGGCGGCGAAGGCGAGGTCCGCGCCCGGCTCGTCCTCGGCACGGTCACCGCGGGCACTTCCCACAACCTCCGCAGCGAGATCGAGGTCGGCGACGGCCGGGTGGACGGCGCGGTGTCCGCCATCGCGATCGGCCACAAGATCACCTGCCAGCCGGTGGGCGGCACGACGCTGCCGAACACGGCGACCCAGCACGGGCAGATCTGGAGCGGCCAGAACCTGCTGCACGGCGGCGGCAGGGTCACCCTCGTCGTGCGCATGCTGTTCAAGCCGGCCACTACGGGCAACTACGAGTGCCTGCTGCGGGCGTACGTCCTCGACGGGTACGCGGCCGGGCAGCCCGGCCAGCCCGGCCGCGAGACCGCCAGGTTGTACAGCGGCTTCATCGGCGACATCGACGGAGCCATCGACCCCGAGGGCTTCGCGCAGACATTCGGGTCCTCGCAGAACACGTTCCTCGGGATGGACGCACCCGGCAAGCAGGTGAACCCGGTGGACTACACCCCATTGCCGGGAGCCACCAGGTTCCTCGCCACCACCGATCTGTTCGCCACGAGCTGTTACGGCAACGGCGGCAACGCCTGCCCGGACGGCACCACCTATCCCGGCAAGGCCAACACCGCGATGGTGCGATTCCGGACGGTCGCGACGCCGTCCTCAGCCGCGCCCGGCTGCGTCGCCCAGGCCACGCCCTCGGAAACGGCGGCGGTGAGCGGGAATCTGCACCACCTGCGGCTCCTCGGGCAGCTGACGGTGACGCAGCCGGCCAGCGGGTGCGGCACCTGGCGGATCAACGCCTTCGTGCAGGACAACGGCGGCACGCTGCCGTTCGTCATCCACGGCAACCCCTACTCGGTCACCTACGCCCGCCCGCCGGTCTGACCACCGGTTCATGGTCGGCACCAAGCCAGTCCACCACGCTGGTCGCCGCGGCCTCCTGCGCTGTGCCCTGGCCTCCGCCACCACCAGGCACGACCACACATGCACCACGGCCACCGGGGCAAGCGAAAGCGAGGCCGCCGCGCTCATCGATCTCAGACTCGACGCCTCGATCCAGGCACCTGAGCACCCCGGTGATCAACCCCACCAGGCACCACACGCCACGGCTGACCTGGATGGGAACCGGCAGGCAGTAGCATCCGTCGTTGTGTCACCAACCGCACCAGAAACGCACTGGACCTTCCCGGAAAGACAGTGGCAAACACTGACGCCGCAACGGTCCATACTCGCGGTTGCGCACAACGTGACTGCGGCCACCCGACTGCTGGACGTCCTGCCGACCCTGACCGCCGACCCCCGCCTGCGAATCGCGTTCACCTGCACCCGGTCATCTGCTTTCCACAACGATACAGTCGATTTTCTCAAATCGATGGGCGCAGCGTACTTTACCTGGGAAGACGCTCTCGCCTCCGGTTTCGATCTCGCCATCGCAGCCAGCTACGGCGGAAATCTGCATGATCTCCCCATGCCGCTGATCACTATTCCTCACGGAATGGGATACAATAAATTTTTGGAGCCGGGAGCCGGGAGCCGGGAGCCGGGAGCCGGGAGCCGGAAGCCGGAAGCCGGTGTTCGGGCTTTCGCGCGAATGGCTTACTCACCAAGGCAAAGTAGTTCCGTCGATCATCGCGCTGTCACACGACGAACAGGTCGCACGGCTGCGCCTGGCGTGCCCGGAAGCCGTTCCCCGGGCGCTCGTGGCCGGCGATGTGACGTTCGATCGCCTGCTCGCCAGCGACGTCCTCCGCGAGACCTATCGGCGAGCACTGGGCGTCCGCAACGGGCAACGGCTGGTGGTCGTCTCGTCGACATGGGGGCCGCAGTCCCTGTTGTCCGTTGACCCGGATCTGCCGCGGCGGTTGGCGCTGGAGCTTCCGGTCGACGAGTTCCGGGTCGCGGTCGCGTTGCACCCGAACATCTGGCATGGGCACTCGGCGTGGCAGGTGCGCGGCTGGCTCTCCGCCGCCCGACGATCCGGTGTGCTGCTGCTTCCCGAACTGGAGGGCTGGAAGGGCGCACTGATCGCCTCCGAGGCGGTGATCGGGGACCACGGATCGGTGACCTACTACGCGGCAGCCCTGGGCCGCCCGGTTCTCCTGGCCGCTACGCCGGACAACGCCGTCGCCGCGGACTCGCCCATCGCGCTCATGCTGGCCACCGCTCCCCGACTGGACCGTGGCCAGCCACTGCTCAAGCAGGTCGCCGACGCCGTGGACAAGCACGATCCCATGGCGCTGGCCGAGCTACGCGCGCTGGCGTCCTCCGCACCAGGCCAGGCCACCGCGCTACTCCGGTCCGCCATCTACGGCCAGCTGGATCTGACACAACCGACCTGGGAGGCCGAAACGACCGCCGTCCCCGTGAGCACCGAAGTACTTCCCCTCCCGGAGGCATGTCTCGTCGAGTGCCATTGGCATCACGACACGTGGGCCGAAGTGGTGCGCTATCCGGCTGAACGGCTGCGCGAGCGCGATTTGCGCAGCCGCACCGCGCACCTGGCCGTGGGCACCGACGAGCCTCGGCAACGCTGGCTCCAACTGGCCGACGTGGTGATCGACCACCGCCCCGGCCCACACCCGGACGAGTGGATCCGACAGACCCTCGCGGCGATGCCAGGGTGTGTCGTCGCGGCCGCTCAAGATCCGCGGGGGCGCTGGTTCGCCGGCACCGACGATCAGCTGCTGGCTTTCGAGTCCCCTCCTGGCGCAGGGGCGTTGTGCGCGTCGGCGGTGTTCTCCTGGGTGGGGGCCGGGCGATCGCTGAGCGAGCTACCCGCGGAGTTCGAACTCGTCACTGGTGCTGCCCGGCATACCGTGTTCGTCATTCGCCGGCCTCACCCAGCGCAGTGATCTTGGCCCTGACCGCGTCACTGTTGATCGCGAACCGCAGATCCTCGAAGATCACCAAAGCCTGCGCGTAGTGCTCGCGCGCCAGGCCCGGCTGCTCGGCGCTGACGGCGACGTCGCCCAGCGCCTCGAGCGCCACGGCCTCATCGAAGCGCCGACGAGCCTCCGCCATGACCGTGAGCGCGTGCGACAGTGCGCACTCGGCGTCCTCGAGCGTTCCCGCTTCCCGATGCTTGATGCCCTGCCAGGTCTCGACCTTCGCCGCGTTGACCGTCTCCCCGTGGACTTGGAAATACTCGCCTGCCTGGTCGAGCAAGGACAGCGCGGCCTCCGGCGCCAGCACCTTGGCCAAGTGCAGCCGGGCCAGCGCGATCCGGCGAGGGACACCGATCGCCATGGCCAGCTCCAGATTACGGCTCAACAGCTCTCGCGCCTCGGCATCCCGTTGGGCGGCATGCAAGGCGAGCCCCCACCCCTCCACCGCGGACGCCTCCAGCTCACGGTCACCGACCTCGCGCGCCTGATCGGTCGCGCTACGGAAGTCGCTGATTGCCTTGTCGACCTCACGACGCAGATAGTGCGCGAAACCGGCCTGCGTCGCGAGAAGACTTCCCAGCGCGGCGTCACCCGAGCGTTCCGCGGCGACTCGGCCGAGCTGGTGGGTGGCCAGCAGCTCGTCAAGGAACTTGCCGGCCTCGTAGAACGGCCAGAGCACCACACACCACTGGGCGACCAGCTCATCCTCACCCACGCTGTAGGCGTATTCCACCGCGGCACGCAGATTGGTGCGCTCTCGGTGCAACCATTGCGTAGCGGCCGCCAGATCGGAGTGCCGGACCGTCAAGCGCCGCGCGGGCACGAACCGCGCCCGCCAGGGACGTGCCGGTGCGATCAACTCGTCCGCGGCCACCGTTCCGTCGAACCAATGCAGGAGCAGACGCGCACTCCGGCGCTCACGCTCTTCGGGCTCGGCCGGATCGATCTCTCGTGCGTGCAGGCGAACCAGGTCGCGAACCAGAAATTGGTCATCGGCCAGCTCTTGGGCGAGCCTGGCCTCAACCAGATCGCGCAACCCCTCTTCGACCTCGACCTCGGGCCGTTCCAGTGCGGCGGCCAGCACGCCGACGCTCCAGGTGCCGCTCCCGGGTACCGATCCCACCGCGTAGTAGCAGTCGCGCGCGATGTCGCTCAGCCAGCGAGTGGCCAGATTGAATGCCGCGGACACGGACACGTCGTCATCGCGGGAAAGGGCGCGCACCCGGCGGCGTTCGTCCCGCAGCTCCCGCAGCAGCCGCTCGGCCGGGCGCTGGGGGAACCGCAGCAACATGGCCGCCACCACGGTGAGTGCGAGCGGAAGCTGGTCACACAGCTGGATGATCTCCTCGATCACCGCGCGCTCCCGCGCCACCACGGACTCACCGAGCACACGCTCGAACAGCGCGAGCGCCGCCGCGTCCTCCAGCGGCTCGAGGTCAACAAAAGTAACCGGCCCGTGCGCCCCCAGCGTACCCAGCGGCTGCGCCTCGGTGACGATCACCAGTGACCGGGCACCGCCCGGCAGCAACATGCGCACCTGGCTACCACGAATCGCGCCATCCAGAAAGACCATCAGGCGTTGATCCCTGGTCAGGGAATGAAACATGGCCCGCACGGCATCCAGCCGATCAGGCAGCTCCGTCCGGTCCACCCCCAGCTCATGCAGAAACTCACGCAGAATTGCCGCTTCGGCGCCGTGGTCGTCCAGGTCGTCGTTCAACCGCGCGAAGAGCTGACCGTCCGGATACAATTCACGCACTCGCTCCGCCAGCTTCAGCGCCACAGCGGTCTTCCCTGTTCCGGGACCGCCGACGAACACCACCGTCGCGGGGCGCCCGTCGGCCTGCGCCTGCCGCACCGCTTCCGTCGCCCTGCCGAGAACAGCGACCTGATTGACGAAGTGCGGATTTGCGGGCGGCACCTGCTCGGGCCTGTTCGACATCCTCAACTCCCCTCTCAGCCGCAGAGTACCGAGCCACGTGATTCTCCGCGGTAAGCCGGTTCGTACCGGCGTCGCGACCGGCGCGGACCTTGACCGGTACAGCATGCCCGATCAGCGACGTCCGCGGGAACCACCACTGCCAGAACATCGTCGATGCGCCCAGTCGACCAACGGCGCTGTCCACTCCCAAGCGAGCGAAGTCCGGCTTGGCTCCGGTGACGGAGCCGATTGCGAGAATGACCGACTATGCCGCCGAAGATCGAACTGCTCTGGCCCACTCGCGCCGACACCCAGCTACGTACCCAGATCCACCGCGTAGTGCACGACGTCGCCGAGGCCGGGGGCGCGATCGGCTATCCGTCACCGCCGAGCGCGGCCGAGACCGATGCATGGCTGGAGGGATTACTGCTCACCGTCCGATCGGGGAACGCCGCGTTCGTGGTCGCGCTGGCCGACCACCGAGCCGAGGCCATCGGTCTGTGGCGGCGCCGTCCTGACACGGCGTTCGCGCATTCCGCGGACATCGAGAAGGTGATGGCACCTCCCGACGCACGTGGGCTTGGGCTCGGCCGATTGGTAGTCTCCTCCCTTATCGAAAGCGCCGGTAACGCCGCGGATCCGAGTCCGGCGGACCAGGCTCATCACCCCGTAGAGGCCACGTCTAAGTAACAACGATGCCCTTCACCACATACCGCCGCCCACCTACGGCGACGTCGGCAGTCAATCCGTTCGCGAATACCACCACTTTCCGTGAGCACCAAGCACCTCGGCCCGCTCCTGTTTCCCAGGATCCCGGGCCAGGCGCCGCGCTCGGCCGCGCGGCCGGCGGTTGCTTTAGTTGCCGCCAACTGAAACGTAGGCCGCCCCCAGGTCGGCAATTCTATTGCCATGCCCAATTGGCACCATGACTGCCCCTGTGCAATTCGCGCTCTTATACACCTTTTGCAGGTAGCCCGAGTTGTTCTGCACCGATCGATACCCCCACGGCGAGGGGATGATGCTGCAACTGCCGGAAGACGTCGGTGTCAAACTGAACTTGAGATGCGTGTAGTTCGGTCCTACCCAAAAGCAGATTCGCCCTGGATCACAGGTGGCCTGCACCTGTGCTCCGCCCTCGGCCGTCGCAGCCGCAGATGTTCCCGTTATTGAAACCGTCAATGGCGCGGCCAGCAACATGCCGACAGCCGCCATCCTGCTCCATATACTCATACTTCCCCCTCCCTGATAACTCGAGGTTAACACGGGTTTTCGACGCCCCGCAAGGCGCCGGGCTTGATCGACCACGAATGCCTGAAAATCGGCACTCGAGCTGGAATTACACGGACGTCATTTCCGTTCAGTTGAAGCTGGCGTGCCGTCAGGTGAACGACACCCGTTGCCCACCTGCGCAAGTGACAGGAAGGATCTGCTGTGTCCATTGTCGTTAACACGTTCACTCCCGACTATAAAAGGCCGGAAATCGCACCCGCTTAGCGGCATCGGGCGGGATGGAATCGGCCCGCATCCTTCATGACGCGACCAGCCCGGCCATGGCGGTCTCGGCCAGACCGTGCCGCAAGAGGTGCTCGCCCACTTTCTCTGTGAACGTGACATCAGCCCCAGAGCTGGAGCAAAACTGGAGCGGCGTATGCGCACGAAGCCATCTCGCGCAGCAGATTCTCTGTTTCCGCAAGTCAGCGACCTGCCGGTGCGCGCCGCGATCGCCAGCGAAGCCGCGGTGTGACCCCGCCCGCCGCCGATCCACCGTCGCCAACATGTCCTGGACCAGGACAACCTGAGTGGTGTGTGTTGCACGTGCCGTAGCGGCATGTGATGTCGTGGGGGTACCACGGCACGAAAGGCACCCTCCGCGATGCACCTCTCCTTCACGCCTCCCCACCAGGTCAAGATCGGTGACGCGGCCGCGTTCGCCGGGACGACCCCGCGCGCGATTCGCCACTACCACGAGATCGGCCTGCTGCCGGAGCCCGAGCGGGGCGCGGACGGCCGCCGCCGCTACGGCTACGACGACATGATCCGCTTGCTGTGGATCCGCAGGATGGCAGAGGCCAGCATCAGCCTGGACGACATGCGGGCCGCCTTCGACGAAACCCGGGGCATCGAGGAGAGCCTGGGCCGACTGGAGGAAACCCTGGCCGCCAAGGAGTCCGCCATCAAACGCCAGCGCGCCGTTGTCCAGCGACTGCGGGCCGTGGGCAGCCCCCTCGGGCTGCTCTCCGAACTGGTGACGGACCGGCTCAGCCACCTGCCCCCGGGCGCACTGCGCCGCTCCGACCTGGACACCCTGCTGGTCACGGAACGAGTCTTCGGCCCGCTGGGCGCCGCTGTCCAGGCGAGCGTGTCCATCGTGCTGGCCACCCACCCAGACCTCCGGGCCGAGGACGACCGTCTCGACGCCGCGGAAGCCGCCCTCGACGACGGCGTCGATCCCCATGACCCCCGCGTCGAAGAACTCGCCGCGCAGCGACACGCCCACCACAAAGCTTTGGAGAAGGCCATCGAGGCGGACGGGCTGGACATCGACGAGGAGAAGCTCTTCGAGACCTACGACGCCGACCTGACGGGCGAGGAGCCCGCGCGGATGAGCGTCTCCGAAGCGGTCACGAAGATGCCCTATGGCTTCTCCCCTGCCCGGACCCGCTGCCTGGAACTCACGGCGGAACTCCTGGCCAAGGATCGCGCAGACAGATGACCGCCTGGTCGGCATGCTGCGAAACGACGCGTAGTCGTCGCCGACGACCTCGGTGCACCGGGTTCCGGCTGGCGCGACGCCTGCGGCCCGACGTCGTGTTGCCGGGCATCCGGATGCCCAAAGTGGACGGACTACGAGCGCCCCACCAACGGACCTGCGGAGGCGATGGCCTCGGTGGCGATCCGCACCGGTAACCGGCCTGCGTTGATCGGTGCGCAGCGCGTCCGACAACCAGGCGCTCAGTTCGGCGACGTCCTGGTCGGGATGGGTGGTTTCGTCGAGTGACTGCTGGTGGAGTTCGCTGGTCACGAGGAAGCCCGCGGCCATGCGTTCGCGGAGTTCCACGGTCATCGGGGTGCCGACCGCCGCGGCGGCATCGTGATCCACCGACGGCGACGTCGAGCCCGGTACTATTTCGTGCCCGAGCGGAGAATGGTGTGCAACTCCGCTGCCACGCGCTCGTGATCGAACACCGGGAACCCGAGGTGCCGGGCCGTGCGTTCGGCGAGCCTTCGGTACAGGCTGACGGTGGCCAGCAAGGCCTGCTCGCTGTCCCGCGCGCCGAATCCGGACCAGCACCGCTCGAGCTCGGCCTGCACGTCGCTGTCCATCCAGCGGCGCAGGCGGGTGCCCAGGTACCGGGTGTCGAAGCCGCTGCCGTAGCGCGCCCGGTGCTCCCACTCGATCATGCGCAGGAGTTCTTCCTTGAGATCGTGGTCCCGCAGCTTCACCGACCACGGCTCGTCGCGCACGATCGCCTTGGCCGCCATCAGGGCCGCGGCCCACGCCCAGTTGACCGACTCGCTGAACTCGTCGGCCTCCGGCGCCATCGCCACCTCCGGCCGGTGTACGACGGTGCCGGCGGCGCCGTCCTTGTCGAGGAGCACCTTGAACGGCCGGTCATAGCTGCGCCCGGCGAAGGCGACGGCCGGCAGCAGGGTGAAATCGAGCTTGCCGCCGGCGTAGTACACGAGCCGGGTGGGATTGCCGTCATCGTCTTCGAGTCGTTCGACCACAAGAACTTCACCGAGCCGCGTCCACCAGGACTCGTCCTCGAGCAACGCCGGAACGTCCGTGGCGAAAACCTGAATGTCCCGATCCGACAAAGGGTGGGCCGTGCCCTCCGCAGCGGATCCGGTGAGGACCAGCCCCCGCACGTCCGGCCGGGTCCTGGCCCAGGAAATAAGCGTGGAAATCGCGTCGCCGTAGTCCATGCCGGTGCTCATCAGATAATGTGGTTGGGGTTCTTCTTCATCAGGGCCCACACGTAATACCACTTGCTGTCGCGGAGATCACGAGTAGTGTTTTCCGCCTTGGCGTGGATGATGCCCCACAGCCCGCCGGTTGCTCCCAGAGTCGCGACCGCGGCCTGCAACGCAGGACCGTACACGGCGACGAGAACCGCTCCCACGGTACCGACGGCCGCCCCGGACATGGCCAGTGACTTCTTCCGCTTCACCTTGTCCATCTCGGACCTTATCGCACGGACTTCGTCCTTGATCTGCAGGCCCAGCTTGGCGAGTTCGGTCTCGGACCGCACGTCGTCGACGGCTTCGTCCATGTCCAGGAACCGCTGCCGCATGAAATCGCGAAAGGCCGAGTACGCACTGAATTCTTCGACAGTGATCTTACTGAATTCGCGCAGTTCGATCCCATCGACAAAAGGAAGGTCGATGGCCAAGATCGGCCGGACCAGCCGGCTCTTCACGGGCTCCTCCGTCGTGGCGGCAATCGCCCGCCCGTCCTTCACCAGGTAGTCCACGGCGCCAACTCGTTGAGGCGACGTCATCCTGCCCAGTGCCTGGCCGTGCACGACCTCCTCCGCCGCCGTCGCATACCGGGGGAGGTACCACGCCAGGCCCGCCTTCAGCAGCGGCTCCGCATCCAGGAGCCACTCCCCCAAGGCGGGCAGGTCAGGACAGTGGATACCGAACGACTCGCGGCGACTGTTCCGGTCGAGGTACCTGCGTGCGCGATTAAGACGGTAACCATCGGCCCGCGTGGGAAACCGCTTCCGCCGGATCCGGTGGATGTCCTCCTTCGCTTTCGCTGCTTTCTCATTCGCCGGATCGAGATTCTGCGTGCCGACGACGTGGAAGTCCGCGGTGTCCTCGTGCGTCAGGAGCAAGGTGTCCGATATCAGCGCCGTCCGCTTGGTGATCCGGCTGAATTCACTACCGCCACCACCACTGGAAAGGAAGACCGAGAAGCGGGACCGCTCCAATTTTTCGCCACCCACGACGTGTTCGTTGTCCTGATGCCACAGCAGGTGCGCGTACCGGCAAGCCACTTCGGCCAAGTACTCTGCGTCCGGCTCGTTCTTGCCCCTGCGGAAGTCGTGCAGCAGCCAGAAGAACTCCCGCATGTTCTTCGCGACCACATCGTCCTGCTTGACCAAGGTGTCGGGGCCGTAGATCTCCCTCTCCAAGGAGCGGATCCGGCGGGCGTGCCAGCGCGCGCTGGACGCACATCCGCATTCAAGCTCGTCTCGCAGCTTCCGCAACAAGTTGACCTTGGATTGACGGTCCACAGCAGCCCTCCCGAGTCCAGTTACGACAGCTTATTCCCGGTTCGGTCCCGGCGCCGCCTGTCTCGGTGTCACGGTGACGCTGCCCCCGGCCGCCTCGATTTTCCGCTTCGCGTCCTCGGCGGTTTGCCGGGAGACCTTCTTCAGGATCGTCCGCGGAACGGCCTCGCCCAGGTTCTTGGCGTCTCGCAAGGCAAGTCCGAGGCCGAGGTCCTCGTAGACGACCTTGATGACCTGGATCTTCTTGCGCCCCGCGTGCTGGAGGACGACGGCGAACTCGTCCTGTGCGGGCGGCGCCTCGGTGGCTGGCCGGACAGCAGGGCGGTGCCCTGCGCGGCGGTCAACCGCAGGCCGGTGTCCTTGCCGGTGAGGTCCTGGATTACCGGGGTGAGCGGCCCGGCACGCACCGGCTCGGGCAGCTCCTCCAGCAGGACCGCCGACAGCGTCGCCATGCCCGAACCCCGGTCGAACGGCGAAACCCCCTCCACGGCCTGGAACAGGGCCACCCCCAGCGAGAACAGGTCGGAAGCGGGCACCGCGGGCTGTCCCTTGGCGCGCTCGGCGCGAGGTAGGGGATCGAGCCGATCACCATGCCGCCTTCGGCCACGGTCGCCTGCCCGGCGGCCTTGGCGATGCCGAAGTCGGCGAGCATCGGCGTGCCGTTCTTGGCGAGCATGATGTTGTCGGCTTGACATCCCGGTGGATGACACCGGCTTCGTGGCAGGCCGACAGTGCCGACAGCATGGCCACCGCCACGTGCTGGGCCGTCGCCACGGGAACCGGCTCGGGCAGGTCGACCTCGTCGGCCAGCGAGCGGTCGGGAACGTACTGCATGACCGTCCAGGCACCCCGCGCTCGACGAGCACGTCGTGCACGGTGACGATGTTCGGGTGGTCGCGCAGCCGGGCGGCGTTGCGTGCCTCCAGCGAAGCCCGTTCGATCATCTCGGGGGGTCAGCTCGCCCGTCCCTGGGGAACGGCGACCTCCTTGACGGCCACCTGAACGCCCAGTGCGCTGTCCTCGGCCAGCCAGACGCGGCCGTAACCGCCGCGCCCCAACTGGCTGAGCAGCCGGTAGCGCCCACCGGCGAGGGTCAGTCCGGGCACGGCGAAGGCGAGTTCCGGATTTCACCTCAGCGCTCGTAGTTGACGAACGGCTGGTGAAAGTCCGCGTCCCGCAACTGTCCTCACTCCACAGTGGACCGAGGCCCGGCGCCGGCCTGGTCGTTTCCCAGGCGGTGCTGGGTGCGACGCCCTGCCGGGCGCGAGTCCCGCGATCGGGTTGACCGGGCCGCCGGACATGCCGGCGAAGCTGCACCCTGGCCCGTCGCCACCGCAGTCCCTACTGCGTCGCGCGCCAATAGCGGACTTCGCCGTGGGCTGGGATGAGGTAGCCGATGCCGCGTTGCTCAGGTGGTGGTTCCCCGTCGAGGTCGGCGGCATAAACCCGGCCGGACACCTCCTCCCCGATCAGGCCGAGCGAGTAGCCGGCACGGGCATGGAGCCGCCTGCCGATGTCAGCCAGCCAGTCGTCGATCGGCCACCGCCAGGTCAGGTGCGCCAACGCACCATCGGCGTCAACCGGGTAAGGGAAGGCAGCTACCTGTGGGACAGCGCGTTCCAACGCGCCCAGCGGCAGGTAGAAGTCCAGCCAGTCGCTCCCGCCGTCCTCGCGAATGGCCACCATTCCGCACACGACCGGTGTCCCGTCTGGCAGTGCAACGATCCCGCGCAAGTGCTGATAGCGCCGCAAGGACTCGAACGTGCAGCCGACAGCAGCTTGCTCATGCGGTTCACGGTCGTGACTCCCGTACCAGGCCGGAACAGCAACGACTTCACCGAACGCGGTAAGCGCACGCGCCAACCGCGCGTCACTGGTCGGCCCGAGCTCCAAGGCAAGCTCGTAGAAGCCGCCATGCCAGTTCTCAGCCAGGGTGAACGCCGCAGCCTCCGTCACCGCATGATCATGCACCAGCCGGCCCAGGTCCGCCACGAAGATTCAAGAGCAGGAGGGTATGACATGGACGGCGCCCATGGGTACACGACGACCGAGTAAGGCGGGTCAGGGCGAATGCGCGTCGTCCGGAGCTGGCACCAGGTCGAGGAACTCCCAGTGCGCCCCGGGTTGTGCGCCGCTGAGCCACGTCCCGCAGTTCTGCAGTACCACCGGGTTGGAGGTGATGTGCTGGGTGCCGGTGCCGAGATCACGCAGGAACCGGTCGATCGGGCCGCGCCGGATTGCCGCCGTACCCGCCCAGCGATGCACCGTCTGCCCGATGTCCGACACCGTCCACGTCGTGTGGTTGAGCGCCAGCCTGATCAGGGTGTCCTGCTCGGTGCTGAGCAGCTCGCCCGCGGCCAGGGTCTCTTCGTTGCCGCGCCAGACCTGCATCGCCCACGCCCGCGCGGCGCGGAGCTTCGCCTCGGCGCTCGCGTATTCGGCGTGGAACTGCGCGGTGTCGACGGCGGCGTTGCGCGTGCCCGACCTGGCCGCGGCCACCAGTTTCAGCTCGTCGAGCAGGCGCCGCCCGACGCCGAGCGCCCAGGCGGTGTGCCCGACCGCGGCCAGGTTCACCAGGCCGGCGCGGTAGACCGCGCCACCGTGCGCCGGTTCCTTGGTCGCCGCCGCATAGGTGTGCGTCTCCGGGACGAGTACGTCGGTGCAGTGGTAGTCGATGCTGTTCGTCGCCCGCAGCCCGAGCACGTCCCAGTTGTCCACCAGCTCCACCTGCGACTTCGGCATCGCCAGCACGCGAAGCTCCCCGGTGCCCTCGACCTGGATCGCGCTGTGGATGTGGGTGGCCAGCGACATCCCGGAGGCGAACTGCCAGCTGCCGCTCACCAGGTAGCCGCCGTCCACCACGACGGCCCTGCCCGGCCGGGTCCCGTGCCCCGCCAGCAACGCGTACTCGCCGCCCGCGACGTCGGGGAACAAATCCGCCGCCGCGACCGCGCCGAGATAGGCGGCGGTCGTGCCGGTGACCAGCTGCAGCGCCATCATCGTCCACCCGGCCGCGGCATCGTGGTAGCTGAGCCGCTCGTGCGTCTCGATCAGCTGGCACGGGGAGAACTCGTGGCCGCCGAGCTCGCGCGGCAGCCCGGCGCGGACGATGCCCGCGTCCAGTAGCGCCCGCGCGGTGTCGTCGGTGAGCCTGCCGAGTTCCTCCGCCGCGTCCGCGTCCGCGTCGACCGCCTCGCCGAGCGCGTCGATCCGGGCCAGCATCGCGGGAAGTTCTTCGCTGACGTGCAGCCGGACCGAAGCCGTCATGGGAGGGTGCTCCTTGTCGTCGACGCCACTGGCCGATCACGATAGCGAGGAATCGGCGTGTCCCCCGTGCCTCGGCGAAGTGCGGAGCCGGGCAGGTCCATTGTCACTTCGCCCACGGACAGAAGTTCCACCGCGTGGATCGCGGGCTTACGGGCCCCACCAGCCGCGTCGGTTGTCGGCGGCCCGTTTGTCGTGCTCCTTCGACGGGGAGGCGGCGCCCATCAGGATGAGGACAACCGCGATGAGGAACAGGACGGCGCCCGTCAGCCAGCGGATCTCACCCGAGAGCGAGGCGACCACCCACGCCACCAGCGCCACGGTGATCAAGGTGAGGACGACGTTTCGCCGTCGCCGGGCCCGCCGCTGGTCCACGCGGCGCCGCGAACCAGCTTGCCGGTCGATCGCCCCGCGAAGGCCCTTCCGGAAACGCTCCTCCTCGGCAGGCGACGCCCGCCGGCCGGGCGCGGTCCGACGCGAGCCGAGCAGGCGCACCCCGGTCGCCTCCCACCCTTTCGGGCCACGCACCAACTCGAACGACACACGGTCGCCCGCCCTCAACGACACCGGCCCGGGCGACCCCATGCTCGCCGTGCACACGAACACGTCGAAGCCACCGTCGTCCGCACGAATCGAGCCTTCGCCCGCCCCGGTGTCGAACGTCGTCACCGTTCCCCTACCCATCCCGCCGCCCTCTCAGCTGACTTCGCACCGCCGCCACCTTGTTCGCTCGAGTAAGCGTTGTGGGTCGCCTACCATTCCACCGGAGGGATCCCAGCAGTTACCTCCGGGGTAATCGACTCGGCCCCCGATCCTGGCCAGGCTGGCGAGCACCGGGCAGAGCCGCTGCCCCGAGAACTGGGAGAAACCCTTGCGCGCCTGGGTCAGTGCCTTCGCCGCCACCACCGCACTCGCCGCACTGGCGGCCCCCGCCGAAGCGGGGTTCACCGAACTGCCCGCCAACGTGCGCACCTTCATGGCCGCGTACACCGCCTGGGGCGACAATCCGCGGGACGTGGACGCCTACCTGAACCTGTTCGTCTCCGACGGCTCGGCCCGGCTGTGGGACAGCGGGCTCCAGCAGCCCATCGACACCCCGGCGGGCATCCGCGCGCAGATCGAAGGCGTGAACCGGCTGGTGCCCGACTACCGCTTCGTCCCGGAGGAGGTGACCGCGAGCCCGGACGGGAAGGTCGCCTTTGTCGAAGCACGCAACACCGGCACCGTCAACGGGCAGGCGGTTTCGTTCCGGACCACGCACCGGCTGATCTTCGGTGAGCGGGAACCGGCCAGGGTGCAGGACGGCAGGCGATCGTGGGACCAGGTCGAGCTGTTCGAACCGGTGGCCGACGCGCAGCACCCGCTGCCCGGCCTCTTCGAGGGGATCACGTCGTCACCTGGTGACCCGCGGCCGGGCGTCGAACTGCCGACGGCTGTCCGGCAACTGTTGTGGCAGCGGGAAAAGAGCGAAGCGCTGGTGGCCGGCCATTCCGGCACGGCGAGCCTGAGCGGGCCGGGCCTCACCGCGCCGATCACCGGCCGCACGTCGCTGACGGCGTACCTGGACCGGTTCTTCGGCAAGGTGAACGACCTGCGCCTCGAGCCGGGCGTCACGGTGCGCTCCGGCGCGACGACCTACCAGGAGTGGCTCGGCACCGCGACCGCCCACGGCGGCGGCGACGCCAGGCCGATCCCGTTCGCCATGGTCGAGCGCACCGGGCCGCAGCGGTGGTCGCTGCAGTTCGACACGCTGGACCTGGTGGCCTCCCGGGAAACCGTCAAGGTCCTGCGTGCGCGGATCTTCGGCTGAGCGCAGCCGACCCCGCCGGGCCGGTACTCGTTGAGCAACTGCGTCCTCCGTTGTCGGTTCGTGGAGGCTACGGCTCGCGGCCTCGGTGGTGGTCGGCGGCTGCGGGTTCCCGTTCGGCCGTCTCCTGCCGTTCACCCCACAGCACGAGGATGACGGCGGTGATGATCAGGGCACCGCCTGCCAGGATGCCCGGGGTGAGCTGTTCGTCCAGGATCAGCCAGCCCAGCAGCAGCGCGACGGCCGGGTTGACGTAGGCATAGGTCGTCGCCACGGTTACTGGTGCGCGGGTCAGCAGCCAGATCAGCGAGCCGAACGCGAGGATCGAGCCCGGGCCGATCAGGTACAGCAGCGCCCACCACGAATCACCGGACCAGGCCGACGGTGCCAGCTCCTCACCGGCGAGCAGGCCAACGGCGATCAGCAGCGGCCCGGCCACCAGCATCTGCGCCCCGGCCGTCAGCAGCGCGTTCTCCGGCAGCCGCACCCGCGGCGTGTAGAAGGACCCCACGGCCTCGGCGATCGCGGCCGCCACCAGGATCATCAGCCCGGTGAACGCCACCGGACCGCCCCATCCGGACGGCGCCAGCAGCACCACCACGCCGCTGAACCCGATCACCAAGCCGACCAGCACGGCCGGTCGCGGCCGTTCCTTCGCCAGCAGCCGGAAAACCGCCACCCACAACGGCATCGAGGCGATCACCAGCGCCGCCAGGCCGGACGGCACGGTGCGCTCCCCGAGGGTGAGCAGGCCGAGACCACCGCCGATGATCAGCACCCCGGTGAGCGCGGCGCCGCCGAGTTCGGCGCGGTCGAGCAGCAGCCAGCGGCGGGAGCGCAGCGCGCACCAGCCGTAGAGCAGCCCGCCGGCGACGACGAACCGGACACCGGCGCCGGACAGCGGCGGGATCGTCTCGACCATGATCCGGATGGCCAGGTAGGTCGATCCCCAGACCAGGTACAGCACCAGCAGGTTGATCCCGATCAGCCAGCGAGGGCCGCGCGGCACGGCGTTCTCCATCACAGCTCCAGATCCCGGCCGATCGCGCGCAGGAGCAGTGGCCGGGCCGTGGTCAGGTAGAAGTGGTCACCGGGCAGCCGCCGCCCGCGGCAGGTGGCGGTGGTGTGCTCGGCCCAGTCGTCCAGGTCCGCCGCTCCGACGGCGGGGTCGGCTCGCCCGGCGAACGCGGAGATCGGGCAGTCGAGCGGCGGCCCCGGCCGGTATTCGTAGGTTTCGGCGATCGTGTAGTCGGCGCGCAGCCGCGGCAGCAGCACGCTCCTGCTCTCCGGATCGGCCAGCAGCTCCGGCGGCACGCCGCCGAGGCGTTCGACCTCGGCGGCGAACTCGTCGTCGGGCAGGTCCCGCCGCGGCTGGTCGTGCCCGGCCGCCCGCGGTGGCGCCACGCTGCCGGAGACGAACAGCGCCCGTGGTGCGCGACCGGCCGCGGTGGCGGCTCTGGCCAGTTCGAAGGCAACCACTGCTCCGACGCTATGGCCGAACAGCGCGCACGGCAACGCGGTGAGGTCACCCACCAGCGTGGTGACGAGGTCGTCCATGCGCTGGCAGTGCTCACCCGGGTCACCGTCACGGCCGGGTAGCCGCACCGGCTGGACGTCGAGCCCATCGGGGGCTTCCTCGCGCCATCCGGCGTAGGCCGAGATGCCGCCACCGGCGTGCGGCAGGCAGTACAGGGTCACCGGGGTCATGCGGATTCCCCCGTCAGTGCGACCGCGAGGCCGCGGACGGTCGGCCGCCGCAGGAACGCGCCCAGCGGCAGGTCCACCCCGAGTTCCCGGCCGACCCGGTGCACCAGCCGCGCCGCCTGCAGGGAGCTGCCGCCGAGGCGGAAGAAGTCGTCGTCCGGGCCGACTTCGGGCACGCCGAGCACCCCGGCCACCAGCTCCCCCAGCGGCCGGTGCTCGGGCGGCAGATCGCCGTGGCCGGTGGGTGCGGGCGCCAGGTGACCGGCGAGCAGCGCGGCACGATCGACCTTCCCGCTGGGGGCGCGGGGCAGCGCCGGAATCGGGTGCACTCCGGCGGGGACGAGATGCGAAGGCAGCCGGTCCCCGAGCCAGGCCCGCAGCCGGTCGCCGTCCGGTTCACTCCCGTCCTCGCCGACCACGAAGGCTTCCAGCCGCGCGGGGGTGCCGGGCCGGTCGACCGCGCAGACCGCCGCCTGGCGCACCTGCCGGTGGCTTCGCAGCGCTTCCTCGACTTCTCCCGGTTCCACCCGGAAACCGCGGATCTTGACCTGTTCGTCGAGCCTGCCGAGGAACTCCAGCGCGCCGTCGGGGCGGTGCCGCACCAGGTCGCCGGTCCGGTACAGCCGCTCGCCGGGTGAGCCGAACGGGTCCGGCACGAACCGTTCGGCGGTGAGCACGGGACGGCCGCGGTACCCGCGCGCCACCCCGGCTCCGGCCACGTGCAGTTCACCGGCCAGCCCGGCGGGCACGGGCAGCCCGTCCTCGTCGAGCACGTGCACCCGGACGTTGCTCAGCGGGCGCCCGATCGGGATCCCGCGTTCGACGTCCTCCGGAGTCACCCGCCACCAGGTCACATCGACGGTGGCTTCGCTGGGACCGTAGAAGTTGTCCAGCTCCGCCTTGGTGTGCTCGAAGAACCGGGCACACAACGGGGAGGTGAGCTCTTCCCCGCCGGAGAACACGTAACGCAGGTCCGGGCAGTCCCCGAGCCCGGGTTCGAGGTCGAGCAGCACGTCGAGCAGGCTCGGGGTCAGGCCCAGCGCGGTGACCCGCTCATCGGCGATCAACCGCATCAGGTAGGCCGGATCGCGTTGCCCGCCCGGCTTGGCCAGCAGTAACCGGCCGCCGGTCAGCAGTGGGGCGAAGATCTCCCACACCGAGATGTCGAAGCTCAGCGAGGTCTGCTGCAGCACCGTGTCGCCCGGGCCCAGCCCGAAAACGCGCTGGTCCCAGCACATCCGGTTGACCACCCCGGCGTGCTCGACCTCGACGCCCTTGGGCCGTCCGGTCGAGCCGGAGGTGTAGATGACGTAGGCGAGGTCCCTCGCGGTGGCGCGGCGTGGCGGGTCCGGTTCCGGTTCGCCGGCGTCCAGGTCGTCCATCGCGAGCAGGAGCGGTCCCCGGTCCGGCAGCCATTCCCGCATCCAGTCCTGCGTGCACACGAGGCGGGTCCCGCTGTCTTCGATCATGTAGGCCAGCCGGTCTGGCGGGTAGTCCGGGTCCA
This sequence comes from Amycolatopsis albispora, assembly GCF_003312875.1. Taxonomy (NCBI): domain Bacteria; kingdom Bacillati; phylum Actinomycetota; class Actinomycetes; order Pseudonocardiales; family Pseudonocardiaceae; genus Amycolatopsis; species Amycolatopsis albispora. Next base: position 2,695,285 of record NZ_CP015163.1, read on the forward strand.
GCGGGAGGTACGCGGCGCCGCTCTTGAGCACGCCGAACACCGCCACGATCATCTCGGGCGAGCGTTCCAGGCAGACGCCGACGAGTTCCCCCGGCCCGGCGCCGTGCCGCCGGAGCACCGTCGCGAGCCGGTTGGCCCGGTGGTTCAGTTCGCGGTAGGTCATCGTCCGGTCGCCGGAAACCAGCGCGGGGGCATCCGGATGGGCACACACGGTTTCCTCGAACAACTCGTGCACGCAACGGTTTCCGGGGAACGAGGCGGCGGTGTCGTTCCACTCGGGCCGGGTCCGGCGGGCGGCCAGTTCCCGGGGTGACGGCCCGGTGGGGCACGGCCGCCGCGGTCCGGCGGGCACCGCCGCGCGCCGGGCCGTCACCCCGGACATGGCCACCGTGTGCCGGTAGCAGTCCGCCACGCCGGACTCGTCGGTCAGGCCGAACGCGCCGTGCACCTGGATGGCACGCAGGCAGGCGCGCACGCCGTCCCGCGCCACCGCGGCGAGCAGCATCGCCGCGTCGGCGGTGACCTCCTCGCCGCCCTCGGTGCCGCGGCACAACTCGGCCAGCCGCGCCACCGCGGCATCCAGGCGCACCACGTCGGCGGCCAGCGGCAATGTCAGCCCCTGGTAGTTCGCGATGCGCTCGCCGAACTGGACGCGGCGGCCCGCCCTGGCCGCGGCCAGCCCGGTGGCCCGGTAGCCCAGGCCGAGGAGATAACCGGTGTGGCTCAACGGGTTTCGCAGTGCGGGGTCGGCGGTGAGCGTGTCCGGCGGCAGACCGGCGCGGCCGATCTCCTCGGCCAGCGCCACCGTTTCCGTCTCCCCCGCGCCGAGCCCGCCCTGGTGGGCCGGGCGGGTCGGCGGCAGCCACCTCTCCTTCTCACCGCGGACACGCAGCACTTCGGCTGGCCGTTCCGAGTGCGCCGCCTCCGCGACGGCCCGGGTGAAGTGGCCGCGGAGCTCGGTTCGCCAGTCCGCGCCCGTACCGCGCTCACCGTCGGTGGTGGCGGGATCGAGCAGCGCGGTGGCGACCGTGCCGAGCAGGATCTCCGAGGTGCCCCCGGCCAGGGTCAGTCCCGGTGCCTCGGCCAGCGCGGTGGTCAGCGCCGGGTCGGCCACCCCGTGCTCCCAGCCGAGCAGCGCCACCCGCTGGGCGAGTTCGCTGGCGCGCCACTTGGCCGCCGCCAGATCGGCGTCGGTGCAGCGTCCCGCCGCCAGCAGCGCGACGGCGCGGTCGCACAGGGCCCGTGCCGCTTCCAGGTCGTGGTGCAGGGCGGCGAGTTGCCGCCAGTCCACGTCGGCGCCGTCCCGCCGCAACCGCGCCACCAGCCTGTCCAGCCATCGGCGGGCCCGCCCGTAGAAGTTGATCCCGGTCCGTTCCGCGCCGAGCGCACCGCCGATCAGCGGCCAGCCGCCGCCGACCTCACCGACGACGGCGTCCGCGCCGAGCGTCACCCGGTCGAAGGTGACCTGGGTGAACGCCTCCGGATTGAGCGAGCCGACCCGTTCCACGCGCACCCCCGGCGTGTCCAGCGGCACCACGAACAGGGTGATCGAGGTGAACCGCTCGGCGCCCGCCGGTTCCGGTGGCCCGGTCCGGGCCGCGCAGATGCCGTAGGCGGCCAGCTCGCTGCGCACGTTCCAGATCTTCGTGCCGTCGAGCACCCAGCCGTCGCCGTCCCGCACGGCCGTGGTGCGCAGGGAACTCAGGTCGGATCCGGCGCCGGGCTCGCTGTAGAGCACGGAGAAGAACACCTCACCCGCGGCCATCGCCGGCAGATAGCGCGCCTTCTGCCGGTCGTCACCCGCCGTCAGCAAGGTGGTGCCCGCGTTCTCGATGGTGTTGACCCGCGCGGTGTCCGGCACCCCGGCCAGCGCCAGTTCCTCGGCCACCACGGCGGCGTCGGCGACACTGCCGCCGCCACCGCCGTACTCGCGTGGCCAGTCCGGCGCCAGCAGCCGAGCCCGGCCGAGCGCGCGATAGGTGCCCGGGGCCCAGGGCAGTCCCACGCAGGATTCGATCTCCGCCTGGTTTCCGGGTGCCGCGAGCACATCCCGGACCCGCTGCCGCAGGCCGGGTGTCGGGCGCACCGTCATCGGTCTGCCTCCTCGTGGCCGTCGCTCAGCTGGGCACCGCCGGTTTCACCGCTTCGACGAGCAGGTGGTAACCGAGGTGGTTCAGCGGCGGCAGGTCGCCCAGCAGCGCCTCCAGGGTCCGCACGGCACCGGCGAGATCCCCGTTGTCCAGCACGGAATCGGCGAGCCACGCCGAAATCGGGATGTTGCCGCGGATGGTGACCGGCACCAGCCCGGCCACCGCGGTGAGCCGCTTGAGGTCGTCGGGTGAGAAGCTGTGCCACGGCGCCCGGAATTCCGCGCCCCCCTGGGTTCCGGTGAACACCAGTTCCTTGTTCTCCACGTCGGTGATGTCGACGGTGGCGAACCGGTCGGCCGAGCTGAACCGCTCGAACACGGCGTTCTTCACCCCGAGGAGCAACCGGCCGCCCGGCCGCAGTACCCGGCGGATCTCGGCGAAGACGGCGGGATGGTCGGCGGGCGGCACGTGCATCAGCGCCAGCACGGAGACCACCACGTCGAAGGAATCGTCCGGGAACGGCAGGTCGGCCATGTCGCCCTGCTCGAACCGCACTTGCAGGTTTTCCTCCCCGGCTTTGCGCGCGGCCTGCTCGAGCATGGATCCGGTGAGGTCGAAACCGGTGACGGACCCCGCCCGGCGGGCCACCGGCAGGGTGATCCGGCCGGTGCCGCAGCCCAGGTCGAGCACCTGGTCCTCGGGTCCGACGCGGTCCAGCACAAAGGAGATCTCGGTGTCGGAGAACGTGGCGTCGAGTGCGGTGAAACCCGGAATGCGGTCGTCGTACTCGGAGGCGATCCGGTGGTAGATGTCGGCGATCAGGTCCTTCTGCCGATGCGTGTGCGTCGTCATCAGTCTCCTTTTCGGGTTTGAAGTCCACAAAGGACAAAAGAGCACGCCACGCGATTCGTGTAGACGTGCGCCGGGACGGCCAAACCAGGCTTCGGTGAAAAATCTCGCACAACACCCGATTGTCGTAATTTCCTGCCGCCCGCCCACGGCTAACGAATCTCCCCCGGCTGACGATCAAGAAGCCGACTTCGGCACTGGGAGACAAATGCAAACGGATCAGCACGGCGCCACTACTCCGCCGGACGGTGATTCGCCTGAACGGCAGAGCCAGACTGGGCTGATCGTCCTATTGGTCGCACTGCTGGCCACGGCCGCGGTGAGCCTGGGCATCTACCTCACGCCCGTCTCCCCCGAGCCACCGGCCACCAAGCCCAGCACCGCCGCGCCGGCGGCCTGGTCGCTGGAGAAGAACCGGCCGTTCCACGGCACTCCGGCACAGGACTGGGCCGAAGGCGAGGCCGCCATCCGGCTGCCCGAGCCGGTCGCCACCGGGGCCTTCACCGCCGAGCAGGTGGGCACGGCCCTGGGCAAGGTGAAGGAATTCCTGATCGCGGGACGGCTGAACCGAGACGTGCTGAGCGGCCGCGAACTGGAGCCGCTCTACGCGCCGCTCAGCGCCAACCTGCGCGACGCACTGCGGACCGAGCTGGAAGATCCGATGTCCAGACCGGCCTTCGCCACCAAGCTCGCCCCCGGTTTCCGGCTGCTGCCCGGCGAACCGAAGATCAACGGCACCATCCACGTCGAGCCCGGCGCCCAGAAGGGCGAACTGCTGATCAAAACCAACATGGTCTACGCGTACGCTTTCGACATCGACAATCCGCGGCAGGCCACCGAACCGATCGACGTGGTCACCAGCGTCCGGATAGACAACGAATTCACCTACCGCGACGGCGGCAGGTGGCCCGCCAAGCACCGCGGCCTCGACATGGCCACCGGCCGGGGCTTCTACTTCTTCAGCGCCTGCCCCTTTCTCGGCCAAGGGCTGCTGGCGCCCGCCTACGCCGATCCCAGGCCGAAAATCACCAGAGGGGCGCAAAGCTCGCTGGAATACTTCGACCCTGCCGCGAGGCTGCCCGATGAAATCACCTGCTAGCGGCCGCCACCCACCACGGCGGACGGTGTGCGCGTGGGCACAGCAGCCCGGCGAGGATCTCGTCGCCGACGGCGATAGGGCCACCGGTCACCGTGCCGCTGCCCGTCCGGCCGTCGGCGAATCGCCACGCCGCGACCGAGGACGGCGCCTCGGTGTTCGCGGAGCCGTCGCCCGCCTGCCTGATCACCTCGGCGATCAGCACTGGGTTTTCCGTTCGAGCAGTTCGGCCAGCCGGAGCGGGGTGCGGTCCTCGAACATCGGGCCGATGAGCTGCACGCCGACCGGCAGGCCCTCGGGGGAACGACCGGCGGGGACGGCGGTGGCGGGCAGGCCGGGCATGGTGGCCAGCCCGGCCCAGACGAGCTGGTCGAAGTAGGGGTACTCGGTGCTGTCGATGTCGATGCGGCGGTCCAGCGGATGGGGACTGTGGTCGTGCGGGAAAGCGGGCGTCGGCGTGATCGGGCAAACCACGACGTCGAACTCGGCGAACACTTGCCGCCAGCGGTGGCGGTGGAGTTCGCGGCGGTTGCTGGCCTCCAGCCAGTCGTGGTGGCTGAACACCATGGCGCGCCGCCGCACGGCGTCAAGACTCCGGTCGTCCGCGCTCCGCGGCTGCTCGTCCGACTCGATGGGAAAGCGCGCAACGGCACCGGAAATCAGCAACTGCATGGAGAGCGTCGCGGCTTCGGTCAGGTCGGGCAGCAGCGGGCTGCGCCATTCGACGCGGGCGCCGCCGTCCGCGAGCGCGGCGGCCACGCGGTGCACGCCCGCCCGCACGGCGGCGCCGGTCGGGATGAGCGGGTGGTCTTCGATGACCAGGACCCGGAAATCACCGAGCCGCTCGTGGCGGGCGGGCGGCAGTTCCAGGCGGTGCGCCACGCCGTGCGTCAGCGGGTCCGGTCCGGCCATCACGTCGAGCAGTAGCGTGAGGTCGCGGGCGCTGCGCGCCATCGGACCGACGACGGCGAGGTCGAGTTCGGTAGGCAAGGCGGGCTCGGAGGGCGCGACCATGCCGCGAGTGGCCGCAAGCCCGACTGTGGGCTTGTGCGCGTAGATGCCGCAGAAATGCGCGGGGGTGCGTAGGGAGCCCGCGAGGTCGGAGCCGATGGACAGCGCGCCGAACCCGGACGCCAGCGCCGCCGCCGACCCGCCGGAGGATCCGCCCGCGGTGCGGTCGTGTGCCCACGGATTGCTTGTGGTGCCGTAGATTTTGTTGAAAGTCTGGATGTCCTGCAGGCCCAGTGGCACATTCGTTTTGCCGAGCAGCACGGCGCCCGCGGCTTTGAGGCGCGTGACCTGTACCGCGTCCTCGGCGGGCAGGTGGTTGCGGTGCTCCGGCATGCCCCAGGTCGTGGGCAGCCCGGTGACGTTGTACGACTCCTTGACCGTCACCGGAATGCCGAGCAGCGGGCGGTCCTCACCACGCGCACGCGCCTGATCCGCCCGACGCGCGGCGGCGCGGGCCCGATCGAAATCCGGCACGCAGATCGCGTTGACAGTGTTGTTGTCGCGCTCGATACGGGCGATGGCCGCGTCGGTCAGTTCCACCGAGGTCACCGCACCGGCGCGCAGGGCGGTGCTGAGTTCTCCGGCTGTTTGGAAGCTCCAGTCCATGAATTCGACGTTATGGACTTGCCGGGGAAGGCACGAAATCGCGGCTGGCGCCAGGGTGTCTTGTTCGGCGTGCGAAATTCGCTTGCTAGTTGTGCTTTCGCCGCAGGTCACGGGTTTGTGGTGGGGTTATGTCAGCCGCATGGGCATGGAGTGGCGGGGCGCGCAAGGGGATGGATGTCTCATCTCGGGGGGCCTATCCCTTGCGCTGGCTGGCCTCCCAGAACTTGTCGCCCGCGCTGGTCAAGTACCGCCGCAGGAAGTCAGTCAACGTATCCGCCGCCATGAACCAGTCAGGCCGGGAATCAAGCGGCAGGGCGACAAGGATTCGGCCTGCGTCGTGATTTTGGTTTATGATCAAAGTTCCGAGTCGCCCAGGAATTCTCCGAGCACCAGGTCGCCAGGTTTGAAGTCCGCAGGTCGGGTCTTTCGCTGATCCGAAGTTGCTTGGGCACTCTCCACGGGGGACAGGATACGGAGCCCCCACTGGCCGTACTTCACGTCTTCGAAAAGCCGCGCGGATCGGCACGTCCGCCAGCATTCGACCACTTCTTCAGATCCGGTCAAGCCCGGCCATGCCTCATGTATCTCAGTGGCCGAGGCCGGTGGTTCCAAGGTGCAAGCCAGGTCGAAGGGCCGATCAGCGCCCAGCCCCTGCCCGGGAACTTTCCAGCCTCGGAAGAGATCGAGCACTTCACCAACACGCCGGGTCACAACATCTCCTCCGTGGTCGCTCGTGGATACGCACGATGATGCCGGGCCCAGCGAAGGACCTTCGAGAAATCGTTTACTTGATGTTGTGGTGGCGGTAGCTTGACCTCGCGCGAGGAGAGTACCTCGGCGAGACATCGGGGAGGGTGTTGTGTCGAAGAATCCGGGCACTGGCAGGAGACTGGCACTGATCGGGGCCGCGGTGGCCACGGTGGCAGGTGGCGTGTTCGCGGTGACGCCTGCCGTCGCGGCGCAGGTGGGTGAGGTCGGGGTGCAGCACTATCCGTGTGGCAGCAGCCGTCCGCCGAACAAGGACACGCAGGGCAGCAACGGCAACTGGCCGAGGGCGATCAGGGACCTGGTGCCGCAGAGCGGTTCGGCGTTCTCCTGCAGCGACCTCGCCAAGATCTACCACGGCGACAAGCTCGACTACTACCGCTGGACCGTCGGTTCCACCGACAACGCGATCTGGACCTACGTGTCCGCCTTCGAGCGCGGAACGGCGGGATGGGTTCTCGACAAGAACCTCTCGCCGGTGAGCCAGGACGCCGCTTACTGCCCGTAGCGCCGGGAACGACACCTAGACGCCAAGCTGCACCACAGAATTCGTCACCAGTGGTTGCCCCCGGGGCGTGCGCTGGCGGTGGAGGCGGCCGACTGCGCCACCGGCCTCCGGGCGACAATGGTGCGGTGAATCCGGAAAGCGCCTTGATCCAGCTGCGTGACACCCTCGGCCTGTGGTACGTCGGCCGCGCGGGGGCGGCTGATCTTGTCCGCGCGGCGTGCGATTTGCTAGTGGCCGGGGTCGACGGGCCATCGCTTCCACGAGCGGGACACGCCTGCCGCGCGTGAAGCGGCGTTGCGGGCGATGGCGGCACGGACCTTGTCCCGCGCGGTCGCGCCCCGGCAGCTGGCGGCCTGGGCGCACCGCACCTTCGGGCACGACACGCTCGAAGCCGCCGGGCGCCTGGCGGAGCTGGACGACGCCTACGACATCGCCGACTACGACGAGCGGGCGACCGGCGATCTCGACGCCGAGGTCATGGCGGAGGCGCGACGACTCACCACCTGACACCGGTGAACGCGCGCCACCCGCGGTAAATGCACGGGGAAATGCCGACGATCATCCTGAATGGACAATTCCGGGTAAACCGATTCAGTGCGCCGATCGGGCGACATGCTGGATCAACTGCGAAGACAAGAGTACCGTCGCCTCCATAAAGGGGATTCGAATTCCGGCTTTGCGGTCTGGCAAAACACCGTCGCCGAGTAGAATGGAGGTCCGTCATGGACTACCCGCACTAAGAATCACCTGACCGGCGCCGGTGGCTCGCCAGAACCACGCTGGCGGTCACCGGCGCGCGGAAAACCATTCCGAACATTTCCGAACCGTGGAGTCCGGATGACCGTTTCACCCGCCGTCGGCGAGCCCGCCCAGGATGAGGTCTTCACCCCGCTGGCACCCGCCATGCTGGCCGACCCCTACGCGGTCTACCAGCGACTTCGCCGCTCCGATCCGGTGCACTGGCACCACCAGCTCGGCGCCTGGGTGCTGACCAGGCACGCCGACTGCGTCCGCGTGCTCAAGCACACCGAGGTCTTCTCATCCGATCCGCGCAAGCTCGGCAAGCCGATTCCGGAATCGGTGATCAGCCTGCAGACCATGGACCCGCCGGAACAGTCCGCAGTCCGCCGCCATTTCCTGTCCGCGTTTCGCCAGCGCGACCTGGACGCCTGGTCCGCGCAGTTACGCCGAATCGCCGGGGAACTGCTCGCGAACACCGGGAACAAGCCGTTCGACTTCGTTTCGCATATCGCCGAGCCGCTCGCGCTGCGTGCCATGTGCCTGCTTTACGACGTGCCGCACCCCGCCGACGACAAGCCGTTGCGCACGGCCTCGCGCACAATGATCCTCGGAATGGATTCCGGACTCGACCCGGCCCGCCGCGCGCCCGCGCTCGCCGCCAGGGAAGTGCTCAATACCCACGTCGGGGAATGGCTGGCGAGGCCGTCGCGGCCGGCTCCGCTGGCCGGGCTCGACCAGGTCGGCTCGATCGAGCGCCAGTACCTGGTCAACTCGCTCCGCGCGGTGTTCGACGCCGGGTTCTCCACCACCGCCAACCTGCTCGGCAACACGATGAAGTACCTGACCGGCCAGGGCCCGCTGGCCACCGCGGACCTGCGGCGGCTGGATGCCCGCGCGGTCGACGAACTGGCCAGGCTCGACGGCCCGGTGCAGGCGGTGAGCCGCCACTGCCTGACCGGTGGGCAACTCGGCGAACAAGAATTCCGCCGCGGCGAAGTGGTGATCGTGATGCTGGGTGCGGCGAACCACGACCCGGCGGTGTTCGCGCGCCCGGCGGAGGCCGACTTCGCCCGCGATCCCAACCCGCACCTCGGGTTCGGCCGCGGGGTGCACGCCTGCCTCGGCGGGCATCTCGCCACCCGGGTCACGCTCGCCCTGTTCGAGGCACTCGCCACGCACTGCGAGCGGATCGAACGCGCCGGCGAGCCCGTCCAGCGGCCGACAGCCACCCAGCGCGGCCTCGACAGCCTGCCCCTGGTCGCCGGGTGAGTTCATCGGCCGGAAGCCGCCCGCACGTCGTCGGCGTAGACCGCGAACCGGCCCACCGCCCAGACCGTCGCCAGCACGCTCTGCTTCAACGCGGGCACGTCGATATGCGCCAGGTCGTCGCAGGGCTGGTGGTAACACGGATCGTAGAACTGGCCCGCCGTGCCACCGAAAACGGCGGCCTCCTCGGCGGTTTTGATGCCACGCCCGCCACCGTGCGCGCCACCGGACGGGATCCCGGCGGCCATGAACGCCTCGCTGTCGGAGCGCATTTCCGAGAAGTCCGCCTTCTTGATCGGCACGCCCTGCAAGCCGTAGCCCTGGGCGATGACCGCCTCCACCTGCCCCGAGCCGGGCGGCCCGCCGGGGCTGCCCGTGCCGGGGAACTCGCTGTCGTCGCCGTCCATCACGAACCGCACGTAGTTCGACGACGCGAGCATCTCGTAGTTGAGGTAGAGCGTGATCGCGTCCCGCTCCGCGGGGCCGAGGGTATCGATGTAGTGCGCGGAACCGACGTTGACCAGTTCTTCGGCGCCCCAGAAGGCAAATCGCACCTTGTTCGGCACGTGCTCCTGGTACGGCCCGAGCAGGACCGCGGCCCGCAGCACGGCGGCCACGCTGCTGCCGTTGTCGTTGATCCCCGGCCCGTCGGGGGTGCCGTCGAGATGGGCTCCCGCCATCACGATGTTGTCCGCGCGGCCACCGCGGGTCTCCGCGAAGAGGTTCACCGTGGTGCCGTGGATGTCGTGACCGCGCAGTTCGACGGTGACCGTGCCGGGGTTGAGCGCCTCCGCGTCCTGCTGGCTCAGGAAACCCACCGGTATCGACGATCCCGGCGTGCGGCGGCGCAGATTGGTCCAGGGTGCGGGGGAAACGTCGTACAGCAGCAGCGCCGCCGCACCGGCCTGGCTCGCCGCCAGCGCGTGCTGCGCCGAAGTGCAGCCGTCGGTGCGGGACAGCACCACGGTCCCGGCGCTCTCCGGCGGGTACTCGGCGGCCGAACACCCCGAGGTGGCAAGAAAAGTCACTGGCGCGGTGAGGCCGCCGACCGGCGTCGACGGTGCGTACTGCGCCATCAGCACCCGCGGTGAAGCACCGCCGGAATCGACCACTCGCTCCGCGTCGAAGCCGAACCCGTGGTAGGGCACGTCCTGGTAGGTCACCTGGTAACCGGCCGCGGTGAGCTGGGCGTCCACGTAGCGGCGGGATTCCTCGAAGCCGGGCGTGCCCACCTCACGGTTGCCACCGTGCGCGGCGGCGATCGCGTCGAACGCGGCGAGGTCGGCCAGCGCCCGCTCCCCCACCGGCGCACGGGTCAGCCGCTCGGCCAGCCACCCCGGCTCCGGCCCGGCCGCCACCGCGGGCACCGCACCCACCAGGCTCGCGATCACCGCGACGATCAGCCCTCTCCCCCGCATGTGGTCCTCCCCAGTGAGTCATGCCACTCTTCGCAGCGTCCCACTGCGTGGTACGCCCGCCGTACCGGCAAACGGAGGTCACCCCACGCGGAAAAGGGTTACCGGGTGCAGGATCACCTATTACGGCGTGCTTACGGTTGCTCGGGCACCGGAGCCGGTGCGGCCGCGCACCGCCTACTGTCGTCGCCGCACCAGGTTTGCTACGAAAGGTGGTCCCGGTGAAGCTCCTCCGGTCCGCGGGACTGGTGATCGCCACGCTCGCGCTGCTCGCCGGGTGCGGCCAGCCCAGCACACCGGCGACCCCGGCCCCGGCCGCACCGGCCGCGCCGGGCACCACGGAACCAGCCGCGGCTGGTGTCCCCGAGCAGCTCCGGTTCAGCGTGAAAACCGTCGACGGCAAGGACTTCTCCGGGCAGAGCCTCGCGGGCAAGCCGGCGGTGCTGTGGTTCTGGGCGCCGTGGTGCCCGGTGTGCCAGCGCGAGGCGCCGACCGTGGCCAAGGCCGCGCAGGCGGGCACCGGCGCCACCTTTGTCGGTGTCGCCGCGCAGGACGAGGTTCCCGCGATGCGGGAGTTCGTGGCCAAGTACCAGCTGGGCAGCTTCGAGCACCTCGCCGACCTCGACGCCGCGGTGTGGCAGCGGTTCGGCGTGACCAAGCAACCGGCGTTCGCGTTCATCGGCGCGGACGGCTCGGTGGAGGTGGTCAAGGGCACACTGTCCGAAAAGGACCTCACCGCGCGCGTGCGTGCGCTCACCAGCGGCTGAGATGGACCCGGAGACGCTGGGCTTCGCGCTGGCCGCCGGTCTGGTCGCGGCGCTGAACCCGTGCGGGTTCGCGATGCTGCCCGCCTACCTCACCCTGGTGATCGCGGGCGGCGACGGCGAGTCGCGCGGCCGTGCCGCGCTGGTCGGCCGGGCACTGGCGGCCACGGCCGCGATGGCGCTGGGCTTCCTGGTGGTGTTCGGCGTCTTCGGGCTGGTCGTGGCACCGCTGGCGGCGTCGGTCCAGCAGTACCTGCCCGTGATCACCGTGGTGATCGGCGCCGCGCTGCTCGGGCTCGGCGTCTGGATGCTCACCGGCCGCGAACTCACCGTGTTGCTGCCGAAGCTGACCAAGGGCGCGCCCACCGCGCGAGTGGGGTCGATGTTCGGTTACGGCGTGGCGTACGCGATCGCGTCGCTGTCCTGCACCATCGGCCCGTTCCTCGCGGTCACCAGCGCCACCTTCCGCGGCGGCTCCCTGCTCGGCGGCATCACCGCCTACCTCGCCTACGGCCTGGGCATGACGCTGGTCGTCGGCGTGCTCGCGACCGCCGTCGCGCTCGCCAGCTCTGCCGTGACCACCGCGTTTCGCCGCCTGCTGCCGCACATCAACCGGATCGGCGGCGGGCTGCTCGTGGCCGTCGGCCTGTACGTCGGTTACTACGGCGTCTACGAGCTACGGCTCTACTTCGGTGACGGCGACGCCGCCGACCCGGTGATCGAGGCAGCCGGGGCCGTCCAGGAAACCCTGGCCGGTTGGGTGGAGGGCATCGGCGTGCTGCCGCTGCTGGGCGTGCTCGCCGCGTTGATCCTCGCCGCCGTTGCGCTCGGCCGCCGCAAGGCGGGCAAGCGCCCGCCCGGATGAGCCGCCACCGCTGATCGGGTGAACCCCGCAACCCCCGAAATCTGGGGATCCCGCTCCGGCCTCTTCCCGGGGACGGTGGTCTCCGACGGGGATCGGACGCAGGGGGGCAAAGGGAATGGGTGTTCCGTTACGACGCCGGGCCTTGATCGCGGGTGCGGTGGCGCTCGCGCTGGTCGCGGGCGTGCTCGTGGTGGTGTGGCGATCCGCCGGGAACAGCGGCACCACCGCGCCGCAGCCGTGCCCGGACCTGTCCGCGGTGCCGTGCGTGCCGGACGCGCCGCTGACCACCGTGCCGCTGGCCGGCGGGCGCCTGGCGCTGGTCCACGCCGGTGATCGCCTGGACGGCGGCCCGGTGCAGCAGGCGACCTGGCACGGCTGGACCCTCACCGACCGGCACACCTACCTGCCCGAGCAGAGGCTGCTGGTGCTCGGCGACGGGCGAACCCGGACGGTGGAGGCCGTCGCACGCACCGCGGCGGGCGCCCAGAGCCTGGTGATCGGGTCCGAGGACGGGCGCGAGGTGTACGAGTTCGACGTGCGGGGGCGGCACCTGCGCACGGTCGCCGCCGTGACCGGCGCGCCGGTTCGCGCCTTCGGTTACGACGACGGCGGCAGGCTCAACGGGATCACCACGGCCACCGGCGGCGAGATCGGCCTGCACTACGGCGCCGAAGGCCCGGCGCCGACCTCGATCACCGTGGACGAATCCGAGATCGGCCTGGTCGCCGAGCCCGACGGCCGCCTGCTCGCGGTGACCGACGTCGACGGGGCCAACTGGCTGTTCGGGTACACCGAGACCGCGCGGCTCGCCTCGGTGACCGGCCCGGCGGGCGGCACGACGCGCTACGAGTACGACGGCGCCCGGCTCGCCAAGGTGCGCAACCCCGGCGGCGGCAGCCTGCGTTACGAAGCCGTCGATGCCGGGCTGACGATCACCGCCGACACCGGCGACCGCGTGGAATACCGGTCCGAACGCGCGGACGACGGCACGATCCGCCGGTCCTTCAGCCAGACCGGCGCCGGTTCGGTGACCGAGACGATCGAACCCGGCGGCGACCGGCGGATCGAACCGGGCGACGGCACGGTGGTCGAACTCGGTGTGACCAACGATCCGCGGTTCGGCGCCTCGATGCCGGTGATCGCCAGGAAGAGCGTGACGCCGCCCGGTGGGGCACCGCGGGAAACCCGGTTCGACCGCACCGCGGTACTGGCCGACCAGGCCGATCCGCTGAGCGTGACAACCCTGCACGAAGAAGACACCGACGCGGGCAAGTGGGACTACCAGGCGGCGACCAGGACGCTGACCGCGACCAGCCTGGCGGGCCGCGTCACCACCACCCGGTTCGACGAGCAGGGGCGGGCGGCCGCCACCCAGCAGCCCGGCTTGCCCGCGGCGGAGTACGGCTACGACCAGCGCGCGCTGACGTCGGTGGCACTCGGCGACCGCACCTGGCGCCACCGCTACGACCAGCAGACCGGCACACTGTCCACGGAGGACCCGGCGGGCACCGGATCGGTGGTGCTGGACCCGGCGGGCCGGGTGGTCGAACGGGTGCTCGGGGACGGCGCGCCGACGGTGTCCGGTTACGACCAGGCGGGGCGCGTGACCAGCACCAGCACACCCCGGCGCGCGCAGCACGTGAACACCTGGACCGCGGCCGGCACGCTGGCGAGCTATACCCCGCCCGGCGAACCGGTCGAAGACCTGCAGCTGCTCAGCGACGCGCTCGGCAGGCCGACCGCGCTGAACGCCGGTGGAGAGCGGCAGTACGAGATCGGCTACGACGCCGGCGCGATTTCGGTACGAGCACCGGGTTTCGGGCTTTCCGTGGAACGGACCGACGCCGGGCAGATCCGCTCCGCCGCGGTGGAGGGCGGGGTGAAGACCGACTACGGCTACCACGGTGACCGCCTGGTCAAGGAGACGCTGTCTGGCCCCGTCCAGGCCGAAGTCTCGGCGAGCTACGCCGACACCGGGCGGCTCGCCGCCGTCCGTGTCGGCCCCGAGGCGAATCTCGCCGTGGCGCATGACGCGGACGGGCTGCTCACCAGGTTCGGCCCGGTCGAACTGCGGCGGGACCCGGCGAGCGGGCTGGTCCGGCAGTACGCGGCCGGGCCGGTCACCGTGGCCGCCGAGCACAACCAGTACGGCCAGCTCACCCGGCGCACGGTGAGCGGCCAACACGGCGAGATCGCCAGCCTGGCCTTCGAACGGGACGCGGCGGGCCGGGTGACCAAGGCCGTCGAGCGCACCCGGCAGGGGAACCGGACCGAAACGTTCGGCTACGACGCGCAACGCAGGCTCACCGGCCCGGCCTACGACGCCAACGGCAATCCCGCGTCGATCGGTGGCAAACCGGCGACCTACGACGAGCGGGACCGGTTGCGCGCACTGGGTTCGGCCGCCCTGTCCTACGACAAGACGGGCCGCCTGGTCTCGATCACCGACGGCGCCGCGCGGACCGGCTACGGCTGGGATCCGCTGGGACGGCTGACTTCGGCGACCCCGGCGGGCGGCAAGAAGCTCGATTACCTGGTCGACGCCCAGGGCCGCCGGATCGCCAAGCTGGCGGACGGCAGGATCGTCGCCGCCTGGGTTTATCTCGACTCGGTCCGGCCGATCGCCGAACTGGACGCGACCGGCAAGGTGGCCGCCACCTTCGCCTACGACGACGCCGGTCAGCTGATCGGGATGACCAGGGACGGCAAGGATCACGTGATCGTCACCGACCAGCGCGGCAGCCCGGTGCTCGTGGTCGACGCCGCCACCGGCGAAGCGGCCCAGCGCATGGCCTACGACGCGGCGGGCAATGTCGTCGAGGACACCAATCCCGGCTTGCAGCCGTTCGGCCTGGCCGGTGGGCTCTACGACGCGGACACCAAACTGGTCCACTTCGGATCGCGCGAGTACAGCCCCGCGCTCGGCCGCTGGCTCGCCCCCGATCCGCAGGGTTTCGAAGCCGGAGACGCCAATCTCTACCGCTACGCACTGGGAGATCCGGTCAACCTGACCGATCCGACCGGCGGTTCGGTCGGCACCATCGGCGTGTGCGGCATGGTCGGTGCCGCCTTGATCGCGGGCCTCAGCCTCGGCGTCTGCTTCCAGGTGTTCAGCGACGGCACCATCGGTTTCTACAAGGCAGGCGGGCCTTCGGCGGGAGTCCAAGGTGGACTGAGCGCGGGTGCGGGCGTCAACCTGGGCTGGCTGCCGACCCCGGCGAACGGCGTGGACCCGGTAGGGTCGCAGGCTTTCGAAGGCTGGTCCAACGGCATCGCGGCCGGGGCCGGCCCGTGGGGCGCCGGGGTGTCCTGGCCGCCCGAAGGCATCACCGGGTACACCGGTATCAACGTCGGCGGCGGCAAGTCCTGGGGCGGCGGCATGGGCATCGCCGTCACCGGAACCGGGGCGGAGTGCCTCTACTGCACCGGCCCGGTCGGCGCCATGATCGCCAGGGCACTGGTCGACGCCTGGCTCGCGACCACCTTCCCCGGCCAGCACCTTTCGCTGCCCAAGTCCTGGGCCGAGGCGGGGCAACGGCTCGCGGCCATGTTCGGCGAGCCGCACCTGCGGACCAGCCGCGGCATGTACGACTTCATGGGCGTCGGCGAGTTCGTCGCCGCCACCGACGGTTCGGGCACCTTCGAGGTCCAGGTCCGGCAGCGGCCGATCCCCGGCGGTTCCGTGCCCGCCTCGATGATCACCGCGCTGGCGGCCACTGTGGACGGTGATCGGGTCGGGATCTACCGGTCGGAGCGGGGAAACCGGGTGCTCGTCAACGGCGAACCGGTGCCGGCGGCGACCCGCTCGCTGGCCCTGCCGCGGGGTGGCGCGCTGCGGCTGACCGGTGAGGCGTGGACGATCAAGTGGGCCGACGGTTCGATCGTCGAGGTACAGGAGGACGGACCCGCCCAGTCCGTCGGGTTCGCCGCCGCACCGGCGCGCGCGGGCAAGCTGACCGGGCTGCTCGGCACGGCGGGCGGGAAGCTGGTCAAGCCGGACGGCACGGAGATCGACACCACGAACTGGCCGCCGTCGTTCGACGCGGTGCACCGGGACTTCGGGCCGTCCTGGCGGGTCACGCAGGACCGCAGCCTGTTCGACTACCAGCCGGGCGAAAGCGCGGACGGCTTCCACGACCCCGATTTCGCCACCCGGCCGGTGGACGTGGCCGCACTGCCCGAGGCGGCCCGCGCGCTCGCCGAGCGGTTGTGCGCCCCGTTACGGGACCAGGGAAACCAGGACGCCTTCGCCGCCTGCGTGCTCGACGTCGCCGCCACGGGCCAAGCGGGATTCGCCTCGACGGCACAACGCGCCGCGGCCACCGTGCTCCCGCCGGACCTCGCCGACCGGATGGCCTGGACCCCGCCGCCGGTCACCACCCCCGGTCCGGTGGTGCCGGGCGGAACGGTGCGGGACGGCGACCGCGTCACCGGAACCGTGGCGAACCCGGGTGACCGCAACACCTACACCCTCGAGCTGGCGGACGCGGTGCACTTCAGTCTCGTCGACGTCGAGGGCGACATCGAGGTGACGGTGTCCGGCGGAGGCGACGCCGCGCCCCGGATCATTCCGGGTCCCCACCAGTACGCCGTGTCGGCACCGGGCCGCTACGAACTGACGGTGGTACCCCGCGACGGCCAGTCCGGCGCCTACGGCTTCCGGGTGGTCGCGCGGCGGCCACGCCAGTTCGAAGTGGCGCCGGGCGACCGGATCGGCGCCGGTGGGGTGCCGGGCACCGGACGGCTCGACCTGCCCGGCCGGGTGGACGTCTACGTGGTGGATCCCCGTGGGGCCCGGCGCATCGAGCTGACCGAGGGCACGCCGTGCGACGACGTGACCCTCGGCTTCAGCGACACGGCGGAAGCACCGGCGGTGTCCACGCCTTCGCTGGTGTGCTGGGGCGTGACCTCGCCCGAGCTGGACGGCGACGGCCCGGTGATGGTGGTCGTCTGGTCCGAGAACGGCCGGACCGGTGACTACTCGTTCGGCATCGAACCCGCCGGCTGACGGTCACCGGCGTGGCTGGAGGTGGTGCTCGGTGATGTGGTGGCCGACGGCGGTGCCGAGGGTGGTGCCGTCGACGTCCGCGGACCGGAAGTGGATGCCCGCCCAGATGCGTGCTTCGACGACTTCGGCCGTCGCCTGCGAGAAGCCGCGGAAGTGCCGCGTGCTCCCGCTGTCGGCGCTGTACGCGCTGAAGGGCACGTCGTCGCGGCCGAAGAAGTGCGCATACCCGGTCATCTGCGCGGCGGTGCGGCAGGTGTGGCCGGACGGGTAGTCGGGATTCGGCGGGGTGACCACCAGCGGGGTCCACCCGGGATCGGGGGTGGTGTCCGGGTTCCCGTCGGTGCCCGCGGCGTGGATGGCGGTGATCGGCCGCCAGAAGTGCCAGAACTCCTTGTCGTTCGCGCAGGCGATCGCGCCGTCGGTGCCGGTGAAGTCGGCCAGCGCGTAGAAGCGCGCGGTCTCCAGCACGCCGAGTCCCTGCGTGACGGCGAGGTCGCGCTTCATCCCCCAGCTGACTGAGCGCCGGTCGTGCCACCACAGCGCCGCGTCGGTCTGGTCGGCCGTGCGGACCTCGCTCGTCGCCGAGCCGAGCCGCTTGACCTCGTCGAAATCGCGGGTGTAGGCGTGACTGGTCACCGGCGGCGGGCCGGGGGTGCGGAACATGGTCGCGTCGGGGATGGCGAACGGCTTGAGGAAACCGACCCAGGCGCCCGTGTTCTCGAACCCGGGTGGTGTGGGGCGGTACTCCCCCGGCTTGGTGCCGGTGGTCCAGAGCCGCGGGTCGAAGGCACCGTCGCCCTTCCGCGCGTCGATCATCGCGGTGGCGGCCTTGGCGCCGACCCGGACACCGCCGCGCTTCGCCGGTCCGTCGGGAATACCGGCCAGCCATTCGTTGTACTGCACGCGCAGCCTTTGCCGCTGTGCCGGGAAGATCGCCTCCAGCACCCGGTAGGCGGCCGTGCCGACGGCGGCGTCCACCGACTCGCGGCCGCTGGCCCGTGGTGCGACGAGGTAGGGCTGGTACGGCGTACCGGCGATCGCGTTCACCGCGTCGTAGACCGCGCCGCTGACCATCGCGAACCCGCGCCCGGCCACCTGCGGCGGCGCCTGCTGCGCGACGTCCCAGATGGCCGTCTGCGCGTTGAGGTCCCAGACGACCACCGCGTTCGGAGAGGCCTTGAGGTCAGCGGTGGCCGGAGGCGCGAGCGTGAGGGCCGAGATCAGCGCGAGAACCGCGAAAACCGCCGTACGACGCTTCATACCCGTCGACCCTTCCACCACGCCGAGCCGGGGCACACCGCCACACGGCGTCATGCCCGCCAGGCGCCGGCCGCGCAGGGAGCACGGCTGAGCTCTTCGCCGGTATTTCCGAAATGCGAAGATCAAGCCGCGGAGGGGCGTCCGGTGGTGACAAATCGCCCGGAAACCCCTTCCGACGGCAGCCTCGACACCACCGGGGGCTTTGCCGCCCCCTCCGCCTGGGGTTGGGGATGCGACCGACCGCGATCAGGCAAAACGTGAGCCGAGGTGCGAGCGGGACCACCACCGCCCGAAGGCTCACCACCAGCGGAAGCCGCATTTTCCGGGACGCCGGTAAAATGCGCGGAAAAACAAATTTGCTCCCCATTCGCGGGCGACACAAAATTGTCCGTACCCGAACATCTGAATAACATGGAAAGCATCGAAAGCCTTCCGGACGTGGCCGATCGGCGGGTCGGATTACGCCGTGCGGCCGATCAAGTTTCCACTGGCCGGCGCCCGACCGGCGCGGAGAATCGCCGACGGCAAGGACATCCGTTCGTTTCCCATGCGCTGACTGGTTGCCAGGAGAGCACAGTCCGTCACGCGTTGAATAGTTTTCCTAGCCCATCGGTGTAGTTCTTTCACAACCCATCCACCGAACGCGGTATTCTTGACCCACTGAGGGAAATCCATGGGGAGGCTGCCCGTGCAGGAGAGGGCTCGTATCACTCGAGAGCAGGTATTGGACGCGGCCGCCATCGAGTTCGCGCTGAAAGGGTACGTGAACACCCGGCTCCAGGTGGTCGGAGCCAGAACCGGAATGACCAAAGGCGCGCTCTACGGCCACTTCTCCTCGAAGGAGCACCTGGCCAAGGCGATAGTCGAGCACGCCGTGCGCACGTGGGAGGACCTGCGCACGAACGGTGTCGAGGCCGGGGCCGCACTGGCGCTGCGCCGGATCACCACCAGGCTTTCGGACCGGGTACACCAGGACATCCGTTTCCGCAGCGCCTTGCAATTGATGGCCGATCCGTCGATTCAGCTGAGTGAGCTGAACGATCTGCTCATCGACATCCAGCAATACTTCGCCAAACTGGTCCGCCAGGCCCAGCAGGACGGCTCGATGATCTCCACCTATTCCCCGGAATGGGTGGCTCATCTGATGCTGGCACCGCTGATCGGCTCGCTCCACGCGCCGATCATCCCTGGCGATGGCAACGGCGAATCGCGATTGGAAGGAGTTTGGTCCCTGCTGCTGAGCATGCTGGAACTCTGAGCCGCGAGAAGCGGCCGTCGAACCGCCCCTTTTTCCGCCGGGTCCGGTGGCAAAAGGGGCGGTTCCGCGTCAGGCGCCGGTCAGCCACCACGGCGATCCGCCGCTGGTGTCCCGCCAGGCGTTGGTGACGCAGTGGACTTCCCCGAAGGCGAGGTGCGCCCAGTAGAAGTCTTCGACCCAGCGCACCCGGACCCCGTTGCGGGCCAGTGCCTCTTCGGTCACCCGCTGGAACAGGTCGCGGCCGCCCACCTCGGGCCCGTGCGGATCCGGTGCGGCGAACTCCCGGCTGGTCAGCGAAAGGCCGTTGGGAATGCCCGGGGTGTAGGCGATCATCAGCGGGTAGTCGTTGTGCTGCTTGAACAACACGGGCACCCGCACCAGTTCCTCCGCCCGCAGCCCGGTCTCGGCCAGCAGCACCTCGATCTGGGCGTCGATCTTCCCCGCGGAAAACTCGTTGTCCGCCAGTAATCCGGGATCACCGAGCAGTTCGTCCACCGTCGGCCGTTCCGGCGAGTTCGTGTCGGCGAACAACCGGGTTTGCCCGCCCCCTTGCCGCCGCGCCTCCCGCAGCAGTTCCACGGCCTGGCGCGGATCCGCGACCATCACGGTCCAGCCCCGGTCGTTGCCGGCCCGCACCACGTGCGTGGTCTCGTCCACATGGCCGATCGCCAGCCAGGAGGTGTCGAGCACCACCGGCGGCTGCTGCCCCTGGCTGTCGAGCAGGCGGACAAACGCCGGGTCCGGCCGCAGCGGGCTTCCCGGCGGCGCCGAGCCGTAGAGCACCCGTCCCTGCGGATGTCCCGCGTACGGCGGCAGCGTCTCGAAGTTCCCGGTGGCGTTGCGCAGGTCTATGCCGAAGTCCCGGCCCTCGTCGGTGAATTCCTGCACCACCGCGACATCCGGGCCGCGCAGGTCGCGGAACAGCAGGCGGCCGGCGGGGCGCAGGGTGCGCTCGGCCGTGCCGTCCGGCCCGGCCAGGTCCCAGAGATTGGCCGAGCGGATCGCCACCCGCATGGTCTGCACCCCGTGCCGGGCCGGCATGCTCGCGACGGCCGGTTCGAACAGGTCCTGCCACCACACGTCCTTCCACCACCGGTGACTGCCGGTGATGAACCGCAGCTCCGAGCCCGCCTTCCTGGCCGCCTCGCCCAGCGAACCGGCGAACGGCTCCCACTCACCCGGTACCCCGGGTGGCGGATGCAGCGGCGCGCCGTCATCGGGCAGGCCGGGCCCGGCACCCGGGCGGCCGGCGAACACGGTGACCGCCCGCTGGAGGTCGTTCTGCAACAGCAGCGGGGCCACGCGGATCCGGTGCTGGGCCTGCCAGGCGCGGTTTCCGTCGGTGACCTCCAGCACGAGGGTGACCACGCCGTCCCACTCGGCCCGGTCGCGCACGATGTCGCGGCCCTCGATGCCGAGTTCCGCGCCCGAGCGCAGCTGGGCGGCGGTGAGCACACCATCGCCGGGGGCGAGTGGCCGGAACCGCCCGTCCTCGCGCAGGAACACCCTGGCGCGGCTGTCGTCGTCGAGGCGGAGCACCCCGGAGGCGCCCGGCCCGAGCCACGGCCGCGGCACGATCCGGACCCGGGCGAGATCGTCCTCGTCGGCCCGGCCGTTCACCCGTTCGTCGGCCGCGTCGTGGCAGGCGGCGAGCCGGTGGTCCACCTCCAGCCCCGGACGGTCGAGATCGGCCTCGTCCACGCGGCAGCGGCCTTCGTCGTCGTCGAGATTGGCGAGCATGATGGAGTCGCCGCGCAGCAGTGCCCCGGCTGTCTCGGTCGCCGCGCCCGCCTGCGCGGACGCCGGCTGGACCAGCACCAGCACCGCGGCGACGATTCCCAGAAAAGACCTGGCCCGCCCGTTTCGGCGCAGTGCAGACATGGTCCCCCTTTCCCGGCCCACCTTAGAGGCGGCGGCGATGTCCGGGCAACCGCTTTCCGCACAACGGTTTTAACTGCCCCGGGAATTGTGGTTTACAGTGACCGGCCCGATGTCGCACCGATTCCCAGTGACGCTTCGGCGGAGTAGCTTCGATTCCAGTGCCGGGGAATCGATTGGGGGACCCCAAGTGCCGGAATCGGTGTTGCCCAGAGGCGGGTTCCATAAGTCCACAATGGACGTGAATGCGGTGGCGGAATCACCGGCGGCGCTGTTCTCGGCCCAGGCCGCGCGGACGCCGGACGCGCCCGCACTGGTCTCCGGCGCGGGTGTGGTGTCCTACTCCGGGCTGGCCGCACGAGCCCGTGCGCTGGCCACGCGGCTGCGCCGCCGGGGCGCCGGACCGGAAACGATCGTCGCGGTGCTGCTCGACCGCGCCACCCCGCTGCCGGTCGCCGTGGTGGCGGTCGCCGTCGCCGGAGCCGCCTGCCTGCCGCTGGATCCGGCGTTCCCGGACCGGCGCGTGGCGGCGATGCTGCGGGAGTCCGGCGCCCGGCTGCTGATCACCACCGCCGACGCCTTGGCGGGCCGGGAACTGCCCGAAGACGTGGAAGTCGTCTACGTCACCGACGAGCCCGAACCGGCAGGCGAGGAGCCCTTCCCGGCGGCTCCGGGCCAGCTCGCCTACCTGATGTACACCTCGGGTTCGACGGGGACACCGAAGGGAATCAGCGTCCCGGGAAGCGCCATCACCGAACTGGCCCGCGACCCGCTGTTCGCCGGGACGGCCGCGGAACGGGTGCTCCTCCACTCGTCCTGCGCGTTCGACGCGGCCACCTACGAGCTCTGGGTGCCGCTGCTGCACGGTGGTGCGGTTGTCCTCGCGCCCCCGGGTGAGCTGGACGTCGCCGTGCTGGACCGGACCATCACCGAGCACGGCGTCACCACCGCGTTCCTCACCACCGCCCTGTTCAACCTGCTCGCCGAGCACCATCTCGGCCTGCTCTCGCGCCTGGGGCACGTCCTCACCGGTGGAGAGGAGGCCAGCCCCGCGGCCGTCGGGCGGGTGCTGGCCGGCTGCCCGCGGACGCGGCTGACCCACGTCTACGGGCCCACCGAGGCCACCACCTTCGCCACGGCGTACCCCGTGCTCGCCCCCGCGGATCCCGTGCCGATCGGCTCGCCGATGCACGGCACCGTGGCCTACGTGCTGGACCCGGAGCTCCGGCCCGTGCCGCCCGGCACCATCGGGGAGCTCTACCTGGCGGGCAGCGGGCTCGCCCGCGGGTACGCCGGACGCCCTGGCGCCACCGCGGAACGGTTCGTCGCCGATCCGTTCGCCGCCGACGGCTCCCGCATGTACCGCACCGGTGACCTGGTGACCCGCCGCGCCGAGGGACCGCTCGAGTTCCGCGGGCGAGCCGACGACCAGGTGAAGATCCGCGGTCACCGCATCGAACCCCGCGAGGTGGAGCAGGCGCTGCTCGACCGGCCGGAGGTGGCCGCCGCGGTGGTGCTGGTCCGGGAGCACCCGCCGGGCCACCGGCGGCTGGTGGCCTGCGTGACCCCGGCCGATGCCGCCGCTCCCCCGCGCGAGCGGCAGTTGCGCGACGCACTGGCCGCGACGCTTCCGGCCTACCTGGTCCCCTCGCTGATCCGGGCGGTGGAAACGTTCCCGCTGACCACCACCGGCAAAATCGACCGGCGGGCATTGGCCGGGGAATTCGCCGAGCCGGGGCCCCCGGCTGGCACGGCGGGCACGGCTGGCCCGGCGGACTCAGCGGGCCCGGCTGGCCCGGCTGGCACGGCGGACTCAGCAGGCCCGGCGGACTCGGCTGGCACGGCTGGCACGGCTGGCACGGCGGACTCGGCAGGCCCGGCGGACTCGGCAGGCCCGGCGGACTCAGCAGGCACGGCGGACTCAGCAGGCACGGCGGACTCAGCAGGCCCGGCAGGCCCGACGGACCCGGCTGCCACGGCAAGCCCGGCGGACCCGGCTGGCACGGCAGGCCCGGCTGGCACGGCAGGCCCCGCTGGCCCGGCGGACCCGGCGGACTCAGCAGGCCCCGCTGACACGGCGGACCCGGCGGAGCAGGACAGCCCCGGCGGGCGCGTCGAGGTGCTCCGCGGGATCTTCGCCGCGGTGCTGGGTGTCCCGGCCGGTGCGCACGACAGCTTTTTCACCCTGGGCGGGGACAGCATCAGCGCCCTCCGCGTGATCGCGCTGGCCCGCCGGGCCGGGCTGCGGGTCGGCATCCCGGAACTCTTCAGCCACCCCACCCCGGGCGGACTCGCCGGCGTGGCGGTGGCCGAAGCGGCGCCGCCGCCCGCGTCCGCCGCGGCATCCGGCCCGGTCGAGCACACCCCGGTGCTCCGCTGGTTCCTCACCGAAGCCGGTCCCATCCGGTACACCCACCAGTCGGTGCTGCTGCGTGTCCCGGCCGGGCTGGCCGAAGCGGACCTGACCACCGCGGCCACCACCCTGCTGGCCCACCACGACGCGCTGCGGCTGCGAGTGAGCGAACCGGACCGCGAGGTCGCCGTGCTCCCACCCAGGGCCGTCCCCACCGGCGGGCTGGTCCGGCGGGTCGCGTGGGCCGGTGACGCGGAAACCGTGCGCCGGTGCGGCGAAGACGCCGTCGCCCGGCTGGACCCGCACACCGGCGCGATGCTCCGCCTGGTGTGGTTCGACGCGGGCCCCGGGCGGCCGGGACGCCTGCTCGTGGTCGCCCACCACCTCGTGGTGGACGGCGTGTCCTGGCGCATTCTCGTGCCGGACCTGCGGCAGGCGTGGGAGGCGGCAGCCGAGGGCGTCCCCGCCCGGCTCGACCCGCCGGGCACGCCGTTCCGGGAGTGGGCACACCGGCTGCGACAGCAGACGGCGGCCCGGCGCGCGGAACTGCCCCACTGGTCCGGTGTGCTGGACACGCCGGACACCACACTGGCTGCCCGCCCGCTGGATCCGGCGCGCGACACGGCGGCGACCGCGGGCCGGCTGACCCAGACGCTGTCCACCACGACCACCAGCGCGGTGCTGACCGAAGTGCCCGCGCTCTACCACGCCCAGGCACGGGACGTCCTGCTGACCGCGTTCGCGATCGCCGTGGCACGCTGGCGGGACCGCGCCGGAACGGCGGTCCTGATGGACCTGGAAGACCACGGGCGCGAGACGCAGGTGGTGCCCGGCGCGTCCGACCTGTCCAGGACGGTCGGCTGGTTCACCAGCGTGTACCCGGTGTGCCTGGATCCCGGCGCGGCCGGGCTGACCGAACCGGGCCGCGCGCTCAAGCGGGTGAAGGAACAGCTGCGGGCGGTGCCGGATCACGGCATCGGCTTCGGCCTGCTCCGCCACCTCGACCCGGAGGCCGGACCGGCGCTGGCCGCGCGGCTGCCCCGGCCGTTCGTGGTCAACTACCTCGGCCGGTTCGCCATGCCGGAGGGCGACGACTGGGCGACCGACCCGGCTTCGCCGCGGCTGAGGGGTCCCGCGGCCGGCCGCACCCCGTTGAGCCACGCGATCGCACTGGACCTGGCGGTGCACGACCACGCGAGCGGGCCGGTGCTGCACGCGCACTGGACCTGGGCCGGCGGCCTGTTCACCCAGGCCGGGATCGGCGCACTGGCAGCCACCTTCGCCGAGGTGCTCGGTGAGCTGGCCACCCGGCCGGGTCCGGGCGGGCTCACCCCTTCGGATCTGCTGACGCC
Organism: Amycolatopsis albispora; assembly: GCF_003312875.1. NCBI lineage: Bacteria > Bacillati > Actinomycetota > Actinomycetes > Pseudonocardiales > Pseudonocardiaceae > Amycolatopsis > Amycolatopsis albispora. The sequence continues at coordinate 2,720,370 of NZ_CP015163.1, forward strand.
GCTGCCCCAGCACGTGATCGACCGGCTGGCGGCGGCCTGCCCCGGCCCGCTCGCCGACATCCTGCCGCTGTCCCCGCTGCAGCGTGGCCTGTGGTCGCACGCCGTGCTCGACCCAGCGGCCGAGGTCTACGTCGCGCAGCTGGAACTGGACTTGGACGGCCCGCTCGACCCCGCCAACCTGCGTGCCGCCGCCACCGCGCTGCTGCGCCGCCACCCGCACCTCGCCGCCGTGTTCACCCACCGGGGACTGCCCGAACCGGTGCAACTGGTCCCGGCCGAGCCGGTACCGCGATGGCGCGAGGCCGACCTGACCGGCGCGGGCACGGGCGAGCGGGCGGAGCGGCTGGCCGGAATCCTCCGCGAGGACCGTGTGCTCCCACTGGACCGGGGCGCCCTGCTCCGGTTCACGCTGGTGCGCCTGGACGCGCACCGGCACCGCCTGGTGCTCAGCTGCCACCACCTGGTGCTGGACGGCTGGTCGCTGCCGGTCCTGCTGCGTGAGCTCACCACGTTGTACCGGCCCGGCGGGGCGGAGTTGCTCGGCCGTCCGCTCGCCTACCGCGACTACCTGGCCTGGCTGGGTGCGCGGGACCGCCAGGCCGCCGCGGCGGCCTGGCGGGAGGAACTGGCCGGGCTGGCACCGCCGGATCCGGCACCGGACCACGCCATCGCGCCCGCGGTCGTCACGGCCACGCTGTCCGCGGCGCGGACCGGCGCGCTGACCGCGGCAGCCGCCTCGGCCGGGGTCACCCTGAGCACCGTGGTGCAGCTGGCCTGGGCGGTGCTCATGGCGCGGCGGGCCGGGCGTTCCGACGTGGCCGTCGGCGTGGTCGTCGCGGTGCGCCCACCGGACCTGCCCGGGGCCGCACTGCTGCCGGGCCTGCTGCTCAACACGGTTCCGGTGCGGCCCCGGCCGCGCCGGGGCGACTCCCTGCGCACCGCGCTGACGCGGCTGCGTGACCGGACGGCCGCCCTGACCCCGCACCACCACTTCGACCTGGCCGAGATCCAGCGGGCGGCCGGGCTGGACCGGGTGTTCGACTCCGCCGTCGCGGTGCAGAACCATCCCCTCGTCCCGGGCGGACTGCCGCCGCTCGCGCCGGACCTGCGCGTCACCGGTGTCCGCGGGCACGGCGGCAACGTCACGCACTACCCCCTCAGCCTGACCGTGGTCCCCGGTGACCGGCTCGGGCTGGAAGTGGGCCACCTCCCCGCCGCGGTCGGCGGCGCGGAGGCCACGCGGCTGGCCGGCGACCTGGCCGGGCTGCTGGTGCGGATGAGCGGTGACCTCGACCAGCCGATGACGGGACTGCTCACCGTCCGGGAGGGACCGGCCGTACCGGCGCGGGCACCGGTGCCGGAAATCCGGCTGTACCGCCGGCCGCGGGACCTGCGCGAAACCGTGTTGTGCGAACTCTTCGGCGAGGTGCTCGGCCTGGACCGGGTGGGCGTGGACGACGATTTCTTCGACCTGGGCGGGGATTCACTGCTCGCGGCCCGGCTGGTGGACCTGGTCCGCGAGGCGACCGGGGTCGAGTTGTCGCTGCGCGCGCTGCGGCAGGCGCCGACGGTGGCGGAACTGCGCGGGCTCGGCAAGGGGAACCCGGCCGCGGACTTCGACCCGCTGGTCCCGCTGAGGGCGCACGGCGCCCGCCCGCCGCTGTTCTGCTTCCACCCCGGGCTCGGCCTGAGCCTGGGGTACGCCGCCCTGCTGCGCGCGCTGCCACCGGATCAGCCGATTCTCGGCCTTCAGGCGCGGGCGCTGCGGCAAGCCGATGGCCTGCCCGCCAGCGTCGAGGAGATGGCCGCGGACTACCTCACCCTGATCCGCGCCGTCCGGCCCCACGGCCCGTACCGCCTGCTGGGGTGGTCGCTGGGGGCGCGGGTCGCGCACGCCGCCGCCACCGCCCTGCGGGCGCGGGGTGAGCCGGTCGACCTGCTGGTGATGCTCGACCTGCCCGCGCCGGACTGGGGTGATCCCGGCGCGGAAGCCCGCGAGGTGCTCCCGGCGCTCCGGCGGCTGGCCGCCGAGCCGGGCCCGCCGCCAGCCGGTGTGGTCGAGTTCGTGCGCCGCTTCGACGCCGGTGGGCCGGCCCTGCTGGCCCGCAATCCGGCCGGGGTGGCCAGGACCCTGCTCAACCTGAGCACCCTGTGGGGCCGGTTCACGCCCGGCGTCCACGCGGGCGAGCTCCTCCACTTCACCGCCGCCGAAGAAGCCGGAGAACCGGGCGGGCGGCCACCGGCCCGGCTGGGCTGGCGCGACCACGTCACCGGGCGGATCGACGACCATCCCGTGCCCTGCGCGCACCACGGGATGCTGACCCCGCGCGCGGTCGCGGTGCTGGGACCGGTCCTCGCGGCCCGGCTGGAGGACCTGCGGGGGAACGACCGATGATCGAGGACACCCACCCGCTGACCCCGCTGCAGGCCGGCATGCTGTTCCACACGCTGGCCTCGCCCGAATTCGACGTGTACACGCTGCGGATAGCGCTGACCGTCGCCGGGGTCGCCGACCCCGGCGCGCTCGGCCGTGCCTGGCAGCGGGTGGTGGACCGGACCCCGATCCTGCGTGCCTCGGTGTCGCTGGCCGGCGGCGCCCCGGTCCAGGTTGTGCACCGCGGTGTGGTCCTGCCGGTGCGGGAACTGGACTGGACCGGGGAAGGTCCCGACCGGGAAACCCGGCTTCGCGAGCTGGTCGACCGGGACCGGGAACGGCCGCTGGACCCGCGCCGCGCCCCGGCCTCCCGGCTGGTGCTCGCCCGCCTGCCGGGTGACCGGGTCCAGCTCCTGTGGACGGTGCACCACCTGTTCGTCGACGGCTGGAGCGTGGAACGGATCCTCGACGACGTCCTGGCCGCCTACGCCGCGATGATCACCGGCGAACCGGACGAGCCGCCTGCCCGGCCGCCGTTCCGGGAGTACGTGACCTGGCTCGGGCAGCAGGACGAGACGGCCGCGGCGGAGTACTGGCGAGGGGCGCTGGCCGGCCTCGGCGCGCCGGTGGCACCGCCCTGGGACCGGCCACCGGCGGCCGGGCACCGCGCCAGCGCCTTCGGCCACACGACGGTCACCGTGCCGGCGGACCGGCCGCGCCGGTTCGCGCGCGAGCACCGGCTGACGGTGAACACCCTCGTGCGCGCGGCCTGGGCCCTGGTGCTGGCCCGCCACGCCGGTGCCGACGACGTGGTCTTCGGCACCACGATCTCCACCCGGTTCGGCGACTTGCCCGACGCCGCGTCGATCGTCGGCCCGCTGATCAACACGGTGCCGGTCCGCACGCGGATCGGCTGGGACAGCCGGGTTCTGCCGTGGCTGCGGGAACTCAAGGCGGACTGGGCCGCGGCACGCGCCCAGGGGTTCCTCGCCCTCGACCGGATCCGGGCCGTGAGCGGGCTGCCCGCCGGGCAGCCGTTGTTCACCACCCTGGTCACGTTCGAGAACTACCCGGACGAACCGGACGCGCTCAACCGGGCGGGCGTGCGCGTCGAGGAGATGTCAGGGGACGAGTACACCGACAACCCCCTGACCCTGACGGCCTACGAGACCGCCGCCCGGATCGTGCTGCGGCTGGCCTACGACGCCGAGCTGTTCGGCCCCGCCACGGCCGACCGGCTCGGTGCCGCCCTCGCCACCGCGGTCGAGGGACTGGTCGCCGACCCGGACCGGCTGGTCGACGACGTGCCCGCGACCGCCGCGGCGGAGACCCGGCTGGTGCTCGGCGAGTGGAGCCGGTCCGGCCGCCCGCCCGCCACCCCGGTGACCGCACACGAGCTGTTCCGGGCCCAGGCCCGGCGCACGCCCGGGGCGACAGCCGTGGTGGACGGCGCCACGACGCTCACCTACGCCGAGCTCGATGCCCGGTCCGATCGGCTGGCGCACCACCTGGCCGGGCTCGGCGTGGGCCCGGAGGTGTTCGTCGGGCTGCACGCCACCCGCGGCGCCGGATTCGTGCTCGGCATGCTGGGCATCCACAAGGCCGGTGGCGCCTACCTGCCCCTCGATCCGGCGTGGCCAGCCGGTCGTCACGCCGCCCTGCTCGCGTCCGCCGGGGCCACGGTGACGGTCGTTTCGGGAACCGCCGGGCTCGGTGATGGCAGTGAAGGCGGTGAAGGCGTCCAGGTGCGGCTCGCGCCGGGGCAGGCCGGAGTCGCCCGTTCCGCCCCACTGCCGCGGGCCCGGCCTGGGCACCCGGCCTGCCTGATCCACACCTCCGGGTCGACCGGGCGGCCCAAGGGCGTGGTCGTGCCGCACGCCGGAGTGGCCGGCCTGGTCGCCCACTCCGCCGACGCACTCGGGGTCGGCCGGGGCGACCGGCTGCTGCTGGCCTGCTCGATCGGCTTCGACATGGCGTTCTGGACCGTGGTGACCGCACTGGGCACCGGCGCGACCCTGGTGCTCGCCGACGGCGAGCGGCTGCGGCCCGGGCCCGCGCTGGCCCGGCTGATCGACGAGCAGCGGGTGAGTCACCTGTTCCTGGTGCCGTCCGCGCTGGCGGTGCTCCCCGGGGACGCGCTGGGCGGGGTGCGCGCGCTTCTCGCCGGCGGTGAGGCGCTCCCGGCCGCGCTGGCCGCGCGATGGGCACCCGGGCGGCGGCTGGTCAACGGCTATGGGCCGACCGAGGCCACCGCCATGGCCACCTTCAGCGAACCGCTCGACGGGACGGGAGAACCACCGATCGGCACCCCGGTGGCCGACCTGCGGGCGTTCGTGCTGGACCACCGGCTGCGCCCGGTGCCACCGGGCACCACGGGCGAGCTCTACCTCGCCGGAACCGGCCTGGCGCGGGGATATCACGGCCAGGCGGCCGAAACGTCGGCGCGTTTTGTCGCCTGCCCGTACGGCGAGCCGGGCGAGCGGATGTACCGGACCGGCGACCTCGTGCGCCAGCGGGCCGGCGGCGCGCTGTGGTACGTCGGCCGGGCCGACGACCAGGTGCAGATTCGCGGGTTCCGGGTCGAGCCGGGCGAGGTCGAGGCGGCGCTGGCGGCCCATCCCGGGGTCGGGCGGGCCGTGGTGGTGGCACGGGCCGACGGCCCGGCCCGCACACTGGCCGCCTATCTGGTCGCCGCCACCACTCCCGCGCCCACCACCGCCGAGTTGGCCGAACACCTGGCCGGGCTGCTGCCCGGACACCTGATTCCCGCGGTGTTCGTGCCACTGGACGAGCTCCCGCTGAACGGCAACGGGAAGGTGGACCGCCGCGCGCTGCCCGAGCCACCCGCCCCGGTGGCGGGCCACCGGCTGCCGCGCACCGGCACCGAACGGGAGCTGGCCCGCGTCTGGGCCGGGCTGCTCGGGCGGGCGGTGGTCGGCGTGGACGAGAAGTTCTTCGAGGCCGGGGGCACCTCGCTCACCCTGGTGCGGCTCAACGGGCACCTGCCCGAGCTGTCGATGGCCGAGTTGCTCCAGCGTCCGACGATCAGCGAGATGGCCGCCCTGCTCGACGACAGGCGACGGGTCCGCACCACCGGATCCGGAGAGGACTGGGAACTGTGACCGGCACACGGGAGAACGCGGCCGAACCGATCGCCGTCACCGGGGTGGCGCTGGCACTGCCCGGGGCCACCGATCTGGACGGCCTGCACGCCGTGCTCAGCGCCGGGGAGGCTCGCGTCGGCCAGCCGGGCGCGGACCGGCTGGCCGCCCACGGTGAACGGGCCGGGCGGCCGTACCTGCCGTTCGGCTACCTCGACCGGATCGACCGGTTCGACCACGAGTTCTTCGGGCTGTCCCAGCGGGAGGCCGAACTCACCGACCCGCACCACCGGCTCGGCCTGCAGCTGGTGTACCAGGCGCTGGAGCACGCCGGGCACGCCCCGGCCGGGCTGCGTGGTTCCCGTACCGCGGTGGTGTTCAGCGCTCCCGCGCCGGACCAGCCCGCTTTCGGCGAAACCGGCGACCCGCAGCGGATCCTCGGCACGCTGCCCGCGGCCGCGGCCGCGCGCGTGGCGTACCTGTTCGACTTCCGCGGCCCGGCGCTGGTGGTGGACACCGCGTGCAGCGGCGGCCTGGCGTCCGTGGTGATCGCCGTCCGTGAACTGCGCGCCGGGCGGGCCGAGCTGGCCGTGGCCGGTGGGCTGAGCGTCCGGCCGGTCCTCACCCCCGAGGTCGAGCGGCCGCAGTTGCCCGGCCTGTTCTCCCCCACCGGGATGTGCCGCCCGTTCGACGCGGACGCTGACGGCACCGTCGGCGGGGAGGGCGGCGGTTTCGCCGTGCTGAAGCCGCTGGCGGCCGCGCTGGCCGACGGTGACCGCATCCTCGGGGTGCTGCGGGGCACCGGGATGAACCAGAACGGCTTCCGCGCCACCGGGATGAGCGCGCCCAGCCCGCAGGCACAGGCCGAGGCGATCACCGAAGCCTGGACGGAGGCCGGGGTGGACGGGGTGGATTACGTCGAGTGTCACGGCTCCGGCACCCCGCTGGGCGACGTGACCGAGGTCGCCGGGCTGCGCCTGGTCACCGATGGGCCGCTCGCGATCGGCTCGCTCAAGGCCAACTTCGGCCATCTCGACCACGCGGCCGGCTTCGCCGGTCTGGTCAAGGTGCTGGCCGCGCTGCGCCACCGCACGCTCTACCCCACCCCGCACTTCACCACGCCGCACCCCCTGATCGAGTTCGGCGACGGGATCGAGGTGAATCCGGTCGCGCGCCCGTGGCCGGCTCCGGCGGGCAGGCCCCGGCGGGCCGGTGTCAGCTCGTTCGGGCTGACCGGCACCAACGTGCACGTCGTGGTCGAAGAGGCGCCCGGCTCCCCGGCCCGCACCGCCCCCGTTCGTTCCGCCGAGCTGGTCACCGTGTCGGCGAAAACCCCGGCCGCACTGGGACGGCGGCTGGACCAGCTCGCCGATTTCGCCGAGCGCACCACGCACGACCTGCGGTCGGTGGCGCGGGCGCTGAACCGCGGCTTCGACGATCACCGGCACCGGCGGGCCTTTGTCGCCGAAGACACCGGGGAACTGGCCGCGTCGCTGCGTGCGGCGGCGTCGGCCCCGGCTACCCCGGCCGTGGCTGCCGCCCCACCGGTGACCCTGCTGTTCTCCGGTGACGGCCGGATCACCGATTCCGCCTGGACCCGGACGCGAGCGGACTTCCCGGACCGGCTGGACGAGGCCGCCCAGCCGGTCGCCCGCCAGTGGGGGCTGGCCGGGCTGCTGGGCGCGCTCGGCCTGCCGGAGGCGCGGATGGCCGGTTCGGGCGCGGGAAACCTGGCCATCCAGGTGCTCCGTGGGCGGCTGACGCGGACCGCGGCGATCGAGCAGGCCCGCGGGCGCCCGGGTTCCAGCGAGGTCGACGAGGCCGGTCTGGCGCGGATGATCCGGCGGCTGGTCACGGAGCACGCGGTGGCCGTCGAACTGGGCTCGGACGGGGTGCTGTCTCGCCGGATCCGGGAGGCGGCGCCCGGGCTCACGGTGGTGCCGCTGCTGTCCGCGGGCGGGCGCCGGGACGTGCTCACCGCCATCGGCCGGTTGTACGAGGCGGGCGTGGACGTGGACTGGGCTCGGTTCCACGGCCCCGGCGGGCCACGCGTCGAGGTGCCGGTGACCACCTTCGACCCGGTTTCCTTCGGTCACCACCCGAAGCCCGAGCCCGCGCCGCTGGATCCGGCCGCGGGCGCCGAGGCGGTGGTGGCCCGGTTGTTCGCCCGGCTGCTCGGCGCCCCGGCGGTGGCGCCGCAGGCGGACTACTTCGAGCTGGGCGGCACCTCCCTCGCCGGGATCGCCGTGCTGCGGGAGGCCGAGCACCGGTTCGGCGTGCGGATCACCTTCGCCGACCTGTTCCGGCACCGCACCCCGCGGGAACTCGGCGCGCTGATCGAGGCCCGGCGGACCGGGCAGGCGGCGGATCCGCGGTGGGCCGTCGAACCGGTGCCCCGGACCGGGCACCTGCCGTTGTCGGTCAACCAGGAACAGCTGTGGTACCTCGACCAGCTGAATCCCGGCAGCCCGCTCTACAACATCCCGGTCGGCCTGCGGTACCGCGGGCCGCTGGACCACGAGGTCCTGCGGCACGCCCTGCGGGCGGTGGCCGCGCGCCACGAAATCCTGCGCGTCCGCATGCCCGCCGAAGACGGGGTGCCCGGTCTGGTCGCGGACGGCCACGGCCCGGTGCTGAAGGTGGCAGACCTGGCGGGCGCGCCGGAGCACGAACTGCGCGCCCGCACCGCGGCCGAGGCCAGTACCCCGTTCGACCTGGCCACCGGCCCGCTGCTGCGGGTGCTGCTGATCCGGCTGGGACCGGCCGACCACCTGCTGATGTGCACGTGGCACCACATCATCTTCGACGGCTGGACCCCGGCGGTGTTCCTGCGCGACCTCTCGGAGTGCTACGCCGCGCGGCAGGAGGGCCGCCCACCGGAACTCCCCCGGCTGGCGATCCAGTACGCCGACTACGCGTCCTGGCAGCGGTCCTGGCTGGCCGGGCCGGAAGCCGAGACCGCACTGCGCTTCTGGCGCGGGAAACTGGCCGGGCTCACCACCCGGGAGCTGCCGCTCGACCACCCGCGCCCGCCGGTGCCCTCGCACCGGGGTGAGCTGCTCTGGTCCGAACTGCCCGCGCCGACGGCCGAGCGCGTCCGCGAATTCGGCAGGGCCAGGGGTGTCACCACGTTCGTCACCCTGCTCGCCGTGCTCAACACGGTGCTGCACCGGTGGAGCGGCGACGAGGACGTGGTGGTCGGCGCGGCCACCTCGGGCCGGTCGAATCCGGCCACCCACGAACTGATCGGCTACTTCAACAACGTGCTGCCGTTCCGCACCGCGGTGCACGGCTGCCTCACCTTCACCGAACTGCTCGCCCGCTGCGCCACCACCGCCACCGAGGTGCTCGATCACGAGGAGATGCCGTTCGCCAGGATCGTTTCGGCGCTGAACCCGGCACGTGAGTTGTCCCGGCACCCGGTGTTCACCGTCGCCTACACCCACCAGAACACCGCCGCGCACGCCGGCCCGCTCGGCGCGGCCACCATGACACCCGATCGGGCCACCGGGTTCGGCATCGCCCCCGGCACCGCGAAGTTCGACCTCACCTTCGGGGTGATCGACCAGAACGGCGGGGCGATGCACTGCTATCTGGAATACGCTCTCGACCTTTTCGACGCCGCCACGGCGGCACAATTACTGGAATTGCACCGCGCGGTGACCGAAGCGGCGATCACCACCCCGGACCGGCGCCTCGACGAACTCGTGCCCTTTCCACGCCGGGTGGGCTGACGCGGGCACAAAAGCCGAGGGCGCGGCCTCGCCGGTGCCGGAACACCGGTGAAGCCGCGCCCTCGGCGGACGGGGCCGGGCAGGCTACTGCTGCTCGACTTCCTTTTTCTTCTTGGTGTCCCGAGTGATGTGCAACAGGAACGAGCCGACCAGGATCATGCCGATATTGGCCGCGATACGCGCGCCCGTGGCGTCGAAAATGTAGTGCATCAGGTACCAGCCGTGGTAATCCGGATGCACCGCTCCCTGGATCAGGCCACCGATCCCCTGGATCACGCACAGGAGTCCGAGTACTCCCACGGTGAACCTCAAGCTACCTTTCACAAGTCCCCCTTAGCCACCCGCAGTGATCAAATGACTACTGTTTTGCCACCTTAGCACGGTGCGGCCGGGCGGTCAGCAGCGTGTCGCGGTGCGCGAGAAGGTGTTCCAGCACGGCCACCGCGCGCTCGGCGCCGTTCTCCGCGGAAACCCTGGTGGCCAGTTCCCGCGCCCTGGCGGAAATGGACTCGTCACCGACCGCCGTCCGGATCGCGGCGGCCAAATTCGCCGGATTCAGATCGCGGTTGCGAATCGGCGGCGGCGCGACACCGGCGCGATGCGCGTGCACCGCCCACATCAACTGTTCATTGTGGACAGGGCAGGCGATCTGCGGAATTCCGATGCGCAGGGCCTCGTTGATCACGCCCACCCCGGCCGCGTGCACCACCGCGCGCACCCTGGCGAACAGCCACCAGTAGGGAATGTCGTCGGTGACCAGCACGTCCTGGGGCGGGTCGTCGATCTCCAGGCTGCCGGAAGCCCGGATCACCACCGCGCGCATGCCGACCCGCCGGATCGCCTCCAGCACCAGCTGGCCCGCGTGCCGGGGATCGATTCCCCGCACCGTGCCGAAACTGACGCACAGCGGCGTTTCCCCGGCTTCCAGGAACCGGAGCAGCTCACGGGGCGGGGTGAAGCCCTCGCGTGGCGGCACGTACCAGAACCCGGTGGTCGCCACCCACGGCGGCCAGTCCGGCGCCGGGGGCACGAGTTCGGGGCTGAAGCCGTGGAGCACCGGCACCGGGCCGCCGTCCGGGCGGCGCAGCCGGTTGTGCTGGCCGCGGCGGGCGGGCAGGCCCAGCACCTCGTCCCGCCACATGTCCACCGCCATCTTCCCGATCGGCCGCAGTACCCGCACCGGGAAGTGGCTCAGCCGCCGCACCACCCGCGGGAACTCGCGATCCGACGGCAGGTACCGCGCCGGGTAGTGGGCCGAGGGCACGTAGTTCGGGAACAGGGTGGCCAGCACGGTCGGCACACCGAGCTTTTCGGCGACGTGGTGCCCCTGCTCGAACGGCAGTCCCTCGTAGGACTGGACGACCACGTCGGCGTCCGCCGGCGCCGCGGCCGAGATTTCCCGGAGTATGCCGGGAAAGCAGCGGATGAACTCCTTCGACAGCTTCGCCAGTGCCCGCTTGCGGACCGCACGGGTGGCCGCCTTGTTGTCCCCCTGGTTGCGCAGCCAGGTGGACAGGTCGGGATCGTTGACGTAGAAGTCGAGCAGTTCCTGGTTGCGTGGCACGTAGTCCACGCCGTACTCCGCGGCGTGCTTGGCGAACCGCTCCGGAGCGGCGAGAACGGCTTCGTGCCCGGCCTGGTTCAGCGCGTGCGCCAGCGCCAGATAGGGCTGCACGTCACCTCGTGAGCCGTAGGCGTAGATCAGGGCTTTCACTTCGTGTTGCTCCCCTCCGTCCCCGCTCCCCCTCCGCCGAGCCCGAGGCGGTCGGCGAAGAAGGACAGGCAGTCGGCGTTCAGTTCGATCTCCCGGCTGGCCGGACGGCGTCCGTGACCGGCGCCGAGCTCGCGGCGCAGCAGGAACGGCCCGCCGCGCGCCCGCGACAGCGCGGCGCACATCTTGTACGCGTGCACCGGCGACACCCTCGTGTCGGCGTCGAAAACGGTGAACAGCACCGCCGGGTATTCCGTGGTCTCCTCGACCCGGTGGTACGGCGAATAGGCACGCAGCCAGGCCAGCTGCTCCGGGTCGTCCGCGCGCCCGTACTCGCCCCGCCAGAGCCGCCCGAGCCCGAACCGCTCGTAGCGGACCATGTCCAGCAGCGGCGCCGAGCACACCGCGGCGGCGAACCGGCCGGGGATCTGCGTCAGCGCCGCCCCGACCAGCAGCCCGCCGTTGGACACCCCGAACAGGCCCAGCTGGCCCTCGGTGGTCCAGCCGCGCTCGACCAGCCAGTGCGCGGCCGCGTGGAAATCGTCGAAACTCCGCTGCTTGCGGTCGAGCCGGCCATCGTGGTGCCAGCTCCGGCCGTTCTCCCCACCGCCGCGGACCTGCGCGATGGCGTAGACCCCACCGGCCTGCACCCAGGCCAGCAGCGCCGGTGAGTACCCGGGGCGCTGGGACAGGCCGAAACCGCCGTAGCCGTAGAGAATGGCGGGCCGGGGCCCGGGTGCGCCGGCGGCCACGATGTGGAGGCGGACCTCGGTCCCGTCCGCGGAGCGGCAGGTTTCGTGCCAGGTGCGGATCCGGGGGTCCGGGGTGTGGCGCTCCGGCGCGGCCCAGGCCGACACCGCGCCGGTGTGGCCGTCGTAGCGCAGCACGGTCGGCGGGGTGGTGTAGTCGGTGTAGGTGAAGAAAGCCTCGTCGGCCCGCCGCGGGCGGTCGGAGATGACCGGCACCGAACCGGCGCCGGGCAACCCGGCCCGGTGGACCGGTTCGCCGGTGCGCAGATCGTGGGCCACGACCTCGGCCACCGTCGCCAGCGAGCGGAACACCAGCAGCAGCGGCCGGGCCAGTTCCGGTGCGTCCAGCAGCCGGAAATCCTCCAGCACGGCTTCGGCGTCCTCGGGCAGCAACTCTTCCCAGTTCGGGGCATCCGCCGTCACCGTCCGGAGCAACCGGCCGCGTTCCGCGGTCTCGTCGGACAGCAGGTACACCCGGCCCGCGCGGTCGATGGCGGTGCGCACGCGTCCGCCGAGCCCGCCGCGGATCAGGCGCGTCCCGGTCACCACGCCGTCCTCCGGCAGTTCGGCGATCCAGAGATCCCGGGACTGGGAGGGGCCACGGGAAGCGGTGACGAGCAGGCGTGTTCGGTGTGTGCTCAAGCCGTACGAGGCGTACCCGGACAGGACCGTGGTGTCCGGACCCGGCTCCCCGATCCGGTGCAGCCGGACCTCGCGGGTCCCGGCTGGTTCGCCGTCGTGGACGTAGCAGAACGCGCGGCCGCCGGGCAACCAGGCGACCGGGGAGGTCCGGCACCGGCCGAACGGCCCGTCCACCACCTCGCCGGTGTCCACGTCCAGCACCCGCAGCGTGCCCAGTTCCGTGCCACCCAGGGAAATCTGGAACGCGAGCAGCCCGCCCTCCGGGGACGGCTGCCAGGCGTCGAGAGTGGCTCCGGGACCGAATTCCGCCGGATCCAGCAGCATCCGGGCACGGCCGCCGGGGCCGGTCACCCACACCACATCGTGTTCGTGCCCGCGGGGACGCCGGTCGGTGAAACATCGGTCACCGGCCCAGACCGGGATGCCGGCGGCCCCGGTGTCCGACAGCTCGGCCAGCCGGTCCGCGAACCCGCGCGGCCACCGAGCGCGGTGCCGTTCGAACCGCACGCGCTGTTCTTCCAGCCACGCCTGGGTTCCGGCCGAGCCGGTCCGTTCCAGCCAGCGGTGGGGATCCCGGTCCACCGGCGGCGCCGGGTCCCGGTGCGCTGCGCCCAGCTCGGTCACACCCGGCCCGCCAGCCCGGACGTCGCCAGCTGCCGTTCCTGGTACCAGCGCACGGTTTCGGCGAGCCCCTCCCGCAGCGGGCGTGGCACGAAGGAGATGACCTCGGTCATGCGGCCCACGTCCAGGCGCCGGGCCGAGGGACCGGCCGGCTTGTCCGGGCGCAGGTGGATGCGCTCCGGCTCACCGAGCATCTCCGCCAGCGTCCTGGCCAGCTCCACGATGGCCACCGACTCGGTGCTGCCGATGTTGAAGGTGCGGTACCGGTCCGCCGCCACCATCTCCAGGGTCGCGCGCACCATGTCGGTCACGTAGACGAAGGAGCGGACCTGGCTGCCGTCACCCCAGATCTCGATCTCCTCGCCGGCCGCGATCCGCGCCAGCATGCTCGGGATCACCCGGTTGACCGGGCCGTGGAACCCGTCGCGCGGGCCGTACACGTTGGTCGGCCGGACCAGGAACACGTTCATCTCGAACTGCGCGCGGAACAGCTCGGCCAGCACCTCGCCGAACACCTTCGACAGGAAGTACCCGTTGGTCGAGTACCGCATGGTCCGCCGGAAGTCGTCCTCTTCGGTGATCGGGGCCGGGCTGTCGGTGCAGTAGATCTCGGCCGAGCTGATCAGCACCACGTCCCCGACTCCGCAGTCGCGCGCGCAGTTGAGCAGGTTGGAGGTGTACCGCAGGTTCAGGTCGAGAATGCGCGCGGAGTTCTTCACCTTGAACTCGGAGTTGCCGTCCAGCGCGGCGCAGTGGAAAACCGCGTCCACCCGCGGCGCGCAGAACCGGAACGCGGCCCGCAGTTCGTTCTCGTCGAGCAGGTCCACCCGCAGCGGCCGCAGCCGCTCGGCGCCGGGCACCCGCCGCAACTGCTGGAGGCGCCCGAAACTGTCGTTCCGGTGCAGGCTCACCACTTCGGCGCCGGCGGCGAGCAGTTCCTCGGTGAAGTGCGAACCGAGGAACCCGAGCCCGCCGGTGACCACCACGGTCTTCCCGGCCCACTTCGCCATCACGTCGGTCATCTCAGCTCACCCCGGTTCACCGGACCGGCGCCGGTTCGCGCACCATCGACTCGAGTGCGCGCGCGGCCGTGCCGGCGCCGTCCTCCGCCTGGATCCGGCTGCCCAGCCGGCCGGCCGCGGCGGTCATGGCCTGGTCGCGGGTGGCCGCGCGCAGCGCCGCGGCCAGCCCGTCGGCGGTCAGGTCACGCTGCCGCACCGGTGCCGTCGCCACGCCCAGCTCGTGGACGCGGCGGCACCAGGCCTCCTGCTCGCTGGTGTGCGGGATCGGCACCTGCGGCACCCCGGCGGCCAGCGCGTCGTTGACCGTGCCGACACCGCCGCCGTGCACCACCGCGTCCATCCGCGGGAAGAGCCAGTCGTAGGGTGCTTCGTCGACCAGGAGCACGTCCGGGCCGAGCAGCGTGGCGTCGATGTTCTTGTCCCGCCGGACCACCGCCCGCACCCCGGCGCCGGCGACCGCGTCGCGGATGATCCGGCCGGTCTCGGCGGCGTCCCGGCTGAGCAGGCTGCCGAAGCCCACGAACACCGTCGGGGTGTCGCCGTCGAGGAACCCGGTCAGCTCCGCCGGGGGCGTCCAGTCACCGGCCGGGGGCAGCCGCCAGAACCCGGTGGTGTGCACTTCCCCGCGCCAGTCCGAGGCCGGCGGCACCACCAGGGGGCTGAAGCCGTGCAGGAACGGGACCCGCTCGCCGGTGGGCGTCCGCATCCGGTTGTGGCGGCCGCGGCGCCGCGGCAGGCCGAGCGTGTTCTCCCGCCACTCGTCCACGATCCGGCGCCCCACCTGGAAGTTCCGCATCGGCAGGTAGCTCAGGCGGCAGAGCGGCTCGGGCAGGCGCATGCCGAAGGGCACCAGCTCGCTGGCGTAGTAGCGGGTGGGCACGCAGTTCGGCCACAGGGAGGTCATCACCAGCGGCACGCCGAGGTGCTCGGCGACGTGCTGGCCCAGTTCCCACTGGTAGTACCCGGCCACCACCAGATCGGCGCCGCCCGCCGCGGCGGCCGAGGTGTCCTGCAGCATCTTCGGCAGCCGGGTGCGCAGCGTCCGCCGCAGCCGGGTGCTCGCCCGCCGCCCGCGCTTGCGGTAACCGGGATCGCCGCTGCCCTGGTACGCCATCGTGTACTGGACTTCCGGATCCTCCAGGTACATCCGGATGATCGCGTCGTCACGCGGGGCGAACTCGACGCCGTACCCCGCGGCCAGGTCGGCGTACAGCGCCGGGGCGGACAGCACGGCGTGGTGACCGCGTGCGGCGAGGGCGTGCGCCAGTGCCAGGTACGGCTGCACGTCACCGCGCGTGCCGTAGGTGTAGACGAGGACTCTCATCGCTGCCTCCTCACTGGCGTCACTGCCGTCATGGCCGGCTGGAGGATCGGGCGCGGAAATCCACCGGCAGCGCGGCCAGCGCCAGCACCCCGCCCGCGGGATCGAAGTGCCGCAGGGGTTCGTCGGTCCGGACCGCGATGTCCTCGAAGCGGGCGGCCAGCTGCGCCAGCGCGCGCTGAGCCTCCAATTTGGACAGATGAACGCCGAGGCAGAAGTGGACCCCGCGGCCGAAGCTCAGATGCGGGTTGGGGTGGCGGTCCACCCGGAACTCCTCGGCGTCGGCGAACTTCCGCTCGTCGCGGTTGGCCGAGGTCAGCCAGGGCAGCACCACCTGCCCCGCCGGGACGCGGACCCCGCCGAGCTCGGTCTCGGCCGTGGTCCACCGGGCCACCCTGGCGAACGGCGGCCGGTACCTGGCCACCTCCTCCACCGCGGCGGGGATGAGCCCGGGGTCCTCGCGCAGCCGGTCGAGCAGGCCGGCCCGGCCGTCGAAGCACAGCACCGCGCTGGTGATCAGCGAGCAGGTGGTCATGTCCCCGCCGGTGAGCAGCAGGCGGAGAAAACCGATGAGTTCCTCGTCGGAGAGGCGGACACCGTGGATCTCGGCGTGGGCCAGCGCGGTGATCAGGTCGTCCCGCGGGTTCGCCCGGCGGTCCCGCACCTGCTCGGCGAAGTACTCGCGCATCTCGGCGAGCACCGAGCGCGCGACGTCGTGCTGCCCCTCGGCTTCGACGGCCTGCGTCCGCTGCTCGGACAGCTGCGCGAAACTCCACCGCTTGAACAGCGGCACGTCCGCGCGCGGCAGCCCGAGCACATGGGCGATCACGCTGGCCGGGAGCCGGTAGGAGAACTCGTCGACGAAGTCGATGCCGGTGTCGCCGGACAGGTTGTCCAGCAATCCGGTGATGATGGTGTCGATCTCGTCCCGCAGCTCGGTGATGGCGCGCGCGGTGAACCGCTTGCTCACCAGCCCGCGCAGCTCGGTGTGCCGGGGCGGGTCGGTCAGGGCCAGGTTGCCCTCGATGAGGTCGTCGTTGACCGAGACCTCGCGGGGGAACTCGCTGGAGAAGATCTTGCGGTCGGTGAAGACCCGTTCGGCCTCCTCGAAGGAAAAGACATGCCAGGCGCCGGAACCGGCGTCGAAGATCACCGGCTCGGTGGCCCGCTGGTAGGTGCCCCAGTCATACAGCGCCCGCACCGCGTCCAGTCCGGTGTCCGCGCTCAAGATCGACTCTGCCATGACGTTTTCCCGTCCCCCAGAAGACTTCTTGCGGGTGGTGGGGACGCGAACGCGGTTCGCGCCCCCACCACGGCTAGCTGCTCAACAACCGGAAATCACCTCAGCAGGTGATCGAGCCGGTCGAGGACGGCAGGTCGCTCTCCTCCACCTCGATGACGAGGGTCTGCAGGTCGCGGACGTTCTCCATGGTTTTCACCTCCCTGTTGGACTGGTTCTTCCTACTTCGAGCCTTGCCTTGCCGGATTTCGCGCACTGGCGCGAATCAGCTCAGCAGGTGATCGAGCCGGTCGAGGACGGCAGGTCGCTCTCCTCCACCTCGATCACGAGGGTCTGCAGGTCGCGGACGTTCTCCATGGTTTTCACCTCCTTGTTGAACTAGTTCTCCCTACTTCAAGCTGTGGCTTCGAGAACGGCTTCGCGGCGGTGGTCCACGCCGGCTGCCGGGCGGTCGCTGAAGAAGGGCAGGAAGGCCCCGCTCTGCCCGGTGCAGGCGGCGGTGGTGAGCAGCACGCCCGCCGTGCCGGTGCCGAGGTCCATCGACAACCGCAGGCCGAAATCGCCGGGGAAGGCCAGGTGCCCGCGGTAGGAAACCGCGTGCCAGGACTGGCGCACCAGGTGCCGTTCGATCAGCTCGTCCAGCCCCGCCAGGCCGGGGTCGCGCCGCCGGTTGCGGTCCAGCGCGGCCAGCAGTCCGGCGCGGCCGCTGAACAGCTGCGGCTGCAGCACGAACTCGCTGGAGCAGGCGGTGAGCAGCCGGGGCAGCGCCTCGGCGATCCGCTCGTCCGCCCGGTGGGGCAGCAGTTCGTCGGCGACCAGCGCGATGCCCGCGCTGCCCACGTCGAGATAGGCCAGGGTGCGGGTGCCCCGCTCCTCCACCTGCAGCGAACCGGACCGGGTGACCACGCACTGGTCCAGATCCCGGTGCAGGGCACGGACCGCGAGGTCGAGGAACGCCGGGTCCCCGGTGTGCTCGGCCATGCGGACGAAGAGCAACGCGGGCCCGGACCAGCCGTGCAGCAGACCGCCCTTCACCGAAGTCGCGGCACCGGCCTCACCGCCGCCGGACTCGAGCGCGGCGGCCAGTGTCGCGGCGGCCGCGGCGGCCCGCTCGTACTCGCCGAAGTGCAGCCAGTTCAGCCCGATCCCGCTCAGCCCCTTGTACAGGCCGATCTCGCGGATCGCCGCCGACTGGCCGCCGGCGCGGTCGAGCAGCCGGTGTGCTTCGGCGCTGTGGCCGAGAAAGTCGAGGGCGTAGGCCACGCCGTGCAGTCCATTGTAGAACCCGGGTGGCTGGTGCTCGATCCGCGTGGCGGCCTCGGCCAGCCACCGCTCGAGACCTTCGTCGCGGACGCCGGTGCGGGCCAGCGCCCACAGCACCCCGGCCGCGCCGTGCGCCAGGTTCACCCCGCCCCCGGCGCGGAACTGCGCCGAGTCGCCGGGGAAGAGCCGGTCGGTGCGGGACGGCTCGGCCGAGGCCAGTATCGCCCGCTGCATCGAGGAAATCATCGACGGCCAGTCCGGCACCCCGGCCGCGAAATCGACTTCGAGCGGCTTCTCACCGAGCCCGGGTGGCGCCAGCGGCCGCACCTTCGGATCACCCAGTTTCGACCGGATGGCGCCGAGGAACTCCTCGTCCAGGCCGAACCGGTCGCCGATGATGCCGAGCTGCTGCGCCAGTTTCGCGTGGTCGAACACGCGCATCTTCTCCATCGGGAAGAACAGCGCGAGCTTGAGCGCGGCGAAGGCGTAGTCGTCCAGTTCCAGGCCGCGGGCCTCGCGGCCGGCGATGAAGCCCATCGTGCCCATCACCGGGCTGTAGTCCGGATCGGCCAGGTCGAAGATCATCTCGAAGTCGACCAGCGCGATCGAGCCGTCCGGGCGCACCATCACGTTGCCGAAGTGCAGGTCGCCGAAGCCGATGCCGCGGGCGTGCACCTGGTCCAGGATTTCGCCGATGCGGCCGAGCAGGTCCAGCGCCTCGTCCCGGTAGGCCCGGTAGGCCTCGGGTTCGGGGAGGTCGAACAGGATCATCGGGTGGTTCTTGGCCATCCACACCCACAGGCTGGTGCCCTCGACGTACTCCATGGCCAGGAACTGGCTGCCGCCGGCTTCGAAGAAGTCGTACCACTCGGGAATCCCGGGAATACCGGCCAGTTCGGTCAGCGCGCGGTGCTCGCGGGCCAGCCGGCCGGGAGCGTCGCCGAACCCGCGGTCCAGCCCGGCCAGCGCGCGGGCTTCCTTGAGCACCACACGCTTGCCGTCGGACTCCCGCTCGGCCAGGTAGACCCCGCCGCCGTTGGAGAAGTGCAGTGCCTTGAGCACCCGGTACGGGAACCGGTCGGCGGCCCGCCGCGCGTGCTCGCTCTCGGCGAGGAACTCCGGCACACGCACCCAGTCCGGCACGGTGAAGACCGGCTTCCGCAGGTCCGGGACCAGCTCCCCGTCCGGGGTGGCCAGCGCGGCGACGAACTCACCGTCGGCGTCGAGGCAGTACCGTTCGACGAAGGAGCCGTACCGCACGAACAGCGGCGACTCCCGCCAGCGCAGGTCGCTGAGGATGTCCGGGCCGCGCACGCCGTCGAGCTCCTTCTCCAGGTCGAGCAGCACCGATTCCAGCTGGCGCTCGTCGGCCGGGTAGATGGTCACCAGCTTTCCGCTGGCGCCGCGGGGGGCGTACTTCGAGTTGACCGCGAGATAGGTGTGCGGGGTGGACAGGTGCTTGAACGGCAGGTTCCTGGCCACGCAGTAGTCCCAGACGAGGTCGCAGGCCTGCTCCAGGTCCGCCGGACCGGCCGTGACGTGGATCTTCCAGCCCTGCTCGGGCAGTTCCGCCCCGATCGGGGAGAGATGCGTCCAGAACCCGCGGTCGGTGCGGCGCCAGCCCGCCGGCACCTCCCTGGCGGAGACCCCGAAAGAGCTGTGCTCGCGTTCCCACCGATCCGGTGTTTCGTAGAAAACCTGGTCCGCGAAGCAGTAGACCTGGCGAGCGGCAACACTCATGACTGGCAACCTCGGTGATTTTCCGGTGACGAGCGAAGACTCGTCGGGAACCACGCCGAACCGCGTGGAATGTCAGCGAACTTCGTTTTTGTTTCCCCGGTTCGCTCCCTCTGAATAAGAGTATTCAGAACGCGCGGCCCGGCGTCAACCTTTTAACGAAAACTCACCGGGAACTGTTTCCTCTAAATTTTCCGGGGCAGTTTCGCGCAGGCGGATCGTTTCCATGTCACGGAGCACGGTGGACAGCGGGGCCGCGCCACGCGCGTCCGAACGGCCGGTGGTGGCGCTGCGCGCGGCCTGGGTGGCCGAGACGACCACGTTCGGCCGCTGCTCCAGCAGCCGGATGTTGTTCTGGTACACCGGATTCTCCTCCACCCCCGGCGGCAGGGACGGGGCGAACCCGATGGGCACGGTGGCCGAGTGCACGGTGAGCATGCTCGGTGTGTCGGCCAGCCCCAGCGCGGACCTGGCCAGGTAGTGCACCGAGGCCGGATAGACCGCGATGGCCTCGGCCCATTCCACCAGGTCGACGTGCAACGCGGTGGTGGGCGCGTTTTCCGGCCATTCGTCGACGACGACCTCGTTTCCGGTCAGAATGCTCACCGCCTGTTTTGTGGTGAACCGCAGCGCACCACGGGTGAGCACCGCGCGCACCTCGAGGCCGGGATAGTGGCCGCGCAACCAGGTGAGCCAGAACGGCAGGTGCACCGACTGGATCGCACCGGTGGCGATCAGCAGCAGGCGCCCGGCACCGAATTCCGGCGCGGCACCGCCCGCGGGCTTCGGTTTCTCGGTCATCGGTCGCTCCCGGCGGGTCGGTCCGGCGGGGGGTCCAGGCGGACTGTGCCGGCGTGGGCGAGATCGGGCAGCTCGGCGTCGGCGGCCACCTGGTACAGCCGGGTGTGGTCGGCGGTGCAGGCCGGGCGATCGGCACTGGAGGTCTCCACGGTCACCTGGAGCACCAGTTCCAGGAAGCCGCGGGGCCGGACGCGCGAACCGCCGATCGTGGCGGTGCCCCGCACCTTGTCGCCCACCAGCACCGGGGCGTGGAACCGGACGCGGTCGAGCCGGTAGTTCAGGCCGAGCGTGGTCCAGCGCAGGTCCAGCAGCCCGGAGGTCAGGTACGGGATCAGGCCCAGCACGTAGAACCCGTGCGCCACCGGCACCCCGTACGGCCCGGCGGCGGCCACCTCGGCGTCGAGGTGGATGCGCTGCCAGTCCCGGGTCACGTCGGCGAAGGCACGGACGTCGTCCGGGGTCACCTCCAGCCAGTCGCTGTGCCCGAGCCGGGTCCCTTCGTGGCCGGCGAACCATGCGGCGATCTCGGTGAGATCCGCCATCTTCACCCCTTCCGATACGTCAAGCACAGGCGGGAAGTCAGAAACCCATCGCGTGCGCGCCACCGTCGACGTGGACGATTTCGCCGGTGGTGGCGGGAAACCAGTCCGAGAGCAGGGCCACGCAGGCACGGGCGGCCGCGGTGGGGTCCCGGTCCTGCCAGCCCAGCGGCGCGTTGTCGGCCCACACCGGCCGGTTCTCGTCGAACCCGGACAGGTCCTTGGCCGCCATGGTGCGCAGCGGGCCGGCGGCGACCAGGTTCACCCGGATCCCCCGCGGTCCCAGGTACCTGGCCAGGTAACGCGCGGTCGACTCGAGCCCGGCCTTGGCCACGCCCATCCAGTCGTAGCCGTCCCAGGCCACCGACGCGTCGAAGTCCAGCCCGACCACCGCGCTGTCCTTTCCCTTCTCCAGCAGGGGAAGGACGGCGGTGGTCAGCGCCTTGAGCGAATAGGTCGAGGTGTGCAGCGTGGTCGCCACGTCGGCCCAGCCGGTGTCGAGGAAGTTGCCCCCCAGCGCCGCCGGCGGCGCGTAGGCGATGGAGTGCAGCACCCCGTCGAGATGGCCGGTGTGCTCGCCGAGTCGGCCGGCCAGCGAGTCCAGCTGCGCCGGATCGGTCACGTCCAGTTCCAGCACCGGGACCGGCTCGGGCAGCCGGCCGGCCAGCCGCTCGACCAGCCGCAGCCGCCCGTAGCCGGTCAGGATGACCCTGGCGCCGGCCAGCTGCGCCTCGCGGGCCACGTGGAACGCGATGGACGAGGTGGTGATCACGCCGGTCACCAGTACCGTTCTGCCTTCCAGCACGCCGATCACCGCTCCAGGGTCAGGCCGCCGTCGACGGGCAGCACCACGCCGGTCAGGTACGAGGCACCCGGCCCGGCGAGGAAGGCGATGACCTCGGCCACCTCCTCGTCGGTGCCGAAGCGGCCCATCGGGATGCTCTCCGCCGCGGCCTCCCTGGTGGCGTCCGGCAGGTCCCTGGTCATCGCGGTCTCGATCCAGCCGGGGGCGACCACGTTCACGGTGATGTTGCGCGAGGCCAGTTCCAGTGCGGTGGCCCTGGCGAAGCCGATCATCCCGGCCTTGGCCGCGACGTAGTTGGCCTGCCCGCGCGCGCCGATGATGGCCGAGGCGGAAGACACCGCGATGATGCGCCCGGCACGACGGCGGATCATCGAGCGGATCGCGCGCCGGGCCACGTGGTAGGCCCCGGACAGGTTGGTCCGGAGCACGTCCTCGAAGTCGTTCTCGGTCATGGTCGCCAGCAGGCGGTCCCGCGTGATGCCCGCGTTGGCGACCAGCACCTCGACCGCGCCGAGATCCCGTTCCACCGCGGTGAACGCCTCGTCCACCGCGCCGGCGTCCCGGACGTCGCACCGGACCGCGTAGAGGTCGGGTGGCGGCTCGGTGCCGAGGTGGGTGATGGCGACCCGCATCCCGGACTTGGCCAGTGCCCGTGCGGTGGCCAGTCCGATACCCCGGCTCCCGCCGGTGACCAAGGCTACTTTTCCCACTGTGGGTCTCCTTCGGCGTGGCCGGTCAGCAGGCGCTGGCCGGCGAGGTGGTCGGCCAGTGCGGCCACGGTGGGGTTCTCCTGGAGCACGGTGGCCGCGAGCTGGTAGCCGAGGGTCGCCGCGACCGCGCGGATCACCGCCAGGCTCATCAGCGAGTCCATGCCGAGCATGAACAGGTTCTGCTGCAGGTTCAGCGCGGCGGGCTCGGTGCCCATCGCCTCGGCGACCAGGATCCGCAGGTGCTCGCGCAGGATCTCCCGGCGGCGCCGGTCGCCGGCGGTGGCCAGCTCCGCCAGCGCGCCCGCCGAGTCCACAGTGGCCGGTTTGACCGTCGCGTCTACTGTGGACGGTCCGGCGCCGGCCAGCTCGGCCAGCACCGGTGTGCGCACGGCCAGCGCGAAGGACTGGTCCACCGCGGCCCAGTCGGCGTCGGCCAGCACGTACTGCCGCCCGCCGACGGCAGGCACCTGGCCGAGACCGGCGACCGCGTGCCGTCCCGGCATCAGCCGCAGGCCGGAGGCGAGGATGACCTCCTCGTGCCCGGTTCCGGCCAGGCCGTCGGCGCACGGACCGAGGTTCACCACCCGCAACGCCCCGCCCGCCGCCGAGTGGGCCATGGCGTACGTGTCGGCGAAGCAGCTCGCGGCGGCGTAGTGCGCCAGCCCGGCCGAGCCGAGCAGCCCGGTGGTGGAGGACAGGCAGACGATCTCGGCGGCGCCCGCCAGCCCGTGCAGCGTGACCAGACCGTCCACTTTGGTCCGGAACATCCGCGCCAGCGCCGGTTCGGCCAGTTCGGCCAGTGTTTCGACGGATTCGGCGAAGGCGGCGTGGTAGATCCGCCGCAGGGGCGGCAGGTCCGCGCCGAACCGGGCGAACAACGGCGCCAGCGCCTCGCGGTCGGCGACATCGGCGGTGAAATCCACCACCGTGATCCCCTCGGCACGCAGTTCCTCCGCGCGTCGCAGGGCTTCTCCGCGCAGGCCACGGCGTGACAGCACCACCAGGCAGCGGGCGCCGCGTGCGGCCAGCTCGCCGAGCAGGTGCGGACCGAGCCGTCCGGTGCCGCCGACAACCAGCTGGCAGCCGTCGGCAGCCTCCGCCACCCGCTCCCGCGGCGGCGCCGCGACCGGCCGCAGGACCGGGGTGCGGCGCTCGCCGTCACGGTAGGCGCTCTGCGCGCCGGGCGGTGCCGCGGCGAGTTCCGCGGCGAGCCGGGTGGCCACCCCGGCCGGGTCGTCCTCGTCCAGGTCCACCAGACCACCCCAGAACTCCGGGTGTTCGAGCGCGGCACTGCGGCCGAGCCCCCACCACACCGCCTGCGCCGCGTTGACCGCGGCCTCGCCGCCGAGCACCTGGGCGCGCCGGGTGACGAAGTGCAGGCGTGGTGCGGCCGCTCCGGCCCGCGCCAGCCGCTGGATCACCGTCACCGCTTCGGCGGCCAGGCGCACCGCCGTCGCGGGCTCGTCCCCGTCCGGCCCGGCGAGCAGGACCACCCGGTCCACCCCGGTGAGGGCGGGCCCGAGGTCGGCGTCCGTGCCGAGCAGGCGGCACTGGACCCCGTGGCGGTGCAGGCCCGCGGCCAGCGCCTGGTCGCCGCCGAGCAGCAGCCAGCGCTCCCCTGCGGCGGTCCGGCCGGTGAGCGGTTCGGCGCGCCAGGTGAACTCGTGCCACCACCGCGCGTCCGGCTCCTCGGGGCCGGCCGTGCCGGGCACCGGCGTCAGCCGCACCCCGGACAGCGAGGCGACCGGCTCCGCGCCGGCCCACAGGTCCAGGTCGGCGACGAGCCCGCGGTGCCCGGCGGTCACCCGCACCACCGCGCGGGTGGCCGGCACCGAGGTCAGCGCCCGCACCTGCCCCACCCCGCTGACCACCATCGGGGCGCTGCCGGCCGGCAGGGCCGCGCCGATCGCCTGCAGGGCACCGTTGAGCGGCACCGGCGACAGCCGGAACCGGGGATCGGCCGCGGCGCCATCGGGCGGGGCCAGCTCCACCTCGGCGATGCCGTCACCGGCGCGCAGGGTCCGCACCCCGCGCAACCGGGGCCCGAAACGGATGCCCTTCGCGGCCATGTCGTCGTACCACCGCGGCACCGGGAATTCGGTGAGTTCGGGGTTTTCGGGAGTCCCACGGGTTTCCACCGCCTCGCCGGGACGTTCGGAGTGCACCCGGCCGGACGCGCACTGGACCCAGTCCGTGGTCCCGGACCGGCGGTAGTGGATCTGCACGGTGGCCGCGGCGGCGCCGGGATCCCGGCGGCACAACGTCTGCAGCTCGGCCGGTTCACCCGCCGGAACCGGCTGGTGCAGCACCAGGTCGTGGACCACCGGCGCGGGGAAGCCGAGCTCGGCGGCGGCCGCGGCGGCCATTTCGACCAGTGCGGCGGCCGGCAGCAGCGCGGTCCCGGCCACCTCGTGCTCGGCGGCCCACGGCTGCGCGGCCGGGACCAGCGCGTGCTGCCAGACCCGCGTCCCGGCCGCGTCGGCCAGGTCGATCCGCGAGCCCAGCAGCGGATGCGCGCCGGCGGGGAGCACGGCCGGGCCGGGGCTCGGGGCCCGCCAGTACGGTTTGTGGTCCCAGCGCCGCGGTGGCAGTTCGATCAGCTCGCCGGTGGTCCAGGCGCCGCTCCAGGCGATTTCCTGGCCGAGGCAGTGCAACCAGGCCGCGCTCAGTGCCAGCGCACCGGCCCCGGTCCGCTCGCGGTGCAGGGTCGGCAGCACCACCGGCTCCGGCACGTCCTTGTCCCGCAACGTGTCCAGCAGCGGCCGGGTGAGCACCGGGTGCGGACTGACTTCCAGGAAGACCGAATGCCCCGCGGCGGCCGCGGCGGCGACCGCCGCGGTCAGGCGCACCGGGCGGCGCAGGTTCGACACCCAGTACTGCTCGTCCATCGCCGTTTCGAGCGGCTCACCGGTGACCGTGGAGTAGAACGGGATCTGCGGCGCGCCGGCCGGCACCCCGCGCAGCCGCGAGGCGACCTCGTCGAGCAGTTCGTCCACCTGCGCCGAGTGCGAGGCCACGTCGACCTGGATCGGCATCGCCTCGGCACCGGCGGCCTCGGCCGCCTTGGCCAGGCGCTCGACGGCGATCCCGCTGCCGGAGACCACGGTGGAGCCGGGGCTCAGCACCACCGCGACCGAGACCTGGCCGTCCAGTCCCTCGTCATCGATCCAGGAGCGCACCACCGCTTCGCCGGCGGTGACCACCGACATCCGCCCCCGGCCGGAGATCCGCCGGAGCAGCCCGGACCGGACGCAGGTGATCCGCGCCCCGTCACGCGCGGACAGCGCGCCGCTGACCACCGCGGCGGCGACCTCGCCCATCGAGTGGCCGATGACCGCGGCCGGCAGCACGCCCCGTGCCCGCCACGCCGCGGCGAGGGCCACCTGGACGGCGAACAGCACCGGCTGGACAACGTCCACTCCGAACAGTTCCGCCTCCCCCGCCGAGGACAGCACCGTCCGCAGCGAGAACCCGGCCAGCTCCCGCACCAGCGGTTCGAGCTCGTCGATGACCTCGGTGAAGTCCTGGTCCCGGTCCAGCAGGTCGCGGGCCATCCCCGGCCACTGCGAACCCTGGCCGGAGAAGACGAACACCGGTGCGGGCCCTTCCCGGACCACCCCGGTGACCACCGACTCGTGGTGGGTCCCGTCCGCCACCCCGGCCAGTGCGGCGGTGAGCCCGCCGTGGTCCGGGGCCAGCAGCCCGGCGCGCACGGACCCGTGGGAACGGCGGAGGGACAGGGTGTGGGCGATGTCGGTCACCCGCACCCCGGCGCCCGGCCCGTCCAGCCAGTCGAGCAGGGCCGCGGCTTCCGCGCGGAGTCCGTCGGCCGAACTGGCCGACAGCAGCGCGACCGGGGTGTCCGCGCCCCGGTCCCGGCGCGGGCGCACCCGCCCGGCGGGCTCGGGTGCGGCCTCCAGCACGGCGTGGGCGTTGGTGCCGCCGAAACCGAACGAGCTGACCGCCGCCCGGCGCACGTGCCCGCGCTCCGGCCACGGGGTGGGCTCGGTGACCACGCGCAGCGGCCGGGTGTCCAGGCCGAGCCGCGGGTTGGCGGTCTCGAAGTTGAGGTTGGCCGGGATCCGGCCGTGCCGCAGGGCCAGCACCGTCTTGATGAAGCCGGCGACCCCGGCCGCGGCCTCCAGGTGCCCGAGATTGGTCTTGACCGCGCCGAGCAGGACCGGCTGGTCGTCGGGCCGCCCCGGCGCCAGCACCGACGCCAGCGCCCCGACCTCGATCGGGTCGCCGAGCGCGGTGCCGGTGCCGTGGGTTTCCACGAAGTCGATGGTCAGCGGGTCCACCGCGGCGTTGCGGTAGGTGGTGCGGAGCAGTTCCTCCTGTGCGCCGGGGTGGGGCGCCATCAGGCCGTTCGACTGGCCGTTGGCGTTCACCGCGGTGCCACGCACCACCGCCAGCACCTCGTCGCCGTCGCGCCGCGCGTCCGAAAGCCGCTTGAGCACCACCACGCCGACGCCCTCGCCGCGCGAGTAGCCGTCGGCGCTCTCGTCGAAGGTGTGGCAGCGGCCGTCGGAGGACAGCACCCCGGATTTGCCGAAGCCGACCGAGACACCCGGGGTGAGCAGGAGGTTGACCCCACCGGCCACCGCCAGGTCGCAGTCACCGCCGGCCAGGTGGCGGCAGGCCAGGTGGATGGCGACCAGCGAGCCCGAGCAGGCGGTGTCCACCAGCATGCTGGGACCGCGTGAACCGAGCGTGTAGGACAGGCGGTTGGCGATCACCCCGAGCGACGAGCCGGTGGTGGCCCAGCCGTCCACCGAGGCGATGTCGTCGGGCAGGTATTCCATGGCCGACGCGGCCATGAACACCCCGGCGCGGGAGTCGGCCAGGCTCCGGGGCGGGATGCCGCCGTGCTCCAGCGCCTCCCAGGCGACCTCGAGCACCAGGCGCTGCTGCGGGTCCATCGCCACCGCCTCACGCGGTGAGATGCCGAAGAAGGCGGCGTCGAAGCCGGCGACGTCCTCGAGAAAACCGCCGGTCCCGGCGGCTCCCTCGACCGCGGCGGCCACTTCGGGGTCACCGGTGGTGTACGGATCCCAGCGCCCGTCCGGAACCCGGCGGATCCCGTCACGTCCCTCGTCGAGCAGTTCCCAGAACGCCCGCGCCCCGCGCACGCCGCCGGGGAACCGGCAGCCCAGCCCGACCACCGCGATCGGGTCTTCGCTCTCGGGCACCCGTTCCGGCGCGGGCTCGGCCGCCACCGGACCGGCGGCACCCACGACCTGGCTCACGTGGTCCGCCAGCAGCGCGACGGTGGGGTACTCGAACACCGCGTCGGGGGCCACCGGCACGCCGAGGTGCTCCCCCAGCTCACCGGTCAGGGCGACGATGTCGGTGGAGTTCAGGCCGTGTTCGTCCAACGGCCGCAGGGTGCTGACCGCGTGCGCCGGGATCTCCAGGCGCCGCGCCACCCAGTCGACAATCCAGGCGCGGACGGCGCCCCTGGCCTCGCTGGCCGTCATGCTTCCCCCAAGGAGTTCGGTTGACTGAGAACTACGCGCCACGCGCTAGGGCCGGACGGGGTGCCGGTCCAGATGGGTCCGCAGCAGGCCGAGCGCGTCGGTCTTGTCCCCCGGCGGGATCAGGTCCATGCGCTCGCGGTCGCCGGGAGCCAGCGCGGCGTAGTACTCGTCCCGCAGGATCGAGCCGACGATCGCGTGGTGGTATTCGCCGTCGACGAAGAAGTAGTCGCGCAGCACGCCCTCGACGTGGATCTGCCCCGAGGTGAAGATCTGCACCATGCGCTTGTTGTAGGCCGCGGTCAGCAGGTGGATCCGGTGGGCGTTGCGCTGGTGGAACAGGTACTCCAGCAGCAGCAGCACCGACTCGGCCCCGTAGCCCAGTCCCCACAGCTCCGGTGGGCCGATCGCGTTGCCCACCTCGTAGTGGCCCTCGTAGGTCATCGGCCGCCAGTTCACGCCGCCGACCGCCTGGCCGTCGCGGTCACGGACGATGAGGAAGCGGACCTGGTGCTGGACCCCGGCTTCACGCAGTTCCGCGCCGGTCACCGGCTGGACCTGGCCGGACGAGTAGACCGAGGTGATCGACGACGACCAGCCCGCCAGTGCTTCGAAGTCCTCCGCCGTACGCGCGGGATGGAGCGACACCAATTCACCTTGCACTGTTTCGCCTCACTGTGCTCCACGACCGGATTTTCGAAAACCGGCCGTTCGACAGCCGGTGACCCGATGGATACCATTGACACATTCAATACTCGCGAGAATATTCTTGCGGGAATATTTGTACCAGCCGGAATATTCTTCGCCCCCAGGTTGTTCTCCCCGCGCTGCGACGTCCGGCAAACGGCGGGCTGATTCATGCCTACGCCAGCTCCGCGAAGGCTGTCAAGTGTCCCGAAAACCTCGGATAACGCCTGGACAGGGGCACCTGAAAATTTCCTGAGAACTAGCGCGGCGGTTTGCCGGGTACCACCTGACCGCGGCCGGCCATTGCTTGTTGACACCCGCCGGGGCCGATGCTTCGATGGGGTTGCCCGAGGAATCGGCGGACCGGGCAGGCGTGACCACTGGGGCAGTTCATCCCGCCGAATGAACACGAAGAAATTCGAAGCGACGCGATTTATAACTGGTTTCGACGACAGTGCCGTCGTTTCAACCTGTACCGAGCTTTCTGGGGGCATTGGTGCATCGAGGTGAATATTCTGCGGGATCGCTGCGGCCGCGGGTCGCGGCCGGCTTCGCCGCCATGCGGCCGATGGTGCTGGCCGGGGCCGGCACCGAGTTGGTGCGCGGCGGGCTGGCCAGCGAGTTCGCCGCCATGCTCGGCCCGCGTCGTCCGACGGTGGCCCTGCGCGTGGCGTTCGTGGACCGGCATCGGATACGCCAGCCGGTCAGCACGATCTGCGCGGCGATCGGCTTGGCTCCGTCCACCTACTACGCGGTCAAAAAACGCGAGCGCGACCCGTCCGAGCGCGTGCGGAAGGACCGGGAACTCGCCGTCGCGATCCGGGACGTCTGGCTTTCCAGCGACCGCACCTACGGCGCCAGGAAGGTCTGGCGGGAACTCCAGAACCGCGGGGTGGACGTGGCCCGCTGCACGGTCGAGCGGCTGATGCGCAACGAGGGCATGCGCGGATCGCCGCTGGCGCGGCTCCACCAGGTGGAGCCGGTGGAGCCGGTGCAGTTCTAGACCCGAGCACACCGGCAGAAACTCCGGAGGAACTGGGGGAAACGCAGAATGTCTGAGGGTGCCAGCGACTGTTGTCGCCGCACTTCGGCCGCGGCGCGGCCGGATCCGGCGGTGCTCACCCCGGCCGGCCTGTCCGCTGGCACCGGCCGGGTGGCCTCGGCACTGGCCGCCCGTGGCGTGCGGCCGGACCAGGTCGTCCTGCTCAGCGCGGCGAACTCGGCCGGTTTCGCCGAGGTGCTGCTCGGCCTGATGCGGTACGGCACCGGCATCGCGCTGCTCAGCCCCGGCCGTCCCGCCACCGAGCTCGCGCGCGCCGCGGCGGAGGCCGGGGCCGCGTGGGTGATCAGCGACAATCCGGCGCACCGGCGGGAACTCGGGACCGGCACCGGCTTGCTGTCCGTCGCCGAGCTCACCGATGACCCCCACCACGCCGGTACCGGTGCCCGGCCCTCGTTCGAGCGGTGGGCCGCGCGCGCCGACGGCCTGATCTGCTGGTCGTCCGGCTCCACCGGCGCCCCGAAGGCGATCGTCCGATCAGGACAGTCCGTTTTGGACAACATCGAGCGCACCGCGCGGCGGATGCGCTACCGGAGCGACGACCTGATCGCGCCGCTGCTGCCGTTCTCCCACCAGTACGGCATGTCGCTGATCCTGCTGGCCTGGCACACCGGGGCGAGCCTGCTGATCGCCCCGCACACGCGGCCGGACCGCGCGCTGCCCCTGCTGGCCGAGCACCGCGCCACCGTGGTGGACGCCACCCCGGCCACCTACCGCAGCGTGCTGAACCTGCTGCGGCGCCGCCCGGCGCTGGCGGCCGCGCTCGGCGAGGTCCGGATGTGGTGCACCGGCGGCGCGCCACTGGTGGACCACCTGCGGGCGGAGTTCGCCACGCAGACCGGCAAGCCGCTGCTCGACGGCTACGGCAGCACCGAACTGGGCAACATCGCGCTGGCCGGGCCGGACGCTCCCGAATACTGCGAGCCGCTGGACGGGGTGCGAGTGCGGGTGACCGACCAGCGGGGCCGCGCGCTGCCCGCCGGCCAGGTCGGCGAGGTGTGGGTGGAGGCGCCCGACGTCATGGTCGGCACCCTGGTCGCCGGCACGCTGCTGCCGACCGTGCCCGGTGCCTTCCCCACCAACGACATCGGCTACCTGGACCCGCGGTTCGGGCTGCGGATCGTGGGCCGCAAGAAGGCGGTGCACCGCCGCGGGTACACGCTCTTCCCCGACTACCTGGCCCACCGGGCCGAGGAGTGCGGGCAGCCGGTGCAGGTCGTCCCGGTCGAGCGCGAACCGGACGAGTGGCGGCTGGTTTTTGTCATCGAGGACCCGGCGCGCGGCCCGGCCGCGCAGTGGCGGGAGCGGTTCAAGCTGATCTTCGCGCCGCACGAGCTGCCGGACCGGATCGTGGTGCTGGAGCGGTTCCCGCAGCTGGCCACCGGGAAGCGGGACGCCCGGCGGATCCGGGAACTCGCCGTGGCGAACACGCGGCACCGGCGCCCCGGGCCCGCCGCGAACCCCACCTGAGTCGACTACGAAGGGATGCTGTCATGACGCACGCGGACGAGGTGGTGCGGGCCCGCCGGGTCGTGGTGACCGGCCGGGGCGCGGTTTCGCCGATCGGCCTGGACTGGCCGTCGACCTGGGAGAACCTGATCAAGGGGGTCAGCGGGATCCGGAAGCTGAGCACCGTGGACATGTCCGGGCTGCCGGTGTCGATCGGCGGTGAGGTGCTCGGCCTGGAGCCGGAACGGCTGCTGCCGCACAAGCTCGTCCGGCGCACCGACAGCTCCGTGCACATGGCGCTGCTCGCGGCGATCGAAGCGATCACCGACGCCGGGCTGGAGATCACCCCGGAAATCGCCCCGCGCACCGCCGTGGTGGTCGGCTCGGCGGGCGGGCCGACCAAGCTCTCGGCCGAGGCCACCGCCGGGCTGGAAGCCCGCGGCGCCCGCGGGATCAGCCCGTTCTACTTCCCCGGCAGCGGGGTGGACAGCGCCACCAGCGAGATCGCGCTGTACACCGGCGCGCAGGGCGCGTCGATCTGCATGGTGACCGCCTGCGCCACCGGCGCGAACTCGATCGGCGAGGCGATGCGGATGATCCGCTTCGGCGAGGCCGACGTCGCCATCGCCGGCGGGGTGGACGACACCCTGACCCGGCTCGACATCACCGGTGCCGCGGTTTCCCGTGCGCTCTCGCGCCGGGAGGACGAACCGGCGGCCGCCTGCCGTCCGTTCGACACCGACCGGGACGGGTTCGTGATGAGCGCCGGGGGCGGGGTACTGGTGCTGGAAAGCGCCGACCACGCCGCGGCGCGGGGCGCCAGGGTGCTGGCCGAGCTGGCCGGGTACGGCACCACCACCGACGCCTTCCACATGACCGCACCGCACCCGGAGGCGATCACCGCCCAGCGGGCGATGCGGATCGCACTGGACCGGGCCGGGGCCCAGGCGTCCGATGTGGACTACATCAACGCGCACGGAACGGCCACGAAGCTCAACGACACCACCGAAATCAAGGCGATCCGCGGGGTGTTCGGCGAGCGGGCCCCGAAGATCCCGGTGAGCTCGATCAAGAGCATGACCGGGCACATGCTCGGCGGCGCCGGCGCGGTGGAGCTGATCACCGCGATCGAGACGATCCTCACCGGGATCGTGCCCCCGACGATCAACTGCGACCGGCCGGAAGACCCGGAAATGAACTTCGTGCCGCACGTGGCGCAGTCGCACGAGGTGCGCACGGTGATGAGCAACTCGTTCGGGTTCGGCGGCCACAACGCCGTGCTGGTCGCGCGCCGCTGGGCGGGCTGACCTGGCGCCGCCGCGCGACGCGGACGACTGCTGGACCTAAACCGAAGGAGCTAACAGTGTCGGAAACTTCGATTGATCTGGCGGGGCTGTTCGGCGCTGACGTCTTCAGCACCAGCGCCGGCCCGTACCGGGGGGTGGACGACCAGTTCACCCTCAACGTGATCCGGGTCCTGCTGTCCCGGTGGGACGAACTGGTCGACGTGCTGACCGCGATCGCCACGCGGCCCGCCGCGGTGGACGAGCTGCGCCGGTCGATCTCCTGCCTGGCCGGGGCGTCCTGGGAACTCGGGCGGCACCAGCCCCGGCGCATCCGGGAGCTGGCGGTTTTCCTGCCCTCCAACAACATTCTCTACTCGTACGTGCTCTTCGGGCTGATCCCGGCCCGCTACAGCGACGCGGTGGTGATCCGGCCGTCGGCGCGGGTGGCCGACACCGCCCGCGCGGTGCACCGGATCCTGAGCACCGACCCGCTGCTGGCCGGTGACTTCCCGATCGAGTTCGCCGAGCTGTCCCAGCGGCAGTTCGTGCGCCGGTGCGCCGCCGCGGACGCGGTGGTGTTCACCGGGCAGGCGTCCAACGCCGAGACCGTCGCCGCGCAGCTGACCGCGAACCCGTTGTTCCTGGCCTTCGGCTCTGGCCCCAATCCGGTGGTGGCCGGCCCGAAGGCCGACCTCGCCAGGGTGGTCTCCGACGTGCTGCGGGTGCGCACCTACAACTCCGGCCAGGACTGCCTGTGCCCGGACGTGATCTTCGCGCACGAGAGCGTCGCCGACGACCTGGTTTCCGGCTTCGAGCAGTCGATCCGGCGGCTGAACGTGGGTGCCAGAACCGAGCACGACGTGGACGTCGCCCCGCTGGTGTACGCCGACGCGGTCGCCGAGATCGGCTCCTTCCTGCACCACCACCGTGCGCACGTGCGTGCCGGGGGCGCGGTCTCGGAGGAGACCGGCCTGGTGCAGCCGACCCTGCTCGACCTGCCGTGGGACGAGAACTTCCACCCGCCGGAGTTCTTCGGCCCGGTGTTCTGCGTGGTCCGCTACCGCGACCTGGCCGGGCTGCGGCGGTGGGCGGCCAAGCCGGCGGAGGCCCGGCGCGGGATGTACCTGTCGCAGTACGGCGCGGAGGACCTGACCGGAGACGTGTTCGGCACCAGCGTGGTGCTGCACGAGCAGATCACCCTCGACATGGAGAACGGCAACGAGCCGCTGGGCGGGTACGGGTTCGACGCCAGCCACGTCCGCCGCGGCGCCACGGTGCTGGCCCGGCCGCTGCTGCTGTCGGCCGAACTGGGCCGCGACAGCCTGATCGGGCTGGCGGGCGTGTCATGAGCGAGAGACTCGGCTGCTGGGACGCCGTGGCCGAAACCCTGGCCCAGTCCGGTTGCGAGGTGGTCTTCGGCCTGCCGTCGGACGAGCCCGGCCTGCTCGACGCGGCCGAGCGCCATCCGGGGCTGGCGGTGAAGGTGTTCGGCGACCAGCGCGTGGCCGGGTGCGCCGCCGCCGGGTACGCGATGGCGAGCGGGCGCCCGGTGGTGCTGGCGCTGAATTCGGGGCCCGGGTTCGCCAACGCGATGCCCGCCCTGCTGGAGGCCGCCTCACTCGGGGTGCCGCTGGTCGTGGTGACCACCCGCGTGCCAGGCGCCAACATCGGCCGCGGTGCCTTCCAGCACCTCGAGCAGCGCGGGCTGGCCGCGCCGCTGACCGGCTGGCACCACCTGGCCGAACACGCCGGCAACCTCTCATGGGCGCTGCACCGGGCGGTCCGGCTGGCCGTGGACGGGCGCGCCGGGATTTCACTGGTGGAGATCACCGACGAGCTGACCCGCGAGTCGGTGCCTCGCCCAGCGGTCCGCCCGGTGCGCGCGCTGCGCGCGGCCGGTGACCCGGACCAGCTCGACCGGGCGGCGCGGTTGCTGTCCGAGGCCGAGCGTCCGCTGATCGTCGTCGGTGGCGGGTGCCGTCAGGCCGCGGCCGGCGAGGACGTCCTGCGGCTGGCCGAAGCGCTCGGCGCGCCGGTGTTCACCACCGCCGCCGGCCGGGGCACGGTCCCCGAGAGCCACCGGCTCTGCTTCGGGCTGCTCGGCCTCTACACGACTCCCCCGGCCGACGCCCTGCTCGAGAAGGCGGACGTGGTGCTGGTGCTGGGCAGCCGCCTGGAGGAGACGGCCAGGATGCGCTGGGAGGGCTGGCAGCGGGCGCGGATGATCCAGGTCGACAAGTCCGCCGAGGCCTTCGGGGAAAGCGCCGAGCCGGAGATCGCGGTGCTGGCCGACGCCGGGCTGGCCGTGCGCGGCCTGCTGGAGCGGGTCCGCCCGGGTGAGACCCGGCTGTACTGGGCGGCGGAGCAGGCACTGGTGCGGCCCGAACTGGCCGCACTGGCCCAGGTCGGTTTCGGCCAGTCCCCGGTGCGGGCCACCATCGGGCAGGTCACCGAGGTGCTCGGCCCGCCACCGGTGGTCGTGCTGGAGAACGGGCTGCACGACATCTGGGCCTACCACTACCCGGTGCTGCGGGTCGACGCCGGAACGCGGGTGGTCTGCCCCGGCGAGCAGACGATGATGGGTTTCGGCGTCGCGGCCTCGGCCGGCGCGGCCATGACCACCACCGGGCCGGTGGTGGTCTTCACCGGGGATTCCGCCTTCCTGCTCAGCGTCGGCGCACTCGCCGCCCTCGCCGAGCACTCGCTCGGCGTGATCCTGGTGGTCTTCGACAACGGTGGTTTCGGCTGGCCCCGCTTCCTGCGCGCGGCCACCGGCGAACCGGACCGGCTCACCGCGGTGCGGCAGCGGCGGAACCCGGCGGAACTGGCGGCCGCGTTCGGCGGCTGGGGCACCACCGCGCGCAACGAGGCGGAACTGCACGACGCGCTGCTGATGGCCAAGCAGAACGCCGCCGCGGGCCGGTTCACCGTGATCCGCGTGCCCGTGCCCGACGACGACGTGCCTGCCGGGGTGCTCGCGATGGAGGAGTTCGACGAGATGGAAGCGGCCGGGGGCCCCGCATGAGCGTGACCCGTCAGCTGGAACAGACCGGACTGGTCGGCGCGCTGCGGACCTTCGCCCGCACCCGCGGCGACCAGCCGGCGCTCACCTTCCTGCAGTACACCACCGGGACCGAGCACACCGCGCGGACCCACACCTACGCCGAGACCGACCGGGCCGCGGCCACCGTGGCCGCGCAGTTGCAGCGGCGGTGCGGGCTCGGCGCGCGGGTGGCGGTCATCTGCGCGCACGACTTCACCTATCCGGCCGCGTTCCTGGGCTGCCTCTACGCGAACCGGATCGCGGTGCCGCTGCCGGAGGTCGAGGCCCGCCGCAAGAACGACCGGATCGTCTCGGCCCTGCTCGACGCCGAACCCGAGGTGGTGCTGACCAACCGGGCCGCGCTGGACCGGACCACCGAGGTGGCCGCGGCGGCCGGGATCCCGGCGGCCGCCATCTGCGCGGTCGAGGACCTGCTCGAACTGCCGGCGCCGGAGTGGACCGACCGCACCACCCCGGCCGCGGTCGCCTACCTGCAGTACACCTCCGGCTCGACCGGGAATCCCGCCGGGGTGCGGATCACCCACGCCAACATGACCGCGAATGCGCGGCAGATCGCCGGGTTCGCCACCTATCTGACCCCGGGCGCGCCCATGGTCAGCTGGGTGCCCTTCTTCCACGATCTCGGGCTGATCACCGGCCTGGTGGTGCCGCTGAGCATCGGCGGGCACGCCATCCACCTGAGCCCGGTCGCCTTCGTGCAGTCGCCCTACCGCTGGCTCAAGGCGATCTCGGACTACCGGTCGGCGTGGATGGTCGGCCCCAACTTCTCCTACGAGCTCAGCGCGCGGCGCGTCACCGATGAGCAGAAGGCCACCCTCGACCTGAGCTGCCTGCTCGGCCTGGTCAGCGGGGGCGAGGCGGTACGGCCGAACACCCAGCGGGTCTTCGCCGACGCGTTCGCCGGCTGCGGGCTGACCGCCGACCTCGACGCCGGGGCCTACGGCCTGGCCGAGGCGACCCTGTGCGTGACCGCGCGGTACGACGAGGACGGGCGGTCGGTCTACCACTTCGACCGGGCCGAGCTCACCGCCGGCCGGGTGCGCGAACGCGAGCCCGGACCCGACGCCAGGGCCATGTCCTCCTGCGGGGTCCCGGTCGAGGACGTGCGGGTGGCCATCGTCGATCCGGACTCCGGGACCGAGGTCGCCGCCGACGAGGTGGGCGAAATCTGGGTGCAGGGACCGAACGTCGCGGCCGGGTACTGGCGGCAGCCCGCCCGCACCGCGGAGGTCTTCCACGGCTCGTTCACCGACCGGGACGGCGAACCGGTGAAGGGCGACTGGCTGCGCACCGGCGACATCGGGTTCCGGCACCGGGAACTGCTGTTCGTGGTCGGCCGCCGCAAGGACCTGATGATCGTCAACGGCCGCAACCACTACCCGGTGGACATCGAGGCCACCATCGAGTCGGCCACCCTGCCCTGCCCGATCGGCGAGAGCGCGGTGTTCTCGATCGACCGGGACGACCGGGAACAGGTGGTGGTCGTGGTCGAGGTGCGGCCCCGCGACGTGGAATCGCCGAAACTGCGGGCACTGACCGAGGAAGCCGTCCGGCGGGTCGTTTCCCGCGCCCACGGGCTCGAACTCCACGACGTGCTGCTGACTTCCCGCGGCGCCATTCCCCGCACCAGCAGCCACAAGATCCAGCACAGCCGCTGCCGGGAAAAGTACCTGCTCGGCCAGTTGCGCAGAATCAACGAAAGGTGAACCAGATGACCAAGGAAGAAATCCTGCGGCAGGTGGCCGACATCATCGCCGACGTCGGCGGCCTGCCGGTGGACGAGATCACCCCGGAGAAATACTTCGCCGACGACCTGGACATCGACTCGCTCGGCCTGGTGGAGATCGGCGCGAACATCGAGGACAACCTCGGCGTGGAGATCCCGGACGATAAGCTGGCCGAACTGACCACCGTCGGCGCGGTCGTCGACTATCTGGCGGGAAGCGCGCAGCCGATCTCGGCGGGCTGAGCCCGGCGGCACCGGTGCCGCCCGGCCGGAAAACGGCGCGGGCGGCGCGGAAGAACGACCAACGCCATTTGACCGGAAGGCGGCTTCGTGGGCGCCAAGGACCTGTTGACCGTGGGTGGGCTGGCACTGCTCGACTCGCTCAACATCTCATTGCTCCTCGCCACGCTCTACCTGCTGGTGAACAACCAGCGCCCGATTCCCCGGGTGTTGCTGTTCGTCGGGGTTTTCTACGCCGTCTACGTGGTGGCCGGGTTCGCGCTGGCCAGCGGCGCGGCCGCGATCGGCGGCGCGCTGGGCGGCTCGGCCGGAAAGCTGATCCAGCTCGCCGTCGGCGCCTTGCTGCTGCTCTACGGCATTTTCGCCAGAACCGAGCCGCGCGAGCAGCGAGCCGGGCGGACCGGCGCCGTCGGCTACCTGGCAACCATGGGGCTGGCGCTGACCGTGGCCGCGGTGGAGGTGGCGACCGCCCTGCCCTATCTGGCGGCGATCTCGGTGCTTTCGCAGAGCGGGCTCGACCCCGTGGTGCGGCTGCTGATCATTCTC
Organism: Amycolatopsis albispora; assembly: GCF_003312875.1. Taxonomy (NCBI): domain Bacteria; kingdom Bacillati; phylum Actinomycetota; class Actinomycetes; order Pseudonocardiales; family Pseudonocardiaceae; genus Amycolatopsis; species Amycolatopsis albispora. Next base: position 2,758,275 of record NZ_CP015163.1, read on the forward strand.
GGTTACAACCTGATCGTGGTCGCGCCCTGCCTGATCGCGGCGATCGCGTACACCAGGAGCCGGTCGCGGATGAAGTCCCGGTTCGAGGAGTTCATCGCCAAGCGGCAGGAGAAAAAGAAAAAGGATCGCAAGGGCCTGCTGCTCCTGTGCATCATCGCGGGTTTCTACATCGCCGGGGACGCGCTGGTGAAACTGGAGTTCTTCGGCCTGGTCGAGCTCACCGAGGAACAGCGGAGAAAAATCCACAGCTACTGAGCACGCGCGTCGGCGCGTATTACCAGAAAGAGCCGGTGTGAACTCCACTCTACCCGCGATCGTGGCCACGGGGCTGCGCAAGCGCTATCGCGAAACCGTCGCGCTCGACGGGTTCGACCTGTCCGTGACCAGGGGCACCGTGTGCGGTCTTCTCGGCCCCAACGGGGCAGGCAAAACCACCGCGGTGCGGATCCTGGCCACCCTGCTCCGCCTGGACAGCGGTTCGGCCAGCGTGGCCGGGTTCGACGTCGGCCGCGAGCCGGAACAGGTCCGCTACCGCATCGGGTTGTGCGGCCAGCACTCGGCCGTGGACAACATCCTGACCGGGCGGGACAACCTGGTGATGTTCGGCAGGCTCTGCCACCTCAGCCCGAAGGCCGCCCGGCGCCGCGCGGACGAACTGCTCGAGCAGTTCGGTCTCACCCACGTGGCCACGCTGCCGCCCAAGCAGTACTCCGGCGGCATGCGGCGGCGGCTGGACCTGGCCGCGAGCCTGCTCGTCACCCCGGAGGTGCTGTTCCTCGACGAGCCGACCACCGGCCTGGACCCGCGCAACCGCAACGAGGTCTGGGCCGAGATCCGCGCGGTCGCCGCCTCCGGCGGCACCGTGCTGCTGACCACCCAGTACCTCGACGAGGCCGACCAGCTCGCCGGGCAGATCGCGGTGATGAACGGCGGCCGGGTCGTCGCCGAGGGCAGCCCCAGCGAGCTCAAGGCCAGGATCGACGAGGACCAGGTGGATCTGGTCCTGCGCGACCCCGGCGACCTGCCGCGGGCGCGGGAACTGCTCGAACTGGTCACCGGCGGTACCGCGGTGGCCGACCCGGAAGCGCGGCGGCTGCGGGCGCCGGTGCGGGACGGGGCATACGGACTGGCCGAAGCGGCCAGGGCACTGGCCGGAGCCGGGATCGCGGTGGAGGACATCGGCCTGCGGCGGCCGACCCTCGACGAGGTGTTCCTCCGGCTGACCGAGAAACGCGCCGAGGAGCTGGCACGGTGACCACGATCAACATGGCGGTACTGCCGAAGAATCGTGCCGACCGGCTGCGCTGGGCGGTGGTGGACTCACTGGTCATCGCCCGGCGCGACCTGACGCACTGGATCCGCCGCCCGACCCAGGTGGTGGGCGGAATGCTGTTCCCGGCGTTCTCGATCCTGCTGTTCGGTTACGTGTTCGGCAGTTCGATCATCATTCCCGGCGGCGGCGACTACCGCGAATTCCTCATGCCCGGCCTGTTCGGCCAGACCATGATGTTCGGCATCGGCCAGACGATGACCGCGGTCACCACCGACGCCGACCGCGGGGTCACCGACCGGTTCCGCTCGCTGCCGATGTCGAAAACCGCGGTGGTGGCCGGGCGGAGCATCGCCGACATCGCGAACTCGTCGCTGGACCTGCTCATCCTGATGGCCTGCGGGCTGATCGTCGGCTGGACCTGGCACGGCAGCTTCGGGGCGGCGCTGGCCGGGGCCGGGCTGCTGCTCCTGCTGCGGTTCGGGGTGATCTGGGTGGGCATCTACATCGGACTGGTGCTGCCCAGCCCGGAAAGCGTGTCCTCGGCGTGGATGCTGCTGTTCCCGTTCACCATGATCGCGAACACCTTCGTGCTGCCGTCCAGCATGCCGGACTGGCTCCGGGTGCTGGCCGAGTGGAACCCGCTGTCGGCGACGGTGGGCGCGACCCGTGAACTGTTCGGCAATCCCGGCGTGGCCGGGGATTCCTGGGTGAGCCAGCACTACCTGCTGATGGCGGTGGTGTGGCCGGTGCTGCTGGTGGCGATCTTCCTGCCGCTGTCGATCCGGCGCTACCGCCGCCTGAGCAACTGACCGGCGCACCGCACCACGGCACTATGATCGGCGGCATGGACGACGAGCTGGCCGGGCCCGACGAGAAGTGGACCTTCGACCTCCGCGAGGTCCGGATCATTCCCGCGCCGGACGGCGACCTGCACGAGCTGCGGCGCGCGCTGGGCCCGGTCAGCGTCCCGCTGGCGGCGCTGACCGGGATCAGCTTCGAACCGGGCCGCCGCAGCTGCCGCCTGCGCCTGCAACTGCGTGCCGGGGCCGATCCGCTGACCCAGGTGTCCAGCGACTGGCTCACCGGCCGGGCCGATCCGTACCAGCTCACCGTGGAAGCCGAGCGCTCCGCGGCGGCCGAGTACTTCGCCGGCCGGGTCCGCGACGCGCTGCTCGTCGAGCAGGTGCCCGAGGGGCCGGCCGAGCAGTACCTGATGCCGGGGCCGCGGGTGCCGGTGACCGCCGCCGCCGGGGACGGCACGGTGGTCTTCGACGGCGAGCGGCTCCGCTTCGAGTGGAACTGGCTGGCCGACGACCGCAAGCGCGCGATGGGGCCGCAGCAACTGCGGCTGGCCGACGTGGCGGCGGTCGAGTGGCAGCCGGTGGTCGGGCTCGACCACGGCTTTCTCCGGTTCCGGCCGCGCGGGATGAGCACTCCCCCGCCGATCGAGCACGACCCCTACAGCCTGCACTGGGGAATCAAGCGGGAGGGTGGCACGGCGGTGCTGGTCGCCGCCGCGGTCGCGGCCCGGCTCCCGCACCCGTCGGAGACCACCGCGGAACCACTGGCGCTCCCCGCGGCGGCACCGGCACCGGCCGGCGAGGTCCACGAAGCCGACGCGCTGCTGCACCGGCTGCGCGAACTCGGGGCCCTGCACCGGGACGGCATCCTCACCGACGACGAATTCGCCGCGGCGAAACAACTCCTGCTCAAACCGCGCTGAGCCCGGTCACCCGGCGGCGGGCCCGGTGCCCGAGCACCACGGCGGTCGCGCCGAGCGCGAAAGGCAGCGCCCAGAACGCCACCGCGCTGAGCGGTTCGACCCCCTCGACCCGGGACAGCCCGTCACTGAGCGGGGTGGTGCCCGGGGTGAAGAACTGGGCCGCCACCTGGTAGGCGGTGTGGAAACCGATCCCGGTCCACACGGTGCCGGTCGCCGCTCGGCAGGCGCCGAGCGCCAGCCCGAAGGTGAAGAACAGCAGCACGCGCACCGGGCCGTCGATCCCGCCCCAGCACAGGGCCCACAGGGTGAACAGCGCGGCCTGGGCCACCACGACCACCGGCGTCCGGTACCGCTCAGCCAGGTTGCGGAACAGGTAGCCGCGGAAGATCAGTTCCTCCGGCAGCGCCTCGTAGCAGATCACCAGCGCCACCAGCGCCAGCAGCGACGCGGCCACCTCGGCCGCGTCACCGGTCACGGTCACCCGCGCCCAGCCGAGCCCGGTGCACAGCGCCCAGCCGAGCGCGGCGGGCACCAGCCACAAAACCATGCCCAGCAGGAAAAACCGCCAGCCGGCGCGGGGCGGGCCCAGCTGGAGCTCCCGCCACGGACGCCGGTCGAGGAAGCGGCAGGCGAGCGCGATCGCGGCCACCGTGAGCACCGTGGCGCTGACCGCCCGGATCGTGTGGGCCAGCAGGTCACGACCGGTCGAGGGCAGCAGCAGATCCAGGCCCTGCACCAGGAGCAGCCAGATCAGGACCGCGGCCGCGAACACCGCACCCACCCGCACCCACAACGCCACCGGCGTCTCGAATCTCATTCGATCACGTAAGCACAGCGCACCGGTGCCCGCAGGCCGAAAGTCCACCGGAACGGGCAAACCTGGGCGCGGGGCGTCAGCGCCAGTGGTGGAAACCGCGCCCGGTCTTGCGGCCGAGGTGCCCGGCGGCGATCAGCTCGAGCAGCCGCTCGTCCGGGGTGAACCGGGGCTCCCCGGTGCATTCGGCCAGCACGCCCAGGGTGTCGGCGACGGTGTCCAGGCCGATCAGGTCCGCCGTGCGCAGCGGTCCCAGCTGGTGTCCCAGGCACTGCTGGAAAAGCCGGTCCACCGTGGCCGCGTCCGCGGTTCCGGCGCCCACCACGGCGGCGGCCTCGTTGATGGCGGGCATCAGCACCCGGTTGAGCGCGAATCCGGGCCCGTCGGCGACCACGATCCCGGTTTTGCCCAGTGCCGCCAGCAGGTCCCCGGCCGCGCGGAGGGTGTCCGGCCCGGTGCGCGGACCGCGGACCAGTTCCACGGTCTCCTTCATCGGCGCCGGGTTCATGAAGTGCAGGCCGACCACCCCGGCCGGGCGCCGGGTGCACGCGGCCAGCCGGTCGATGGGGATCGCCGAGGTGACCGAGGCGAGCACCGCCCCGGCCGGGCAGCACCGGTCCAGTTCCGCGAAAACCGCTTCCTTGAGCGGAATCCGTTCCGGGGCGCACTCGAGCACAAAGCCGGTCCCGGCCAGGTCCTCGAACCGGCCGGTCCAGCGGACCCGGCCCGTCACCGTGGACACCGGCGCGGCGGCGGGATCGCGGCGCACCAGCCGGATCCGCCGGAGTTCCTCGGCCAGGCGCACCGGCGCGGTGCCGAGCGCCTCCGGCACCGGGTCCACGACCACCACCGGAAACCCGGCCTCGGCCAGGCAGTGCGTGACGCCCAGGCCCATCGTCCCGGCGCCGACCACACCGATCTGCTGTCTCATGAGCGCTCTCCCGGGTTCGGCGGACCGGCGACCACCCGGACCGGATGGGCTCGCGGTCGCGGCGGGCGGGCCGGGTCGACGGACAGGCGGAGCCGGTCCGCGGTGCCGCCGTCCACCGCGTAGCCCGCGAACCGCAGGGTCACCAGCATGATCCGGTTGACCGGGGTGGGCACGAACTCGGCCACCGGCCGCCTGCCGGCGGCCAGCGCGGTGCGCACCAGGTGGTCCAGCAGGGCGGCACCGGCCCCGCGGGAGAGCACCCGGCAGGACATCAGCAGCAGTTCGAGGACCGACTCGTCGGCGGTCACCGCGTTGACGGCGAGGCCGACGGTGCCGTAGGAGCCGAGGCGGTCCACCAGATCGGCGACCAGCACCTCGTGATCGGGTGAGCCGCACAACGCACGCAGCCTGCCGAGTCCCAGCGTGCGCCCGGTGGTGTTGAGCTGATGCGTGCGCACGGTCAGTTCGTGCGCCCTGGCCAGATCCCGTTCGGTGGCGGGCCGGACGGTGAGCACGAGATCCAGCGTGGTGAGGAACTCCGCGGCCGGGCCCGGGTACTCCTGTTCGGCGGCCCGCCGCAGCCGGTCGGCGCGGTAGAGCTGCCGCCGGCCACGGGCTTCCTCGGTGATGACGCCCGGGGTGAACTCCGGCCGCCCGGGCAGCCCGGCCACCGCGCCTGCCGGGAAGCAGCGCACGGCGGGCAGCGCGGCGGCCACCTCCGCCCGCTCGAATTCGTCGTTGTCCACCAAGGCGACGGTGTCCAGGCCGATCCCCAGTTCGGCGGCGATTTCCCGGATCGCCGCCGACTTGGCGCCCCAGCCGATCCGGACGGCGCTGAACAGCTCGTCGAGCCCGTGGCGGGCGAGGTGGGCTTCGACGGGCGCCGGGACCGAGCGGCTGGCCACCGCGTGCAGAATGCCGCGCCGGTCCAGCGCACGCAGGGTGGCCACCGCGGCCGGGAACGGCGGCGGCTCGTCGCCTTCCAGCACCACACCGTCCCACACCGTGTCGTCGAGATCCCAGACCAGGCACTTCACCGGCGGCGGGCCGGGCCGGCTCATCGGGCGCCCGCCGTGGAATATCCGTGGCGCCGCAACAGGTCCTCGGCCACGGTCAGCTCGCACACCTGCGCGGAGCCCTCGATGATCTCCATCACCTTGGCATCGCGGAAGAACCGGCCGGGACGGCTCTCCGGGGCGCAGCCGGCCGCGCCGAGCACCTGCACCGCGGAACCGGCGACCTCGGCCGCCGCCCGCGCCGCGGCGTACTTGGCCGCCACGGTGCCGACCACCGCTTCCGGGTCACCGGCGGCACGCAGCCGCGCCGCCCGCCGGCACAGTTCCCTGGCGGCCGCGGTGTCCACCGCGGCCCGGCCCAGCAGCCCGCGGACGACCTGGTGCTCGGCCAGGGAAACCCCGCCCTGACGGCGGTTCACCACGTGCCCGGTGGCCTCCCGCAAGCAGGCCTCGGCCATGCCGACACAGCCCCAGCCCACGGTGAACCGCCCGTGGTCCAAAGCCGTGGCCACCACGTGCGAGAGCCCGAAACCCGGTGGCGCCACCAGGTTCTCCGCCGGCACCGAGACCGCGTCGAACCGCAGGTGGGCCAGCTGGGCCGCGCGCATCCCGAGCTGGCCGGTCACCGGTTCGCGCCACACCCCGGGGCGGTCGGCCTCCACCAGCACCGTGGTGTGCTCCCCGTCGACCAGGCCGGAAACCAGGAACACGTCGGCGACCTGCCCGAAGGTGACCCACCGCTTGCGGCCGGTCAGCTCGAATCCCGTGCCTGCCCGGCTGATCGTGGTCGTGGCCACGGCCAGGTCGGTACCGGCGCCCTCCTCGGTCACCGCGAATCCGGCGATCCGGGTGCCGCGGGCCAGCGCGGGCAGCCACCGGTCGCGCTGGGCGGGGGTGCCCCAGCGCAGCAGCGCCGCCGAAACCATGCCCTGCACCGTGACCAGGCCGCGCAGCGCGCTGCACACGCCGCCGAGGTGGGCACACAGCTCACCGAGCGCGGCCGCCCCGGCGTCGAGACCACCGTGCGCGCGCGGCAGATCGGCGCCGAGCAGCCCGTTCGCGCCCAGTGCCCGCGCCATCTCCGCCGGGAGCGCACCGCGCCGGTCCCAGCCCGTGGCCTCCTCGCGCACGGCCGCGGCGAAGTCGGCGCCCAGGGCTTCCACGCTCAGCACGCGCACTTGGCCACGACAAAGGCGGCCAGCCTGCTGACCGTGCGGAAATTGTCACGATCGAGGTCATCGACCTCGACGGTGAACGCGTAGCCGCGTTCGACGAACGCGATCAGTTCGATCGCGAAAAGCGAATTGACCAAACCGAGTTCGAAGTAGTCCTCGTCGTCGCCGACAGTTGTGCCGAGTGACCGGGTGACGAACTCCCGGATCTCACGGGCGACCGCCGTCACTTCCATCGCACATCCCCCATGGGCTCGCCGCGCGGGTGGTTTTGTCAGAGCAGGTCGTCCCCGGCGCCCGTGCCGAGGAGCACCAGGCTCCACGCGGCGGCGGGGCTGGCGTTCAGCAGCACCGCGTACTTGCCATCCCCCAGCCCGCCGCGGCCGATTTCGGCCCACAGGTTGAGCAGGACGTCGTTGGCGCCGAGATGACCGAGGGTCCGCAGGTGCTCCCGGCACACCGGGCTGAGCTCGGCCTCCAGTACCTCCTCGGCGAACCGGAAGGCGGCCGCGGACAGGTTGTGGCTGAGGTAGCAGGCGACCTCGTCCGGCCGCAACCCGTTGCGGTCGAACAGTCGCCGGCGCAGTTCCCGCAGCCGGTTGCGGGTCTCCACGGCCAGGCCGAAGGAGTAGTCCGGGAGGTCCCGGCACTCTTCGCGCCAGTCCCGGACCGGCCGGTCCCGGTAGTCCACCCGGAACAGGTCCCAATGCCTGCCGTTGCTCTCCTGCAGGATGTCCAGCACCGAAACCGGTCCGTGCCGGGCGAGCACCACGGCGCCGCCGCCGTCCCCGTTCACCGTGACCGGATGCCGGTACCGCGCCGGGGTGGCCGGCTTGCTGCCGTGCACCACGAGCACCTCGCCCAGTTCCGGGTCCGCCGCCAGCAGGCCGCGGGCCGCCAGCAGCGCCGGGGTGACCGAGACGCAGCCGAGCCCGCCCACCGAGAAGGTCAGCGCGCGGTGCGCGCCGAACTCGGCCTGCAGCCGGGTCGCCTCCGAAGCCAGCAGGGCGGCCGGGGCGCGTGGCTCCACCACGATCAGCGCGCCGAGTTCCGCCGCGTCCAGCCCGGCTCCGGCCAGCGCCCGGCGACCGGCCTCGGCGGCGAGGTCGAACGCGGTGAGCCCGTCGTCGGCCCGGATCTCGTCGATGCCCAGGTTCGCCAGGTTTTCCCGTCCGGCGGGGGTCAGCTCCGCGACCTCCGGCAACTCGGCGACCTTGGCCGTGGCGGCGGGGTGGAAGAAAGCGGCGGTGCGTACCGCCATCGGCGCGCTCACCGCACCACGCCCGTTTTCCGCATTCCCACCCCTCAGAACCGGAACAAACCTTGCTGTCAATCAAGCACGCCGGCGATCAGCGCGTCAAGAACGACAATTCCGGGGCATTTGAATCCGTCCCCGTTCTCCCCGCGCTGCCGGTATTTCCGGCGCTTCCCGCAGCCGCCGGCACCGTCCGCCAACTCCTCAGATAAGCTGAGGAGTAGTGAAAGGAGCCGACATGCCACCGGTCATCCGGCGCCCGCTGGCCGCGCAGGCGGCGGAGGTGCTGCTGGAACGCATCCGCGCCGCGGAATGGCCCGTCGGGCACAAGCTGCCCAGCGAGGCCGCCCTGGCCGCGCAGCTGGGCGTGGGCCGCTCGACCCTGCGTGAAGCGGTCCGCGAACTCGCCGCCAAGGGCGTGCTCGATTCCCGGCAGGGCGCCGGCGTGTTCGTCACCGCGGCCGACGTCGCCGAGGACTGGGACGCGGTCCTGCGGCGCGCGTCCGTGATCGCCGTCATCGAGGCGCGCGTGGCCATCGAAGCGGAGGCCGCGGCACTCGCCGCCGAGCGGCGCACGCCGGGCGACCTGCGTGCGCTGCGCCGGACGCTGGCCGGTCGCGAGTACCGGGGCCAGCCCGTCGAGGAGTACGTGGACGCGGACATGGCCTTCCACCGGGCCGTGCTCACCGCCGCGCACAACGACGTGCTCGTGGAGCTGTTCGACAGCTTCCTCCCGCGGCTGCGCAAGGCGATGATCGACATGCTCCGCGTCCATTCTCTCGAGCCACACGGCGACCACGCCGCGCACGCCGATCTCGTGACGGCCATCGCCGAACGCGAACCGCAGGCGGCCGCCGCGCACAGCCGTTCCCACCTGACCGCACTGAAACGAGCCTTCGCATGAGTCCCGTACTGGAACTGGACGGCGTGAACTTCCGCCGTCAGGGCAAGCAGATCCTGCACGGCGTGAGCTTCACCGTGCGGCGCGGCGAGCACTGGGCCCTGCTCGGCCCGAACGGCGCCGGCAAGAGCACGATCCTCGGCTTCTGCGGCGCCACCACCCATCCGACCACGGGCACGGTCCGCGTGCTCGGCGAGCAACTCGGCCGCGTGGAGCTGCAGGCGCTGCGCCGCGCGATCGGGCACGTGAACCCGCGGCACCCGCTGCGGTCACCGCTGACCGTTCGCGAGGTCGTCCTCACCGGGATCACCGGAACCGTCGACCTCCCGCCCCGCTGGCGTCCCGCGGCCGAGGACCTCGCCAAGGCGGACGCGCTCATCCGCGACCTCGGCCTGGCGGGCAAGGCCGAGGAACGCTGGCCCACTCTGTCGCAGGGGGAACGCGGACGTGCACTGGTGGCGCGGGCGCTCAGCTGCGACCCGCGGCTGCTGTTGCTGGACGAGCCAGCCACGGGCCTGGACGTGGCCGCGCGCGAGCAACTGCTGGAAACCCTTGACCTGCTGGGCAAAACGCATCCCGGGGTGGCGTCGATCCTGGTCACCCACCACCTCGAGGAACTACCGGCCACGACCACGCACGCCTTGCTCGTGGCGCACGGCCGGGTGGTCACGTCCGGCCCGGCTGGCCGCGTGATCACCACCGAGCACGTTTCGGCGGCCTTCGAGCACCCCATCGAGGTGCAGCGCCACGACGGCCGCTGGGCGGCCCGCGCCGGGAGGCAGCTCGCGGCCTCGCCCACCTGAGCCCCCGGGCGCTCAGCGGGAGGGCGGCGGCCCGCCGGGGCCTTCGGCCGGTTCGGTGGTGGTTGCCGGTGACCGAGGCGGGCTGGCTTAGGCGTGCTCGTCACCGTTTCGGCGTAGGCCTTTTCGCAGCTGTCCTGCGGCAGCTTTCCGTGCGGTGGCGGTGCCGAGGTGGTGCGCCATACGACTCCGGGGTCAGCCGCACTTCGAGTCCCTCGCCGTCCAGCCGGAAGCGCAGGCCATCCGGATCGAAGTCGTCGCGCTCTTCGTCGTCCAGCAGGAACCGAGTCGTTCCGCGGTGGCCGAGCGGCGCGGGCTCGATCACCGAGTGTGTATCTGCACATCGGCGGCGGGGCCAAGTGTGTGTGCCGCTCACTTGCCGCGGGCCCGTCCCGGCGTGACCGTGGAACCGGCCGCAACGGGACCCACGACTGGAGGCACGATCCGCATGCTCGACCCCGAAATCGCCGGGCGCGTCATCGCGGCGGTGAACGAGCGCTTCGACGAGCAGCTCGCCTGGACCGCCGAGCTGGTGCGCCGCCCGAGCCTGCGCACCGGTGAAGCGGGGGCGCAGGACCTGATCGAGGAAGCGCTGACCGGGGCGGGACTGGACATCGACCGCTGGGCCATCGACTCACCGGAACTGCGGGCGCACCAGGGATACGGGCCGACCACGGTCGATCCCGCCGCGCTGGAGAACGTGGTCGGCACCTGGCACCCGCCGGTGGAGCGCGGCCGGTCGCTGATCCTCAATGGACACGTCGACGTCGTCCCGACCGGGCCGGAGGAGTACTGGAGCCGGTCCCCGTGGGACGCGAGCGTGGTCGACGGCTGGCTGTACGGCCGCGGCAGCGCCGACATGAAGGCCGGGATCGGCGCGAACCTGTTCGCGCTCACCGCGCTGAGGACCGCCGAGCTGCGGCCGACCGGCCGGATCCACGTGCAGTCCGTGGTCGAGGAGGAGTGCACCGGCAACGGTTCGCTGGCCGCCCTGCTGCGCGGCTACACCGCCGACGCCTGCGTGATCCCCGAGCCGGAGGACGACAAGCTCGTCCGCGCCAACGTCGGCGTGCTGTGGTTCGACGTCACGGTCCGGGGTGTGCCGGCCCACCTGCGGGTGATGGACACCGGGCAGAACGCCATCGACGCCGCGTACACGGTGATGAACGACCTGCGCGGGCTCGAAGCCGAGTGGAACCGGCGCAAGGACCGGCACCGGTACTTCGAGGACACCGAGCACCCGATCAACTTCAACTTCGGCGTGATCAACGGCGGCGACTGGCCCTCCAGCGTCCCGGCGCAGTGCACCTTCACCGTGCGCGCGGCCTTCTACCCGGGGATCTCCGCCGCCGACGCGTGGGCCGAGATCCAGGAGACGCTGGCCAAGTCGGCCGCGCGGTTCGACCTGCCGGACGCCGTCGTCGCCACTCCGTCGGGCTTCTTCGCCGAGGGCTACGTGCTGGAGGAAGGCTCCGACGCCGAGGCGGTGCTGGCCCGTTCGCACGAGCGGGTGTTCGGCAGCGAGCTGGAATCCTTCACCACGCCCGGTTACCTGGACGGCCGGGTGTTCACCCTCTACGGGAACATGCCGTGCCTGGTCTACGGGCCGGTTTCCGAGGCGATCCACGGCATCGACGAGCGCGTGGAGGTCGAGTCGATCCGGCGGATCACCACCGCCATCGCCTTGTTCACCGCCGAATGGTGCGGGGTCGAACCCCAGCCGTAAAGTGTGCACATGCCCAACGGTGCGGAGCCCGCCGACGCCCGCTGGGAGGAACTGGTCACGCGGCTGCGCGGGGACTCCGACGCGTTGTTCCAGTCCTTCCTGGCGCGGGTCCGCCGCGTGCCGCCGTACGCGCGCGGGCTGGTCCCCACCGACCGGATGGAACACGACGCCACCCGCACCTTCGACTACCTGCTGCGCCGGATCAGCCGTGCGCCGATGCCGGACCGCCTCGCCGGGATCGGCACCGAGATCGGCCGGGACCGGGCCCACCGCGGCGTCCCGCTCAACGACCTGCTCACCGCGGTGCGGCTGAACTTCCGGATCGTCTGGGACGCGCTGCGCGAGCAGGCCGGGCCGGAGGACGGCCCGCTGCTGGTGGCGCGCGTGGACCGGGTGTGGGCGGCGGTGGAGGAACACGCCCTGCACGTCCAGCTCGCCTACCAGGACGAGGGTGCGCTGATCGCCCGTGAGCGCCAGGGCGAGCGGTCGATGCTGGTCGCCGCCCTGCTCGGCGAGGTCGACGGGGCCGGCCACGTGCTCGGCGACCCCGCACCGGACGACGTGGCGCGGGTCGCGCGGGCACTGGCCATCGACGTCGACGACGACCTGCTCGTGGTGGTCTCCCCCGCCTCCGCCGGGGCGCGGCTGCACCGGGTCGCGGACACCTTCGCCGCGCAGGGCCGCCCGGTCCACGTGCAGGCGCTGGCCCGGCACGCGGTGCTGCTCGCCCGGTGGACGGGTGCGTCACCACCGGGCGAGGGCTCGGCCGGGATCCGCGCGCTGCGCTCCGCGCTCGGCGGCCTGCTCGACACCGTGCCGTGTGTGCTGGGACCGCTGGCGCACGGCGTGGCCAACGTGCCGGCGAGCGCGCGGACCGCGTTGCGTGCCGTGGACGCGCTGCCCGGCCTGACCGGGCCGGTCGATCCGTACGACGTCTGGTTGCCGGTGGCCGCGGCGGGCCTCGCCGGCACGCGAGGCATCGGGCCGGAGCTGGCCGGGTCCGTGCTCGGCGGCCTGTCCGCATTGCCGCCCGCCGAGCGCGAACGGCTGCTGGAAACCATCCGGGCGTGGGCGCGCACCGGCTCGGTCACCGCCGTGGCCCAGGAACTGTGGTGCCACCGCAACACCGTGCTCAACCGCCTCCGCCGGATCACCGAACTCACCGGGCGCGACGTGACGGTGCCGGAGCAGGCGACCGTGGTGCTGCTGGCGCTCGCCTGCTCCGACGCGCTCGGCCCGCGCTGAGCGGATCGGCTCAGGCCGCCGTCTCGACGGTTTTCACCTTGTCACGACTGGAAAAGAACCGCGGCGCGGCAAGCCCGCACCCGGCGGTGATCAGCGAAATCGCCACCAGCAGCAGGGTCGGCAGCACCGAGCTGCCGCCGCCGAGGGTGAGCAGCGCGGTCGCGGCCAGCGGCACAAAACCGCTCGCGACACCGGCGATGTTCGCCGAAAGCGCGACCCCGCTGTACCGCAGGTGCGCCGGGAACAGCTCGGTGAGCAGCGCGCCCGACACCGCGTACGGCACCGAGAGCAGCGCGGTCACCAGGGTCACGCCGATGATCACCGCGAGCCCCGCGGTGCTGTCGATCAGCCAGAACGCCGGGAACGCCACCAGCGCCGAGCCCAGCGCCCCGGCCACGGTCACGCGCGCGGGCCCGTGGCGTTCGGCCAGCCTGCCGCCCACGATGAGCACCACGATCTCGACCACGGCGGCGACCAGCGTCGCGGTGAGCAGCAGCCAGCGCGGCATGCCGAGCGTGGTGGTGCCGTAGCTGATCACGAAGGTGGTGATCAGGTAGAAACCGCCGACGCCGAGCAACGCGGTCCCGGCCCCGACCAGCAGCTGCGGCCACGCGGTGGTGAAGACCTGGCGGACCGGCGACGACGCACGCGCGTCCTCTTCGAGCAGCTTCTCGAACAGCGGCGACTCCTCGACCCGGCGCCGCAGCCACAACGCGATGCCGAGCAGGGGGAACGCGGCGAGGAACGGCAGCCGCCAGCCCCACGAGTCGAACGATTCCGACGGCAGGGTCGACACCGCCAGGAACGCGCCGGAGGAGAGCAGGGTGCCCACCGGTGAGCCGATCTGCGGCATCGCGGCGTAGCGGCCGCGGCGCTCCGGCGGGGCGTGCTCGACGGCGAGAGTGACCGCCCCGCCCCACTCACCGCCCACCGCGACGCCCTGCAGCAGCCGGAACAACGTCAGCAGGATCGGCGCGGCGACACCGATCGACAGGTAGCTGGGCAGCAGGCCGATCAGCGTGGTCACCACGCCGATCATGGTCACCGTGATGATCAGGCACTTCTTGCGCCCGATCCGGTCACCGAGGTGGCCGAAGACCACCGCGCCGAGCGGGCGGGCGGCGAACCCGACGGCGAACGACGCGAACGCGGCCAGGGTGGAGACCAGCGCGTCGTCGGTGGCGAAGTAGAGCCGGTTGAACACCAGTGAGGCGGCCGTGCCGTACAGGAAGAAGTCGTACCACTCCAGCGCGGTGCCGACGAACGCGCCGAAGGCCACCTTCCTGGCTTCGGCGTCGGTCACCGTCGCGGCCCCGGCGGGGCTGGGTTTCTCGCTCATCGCTCATCCTCGGTCCGCAGGTCGCCGTGCAGTGCGCAACAGCATGCAGACGAGACCGGGGGCACGAAACCGCGCGGTGCACCGACTTGCCGGGGCCGCACTGGGCATCTGCACAACCAGCTTGCCGGTTCGCGTGGCGGACGCCGCTTCTCCACGCCACCGGCGGCTGGTGTGCTGGGGGTCCGCCGAGTCGGGAACCACCGGGAGGAAACCTTGCCGAACCCGTGCAGCGCCGGGCACCTGGTCGTCCGCCAGCTGGAGCGCTCGGGGGTCGAGCGCGTCTACTGCGTGCCGGGAGAGAGCTATCTCGACGTGCTCGACGGCCTGCACGACTCCCCCATCGACACGGTGGTCTGCCGCCACGAGGGTGGCGCGGGGTTCATGGCCGTGGCCGAAGGGCGGCTCACCGGCCGCCCCGGCGTGGCGATGGTGACCCGCGGCCCAGGCGCGGCGAACGCCGCGATCGCGGTGCACACCGCCTGGCAGGACGCCACGCCGATGGTGTTGTTCGCCGGGCTGATCCCGGCGGGCCAGCGGTACCGCGAGTCCTTCCAGGAATTCGACCCGAACGCCTGGTTCGGCAGCACGGCCAAGCGGGTGCTGGTGCTCGACGACCCGGCGGCCGCGGCCGGGATCGTCGCCGAAGCCATGCAGGTCGCGGTGACCGGGCGGCCGGGACCGGTGGTGGTCGGCCTGCCGGAGACCACCCTGACCGAACTCACCGACGGGGTCACGCTGCCGCCGCGCGCGCCCGCCCGGCCGGCACCGTCGCCCGCCGACCTCGACACGATCGGCGGGTTGCTGGCCGGTGCGCGGGCGCCGGTGGTCGTCGCCGGTGGCGAGGGCTGGACCGAGCAGGCGGCCCGCGACCTCGCCGACTGGGCCGAGGCCGCCGCGCTGCCGGTGCTCACCGACTTCCGCGCCTACGACGTGATCGACCACGACAGCGCCGGTTACGCCGGTTCGCTCGGTTACGGCCGCTCCGCGTCGGCAGCCGCGGTGCTGCGCGACAGCGATCTCCAGCTGTGGCTGGGCTGCCCGCGCGGGGACGTGCCCACCGATTCCTCCACGCTCGGCATGGGAGCGGCGTCTGTCTACATCGGACCGGATCCGGCCGCGCACGGCCACACCGGGCGGCTGGACGCGACCGTGGTCGCCACCCCGGCGGCGTTCGTGGCCGCCGCCCGTGACGTGCTGGTGCGGCCGGACGCCGATCCGGCACCCATGCGAGCCGCGCACGAAGCACACCGGGCCTGGTCGCGGCCGGTGCCCGACGGAGACCGCGGGGTGGACCTCGGTGCCGCCTTCGGGATCCTGCGCCGCACCATGGACCTCTCGGAAACCGACCCCGTGGTCACCTTCGGCGCGGGCAACCACGCGCTCTGGCCGCAGCGCTACCTGCCCGCGCACCGGCCGGGTTCGCTGCTCGCGCCCCGCAACGGCGCCATGGGTTTCGGCATTCCGGCCGCCGTGGCGGCCGCGCTCGTCCAGCCGGGCAGGCGGGTCCTGTCGGTCGCGGGTGACGGCTGCTTCCTGATGAACGGCCAGGAACTCGCGGTTGCCGTCGACCGGCGCCTGCCGGTGCTGGTGCTGATCGTGGACAACGGCTGCTACGCGACGATCCGGGCACACCAGGAGACGCACTATCCCGGCCGCCCCAGCGGAACCGGACTGTCCAATCCGGACTTCGCCGAGCTGGCGAAGGCGTACGGCGCGTTCGGCGCCACCGTCACGCACACCTCCGAATTCGAGGTGGCCCTGCGCAAGGCACTCGACACCCCCGGGCCCGCGGTGTTGCATCTGCGCACCGATCCGAGTACCCGTGGCCCGGTGTCCTGACCGAAAGGAGCGCTTCGATGAACCACCATGCCGCCTTCCTGGCCGACTTCGCCACGCTGTCCACCTTCGGCGCCACCGAGCGGGGCGGGGTGCACCGCGAAGCCGCCACCGACGCCGACGCCGCGCAGCGCGCGTGGTTCGGTGAACTGCTCGCCGCACGTGGTTTCCGGGTGGCCTTCGACCGGATCGGCAACCAGTTCGGGCTGCTCGACGCCGTGCCGGGCGCGCCGTACGTGCTGGTCGGCTCGCATCTGGACAGCCAGCCGTTCGGCGGCCGGTACGACGGCGCGTACGGGGTGCTGGCCGCGGCGCACGCCGCGGAGCGCGTGGCCGCGCGGTGGCGCGATTCCGGCCGCACGCCGCGTTACAACGTCGGCGTGGTGAACTGGTTCAACGAAGAGGGCTCGCGGTTCACGCCGAGCATGATGGGCAGCGCGGTGTACACCGGCTTGCTCGACCTCGACGCCGCGCTGGACACGCGTGACCTGCGTGGGGTCCGGGTCGGGGACCGGCTCGCCGAACTGGGGCAGCTCGGCGACGGCGGGCCGTCGCTCGACGACGTGGCCGCCTACGCCGAGATCCACATCGAGCAGGGGCGGGTGCTGGAGGACAGCGGGCACACCATCGGGCTGGTGCACGCGACCTGGTCGGCGCACAAGTACTTCCTCACCGTGGAGGGCGAGCAGAGCCACACCGGCTCCACCGTCATGGCCGACCGGCGGGACGCGCTGCTCGGCGCCGCGCACCTGACCGTGCTGGCCCGCGAAATCGCCGACGCGCTGTCCACTTCGGACGCTCCGCTGCACACTTCGGTGTCGCAGCTGACCGTGGAGCCGAACAGCCCGGTGACGGTGGCCAGGGAGGCGCGGCTGCACCTGGACCTGCGCTCGCCGGACGAGGCCGTGCTGGCGCGGGCGAACGCGATGCTGCACGAGCGGATCCCGTCGATCGAGCGGGCGGCGCGGGTTTCGATCTCGGTGGCGGGCGCGCACCACTGGGGCGTGCGCCCGTTCCCGGCGGCGGGCGTGGCGCTGGCCCGCGACTGCGCGGACGAACTGGGCCTGTCGCACCGGGAAATCATGACGATCGCCGGGCACGACTCGGTGAACATGAACGGCCGCGTCCCGACGGTGATGCTGTTCGTGCCCAGCGTGGAAGGCATCAGCCACAACGAAGGCGAGCTGACCAAGGACGCGGACGCGTGCGCCGGTGCCGACCTGCTCACCGAGGTCGTCGACCGCCTCACCGCCGGAACCCTCGATGGACGGTGACCTGGCTGCCGTCCGGACCGCCGCGGAAGCACAGGCGCGCCGCGTCACGCCCGGCCTCGAAAACATGGCGGACTACCTTGCGCGGCAGGTGAAGGACCGCTCGCACCGGGAAGTACTCGGGCCCCTGCTCCCCGCCTCCGGCGCCAGCGGCGTCATCCTCCACAAAGGACAGGAGATCGCCGCCTGGGGCGCCCCGTCCACGCCCGAAATGGCCTACAGCGTCACCAAGAGCTTCGTCTCGGCGGTCGCCGGAATCGCCTACGACCGGGGACTGCTGCCGGACGTCGACCGGTCGGTGGCCGCCACGGTCGACCTTTCCGCGCTCGGCATCCGTGTCCAGCCGGCGATCACCTGGCGGCACCTGCTCCAGCAAACCAGCCAATGGGACGGTGAACTCTGGGGCAAGCCAGCGAGGGTCGATGCTGCCAGCGCACACCGGGCCCACGCGCCACCGGGCGGCGCCTGGGCCTACAACGACGTCCGCGTGAACCTCCTGAGCCTGGCGCTGACCGTGTTGTTCCAGCAGCCCCTGCCCACCGTGCTGCACGAAAACCTTCTCGAACCGCTCGGAGCGTCGCCCACTTGGTCGTGGCACGGTTACCGCAATTCCACGATCGAACTCAACGGCAAGGCGGTGCCCGTCGTCAGCGGCGGCGCGCACTGGGGTGGCGGGCTGTGGATCTCCGCCCGCGACCTCGCCCGGTTCGGCCAGCTCTACCTCGACCACGGCCGTCACCGGGGAAAACAGCTGCTCAGCAGCGCGTGGATCGAGCACACCTGGCGGCCCTGCCCGGTCAACCCGGACTACGGCTACCTGTGGTGGCTCAACGACGCCCAGCGCGTCTTCCCCACCGCACCCCCGACCGGGCGGTGCGCACGCGGCAACGCCGACCGGCACCTGCTCTGGATCGACCCCGCACGCGACCTCGTCATCGCCTCCCGCTGCGGCGAAAACGTCGAAATCCTGCTCCACGCCGTGTCGGCGGCGCTGCCCGGGTCACGCGGCTAGGTCCCCAAGGCCACGAACGTCACGACTCAGCGATGTCCGGGGTGACCGTCGACAGCGGAAAACCCACGCAGGTCAGCACGTATCCATCGGCTCGCTGTACCAGTACCGTGGGAATGAACACGCACAAGTTCATGGCCACGTCAGACAAAGCGCCCGTGGAGACGTTCGAAAACGAGCTGGTCGCCATGGTGACCCGGTACCTGCGCGGGTAGCCGCGCAGGTACCGGGCGGCCTACCAGGCCACCGGCTTGCCGCCGAGGGTGACGACCAGACGGCCGTCCGCGGCGAAGGACCAGCCGAGCGCGCCCGTGTACGAGGCGCACCGCGATCCGTTCGACCCCATCCAGAACTGGTTCGAGCTGTCGGTGTTGCCGACGACCTTGTCGTTGGTCCCGCTGCTGCTGCGGCAAGAAGTGTTGTCGCGGAACACGGTCGATCCGGCTTCGAAGGTGTAGTTGCGCTGGTCGTTGTCGATGCTGAGGTTGTCCGACATCGTCATCGTGCCCGGGTTGCGGTTGTAGGTGAACCCGTGCTTGCCGTTGTCGAAGGCGATGCTGCGCCGGACGGTGTGGTCGACCCCGATGTCCTCGCCACCGAGCTTGTAGCCGTTGCGGTCGCCGTTGCCCGCCTGACCGCCGTTGCTCAGCGTGCCGTTCTGGTAGGCCAGCGAGTCCTCGATGGTCACCGCACCGATGGCGCCGGTGTCGGTCTTGGTGTAGAGGTCCCAGCCGTCATCGATGTTGTTGTGCGCCACCGCGTAGCGGAACACGTTGCCGGGACCGGAGGTGAGCTTCGCGGCGAAGCCGTCGGCGTCCTCCCCGTCGGAATCGGCGTTGTCGTGGGATTCCGCGCTCAGGATGAGGTTGTTCGCCGGCCACTGGGCTTTCGGCGTGTCGGAGGCCATTCGCGACAGCTGGAGCCCGGTGTCCCGGTTGAACCGGGTGACCGTGCGCTCGAGGATGTTGTTGCTGCCGCCGACGAAGATGCCGTTGTCCCCGGCACGCTCGACGGTGACGCCGGAGAGGTGCCAGTACGAACCGTTCACCGCCAGGCCGCGGTTCGCCGGATCTTCGCTCTGCGCCGAGAAGTTCAGCACCGGCTTCTCCGCCTGGTACGCGACCAGCTTCTTGCGGGCGCTGACGGTACCGCTGTTGCCCGGCGGAATGGTGACCGTCTGCGAGTAGTTGTACGTGCCGCCGCGCAGGTAGATCGTTCCCCCGGCGGCGACCCTGGTCAGCGCCGAGGTGAGCGTGGTGGGGTCGGAAATCGTGCCGGTGGCGCCGTCGCTGCCGGTCGGCGAGGCGTACAACGCGTCGGCGGGCTGCGGGCCGGGCCCGCCGTCGCCGGTGGTGATGTCGGCGTAGTCGATGTTGGGCAGGCCGCCCGAACTGGTCGGGCTGAGGCGGATCGTGCTGGTCCCGGCGGGCAGCGAGACGGTCAGCGCCTTCGACACCCAGCCGGACCACGCGCCGGTCGGCTCGAACGACACCGACTGCACCTTCGTGCCGTTGACCAGGAGGTCGGCGCCCCGGCTGGTGGCGGTGCCGTTGGCGAACCGGACCGACACCGTCGCCGTGCCCGCGACGGCCGCCGACGCGGTGAACTCGACGTGCGCACCCGTCGCGTTTTCGCCGTTGCAGAACCCGGAACCGGAGTAACCGGGCCAGTTCGTGTCGATGGTGCCGGTGCAGACCGCGGGCGCGGACTCGGCCTCGTAGTGCGCCGTCGCGGCACCCGCCGTGGCGAGCGGCAGCGCCAGTGCCGCGCCCGCGGCCAGCGCGGCACCGGCCGCGACCATTCGCATTCTCATCATGGACCTCCTGGAATGCCCTGTTCACATTCCTGAACAGCGCAAACGCCGATTGGGAGCGCTCACACTAGCGGGCGCGGCGGACGCATCGCAAAACTGTGAACTGATCGGAGCAATGGCGTTCACAACGATGAACAAAACCCGCGCGAATGGCGGATCACCACCAACTCCATGGCTCCTTTGTGTACCAATTCGAGCGGACACTCCGTCGCGCGGCGCCGCGAATCGGCGAGCCTTGACCTCCGCCTTGGTCGAGGTTCTACGGTCGGAAACCCCGTCCGTGCTACCGAGGAGTGCAGGGTGATCGTCACCGTCGCCAAGGTTGCCGACCCCGAACGGTTCCTGGAGATTTTCCGGACCATCGGCGCGCGGAAGCGGCGCGAACACGGCTGCCGCGGTGCCCGCGTCTACTTCGACCCCGAAGACCCGCACCGGGCGTGGTCCGTCTTCGACTGGGACCAGAAGGACTACGACAGGTTCCTCGCCGACCCCGAGATCCCGGCCATCGCACGGGAACTCGGGCTCCACGCACCGCCGGTGCACGCCGTCGCCGCGGTCGAGCTCGACTCCTGAGCGCGCGTCACGACGTCGAACCGGCGCGCGGGTCGAAGTCGCGGGTGGCGTCGGCGTAGGCGCGCAGTGCCTCGCGCGCCCGGCGGTCGTGCCGCTCTGGCAACGCCGCCCGCAGCGTGACCAGGAGATCTCCCGGACGGCCGTGCTCGCGCCGGATGCCGTGCCCGCGCAGGCGCAGGGTCCGGCCAGGCTTGCTGTCGGCGGGAACGCGCACGTTCCGGCTGCCGTCCAGGGTGGGCACGGCGACGGTCGCGCCGAAGACCAGTTCGGGCACCGACACCGGCAGGCTCACCAGGAGATCGTCGCCGTCGCGGTCGAACACCGGGTCCGGGGTGACGTGGATGCGCAGGTAGAGGTCACCGGGCACGCCGTGCGGCCCGCCAGGTTCACCCTGTCCGCGCAGGCGGATGCGCTGGCCGTCGGTGACCCCGGCCGGGATGCGGACCTGCCCGCCGCGGGTGCCGGAGTCGTCGGTCAGCGGCAGCGTGGTGCCACGGGCGGCGGTGCGGAAGTCCAGCGTCAGCTCGGCTTCCAGGTCCGCGCCACGCCGCGGCGCTGTGCCGGTACCGAAGAGGCTGTCGAACAACGCCTGGGCGTCCGCCATGCCCATGCCACCACGGCCGGAGCCGAACAGGTCACCGAGATCGAAGAACGATCCGCCCGTCGCCGTGCCCACGCTGCCACCGCGGGCGGCGCCGCTGGCCGCGAACCGGCGCGCTTCGTCGTATTCGGCGCGCTTGCCCGGGTCGGACAACACGGTGTACGCCTCGGAAACCGCCTTGAACCGCGCCTCGGCGCCCTCATCGCCCGGATTGGCGTCCGGGTGGTACCGGCGGGCGAGCCGCCGGTACGCCTTCTTGATCTCGTCGGCCGGGGCGCCGGGCGAAACGCCGAGGTCGGCGTAGAAGTCCCGGTCGAACCATTCCGGACTGCTCATCGATCCTCCCTCAGCGTTCGGGCTGGCTCAGCGCGGCGGGTGGTAACGCACCGGCCCGGCCCACAGGTCGGGCGGGCGGTCGGCGGGGCTGCTCCGGCGCACGCGGACCGGCACCGCGGTGCCACGGGTGCGGTGCCGGTCGTACTCGGCGCGGAGCTGCCGGTCCCGCAGCAGGCGGTAGGCCTCCACCACCGCGGCCAGCAGCGCCGCGTCACCGCCCGGCGCGTCCGGGTGCACCTCGCGTACCCGCCGCCGGTAGGCCAGCGTGATCTCACGCGGGGCGGCGTCCGGGCCGACGCCCAGCACCCGGTACGGATCGGCGCGACGCGATTCGGGCACGGTTCTCACCCCGGCGGGCTCAGCTCGCCCCCGCGGTGACGGCGATCTTGCGCGGCTTGGCCCGCTCGCCGACCGGGATCCGCAGCGTGAGCACACCCGCGTCGTAGTCGGCCGCGATGTTGCCGGTGTCGAGCGTCTCGCCGAGGAACAGCCGGCGAGTGAACACCCCGCGCGGACGTTCGGCGACCCGCACGTCGTCGTTCTTGCCGTAACCGCTGCCGCGCTCGGCCTTCACGGTCAGCACGTCGCGTTCGACGTTCAGCTCGATCGACTCCGGCGAAACCCCGGGAAGATCGAACTGCACCACGAACTCGTCACCGGACCGGTAGGCGTCCATCGGCATCACCGCGGGGCGGCTCGTGCCGTTCGTGCCGGAGAACATCACCATCGCCGTTGCCTCCTGACTCCTTCCACGTTCTGCGCACATTGCCAACGCACGACTCAACTTTTGTGTTCCCGTCACCGGAGGATTTCCCGGGTTCACCCGGTTGCAGTACCTGGACGGCGGCCACCAGCTGGTCGGCGAGGTCATCCAGCCCCGCGCGCCGGTCGATGGCGGCCAAGCGGTCCGGGGTCGTGCGGGTGGCCACGCGGGGTGGCGCGAGCAGCGAGCAGCAGTCCTCGTCGGGCAGTGCGGAGATCTCGCCAGTGCCGATCCGGCGGGCTTCGGCGACGATCTCTTCCTTGTCCCAGCCCAGGAGCGGGCGCAGCAGCGGCAGTTCGCAGCCCTGCTCGGCCGCGGCGAGATTGCTCAGCGTCTGGCTGGCGACCTGGCCGAGGCTGTCCCCGGTGACCAGCGCCTGCGCGTCCAGCTCGGGCGCGAGCCGCGCGGCGGCGCGGATCATCAACCGGCGCTGGGCCACCACCTGCTCCGCGCCCGCGCCCGCGGTGGCCAGCGCCCGTTGTGCCGTGCCCATCGGGATCACGTGCAGCCGGGACGGCCCCTGGATCCCGCTCAGCACGCGCACCAGCGCGTACGCCTTGTACGCCGAAGCCGGTGAGGTGTAGGGGGCGCCGGTGAAGTGGACGAACTCGCACCGCAGCCCGCGCCGCATCGCCCGGTAGGCCGCGACCGGCGAGTCGTACCCACCGGAGAGCAGCACCAGCGCCCGCCCGCTGGACCCGACCGGCAGCCCACCCTGCCCGCGGAAGCGTTCTGAGGAAACAAAAACCTCCCGGCGATCGACTTCGACGGTGATCTCCACCTCCGGCTCGTCCAGGTCGACCGGCCAGCCGGTCTCCTGCCCCACCCGGTACCCCACCGCTGCGGCGAGTTCCTGGGAGGTCAGCGGAAACCGCCGGTCCCGCCGCCGCGCCCGCACGGCGAACCGGCGCGGCCCGCCGTCCAGGCGTTCCCGGACCAGGCGCACGGCGGCGTCGGCGGCCGCCTCCGGGGTCTTGGCCGCCCGCAGCGCGGGCTGCACCACGCTGATCCCTGGCAACCGGCGCGCCCGCTCGACCAGCTCCGCCCGCGGCAGCCGGGAGTAGAGCACCAGCACGCCGTCACGGCGGCCGACCCGCACCACGTCACGCTCGCCGACGGTCTGGCGGAGGCTGTCGAGCAGGCACCGTTCGAACCAGCCGCGGTTGCGGCCCTTCAACATCAGCTCGCCGTACTTGAGCAGCACGCACGGACGCACCGCCTCATCACCACCCTTTCCCTCCGTCACGGGCTTCAGCGGCGGTCACCTCGGTGACGAACCGCTGCGCGAGGTCACGCACCTTGACGTTGTCGCGCTGGGAGCGTGCCACGAGCAGCGCGAAGGCTTCGTCGGCGGAGACGCGGCGGGCGCCCATGATGATCCCTTTGGCCTGCTCGATCACCGCCCGCGAGGCGAGCGCCTCGCGCAGCTGCTCGGCGCGCCGCCGGCTCTCGAAAAACCGGCGGGCGTTGCGCAGGGCCGCTTCGGCGGCGGTGGTGTACAGCTCGAGCAGCGCGGCGTCGAGTTCCCGGAAACCGTGGTGGCGCGTGCCGTAGAGGTTGAGCGAGCCGTGGCACTCCTCGTCGACGAACAGCGGGGCCGACAGGTAGCCGGCCACCCCCGCCACCGCGGCGGCGAAGCCCGGCCAGCGGGAGCGGGCCTCGGCAACCGAGACCCGCTCGACCTGCCCGCTGCGGGCCGCTTCCAGGCACGGGCCCTCGCCCGCGCGGTACTGCGCCTCGTCGATCTCACCGGCCCTGGCCACCGTGGTGGCGGCCGTGCGCGGCCCGGCGTCGCTCAGCAGCGTCACGCTGGCCATGTCCGCGCCGGGAACGGCGTGGACCGCCTGCCGGCACAGCCGGTCCAGGATCGTGTCGAGGTCCTCCTCGTGGTCCAGCACGCGCGCCAGGTTCTCCAGCGCACCGGTCACCTCGTCGAGCCGTCGCGCGAACCG
Organism: Amycolatopsis albispora; assembly: GCF_003312875.1. Lineage (NCBI taxonomy): Bacteria > Bacillati > Actinomycetota > Actinomycetes > Pseudonocardiales > Pseudonocardiaceae > Amycolatopsis > Amycolatopsis albispora. Next base: position 2,782,624 of record NZ_CP015163.1, read on the forward strand.
CGCGGTGAACGAAGCGTCCGGGCCGTCGGGCATCCACACCGCCTCGGCCATCACCGTCAGCCTCGCGCCTCCGCGTCGGTCACCAGCTCGCGCGCGGAGACGAACACCGACAGGAACACGCCGAACAGCAGCCCGAACCACGCACCGGCCAGCGCGCCACCGGCCGCGCAGCGGTCGAAACCGGCCACCGGCACGCGGTTGGCGGCCGGATGCCGGGTTCTCGTGGTGGTCATCGCGGTAGCACCTCCCGATGGTCAAGTGGTCCCTCCAGCGCCTGGTGAAGCGCGTTCACTAGGAAAGACGACAACGGGCCCCGGCTTGTTCCCAAACCTACGGCGACTGAAACAGGAAACTTGACTCCGACGCTATCAAGCCCCAGCTGGCGGCTATCGCCGCTCTCCGCTCGCGCACTACCCTTGTCCGTCGAAGCGCTTCGACAGTTCGACGGTGTTCGACAAGGGAGTCGTCCATGTTCAGATTCGTGCGCACCGCGGTCCCCGCACTGGTGCTGGCACTGGTGTTCACCGGCCTGCCCAGCCCGGCGCTGGCCGCGGCGTGGAGTTCGTCGGACCGCTGGGGCACCTGGCAGAACGGCGGATACACGCTCTACAACAACATCTGGGGCGAAGGTGGCGGCCCGCAGACGATCTGGGCCAACTCGTTCAGCAACTGGGGGGTGTGGGCCGATCACCCGAACACGGGCGGTATCAAGTCCTACCCGAACTCCACCAGGCAGGTGAACCGGCGGCTCAGTTCGCTGAACAGCGTGTCCAGCAGCTTCGACGTCACCGTGCCCGCCAGCGGCGCCTACACCAGCACCTACGACATCTGGGCCGACGACCACGCCTACGAGATCATGCTGTGGATGAACCAGAACGGCCCGATCGGGCCCATCGGTTCCTTCCAGGCCAACGTTTCGGCCGGCGGGCACGACTGGGCGGTCTACCGCGGTTCCAACGGCTCGGCGCAGGTTTTCTCGTTCCTCCGGCGCTCGGACACCAACGCGGGCACGGTGGACATCCTGGCGATCATGAACTGGATCCGCGCCCGCGGCTGGTTCGGCGACGTCACGCTGAGCCGCGCCCAGTTCGGTTACGAGATCACCTCGTCGGCCGGTGGCCTGGACTTCCGCACCAACCAGTTCTCGGTGAACTATTCCTGACGGCGTACCCGGGCACGAAGCCGCGGCGGCACCACCGGTGGGTGGTACCGCCGCGGCGAGCCGGGGTTACTTGTTGGTGCCCGGCATCATCACCTTGTCGATGACAAAAACGGTGGCGTTCTTGGTGGGGATGTTGCCGCACAGCACCTTCGCGCCGTTGACGGTCAGGTTCTCGCCACTGCCCTCGATCTTGAGCGGGCCGCCGGCGGTGTTCAGGCTCTCCAGCGAACCGCCCGCGGCCTCCAGGCCCTTGGCGTCGTAGCGCTTGGCCACGACGTGGTACTGCAGGATCGGCGCCAGCTCGTCCGGCTTGCCCGCCAGCTCGGTGAACTTCGCGTCGCCCAGCTCGGCGAAGGCCGGGTCGGCGGGCGCGAACACGGTGATCGCCTGCTGGCTGTTGAGGGTGTCCACCAGGTTGGTGGCCTTGACCGCGGCCACCAGCTTGGTCAGCAGCGGGTTGGTGGAGGCGGCGCTGGCCACCGGCTGCGGGCCCATCGAGTCCAGCGAACCGGGCTCGTTGCCCTGCGGCAACTGGGAACAGGCCGGGCCGAACACGTCGGCGTTGGTGGTCACGCCGTCCCCCGCGGCGGCCGCGGGGCTGGACATCGGCGGCGCCATCTCGCTGGTCGGGGCCGGAGCCGGCGCGGCGGTGTTGCCGGGCGACGCGGTGTCGTCGCTGCCACAGGCGGCCAGTGAAAGCGCGGCCACCGCGGTGAAACCGATTCCGGCGAGGCGAAGCTTCTTCACAAAAATCACTCCATTGGATTGCACAGGCCCGGCTCGAGCCGGTTTTCTGCTGGGGATTCGGTACCGCGGGGATGCCGGATTGGTGTTTTCCGGAAAAAATTTCTCAGCGGGTGGTGAAGTTGATGACGTGCCAGCCGGTGGCGCCGTCGGGCACGGTGCCCATGCGCTGGTCGGTCTGGGTGTAGCCGGATTTGTCGGTGGCCCGGCAGGTCACCTGGTGGTTGCCGACGGGCAGGTCGAACTCGTGCCACCACATGCGCCAGGTGTCGGCGTTCACTTCCCGGCTCAGGGTGGTTTCCTGCCACGCGCCCTGGCCGACGCGCACCTCGACCTTGGCGATCCCGGTGCCCTGCGCCCAGGCGATGCCGCCGACGCGGACCTTGCCCGCGGGCACCGTCTCGAACCCTTTCGGGAAATCGATGCGTGACTGCGTTTTGATCGGCGCCTGCTCGGCCCAGCTCCGTTCGAGCCAATAGGCGCGCCGGGCCGCCCAGGTGGTGACTTCGAGATCGATCACCCATTTGGTGGCCGAGACGTAGCCGTACAGCCCGGGGATCACCAGCCGCGCCGGGAAACCGTGCTCGACCGGCAACGGCTCACCGTTCATCCCGATCGCCAGCATCGCGCCCCGGCCGGGGTCGGCCGCCGCGGCGACCGGGCTGCCGCAGGTCCAGCCGTCCACACTGGTGGAGAACAGCTGCTCGGCACCGGGCCGCACACCCGCCTCGGCGAGCAGGTCCGCCAGGTCGATGCCGACGAAGTTCGCCGTGGACACGTAGCTGCCACCGACCTCATTGGACACACAGGTCATCGTGATCGTGCGTTCCACCAGCGGGCGGTTGCGGATGTCGGCGTAGTTGTAGGTGCGCTCGTTCTCGACCATGCCGTGCAGGCGCAGGCTCCAATCCTCGGTGCGCACCTGCGGCACCGACAACGCGGTGTCGACGCGGTAGAAATCCTTGTTGGGGGTGAGGAAGGTCGGCGTGCCCAGCTTGGCGAAATCAGCGTCGGCCGGAATCGCGGGTGCGGTGCGAGCAGGCACCAACGCCCCGACCGCGGCACGCGACGACGCGGCATCACGGGCACCGGCGAGCCACTGCCCACCAGCCCCGGCCACACCCGCACCGACCACCACCCCGGCGCCAGCCACCAGGAAACTCCGACGCGATGGTTGCCCACCCTCGACAAGCTCATCGTGAGGGCGCGCCACCCGATGCAGCCAGAGAAAGACGGCCGTCCCGGCAAGCAGGCTCGCCACCGGCGCGAGCAACGCCACCACACCCAGATCGGGCCGCTGAGCCACCGCCAGCACCCCTACCAGTCCAAACAGGACAATAGCCACGGCGCCCGGCACCGGGCTGCGCCGCGAGGCGATCCCGGCCAGCGCGGCCGCGATCACCATCACCGCCGCCATGCCCAGCAGCAACACGAGCTTGTCGTAGACGCCGAAGGTCCGGACCGCGAAGTCCTTCAACTCCACCGGCGTCAGATCGATGGCGCCATTCCCCACCGCCAGATAGGGCGACGCGTTGATGTTGATCAACGCCGCCACCAGATGCCCGGCGGCCAACGCCGAGGCCAGTGCCAGGACACCGAGGAGCCCCGCGCGCCCCACCCCGATGACCGCTGCCGAACGCTTCGCGTGGTTCATACGGTGCATTCGGCGCCGGTAGCGCGCCGGATTGGTCCCGCCCCCGAATCCCCTGCTACGCGCCTCCGGACCAGGCCGCAGCCACCACCACCCCAGCGCCAAGCCGGGAGCCGGGCCTCAGCAGCCAAAACGGGAACCAAGGCCCCACCATCCGAAAGCCGGGAAACAAACCGGAGCAGCCACCCACACTCCCCCTTCCCCGCCCCGGTCCACAGCCAAAACACGGGGAAGAACTCGTTGTCAAGGTACTCTCCCCAGCCTCGACAACGAGTTCTTCCCCGTCGTAACAAACCCGGGGTGGCGGCGCCCCGGCCGCACCCCCGGCAGAAAATTACCGCTTGAAAACGCCCTTGACCTTGTCAGCAGCGTCGCCGACCGCGTCCTTCACGTCTTCGACAGCGCCCTTCAGCCCCGCCTTGGCCTGGTCGCCCTGGCCCTCCGCCCGCAACTGCTCGTCACCGGTGGCCCGCCCGGCGGCTTCCTTGGCCTTGCCGCCGAGGTCTTCGGCCTTGTTGCTGATCTTGTCGCCCAACGACATCGCGGTTCTCCCTCCTCGAGGCGCCCCTGGCGGGCGCCGCTACCAGGAAGGACACCGGGCCACCAGATCCGTCACGGCGGCGTGACCGGGGTCACCCCAAGCCCGCCACCACTAGCACGCCCGACCCCCACCCCTCTTCTTTCTTCTTGCTTCCTTTCCCCGGTGATCAAGGGTTGTTGTGCCATCTCCGGATGCACTAGGTTGGCATCGGCTTCCCGCAAACCAGTCGAACACCTGGACGAACGACCATTTTGTTCAGCAACCCCCGAGGAGAACTGCGTGTTCCGAAGAAACAGCGCCCAGTCACGCGCGCGCCGCGGCCTCTACGCCGTGCTGGCCGCCGTCGTGCTGCTGCTGGCCGGGTCGGCCGCCGGTGCCGAGCAGCCGGTCGCCGAGCAGGCCGAATCGAAGAGCCTTCCCGGGTTCAGCCACGGCACCGTGGCCGTGCAGGGCACCACGCTGCACTACGTCCGCGGTGGCTCCGGGCCGCCGCTGGTCCTGCTGCACGGCTGGCCGCAGACCTGGTGGGAATGGGCGAAGGTGATGCCCGCGCTCGCCGAAAACCACACCGTGATCGCGTTCGACCTGCCCGGTGCCGGTGAGTCGAGCATCCCGGCGGGCGGCTACGACAAGGCGACCACCGCGGCCCGCATCCGCGAGGGCGTCCACAAGCTGGGCTACACCCAGGTGTCCCTGCTCGGCCACGACACCGGCGCGCTCGTCGCCTACCCGTACGCCCGCGACTACCCGGCGGAGGTCGTGCGGATGGCCGTGCTGGAGACACCGCTGTCCGGCTTCGGCCTCGAGAACTTCTACGGCATCAGCTTCCACCTCGGCCTGAACCAGACCGCCGCGCCCGTCCCGGAAAAGCTCATCGACAACGACGATGTGCCGACCTATCTCGGCTGGCTGTTCAGCGGCGCGCGCTATCCCGAGCGCATCGACCAGGCGACCTTCTTCCAGGCCTACGCGAGCCCGGCACGCCGGACCGCGGGCTACGAGTACTACCGGGCCTTCGCCGCCGACGGCGCGAACAACCAGGCCAACGCGCACAAGCGCCTGCAGATGCCGGTGCTGGCGATGGGTGCGGAGTTCGCGTTCGGCCCGCACGTGGCCAACTCGTTCAGCCAGGTGGGCGATGACGTCCGCGGCGTCGTCGCGCCGGACAGCGGCCACTGGATCGCCGAGGAGAACACGGCTTTCCTGAGCGCCTGCGCCAAGCTCTTCTTCGGACCGGCGGGCGTTCCCGCGCCCAGCCCGGAACTGGCGAACTGCGTGGCCTGACAAAGCACCCGGTCCCGCGCGTTTCACCGGACGCGCGGGACCGAGCAGCGCTAACCGGCGATCCAGCCCCGGTCCACCGCCGACCGCAGCATGACGTCCTCGGCCAGCGGCAGCGTCACGAACGAAACGGCGTACAGCACCACAACCAGCGCGGCGGGCACGGCCCAGGCACGGGGACCGGCCACCTTCGGTTCACGGTCACCACCGATCCGGCGGCTGGCCGGGCGCAGCGCCCACGACACCGCACCCAGCACCGCGAACCCCAACGGCGGCCCCCACGACACGAGTCCGTCGCCGAGCGCCAGGTGCGAAGTCACCGCGGCCAGCCACGTGAACAGCACGCCCGCGTACGCCCATTCCTTGAGCAGCGGGAAACCCGGCGCGATGATCGCGAGCGCCGCGGCCACGTGGCACACGCCCAGGATGTAGGCGACGAACGGCGGATATCCCAGGTGGCCGAGCTGGACTTCCACCCATTCGATCCTCATCAGGTTCCAGACCGAGCCGGCGATCAGCTCGGAAACAACGGCGAGCGTGGCCACCCGGAAAACGATCTGGCGGGCCCGGCCGGACGTCGGTGCTGGCATTCTTTTCTTCCTCCTTGAATGAAATGGACAGGGGAATTCAGCGCCCGGGAAGCCACGAACGGAGTTTTTCCGGGTTGCGCACCGCCCAAATGTGCTTGATGCGGTCGTGCTCGACCTCGAACGCGGCGACCGTCACGGTGACGCCGTCCCGCTGCACCACCAGCCCCGGCTGGCCGTTCACCGTGCGTTCCAGGATGGTCAGGCCCTCCAGTCGCGCGGTGAGCCGGACCATGGCCCGCACGATGCCCTCGGCGCCTTCGACCGGGTGGCGCACCGTGCTGACCAGGCCGCCGCCGTCGGCGATGGCCGTGGCACCGGGGTCGAGCAGGCCGATCAGCGCGCCGATGTCCCCGGCTTCCCAGGCCCGCTTGAACGCCCTGACCACACCGGCCTGCGCCGACGCCGGGCCGGGCGCCCGCTCGGCGCGGATGCGGCGCCGCGCCGAGGACGCCAGCTGACGGCACGCGGCCGGGCTGCGGCCGACGATTTCGGCGACTTCGGCGAAGGAGTACCGGAAGACGTCGTGCAGGATGAACGCGACGCGCTCGGCCGGGGTCATCGCGTCCAGCACCACGAGGAACGCCATGTTGACCGACTCGTCGAGGGTGACCCGGTCGGCGGGATCGGTGGTGAGCCCGTCGGTGACCCACTCCCCCGGTTCCGGCAGCGGCTCGGGAATCCATTCACCCACATAGGTTTCACGTCGCACGCGGGCCGAGGACAGCACGTTGAGGCAGATCCGGCTGGCGACCTTGCTCAGCCACGCGCCGGGCACCTCGATGGCGTCCTGCTCCTGCGGTGACAGGGCGTACCAGCGGGCGTAGGTCTCCTGCACGACGTCTTCGGCGTCGGCCAGCGAGCCGAGCAGGCGGTACGCGAGATTGATCAGCTGGCGGCGCTCGCCCATGATCGCGGTCAGGCCCGGGTCGGCCGGTTCTGGCTGGGTGGTCATGGCGTGGCGGCTCCCTCGCTGGCGGCTGCTTTCCCCCTTACGACAAGACAGCGCGGCGAAATGTGAGGCGGGCCGGTCACCTCACATTCCGCGGCGGTGCCTTGTCGGACTGGTGAGACCCCATCCACTCCAGACAAGGGAGCCACCCCATGCCCGAACACCGGAAAGCCCACCGGGTTGTCGTCCTCGGCGGCGGTTACGCCGGCGCGCTCGCGGCCAACCGCCTGCGCCAGCGCGACGACGTCGAGATCACCCTGGTCAATCCCCGGCCCTCGTTCGTCGACCGGATCCGGCTGCACCAGTACGTCGCCGGCACCGGGGAGGCCACAGTGGACTTCCGCGAGCTGCTCGGCGAAGGCGTCCGGCTGGTGGTCGACAGTGCCACGGCCATCGATCCCGCGGCCCGCTCGGTCGAACTGGCCTCCGGGCGCGTGCTGGACTACGACTACCTCGTCTACGCGGTCGGCAGCACCGGCGCGGTGCCGTCCTCGGTGCCCGGCGCACGCGAATTCGCCGTCTCGATGGCCGAACTGGAAGCCGCGCAGGAGCTGCGCACCAGGCTGGCCGGACTACGCCCGGACGCGCCGATCACGGTCGTCGGTGGCGGGCTGACCGGCATCGAGGCGGCCGCGGAGCTGGCCGAGCAAGGGCGCAATGTCACGCTGGTGAGTGGCGGGACCCTGGCGCCGTCACTGAGCGTGGCGGCCCGCCGGTCCACGGCGAAGTGGTTGTCCCGGCACGACGTCACCGTGGTCGAGGCCAAGGTCCGCGAGGTGCGGGCGGACGCCGTCGTGTTCGCGGGCGGCGAGGTGCGCACGAGCGCGCTGACCATCTGGGCGGCCGGTTTCGGCGTGCCCGGCCTGGCGGCGGCGAGCGGGTTGCGCACCGACGACGTCGGCCGCCTGCTCACCGACGAGACGCTGACCAGCCTCGACGACGAGCGGATCGTCGCGGCCGGGGACGCCGCCGCGCCCTCGGGCCGGCCGCTGCGGATGAGCTGCCAGATCGCCGCGCCGCTGGGCGCGCACGCCGTCGACACCGTGCTCAACCGCATCGCGGGCACCGAGCCGCCGAAGCTCGACGTGGCGTTCGTCGGCTCGTGCGTCAGCCTCGGCAGGCACGGCGGGGTGCGGCAGTTCGCCCGCAAGGACGACACCACGCTGAACTTCCACTTCGGCGGCCGTCTCGCCGCCGCGTACAAGGAGCTGACCTGCAAGCTCGGCGTGGCGAAGATCCGCCGCGAAGCCCGCAAGCCGGGCTCACTGCCGTGGGCGAAGGGCGGCAGGCACCCGGAGCTGGTGGAAAGCGTGGCCGGTCACTGACCCCGGGCCCGGCCAGCCCCAGGCGAGGTCGTCGATGGCGAGGAACGGCTCGTCGACGACGGTCGCGGGGGTCCGCGAGGTGAACGCCACCACGTCCCGGTGCAGGTGGGACTGGTCGGCGTAACCGCCTTCGGCCGCGACCCCCGCCGCGGCCTGGCCCGCGACCAGGCGGTGCACGGCGTGGTCGAAGCGGACCAGTTTCGCCGCGTGCTTGGGCGGCCTGCCGAGCTGCGCCTGGAACCGGGACCACAGGCGCTTCCGGCTCCAGCCGAGGTCGGCGGCGAGCCGCTCGATCCGGACGAGGCCGCGGCCGGCGACGATCCGGTGCCAGGCCCACGCCACCTCGGGGGCCACCCGGGCCCGGCTCCGGACCGCTGCCGCGCATCGGCGGGCGAGCCACGCGTCGGTCCACGCGAAGCGGTCGTCCCAGGAGGCGAGCGCGCTCAGCTGCTCGCTGAGCCGTGCCGATTCCCTGCCCCACAACGCATCCAGGGGCACGGCCTCGGTCAGCTCGGCCGCGGCGGGCCCCAGCACGGCGTGCGCGACCACCGGTGACAGCCGCACCTGCAGGCATTCGAAACCTTCCGCGTGCCGCACGCGGAAGTGGTCGCCGAAGCCGAGCCCGGTGGCAAAGCTGCCCCGGCACTGCCGTCCGGCGGTGTCCTCCGCGGCGATCGTGCCGCCCAGCACCAGGAGCAGCGTCACGGCCGGGTGCGGGATCAACCGGAGGCCGGGCGGGGTCCGGCCGCGGTCGCCGAACCCGGCCATGGCGACCCCGGGCACCCGGCCGGGCCGCTTCGGGCGGGCGATGTCCCACAGCACGTCAACCCCCATGACCCGATGTTACGCACGACCGGCGGAACATTTGTTCAAGCCACGGGACGGCAAGGGTCACCACAGTGCACGCATGAGTTCGCCTGCCCAAGAATCGTTCCTTTCCTTTGACGACGGCAAAATCCACGTGTGCCAGGACGGCCCGCGTGACGCGCCCGCACTGCTGCTCATCCACGGGACCGCCGTGTCGGCGCGCTCGTGGGACCCGATGGTCCCGTTCCTGGCTGACGCACACCACGTCATCCGGATCGACCTGCTCGGCTGCGGCCGCTCGGCCAAACCACGCGACGCGAGTTACGCGGTCGCGAACCAGGCTCGGCGGGCCGCCGCGGTGCTGGACCGGCTCGGCGTCGCGCGGGCCGTCGTCGCCGGGCATTCGAGCGGCGGCACGGTCGCCACGTCGCTGGCCGAGCAACGCCCCGGCCTGGTGAGCGCGGTCGTGCTGATCAACACCGGCCCCGACATGGCCGCCTATCTGGGCGAAGACACCGGCGGCGCGGCAGCACCGGCGGACCTGAGCGACGAGCAGCTGCGCCAGGCCATGAGCACCGGATTCGCGCCGGGGTACCGGATCCCGCGGTCGCTGGTGGACCAGTTCCGCGACATCGACCTCCACACGTTCGCGGAGACCTCGCGGGCGGTCCGCGCGTACCTGGACGAGCGGAGCCTTCCGGACCGGCTGGCGCCGCTGGGCAAGCCGCTGCTGGTGCTCTTCGGCGAGGAAGACCGCAGGTGGCGACCCTCCTCGGCCGCGGACTACCGCGCCGTCCCGGGCGCGACGATCCGACTGCTGCCCGGCTGCGGGCACTCGCCGAACATCGAAGACCCGGCGCGGACCGCGGCACACCTGCTGACCGTGCCCCGTTGACAGGTTGGTGAGTGCTCACCAACTATGGTTAGTGAGCACTCACCAACCTTGGAAGGGAGCACGTCGTCGTGCGCAAGCGGATCTTCACCAGGAAGCGCGTTCTCGTGGCCGCGGGCCTGCTGCTGGTCGCCGTTCTCGGCACCATCGGCACCGCCGGTCATCTCGCTTTCCTGCGCTCACCGGAGCACACGCCCGCCGAGGCCTGCGGCGGGACCACGGCCCGGCCCGCCGTGGTCGGCGCCGGGGCCAGCATGACCCAGGGCACGCTCGGCGGTGACTGGGTCGGCGCGCTGCGCGGCAGACCGGAGTTCGGCGGCTACGAGTTCGTCAACGCGGGGCACAACGGCGACACCGCCGCCGACCTGCTGGCCCGGCTGGACACCGACGTCGTGGCCTGCCACCCGGCCGCCGTGCTGGTGCTCGTCGGCACCAACGACGCCCGCGACGGCACGCCGCTGGAGCGGTACCGCGCCGACCTCACCGCGATCACCGAGCGGCTCAGGTCCGCCACCACCGCCCGGATCGCGTTGCTGTCACTGCCGCCGCTCGGCGAGGACCTGAGCACGGAAATCAACCACAAGCTGTCCGGGTACAACACGGTGATCAAGGAGACGGCGACGCGGGCGGGCGTGGACTACGTGCCGGTGCACGAGCGCATGCTCGGCCTCCTCGGCCCGGAAAGCACGCGGCAGCCGTACGACTTCTCCTTCCCACTGGCGCTGACCGCGGCGACGCGGCACTACGTGCTCGGCCAGAGCTGGGACGAGGTCGCGCGCAGCGGCGGCAGGGCGCTGCTCGTCGACCACATCCATCTCAACGACCGCGGCGCCGCACTGCTCACCGACCTGGCGGCGAACTGGCTGACCACGATCACCCACCCCTGATCGACACGAGAGCGGTCACTGATTTCGCACCACTCTGTCGCTCCCCGTGGTTATGCTGGCCCGCGGGAGGGGTCATGGCAGAGGGATACGCCGTCAACATCGAGGCGCTGGGCAAGCTCATCGGGCAGCTCGAATCCGCGACAGCACGCATCGGCGAGGCCAACCGCAAGCTCGCCGGCGCGCAGGCGTTCGGCCTGCTCGGCAACCCCACGCTGGCCGAGGAGGGCGGGCGGTTCGAGGAAACCTGGGAGTACGGGCTCGCCCAGCTCGGCGAGGCCGCCGCCGGCGTCACCGAACGACTGGACGTGGCCAAGCGGAAGTACGGCGAGCTGGAGGAAGAACACGCCAGGCTCTTCCCGCAGCCACCGCCGCTGATCACCGAGCAGAACCGGCCGCCGGCCGCTCCGGCCGGCGGGCCGGACCTGGACGAGGGGCCGGTCGGCGGCGGGTACACCGGCGGCCTCGGCGACCTCCTGGGTGGTGGCCGATGAGCGCCCCCGCCGGCTTCGGCGCACTCGGTTTCGACCCCGCGCCGGGGCAGCCGGCGGTGATCGGGGAAATCGCCGAAAAGTACCGCGTGGTCGGTCGTGACCTCGCCGACGCACTGCTGGCCATCAACCAGATCGTCCGCCAGGAAGGCATCTGGGCGGGGGAGGGAAGCGAGGCCTTCGCCCGTCGCGTCGGCGATCTGCCGGAGTACCTGGACACGGCCGCGCGGTCGATGACGCAGGCGGCCGCCGCACTCGACGACTGGCACCGGGATCTCACGGAGTTGCAGCGCCGCGCGGTCGACCTGGAAGCCAAGGCCAGACAGGCCGCCGCGGCGGCCGAAGCCGCCCAGGGCAACCCGGATTTCGCCCTGGCCAACCAGACCTTCTCCGACCAGCGGTCGCTCCAGGTCGCGCAGCAGCTACTGGACAACGCCGCCCGCCGGCTCCAGGAAGCCATCGACGGCTGCGCCGCGGTCCAGGAGGAAGCCCGGCGGCTGCTGGAGCAGCACGGTCAGCTCGCCGAACGAACCGCCGCCCTGCTCCGCCAGGCCACCGAACTCGCCCCGGACGAGCCAGGCCTGCTGGAGAAGGCGTTCGACGCGCTGGGCGAGCTGACCACGGACACCGTGAACGCGGTCGCCGACGCCTACGGGGCGATCGAGAACTTCGTCCAGGACAACGCGAACGTCGTGGCCAAGGTCTCCGACGTGGCCGGCGACATCGGCAACGTGCTCGGTGTGCTCAGCGACGTGGTCCCGGAGCCCGCCGGGGCGATCGTGGGCGCGGTGTCCGCCGGGTTCAGCCTGGGCGCGCTGGCCGGGCACACCACGGCGAAGCTGGCCGGGGCCGAGGTCGCCCCGGAAACCCTGGTCTACGACGGACTCGGCGCGCTCACCTCGGTGGCCGGGGTGTTCGCCCCCTCCGGGGTACCGGCGACCAGTGTGCTCAAGGGCGCCGGATACGGCTTGCTGGCCAGCCAGTTCGCCGGCGAGGGCATGTCGGCGGCCACGGACGTCCCGTGGGAGAGCCCGGTGGACGACTTCCTGAACTACTGGGTGCCGAAGGATCCGGGACAAGGCGCGCTGTCGTTCCTCTCCCCCGCCGCGACGGCGTTCTGGAACGCCGCCGAGCAGGGCCACGAAGCAGATCAGCGGCCAGGACGCGGCCACGAACGCGGCCGCGACAAGGTCTGGGAGTGAGCTGGATGACCACACCGCGGATCAGCCTGACCGTCCCACCCGGCTTCACCGGCCTGTCCTTGGCCGGGAACCCGGAAACGCTGGCGGACCGCATCCGGTCGCTCGCCGGGGAACTGGCCCCGCGAACCGGTGTCACGGCCGCCGAGCTGGCTTTCCACCTGGCGCGAGTGGCCGATTGGACCGGCCCCCATGGCGTGCGGCTGCTCGGCAAGTTCGCGGTCGGCGACCCGGATCCGGCGCTGGCCTCGCTCACGCTGATGCTCCGCCCGCTCGGCGGTGTGCTGCCGGAACCCCGGGAAGAAGCGGTCGCCGGGCTGGGCCGGTCGCTGCGGGAGCGGCGGCCGTCCTGCCAGATCCGGCCGATCACGCTGGCCGCCGGCCCGGCCATCGCGGTGCTGACCGAGGGGGAGTTCCGGTTTCCGGACGACCGGGGCACGCGGCCGGTCTTCCGGATCGACTTCCACCTGCCCACTCCCGGCGGCCGCGGGCTCGTGGTGCTGTCCGTCTCCGCCGACACCGGCGAGCGGCAGGCGGAGATCGCGACCGCGGCGGTGCGCGTCGCGAACTCGATCCGGGTCGGCAGCGCGAGACCATGACACCGCCCGCCATGGTGACGCCCGCCGCGGCCCAGCGGCTGCACCGGCGGCTCGGCGACCGGGAGTTCGCGTGGATCAGCCTGCGCGACGTCGGGCTGTCCCGGGCCCAGGCCGGGCAAGTCGCGGCGCGGCAAGGGTTTCACGTGGCCGGCGGCGCCGGCGACCAGACCGATGAGGTCCTGTTGCTCAGCCGCCGTCCGGTGGCCGAGCCGCGGGCGCTGATCGTCCGGCGCCGGGTGAATCCGCACACGCTCGCCCTGTCCGGCCTCTTCCTGTTGCTCGCCCTGGTTCTTTCGAACGCGCTCGCACTGGCCTATTTGGACACTGTGGGCCTGCCCGTGCTGTTCGCCTCGCTGGGCGTCCAGGTACTGCTCGGCGCGGCGCTCGTCTTCGGCTGGTACGCCCGCGGCCGGTCGTACCGGATCAGCGCGGCGCTGTCGAAGTTCGACGGCCGGACACCGGTGACCGTGCTGCCCAGCCAGTTCAAGATCTCCCCGGAGCTGCTGGTGCGACTGGCGGCGCAACTCGGCTACGCCTGCGCCGATTCGACGACGCACCACGGTTCAGGGCGGGTTCAGCTCACCTTCGGCCTGGCCGGGCAGCCGGGTTACCAAGGCCGGCGGGCCACGTCCAGCCCAGCGCGGCGGAAGTGGCTGGTCAAGCGGATCACCGCGCGGGAACCGGTGTGGATCAGCCTGCGCGAGGCGAAGCTCCCGCGCTGGGAGGTGGACGCCGTGGCCGCCGAACACGGGGAACGGGTGGTGTGGCAGTGCACCGATCCGAGCGATCAGCTGCTGCTCATCGGGCGAGGTGACCACCGGCCGCCGCTGCGGTCCTCCGCGCGCGTGCGCCCGTTCGTGCTGCACTTCCTCGTGCCGGGACTGCTGGTGGTGCTGGGCGGGACGTTCGGTGTGATCGCGTTGTTCCTCGATCTCCGGGTGACCGCGTCGGTGACCTTCACCGCCGTGGTCGTCCTGCTGCCGATCGTTTTCTACGCACCGCGGTTGTTCCCGGCCTCGGCCCAGGCGGGCTTTCTCGCCAGGGAGTTCAACGGGCGACCGCGCACCGCGGTGATCAGTTCGCTCTACTCCCTGTCGGACCAGCTGATCGTCCAGGTGGCCGCCGCCTTCGGGTACCAGTGCACCAGCGAGTCCAGTACCCAGGCGACCGGCCGCATCCTCAGCTTCAGCAAACGCACGCGGTGAGGGGTGTCAAGTGCGGAGCAATCCCGATCTGATCGAGGAAATGCGCTGGCAACTGGAAAAGATCCAGCAGCGCAAGGCCGAGAACGAGCGCCTGCTGACCGGGCTCGGCCGGGCAGACGGGGAGATCGGCGCGCTGCGCGTGACCGCGACCTCCCCGAACGGGACCGTCGCAGTGGTGGCCGGTCCCGGCGGCACGATCCAGGAGATCACCGTCCGGGAGGAGGCACTCCGCATGGACGCGGCCGGGCTGAGCCGCCTGCTCACCACCACCGCGAAGGAGGCAGCGGCCAGGGCGGCCCGGCGTCAGCTGGAGATCGTGCGCGCCCACGCCGGTCCGGCGGTCGATCCGGCGACCGCACTCGGCCCCGGCGCGCACCTGCTCACCGAGCCGGCCCCGGCGCCCCGGCCCCGGGCGACCGCCGAACCCGAGGAACCACTGGGCACCGTTTTCGACGAAGGCACCGCACCCGCGCCGGTCCACCACGACGAACCGGTCAGCGACAGCGACGCCTTCCTCCGCGACCTCGGCTTCGACCGCTGACGGACCGGGTCACAGCAGGGTCAGCGGGGTTTCGGCGTCGAGGTGGGTGAGCTTGTTCGGGTTGCGCACGTAGTACAGGCCGGTGATGCGGTGCTCCTCGACCCGCAGCGCCATGACGCCGTCGAGTTCGCCGTTCGCGTGCAGGGCCAGGCCCGGGCCGCCGTTGACGGCGACCGGGACGGCGGTGACCACGACGTCGTGCTTGGTGAGGCCGCCGACGATGAACCGCGCCACCTTCCCGGCGCCGACAACCGGCCGCGGGGAGGCCTGCTTGATCCCGCCGCCGTCGCTGATCGCCACCACGTCCGGGGCGAGCACGTCGAGCAGGCCCTGCAGGTCCCGGCCTTCCAGCGCCCGCCGGAACGCCGCGGCCGCCGCCTCGGCCTGGCCGGCGGTGACCGATCGCCGCGGCCGGCGGGCCTCGACGTGGCGGCGGGCGCGGTGGGCGATCTGGTGCACGGCACCGGAGGTCTTGCCGACCGCGTCCGCGATCTCGTCGTAGCCGAAGCCGAACACCTCACGCAGCACAAAAACCGCCCGTTCGGTCGGGCTCAGCGTCTCGAGCACCAGCATCAGCGCCATCGACACGCTTTCCGCGAGTTCGACGTCGGCCGCCACGTCCGGCGCGGTCAGCAGCGGCTCCGGCAGCCACGAACCGACGTACGCCTCCCGGCGGCGCTTCACCGACCGCAGCCGGTTGAGCGCCTGCCGGGTGGTGATGCGGACCAGGTACGCGCGCGGGTCGCCGACGGCGGAGGTGTCGACGGCGACCCAGCGCAGCCAGGTTTCCTGCAGCACGTCGTCGGCGTCGGCCGCCGAGCCGAGCATCTCGTAGGCGACGGTGAACAGCAGCCCGCGGTGGGCCACGAAGGTCTCCGTCGCCTCCGCCGTGCGATCTGCGCTGTCCATGAATCTCCCCTACGCGACCGGTATCTGATCCTGCCGCGCCCGCAACAACCGCGGCCGGTGCTTGCCATCCTTGGGCCAGTGGTGCGAACCCGGCTTGCGTGCTTCGGTCACCAGGTGCTTGACGCTGGCCTCGCACGAGAACTCCTTGAGCTTCTTGCCCGCGAACCCGGTGAAGTAGACGGGCACCGCGACGTCGCTCTTGTTCGCGAGCTGGAAGATCCCGGCGCGGCGGCCGAAGCTGACGCACATGGCCGGGAACGCCAGGTCGATCGGCCGCGGCCGCTCCCCCGCGATCCGGCTCAGCACGGTGTCGGCGGCGTGCGCGCCCAGGCAGCCCGCGGCGTAGGCGCTCATCCGGAACGGCAGGCCGGACGGCGCCGACGAGTCGCCCGCCGCGACGATGCGCTCGTCATCGAGGCTGGTCAGGGTTTCGTCGGTGAGCAACCGCCCGTCGGCATCGGTGCGCAACCCGCTGTTCGAAGCCAGATCCGGCACGCCGAAGCCGGCGGTCCAGATGGTGACCCGGCTCGCCAGCGTCCGGCCGTCCTCCAGTTCCACAGCCTCCCCGGTCACCGCGGTGACCGCCGTGCCGGGGCCTTCTACGACCTCGACGCCCAGCTTCGCCAGGTACTTGCGGGCCGTGCGCCGGGCGCGGGCGTGCAGGTACGGGCCGAGCACCCCACCGCACACCAGCGTGACGGCACGGCCCTGCTCGGCCAGTTCCGACGCGGTCTCGATGCCGGTCGGGCCGCCGCCAACCACCGTGACCGGCGCCGTCTTCGGCGTGTCCAGCAGTACCGACCGGAGCCGCTGCGCCGCTTCGTAGGTCGCCACCGGGTAGGCGTGCTCGGCCGCCCCCGGCACCCGCGGGCCCGCGCTGCCGCTGCCCACCGCGTAGACCAGGTGGTCGTAACCGAGGCTGCCGCCTTCGGCCAGGGTCACCGTGCGTGCGACCGCGTCGATCCGCGTCACACTGTCGACTACCAGCCGGACGCCGTCGGCCAGCACCTCGTCGAAGCCGACGACGGCATCGTGGGTGCCGCCCACCAGCTGGTGCAGCCGAAGCCGCGGCACGAACTCCGGGCGCGGGTTGAGCACGGTCACCGTCACGTCGTCACGCCGCGTCAGCCGGTTGGCCGCCATCACCCCGGCATAACCGCCGCCGAGCACAACCACCTCGATGTTCCCGCCCATGGTGTCTCCTTTGCTGAGAGGTTCGAGCACAAGACACCGCTCCGGCGGAAATCCTGACATGCTGTGAAGCAGCTCACGCGGAGTTCCACCGCAGGGGTGAGCCGTTTCCCTCCCGATGGGGAGTGCCGGGCGCCGCCCGTTTCCTAGCGTTGCGGGCGTGAGATCTCCCGACGCCCGGCGGTGGCCGGCCTGCGTGCTGGCCGCCCTGTTCCTCGGTTACGCCGTGGGCAAGGCCGCGTTCGCCGTCCAGGACCGCCTCGGCTTCCCCGGCGGGCCACCGGTTTCCGCCGCCGAAAGCTCGGCCTACTTCCTCGACGCCGCGGTGGCGCAGTGGTTCGCCGCCGCCTCCGGTGTGCTCGGCGCGGGCCTGGTCCTGCTCACCGTCGTGCCGACCGGCAGGCGCGTGCCGAGGCCGCTCATGCTGGGCGTGCTGGGCGCGGTGCTGCTCGCCATCGGGTACGGCGCCGGGATCATGGTCGTCGACGGATTCGCCGGTATCGGCGTGGGCTGGCGCTGGTACCACGGCGTGCTCGGCCTCGTCCTGCTCGGCCTGACCGCGGAAACGGTGCGAACCTACGCGGTGCGGACCCGCCGTGCCTGAGCTGACGCGGATCGGCGCGTACGGCGCGGCCGCCTGCGCCACGGCCTACGGGAGCATGAAGCTCGCGCAGGCGCTGGGCGCGAACGCACTGGCGGACAAGGATCCCCTGCCGCCGTCGCTGCGGGACCGGCTGCTGGCCCGCGACCCGCTTTTGGTGGCCAGCCACTGGATCCTGGCGAGCGCGGCGGTGGCCGGGGTGCTCGTCGCGCTGGCCGCGGTGCGGCCGTGGCGGGTCCCGCACCGGCTGCTGGGGGTGCTGGCGTGGATCATCGGCATCGCCATGATCGCCCGGGCGCTGGGGGGCCGCCGGCTTCGGCTTCGCCGGTGACGCACTGGTGCTGACCGGGATCCGCCCGGTCCCGCCGGGTCTCGCGCACACCCTGGCGTGGTGGGACCTGCTGCTGTGGTCGCCTTTCTTCCTCCTGTGGGGCGTGTGCTGGACCCTGACCGGAAGGCGCCTACTCCAGCGACGCGGGTAGTCCGAAGTGGACGAAGTGCTCGGGACCGAGGAACGAGGTGATCGCGGCGATACCGTCCTCGCGCAACGTGAACACGTTGATCGACCAGCTCCGGTACGCGGTGTCGCCGTCGTCGCGCAGGCAGCACGCCACGGCGGGCTGGCCGTTCGCGGTGATCGGCAGGCAGCGCCACTGGCCGCAGCCGGTGATCGGCACCCGGACGGCGAAGGCGGTGACCGCGTCGATCCCGCGGTACCACTCCGGGAGCGGCGGCATGGACCAGGTGACGTCCTCGGTGAGATGCGCGACGAGCCGCTCGACCTCACCGCGTTCCAGCGCGTCGGCGAAGCCCGCGACGCGGGCGCGCACCACCTCGTCGTCCAGTTTCCGCAGCGTCCGCTGCTGGCTTTCGGCCGGGCCCTTCGCCGCGATCGTGCGCCGCGCGCGGGCCAGCGCGGAGTTCACCGCGGTGGCCGAGACGCCCAGCATCCCGGCGATCTCGGCGGTGGCGAAACCGAGGACGTCGAACAGCAGCAACGTGGTCCGCTGGTTGGCGGGCAGGTGCTGCAACGCGGCGGCGAAGGCGAGTTCGGTGGCCTCCCGCTGCTCGTAACGCGCGCCGGGACCCGCCTCGAAATCGCCAGGATAAGGTCCGAGCCAGGCGACGCCCTCCGGCGCGCCGGACGGTCCGAAGTCGACGGGCAGTGCTCGCCTGCCACGGTGTTCGGCGAGGTCGAGGCAGCTCCGGGAAGCCACCGTGTACAGCCAGGTCCGCAGCGAACTGCGGCCCTCGAAACCGGCGAGCCCGCGCCACGCCCGGAGCAGCGTTTCCTGCAGGGCGTCGTCGGCGTCGTGGGCCGAGCCGAGCATCCGGTAGCAGTGCGCGTGCAGCTCACCGCGCATCGGCCGCACGAGCCGGGTGAACGCGCTGTGGTCACCGTCACGCGCCTTCACCAGGTCGTCCGGAAGATCTTCGCCCATGAGCGACGATTCTGCCCCAGCGGCGGCGTCTCACCTGCATGACCAAGAACAAGAACGAGGTGTGGCCGCTCATCCACGCCGAGCGGGCGGCACTGGCCGAAGACCTCGCGCCGTTGAGCGAGGCGCAGTGGGCGACGCCCTTCCTGTGCGACGGGCTGACCGTGCGGGAAGTGCTGGCGCACCTCACCGCGGCGGCGAGCCTGAACGCCGTCCGCTGGCTGGCGGGCGTGATCCGCTGCCGGTTCGACTTCGACCAGCAGGTGGCCATGCGCCTGGCCGAGCAGCTGGGCGCGGACGGCGCCGAAACCCTGGCGAGGTTCCGGAACGTGATCACCAGCCGCACCAAGCCGCCGTTGCCCGTGCTGGCGATGCTCGGCGAGGTGATCGTGCACGGTGAGGACATCCGGCGCCCGCTCGGCAGCCGCCGCGACCACCCGATCGGCACGCTCACCCGGCTGGCCGAGTACTACGCGAGCACCGACCAGGTGGTCGTCGCCAAGGGCCGCATCGAGGGTCTGCGCCTCGAAGCCACCGACGGCCCGTTCACCACGGGTTCCGGCACCCTCGTCTCGGGCAGCACGCTGGCGCTGGTGATGGCGATGACCGGGCGCGGTGCCCACTGCGACGAACTCACCGGCGACGGCGTCGAGGTCCTGCGCCGCCGCGCCGGCTGATCACACCAGGTGCGCGCTGATCGGCACCACCAGCGGGGTGCCGGACACCGGGTCCTGGATCACCCTGGCGGACAGGCCGAACACCTCGTCCAGCAACGGCTCGGTGAGCACGTCGGCCGGGGCGCCCCGCGCGATGACACGCCCCTCGCGCATGGCCACCAGCGTGTCCGCGTACCGGGCCGCCAGGTTCAGGTCGTGCAGCACCATCACCACCGTGGTGCCGCGCTCGGTGTGCAGCCGGTGCACCAGGTCGAGCACGTCGATCTGGTGGGCCAGGTCGAGATAGGTGATCGGCTCGTCGAGCAGCAGCAGATCGGTTTCCTGCGCCAGGGTCATCGAGATCCAGGCGCGCTGGCGCTGCCCGCCGGAGAGGTGGTCCACCGGGCGGTCGGCCAGCTCGGCCATGCCGGTCAGGGTGAGCGCGCGCTCGATGGCGCCCTCGTCGGCCGAGGACCACTGGCGGTACCAGCGCTGGTGCGGGTGGCGGCCGCGGGCGACCAGGTCGGCCACGGTCAGCCCCTCCGGCGCGAGCGGTGACTGCGGCAGCAGGCCGACCACCCGCGCGACCTCCCTGGTCGGCAGGCTGCTGATCTGCTTGCCGTCCAGCAGGACCGTGCCCGACACCGGCCGCAGCAGCCGGGCCAGCGCCCGCAGCAGGGTCGACTTGCCGCAGCCGTTCGGCCCGATGATCGCGGTGATCGTGCCGTCGGGCACGTCGAGGTCCAGGTCGTCGACGACCACGCGGTCGCCGTAGCCGAGGCCCAGCGACTCGGCTCGCAGGCGGATGTCGGTCACGCTCGTGCCTCCCGGCGGCTCCGGACGAACAGGAAGATCAGGTAGGGCGCGCCGAGGATCGCGGTGAGCACGCCGACCGGCAGTTCCGGCAGCAGCAGGCGGGTCACCAGGTCCGCGGACACCGTCAGCAGCGCGCCGAGCACCATCGAGCCGACCAGCGGCGGCTGCGCGGATCGGGTCAGCCGCAGCGCGATCTGCGGCGTGGCCAGCGCGACGAAGGTGATCGGCCCGGCCGCGGAGGTGGCCACCGCGGCCAGCGCCGCGCCGAGCAGCAGGAGCGTGCCGCGGGCCGCGTCCACCCGGATGCCGAGGCCGCGCGCGGTCTCGTCGCCGAACTGCAGCCCGCCGATGGTGTGCCCGCAGACCAGCGCGATCGGCACCAGCACGGCCAGCGCGAGCAGCACCGGGCCGACCGCGTCCCAGCTGGTCTCGGACAGGCTGCCGACGATCCAGGTGACCGCGCGGGCGGCGTCGTTGACGTCACCGACGGTGAGCAGCCAGTACACCGTGTTGTAACCGATGGCGGACAGGCCGATGCCGATCAGCACCATGCGGTAGCCGTCGATGCCGCGCCGCCACGACAGCGCGTAGAGCAGCACCCCGGCGACGATCCCGCCGAGCAGCCCGGCCAGCGGCACCCCGAGCGCGCTCACCGCGCCGCTGACCTGGCCCCGGTAGCCACCGAGCACGATGACCGCGACCGTGGCCGCGCCGGCGCCCCAGGTGATGCCGAGCACGTCCGGGCTGGCCAGCGGGTTGCGCGCGAGCGACTGGAACAGCGCGCCGGACAGCCCCAGCGCGGCGCCGACCAGGATGCCGGTCAGCGTGCGCGGCAGGCGCAGGTCGAAGATGATGCCCTGTTCCCGCGCGGTGCCGCCGCCGAACAACGTCTCGAGCACGTCGGGCACCGCGATGTACGAGCTGCCGAGGCCGATGTTGATCGCGGCGACCAGCACCAGCAGCAGCGCCGCCCCGGCCGCGACGGCGACCGCGCGCGGCCGGACGGTCCAGGCGAGCGGCCCGGCCGCCACCACCTTGCGCGTCATATCCTGGCCAGTCCCTTCCGCCGCACCAGCACGATGAACACCGGCGCGCCCAGGATCGCCAGCAGGATGCCGACCTCGAAGCTGTCGCCGGTGAGCACCCGGCCCAGCACGTCCGCGGCCAGCAGCAGCGCCGCGCCGAGCAGCGCGGAGAACGGCACCAGCCACCGGTAGTCCGGGCCGGTGACCGCCCGCGCCAGGTGCGGCACCACCAGGCCGAGGAAGGCGATCGGGCCGCAGGCCGCGACCGCGGCGCCGACCAGCAGGGTGATCGCCACCACACCGAGCGCGCGCGTGCGCCCGACCCGCTGGCCGAGCGCGGTGGCCACGTCCTCGCCGAGGGCGAGCGTGTTCATGCCCGGCGTGTTGACCACCGCGAGCACCAGGCCCAGCAGCAGGAACGGCAGCACCTGCCCGGTCACCGCGAAGTCGCGCCCGGCGATCGAGCCGACCCGCCAGAACCGGTAGATCTCCATGCCCTGGTCGTTGCCCAGCACCACGGCCGCGATCAGGCCGTACAGCAGCGCGCTCACCGCGGCACCGGCGAGCGCGAGCGTGACCGGCGTGGCGCCGCGCCCGCCCGCCGCACCGAGCAGGAAAACCGCGACGCTGGCGATCATCGCGCCCGCGAAGCCGAACCAGATGTAGCCGTACAGCCCGTTCGCGCCCAGCACGACCACCGCGAAAACCACGCCGAAGGCCGCGCCCTGCGTCACGCCGAGCAGCCCGGGATCGGCCAGCGGGTTGCGCGTGTGGCCCTGCATCAGCGCGCCCGCCGCGCCCAGGGCGAGCCCGGCCAGCACGCCGATCAGCGTGCGCGGCACGCGCAGCGACCGCACGATGATGTCGAGTTCCGTCCCGTTCGGACGGACGAGCGCGGTCCACACCTCACCCAGCGGAATCGTGCGGGTACCGAACATGACGCTGGCCGCGCACAACGCCAGGAGCAGCACCACCAGCACCACGAGGCCGAGCACCCGGCGCTGCCGGCGCTGCCGGCGCCGTCGGGGACCGGCGAGACCGGCCGTGGCCACCACCGTCACCGGCGCTCCTGTCATCTGGGTTACTCCGACTTCCACATCGGACGGACGTCAGCCTAAGGTCCTTTAGGCAAGCCTAACCGCAGGGAGAGTGTCCCCATGACGAGACCTTGGCGAACCGCGCTCGCGCTGTCGGTGACCACACTGCTGGCACTGACCGCGTGCGGGAGCGGTGGCGACGAAGCCACGCCGCAGAACGCGGGCGGCGACGCGGGTTACCCGCGCACCATCGACCACGTGATGGGGGCGACCACACTGGAGAAGCAGCCGAAAACGGTGGCGGCGCTGGACTCCAGCTACGTCGACGCCGCGCTCGCGCTGGAGACGGACGTCGTGGCGTACACGAAGTACCGCAACTACGACACGCTCCCGGACTACCTCGGCGACAGCCGCCGGTACGGCGAGCGGGCCCAGCAGGTCGGCCCGCTGGAGAACCCGGACGTGGAGAAGCTCTACGACATCAAGCCGGATCTGATCGTCTCGGCGAAGGTGCGGCACGAGAAGTTCTACGAGCAGTTCACCAACGTCGCGCCGACCATCTTCAGCCAGACCACCGGCGGTACGTGGAAGGAAAACCTCCGCATGCTCGCCAAGGCGCTGGGCAAGGAGGCCTTGGCGGAGCAGAAGATCGGCGAGTACGAGCAGCGCGCCAAGCGGATCGGTGACGAGATCAAGGCCAAGCTGGGCAAGGATCCCAAGGTGTCGGTGGTCCGGTTCGTCGAGGGCGAGCCGACCGTGCGCCTGTACAGCAGCGCCTCCTATCCCGGCATCGTGATGACCGACGCCGGTCTCGGCAGGCCCGAGGGGCAGCCGGACAACAAGGACAAGATCTCGGTGGACCTCAGCCAGGAGGACATCACCAAGCTGGACGCGGACATGATCTTCGTGTCGGCCTACCAGGACGAGACGAAGAACGCCGAGGACCCGAAGGCGAAGTTCCAGGCGAACCCGCTGTGGGGCACGCTCAAGGGCAAGGTGGTCGACGCCAACGACACCACCTGGTTCACCGCGGTCAGCCTGCAGGGCGCCAACGCCATGCTGACCGACCTGGCAAACCAGTTCGGCGTGACGCCCTGACGGCGTGATCCCGGAGCCTGGCACGCGACACGAATGTGGCTTTCGGGGCGAATTCGGCCCCGAAAGCCACATTCGTGTCCAGGCGGCGCGTTCTCTCCAGTTCGGCGTGACTCCCTGGCAGGCCTGCCCGCGCGTTGCCCAGCTGTCACGAATGTGGCTTTCGAGACGCAGAACGTCTCGAAAGCCACATTCGTGACACCCCCTAGCTTGAGTTTTAACGCCTGAGTGGTCGGCGGTGACCCCTGTTGATCATGAGTGAAGCCCTTGGGTGATCCTTCTTCTTGCGACAGAGGAAGATCGAGACCAAGGGCTTCAGTTGATCAGTGTGCATCACGCCCGTGACGCCGGTGCGTCCGGGGAGCTGTCGGTGTTCCGGCAGGAGTTCTACCGGTGCCTGACCCGGCGGGCGGACGCGTTGTTCGAGTTGGCCGACGCGGTGTTGTGCGCTGACGGGCCGGTGCGGTCGGTCGCGGAGTTATCGCTGGCCGGTGAGCATCGCCGTGGTCATGGCAGTGGCTATGCCGCGCTGGCGCGGGGTCGTGTCGAGGTCAACCGGCTGCGGACCGCGCTGACCAGCGTGTCGCTGCCGCGTGCCGCGGACGGGCGGCTGGTGCTGGCGGTGGATGTGACCTGCTGGCTGCGCCCGGAGGCGCACACGTGTCCGCAGCGGGTCCTGTGTCACACCTACGGCCGCGGCAAGGACCAGCACATGATGGTGCCCGGCTGGCCTTACTCCGTCGTCGTCGCGCTGGAAGCGGGACGGAGTTCGTGGACCGCGCCGCTGGACGCGGTCCGGCTCGCGCCCGGCGACAACGCCGCGAGCGTGACCGCCCGGCAGATCCGGGGCGTGGTGGACCGCTTGACCGCAGCCGGGCACTGGCGGCCGGGAGACCCGCACATCCTGCTGGTCGCCGACGCCGGCTACGACGGTCCCCGCCTGGCCCATGTGCTGGCCGATCTTCCGATCACCGTGCTGGTGCGGATGCGCACCGATCGGGTGCTGCATCGCCCGGTCCCGCCGCAGCCGCCCGGCACGATGGGCAGGCCCCGCCGCCACGGTGACGAGTTCGCTTTCGGCGACCCGAACACCTGGGGCGAGCCTGATGTCGTCACCGACACCACGACCCGGCTCTATGGTCCCGCGCTGATCCGGGCCTGGGATCGGCTGCATCCACGGCTGACCCACCGCATCGCCTGGGCCGGCCACAACGGCGCCCTGCCGATCATCGAGGGCACCGTGATCCGGTTGCAGGTCCAGCGTCTGCCCTCCGGGGCGATCCCGAAACCTGTGTGGCTCTGGCACTCGGGCACCGGCCTGGACCAGGCCGAGGTCGATCTGGCCTGGCAGGCGTTCCTGCGCCGCTTCGACATCGAGCACACCTTCCGCATGCTCAAGCAAACCCTCGGCTGGACCACCCCGAAACTCCGCTCACCCGAGGCCGCCGACCGCTGGACCTGGCTGCTGATCACCGCCTACACCCAACTCCGCCTCACCCGCGACCTCACCGCCGACCTGCGCCGCCCCTGGGAGAAACC
Source organism: Amycolatopsis albispora (assembly GCF_003312875.1). NCBI lineage: Bacteria > Bacillati > Actinomycetota > Actinomycetes > Pseudonocardiales > Pseudonocardiaceae > Amycolatopsis > Amycolatopsis albispora. Next base: position 2,807,793 of record NZ_CP015163.1, read on the forward strand.
CCGACCAGCCCAGCGGCTCACCCCGGCCAGAGTCCGCCGAGGGTTTCGGAACCTGCGCCCACAACTCACCTGTCCCGCCGGTGTCCCGAAACCCTCACGGCCCGGCCCCGGACGCTCCGCCGGAACACCCAATCACCGACCCGCACCACGCCACGACGTCCACACCGTCACCAGCACGAACACCCGAAAACCCAAGCACAGCAAGAACACCAAAACGAGCACACCTCGACCACGACGAACAGGTTAAAACTCAAGCTAGTCCGGCTGTGCGCCGGTTCCGGTCCAGGTGAGGAAGCGGTAGTGCAGGCCACTCGCCGACTCCTGCCACTCCCCGGCCGAATCCGGCGCGCGCCCGACCTCGGGCGCGTGCGTGTCGCCGTCAAATGACTCCCGGATCTCGGTGACCACGATCCGGTCCGCATACGGCAGCGCCGCCCGGTAGACCGCCGCGCCGCCGATCACCCAGGCGTCCCCGGACACCGCGGCGAGCGCCGCGGGCAGGTCCGCGAAGGTCTCCACGCCTTCCTGCGGCGTGCGTGACAGCACGAGGTTGCGCCTGCCCGGCAGCGGCCGGAACCGCGGCGGCAGCGACTCCCACGTGCGGCGGCCCATCAGCACGGTCGCGCCCGCGGTCAGCGTGCGGAAGTGCTTGAGGTCCTCCGGCAGGTGCCACGGCAGCGTGCCGTCGCGGCCGATGACACCGTTCGCCGCCTGCGCCCAGACCAGCCCGATCACACCGCCACCGGTGCCTTGATGCCGGGATGCGGGTCGTAGCCCTCGACCTCGATGTGCTCGTAGCTGTAGTCGAACAGGCTGTCCGCCGGCTTCAGGCGCAGCGTCGGGAAGGCACGCGCCTCGCGGGCGAGTTGCGTGCGGACCTGCTCCTCGTGGTTGTCGTAGATGTGGCAGTCGCCACCGGTCCAGATGAAGTCGCCCACTCCGAGCCCCACCTGCTCGGCGAGCATGTGCGTGAGCAGCGCATAGCTGGCGATGTTGAACGGCACGCCGAGGAACAGGTCGGCGCTGCGCTGGTACAGCTGGCACGACAGCAGGCCGTCGGCGACGTAGAACTGGAAGAACGCGTGACACGGCGGCAGCGCCATGCGCGGGATGTCGGCCACGTTCCACGCGGAGACGATGATCCGCCGGGAGTCGGGGTTTTCGCGCAGCGTGCGCAGCACTTCGCTGATCTGGTCGACGTGCCCGCCGTCCGGGGTCGGCCACGAGCGCCACTGCACGCCGTAGACCGGGCCGAGATCGCCGTCCGGCGCGGCCCATTCGTCCCAGATCGTGACTCCGTGGTCCCGCAGCCAGGTCACGTTCGCGTCGCCGCGCAGGAACCACAGCAGCTCGTAGGCGACCGAGCGGAAGTGCACCTTCTTCGTGGTGACCAGCGGGAAACCGTCGGCCAGCCGGTACCGCAGCTGGTGCCCGAAGATCGACCGCGTGCCGGTGCCGGTGCGGTCGTCCTTGCGTGCCCCGTGGTCCAGCACGTGGCGGAGGAGGTCTTCGTACTGCGTGTCCGGCATGGCCGCGAGCCTAACCGCCGCCGCGGTCGGCTCTGGACAGCGCACCTGGTTTGCGTGTCGCGCAAAGACTCCTTGCCAAAGTTGCGTGGCGAGGCAGGTGTCTTGATTCCTAGCGTCGGGGCCATGTCCTCGAATGTTCTTCCCACTCCGGCACGCCGTGGCCTGCTCGCGGTCATGTGCGCCTGCGTTGTGCTGGTGGTCGGCATGGTCGCCGCGATCAATCTGGCCGTGCCGCTGCTGGCCGCGAGTGCCCTGCACCCGTCGGCGTCCGCGCTGGTCTGGATCGTCGACACCTACGTGATCTTCTTCGCCTGCCTGGTGATTCCCGGCGGCGCGGCCGGTGACCGCTTCGGGCGCAAGGGCGTGCTGCTCACCGGCCTGGTGCTGTTCGCCGCGGGCGCGCTGCTGTCCGCGACCGCGCCCGACGTGGTCGTGCTGCTCGCCGGGCGCGCGCTCACCGGCATCGGCGCGGCGGCCGTGCTGCCCAACACGCTGGCCGTCCTCCTGCACGCGGTGCCTGCCGAGCGGAAAGGGGCGACCATCGCGACCTGGGCGTCGATGACCGGCATCGGCGGTGTCGCGGGCAACGTCGGCGGTGGCGCGATCATGTCCGGCGGTTCGTGGCGGTGGCTGTTCGCCGCCGCCGTGCCGCTCGCGCTGGGGCTCGCCGCGCTCACCGGCCGGATCGCGCCGGTGTCGTCCCGGCACGACCGCCGCCTCGACCCGCTGGGCGCGCTGCTGTTCGTCGGCGCGTCGGTCGCCCTGCTGATCGGCATCGTGCAGGGCCCGGAGGCGGGCTGGGGCAGCACGATCGTGGTGGCCGGATTCGCCGGTTCCGCCGTGTTGTTCACCGCGTGGACCTTCGTCGAACTGAAGACCGAGCACCCGCTGCTCGATCCGCGGCTGTTCCGCGTCGCCGGGCTGCGCAGCGCGTGCCTCGGCATGACCACGGTGTTCTTCGGCATGTTCGCGCTGTTCTACGTCAACGCGTCGTTCCTGCAGTACGGCAAGGGGTTCGGCGTGCTGGAGACCGGTCTCGGGATCATCCCGCTGACCGTGCCCCTCATTCTCGGCGGGCGGTACGCCGGGCAGGTGGCGCGGCGCATCGGCCTCGACGCCACCCTGGCGCTCGCCTTCACCTCCGTCGGCGGCGGCCTGCTCGGACTGTCCACAAGCGACACGCAGACGCCGTACGTCACCTACGCGGCGTGGCTGGTGGTGACCGGGATCGGCGTGACGCTGGCGCTGCCCACGCTGTCCGGGGTCATCGCGGGTTCGCTGCCGCCGTCCCAGACCGGCGTCGGCACCGGGCTGCAGGCCACCACCCGCGAATTCGGCAGCGCGCTCGGGGTCGCCGTCATCGGCACGGTGCTCACCGCCCGGTTCACCGCCGAACTGCCGCCGGACGTCCACGCCCACACCGTGGCGCAGGCCCTCACCTCGGCGCCGGACCGCACGCACGACGTCGTCACCGCCTTCGTCGCGGGCACGGGCTCCGGGCTGCGTGTGATCGGCGTCGCAGTCCTGGTCCTGGGCGGGCTCGTCGTGCTGCAGTCCCTGCTGTCCCGGCGCGCCCACCACCCGGCCACCGCGGGGCGCGGGTAGTGTGCGGGAAGATCGTCAGCACGCAGGAGCAACCAGGTGTCAGCCAGCCAGTGGGCCAAGGTCCCGTTCGGGCCGGAGAGCCACCTCTGGAACACCACGCGGGCCGAGCGGACCGTGCTGATCGTGGTGCACACCGTCACCGCGCTGAACCGGCTGCACGACCTGCTCACCGTCTTCGACTCCGACCGGCGGGTGCAACTGGCCTGCACGATCCCCGGCGCCTCCGCCGCCGAGGCCGGGGTCGAGCGGGAACTGGCCGAACTCGGCGCCGTCGTGCTGCCGTGGGACCAGGCACGGGCCACCGAATTCGATCTCGCCATTTCGGTACACAATAGTGGGAACCTGCACGACATTCCGGCGCCACTGGCGGTGCTTTCCCATGGAATTGGGTACACTAAATTCGCGGAAACCGGAAACCGGAAACCGGAAACCGGAAACCGGAAACCGGAAACCGGAAACCGCTCCGTCTACGGCCTGTCCCCCGCCTCGCTGGTCCGCAACGGTTCCGTGGCGCCCGCTGCGATCGTGCTGGCCCACGAGCAGGAGAAAGCCCGTCTCGCCCAGGCCGTGCCCGCCGCGGTGCCCAGGGCGGTCGTCGGCGGTGATCCCTGCTTCGACCGGCTGGTCGTCAGCGAACCCGCCCGCAGGTCCTATCGCCGAGCACTGGGCGCAAGCGACAAAACCACCGTCGTCCTGGTCTCCTCCACCTGGGGGCCGAGATCGTTGTACGGCAGGCATCCCGGCCTGATCGCCCGCCTGCTCGCCGAACTCGACCTCGGCGACCACCTCGTGGCCGCCGCGCTGCACCCCAACCTCTGGTACGCCCACAGCCCGGCCCAGGTCCGGCTCTGGCTCGCCGACTGCCTGCGAGCCGGGCTCCACCTCGTCCCGCCGGTCCAGGGCTGGCAGCAGGCCCTGCTCGCCGCCGACGTGGTCATCGGCGACCACGGCGCCGTCACCGGATACGCCGCCGCCCTCGGCAAGCCCACCCTGCTGGCGTCCTTTCCCGAGGCCGACGTCGTCGCGGAGTCGGCGATCGGCGCCCTCGGCCGGACCACCCCGCGGCTCGACCCGCACCAGCCGCTCGCCCCTCAGCTCCGCGCCGCGAAACCGCCTGACCGCAACGAGGTACGCCCGCTGGTGACCTCACTGCCCGGCGCGTCGGCGCGGCAGCTCCGGCAGGTCTTCTACGGCCTGATGCGCCAGCCGGAGCCGGACTTCGCCGCCGTCGTGTCCCCGTACCGGGCCGAGGACCTTGTCCCGCTGCACCAGGAAGTCCGCGCCTGGCGAGCACGCGCGGAACCGGCCGGAGCGCGAGCCGTGGTGCTGAACCGCTGGCCCGCCGACGTGCGCTCACCCCACGGCGGCCCGCCGGAACCGCTGGAGACCGACCTCGTGGTCGCCTACGACCACCCCCGCCGCGATCTGTACGGACTGGCGGCGGCCGTCCTCACGAACCCGGACGGTCCCGCCGCCGAGGCGATCTTCGCCGACCGTCCCGCCTGCCGTCTCGTGGTGGACCTCCGGGACGACCACTGCCTGGTCACCACCCGCGACGGGCGCACCGCGACGATCCACGCCGACCAGCCGGAACTGACCGAAACGGCCGCCACCGCTCTGCTGCCCTGGCTTGACACCGGCCGCGAGCTGCCCGCCGGATTCGAAGTGCGGCTCGGCCCGCGGACCGTGCGGCTGATCATCGGCTGATTCAGCCGAGGTCGATCTCTTCCGCCCGTGGATCACCGACTTCGGCGTACAACGCACGCGCCTGTTCCAGTGCCTCACGAGCGGCCTGGGGATCCGGGTGCCGACTGCCCATGCCGTGCCATGCCTCGGCTTGACGCCGCTTGAGCCCGTCCGCACGGAACAACTCGGCCGCCGTCCGATAGGCCTCGGCACCGGCGAGCGCGTCCTCGGCGGCCTCGCCGAGCACCATCTGGCATTTGGCGGTGTTTTCCCGCTCCCCCGCCGTCGCGTCGAAGAATTCCAGCGCACGCCGCACGGAAGCAACAGCCGCCGCATCGTTCCCTTCGCCCAGATACGCCCGCGCGTGCTGCAGATGCAGCAAAGCCCGCATGCGCACCGCTTGGCCGGGTGGGATGTTGGCGCCCGCTTCGTCGACCATCCGCTCGGATTCGTCGTAGCGCCGGTGCGCGTCGGCGTATTTCCGCTGCTTGGCGTCCACCTTGCCAAGCCATTCCGTGTTCGACTGCATGCCCATGTGGTGCCGCAGGCGCAGCGCGACGGCCAGCGAAGCCTCGAAATCGGCACGGGCCTTTTCCCCATCACCGACTTCCATCCACGCGGCACCGCGCTGGTTCGCCAGCTGCATGAAGCCCGCTTCGCTGTCCAACTCCGCCGCCTCGATGCCGATCCGGTGGGTTTCCAGCCAGGCCGTGGTGTACCCGTGCATGTGCAGGAACTTGAACAACGCCACGCAAAGCTGCCAGGCGACGTCGTTCCGACTGGCATTGACCGCCTCGGCCACACAGGCCGCGACACTTCGCCATTCGTTCTCGAACCACGCCAGCGCCTCGTCCCGCGTGGGCACAGGCCTGCCGGAATTCTCCACTTCCGCGAAAACGTCACCGATCCGCCAGCGCCCGGAAAGCGCCAGATCACGACGCGCGGCTTCGGCCAGGTACCACGTGACGACCCGCTCGAGGATTTCGGCGCGGTCCTCGGTTTCCTCCTGCAGTTTCGCGTGTTCGCGAACCAGCGCGTGGAAGAAGTAGCGACCACGGGCGTCGTCGTAGTACAGCAGGGACGCGTCGACCAGTTCGTCCAGCATTTCCGTGACATCGCCACCGCAGGCGACCTCGGCCGCTTCCGCCGTGAAATCGGGGCCGGGCAGCAAGGCCACCCGGCGGAACACGCGCGCGAATTCGGTCGTCAGCCCGTCGTAGGCCAGCTTGATCGAGGACGCCACCGGCTGCGTCACGTCCAGTTCCAGCAACGCCGCCCGGGACTGGCGGATCCGGTTGACCAGCGGTTCGGCCACCCGCGCGCGGCCGAGCAGATGCGCCGCCACCAGGCGGATCAGCAGCGGATGCCCGCCACACAGCTCCCCCAGTTCGTCCAGCAGCGCGTCGTCGATCTCCGCCGCCGTCGGGCCGAGGCTGGCGAGCAGCAGTTCGCGTGCTTCCGGCGCGGGCAGCTGCGGCAACTGCACGAGCATGAAGTTGCTCGCGGCGAGCCTGCGCAACGCGCGGCGGCTGGTCACCAGCACCACCGCCGACGGCGCCGCCTTGGGGATCAGGGGTTCGACCTGCGCGACATCGACGACGTCCTTGAGCAGCAAGACAAACCGGCGGCCCGCCGAGAGCAGCTGGTAGGCCTGCGCCAGATCGGCGTCTTTGCTGGGCAGTTCCCGCTCGGGCACCTCGAGGCCCCGCAGCACCTGGCGCAGCAGGTCCTCCAGCGGCAGCGCCTCGCCATCCGCGGTCGCGGCCTGGACCTCAAGGTAGGGGCAGTCGCCCTCGGCGCGGCGGTAGTCCTCGTACACCTCCGCCGCGAGGCTGTAGCTTCCCAGGCCGGCACTGGCGTGCACGCAGACGAGCCCGGGCAGGTCCAGCTCACGTCGGCTCGCGAGGTACCGGCCGATCGTTCCCCGCTGCTCGGCCCGGTCCAGGAACGGCACGGCCCGCCGCGGCCCGGCTCCCATCACCACCACAGCCCCCTCACGCACGATTCGCGGTCACGCCCACCGTAGCGATCAGAACACCACGTGTCATGGGAACGCGGATCGCGCGCCCCGCCCGATCCGGTGATCGGTTCGCCCCTGGCCCGGTCAGCTCATCCGGTTGACCGCGCTGGTGGTGGTCTCGATCAGCCGCCGCATGGCTCGGTGGGCGGCGACCGGGCGGTGCCCGCGGACGGCGGCCAGCACGGCGTGGTGCAGCGGCAGCGTGGCCGCCACCCCGCCGGGGGCGTGCGAGCTGGCCGCCAGCCCGTGCCGCAGGCTGGTTTCCAGCAGCCTGCCCAGCTGCTCGATCAGCTGGTTCCCGCTGGCCCGCAACAGGGTCAGGTGGAACGCCAGGTCGGCGTCCACAAAGGACTGTTCGTGCTCCGGCAGGCGTGGCGCGAACTCCGCCATGCCGGCGTAGGCGTTCTCCAGGGTGGCGATCTGCTCGGCGGTGGCGCGCTCGGCGGCCAGCTGCGCGGCGCCCGGCTCGACCATCAGGCGCAGCTCCAGCAGGTCGTCGAGGAACTCCGGCGCGGCCACCTGGCCGTGCCAGTCGATCACCTCGCGGTCCATCAGGTTCCACTCGTGACGCGGCCGCACGCGCGTGCCCAGCCGCGGCCGCGCGTCCACCAATCCCTTGGCGGCCAAGGCTTTGACCGCCTCCCGCACGCCACCGCGGCTGACCTTCAGCTGCGCGGCCAGCTCGGCCTCGTTCGGCAGCCTGCTCCCGTAGGACAGCTCTCCGGAGACGATGCGCCGCCCGATCCACTCCACCACCTGGCCGTGCATGGTCCGGTGCCTGCCGAGCGGACCCGCTGAACTGCTGCTCTCCACCACCGGATCATCGGCGGCGCCCCGGCCGAAGTCAAACCGGGCGCCCTTGACTTCCGTACCCCAATCATCCAATGATTCAAGCATTGCCGCCGAGACGGATGCGGGGTCGAACGATGGGGTTCGCGAAGTCCGACAGCACCACGTCCCGCAGAGCCGCACTGGGCTATCTCGGCGCGGGCGGCGGAGTCCTCGCCGCGAGCGCGCTGCTGTCCGCGTGCACCGGCGTCCAGGAGGGCCAGCGGAGCACGGGCACCTTCCCGGACACCCCCGACTGGCGGTTCGTGTTCGTCAACCACGTCACCACGAACTCCTTCTTCGTGCCGACCCGCACCGGCCTCGCCGACGCCGCCGCGCTGCTCGGCATCCCCGAACCGCAGTGGACCGGTTCGGAGAACGGCAACGTCGCGCAGATGGCCAGCGCGATGGAAACCGCGCTCAACGGCAAGGCCGACGGCATCGCGATCTCGCTGACCGACAACAACGCCTTCGTCGAGCTGACCAAGCGCGCGCTGGCCGCCGGGATCCCGGTGCTCGCCTACAACGCGAACGCGGCGGGCAACCACCCGCTCGCCTACGTCGGCCAGGACCTCTACCTGTCCGGGTTCAAGATGGGCCAGCGGATCGCCGAGAAGGTGACCTCCGGTGAGATCCTGGTCGGCATTTCCCAGCCGGGCGGCAACAACGTGCAGCCGCGGCTCGACGGCATCGTCGACGCGCTCAAGCAGGCCGCCCCCGGCGTGACCGTGCGCTCGGTCAACACCGGCGCCGAGCAGGCCGGCGAACTCAACGCGATGACCGCCGCCTACACCGGAAACCCCGGCGTCCAGGGCATCTACGCCGTCGACGCGGGCAGCACCGCGGCCTGCGCGAGCCTGATCACCGACCGCGGGCTGACCGGCCGCGTCGGCGGCGGCGGGTTCGACCTGCTCGACGAAACCGTGCAGGGCGTGGCGTCCGGCGCGCTGGACTTCACCATCGACCAGTCCCCGTACCTGCAGGGCTTCCTGTCCGTGCTCTACCTCTACCTGTACCGGCTGTCCGGCACGCTGGTCGCGCCACCGGTCACCGACACCGGGCTGACCTTCGTCACCAAGGAGAACGCCGGCCCGTACGCCACCGCGGGCAGCAAGTTCCAGGGCGGGCCGAACAACACGCTGGTCCCGATGCCACCGTCGATCCCGCTGCCGCCGCCGTCGGCGCTGACCCGCTGAGCCAGCCGCGAGGAAGGGCCACCGATGCCGGACTCCGGGCGCTCCGCCCTGCTCGGCCTGCTGCGGATCAGGGAACTGAGCATCCTCCTGGTCACCGTCGCCGCCGCGGGTTACTTCACCGCCACCAGCGACGCGTTCAACTCCGCGGAGAACTACCAGACGATCGCGCAGTACGTGGCGCCGTGGGCGATCATCGCCACCGGCCAGGTGATGCTGCTGATCTGCGGCGAAATCGACCTGTCCGCGGGGTTCGTGTTCACGCTCGCGCCGTTCACGCTGATGCTGTTCTCGGTCAACGGCGCGCCGCTGTGGCTGGCTTTGGTCGGCGCGGTGCTGGTGAGCACGCTGATCGGCGTGGTCAACGGGCTGATCCGGACCGTGCTCGGCATTCCGTCGTTCATCACCACGCTGGGCATGGCCTTCCTGCTCCAGGGCCTGGTGCTGATCATCTCCGACGCCCGCCCGGTCGGCGCGCCGTCGGAGGGCTGGCTGGTCGGGGTGTTCGGCGGGGCGCGCTGGTCGGAGTTCGCCTGGGCGGTGGTGATCGTGGCGCTCGGGCAGCTGCTGCTGTCGGCGACCCGGTTCGGCATCCACACCAGGGCCACCGGCGGGAACCCGGTCGGGGCGGCGGAGTCCGGGATACCGGTCAACCGCGTGAAGATCGTCAACTTCGCGCTCACCAGCACGCTGGCCGGGCTGGCCGGCATCCTGCAGGGCACCAGGGTCGGTTCCTACGACCCGACGAACGGCGGCTTCACCATGATGTTCTTCGCGGTCGCGTCGGCGGTCATCGGCGGCACCGCGCTGCTCGGCGGGTCGGGCACGGTGGTCGGCGCGTTCCTCGGGGCGCTGCTGCTGGGCATCGTGTTCGACGGGTTCAACCTCACCGGGGTCAGCGCGAACGCGTTCAACGTGGTGCTGGGCGCGGCGATCCTGCTCGCCATGGTGCTCAACGTTTCGCTGTCGCTGCTGCGCAAACGCCTCGCCGCGAGGGAGTTGTGATGGACGGTGTGATGGATGATGCCCTGCTCCGGGCCGAGCACGTGAGCAAGCGGTTCGGCCCGGTCAGCGCGCTCACCGACGTCAACCTGCACGTGCGCCGGGGCGAGATCCTCGGGCTGATCGGGGACAACGGGGCGGGCAAGTCCACCCTGATCAAGATCCTCACCGGCTACCACCAGCCCGACGGCGGGCGCCTGCTCGTCGACGGCGAGCCGGTCACGCTGAAGTCGGTGGTGCACGCGCGTTCGCTCGGCATCGAAACGGTGTTCCAGGACCTCGCCATGGTCAACGACCTGCCGGTGTACCTGAACCTGCACCTGAACAAGGAGCTGGTGCACCGGCCGCTGCCGTTCCTGCGGCGCCGGGAGATGCGGCGGCGTGCCAGGGAGGCGCTCGACTCGATCGGCATCGACATCCCGTCGGTGACCGCCGAGGTCGGCCTGCTCTCCGGCGGCCAGCGGCAGGCGATCGCGGTGGCGCGGTCGGTGTACTCCAACGCGAAACTGCTGCTGCTCGACGAACCGCTGGCCGCGATGGGCGCCAAGGAAAGCGGGCTGATCCTGCGGTTGCTGGCGGAACTGAAGCAACGCGGGGACCTCGCGATCATTCTCATCGCGCACAACTACGCGCAGGTCGTCGACGTGTGCGACCGGGTGAACCTGCTGCAGCACGGGAAAATCACCTTCGACCGGGCCGCCGCGGACACCTCGGTGGCGGAACTGCTGGAACTCGTGCACGCCGAATACCGCCTGCCGCCGAACTAGGCCGGACTAGACTGCCGTGGACCAAGCGCGACGAGATGGGGGACCACGGGTGGAGCACGAGAACGAGCACGAACGTTCGGCGTACCTGCCGGTCGAGATGGCCGGTCAGCAGATTTTCCTCGAAGCGCGCCAGGTCGGCGACAACGAAGAGGAGGAAGTCGCCTCCCGGGCCTTCGCGTTCCCCGAATTCACCGCGTCGCTGACCGCCGTGACGCAGTCGGTCACCGATGCCGTGCTCAACGGCTTCGAGAAGGCCAAGCCCGGCAAGGTCACCGTGGAGTTCGGCTGTGAGGTCGGCGTGGAGAGCGGGAAACTGACCGCGATCCTGGTCAAGGGCACCGGAAAGGCGAACATCAAGGTCACCATGGAGTGGAGCCCGCCGAGCTAGCGCACGCGCCGCAGCGACTTCTCCGCCCGGCGCCGGACCGGCTTCGGCACGCGCGTGTCCTCGGCGAGCGCTTCCAGCGCGGCCCCGCCCTTCGCCGAATCCAGCCGTGCCAGCGATTCCGCGGCCGCCACCCGGTCCTCCGGCGCCAGCTCGCGGTCCTCCGCCCGCGACTGGTACTGCTTCAGCTGCTGGCGGCGGCTGAGTCTCGGCTCCTGGCCGGCCTTTTCGAGTTCGGCGCGCTCAGACGGAGTCAGTTGCGCCAAGGCTCGGTCACGCAGGTCCGCCGGGACGGACCGGTCCGCGACGAAGCGCTTGTACAGCCGCCGCGCCTCGGCGGGTTCCACCGAACGCAACGCGGCCAGCGCGTCGAGCTTGGGCCCGCCCGTGTAGTGCTCGGCCGCCGAGCGGATCAGGCCCGTGCCCAGCGCCCGGTCGAACGGCAGCACCTCCTTCCCCAACCGCAACCGATCGGCCACCGGCACCAGCGTGCCCCTGGCGAGTTCGACCAGTGCGGCGCCGCCCAGTTCACGGTCGTGGCCGTGGAGCTGCCTGGCCGCGGTGAACCTGGTGGCAAAGTCGAGCAGCGGGTCCGCGACCAGGTCCCACAGCAGCGGGGTGCCGCGATCGAAGTCCTCGTCCGCGACCATGCCCGCCGCCTCCAGCCGCACCGGGGTCGCCACGCTCGCCCGCGCCAGCCGCTCCAACGCCGCGATGCCTTCGGCCGGCGCGAACTCCAGCACGGTCTGCGCGGCCTGCAGGCGTACGACGGCGTTTGACTGCTCGTCCTCGGAGAGCCGGACCAGGACACGCGCCGTACCAGCCGGATCGATCGGACCGGTGATCAGGGCCAGGTCCAGGCGTTCGTCCCCGACCGTCGGATCGGCGACCAGCCGCATCCGCAGTTCGTGGCCTTCGGCCGGGCTCACTTCGGCCAGCTTCGCCGCGGCCTCCAGTCGTTTCCGCACGCTCATCGCCGGATCGAGCGCGAGCTTCACCAGGAGTTCGCCGCCGCCAGCCTGTCCCCAGGCCGCCAGCTTCCCGGCCGCCTCGATCCGGATGCGCTCGTCGATGGCCGGGTCCACCGCCAGCCCGGACAGGACCGGGAAACTGGCCCCGGCACCGCAGTCCTCCATGGCCACCGCCGCAGCCAGGCGTTCGGCGGCGGCCACTCGATGGTCGCGCGCCAGTCCGGTCAGTGCGGTCAGCCCGCGCGCCGCGTCGAGCGCGCTGATCATGCGCGCGGCCTTCAACCGCATCCTGGCGTCACGCCAGCCGGCCACGGCCCCGCTCAGGAGGTCCAGTCCCGTCGCCCAGTCCAGCCCCACGACCGCGTGCGCCGCTTCCAGTCCCAGATCGGTGTCCGGCAGGTCTTCGGCGAGATCGGCCAGCGCCCGCACGCCGTGTGCGGCGTCCGCCTCGACCAGTGCGCGGGAGGCCAGCAGGCGGTCGGCACCGGTCAGCCGCCGATCATCGCTGAGCCCCGCCAGCACTGACAATCCGGTCTCCCGGCGCAGGCCGAGGAGGAGAAGGCCGGCTTTCAGCCGGCGCTGGAAGGTGGCCCGCGACTGGCTCAGCGTCCGGAAGACCTCGGCCGCGTGAGCTTCGTCGAGACAACGCAGCGCCTCGGCCGCGGCCAGCCATTCGGCGTGCGTGATGCTCTCGTCGCCGACCTGCGCCACCAGCACCTGCCGCAGTTGCCGCTCCACCCTGTCCGGCAGCCGCACACCCTGGCGTTCCAGTTCCAGCACAAAACCGAGGTTCGTGCGGCGGTGACGGCGCTTGAGCAGCCGAAGCAGCGCCCGGCTCACCTCCACCTCTTCTTGGATGAGCCGGGCCACCAGGAACAGGCGGACTTCCAGGTCCGGTGACCGCCACGCATCCCGCGGCGCCAGTTCTTTCAGTGCCGCGGCGCCGTATTCGGCGAGGTGGCAGGCAGCCAGGTACTCCTCCATGGTCTGGTGCAGGAACGTGAACCCCGCCGGTTTCTCCACCACCAGGCCACAACTGCGCAGGACCTCGCGGAGCACGTTGATCCACTCGCCGGCGGGCACGCTCTCCGGCCGGCGCACTCCCCGGTCCGCGAACACCACGGCGGCCCGTTCCGGCAGCGGACCGGTCACACCATCGAGGTTTTCGTGCGCGAGCTGCGACAGCACGGCGTGCAACTGCGCCAGCAGGTCTTCGGCGGTCTGCTCGGCCCGGCGCGTACCACGGCCGATCCAGTGGCTCACCATTTCGTAGACCCCGGCGACCCCGCGACGGCGGGCCAGCAACGCGACGAACCGGTCGTACAACTCCGCCCTGCTGACCGGGATGTCCTGGTCCGGGTCCTGCGCGTGCAGTACGCACATCATCGTCGCGGTCAGCGGAACGGCGGCCAGTTCGGCGAGTTTCGACCGGTGGATGCGGTCGACGAACCGCGCCGCCGCGGGTTCCGGATCATCGACGCCGAGTTCGGCGAACCAGGTCCTGGCGAACTCGCGGAACTGCGGCTCGTCGAACGGGCTGATCGAGAAGTACGGGTACTTCCCGTTGCTCGAGCCCCGCTGCAGATCAGGGGCGGACAACGGCCGCGAGGTCACCAGGAACCGGTGGCCCCGCGCGCGATACCCGTCGATCCGGGTCAGCGCTATCGACCGCTGCTGCAGGTCCAGCACCTCGTCGACGCCGTCCACCAGCAGCAGCCACGGCACGCCGGGCAACGGCGGTTCGCTGAACAACTTCGCCAGCGTCGCCCGGTCGAGATCGACGTCGAGCATGCTCGTGACGCCCTCGGCCAGTTGGTCCGGCAGCCCGCCCGGCGCCAGCAAAGCCGCCGCGGGCAGCGGAACCGGGACGAACGCGCCGGACGACCCGGCCAGCCAGCGGTTCGCCTCGGCCGCGGTCAGGTGACGAACGAGGCTGGACTTCCCCGCGCCGGGACCACCGAGGACCTGCACGTCGAGCCGTTCACGCACCAGGTCGTCGGCGAAGGCGCGCTGGTCTGTGCCGTCGCTCGCGTGCTGGCGGAGATAGACCCTCGACAGTGGCGGGGTCGCGTCGAGCACGGCGGCGTACGGGTGCTCGTCACCGGCAGCGGCCGCCGCCCGCAGGTAGCGGCGCATCAGCGGCCCCGGATAGGCCACGCCGAGCGCGGTGAGCTGGTCGTCGTCCAGAAGCTCCAGCCAGCGCACGGAAAGCCCGCGCAGGAACGGGTAGCATTCGAAGACGGTGCGCGCCGGCACCAGGCGCGCGGTGTCGCCGTGCCTGGTGTCGCGCAGGCGCACCACCCCGCACACCGCGCCGGTCCGCCAGTTGAGCACCGGCCCGCCACTGTTGCCCGGCCGCACCCGGCCCCGCGCGGTTTTCAGCAGGATCGTGCCGTCGTCACGTTCGGAAAAGCCTTCCAGCTCCAGCAACGCCGAATCCCCGGCACGGTAGCTGTCGTCCGGATAGCCGTAGGTCCAGAGCTGGTCACCGGCTTCGGCGGGCTCGCCCAGTTGCACCGGCACCGGCTGGTGCGTGTCCAGTGCTCGCAGCAGCACCAGATCCACCGTGCCGGGCAGGTAGGTACCGGGCAGCACCTCGAACCGCTGCCCGGCCGCCGCGGTCACCGGGGACTCCGGAGCATCCAGCACATGGGCGCTGGTGAGCACCAGGTCGGGTGCGACGAAGAACCCGGTGCCCACCTTCTTCCCGGACACCAGCGGAACCGTGGCGGCACGCAGCGCTTCTTCCAGCGGGGCGCGACTGCCGTGCATGCCGGTTCATGCTAGTGCAGCCGCTCCCGCCCTCAGGTCGTAATGCAGATAGTCCTTTCCTCGAGACCGGACAGCGCCGTGGGCAGCGGTCCCCGGTGCAGCACGCCCAGCCGCTGCGTCGCGCGGGTCAGGGCGACGTAGAGTTCCGCCGCACCCCGCGGGCCGCTGGCGAGGATCCGTTCCGGCTCCACCACCAGCACCGCGTCGAACTCCAGGCCCTTCGTCTCCGACGGCGGCACCGCGCCCGGCACACCCGGCGGCCCGATCACCACGCTGGTGCCTTCACGACCGGCCTCCTCGCGGACGAACTCCTCGATGGCGGCGGGCAGTTCGTCCTCGGTGACCTGCCGCGACCACGGCGCCACCCCGCAGGCGCGCACCGACTCCGGCGGCTTCGTGCCCGGCGCGAACTCGGCGAGCACCGAACCCGCGACCGCCATGATCTCCGCCGGGGTGCGGTAGTTCACCGACAGCGGCCGGTAGACCCAGCGGCCGGGCACGTACCGGTCCAGCATCGAGCCCCACGACCGCGCCCCGGCCGCCGACCGGCGCTGCGCCAGGTCCCCGACCACGGTGAACGACCGGTTGGGGCAGCGGCGCATCAGCACGCGCCAGTCCATTTCGGACAGTTCCTGCGCCTCGTCGACCACCACGTGCCGGTAGGTCCAGTCCCGGTCCGCGGCGGCGCGCTCGACCAGGTCGCGGGTGTCGTGCTCGACGAAGCGGTCGGCCAGGTCTTCGGCGTAGATCAGGTCCTCCGGCGAGAGCATGACGTCCTCGTCCATCTCATCCCGGTCCAGCTTCATCACCTGCATCACGCCGGCCGCGTACTCGGCCTCGGCCTGCCGTTCCAGGTCAACGCTCCGGTCGGCGGGCTGGTGGGGCCCCAGCAGGTCGACCAGTTCGTCGAGCAGCGGCGTGTCCGACGTCGTCCACGCTTCGCCGTCCTCACGCCACAGCACCTCGTCCGCGCCCGCCGCCCGCAGCCGTTCGCGTGACGAAAGCAGCGGCCCCAGCAGGCTTTTCGGGGTCAGCACCGGCCAGAGCTGGTCGAGCGCGGCGGTGAACTGCTCGCTCGCCGCGAGTTCTTTCAGCAGATCGGACCGCAGATCCTCCCAGGCGGCGCGGTCGTCCCGGGTCAGCCACCCCTTCCCGATTCGGCCGATCGCCCGCTCGGTGAGCACGTAGGTGACGATCTCGGTGAACACCGCACGCGCTTCGTTGTGCGGCTTGCCGCTCGCGCGGGCTTCCTCCCTCGCCCATTCGGCGGTCGCGGCGTCGATCCGCACGGTGACGTCGGCCAGTTCGATCGGCAGCGGTTCCTCCGGCAGCCGCTGCCGGTCGGCGATCGCCGCCGCGAGCACGTCCAGTATCTTCAGCGAGCCCTTGCTCCTGGCGGCCTCGGGCGTGTCCTCGGCGGTGACGTGCAGGCCGGGCACCAGGTCGCCGGGGGTCACGAAGACCACATCGGACTCCCCCAGCGATGGCAGCACGCGGCTGATGTGGTTCAGGAAAGCCGGATTGGGGCCGACGACCAGCACGCCGTGGCGTTCCATCCGCTCCCGCTGCGTGTAGAGCAGGTAGGCGACGCGGTGCAGCGCGACCACGGTCTTGCCGGTGCCGGGGCCGCCCTCGATCACCAGCACGCCGGGGTGGTCGAGCCGGATGATCTCGTCCTGCTCGGCCTGGATGGTCGCCACGATGTCGCCCATGCCGTCCCCGCGTGGCGCGTTGACCGCGGCGAGCAGGGCCGCGTCGCCGCGTTCGTCCCCGCCGGGACGGCCGAACACCTCGTCGGTGAAATCGAGCACGCGGCGGCCGCGGGTGTGGAACTGCCTTCGCCGCCGCATGTTCTCCGGCTCGACCGCGGTGGCCACGTAGAACGGGCGCGACGCCGGCGCCCGCCAGTCGAGCAGCACCGGTTCGTACCCGTTCTCCTCGTCGAAAAGACCGATGCGGCCGATGTAGGAATGTTCGCCGGAAACGCTGTCCAACCGGCCGAAGCACAGCCCGTTGTCCACCACGTCCAGCCGTTTCCTCTCGCGGGCCAGTGCGCGCACCTCGACGTCGCGTTCCATCGCGCCCACGCCGTTCGCCCCCAGTGACGCCTGGTACTCGCGCTTCACCCGCGCGCGCTCGGCGTCGAGCCGCGCGTACAGCCCGGCGATGTACTCGCGCTCGGACCGCAATTCGTCTTCGTACCCCTGATTTGACACATTCCCTCACTGCGGTTAAACTGAACGTAGAAGCGGCGGGTTCTCCGGATGTTTACGGAGGGCACGCCGATTTTTTATTGTCCACCCGTTGTCAAATCCGCGCCCTTCACCGCGAATTCCGCTACGGCGCATGATTCTGCGGCACGCCCGGGGTCTTGCCGCAAGCCCCGGGGTGCGCTATACGTTTAAGAGGGAACAAAAGAGCTGGGGCGTTCCGCGTGCTCGATCCACGATCCCGTCCGACCCTGAAACCCGCCGCGCTGCTGCGTGCCCTGCACGAGCACGGGATCGACTGGGTGCTCAGCGGTTCCGCTGTTCTCCTGCTGCACGGCGCCGACCTGCGGCCGAACGACCTCGACGTGGTGCCCTCGCCGGAGCCCGCCAACCTGCGCCGACTGGCCGGGTTGCTGGCCAAGCAGGCGGCGGTGCCCGCGTACCACCCGTCGTGGTCCTGGTGTGCGCGCCGGAACAGGTACGCGGCGGTCCGGCGAAGGTTGCACCGCGACCGCACGCCACGTGAGGTGGCCTGGTTTTCGCGCGGTCAGAGGTAAGCGGCGGTGCTGCCGCCGACCTCCAGCTCAGGCAACCCCAGCTTGCGGTGGTCCCAAGACCGCACCCGCTCGGCGTCGAAGCGGACGGCGACGCGCTTGGCGAGCATGAACTCGACCATCGGCTTCACCTCGTCGCTGTACGGCCCGTTGTACCGCTCCCACACGCTGACCCCCACCGCCCACAGCGCGTCCGGGTCCTCGACGATCGTCGCGCGGCCTTCCATGGCGACGCCCCGCAGCGCGTCGTAGGTGTGCCCGGTTTCGACCATCACCGTCGCCCGGCCGTCCCGGCGCAGGTTGACCGCTTTCTGCGACTTCGCCTTGGTCTCGAACCAGAGCACCCCGTCGATCAGCCCGTACCACATCGCCACCAGGTGCGGCTGCCCCGACGGGCCCACCGTGGCGAGCGTGGCCACCCGCTGCTCCTCGAGGAACCGCGCGATCTCTTCCTCGGACATGACTATCTGCTTGCGCTGGTTCTCGCCCACGACGCGCACCCTGGCCCTTCGATGAGACATCGTCCAAAATGAGACTATGTCTCGCAGTGAACCGGACGGGCTCGCCGCCCGCAAGAGGCGGGCGACGAACGCGCGCATCGCCGCCTCGGCCGCGCGGCTCGCCGGGCTGCACGGGGTCGCGGGCACCACCGTCGACCGGATCGCCGCCGACGCCGAGGTCGCGCGCGCGACCTTCTTCCGCTACTTCGACACCAAGGAGAGCGCGATCGCCGAGGGCATCACCAGTTCCTGGCTCACCCTGGTCACCGGCGCGATCGCCCGGCAGCCCGAGGAACTGGACGCCAAGGCGGTGCTGGCCGCGGCCTTCGGCGAGCTGGCCGGTGAGTTCGCCGCCCACCGCGACGAGATCTGGGAACTCGCCCGGCTCACCCGCTCGTCGCCCACGCTCAACGCCTGGACGATGCAGACCTACCAGCGTTACGAGGCGGCCATCGCGAGCCTGCTGGCGCCGCGGTTCCCCGAGCGCGACCCGCGTCCGCGCCTGCTGGCCGTGTTCGCCATGGGCGCCATTCGCGTCTGCCTCGACGACTGGGTGGACCACGGCGGCTCGCTGCCCGCGCTGATCTCCCGCAGCCTGGACGCGATCACCATCGGCTAGCGCGCGGCGGCGCTACCGTGGTGGTATGGACAACAGGCCGATCACGGTGGCGCAGCGCAACTTCCGGGAGCACGCCGACGTGCTGGAGCGCATGGGCAACCAGGAGCGCTTCACCTACATCTTCCAGTCGAACCTGTGGGCCGCGGAATCGGTGTCCGGGCCCGGTTCCGAGGACGCGCAGACGCGCGGGCTGCGGGAGGGACTGCCCGGGTTGCTGGCGCGGTTCGGCGTGCGGACGCTGCTCGACTTGCCGTGCGGGGACTTCGGCTGGCTGAGCGGCGTCGACCTCGGCATCGAGCGGTACCTCGGCGCCGACATCGTGCCGGAGCTGGTCGAGCGGAACGCCGAGCGCTACGGGCGGGAGTTCCGCGTGCTCGACCTGACCGCGGATCCGCTGCCCGCGGCGGACGCGGTGCTGTGCCGCGACTGCCTGGTCCACCTGAGCTACGCCGACATCGGGAAGGCGATCGAGAACCTGCGGCGCAGCGGTTCGCGGTACCTGCTGACCACGCATTTCGGTGGCACCACGGCGAACACGGACATTTCGACCGGCGACTGGCGGCCGCTGAACCTGTGCCTGGAGCCGTTCGGCTTCCCGGAGCCGCTGGCGGTGCTGCTGGAGGGCTGCACCGAGGAAGGCGGCGCGTTCGCGGACAAGTCGCTGGCGTTGTGGGAAATCAGCCGCCTGCCGGGGTGAGGTCGAGGCGTTCGGCGAGTTCGGTCAGGTCCGCCAGGTACAGCGTCGGGATGCCAGCCGGGATCGAGGACCGTGGCAAAGCGTGGGCTTACGGCGGGGAGACTCGCAGGTTCCTCGGCCAGTGCCGCGCGCAGGAGTTCGTGGACGATGGCCGTGCCTTCCCACGCCGCCGCGTCGCCGTGGGTGAGCGCCGCGATCCGCCGGGCGGCGGTCATCGTGGCTTCGGTGCTCTGCTTGGCGAAGAACACCGCGGACGTGGTGGACCGCATGAGGGCGCCGTTGCCCGCGGCGTGGCCGTGCAGCTGGAACTGCAGCGCGGCGGCGAGGTTCCACGGGTCACCGCTGGTCAGCACGGCCTGCGTCTGGAGGCCGATGTCCTGGGGACCGGCGCCGGCCCAGCGCTGGAAGCGGGCGAAGATGTCGGGCAGGTCCAGCCCGCCGCGCTCGAGCAGCGACTGGGCGAGGTGGACGGCCATCTGGGTGTCGTCGGTGGCCTCGCCGGGATCCCAGCCCCCGCCGCCGCTCATCTCCCCGTCACCCGCGGAAAACCGCCCAGCGGGCCCGAATTCGAACGGCGCGCCGAGCGCGTCCCCCACCGCGGACCCCACTACCGCCCCCACCACCCGCTCAAGGCGCCGCATGCCGCCAGCCTAACGGTCACTGCCTCTCACCACCGGGAAATGCGATGCTGGCAGGATGGGGGAAGACTCGTCACGGCAGCACAAGATCCTGACGAACCGAACCATCGCGCTGTGCGCACTGGGGCTGCTGTTGTTCGCGGCCGCGGCGTGCTGGCTCTTGCTCGCCTTGTACGGGGACGGGAACGAAGCCAGCAAAACCCGTCTCGAAGGTGTCCGCACTGTGGGGACCGTGGTCCTGGGCGCGGGCGGAGCGGTCGCGCTGCTGCTGACCGCACGCCGTCAGCAAACCGCGGAACACGACCTGGCGACGAAGCGACACGACCTCATCCTCCGCGAGGAAGCCAATGCCGACCTGCGTCACGACGCCGCCGAGCGCCGGATAACCGAGCTCTACCTCAAGGCCGTGGAGCAACTCGGCGCGGACAAGGCCACCGTCCGGCTGGCCGGGCTGTACGCGCTGGACCGGCTCGCACAGGACAATTCCGCGCAGCGGCAGACCATCGTCAACGTGATCAGCGCCTACCTGCGCATGCCCTACGAACTGCCGTCGTCCGCGCCGGGTGCCGAGGAACCGCCGGAAGCGCGCCGTGACCGCTGGGAGAAGCTGCAGGAACGCGAGGTACGCGTCACCGCGCAACGCATCCTGACCGAGCACCTCGACCCCGCGTTACGGGACGCCGGGCGGTTCTGGGAGGACATCGACCTGGACCTCAGCGGGGCCCTGCTCATCGACTTCACGCTTCGCGACTGCCGGGTGAACAACGCGCGTTTCACCGACGCCACCTTCGCCGGTGAGACCCGGTTACTCGGCATCGAGTTCACCGGCGAAACCTGGTTCGAACGGGCCACCTTCACCGACGACGCCTGGTTCTGCCAGGCGGCTTTCCAGGGGATCACCCGATTCGACCAGGCCACCTTCGCCAGCAACGCCCGGTTCGACGGCACCGCGTTCACGGGAGCGAGCGTGTTCAGGGACGCCACGTTCCTCGGTGAATCGAACTTCGACGACAGCGTCTTTCGCGGCCGCGTCGTCTTCGCACGGGCGAATTTCGCCAGGACGGCGTCCTTCCGGCGGACCAGCTTCCTCGACGACGCCTACCTGCCCGCCGTGACGTTCAACCGCGACACCTATTTCCTCGGCTCCAGATTCGCCAAGGACGCGTGGTTCAGCCAGGTCTTCTTCAACGGCAACACCTCGTTCGAGGACGCCACGTTCAGCGGTGACATCCGCTTCACCGACGCCACGCTGGACGGCAGCCCGTACTGGCCATCGCAGCTGACCCCCCGCGAAGCGGACCACTTCGACAACACGGCGCCGGACTAGCCTCCGAGATCCTTGAAGAAGCCCGGCAGGTTGGCGCGGTTCACTTTTCCGGTGGCGTTGCGCGGCAACGGGGTGTCGGTCAGTTGCCAGCGCGAGGGCACCTTGTAGTACGCCAACCGATCGGCCGCGTGGGCTTGCAGTGCCTCCACGGCCACCGGCGACGAAAGCACAACAACGGCGCCGACCTCCTGGCCCAGGTCCGGGTGCTCCAGCCCGACGACCGCCGACTCCGCTACCGCTGGGTGATCGTCCAGGCAGTGTTCGACCTCGATCGGGTAGACGTTTTCGCCACCCCGCAGGATGAGGTCGCTGCGCCGCGTGGTCAGGTAGAGCAGTCCTTCGCGCAGGCAGCCGATGTCGCCGGTGCGCATCCAGCGGTCCTCGTCGAACACGGCGGCCGTGGCGGCGTCGTCGTTCCAGTAGCCGAGCATGGTGAACTGGCTCCGCAGCCAGATCTCGCCCTCCACCCCGTCCGGCACCACCGCGCCCGCCTCGTCGCGCACCTGCACCGCCACGGTCGGGATCGGCGCGCCCGAGGTCCCCGGGTGCGCCGCCAGCGCGGCCGGGCTGGTCACCGTCGCCCCGGTGCAGGATTCGGTGAGCCCGTAGCTGGTGATCAGGCTCAGCCGCGCCGCCGGGATCAGCTCCCGCAGCCGCGCCTGCAGGGCGGGCGACGACGGCGCCGAAGCCAGGCCGAACGACTTCAGCGCCGAAAGGTCGTACTCGCCGACCTCGACCGCCGCCAGTCTGCTCGCCATCGTCGGCACCACGGTCCAGTTGGTGACCCGCTCCCGCGACACCAGCTCCAGCGTCCGGCGCGCGTCGAACGCACCCTCGGTCAGCACCACCGTCTCCCCCGTCGCGAACCTCGGCACCGCCACGTTGTGCAGGCTCGCGATGTGGAACAACGGCAGGCTCAGCAGCCACCGCCCCGGCTCCGCCTGCCGCGGGTCCAGCGCGGCCGCCGTCGCCTTCATCAGCCGGTGGTAGTGGGCGGTGGCCACCAGGTTGCGGTGCGAATGCGTGACACCCTTGGGTTTCCCGGTGGTCCCGCTGGTGTAGACGATCACCGCCGGGTCGTCCTCGTCAACCGCCACCTCCGGCGGCGATTCACCGTGCTCGGGCAGGTCATTTTCCAGCCGCAGCACCGGAATTCCCAGCTCCGGCGGCAGTTTCGCGGCCCGCTCCCCGTCCACGACCAGCAAGCGAGGCCGTGAATGCCCGACGGCGTAAGCGATCTCCGCCGTCGTCCACCACGCGTTGAACGAAGCACACACCGCGCCCAGCCGCACCACGCCCCAGAACGCGACTATCCACTCAGGACAGTTGGCGGCCAGCACCGCCACCCGGTCGCCCTTGCCGATCCCGTACCGCCGCGCCAGCAAGCCCGCGAACGCGCCACTCACCTCGGCGTGCTCGGCGTAGGTCAGCCGGCGGCGTGCGGTGACCAGGTACTCGCGATCCCCCGGTGCGGGCGTCGCGGCGAACAGCGCGCCCAGGTTCGGCTCCCGGCGCGCGAACACCGGCATCTTCGCCCCGAGCACGTCCTGCTCGGCGATCTCGAACTCACCACCGGGCCCGGTCAGCGCGGTGATGACGGCCTGCGGGTCAGCGTTCATGCACCACCACGCTAGCCGCCGGCCCGGCAAAAGTCGACAGACGTCCAGGCGAATTGACACGCGTCAAATGTGCTCGTAGCGTGAGCGGGCATGACCACGCGGCGGACTTGCCTGATCGGGGCGGGACTGAGCGGGCTCTGCGCCGGGAAGATGCTGTCCGACTACGGTGTGCCGTACGAGTGCTTCGAGTCCTCCGACCGGATCGGCGGCAACTGGGCCTTCGGCAATCCGAACGGGCACTCGAGCGCGTACCGGTCGCTGCACATCGACTCGTCCAAGCACCGTCTGTCCTTCATGGACTTCCCGATCCCGGGGCACTACCCCGACTTCCCGCACCACTCGCAGATCAAGGAATACCTGGAAAGCTACGCGGCAGCGTTCTCGCTCAAGGACAACATCCGCTTCGAGACGCCGGTCGAGCACGCGCGGCGGCTTCCCGGCGGCGGCTGGGAGATCCGCACCGGCGACGGGGAAACCCGTCATTTCGACGCGCTGGTGGTGGCGAACGGCCACCACTGGGATCCGCGGCTGCCCGAATTTCCCGGCGAGTTCACCGGCGAGAGCATCCACTCGCACCACTACATCGATCCCGGGGACCCGTTGGAAATCCAGGGGAAACGGGTGCTCGTGGTCGGCATCGGCAACAGCGCCGCCGACATCACCGTCGAGCTTTCCCAGCGCGCGCTGGGAAACACCGTGGTGTTGTCCACTCGCTCCGGTGCCTGGATCGTGCCGAAGTACATCGCGGGTGTGCCCGCCGACCGGCTCATCGCCACCAGCCCGCACCTCCCGCTGTCCTGGCAGCGGCGGCTGGCGCGGCACGGCCCGCGCCTGCTCACCGGCCGCCCGGAACGCTTCGGCCTGCCCACGCCGAACCACCACTTCCTCGAAGCGCACCCCACCCAGTCGCAGGAACTCCCGCTGCGGTTCGGCTCCGGTGACGTCACCGCGAAACCCGACATCAGCCGGCTCGACGGCACCCGCGTGCGCTTCGCCGACGGCACGTCCGCCGAGTTCGACGTGATCATCTACGCGACCGGGTACAACATCACCTTCCCGTTCTTCGACCCCGAATTCCTCAGCGCGCCGGACAACCGGCTGCCGCTCTACAAGCGGATGTTCAAGCCAGGACTGGACGATCTCGCGTTTGTCGGTTTCGCGCAGGCGACGCCTACGCTGTTCCCGTTCGTGGAATGCCAGGCACGGCTGCTCGCGGCCTGGCTCGCCGGAACCTACCGCCTGCCCGGCGAGCAGGAGATGCGGCGGGTCATCGCCGAGGACGAACGCCGGTTCGTCGCGCACTTCGCCGACCGCCCGCGCCACACGCAGCAGGTCGACTACTTCATCTACGAGCACGACATCCGCACCAGGGAGCTACCGGCAGGCCGCCGGCGCGCGGAGGAAAGGACGGCATGAAGGACGTACTGGACCGCCGCGGGCCCAACCGGGGTGACCAGCGCCGGAAGGCCCTGCTCGGCGCGCTCGACGAGCTGCTGCGCGAGGACACCTTCGCCGCGATCAACGTGCGTGACATCGCGCAGCGCGCCGAGGTCACGCGCTCGGCGTTCTACTTCTACTTCGAGAACAAGGCGATCGCCGTCGCCGCGTTGTGCGACGAGATGTACCAGGAGGCGTTCACCGCGGGCACCGCGCTGCTCTCCGCCGACGGCACCCCGGAGGAGCGCATCCGCCGCACCACGGCCGGGCTCTTCGACGCCTGGGCCAAGCACCGGCACGTCTTCCGCGCGATGCTCGACGCCAGGGACGCCGACCAGACCGTGCGCGAGCTCTGGGACCGCGACCGCGAATCCTTCGTGCCCCAGGTGGCGACCATGATCGAGCAGGAGCGCGCGGCGGGCAACGCGCCGGACGGGCCGGACGCCGCGCTGCTGGCCACCGTGCTGCTCGAACTCAACGACCGCGCGCTGGAACGCCTCTCGCGTGGCGCGGACGTGTCCGCCGACGCGCTGATGGACACGCTGGTCACGGTGTGGCTGCGGACGATCTACGGCAGGTGCGCATGACCGTCACCTTCGACGTCGAAGGCACCACCTGCGCGGGCCGCCGGTTCCCGGCCGAAACCGACGACCTGCGCACCGAAGCCGGGGTGCCCTGCGTGGTGCTGGCCCACGGGTTCGGCGCGACGCGCGACTGCGGTCTCGACGCCTTCGCCACCGAATTCGCCGGAGCCGGGCTCGACGCGCTCGCCTTCGACTACCGCGGCTTCGGCGAAAGCGGTGGCGAGCCGCGTCAGTCGGTGTCGATCGCACGCCAGCTCGCCGACTACCGCGCGGCCGTGGCCGCCGCGCGCGGGCTCGACGGCGTGGATCCCGCGCGGATCGTGCTGTGGGGTGCTTCGCTGGCCGGTGGGCACGTGCTGGTCACCGCGGCCGCCGACCCCGCGGTGGCGGCGGCCGTGTCGCTCGTGCCGATGGTCGACGGGCTGGCGGCGGTCCGGCACGCGGCCGGTCACCACGGGTCGCGCGGGCTGGTTCGGTCGGCGCTGACCACCGTGCGGCGGCCGAAGTCCGTGCGGCTGGCCGGGCCGCCGGGTTCGGGTGCGGTGCTGTCGCTGCCCGGCCAGTTCGAGGCCTACACCGCGATGGCGGGTCCGAGCTGGCGCAACGAAATCGATCCGCGGGCCATGGTCGAGATCACGCGGTACCGGCCGGTGCGGCGGGCACGCGGGGTGCGGCGCCCGCTGCTGGTCCAGATCGCCGACCTGGACCGGATGAGCCCGCCGCACGCGGCGGCCAAGGCGGCGGTGGCCGCGCGCGCCGAGGTGCGGCACTACCCGTGCGACCACTTCGACGTGTTCCCCGGAAACCCGTGGTTCCGGCAGGCGGTCCAGCACCAGCTGGCCTTCCTGCGCAGGCACCTGCGATCGAAGGAGGCGCCATGACCATCCACAGTGGACACGTGATCCTGGGGCAGCACGTCACCATGCCCGTCCGCATCCGGGACGCCACCGCCGCCGCGGCCACCTTCGCCGTGCGGGCGGGTCCCGCGCGCGAGGTGGTGCGGTACGCCGGGGTGGACCTCGCCGAACCACGGCAGGGGCGGGCGTTGTGCTCACTGGTTTTTGTTCGTTACGTGGACGGGGATCTGGGGCCCTACCACGAATTCGGCGTGGCTTTCCTGATCCGCTCCCCCACCGGTCGCGGGGTCGGCGCGTTCATCCACTGGCTGCCGGTCAACCAGGCGTTCACGCTGGAGGCGGGCCGGTCCATCTGGGGTTTTCCCAAGGAGATGGCCGACATCGAGCTGGGGCTGTCCGGCCGCACCCGGAGCTGCGCGGTCCGCGTCGGCGGCCGGTTCGCGGTCGGTTTCCTGGTCAGGCCGGGAATTCCGGTGCCAAGCGGCGCCGCGGCCACCTCCATCGACGCCTACACCTGCCTCGACGGTGCGCTCCGCCGGACGCCATGGGAGCTGCGTGCGAGCGCGGTACGTGCCAGGGCGGGCGGTGCCGAAGTGCGGCTCGGGGACCACCCGATCGCCGACGAACTCCGCCGGATCGGGCTGCCCGGGCGTGCGTTGTTCACCAGCGTCATCGGCCGGATGCGGATGAGCTTCGGCGACGCCGAGGTGGTGCGATGACCGCGCTGGTGACCGGTGCGGCCAGTGGGCTGGGCAGGCTGGCCGCCCTCCGCCTGGCCGCGGCGGGCACGCCGGTGGCCGCGCTCGACCTCGACGATCTGACGGGCCCGGCGTGGCGGGCGCCGGCCGTCCGCGCGTACCACTGCGATGTCACCGACGAGGACGCCGTGCGGGACGCGGTCGCCGACGCCACGGCCGAACTCGGCCCGATCGAGCGTGTGGTGCACGCGGCCGGGCTGTGCCGGATCGGCCGTGCGGTGGACCAGCCCGCCGCCGAGCTGCGGAAGGTGTTCGAGACCAACTACCTCGGCACGGTCCACCTGGCGCGCGCGACCGTGCCGCCGATGATCGAAGCGGGCGGCGGCAGCTTCGTGGTGTTCGGCTCGCTCGCCGGCTGGCTGCCCTCACCCCGGCTCGCCGCCTACTCGGCTTCGAAGAGCGCGGTGCACGCCTACTGCGAAGTGCTCGCGATGGAAACCGCGGGCACCGGTGTGCGGGTGCTGTGCGCGTGCCCGGACCACGTGGAAACACCGCTGGCCGAGGGCGTGCGCGCGGCGGACCCCGGGGTGCTCGGCCGTCGCAAGGGCGCCGATCCGGCGGCCGTGCTGGACGCGGTCGAACGAGCGATCGCCGACCCCGCCGCTCCCCTGTTCTTCTTCCCCGCGTTCGGGACCCGGCAGCTCTGGCGTGCCCGGCGCTTCACCCCGAACCTGCTCCGGCGGACCGTCACCCGCTACGTCAAACCGGCTCACTGACCGACGACGTGTGGTCCCAGGCGATCCGCCACCCGGCCGGTGTGCGGCGCCAGACCAGCGAACTCGTTGCCCGCAGGGGGGTTTCGGTGCCGTCGGCGGCCACCAGCCGCGCGAGGAAGATCAGCCGTGACGTGGCGAGGTCGCCGGAGACCAGCACGTGCGGACCGTCGGACAGTTCGTGCTCGGCGGCGGCCAGCCCGTCGAATACCGGTTCCCACCACGACCGGTACTGCTCGGCGCTGCGCGCCACCCGATGCGCGGGATCGGCGCTGTCGTAGAGCAGCAGGTCGTCCGCTGCCCAGTCGTAGAATTCGCCCTGCACCGCCCGGAAGTCGAAGGGCGGCGCGCCAGGTTCGCGATCCCAGCCCCGCAGCCAGCGTTCGTGTGCGTTGGCCACGATTTCGGTGTCGTTCATGCCTTCGAGCATCACCGGCCCGCCGCGGGCCGGGAAGGCCGCGACGTTCCTGGGAGCCGTGCTCCCACCGTGCTGTCTGACGTGTGGCAGCCCGGGACGTTGCTTTCGGGGGACCAATCCCACAGCGGCGCATCGCGACCACCCTCCCGGACATCCTCCCTGTGTAAGGCAAACAGGCAAGGGGAGGCACACATGTTCGGCAGCCAGCTCAAGCGGATCGCGCTCGGCACGACGGCGGTGGCGGGGGTCTTCGCGCTCGCGGCCTGCGGTTCGTCTTCGACCACGGCGAGCCAGGCGCCCGCGCAGCAGCAGGGCGGTTCCGGGGCGGCGGGCGGTGCCGCGCCGGTACGGGTGGCCAGCGACGAAACACCGCGCTGCACCACCGACGATCTGACGGTTTCGCTCGGCACCCCGGAGCAGGCGGGCGAAAGCACCGGCCAGTACGAGGTTCCGCTGGTCTACACCAACATTTCCGGACAGGACTGCGGTCTCCACGGTGTGCCCGGCGTCGACCTGCTCGGACCGGACCACCCGATGGGCCCGGTCTACCACCTGCCGCGCATCGACAACGGCGCGCCGGTCAACGTGGTGACGCCCGGCCACACCGCGACCGCCGGCATCACCGTGCTGACTCCGTCCACACCGGACGACGCGTGGACGCCCACCCACCTCGAGACCATCCCGCCCGGCCAGACCACGCCGTTCCAGCTCGACTGGCCGTCCGACCTGCCGGTGCTGCGCCAGGACGGCGCCACTCACCCGGGCAGCTGGGTGAACGGCATCCTCGCCGACCCGGCGTGAGCGGGCTTCGCGGCGGGTGCCTGGCAGGATGAGGGGCATGGCCGCCAGTCCCGGCCCCGACAGCGGGGTGCACCGCCCGTGGCGCGGCGTCGCCGCCGAAGAGCGGCAGGCGCGGCGCCGGGCGCAACTGCTCGACGCGTGCTTCGCCATCATGGGCACGCAGGGCGTGGCGGCGGTGACCATGCGGGGCGTCTGCCGCGAAGCGAAGCTGACCGAGCGGTACTTCTACGAAAGCTTCCGCAGCCGGGAAGAACTGCTCACCGCGGTGCTGGAAACCGTGGCACGGCAGGCGAGGGACGTGCTGGTCGAGGCGCTGGAACAGTCCTCTTCGGACAGTCCGGGCCTGGTCCGCCGCGCGGTGGCCGCGTTCACCGAGTTCGTCACCGCGGACCCGCGCCGGGGCCGGGTGCTCTTTGTCGAGTCGCTGGCCGCGCCGGAGCTGGCCAGCCGGGGCACCGAACTGGTCGAGGAGTTCACCGCGACCATCGCGCTCGCGCTGCGCAGCCCGGCGCTGGCCGGGGAGGACGCCGACGAGCGGGACGTCGAACTCAACGCCCGGGCCGTGTTCGGCGCGCTGGCCTGGCTGTACCAGGGCTGGCTGAACCAGCGCGTGCCAGTCGATCGCGACCGCTTCGTGCGGCACGCGGTCAGCGTGATCGAGCAGATCGCCCAAGCCGGTTCCCGTCCCGATCAGGCCTGATCCAGGACCGCTGCCCGCGAGAAGCTGACATCGGCCGATGTTGACATTGGCTGATGTCAGCTTCTACCGTCGGTCCATGTCCTTCCTTCGCGGCTTCGGCCGCAAGCCGGTCGTCGACCCGCGTGGTGCGCGGCGCTACACCGGGCAGGCACACGCGATCGCCGCCCGTGACGTGCACTTTTCCTGGGACGACGTGCCAATGCACTACATCCCCGGCGAAGCGATGGCCACGCACGTGATCAACGTGATGCACCTGGTGCTGCCCGAGGGCGAGCGCGCGATGTCGGCCACGCTGGCCGAGGCGCTGCCGCTGATCACCGATCCCCGCCTGCGGGAGGAGGTCGTCGGCTTCATCGGGCAGGAAGCCACGCACGCCGCGTCCCACGAGGGCGCCAGGGAGCACCTGGCGAAGCTCGGCCTCGACGTCGAGCCGATGGCCCGCAAGATGGAATGGCTGGTCGACAAGGTGCTCGGCAACCGCGGCCTGACCGGGAAGGCCGGGCACGCGTGGCTGTGCGAGCGGCTGGGCCTGTTCGCCGCGATGGAGCACTACACCGCGGTGGTCGGCGAATGGCTGCTCAACGCCGACCAGCTCGAACGCCTCGGCATGCACCCGACCATGCTGGACCTGATCCGCTGGCACGGCGCCGAAGAGGTCGAGCACCGCAACGTCGCCTTCGACGCCTTCATGCACGTGGACGGCGGTTACGCGCGGCGCGTGCGCACGGCGCTGCTGGCCAGTTTCACCCTCGCCGTGTTGTTCCTGACCACGGCCGGTCACCTGCACCGCAAGGATCCGACGCCGGGCAAGGGCCGGTGCTGGCCGTGGCAGCTGCTCAGCGCGACGCGGCGCGAGGTGATCCCGAAGGCCACGATCTTCGTCACCGAGATCCCGAAGTACCTGCACCCGCGGTTCCACCCGTCCCAGCTGGGCAGCATGGACCAGGCGGTGCGGTACCTCGCCCGCTCCCCCGCCGCCAACCACGCCGCCCGATGACCGCCTTCACGCCGTCGAAGGCACTGCGGCTGGTCGCGGCGGCGAGCGGCGGGTACCGGCGCGTGTTCGCCACCAGCCGCGTCGCTCCCCTGCTGTCGCGGCCGAATCCGGTGCGCCACACGGGATTCGACCTGGACCTGGCGGTCGTGCGTACGGCACCGGAAGCCGAGGACGTGATCAGCCTGACGCTGGCCGACCCCGGTGGCGCCGAGCTGCCGTCGTGGCTCCCCGGCGCGCACCTCGACCTGTTCCTGCCGTCGGGCAGGCAGCGCCAGTACTCGCTGTGTGGTGACCCGGCCGACCGCCGGACCTACCGGATCGCGGTCCGCCGCATCGGGGCCGCGTCCGGCGAAATCCACGACGGGCTGCGCGGCAGGGTGCGCGTGCGCGGTCCGCGCAACGCGTTCCAGCTGGTCGACGCGGATTCGCACCTGTTCGTCGCGGGTGGCATCGGCATCACGCCGATCCTGCCGATGGTGCGCGCGTGTCACCGGCGCGGGACGCCGTGGCGCCTGGTCTACCTGGGCCGGTCGCGCGCGAGCATGCCGTTCCTCGGCGAACTGGGCGCGCTCGGCGACGTAGACGTCCGCCCCGACGACGAGCACGGCGTGCCCGACATGACCGCCATCCTGCCGCTCGCGGAACCGGGCGCCGCCGTGTACCTGTGCGGGCCGCCGCCGCTCGCCGAAGGGGCGCGTGAGCTGCTGCGGGAAATCAACCCGCGTGCTTCGCTGCACACCGAGCGGTTCAGCCCGCTGCCGGTGACCGGGGGCAAGCCGTTCGACCTGCACCTCGCGCGCAGCGGCGGCACCGTGCGCGTGGGTGGGGACGAAAGCGCGCTGGCGGCGACCCGGCGTGAGCTGCCCGGCGTCGCGTACTCGTGCCAGCAGGGGTTCTGCGGTACGTGCCGCGTCCGGGTGCTCGACGGCGAAGTGGAGCACCGCGGCCGCCTGCCCGCCGAGCCGGGTTCGATGCTCGTCTGTGTGTCCCGCGCGACCTCCTCCTCGCTGGTCATCGACCTGTGAACCGACCGAAAGGGGACACCGTGGCGCGGTGGTACCCGCTCGCCGAGAGCGACGACAACTTTCTCCGGACCGCGCGGTTCCGGTTCCCGCACGAGGTCCACATCGCCGCGCCGCCCGAGCGTGTGTGGCAGGTGCTCGCCGCGGACGACGCGCTGGTGTCGTGGTCGAAGCTGATCACCGGCGCCGCATGGACCTCACCCCGGCCGTTCGGCGTGGGCACCACCAGGACCGTCACCGTCGGCGGGGTGGCCTCGCTGCGCGAGCGGTTCTACCGCTGGGACGAGGGCAGCCGGATGACGTTCAGCGCGGAAGCCGCGAACCGGCCGGGTTTCCGGCGGTTCGCCGAGGACCTCAGGCTACTCCCCGAAACGGGCGGGACGCGGCTGTGCTGGACCTTCGCGGTGGACGCCGCGCCGTGGCTGGTGCCGGTGCTCGCCGCATCCGGTCCCGTGCTGCGGCGGGTCACCGGCGGCTGGGCTTCTGGTGTGGTTTCCCGCGTGGACCGCTTGGACAGGGAGAACCGATGAACGCCGTCACGTCGACCCTGCGCGACCTCGGGCTTCCGCTGCCCGGCGGGCGAAGCTACGACATCGCGGGCAAGGCCGTGCTGATCACCGGCGGTGCCGCCGGAATCGGGCTGGCGCTGGCACACGAACTGCACGCGCGCGGCGCTGTGCTCGCGTTGCTGGACCGCGACGCCGACGCGCTCGCCAAGGCCGCGGCGGCGCTCGGCTCCCGCGTGCACACCGCGGCAGCGGACGTCCGCTCCCGCACGGCGACGGCCGACGCGGTGCGGGAGCTTTCCCAGCGCGCGCACGGACTGGACGTGGTGGTGGCCAACGCGGGCGTGACCCCGCCGCCCGCGACGTTGCGCCAGATCGACGACGCCGAGTTCGACCGCGTGCTCGACGTCAACGTCACCGGCGTGTTCAACTCGGTCCGGCCCGCGATCGGGGACGTGATCACCCGCCGCGGGCACATCGTGGTGATCTCCTCGGCGGCGGCCTTCACCCCCGGCCCCGGCGGCGCCGCGTACATGATCAGCAAGGCCGGTGCGGAGCAGCTGGGCCGCGCGCTGCGGCTCGAACTCGCCGCGCACGGTGTCAGCGTCGGCGTCGCGTACTTCGGCGTGGTCGACACCCAGCTCGCGCGGACCACTTTGGACGATGACCCGCTGGGCCGCGCGCTGGAAGCCCGCCTGCCGCGGCCGTTGCGGCGGCGGATCACCGCCGAGCAGGCGGCCCGCGTGCTCGCCGACGCCATCGCTCGCCGTGCCGGGCGCACGCTGGCGCCCGCCGCCTGGCAACCGTGGGCCCTGCTGCGCGGGGTGGTCAACGTTTTCGCCGACGCCTACCTCTCCGCTGACCGCCGCTGCCAGGCACTCATCCGGGAGCTGGAGAACCGGGGCCCGTGAGCCCGGCCGGTTCGGTGGTTTCGACCAGGCGCCGGTCGGGCTGCTCACCGGTCATCGCGAGCAGCCCGCGGACCAGCCTGACCAGCAGCAGCCAGTTCTTCGGCTTCCGCTTGTCGATCCCGCCGACGAGCTGCTTGAGCAGGGACAGCGTGTCGAAGTAGATCCGCTCGCACACCAGGTTCTCGCCGGCGTCGAAGATGAAGTACGCCGTCATGCGCACCCGGAACTTCGAGCCGGTCGGCGGCAGCTTGCCGAACGGCCCCAGGTGCGTGCCGAGCAGCCAGAACTCCACGATCACCGCGTCGGCGCTGTGCCGCAGGGCGATCAGCTCGTGACGCTGGTCGGGAAACGCTGTCCGGGTGTCGTGGTAGTAACCGCGGACGGCGCTTTCGCCGTCGTGCACGGTCATCGTCGCGATCACTTCGTAGTGCGGGTGCGGGAAGGTCGACAGGGTGGCGTCCCAGTCCTGCGCGACCTCGTCGCGGAAGTGGTCGAGCACCAGCTTCTGCCTGGCTTCGAGCACCTCGGGGCGCGGGATGCCGAATCCGGTCACGGCTCAGTCCCCGGCGGCCGGGCGGATCGTGCCGGTGACCTCACCGAAGCCGATCCGGCCGCCGTTCGCGCCCGGCGCGGTGGCGGTGATCGTCACCTCGTCGCCGTCGGCCAGGAAGGTGCGTTCCTCACCCTTGACCACCACCGGTTCGCGCCCGCCCCAGGTCAGCTCGATGAACGCCCCGCGCTGCTCCTTCTCCGGACCGGAGATGGTGCCGGAGGCGAACAGGTCACCGGTGCGCGCCGAAGCGCCGTTGACGGTCAGGTGCGCCAGCATCTGCGCCGGCGACCAGTACATCTCGCGGTACGGCGGCCGGGCGACGACCTCGCCGTTCCACTCCACCGCCAGGTCGATGTCCAGCCCCCACTGCCCGCCGCGCAGGTACGGCAGCGGTTCCGGGTCCTGCCCCGGCAACGGGACGCGGGCGGCGGCGAGCGCGTCCATCGGGACCACCCACGGCGAGATCGAGGTGGCGAAGCTCTTGCCGAGGTGCGGGCCGAGCGGCACGTACTCCCAGGCCTGCAGGTCACGCGCGGACCAGTCGTTGACCAGCACCGCGCCGAAAACGTGCTCGTCGAACTCGCCGACGCCGATGCGCGAGCCCAGCGGCGAGCCGGTGCCGACCACAAAACCCAGCTCGGCTTCGATGTCCAGCCGCCGGCTCGGGCCGTAGGTCGGCGCGGTCTCGTCCGGCGCCTTGCGCTGGCCGCACGGCCGCACGATGTCGGTGCCGGAGACCACCACGGTCCCGGCGCGGCCGTGGTAACCGACCGGCAGGTGCTTCCAGTTCGGCATCAGCGGCTCGGAGTCCGGCCGGAACAACCTGCCGAGGTTCGACGCGTGGTGCTCGGAGGCGTAGAAGTCCACGTAGTCCGCGACCTCGACCGGCAGGTGCAGCTCGACCTGCGCGACCGGATGGACCGCCTGGTCCGGCACGTCCCCGGCGACCAGCTCGCCGATCCGGGCACGCACCTCGGTCCAGCGGGCGCGACCCTGCGCCAGGAACGGGTTCAGCGACGACGCGGCGAACACGTCGTCACCGAGCAGGATCGCCAGGTCCACCACGGAATCCCCGAGCCGCACCCCGGCGCGGGGCGCCTCTCCCGGCCGGGAGAACACCCCGTACGGCAGGTTGTCGTGGCCGAACGGCGAGCCGTCCGGGACTCGGATCACGGTCATGCGGTTGTCCCTTCCGTACCGGCGCCGGATCGCGGCGCGGTGACCAGGCCCAGCTCCACCAGTTCAGTGAGCGGGTCGGTGATGCTGCAGGTGCCGAACGAGGTGAACGACGCGCGGACCGCCGCGGCACGTTCCTCGCCGAGCGCAGCGAGCGTACCGGCGAGCTTCGCGCCGTCACGTTCGGCCAGCACGGCGGCGGCGTCCTCGGTGGAGCCGCCGTCGAGCAGGCCGTCCGTGGCGACCAGGAGGTTGAGGAAGCCGTGCTGCTCGAACCCGGTTTCCGGGTCGGTGTTGCGCACCGCGTGGTGCAGTCCGGCGGTGGCCTTGAACGGCACGCCCGCCGCGACCACCGCGGCGATCGCGGCGGCCAGCTCGGCTTCGTCCGGGTAGAGGTCCGCGCGCACGCCGCCGGTCCGGAACTTCGCGCGGTACCGCCCGGCGATGCCGTCCAGCACCCGCGGCCGCCGGTCGTCACGCGGCACCTCGACGTAGACGTCCACCTCGGGCGCGTCGTCGAGCTGGGCCAGGAAGTCGGTGACCGCCAGGCCGGCGGGCACGGCCACCTCGATCGACCGCAGCTCGACCGGCAGCGCCGCCACCGCGTCCAGCACGCCCGGCAACCCGGCCGGGCCGTCGGGCAGGGTCACCGAGAGCGGTAGCCGCGTACCGTCGTCCGGCAGCAGCGAACCCAGCTCCGGGAGCGCCTTCGCCGCCAGCACGAGCGGGCCGACCAGGTCCTCGTACCAAGCACCGGCCCGGCCGAGATAGGCGCGGACCGCGTCGGGCAGTGGCGCCAAACCCGGCGGGAACACCGCCGCGTCGTCGCAGAGATGCCTTGCCACAGCGGGAATTCGACTGCTCATACGGCCTCCGTCCGGAACACGGGTCCACTGTATCGGCCTGCCGCTCGCGCCAGCGCGGCCTCGATCTCCGCCGGTGACGGCTCGGTGAGCACGGCCGCGACGTGGGCGTCCGGCCGGACGACCCACACCTCACCCGGCTTGGCGCCGAGCGCGGTGGTCAGTGCGCCGTCCGGATCGATTTCGGCGAGCCGGAGCACCCGCGCGCGGCCGGGCGCGACTACTTCGATCGTGCTGAGCAGCAGAAAACCGTCGCGGGCGATGGCACGAGCACGCGTCGGCCCGATCCCGGGCACCACCACGGGCGCGTCCGGGAGCAGCACCCCCGGCCCGGCGGGCGGCACCTCACCACGTGGCGGGCGGCCGCCGAACGGACGCGCCGGATCCGGCGTGGTCAGCGGGGAATCGACGTACCAGAACGGCTCGGCGAGCCGCCCGGAATCCACCGCCGCCCGCGCCTCCGGATCGACGGCCGCACGCGCGAGCACCGCACTTCGTTGCCGCGCGCGGGCTTTGTCGGGCGGCACCAGGAAGTCCATGGTCGCCGTGGTGACCGCGATGTTCTCGCGTGCCGCCGCGTGCCGTTCGTCGTGGTAGCTCTCCAGCAGTTCCTCCGGCGCCCAGCCACGGCCGGCGTACGCGATCTTCCACGCCGCGTTCTCCGCGTCGCCGACGCCGGAGTTCAGCCCACGCGCCCCGAACGGCGAGACCAGGTGCGCCGCGTCCCCCGCGAGCAGCACGCGCCCGCACCGCATGCGGTCGGCCACGCGCGAGTGGAAGCGGTAGACCGACTTCCAGACGATCTCGTACTCGCGGTCACCGATGATCCGGCGGATCCGGGCGTCCAGCGCCCCGGAGGCGACCTCGGCGTCGAGGTCGTAGCCCGCCGGAACCTGCCAGTCGATGCGGTAGGTCGAGCCGGGGCACGGGTGGATGAGCACCTGGCGGCCGGGGTTCCACGCGGGATCGAAGTAGAACCGCCGTTCGGTGGCCCAGCCGGGCAGGTCGGCGCGGATGTCGCAGATCAGGAACCGGTCGTCGAAGGACTCGCCGTCGAACCGGACCCCGAGCAGGCGGCGCAGCTCGTCGCTGCGGGCCCCGGTGCACACGACCAGGTAGGAACCCCGCAGCGACCGGTCACCCGCCGTGACCGTCACCCCGGTCGTGTCCTGGTCGATGCCGGTCACCTCGTGCCCCCAGCGCAGGTCCACCAGCGGCTCGGCGGCGATCCGCTCGTCGAGGATCTCCTCGGTGCGGCTCTGCGACAGGTTCACGAACGGCGGGAACTCCGGCGTGCCCGGCTCGGCGAAGGTGTAGCTGAACAGCTCGGTTTCGCCGTGAAAGGTGCGGGCGGTGGTCCAGGTGACGCCCTCGTCGGCGATGCGGCGGCCCGCGCCGACCGCCTCCCAGATGTCGAGCACGTCGCGTTGCTGGCAGATCGCCTTGGACCCGGCCAGGTCGCGGGCCGGGCGCCGGTCGAGCACGATCGACGGCACGCCGTGCCGCGCGAGCAGCAGCGCCGTGGTCTGGCCGACCGGCCCCGCGCCCAGCA
The DNA here is from genome assembly GCF_003312875.1 of Amycolatopsis albispora. NCBI lineage: Bacteria > Bacillati > Actinomycetota > Actinomycetes > Pseudonocardiales > Pseudonocardiaceae > Amycolatopsis > Amycolatopsis albispora. Next base: position 2,844,563 of record NZ_CP015163.1, read on the forward strand.
CGAGAACCGGCTCCAGCGGCCACGGTTCAGCCATGAAGGACTCCTTTCCAGCCCGAGTGCTCAGCCCTGCAGTTGCGCCCACACCTCCCGGTCGCGTTCGGCGGTCCAGATCACCGGGCGCTCGATGCCGGACAGCTCGTCCCACAACCGCGAGACGTCGAACGGCAGGCAGTGCTCGAAGATCGGCCAGTGGCCGTAGTCGTCCACCAGCGCCGCGTGCGTGGCGTCGAAGGCCTCCTTGAGCGTGCCGCCGCGCTCCCGCACGGCACCGACCTCGCGGATCATCACCTCCAGGAAACCGCGCGTCTGCTCGATCGCGGCATCGACGGCCGCCCGGCCCCGGCTGACCGCGCCACGCCCGCCGACCAGCTGTTCCGCGCCGAGCGCCTGCACCGCGTCCAGCGTGCCCGTGGCCCATTCGCGGTGGAAGGCGTCCCCGGTGTACAACGCCGCCTCGGCCTCCACGAGGTCGCCCGCGAACAGGATCTTCCGCTGTGGCAGCCAGGCCGTGATGTCGCCTTCGGTGTGGCCGCGGCCGTGCCACTGCAGCACCAGCTCGCCGCGGTCGCCACCGAGGTCGATGGTCAGGCGGTCGGCGAAGGTGAGCGTCGGCCAGGTGAGACCGGGCACCGAGTCCGCGGCCTCGGCCAGGCGCGGCATGCGGGCGAATTCGCTTTCCCAGTCCTGTTTCCCGCGCTCGGCGATCAACGCGGCGGTGGTCTCGTGCGCGACGATCGTCTCGGCGCCGAACGCGCTGGCGCCCAGCACACGCACCGCGTGGTAGTGCGAAAGCACCAGGTACCGCACGGGCTTGCCGGTGTGCTCGCGCAGTTTCGCCAGCCACTTGCGCGCGGCGACCGGGGTGGCGAGCGCCTCGAAGCAGACGAGGAAGTCCTCGCCCTCGATCGCGCCGATGTTCGGGTCGCCCTCGGCGGTCAGCGCGTAGACGCCGTCGGCGAGCACCTCCAGGGTCTGCTCCTTGGCGGCGGTGTCGGCGGAGGACGCGAACGGCTTGGCCATGGTTTTCCTTTCGTGGTGCGGAATTCAGTCTGTCGCCAGCACGAACGCCTCGCGTTCGGCGGCGGGGCGCTCGCGCAGGGCGAGCACGGCGGCGAAGGTGATCAGGCACGCGAGCAGCATGTAGGCCGACACCGACAAAGAAGTGCCAGTGACGCCGATCAGCCAGGTTCCGACCAGAGGCGCGAACCCGCCGCCGAGGATCGCGCCGAACGCATACGCGAAGGAAACGCCGCTGTAGCGCACCGAAGCCGGGAACAGTTCCGCGTAAGTCGCGGCCTGCGGGCCGTAGGTCAGGCCGAGCCCGAACGCGAGCACGATCACCGAAGCCAGCATCAGCGGCACCGACCGGGTGTCGAAGAGCAGGAAGAACGGGAAGGTCCACGCGCCCATCGCCACGATGCCGACGAGGTAGGTGCGGCGACGGCCCCACCGGTCCGACCAGTGTCCGGAAAGGACGGTGAACACCCCCCAGGCGACCGCGCCGACCATGCCGACGAACAGCATGGTGGTGCTGGACAGGCCGAGCGTGCGCGTGCCGTAGGAGTTGATGAACGCGATCAGGATGTAGCCGACCATGTTGTTGGCGATGAACAGCCCGATGGCGACGAGCAGTTCACGCCGGTTGGTGCGGAACAGGTGCGGCAGCGGGGCCGCGCGCCGCGTCCGGCGGTCACGCAGCTCGGTGAACACCGGGCTCTCGGAAACCTTGGCGCGGACGAAGAACCCGACCCCGATCAGCACCACCGACAGCAGGAACGGGACGCGCCAGCCCCAGGCCTGGAACTGCTCGGCGGTGGTGACGGACGAAACGGTGAAGAAGACCAGGTTCGCCAGCAGCAGCCCGATCGGCACGCCGATCTGCGGGAAGGAGCCGAAGAACCCGCGACGGCCCGGTGGCGCGTGCTCGACCGACATCAGCGCGGCCCCGCCCCACTCCCCGCCGGCGGAAAGTCCTTGCAGCAAGCGGAGAACCACCAGGAGCACGGGCGCGGCGACGCCGATCGAGCCGTAGGACGGCAGCACGCCGACACCGACCGTGGAGATGCCCATCAGCAGCAGCGTCGCCACCAGCACGGCTTTGCGCCCGTAACGGTCGCCGAGGTGCCCGGCCACGATGCCGCCGACGGGCCGCGCCACGAAGCTCACGCCCAGCGTGGCGAAGGAGGCCAGCAGCGCCGCCGTGCCGTCCAGCGCGGGGAAGAACTGCGTGCCGAACACCAGGCCGGCGGCCGAGGCGTAGATGAAGAAGTCGTACCACTCGATCGTGGTGCCGACCAGGCTCGCGCCGACCACGCGCCGCAGTTGCGCGGACTGGGCGGGCGGGGCGAGCGGAGGGCTGTGCGTCATCGGCAGTCCCTTTCCCAGCAGATAATCAAAGGTTTGATTACCCGGGAACGTACGTGACCCCGGCCACGGACACCAGCGTGAGCTGGATCACAGGAATTCAGAAGCGCAGGTTGACCCAGTCCTCGGTGTGCGCGGCCGTGGCGAGCTTGGTGAGGATGCGGTTGAGCGCCTCCAGCTCGCCGGGTTCGAGCAGACCGGCCCAGGACCGTTCGCGGTCGTTGTGCCTGCGGAACGCCTCTTCCAGCCGCTCCCGGCCGGCGTCGGTCAGGCCCAGCCGCACGGCCCGCCGGTCCCGCTCGCCGGGCATCCGGTCGAGCAGGCCCGCCGTGGTGAGGGTCTTGGCCAGGCTGGACACCGCGGCCCGGCTCATCCCGGTCAGCTCGGCGGCCCGGCTGGGTTCCTGCGGGCCGGACACCCACAGCGTGAACAGCAGCCGGAACGCCGACCAGCTCCACCCGGCTGGCCGGTGCACGGTCGATTCGAGGTCGTAGACCAGCGCGTTCGCCACCCGGTGGGTCAGCAGCACCATGGACATCGCGGCCCGGTCGGTGCCGGGCAGCAGTTCCTGGGTCCGGTCGAGCGCGACGTCCACAAAGGACAGGAAGTCATCCGGCCGGTCAGCTTCGGGAGGCTCTGCCACGCGTAGATGGTAGGCGCGGCCTCAGTGCCGCACGCCGGACAGGGTCAGCACAGCCTGCCGCAGAGTGGGCGCGTCCGGCAGTTCGGCCGGGCGCGCGCCGAACCGGAGGCCGGGATGCCCGGCGCCACTGGGCGCGAACGGCACGCCCGCCGCCATCCCGCGCGCACCGATCGCGAGCGCCTCCCCCAGCAGGCCGACCCCGATCGACAGCGGCATCGACCGGAGGTCACCCGCCATGCCCGCGGACAGCGCGAGGAAGCCGAGCGCAGCGTTGCCCGCCAGCGACACCACCCAGACGAGGTACGCGCGTGCCGGATACCGCTGCCAGAGCACGCCGTCGCGGACCGCCAGCCGCACCGTCGTGCCGCGCCACACCCCGAACGCGAGCCCCACCACCCCGGTGCAGATGAGCCAGAACCAGTCCGCGGCGGCGAGGTGCCCGTGCTCGGACACCCGGTGCACGCCCAGTGCCAGCAGGATCACCGGCGTGGCGAACAGGTCGCGCGCGGCGAGCGGTTCGCCGATGGCGCGCCGCGCGATGGTGTAACCGATCCCCGCGACCACCAGGACGACGGTCAGCCAACCAGGCAACTCGGGCCCCCTCCGTTGTGCTGGGTGAGCTTTTTAGCTCAGCTGTGCCATTTAAATTAGCAAGGCTGTGCTACAAAGGCAACCGTGCCGAAGATCGTCGATCCGGAGACCCGGCGGACCGCCGTGGCCGAAGCGGTGTTCCGGGTGGTCGCCGCGCGCGGGCTGCCGCAGGCGTCGCTGCGCAACGTGGCCGCCGAGGCCGGGCTGGCCACCGGGTCCGTCCGGCACTACTTCACCGGCAGCGAGGAGATGATCGAGTTCGCGCTCGAAGTGTTCGTCGAGCGGATCTCGGCCCGCGTGCTGGCCAAGGTCGAACCCGCCAAGACCGGGCCGAGCGACGAGGCGCGGCTGGCGGCGGTCGAGGACCTGCTGGCGGAACTGCTGCCGATGGACGACGAACGCCACACCGAAGCCGTCGTGTGGCTGGCCTTCGCCGACGCGGCGCGCACGAGCCCGCAGCTGCGGCCGCTGCTACGCAGGCTCTACGACGGCGTGCGCCTGCTGATGCGCCGGATCCTCGAAGGTTCCGCGCAACGCGGTGCCCTGCGCGAGGGTCTCGACATCGACGTCGAGACCGAACGCCTCGCCGCGCTCGTCGACGGGCTGCTCACCGACGGCGTCGTTCAGCCGGACCGGATGACGCCTGAGCTGATGCACGCCGTGCTGCGGACGCACCTGCGGAGCATCAGCCGGTAGCCGGGTCAGGATTCGCGGCGGTTGCGGTGGACCGCGACGGCCACCAGGACGGCGCCGAGGCCGAGCATGCCCAGCCCGAGGATCAGGGGCACGCGGACGTCGATCCCGGTCGACGCCAGGGGACGGTGGCCGGCTGGACCGCCGCCGGGATGGGGCGCTATCGGTTGCTTGCTGGTCGAGCTGCCGCCGGGGGCTTTGCTCGAGGTGAGCTTGGTGGCCGTCGGGCTCGTGGTGGCGGGCTCGGTCGTGGTGGTCTGGCCTGTGGTGGTGCTGGTGGGCTCGGTCGTCGGTTCGGTTGTGGTCGGCTCGGTTGTTGCCGTGGGCTCCGTCGTGGTGGTCGTCGGGCTCGTGGTGGTGGGCTCGGTCGTGGTGGTGGTCGGCTCCGTCGTGGTGGTCGTCGGCTCAGTGATCGTGGGCTCAGTGATCGTGGGCTCGGTGGTCGTGGTGCTGGGCTCGGTCGTGGTTGTCGTGGTCGTGGTGGGCTCGGTTGTCGTCGTGGTCGGCTCGGTCGTGGTCGGCTCGGTGGTTGTGGTGGTGGGTTCCGTTGTGGTTGTGGTGGGGTCGGTGGTGGTGGGCTCGGTGGAAGTGGGGTCAGTGGTGGGCGGGGTGGTGCAGTCGGGCAGGTCGCCGTCGAAGGGGTACGCGTGGATTTCCTGCCCGCCCCCGCCGGTCGCCGCCGAGGTGTGGAGTAGCGAACCGGTGGTGAAGAACCGGCCGTTCATGCCGGAGGCGGTGATCGTGGCGAGGCTGTCCGGGTTGCCGATCAGCACGCTCCCCTGGAACTGCGCACCACCGGCGATCCGCACCTCACCGGCGTCCGGGAAGTTCCACAGCAGCCGCTCCCGCAGCTTGTTCAGCGGATCCTGGTCGGCGAGGTCGCCGCTGTAGGTGTTGATGGTCCGCGCCGCGCCGACCAGGTTGACCAGCACGGTCGCCCCCGCCGGAATGCCTTCGAACTCGATGCCCTGCATGCCGCCGCCCGGCCCGGTCAGGTCGAAGTCCACAGTGAACACCTGGAGCGCGGACTGCCCGTCCCCGGTGAACAGCGTGCGGTAACCCTGGTTGCGCGCGGTGCCGGTCGCCGCCGGGCGGGTGTAGCAGCGGCTCGCGGCCTCGAGTTGCGCACGCAGCCCGAGATACGGCTTGGCCGCGTCCGGATCCGCCACCAGCGTTCCGGTGACGGTCCCGGTGAGCGAGCCCGCGTGCCGGACCACACCGCCGTCGGCGAGGAGCCGCTGCCCACCGGCGACGCGCACGTCGCCGCCGGTGGTCAGGAAGTCCGCGCCGTCCGGCGGCGGCACCCTGGAGCCGACCCCGGCGATGCCGACGTTGTACACAGAGGACACTCCGGCCGCCTTCGCCTGGTCGAAATCACCCAGCACGACCACGCGGCCCTCGGCTTCCGCGGCCGAACCGCGCACCTGGAAACCACCGCCGACATAAACATTGATGCCGTTGTCCCGACCGGCGAAGGAACCGTTGCCGACGGGCGGGTATTTGCCGGGACAGGCATTCCCGGCGCACGGCCCGAGTCCGCCCGGCAGGGTCGCCGCGACCGCGCCGGGAGCGGCCACCACGGCCACGACCACCCCCACCACAGCCGCGACACCAGCAGAAACCGAGGCGAACCGCCGTACACGCATGCGCCCGATTCTCGGGCCGGGGAACCGGCGGCACGTCATCGAACGAAGGAATTACCCCCGACCGGGCGAGAAAAGCGGGAATTCCCTCCCCTTATCCGGGGATGCGCATCCGGAAAGCCGCCGCCAGCGCGAACACCACCACGACGCCCATGGCCAGGAAAACGGCCGAATAAGCATCGACGGCGAGGCTACCGGCTTCCCTGCTCGCCGTCACGAGCACGCCGAACAACGCCGGACCGGCGCCGGCGCCCAGGAACTGCGCGCCCTGCAGAATGCCCAGCCCCACGCCGACCTGCTCGGCGGGCAGCGCGCCCGCCGCCGCGCTGATGATCGGCGTCAGCACGAAGATGACCCCGGCGCTCAGCCCGAGAACGCCCACCCCGGCCAGCAGCACCGACCCGGCGGAGAACGCCAGGAACAGCGAGAACAACCCCATCACCACCAGCCCGGCCAGTACCAGCGGCCGGGTGCCGGTCCGGTCCGCGACGCGCCCGATCACCGGTGACAACGCGGCGACGGCGAGCCCGGCCGGGATCATCACCAGCGCGCCCTCCCCCGGCGTGAGCCCGTTGACCTCGACCACCAGCAGCGGCACAAAAACCAGCCCGCCCAGGTTGACGGTCATGGCCAGGAAGGCGACCACCACCGCGGCCCGGTAGACCCGGTTGCCGAACAACGCGGGCGGCACGAACGGCCGCGCGACGCGGGTCGTGCGCCACCCGAACAACCCGAGCGCCACCACGGCCAGCACCAGGCTGCCCCACGCGGAAGGCGCGGCGAACCCGGCGGCCTGCGCCCGCGTGAATCCGAAAAGGACGGTCCCGGCACCGAGCCCGAGCAGGATTCCGCCGAGCAGGTCGAACCGGCCGGCCGCGGCGGGCGGCGCACCGGGCAGCACACGCCATGCGGCCGGCAGCAGCACCAGCGCGGCGGCGAACATCAGCCAGAACAACGCGGGCCAGCCGAGCGCCTGGCCGATGCCGCCGCCGAGCGCCGGTCCCGCGGCGGTGCCGATCCCGGCGGCCGCGGACACCACGCCGATCCCCATGCCGCGCCGGTCCGGTGGCACCAGCCGGGTCACCGCGACGATCGAGAGCACCGGGATCGCCGCCGCGCCCGCGCCCATCACGATCCGCCCGAGCACCAGGACGAGCAGTTCCGGGGCGAGCGCGCAGACCAGGCTCCCGGCGGCGTAGGCGAGCAACGCGAAGGCGAACAGCTGCCGCAGCCCGGCCCGGTCGGAAATGCGGCCGTAGAAGGGAATTCCAACGGAGAACACCAGCAGGAAGCCGGTGACCACCCAGGCGAGTTCCGCTTCGGTGGCGTCGAACTCGGCGCCGATCGACGGGAGCACCAGGTTGACCATGTCGCTGGCGATCACCGTGACCAGCATCGACGGCAGGAGCACCGCCAGCAGGCCGCGCGTGGCGGTAGGTGTTGCGGTCATCCGGGATTCCTCTCGATAAACTGCAACTACAACGGTTACAGTTAGGGCAAAAAGAAAGGCGGAGAACCCTCCGCCGGGTACTACCGTCCGGCCGGTGCGCCGCGTTCGAGCGCGACCACCTGCCGGACCAGCTGCGCGATGGTCGTCTGCCGCAGCCGTTGCGCCAGCGCGTGCTCCGCTTCCCGGAACTCCGCGTCGACCAGCGCCTGCATGTGGCGCCCGACCTCGCACGCCTCGCTCGGCGGATGGGCGTGCCGCGACAGGACCGGGCCCGCCTCGACCGCCGCATACGCGTCGTAGAGCGTGATTTCGCGTGGCGCGCGGGCCAGCGACCAGCCGCCGCCCCGCCCCTCGGTGGCCAGCACCAGACCGGCGTCGCGCAGGCCGCCGAGAATGCGGCGCACGAGCACCGCGTTGCTGTTCAGGCTGTCCGCGATCTCCGCGGAGGTCAGCGACCGGTCCTCCCAGCGCCCCAGCAGGGTCAGCGCGTGGATCGCCACCGCACTCCGGCTGCTGAGTCCCACCCGTGCCCCCTTCGCGACCTTCGAACTGCAACCAAGTTAGTTCCAGTTAGGCCCGGCTGTCAACGCTCTTCGCAGCGGACCTCCGGTGCGTCGCGGGTGCCGGTGGACGCCCGCACCGTCATGCCGACCTCCACCGAGCCCCCGGCGGGGACCGTGACGTTGTAGTCGGCGTTGGTCACCGACACCGCGGTGCCGGTCTGCGTGAACTGGCCGCCCCACAGGTTGTCCACGCGGTGCCCGTCCGGCATCGTCCAGCTCAGCTGCCAGCCGGTGAGCGCGCGGTCGCCGGAGTTCCGGAGGGTCACCGCCGCCTGGTAGCCGTCGGGCCACGAGCCGCCCACGGTGAACCGCGCGCCGCAGTCAGCCACCGGCGGTGCAGACGAGGTCGCGGGCGGGGCCGCCGAGCCGGTCGAATCCGGGCTGCTGAGCAGGGACCCGACCACCACACCGGCCGCCACCAGCGCCGCGGCGCCGGTGCCCGCGAGCACGGTCCGGCGGGACAGCCACCGCCGCGTGGGCAGCAGCAGTGTCGGCGTCTTCGGTGACGGCGGTGCCACCTCGCGCCCCTCGGCGGCCGCGGCCAGCACCTCGCGCGCGGACGCCATCGACGGGCGCGCCACCGGGTCCTCGTGCAGCAGCCACAGCAGCGCGCCGGTCAGTTCACCGGCGCGGCGGGGTGGCGTGATCGTGCCGCCCGCGACCTTGTGCAGCATCGCGATCGCGTTGTCCTCGATCCCGAACGGCGGCTCGCCTTCCAGCACCGCGTAGAGCGTCGCGCCGAGCGAGTACACGTCCGACCGCTTGTCCGCTTCGCCGCCCCGCGCGACCTCGGGCGCCAGGTAGGCGGGCGTGCCCGCCAGCACGCCGGTCGCGGTCACCGCTGCTTCCCCCTCGGCGCGGGAAATGCCGAAGTCGGTGATCTTCGCCGTGCCGTCCTCGCCGATCAGCACGTTGTCCGGCTTGATGTCGCGGTGCACGATGCCCGCGTCGTGCGCCGCCGCGAGCGCGGACGCCAGCTGCGCGCCGATCGCGGCCACCTCACGCGGCGACAGGCCCGCGGTGGCGGCCAGGCTCTTCGACGGCAGGTACTCCAGGACCAGGCAGGGCCGTCCGTCGTGCTCGACCACGTCGAACACGGCGATCGCGTTCGGATGCCGCAGCCGTCCGGCGTTGCGCCCCTCGCGTACCGCCCGCGCGACCGCGGCGGTGTCGTGGCCGTCCACCAGCAGCTGTTTCACCGCCACCTCGCGCCCGAGGCGGTCGTCGTGCGCCAGCCACACCGCCCCCATCGCACCGCGGCCGATCAGCGACACGAGCCGGTAGCGCCCGTCGAGCACCTCACCCTGGTCCACCGCACCAAGATACGGTGCCGGTATGGCTTCTCCCGCCCGCGCGATCCGCGACCTCGCCGACGCCTACTCCGACGACCTCGCCGACCTCAACCCGATCATCGGCACGATGACCGGCCTGCGGCCCGGTGACGACCGGTTGCCCGACTTCTCCCCCGACGGCCAGCAGGCCCGCGACGACCTCGACCGGCGCACACTGGCCGCGGTCGGCGGCACGTCCGCCCCGGAGGACGACGACGAGCGGCGCTGCGCCCGCCTGCTGCGCGAGCGGCTCAGCTCGAACCTGGCCGTCAGCGAAGCGGGTGAGCACCTGCGCGACGTGTCCAACATCTTCGGCCCGGTGCACGTCACGCGGCTGGTGTTCACCATGATGCCGACCGCCACGGACGACGACTGGGCGGTGATCGCGCGGCGGATGGCCAACGTGCCCGCGGCGCTCGCCGGGTACACCGAGTCGCTGCGCACCGGCGCGGAACGCGGGCTCACCGCCGCGCCGCGCCAGGTGCGGACGCTGGCCGGGCAGCTGGCCGACTGGTCCGCGGTCGCGGACGGGCGCGGCTGGTTCGCCGGGCTGGCCGCGAAAGCGACGGTTCCGGATTCCCTGCGCGGTGACCTCGACCGTGCCGCCGACCAGGCCGGTGCCGCCGTGCGCGAACTGGGCGGGTGGTTGTCCGAGGACTACCTGCCGCGGACGGAGGGCACGCCGGACGGCGTCGGCGAGGAGCGCTACCGGGTGGCCGCGCGCCAGTGGACCGGCTCGAACCTCGACCCGCGGGAGGCCTACGACTGGGGCTGGGCCGAATTCCACCGGCTGCGCGAGGAAATCACCGAAGAGGCGTCGCGGGTGCTGCCCGGCGCGTCGATCGGCGAAGCGATGGCACACCTGAACGAGCACGGCGAGCGCGCCGAAGGCGTGCCCGCGATCCTCGCCCGGCTGCAGGGCTTGATGGACGAGGCCATCCGCGACCTGGACGGCACGCACTTCGACCTGGCCGGCCGCATCCGCCGGGTGGAGGCCCACGAAGCCCCGCCGGGCAGCGCGGCCGCGCCGTACTACGTCCGCCCGGACCGGTCGTTCACCCGGCCCGGCCGCACCTACCTGCCGACGCTCGGGCGCACCAGCTTCCCGGTGTGGAGCCTGATCAGCACCTGGTACCACGAGGGCGTACCGGGGCACCACCTGCAGATGGCGCAGTGGGCGCACCTCGCCGACCGGCTGTCGGCGTTCCAGGCCGGGATCGGCCAGGTCAGCGCGTGCACCGAAGGCTGGGCGCTGTACGCGGAACGGCTGATGGACGAACTCGGCTACCTCCGCGATCCCGGCGCGCGCCTGGGTTACCTGGAAGCGCAGCTGATGCGGGCCATCCGGGTGATCATCGACATCGGCATGCACCTCGGACTGCCGATCCCGGGCGACTCGCCGGTGGGCGCCGGGCAGCACTGGACGCCGGACCTGGGCCGTGCGCTGTTCGCCGCGCACAGCAGCGAACCGGATTCGTACATCGACAGCGAGATCACCCGCTACCTCAGCAGGCCGGGCCAGGCGATCAGCTACAAGCTCGGCGAACGGGCGTGGCTGGACGGCCGCGAAGCGGCGCGCAAGGCCAAGGGCGAGGCCTTCGACGCCAAGTCCTGGCACATGGCCGCCCTGTCGGCGGGCTCGCTCGGCCTGGACGACCTGGCCGCGGAGCTGGCCACCCTCTGAGCGGGGAACCGGCTGGCCGCCCGCACCACCGGTTACGGTGTGCTCCGTGGCGGACAGGGAAGCAACCGGCGTCGGCGTCCTCGACCGGGTGATGGCGATTCTCGACGTGGTCGAGGCGAACCCGATGGGCGCGAGCGAGCTGGCACGCGCGGTCGGCCTGTCGGTGCCGACCGCGCACCGGCTGGTCACCGCGATGGTCAAGCACGGCCTGCTGCAACGCGACGCCGACGCGCGCCACCACCTCGGTCCGCGGTTCGCCTCCTCCGCCGTCACCGTCGCCGCGCTGCCGGTGCTCGAGGAACTGCGGGCGAAAACGGGTGAGACCGCGCAGTTGTGGGTGCGCCGCGGCGACGACCGGTTGTGCGTGGTGTGCGCGGAGTCCACAGAGGAGCTTCGCGCGTCGCTGCCGGTCGGCACGGTGTTGCCGTTGTCCGCCAAGGGATCGGCGGCGAAGGCCCTGCTCGCCGACACCGGGGAGCGCGTGTTCGAGAGCGTTTCCGAGCGCACGCCGGGACTGTGCTCGGTGAGCGCGGGCGTGCGGTTCCGTGGTGCCGTGATCGCCGCCGTCTGCCTGGCCGCGCCGGTGTTCCGCGTGCGCGAAGACGGCCCGGCCGCCCAGTACGGCGAACTCGTCGAGCAGGTCGCGGACCAGCTCGAAGGCGCGCTGCGGTACCGCTGACCCCGATCGGCCCTTGCGGTCAGGGGACCACTGCACCTACCGTGCTTATCGGTATATGACAGTGCTTCTCATTATTCGATAAGGAGCCGCATCGTGGCCGAAGCTCCGCTGACCGGAATCCGGGTGCTCGAACTGGGGAGCTTCATCGCGGCCCCGTTCGCCACGCGCCTGTTCGCCGACTTCGGCGCCGAGGTGATCAAGATCGAACGGCCCGTCACCGGGGACGAGCTGCGTGGCTGGCGGCGCAGCCGGGGCAGCACGTCGATGCTGTTCCGGACCATCGCGCGCAACAAGAAGTCGGTCACCCTCGACCTGCGCGGCGACGAAGGCCGCCGGATCGCGCTGGACCTGGTGCGGCACACCGACGTGGTGGTGGAGAACTTCCGGCCCGGCGCGCTGGAACGGCTGGGGCTCGGGCCGGACCGGCTCACCGAAGCCAATCCCGAGGTGGTCGTGGTGCGGATCTCCGGTTACGGCCAGACCGGCCCGTACCGGGACCGCGCGGGCTTCGGCGGGGTCGCCGAGGCGTTCGCCGGGCTGCGGCACGTGACCGGCTATCCCGACCGGCCGCCGGTGCGCCCCGCCGCCCCGATCGCCGACACCGCCGCCGGTCTGCACGGCGCGGTCGGCGCGCTGATCCTGTTGCTGGCCAAGGCGAGAGGACAGGCCCACGCCGGGCCGCGCCTGGTCGACGTCGCGCTCTACGAATCCGTGTTCATGATGATGGAGTCGCTCATCCCCGACCTCGACGCCTACGGCACGGCACGCGAACGCACCGCCGGGAACCTGCCCGGCGTGGTGCCGAGCGGGGTGTACCCGGCCGCGGACGGCCAGTCGGTGATGATCGCGGGCAACTCCAGCGGCGCCTTCGGCCGCCTGATGTCGGCCGTGGGCCGCGACGACCTCGCCGCCGACCCCACCCTGGCCGACGGGGATGCCCGCTACGCCAGGGAAACCGAGCTCGACGAGGCGATCACGGCGTGGACCTCCCGGCACAGCGCGGCCGATGCCGTCCGCATCCTCGGCGAAGCCGGTGTGCCCGCCGGTCCCGTCTACGACGCGCGCGCCATCGCGGCCGACGAGCACTACCAGGCGCGCGGCATGCTGCGCCCGATGAAGGTGGTGGTGGACGGCGAACCGGAGGACATCCGCTTCCCCGGCGTCGTGCCCCACCTGCCCGCCACGCCCGGTGAGGTCCGGTGGGCAGGCCCCGAGCTGGGTGAGCACACCGACGAGGTGCTGGGCGGGCTGCTCGGCCTCACCGACGAGGAACTGGCGGCGTATCGCGAGCGGAAGGTGGTCTGAGCATGGCGGTCACGATCACCGACGTGGTGCTGCGCGACGGGTTGCAGGACGAACCGGTCGTGGTGCCCGTCGCCGGCCGGGTCCGGATCGCCGAAGCCCTGGTCGCCGCCGGGGTGCGGCACATCGAGGCGGCTTCGTTCGTCGATCCGCGGCGCGTTCCGCAGATGGCCGGGGCCGAAGAGCTCCTGCCCCGCCTGCCGGACCGCGAAAACGTGCGGTACAGCGTGCTGGCGTTGAACGCGCGCGGGGTGCGGCGGGCCGTCGAAGCCGGTGCCGAGGAGATCGTCGTGGTCGCCTCGGCCAGCCCCGGGCACAGCCGCGCCAACGCCGGGCGTGACGTCGACGCGGCGGTGGACGACATCGCCACGGCCGTCGCGGAAAACCCCGGCGTGCGTTTTGTCGGCGGGATCTCGACGGCGTTCGTCTGCCCCTTCGACGGCGATGTCCCGCCGTCCGCCCTGCTCGCCGTGACCCGGCGCTTCGCGGACATGGGCATCCGGCGGATCGGGCTCGCCGACACCCTCGGCACCGCGACGCCCGCCCAGGTCTCCCGGTCACTGGCTTTCGTCCGGAACGCGTTGCCGGACACCGAGTTCGGCCTGCACCTGCACAACGCGCACGGGCAGGCACTGTCCACCGTGAGCGCCGCGGTGGACGCGGGCATCACCCGGTTCGACAGTGCCGCCGGCGGCTACGGCGGCTGCCCGTTCGCGCCGGGCGCCCACGGCAATCTCGCCACCGAAGACTTGGTGGCGTACCTGCACGCGCGCGGTGTGCCCACCGGGATCGACGAGCGCGCGCTCGCCGGCGCGGTCGCCCTGATCAAGGACGTGCTGGCCCGCGCGGCCTGAAACCCCCGCTCTTTCGACACCTCGTCAATGGTGACGTGGCCCCTGCCGGGCTCGCGTGATCGGAAAGGGTCAGCCATGGTCCACGCCGTTTCACTGGTGGTGCTCGCCGCGGTGTTCGCCACCGCCACGGCGCTGCCGGTCAACATGGGCGTTCTCGCCTTCGTCGCCGCGTTCGGCGTCGGCGCGCTCTCCGGGGTTTCGCTCGAGGAGGTGCTCACCTTCTTCCCCGGTGACGTGTTCATCCTGGTCGCGGGGATCACCCTGCTGTTCGGCGTGGCGAAGGTGAACGGCACGATCGACCTGGTCATCACCGCGTCGCTGCAGCTGGTGCGCGGCCGGCGGTGGGCGATCGCCTGGGTGATGTTCGCGCTGGCCGCGATCCTGATGTCGCTCGGGTCGGTGCTCGCGGCCGCGATGCTCGCGCCGGTGGCGATGCCGATCGCCGCCCGCTACCGGATCCACCCGCTGCTGATGGGCGGCATGCTGTTGCACGGCATGCTGTCCACGGCCTTCTCCCCGATCACCGTCTACGGCGCGTTCACCACCGGTGTGGTGGCCAACGCCGGGTTCGACGTCAGCCCGGTGCTGCTGTTCGCCGTCCCCTTCGGACTGAACCTGCTGATCGCGGCACTGCTGTTCGGCGTGCTCGGCCGCGGTCTCTTCCGGCCTGCCGAGAACCCGGCGGTACCACCGGCACCCGGCGGTACCGGTGGTCCACTTGCGACACTCGCCCCAGCCGCGACGCGCACCGAGGTGACGCCAATGCGCGTCGTGACGCTGACCGGAATGCTCGCGCTGCTCGTCGCCGGTGCGGCCGGGGTGGATGTGGGCGTGGCCGCGTTTGTCATCGGCGCCCTGCTGCTGCTCGCCTCACCGGCCGCACACCAGGCCGGGTTCGACAACGTGAACTGGTCCGCCGTGGTGCTGGTGTGCGGAATGCTCAGCTACATGGCGGTGCTGAAGGAAAACGGCACGCTCGCCATGCTCGGCGACGCCGCGGCTTCGCTCGGCTCACCGCTGTTCGCCGCGCTGCTGCTGTGCTTCGCGGTCGGTGTGGTGTCGGCTTTCGGCTCGTCCATCGGCACGCTCGGCATCGCGTTGCCGCTCGCCTTTCCCTTGCTGGAACAGGGTGATCTGAGCGTCGCCGGGGTGGTGGTCGCACTCGCGTTCTGCTCCACCGTGGTCGACGTGAGCCCGTTCTCCACCAACGGGATCATCATCCTCGCCCAGGCCCAGGTGCCGGACAAGGTCCGCTTCCAGCGGCAGATGCTGGCCTACTGCGGCTCGGTGGTCGTGCTCGCGCCACTGCTGGCGTGGACACTCGCCGTGGTGCCCTTCTAGGACGCCAGTTCGCTGACGATGTCCACCAGTTCGGGCCGGTCGAACGGGCCGGCGTGCGGTGCCTCGACGTCCCGCACGTAGGTACGGGGAATCGGCCCCAGGTGTGCGCCTCGCCGCGTGCCTCACTCGCCGGGATCGCGGCGGTTTCGTCGGGCTCCAGCCGGTTGAGCAGCCTGCTCACGTCCTCGTCGCTGAAGTCGGCGGCCAGGCACTGCTTGACCGCGTCGAACACCGCCGGATCCGCCGAGCGCCACGCGGCGACGTAGACCACGCGCGCCAACTCGTCCGGGATGACGTTGCCGACGCGGCTCACCGTGACCCCGCCCTGGCTGGCTCCGGCGAGGCTCACCGGCCCGAATCGCCGGGCGCGGCGCACCACCGCCACCACGTGTTCCACGTAGTCGTCGATGGTGATCTTCGCCAGCGGGGACGGTTCGGTGGCCAGCGCTTCGAGGTCCTGCGGGGCCTGGTAGGCGCGCGGGTAGAAGGCCTCGTCGCCGTGCCCGGGCAAATCGACGGTGCTGGCCGCGCTTCGCGACGACGGGCTGGTCGAGGCGAAGGTCGGCGCGGGCACGGTGGTGAGCGCGCGGGCCAGGCAACGTCAGCCCGCCGCGACGCCGCAGCGTGGGGTGAACCGCGGGCACATCCTCCGCCGCGATCACCGACGCCGAAGGCCTCGACGCGGTGTCGATGCGCCGGATCGCGGCGGACCTCGGCGCCGGGCCGATGACCCTGTACCGGCCCATCGCGAGCAAGAACGAGCTGGTCACGCAGATGGCCGACGAGGTGTTCGGCGAGCTGGACCTGCCCAGCCCCGACCCGGACGGCTGGCGGGCCAAGCTCGAACTCGTCGCCCGCGGGCACTGGGCGTTGAGCCGACGTCACCTCTGGCTGCCGCGCGCTTTCGTTCACACGGCCGTTGCTGGTACCGAACATGATGGCGCACACCGAATGGACGTTGCGTGCGCTCGACGGGCTCGGCCTTGACGCGGCAATCAAGGTCCGGGAAGCGCTCACCCTGCACTCGCTGGTCGTCAGCGCGGCGCGGGCCATGGCGGCGGAGGCCGAAACGGAACTGGAGACGGGCGTGACGCTGGCCGGGTGGTGGCTGACGCAGCGCGAACGCACCGGCGACCTGCTCGACAGCGGCCGCTTCCCGCTGCTGGCCACGATCCCCGAAGAGACGGTGGCGGACCTGGATGGCCTGTTCGAGTACGGCCTCGCCCGCCACCTCGACGGCTTCGCCGCGCTGCTGGCGGGTTTGTAGAGTTCAGGCGTGCACACCGGAGTCGAGCGAGGGCTGGTCAGCGTGATCACGCCGGTCCACCCGCCCAGCCTGGCCCATCTGGACGAGACCTACCGTTCCCTGGCGGCGCAGGAGCTTCCGGCGGGCTGGTCGTGGGAATGGCTGGTGCAGGCCGACGGGGACGGCGACCTGCTCACCGGGCGCCTGCCCGACGATCCGCGCGTGCGCCCCGGGCACAACCGCAAAGGCGGCCCCGGTGTCACACGCACGATGGCGGCCGGCCGCGCCCGCGGTGAACTGGTGAAGAACCTCGACGCCGACGACCTCCTGCTGCCGGGCGCGCTCGCCAGGGAGATCACCGCACTGGCCGACGAGTCGCTCGGCTGGACCACGTGCAAAGCGCTCGACCTGCTCCCGGACGGCAGCCACGCCGCTTTCGACGACGACCCGGCCGAGGGCGTGCTCGCGCCGGGCAGCGTGCTCCGGCACTGGCGGACGCACAACCACCGCCCGCCGGTCCACGGCACCACCCTGTGCCTCCGGCGCGACCTGCTCCTGATGTTGGGCGGCTGGTCCCCTTTGCCCGCTTCGGAGGACACCGGCCTCCTGCTGGCCGCGAACGCCGTGGCGCCCGGGTACTTCATCGCCACCCCGGGCCTGCTCTACCGGAAGTGGCCGGGGCAGGTCACCCAGTCCCCCGCCCACACCGACCCGGACGAGCAGCGGATCCGCATGCACCTGATCGGCTCCCGAGCCGAGGCACTCCTGGCGAGGTTCACCAGCAACCGGTAACAATCCCCCGCCCCGGAACGACGGTCAGGACACCGCGCTGGAGCGCACCGCGGTCAACCCGCCCCGATTCGCTGTACTCACCGCAAAACGGGGCGGGCCTCCGGAACTCAGCTCAACTTCTCCCGCCACCGGCCGTAAGCGGCAACAAGGTCAGCGTCCTCCACCCGCGCCATCACCTCGTCAAGGTAATACCGGTACAACTCGCGCAATTCGGGCGCGATCTCCGCCCCGACCGCCAGCGGCTCCCCCGCACGCACCCCCGCGGCCACCCCGACCAGCGACTTCCCCGGCGCCCCTTGCCGCGCCAGGTACCACTCGATCGCCTCGTCGTTCGTCGCCGCGCGGCCGCCGGACTCCATGGCGCTGTACAGGAAACGCACCGGGAACAACACAGCCTTCGTGAACCACACCGCATCCGAAAGCAGACGGCGCGGCTGGTGGAACTCCGCGACCACCTCGTCAGTAGCGAGCACACCGACCGCGAACCGCGCGCTCTCCAGCGCCAACTCCGCGGCCTCCGGACGAGCCACCTTGCTTTCGACCGAAACGCCGGTCAGCAACCGGCTGCGGTCAGCCAACTGAAGCCGATCCAGCGCGGGAAAACGCCCGTCGTCTCGGCCTTCGCTCAACGCGCCCAGCGAGGCCCAGAAAACCGAGAGCTTCCCGTACATCCCGCCGCGCCCACGCAGTTCCTCGGACACCGCATCGACGGTCTCACGATCGCCGTCCCGCGAATCCGCGAGCACCAGCGCGAGGTCGATGTCGCTCACTGCGGGCGAAAACCCGCCGTACGCAAGGCTTCCCAGCAAATAGACGGCAGTCAGCCGGTCTCCGAACGCCTCCTGGAACGCACGAGCGCTTTCGGCAGCGACGGCCTCAGCCGTCACGCCGCGGTGTCCCGGCGCGCGCACTCGGCGATGCGGTCGGACACCACGCCGATCACCTGCCACGCGCGGTCCAGCACGGTGATCAGCTCGTCCACCGTCCAATCGGAACGCTCACGCAGCAGGCGGTACCCCATCTCGAGGTGCTCCACGTCCGCTTCGTCGTGCAGTTCGAAGTACGGGTCGTCCGGGAACGCCTTCGTACCAGCCTGGCTGAGCACCAGGCTGCCCGCTTCGAGCGCGAGGTGCGCGAGCACCGCCCGCTGCACGCTCGGCAGGATCGCGAACTGGTCGACGAACCACGACGCACCCGACTCGATGACCGGGTCCCACACCAGGCGCCTGTCCTCCGCGCGGGTCCTGGCCAGGATCTTGTCGTGCCCGATCTCCTCCTCCTGGTGCTCCAGGGCGAGCGCGCGCAGCTCGGGGTCGGACTCGAAGGTGACGCGGGCGCTGATCATCCGCTGGAAGGCGTTCGACCAGGGCTGCAGGTAGGTCAGCACCGCCTTCTTCGTCGGCTCGGCGGTGTTCTCGTCGGCCAGCAGGCGGATCAGCTCGGACGACGCGTACTCCTGTTGCCGCTGCTCGTTGTAACGGGCGATGCGGTCCACGTCCTGGGTGCTCACGGTCGGCTCCTTCCGGTGGCGGTAAGCATGATCATCTTCCCGGTGCGGCTACGCGAGATCAACCGGCGAAAGCCGCCGGGCGGCGGAGGTTTCGAACACCGGGAGCCGGAAGTACGTGGTGATGTCACCACGCCGCCCGGATGCCCGGTAGCTGACCAGCTCCAGCAATCCCCGGCTGTCCTCGAGGGCACCTGGCGCCAGCGAAGCGGCCAGCGCGCGGAACCGGGCGGGATCCACGCCTTCACCGGCGAGCAGCGCGGCGGTGCGGTCCACCGCTTCCTGGTCGTCGGCGGCCAGGTCGGACAGCCGGAGATAGGTGGTGCACTCGTCGGCTCCGTCCACACCAGACCGGAACGCGAGGCAGCTCAGCGCCGCGTCACCGGCGTCGGCACGGGAACCAGCGAGCGTGCGGTAGGCGGCCAGCGCGCTCCCGGTGTCGTGCCGCAGTGCCGTCGAGGCAATCCGGTTCACCTCGGCGAGGTCGGCGCCGTGGTTGCGGTAGTAGATCTTCACGCGGGCGTCCGCCTCACCGGCGAGGTCGACCGCGAAGAACTCGATTTCCCTTTTCCCGTCGGCGTTTTCCACCCGGGCACGAGCGTTTTCCCAGGCGGCGGCCATGCCCAGCCGGGCCATCGCCTCGTCCACCGCGGCGTACCGCTCGTCCTCCGGCCATTCGTACAGCCCGAAGTAGGTCTTGTGGACCAGCCGCGACGGCGGACGCCAGGCCACCGAGTGCCACAGCGGCGCCGACGACGGCCTGCCCGCCTCCGGCGTGAAGAACCGGTGGATGCCCTCGCGAACATCCCCCTGCGCCGCGGCGGAAATCAGGCTGTGCCCGTGTTGCACGTCGTCCAAGCAGTCGAACAGCACCCGCAGCTCGGGCTGCCCGCTCGACCAGTTCACCGACATCTCGGCCGGGAACCCGTCTCCCGCAACGTAAGAAGGCTTGTCCGGCGTGGACCCGATCACGTCGGCCGACCACGCGGGCAGCGCCGCGCCGAGCAGCCGCGTGGTCCAGGCAGCCTGGTCCGGCGGCACTTCGAGCGCCTCGCACGCCGTCGCCCAAGCTCCACACAGGAACGCGCCGAACAACCGGCCGCGTGCTGGATAGCTCCCGTTTTCCCTTGCCTGATCACACAACCACGGCGAGCCATTGACCACGCGCCAAAGAGTAGCAGTCAGGTGAGAATTCAACTGATCAACTGCACCCGGCTGGTCCAACCAATTGCGCCGTGTGGGTTGACAACACAGTGTTCAACCCCGCACCGACACGAAGTGTCACCGGAGGCCGTTGCGAAATCCAGGTGAACCACCAGCGCTTCCCTTGCCGCACAACGGATCAAGCTGGTACTGGCAGGACCGTCATCGCGTGCTTCACCAAGCGGATCAACGCGAGTTTGCTCGAGTCACGGTCGCGAGCATCACACATCACGATCGGCACCCGGTCCGGCACCACCAGCGCCTCGCGGATCTCCTCCGCGGCGTACCGGGGTGCCGCGTCGAAGCAGTTCACCGCGACGATGAACGGGATCTTCCGGCGCTCGAAGAAGTCGATCGCGGCGAAGCTGGTCTCCAGCCGCCGGGTGTCGACCAGCACGATGGTGCCGATCGCGCCGCGCGCCAGGTCGTCCCACATGAACCAGAAGCGCGCCTGCCCCGGCGTGCCGAACAGGTAGAGCACGTGCCGCGGCGAGATGGTGATCCGGCCGAAGTCGAGCGCGACCGTGGTGGTGTGCTTGCGCTCCACACCGGACAGGTCGTCCACGCCGGCGCTCGCCTCGGTCAGCACCTCCTCGGTGGTCAGCGGCGGGATTTCGCTGACCGAGCCGACCATCGTGGTCTTCCCGGCACCGAACCCGCCAGCGACGATGATCTTGACCGGGGTCGGGACGTTGTCCGCCGCGGAGCCGTCAGTACTTGATGAGGCCATCGAGAACCGCCTGGAGAGTTTCGAGGTTCGGCGCCTGCGCCGGGTGGTGGGTGGGGGAACGGGTGATCACCAGACCGCGCTCGATCAGGTCGCCGCACAGCACGCGGACCACCCCGAGCGGGATCTTCACGTACACCGCGATCTCGGCGATGGACACCGGATTGCGGCACAGCCGGACGATCGCCTGGTGCTCGGGGCCGAGCCCGGCCGGTTCCTGCTCCTGCCGCAGGGTCATCACCTGCGTGGACAGGTCCAGCTGGGCGGTCTCGGCGGGGGTGCGGCCGCTGGTGATCGTGTATGGCCGGACCAGCGGCCCGGCGGCCTCGTCATACCAGCCGTCCTCCCCGCTCACGTGGCCTCCCGGAGGGCGTGCGCGGCTTCACGGGGAGCGGAGGTGAGGTAGTCGCCGACGCGCTTGACCAGCCTGCTCATCTCGTAGGCGATCATCTCCACGTCGACGTTCTCCCCCGCCAGCACGGCGAGGCAGGCACCCTGACCGGCCGCGGAGACGAACAGGTAACCGAGTTCCATCTCGATCATGTTCTGCAGCACCGCGCCGCGGGCGAACTGCTTGCTCACCCCCTTGGCCAGGCTCTGCAGGCTCGACGCGATGGCCGACAGCTGGTCCGAGTCGTCCTTGCTCATGCCTGCCGACTTGCCGATGAGCAGGCCGTCAGCGGACAGCACGATGGCGTTCTGCGCGCCGACGACCCGGTTCACCACGTCGTCGAGCAGCCAGTTGAGATCGGGTTTGGCGTTCCCGTACTCGTTCATGCGGATAGACCTTGACTTTCCTATGTGGACTTCGTGTGCTGTCGCGGACTACGAATCGGCGTCCCCGTCGCGGCCGCGACGGGTGCCCTTGTGGAACGCGGCGAGGGTGCGCGCGGTGCCCTCACCCGGTGCCACCGACTGCTGGACGTCGTCGTCCGGTTCGTGCTCGAGCTGGGCGACGAGGTTCTGCTGCGGCTCGCGCCGGGGCAGCCGCGGGCGGTCGTCGGCCACCGGCGGCTCGGGCGGCGGCTCCGGTGGGGCCGCGTGCTTGGCCTCGGTGAACACCAACGGGGTGCCGGATTCGGGGGTGTGCGCGCGTGCCGGGTACGGCCTCGGCTTCACCTCTCGCTTCAGCGGGATCTGGTCGGTGAACGAGCTGGGCGTGTTCATCGTCGGAGCGGAGCTTTCCTGTGCCTGGACCGGTGACGCCGGAGCGCCGACTGACGCGAGGACCCCGTTGTCCTCCTGCGACGCGAATTCCGCTTCGCCGTGGTGGTCCGTCTCCTTCCCGGCCAGGTGCTGGCTGGGGATGAGCACGGTGGCGCGGAGGCCGCCGTACCGCGACGGATCGAAGGTGACGGTGATGCCGAGCTTGCTCGCCAGCCGCGCGACCACGAACAGGCCGAGACTGGAGTCGGCCCGCAGGGCCATCGCGTCGAATTCGGGCGCCTCGGCCATCATCTCGTTGGCCCACTGGCGGACGCCGTCCTTCATGCCGAGGCCCTGGTCGGACACGTCCACCACCACACCGCGGGCGACCAGGCGGCTGGTCACCTCGACCGGGGAACCGGGCGGGGAGAACGAGGTCGCGTTGTCGACCAGCTCGGCGATCAGGTGAATGGTGTCGGCCACCGCGACGCCGACGATGGCGACGTCGGCGACCTGCTCGACCTGGACCCGCGCGTACTGCTCGGTCTCCGAGATCGCGGCGCGCAGCACCTCCATCAGCGGCACCGGCTTGCGCCAGCGGCGGCCCGGCTGCTTGCCGCCGAGAATGATCAGGTTCTCGGTGGTGCGGCGGGCGCGGGCGGCGAGGTGGTCGAGCTGGAACAACGAGGCCAGCTGCGTCGAGTTCTCCTCGCGGCTTTCCATCTCGTCGAGGATCTGCAGCTGCTGGTGGACCAGGACCTGGTTGCGGTGGGCGATGCCGAGGAACACGTTGTGCACACCGCTGCGGGCCTTGGCCTCGCTCGCCGCCGCGTTGACCGCGGTGAGCTGGGCGGCGTTGAACGCCTCCGCCACCTGGCCGATCTCGTCGCGACCGTGGTCGAGCTGCGGGAGTTCCTGTTTCAGGTCAACGGGTTCGCCGTCCTTCAGCCGGCCGACGATGCGCGGCAGGCGGTTGCGGGCGAGGTCGAGCGCGTCGTCGCGCAGGCGGGCGAGGCGGGTCATCAGCGTGCGGTCGACGAGCGAGCGGGACACCCGCACCGCGACGATGATCGCCGCCAGCGAGGCCAGCAGCGCCAGGATGCTGCCGATGATGGCGTTGCGCAGCTGGGCGTCACCGGAGTCGATCGCGGCCGCGGACACCTTGTCCGCCTGCTTGATGGCGAGGTCGTTGAGGCTGTTCGCGACCTGGCTCGCGGCGCTCTGCCAGTCCGCTTCGGACACCGGCAGGTTGTTCGCCTGCGCGCCCGCCCAGGGGCCGCGCTTGACCAGCGCCTCCTCGGCGTTCGCGAGCTGGTCCCACGCCGGGCTCGCGGTCAGCGCCTGGTACTGGGCACGGACCTCGGGGTCGAGGAACGGCTCGATCTGGCTCAGCTGCGTGCGGTAGGCGCCGGACAGCTGGGTGAACTGGACGAAGTCGTCGGGGTCGAAGGCCTTGGCCGCGAAGGCGGTCGAGACAAGCGAGGTTTCCCGCGACATCAGGTCGCCCGCGCGGAACACGATGGTCGCCGTGACGCCACCGTGCGCAGCTTCGGCGTCGGGCACCACGCGGGCCTGCGTGTCGAACAGGTTCGACGCCGCGTCCAGCACGCCGTTGTAGTAGTCGTTGACCTGCCCGCGGTCGATGCTGCGGAAGTTGATCTGCGAGCGCAGCACCGGCAACTGCTCGAACTGGCTCTTCAGCCCATTCACCTTGGTGGCGATCTCGTCGGGCGCGCTGGAGATGGTGGAATCGAAGGCGGCCTGCAGCGCGGAAAGCTTCTCGTCGGTGGCGCGCTGCTGGTCCTGCAGCCGCGCCTGCCCGACCGACGGATTGTCCAGGTACTGCAAGGCTGTCTGGCGTTCCTGCTGGAACGCGGCCAGTGCGGTAGCGGCCGGAATGGACACCTCACGCACCGACGCGGCGACCAGGCGCACGTAGAGACCGTTGATGAAGAAGTACGAAGACAGCGCGGTCCACAGCACCAGCAGCGTCACGCTGGGGATGAGAACGGTCCGGGTCAGCCGCTTCCGGATCGACTTGTCGTACGGCTTGTCGGCGTCATCTTTGTTCTGCACGGGGGTTCACGAACTCCTGAGTGACGGTCGGCGAAAGCTTGTGGAGATCTGGCAGAGGAAGCAGGACCGTCGAAGGAACCGTTGGGATCGCTGGATCCCTGGGCTCATCGCCACCAGTGCTCGCCTCACCCTCCGTGTTGCCGCGGAACAGATCAGGATCCGTTTTTTACCACGACTCACCCGAACGCGGTTGCCCCCGCCCACCCGACTGTGTGCTGCGTCCCCATGATCAACTACCGGCTACCGAGCGCATCCGGGCAACTACCCACGTTTCTCGAGGTACGAGCGTTAGCCACCGAACACCACCGGATGCACTGGGCCGAACGGGTGAACGTAAAAATTTCCCGTAGCCTGGGAGCAGCGGGTTCGGCGCGTGCGTCCCCAGTGGACACGACGACCGCCCGATGAGGATTCGCTCATCCGCGTTTCACCGCCGGTTCAGCCTCCGGCCACATTCTCGACGGCATGCTCAAGATCGCGGCGCGTGCCGAACCGGCCGGGCCCACCGCCGCACCCGTACCGCGCTGGCCGTTCGGCCTGGCAGGGGCCGCGGTCGTACTGACCGCACTGCACTTTTCCCTGCCCGGGCCCGGTTCCGGCCTGCCCGAGGCAGGCCGGACCACCCTGGTCGTTTTCGCCGGTGCCACGCTGTTCTGGCTGTTCGGCCGGAATGACACGTATGTCGGCTTCGCCGCTTTGCTCGCGCTGATCCTGCTCGGAGTGCTGGACGCCGACCAGGTTTTCGCCGCGCTCGGCGGGGACACGGTGTGGTTGCTGATTTCGGCATTCGTGCTGGCAGCGGGGATCTCGGCGACCGGACTGCCGGCCCGGGCCGCGATCACGTTGTGCACCAGGGCGGGTCGGCCAAGAACGCTGTTCCACCTGGTCACCGCGTGGCTGGTGCTCACGGCTTTCGCCATCCCGGCCACCTCGGGCCGCGCCGCGCTGGCGCTGCCGGTGTTCCTCGCACTGGCACAGGCATTCCGCGACCGCCCGGCGCTGGTCCGAGCACTGGCCCTGCTGATGCCGACGGTCATCCTGCTGTCCGCGGCGGCCACGCTGACCGGTGCGGGAGCCCACCTGATCACCGTCGAAATCCTCGCCGGGTCGACCGGTTCCGGCATCTCGTTTGGACAGTGGCTGCTGCTCGGCGTGCCCATCGCTGTGCTGACCAGCCATCTCGCGGCCGAGTTGGTGCTACTGCTGATGACGCGACGAGCCGACCGGCGGCAACCGTTGCTTGTGGACCCTCGCCATCTCGCCGAGGAGGCGGGCGTTGAACTCGGGCGCTTGAACCTGGTGCAACTCCGCGCATTGGCGGTGCTCGCCCTCGTAGTCACCCTGTGGTGCACGGAGTCTTGGCACGGCCTTTCAGCGGCGCTGGTGGCACTCGCCGGGGCGGTGCTGATCACCGTGCCGAAGGCAGGCACGGTGGCGCTCGACTCCGCATTGTCTTCGGTTCCGTGGTCGCTGCTGCTGTTCATGGTGGCCACCACCGCACTCGGGTCGGCGCTGAACCAGTCCGGCGCGGCGCAGTGGCTCGCGGAGGCGGCAATGGGCCACCACACGGGCAACGCGTTCGTGGTGCTCGCGGGGATCGTGGGCGTCAGCGTCGCCGCGCACCTGGTGCTGCAGTCGCGTTCGGCGCGATCGTCGGTACTGGTCCCCTTGATCCTGCCGCTGGCGGCGGTTTCCGGGCTGAACCCGGTCGCCGCGGCGTTCGCCTCGACGGTGGCGGCGGGCTTCTGCCACACACTGCCCGCCTCGGCCAAGCCGGTGGCGTTGTTCAGCGGAATCTCCACCGTGCCCACCTATCACCGGAGCGATCTGCTGAAGCTCTCGGTGCTGCTCGGCCCGCTCGTCGCGGGACTCGTCCTGTTGTTCGCCACGGCCGTCTGGCCGCGGCTCGGCCTGCCGCTCTACCTCCAGGAGATGAAATGACCACGCCCCTGCGTCTGGTGATCGCCCCGAGCGGGTTCAAGGAGTCCTTGTCCGCCGAAGCGGTGGCGGACGCCATCGCCACCGGGGTCCGGCGCGTGGCACCCACCGCGTTGCTCGACACCGTGCCCCTCGTGGACGGCGGCGAAGGCTCGGCCCGCACACTCGCCGAGAGCACCGGCGGCAAGCTGGTTCCGGTGACGGTGACCGGACCGGTCAGTGCTCCGGTGACCGCGCCGCTGGCACTGCTGGGCGGACCGGGACCACGCACCGCGGTGGTCGAGATGGCGGCCGCCGCCGGGTTGCGGCTGGTCCCGGCCGACCAGCGGGATCCAGGGCGCACCACTACGTACGGGGTCGGCGAGCTGATCCGGTCCGCTTTGGACCTCGGCTGCGCCCGCATCCTCATCGGCTGTGGTGACTCCGGGACCTGCGACGGTGGGGCGGGCGCGCTGACCGCGCTGGGCGCCAGGATCACCGGGCGCAACGGCAGCCCCCTGCCACTCGGCGGGTATGCGCTCAAGGACGCAACGGCCTTGGACACGAGCAGGCTGGACCCGCGCCTTCGCGACACCGAACTGATCGTGGCCTGCAACCCGTGCAACGTGCTCACCGGCGACTGCGGTGTCGCCACCGTGTTCGGACCGCAGAAGGGCGCCACACCGGCCCAGGTCGACGCCCTCGCAGCGGCGATGTCCCGCTGGGCCGACCTGCTCGAAACATCCAGCGGCCTCGACCTGCGGCTCGCCCCGGGCAGCGGCGCGTCCGGTGGCTTGGGCGCTGGCCTGGCGGGTGCGCTGGGCGCAAAGCTGCGGTCGCGGTTCGAGGTCCTGCTCGACCAGTTCGATCTGAACGCGCGCATCAGCGCCGCCGACCTGGTGATCACCGCCGAGGGCACCATCGACGCCCAGACCGTGCGCGGCAAGGTGCCCGGCGAGGTGGCGAGACTGGCAAAACGCCACCATGTTCCGGTCATCGCCCTCGCCGGCACCATCGGCGCCGGCGCCGAGACCACCCGTAGCGCCGGGATCGACGCGTTCAGCGGCATTCTCGCCACCCCCAGCACTCTGGCCGACGCCATCCGAGACGCCGACGCCCTGCTCACCGACGCCACCGAACGCGCACTGCGCCTCATCATGGTCGGCACGCACTTGACACCGGCGGCCGAGCACGCCGACGCACGCGGACTACCGGCGTAAGCCGGACATTCCGACGCTGACGGTCCGGGGTGTCGGCGCCAGCGGCCCCTACGGCTCAGCGCTATGGTCTCAGCGCCTCCGGCCTGCTCGTGTAGGTCTGGCCGGCCGGCGTCTTGATCGTCAAGGTGGCGTCGGGGTCGACGGCGTGGTGCCAGCCGGGCACGTCGCGGAGCCGGTGGCAGGCCCGGCACAACCCGACCAGCGTCGCCGGCCCGGTCGGACAGCCGTTCTTCCAACCCTTGCCGGTGCGGTCGCAATGGTCGAGGTCGCTGAACTGCGCGGGCCGAGTACACCCGGGACGACGGCATTCGCGATCCCGCACCCGCACCAGCTCGGCCAACCCGGCTTTGGGCCGGTATCTTCGCCGCCCCAACTCCATCACCTGCCCGCTTACCGGGTCGGTGATGATCCGCTGGAACACGGTTTTCGTTCCGGAAGCGATGTGGCGAGCCAGCGACGCGGGGATCGGACCGTGCCCGGCCAGCTGAGCCGGACTCTCACGCAACCCGGCGTAGGTCAACGCGTCCAGGTACAAATACACGTGCGCCTTGACCTCACCACCGAACTGCTTACCCAACAACATATCCAGTGCCACATCAGCTCGAAGCTGAGCCAACGTGCGAGTATCCCCGCCGTTCCTCAACCGACGGGCTTGCTGATCCACGCACACATACGCCGCAACCGCCTTCTCGACCGACGCGTTGTCCAAGAACAACCCTGCGATCCCGGAAGCCTTGTGGCGCAATCCAAATGAGCGGTCCTCTTGCTGCTTGCGAACCCGCTCTTCGAGGCCCTCCGGATCGGCCCGCGCGACCGCCGCGTTGGCCGACCGTCGCGCCTGCGTGGGATTCTTCCCGGACAGCCGACCAGCCATCACCTCGTCAACCACGGCTGCCTTCTCGCCGACCAGCCAAGCGGCCGCATCGTGCACCGCCACCGCCGAAGCCATTGGCACGGCGCCACTTTCCACCATGCCCAGCACGACAGGAAAGTGATCCACCAGCCCCTCGGCGTGATTGATCAGCGCGTGCGCCTTGAACTTCGTCAGGCACAACGCCATCGCCAACTCCTCGGCCACCCCACGCCTCACCGGAGACGCACGGACGAACGAGGCCACCTGCCGTGCCAGCCGCCCTTCAAGCCGGGCGATCTCGGCGGCAGTGGATTTCATCGCGAGGAGAATCTCCTCAAGAGGATCAGACACCTCACCAAGGTAGCAAACACACGTTCGACACCCGGAATAAAAGCCCGAGTTATCCACAACTCGCCAGTCTATCCACAGCCAAACACAATAATTTGACTTTGCACCAACAAGGACTGGAGCGAGATCGCGTTCTCTCACCGCACGCGGGTAACGTGGGGTCATGACGCAAACTCAGCAGCCGACGCCACCTCGGCAGCAGCGGCGTGGGCGGCGGCCCGGCGTGTTCGCCGGTGTTGTGGTGCTCGCGCTGCTGCTGTTGTTCGGAGTGCCGTGGGCCACCGTGGTGTTGCCGTGGTCCGCCCCCGTGGTGGTGGCCGGGACCGTCCTGTTCGGAGCCGCCGCGCTGGCGTTCCCCGTACTGATGTTCCTCGGCCACGCGCGCGGCCGCGACTGGGCAGCACGCCTGGCCGACACCACGCTCGGTGTGGTCTGGGTACTCTTCGCCTGGTCGGTGCTCAGCCTGGTGGCCAGGGTCACGCTACTTGGCGTGGCCGAACCACAGCGTTCACGGATCATCGCGGTCCTGGTGCTTGTGATCAGCCTCGTACTGGTCGGCTACGGCGTACGCGAGGCGATGAGGGTGCCGCGGATCCGCCGCCTCGACGTGACCCTCCCCCGGCTCGGCCCTGGCCTTGACGGCACGACGGTGGCACTGCTGACCGACACGCACTTCGGGCCGCTCGACCGGACGCGCTGGTCGCGACGCACCGCCGCCGCGGTGAACGAGCTGACCCCGGACATCGTCGTGCATGCCGGCGACATCGCCGACGGCACGGTCGAGCAGCGGCGGGCGCAGGTCGCGCCGCTGGGCACGATCACCGCAAGCCTGGCGCGCGTGTACTCGACCGGCAACCACGAGTACTTCGGCGAAGCGCAGGCGTGGCTCGACCACCTCACCTCACTCGGCTGGGAAGCCCTGCACAACCGGCACATCACCGTCGGACGCGGCGGAGACAGCCTGGTGGTGGCCGGGATCGACGACGCCACGGCCCTCGCCTCCGGTCTCGACGGACACGGTGCCGAACTGGACAAAGCGCTCGACGGTGCACCCGCCGACACCCCGGTCCTCCTGCTCGCGCACCAGCCCAAGCAGATCGCCGAGACCGCGGGCCGGGTCGACCTGCAGTTGTCCGGCCACACGCATGGTGGCCAGATCTGGCCGTTCCACTACCTGGTCCGCACCGACCAGCCGGTGCTGCACGGCCTGTCCCAGCACGGCCCGACCCAGCTGTACACCAGCCGCGGCGCGGGGTTCTGGGGTCCGCCGCTGCGTGTGTTCGCGCCGAGTGAGATCACCTTGCTTACCCTGCGCTCGGTCAAAGCCTAGGGTCGACGTGGATCTTCGGAGCGGGCCCGAAGGCGTGCTCGCCAGCGAGCACGGCACCGACTTCACCAAGCCCGACCGTCGCCGCGACCAGCGGTTTCGGATCGACGGTTCCCTCGGCGTACGCGGTGATGGTGTCGTCCAGCCCCGGAGACGCCGAAAGAATGCCCGTGGCGGTGACGTCCTTGAGTACCAGCGCGCGGGTGTCGATTCGGCTCGGCTGCCCGGACAGTCCTATGTAGACAACTCGCCCGCTGGGTTCGACGAGGTCGACGGCCAGCGCGGGCAGTTGCTCGGCGTTGGCCGCGTCGACCACCGCGTCGAACGGCAGATCCGGCAGTTCGTCCCGTGTCCAGGTGTGCGTGAAGTCGAGGCTACGCGCGAATTCGAGCGACTCGGCGGTGTGGCCCAGCAGGTGGACCTCAGCGTCCGCCGCCCGCAGGAAAAGCGCCGTCAGCAGGCCGATCGTGCCTGGCCCCATGACAAGCACGCGATCACCGGGACCAGCGCCGGTCGCGCGTGCCGCCCGCAGCGCGTTGCCGCCCGGTTCCACCAGCGCCCCGAGCACGGCGTCCACGGAGTCCGGCAGCGCGTGCAGCGACCAGGCCGGAACGGCGATCCGCTCGGCCAGCGCCCCTGGACGGCCGTCGCGGATGCCGACCTCCTGTCGGTTCTCGCAGACGTGCTGGCGGCCCCGGCGGCAACGGCGGCAGGTTCGGTCACCGAGCATCGTGTCGCCCATGACCCGGCGACCGAGCCAACCGGGATCGACGCCCTCCCCCAGTTCCGACACCGTGCCCGCCCATTCGTGCCCGAGGCGCATCGGGTACGACGAATGCCCCTGGTGCAGGTAGGCCATCTCGCCGGTGAAGAACTCGGCATCGGTGCCGCACACCCCAGCACGCTCGACGTCGACCACCACTTCACCTGAAACCGCTTGCGGCGCGGGCACTTCCCGCACCTCGTACACCCCGGGGCCGGTGAGCACGAAAGCCCGCATGATCCTTGAGCGCGGCGAGCCAACCTGCGTATCGTTCATCAGGTTCCGAACACTAGATCAACGACCCGACTAGTGGAAGGCGGTCCGCCTTGCCTGAACGGAAGCTTCGCAGCGGACAGTGGTACGACGGACAAGACCGGAACGCCTACATCCACCGCGCCTGGATGCGCCGCGGCGTACCGGGTGACGCCTTCGGCCGGCCGCAGATCGCCATCGCCAACACCGCCTCCGACCTGACGCCGTGCAACGCGCACCTGTCCGAAGTGGCCGCGTCGGTGAAGAACGGGATCTACGAAGCGGGCGGCGTCCCGCTGGAACTACCCGTGGTGTCGCTGGGCGAGACGCAGGTCCGGCCGACCGCGATGCTGTGGCGCAACATGGCCGCGATGGCCACCGAGGAGATGCTGCGCGCCAACCCGCTCGACGGGGTCGTGTTGCTCGGTGGCTGCGACAAGACCATCCCGTCGCTGCTGATGGCCGCCGCTTCGGTGGACCTGCCCGCGGTCGTCGTGCCCGGCGGACCGATGCTCACCGGCACCTTCCGCGGCACCCCGCTGGGCTGCGGCACCGACGTGTGGCGGCTGTCGGAGGAAGTCCGTGCGGGCACCCTCTCGCAGGAGCAGTTCACCCGCTCCGAATCGGCGATGATCCGCAGCCGCGGACACTGCAATACCATGGGCACCGCGTCAACCATGGCGCTGGTCGCCGAAGCGCTCGGCACGGTGATACCGGGGCTGGCGGGCACACCGGCACCGGACAGCCGCCTGCTGGAAGCCGCCCACGCGACCGGCCGCCTGGCGGTCGACCTGGTCGCCGCGGACCGCCGGCCGAGCACCTTTCTCACCGCGAACTCGTTCCGCAACGCGATCGTCGCGCTGGCCGCGATCGGCGGGTCGACCAACGCCGTGGTCCACCTGCTGGCCATCGCCGGGCGGCTTGGCGTGGAGTTATCCCTCGACGACTTCGACCGGATCGGCTCCTCCGTGCCGGTCCTGGTCGACCTGCTGCCAGCCGGCCGGTTCCTGATGGAAGACTTCCACCGCGCCGGCGGCCTGCTCGCCGTGCTGCGCGAAGTCCGCGACCTGCTCGACCCCGACGCGCTGACCATCACCGGCCAACCGCTGGTGTCCTACCTCGACGACGCGCCGATCTGGGACCCCGAAGTCATCCGCACCCGCGCCGAACCTCTCGTCACCGAAGGCGGGATCGCCGTGCTGCGCGGAAGCCTCGCGCCGGACGGTGCGTTGATCAAACCGGCGGCCGCCTCACCCGAACTGCTGCGTCACCGCGGTCGGGCCGTGGTGTTCGACTCCATTGAGGACTTCCACGCGCGTATCGACGACCCGGAGCTCGACGTGGACGCCGATTCGGTGCTGGTACTGCGTGGCTGCGGGCCCAAGGGTTATCCGGGAATGCCCGAAGTGTCCAACATGCCGCTGCCCCGGAAACTGCTGGAACAAGGCGTTCGCGACATGGTGCGCGTGTGCGACGGCCGGATGAGCGGAACGGCCTACGGCACCGTCGTGCTCCACGTCGCGCCCGAGGCCGCCGCCAGTGGTCCGCTCGCGCTCGTCCGCACCGGTGACGTCATCAGCCTCGACGTACCCGCCCGCCGCATCGACGTCGAGGTGACCGAAGAGGAACTGGCGGCCCGGACGCCCAGCGAGGCGACCGTCGCCGGGTATGCGAATCCGCGTCGTGGCTGGGAACGGCTCTACGTCGACCACGTGCTCCAGGCCGACACCGGCGCGGACCTGGACTTTCTGCTCGGTTCCAGCGGCTCCGAGGTCAGCCGCGAGTCCCACTGAAAGGTGTGTGCGATGAGGCGTTCCGGAAGGCTGGCGGCGCTGGCCGCCGCCGTGGTCCTGCTGGCAGGACTGCTGATGGGCTCGGCGCCCGCAACCCAGCCGCAGCGTTCCCCGTGGTTCACCTCGTGGGCGCAGTCGCAGCAGGGTCTCGCCGGGAAGACGTTGGACAACCAGTCCGTCCGGATGGTCACGCGCCTGAGTCAGGGCGGTGACGCGCTGCGGATCCGCGTGCAGAACACCTTCGGCAAGACCCCACTGACCGTTGACCGCGCGACGGCGGGTCTCAGCGGCCCCGGCGCTTCGGTCACCGGCGCGCGGCCGCTGACCTTCCACGGGCAGCCGTCGGTGACCATCCCGCCCGGCGGTGAGGTGTGGAGCGACGACACCGCGCTGGCCACCCGGCCGGACACCGACGTCAGCATCAGCATGTACGTGGCGGGCACGGTCGTTCCCGGGCAGCACGAGTCCGCGTTCCGCCAGAACTACCTCACCGCGCCCGGCGCCGGCGACCACACCGCGGACAGCACCGGCGCCGCGTACACCGAAACCGTCACGTCGACCTACCTGGTCAGCGCGATCGACGTGCGGAACAGGGCGCTGCGCGGCACGGTCGTCGCCTACGGCAGTTCGGTGGTCGACGGCGTCGGCAGCACCAACTGCGGTCCCGGCTGTACCGAACTGGGGACCAACCGACGCTGGACCGACGACCTCGCGCGCCGCGTCGTCGCCGAGGGACCTCGGGGCGTGACCATCGCCAACGCGGGGATCAGTGGCACCACCAGTTCGGCGGCATGCCCCGGCACCCCCGGCCGGGTCGCGGGCCTCGACGCGCTTTCCCGGCTGGACCGCGACGTGCTCGCGCTGCACGGCGTCACCGGCGTCATCTACTACTACGGCACCAACGATCTGGCCTTCGGCTGCACGGCCGAGCAGATCCTGGACAGCTACCGGCAGGTCTTTCAGCGCCTGCGCGACGCCGGGATCGACGTGTACGTCACGCCGATCACCTCGCGCCCCGGGTACACCGACGCGCAGAACCTCCACCGGCACGCGGTGGGCACGTTCACCAAGCGCTGGAACAACTGCTCCGGGACCTGCGACGCCGTGGTCGACTTCGATCAGGTGCTCAAGGATCCCTTGCACCCCAACGGAATCTACCCCGCGTACGACACGGGCGACGGCGTGCACGCCAACATCGCCGGGCAGCAGGCCATCGCGGACTTCATCCCGGTGCCGCTCTTGGTTCCCTGAGCCCGGCGCTCAGCCCGGCTCCGGTCGCGCGCTGGGAAAAGCCAGGTCGGGCATGGCCAGTGGTGCACCGGGATCGAGTTCGACACCGCCCGCGCGGAGGGTGTCGTCGACGATCCGCCACACCCAGCGCGCGAGCAGCCCGGCGAACTCGGCGTGTTCGAGCCCTCGCGTGTCCTTGAGCCACTGGGCGGTGCTGGCGTCGACGAGCCCGACCACGCTGAACGCGGCGGGCGCGGCGACGCGGGTGTCCAGCCCGAAAGCCGCGAGGTAGTGCTCGAACAACACGGTCAGGTGCTCGCCGATGGTGCTTTTGACATCGTTGACGGCATCCGGCCCGGACAGCGACAGCCTGCTCAGATACCGGTAGAGGTGCCAGTTCTCGGACAGCCACCGGATGTGCGCGTCGACCGCGGTACTGATCATTTGCGCCGGTGAACCGTGCAGATCCCACAATGGCGCGAGTTCGGTGTTGATCAATTCCACGGCGCGCGCCGCGATGGCGCGGTGGATATCGGTGGCGTCGGTGAAATGCTTGTACAACCGCGTCCGCGCGACCCCGGCTTCTTCCGCGATGCGCTCGGTGGACAGGTCCGGCCCGTGCTCCCTGATCGCCCGCAATGCGGCCTCGACGAACTCGCGGCGACGACGTTCCCGCTGGCCAGCCCAGCGCGCGGCTCGGCCGTCCGTGCGGCCGGAGGACGCCGAAGCAGGCATACCCACAGTTTACTGGCCATCAACTGCCTAATACGACCGTGTACCTGATACATTCTTGTACTCGTTACCGCGGGACCGGCCGAATTGGGGAGAAGGAGGCCGATGCGTTGCCGAATGCTGTTCGAGGGGACCTGACCGAGCTGACCGACACCGCGCTGCTCGACGCGGTGCGCGCCGGTGACCTGACCGCCTACGGAGTGCTGTTCGAACGGCACGCCGACCCGGCGCGGCAGTTCGCGCGGCGCTGGGCGGGCAGCGCCGCCGAGGCGCACGAGCTGGTCGCCGAGGGGTTCGCCCGCGTGCTCGCCGCCCTCCGCGCCGGCGCCGGTCCGCGTGAGCACCTGCGGCCCTACCTGCTGGTCACCATGCGTCATCTGGCTATCACCTGGCGGCGGACGCGGGCCAGGGTCGAGCTGTACGGCACCACTCCGGAGGCCGGGCCCGACGTCACCGCGCCCCGTCTGGACGAGATCGTGCTGCGCCGGTGGAACACCCAGCTGGCCCGCTCGGCCTTCCAGCGCCTGCCGCCGCGCTGGCGGCTGGTGCTCTGGCACACCGAGATCGAATCGGCGCCGGCCGTGGACCTCGCTTCGACGCTCGGCATCTCCCCGAACGGAGTCGCCGCGCTCGCGAAGCGCGCCCGTGAAGGACTGCGCAAGGCCTATCTCCAGGAGCAGGTCCCCGAATCGGGTGAGCTGGGCTGCCGGGCACCCCGGCACCAGATGGGCACGTGGATCCGCGGTGGACTGTCGTGCCACCGGGCGCAGCGCATCGAAGACCACGTCGCCGGCTGCGCGGACTGCCGGACCGTCGCCACCCGGCTCGCCGAATCCAACGGCGAGCTCACGCCGCCACCCAAACCTCCGAGGCATACGAGATCCAGATGAGTGAAGGAACCGAGATGGAGACCGCACCCGAGACGCAGGACGACACCTGGCTGGCCGAGCAGGCGCAGGAAGCGCTGAGCGCGATCGCCAGCCTCCACGACGAGGCGATCGCTACGCTCAGCCCACGCGACACCGGCTGGTTCGACACCGAACCGGAGTCACCCGCGCAGTCCTGAGTGGTCCTGGAGGAAGCGCTCCAGCAGCGGGTTCACCTGCTCCGGGTGGGTCAGTGCCGGGGTGTGCGCGGCACCGGCGATGACCTGGACCGCGCCGGCGCCCGGTAGCCTGGCGGCCAGCAGCTCCATCCGGTCGCGTGGGAGCGACACGTCCTCCGAACCCCAGATCAGCAACGCCGGGCAGGTGATCTCGGCGAGCCGGTCCGACACGTCGTCGCGCTCGAGCAGGCACCGCGTCGTGGTGCCCAGCGGCAGGGCGGCCTGGTCGCGCCAGCGCTGCCGCCACCGCGCCGCGTGCTGCCCGTCGCCGAGGAGCTGGGCCGACAGCGGCACCAGAAGTTCGTCGACCGGACCGGCTTCGCGGAGCGCGGCGAACATGCCCTCGTACCCAGTGCGGTCGGCGTCGTCGAGCGCGGTCGCTTCGGTGTCGGCCAGTACCAGCGCCCGTACCCGCTCGGGCGCGAGCAGTGCCAGGCGCAGGGCGACGAACCCGCCCTGCGAGATGCCGCCGACCACCGCGGACTCCAGGCCGAGGTGGTCCATCAGGCCGATCAGGTCGCGCGCGAGGTCCCAGTAGGTCATCCGCTCGTCGCGGCCGGGGGTGTCGCCGTGGGCCGGGGCGTCCCAGCAGATGAGGCGGCACCGTGGCGCGAGCGCCTCCACTTGCGGCGCGAACACCGTGCGGTCGAGGAAGTAGCCGTGCCCGAGCAGCACCGGCGGGCCGTCGCCACCGGAATCGAAGTAACGCAGCTCGTGCCCGTTCACCTTCACTGACGACGTCGGCAGTTCACTCATGGTCGCGATCGTCCCACGATCGTGGTCGCGTCCGGGTGACGCCATGCCGACGCCGGCGTCCTGTCAGTCCACTGAGGACACTCGCACGGTTATCGGCAATTTCGCCGGTCCGCCGCCGCTTCGCTGGCCGGGTGCGGAGCGCGGTCGCCACAATTCGGCACGGCCGCACTCCCTCGACCCGGAGAACACCATGCGATTGCGCACAGTTCTGCTCGGCCTGCTCACCACCGCCCTGGTCACCACCGGTTCCACGACGGCCGCCGCGGAACCACCGTCGGTGCTCGGCGGCTCCGGCCCGTACTCCGCCGGTTACGAGACCACCTTCCGGCTGCCCGACCACACCATCTACCGCCCGGAGACCCTGCCCGCCGGGGTGAAGCTGCCGATCGTGGCCTGGGGCAACGGCGCCTGCCGCGCGGACGGCACCTGGTTCGAGAACATCCTCACCGAATGGGCCTCGCACGGTTTCCTGGTGATCGCGAACGGCAGGCCGGGCGGGTTCGGCTCCACCGACTCGGACATGCTGATCGAGTCGATCGACTGGGCCATCGCGGAGAACAGCCGCTTCGGCAGCAAGTACCGCGGCCGGATCGACACCACCAAGGTCGCCGTGATGGGCCAGTCCTGCGGTGGCATCGAGACCTATGAGGTGGCGGACGACCCGCAGATCACCACGACCGTGCTGTGGAACAGCGGGCTGCTCAGCGACAGCCAGAACTACCTGTTGCAGCGGTTGCACGCACCGATCGCCTATTTCATCGGCGGCCCGAGCGATATCGCCTATCCGAACGCGATGGACGACTGGCAGCGGCTGCCCGCCGGGCTGCCCGCGTTCATGGGCAATCTGGACGTCGGCCACTTCGGCACCTTCGACCAGCCGAACGGCGGTGAGTTCGGCCGCGTCGGCGGGCACTGGCTGAAGTGGCGGCTCAAAGGCGACCAGGCGAGCCGCGCCCAGTTCGTGGGCCCGAACTGCGGACTGTGCGCCACCGAATGGGACGTGATGAGCAAGAACCTGACCTAGTCCCGGTTCCGCGGCGGCGGCAGCACCAAGTCGGCCACGCCGCGCTCGAGATCGATCCGGCTGCGCGGGGGCGCGTTGTCGCCTGCCTCCTCGCGGAGCAGGGACTGCGACTTCCGCTCGTCCAGTTCCGCCCGGCGCGAGCCGGAGAAGAACGCGTGTAGTTCGTCGACGCCGGTCGCGGTCAGCGGAGCGCGACCGGCGGCGCGGCGACGGCGGCGCCACGGCAGCAGGCCGCGGTCGCCGACCCAGCGCCCGAACCGCTCGACCGCGGCGAGCAGCACCAGCAGGCAGACCAGCCCGGGGATGGACAGCGCGAACAGCACTCCGAGGGTCACACCGCAACAACCGCGCCGGTGGCCGCGGAGTTCCCGTCAGAGGGTCCTGGTCATGAAAACGCTGTGCGGGTCCAGCCGGTACTCGCCAAACGGTTCGCAGTAGGTGAAGCCGAACTTCTCGTACAGCTTCCGCGCGGGCCGGAAGAACTCGGCGGAGCCGGTTTCCAGGCTGATCCGGGAGAACCGCATCCGCCGCGCCTCCGCCAGGATGTGGTCCAGCAGGAACGACGCGACCCCGCCGCGTTTGCGCGTGGTGCTGGTGCGCATCGACTTCAGTTCCGCGTGCTCGGTGTCGAGCGCCTTGATGGCGCCGCAGCCGACCAGCGCGTCGTCGTCGTAGACCGACCAGAAGGTCACGTCCGGCTTCCGGAGATCGTCGAGGTCCAGCGCGTGCTTGCTCTCCAGCGGCGTCAGCGACCGCATTTCGCTGACGTGCTCGGCGAGGAACTCGGCGATCTCCGGGCCGAACAGGTCATCAACGACGATCTTCATGCCTAGACGGTAGACCGGGCGCGTGCCGGGCGGACACCGGCGGCGGCGGTGTACAGCCAGCCGAACAGCACCCACATGCCGCCGAAGATCAGGCCGACCACCACGTAGGCGACCGTCCACAGCACGGCCGGGGTCTCGCTCTTGCGCTCGCGCTGCAGGAACTCGATCTCCGACATGAACGGCCGCGAGCCGGAGACCGCCTCGATCGCGGGCGCGCCGGCGGCCGCGTCGTCCGGGGCGTACACCGGTGCCAGCGCCAGCATGCGGTTCGCGGTGTGCAACCGGAACCCGCTCTTCCACGCGCCGTAGACCGGCAGCGGCTCGGCCGTGCGGTACACACCCTCGCCGACCTGCTCCAGCGGCTTGGTGAAGAAGTCGCCGCCCTGCCAGGAAAAGCCGTTCAGCCAGAGCGCGTCCGAAGCGAGCGCGGGATCGCTGATGCGGACCTCGGCGTTGACCCAGCGCGGCTCACCACCGCCGTGCGGCGCGGACACCGGCAGCCCGGTGGTCGACTCGCTCAGCGCGATCTCCGCGGTCAGCCCGGCAGGCGGGTCCTGCGGCACCACAACCACAGCCATCAGCGCGACCGCGCCCAGCGCACCGGCCAGCCCAGCGGCGTGCCGCACGCGCCGCTCCGGTGAACCGGCGACCGGCCCTTCCGGCGCGGCGATGCTCTCCGCCTGCTGGTACTGCCAGGCCCCGACCAGGCAGCCCGCGACCGACGCGGCCACCCCGAAGCCGAGGAACAGCGGCAGGTGCGAGGCGGGCCACGGGTTCGGCATCAGCCACTGGGAGAACGCCCATTCGCCGAGCATGCCGACCGTGCCGGCGCCGATCCCGGCCAGCACCGCGCGCCGGTGGACCCCCGCCCGGCCCGCGAGCAGCACGACCACCTCGATGACCACGGCCTCGGCGACGTACGGCAGGAGCGACGCGACGTGCAGGTCGTCGGCGAACGGGATGACGGCGAAGAGCAGGCGGCTGCCCAGGAACACCGCGAGCACGATCAGCGTGCCGCCCGGCCCCCAGCTCAGCCGCCCGTAGAGCAGGGTCCACCCGCCGATCAGGCCGACCAGCACGACCTGGGAAAGCATCGGGAACTGCGGCACCCCGAGGTCGAACTCCATCAGGAACGCCGAAGCACCCATCATCCACGCACCGGCGAGCAGCGGGCCGAGCAACCGGACCAGCGGCCCGCTCGCGCCGACCTGCCGCGCTTCGGCGAGCAGCAGCTGCAGGCCGATCACCACGCCGATGCCCCCGCCGATCATCAGCACGTGGGTGGGGCCCCATTCGGTGACGTCCTGCCCGAACAACCGGTGCCACACGTCGTCCAGCGGAAACCCGGCGACGCCGACCAGGCCGGTGGCCATCATCTGCACGCTGCCCATCGGCACCCGCCAGTGCGGGCCGATCGGGAAGGTGCGCGCGGGCAGCTTGCCCTTGGCCAGCCCGGCGCTGAGCACGCCGCTGGCGAAGATGCCCATCAGGCCGAAGTAGATCGGGTAGTGCGACGGGTTGGCCAGCGGGCCCTCGTCGCGGCCCAGTTCCATGTGGATCGGCACGTCCCAGTACACGCCGATCAGCGCGGAGAGCCCGGACAGCCCGGCGAGGAACATCGGCAGCGCCGCCCAGCGGGGCAGGCCGGACCGTGTGGCCGCCCAGTCGGCGAGCCGCCCGGCCGCGGTGCGCTTGCCCGCCCGCTCGCGCAGCACAAAAACGGCGAGTGGCAGGAAGACGACGAAGAACATCAGCCCGGCGATGGCGATCTGGCCGAGCTCGGCACCACCGGCTGGCGGACTGGTCGGCTGTGCGAGGTTCACTGCTGGTCCTCCGGCGGACGATCTATGTGTTACCTCGGGTAACAGTTACTGGAAATAGCATGTTACCGTTGGTCACACGTAAAGTCGAGCCGGGTGGAGGAAGTCCTGTGAGCTGGCGTGTTCGTGGTCAGGCGGCGCTGATGGCCGCGCTGGTGGTGTTCGGCCTCGCCGGGTGCGGTTCCGGGGAGTCCTCCCCGGGCGACGCGGTCCACCGGTTCGCCGTCGCGGGCGGTGCCCGTACCGAGGGACCGGACCGGATCACCGTCACCACCGGCACCCAGGTGACCATCGAGGTCACCTGTGACGCCACCGACGAACTCCACGTGCACGGTTACGACAAGGCCGCGCCTTGCGGGCCGGGCGCCCCGGCGGCGCTGGCCTTCACCGCGGACGTGCCAGGTGTGTTCGAGGTCGAGATGCACGAGACCGGGCCGCTGACCGAACTGCGGGTGCAGTGACCGGCGGCGTGTTCCTCGCGCACGGCCTCGGCGGCCGGTCCGACCTGCCGGTGCCGTTGTGGCTGGCGCTCTACGCGGGTGCCGCCGCGGTGCTCGTCTCGTTCTTCGCGCTGATCGCGCTGTGGAAAACGCCACGTCTGCGAGGTGAACAGGCCGGACGTCCGCTGCCGAGGACCGTCGAACGAGCCGCCGGCGCCACGGTCACCCGGGTCGTACTCCGGTTAGTCGGCGTGCTCGCGCTGGCCGTTGTGCTGGGCACCGCGTGGTCTGGCGGTGACAGCGGTGAGAACCCGGCTCCCGCCTGGTTCTACGCCTGGTTCTGGGTGGGCATGGTCGCGGTGTCGCTGCTGCTGGGACCGGTGTGGCGGCTGGTGAACCCGGCACGCGCGATTGCCGCGTCGATCCGGGTCGCCCTGCGTACGCCGCGCGTCGCGCCGATGCCGGACCGGCTCGGTTACCGCGTGGCGACCGCGGGTGTGCTCGCCTTCCTGTGGCTGGAGCTGGTCTTCCCGCACTCCGACGCGCCGCTCGCGGTCGCCGTCT
The DNA here is from genome assembly GCF_003312875.1 of Amycolatopsis albispora. Lineage (NCBI taxonomy): Bacteria > Bacillati > Actinomycetota > Actinomycetes > Pseudonocardiales > Pseudonocardiaceae > Amycolatopsis > Amycolatopsis albispora. Next base: position 2,885,369 of record NZ_CP015163.1, read on the forward strand.
ACCTCACCGCCTACCTGCTCGTGCAGGTCGCGTGCGGCGTGCGTTACGGCCCGGCGTGGTTCAACCGGGGCGACGCGTTCGAGGTCTACTTCGGACTGATCGCCGCGTTGTCCCCGCTCGGCAGGCGCGCGGACGGCAGGCTGGTCGTGCGCAGCCCGCTCGACGGTCTGCTCACCCTGGACCGGTCGGCCGGGCTGACCCCGTTCATCCTGGTGGTGCTCGGCGCCACCGCCTTCGACGGGCTGACCAGGCTTCCACTGTGGACGGACAACACGCGCGAGCTGGACGGCGTGGCCGCCGTGCTGACCGGCACCGCCGGGCTGGCGCTGGCGATCGCGCTGCTGTCGGTCGCGTACGCCGGCGCGGTCCGGCTGACCCGCCCGTTCCTGCGCAAGGGCACCGAGCCCTACCGCGCGTTCGCGCACTCGCTGGTGCCGATCATGGTCGGCTACACCGTCGCGCACTACTTCTCGTTCTTCGTCTTCGAAGGCCAGCAGGGGTTGCTGCTCGAAGTGGACTACACGGTCATCTCACCAGCGGTGATCGCCGCGGTGCAGATCGGCGGCATCGTGCTCGGGCACGTGCTCGGTGTGGTCTCGGCCCACGACCGTGCGCTCGCCGTGCTCAGGCCGCACTATGAGCGGGCGGGCCAGTACCCGGTGCTGGCCCTGATGGTGGGGTACACCGCCATCGGCATCTACCTGGTTTCCGGAGCGTGACGCGTGCACGTGGTGCTGGCGCACCAGGGCGGCTGGGACGAGATCATGCTGTTCGCCGGTCCCGTCGCGATCATCGTGCTGCTCGTCGTGCTCGCCCGGCGGCAGGCGCCGCCCCCGGAGGAAGAGGACGAGCACGACGAGTGAGCCTCAGTCGCCGAGTACCGCGATCTCCACACCGCGCAGGCGCTCCGGCTCGGCGATGATGTCGATCGCGGTGATCCGGTCGTCTTCCACGGTGAACGACAGCACCAGGAACACCTTGCCGTGCGGGGCCAGCACGACCCCCGGCGAGCCGTTGACCAGCGCCGGTCCGCTGAACGCGGCCCGCGCCGAGCCCGCGGCGATGGCGCCCTTCGCCACCTGCGCGGCACCGCGGAGCACCAGCGGCGCGGGTGCCGGGCCCGCCGCGGCGTCGGCGTGCAGCACCACGTCCGGGTCGAGCAGGGCGACCAGCGCGCCGAAGTCGCCTCCCCTGGACGCGGCCAGGAAGGCGTCCACCACCTCGCGGCGGCGGCCGTGGTCGGCGGGCGCTGGGTCCGCGCCCCGCACGCGGCGCCGGGCGCGGCTGGCGAGTTGCCTGGCCGCGGCGGGTGACTTGTCGAGCAGCGTGCCGATCTCGTCGAACGGCACGGCGAACAGGTCGTGCAGCACGAACGCGACGCGTTCGGCCGGGCTGAGCAGGTCGAGCACCACCAGCAGGGCCACGCCCACCGAGTCGGCCAGCGCGGCTTCCTCGGCCGGATCCGCCGAGCCCGCGCCGCCGTCCACCCCGTCGAGCGGCTCCTCACGCCGGTTTTCCCGCGCACGCAACAGGTTCAGGCAGATCCGCGCGACGACGGTGGTCAGCCAGGCCGCCAGGTTGTCGATCTCGTCACGTTCGGTCCGGCTGAGCCGCAGCCACGCCTCCTGCACGGCGTCGTCGGCCTCGCCGAGCGAGCCGAGCATCCGGTAGGCCACGCCGCGCAGCCGGGTGCGGTGCTGCTCGAACTCCGCCGCCAGCCGGTCGCGCTCGTCTACGGATTCCACCGGGCCACTGTCCTTCCTCGAGGGTTGTCATCGAGATGACCCGGTAAGTCAAGCCGATGTGACAGCGCCACCGCGCATCGGGTTCAGCGGAGGCGCGTGACGAGTTCGGTCAGCGCCTGCCCGAGCGGGCGGTCGACGCGCACCGTCGCGTACTGGTCGCCCCGGGTGCGGCCGAGGTTGACGATCAGCACCGGCTTGCCCGCCTTCGCCGCGTGCCGGACGAAGCGCAGGCCGGACATGACCGTCAGCGAGGAACCCAGCACCACCAGCGCACCGGCCTCGTCGACCAGCTGGTAGCAGTGCTCCACGCGTGGTTTCGGCACGTTCTCCCCGAAGAACACGACGTCCGGCTTGAGCACGCCGGACTCGCAGTCCGCGCAGGCCACCAGGCGGAACCCGCGGACGTCCTCCTCAGCCAACTCGACGTCGCCGTCCGGGTTGATCCGGGTGGCCGCGCCGCCGAAGTTCGGGTTCGCCGCCCGCAGCCGCCGGTCCAGTTCCTCGCGCGGGCTGAGGCGACGGCAGTCCAGGCAGACCACCCGGTCGAGGCTGCCGTGCAGTTCGATCACGTCCCGCGCGCCGGCCGCCTGGTGCAGCCCGTCGACGTTCTGCGTGATGATGCCGGAGAAGTGGCCGCGTTCCTGGAGCACGGCCACCGCGCGGTGGCCGTCGTTCGGGTGGGCGCGCGCGATGGTGCGCCAGCCGAGGTGGCTGCGGGCCCAGTACCGGCGGCGTCCTTCGACGCTGCCGGTGAACTCGTCGAACGTCATCGGGGTGTGACGGCGGAGGCTGCCGCCCTCGCCCCGGTAGTCGGGAATGCCGGACTCGGTGGACAGCCCGGCGCCGCTGAGCACGAGCGCACCCCGCTCGGCGACAGCGTCGACGACCTCGTCCAGGCTGGTGGTGCGCGGCGGCGCCTCGCCGGTGAACGCCCAGCTCAGCGTCGGTCGGGTCCGCATGAACTCAGCTTAGTACCGGTCGATCACCGGTGGTGGCGACGTCGAGCCGGACGGACCGAGCGTGCGGTTGTAGGCGGCCTGCCAGCGGCCGTCGTCCAGTGCGGCCTGGAGCAGCTCGTTCACCTTGTCCCGCAACGGCTTGTCGTTGTGGGCCAGTCCGATGCCGTACCGCACCTCGTCGAACGGCTCGCCGACCACCTGCAACGCGCCCGGGTCCGACGCGGCGTAGCCCTTGAGGATCGCGTCGTCCGTGGTGACCGCGTCCACCTCACCACCGAGCAGCTGGTCGACGCATTCGGCATAGCTGCCGAGCCCCACCACGTTCTCGGGTTCGGTGGCGTTCAGCTCCAGGACCTTGGCCAGCGAGGTGCTGCCGAGCACCGAGCAGACCTTCTTGCCCCGCAAGGTGTCCAGGCCGGTGATGGCCGGTTCACCGCGGCGCACCAGCAGTGACTGGCCACCGGTCAGGTACGGCCCGGCGAAGCCCACCCGCTTCTTGCGTTCCTCGGTGATCGTGTAGGTGCCGACGTAGAAGTCCACGGTGCCTTCGCCGAGCGCCCGCTCGCGTTCGGCGGAGGCGACGTTCTGGTAGACGGTCCGGTTGTCGTCGAGCCCGAGCCCGCTCGCCACGATCCGCGCGATCTCGATGTCGAACCCGGAGTACGTGCCGTCGGACGGGTTCTGCATGCCGAGGCCCGGCTGGTCGCTCTTCACCCCGATGACCACCGTGCCGCGGGCCTGGATCCGGTCCACCGTCGGCGATCCCTCGACCTCGACCACGGGCGCCGAGGACACCGGTTTCGACGACGACTGCGCCGCCGGGGTCTCCGCCTCCGACCGGTCGCGCGTGCCCTGCCACCAGGCGATCGCGCCGCCCGCGAGCACCACGAGCAGCACCATGCCGACCAGCGCCAGCCGCACCGGCAAGCGTCCCGTCTCCCCGGCCGGACGTGCCACCGGGTACGCCGGGGCCGGGCCGCTGAGCAGCGCGATCACCTGCTCCCCCGCCGGGCGTTCGGCCGGGTTCTTCCGCAGCAGCGCGGCGATCACCGGCCACAGCGACGGGACGTGCGGCAGCGGCGCGGGTTCCCTGGTCAGCACCGCGGCCAGCGCGCCCTGCAGGTCTTCCCCGGTGAACGGCGACCGGCCGCTGACCGCGAAGTACAGCGTGACGCCGAGGGACCACAGGTCACCGGCCGGTCCGGACGGATGTCCGTTGATCCGTTCCGGCGCCATGAACTCCGGTGAGCCGATCAGCTGCCCGGTGCCGGTGAGCGCGGTGGCGCCGGACATCGCCGCGATGCCGAAGTCGGTCAGCACCGCGCGGTCCCCGTCGAGCAGGATGTTCGCCGGTTTGACGTCGCGGTGCACGATGCCCCGCGCGTGCGCGGCGGCCAGTGCCGCGGCGATCTGGCGGCCGATCGCCGCGGCCTGCCACTCGGGCAGCGGCCCGCGCCCGGCCACCAGCTGCGCCACCGACGGGCCTTCGACCAGTTCCATCACGATCCACGGGCGGTCGCGGTCGATCACCACGTCGTGCACGGTGATGATGCCGGGGTGGCGCAGCTGCGCGGCGGCCATCGCCTCCCGCAGCATCCGGCGGTAGGCCGGATCGGGGTCGGCCGGGTCGAACGCGGTGGTGTGCCGCAGTTCCTTGAGCGCCACCGGCCGGTCGAGCAGTTCGTCCCTGGCCCGCCAGACCACCCCCATGCCGCCCTCACCGAGGGGACCGCCGAGCCGGTAGCGACCGGCCACGAGCGGTGCGGGCTGGTCGTCTTGCCCATGCGACATGCCAGGGAACTTACTCGGCCGCCCCCATCACCAGGCCCTCGATGGTGTGTTTCTGCGTGATCGGGGCCAGCCGTTCCACGATCGGGCAGTGCAGGTGCCGCCGCAGCGACTCCGGCAGGCTTTCCCAGAACGGCCTGGTCACCGCGGTGTCGTGGCGTTCGTCGTTGCCCGCGCCCGGCGCGTCCACGCCCAGCACCAGCACCGGCCGCGACTTCCGCGAGCGGTTCGCCGTGCCGCGGTGGATGGTGAGCGCGGAGCGGATGGAGATGTCGCCCATCTTCGGGTACTTCCGCGTCGCCAGTTCGCGGTAGCGCGGGTAGTTGGCCTTGTCCGGGAACATGCCGTGCTCGAAGTCCTCGCCGGTTTCCCGGTGCGTGCCGGGTGCGATCTCGAACGGCCCCATGTCCTCTTCGGTGTCCACGGTGGTCACGTTGATGGCGAGCGACGTGAGCCTGCCGGTGTCGCGGGTTTCCGGCGGCATCGGGAAGTCGCGGTGCCACGGCTGGTCGACCGCGCCCGCCAGCGGCACGTCGAACCCGACCTCGACGATCTGGTAGTCCGGGCCGAGCACCGCTTCGCACACCGCGTCGATCCACGGGTGCGTGGCCAGTTCGACGAATCCGCGCAGTTGCTCGGGATGGATCTCGACGTAGTAGCGGTTCGGGCCGCGGCCGACCGCGCCGCCCTCGCGGGCCAGCGCCTCGGCGAACGCGGCGTCCACGTCCTCGCCCAGCCGCTTCACCCAGGCCCGGTCGAAGGCACCGGGCAGGCCGGCGATGCCGTCCTGCTCGATCCGGGTGGTGACCGCCGTCAGCTCAGCTTCGTCCATGGGACCTCCTTCGGTGTGTCGCCCAGTTTGCAACGTGGCATGCAACGTTGCAAGAGGTAGCCTGGACCGGACGTCGTCGGGAGGTGACATGGGCGCGAGCCTGCGGGAGGTGGCCGAGCACGCCGGTGTCTCGGTGCGCACGGTGTCCAACGTGGTCAACGGCTTCCGCTACGTCGCCGACGACACCAGGGCCCGCGTGCAGGCCAGCATCGACGAACTCGGCTACCGGCCCAACATGGCCGCGCGCTCGCTGCGGCGCGGCCGCACCGGGCTGGTCGCACTGGTGATACCCGAGGTCGATTCGCCGTATTTCGCGGAACTGGCCGCGCGAACGGTCCGCATCGCCGAGGCACGCGGGCTGACCGTGCTGATCGACCAGACCGACGGCGACGCCGAGCGCGAACGCCGGTTGCTGCACGGGCAGCGCACCCAGCTGGTGGACGGGGTGCTGTTCAACCCGTGGGCGGTCGACCCGGCCGAACTGGCCGCGCGCACCGACACCGTGCCGCTGGTCCTGCTCGGTGAACACGACAGCACGGCGCCGGTGGATCACGTGGCCATCGACAACGTCACCGCCGCCCGCGCCGCGACCGCGCACCTGCTCTCGTCCGGCCGCCGCCGCGTCGCCGCGCTCGGCCTGCAACCGCACGTCGCGAACGCGACCGCCCGGCGTCGCCTGCGCGGGTACCGGGAGGCGCTGACCGCGGCCGGGCTCACGCCGGTGCCCGAGTTGGAGGTGCCGGTGCGGACGTTGCACCGAGCCGACGGGCACCGCGCGATGCTCGGCCTGCTCGACCTCGCCGAGCCACCCGATGCGGTGTTCTGCTTCACCGACGAACTCGCGCTCGGCGCGTTGCGGGCAGCCGCCGATCGGGGTGTCGCGGTGCCGGAGGACCTCGCGCTCGCCGGGTTCGACGACATCGAGGACGGCCGGTTCAGCGTGCCCGCGCTGACCACGATCTCGCCGGACAAGAACGCCATCGCCGAACTCGCGCTCGACTGCCTGACCGGCGAATCCCGCGCGCCGCGGGCGATCGTCGCACCACATGAACTCGTGGTGCGCGGCAGTTCCTAACGCAGGAACGGCCGGAGTACGCCGAGCAGTTCGGCCGGCGCGTCGAGCGGCAGGATGTGCCCCGCGTCGATCCGGCGGCCGGTGAGGTCGGGCGCGAGGTCGCCCAGCTGCCGGTGCAGCCGGTCCCCCACGACGTTGCCGCCGATGGCCAGCACCGGCATTTCGAGCTTGCCCGGCGGCAGGGGCAGGTGCCGGTGGCGGTAGTGCTCGAAGCCGCGGCGCAGCGCGTCCTCCCCGGAGTACGCCGCGACGAAGGCGTCGCGGATGTCCGGCGGCACAGCGCCTTCGCGTTCGGTGCCGCTGCGCAGGAAGTGGTCGACGTACTCGGCTTCGTGCCCGGCCAGCACCCGCTCGGCCAGGCCGGGCACCGCGTGGAACCCGAACCACCACGGCACGTCCTCGCCGTCGGACGGCAGCAGCGCCTCCATCACCACGAGCCGGTCGATGCGAGCCGGTTCGGTCAGCGCGAGCGCGACGGCCGGGTGCACCCCGGCGTCGAGTGCGACCACGGAAGCCGACGGCACATCGAGCGCGTCGAGCAGGCCGGTGAGGTCGCGGGCGAGCGACATGGGTTCGTAGCCGTCCGATTCGGGGCGGCTGCCGCCGTGCCCGCGCAGGTCCGGCGCCAGCACCCGGTGGTCCGCGGCCAGCGCGGGCAGCACCTTCGACCAGACCCGCCAGGTGTGCGGCCAGCCGTGCAGCAGCAGCACGGCCGGACCGGGGCCGCCCGCGGTGGCGACGTTGAGCTCGGTTGTGCCGGTGTCCACCCGGAACTCGGTGACCACGGATCCACCTCCATAAGTTACCTTTGGTTACCTGGAAACCGTAGGTAAGCCACTTGGTTTCGCCAAGACGGCACTTTCCGCTCAGGAGGTGAGCCCGAGGTGACCCGTGGCGATCTGTTCGATCCCGCGTGCCCGACCCGCCAGTTGCTCGACCGCATCGGTTCGAAGTGGACCTCGATGGTGATCAAGCTGCTCGCCGAGGCCGATCCGGCGGAACTGCGGTTCTCCGAACTGCAGCGGCGCATGCCCGGGGTGTCGCAGAAGATGCTGTCGGTGACGTTGCGCGCGCTGACCGAAGACGGGCTGGTCACCCGCCGGGTCGAGGGCGCGGTGCCGCCGCGGGTGCACTACGGCCTGACCGGGCTCGGGCGGTCGCTGGAGGTTCCGCTGGCCGCGTTGCGCGAGTGGGCCGAGGCACACATGGCCGAGATCGACGCGGCGGCGGGCCGCGTCGGTTAGGGTCCGCGCCGTGGATTACGGATGGTTGCTGCTCGCCCTGGTTGTCCTGCTGCTGGCGGTCCGGCTCGGCTTCACCGCGACCGACGCCAGGGCCGACCGGCTGGACCGGCGCCTGGCGCGCATCGAGGAGAAGCTCGACGCGCTGATGGCACATCAGGGCATCGAGCTGCCCGAGCCGGAGTTCGACGACGTCCGGGCGCTGCTGGACGAAGGCAAGAAGATCCAGGCGATCAAGGTCTACCGGGAACGGACGGGAGCGGGCTTGCGGGAGGCGAAGGAAGCGGTGGAGCGGATGTGAACGCGGTCCGCCGCTCGATCGCGCTGACCACCGCGGCCATGTCGGCGTCACCGAGTCCCTGCGCCTCGGTTTCGCGGAACAGGTCGAGGCAGACGTCGAGCAGGGGTGACGCCACGCCTGCCGAACGCGCCGCCGCGGCGATCAGCTCGTTGTTGTAGCGCACGTCGGAGATCGCCGCCTGCACGGCGAAATCGCGGTCGGCGAGCTTGCGTGCCTTCATCCGCGAGACCGCGCTGGCCATCGGTCCCGCGTCGAGCACGCCCAGCAGCGTGGGCAGGTCGACGCCGTGACGCCCGGCGAAGTGCACCGCCTCGGCCAGCCCGGTGACCATGGTGATCAGGAACAGGTTGACCGAGAGTTTCATCAGCATGCCGTTCGGCACGGCACCGCAGTCGACCACGTCGTGGCACATCGGCGCCAGCAACGGGCGCACGCGGGCGGTCACCGCGGAATCGCCGGCCAGCATGCCCACCAGTTGCCCGGCTTCGGCGGGCTTGCGCGAGCCGGAGACCGGCGCCTCGGCGTAGCCACCACCGGCCGCGCGGACGTCGGCCTCGAGCCCGCGGGAGTACTCCGGCGACGTGGTGCCCATGTGCACGACCACCCGATCCGCCACCATCGCGGCGAATTCCGGGCTGCCGCGGTGAAGCACCGCGTCGATGGCGGACCCGTCGGTCAGCATCAGGAACACCACGTCCGCCTGGTCGAACACCGTCGCTGGGCGGTCCGCGACGGTCGCCCCCGCCGCGCGCAGCGGGGTGGCCCGCTCGACTGTGCGGTTCCACACCACCAGCGGGATGCCCGCGCGCGCCAGGTTGACCGCCATCGGCTGCCCCATCACGCCGAGCCCGAGAAATCCGGTCCGCATGCGCACCTCCTATGACAGGTGTCATACTATGACAGCTGTCATGAAAGGTGGGAAGGGTTGACCGGACGATCGCCGCGGGAACGCATGGTCTACAGCGCGGCCCAGCTGGTGCGGACGCGCGGGGTGGCGGCCACCGGGGTGCGCGATGTGGTCGAGCACGCGGGTGCGCCGCGGGGGTCGTTCCAGCACTACTTCCCCGGCGGCAAGGACCAGCTCGTCGGGGAGGCGCTGCTGTGGTCGGCGGATTTCGCCGCGCGGCACGCGGAGGCCTACGCGAAGGTGCGCAAGCCCACGCCCGCCGGGTTGTTCGCGCATCTGGCCAAGCAGTGGAAGGACGAGTTCACCCGGCGCGGCTTCGACCGCGGTTGCCCGGTGATGGCGACCGCCGCCGACCTCGCGAGCGGTGACTCGGCCGTCACCGAGCTGCTGCGCGTCGCGCTGGCGCGGTGGGAGGAGGCGGTGGCCGGGCAGCTGGTGGGGATGGGCCTGCCGAAGTCACGCGCCCGGCGGCTGGCCACGCTGATGATCAGCACGCTGGAAGGCGCCATCATGACCGCCCGCATCCGGCGGGACGTCGCTCCCCTGACCACCGTGGTCACCGAACTCACTCCGCTGCTGAACGCGCAGCGCCAAGGGGCCGCCGTGCAATGAAAGCCACATTCATTGCACGGCCGGGGTTGCTTTGGTGGCGGCTCGGGCGAGCCAGCTGTCGAACAGGTCCCGGTACCGGTTGGCCCGCGCCGACTGGTCCTCGCGCGGGATGTGCTCGTAGAACTCGAACGGCCGGATGCTGCCCGCCTCCGTCCACTGCAGATAGGCCAGGAACAGGTCCCCGTTGCCCAGGCGGAACCCGTGCACCGCCGGCAGGCAGGCGTAGGTCCGCAGCTCCAGCTTGATCCGCCGGTGCGCCAGGTCCTCGGCCTCCTCCTCGGCCCGCTCCCGGATCCGCTCCTGGCTGCGCGCGGCCTCGCTGCTCCAGTAACCGGGCAGCTCATCGGACCGCTCGAGGTACGCCGGGTCCAGGCTGTACAGCGTGATCCGCCAGTGTGAAGGCGCGTCGTGCCCGGTCAGCCAGGCGGCGAGCTGCGGCCACGTGGTGTTCAGCGTCAGCCCGAGCACGTCCAGCGTCCGCTCGCTGCGACGTCCCTCGGCCGACAACCGCTTCACCGCGTCGACGACGGCGCCGACGTCGTTCACGATCCGCGTGTCCTGCCGCGGCCCCAGTTCCGCGCGCATCGCCCGGACCTGCCTGCCCAGCTGGTACACCGCCACGATGGCGACCTCCAGCATGATCGCCACGATCGCGGTCAGCGCCTCCACGTTGAGCTTCAGCACGTACCGCTCGAGCACCATCCTGGTCGGCTCGATCGTGTTCAGCACCAGGTAGACCGCGGTGAGCAGGGCCAGGGTGGTGGTCACCACCTCCCAGATCCGGCGCACCCTGGTCGACAGCGTGCCCGATTCCCGCTTCTTCGCCCGGCGGCGCCCGCGTCCCACGGCGATCAACTTCGCAGGGTCACCACCGGGAGCGCAACCTCCGTTCGCGCTACCCCGCCACCAGCCGGTCGAGCGCGGCCAGCCGGGCCTCGGACATGGTGCCGGGATCGGCCTCCAGTTCCCGCAGGCCGGCGAGCACGGCACGCAGCACCGGTGTGGCGATGCCGAGCCGGTCGGCTTCGGCCAGCACGGTCGCGTAGTGCGTCGTGACCTCCACCCGGCGCCGCCGCACGGCCAGGTCGCGCCAGATGCCGCTGCGGTTCTTGGGTTGCGTGCGCAGCCAGGCGGTCAGCTTCGCGGTGGCCGCCGCCCGCTCCCCCGCGTCGGCGCCGCGCACGAAGGCTTCCGGGGTGAACGCGTCGAAGGCCTCCAGCCGGACACCGAGCGCCGCGGCGACGTCGAACACCTCTTCACCGAGCGCGTGGATCGCCGGGTGGTGGCGGTCGATCAGGTCGGCCATCGCGTCGTCGGCCAGCGCGGTGGCCGCGAGCATGGCGCCGAACCCGGCCTTCGCCCACAGGAAGCCCTCGACGTTGTCGCTGGCCTGCGCCGGGCCCCACGCCTTCAGGTCGTCCACCATCGACCGCACCCTCGGCGACACCGGCTGCCCGCCCGGCTCCCCGAGCACCAGCGCCCCGGCCCCGCCGTCGGCGATCACGCCCGGTTCGAGGCGGTCGGCGAAGATGTTGACAAACGCGCCGACGGTCCGCGGCCAGCCGATCCGGTCCGCCAGCACCGGCTCGTTGAACCCGTTCTGGATGGACACCACGCAGCCGTCCTTAGCCAGCCGCGGCGCGATCCAGTCGGCGGCGCTCTCGGTCGCCTGCGCCTTGACCGCGAGCAGCACCCGCCCCAGCGGCTCGTCGAACTCGCCGGGCGTGACCGCGCGCACCTCGGTGCTTTCCCTGGCACCACCGCGTTCGATGGTCAGGCCGCCGTCGCGGATGGCCGCCACGTGCTCGGTGTCGTTGTCCACCACGGTGACCGGGTGCCCGGCCCTGGCCAGGTGGAAGGCGAGCGTGCCGCCGATGGCACCGCCACCGACCACCGCGTACGCGCGGGTCATGCGTTCTGTCCTTTCTGGACGGACGGCCAAAGGCGGGGCAGGTGCGCGGCGCCGGCGCTGGAGCCGCCGTCCACCCGCAGGATCTCCCCGGTGATCCACGAAGCGTCGTCACCGGCGAGCCAGCGGACCGCGCGGGCGATGTCGGCCGGCGTGCCGGGGCGGCCGAGCGGATTGCCCGAAACCGCCGCCGCGTACTCGGGCGCCACCGGGTTCCGCTCGCTGTCGACGGCCACAAATCCCGGGCTCACCGCGTTGACGCGGATGCCGAGCGGCCCGAATTCGAGTGCGGCCGCCCGGGTCGCCATCTCCAGCGCCGCCTTCGTGCTGGCGTAGGGACCGCCGCCGGGACGCGACCGCAGCGCGGCCCCCGACGAGATGTTCACCACCGAGCCGCCGCGACCTTCGGCCCGCCGGGCGAACGCCGCCGTGGCCAGCACCGGCGCGCGGAGGTTCAGTGCGAACAACTCGTCCCACGCCGCCGCGTCCACGTCGATCATGTCCAGCGACGGGTACCGCCCGGCCGCGTTCACCAGCACGTCGACCGGCCCGTTCCGCCGCCACGCCCGCTCGACGACCTCCTCCGCCGCGTCCGGCCCGGTCAGGTCCGCGGTGATCGCGAACCCCAGCGAATCCGGGATCAGCGCGCCGTCGAGATCGGCCAGGCTGAGCGTGGCACCGCCGAACTCCTCGGCGATGGCCCGCCCGATCCCCCTGGCCGCGCCGGTGACCAGCACGTGCATCAGTCGAACTCCTTGTCCTTGGTCTCCGGCATGGTCAGGTAGACCACCAGCGAGATCAACGCCGAGCCGGAGACGTACAGCCACAGCAGGTCACGCTGGCCGATGTCGTTGAGCCAGGTGGTCACGTACGGCGCGGTGCCGCCGAACAACGCCACCGCCAGCGCGTACGGCAGCGCGATGCCGGTCGCCCGCACCTCGGGCGGGAACTGCTCGGCCATGATCACCGCGCAGTTCGCCGAGTAGCCGAGCAGGAACAGCATCCCGGTCAGCTGCACCAGGAACACGCTCAGGAAGTTGTTGTCCAGCAGGTGCAGCATCGGCCACGACAGCGCCACGAAACCACCCGCGAACACGCCGAGCGTGAGCTTGCGGCCGAGCTTGTCCGACACCAGCCCGGCGAACGGCAGCAGCACCACGAAGACCACCAGGCACAGCGTCTGGGACAGCAGCGCCTGCGACAGCGGGATCCCGGTGGTGATGTTGGCGTAGGTGGGCAGGTAGTTGACCCAGATGTAGTAGGTCAGCGTGCCCGCGATGGTGATGCCCGCGACGCGCAGCGCGGCGCCGGGGTGTTCCTTGACCATCGCCTTGAGCGGGTTGCCCTTGCGGCTCGCCGCGGTTTTGGTGAAGGAATCGGTTTCCTCCACCGAAATCCGCAGCCACAGCCCGATCAGGCCGAGCAGCCCGCCGAGCACGAAAGCCACCCGCCAGCCCCACGAGTGCAGGGCGGCTTCGTCCAGAGCGGACGTGGCGATGGTGCCGAGCAGCGAAGCGATGAGCACCCCGCCACCCACCGAGACCTGCTGCCACGAACCGGCGAACGCGCGGCGTCCCTTGGCCGCCGACTCGACCAGGAAGGCCGAGGACGAACCGAACTCACCGCCCGCCGAGAACCCCTGCAACAGCCGGGCGACCAGCAGGATCACCGGCGCCAGCACCCCGATCGCGCCGTAGTTCGGCGTCAGCGCGATGACAAAGGAAGCGCCCGCCATCAGCCCGACGGTCAGCGTCAGGCCCTTCTTGCGGCCGTGCCGGTCGGCGTAGGCACCGAGCACGGCGGCCCCGATCGGGCGCATCACAAAACCGACCGCGAACACGGCCAAAGTGGACAGCAGCGCCACGGTCTCGTCGCCGCCGGGGAAGAACTCCGCCGCAATGATCTTGGCGAAGATCGAGTACAGCGCCCAGTCCACCCATTCGACGGTGTTGCCGATGGTGCCCGCGACGATCGCCTTGCGCTGGCGCGGGGACAACCGCGTGCCAGTGTCCACTGTGTCCGCTCTGGTCATGACATGCTCCCAGGGATCTCGCGCACGGCGGCCGCGAGGTCCGCGTGCGTGGTGAACCAGACGTCCTGGTGCCCGCGGATGTGGTCGATCAGCTCCCGCAGCACCACTAGCCGCGAGCGGTGGCCGATCACGTGCGGGTGCAGGGTCAGCTGGAACACCCCGCCCGCGCGGTAGGCCGCGTCGAATTCGTCGGTCCAGATCTCCAGCACGTCACGAGGGCGCGTGTACGGCCGCACCGAGCCGTAGCGGTCCATGGTGAAGTACGGCGCGTCGTCCCTGATCCAGTCGACCGGGATCTCCACCAGTCCGGTCGGCTCGCCACCGGCCAGGATCTCGTAGGGTTCGTCGTCGGCCATCAGCGAGGAGTCGTAGGCGAAACCCAGCTCCCTGATGATGGCCAAAGTGGACGAGGAGAAGTCCCACGACGGCGTGCGGATGCCGACCGGCCGGACCCCGGTCAGCTCGGCCAGGGTGTCCAGCGACCGCCGGACCAGGTCGCGTTCGTCCTTTTCGGACAGCAGCGTGTTCCGCTCGTGGATCCACCCGTGCACGCCGATCTCGTGCGGTCCGCTCGCGTAATCCTTCGCTTCGGCCGGGTGCAGCAGAGCGGACACCGCGGGCATGAAGAAGGTGGCCGGGAGGCCGTGCTCGGCGAGCAGCTCCAGCACGCGGCCGGCGCCGACCCTGGCCCCGTACTCGCCCTGCGCGAGCCTGCCCGGGCTGGTTTCCCCGTCCCGCAACGGAATCGTCTCGTGGTCGGAGTCGAAGGACAGCGCGACCGCGACGCGGGCACCGCCCGGCCACGACGACGGCACCAGCCGCCGTCCGGCGCGGACCGCGCCGACGTGGCCGCGCCAGGTCCGCTCCGGCCACTGCCAGGGCTCGGTTTCCATGCTTCCTCCAGGGGATCAGCGGTCGACCCTGGTCCACGCGCGCTTGAGCGTGGCCAGGTGGAGGGTGACGTCGGAGGCGGTCAGGCCGGGCAGCCTGCCGATCACCTCGTCGGTGTAGCGGAACAGGTCGGCGGTGCCCGGCAGCACCATCTGCCCGACCAGGTTGAACCGGCCGGTGGAGGCGGCCAGGAACTTCGTGCCGGGATGCCGCGCGAGGCAGCGCCCGGCCTCGTTGAGCTTGCCGGGGTGGATCGACAGCCAGAGCATGAACTCCACGCGGTAGCCGAGCAGTTCCGGTTCGACCAGCGTGCGGAACTGCAGGCTGCCGCTGGCCACCAGCCGCTCCAGCGCCCTGGCCGCGCTCGACTCGCTGCGGTCCAGCCGCCGGGCGATAGTGCTGACCGGCAGCCTGCCGTCGGCCGCGAGTTCCTCGGCGACCGCGCGCTCCAGCTCGCTCGGCCGCCGCGGCGGGCTGTCCCAGTCGTCGCGCTCGAACGGCGGCCGGTGCCCGGGCCGCAGGTCTTCGGCGGCTTCCGGTGGGAGCAGGCCGGTGTCCCACATCGGCGCGGTGGTGAAGGTGCGGATCACCGCGACGCTGTCGGTGCCGGTGATCAGGCCGGCGCCGGGCAGGTCGGTGAACAGCAGCCGCAGCAGCTCGTCGTTGTCGTGTGCGACGAAGTCGACGATCAGGTCGGCGGAACCGGTGACCACGGCGAGGAACCGCGCCTCCGGCCGGGCCGCCAGCAGCTCGGCCAGCTCCCAGCCCTTGCCCGGCTGGGCCTGCACGCGGACCAGCATGGACGAGCCCGCCGCGGTGCGGTCGAGATCGATCACGCCGACCACGTGCACCAGCCCGCGTTCGTGCAGCGCGGCGAACCGGCGCTGCACGGTGGTCTCGCTGGCCCCGGCCCAGCGCGCGATCGCGCTCCACGGCGCGCGGCCGTTGAGCTGGAGCGCGGCGATGATGCGCCGGTCCAGTTCGTCGATCACCATGCGGGCAGACGGTAGGGAGCAGTTCCCCGCTCGTCAACGCGGGAATCCTGCACCCAGACCGGCCGGATCGGGGGTTCCAGGCGCCGAGTCGGCCAGGATCGCGGGAAAACCCCGGCGCTGGATCCCGTCAGGAGATCGGCATATCGTTCGCGGGATGATTGCCGCGACGGCATCGTATCGCTTATCGTATATGAAATTCCGGTCCTCCCGATGTCGTGAGGTGACGCCGTGTCCCCCACCGCCGACCCGACCACCACCCTGGTCGCCCGTGACTTCACCGACTTCCGCACGGCGGTTTCGCAGTCGTTCGTGCCCCTGCGCGTGACCAGCGACCACCGCGACCAGTTCCGCGGGCGCATCCGCTCGTGCGGTGCCGACCAGGTGCAGCTGTCCGAGGTGACCGCGTCGGCGCACGTGGTCGAGCGCACCCCGGAGCTGATCGCCAGGGCCGACCGGCACTACTACAAGCTGAGCCTGATCCTGGCCGGGACCGGGCTGCTGGTGCAGGACAACCGGCAGGCCCTGCTGCGGCCCGGCGACGTCGCGCTGTACGACACGCACCGGCCGTATTCGCTGGTGTTCGAGGAGGACTTCCGCACGCTGGTGGTGATGTTCCCGCAGCGGCTGATCGACCTGCCCAAGGACCTCGTCGGCCAGCTCACCGCGGTCCGCATGTCCGGCAAGCGGGGCATGGGCAACGTGGTGGTGCCCTTCCTCGCCCAGCTCGGCACCAATCTCGACCAGCTCGGCGGCCCGGCGGGCGTCCGGCTCGCGCACACCGCGGTGGACCTGCTCGCCACCCTGTTCGCCACCGAGCTGGACCTGGCGCGCGCCACCGCCGGGCCGCACCACGAGCTGATGCGCCGCGTGCTGGCCTACATCGACGCGAACCTGTCCTCCACCGAGCTCGGCCCGGCGCAGATCGCCGCCGAGCACTACATCTCCACCCGGCACCTGCACGGGCTGTTCCACGAGCAGGGCACCACGGTCTCCGGCTGGATCCGCACCCGGCGGCTGGAGCACTGCCGCCGCGATCTGCTCGATCCGGTGCACGCCGCGCGGCCGGTCGCGGCCATCGCGGCCAAGTGGGGCTTTGTCGACGCACCGCACTTCAGCCGGGTGTTCAAGACCGAGTTCGGCTGCTCGCCGAGCGAACTGCGCCGCGGCTTGACCGTGAGCGACCGGTTCTTGCCGCCCAGCGCGTGACCGCTGGCCCCGTCCCGGCAGGCGCGCCGACGATGACCGCATGCCCGGAACCCCAGACGAACAATGGCGCACCTATGACGAGTTCGCCGCCAGAATAGCCACCTACCGCCTGCCGAACGCGGACCTGTCGGGCCGTGAGCTGACCGTCACCCTCGACGACGGCACGGCGCTCGCGCTGCGGTTCGACGACGCGGAAACGGCCACCTGCAACGGGATCAAGGACCCGTACGACGCGGTGGCCGTGCGCGACGACGTGTTCTTCGTGAATTTCCCGCACACCAGCGTGGAAGGTGAAGCGCTCACCGTCGTTTTCTCCACGACCACGCACCGCGCGCTGGCCGTGCGGTCGGTCATCGGCGCCGAGGAAGTCGAAGGCGTGCCCCGGGTTTCGCAGACCTTCCGGGCCGGAACCACCGACGGGGGCACGCCGTCCGGCGAAGCGCCGGGGCCGTCGCGTGACCTGATCGGCAAGCGCAACATCTACCGCTACAGCCCGGATCACCTCTACGAGCACGTTTACGTGTCCTCGCAGCGCTACGCCTGGCAGTGCCTCGAAGGCGTGCAGCGCGGCCACGGTGACATGGACCTGTCGACGGTGTGGAAGTTCTCCGACGGGCTCTACCTGTTCTGCTTCCGGGAGTTCCGCATCGCGGTGGCCAGTGTGTGGCTGCACGACCTCGGTTACGCGCTGCGGACCACCGGCGTGTTCCTCGGCCTGACCGGCGACGGCCGGTCGGAGCACTCCCGGGCCGGCGGGCACATCTATCCACTCGGCACGGTCGCCTATCCCGACGCGCAACCGGTTTGAAGGAGCTTCCATGTCCAATGCAGACATCATCGCGGCGCACTACGACGCCAGCGACCAGGGCGACCTGGCCGGCATGCTGGCCCCGCTGGGCCCCGAGACCACCTGGACCGAGGCCGCCGGTTTCCCTTACGCCGGCACGTATGTCGGCCCCGAAGAAGTGCGGGAGAACGTCTTCGAGGCGATCGCCCGCGACTGGGACGGTTACACCTTCACCCTCGGCGAGCTGCTCGACGCCGGTGACGCGGTGATCGGGCTGGGCTCGTACCAGGCCACGCACCGCGTGACCGGGCGCTCGTTCACCGCGCGGGTCGCGCACGTGTGGAAGTTCGACGGCGGCAAGCTGGCCAGCTTCGAGCAGATCGTCGACTCCGCTCCGGTGGTCCGCGCGGCCGGGGAGCGGTGATGCGGCGCCTGGGTGCACTGGCGGCCGCGGTGGTGCTGACCACCGCGGGCTGCGCCGGGGCCGAAAGCGGTTCCGCTGGCCCGATCGTGGTTGGTTCGGTCAACGCGCTCAGTGGTGCGGCCACCTTCCCGGAGGCCTCGCAGGCGGCGAAGGCCGTGTTCGACGCGGCCAACGCGGCCGGTGGGGTGAACGGGAGGCAGATCGAATACAAAGCACTCGACGACAAGGGCGATCCGGCGGCCGCCGCCGCGGCGGCACGCGAGATCGTCGGCGGTGACGAGGCGGTCGCGCTGGTCGGCTCGTCGAGCCTGATCGAATGCGAGATCAACGCCGAGTACTACGAGCAGCAGAAGATCCTGTCCATGTCGGGCATCGGCGTGGACCCGGCGTGCTTCTCCAGCCCCAACATCGCGCCGGTCAACGTCGGGCCGTTCCACGACATGACGCTGAGCCTGCTCTACGGCTCGGAGGAACTGGGGCTGACCGACATCTGCGCGCTGCTGGAGATCGCGGGCAACACGCTGCCCTCGTACCAGGCGGCGATCGACGAGTGGTCGGCGATCACCGGCAAGAAGCTCAAGTATATCGACGCGACCGTGCCCTACGGCGGTTCCGATTACACCTCCTACATCGTCAAGGCACGCAACGCCGGCTGCAAGGCGATCACGGTGAACCCGGTCGAGCCGGATTCGATCGGGCAGCTCAAGGCCGCGCAGGCGCAGGGCTGGACCGACGTCACCTGGCTGCTGCTGACCAGCGTCTACAGCGAGAACTACGCCAAGGCCGTCTCGAACGCCGGCGCCGGGGTGTACGTGCCAGCCGAGTTCTACCCGTTCACCGACGCCGGGAGCCCGCAGAACAAGGACTGGCGCGAGCTGATGACCAAGAACGGCATTCCGCTCACCTCGTTCAGCCAGGGCGGTTACCTGGCGGCGAAGTACTTCCTCGATGTGATCCGGGGCATCGGCGGGGAGATCACCCGCGAGTCGGTGACCAAGGCGCTGCGCGAGATGAAGCCGATCAGCGATCCGATGGTCGGCACACCGTACGTGTTCGGGCCGGGCGAATCGCACCACGCCAACACCGCGGGGTGGCCGGTCAAGCTGACCACCGGCACGAACCGGTGGGAACTGGCCGCCGGCGACTGGCTGCGCATCCCCGCGCGGAACTAGGGAGACACCCATGCTCCAAGGCGCTCTCGCCGGGCTCGCCGCCGGTGGGCTGTACGCGGTGCTCGCGGTCTGCCTGACGCTGATGTCGCGGCTGGTGCGGGTGGTCAACTTCGCCCAGTCCGCGACCGGCATGTTCGGCTGCTACGTGGCGGTTTTCCTGTCCGTCCAGTTCGGACTGCCGACCTGGCTGGCCACGGTGGCGGGCATCCTGCTCGGCGGGCTGCTCAGCGCGCTGCTCGGCTGGATCGTGTCCACCTGGCTGGCCGAGGCCGACACCGGCGCCCGCTCGGCGGTCACCGTCGCGGTGCTGCTCCTGCTGATCTCGCTGTCGTTCATCCTGTTCGGCAACAAGCCGCAGCCGTTCCACCCGATCCTGGACGGCCCGGCGCTGACCGCCGGGGGCGTGGTGATCAGCCAGGTCACCGTGGTGACCGTGGCGCTGGCCGTGCTGGTCGCGCTGGCCAGCAGGCTGGTGCTGAGCCGGACCTCGGCCGGGGTGGAACTGCGGGCCTTGTCCGAGCGCCCGACCACCGCCGAGCTGCTCGGCATCCCGGCGAAACGGCTCAGCGTCGCGGTGTGGGCGGCCACCGGGGTGGTCAGCACGCTCGTGGTGTCCATTGTGGCGCCTTCGCAGTCCAACGACGCCACGTCGCTGGCCATGCTCGTGGTGCCGGCGGCCGCGGCGGCGCTGCTCGGCGGGTTCCGCCGCCTCGATCTCGCGGTGGCGGGCGGCCTGGTGCTCGGCCTGGTCCAGGGCGCGGCCGCGCAGGTCGACGGGCTGTCGGTGGCGCGGTATTTCCTGCCGTTCGCGGTGATCGTCGCGTTGCTGCTGTGGTCGCAGCGCAAGGAGGTGTGGGATGCGGCTCGTTGAGCGCCTGCTTCCGTTCGCGGTGGCCGCGCTGGCCATCGGTGCCGGTTACGCGCTGAGCGCCGGGCTCGACGGGTACTTCGTGTACCTGGGCATGAGCGCGATCGTCGGCCGGATCTCGCTGCTCGGGCTCGGGGTGGTCACCGGCAGCGCGGGCATGATCTCGCTGTGCCAGCTGACCTTCGGCGCGGTCGGCGCCTGGGTGGTGTCCGCGCTGAACGCCGCGGAGGCACCCGGCGGCTTCCTGGTGTGGCTGGTGCTCGGCGGGCTCGCCGCCGGGCTGGTCGGTGTCCTGGTCGGGCTGCCCGCGTTGCGGTTGCGCGGGATCAACCTGGCCGTGGTCACCCTCGGCCTGGCCGCGGCGGCCGACCTCACCCTGGTGCAACTGCAGTTCCCCGGCGTCGCCTCCGGCATCTCCGTGGAGCGCCCGGACGCCTTCTCCGACGACCGGTCGTACTTCCTGCTGGCCGTGGTGGTGCTGGTGGGGTGCTGCCTGGGCGTGTACTTCCTGCGGCGCGGCCGCTGGGGCAGCGGCTGGCAGGCGGTGGCGTTCTCCGAACGCGGCACGGCGGCGGCCGGGGCGAGCGTGCGCACCTCGAAGCTGACCGCGTTCGCGGTGAGCGCCACGCTCGGCGGGATCAGCGGCGGCCTGCTCACCGGGCAGGTCGGGCTGGCCTTCCCGGCCAGCTTCACCGCGATCCAGTCGCTGGCGCTGTACGTGCTGGCGATCATGTCCGGCGCGCACCTGATCGACATGGCGATCCTCGGCGCGGTGCTCTGGGTCGGCGTGCCCGAGCTGCTCAAGCGCTGGGGCGTGCCGCAGGACTGGGGGTTCGTGGTGTTCGGCCTGCTCGGCATCCAGGCGCTGACCAGCGGCGGGAACCTGGGCACGGCGGTGCGGCGGCTCTGGTACCGGCGCTCCGGCGCACCGGCGAAGCTCGAACTCGCCGACGCGACCACCACGGTGGAGCCGGTTGTCCCCGGCCCGCCGGTGCTCGTGGTACGCGGGCTCGGCGTGCGCTTCGGTGAGGTCACCGCGTTGTCCTCTGTGGACATCGAAGTACCGGAACACGGTGTGCTGGGCGTGATCGGGCCGAACGGCGCGGGCAAGTCCACCCTGGTCGACGCGATCAGCGGCTTCCTGGCCGACGCCGAGGGCAGCGTCGAACTGGACGGCAGGCCGCTGACCGGATCGCCGTCGAAACGCGCCCGCGCCGGGTTGCGCCGGACCTTCCAGCAGGACCGCGTACCGCCGGGCCTGCGGGTGGAGGCATACCTGCGGTTCGTGGCCCGGCGGCGGCTGAGCGCGGCCGAAATCGCCGGGGCGCTGGACTTCTTCGGCTGCCCGGACGCGCGCACACCACTGTCCGAAGTGGACGTGGGCGCGCGCAGGCTGGTCGAGGTGGTGGGGCACCTGCTGGCCAGGCCGCGGGTGTTGCTGCTCGACGAACCGGCCGCCGGGTTGCCGCATTCCGAGCACGTGGCCTTCGGGGAGCGACTGCGGCAGGTGCCCGCGCGGTTCGGCGTGTCGGTCCTGCTCATCGAGCACGACCTGGACCTGGTGCGCTCGGTCTGCGACACGATCACCGTGCTCGACTTCGGCCGGGTGCTGGCCAGCGGCCCGCAGGCCGAGGTGCTGGCCGATCCGGCGGTGCTCAAGGCGTACATGGGTGAAACGGAGCTGTTGTGAACGCTTTGCGGGTAACCGGCCTGACCGTCACGCGGGGTGCGGGCCCGGTGATCTCCGACGTCGGCTTCACCCTGGAGCCGGGCCACATCACCGCGCTGGTCGGGCCGAACGGCGCCGGGAAGACCAGCCTGCTGGAGGCGATCTCCGGCGTGGTCCCGGCCGCCGCCGGGACCGTCCACATCGGAACGGAAGACCTCACCCGGCAGTCCAGGGTGACCCGCGCGCGGCGCGGGGTGGCGCACATCGAGCAGGGACGCGCGGTGTTCGGCGGGCTGACCGTGCTGGAGAACCTGATGCTCACCGCGCGCACCCGCGCGCGGGCCGACGAGCTGTTCGCCCTGTTCCCGGAACTGGCCAAGCGCCGCGACTCCCCCGCCGCCCTGCTCAGCGGCGGCGAGCAGCAGATGGTGGTGCTGGCGCGCGCGTTCGCCGCCCGCCCGGCTTTCCTGCTGATCGACGAGATGTCGCTGGGCCTGGCGCCGGTGGTGTTCACCCGGCTGCTGCCGATGGTCACCCGGTTCGCCGAGGAAGGCGCGGCGATCCTGCTCGTGGAGCAGTTCACGCACCTGGCGCTCGGGGTCGCGCGGGACGCGCTCGTGGTGTCGTCGGGCCGCGTCACCTACTCCGGTGACGCGGCCACCCTGCTCGACTCCCCCGAAACCCTGCACACCGCCTACCTCGGCGGCTCGTGATTACATGCCGGCGCGCTCGAAAGCCAGCGTCGGCAGGTCCACCGCGTGTGCCCCGCCGTCGGCGACCAGGACGGCACCGGTGATGTACGACGACTCGGCCGAGCCCAGGAACCGCACGATCGACGCGATCTCCTCGGGTTCGGCCGGGCGCCGCAGCGGGACTTCGGCGGTGACGCGGCGGTAGCCCTCGTCGTGGCCGCCGGTGAAGCCCGCGGCCGCGGCGAACTGGTCCATCTCCCCGTCCGCCATCGGCGTGCGCACCCAGCCGGGGCACACCGCGTTCGCCCGCACGCCCTTCGGCCCGTAGTCCCTGGCGATCGACCGGGTCAGCCCGATCAGCGCGTGCTTGGCCACGGTGTACCCGGCCACGTTCGGCCCGGCGAACAACCCGGCCAGCGAGGACACGATCACCACCTGCCCGCCGCTTTCCACCAGCGACGGCAGGGTGGCCCGGCAGAACACGAAAGCACTGGACAAATTGGACCGCAGCGCCAGCTCCCACTCCTCGTCGCCGGTGTCGGTCACCGAGGACAGGCCGTGCCCGCCCGCGTTCGCCACCACCACGTCCAGCCTGCCGAACCGGCCGATGATCTCGGCGGCCGCGTGCTCGGCGGCCTCGCGGTCGCTGGCGTCGCAGGCGATCACGTGCGCCCCGGTTTCGGCGGCCACCTTCTCCAGCGGCTCGCGCCGCCTGCCGAGCACCACCACCCTGGCACCCTCACCCGCGTACCGGCGGGCCACCGCCGCGCCGATACCGGTACCGCCACCCGTGATCGCGACCACCTTGTCCACTTCGGGAATTCCTTTCTAGGCGGGAAAACCGGACCGCGCGGAGACGCCGAAGTCGGCGAGCACGGCCTGGCCGTTGACCGTCCGCGAGCACGCGGAGGCCAGGTACAGCACCTGGCAGGCGACGTCCTCGGCCGCCTGCACCGGGAACGCGGGCTCGTCGAGCACCGCGCCGAGATCGGCGCGCGCCATCGGGGTGTCCACCACCGACGGGCACACGCAGTTCACCCGCACGCCGGGCAGGTCCACCGAAAGCGCCCTGGTCAGCGCCACCACGGCCCCCTTCGACGCGCAGTAGGGCACCATGCCGGGCGCGCTGGTGAAGGCCGAGTCGCTGGCCAGCAGCACCACCGCGCCCCCGGCCGCGCTCAGCCACGGCGCGGCGTGCTTGACCAGCAGGAACTGCCCGGTGACGTTGACCGCGAGCAGCGCGCCGAACTCGGCGGCCGTGGTGTCCGCGAGCGGCGTGCCGACCGGGCCGGAGATCCCGGCGCAGCCGACCACCACGTCCAGCCCGCCGAACCGCCCGGCCACTTCACCGACCGCCGCGGCCATCGACGCCTCGTCGGTCACGTCGGCACGCACGGTCACCACATCGCCGTCCAGTTCGGGCGCGGGCGCCCGGTCCAGCACGCCGACCCGCGCGCCTTCGGCCAGGAACGCCCGCGCGCAGGCCAGCCCGATGCCGGAGGCCGCGCCGGTCACCAGCACGGCCTTGCCCGCGAGGTCCAGTCGCATGCGGTCATCCTGCGGGCCCGCGGGCGGCGGGTGGTTGGCCGTCAGTGCACCCTTCTTGTCCGCGCCCGCACGACGCCCGCGAGAGCGTTCCGCCCGGCCGCCCGGCCCCCGAAACTGCGGAGCATGCACCCACTCGACCCGCTGACCGCCGGGGAACTGGCCGAGGGCCGCGCGGTACTGGCCGCGGCCGGCCTGCTCACCGAGACCACCCGGTTCCCGCAGGTGCTGCCGGTCGAACCGGACAAGGCGAGCGTGGCCGCGCAGGTCACCGACCGGCGCATCCAGTACACCCTGCTGGACACCGCGACCGGCCGTGCCCGCGACGCCGTCGTGTCGGTGACCAAGGGTGAGCTGCTGTCGTGCGAGGACTGCGGTGAAGGCCAGCCGCCGTACCTGTTCGAGGAGTACGACCTCGCCGCGTCCATCACCAAGGCGTCGCCCGAATGGCGGGCGGCGATGGAGCGGCGCGGGCTCACCGGCCACATCGAGCACGCGTTCTGCGCACCACTGGCCCCCGGCTTCTTCGGCAGGCCCGACGAGACCGGCCGGGTCATCCGCTCGCTGACCTTCCTGCGCGACCACGCCGCGGACAGCCCGTGGGCGCACCCGGTCGAAGGGCTGATCGTGCACATCGACCTCACCGGGCGCCGCGTGCTCCGGGTCGAGGACGAGGGCGGCGTGCCGGTCCCGCCCGAGCACGGCCGTTACGGGGACGTGCCGCCGCGCACCACGCTCAAGCCGATCGAGATCACCCAGCCGGACGGGCCCAGCTTCACCATCGACGGCAGCGAGGTCACCTGGGAGGGGTGGCGGCTGCGCGTCGGGTTCAACGCCCGCGAAGGCCTGACCCTGCACCAGCTCACCTTCGGCGACCGGTCGGTGCTCTACCGCGCGTCGGTGCCGGAAATGGTGGTGCCCTACGGTGACACCGCGCCCGGCCGGTTCTGGATCAGCTACTTCGACGCCGGCGAGTACCTGCTCGGCAAGAACGGCAACAACCTGCGGCTCGGCTGCGACTGCCTGGGCGTCATCCACTACTTCCCCGCCTTCGTCGCCGACGACCACGGGCACCCCGTTGAGATCCCGCGCGCGATCTGCCTGCACGAAGAGGACTACGGCATCCTGTGGAAGCACACCGATCTCGACGGCCACGCCGAGGTCCGGCGGTCGCGGCGGCTGGTCATCTCGTCGATCTCCACCATCGGCAACTACGACTACGGCTTCTTCTGGTACCTCTACCTCGACGGCACCATCGAGCTGGAGGCGAAGGCCACCGGCATCGTGTTCGCCGGCGCCGGCCACTCCGGCACGAAGCAGCGGCACGCCAACGAGATCGCGCCCGGACTGTTCGCGCCGGTGCACCAGCACCTGTTCTGCGCCCGGCTGGACATGGCCGTCGACGGCGAGCGCAACTCGCTGTTCGAGATCGACGTGGAAGGCGTGCCGACCGGTGAAGAGAATCCCTACGGCAACGCGTTCACCTGGCGGGAAACCCCGCTGCGCACCGAGCGGGAGGCCCAGCGGTTCGCGGACCCGTCGAAGGCCCGCGTGTGGGAGGTCCGCAGCGCGGACCGGGTCAACCGGCTCGGCACGCCGACCGCCTACCAGCTCGTGCCGCGGCCATCGGCCACGCTGATGGCACAACCGGATTCGACCGTCCACAAGCGAGCGACCTTCGCCACGCGGCACCTGTGGGCCACGCCGTACGCGGCCGACGAGCGCTTCCCCGCCGGTGACCGGCCGAACGCGCATCCCGGTGGTGCCGGGCTACCCGCGTGGGCCGCGGCCGACCGCGACCTCACCGGCACCGATCTCGTGCTGTGGCACGTCTTCGGGCCCACGCACATCCCGCGGCCGGAGGACTGGCCGGTGATGCCGGTCGACTACTCCGGCTTTTCCCTGCGTCCCTACGGCTTCCGCGACCGCAATCCCGCACTCGACCTGCCCTCCGGGGCCGCCGCCCCCTGCCACGACGACCCCTGCCACAACGACTCTTGTCACGACGACCAAGGACCCACCCATGGCTGAACTGACCCTGTCCGACACCTCCACCTGGCTGCCGCTGGACGGCCTGGCCCCCGGGTTCGACGCGAACAAGGCGCCCACGGTCGGCGACCTCCACGGCCGGTCCTACGAACTGACCTGCGCCGACGGCACCACCTTCACCGCGGGCTTCTCCGGCACCCGGATCGAGTGGCGGTACCACGGCTCCGGCACCGACCGGTGCGAGACGTTCCTGGTCGACGACGAGCTGTACTACGTGCAGTTCCACCCGCGGGCCCGGCAGGAGGAGGCCTTCACCCTGCTGCTCGACCTGCGCCAGGGCCGCGCGCTGCTGGTGCTCAGCCGGATCGGCGACACCTCGCCCCGGGTCACCCAGACCTTCCTGCCCGCCACCATCGCCGGGCTCGACGCGCACGGGGAGCCGCTCGCGCCGAGCACCTCGCTGGTCGGGCGGCGCGTGCTGTGGGTGTACAGCACCGCGCACGCCTACGAGCACATCTACCTCAGCCCGCACTGGTACACCTGGCAGTGCCTGGCCGGTCCGGAGAAGGGGCTCGCCGACACCGACGAGAACTCGGTCTACGAGCTGCGACCCGGGATCTATGTGTTCGCCTGGCGGGAAAAGGTGATCCCGTGTGCGTCGGTGACCGTGGCCGACCACCGCGACGCGCGGCGCCTGCGCTCCCACGGGGTGTTGTTCGGGCTGGACTCGACCGGCCGCACGCCCACCCACTTCACCTTCGGCGCGCACGGCAGGCTGCTCAGCACCACCGTGCACCCCGAAACCTTCGACCCGGCGAGCTGAACCTTGGCCGCCGACCTGATCCTCACCAACGCCACGGTGTACACAGTGGACCCCGCGCGGCCCTGGGCGTCCGCGCTGGCGGTCAAGGACGGCCGGGTGCTCTCGCTGGAGGACCTCGACCGCGGCCCGCACACCGAGGTGGTCGATCTCGGTGGCGCGTTTGTCCTGCCGGGACTGGTCGACGTGCACAACCACCACGCGCTCGCCGGGCGCGCGGCCCTGTTCGAACTGGGCTTCGGCGCGGAGGCGGGCTTCGATGACATCCTGGCCGCCGTCCGCGAACGCGCCGCGGGACTGGGCCCGGACGAATGGGTGGTCGGCGGCGCGTGGGCGTCCACTTTGGTCGGCACGCTGTCGCGAGTCTCGGCGCGGCACGCGCTGGACGAAGCCGCGGGCGGCCGTCCGGTGTCGCTGGCCGACGACAGCAGGCACAACCGATGGGTGAGCACGCGCGCGCTGGAGCTGGCCGGGATCACCGCCGCCACCCCGGATCCGGCGGGCGGTGAGATCGTCCGGGACCCCACCGGCGAGCCGACCGGGGTTCTGCTGGAGGCCGCCGGGGTCCCGGTCGAGCACGCGCTGCGCGCCACGCGGACGCTCAGCGACGAACAGCACGCCGCCGCGTCCCGGCACGGCATCGCCACGCTGCATTCGTACGGCATCACCGCGTTCCAGGACGCCGGGGTGTCGGCGGACATCCTGCGTGCGCTGAAGTCGCTCGACGACGCGGGCGAGCTGCACGCCTGGGTGGTGTCGTCCCTGCTGATCAACGACCCGATCTTCGGCTTCGACCCGATCGGGGCGCCGCTGCTGGAGGTCGCCGGCCAGTACCGCGGCGAGCACCACCGGCCGGACTTCGTGAAGGTGTTCCTCGACGGCGTGCCGCCGACGCGCACCGCCGCCTTCCTCGAGCCGTACCTGCCCGACGACGCGCACGGGGCATGCCACCGCGGCGCCACCACGATGCCCGTCGAGGAGCTGGAAGGCTGGCTGCGCACGGCCGCCGAAGCCGGGCTGTCGGCCAAGGTCCACTGCACTGGCGACGCCTCGGTCCGCGCCACCCTCGACGCGGTCGAGAAGGTGCGCGCGGCCGGGTTCACGGAGCCGAAGTTCCAGGTGGCGCACGGCCAGTTCGTGCACCCGGACGACGTGCCGAGGTTCGCCGCACTGGGTGTCGCGGCCGACATCTCGCCGTTCCTGTGGGTGCCGGGGGTCATCCCGTCCGCCATCGCCGAGGTGCTGCCCGGTTCGCGGGCCGCGCGCATGCAACCCAACCGCGACCTGCTGGACAGCGGCGCGCTGGTGGCGGGCGGTTCGGACTGGCCGGTGAGCGAATCACCCGATGCGTGGGAGGGCATTCAGGGGCTGGTCACGCGGCGTGACCCGACTGGCGTGCACCCCGGTGCGCTGTGGCCGGAGCAGGCGATCTCGCTGCCCGAGGCGATCGAGGTGTTCACCCTGGCCGGTGCCCGCGCGATGGGCCTGGACGACGTCACCGGCTCGCTGACGCCCGGGAAGTCGGCCGACTTCCTGGTACTCGACCGCGATCCCTTCCGGACCGATCCGGCGGAGATCGCGCGCACGGAGGTGACCGAAACATGGTTCGCCGGGCACCGGGTGTTCCGGCGCGACTGATCTCCTACACTGGTAGACGAACCAGTCCGGGAGATGAGCCGATGCCGAAGATTATCGACCACGACCAGCGTCGCCGTGAGATCGTCGACGTCACCTGGGAGCTGATCACCCGGGGTGGCATCGAGGCCGCGACGATGCGGGAGATCGCGGCCGCGGCCGGTTTCGCCAACGGCGCGCTCAAGCTGTACTTCCCCAGCAAGGAAGACATCATCGAGGCCACCTACGAGCGCGCGCTCGGCATGATGCGCACCTACGTGGAACTCGACGAGCTGCGCGGGCTGGTGGCGCTGCGGGAGCTGTGCTTCTCCGCGATGCCGATCGACGAGGACCGCATCGCCGCCGGGCGCGTGCTGCTCACCTTCTGGCAGCTGTCGCTGACCAACCAGAAGCTGCACGACAAGTACCTGGAGCACGTGCGCGAGTGGCGTGGCCTGCTGCACCGGTACCTGGCCGAGGGGCGCGAGGACGGCGACATCGTCACCGGGACCCCCGACGAGCAGCTGGTCGACGAGATCGTCCTGCTGAACGCCGGGGCGAACGTGATGAGCCTGGTCAGCGGCGAATTCTCGACCATCGCACTGCAGCGGGCCCATCTGGAGTCCTTTTTCGACCGCCTCACCCGGCCCTGAACACCGCCCGCAGGTAGGCCGCGACCTGGGCGTGTGACCGCGGCGAAGCCGGAAGATCCGTGTACAGGCCGTAAAAACCGTGGATTTGACCGGCGTACCGCGTCAGCTCCACCGGCGTGCCCGTGGCGGCCAGCCGCCGCGCGAACTCCTCGCCTTCGTCCCGCAGCACGTCGTACTCCGCGGTCAGCACCAGCGCCGGCGGCAGGCCGCTCAGGTCGGCGGCCCGCAACGGCAGCAGGTACGGATCGTCCAGCTGGGCCGGATCGGTGACGTACTGCTCGAAGAAGAACCGCATCGCCCCGGCGGTCATGCCGAAGCCCTCGGCGAAATCGGTGTACGAGGCGAACCCGTCGTCGGGATGGGCGTAGACCGGGCAGATCAGCACCTGCGCGGCCAGCCGCGGCCCGCCCCGGTCGCGCGACATCATCGAGACCACTGTGGACAGATTGCCGCCCGCGCTCTCCCCGCCGATCGCGATGCGTGCCGCGTCCACCGCGGGCCCGGCCCCACCGGCGGCCAGCCATTCGACCACGCGGTAGCAGTCCTCCGGCGCCGCCGGGAACGGGTGTTCCGGCGCGAGCCGGTAGTCCACGGCGGCCACCGCGGCCCCCGCCGCGTTGCACACCGCACGCGAGGCGAGCTCGTTCTCGTCGATCGAGCCGATCGTCCACCCACCCCCGTGGAGCCAGGCGAAAACCGGCACCGGCGTGGCGGATTCGGGCAGGTACAACCGGACACGCACGCCGCCGGGCACCTCGTAATCGGTGACCGAAGCGACCGGCTCCACCGACTCGGGACGCCGCCACGAGGCGTCGAAGGCGGCCCGCAACTCGGCGGCGGCCGGCGGGCGCGCCGGTGCTTCGGCCGGTGTGCTGCGGGCGAGCAGTTCCCGGACCGCGGGATCGAGGGTCACCGGCTCACTCCGCTTCCGCGACCAGGACCCGTGGGCTGCCCGGCAGGGTCAGCCGCTCGGTCACCCGCCAGCCCGCGCCGGCCAGCCAGCCACGCACCTCGGCCTCCGGGTAGACCACCGTGCCGTCGATCACCAGGTACTCCCCCGCGTGCAGCGCGTCGAGCGGGCGCGGCACCTCGTCGTCGTCGAGGAAGAAGTCGAGCAGCAGCAACCGGGCACCGGGTGCGGCGGCCGCGCGGGCGTTCCGCAGGATGTCCGCGTTCTGCGGGGCGGTGAACCGGTGGACCACGTGGTTGACCATGATCAGGTCGAACTCACCTTCCGGCTGGGCCGTCGCCGTTTCCGCGCCCACCACCGTCGCGCGGTCCGCGAGCCCGGCCTCGGCCACCGCGCTGGTGACCGGCTCGACCGAACGCGGGTCGAACACGAAGGTGGTGTGCAGTTCTTCGTTGGCGCGCATGGCTTCCGCCGCGAACGCGCTCGACAGCCCGCCGAGGTCGAGCAGCTTCCGGCAGGGCCGGTAGTCGACGGCCGCGGCGAGCATCTTCGCGTGCAGCGCGTTGTAGGTCATCACGCCGTCCAGGAAGGTGGCCCAGCGCGCCTCGTCCATGGCCAGCTCACCGGGTTCCCCGGTGTCGGCGGTATGGCCGAACTGCAGCCAGTGGCCGTAGCTGATCGAGTCGAGGAAGTGCAGGAACGGCGCCAGATCGAGACCACCACCGCCGCCGAGGTGGGCCGCGGTGTCCGCGGTCAGCGCATATCGTCCGTCCACACGCGACAGCAGGCCGAGCGAAGCCATGGCGTCACCGAGGATCCGCGTGATCTTCTCCGGTCTGCCGGTCTTCCCGGCCAGTTCGGCGGCGGTCAGCGGGCCACCGCCGAGCGCGGCGAACAAGCCGATCCGGGTCGCCGCGAAAAGCTGCTTCGCCGCCATGTAGCCCACGGCCACGTCCACGATGCGCTCGGGACTGGTACTGCTGGTCGACCCGCTCACGGTTGTCCTCCTCCGATGGTCACCGCCGAGATTCTACACACGTAGACTAAAGATGCCAGTGTCGGTTTTTCCCGCCGCGGCAAGCAAAACCGGTCGGACATCAACTTCCTACGTTTGTAGAATAACCATTGACAGGGCCGATCCGGCAGTGTCAACATGCGTAGAACCACCCCCTGGCCCGCGATGGCGCGGGCCCAAGGAAGGGGACTTCATGACCCTGCTCGAACTGCGGGACCTGACCGTCGGGGTGCTCACCGGCGAAACCGAACGCGAACTGGTCCGCGAGCTGTCCTTCGATCTCGACCACGGCCGGACGCTCTGCGTGGTCGGCGAGTCCGGCAGCGGCAAGACGGTGACCGCGCTGTCGATCATCCGGCTGCTGGAGTTCGTCGCACCGGTGCGCACCCGCGGTGAGATCACTGTGGACGGTGTGGACCTGACGAAGCTGTCCGCCGACGAGATGCGTGCCTATCGCGGGCCGCGGATCGGGATGATCTTCCAGGAGGCGCTGGATTCGCTCAACCCCGGCCAGCGGGTCGGCAGGCAGCTGATCGAGGCCTACCGGCGCCCCGGTTCCCTGCCGCGGCAGGCCGTGCGCAAGGGCACGCCGTTGCACCGCGAGGCGGTGGAGAAGGCACGCGGGCTGCTCACCGAGGTCGGGCTGACCGACACCGAGCGGGTGCTTTCCCTGTACCCGCACCAGATGTCGGGCGGCATGCAGCAGCGGGTGATGATCGCGCTGGCGCTGATGGCCGATCCCAGCCTGCTCATCGCCGACGAGCCGACCACCGCGCTCGACGTGACCACGCAGGCGGAGATCCTCACCCTGTTCGACCGGGTCCGCCGCGACCACGGCACCGCCTGCGTGTTCATCACGCACGACATGGGCGTTGCCGCGCAGGTGGCGGACCGGATCGCGGTGATGTACCGCGGGCGGCTCGTCGAACTCGGGTCCAAAGAGGACATCCTGGGCGCGCCACGGCACCCGTACACCAGGGCGCTGCTGGACTGCGTGCCGCAGCTCGGCGTGAGCAGGCGCGACGGTTTCCCGACCATCTCCGAGTCCCTGCTCGAAGCCGCGATGCACGGCGAATCGGCGATGGCCACCGAAACCCGGCCGCTCCCCCAGCCCCGCCAGGAGACCACCGGCACCCCGCTGGTCATCGCCTCGGTGTCCAAAGTGTACGGACGCCGCGGCCGGTTCTCGCTCACCCGCCAGCCGGAGGTGCACGCGGTCAAGGAGGTCTCGCTGACCATCGCGCCGGGCGAGTTCTTCGGCCTGGTCGGTGAATCGGGCTCCGGCAAAACCACGCTCGGCAGGCTGGTCAGCGCGCTCGAACCGCCGACCGCGGGCACCATCACCTTCGGCGAGCACCGCTGCACCCCGGCCGGGCTCGACGGGGACGAACGCGCGTTCCGCCGCCGCGCCCAGCTCATCTTCCAGGACCCGCAGAGCTCACTCGACCCGCGGCACACCGCCGCGCGCATCATCGCCGAACCACTGCGGGAACTCACCGGCCTGCGTGGCGCCGAGCTGGACCGCCGCGTGGCCGAGCTGATCGACGAGGTCGGACTGCCCGCCGGGACCGCGGCCAAGTTGCCGTCGCAGCTGTCCGGCGGCCAGCGGCAACGCGTTTCGATCGCCCGCGCGATCGCCGCCGAACCGGATCTGATCGTGGCCGACGA
This sequence comes from Amycolatopsis albispora, assembly GCF_003312875.1. NCBI lineage: Bacteria > Bacillati > Actinomycetota > Actinomycetes > Pseudonocardiales > Pseudonocardiaceae > Amycolatopsis > Amycolatopsis albispora. The sequence continues at coordinate 2,917,688 of NZ_CP015163.1, forward strand.
ACCCACCTCCGCGCTCGACGTCTCGGTGCAGGGCCAGGTGATGAACCTGCTGCTGGAGCTGCGGGCGTCCCGCTCGCTGAGCTTCCTGTTCATCACGCACAACCTGAGCCTGGTGCTCTCCGTCGCCGACCGCGTCGGCGTGATGTACCGGGGTGAGCTGATCGAGACCGGCGACCCGGACGAGATCCGGCTCGCGCCCCGGCACGAGTACACCCGCCGCCTGCTCGCGGCGAATCCCGAACTGCCCCTGCTCCCCCAGACAGGATCGACAAGCCCATGAGACGAACCCTGACTTCGGCGGTGCTCGGCGTGGTGAGCGCGTTACTGCTCAGCTCCTGCATGGGGGCGGCGGGCGGGGGTGCCGCCGCGGACGGCCCGCCGGTGCGCGGCGGCAATCTCGACGTCGCGGTGCCCACCGATCCGCAGTCGCTGGACATGGTGGCCAACCCCGGCCAGGTGACCGCGCACATCGGCAACATGATGTACGAGAAGCTGTTCGAAGTGGACCGCACCTTCACCGCGCGGCCCATGCTGGTGCAGGACCACAGCATCAGCCCGGACCGGCTCACCTACACCTTCCGGCTGCGCCAGGGCGTGACCTTCCACGACGGCGCCCCGCTGACCGCGAACGACGTGGTGGCCAGCCTCCAGCGCTGGCAGCGGGCGCATCGCACCGGGCAGCTGGTGTCGCCGGACATCGACTCGATCACCGCACCCGATCCGGCCACCGTGACCATCCATCTCAAGCGGCCGCGGTACCCGCTGATCGACGAGCTGGCCGGCGCGGGCACCGAGATCTACCAGGCGAAGAACCTGGCCGGGGTGCCGCCGACCGGGTTCGGGCAGGACAAGGCCGTCGGCACCGGGCCGTACAAGCTGAAGAGCTGGGACATCGGCCGCGAGCTGGTGCTGGAACGGCATCCCGGGTACGCCTCGCGCACCGAAGAGGACTGGGGCGGGCAGGCCGGGGCCAAGCACGCCTACCTGGACACGGTGACCTACCAGGTGGTGGCCGACCAGGACGCGCTGATCAACGGGCTGCAGACCGGCCAGTGGCACCACGCCATGCCGACCAACGACCAGTACGAGACCCTGCGCGCGAACCCGGCCGTGGTGGTGCGCCACCTGCCCGGCGGCAACGAGAACGTGGTCATCCCGAACTTCAACCCCGGTTCGCGCTTCGCCGATCCGCGGGCCAGGCAGGCGCTGAACCTGCTGCTGGACAAGCCGGCCATCAACGCGGCCACCGGCGGCAGCAAGGACCTGACCGTCGAAACCGGCGCGTTCGCCTCCCCGGACAACAAGGCGTTCTACTCCACCGCCGGTGACGAGATCTACCGGCAGCACGACCCGGAGAAGGCCCGGCAGCTGCTCGCCGAAGCCGGGATCACCGCGGGCGCCACGATTCGCATCGTCACCACGAACTCGTACCCGGAGTTCGCCAAGTGGGCGGTGCTGATCCAGGACGCGCTGGCCAAGCTGGGCATCGGCACCAAGATCGACACCTTCGACTTCGCCACCATGCTGGGCACGCTGACCAAGGAACCCGGCGACTGGGACCTGACCACGCTGTTCTTCGACTCCGCGCTGACCTCGCCGGCGCAGATGCCCGCGCTCACCCTGGGCACCTTGAACGGCTCGTCCTCGCCGGAACTGGACGCGCTGATGGCCGAGTACAACGCCTCGGCCACCCCCGAGCAGGCACGGGCGGTGGTGGACAAGTTCCAGGCGTTCACCTGGCGGCAGCTGTCGGTGATCACGCTGAGCCAGTCGAAGCTGTACGCGGCCTGCTCGCCGAAGCTGAAGGGGTACGGGGACTTCTACCGCGTGTTCTGGAACAGCTGGCTGGCGTCATGACCGGGTTGCTGCTGCGCAGGCTGCGCGACCTGCTGATCATCCTGGTGATCGTCGGCACGATGATGTTCTTCGTCATCCGGCTGATTCCCGGCGACCCGGCGCAGGCCATCCTCGGTCCGACCGCACGACCGTCCGATGTGGACGCCCTGCGGGAGAGCATGGGCCTGGCCGGTTCGCTGTGGGAGCAGTACCTGAGCTGGGGCGGCAACGTGCTGCAAGGCGACTTCGGCACGTCGATCACCTACCACGCGCCGGTGCTGGGGGTGGTCGCCGAGCACATCGTGCCGACGCTGACGCTGGCCGTGCTGTCCACTGTGGTCAGCTTCTTCCTGTCGGTGGCGATCACGTCGTGGCAGGCGGTGTCGCCGCGCAACCCGGTGGCCCGCACGCTGGACCGGCTGTCCTCGCTCGGCATGGCGGTGCCGGACTTCTGGCTCTCGCTGGTGCTGGTGCTGGTGTTCTCGGTGACGCTGCGCTGGTTCCCGTCCAGTGGTTACGAGAACCTGTTCACCGATCCGGTCGCCGCGGTGCCCGCGCTGGTGCTGCCGCTGACCGTGCTGGTGATCGGGCAGACCGCGTTGTTCGTGCTGACGCTGCGGGAAAGCCTGCTCGGTGAGCTGCCGCTGGCCTATCTCCGCACGGCACGCGTGAAGGGGCTGTCCGAGCGGCAGGTGATGCTCAAGCACGTGCTGCCGAACGCGCTGATGCCGCTGGTCACCCAGCTGGGCAGCAACTTCGCCATGCTGGTCGGCGGCATCGTGATCATCGAGTCCATCTTCGTGGTGCCGGGGCTGGGTCACCTGCTGATGGGCGCGGTGTCCACTCGGGACTTCCCGCTGATCCAGGGCGTGACGTTGTTCGTCGCGGTGTTGTTCGTGGTGGTCAACCTGCTGGTGGACCTGTCGTACGCACTGCTCGACCCGAAGGTGCGGGTGGCATGAGGGGCCTGTTCCGGCGCAACCGCCTGCTGGTGGTGTCCAGCGCGCTGCTGGCGCTGATCGTGCTCGCGGTGATCGTGCTGCCGTTCTTCCTGCCCAGTGTCAGTGCCACCGATCCGGTCAACCGCCTGCTGCCGCCGTCGGCCGCGCACCCGCTCGGCACCGACTCGTTCGGCCGCGACGTGCTGGCCAGGCTGGTCTCCGGCGGGCGCGCCTCGCTCGGGCTGTCCGCGTTGATCACCTTGTGCGCGGCCTGCTCCGGGCTGGTGATCGGGCTGGTCAGCGGCTTCTACCGGGCGGCGGACGCGGTGCTGATGCGCGTGATGGACGCGTGGATGTCGTTCCCGGCGATCATTCTGGCGATGGCGCTGGCCATCTCGCTGGGCGCGAGCATCTGGACCGAGCTGATCGCGCTGACGGTGATCTTCACCCCGTTCACCGCACGGGTGATCCGCAGCCGGGTGCTCGGCATCGCCGGCCGCGCCTACATCGGAGCCGCGCGGGTGTCGGGCATGAGCCGCGCGAAGACCTTGCTGGTGCACGTGTTCCCGAACGTGCTGCCGCTGGCGCTGGTGCAGGTGGTGATCCTGGCCGCGGCGGCGATGCTGGTCGACGGCGCGATGAGCTTCCTGGGGCTCGGCATCGCTCCCCCGACGCCGACGTGGGGCAACATGATCGCCGAAGGCCGGTCGTACCTGGTGGTGGCGCCGTGGCTGGTGGTGGTGCCCGGGGTGACGATCATGCTCTGCGTGTTCCTGCTGAACCTCATCGGCACCTCGTTGCGAATAGCCGTCGACGCCCGCGCCAGGACGCTGCACGACATGCGGCGCCTGCGCACCGTCCGACGCTGAAAGGATCGCCTTGACCACAGTGCGCCGCTTCACCCCGGATGCGCCGACCGGCCCGCCCGTGCTCCTCCTGCACGGCTTCGCCTCCGACGGGCACACCGACTGGATCACCACCGGCTGGCCGGCTGTGCTGGTCGCCGCCGGCCGGGAGGTGCTGGTGCCGGACCTCCCCGGCCACGGCTCCAGCCCCGCGCCCACCGAGCCGCCCTCCGCGAAGTCGATCACCGCCGACCTCGCGGATTTGATCGGACAGTCCGAAGTGGACGTCGTCGGCTACTCGCTGGGCGCGCGGCTCGCCTGGGAACTCCCCGCGCAGGCCCCGGTACGCCGCCTGGTACTCGGCGGCCTGAGCCCGACGGAGCCGTTCACCGCCGTCGACCTCGATGCCGCCCTGGCCTTCGCGCACGGCGGTAAGCCCCCGGCCGATCCGCTGACCGGCATGATCGCCCACCTGATCACCGCCCCCGGCCGCAACCCGGTCGCCCTCGCCCGCTGCATCGAAGGCCTGCGACGGGACCCGTTCACCCCGGCCGCCGGCGCCGTCACCGTGCCCACCCTCTTCGTCGCAGGCACCGACGACCCGGTAAGCCAGGGCATCGAGCAGCTACTCCCCATGATTCCCGGGTCCACCCTGACCCCCCTCCCCGGCGACCACGGCGGCGCCCTCCGAAGCCCCGAATTCAAGGCAGCCACCCTGGACTTCCTGCGCTAGCTGTTGGCCGATGGGCACCGGTCCAGGCGCGCCCAGCGGTTCCGGCCCCGTGCGGTAGGCCTGGTTGGCAGGCGTCGGACCAGGTCGGCGCCGGGAACCCAGGGCGGCCGGTTGGCCGATGGGCCTCCGCACCGGGCGAGGGGCGCTAGCCGCCACCGGCTCCGGCCCCGTGCGACAGGTCGGGGCTAGTTCGGGCCCGTGCGGTAGGTCGGATTAGTTCGGGTTCGGTGCGATAGGGCTGAGTAGCAGGCGTGGTGACCGCGCGCGTGGATCGGGGCGGCCTCGGAGCCAGTGCGGGCGGTTGGCCGTTGGGAGCGGCACCGGGCCAGGGGTTAGCCAACAGGGGTTCGGGCCAGCGGGGTTAGCCCAACACGAGTTCGGGTCCAGCGGGTTAGCCCAACAGGGGTTCGGGCCCCGCATGGTAGGTCTGGTTGGCGGGGGTGGTGATCGTCAGCGTGCCGTCGGGGGCGACCGTGTGCTGCCATCCAGGTAGGTCACGCAGCTTGTGATCGGCTCGGCACAAGCCGACCAGGGTCGTGGCGTTGGTTGGGCAGCCGTCCTTCCAACCGCGGCCTTGGGTGTCGCAGTGGTCCAGATCGCCGAACTGTGCGGGCCGCGTGCAGCCCGGACGGCGGCACTCACGATCCCGAACCCGCACCAGCTCGTCCAGGCCAGCCCGCGGCCGGTACCGCCGCCGCCCCAGTTCCACGACCTGACCACCCGCCGGGTCGGTCAGGATCCGCTGGAACACCGTGCCCGGCGCGGCCGCGATCTCGCGCGCCAACGACGCGGGAATCGGCCCATGCCCCGCCAACTCCGCGGGGACCTCCCGCAGCCCGGCGTAGGTCAGCGCATCCAGATACAAGTACACGTGCGCCTTCACCTCACCGCCGAACTGCTTACCCACCAACATGTCCAAGGCCACATCGGCACGCAGCTGATCCAACGTGCGCATCTCCCCGTCCCGTCTCAACCGCCGAGCCTGGCGATCCACGCACACATACGCCGCCACCGCCTTCTCCACCGGCGCATTCTCCAACGACAGCCCCGCCACCCCAGCCGACCCGTGGCGCAAATCGAAACAACGCGCGTCCCGCTGCCGACGAGCCCGCTCCTCAAGCCCCTCCGGGTCAGCCCGAGCCACCGCCAAGTTCCCCGACCTCCGTGCCTGTGTCGGATTCTTCCCCTCGACGCGCCCGGCCATCACCTCATCTACCACCGCCGCCTTGTCGTCGGCAAGCCACACCGCGGCATCATTCACCGCCACCGCGGACGCCATCGGCACACGACCTTCCTCGACCAGCGCCAGCACCCGAGGAAACCGATCGACCAAGCCTTCGGCGTGGCCGATCAACGCCTGCGCCCGGAACTTCGTCAGGCACAACGCCATCGCCAACTCCTCGGCCACCCCACGCCTCACCGAAGACGCACGGGTGAACGAGACCACCTGCCGAGCCAGCCGCCCCTCAAGGCGGGCGATCTCGGCGGCAGTGGATTTCATCGCGAGGAGCATCTCCTCCAGCGTTTCCATTCCCCCATTCTATCGCACAGGTGTACGACAGTCAGCCGAAACCACTAGGCCATACAGGCGAAGAAAAAGCCGACCACCGCCCACACCTCCCCCGCCTCGGTCCACAGCCAAAAACACGGCTCGGTTTCCTTTGTCAAGGTACTCTTTCCCGCCTTGACAAAGGAAACCGAGCCGTCGTCACAATAAAAGACCGGGGCGGGGGACCCCTACGCACCGTCCGCGGACACCATCCGATCCAACCACAAATGAGAAACCGCCTCCCGAATCTCCGCCCCATACTTCGCCGCCAACCGCAACGCACCCAAATTATCGACCAGCTGACCCACGCTACTCGCGCCAAACAAAACATTCGAAACCGGCTCATACGCCAAGCAAAACGCGATCGCCAACTGAGAAGCACTAACCCCAAACTCCGCCGCCACCTCCGCAACCACCCCAGCAGCCTCCCGAACAGACGCCCGAATCCCCCCGACATCAGCCCCAATCTTCCGTCCGGGCCGACGACCCAACAACACCCCACCCTCAAACACATCCGAAGCCTGCAACCCAAACCCCTCACCAAAAAACGCCGAATAATACGACCCCTCAGCCATCGACCGCCGCACCACGCTGTACTTCAACTGCGCGAACTTCGGCCCCGGCAACCCCTCTCGCGCCGCGAACTCCAACGCCGACGCCAAATCATCCGCACGCCAATTGTTCACCCCCCACACCGAGAACCGGCCAAGCCGAACCTGCTCCGCCACCTCCGTCACAATGCGCGGCACATCCGGCCGCTCGAAGTAGTCGCCCACCACCACCGCCTCCGCCCGCTCCACCCCGACCCGCTCGAACGACACGGCCAACTGCTCGGCGAACCCGGTCTTCGGGTAGTCCCACAACCACAGCTTCCCGCACAACTGGTAGTCCTCACGCGCAATCCCCGCCGCCCGGATCGCCTCTCCGAAGATAATGTCGGTACGCGACTGCTCGGCATGCGGCCCCATGTTGTAGTGCGCCACGTCGAACAACGTCACCCCGGCGTCCACCGCCCGCCGCAGCAAGCTCACCGCGTCGTCGAAGTCCATGCGATCCCACGTGTTCCACGAACCCAACCCCAGCGCCGACGCACCAAAGCCAAGCCCGTCCCGCTTCTCCAACACAACGCGCCCCTTTCCACGACAACGACCCCAGTTTTAGTCTACGATCGTAGAATGAACAAGAGAACCGTGCTGGTGACCGGCGGCGCCAGCGGCATCGGCCGCGGCATCACCGACGCCTTCCTCGCCCACGGCGACCACGTCGTCGTCGCGGACCTCGCCACCCCGGAGAGCAGCAACGCCGAGCACATCCACCTCGACATCTCCGACGCCCACCAGATCGACACCGCCATAACAACAATCACCCGCCAACGCCCGATCGACGTACTCATCAACAACGCGGGCCTGGCCGCCGGCAGCGCCCCGCTCACCGAACTGGACATCGACGTCTTCGACCGCTGCGTACGCGTCAACTTCCGCGGCACCTTCCTGATGACCAAAGCCGTCGGCGCACACATGATCAACACCGGTACCCGCGGCACGATCGTGAACATCTCCTCGATCGGCGCCCGGCAACCAACCCCCGGCCTCGGCCACTACGAAGCCACCAAAGCCGCCGTCGAAGCACTCACCCGCTCGGCCGCGCTCGAACTGGCCCCGCACGGCATCCGCGTCAACGCCGTCGCACCCGGCCCGGTCCTCACCCCCATGACCGCCGGATTCGCCGGCAACCCCGAAGCCCGATCAGCCTGGGAATCAAGAATCCCCCTGGGCACCATCGCCTCCGTCGCCGACGTCGTCCCCTCAGTCTTGTTCCTCGCCTCCCCCGACGCCGGCCACCTCACCGGCGTCAGCCTCCAGGTCGACGGCGGCCAGTTGCTCACCTGAATACACCACCCGGCCACCAACCACCGTCATCGAAACGCCCACCTCCGGCAAGTCCTCAAAAGCAACCCCAAACGGATCCACCGCCAGCACACAAAAATCCGCCACCCGTCCGACCGTCAACGCCCCCTTCCACCCCGCCGCCCCGTCCTGCAACGCAGCCGCAGTCGTATAACACCGCAACAACCGCCGCAACAACCCACCGTCCACACCGGACACTCCCAGCAACCGGCCAGCCGCAGCGACGTGAACCCGCCAATCCGGTGTAACCACCGGCGCGTCACTGCTCAACGTCAACGACACCCCCGACCCCAGCATTTCCGCCAACGGCCAAGCCCGCCCAGCCACCTCGCCCCCGAGCGCCTCAGCCACCATCGGCCGCATCGCCTCCGCAATCGCGGGCTGAGTGGTCAACCCCACCCCCAGGGAAGCCATCCGCGCCAACTGCGCCCCCGTCACCAGATCACCATGCACCACATGATCACCCCGCCGAAGCGACCCCAGCGCCGCCTCGATACTCCGATCACCGGTCGCATGAACCCCCACCACCAACCCCGCCTCGTGCGCCAACGAGATCATCGCCGCCAACTCGTCCTCACCGCCGACAAGCAACGAACCATGCGTCCCGTCCGCGTAACAATGGTGCGTCCAAGCCGACCGCATCGGCGGAATGCCGTCAGCAAAAATCTTCACCCCGCCGACATTGAGCCACAACGGATCCGAAACAGGCACCGGCGAAGCCAACCCACTCTCGAAACCAGCCAGCGAACTGGGCCCGTCAAGCAGCCCGAACAACCGCAACACCGTCACTCGAGCCCGCAGCAAACCTTCCTCCGCCAGAAGCGCGTATTCCTCCAGCACCTCGGACCCGAAGCACCCGGTCTCCCCCGGCCCCAACCCCGGTTCGGTGTAACTGGTGATGCCCAGCGACGCGCACACCTCGCCCGCCCGCAGGATCGCCGCCCGCAGCTCGGCCGCTTCCTCACCGGTGAATCCGCCAAGCAGCGTCTCCGGCCAGCGCGTCCCGAGCCACGCCGCGTGCAGGTGCGAGTCGTTGATCCCGGGCAGCACGGCCCTGTCCGCCAGCTCGATCACCTCGGTGTCCGGCCCGGCGACCACGTCGTCCCCGAGCGCGGTGATCCGGCCGTCCCGCACCGCGAGCGCGGAAACCACCGAACCCGCCGGGTCGAAGGTGTGGATCGGCCCGCCACGCACCACCAGCGACGGAAAGACCTGTTGTGACGGCATGGTTTCCTCCTGCACCTGGACTTTTTCTTCCACGACTGTAGACTAAAAACCATGCCCCACCGAACCGAAGCCGCGGTGCTCACCGACCACGGTTCCCCGCTGCTCCTGCGGCAACTGCCGCTGCCGGACGAGCCGGAACCGGGTGCCGCGCTGGTCCAGCTCACCTGCACCACGCTGTGCGGTACCGATGTGCACCTCTGGTCCGGGAAGATGACCTTTCCCGGCATGCTCCCCATGGTGCTGGGCCACGAAATGGTCGGCGAGGTGGTGGCCGTGGGCGACGGCACCACCGACGCGCTGGGCCGCGAGATCGTGCCGGGCGACCGCATCGGCTGGTCCGAATCGACCTGCGGAAAGTGTTACGGCTGCACGATCCTGCGTGAACCGGTCGCCTGCGACCGCCGCGGTTACGGCTTCCTCCAGCGCGCCGACGCCTTCCCGTACGCCACCGGCGGACTCGTCCGGTACTGCTACGTGACACCCGGCGCCGCCAAGCTGGTGCTGCCGGACGACATCAAGGACACCTGGGCCTCGATGTCCGGCTGCGCGGGCAAAACCGTGCTGCGGGCCGTCTCCCGCTCCGGCGGCATCCGTCCGGGTGCGACGGTGGTCGTCCAGGGTGCGGGCGCGCTCGGTGTGTTCGCCACCGCCGTCGCGCACCTTTCCGGCGCCGGCACGGTGATCACCATCGGCGGGCCGGACGACCGGCTCCGCACCGCCGAACGCTTCGGCGCCACCGCGACCATCCCGGTGGACGGCACCCCCGAGGACCGCATCGAGCAGGTCCGGCAGCTCACCGGCGGACGCGGCGCCGACCACGTCTTCGACTTCGCGGGCGGCCCGACCATCGGCGAGGAGGCCGTGGCCTTCGCGGCACAACGCGGCACTGTCACGATCGTCGGTTCCACCGGCCCCGATCCCTCCCCTGTCCCGCTGGGCACGGTGATGGGCAAGGAACTCACCGTCGCCGGCTCGCTCAACGGCGACATCGCCGACTACCACCGCTCGGTGTCCTTCTTCCGCACCTTCGCCGACCGTCTGCCGTGGGACGAGCTGTTCAGCGAGCCCGTCGGCCTGTCCGGCGCCTCCGCTGCCGTCGAGTCGATGTCGCGGCTCGGCGAGCTCAAGGCCGTCATCGATCCCCGGCTCCCCTAGGAGACCCCATGTCCGTCATCCCGCAACGCCGCATCGGCCGCGACGGCCCGCTCACCGGCGTGCTCTCGCTCGGTTCCTGGCACACCTACGACCGGATGGACTTCCGCGAAGCGGTGAAGCTGGTTCGCACCGCGGTGGACCACGGCATCACGCTGTTCGACGTCGGTGTGTACGGCTTTCCCGGCAGCACCCCGGTGTTCACCGACGTGCTGTTCTCCGCCATGGTGCGCGCGGCCGGGCTCCGGCGCGAGGACTACCTGCTGTCCGCGAAGCTCTGGCTGGAGAACTACCCGACGCAGAGCCTGCGTGACCAGCTGGACAACGCGTTGTTCCGCGCCGGGGTCGAGCACGCCGATCTGGTGGTGCTCGGGGATCTCCGGCGCGACGACACCGACCTGCACCAGCTCGTGCTGGACCTCGACGAACTGCGGCAGGCCGGGCTGATCCGGCAGTGGGGCGTGAACAACTGGTCGGCCACCACCATTCGCGCGCTGCACGAATTCGCCCAGACCGAAAACGTGCCCGGCCCAGCCATCGCCCAGCTCAAGTACAGCGTGGCGCGACGGTCCATTCCGGACGGTGAGCCGTTCGCCGCCGTCTTCGGGGAACTCGGCGTGACGCTGCAGTCCTCGGACGTCTTCGAAGGCGGCGTGCTGCTGGGCAAGAGCAGTTCCCGGCAGATCGGGCGCGACCCTGGCGGTATCCGGCAGCGCATCACCGATTCCGCCGAGGGCATCCAGAAACTCGCGAACGAACTGGGCGCGACCCCGGCGCAGCTGTGCCTGGCCTTCACGCTCACCCACCCCGCCAACACCACGACCCTGTTCGGCGCCACCAGCACCGGGCAGCTGCTGGACAACCTGGGTGCGGTGGACCTGGCCGAGCGCGTGCCGAACCTGCGTGAACTGGTCGAACCGTTCTGGGCGGACCGCGGGGTCGTCGATCCGGAGGGTCCGTGACCGCCTTCGACCCCGAGCTGGCCGAGGCCCTGCGCGGGCTGCCGGACGGGCCGCCGCTGAGCGCCGAGTCGCTGCCCGCCGTCCGCCAGGCGATGGCGGACGCGAACCTGAGCTGCGCCGAAGCCATCGGCGACCGCGATCTGGTGTGGGCAGACCACGAGGTACCCGGCACCGGCGTGGTCGTCACCGTCGTCAAGCCGCGGAACGCCACCAACGCGCCCGGTTTCTACAACATCCACGGCGGCGGAATGGTGGTGGACAACCGGTTCGCGGACCTGCCGCGCATGGTGGGGCTGGTCGAGGAGTTCGGCTTTGTCGCGGTGACCGTGGAGTACCGGCTGGCGCCGGAACACCCGCACCCGGCACCGCTCGACGACTGCTACGCGGGCCTGGTCTGGATGGCCGAGAACGCCACGGCGCTCGGCTTCGACCCGGCGCGCCTGGTGGTCGGCGGCGGCAGCGCGGGCGGCGGGCTCAGCGCGGGCCTCGCCCTGCTCGCGCGGGACCGGGGCGGTCCCGCGCTGGCCGGTCAGCTGCTGCTGTGCCCGATGCTGGACAGCCGCAACAACTCGGCGTCCACTGTGGAATTCGCCGAGCGCGGGGTGTGGGGCCGGGCCAGCAACGAGTTCGGCTGGCGCTCGCTGCTGGACGGGCAAACCTCCCCGTATGCGGTCCCGGCCACCGCCACCGACCTGTCCGGGCTGCCGCCCGCGTTCATCGAGGTCGGCGCGGCCGAGATCTTCCGCGACGAGGACGTCGACTACGCGCGGCGCCTCTGGCGGGCCGGGGTGCCCGCCGAACTGCACGTGTGGGCGGGCGCGTACCACGGTTTCGACCGGATCGCGCCGGACAGCGAGGTGAGCCGGGCGGCCCGCGCCACCCGGTCCTCCTGGCTGCGCCGGACTATCGGCCGAGCATGAACCGCGCGGCCTGCTCGCCGACGAGCACCGCGGGCGCGTTGGTGTTGCCGGTGGTCACCCGCGGCAGCACCGACGCGTCGGCCACGCGCAGGCCGTCCAGCCCGTGCACCGCCAGTTCCGGGTCGACCACGGCGGTCTCGCCGGTGCCCATCCGGCACGTGCCGACCTGGTGATGGTACGTGATCGCGGTCCGCCGCACGTACTCACGCACGTCGTCACCGGGCTCCGGGTACAGCTCGCGGGCACCCCACTCGTCCGCCAGCGCGGGCGCGCGGCCGATCTCGCGGCACTGCTCCACCGACGCGACCAGGCTCTCGAAGTCGGCCGGATCGGCCAGCGCGGCGAGATCGATCAGCGGTTCGTCCTCGGGATCCGGCCCGGACAGCTTCAGGCTGCCCCGGCTGCGCGGTGACACCATGCCCGCCATCAGCGAAAACCCGGTTTCCGGCCCGGTCATCCACGGTTCGTACATCGGCACGCTGAAGTGGATGGGCTGGGTGTCGGGCACCGCCAGGCCGGGACGGCTGCGCCAGAACAGGTGCGTCTGGGTCACCGACCGGCCGGGCGACGGCGGCTCCACCTCGCGCCGGTCGGTGGTGAAGATGACCGGGGACAGCAGGTGATCGTGCAGGTTGCGCCCCACGCCCGGCAGGTCCGCGACCACCTCGATGCCGAGCGCGGCCAGTTCGTCCGCCGGGCCGACGCCGCTGCGCAGCAGAATCGCCGGCGAAGCCAGCGCACCGGCGGCCAGCACCACCTGGTCGGCGAACAACCGCTCCGGCCTGCCGTCGATCTCGGCGAGCACGCCGATCACCCGGGCACCGTCGAACAGCAGCCGGTGCACGAGCGCTCCGGTGTGGACGGTCAGCCGCCCGGCGACCGGCTTGGCGTAAGCGATCCAGGTGTTCAGGCGGCGGCCGTCGCGCACGGTGATCCGCTGCACCGACACCCCGTCCAGCCGTTCCCCGTTGTAGTCCGGGTTGAATTCCAGCCCGGCCTGCACCGCCGCGTCCACAATGGAGCGCTGGATCGGGTGCAGCGGCTCGTTCGGCACCACCGCCAGCAGGTCCTTCTCGATCCGCTCGAACACCGGGCGCACGTCGTGCCACCGCCAGCCCGGCAGGTCCCAGCCGTCGTAGTCGGCGGGCGCGCCCCGCACCGAGATCATCGCGTTGAGCGCGTGCGAACCGCCGAGCACCTTGCCACGCGGCAGGTGCAGCCGCCGGTTCGCCGCGTGCGGCTGCGGCACGGTGTAGTGGTCCCAGTCCTCGGGACCGTGCCACAGCTCCCCGGCCCGCGACGGGTCGTGAATGGCCGGATTGCCGTCGGGCCCGCCCGCTTCGAGCAGCCGCACCGCCGCACCCGCGTCGGCCAGCCGCCTGGCGACCACCGAACCGGCCGAGCCCGCACCCACCACGATCACGTCCATGGCCGCAGTCTCACGCGCCAGTGCGCGGTCCGGCGGATTCGGTTCGCTGGCCGACAATCGGCGTGCCCTGGCGGGCAAGACCGCGACCGGCGCGGCACCCGATACTCGGTTCGCACACCGGTTGAGGAGGAGCTTGCCATGGCCACACGCCTGTTCATCGACGGACAGTGGACCGCCGCCGGCGGCGGCGCCCTGCCGACGCGGGATCCGGCCACCGGCAAGGTGATCGAGGAGGTCGGCACCGCATCGGCCGCCGATGTGGACGCCGCGGTGGACGCGGCCCGCCGGGCGCTGGGCGACCCCGCCTGGGCCGGGCTGCTGCCGGTGCGGCGGGCCGCGCTGCTGTTCCGCCTCGCCGAGCTGGTCGAGCGGCACCACGAGGAGCTGGCCGCGCTGGAGACCCGCGACCAGGGCCAGCCGATCGGCATCTCCCGCCAGGTCAGCGTGACCGGCGCGGCCGAGCACCTGCGGTACTTCGCCGGCTGGGTGACCAAGCTCCAGGGCACCACGAACCCGGTGTCCTTCCCGGACACGCTGCACTACACGCGCCGCGAGCCGGTCGGGGTGAACGCGCTGATCACGCCGTGGAACTTCCCGCTGATGATCCTGGTCTGGAAGCTCGCCCCGGCGCTGGCCACCGGCAACACCGTGGTGGTCAAGCCGAGCGAGGTCACCCCGCTGACCAGCATCCGGCTGGTGGAGCTGGTGGCCGAGGCCGGGTTCCCGCCGGGCGTGGTCAACCTGGTCACCGGGGACGGCGAGGTGGGCGCGCTGCTCAGCCGCCACCACGGCGTGGACCACCTGTCCTACACCGGCTCGACCGCGGTCGGGAAGCTGATCACCGCGGCCAGCGCGCAGTCGAACCTCAAGCGGCTCACCCTCGAACTCGGCGGCAAGGCACCCAGCATCATCGCCGCCGACGCCGACATCGACGCCGCGGTCGCGGGCAATCTCGCGGGCGCCACGCTGAACAGCGGGCAGGTCTGCGCCGCGTACACCCGGTTCTTCGTCGACCGCAAGCGCGAGCAGGAGTTCGTCGACAAGCTGGCCACCGGGCTCGACGGCCTCAGGATCGGGCCGGGGCTGGACGAGTCGACGCAGCTCGGCCCGCTGGTGTCCGCCAAGCACCGCGAGCACGTGGACTTCCTCGTCTCGACCGGCCGCGAGCAGGGCGCCGAGCTGGTCACCGGCGGCCGGGTGGTGGACGGCGACGGCTACTTCTACGCCCCCACGCTGTTCGCCGGGACCACCGACGACATGACGATCATGCGTGAGGAGATCTTCGGCCCGGTCCTCGCGGTCACCCCGTACGACGACCCCGACGAGCTGCTGGCCCGCGCCAACGACACCGAATACGGGCTGGCCGCCACGGTGTGGACGCGGGACATCGGCACCGCGCAGCGGTTCGCCAACGGCATCCGCGCGGGTGCGGTTTTTGTGAACATGCCGTCGATCCCGGACATGGCCGCGCCGTGGGGCGGGTACAAGGCGTCGGGCTGGGGGCGGGAAATGGGCCCGTGGGCGCTGGACGCCTACACCGAGACGAAGTCGGTCTGGCTGCACTACTGAGCTTTGCCGGAAATCGTATACCTTCTGAGATATGTTCTTCCTCCAGTCAGGACCACGCCCATGACCAGCACCGTTCCCGAGCGGCCGGGCAAGATCATCGCGCTGCACCTGAACTACCCGTCGCGGGCGGCGCAGCGCGGCCGCACCCCGGCCCAGCCGTCGTACTTCCTCAAGCCGCCGACCTCGGTGGCCGCCAGCGGTGACCCGCTCCCCCGCCCGGCCGGGACCGAGCTGCTGGCCTTCGAGGGGGAGATCGCGCTGGTCATCGGTGAGCCCGCCCGTCACGTCAACCCGGAGGACGGCTGGTCGTTCGTCTCCGGGGTGACCGCCGCCAACGACTTCGGGCTGTACGACCTCCGGTACGCCGATCAGGGCTCCAACCTGCGCTCGAAGGGCGGTGACGGGTTCACCCCGCTCGGCCCGGCCGTGCTGCCCGCCGACGCGGTCGATCCGGCCGCGCTGCGCCTGCGCACCTGGGTCAACGGCGAGCTGGTGCAGGAGGACACCACCGCGGACCTGCTGTTCGACTTCGGCAGGCTGGTCGCGGACCTGTCGCAGCTGATCACGCTCGAACCCGGGGACGTCATCCTGACCGGTACCCCGGCCGGTGCCTCCGTGGTCGAGCCCGGCGATGTGGTCGAGGTCGAGGTGGACGGTTCCGGGCACTCGACCGGCAGGCTGGTCACCCCGATCACCGAAGGAACCGTCCACTTCGGATCGTTCGGCGCGAAGCCCAAAGTGGACGCGAAGCAGCGCGCGGAAGCCTACGGGGAAAAGGCATTCGTGCTCACCGAAGAACTCAAGGCGAAGCTGGCAGGAGTCGCCACGGCCACGCTGTCGGCGCAGTTGCGCAAGCGCGGCTACAACGACGTGTCGATCGACGGCGTCACCTCGACCCGGCCCGGCGTGAAGTTGATCGGGCGGGCGAAGACGTTGCGCTACATCCCGTTCCGCGAGGACCTGTTCCGCGAGCACGGCGGCGGCTACAACGCGCAGAAACGCGCCTTCGACGCGCTCGAACCGGGTGACGTGCTGGTGATGGAAGCCCGCGGCGAAACCGGCACCGGCACGGTCGGCGACATCCTCGCCCTGCGTGCCCAGGTCCGTGGCGCGGCGGGCATCGTCACCGACGGCGGCGTGCGGGACGTGGCCGCGGTGGCCGCGCTGGACATCCCGACCTATCACTCCGGTCCCCACCCGGCGGTGCTCGGCAGGCGGCACGTGCCGTGGGACACCGGCCTGACGATCGCCTGCGGTGGCGCGTCGGTGCAGCCCGGTGACGTGATCGTCGGCGACGACGACGGGGTGCTGGTCATCCCGCCGCACCTGGCCGAGGAGGTCGCCGACGCGGCGATCGAGCAGGAGCGGCAGGAGGAGTTCATCGCCGAGCAGGTCGCCGCCGGCGAGCGCGTGGACGGCCTGTACCCGATGAACGCCGAGTGGCGGGGGAGGTACGCCGCATGGCTGGCGAAGCGGTGAACTCGGTGAATTCCCGTGCCATGAGCAAGTCGCGCATCGCCTACGAGTGGATCAAGGCCCGCATCGGCGACGGCACCTTCTCCCCCGGCTACCGCCTGGTCCTCGGGCAGCTCGCGCAGGAACTCGGCGTCAGCCCGGTGCCCATCCGCGAAGCGATCCGGCTGCTCGAAGCCGAGGGCCTGGTCACCTTCGAGCGCAACGTCGGCGCGCAGGTGGCGATGGTCGACGAGAGCGAATACCAGCACACCATGCAGACGCTCGCGCTGGTCGAGGGTTACGCCGCCGCGCTGGCCGCGCCCACGCTCACCGCCGAGGCGCTGGCCAGGGCCAAGGAGCTCAACGACGAGCTGACCGCCTGCCTGGCCGACTTCCAGCCGTCCCGGTTCACCGCGCTGAACCGCGAGTTCCACCGCGTGCTGTTCGCCACCTGCCCGAATCCGCAGGTGCTCGACCTGGTCAACCGCGGCTGGAACCGGCTCAGCGGGCTGCGTACCTCGACCTTCAGCTTCGTGCCCGGCCGTGCCCACGAATCAGTGGCCGAGCACCGCAAGATCCTCGGCCTGCTCGACCGCGGCGCGCCCGCGACGGAGATCGAGCTGGCCGTGCGCGAGCACCGGCTGGCGACGCTGGACGCCTTCCTGGCGTACCAGGCCGGTCGCCACTGAACCGCAGACACAGAAAGGGCAAACCATGCGATTCCGCTCGGATCCGCAGGTCATCAAGGGCTCCATCGCGCCGCTGATGACCCCGTTCACCGCCGACGGCGCCCTCGATCACGAAGGGCTGGCGAACCTGGTGCGCTGGCAGCTCGCGGCGGGCTCGCACGGGATCTCGATCGGCGGGTCCACCGGCGAGCCGGGCGCGCAGACGGTGGCCGAGCGCGCGGCGGCCATCCGCACGGTGCTCGACGTGGTGGGTGACCGGGTGCCGGTGGTACCCGGCACCGGCTCGGCGAAGCTCGACGAAACCCTGGAACTCACCGCCGCCGCGCACGAAGCGGGCGCCGACGCGGCGCTGATCATCACGCCGTACTACGCCCGGCCCACCCAGGAAGCGCTCTACACCTGGTACCGCACGGTCGCGCGGGAGTTCCCGGACCTGCCCATCGTGGCCTACAACGTGCCCAGCCGGACTTCGGTGGACATCGCACCGGAGACCGTGGCGCGGCTGTTCCGCGAGGTGGACAACTTCGTCGGGGTCAAGGAGACCACAAAGGACTTCGAGCACTTCTCGCGCGTGCTGCACCTGTGCGGACCGGAACTGCTGGTGTGGTCCGGGATCGAGCTGCTGTGCCTGCCGCTGCTGGCGCTCGGCGGTGCCGGTTTTGTCAGCGCCACGGCCAATCTCGCGCCCGCCGCGTGCGCGGAGATGTACGAGGCGTGGCAGGCGGGCGACTTCGAGCGCGCCCGGGAAATCCACTACGGCCTGCACCCGCTGGTGGACCTGCTCTTCGTGGAGACCAATCCGGCGCCGGGCAAGTGGGTGCTCGAGCAACGCGGGCTGATCGGCTCCGGGTACGTGCGCCCGCCGCTGATCACCCCGACCGAACCCGGCATCGCCCGGATCAAGGACCTGCTGGCGCAGGGCGAACGTTTTCTCACCGCGGTGGAGGGCGAGTAAAAGCATGGGCAAGCACCACGTTCCCGGCGGCCTGCCGTCGAAGATCCAGCACTACATCGGCGGTGAGCTGGTGGACAGCCTCTCCGGCAAGACCTTCGACGTGCTGGACCCGGTGTCCAACCAGACCTACGTGACCGCCGCGGCCGGACAGGCCGAGGACGTCGACCGGGCGGTCGCCGCCGCCCGCCGCGCGTTCACCGAAGGCCCGTGGCCGGGCCTGCTGCCGCGGGCCCGCGCCCGCGTGCTGAACAAGATCGCCGACGCGGTCCAGGCGCAGGACCGGCGGCTCGCCGAACTGGAAACCTTCGACACCGGGCTGCCGATCACCCAGGCGCTGGGCCAGGCGCAACGCGCGGCGGAGAACTTCCGCTTCTTCGCCGACCTGATCGTGGCACAGGCCGACGACACCTACCGCGTGCCGGGCCGCCAGGTGAACTACGTGCACCGCAAGCCGATCGGCGTGGCCGGGCTGATCACGCCGTGGAACACCCCGTTCATGCTGGAGAGCTGGAAACTGGCGCCCGCGCTGGCTTCCGGCTGCACGGTGGTGCTCAAACCCGCCGAGTTCACCCCGCTCTCGGCCAGCCTCTGGGCCGGGATCTTCCGCGACGCCGGCCTGCCGGACGGGGTGTTCAACCTGGTCAACGGCTTCGGTGAGGAAGCGGGGGACGCGCTGGTCAAGCACCCGGACGTGCCGCTGATCTCGTTCACCGGCGAAACCACCACCGGGCAGCTGATCTACCGCAACTGCGCCGCGTCGCTCAAGGGCATGTCGATGGAGCTGGGCGGTAAGTCACCCGCGGTGGTGTTCGCCGACGCCGATCTCGACGCGGCCATCGACTCCACCCTGTTCGGGGTGTTCTCGCTGAACGGCGAGCGCTGCACCGCGGGCAGCCGGATCCTGGTCGAGCGCGCGATCTACGACGAGTTCTGCCAGCGGTACGCGGACCGGGCGCGCCACATCGTGGTCGGTGATCCGCACGACCCGGCCACCGAGGTCGGCGCGCTGGTGCACCCGGAGCACTACGAGAAGGTGATGAGCTACGTCGAACTCGGCAAGACCGAGGGCACGCTGCTCGCCGGTGGCGGTCGTCCGTCCGGTTTGGACACCGGGAACTACGTGGCGCCCACGGTGTTCGCCGACGTGCCGCCGACCGCGCGCATCTTCCAGGAGGAGATCTTCGGCCCGGTGGTCGCGATCACGCCGTTCGACTCCGACGCCGAGGCGCTGTCGCTGGCCAACAACGTCAAGTACGGCCTGGCCGCCTACATCTGGACCTCGGACCTGACCCGCGCGCACACCTTCGCGCAGTCGGTGGAGGCGGGCATGGTCTGGCTCAACTCGCACAACGTCCGCGACCTGCGGACCCCGTTCGGCGGGGTCAAGGCCTCCGGCCTGGGCCACGAGGGCGGTTACCGCTCGATCGACTTCTACACCGACCAGCAGGCGATCCACGTCTCGCTCGGCGAGGTGCACACGGCCCGCTTCGGCGCGGCCGGGAAGGGACAGTCATGACCACTCCGCCGGACGTGCTCCGCTGCGCCTACACCGAACTCGTGGTCACCGACCTGGCCGCGTCCCGCGCCTTCTACGTGGACGTGCTCGGCCTGCTGGTCACCTACGAGGACAGCGAGGCGATCTACCTGCGTGCCTTCGAGGAGTACCTGCACCACTCGCTGGTCCTGCGCCGGGGGCCGGTGCCCGCGGTGGCCGTGCTCGCCTACCGGGTGCGTGCCGAAGCGGACCTGGCGCTCGCCGAAGCGTATTACCGGGAGCTGGGCGTGCGCGTGGAACGGCGTCCGGCGGGCGCGACGCGCGGCATCGGTGAGGCGGTCCGGGTGCAGGACCCGCTCGGCTTCCCGGTGGAGTTCTTCCACCACGCCGAGCACACCGAGCGGTTCACCCAGCGCTACGACGTGCACGGCGCGGGCGCACTGTCCAGATTGGACCACTTCAACGTGACCACGCCGGATGTGCCCGCCGCGCGCGCGTACTACGAAGGCCTCGGTTTCCGGGTGTCCGAAGACATCCGCGACAACGAGGGCACCGTCTACGCGGCGTGGATGTTCCGCAAGCCGACCGTGCACGACGTGGCGCTGACCGGTGGTGACGGCCCGCGCCTGCACCACCTCGCCTTCGCCACCCACGAGCGGCACCAGATCCTGCACATCTGCGACCACCTCGGCGCGCTGCGGCGGCCCGAGATGATCGAGCGCGGCCCCGGCAGGCACGGCGTGTCGAACGCGTTCTACCTGTACGTGCGTGACCCGGACGGGCACCGCGTCGAGATCTACACGCACGACTACTACACCGGAGACCCGGACAACCCGGTGATCAGCTGGGACGTGCACGACAACCAGCGGCGGGACTGGTGGGGCAATCCGGTGGTGCCGAGCTGGTACGCCGAGGCGTCGGCGGTGCTCGACCTCGACGGCAACCCCCAGCCGCTGGTGGCGCGCGCCGAGGCCCGCGAGGCGGACGTGACCATCGGCGCGGACGGTTTCTCCTACACCGCCGGGGAGCAGGGCTTCAAGCTCGGCCAGCAGGTGTGACAGCTCCCCTGGTGCGCGTACGGGGGCGGTAGGGGTGGTTTGTCAAGATCCGTTCGTTGTGAGCCGATCAGGCGGTCACTTTCGGCCGAACCAGGTCTTTGCCTGGTGATTCATTGACATGCTCAGTGTCACATCGACACGCTGCGGACCTCACCTTCCCTGCCTTGAAAGGTGTTTCCGTATGAGAATCCGCATTGTGCTGTCGATGCTGGCCCTCGTGGCCGGTCTCGGCACCGCGGTGGCCGCTCCGGCGGCCGCCGATCCGGGCCCGGTGACGGCCGAGGACATGGCCGCCGCCGACGCCTGTTACACGTGGGGGCGCACCCTTTCCCAGGGCGCGTCCGGCGACGACGTCCGGCAACTGCAGATCCGGGTGGCCGGTTATCCCGGCTACGGAGGCGTACTGGCCATCGACGGCCAGTTCGGCGCGGGCACCAAGGCCGCGGTCACCCGGTTCCAGCAGGCGTACGGGCTCGGGGCCGACGGCATCGCCGGCCCGGCCACCTTCGCCAAGCTCTACGAGCTGCAGGACAACGACTGCACGCCGGTCAACTTCAGCTACGACGAGCTGAACAACTGCAACTCGGACTGGTCCGGCGGCAAGGTTTCGGCCGCCACGGCGAAGGCCAACGCGCTGGTGTCGATGTGGAAGCTGCAGGCGATGCGGCACGCCATGGGAGACCGGCCCATCGTGGTCAACGGCGGCTTCCGCAGCGTGGCCTGCAACAACGCGGTCGGCGGCGCGACGAACAGCCGTCACCTCTACGGCGACGGCGTGGACCTCGGGGCGGGCTCGCAGGGCTTCTGCGGGCTCGCGAAGCAGGCCCGCAACCACGGGTTCAGTGAGATCCTCGGGCCGGGTTACCCCGGCCACGACGACCACACCCACGTGGCGCACCGGTCCGGCCAGTTCTGGTCGGCCCCGAGCTGCGGGATCTGAGTGACGGTGGCGGCGTGCCGGTTCAGCCCGGGATCGGGATGAGCCGGTACGCCGTCGCCGTGGTGTCCGGCAGTTCGAAGTAGACGGTGCCGGCCGAGGTCGCGCAGTTCTGGTCGGCGTAGAGCTCCAGCGCGTAACCGTCACCGAAACCGCGGGCCGCCGAGCGCACCACCGGAATGCCCAGTTCGCTCGTCGCGCGGCAGCCGCCGCCGGTCGGCACGCTCGCCTTCGTGCCGCCGAATCCGGTCGCCGAGAACACGCAGTACCCGTGCTGCTGGCAGTGCGGGCTCGGCTCGGCCGCGGCCACGCCGGAGCCGAGCAGGGTCCCGCCCGCGACCAGTGCGCCGATCACCATGAGCTTTTTCAAGACGTCCTCCCAGAATGACGATGGCGTTCTCACGGTAGCGGGCCGGTGGCCCGTTCGGTCAGTTCATCCGGCATTCCGCGGGCGAATTCGGTGCCCGTGACCTCGACCGCGCCCTCGAAGCCCACGTCGTGGAATCGGGCGCTCCGGCCGAACCGCGCGCCCTTCACCTGCAAGTTCCCGGCGAACAAGCCCCGGCTGAACGAGGCGACGCCCGCAAAGTCCACGCCGTCGAACGTGGCGTCGCCGGTGAAGGCCGACTCCTGGAACCGGGCGTCATCGGTGAACTGCGCCCCGTCGAACACCGCGCCCTGCTCGAAGCGTGCGCCGTGGAAACCCGCGTCACCCTTGAATTCGGCTCGGCGGAAGAACGCCGGAGCCCCGAAGGCCGCCTGGTCGAACACGGCACCACGATAGAAGGTCGTGCCGTCGAAGCGGCCCGCGCCGAAAACGGCGGACCGGAACACCGCCTCCGATTCGAACTTCGCGTCGTGGAAGTCGGCCTCGTCGGGGAACCGCGCCTCCGAGAACCGGGCCGCACCGGCGAAGCGCACCTGCCGGAATTCCGTGCGCGCACCGAACTCGGCGAGGTCGAAAACGGCTTCACCGGAGAAAGCCACTTCATCGAAGAGCGCATCACCAAAACCGGTGCCGAGGAAATCCGCCGTTCCCTCGAACTCGGCGCGCTCGAACCACGCGCGCCCGAGGTCGGCGTGGATGAGGGTGAAGTCGATGAGGTGCGCGCCGGTGAGGTCCACATCGAGCCTGCCCCAGGATTCGGCCCCATTCCGTTCGAGGTGCTTGGCGAGAATGCGCTGCGCGGTCGTCCGGACCTCGCGTTCCTGCGCTTCGCGGGTATCGAACGGCATCCGGAGATACGCACACAGCACGTTCACAATGGTCTGCCGCTGCCCGGGATTGTCCTGCGCCAGCCGTTCGAGCGCGTAGAGGCCGCCGAGGCGGACCGGCGCCTTGTCGGAGCCGAGCTGCTCGACCGAGGTGCTGTACAGCTCGGTGATGCGGCGGGCTTCCGCGTCGTGCTCGGTGGCCGCGGCGACGCGTTCCATGTGCTGCCGGTTCTGCTCGTTGACCTGGAGCTGGAACTCGAAGGCGCGGTCGGCGGCCTGCTGGTCGATGTGCTTCTGGTTCAGCGCGATCTCGCTCGTGCGCTGACGCCGGGCCGCCAGCCACAGCGCCGCCGCGCCGCCGGTGCCGAGCACGATCGCGCCCGCGGTGCGGATCGCGTTCAGCTGGCCGGCGTGCTGCCCGTCGCCGAACGCGACGAGCAGCACCGCGGCCAGTCCGGCGCCCAGCACGACCAGCGCCAGCGCGGCCCAGCGGATCGCGCGGTTGGACAGTTCCTCGTACGGCCGTTCGGGGTCACGGGAAGACGGCTTCACGGCGGAACAGTGTCGCACGTCCGCCGGAAGCGGTGGGTCAGGAACCGTCGGCGGTGTAGATCCCGCTCGGCGTGACCACCCACAACTGCCCGTCCGGCCCGGCGACCTCGTCGCGCGTGCGGCCCAGCTCGGTGTAGATCTTGCCGCCCTCACCCGAGGTGGTCAGCTTGAACGTGCCGCCCTTGAGCGAGGCCATGTACAAGCTGCCCTGGTAGTAAGCCAGCCCGCTCGGCGTGGCCGTCGAGGTCGGCCAGGTCTTCACCGGGTTCTTGAAAGCCGGGTTGTTGCAGGGGCCGGAGCAGGTCGGCCAGCCGTAGTTGCCGCCGGGCTCGATCTTGTTCAGCTCGTCGACGTCGCTCGGCCCGATGTCGGCGATGTAGAGGTCGTCGCCGGCCCAGGTGACGCCCTGGACGTTGCGGTGGCCCTTGGAAATCCACTTGTGCCCGCCGGGATTGCCGGGCGCGGCGTTGCCGTCGGTGTCCACGCGCAGCACCTTGCCGCCGAGCGACGCGTCGTTCTGCGCGTTGTCGGCGACCTGGCCGTCGCCGGTGCCCGCGTAGAGGAAGCCGTCCGGGCCGAACCGCAGGCGGCCGCCGTGGTGGTACTGGCTGCCGCGCGGGATGCCGGTGACGATCGGCGTGGGCTCGCCGCCGAGGGTGAGCTTCGCGATCCGGTTGTCGGACCTGGAGGTGTAGTAGATGAACACGGTCTGGTCGGTGGCGTAGTCCGGGGAAACGGCCAGGCCGAGCAGCCCGCCCTCGGCGGTGACCACCGCGTCGTCAATGGTCTGGACCGGCACCACCGTGCCGTCGGTGAGCTTGCTGATGGACTTGGCGTTGCGCTGGGTGAACAGCGGGGTGCCGTCGGGCAGGAAGTCGACCGCCCAGGCCTGGTTCAGACCACTGGCGACCTGTTTGATGGCCAGTGGTTCCACCTCGGCGACGGCGGCCGGGGCGAGCAGACCGGCTAGGGCGACCACGGAGGTGGCCGCGGCGATACGGCGGCGCAGGGACATGGACTGCTCCTTTTGCAGTGACCGATGACATCCGGCGGCGGTGCCGTGAATCGAACCAGCATGGATGGTTAATTGCACACCACCATTCGGGCTACGGGCGGCGGCGCGGACACGAATGTGGCTTTCGGAGCAGAAAACGCCCCGAAAGCCACATTCGTGTTCTGGAGCAGGCGTCGGCGGATCAGGCCGGGAGCTGCCAGAGCTGGTTACCGGACCACGCGCAGTCCCAGATCTGCAGGCGCGTGCCGTCAGCCGAACTCGGGCCGGTGGCGTCCAGGCAGCGGCCCGAAGCCGGGTTGCGCAGGGCGCCGCCGGTGGCCGTCCACGTCTGGGCGCCGGTGCCGTTGCACTCCCACAGCTGCACCGGCGTGCCGTTCGCGGTGCCCGCGCTGGTCACGTCCAGGCACTTCCCCAGCGCGCGCAGGGTTCCGCCGGTCGAGGTCCACCGCTGCGCCGCGGTGCCGTTGCAGGTCCACAGCTGAACGGCCGTTCCGTTCGCGGTCGCCGCACCCGCCACGTCGACGCATTTGCCGCCGTATCCGGTGATCCGGCCGGCCTGGCCGCCGCCCGACGCGGCTTCGTAGATCGCGCTCACCAGCGAGGTGCTGCCGGTGGTGTCCTGCGACAGCTCCCAGTTCATCATGCCGCCCGCGTGCGCCACCGCCCACTGGGTTTTCCGCTTGATCGTGGGAATGCCGTTGTAGCACTGCTGCGCGCCGTTGACGGTGACGCAGTCGCGGTTGGCGTTCGCCGGGTCCATCGCCACCAGCTGCGCGTAGGTCAGGTACCCGGGCCTGCTGTAGAACGGCACGCCCAGCACGGTTTTCGCGGCGGGCAGCCCGCGGGCCTTCCACTCGTTCGCCGAAGCGATCGACCAGTCGTAGTTCGCGTGCGGGCTGCCGCCGTCGTAGGCCATGATGTTGAGCCAGTCGACCAGGCCGAACACCGCGGGCTGCACGCCGTTCGCGGTGTTGCCACCGGAAACCACGGCCGCGGTGAGCAGCTTGCCCCGGCTGTGCATCGCCGTGCTGAGCTGCTGCATCAGCGCGGTGAAGTTGTTGCCGGAGGTGCCGGGGTCGGGGTACTCCCAGTCGATGTCGACGCCGTCGAGGTGGTACTGGTTCACCACGTTGACCACGCTGTTGACGAACGTGGTCCGGCTGCCGGGGTTCGCGGCCAGCGCCTCGAAGGCCGAGTCGTCGCCGTTGTTCCAGCCGCCGATGGCCAGCGAAACCTTGACGCCGTTGCCGTGTCCCTGCGAAACCAGCGATTGCAGCTTGCCGGGATCGGGTACGGCCTGCAGGCTGCCGTTGGAATTCGGCAGTACGAAGGCGTAGTTGATGTGGGTCAGCTTGCCGTACTGGATGCTGTTGACGTTCCCGGACCACGACGGCATATAACCGACGCTGCGGAACCCGTCCGGCAACGCCGCGGCTTCCAGCGTGTCGGCTGCCGCGACGGCAACGGAAAGCCCGGTCGCGACCGTGGCGACGGCGAGGCCCGCCGCGGCCCACCGCCGCCGGGGAGCGTGTGAAGGCATGGCACAGTTCCCTTCGAATCCCTGCGGCGGCGGGATGGTCTAGACCTTACTCCCGGAGGAAGCGTTCGGCCAGAGGCGTTCCGGCGAGGCCTTCGCGCATTCCGGCCGCGGTCCAGGCGGCGAACAGCTCGTGCGGTGCCTTGGTCCAGTCCAATGGGCCCTGCGGTGGTTCGGGGTCGTACTCGATGCCGAACTGCACACCACGCGCGACCTCTTCGCCCGCCAGCCGCGCCACCAGGTGCAGCGCCATGTCGATCCCGGCGGCCACGCCGGCCGCGGTGAGGAACTTGCCGTCCTCCACCCAGCGCTCGGCGACCGGTTCGGCGCCGAACTCCGCCAGGAACTCGCGGTGACTCCAGTGCGTGTTCGCCTTGCGGCCCTCGAGCAGCCCGGCGGCGCCGAGGATCAGCGAGCCGGTGCACACCGACGCGACCACGTCCGCGGTCTCGGCCGCCTGCCGCAGGTAGGCCAGCAGCCGCTCGTCGGTGGCCGCCCGCCAGGTCGGCGCGCCACCGCCCGGCACCACCACGATGGCGGGCGACGGCACTTCGTCGAAGGTGTGGCTGGGGCGCAGGCCGAGCGGGGTGTCCGTGTCCACCACCTCGCGGTCCTGGCCGACCACGGCCACCCGGTAGTCCGGGGAGACCCCGGCCAGCACGCTGAACACCTGCAGCGGCCCCACCAGGTCGAGCGCGGTCAGCCCCGGGTACAGCACGCAAGCGATCGTTTTTGTCATGCCGTCCACCATGGACACATCGGCGGTGGCACTGGCCGCCGATGTCCGTATTCCTGCGATCCGTGTCGGTAAGACATCCGCTGCTATCGTCGGGCCATGACCGGCTTTTCCCTGACGCCCACGCCGATCAGGGTGCCCGACGAGGTGCTCGGCGACCTGCGCACCCGGCTCGCACTGACCCGGCCGCCGCTGGACGAGGGGAACGAGGACTGGTCCTACGGCGTCCCGGACAGCTATCTCCGCGAGCTGGTCGCGTACTGGCGGGACGGCTACGACTGGCGCGAAGCCGAGGCCGCCATCAACGCCTACGAGCACTACCGGGTCAGCGTCGACGGTGTGCCGGTGCACTTCCTGCGCAAGCCCGGCCGCGGCCCGCGCCCGATCCCGCTGATCCTCACCCACGGCTGGCCGTGGACGTTCTGGCACTGGTCGAAGGTGATCGATCCGCTCGCCGACCCGGCCGCCTCCGGCGGTGACCCCGCGGACGCCTTCGACGTCATCGTGCCGTCCCTGCCCGGCTTCGGCTTCCCCGGCCCGCTCACCGGTTTTCCGGAGGTCAACTTCTGGAAGGTCGCCGACCTCTGGCACACCCTGATGACCGGAACCCTGGGCTATGCGAAGTACGCCGCCGGGGGCTGCGACATCGGCGGGATCGTCTCGAGCCAGCTCGGCCACAAGTACGCGGACCACCTGTACGGCACCCACATCGGCTCCGGCCTGCCGCTCGACTTCTTCACCGGCCCGCGTGCCTGGGACTTCGCCCGCGGCCGTCCGCTCACCGGCGACCAGCCCGCCGACGTCCGCGCCCGCGTGATCGAGCTGGACCACCGCTCGGCGTCCCACCTCGCCGTGCACATGCTCGACGGCGCCACGCTGGCCCACGGGCTGAGCGACTCGCCGGCGGGGCTGCTCGCCTGGCTGCTGGAGCGGTGGGCCGCGTGGAGCGACAACGGCGGTGACGTCGAGTCCGTGTTCACCAAGGACGACCTGCTCACCCACGCCACGATCTACTGGGTGAACAACTCCATCGCCACCTCGATGCGCTACTACGCCAACGCCAACCGCTATCCCTGGACCCCCGCCCACGACCGCACCCCGGTCGTGGAGGCACCGGCCGGGCTCACCTTCGTCACCTACGAGAACCCGCCCGGCGTCCACACCGCCGAGGAGCGCGTCCAGGCGTTCAAAACCGGCCCGCAGGCCGCTTGGTTCAACCACGTCAACGTCACCGCCCACGACCACGGCGGCCACTTCATCCCGTGGGAGAACCCCGGGGCCTGGGTGAGCGACCTGCGCCGCACCTTCCGGGATCGCCGGCCGTGAAGGCGGGCAGGCAGGTCGTCATCGTGGCCTTTTCCGAGGCCGAGCTGCTCGACATCGCGTGCCCGTCGGACGTGTTCGACGCGGCGAACCGGCTGAAGGCCGAGCCCGCCTACGAGATCCGGCTGGCCGGGCTGGACGGCAGGCCGATCCGCTGCCAGTCCGGGCTTTCGCTCAGTCCGCAGGTGCGACTCGACCAGGTCACCGGGCCGATCGACACGCTGCTGGTGGCCGGTGGGCTCGGGCACCTGGAGGCCGCCGAGGACGGGCGGATGATCGCGCACGTCCGGCGGCTCGCCGCGGCCAGCCGCCGGGTGGCGTCGGTCTGCACCGGCGCCACCGTGCTCGCCGCGGCCGGGGTGCTGACCGGCCGCCGCTGCACCACCCACTGGGCCGACGCGCCCCGGCTGGCCAGGCGGCACCCCGAGGTCGACGTCGATCCGGCGCCGCTCTATGTGTGCGACGGCAACGTCTACACCTCCGCCGGGGTGACCAGCGGCCTCGACCTCGCGCTGGCGCTGGTCGAGGCCGACCACGGCCCGGCGATGTCCCGGCAGATCGCCCGGTACCTGGTCACCTACCTGCAGCGGCCGGGCAACCAGGCGCAGGTCAGCATGTTCCTCACCGCGCCGGCGCCGGAGCACGCGCTGGTGCGCGACCTGACCGGCCACATCGCCAGCCACCTGGACGCCGACCTCGGTACCCCGGCCCTGGCGGCGCGGGCGGGGCTGAGCACACGCCAGCTCACGCGGCTGTTCGACACACACCTCGGCACCACGCCGGGCAAGCACGTGCGCCAGGTCCGCACCGAGGCGGCGGCGCAACTGCTCAGCACCACCGACCTGCCCCTGACCGCCGTGGCCCGGCGGTGCGGTTTCGGCTCCACCGAATCCCTGCGCCAAGCCTTCGTCGACCACTACGACACGCCGCCCTCGGCCTACCGCCGCACACACCGCTCACCGCAACGGGCCTGACGGGGGCTGGTGTGTCACGAATGTGGCTTTCGAGACGTCTGGCGTCCCGAATGTGGCTTTCGTGACGCCGCTACCCACAGCCGCCTTCCTGCCCCCACCGCGCAGAGCCGCCTTCCTGCCACCGGCCCGCAGCGCCGCCTTCGCCGACCGCGCAGCCAAAACCATCCCGAAGCCGACGACGCCCCGCCACCCAACCCAACCGCTCCCACGCCAACCCCAACAGCCAACCCGACCCGCTCCCCCATCCACAGGCACCCAAGGGATGGGCGGGGGTGTAGCGTCGCGGCGTCAACAGGGCTGCTCGAAGCGGCGCTTG
The DNA here is from genome assembly GCF_003312875.1 of Amycolatopsis albispora. Classification (NCBI taxonomy): domain Bacteria; kingdom Bacillati; phylum Actinomycetota; class Actinomycetes; order Pseudonocardiales; family Pseudonocardiaceae; genus Amycolatopsis; species Amycolatopsis albispora. Next base: position 2,947,015 of record NZ_CP015163.1, read on the forward strand.
GGGCGTGGGGAGGGGCTGGCTCCCGCGAATCGGGCCACGGTCGAAGCCGCCTACACTGGGCGCGCACTTTGGTCGTGGGCGGGGGAGACGTTGGCAAACGAGGCACCGAAGCCGGTCGCGCTGCGGTTTTTCTGGGTGGTGCTCGTGCTCGGCCTGGCCGGGGCCTGGTTCACGTTGTGGCCGCTGGTCGAGAGCGCCGGTTCCTGGCAGATCGATCTCGAGGTCTACCGCAACGGCTACAACGCGTGGCGAGCCGATGGCGACCTGTACGGCGTGATGCCCGAAACGCAGATCGGCAATCCGCTGCCGTTCATCTACCCGCCGTTCGCGTTGCTGGCGTTGCTGCCGTTCGCCGCGCTGCCGTGGGTTACCGCGAACACCCTCCTGGTGCTGGCCAACTTCGCCGCGATCGCGGCCACGGTCTACGTCGTGGGCAGGCACGTGTGGCCCGCGGGCGGCCCCCGTGGCGCGATCATGATCGCCGCCGCGACCACGCCGTTGTCGGTTTTCCTCGAACCGGTCAGCGACACCTTCTCCTTCGGCCAGGTCAACCTGCTGCTGATGGGCCTGGTCGCGGTCGATTGCCTGGCGCCGAAAACCTGGTGGCCACGCGGGATCGGCGTCGGCATCGCCGCGGCGATCAAGCTCACGCCCGCCGCCTTTGTCCTCTACTTCCTGCTGCGCAAGGACTACCGGGCGGCGATCGTGGCCGCGGTGACCGGCGCCGTCGCCACCGTCGCCGGGTTCGCCGTCGACTTCGCCGGGTCGGTGAAGTTCTGGACCGGCGGTTCCGAGGGCCTCGCCGAGGTCAGCGGCTCACCGTTCCGCACCAACCAGGCGATCGAAGCCGCGCTGGCGCGGTTCGGCCTCTCCCCCGCCGACGTCACGGTGTGGTGGATCGTGCTCGGCCTGCTCGTGCTCGGCGTGACGATCGTGGCGATGCGGCGCGCTGACCCGGCACCGGCCCTGCTGGCCAACGCCGCGCTCGCGCTGGTCATCTCCCCGACCTCCTGGTCGCACCACTGGGTGTGGGTGGTGCCCGCGCTGGTGGTGATGCTCGCCTACGTGGTGCGCCGACTGACCGAAAACTCACTCGCCGCGATCGGCTGGTTCACCGCCGCGCTGCTCACCACGATCGCGTTCACCCTCGCGCCGTTCCACGAACTGCCCGGCTACAACGACAAGGAACTGCTGTGGACCACCGGCCAGCAGTTCGCCGGGAACAGCTACCTGCTGCTGGCGCTGACCTTCCTGATCTGCCTCGCGCTGCCCGCGCTCAGGACCGCAGGCGCGCGCGCTCGCGCTGCCAATCGCTGACCGACTCGAGACCGGCCTCGATTTCCGCGCGCAGCAACGACTTCTGCTGCGCGGCCACCGCAGGGCCGAGCAGTTCGGAGCATTCGGCCAGTGCCTCCCACGGGCTGCCTGCCAGCTCGCCGCACACCTCGCCCTCGGCCGGCGGTGCCAGGTTCTCGTCGAGACCGGTGATGCCCGCCGCGAGCAGGGCCGCGAGGACCAGGTGTGGTTGCGCGTCGGCGCCGGCGAACCGGAACTCCAGGCGCGGGGTGTCCCCACCGGCCACCCGCACCGCCGCCGTCCGGTCGTCAGTCCCCCAGCGCAGCACCCGCGGCGAGAACGGCCCCGTGCGCAGCCGCACGTAGCTGTTCCAGGTCGGCGCCCAGATCGGCGTCAGCGCCCTGGCGTGCCGCAGCACGCCCGCCAGGAAAGCGTTCAGGCGATCACGGTCCACACTAGATCCGTCCAAAGCGGACAGTGACAAGTGGACGTGGCCGGAGCTGCCGCGGCCGTTCCCCTCGGCTGCGGCGTACCCGGCGGTCACGCCGTGCTCGGCAGCCGCCCGCCGCACCAGGAACTGCTGCAGGAGCGCGTCGTCGCAGGCCGCGAGCGCGTCCCGGTGCCGCAGCACGATCTCGTACTGACCAGGGTGGCATTCGGCACGCGCCGACTCGACACCGAGCCCGGCCCGCGCCAGGAGTTCGGCCGCGGTGGTGAGCACCGGCCGCAAGTTTTCCGTGCCGCCGAGTGCGTAGTCCACCGGGTGCGCGGTGAGCGGTTCACCATCGGCGCCGCGGAAGGTCACCTCGTGTTCGATGCCGACCGACGGCACCAGCCCGCGTTCCTCCAGCGCGGCCAGCTGCCGGGTGAGCACCGTGCGCGGCGCGATGTCCACGGCCGCGCCGTCCGGCCACTCGACATCACAGACCACCGCGAGCGCACCCGGCACCGGCGTCAGCGTGGCCAGATCCGGTCGCATCCGCAGATCCCCGAAGCGGCCGGCATACCGGCGCAGCGACTCGTCCAATGTAGACGGCACATCCCGGTGAACGTCCCAGACGAACACATACGAGCAGACGCCGTACCCGTTCGCCAGCACCTCGTCGGCGAAGAACCGGCCGTCCAGCTCGACTCCGGCGAACCGCGCGTGCGGATCGGGCACCAGCAGCAACACCCGTGGCACTTCGGCGAGACCGTCCGGCACGCGCGCGGCTTCGCGCCGCTGGGCCAGGCTGCGCGGCCCGGCCGGTCTCGGCGAACCGTTCACCACGCGCCCGCGGGATCGGGGCCGTGCAACGGGTTCGGCGCCCGGCCCCACCGCACGTCGAACTCGTCGTCCCGCTCGACCTTGTCGAAGCCCTCGCCCGCGAGGTGTTCGCGGTTCAGCGTCACCCGCTCGACGTCCGGCGCGAACAGCGAGCACGCGTCGAAACGCGCCGCCAGTTCGGGATTGGCCTCGCGGAACCGGTTGACCACCTCGCGCACCAGCTCCCAGAACCGCGCGCGCGGCAGCGAAAGCTCGTCCAGCAGCAGTTCCGCCCAGAACCGGAACTGGCCGGAGAACACTGAGCTGAACAACGACTGCGCGAGCAGGTGCGCGGGCCAGCGCAGCATTTCCTCGGCCGCTTCCGGCGCCAGCCGCGCGTACACGTCGACTTCTTCGTCGAGCAGGTCCACGCCCTGCGCGAAATCCTTGATCGCCACGCGGAGTGGCCTGCCGTCCTCGTCCACGATCAGGATCAGGTTCTGGCCGTGCGGGCAGAACCCCACGCCGTAACGGAGCAGCCATTGCAGCAAGGGCGTCAGCAGCAGGTCGAACACCTTGGCGCACCAGGCTTCCGCACCCAGGTCCGACCGCCGGATGAGCGTGGCGAGCACCGATTCCCCGTCCGGCCCGCGATACGGCAGCGCGGCGAAGGACAGCGCGTGCTCACCGTCGCCGACGCGTTCCCGCAGCGGTTCGCGCCAGAGCGCGCCGAGCGTTTCGTGGAACCGGTACGGCAGCTCGTCCAGCGCGCCGAACAGCGGGTGCCGGACCGAAACACTGGCCACCTCACCCAGCAGCTCGAACCGGTACTGCTCGGTGAGCAGCGGATCGGCGGCGCTGACCTCCTTGAGCCACGCGGTGATCGCCGGTCCGGCGAGCGTGGCCGCCGAGTTGAGCCCGCGGTAGACCAGCGTGTTGCGCACCGACACGGCCGTCTTCACGTCCCGGCGCTCCGGCCTGCCGATGTTCGCCAGCGTGCGAACGGTCTGGTGTGGACGGTAGTGGTCGTGCCCCGGCCCGAGGTCGATCAGCACGCCGGTGCTCAGCTCGGCGGCGTAGAGCGTGCCGACGATCTCGTCGGCCTGCCACGGGTGCACCGGCACCAGCAGGTAGTCGGCCGGATCCCCGTACTCGGTGATCTGGGCGGTGAAGTCGGCACGCAGGTCGTGGTCGAGTTCCTCGGCCAGCAGCCGTTCCTCGCTCAGTTCGCCGATGCAGCGGAACTGGGCGTGTTCGCGATGCACGGCGAACCAGCGCAGCACCACGTCCGCCCCCGACTCCGGCGAGTACCGCTCGCGGTCAGTGGCCGAGAAGCCGACACGGCCCTTGTTCAGCACCAGCCGCGGGTGCCCGGTCAGGTGCCCGTCCGCCAGGTTGTAGTCCATAGTGGACAGCACGGCCGCGCTCGGCGCGTCCGCGAGGCGGGTGGCTTCGTTGGCCACCGTGGCGGTCAGCTCGGCCAGCACGTCCGCCAGGCGCAGCCCGCTCAGCCCGAGCGCTTCCTTGGCGTCCACCACCAGCGTCCGCGGATCGTCGGCGGGCGCGGTGCGCTCGGCGATCCGCACCGCGCTGCCCGCTTGCACGGTCCACGCGTCGAACGCACCGCGGCGCGCGCGGAACTCGTACCGCGCGCCCGGCAGGTTCAGCACCCAGCCGCGGTGGCCGTCGTCCGACTCCGCGGAGTCGCCCGCGTCGGCCGGCTCGGGCCGCAGCAGGCCTTCGTAGGACAACTCCCCCAGCATCTTGTGCACGATCAGCGCTCCGGCCGCCCGCCACGCCGCGGCGGTGTCCGCCGGATCGTCGCTGGCCAGGGAAACCTGCGCGGTCTCGGTCACGAGCCCTCCAGTCCGAACTTGGTGAACGCGGTGCGTTCCGGCAACCTGTAGACCGTACGCCCGCCGAGCGCGTTGAGAATGCGGGCCGAGCGCCACGCCGCCAGCCCGAGATCGGGGGCACCGACGCCGTGGGTGTGGCGTTCGGCGTTCTGCACGAACAGCGAGCCGGTCACCTCGGGTGGCAGCGCGAGCCGGTAGTCGCGGCCGACCACCGGGCGCCCGGCGCGGTCGCGCTCGCAGTCGCCGGTGTACGGGCTCAGCGTCTCGGTGTAGCCGGTCGCGGCGACCACCGCTCCGGTGTGGACGGTCGCGCTGCTGCCCTGTTCGGCGTGCCGCAGGCGCAGTTCGATGCCGTCGTCCGCGAGCCCGGCCCCGACCACCTCCACGCCGGGCGTGAGCGTCACGTCCGGCCAGCGGCCGCCGATGCCCAGCTGGTACAGCTCGTCGTGGATGGCCGCGATCGTTTCGGCGTCGATCCCCTTGTACAGCTGCCACTGCGACGGGACGAGCCGGTCGCGCACCGGTTCGGCCAGGCCGTGGAAGTAGGCGGTGTAGTCGGGGGTGAACTGCTCGAGCCCCAGCTTCGAGTACTCCATCGGCGCGAACGACCGCGTCCGGCTCAGCCAGCGCAGGCCGTGCGGCCGGGCACGCAGCAGGTCCAGGAACACCTCGGCACCCGACTGCCCCGAACCGAGCACGGTGACCGACGGCGCGGCGAGCAGTTCTTCGCGTGCCTGGAGGTAATCCGCCGAATGCACGGCGAGCGCGCCGGGTTCGGCGACGAGTTCGCGCAGCGCTTCCGGGACCTTCGGCGAGGTGCCGACCCCGAGCACGACGTTGCGGGCCAGCACCGGATCACCTTCGGCGAAGGAGAGCGCGAACGCGTTCTCCGCGGGTTCCCAGCGCACGCCGGTCACCGTACGCCCGAACCGGCACGACGGCAGCCGCTCGCTCACCCAGCGGCAGTAGTCGTCGTACTCCGCGCGCGGGATGTGGAAGCGCTCGGCGAAGTAGAACGGGAACAGCCGGTCCTTCGCCCGCAGGTAGTTCAGAAAGGACAGTTCGCTGGTGGGGTCGACCAGCGAGACCAGGTCGGCCAGGAACGGCACCTGCAGCGTGGTGCCTTCGATGAGCAGCCCGGGATGCCAGCTGAACCCGGGGCGGCGCTCGAAGAACACCGCGTCGAGCTCCGGCACCCCGGCGGCCAGTGCGGCCAGCGACAGGTTGAACGGGCCGATCCCGACGCCCGCCAGGTCCACCGGGCCGTTCACGAAAGGACCCGCTCCTCTCCGGCGGCGGTCAGCTCCGCCGCCGTCCGCACCACCAGGTCCAGCAGCGGCCGGTAGTCCGCCGCGGTGGCCTCGGGATTGAGCAGGGTGAGCTTGAGCCAGACCTGCTCGGCGCCGCCGGGCCCGGTGGGCATGGTGGCCCGGCCGAGCACCGCGGTGCCCGCCTCCAGCAGGGTGCGGCGGACCCGCGCCACCACCTCGTCCGGCACGCGCGGGCGGAAGAGCACAGTGGACAGTGAGGGCGCGGCCCACAGGTGCAGGCCGGGATCGGCGGCGATGTCCTCGGCCACCTCGGTGGCGGTTTCGCAGCAGCGCGCCACCAGCCTGCCCAGTTCCCGGTGCCCCAGCGCGTAGAAGGTGACCGCCATCCGGAAGGCGTCCGGCCGCCGGGAGGTCCGGATCGACCGGCCGAGCAGGTCCGGCAGCCCGGCTTCGGTGTCGTCGTCGGCGTTGAGGTACTCCGCGCGCACGTTCAGCGCGCCGAGCATCCTGGCGTCGCGGCAGGCCAGCAGCCCGGCCGCGACCGGCTGCCAGCCGAACTTGTGCATGTCCAGCGCGACCGAGTCGGCCTCGGCGAGCCCCGCCAGCAGTCCGGCGTGCGCCGGGCTGAACAACGCCATCCCGCCGTACGCGGCGTCGACGTGCAGGTGCGCGCCCGCGGCCCGGCACAGCGCGGCGATTTCGGGCAGCGGATCGATTTCACCGGTGTTCGTGGTGCCCGCGGTCGCCACCACCACGGCGGGTTCGGTGAGCGCGTCCAGCGCCTCGGCGAGCGCGTCGGGACGCAGCCGGTCGCCGTCGCAGGCGACCACCACGGGCGCGGGCAGCCCGAGCACCCACGCCGCCCTGGCCACGCTGTGATGCGCGTTCGCGCCGCAGACCGGGACCACGCGGTGGCCGGGGGCGTGCTCACGCGCGAGCAGCAGGCCGAGCAGGTTCGACTCGGTGCCGCCGGTGGTCACCACGGCGTCGGGTGCGGTGTCCTCACCGGGGAAGCAGACGCGGGCCAGCGCGGCGGTGAACTCGCGTTCCAGCTCACTGGCGACCGGTGCCTGGTCCCACGAGTCCATCGAGGGGTTGAGCGCGGCGGCCACCACGTCCGCGGCCACCGACACGGCCAGCGGCGGGCAGTGCAGATGCGCGGCACACCAAGGATCCGCGGGATCGACCGAGCCCGCGGCCAGCAGCGCGCTCAGCTCGGTCAGCGCGCGCTCTGCGCCGACGCCCTCGGCCAGCAACGATCCACTGGGCAACGCGGAAGCCAGTTCGGCGGCCACCGCGGCGGGACCGCCACCCGGCGCGGGTCCGCGGCGTTCGGCGGCACCGGCCGCGAAACCCCGCAGCGCGAAGGGAATCAGCTCGGCCAGCCGTTCGTGCCCGGCCGTTCCGCCGGCCAGTGCCGGACCCGGTTCCCCGCGCGAGTTCGCCACCCGTCCTCCTTAGGTTTGCCTACCCTGAACCAGGGTACGGACCACCGCTTCCCGCTTCATCATGTGGGTGGCCGGGCGCGTGGCGGTTCCACCATCCGGTCTACGCGGGCCACCGCGGGGTAGATTCGCCCGCGGAGGTGACGATCTTGCCGGTTCGGTTGCTGGGCGCGGTCACGCTCGGCGGGGCACTCGGCAGCCTCGCCCGATTCGGCCTGTCCGTGCTGTTTCCGCACCCGCCGGGCGGTTTCGCGGTGTCCACAATGCTCGTGAACGTGACCGGCTGCCTGCTCATCGGCGTGTTGTACACGGCAACCGACCACCCGTTGTGGCGGGCTTTCCTCGGTGTCGGCGTGCTCGGCGGCTACACCACGTATTCGACGGCGGTGCTCGACGCGCTGCAAGCCGGGCAAACCGGACACGCATTGCCCGCGCTGGCTTACACCTTCGGCACGCTGGTCGCCTGCCTGCTGGCCGTGGTGGCCGGAATGCGCCTGTTCACCCGATCGGGCGAGCGATGACCGCGCTGCTCGTTGCCGTCGGTGGCGCGGCCGGTGCGGTGCTGCGGTATCTCGTGCACCGGCTCTGGGCGTCGCGCACGGCGTTCCCGTGGGCGACGTTCGCGGTGAACGTGGCCGGTTCGGCGTTGCTCGGCCTGCTCACCGGGGTCACCGGCGCGGCGCAGGCGCTGCTCGCGGTCGGCCTGTGCGGGGCGCTCACCACGTACTCGACCTTCGGTTTCGAAACCGTCGAGCTGATCAACCGGGGCCAGGCACCGCGGGCGGTGGGCTACGTGGCGGCGACGATGGTCGCCGGTTTCGGCGCCGCCGCGCTCACCCTCCACCTGCGGTGAGGCCCCAGCGAGGTCAGCGCGGGCGCAGTGCCCTGACCTGTTCGAACGGGTCGCCGCCGGTGGGCAGCAGGGCGATCACCGGTGTGGTCAGCCCGTTGTCCACATAGGACTGGACGCGCTCGCGGCAGGCTTCCGGGCTGCCGTGCACGATCAGGTCGTCGACCACCTCGTCCGGGATCGCCGCGTTCGCCGCCTTCCGGTCGCCGGCGGCCCACGCCTGGTGCATCGGGGCCAGGATCTCCTCGCGCCCCAGCCAGTCGTGGAACTTCGCGTACACCGGCACGGTCAGGTAACTGCTGATCAGCAGGCGGCCAAGGCCGCGGGCGGCCTCGGCGTCCTCGGTGGGGCAGACGAAGATCCGCGCGGCCAGTTCCGGCTCCGGGCCGAGCACCTCGCGCACCTTCGGCACGTCCGCGGGCGCGAGCCAGTTCGTGATGGCGCCGTCGGCTTCCTTCGCGGCCAGCTTCAGCATGCCGGGCCGCAGCGCCGCCAGCATGATCGGCGGCGCGGGGTCCGGGATGCGCTCCAGCCGGAACTTGCTGACCGAGAACGTCGGGTACTTCTCGGTCACCTTCTCCCCCGCCAGCGCGGCACGCAGGAAGCGCAGCGTGTCCCGCGTCCGCGCGAACGGCTCGCTGAACTCGGCGGCGTTCCAGCCCTCCACGATCACCGGCGACGACGTGCCGATGCCGAGCACGAACCGGCCCGGCGCGCATTCGGCCAGCGTCGCCGCGCTCATCGCGAGCAGGCCGGGGCCACGCGTGTACACCGGCACGATCGCGGTGCCCAGCCGCAGCGAAGGCGCCCACTGCGAGGCCAGCAGCAGTGGCGAGAACGCGTCGGTACCGGCGGTTTCGGCGGACCAGGCGTCGGTGTAGCCGAGGTCCGGCAACTCCTGCACCAGTTCGCGGTGCGCGGCGAGCGGCACCCCGGTGAACGGGATCGTGATGCCCCAGCGGTTGGTCACGCGTTGTTCTCCTCTCGATGGGAGTTCAGCTCCCGGTGCAGCCAGCCGACCTGGAGGCGGAGCAGGTTCTCCGCCACGTCCTCGGCCTGCGGGGTCATGTGCGTCGCACCGGCCAGCGGCAGGAAGGTGTGCGGGCGCCCGGCCGCGAGCAGCGCCGAAGACAACCTCAGCGTGTGCGCCACAAAAACGTTGTCGTCAGCGAGCCCGTGCACCAGCAGCAGCGCCCGCCGCAGCTCACCGGCGTCGGCGAGCAGCGAGTTCCGTTCGTAGCACTCGGCATCCTGCTGCGGCGTGCCCAGGTAGCGCTCGGTGTAGTGCGTGTCGTACAGCGACCAGTCGGTGACCGGCGCGCCCGCGACCGCCGCGTGGAACACGTCCGGCCGCCGCAGCACCGCCAGCGCCGACAGGTAACCGCCGTACGACCAGCCGCGGATGCCCACCCGGCCGAGATCGAGCGCCGGGTGGTCGGCGGCCGCCGCGAGCAGTGCGTCCACCTGGTCGGCCAGGGTGACCCCGGCGAGGTCGCGCGAGATCTCCTTCTCCCACGCGGGACCACGTCCCGGCGTGCCGCGGCCGTCGGCGATCAGCACGGCGAAGCCCTGGTCCGCCAGCCACTGCGGGTTCAGGAAGGCGTTGCGGCTCTGCAGCACGCGCTGCGCGTGCGGACCGCCGTAGGGATCGAGCAGCACCGGTAGCTTGCCCTGCTCGGGGCGGTACCCGGTGGGCAGCAGCAGCGCCGCGCGCAGCCCGCGCTCCCCCAGCGTCAGCCAGGCCGGGTTCGGCTCCAGCCCGGGGTCCACAGTGGACGAAACCACCTTCGCCACCGGCTGCGCGTCGCTGAGCACGGTCACCTCGGGCCCGCTGTGCTCCAGGCTCCACGAGGACAGCACGGTCACCGCGGCCGAACCGGCACCGATGTGCACACCGTCCGAAAGGGACAGTCGCTCCACCCGGCCGCCGTTGGTGCGGTAGACGTGGATCTGCGTCGGGTCCGCGGCCGAGGCGCTGAACAGCACCTCGTCGCCGGCGTGCAGCACCGAGCGCACCTGGAGCCCCGGCTCGGTGACCGCGTGGTTGTCCACGAACAGGCGGTAGGTGTCGTCGGCGACGCCGACCCGGACCAGCCTGCCGTCGCTGGTCCACGCCGGCGAACCGGGCACCAGCTCGACCCAGTGCTCGTCGGTTTCCGCGTGCAGCAGGTAGGTCGAGCCGTCGCTGGTGTCCACCGAGCGGATCTCCAGCCGCCGCTGGTCGCGCGGCTGCACCGCGATCAGCGGCGGGCCGCCCGCCGACCAGTGCACCGCGGCCAGGTACTCCCAGTCCCCGCGCTCGACGTCCACCCGGCTGCCGTCCAGCCCGATGACCGACAGCGAAACGTCCACATTGGCCGATCCGGCGGCCGGGTAGGCCACGGTGTGCCCGCCGGTGTCCGGGCGCGCGGGATCGGCGATGGTCCAGCGGGGCACCGCGCTGCTGTCGCTGCGCTCCACCAGCAGCCGGTCGCCGCCGGGCGACCACCAGTACCCGCGGGCGCGGCCCATCTCCTCGGCCGCGATGAACTCGGCGAGCCCCCAGGCGATGTGCTCGCCCGGCTCGTCCACCAGCACCCGGTCCTCGCCGGTGGCCAGGTCCGCCACCCGCAGCCGCCGGTCGCGCACGTAGGCCACGTGCGTGCCGCCGGGGTTGGGACGCGGGTCGATCACCGCGGTGTCCACCAGCGTGGTGATCTCGCCGGAGCCGAGGTCGACGGTGTGCAGCTTGCCGGACAGGCTGAAGGTGGCCAGGCGGAAGGCCGCGTCGACGGCGTACCCGACCACCCCGGCCGACGTCTCGCGGCTGCGTTCGCGGCGGGCCCGCTCCTCCGGCGGCAGGTCCTCCTCGCCGGGCAGCAGCACGGCGGCGTCGACCACCTTGGTCTCGGTGCCGGTGCCCAGGTCGAGGTGCCACAGGCTGGTGCGCCGGTCGACCCCGGACTCGGCGCGCAGGAACAGCACGCGGGTGCCGTCCGGGGAGATCCGGAACTCCTTGGGCGCGCCCAGGGTGAACCGCTGGGTGCGGGCCTGCTTCCGGAGAAAGGAGACGTCGTCACTCACGGGCAGCAACTCTGTCAGACCCACCGGCGGTTGGCTACGGCACCGCTTTCGCCGCTTCCAGCTCGGCCAGCTGGGCCGCCACGTCGTACCCCGGGTCCGGGTAGGCCGGCGCCAGCTCGCGCAAGGTCTCCAGCAGCAGCGTGGCCACCGCCCAGTTCCGGTACCACTTGCGGTCGGCGGGCACCACGTACCACGGCGCGGCGGCGGTGCTGGTCTGCCGCAGCACGCCGCGGTAGGCGCGCTGGTAGTCGTGCCAGCGCTCGCGGGCTTCGAGGTCGGCCGGGGTGTACTTCCAGCGCTTGGCCGGGTCGAGCAGGCGGGCACGCAGGCGCCGCAGCTGTTCCTCCGGGGAGATGTGCAGGAACACCTTGACCAGCGTGGTGCCGGTGTCGGCCAGCTCCCGTTCGAAGGCGTTGATCTCGCGGTACCGCTGCTTGAGCTCCGGCCCGGCGAGCTGCCCGAGCACGCGCGGCACCAGCACGTCCTCGTAGTGCGAGCGGTCGAACACCCCGATCTGCCCGGGATCAGGGAGCGCCTTGCGGACCCGCCAGAGGAAGTGGTGCCGCCGTTCGGCCGCGGTCGGCTTCTTGAACGCCTGGTACCGCACGCCCTGCGGATTGACCATGCCGAGCACGTGGCGGACCGTGCCGCCCTTGCCGGAGGTGTCCATGCCCTGCAGCACCAGCAGCACGCGGCGGTCGCTCTCGGCGAACAGCCGCTCCTGCAGCTCGTCCAGTTCGGCCCCGAGCTCGGGCAGCTCGCCGAGCGCCTTGCTCTTCTTGGCGGGCCCGGCCGGCCGGTCGCCGGGGTCGGGCAGGCCGCCGCTCACGGCCCGGAACACCTCACGCGCGGTCATCCGGCGACCCTAGAACAGTGATCACCCGCACGCAGCGGTGCTCACCCGGCGAGGTCACAACGAATCGCGGTCCAGAGCGGCCAACTGCGCAACGAACGCCGGGCAGAAGCAATGATTTCCGGATGAAGAGTCCGCGAGCAGGACCTAACCTGATCGCATGACGACCTCCGCCGCCGAAACCTCCGCCGCCGAGTACGTGGCCCTCGACGAGCACTGGGGCACGCACAACTACCACCCCCTGCCCGTGGTCATCACCGAAGGCGATGGCGCCTGGGTCACCGACGTCGAAGGCAAGCGGTACCTCGACTTCCTGGCCGGGTACTCCGCGCTCAACTTCGGGCACCGGCACCCCGCGCTGGTCGCCGCGGCCACCGAGCAGCTGAACCGGGTCACGCTCACCTCGCGGGCCTTCCACCACGACCAGTTGGGGCCGTTCTGCCGGGAGCTGGCCGAGCTGACCGGCACCGAGATGGTGCTGCCGATGAACTCCGGCGCCGAGGCGGTGGAGTCCGCGGTCAAGGTCGCCCGCAAGTGGGCCTACCAGGTCAAGGGCGTGCCGGACGGCCAGGCGCAGATCGTGGTGGCCGGGTCCAACTTCCACGGCCGCACCACCACCATCGTCTCCTTCTCCACCGACGAGACCGCGCGCGCCGACTTCGGCCCGTTCACCCCTGGGTTCGTCACCGTGCCCTACGGCGACGCCGAGGCGCTGCGCGCGGCCATCGGCCCGAACACCGCGGCCGTGCTGCTCGAACCGATCCAGGGCGAGGCCGGGGTGATCGTGCCGCCGGAGGGTTACCTCGCCGAGGCGCGGCGGCTGTGCGACGAGACCGGCACGCTGCTGATCGCCGACGAGATCCAGTCCGGCTTGGCGCGCACCGGCACGCTGCTGGCGCTGGAGCACGAGAACGTGCGTGCCGACGTGTACACGCTCGGCAAGGCGCTCGGCGGCGGCATTCTGCCGGTGTCCGCGGTGGTCGGGTCGCGTGACGTGCTCGGCGTGCTGCGTCCCGGTGAGCACGGGTCCACCTTCGGCGGCAACCCGCTCGCGTGCGCGGTCGGGCGCGGGGTGATCCGGCTGCTGGCCACCGGCGAGTTCCAGCAGCGTTCTGCCGAACTGGGCGCGCACCTGCACGAGCGGCTGGCGAAGCTGGTCGGCAACGGGCTGTCCGCGGTCCGCGGGCGCGGGCTGTGGGCGGGTGTGGACATCGCGCCCGGCGGCCCGACCGGGCGCGAGGCCTCGCAGGCACTGGCCGGGCTCGGCGTGCTGTGCAAGGAAACCCACGGGCACACGCTGCGCCTGGCGCCGCCGCTGGTGATCGAACAGGACGAACTGGACCGTGGCATCGAGGCGCTGGCCGAGGTGATCGGCGCGCGGTAGCCCCGATCTGGTTAGCTCCCTCCCAGCAGCGGGCGGAGGGAGCCAGCCATGGTCAGCGGACGGCGGGAAGCAGCGGAGCTGCGAGTGATCCAGGACCCGGACGAGGTCCGGGCACAGGGAAAGGCGTTGCGCGAGGCGACGCCGCCCGCCGCGCACGACCACGAGGCGGCCGGGCCGCGGCGGCCCGGCGTGCTGGAGTTCATCGGCACCAGCAACGCCGGGCGGCTGCCGTCGCTGGTGCCGCTGCGGATGGGCCGGATGGTCTCCTCGCCGTTCTCGTTCTTCCGCGGTGCGGCCGGGCTGATGGCCGCCGACCTCGCCGAGGCGCCCAGGAGCGGGCTGATCGCGCAGATCTGCGGTGACGCGCACGCGGCGAACTTCGGCCTGTACGGCACACCGGACGGCGAGATCGTGATGGACATCAACGATTTCGACGAGACCGTGCCAGGGCCGTGGGAGTGGGACGTCAAACGGCTGGCGACCAGCCTGGTGCTGGCGGGCCGGGAAGGCGGGGTTTCCGCGTCGAAGTGCCTCGAAGCCGCCGAGGACGTGGTGAAGTCCTACCGGCGGACCGTGCGCAACCTGGCGGAGATGCCGTTCATGCAGTCGTGGAACGCGCTGCCCAACGCGGCCGCGCTGAGCCGCGTCAAGGCCGACGAGCTGATCGACGACTTCGCCGAGGCCGCGGCGAAGGCCCGCAAGAACACCAGCGCCAAGGTGGTGGCGAAGTGGACGCGGGAGAACCGGTTCATCGAGGAGCCACCGGTGCTGACCAGGGTGGACGAAGCCACCGCCGAGGCGGTCACCACCGGCCTGGTGTCCTATGTGGACACGCTGCGCGAGTCGCGGCGGAACCTGATCACCCGGTTCGGGGTGTCCGATGTGGCCTTCCGGGTGGTCGGCACCGGCAGCGTCGGGCTGCGCAGCTACGTGGCACTGCTGCGCGGCAACACCGGGGAATCACTGGTGCTGCAGGTGAAGGAGGCTCGTCCGTCCTCTCTGGAGCCCCACCTGGACTGCCCGCCGGCCGAGCACGAGGGGCAGCGCATCGTGCACGGCGCCCGGCTGGTGCAGGCCGAGACCGACATCCTGCTCGGCTGGACCACCATCGAAGGCAGGCCCTACATCGTGCGGCAGTTCCGCAACATGAAGGGCGACATCGACCCGACCGCGCTCAAGGGCAACCACCTCGACGACTACGGGCGGCTGGCCGGGGCGTTGCTGGCCAGGGCGCACGTGCGCTCCATCGACCCGCGCCTGCTCGCCGGGTACTTCGACGAGGACGAGGAGATGGACGAGGCGATCGGCCGGTATGCGGTGCGCTACGCCGACCAGACCGAGGCCGACCACGCGGAACTGGCGGCCGCGGTGCGCAGCGGGCGCGTCGAAGCCGAACTCGAAGAAGACGACTGACCCGGTGTTTCCCAGCGGCGCCAGCCGCTGGAGGCGGGCCGCCAACCCGCTCCGCGACTCGCACCGGCACCCAAACCAGTCCGCACTTGCCCAGTGGCTGCTAGGGTTCAGGTGACCTAGGCCACCCCGACCAGGATGTGCATGGCTGAGACAACGCCCAAGTACCACCAGATCGCGCACGGCATCCGCAGCCGGATCGTCTCCGGTGAGCTACCGCCGGGTGCGAGCGTGCCCTCCGAGCGGCAGCTCGCCGAGGAGCACCGTGTCGCGCGCCCGACCGCGGCCAAGGCGTTGCGCTTGCTGCAGCACCAGGGATACGTGGAGAGCAGGCACGGCTCGGGCACGATCGTGCGCGAAGACCTGCCCGGCGCGCGCGGGCACCGCTTCGCCCCCTCGCGCACGCTCGACGTGAGTTTTCCCGCCGAAACCGGGCTGGTGGTGCTGGTCGCCGAAGAAGCCGTGGTGCCGCCGCACGTGGCGGACGCCTTCGGCACACCGGCCGGGCATCGCGGGGTCCGGCGGCAGGTCCTGCTGAGCGACACCCACGGCATCCCGGCGGAACTGCGCACCTCGTGGTTCGGCGGTGAGGTCGCCGCGCGGGCGCCGGATCTGCTGGACACCGGCCTTTCGCCGGCCGCGGTGGACGAGTACGTCACCGAGCGCGCCGGGCCGAGACCGTCGTTCGGCCGCGACCTGGTCCGCGCCCGGATGGCCACCGCCGACGAGCGCGAGCGGCTCCAACTCCCAGGCACGTCGGCCGTGCTCGAAGAGCACTTCGTGGTGTTCGACGCCGAGGGCAGCGCGTTCCGCTTCGACGAGTCGGTTTTCCCCGCCGAGGTGTGGAAGCCGCTGCATCCCTACCCGCTCCCCTGAGTCATTCCCGAAGTGGACTATGCCACCGTACCCCACGGGTGGCATAGTCCACAACTCAGCGGACGCGGTCCACGCGGCCCTCGGTCCAGACCGGCTCGGCGACCTCGGTCACCTCACCGGAAGCCGCGAACAGCACGTACCGGTCGAACGAGCGCGCGAACCACCGGTCGTGCGTCACCGCGACCACCGTGCCGGTGAACTCCGCCAGCGCTTCCTGCAGTGCTTCCGCCGAGATCAGGTCCAGGTTGTCGGTGGGCTCGTCGAGCAGCAGCAGCGTGGCCCCGCTCAGTTCCAGCAGCAGCACCTGGAACCGCGCCTGCTGCCCGCCCGACAGCGTTTCGAACCGCTGGTCCCCCGCGGCGGCCAGGCCGTAGCGGCTGAGCGCGGCCATCGCCGTGCCGCGGTCCACGCCCGGCCGGGTGTCGTCGCCGCGCCACAGCAGGTCGGCCAGGGTCCGGCCGAGCCACTCGGGGTGCTGGTGGGTCTGCGCGAACAGGCCGGGCACCACCCGGGCGCCCAGGCGGCACTCCCCCGTGTGCGCGACGCCCCCGTCCCCGCCGAGCAGGCGCAGGAAGTGGCTCTTGCCCGAACCGTTCGAGCCCAGCACGCACACCCGGTCGCCGAAGAAGACCTCCAGGTCGAACGGGTGCATCAGCCCGGTCAGCTCCAGGTTCTCGCAGGTGATCGCACGCAGGCCGGTCCGCCCGCCACGCAGCCGCGGCTTGACCTTCTGCTCCTTCGGCGGCAGCGGCGGCGCGCCCTCCTCCTCGAACTTCCGCAGCCGGGTCTGCGCGGCGTGGTAACGCGAGGCCATTACGTCGCTCATCGACGCCGCGCGCTGGAGTGAGCGCACCAGCTCGATCAGCTGCTCGTGCTTGTCGTCCCACCGCCGCCGCAGCTCCGCCATGCGCTCCCAGCGCGCCGCGCGGGCCTCGTGCCAGTGGCGGAATCCGCCACCGTGCACCCAGGTGGTGCCGCCTTCGAGGGTGACGATGTGGGTGGCCGCCGCGGCCAGCAGCTCCCGGTCGTGGCTGACCAGCAGCACCGCCTTGGGCGTCTCGGCCAGCCGGCCCTCCAGCCACCGCTTGCCCGGCACGTCGAGGTAGTTGTCCGGCTCGTCGAGCAGCAGCACCTGCTCCGGCCCGCGCAGCAACGCTTCCAGCACCAGTCGTTTCTGCTCACCGCCGGAGAGCGTGCGCACCTCGCGGAACCGCGCGCGGTCGTACGGCACGCCGAGCGCGGCGACGGTCACCGTGTCCCACAGGACCTCCGCCGCGTAGCCACCCGCCTCACCCCACGCCGAGAGCGCCTCCGCGTACCGCATCTGGGTGGCTTCGTCGTCGGTGTCCATCAGCAGCAGCTCGACCGCGTCGAGTTCGGCGGCGGCCGCGCGCAGCGGCGTCGGCGCCACCGCGAGCAGCAGGTCGCGGACCGTGCGCTCGTCCCGCACCGAGCCGATGAACTGCGGCATCATCGCCAGCCCGCCCTGGGCGCGCACGGCACCCGACACCGGGGTCAGCTCACCGCCGAGCAGCCGCAGCAGGGTGGTCTTGCCCGCGCCGTTGTCGCCGACCAGCGCGGTGACCTGGTCCGGGCCGACGCGGAACGAGACGTCCTCGAACAGCTGCCTGCCGTCGCTGAGCCGGTAGGACAGCGCGCTCGCTTCGAGATAACCCACTCACGCATGGTGACCGACCTCCGGCGCGGACGCGATCGAATTACCCGTAGGCTCGGCGGCATCGAACGGGCGGCCAGGATCAGGAGCGCGGTCACGCTGGGCACGGCGGTGGCCGGGTTGACCGTGTTCCTGGTGCTGGGCCTGGCTTTCGCCGGTGACCGCGCGTTCGCCGCGCCGGACGCGCGGATCGCCGAGGCGGTGGAGAACACCTTGGGCGGCAACGAGTTCGTGCTGCGCGTGCTGGTGCTCCCCACCGAGCCGTACGTGCTGCTGCCCGCGCTGGTACTGCTGGCGACCGGCTGCGCGGTCCGCCGCCACTGGACCGGGCTGGCGCTGACCGCGCTGGCGCCGCCGGTCGCGGTGATGCTGTCGAGCTGGGTGCTCAAGCCGTGGTTCGGCCGGTACTACGACGACCACCTCGCCTACCCGAGCGGGCACACGGCCAGCCTGGCCGCCACGCTCGCCGTGGTGGTGCTGCTGATCCGCGCCGCCCGCACGGCGTTGCTGGTCGCCTGCGTGGGCGTGCTGCTGGTGGCCGCCGCCGGGATCGGCATGATCGGCCTGCACTACCACTACGCCACGGACGTGGCCGGTGGCGCGGGCCTTGCGGCGGCGGTGGTGCCGCTGGTCGCCGCGGTGCTCACGGCTGGGGCGCGGGCTTGGCCGCGTCCCGCGCGAGCGCGGTCAGGCGGCTCACCGCCCGCAGGTACTTCTTCCGGTAGCCACCCTGGATCATCTCCTCGGTGAACAACGCCGACAGCGGCTGACCGGAGGCCATCACCGGGATCGCGCTGTCGTAGAGCCGGTCGGCCAGTGCGACCAGCCGCAGCGCCACGTTCTGGTCCGGCGCCGCGAACACCCCGCGCAGGTGCACCATCGGCACACCGCGCACCAGCCTGCCGTACCGCGACGGGTGCAGCTTCGCC
Organism: Amycolatopsis albispora; assembly: GCF_003312875.1. Lineage (NCBI taxonomy): Bacteria > Bacillati > Actinomycetota > Actinomycetes > Pseudonocardiales > Pseudonocardiaceae > Amycolatopsis > Amycolatopsis albispora. The sequence goes on from NZ_CP015163.1 coordinate 2,965,169, forward strand.
AGGTAGTCGCACAGCTCGCCGAAGTCGTCCACAGTGGACTCGGGCACCCTGGCGGCCGACGCCTCCAGCTCCGCGTCCGAGGCGGGCGGCGGCGCTTCGGGCAGGCCGCGGTGGCGGTAGTCGGGACCGTCCACCCGCACCACGCCGAACCGCGCGGACAGCGACTGGATCTCACGCAGGAAGTCCTCGGCGGCGAACCGGCCCTCGCCCAGCTTGTCCGGCAGCGTGTTCGAGGTGGCCGCGACAAAAACCCCGGCGTCGGTCAGCTCCCGCAGCAGCCGGGTGACCAGCATGGTGTCGCCGGGGTCGTCCAGCTCGAACTCGTCGATGGTGAGCAGCCGGTGCGCGGACAGCCGGCGCACCGCCTCGGCGAAGCCCAGCGCGCCGACCAGGTGGGTCAGCTCGACGAAGGTGGCATACGCCTTGGGCGACGGCGATTCGTGCCAGATCGACGCGAGCAGGTGCGTCTTGCCGACACCGAACCCGCCGTCCAGGTACAGCCCCGGCTTGCCGTCCGCGGCGCTGTCGCCGCCGCCGAACAGGCTGCGCCACTTCGACTTCTTCGCCTTGCTCGCGGCGGTGACCCTGGCCGCGAACGCCGAGCAGTCACGCACGGCGGCGGCCTGGCTCGGCTCGGCGGGGTTCGGCACGTACGTGGCGAAGCGCACGCCGTCGAACCGCGGCGGCGGGACCAGTGAGCCGATCAGCTCCTCCGCGCCCAGCTGGGGGTCGCGATCGATCAGGCGGGGCATGCGAGCGAGCGTAACCGGGCCACCCGTGCTGGGATGAAGGGCGTGCAGCAGCTCTGGCCACCGAACGACGCCCGATCCAACCTGTCCGACTTGTCCGACGCCGATCTCGAACGGCTCTACGGTTATCCCGACGACCTGTCGAAACCCTGGGTGCAGGTCAATTTCGTGACCTCGGCCGACGGCGCGGTGACCGTGGCGGACAAGTCCGAGGGCCTGTCCCACCCGGCGGACAAGCACATCTTCGGCCTCGGGCGCGCGCTGTGTGACGTTGTTCTCGTCGGCGCGGGCACGGTCATCGCGGAGAACTACCGCGGGGTGCGCGTGAGCGAGCAGCGGGCCGAGCCGCGGAAACGGCTCGGCCTGGCCGAGATCCCGCCGATCGCGGTGGTCACCGCGCGGTGCTCGATCGAGCCGGACTCGGCGCTGTTCACCGACGCGAAGGTGCCGCCGATCATCCTGACCACCGAAGGCGCACCGCGTGCCCGCCGCGAGGCGCTGGCCGACGCCGGGGCCGAGGTGATCATCGCCGGGCCGCTCACCGTGGAGCTGACCACCGCGCTGGCCGAGCTGGACCGCCGCGGGCTGCGCCGGGTCAACTGCGAAGGCGGGCCGCACCTGTTCGGCGCGCTGATCTCGGAGGACCTGGTCGACCAGCTGTGCCTGACCGTGGCGCCGCTGCTGGCCGGGGCCGGTGCCGGGCGCATCGCCGCCGGCCGCGACACCCTGGTGCCGCGGCGGCTGGCGCTGGCCTCGATCCTGCACGAAGACGGGTTCACCATGTTCCGGTACCGGCGCGCCTGAGCATGGCCGGCGAGCCGAAACCGGACCAGGCGCTGCTGGCCAAGGCCGCGGCGGGTGATCCGCACGCCTTCGACCAGCTGGTGCGGCGGCACACCCCGCGCATGTACCGGGTGGCGCTGCGGATCACCGGCAACGCGGCCGAGGCGGAGGACGTGGTGCAGGACGCGTGGATCTCGGCGTGGCGCGGGCTGTCCGGGTTCCGCGCCGAGTCGGCGGTGTCCACCTGGCTCTACCGCGTGGTCACCAACGCCGCGCTCGCCTACGTGCGCCGCCGCAGGCAGACCGTCTCGCTCGACGCCGAGGAGGGGGACGGCGCCGGCCTGCAGCTCGCCGACCTCAGCGCGAACCCGGAAGGCCAGGTCGTGCGGGCCGAGCAGGTTGATGCCACGCTGCGCGCCATCGCCGAACTGGACGTGTCGCAGCGGGTTCCGCTGGTGCTGCGCGAACTGGAGGGGCTGAGCTACGAGGAGGTGGCCGACGTGCTCGAGGTGAGTGTCCCGGCCTTGCGTTCCCGGTTGCACCGCGCGAGGGTGGCCCTGCTCGCGAAACTCAAGGAGCTGCGATGAGCACGGCACCGGCCGGGGACCCCCGGCAGGATCCCGACTGGCACCTGGTGCGCGCCGCCGCCCGCACGGTGGTGCCCACCCCGCCGGGACTGGTCGACCGGGTCCTGCGCTCGGTGCGCGGGCTGCGCGGCGGCTCGGCCGAGTTCGAATACGACCAGGACGGCGGCAAGCTCCGGATCACCGAACCGGTGCTGGTGCTGCTCACCCGGCGGCTCGCGGCCGATCTCGGGCACCGGATCGGCGGACTGCACGTGGCCGCGGTCGCGCTCGAAGCCGAAGGGCTGGAAGTGCTCACCACGGTCCGGTACGGCGTGGCGGCGGACGAAGCGGCCGAGGCGCTGCGCGTCGCGCTCGTCCGGGCGCTTTCGGCCGAACTCGGCGAACCGGCTCCGACGGTGAACGTGCACGTGGTGGACGTCCACGTGGACTGATGCGCCGCCTCCTTCACCCATTCGAGGGACGTTGCGGAATGGCGCGGCACCGGCACCCATCGTACGAATGAGCCACAACGGTTGGGAAAGGAGCGGCATTCACATGGCGCAGACGAGCGCGACGAACCAGGGCACCACTCCCGCACTGCGGACGGGGTCCACCCCGGTGCTCAACGAAGACGGAGCTCAGGGCAAGACCACCATCGCCTCGGCGGTGGTGCAGAAGGTGGCGGGCATCGCGGCCCGCGAGGTGTCCGGGGTGCACGCGCTCGGCGGGGGTGTCTCCCGTGCCTTCGGCGCGATCAAGGAACGCATCCCGGGTTCGGGCACGGTGACCACCGCCGGGGTTTCGGTCGAGGTCGGCGAGAAGCAGACCGCGGTGGACCTCGACGTGGTGGTGGAGTACGGCGCGCGGATCGTGGACGTGGCGCGCGCGGTGCGGCGCAACGTGATCAGCACCGTCGAGCAGATCACCGGGCTCGAGGTGATCGAGGTGAACATCGCGGTCAACGACATCCACCTGCCCGAGGATGACGAAGCCGAGGAAAGCAACTCGCGGGTCGAGTGATGACCAGCGCCGCATCCGGAAGCGGCCGGCCGGGCACGCTGGCCGACGAGATCGCGAGCGCGGTGCTCGCGCACCCGTCGGTGGTCCGGCTGGCCGGGGGTGCCGGCGGGCCGAGCACCCACCTGCCCGGCCGCCGCGTGGCCGGCGTGCGCGCCGACGGGCCGGGCATCGAGGTCGCCGTGGTGCTCCGGCTCGACGGCCCGCTGCCCGGCCTCGGTGCCGAACTGCGCGAGCGGGTGCGCCGGGTCGCCGGGAACGTGCCGGTCGACATCGAGATCACCGACGTCATCCCTACCCAAGGAGCCAAGGAAGAATGAACGCTACGCAGACCGGAATCCTCGCGGGGCTGGTGCTCGGCCTCGCGGCGAGCCAGAGCTTCACCGCCTTTCTCGTCACGCTCGCGGTCGGCGTGATCGGCCTGGTGGTCGGGCGGGTGCTCGACGGTGAACTGGACCTCGGTGACATGTTCGGCAAGGGCAGGGACCGGTGACCGCACTGGACGAGCGGCCGGTCGCCGCGCTGCCCGACGACGATGACGCCGCCGAACGCGGCACGCTGAGCATCGACCACTCGGTGGTGCGCAAGGTCGCCCAGCGCGCGGCCGACGAGGTGCCCGGCACGGCCAAGGTGGAGCGGAAGGTGGCCGGGCTCGGCCTGGGCAGCCACGGCGCCGGTGCCAAGGTCTCCGGCCGGGACAACGACGTGGACCTGGCGCTCGACCTCGCCCTGCACTACCCGGCCCCGGTCCGCACCGTGGTCGGCGAGGTGCGGGAGCGGGTGACCAGGGAGGTGGAGCACATCACCTCCTACCACGTGCGCTCGCTCGCGGTGACGGTTTCCGCGCTGGTGCCGGAAACCCGGCCACGGGTGCGATGAGGATGAGGAGTTTGGCGTGCGGGTTTTCGTCCGTTTGCTTTCGACCCTGCTCGGCCTGGCCGTCGCGGCGGCCGGCGCGCTGCTCGCGCTCGAGGTCGGCTGGCACTGGTGGCGCCCGGCCGGCTCACCGCTGATCGTGCCGTGGCGGCGGTGGCAGGAAGCTCTGTCCACAATGAACTGGGCCAGTGCCCCGGTGCAGTGGATCGCCGCCGCGGTGGCCGTCGGCGGGCTCGTCCTGGTGTTGTTCGCCGCTTCGGCGCGGCGGCGGGCGGTGCGGCTGACCGATCCGGCCGACGAGGTCAGCGTCACCACCACACCGCGCTCGCTGGCGCGGCTGGTCGGCAGGCACGTGCGTGCCGAAGACAACGTCACCGGCGCCTCGGTGACGGCCAGTGCGAAGAAGGTGCGCGTGCGCGCCACTTCGCGGCTGGCCACCGAGGGCGAGCTGCGGCCGCGGCTGCTGGAGACGGTGCGCGCGCTGGTCGCCGACGTGCCGCTGGTGCGCAAGCCGAAGGTGTCCGTTGTTGTCGACTCACCGAAGGACCGCCGATGAAATCCGTCGCCAGCAAGGCTTTGGCGCGTTCCTACGGGGCCGAGCGCACGCTGACCTCGATCGTCGGCCTGCTCGCGCTGGCCGGTGGTGTGGTGGTGCTGGTGGTCGGGCAGGGATGGCTGGGCACCTTCCGCGCGCAGCGCCCGGTGCTCGACCCGATCGCGGTGGACTGGCTGGGCCGCGAGCCGGTGCTCGCGAAGGTCGCCGCGATCGTGCTCGGGGTGGTGCTGCTGGTTTTCGGCCTGTGGTGGTTCTTCCGCTCGCTGCGGCCGGAGGGCAGGCCGGACCTGGAACTGGACCGGACACCGGGGCAGGAGCTGACCGTCACCGCCGCCGCCATCTCGGGTGCGGTGCGCGCCGACGCGGAAGCCGTCGAAGGCGTGAGCCGGGCGCGGGTGCGGGCCGTCGGTGATGCCTCCTCACCCGCGCTGCGCATGGAAATCTCGCTGCGTGAAGGCGCGGACCTGAAGACCGTGTGGCACGAACTCGACGCGCGTGTGCTCACGCGGGCCAGGGAGTCGCTCGGCGTGGACACCCTGCCCACCGCCGTCCGCATCGACCTGGACGCCAGCACCAAGCAACGCGTGAAGTAGCGGTCAGCGGTTCAGCCAGCGGCTCATGCAGCTGAGCAGTTCGCCGGCGTCCACCGGCTTGGTCACGTAGTCGCTGGCGCCGGCGGCCAGGCTCTTCTCCCGGTCCCCCTCCATCGCCTTCGCGGTGACGGTGATGATCGGCAGCCCGGCGAACCGGGGCATCTCGCGGATCGCCGCCGTGGTGGCGTAACCGTCCATCTCGGGCATCATCACGTCCATCAGGATCAGGTCCACGTCGGGGTGCTCCAGCAGCAGCTCGATGCCCAGCCGCCCGTTCGGCGCGTGCACCACCTCCATGCCCTGCAGCTCCAGCATGCCCGCGATGGCGAACACGTTGCGCGCGTCGTCGTCGATGAGCAGGACCTTCCTGCCCCGCAGGCGCTGCTCGTCGGCCACCGCCGGGGCGGGTTCCGCGGGCGCGGGTTCCTCGGCCACCCGCACCGTGATCTCCGCACGCAGCTGGTCCAAAGAGGACAGCACGGTCACCTCCGAGTGCCGCAGCTGCGCCTGCAGCAGCCGGTCCTGCGCCGCGCTCAGCTTCCGCGTGGCGTGCGCCAGCACCGGCGGGGTCCGGTCGAACTCCCCCAGCCGCTTGAGAAAGGTCAGCGCGGTCGCACCCGGCAGGCTCAGATCCAGCACCACGCAGGCGTACACCCGCGAGGCCAGCCGCTCCACCGCGTCGTCCGGCGCGGCGACGGTGTCCACGGCCACCGAGCCGGCGTCCCGCGCCACCCCGCGCGCGAGCAGGGTCAGCAGCCCGTCCTCCCCCGCCTCGACCACCAGCACCGCGCGGTCGCCGACCTCGATCGGCTCCAGCAGCCGGTCCACCACCGCACCATCCACAGTGGACAGCCGGGACACCGGCAGGCGCAGGGTGAAGGTGCTGCCGTGGCCCAGCCTGCTCTCCGCCTCGATCGCGCCGCCGAGCAGGTAGGCCACCTCCCGGCTGATCGACAGCCCCAGCCCGGTGCCGCCGTACCTGCGGCTGGTGGTGCCGTCGGCCTGCTGGAACGCGCCGAAGATGGACTCGAGGTTCTCCTCCTCGATGCCGATCCCGGTGTCCACCACCGAGAAGGCCACTTCGGACCCGCCACCGGCCACGCTCACCCGCAGCTCGACCGAACCGTGTTCGGTGAACTTCACCGCGTTCGACAGCAGGTTGCGCAGCACCTGTCGCAGCCGCTGCTCGTCGGTGAACAACCGCGACGGCACGTCGGGCTCGACCACCACGTCGAACTCCAGGCCCTTGTCCGCGGTCAGCGGCCGGAACGTGGTCCGCACGTAGTCCAGCAGCTGGTCCAGCGGGAACGGTTCCTGGTGGATGTCCATCTTGCCCGCCTCGACCTTCGACAGGTCGAGGATGTCGTTGATCAGCTGCAGCAGGTCGGTGCCCGCGGACTGGATCACCTTGGCGAACTCGACCTGCTTCGGCGTCAGGTTCTGCGACGAGTTCTGCGCCAGCACCCCGGCCAGGATGAGCAGGCTGGTCAGCGGGGTGCGCAGCTCGTGCGACATGTTCGCGAGGAACTCCGACTTGTACTTCGACGCCAGCGCCAGCTGCTGCGCGCGTTCCTCGATCTCCTGCCTGGCCTGCTCGATCTCGAAGTTCTTCACCTCGATGTCGCGGTTCTGCCTGGCCAGCAGCTCGGCCTTCTCCTCCAGCTCGGCGTTCGACCGCTGGAGTTTCGCCTGCTGTGCCTGGAGTTCCTCCGAGCGCGCCTGCAGTTCGGCGGCCAGCCGCTGGGATTCCTCCAGCAGCGCGTCGGTCCTGGCGTTGGCGATGATGGTGTTCACGTTGACGCCGATGGTCTCGGTGAGCTGTTCGAGGAAGTCGCGGTGCACGTCGGTGAACCGCGCGAACGAGGCCAGCTCGATCACGCCGAGCACCTGGTCCTCGAACACGACGGACAACACGATCAGGTTGACCGGCGCCGCCGCGCCCAGGCTGGAGGACACCCGCACGTAACCGGCCGGCGTGCGGTCGACCACGATCGGCGTTTTGCTCTTGGCCACCTGCCCGACCAGCGACTGGCCGAACTCGAACTCGGAGGGCAGCTGCTCGGCCGGGTTGTGCCCGTAGCTGGCGATCAGCCGCAGCCGGGGCGGGTCCTCCCCGGGATCGGCGAAGTAGAAGGTGCCGTGCTGCGCGCCGACCAGCGGGGTCAGCTCGTTCATGATCAGCTCGGCCACCACCCGCAGGTCCCGGTGCCCCTGGATGAGCCCGGAGATGCGCGCGAGATTGGTGTTGAGCCAGTCCTGGTCCTCGTTGGCGCGGGTGGTCTCGCGCAGCGACTGGACCATCGCGTTGATGTTGTCCTTGAGCTCGGCCACCTCACCCTGGGCTTCGACCGAGATCGACCGGGTCAGGTCGCCGGTGGCCACCGCGCTGGCCACCTCGGCGATCGCGCGCACCTGGCGGGTCAGGTTGCCCGCCAGCTCGTCCACGTTCTCGGTGAGCCGCTTCCACGTCCCGGACACGCCTTCGACCTCGGCCTGCCCGCCGAGACGGCCTTCCTTGCCGACCTCGCGCGCCACGCGCGTGACCTCGGCGGCGAACGCCGAGAGCTGGTCGACCATGGTGTTGATGGTCGTTTTGAGTTCGAGGATCTCGCCGCGGGCGTCCGCGTCGATCTTCTTCGACAGGTCGCCCTGCGCCACCGCGGTGGTCACCATCGCGATCGAGCGCACCTGGCTGGTCAGGTTGTCCGCCATCGAGTTGACGTTGTCGGTCAGCGCCTTCCAGGTGCCGGCCACGTTCGCCACCCGGGCCTGACCGCCGAGAATGCCCTCCGTGCCCACCTCGCGCGCCACCCGCGTGACCTCGTCGGCGAAGGCGGACAGCGTGTCCACCATGGTGTTGATGGTCTGCGCGAGCGCGGCGACCTCGCCCTTGGCCTCCACGGTGACCTTCTTGGACAGGTCGCCCTGCGCCACCGCGCTGGTCACCCGCGCGATCGAGCGCACCTGGTCGGTGAGGTTGTCGGCCATCACGTTCACCGACTCCGTCAGGCCCTTCCAGGTACCCGAAACACCCTTCACGTCCGCCCGGCCGCCGAGACGGCCTTCCGTGCCGACCTCGCGCGCCACCCGCGTCACCTCGTCGGCAAACGAGGAGAGCTGGTCCACCATCGTGTTGACGGTGTCCTTGAGTTCGAGGATCTCCCCGCGGGCATCGACGCGGATCTTCTGCGTCAGGTCGCCCTGCGCCACCGCCGTGGTCACCTCGGCGATCGAGCGCACCTGCTCGGTGAGGTTGTCGGCCATCACGTTCACCGACTCCGTCAGGCCCTTCCAGGTACCCGACACGCCCTTCACGTCGGCCTGGCCGCCGAGGCGCCCGTCGGTGCCGACCTCGCGGGCCACCCGCGTCACCTCGTCCGCGAACGACGACAGCTGGTCCACCATCGTGTTGATCGTGTTCTTCAGCTCGCGGATCTCACCACGCGCGTCCACCGCGATCTTCTGCGTCAGGTCGCCCTTGGCCACCGCGGTCGCCACCTGCGCGATGGAGCGCACCTGGTTGGTCAGGTTGCCCGCCATGAAGTTCACCGACGTGGTCAGGTCCCGCCAGGTACCCGCCACGCCCGGCACCTGCGCCTGGCCACCGAGAATGCCTTCGGTGCCGACCTCGCGGGCCACGCGCGTCACCTCGTCGGCGAACGACGACAGCTGGTCCACCATCGTGTTGATGGTGTTCTTGAGTTCGAGGATCTCGCCGCGCGCGTCCACCACGATCTTCTGCGTCAGGTCACCCCGCGCCACCGCCGTGGTCACCTCGGCGATCGACCGCACCTGCGTGGTGAGGTTGCCCGCCATGAAGTTCACCGACGTCGTCAGATCCCGCCAGGTACCCGCCACCCCCGGCACCTGCGCCTGGCCGCCGAGCCTGCCCTCGCTGCCCACCTCGCGGGCCACGCGCGTCACCTCGTCGGCGAACGACGAAAGCTGGTCCACCATCGTGTTGAGGGTGTTCTTCAGCTCCAGCATCTCGCCCTTGACGTCCACGGTGATCTTCTGCGACAGATCACCCCTGGCCACCGCCGTGGCCACGCCCGCGATGTCCCGCACCTGACCGGTCAGGTTGCCCGCCATCGCGTTCACCGAGTCGGTGAGCGCCTTCCAGGTGCCGGAGACCCCCGGCACCGCGGCCTGCCCGCCGAGCTTGCCCTCGGTGCCCACCTCGCGCGCCACCCTGGTCACCTCGGAGGTGAACAGGGCGAGCTGGTCGACCATGCCGTTGAACACCGCCGACATCTCGTCCATCAGCTGGTCGTCGCTGCGGGGCAGCCGGGTGCTGAAATCCCCGTCGCGGACCGCCTTCAGCCCTTCCAGCAGTTGCTGCAGGCTTTCCTCGCCGAGCGTGCCCGGCCGCGTTGGGCTCATGCGGCAAAGGTAGCTATTCTCTCCGCGAGTTCGCGAGCCTCGGTGTGCTCGGCCCGGCGGACCGCCTCCGCTTCCAGCGGCCGCAGCCGGTCGGCGAACCGCGCCGAGTTCATCCCTTCGGCGGCCGCCAGCGCGCGATCGCCCACCTCGGCCGCTTCGTCCACATCCCCCATCAGCAGGTGGTCGATGGCCAGCAGCACCAGGCAGAAGGCCTTGCTCCGCATCATGTCCGGGCCGTACCGCTCGACCACGAAGCTGAGCTCGTCACAGGCGGGCGCGGCGTAGGCGGAGTCCACGCCGAGCGCCAGTTCGGTGTAGACGGTGCCGATCATCGCGGCGAGGTCGTTCTGGTCGAAGAACCGCACCCAGACGGGGACCTCCTCGTTCCCGGAGCGGGAGAACGCCTCGTCGGCCCGGCCGAGCGCGCGGATCGCGTCGTCGCGCTTGCCCAGTTTCGCGTGCGCCCACGCCTGGTTCGCGCACAGCACGCTCAGCATCACCGCGGACCCCGCCGCGGCGGCCGCGCGCTCGCCCTGGACGAACGCGGCCAGCGCCTGCCCCGGTGCCTCGTAGTGCAAATACACCCTGCCTTTGCGATAGAGGATGTTCGCCACGAGGCCGTTGTCCCCGCCTTCCCTGGCGAGTTCGAGTGCACGGTCGAAACGCGCGTGCGCGGCGTCCGGGAATCCGGCGTCGAATGCGGTCCAGCCGGCCAGACTGGTCAGATCGGCGAGCGCGGTGCACAACTTCGCCTTCACCCGTTCCGTGGCCGCGGCGTCGAGCAGCCGATAAGCCCACGAAAGCTGCGCGAGCGCCGCGTCGTGGCACCAGCCACCGCCGTAGCGGTAGTCCAGCGCGCGGAAAGTGCTGGTCTCGGTTTCCACGCGGGCCACATCGGACAGGCCGATCCGGCTCGCGGCGCAGGGGTGCGTTCGGTTCGCGGGCTTCGCATTCATGGCGCTGTCTCCCTGTCACTCACCTTGTGGGTGGGCCGGGTTCCGGATGCCCCATTGTCGCACCGGTCAACCGCCGGACCGGCAAGTTCTAGTCGGTGATTTTTTTCAGTACTACTCGATGAGGCCGTTGCGCCGGGCGAAGGCGACCGCTTCCAGCTTCGAATGCGCGTTCAGTTTCCCGAGTATTCGCTGAATGTGGTTGCGAACCGTGTTCCTGGCCAGATTCAGTTCCGCGGCGATGCGATCGGTGGCCGCGCCCTCGGCGATCAGCGCGAGCACCTGGCGTTCGCGGGCGGTGAGCATCGGCTCGCCGCGCTCGCGCGAGGCCAGCCTGTCCAGCACCCCGGCCAGCAGGCCCGGCTCGAAGGCGGAACTGCCGGCGGCCACCCGGCGCAACGCGGCCACCAGGTCGGTGAACAACCCGGTTTTCACCAGCAGCCCGGCCCCGCCCGCGGCCACCACCCTGGCCGCCATGTTCGTGGTCGCCTCGCCGGTGAGCACCAGCACCTGGCTGTGCGGGGACTGCTCGCGGAACCGCGGCAGCGCGTCGATCCCGTCGCCGTCGGGCAGGCGCCGGTCCAGCACCACCACGTCCGGCCGGTGCGCGCGGGTGAGCGCCAGCCCCGATTCCACCGACTGCGCCGAGGCGACCAGGTCGATGTCGGGCACGTCGGCGAAGGCGATCTCCAGTGCTTCGGCGACCATGCTGTGGTCCTCCACGAGCACCACCCGGAGCGGCCGCGCACTTCCCGGCTCAGGCACCATCCGCCCGCCTCCCGTCGCTGTGCACGGGTAGATATGCCACGCCGGGGTGGAAAAAGCCAGACCGGCCACCCCGGCGGACGCCGTCCAGCAGAATGACGCGCATGTCGCTGACGATGCCGGTCAAGCCCATGCTCGCCAAGCCGGCCAAGTCCATCCCGGACTCGGGCGGGCTGCTGTTCGAGCCGAAGTGGGACGGTTTCCGCTGCCTGGTCTTCCGCGACGGCGCCGAGCTGACCCTGCAGTCGCGCACCGGGAAACCGCTGAACCGGTACTTCCCCGAGGTGCTCGAAGCGCTCGCGGGCATCCTGCCGGAGCAGGTGGTGCTCGACGGTGAGCTGGTCATCGGCCGCGGCGGCAGGCTCGACTTCGACGCGCTGACCGAGCGCATCCACCCCGCCGCGAGCCGCGTCGAGCTGCTCTCGCAGGAGACGCCGGCCCAGTTCGTCGCCTTCGACCTGCTGGAGCTGAACGGCGAGTCGCTGCTGGACGAGCCGACCGAGCGCCGTCGCGCCCGGCTGGAGCAGCTGCCCGGTGTGTTCATCACCCCGGCCACCACCGATCCGGCGGTGGCGCGGCACTGGTTCGAGCTGTTCGAGGGTGCCGGGCTGGACGGTGTGATCGGCAAGCCGCTGGACGCCGCCTACGAGCCGGGCAAGCGGCTCATGCTCAAGTACAAGCACTCGCGCACCGCGGACTGCGTGCTGGCCGGGCTGCGCTGGCACGTCGACGGCGAGCCGGGCGAAATGGTCGGCTCGTTCCTGCTGGGTCTCTACGACGAGCACGGCGTGCTGCACCACGTCGGCGTGGTGGGTTCCTTCCCGGTGACACGGCGGCGTGAACTGGCCGAGGAACTGGCGCCGCTGATCACCGACGGCCCGCACCCGTGGCTCGGCGACGCCGTGGTGCCGGGGCAGCGGCTGCCCGGTTCGGTCAACCGCTGGCGTGCGGGGGAGCAACCGTGGGTGCCGCTGCGGCTGGAGCGCGTGGTCGAGGTCGGCTACGAGCACACCGAGGGCGGGCACCCGGCGCGGTTCCGGCACACCGCGCAGTTCGCCCGCTGGCGGCCGGACCGCGAACCGTCCTCGTGCGACTACGCGCAGCTCGAAGAGCCGGCCAGGTACGACCTGGACGCGGTGTTCCGCGGTGAGGTCAGGCGGGTCGGCTGACCTGCTCACCCGGGCCATACCCGGGGCATGCGAAGCTCGGTGGGACGAATGGGTTCGGGTGAGGAGTAGCAGTTTGACGCGCCGGGTTGTCCTCGCACTCGCGGTCGTGATGTGCACCGTGGCGGGTGCGTGCACCGCCGGGCCGTCCAACCGGCCGCCCGTGGTGGAGAACGACGGCCCGCTGCCGCCGGTCTCCCCCGCCACCGGCCCGCCCGCCACGCCCCCGCTGCCGCCGCTGGAGGAGCCGCGCGAGAACGGGGTCGAGTGGAAGGACTGCGCCGCCGACACCGGCAAGCGGCTCGGCGGCCAGCCGGTCCCGGCGAACCTGCAGGTCAGCTGCGGCCGGGTGTCCACACCGCTGGACGCGCCCGAACTGCCCGGCCGCGGCATTCTCCGGATCGACCTGCTCAAGGCGGGCACCGGCCCGGTCCCGCTGGTGGTGCTCAACGACATCGACGGTGAGCCGGGCACGCTCTACGCGCTGCGCCTGGCCCAGTCGCTGCCGCCCGAGCTGCTGCAGCGGTTCTCGCTGATCGGCGTGGACCGGCGCGGCAGCGGGCAGTCCGATCCGGTGCGCTGCATCCCGGCCGAGGTGCGCGGCGAGCTGATCGGCTTCGACCCGGCGCAGGAGTCGGTCGAACCGCTGCTGGACGCCGCGCGGCAGGCCGGTCAGCAGTGCGGCATCACCATGGAGGACGACCAGGGCGCCTTCGACAGCTGGCGGACCGCGGGCGATCTCGACGAGATCCGCTCGCAGCTGGGCCTGTCCAAGCTGAACGCGCTGGCCAGGGGCGAGGGTTCGCAGGTGCTCGGCGCCTACGCGGTCCGGTTCACCGACAAGGTGGGCCGGTTCGTGCTGGACGGCGCGCCCGACCCGTCACCGGACGTGGCTTCCGTGCACGACGCGCAGGCCGCCGGTGGGGAGGCCGCGCTGGCGGCGTTCGGTGCCGACTGCGCGCAGCGCGGCTGCGCGCTCGGCGGTGACGCCAAGACGGTGGTCGCCGGGTTGCTGGACCAGCTGCGCGTCACCGGCCAGCCGACCGGGGACGGCACCCTGCTCAGCCCCGGCCTCGCCATGCACGCCATCAACGCGGGACTGGCGCAGCGCCAGCGGTGGCCGGAACTGGCCGACGCGATCGCCGCGGCCCGGTCCGGTGACGGCACGAAACTGGCCGCCTTCGCCGATCCGCTGCGAATGGACGACAGCGTCAACCCGACCCGGCTCGACAGCGGCATCGCCACCCGGTGCAACGACACCACGGTGCGGCTGTCCGCCGACCAGATCGACACGATCAGCCGCGACCTGCGTGGCCGGTACCCGGTGTACGGCGGGTTTGTCACCCAGCGGCTGGCGTGGTGCAGCCCGTGGCCGGTGCCGACGCAGGCGCTGCCGCCGCTGAGCAAGCCGGGGGTGCCGCCGGTGCTGCTGGTGAGCACCGCCGGTGATCCGCTGACCTCGGAGCAGGGCACCACGCGGGCCGCCGAGCAGATGCCCAGCGGGGTGCGGATCGGCTGGCAGGGCGCCGGGCACGGCGCGGTCGGCGCGTCCGCGTGCGTCGGCGAAAAGGTCCGCGACTTCCTGATCGACGCCAAGATCCCGAACGACGGCACGCTCTGCCCGGCCTGAGTGTTTTCAGGGCAGCTGCACGGTCGCCAGAACCGGACGGTGATCCGACGCCACCCGCTCCACCGGAATCCGCGTAGTAACCGGGGCCAGCGTGCTCAACACATAATCCAGCCGCCGACCGGGCACGTCCGCCGGGAACGTGGCCCCATCAACACCGGTGGACGGCACGCTCTGCCCGGCCTGAGTGTTTCTCACGGCAACTGCACGGTCGCCAGAACCGGACGGTGATCCGACGCCACCCGCTCCACCGGAATCCGCGTGGTAACCGGGGCCAGCGTGCTCAACACATAATCCAGCCGCCGATCGGGCGCGTCCGCCGGGAACGTGGCTCCGTCAACACCAGTGGGCGGCAGCTTGTCGAACAGCGGCCGCAGCTCCGCCGCCGACGGCCCGGCGTTCAGATCGCCCGCCAGCACGCCCGGCCCCAGCACCCGCAGCATGTCGCCCACCTGCGTGGTGCGCACCGCGGGATCCGGCCGGTGGTCCAGGTGCGTGACGAAGAACCGCAGCACGCGCCCGCACACCTCCAGTTCCGCCTCGGCGAAGCCCGGCATCGGCCCGAGCGGCGTCGCGTCCACTGTGGACAGCCGGGTGATGGTGTGGTTGACCGCCCGCCGGATCGGGAAGCGGCTGAGCACCGCGACGCCGTAACGCCGCCGCTCCGCGCGCCCCGGCTCGGGATCCTTGTCGTAGATGGGCGCGAAGAACAGCTCCATCCCGGTGCGCCGCGCCAGCTCGGCGGCCTGGTCGGCGTACCCGCTGCGGGCCGACCAGTGCACGTCGACCTCCTGCAGCCCGACCACGTCCGCCCGCGAACCGGTGATCACCCCGGCGGTGCGTGCCAGGTCGAGCCTGCCGTCCATGCCGATGCCGGAGTGGATGTTGAAGGTCAGCACCCGCAGCGCGGCGCCGGACGCGGCCGCCGCCGGGACCGCGGCCACCACCAGCAGGAACGCGGTCAACAGCGCCTCGGCCCGGCGGTTCACTTCGGCCGGTCCCGGTCCTTGCTCGGCTGCACGCGCTTGGGCTCCCCCGGCATTTTCGGATAGTCGGGCGGATACGGCATTTCCGCCTGCCCGGTGTCGCGCTCGTCGCGGTCGTACCACTCGAGCAGCGTCTCCAGGCCGAACGCCTCGTCGTCCAACCCGGCGTGCGCGTCGCCGTGCTCGGCCAGCCACGACGGCACGGTCAGCACGTCGAACTCGTCCGGGTCGGCCTCGGCCAGCTGGTCCCAGGTCAGCGGCGTGGACACGGTGGCACGCGGGGTGCCGCGCACCGACCACGACGAGGCGACAGTCCGGTCCCGCGCGGCCTGGTTGTAGTCGATGAACACCCGGCCGCCGCGTTCCTCCTTCCACCACGAGATGGTCGCCAGCTCCGGCACGCGCCGCTCCACCTCGCGGCCGAGCGCGATGACCGCGTGCCGCACGGCGATGAAGTCCCACTCGGGCCGGATCCGCACCAGCACGTGCACGCCGCGGCCACCGGAGGTCTTCGGGTAGCCGGTCAGCCCGGCGTCGGCCAGCACCTCGCGCACCGTCCCGGCGACACGCACGGCGTCGGCGAAGCGCGCTTCCTCCGGCGGGTCCACGTCGATGCGCAACTCGTCCGGGTGGTCCACGTCGGGGCGTCGCACCGGCCACGGGTGGAAGTCGAAGGTGCCCAGGTTCGCCGCCCAGGCGAAGACCGCGGGCTCGGTCGGGCAGACCTCCTCGGCGGTCCGGCCGGACGGGAAGGTGATCTTCACGCGGTCCACCCAGCCGGGTGCGCCCTTGGGCACGCGCTTGGCGTAGAACAGCTCGCCGGTCACGCCGTCCGGATAACGCTTGAGCGTGGTCGGCCGCTCGCCGATCGCGCGCAGCAGCGGCTCGCCGACGGCCAGGTAGTACTCCACCACCTGCCGCTTGGTGATGCCGCGCTCGGGGAAGTACACCTTGTCCGGGCTGGACACCCGTACCGTGCGCTCGCCCACCTGGTACTCGACTGGGTCACCGTGTTTGGCCACGCGCCTAACCTAGTCGCGGATCGCTCTCC
Source organism: Amycolatopsis albispora (assembly GCF_003312875.1). NCBI lineage: Bacteria > Bacillati > Actinomycetota > Actinomycetes > Pseudonocardiales > Pseudonocardiaceae > Amycolatopsis > Amycolatopsis albispora. Next base: position 2,981,240 of record NZ_CP015163.1, read on the forward strand.
AGGACGGACATCTGAACCGCGTCGTGCCATTCGCCGTCCCAGTGCAGCGCGTCGCGGAGCACGCCTTCGGCGACGAACCCGCACTTCTCGTAGACCCGCCGCGCCCGCGGGTTGAAGTCGTAGACCTCCAGCCCGATGCGGTGCAGGCCGACCACGTCCAGCCCGAACGCGACCAGCAGCCGGGTCGCCTCGGTGCCGTACCCGCGGCCGAAGGCGTGCCCGCCGAGCGCGATCCGGAAGTCCATCGACCGGTTGTCCTCGTCCAGGTCCATCAGCACGACCTCACCCAGGTACACGCCGTCGGTGTTGCGCACCACCGCGTAGTCCGCGCGGTCGTGCGCCCCCGGCCTGCCCTTGAGGTAGTCGTGGACCTGCTCACGGGTGAAGACGCCGTGCGTACCGGTCAGCCGCCGGGTTTCGGGGTCCTGGAGCACGGCCCACGCGCCGTCGAGAAAGGTTTCGTCGAGTTGCCGCAGGGTCACCAGCTCACCGGGCAGGCCGGGCTGGTCACGCAGCGCCGCGAGATTCAGCACCCCGCCACTGGACCACGTGCGGGCACCCGCCGTCACCCCGATTACCGTGGGTGCCATGACCGGCCGGACCAAACTGATCGTGGCGCTGGTGCTGTTCGCGGCACTGGTCGCGGTCGCGCTCGTGGTCGACGTCCCGGCGCCGGCCGAGCTGCGTGCCTGGGCGACCGGCGCCGGCTGGATCGCGCCGGTGCTGCTGCTCGGCGCGTATTCGGTGCTGACCGTGGCGCCGATCCCCCGCACCAGCTTCAACGTGGTCTCCGGCCTGCTGCTCGGCAACGTGCTCGGCATCGGGGTGGCCCTGCTCGCCACGGTGCTCTCGGCCGCGCTCGGCTTCGGGCTGGCCAGGGTGCTCGGCCGCGAATGGGTGGCCGGGCACCTCGAACGCGGCCGCTTCCGCGCGCTGGACGCCCGGCTGGCCGACGGCGGGGTGCTCGCGGTGGCTTCGCTGCGGATGATCCCGTTTGTCCCGTTCGCCCCGATGAGCTGGGCGTGCGGTGTGCTGTCGGTCCGGTTCTGGCCGTACCTGGTGGGCACCGCGCTCGGCAGCCTGCCCGGCACCGTGCTGGTGGTGCTGGTCGGCGACGCCCTCACCGGCACCACACATCCGGCCCTGTTGGCTTGCTTCGCGGGGCTCGCGCTCATCGGCGCGGCCGGGCTGTACCGCGTGATCCGGCGCACAAAACCGGAATCCGCCGCACCCGCGCCCGCGGTGTCGTGACAGCGCCGCCCACCGCGCCCGCTACACTCGAACGGGTGCGCTGAGCGGTCGCTCGCGCCGAGCCAGCCAGCATGCGCCGTCGTCTTCCGAGGAGTAGTTGCCATCGACACCGGTCAGTTGATCGCAGGGCACTACCGCCTGGTCGAGCACATTGGCAGCGGCGCCATGGGCGTGGTGTGGCGGGCCATCGACGAGCGGCTCGAGCGCTCGGTCGCGGTCAAGCAGATCCTCGCCCAGCCCGGCCTGTCCGAGGCCGAGCGGATCAACTCCAGGCAGCGCGCGATGCGCGAGGCGAAGAACGCCGCGCGCTTCCAGCACCCGAACGCCATCGTGGTGTTCGACATCGCCCAGCACGACGGCGACCCCTGCCTGATCATGGAGTACCTGCCGTCGCGCAGCCTGGCCGCGGTGCTCGCGGAGAACCCCACGCTGCCGCTGCCCCAGGTGGCGCGGATCGGCGAGCAGGTGGCCGCGGCGCTGGTGGCCGCGCACCGGGCGGGCATCGTGCACCGCGACGTCAAGCCGGGCAACATCCTGATCGACGACGCCGGCACCACCAAGATCACCGACTTCGGCATCTCGCGGGCCGCCGGTGACCTCACGCTCACCCAGACCGGGCTGATCGGCGGCACGCCCGCCTACCTGGCGCCCGAGCTGGCCCGCGGTGCCGACCCGTCACCGGGGTCGGACGTGTTCGCGCTCGGCGCCACGCTCTACCACGCGCTGGAGGGCGTCGCGCCCTACGGCAACTCCACGAACCAGCTCGCGCTGCTGTACAAGGCGGCCAACGGCAAGGTCGAGCCGCCACGCAAGTCCGGCGCGGCCACCGCGCTGCTGATGAGCATGCTGCAGGTCGAACCGGAGGAACGGCCGAGCATGCCCGAGGCCCGCGAGCGGCTCGCCGCACTGGCCAGGGGCGAGGGCGACACACGCGCGGCCGCGGTCTCCCCGGCGCTCGGTGTCGCCGGAGGCGGCCGACAGCCCGCCACGCCCGCCGGGGGCAACCCGGTTTCGCGCACCCCGTGGGCACGCACCGACAAGGCGCCCGGGGTGCCCGCCGCGGTACCGGTCGCCGCGCCGAAGCCGGTCAACCCGACCTCGTCGTTCCCGCCGCAGAGACCGGCGGCGGCGCCGCAGCAGACCGCCGCCGCACCCCAGCAGGCCCCGGCCGCCCCGCCCGCGCTCAGCTCCGGGCGGACCCCGGCCCAGCAGTCCGAAGCCAAGCGCAAGGCGCTCATGCTCGGCGCCGGTGGCGCCGCGGTGCTGGTGGTCGCCGTAGTGGTGCTCATCGTGCTGTCCACCAGCGGTGACGACGGGTCCGGTGACACCGCGCAGGGCGCCCCGCCCCCCACCAGCCAGTCGCAGGCCCCCGCCGAGTCCTCGGCCCCGCCCAGCTCGGCCAAGCCGTCGCAGCAGAACACCACCAGCTCCGGCAAGGTCGAATGGGGACCGGCCGGGCAGAAGGTGATCGACTTCTACAACCTGCCCGGTGGTGCGGCCGCGTCCTGGGCCATGCTGACCCCGGCCGGGCAGGCCGACTACGGCAGCGCCGCGGCCTTCGAGCAGTACTGGCAGCAGTTCAAGTCGGTCAGCTCCAAGGGCGCCACCGCCTACAAGCGGGCGAACAACGAGGACGGCTCGGTCGACATCAAGGTCACCGTGAGCCACAGCGGCGGCTCGGTGGAGAAGGTGGTCCGGGTGGTCGCGGTGAATGGCCAGCTCTACGTCGACACGAACACCAAGCTCGACGGCGCCGCCCCGCAGCAGTGAGTCAGCTGGTGAAGTAGACGCGCCGCGCGTTGTCCCCGGCCACCATCCGCCGGAACCGCCCGGCGTCCGCTTCGGTCCACGATCCGGCTTCGACACCGCCGGTCAGCACCTCGTCCAAGGCGCGCCGGAACAGCGTGGCCGCGAGGAAGTACAGCTCCGGCAGGCCGAAGGCGTCGGAGCTGTAGAGCACCTTCCCGAACGGCGCCAGCTCGGTGAGTTCCGCGAGCAGCGCGCCGGCGCGGTCGCCGAGATTGTGCGCGGCGAGTCCGATGTCGACGAACACCGTGCCGAACACCTGCGCCAGGTAACCCGCTTCCCGGTGGAACGGGTAGTTGTGCAGCAGCAGCAACGGAATCCCGGTCGGCTGCAGTGCCCGCAGCAACGGCATGAGCAGCAACGGATCGGCGTCACGCAGGTTCAGGTCGGGGTCGCCGAGGCCGATGTGGAACTGCACGGGCAGCCCGAGGTCCACTCCGCACCAGATGGCGAACCGGTGCAGCACCTCGTCCGCGACCCGGCCCTGCCCCGCGCGCAGGAACCGCCCGGCGGCAGCGGTGACCTCGGCCGGGCTGGGGCGTTCCGGGGCGAGGTCCAGTCCGGTCCGGTACGCGGCGACAGATTTCACGCCGACCGCGTTTTCCGTGCGCGCGGCCAGCCTGTCGCGGAAGGACGCGGCGAAACCGGCGGCGGACACACCGTCGGCGAGCACCTGCTCGGCGACCTGTTCCAACCGGACGATCTCGTGCGCGGGCGCGTCCGCGAGCGCACCGAGATCCGCCAGGCCCAGCAGCGGTTCCGGCTCGAACCCGGTGTCCACCAGCAACGCGCTCAGCCCGGCCGCGCCGAGGAACCGCCTGCCGACCTCGGTGTGGCCCAGTTCGGTTCGCCGGCGGAGGTATTCGTCAGCGGGTGCGTGGGTTTCCAGGTCCAGCACCGGCGCGCACCACCGGCGGACGGCCAGCCCGATGCGTGAGTCGAACAGCGAACCGCCCAGCGTGCCCGGCTCGGGCGCCTCGGTGAGCAGGGCTTCGAAGGCGTGCCGGTCCAGGTCGCGCCGCACCACCGAGTGGCAGTGGTGGTCGACCAGCGGAAGTTCGGGCTCCATCTGTCCTCTCTCGACCGGATAGCGGACGACAAAGTTGATCGTTCACGCGAAACTGATGCTCTGTCCAGACCGCGGCTGAAGGGGTTTGAGGGATGGACCAGCACGATCGCGAAGCGCGTGCCGGACAGGCCAGGCCGCTCGCCGCGGCGCTCGGCGAGCGCGGGGTCGCCGCCGTCGCGGTGACCTGGGTGGACACCAGCGGCATCACCCGCGTCAAGGCGGTCCCGGTGCCGCGGCTCGAGCACGCCGCCGCCTGGGGCATCGGCGCGTCGCCGGTGTTCGACGCCTTCCTGGTCGACGATTCCGCGGTGACCGGCCGGTTCGCCGGCGGCCCGGCGGGTGACCTGCGGCTGCACCCCGACCTGGACCGGCTGACCGTGCTGGCCGCACAACCGGGCTGGGCCTGGGCGCCCGCCGACCGCTACCAGCAGGACGGCACACCACACCCGGGCGATTCGCGGCTCCTCGCGCGCCAGGCCGTCGCCCGGCTCGCCGAACTCGGCCTGACCGCGCGGCTGGCCTTCGAGGTCGAATGGTGCGTGTCCCTCGGTGACGGTGACGAGTTCGTCCCGGCGAGTCCGGGCCCGGCCTACGGCATGTCCAGGATCGCCGACCTGTCCGGTTACCTGCACGAACTGCTGGAGGCGCTGAGCGCGCAGGGCGTGGCCGTCGAGCAGTTGCACCCCGAATACGCCGCCGGTCAGTTCGAGGTGTCGGTGGCGGCAACGGACCCGGTGGGCGCGGCGGACCTGCTGGTACTGGTGCGCGAGACCATTCGCGCGGTCGGCCGGCGACACGGCCTGCGCACCACCTTCGCGCCGAAGGTGGTGGCGGGCGGGGTCGGCAACGGCGGGCACGTGCACCTGAGCCTGTGGCGTGACGGCACCAACCTGATGGCCGACGGCGACGGCTGGCACGGGCTCACCGAGCTGGCCGAGGCCTTCGCGGGCGGCATCCTGGACCGGCTGCCCGGCCTGCTCGCCATCGGCGCGCCGTCGGTGGCCAGCTACCTGCGGCTGGTGCCGTCGCACTGGGCCGGTCCGTTCCGCTGCTGGGGCTGGGAGAACCGCGAAGCCGCGCTGCGCCTGGTTTCCGGGGAGTCCGGCCACGGCCAGCGCGCGGCGAACCTGGAGGTCAAGGCGTTCGACGGGGCCGCGAACCCGTACCTGGTGGTGGCCGCGCTGCTCGCCGCGGGCTCCACCGGCATCGCCGAGCAGGCGGCGCTGCCCGAGCCGATCCAGGTCGACCCGGCCACCCTGCCCGAGGACACCGTGCAACGCCTGCCGGACAACCTCAGCGCGGCGGTCACCGCCTTCGAAGCGGACCCGGCGCTGCGCAAGGCGCTCGGCGAGGAACTGGTGGACACCGTGATCACCGTGCGTCGCGGCGAGGTCGCCTTGTTCGGCGGCCTCTCCGCCGAAGAAGTCGTGGCGCGCACCCGATGGCGCTACTGACGCGATACCGTGAAGCCATGGCCGCTGCCAAGAACAGCACCGGCAGGTCGGACGACGAGCCGAACCCCCGGTTCCACGAAGACCTCGTCGGGCTGGACCCGGCGGATCCGGAAGCCCAGGAGTTCGCCCGCCATCTCGACCGGATCGAGCGCTGCGGGCCCGCCTTCACCGTGGAGGCCTCGCTGGACGGGGTGGCCGAGTTCGCCGACTCCAGCCGCCGCGCCGGTGGTTTGCGCTGGTGGACGGCGGTGGCCGTGGTGTGCCTCATCCTGATCGGCGTGATCGTCGCCTCGTGGGACATCGTGCTGCGGACGCTGGCCTGGCTCGCCGAGTAACGTGGGTGGTGTGAAAGGTATGAAGCCCGTTGTCGGCGCGACTCCCCGCGTGGTGAAGTCCGAGCAGGAGTGGCGGGAGCAGCTCGGCCCCGAGGAGTACGCGGTGCTGCGTGAGGCAGGCACCGAACGCCCGTTCACCGGCGAGTACACCGACACCAAGACCACCGGCGTCTACGAGTGCCGCGCCTGCGGCGCCGAGTTGTTCCGCAGCGACACCAAGTTCGAAAGCCACTGCGGCTGGCCGTCGTTCTACGACCCCGCCGATTCCGACGCGGTGCTGCTGCGTGAGGACCGCACCATGGGCATGGTCCGCATCGAGGTGCTGTGCGCGTCGTGCCACAGCCACCTCGGGCACGTGTTCGAGGGCGAGGGCTACGACACGCCGACCGACCAGCGGTACTGCATCAACTCGATCTCGCTGAAACTGGTGCCCAAGCCGTAACCCGTTCCGGGGACAGCCGCCTCCCCCGCCCGATACCGTGACGCGCACGCTTCGGGTGGGAGGGGCACCGAATGGCTGATCCGTGGGGGCTGTCCGGCCCGGTTTTCCTGATCATCTACGCCTGCTGCCTGGCCGTACCGACCGTGGTGCTGGCCTCCGGGCTGGTGCGGCTCCGCTCGGGCACCGCCGGCGCGGGGCAGGGCCCGCTCGACGCGGTCCAGGCCGCGTTCCTGCGCGGCGGCCCGCGACGCGCGGCCGAGACGGTGCTGGCCGGGCTGATCGAGCGCGGCCTGCTGCGGGCGGATTCCTCGGGCACCCTGCGCCACACCGGCGGCGCCGGCGCGAACCCGCTGGAACAGCAGGTGCTGGCGAGCACGAGCGGCGCGGGCGGTCGCACGCCACTGACGCTGGTCACCGGGCTCGGCCGCTCCGGTGCCATGCAGGCGCTGCGGGCCGACCTGGTCGCCAAGGGACTGCTGGTCGACGCCCGGCGGCGGCGTGCGGTGTGCTTCACCGCGCTCGGGCTGTACGGCCTCGTGCTGCTGCTCGGCCTGTTCCGGATCGCGGTCGGAGTCGCCGGGCAGTTCCCGGTCGGCTACCTGACGCTGATGGTGGTCGCCGCGCTGGCCGGCCTGATCACCACGTCGACGCTGCTGGTGCGCGGCGGTGACCAGCCGACGCAGGAAGGCAGGCGGACGCACACGGCCACCTTCCCCGGAGCGCCGGGAAAGGTGGCCGCTCACGGCCTTTCGTCGTACCCGGACCACAAGATCCGCAAGGCACTGCGGTACAGCATGGCCCTGCCCCGGCGGCGGCGGTCGAATTCTTCGTGCGGAAGCTATGCCGGTGGTGCCATGGTGAGTGGTACGGGTTGCGCGTCGGCCGGCAGCGGCTGCTCGTCGTCGTCCTCGTCGGGTGGTGGCAGCAGTTGCGGAGGCGGCGGCGGTTGCGGTGGTGGTGGCGGAGGAGGCTGAGCGATGGACGAGACCTGGGGCCTGACCGGATCCGGTTTCCTCGGGCTGTACCTGGCCCTCTTGGTGGTTCCGGGGCTGCTCGGCGCGCTGGTCACGCTGGCCGTCCGGCAGCTGCGGCTGCACGGCTCCGCACCGGACGATTCGCCGTTGCCGACCGACTACCACGTCGCCTACCTGGCCCGCGGTCCGCTGCGTGCGGTCGAAACGGCCATCGCCGCCCTGGTCGACCGCGGCAGCCTGCGGGCGGAAAGCGGCGGGCGCGTCACCTCGGTCGGCGGTGAGCCGGAGGACGACCTCGAGCGCGTCATCTTCGAGACCGGTTATCTCGGCACGACCACGAACGAAGCCGCGGTCGCCGCGCTGAAGTCACCGGAGCTGACCGAGATCCGGCGTGATCTCGAACTCCGCCGGCTGATCGAGCCGGAGTTGCCCACGCACGTGATCTGGCTCGGGGTCACCGTGCTCTACGGCCTGGTCACGCTGTTCGGCCTGGTGCGCTGGTTCGCGGTGGTCACCACGAGCACACCGATCGGTTTCCTCAGCTTCCTGATCTTCGTCGCGGCCGGTGCCGCCTTCGCCGCGCTGGCCCCGGCCCGCCGGCGGCCGCGGTTGCTCAAAACCGAGCTGGGCAAGCAGGTGCTGCGCGCGTCACGGCAGAACCTGACCGGCGTGACGCGTGAGGTCGCGCTGAACGGCGGCCTGTCAGCCTATCCGGATCCCGAGGTCGCGCCGGTGCTGGAGCTGAAGTTCAACCGCTCGCGTCGACGCTACCCGGGGACCAGCAGCGCCGGGGTGATCGCCGGAACGCTGCTCGCGGGCGCGTTCGGGCACGGGGTGCCCGGCGACAGCGGCGCCGGGGACGGCGGTGGCTGCGGTTCCGGCTGCGGTGGCGGTTGTGGTGGTGGCGGAGGCGGCGGCAGCTGATGCCGGTGGAATTACGGCCAGAACTGTCGGTGCACTGACCTAGGCTCCGGACAGGTTCGATTCGGTGGGAGGCCGAGTGATGAAAGACCCATGGGGCATCTCGGGTCCGGGGTTCATCGTGGGGTACCTGTGCCTGCTGGCCGCACCACTGGTGATCGCGCTCGTCGGCCGCATCGTGCTCGCTTTCACCGGGAAGCGGGCGGCCACCGCGTACGTGCCCGGCAACGTGTACGAGGTGGCGTTCCTGGCCGGTGGGCACGACCGGGTCGTCGAGACCGCCGTGGCGTCGCTGCTCGAGCGCGGGGTGTTCCGCGCGGACAGCACGGGGCGGGTGAGCGCCGCCGGTGCGGTGCCGTCCGATCCGGTGGAGCAGGCGGTGTACCGGGTGGTCGCGCGCCGCGGCACCACGCGGATGCCCGACCTGCGCCGCGAACTGCGCTCGGCGGCGGTGCTTCGCGGCATGGCCAAGCATCTCACCGACGCCGGGCTGATCCGGCCCATCGGCGGGCGCGTGGTCCTGCGGCGGATGGTGTTCTCGCTGTACCTGCTGGTGCTGGGCATCGGCGTGGTGCGGCTGATCAGCGGTATCGCGCTGGACCGGCCGGTGGGTGTGCTGATCTTCCTGCTGATCATCGCCGCGGTGGCCACGTTCATCGCCTCACGGGTGGCCAAGGCGGCGCCCATGGTGCGGCCGACCGCGCAGGGCTCGGTGCAGCTGGCGAGCGCGCGGAAGGCGCAGTCGCAGCGGCATTCCACGCGGTCGGGCGGCCCGCACCGGTCGTCCGCGGCGGTGCCGATCCTCGCCGGTGCCGCGGGCGCGGTCGCGCTGGGCGGCATGATGATGTATCCGGACGAGGAACTGCGGACGGCGCTGGCCGCTCCTCCCGCGGGCGGTTCGTCCGGTGGGGACGGTGGCGGCTCGTCCTGCAGCGGTGGTTCGTCCGGGTGCGGTGGTGGCTGCGGCGGGGGTTGTGGTGGCTGAGCTGCCCCGGTTCGGCGTCGGGATCGGCTGGCGGCCGGAGCTGGACCTGACGGTGCCGCGCCTGCCCGGGGTCGACTGGGTGGAGGTGGTCGCGGAGAACCTCCAGCCCGGCGCGCTCCCGGCGACGCTGACCGCGCTGCGCGATCGCGGCATGCCGGTGCTGCCGCACGCGGTGTCGCTTTCGCTGGGTGGCGCCGAGGAACTGGACACCCGGCGGGTCGAGCACCTGGCCGAGCTGACCGAGGCGCTGGGGGCGCCGGTGGCGAGCGACCACGTGTGCTTCGTGCGCGCGGGCGGGCTGGACGCGGGTCACCTGATCCCGTTGCCGCGTACGCGCGAGGCGCTGGACGTGCTGGTGGACAACGTGAAGCTGGCGCAGTCGATCCTCGGGGTGCCGTTCGCGCTGGAGAACATCGCGGCGCTGCTGGAGTGGCCCGATCCGGAGCTCAGCGAGGCGCGGTTCCTGGCCGAGCTGACCGATCGCACCGGCTGCCTGCTGATCGTGGACGTGGCGAACCTGTACGCCAACGCCCGGAACCTGGGCAGCGACCCCGTGTCCTTTTTGGACGAAATCCCCCTGGACCGGCTCGCCTACGTACACGTGGCCGGCGGCGAAGAACACCACGGCATCTACCACGACACACACGCCCACGCCGTGCCACCACCGGTACTGGACCTACTCGGCGAGCTACGGTCCAGAGTGGACCCACCCGGCGTCCTCCTAGAACGCGATGACGCCTACCCCACCGATGCCGAACTGGCCGCGGAACTGGCCGCCATCCGCGCCGTAATCGAGCCATGAGCCGGAAACAGCGGTCCGCCCGCTATACGCACCACGCACCACGCACCCGACGGTACCCACCCCACCAGCCGCAACCCACACAGCGGTCAAGCCATGAGCCGGGACCAGCGGGCCACCCGCTACGCGCACCACACGCCGACGCCACCCCGCCAACCGGCTTCAACGCGCGCCAGGCAAACGTCAAGCCACAATCGCAAGCGGCCCACCGGCATGCCACTGAAACACAACAAAACCCACGCCACCAACGCCGACCTAACCGCAACCCACACGGCGATCAGCCCATGAACCGAGCACTAACCGCAATCCGCACGGTGGCCGAGCCATGAGCCAGCAACAGCGGGCAGCCCACTACGCGCACCACGCGCCCACGGCACCCCACCCCACCCACCGCAATCCACACGGCGATCAGCCCATGAACCGAGCACTAACCGCAATCCGCACGGTGGTCGAGCCATGAGCCGCGAACACCTGGCGGCGCAGCAAGCGGACCTACTGCGTGCACTACTCGCCGACGGCACTCCCCCACCCGGCTTCGACACCGACCGGGTGGCCGTCGAGGTGCGGGCGCTGCGCGCCAAGCGCCGCCGGGTCGTCGCCTACCTGCGGCCCGACCTGGCGCAGGAGCTGGACGACAGGTTCACGCCCCTGTTCGACGAGTACGCGGCCGCGCACCCCCGTGAAGAAGGCGTCCGGATGCGGCAGGACGCGGAAAACTTCGCGAACTGGCTCACCGCGAAGGGCGAGCTGAAGCCACCGCGCTGGTGGCGGCGGTTACCAGGACGGGCGATCCGAGCCCGGTAGCCGGGTACCTTCCGTCCACTGTGGATTCGCACCGGGCACCGGGACGTAGGTCAGTTCGCCATAGGCGCTGGGCAGCGTCGCCAGCAGGTCGTCCACCTGGTAGCCGGTGTCGGTGATTTCGCGGCGCCCCAGGGATTCCAGCCATTCCGCGGTGTGCGCGAGCGCCACCTGCCCACGCCAGCCGCCGCCATCGGTGGCGGCGCGGCGCACCGCGGTCATCACCGTCGCCGCGGCGAGCCAGCCGGTCGCGTGGTCGAGCGCCTGCGCGGGCAGCGGGCGGGGATGATCAAGCCCGGCGTGCGCGGCGATGCCGGTGGCCAGCTGCACCAGGCTGTCGAAGCCGCGCCGGTTGCGCCACGGGCCGTGCCAGCCGTACGCGGACAGGTCGAGCGTGATCAGGCCAGGGAACTCGTAGGCCAGTTCCTCCGGCGAGAAGCCCCAGCGGGCCAGCGCGCCGGGACGGAACGACTGCACGAACACGTCCGCCCTGGCCAGCAGCTTGCGCAGCCGCGCACGACCGGCGTCCTGCGTGAGATCGGTGAAGGCAGAACGCTTCCCGAGCCCGGTGTCCATCCACAGTGGATCGATCCGCGGCAGGTGGGCGGCGCCGATGTGCAGCACGTCGGCGCCGTGCGCGGCGAGCACTCGCCCCGCCACCGGCCCGGCGATGACGTGGGTCAGTTCGAGCACGCGGACCCCGCCGAGCGGGCGGTCCGACTCGAACAGCCGCTTCGGCAGCGCGTCGCCGGTCTGGCGCAGCTCGACCAGCGGCTGTCCCGCGACGGCTTCGCCCTGCGGGTGGTTCAGCCAGTCCTGGCGGGTGCGCAGCAACGCGGCCGCCCCACCGGCCGCGATCACCGCCTCCTGCACCTCGCGGGCGCGGCGCTTGGCGACCGCCTCGGTGACCGCCTCGCGGGTAGCGGCGGTGCCGAGCCCCCAGCAGACGGCGGCGACGTGGCGGGGGTAGTTGCAGTGCAGCCGGACCCACCCGTCGGTGGCGAGGTAGTCGCCGGTCAACGGCGCCCACAGCTCGCCGGGGACCTGGCCGTCCACCCGGAGGTGGCGCTCACTGTGGAACGAAGCCACCGCATGCCGCAGGTCAACCGCGACCGGCGGCGGCTCGATCCCCCGCACCCGAAGCAACTCACCCGCGGCGAGCGTCGCGACCCCGACACTGGCCGCCGCGGCGGCCGCCACCCGGAACGGCCCGGGCAGCACGGACTCCTCGCCCCCGACCGCCACCGCCCCCGGCGGCAGGCTTTCCCCGCTGACCTGCCGCCACACCGCGGCGAGTTCTTCTTCGATCACGTTCCCTCAGTTGCTCTCGGGCCGCTGCCCGCTCAACAGCTCGATGATCTGCCTCAACTGCTCGCCCTGGCTGTCGAGCTTGGCTCCGTGACTGTCGAGCTTGACCCCTTGGCTATCGATCTTGGCACCTTGGCTGTCGAGCTTGGCCGCCTGGCTGTCGAGCATGGCGCCTTGCCTATCGAGCATGGCCCCTTGACTGTCGATCTTGGCCGCCTGACCGCTGAGCATCAGCGACTGGGCGTCCAGGCGAACCTTGATGTTCTCGAACTCGATGTCATGCCCGTCCAGCCGGGTTTCGATCCGGCCGAACCGAGCGTCGTACTCGCCGAGTCGGGTATCCAAGCCATCCAGCCGGGTGTCGATTCGGTTCAGGCGGGTGTCGATGGTGTCGAACCGGGTCTCGTGGTGGGCGAGCGCCTCGGTGTGTGCTTCCAGCGTGGCCTGCATCCGGCTCAGCTGAGCACCGTGGTCATGCTGCACTTCGAGGACCGACGCCACCTTCGTGTCGATGGCGTCGACCCTCGTGTCGATGCCATCGATCCGCTTGTCGATGACGTCGACTCTCTTGTTCGTGTCGTCGAGGAGTTCGTACACGTCGTCGACGTCGTGGCGCAGTTGCTTCTGCTTCCGGTTGATCTCGGGGAAAGACATGTGGGCCACCTTACCGCCGTCGTTGCCAAGTGGCCTATGCCACCCCGTCGCTACGGCAGGTTCTGGATGAGCTCCGCCGGCGGCACCCGCGTGCCGGTGTAGAAGGGGATCTCCTCCCGCACGTGCAGCCGCGCCTCCGTGCCGCGCAGGTGCCGCATCAGGTCGACGATCCGGTGCAGCTCGTCCGCCTCGAAGGCCAGGATCCATTCGTAGTCACCCAGCGCGAACGAAGCGACCGTGTTCGCTCGCACGTCCGGGTAGTCCCGCGCCTCCTTGCCGTGGTCGGCGAGCATCTTGCGACGCTCCTCGTCCGGCAGCAGGTACCACTCGTACGACCGCACGAACGGGTACACGCACACGTACTTCCGCGGCTCCTCCCCCGCCAGGAACGCCGGGATGTGGCTGCGGTTGAACTCCGCGGGCCGGTGCAGCGCGACCTGGCTCCACACCGGCACCGAAGCCCGCCCGAGCGGGGTCCGCCGGAACCCGGTGTAGGCGGCCTGCACCTGCTCGATCTCCTCGGCGTGCCACCAGATCAGGTAGTCCGCGTCGGCGCGGAGGCCGGCGACGTCGTACACCCCGCGCACCACCACGCCCTTGCTCTCGAGACCGTCGAGGAACTCGGCGGTCTCGCGCGCGGCGGGGCCGCGGTCCTCGGGCAGCCGGCCCGGTTCGGCCCGGAACACCGACCAGGCGGTGTAGCGAATGGTGTCGTTGAGCTCGTTGTAGTTCAGCCGCGCCATGCGTCCATCTTCGCAAACTCCGCCAGCCTCGCGGCGGCGGCGTCCGCGGTGGCGACGCAGGCGGGAATGCCGACACCACGCAGCGTGGCCCCCGCCACTTCCAGGCCGGGCAGCCCGGCCACGGCACGGTCGATCGACGCGACCAGCTCGGTGTGCCCGGCGCCGTACTGCGGCAGCCCGCCACCCCAGCGGGTGACCACGGTGTCCACCGGTTCGGCCCGCACCCCGGTCAGTTCGGCGAGGTCGTCGAGCACCAGCCGCACCAGTTCGTCGTCGTCGGCGTGCAGCGCGCCCGGCTCGCGGAACCGGCCGACCGACCCGCGCAGCAGCACCACGCCGTCGTCGCCGGTGTGATGCGCCCACTTCCTGGCCGAGAAGGTGAACGCCTTGACCGCGAACGGCCTGCCGTCCGCGCGCCGCTCCGACGCCCCGACCAGCACTCCCGACGCGTCCGGCAGCTCGGTGCCCGGCGGCAGCGCCAGCCCGATCACCGCCATCGACGCCAGTTCGACCTGCCCGAACGCCGACGACGCCGCGGGCGCGACGCCGTCGAGCAGCCGCCGGGCGGCCGGGGCCGGCACCGCCAGCAGCACCGCGTCGAAGTCCACAGTGGACTCTTCCGGCGCGTGGGCGGGGGCGGCGGCACCGACGACCAGGCGCCAGCCGGCGGGCAGGCGATGCAGTTCACGAACCGTCGTCCCGGTGCGGACCTCGGCGCCCGACGCCGCGGCGAGCCGGTCGATCAGGGTGCCGAGTCCGGAGCTGAGCGTGCCGAACACCGGCGCGCCGCTCGGCGATGCGGGCACCAGCGACGCGGCGGCTTCGGTCAGTGTGGCCGCTCCCCGGTCGAGCGCACCGGCCAGGCCCGGCATGGTCGCGCGCAGTCCGAGCCCGTCCGCTCCCCCGGCGTAGACCCCGCCGAGCAGCGGGTCGACCAGGCGGTCCACCAACTCGTCACCGAAGCGCGACCGCAGCAGCCTGCCCAGGGGCACGTCACCCTCGGGCAACACGACCGGCGGCAACGCGGCTTCGGCGGCCACCGCCGCCAGCCCGTCCGGAGACAGCACCCCGGCCACCGCGTCGGCGCTCGCGGGCACGCCCATCACCGTGCCCGGCGGCAGCTGCCTCGCCTGCGCGCCCGCGCGCACGGTCGCCCGTGCCCCGGTCGGGTGGACCACGTCGAGCCCCAGTTCCCGCGCCAGCGCCACCGCTTCGGGACGGCGGGCGAGAAAGGCTTCGGCGCCGAGGTCGAACGGCCGTCCCGCCAGCGTGCCGGTGCGCAGCTTGCCGCCGATCACCCCGGTCGACTCGAACACGGTCAGCTCGGCCCCGGCACCGAGCAGGCGGCGCAGCCGGTAGGCCGCAGCGAACCCGGAGACGCCACCGCCGACCACGGCGATCCTGGTGACCATCGGTTACAGCGAGTGCACGAGTTCGACCACCCGGGTGATCACTTCGGGGTCGGTGTCGGGCAGCACGCCGTGTCCCAGGTTGAAGATGTGCGCGGCGGCCGCGCGGCCCTCCTCGGCGATCCGGCGCACCTCGGCCTCGAGCACCGGCCACGAGCCGAACAGCAGCGCCGGGTCCAGGTTGCCCTGCACCACCGGCGCCGAACCGGGCCGGGTGGCGGTCAGCCGTCGGACGGCCTCGTCGAGCGGCACGCGCCAGTCGACCCCGACCACGTCGGGACCGGCGTCGCGCAGGTCGGACAGCAGTTCCCCGGTGCCGACGCCGAAGTGGATCCGCGGCACGCCCGAGTCGGCCACCCCGGCGAACACCTTCGCCGAATGCGGCAGCACGAACTCGCGGTAGTCACGCGGCGAGAGCGCCCCCGCCCACGAGTCGAACAGCTGGATCGCGTCGACCCCGGCGGCGATCTGCACCCGCAGGAAGCCGAGCGCGATGTCGGCGAGCTTGTCCGCCAGCGCGTGCCAGACCTCCGGCTCGGAGTGCATCAGCGCCTTGGTGCGCTCGTGGTTGCGGCTCGGCCCGCCCTCGATCAGGTAGGACGCCAGCGTGAACGGCGCGCCGGCGAACCCGATCAGCGGGGTTTCGCCGAGCCGCTCGACCAGCAGCCGCACGCCCTCGGCAACCGGGACCACCTGCTCGGCGTCCAGCTCGGGCAGCGCGGCGACCGCGGCGGCGTCACGCACCGGCGACGCCACGACCGGGCCGGTGCCCGCGACGATGTCGATGTCCACACCCGCCGCCTTCAGCGGCACCACGATGTCGCTGAACAGGATCGCCGCGTCCACGCCGTGCCGCCGCACCGGCTGCAGGGTGATCTCCGCGAGCATCTCCGGGTCGAAGCAGGCGTCGAGCATCGCGGTGCCCGCGCGCAGCTCGCGGTACTCGGGCAGCGAACGACCGGCCTGCCGCATGAACCACACCGGCAGGCGGCTGGGCCGCTCACCCCGCGCGGCCAGCAGGAACGGGGCATCGGGCAGCGCGCGGCGCGCGGTGGCGCTCGCGGGCGCTGAAGCAGAGGAAGACATCGGTTACATCGTGCCACGCAGGAGGTCAGGGCCGATTTCCAGGCACCTGACGGCGCGTCCGCCAGCTCAGCGGGCACTTTCCGGCCTACAGTCCAGAGCGTGACCGCGATGACGCATGCGCCAGACCTCTTCCGCGAGGCGGTGGCGGCACTGGGTTCGGTGCGCGCCCGTCCGGAGGTGGTTCTCGAGCCGATGCGCGCCCCGCAGCGCCTCGCCCCCTGGGCGTACGCGCTCAGCTGCGAGGTCACCGGCCCTGCCGACGTGCTCGCGTCGGGCAGGCTGGTGCTGCTGCACGACCCGGACGGCCAGGAGGGCTGGAACGGGGTGCTGCGCATGGTGGTCTACGTCCGTGCCGAACTCGACCGCGAGCTGGCCACCGACCCGTTCCTGCCCGCCGTCGGCTGGTCGTGGCTGACCGACGCGCTGGAGGCCACCGGCGCCGGGTACACCGCGCTCGGCGGCACGGTCACCGAAACCTCGTCGGCCCGCTTCGGCGACATCGCCGGGCCCGCCCGCACCGACGACCTCGAGCTGCGGGCGTCCTGGACGCCGGACGACGCGGGCCTGCGCCCGCACGGCGAGGCGTTCGTGCAGCTGATGTCCAGCGTCGTCGGCCTACCGCCGGTGGGCGTGTCCTTGTTCGAACAACGCTCGGGTTCCTAGTAGGCGCGCCATTCGTCCTTCGCGTAGTCGAGCACCCGGGGCTGCATCAACGAGGACGAAGGCACGTCCGGGATGCGCCGTCGATCCACCGGGAAGACGGCGGACGCGCGCAGCGATTCGGTATCCAGCGCACGCAACGGCGGCGCGGCGGGCGAAAGCGCGAGTTCGGGCTCGCTGTTCACCGCGGCCAGGTGGAAGCCCCAGTCCCCGAAGCTCGGCACCGACATGTAGTAAGGCACCGTGCGCAGGCCGACCTCCCGCAGCGACGACTCGACACACCAGTAGGAGCGCGGCGCGAAGTACGGTGATCCGGCCTGCACGACCAGCCGTCCGCCGTCGGCCATCGCCCGCCGGACCAGCGCGTAGAACTCGACCGAGTACAGCTTCGCGGTCGCCGTGGAGTCGGGATCGGGCATGTCGACGATGATCGAGTCGTACCGCGCGGCGTTCTCGCGCAGCCAGGTGAACGCGTCGGCGTTGACCACCTGGACCCGCGGATCGTTGAACGCGCCCCGGTTCATCGCCTGCAGTTCGGGCTGGGACCTGGCCAGCCGCACCACTTCGGGGTCCAGCTCGACCAGCGTCACGTTCCGGACGTCCGGGTAGCGCAGCACTTCACGCAGCCCGAGGCCGTCGCCGCCGCCCAGGATCAGCACGCTCTCGTGGCGACCGGCGAGCACCGGGTGCACGAGCGCCTCGTGGTAGCGGTACTCGTCGACCGAGCTGAACTGCAGGTCGCCGTTGAGGTAGAAGCGCACGTCCGGCGGTCCGCTCAGGTTGACCGACTCGGTGATCACGATCTCCTGGTACGGCGTGCGTTCGGCGTGCACGACGGGGTCGGCGTAGAGGGCCTGCCGCGCGGACAGTTCGAACTGCCCGGCGAAGGCGAAGGTCGCGGTGAGCACCACGGTCACGCCGACCGCCGCCACCGCGAGGATGGCCTGCGTCCGCCGCCGCAGCCGCTTGCGGAACACGGTGAGCACCAGGCCCAGCCCGGCGATCGCGTTCACCGCGCCGACCAGCAGCGCACCGCGGATCTGGCCGAACACCGGCAGCAGCAGGAACGGGAAAGCCAGCCCGCCGAGCAGCGCGCCGACGTAGTCCGCGGCGAACAGGTCGGCCACCGCGCTGCCCGCGTCCTGCTTGCGGATCCGCTGCAGCAGCGCCATCAGCAGCGGGATCTCGGCGCCGATCAGCATGCCCAGCAGCAGCGCGATCACCACCAGCGCGGGCACGTACAGGCTCAGCCAGGCGTAGGCGGCGTAGAGCAGCAGCACGCTGAGCCCGCCGAGCAACGCCAGCGCGATTTCGATGCCCGCGAACGCGGCCTCGGCGCGGCGCTGGAGCGGCTTGGCCAGCAACGCGCCGACGCCCATCGCAAAAACCATCACCGACAGCACGATCGAGGCCTGCCCGACGGTGTCGCCGATCAGGTAGCTGCCGAGCGCGACCAGCGCGAGTTCGTAGACCAGGCCGCAGGCCGCGCAGATGAAAACGGCGAGCAGGACCGCGGCCCTGGCCAGGCGCGTGCGGGGCGCCCGAATGCTCTCTTGGGTGGCGGTCACGTGATGGCGGCGGCGATGATCGCGCTCACCGCGACGTGCACCGCGGCCGAGACCCACACCGCCGGGTGCGGTTCGGGGCGGGCCAGGATCTCGCCGAGCTTGCCCGGGGTGGCGAGGTCCAGCAGCACGAACGCGATGGACATCAGCGCCAGCCCGGCCAGGCCGAAGACCACGGTGGACATCAGGCCGGTGACCAGGTCGCTGTCGCTGGTGATGATCGCCGTGGTGACGATGACGCCGACGCCGAGCAGCCCGGACGCCAGCAGCACCGACGCGTTGCGGTTGCCCTGCACCCAGATCAGCTCGCGGAGCTTGCCGGGCGTGGCGAGATCGACCAGCACGAAGCCGAGCGCCATCAGGATGGTGCCGACCGCGCCGTAGGCCAGCGTGGCCAGCAGGCCGAGAACGAGTTCGGACATGGTCGCCTTTCAGTGCTTATCGGTGCTTGGGTTGGGGTTCAGCGTCAGCGGCCGGATGGTGGCCAGGGCTGTTGGGGGTGAGGCGGGTACGGGGGCTGCTGGGGATACGCCTGCCCACCCCACCCCGGCTGCTGCCCGGCATGACCGGGCTGGCCTGACTGACCGGGCGGGCTCGGCTGGCCTGACTGCGGTGACTGCCCCGAGTGCCCCGGCTGCGTGGCCTGGCCCGGCTGCCCAGGCTGGCCCGACTGCCCGGGTTGGCCCGGCTGCCCCTGCTGCCCGGGCTGCGATGGCTGGCCCTGGTGCCCTGGGTGGCCAGGCTGCGGTTGCCCCGGCTGGCCCTGGTGCCCGGGCTGCGTTGAGTGGCCCGGTTGCCCCGGCTGACTCTGCTGGCCGGGTTGCGGAGGCTGGCCCTGCTGGCCGGAGCGCGGCGGGTAGCCCGGCGGTTGCTGGCCTGGCTGCGGCCCGGCAGGCGCCGAACCCGCGTTCTTCTTTCGTGCCCGCGAACGCATCCAGAAGCCCAGCACTACGCACACCACGATCCCCACACCGAGCCCGGACAAAGTGAGCGTCGTGCTCAGTGGGAAGTCCGAACTGCCCGCCCGCCCCAGTGGCCGCGGGGTGGGCCGGTCCGCCGGGGGTGGGGTGGGCACCGCCTGCAGCGCGCCCGACTCGACCATCAGCAGCGGCAGCCCGAGCGCCGCGTGCCCGGTGCCGCCCACCGGGTCCTCCACCAGCGCCGGGCCGTTCACCCCGAGCCGCGCGAAGTCGTCCTCGCGGGGCAGCTTCGTGAACTCGGGCGAGCCAGCCGCCGACACCCGGACGCCGTCCGGTGATTCGGAGCTGTCGGTGCTGTACCCGACGGCCACCCGTGTCTCCAGCCAGCGCGGGCAGGTGTTCGCCGCGACGCCCGGCCCCCGGCTCGAGCCGAGCTGCACCTTCTTCGTCGAACCGTCCTCCAGGCTCCACCCGAAGCAGATGCCGTACGCCTTCTCCAGCTCGGCGAGCCCCTGGGTCAGCTCCTCCTGCGCGGCCGGGCTGAATGCGGGCAGCAACCCACCGCCGTACCTGGTGCCGTCGGAATACGAAGTCGTGTCGGCGTTGTGGAACTTGCCGGGGTCCGGCGGCGCCGCACCACCGACCTCGCTGAACACGCCCCACGCCACCCCGGCCACGATCAGCGCGACCAGGAACCAGGCGCAGCCCTTGCCCGGCTTCTTCGGTTCGGTCTGGCTCATTTGCCCGCCCCCGGTCCGCGGCCGCGGAAGTCACCGCCGTGCGTGGAGGTCCAGCCCCAGTACCCGCTGGTGTGCCCGTAGCGCCGGTAGGCCCGGTCCACGTCCATCACCTGGATGGTCGAGCCGGTCCCCCGCGGGGTGATGACCACGGCATCCGATGAATACCGCAGGTAGATGCCCGAATTGTCGGCCGACTGCGCCAGCGGCTTCCAGTCGGTGACGATCAGCGTCGACACCGCGCTCGGCTTCTCACCCGAGGTGTAGGAGCGCACGTCGGTGTCGAAGTCCTGCGAGGTGTCGCGGTCGAACTCGTTGTCCACGAAGTTCGCCACGCTCGTCCCGCCGAAGAACAGCAGGTTCACCGCGATGATCAGCGCGATCACCGCCAGCACCCCGCCCAGCACGAACCACAGCCGGTATTTCACGTCGTCCTCTTCCCCAGTCCGCCCCGGTCAGCCCGCCGGCGGGTAGATCCGCACCTCGTACCGCGACAGCACTTCACCGCGGCTGACCTCCCACTTCCCGCTCTGGCCGTAGGACTCCAGCGACAGCCGGGCGTCGTCACCGGCGGCGTAGTCCTGGTAGTGCACGGTCCCGCCGGAGTCGAGGCCGGTGGTGCCCTCGGCGGTGAAGGTGGCGGTGCCGGACTCCTGGTGGCGGTAGGTCCGGCCGTCCAGCTCGATGGTCTTGCCCGGGGTGACCGTCACGTCGGTCAGGGCGGTGAACAGCACCAGCTCCAGCTCCGGGTCCTCTTCCACGGACAGCCAGAACCGGCGGCCCGCGGCGTTCTCCAGCAGGTGCTCGGTCCACGACCAGCCGTCCTCGGTCAGCCGCAGCGTGCCGCGCACGGCGTAGGACTCACCGCGGATTTCGGCGATCGCCCCGGGGCCCAGCGTCCGCGGATCCCCGCGCACCGCGTCCACGTCACCGGAGCCGAACGGGTCGGCGCGTGGTGCTTCGGCCTTCGGCGCGGACCGGCCGCGGCGGGCCAGGAGCACCCCGACCACCACCAGCGCGGCCAGCACCAGGACGAGCAGCACCACAATGAGCACGTCAGCCATTCGTGTGAAACCCCCATTACGCCCGGCTACCGGAATCTCGTCGAACCGGTCATCGCCCGGCGGACCGCGCACACTCTAACCAGCCGCCCGGATCGATGTGGGCGGTTTGCCCGGAGAGGCTCGCGGGTCTCCCCCGCGGGGGTTCGGCGGATGGGGGACGGCACCGGCGGCCAGGCGCCGGAATCCCGCAGTCCGTCACACAGCGGATGCGCGATGTGACTGTTATGTCCGGAAAACACGCGTTCATCCGGTTGTCCACCGGACAACTGGGACCCGGTGGTCCGGTCGGCCAGACCGCGCGTGCCTCCCCCGACCGGCCGTAGCGGAGGCCCCGGAGTACCCGCGAGAGTGTTCCTCTGCGGATGCACGTAGCGAATGCACGCCCATCCGGGTGGCAGCAACCTCTGTTCATCGCCGGTCTTCAGGCATCTGTTAGCCAGATGCGCATTACTACCCCGATCGTGTGACGACGATGCCATGGAGTGACGACTCGATCCAGATCCGTACCCGTTCGATCCCCCCACTGACCCTCTCGGGCGGCTAGAGTGCCTTCGACGACACCACTTTCGGTCTAAAGCTGGCGCGGCTGATTGGCCGAAAGTCCCGGTGCCGGTCGGGGGGCACGACCGACTCCAGGGAGGTAGTGACGTGGCTGCCGTCGGCTTATCTCAGGCCGTCCGTTCCACGCCAGCCGGTGCATTGCCGGCGAGCATGGTTCCGCACCCGCGGGAAGAACTTTTTTCCGTACTGGTGGTCGATGACCACCCGTTGTTGAGGGAGGCAATCGCAGCAAGACTCGCACAGATGGGTGCGGGCACCGTTCACGAGGCCGCCACGGTGGCCGAGGCGAGGGCGAGGGCGACGGCCACCGGGCCGTGCGACCTGGCCATCCTCGATCTCGGCCTGCCCGATGGCAGCGGCATCGAGCTGGTCACGGAACTCCGTAGCCATGGCTGGCCTCGCGTGGTGGTGCTCGCGTCCTCGGACGATCCGTACGCGGTGCGTTCGGCGTTCCAGGCGGGCGCCCAGGCATACCTGCTGAAGTCCGCGTCGCCGGTGGTGGTCACCGACGGCGTGCGCAGGGTGCTCGAGGGCGGCGTCTACGCCGATCCGAGCGTCGCTCCCGTCCTGGCCACCGGCACCAGGGTCGCCGGCACCGACAACACCCCGCGCGAGCTGTCCGCTCGCGAGGTGGAGGTGCTGCAGCTCGTCGCCGACGGCCAGTCCAACAAGGAAATCGGTGAGGAGCTCAGCCTCTCCGCGCTCACGGTGAAGTCCCACCTGTCGCGGATCGGCCGCAAGCTCGGCACCGGTGACCGGGCGCAGATGGTCGCACTGGCCATGCGCGCGGGCGTCATCCGCTAGTCAGGCACACTGCGGTAAGGGCCGGCCAGGCGCGGCCGGCCCTTACCGTAGGGTCATGGGGTGGATACCGCTGATCAGGACGGCGCGACGCCCGGTTCGCCGGACTCGCCGGCGCCGATTCCGCTGAGGGAACCGGCCGAAGGGACCCCCGGGGTCATCGCGGACCCGGAGGCGCTGGCACACGCCTGCGCCCGGATCGCCGAAGGCACCGGCGCGATCGCGGTGGACACCGAGCGGGCCTCCGGTTACCGCTACTGGCCCAAGGCCTACCTGGTGCAGTTGCGCCGGGAGGGCGTGGGCTCCTTCCTCGTCGACCCCATCCCGCTGAGCGGGCAGCTGGGGCCGCTCGCCGACGTGCTCAACGGCGCCGAATGGGTGCTGCACGCGGCTTCCCAGGACCTGCCCTGCCTCGCCGAGCTTGACCTGCGCCCGACCGCCCTGTTCGACACCGAGCTGGCCGGGCGGCTGGCCGGGTACGACCGGGTCGCGCTCGGCACGCTGGTCGAGCGGCTGCTCGGCTACCAGCTGGAGAAGGGGCACAGCGCGGCCGACTGGTCCCGCCGCCCGCTGCCGGTCGACTGGCTGAACTACGCCGCGCTGGACGTCGAACTGCTGATCCCGCTGCGCGAGAAGCTCGAAGCCGAACTCGAAGCACAGGGCAAGCTCGACTGGGCGCGGCAGGAGTTCGAGGCGGTCCGCACCGCTCCCCCGCCCCCACCGAGGGCCGAACCGTGGCGCCGGGTCTCCGGCATCCACAAGATCCGCTCCCCGCGTGGCCTGGCCGCGGTCAGGGAGTTCTGGCAGATCCGCGACGAGATGGCGCGCAAGCGCGACCGGGCACCCAGCCGGGTGCTGCCGGACAGCGCGATCGTCAGCGCGGTGCTCGCCGATCCGAAGACCACCGCCGAACTGCAGGCGCTGCCGGTGTTCAGCGGGCGCGTCCAGCGCAAGTTCGCCTCGACCTGGCTGCGGCCGCTGCAGGTGGCGCGTGCGCTGCCCAAGTCGGAGCTGCCGCTGCCCGCCCAGCCCACCGACGGCCCGCCGCCGCCGAACCGCTGGGCCGACAAGGACCCGGACGCCGCGGCCCGGCTGTCCGCGGCGCGGGCCGCGCTCACCGCGCTGGCCGAGCACCACCGGCTGCCGGTGGAGAACCTGCTGCTGCCCGAGCTGGTCCGCCGCACCTGCTGGCGGCCGCCGGAGAACCGCGACGAGGCCGGGGTGGCCGAGGTGCTGCGTGCGGGCGGGGCCCGTCCGTGGCAGCTCGAGCTGACCGTGCCCGCGCTGGTGAAGGCGCTGGCGGCCACGGCCGAGAACTAGGTGTACTGCCCCGGGAGGTTGCGAACGTGGGGACACGTAGTCGGATGATCTTGGTATGAGGGAGGGCCTCCGGGTTCGGTGTGGATTGCGACATCTGCACCAAGCCCACGGAGGCCCTCGTGACCCACGCTAACGCACCCTTGACCCCGGTAGGCAGGCTGCCTGGCTCGTTGTGTCGTGGACGATCAGTGGCCGCTGCGGCGGGCCGCGGAGCGGTTCCAGGTCTCGGTGTCCACCGCGCGGCGGTGGGCTGGCCGATACCGCGCCGAGGGCGAGGCGGGCATGATCGACCGGTCCTCACGCCCGCATTCCAGCCCGCGCAGAACCCCGACGCGCACCGAGCGGCGGATCATCAAGGTCCGGGTGTTGCGGCGGTGGGGGCCGGCGCGGATCGCGTTCTTCCTGCGCCTGGTGCCTTCCACCGTGCATCGGGTACTGGCCCGGTTCGGCCTGGCGCGGCTGGCCCATCTCGACCGGGCCACCGGCCGCCCGATCCGCCGCTACGAACGCGCCACCCCCGGCGAACTGGTGCACGTGGACATCAAGAAGCTGGGCAACATCCCCCACGGCGGCGGGCACCGGGTACTCGGGCGCGCCCACTCCCGGCGCAACGCCCGCGCCACCACCACCGAACGCCGCAACAACCGGGCACCGATCGGCTACAGCTACCTGCACAACGCCCTCGACGACCACTCCCGGCTCGTCTACAGCGAAATCCTGCCCGACGAGAGGAAAGACACCGCGGTGGCGTTCTGGCTCCGCGCTCAGACCTTCTTCGCCGCCCACGGCATCACCGTCGAGCGGGTCCTGACCGATAACGGCTCCTGCTACACATCCCGCGCCTGGCGCGACACCCTCGCCACTGCCGGCATCAGCCACAAACGCACCCGCCCCTACCGACCCCAGGCCAACGGCAAAGTCGAACGCTTCAACCGCACCCTGCTCGACGAATGGGCCTACGCCCGCCCCTACCAGTCAGAACAAGCACGACGTGACGCGTTCCCCGGCTGGCTACACACCTACAATCACCACCGCGGCCACACCGCACTCGGCGGCCACCCACCCGCCAGCCGCGTTCCCAACCTCCCGGGGCAGTACACCTAGACGCGCGAGCACTCGAGGGCGGCGGCTTCGAGCAACGCCAGGCCCGCCGCCCGCACCGAACCGCTCGCGCCCGGCAGGCCCGCCAGGCGCAGCACGGCGTCGGCGCCGTGGCGCGCGTGGGCTTCCACGTCCAGCCGCGGGTTGTCACGGCGAGCCGACGCGACGCTTTCCACCAGGCCGAACGCCAGGCTGGTGCAGATGTCCAGCGACGCCGGTTCCGCCCCGGCCTCGGCGATCAGCGCGCGGTAGCAGTCCTTCAGCTCGGCGCGCGCGGCCCGGAAGCCGGTCAGGTTCAGCGCCTTGACCTCGGGCAGCAGGCACAGCACCCCGAGGTTGTGCCGGGCGGTGCCGAGCAGGCGGATGTCGGAGTAGCTCAGCGCCCACAGCCGGACCTCGGCCGGGGCCAGCTCCCCCAGCAGTTCCCTGGCCACCGCCAGCGACGGGTCCACCGTCTCCGCGAGCAGCGCGGCGAGCAGGTCCTCCTTCGCCGGGAAGTGGTAGTAGAGCGAGGCCTGCCGCAGCCCGGCCAGTTCCGCGATCGCGCGGGTGGTCGTGGCCGTGTACCCGGCCGTGGTGAACAGCTCGGCGGCCGCGTCGAGCACGGCCTCGCGCGCGTCGTGCCTGCTCGCCGCGACGCCGTTGGCCCGCGGTCTGCCCACTCTGCCCGTGTTCCGCACGCTGGAATGGTGCCAGGTGCCGCGCGGGTGGGCTGGATCGACCCAGTTGAACAATGGTCTATACCTATCACCGGTCGCCCGCTAGCGTGGAATGGTCTGGACCACTATCCCGTCCTCGCGCAAAGGATCAGGCCATGCGGCACACCCCACGCCGATTGCTCAGCGCACTGCTGTCCTTCCTGCTGGCGATCACGGTTTCGGCGGCGCTCGGCAGACCCGCGGCCGCCGCCAGCCCGCTGACCGCCGCGTTCACCCTCACCGGCACCACCGGCGAGTACCAGGTGACCAACACCGGGTCCACCGCCGTCTCCGGCTGGACGATCACCTTCCGGCTGCCCGCCGGGGTCACCGCCACCAGCGGCCAGCACGGCACCGTCACCCAGCACGGCACCGAGGTCACCCTGGCCCCGGCGCACTACATCAACACGCTGCAGCCCGGGAAATCCACCTATCCGTACAGCCCGACGTTCCAGCTCAGCGCGGCGGCCACCCCGACCGCGTGCCGGATCGCGAACGCCAACTGCGACGGCTCCCCCGACACCCCGCCGTCGGCACCTTCGAACGTGCAGGCCACGGTGAAAACGACGAAGTCGGTGACGCTCACCTGGACCGCGTCGGCGCCGGGTTCGCTGCCCGTGGCGGGTTACGACGTGTTCAACGGCAACACCAAGGCCACCACGGTCACCAGCCCCACCGCGACGATCACCGGGCTGACTCCGAACACCGGCTACTCGTTCACCGTCGTCGCGAAGGACACCGCCGGGCTCGCCTCCCCCGCGTCCGCACCGCTGGCCGTGCGCACGAACAACCCGGCCGACGACACCCTGGCCCCGAGCGCGCCGGGCAACCTGCACACCACCGGAACCGACGCGGGCAGCGTCTCGCTGGCGTGGACCGCGAGCACCGACAACACCGGCGTGGCCGCCTACGACGTCTACCGCGGCACCGCGCTGGCCGCCACGGTGACCACCACCAGCGCCAAGATCAGCGGGCTGACACCGTCCACTTCGTACAGTTTCTCGGTGCGTGCCCGCGACGGCTACGACAACACCTCGGCACCGAGCAACACGGTCACCGCGAAAACCGGCGACATCGTCGGCGGGTACGCGAAGATCGGCTACTTCGTGCAGTGGGGCATCTACGGCCGCCAGTTCTTCGTGCGCAACCTCGACACCAACGGCGCGGCGGCGAAGCTGACCCACCTGAACTACGCCTTCGGCAACATCGATCCGGTGAACCTGACCTGCCTGCAGGGCGTCACCAAGGGCACCACGCCGAACCCGCAGGACCCGAACCAGGGCGACGGCGCCGGTGACGCCGAGGCTGATTACAGCCGCCCGATGTCGGCGGCGCAGTCGGTCGACGGCGTGGCCGACACCGGCTGGGAGAAGCTGCGCGGCAACTACAACCAGCTCAAGAAGCTCAAGGCGAAGCACCCCCACCTGAAGGTGCTCATCTCGCTCGGCGGCTGGACCTATTCGAAGTACTTCTCCGACGTGGCCGCCACCGACGCCGCGCGCAAGAAGTTCGTCGCCTCCTGCCTGGACATCTATCTCAAGGGCAATCTGCCGGTCTACAACGGCGCCGGCGGGCCGGGCACCGCGGCGGGCATCTTCGACGGCATCGACCTCGACTGGGAATGGCCCGGCGCGGAAGGCCATCCCGGCAACCACGTCAGCCCGGCGGACAAGGTGAACAACACCCTGCTGATCAACGAGTTCCGCCGGCAGATGGACGAACTCGGCGCGCAGCACGGCAAGCGCTACCAGCTGACCGCGTTCACCCCGGCCGACCCGGCGAAGATCGAGGCGGGCTGGGAACTGGGCCCGGTGGCGAACTCGCTGGACATCTTCAACGTGCAGGGCTACGACTTCCACGGCGCGGGCAGCGACAACTCGTGGGAGCCGAACCGCACCGGGCACCAGGGCAACCTGTACACCGACCCCGACGACCCGTACAACTTCCACTTCAGCGTGGAGAACGCGATCAAGCCGTACCTCGACGCCGGGGTGAACCCGCGCAAGCTGACCGTCGGGCTGGCCTTCTACGGCCGCGGCTGGCAGGGCGTGACCGACGGCGGCAAGGCCGGTGAGTGGCAGGCGGCCAACGGCGCGGCGCCGGGGCAGTTCGCCGAGGAAGCGGGCACACGAGGTTATTCGAACCTGGTGGCGAGCGTGCCGAACTGCATCGTGCACCACGACGAGGCCGCGGTGGCGACCTCGTGCTTCACCGGCAACGGCGGGCAGTGGTGGACCTTCGACGACGCGTGGTCCATCGGGAAGAAAACCGCCTGGATCAAGGAGAAGGGCCTGCTCGGCGCGATGATCTGGGAGATGTCCGGTGACACCGGCGTGCTGATGAGCGCCACCCACAACGGCCTGCGCTGACGTGGTGTCCACCACTCGACTGGACCACAGCGCTGGTTACCGACGGGTAACCAGCGCTATGGTCGCGGGTATCCGAACACCCGATCCGAGTGAGGAGCACCCGTGTCAGCACGAGCAGTGCGCAACGTGGCATTTGTCGAGGGGGTGCGCACGCCGTTCGGCAAGGCCGGAGACAAGGGCATCTACGCGGGTACCCGCGCCGACGACCTGGTGGTCAAGGTCATCAGGGAACTGCTGCGGCGCCATCCGGAACTGCCGCCAGAGCGTGTGGACGAAGTCGCCATCGCGGCCACCACGCAGACCGGGGACCAGGGGCTGACCATCGGCCGCACCGCGGCGCTGCTGGCCGGGCTGCCGAAGTCGGTGCCCGGCTTCGCCATCGACCGCATGTGCGCCGGCGCGATGACCGCGGTCACCACCACCGCCAGCGGCATCGGCTTCGGTGCCTACGACATCGCCATCGCCGGCGGGGTCGAGCACATGGGCCGCCACCCGATGGGCGAGGGCGTGGACCCGAACCCGCGCATCATCGCCGACAAGCTGGTCGACCCGACCGCGCTGGTGATGGGCCAGACCGCGGAGAACGTGCACGACCGCTACCCCGAGATCACCAAGCAGCGCACCGACGCCTACGCCGCGCGCAGCCAGGAGCGCTACGCCGACGCGGTGAAGGCGGGCAAGATCGGCCCCGAGCTGGTGCCGGTCGCCACCCGCCACGCCGAGCTGGGCTGGGGCCTGGCCACCGAGGACGAGCCGCCGCGTCCCGGCACCACCGTCGAGCAGCTCGCCGGGCTGAAGACCCCGTTCCGGCCGCACGGCCGGGTCACCGCGGGCAACGCCGCCGGGCTGAACGACGGCGCCACCGGCGCCATCCTGGCCGCCGAGGACGTGGCCGAGGAACTGGGCCTGCCGGTCGGCATGCGGCTGGTCAGCTACGCGTTCGCCGGTGTCGAGCCCGAGGTGATGGGCATCGGCCCGGTGCCGGCCACCGAGAAGCTGCTCGCCCGCACCGGACTGTCCATTTCGGACATCGGCCTGTTCGAGATCAACGAGGCCTTCGCCGTGCAGGTGCTGGCCTTCCTCGACCACTTCGGCATCGCCGAGGACGACCCGCGGGTCAACCAGTGGGGTGGCGCGATCGCCTGCGGGCACCCGCTGGCCTCGTCCGGCGTCCGGCTGATGACGCAGCTGTCGCGGCAGTTCGCCGAGCGGCCGGACGTGCGCTACGGCCTGACCACCATGTGCATCGGCATCGGCATGGGCGGCACGGTCATCTGGGAGAACCCGGCTTGGGAGGGGAACAAGTGATTTCCGCAGCAGAGGCCGAGGCGGCCTTCCCCGACGAGGTGGTGACCCGCGCGGTCACCCGGCTGATCACCGTGCCGGGCCTGGCCGGCCAGGTCGCGCTGATCACCATCGACAACGGCCACGACCACACCCGGCCGTCCACCTTCGGCCCGCAGAGCCTGGTCAGCCTGAACGCGGCGATCGACGAGGCGTTCGCGGCCGAGCCGGTGGCCATCGCGGTGACCGGCAAGCCGTTCATCTTCGCCGTCGGCGCGGACCTGTCCGGCGTGGAGCAGATCGCCGGGCGCGACCTGGCGCTGCAGATCGCGCAGACCGGGCACGACGTGTTCCGGCGGCTCACCGAGTCGAAGATCCCGACCTTCGCCTTCGTCAACGGCGCGGTGATGGGCGGCGGGCTCGAGCTGGCGTTGTCGTGCCACTACCGCACGCTGGCGGAGAACACCGCGGCGATCGCCTTTCCCGAGGTCTTCCTCGGCCTGTTCCCCGGCTGGGGCGGCACGCAGCTGCTGCCGAACCTGATCGGGCCGGACGCGGCGGTCACCGTGATCATCGAGAACGCGCTGAGCCAGAACAAGATGCTCAAGCCCGCGCAGGCCGCGGAACTGGGCATCGTGGACGAGCTCTTCGGTTCGGCGGACTACCTGGAGCAGTCGCTGCTGTGGCTGGCGAAGGTGGTGCGCGGTGAGCTCACCCCGCCGCGTCGCGAGATCGACCGCGGTGCCGGGTGGGACGCCGCCATCGCCCGCGCGAAGTCCATTGTGGACGGCAAGACGCGCGGCGCGTCGCCCGGCGCGAACAAGGCCGTGGAACTGCTGGAACTGGCGCGGGCCAACGATCTCGACCGCGGGTACGCGGCGGAGACCGAGGCGCTGGCCGACGTGCTGATGACCGACACGCTGCGGGCCGGGCTGTACTCGTTCAACCTGGTCAACAAGCGCGCCAAGCGACCGGCCGGGGCGCCGGACAAGTCGCTGGCGCGGCCGGTGAACAAGGTCGGCATCGTCGGTGCCGGGCTGATGGCCAGCCAGCTGGCGCTGCTGTTCGTGCGGCGGCTGAAGGTGCCGGTGGTGCTCACCGACATCGACCAGGAGCGGGTGGACTCCGGTGTCGGCTACGTGCACGGCGAGATCGACAAGCTGCTGGCCAAGAAGCGGGTTTCGCCCGATGCGGCGAACCGGCTCAAGGCGCTGGTGTCCGGCTCGCTGGACAAGGCGGCCTTCGCCGACGCGGACTTCGTCATCGAGGCGGTGTTCGAGGAACTCGGCGTCAAGCAGCAGGTTTTCGCCGAGGTCGAAGAGCACGTGAAGCCGGAGGCGATCCTGGCGACGAACACCTCGTCGCTGTCGATCACCGAGATGGCGTCGAAGCTGCGGCACCCGGAGCGGGTGGTGGGCTTCCACTTCTTCAACCCGGTCGCGGTGCTGCCGCTGCTGGAGATCGTGCGCGGCGAGCGGACCGACGACGCCTCGCTGGCCACCGCGTTCGCGGTCGGCAAGCAGCTGAAGAAGTCGAGCGTGCTGGTCTCGGACGCGCCCGCGTTCGTGGTCAACCGGCTGCTCACCCGCTTCCTCGGCGAGGTGCTGGCGGCGGTCGACGAGGGCACGCCGTTCGAGGTGGCCGACCGCGCGCTGGACCCGCTGGGGCTGCCGATGTCGCCGCTGACGCTGCTGCAGCTGGTCGGCCCGCCGGTCGCGCTGCACGTGGCGGAGACGATGCACCGCGCGTTCCCGGACCGGTTCGGGGTGAGCCAGAACCTGGCGAAGTTCGTCGAGGCACGCAAGTCCGCGGTGTGGCAGTGGGACGACAAGGGCAACGCCACCGTCGATCCCGAGGTCGTCGCGTTGTGGGAGCAGGGCGATCGTCCGTCCACTGAGGAGCAGCTGCGGGAGCGGGCGCTGTCGGTGCTGGCCGAGGAGGTGCGAATCATGCTCGACGAGGGTGTGGTCGCCGAGGCGCAGGACATCGACCTGTGCCTGATCCTCGGTGCGGGCTGGCCGTTCTGGCTCGGCGGCATCACGCCGTACCTGGACCGGAGCGGGGTCTCGGAGAAGGTGAACGGGAAGCCGTTCCTGGCTCCGGGCGTGGCTTCGGTGCCGACCGCGTAGCTCCGGATGGCCTACTACGCGATGTCATACGACGTCGCGTAGTAGGCTGTGCTCCGGCGGGAGCGAAGGAGTTGTGTGCGGATGAACGTGCTGTACAGCACCCTGGTGGTGCTGCACCTGGTGGGCATGGCCGGGATCCTCGGCGGGGTGGCCGGGGAACTGATCGCCAAGCGGACCGGGGTGCCGACCCTGGTGCTGCACAGCTCGGGCCTGCAGGTGCTGACCGGCGCGGCGCTGGTCGGCATCGCGTCGAGCGGCCTGGTCGCGGTGGAGCCGAACAACGTCAAGGTCGCGGTGAAACTGGTCATCGCGCTGGCGGTGCTGGTGGTCGCTTTCGAGGCGCACAAACCGGGGAAGCTGCCCAAGGCCGGGTTGCCGGTGGTCGGCGGGCTGGCCCTGCTGAACGTCGGCGTCGCCGTTTACTGGTGAGGCGGCCGGGTCCGCTTTCCCGCGGCACCTGAGGCGCGTACCCGGCTCTCGGCGCGGACACGAATGTGGCTTTCGGGGCGGGAAACGCTCCGAAAGCCACATTCGTGTTCTGCTGGCCGAGAAGGGGCCGAGGGCCGCTTGCTGCCGGAGCCGGGTGCGGTCCGATGTCACGAATGTGGCTTTCGTGACGCGGTCAGAACAGTGCGAAGCTCCGTTGAGGGTGGCGGTGGGCGACGGGCGGGCGTCTCGAATGTGGCTTTCGTGACGCGGAACGCCTCGAATGTGGCTTTCGTGACGTGAGGACTTGAGGCGCGTACCCGGCTCCCGGAGCGGACACGAATGTGGCTTTCGGAGCGGAAAATGCCCCGAAAGCCACATTCATTCGTGTCCGGTGGGCCCGGCGTCCAAGCCGGGGCACGCAGGGTGGGCAGACCCGTAGGTCAGCCGTCGCCCAGGGGGTTGAGTTTGGCGGGGTCGCCGTCGAAGGCGAACAGCAGGAGGTCCGCCATGCCGAACCGGCCCTCCGCCGTGCCAAAGCGCGGGCGCCAGGCCGGTTCCCGCAGGATCGAGTACCGCGCGGCGTCCATGCATCGGCTGAACACCTCGGCCACGATCGTGGCCCCGACGGCACCGAGCTTCCCGCCGTGCACCTCCGCCTCGCGCAGGATGTAGAACCACAGCGGCGTCCTGGCGACCAGCGCCTCCCGGTGCTCCTCGCTCAGCGCCGCCAGGTTCGCGCCCTGCCCGTCACCGGACAGCAGCTCGTCCCCGGTGAGCTCCTTCACCCCGAAGAACGCGGCCATCTGCTGCCCCGACGCCAGTTTCACCATGTTCGCCCGGATCAGGTTGCGGTAGGCCAGGTTCCGCTGGATGTCGTCCGGCGCCAGGTTCTGCCCGCGGCCGTCGAAGGTGCCCGCGGGCAGCGTGGCGAGCGGGTTGGTGAGCAGCGTGTCGATCCGCCGCGCGACGTTGCCCTCCCCTTCCGGCACACCGAGATCCGGCCGCCCCGCGCCGGGGAAGTCGTGCAGCCGCCGCCAGTCCACGATCCAGTTGGTCGGCAACCGCAGGAAGGTGCCCGCGTTCGGGTCGTCGAGATCGGCCGGGTTCCCGGTCGGCGACAACGTGCCCGAGGTGCCGCTGAAGATGAACAACTGCAGCATGGTGGCGATCCCAGCGGGCGCGCCCGCCCGGAAGAACCGGTTCCACTGGTAGGTGGCGCGCGCCATGCTGTGCCCGAGCCGGAAGGCCGCCACGGAGAACTCGATCGGCATGGTCGCCGCGTCGTGCGCGTCCGGCGCGGGCTCGAAGAACCGCCGCCCGTTCGTGAACACCTCGGTGACCACGGCCGGGTCGGCGATGCGCGGCAGGTAGTCGGTGCGCAGCAGCCACTGGTAGTGCCGCACCACTTCGGCCCTGGCCCGCTCGAACAGCTGCGCCGGCGGCACGCCCTCGGCGGCCAGCACGTCGGCCACCTTGTTGTGGAAGTGGATGAACGCCAGGTGCGTCTGCGCCACGGCCAGGTTCTCGTCGTTGCGCGCGTCCGGGATGACCGCCGAGCGCTCCTCGGCCTTGGTCTCCCCGGTGCCCTTGCGCGGCAGGTCGAACCCGGTGCGGTTGGTGTTCGCCCCGTCCAGCGGCACCGCCGCGGTGGTGCCCACCTTCAGGTGCACGCCGTCGGTGTAGAGGTGCCTGTCCCGCTCGGGGCCGCGGCCGTAGAGCGCGTCCAGGTCGAGCGCGGGCGAGCGCCCGGCGATCAGGTCCTCCAGCGAGACGTCCTCACCGAAGTCCACCGCGGTGCGGTCGAGGGTGAGGTCGTGGTCGACGAACTGGCCGAGATAGGTGAACCCGGCGGGCACCGGCTCCACCGGCGCCGCGCCCGAGGTGTCCTGCTCCACCGTCATCGCCGCGGCCAGCTCCTGGGCGAGCGCGGGATCCACCTGCTCCCCCACCGGGCCCAGCCGCGAGAACCGGAACCGGCGCAGTTCCGAGCGGGCGGACGGGCGGCTGCTGACCGGATTGCGCTCGGCGTCGAAGGAAAGATCACCTTCACCGACCACGTAATAGCTTTCCCGAGAATGTCTGTGCATGATCAGAATCCCCCTCGGATTCATCGCAGCGGCATCTCCCCAATGCCGACTGCGACCGACCTTACCACCATTGGGCGAGCGGGTTAGCCCGCTGAATGGAAGACAACGGGAATTCTCAGGAAGCGGCCGAGGTCGTCCACTTCGGCACTCAACGCGGAGCGCAGGCAGCCGGGCAGTTCGCCGAACGGCTCGACCCGCACCTCCAGCACACCTTTTTTCCTTTCCTGGCGCCAGGTTCCGACCACCCGGCCGTTCACCAGCACCGCGGGCATGATGAACCCGCCACCGGCCTGGATGCGCCGGTCGTGCTCGGCCGGAACGGCGAGTTCGCGACTTCGGTAACCGAGCAGATACGTATCGAAATGACCGAGCAAACGCACCGAGAAATCATCCACGACGGCCACTTCGGAATGATCGGCATCGGCGAAACCGGCACGCGCCTGCCGCAGCGTCAGCCCGGACCAGGCCGCGAAATCCTCGGCGGTCGCCGGAGCATAGGCGGCCAGATAACGCGACGCCAGCCGCGCCAGCGCCTCGTCTTCCCGCAGTGTCTCAAATGGACCGACCCACTCCGGGAACAACGCGTACGTCGGCTCGTCACCGGCATCCGCGCCCCGGCAGATCACCCCGGTCATCGCGGCGTACGCGAGCAGGTGCGCGGGCGCCTGCGACTTCGGGTCCAGCACCACCCCGTGCGCCGCTAGTTCAGCGACGATCTCGTTGCGCGGCAAGGACTTCCCGGCGAGCACGGCCCGCAGCGCGGCGACCCCGCGCGCGGCGACCTCGTCGTCCAGCCCGAGCTGGCGTCGGCGTCCCCGGCCCGCCGCGGCGAACCGCGGCCCGAGCAGCCCGACGATCCACGCGGCGTCCTCGGCGGCCAGCATGTGCAGCGTGCCGCGCATCGCCCAGGTCCGGACCACCGCACCCGAAGCACACGCGGTGTCCACATCGGACGCCGTCAGCCCGGCGGACCGCACGCGCACCCCCAGCCGGTTGGCCCGGATGTCCTGCGCCTGCAGGGCGACCACCTGGCGCACGACCTCGGCCACGCCGTCCGCCCGCGGCCCGGCGAGCAGTTGCGCGTGCGCACGGGCGAGCGGCACGTCGGTCACGTGGGCACCCCGGTCCCGGTCAGCGCGGGCAGGTGCACGGTCACCGAAAGCCCGCCGCCCACCACGGGTTCCGCCGAAACCACGCCGCCGTGCGCCTGCACCGCGGCACGCACGATCGACAACCCGAGCCCGGCGCCGGTCCGCGCCGTGCGCGCCACGCCCTCCCGGCGGAACGGCTCGAACAACTCGGACACCGTCGCCGGATCGACCAGCCCGCCCGAAGACCGCACCCGCAGCGTGGTCCACCGCGAACCCGGCTGGGTGACCGCCTCGATCCAGCCGCCGTCGACGTTGTGGCGCACCGCGTTCTCCAGCAGGTTCCCGGCGATCCGCTCCAGCAGCGCCGGGTCGCCGATCGAGTACGACGGCACCAGCTGGAAGTCGGTGCGCAGCTGGCGCCGCTCGGCCTCCCGGTACACCCCGTTCCACGCGGTGTCGACCACCGCCGCCAGGTCCACCGGCTCGGTCGGGCCGACCCCGGCGCCGTCCGTGCGCGCGAGCAGCAGCAGCGAGCTGACCAGCTGCTCGGCGCGTTCGGTGGCGTCGCGGACCACCCCGGCCATGCGGCGCAGCTCCGCCTCGTCGGCCTGGTCGTCGGCGAGCGTGACGTCCAGTTCCGTGCGGATCACCGACAGCGGGGTGCGCAGTTCGTGGCTGGCGTTGGCGACGAACCGGCGTTGCGTGTCGAACGCGGCCTGCAGCCGGTCGAGCATCGCGTCCAGGGTCGCGCCCAGCTCACCGAGTTCGTCGCGCGCGTTGCGCACGCCGATCCGCTCCCCCATCGACTCGACCGACAACCGCCGCGCGGTGCTGGTCATCTCACGCAACGGCCGCAGCACGCGCGAAGTCAGCGTCCACGCCAGCACCGCCGTCGCCGCCACCACGCAGCAGAACGCGACCGCGCCGACCACCAGCACCTTGTTCCGCGCGTGCTCGCGCAGGTGCGCGGTCAGCACCGAGGAGTCCACGTTCACGCCGTCGACGCGCACCTTGGTGCCCGGCGGCAGCTCGGGCACCGCGGCCACCGAGTCACCGACCAGCGACCACGCCAGGTAGAGCAGCACGAGGCTGACCGCGGCGGACAGCGCGGTCGACAGCAGCGTGATCCGGGCGCGCAGGCTCCGCGCCGGGATCAGCTGGAGGTGCCGGTTCACCCGTGACCGGCACCGGGTACCCGGTAGCCAGATCCCACCACGGTCTCGATGATCCCAGGTTCGCCCAGCTTCTTGCGCAGGGTCATCACGGTGACCCGGACGGTCGTGGTGAACGGGTCGGCGTTCTCGTCCCAGACCCGCTCCAGCAGTTCCTCGCTGCTGACCACCGAACCACCGGCGGAGAGCAGCACCTCCAGCACGCCGAACTCCTTGCGGGTCAGCTCCACCGGCCCGCCGGCGCGGCTGACCGTGCGCTTGGCCGGGTCGAGCCGGACGTCGCCGGCGGTGAGCAGCGGCGGCGCGGCCGGGGTGGCGCGCCTGCCCAGTGCCCGCACCCTGGCGACGAGTTCGGGGAAGGCGAACGGCTTGGCGAGGTAGTCGTCGGCGCCGAGCGACAGCCCGGCCACCCTGTCCTCCACCGTGCCGCTGGCGGTCAGCATCAGCACCCTGGTCAGCTCACCGGACTCGACGATCTCCTTGCACAGCTCGTCGCCGGACATGCCGGGCAGGTCGCGGTCGAGCAGGACCACGTCGTACCGGGTGATGGTGGACTTCTCGTGGCCCTCGTCGCCGGTGAAGGCGACGTCGACCGCCATGCCCTCGCGGCGCAGGCCTCTGGCGATGGCCTCGGCGAGGGGTTCTTCGTCTTCGACTACCAGAATCCGCACGGATACACAATCCCACACGATCCTGAGAGTGACCTGATCGGACAGAGACGCCTCACGAGCCGGCCCAGCGCAACGCGAACCACAGCTCCATCCGGGTTTCCGGGTCGGCGAGATCGACCCCGAGCACGCGTTCCACCCTGGCGATCCGGTGCCGCACGCTGTTGCGGTGCACGCCCAGCGCGGACGCGGTCCGGTCCCAGCCGCCGTGGTGGGCCAGCCAGGTGCGCAGGGTGTCGAGCAGGCCGTCGTCGCCCAGCGCCCGCAGCGGCGCGAGCGTGCGCTCGGCGTAGTCGGCGGCGTGGCCCGGCGGCACCAGCGCGGCCAGCCCGCTGCCGTCGGCCAGCACCGGGCGGCCGAGCACCAGCGCGCGCTGCTCCAGGGCGGCCAGTTCGGCGGCGGTGTCGGGCAGGCGCTCGACCGGGTGCGGTGCGCTCACCACGACCAGCCAGCCCGCGGCGAGCAGTTCCTCGCGGGCACGCGCGTCCGGCGGGGTGCGGACGACCGCGGTGAACCGGGGGCCCGGTTTCAGCTCCACCAGCGGGGTGTCGAGCCGGGTGCGCAGCCAGTCGTACCCGGCGGCGACGTCACCGGGACCGGCTCCGTGCGCGAACCCGGCGACCACGCGGTAGTCGCCCTCGCCGAGCAGTTCGGCCAGCGGGGCCGCGGGCGGGTGTTCCGCGAGCACCAGCGCGGTGACCGCGGCCCCGAGCCCGGCGGTGTCCGAGCCGGCGCGGCTGGCCAGCCCGAACAGGGCCGCGCCGACCGCCACGATCGCCCGGTCGGTGCCGTCGAACCGCGCCCGCCTGCCGACCACCACCAGGTGTGACGCAGTGGCCTGCGGATACACCGGCTGGGCGACCACGAAGGTGCCGTCCGGCAGTTCCGTGGTGGCGCTGCGGATGCCCGACCCGCCCCGCAGCCGGGCGAACAACTCCCCCAGCTCCGGGGGGAACGGCGACGGCACCTCGTGCTCGGCGGCCAGCACGTCGTTCTTCCCGACCAGCGCCACCCAGCCGGACACGTGCTTGGCCAGCCCGCGCGCCAGCTCGGCCAGCCCACCGGCGGCGGCCCTGGTCAGCGCCTCACGCGCCTGGGTGATCCGCCGCTGCTCGCGCTGCGCCGCCTCGGCCAGCGCGACCGCGACCACCCGGTTCACCGCGATGAACGGCGTCCGCACCCCGATCACCAGCAGCGGCAGGCCGGCGCGGGCGCAGGCGCGGCGCAGGGGTTCCGGCAGTTGCTCGTGCATCGGCGGGGTGATGCCGAAGCCGAGCGCGGTGATGCCCGCGGCACGCAGCCCGCGCACGTACCGGTCCACCTCGGCCTGCTCGGCCGGCAGGTTCACGCCCGCGGTGAGCAGCAGTTCCTCGCCGAGGAGGTACGGCGACGGGTCACGCAGCTCGCACACGTGCGCCCAGCGGACCGGCAGGTCGAGCGCGCCCGGCCGCAGCGTCTCGCGGACCACCTCCACGGCCAGCTCCGAGTTGCCGACAACCGCCCGTAACGGAATGTTCACCGGAGTGCCGAAGGTTTCCGCGTTCCTGGCCATAATGACCACAGATTACTCGAAACTGGGACAGAACATCCCGTTCAGGCGATCGGAATCCGGTCCTACGGTGACCCGGACACGCCCCCGTCCGAGGAGGAACCCATGGTCGCCGACTATGTGGTGATCGCGCTCTACATCGCCGGCATGCTCGGCATCGGCTGGTACGGCCTGCGCCTGGCCAAGACCAAGAGCGACTACCTGGTGGCAGGCAGGCGGCTCGGCTGGTTCATGTACTCGGGCACGATGTCGGCGGTGGTGCTGGGCGGCGCGTCCACCGTCGGCGGCGTCAAGCTCGGCTACACCTGGGGCATCTCCGGCGCCTGGCTGGTGGTCTCGATCGGCCTCGGCATCCTGGTGCTGCACGCGTTGTTCGCGCGGCGCCTGGTGAAGCTGAAGGTCTACACCGTCAGCGAGATGCTCGACCTGCGGTACGGCGGGAAGTCCGCATCGACCATCTCGGGCATCGTGATGTGGGCGTACACGCTGATGCTCACGGTCACCTCCACGCTCGCCTTCGCCACCGTGTTCAAGGTGCTGCTGGACATCCCGGAGTGGACCGGCATCGCCATCGGCGGCGGCATCGTGGTGCTCTACTCGGTGCTCGGCGGCATGTGGTCGATCACGCTGACCGACATCGCGCAGTTCGTCATCAAGACCATCGGCATCCTGCTGGTGCTGCTGCCGGTCTCGGTCGGCGCGGCGGGCGGCTTCGGCGGCATGGCCGAGCGGCTCGACGCCAGCTTCTTCGACTTCACCAGCATCGGCACCGGCTCGATCATCACCTATGTGCTGACCTACGGCTTCGGCCTGCTGATCGGCCAGGACATCTGGCAGCGCGTGTTCACCGCGCGGACCCCGCGCGTGGCGACCAGCGGCGGCATCGGCTCCGGCGTGTACTGCCTGATCTACGGCCTCGCGGGCGCGTTGATCGGGGCCGCGGCGAAGGTCCTCTACCCGACGCTCGCCAGCGCGCAGGACGCCTTCGCCACGATCGTGGCCGACCTGCTGCCCGCCGGGGTCCGCGGGCTGGTGCTGGCCGCGGCGCTGTCGGCGATGATGTCCACCGCCAGCGGCGCGCTGATCGCCTGCTCCACGGTGAGCACCACCGACCTCCTGGGCAAGCTGCGCGGCCGGACGGCGCCGTCGGGCGAGGAGGCCGAGGTGAGCAAGAACCGGGTCACCACGCTGGTGCTCGGGCTGGTCGCGATCGGCATCGCCATGGTGGTCACCGACGTGGTGGCCGCGCTGACCATCGCCTACAACATCCTGGTCGGCGGCCTGCTGGTGGCGATCATCGGCGGGCTGTTCTTCAAACGCGGCACCCGGCAGGGCGCGGTCGCCTCGATGGCCGTCGGCGCGCTGGCCGCGATCGTGCTGATGATCGTCGACGGCATGGCCGCGAACTCGCCGATCTACTGGGGTCTCGGCAGCAGCCTGCTGGTCTACCTGGTGGTCAGCCTGGCCACCCCGCCCACTTCGCCCGCGGTGCTGGACCGCTGGTCGAACCGCCTGGCCGGCCGCGAAACCGCGGCAGCAGAAAAGGAGTTCACGCAGTGAGTGCGCAGTCCCCGATCGGTCCCGTCGACTCGTCCAAGGTGCCGAGGTTCGCCGGGTTCGCCACCTTCGCCCGGCTGCCGCGCGCCGACCAGGTCGAGCGCGCCGACGTC
Source organism: Amycolatopsis albispora (assembly GCF_003312875.1). Lineage (NCBI taxonomy): Bacteria > Bacillati > Actinomycetota > Actinomycetes > Pseudonocardiales > Pseudonocardiaceae > Amycolatopsis > Amycolatopsis albispora. The sequence continues at coordinate 3,021,152 of NZ_CP015163.1, forward strand.
GCCGTGGTCGGGGTGCCGTTCGACGCCGGGGTGTCCTACCGGCCGGGCGCGCGGTTCGGCCCGGCGGCCCTGCGGGAGGCCAGCCGCCTGCTCCGGCCGTACCACCCGGAGCTGGACGTCTCGCCGTTCGCCGCCGCGCAGGTGGTCGACGCCGGGGACATCGCGATCAACCCGTTCAACATCGGGGAGGCGATCGAAACCCTGCAGCACGAGGCCGAAGCGCTCACCGCGGACGGCACGAAGCTGGTCACCGTCGGCGGTGACCACACCATCGCGCTGCCGCTGCTGCGCGCGGCCGCGAAGAAGCACGGACCGGTGGCGCTGCTGCACTTCGACGCGCACCTGGACACCTGGGACACCTACTTCGGCGAGCCGTACACGCACGGCACCCCGTTCCGGCGGGCGTCCGAGGAGGGCATTCTCGACACCAGCGCGCTGTCGCATGTGGGCACTCGCGGTCCGCTGTACGGCAAGCGGGATCTGGAGGAGGACCGCCGGCTCGGCTTCGGCATCGTCACCTCCGGCGACGTGCTGCGGCGTGGTGTCACCGAAACCGTGGACGCGCTGCGCCAGCGGATCGGCGACCGCCCGCTGTACGTGTCCATCGACATCGACGTGCTCGACCCGGCGCACGCCCCCGGCACCGGCACGCCCGAAGCCGGTGGCATGACCAGCCGTGAGCTGCTGGAGATCGTGCGCGGGCTGCGCGGGCTGAACCTGATCGGCGGGGACGTGGTCGAGCTGGCCCCGGCCTACGACCACGCCGAGATCACCGCCATCGCCGCCTCGCACGTGGCCTACGACCTGGTCAGCCTGCTCGCGCTCGGGAAGTCCGCATGAGGATCGGCGGCGACCTGGTGGTCGAGACGCTGCGGGCGCTCGGCGCGGACACCGTCTTCGGGCTGCCCGGCCAGCACGCGCTCGGCCTGTTCGAGGCGCTGCGCCGGGCCCCCGAACTGCGGCTGATCGGCGCGCGGGTGGAGAACAATCTCGCCTTCGCCGCCGACGGCCACGCCCGTGCCCGGCTCACCGCGCAGCCCGGCGGACCGGTGCCGGTGACCCCGATGATCGTCTCCACCGGACCGGGTGCGCTGCTGACGTTGGCTTCACTGCAGGAATCCCGGGCGTCCTCGGTGCCGGTGCTCGGCATTTCCAGCCAGGTCCCGGCGGCCGGGCTCGGCGGCGGGCGGCACGGTTACCTGCACGAACTCCCGGACCAGGCGGCGAGTTTCCGCGACGTGGTGAAGTCGGTGCACGTGGTGCGCACGGCCAGCCAGATCCCGGGCGCGCTGCGCGAGGCGTGGGAGTCGGCGGCGACCGTGCCGTACGGCCCAGTGTGGGTGGAGATCCCGCAGGACGTGCTGCTGGCCCCGGCCGCCCTGCCGCCGATCACGTCGGTCACCGCCACGCCGAAGCCACTGGCGCCGCTGCCCGAACTGACCGCCGAAGCCGCGCGGTTGCTGGGTTCCGCGCGCAACCCGGTCATTCTCGCGGGCGGCGGGGTGGTCCGCTCGGGCGCGCAGGCGGAACTGCGCGCACTGGCCGAACTGGTCCGCGCGCCGGTGCTGTCCTCCTTCGGCGGCAAGGGATCCATCGCCTGGGACCACCCGCTGTCCGGGCAGTCCTGGCTGGAGGACTGGCATTCCACCGAGTTCCTGGCCGGCGCGGACGTGCTGCTGGTGCTCGGCTCCGGGCTCGGTGAGCTGACCAGCAACTACCACCGGTTCACCCCGCGGGGCCGGATGATCCAGATCGAGGCGGACGCCGGGAAGCTGGAGTCCAACCACCCCGCGCTGGGCATTCACGCCGACGTCCGGCTCGCGCTCACCGCGTTGCTGGAGGCGGCCCCGGCGCGGGAAGCCGACGGGCGGGCCGAAGCCGCCGTCGCCGAGTTGCTGGCCAAGGTTCGTGCCCGGATCGGTGCGCAGTCGCTCGACCTGGAACAGCGGGTGCTCGCCGAGGTCCGCGCGGCGCTGCCCGAAGGCACCCCGAGCTTCTGGGACATGACCGTGCTCGGTTACTGGGCCTGGTCGGCCTGGAACGCCGACGGCGCCCCGATCCACACCGCGCAGGGCGCGGGCGGGCTGGGTTACGGCCTGCCCGGCGCGCTCGGGGCGGCCGCCGCGCGGCGTGGCCCGGTGCTGGCCGTGTCCGGTGACGGCGGGGCGATGTACGGCATCGCGGAACTCGCCTCCGCCGCGCAGCACGGCCTGGACGTCACCTGGCTGGTCGTGGACGACGGTGGTTACGGCATTCTCCGCGAGTACATGACCGGCGCCTTCGGCCAGGCACACGCCACCGAACTGGCCCGGCCGGACTTCGTCGCGCTGGCGAAGGCGTTCGGCGTGCCAGCAACCTTGTCCACTGTGGACGGCCTGCGCGCCGACCTGGCGAAGGCGCTGGCCACACCGGGCCCGAGCGTGGTGGTGCTGCCCGCGCTGCTGCGCATGTTCGAACCCACCCACCTCGACCACCCTGAGCAGTGAGGGATCGCATGAACTTCGTCGACGGCAAGGAAGTCCCCGCGACGGGCGGGCGCACGCTGGAGCTGACCGATCCCGCCACCGGCGAGATGTCCGGCACCAGCCCGTTGTCGGAACAGTCCGATGTGGACGCCGCGCTCGAGTCGGCGCGGCGTGCGTTCCGCGCCTGGCGCCGCAGCACCCCGGCGCAACGGCAGCTGGCCCTGCTGAAGATCGCCGACGCGCTGGAGTCCCGCGCCGAGGAGTTCGCCGACGCGGAGGTCCGCGAAACCGGCAAGATCCGGCGCGTGGTGCTCGAAGAGGAGGTCCCGGAAAGCGTGAGCGCACTGCGGTTCTTCGCCGGAGCCGCGCGTCAGCTGGACGGCACCGCGTCGGCGGAGTACCTGCCCGGGCACACCTCGTCGATCCGGCGTGAGCCGGTGGGCGTGTGCGCGCAGATCGCGCCGTGGAACTACCCGCTGATGATGGGCGTCTGGAAGATCGCGCCCGCGCTCGCCGCCGGGAACACCGTGGTGCTCAAGCCCGCCGAGACCACGCCGGGCACGGCGGTGCTGCTGGCGAAGGTGGCCGCCGAGTTCCTGCCAGCCGGGGCGTTCAACGTGATCTGCGGGGACCGCGACACCGGCCGCGCACTGGTCCGCCACCCGATCCCGGAACTGGTGTCGATCACCGGGTCCACCCGGGCCGGGATCGACGTGGCCACCGTCGCCGCCGCCGACCTCAAGCGCACGCACCTCGAACTCGGTGGCAACGCGCCACTTCTGGTGTTCGAGGACGTGAACCTGGAAGAAACCGCCGAGGGCATCGTGGGCGCCGCCTTCTACAACGCGGGGCAGGACTGCACCGCGGGCAGCCGCGTGCTGGTGCACGAGTCGATCCACGACGAGTTCACCGCCGTGCTCACCAAGGCCGCCGCGGCGCACCGGCCGGGCACCCACTTCGGCCCGCTGAACAGCGCGGCGCAACTGGACCGGGTGCGCGGGCTGATCGACCGGCTGCCCGCGCACGCCACCGTGCACACCGGCGGCACCAGCCCCGCCGGTGCCGGGTTCTACTTCGAGCCGACGGTGGTTTCCGGGCTGGCACAGGACGACGAGATCGTGCAGGAGGAGATCTTCGGGCCGGTGATCACCGTGCAGCGCTTCGGAAACGAGGCCGAAGCGGTCGAACTGGCCAACGGTGTGCCGTACGGGCTGGCGTCCTCGGTGTGGACGAACGACCACGCGCGGGCCGTGCGGGTCTCCGGCGAACTGGACTTCGGCTGCGTGTGGATCAACACGCACGGGCCGCTGGCCGCGGAAATGCCACACGGCGGATTCGGCCATTCGGGCCACGGCAAGGATCTTTCGGCCTATTCCTTCGCCGAGTACACGCGCGTCAAGCACGTGATGACGCGTTACGAATAGCTACGAACAGCTCAGAGCGCGGCCCACGACGGCCACCACGGCGGATGTCCCCCGGCACAACCGGGAGCCACCTGCTCCGGCGACCACACCGCCATGCTGATCCAGACCGACGCGGCCACCAGCACCGCGGTCAGCAGCAGGCAGGCCACCACCCCGGCGAACCGCGCCGCGGCGGTGTCCCCGTCGAGGAACAAGGGGAACAGCCCGGCGTAGAGCAGCGTGAACGCCAGGAAGTTGACCGCCCACAGCACCGGCTGCACGGAGAACACCAGCAGCCCGGAGTTCTCGAACGCGGACATGCCGACCACGCACTGGTCACGGGCCGAGGACAGCAGGTAGAGGTCCAGCCAGGACACGCCGGTGCCCAGCCCGGCACCGGCCACGCCGAGCGCGACCACCGTGCGGGACGGACCTGCCACCACCAGCTGCCGGGTCACCGTTCCACTGTGACAGCGGCGAATAACGCGCAGACAACAAAGGACGGGTGCGGTATGCCCACAACACAGCCCAAGACAGAGCCCAAGACACAGCCCAGGACACCGCCCGGGATCACCACCGTCGAGCACAACGGCATCGCGCCGATCCCGGTCGCGGAGCAGACTTCCCGACCGCGCGACCTGTTCCGGCTCGCCTTCGGTGGCGCGAACACCTTCGCCACCATCATTCTCGGCACGCTGCCGATCGCCTACGGGCTGGGTTTCTGGGCCGCCGCCGCGGCGACGGTGACCGGGGTGCTCGCCGGCGCCTGCGTGCTCGCGCCGATGGGCTTGTTCGGCCCGGTGACCAGGACGAACAACGCGGTGTCCTCCGGCGCGCACTTCGGGGTGGTCGGCCGGTGCGTCGGCTCGTTCCTGTCGTTGCTGACCGCGATCACCTTCTTCGCGATCTCGGTGTGGGTCAGCGGGGACGCGGTCGCCGGTGCCGCGCAACGGTTGTTCGGCGTCGATGGCGGCGCGGTGCTGCGTGGCGTCGCGTACGGCGTGATCGCGGTGGCCACGCTGGTCGTGTGCATCTACGGGTACCGGTTCATGTTGCTGATCAACCGGATCGCGGTCAGCCTCGGCACGATCATCATGCTGCTCGGGGTTTTCGCATATGGTGGGAAGTTCGACCCGTCGTTCGCGGGTACCGGCGAGTACGCGCTCGGCACGTTCTGGCCGACGTGGATTCTCGCCGCGCTGACCGTGATGGCGAACCCGATCTCGTTCGGCGCCTTCCTCGGTGACTGGTCGCGGTACATCCCGGCCACGCACAGCCGCCGTTCCCTGCTGGCGGCGCCGTTCCTGGCGCAGGTGGCCACGCTGCTGCCGTTCGGCTTCGGCATCGCCACCGCCACCCTGGTCACCGACGCGGGCGACTACATCGCCGGGCTGACCGCGATTTCCCCGCTGTGGTACGCCATTCCGCTGATCGTGGTGGCGCTGATCGGCGGCTTGTCCACCGGTACCACCGCGTTGTACGGCACCGGGCTGGACTTCAGCTCCATCTTCGTGCGGTTGAGCCGCGTGCAGGCGACGCTGCTGATCGGCTCGCTCTCGGTGGTGTTCATCTTCGTCGGCAACTTCGCGCTGGACATGGTGTCGAGCATCAACGCCTTCGCCACGCTGATCGTGCTGTGCACGTCGCCGTGGATGGTGATCATGATGATCGGCTACCTGGTCCGGCGCGGTTACTACGATCCGGTGGACCTGCAGGTGTTCAACGAGGGCAGGCGCGGCGGGCGGTACTGGTTCACCCGCGGCGTGAACTGGCGGGCGATGGCGGCGTGGCTCCCGGCGACCACGCTCGGCCTGCTCACCGCGAACACGCCGATGATCGCCGGGCCCCTGCGCGAGATCGCGGGCGGGGTGGACATCAGCCTGCCGGTCACCCTGCTCACCGCCGCCGTCGCCTACCCGGTGCTGCTACGGGTGTTCCCGGAACCCGCCGAAGTCCACGGCCCTGCACAGCCCGCATTCGCCTAGACGAGTAATGCGTAAGTCGGGGTGGTAGCCGGGGAAGGACGAAGGGTGTTCAAGATCCGTTTGTGACGACAGACCTGAACACCCTTCTGACCGCACTCTACGTCAGGATCGACGACCACCTCGCGAGCAGGCGCCGCCTGGGCAGACCGCCCAGGCTGACCGACGCCGAGCTGGTCACCCTCGCGGTGGGCCAGGCATTGCTCGGGTTCACCTCCGAAGCCCGCTGGCTGCGGTTCGTACCCGCCCGTATGCCCGGCGCCTTTCCGTTCCTGCCTGGACAGCCCGGCTACAACCGCCGCCTGCGTGCCGCGTTGCCACTGATCAAGCAGGTGATGCGCTGGCTGGCGGCGGACACCGACCTGTGGACCGACACGACCTGGATCGTCGACTCCACCCCGGTGGAGTGCGGCCGCTCCCGGCCAACGGCCAAGCGTTCGGACCTGGCGGGCTGGGCGAAATACGGCTTCTGCCGTTCGCACTCCCGCTGGTTCTGGGGCCTGCGCCTGCACCTGGTCTGCACCCCGGCCGGGCTTCCGGTCACCTGGGCACTGGCCGATCCGAAGATCGACGAGCGGCAGGTGCTCATGGCCCTGTGCGACCATGAACCCCACCTACTCGGCGAACGTCCCGGCCTGCTGATCATCGCCGATAAGGGCTACGTCTCCCGTGAGCTGGACCGGTTCCTGCACGAGCGTGGGATCCGGCTGATCCGCCCGTCCTACCGCAACCGCACACCACATCCCGGCGAACCGCTGCTCAAGTCCATCCGCCAGCTCATCGAGTCGGTCAACGACACACTCAAAGGTCAACTAAACCTCGAACAACACGGTGGGCGCACCATCGAGGGCGTCGGCGTCCGCATCGCCCAACGACTACTCGCGCTGACCGCCGCCATCTGGCACAACCGCGCCACCGGCCAACCCGTCACCCGATCCCTTACCGCCTACGACCACTGACCGACTTACGCATTACTCGTCTAGGTGTCACGAATGAAGCTTCTATGTCAAGTGAGGTCGGTGGTGAGTGCTCGGTAGATGGTGTTGGCGAGGTGGCGTTTGAGGGCGCGGAGGGCGGCTTTGGTGGTGGCGTGGGGGTGGTGTTTGGTCCAGTTGTCGCGGTAGGTGCGGGCGGGTGGGTGGTGGGTGAGTTGGGTGATGGCGATGCGGTGGAGGCAGGTGTTGAGTTGGCGGTTGCCGCCGCGGTTGAGGCGGTAGTGGGGTTTGTTGGCTGTCCAGGTGGGGATGGGTGCGGTGCCGGTGTGCATGGCGTAGGCGGCGGGTGAGCGGAAGCGGGTGATGCCGGCGGTTTCGCCGATGATTTTCGCGGCGAGGACGGTGCTGACGCCGGTGATGGCCAGCAGGGTGGGGGCCAGGGGCTGGACTCGGGTGCGGAGTTGGTGTTCGAGCTGGGTGATCTGCTGGGTCAGGGTGGTGATCTCGGTGAGCAGGTCCAGGGCGAGGTCGCGGCGGACGCTGGCGGGCAGGGTGGACAGGGCGGTGGTGAGGGTGTGCTGGGCGCGGGGCCCGGTCAGGCGGGGGTGGGTCTGGTCCAGGGCGGGGTCGAGGTCGTGCAGGTGCCAGCGCAGTTGGTTGATGCTGGCGGTGCGGCGGTTGACCAGGCGTTCGCGCCGGTCGGAGAGCAGGCGCAGGTCCAGGGCGGTCTGGTCCAGGTGTGCGGTGGGCAGGTCGGGTTCGCGCAGGGCGGCGCGGGCGATGGCCAGGGCGTCGATCGGGTCGGATTTACCGCGGGTGCGGGCGCTGGCGCGGCAGGCGGCCATCAGTGTGGGTGGGACCCAGACCACGGTGGCGCCGGTGCCGATCAGGGTGCGGACCAGTCGCCCGGCCACGCCGCGGCCGTCTTCGACCGCCCAGCGCGGCCCGGTGCCGAACTGGGTGGCCCAGGACCGCAGCCGCAGCAGCCCGTCGGGGTCGGCGGTCACGGTTTTCTGCCCCAGGCGGCGGCCGGTCTGATCGACCGCGACCGCGGTGTGGCTGGACTTGTGCGGATCGATGCCAATGACCACCATGGACACCGCGTGTGTTCCTTCCCTAGCCGGAGAACATGCGTCTTTTCCGGGCCGGGCTGGTCGGACACACCTCAGTCGAGGTTGATGGCGTATGCCCACGCTTCTATCAAGTCAGGCCAGCCAGGCCCGGACCTTGATCACGCTGGACAATTCGTTCGCAAGCCAGCAACGGCAGTGGCTTTCAGAGTCACCACGCGATCAAGACCGGACCCTAACCGCCCACCACGAGCGGCCACACCAACCCTGACACTGAGTGGCTTTCGAGACGTTTCGCGTCTCGAAAGCCACATTCGTGACACCGGCCCGGGTGGCGGATCTGCACCTGGGTGGCGGCGTCCGGGATGAGGGCGGCATCGGCGAAGTCGCCTTCCCGGGCCTCGCCGGTGCGGTAGTCCAGGCGCGCGCCCTTCGCGGCGACCACCCAGCCCTGCCCGTCCGGCAGCCGCAGGCGGACCGGCAGCGCCGCGGCCGGATCCACCGGGTCACCCGGCAGCACGGGCCGCGTCGAGCAGCGGGGCCTCGGCGACGCGGCGCGACCGGCGGCTGGTCACCAATGCGAGGTCGCGCCGATCGCTGGACTGAGGGCTTTCGAGGCCGCCCACGGCCTCGAAAGCCCGAGGGAAGCGATCGGATCCAAGCGACCTCGCCGCCGCGCCGGAGGCGCGGCAGAATCACGGGTGCAGACGAACCGCTCGAACTCTCCCGTGTCCTTCACCGAACCCCCTTGGTGGTGTCTTCGTCAGGCATCACACCGGGGAGCGCGGAAAGGTTGAGCGAAGCCGCCGATCAGTCCTGGGTGGACTTCACGGCGGGGTCCTGGGCGGGCGTGCCGACCAGGTTCGAGGCCCATTCGGTGACCCGCCGCGCCACGTCCTGCGCGGTCAGGCCGACCTCGGCGAGCACCTCGTCCCGCGTGCCGTGCTCCAGGAACCGCTGCGGCACGGCCAGGTCCCGCACCGGCGTCGCGCAGTCGGCGTCGCGGAGGGCGGCGGCCAGCAGCGAGCCGAAGCCGCCGTGCCGCCCGTTGTCCTCCACGGTGACCACGAGCCGGTGCGCCTCGGCCAGCGCGGTCAGCTCACCGGGCACCGGCAGCACCCACCGCGGATCCACCACGGTGACACCGATGCCCTGGTCGGCCAGCCGGTCCGCGGCGGCCAGCCCCAGCTTCGCGAAGGCACCGACGGCGACCAGCAGCACGTCCGTCCCGGCCCCGCCGTCCGGGCGGCGCAGCACGTCGACCACGCCGAGCCGGTCCACCGCGGGCACCGACTCGATCACGCCACCGCGGGAGAACCGGAGCGCGGTCGGCCCGTCGGACACGGCCACCGCCTCACGCAGCTCCTCACGCAGGGTGATCGCGTCCCGGGGCGCGGCCACCCGCATGCCGGGCACCAGGCCGAGCAGCGACAGGTCCCACATGCCGTGGTGGCTGGCGCCGTCCGGGCCGGTGATGCCGGCGCGGTCGAGCACGAAGGTGACCGCCTGGCGGTGCAGCGCCACGTCCATCAGCACCTGGTCGAAGGCGCGGTTGAGGAAGGTCGCGTAGATGGCCACCACCGGGTGCATGCCGCCCATCGCCAGCCCGGCGGCCGAAGCCACCGCGTGCTGCTCGGCGATGCCGACGTCGTACCAGCGGTCCGGGTGCTTCTCGGCGAACTTGTGCAGTCCGGTCGAGCGCAGCATGGCCGCGGTGATCGCCACCACGTCCTCGCGCTCCTCGCCGATCGCGGCCAGCTCGTCGCCGAAGACCCCGGTCCAGCTCGGGCCCTTGACCGGCGGCAGCCCGGTCTCCGGGTCGAGCGGGTCGGTCTGGTGCATCTGGTCGTGCTCGTGGTTGACCGCCGGCGGGTAGCCGTGGCCCTTCTCGGTCACCGCGTGCACGATCACCGGGCCGCCGAAGGCCTTCGCGCTGTGCAGCGCCTTCTCCAGCGCGGGCAGGTCGTGGCCGTCGACCGGGCCGACGTACTTGAGCCCGAGGTCGGCGAACATGCGCTGCGGGCTGACCGCGTCCTTGAGCCCGGCCTTGGCCGCGTGCAGCGCGGCGTAGATCGGCTTGCCCACGATCGGGGTGCGGCGCAGCAGCTCGCGGCCGCCGTCGAGCAGGCGCTCGTAGCCGGGGCGCAGCCGCAGCGAGGCCAGGTGCTCGGCGAGCCCGCCGATGGTCGGCGAGTAGGAGCGGCCGTTGTCGTTGACCACGATCACCACCGGCCGGTGCGGGGCGGCGGCGATGTTGTTCAGCGCCTCCCAGCACATGCCACCGGTCAGCGCGCCGTCGCCGACCACCGCCACCGCGTGCCTGCCCCCGCCGCCCAGCTCGAACGCCTTCGCCAGGCCGTCCACATAGGACAACGCGGCCGAGGCGTGGCTGTTCTCCACCAGGTCGTGCTCGCTCTCGGCGCGCGAGGGGTAGCCGGTCAGCCCGCCCTGCTGGCGCAGCCCGTCGAACTCCGGGTGCCTGCCGGTGACGATCTTGTGCACGTAGCTCTGGTGGCCGACGTCCCAGACGATCGCGTCCGACGGCGAGTCGAACACCCGGTGCAGCGCCATGGTCAGCTCGACCACACCCAGGTTGGGGCCCAGGTGACCACCGGTCCGGCACACCTTCTCGACCAGGAAGTCCCGGATCTCGCCGGCCAGCCGCGCCAGCTCGCCGTGCTCCATCCGCTTCAGGTCCGCCGGTCCGTGCACGGAATCCAGCAACGTCACGCTCCACCTCGCCCGCTCGACAAGTCCGTCGACCGCCCAGTCTACGGAGCCCGCGGGCGGCCGGATCCGCCACGCGGCTGGCATCACGTCCCGACCGGGTGATCAGGGCGCTGGCCTGCGGCGAAGCGAGTCACTTCATCTGGTCGTCAATGGTTGGAAACAAACCATCAATATCGAAAGTATGTGAAGCGCCTCTCACTTGATCCGGTTGCTCTAGCCAGCCGGGTGGTCACTGCTCGTAGCGTGACCCGGCGAACAGCTCGATCGATTCACACCTGGGGGTGAGCTCTACCGTGCCGATTCCCGCTGCTCGCGGATCGATGCCGGTGCTGGCACCGGCCGAGCACTGGCACCAGCAGACCTCGCGCGCGCTCCACGGCCCCACCGCGCACCGGCGGCCGCCGGTGGTCGCGGTGGTCCGGTTCGTCGAAGCACCGCGCATCGAATCCCGGTTCGGCCACAAGGGCGTGGACCGCGTGCTCGAAGAAGTCGCCTGGATGCTCCGGCCGGAGCTGTCCGACCAGGAGCAGCTCGCACCCGACGGGCACGGCGGCCTGGTGCTGACCCTGCGCGGCGCGGCCGCCTGGCAGGTGCGCGCCCGGCTGGAGGGCATCTCGACCCGGCTGGCCAGGCTGCCCGTCCGCCTCGGCGACAACAACCTCGCGGTCACCCCGGTGATCGGCTGGGCCGACGCCGCCGACCGGCCCGCCTGCACCGACCCCGACCAGCTCGCCCAGCGCGCCACCGAGGCGGTCGAGCTGGCCACCAGCCAGGTCGACCTGATCCCGCGCAAGTGGACCCCGGCGCCGCCCGCCCGGCACGCCAAGCGTGCCTCCGGCGGCCCGCTGCGCACCGTGCTCCAGGCGCTGGCCACCGTGCTGATCGGCGTGGTGGCGCCGTTCGCCGGGCTGGTGCTGGCCTACCGCGCGGGCGTCGACCTCGGCACGGCCGCCTACCTGGTGGTGACCATCTCGCTGGTGCTCACCGCGGTGGTGATCTGGGTGGAGAACCTGCACGCCCTGGACCCCGACCAGCCGCCGGACTCCCCCGCCTCCCCGCCGCCCGCCGCGTCCGCGATCATCCCGGCCTACCTGCCGAACGAGGCCGCGACCATCGTGGACACGCTGCAGGCGTTCCGGCGCCAGGAGTACGACGGCCCGCTGCAGATCATCCTGGCCTACAACACCCCGCACCCGCTGCCGGTCGAGGACGACCTGCGGGCGCTGGCCGCCGAGGACCCGCGGCTGGTGGTGATGCAGGTGCCGTACTCGACTTCCAAGGCGCAGAACGTCAACGCCGCGCTCGAGGTGGTCACCGGCGAGTTCGTCGGCGTGTTCGACGCCGACCACCACCCGGCGCCCAACGCCTTCGACCGGGCCTGGCGGTGGATCTCCCACGGCGCGGACGTGGTGCAGGGCCACTGCGTGATCCGCAACGGCTCGGCGTCCTGGGTCTCGCGCACGGTGGCGGTGGAGTTCGAGTCGATCTACGCGGTCAGCCACCCCGGGCGCACCAAGCTGCACGGGTTCGGCATCTTCGGCGGCTCCAACGGTTTCTGGCGCACCCAGGTGCTGCACGAAACCCGGATGCACGGCCAGATGCTGACCGAGGACATCGACTCCTCGATGCGCGTGCTGCTGGCCGGCCGGACCGTGCGCAACGACCCGGCGCTGGTCAGCCGGGAACTGGCGCCCGCGACCCTGTCGGCGCTGTGGAAGCAGCGGATCCGCTGGGCGCAGGGCTGGTTCCAGGTCTCGCGGCGGCATCTGCGCGCGGCGCTCAAGTCCGACGAACTGACCCTGCGCAACAAGCTCGGCATCACCTTCCTGCTCGGCTGGCGCGAGATCTTCCCGTGGCTGGCGCTGCAGATGATCCCGGTGATCGCGTTCATCGCCTGGCGCCAGGGCGGGATCACCGAAATGGACTGGTTCGTGCCCACCTTCGTGCTGTGCACGCTCTACACCTTTTCCGCCGGGCCGAGCCAGGTGCTGTTCGCCTGGCGGCTGGCCGCGCCCGAAGTGCGGCGGCACCAGCGCTGGTTCTGGGCCTATCTGGTGGTTTCACTGTTCTTCTACACCGAATTCAAGAACCACGTCGCCAGGGTGGCGCAGCTGAAGGAACTCAGCGGGGAGCGCAAGTGGGCGATCACGCCGCGGCAGGTGCCGGTGCGGGGTGAGCGCGGATGAAACAGCGGTACCAGCTCGACGTCTACCGGGCGCTCGCGGCGATGGCGGTCGCGGTGTTCCACGCCTACCAGTCCAACCGCACCGCGCACTGGCCGCTGGAAGGCACGGTGTGGCACGAAATCCTGCTCGCCACCGACCTGTTCGTGGCGATGTTCTTCGTGCTTTCCGGGTTCCTGCTCGGCATCCCGGTCGCGCGCGCCGCGCTGGGGCTGAGCGAACCGAGGCCGGCCAGGGTGTTCCTGGTCAAGCGCGTGGCCCGGCTGGTGCCGCTGTACTTCCTGGTGGTGCTGGTGGTCTGGACGATGACCAATCCGGAGTTCCCCGGCCAGTGGCGGGATCTGGTGCTGCACCTGACCTTCACGCACGTCTACAGCGACGACTACATCTTCTGGACCAACGGCCCGGCCTGGTCGCTCGCCGACGAGATGCACTTCTACCTGCTGCTGGCCGTGCTCGGCCCGCTCGCCTACCGGTTGTGCGCCCGATTCGGTGGCACACGGGCGAAACTGGCCGTGCTGCTCACCGGCGCGGGCACGCTGGCCGCGCTCAGCCTCGGCTACAAAATCCTCGCGAAGTACGTCTGGCAGGTGCCGCACGACCGGTGGTCGGTCTGGTTCGGCCCGCTGGCCAAACTGGACCTCTTCGCGATCGGCCTGCTGATGGCGGTGGCGTCGGCGGCCGGGTTCCGGCTCGCCGCGCGCTGGCAGCGCGCCGGTTTCGCGCTCACCGGCGCAGGACTGGTCTATCTCGCGCACACCGCGGACCTCTCCGAAGCGTTCGTGCACACCGTGGTCGGCCTCGGCTGCGCGCTGGTGATCACCAGCACCACGCTGACCACCGTCGCGCCACCGCGGTTGCTGAGCTGGCGGCCACTGGTCACCATCGGCGTCGCCAGTTACAGCGTGTACCTGTGGCACGAACCGGTTCTGCGCGTGCTCGGTGCGAGCGGGCTGCTGCCCGATCGCGGGACCCCTACCGCGTTCGTGGTGACCGCGGTCTGCCTGCTGGTGGTGGTGATCCCGCTGGCGATGGTCAGCTACCAGGCGATCGAAAAGGTGGGCATGAAGCTCGCCGCCACCATCGACGGCACGGGGCGGGCGCGGAACTATTACCCGGAACTCGACCGACTGTCCAACTGGGAGCCCGCACCGCGTTAGCGAGATCACCCGGCCCGTCGCACCCGGATGGCCAAACCGCCCGATCGGCGTAGGATTCCCCCTCGCACGCGCGCGAAACGGGACACAGGTCGAAAGAGGGCAGATGGCGGACTTCTTCATCGGTGGGCAGTGGGTGGCCTCGGTCGCGGGGAAGACCAGGGAGATCCGGTGCCCGGCCAACGGTTCACTGGTCGCCGAGGTCGCGGAAGGCACGCGCGAGGACACCGAGGCGGCCATCGCCGCCGCGCGCGACGCCTTCGACATCGGGCCGTGGCCGTCCACGCCGAGCTGGAAACGCGGTGACGTCCTGCTCCGGGTGGCCGAGCTGCTGGAGCGCGACAAGGCGAGCTTCGCTCGGGCCGAATCGCTCGACACCGGCAAGCGGCTGGTGGAGAGCGAATACGACATGGACGACATCGCCGCCTGCTTCCGCTACTTCGGCAAGCTCGCCGGGCAGGACAGCGGCCGGGTGGTGGACACCGGCAATCCGGACGCGATCAGCCGGATCACCTACGAGCCGGTGGGTGTCTGCGGGCTGATCACACCGTGGAACTACCCGCTGCTGCAGACCGCGTGGAAGGTGGCCCCGGCGCTGGCCGCGGGCAACACCTTCGTGCTCAAGCCGAGCGAGCTGACCCCGCACACCTCGATCATGCTGATGCGCCTGCTGATGGAGGCCGGCGTGCCGGACGGGGTGGCCAACCTGGTGCTGGGCGCGGGCCCGGAGGCGGGCGCGCCGCTGTCCGAGCACCCGGACGTGGACCTGGTCTCGTTCACCGGCGGGCTGGCCACCGGCCGGATCGTGGCGGCCGCCGCGGCGGCCACGGTCAAGAAGGTGGCGCTGGAACTCGGTGGCAAGAACCCGAACGTGGTCTTCGCCGACGCCGACTTCGACACCGCGGTCGACTTCGCGCTGACCGCGGTCTTCCTGCACTCGGGCCAGGTCTGCTCGGCGGGTGCCCGGCTGATCGTGCAGGAGGAGCTGCACGATCAGCTGGTCGACGAGATCGTCCGCCGCGCCGAGCTGATCCGGATCGGCGGCCCGTTCGATCCCGACGCCGAGACCGGCCCGCTGATCTCCGCGGCGCACCTGGCCAAGGTGGAGGACTACGTGGCCAAGGCGATCGCCGAGGGCGCCGTGCTGCGCACCGGCGGGAAGCGCCCCGAGGGCGAGAAGTACGCGGGCGGCCACTACTACCTGCCGACCGTGCTGGACAACGTGACGCAGGGCAGCTTCGCGGTCCGCGAGGAGTCCTTCGGCCCGGTGCTCACCGTGGAGACCTTCACCGACGAGGACGACGCGGTGCGCATCGCCAACGACACGCACTACGGCCTCGCGGGCGGGGTGTTCACCTCGGACGTGTCCAAGGCGCAGCGCGTGGCGAACCGGCTGCGGCACGGCACGATCTGGATCAACGACTACCACCCGTACCTGCCGCAGGCCGAATGGGGCGGGTTCAAGCAGTCCGGCTTCGGCCGCGAACTCGGCCCGACCGGGCTCGCCGAATACCAGGAGGCCAAGCACATCTACCAGAACACCCGGCCAGGACCGCAGCACTGGTTCTCCGGCGGCCAAAGCTGAATCCCGTCCCCCACCCCACAGCGAAGGATGGTGCGATGAGTCAGACCGACGACGGCCTGGCCGGTTTCGGCTACAAGCAGGAACTGGAAAGAACGCTCGGGAACTTCCACACCTTCGCCGCCGGCATCTCCTACATCTCCATCCTCACCGGCACCTTCCAGCTGTTCTACTTCGGCTTCAGCTTCGGCGGGCCCGCCTACTGGTGGTCGTGGCCGCTGGTGTTCGCCGGTCAGCTGATGGTGGCGCTGTCCTTCGCCGAGCTGGCCGCGCACTACCCGGTGGCCGGTTCGATCTACAACTGGTCGAAGCGGCTGGGCAGCCAGCACGTGGCCTGGCTGGCCGGCTGGATGATGCTGACCGCGTCGATCGTGACCATCGCGTCGGTGGCGCTGGCCTACCAGATCACGCTGCCGCAGATCCTGGACTTCTTCCAGTTCGCCGAGGACCCCGCGGTGAACGCGGTGATCCTGGGCACGGCGCTGATCGTGTTCACCACGGTGGTCAACGCGTGGGGTGTGCAGCTGATGGCGCGGATCAACAGCGCCGGGGTGTTCATCGAGCTGATCGCCGCGGTGCTGCTGATCGTGCTGCTGGCGGCCAACATCACCCGCGGCCCGGAGGTGGTGATGGAGACGCAGGACACCGGTGCCGGGCACAGCATGGGTTATCTCGGCGCGTTCCTGGTCGCCTCGCTCGCCTCGACGTACGTGATGTACGGCTTCGACACCGCCAGCTCGCTCGGCGAGGAGTCGCACAACCCGCGGCGCAACGCGCCGAAGGCCATCCTGCGCGCGCTGATCGCGTCGTTTGTCATCGGCGGGCTCATCCTGCTGTTCGCGCTGATGGCGGTCGGGGACATCAACAACCCGGAGATCGCCACCGGCGGGCTGCAGTTCATCGTGCTGGACGTGCTGGGCAGCACGGTCGGCAAGGTCTTCCTGGTCACCGTGGTCATCGCGATCACCGTGTGCAACCTGGCGGTCCAGTCGGCCGCCATCCGGATGATGTTCGCGATGGCACGTGACAACGCGCTGCCCGCCGGGTCGAAACTGGCCCGGATCTCGCCGAAGACCAAGACCCCGGTGATCCCGGCGGTGGTGACCGGCGTGCTGGCGGTGGTGATCCTGGTGGTCAACGTGGGCCAGCCGCAGATCTTCACGGTGATCACCAGCATCGGCATCATCATGATCTACATCGCCTACCTGCTGGTGACGGTGCCCATGCTGGTCAAGCGGTTCCGCGGGCAGTGGCCGCCGCCGGAAACGCCGGGGGTGAAGTACTTCTCGCTCGGCAAGCTCGGGCTGCCGGTGAACATTCTCGGGGTGCTGTGGGGAGCCGGGATCGTGGTGAACCTGGCCTGGCCGCGGCGTGAGGTCTACAACGCCACCGAGCCCTACCACTGGTACCTGGAATGGGGCGCGGTGCTCTTTGTCGGCGGGGTGGCCGTGGTCGGCTTCGCCTACTACTGGTTCCGGCTGCGCCACCACACCGGCATTCTCGACGACCACCGGGCGACCGACCCGGAGAAACAGGAGGAAACCGCGTGAGCGAGGAGTTCGACTACGTCATCGTGGGCGGGGGGACCGCCGGTTCGGTGCTGGCGGCGCGCTTGTCGGAGGACTCGTCGGTCACCGTGTGCCTGCTCGAAGCCGGTCCGTCCGATGTGGACGATGACGCGATTCTGAAGCTGGACCGGTGGATGGCGTTGCTGGAGTCGGCCTATGACTGGGACTACCTGGTCGAGCCGCAGGACTCCGGCAACTCGTTCCTGCGCCACGCCAGGGCGAAGGTGCTCGGCGGGTGCTCCTCGCACAACTCGTGCATCGCGTTCTGGGCCCCGGCCGAGGACCTCGACGAATGGGCCTCGCTCGGCCTGCCCGGCTGGTCGGCGGCGGACATCTTCCCGCTGTACAAGGAACTCGAGACCAACGACGGGCCCGGCGAGCACCACGGCCGGTCCGGCCCGGTGACCATTCGCTCGGTGCCGCCGCACGACCCGGTCGGGGTGGCCCTGCTGGAGGCGTGCGAGCAGGCGGGGATCCCGCGCACCGAATTCAACTCCGGCAAGACGGTGACGCACGGCGCGAACTGGTTCCAGATCAACGCCCGCGAGGACGGCACGCGGTCCTCGGCGTCGGTGTCGTACCTGCACCCGATCCTCGGCAAGCGGCCGAACCTGGAGGTCCGGACCGGGCTGCGGGCGAAGAAGCTGGTGTTCGACGGCAAGCGCTGCACCGGTGTCGAATACCAGGCGCCGGACCTGTTGCACAGCAGGGAAATCCGCGCGCGCCGCGAGGTGGTCCTGAGCGCGGGCGCGATCGACTCGCCGAAGCTGCTGATGCTTTCCGGCATCGGGCCCGCCGAGCACCTGCGCGAGGTCGGCGTCGAGGTGCTGGTGGACTCGCCGGGCGTCGGCGAGAACCTGCAGGACCACCCCGAGGGCCTGGTCCAGTGGGACGCCAAGCAGCCGATGGTCACCGAATCCACGCAGTGGTGGGAAATCGGCATCTTCACCACCACCGAGCCGGGCCTGGACCGGCCGGACCTGATGTTCCACTACGGTTCGGTGCCGTTCGACCTGAACACCCTGCGGCACGGTTACCCGACCACGGAGAACGGCTTCTGCCTGACCCCGAACGTCACCCGCAGCCGCTCGACCGGCACGGTTCGCCTGCGCACCAGGGACTTCCGCGACCGGCCGAAGGTGGATCCGCGGTACTTCACCGATCCGCACGACATGCGCGTGATGACCTACGGCGTGCGCCTGGCGCGGGAGATCGTGGCCCAGCCCGCCATGGCCGCGTACGCCGGTGCCGAACTCGCCCCGGGCGCCGAAGCCCAGACCGACGACGAGATCGCGGACTACCTGCGCAAGACGCACAACACCGTGTACCACCCGTCGTGCACGGTGAAAATGGGCGCCGCGGACGACCCGATGGCACCACTCGACGAACGCCTGCGGGTGCGCGGTGTCGACGGCCTCCGCGTCTGCGACGGCTCGGCCATGCCGTTCCTGGTCGCGGTGAACCCGTGCATCACCACCATGGCCATCGGCGAACGCTGCGCCGACATGATCGCCGAAGACGCCAAGGCCTAGGCGCCGCCCGCCGCTGATCCGACCCACCGTCACGAATGTGGCTTTCGAGACATCTGGCGTCTCGAAAGCCACATTCGTGACACGAGCCGCGAGCAAACGAGGCGCGAAGCGCGAGCCACCGCGAACACAAAGGCGAGCCGGGAGCAAACAGACACAAGGTGAGCCGGGAGCGCAAACCGAAGGACCGCCCAGAGCCCCCCTTCCCCACCCCGGTCCGCAGCCAAAAACACGGCGAAGAACCCCTTGTCAAGGTACTCTTTCCCGCCTTGACAAGGGGTTCTTCGCCGTCGTCACAATGAAATACCGGGGTGGGGTGGCCCCCTACCGCAACAACGCGATGCACTCCACATGATGCGTCATCGGGAACGCGTCAAAAGCCCGCAACTCCGCCAGTTCGTACCCGTGCTCCCCGAACGTGGCCACATCCCGCGCCAGCGCCGCCGGGTCACAGGCCACGTACACCACCCGCTCCGGCGATCCTTCGGCAATCGCGTCGACGACCGCCTTGCCCGCGCCCTTCCGCGGCGGGTCCAGCACCACCACGTCCGGCCGCTCGTCCTCCGGGTCCAGCGCGTCCAGCACGTCCTCCACCAGCCCGGACCGCCAGTGCACCTGCGGCAGGTCCACCAGGTTTGCCGTGCCGTCGACCACCGCGCGCCGGCCGGATTCCACCGCCAGCACGTTGCCCCGCTCGCCGACCTGCTCGGCCAGCACCGACGCGAACAACCCCACGCCCGCGTACAGGTCCCACACGCGCCCGGTCCGCGGCGCCCGCGCCCATTCCCCGACCACGCCGGCGAAAGTGTCCGCGGCGGCCGGGTGCACCTGCCAGAAACCGTGCGCGTCCAGGCGCCAGTCCCGGCCGGCGGCGTGCTGGACGGCGACCCCGGCACTGTCCACATGCACCTGTCCGTCGCCGTCCACCGCCACCTCGATTTCGCTGCCGGGACGCCACTTCCGCGCCAGCACCCCGTCCAGCGCGCCGGGCACGGTGATCGGGCAGCCGTTGCCCGCCAGCGGGATCACCCGGTGGCTGCGGTGCGCGCGCAACCCGGCGCGCCCGTCGCGACCGGCCACCAGCCGCACCCGCGTCCGCCAGCCGAGCGGCCCGCCGGGTAGCTCCTCGACCTCGACCTCGCGCTCCAGTCCGGCCAGCCGCCGCAGCTGCTCGGTGATCACCGCGGCCTTCATTTCCCGTTGTGCCGCAGGCGAAGCGTGCTGCCAGTCGCAGCCGCCACAGAGCCCGGGACCGGACAGCGGGCACGGCGGCGTCACGCGCTCCGGCGCGGCGGTGAGCACCTCGACGGCGTCCGCCCGGCAGAACGAACCGCCCTTGTCCTCGGTGACCTCGGCGATCACCCGCTCCCCCGGCAGGCCGTGGCGCACAAAAACCACCCGGCCCTCGGCCCGCGCCACGCAGTGCCCGCCGTGCGCGACCGCGCCGATCTCCAGCTCGATCCGCCTGCCACGCCAGCTCTCGCTCACTGGCCGCGCTCCGAAGTGGACGAACCCATCAGGCCGCGCCGCACGTCACCGGCGGCCGGGCGCTCCCGGCCCGCCCGGTCGTAGGCCTTCTCCGAGGACTTCAGCTGCCACGGCACGCTGGTCACCATCACCCCCGGCTGGAACAGCAGCCTGCCCTTGAGCCGCAGCGCGCTCTGGTTGTGCAGCACCTGCTCCCACCAGTGCCCGACCACGTACTCCGGGATGAACACGGTGACCACGTGACGCGGGTTGTCGCCCCGGATGCGCTTGACGTAGTCCAGCACCGGCTTGGTGATCTCGCGGTACGGCGACTCGACCACCTTCAGCGGCACCTTGAACCCCTTCTTGCCCCATTCCGAAACCAGCTTGCGGGTGTCGGCGTCGTCCACGTTGACGGTGACCGCCTCCAGCACGTCCGGCCGGGTCGCCTTCGCGTAGGCCAGCGCCCGCAGCGTCGGGCGGTGCAGCTGGGAAACCAGCACCACCGCGTGGTTGCGCGAGGGCAGCACGACCGGCATCTCGTCGTCCTTGCGCAGTTCCTCGGCCACCCGGTCGTAGTGCTTCCGGATCGCGCTCATCACACCGAAGATGGCCACCATCGCGACGATCGCGATCCATGCGCCGGCGAGGAACTTGGTGATCAGCACGATGACCAGCACCGAGCCGGTCATCACCAGGCCGAAGGCGTTGATGCTCTGCGACTGCCGCATCCGGCGCCGCTCGGCGGGCGCCGGCGGCTTCTCGGTGTTGCCCAGCAGCCGGTTCCAGTGCCGCAGCATGCCGATCTGGCTCAGCGTGAACGAGACGAACACGCCCACGGTGTACAGCGGGATCAGCCGGGTCACCTCGGCGTCGAAGGCGACCACCAGCACGATGGCGAACCCGGCCAGGAACAGGATGCCGTTGGAGAAGGCCAGCCGGTCGCCGCGGGTGTGCAGCTGGCGCGGCAGGAACCGGTCCTGCGCCAGGATCGAGCCGAGCACGGGGAAGCCGTTGAACGCGGTGTTCGCGGCCAGCACCAGGATCAGCGCGGTGACCACGGTCACGAAGAAGAACCCGGGCGCGAAGCCGGAGAACACCGTCTCGGCCAGCTGCACCACCAGCGTGTCCTGGGTGTAGCCGGGCGGCGCGTTGAGCAGCTGCTCCGCCGGGTTCTCGGCGAGCACCACGCCGGTCTCGCGGGCCAGCACGATGATGCCCATGAACATGGTCACCGCGATGGTGCCGAGCATCAGCAGCGTGGTGGCCGCGTTGCGGGACTTGGGCTTGCGGAAGGCGGGCACGCCGTTGCTGATCGCCTCGACCCCGGTCAGCGCGGCGCAGCCCTGGGTGAACGCGCGCAGCACCAGGAAGACCATCGCCAGCCCGGTCAGGTGCTCGTTGTCCTGCGCCAGCTGCAGCCCGGCGCTGTCGGCCTTGAGCTCCTCACCGGCCACCAGCGTGCGGTAGAGCCCGTAGGTGATCATCACGAAGATGCCGAGCATGAACGCGTAGGTGGGCACCGCGAAGGTGCTGCCGGACTCGCGGATGCCACGCAGGTTCATCGCCGAGAGCAGCAGGATGCCGCCGATGCAGAACATCACCTTGTGCTCGGCCACGAACGGCACCAGCGCGCCGATGTTCGCCGCGGCCGCGGAAATCGACACCGCCACCGTCAGCACGTAGTCGACCAGCAGCGCGCTGGCCACGGTCAGCCCCGCCTTCGGGCCGATGTTGACCGTGGCCACCTCGTAGTCGCCACCGCCGCTGGGATAGGCGTGCACGTTCTGCCGGTAGCTGGCGACCACGGCCAGCATGACCACCACCACGACCAGCCCGATCCACGGCGACATGGTGAACGAGGCCAGCCCGGCGACGCTGAGCGTCAGGAAGATCTCTTCCGGCGCGTACGCGACACTGGACAGCGCGTCGGAGGCGAAGACGGGGAGTGCGATCCGCTTGGGCAGCAGGGTGTGGGCCAGCCGGTCGCTGCGGAACGGCCGACCCAGTACCAGCCGTTTGACCGCGGTGGCGAACTTGGACACGGCCGAAGGGTAATGGAGCCCGCGCACACCCCGCCGGGCGCCGCGCGGTAAGGCGCCCTCCCCTCTCCGGGGTGCTGGCGGTAGGTTCTCCGCTGGTGTGTGAGATTAGGGAGGCGCAACGGTGCACGTGGTGATCATGGGGTGCGGCCGGGTGGGCGCATCGCTGGCCGCCGCACTCGAACGGCTCGGGCACGAGGTCGCCGTGATCGACCGCGACCAGCAGTCGTTCCGCAGGCTGGGCAGCGACTTCCACGGCCAGCAGGTGGTCGGGGTCGGCTTCGACCGGCGGGTGCTGACCGAGGCAGGCATCGAGCGCGCCGGCGCCTTCGCGGCGGTGTCCAGCGGTGACAACTCGAACATCATCTCGGCCAGGGTGGCCAGGGAGACCTTCGGCGTCGAGCACGTGGTGGCGCGGATCTACGACCACAAGCGCGCCGCGGTCTACGAGCGCCTCGGCATCCCGACGGTGGCCACCGTGCCGTGGACCACCGACCGGTTCCTGCGGACCCTGCTGCCCGACGGCGTGGCCTCGGCGTGGCGGGATCCCTCCGGCACGGTCGCGCTGCTCCAGCTGCCGCTGCACGAGGACTGGATCGGCCGCAGCGTGGCCCAGCTCCAGGCCGAAACCGGCGCGCGGGTGGCGTTCATCATGCGGTTCGGCACCGGGGTGCTGCCCGATTCGAAGGCCGTGCTGCAGTCCGGTGACGTGGTCTACGTGGCCGCGCACTCGGGCACGGTGAGCGACGTGACGAGCGTGGCCGCGCGCGCCCCCGAGGAGGAGAACTGATGCGGGTCGCCATTGCCGGAGCCGGCGCGGTCGGCCGGTCGATCGCCGCAGAACTGGTGGACGCCGGGCACCAGGTGATGCTCATCGAGCGCCAGTCCGACCAGTTCATGCCGGAAACCGTGGAGCAGGCCGACTGGGTGCTCGGCGACGCCTGCGAGGTGTCCACTCTGGAGGAGTCGGACATCGAGCTGTGCGACGTGGTGATCGCGGCCACCGGTGACGACAAGGTGAACCTGGTGGTGTCGCTGCTGGCGAAGACCGAGTTCGCGGTGCGCCGGGTGGTGGCCAGGGTGAACAACCCGGCCAACGAGTGGCTGTTCAACGACGCGTGGGGGGTGGACGTGGCGGTGTCCACCCCGCGCATGCTGGCGGCGATGGTGGAGGAGGCGGTCAGCGTCGGCGACCTGGTGCGGCTGATGACCTTCCGGCAGAGCCAGGCGAACCTGGTGGAGATCACGCTGCCGGAGGAGACCCCGCTGGCCGGGCGCCCGGTGGCGGATCTGGCCCTGCCGCGGGACGCGGCGCTGGTGACGATCCTGCGCGGGGAGCGGGTGATCGTGCCCCAGCCGGACGACCCGCTCGAGGCCGGGGACGAGCTGCTGTTCGTCTCGCAGTCCGATGTGGAACCGGAGATCCGCGCGGCGCTGGGGTACTGATCGTCTGACATGGCCCAACCTGTCTGGCCTGCGCGCTACCGCATCGATCCGGAAAGCCTGCGCGAGACGATCGAGAACCCCGCGGAACTGACCCTGTGGCTCGACGCGGCGCTGGCGCGGACCCCGCCGTCGGATCCCGACGACGAGCGCGCGCACCGCACCGCCATCGGTGTGGCGGCCCGCATGCTGGAGCGGCTCGACGAGGCCGAGGTCCAGCTGGGCCGCGCGGTCGAGCTGGCCACCAAGCCGCGTGACGCGGTGCTGGCGCGGGTCCGGCTGGCTCACGTGCACCAGTGGCAGGGCCGGTTCACGCTGGCCGAATCGGAGTTCCGGCACTGCCTCCGCGACGCGCACCTGGCCGGAGATCAGGTGCACGTGGTCTACCAGCACGCCGGGAAGTGCGCCTACGACGCCGGGGACTGGGTGCTGGCCAGGGAGCGGTTCGCCACCGCGATGCGCCTGCGGCTCTACGGCGGTGACGAGGAGCTGATCGAGGCCACCAGGATGGCGCTGGACGCCGCCGACGCGGCCGTCACCGCGGCCGCGGTGGGCGCGGAGCTGGACCGGCTGGTGCCCGCCGTGCACAAGCTCACCGCGACCCGGCTGGCGCCGGCCATCTTCGACCGGCACGGGCTGCCACCGCACGCGGGCACGCTGGTCGAACTCGGCCTGCTCGGGGTGTCGAAGCCGGTGCCGCTGGAGGTGGTGCGCGGGCTGCACCGGTACGTCACAGGTCTGGAGGCGCGGCTCGACGCGCTCGTGGCAGCGGGCTGGCTGCTCAAAACGGCCAAAACGGTCGTGGTCAGCTCGCGGGGGCGGGCGTTGTTGCGCCAGCTGGCGGTCGCGCAGGCGCAGACGGCCCGCACCCTTTGGGGCGAACCAGTTCTAGGGAAGTCACTAGCCGACGAGGTCGTCTCGGGCGCGGTCGGGACCTCCGGCGGCCCGGTGTTCGACGCCGTGGCAAGGCTCGCCGAACACAATCCGGACCCCGGTGTGGCGGGTGATCTGTTCCACCGGCTGAATGCGCTGCGTCACCACCGAGCCGACGGCCACGCGGCGGCGTGGCAGGCCGAAGGGCACACCGTGCGCTCGGTCCGGCGGCTGGCGGCGGGCTCACCGGAACGCGTCCGGATCGACGCGCTGACCGACCGGATCGCCGCCCGCGCGTACCGGCCGCTGTCGCACCAGCGGCGCACCGAACTGCTCAGCGTGCTCCGGGGCCTGCGGCACGAGCCCCTGGTGTGAGGCCGCACTGGTGAGCGCAGTGGCGCCCGGGGGAAGCCGAGGTGTCACGAATGTGGCTTTCGAGACGTCTGGCGTCTCGAAAGCCACATTCGTGACATCCGAGCCACCCGGCGGGCAGGCTCGCTGGGCGCTGCGTCGCGGTCGCCGATGGCCGCGCTGCCCGGACACGAATGTGGCTTTCGGGGCGGATTTCGCCCCGAAAGCCACATTCGTGTCCAAGCCCGCGCGTTACGTGCTCTGGTCCGGCGTCTGCGCGTACTTCTCCCGCAGCCTGGCCTCGACCTGCTCGTCGGTCTCCTCGGCCGGTTCCGGGCCCTCTTCGGCCTCACGCTGCTTGATCCGCTTGTCCGCGCGCCGGATCGCCCACACCACCACGATCAGCGCCAAACCCCACAGCGGATAGCCCATGGCGATCTTCGCGAAGGCCAGCCAGCCGGTGTAATCCTCCTCGTACAGCCACCGCTGCACGATGAACCGCGCCCCGAACACCGCCGCCAGCGCCGCGGTGGCCAGGTCGTAGCCGTAGACCGAGGACTTGTCCTTCTTCCACTTCATCGGCACGCGGTTCATCACGCTCCACAGCACCCCGACCAGCGGGTACCGGAACACGATGGTGAGCGCCACGATCGCGAAGCAGGCCAGGCTGAACCAGATCCCGACCAGGAAGAAGCCCTTCGCCGAACCCGTGCGGTAGGCGATGAACGACGAGATCGCGATGCCGATGAAACCGGACACGGCCGGCTTGATCGGCTCCTTGCGGACCGCGCGGAAGATCACGAAGAACACGCCGACGCCGACCGCGCTCCAGATCCCCGGCATCAGCCCGGCGAACGAGTTCACCAGCACGAACACCATCACCGGGAAGGACGAGTAGAACAGCCCCATCGCGCCGCCCATGTCCTCCCAGACCGTGGGCATCTTGCGTTCCTGCTGCTGGTTCTCGCCGTCGGCGTCCTGGCGATCGGTTCGCGGGTTTTCGCTCACGGTGTGTTACCACTCTGCTCGGGGTGCACGGACAAGCACGGCGTCAGGAAGTGGTCTGCAACTCGTAGTACGGGTTGTAGAGCACCTTGCGGCCGTCGCGGTCCGCCATCCTGCCACGTGCCTTCACCGTCCGCCCAGGCTCGATGCCCGGGATGCGGCGCCGGCCGAGCCAGACCAGGGTCACCCCGTCGGTCCCGTCGAACAGTTCGGCCTCCAGCGTGGCCACGTCGGCGGACGGGCACAGCTCGACGCTTCTGAGCCGCCCGAGCACGGTCACTTCCTCACCCGACCGGCAGTCGCAGGCGCGGCGCGCTCCGGACTTTTCGGACTCTTCGGAAAGATCGTCGGCGTCGAGCTCCTCGACGTCGGTGGTCAGCTTGCGAACCAACCGGCTGAAGTAGCCGCCGTCTTTGGCGGGCATATGCGGTGCTCCTGTGCTCCGGGGCCCCCGACTTGAACGGCCCGTGCCTAACCAGCGTAGCTTTTCCGGGCCAGGAAAACCGATTTCCACCCAGGATCGCAACGTGACCTGCACGACCGCCGTTCTGTTGCCCGGCACCGGATCCGACGAGATTTTTGTCCGCTCGGCCTTCGCGGGGCCGCTGTGTGCCGCCGGGATCGAGCTGGTCGCGCCCGCGCCACCGCCCGACGGCACGGCGCTGATCGAGGGTTATCTGGCCGCCTTCACCTCCGCCGCGGCGGAATCCGGCGGAAAACTGCTGGTGGGAGGCGTGTCACTGGGCGCGCACCTGGCGGCGGAGTGGGCGTTGCGAAATCCTGAACGGTGTTCTGGGCTGGTGCTCGCCCTGCCCGCGTGGAACGGCGTGCCGGACGGAGCGCCCGCCTCGGTCGCCGCGCGGATCTCGGCGGAAATGGTGGAGCGCGACGGCCTCGCGAACGCCCTGCGCACCGCCACCGACGGCGTGGCGCCCTGGCTGGCGGCCGAACTCCGGCGTGCCTGGCCCCGGCACGGCGACGCGCTGGCGGCCGGTCTGCGGGCGGCGGGCGGCCACCCGGCGCCGACCCTGGATGCCTTGGCGCGGTTGCGGGTTCCGGCCGGGATAGCGGCCTGCACGGACGATCCGGTGCACCCGGCGGCCGTCGCCCGCGCATGGGCGGCCGCGCTGCCGCGGGCGCGGGTGTGCGAAACCACCCTCGCGGCACTCGGCGAGGACCGCGAATCCCTCGGCCAAGCGGCGGTCGCCGCATGGCGGCAAGCGGGCACCCTCTAACGTCGGGCCGGTGCGACCGGATGAACACCACGACGACGGATTGCTCACCTGGCTGAGCGCCCTGGACAAGACCGCGCTCGCCGCCGTGCTCGCCCGGCGGCCGCTCGTCACCGAAGCACCGCGGCCCCGGCGGCTCGCGGACATCGCCGTGCGCCTGCACGACGAGGCGTCGATGATCGAGGCGATCGCGGACCTGACCGCACCGGGGGTGCAGTTCCTGCGAGCCGCGCAGCTCTGCCGTGCGCTCGGGCGGGAGGTGACGATCCCCGCGGTGGCGGAACTCCTCGGCACCACCGCCTCGGTGGTCGAACCACTGGTGGCCACGCTGGAAGAACGGGCGCTGGCCTGGCCGTTGCCTTCGGGCGCGCTCGGCGTCTGCGTGGCGTTCGACCCGTACGCCTACGGCGTGCACGGCCTCGGCATGCCGATGGCCGAACTCCTGGACGGCCTGGACGCGCGAGGGCTCCGCACCCTCTGCGCCCAGCACGGCGTTCCCGGCCGCAAGGAGCTGCTCGCTCTTTTCCGCGACGGCGAGCGGATGCGGGCGCTGATCGCCGAAGCCCCCGCCGACACGCGGGCGCTGCTGCACGACCTCGCCTGGCACGGTCCAGAGCGCGCGGACGTGCTGCCGATGGACCCGGAGAACGCGCGCGCGGAGGACTTCCCGGCGGGCTGGGCGGTCGAGCGCGCACTGCTGTTCGCCACCTTCTTCACCGAGGTGCACATGCCGCTCGAGGTGGCGCTGGCGGTGCGCGGGCCCGGCTACCACCTGCCGTTCGATCCCGAGCCGCCCGAGGTCACCACCGTCGCCGTGGACCAGGCGCGGATCGAGCCGGAAGCGGCCGAAGCAACGCTCCGCCTGCTGGCCCGGTACCGCGCGACCATCGACAGCGCGGCCGCCGAGCCGCTCGCCCTGCGCAAGACCGGGCAGGTGGGTGCGCGGATGGTCAACCGCCTCACCAAGCAGACCGGCGGGACCCGGGCCGAGATCGAACTGGTGCTGGCGCTGGCGCTCAAGGCCGGGCTGCTCGAGGCCACGCCGGAAGGCACCCTCGTCCCCTCCGGCGAAGCGATCCGGCTCCAGGCCGAACCGGACGGCACGACCCTGGTCGCGCTCCTGTCGATCTGGTGGGAAGCCGCCGACCACCCCGATGACCCCGAGAGCGCCCAGCACGAGATCGCCGGCGCCCGCATCCGCAGCCGGTTGCTGCCGTTGCTCGGCTCGTTCGGCCCTGGCCGCGGTCAGGCGGACGCAGCCGCGTTGACGGCACGCGTTTCCTGGCTGACCCCGCTCGTGGTCGCCGACGTGGTCGAGGACCAGATCCGGCAGGCGCTCGCGGACGCCGAGTTGCTCGGGTTGACCCGCGCTGGGACGCTCACCGAGCTGGGCAGGGCCGTGGTGGAGGCGGCCGAAGGCACCATCCTGCGCACGAACGCGCCCGGCCTGCTCGCCGCCGCCGGGAAGCTCACCGAGCCCGGCCCCGCGCCGTACGCGGAACCCGCGCGAGAGGACCCGGCCGAGCTGGCCGGGCGGCTGCTCGAGGTGCCCGCGGTGGGTCCGGAACCCGACTTCGACGCGTTGGCACGCGCTCTACGCCTGCCCGAGGACCGTCTCGGCCCCTTCCTCGCCGGCGCACCGATCGAACTCGAGTACGGCGGCGAGGTGATCTTGGCCGTGGCTCCCGAACCCCACGGGGATTCGGTCGAGGTGTGGGACGTCAAGCGGCGCGAATACCGGCTGCTGCGCACTTCGGACATCCGCTAGCCGGCGCCACGGCCCGGACACGAATGTGGCTTTCGGGGCGTTTCCGCCCCGAAAGCCACATTCGTGTTCGCTCAGCCGCCCTGTTGCTGGGCGGCGATGTGCTGCTGCACGGCCTCCGGCAGCTCGATCGTCAGGGGCGTGCGCACCGGCATCGGCGCGTCGCCGCGCACCACGATGGTGTGCCGCACGATCTCGCGCAGCACGTCCGGCGCCGCGGCCGCCTGCGACTGCGGGCCGGCGATCACCCCGCGCAGCATCCAGCGCGGCCCGTCCACCCCGATGAACCGCAGCGCCACCTCACCGACGATGGCCGACAGCTCCATGCCCCACTCACCGCGGCCCGGCTGCACCCTCGCGCCGTCCGCGCGCAGCTGGTCGGTCAGCTCCTTGCACACCTCGGTCCACAGCCCGCCGGACTTCGGCGCCGCGTACCCGCTGACCGTGACCTGCCCCACCGGCGTCACCACGTGCACCGCGCGCACCCCGCCGGTGGCCTGGTCCATCTCGACCTGCACCTGCGCGCCTTCGGGCACCGGCACCCGGACCGAACCGAGGTCGATGCGCGGGATCCCGTCGTCCTCCGGCGCGTCGGCGACGTCGTAGGGCCCGGTCGTCGCTTCCGGCTCGAGGTACGACTCGTCGTCGTAGTCGTCGTCAGCGTCAGTGTCGTCACTGTCCGGCGCCGCGTGCCTGCCCCTCGGCCGCTCGTCCGCCGCCGACGCGCGCCGCTTGCGTCCGAAAATCCCCACTACTTCTCCGTTCCCTCACCGGCGGGTACGCCGGAGCTCAACACCGCGTGGCCACCGGTCGACCCGTAACCGCCACCACCCCGCTCGGTCTCCGGCAGCTCCGCCACCTCGACGAACCGCGCGTGTTCGACGCGCTGCACCACCAGCTGCGCGATCCGGTCGCCACGCGCCAGCTTCAGCGGCTCCCTGGGGTCGTGGTTGATCAGGCACACCCTGATCTCCCCGCGATACCCGGAGTCGATCGTGCCCGGCGTGTTCACCACCGACAGCCCGGCCCGCGCGGCCAGCCCCGACCGCGGGTGCACGAACCCGGCATACCCCTCGGGGAGCGCGATCGCGATCCCCGTTCCGACCACCACCCGTTCCCCGGGGTCGAGCACCACGTCGGAGGTGGTGACGAGATCGGCACCGGCGTCACCCGGCCGGGCGTAGCCGGGCAGCGGGACGCCGGGATCTACCCGGGAGAGGAGTACCTGCACGCTGGACACGGGCCGCGAGACTACCCTGAACCCGTGACCGAGAGCGCGAACGTGGCCGAAGAACGGGCGAGCAAGATCACCGGCGAGGTGCTGCACTCCGAACGCCTCTACGTCCCGTGGTGGCTGTGGCCGCTCCCGCTGCTGGGTGGCGGCCTGCTCGCCGCCGAGATCCACATGGGCTATCCGGGCGTGCGTGCCTGGCTGCCCTACCTGATCGTGCTGCCGCTGGTGGTGGCGATCCTGCTCAGCATGGGCCGGACGAAGGTCCGCGTGCTGCGGCGCGACGGCGAAACCGAGCTGTGGGTGGGTGACGCGCATCTCCCCGTCCGCTTCGCCGGTGAGGTCGAGGTCATCGCCAAGAACGACAAGCGCCGCGCGCTGGGCCGGGACGCCGATCCCGCCGCGTTCGTGGTGCACCGCGGCTGGGTGGGCCCGGCGCTGCGGGTCCGGCTGGACGACCCCGCCGACCCCACGCCGTACTGGCTGTTCAGCACGCGCAAGCCGGAGGCGCTGGCGAAGCTGCTGAGCGAGCCCCGGTCCGCCTGAGGTGCGGAACGGGGCGTTACCGGCATCCCAAGCCGATAACGCCCCGTTCACCGAAACGCCCCGAGAATCCCCTGGTGGTGCCGCCTCACGCGCAGTCGCGGCAGATCATCCGCCCGCCGCTCTCCTCCGCGAGCCTGCTGCGGTGGTGCACCAGGAAGCAGACCGAGCAGGTGAACTCGTCGGCCTGCTTCGGCACCACCTTGACGGTCAGGTCCTCCCCCGAAAGCCCGGAGAGGTCAGCCCCGGGCAGTTCGAAGTTCTCGGCCGTCGCGTCCTCGTCCACGTCGACGACACCGGACTGGTTCTCGTTCCGGCGCGCCTTCAGCTCCTCCAACGAGTCTTCGGCCAGCTCGTCGGCTTCGCTGCGGCGCGGAGCGTCGTAGTCGGTCGCCATTGTCCCTCACCCCTGCGATCAGCTTCGAATGTCAGTGGCCGGACCCCGGGCTCGCCCGTGGTCCTCCGTGCCGCTGGTTAACGTTCCAGCGCCCCTGTTTGTGCCCGGCGAATCCCGTGAGCCAGATCTCTTTCTCGCGCACGCTGGGTGGCCGGAGCCCGCAGAGGGTAGCTCACGGCATACCCCGCACCGAAACCCGTCACCCTTGTCCGTTCCGAAGTCACCCGTCAGGAGGAGCCCGGGGTGGCCTTGACTAGGCTGCACCGGTGGCGGCCGGTCACCCGGCGTGTTGCCTCCTTGCCCGGCTGTGGGCCGTCGTGGTGCGATTCTTTTCCGGGCTGGTGCGGGCAACCCCGGTGGCGCTTCCGGCGTCTGGAGGACGTAACGCCTAGTCTGAACGGCACAACGGTGGGTGGCGCATCGCGCGAGTTTCTGCGCTCTGGGAAGGGGCAGGTCAGTGGCGTCGGGGAACGGGAAGTCACGGCTGTATCGCAAGCGGCGGCCGTGGCCCGCGCTGATCGTCATCGGCGTGCTCGGGGCGATCGCGATGGGCGTGTGGATCAACGCCCTGCTCACCAAGGACGACATCAACGACGCGATCCGGTGCGAGCCCGCCCCGGTGGCGCCGGAGGGCGTGACCTACACCCCGGTCGCGCACGACGCGCTCGACGACACCGCGCCCATCCCGCCGGACAAGATCTCGCTCAAGGTGCTCAACGCGGGCGGTACCCGCGGCCAGGGCGCGATCACCACGGCCACCCTGCGTGAACTCGGCTTCACCGAGGCCGCGGACCCGGAGAACGACCCGGCCTACGAGGGCACCGAAGCGGTCTGCCGCGGCCAGATCCGCTACGGCGAGAACGGCCGGGCCGCCGCGCGCACGCTGAGCCTGGTCGACCCGTGCGTGGAGCTGGTCCAGGACAACCGCGAGGACGCCAGCGTCGACCTGAGCATCGGCACCAAGTTCACCGACCCGCGGCCGAACCAGGCCGGGCTGGACATCCTCAAGGAGCTGAGCACCTGGTCCAGCCAGAACCAGGAGTCGGACTCCGGCGGCAACGAGCAGTCCACCGGGCAGACCGCGCCGACCATCGAGAAGGAACGGCTGGCCGCGGCCCGCACCGGCTACTGCTGACCGCTGCTGCCGACCGCTCAGATCCCGGCGCTGCCCGCCTCGGCCAGCGCCTCGCGCAGCGCGTCCGCGATCGGCGGTGCCGCGGCGAAGGTGAAGTCGCCGCCCAGTCGCGGCTCCTCCCCCGGCAGGCCGACCACCGCGCCCGCTTCGGCGGCCACCAGCGCGCCCGCGGCCCAGTCCCAGCGGTTCAGCCCGTGCTCGAAGTAGGCGTCGATCCAGCCCGCCGCCACCGCGCACAGGTCCAGCGACGCCGCACCCGCGCGCCGGACGTCCCGCACGCGCCCCAGCAGCGTCGCCACCAGCTCGGCCTGCCGCTTCCGGCGGTCCCGGTCGTAGTTGAACCCGGTGCCCACCAGCGCCAGCTCCAGCCGCTCCGGGGCACCCACGCGCAGCGGCCGCCCGTCCAGGTACGCGCCACCGCCCCTGGTGGCCGTCCAGCGGCGCCCGCTGACCGGTTCGACCACCGCACCGGCCACCGACACCCCGTCCACCTGCGCGGCCAGCGAGACGGCGAACCAGGGGAAGCCGTAGAGGAAGTTCACCGTGCCGTCGATCGGGTCCACCACCCAGTTGACCGTGCCCGGCGCCAGCTCACCGCCGTCCTCCTCGCCCAGCACCGGCTCGCCCGGCCGTAGCTCGGCCAGCCTGGCGCGGACAAAACGCTCCGACTCGCGGTCGACCGCGGTCACCACATCGGTTTCACTGGACTTCGTGTCCACCAGCACAGACCCACCGGCGAGCACCTTCTCCCGCGCCGTCCGCACCAGTTCGGCGGCCTCGGCGGCCACCTGCTCCGCGATCCCCGTCAGTTCCGCCAGCGCCCGCGTTGATATCGACTCCATAGCTCCCACCACATCATGCGAACCGGTGCCGTTACAGTCACCCGAGCGGTTTTCTGAATCGAGAAGGAAGGGACCACGCCCATGACGGCGACCCGAGGGTTCGGCATCGACATCGGCGGCAGCGGGATCAAGGGTGCCCTGGTCGACCTGGAGAACGGCAAGCTCATCGGCGACCGTCTCCGCATCGACACCCCGCGCCCGGCCACCCCGGACGCCGTGGCGGACGTGGTCGCCGAGATCGTCGGGCACTTCGGCTGGGCGGGCCCGGTCGGCGTCACGCTGCCCGCGGTGATCAAGAAGGGCGTCGCGATGACCGCGGCGAACATCGACCCGAGCTGGATCGGCACCGACGCCGACGCGTTGTTCGCCAAGCGGCTCGGCCGCGGTGTGGACGAGATCGCCATGCTCAACGACGCGGACGCGGCGGGCATGGCCGAGATCCGCTTCGGTGACCCGGCCGCGCGCAAGGGCGTGACCGCGCTGCTCACCTTCGGCACCGGCATCGGCAGCGCGGTGTTCCTCGACGGCAGGCTGGTGCCCAACACCGAACTGGGCCACCTCGAGGTCGACGGGCACGACGCGGAGAAGAAGGCGGCCGCGTCGGTCAAGGACAACGAGGGCCTGTCCTACCCGGAGTGGTCGAAGCGGGTCGACCGGTACCTCTCCGTGCTGGAGAACCTGATCTGGCCGGATCTGTTCATCGTCGGCGGCGGGGTCAGCAAGAAGGCGGAGAAGTGGGTCCCGCTGCTCGAGATCCGCACGCCGATCGTGGTCGCCTCGCTCCAGAACAACGCCGGGATCGTCGGCGCGGCCGCGGCGGCCGTGGAGGGTATCGAGCACTGATCGGGGCCGCTGGAGCACCCCCCTCGCCATGCCCGGGGATGATCGCTTCGCGACGCTCGAGGGCAACGTCGTTACAATGGAACACGGCCCACGGCCACGGCGGGCAAAACCGCAGGCCGAGGGGTGTTCCCCGAATCTGAGGCAGCTGAGGCCGGAGTGTCTCGGCTCGCCATGATCGACCGCTGCGAAAGGGCGTACGTGGCAGCCGCAAGAACCGCAACCCGAGGCGGGACGAAGACAACGAGCGCCGCCAAGACCTCGCCGGAAGGCAAGGACGTGGATCCCGAGACTCAGCCCGAAGGCACCTCGGGGGGCGCGAAGCCTGCCGCCCGCAAGACCGGTGCCAAGACCGGCGCCAAGAAGGCCCCCGCGAAGGGCGGCCGCACCAAGAAGGCCGCCGGCAAGGCCGACGAGGCCAAGGGCGCCGATGGTGAGGGCGTCGGCGAGGAGATCGACGAAGCCGCGCTGGATGCCGACCTCGCCGATCTCGAGAGCGTCGAGATCGACGTCGTCGACGCCACGGTGAGCGAGGAGTCCGACGAGGACGAGCCCGACGCGGACGAAGCCGAGGCCCCGGCCGCCGGCTCGCGCGGCGAGCGCACGGCGGCCAAGGGCGGCAAGAACGCCAACGACCCCGACTTCGTCTGGGACGAGGAGGAGTCCGAGGTCCTGCGGCAGGCCCGCAAGGACGCCGAGCTCACCGCGTCGGCCGACTCCGTCCGCGCCTACCTCAAGCAGATCGGCAAGGTCGCGCTGCTCAACGCCGAGGAGGAGGTGGAGCTGGCCAAGCGGATCGAGGCCGGGCTCTACGCCGCCGAGCGCGTGCGCACCGCCGAGGAGGAGGGCGAGAAGCTCACCACCCAGATGCGGCGCGACCTGAAGTGGATCGTGCGTGACGGCGAGCGGGCGAAGTACCACCTGCTCGAGGCGAACCTCCGCCTGGTGGTCTCGCTGGCCAAGCGCTACACCGGCCGCGGCATGGCGTTCCTGGACCTGATCCAGGAGGGCAACCTCGGCCTGATCCGCGCGGTGGAGAAGTTCGACTACACCAAGGGCTTCAAGTTCTCCACCTACGCCACCTGGTGGATCCGGCAGGCGATCACCCGCGCGATGGCCGACCAGGCCCGCACCATCCGCATCCCGGTGCACATGGTCGAGGTGATCAACAAGCTCGGCCGCATCCAGCGCGAGCTGCTGCAGGACCTCGGCCGCGAGCCGACTCCGGAAGAGCTGGCCAAGGAGATGGACATCTCCCCGGAGAAGGTGCTGGAGATCCAGCAGTACGCGCGGGAGCCGATCTCGCTCGACCAGACCATCGGCGACGAGGGCGATTCGCAGCTCGGTGACTTCATCGAGGACAGCGAGGCCGTGGTCGCGGTGGACGCGGTGTCGTTCACGCTGCTGCAGGACCAGCTCCAGTCGGTGCTGCAGACGCTGTCCGAGCGCGAGGCGGGCGTGGTCCGGCTGCGCTTCGGCCTGACCGACGGCCAGCCGCGGACTTTAGACGAGATCGGGCAGGTGTACGGCGTCACCCGTGAGCGCATCCGGCAGATCGAGTCGAAGACCATGTCGAAGCTGCGGCACCCGTCGCGTTCGCAGGTCCTGCGCGACTACCTGGACTGAGGTCCGGCAGAGCGTTGCCGAAGGTGGCCCCGCCCGTGTGGTGGGGCCACCTTCCGCGTTCGGCTCACGGAATGGTCAGCCCGGCTTCGCGCAGGGCGTCTTCCACGCGCAGCCGTTCGATTTCCCGGTCCATGCCCTCGGGCAGCGCGTCCAGGCGGTGCGGCACTTCGAGCACCGCGCACGCTTCGGCGAGCAGGGCGTCGTAGGCCTGCCGGGTGCCGGTGCGGCGGGCGGCCGGGGTGCCCGGACCGTAGGCCGCCAGCAGCCGGTGCACCCGTCGCAGATCGGCCGCGAGCACCTGCACCGGCGGATGCGCCGGAACCGGGGGCGGCGGGAAAAAGCGTTGGCGCACAAGGCGAATCAGCCGCGGCAGGCGCAGCAGCAGCCAGCAGAGCAGCGTCGGCGCGATGGCCACGAGCCCGTACAGCAGCAGGACTCCCATGCCTCAGTCTACGACGGCCTCGCGCCGTTCATAGGCATCACGCGCGGCCAGCATCTCGGGCAGGTGCTTCGCCGCCCATTCCCGGCAGGCCGCGATCGGGCCGAACAGCGTGCGCCCCAACGGGGTCAGCTCGTATTCGACCCGCGGCGGCACCTCCGGATAGACCGTGCGCACCACCATGCCGTCGCGCTCCAGCCCGCGCAGGGTTTCGGTGAGCACCTTCGGCGTGACCCCGCGCAGCGGCACGCGCAGTTCGGAGAACCGGCGCGGCCCGTGCTCCAGGCAGATCAGCACCATGCCCGCCCACTTGTCCCCGATCCGGATCGGGGTGACGCTGCTCGGGCAGGCCGGGTCGAACATGTCGGGATCAAGCGGTGGCCTCACCCGATCGAACATACCCGGCCCGCCCGTGCTCAGGCGGCCAGTTCCAGCGACGGCCAGTCCGCCAGGTCCGCGCGCAGCTGCCGGTCGTGGCTGGCCACCACCACCGCCACCGGCGTCTGCTGGATGGCCTCGGTCAGCTCGTCGACCAGTGTCACCGACAGGTGGTTCGTCGGCTCGTCCAGCAGCAGCACGTGGGGCGCGCGCAGCAGCAGCAACGCCAGCGCGAGCCGGCGCCGCTGCCCGGTGGACAACCGGTTCACCGGGCGGTCGGCGTCCGCGGCGGAGAACAGGCCGAGCCGCCGCAGCGGCACCACCGAACCGGCCGGGAGCTGACCGCGCGACACCAGTTCCGCGGCCCGCCGCTCGTACAGCGTGGCCGCCCCGATCCCGGTGTCGGGGAAGTCGGATTCCTGTGCCAGCAGGCCGATCCGTGCCGATCCGGCCCGCCACACCGCGCCGGCCGCCGGTTCCAGCCGTCCGGCCAGCACGTTGAGCAGGGTCGACTTCCCGGCGCCGTTCGCGCCCGAGACCAGCAGTCTGTCCCCTGTGGACAGTGCGATGGCCTCGCGCAGCGCCAGCCTGCCGGGCACCGCCACGCCGGACGCGGTGAGCACCACGCCCTGGCCGGTGCCGGCCAGATCCGGGCAGGCGAAGCTCAGCCGTTCCGGTGGCGGCGGCACCCGGCGCTCGGCCAGTGCCTCGATCCGGCGCTGGACGTTGTGCAGCTGGCCGGGCGCCCGGGTGGCCCGCTGGTGCTTGTTCGTGCCCTTGTCCGGGCGCCACGACGAGATCAGCCGGTTCGCCGCCGCCTTCGCGTCGTGCTCGAGCCGCTCGGCTTCGCCGGATTCGAGCGCGTACCGCTGTTCCCAGCGCACGCGCTCGGCTGCCTTCTCCCGCTTGTACTCGGTGTACCCGCCGCCGTAGACCTTCGGCCCACCGTCCGCGGTCGGGTCCAGATCGAGCAGCGAGCCGCACACCTCGTCGAGCAGCATCCGGTCGTGGCTGACCAGGATCACGGCACCGGGGTACTCGCGGATCCGGCCGGTCAGGTAACCGAGCGCGGCGGCGTCGAGGTGGTTGGTCGGCTCGTCGAGCAGCAGGATGTCGACGCCCTCGGCGAGCAGGCAGGCGAGCCGGACGCGGTAGCGCTGCCCCACCGAAAGCTCGGCGAGCCTGCGTTCCCGGTCGGCGGTGGCGCCGAGTCCGGCGAGCGCCAGGTCGGCGCGCCGTTCGGCGTCCCACGCCTTCAGTTCCTCGGCACGGGCGAGCGCCGTGGCGAACCGGTCGTCCGCGCCGGGTTCCTGCTCGGCCAGTGCGGCCGACGCGGCATCCAGCTCGGCCAGTGCGGCACGCGCACCGGCCAGCGCGATGTCGAGCAGCGAGGCGACGGTGTCGTCCTCGGCGTACGGCAGTTCCTGACCGGCCAGCGCGATCGAGCCGTGCCGCGACACCGTGCCGGTGTCCGGTGGCAGCTCGCCGGCCAGGATGTGCAGCAGCGTGGTCTTCCCGCTGCCGTTCTCGCCGACCACGCCGAGGCACTGCCCGGCGCTGACCACCAGCGAGACCTCTTCGAGCACGGGCTGCGCGCCGAAGGACTTGCCCAGTCGCTCAGCTTGGAGGTGGGCGGATTTTCGGGTGCGTGACAAAGTTCCACTCCGATTTCGGGCCCGGGGCACGCGGACGCGCGGAAGCCACCGGGAAAGTTCCGGTCGAATGACGGCGGAAGAGCCCGCGCTCGCGGAACACCGCGGCGCCGGGCGGGCGAAATCAGAGGTAGAACTGGTAAGCCATGCGAACGAGCTTAGCGCACGGTCACGACACGGCCAACGTGATTACCACCGCCGGAGCCGCCGGATGGGCGAAAATGACCTGGTGGAGCCATCCTCGCCGGCCAGCCCGGTCCCGTCCGACCACCTCGGCGGCCTCGCCACCGTGCTCGACCTCGTGCGCGGTGGTGCCGCCCGCACGCGGCCCGAGCTGAGCAGGCTGTCCGGGTTCGGCCGCACGGTCATCACCCAGCGGGTCGGCGAGCTGACCGGCTGCGGGCTGCTCGAAGAGGACAGGCTCGGCCCGTCCAGCGGTGGCCGGGCGCCGCGAGAGCTGAGGTTCCGCGCCGAGGCCGGGGTGGTGCTCGCCGCCGAGCTGGGCGCCACCAGCATCGCCACCGCCGCCACCGACCTGACCGGCCGCGTGCTGGCCAGCCGCGAGGAGCCGGGTGACGTCGCGCTCGGGCCGGAGGTGGTGCTGGACCGGGTGGAAGAACTGTTCGGCGAACTGCTGGACGAGTTGGACGGCGGCGCGCCGGTCTGGGGCATCGGCGTCGGCCTGCCCGGTCCGGTCGAGTTCGCCACCGGGCGGCCGAGCGCGCCGCCGATCATGCCCGGCTGGGACCGCTACCCGGTGCGGGACAGGCTGGCCGCCCGCTACCGCGCGCCGGTGTGGGTGGACAACGAGGTCAACGCGATGGCGCTGGGCGAGTTGCGTGCCGGGGCGGCCCGCGGCCAGCAGGACATCATCTACATCAAGATCGGCACCGGCATCGGCGCCGGGCTGGTCTCCGGCGGGCGGCTGCACCGCGGCAGCCAGGGCTGCGCTGGCGACATCGGGCACGCCGCGGTCGCGGACGATCCGGTGGTGGTGTGCCGCTGCGGCAACACCGGCTGCCTGGAGGCCTTCGCCGGGGGCGCCGCGCTGGCCAGGGACGGCGCCACCGCGGCGAAGGAGGGGCGCAGCGAGTTCCTGGCGAGCCGCCTCGCCGAGCGGGGCACGCTCACCGCGGCCGACCTGTCGATCGCGGCCCAGAGCGGCGACCGGACCTCGGTGGAGCTGCTCACCCAGGCGGGCAGGCTGGTCGGCAGCCTGCTGGCCACCTTGGTCAGCTTCTACAACCCGGCGCTGGTGATCGTCGGCGGTGGCGTGTCCGGCGCGGGCGACCTGCTGCTGGCCACGCTGCGCGAGACGGTCTACCGCCGGTCCCTGCCGCTGGCCACGCGGGAGCTCCGGATCGCCAGGTCCACGCTGGGCGACGAGGCCGGGCTGGTCGGCGCCGCGTTCATGGTGATCGACGAGCTGTTCGCGCCGGAACGGCTGGCGCACTGGATCGACACCGGCTCCCCCGCCGGGCGCCCGGCACTGGCCGAACTCCCCCGCTGAGCGGAAACCCCACCACCCCGAAGCGAACATCTGTGTACTTTGGTGAACATGGATGTTCAGTTCGGAACGCGCAAGTCCACCTTGGGCATTGCCGCGGACCTGCTCGCGCTCGAT
This sequence comes from Amycolatopsis albispora, assembly GCF_003312875.1. Taxonomy (NCBI): domain Bacteria; kingdom Bacillati; phylum Actinomycetota; class Actinomycetes; order Pseudonocardiales; family Pseudonocardiaceae; genus Amycolatopsis; species Amycolatopsis albispora. The sequence continues at coordinate 3,060,641 of NZ_CP015163.1, forward strand.
CCGACGGCCTCGCTCTCGGCCATCGCCGAAGCCGCGGGCATCGGGCGGACCACCCTGCACAAGCGTTATCCGAAGCGCCAGGACCTCCTGCTCGCGGTGGCCCGCGACTCGATCGAGCAGATCGAGCTGGCGATGGAGGAAACCGGCGTGACCGCCGACGGCCCGGTCACCGACGAGACCCTGCGGAAGTTCGTCGAGGCCTCGGTGGGGCTCAGCTCGCGGATCGCCTTCCTGTTCCGCCAGCCCACGCTGGATCCGGTCAAGGAGATCGAAGTCGCGATCGAACGGCTGGAACTGGCCGTCGACGAGTTCATCGCCCGCGCCCAGCGTGACGGGCTGCTGCGGGCCGACCTGCCCGCCTGGTGGGTGTCGGCCACGCTCAACTCCGTCGCCTACGCCGCGTGGGAGAGCGTCGTGCGGGGCAAGCTCGCGCCGCTGGACGCGCCGAAGATCGCACTGGAAACCGCGCGCACCGGGCTCGGCGTGCGCTGACCCCGTTCGACAGCAAGCCACGACAAGCAAGGAGCACCATCGTGATCACCTTGTCCGACGCCCGCCTGTCCACCCGCATCGCGATCGAGCGAGCCGGCACCTGGCTGCTGCGCGCCACCGGTGACGAGTTCATCCGCCTCTCCGTCGGCGCCCAGCCCGACCCGTATCCGGCCTACGCCCGGCTGCGTGCACGGGAATCCTTGTACCGCAACAAGCTCGGCGCCGTGACGGCCACCTTCGAGCACTGCAACCTGGTGCTGCGTGACCGCCGCTTCGGTGTGCAGCGCACCGACGGCAGGCTGCCGCGCTTCTTCGACACCCTGGCCATGGCCCGCGGCCCGGAGGTGGTGCAGTCCTTCCTCGAACTCGATCCCCCGGACCACACGCGGTTGCGCAAGCTCTCGCGTCCCGCGTTCGGCCCGGCGAGGCTCGACGGCTACCGCCCGCTGATCGAGTCGATCACGCACGACCTGCTCGACCGCGCCACGGCGAAGGACAACTTCGACCTGATCGCCGACTTCGCCGGGCCGCTGCCGATCCGGGTGATCAGCGAACTGCTCGGCATTCCGCCGGTGGACACCGACCGCTTCCTCGGTTACGGCCGGGTGCTCGCCCAGGCGCTCGACGGGATCACCTCGCTGCGGCTCGCCCGCGAACTGCGCACCGCCACCGACGAGATGTACGCGTTGTTCCGCACGCTGATGGCCGCCAAGCGCGAACACCCCGAAGCCGACGTGCTCACCCAGCTCACCGAGGCACACGACGCGGGCGAGCTGACCCTGCCCGAGTTGCTGGCGACCTGCGAACTGCTGCTGGTGGCCGGGTTCGAAACCACGGTGAACCTGATCGGCAACAGCACGTTCGCCCTGCTGAACCACCCCGGGCAGTGGGGGCTGCTGCGTGACGATCCCGGACTGGCCAGGGCGGCCGCCGAGGAAACCCTGCGCTACGACCCGCCCGTGCAGCAGACGGTCCGCGTGGCGCACGAGAAGGTCGAACTGGCCGGCACGCGAATCCGCGAAAACGAACTCGTTTTTGTGATGATCGGCGCGACCGGCCGTGATCCCGCGGTGTTCGCGAATCCGGAGGTTTTCGACATCACCCGAACGCCGGAACGGGAACACCTTGCCTTCTCCAGCGGCATCCACTATTGCCTCGGCGCGCCACTGGCCAGGCTGGAGGCCGAGATCGCGCTGCGGGCACTGGCCGAACGGCTGCCGGACCTCGCGCTCGACGGCACCCCGCGGCGGCGGCCGAGCGCCGGAATCCGTGGCCTGCTGCGCCTTCCGGTCCGGGCCAGCCACGGAAAGCCGTTGATGGTCCCCTAGTGTGCCCCAGCCCACTAGGGTGGCAAGGGTGCCTGCGAAAGAACCGTCCCCCCGGCGCGTGTACGGCGGTCGCTCGGCAGCCGACCGCCGAGCCGAACGGCGCGGCCGCCTGCTCGAGGCCGGGCTCGAACTGTTCGGCACCGAAGGCTATCCGGCCAGCTCGATCGAGAAGCTGTGCGCGGCGGCATCGGTGTCCACGCGCAATTTCTACGAGGAGTTCAGCAGCCGCGAAGCGCTGTTGATGGCCATTCACGACCAGGTGATCGAAACGGCGGTGGCGGCGGTCGCCACCGCCTTCGCCGAAACCGACGACGAGCACGTGACCGTGCGCATCGAGCACGCGGTGCGCGCCTACATCACCTCCACCGCCGCCGATCCCCGCCGGGCGAAACTGTCCTATGTGGAGATCATCGGGGTGAGCCCGGCGGTGGAGGCGCACCGGCTGGCCTGGCGCAGCCGCTGGGTGCAGATGCTGGTGGCCGAGGCCAGGCGCGCGGTGTCCCGCGGCGAGGCCGAGGAACGCGAGTTCGAACTCGGCGCGGTGGCGTTGATCGGCGCGGTGAACGAGCTGGTCTTCCACTGGTCCACCGGCGGCTACCGGACCCCGCTGGACGACGTGATCGCCGAGATCGTCCGGATGGCCAAGGCGGTGATCATCACCCCGGGAACGGCGGCAGCGCGGGGGTGAACAGCCACGCGTCGAAGAACTCCCCGAGCGGGCGGCCCGCGTGCTGCTCGGCGAGCGCGACGAAGTCGGCGGTGGTCACCGTCGCGTGGCGGTGGCGGCTCGTCCAGTCCTTGAGCAACGCGAAGAACACCGTGTCGCCGAGCAGCTTGCGCAGCGCGTGCAGGGTGAGCGCGCCGCGCTTGTAGACGCGCTCGTCGAACAGGTTGGCCACCCCGGGATCGCCGATGCGCAGGTCCGCCGGGCGCCCGGCCAGCGCCGCGTGCCACCGGCGCGCGTGCACGTCCTCGCTCAGCCCGCCCGATTCGGCCGACCACAGCCATTCCGCGTAGGTGGCGAAGCCCTCGTTGAGCCAGATGTGCTTCCACTCGGCCACGGTCAGGCTGTTGCCGAACCACTGGTGCGCCAGCTCGTGCACGATCAGCCGCTCGTGCGTGCCGCGGCCGTCGAGCAGGTTCGCGCCGAACACCGACAGGCCCTGCGCCTCGATCGGCTCGTCCAGCTCGTCGTCGGTCACCACGATCACGTACTCGCCGAACGGGTATGGGCCGAAGAAGCCCTCCAGCGCGTCCATCATGTCCGGCTGGCGGCGGAAGTCGCGGTCGAACAGCCGGCGCAGCCTGGCGGGCACCGCCGCGGCCTGCGGCACCGGCTCGGCGGCCAGCGGCAGCTGCTCGTACCGTCCGATGTGGACACCCATCAGGTAGCTGGCGGTCGGCTCCGGCCGCTCGAACACCCAGGTGGTGGTGCTCGCGCCCTGGCGCTTGGCGAGCAGGTTCCCGGTGACCAGCACGGTGTAGGCCGAGGAGGTGGTCACCGAGATCCGGTAGGCCGCCTTGTCCGACGGGTGGTCGTTGCACGGGAACCAGGACGGCGCGCCGACCGGCTGGCTGGCCACCAGCGCGCCGTCGGTCAGCTCGTCCCAGCCGATGTCACCCCAGTCCGGCGAGGTGATCGGGCGCGGGTTGCCGGTGTAGCGGATCTCGGCCATGAACGCCGCGCCCGGCTGCAGCGCGCGCTGCGGCTTGACGTGCAGCTTGCCCGCGCGCTGGGTGTACTTCGCGCTCTGGCCGTTGACCTGCACGCGCCCGATCCGGAATCCGGCCAGGTCCAGGCTGAACCGCGACAGCGGCGCGGTGGCCACGCCCTCGATCACCGCGTGCCCGGCGAGCCGGTTCGGGCCGACCTTGTAGTCCAGGTCGAGGGTGTAGCGGGTGACCCGGTAACCACCGTTGCCGTGGGCGGGGAGGTACGAATCCGGTGAGGTGTCCGCGCCGGGCGCGGGCTGCATCGACTTCGCCGCACTCACCCCCGGCGCCCTCCCTTGGCCGGCCAGGCCGCGATCGGGTTGCCCAGCCAGCGGCTGTCGGCCGGTACCTCGTCGCCGCGGGTGACCAGCGAACCCGGCCCGACCGTGGTGCGGGCACCGATGCCGACGCCGGGCAGCACGATGCCGTGCGGCCCGAGCGTGGCGCCCTCGTGCAGGTTCACCCCGTCCATGCGCATGATTCGATCATGGAACAGGTGCGTCTGGACCACGCACCCCCGGTTCACCGTGGCGCCGTCGCCGAGCGTGACCAGATCCGACTCGGGCAGCCAGTAGGTCTCCAGCCAGACCCCGCGCCCGATCTTGGCGCCCATCGTGCGCAGCCACATCGGCAGCAGCGGCGTGCCGCTGACCCCGCCGACGAACCACGGCACCGCGAGCACCTCGACGAAGGTGTCGGCGAGTTCGTTGCGCCAGACGAACGAGCTCCACAGCGGGTGCTCGACCGGGCGGAACTTCCCGACCAGCAGCCACTTCATCGCGGTCGCGGTGCCCGCGGCCGCCACCCCGGCGGCGAACAGCACCGGCCCGGCCAGCAGCAGCGTCCAGCCCAGGCCGACCGCGGTGACCAGCGCGGACAACGCGGCCAGCACCAGCACCGACAGCGCCACGCCGCACATCACCGGCACGATCCGGCACAGCTCGATCAGCCCGCGTGCCAGCTTCAGCCGCGCCGGCGGGGCGTAGGTGCGCCCGGCGTCGCCGCTTTCCACCGAGCGCCGCAGCGGCATCGGCGGCATGCCGAGGTACGAGGAGCCCTTCTTCGCCTTCAGCGGGGTGGACGACAGCACGCCGACCAGCCCGCGCTTGGGCACCGACCGGCCCGGCGCGGTGATGCCGGAGTTGCCGAGGAAGGCCTGCTTGCCGATGCGCGCGGGCGCCACGTGCAGCCAGCCGTGCCCGAGTTCGTAGGTGGCGACCATGGTGTCGTCGGCGAGGAAGGCACCGTCGTCGACCTGGGTCATCTTCGGCAGCGCGAGCACCGTGGACACCTCGGCGCCACGGCCCACCTTCGCGCCGAGCAGGCGCAGCCAGACCGGGGTGAACAGGCTGGCGTACAACGGGAACAGCCCGGTCCGCGCCATGCCCATCAGCCGCTCGGTGGCCCACACCTGCCAGGCGACGCGGCCGTGCACCGGGTGGTAACCCTCGACCATGCCCACGCTCAGCGCGCGCACCCCGGCGAGCACCAGCAGCGCGTACGCGCCGAAGTACGCGACGGTGGCGAGCGGGACCAGCGCCAGCGCGCCACCCACCGCGTCACCGAGGCTGGACGCGCCGAGCACCCCGCGGGACAGCAGCACCAGCGCGGGCACCGCGGCGGCCGCGGGCAGCAGGCCCAGCAGCAGCGAGGTCAGCCCGTAGATCGCCGCCCAGCGGCGGGACCGCGGCGGGCGGCTCGACGGCCACTTGAGCGCGTCCTTGCCGCTGCGCTCGGCGGGTGAACCGGCCCAGCGCTGCCCGGCCGGGACGGCACCGCGCACGGTCGAGCCGGCCGCGATCTCCGCGCCCTTGCCGATCCGGGCGCCGGGGAACAGCGTGCTGCGGGCACCGATCCGCGCGTCCGCGCCGATCCGGATCTTGCCGATGTGCACCAGGTCGCCGTCGACCCAGTAGCCGGACAGGTCGCTCTCCGGTTCCACCGCGGCGCCGCGGCCGAGCTTGAGCAGGCCGGTCACCGGCGGCGGCGAGTGCAGGTCGGCGTCCTTGCCCACCTTGGCGCCGAGTGCACGGGCGTAGTGCGTCATCCAGGACGCGCCCGCGACTTCGGCGGCACCGCTGTACTCGGCCAGTTTCTCCGCCGTCCACAGTCGCAAGTGGACACTGCCGCCGCGGGGATAGCTGCCGGGGCGGACCCCGCGCAGCAGCAGCCGCGCGCCGCCGGCCGAGATCGCGATGCGCCCGGCCGGGGTGAACAGCAGCAGCCAGGCCGCGCCGAGCAGCCACCACGACACCGCGGGCGCCCAGCCCAGGCCGCCGAATTCGGCCAGCGCGGTGGACAGCGCGGCGGCGATGGTGGTCCAGCGCAGGCCGGGCAGCGCCATCAGCGGCAGCATCAGCAGGCTCTGGAGGACACCCGCGCGACGCGGGGTCGGCGCGATCTCGCGGCGCTTGGTCTCGGCGGTGCTCAGCTCGTCGAGCATCGCGGCCAGCGAGCCCAGCTTCGGGTGCTGGTAGATGTCGTTGACCGACACCGACGGGTGCCGGGTGCGGATGCGCGCGATCAGCTGCGCGGCGGTGAGGCTGCCACCGCCGTTGCTGAAGAAGTCGGCCTTGCCGCTGCGCACGGTGACCCCGAGGATCTCCGCCCAGCCCTCGGCCAGCCAGGCCTCGGTCGGAGTCAGCCCGCCGCGGGTGTCCGAAGTGGACTGTTCGGGCACGGACGGCAGCGGCCAGGGCAGCGCGTCGCGGTCGACCTTGCCCGACGTCCGCGTCGGCAGGCCGGAGACCGGCGCCAGCAACGGGACCAGCGCGGCGGGCAGGCTTTCGCGCAGCTGCGCGGTGGCGGCGTCGATGTCGAACTCGGCGCCGTCACGGGGAACCACGTAACCGACCAGGATCTGGTTGCCCGCCTTGGTTTTGCGAATGGCCGCGGCGGCACCGGCCACCTCGGGCAGCGCCTGCAGCGCGGCGTCGACCTCGCCGAGTTCGATGCGGCGGCCGCCGAGCTTGATCTGCTCGTCGGCGCGGCCGAGGAAGAGCAGGCCCTCCGGCTCGGCGCGGACCATGTCCCCGCTGCGGTAGGCGCGGCGCCAGCCCAGCGCGGGCAGCGGCGCGAACTTCTCCGCGTCCTTGGCCTCGTCGAGGTAGCGGGCCAGCCCGGCCCCGCCGATCACCAGCTCACCGGTCTCCCCCATGCCGACCAGCTCACCGCGCTCGTCGACCACGGCGAGCTGCCAGCCGGCCAGCGGCAGGCCGATCCGGACCGGGCCATCGCCGGTCAGCTGCGCGGCGCAGGCGACCACGGTGGCTTCGGTGGGGCCGTAGGTGTTCCACACCTCGCGGCCCTCGACGGCGACGCGTTCGGCCAGTTCGGGCGGGCAGGCTTCGCCGCCGAAGATGAGCAGCCGGACGTCTTCCAGCGCATCGGCGGGCCACAGCGCGGCCAGCGTCGGCACGGTGGAGACCACGGTGATGCGCTGCGCGACCAGCCACGGGCCGAGGTCGACGCCGGTGCGCACCAGCGAGCGCGGCGCGGGCACCAGGCAGGCGCCGTGGCGCCACGCCAGCCACATCTCCTCGCACGACGCGTCGAAAGCCACCGACAGCCCGGCGAGCACGCGGTCGCCGGGGCCGAGCGGCTCGTCGGTGAGGAACAGCTGGGCCTCGGCGTCCACAAAAGCCGCGGCGGCCGAATGGCTCACCGCCACGCCCTTCGGCTTGCCGGTGGACCCGGAGGTGAAGATGATCCAGGCGTCATCCGACGGCGCGGGTGTGCCGACGCGACCGGACGGCGTGGCCAGCTCGGTGATCGAGCCGCCGTCACCGAGCACCGCGCACACCCCGGCCTCGCCGAACACCAGCTCGGCGCGCTCGTCCGGGTCGTCGGCGTCGACCGGCACGTAGGCCGCGCCCGCCGCCAGCACCGCGAGAATGGCGATGTACAGCTCGACGGTGCCCGACGAGATCCGCACGCCGACGCGGTCACCCGCGCCGATGCCGGTGGCCGCCAGCTTGGCGCGGAGGTCGTCGACCTCTTCGGCGAGCCTGCGGTAGGACAGCACGGTGTGGCCGTCGTCGAGCGCGGGTGCGTTCGGGTGCCGTGCCACGGTCGAGCCGAGCACGTCGAGCAGGGTGCGCTCACTGGCGGCCAGGCCGGACCAGAACAGCGCGCGGTCGAGAACGGGCGCGGCCGAGGGCGCGACGGTCACCTCGGCAACGCAGGAAAAAGGCCGATGATCAGCGGTCAGGGTCACTGAAGACCTTCACTCACCTTTCCGACGAGCGTCATTCGGGCTCGCTCTCCCGAATGAGGCGCCCGCGTCCAGGCCGACCAGAATACGTCAGGTGAACGCCCGGTATCCGGAGGGTCTCGGATTTATGTCGGAGATCACCCGGTCCGGTGCTTCAGGAACGCTTAACCGGCTTCCGGCCGCCCTGCTTGGGTTTTTTCTCCCTGACCCGCACGTTGATGCGTACCGGGCTGCCGGTGAAACCGAACCGCTCCCGGAATTTCCGCTCGATGAACCGGCGATAACCGGCCTCCAGGAAACCGGTGGTGAACAACACCAGCGTGGGCGGGCGAATACCGGCCTGGGTGGCGAACAGCACCTTCGGCTGCTTGCCGCCGCGCACCGGCGGCGGGGTGGCCGCGACGAGGTCGGACAGCCAGCCGTTGAGCTGGCCGGTGGACACGCGCTGGTCCCACGACTCGAGCGCGGTGCGCAGGGCCGGGGCCAGCTTGCGCACCGAGCGGCCGGTCAGCGCGGAGATGTTCACCCGCTCCGCCCACGGCACCCGGACCAGGCCGCGCTCCAGCTCGCGCTCGAGCTGGTGCCTGCGGTCCTCGTCGACCAGGTCCCACTTGTTCATCGCCAGCACGCAGGCGCGGCCCGCCTCGACCACCATGGTCAGCACCCGCAGGTCCTGCTCGCTGATCGGCTCGCTGGCGTCCAGCAGCACGATCACCACCTCGGCCGCGTCGATCGCGGTCTTGGTGCGCAGCGAGGCGTAGTACTCGGTGCCGCTGGCGGTCTGCACGCGCTTGCGCAGGCCGGCGGTGTCGACGAACCGCCACGGCTCGCCGTCCAGCTCGACCAGCGAGTCGACCGGGTCGACGGTGGTGCCCGCGACCGAGTCCACCACCGAGCGCTCCTCGCCGGTGAGCTTGTTCAGCAGGCTGGACTTGCCCACGTTCGGCTTGCCGACCAGCGCCACGCGGCGCGGCCCGGCCGGGCGGTCGGCGTCACGCGGGGCCTCGGGCAGCGCCTCGACGATGGCGTCGAGCAGGTCACCGGAACTGCGCCCGTGCAGCGCGCTGACGGGGCGCGGCTCGCCGAGGCCGAGCGACCACAGCGACGCAGCTTCGGCCAGCAGGCGCTCGTCGTCGACCTTGTTCGCGGCCAGCAGCACCGGCCGCTTGGACCGCCGCAGCACCTTGGCCACGGCCTCGTCGGTGGCCGTGGCGCCGACCGTGGCGTCCACCACCACGAGGACCGCGTCGGCGGTGTTCATCGCGATCTCGGCCTGCGCGGCCACCGAGGCCTGCAGCCCGCTCGCGTTCGGTTCCCAGCCGCCGGTGTCCACCACGGTGAACCGGCGCCCGGCCCACAGCGCGTCGTAGGCGATCCGGTCCCTGGTCACGCCGGGGGTGTCCTGCACCACCGCTTCCCGGCGCCCGAGGATGCGGTTGACCAGCGTGGACTTGCCCACGTTCGGCCTGCCGACCACGGCCAGCACGGGCTGTGCCTGCCCGCCTTCCGCGTCACCTTCGGCGCCGTCGCTGAAGTCCCCGTCCAGCACGGTGAACTCCGACTCGTCGGACCACGTGCCGTCTGCCCCGGTCAACTCCGTCATGCCTGCTCTTTCCGTCCCTGCGCACGGATCCCGTGCGCCTCGCGCCACTCGTCGAGCGCTCGTACCACCGCGGCGAGCTCGCCGCGAAGCTGTTCGGTCGCCGTTTCCAGGCCGGCGCGGCCCTTGTCCACGTTCACCGTGAACGGGTTTCCCACCAGGATGTCCACCCGCGGCCGGAACCGGCGCCTGCCGTCGTCCGGCTTGCGGGTACCCCTGGTCGCCACGCCGATCACGGTCGCGCCGGACGCGCGGACCAGCCAGGCGGCACCCCGCTCCGCATTGTCCACGTCACCCGCGCCACGCGTGCCCTCGGGGAACACCCCGACCGCACCGCCGCCGCGCAGCACCGAAACCGCGGTCAGCAGCGGCGCCCGGTCCGGCGCACCCCGCCGGACCGGGATCTGGCCGAGACGGCGCAGACCCCAGCCGGCGGCCCCGGTGAACAGCTCCTGCTTCACCAGGAACGCGCACCGGCGCGGCAGCATTCCGTAGATCAGCTGCGGTTCCAGCATCGAGCTGTGGTTGGCGATCACCACCAGCGGCCCGGTCCGCGGCACCCGCTCGGCCCCGTGCACCCGCACCCGGAAGGCGGGGGCGAAGCCGTGGCGGCCGATCAGCTTGCCGAAGTCGTGCAGCCAGGGGACCGCTCCGTCCGGCAGCGCACCGTCTCGCTGAAACCCCAGCTGCACCATGGTCGGTCAATCCCCGCTCGTGAACCTCTGGTTCGAGGCAAGTCCAGTCGCTTGTACACTAAGTGAATCCCCGACGTGCACGACGACCGAGGTCAGGAACGCCTGTGAATCACGATGCTGGACGTGGCATCTTCGCCGTCGTCGGGCTCGCCGGAACCGGTAAGTCCAGTGTGGTGCAACTGCTGCACGAGCTGCTCGGCGTGCCGGTCGTCTACTTCGGTGGCGTGGTGGTGGCTGAGGTCAGCAGGCGCGGGCTCAAGGTGACCGAGGACACCGAGCGCGTGGTGCGCGAGGAACTGCGTGCCGCGCACGGCATGTCCGCCATCGCCCACCTGGCCAGCCGTGACGTCGACGAGCACCTCGGCGCGCACGACGAGGTGATCATCGACGGGCTGTACAGCTACGCTGAGTACGAGCTGCTGCACGAGCGCTACCCGGACCAGCTCAGCCTGATCGCCGTGCACGCGCCCCGCGCGGTGCGCGAGGAACGGCTCGCCCACCGGCCGGTGCGCCCGCTCACCCCGGCCGAGATCCACTCGCGCGACCTGCGGGAGATCCGGACCCTGGACAAGGCCACCGCGATCGCGCTGGCCGACCACCACCTGGTCAACGACGGCTCGATGGCGCAGCTGCGCGAGGGCGTCGAGCGCACGGTCGCCGAGATCCGCCGCCGCCGCGGTGTGCCCACCATCGGCTGATCCGCCCGCTCTGTCCACTTCGGACGGTCCACGGCTGGAATCGACCTTCCGGCCATCCCGCCCCGGTAAATGGGTTACCGTGGACCGGTGAACGTGGAAGTGACTCCCCTGCCCGGAATCGGGGTGCGCAAGGACTTCGCCCTGCGCAGCGGGCGACGGGTGGGTGTGGTGAACCACCGGGACGGGCAGATCGAGCTCATCGTGTCCAAGTCCGATGATCCCGACGCCTGCCTGGCGGCGCTGCCGCTGACCATCGACGAGGCCGCCGCGCTGTCCAACCTGCTCGGCGCGCCGCAACTGGTGGCGCAGCTCAAGGAAGAGCACGCCGATCTGCCCGGCATCAACACCAAGCAGCTCCCGGTCGGCACCGGCTCGCCGTTCGACGGCCGCACCCTCGGTGACACCGCGCTGCGCTCGCGCACCGGCGTCTCGGTGGTCGCGGTGATGCGGGCGGGGCAGGTGCACCCCTCCCCCGCCCCCGACTTCACCCTGACCGGCGGCGACCTGATGGTCACCGTCGGCACCTCCGAAGGGCTGCAGGCGGCCTACAAGATCCTCAAGAACGGCTGAGGATCGCTCACCTGAAGTTGTACGTGAATTACAGAGGCTGGAGAACGTGGACCACACCGCACTGGCCCTGATCGAGCTCGGCGGCGTGTTCTTCGTCCTCGGCGCGCTCGGCAGGCTGGCCGGCAAGATCGGCATGTCGCCCATTCCCCTGTACCTGATCGGTGGCCTCTGTTTCGGCCAGGGCGGGCTGATCCCGCTCGGCGACATCGGCGACTTCACGCACCTGGCCAGTGAGATCGGCGTGGTCCTGCTGCTGTTGCTGCTGGGCCTGGAGTACTCGGCGGCCGAGCTGTTCACCGGGCTCAAGCGGTCGTGGATGGCCGGGCTGCTGGACATCGTGCTCAACGCCGCGCCGGGCGCGGCGGTGGCGCTGCTGCTGGGTTGGGGTCCGGTCGGCGCGCTGGTGATGGCCGGGGTCACCTACATCTCCTCGTCCGGCATCATCGCGAAGGTGCTCGGCGACCTCGGGCGCCTCGGTAACCGGGAAACCCCGGTGGTGCTGTCGATCCTGGTGTTCGAGGACCTGGTGATGGCGCTGTACCTGCCGATCCTGACCGCGGTGCTGGGTGGCGTGAGCCTGCTCGGCGGCGCGCAGGCGGTCGGCATCTCGCTGCTGGTGATCACCGTGGTGCTGCTGATCGCGCTGAAGTTCGGCCGGTACGTCTCGGCGGTGGTGGACAGCCCGGACCGCGAGGTGTTCCTGCTCAAGGTGCTCGGCGCGGCGCTGCTGGTGGCCGGGATCGCCTCGGCCATGCAGGTCTCCGCCGCGGTGGGGGCGTTCCTGCTGGGCATCGCGATCTCGGGATCCACCGCGGAGAACGCCACGCACCTGCTGGAGCCGCTGCGGGACCTGTTCGCCGCGGTGTTCTTCGTGGTGTTCGGCCTGAACACGAACCCGGCGTCGATCCCGCCGGTGCTGGGCTGGGCGGTCGCGCTGGCGGTGGTGACCACGCTGACCAAGGTGGCCACCGGCTGGTGGGCGGCCAGGCGCCAGGGCGTCGGCCGCATGGGCCGGGCCCGCGCCGGGGCGGCGCTGGTGGCACGCGGGGAGTTCTCCATCGTGATCGCCGGACTGGCCGTGTCGGCGGGCGCGGTCACCGGGGAACTGGCCGCGCTGGCCACCGCCTACGTCCTGCTCATGGCCATCCTCGGCCCGACAGCCGCCCGCGTGGTCGAGCCCATCGCACGCGCCCTGACCAAGAAAACCCGCACCCAAGCCGCCGTCTCGACCGGCTGAGTTGCAATGAATGTGGCTTTCATAGCGTCTGGCGCCATGAAAGCCACATTCGTGACATCCAGCCTCCAGGGCAACGCCTGCACGGCGACCCGGGCACCGGCCGGGTCCCACCGGTGAACACGAATGTGGCTTTCGGGGCGGATTTCGCCCCGAAAGCCACATTCGTGTCCGCGAGACCCGAGCTACATGCCCACCGAGCTGTGCAGTGAGCCGACTTCCTTGCGGGTCAGCGCGCGCAGGTGACCCGAGCGCAGGTTGCCCAGATGGATGTCGCCGACCGAGGTGCGCACCAGTTTCCGCACCGGGTGCCCGACCTCGGCGAGCATGCGGCGCACGATGTGCTTGCGCCCCTCGTGCAGCACGATCTCCACCAGCGTCCGCCCGGCCTGCATGTCCTTCACCCGGAACTGGTCCGCGCGCGCCGGCCCGTCCTCCAGCTCGATACCGGCGCGCAGCCGCTTCCCCAGCCCGCGCGGCACCGAGCCCTCGACCTCGGCCAGATAGGTCTTGAGCACCTCGAACGACGGGTGCATCAACCGGTGCGCGAGGTCGCCGTCGTTGGTCAGCAGCAGCAGGCCCTCGGTGTCCGCGTCGAGCCTGCCGACGTGGAACAGCCGCTCGGCCCGGTCGCGCACCAGGTCGCCGACACACGGGCGGCCCTGGTCGTCGGTCATCGTGGTGTGCATGCCGCGCGGCTTGTTCAGCGCCAGGTACACCAGCGTGTCGTCGAGCACCACGCGCGTGCCGTCCACCCGGATCACCACGTTGTCCGGGTCGACGCGGCGCCCGAACTCGCGGACGATCTCACCGTCCACGCTCACCCGCCCCTGCGCGATCAGGTCCTCGGCGGCCCGGCGGGAGGCGATCCCGGCCTTCGCCAGCACCTTCTGCAGGCGAACACCTTCGTCAGCCGATGTCATCGATGGAATCCACTTCAGGCAGCAACGGAGCGATGGGCGGGAGATCGGCCAGCGACGAGAGCCCCAGTCGCTCCAGGAACAGCTCGGTCGTCACGTAGAGGTTGCCACCCGTCTCCGCGTCGGTACCGGTCTCCTCGACCAGCCCGCGCGCGAGCAGCGTCCGGATCACCCCGTCCACGTTGACCCCGCGAACGGCGGCGACCCTGGCCCGGGTCACCGGCTGACGATAGGCGATGACGGCGAGCGTCTCCAACGCGGCACGGGTCAGCTTCGCGCGCTGCCCGTCCATCAGCAGCTTCTCCACGTACGGCGCGTAGGTGTCGCGCGTGAAGTAGCGCCAGCCCTCGCCGACCCGGCGCAGGTCGATGCCGCTGGCGCGCTCGGTCAGCGCGGTCGACATCGACTCGAGCTTCGCGGTGACCCGCTCGACCGGCTGTTCCAGCGCACCGGCCAGCGACTCCTCGCTCACCGGCGAGTCGACCACCAGCAGCAGCGCCTCGAGCGCCGCCTCCAGCACCGCGTCCTCGCCGAGATCGGGCGTGGCCGTGCCACCGCGGACCGCGACCAGTTCCTCCTCGGGGTCCGGCGCGTCCACGTCCAGCATCTCTTCGGGGTTCACCCGTACTCCTCGTCGTCCATCATCGCGCGGTCCTGCTCGGCCGCCGCGCTCGCCTGCTCCACCGAGCCGCCGGTCCAGCGCACGTGCAGCTCGTCCAGCGCCTCGAGCTGCTCGAACTGCACGGTGGACTCGCGGTAGAGCTCCAGCAGCGCCAGGAACCGCGCCACCACCTCGATGGTGTGCTCGCAGTCGGAGACCAGGTCGGTGAAGGTGGCCGTGCCCTGCTCGGCCAGCCGCAGCCGCAGCAGCGCCGCGTGCTCGCGCACCGACACCTTGCCCATGTGCAGGTGGTCCAGCGACACCGTGGGCGGCGGCTTCGGCCGGAACACCGCGAGCGCGATCTCGGCGAACTTCGCCGGGTCCACGCCGAGCATCACCTCCGGCAGCAGCCCGAGGTAACGCTCCTCCAGCGCCACCGAGCGCGGGTACCGGCGCAGCGCACCGGCCTCCAGCTCGGCGAACAACGCGGCGACCTGCTTGTACGCCCGGTACTGGAGCACACGCGCGAACAGCAGGTCGCGGGCCTCCAGCAGGGCCAGGTCGTCCTCGTCCTCGACCTCGGCGGCGGGCAGCAGCCGCGCCGCCTTCAGGTCGAGCAGGGTCGCCGCGATCACCAGGAACTCGGTGGTCTCGTCGAGGTCCCATTCCGCGCCCAGCGCCCGCGTGTAGGCGATGAAGTCGTCGGTGACCTGGTGCAGCGCCACCTCGGTGACGTCCAGCTGGTGCTGGGAGATCAGCTGCAGCAGCAGGTCGAACGGGCCCTCGAAGTTGGCCAGCCGGACCTTGAACTTGCCGGCCGCGCCCTCGTCCACCGATTCCGGCCGGGGTTCGGTGCTCCCGGCCGGCTCGGTTCCGGTCATCAGCCGCCGGCCCCGCTCTCGGCGGCGTCGTCCGAGCCCGCCGCGCGCAGCCGGTGCACCAGCACCGAGTCCTCGCCGAACTCGTCGAAGTCGGCCAGCAGCACGGCGACCGCCTCGCGGACCAGCCTGCCGCGGTCGACCACCAGGCTGTGCGAGCCGCGCAGGGTCAGCCGGGCGTGCTCCATCGCGAGCAGCTCGTCCCCGGACACGTAGACGGTGATCTTCGCGTCGTGCTTCTGCCGGGGCGTGCTGGAGCGGGCCGTCTTGGCCCCGCGCACCAGCCGCCGCGGTGGTTCCGGCGCCGGCTCGGGCTCCGGAGCGGGCGCGGCCTGCTCCGCCGGCACGGTCAGTTCGAGTGCGTTGCTGCTGCTGGTCAGGCGGAACAGTTCGGACGCGCCGGGCAGGGGTGCTCTCCTGCTCACCGGGCGATCACCTCGCGGGCCAGTGCGCGATAGGCCATCGCACCGGCCGATTTGGGTGCCCACTTGGTGATCGGTTCCCCGGCCACGGTGGTCTCCGGGAACCGCACGGTGCGGTTGATGACCGTGTCGAACACGGTCTCGCCGAATGCCTCCACCACGCGCGCCATGACCTCCTTCGAATGCAGGGTTCTCGGGTCGAACATGGTCGCGAGAATCCCGGTGATGTCCAGCTTGGGGTTGAGGCGTTCACGCACCTTCTCGATGGTGTCGATCAGGAGCGCCACGCCTCGCAGACTGAAGAACTCGCACTCCAGCGGGATCACCACGCCGTCCGCGGCGGTCAGCGCGTTCACCGTGAGCAGGCCGAGCGAGGGCTGGCAGT
This sequence comes from Amycolatopsis albispora, assembly GCF_003312875.1. Lineage (NCBI taxonomy): Bacteria > Bacillati > Actinomycetota > Actinomycetes > Pseudonocardiales > Pseudonocardiaceae > Amycolatopsis > Amycolatopsis albispora. The sequence goes on from NZ_CP015163.1 coordinate 3,076,390, forward strand.
CGACCAGAACATAGTCGTAGGTGTCCATGACCGGTCTCAGCACCCTCAGCAGCGTGTGCTCGCGGCCGACTTCGGCGACCAGCTGCACCTCCGCGGCGGACAGGTCGATGTTGCTCGGCAGCAGGTCGACGTTCTCCACCCCGGTGGAGCGGATCACGTCGAGGATGTTCACCGAGCGTTCCATGATCACGTTGTAGACGGTGTAGTCCAGCTCGTGCGGCTGGATGCCGAGGCCGACCGAGAGCGCGCCCTGCGGGTCGAAGTCGACCAGCAGCACGCGGCGGCCGTATTCGGCCAGTGCGGCGCCGAGATTGATGGTCGAGGTGGTTTTGCCCACCCCGCCCTTCTGGTTGCACATGGCGAGGATGGTGGCGGGGCCGTGCTTGTCGAGCAGGGGCGGCTCCGCGATCTCGCGGTAGGGCCTTCCGGTGGGGCCGAGCCGATCCCGTGACTTCTTGCCGTTGAGCGGTGGAACGAGAGCCTCCGGGTCCAGGTCGTCGTCGGAGAGCTGGTCTCCTTCGATGGCGATGGTCATCTTGCTGAGGCTCGCGGCGGCAGAACCTGCGGACTCCGACGCTCGCTCCGGCGGCTCCGATGTCGACATACCTCGAAAGCTCCTTGCTCAGCGGTCTGCCGGGAGCCTATGCGCGTAGCACGGGGGCGCAAAAGCGGCTCGCCGGGCGTGTCCGCACTAGTTGACCGCCGTCAGCCGACCGAGTGCCAGGGCCATTCGGACTAGCCTGCGGGTTCAGCCCAGTGCGCGGGGGTGCGCGGTGGCGTAGATCTCGCGCAGCGTGTTGACCGTGACCAGCGTGTACACCTGCGTGGTGGTCACCGAGGCGTGCCCGAGCAGTTCCTGGACCACGCGCACGTCCGCCCCGCCTTCGAGCAGATGCGTGGCGAAGGAGTGACGCAGCGTGTGCGGTGAAACCACGGCCTGGATGCCGGCGCGTTCGGCGCTGGTCTTGAGCACCTGCCACGCGCTCTGCCGCGTCAGCCGCCCGCCGCGGGCGTTGAGGAACACCGCCGCGGTGCCGCGGCCCCGGGCGGCGAGCGAGGGCCGCGCACGCACCAGGTAGGCGTCGAGCGCCTCGACGGCCGGGCGGCCGATGGGGACCAGCCGCTGCTTGCCGCCCTTGCCGTCGAGCCGGACGGTGCGCTCGGCGGCGTCGATGTCGTCGAGGTCCAGCCCGACCGCCTCGGAGATCCGCGCGCCGGTCGAGTAGAGCAGTTCGAGCAGCGCGCGGTCGCGGAGCGGCCGGTCGCCCTCGGCGGGCGGGGTGTCGAGCAGCTTGAGCACCTGGTCCACCGGCAGCGCCTTGGGCAGCCGCCTGGCCGCCGCCGGCGGGCGCACCTCGCGTGCCGGGTCCTGCTCGGTGATGCCGTCGGCGTGCGCGAACCGGTGCAGCCCGCGCACCGCCACCAGCGCCCGCGCCGACGACGACGCAGCCAGCGGCTGGTGCTCACCGTCCCCCTCGCGCAACGCGGCCCCGAACGCGGCGATGTGCTCCGGGCTCACCGCGGTGAAGTCGGTGACCCCAGACGCCTCCAGGTGCGCCGCGTACCGGCGCAGGTCGCGCGCGTAGCTGTCCAGCGTGTTCTTGGCGGTGCCCCGCTCCACCGTGAGGTGGTTGAGGTACGCCTTGATCACACCGGCTACCGGCCTGGGCACCGCGCCACTCTAGTGCCCTGCGCCGGGAATGCGGTGCACATATCGGCGGATCCAGGTTTCCACCGGCCAGGCGCCGGTTCACCCGCGTACCGGCGTTGTACTCGGGTGAACCGGCAACGCCGCCGGTGGGAAGCTGGGCCGTCGAGATGTGTGCCGCAGGCCCGGCGCTGGGTACCAGAGCACGAACGCGACTCGACACCGCCGAATCACGCCACATACCACCGCGGCTTCCATTACCGTCGGTGAGGTGACCACATCGCCAGATCCCGATGCCGTGCGCATCGGCACCTTCGAGCGGGAGCAGTGCGTCGAGGCCCTCGGCGAGCACTTCGCCGCCGGGCGCCTCGAGACCGGCGAGTACGAGGAGCGCGTGACCGCCGCGCTCGGGGCGCAGACGAAGGCGGATCTGGTCCCGCTGTTCGCCGACCTGCCGGAACCGCACCCGCCGGTGCTGCGCCCGCCCGGCCCGCCGCCGGTGCCCGCGTTCAGCCCGTACCCGCAGCCGGTGTACGGCTACACCCCGGCGGCGCGCGGCCTGTCGGACAAGTCGAAGCTGGCCACCGGTCTGCTGCAGATCCTGCTGCCGTTCGGCATCGGCAGGCTCTACGCCGGGCACGTCGGGATCGGCCTGGCCCAGCTGCTGGTGGTACTGGTCACCTGCGGCGCCGGAGCGCTGTGGCCGATCATCGACGGCATCGTCATCCTCGCCAACGGCGGCTACGACGGCCAAGGCCGCCGCCTGCTCGAATAGCTGCCTGCTCGAATAGCTGCCTGAGGGGCCGCCCGCTCGAGTAGCTGCCCGGGGGCCGCTAGTGTCCTGAGTCGTTAATTCGTTGGCAGTAGGCGGCGAGGGATTCGAGGATCTGGTCTGCGGTGCGGGTCCAGACGTAGGGCTTGGGGTTGGTGTTCCACTGTTTGATCCAGTTTTGGATGTCTTTTTCCAGGGCTGTGACCGAGCGGTGGACGCCTCGCCGTAGCAGTTTGACGGTGATCTCGGCGAAGAAGCGTTCGACCAGGTTGAGCCAGGATGAGCTGGTCGGGGTGAAGTGCAGGTGGAAGCGTGGGTGTTTGAGCAGCCACGTTTTCACTGCTGGGGTTTTGTGGGTGGACAGGTTGTCCAGGATGACGTGAACGTCCAGCTCGGCGGGCACGTTGGTGTTGATGGTGCGCAGGAACGCGAGGAATTCCTGCTGTCGGTGGCGGCGTTTGACGGCGCTGATGACCTGGCCGGTGGCGACCTCCAGAGCAGCGAACAGGCTGGTGGTGCCGTGGCGGACGTAGTCGAAGCTTTGCCGTTGGGGCACGCCGGGCAGCATCGGCAGCACCGGGGCGGAGCGGTCCAGGGCTTGGATCTGGGTCTTCTCGTCCACGCACAGCACCACGGCTTTGGCGGGGGGATCGAGGTAGAGGCCGACGACGTCGCGGACCTTGTCCACGAACAACGGATCCTTGCTGATCTTGAATGTGTCGATCTTGTGCGGTTTGAGGCCGAAGGCCCGCCAGATCCGCGAGACCGCGGACTGTGTCATTCCGGTCTGCGCAGCCAGCGCTCGGGTCGACCAGTGGGTGGCGTTGGCCGGCTTCGTTTCCAGCGTGGTGACCACGACGTGTTCGACTTGCTCGTCGGTGATGGTGCGCGGTCGGCCGGGGCGCGGTTCGTCGGACAGGCCGTCGAGCCTGTCACGGACGAACCGTGCCCGCCAGGTCGCCACCGTGCTCCGGTTGAGCCGTAGTCGTTCGGCGATGTCGGTGTTGGAACCACCTTCGGCGCAGGTGAGCACGATCCGTGCTCGCATGGCCAGTCCCTGAGCGGTGGTCCGCCGCCGCGTCCAGCCTTCCAGGATGCGACGTTCCTCGTCGGTCAGGGTCAGCGGCACCAACTTCGCACTCGGCATCAACCCAGACTACGGTGACCAAAAATTAACGACTCAGGACACTAGCTGCGGGCGGCGAAGCGGTGGGGGCGGTCGCGCCAGGGGGCGTCGGCCGGGCGGGTCTCCGCCGCGCCGGACAGGACCGCGTGCGTGGCGAGCACCCCGGCCACGGTCGCCCCGTTGACCAGTTCGCCCCGCAGCGCCATCGCCACCGCCTCGGCCAGCGGGACCTTGCGGATCACCAGGTCCGCCTCCTCCTCGCCGAGCACCTCACGGTCCACTTCGGACAGATCGCGGGCGAGGAACACGCGGACCACCTCGTCGGTGAACCCCGGCGACGCGGCCACGTCCACCAGCGTCTCCCACCGCTCGGCCTTGAGCCCGGCCTCCTCGACCAGCTCGCGCGCGGCGGCCACCACCGGCTCCTCACCGGGCTTGTCGGTCAGCCCGGCGGGCAGCTCCCAGATCCGGCGCCCCAGCGGGTGCCGGTACTGGTGGATCAAGGTGAGCCTGCCGTGCTCGTCGAGCGCCGCCACCGCGACCGCGCCGAGGTGCTCGACCACCTCACGCCGGGCGGATCCCCCGCCCGGCATGGCCACCTCGTCCACCCGCAGCCCGACCACGCGTCCGATGTGGACGTCCTCAGTGGACACCACGGTGAAGTTGTGGCTGCCCGGTGCGGTCACGAGGACGCGCCGACGGTCGACTCCGGCAGCGCCACCGGAAGGCGGTCCGCGGTGCGGTAGGCGACCACCGCGCGGATGAACGAGTCGAACAGCGGGTGCGGGCGCGTCGGGCGGCTCTTCAGCTCCGGGTGCGCCTGCGTGCCGACGAAGAACGGGTGCACGTCGGCGGGCAGCTCGACGAACTCCACCAGCCGGTCGTCCGGCGAGGTGCCGGAGAAGACCAGCCCGGCCTCGGCCAGCTGCTTGCGGTAGCTGTTGTTCACCTCGTACCGGTGGCGGTGCCGCTCGGACACCTCGGTCTGCCCGTAGGCCTTGGCCACCTGCGAACCGGCCCGCAGCTTCGCCGGGTACGCGCCCAGCCGCATGGTGCCGCCCATGTCGCGCTCCCCGGCCACCACGTCGCGCTGGTCGGCCATGGTGGAGATCACCGGGTGCTGGGTCTCCTCGTCGAACTCGGCGGAGTTCGCGTCGGTGAGCCCGGCCAGGTTGCGCGCCGCGTCGATCACCATGCACTGCAGGCCGAGGCACAGCCCGAGCACCGGCAGGCCGCGGGTGCGCGCGTAGGTGATCGCGCCGACCTTGCCCTCGATGCCGCGCACGCCGAACCCGCCCGGCACCAGCACACCGTCCACATCGGACAGCGCGGCGGCCGCGCCGGCCGGGGTGGTGGCCTCGTCGGAGGCGACCCAGACGATCTCCACCTTGGCGCGGTTGGCGAAACCACCGGCTCGCAGCGCCTCGGTCACCGACAGGTACGCGTCGGGCAGGTCGATGTACTTGCCCACCACGGCCACGCGCACGGTCTCGGCCGGGTTGTGCACGCGGTCGAGCAGGTCACCCCAGACCGTCCAGTCGACGTCGCGGAAGGGCAGGCCCAGCCGCCGCACCACATACGCGTCGAGAGCCTCGCGGTGCAGCACCTTCGGGATGTCGTAGATGGACGGCGCGTCCGGGCAGGCGACGACGGCCTCGGTGTCCACATCGCACATCAGGCCGATCTTGCGCTTGAGGTCGTCCGGCAGGTCCCGGTCGGCCCGGCAGACCAGCGCGTCGGGCTGGATGCCGATGTTGCGCAGCGCGGCCACCGAGTGCTGCGTCGGCTTGGTCTTCAGCTCACCGGACGGCGCCAGGTAGGGCACCAGCGACACGTGCAGGAAGAAGCAGTTGTCGCGGCCGACGTCGTGCCGCACCTGGCGGCAGGCCTCCAGGAACGGCAGCGATTCGATGTCGCCGACGGTGCCGCCGACCTCGGTGATCACCACGTCGGGACGGCGGCCCTCGTCGTCCGGCTCGGCCATCGCCAGGATGCGCGACTTGATCTCGTCGGTGATGTGCGGGATCACCTGCACCGTGTCGCCGAGGTACTCGCCGCGCCGCTCCTTGGCGATCACCTGCGAGTACACCTGCCCGGTGGTGACGTTCGCCGAGCCGTTGAGGTCACGGTCGAGGAAGCGCTCGTAGTGGCCGATGTCGAGATCGGTCTCCGCGCCGTCCTCGGTGACGAAGACCTCGCCGTGCTGGAAGGGGTTCATCGTGCCGGGATCGACGTTGAGGTACGGGTCCAGCTTCTGCATGGTCACCCGCAGGCCCCGCGAGGTCAGCAGCTGGCCGAGGCTAGAGGCGGTGAGTCCCTTGCCCAGGGAGGAGGCGACGCCCCCGGTCACGAATACGTGCTTGGTCGTACGTGCTTGAAGCACCAAGGAGACTCCCGTGTTCAACTAGTCCTCACCGTCTGCCGGTCAGGACGCACACTCGGCCACCGGCACTTCGCGTACCGGCGCGGGAGTGTCGTCCACGGGCTTTTACGCTAACACGAGCGGCGGCGAGCGCCACCGCTGCCACACCCGCGCACGGAAGCCGAGGGGTAGAACACATGGCCGAAGCCGAGACCTGGACCGCACCGGTGAGCACGCGACCACTGGACGCGACCGTCCGGGTACCTGGCTCCAAATCGCTCACCAACCGGGCCTACGTGCTCGCCGCGCTCGCCACCGGGCCGACGCTCGTGCGCGAGCCGCTCGTTTCGCGCGACACCCGGCTGATGCTGGGCGCGGTGTCCGCGCTCGGCGGTGGTTTTGCCGAAACCGAGGCGGGCACCCGGATCCACCCGATCGAAGCCGGTTCCGGCGAGGCGGTGGTCACCCTCGGTAACGCGGGCACGGTGGCGCGGTTCACCCCCGCGCTGGCCGCGCTGGGCGGCCGGACGGTGCGCTTCGACGGGGACGAGGCGATCCGCCGCCGCCCGCTCGCTCCCCTGCTGGGCGCGCTGTCCGCGCTCGGCGCCGAGATCGACGACGACGGCCGCGGCGCGCCGCCGTTCACCGTGACCGGCCGCGGTGGCCTCGCCGGTGGTGACGTGGAGCTGGATTCCTCGGCGTCGAGCCAGTTCCTGTCCGCGTTGCTGCTGGCGGGCCCGGCGTTCGGTGAGGGCGTCCGCGTGCGCCTGACCGGCACCCCGCCGAGTGAGCCGCACATCGAGATGACGCTGGACATCCTGCGCCGCTTCGGTGCCGCACCGGAACGGTCGGGCACCGAGTTCTTCGTGCCGCCCGCCGCGCTGTCCTGCCCGGACTTCACCGTGGAGCCGGACCTGTCCACCGCCGCCCCGTTCGTGGTGGCGCCGCTGCTCACCGGCGGCTCGGTGCGGGTCGAGGGCTGGCCGGAATACACCACGCAGCCCGGGGACTGGCTGCGCAGCCTGGTCGGCGAACTGGGCGCGAAGGTGGAGCTCGACCAGACCGGCCTGACCGTCACCAGCGGCGGCGGATTCGGCGGCGGTCAGTTCGACCTGCACGAGGTCGGTGAACTGACCCCGGTGATCGCGACGCTGCTGTGCTTCGCGGACGGTCCGTCGGTGATCAGCGGGGTGGCGCACCTGCGCGGCCACGAGACCGACCGGCTGGCCGCGCTCGCCACGGAATTGTCGGGCCTGGGCGCGGACGTCACCGAAACCTCGGACGGCCTGCGGATCACCCCGGCCCCCATGCACGCGGGCGTTTTCCACACCTACGACGACCACCGCCTGGTGATGGCGGGCGCCGTCGCCGGGCTGCGCGTCCCGGGTGTTCAGGTGGAGAACCCGGCCACCGTCGGCAAAACCTTCCCCGGCTTCGTCGACGCCTGGACCACCCTGCTCGAGGCCTGAACACGAATGTGGCTTTCGAGGCGAATTACGCCCCGAAAGCCACATTCGTGTCCTGAGTCGTTCGGGTGCTAGCTGCCGTCCCGGTTCACGCCCGGGGCCGGGCTCTGCGCGTTGCCCGCGATGCCGTACCGCCCCGCGGCGCCGTCCAGCTGCTCCCGCAGCGCCAGCACGGTGACCACCCGCCCAGCCGCGGTGTCCACGTTGTCCACAGTGGACAGGATCGAGGTGGCGGAGGTGTCCGCGCGGACCACGCCCAGCGCCCCGGTGCCCTCGGCCGAGGCCAGGTCCCCGGCGAGCACGGTGCCCGCGCCGGAGCGGTCCAGCTGCGTGGCGAACCGCGCGACCGTCGCCGCGCGGTCACCGGCGCCGTCGCCGGTGGCCTTGCCGCCGACCAGCACCACGGCCTCCTGCGCCGGTTTCACCTCACCCGAGGTCTTGATGAACCCGCCGTCGGACAGCCCGCCCAGCGCCGCCGCCAGTTCGTCCGGAGTGGACTGCGGCTGCGCGGAATCCTTGTTCAGCAACAGGGTCGAGCCCAGCAGCGCACCGGCCAGCGTGCCAGGGTCGCCCGCGGTCGGGAAGCTCACCCCGGCCGGCTGCAGCCGGGTGACCACCTGCCGCAGCTGGTCCGCCTTGGCCGGGTCGGCGAAGGACTGGGTCAGCTGCACCTCGCCGGTGACCGTGGCGCCGGACTGCCCGATCAGCTCCTTGAGCGCGTCCCGGTCGGCCGGTTTCGCCTCCTCGGTGGTGACCAGCACCACCGAGCGCTGGTCCAGCTGCCCGGCCACGATCTTCGGCCCGACCGAACCGGCGAAGGCGTCGGAATCGCCGAGCCGCGCGGTCAGCGCGTTGCGCTCGGCCTCCAGATCGGACACCTGCCTGCCCAGTTCGGCCTTGTCGTCGGACAATCCGGACAGCAGCGGCCCGTTCAGCGCCGTGGAGCCCAGCACCACGCCGACGGCCAGCGCGAGAAAGGCCGCCGCGATGGAAACGATGTGATAGCGCAGAGAGATCACGTGAAGAGCCCCTTGACCCAGTTCGTGAAGGACCGCCAGGTGTCGGCGAGCCAATCGAGATAGACCTCACCGGCGTCGGAGACCAGCAGCGCGGCGGCCACCACGGCGAGCGCGGCCAGCACCAGGAACAGGATCATCCCGCCGGAGACCCGGCCGCGGTGCAGCGTCGCCACAGCCTTGCCGTCGACCAGCTTCGTGCCCAGTTTCAGCCGGGTCAGGAAGGTGGACGGGTTCGAGCCGGACCGCCCGTGGTCGAGGAACTCGCGCAGCGTCGCCTGGAACCCGACGGTGACCACCAGGCTCGCCTCGTGCGCGTCGGCCAGCAGCAGCGCGAGGTCTTCGGCGTTGCCCGACGCCGGGAAGGTGACCGCGCCGATGCCGAGGTCCTGGATGCGGGCGACACCGGGCGCGTGGCCGTCCGGTTGCGCGGGCACGACCACCTCCGCCCCGCACTTGAGCGTTTCCGCCTCGATGCCCAGCGGATCGCCGACGATCACGTCCGGCTTGTGCCCCTGCGCGATCAGGGTGTCCGCGCCGCCGTCCACGCCGACCAGCACCGGCCGGTGCTCGCCGATGTACTTCTTCAGCTTCTTCAGGTCCTCCGCGTGCCCGTTGCCGGCGGCGACCACCAGCACGTGCCGGTCGCGCAGCGACGTCCGCAGCTCCGGCACGCCGACCCCGTCCAGGATCAGCGTGCGCTCGCGGCGCAGGAACTCGATCGTGTTCGCCGAGAAGGCCTCGAGCTGGGTGGACATCCCGGCCTTGGCCTCGATCATCTGGTCGGCCACGCTCTCCCGCGTCTGCCGGGTGCCCGAGGCGACCTTGCGCTCACCGAGGTAGAGGCTGTCCTCGTGCAGGCGCAGCTTGCTGCCGTCCTTGATGGTGCGCAGCACCGAACCGCCGACCGCGTCGATCAGCGGGATGCCGGCGGCCACCAGGATTTCCGGGCCCAGGTTGGGAAACCGGCCGGAGATCGACGGCGAGGCGTTGACCACGCCCGCCACCTCCGCGCGCACCAGCGCGTCCGCGGTGGCCCGGTCCAGGTCGAGCTGGTCGAGCACGGCGATGTCACCGGGGGAGATCCGGCGGAGCAACTCCCTGGTGCGCCGGTCGACCCGCGCCACCCCGGTCACACCGGGACGGGTTTCGTCGTTCCGCGAGAGCAAGCCGGTGAGCTTCATGGGACCGATGGTGACAAATGGGCACGTGAGACGGTGGCCGCCACGCCGGTACGCATTTCGAGAATCCAACGATCGGTGTGCGGTTCACCCTGCGTATCCCCCACTACGGGGAGGGGTCACTATTTCGTGCGCTTTTTCTTCGATCCCTTCCGGCCCTCGCGGGGCAGCCGGGTGAACGAGTACTTGTCCGCTTCCGCGGCGGCGAGCAGTTCCTCGGCGTGCGCGCGGCCGGTTTCGGTGTCGTCCATGCCCGCCAGCATGCGGGCCAGCTCGAGCACCCGCTCGGACTGCTGCAGCACCTTCACCCCGCTGCGCGTGATGCCGTCGGACATGCCCTTGTCCACCACCAGGTGCCGGTCGGCGAACGCGGCCACCTGCGGCAGGTGCGTGACCACCAGCACCTGGTGGCTGGTCGCCAGCCGGGCCAGCCGCCGCCCGATCTCCACCGCCGCGCGGCCGCCGACCCCGGCGTCCACCTCGTCGAACACCAGCGTCTGCACGGTGTCCGCGTGCGCCAGCACCACCTCGATGGCCAGCATCACGCGCGACAGCTCACCGCCGGAGGCCGCCTTGTGCACCGGCAGCGGCGGCGCGCCCTTGTGCGCGCGCAGCAGCAGTTCGACCTCGTCGACCCCGTCCGGCCCGGCGTGCACCGTCCGGCCGTCGACCACCAGCGCGTGCGGATCGGACTCGTCGACCTCGCGCACGCCGACGGTCACCTCGATCTGCGCCTGGCCCATCGCCAGCCCGGCCAGCTCGGCGGTGATCTCCCTGGCCAGCTCGCTCGCGGCCACCTGGCGCGCGGCCGACAGCCGTGCCGCGTGCTCGCCGAGCTGCTTGGCCAGCTCGTCACGGCGCGCGGCCAGCTCGGCCAGCGCCTCCTCCGAAGTGTCCATCGTGGACAGCCGCTGCCGCGCGTCCTCGGCCCAGGCGAGCACCCCGTCGATGTCCGCGGCGTACTTGCGGATCAGCTTCTTCAGCTCGGACTGGCGGGCCAGCGCCTGCTCCAGCCGCGCCGGGTCGGCCTCCAGCGATTCGAGGTAGCTGCCCAGCTCGGTGCCCACGTCGGCGAGCAGCACGGCGGCCTCGGCCAGCCGCGGCTCCATGTCGCGCAGCACCTGGTCCTCGGCGCTCGCCAGCCGCCGCTGCGCCTCGCCGACCAGGCCGAGCGCGCCCGGCGCTTCCAGGTCACCGTCCTGGGCGCCGGAAACCGCGTGGTGCGCTTCGGTGGCCGTCGCGCGCAGTTCGTCGATCGCGGACAGCCGCTTGATCTGCTCGGTCAGCTCGGTGTCCTCGCCGGGCGTCGGCTCGACCGAGCTGATCTCGGTCAGGCCGAGGCGCAGCATGTCGGCCTGCTGGGCCAGCTCACGCGAACGGGTGGTGCGATCGGTCAGCTCGGTGACCACCGCCTGCCACTCCTCGCGGACCGCCCGGTACTGCTCCAGCGGCCCGGCCACCGCGTCACCGGCGAACCGGTCGATCACCGCCCGCTGCTCGGCCGGGCGCAGCAGGCGGAGCTGGTCGTTCTGGCCGTGCACGGCCAGCAACTGCTCGGACAGGTCGGCCAGCACGCCGACCGGCACCGAACGCCCGCCGAGGTGCGCGCGCGAGCGGCCGTCACTGGCCACCGAGCGCAGCGCGATCACCCCGCCGCCGTCCTCGACCTCGGCGCCGGCGTCGCCGACGATGTCCAGGGCGACCTTGCCGGTCACCCCTTCGAAGCGGCCTTCGACCAGCGCTTTCCCCGCACCGACGCGGACCTTCGACACCTCCGCCCGTCCTCCGGAGAGCAGGTGCAGCCCGGTGACCACCATGGTCTTGCCCGCCCCGGTCTCGCCGGTGACCACGGTGAATCCCGGGTGCAACTCGAGCAGGGCGTCCTCGATGACCCCGAGGCCCTGGATGCGCATCTCGGCCAGCACGCCACCAACCGTAGTGCCCCGTCCGGGCGACGCGCGCCCGGCACTCGCAACAACGGCGAAGTTCCTGCGGAAAACCGGTGCGAACGGGCCGTCAGCGTGGTTTGTGGCGGTCGCGTTCGCGCCAGCTCTTGACCGGCAGCGCGAACTTGTGCACCAGCCGGTCGGTGAACGGGCCGTCCCACAGCCGCGCCAGCCGCACCGGCACCCGGCCGGCCACCACGCGCACCCTGGCCCCGCGCGGCAGCTCGAAGTGCCGCAGCCCGTCGCAGGTCAGCACGGCCGTCGAGCCCTCGGGATCGATGCCGACGGTGATCACCGAGTTCCGCGAGACCACCAGCGGCCGCGAGAACATCGCGTGCGCGTTGCTCGGCACCACCAGCAGCGCCTCCACGTCGGGCCACATGATCGGCCCGCCGGCGGAGAAGGCGTAGGCGGTGGACCCGGTCGGCGTCGCGCAGAGCACGCCGTCGCAGCCGAACGAAGACACCGGGCGGCCGTCGACCTCGATCAGCGCGTCCAGGATCCGCACCCGCGAACTGCGTTCCACGCTGGCTTCGTTGAGCGCCCAGGTGCGCGCCACGATCTCGCCGTCGACGGCGACCGTGACGTCCACCGTCATCCGCTCCTCGACCCGGTAGTGGCCCTCGACCACGCGCCGCACGGTCTCGGCCAGCGCGTCGGAATCGGCCTCGGTGAGGAAGCCGACGCGGCCCAGGTTCACCCCGAGCACCGGCACGCCCGCCGGTCGAGCCAGTTCCGCCGCGCGCAGCAGCGTGCCGTCGCCGCCGAGCACGAAGACCAGCTCGGTACCGGCCGCCGGATCGTCGTCGGGCGCGACCACCGTGCACTCCGGGGCGTGGCGGTCGGCCTGGACGAGCTGCCGGACCTCCTCGTCGGCCACCCGCAGCCGGACCCCGGCGGCCGCCAGCTGCGCGGCCACCTCCCTGGCCGCGCCCGCCGTGGCGTCACGATCGGGGTGGACCACGAGCAGCACCTCACGCCGAAGCGTCACGAAGGACCCTCCTGGACCGCGGTGCGGACCAGGAGGTCCACGTCCACGGCCGATTCCGCGGCGGCACGCCGCAACCAGACGAAGAATTCGACGTTGCCGGACGGGCCGGGCAACGGGCTGGCGACCACCCCGCGGGTGGTCAGGCCGAGTTCGGCCGCCGCGGCCGCCACCGCCAGCACGGCTTCGGCCCGCAGCCCGGGATCACGCACGACCCCGCCGCTGCCGAGCCGGTCCTTGCCGACCTCGAACTGCGGTTTCACCATCGGCAGCAGGTCCGCGCCCTCGCGCACGCAGCTCACCAGCGCGGGCAGCACCAGCTTGAGCGAGATGAACGACAGGTCGGCGACCACCAGGTCGACCGGGCCCCCGATCAGCTCGGGCGTCAGCGTGCGCACGTTCGTCTTGTCCAGCACGACCACGCGTTCGTCGGTGCGCAGGCGCCAGTCGAGCAGGCCGCGGCCGACGTCGGCGGCGACCACCTGGGCGGCCCCCGCGCGCAGCAGCACGTCGGTGAACCCGCCAGTGGACGCGCCCGCGTCCAGGCAGCGCTTGCCCTCGACGGTGAGCCCGCCGGGTTCGAAGGCTTCGATGGCGCCGAGCAGCTTGTGCGCGCCGCGCGAGGCCCAGCCGGGGTCGTCCTCGTCGCGCACCACGATCGCCGCGGCGGCCTCCACGCCGGTGGCCGGCTTGGTCGCGACCATGCCGCCGACGGTCACCTTGCCCTGCGCGATCAGCGAGCTCGCCTGCTCACGGGAGCGGGCGAGGCCACGGCGCACCAGCTCCGCGTCGAGCCGTGCCCTGCGGGCCATCGGCGTCAGACCTTGTCGATGCTGGAGAGCGCGACGGTCAGCTCGGTGTGCACGGCGTCGAAGCGCTCCACGTGCTCGGCGAGCGGGACGCGGTCCAGCTCGGCCAGCCCCGACACCGCCTCGTCGATCCCGGCACGCGGGTCGATCGGCTGCGGCTGCGACTGCTGTCCCGGCGGTCCGGGCACCGGCCGCGGAACGGGGTGGTTCTGCTCCTGCACCCCACCACGCTAACCGATGAGGCCGAGTTCGCTGAGTGCGGCCTTCGCGGTGTCGCCGACCGGTTTGACGCCGGTCACGCCGGTGTCCCACGCGGTGGCGCACAGCGTGCGCAGCAGGTCGAGCGCGTCGGTGCCGCCGTCGCTGGTGACCTCCAGCGCGTCCGGCCCGGCGGTGACGGTCCAGCCCGGTTTCGGCGCGATCAGCGTTTCCTCGGCGGACGCCCGCAACCCGGTGATGTCGGCGGCGAGGAACCGCGCGCGCTCGGCCGGGATGGCGGCGATCAGGCTGGCCGGGGTGTCCACGCCGGTGAGCACCACCAGCGCGTCGAGCCCGGCGGCCACCGCGCCCGCGATGTCGGTGTCGAGCCGGTCGCCGACCACGAGCGCCCGGCCCTGGGCCGCGGTGCGCATGAGCGGCGCCTCCGGCTTGCCCGCGACGATCGGCTCGCGATCGGTGGCGCTGCGCAGGGCCGCGACCATGGAGCCGTTGCCGGGCAGCAGGCCGCGCTCGGTCGGCAGCGTCTTGTCGACGTTGCTCGCCACCCACAGCGCGCCACCGCGGATCGCGATGCACGCCTCGGCGAGGTTGGCCCAGCCGGTGTCCGGCGAATGGCCCTGGACGACGGCCTCGACCTGGTCGGAGTGCTCCCGGACCGGTCGCAGTCCGACGGCCTCCACCTCGTCGCACAGCGACGGCGCGCCGACGACGAGCACCTGGGCGCCCGGCTGGAGGCGCTCGGCGAGCACCTTCGCGGCGGCCTGGGAGCTGGTGTGCACCTCGCCGGGCTGGGCGTCGATGCCCATGCCGTTGAGGTGCTCGGCGACCGCGGCGGGGGCCTTGGAGGCGTTGTTGGTGACGAACCGCACCGCCGTGCCGGCGGCCCGCGCCTCACCGATCACCTCGGGCGCGCCGGGGATGACCCGTGCGCCGTGGTAGACCGTGCCGTCGAGGTCGAACAGCAGCGAGTCGTAGGCCGCCAGCAGCGCGTCACTCACCTTCGGCCTGCCCCAGCTCGGCGGCGCGCTCGGCGGCGTCGGTCTGCTCGTCCTCGTCGGCCTCGGCGGCGTGGAGGAACCAGGTGATCGCCTCGTCGCGGCGGCCGGCGGCGAGGAGGTTGTCGGCGTAGGCGTAGAAGAGGCGCGCACTCCACGGTTCACGCTTGCGCGCGTCGAGGTCGTCACCCTGGAGCGAGACAACGGCGGCGTCGAGCTGCCCGAGGTCCCGGCGCGCTCCGGCCGCGACGATCTTCAGCTCGACCTGCACCTCCCGCGGCAGGCGTGCGGTGTCGGCTTCCTTGGCGAGGTCGAGCGCCCGCTCGGGGCGGCCGAGGGCGCGCTCGGAGTCGGCGATGATCGCGATGTGCGAGTCGGTGCGCGTCATCCGGCGGACCGCGCGCAGCTCGGTGAGCGCCTCGGCCCACTTGCCGGAGTGGTAGGCGACCAGGCCGAGGGCTTCGCGCACGATCGGCACGCGGGCGGCCTTGGCCTTGGCGTACTTGGCGTGCTCGAAGGCGGCGTCGGGATCGGTGTCGATCAGCCCGCCGGCCGCGACGAGGTGCTTGCCGACGGTCTCGGCCAGCCCCTTGGGCAACGTCCGCAACTCGCGGCGCGCGTCCTCGTCGAGGTCGGAGAAGTCGATGTCCTCGGGGAGTTCGGGGGCCTCGAGCAGCTCCTTCGCCAACTCGGCGTCGTCCACCACGCGGTCATCGGTCCGGGGCTTGTAGCCGCCCTGGCGGGACTTGCCACCCCGGTCTTCACGAGGCTTGAACCCACCCTCGCGGGACTTGTACTCACGGGGCTTGTCACCACCCCGATCCTCACGCGGCTTGTACCCGCCACGGTCCTCACGCGGCTTGTACCCGCCACGGTCCTCACGCGGCTTGTACCCGCCACGGTCCTCGCGAGGCTTGTCGCCGCCCCGGTCGTCACGCGGCTTGAAACCCCCACGGTCGTCACGAGACTTGAAGCCACCACGCTCCTCACGGGGCTTGAAGTTGCCACGATCCTCGCGGTTGTAACCCCCGCCGCCCTCGCGCGGCTTGTACCCGCCCCGGTCATCACGGGACTTGAACCCGCCGCGATCCTCCCGAGGCTTGTAACCGCCCCGATCGTCACGCGACTTGTACCCGCCGCGATCCTCCCGAGGCTTGAAACCCCCGCGATCCTCACGAGACTTGAAGCCGCCACCTTCGCGCGGCTTGAAGCCACCACGATCATCGCGGTTGTAGCCACCGCCACCCTCGCGCGGCTTATAACCGCCACGGTCATCACGGGGCTTGAAGCCGCCACGGTCCTCGCGGGGTTTGAAGCTCCCGCCTTCGCGCGGCTTATAACCGCCACGGTCATCACGGGACTTGTAGCCGCCACGGTCCTCGCGCGGCTTGAAGCTGCCACGATCGTCGCGGTTGTAGCCACCGCCGCCCTCGCGGGGCTTGTAACCACCGCGGTCATCACGGGATTTGAACCCGCCGCGATCCTCCCGCGGCTTGTAGCCACCGCGGTCGTCGCGGGGCTTGTAGCCCCCGCCTTCGCGAGGTTTGGAGCCACCACGGTCATCGCGGTTGTAGCCGCCGCCTTCGCGAGGCTTGTAACCACCGCGATCATCGCGCGACTTGTAGCCGCCGCCTTCGCGGGGCTTGTAGCCGCCGCGGTCATCCCGCGGTTTGAAGCCGCCGCGGTCGTCGCGGGGTTTGAAGGGTTTGTTGTCGCCGCGGGGTTTGTGGCTGCCGCGGTCGCTGGTTTGCCGGGTGGGGCGCCCACCGCCCTGCTGCTTGCCGCGGGGACTCGAGTCGCGCCGCCGCGGGCGACCGCCCTCGCGGTCGTCCTCAGAATCGCGCCGACCGAACTCGGACACCTGTCCTCCTAGCAGAGACCTCGAAAGTGGGAAAGGCCCACATGGGGCCAGCACACAACTGTATCTGGCCGGCTCCGCCACCCCTGCGGCGCGGTAGCCCAATGGCCCTGAACAGCACGAAAGCGGGGTCCCAGCCATCACTGGCTGGAACCCCGCTCCCTCATGTTGAGTTCGGCGGCGTCCTACTCTCCCACACCCCTTCGAGTGCAGTACCATCGGCGCTGGCAGGCTTAGCTTCCGGGTTCGGAATGGGACCGGGCGTTTCCCCGCCGCTATAACCACCGAAACACTACGAAACAACACACAATGCTGCTCAAGCGTTCTGGTGTGGTGTCTCAGACACCGTAGAGTGGATGCGAAGCACCTTTGTAGCAAGTCCTCGGCCTATTAGTACCAGTCAACTCCACACATTACTGCGCTTCCATTTCTGGCCTATCAACCCAATCGTCTCTTGGGGGCCTTAACCCACATGGGGTGGGATACCTCATCTAGGAACAGGCTTCCCGCTTAGATGCCTTCAGCGGTTATCCCTTCCGAACGTAGCCAACCAGCCATGCCACTGGCGTGACAACTGGCATACCAGAGGTTCGTCCGTCCCGGTCCTCTCGTACTAGGGACAGCCTTCCGCAAGTATCCTACGCGCGCGGCGGATAGGGACCGAACTGTCTCACGACGTTCTAAACCCAGCTCGCGTGCCGCTTTAATGGGCGAACAGCCCAACCCTTGGGACCTACTCCGGCCCCAGGATGCGACGAGCCGACATCGAGGTGCCAAACCATGCCGTCGATATGGACTCTTGGGCAAGATCAGCCTGTTATCCCCGGGGTACCTTTTATCCGTTGAGCGACACCCCTTCCACCAGGAGGTGCCGGATCACTAGTCCCGACTTTCGTCCCTGCTCGACCCGTCAGTCTCACAGTCAAGCTCCCTTGTGCACTTACACTCAACACCTGATTGCCAACCAGGCTGAGGGAACCTTTGGGCGCCTCCGTTACCCTTTAGGAGGCAACCGCCCCAGTTAAACTACCCATCAGGCACTGTCCCTCACCCAGATCATGGGCGTAGGTTCAGATTCCCAATCCGGCCAGAGTGGTATTTCAACAACGACTCCACCCCCACTAGCGTGAAGGCTTCACAGTCTCCCACCTATCCTACACAAACCGAACCGAAAACCAATACCAAACTATAGTAAAGGTCCCGGGGTCTTTCCGTCCTGCCGCGCGTAACGAGCATCTTTACTCGTAATGCAATTTCGCCGGGCCTGTGGTTGAGACAGCCGGAAAGTCGTTACGCCATTCGTGCAGGTCGGAACTTACCCGACAAGGAATTTCGCTACCTTAGGATGGTTATAGTTACCACCGCCGTTTACTGGCGCTTAAATTCTCAGCTTCACCCCCCGAAAGGAGTTAACCGGTCCTCTTAACGTTCCAGCACCGGGCAGGCGTCAGTCCGTATACATCGAATTACTTCTTCGCACGGACCTGTGTTTTTAGTAAACAGTCGCTTTCCGCTGGTCTCTGCGGCCACCCACCCCTAGCCCGCAAGGGACTTCAAGGTGTTTGGCCCCCCTTCTCCCGAAGTTACGGGGGCATTTTGCCGAGTTCCTTAACCACAGTTCACCCGATCGCCTTAGTATTCTCTACCTGACCACCTGTGTTGGTTTGGGGTACGGGCCGTGCACGCACTCGCTAGAGGCTTTTCTCGGCAGCATAGGATCACTCTACTTCACCTCAATCGGCTACGCATCACGTCTCAGCCTATTGCCATGCGGATTTACCTACATGACGGCCTACACGCTTACACCAGTACTACCATTCACTGGCGGAGCTACCTTCCTGCGTCACCCCATCACTTGACTACTACAGAATCAGGCCCCACGCTCCACTGAAGTCTTCACCCGAAGGATCCAACAACAGCTTTGGGTGGTTAGTATCAACTGCCTCATCAGGGACGCACATGCTCGGGTACGGGAATATCAACCCGTTGTCCATCGACTACGCCTGTCGGCCTCGCCTTAGGTCCCGACTTACCCTGGGCGGATTAGCCTGGCCCAGGAACCCTTGGTCATCCGGCGGCAGAGTTTCTCACTCTGCATTCGCTACTCATGCCTGCATTCTCACTCCCACACCCTCCACCGCTGGTTCACACCGCGGCTTCCCTGGATGCAGGACGCTCCCCTACCCATCAACACGACTACACAACGCTCCGAAGAGCGAAGCGGATCTATTGTGTCAATGACACAGCTTCGGCGGTGTGCTTAAGCCCCGCTACATTGTCGGCGCAGGACCACTTGACCAGTGAGCTATTACGCACTCTTTCAAGGATGGCTGCTTCTAAGCCAACCTCCTGGTTGTCTGGGCAATCCCACATCCTTTCCCACTGAGCACACACTTAGGGGCCTTAGCTGGTGTTCTGGGCTGTTTCCCTCTCGACGACGAAGCTTATCCCCCGCCGTCTCACTGCCGCACTCTCACCCACCCGTATTCGGAGTTTGGTTGACTTCGGTAACCCGGTAAGGCCCCTAGGCCATCCAGTAGCTCTACCCCGGATGGGAAACATACGACGCTGCACCTAAATGCATTTCGGGGAGAACCAGCTATCACGGAGTTTGATTGGCCTTTCACCCCTACCCACAGCTCATCCCCTCAGTTTTCAACCTAAGTGGGTTCGGGCCTCCACACCGTCTTACCGGCGCTTCACCCTGGCCATGGGTAGATCACTCCGCTTCGGGTCTAGACCACGCGACTACACACGCCCTATTCAGACTCGCTTTCGCTACGGCTACCCCACACGGGTTAACCTCGCCACGCAGCACTAACTCGCAGGCTCATTCTTCAAAAGGCACGCCATCACCCGAAGGCTCTGACGGCTTGTAAGCACACGGTTTCAGGTACTCTTTCACTCCCCTCCCGGGGTACTTTTCATCTTTCCCTCACGGTACTAGTCCGCTATCGGTCACCAGGAAGTATTTAGGCTTACCGGGTGGTCCCGGCAGATTCACAGCAAATTCCACGAGCTCGCTGCTACTCGGGAACACCATCACACAACACCAACACAGTTTTCGCGTACGGGACTCTCACCCACTCCGGTCCACCATCCCAGGTGATTCCACTAACCATGCAGCATCATGCCAGAAATGTCAGTTCCTGGAAGACAGGTCCCACAACACCGCACACACAACGCCTGACAGCTTGACATGCGCACGGTTTAGCCTCATCCGCTTTCGCTCGCCACTACTCACGGAATCACGGTTGTTTTCTCTTCCTACGGGTACTGAGATGTTTCACTTCCCCGCGTTCCCTCCACACCGTCTATATATTCAACGGCGGGTAACACCACATAACTGGTGCTGGGTTTCCCCATTCGGACACCCTCGGATCTCAGCTCGGTTGACAGCTCCCCGAGGCTTATCGCAGCCTCCCACGTCCTTCATCGGCTCCTGATGCCTAGACATCCACCATGTGCTCTTAACAACTTGACCACAAAGATGCTCGCATCCACTCTACAGTTCTCAAACACCACACCAGAAACAACACCAGCGTGCTGCCTCAGGACCCAACAGCGTGCCAGCAAACAACCCACTCACCAAGCGCCGACTCCACGTTCCACGACCGCGAACGATCAGTACTAACAGAGCCCGCTCTCACCAAGCAGACCATAACCAGTAGTTCCACAATTCCTTGAGCAACCACGGCAAGTACACATTCGGCACTTGAACCCTGGCCACTCCCAGCCCGTGGGCTGGGATGTGTTGCTCCTTAGAAAGGAGGTGATCCAGCCGCACCTTCCGGTACGGCTACCTTGTTACGACTTCGTCCCAATCGCCAGTCCCACCTTCGACCACTCCCTCCCACAAGGGGTTGGGCCATGGGCTTCGGGTGTTACCGACTTTCATGACGTGACGGGCGGTGTGTACAAGGCCCGGGAACGTATTCACCGCAGCGTTGCTGATCTGCGATTACTAGCGACTCCGACTTCACGCAGTCGAGTTGCAGACTGCGATCCGAACTGAGACCGGCTTTAAGGGATTCGCTCCACCTCACGGTATCGCAGCCCTCTGTACCAGCCATTGTAGCATGTGTGAAGCCCTGGACATAAGGGGCATGATGACTTGACGTCATCCCCACCTTCCTCCGAGTTGACCCCGGCAGTCTCCCACGAGTCCCCGGCCGAACCGCTGGCAACATAGGATAAGGGTTGCGCTCGTTGCGGGACTTAACCCAACATCTCACGACACGAGCTGACGACAGCCATGCACCACCTGTACACCGGCCACAAGGGGGCCGACATCTCTGCCGGTTTCCAGTGCATGTCAAGCCCAGGTAAGGTTCTTCGCGTTGCATCGAATTAATCCACATGCTCCGCCGCTTGTGCGGGCCCCCGTCAATTCCTTTGAGTTTTAGCCTTGCGGCCGTACTCCCCAGGCGGGGCGCTTAATGCGTTAGCTACGGCACGGACAACGTGGAATGTCGCCCACACCTAGCGCCCAACGTTTACAGCGTGGACTACCAGGGTATCTAATCCTGTTCGCTCCCCACGCTTTCGCTCCTCAGCGTCAGTATCGGCCCAGAGACCCGCCTTCGCCACCGGTGTTCCTCCTGATATCTGCGCATTTCACCGCTACACCAGGAATTCCAGTCTCCCCTACCGAACTCAAGTCTGCCCGTATCGACCGCAAGCTGAAGGTTAAGCCTCCAGTTTTCACGGCCGACGCGACAAACCGCCTACGAGCTCTTTACGCCCAATAATTCCGGACAACGCTCGCACCCTACGTATTACCGCGGCTGCTGGCACGTAGTTAGCCGGTGCTTCTTCTACAGGTACCGTCACTTGCGCTTCGTCCCTGTCGAAAGAGGTTTACAACCCGAAGGCCGTCATCCCTCACGCGGCGTCGCTGCATCAGGCTTGCGCCCATTGTGCAATATTCCCCACTGCTGCCTCCCGTAGGAGTCTGGGCCGTGTCTCAGTCCCAGTGTGGCCGGTCGCCCTCTCAGGCCGGCTACCCGTCGTCGCCTTGGTAGGCCATCACCCCACCAACAAGCTGATAGGCCGCGGGTTCATCCTGTACCGCCGGAGCTTTCCACCACACACCATGCGATGCGCGGTCCTATCCGGTATTAGACCCCGTTTCCAGGGCTTATCCCAAAGTACAGGGCAGATTACCCACGTGTTACTCACCCGTTCGCCACTAATCCACCCCCGAAAGGGCTTCATCGTTCGACTTGCATGTGTTAAGCACGCCGCCAGCGTTCGTCCTGAGCCAGGATCAAACTCTCCAACAATGAATTTGATCTAGACTATATTTCTAGCTTCTCAAAGGAAACCCCGACGAGGGGTTTCATATAAGCTCTACTGGCTTAGTTCACTAGCACACTGTTGAGTTCTCAAGCAACACACCACGAGGTTTTTGGCCCCGGAACAGCCTACCCAACGTCGAACCACTCGGATTCAGTGGGGGTAGTGTCCGCTCCAGATTTGGGACCACCCACTCTACCACACGAGGTGGGAGCTTGGTTCGCAGTCCCGGCGGCCGCCCGGTCTCCCTGGCGACGAAGAGAACATTACACGGGGTGGATGGGGCCGGAAACAGGGGGTCCCTTTACGGCGAATCCGCTGGTCAGGCCCTGTTTCCGGCCCGCGCCACTACACCGCGGCGACGCCGGCGATGTTGCGCTTGCCCCGGCGCACGACCAGCCACCGGCCGTGCAGCAGGTCACCGGCCGACGGCTTCCACTCCTCGTCGGTGACCTTCGTGTTGTTCACGTACGCGCCGCCCTCCTTCACCGTGCGGCGCGCGGCGCCCTTGCTGTCCACCAGCCCGCCGGCCAGCAGCAGCTCGACGATGGTGGGCTCGTCGGACAGCTTCACCTCGCCGCTGGGCACCTCGGCCATCGCGGCGTCCAGCGTCGGCGCCTCCAGCTCGGCGAGTTCGCCCCGGCCGAACAGCGCCTGGCTGGCCGCGATGACCTGCCGCGTCTGCGCCTCGCCGTGCACCAGCGTGGTGAACTCCTCCGCCAGCCGCCGCTGGGCCGAGCGCAGGTGCGGTCGTTGCTCGGTGTCCTCGGCCAGCGCCGCGATCTCCTCGGCGGTGAGGAAGGTGAACATCCGCAGGTACCGGATCACGTCGGCGTCACCGACGTTGACGAAGTACTGGAACCACGCGTACGGCGAGGTCATCTCCGGGTCCAGCCACAGGTTGCCGCCGCCGGTGGACTTGCCGAACTTGCGGCCCTCGGCGTCGGTGACCAGCGGCGCGGTCAGCGCGTGCACGCTCTTGCCGTCGACCCGGCGGATCAGGTCCACGCCGCCGACCAGGTTGCCCCACTGGTCCGAGCCGCCGACCTGCAGCGTGCAGCCGTAGGTGCGGTTCAGGTGCAGGTAGTCCTGCGACTGCAGCAGCAGGTAGCTGAACTCGGTGTAGGACATGCCGTCGGTGTCCAGCCGCCGCTTCACCGTCTCCCGGTTCAGCATGGTGTTGACCGGGAAGTGCTTGCCGACGTCGCGCAGGAACTCCAGCACCGACTGCTGCCCGGTCCAGTCCAGGTTGTTGGCCACCACCGCGCCGGTCGGCGAGTCGTCGAAGTCCACGAACCGCTCGAGCTGCCCGCGGATCCGGCCCGCCCACTCGCCGACCACGTCGAGCGAGTTCAGCGTGCGCTCGCCGGTGTCGCGCGGATCACCGATCATCCCGGTCGCGCCGCCGGCCAGCACGATCGGCCGGTGCCCGGCGCGCTGGAACCGGCTGAGCATCAGCAGCGGGACCAGGTTGCCGGCGTGCAGGCTGGGCGCGGTCGGGTCGAAGCCGCAATAGAGCGTGAGCGGTCCCTGGTCCAGGTCTCGGCGCAGGGCGTCGAGGTCGGTGGACTGCGCGATCAGGCCGCGCCAGGACAGTTCGTCAAGGATGTGCGCACTCACGCCTTGAATGATCCCCCACCAGCGCAATCGGTTTCCGGGCGGGCTCTACCGCCCCGGCCGCACCCGCCCGCCGCGCCGGTAGGTCGAGACCGCCGGCGAACCGTCCACCCAGAACCGCCACGGCGTGTCCATCGCCGCGGCCACACCCACGCGCGGGCCGGTGCGGATCTCACCGGTGTCGACCCGGTCCCCGGCCAGCAGGCGGATCGGCGACGCCGGGTCGAGCAGGTCGGTGCCGTTGTGCGCGCGGTCGAGGCCCAGTGCCGAGGTCAGGATGGCGGGTCCATTCGCGACGGTGGCCGAGCGCGCCTTCGGCCGCCGGGCGCGGACCACGTCGGCGCCGTCGACCACCTCGGCCGCGCGCAGCAGGACCGCGCCGGGCACCCCGTCGACGCCGCACACCACGTTCGCGCAGAAGTGCATTCCGTAAACGAAGTACACGTACAGGTGACCCGCCGGCCCCCACATCACGTCGTTGCGCGGGGTGCGGCCGCGGTAGCAGTGCGACGCCGGATCGTCGTGCCCGCGGTACGCCTCGACCTCGACCAGGCGCACGCGCACCGTGCCGTCGGGGCCGTCCGCCTCCAGCTCGCAGCCCAGCAGGAAGGGCGCCGCGACAACCGGGTCGATGGCCAGCTCGTCCGCGGTGACCAGTCTTCCCGTCACCGCAGCACCACCGTTCCCGAGACGGTGGCCAGTTCGGCGACCAGCGCGGGCTCGGCGGCCTCGGTCACCTCGAGTTCCGTGTCCAGCGCGGCGAACACCAGTCCGAGGCGTCCGGGGTCGGGGTGTTCCCCGCGCAGCGAAACCAGGCGCGTGCCGGTCGCGGCCCCGCGTGACGGGTGCGGCGTGTCACCCCAGCCGATCACGAACGGGATCAGTCCGCCCTGGTTGTCCGGCGGGAACGCGAGCCGCCAGGACAGCAGCACGCCGTCGGGGCGGCGGCGCGACATCGGGACGGCGTCGCCGGGCTCGTGCCCGGCGGCGCGGGCGCGCTCCAGCGCCAGGTCGAGGTCCGGGACCTGGATCGCCCAGGTCACCAGGCGGGGCGCGATGAGCTCGTCGATCCCGAACGGGCGCGGCGTGGCCGGCTCCGGCTGGTCCGGGTCCGGGCCGATGACCTCGAGGAACGCGTGGTCACCGAGCGCGGCGAGGTGGTTGCGCGTGCCGAGGCCGGGATGTGGCCCGCCGGGGCTCAACGCGATTCCGCGTCCGGTCAGCTCCTCGACCGTCCGGCCGAGCTCCGGTGTCGCGTAGACCAAGTGATCCAGGTGATCCAGCACCGCTCTCCCCTCGTCCCCATCCGATCCTAACCAGGAGGTGTTTTGAGCGGACGCTCAACTCGGGGTACAGTGAGTTGAGCGGTCGCTCAAAACGTCGCGCGAACGAGGGGGTCCGATGGCTCCGATCCAGGTGGAGACGCTGATCAGGGCGGATCTCGACGTGCTGTGGCAGCACACCCAGGACCCCGTCCTGCACGCGCGCTGGGACCTGCGGTTCACCGAGATCACCCCGCTGGCGCCGGGCCGGTTCCGCTACACCAGCCGCTTCCTCGGCGTGACGGTCACCGGCCTCGGCACGCACGCCGGAGAACGCCACCGCGCCGACGGCGGCCGCACCTCGGCGTTGCGGTTCCGCTCGGCCGATCCCCTGTCGCTGATCCACCACGGCTCGGGGTACTGGCGGTACGCGCCGGAACCCGGCGGCGTCCGCTTCACCACCGGGTTCGACTACTCGACCCGCTGGGGCGCCCTCGGCCAGGCGGCCGACCGGGTGTTCCGGCCGGTCTTCGCCCGGCTGACCGCGCTGTCCTTCGACCGGCTCCGCCGCTGGCTCGAGACCGGCGTCGAACCCGAACACTCCAGGAGCGGACTTGACCATCTTCGAACGAGCTTTCGGTACTGACTTCGCCCGCCTGCACCCGCGCGTACGGCAGCGGCTCAGCCTCGGCACGGCCAGCGGCATCGGCATGGTCGGCCGCGGCGTGATGGACCGGATCTGGCGAGGGCCGAGCTACACCACGCCGTTCCTGCGCCTGGGCACCACCCGCCACATCCTGTTTCCCGAACAGGGCGAGAACGTGCCGTTCACCATCGAGAACCACCCGTACACCGACTCGTTCGGGCGCGAGACGGTCTCCTTCGTGCGCACCTTCGAACTCCCGGGGAAGCGCCGCCGGTTCGACGCGCAGATGGTGTTCGACGCGGCCACCGGCCGGATCGTCGACTACCTCGGCACGCACCAGCACGTGGCCGCCGAACTGCGGGTGAGCGTGCGCGAGGACGGCGGCTTCCGGATCAGCTCCGGCGAGTTCCGGCTGCGCGAAGGTCCACTGCGGACGGTCCTGCCGCGGCGGATCTGCGGCACCGCCACCGTGGACGAGTGGTTCGACGAGGAACTCGGGCAGTTCCGCGTCGAGGTGGTGGTGGCCAATCCGCGGTTCGGCCCGGTGTTCGGCTACCACGGCCGGTTCACCGCGACCTTCGTCGAACAGGGGGCGGGCGGCGCGGTGAAACCACTGCGCGAGAAGGTGTTGTGGTGAACACGGTGGACACCAGGCAGCGGCTGATCGACGGCGTGCTCGCGGTCATCAGGGAACAGGGCATCACCGCGGTCTCCGCGCGCTCGGTGGGGGCCGCCGCCGGCGCGAACCAGGCGCTGATCTTCTACCACTTCGGCACCCTGGAAGAGCTGATCGCGCAGACCTGCGTGCAGACCACCGAAGCCCGCGTCGCGGCCTACCGCGACCGGTTCGCCGAGGTGCGCACGCTCGGCGAACTGCTCGCGCTCGGCCGCGAGATCCACGAAACCGAGCGCGCCGAAGGCAATCTGGCCGTGCTGGCGCAGACGCTGGCCGGGTCGCAGGGCGGCGGACGGCTCGCCGAAGCGACCAGGGAGGCGCTGGCCAAGTGGACGACCGAAGTGGAGAGCACGCTCCTGCGGGTGCTCGCCGGTTCACCGCTGACCGAGTTCGCCGACCCGGCCGGGCTCGCTCGCGCGACCTCGGCCGGGTTCCTCGGGCTCACCCTGTTCGAGAGCGTCGACCCGGCGGGCGGTGAGCAGGCGCTCGGCGCGCTCACCCAGCTCGCCGCGCTGGCCGACGTGCTGGAAAGCCTCGGCCCGATGACCACGAAGGCCGTGCGCGCGAAACTGCGCTCGGCGGCGAAGTCGCGCGCTACTTGAGCCAGTCGCGCAGTTCGCCGATCTTGTGCACCAGGCGTTCGCGCTGCTCGGCGACCCGCACCGGGGCCGTACCGCCACGCGCGTCCCGTGAAGCCACCGACCCTTCGATGGTGAGCACCTCACGCACCCGCGGGGTCAGCGTGGGGTGGATCTTCGCCAGCTCTTCGTCGGTCAGGTCCTCCAGGCCGGCGCCCCTGGCCTCCGCCACGCGCACGCACTCCCCCGCGGCTTCGTGCGCCACGCGGAACGGCACCCCTTGCCGCACCAGCCATTCCGCGATGTCGGTGGCCAGGGTGAACCCGGCGGGCGCGAGTTCGGCGAGGCGGCCGGTGTGGAAGGTGAGCGTGCCGAGCATGCCCGCGATCGCCGGGAACAGCAGGTCCAGCTGCTCGACCGAGTCGAACACCGGCTCCTTGTCCTCCTGCAGGTCCCGGTTGTAGGCCAGCGGCTGCGCCTTGAGCGTGGCCAGCAGGCCGGTCAGGTTGCCGATCAGCCTGCCGGACTTGCCGCGGGTCAGCTCCGCCACGTCCGGGTTCTTCTTCTGCGGCATGATCGAACTGCCGGTGGCCCAGGCGTCGTCGAGCGTGACATACCCGAATTCGGCGGTGTTCCAGATGATCACCTCTTCGGCGATCCGCGACAGGTTCACGCCGAGCATGGCCAGCGCGAAGGCGAACTCGGCGGCGAAATCCCGCGAAGCGGTGCCGTCGATGGAGTTCTCCACCGAGGTGTCGAAGCCCAGCTCGGCGGCCACGGCCTCCGGGTCGAGCCCGAGCGACGAACCCGCGAGCGCACCGGATCCGTACGGCGACTCGGCGGCCCGCGCGTCCCAGTCCCGCAGGCGGCCGACGTCACGCAGCAGGCCGTGCGCGTGGGCCTGGAGGTGGTGCGCGAGCAGCACCGGCTGCGCGTGCTGCAGGTGCGTGCGGCCCGGCAGGATCGCGTCGGCGTTGCGCTCGGCCTGCGACACCAGCGCTTCCACCACGTCCAGCGTGCCCGCGACCATTCGCCGCGCGGCGTCACGCAGGTACATCCGGAACAGCGTGGCGACCTGGTCGTTGCGCGACCGGCCCGCCCGCAGCTTGCCGCCCAGCTCGGCGCCCGCGCGCTCGAGCAGGCCGCGTTCGAGCGCGGTGTGCACGTCCTCGTCGGCCAGTTCCGGGGTGAACGCGCCGGAGGCCACGTCGTCGGCGAGCGTGTCCAGCGCGGACAGCATGCCGGTCAGCTCGTCCTCGGTGAGCAGCCCGGCCTTGCGCAGCACCCTGGCGTGCGCCCGCGAACCGGCGATGTCGTAGGGCGCCAGCCGCCAGTCGAAATGCGTCGACAGGCTCAACGCCGCCATGGCCTCGGCAGGCCCGCTGGCGAACCGGCCGCCCCACAGCTGGACCGGCTGCTCTTTCCCGCTCACTCGCTCACACACTTTCTCGTCGCTGGTTTCCTTCGCCGGGCACCCTACTCACTCGTCCGGTGTGGACGAGCGGTCCGCCAGTTCGGCGAACTTCTCCGCCAGGCCCTTGCCGGTCAGCGGCTCGCGGGCGATCACGGCCACCGTGTCGTCGCCGGCGATGGAGCCGACCACCTCCTCCAGCGCGGCCCGGTCGATCGCGCTGGCCAGGAACTGCGCCGCGCCCGGCGGCGTGCGCAGCACCATCAGGTTGCCCGAGGCGTCCACCGAGACCATCAGCTCGGCCAGCAGTTTCGCCAGCCGGGAGGTCCCGCCCTGCACGCCGCGGACCGGGCTGCCGTCTTCGGGGATCACGTAGATCGGCGCGCCCGAATCGGCCCCGCGCAGCTTGACGGCGCCCAGTTCGTCGAGATCGCGCGACAGCGTGGCCTGGGTGACCTCGGTGCCTTCCGCGGCCAGCAGCTTGGCCAGCTCGGTCTGGCTGCGGATGGCCATCGTGGACACCAGCTCGATGATCCTGGCCTGCCTGGCCGCCCTGCTCATCGGCGTCGCTCGTCGCGCGAGTTTTCCAGGAGCCAGACCAGCAGCGCCTTCTGCGCGTGCAGCCGGTTCTCCGCCTCGTCCCACACCGCGCTGGCCGGGCCGTCGAGCACCTCGTCGGTGATCTCCCAGCCGCGGTGCGCGGGCAGGCAGTGCAGCACGATCGCCTCCGGCGCGGCGCGTTCCAGCAGGGCCGCGTTGACCTGGAGCGAGCGGAACGGGCCGACCCGGTCCAGCCCGTCGTTCTCCTGCCCCATCGAGGTCCAGGTGTCGGTGACCAGCACGTCGGCGCCGTCGACCGCGGCGTGCGGATCGGTGAACACGGTCGCGCTGCCGCCGGTTTCGCTGGCGCGGTGCTTGGCGTCGAGCATCACCTGCTGGTCCGGCTGGAAGCCCTCCGGCGAGACCACGCGCACGTTCATGCCGGCCGTGGTGCCGCCGAGCAGCAGCGAATGCGCCATGTTGTTGGCGCCGTCGCCGAGGTAGACCATGGTCAGCCCGGCGAGCTTGCCCTTGCGCTCGCGGATGGTCTGCAGATCGGTGAGCACCTGGCACGGGTGGAACTCGTCGGTCAGCGCGTTGATCACCGGGACGCGGGAGACCGAGGCCATCGCGTCGATGCGCTTCTGCGCGAAGGTCCGCCAGACCACCGCGTCGACGTAGCGCGAGAGCACCCGCGAGGTGTCCTCGATGGTCTCCTCACGGCCGAGCTGCATGGACCGGCCGTCGACGATCACCGGGTGCCCGCCGAGCTGCGCGATGCCGACGTCGAAGGACAGCCGGGTGCGCGTCGAGTTCTTCTCGAAGATGGCCGCGACCGACTTGCCCTCCAGCGCGCGCGAGCTGAGCGGAGCGGCCTTGAGCCGGTCGGCGAGGTCGAGCACGGCGAGCTGCTCGTCGGGGGTGAGGTCGTCGTCCCGGAGGAAGTGCCTTGGCATGGGTTCTCAGTCCTGGGTGGTGGGGCCGAGCACGGCGGGCAGCGCGGCCAGGAAACCGGCCGCCTCCTCCGCGCTCAGGGTCAGCGGGGGTGCCAGCCGGACGGTGTCGGGCTGGATGGGGTTCACCAGGTAACCGGCGTCCTGCGCGGCCTGGGCGACCGCGGCCGAAGCCGGTTCGGCGAGCGTGATGCCGAGCAGCAGGCCCTGGCCGCGCACGCCGGTCACCAGCGGGTGGCCGAGCTGGTCGACACCGGCCGCGATGTCCTTGCCGAGCGCGGCGACGTGCTCGTTCAGCCCGTCGACGGCGATGGTGCGGAGCACGGCCAGCCCGGCCGCGCAGGCCACCGGGTTGCCGCCGAAGGTGGTGCCGTGGTGGCCGGGGCCGAACAGGTCGGCGGCCGCGCCGACACCGATCACCGCGCCCAGCGGCAGGCCGCCGCCGAGGCCCTTGGCCAGGGTGATCACGTCCGGCACCACGCCGTCGTGCTGGTGGGCGAACCAGGCGCCGGTGCGGCCGATGCCGGTCTGCACCTCGTCGAGCACGAGCAGCGCGCCCGCGGCCTCGGTGATCTCACGCGCCGCGCGCAGGTAGCCGTCCGGCGCGGGCACCACACCGCCCTCGCCGAGGATCGGCTCGATGAACACGGCGGCGGTTTCGGTGTCCACCGCGGCGCGCAGCGCCTCGACGTCGCCGAACGGGACGTGCTCGACGCCCGGCACCAGCGGCACGAACGGGTCCCGCTTCGCGGGCTGCCCGGTGAGCGAGAGCGCGCCCATGGTCCGGCCGTGGAAGGCGCCCTCGCAGGCGATCACCTTGGTGCGGCCGGTGCGCCTGCTGAGCTTGAGCGCGGCCTCGTTGGCCTCCGCGCCCGAGTTCACGAAGAGCACCTTGCCGTCGCCGCGCACACCCGCCACGTCGAGCAGGGCCTCCGCCAGCTCCACGGTGACCGGGTTGACGTAGAGGTTCGACGTGTGGCCGAGCAGCTTGACCTGCTCGCTGACCGCCTCGACCACCGCCGGGTGCGCGTGGCCGAGCGCGTTCACCGCGATCCCGCCGAGAAGGTCCACATAGGACTTACCGTCCGCGTCCCACACCGTGGCGCCCTCGCCGCGCACCAGCGTCAGCTTCGGCGTGCCGTAGTTGTCCATCAGCGCGGAGCGCCAGCGCGCCTGACCGTCCTCATTGGACTTGATCGTGCTCATCCCGGCTCTCCCTCCGGCAGTACCATGGTGCCGATCCCCTGGCTGGTGAACACTTCCAGCAGCACCGAGTGCGCGAGGCGGCCGTCGATCACGTGCGCGCGGCGGACCCCGCCGCGGATCGCGCGCACGCAGGCCTCCATCTTCGGGATCATGCCGCTGGCCAGCCCGGGCAGCAGCTGCTCCAGCCGGTCCACCCGGATCCGGTCCACCAGCGAGGACCGGTCGGGCCAGTTCGCGTAGAGCCCCTCGACGTCGGTGAGCACCACGAGCTTCTCGGCGCCGAGCGCGGCGGCGAGCGCCCCCGCCGCGGTGTCGGCGTTGACGTTGTGCACCACGCCGTCGACGTCCGGGGCGACCGTGGAGACCACCGGGATGCGGCCCGCGTTCACGATGTCGAGCACCGCGTCCGGGTTGACCGAGGCCACCTCGCCGACCAGGCCGATGTCCACCGCCTCGCCGTTCACCGTGGCCTGCTTGCGTTCCGCGGTGAACAGCCGCGCGTCCTCACCGGAGATGCCGACCGCGTACGGGCCGTGCGCGTTGATCAGCCCGACCAGCTCGCGGCTGACCTGGCCGACCAGCACCATGCGCACGATGTCCATGGTCTCCGGGGTGGTCACCCGCAGGCCGCCCTTGAACTCGCCCTCGATGCCGAGGCGGGCGAGCATCGCGCTGATCTGCGGCCCGCCGCCGTGCACCACCACCGGGCGCAGCCCGGCCAGCCGCAGGAACACCATGTCCTCGGCGAAGGCGCGCTTGAGCTCGTCGTCGATCATCGCGTTGCCGCCGTACTTGACCACGACGGTGGCCCCGTGGAAGCGCTGCAGCCACGGCAGGGCCTCGACCAGCACGCCCGCCTTCTCGGCGGCGGTGGCCAGCCGCTCGTCGGCGCTGATCACCGATTCGGACGGGGTCATGTCGAGTACGCCGAGTTCTCGTGCACGTAGGCGTGCGTCAGGTCGTTCGTCCAGATGGTGGCCGCGGCCAGGCCCGCCTTGAGGTCGACGGTCACGGTCACCTCGCGCGGGTTCAGGTCCACCTTGTCGCGGGATTCGCCCGGTTCGCCGTTGCGGCACACCCAGACACCGTTGAACGCCACGTCCAGGCGGTCCGGCTCGAACACCGCGTCGGTGGTGCCGACCGAGGCGAGGATGCGGCCCCAGTTCGGGTCCTTGCCGAACACCGCGGTCTTGAACAGGTTGCTGCGCGCGATGGCGCGGCCCACGTTCACCGCGTCCTGCTCGGTGGCCGCGTTCACCACCTCGATGGCGATGTCGTGGTCGGCGCCCTCGGCGTCGCCGAGCAACTGCTGGGCCAGGTCGTGGCAGAGGTCGCGGAGCAGCTCGCCGAACTCGTTCGGGCCCGGCTTCACCCCGGAGGAACCGCTGCACAGCAGGACCACCGTGTCGTTGGTGGACATGCAGCCGTCGGAGTCGAGCCGGTCGAAGGTGAGCCGGGTGGCTTCCCGCAGCGCGGCGTCCGCGGTGGCCTGGTCCACGTCGGCGTCGGTGGTGAGCACCACGAGCATCGTCGCCAGCGCGGGGGCGAGCATGCCGGCGCCCTTGGCGATGCCGCCGATGGTGAACCCGTTGCCCTGGCGCACGGCCTCCTTGGGGCGGGTGTCGGTGGTCATGATCGCCTCGGCCGCAGCGGGGCCGCCGTCGGCCGAGAGCGCGTCGACCGCGGCGTCGATCCCGGTGCGCAGCTTGTCGGCTTCGAGCTGCTCGCCGATCAGGCCGGTGGAGCAGACCACCACCTCGACGGCACCGAGGTCCAGCCGCGCGGCGACCTGCTCGGCGGCGCTGTGCGTGTTCTGGAAACCCTGCGGGCCGGTGTAGCAGTTGGCGCCGCCGGAGTTCAGCACGACCGCGCGGGCGCGGCCGTCGTCGAGCACGCGCTCGCTCCACAGCACGGGATTGGCTTTGCAGCGGTTCGTGGTGAACACGGCCGCGGCCACGTCGGACGGGCCCTCGTTGACCACGAGCGCGACGTCGGGCTTGCCGCTGACCTTGAGGCCCGCGGTCACCCCGGCGGCCCGGAAGCCCCGCGGAGCGGTGATCGTCATGGTGCTACTCCCACTGTGGAAAGTCCGGTGGTTTCTTCGAAGCCCAGCGCCAGGTTCGCCGACTGCACGGCGCCGCCGGCGGTGCCCTTGGTCAGGTTGTCCAGTGCGGCGATTACCACCAGGCGCCCGGCGTCGGCGTCCACGGTCACCTGGAGGTGCACCGCGTTCGAGCCCAGCACCGCGGCGGTGCTCGGCCAGCTGCCCGCTGGCAGCAGGTGCACGAACGGCTCGTCGTGGTAGACCTTCTCGTACTCGGTCCGGATCGCGTCGAGGTCGGTGCCGGCGCGCAGGGGCGCGCTGGCGGTGGTCAGGATGCCGCGCGGCATCGGCGCCAGCACCGGGGTGAACGAGACGGTCACCCGCTCGCCCGCCACCAGCCCGAGGTTCTGCGCGAACTCCGGGGTGTGCCGGTGTGCACCGCCGACGCCGTACGCGCTGGCCGAACCCATCACCTCCGACCCGAGCAGGTGCGGCTTGAGGCTCTTGCCAGCGCCCGAGGTGCCGGTCACCGAGACGAAGTGCGCCTCCGGCTCCACCAGCCCCGCGGCGAACGCGGGCGCGAGCGCCAGCGAGCCACCGGTCGGGAAGCAGCCGGGCACCGCGATCCGCTTGGTGCCGTACAGCTTCTCCCTGGCGCCGGGCAGTTCGGGCAGGCCGTACGGCCAGGTGCCCGCGTGCTCGCCGCCGTACCAGCGCTGCCAGTCCGACGCGTCGCGGAGCCGGTGGTCGGCGCCGAGGTCGACCACCAGCACCTCCTCGCCGAGCCGCGCAGCGATCTCGCCGGAATGCCCGTGGGGCAGGGCGAGGAACACCACGTCGTGGCCGGCCAGCGTCTCGGCCGTGGTTTCGGCCAGCACCCGGTCGGCGAGCGGCACGAGGTGGGGCTGGTGCTGGCCCAGCCTGTCCCCCGCGCTGCTCGCCGCGGTCAGCGCGCCGATCTCGATCTCCGGATGGACCAGCAGCAGGCGCAGGAGTTCGCCCCCCGCGTACCCGCTGGCGCCGGCCACCGCCGCCTTCACCGTCATACGCATGATTATGCACGCTGACGCAATTCTAAACAAACCGGGTTTGGGGTTGGGGTGTCCGGCCGACCTCCTTCCTGGAGTTTGGTAGCGCGCCCGGCGCATGAAGTAGGTGGGCGCGGGCTGGTTGCATGGAGCGCTCCGGGTCGCCGCCCGCGCGGGGTGGCTCCGGAGGCCGTGGCTGGGCACGGCAGGTGCCTCCGCTCGCTCGCGCAGGGGCGAGCAAGCATGGCCGAGGCTTCGGCTGGAAGCACCGGGCACGTCCCAAGCGCTGCCCTGCGCACGGCAGGTGACGCTCGCGCAGGGCGCGCGGCACTTGCGCAAGGCGAGCAGCGCCCGCGCTGGGCATGCCCACTTACCCAAGGCGGGCGGCACTTGCACAAGGCGGGCGCCGCCCGCGCCGGGCAGGTGCCGTCCGTGCGGGGCGGGCGGCACGTGCGCCGAGTGGGCCGCGCTGCGCAAGGCAGCGGCACCGAGGCTGCGCCCCGCAGCCGCACGTGCCCACTGCTGTTTGCTCGTACCGGAGCGGACAGCCAGAGCCGTGAGGCTGTGACCTCAAGCAAACAGGCGTTCCCTGCACCGCCCGCATGGGGGCGGGCGGCACCGAGGTCGCGGCCGGAGGCAACGGGTGTGCCCCGGGCGCCGTTGGTGGCGGCGCCCGGGGGCTCACCGTGTGGCGTCGGAGGCTCATCGCGTGGGGTCAGGGGCTCATCGCGGTCACCTCTCGCCGGCTTGGCGGGTCCGGTAGGTAGGCGCCCGGGTTCTCCGGGTCGCAGCCCACCCTGGGCAGGCGTGCCCGGATGCTGCCCGGGCTTCGGCCGAAGGCCTCGGCGATGGTTTCGACCGGCTCGCCCGCCATCCACCGGCGTTCGAGGGCGGCATCCAGCGTCGGCGACCAGGGCTGGCCCTGTTGCGCCGGCCGCGGCCCCGATCTTCGCGGGCCGGTGCGGCCGAGCGCGCCCGCCGAGCGCAGCGCTCTCGAGAGCACGGTGGCCAGCGTGGCCGCGGCCGCGGCGTCGAGGTCGAGGCGGCCGTCCGCGACGGGCTCGCCCTGCGGCCCGGCGGCGTGCACGTCCACCACCAGGCGCGCTTCCGGCAGGGAAGCGGCCTCGACCGTGTAGGTAGCGGTTTCGGTCCGGATCTGGGTCCGGTGCTGTTCGGAAACTGTCATGCGCCGGACGCTAGCCACGGGGTCCGACAGTTTGCGAACACCGGCGGTGATCGGGTGGTCGCGCAGGGCGGTGGCGGGAAACTGTCGGGTGGGGTGCTTATGGTGGGCGGCCGAGGGGAAGGACGGGTGATGACCGCAGAACTGGTGGCGGCCGCGCGGGCCGGGCTGGCGGAGCTGGCCGACGCCGGGAAGGCACCGCAGATGCAGCGGTACATGAAGTCGGCGATGCCGTTCCGCGGGGTGCCCGCCCCGGCCAGGCGCAAGCTGGCGAACCGGCTGTTCCGCGCGTACCCACTGGCCGACGTCGCGGAGTTCACCGCGGTCACCCGCCAACTGTGGCGCGAGGCCGGCTACCGCGAGGAGCGGTACCTGGCGATCGACCTGACCGGGCACGGCGCCTACCGCGGCTGGCAGTCGCCCGGCCTGCTCGAGCTGTACGAGGAGCTGATCGTCACCGGAGCCTGGTGGGACTACGTGGACGAGGTGGCCATCCGCCGGATCGGCCCGCTGCTGCGGACCGATCCCGGCGTGCTGAAGCCGGTCCTGCTCGACTGGGCCGCCGACGAGGACCACTGGCGCCGCCGCACCGCGATCATCTGCCAGATCGGGGCGAAGTCCGCGACCGACACCGGGCTGCTCACCCAGGCCATCGAGGCCAGCATCGGCGAGCCGGACTTCTTCCTGCGCAAGGCGATCGGCTGGGCCCTGCGGGAACTGGCGAAGACCGACCCGGACTGGGTGCTGGCCTTCGCCGAGAACCACGGCGACCTCTCCCCGCTGTCACGAAGGGAGGCACTGAAGAACCTGAAAAACTGAATCAGGCGCGCAGGGTGGCCCCGAAGCGTTCGGCGGCCGCCGCGACCGCGGCGTCACGGGCGGCGGTGGCCTCCTCGACCTTGAGCGTGCGGTCCGGCGCGCGGAACCGCAGCTTGTAGGCGAGGGAGCGCTTGCCGGCACCGACCTGCTCGCCGGTGTAGGTGTCGAACAGCGAGACATCCTCGATCAGTTCGCCACCACCACGGCGCAGGGTCTCGGCCAGTTCGGCCGCGGGCACCGAGCTGTCGGCGACCAGTGCCACGTCCAGCAGCACGGGCGGGTACGGCGACACCGCGGGCGCCGGGCGGCGTTCCAGCAGCGGGATCGCGTCGAGGTCGAGCTCCATGGCCACGGTGCGCTTGGGCAGGCCGAGGGCTTCGACCACCTTCGGGTGCAGCTCACCGGCGTGCCCGACCGGCCAGTCGCCGACCAAAAGCCGGGCGCAGCGGCCGGGGTGCCACGGCAGCAGGTCCGCCGAGCGCACCTCCAGCTCGACACCGGCCGCGGCGGCGACGGTGCGGGCCGCCTGCACGGCGTCCGCCCACGAGGCTTGCTGGCCCTCGCCCCACCAGCCGGGGCGCTCGCGGTGACCGGTCAGCACCACGGCGACGTGCACCGGCTGCGCGGGCACGGCGGCCTCCAGCGCGGCCAGCTCCTCGTCGGCGGGACGCGCCGAGACACCGAGCCGCGGCATGGCGGCCGGCTTCTCGGCGGGCAGCACGACCTGGCCGATCTGGTACAGGGTGACGTCGCGGAAGCCGCGGGAAACGTTGCGCTGCAACGTTTCCAGCAGGCCGGGCAGCAGCGAGGTGGCCAGCTCGTCCTTTTCGGACTCCAGCGGGTTGAGCACCTTCACCGCGCGGCGGCGCACGTCGTCCTCGGGCAGCCCGAAGGCGTCCCAAGTGGACTTCGCGACGAACGGGAAGGGCAGCACCTCGACGTAACCCGCCGCGGCGAGCGAACGCGAAACCGTGCGGCGACGGCGCTGCGCCTCGGTCAGCCCGGCACCGGCCGGCGCGGTCGGCAGCTCGGACGGGATGCTGTCGTAGCCCTCGAGCCGGAGCACCTCCTCGACCAGGTCGGCGGGCTGCACCAGGTCACCGCGCCAGCTCGGCGGCACGGCGGTGACCAGCGCGGTGCCGTCGTCGGAGGTGGCGATGCCGACCTTGCAGCCGATCTGGCTCAGCCGCCGCGCGGTGACGCC
This sequence comes from Amycolatopsis albispora, assembly GCF_003312875.1. NCBI lineage: Bacteria > Bacillati > Actinomycetota > Actinomycetes > Pseudonocardiales > Pseudonocardiaceae > Amycolatopsis > Amycolatopsis albispora. The sequence goes on from NZ_CP015163.1 coordinate 3,113,241, forward strand.
GCGGTCGTAGCGCACGCCGGCCACCTTGTCGGGCAGGTTGATCGGCATGGTGATCTCGGCGACCGGCTTCAGCTGACCGGCGTCGGTGCGGCCCGGCTGGATGCGGCCGTCGCCGTACTGGCGCAGCAGCCGCGCCGCCAGCTCCACCGCCACCGGCGGCAGCTGCGGGTCGGTGAACCGCTCGAACCGCTTCGCGGCCTCGGAGAACAGCTTGTGCCGCCGCGCGGTCCGGCTGATCGACGGCGGATCCCAGTGCGCGGCTTCGAGCAGCACGTCGGTGCTTTCCGGGGTGATCTCGGTGCTGGCGCCACCCATGGTGCCCGCCAGCGAGATCACGCCGGAGTCGTCGGCGATGACGATGTCGTCGGAGTCGAGCTCGCGCTCCGCGTCGTCCAGCGTGGTCAGCTTCTCGCCCGGCTTCGCCCGGCGGACGACCAGCTCACCCTGGATCGCGGTGGTGTCGAAGGCGTGCAGCGGGTGGCCCAGCTCCAGCATGACGTAGTTCGTCACGTCCACGGCCAGCGAGATCGACCGCATGCCGGCCAGCATCAGGCGGCGGCGCATCCACCACGGCGTCGGCGCGGAGGCGTCCAGCCCGGTGACCCGGCGCAGCACGAACCGCGGGCAGCAGCCTTCGGGGTCCTCGATGCGGACCGGCCAGGCCTCGCCCTCGGCACCGGGGATCTCGCTCAGCCCGGGGTCGCCGAACGGCGCGTCGAAGGCGTTCGACAGCTCGCGGGCCAGGCCGCGGATGGACAGCGCGTAACCGCGGTCGGGGGTCGGCGCCAGCTCCAGCACGGTGTCGGAGAGGCCGATCACCTCGGCGGCGTCGTCACCGGGGCCCGCGGTGCCCGGCGGCAGCACCAGGATGCCGCTGTGGTCGTCACCGAGGCCCAGTTCACGCGCCGAGCAGATCATGCCGTCGCTGGTCCGGCCGTAGGTCTTGCGCGAGCCGATGGCGAAGCCGCCGGGCAGCACCGCGCCCGGCAGCGCCACCACCACGAGGTCGCCCTCGTTGAAGTTCGAGGCGCCGCAGATGATGCCGCGCGTCTTGATCGCCGACGGGTCCGGCTCCTCGCCGGTGTCCTCGGGCGCGTGCTCCTCGCCCACCTCGACCCGGCAGAACCGGATCGGCTTCTTGAACTCGGTGAGCTCTTCGATCTCGACCACGCGGCCGATCACCAGCGGACCGGTGACCGCGTCGAGCGGGTGCACGGCGTCGACCTCGATGCCGATCCGGACGAAGGCGTCGACCAGCTCCTGCGGCCCGACGCCCTCACCGAGTTCGAGGTGCTCGGTCAGCCAGCTGACGGGAACTCGCACTACGCCTCCGTTCCGAAGGGAAGGGTGAACCGGACGTCGCCTTCGACCATGTCGCGCATGTCCGGGATGCCGTTGCGGAACTGCAGGGTGCGCTCCAGGCCCATGCCGAAGGCGAAGCCGGAGTAGACCTCGGGATCGACCCCGCAGGCCCGCAGCACGTTGGGATTGACCATGCCGCAGCCACCCCACTCGACCCAGCCGGGGCCGCCCTTCTTCTCCTCGAACCACACGTCCACCTCGGCGGACGGCTCGGTGAACGGGAAGAAGTGCGGGCGCAGCCTGGTCTTCGAGCGCTCGCCGAACATGGCGCGCGCGAAGGCGTCCAGCGTGCCCTTGAGGTGGGCCATGGTGATGCCCTTGTCCACCGCGAGGCCCTCGACCTGGTGGAACACCGGCGTGTGCGTGGCGTCCAGCTCGTCGGTGCGGTAGGTGCGGCCGGGGCAGACCACGTAGACCGGCAGGTCGCGGTGCAGCAGCGTCCTGGCCTGCACCGGCGAGGTGTGCGTGCGCAGCACCAGCCCGGAGTCCTCCGGGCCGACGTAGAAGGTGTCCTGCAACTGCCGCGCGGGGTGGTCCTTGCCGAAGTTCAGCGCGTCGAAGTTGAACCACTCGGCTTCCAGCTCGGGACCCTCGGCGACCTCGTAGCCCATGCCGACAAACACGTCGGCCACCCGCTCGGCGAGCGTGGTCATCGGGTGCCGGGCGCCGGGCGCGACCTTCTCCCACGGCAGCGTCACGTCGACGGCCTCGTCACGCAGCACGCGCTCGTCCCGCTCGACCTGCAGCGCGGCGCGGCGCGCGTCGAAGGCGCCCTGGATGGCCTGGCGTGCCTCGTTGACCCGCTTGCCGGCCTCGGCCTTCTCCTGCTTGGGCAGGCCGCCGATCTGCCGCCGGGCCAGCATCAGCGGGGAGTTGTCACCCAGGTGCGCCGGCTTGCACGCGGCGAGGGCGTCGAGGTCCGCGGCCGCGGCGAAGTCCGTGTCCGCGGACTTGACGGCGGCCTGCAGGGTTTCCGGGGCCAGCGCGTCGGCGGTGGCCGGCTCCTGGCTGTTGTTGGCTTCGGACATAGCTCCTCGGCGTCCACTCGGGACGGGTTCGCGGGCGCACGTGCACATTCAGCCGCAGAGTCTAGGTGACCGGCGAATCGCGCCGACGGCTAACCCCTGCTCAAAGCTGATTTCTTGAAAGATCAACAAGGCGGCTGGTCAGCGGTGCGCGGCGAGTGCGCTGGCGTAGAGGCACAAACCCGCGGCGGTGGCCAGGTTGAGGCTTTCGGCCTTGCCGTAGATCGGCACCCGGATGCCCCGGTCGGCGAGCGCGAGCACCTCGGCGGGCAGGCCGTGCGCCTCGTTGCCGAGCACCCACGCGGACGGCTCGGCCAGGTCGTCGGCGGAGTCCAGGCCCGCCTCGGCGTACCCGTCGGCGGCCAGTACCCGCAGGCCGGCAGCCCGGCACGCCTCGATCGCGGTGGCGACATCACGCTCGCGCGCCACCGGGAGGTGGAACAGGCTGCCGGTGGAGGCACGCACGCACTTGCCGTTGTGCGGGTCGACGGCGTCCCCGGCGAAGATCACCGCGTCCGCGCCGGCGGCGTCGGCCACCCGCAGCACGGTGCCCGCGTTGCCGGGGTCGGCGATGCCCGCGAGCACGGCGACCAGTCGCGGCGAACCGGACAGCGCGTCGGCGAGCGGTACGTCGACCAGCTCGCAGACCGCGACAAGCCCTTGCGGTGAAACGGTTTCCGAGAGCATTTCGGCGGCACGCTGGTTGATCGAGGAGATCCGCGCACCGGATTCCGCCGCTCGGGTGACCAGTTCGGGGTGCTTGGCGGCGGCCGCTTCGGTGGCGAACAGCTCGTGCACGGTCCCGTGCGTGAGCGCCTCGCGGACCGCCTGGGCGCCCTCGGCGAGGAATCGGCCGGCCTCGGTGCGGCCGGACCGCGAAGTGAGCCTGCGCGCAGCAACGACCCGGGGGGTCCTGTGCCCCGCCAAGGCGGGGGGACCGTCCCCGGGTCGCTGGTTCACGCCGGTGGTGCTCAGGCCGACTTCTTCTCTTCGCCGGTGGTCACGTGCTGCTTGGCCAGCTCGGCCAGCGCCGTGAAGGCGGCGGCGTCGTTCACCGCGAGGTCCGCGAGGATCTTGCGGTCGACCTCGACACCAGCGGCCTTGAGGCCCTGGATGAAGCGGTTGTAGGTCACGCCGTTGGCCCGGGCGGCCGCGTTGATCCGGGTGATCCACAGCTGGCGGAAGTCACCCTTGCGGGCACGGCGGTCCCGGTAGGCGTAGTTCAGGGAGTGAAGCGTCTGCTCCTTGGCCTTGCGGTACAGCCGGGAGCGCTGACCGCGGTAACCACTGGCCAGTTCGAGAGTTGTGCGACGCTTCTTCTTGGCGTTCACCGCCCGCTTGACGCGTGCCACGGGTCCATCCTGTCGATCTCGGGGGGCGAATCACGCCCCGGGGGTGTTCAGAGCAAGTGCGGTCAGCGGCCGAGGAGGCGCTTGACGCGGCTGACGTCGGCCTTGGCCAGCTCGGTGGTGCCTTCGAGGCGGCGGGTCACCTTGCTGGCCTTCTTCTCCATCAGGTGACGGCGGCCGGCCTTCTGACGGCGGATCTTGCCGGTGCCGGTGACGCGGACTCGCTTGGACGTCCCGCTGTGCGTCTTGTTCTTGGGCATTTTCATCCTCTTTCGTGCGGCAGCACACCGAAATCTCGGTGTGCTGCTGACTGTGCCGGCCCGAGCGGGCGAGGTCAGGAATCCGCGGCTTCGGCTTCGGTTTCCTTGGCTTTCGCCTTCTGCGGCTTCACGTTCTTGTGCGGCGCCAGCACCATGATCATGTTGCGGCCGTCCTGCTTGGGCGAGGACTCCACGAAGCCGAGCTCCTGGACGTCGTCGGCCAGCTTCTGCAGCAGCCGGAAGCCGAGCTCCGGCCTGGACTGCTCCCGGCCACGGAACATGATCGTGACCTTGACCTTGTTGCCGGCTGCGAGGAAGCGGGACACGTGGCCCTTCTTCGTCTCGTAGTCGTGCTGGTCGATCTTCGGGCGCAGCTTCTGCTCTTTGATGACGGTCAGCTGCTGGTTGCGGCGCGACTCGCGGGCCTTCTGGGCGCTCTCGTACTTGAACTTCCCGAAGTCCATGAGCTTGGCTACCGGCGGCCGTGCCTGCGGGGCGACCTCGACGAGGTCCAGGTCCGCTTCCTGGGCGAGCCGGAGTGCGTCCTCTATGCGGACGATGCCGACCTGCTCCCCGTTGGGTCCGACCAGCCGGACCTCGGGAACGCGGATGCGCTCGTTGATGCGCGTCTCGGAGCTGATGGGGCCTCCTTGGTCCGAGTAATGTTCTGCTCTGCTCGTTCGACCTGGTGCCCACATACCAAAGGCCCCGGCTTCCGCACTGGGTGCGGCCGCGGGGCCCTCATCCGATCGACCGCCGACACGAGGTCGGCTGCCTTCGCGACGGCCACGCCCGAGGTGGGTCGTGCCGTTTCGCGAGACCGGACCCGGCCGCCTCGAGCGGCGACGCGGGTGGGAGCGGGGCTCCACTTGCCGCCCCCGATCACTCGGGGGCTGGTCGCTCGTGGAAGGGTACCAGACGTGTCGGACAACGCTGGACACCAGCCTCAGAATTCCCCCGGAACGGACGCCGACGGCATCCGCGAGCTCGAGACCATTCCCAGTGTAGAGGTGATCAGCCGCGCCGCCGTGATGCTGATGTCGGCGGGCGCCGAGCGGCTCGGCCTCGCCGACGAGGACCCGGACACCAGCCCGCGCCGCGACCTCGACGAGGCGCGGCGCCTGATCACCGCGCTGGCCGGGCTGGTCACGTCGTCGGCGGAGTACCTCGGCGCGCACGCCGGCCCGCTGCGCGACGGGCTGCAGTCGCTGCAGAAGGCCTTCCGCGAAGCGTCGGCCGTGCCGGACGCGCCCGGCCAGGGGCCCGGCGAGAAGTACACCGGCCCCGTGCACTGAGTCACACCCGGCAGGGACCCTGGCGGTCCCGTTTTCCGACAGCTAACATGTTAGATATGAGTGCCCTGAAGCCGGTCCGGCGTGTGCTGCTGCGCGACGAGGCGTACGAACTCCTGCGCCGCGCGATCATCACCGGGGAGCTGGCGCCGGGGCAGCAGCTGCGCGAGCACGACCTGGCCGCGGAGCTGGGACTCTCCCGCGCGCCGGTGCGGCAGGCGCTGACCAGGCTGACCGCCGAGGGCCTGGTCGAATCGAAGCCGCAGAGCTTCACCAGGGTCGCGCCGCTGGAGAGCGACGACGTGCGCGACGCGCTCCAGCTGACCCGCGTGCTGCACGAGTTCGCCGTGCGCACGGCCCGGCTCGGGCCAGTGCACCTGGACCGGATGCGGGCCGCAAACGCGAAGTTCGCGGCGGCGGTCGAAGCCCGCGACGTCGACGCGGCGATCGAGGCGGACGACGAGTTCCACGACGTACCGGTGGAAGCCTGCGGGAACCGCGCGGTCGCCGAAACGCTCGACCGCTACACCCCGCTCCTGCGCCGCCTCGAGCGCGCGCGGTTCTCCAGCCTGCCCGCGCACCGCTCGGTGCGGCGGCACGAACAGCTCATCGACGCCTGCGCGGCGGGTGACACCGGCGAAGCCGTCCGGATCACCGGCCGCATCTGGGCCGAACTCGGCGACCTGATGGACGCCGGAGAGGAAACCTGATGCCACTTGCCGACTTCCCCCGCCACCCGCTGCTGTTCGGCCCGTCGCCGGTGCACCGGCTGGACCGGCTCACCCGGCACCTCGGCGGGGCGGAGGTCTGGGCCAAGCGCGAGGACGTCAACTCCGGGCTCGCGTACGGCGGCAACAAGACCCGCAAGCTGGAGTACCTGGTCGCCGACGCGCTGGCGAGCGGCGCGGACACGCTGATCTCGATCGGCGGCGTGCAGTCCAACCACACCAGGCAGGTGGCCGCGGCCGCCGCGCGCACCGGGCTGAACGCCGTGCTGGTGCAGGAAAGCTGGGTGGACTGGAAGGACCCCGGTTACGACCGGGTCGGCAACATCCAGCTGTCGCGGCTGATGGGCGCCGACGTCCGGCTGGTCGACGCCGGGTTCGGCATCGGGTTCAAGGAGAGCTGGGAGCAGGCGATCGCCGAGATCGCGGCGCGTGGCGGCAAGCCGTACGCGATTCCGGCGGGTGCATCGGATCACCGGCTGGGCGGGCTCGGCTTCGCGACCTGGATGCGGGAAGTCGAGGCGCAGGAACGGGAACTCGGCGTGTACTTCGACACGATCGTGGTCTGCTCGGTGACCGGCAGCACGCAGGCGGGCATGATCGCCGGGGCGGCGCTGGGCGAGCGGCCGCGCCGGATCGTCGGCATCGACGCCTCGGCGAAGCCCGCGGAAACCCGGGCGCAGGTGGGCCGGATCGCGAAGGCGACGGCCGAGCTGATCGGCACCCCGCGCGAGCCGGACGAGGTGATCCTCGACGAGCGGTACCACGCCGGGATCTACGGCGTGCCCGACGAGTCCACTGTGGACGCAATGCGCACGGCGGCCCGGCTGGAGGGGATGATCACCGACCCGGTGTACGAGGGCAAGTCGATGGCCGGGCTGATCGACCTGGTCTCACGCGGGGAGATCCCGCGGGATTCGACGGTGCTCTACGCGCACCTGGGCGGGCAGCCCGCGTTGAGCGCGTACAGCGAACTTCCCTGACCGGAAGGTGTCACGAATGTGGCTTTCGGGACGCGAAACGTCTCGAAAGCCACATTCGTGACACGGGATCAATCCCCGATGACGGCGAGGACGTCGATTTCGACCAGGAGGCCGGCGGGCAGGCCGACGTAGACCGTGGTGCGCGCCGGGAACGGCTCGCCGCCGATCAGTTCGTTGTAGACCTCGTTGAACTCGGCGAAGTGCCCGGTGTCGGTCAGGTAGGCCCGCACCATCACCACGTCGTCCCAGCTCGCCCCGGCCGCCTCCAGCACCGCGGTCAGGTTCTTGACCGTCTGCCGGGTCTGCTCGCCGACCGAATCCCCGACGATCTTGTTCGTCCCGGGTTCGAAGGCGACCTGGCCGGCCAGCTGCAGGATGTTCCCCTTGCGAACGGCCTGCGCGAAGTTCGCCACCGGCGTCGGGGCGTTCTCCGTGCTGATCGCGACCTTGCCCATGTGCTTCATCCTTCCGTGTTCCTCGCTCCCGTCCATCCACTGTGGATGGACGCCTCCTCGGCGGCCGACACCAGTTCCGGTACCAGCGCGAGCAGTCCGTCGTAGTCCAGCAGCACCTTCGGCACCGAAAGGCTGGCCGCGGCCAGCACCTCGCCGCCCGCCCCGCGCACGGGGGCGGCGATGCAGTGGATGAAGTCCTCGTGCTCGGCGTTGTCCACCGCGTACCCGCGGCGCTCCACCTGCTCCAGCTCGGCCAGGTACCCGGCTGCCGAAGTGATCGTATTCGCGGTCAGCCGCACGTAGTCCACGCGGTGAGCCACCTCATGCCGCCGGTCCGGCGGGAACGAGGCGACCAGCACCTTGCCGACCGCCGTGCAGTGCAGCGGCGCGCGCTTGCCGACCCGCGAGTACATCCGGACCGAATGCCGTCCCTCGTACTTGTCGATGTAGACCACCTCGCCGTCGTCGTAGCTGGCGAGGTGCACGGTGTGCCCGGTGCGCGCGTTGAGCGCGGCGAGCGCGGGCTGCGCGGCGCGGCGCACGTCGTAGCCTTCGAGCGCCTGGTTGGCCAGGTCGAACAACGCGGTGCCGAGCCGGTAGTACCGCGTGCCGTCGCGGCGGACGAAGTGGTGCTGCTCCAGGGTGCGCAGCAACCGCAGCACGGTCGACTTGTGCACGCCGACCTCCTCGGCGAGCTGGTCGAGGGTCTTGTGCTCCTTCGCCAGCCCCGCGAGCACGATGAGCGCCCGGTCCAGGCTCTGGCTCATGCGCGCACCACTCCTTCGTCGGTCAGCCGGGTCGCCGCCCAGGCCCGCTCGTCGGCGGCGAGCAGTTCGGCGACCACCCCGGGGGGCAGCGGCGGCCCCACGTCGTCGTGCGTGCGCAGCGTAGATGCCGCCTGGAGGTGCCCGGACCGCAACCGGGTCAGCGGGTCCGCCCCGCGCAGGGTGGCGGCGAGGAAACCGGCCGCGAAGGCGTCCCCGGCGCCGACCGGCTCGACCACGTCCACCTTCAGCGCGGGCGCGAACACCGGTTCGCGATCGCCTTCGAGCAGGGTCGCGCCGCGCGCGCCGTGCTTGATCACCAGCGTCTCGGGCTCGGGCAGGCGCTTGCGCAGCACACCGGGATCGCCGCTCCCCCAGACGATTTCGGCTTCGTCGTCGCCCGCGAGCACCACGTCGGCCCGCCGGGCCAGCGCGGTCAGCTCGGCGGCGGGATCGCGGCCGGACCACAGCACCGGGCGGAAGTTCAGGTCGAACGAGACCCGCGTGCCCGCCCGCGGCAGGGCCAGCACCGCGCGCACGAGTTCGGCGCAGGAAGCCGACAGCGCGGGCGTGATCCCGCTCAGGTGGATCACGCCGACCGCGCCGAGGTCGAGGTTCCGCAGCAGGTCCGGGCCCATCGCCGAAGCCGCCGAACCGGACCGGTAGTAGCGCACCGGGCTGCCGCCGGAGCTGCTCTCCTTGACGTACAACCCGGTCGGCCGCGCCGGATCGACGACGGCACCGCCGACGTCCACCCCCGCGGCCGCGATCTCCTCGAGCAGCGCGCGCCCGAACGGATCGTCGCCGACGGCGCTGGCCCAGCGGCTGCGCAGGCCGAGCGCGGCGAGGTGGCAGGCCACATTGGACTCCGCACCGCCGATCGTGCGCTGCCAGGACCGCACGCGGTGCGGCGGCCCGGCTTCACCAGGGACAAAAAGCGCCATCGACTCGCCGATGCAGAGCACTTCCGGCAGGTTGGACAAACCCGACTCCCCGCGTTTTCTCGCCGTTGACCAGTCGCGACCCGGATGCTACACCTATGCCACGCAATATGCGCAACGCCCGTTGCAACATATGCAACGCTTGGAGGCTGGCTGGTGAGCTGCGAGATCAACGAGGCCGCGCTGGAAAGCGCCCGGAACGAAACCCTCGACTGGCGATTCAAGTCGATCCCGGCCGCGCTGTCCGGCCGCCGGATCGGTGACGCCGCGGCGGCCGAACCGGACCTGTTCGCCGACGGCTTCCTCGGCCCGGTCGTGGTGCTCGAGGAGGCGGCACTCGCGCACAACCTGCGGGAGATGGCGAAGTGGTGCGCCGCGCACGGGGTCGAGCTGGCCCCGCACGGCAAGACCACGATGGCGCCCGCGTTGTTCGCCCGGCAGATCGAGCACGGCGCGTGGGGCATCACCGCGGCGAACGCGAGCCAGCTGCGGGTCTACCGCGCGTTCGGCGTCTCCCGGGTCCTGCTGGCCAACCAGCTGGTGGACCCGGCCGCGCTGCGCTGGCTGTCCGCCGAGCTGGACGCCGACCCCGGCTTCGAGTTCACCTGCTGGGTCGATTCGACCGAGGGCGTGACGCGGATGAACGCCGCGCTGACCGGCACGCGACCGGTGGACGTGCTGGTGGAGCTGGGCGCCGACGGCGGCCGCACCGGCGCCCGCGACCAGGCCACCGCGCTCGCCGTCGCCGAAGCCGTGCACGCCAGCCCGGCGCTGCGGCTGGCCGGGGTCGGCGGGTACGAAGGCGCACTCGCCCACGACGCGAGCGAGGCGTCCCAGGCCCGGGTGAAGTCCTATGTGGACGATCTGCGTGCGCTGACCGTCGACCTGCACGGGCGCGGCCTGTTCGCCGACGTGGACGAGATCATCGTGACCGCGGGCGGCAGCGCGTACTTCGACCAGGTCGCCGAAGGCATCACCACCGGCTGGCCGGACGGGCTCACCATCCGCCCGGTGCTGCGCAGCGGCGCCTACCTCACCCACGACGACGGCTTCTACCGCGGCATCTCCCCACTGGGCGAGCACCCGCGCACCACCGGCGCCGAGCCGTTCCGGTCCGCGCTGCGTGCCTGGGCGCTGGTGACCTCGAAGCCGTCGGGCGAACTGGCGCTGCTCACCATCGGCAAGCGCGACGCGTCCTTCGACGAAGGACTGCCCGAACCGCAGCTGCGGCGCGGTCCCGACGACCGCGTGGACGCGCTGAGCGGCCACACCATCACCGCGATGAACGACCAGCACGCCTTCCTCTCGCTGCCGCCCGGTTCGCCGGTCGCGGTCGGCGACTGGATCGGGCTCGGCCTGTCGCACCCGTGCACGGTGTTCGACAAGTGGCCGCTCATCCCGGTGGTGGCCGCCGACGGCCGCACGGTCGTCGACTTCGTCCGGACCTACTTCTGAGGGCGGCTCATGGAACTCGTGATCAGGGGCGCGTGGATCGCCGACGGCACCGGCGCCCCCATCGAACCCGGTGACGTCGGCGTCGATGGCGGCCGCATCGCGGCGATCGGCGCGCCCGGCTCCCTCAGCGGGCGCCGCACGCTCGACGCCGACGGCCTGGTGCTCTCCCCCGGCTTCATCGACATGCACTCCCATTCGGACATCCAGGTGCTGGCCCAGCCGGACCACCTCGCGAAGGTGTCGCAGGGCGTGACCACCGAGGTGCTGGGCCAGGACGGGCTGTCCTACGCCCCGGTCGACGACTCGACGCTGGCCGCGCTGCGCGCCCAGCTCGCCGGGTGGAACGACGACCCGCCGGGCTTCGACTGGAACTGGCGCTCGGTCGGCGAGTACCTCGACCGGCTCGACCAGGGCATCGCGGTGAACGCCGCGTACCTCATCCCGCAGGGTTCGGTGCGCATGCTGGCGGTCGGCTTCGACGACCGGCCCGCCACCGAGGACGAGCTGAACCGGATGCGCGAGCTGCTGGTCACCGGGCTGGCCGAAGGCGCGGTCGGCATGTCGTCGGGCCTGACCTACACCCCGGGCATGTACGCGAGCACCGAGGAACTCGTCGAGCTGTGTGCCGTGGTCGGCGCGCACGGCGGCTACTACAGCCCCCACCACCGCAGCTACGGCGCGGGTGCGCTGGAGGCCTTCGCCGAGATGGTCGACGTGTCGCGGCGGTCGGGCTGCCCGCTGCACCTCGCGCACGCCACGATGAACTTCTCGGTGAACAAGGGCCGCGCGCCGGAGTTGCTGGCGCTGCTGGACGACGCGCTCGCCGACGGCTGCGACATCTCGCTCGACACCTATCCGTACCTGCCGGGCGCCACCTATCTGTCCGCGCTGCTGCCGAGCTGGTCGGCCGAAGGCGGCCTGGAGGCGACGCTGGACCGGCTGGCCGACGCGGGCCTCCGCGAGCGGATCCGCGTCGAGATCGAGGAAACCGGTTCGGACGGCGCGCACGGCGTGCCGATCGACTGGGAGGCCATCGAGATCAACGGCGTGCGCAACCCGGACAACGCGCACCTCGTCGGGCACAGCGTGGCCGAATCCGCGCGGCGTGCCGGGCGGCCCGCCGCCGAGCTGTACTTCGACGTGCTGATCTCCGAGCGGCTGGGCACCTCGTGCCTGATGCACGTTGGGCACGAGGAGAACGTGCAGGCGATCATGCGGCACGTCACGCACACCGGCGGCAGCGACGGCCTGCTCGTCGGCGCGCGCCCGCACCCGCGTGCCTGGGGCACCTTCCCCCGCTACCTCGCCAGGTACGTCCGCGAACTGGGCGTGCTGGACCTCGCCGACTGCGTCGCGCACCTCACCGGGCGCGCGGCGAAGCGCCTGCGGCTGGCCGATCGCGGCCTGGTGCGCGAGGGATACGCGGCGGACCTGGTGCTGTTCGACCCGGACACGGTCGCCGACACCGCCACCTTCGACGAACCCCGGCAGCAGGCTCACGGCATTCCGCACGTCTTCGTCAACGGGGTCGCCGCGATCGACGACGGCCGCGCCACCGGGGCGCTGTCCGGGCACTCACTCCGCAAGCGAGAAAGCACGACCACATGACCGGATTCATCGACTGGCTGCAGCACTCCACGGCCGGCCTGCTCACCCTCGCCGCGCTCTCCATCGCGGTACTGCTGCTGTCGATCATCAAGCTCAAGCTCGAGCCGTTCATCGCGCTGATCGTGGTGGGCCTGCTCACCGCGCTGGCCGCCGGCGTGCCGGTGGGCACCCTGGTCGGGTCCGCGCAGAAGGCCTCGGATTCCCTGCTGGAAAAGGGTTTCGGCGGCATTCTCGGGCACATCGCGGCGATCATCGGGCTCGGCACCCTGCTCGGCGCGATCCTGGAACGCTCCGGCGGCGCCAGGGTGCTCACCTCCTCGCTGCTGCGTGCCTTCGGGGAGAAGCGCGCACCGCTGGCGATGGGCGTGGCCGGGCTGATCTTCGGCATCCCGGTGTTCTTCGACATCGGCATCTTCGTGCTGGCGCCGCTGGTCTACGTGGCCGCCAAGCAGGGCGGCAAGTCGATCATCCTGTACTGCATGCCGCTGCTCGCCGGCCTTTCGGTGACGCACGCCTTCCTGCCGCCGCACCCCGGCCCGGTGGCCGCGGCCGGGCTGCTCGGTGTGGACCTGGGCTGGGTCATCCTGATGGGCGCGATCTGCGGGCTGCCCGCCTGGTTCATCGGCGGCGTGGTGTATTCGTCGTGGATCGGCAAGAAGATCGTGCTGCCGGTGCCCGAGGAAATGCTGGTGGAGAACGGCGACGACGAGCACGAGAACCCGCCGTCGCTCGGGCTGGTCGCGTTCATCATCGCGGTGCCGCTGGTGCTGATCCTGGTCGGCACGTTCGGCAGCATCTGGCTGCCCAAGGAGTCCACCACGCTGTCCGGCATCGCCGCCTTCATCGGCACACCGGCGGTGGCGCTGACCATCGCGGTGCTGCTGGCGTCGTGGCTGCTGGGCACCCGGCGCGGGATGACCGGCAAGCAGCTGAGCGAGCTGTCGGCCACCGCGCTGCGGCCGGTGGCGATGATCCTGCTGGTGGTCGGCGCCGGCGCGTTCTTCGGCGCGGTGCTCTCGGCCACCGGCATCGGCAAGGCGGTGGCCGGTTCGCTGGACGACGCCGGGCTGCCGGTGATCCTGGCCGCGTACGTGATCAGCTGCGGCATGCGGATCGCGCAGGGCTCGGCCACCGTGGCCATCGTGACCACCAGCGGCATCATCGCGCCGACGGTCACCGAGCTGGGTTATTCGCAGGTGCAGCTGGCGCTGCTGGTGGTGGCCATCGCGGCCGGGTCGATCATCGCCTCGCACGTCAACGACGGCGGGTTCTGGATCGTCTCGCGCTACTTCGGCATCTCGGTGGCCGACACCCTGAAAACGTGGACAGTGCTGGAAACCGTGCTCTCGGTCGCCGGTTTCGCCGTTGCCGCACTGATCATGGCGTTCGTCTGACGCAGTACCCGAAACCGCCACAACTGTTTCACCACAACTGAAGGAGTGGATGGATGGCTGGGTTCGATCGCCGGAAGTTCCTGGGGGCCGTCGGTGCGGCGAGCGCCGTCGGCATGACCGGCATGCTCACCGGCCGCGCGGCCGCGAGCACGGAAAGGGCGGGGTGCGTGGTCTACCTGGGCAGTTACACCACCTGGGGCGAGCCGCCCGGCGTGGGCCTGCAGGTGGCCACGCGGGGCAGCGGCCCGGCGCTGAAGCTGGGCGCGACCGTGCCGGGCGTGCCGGACGCGTCGTGGCTGGCGGCGTGGAAGGACAAGCTGTACTCGACCAACGAGCTGGTGCCGGACGGCCGGGTGACCACGCTGAGCGCGGGGAACCCGCCGAAGGTGCTGGGCACGCAGGCCGTCGGCGGCGCGGGCACCACGCACCTTTCGGTGCACCCGAGCGGGAAGTTCGTGCTGACCGCCAACTACACCGACGGCACGGTGTCGGTGCTGCCGATCCAGAGCGGCCAGGCGGGTCCGCCGACCGATGTGGTCAAGCACACCGGCGGGGAACGCGAGGCCCACGCGCACCAGGTGGTGACCGATCCCAGCGGCCGGTGGGTGGTCGCGGTGGACCTGGGCACCGACTCGGTGTACGTGTACAAATTGGACACCGGCACCGGGAAGCTCACGCAGCACCAGCAGCTCAAGCTGCCGTCGGGGGCCGGGCCGCGGCACCTGGTGTTCCACCCCAACGGCAGGTACGCCTACATCCTCGGTGAGCTGCGCGCGGAGATCACCGTCGCCGCCTGGGACGCGAGCGCGGGCAAGCTGACCGCCGGGGCCGTGGTGCCGACGGTGCCCTCGACCGCTCCGGCACCGCAGTACCCGGCGGAGATCGCGATTTCGCGGGACGGCCGGTTCGTCTACGCCTCCAACCGCGGTGAGGACACCATCGCCACCTTCGGCGTCGGCGCGGGTGGTGCGGAAATCAAGCGGATCGGCGAGAACGCCACCACCGGGGGCGCCTGGCCGCGGCACTTCACGCTCGACCCGTCGGAGCGGTGGGTCTACGTGGCGAACCAGCGCTCGAACACGGTGACCTGGCTACCGCGCGACCCGGCGACCGGCCTGCTGGGCAAGCCGGCGGGCTCGCTGGCGGTCAACCATGTCGCCTTTGTGCTCTTCCGGTGACTGACCGTGTGATTCCGTAGAGGTCGCCTGAAGGCTGCCGGACACGAATGTGGCTTTCGGGGCGGAATCGGCCCTGTTCAGTCTCAGCTGATGTGACACAGGTTGTGTCTCTGAGCAAGTGACACACCCTGGGTGGGTGATGCTGCGGGGTCTGTTGCCTGGACGGCGTTGTGGTGGCTGGCCATGGCGCGGAAACGGGCGATGATGCATCTGATGGATGCGGTGGTGGCTGCGGGGGCTGATGTCGGGAACGTGTCGGAGTGGTGCCGGGTCAACGGTGTTGACCGGCGCACGTTTTACCGGCATCGGGAACGGGCCCGGGCCGAGGGACAGTGGAGCCCTCGGTCCCGGCGTCCGGTCACTGTCCCGCACGCCACCGCGGAGCCGGTGGTGGCTCAGATCGTGCGGTTACGCCAGGAACTGGCGCCGGACAACGGCGCGGATTTCATCCATGACCGGCTCGAGGTGCTCGCGGCCGAGCGGGACTGGGCGGGACAGGGCTGGCCGGTGCCGTCGCGGGCCACGATCAACCGCGTCCTGGACCGGAAAGGCCTGCTGGTCAGCAACCCCCGTAAACGGCCGCGGTCGTCCTGGCGGCGGTTCAGCTATGCCCGGCCCCGGGACTGCTACCAGATCGACGCCACCGAGATCGTGCTCGCCGACGGCAGCAAGGCCGTGGTCTTCGATGTGCTCGACGATTGCACCCGCATGCTGCTGGCCTGCCAGGCAGCCCGGTCGGAAACCGCCGCGGCGGCCTGCACCGCGATCAGTGCCGCGTTCACCGAGCACGGCCCACCCGCGATCGTGCTCTCCGACAACGGCCCCGCCTTCACCGCCCATCCCCGGCACCCACACGCCGGCCCCACCCAGTTCGCCCGCACCGTCACCACCACCGGCGCCCGCCTGATCCACTCCAGCCCCTACCACCCGCAAACCTGCGGCAAAGTCGAACGCCACCATCAAACCCTCAAAAAATGGCTGGCTCGCCAACCCCACCCACCAACCACCCTGACCAGCCTGCAAACACTGCTCGACACCTACCGCGACTACTACAACACCCGCCGCGGGCACAGCGCGCTCGGCCGCCACACCCCGCACCACGCCTGGACCCACGCCGAACACCACGGCGGCCCCACCCACCCGCCCGTCCAAACCGACGCCACCATCCACCGGCTCACCGTCAGCAAACTCGGCACCATCTATCTCGGACACCGAAAACGCCTACTCATCGGCCGCGAACACACCGGCAACACCATCACCATCATCCGCGACGGCGACCGGATCACCGCCTACACCAGCCACGGCCACCCCATCGGCCACACCCACCTCGACCACACCAAAGACTGGCAAGGCACCCTCACCCCCGCCGCCTAACATGTGTCACAACAACCGAGACAACACTGCGACAGATCTCCCGAGACACGACAGGGCGGAATCGGCCCCCAAAGCCACATTCGTGTCCTTCTGATGGTCAACGGCGGCTCGTCACGGAATCGCTCCGGGTGGTCTAGACCCTTGTGTGGGCGCGAGCACAGTCCTACGATTCGTTGCTAATAGCGAAACGCCCATTGCGAATAGTGCAACGGAGTGCTTGATGAACAGAAGACTCAGCCGCGTGGTCGCGGCGGTGGCGCTGGCGGCGGGGCTCACCGCCTCCGCCTGCGCGCCCACCCAGTCCAGTGGCCCGGCCGAGGGCGGCGACGAGCAGACCGGCCCGCTGCGCGTGTGGTTGTTCGACGAGGCCAAGCGCCAGCCCAAGGAAGCCGTGGTGAACGAGGCGATCGCGGAGTTCGAGGCCGCGCACCCCGGCGTCAAGGTCGAGGTGCAGTGGGTGGCCGTGGAAGGCCGCGCCGACAAGTTCTCCGGTGCCTTCAACGACCCGAACAACGCGCCGGACGTGGCCGAGTTCGGCAACACCGACGCGGCCAGCTACGCCGAGACCGGCGCCTTCGCCGATCTCACCGCGGACATCCAGAACTGGTCCGAGGGCGCCGACCTGCTGCCGAACGTGCTCGACACGGCGAAGGTGGACGGCAAGGTCTACGGCCTGCCGTGGTTCACCGGCATCCGCGCGCTGTACTACCGCACCGACGTGTTCACCGAGCTCGGCCTGCAGCCACCGAAGTCGATCGCCGAGCTGACCGAGACCGCGCGCAAGATCCGCCAGGCGAAGCCCGACCTGTACGGCATCTCGGTCGGCGGGCAGTACACCTACGCGATGCTGCCGTTCCTGTGGGCCAACGGCGGTGAGATCGCCCGCCAGGACGGCGAGCGCTGGACCGCCTCGCTCACCTCGGCCGAGGCCAAGGCCGGCGTGCAGGCCTACGCCGACCTGATCAAGCCGGACATCTGCCCGCCGGAGCAGTGCGCCAACCTCACCGGCACCCAGAGCGTGCAGGCCTTCTCCGGCGGCAAGGCGGGCATGACCGTCGGCGGTGACTTCAACCGCAAGGCCGTCGAAGAGGGCCTCAAGGACAAGTACGCGGTGGTGCCGCTGCCCGGCAAGGACCCCGGCTCGATCGCGCCGACGTTCGCCGGTGGCAACCTGCTCGGCGTGTTCGGCGCGACCAAGCGCAAGACGCTGGCGGTGCAGTTCACCCAGCTCCTCGGCAACGCCAAGTACCAGGCCAAGATGTACACCGCGATGGGGAACCTGCCCACGCTCGGCAGCGTGCAGCGCCAGCTGGCCGCCTCCGACCCGTTCCTCAAGCCGTTCACCGACACGGTGGCCGCTGGCAGCAGGTTCGTGCCCGCCACCCCGGCCTGGTCCAAGATCGACGCCCAGAAGATCCTGCCCACCGCGGTGCAGCAGATCGTCACCGGGGAGCAGAACATCGACGGCGCGCTGGCCGGGGCGAGCGAGCGCATGAACAACGCGTTCGGTTCGTAGGGGCCCGATGGCGACGCAGATCCTCCCGGTCACGACCCCACCCCGTGGTGGCGCCGCCCGCCCGTCCCGCAACCGCGGTGACGGGCGGGCGGCCGCGATCTACCTGCTGCCCGCGGCGGTCCTGCTGCTCGCGGTGCTGGCCTACCCGATCTACCAGCTGGTGCTGATCTCATTCTACGACTACGGCCAGGCGCAGGCGGCCGGCCGGGCGCCGCTGGAGTTCGTCGGGTTCGGCAACTACACCAAGCTGCTCGGCGAGGCGCAGTTCTGGACGGTGCTGGCCAAGACGGTCGGCTTCGCCGCGGTCTGCGTCATCGGCAGCCTGGTGGTCGGCACCACGCTCGCGGTGCTGGCCAGCCGGGTGCGCGCGGTGCCGCGCATGCTGTTGTTCATCGCCGCGCTCGGCGCGTGGGCGACCCCGGCGCTGGCCGGGTCCTACATCTGGCTGTTCCTGTTCGACACCGACTTCGGCCTGGTCAACGAGGTGCTGTCCGGGCTGGGCTTCGAATCGATGGCCCGGCACTCGTGGACCTTCGACACCTACAGCGCGTTCGGCCTGGTCGCCGCCGAGGTGATCTGGTGCTCCTTCCCGTTCGTGATGATCACCATGTACGCCGGGATCAAGGCGATCCCGGAGGAGGTGCTCGAAGCGGCCACTTTGGACGGTGCGTCGTGGACGCGCATCGCCACCTCGGTGATGTTGCCGATCCTGCGCCCGGTGCTGATGATCGCCACCATCCAGTCGATCATCTGGGACTTCAAGGTGTTCACCCAGATCTACGTGATGACCAACGGGGGCGGGCTGGCCGGGCGGAACCTGGTGCTCAACGTCTACGCCTACCAGGAAGCCTTCGCCGGGGCCGACTACGGCCTCGGCGCCGCGATCGGGGTGGTGATGACGCTGCTCCTGCTGTCCATCACCACGCTCTACGTCCGGTCGCAGAAACGGGAAGCGGGGCTGATATGACGGCGACGGCGACCGCGCCGCCGGTGGCGGACACCCCGGCACGCGCCCCGAAACGGCGGCGGCCCCGCCGCACCGGCAGGCTGGTCGCGGAGATCATCACCGTGGTGGTGGCCGGGATCGTGGCCTTCCCGCTGTACTGGATGGTGCTCTCGGCGCTCAAGCCGGCCGGTGAGATCCAGTCGGCGAACCCGCGGCCGTGGACCTTCTCCCCCAGTTTCGACAGCTTCGAGCGGGTGCTGACCTCGGCGGGGCTGGGCCGGTACTTCGTCAACAGCGTGATCGTCGCGGTGGTGGTGGTCGCGCTGTCGATGCTGTTGTCCTTCCTGGCCGCGGTGGCGCTGACCCGGTTCCGGTTCAAGGGCCGCACGGTGCTGCTGGTGATGCTGCTGGTGGCGCAGATGGTGCCGATCGAGGCGCTGACCATTCCGCTGTTCTTCCTGATGCGCTCGGTCGGTGACGTGGCACCGGCGTTCGGGCTGAACGAGCTGGGCTCGCTGGTGCTGGTGCACCTGGCCTTCACCCTGCCGTTCGCGATCTGGATGCTGCGGGGGTTCGTCGCCGCGGTGCCCGCCGAGCTGGAGGAGGCGGCGACCGTGGACGGCGCCAGCCGGTTCCGGTTCACCTGGCAGATCCTGTTCCCGCTGGTGGCGCCGGGCCTGGTGGCGACCAGCGTGCTGTCGTTCATCCACGCCTGGAACGACTTCCTGTTCGCCAAGACCTTCATCATCTCCGACACCAGCAACCAGACGCTGCCGCTGGGCATCCTGGTGTTCTTCAAGCCGGAGGAAAACGATTGGGGCGCGATCATGGCCGGTTCCACGCTGATGACCATTCCGGTGCTGGTCTTCTTCCTGCTGGTGCAGCGGAAGCTGGTCTCGGGCATGGCGGGGGCGGTGAAGGGATGACCGGCTTCGATGGACTGCGCGGCCTGCTCCCCCGGCCGGTCTCGATCGAGCCATCGACTGGCACGTCCACTGTGGACACCGTGACCCATCGCGAGGACGGCACCATCCCGCCCGAGGGGTATCGGCTGGAGATCACGCCCGAAGCGATCACGCTCAGCGCCTCGGACGCGGCGGGCCGGTTCTACGGTGAGCAGACGCTGCGGCAGCTGCGCGGGCCGTCGGCGTTCCGCGCCGCCGGGTTCGCCCCGGATCCGGTGCCGTGCGGGGTGGTGACCGACCACCCGCGGTTCGCCTGGCGCGGCTGCCTGCTCGACGTGGCCCGCAACTTCCGTACCAAGGCGGAGGTGCTGCGGTTCATTGACCTGCTCGCCGCGCACAAGCTGAACGTGCTGCACTTCCACCTGACCGACGACCAGGGCTGGCGGGTGCAGATCCCGGAGTTCCCGCGGCTGACCTCGGTCGGCGGCTGGCGGCACGGGTCGATGGTGGGCAGGCACGACGGGCCGGAGCGCGACGGGCGGCCGCACGGCGGTTTCTACACCACCGACGACCTGCGGGAGATCGTCGCCTACGCGGCGCAGCGGCACATCACCGTGGTGCCGGAGATCGACGTGCCGGGGCATTCGCAGGCGGCCATCGCGGCCTACCCGGAGCTGGGCACCGGCGAGCCGGTCGAGGTGTGGACCTCGTGGGGGGTCAACCCGCGCCTGCTCGACCCGAAGGAGTCCACTGTGGACTTCTATCGCCGGGTGCTGGACGCGGTGCTGGAGATCTTTCCCAGCGAGGTCATCGCGATCGGCGGGGACGAGGTGCCCGGCGCGACCGAGCGCCACGCGTGGTTCGTGGACCGGATGATCGAACACCTGGAAAGCCGGGGACGGCGGGCGCTGGGCTGGGACGAGATCCTCGACGGCAAGCCCGCCACCTCGGCGATCATCGGCTCGTGGCGGGGCGAGGAAGCCGGCGTGGTCGCGGCCAAGGCGGGGCACGACGTGGTGATGTGCCCCGAGCAGCACGTCTACCTCGACCACCGGCAGGCCGATCACCCCGACGAGCCGATCCCGGTCGGTTTCCTGCGCACGCTGGCGGATTTCTACGCCTACGAGCCGTATCCGGCGGACCTGCCCGAGGACGCGCGGCCGCGGATCCTCGGCGCGCAGGCGCAGGTGTGGACCGAGCACCTGGATTCGGTGCGGCGCGTGGACTACGCGGTTTTCCCGCGGTTGTGCGCGTTCGCCGAGGTCGTCTGGTCCTCGGGTCCGCGTGACTTCGGCGAGTTCTCCGCGCGGCTAGCCGAGGCGCACCTGCCCCGGCTGGACGCGCTCGGTGTCGAATACCGCGCACTGGACGGCCCGCACCCGTGGCAGAGGCGGCCCGGGGTGCCGGGCCGCCCGCGCTGAGCAGCGTGCACGCCTGCTCAGTCCACGCAGGACGGGCCCGCGGCCGGGCCGCCAGGGCCGCCCGGCCGCCCACCGCCCAGCACTCCGTCCACAAAGGACTTCGTTTCGGCGGCATCGGCGACCAGCAGCGACCTGCCCCCCTCCACCTGGACCTCCTCGGCGGGAACCACCGCCAGGTCGCCGGCGGCCCGCACCCGCGTGGCGAACTCCGCCACGTCCCAGCCGGGATCGGTCCGCACGTCGCCCTGCACCAGTTTCACCAGCTCCGCTTTGTCCATAGTGGACTGCGACAGCTTGCCGACCAGGCTGCCCAGGAAGGCGCGCTGCCGGGCGGTGCGGTCGAGGTCGCCGTTGGGCAGCCCCATCCGCTGACGCACGAAAGCCAGCGCCCGCTCCCCTGAAAGCGTTTGCGTACCGGCCGGGAACGCCGCGCCGGAGCGCGGATCGCTGGTCGCGTTCCGCAAGCAGACCTCGACCCCGCCGACGGCGTCGCTCAGCCGGGCGAACCCCGCCATGTCGACGACGGCGTGGTGGGCCGGCCGCACCCCGGTCAGCTCCTCCACCGCGGCGGTGAGGCCGTCGATGCCGCGGGTGGCGAAGGTCTGGCCCAGCGTCGACTCGCCGGCCCCGATGTCACGCGGCAGCGAAACCCCGCGCACCACCCCGTCCGCGCCGAGCCTGGTCAGCACGATCGCGTCGGCACGCCCGCCTTCGTCCGCGCCGACCAGCAGCACGTCGGTCGCGGTGGGTGCGGCGGCCACCGGAGCGGCCGGATCGGCGTACGGCCGCACCGCCACCACGGTCGCCACCACCGCCGCGGCGGCCGCCAGCCCGGCCACCGCCACCGGCAGCACCGGGCGGCGCGGCCGGCGGTTGCGCAGCCCGGCCAGCACCTCTTCGGCCGGGGCCGCCTGCGCCGCCTCGTCGGCGATCGCCTGGCGGATCAGCTGTTCCTCGTTCATCGCGTCACCTCCGCGGGAAGACGGGCACCCGCGCGCAACGTGCCCAGCGCGCGGGAAATGTGGCTGCGCACGGTGCTTTCCGTGCAGCCGAGCACCTGGGCGATCTCGGCGTCGGTGCAGTCCTCGTAGAACCGCAGCACGAGCGCCGCGCGCTGGCGGCGCGGCAGCACCGCGATCCTGGCGCGCATCGCGTCGCGCTCGGCGTGCCGCACCGCGGGATCACCGACCGGCGGGGTCAGCGCGTCGAGCGTGCGCTGCGAGGAAGCGATGTCCCGTGCCGCCCGGCGGTGCCGCCACGACAGGTACTCGTTGGTGACCATGCGCTTGACGTAGAGGTACGGCGCGTCCATCTGCTCGATCCGGGACCAGCGGCGCTGCACGCGCAGGAGCACGTCCTGCACGATGTCCTGGGCGAGGTGGCGGTCGCAGGTCACCGCGGTGGCGTACCGCAGCAGCCGATCGAGCCGATCGGCGGCGAACTGGTCGAACCCGTCCGGCACCACAGCTCCCTTCTGCCTGGTTGAACTGGGCGCACGGGAAACCCCGCCGGAACCCGCATTTGTTGAACGGTGTGACCCAGCTCATGCCGGGCGGTACCAGACCTCCGGCCTGCCGACCTGCCCGTAGTGCGGTTCCCGCCGCGCCAGCCCGCTGTCGGCCAGGTACTCCAGGTACCGCCGCGCGGTCACCCTCGACACGCCGACCACGGTGGCCGCCGCACCCGCCGACAGGCCCTCGGCCGCGGTGGCCAGCGCTTCGGTGACCGCCTCCAGCGTCTGCGCGCTCATGCCCTTGGGCAGCGCGTGGTGGTCCGGGGCCCGCAGCGTGGCCAGCACCCCGTCCACGTCGGCCTGCCCGCTGACCTCGCCGGATTCGGTGAACCGGTCGCGGAAGCGCGCGTACCGCTCCAGCTTCTCCCGCAGCGAGGCGAAGGTGAACGGCTTGAGCAGGTACTGCACCACGCCGACGGACACCGCCGCCTTCACCACCGCCAGGTCGCGCGCGGAGGTCACCGCGATCACGTCCACCGCGACCCCGGCGGCACGCAGGGCCCGGCACACCGCGAGGCCGTGGCTGTCCGGCAGGAAGAAGTCCAGCAGCACCAGGTCGACCGGCATGCGCTCACAGGCCCGCAACGCGTCCCCGCCGGAGTGCACGACCGCGACCACGGTGAAGCCCGCGACGCGCTCGACGTAACGCCGGTGCGCCTCGGCCACCACCGGGTCGTCCTCGACCACCAGCACGCGGATCACCGCTCACCCCGCTGGGGCAGGCGCACGGTGAACACCGCGCCGACGTCACGCGAGACCTCGATCGTGCCGCCGTGGCGGCGCACCGCCTGGCCGACCAGCGCGAGCCCGAGCCCGCGCCCGGCGGGCCCGTCGGCCGGCTTGCTCGACCAGCCCCGCCGGAACACCTGCTCGGCGCTCTCCGGATCGATTCCCGGACCGGTGTCGGCCACGCGCAACAGCAGTTCCCCGTCCTCCTGGCGCACGGTGACCGAAACCGTGGGCCTGCCGTTCCCGGCTCCGGCGATCGCGGCGTCGATCGCGTTGTCCACCAGGTTGCCGAGAATGGTCACCAGATCACGCGTGTCCACCCCGCCGGTGCCCGCGTCCATCGCGGTGTCCGGGGTGAGCGTCAGCTCGGCACCGCGCTCGCTCGCCTCGGCGGCCTTGCCCAGCAGCAGCGCGGCGAGCACCGGCTCCGACACCGCGCCGACCACCTGGTCGGTGAGCTGCTGCGCGACCTCCAGCTCGGCCGTGGCGAACCGCACCGCCTCCTCCGGCTGGCCCATCTCCACCAGCGAAACCACCGTGTGCAGCCGGTTCGCCGACTCGTGTGCCTGCGACCGCAGCGATTCGGCGAACCCGCGCACGGTGTCCAGCTCGCCGGTCAGCGTCTGCAGCTCGGTGTGGTCGCGAATGGTCACCACGCTGCCGAGCGACCGTTCACGCGAGCGCACCGGCTGCGCGCTGAGCAGCAGCACCCCGGTGTCGGTCACGTGGATCTCGTCCGACCGCGGTTCCCCGGACAGCAGCGCCGCGACCAGTTCCTCCGGCAGCCCGGTCTCGGCGACCGGCGTGCCCTGCACGTCCTCCGGCAGGCCGAGCAGCGTCCGCGCGCCGTCGTTGATCAACGCGATGACCCCGCGCGAGTCGATCAGCACCAGGCCCTCGCGCACGGCGTGCAGCACCGCCTCGTGGTAGTCGAACATCGCGCTCAGCTCGGCGGGCGCCACCCCGCGCGTCTGCCGCTTCAGCCGCGCGGCCACCAGCAGGCTGCCCGCGAGCCCGACCGCCAGCACCAGCCCGGCCACCGCGAGCACGGTGACCACCCGCTCACGCAGTTCCGCGCTGATCGTGCTGACCGTGATGCCGACGCTGACCAGCGCGATCACCCGCCCCGGCTCGGCGGTCACCGGCACCACCACGCGCTTGGACGGCCCCAGCGTGCCGGTGTAGGTCTCGGTGAGCACCTCGCCCCGCAGCGCGGCCGCGGTGTTGCCGACGAACGGCTGCCCGATCAGCGCCGGGTTCGGGTGGGTGTAGCGGATGCCGCCGGTGTCCATGATCGTGATGAAGTCGACCCCGGTGTCCGCGCGCACCCGCTCGGCGAACGGCTGCAGCTCCGCGCTCGGATCCGGGCCCAGCACCGCGGTCCGCACGCTCGGCGAGTCCGCCACGGTGACCGCCACCGTGGTGACCTCCTCGGTCGCGCGGTCCTCGGTGGCGCGCTCGGCGTCCACATAGGCCAGTGTCACCCCGCCACCGACCAGCGCCGCCACCAGCACCACCTGCACGAGCAGGAGCTGACGCGCGAGGCTCCACCGGTTCGACACGCCCACATACCAGCACACCCGCCGCGCGGGGCGTCGATGTGGCGCGGTTCGTGAACGAAATGAACACAACCGTGACCCCGCTCACCAGGGTCCGCATAGTCACCGGAAACCTTGACGCAACTTGGAGGCAACGGTGCCATCATCACCGACGACCACCGCCGGCTCGGCTCCGCCCGGCAAGCGCCGGGATCGGATGCACTACCTCTATCTCGCGGTGATCGCCGCCGTCGTGCTCGGCGTGATCGTCGGCTTCGCCGCCCCGGACGTGGCCAAGGAGCTCAAGCCGCTCGGCACCGGGTTCGTGAACCTGATCAAGATGATGATCTCGCCGATCATCTTCTGCACCATCGTGCTCGGCATCGGCTCGGTGGCCAAGGCCGCCAGCGTGGGCAAGGTCGGCCTGATGGCCATCGTCTACTTCCTCGCGATGTCCACCTTCGCGCTGGGCATCGGCCTGGTGGTCGGGAACATCCTGCACCCCGGTGAGGGCTTGAGCCTGTCGCCGGAGGCCGCCGCGAAGGCGCAGCAGCAGGCGGAGGGCTCCGAGGGCACCGTCGACTTCCTGCTCGGCATCATCCCGGAGAGCCTGGTCTCGGCGTTCACCGAAGGCTCGGTGCTGCAGACCCTGCTGGTCGCGCTGCTCGCCGGGTTCGCGCTGCAGAAGATGGGCCGCGCCGGTGAGCCGGTGCTGCGGGGCATCGAGCACATCCAGCGGCTGGTCTTCCGCATCCTGGCGATGATCATGTGGGCCGCGCCGGTCGGCGCGTTCGGCGCGATCGCCGCGGTGGTCGGCGAAACCGGCTGGGACGCGCTGAAGAGCCTCGCGGTGATCATGCTCGGTTTCTACGCCACCTGCCTGCTGTTCGTTTTTGTGGTGCTCGGCTCGG
Organism: Amycolatopsis albispora; assembly: GCF_003312875.1. Taxonomy (NCBI): domain Bacteria; kingdom Bacillati; phylum Actinomycetota; class Actinomycetes; order Pseudonocardiales; family Pseudonocardiaceae; genus Amycolatopsis; species Amycolatopsis albispora. The sequence goes on from NZ_CP015163.1 coordinate 3,138,885, forward strand.
TGCTGTGGTTCGGCGCGCGGGTCAACCTGTTCTCGCTGCTGCGCTACCTCGGCCGCGAGTTCCTGCTGATCGTGTCGACCTCGTCGTCGGAATCGGCGCTGCCCCGGCTGATCGCGAAGATGGAGCACCTCGGGGTGAGCAAGCCGGTCGTCGGCATCACCGTGCCCACCGGGTACTCGTTCAACCTCGACGGCACCGCGATCTACCTGACCATGGCGACCCTGTTCATCGCCACCGCGCAGGGCAGCCCGCTGCCGGTCAGCGAGCAGATCTCCCTGCTGGTGTTCATGATCATCGCGTCGAAGGGCGCGGCCGGGGTCAGCGGCGCCGGCATCGCCACGCTCGCCGGTGGCCTCCAGTCGCACCGGCCCGAGCTGGTCGACGGCGTCGGCTTCATCCTCGGCATCGACCGGTTCATGTCCGAGGCCCGCGCGGTGACCAACTTCGCCGGCAACGCGGTGGCCACCGTGCTGATCGGCTCGTGGACCAAGGAGTTCGACCGCGGCCAGGCGCGGCGGGTGTTCGACGGGCAGGACCCGTTCAACGAAGCCACCCTGGTCGACGACCACAAACCCGCCGGCGGTGACGAAGCCACACCGCGGCGGGAACCGGCGGCGGTGAACTAGGGGCGCCCCGGCCCCACCCGCCGCGAACTGACGCGGTTGCGAGCTTCCCCCAAGGCTCGCAACCGCGTCAGTCGTGCTTGGCGGCGAACTCCAGCAGGCGCTGGACCGCCCGCTCCGGCTGCTCACCGATCAGCGCGTGCGTCGCCTCCGGCCACAGCTCCACCTCGGCGTCCCGGAACAGCGTCCGCGCACGCTCGGCCGCCGCCTCGGGGTCGTGCACCACGCTTCGCCCGCCGATCAGCACCAGCACCGGCACCTCGACCGCCCGCAGCACGTCGTCACCCGGATAACCGAGGAACGGCAGGCCAGACTGGAACTCGGTCATCCCGGCGAGCAGCACCCGCGTCGAGGGCACCTCCGGCCACGAGCCGCCGCCCGCGGTCCAGCTCAGGAACCGCTTCATCGCCGCGTCGCCGGGCAGCAGGTGCGCGGCCAGCGCCCCGGCGAAGAACCGCCTGGTCAGCTTGCCGAGCGTGTTGGCAGGGTCGAACAACGCGATCGACGCGAGCCGGCCAGGGAAATGCCGTGCCTGGTTCAGCGTCTGCCAGCCGCCCGCGGACAGTCCCGCCAAGTGGAAGCCGGTCAGGCCCAGCTCCTCGAACACGTCCTCCAGCGCACGCGCGCGGTCGGCACCGTCGCGCATCGGCACGGTCTGCACGCTCGCGCCCGGCTCGCCGAGCGTGTCCACCGTGTAGACGGTGCGCTCGGCGACCAGCCCCGGCAGGTTGGGCGCCCACATCGCCGAGCTGGCGTGCGAGCCGTGCAGCAGCACGATCGGCGGACGCCCGGAATCGCCGTAGCGGTAGACGCGCACCGTGCCGTACCGGCTGGGCACGTCCCGTTCCGCGCGCACCCCCGGGCACTCCCGCATCGCCGCTTCGTACGCGGCGAAGTACCGGGACCGCCCCTCGACCGTGGTGAAATGACCGATTCTCCCCATGGAACCAGTCAATCACTTTCCGGCGTGCGCGCCCAACCGTTGCACCAGCCCTCGCCTGCCGCGGCGCATCATCAGCGCGTGGTTGGCCCGGAACACCGGGGCCGCCACCGGCGACAGCCACCGCAGCAGCGGTTTTTCCGCCACCACGTGCTGGGTGATGTCCAGCCGCGTGGCGCCGTCCTGCGCGGAGAGCAGGCAGCCGAGCGTGCCCACCAGATCACCGTGCAGGTCGACGCGCAGCCTGCCGTCGCGCTCGTTCTCCTCGGCCCTGGTCATGGTGATCGTCAGCGCGTAGGGCAGCCGCGCGCGGCACACCAGCTCCGCGGTGTGGTCGTCCACCTGCCGCACCGACCGCACGTCGGGCCACCACTGGGGATAGGCACCGAGATCGACCAGGGTGGCGAACACCGGGCGGACCGGGGCCCCGACCAGCCAGGTGTCGCGGAACCGGTAGTCGTTCAGCCGCACGCGGCCATTATGGACGCCACCGGTCAGCCCGCGGTGAGGATTTCCCGAAGGAACTCCCCGGTGTAGCTGCCTTCGGTCTCGGCCACCTGCTCCGGTGTACCCTGCGCGACCACCGTGCCACCGCCGGACCCACCTTCGGGGCCCATGTCGATCAGCCAGTCGGAGGTCTTGATCACATCCAGGTTGTGCTCGATCACGATCACCGAGTTGCCCTTGTCCACCAGGCCGTTGATCACCCCGAGCAGCTTGCGGATGTCCTCGAAGTGCAGCCCGGTGGTCGGCTCGTCCAGGATGTAGACCGTCTTGCCGGTGGACCGCTTCTGCAGCTCGCTGGCCAGCTTGACGCGCTGCGCCTCACCACCGGACAGCGTCGGCGCCGGCTGCCCGAGCCGGACGTACCCGAGGCCGACGTCGACCAGGGTCTGCAGGTGGCGGTGGATCGCCTTGATCGGCTCGAAGAACTCCGCGGCCTCCTCGATCGGCATGTCCAGCACGTCCGAGACGGTCTTGCCCTTGTAGTGCACCTCGAGCGTCTCGCGGTTGTACCGCGCGCCCTTGCACACCTCGCACGGCACGTAGACGTCCGGCAGGAAGTTCATCTCGATCTTGATCGTGCCGTCACCGGCGCACGCCTCGCAGCGGCCGCCCTTGACGTTGAACGAGAACCGGCCCGGCTGGTAGCCGCGCACCTTGGCCTCGGTGGTGGCCGCGAACAGCTTGCGCACGTGGTCCCACACGCCGGTGTAGGTGGCCGGGTTCGACCGCGGGGTGCGGCCGATCGGCGACTGGTCCACCCGCACCAGCTTGTCCACGTTGTCCAGGCCCTTGATCCGGGTGTGCCGGCCGGGCACCTGGCGGGCGCCGTTGAGCTTGTTCGCCAGCACGGTGGCCAGGATGTCGTTGACCAGGGTGGACTTCCCGGAACCGGAGACACCGGTGACCGAGACCAGGCAGCCCAGCGGGAAGGACACCTCCAGTCCGCGCAGGTTGTGCTCACGTGCGCCGACCACGGTCAGCTGGCGCTTGCGGTCGATCGGGCGCCGGATCTGCGGCACCTCGATCTCGCGGCGCCGCGACAGGTAGTCCCCGGTCAGCGACTGCTTATTCTTCAGCAGCTTCTTGTACGGTCCACTGTGGACGATGTGGCCGCCGTGCTCGCCGGCGCCGGGGCCGATGTCGACCACCCAGTCGCTGGCGCGGATGGTGTCCTCGTCGTGCTCGACCACGATCAGCGTGTTGCCGAGGTCGCGCAGCCGGGTCAGCGTCTCGATCAGCCGGTGGTTGTCGCGCTGGTGCAGGCCGATCGACGGCTCGTCCAGCACGTACAGCACGCCGACCAGGCCGGAGCCGATCTGCGTGGCCAGCCGGATGCGCTGCGCCTCACCACCGGAGAGCGTGCCGGAGGCGCGGTCCAGCGAGAGGTAGTCGAGGCCGACGTCGAGCAGGAACTGCAACCGGGCCTGGATTTCCTTGAGCACCGCGCCGGCGATCATCGCCTCGCGCTTGCCGAGGGCCAGGCCGTTGAGGAACTCCGAAGCCTCGTCCACCGACAGCGCGCAGACCTCGGCGATCGAGCGCGGGCCGTGCGTGCGGTGCTCCAGGGTGACCGCGAGGATCTCCGGCTTGAGGCGGGTGCCCTGGCAGGCCGGGCACGGCACCTCGCGCATGTAGCCCTCGTACCGCTCGCGCATGTACTCGGACTCGGTCTGCTCCTGGCGGCGTTCGAGGAACGGGATGACGCCCTCGAAGTTGGCGTAGTAGGAGCGCTGGCGGCCGTAGCGGTTGCGGTAGCGGACGTGCACCTGCTCGTTGACGCCGTGCAGCACGGCCTTCTGCGCCCTGGCGGGCAGCCGCCGCCACGGGGTGTCCATGCGGAAGCCGATGGTCTCGGCCAGCGACTCGAGCAGCCGCTGGAAGTACTCGGCGCTCTGGCCGCCCGCCCACGGCGCGACCGCGCCCTCGCCGAGCGACAGCTCGTCGTCCGGCACCACGAGTTCGGGGTCGACCTCCTTGCGGATGCCGATGCCGGTGCACTCGGGGCAGGCGCCGTAGGGCGAGTTGAACGAGAACGAGCGCGGCTCGAAGTCCTCCACGGCCAGCGGGTGGCCGTTGGGGCAGGCGAGGTGCTCGGAGAAGCCGCGGATGCGGTGCGGGTCGTGCTCGTCGAGGTCGACGAACTCGAGTTCGACCAGGCCGTCGGCCAGGCGCAGCGCGGTCTCGATCGAGTCGGTGAGCCGCTGCTTGGCGCTGGTCTTCACGGTCAGGCGGTCGATCACCACGCCGATCTCGTGCTTTTCCTGCTTCTTCAGCTTCGGCGGGTCGGTCAGCGAGTGCACCGCGCCGTCCACCCGGACGCGCGAGTAGCCCTGCTGCTGCAGGTTGGCGAACAGGTCGACGTACTCGCCCTTGCGGCCGCGGACCACCGGCGCGAGCACCTGGAAGCGGACGCCGGGCTCCATGTCGAGCACCTGGTCGACGATCTGCTGCGGGGTCTGCTTGCTGATCGCCTCGCCGCACTTGGGGCAGTGCGGCTTGCCGGCGCGCGCGTAGAGCAGGCGGAGGTAGTCGTAGACCTCGGTGATGGTGCCCACCGTCGAGCGCGGGTTGCGCGAGGTGGACTTCTGGTCGATCGACACCGCGGGCGAGAGGCCCTCGATGAAGTCGACGTCGGGCTTGTCCATCTGGCCGAGGAACTGCCGGGCGTAGGCCGAGAGTGACTCCACGTAACGACGCTGGCCCTCGGCGAAGATCGTGTCGAAGGCCAGGCTCGACTTGCCGGAGCCGGAGAGGCCGGTGAACACGATCAAGCTGTCCCGCGGCAGGTCGAGGTCGACACCGCGGAGGTTGTGCTCACGGGCACCGCGAACAACGAGGCGATCAGCCACGCGAGGTCCCTTCACTGGATTCGGAACGGCCGGGTATGGGGCGGCCGCCCCCATGCTAGGTCGCACCACCGACAGTTTCGGCACGCTCGTGTCCTGCCTGGTGGGGCTGCGAATTCGCGCCGGGTTCGAGGGTACGTGGCCGCGAACGGCGGCTTCGATCGGGTGAGGGGAATTCGTACTACAGTTCGACGCGTGAACGTCGTGGACACCTATACCGGTCATGTCGAACCGGGCGGCGACGCCGCCCGCCGGACGCTGCCGAAGCTGACCATCACCAAGCTGTCGGTCGGGCCGATGGACAACAACGCGTACCTGCTGATCTGCCGGGCCAGCGGGGAGGCCCTGCTGATCGACGCGGCGGCCGATCCCGAGCGCATCTCGGACCTGATCGGCCACGGTCCCGACCGCCCGGCGCTACGCACCGTGGTCACCACGCACCAGCACGCGGACCACTGGCAGGCGCTGGGCGCGGTGGCCGGTGCCAACGGCTCGAACACCGCCGCCCACCCCGCCGACGCCGATCCGCTGCCCGTCCCGCCCGATTTCCTGCTGGAACACGGCGACACCGTGTCGGTGGGCGAGTGCGAACTGGAGGTCATCCACCTGCGGGGGCACACGCCGGGCTCGATCGCCCTGCTCTACCGGGACCCGGACGGCCACCCGCACCTCTTCACCGGCGATTCGCTGTTCCCCGGCGGGGTCGGCAAGACGGGGTCGCCGGAGGACTTCAGGTCGCTGATCGACGATGTGACTTCGCGCATCTTCGACGTCCTGCCGGATGAAACCTGGTTCTACCCGGGCCACGGCGACGACTCGACGCTGGGCGAACAGCGCCCCCACCTCGATGAGTGGCGTTCCCGCGGCTGGTGAGTTCGCTGGCGGGTGAGGCCGCTCACGGCAGGCGGCCTCACCCGTACCGGTTTGTCACTCGTGCCGGTTGTCACTCGTAGCGGTTGGTCACGGCCAGGGACGTACCGGCCAGCGCTTCGCCGACCGGGGTTTCCGCCCAACCGGCCAGCACGTCGGCCCGGCCGTTGCTGTGGTTCAGCAGACTGACCAAGTCCGGGACCGACGGCGGGTCCGGGAGGGCGCAGTGGAGCACCGGCTCACCGCTGGCTCCGTCGTCGTCCGGCACCCATCGGCAGAGTTCGACGTTCCACCCGGTCCGTTCCCACTTGCCGCCCGGCATCGGCGCCTGGATGTTGAGGTGGTAGCCGTCGTCCGGGTCGTCGCTGATCTCGAAGCCGTCGAGCAGTAGCTGCGCTTCGTCGTTGGAGCACCGCAGGTAGGCGTCGAGGAGCAGGCGCAGATCCGCCACGGCCTGTTCGCGTTCGGTCTGGTCCAGTCCTCGGTCCAGTTCGGTCAGGGCGTCCCGGCTTCGCTGGCCGAGGCCGGACACCGTTTCGTCGATGACCACGAACGGCGCCTCGAACTCCCAGCTGCGCCGCTCCCCCGATTCCGGCGGCTCGACGCCCTCCCGGTGCTCGGCCAGCTCGTCGCGGAGCGCACGCGCTTCCGCCGCCAGCTCCGCGCCGATCGCCGTCCGAACCGGCGGCGGCGCGGCGGCGGCCGCCGTGTCCAGGTCGGCCAGTGCCCGGTGCAGGAACACCATGGCGTGCTCGTACCAGAGGCTGTGCGTCCCGGTGAGCAGGCTCGGTCGCGCGTCGCGGTCGGTCAACGCGGCCAGGTGGTCCGCCGGGTATTCGTCGAAGCGCCCCCGCCGGTCGTCCCAGACGCTGACCGGAACCGTGGCACAGGCGGAAATCCGGTTGAGCGCGCCGACGATCGGCGCCGCGAGCGCCAGGTCCTCGACACTGGTGACGGTGGCCGACGTGACACCGGCAGGCCCTTGATAAGTCGCCAGAATCTGCACTTTCCCGCGGTTGGCGTGATCCGAGTAAACGGTCATGGACACACCCCTTCAGCCGACGCGCGGCAGGCGCATCGGCGAGGAAGATCAGCGGACCAGGCGGTGGCGCAGGCGCTTTCCGGCGCTCCCTGCCGGTGAAGAAGGTCAGCGGTGGCCCAGGCCCAATCCCAAGCCCCTTGCCGCGCGGCCACAGTACAACCGATCCCCCGGGACGGCAATCATCACCGCTCATTCGGTGTTGACCCGGTTGGTGCGCTCGCCGCGAGCTGAAACACTGAACTGTGGACCTCGCACGAGCTCTGGAAATCGTCGACTCCCCCGTTCTCCTGCCCGGCCAAAGTGACGAGACGCTTTTACGTCAGGTGACAAAGGCCGCGGCGTACGTACCATCCGACAAGGTTCTTTCACCGGCACGCGGCTTGGGCCAGGGAATCCGCGTTCGGCCGGTTGAGGCGTTGCACCAGCTGTCGTATGTGACAAAGCCGCGATACCTGAGCAATCTCCTCGACTTCTACGCGCAGTGGGCGCTGACGCGGTACGCGGGATTCTTCGACCACAGGAAGAACAAGCCCGGGACACCGGAACTCGTCGTCAGCGAAGCGGGCCGCCGAATCGTCGGCAACCAGCGGCGAGTGACCTCGGAAGAGATGGGCATCGCCTTCGGCGCGGTCCTGGCGATCCGCTGGTTCCAGCAGGCCGTCACCACACGTCTTCCGATCAGCATCGTCGACATCGACGCCGCGCTCGACGACCGGTACGTCTTCGCGGGCGGCGCCAAGCATGCCGTGCGAAAGGTGAACACGAATCGTCCCGACTACCTTCTGGTCGGCCAGCACCCTTCGGCCCGTCGCGGGTACGTTCTTCGCACCTTGGAGTGCAAGGGCACCAAAACACGTGGTAACGCAGTGAAGCAAATGGCGAAGGCGCTCACTCAACTCGGTGGTATCTCGGTGGGCGGCGAAGTGCCCACCGGACTCGCGACGAGTGTGATCGCCGCCGACCGCCTGCGGTACCTGGCGCTCGATCCGGAGGGAGAGGACGAGCGCTCGCACGTGGTGGACGCCGGCACGATCGCCGACGTCCGCGGCTTCCGGCTCACCGACGAGCGGGAGTGGTCACCGGCCGCGCTGGCTGCCGCGTCGGTACGCGCGTCGTGGGCGACGCTCGCCGACTTCGGCGGTAACCGGCAAGCCTTCGAGACTTGGGCACCCACGGTCATGTCGGAACGCCTCGACCGCCAGCCCCGCGCCCGCAACGAGTTCGAGACGCCTTACGGGCGCGCGCGAGGCACCAGCACTACCTTCACCGTTGCCGGGCAACTGCTCACGGTCAGGTATGCGATCAACTCGGCCGTCGACCGAGCACTGGAGGAGGGCAGCCCCGAAGCCATCATTGACACCCAGGCGGAGTTCGCCGATGGCCTACCGCACGAACCGGTTCAGCGGCGCGGCACAGGTGAAGCATATTCGGTCAGCCCGGACGGATCAATCTTCTCGCTCAGCCTCGACTGAGTGCGGGTTTGACCCGGCCAAATGCTCTGTTCGAGGGGTAGTGATCGCACAGGGTCGCTTTTCCCGGAATCGCGGGGGAAGATCGTTCATCCGAGCCGGGGAGGGATCGGATGGGCTGGTGGAATCAACCACGTGACGAGAAGGGGCGCTGGACGAAGAGCGGTACCGGATTGGCCGCGGCCACGGTCGCGGGGCTCATGGCATTCGGGGGTGGTGCCGTCGGTGGTGGTACGGCGTCCGTCGGCGCCGGGTCCGGGAGTGGTGCCGTCAATTCGGTGAGTAAGTCCGGCGGTAAGCAGGCCGCCAAGAAAGGGCAGCACGGAAACGCGTTTCGTCAGCTCAAGATGAAGAACATCAGGAAGAACACCCAGCGCGGACTGAACTGCGCCAAGCATTCCTTCGGCGATGTCCAGCAGTTCTTCCTTCGCACCCCGTGCCGCGAACTGGACCGGATGCTCTTCGCGGTGAACGACGAGCAGGGCAACGAAATCGCGGTTTCCATCGCGTGGGTGCGCATGGGCAAGGCCGGGGACGCCGCCGAGTTCAAGTCGCTGGTCGACATCGATGGAACGGGGAACGTGTCCCCGCCGGCGGGAGCGGCACTGGGACTCACGGGGGTCGAATTCACCGGCCGCTACTACGATTCCCGGCGTGACGGCACGCTGGTGGTCGTCGCCGAGGCGGCGCCGGCCGGTGGGCGGCCGAGCGAGCAGCTCCTGCACGACACCGCCGACGTCGCCAGCGAATTTCCCCAGCCGTAACGACGGGGTGGCCAGCGCCGACTTTCGCAGGGTGTTGTCCTTCCTGCGAAGAGGGTCCCATCCGGCACTGCGGCCGACGCCATTGCCCGATCACGGGCGCGTCCGGGTGGTTGGTGAATCCCAATACCAGCACGCACTCCGCAACGCGGCCGCGGGACTGGCCACCACCGGCGATTTCGCCAGCCACATCCCGGTCACCGCGGCACTGGTTCCCGAGCCAGGCAACAAATGGGATCCGAATGCCGTGCGCGTCGACGTGGTCGACGGCGACCGCACAGCGCCGGTCGGTTATCTCCCCGCCGAACTCGCCAAGGAGTACCAGCCCACCTTGCTCGAACTGCGGGCCGACGGCTGCCTGGGCACCTGTCCCGCGCGGATCGCGGGCGGCGGGGCGAAGTTCTACGGGATCTACCTGCACCTCGCCTCGCCGCGCGAGCTGCGGTTCACCCTCGGCGGCGAGGACCCACTGGTGGCCCAGCGGTCGAAGCGAGCGGTCCTGCTGCGCGACGACTGGAGCTGCACCGTCACCAACGAAGAGGACCACCAGGACGTGCTCGCCCGCCACGCCCCGGCGCCGGGCCGGGAGTTCCGCAACGTGGTCGCGTCACTGGACTTCTGCGAGATCACCAGCGGCAAGCACCGCGGGCAGAACGCCATCGAAGTACGCCTGGACGGGCAACGCGTCGGGCAGCTGACCCGCGCGATGACGCTCCGTTACGGCAACGCCGTGCGCGAGTTCCACCAGCAGGGCCTCCTGGTGACCTGCCAGGCGTTCACCACCTCCGGGCCGAAGGGCGTGCAGGTCGAGCTGCGCCTCCCACCGGCCCGGCCGTGATCAGACCACCAGCAGCACGAAGGTTTCCGAGGACGCGGCCGCGTACAACGTGGTCGCCGGGTGGTAGGCCCGCAGCGTCAGCTGCGCCGACACGCTGAACGACAGGCTCAGCGAGAACGAGCTGTTCGGCCGGCACGAGGTCGACCGCAGGTCCACCCAGACCCCGGCTTGCAGGCTCTGGATGATCACCGTCTCGGCCGCCTCCGAGCGCGCCGGGATCTCCAGCGACCCGCGGATGCGGACCTTTTCATTGACCTTGACCTTCGCCTTGTCGGCCTTGGCGTGCACCTTGACGCCCTTGAACGTCTCGACGCCCGCCGGGGCGGCCGGAGCGGCCGTGGCTGGGACGGCGGTCAGCAGGAGGCAACCGGCTACGAGTGCGAGCAGTCTGCGCGTGAATTCAGTCATGATCAAAGTGCAGCACCACACGCCACCAGTGGCGCCGAAAAGCCCTCTAACGGTGACCACTCACCACTCACGTAGGTGACAGCGCCGGGCTCCGCCCCCTCGACGAACTGCACCGAGTGCAGGGATCTGCCCGGCCCCTGCAGCATCGGGGCGAAATTCCGCCGTCCCGGCCACGAAGAAAGATCTTCGCATTACCGTGGCCCGACGATAACGGCACGCCACCAGGCTCATCGCACAGGAGGCGTCTGGGCTTCGGTGAATCCCGGCGAGGTGGAGCCCTGCGAATTCTGCTGCACCCCGCACTGGCTCAGCCGCCACGGTCACTGAGCGACCGGATCATCGTCGCGGCGGGCTCGGGCTCGGCGTTTTCCTTCGTGCATGGCCTGGACCCTGGCGATCGGGATGGTGTGGCCCTCTTCGACCAGGTCCGCGGGCAAGCGCTGCGGTTCCGGCATCTGCTCCGCCCACGGGTCGGCATCACCCAGCAAGCCGGGGGCGGTGTGCAGGGTGAAATCGGCGGGCTTCACCCGATCGAGATCGTCCCAGGACACCGGGAACGACACCGGGGTGCCGGGGCGCAGGCGCGGGCTGTACGCGGCCACGACCGTGGCGCCGCCGGCTCGGGTGGAGTCCAGGAAAACCTTGCCCTCGCGGTCTTCGCGGATGAACGCGGTGGTGGCCAGCACCGGGTCGATGCGCTCGGCCCGCGCCGCCAGCGCGCGGGTCGCCGCGGCGACGTCGTCGATGGCCTGGTCCGGCGCCAGCGGCACGAAGATGTGCACGCCCTTCGAACCGCTGGTCTTCACCAAGCCCCGCAGGCCGTCGTTCGCCAGTGCCTCCCGGACCAGGAACGCGGCCCGCACCACCACGTCGAAGTCGTCGCCGGCCGGCGGGTCCAGGTCGAGCACCAGGTGCGTCGGGTGCACGCGCCGCTCGGCGAGGCTGAGCGTCGGGTGGTACTCGACCGCGCGCTGGTTGGCGAACCACAGCAGCGTCGGCCGGTCGTCGCAGAGCGCGTAGGAGACCTCGCGCTTCGAGCTGTCCGCCCACAACGCCACCGTCTTCACCCACTCCGGTGTGTTCTTCGGAACGTTCTTCTGCATGAACGGCGCCCGCCCGCGGAGCACCCGCACCACCGACAGCGGCCTGCCGCGCAGACCGGGAATGATGCGGTCCGCCACGGCGTCGAGGTAGTCGACGAGGTCCCGCTTGGTCGCCCCGGAACCGTCGAAGAGCGGCTGGTCCAGATTGGTCAGCGGCACCCCGTCGCGCTCTTCCCCCACAGCCATCGGCCCACTCCGGTCGGTCAGGAAGCTCAAGGAGCTCAGGAAGTCCTGCGCACACGATAGGTCAGATGCTCGGCCGCCGGGGTCGACACGGAACCGACGCGATCGAGCCGGATCGGCGCGCCGGGCTCGAAGAGCCGGGTCCCGCCGCCGAGCACCACGGGCGCGAGGTGCAGCACCAGTTCGTCCACCAGACCGGCGCGCAGGAACGCACCGCAGGTCTCGCCGCCGCCCATGATCACCACGTCCTTGCCGCCCGCCGCCGCGTGCGCCTGCTCCAGCGCGCTTTCCAGGCCGTCGGCGACGAAGACGAAGTTGCGCGACAACCGCACCTTCTCCGGCACGGAATGGCTGAGCACGAAGATCGGCGGCAGGTCGCTCTGGTCGCGCTCGGCGCCGTAGCCGACCTCGTCGTTCCAGCCCTGCGGCCCGTCGATGATGTCGAACAGCCGACGCCCCATGATCACCGCGCCGGACCGGTGGTACGAGGCGTCGAGCACCTCCTTGTCACGCTCGTTCGCCCGCTCCCCCATCGCCCACAGGTGCAGGTCGTCCCCGCCGACCCCGAGGCCCTGCTGCTCGTTGGCGTCCGGCCCGGCGACGTACCCGTCCAGCGACATCGAGATGTCCACGACCACCCGTCCCCTAGCCGGGCCGACCAGCGCCGCGAGCCGGTCCATCGCGTCGCGGACGCCGTACTCCATGCCGCTTTCCACCATGCTGTCGCGGGCTTCGACGGTCGGGAAGACGCTGCGGGTGCACAGCCGGGTGCGGCCGCCGTCGAGTTCCTCGAAGGTGGACGACTCGAGGCTGACGGTGCCCGGCCAGCCTTCGAACTCGAAGGTCCGCACGAGCTGCTTTTCCGCCTCGACGGTGTGGAACACGCCGTTGAAGTAGTGCTCGCCCTCGCGGTCGACGTGCACGTACCGGTAGCGCCCGCCGGGCCGCACGTCGTACTCGAGCACGCGCATCTCGATTTCCCGCGGCCCCTGCCACTGGGCCACCAGCTCCGGGTCGGTCGAGGCTCGGAAGAGCAGCTCCGGCGGTGCGTCGAAGTCGCGGACGACCTCGATGAACGGGGTGCCGGGCTGGGCGGTGATCGTGGTGCCGGTCATCTCCGCACTCCTTAATCAACGAACTTGTTTATCAACTGATGCGTTGACCATAGGTCCTGACGTGCCCCGCGTCAAGCCACGGCTCGGGTGTGATGATCTCGTGACGCCATTCGGCACACGGGCGCGGCGAGCCGCGGTTACGGTGTCCGGAACTTGGCGGAACTCGGAAGAACACGGCGAAAGGGGAGGTATCGGGTGCCCGTTTTCCTGATCCGGCTCATCCGCCGCGCCCTCGGCTCACGGGTCGGCGTGCCCCCGCTGGCCGTGATCCTGGTCGTTTTCGCCACCAGCTGGCCGCTGATGCTGCTGGCCGAGCCGTCCGGCAGCGAGCTGGTCACGCCGTCGAACTTCTGGTGGTGGTTCGTGGTCACCGCCTCGACAGTCGGCTACGGCGACTTCTACCCGGAGACCACCTGGGGGCACGTGGTCGGCGGTTACGTGATCGTCGGCGGGATCGCCACGCTGACCACGTTGTTCGCCCAGCTGGCGTCGATGATCGAGAAACGGAGGGGACGCCGCATGCACGGATCCGGCAGGCTGGAGGTCGCCGACCACATCGTGGTGCTGGGCTACACACCCGGCCGCACCGAGCGCATCCTCGACGAACTGCACTCCGACGCCTCACTGCGGCTGGTGCTCGCGGCCTGGCCGGAGGTGGAGACGAACCCGTTGCCGGAACGCACGGTGGAGTTCGTGCGCGGTGACCTCACCACGGAAAGCGTGCTGCGCCGGGCATGCGTGCACCACGCGCGTGCCGTGCTCATCGACGCGCGCGACGACAACGAGGCGCTGGCCGTGGCCGTCACGGTGGACCACCTGCAGTCCTCCGCGCACGTGGTGGTCGCGCTGCGCGACCTCGACCGCGCCAAGCACTTCCGGTACGTCAGCGAGACCATCCACTGCGTGCAGTGGCACAACCCGCACATGCTGACCGAGGAGCTGCAGGACCCCGGGATCACCCAGGTCTACGAGGAACTGATGACCCACGGCGGCAACGGGAACACCTATTCGCTGCGGCTGCCCGGCACCACCACCTTCGGCGACTGCCAGACCGCGCTCGGCAGGAAGCACAACGCGACCGTGCTCGCCGTGCGCACCCCGGACGACCTGCTGGTCAGCCCGTCGTGGGACACCGCGCTGCCCGCCGGGTCGGTGCTCTACTTCGTCAGCAGGCACCGGATCAGCGCGGAACAGCTGACCGCGGCCCTGCAGAAAGAACACGGCGAGCGCGCCGGGGCCCGCCGGTGACACCGCTCAGGAGCCGTTCTCCAGATCGGCCTTGAGCTCGGCCAGCGCGGAGATCTGCTGCTCGGTGTACTTGTCGATCCAGCGGTTGTGGATGAGCCGGATCGGCACGGCGTTGAGGAAGTGCAGCTTCTCCCGGCCGGACCGCTTGGTCAGCACCAGGTTCGCCTCCTCGAGCACCTTGAGATGCTTCATCACGCCGAAGCGCGACATCTCCAGTTCCGATTCGAGCTCGGTGAGCGTGCGCCCGTCGCGGGCGAAGAGCAGGTCGAGCAGGAACCGGCGCGTCGGGTCGGCGAGCGCCTTGAACACCCGGTCGTCGTCGGTCATCGGACCAGGTTACGTGACCAAACGGTCACACGCCACCGCGGCTCATTTGCGGGTTTCGTTGAGGTAGTTGTAGATCGTGTACCTGGTCACCTCCAGCTCGGCGGCCAGGAAGTCGACCGAGTCCTTGATCAGGAAGAACCCGGCCTCGTCCAGCTCGCGCACCACCGCGGCCTTGTGCGGCTTCTTCATCAGCTCGACCGGGATCGCCACCTTCTCCACCGCCCGCTCGATCAGGAACCGCTGCAGGCTGTCCACGTCCGGCGGGAAGCTCTCGCGCCGGACCGCCGCGGTGTCGTCGGCGCCGGTGGTCTCGCTGTTCACGCACAGGCAGCCGATCGCGGTGCCGTCGGCGTCCCGCAGGAACATCGTCGACGAGCGGATCGGCCGCCCGTCCGGCCCGTGCGTCTCGTAGTTGATCAGGTCCTGCGTGGTGCCGCGGCGGACCAGGCCGAGCAGCAGGTCGGTCATCGGCCCGCCGGCGTCGCGGCCGGTCAGCCCGCCCGCGATGGCCACGATCGAATCCGGCAGCCGCGACAGGTCGTGCAGCACCACCTCGTTGCCCGGCCCGAGCATCGCGGCGAGCCCGTCCACCGCCGGGACCAGCGCCGCGAGCACGTCGTCCACCTTGCCCGCGACCCGCGCGGTCGTGCCGTGCGCCGGCACCGCCGGGCGGCGCAGCCGGGACAGCGTCAACCGCAGCGCTTCGGCCGCACCGGCGTGCGTGGAGGCGTGCGGGGACAGGCGGACGTGCTCGGGCCGCACGGTCGCGGTGATCCCGTCCGCGGTCAGCGCCGCGCCGACCCGCTCGCTCGGCACGTCGCCGAGGGTGAACGCCAGGATGCCGCCGCGGCGGTCGGTCGCCGAGACGATTTCCCCGCCACACGACCGGATCACCTCCTCCAGCTCCCCGACCCGCTCGGCGATCCGCGCCTCGATCGCGGCGACCCCGGCCTCTTCGACCAGTTCCAGCGCGGCGGCGAAGGCACCCGAGGTGACCGGGCTCAGGTTGCTGATCGACCACGAGGCCGCGGTGTCCGCCGCCGGGTGGATCTCGTCGTCGAACAACCCCGGATCACGGGCTCCGGTCCACCCGGACAGCAGCGGCTCCATGCGTTCGCGCGCGCGGTCCGACAACACGGCGAAGCCGGTGCCCCAGCCCGCCCGCAGCCACTTCTGACCGCCCGCGACCAGGACGTCGGCCACTTCCCACGGCGCCTCGACCACCCCGAAGCCCTGGATCCCGTCCACCACGAGCAACCGGTCGCCGACGACCTCCCGCAGCGCACCGAGATCCGCGCGGTAGCCGGTGCGGAAGTCCACCGCGCTCACCGAAACCACGGTGATCTCCGGCGTCAGCGCGGCCGCGACCGCCTCGGGCGTGACGTGCCCGGCGGGCAGCCAGCGCACCTTCGCCCGGCCGCCCTGCTCCGCGCGGGCCCACGGATAGGTGTTCGCCGGGAACTCACTCGCCGAGACCAGCACCTCACCGGTGGCGTTGAACGCCGCCTGGAACAGGCCGGTGCTGGTGTTCGGCACCAGCACCACGTGGTCGGTGTCGGTGCCGCACAACCGCGCCACCGCCGCCTTCGCCCGGACCTCCTGCAGCATCAGGTCGTCCACAGTGGACTGCCCGGCCTTGACCGAGCGGTCCAGCAGGGTGGCCGTGGTGTCCAGCACCGCGTGCGACGGCGGGCCGAAGCGGGCGAAGTCCAGGTAGCCGGGCGTCTCGTCGAACTGGACCAGGTACCGCGCGGAAATCCGGTTCACGGCAGCACCCGCGCCAGGAACTGGCGGGTGCGCTGCTCCCGCGGATCGCCCAGCACCCGCGCGGGCGGCCCGGTTTCCACCACCGCGCCGTCCGCCATGAACACCACCTCGTCGGCGGCTTCCTTGGCGAAGGCCATTTCGTGTGTCACCACCAGCATGGTCATCCCGTCCTCGGCCAGCCCGCGCATCACCTCGAGCACCTCCCCCACCAGCTCCGGGTCGAGTGCGGAGGTCGGCTCGTCGAACAGCATCAGCTTGGGCCGCATGGCCAGCGCCCGCGCGATCGCGACGCGCTGCTGCTGCCCGCCGGAGAGCTGGGCCGGGTAGTCACCGGCGCGATCGGCGAGGCCGACGCGGTCGAGCAGCGCCATCGCGGTCTCCCGCGCCTGGTCCGGTTCGATCCCGCGCACCCGCACCGGTCCCTCCACCACGTTCTGCAGCACGCTGCGGTGCGCGAACAGGTTGAACCGCTGGAACACCATGCCGATGTCGCGGCGCTGCTTGGCCACTTCGCGTTCACGCAGCTCGTACAGCTTGCCGTGGCGCTCGCGGAAACCGATCGGCTCGCCGTCGACCCAGACCTGGCCGCCGTCGATCGGCTCGAGGTGGTTGACGCAGCGCAGGAACGTGCTCTTGCCCGCGCCGGACGGGCCGAGCAGGCAGACCACCTGTCCTTTCCGGACGGACAGGTCGATCCCGCGCAGCACCTCGGCCGAGCCGAAGCGTTTGCGCACGCCGACCGCGCGCAGCAACGGGTCCTCAGATGGCATCTTTCCCCCTCCGCAGCGGCACCGTGCGCAACGCGCGCGCCGCCCGTGACCACGGCCCCGCCGCGACGCCCGCCCGGTCGGCGGCGCCGAACGCCCGTTCCAGGTAGTGCTGCCCGATCCCGGCGACGGTGACCACCACCATGTACCAGATCGCGGCCGCCAGCAGGGTCTCCATCACCAGCAGGTTGTTCGACGAGATGTTGTTCGAGGCGTGGATCAGCTCGGTCACCCCGATCACCGAGGCCATCGAGGTCGCCTTGAGCATGTTGATGAAGTCGTTGCCGGTGGGCGGGATGATCACCCGCATCGCCTGCGGCAGCACCACCCGGCGCAGTGTGGTGGCCGGGGTCATGCCGATCGCCTTGGCCGCCTCGGTCTGCCCGCCGTCCACGCTGTTCAGCCCGGCGCGCACGATCTCGGCCATGTACGCGCTTTCATTCAGCGTCAACCCGAGCAGGGCCGCGACGAACGCGCTGACCAGCACGTTGGTCGGCTCGTGCAGCAGGTAGCCGCCGCCGAACGGCAGCGGGATCGAGATGAACTCGAACACCAGCGCCAGGTTGTACCAGATGAGGATCTGCAGCAGCACCGGCAAACCGCGGAACAGCCAGATGTAGACCACCGCGAACCAGCGGGCCACCGGGTTCGCCGAGCGGCGCATCAGCGCGACCACGATGCCGAGCACGATCGCCAGCCCCTGCGAGACCACCGCCAGCAGCACGGTGTTCAGCAGGCCGACGGCCATCACCCGGTACCAGAGGAACTCCGGCACCGACTCGTAGTCGATCTTCGCCTGGGCCAGCGCCACGCCGAGCGCCGCGAGCAGCGCCAGGATGACCGCGCCGCTGACCCACCGGCCCCAGTGGCGGAGCCGGACGATCGGCAGCTCAGGAGCCGCCATTGAGCTTCACCTCGCCGACCGCGCCCTGCTCCACGCCCCAGGCGCGCAGGATCTCGTTGTAGGTGCCGTCGGTGACCAGCGCCTGCAGCGCCTTTTGCACGCTCTGCGCGAGTCCGGCGTTGCCCTTGTTCACGCCGATGCCGTACGGGCCGCCGTTGATCGGCTCGCCGGGGATCACCTCGAAGAACTGGCCCTCACCGGCGGTCTTCGAGATGTAGACCGCGCTCGGCAGGTCGTTGAGCACCGCGGCCACCCGGCCGGTGCGCAGCTGGTTCTGGTTCTGGGTGTCGCTGTCGGTGGCGGTGACGGTGATCTCGGGCTTGCCGCCCTGCTTGCACCGCTCGCTCTGCTCGGTGGCGTACTTCTGGTGGCTGGTGCCCTGCACCACGGCGACGGCCTTGCCGCACAGGGTTTCCGGGCCGTTCACCCCGTCCGGATTGCCCTTGCGGACCATGATCGTGATGCCGGAGGTGAAGTAGTCGACGAAGTCGATCTGCTGCTGGCGCTCGGCGGTGTCGTTCATCGCCGCCATGGTCAGGTCGATCCGGCCGGACTGGAGGCTGGTGATCAGCGAGCTGAACGCCATGTCCTGGTGGGCGACGGTGAGCCCGAGCTTGGCGCCGATCGCCTTGGCCAGGTCCACCTCGTAGCCGACCGGGGTCTTGCCGTCGGCGGCGTAGAAGTTGTTCGGCGCGGACTGCAGGTAGGAGCCCATCCGCAGGACGCCTGCCTGCTTGACCGGGGCCGGTAGCCCGGCGTTGAGCTGCTCGTCCTTGGTGATCTTGGCCAGCACGGGCGCGGTGTCCGGCACGCCGGCCGACACCCCGCCGCCGGGCTGCTGGGCCGGTCCACCACCGGCACCGTCCGGCCCGCCACCGCAGGCGGTCAGAGCGAGCGCGAGCAGTGCGAACGCAGGCACAAGTTTTCGAGCGGGCATGGGCCACCTCCGCGACCAGGGGAAATGCTGGAGCAGGACGCTACAACTCGTTGTTGAAGCCGTCAACTATGAGTTGAAATTTCTGCTGACTGCCCTGGCGGGTTGCCTGAGGGTGACCGAGGGTCGCGTAAGTTCTGACCGCGGGGCTCAGCTGTGTTGGCTCCGGATGGCGCAAGGCCAGGCGCGTTGGCACCTGCCGCATTGGTTCCGGTCGCGCAGGCCACCCACGGCGGCTCAGCTGCGGCGGTTTGGCTGCCGCTGCATCGATTCCCGTCGCATTGCTTCCCGGGGCGCAGACTCACCCGCGGCGGCTTGGCTGCGGCGGGTCAGCCGCGCAGGTCTGGCCGCATACGTTCGGTCGCGCAGGCCTAGCCGCATCGTCCTGGTTGCGCAGGGGCTGGCAAATGTCCCGGCCCGGTCGCAGCTATAGGGGGCGCGCAGTTTGGCCGCACGCCTCGCGTCGCGCGACCCTCTGCGGAGCCGAACTGTGGCGGATGCGGAGCCGCGGCATCGGCGCGCTCCGAGCGCTCAGGCGCGCGGAACCAACGGCGAACTCAGTCGATCGCGCCCTCCCGTCGGGTGCAGGACGTCACGGGCGGGCGCGCCGACGAACCGCGGCGGCGCCAGTCCTCGAGTACCAGGTGGACCAGCCGCCGTGCCTGTACCGGGATCTCCACCGGCGGCTCCGGCTCACCG
Organism: Amycolatopsis albispora; assembly: GCF_003312875.1. Lineage (NCBI taxonomy): Bacteria > Bacillati > Actinomycetota > Actinomycetes > Pseudonocardiales > Pseudonocardiaceae > Amycolatopsis > Amycolatopsis albispora. The sequence continues at coordinate 3,158,236 of NZ_CP015163.1, forward strand.
TCGACCGCGGCGAACTCCCAGTTCGCCAGCCCGCCGCCAATGATTTCGGCGTAGCGTTCGGCGGCCAGCCTGCTGCGGAACCGCACCCGCTGACTGGTGATCCGGCTGGTGATCTCAACCGCCATGACGCCCCTCCTGAAGCTGGAGCCGGCCCCGATCTTCCCCATCGGAGCCGGCCCGTCCAGTAGAACACATGTTCGATCGAGATGCGAGCCCCGGGGGTGGCCACTGTGCACGTCCGGTCGTGGCACGCCGCCTACCGCGGGCTCCTGCCCGGCGACTACCTCGACGGACTCCGCCCTGAGGGCCGCGCGGCGAGCTACACCTTCGGCAACCCCACTGGAGCCGGGGACACGTGCTTGTCGGCAACGACCTCGCCCAGCGCTTCTACCGCACCGACGGCGCCCCGCGGACGAACCGGATGTTCGAGGCGTCCGTCAACGAGGTTCGTTTCCGCCGGGAGTTGCCGCACATCGCGGAGCAGGCTCTGGTTGCGGTCCGGTGGCAGCTGCGCCCAGTCGATGAAGTGGATGGCCAGGTCCCGCTGCGTTGTTCCCCTTGCGCAGCAAGGAGGTCACGTCACCGTACTTGCCGTTCGCCACCAGCCCGGCCAGCACCGTGGACCCGGCGGGCGCCGGTGGTGTGGCGGCCAGGGCCGTCAGGAGTGGGACGAGCACCGCGATCGCGGCGAGCAACTTCGGCGTGCGGCGCATGGCTGCTCCCGGGGGAATGGTCCAAACCACCCTGGAACACTTTCCGATTTCCGGGCAAGGGACCGCTGGGGCTACCCTTCGCAGGCGTGACGATGCCCGAGGAGCCCGCCGAGCCCGAGTACCGCCAACGCCGCTTCACCGCCCCGCCGGGCGCGGCCGACCTGCTGCTGATCCGCCACGGCGAATCCGCGCCCGCCCGCGCCAGCAAGCCGTTCCCGCTGGTCGACGGCCAGGGTGATCCCGAACTCGCGCCCGACGGCCTGGCACAGGCCCAGCTGATCGCCGAACGGCTCGGCAAGGAGCAGTTCGACGCCCTCTACGTCACACCGCTGCGGCGGACCGCGCAGACCGCGGCGCCACTGGCCGAACGGCTCGGCATCACCCCGCGGGTGATCCCCGAACTGCGCGAGATCTTCCTCGGCGAATGGGAAGGCGGGGTCTTCCGGCAGAAGGTGGCCGAACGGGACCCGCTGGCCGAGCGGCTGTGGGCCGAGGAACGCTGGAGCGTGGCGCCCGGCGCGGAGGACGACGACGCGTTCGCCGCGCGGGTGCGCGCGGGGATCGAGCGGATCGCCGCCGAGCACGCCGGTCAGCGGGTCGCGGTGTTCACCCACGGCGGCGTGATCGGGCAGGCGCTCGCGCTGGCCGCGCGCTCGCGGCCGTTCGCGTTCGTCGGCGCGGACAACGGCTCGTTCTCGCAGCTGGTGGTGCACGGGCCGCAGTGGATCGTCCGGCGCTACAACGACACCGCGCACCTCACCAGCTGATCCGGCCGAACGCGACGAACTCCACGGTGGCCAGCACCGCGATCGACTGCGCGGCCAGCAGGCCGATCAGCACCAGCAGCTGCGCCACGCCGGCCTGCACCGGGCTGGCACCGCCGAGCAGCATGCCGACGTAGGCGCCCGGCAGCGTGACCAGCCCGACCGTGCGGGTCTGGTCGAGGCCGGGAATGAGCGCGTGCCCCGCCGACGGGCGGCAGATCTCCAGCGCGGCGGCACGCGGCATGAAGCCGAGTGCCAGCGCGGCCTCGTACTCGCCGTGCCGGGTCTTCAACTCGTCGAGCGCGCGGCGGCCCGCCTGCGCGGTGGCGGTCATCGCGCCGCCGATCACGATGCCGGCGATCGGCACCACCACGATCGGTTTCCCCGGCACCACGCCGGTGGCCAGCACCAACGCGAGCACCGGCAGGACCCCGGCGGCGATCGCCGCGGCGAACCACGGCCAGCCGCCCGGCGCCTCGACGCGCCGGTACGCGGTGAACGACGCGACGGCGAACATGAACAGCACAAAGCCCGCGGTCCACCAGCCGGAGCGGAGGATCGCCGTGATGACCAGCGAGACCGCGGCCAGCTGGACCACCGCGCGCACGGCCGCGACCAGCACCGCGCGGCCGGAGCCGAGCCCGCCGCGCCACACCACGGTCGCCGCGATCAGGACAAAAACCGCGAGCACGGCGGCCAGCAGGGGCCCCGCCTCGATTGCTGCACTCACCGCGCCGATCCTGCCCGACTCACTCCCCGCGCGCGTGGCGCGCCGCATGCCGTGCTGGCGGCGTCACGGCATGCGGCGCTGGGAAGGTGGTTACCGGCTGTGCGAGCAGGTCACCACGTTCTTGGCCACGGTGGTCGACTTCTGCGACACCACCTGGCCGTCCACCACGATGCGGCAGGTGAGGCTCCCGGCCGCCGGGTTCTGCGCGGAGATGCTGAAGTAGCCCGAACTGGGGGTCAGCTGCTCGAGCGTCCGCGACCACGGCAGCTCGGCGCTCATCTCCTGCGCCACGGTCAGCTCGTTGCCCACGTAGGTGATGTTCCGCGCGCCGTTGTCGCCGCTCAGCTCGTAGGTGACGTACTTCGACGGCATCGGTGGCGCGATCGGCGCCACGTGGTCGGCCCGCACCCGCGGCGCCTGCTGGTTCGACCTGGCCGTCCGCTCCCCGGCAGTCACCTGCAGCACGATGCTGGCGGCCCCGACCACGGCCACCCCGAGCACCAGCGAAACCCCGCCCAGCAACCGGCGCGCCCGGCGTTCGGCGGCCCGCTTCGCTGCTTCCTCGTCGTCCTCGGCTGCTGTCACAGGTGCCGCTCCCCACGTCACCGCGCCCCAGGTCGGGCACGCTGCCTAATACTCGCTTAATCGCGTTGGCCCGTTACCCCCGAAGGTCGGAATATTTGAACATTCACTCTTTCGGGGGTTCTGGCTTCTCGGCGGTGCGCACGATGTTCCGCACCATGCCGCCGAAAACCAGCCCGTGGAACGGCGCGACCGCCCACCAGTACAGGTGCCCGGCCAGTCCCTTCGGCACGAACACCGCGCGCTGGCGGTACACCGAACCGGACTCCGCCGATTCCACCGCCAGTTCCAGCCACGCCTGCCCCGGCACCTTCATTTCCGCGCGCAACCGCAGCAGCTCACCGCGTTCGATGGCTTCCACGCGCCACCAGTCCAGCGCCTCGCCCAGGTGCAGGCGCTGCTGGTCACGCCGCCCTCGCCGCAGCCCGACCCCGCCCACCAGCCGGTCCAGCCAGCCACGCACCGCCCAGGCCAGCGGGAACGAGTACCAGCCGTGGCTGCCGCCGACGCCCTCGATCACCCGCCAGAGCGCCTCCGGCGGCGCCGCGCACGGTGACCGCCGGTGATCGGTGTAGACCGAGCCGCCGGACCAGTCCGGGTCCGACGGCAGCGGTTCGGCGGGCGCGTCCGGCACCGACGCACCGGCCCAGCGGGTGGGCACGTCGGCGTCCCGGATCCGGGCCAAGGCCAGCTCAACGGCCCGCTCGTAGCTCACCAGCCCGTCCGCCGGCGTGGGCAGGTACCGCTCGATGTCGTGCTCCCGGCACACCATCTCGTGCACCAGTGAATCGATCAGGGGCCGGGCGATGGCCTGCGGCACCGGCGTCACCAGGTTCACCCAGTGCGACGAAAGCCGGGGCGTGAGCACGGGTGCCGGCACCATCACTCTTCGGATTAATCCGGAAACCTGGGCGTAGCGGCGCATCATCTCCTGGTAGGTGAGCACGTCCGGCCCGCCGATGTCGAAGGCGCGGTTCACGCCGGCGGGCAGGTCCGCGCAGCCGGTCAGGTAGCGGAGCACGTCACGAACGGCGATCGGCTGCACCCGGTGGTGCGCCCACTTCGGCACCACCATCACCGGCAGCCGCTCGGTCAGGTACCGCAGCATCTCGAAGCTCGCCGAACCGGAGCCGAGAATGATCGCTGCCTGCAACACGGCCGTGGGCACGCCCGAGCGCAGGAAGATCTCGCCGACCTCGGCACGCGACGCGAGGTGGTCCGACAGCTCCTCGCCCTCGGGCTTCAGCCCGCCGAGGTAGACGATGCGGCCGACGCCGTTGTCCCGCGCGGCCTCCGCGGTGAGCAGCGCGGCCCGCCGGTCGATCCCGGCGAACCCCTTCCGCGAAAGCGAATGCACGAGGTAGTAGAGAACGTCGATGCCTTCGGTGGCGGCGTGCAGGCTGTCCGCGTCGAGCACGTCACCACGCACGATCTCGACCTCACCGGCCCACGGCACGTCCCGCAGCTTCGACGGGTCCCGCACCAGGCACCGCACCGAATGCCCCGCCGCGAGCAGGTTCGGCACCAGCCTGCCGCCGATGTACCCGGTCGACCCGGTGACCAGACAGCGTGGCATTCAAGCCAGCCGGGTCAGGTCCGCGTTGCCGCCGGAGACGACCAGCACGGTCACCCCGTCCCGCGGCGCCTCCACCACGCCGGACCGCAGCGCCGCCAGGCACACCGCCGACGCGGGCTCCACCAGCAGCTTGCTCGACTCGATCAGCTCCGGCCACGCCGCGGAGATGGCGGCTTCGTCCACCTCGACCACGTCGTCCACATAGGCCTGGACGTGCGGAAGCGTGTGCTCACCGGCGAAGGGCGCGGTCAGCCCGTCCGCCACGGTCGCCGACGGGTTGTCGATCCGCACCACCTTGCCCGCGGCCAGGCTCTGGCTCATCGCGTTCGAAGTCGCCGGTTCGACGCCGACCACGCGGGCCGACGGCGCCAGCTTGCGCACCGCGGCGGCCACCCCGCTGAGCAGCCCGCCACCGCCGACCGGCACCAGCACCAGATCGGGCGGCGGGCCGTCCGCGCACAGTTCCAGCCCGGCCGTGCCCTGCCCGGCGATCACCTCGGGCTGGTCGAACGGGTGCAGGATGGGGAAACCGTGTTCCTCGGCGAGTTCGGCCAGCGTCGCGGCCAGGTCGTCGGTCGGCACGATCTCACCGCCGAACCGCCGCACGTTCGCCACCTTCGACGGCACCGGATTGCTCGGCATGGCGACGATGACCCGCACGCCGAGACGCTTGCCCGCGTACGCGACGGCCGCCGCGTGGTTGCCGGCGGAGAAGCTGACCACGCCCTCCGGCAGCTCACCGCGTTCCTGCCAGGTGAGCAGCGTGTTCAGCGCACCGCGCACCTTGAAGCTGCCCGCGTGCTGCAGGTTCTCGGCCTTGAGCAGCACCCGCGTGCCGAACTCGTGCGACAGCACCTGGTTGTCGACCAGCGGGGTGCGCAGCACGAGCCCTTCGATGCGGTTCGCCGCATCGGAGATGTCGTCGATGGTCACCAAAGCCACGCCCCGACCGTACCCCGCGAAACTGTCGGGGGCCCGGTGCATGATGGCGGCGTGTACCGCGAACTGCCCGCTCCCGCCCCACTGCGCTCGGTGGTGCGCTGCCGCTGGCTGTCGGTGGCCGAGGCGGGCGGCGGCAAGCGGATCGTGCCGGACGGCTGCCTCGACCTGATCGCGGGCGGTGGCCGCGTTTTTGTCGCCGGGCCGGACACCACGGCCTGGTGGTCGGAGCAGGCGCCGGGCACCAGGCTGCACGGGGTCCGGTTCCGGCCGGGGCACGCGCCGCGGGTGCTCGGTGTGCCCGCCGACGAGTTGCGTGACCAGCGGGTCGACCTGGCCGACCTGTGGGGTGCGCGCGGACGCAGGCTCGGCGAGCGCGTACTGGACTCCCCTGCCGCCCTGATCGATCTCGTCGGCGTGCCGGAGGACCCGGCGGATCAGGCGCTCGACGTGGTGCTGGCCCGGCTGGATCGCGGGGTGCCGAGGGTGTCGGCGGCGCTCACCGGGCTGGACCTGGGTGCCCGGCAGTTCCGCCGCCGCTTCGGCGCGGCGGTCGGCTACGGGCCCGCCACCTACCTGCGGGTGGCCCGGTTGCGGCGGGCCATCGAGCTCGCCGGGGCGGTGCCGGACCTGGCCACGCTCGCCGCCGAAGCCGGGTACGCCGACCAGGCGCACCTGAGCCGGGACTGCCGCGAGCTGACCGGTTCCACGCCGTCGGCGTACTTCCGTTCCGTTCAAGACGGCGCCGGGCGCGCCGGCCTACGGTCGCCGGCATGAACACCGAAAACCTCGCCCGCGCAAGGGAATTCCTGGCCACCCACGCCCGGCTGCTGGAGCGGCGGCTCGCCGAGGTGCGCGCCGGAGCACACAACGCGGCGCCTGGGGTGCTCGCCGCGCTCGCCGCCTACCGCAATCCCGACGGCGGGCTGGGCCACGCGCTCGAACCCGACGTCCGCGCGCCGGAAAGCCAGCCGCTCGCCGTCGACTTCGGCCTGGCGGTGCTCGCCGAACTGGTCGAGACGGTGCCGTCGATCCGGGAAGACGCCGCCGCATTCGCCGCCGGTCTGCTGCCCTACCTGGAGTCCGTGGCGTCACCGGGCGGTGGCCTGCGCATCGTGACGCCGTCGATCACCGCGCATCCGCACGCCGCGCACTGGGGCGACGGCCGGTTCCCGCCGGGCCTCAACCCGACCGCGAACATCGTCGCGCGGCTGTGTGCGCTCGGGCTGTCGTCGGCGTGGCTGGACGAGGCGAGCCGGTTCTGCCGCACCGAAATCGAGCGGGCGCTCGAGGGCGAGCTGGACGCGCACACCGCGCTCAACGTGCTGACCTACCTGGAAAGCACGGAAGACGAGGCGTTGACGGCGGCCTTCGAAGCCAAGGTGCCCGGCATGACGTTGTTCCACCTCTACCCCGGCGCGGGCTACGGGCTCACCCCGCTGGACTTCGTGCCGCACCCGGAGAGCCCGCGGGCCCGGCTGTTCCCGCGCGAGGCCATCGAGGCGCATCTGGACCAGCTCGAAAAGGCGCAGGATGCGGACGGCGGCTGGCCGATGAGCTGGGCTCCGCCGGGTCCGGCGGCCGAGTTGGAGTGGCGTGGGGTGCTCACGCTGCACGCGATCAGTCAGCTCGATGCCTATGGCCGCTAGGTGATCCGGCGGGCCGTCGCGGCCGACGCACCCGCCGCGGCGGAGGTGTGGCTGCGCTCGTTCGCCACGCTCGGCGTCCGCCGCGCGCATTCCGAGGACGAGGTCCGCGCCTGGTTTGCCCAGGTGGTGGTGCCCCGGCTGGAGACCTGGGTGTCGGTGGACGGCGGCGCGATCACCGGCCTGCTCGTGCTGGACGGGCCGGAGCTGGCGCAGCTCTACCTCGATCCGGCGTGGCGCGGGCGCGGCCTCGGTGACCGGTTCGTCGCGCTGGCGAAACGGCGGCGGCCCGGTGGGCTGGAGTTGCGAACTTTCCAGGTCAACGAACCGGCGCGGCGGTTCTACCGGCGGCACGGGTTCACCGAAGTGGCGTGGTCGGACGGCACTGACAACGAGGAGGGCGAGCCGGACGTGCGGCTGGTGTGGTCGCCATAACCACGGGTTATCGGCGAAGGTATTCGCCTCGGTGCCAAGATCACGCCAGGATGGACGCATGACCCTTCCCACCCGCTCGCTCGGCGGTCTCGACGTCTCCGCCATCGGCTTCGGCGCGATGGTGCTCTCCCCCGGCATGTACGGCGAAATCGACGACCGGACCGCCGCGGCGGCGTTGAACCACGCCATCGACGCCGGTGCCACGCTGATCGACTCCAGCGACGGCTACGGCGCGGACGGGCACAACGAGAAGCTCATCGGCGAGGCGGTCCGCGGCCGCCGCGACGAGGTGGTGCTGGCGACGAAGTTCGGCTTCCGCGTTCCGGAAGGCGCCGAGGCGCACGCGTTCCCGGTGAACTACTCGTTCGGTGAACTCGCGGTGAACGCCGAGCCGCGGTACGTCCGCGGCTACGCCGAGCAGAGCCTGCGCAATCTCGGCACCGACCGGATCGACCTGTACTACCCGCACTTCCCGGACCCGGTGGTGCCGATCGAGGACACCGTGGGCGCGGTGGCCGAGCTGGTCGAAGCCGGGCTGGTCCGCCACCTCGGACTGTCCAATGTGGATGCCGGTCAGCTGCGGGCGGCACACGCCGTGCACCCGGTCAGCGCGGTGCAGGCGCAGTGGTCGATGTGGCAGCCGATCGACGCCGACCTGCTCGCCACCGCCCGCGAACTCGGCGTCGGTGTGGTGGCCTGGAGCCCGCTCGGCAGCGGCTTCCTCACCGGCAAGGTGAGCACGGTGTCCGCGTCGGACTTCCGGAGCAACATCCCGCGCTTCGACGCCGAGAAGCTGGCCGCCAACAACGACAAGTACGCGCCGGTGCGCGCGCTCGCCGCGGAGATCGGCGTCAGCCCCGGTCAGCTCGCGCTGGCCTGGCTGCTGCACCAGGACCCGGCCGTGGTGCCGATCCCCGGTTCACGGACGCCCGCGCACATCACCGAAAACCTCGAAGCCGCGCGGATCGCGCTCACCGGCCCCACGCTCGCGCGGATCGACGACGCCCTCCGCGAGTTCGCCCCGGCGGGCGAGGGCAGCCTGCGCTGAGCTCATTCGGCGGCGCGCTGCTCGGCGGCGAGGAAGTGCGCGATTTCGCTGGTCGCCGGGTAGAGCGCGCGGTACCGCTGGTAGAAGCGGTCGTACACGCGGGCTCGCCCGGCGTCCGGCCGGACCACCGAGCGCACCGGGTTCCACGCGGCGATGTCGGGTGACCAGCCGAGCGCGACCGCGGCCAGGTAGGCGTCGCCGAGCGCGGCGCCCACCGTCTCGGCGGGCACCTCCTGGTCGAGCCCGGTGACGTCGCTGACGATCCGCGTCCACAGTCCACCTTGGACACCGCCGCCGACGGCGACCAGCCGCCGGGCCGCCCCGCCCGCCTCGGTCATCACCTCCAGGTTGTGCCGGACGCCGTACGCGATGCCCTCCAGCACGGCCCGGTACAGCTCGGCGAGCCCGTGGCCAGTGGTCAGCCCGGCGATCACCCCGCGGGCGTCCGGGTCGAACAGCGGCGTGCGCTCCCCGGCGAAGTAGGGCAGCATCAGCAGCCCCCGGCTGCCCGCGGGCACTTCCGCGGCCGCCGACACCAGTTCGGCGAAGTCGCGCCCGGCCAGTTTGCGCAGCCAGTCGGTGATCGCGCCGGAGGTGGCCATGCCCGCGGCGAGCGAGTAACTGCCTTCGCTGACCCCGCGCGTGGTCCACAGCCCCGGATGCGGGCTGGGGTCGGCGAGCAGCTGGATCAGGAACATGGTCGTGCCGTACATGACCATGGTGTCGCCGGGCTCGGTCACGCCGACGCTGGCCGCCTCGGCCCAGGCGTCCACCGTGCCCGCGGTGACCGGAAGTCCTTCCGGCAGCCCGGTTTCCGCAGCCGCGGCGGCGGTGACGGTGCCGGCGATCTCGGTCGGCCAGCACAGCCGCGGCAGCCGGATGCCGGGCGCGACCGCCTCGGCCCAGTCCGGTGCCCAGTCCGCCGCGCGCAGGTCGTACATCGGATCGGACTGGCTGGCCGAGTGGTGGTCGAGCACGTACTCGCCGGTCAGCCGGTGCACCAGGTACGAGCTGGCCATCAGGAACAACCGCGACGCGCCGAACACCTCGGGCTCGTGCCGGGCCAGCCAGCGCCACTTCGGCCCGACCGCCTGCGAGGACAGCACCGTGCCGCCACGCTCCACAATGGACTCGGCGCCGAGTTCCGCGGTCAGCTCGTCGATCTCGCGGCTCGCCCTGGTGTCCACCCCGTAGAGCACCGCGGGCCGCAGCGGCCTGCCGTCGGCGTCCGCGGGCAGCAGCACCGGGCCGATCCCGCTGACGCCCAGCCCGGCCAGCGGGCGCCCGCCCGCCGCGGCGGCCAGCTCACCGGCGATGGCGGTGAAGTCCCGCCACCACACCGCCTCCGCGTCGTGCTCCACCCAGCCGGGGTGCGGGTAGGAGGTCTCGTGCGGCCGCGAGGCACGCGCCACGATCGTCCCCTGTGGATCGACGAGCACCCCCTTGGAACTCGAGGTGCCGATGTCGATGCCGAGCAGCAACCCGTCAGCCACGCGTCCACTCCTCCAGCCGGATCCCCAGCAACTCCGCCGCCGCCCGCAGTTCCGGCCGCAGGTCACCGGGCACCGCGTGGATGTGGTTGGCGCCGAACCGGCTCAGGAAGGTCTCCGCCGGCACGTCCAGCCGCGCGAAGGCATGCGGCCACTCCGGGGTGGACTGCCGCACCAGTTCCGCGGTGGTCTGCTCGTCGTAGTTTTCGAACGTGCCCAGCATCAGCTGCAGCCGGTACTCGCCGTTGTGCCGGGTCAGCCTGCCCAGCGTCATCTCGCCGGGCGCGGCCACGTGCTGCACCGAGGCGCCACCCGCCGGGAAGAAGAACACTTCCGGGTAGAAGTTGACGTGCCGCAGGTTCTCCTTCGGATCCGCGCTGCGGGCGGCGTACCAGGTGGCGTGCTGCCCGGAGTTGCACAGGTCCCAGATGTCGCGGTCGGCGTGGTAGTGCCGGACGTCGGCGAACAGCACCGGATCCCCGGAGAGCCGGTGCATCAGCTGCATGGTCAGCGCGCCGTCCATGTCGGCCTCGGTCGCGGTGACGTGCACGGGTTTCGGGCCGTTCCAGTCGTACGGGTCGTTGAGGAAGGCCTCGGTCACGTCCATCGTGGCGAACCGCTCGGTCAGCTCCGGCTGGCCCTTGATGCCGGAGAAGTCCAGGTTCCGCTCGGCGATGATGTCGCGGATCGCGAGGTACGACCGGAGCTGGCGCTCCAGCAGTTCCGGGGTCAGCTTCCGCCCGTCGTAGTGGACCCCGGCCGCGTGTGCCTCGATCCACTCGCGCGCCTGGCGTGCTTCGGCGGCGTGCGCGCTGTCGGCGGCCCGTGAGACCAGCTCGTACTGGTCGATCTCCTCGACGTCGATGCCGAACTGGCGCATCCACTGGTCGGTGTTGGCCACCGCGGTGTTCATGCCCATCGGGCGCCCGCCGAACCGGCCGAAGGTGGCGCCGCGCAGCCCGGCGACCGCTCCCGCGGCTGTGGCCAGCACGCCGATCCGCGCGATCACCTCGCCGTCGTCCGGCGCACCCCACAGCCGGACGTGCGCACGCCCGATCTGGTCCAGCGCGCCCCCGGCGGCCAGCATGCCGACCAGGCCGGGTTCCGTGGGATCGGTGCTGGCCAGCAGCACCAGCGGCCCGGGGGTGGCGTCCGCGGCGAGCACGGAGAAGTGCGGGAAGCTCCAGACCGGGTAGTGGAACACCGTGACGTCCACCCCGGCCGCGGCAATCTCCCTCGGCACGGACACGGCCAGCGCGTTGTCCGACAGCGGCGCCGCCCCGGTCACCACCTGGTGGCCCGCTCTGGTCAGCGCGCTGACCAGAGCGTCCAGTTTGGACTGGATGAACGCGGCGTTGCGCTCGTGCACGTGGCCGCGTCCGTCGGAAACACTGAGCACGCCGATCCGGGCCACCGCATCCTCCATGCCTCGGTTCGCGCAGGGGCGCTGGGGTATGGTACTGGGTAATCGTTTACTCATGACGCTATTGCGCGGGTTGAGTAGTGTCAATAGCCGCCACAGCACGAGGAAAGGGGGCTCGCCATGGCGACCATCAGCGACGTGGCGGCCAGGGCGGGTGTGTCCACCGCGACCGTCTCCAGAGCCCTGAACGGGAAGTCCACTGTGGACCCGGCATTGGCGGAGAAGGTGCGCGAGGCCGCCGCCTACCTCGGTTACCAGCCGAACGGGCTGGCCAGGAACCTGCGCCGCCAGGAGACCGCGGTGCTCGCGCTGGTGATCTCCGACGTGGAGAACCCGTTCTTCACCGCGATCGCGCGCGGCGTGGAGGACGTGGCGCAGACCGCGGGCTACTCGGTCGTGCTGTGCAATTCGGACGAGAACGCCGAGAAGGAGCGCCGCTACCTCGACGTGGCGTTGCAGGAGCGGGTGGCGGGCGTGGTGCTCTCGCCGACCGGCGGCGACACCGACGTCACCCAGCTGCTCAGCCGCGGCACCCCGGTGGTCGCGGTGGACCGGCCGCTGAACGCGGTCGACGGCGACCAGGTGCTGGTCAACACCCGGTGCGCCGCCGACGAAGCGACCCGTCACCTGATCGAGGCCGGTTACCGCCGGATCGGGTGCCTCACCGGCCCGGAGGGCGTGCGCACCGCCGACGACCGGCTCGCCGGGTACCAGAGCGCGATCGCCGCCTCGGCCCAGGCCACCACCTGCTACCGCCGGTGCGAACTGCGCACCGCGCACGCCAAGGCGGCGGCACTGGACCTGCTCGACGAAGGCGACGCGCCCGACGCGCTGCTCATCGCCAACAGCACGATGGCCATCGGCGTGCTGGAAGCCTTGCGGGAGCGCGGCATCCGGCCCGGCCGCGACTTCGGCCTGGTCAGCTTCGACGACGCGCCGTGGGCCGCGCTGCTCGATCCCCCGCTGACCGTGGTCGCGCAGCCCGCCTACGAGATCGGCAGCATCGCCGCCCGGCTGCTGCTCGACCGGATCGCCGACGGCTCCCGGCCGCCGGAGGCCAGGGAACTGGCCGCCCGGCTGATCGAGCGCGGCAGCAGCCACCGGTGATCAGCCGCCGGCGTTGAGCCGGGCGTAGACCTCCGCCGCGTTCTCCTTGGTCACCCGTTCGATGGGCAGGCCCTGCACCTTCGGCACCTGCTGGCAGTCGACCAGGATCTTGCGCGCCGCCTCGACCGCCTCCTTGCCACCGGTCGGGTAGACGAAGGTGGCGGCCAGCCTGCCCGCCTCCACCGCCTTGATGCCGCCGGCCTCGATCGGCAGCCCGTCGATGCCGACCACCTTGATGCCGGTCAGCCCGGCGTCCTGCGCGGCCAGGTAGGCGCCCTCGCCCATCGGGTCGTTGTGCGCGTAGACCACCTGGATGCCGGGCGTGCCCTTGAGCAGCGCGTCGGCCTGCTGGCGGCCCTTGTCACGCAGCCAGTCGCCGTCGGCACTGGCCACGATTTCGATGTTCTTGCCGCCGATGCCCAGTTTGAACCCGTCGCTGCGCTCCTTGGCCGGGCTCGATCCCGCCAGCCCCTTCAGTTCCGCGACCTTGCCGCCGCCGGGCAGCAGTGACTCGGCGACGAACTCCCCGGCGCGGCGGCCGATGTCGAAGTTGTCGGCGCCGATGAACGAGGTGAACGAGTCGCCGTTGACCTTGCGGTCGAGCACCAGCACCGGCACGCCCTGCTCGTAGGCCTTCTTCACCACCGAGGTCAGCGGCGTGGCCTCGTTCGGGCTGATGATCAGCAGGTCGATCTGCTGGGTGAGGAAGTTCTCCACCTGCTCGACCTGCTTGGAGTTGTCCTGCTGCGCGTCGGCGAAGTTGACGGTGAACTGCGGGACGCCCGCCGCCGCCTTCCGGATGTCGGCGTCCATCCGCTCGCGGTACGGCTCGGCGACGTTGGCCTGGCTCACCCCGATCGTGTACTTGCCGCCCGCCCCGCCGCAGGGCTTGGGCTCGGCCGGGCCACCACCCGCGTTCTCGCTGGTGGTGCCGCAGGCGGAGACCACCAGCGTCAAGCCAAGCAGCAGTGAAAGCGCGCCACGCGCCCGTTTTGGCATGAGTTCCTCCCTCTACCCCACCGCGGCGGGCCGCAGGCGCTGCAGCCCCGCGGCCGCCACGATCACCAGTCCGATGATCAGCAGCTGGATGTTCGAGTCCACGTTGTTCAGCGTCAGGATGTTGCGCAGGACCCCGACCAGCAGCGCCCCGGCGACCGTACCGACCACCGTGCCCCGCCCGCCGGACAGGCTCGCCCCGCCGATCACCACCGCGGCGATGGCGTCCAGCTCCGCCATCGACCCGTCGTTCGGGCCGCCGTAGTTCAGCTGCCCGGCGTGCACGATCCCGGCCAGCGCGGCGAGCAGCCCGCACAGCCCGAAGACCAGGATCTTCACGCGATTCACCGGGACGCCGGACAGGCGCGCGGCCTTCTCGTTGCCGCCGATCGCGTAGATGTGCCGCGAGAAGGCGGTGACCCGCAACAGGATCGCGGCCAGCCCGGCGACCACCGCGAAGATGAGCGCGGGAATCGGCACCAGTCCGTTGAAGGTGCGCTCGCCGAGCAGTGAGAAGGCCAGCGGCGCGCGGCCGGGCGCGTCCCCGTAGGCGATCTCCACGCCCTGCCCGCCGGACCAGATCCGCGCCAGCGCGCGGGCGATCTGCATGCCGGCGAGCGTGACGATGAAGGCCTGGATGCCCAGTTTCGCGGTGACCACACCCTGCAGCAGCCCGAAGACCAGCCCGGCGGCGAGCACCACGAGCACCGCGGGCAGCACGCCGAAGTCCTGGCGCACCAGCAGCACCGCGGCGCCCACGCTGGCCAGGCCAAGCACCGAGCCGACCGACAGGTCGATGCCGCCGACCAGGATCACGAAGGTCATGCCGACGGCGAGAATGCCGATCTCCGACATCGCGCGCACCACGTTGAACAGGTTGCCGCTGTCGAGGAAGAGCAGTTCCCCGTTGCGCACCGGCGAGAAGATCACCGCCGCGAGGAAGACCAGCACCAGGCCGAACAGGCTCTGGAAGCGGAACAGCCAGGCGATCATCCGGCCTCCTCGCCGAGCGAGAGCTCACCCATCGACGCGGCGAGCAGTTCGGCTTCGCCCGCCTCCTCGGTGTGCAGTTCGCGCACGCTCCGTCCTTCGCGCAGCACCACCACGCGGTCGCACACCCCCATCAGTTCCGCGAGTTCCGACGAAGCCAGCAGCACGCCGACGCCCTGGGCGGCGATTTCGGACAGCAGCTGGTAGATCTCGGCCTTGGCGCCGACGTCCACCCCGCGGGTCGGGTCGTCGAGCAGCAGCAGCGCCGGTTCGGTGAGCAGGTTCCGGCCGAGCACCACCTTCTGCTGGTTGCCGCCGGACAGCGAGCCCGCCGGGGCGGCCAGCCCGGACAGCTTGATGCCGAGTCGTTCCGCGGTGCCCATCGCGGCGCGGCGCTCGCGGGCGGCGGGCACCACGCCGAACCGCCCGATCCGGTCGACCACGGACAGCACCGTGTTCGCCAGCACCGAGTGCTCCAGCGCGAGTCCCGAGGTCCGGCGGTCCTCCGGCACGAACGCGATGCCGCGGCGGAGCGCGTCGCGTGGCCCCTTCGGGTGAATCTCGGTGCCGTGCAACCGCACGCTCCCGGTCCACCGGCCGGGCGTGCCCACGCCGTACAGCGTCTCCAGCAGTTCGGTGCGCCCCGAGCCGAGCAGGCCGGCCAGGCCGACGATCTCCCCTTCGCCCACGCGCAGCGAAATCCCGGCGGGTTCGCGCCTGCCGGGCACCGGGCGCCGCGGGCGGAGCACCAGGTTGTCCACCTCCAGCAGCGCCTTGCCGCCCGCCGCCGCGGTCTCGGTGTGGAACAGCAGGTCCACCCGGCGGCCCACCATCGCTTCGGACGCCTGCTCCGCGGTCATCTCGCGCGCGTCGAACTCGGCCACCACCTGGCCGTTGCGCAGCACCGTGGCTCGGTCGGCGACCTGGCCGATCTCGGCCATGCGGTGCGAGATGTAGACGATGCCTGCCCCGCCCGCGCGCAGTTCGGCGATCACCCGGAACAACTGCTCGGCCTCGGCGGGCGGCAGCGCGGAGGTCGGCTCGTCCATGATCAGCACCCGCGCGTCGAGCGAGAGCGCTTTGGCGATGGTGACCAGCTGCTGCTCGCCCGTGCGCAACTGCTCCACCGGCCGCTTCGGGTCGAGGTCGACACCGGTGCGGGCGAGCAGTTCACGGGCCGCGGCGAGCATGCGCCGCCGGTCCAGCGCGCCGATCCGGTTGCGGGGTTCGCGGCCGAGGAAGATGTTCTCCGCCACCGACAGCGCCGGGACCAGGTCCAGTTCCTGCGGGATCATCGAGATGCCTGCCCGCTGCGCGTCGGCGGGACCGGAGAAGCGCACCGGCTCGCCGTCGATCCGGATCTCGCCCTGGTGGCCGCCGACCTCACCGGCGAGCACCTTCATCAGCGTGGACTTGCCCGCCCCGTTCTCGCCGAGCAGCGCGTGCACCTCACCGGCGTGCACGGTGAAGTCGGCGTCCCGGATCGCGCGCACCCCGCCGTAGGACTTGCTGACGCCCGTCATGGCGACCAGCGGTGCCCGATCGGTCATGCCCATCCCCTGCCGGCGGTGGCCCGAGAAATCGATTACCCGAAGCTAGGGGTCAGTCGTCCCGGGTGTCAAGCACGGCCTGTCCGCGTGCCGAGAGCCGGTAGCCGACCGGCAGGCTTTCGGTCAGGCCCAGTTCCTTGAGCTTGCGGACGTCGGCCTTGAACACCGGCGTGGCCAGGCCGAACCGCTCGGCCAGCTCCGCCGCGCGCACCCCGGGACGCGCCGCGATCTCGGCGAGAAAGGCACGCGTCCACGGGCCCCGGCTGCTCATTTTGTCCTTCTTGTTCAGCTTGTCCAGCAGTTCGGCCAATTCCGCACCCACCGGCACCTCGTCCCGCAGTGCCACCCGCGGATCCGCGCCACCGGGCCGCAGCTGGATGCGGTAGACCTGCCCCTCCGGCCGCCGGCTCAGGAAATGCCGCAGTTCGGCGGTGTTTTCATACCCCGCCCGCCGGGCATCCTCGGCCGGGATGGCTGTCAACGCGATCGGGTCGACCGAGTCCACCGCCACCACGCCCAGCGCGGTGCGCAGGGTGCCGCCCGCGCGCACGGTGGGGCGGCGCCAGCGGCGGAAGGCGAGCGTGACCTCGCCGGACATGACGCGCTCGAGGGTCGCTCGTGGAATAAGCACGGAGCCTCCTTCGTCACCAACCGCCAAAGGACCCTGGACAACCGCACCCGAGACGGTCAGACTAACCCTCGTTCGTCTACGGTACGTGTTGAGTTATGTGCGTTCTGTGTCGATCTTTGGTGACTTGACACACAATAGCGGCACGAGAACGCACGAACCCGCACACGCAGGATAGTCTGGGTGCATGTCTGTGGCGCTGGAGACCGTACTGGCGAAAGCCGGGCTCAAGGTGGACGCGACCGAGTTCCTCACGCACGTGGAGGACGCGGCCCGCAAACTGTCCCCGCCGAATCCGGACCCGTCGGATTATTTCTCCGCCGAGCAGCGCGACGCGCTCATCGACGTCGGGCTGGACCTCGCGCCGCAGTCGGAGAGCGAGCCGGACATGCGAGCCAGGACGGTCGCCGCGCACGCGGTGCTCGCCGACTCGTCGCTGACCGTGCTCGCCGCCGCCGAGCGGCTGGGCGTGGACGACAGCCGCATCCGGCACAAGATCAAGGACCGCAGGCTGGCCGCGTGGAAGGCGCAGGGCGGCTGGCGGCTGCCGTCGTGGCAGTTCACCTCCTCCGGGCTGCTGCCCGGGCTGGACGTGGTGCTGCGCGCGGTGCCCGAGGACCAGCCGCCGCTGGTGGTGGCCGCGTTCATGAGCACCCCGCAGCCGGACCTGGTGATCAACGACCGGCCGGCCACTCCCCGGCAGTGGTTGCTGGCGGGTGGTGATCCCGAGCCCGTCGCCCGGCTGAGCGAGACACTGGGCACCCCCGCCTGAGCGCTCACGCCAGCTCACCTGTCCGCACGAGAAAGTGTTGAACCCCACGCATGGCCAGGCTCCCCCTGCCACCCGCGCGTGCCGTCCTGGTCAGGGAACTGCGGCGCACCGAGGACATCGTCGCGGTGCACCCGGCGACCAGGCTGGTCCGCATCTTCACCGCGCACGGCAACCACCCCCAGCAGTGGAACTCGTTCCGCTACACCGGTCCCCTGCCGCACGGCCGCTTCGACCAGCAGCGGCCGGGCCGCGGTGGGGTGCCGGTGACCGACCAGAAGAACGGCGTGCTCTATTTCGGGCTCACCGTCCGCACGAGCGTCGCGGAGGTGTACCAGACCACGTCCACCGTGGACCGCAAGACCCGCGGCCCGCGCCTGGTCGTGGTCCGGCCGACGCGCACCCTGCGCCTGCTTGATCTCGGTGGCCTGTGGCCGACCAGGGTCGGGGCGTCGCAGGAGATCTCCAGCGGGCCGAAGAAGATCACCCAGGCCTGGGCGCGCGCCATCCGCTCGGCCTTCGGTGACCTCGACGGGCTGTGGTACCGCTCTTCGATGGACTCCGGCGACCCGGCCCTGTGCCTGTGGGACCCCCCGGCGGGCGGTGCGCTGCCGCTGAAGCCGGAGGTCCTGCTCCCACTGGACCACCCGGGGCTGGACGTGCCGCTGGGCCGCGTGTGCCACGAACTCAACTACGACATGGTCAACTGACCGCGGCCCGGCGGGCTTGAGCGCTGGGGCCTAGGCGCTCACCACGACGTCGCGGTCGCCGAACCCGGCCACCACGCGCAACCGCCCACCGAGCGCGGCGATGTAGCGGCGGATCGTGTCCAGCTCCATCTGGGCGAGGTCGCCGTTCTCCAACTGGCTCACCCGCGGCTGGCTGATCCCGATCCGCCGGGCGAGTTCGGCCTGGCTCACCCCGGCTTGCTGCCGAAGCTGTGCCAGCCGGAAGCCGACGAGGTAGGCGTCGGTGGTCTCCCGTGCGGATGCCCGCGCTTCCTCGACATCCCGCCCGGCGGCGCGATCTCGCTCTTCCTTCTCAGCCTTGACTTCCCGCCAAGATCGGCTCATGTCCCCGCCTCCTCCAGCCCGCGCAGATGTTGGTCATACCGCCGTTCGGCCACCGGGATGTTCGCGGTGTACCACCCACGCCAGTCACCCGCCTTGTCCCCGCCCACCAGCAGGATCGCCCGGCGGCGCGGGTCGAACGCGAACAGGATCCGAACCTCCGTGCTTCCACCAGATCCGCACTGAGCGGATCCACCTCGCACATCTGGGAGCGCAACTTCACGCGATGGGGTGGGCGGAAACTACGGCAGTGGACGTGAGTAGCGGATCTCCACAGCGGAGCCGTCGGCGAACTTGGTGGCTTGGGTGACCTCGTCGCACCGCCAGCCGTGGGCTTCGTAGAACCGGCGCGAAGGGGTGTTCCGCTCGAAGACCCACAGCACGGCGCGCGAGAAACCGCAGGCGGCCAGGTGCGCGACGGCGGCTTCGTGGGCGGCGTGGCCCGCGCCGGTGCCGCGCCATTCGGTGGCGGCGTAGAGCGCGCCCAGCATGCCGGGCTCGCGCTCCCCCAGCACGCCCGCGTAGGCCCCGATCTCACCGTCCGCGTTGACCGCGGCCAGCATCGTCGTCCGTTCGGTCGAGGCGGCGACGCGGGCGGCGAACATCTCCTCCCACTCCGCCAGGTTCAGCGCATCCAGGTAGTCGTCCGGCAGGATGCCGCGGTAGGCCGTCCGCCAGCCGCCGAGGCAGATCGACGCCAGCCGCGGGGCGTCGGCGGCGACGGCCCGGCGGACGGCCCACCGCCCGGTCACCGCAGGTACCGCCCCCACCAGTCGAGGACCGCCTCGAACCGCTGCACCCGGTGCCGCGGCCGCCCCGACCGGCTCAGTTCGTGGCCCTCACCGGGGAACAGCAGGAACTCCGTCTCCACCCCGTTCGCCCTCAGCGCCACGAACAGCCGCTGCGCCTGCTCCACCGGGCAGCGCCAGTCCTCTTCGGAATGCACCACCGCGAACGGGATGCCGATCTTCGCCGCGTAGGTGAGCGGGCTGCGTTCGCGCTGCACCTCCGGATCGGTGCCGACGTAGCACTCGACGAACTCCCAGCCGATGTCCGAGCTGCCGGCGAACGAGTCCCACGCGTTGACCGCCCGCTCGCTCCACGCCGCCCGGAACCGCTCACCGTGGTGCGCCGAAAGCCAGGTGGTCATCAGCCCGCCGTACGAACCACCCATCACGCCAACGCGCGAAGAGTCCAAATCGGACCGTTCCAGCGCGGCGTCGAGAAAGCTCAGCAGATCCGTTACGTCCACAGTGCACAGTGCGTGGACGATGGCCCTGCCGTGCGACTCGCCGTACCCGGCCGAGCCGCGCGGGTTCGCCATGACCACCGCGTACCCGGCCGACGCGTACACCTGCGCCTCGTCGAACAGCGACCACTCGTACGGCGCGAACGGCCCGCCGTGGACCACCAGCAGGACCGGGTGCGGGCCCTCCCCCTCCGGTAGCACGACCCAGCCGTGCACCTGGTGACCGTCCGACGCGGTGGCGGTCAGTTCCACCGCCGGGCGCACCTTTTCCCGCAGCGGGGCGGAGAACTCGGTGAGCGTGCGAGCCTCGCCGCCCTCCAGCAGCACCACCTCGCCGGCGTCCACCGGCGAAGCCACCACCGCGGCGATGCGGTCACCGTCCACAGTGAACCCGCGGACGGCGGCCTTCTCACCGAGCAGACAACGGAGGTCGGCGAGCTTGGCCAGGTGCGCGTCCGACGGCACCGCCCGCAGCTCGGCCGCGCCCCGTGTGCGGACGACCACCAGCACCTCGTCCCCGAGCAGGGCCGGTCGTCCCGCGCCGCCGTCGGTGTCGACGGTCTCGGCGTCGGTGAGCCGCCGCGCGGTCGCGGGTTCGCCGTCCGTGCGCAGCGGCGCGGCCCACAGACCGCGGTTGCGCACCATGTCGGGGCCGGTGAATTCCAGGCCGTGGAAGTAAACCGTGCCGTCGGCGGTGACCAGCGGCGCCGCCGCGTCACCTTCGGTGCGCACGGCGAGCACCGGCTCACCGCCGTCCACGGGCACGGCGTAGAGATCGGCGTTCAACGTCTCCACGCGGCCCCAGTCACGCGGCGCGACCACCAGCACGAACTCGCCGTCCGGGGTCCATTCCGGATCGTGGACGTCCACCTGGTGGTCGGTCAGCGGCGACAGCTCGGCCGGTTCCTCGACCTCGGTGTCCACCACGAACAGTCGTTGTGGACGGTCACGCAGGAAACCGATGTCGTCGATGCGGTAGTCGAACCGGGTGATCCGGCGCGGCGCCTCGGCCGCGGCCTCCACGGTCCGGCCGTCGGCGTCGGGCGTGCCGTACCGCCCCGGTTCGGGAACCCGGGCGGTGAAGGCGATCCGCCGGGAATCCGGCGCCCACCGGAAAGCCTCGACACCCAGCGGCACGTCGGTGACCGCCCTGGCCTCACCACCGTCGGCGGGCATCACGTGCAGCTGGGCGCCGCGCTCACCGGTCACCCTCAGGAAAGCGACCCGCGTCCCGTCCGGGGAGATGGCCGGGGCGCTGTCACGCGGACCGTGGGTCCACGGCCGGTCACCGCCGGCCGGGCTGATGCGGCGAACCACGCCGTGGGCGCGGTTCGCCGCCAGGTCCGGCTTGGACAACCCGGTCAGCAGCAGTTCCCCGTGCAACGCGGGCGAATGGGGCGCGGTCAGCAGTTCGATGTCAGTCGGAAGCACGCTGCCGACCGTACAACTTCGACCGGCCCCAGCGGCGGAATCAGCGCTCCGGCTGGGCGTCGGCCGCCTCGCGGCCCTCCGCCTCGCGCTCCGCCGCCTCGCGCTCCTCCGGCGACTTCGCGTTCAGCTCCAGGTTCGGGCCCTTCGCCGACTCCGGGTCCTTCTTCGCCTTGCGCAGGCTGAGCACCGTGGTCAGGGTCAGCACGGTGACGATCACACCGAGCGAGACCCAGTTGTTGATGTCGAGCCAGTCCGGCACCAGGTGGTACTCGTGCAGCGCGTGCAGGAACAGCTTGGCACCGATGAAGCCGAGGATGATCGCCAGCCCGTAGGACAGGTAGACCAGCTTGGTGACCAGGCCGCCGAGCAGGAAGTACAGCTGCCGCAGGCCCATCAGCGCGAAGGCGTTCGCGGCGAAGACCAGGTAGGCGTCCTGGGTGATGCCGAAGATGGCGGGAATGGAGTCGACCGCGAACAGCAGGTCGGCGCTGCCGATGGCGACGATGACCACGAACATCGGCGTGATCCAGCGCTTGCCGTCGCGCTTGACGAAGGACTTGTGGCCCACGTAGTCGTCGGTGACCGGGAAGATCTTGCGGACCATCCGGGTGACCGCGTTCTCGTGGTACTCCTCGTGCTCGTCGTTGCCGCGCACCATGCTGACGGCCGTCCAGATCAGGATGGCGCCGAACAGGAAGAACACCCAGACGAACTGCGCGATCAGGGCCGCGCCGATGGCGATGAAGGCACCGCGCATGACCAGCGCCAGCAGGATGCCGATGAGCAGCACCCGGTGCTGGTGGATCGCGGGCACCTTGAACGAGGACATGATCACCATGAAGATGAACAGGTTGTCCACGCTGAGCGAGTATTCGGTGATGTACCCGGTGAAGAATTCGACGCCGGGATCGTGGCCGCCGAACACCCACACGCCGATCCCGAACAGGACCGCGCAGGCGACGTAGAAGGTGACCCACCGGGCGGCTTCACCGGTTGTCACCTGGTGTGGCTTGCGATCGACGACCACGAGGTCGATGGCGATCAGGACCAGCAGGCCACCGATCGTCGCGATCCATAGCCACAATGGAACCGTCATGAAACTACCCTCCGGTATAGCGGGGACGACCAACCACTACCCGGAGGTCTCTTCCACCGGTTCCCGAACCGGCCGATGGCGCCGGGCGCCACTGAGGACGGCCGTGCTGACGACGCCACCGCGAAGGAATACTCCCCTCCACGTGCTTGACCATCTTCGCCGTTGAGCGGGACAAACGCCAGCCGGGGTCACCAGTGTCACCGAATTGCCCGGCGTAACGTGCGTCACGTCCGAGCAACCAGATACCCACAGGACACTCTCAGCAAACGTCCCATACGGTCACCCTGTGCCCCGAATTCCACTACTCCGAGATACGCCGCCCCGGCGACGGCGGGTGATCGCGCTGGCGCTGGTCGCCGTGATCGCCGCGGCCGGTGTGCTCGTCTGGTCGCAGACCGGTGAAGAGGCCTCCCCGGTCCGCACCGAAGATGCCACCGTCGAGGTCGCCGCGGCGCCCGGTTCGCCCGATCGTGTGCGCCTGGACACCACCCTGTACCTCCCCGAGGTGACCCCCGCGCCCGCTGTGCTGATGCCACACGGTTTCGGCGGCAGCAAGAACAGCGTGGACGCCGACGCCCGCGAGATGGCCGAACGCGGTTTTGTCGTGCTGGCCTGGTCGGCGCGTGGTTTCGGCCGCAGCACCGGGCAGATCGCGCTGAACGACCCGGACTACGAAGTCGCCGACGCGCAGCGCCTGCTCGACAACCTGGCCCAGCGGCCGGAGGTGCGGACCGACGGTCCCGGCGACCCCCGCGTCGGCGTCACCGGCGGGTCCTACGGCGGCGCGCTCTCGCTGCTGCTCGCCGGGATCGACAAGCGCGTGGACAGCATCGCGCCGGTGATCACCTACAACGACCTCGGCCAGGGCCTGATCCCGAACTCGGCGACGCCGGCCACCTCGGCGGCCGGCACGCCGGCGGAGAACGCCTTCGCCCCGGACGGGGTGTTCAAGCGCTCCTGGGCAGGCATTTTCTTCTCGGCCGGTTCCGGCGGGGCCAGCTCGGGTGAACCGGGCAACGAGGCACCCGAGGCCGGTCAGGAACAGGACGACGACGCGCCCGGCGGCGGCATGGGCGGTGGCCAGGACAGCGCGGCGGCGGCCGGTGCCGTGGCGGGCGCCGGTCAGCCCGGCGGCCAGGCCGGTCAGGGCGGCCCCGGCGGCCCGCCCGGCGCGGGCAACCCGTGCGGCCGGTTCACCGAAGCCGTCTGCCGTGCCTACGCCGACGTCGCCGCGACCGGCAAGGCCGGGCCGGAGACGCTCGAGCTGCTGCACCGCGTGTCCCCGGTGTCGGTGACCTCGAACATCACCGCTCCCACGCTGCTGGTGCAGGGCGAGCGCGACACGTTGTTCGGGCTGGACCAGTCCGACGCCACCGCGCGGCAGATCGCCGCGGCGGGCGGCAAGGTCAAGTCGATCTGGTACGCGGGCGGGCACGACGGCGGCCGCCCCGGCCCGAAGCTGCGGGCGCAGATCGCCGACTGGATGGCCTTCCACCTCAAGGGTGAGGGCAGCGACCCCGGCACCGGCTTCACCTACGACGTCCAGGGCGCGCTGCGCGCGGACGGCGCGCCGTCGGTCCGCACGGTCGAGGCCGCCGCCTACCCCGGCATCGGCGCCCCGCCCGCGGAACGCAGGCAGATCCCGCTGCTGGGACAGGAACAGCCGATCGTGAACCCGCCGGGCGGCAATCCGGCGGCGGTCAGCGGCATCCCGGGGCTCAACGGTGTCGCGGCCAGCTCGTCGCGCCTGGCCGGGCTGTTCTCGGTCGAACCGCCTGGTCAGTCGGCGCGCTTCGCCTCCGCACCGGTCGACTCGCAGGTGCTGGTCACCGGCTCGTCGACGGTCCGGCTGCGGGTCGCGGCCAACGGCCCGGTCCCGCCGGAGGGCGCGGTGCTGTTCGCGAAGCTGTACGACGCCAGCCAGGACGGCACGCGCACGCTGCCGGGCAACGCGGTCGCGCCGATCCGCATCCCGGCGCTGCCCGCGGACGGCTCGGCCACCGAGGTCACCGTGACGCTGCCGCCGATCGTGCGGCCGGTCGAGTCCGGGCACTCGCTGGTGCTCGTGGTCAGCACGACCGACCAGGCCTACGCCACGCCGGTGCAGCCGGCCACCTACCGGGTTTCGCTCGCCGAGGGCAGCGCGCTCGAGGTGCCGGTGGTGCCGGGCACGGCGGTCAGCGCGGGCTGGCCGGTCGGGCAGGTGCTGGGCATCGCGGGCACGCTGATCGCCGCGCTGGTGGTGGCCGTGATCGCGGGCATCCGGCGCAAGCGGTCACACGTGCTCGACGAGGACCTGGCGGACACCCCGCTGGTGATCGAGAACCTGACGAAGTCGTACCCGGGCGGGCTCACCGCGGTGAAGGACCTGTCCTTCCGCGTGGAACCCGGCCAGGTGCTGGGCCTGCTCGGGCCGAACGGCGCCGGGAAGACCACCACGCTGCGCATGCTGATGGGCCTGATCTCGCCGAGTTCCGGAACCATCCGCGTGTTCGGGCACACGGTCACCTCCGGGGCGCCGGTGCTGTCGCGGATCGGTTCGTTCGTGGAGGGGTCCGGCTTCCTGCCGCACCTGTCCGGCCAGGACAACCTGCGGCTGTACTGGGACGCCACCGGGCGGCCCGCGGACAAGGCGCACTTCACCGAGGCGCTGGAGATCGCCGGCCTCGGCGACGCGGTGCACCGCAAGGTCCGCACCTACAGCCAGGGCATGCGGCAGCGGCTGGCGATCGCCCAGGCCATGCTCGGCCTGCCGGAGCTGCTCGTGCTCGACGAACCCGCCAACGGGCTCGACCCGCCACAGATCCACCAGATGCGCGAGGTGCTGCAGCGGTACGCCGCGACCGGCCGCACCGTGGTGGTGTCCAGCCACCTGCTCGCCGAGGTGGAGCAGACCTGCACCCACGTGGTGGTGATGCACCGCGGCAGGCTGGTCGCCGCGGGTGAGGTCAACGACATCGTGGCGGCCGGCGGCGAGGCGACCTTCCGGGTGGACCGCCCGGACGCGGCCGCCGAGACGCTGCGCGAGGCCGGAGTGTCCGATGTGGACATCGAAGGCAGGCTGGTGCACGCCGACCTCGGCGGCATGGAGCGGGCCGACGCGGTGGCCGTGCTGGTCAAGGCGGGCATCGCGGTCGAGCAGGCCGGGCCGCGGCGGCGGCTGGAAGACGCGTTCCTGCAACTGGTCGGAGAGGAGGCGAACGCATGAGCAAGGCGGAGAAACTGGCCGAGGCCAATGACGCGGTCGACCACGGCGTGCACACCGATCCGGCCGCGCTGCAGGAGCTGTCCGACGCGGCCAGCGCCGAACCCACCGAGGTGGGCGCGGACGGTGCCGTCGCGGGTTACCGCGCCGGGCGCACCCTGCGGCTCGGCGTGGAACTGCGGCGCCAGCTCAAGCGGCGGCGCACGCAGCTGGTGCTCGGCCTGGTCGCGCTGCTGCCGTTCATCCTGGTGATCGCCTTCGAGATCGGCGAGGCGAACCCGAACCGGCGCTCGGGCGGGTTCGTCGACCTGGCCACCGCGAGCGCGCCGAACTTCGTGGTGCTGGCGTTGTTCGTCTCGGGCACGTTCCTGCTGCCGATGATCGTGGCGTTGTTCTTCGGCGACACCATCGCCAGCGAGGCGTCCTGGTCGAGCCTGAAGTACCTGCTCGCCATCCCGGTGCCGCGGCACCGGGTGCTGCGGCAGAAGGCGATCGTCTCGGCACTGCTCTCGGCGATCGCGCTGGTGCTGCTGCCGCTGGTGTCGTTGCTGGTCGGCGTGGTCTGGTACGGGGCGGGTGACGCGATCAGCCCGACCGGCGACGCGGTCACCTTCGCCGACAGCCTGCTCGCGCTGGGCATGGCGATCGTCTACATCGTGATCCAGCTGGCCTGGGTGGCCGGGCTGGCGCTGCTGCTCAGCGTGCTCACCGACGCGCCGCTGGGCGCGGTCGGCGGCGCGGTGCTGGTGGCGATCGTGTCGCAGATCCTCGACCAGATCACCGCGCTCGAGGACCTGCGGAACTACCTGCCGACGCACTACTCGTTCGCGTGGATCGACCTGATCTCCACGGACATCGACTGGTCGAACATGGCCAGCGGGGCGTTGTCCTCGGTGTTGTTCGGCACGGTGTTCGGCCTGCTGGCGGCGCGCCGGTTCGCCACGAAGGACATCACCAGCTGAGGTGGTCGTGCACGAAGCCCCGGTCGTCCGCGCTGGACGGCCGGGGCTTTCGCATCCGGACAGCCGATTGCCCACCGCGGCCCGGTTCTGTGAAGATTCGGCGATGCGCAGGTTCGGGGCCGCGGTGGCGGCGTTGCTGATGGCTGTGGTGGTCGCCGCACCTCCCGCGCGGGCGGCTGAGGACATCGCCGACGCTTTGCGGCGGATCCCGGGGCTGACGGTGGTCGCCGAGGCGCCCGCGCCCGAGGGGTTCCGGTTCTTCAAGCTGACCTTCACCCAGCCCGCCGACCACCGGCAGCCCGGCGCGGGCACGTTCGAGCAGCGGCTGACGCTGCTGCACCGGGACGTGCGCGCGCCGATGGTGATGTACACGAGCGGGTACAACGTCTCGGAGAACCCGAACCGGTCGGAGCCCACGCAGCTGGTGGACGGGAACCAGCTGTCCATGGAGTACCGGTACTTCACGCCGTCGCGGCCGGAACCGCCGGACTGGGACAGGCAGCTGACCATCTGGCAGGCGGCGACCGACCAGCACCGGGTGGCGGTGGCGTTCAAGGGGATGTACGGGGCCCGCTGGCTGGCCACCGGCGGGAGCAAGGGCGGCATGACCGCGACGTACTTCCGGCGGTTCTACCCGTCGGACGTCCAGGGCACCGTCGCCTACGTCGCGCCGAACGACGTCATCGACCGGCATGATGTCTACGACCGGTTCCTGTCCACTGTGGGCGATGACCCGGCGTGCCGGGAAGCGTTGCGCGCCAACCAGCGCGAGTCGCTGAAACGCCGGGACGAGCTGGGCGCGCTGGCTTCGGCGGAGGCGGCCGAGAAGGGCTACACCTTCGACATCGTCGGCTCGCAGGACAGGGCGATGGAGATCGCGATCATCGATTCGTATTTCACGTTCTGGCAGTACCAGAAGCAGTCGGACTGCGCTTCGGTGCCGGGGCCGTCGGCGTCCACGGCGGAGATCTTCGAGTTCTACGTGAAGGTGGAGAGCCTGAACACCTACGCGGACCAGGAGCTGGCGCGGTATGTGCCGTACTACTACCAGGCGGCGGTGCAGCTGGGCATGCCCGCTTCGTACGAGCGGCACCTGGCTGACCTGCTGCGCTACCCGGGCTCGAACGTGGCGGCGACGTATGTGCCGGATTCGGTGCGGTTGCCGCGGTTCGACCACCTGGCGATGCCGGATGTGGACCTTTGGGTGCGCACGCGCGGTTCGCAGCTGCTCTTCGTCGATGGGGAGAACGACCCTTGGAGCGCCGAGCCTTTCCGGCTGGGCTTCGGTTCGCGGGACTCGTACCGCTATGTGGTGCCCGGGGGCAATCACGGTGCGAAGATCGCGCAACTCCCACCTTCGGAGGCGGCCGCCGCCACGGCCACGGTCCGGCGGTGGGCCGGGGTCGAGGCCCCCGCCGCACGGTTGGCTCCCCCGTCACTGGACGCCGACCCCCTACTCGAAACCCGACCACGCCTCTGACTCTCGCCGGGCGCGCACCGGACACCTCCGACGCTATGAATGTGGCTTTCATAGCGTTTGGCGCAATGAAAGCCACATTCATAGCGCAGCCGCTGCCCAACTCGAGCCGGGCCGCCGCAGCCGGGACACGAATGTGGCTTTCGGGGCGGATTTCGCCCCGAAAGCCACATTCGTGTTCATGCTGCGCCCGGTCCCCTTGGCGCGAAGCGACATTCGAAGCTGTGGCGAGCGGGCGCTGCCAAGGCGGGGCCAGCCACAGTCCCCCTTCCCCGCCCCGGTCCACAGCCAAAGACACGGCGAAGAACTCGTTGTCAAGGTACTCTTTCCAGCCTTGACAACGAGTTCTTCGCCGTCGTCACCATGAAAAACCGGGGTGGACCCGCCGAGATCAGCTGATCGGGGCGGCGCACAGGCCAAGTTCGCCAACCGCCAGGCCCTGCAGCGGGCCGCGAACCGCCGCGTCCTCAGGCAAGGGCACCATCGGATGCACCGGCCCCCGTGGCCCGGCGGAGCAACGGACACCCAACCGCCCGGCACAACCCCGGCTGCGGGACGCGCTGCCCGGGCAGCGAACCGGGGTGCACTGCCGGACGGATCCATCGAACCCAAGCCGCAGGGTGCGTTGCCCGGCACGCCCATCGCACCGAGCCGCGGGACGCGCTGCCCAGACCGGCCCATCGCACCGGGCCGCGGGACGCGCTGCCCAGACGGGCCCATCGCACCAAGCCGCGGCGGGCGCGGTCCAGGTAAGCCCATCGCACCGAGCCGTAAGGTTCGTGCACGGGCGGCTCCATCAGGCCGGACCGTGGACGCGCCCAGACAGGCCCTCCGGATGGGCCCGCCCGAAAGCGCCTGCCGGGGTTACTTGATGCCGGCGGCGTCCATGCCTCGTAGTTCCTTCTTCAGGTCGGCGACCTCGTCTCGCAGGCGCGCGGCCAGTTCGAACTGCAGGTCCCGCGCGGCCTGCATCATTTGGTCGGTCATCGACTGGATGAGGTCCGCCAGCTCCGCGCGTGGCATGCCCGCCACGTCCTTGTCCACCAGCACACCCGAGCTGCGGCCCCCGCCGCCCTGTTCCGGCTTTTTGCCTCGCGAGGCGTTGCGCCCCGAACCACCGACGGCGACCTCCTCCGAATCCTCGGCTTCCGAGTACACCCGGTCCAGGATGTCGGCGATCTTCTTCCGCAGCGGCTGCGGGTCCACCCCGCGCTCGGTGTTGTAGGCGATCTGCTTCGCCCGGCGGCGGTTCGTTTCGTCGATCGCGTGCTGCATCGAGTCGGTGATCTTGTCCGCGTACATGTGCACCTGACCCGACACGTTCCGCGCGGCCCGCCCGATGGTCTGGATCAGCGACGTCCCACTGCGCAGGAAGCCTTCCTTGTCCGCGTCCAGGATGGCCACCAGCGAAACCTCGGGCAGGTCCAGCCCCTCCCGCAGCAGGTTGATGCCGACCAGCACGTCGAAGTCACCGGAACGCAGCTGCCGCAGCAGCTCCACCCGCCGCAGGGTGTCCACTTCGGAATGCAGGTACCGCACCCGGATGCCCAGCTCGAGCAGGTAGTCGGTGAGGTCCTCGGCCATCTTCTTGGTCAGCGTGGTGACCAGCACCCGCTCGTCCTTCTCGGCCCGCTCGCGGATCTCGTGCACCAGGTCGTCGATCTGCCCCTCGGTCGGCTTGACCACCACCTCGGGATCGATCAGCCCGGTCGGCCGGATCACCTGCTCGACGAACTCACCACCGGTCTGCCCCATCTCGTACGGCCCCGGCGTCGCCGACAGGTACACCGTCTGGCCGATCCGGTCGGAGAACTCCTCCCAGGTCAGCGGCCGGTTGTCGGTGGCACTGGGCAGCCGGAAGCCGAACTCCACCAGGTTCCGCTTGCGGGACATGTCGCCCTCGAACATGCCGCCGATCTGCGGCACCGTGACGTGCGACTCGTCGATGACCAGCAGGAAGTCGTCCGGGAAGTAGTCGATCAGGGTGGCCGGGGCGGACCCGGCCGGGCGGCCGTCGATGTGCCGCGAGTAGTTCTCGATGCCCGAGCAGAACCCGACCTGGCGCATCATCTCGATGTCGTAGCTGGTCCGCATGCGCAGCCGCTGCGCCTCCAGCAGCTTGCCCTGCTTCTCCAGCTCGGCCAGCCGCTCCTCCAGCTCGGCCTCGATGCCCTGGATCGCCTTCTCCATGCGCTCCGGCCCGGCCACGTAGTGGGTGGCCGGGAAGATGCGCACCTCGTCCAGCTCCTGCACGATCTCGCCGGTCAGCGGGTGCAGGTAGTACAGCTTGTCGATCTCGTCGCCGAAGAACTCGACCCGGATGGCCAGCTCCTCGTACGCCGGGATGATCTCCACGGTGTCCCCGCGCACCCGGAAGGTGCCCCGCGCGAACGCGATGTCGTTGCGCGTGTACTGCACGTCGACCAGCGCGCGGAGCAGGGTGTCCCGCTCGACCTCGGCGCCGACGGCCAGCTTCGTGGACCGGTCGAGATAGGACTGCGGCGTGCCCAGGCCGTAGATGCAGGACACGCTGGCGACCACGATCACGTCACGCCGCGAGAGCAGGTTCATCGTGGCCGAGTGGCGCAGCCGTTCGACGTCGTCGTTGATCGACGAGTCCTTCTCGATGTAGGTGTCCGTCTGCGCGATGTACGCCTCGGGCTGGTAGTAGTCGTAGTAGCTGACGAAGTACTCGACCGCGTTGTGCGGGAAGAAGTCGCGCAGCTCGTTCGCCAGCTGGGCGGCCAGCGTCTTGTTCGGCGCCATCACCAGCGTGGGCCGCTGGACCCGCTCGATCAGCCAGGCGGTGGTCGCCGACTTGCCGGTACCGGTGGCACCGAGCAGCACGACGTCCTTCTCACCGGCCTTGATCCGCCGCTCCAGCTCGTCGATCGCCGCGGGCTGGTCGCCGGCGGGCGCGTAGTCGCTGACCACCTTGAACCGCCCGTCGGCCCGGGGGACCTCGGAGACGGGGCGGAACTCGGACTGCGCCAGCACGGGGTGTTCGGTTGCGAAAGCCACGGGTCCAGGGTAGGCGCACCCACCGACAGTTTCAGATCCGCAGGTCGGGCCGGACTCAGCAGTCGCACCCGCAGTCGCAGCAGTCACAGCTGTCGCACCAGGCGTCGTGCGGCTTGCCGCTCCACGGCCCCGGGTACGGGTCGCGGCAGCAGTTCTGGCAGCTGCAGCACTGGTAGAAGGCGACCAGGCAGCCCAGCACCGCGTTCCGCCTGCGCGGCGGCACCCGGAACTTCGGCACCCAGCAGCAGCCACCGTCGCCGTCGTGCGGGCCGGGGCCGCGCTTCTTGTTCTTCTTGGGCGGCTTGCCGCCGGGACCGGTCGCCCCCGGCGGGCCGGGTGGCGGCCCCGGCTGCCCGTACGGTCCGTAGTGCCCGGGGTGCCCGTACGGCGACTGCCCGCCGGGGTGGTGCGCTTCGATCTCCAGGTGCCCGAAGGTCCGGCGGACCGCCTGCTCCAGCTCGTGCACCAGCAGCGCGTGCACCAGCTTGCCGTTTTCGAAGCTCGCCTCCCGCATCGCCAGCCGCACGCCGAGCACGGCGTCGTCGCAGTGGCGGCGCACCTCGGCCACGGTCGCGCCGGTGGCCAGCAGCGGGTTCCACGCGCCGGTCTCGGTGTCCTCCGCCAGGTCCTCGACCGCGTCGAGCAGGTGCGCCGCCCGGCCGAACAGCCTACCGACCTCGGTCAGCGGCGCCACGTTGCCCGGCCGCCCGGCCAGCACCGCGGTCTGCGCGAACGCGGCCGCGGTGGCCTCCTCGGTCGGCTCGGTGGCCAGCAGGACCGGGTCGCCGAGGCGGACCGCGCGCTCGACCTCGCCCTGCCGGTCCACCGCCTCGGTGAGCACGGCGGTGTCGAAGCCGATCCGCGAGCCGGTGCGGCTGCCCTGCTCGGCCCAGCGCGACGCCACCCGGCGGGCCGCGCCCGCCACCGCCTTGCGGCCGAACGCGCCGTCGCCGTCCTCGACGTGGTCGCTGACCTTCGCCGACGCCAGCACCAGCGAAACCGCGGCCGCCAGCTGTGCCCCGGACCCGCGCGCCACCGACGTCGGGCGCATCGCGCGCAACGGGCACGGCCCGGCGTCGCGGCGGCCGTCCGGCCTCGGTGACTGCGCCTCCACCAGCGCCGAGATGACCAGGCCGTCGTAGTTGGTGACCACGCGCGCCAGCTGCCCGTGCTCGTCACGCAGCGCCAGGCAGAGGCCGCACAGGTGCGCCAGCCAGTCGGCGTGCAGGCTTTCGGACAGGCGGTGGCGGCAGGGCCGGATGATGCCGAACATGTGCTTCCCCTCGATCTTCCCGGCCAGACCCTAACCGGGAAGATGGGCCGATGAGCGCACATCCGCCCAAAGTGGAGACCTTCGACCCGGACAACGCCGAAAACACCGACAACAAGGGCATCGTGCGGGAGGTCGAACGCTTCCAGGTCGAGTCCTACGGGCTGTACATGGCGCGTCACGCGCCCGGCCGCGCGCAGTTCCACTACCTCGAGTCGTGGCTGCTGCCCGCGCGCGGGTTGCGGATCACCGACTTCTGGTTCAGCCCCGGCCACGAGCGCGACCAGGACTTCTACCTCGACGTGGTGGAGGTGGAGACGGACGGGCGGATCTGGCGGGCGACCGATCTCTACGTGGACATCGTGCTGCGCGACGGCGATGGCCTCGAGGTGATCGACACCGACGAGCTGCTCGAAGCCACCGTCGCCGGGCTGGTCACCGAGAAGGCCGCGCAGCGTGCGCTCGAAACCACGTACGCCACCGTCGAAGGCCTCGCCGCGCACGGTTACCGGCTGCGCGACTGGCTCGGCTCCGGCGGTGAACACCTGACGTGGCTGCGGAAGTGACCGGCTGGCCGTCCACTGTGGAGGACGCGGTGGCGGTGCAGGAACGGCTCGCGCCCTCGGTGCTCCGGGAGGCGCCGCCGGGCTGGACGTGGCCGCGGTGACCGGGCTGGACCTGGACACGCTGGCCGTCGTGGACCAGGCAGTGGTCGAGGGTGAAGTCGATTTCCCTTACGTACCAGGGTTGTTCGCCTTCCGCGAGTTGCCCCCGCTGCTCGGCGCGCTGAAAAGCTCGGCGGTCACGAACCGCCCGGACCCGAGCGCGGCGCGTGGTCGCCGCTGTATGACAGCGGTGAGGTGGTCGGCCGCGCACTGCTCCGCCTGACCCCGCGCTTCCGCCTGCCGGAGACCACGCGCATCGCCGACCGCCTGTCCCGGGGCTGAGCCGCCGGTCCACCGATCGGTGGATGCGCGGCACCCGCCGGTGGACCGTTGTTCTGGCCGCCGAGGCGATCCGGAAACCCCCGCTCCCCCGCCACTCTGGTGGCACACAGGGAAAGGGGACGCGCCGATGCCGATCATCGAGGTATCCGGGCTGCACAAGCGCTACGGGGAAAAACGGGCGGTGGACGGGGTTTCGTTCACCGTCGAACGCGGGGAGATCTTCGGCATCCTGGGGCCGAACGGGGCGGGCAAGACCACCACGGTCGAATGCCTGGAAGGGCTGCGCCAGCCCGACGAGGGCACCATCTCGGTGCTCGGGCTCGACCCGCGGCGGGACACCGCCGAGCTGCGCCAGCGGCTCGGTGTGCAGCTCCAGGAAAGCGAACTGCCCGAGAAGCTGAAGGTGCGGGAGGCACTGGACCTCTACGCCTCCTTCTACCGCAACCCCGCCGATCCGGACCGGCTGCTGGCCGACCTGGGGCTCACGGACAAGCGGGACACCGCCTACAAGAAGCTCTCCGGCGGGCAGAAGCAGCGGCTGTCCATCGCGCTGGCGCTGATCGGCAGCCCCGAGGTGGCCGTGCTCGACGAGCTGACCACCGGGCTGGACCCGCAGGCCCGCCGCGACACCTGGCAGCTGATCGAGGACATCCGCGCCGGCGGCGTGACCATCGTGCTGGTCACCCACTTCATGGAGGAGGCCGAGCGGCTCTGCGACCGGATCGCGGTGATCGACTCCGGCCGCGTGGTGGCCATCGACACGCCGGCCGGCCTGGTCGCCGGGGTGGACGACGAGCAGCGCATCCGGTTCCGCCCGTCGGCGGCGATCGAGGACGAGGCGTTCACCGCGCTGCCCGAGGTGCGCCGGGTCGACCGGCAGGGCGGTGTGGTGGTGGTCACCGGCACCGGGAACCTGCTGCACGCGGTCAGCTCGGTGCTCGCGCGGCGGCAGATCATCGCCGGTGAGCTGCGCGTGGAACAGACCACTTTGGACGACGCCTTCGTGGCGCTGACCGGCCGGAAGCTGGAGGACGCGTGATGCGCGCACTGGGGAAACTGACCGCGGTCGAGGCGAAGCTGTTCCTGCGCGACCCCGGCGCGGCGATCGTGGTGCTCGGCGTGCCGGTCGCGCTGCTGGTGGTGTTCGGCTTGGTGCCGGGCGCCCGGCAGCCGTCGGAGGACTTCGGCGGCAAGGTTCCGCTGGATACCTTCATCGCGCCGCTGTCGGTGGCGGTCCTGCTGGCCATGCTGGCGCTGACGATGTTCCCGACGGCGATGGCGACCTACCGGGAGAAGGGCGTGTTGCGGCGGTTGTCGGCCAGCCCGGTGCCGCCGGTCCGGCTGCTCACCGCGCAACTCGTGGTGAACCTGGCCGCGGCGCTGGTGGTGGTGCTGCTCATCGTCGGCTTCGGCGCGGCGGTGCTGAGCATGGCGCTGCCCGCCAATCTCGGCGGCTTCCTGTTGGTGGCGGTGCTCGGCACGGGTGCGTTGTTCTCGGTGGGCCTGCTGATCGCGGCGCTGGTCCCGACCGGGCGGACCGCGGGCGGCGTCGGTGCCGCGGTGTTCTTCCCGATGCTGGCGCTCGGCGGGGTGTGGGTGCGCAAGGAGGACCTGCCGTCCTTCCTGCAGCCGGTGGCCGACGTGCTGCCGCTGGGCGCGACGCTGAACGGCATGCGCGAGACCTGGTCCGGGGGCAGCCCGGAGCTGCTGCAGCTCGCGGCGCTGGTGGTGGTCGCGCTGGTCTGCGGTGGGCTCGCCGCCCGGTTCTTCCGCTGGGAGTGAGCCGGTGACGACCACGTTGGAGGCGCGGGCGGACGAGGCGGTCCGCCCGCTCGCCAAGGGGCCGGTGTTCGCCGTGGCCGGCGCGATGGCGGCGGTGTTGCTGCTGGTCAACGGCCGCTACGGGTACTTCGGCGACGAGCTGTACTTCCTGGCCGCGGGCAGGCACCTCGACTGGGGCTACGCCGACCAGCCGCCCGCGCTGCCGTTGCTCGCGCACCTGATGGACCTGCTCGCGCCCGGTTCGGTGTGGGCGCTGCGGCTGCCCGCGGTGCTGGCGGTGGTGGCGTCGGCCGTGCTC
Source organism: Amycolatopsis albispora (assembly GCF_003312875.1). Classification (NCBI taxonomy): domain Bacteria; kingdom Bacillati; phylum Actinomycetota; class Actinomycetes; order Pseudonocardiales; family Pseudonocardiaceae; genus Amycolatopsis; species Amycolatopsis albispora. The sequence goes on from NZ_CP015163.1 coordinate 3,193,430, forward strand.
ACCGCGCTGATCGCCCGAGAGCTCGGCGGTGGCACGCGGGCGCAGGTGCTGGCGGCGGGCGCGTTCGCGGTCAGCATGCAGTTCCTCGGCAGCGGCCACTACCTCGCCACGTCCACAATGGACCCTTTCCTGTGGACGGTGGTGCTGTGGCTGCTCGTCCGGTGGCTGCGCACGCGGTCCGACGGGCTGCTGCTCTGGGCGGGCGTGGTCACCGGGCTGGCGCTGAACGTCAAGTTCCTGATCCCGGCGTTCTGGGTGGTGGCGCTGCTGTTCGCGGCCTGGCTCGGCCCGCGTGAGCTGCTGACCAGGCCGAAGCTGTGGCTGGGCGCGGGTGTCGCGGTGCTGGCCGCGGTGCCGACCGTGCTGTGGCAGGCGGCGAACGGCTGGCCGCAGCTGGAAATGGGCGAGGCGATCGGCGACGAGAACCCGGACAAGGTGGCCGCCGCGCTCGCCTACCCCGTGCTGGCACTGGCTTCGGCCGGGCTGGTGGTCGGTGTGGTGCTCGTCCTTTACGGACTGTGGCGACTGCTGCGCACCCCGTCGCTGCGCTTCCTCGGCTGGACCTTGCTGGCGCTGACCGTGTTGTTCGCGGTGGCGGGCGGTCGCTTCTACTACGTGGCCGGCCTGTTCCCGCTGTGCTGGGCGGTCGCCGCGGTCCACCTCGAGGCCGGGCGGGCGCGGCGGTGGTGGCGGTGGCTGGCGACCTGGCCGGTGTACGCGCTCAGCGCGGTGATCGCCGTCCCGCTGACCCTGCCGGTGCTGCCCGCGCACGTGCTCGACGCCAACCCCGGCCTGCCGCGGCCGCTGTTCACTTCGGCCGAACGCGGCTGGCCGGAGTTCGCCGACGCGGTGGCCGCGGTCCATCGTTCGCTGCCCCCGGAGCAGCGGGCGCGGACGGCGATCGTCACGCAGGTGTACTGGCAGGCCTCCGCGCTGGACCACTACGGCCCGGAACGCGGCCTGCCCGAGCCGTACAGCGGCAACCGCGGGTACTGGACGCTGGCCACTCTCCCGGCTTCGGCGGACACCGTGCTCTACGTCGGCGCGGACAGCCCGGTGCTGCGGGCGCACTTCGCGCGGGTGGACCAGGTGGGCGTGGTGGACACCGGACTGCCCGCCCCGATGTTCACCCAGGGCGTGCCGATCTGGCTGGCCACCGGGCCGTCGGCGCCGCTGCCGCAGCTGTGGCCGTCGTTCCGGGACCTGCGGCTGTGATCGTGGCGGATAATGCCGTGGTGCGGACGATGCAGGAGCGGCCGAGCTGGACCGGGTTGTCCGACGACACCCCGGCGCAGTGGGCACCGTGGGCGCGGCGGGTCGAGCTGTGGTTCCCCTACCTCATGCTCGGCCTGTGCGTGGCGATCCAGCCGATCTCGTCCAGCCAGCCCGCCGGGCACCAGCGCACGACGCTGGTGCTCGCGGGCGTGGCGCTGTGCTGGGTCGCGCTGACCGACACGCTGCCCCGGCTGCGCGTGCCGGACAACCAGTGGTGGCCGCTGCTCTCGCTGGCCGGGCTGCTGGCGCTGGCGAGCGTGCTGATGGCCAGGGAGACGCTGTACCTGCTGTTCCTGATCGTCGGCTTCTTCCACGCGCTGCGCCTGCGCCCGGTCTGGCTGATGCTGCTCGGCCTGCTCACCACCTCGGTGCTGATCAACAGCCTGGCCGGGGGCGGGCCGAGGGAGGCGCTGAGCGAGTCGCCCGAGGTGTTCATCCCGGTGGTGCTGGTGCAGACGCTGGCCATCGCCGGTGGCTCGCTGATGGGCGACAAGCTGATGGAGCAGAGCGCCAAGCGCCGCGAAACGCTGGAGAAGCTGGAAGCCGCGATGACCGAGAACGCCGGGCTGCACCGGCAGCTGCTCGCGCAGGCACGCGAGGCCGGGGTGCTCGACGAGCGGCAGCGGCTCAGCCGCGAGATCCACGACACCCTGGCCCAGGGCTTCACCGGCATCATCACCCAGCTCGAGGCCGCGCGGAACGAGCCTGCCGACCGCGACCGCCACCTCGACCTGGCCACCGCGCTGGCCAGGGAGAACCTCGCCGAGGCGCGGCGCGCGGTGCACGCCCTGCGGCCGGAGGCGCTGGACGCCGCGCAGCTGCCCGACGCGCTGCGCGGGGTGGCCGGGCGGTGGTCCGACCGCACCGGCGTGCCGATCGAGTTCACCACCACCGGCACGGTCCGCCCGCTGCACCCCGAGGTGGAGGCCACCCTGCTGCGGATCACCCAGGAGGCGCTGACCAATGTGGACAAGCACGCCGCCGCGGGCCGCGCCGGGCTGACGCTGTCCTACATGGAGGATCAGGTGACGCTGGACCTGCGCGACGACGGGCGCGGCTTCGACCCGGCCGGGCCGCGGCCGGACGGCTACGGGCTGAGCGGGATGCGGCAGCGCGCCGAACGGCTGGCCGGTTCGCTGCACGTGGAGTCCGAACCGGGCGCGGGCACCGCGATCTCGGTGAACCTGCCCGCCATCACCGCGGTGGAGGACCGATGATCACCCTGCTCATCACCGACGACCACCCGGTGGTCCGCGACGGCCTGCGCGGCATCTTCACCCCGGAGCACGGGTTCGAGGTGCTCGGCGAGGCCGCCGACGGCGCGGAGGCGGTCGAGCTGGCCGAGCGGCTGCGGCCCGACGTGGTGCTGATGGACCTGCGCATGCCCGGCCTGGACGGGACCGCCGCGATCACCGAGCTGGCCAGGCGCGGCAACCCGGCCAAGGTGCTGGTGCTGACCACCTACGACACCGACTCCGACGTGCTGCCCGCGATCGAAGCCGGGGCCACCGGTTACCTGCTCAAGGACTCGCCGAAGGAGGACCTGTTCCGCGGGGTGCGGGCGGCCGCGCGCGGCGAGTCGGTGCTGTCCCCGGCGGTGGCCAGCCGGATGATGGCGCAGCTGCGCGCGCCGGCCAGGGAGCCGCTGAGCGGGCGCGAACTGGAGGTGCTCGGGCTGGTCGCCCGCGGTTCGACGAACAAGGAGGCCGCGGCGAAGCTGTTCATCAGCGAGGCCACGGTCAAGACGCACCTGCTGCACGCCTACGCGAAGCTCGGGGTGAAGGACCGGGCCGCGGCGGTGGCGGTGGCCTACGAACGCGGGCTGCTCACACCACGCTGATGGTGACCGGGCGCCCCGGGTCGGCACCGCGGTGCAGGCCGGGCGGGTCCTCGGGGTCGCGCGGGAACCCGGCGGCGGCCAGTTCCTCGGTGACGTCGGCGTTCGCGGTGAGCCGCAGGTCGATCACGTCGGGTGCCTCGGTGCCCGGTTCGGCGGTCGGCCCGATGTGCTCGATGTTCTCGCCCTTGGGCCCGACGGCCGCGCGCACCCGCGCGATCACCCGCTCGGCCTGCACCGGCCAGGTGTCGTCGTGGGGCACCGGCTTGAGCGAGGGCAGCGGGCGCACCCGCCGCAGCCGGACGTTCGCCTCGTACGGCACGATCCGGTCGGCCCACAGCGCATCCACTTCGGACAGCACGATGTCCGGCGCGCCGCCGTTGTCCAGCCACACGTCGGCGACCAGGCGGCGCTGCTCGGGGCTGGCCTGTGCGGCGATCCTGGCGCGCGCGTCGGCCTCGGCCATGCCGCGCGACTCGACCAGCCGCCGCACCCGCACCTCCGGGTCCGCGTCGACCACCAGCACCAGGTGGTAGTGCGCGGCGAGGCCGTTCTCCACCAGCAGCGGCACGTCGTGCACCACGATGCCGTCGGCGGCGGCCTGGCCCATCAGCTCGGCGGTGCGCGCGCCCACCCTCGGGTGCACGATCGCGTTGAGCTTGCGCCGCGACTCGTCGTCGGCGAAGGCCTTGGCGGCCAGCGCCGGGCGGTTGAGCGAGCCGTCGTCGGTCAGCACGTCCTCGCCGAACGCGGCGACCACCTCGGCCAGGCCGTCGGTCCCCGGCTCCACCACCTCGCGCGCGATGCGGTCGGCGTCGATGACCAGCGCCCCGTGCTCGGCGAGCCGGGTCGCCACCGTCGACTTGCCCGCCCCGATCCCGCCGGTCAGCCCCACACGCAGCATGGCCGCATTCAACCAGCTCGCTCGCGGTACCACCGTGAGTGGTCGTTACCGAACCGATTTGGGTGACACGCCGCGCGACTACGCCGGATTCGCGGCCACGTTGCGTACGGTGCCGGTGATCGATCGACGGAGGGAAGATGCCCGCGAGCAAGCACGCCGGAAGGCACCGGCTCGGCACCCCGGGCCTGGTGCATTGCGTCCGGCATCGGCAGGTGGCCGAGGCACTGGTGGAGTACCGCCGCACCTGGCTGACCGCGCTGCTCGTGCCCGCCAAGCACAGCTTCGCCGGCCTGAAGCGCCGGGCGCGCGCCGCCGCGACCATCGATCGCATGTGGGCACCGGCCACTACTTGATGAAGTATGTTTCCGCGGCGGAGCCGAGGAAACGGGGACGACCATGGCGGCACGGGAGAGCGCGGCGCGGTCGGCCGCCGAGACCAGGGAGCGCTTCCTGCGCGCCGCCGTCCGCGTGCTGGCCGAGCAGGGCGTCGGCGGGCTCACCGTGCGCAACCTCGCCGAAGCCGCCGGCTCCTCCACGATCGGCGTGTACAGCCGCTTCGGCGGGCGCGCGGGAGTGCTGGACGCGCTCTACGAACGGGCCTTCGAGCAGCTGGACGCCGCCTTCGCCGCGCTGCCGCCGCGCTCGGGTGACCGCGCGCGGGACCTGCTCGACCTCGCGCTGGCGTACCGGCGGTTCGCGCTGGAGAACCCGGCCAGGTACGCGTTCATGTTCGAGCGCCCGGTGGCCGACTTCGACCCGGATCCGGCGCTGCGGCTGAGCGTGCTGCGTTCCGGGTTCACCCACGTGGTTGACCGCGCCAGCCCGCCGGGTGCCTCCGATGAGGACGCCCGGCGGTACTCCTATCTGCTGTGGACGACCATGCACGGGCTGATCAGCGTGGAGCTGACCAATGCCGCGCGCAGCCCGCTGCCCGGCTGGTTCGTCGGCCAGGACGAGGCCGCGCGCGAGCAGGTCTACCGCGAAGGCGTCCAGGCCATCACCGCCGGGCTGGACGCCCGGTTCTCGGTGTAGGCGATTCACCCGACCCGGATTCATGAATTGTTGACGTGCTGGTTACACGCGGAATATCCAGCTTTTCCGGGGCAGCTTTCCTGAGTGGCTTGCCGAGCACTTGGCCGCCGCTTGGCTGCCGCTTGACCCGCAGGTCAGCACCGTTGACGCGGTGGCCAAGGCCAACCTAAATTGACCCGGCATCACACTTTTGAGTTCATCGCCGCCACTCACGAGTGATGCTTTCGGCGGAAAATCGGCACGGACCGGCACAGCGGGTCACGTCCAGCAGGTCACCCCCCAAGCACTGGCGAACACTGAGGAATTTACGGTGAATTCGGTGAATACCCGATCGGCGGCCGGCCTCGTCCTCGCACTGGGCCCCCGCGGCTTTTCCGGCGCCCGGCTCGTCGCCGCGGCGTGCCAGGCAGGCGCGCTCGGCGTGCTGGAACTCGGGGCGCGGGCCCGCGAAGAACTCGACCGCGTGGCCGAATGGACCTCGCGCGAGTTCGGCGTGCGCCCGGTCGCCGGGTGCGGCCTGCGGCCGGCAGATCTGCCCGAGCGGGCCCGCACGGTGGTGATCGGCGCGGATTCGCCTTGGGAGATGGGGGAAATCCCCAGTGGTCTCCAGGTACTGGCCGAGGTGACCAGCCTCGGTGAGGCCGAGCGGGCGATCGCGGCCGGGGCACACGGGCTGATCGCCCGCGGCCACGAATGCGGTGGCCCGGTCGGCGAACTGAGCACCTTCGTCCTGCTGCAGCGGCTGGTCGCGGCGACGGACCTGCCGGTGTGGGCCTGCGGTGGCATCGGCCCGCGCACCGCGGTCGCGGCGATGGTGGGTGGCGCGGCCGGGGTGGTGCTCGATTCCCAGCTCGCCCTGCTGCCCGAAACCGGATTGCCCGCCGGAATCGCCGCGGCGGTGCGGGGAATGGACGGTTCGGAGACCACCGTGGCCGACGGCCGCCGCGTGCTCAACCGCGGTGGGCACACCCTGGAAATCGGCCAGGACGGATTTCTGGCGAAAAAGTTCGCGGATCGCTGGGGCACCACACGCGCCGCGATTCGCGGAATTCGCGAAGCCGTGAAAAGTGTAAAAGTCGAGTACGACGCGAAATTGCCGATCGCGCAGGGACCGATGACCCGGGTGAGCGATCGCGCCGGTTTTGCCGTTTCCGTCGCCGAAGCCGGCGCACTGCCGTTCGTCGCGCTCGCGCTGTCCGGCCGCGACCAAACCCGCGAACTGCTGGAACAGACCAAGGCCGCGATCGGCGACCGGCCGTGGGGCGTCGGCGTGCTCGGATTCGCGCCGGAGGAGACGCGCTCCGCGCAGCTCGAAGCCGTGCGTGAGCTGCGGCCGACACACGCGATCGTGGCCGGTGGCCGTCCCGCGCAGGCGAGCGCGCTGGAGGCCGACGGCATCCGCACCTACCTGCACGTGCCCTCCCCCGGCCTGCTGGCCCAGTTCCTGCGCTCGGGCGCGCGCCGGTTCGTCTTCGAGGGCTCCGAATGCGGTGGTCACGTGGGGCCGCGCACCAGCTTCCCGCTGTGGGAGGCGCAGTTGGACACCCTGCTGGAGGCCGGTGACCTGGACGGCGTCGAGGTCTACTTCGCCGGCGGCATCCACGACGAGCGCTCGGCGGCGATGGTGGCCGCGATGGCCGCGCCGCTGACCGCCCGCGGCGCGAAGTTCGGCGTGCTGATGGGCACCGCGTACCTGTTCACCGAGGAGGCCGTCGGCCACGGCGCGATCCTGCCCGCGTTCCAGCGCGAGGTGGTCGCCGCGACCGGCACCGCGCTGCTGGAAACCGCGCCGGGCCACGCCACGCGCTGCGTGCGCAGCCCGTTCACCGAGGACTTCACCGGCATCCGCGACCGGCTGCGTGCCGAAGGCGTGCCGGACAAGCAGGCGTGGGCCGAGCTGGAGCAGCTCAACGTCGGCAGGCTCCGCCTGGCCAGCAAGGGCATCGAGCGCGTCGGCGCCGAGCTGCGCGAGGTCGGCGAAGACCGCCAGCTCGCCGAGGGCATGTTCATGGCCGGTGAAGTCGCGGTGCTCCGGTCGTCGGTGACCACGCTCGCGCGACTGCACGAGTCCGTGAGTTCGGGCGCGGCGGACTTCCTGGCCGAGAGCGCGGGGCGGTTGCGTGGTGAGGACGCCCCGAAGCCCGCGGCCAAGCCGCTGGACGTGGCGATCGTCGGCATGGCGGGCATGTTCCCCGGTGCCGCCGATCTCGCCGAGTTCTGGGCGAACGTGCTGAGCGGCACCGACTCGGTCACCGAGGTGCCGCCGCACCGCTGGGATCCCGCGGTGCACTACGAATCCGGCGCCAGCAAGTCCAAATGGGGCGGTTTCCTGCCCGAGATCCCGTTCGACCCGCTGCGGTACGGCATTCCGCCCGCGTCGCTGGGCAGCATCGAGCCGGTGCAGCTGCTCGCGCTGGAAGCCGCGCGGCGCGCGCTGGACGACGCCGCGCTCGGCTCGTTCGACCGCACCCGCACCTCGGTGGTCTTCGGCGCCGAGGCGGGCAGCGACCTGTCCAACGCGGCCACCCTCGGCGCGGTCCTGCCGTCCTATGTGGACCAGGTGCCGCCCGCGCTGGCCGGTCAGCTGCCGGAGCTGACCGAGGACTCCTTCCCCGGCATGCTGGCGAACGTGATCGCCGGTCGCATCGCGAACCGGCTCGACCTCGGCGGCGCGAACTACACCGTCGACGCCGCGTGCGCCTCCTCCCTCGCCGCGCTCGACGTGGCGTGCAAGGAACTGGTCGCGGGCACCAGCGACGTGGTGCTGTGCGGTGGCGCCGACCTGCACAACGGGATCAACGACTACGTGCTGTTCTCCTCGGTGCACGCGCTCTCGCCGACCGGCCGGTCCCGCACCTTCGACGACTCCGCCGACGGCATCGCGCTCGGTGAGGGCGTGGCCTGCCTGGTCCTCAAGCGACTGTCCGATGCGGAACGTGACGGCGACCGGATCTACGCCGTGGTCAAGGGGGTGGGCAGCGCCAGCGACGGGCGGTCGCTCGGGCTGACCGCGCCCCGGCCGGAGGGCCAGCGCGCGGCGCTGGAGCGCGCGTACACCTCGGCGGGCATCTCCCCGGCGGCGGTCGGGCTGGTCGAGGCACACGGCACCGGGACCGTGGTCGGTGACCGCACCGAGCTGACCACGCTGACCAGCGTGTTCACCGAGGCGGGCGCCGAGCCGTCGAGCTGCGCGCTCGGCTCGGTGAAGTCGCAGATCGGGCACACCAAGTGCGCGGCGGGGCTGGCCGGGCTGATCAAGGCGGCACTGGCGCTGCACACCGGGGTCAAGCCGCCGACGCTGCACGTGACCAAGCCGAACGCGGCGTGGCAGGCGGAAACCAGCCCGTTCGAGTTCCACGCTTCGCCGAGCCCGTGGGCCTCATCCGAGCGGATCGCCGGGGTCAGCGCGTTCGGCTTCGGTGGCACCAACTTCCACGCGGTGCTGACCGCGCACCACGACGGCCCGCCGCCACGGCACACCCTGGACGCCTGGCCGGCCGAGCTGTTCCTGTTCCGCGATCCCGCCGACGCGGAAAAGCTGCTGGAGCAGGCGCGGTCCGGGCGCTGGCGGCTGCGGGACCTCGCGCTCGTCGCGGCGCGCCGGTCGGACACGCGCCCCGGGCCGGTCCGGATCGCCGTGGTCGCGAGCAGCGTCGGTGAGCTGATCTCGCGGCTGAGCGAGCCCGCGCCCGAACCGCCGGTCACCGGGGAGGTGGCGTTCCTGTTCCCCGGGCAGGGCAGCCAGAAGCCCGGCATGCTCGCCGAACTCTTCGTCCACTTCCCGGAACTGCACCGGTACCTCCGTCTCGGCGAGCGGTGGCTGCGGGAGTTGTTCCCGCCCGCGGACTTCGACCGCGACGCGGCCGCCGCCCGCAAGGCCGCGATCACCGACACCCGGGTCGCGCAGCCCGTGCTGGGCATCGCCGGGCTCGCGGTCGCCGAGCTGCTGGCCCAGGCGGGCGTCCGGCCCGCGATGACCGCCGGGCACAGCTACGGCGAGCTGGTCGCGCTCAGCGTCGCGGGCGCCATCGATCCGGCGACCCTGCTGGAGCTGTCCGCCGCCCGCGCCGAGTCGATCCTGGCCGCGGCCGGGGACGATCCCGGCACGATGGCGGCCGTGTCCGCCGGTGCCGACGAGGTCGACGCCGCGCTCGCCGGGCTCGGCACGGTGGTCACCGCGAACCGGAATTCCCCGGCGCAGACGGTCATTTCCGGGCCGACGGCCGAAGTGGGCAAAGCCATCACGATCCTGCGCGAGGCCGGGTTCAGCGCGAAGCGCATCCCGGTCGCGTGTGCCTTCCACAGCCCGGTGGTGGCCGGCGCGGAAAGCCGGTTCGCCGAAGTACTGGCGCAGCACCAGATCGGCGCGCCCACCCGGCCGGTGTGGTCGAACCGCACGGCGAGCGAGTACCCGGCGCGGCCGGACGCGATCCGCGCCGAACTGGCCGCGCAGATCGGCGCGCCGGTGCGGTTCGCCGAGCAGATCGAGGCGATGTACGCGGCGGGCGCCAGGATCTTCGTCGAAGCGGGGCCCGGCTCGGTGCTCACCAAGCTGACCGCGGCCGTGCTCGGCGACCGTCCACATCAGACGGTAACCTGCGACGGCGGGTTGCGAGGCTTCCTCGAAGCACTGGCCAAGCTCGCGCTCGCCGGGGCGGACGTCACCGCGAGCCACCTGTTCGACGGCCGTGAAGCGGTGACCGAGCCGCCCGTGAAGCGTCCTGGGTGGACGGTCGACGGGCAGCTGGTGCGGACCGCCGACGGCAGCATCCCGGCGGGCGCCCTGCGGCCCGCCACCCGAGTCCAGCTAACCAGCAAGGAGACGTCAGTGACCGGACCGGACGCGCTCATCGCCGAATTCCTGCGCAGCAGCCGCGAAATGGTCGCGGCGCAGCGTGACGTGCTGCTCGGGTACCTCGGCACGCAGCAGGGCGTGCCCGCCCTGCCCGCGCCGGTGCTCCCGGTCCCGGAACCGGTTCAGGTCGCCGCCGTTCCCCAGGTCCAGGCCGCACCCGAACCCGCGCCCGCCGGTGAGGTGGACGTGATGCGGGCCGTCGTCGAGATCATCGGCGACCGCACTGGTTACCCGGCCGACATGATCGAGCCGGAGCTGGACCTGGAAGCCGATCTGAGCGTGGACTCGATCAAGCGGGCCGAGATCGCCGGTGAACTGGCGGTGCGCCTCGGCCTGAACTCCGGATCCGACGAGGAACTGGAGGAGCTGTCCAAGGCGCGGACGGCGGCCGCCATCGCCGGACTGCTCGAAGCCAAGCTGTCCGGGAACAGCACCCCCGCCACGGAATCGACACCCGAACCGGAACCCGAAGGCGGCGTCGCGCCCAAGCGGTTCGAACTCGTGCCCGCCGCACTGAACGGCACCCCGGCGGCCCCGGAAAGGCTGGCGGGCCGGTCCTTTCGTGTCCTCGGCGGTGGCGCCCACGCCGACCGCCTGACCGCACTGCTCACCAAGAGCGGCGCCGAACCCGCTGACTCCACTGTGGACCTACTGGTTCACCTCGATGCGTTCACCGGCGTGGATCCCCTGTTCCCCGAAGCCTTCGCCACCTTCCGTGAAGCACTTGCCGGGCAGCCGGGCACGCTGATCACCGGAGTCCCCGCCGGGCTGACCGAGCGCACCGACGGCCTGCGCGGCTTCTTCCGCACCCTGGCCCGCGAGTATCCGGAGAGCACGATCCGGCTGGTCGAGATCGACGGTGAGGACCCGGCCGAGGCGGTCCTGCGCGAACTGCTCACCGATGAGGGCGCGCCGGTGGTGCTGCGCTCGGCGGAGGCGCGGCAGTCGCTCGAACTGGTGGAAACCCCGCTGGGCCTGCTCGGCTCCACCGGCGCCGGGCCCGCCGGGGACGGTGCCGCCGAGGCCGCCGCGCTCGGGCTGGACGCCGACTCCGTGGTGCTGCTCGTCGGCGGTGGCCGGGGCATCACCGCGCACTTCGCCGAAACGCTCGCCGCGGCAAGCCGGTGCCGGATCGAGCTCGTCGGCCGCACGGTGCTGCCCACCGCGCCGGAGGACCCGGCGACCGCGGGCGCGGTCACACTCGCCGAGTTGCGGGGCGCGCTCGCCGCACCGGGCCGCACCCCGGCCGAGATCGACCGCGAGGCCAACCGCCTGCTCGCCCAGCGCGAAGTCGCCGCCACCCTGGCGAAACTGGCCGAACTGGGCAGCCCCGCCCGCTACCACGCGCTCGACGTCCGCGACGCCGAAGCCGTGCACCGGCTGGTCAAGGAGGTCCACACCGAGCACGGCAGGCTCGACGGGCTGGTCTACGCGGCGGGCGTGATCGAGGACAAGCTGCTCGCCGAGAAGGACCCGGAGTCCTTCCGCCGGGTCTTCGACACCAAAGTGGACGGTGCGAAGGCGCTGCTGGCGGCCGGGACCGAACTGCCGGTGGCGCCGCGGTTCGCGGTGTTGTTCGGCAGCATCGCCGCCGTGCTCGGCAACCGCGGCCAGTGCGACTACGCGGCGGCGAACGACGCGCTCGAAGCCATCGGCCGCCGGTGGTCCACTTCGGAGCGCCGCGCGCTGACCGTCCACTGGGGACCGTGGGCACCCGGCGGCAGGCACGGCGGCATGGTCTCCCCCGAGCTGATGCGTTCCTACCAGCGGCGCGGGATCGGGCTGATCGACCAGGAAGAGGGCGCGCTCGCCCTGCTGCGGGAACTGGCCTGGGGCGAGGATTCGGCGCGGTCCGTGGTCTACAGCGCCTCCGGGTGGTGAGCGACGTGACGCCCGTGGCCATCGTCGGCATGTCGGTCCTGCTGCCCGGCGCGCCCGACCTGGCCACCTACTGGCGCAACATCACCGGCGGGGTCGACGCGATCAGCGAGGTGCCCGGCGGACGCTGGGAATCCGACGACGCCGAGGTCTACTGCCGACGCGGTGGTTTTGTCTCCGGCGCCGAGATCGACGTGACCCGGTTCGGGATCATGCCGAACTCGGTGCCCGGCACCGAACCCGACCAGCTGATCGCGCTCCGGGTGGCCGCCGAGGCGCTCGCCGACGCGGGCGGCAGCCTGCCGGACCGGCAGCGCGCAGGGGTGATCCTCGGCCGCGGTGGTTACCTCACGCCCGGCCTCGTCCGGCTCGACCAGCGCGTGCGCACCGCCCAGCAGCTCACCCGCACGCTCGGCGAACTGCTGCCGGAGCTGGGTTCCGACCAGCTGGACCGCGTGCGTTCGGCGTTCACCGACGCGCTCGGCCCGCACTCCCCCGAGTCCGCGATCGGCCTGGTGCCGAACCTCGCCGCCTCCCGGGTGGCGAACCGGCTCGACCTGCGCGGCCCGGCGTACACAGTGGACGCCGCGTGCGCGTCCTCGCTGATCGCGGTGGACCACGCGGTGCGCGAGCTGGCGAGCGGCCGGTGCGACCTGATGCTCGCGGGCGGTGTGCACCACTGCCACGACATCACCCTGTGGAGCGTGTTCTCCCAGCTCAAGGCGCTTTCCCCGAGCGAGCGCATCCGCCCGTTCCACCGCGAGGCCGACGGCATCCTGATCGGTGAGGGCACCGGGGTGGTGGTGCTCAAGCGGCTGGCCGACGCGCAGCGCGACGGCGACCGGATCTACGCGGTGATCCGCGGGTGCGGGGTGGCCAGCGACGGCCGCACCGCCAGCCTGGTCAACCCGGACTCCGGCGGCCAGGTCACCGCGGTGCGCGCGGCCTGGCGGCAGGCCGGCCTCGATCCGGCGTCGATCGGCCTGCTGGAGGCGCACGGGACGGCCACCCCGGCCGGGGACGGCGCCGAACTGGCCACGCTCGCCGAGGTGTTCGGCCCGGCCGACGGCCCGCGCGCGGTGCTCGGCTCGGTGAAGTCGATGATCGGGCACACCATGCCGGCCGCCGGGGTGGCCGGGCTGGTCAAGGCCGCGCTGGCGGTCTACCACGGTGTGCTGCCGCCCACCCTGCACTGCGACGACCCGCACCCCGGCTTGGCGGACACCCGCTTCCGGACCACCGGCCAGCCCGAAGAATGGCCGGGCCACCGGCTGGCGGGCGTGAACGCGTTCGGCTTCGGCGGCATCAACGCCCACGTGGTGCTCGAACAGGCCGGTGAGGCCAAGCCGGTGGTCGAAGTCCGCGAGCCGGAACGCACCCTGCGCCTCGCCGCGTCCACTGTGGACGAGCTGGCCCGCGCGCTGGACGGCGACCCGGTGACCGGCGGCAGCGGCCCGGTCCGGCTGGCGATCGCTGACCCGACGCCGAAACGCCTGGCCGTGGCGAGGAAGGCGGTCGCCAAGGGCAAGCCGTGGCGTGGCCGCAACGACATCTGGTTCACCCCGGAGCCACTGCTGTCCGGCGGCGGCAAGATCGCGTTCATCTTCCCCGGCCTGGAAGCCGAGTTCGAACCGCGGGCCGACGACGTGGCCGCGCACTTCGGCCTGCCGTGGTCGGCACCGGACGCCTCGGTGCTCGGCGGGCACGGCGCCGGGGTCTTCCAGCTGGGCAGGCTGCTCGACACCGCGCTGCGCCGGATGAACGTGGTCCCCGACGCGGTGGCCGGGCACAGCGTCGGGGAATGGACCGCGATGGCCTGCGGTGGCATCTACGACAAGTCCGCTGTGGACGAGTTCCTCGGCTCCTTCGACCCCGCCGGGTTGCGCGTGCCGGGGTTGGCCTTCGCGGTCATCGGCACGTCGGCCGAGCGCGTCGCCGAAGCGCTGCCGCCGGAAGTGGTGCTGTCCCACGACAACGCGCCGAAGCAGGCGATGGTCTGCGGCCCGGCCGAACCGGTGGGCGAGCTGGTCCGGACCATGCGCGCGGCCGGGGTGATCAGCCAGGTGCTGCCGTTCCAGTCGGGCTTCCACACGCCGATGCTGGAGCCGTACCTCGGCCCGATCCGCGCCGCCGCCGACCGGTTCGAGCTGCACCCGCCGCGGGTCCCGGTCTGGTCGGCGACCACCGCGGCGGAGTTCCCGGCCGCGCCGGAGCGGGTGCGTGAGCTGTTCGTCCGGCACCTGCTCGAACCGGTGCGGTTCCGGCCGATGATCGAAGCCATGCACGCGGCCGGGTTCCGCGCCTTCGTCCAGCTGGGCGCGGGCCAGGTCGGCTCGCTGATCGGTGACACGCTCGCCGGGGCGCCGCACCTGGTGGTGGCCGCGAACTCGGCCAAGCGCTCCGGCCTCGCGCAGCTGCGCCGGGTGGCGCTGGCGTTGTGGACCGAAGGCGAGCAGCCCGATCTGCTGGAACGCCGGCCCGGGGTACCGATCGACCTGGACACCCCGCCGGTACGCCTCGGCGGCTCGGTCCGCCTGGACGTCGGCCGCGGGGAATCCACTTTGGACAGGTTCGCGGACTCCTCCCCCATCGCCGCCGAGCTTTCCGCGTTGATGCGGGAGACCGCGAACACCGCGGCCGAACTGCTCGCCGTGCGCAAGCCGCCCGTGCTCCGCGTGTCGGTGGACGAGATGCCGTACCTGGCCGACCACTGCTTCTTCCGGCAGCGCGAAGACTGGCCGGAGCTGGAGGACCGCTGGCCGATCGTGCCGGCCACCACGGTGATCCACCACCTGATCGAGTTCGCCGAGCGGGCGGTGCCGGGCACCCGCGCGATCGGCGTGCACGACGTGCACCTCTCGCGCTGGCTCGCCGCCATCCCGGCCACCGAGATCCCGGTGTCGGTCCAGGTGACCGCGCCCGGCCGGGTCGCGGTGGAACTCACCGGGTACGCCCGCGCCGTGGTCGAGCTGGCCACCGGCTACCCGGCACCGGGCGCGCTGTGGCGGCCGGGTCCCGAGCGCGCGCCGGAGATGACCGCGGCCCAGCTGTACGAAGAGAACTGGATGTTCCACGGCCCGCGCTACCAAGGGGTTTCGGAGCTGACCGCGATCGGCCCCGCGCACGTGCGCGGCGTGTTGACCACGCCGCCCGCACCGGGCGCGCTGCTGGACAACGTGGGCCAGCTGCTCGGTTACTGGATCATCGCGCACCACCCGGAGCGGGACGTGGTGTTCCCCGTCCACATGCGGCAGATCCGGTTCTTCGGCCCGCACCCGGCCACCGGCGAGCGGCTGGACTGCCACCTCCGGATCACCGCGCTCACCGAGTCCACTTTGGATGCCGACGTGCAGCTGTCGGCGGGCGGCAGGCTGTGGGCCGAGATCACCGGCTGGCGTGACCGCCGGTTCGACAGCAGCCCGCACACCCGCTCGGCCGACCGCTTCCCCAGCCGCAACACGCTGTCCGTGCCGGACGACGGCGGCTGGGTGGTGCTGCGCGAGCAGTGGCCGGACCTGGCCTCGCGTGAGCTGATCATGCGCAACCACCTCGGCAAGACCGAGCGGGCGGACTACGAAGCGGTGCCACCACGGGAAAAGCGGCAGTGGCTGCTGCGGCGGATCGCGATCAAGGACGCGGTGCGGTGGTGGCTCTGGAACCGCGGTGAGGGCGAGCTGTTCCCCGCCGAAATCCAGGTGATCGACGAGCACACGGTCATCGGGGCACACGGCCGCGTGCTGCCGCCGCTGACCATCGGCGTGGCGGGTCACGGCACCACCGCGGTGGCCATGGTCGACCCGGGCGGCACCGCGCTGGACCGGATCGCCGCGCAGGCGGCGGAGGAAGGAGCAGGCGTATGAGCACCGAGCGGATCCTCGCCGAGATCAGCGAGATGATCGAGGTGGTGCTGGCCGACTACGGCACCGGTGACGTGGAGATCGGGATGGACACCCGGTTCACCGATGACCTCGAGATGGAGAGCATCGACCTGGTGGCGCTGGCCGGGCAGCTCGAGGAGCGCTACGGCGGCCAGGTCAACTTCGCCGAGTTCATCGCCGGGCTGGAGCTCGACGAGATCATCGAGCTGACCGTCGGCGCGCTGGTGCGGCACGTGGAAGGCTCGCTCGTGGGGGCGGGCCGGTGAAGCTGACCGCGAACGGCATCGGCGTGCACGTCCAGCGGCTGGGCGACCCGGACGGCGCGCCGGTGGTCTTCCTGCACGGCCTGGGCACGGACAGCCTGGCCAGCTACTACTTCACGCTCGGCCCGGCGTTCGCCGCGGCCGGGCACGACGTGGTGATGTACGACCTGCGCGGGCACGGCCGCAGCGAGCGGCCGCCGAGCGGGTACCAGCTGGAGACCTTCGTCGACGACCTCACCGCGCTGCTCGGCGAGCTGGCCGTGACCGGGCCGGTGCACCTGGTCGGCAACTCCTTCGGCGGCACCATCGCGTTCGGCTTCGCGGCGCGGCTGCCGGAGCGCGTGGCGTCGGTGACCATGATCGAATCGGAACCCGCCACCGCGGCGTGGGCGGCGAAGATGGCGGTGAACCTCGGCCGGGCGCGCGAGCAGCTGGCCGAGGAAGCGGCCTTCGAGTGGATCACCGCGAACCACGGCGCGCACACCAGCAGGCTGGCGCGGTCGGCCGGGAAGGTGCTGCGCTCCAGCACGCTCGCCGACGACATCCCGGCCAGCGCGGTGCTCGCGCCCGGCGACATCGCCGCGGTGACCGCTCCGGTGCTGGCGATCTACGGCGCCGAGTCCGATCTCGCCGAGCAGGCCCCGGTGCTGGCCGGGCTGCTGCCGGTCTGCCGGACCGTGGTGGTGCCCGGCCAGCGGCATTCGGTGCTGGTGGAGCGGACCGAGCTGACCAGGGGCCTGGTGCTGGACTGGGTGCGCGAGCACACGCTGGTGCAGGCGTGAGCCGGTTCCTCCTGGTGGTGCCGCCCCTGGTGGGCCACGTCAACCCGGTGGTCGGGGTGGCCGCCGAGCTGGTCCGCCGCGGGCACGAGGTGGCGTGGGCCGGGCACGGTGAGCTGATCACCCGCCTGGCCGGGGCCGCGCACGTCTACGACTGCGCCCTGCCGCCCGCCACCCCGCGACCGCCCGAGCTGCGGGGTGCGGCGGCGCTGAAGTTCCTGTGGGAAGAGGGTTTCCTGCCGCTGGCCGAGTCGATGGCACCGGGCGTCGAAGCGGCGATCGAGCGGTTCCGGCCGGACGCGCTGCTGGTCGACCAGCAGGCGGTGGCCGGTGGACTGATCGCCGACCGCCTCGGGCTGCCGTGGCTGACCTCGGCCACCACCTCCGCCGAGCTGACCGACCCGCTCGCCTCGATGCCCAAGGTGCGCGACTGGGTGCTCGAGCGGCTCGCCGCGCTGCGCGCGTCGATCGGCGACCCCGACGGCAGCACCGATCCCCGGTTCTCCCCGCACGGCGTGCTGGCCTTCACCACCGCGGAACTGGCGGGCGAGATGCGCGGTGTCACCTTCGTCGGGCCGTCCATCGGTGATCGGGAGTCCGAAGTGGACTTCCCATGGGATTGGCTGGACCACCGGCCCACCGTGCTGGTCACCCTCGGCACCGCCAACGTCGACGCCGGTGCCCGGTTCCTCACCGAATGCGCGGCCACCGGGATACGGGCCGTGGTCGCCGATCCGGCCCGTGTGCTGTCCACTTCGGACACCGTGTTGCCGCTGCCGCACGTGCCGCAGCTCGACCTGCTGCCCAAGATGGACGCGGTGGTCTGCCACGGCGGGCACAACACCGTCTGCGAGGCGCTCTGGCACGACCTGCCGCTGGTGGTCGCGCCGATCCGGGACGACCAGCCGGTGATCGCCGAGCAGGTGGCCGAGGCGGGTGCTGGCGTCCGCGTGCGCTTCACCAAGGCCACCGCCGAGCACCTGCGGGTGGCGATCAGCACCGTGCTCGACCCCGGCAGCGGCATGCGGGCCAACGCGGCCCGGATCGGCCGGTCCTTCCGCGCGGCCGGTGGCGCCGCCGCGGCCGCGGCCCAACTGGAAGCCCTGATCACGGCGGGAGTGCACGCATGACCGAAATCGACCGGCTGCGGCCGGTTTACCAGGCGGATCTCGCCGGCGGGCTGGACCGGTTCTTCGAGCCGCGTGCCACGCGGTGCCCGTGGTGCTCGTCCGAGCGGCTGTCGGTCCGGCTGCGCACGCGGGACTTCCTGCAGCACAAGCCGGGCCGGTTCACGCTCGAGCAGTGCCGCGACTGCACGCACATCTTCCAGAACCCGCGGCTGAACGCGGCCGGACTGGAGTTCTACTACCGCGACTTCTACGACGGTCTCGGGGAAAAGCAGCTGGCCGGGCAGTTCGAGGGGCGCGGCAAGACCTATCTCGACCGGGCTCGGGCGGTCTCCGGCTTGGTGGAGCCGTCGAACTGGCTGGACGTCGGCACCGGGCACGGCCACTTCTGCGAATCCGCGCGCGAGGTGTTCCCGGAAACGCGGTTCGACGGGCTGGACCTCAGCGAGGGCGTGAAGCTGGCCGAGGAACACGGCCGCGTGGCCACCGGGTACCGCGGGCTCTTCGCCGAACTGGCCGGGGACCTGGCGAACACCTACGACGTGGTCAGCATGTACCACTACCTGGAGCACAGCACAGCACCGCAAGCCGAACTCGACGCCGCGCACCAGGTGCTGCGCGACGGCGGTCACCTGGTGATCGAGGTGCCCGATCCCGAGAGCCGCTACGCCCGGCTGCTCGGCCGCCGCTGGCTGCCGTGGCTGCAGCCGCAGCACCTGCACTTCGTGCCGCTGGCGAACCTGCGGCAGCGCCTCGAATCGCTCGGCTTCACCGTGGTGCTGGAGCAGCGCGCCGAGGCACACGACCCGATCGACCTGGTGGCGGCGGCCTGGCTCACGCTCGACGACCTCGCCCCGCGTGAGGACGCGCCGTGGCACCCGCGCCCGCCCGGCCGGTTCCGCCGAATCGCCCGCGGCGGCGTGCTGCTGGCCGGGGCGCTCGGTGTGGTGCTGGCCGCGGTCGCCGACCGGCTGGTGCGCCCGTTCGCCGGTCGCGCGCGGTTGTCGAACGCCTACCGGATGGTGGCACGCAAGGAATCGTGAGCCTCCTGCGCGCGTTCGCCAATGGCCAGCGCGGCCAGCCGGATCAGCGGGTGCATGCGATAGGTGAAGTAGCCGCTGCCCGGCTGCGGGCGGTTCTCCTCGACCTCGATCAGCTGCAGTTCGACCAGCTGCTCCAGCCGGGACTCCGCGGCGCGCTCGCCGATCAGGCAGGCGCGGGCGAACTCCGGCACCGACACCGCGGTGCTGAACAGGCCCGCGAACCGCTGGAAGGCGTCCGCCTGGTCGGCGTCGAGCAGCGCCGAGGTGCGTTCCACGCTGGCGAGCAGGTCGAGCCTGCCCGCGGTCAGCTCGCCGAGGCGGTCCCCCGGCGCGCGCAGGCGCGCCACCACGCGTGAGATCGACCAGTGCGGCCGCAGCGCCAGGCGGGTCGCCGCGCCGATCAGCGCCGCGGGCAGTCCACCGCACAGTTCGGCCAGTTCGCGCGCGGCGTCGGGTTCGCGTTCCACCTGCGTGCCGATCATGGATTCCAGCAGCCGCAGGGAGTCCTCGCCGGTCAGCGGGCGCAGCGCCACCGCCAGCCCGGCCGGGTCGGCGATGCGGCGGCGGCAGCCGGCGAGCACCGCGCTGCCCTCTCCGCCGGGCAGCAGCAGGTTCAGCTGCTGGGCGGCGGTCACGTTGTCCAGCACCACCAGCATGCGTCGGCGGGCGGTCCAGCTGCGGAACAGGTCGGCCCGCTCCTGTTCGCTGGCGGGCAGCCAGCAGTCCGGGCCGCGGATCGCACGCAGGAACCCGGCCAGCACCTCGGCCGGTGACTCGTGGGCCAGCAGGTCCGCGTACAGCTGACCGTCCGGAAAGGACTCCCGCACCTGGTTCGCCACGTGCGCGCAGAGCGTGGAGGTGCCCACCCCCGGCCCGCCGGCCACGGTCACCACGGCCAGCTTCGACGCCGCCCGCAGCTCGGCGGTGATCCGCTCGGCCTCGGCGCCGCGGCCGATCACCTCGACCGGGTCGGGCAGCAGCTGCGCGGGCGGGTGCCACCACGACTTGGCGCGGCGGATGCTGGTGGTGCCCGGTGGCTGGTCGGGCTTGACCTCGCCGTCGAGCAGGTCCTGGTGCAGGCGGCGGGTGGAGGCGCTCGGCTCGAGGCCGAGCTGGTCGATGAGGTCGGCACGCAGGCGCTGGAACACGCTCAGCGCCTCGGAACGCATGCCGGAGCGGTGCAGCGCCAGCATGAGCTTGGCGTGCAGGCCTTCGTGCGTCGGGTATTCCTGCACCAGCACACGCAGTTCGCCGATCAGGTCGAGGTGGCGGCCGAGCACCAGGTCGACCTCGATGCGCTGCTCCAGCACGGCCGCGCGTTCCTGGCGCAGCCGGGCCACGTGCGGGGCGAGGACTTCGCCGGGGTCGAGGTCGCACAGCGGGCCGCCGCGCCATTCTTCGAGCGCGCCGCGGAAGGCGGCCGAGGCTTCTTCGAGGCGCCCGGCGTCCAGTTCGGCGCGGCCGGAGCGGGCCAGCTCGGTGAAGCGCGCGATGTCGAGCGTGTGCTCCGGGAGGTTCAGCGCGTAGCCGACGCGGGGCCGGTGGACCACGGTGCCGCTGGCCGAGCGCGGTTCGCCCGCCAGCATGCGGCGGATGTTGGAGACGTAGACCTGGAGGGTGGTGCTGGCCTTCGGGGGCGGGTTGGCGCCCCACAGCTCGGCGCGGAGCTGCTCGGTGCGGACGACCTTGTTCCAGTTGACCGCGAGAAGGGCGAGGAGCTGGCGCACCTTGGGCTGCGAAGGCGTGACCAGGAGGCCATCACGGACGACCTCGAGCTCGCCGAGAACCCGCACGCCGACAGTCATTCACCCACCCCGAATCAGCGGTCCGAAGATCCGACAACCCGCGAGCACCGGCGGTGCGGGCGACGACAGGCAGCCCATCCCGGCTGTCATCCCTGAGTATTCCGCCGGATCGGTGCCGCGTCCATCAAAATCACCACGGAACGCACACTAGTGAATACCTCCGGGCACGCAAATTTCCCACGATCAGGGAGCCGTCACTCGTAGGTGTTCCACCCTATTCGGCTGCGGGCAACTACCTCACCCGGGTGAGCCGGCGATGGGCTGTCACGAATGTGGCTTTCGAGACATCGGGCGTCTCGAAAGCCACATTCGTGACACGGGCGGGGTTCCGCTGAGGCCGCCTGAGGAGGCTGAGCCCGGGGGAAGCCTGCCGGGCCCCGGGGAGCCGCTGCCGGGCCGAGCCTTGCCACGGCAGATCCGCGCCCGGAACGCACCCGGCGAGGGGGCGCCCGGCGGAACGCGCCCAATGGGACCGCCCGCCCGGTGGGACCGCGCACCAGTGGGCCAGCGCACCAGTGGGCCGCACGCCGATGGAGCCGCACGCCCGATGGCCGCGCACCAGTGGGCCGTGCACCAGTGGGCCGCGCGCCGATGGAGCCGCACGCCCGATGGCCGTGCGCCGATGGAGCCACGCGCCCGGTGGCCGCACACCAGTGGGCCGCGCACCAATGGAGCCGCGCCCGGTGGCCGCGTCGGTGGGATGCGCACCCGGTGGCCCGGGAGAGCCCGGTTGCCTGGGCGCCGGAAGCCGGGGATGCGCGGCCGCCCGTCCCCGGCTGCCTCAGAACACGAATGTGGCTTTCGGAGCGTTTTCCGCCCCCAAAGCCACATTCGTGTCCGATGCCGCGCCGCCGCGGCCCACCGTTCGGGCCCCGCGCCCCGAAAGCCACATTCGTGTCCGCGCCCCGCCCCCAAAGCCACATTCGTGTCCAGCCCCGCGCCCCCAAAGCCACATTCGTGTTCCGCGGCACCGGCACGCCGACCCCCGGGAAAGCGGAAACCCCGGGACCCATGAAGCGGGTCCCGGGGTTTCCGGAGAGGCTAGGCGTGGCTCACGCGCCGCCGGAGAGCTTTTCGCGGAGGGCCGCGAGCTGCTCGTCGGAGGCCAGGGTGCCGCCGCTGCTCTTCGAGCCGGAGTCGGCCGGGGCGGAGGTGTAGCTCTGCTCCCCACCGGACGGGTCGCCACCGGTCGCCGCGTTGGCAGCGGCTTCGGCGTCCTGCTCGGCGGCCTTGGCGATCTGCTTCATGTGCGCCTCGTACCGGGTGTGGGCCTCGGCGTACTGCCGCTCCCACTCCTCACGCTGCTTGTCGAAGCCTTCCTGCCACTCCTGGGTGTCCGGGTCGAAGCCCTCGGGGTAGATGTAGTTGCCCTGCTCGTCGTACTCGGCGGCCATGCCGTACTGCGTCGGGTCGAACTCCGAGTCCGGGGTGAAGCCCTCGTTGGCCTGCTTCAGCGACAGCGAGATGCGGCGGCGCTCCAGGTCGATGTCGATGACCTTGACCATCACATCGCCGTTGACCTGCACGACCTGCTCCGGGATCTCCACGTGGCGCTCGGCCAGCTCGGAGATGTGCACCAGGCCCTCGATGCCCTCCTCGACGCGCACGAACGCGCCGAACGGCACCAGCTTGGTGACCTTGCCCGGCACGATCTGGCCGATCGCGTGGGTGCGGGCGAACTGACGCCACGGGTCTTCCTGGGTCGCCTTCAGCGACAGCGACACGCGCTCGCGGTCCATGTCCACGTCGAGCACCTCGACGGTGACCTCCTGGCCGACCTCGACCACCTCGGACGGGTGGTCGATGTGCTTCCAGGACAGCTCGGAGACGTGCACCAGGCCGTCGACGCCACCCAGGTCCACGAAGGCACCGAAGTTGACGATGGAGGACACCACGCCCTTGCGGACCTGGCCCTTGGCGAGCGCGTTGAGGAACTCGCTGCGCACCTCGGACTGGGTCTGCTCCAGGTAGGCGCGGCGGGACAGCACCACGTTGTTGCGGTTCTTGTCCAGCTCGATGATCTTCGCCTCGAGCTCGCGGCCGACGTAGGGCTGCAGGTCGCGCACGCGGCGCATCTCGACCAGCGACGCGGGCAGGAAGCCGCGCAGGCCGATGTCCAGGATCAGGCCGCCCTTGACCACCTCGATGACGGTGCCCTTGACCGGCTCGTCCTTCTCCTTGAGCTCCTCGATGGTGCCCCAGGCGCGCTCGTACTGCGCGCGCTTCTTGGAGAGGATCAGGCGGCCTTCCTTGTCCTCCTTCTGGAGGACCAGGGCCTCGACCTCGTCGCCGACGGTGACCACCTCGGCCGGGTCGACATCGTGCTTGATGGACAGCTCACGCGAGGGGATGACGCCCTCGGTCTTGTACCCGATGTCGAGCAGCACCTCGTCGCGATCGACCTTGACGATGGTGCCTTCGACGATGTCGCCATCGTTGAAGTACTTGATCGTCTTGTCGATCGCGGCCAGGAAGTCTTCCTCCGACCCGATGTCGTTGACGGCGACTTGCTGCGGGGTGGACGCAGTCGGGGCGGTGGCGGTGTCGATGGTCATTAGGCGGGTTGCTCCGGTAACGGCTTGGGGATAGTAGGTTTGCTGTTTGCGCGCGCACCGGGCTGCCGGACGAACGATTCTGCTGCGTTCCCGAAGAAATCGGCCACGTGCATCACCGACGGCGGTGCGCGACCCGGACCCCAGCTGTGCGCCGGAGGGAGAGGTAGCGCGAACCCACTGCGCTAGTGAGTATCCTACGCGGCCCACTGGGCAGGGCACAAACAGGGTCCACACGCGCGGTCCGCTACGGCGCCTGCGGGAGGATGACCCGGTGACCTCACCGCCGCCCGACCGCCACGACCGCGCCGAGCAACGCCTCGGCACCGCCGCCATCGCCTACCGCGAGGTGGGTTCCGCGGAGGCCGCCGCGGCCAATCTTGCCTGGTGGGACGCCGACGCCGACGAGTACCACGAGACACACGGCGACTTCCTCGGCGAGGCCGACTTCCTCTGGTGCCCGGAGGGCCTGCGCGAGGCCGACACCGGCTTCCTCGGCCCGCTGGCGGGCCGCCGCGTGCTGGAGGTGGGCTGCGGTTCGGCGCCGTGCGCGCGCTGGCTCGCGGCACAGGGCGCGCACCCGGTCGCGCTCGACCTGTCCGCCGGCATGCTGCGCCACGCCCGCGAGGCCGCCGGGCGCACCGGCATCCACGTGCCGCTGGTCCAGGCGAACGCCGAGTTCCTGCCGCTGGCCGACGGCAGCTTCGACGCCGCGTGCTCGGCCTTCGGCGCGCTGCCGTTCGTGTCCTCGGTGGACGCCGTGTTCGCCGAGGTGCACCGTGTGCTGCGGCCCGGCGCGCCGTGGGTCTTCGCGGTCACCCACCCGATGCGCTGGATCTTCCCGGACGACCCCGGCCCCGCCGGGCTGACCGCCACCCAGCCGTACTTCGACCGCACCCCGTACGTCGAAGTGGACGGTGACGGCCGCGCGACCTATGTGGAGTACCACCGCACGCTCGGCGACTACGTCCGCGGCCTGGCCGGCGCCGGGCTGGAGCTGCTCGACCTGGTCGAACCGGAGTGGCCGGACGGGCACACCCGGGTGTGGGGCCAGTGGAGCCCGTTGCGCGGCAAGCTCTTCCCCGGCACCGCGATCTTCCGGACGCGGAAGCCGGGGTGAGCTTCGCCGGGCTGGATCCGCTGCTGCCGGAGCCGAGTGCCCCGGCGGGCGAGCGCATCCACGCCCGCGTACCGGGTGAGGGCCGCGAGGTCACCGCGGTGCTCTACCGGAGCAAGCTGACCCCCGGCACCGTCGAGCGCCTCTTCTCCCCCGCCGTGACCTGGGAGATCACGCCACTGCTCGACGCCGGTGACGCGGCGGGCCTGCGCGCGCTGCTGCCCGCGCTCCGGCTGCGGGTGCTGGCCGAGCGGCCGGACGCCGATTCGGCGTGCGTGCTGGCCTGGCCGAGCCTGGACGCACCGGTGCTCGGTGTGCTGCCGCGGCACGGCTTCCTGCCGAGGACCGCGATCGGCGTGCGCACGGGTCCCGTTCCGCCCGAGTACCGGCCGTCCGGCTTGGTCGTGCGCCCGGCGCGCGAGGCCGATCTGGAGGAACTGCTCGAGCTGGAGGTCGCCGAGCTGCGTTACGCGGCGCTGGTCGGCACGGCCCGGCTGCTCGACGGCGCCGCCACCCTGCTCGAACCGGGACTGCGGCGGCTGCTGGTGGAAGGCCGGGTGTGGCTGGCCGAAGCGGACGGGCTGGCCGTCGGCATGGTGAGCACGCGCTGCCTGATCCCGGAGGCCGGCGGCCCGCTGGCGAACCGGCTGCCCGGCGGGCGCTGGGGATACGTCTCGACGCTGTCGGTCACCGAAAGCGCACGCGGCACCGGCGTCGGCCGCGCCTTGATGGCCGAGGCGCACCGGACGATGCTCGGCTCCGGTGTGCGCGGCACCTTCCTGTTCTACAACCCGTGCAACCCGCTCTCCTCGGTGTTCTGGCACCGCCAGGGTTATCGTCCACTGTGGACCATCTGGGACGTGACCCCGGCGGGGGAGATGAGGGCATGACCGAACTGCACGCGGTGACCGCCGATGGCGAGCGCGTGTCCGCGGTGCTGCGCCGGGAACGGCTCGAGCCCGGCGCGGTGGACCTGCTGTGGTCGGCCGCCGAGGTGTGGCGGCTGTTCCCCGCCACCGGCACGACCGGCACCGCGGCGATGGACGCGCTGCTCCGGGCGTGGCGCGCCGAACTGGACCACGAGTCACCCGGCGAGGACTCGGCGTGCGTGGTGACCTGGCCGAGCCACGACGCCGAGGCGATCCGCGCCTTCCTCGACCACGGGCTCGCGCCGGTCACCGCGCTGGCGACGCGCACCGGGCCGCCGGAACCGGGTGGCCACCCGGAGGTGACGGTCCGCCAGGCGCGGCCGGACGACTTTCCCGCCGTGCTGGACCTCGTGCTGGAGGTCTTCGAGTACTCCTCGCTGGTCGCGCTCCCCCGGCGAGGGGATGCCGCCGAACTGGTCGCGCCGAGAATGCGGCGGAAGCTGGAGCAGGACACCGGCACCGTCTGGGTGGCCGAGGTGGGCGGTGTTGTCGCAGGTCTGGCCGACTGCTCGTGGGTGGACGTGACCGGCGACGCCGGTGCCGCCGAGCTGCTGCCGCCGGGCAGCTGGGGTTATCTGAACAACGTCGGCACGGCGCGCGAAGTGCGCGGGCGCGGCATCGGGCGGACACTGGCCGCGGCAGCGCACGCGTACTTCCACGAACGCGGGGCGGCGGGCACCTACCTCTACTACAACCCGCCGAACCCGTTGTCGTCGGTGTTCTGGCACCGCCGGGGCTATCGTCCACTTTGGACGATCTGGGAGGTTCGCCCGGCTTCGCTGTTGCGGTAGTCACTCGACCGGGGTGTTCTGCCCGGCTGAGCTTGCCCACACCCAGCTCCAGGCCTACTTTTGAACTGACCAGTCAGTTCAAATCCCGGGAGCCCCCGTGCAGGTTCACGCCGATCGCGTGTCCGTCACCGGACCGCACGGCACGTTGATGCCACCGACCTCGTTGACCGTCGCCGCCGGGCAGCTGGCGGTGCTCCACGGCGAGCCGGGGGCCGGGCTGACCGCGTTCGGGCTGGCGCTGGCCGGGCGGTTCAAGCCCGCGACCGGCACGATCACCGGTCCCGCGAAGCTGCGTGAGGCCTCCGCCGTGGTCGACGCGCCCGGGGTCAGCGAGCCGGACGGCGCGCTGAGCCTGAGCGTGGTCGCCGGTGAGGAACTGGCGCTGGCGCGGCGGCCGTCGTCGAAGGAGGACGTGCGGCGCTGGCTCGCCGCGAACGACGTCGGCCCGTTCGCCGACACCCGCTTCGAAAACCTGGAGCCGGTGGTGCGCACGCGCCTGCTGACCACGCTCGCCGCGAGCCGGAAGGGCGTCGAACTGCTGGTGCTCGACACCCCCGACCGGCACACCAGTGACGTCGACAGCTGGGTGTCCCTGGCCCGTGAGCACGCCGAACGCGGGCTGGCGGTGGTGGTGCTGAGCGCGACCACACCCGCCTCCGCGCTGCCGTTCACCCCGGCGCGTGCCGGTGAGCTGGCGCAGCCGGAGCCGGAGCAGTGCGCTCCCCTGCCCGCGCCCGGGAACGACACGGAAGACGCCGAAGGAGAACAGCAGTGAGCAGCGTCCGGATCGCCCTCAACGAACTGCGGAGGCTGACCGCCGGGAAGCTGCCCAAGCTGGCGATGCTCGCGCTGGTGCTGGTCCCGCTGCTCTACGCCTCGTTCTACCTGTACGCGAACTACGACCCGTACGGCAGGCTGAACAAGCTGCCCGCCGCGGTGGTCTCCGCCGACATCGGCGCCACCGACAGCGAGGGCACCCAGCGCAACATCGGCCGCGAGGTGACCGACGAGCTGGTCGGCTCGGGCACCTTCCAGTGGCACGAGGTGTCCGCGGAGGAGGCGCAGAACGGGGTGCGCGACGACAAGTACTCGTTCGCCATCACCATTCCCCGCGAGTTCTCCACCGCGCTGCTGTCCACCGGCAACTTCCAGCCGCAGCAGGCCACCATCACGCTGACCACCAACGACGCCAACAACTACCTGTCCGGCACCATCGCCGACCAGGTGGCCGAGCAGGTGCGCGCGACGATCGCGGAGAAGGTGGGCAGCGAGGCCGCGGACCGGTTCCTGGTCGGCTTCTCCACCATCTACGGCAAGATCGAAGAGGCCTCGCGCGGCGCGACGCAGCTCGCCGACGGTGCCGGGCAGCTGGTCAGCGGGCAGCAGCAGCTGGCGGACGGCGCGAGCCAGCTCTCCACCGGCAGCACCCAGCTGTCCACCGGGCTCAACACACTGCGCGACAGCACGAAGGAACTGCCGTCGAAGTCGAAGCAGCTCGCCGACGGCGCGAGCCAGGTCGCGGCGGGCAACGCGAAGGTCGCCTCGGCCGCGCAGGTGGCCGCGGGCGCGTCCACCGACCTGCAGAACTCGCTGGACAACGCGAACGGGCAGCTGGCGCAAGCGCTGCGCAACGGCGGGCTCAGCGAAGAGGAGGTGCAGCACGCGCTCAGCGTGCTCGGCCAGCTGCGCAAGCCGGTGGACGACGCGAACGCGAAGATCCAGCAGGCGAACAGCGATCTGAGCAGGCTCGCCGACGGCGCCCGCCAGGTCTCCGAGGGCGCCGCGCAGCTCGCCGCGTCGGCACCGACCCTGGTCGACGGCATCGGCAAGGCCGCGGACGGCGCGCAGCAGCTGGTCGACGGCTCGTCGAAGCTGGCCACCGGCGAGCAGGACGCGCTCAAGGGCAGCACGCAGCTGCGTGACGGCGCCAACCAGCTCCGCGACGGCCTCGGCGCCGGGCTGAAGGAGATCCCGAACCCCGACGACCCGACCCGGCAGGCCACCGCGAACACCATCGCCGACCCGGTGGCGGTCAACTCGGTCGGCGTGGCCTCGGCGGGCACCTACGGCGCCGGGCTGGCCCCGTTCTTCATCGCGCTGGCCACCTGGATCGGCGCGTTCGTGTTGTTCCTGCTGCTGCGGCCGCTCTCGACCAGGGCGCTGACCGCGGGCGCGTCGCCGGTGCGGGTGGCCGTCGGCGGCTGGCTGGCCTCGGCGCTGCTCGGCATCGCGCAGGTGATCGTGTTGTTCGGCGCGGTGACCTGGCTGGTCGGCATCCACGTGGCGCACCCGCTGGGCGCGATCGGCTTCGCCATCCTGGTCTCGCTGTCGTTCACCGCGATCGTGCACGCGCTGAACGCGCTGTTCGGCGCGGTCGGCAAGTTCCTCGGCCTGGTGCTGCTGGTGCTGCAGCTGGTCAGCGCGGGCGGGACCTTCCCGTGGCAGACCATCCCGGACGCGCTGTACCCGCTGCACATCGTGCTGCCGATGGGCTACGCCATCGACGGGTTCCGGCACCTGCTCTACAGCGGGGCGTCACTGCAGATCCTCGGGGACATCGGGGTGCTGGTCGCCTATCTGGTCGGCGCGCTCGCGGTGTCCGCGTACGCGGCCAGCAAGCGTCGCATGTGGACGGTGTCGCAGCTGAAGCCGGAGCTGAGCCTGTGAGCGCCAGGGCCGACGCCACCCGGCGCAGGCTGTTCGAGGCCACCCTGAAGCTGGCCACCGACCGCGGCCTGGTCGGGCTGACCGTGGACGAGATCGCGGCCGAGGCCGGGGTGGCCAAGGGCACCGTGTACTACAACTTCGGCAGCAAGGACGGGCTGATCGACGCGCTGCTGCGCTACGGCGTCGGCCAGCTCGCCGACCGGCTGCGCGAAGCGGCCGCGCCCGCTGACCCGGTCGAGGCACTGGAGTCCCAAGTGGACAGTGCGCTCCGGTTCATCGCCGAGTACCCCGGCTTCTCGCAGATCCTGGTCAGCGAGATGTGGCGGACGCCGGGCCAGTGGCACGAAACGCTGTCGCTGCTGCGCGAGGAGATCATCTCCATCGTCAAGGAGCAGTTGCAGCGCGTCGCCGACGCTGGACGCCTGCCCGACGGCGTGCAGATCCCGACCGCGGCGGCCGGGTTGTTCGGCACGCTGCTGGTGGTGGCGCTGGACTGGCAGGTGTTTCAGCGGCAGCGCAGCCGGGACGAGGTCCGCGAGTCGGTGATGGTGCTGATCAGGGGCCTCGCGAGGTGACCGACGGGGACGAGCCCCACGGCACCAGCAGCCTTGGGGCACCGGAACCGTCGGCGGGCACGGCCCAGATGTCCGAGCCGCCGTCCCGCGGCAGTTCGTAGGCCACGGTGTGTTCGTCCAGCCAGACCACCTGGTCGTCGACGCTGCGCGTCTCGGCCAGCGGCGTCTCCCGCAGGGTTTCCAGGTCGAGCACGTACTCGCGCCACGGCCGCGCGGCGTCGTCGGAAACGCGTTTCTTGATCGCCAGCCGCCTGCCGTCCGGTGACAGCGACGGGCATTCGGCGTTCTCGGCCAGGGTGCGCGCGGTCCACGCGTCGTAGTCGCCTTCGAGCAGGTGGGTCCGCCCGGCGGTGGACACGGTGGCGTAGAAGCGGCTGCCGTCGGCGGTGAAGCCCGCGCCCCAGACGTTGACGTCCTCGGCCTGGTACGGCCTGCCGTCCACGGTGAGCGGGATGCCCTCGATGTTGCTCAGGTACGCGCCGTCCCGGCGGTCCAGGATCGCGGTGCGCGTGGAGAACCCGGTGCCCTGGGTGTACGAGTCGCCGGTGACGAAGGTGGTCCAGGTGGCCATGCGGCCGCCGGCGGACAGCTTCGCCCGGCTCGGGATGCCCGCGACCTCCACGCGTTCGGTCTCGCGCAGCCGCTCGTCCACCCGCAGCGCGACCGCGCTGGGCATCAGGCCCGGCGCGGTCGCCAGGCACACCCCGGTCCCGGCTTCGGTGTGGAACCGGTCGCAGGCGAGCTGGCTGATCCGCCGCGGCCCGCCGGGATCGGCCAGCGCGACCGAGGCGACCTTGCCGTGGTCCGGTCCCGGCGCGGTGGTGCGGAACAGCAGGCGGCCCGGTTCGAGCAGGTCGGGCGGGCCGCTGTGGTCGACCGCGACGGTGACGTCCGGCCGTGCCCGCGTCGGATTTCCCGCCATCGCGTCGAGCGTGTAGATCGTGGCCGCCCCGCCGAGCAGCACGGTGGCGCCGAGCGCGGTCCACACCTTGACCCCGAACCTCATACCGCTCCCCTTTCCGCGCGCAGCGGCCGGACGATCAGCGCCGCGACCACCACCACCGCCAGCGCTCCCGCCGCGAGGTACAGCGCGGGCCGCATGCCCCACAGCGTCCAGGCCGCGCCGAACAGCACCGAGGACGCGAGCTTCGCCAGCGCCTGCCCGGTCTGCAGCACGGCGAGGCCGCTGGTCCGCAGCCCGGCGGGCAGCAGCGGGCCGGCCGCGGCCATCAGCACCCCGTCGGTGCAGGCGTAGAACAGGCCGTGCGCGGTCAGGCTCGCCACCACCAGCCACAGCCCGTCCGCCGCGCCGAGCAGCAGCGTGTAGGCCGCGAGCAGCGCGAGGTGACCGGCCACGAACACCTTCCAGCGGCCGATCCGATCGGCGACCCGGCCCAGCGGCACGGCCAGCAGCAGGTAGATCCCGGCGGTGCCCAGCGGCAGCACCGCGAAGTAGGCCGGCTCGATGGACAGCCGGTCCTGCAGCAGCAGGTAGACAAACGCGTCACCGACGGTGGCCAGGCCGAACAGCGCCGCCCAGCCGCAGATCCGCCGGAACCCGCGATCACGCAGCAGGCCGAACGCCGCCCGCGGCGAAACCGAGCTTCGCCGGTCGACCGGCTCCCGGTGGTCCCGGACGAACAACACCAGCAGCACCACACCCAGCGTCGCGACGCAGAAGCTGACGAAGAACACCGCCTGGTAACCGCCGGTCACCGCCCACAGGAGCAGGAAGGCGACCAGCGGCCCGAGAAAGGCGCCGACGGTGTCCATCGCGCGGTGCACGCCGAACGCGCGGCCGAGCGTGCCGGGATCGCTGCTCAGCGAGATCAGCGCGTCACGAGGGGCGGTGCGCAGGCCCTTGCCGGTCCGGTCGGCCGCCAGCACCAGCCCCATCGAGGTGGCCGAGCCGGTCACCCCGAGCAGGCCGAGCTTGGCCACGGCGGAGATGCCGTAGCCGAGCCCGGCCACCAGCTTGCGACGCTGCCAGCGGTCGGCGAGCGTGCCGCCGGCGATCCGCACGAACGCGGTCACCCCGGAGTACAGCCCGTCCAGGATGCCGAACTGCAGCGGCGAAAAACCCAGCTGCAGCACCAGGTACAGCGGGAGCACCGCGGTCACCATCTCCGAGGAGACGTCGGTGACCAGGCTGACCGCGCCGAGGGCGAACACGTTGCCAGCCACGCGGCGCCCGGCGCCGTCCGGCCGCGCTTCGAGGCCGGTTTCCCGCGCCGATGCGATGTACACGGTGGTCTCCCCCGGTCAGCGGCAGGTGTAGGGACCGGCCTTGTCGAGGAGCTTCCCGTCGGTGCCGATGATCTCCCACGAGTAGGTCTTGCCGCTGGTCACGAACTTCATCACGCCGTGCTTGGCGAACGACTTCTCCACGCCATCGCGCGGCTTGATCTGCGTGTACAGGCTGTCACCGCCGATGCCGACGATCGCCGACCGCACGCCGTTCGCCTCGTCCACCCGGCCCTGCGAGTTCAGCGGCTTGATCCGCTCGTAGTGGTGGTCGTGCCCGCCGAAGACCACGTCGGCCCTGGCCTTGACCATCTCGTCCCACAGCGGCGCGATGGCCTTGTTGTCGCCGTACTCGCCCGAGTTGAACCGCGGGTGGTGCCAGTAGCCGACCACGCACGACTTCGTGTTCTTGGCCAGGTCCTGCTTGAGCCACGTGACCTGCTCGGCGTGGTTGCCGTCGGTCACCGGATCGGAGTCGAGCGCGACGAAGTGGAAGTCACCGACGTCGAAGCTGTAGTACGGCTTGCCCTGCGGCGTGGCGATCGAGCCGAAGTACGCCTTGTACCCCTTGAGCTGGTCGTACCACTCGTGGTTGCCGGGAGTGGGCTTGGTGATGCTTTTGAACTTGCCCCAGGTCTTGTCGTAGTAGGCCCTGAACTCGCTCAGCGTGCCGTTGTCGTACTGGTTGTCACCGACGGTCAGCACGTGCTGCGGCTTGATGCCCGCGACCAGTTCGGCGGTCTTCGAGTGCTCGGACGGCAGTTCGCGCTTGGCGATGTCCCCGGCGATGACAAAAACCGTGCCGCCGGTGCCGTTGCCCGGCTGGGTGCTCGCCTGCACCGACGCGCTCGGCGCCGACAGATTGCCCGCGGCGTCGCGGGCACGCACCGCGTAGGTGAACGTGGTGCCGGAGGCGAGGTTCGTGTCGGTGAACCCGGCGGTGGTGCTGGTGCCGACGACGTTGCCGTTGCGGAGCACCTCGTACCCGGTGACGCCGACGTTGTCGGTGGCGGGCGTCCAGGCCAGGGTGATCGCGTCGGTGGTGGCCGAGGTGGCCTTCAACCCGGACGGCGCGCTCGGCGCCTCGATGTCACCACCACCGGTGCGCGAGCCGTGGACCTCCAGCTCCCACAGCGAGTACCCGTAGCTGGTGGCGCGCTGCGTGCCGAGCACGCGCACGTGCCGGGCCGCGGCGTCCAGGCCGGTGAGCTCGTCGATCGCGCCGTCCGAGCCGGTGACCGACTTGACCGTGGTCCACGCGCTGCCGTCGGCGGAGACCTGGAGCTGGTACGCGCTGGCGTGGGCGGCCTCCCAGTTCAGCTTCACGCGGGTGATCCGCGCGGGCCCGCCGAGATCGACCGCGATCCACTGTGGATCGCTGCCCTCCGCGCTCGCCCAGCGGGTGGTGGTGTCACCGTCGACGGCGAGCCCGCCGCCGAAGGTGGCGTTCTCCACCGACGAGGTGGTGGTGGGTTTCTGGTGGGACAGCAGGGTTTCCGCGACGGTCTCGCCGCTCGCGGCGACCACCGACTGGGCCAGCAGGGCGGCCAGCGCTATCGGCAGCCCCTTCAGCAGGGCGGATCGGCTCATCTGCGCTCTCCTCGAGGTGCGGGCGGCGGAAAGCGGTGGGTGTTCAATTAGTTAACAAAGTTATCTATTTCGGCAACGTAGCACCGCAGCCGATTCACGATCAAGGGCACGCGAAAACGCCCCCACTACCGGAGCAGTGGGGGCGTGGGCGGGGGCGGGTCAGCGCACGTAGGGCCGGTTGTGCCCGATCTGGTGCACCGAGGTCGGCCTGCCCTCCAGTGCCCGTTCGACCGCTTCGAGCACCCCGGTGGCGATCTCGGCGTGGCTCAGCGGCCTGCCGGTCTGCTCCGAGATCGCGCCGAGGCGCACCTGCTGGGTGGGGTGCACCGCGAGCAGCGATTCCGCCTCTCCCGCCCGCACCGACGCGGCCTCCCGCACCTCCACCACCGGGGCTTCCGGCCGCAGCAGCGGCTCGACCACCCCCATCACCGCACGGCGGTAGGAGTCGTGGACCCAGGCCACCAGCAGGTCCGCCGGGCCGCCGAGCGCGTCCTCCGCCTTCTTCGCCAGTTCACGTGGACGTTCCCATTGCGCTTCGACCCAGATGGCCCGGCCCAGCGTCGCGGTACCGCCCTGCGGCCGGTGCCCGCGCGGCCCCATCGACAGCCGCGCGGCGATGCCCGGCTCGAGCGGGCGGCCGCCGATCGGGCTGTAGCGCCTGCTCGGCAGGACCACCAGCCAGCCGTCACCGGTCAACGATTCCGCGACGCCGGCCAGCATGCCGGTGCCACCCAGGATCAGCGCCTTTCTCAGCACCATGTGAGCCACGCTACTCGCGAGCGGAAGCCCCTGCCGTCCGGCGAAAGGCTTGTTTACCGCGATGAAACGCGATCAACCGGTCTCGCCGAAGCCCCAGTCCTTGCCGGGATCGAATTCCCGTCGCTCGGTGAGACTGAACCAGTTCCCGGAGTCATCACGGAACAGACATTCCACTCCGTACGGTCGGTCAGCCGGTTCGGACAGGAAGTTCACCCCGCGCGCGGAAAGCACCTCGTGGGTCTTGCGGCAGTCCTCGGTCTCGAACACGCCCATGCCGAGCACGCCCTTGGCGATCAGTTCGCGCAGCTGCTTCTCGGTTTCCGGGTCGTGCTGCGGCGGACCGGGTTCCATCAGGGTGAACTCCAGCTCCGGCTGCCCGGGCAGGCCCACGGTCAGCCAGCGGAACCGGCCGTCCATGCGCACGTCCTGGCGCACCTCGAAACCGAGCTTCGCGGTGTAGAACTCCTTGGCCGATTCGTGGTCCAGCACGTAGATGCCGGCGTGCGACAAATTCTTGATCATTTCCACTCCCGTCTCGCGCACTGGCCCGAACGCTAGCCGCGTCCGCGCCCGGATGGCTTATCCGGAAGTGACGTCCTTTCCGGACTCGTCGCGGTTCCCGCCGAACCCGGCCGGCCTGGTCCACATCATCAGGTAACAACCGGGAACCGGCGGCGGTGCGTGCTCGCGCGTACGCGCGCGGTAGGCCGTCGGGCTTTCCCCGGTGATTTCGGTGAAGCGACGGCTGAATGTGCCGAGGCTCGAATAGCCGACCAGGTGGCACACCTCCGTCACGGTCAGGTTCACCGAGCGGAGCAGATCCTGCGCCCGCTCGATCCTTCGCCGCGCCAGGTACGCACCGGGCGTCTCCCCGAAGGCCGCGGCGAAGGTGCGGATGAAGTGCTCGCGGGACCAGCCCGCCACCCGGGCGAGCTGGTCCACGTCGAGCTGCTCGGCGTAACGCGCGTCGATGCGGTCCTTCGCCCGGCGAAGGTGCCCTATCGCATCAGCGCGCCCGGTCACAGCTCGCACCTCCTGTCCACTGAACCGCCCGCGAGGTCGCGCCGATCTCCGGAGTGGGCCGCGACGGGCCGCCCAGCGGCACGGCGTGGTCCGCTCCGGAGATCGGCTCAACAGCGACCTCGCCGCCACGCCGGAGGCGTGGCCAAAATTTCAGTGCGCTGCATCGTTCCAGGAGCGGCCGTAGCCGACCGAGACCTCGAGCGGCACCGCGAGTTCGTAGGCGGCGCCCATTTCCTTGCGCACCAACGCTTCCAGCTCGTCGTGCTCGCCGTCGGCGACTTCCAGCACGAGTTCGTCGTGCACCTGGAGCAGCACCCGGCTGCGCAGCTTGGCCTCGGTCAGGCCGCGGTGCACGTTGAGCATGGCGACCTTGATGATGTCCGCCGCGCTGCCCTGGATCGGCGCGTTGAGCGCCATCCGCTCGGCCATCTCGCGCCGCTGCCGGTTGTCGCTGTTCAGGTCGGGCAGGTAACGGCGGCGGCCGAAGATGGTCTCGGTGTAGCCGACCTTGCCCGCCTCCACCACCACCGACTGCAGGTAGTCGCGCACCCCGCCGAACCCGGCGAAGTAGTCGTCCATCAGGCCCCGCGCCTCCTCGGTGGAGATCCGCAGCTGCGCGGACAGCCCGTACGCCGACAACCCGTACGCCAGGCCGTAGTTCATCGCCTTGATCTTGGCCCGCTGCGCGCCGGTGACCTCGCCCGGCTCCACTCCGAACACCTTCGCCGCGGTGGCCGCGTGGAAGTCGAACCCGGACTGGAAGGACTCGATCAGCGCCGCGTCCTCGGACAGGTGCGCCATGATCCGCATCTCGATCTGGCTGTAGTCCGCGGTCATCAGGTCGGTGTAGCCCTCGCCGACCACGAAGGCGTCGCGGATGCGGCGGCCCTCCTCGGTGCGGATCGGGATGTTCTGCAGGTTCGGCTCGGTGGACGACAGCCGCCCGGTGGCCGCGATGGTCTGGTACAGCGTGGTGTGGATGCGGCGGTCGTCCGCGATGGACTTGATCAGCCCCTCCACCGTGGTGCGCAGCCGGGTGGCGTCGCGGTGCTCGAGCAGGTGCTGCAGGAACGGGTGCTCGGTCTTCTCGAACAGCGTCTGCAGCGCGTCCGCGTCGGTGGTGTAACCGGTCTTGGTGCGCTTGGTCTTCGGCATCTGCAGCTCGTCGAACAGCACCACCTGCAACTGCTTCGGCGAACCGAGGTTGATCTGCTTGCCGATCACCTCGTAGGCGGCGTCGGCGGCCTGGTGCACGCGGTTCGCGTAGTGCGCCTCCAGCTCGGTGAGCTGCTCGACGTCGACCGCGATGCCCGCCGCTTCCAGCTCGTTGATCACCTCGAACAGCGGCAGCTCGATCTCGTCGAGCAGCTTGGTGCCGTTCATCTTGCCGAGTTCCTCGTGCAGCGCGCCGGCCAGCTCGGAGATCGCCCGCGCGCGCACCAGCTCGGCCTGCACGATCTTGGCGTCGGCGCCTTCTTCGCCGTCGAGCAGCGAAAGCTGGCCGTCACCCTCACCGGCGTCCGAACGCAGCTCGCGGCTGAGGTAGCGCAGGGTCAGGTCGTCCAGCTCGAACGAGCGCTGCCCCGGCCGGACCAGGTAGGCCGCCAGCTCGGTGTCGGTGCGCAGCCCGGCCAGCCGCCAGCCACGCGCGCGCAGGCCGTGCACGGCCACCTTCAGCGCGTGCCCGCACTTGCCCGCCTTCTCGTCGGCGAGCCAGGCCACCAGCGTCTTCTCGTCGGTTTCGTCCAGAGTGGACAGATCGACGTAGGCACCGGCCCCGTCCTCGGCGGCGAACGCGATGGACTGCACGTCGGCGCTGACCGAGGCGCCGGTGGTGCGGAAGGACAGCCCGGTGGTGGTGCCAGCGGCCGCGTGCTCGGCGAGCCAGCCGCCGATCTGGCCCGGCTCCAGCGCGGCACCGGTGACGTCGAAGCCCTCGTCGGCCTCCGGCTCGGCACTGGACAGCGTGGCGAACAGCCTGTCCCGCAGCACGCGGAACTCCAGCTCGTCGAACAGCCGGTGCACCGCGTCGCGGTCCCACGGCTTGAGCTCCAGCTCCGGCGGGGTGGTCTCCAGCGGCACCTCGCGCACCAGCTCGGTGAGCTGGCGGTTCAGCGCGACCGAGCTGAGGTGCGCGCGCAGCGCGTCCCCGGCCTTGCCCTTGACCTCGTCCACCCGGTCGATCAGCTCGTCGAGCGAACCGAACTGCTGGATCCACTTGGTCGCCGTCTTCTCCCCCACGCCGGGGATGCCGGGCAGGTTGTCCGACGGGTCCCCGCGCAGCGCGGCGAAGTCCGGGTACTGGGCCGGGCTGAGGCCGTACTTGTCCGCCACCGCCGCCGGGTCGAAGCGCACCAGGTCCGAGACGCCCTTGCGCGGGTAGAGCACGGTGACCGAGTCGGTGACCAGCTGCAGGGCGTCGCGGTCGCCGGTGCAGATGAGCACCTGGTAACCGAGCGCCTCCGACTGCGTGGTCAGCGTGGCGATGATGTCGTCGGCTTCGTAGTTCTCCTTGGTCAGGATCGGGATGCCGAGCACCCCCAGCACGTCCTTGACCAGCGCGACCTGCCCCTTGAAGTCGTCCGGGGTGGCCGAGCGGCCCGCCTTGTACTCGGCGTAGGCCTCCGAGCGGAAGGTCTGGCGCGACAGGTCGAACGCCACCGCGAGATGGGTGGGCTGCTCGTCGCGCAGCAGGTTGATCAGCATCGAGGTGAACCCGAACACCGCGTTGGTGACCTGGCCGGTGGTGGTGCGGAACCGGTCGGCGGGTACCGCGAAGAAGGCGCGGTACGCCATCGAGTGCCCGTCGATGAGCAACAGGCGGGGTGTGTCGTTCGCTACTTGGGTGTTCTCGGCTGGGCTCACGGGAGCGAGTCTAGGGTGATACCCCGACACTCTAAGGAGGCACGGGTGCCCGACCAGGGGGCGGCGATCACCGCCGAGATGTTCCAGATCGATCCGCGCTGGGCGCAGCAGCAGCTCAACGACAAGGTCGGCATGAAGCTGCTGGAAGTGACCACCGAGCGCGTGGTCGGCACGATCCCCGTCGAGGGCAACCTGCAGCCGTACGGCCTGCTGCACGGCGGTGCCAACGCGGTGCTCGCCGAGGCGCTGGGCTCGACGCTGGCGGCGGTCAACGCCGGGCCGGACCGCGCCGCGGTCGGGCTCGAGCTGTCGTGCACCCACCACCGCGGCGTGCGGGAGGGCCTGGTCACCGGGGTGGCGACGCCGCTGCACGTCGGCCGCAGCACGATCACCGTGGAGATCGTGCTGACCGACGACGCGGGCAAGCGCACCTGCACGGCCCGGCTGACCTGCGCGGTACGGGACCGCCCGCCGGGCTCCTGAAGCACTAGATTCCCAGGTCATGGACCTCGATCTGGGTCAGGTGCGCGCGTTCGTCGCGGTCGCCGAGCACCAGAACTTCACCCGCGCCGCGCAGAGCCTGTTCCTCACCCAGCAGGCGCTGTCCAAGCGCATCGGCAAGCTGGAGGCCGCGCTGCCCGGCGCGTTGTTCCGGCGCACCAACCGCGGGGTCGAGCTGACCGACGCCGGTCACCGGTTCCTGCCGCTGGCCCGCGAGCTGGTCAAGCTGAACGACGAGGCGGTGCTCGCGGCGACCGGCGAGCTGCCCCGGCTGCGGGTCGATGTGATCGACCACCGCCTGTCCCCGCTTTTTGTGCTGCGCCGGTGCGCGATGGCCGACCCGGAGTTGCGGGTCGAGCGCAGCACCCGCGGCGGGCTGGTGCACAGCTTCGAGCCGTTGCTGGCCGGTGACCTCGACCTGGCTTTCGGCTGGGCCGGTGCGCCGGGACAGGACCCGCCGTCCGGGCTGGCGCACCGGCTGGTCCGCCTGGAACCGCTGGTCGCGCTGCTGCCCCCGGAGCACCGGCTCGCCGCCGGCGACGCGGTCCACGTCGAGGACCTGCGGGACGAAGGGGTCTGGCTGCCGTCGCTGGCCGGCCCCGGCGAGTTCCGCGCCTTCCTGCGTGCCGGTTTTGGTGCCTGGTCGGTGCCGGTCGACGACTCCGGCGTCAGCTTCGACCTGCGGCACACCCTGGAGCAGACCCGCTACGGCAGGCCTCGCGTGACGCTGGCCGGTGCCGACATGGAGCTGGCCGCCGATCTGAACCTGCGCCGCCTGCCGTTCGCGCCGTCACCGCTCTACCCGTGGTCGGTGGTGTGGCGCCGGGGCGGTGAGCCGCCAGCCCTGGTCCGGCTGCTCAAGCTGCTGAGCCTGCTCAGCCGGAAGGAGGGCTGGTGCTCCTACGACCCGGAGCGGGACTGGCTGCCCGAAGGGACGCTCACCGGCGGGCGCTGAACCACGCGGTGAACTCGGCGTCGACCGCGGCCGCGTGCTCGTTCGGCGTGCCGTCCTCCTCGGCCAGCGTGTGCGCCATGCCCGGCACGGTGACCAGCTTCGACCGGTCGCCGAGCGCCCGGTGCAGCGCGGCCGACGGCTCCCGGAACGCCACGTCGTCGGCCTCACCGACCACCAGCAGCAGGTCCGCGCCCAGCTCGCCGGCTCGGCTCACGTAGTCGTAGTGGTCGGCGACCGCGCGCGACCGATCGGTCCACGGGTAGGTCATGCCGTAGAAGCGTTCGTTGCGGCCGACCGCGGGCGCCAGCTGCGGCACCGGGCTGACCACCGCGGCCGCCGCGATCGGCACCTCGGCGCGGGCCAGCACCTCCAGCGCCACGGTCGACCCGGCCGAACCACCGGCCACGCCGACCGGGCCGTCCGCGATGGCGAACCGCTCCCGCAACGCGGCGACCGCGGCCGGGAACTCGTCGGCGGCCTGCCCGGTCACCGGCTCCATCACGTTGAGCACGTAGTCCTCGCCGGCCAGGCGGAAGAACTCGTCGAACCCGCCTTCGGGCAGCCTGGCGCCCGACATCGGGAGTCCGAAGTAGACACGCCAGGCGTCGAGCCCGCGCATCGGCACCGCGTCGGCCATCGCCGCCTCCGAGGCGGGCGGCTCCATCAGGTGCCAGGTGACCACGAGCGGCGCGGGCCCGTCACCGGCGGGCGGCAGCGCCACAAACGGCACGCCGGCGGCCGTGCCCTGGATCGCGTTCGAGGTCGTCATCGCTGGTTTCTCCTTCGCTGTTTTCCTTGCTGTGTCTAGGAAACAGCCTGGGGAGCCAGCGGTCCAACAGCCTTTCCCGCACCCACCACAACCACCGGTTGTAGCGGGTGCGCGACGGAGCAAGGCCATGTCACGAATGTGGCTTTCGAGACGCCCAACGTCTCGAAAGCCACATTCGTGACATCGGACGCGCTCAGCCGCCGCGCTGCAGGAGCCCGGTGAGCCCCCGCGCCCGGGCGTTCGTACCCCCGAACGCAATGAATGTGGCTTTCATAGCGCCTGGCGCTATGAAAGCCACATTCATTGCACTGCGCGAGGGGCGTCAGCCCACCCCGAGGTAGGCCTCCTTGATCGACGGGTCGGCCAGCAGCTCCTGGCCGGTGCCGGTCTTGGTGATCTGCCCGGTCTCCAGCACGTACGCGCGGTGCGCGCGCGACAGCGCCTGCTGGGCGTTCTGCTCCACCAGCAGCACCGTGGTGCCCTGGTTGTTGATCTCGGTGATGATCCGGAAGATCTGCTGGATGAACTGCGGGGCCAGCCCCATCGACGGTTCGTCCAGCAGCAGCAGCTTCGGCTTGGCCATCAGCGCGCGCCCGATCGCGAGCATCTGCTGCTCGCCACCGGACATCGTGCCGCCGACCTGCGTCCGCCGCTCCGCCAGCCGCGGGAACAGCTCGAAGACCCGGTCCAGGTCCGGCTGCAGGTTCTTCCGGTCCTTGCGGGCGTAGGCGCCCATGTCCAGGTTCTCCATCACCGTCATGCCGGGGAAGATCCCCCGGCCCTCCGGCGCCTGCGAGATGCCGCGCACCACCCGGAGGTCGGCCCGCAGCTTGGTGATGTCCTCACCGGCGAAGGAGATCGACCCGGCCGACAGCGGCCGGATCCCGGAGATGGCGCGCATGGTGGTGGACTTGCCCGCCCCGTTCGCGCCGATGAGGGTGACGATCTCCCCTTCGGCCACGGTCAGGGTCAGCTCGGACACCGCCTTGATCCGTCCGTAGTGGACGGACACTCCGGAGAGCTCAAGCAACGTCATCGTCTGGCACCCCCAGATACGCCGCGATCACCGCGGGGTTGTCCCTGATCTCGGCGGGGCTGCCGTCCGCGATCTTCTTGCCGAACTCCAGCACCACGATCCGGTCGGTGACGCCCATGACCAGCTTCATGTCGTGCTCGATGAGCAGCACCGTGTACCCGTCATCGCGGATCTTCTTGATCAACCCCATGAGCTCTTCCTTCTCCTGGGGGTTGAACCCGGCGGCGGGCTCGTCGAGGCACAGCAGCTTCGGCTCGGTGGCCAGCGCCCTGGCGATCTCCAGGCGGCGCTGGTAGCCGTAGGGCAGGTTCCTCGCCTTGTCCGCGGCTCGGTCGGCGATGCCGACGAACTCCAGCAGCGCCATCGCCCGGTCGACCGCCTCCCGCTCCTCCTTGAAGTGGCGGGGCAGGCGCAGCAGCGCGCCGAGCACGCTGGTGCGGTGCCGGGCGTCGGTGCCGACCACCACGTTCTCCAGCGCGGTCATCTCGCCGAAGAGCCGGATGTTCTGGAAGGTCCTGGCGATCCCGAGCTGGGTGATGCCGTGCTTGGAGACCTTGCCCAGCGGCTTGTCCTCCAGCAGCACCTGGCCCGAGGTCGGCCGGTAGACCCCCGTCATGGCGTTGAAGCAGGTTGTCTTGCCCGCCCCGTTCGGCCCGATCAGCCCGAGGATCTCCCCGCGCTTGATGCCGAACGAGACGCTGTCCAGCGCCACCAGGCCGCCGAACCGCACGGTCAGCTCGCGCAGTTCGAGCAGCGTCTCACCGACCTCGACCGCGATCTCGCGGTCCGGCGCGACGACCTCGGCGACCTCCGCGTCGTGCGCGGCGCGCTCCTCGGCCGTCATGTGCGCCAGCTCGGCGACGATGCCGCCTTCGGCGACCACCTCCGGGCCGGCGTCGCCGTTGCGTGGTGCCGCGGGCGGGGGGTCGAACGGATTCTCCGGTGTGGTCATCAGCGCGCCCCTCCGTTCTTCTCGACCACCAGCGCGGTGTCGCTGGAGACCTGTTCACCCTTGCCCAGCAGGCGTTGATAAGCCTGCCTGCCGTAGGTCAGCAGGCGCTGGCGCGCGCCGAGCAGGCCCTGCGGCCGGAAGATCATCAGCACGATCAGCGCGATGCCGAAGATCAGGAACTTGTACTCGGCGATCACCAGGAAGCGCAGCGGCACGTAGGCCACCACCACCGCGCCGAGGATCACGCCGACCTTGTTGCCCGAGCCGCCGAGGATGACCGCGGCCAGGAACAGCATCGAGGTGACCACGTCGAACTTCTGGTTGTTCACGAAGCCGATCTGCCCGGCGTAGAGCGCGCCCGAGAGCCCGCCGATCGCCGCGCCGATGACGAACGCCCAGATCTTGAACTTGAAGGTGTTCACGCCCATGATCGACGCCGCGTCCTCGTCGTCGCGGATGGCGATCCAGGCGCGGCCGACGCGGCTGCGCTCCAGGTTCCCGACCAGGAACAGCACCGCGATGATCACCGTGACGGTCAGCCAGTACCACGGTGTGCCGTCGGTGTTGTTGAACAACGCGCTGCCGTCGTCGTTGGTCCCCGGTGGGTGCCCGACCTGCTGGAAGCCGGACTGGCCGCGCAGCGGGTCCACGTTGTCGGCGACCAGCCGGACGATCTCACCGAAGCCCAGCGTCACGATCGCCAGGTAGTCACCGCGTAGTCGCAGTGTCGGTGTGCCGAGGATGATGCCGAAGACCATGGTGATCGCCATGGCCAGTGGGATCACCGCCAGGAACGGCAGCTTCTGCAGCGGCGAGTCCGGGCTGGTGAACAACGCGGCCACGTACGCGCCGATGGCGAAGAAGCCGATGTAGCCGAGGTCCAGCAGGCCCGCCTGGCCGACCACCACGTTCAGGCCGATGGCGACCAGCGCGTAGCGGGCCACCTCGAACATCGCGATCTGGAAGTCGAACCCCGGCTCGGTGGAGATGATCGGCGGGTTCAGCACCGGCAGCGCGTAGATCAGCACCACCACCGGGATGAGCACCAGCCACTGCTGCGGCCGGGAGAGATTGCTCCACCACTCGCCAAGCGAGCGGCGGCTTGCGGTGTCTGGCGTCGTCATACCCGTGCCTTCCCGAGAGACTCACCGAGGATGCCGGTGGGACGGAACATCAGGATCAGCACCAGCAGCACGAACGCGACCACGTCACGCCACTCACCGCCGAACAGGGACTGCCCGTAGTTCTCGGCCAGCCCGAGCAGCAGGCCGCCGAGCAGCGCGCCACGCAGGTTGCCGATGCCGCCGAGCACGGCGGCGGTGAACGCCTTGATC
This sequence comes from Amycolatopsis albispora, assembly GCF_003312875.1. Classification (NCBI taxonomy): domain Bacteria; kingdom Bacillati; phylum Actinomycetota; class Actinomycetes; order Pseudonocardiales; family Pseudonocardiaceae; genus Amycolatopsis; species Amycolatopsis albispora. The sequence continues at coordinate 3,236,765 of NZ_CP015163.1, forward strand.
CCGAGCAGGAAGCCGCCCTGGTAGGACGCCCCCTGGGGGTTCTTCATCATGTACAGCAGCGCCGCGGCGCCGGCCAGCAGGCCACCGATGAGGAACGTGATCACGATGACGCGTTCCTTGTTCACGCCCATCAGCGTGGCGGTGTCCGGGTCCTGCGCGACCGCGCGGATGCCGCGGCCGAGGCGGCTGCGGTTCACGAACATGTTGATGCCGACCATCATCAGCACCGAGGCCACCACGATGATCAGGGTGATGTTGGTGACGCTGGCGTCACCGATGCTGAAGACCTCCTGCGGGCGCAGCAGCCGGATCGCCTGCTCGGCGTTGCCGCCGCGCCAGATGAACAGCAGCTGCTGGAGCACGAAGGAGGCACCGATCGCGGTGATCAGGAAGACCAGCCGCGGCGCGCCCTTCTTCCGCAGCGGCCGGTAGGCGACCCTTTCCAGGGCCACCGCCGTGCCGCCGGATATCGCCATCGCGGCGACCAGCGCCAGCAGGAGGAAGCCGATCAGCTCCATCACCGGCAGGTCCGGGGTGGCACCGGGGCGGAAGCCGAGTCCGTAGAAGACGAACCAGGTGGCGTAGGCGCCGTAGATGAACACCTCGGAGTGCGCGAAGTTGATCAGCTTCAGCACCCCGTAGACCAGGGTGTAGCCGAGCGCGACGAGCGCGTAGATGCTGCCCTGTGACAGCCCCTCGACGGTGCTGTTCCAGAACTGGCTGCCGAGCGCCTCGAGGTCGAACTTGATCCAGCTGTCCTCTTGTGCGAGGAACAGCGGTAGTGCGTGGTTTATGGACACACTCGTTCTCCATGTGGTTCCGGGGTGTGCCCGCGACGGGATCTAACCGTCGCGCGCACACCCCGGTTACAAAATCGATTTGCCGAGAGCGGCTCTTTACTTGATCTCGGTGTTCCGGACGATCTTTCCGTTCTCGACCTTGTAGGTCCACACGGTGGTGGCGGCCAGCTCACCGGTCGGGTCCCACTTGAACTTCTTGGTCAGGCCCTGGCCGTCGTAGTTCTTCACGTAGTCCAGCAGGCCGGCGCGGTCGGTCTTGCCGGAGTCGATCCCCTTCAGCAGGATCGTGGCGATGTCGTAGCCCTCCGGCGAGTAGGTACCCGGGTCCTTGCCCGAGAGCGCCTTGTACGCGTTGGTGAACTCGGTGAACTGGTCGGCGGGCACGCACGGGCAGGTGAAGTACGCGCTGGCGGCGGCGTCACCGGCACCCTTGACGAACTCGTCGTCCTTCACGCCGTCCGGCGCGACGAACTTGGCGGTCACGCCGGCGTCGGCGAGCTGCTGCGCGAACGGCGCGGCCTCACGGTAGTAACCGGCGTAGAACACGGCCTGCGGGTCGGCGCCCTTGACCGCGTTCACCGTGGCGGCGAAGTCGATCTGCTTGGACTTGACCTTCTCGTTGCAGGTGACCTTCGCGCCCAGCGCGCCCTTGATGGCGTTGGCCAGGCCGATGCCGTACTCCGAGTCGTCCTCGACGACGCAGACCTTCTCGGCCTTCAGCTCGTTGGTGATGAAGGTGGCCGCGGCGGGACCCTGGGTGTTGTCGTTGCCGAGGCCGCGGAAGAAGGTCTTCCAGCCGTTCTGGGACAGGCCGGGGCCGGTGGCCGACGGGGTGATCGAGACCAGGCCGGCGTCGTTGAAGATGTTGCCGGCGGCCTTCGACTCACCGGAGAACGGCAGGCCGACCACACCGAGGATCTGCGGCGTGTTCACCATCTGGGTGACGATGCCGGGCGCCTTGTCCGGGGTGCCCTCGGTCTCGAACTCCTTGAGCTCGACCTTGCAGCCCGGGTTGGCTTCGTTGTGCCGGTTCACCGCGACCTTGACACCGTTGAGGATGTTCTGGCCAAGGGCGGCGTTCTCGCCGTTGATGGTTCCGGCGTATGCGATCGACGTGCCGGCGGGGCAGGTGGCCTTGCCGTCGCCCTTGGGGTCGGCCGCGTCGGCGGCCTGGGCGGGAGCGCTGGCCTGCGGGGCGGTGGGGGTGTCCCCGTTGGACCCGCTGTCCGTACGCGCCGAACACGCGCCCAGGGCCAGCGATGCGGTCGCTGCCAGCACCAAAACCCGCGTGAGTCGTGCTCTTGACACTCGTTCCTCCAAATGCCGACGAACCACCTTGAACGGTTGTCCGTCCCTGGACCTGACTGGGCGCTGAACCTAGTCGCCCCTCGCCGCGTTGCACAGCGTCACAAAGCTTGTTGTTTCCACATCGTGACGGTGGTCACCGGCGTTAACGGAGGCTTTATACCCGATCATCGGGTTGCAACGAACGAGTGGTAACCACAAGTGACAATTTGCCCAGTCATGGCCCGGAGGCAGCGGTCAGCCTTGGTCAGCCAATCCCCCGAACGACGGCTTCCGCAACCGCCTTCATCGTGGTCCGGCGGTCCATCGCGGTCCGCTGGATCCAGCGGAAGGCGTCCGGCTCGGACAAGCCCTGTTCACTCATCAGGAGGCCCTTGGCCCGATCGATCACCTTGCGTGTTTCCAGCCGGTCGGTCAGCCCGGCCACCTCGGACTCCAGCGCCTGCAGTTCGGCGAACCGGCTGACGGCGAGTTCGATGGCCGGGACGAGGTCCCGCTTGGCGAAGGGCTTGACCAGGTAGGCCATGGTCCCGGCGTCACGGGCCCGCTCGACCAGGTCGCGCTGGCTGAACGCGGTCAGGATGACCACCGGCGCCACGCGGTCCCCGGTGATCTTCGAGGCGGCTTCGATGCCGTCCAGCTTGGGCATCTTGACGTCGAGGATGACCAGGTCGGGCTTGAGTTCGGTGGCCAGTTTGATGGCCTCCTCGCCGTCGCCGGCCTGGCCGACGACCTCGTAGCCCTCCTCGCGGAGCATCTCGACGAGGTCGAGGCGGATCAGGGCCTCGTCCTCGGCGACGAGCACCCGACGCTGTGGGGCGGTGGCGACGCCGTTGGCCTCGGCAGCCGGTTCGGTCACCGGTGTCCTCCTGCTAGCTCGAAGGGGTGGAAGGCGCGGCTTGCCGCGGACCCCGAGCCTACCGGGAGCGGAACCGATTGAGAGATGGCGTTCACCACGTGTGTGGCCAGGTCACACACGTTTAACACGGTTTACCGCGAGAGGCGGTTTCACCCCATCGGCCCCACTGGTAACCCTGTTGCGCTGCTCAGCCCCCGATCCCGTAAAGTCTGGCGGCGCCGCCCCCGTAGCCCAATCGGCAGAGGCAGCGGACTCAAAATCCGTCCAGTGTGCGTTCGAGTCGCACCGGGGGCACGTACAGGATGCACACAGGCTTTGACCTGCGCTTTTGCCGCATTCGGCAACCTCTTCCGAGGGCTCCTCCCCCATCGCCCGGCCGATCTCAGCCACCGCCTTCGCCATCTCGCCGGGCAAGGTGACCTGCAGCGTCGCTTCGTCCGTGGCGTAGTGCACCTGGATGGTGAGCTGTGTCAGGTCGAACAGGCGGTCAAGTAGCTCGCTGGGCGCGCGGTCCAGATTGATCGCCAGGTGCGGCAGCGTGTCGAGAAGACCGAGCTGACCGGCACTGGGCCGATCCGGCTCCTGACCCTCCTGGCGGTCCAGGTCCGCGATGGCCTCCAGCAGAGCCTGGCGTTCGGTGTTCAGCTCGTTGTACCGCTGCCGCAGACCTTGAGTGAACGGATCGGCAGGGTCGGCGTCCTCGGCCTGCCGGAGGATGTTGTCCAGCTTCCGGGTGATGTCGGCGAGCTTGCGCTGCAGCCGCTGCCGCTTCTCGGCTCGCTCGCGCTGGGCGCTCTCGTCCACCTCGTCCAGCTCGGAGACGAACAGGTTCATCCGATCGGGGCCGAAGACGCGTTCGGCGAAGAAGCGGCTGACCTCGGTCATGATCAAGTCTTCGCGCAGGTAGATCGTGGCGGGGTGCCTGGCGTACTTGTCCGGCCGTCCGCGGTTGTTGTTCTGAGGGTGACAGCGGTAGTAGGTGATCCCGTGCCGCGGGTTGCCGATCATCCGGCGGCCGCAGTCGCACAGCACCCGCCGCCGAAACCGGTACGTACGCTTCGCCCGCGGGTCCTTCTTCAACCCTGCACCGTCGCGTGAGCCCGTCCGCTCCTCGCTCATGGCGTTGATCGCGTCGAACATCCACTTCGGGATCAGCGGTTCATGCGCCGGCTCGACCGACCACACCCACATCTGCGGCGGATTCGGCTTGTTACGCCCGCCCTGGCTGCGCCGAGCGCGCCGGTTGTAGACCTGGTAGCCGGTGTACTTCGGGTTGCTCAACATCGACGCGACGCTGGACTTCGACCACGCGTGCCGGGCCCGTGACTTGTTCGGCGGTTCCGGCGGCGGGTACTTCTCCAGGTCCTCGTTCAGCTTCTCGGCGATCGTGTCGAACCCGAGCTTCAGGTGGTAACGCCACTTCGCGGCCAGCGTGACCGTCGCCGCTTTGGCCCAGTCGGGCTCAAGGCGCGACTTGGTCAGCCCCTTCTCCGCCTTGACCGGGTTCGGGTGCCGGATCTTCTTCGCCTTGTAGCCGTGCGTGGGCTTGCCGATGTTGTAGCCCTCACGGACGTGCGTGCAGGTGCCGCCCCAGGACAACTCCAGCATGTTCAGCACTTCATACTCGGCCACCGACTGGTTGATCCGCCGTTGCAGGATCTGCTGCGCGCGCCCACCGGAGAGCATGATCGGTTCGTTCGCGGCGAGCATCGGCACCTCGAACCGCTCCAGCTCGCGTTCGACCGACAGGCTCTCGTACATCTTGCGCGCGGTCCGCGACATCGACTCGCAGATCACCACGTCGAACCGGCGATCCGGTCGCTTCGCCTCTTCCAGCAGATCCGCGATTCCGCCATCCCGCGCGATCGGGACATCGAACCGCTCGTAGTCGCTGCCCCGGCCACGTTGTCCGAGCTCCATGCGCCCGGACTCGACGTCGTAGAAGTGGCACACGATCACCCACGACTCCGGCAACGCGACCTTCGAGCGCTCCAGCTGACGCAACAGCGACTGCCGCGGGTCTTGATGCTCCTCGGTCGACGTCCGCCCCACCCACGCGACCCGGACTTCCTTGGCATGCAAAGCCAGTGGCATCCCGAACGGCGACACGGCCAGATCGCTCAAACCGCCGCGTCCGAAGCGCGAATTCAGCGCCGGAGCGGGCGGATTCGACTCACTGATCGTCACGCAGCCCAGCTCCCCTCGTCGTCCCCCGCCGTCGCGATGTCCTCGTTCGCCCAACGCAGAAGGTCGCAGAGGACGGCGGCAAGTTCGCGGCGCAGCCATTCAGCTTCGTCCCCGGTCACACTGCGAACCTCGGTGTCGAACATCCACTTGGAATCATGCGCCTGGGCATCCGCATGTCCAGCCCTGGTGAATTGCAGAACAACTCCAACGCCGTCACCGCTCGAACCCGGGGAAGTCTGAGTCCCCTCGGGTCCTTCAGCTCCAGTCGCCGCAGTTCGTGGCACAACTTCCCCTTCACGCTCAGGCACGAGACTGACCCACCCGGGTCGGCCGCATTCGCCGCTTCGCGGACCTGCCTCCCTCGGCGGGCGAGGTGGGCCTGAAATCGTAACTTCGATCAACGGGAAACGGAGGCCCCGATCGGGTGGGCCTCGGGCAGCTCAGGCCGCCGCGCCTTCGCTCGCCGGATCCAGGCCGAGCCGGCGCAAGCCGATGTCGTGGAATTCAGGGTTGAGGTCGATGCCGATGTAGGAGCGGCCGAGTTGGCGGGCGGCGATGCCGGTGGTGGCGGCGCCGCTGAACGGGTCGAGCACGGTGCCGCCATCCGGGCAGCTGGCGGTGATGCACCGGTGTGGGAGGTCGATGGGAAATGCGGCGAAGTGCGCTTCGCGCAGGGGGCGGGTGGCAATTGACCACACGTCGCCGGGGTTCTTGCCGTGCGGGTGGCCGGTGGTGTGCCGGGTTCCGGTGGGTCGCATCGCCTGGCCGTGTGGTCGGCTGGCGAATGGTTCGGCGTGGTCGTATTTGCCGTAGATGCTGCGTCCGCGGCGTCGTTCGGTTGCCCCGATTCCACCGTCGCGGCCCTTGTTCTGGCCGCCGATGACGATGCCCTCGCCAAGGGCTTCTGGTCGGGCCAGTGGTTCCCGGATGGCGTCGAGGTTGAAGAAGTAGCGCTGCTGTGTGGTGAGCAGGAAGACCATCTCGTATCGGTTGGACAGCCGGTCGCGGACGGATTCGGGCATGGCGTTGGGTTTGTGCCAGACGATGGCGTTGCGCAGGATCCAGCCGTCGGCCTGTAGCGCGAAAGCCACGCGCCAGGGCATGCCGACGAGGTTCTTCCGAGGCAGCGACCGTGTGCGGCGGACGTCGGCGCGGCGTACGGATTCGCGGAGCGGAGCGGCCGCGCCGCGGCCGGACAGGGTGCTGGCGCGCATCGGCTCGGCGGCCTTTCCTGGTGGTTCAGCGGAGTAGGAATCGCCGAGGTTCAGCCAGACCGTGCCGGTGTCGGCCAGGACTCGGGCCAGCTCGCTGAACACGGCGAGCAGCCGGTCGATGTAGTCCTGCGGTGTGGGTTCCAGACCGTGTTGCTGGTCCTCGCGGCGGGCTCCGCAACGGTGGCACCGCTGCCGGTTGAGGTGGCGTTGGGCTGGAACCTGGTGTGCGCAAGTCGGGTCGCCGCCGGTCCAGCGGCCGGTGCCGTAGTCGCGCAGGCCCCAGTAGGGCGGGCTGGTGACGACGCAGTCCACCGAGCGTTCGGGCAACCTGGCCATGACCGTGGTGGCGTCGCCGGTGTAGAGCGTGATGCCGTGGTTGTGGAAGTAGGGCTGGGGCATCGGGACCTTCTTGACGTGGCTGATCGAAGGGGGGTGCGGGCAGGTCTAGGCCGCGGTCAATTCCGGCTTCGCTGTTTGAGCCCGTCTGGTCTTCCTCGTCCCTGCGGGCACGGGTGGCATTGGCTGGGTCAGCGCCGGATCGGCGGCTTCGGGGTCGGCGCGGAAGACGAGTGCGGTGTGGTGCGCCGGAAGTGCGACAGGGTGGCCGCGAGCGTGTTCGGCCCGGGTGGCGGCGCGTCGTTCGTCGAGGGTGGCCCGGGTGTACACGCGTCCACTTCGGATTTGGGCGGTGAGGGCGAGACAACGTGCCGCCGGTGCAAGCCCTACAGCGGTGGCGGCGTCGGTGATCGGGCTGGTGATGTCGAGGAGGTCGTGCTGGGTGGGGTGCCGGCGCGGTGAGCAGGTGAGGACCAGGTGGCCGCCGGGGCGGAGGAGCGGCCGGTACTGCACCAGCAGGGTCTCGAGCCGGTCCAGCGAGTCGGTGACGTCGTCGGCGACGGGGTGCAGCGTGGTCAGCATGAGGTCGATGCGCCCGGTCAGCCCGGCTGTTGCCGCGGCCGCGGCTGTGCTGGGACGACGGTCGAGAACAAGGACCATGCCGTCGGTGAAGGCGCCGCGGGCTTTGGTGGCGGTGACGTTGGCGCGGGCGAGGCGCCACCATCGGCGCTGGCGGGTCAGTCCGATCGCGTGTCGTCCGGCGCGCAGTGCTTCGACGATGGTGGTTCCGGCGCCGCAGTCGGGGTCGAGCACGATGCCGCCGGGCGGGGTGAACGCCGTGATGGCGTGGCGGGCGATGGCCGGCGGCATGAGGGCGAGGTCGGTGCTGGTGGCGGTGTGGTAGCCGCCGTCGTTGAGCTGGGTCGCCAGGCTGGTGTGGCCGGTCGGCCAGACCGAGGTCAGCGCCGGTGCACCGGCCGACGGGGTGTGCGGGTCGAGGTCAGGCATCCGGGTTCTCCGTCTGCTCGTCGGCCTCGCTGGCGGCGGGGCGGGTGAACAGGAGGAGGTCGTGGTGCACCCGGCGCACGGGCCCCGTGTCCGGTCGCGACGGGTGAGCGGCGGGTGCGGGCAGTGGAGCGTCGAGCACGGCGATGTGGTCGGCGAGCCGGAGGCCATGCTCACCCAGCGTGTTCACGATCGCGGGCTGTGGATCGAGCAGTCGCTGGTCCGCGAGGTCGCTGTGCGTGACGACGGCAACGAGTCCGCGCTGGGTGAGCAGACTGGTCCAGTCGGTGCGGGCGAGCCAGTCGGTGGCGTGCGGTTCGACCGCGGTGATCGTCAGCGCGAAGGCGCCCTCGGGCCGGTGCCCGCTGCCGTGGTGGTGGCGCACGGGGTCGGTGTTCGGGTCAGCCGAGCCGTGCTCTGCGGGCTGGTGGAGTCGGCGTCCGGACACCGACTCGGCCAGCGTGGCGTCGGCGTGGTTTGGCGGGTCGGCCGGTGCCGGTTCGGCTGTCGCGGTGTCGGTGCTGCGGCCCAGCCGGGTGATCGTCCAGACCGCCTCGGTGAGACCGCTGTAAGGGTGAGCGGACCGCCGTGGCCCCGGCGTGCCAGCTGGTGGTGTGAGCAGGAGGACGCGGTCGCCGGGGCGGGTGTAGGTGGTGACGAGGGTGATGATCGTGCGCGCGAGCCAGCCGGCGAGCCGGGCGGTGCCGGGGAGCGGTTCGGCATCCGCGAAGGGCCACAGGGTTGCCGGGCGAAGCGCGCGGTTGGCGGCGGCGCGACGCCAGCTCTGTGCCGCGGGCAGTGGCCCGTGGATGCGGCGGTGCAGCGTTCGGGCGGCGCGCTGTCGGGGTTCGCGGTGCGGCGGTGAAGTCATCGGCGGCCTTCTTCGCGGTGTGGTCGGCGTGGTTCGCCAAAGTCATCCCAAGAGGCGCTTTCGGCGACTGCTTTTCGACACCGCGCCGCGTATCTGCCGACAGGTTCGCACCCGTTCCCGACGGTCACCAGGACAGCGGACCGAGCGGTTTTTTTGCCCGCTTCGTTTCGTCTGCATCGACTGCTACTAACGCCCGCTTAAATCGCCAGCTCACGCGGGAGAGGGCAGCTCGCGCCTGCGCCCGCCAGCACGTCCTACTAAGAAGATCATCTTTGTTCTTTTCTTGTTGCCGTTCTGGCGTCCTGCCGTGGTCGATCAGCACGACCGCCACGGGAGCAAGAAATGACGAAGGACAACACAACTACTTCCTCTGTTCGCCACGATCACGAAGGGCATGTTTGGCTGCCGCTGGACACGGTGCGCGATACCTTCCAGTGGCTGGTGACCGGGCCGGAACCGATGGCGGTGCCTGGTGCGCGTTTCGCCGGGTTGCCGCGGCGGCCGGTGCCGCTGGACGAGCTGCGGGACCGGTTGATGAGCAAGCAGTGCCCGGCTCGTACGCGCGATGACGTGTGGGCGTATCTGGTGCTGCGCTCGCGTGCGTTCGGCGGCGCGTGGACGGTTGCGTGTGCGGGCATGGCGTTGCCGTCGCTGGCCGGGAGCGCGCGGTGGCTGGCCGCCCGCTACCGCGGTGATCGCGCGGACGTTCACGCGGCCGTGCTCGCGGGGTTTGTCCAGGCGCTGGCGAGGGTGGATCTGGCTGATCCCGGCATCGTCGTCCGGTTGCATTTCGCCGCGCGCCGCGCCGGACAGGCCGCGCTGGAGGAGTCCCTCGACGCCCCGTTGCCGGTGGCGTCGGGCTATCACTCCGCCCTGCCGCGACCGCCCTACGGGCACCCCGACTTGGTGCTCGCGCAGGCAGTCGGTGAGCAGATCCTGACCCCCGTCGAAGCGGAGTTGATCTCGGCCACCCGGCTCGGTGACACGTCGATGACCGACTGGGCACGACGCCGCGGCACCGCGCTCACGACCGCGTACAAGGCGCGGTCGCGGGCTGAAGACCGACTCGTCGCCTGGCTGCGCGAGCGATCCACCGACACCGACTCCGAGGACCCCGTCGCCGAGGCCGCGCTCGCGGGATTGGCCGCCAGCACCGCCGACGAACCCGCCGGCGAACAGGACTCGTCGTCACGCGCGGTGAGCGGACGTCTGCGCAACGGCCGACCGGCCAGCCGGGAGAGGCGTTCACGCTCGGTGTCGAAAAACAGCGGCGGTTCCGGCCTCTTGGGGTGCGGGGAGAACCGACCCGGTTCTTCGCGCACCGCCGAGCACGAGCCGACTTCGGAGGGGCGCCGATGCGCGTGACACCCCACCCCCACACCCCCGATCCCGCGGCGGGGAAAACACCACCGCCGCCCTCTCGAACTGCTGCTGGTTCGGTTCGCCGAGTCGTCGGCCGGATGGCCGCCGCGGCCCTGCTCGGCGCGCTTGTGCTGAGCACCGCGACCGCCGACTCGGCACAGGGGGCCACGCAGGTTGTGGCGCTCGCGCAGACGGTCACGGAGGTCTTCGACAACATCCGCAACTGGCTGGTCGGGATCCTGGCAGGGCTGGCGACGGTGTTCCTGACCGTCGGCGGGGTCCGCTACCTGATGGCCGGGGGCGACCCCGGCGAAGTCGAGAAGGCGAAGCAAGCCTTCAAGTCGGCTGGGTGGGGGTACGGGCTGGCGGCGTTGGCGCCGCTCGTGGTCGAGATCCTGCGCGGGATTGTCGGGGCCTGACGCCATGGCCGAGACCGACGCGCCCCGCGAGCGGGTGCTGCTGGCGCCACACGCCACCGAACGACCCGGTCTTCGACGGCGGGCAGCGGTGCTGGCGGTGGCGGTGGCGGTCCTCAGCGTCCTGGCGGTCGGCGCCTGGGCGTCGCCGGGCCAGCCTGGTGCGCAGCAACCGCCGGACGTTCCGGTTCCTCCGGTGGATACGTGTGCACCGTCGAGCGAGCCGTGGTGCCAGCTTCCAACCGCGACGACGCCGCCGTCGATCCCGGCCGTGCCGTTGCCGCCGATCACCGAACTGCCGCCGCCACCAACGTGTGCGCCGGGTCAGGTTGGCTGTAGCCCTGGTGCGCCGCCCGCGCCGTGCACGGGTGAGGACTGCATCCCCCAGCCCACACCGCAGGCATCCGGCAGCGTGCCGCCGCCCGGCGGCACCGGTTCGAACCCGAGTGATCCTGAGTGCGGGCTGTCCAACATTCCCGGGTGCCTGGCGAAGGCGCTCAACACGGTGTTCCGGGACCTGGTCAACGCCGCGCTGGACCCGATCCTCGAACTGCTCGGCAACACCGCGCTGACCACGCCGACGCTGGACCAGCTGCCCGGCATCGGCGAGTTGTGGAACTCCTCGTGGGAGATCGTGCTCGCCGCCTACGGCATGCTGGTCCTGGTCGCCGGGATCGTGGTGATGTCGCACGAGAGCGTGCAGAACCGGTACTCGATCAAGGAGATCGGTCCGCGGATCCCGATCGGGTTCCTCGCCTCGGCGCTGAGCCTGTTCTTCGCCGAGAAGTTCATCCGGCTGGCGAACGCGCTCTCGTCCGCCGTGCTCGGCGACGGCGTCGATCCGCCCTCGCTCGCCACGACGCTCAAGGACGCGCTCGACGGTGCCCTTTCGGGTGGGCTGTTCCTCATCTTCGTCGCCGTGGCACTGGTGGTGATCGGTCTCGGGCTGCTCATCGTGTACGTGGTCCGGGTCGCGCTCACCCTCATCCTGATCATCACCGCGCCGCTGTTCCTGATGTGCCACTGCCTGCCCCACACCGATCCCCTCGCGCGGTGGTGGTGGAAGGCCATCGGCGCGGTGCTCGCGATTCAGGTCGCCCAGTCCCTGGTGCTCATCACCGCCGTGCGCACCTTCCTGGCCGGCGGCACACAGCTGTTCAGCTCGACGCTGTCCGCGCTGGGCACGCTCATCTCCGCGATCGCCCTGTTCTACATCTTGTTCAAGATCCCGTTCTGGTTCCTGTCCGCCACGAAACTCGGCAACGGGCGGTCCTTCCTCGGTGGGCTGGCCAAGGCCTACATCGCCGCGAAAACGTTTGGCATGGTCGCCGGTAAAACCGGCACGAGCGTCAAGGCTGCTGTCGCCAGCACGAGCAGGAGCAGTTTAAGTGCTCCGCCGCGCCCGGCGCAGCCCCTGCTCGCACCAACCCCGGCGGCGGTCAGCAAAAGGGTGAAGGCCGCGTACGACGCCGAGCAAACGCGTGCGGCGCGACGTTCGCGCCTGCCGTCGCAACGACCACAGTTCCTGCAGCCCACCCCGCAGGAAGCCGTCCATGATCCCGCCGTCATCCCGGTCGGCCAGGTGGCCGCTAAGCCCACGTTCAGCTCTCCGCCGCGGCCCGCAACACCGGTCCGGCCGTCACCGGGACCGCAGCCGATTCCGCGATTCCGGGCGGCGGGGACTGCACACCCGGTCGATGGCGAGCGAGCGCGGCCGGTAGCGGTTGCCGCGGTGCCGCCGCACTTGCGGTTCCAGCCGCCCTCCGCCGAGCCGAGCCACACCTCAACACCGATCCGGCCCGCGACACCGCCACCGCCCACGCCGGTGTTCCGCCCGGCACATCCCGAGCCGCGCATTGGCGACGCCCGCCCGCGCACTCCCTCCGTGCCGCCGGTCGCGTTCCGCGCACCCAGCCCACCGACTTCCCCGCCCCGCGGAGGTTCGACGTCATGACCCAGCCTGTGCGTATCCCTGCCGATGTCGATCGGGAGGACCGCGTGCTCGCGAACCTGACCGCGCGCCAGCTGGCGATCCTGGCCGTCACCGGGATCGTGCTCTACGGCGGCTGGACGGTGACCCGCACGGTCGTGCCGCTGCCGGTGTTCCTGATCGTGGCGATCCCGATCGGGGTGATCGCCGCGGTGCTGGCGCTGGGGCAGCGCGACGGCGTCAGCCTCGACCGGCTGCTGCTCGCCGCGCTCCGCCAGCGCCTGCAGCCGCGGCACCGGGTGGCTGCGCCTGAAGGGGTACGTGCCGCCCCGGCCTGGCTCACCCCTCATGGCGAGGCGCAGGTATCTCCGGCCGCGCTCCGATTGCCTGCCGAAGGCGTCACCGACGCCGGTGTCGTCGACCTCGGTGCCGATGGTGTCGCGATCGTGGCGGTGGCCAGCACGCTCAACTTCGCGCTGCGCACCCCCGGGGAGTAGGAAGCCCTCGTCGCCGGTTTCGGCCGCTACCTGCACTCAATCTCCGCCCCGGTGCAGGTGCTCGTCCGCGCCGAACGGCTCGACCTGTCCCGCCAGATCAGCGACCTACGCGACGCCGCGCCCGGCCTCCCCCACCCGAAGCTCGAGGCCGCCGCGCTCGAGCACGCGACCTACCTCGACCAGTTGCGGCGCTCCACCGACCTGCTGCGCCGGCAGGTGCTGCTCGTGCTGCGCGAGCCCGTCCGCGCGGCCCAGCCCGCCGACGGGCTCGGCGGCCCGTCTCCCTTGGCGATGCTGCGCCCCCGCCGGAACCGCACCACCGAGGTCACCGAGAGCGCGCGTCGGTCCGCGGAAACCCGGCTCGTGCGCCGCCTCGGCGAGGCCACCGAGTTGCTCGCCCCCGCCGGGATCACGATCACCGCCCTGGATGCCGGGCAGGCCACCGCCGTGCTCGCGACCGCCTGCAACCCGGATTCCCTGCTGCCGCCGTCGGCCGGTCTGGCGGGCGCGGACGACGTCATCACCACCGCCTCCCCGGACCTCGATGGGGAAGGCGGTGAGCTGTGAACTCCAACGCCGGCGCGTTCACGCCCGACTCGCTGTCCGTCGCGCCCCGGCACCTGGAGATCGGCGGTGAGTGGGTCGCGTCCTTCGCGATCACCGGCTACCCGCGCGAGGTGCACCCGGGGTGGCTGCAACCGCTGCTCGCCTACCCCGGCCGGGTGGACGTGAGCCTGCACGTCGAGCCGATCGACCCGGTCACCGCGGCGAACCGGCTCAAACGGCAACTGTCCAAACTGGAATCCGGCCGTCGGCACACCAGCGAGAAAGGACGGCTGCTCGACCCGATGGTCGAAGCCGCGACCGAAGACGCCTACGACCTGTCCGCCCGTGTCGCCCGTGGCGAGGGCAAGCTGTTCCGGCTCGGCCTCTACCTGACCGTGCACGCCGGCAGCGAAGAGGACCTCGCCGAGCAGGTCGCCGCCGTGCGCTCGCTGGCGGCGTCGCTGCTGATGAACGCACAGCCCACCACCTACCGCACTCTGCAGGGCTGGGTCTCCACGCTGCCACTGGCGCTGGATCTGATCGGGATGCGGCGCACCTTCGACACCAGCGCACTTGCCGCGGCGTTTCCCTTCACCAGCCCGGACCTCCCGCCCGCGGACCCGGCCAGCGTCGCCGCCCCGGCGGGCGTGCTCTACGGGTTCAACGTCGGATCGCAGGGGCTCGTCCATTGGGACCGGTTCGCCGCGGACAACTACAACAGCGTCCTGCTCGGCCGCTCGGGCGCGGGCAAGTCCTATTTGGTCAAGCTGGAGGCGCTGCGCTCGCTCTACCGCGGCATCGAGGTCACCATCATCGACCCCGAAGACGAATACCGGCGCCTGTGCGAGGCCATCGGCGGCACCTACCTCCACCTCGGCGAGGCCGGGGTGCGCATCAACCCGTTCGACCTGCCCATCGCCGTGCGCCCCGACGGCCGCCGTACCGCACCGAAAGACGCCCTCACCCGCCGGGCGCTGTTCCTGCACACCGTCATCGACGTCCTCACCGGCACCGAACTGGCCGCCGAGCAACGCGCCGCGCTGGACCGCGCGATCATCTCCACCTACCAGCAGGCCGGGATCACCAGCGACCCGCGCACCTGGAACCGCCCAGCACCACTGCTCGCCGACCTCGCCGCGGTCCTCACCGAGGACACCGACCCGGTCGGCGTCGACCTCGGCGCCCGGCTCCGCCCGTTCGTCGACGGTGCCTTCGCCCAGCTGTTCTCCGGGCCCACCACGACCACGCCCGAAGGCCATCTGACCGTGTTCAGCCTCCGGGATCTGCCCGACGAACTGCGCCCGATCGGCACGCTGCTGACCCTCGACACTGTGTGGCGACGGGTGAGCAACCCCGCCCTGTGCCGCCCCCGCCTGATCACCGTCGACGAAGCCTGGCTGATCATGCAAGACCCCGCCGGCGCGCGATTCCTGCACCGCCTGGCCAAATCCGGCCGCAAATACTGGGCCGGGCTCACCATCTCCACCCAGGACGTCGGCGACGTCCTGGGCACCGAACTGGGCAAGGCCATCGTCGCCAACGCCGCCACCCAGATCCTGCTCCGCCAAGCCCCGCAAGCGATCGACGAGATCGTCGCGACCTTCAACCTCTCCGACGGCGAAAAGCAGTTCCTCATCTCCGCGGACAAGGGCCAAGGCCTGCTCAGCGCCGGAACCCAGCGCGTCGCCTTCCAGGCACTGGCCTCCCCGCGGGAGAACGCGCTCATCACCACCGATCCCGCCGAGCTCGCCACCTCCACCGAGCCGAACCCCGTCGACGGCCACGTCGACCTCGACACCGCCGCTTAACCGTGCCCTGCCTGTTCGTGAGGTGCCCCATGCCCTCGTCCGAAAACCACCGACCGACCCGGTTGCTGACGCAGAACCGCGAACTGCGCGCCATCGGCGTCTGGAACTGGAGCCTGCCCGCCCTCGCCGCCAGGCTGCCCGATGGCCGCACCCAGGTGACCTGCCCCGCCGCCGGGGCCTGCGCCCAGATTTGCTACGGCCGCAACGGAACCTACCGCTTCCCCGTCGTCCAAGCCCGCCACCAAGCCAACCTGGCCTTCGTCCTCGACGACCTGCCCGGCTGGGAACAGGCGATGACACGCGAGCTGTCCGCGCGCCGGTTCGCCGGGAAGTTCGTTCGCATCCACGACGTCGGCGACTTCTTCTCCGACGCCTACACCCTGGCCTGGTGCCGCGTGATGCGCGCCTGCCCATCGGTCACGTTTTACGCCTACACCAAGTTTACCGACCGTACGTAGACCCGTACGTGCCGTCCGTCCTGCGCCACTTCGCGAACGTGCCGTGCTTGGTTACCGACCATGTCCGGATCGTTCGGAGTGTCAGGCGTCGGTATGGAGGGTTTGTGGTTCGCAAGTGCGTGGTCGGGCAGCTACGAGTACAGGAGCTGCTTCGACGTGACGGAAGTCGTATGTGGACGATCGTGTGGCCGGAGGGGACGGTGCGTGAGGATGCTGATCAGTTCCTGCGTGTGCATGACGGATCTGGAACCCAGCGCACCTACGCCTACTACCTCGTGGACCACTTGCGGTGGCTCGAACGTGAGGGTCTCACCGTGGATCGCGTAGTACTTCGAGATCTGGAGCGCTACATGGGAATCCTTGGCGCCGACGTGCGCATGCCTCTGGGTGAACCGTGGCGGGTCGGGAAGCGACCGTACGGCAAGGACGCGCTGTCCACGACCGCTGCGTGTCTGAAGGGTTTCTATCGACACCAGGGAATGCTGGGAGTCAACCCCGAGCTCGGGTCGCGCCTGAACCAGTCCCGGTTGCCGTCACGAGAGGACCGACGCCGGGCCTTCCTCGGGCACGTGGCGCGCAGCGCGCCGGCGAACCCGCTGGCTCCCCGGCGCGGACGCCGTCGCCATCCAAAGATGCTCCCAGAAGGCGCGACCCCACAATTGCTGGATGTGCTGCAGTCGGCCCGCGACGAACTTGTCGTCACCTGGCTGACCGATGGCGGGTTCCGCATCGGGGAGCTATGCGGCCTGCATCTGGTGGACCTTCACCTGCGCGACAACGCGGCTTGCGGCCAGTGCCGATCCCCGCACGTGCACGTCTGCCACCGGCCCGGCAATCCGAACCGCGCGGCAGCCAAGACGAAGCACGAGTGGTCGATCGAGCGTGGGACCGTACGCGGCGGGCTGATCAAGCGCGTCAGTCCGGCGATGATTCACAGCTACTTCCGTTACATGACCGAGGAATACCCTAGTCAGCTGACTGACCACGGCATGCTTCTGGTGCAACTGCATGGACCGCACCATGGCCAGCCGTGGGCGCCAGTCGCAGCGCGGGGAATGTTGCGGCGTGCATCGATCCGGGCGGGGCTCGGGAAGATCAAGCCGCACGAGTTCCGGCACAGGTTCGCGACCGCCGTTCTGGATGCTTCAGGCGGCAATCTGGTTGTCGCGCGCGACGCCGGTGGCTGGGCGTCCACCGTGGTTGTCGATGAGATCTACGCCCATGTGGATATCCACGATCCCGTTTTCGACGCTGCGCTACGGCAGGTCTGGAGCGTGCAGGCATGAAGCACCTCCCACTGCTCACAGCGCACCAGACTCCGCCCAGCCGAGCGGAAACCGATCGGCTGGACCTGCTGACAGCACTGATCAACGGACCCAGTTTCACCCCGCTGTTCCGCACCGAGTTGATCGACGTCCCGCGCGGCCACCCTGTCTACGCATGGGAGTGCGTCGTTCCCGGCTGCGAACACTTCCGCGGCAACAGCGGTGACCTCTGTTCCACGCACCAACGACAGTGGAAACAGGCCCGCGATACGGGCACCGGCAAAGCTGCCTTCCTGCTCAACGCGGACCAACTGGCGCCGGCGGATGCCGCAGGCCAGCGGGTCTGCCGGATCTGCCTGGTCCGGCCCGCCACCGACATCGCTCGTCGGTTGTGCAATCGCCACAAGCACAGTTGGTTCTACCGCATCAAAACGCACGGCGCGGCGACAGACTACGACGACTGGCTTTCAGAGCAACATTCGCATCCGGGATTCGGACGATGCTGCGTTGTGGTGTGCAGCGACCTCGCGCAGTCCTCGTTGGGTTTGTGTGCTGGACACGAGTCTCGCTACCGGTCTGCGGGTCGTCCCGGCGGCGCTCATTTGCTGGGGCGAACGGGAAACCAGTTCACCGAAGTCGACGACAACCGGGTGGTCGTGTACGCCGACGAGCTGACATTCCGGCGGTGGTGCGCGGAGGTTGATCCGATCCCGCGAGCCAATCAGTTCAACCTGCGAGGGTTGCGGCCTCTTTTGCGTGCTGAGTTCCAGTGGGGATTGTTCGCCCATACCCAGGGCCAGCATTCCCAGTGGGGTCCGGGCTGGCTGCAGACCTTGGTGAACTTCTGCCGACGCCGCGACCTGAACTCGTTGACGGAGCTGGACTTGGGCTCATGCACCCACTTCAGTCGGCTCATCGCGCGGGAGATCCTCAACGGGCTGCGGCTGGTCTACTTCGGACCCGAGGACACTCGCGACGCGGGTTTCATCGAGACCGACCACTTCGGCGTCCGCTTCCCGAACTGCGGTAGCTACATCGACCTCACCGTGGTGTCGCAACGCTGGCTGCGGAACATGCTATGGGATCACCTCGCGGCAGCGATGCGGTCTCCGCACTGCCCTCGCTCCTCCGGGGTGTTCGCCAACCTCCGCCGCGCCAGCGCCGAACTGAGCGCCTTCCTCCAAGCCGAGGCTCCCGGCCACGGCGACGACCCCACCCGACTCGGCGAGGAGCACATGCTGCGCTTCGTCACCGACCAACGTCACCGGGCTACCCACGGCTTGCCGTCGTTGAGCATGAAGAAGGCCGACGGCACGGCATTCGCGACCACCCAAGCTTCCCGACGACTGATCTTCAACCACGTTCGGCGACTGCTGCGCACCGCGATGGACTCCGGCGAGACAGACCGGATCGGCTTGGACCGCGGTTTCGTTATCGCGGCACCGTCCGGCGGGAAGGCCGTGCACCGGACCCGGACCCCGTTCTCTGACGAGGTCGCCCATGCACTCGCCGACGAAGCCAACCTGCAGCAACTCGCCCACTCCTATGACCCGCAGGACCAAGGCCTCCGCGATATTTGGGAGACCATCATCGTCACCGGCCGGCGCGCGAACGAGGCCATTGGGCTGCGGTGGGATTGTCTCGGCCGCCACGGCGATCTGCCCATGCTCTGGCACGATCAGACCAAGGTCGGCAACTACGACCAGGCGATCCGGATCCCCGAAGGCCTCTACCAACGACTCCGGCAGCGGCAGCGCAAGACACTCGACCGATTCGTTGCCCGACACGGCCGACCGCCCACGGATGCTGAACGCCGAGCCTTGGCTCTGTTCCCAACGCGAAGCCGAAACCTCGCCGGTCAGAAATCCCTGTCCTACAGCTGGTTCAGCACGGGCTTCAAGCAGTGGATCGCTGAGCTGAACCTCGGAACGTGCGTTCCGCACCAGGCCCGGCACACGCTGGCCACGACGCTGCTGCGCCACGGTGCCAGCCTGACCCACATCCGCCGCTACCTCGGCCAAGTCTCCGATCGCATGGCAGAGCACTACACCCACGTCGCCGTGTCCGAGATCGAGGACGTCCTCCAGCACGTGTGGGTCGCAGGCCCCGCAGCACCTCACCCCGGCGAATTGCTTTCCGGTGACACCAAGACAATGAGCCGCGAGCAAGCGCACGCCCTCGCGATCGACTTATCGCGCCGCAGCACCCCGGCCGAAGGCGGATTCTGCACCTTCCAACCTGTCGTCAACGGCGACGCCTGTCCCTGGAAGCTGGACTGCCACAACTGCGACAAGTTCGTCCTCTCCGGCGCCGACCTCCTCTACTGGCGCCGCAAACGCGAGCAATGGCGTTCCATCGCCGAACGCGCACCGGATGACGCCACCGCCGACTACCTCCACCAGGTCTTCGAACCCACCGGCCGCGCGATCGACGGGCTGGAGAAAGCATTGGCGGGTATGGGCCTGCTCGACGAAGCGCTCGCTCTCGACCTGCGCCGTCCCCAGGACTACTTCCACCGCATCTGGAGCCTGTCCTTCCGCGCGACCGAACTCGCAGACGCCTCCTTCCCCATCAACAACGGCGATTCTTCGGAGCCTCAACCGTGAACAGCCCTCACCGCTCGTCTCGCACGGCCGCGGCAACGGCGGCCCGACAAGAACGGACTGCTGCGGCAATCGAGCGCGTCCACGACGCCGTCGCGCGCATGCTCCGAGAAAAGACACCGATCACCGCCGCTGGCGTCGCACGACGAGCCGGCGTCTCCCGAACCTTCCTCTACGAGAACCCCGACGCGCGAACTGCGGTCAGTACGACCAGAACGGCCGCAGCAACCGACCGCGCAGCCACGGATCCTTTGCACGAAGCCGAAATCGAGGACTCGTGGCGAGAACGAGCGCTCAACGCAGAGGCCATGCTGAAGACGGCACACGAGGAGATTGTCAAGCAGCGCAAGCACATTGGCGACTTGATGGGCCAGATTCGCGACATGGAGACCGAATGCGTCGAAGATTCGATCCTCCGTATCACGACCGAGAACACCACGCTCAAACAACAGGTTCGGCAGCTCACCGACGACAACCAGAAACTTGATGACCGGCTGAAGGCTGCACGCTCGAACGTCCGATTCCAGGACCGGCGAATCGCCGAACTCGAAGTACAGCTACTCGATTCCAGCGATCGGAGTTGACATGCACGCCGTCCACACAGGTCCGACACAGTTCGTCGGCCGACCGGCTCAACCGTCAGAAGCCGTCAGCGCCTCAACCACGGGATCATCGGCGCGCCAAGTCACCCACGCGTCTTCAGCCAGCTGTCGCTGATCGGCGCGAACTCGTTGATATCGAACGTGGTGCTTCACCAGCAGGCTGTCGATAGCTTTCCAGATCCGTCGGAGGTGAAGGCCCAAGTCGATCGACAGCTCAGCTGCCGAGACAGGCCACGACTGACGCATCGGGTCCAGCTTTTCCAGAAGCCTCGCACCCTTGGGCGCGGGATGACCGCCGGTATCGCAGTGGCCCCAGTACTCCTCGTTCGAGAACTTACCTGTGAGTGTCCGCATCTGCTTCGGGCTGAACGAGCTTCGGATCTCGGCCGGAGTGCTCTCGCCCCACCGTCGCGCGTGGTCGAGATCCTCGTCGAACAGCACAAGCAGATACTCGCACTCGATGAGCTGGCGGATCACCGCGCCGACAGCGTAGTAGCGACGCTTCGCCACCATCGCCACGGCCGCGTCAGCCAGTTCGGTACTCATGCTTGCAACCGTTGTTACCGCGCGAAACGCCATGACACTGGCAAGGTCCGGCTTCTCGCCACGATCAGGATGCTCGGCCTTGCCGCCCCCGAGCCACGAATCAATCGCGAGCCAGTCCTCAATGTTGACCAACACACCCAAGATCGTCGAGAGGAACTGGATTCGCGCATCACCGTGACTCTCGTCGAGCAACGCCCGCCGAAACTCATCGTGGGCTTCGTCATCCAGCTCGTCACTCGTCGTCATGGCAGCAACATAGTCACCCCGACACGTCGGCACACACATCCGTCGCAGCATCGTGGCGAACATGTAAGCTTCGGATCAGCGCAGGTCACCGGCGTCAAACGGGCTGTCGTGGTTGGTAAAACCAAGGAAGTTCGCAGGTTCAAACGGCTCATCGAGCCGGATCCGCCGCCGAACTTCCTGTGGGTCTACAGCTACGGCGGCCGCGAGGACTCCTTCATCGACCCCGACCGGGACCGGGTCGCCGACGTCTTTCCCGACGAGACCGCGATCGCCGCCGCGGGATGGTCCTCGCAGGAAGCGTCCGATCTGCTGGCGGTGCTCGGGCCGCGCCTGGTCGGCGTGCCCGCGAACCGGATCCCGCAGTTCCTCAAGCGCCTGGGACAGCGCAGGTTGTCGCAGTGGCAAGCCGAAATCGACGCCGAACGACACGCCCGCCGACGCCGTCATCTGCACCTGGTTCCCACCGACGCGTCGGAGCCCGAACGGCGGGCCGCATGACCGGCTCGCCACTGCAGGACTACCTGCGCGACCCCGGCGCCGCCCTGCGCGCGGTCCTCGGCGCGCTGCGGGAATTCGCCGTGACCGCGGGCCCGGTCGCCGTCCCGCTGTTCGTGGTCGCCGCCGTGGTGGGTGTGGTTGCCGGGCGGCGGTGGTGGGCGCGCCGCTGCCACGACCGGATGGCCGCCGATGCCCGCGTGGTCACCGTGCTCGCCCCTCCCACGGTCGATTCCGATGGCGCGGCGGCGCTGTATGCCAACCTCGTCGGGTTGTTGCGGCCGGGGTGGAAGCGGCGGGTGTTCGGCCAGCCGCACCTGGTGTGGGACTACGTGTTCTCCCAAGCCGGGATGGCGCTGCGGTTGTGGCTGCCGGGGATCGTGCCGCCGGGGATGGCCGAGCGCGCGATCGAAGCCGCCTGGCCCGGCGCGCACACCCGCACCACCCCGGCCGAACCCCCGATCCCGCTGTCCGCCCCGGCGGGCAAGGTTGTCGACGCGGTCGGCGGTGAACTGCGGCTGGCCCGCAGCGAGGCACTGCCCATCCGGTCGGACTTCCCTGCCGACCCGGTCCGCGCTCTGCTGGGCGCCCCGGCCGGGCTGGCCGCCCACGAACGCGCGGTTGTGCAAATCCTGGCGCGCCCGGTCACCGGAACCCGAGTGCGCACAGCCCGCCGGGCCGCGCGCCGGATCCGTGCGGGGCGCTCGACCAAGCTCGCCAGCCGCCTTCTGGACTTGATCACTCCAGGCGGCGGATCGCGGCCGTCGTCCACGCGCGCCAAGCCAGTGCTCGACAACCAGACGTCGCTGGAGAACGCCGCGCAGGACCGGGCGATCGTGGCCAAGCAGCGCGGCACGCAGTACGAGACCCGGGTCCGCTACGCGGTGGCCACCCTGCTCCCCGAGCACGCGACCGGCGCCGAACGGGCGGCGGTCCACGAGCACCTGCGCGGCCGCGGGCACGCGATCGCCAGCGCGTTCGCGGCCTTCACCGAGCACAACTACTACCGCCGCGTCCGACTCCCCCACCCGGTCCGCGCGGTCGCCGAGCGGCGGCTGAACAAGGGTGACCTGCTCTCGATCCCGGAGCTGGCCGCGCTGGCGCACGTGCCCACCGACGAGGCCATCCCCGGGCTGCAGCGAGCCGGCGCGAAAGCCGTCCCGCCGCCACCCGGGATCGCCACCGAGGGGCCCGGGATCAAGCCGATCGGCGTCAGCGACTCCGGGCGCCCGCGCCCGGTCGGCCTGCGGGTTGCCGACGCCCGCCACCACGTGCACATCCTCGGCGCCACTGGGTCGGGCAAGTCCGAGCTGATGGCGCGCATGGCACTCGAGGACGCCGACGCCGGGCGCGGGCTGGTGGTCATCGACCCCAAGGGCGACCTCGTCACCGACGTCCTCATGCGCCTGCCCGCCCGCCTCGGCGAGAACGTCGTGCTCTTCGACGCCGACAGCCGCGCCCGCCCGCCGGTGCTCAACCCGCTCGAAGGCCCGGACACCGCGCGCACCGTGGACAACCTGGTCAGCATCTTCTCCCGCGTCTACGCCTCCAGCTGGGGACCGCGCACCGAGGACATCCTGCGCTCCGGGCTGCTGACCCTGCGCGCTCTGCCCGGCACCCCCGCCCTGACCGACCTGCCCAAGCTGCTCACCGTGCCCGCGTTCCGCGCCCGCGCGCTCGAGCAGATCTGCGACGACGTGCTGGCCGGGTTCTGGGCCTGGTACGACGAGCTGTCCGACGCCGCCCGCGCCCAGGTCGTGGCACCGCTGATGAACAAACTCCGCGGCCTGCTGCTTCGCCCGTTCGTCCGTGCAACGCTGACCGGCGGACGATCCACAGTAGACATGAGCGAGGTGCTCGACGGCGGGATCTGCTTGGTACGGCTCGGAAAAGGCGCACTCGGGCTCGACACCGCGAAGCTGATCGGCTCACTCGTCGTCGCCCGCACCTGGCAAGCCGCCACCCGCCGCGCCCGCATCCCGCAGCACGAGCGGCGCGACTGCGGCCTTTACATCGACGAGTGCCACAACTTCCTCAACCTCGCCTACCCGCTGGAAGACATGCTCGCCGAATCCCGCGGCTACCGGATGTCCATCGTGCTCGCGCACCAGTACCTGCGCCAGCTCACACCCGAACTGGCCGAAGGCATCTCCGCCAACGCCCGCAACAAGATCATCTACGCGGCCTCGCCCGAAGACGCCCGCACCCTGGCCCGCCACACCGCGCCGCGGGTGACCGAGCACGACCTGGCCAACCTCGGCCGCTTCCACATCGCCGCCCGCCTGGTCCTCGACAGCGAGGAAGCCCCGCCCTTCACCGCCGTCACCCAGAAACTCCCACCCGCCATTCCCGGCCGCGCCAAGAAGATCCGCCACCTCGCCCTCGTCAACACCACGCCCCCAGCCGAGCCCTGCGTGGAAGGCCGTCCAGCCGCTGCCGATCCCCGCCGAACCACCTGAACCCTGGAGGTGCCGTCCACCATGGTCAGCAACCCGACACCCCAACGCCAGCTCCGCGGACACCGCCCGCAACGCCCAGCCCCGCGGGTCCTCAATTCCGCCGAGCACCACGCCTGGCTCACCGGACACCTCACCGACCGCGACCGGTGGCTGTGCCGGATGCTGTTCGAGCACCACGTACTCACCAGCACCCAGATCGTCGACATCGCCTTCCCCAGCCGCCGCGCCGCGAACCTGCGCCTGCGCGACCTCTACCAATGGGGCGTGCTGCACCGCTTCCAACCCCACCGCACCCGCGGCTCGCACCCGATGCACTACGTCCTCGACACCGCCGGCGCGGTCGCCCTCGCCCACGAAACCGGCCTGCCCCCAAGGAACTCGGCTACCACCGCGAACGCGAGATCGGACGCGCCTACTCGCTGCAGCTCGGCCACACCATCGGCTGCAACGGCCTGTTCACCAACCTGATCCGCCACAGCCGTCAGCTCGGCGCCACCGGACGCCTCACCGCCTGGTGGTCAGCCACCCGCTGCGGCCGGCACTGGGGCGACATCGTCAACCCCGACGGCTACGGCCGCTGGCAGCAGCGCGGCCGCGAGGTCGAATGGTTCGTCGAGTTCGACTTCGGCACCGAACAGCTGTCCCGCCTCGCCGTCAAGCTCACCCGCTATGCGCGGCTGGCCGAGACCACCGGTATCACCACGCCGGTGCTGATGTGGTTCCCCACCGCCGCCCGGGAAGCCCACGCACGCCAGACGCTGGCCGACGCCCAGCGAGCGCTCGACCAGCCCGCCCACGTGCCGATCGCCACCACCAGCGCCGAGACCGCCGCCGACCCGCTCGACATGACCGCGGCCCGCTGGCGGCCCGTCGGCGACACCGGCAACAACGGCCGGACCCCACTGGCCGACCTGCCCACGCTCTGGCCTGGCCTGCCCGCACCGGCCAACCTCGGCGACCACCGACCAGCGTCGTCCGACCCCACCAGGCCGCGTTTCGGTCTGGTGGCACCCTCACCACTGCCGCCGCCCAGCCCCAGTTGGAGGCGGACCGCGTGAGCAAGGCCGCCACATCGATCACCGCGCTCGCCGTCGTGCTCATCCTCCTGATCAGCGGAAGCGCCATCGCCGTCGTCCAAGCCATCTTCGGCAGCTCACCCAGCGGGATGAACTGCACCCCGACCGGCACCGCCAGCGGCGCACCAGCCGGATACAGCCCGGAGCAAATGAGCAACGCCGCCACCATCGTCGCCGTCGGCAAACAGATGGGCATCCCCGAACAAGGCTGGATCATCGCCATCGCCGCCGCCATCCAGGAATCCGGGCTGCGCAACCTGCACCACGGCGATCGCGACTCCCTCGGTCTGTTCCAGCAGCGCCCCTCCATGGGCTGGGGCACCCCTGAGCAGGTCACCACGCCCAGCTACGCCGCGACCAAGTTCTTCGAGCACCTCCACGCCACCCCCGGCTGGCAGCACATGAGCCTCACCGACGCCGCCCAAGCCGTCCAGGGATCCGGCTTCCCCCACGCCTACGCCCAGCACGAACCCACCGCCCGCACCATCGTCGCCGCCGTCGCCGGAGCCCACTGCGCCCCGGGCACCGGCAGCTGCGACGACATCCAAGCCCCCACCGCCGCGGCCGTGATCGCCATCAACTACGCCTGCGGCCAACTCGGCCTCCCCTACGTCTGGGGCGGCAACGGCCCCGACGCCGGCCACACCGGCTTCGACTGCTCCGGCCTCACCAAAGCCGCCTACAACGCCGCCGGCATCACCCTCCCCCGCACCGCCCACACCCAGTTCCACGCCGGCCCCCACGTCCCGGACGACCAACCTCTACTGCCCGGCGACCTCGTCTTCTACGGCACCCCAGCGAAGATCCACCACGTCGGCCTCTACCTCGGCAACGGCAAAATGATCAACGCCCCCACCTTCGGCCAACCCGTCCAAATCGACAACCACCGCCACCCCGGCGACGACTACGCTGGCGCTACCCGCCCAGCCAACGGTTGACGTTCTCCACCGCAAAAGTGGGAGATCTGGTCTAGGGACAGGGTGCGCAGTCGCGCGTAGCTTGGTCTCAACGGGCACGAGCGCCCGTGCCGCAGTCGGTACCTGCTCTTCGCCATGGTGGGCTAATTGGCCCTCAGCGGGTTGCGGCTTCGGCGCGGACTTGCAGGCCGGTCACGAAATTCGGTGCCTACCGCGGTCGGCCAGCTCTAGGAGCTGGCCGACCGCAAGTTACTGCCGATGAAGGTTCTAAATAGCTCTACCTGGCGACGTGGTTGCGCCCCGCGGCCTTGAAGCAGTCACTACTACCACGCGTCGCGCGTCCGGGCAGGTCCACCCTGGGAGCGGCGTCGCCGCCGTCGCACAAAATGCCGAACTAGTCAGCTTGGCGTACACCCGGTTGGTTACGGTCTTGTTCGGCCCCGTGATCCGCAGCGCAGCGGGCGCCGACAACACACGCACAACTTCCATCGTTGCACCTCGGGCGCGCCATATGCGCACTTAAGCCCTCACAGCAGTCCAAATCATCTCCGCGATCGTTTTACCCGAGCCTTTCATCCAGCGGAAGAATACTTGAACGAAGGACGCGCATGCGACTCACCCGCTTGGCTGTAGCCCCCTCCACACCATTGCGGTAGCTTCGAATTTCGTAGAGATCAAGACTCGACTGGCAGCACAAAGCAGCCAGCTTCATGGAAGGATTACTGGTGCAACGAAGAGCCACGTTTCGCAAAATTGGGGCGTCATTCGCCAGTATTTTGGCATTGATTTCCACACTTTTCATTGCTTCACCAGGCGTGGCACAGGCCGATTCCGGCGCGTACTGCATCATTACCGTCGAGCGGCTCACGCCAGGCAGCCCTGAGGCTACCGAGATTGACCGAACCTGCGGACCGACAAGGGAAGCCGCTCAAGCGAAGCGTCCCAACCTGAAGGCCAGCGTTCTACTTGCGCACCTTTTCCAGCACGGATTTAGCGGCTGGCGCGCGGACCTCGTAGCCGACGCTGCCTGCGACAGCGCCGGCTGGGGATTCTCCGACATCAGGGAACACAACAGTGCCGTAGGCGGGATCTCATCCTACCGCACCTTCAACGAGTGCAATGGCAGTGCCATATATTCAGAGACGGATTTCAACAACGAATGTGGACGATTCCACTTCCTGTGGGATGTTTCCGTGCCCTGGAGCTGCAATGATCATGTCTATTCGATGAGACTATACAAATCCTACTAATCAGCGTCCTCGCAGCTCCGCCCACCTTGGTCGACCAGGCGTGGGCGGAGAAGCACATCCAGCAAAGGGACCTTACCCGAACGCTCGACCGGTCGTATCATCACTCCCTGCACTTCGACTTCGAGCTCACCAAGCGCCCATCATGGAGCCAGGAAATCAAGCAGGTCCGGATGCGGCTGGTTTGGCTTCGGCATGCCAACAGTCGGCAGCTTGTTGATAGTTCCGACAGTGATAGGCGCCTTGAAGTCAAGGCCATAGGTGGCACCGCGGGTCGTGCTAAACTCCAAGTCGTCGGGACTGATGTCGACACCGATCGAAACGATCGTCGAATTAGTCAAGCTATCTGCCAGCGCAAGCCATGCGCCGCCAAAGTGCATGACCGCAGCTTCAACCCGGACACCGGACACCATCCAAGAAGTGCGAGGCCAAGTCGAAACTTGCGCCGTTTTAGACTCGAGATGCGCAATTACTTTTCGTCCGACGACGGAGCGAGATTCAGGCGTAGTCCATGGTTCCACGATGTCCATCAAGCGGCCAATCGGCCGACCAGGAGCGTTCAAGCCTAAGCCGACTTCAGCCTGGTCGGCACGCTTCGGTATGGTGCCGACCAGGATCGCCCTTCGATCGTCACTTGCTCGATGCCCCAGCCACACCGATGTCACAGCCGCCTTGTCAATCGACTCGACCCATTGCTTATGCTCGACATCGAGCCTCACGTCATAGACTTCGAATTCAAGAGCGGGCAGGAATTCATCATCAAGCGTCATACGTTCTGGCACTCGCACAGTCCTTCGCTACTTGATTCGTCGAGCTACGGCGTATTCACCAATTGTACCAGTCTACTCCCACCCCGCCGGCGGTGAGCCGACCGACGCCGCGCAGGCTTACACCATTAGGCCCGTAGCCCTACCACCGAGTTCCGCAGGCTCGCGCGAAACGGAACGTCCTGCGGCCGCCGATCGACACCGGCGATGCCGGATCTTTCGGTTGCCACCTGGCGACGAGTACAGGCCCGCCGTGTGGAATTCCTCCAGTGCCGCGGGATCGGCTGGCAACTCGAACTGGCGCAGGCGCAGGACGTGTTCGTCGAGGATTCCCGGCTGGACTACGCGGTGCTCCGGATCGAGAAGGTGAAGGGCCACCTCGTGCTGTCGGGATGTTCATTGCGGGAAGCGGTGATCACCGGTGATGTGTCGAACGTGCTCTTCACCGACTGCGACCTCACCGGCGCCGAGTTCCAGGCCACCAGGGCGGCCGGCTGCGACCTGCGCGGCTCCGAACTGACCGGTGCCCGCGGGCTGCTGACGCTGCGCGGTGCGACCCTGGATGCCAGCCAGGCCAGCTCAGCTGCCGCGGCGATCGTCACCGACGCCGGGCTCCTGCTCGGCGACTGACCTTCTTGTCCGGTCCGGCCGAAGAGCCTGGGCCGGGACGAGCTGGTCGGCGACGGCGAGCCGCTCGCGGCGGCCATCGGCGTAGGGCATCTCGAAGTCGACCACGCCGAGCCACTCGCCTTTCACACTCGAGAGCCAGCCGTGCAGGCGGCCGGGCACCTCCCCGGTCACGTCGAGACCGGCGGCCACCTCATGGCCCGGTGTTCCGGACGGGCGGGCGTAGAGCGCATCCAGGCGGACCCAGACAGCGGTGAAGACCGGGCGGCGTCCGCGGCCGTCGTCGTCAGTCCAGCGGGTGTAGGGCGTGTGGAGCACGGCACCCACCTACTGCAGGCTGTGACCGGCGTAGGGCTGGTCGTCGAACTCGGCCCGTTCGGCAACAGCTCCGCACGTGGTCAACCGCCACTGGCTGACCTGGTCTCCCTCGCCGCACGCCAGGCACTCCACCAGGATCCACCCCTGCTCGGCGACCGCGCGGAAACCGGCGGCAGGCAGCTGGTGGAGGCCTCGCTTGCAGGTCGCGGGCAGCACGACCACCCGCTCACCGAGGCCGTCGGTGCGGTAGCGCGCCTGGCCGTCGAGCGGGTGGTCGTCGGTGTGACTGTGAGCGATATCTGTCACTTGTGAGCGCTTGTTGTCACAGGCGCGGACGAGGCAACGCTGGGACAGTGTGACTGAGCGCTTCGATTGGCCAGTTGAGCGTCGTAGTTGGCCAGTCTGGCCCTCAGTTGGCCTCGATGGTTTCGATCACGTGTTGTGTGTGTCTCTGTCGAGAAGCTGTTTGAGGTCTGCGTAGTGCCGCGGCGATTTGCCGGTCTGGAAGTGATGCCAGATGGTGCCGTGGGCGGAGCGGTGGGCCCTTCACGAGGGATCAGCTGCCAGCGCAGATGTGAGGGAGTGGCGTGGCGCGCCGGATGTCCAGTTTCTGACAGATGTCATGACGAGGTGGTGGACAACGTCGCTACCAGCGGGAACGTCGGTTGATCAGCATTGAGGGCATGACGAAGCAGACCAATCCGACCGTGACCGTGACCGACCCCGACGCCCGCGAGAAGCTGCACATCGCCCAGGTACTACTCGGTGGCTACGCGGCAGTGAGCGTGCTGACCCTGCTGGCGATCGTGGTGTTCAGTGGCAATCCCGACATCGTTACCGATGCGGTGTGGATCCGCGGCTCGATCCTCGCCGTCGCTTCGCTGATCACCTTCGCGCTCGGTGTGTCCATGGCCAAAGGCTCGCGGGGCAACTACCGCAGGGTGCAGATCATCGCGCTGGCCCAGGTGGTGGCGATCGTCGTGATCGAGTCCATCCCCGGTGCCTTCCCGCTCTGGTTCAAGATCGAGAATGGCGTGTGCGGTGCGCTGCTGGTCATCGTCGTCCTGGCGACCGTCGCACGGGCTGTGCGCACCACCTTCGCGGCCCGGTGAGCGCATCCGCGCAGGTCCAGCCAGGTGGCGGTACGGTCACCGACGTGGAGGACCGGCTGGAATCCGAGGATCTGCGTGGCCTGGACGAGCGGCGCCGGCTGCTGCTCGCGCTGGGCATGCTCTGCTACCCGTTCCTGGCCGGCGTCGGCGTCGCCCAGCACACGCGCGGCGCCGGCCTCGTCGTCGGCTACCTGCTGCTGGTGGCCGTCTCCGCTTGCTACCTGGCCATCGTGGTGGCCTCGATGCGATCGGCATGGCGGGCCTACTGGTGGCTGCTGGCGCTCATGACGGTGCTGGCCGTGCTGGTCGCGCCGCTGGCGCACGAGAACGTGCTGATCCTCGCCGCGGTGATCGTGCCGGCAGCGGCAGCGCGCGTTGGCGGTCGAGCGGCGCTTGGTCTCGTGGGTCTGGGCGCCGCAGGGTGCGTCGTGGTGCCGATGCTGGTGCCCGGCTGGAGCACCGACCCGGCCTGGTACTACGCCGTGGCCGTGGTGTTCACCGCACTGCTGGTCCACGCCTTCAGCCGCACCGCTACGGCCAACCAGCAGCTGCGCGAGGCCAGGGCGGAAGTGGCCAGGCTGGCCTCGGAGGCCGAGCGCAACCGGATCGCCCGCGACCTGCACGACCTGCTGGGCCATTCGCTCACCGCCATCACCGTGAAGAGCGGCCTGGCCCGACGGCTGGCCGTCGGCGCACCGCCTGCGGCGCTGGCCGAGATGGAATCGGTGGAGCAGTTGGCCCGCCAGGCGTTGACCGACGTGCGGGCCGCGGTGTCCGGTTACCAGGACGTCACGCTCGCGGGCGAGCTCGCCCGCGGTCGGGAGCTGTTGCGGGCAGCGGGGGTCGCCGCCGACCTGCCCACCGCCTACGACGGGGTGCCGCCGGAACGGCAGGAGCTGTTCGGCTGGGTCGTGCGGGAAGGGGTGACGAACGTGGTGCGGCACGCGCGGGCCAGCCGGTGCACGGTCGAGCTGACCGCGTCCTCCGTGGAGGTGCGCGACGACGGGGTCGGCGGCCCGGCCGGCGCGGGATCCGGGCTGGACGGCCTGCGGGCCAGGGTGGCGGCGGCCGGTGGAATGCTGACCGCCGGCCCGTCGCGGCCCCGTGGGTGGTCACTGCGGGTGGAGGCGTCGGCATGACGATCCGGCTGCTGCTCGCCGACGACCAAGAACTGATCCGACAGGCACTGCACGTGATGCTCGACCTCGAACCGGACTTCGAGGTGGTGGCCTCGGTCGGCCGCGGCGACGAGGTGACCGCCGCGGCACTGGAACACCGCCCCCACGTCGCGCTACTGGACATCGACATGCCCGGGCTGGACGGACTCGCGGCGGCCGCCGTGCTCACCGCACAGGTACCCGACTGCCGCGTGATCATCCTGACCACCTTCGGCCGCACCGGCTACCTACGCCGGGCCATGGAGGCCGGCGCCGTCGGGTTCGTCGTGAAGGACGCCCCGGCCGACACACTCGCCGACGCCATCCGGCGGGTAGCGGCTGGCGAGCGGGTGGTGGACCCGGCGCTGGCCGCGGCCACGCTGGCGGCCGGCCAGTCGCCGCTCACCGCCCGCGAACGCGACGTACTCATCGCCGCCCGCTCCGGCGCCACCGTGGCCGAGATCGCGGCTCGCCTGTACCTCGCCGAGGGCACCGTCCGGAACTACCTGTCCGGGGCCACCACCAAAACCGGCACCCGCAACCGGATGGAGGCCCTGCGGGCGGCCGACGAGCGCGGCTGGCTGTAACCGCTCTCACCCCCGCCGCCGCCCGACCAGTCGGCCAGACAGACCCGAGCGGCCAGCTTCCCGAGGTCGGTGAGGAACGATGTGGTTAGCACGTCAGCCAGGGACAGCAACAGCCGCACATCCCCGGAGCTGCGAAACTTCTTGCTCAGGTAGGCACGCAGGCGTCGACCGTGTCACGAAGACCAGCCCGGGCAAACGGATCAAAGTCCCACTGGCCAACAACACGCTCAACTGGCCAACTGAAGCGCGCAGTCACACAGACAGGCGCTAGTTGGGGTCTGTCCCGTGATCGGTGTTTCCGGCGTTGTTGATCAGTAGGTTTCGGCTCCCTGCCAGCGGTCACCGAAGGTGATGGCGAAGGCGTTGATCACGGGCTTCCAGCGCATCGTCCATCGGGCGCGGCCTGTCCCGGTCGGGTCCAGGCTGCGGGTCACAAGATACAGGCACTTCATCGCGGCCTGCTCGGTCGGGAAATGCCCGCGTGCGCGGATCGCCCGCCGGTAGCGGGCGTTCAGCGATTCGATCGCGTTTGTGGAGCAGATCATCGCCCTGATCTCGACGTCGTAGTCGAGGAACGGCGTGAACTCATCCCAGGCGTTGCGCCACAGGCGAATCACCGCTGCGTGCTTCGCGCCCCATTTCTCTTCGAATTCGTCGAGAGCGGTCACCGCGGCGTCCGAGCTGGGTGCGGTGTAGATGGGTTTGATGTCGCGTTTCACCGCGTCCCAGTCCCGGCGGGACACGAGCCGGAAGGTGTTGCGGATCAGGTGAACAACGCAGGTCTGGACAATGGTTTGCGGCCACACGTTCGTCACGACGTCAGGCAGGCCTTTGAGGCCGTCGCAGACGAGGAAGAACACGTCCCGCACTCCGCGGTTCTTCAGGTCGATCAACACACTCATCCAGAACTTCGCGCCCTCGCCACCGACGCCCATCCACAGGCCCAGGACGTCCTTGCGACCGTCCACGGTGACGCCGATGGCGGCGTAGACCGGGCGGTTGGCGACCTGCCCGTCACGGACCTTGACGTGGATGGCGTCGATGAACACCGCGGCGTAGACCGCGTCCAGCGGGCGGCTGGACCACTCGTTCATCTCGGCGACGACCTTGTGGGTAATCCGCGAGATCGTCTCCTTCGACACCGCGGCACCATAAATCTCGTCGAAATGCGCCGAAATCTCCCCGGTAGTCATTCCCTTCGCGTACAACGACAAGACGATCTCGTCCACCTCGGTGAGCCGACGCTGCCGCTTCTTCACGATCTGCGGCTCGAAAGTGCTCTCCCGATCTCGCGGTACATTGATTTCGACCTCGCCCGCGGCGTCCGAGATCACCGTTTTCGCCCGGGTGCCGTTGCGCACGTTCGCCGACTCGCGATCCGGGCCGGCCTGGTTCTTCTCATGCCCGAGATGCTCGGTCATTTCCTCGTTGAGCGCGGTTTCCAGCACGTTCTTGGTGAACAGCTTCAGCAACCCGTCCGGGCCGGTCAGCGCCAGGCCCGCGCCTTGGCCTCGGCCACCATCGCCGCCGCGGCGGCCTGCTCCGGCGACAGCTCCCGCGCCGGCTTGGACTCACG
Source organism: Amycolatopsis albispora (assembly GCF_003312875.1). Taxonomy (NCBI): domain Bacteria; kingdom Bacillati; phylum Actinomycetota; class Actinomycetes; order Pseudonocardiales; family Pseudonocardiaceae; genus Amycolatopsis; species Amycolatopsis albispora. Next base: position 3,269,959 of record NZ_CP015163.1, read on the forward strand.
CTTGCGTGGACTCACAACCTCAGATGTCATCACTCACAGTGCCCATCCCGCCGGACCTCAGCCCAGCGTGTCGGGCCGGAAACACCGATCTTGGAACAGTCCCGACCGCTCCCGTTTCACTCCAAGGGGTTGCCGGGTTGCCGTGGTGGTGGTGGGCCAGGGCGGGTGGCTTCCTTGGTTTCGCGGCGCTCGCGGGCGCGGCGCTGCTGGCGGGATTCGCTCACCCCGGCCATGTCGGCACTCGAACACCGCCACTGCCGAGTGCGCGCAGTCCCCCCTCTGCATTTCCGTGACGGCGCGTCGTATCGCCGAACGAACCCACAACATCGTCCGCTGGACCGAGCGCGACCGCGGCGGCCACTTCCCGGGGCTGGAACAGCCCGCGACGACGTCGCACCTTCTACCAGCAACTGCGTCGCGCGGGTCGGCTCGATCGTCGTCAGGCCCATCGCGGTAAGACGTGGCGCCGGCGGCAACGACCGGGGGACGCGTCGGCCGCGTGCTGCGGCGAGGGCGGTGTTGGCCGTCGTAGGGCGGGCCGAGCTCGCGTTTGGGCTGGTGGCAACCTCGGTAGTTCTTGTATGGGGGTCACGTCTGGGGCGACGTTGCCGTAGCCGCTGTCGGCGAGCAGGTGCAGACTGGTGCGGTGGACGTGGTCGCGAATGTGTTGGTAGCGGGCTGTGGTGGTGTAGTTGGTCGAGCCGGGCAGCCTGTCGGAGATCCACAGCAGCCAGCGCCGGCGTGACCCGGTGGCGCGGCGGTGCGCGCGGATGATCCGGGTGAGCTTGGTGAGTGTCCGGGGTAGGCAACGCGATCGCAGACGGGGAGAAAGCATAGCGAAGCTCCTGGTAGTGCATGTTTGTTGGCCGATACACGCGCCTACCAGAAGCTTCGCGGTGTCCAGCTCGACGATACCCTCACCAAGCCAAACCAGGTTGGAAAAGGCTCATTACACTGGTCGGCAAGGGGTCGCGGGAGTGTGCGGATGGAGGGAGCTGATGTTCAGCTCTCGGCCGTACTGCCAGGTGTTTCCCCGCCAGTTTCCGACCTTCCACAGACCTCTTTCGAATTTAATGTCGATATAGGTGCACCAAACGGTGCCGGTCCGATTCCAGACCGAACGAGTCTTGTCGCCCCAGTCGCCTCGGGGGTGAGCGACATTGTGCAAATTGGACTCACCACCAGAACCAATATCATAGCCTAGCATATTGCCCGTGCCATCACGGCCGTCCCACATGCAGAAGAAGCCAGCTGGGCAATCCGAGTATGCGGCAACTGACACAGTTCCATCGCTGCTCGGTGCCGCATGAGCGGTGGCTGCGGGCGCGGCGGCGACAAGCGCGGCTAGTCCTAGCGCGGCGCATAGACCTTTGAACTTGGGCATGCTTTTGTTTCCTTTCTCGATTGTTAGTGCTCCACGTTCCGGTGGCGTCCTCGGTCCCCCTCGGAGCGAGGCGCTGTTTCCGGCGACCGGCCTTGGTCGGGATTGGCCAGTACGACAATCACCGTCTCGCACGCAACCCCCGGTGTCACCATCAGCCGCTAAGCAGAGGCTTCGGTGAACAGACGGGCAAGCGGTGGACTCGGGTACACCGAGGCAGCGGTGCGTACTGGCCGCGCTCGCGGGCGACTCCGGGCAGGCCGTGCTGGTTAGACCGGCTGGTTGAGCGGGCCTGAAGACCCTCGCTTTACCGACTGTGCTGCGATGGTCCAGAAGGTGCCCTTGTTGCCGGTCACGGCCTTGAAGGGCAGCGGCAGAGCTGCCTCAGCGGTGTCCGCGGTTGCGATTCTGGCGGACAATGCCGGACGGGCGGCGAGCGGGCGAAAAGCCGTTTCATTGCCTCTCCCTCGATTGTTGGTCACTTGCTCTTGGGTCGGCCGTAGTCCTCTGTGGGCCGGCGGCCGAGGGACCTCGATCCGCTGCATGTTCAACGCGAGTCCCGGAGATCGTTGTACGCTGTTTGCTGTGTCCGGCGCCGGAACTCTGCAGCCGGACAACAACGTCCGGACAAGGGTTGAGGTGGGTTCGAGAGCCGTCGCCAATAGTCGGTGAACGACGTCGTCAGCTCGCTACGCAGGTGGTCCGCCGGTGACGCAAGAACCTCCCGCGCCTGCTCACAGCCCGCGGGAGCCACCTCGTCGTCGGTCACGGCACTGACCACAAGTCCGACCGACCTCGGTCCGGGTGTGTTCACGTTGCCAGTGAGTGCTTGGGCTTCGCGGCGGGCCGGTGCCCCAGTCCCGATCGTCGGCGGCGAGGCCCGTGTCGAGCATTGCGCGTCGTCGACCGAGGAAGTCCTGCCGATGGGTCCGGTGCATCAGGGTGATGACGACGATGGACATCGGCTGGTGGAGCTGGCTGGACCTGACGAAGGCCGCGGGCACGGGCCCCCGGCGTTCGCTATTGGTAGTCGCCAGGGTGCTTGTGCCGCCTCCGCGCTCGGCCTGACCCCGACCAGAGTGGCGCCTTCAGCGACTCACTGCTGGCCGACCGGCTCGGCTTGGACAACATCGGCCACACTCCGCTGTATCTGCTTGCCTCGGGTACGCCGGCCGTAGAGGTCCCGAGGTGTCCCGCCATAGGCGACCTCGCGCGCCCTTCCAAGACACCGCCCTGGGCCGCACCGGCCTCGACCGGTAAAGTCATTTGTCGAGTGCGCGACGTGGCGTACTGCCTGGAGTCGCCACCTGGAGCCAGTGCGACCCAGCGTCGGCTAACGTCGTTGACCTCGGGGAATGGGCTGCCGTGGTGCACGGGTAGGCCATGATCGATATCGCCATGAGGAATACCAGTACGACGGACACGACGAGTCGCCGTTGGCGGAGTGTCATCCGTCGGCGTGTGTCGTGATCCCGTTTCTCAGCGGCCACGCTGGCGTCGAGAAACGCTCGCTCCGCGGTGTTCGGATACCAGGTGCGGTCGGCCCAGGCGCGGAGGAGTGCGAGTCGGGTACCGCGGAGCAACGCGCTGCGGTCTCGGTCGTGACGTTCCCACAGTGCGGTGGCATCGCTAAGTTCGCGGTGGAGCCGCCGGCCCTCGCGGTCTTGGCCCAGCCACGCCCGGAGACGCGGCCACACGTGGACCAGTGCCTCGTGTGCCAGTTCGAGATAGTTCGTGCCACGCACCAGCAGCCGTGCCCGGATGAACAGCCCGACGACGTCGGCGACAGCGGGGTCGTCGTGCAGTTCCCGCACCTTGACGGCGCACGCAACGTCCTGGGCTTCCTCACCGGGTGCAGTCAGTCGTTGAAACACATAGCGGGCAGCGTTTTGCCGCTGTTGGTCAAGCGCGGTGAAGACGGCTTCGGCGGTGTTCGCCAAGGCAGCGTCGAAGCCTCCGCTGGCTTCGAAAGCGGCGAGGGTGAGGGTGTTGCCTTTGCGGCGCCGCCACGTCTCGAGCAGGGCCTGTGATAGCCACGGCAGCGCACCAGACTGATTGTGTGCGAGCGCTACGAGCGTGGCGAGCAAGCCGCTCTCGACCGCGCACCTGGCACGGCCAGCCGGCTGGGAAATCGCCCGGCGCAGCTCGTCCGGACTCATCGGGCCGACGGCGACCTTTGCGCCCCGGAGAGCGTCGGCTAGCTCCGGGAGCCGCACGCACTGCGGCAGAACGTCAGCACACACACCGAGCACGACGCGGCAGCGGCTGTCGTCAGCCGTGGCCGCGTTGAGTAGCGCGGCGACAAACCGCGTTCGTTCGTGATCGTCCTGGCAGGTCGTGAACAGTTCGTCGAACTGGTCAACGATGATCACCACGTCGCCCACCGCTGGGCAGGAGCCAACCAGCTGCGAGACCTGCCGGTGCAAACCTCCGGAGTCGCTCATCAGATCCTCGCGCACGCTCGCCACGGCGTTCTTGGTGAGCGCCGCGAGCCGGATCGCGCACTCCTCAAAAGGGTGAGCACCGGGGGTGGACATGAGAACGAGGCCGGTCAATCTCGGGACTAGGCCGGCGTGCAGCAGCGAGGACGTCCCGGATCCCGACGGGCCGACGACCGCCACCAGTCTCTGTTGCGTGATCCGGTGGAGAAGGTCATCAACAAGGCGTTCACGGCCGAAGAACCACTCGGCGTCCTCGCTGCCGTAGGCACGCAGGCCGACATACGGCGCACCTTCGGAGATCGGACTGTCGGCAGGCGTGGCCGCGGTGCTCAGCTCCACGGCGACCGACCGCCACCGCTGCTCCCACTCCTCGACGTCCCCGCCACAAGCCCGCACATACGCCAGCGTCACCTCCAGGCTCGGCAACCGGCGCCCACCGGCCGCGTCAGACAACGTCGTCGACGAGTAGTGCGCACGCCGCGCCAATTCCCGATACGGCGGACTACCTGCCTTCACCCGCAGGGCCCTCAGAGCAGCGGCAAAGTGCGAAAGGGCGGAACCATCCGACTCCAACGGCCGTTCAGCACGCGGCATGCCTACCAACCCCTGCCAGGCCGGCTGCCGTCTCCGCGGCCACCGGCCCGAAGCTGGCGAGGCAGAACCCGGCGACCACACCGAGGAGCAGCAGGACCGCGGCGACCTTAAGAGCGCGCGAAGCCGACAAGTGAACCCGCATCACAACCCCTTTTCGTCAGTCAGACGTTAAGAGTCTTCACGCTAGCCGCCTGGCCACCTTGTTGTCAAGGTGACGAGAAGCTACGGTGGTGACATGCCTCAAGATCTACAACACCGACCCAAGGTCGCTTTGGCCGTCGACCTGGCGATTTTCACCGTGCGCGAAGATCGATTTCAAATCTTGCTCGTGGAACGGGCTAATCAGCCTTACCGCGGCCAGTTGGCGTTGCCTGGCGGTTTTATCGATACCGATGATGAAGACATCGATGTCACCGCTGCCCGGGAACTGGCAGAGGAGACCGGGCTGACGGCCGATCGGCTGCATCTGGAACAGTTACGTACCTACGGCAGGCCAGATCGTGATCCTCGGGGAAGGGTGGTGACCGTGTGCTACTTGGCATTGATGCCCGATCTGCCCATTCCCGTCGCGGGCGGGGACGCTCGCTCCGCGCGCTGGGCACCGGTCGACGCGATCCTCACTGGCGAGGTGCACTTGGCGTTCGATCACCAGGTGATCGTTTCCGACGCGGTGGAACGCGCCCGCGGCAAACTCGAATATTCCAGCCTGGGCGCGGCCTTCTGCCCGGCGGAATTCACGATCAGCGAACTCCGCCGCGTGTACGAGATCGTCTGGGGACAGCAGCTCGATCCCCGCAACTTCCACCGCAAGATTACCAGCGTGGCAGGGTTTCTTGTGCCCACCGGTGAGCGAACGACCCGGGACGGTGGCCGCCCCGCCGCCCTCTACCGGCGCGGACCGGCCACGGTGATGCACCCGCCGATCCTGCGCGGACACAACCAGAACCATTCGGAAAGATGACAGGTAACCAATGAATAGCACGCCCGAGCCCACCATCGTGGTCCTGACCGCACTCGACGTGGAATACGCCGCCGTGCGCGCCCTGCTGCGCAGCCCTCGAGTAGAGCACCACCAGGCGGGGACACTGTTCGAAGTAGGTCAGACGCCGAATGGTCAACGAACCGTCGTTCTTGCCCGCACCGGGCAAGGGAACCAAGCGGCAGCCGTGATCACCGAACGCGCCATCACCACCTTCGCACCCCAGGCGTTGCTGTTCGTCGGCGTCGCCGGTGCCCTCGATGACGACCTCGAATCCGGGGACATCGTCGTAGCGACCAAGGTCTATGGCTACCACGGCGGCAAGGAAGAAGACAGTGGCTTCCTCACCCGGCCGCAAGCCTGGGAAGCCTCCTACGTTCTCGAGGAACTCGCACGCCACACCTCGCGACTCGGCGCCTGGACCGCCCTCGTGCAAGACTCCCCCAACGCGCAGCAGCCCCAGGTGCATTTCAAACCGGTCGCGGCCGGTGAAGTCGTCCTCAACTCCCGAACCACCCCACTCGCGGCACAACTGCACACCACCTACAACGACGCCGCCGCCATCGAAATGGAAAGCGCCGGCGTCGCCAAAGCAGGTCACCTCAACCACAACCTGCCCACCCTCGCGATCCGCGGTATCAGCGACAAGGCCGACGGCAACAAACACACCGCCGACAAAGCCGGCGGCCAACCCATCGCCGCGGCCAACGCAGCCGCCTTCGCCATCGCCCTCACCGAAACAATCCCCGCAGACGGCAAGCGACACACCTCGAATACGGAGGGTGCGGCACGGGGCCAGAAAGATCCTGGGCCAGGCGCCACGCACCCCGACACGACGGTGACCGATTCAGACGGAAGCCGGGCGGGAAAGTACCGCATGCTACTGCGGGACAACAAAGGCGTGCAGGCAGGCGAGCACAACACCCAGCACAACACCTTCAACTGACCCCATCGTCCATGCCCGCTAACCCACCCGGTCCGGAACAGACACCTGCCGCTTCCCAGCCGCAAGGTCAGCTACCGCCGACGCACGAGGTCCGCAACAGCCAGGGCGTCCAGGCAGGCCACTACAACACTCAGAACAACTACTACGTCCATCAAGCCGCTGGGACCGGCGCGGCCGCGGTTGTCACCACCGTGACCGGCAGCGCCGAGCACGCGGGAGAGCTCTTAGTCGGCCGAGACGACCAGCTCGAGCGGCTGCTGAATCTGCTCGCACCCACCGAGCGGAACCCGGGCCCCGTGGTGGTGGCCGGGATGGGCGGGATAGGCAAGACAACCCTGAGCAGCCACACGGCCTCAGTCGCCGCGGACCGGGGCTGGTTTCCCGGCGGCGTGCTCTTCGTGGACTTGCGCGGCTACGACCTTGACAACCACCAAGTCCAGCCCGAGCGCGTGTTCGCGTCGATGCTGCGGATCCTCGCACCCGACGATCAGGTCCCGGCCACCGTTGACGAGCAGGCAGCGGCGTATCACCAGGTTCTAAGCAGGCTCGCGACCCAGCGACGACGAGTATTGCTGGTCTTGGACAACGCCGCCACCAGCACACAGATCGCGGACCTCGTGCCACGGGCCGGACTGCATCGAACGCTGATCACCAGCCGCGACACATTGAGTTTGCCCGGCGCCCATCAGTTCAACCTCGACGTCATGCACGCCCACGACGCACTGCAACTGCTGAGTGCCATCCTCACCCGCCGGCGGCCCGGCGACCGACGAACCGCCAGTGAACCGGACGCCGCGAAACGTCTGGCGGTGACAACGTGCGGTGCGCTGCCGTTGGCGGTAGAAATCACCGCCTCAGTTCTGGCCGACGAGCCCGACCTGTCCATTACAGACCTGATCGCCGAACTCGAAACGGTGGGCGGGACCGGAGTCCACCGCCTGCCCGCTGGCGAACGCACCGTCGGTGCGGTGATCGACCAGTCTTGGCATCGGCTACGCACCCGCCACCCCGACGCCGCACGCCTGCTGCCCCTTCTGACTCTCAACCCCGGCTCGGACTTCCACACCGACGCCGCCGCCGCTCTCGCCGGCCACCCACCAGCAGCGACAGTGTCGTGGCTACGGACACTGCGCCACGCAAGCCTCCTGCGCCGTACCGAAAGCGGCAGGTGGACGATGCACGACCTCATCCGCAACCACGCCCGCGACCACCTCCACCACAGCGACACCCCGGACCCAAACACGGCAACTCAGCGGCTGCTCGACCACTACGAACAAACCACCAAAGCGGCAGACCGTCACCTGCGAGACCTGGCCGGCGACCTTGAGTTTGAACGGTTCACTAGGCGAGAAGATGCGCTCGCCTGGTTAGACGCCGAACGAGCCAACCTTGTCGCCGCAGTCGGCCTCGCTCTCACCGGTCGCCAACATGACCTCACCACCCGTCTCGCCGCCGCATTGGACGAGTATTTGCACTGGCGGCATCACGTCTCCGACCGACTCACCGTCAGCGAATATTCCCTCATCGCTGCACAGCACCTCAACATCCCCCGGACGCTCGCGGCCTCCTTGAACTATTCTGGACTCGCTTTGCGCGGGGCGCGGTGGTTTGGCGAGGCGATCACCGCTCTCCAAAAGGCCCGCGACCTCTACGGAGAATTAGGCGACCGCCACGGCGAAGGGAGAGCGTGGAACAACCTCGGAAACGTACTCCGGCAGGTGCGGCGATTCGACGAAGCCATCACCGCCCACCAGAACCACTTGAAGATCTGCCGCGAGCTAAACGACCACCACGCCGAAGGCGTGGCGTGCAACAACCTCGGAAGCGCGCTCCAAGAGGTGCGGCGATTCGACGAAGCCATCACCGCCCACCAAAAAGCCCGCGACCTCTTTCAAAAACTAGGCGACCGCCACGCCGAAGGAAGAGCGTGGAACAACCTCGGAAACGCGCTCCAAGAGGTGCGGCGATTCGACGAAGCCATCACCGCCCACCAAAAAGCCCGCGACCTCTTTCAAAAACTAGGCGACCGCCACGCCGAAGGAAGAGCGTGGAACAACCTCGGAAACGCGCTCCAAGAGGTGCGGCGATTCGACGAAGCCATCACCGCCCACCAGAACCACTTGAAGATCTGCCGCGAGCTAAACGACCACCACGCCGAAGGCGTGGCGCGCAACAACCTCGGAAACGCGCTCCGGCAGGTGCGACGATTCGATGACGCCATCACCGCTTGCCAGAAAGCCCGCGACCTCTTTCAAGAACTAGGCGACCGCCGCGGCGAAGGGGGATCGTGGAACAACCTCGGAAGCGCGCTCCAAGAGGTGCGGCGATTCGACGAAGCCATCACCGCCCACCAAAAAGCCCGCGACCTCTACCGAGAACTAGGCGACCGCCACGCCGAAGGAAGAGCGTGGAACAACCTCGGAAACGCACTCCGGCAGGTGCGGCGGTTCAACGAAGCCATCACCGCCCACCAGAACCACTTGAAGATCTGCCGCGAGCTAAACGACCACCACGCCGAAGGCGTGGCGTGGAACAACCTCGGGCTCGCGCAAAGGGATTCGGGGCGCCCAGAGGAGGCAAAAGCTGCCGGCACAGAAGCGATCTCGGCGTTTCGCATGGCGGGGGACGCACACAATGAGAACGCCGTGAATGGGTGGCTGAACGAGCTGTCTTAGTGCCCTGAGTCACTGGCCCGACAGATTAGGATATTGCCATTTTGGCGCCCCAGAGATTTTGATATTCGAGGGTGCCGTCCCCCGAGGGCCGCAACAGAATGCGGCGCTTACGGCCGGTGTTGACCACCCTAAGGTAGGTTGGCCAACGTATCCGGTTGCTGGAGGGGCGAGTGGAGGACGACGGTCGCGCCTCCGGCTGCGCTGAGGCCAGCCAGGATCGCGGCGGGTACGTTCCGGCGGCGAGGTAGGTCAGGATCGCGGCGGTCGTGCCGCACACGAACGCGATCAGCAGGACCACAGCGGCCCGGCCTCGCCACGTCGCCTGACGTGCCCGAGCGAACCGGAGCCGGTCTACTGCGATCTCGACAGCTCGCTGCTGGTGCGCCAGCAGCGGGCGGACCAGGTGCGCGGCCAACAGTCGTTCCCACCACAGCGCCATCGCCGGCACACACACCACACCGGGAGAGACTTGGCGACGCAGCGGCCCACAGCACCGGTCAACGTCGTCCAGCCATCGCCCTCGCCTTGGCCGCCAGGCCTGTGGGGATCGGCAACGATCACCATCTCCGCACCGGCCCGCTGCGCCGTGCCGCAAACCGCGCGCCACCGCCGCGGCCCACCCACCGCCGGGCAATGGATCGAACAGACGCTCGGTGTCAGCCGGACCGGAGAAAAACGCGCTCCGCGTTCTGGTGTCGCCGTCCGGGCTGGTATCGACTGTGGACGATCCGCACGGCGGATTCAATGCCGATCGCCTGCGCGGCTTTGACGGCTTGTGCGCCCTGCACGCAGGTAACGCGGACCATGCACATGACAGCCTCACCCAGTCAGTTTCCGCCTTGCGATTGTCGCAAGACGCCGTCCAACTCGGCATCGTCAGCAGCACGGACCTAGCGCTCGCACGCTTGCGGCTCGGCGACCCAGCTGCCTGCGTCGAGCTTATGCACGAAGCCGTCGACATCACCGCGACGACGGGCGGACGGGTCGCCGCGCAACGGATCAGGCTAGCCCGGCGCCACCTTCGGCCATGGCGAAGCGAAGCCTTTCTGGCCGAACTCGACGACCATATCCACGACACCCTCCTCGGACACTGATCAAGATCAACTTGCTGGCCGTACCGGGTAGTGGCACATGGAGCGGCCACCGAGCGCACCCTGGTCTACGGACAGGTCCACTGCCCGAACCTGGCGGCGACACCACTACTCGACAACGTCCGACTAGCTCGCACTGTCTTGACCGTACTGACGCATCACGGGCTCAACGACGTCGCGCGCCACCTGGACATCCCGATACCCGCCGACCGGCACCGGGCGATGGCCGACGTCGAACTCACCCTCACCGTACTGACCCGCCTGCTCGGACTGGGTCCGTGGTGCGGGCTGCACGGCCTTGAACGCGACGCTCGGCTGGAGCCCAAGGACCCGACAACAGACACCACAGAGCAGGAAGCCTGTTCTAACCGACCCACGACCCGACAACCGCCACGCGGCTGTGGCGCGAGGCGCTTCTGATGGGGAGTCTTCGAGCTTGGCCGCGACTGCCAGATCCACACCGTCGCACGCTGAGCGGACCGGAGCGCGGCGGCGGTCACCTGTCGGGGGCGCTGCCCAAGGCGGCAGAAGTGGCCGGGTCGGTGTCTCGTTTGTGCTGCTGGTCGAAGACTTCGGCGAGGATGCGCCCGACAGTGTCCTGCAGGCTGGAGGTCGGCGGGACGAGTTGCTCGCCGTCGAGCCCGAGCAGGTCCCGTCCGCGGTACCACTCGCGCATGTGCTCGGGGCCGAACTCGGCCGCTTGCGGCCGGGTCGCGTGCCGGCGCAGCGATTCCTCGAACGAGACGTCCAGGTAGTAGACGCCGGTGCGGCCGCGGTGATCGGCGGCGAGCTCGCCGAGCATGTCGCCGTAGTGCTCGGCGGGCAGGATGCCTTCCACGATCACGTGAAAGCCGTTGTCGAGGGCGTAGCGCGTCACGGTCGAGAGGAGTCCGATGTTCACGCCGCCGGGCACGTCCCGTTCCCTGAGGATGGTCCGGCGGATGGCGCTTGATTCGCGGAACGCATGTGATCGCGATCGAGCGCGACGCTACCTCTGATCGTCAGTGCCCCACCACAGTACTTCGTCGGGTTCAGCTAGGAAACTCGCTGGTGCCAGCGTCGAGGTTCGGGCCGTACAGTGCGGACTTGATCGTCTCGCGCAGGTCCTCGAGCGTGGTCTGGCGAGGTTCCGCACCCGGAGCGGTGATGGTCCAGGTGTCGGTCCATTCGACGGTGTAAACCTCGTGCTGGTAGTTCTCGAACTCGACAAAGAGATCGGAGTTGTTCTCGTTCCGGGCTATCCACGAAACCAGGAGCTTGGGCCGGTCGAATTCGCGGTCCGCCGGAAGGTTGCCGGTGTTCCCGCGGAACCGCATCTTCAGGTACGGGCGGGGTTCGCGCCCCCATTTGGTGCCCGGCACCCCCGCCGCGCGGTTGTAGCGGTACTCCGCGTCGGCCTCATCTTCGTCGCCGGTGAACTCGCAGCGGAACGCCGGGATCAGGGCGCGCACCGCCGAGTTCAGCTCGGGGTCGTCGGGATAGAGGCGGTGGATCGCCGGGCTGACCGCCACCACGGTGTCGAAGGCATAACCCTCGTGGGTGAACCCCTCGGCCAGCACCAGCGGCCGCTCCGGGGCGGCGATCAGCTCGTCGCCGTGTTCCCTGGCGAAGGACAGGATCGCGATCGCGAGACCTTCGTCGAACGAATCCAGCGCGTACGCCTGGAAGGCGTGCTTGCCGTCGGCGGACAGCGCGGCGCTGAAGTCGAAGCCCGGCGCGTGCGACCAGTGCCACGCGTCGGGCAGCTCGCCGAGGCTGGTCACGTTCGGCATCGCCGAATAGTGCTCGGTCAGGTCCACGGCCTACCTCCGTTTTGTGCGGCCCGGTCAGTGACTCAACGTACAGGGGTGCCTCGGCCCTGGCGCCTGGTCGGCGTAGCGCTCGGTCATCTTCCCCCCACCGGAGGAGTTCTCCGACCGGCCCATGGCCTCCATGTCGTCGGTCCTGTTGTACCAGTCCGCCCGTTCCGCGTCGGTCATGTTGTAGCCCTCTTCGATCCAGTGCCTGGCCACCGGCGGAACGTGCTCGTAGGTCAGGTTCGTCCGGCCTTCCGAGTCGTAGTAGGGAATCTCGCGACCGGTCGCGTCGCGCCAGGTCAGCTGGTCGTGCGGGATCCGCTCGCCGGTCGTCGGGTCACGCGGCGTGCCGCCCTGCGCCCGGCCCTCGTCGGTCCACTTCGCGGCCATCTCGTCGTGTGTCTGCTGCCGGTAGCCGCTCGGGTATTCGGTACTCCGGTTGTGCACGTGGTCGGCGGGCGGCAGGGCCGGGTCGCGGGCGAACCGGCCGCTGGCCGGGTCCTGGTACCCGGCCAGGCCGAGCGGGTCGGCCACGGCCAGCGGGTTGGCCACGTAGGTGTAGTGGTTGGCCGACGGGGACAGCCCGAGCGGGTCCGGCGAGAGGTACCGCGCGGTGTGCGGGTCGTAGTAGCGGTGCACGTTGTAGTGCAGGCCGGTCTCCGCGTCGTGGTACTGGCCGGGGAAGCGCAGCGGGCAGCTCGTCCCGGCCGACGCGGACACGGCGAGCTGGTTGCCCCACAGCCCGGTGGTCTGGTACCAGGCCACCTGGCCGTCGGCGTCGACCAGTTCGGTCGGCGTGCCGATCAGGTCGGCGACGATCGCGTGGAACCGCGTGTCGATGATCTCGGCGGGCGCGTCGGCCAGCCACGAGCGGGAGGTCTGGGCGACCGGTTCGGCACTGCCGGAGCGGTAGTCCCACGCGGTCACGGTGGTGGTGCCCGCGACCGTGCGCCGCTCCTCGGCGAGCAGCGTGCCGTCCCAGGCGAAGGTGATCTCCTCGGCGATCGTGCCGTCCTCACCGAGGCGGTACTTGGCCAGCCGTCGCCCGAACGGGTCGTAGGTGTAGTGCCAGCGCACCCCTTCGGGAGTGGTCACGGCGACGAGCTGGTGCAGGTCGTTCCACTCGTACTCGCGCACCAGCCGCCGTCCCGACAGGGTGCGCCGGACCTGCCTGACCACCCGGCCCGCGGCGTCGTAGTCGTAGGAGACGCGGCCGGCGGCCCGCAGCAGCACCCCGTCCACCTGCCGCGGTCCGCCGGTCGCCGGGGAGTCCTCATCGGACGGTTCCGGGCCGGGATCGGCGGCGACCACGTTGCCGAGCGCGTCGTAGGCGTACCGCTCGGACCAGGTACTCGCCCGCACCCCGGTGACCCGGCCGCCGGGGGTCAGTTCGTAGACCCGGTCGCCGCGCAGCCGGTCGTCGATCGCGGTCAGCTGGCCGTCCGGGCGGTAGCGGAAGGTCCGCTGCTGCACCGCGCGCACCTGGCCCCGCGTGCCGGGGGACGCGGCCGCGGAGAACAACGCCTGGCCAGTGAGCCTGCCGAGGTCGTCGTAGGTCTGGGTGAGCGTGGCGTTCGCCCCGAGCCGGCGCAGCACTTCGTTGCCCGCCTGGTACTCGAAGGCGATCGTGCCCGCCGTGCCGACCAGCTCGGTCTCCCGGCGCAGCTCGTCGTAGCGCCACGTGGTCTCGATGCCGGACGGGGTCACCCGCCGGGTCCGGCGGCCGACCGCGTCGAACTCGCTGCGCACGGCCCGGCCGTTGATCGACTCGACCAGCGGGTGGCCGAGCAGGTCCCGCTCGTAGGTCACCTCGGTATCCCCGTCGCCGACCCGGCGCAGCCAGCCGCCCTCGTCGTACTCGAAGTCGGTGTGCCGCCCCGCCACGGACTGCCGGAGCACGCGGCCGCGGACGTCCCTGGCCAGCTCGACCACCGCGCCACCCGCTTCGGACCGCCGGACGAGGCTGCCCATCGCGTCCACCTGGTAGTCCACCACCCGGCCGGTGAAGTCCTGCTCCCCGACCAGCTGGCCCACCGGGTCGTAGCGGTAGGACCAGACCTGCCCGGCGGGATTGGTCACGCCGGTGAGCCGCAGTTCGGTGTCGTAGGCGAAGGTGTGCCGGATGCCGTCCTGCCCGGTGCGGGCGATGAGCATGCTGAACGGGCCGTACTCGCGGGTGCTGACCGCCCCGCTGGCCGAGCGGCTGCGCACCAGGTTGCCCTCGGCGTCGTAGACCCGCTCCTCCCGGTTGCCGTCCGGCCCGACCCGCCAGGTCGGCGCACCTTCCACGGTCCAGCCGTACCGGGTCACCCGGCCGCGCGGGTCCACGGCCTCGATCACCCGGCCGAAGCCGTCGAGCCGGAAGCGGGTGGTCTCGCCCAGCGGCGAGGTGATCGACAGCGGACGGCCGGTGCCGTCGCTGGTGTAGCTCCACCGGCCGCCGTCGGCGTCGATCGTGGCGGTCAGGTGGCCGCGCTCGTCCAGCTCGTTGGTCACCACCGCGCCCAGCGGGTCCACAGTGGACAGCAGGCGGCCCGCGTGGTCGTAGGTGTGCCGCCAGACCCCGCCGTTCGGCCGGGTCACGCGGACCGGCAGCTGCCAGCGCGGGTCGTACTCGATGGTGGTCTGGGTGCCGTCCGGGTACACGATGCGCACCGGCTCGCCGGTCTCGTCCCGCTCGTAGCGGGTGACGTTGCCGTTCTTGTCGGTGTAGGAGATCAGCCGGTGCAGGCGGTCGAACTCGGGCCGTTCGACGTTGCCGTTCTGGTCCACCACCGCGCTGATGTGGTTGTGCTCGTCGTAGTGGTACTCGATCCGGTGACCGAGGCTGTCGGTGACCACGGTGACGCGGTTGTCCAGGTCGTAGTCGAAGGTGGCGTTGAGGAAGCCGCCCAGCCCCTCACCGCGGACCACCCGGCCGTCGTCGCCGTAGACGTAGCGGTAGCGGTAGCCGTTGCGGTCAACCCATTCGACGATCCGGTCTACGTCGTCGTAGCCGTACTCATAGGGCACGCCGGTCGAGTTGACGATGCCGGTGAGCCTGCCGCGGTTGTCGTACCGGAAGGACACCACCGGCTGGTCCGTGCCCTGCGGGCCCGCGCCGAGCAGCCGGTACCCGGCGATGCGCGTGCCCGCGGGACCGCGCACGGTGTCAACGGCGACCCGGTACCCACCGGAATGGGTGACGGCGACCGGGGTGCCCGCTTCGTCGCGCAGGTAGTCGACGCGGTGCCCGCTCCGGTCGGACAGCGCGCTGATCAGCCACAGGTCCGGATCGGCGGCGCTGGCGGTGAAGTGCCGGGTCCAGCCGGAGCCGGGATCGGTGATCAGGTAGGTCTCGGTGGCCGCGTCCCAGCTCAGCCGCCACCGGGCGCCGAAGGCGGGCAGCACCGGTTCCCCGTTGCGCGCGGGGTGCGGGTAGCTGAGCACCTCGGCGTCCTCGCCCAGGTAGCGGACCCTGGCGTCGGTGAGCACCAGCCGCTGGTCGAGCGTGCACGCCCAGCCGGGGCCGAAGGAGCGGCCGTCGAGATACCCGGAGGCGTAGGACCGGACGAGCAGCAGCGGCAGCAGGCCGGGCAGGGTGACGTCGGTGCCCGCGGTGATCATCTGCCCGGAAACGGTGTCAACCGGGTCACCGCCCTTGCCGTCGCAGCCGCCGACGCCTTCGGACTTCTGCCCGCCGGTGGCGTCCGGATCACCCTTGCCCGGCGACTTGCTCGGCGACGTGCCGCCCGGCGAGGTCGAGCCCGGCCCGTCGGCACCGCTGGGTGTGGTGTCCGTGCCCGACGGGGTGGTGTCCGGCGAGTTCGGAGTGGTGTCGGGAGACTTGGGCGGGCCGCCCTTGGCGCTTGACGGCGTGGTGCCGCCGCCCGGTTTGCCGCCCTTGCGCAGCATCTTGGACAGCTTCTCGATGATCTCACCGAGCTTGTCGATGATCTTGCGGATCTTCGGCGAGACGTTGCCGATGGTCTTGACCAGCTTGCGGATGAAGTCGCTGATCTTGCTGATCGTCTTCGAGATGGCGGTGGTGGCCTGCACGGCGATCGCGGGCGTGGCGAACCCGAGCGTGGCGGCGGCTTCCAGCGCCCAGGTGATCAGCTTGCCGACCAGTTCGGCCACCAGGTCGCGGACCAGCTCGCGGACCGTGGCCACCACGGTGCCCATGATCATCACACCGGCGGAGATGCCGTCCGCCAGCGAGGCCGCTCCGGCCAGCGCGTCGGCCTGCTCGGCGGCGGCACCGCGGTAGGCCTCGGCACCCTCTCCCTGCCAGCCCGCGGTGCCGTTGTTGACCTCGTTGGTCAGGTCACCGGCGATCGTGTTGACCTCGGCGGCGACGTTGGCCCAGGTCTCGGAGAACGACTGGATCACCGGTGGATCCCCGGCCAGCCAGTCCAGCGCCTCCTTCAACGGCTGCACGTGCTCGATCAACCACGACACCCCGTAGGAAGCGAGTGTGCCGATCGGGTCAACCACCATCGAGAGGACCTCGAGCCCGACCCCGACAGCCCCCAGCCCGGCCTCAACCCAGGACCCGTCCGATACCCCGTTGGCCAGATCGACCGCCGACTCCGCGATCCCGATCCCGGTCACCCCGGTGGTCTGCGACTGCGCCTGCGCTACCAGCGGATTCCCCTCGGACACAGCCAGCCCCCTCAGTTCGACGTCCCGATCTGACGATTTCACCTACCGCCGCGGTTCCGCCACCACCAAACCGTCGTGATTTCCTTCCATTCATCGGAAAATCCACACCAGTACGCTGGGGGCGGCATCGTAAGGCCAGTCGACGAGGGGACTTGCTGCCCCTATACCTGAGCTGACCGCGTCAAGCGGCCAGCGCTGATGTCGTCGGTGGCGGTCCAACGGACACAAGCCTCCTGCTGCGCTGCAGCATCTGTTGGCGCCGCGTCGAGCTGGCTGCTGCGTTCGCGACAGGCAGCTGCCGTGATGATGGACGCAATTGCGCACACCGCACACAAAGGCCTTATCACTGGTTCGGCGGTGTTGCTCCGCCTGGCAAGAGGCAAGGGTTTAGGGTGCCTCCCCAGCCGAATGCCGCCCAATGGCAGATTCGTTCAAGTTATGGCGAAACGCGTTTGCGGAATGTGGCCGTTACCGAGCGTTCTGGCGAGGAGTCGGGATACCAGCTTCGTCGCACCGGTCCCTCGGCCCAACCCGGCTCCTTGCCGCCGAACTGATCGTCAATCCACACGAGCGGGCAATCGCCGATCCACCGCCGGATCGGGCCGATCTTGGCCGACCAGCCGAACGCGGGCCCGCGAGCTGCATTCTCGACCACCGGCAGCTCCGGCAGCCCTACCGGGGCGCGATCCGGTCGGCGGCGACCCTGCCCCAGTTGGTTGCCCAGGCCAGCTCGACCTCCCGGGCCAGCAGCTCCGTCGCAGGTCACAAGGTGTGGTCCGCGCGAGCGAGGGTAGGCCGGGAGACTTCCTGCCACTGCTGGCCGAAGCCGGCTGGTCCCCGCGCGAGCGGGGTCCATCGCCAGGTCAGGGCCGCGGTAGCAGTCCGCCGACGGCGGCTATGGCCATCGTCCGCCCCTGCCCATCCGGGGCTACCTGTTGCCGTCGATACTGGCTGCTAAGAACCCGGCACTTGCGGTTAACCAAGAGGCTACCGAGATCCAAATATGTCACCCTGTGGCGATGAACATGGCGAAGCGCCATCATTTCGTCCCACGCGCCTATCTGGAGCGCTTTGGTAGAGATGACCGGGTGGCAGTGAGGTGGCGAGACCGGGGCGCGTCATTATCACGCGCACGCTCAAAGTCGCCGTCGAGTCAGGCTTCTACACGACAGAAGCACAGGGCGGCAGCGCCTCGGCAGTCCTCGAGGATCGCTTGGCCGATATCGATGGTGAGGCTAACCGAGCTTTCGAGGCCGTGATCGCGAACGGCACCCTACCTGCTCCAAGTTCCACTGAACGAGAGACGTTGGCCTACTACTTGGCCATCCAGAAGTCGCGGACGCCGGAGGCTCGCGCGTTTGCCTCATTCCCCACCGATGTCCTCGCCTACGCAGGAGACCGCACGGTAGACCGTGGCCTCATTGCCGAGTACCTGGAACAGGTCCACCTGGGATTCAAACCCTCCGCAGGCGAGATATCCGGCGCGCTGACCTTCGTGCAGGCATCCACAGAACTTTATTCGCCGCTAACGAGGAACGAGATTGTCACACTGAGGTTTTCTCAGTAGCGGTCTTGGTGCTCGAGTTGGGTGAGTACCAGGGCCGCTTTGATGATGGTGCCGATGTGGCTGGGGCTGAGAGTGACCCGCTGGAGGGCTCTCCAGCGGGTTTTGAGCAGGGCGGCGGCGCGTTCGCCGCGGGCCCGCAGACTGTTGTGGAGCGTGTTGTGGCTGTGCTGGTCGATGTGCAGCGGCCGTCCGTGCAGGGGGTGGTTGCCGGGGGCGCCTTTGAACGGGGTGCGGATACCGATCCCGGCGGCGTGGTAGGCCTTGTCGGCCAGGATGGTCAGGCCGTGTGCGGCGGCGGCGCAGAGTGGGCCGATGATGCCGTGGGTGCGGGCGGCGGTGAGGTCGTTGACGGTGCCGGGTAGCTGCTCGGAGCACCACAGGGGGAATCCGTCGGCGGTGGCCAGGAACTGGATGTTGGCGCCGAAGGCGCGGTGTTTGCCGGAGTACCAGCGATGCACCCGGCTACCGGCGGTCCGGCCGCGGGTTTTACCGACGGTGCCGGCGACGCGGGTGGTGCGGACCAGGGTGCCATCGAGGATGAGGTGGGTGTCCCCGGCGGCCAGGCGCTGGGCCAGCACGTCGGGCAGCTCGGGGGCTTGGCTGGCCAGTGCGGTGAGGCCTTCGTGCAGGTAGCGGTAAGCGGTGGCCAGGCCGATGTGGTTGTCGGTGGCGAGGTTTTTCACCCGGGTGGCGTCGCGGAGCCAGCGCAGGACCAGCACGGCGTGGCCCCAGACCGTTAGTGCCCGGCGGCCGGTGCGGGTGCCGCGGCGGGCGCGTTCGTCGGCCAGGAGCTGGGCGAGGTACTGGCCGATCGGGCGGTCGACATCGAGCGTGGCACGATAGGTGGTCACGGAGAGCCTTCGCGGTCGGACTTGATCTTCGCAAATCCAGTCCTAGCAAGGCTCTCCGTCCTCGTTCCCACCACCCCCAACACCCGCTACTGAGAAAACCTCACTACCGCTGAGCACCATTGAACAGGTGGTCGATGTGCTACTCGACAAGCGCTGGAGCCTGGAGATAGCACGCAAGCCGCGTCTGATCACCTCAGACACACCGATGATAGTCCGGCACCAGGAATCCTACATGGATCGATTCCGAGGCAGAGGAATCGTCGACGCCGAGGAGATTCGGTTCCCGCTCGGTCCAGGTCACCAGATCGTCCTCACATCTAAATCGAGGCCAGCGACCGAGCGGATCGAGCCGAGTGGGTACGGCAATGCAACGCCGACCAGGACGAAGCAGACATCTGTCGCCGTGATCTCGCCGTCGTTCTTGCGGGTCTCCGCGTCGGCGAGACAACCGGCCCCGACTGTAAGAAGGTGTCCAAGCTGCTAGAGGTCGGCGAGGTCCAGGCGCGCGCCGTGCCGCGCGTCCGCAGTCGATACAGCACATCAAGTGGTCGCTGTGAAGCGGCGGCGTGAGGACCACGGTTGGTATGATAAATACCGGCCGGCGAAGGTCGCAGCCTTCTCGCTGCGGGAGGCGGTAACCCTGCTGGCGCTATTCAGGCTGTCCTTCGACAGCGCGTTCACCTCGACCACACCGCTGCAACGGTGGCGGCGAAGGCTGGTGCCGCGTTACGCGGCAACCGAGCTGGACGCCCGCACGCGACTGGGGGAGCTTGATCAAAGAGGGCTTCTGTTCCCGCATCCGGCCTGTCCGTCCTTGAGGTATCGCGCCGTCCGCAGCCGGGTTCAGGAGGGGTCGCTGAACCTCGAGACGACAGGTTGACTGCCTCAGAGCCGGGGCCGACCTGGCCGCGCAACGAAGCCCTGGCGCCGACCTCGTGGCGGCCTTGACCAGTCCGTGGCCCAAACCGTGGCACGGGCAGCGCGCGGCGGAGTGCTGCAGGGTGCTGCACTCCGAGAACACCGACTACTTGATCCGAGCGCTGCACAGCACGACCACGATCAGCTCCTGGAACTGTAGATGTAGCGAGCCGGGGTGAGGCTGCCAGTGCTCGGTGCCCTCTTTATCCACCTTCCATGGCAGCGTGGTGCCATCCGGCGTGGACAGGCCAAGGCCGCACCATGCCGCCGCCAGCGGCGACGTCGCGCCAGGCGGCTCTGGGGTGCCGGGCGGAGCGAGTGATACTTCCCCCGCGCCAGGGACGCGCACCAGAGCCGAGTTCAGTGCCAAGGAACGACCTTCCGATCGTTGGTCGTGCAGTAACGCATCCGACAGCGCCCGCGACTCTCCGAGGAACCAGGTTCGAAAGTGAGGCATCGATGGTCGAAGAAGGCAAGAACCTTCCAGCGAAGACAAGTGACATTGACGTAACGAAGCTAGTCAGAAAAGATTCGAAGAAGGGTGAAAATGCGAAAATAGCAGGCAAGTCGGCAGCTAAGGCACTCTTGGGATCGATCCCATTCGCTGGACCCGCAATCGTTGAGTTTCTCAATGGACTGGACGAAGTCAAACAAGCCGACAAAGAACGAGTTATCAAATCGATGATTGAGGATCATCAGGTCGACATTTCACTCCTTAAGGAAAAATTGGAAAACGATAGCGAACTGGCCGACATCGTGGCTCGCGGAATGGCGGCAGCAAGTGCAGCGAGCTTCGAAACCAAGCAAAAGTTGCTTGCAGGCGTACTCGCAGGAAGCATTGAATCAGACCCCGTTCAGCGGGTTTACGCCAGGATCTTATTGCGGATAATAGACTTCCTCGACAAAGAACATGTAGAAATTCTGACAACCCTGAGGGATTGGGAATACCCGTCAGATGACTCCATTCACAAAGAGCGACAGGCGCACGCTAATGTGCCACATATCTTGTCAAAGCTCCCGCATTTGGAGCACGTGATTGGCGTCCTGATCAAACAGTTAGATTCGCTGGACCTTATCAAGAACACCCTAACGGGCCAGGTGCTTTTTGGGGGCGGAGAATTGGCTAATTTCAAGCTCGACAACCTTGGCGAAAAGTTGATCGAATATCTAGAAACGAAAACTATGCCACAGCTGCACGAATGAAGACTAGAAATGCGGCTGCGGAGACCTATAGATGAGAGAACTGGTCAATGCTAGCAACGGGCGCATTAATCGGTTCACTCGCCAGAAAGTTGCTACTGCTCGGCCAGCGTACAGAGTAGATCTAGTGCAATTCCAGCGAGACGCCTGGCGTCATAGGAGGCCATGCGCGCCACCCGCAGCGTGCCGGTCGGCCTCGGCATGCCTTAGATCCGCCGCTCTGCGGGGCGGTCGAGCAATTTGGCATCGTGACTGGATGCTCCTGCCGACGCAGTCCTGTTCGAGTTGACCTTCTTCTTCCGCTGCCACGGCGCGCTCATCCTCACCCGGCCAGCCTGGGTGAGGCAAGATCAACGCGTTCGGCGCGGACTTGCCGCCCGCCTTGGACCTGCTCGGGAAGTTCAGGTCATCGAGCAGGCAGCAGCCACACCAGGCAGCGGCCAGGCATGACAGGGAGCAGTGGCGCACAACGTAATTGGGAGGCAGGACGGGGTGGGGTTGCGCGACACTCTCCAGGTGATCACGATGCAGCCCGTCGTGGAGGTCTACGCGCCGGAAGGCTTTGCCCTTTGGCCTGTCGCGGAGGTCGAGCCGTTCGGCTATCTGGCGCTTAGCGGCGAGCTCACGCCCCTTGAGGTCGGGACAGCGGTGATGCGCATCGCCAGTTGCAACGACCTCGATCCCGAGGATGACGGCAGCCCGCCCCGCCCCGCCGACCCACTGGGGTCGTTCTTGCACGGCCTGCTCACCCTCGACACGCTCTTCGCAGCCGGCGGCCTGCGGGTGACCGACAGCGCCACGGGCGTGGCGTTCCTGCCGGGCTGCTGCAACAGCCTGAAGGACTGGCGCGAGTGGCACCAGGTGCTCGATGGCAGCGGGCAAGCCTGGTTCGGGCACGATCCCGATCCGCGCGCCGAACGCCACGGCGAGAACGTCCGGCTGACCATCGACGCTGAGCAGAACGACAGTCCGGTGATCGAGTTGCTTGCTACTGATCTCCGGCACCTTCTTGCAGGAGCCGAGCACGACCTCACCAGCTTCCTCGCGCTGGCAGCCGACTGGGCCGCCCAGAACCTGCCCCGTCACGCCGCCCCGGTCACCGCAGCCCTCGCCCGCGCACTGGACCTCCCGACACCGACCGAACCATCGGCCAGGAACCCCGAAGCACACGCCGACACCCCTTGACCTGGAGCTGCGAGATACCGAGTTGCAAGGCCGCTTCGGGGCTCTGCAGACGGAACCACCGAATCCTTGATCGCGGTCACGAGTCGAATTCGTAGCCTCCTCATCGAGCCCCGCGCAGGCTGATCAGCAGCCATCGTGCGGTCGTGACGGGCACTGGACAACGGCCTCTGCTCTTCCTCGACGGCGAGGGGCCACTCATCCCATTCGGCGCCCCGCCAGAGCAGTACCCCGACCTACCGGCCCGACCTCGACTCTCCTCTGGGGCTGGGGTCGCGGTATTCGCCCGCCGGGGCGCAGGGCGCGGCGCCGGGCTATGAACGAGCGATGCTGGCGCAGAACGTCGTCGTTGTAGACGGCCTCTGGCAACGTCAAATATTGGAACTGTCCGAATGCCCTGTCTTCAATGAGGAGTCCGGTGGCTGACTTCGACGGCGTAAGTGGTCCAGTCGCCGCTGCTGGCGCGTTGCCACGCGCCAGCGACGCTGATGTGGATGCCGAGCATCTTGGCCAGCACGGCTGTGGGCAGGTCGGTAGCGAGCTGGAACAGGGCGGTGGATAGTGCTTGGCCGGAGTGCAGGCCGAGTTGGCGGAGCCGATCGCCGAGGCCGAAGGCCCTGAGCGGACGGCCGGGTTGTCCACCGGGGAACAGCCAGGGCGAGGTGCCTTGGTCACCGAGCGCGGCTTTGCCGCGGCGTGTGGCGACGAGGAGGAGTACGAGTTCGGCAAGCGGGTTCGACAGGACGACCGGTTCACGGCCGAGGCGCAGCCGTCCTTCGTTGTCGCCGCGCTCGACGTGGTTGAGGGTGAGGCGACTGATGGCCGAGGGCCATTGAGCGTAGAGCAGTACCAGCAGACCAGCGACACGGTCTTCCGGCTTGACGTTGTCGTCGTGCAGCAGCCAGCGGGCTTGGGCCCAGCGTGCTTCGGAGCACTTCAAGATCAGATCACGCAGCTGCAGATACCTGGCCACGTCCCGGCCGCCAGCGACCCGCACCACGCTGCCAACGGCGGATTCGCTCACGCTGATGAACAGACCTTCGTCGACACCGGTCACGCGCCGGCCCTCCTCCCGGGGCAGGATCAGCGCGGACCGCCACAGCCACATCCGGAACGGACGCCCCGTGCGAGACCCCGGTCTCGACCTCCACGAAGTGCGCGCCAGCGCTCGGCCTCGGCGACCACCTCGCCCGGCAGGGAGTCCAGCAACCCAAACGGCTCCAGCGCCGCGCGTATGCGGCCGACGTGGCCGGCGAGGTCCGGCGCGGCCATCAGATACCCGGCCAGCACGACCTGCTCTGTGCCGTCCTCACCGCGCAACCGGACCGCGGTGCTGGAGATCCCGATGACCTGGTGCTCGCCGTCGTCGAAGGTGATCCGGCGGCCGACGCCGAGGATCGGTTGCCCCCGCGCTCACGCGGACACCATCGCAGCTGCCACGCCGACCCGGTCCCAGCCGTGGTGGCGATCGTGTCCTCGGCCAGCGGCGAGGTCAGATTCGCATGCAGATAGCGGCGCCAAAGCAGGCGAAATAGCACAGGTAGGACCGCGGCTTGTCCACGGTCGGTGGCGGGCTAGCTCGCCGGTTCTGACCTTCGCCGCCGACGTGCACCCATCAGGGCTTTACCACCTGAGCGGACCGAACGGCCGCGACAAGTTCCCGCGAACGAACCGCTCCGACACCGAGTCGCTTCCGGAGGGTCTCAGCCGAGATCGGACGCTTGTGCTGCTCCCAGTGCAGCGCATCTTCCCGCCGGGCCCGTTCCAGCAGACCGTGGTCAAGACCTCGATTCTTCAGATGCGCTGCCGGGCGTTCACCGGGATCACCCTGGTCGTCCTTCACCGAGTCGGCCCCCGGCAGGCCGTCAGTCTCCTGAGCTTCACTCACCCGGGGGTTGGGGCCGCCGACCGGCCGAACCGGTGCCGGTTCGCGGCAGGTCCCGGCCATCGCTTGAATGAGACCCGGGCCAACCTCGGCCCAGCCGATCAGCAGCAGCGGGCCAACCGCGTCGAACGCAGCCTTCCCGTACTGGCCCGCCACAAGCGGCTCGGCGACGTTCAACGCCAAGGTGACCACGCTCGCGAACATCAGGAGCCGACGCGCCGGCTGCAACTGCGCTGCCGTGGCGCCAGCGAGCACGAGGTGCCGGATACCGAGCAGCAACCCCAGGATCGACAGGTCGACCGCAGGCGCCACCAACGGCGCCACCCACACGGGTACTCCGAGCCGGAGCGCCAGGTTCAGAACGTTGCCGAAGCCGAAGAGGAACGTCAGCCCGACGACCGTTCCCATGATCACCGTGACCGCCCGGACGATGGGGCCAGGGTCCCGAAGAGGCTCCGATCGGGCGAAATCAGCGAAGGCCATCAGGCACCTCCCCGGGGCCGCCGACGACGAACTTGCCCTCAATGACCAGCATGCCGCTGGGAAACCGCTGGTCAGCCGCGGAACCGTCTGCGTGTAGCCCTGCCGAGGGCACCAACCTGCGACCAACGTCGCTAACGGCGAACCCAGGGGCACATCCAGCGCCTCCGACGACCGCTCCCAAATGCTGGGGTGGTCCGGCAGAAGTTGACATTTGCGAGCCCGAGGGGAGCCCGAGAGGGCTCGGACAAGACGACAGCGGTCGACACTTGTCAACATCAACGGACAGGCTGCGCTGCCGCCGGGTGGCCGAAAAGGTCTTGTTCGGCATCACTCGGCACCATCCGACACGGCGGACTTCGGACTCTTAACCAGCGGGTTCGGATACTGGCGGTACTCAATTGCCGCGCGCCAGCATGTACGTTCGCTTCCGCTTCCGTCCCTGTGGCGCTCGTCGGCGGACAAGTAGCGTGCCTTGGAAACGCCGTACCAGCTGCCGGTGCCTCGGCTGATCAAGCTCGCACCGGTGACTTCACAGCATTGAGGTCGTTCGGCAGAGGTGCTGTATTCGGAGTTCCACCCGCGACAGCAGGTGCCATTCAGTCAAGTTCGGTCGTTGGTGTCGAAATCCGGGCCTGTGAGCGGCCTCTTGGAGTGATTTCGCGATACACGCCGACGACCGTGCGGAAGGCTCGATGACTCCACCACTATGCCGTGGGCCTGCTCGGCAAAGGCCACTACGCCGAACGTGGCGCATGCCAGTCAGCCATTGGCCTCACGCACCCCGTCTCGGGCGCGGGCGCGACGGTGCGGCCCCTTTGTTGGTGCCGAACCGTGTCCCGCACCGCACAGCTGCTCATCGTTACTCCGACCGCACGGTTCTTACCCGGATCACGAACGCGCGCGTCCGGACGGTCGGGTTCTCGTCGTCACGCCCCGATTTAAGGAGTTCTTGTCGTGTCTCAAGTTCACTTCGACGGTCACGGCGTCACGCTGTTCACCGGTGACGCCGCCACCGTCCTGGGCGGACTGCCCGACGGCTCCGTCGACTGCGTGGTCACCAGCCCGCCCTACTGGGGCTTGCGCGACTACGGCACCGCCCGCTGGAGCGGCGGTGACCCGACCTGCGCGCACCTGACCACCGCAGGCTCGCGGTGCCGTCGTTGCGGGGCTCGGCGCTCGGACCTGCAACACGGTCTGGAACCGACGCCACAGGACTACATCGACCGCCTGCGAGCGGTGTTCAACGAGCTGTCGCGAGTCCTGGTCGGCACCGGCACTGTTTGGCTGAACCTGGGCGATTCCTACGCCGCCGATCCCCCAGGTCGCACGGCCGACGGCATGCGAGCGAGCACCCTGGCCGGCAGATCCGCGGCCGCGCCGCTGCGGGAATCCGTTCGCCGCGCAGGGGTGCGGCGCACCCGGCCCCTCCCGCGCAAGAATCTCGTCGGCATGCCCTGGCGCGTGGCGTTCGCGCTTCAAGACGACGGGTGGATTCTGCGCAGCGCCATCATCTGGCACAAACCCAACGCCATGCCCGAGCCGGTACGCGACCGCGTGTCCACCCGGTACGAAATGGTGTTCATGCTGACCAAGCAGCAGCACTACTTCTTCAATCTCGACCCGATCCGGGAACCACCCGCCCGTCCACCCGCCCCCGCACGCCGAGTCGATGCCAACGTGGACGGCAAGTATGCCCGCACCGCACCCTTCTCCGGCAACCGCCATGGCCAGGCGATGCGGCCCACCGGCACCCGCCACACCGCGAGAAACCCGCGAGGCAGGAACCCCGGCGACGTCTGGTCCATCACCACCCGACCGCTCCGGGAAGCGCACTTCGCCGCCTTCCCCATCGACCTGCCGCTGCGCTGCATCACCGCCGGCTGCCCTGATGGTGGCACCGTGCTCGACCCGTTCAGCGGCGCCGCCACCACCGGAATCGCTGCCCGGCAACTCGGCCGCTCCTATATCGGGATCGACCTGAACCCGGAATTCCACGACATCGGACTGCGGCGGCTCGGCCTGTGCTCCACCGGCGGGAGGTCGGCAGCGTGACCGGCAACGCGGCAGGGCCCACCCGATCGGGGGCCTCCGGGATGAGCACTTCTCCGACTACTCTTCCGGGCCCGCTCAAAGTCGGCGCTGCCAGAGGGAAACCGGCACAGGAAGGAGGCGTTGTGGACGACTTCACGACCAGCAATCAGGCTTCGGATCTGCCTGCAGCAGTGCAGCAGCTTGCCGAAGCGGTCCACACCCTGGCCGTCGCCGCCCAGCGGGATCCGGATGCGCTGCTCACCGCGGAGCAAGTTGGCGAGTTGCTCGGCTTGTCGCCGCGCACGTTGAAGGATCAGGCGGCGGCCCGGGTGTTTCCGCACCGCAGGTTCGGCAAGCACTACCGGTTCAGCCGCGACGACGTCGCCGAGATGGTGCGTCACGCCCGATGCGCACCCCGCATCCCCGACAACTGGAAGGAGAAAAAATGGCCTACGGCGAGCTGATAGTCAAGGACCCGCCGTTGTGGAGGTGCCGATTCAAACTGCCCAACGGCACCTGGGGCAGCAAATCAGGGTTTCCCACGAAAGAAGCAGCAGAAGATTGGGGTGACGAGCAGGAAGACCAGATCAGGCGCAGCGTGTGGAGGGACCCGCGCGAGGGGGAGAAGCCGTTCGACGTCTTCGCCGAGGAGTGGTTCGCCGCGGTGTCGCCGAGGCTGGAACCCACCACGGTCGCGAAGTATCGATCCTACCTGGACAACCAGCTGCTACCGAAGTGGTCCGGCTGGCCCATGGTGGTCATCTACCACGACTACGAGGAGATCGAGAAGTGGCTGTCGCAGTTGGACGAAAACTACGCCGACTCTTCCGTATCCTCGTACTTCGCGTTGTTCTCCACCATCATGGGCGTCGCCTCGGATCGGGCGAAGATCATCCCAGGCAATCCGTGCCGTGGTGTGCGGATCGGCTCCGGTGAGTACGAAGAGGAACGCCTCGTCGCCAGTCCCGTCCAGATCTTGCGAGCAGCAATGCGCCTGTACGAACGCGGGCTCGGCCTCGGCGGGTTCACCCTCTGCCTGCTCGACGGCTACACCGGCGCTCGCTGGGGTGAATTGGTCGGGCAGCAGCGCCACGAGTACGACCCGGAACGCCGCCGGATCCGGATCTGTGCGCCGCTCAAGGAGGTCAGCGGGAAAGTATTCAAGGGCGGCAGCCTCGCCGCGCAATCAGGCGGAGCGACATCGCACCCCTCCCCGGTGCGACCGGGACGTCGGCGGAGCAAGGGGAAGAAGGGCCGGACCAAGACACCAGCCGGGACCCGATGGGTTGACCTCCCGCCGAGCATCGCGGTGTTCTACGAAGAACTGATGGACAGCCACCCACACCCGTTCGTGCTCTGCACGCCCGAGGGCAAACCATGGCGGCGGTCCAACTTCCGCAACCGGCACTGGCGACCGGTCTGGGATGGGACCGAGGGTGGCGACCGGCAAGTCGCCCCGGCGATCCTGCCGGAGTTCACCTTCCATGAGGGACGTCACAGCCATGCCACCTGGCTGATCGAAGACGGCATACCCGAAGTCGCCCGGCGAGCGCGGCTGGGGCAGAAGATGAAGGGTATGGCCCGGGTCTACGACCACATCACCCCGGAAATGGAACGGGCAGTCATCCAGGCACTCGAACGACGTTGGCTGGCCTCGCTCAACGCACTCCGGCCCACCGAGCGGACCAAGCTCGGCGAGTGGTTCCCCCACTTAAGGAAGACAAGGCCGGTGGGCGAGTTGGAATCGGCCCCGCGGACCGTCTCCATTTCGTCTCCATTGCACAAGTAAAGCCCCATCCCTCCGGAGGAGGAACAGGGCCTTGGCCTGCGAAAACAGCTGGTGCGCGATACTGGGATTGAACCAGTGACCTCTTCCGTGTCAGGGAAGCGCTCTCCCGCTGAGCTAATCGCGCGAGGTGGAGACGGGATTCGAACCCGTGTACACGGCTTTGCAGGCCGTTGCCTCGCCTCTCGGCCACTCCACCGTGTCAGGCCCGAGTAGGCCTTCCGAGCGGACGACGGGACTCGAACCCGCGACCCTCACCTTGGCAAGGTGATGCGCTACCAGCTGCGCTACGTCCGCATTTCTCCCGCTCGCTCGGGGTTTCCCTCGCTCGCGGTGTGTGAAGAACTCTAGCCGATGCCCCGGACCCCGGTTACAGGGGGGTGGCCACAACCTTTCCCGGGGCCGTGAACAGGCCCGATCAGCTCAGGTCGTTCGGGATCAGGTGGGTCAGCGCGTCGTCGACGTCGACCCACAGGTGCTCGTTTCCGGGCAGCACCACGTCGTAGGTCCGGTCGAGGAAGTCGGCGAGTTCCTGGGCCGACGCCTCGAACATCGCGTGCCCCGACGGCGAGTTCAGCTCGATCAGCACCGACTCGGGGTCCTCGGCCGAAGGGCGGATCCGCACGTCCCCGTCGCCGGCGTCGGCGAGCAGGCCGTCGGCGAGCAGGTCACGTGCGTACACCCACTCGACCCAACCGGCGCGGCCGGTCCGGAACGCGGCGACGACCGCGTACGGGTCGCGAGTGTCGTAGCGCAGCTCCACCTTGACGGGGACTGCGGGCGTCCGCGGGGCCAGCAGGTCGAAGACCGCGGTCGAGCGGAGCGTCACGTGATCGTTTCGCATCGTCCTACCCTTCACTCCTCTCCCGGTCCAGGTTGACCGAGTCGCGACGTTGAGACGTACCGGGGCGCCGTGTCGCTCGCGGATTCGCCGAAGATCACCCGTACGGGGTCATCGCGGCGGCCACTCGCTCCATCATCACCCCTGGCCTCCGGGCCGCCGCACGCGCCCTGGCTGATCTCCCACGGGTCCATACTGCTCGGTTTGATCCCGGCGCGATAGCGCTGTCGCGCGAATGTCGGAAGTCACTCACCGGCCTCCGCCCGCCGAAGGCCTTCGCTACCACGTTGTTGTTCGCTCCGTGTCGGGCGGTGCGCGGAACGTGTCGATCCGGAACCACCCGTTTGGCCGGGCCCGGTCCCGGCTAACGGGACCCCGGTGTGCGGGCCCCGCGAGGGGGTGCGCTAATGTGTTCACACACCGCAAGCGGGGCGATTAGCTCAGCGGGAGAGCGCTTCGTTCACACCGAAGAGGTCACTGGTTCGATCCCAGTATCGCCCACCGCCCAGTTTAGCGATGTCAACGGCCTGCCGGTTCCGATCCGGCGGGCCGTTCTGCTTTCTGCGACCAGGATCACGCGTCCGGTGTGACCCAGCTCCCTCCATTCCCGACGGTCAGCGGATCGACCCGTGGTTGACTTATCGGAAGATATCTTCCTATAGTTCTCGGCATGCCACGCCGGAAGCCGGGAAGCCTGCTGCCGCTCGAGACCGAGATCCTCGAAGCGGCGCTGCGGTCGGACGCGCCCTTCCACGGGTTCGCACTGGCCCAGACCATGCGGGAGCAACGCGGCTCGTCCACGCTGACGAGCCACGGCACGCTCTACAAAGCCCTGGGCAGGCTGGAGGAATTCGGCCTGCTCACCTCCGAATGGGAGGACGCCGAGGCAGCCGAGGGCCGTCCTCGCCGCCGCCTCTACGAACTCACCGGGCGGGGCGCCCAGGTGGCCGCGCGCGCCGCCGCCGAGCAGCCCGCCCGCCGTGCCCCGCGCACCTCCCCGGAGCCCGCATGAACCCCGAACGCGTGGCCGCGCTGGTGACCCGCTGGGTGCGCTGCTACACACGCGGCCTGCCCGCGCCGATCGCCGAGCGCCGGATCGGGGAGATCGCGGCCGATCTGCACGACCACATCACCTGCGAACGCGACGCCGGAACCGGCGGCACGCGGATCGCGCTCGGCCTGCTGTCGCGAATGGTGCGTGGCCTGCCCGCGGACGTTTCCTGGCGGGGACAACACCTCCAGGACCGGTTCCCCACGCTGGAGGAAGCGATGAAGAAGCAGAAGACCGCCTACCGCTCGGCCGTCGGTGTCGCGCTCGCGGCCGCGTTGATCCTGCTGTGGGGCATGGGCGCGGTCGGCGTCATCGGCGTCGAGGGCGACCGTGCCGACCTGATGTACTTCGGCGTGCTCGCCGTCGGGGTCGTCGGTGCCGTTCTCGCGCGCTTCCGCCCGGCGGGCATGGCACGCGCGCTGGTCGCCACGGCGGCCGCCCAGGCGTTGGTCACCGTGCTCGCGTTCGCCGCGGGCAAACACGAGTCGCCAGCCACCTCCGTGCTTGAACTCCTGGGGCTCAACGGGTTCTTCGCCGCGCTCTTCCTCGGTTCGGCCTGGCTGTTCCGGCGGGCCGAACCGCGGAAGCCGCCCGTTCTCCGTTGACCAGCGCACCCGGAAAGCCCAAAGTGAGCCCATGAACCGGGCTCTCGCGGCGCTGACCGGCGGCGCGTTCCTCACACTGGTGATCGGCGCGCTCGCGTCCCGTGAACCCCTGTGGGTGATCCCGCTCGGCGCGGTGTTCACCGCACTCGGCACCGCGGGCTTCCTCTGGGTGCACCGGCGCGAGCGGCTCGGCTGGTCGATCGCGTACGTCGCGGTCCAGTTGCCGCTCGCGTACGCGGTGTTCTCCTACGATCCCGGTGTCGGCGGCACGTTGTTCTTCGTGGTGCTGGTGAGTCAGTGCGTGCTGCTGCTCCCCCGGCCCGGCACCGCGGTGGTGATCCTGCTCGTCCCGCTCGCGCACGCCGGCATGGCCTGGCACGACGCGCTGCGCGAAGGCATCGGCCTGTTCGCCTCGGTGTTGTTCGCCGCGATCATCACCGAACTCCTGCAGCGCGAACAGAAAACCCGGCGCGCGCTCGCCGAGGCGCACGAGCAGTTGCGCGACTACACCGCACAGGCGGAACGGCTCGCCACCGCGCAGGAACGCAACCGTGTCGCCCGTGACATCCACGATGGACTCGGGCATTCCCTGACCGTGGTCCAGATGCAGGTCAAGGCCGCGCGGGCGGTGTTGCAGACGGACCCCGCCAAGGCCGACGCCGTGCTCGCCAAAGCGCAGGAGCAGGCCGAAGCCGCGCTGGCCGACGTACGCCGCTCGGTCAGCGCACTCCGCGAACCGCGGTCGATCCCGCCGTTGCCCGAAGCGTTGCGCGCGCTGGCCGAAGAGACCTCCGCGACCGGAGTGCCCACCGGCGTCACGGTTTCCGGCACCGAACGGCCGGTCGCCGACGAAGCGCGGGAGGCGCTGTACCGGACCGCCCAGGAGGGCCTGACCAACGTCCGCAAGCACGCCGCCGCCACCCGCGCGGAAATCGGCCTCACCTTTGCCGACGGCAAGATCCGGCTGGTCGTCCGCGACAACGGAACCGGCGTGGTGGACGGCCGGACGCCCGGCTTCGGCCTGCTGGGACTGCGCGAACGAGCCGCCGCGCTCGGCGGGCGGCTGAGCTTCGAACCCGCCCCTGGCAAGGGGTCCGCACTGACCATGGAGGTACCGGGATGAGCGCGGTCCGCGTGTTGCTCGTGGACGATCAGGCGCTGTTCCGCGAGGCGCTGGCAACGCTGCTGGCCACCCGCGACGACATCGAGGTGGTGGGTGAGGCGGGCAACGGGGACGAGGCGCTGCGCCGGTCCGCCGCACTGGCCCCCGACGTCGTGCTGATGGACCTGCGCATGCCGGTGCTCGACGGTGTCGCGGCCACGCGGCGGCTGCGCGCCGAGCAACCCGGTGTGCAGGTCATCGCGCTCACCACGTTCGACGACGACGAGGACGTGTTCGCCGCGTTGCGTGCCGGGGCGCTCGGGTACCTGCTGAAGGACGCGTCCTCGGCGCAGTTGGTGGACGCGGTGCTGGCGGCGGCCCGCGGTGAGTCGGTGCTGCAGCCGTCCGTCGCGGCGAAGGTGGTGGCCAGGTTCGCGCAACTGCCCGACACCGATCCGGCACCACGGCCGCAGCCGCTGGTCGTTCCGCTGTCGGACCGCGAGCTGGACGTCCTGCGCCTGCTGGCCGACGGGCACAGCAACCGGGAGATCGCCGGCTCGCTGTTCCTCGCCGAGGGCACCGTGAAGAACCACGTGACCAGCGTGCTGGCCAAGCTGGGTGCCCGCGACCGCACTCAGGCCGCGCTGCGGGCCCGCGCGCTCGGCCTGCTGTGAGGTCATGCCCGGCACATGACCGGAGGTCATGACCTCCGGCACCTGGCAGCACGGCCTCCGGCGGCGATGCTCGATCGCGACAAGGCGTTCACCGCGATCGGGAGGTCCCCGCCATGACAACCGCCACGCACCGCACCACGACCCGCAAGCTGGTCCGCTTCACCGCGCACTACCTGGAAATGGTCGTGGCCATGCTCGTCGGCATGTTCGCGCTCGCCCCGCTGTGGCCCGACGCGTGGGTGGCCAGACCGGACGTGGCCGCGCTGGTGATGGCCACCGACATGACCGTCGCGATGGCGTTGTGGATGGCCGTCCGGCGGCACTCGTGGCCGCGGATCGCGGAGATGTCCGCGGTGATGTACCTGCCGTTCCTGGCGCTGCTGGTGCCGCACTGGTTCGGCGTGCTGTCCGGCTCCGCGGTGATGGCCGCCGGGCACGTCATCATGTTCCCGCTGATGCTGGCCGCCATGGTGTGGCGCCGCGACGAATACTGGCACTGAGCCATGCGTACCTTCGTCAAGCGCGTTCTCGCGGTGGTCGCCGTGCTGCTGGTCCCGGCCGCCGGGGCGACCGTCTCGGCGCTGTCCGCCTTCGACGCCCTCCACGCCCCCGGACCGGAGCGGGCCGTCCCGGCGGCGGCACCGCTGCGCCACGACCCCGCCAAGCCCACCGCCGTGGTCGTGGTCGGCGACCGCGGTGCGGTGGTCTCGGATGTCCTTGCCCCGTACGAAATCTTCGCCGCCACCGGCAAGTTCAACGTCTACACCGCGGCCTCGCAGCGCCGCCCGGTGCCGTTGACCGGCGGCCTGGACCTCGTCCCCGACCTGACGTTCACCGAACTCGCCGCCCGGACGCCCGTCGCCGACCTGGTCGTGGTGCCCGCGTTGCCCGACGTCGGCGAGCCCAGCACGGCACCGGTCACGGATTGGCTGCGCACGCAGGCCGCGGGCGGCGCGCACCTGCTGAGCGTGTGCAACGGCTCGGGTGTGCTCGCTTCGGCCGGCCTGCTCGACGGGCGGTCCGCCACCGCGCACTGGCTGCGGATCGGGGAGTTCGAAGGCGTCTACCCCGCGGTGAACTGGGTGCGGGGACAGCGATTTGTCGACGACGGCGGCATCGTCTCCACGGCGGGCATCCTGTCCGGGATCGACGGCACGCTGCACGTGATCAAGCGCCTGGCCGGTCCCGAAGCGGCCGCGGCCGCCGCGTCGGCGGTCGGCTGGCGCCACGCCGATCCGCCGGTCACGCCGGAAGCCGGGATGCCGGACCCGGTCGCCATCATCAACGCCGGATTCACCTGGAACCCGCCGGAAATCGGCGTGGTGCTCACCGACGGCACCGGCGAGATCGAGCTGGCTTCGGTGTTCGACGTGCACGGCGGCCAGTCG
Source organism: Amycolatopsis albispora (assembly GCF_003312875.1). Lineage (NCBI taxonomy): Bacteria > Bacillati > Actinomycetota > Actinomycetes > Pseudonocardiales > Pseudonocardiaceae > Amycolatopsis > Amycolatopsis albispora. Next base: position 3,304,070 of record NZ_CP015163.1, read on the forward strand.
CTGTCGGCACGCACGCTGGCGGTGACCGCCGACGGCGGGCCGATGCGCTCGCGGCACGGCCTGACCTTCCTGCCGCGCGCGGATCTCGCCACCGCCGCGCCCCGGCTGGACCGCCTGCTCGTGCCCGGCTCCCGGGCCGTGGCCCCGGTTCCCGGCGGTCCGTCGCCCGAATACCCGCACCAGCAACCGGGTTTTGCCTTCGACGCCACCGTGCGCGACCTCGCGGGCACCACCGATGTGGCGACCGCCCGCTGGACGGCGAAGGTGCTGGAGCTGCCCACCGGCGGCTTGGTCCTCGACGGCCCGGCCTGGCCGTGGACGCTCACCCTGCTGCCGGTGCTGCTGGTCGCGCTGGGCGTGGCGGCGGTGTGGGGGTTCCGGCGGTGGCGAACCGCCCACAGAGGACGGTGATCAGCGTTCGTGCGGCAGCTGACCGGCCACCATCGCGGTCAGCGCCAGCGCGAACCCGGCGAGCTGGACCGGGCCGAGTTCCTGCCCGAGCACCAGTGCGCCGAGCAGCGCCGCGACCATCGGCGACAGCAGGCCCAGCACGGCGACCGAGGTGACCGGCAGCAGGCCGATGCCGCGGAACCACAGCACGTAGGCCAGCAGCCCGCCGGCCAGGCCGAGCCAGAGGTACCCGGCGACGGCGGGCAGGTCGATCGACGGCGGCGCGCCCTCGGCGAGAAAGGTGACCGGCACCAGGAACACCCCGCCCGCGGTCAGCTGCCAGCCGGCGAAGGCGGTCGGGCCGGCGCCGGCGGGCCTGCCCCAGCGCTTGGTGAGCGTGACCCCCAGCGCCATCGCGAGCGCGCCGCCGAGCCCGGCGAGCACCCCGGCGGTGTCGAACCCGGCGGCCGGCCCGAGCACCACCAGCCCGACCCCGGCGACCCCCGCCAGTCCCCAGGCGAACCGCGCCACCGACGGGCGTTCGTGCAGCACCCCGACCGCCAGCACGGCGACCACCAGCGGCTGCCCTGCCCCCAGCGTCGCGGCGACCCCGCCGGGCAGGCGCTCGGCGGCGGTGAACAAGAGCGGGAAGAACAGGCCGATGTTGAGCACCCCGAGCACCGCCGCCCGCCACCACCACACCCCACGCGGCAGCACGCGGGTGACGGCCAGCGCGATCAGCCCGGCGGGCAGCGCGCGCATCAGGCCCGCGAACAGCGGGTGCCCGGCGGGCAGCAGCTCGGTGGTCACGACGTAGGTGGTGCCCCAAACGGCGGGTGCGAAGGCGGTCAGCGCGGTCCGGGTCAGCGTGCCGGAAGTCAGGGTGGTCACCCGTTCAAGGTGGCTGACCTGCGTCCATGAGTCCAATACATGTTTGTCACCACAATGATCGTGCTGCACGATTGATTCGTGGAACTCCAGCACCTGCGGTACGTGCTCGCCGTCGCCGAAACGAACAGCTTCACCCGCGGCGCCGAGCGCTGCTTTGTCGCGCAGTCCGCGCTCAGCCACCAGATCGCCCGCCTGGAACGGGAACTGGGCGCGAAGCTGTTCGAGCGCACGAGCCGCCGGGTGCGGCTGACCGCCGCCGGGGAGGCGTTCCTGCCCGCGGCACGGCAGTGCCTCGACGCCGCCGAGCGCGCCGTCGCCGAAGTCGCGGCGGCGGTCGGCGAGGTGCGCGGCAGGCTCACCGTCGGCGCCATCCCGACCGTGGCCGCGGTGGACATTCCGGTGGCACTACGCGAATTCCACCGCCGGTACCCGCTGGTGCGCGTCGGGCTGCGATCCGGCGCCAGCGAGGAACTGGTCGACGCGGTGAAGCAGGGCAGCCTCGAAGTCGCCTTCCTCGGGCTGCCGACCACCGCGCGGCCGCACGGGGTCAACGCCCGCGAACTGGCCCGCGACCACCTCGTCGCGGTGACCGCACCGGACCACCCGCTGGCCGAACTGTCGCAAGTGGACCTCCGGCGGCTGACCGAAGAGACCTTTGTGGACTTCCCGGCCGGGACGGCTGGCCGGGCGCAGTCCGACGAAGCCTTCGCGGCGGCGGGTCTCGACCGCGAGGTGGCCTTCGAGGTGACCACCGCGGATTTCATGGCCAAGCTCATCCGGCAGGGCCTCGGCGTGGCGATGCTCCCGTCGGCCTACACACCGCAGCTCACCGGCGTCGCGACCATCCCGGTGCTCGGCGCGCCCGGCCGCGTCGAATACCTGGTGTGGAGCCGGGCGGGGCTGAGCCCGGCCGCGACCGCCTTCCTGGACGCGCTCAGCAGCCACCCTGGATGATCCCGGCGAGCTGTTCCGGCCGCAGCGGCGGCTCGGGCAGCGGATGCGCGGCTCCGGCACGCAGGCCGTCGCAGATCATCGCCAGGTGCCGCCGCCACAGCTGGGGGCTGACCGCCGCGGTGGCCTCGATGGTCCTGGTGATCGACCAGACGACCAGCGCCAGGTCCTCGGTGGTGAAGTCCTCGCGCAGCACGCCTTCCCGCCGCGCGCGGGCGATCAGCTCGCACATCAGCTCGTAGCCGCGCCGCTGGTCCTCCCCCGGCTGCGGCAGCCCGCGCTCGGCCAGCTCGTTGAACCCGCGATCCGCCGCCTGCAACAGGCAGAGCTGCTCCAGGAAGTGGGTGAACCCGGCCCACGCGTCGGGCATGGACAGGGCGTGCTCCGCGGTCAGCACCACCGTCTGGGCCCGGTCGGCGAACACCGCCGCGCACAGGTCCGTCCTGGTCGGGAACCGGTTGTACAGCGTGCCGATGCTGACCCCGGCCCGGCGCGCGACCTCCTCCAGCGCCACGTTCAGCCCGCGCTCGGCGAAGAGCGCGCGAGCCGACTCGATGAGCTTCTCGCGGTTGAGCTGGGCGTCCCGGCGCATGCGCCCAGCCTAGCAAGTTGACGGCGGCCTCAAGTTAGCGGTAGCGTCGAAATAAGTTGAGGACGACCTCAACATGGACGATGGAGAGAACATGACGGATTCGTCAGGCAAGGTGCTGGTGGTGCTCGGTGCGGGACCGGGGCTCGGCATGTCGATGGCCCATCGGTTCGGCAAGGAAGGCTTCCGGGTGGCGCTCGTCTCCCGGACCGATCGACGGCACGCGGACTACCGCGCGAGCCTCGCGGCGGCGGGGATCGAATCACGCACCTACACCGCCGACGTCACCGACGCGACGGAACTCAAGCGGGTGCTCGGCGAGATCACCGCCGACCTCGGCGGGTTCGACACCGTCTACTTCGGACCGGTGAGCCCGGACACGCTGTCGGTCATCCCGCTCACCGAAGCCGGCGCGCAGGACCTGATGGCGCCGATGCAGCACCTGCTCACCGCACCGGCCACGCTGGCCAGGGAGGTGGTGCCGGAGATGGTGGCACGCGGCGACGGCGCGCTGTTCTTCGGCGGCGGGCTCAGCGGCAAGATCCCCATGCCGTTGCTGGGCAACCTGGTGCCCGCCGCGGCCGCGCTGCGCATGTACGTGCTCACCCTCGCCGAGGCGCTGAAGGACACCGGCGTCTACGCGGCCACGCTCACCATAGGCGGGCTGATCGAGCGCGGCGACATCCACCGCGCCTTCGCGGCACGGGAGGACTTCGCGGAGGGCGTCGGCACGCTCAACCCCGACGACATCGCCGACACCGCGTGGACGATGTACGTCGAGCGCGAGCGCACCGAAGCCGAATTCAACGCGCTCGCGGCCTGAGTCACTTCGGCAGTTTCACCACGGTGACGAAGAAGTCGTCGATCTGGCGGACTACCTCGACGAACCGCTCGAAGTCGACCGGCTTGGTGACGTAGGCGTTGGCGTGCAGGTCGTAGCTGCGCAGGATGTCCTCCTCGGCCTCGGAGGTGGTCAGCACCACCACCGGGATGCTGCGCAGCTCCGGCTCCGCCTTGATCTCGGCGAGCACCTCGCGGCCGTCCTTCTTCGGCAGGTTGAGGTCCAGCAGGATCAGCCCCGGCCGCGGCGCGTCGGGATAGGCGCCGTCGCGGCGCAGGAACTCCAGCGCTTCGACACCGTCGCTGACCACGTGCAGCGAGTTGCGGATCTTGTGGTGCTCGAACGCCTCCTGCGTCATCAGCACGTCACCGGGGTCGTCCTCGACCAGCAGGATGTCGATCGGGGCCAGTGAATCGCTCACGGGGACTCGCTTTCTGTGCGTTCGGCCCGGCTGGTCCCGGGATGGACGGGCAGGGTGAAGCGGAACCGGGTGTGCCCGGCCGGCGGATCGGTGTCGAGCCAGATGCGGCCGCCGTGGTACTCCACGATCTTGCGGCACATCGCCAGCCCGATGCCGGTGCCCGGGTACGCGCTCTTCGGGTGCAGCCGCTGGAAGATCGCGAAGATGCGGTCGGCGTACTCGGGTTCGATGCCGATCCCGTTGTCGGTGACCGAGAAGACCCAGTCGTCGCCGTCCCGCTCCGCCTCGATGCGGACCTCCGGCGGGTCTTCGCCGCGGAACTTCAGCGCGTTGCTCAGCAGGTTCTGGAACACGCCGGTGAGCAGGCTGGTTTCGCCGTGCACCACCGGTAGTTCGCCGTGGGTGATGGTGGCGCCGGTCTCCTCGACCACCGCCTCCACGTTGCGCATCGCCTGGCCGACCAGCTTCGCGGTGTCCACTTCGGCCATCTCGCCGGTTTTGCGGCCCACCCGGGAAAACGCCAGCAGGTCGTTGATCAGCGCCTGCATCCGGCGGGCACCGTCCACCGCGAAGTCGATGTACTGGTCACCGCGTTCGTCGAGCTGCCCCTGGTACCGGCGTTGCAGCAGCTGGCAGAAGCTGGCCACCTTGCGCAGCGGCTCCTGCAGGTCGTGCGAGGCGACGTAGGCGAACTGCTCGAGGTCCGAATTGGACCGCTGCAGCTCGTCCTGCGCGCGCTTGAGCTCCGCCAGTTCGGCGACGATCCGGCGGCGCATGTCCTCCACGTCGGCGCCCAGCTCGACCAGCTCCCGCGGGCCGTTGGCGCTCACCTCGCGGTTCAGGTCGTCGTCGGTGACCGCCCTGACCTCGCTGGCCAGCTTCTGCAGCGGCCGGGCGATGGCCCGCCGGAAGCCGAGGTAGAGCGCGCCGAACAGGACGATCAGCAGCACCGCCACCACCACGAGCATCCACTGCAGGAAGCTCGCCGACGCGTCCAGCCCGTCGCGTGCGTCGGCCCGCGCGTCGGCGTAGTGCGCGCGCTGGACGTCGAGCACCTCGCGGACGCCGTCGAAGTAGGCCTTGCTCTGCTCCACCTGCGCCACGCCGACCGGCGGCGCGCCGGGCGCGGTCCAGCGGTCGGCCAGCCGCTGCCACTCCCCCGCCCGCGCCAGCACGGCGTCGAGATCCGCACCTGGCACCGTGCCCGGTTGCGCCCCGGCGTCACGCAGCTGCCCCACCGCACGCGCCTGCTCGGCCAGGCCCTGGGGATAGGGCGCGAGGAAGCGCCGGTCGCCGGTGAGCAGGTAGCCCCGGACGCCGGTCTCCTGGTTCAGCAGCGCCGAGGTCAGCGTCTGCGCGCCGATCAGCCCGGGATCGATCTCGTCGACCAGGCGCGCGCGGGAGCTTTCGAGGTTTTCCAGCGCCACCACCCCGGCCACGATCACCCCGGCGAGCAGCGCCACGGTGATCGTGGCCAGCAGCGTCATCCAGCGGCGGATCGGCCAGCCGGTGGCCGCGCGTTCGCGCTGCTGGGCCGGGGTCTCGGCGGTACTGGTCACGGCACTGGTCACGACGCCTCCCGGTGGCCGAGCAGGACCACCGCCACGTCGTCGTCGAGCGGGCCGCCGTTGCGGTGCTCGACCTCGGCGATCAGGGCGTCGAGCACCTCGCCGGGTGCCTCCCGCCAGTCCGGCCGGTCGGCGAGCAGCGCCAGGAACAGCTCGGTCATGTTCTCCTGGCCGAGCAGCTCGCTGCCCTGCCCGCTGCGGCCCTCGAAGATGCCGTCGGTGCACAGCAGCAGGTCCCAGCCCGGTTCGAGGTCGATCTCGGCCGGGGCCCAGCCGGCGTCGGGCAGCACGCCCAGCGGCACGCCGAGGCGGTCCACCGGCAGCAGCCGCGTGCCGGTGCCGGTGAGCAGCAGGGGCGGCGGGTGCCCGGCCAGCCGCATCCGCAGCGAGCGGCGGTCCGGGGCCACCGAGACCACGCACGCGGTGGCGAAGTGGTTGTGGATCCGCTCGTGCGTGAGCACCTGCTGCACGGTGGCCAGCACCTGGTCCTGCGGCAGACCGGCGAGCACCAGCGACCGCCAGGCGATGCGCAGCGCGACACCCAGCGCCGCCTCGTCGGGGCCGTGACCGGAGACGTCGCCGATGATCACGTGCAGGGTGCCGTCGGCCGTTTCGACGGCGTCGTAGAAGTCGCCGCCGAGCAGCGCGCCGTCGCGGCCCGGCCGGTAGCGCGAGACCAGCGACAGCTCCTCCGACGCCAGCAGCGGGGTCGGCAGCAGGCCGCGTTCCAGCCGGGTGTACTCGCTGGCCAGCAGCTGCTGCTCGCGCAGCGACCGCTCGACCTGCTCGGCCCGCTTGCGCTCCCAGGCGTACCGCAGCGCCTTGCTCAGCAGCGGGCCGTCGACCTGGCTCTTGACCAGGTAGTCCTGGGCGCCGGCGGCGACCGCGGCCTGGCCGGTGCGCTCGTCGGCGCGGCCGGTGAGCACCACCACCGCGGTGCCCGGCGCGGCCCGGCGCAGCCTGGCCACCGAATCGAGGCCCATCGCGTCGGGCAGCGCGAGGTCGAGCAGCACGCAGTCGGCGCGGATGGGCGCGGACAGCGCCTCGGCGAGCGTGCCGACCCGCCGCAGCGTGGTCGGCTCGAGCGCGTCGGAGAGCATCTCCTCGACCAGCAGCGCGTCCCCGTCGTCGTCCTCGACCAGCAACACGTGCAAGCGATACCCCGCCGACAGCCGCGGGAGTGGACCTGCCTTTTCAGGCGAGTGAGCCGGGCCCATCCACCCTCCGAATCCGCCAAATCCACCCGTTGCCACCAACGCACGGCTCGTACCCGCACGGCCGTCTGAGGAAGGCTACACACCACCCCGCCGCGACCCGCGCAAGCTCGCCACCGCGTGCCGTCCGCGGACCCGCCGCGGCGGGGAGGTTTAGGCTGGGGTATCCAGACATCGGTTCGTTCGATCGGAGGAAGGGCCGCGACCGTGGTGGACCAGGATCCGGGCGAGCACGCACTGGATCTCTCCGGCGACCCCGCCGAACTCGTCCGCGTCCGGCGCTGGGCCCGTACCGTGCTGGCCGGACTCGAGCCCGCCCTGCTCGGCGACGTCGTCGGCGCGCTCGACGAACTGGCTTCCAACGCGATCCGGCACGGCTCTGCACCCCGCCGCGTGCTCCTGCGGCGGTCTCCGGAACTGCTGCGGATCGAGGTCAGCGACAGCTCGCCCGCCCCCGCCGCGTACCGGGCGCCGGGCAACGACGGCGGCCGCGGGCTGCGCATGGTCGACGCCTACGCCACCTCCTGGGGGCAGGCCGCCCATGAAGGCGGGAAGACGGTCTGGGCCGAGGTCACCCTCTCCCCGGTGGACGCGGTCGTGCTGAAAACCGACGTGACCGGCCGCGAAGTGGCAGGCGGCGAAGCGGTCACCCCCGGCTGATCGTCCCGTCGTCCGATGTAGACAGTCCTGGCCGCCGTGACCGGCGCCACAGAATCCACCCGTGACGTTTCCCCGCTCCTCGTGTCCTTCCACCGACGCCACCAACGAGGAGGACAAGATGGCTCAGCAGCAGGAGAAGCCGGCCCAGGAAGTCACCAAGCGGGCGGACAGCGCGCTGGTCACCAGCGAGGGCATCACCACGATCGCCGACACCGTGGTGCGGAAGGTGGCCGGGCTGGCCGCGAACGAGATCTCCGGGGTGCACGCGCTCGGCGGCGGCGCGGCGCGGGCGTTCAACGCCCTGCGCGAGCGCATCCCCGGCGCCACCGCGAGCGCCGGGCAGGGCGTCTCGGTGGAGGTCGGCGAGCGGCAGGCCGCGGTGGACCTGCAGCTCGAGGTCGAGTACGGGGTGGCCATCGCGGACCTGTCCCGTGCCGTGCGCCGGAACGTGATCACCGCCGTGGAGCGGATGACCGGGCTGGAGGTCGTCGAGGTCAACATCACCGTGGCCGACGTGCACCTGCCCGACGAGGACGAAGGTGACGAGGTCGCCGACACCGGCCGCGTCCGCTGAGCGGGGAGCAGACCATGAACGCCACTCGAATCGGCCTGCTCACCGGACTGGCGCTCGGCCTCGCGGCCGCGTTCGGCGGGTTCGGCGCCTTCCTGATCGTGCTCGTCCTGGGCGGGCTCGGCCTGCTCGTCGGCCGGTTCCTGGACGGCGAGCTGGACCTGTCCCAGCTGACCGGCCGCGACCGGGGGTGAGCACATGTCCGAACGCGGCACCCTCACCATCGAAGACCGGGTGATCGAGCGCATCGCCACGCGAGCGGTCACCGAACTGGACGGCCTCGGCGGCACCACGCGGCTGTTCGGGGACGACCAGGCCGCGAAGGTCAGCGCGCGGGTGACCGGGGAGACGGCGGCGCTGGACGTCCGGTTGTCCGTCGAATACCCGCTCTCGGTGGCGAGCACCACCGAGAGCGCCCGGCGGCACCTGCGGCAGCGCGTCGGCGAACTGGCCGGGCTGACGGTTTCGCGCGTGGACATCACGGTCACCGCGCTGCGGCCGCGTGCCGCGGAAACGCGGAGGGTCCGGTGAAGCGCCGGCCCCGCCGCAGCACCCCGGCCACGCTGACCGCGCTGGTGCTGCTGGGCGGGTGCACCGTGGTCGCGGTGGCCGCCATCCAGTTGATCCTCGGGCAACGGCCGTGGCTCGACTACGGCGTGCTGCACCGCATCCACTGGAACGAACTGCCGGTCGCCGTCAGCGGCGGCGTGTTGGTCCTGTCAGGACTGACGTTGGTGCTCGCCGCGGTCCTGCCCGGCAGGCTGACCATCCTGCCGTTGCGCGGCGAGACCGATTCCGGGGCCTCGCGGCGCAGCTACCGGTCCACCCTGCGGTCGGCGGCCGCGGGCGTGGATGGTGTGTCCCGCGCGAAACTCACCCTGCGACGGCGCCGGGTCGCCGCGAAGGTGCGCACCGAACGCACCAATCCCACCGGCCTGGCCGAGGCCGTGCGCGCGGCGATCGAGCAGCGCGTCGCCCAGATCGACCCGGCCGTCCAGCCGCGAATCTCCGTCAAAGTCGCCAGGCGCTCGAACTAGCCGCAGTCCCAGGAGGCCGCGATGACCGCACTCAACCGTCCAGCGCGCCTGAACCGCAGCCTGCTCGGCGTGGTCGGCCTGGTCCTGCTCGCCGCCGGCGGGTTCGCGCTGGGCACCTACTCCGGCAGGCTCACCCTGCTCGACCGAACCGGCTCGCTGGTGCCGGGTACCGCGGCGCCGCCGACCTGGGCGCTCTACGCCGCCACGGCGGCCGCGATCGTGGCCGGGCTGCTGGCCTTGCGCTGGCTGCTGGCCCAGCTGACGCGAAAGCCGAAAACCCACACCTGGCGGCTCGACACCGATCCCGCGGCGGGCCGCACCGAACTCGCCGCCGGGACGGCGGTCGCACCCTTCGTGGACGAGGTCGGCGGCTATCCCGGCGTGGATTCCGCGTCAGCCACCCTGGCCGGGCCGCGGACCGCCCCGGCGCTCGCCGTGACCTTGCGCGTCCACCAGGACGGCGACCTCACCGCCATCCGGCAGCGCCTGGACACCGAGGGCCTGCCGCGCCTGCGCCAGGCACTGGACCTGACCACCCTGCCCGTCACCCTGGAATTCCGCTTCACCAGCACCCCGTCCGCCCGCATCCGCTGACTTCCCGCGCTTGACCAGCGGCTCGCTCCTTTCCTACCGTGGGTAAGGTGGCGATGACCGCGGAAACCAGGATCAAGCCGGTCGTGCGCTGGAGCCTGGGTCACGCGCTCCCCCGCACCGCGTTGCGTGCCGCCGCCCGTCGCGGCGATCTGCAGGCCCGGCTCTTCGTCTCGGCCAGCTCGGCGACCACGGCCGAGCTGGCGCCCGTGTTCGACGGCATCCGCGCCCACGGGCCGTTGTTCAAGTCCCAGTTCGTCTACGCCACCGCGTCGCACGCCACGGTCAAGGAAGTGCTCACCGGCAACAACTTCCGCAGCGGCGTCGGCGTGGCGGGCGGCGGCCTGCTGGCGCGGCTGACCGAATGGTCCGCCAGCGACCTGCTGCACCCGATGGCCCCGCCGTCCCTGCTGGCCACCGAACCACCCGACCACACGCGGTACCGCAAGCTGGTGACCAGGGTGTTCACCGTGCGCGCGGTGGAGAACCTGCGCGCCCGCACCGAGCAGGTCGCCCACGAACTGCTCGACCAGCTGGATCCGGCGGGCCCGGTCGACCTGGCGAGCACCTACTGCGGCCTGCTCCCGGTCACCGTGATCGCCGAAATCCTCGGTGTGCCACCGCACGAGCGTCAGCACATGCTCGAACTGGGCTCCGCCGCCGCGCCCAGCCTCGACATGGGCCTGCCGTGGCGGCAGTTCCGCGCGGTGGAGGCCGCGCTCGAAGCGTTCGACAGCTGGCTCGCCCGCCACCTCGACCACCTGCGGGAGAACCCGGGCGACAACCTGCTCAGCAAGCTCATCGCCGCCCGCGAGGACGGCGTGGGGCTCACCGACGCCGAGCTCAGGGCCACGGCCGGCCTGGTGCTCGCCGCCGGGTTCGAGACCACGGTGAACCTGCTGGGCAACGGCATCGCGCTCCTGCACGACCACCCGGACCAGCTCGAAGCGCTCAAGGGCGAGCCGGACGCCTGGCCGAACGCGGTGGACGAGATCCTGCGGGTCGATCCGCCCGTGCTGCTCACCGCCCGGACCTGTGTGCGTGACACCGAAGTTTCCGGGACGCGGGTGCCCGAGGGAGCGGTGGTCACCACGATCCTCGCCGGGGCGAACCGCGATCCGGCCGTGTTCGACGATCCCGCGCGGTTCGACGTCGGCCGGGAGAACGCCCGCGAACACCTGTCGTTCTCGGCGGGCCGCCACTACTGCCTCGGCGCCGCGCTGGCACGCATGGAGGGCGAGGTCGGGCTGCGGGTGCTGTTCGACCGGTTCCCCGGACTGCGGCTCCTGCCCGGCGCGCGGCGGCGCGCCACCCGGATCCTGCGCGGGTACGAATACCTGCCCGCCCTGCCGCACAAGTGAAAAAGTCCCGCTTCGCCTGCAAGGATCGGGGGGCTCCGAGGCGAAGCGGGAGTTCTGGGCCGGCCCGGGGGTCGCCTCTCGGCGAGTGGCACGACGCGGCTCCAGCCGTACTGGTATTCCGCGAAGGCAAGGGGTGAGGCCCGGGGACTCCGCGCGGGCCGGCACCCAGTACAACGCTCCGGCCCCGCTGGTGTTCCGGCCGCGGACGTGACCTGTACCTCAGCGTGGTCGTTCGCCACGATCCGGTCACGCAGGGTGATTCAGGCGGACCTGGCCCGTCGCGCGCACTCGATGATGGCCACCGCCCGCTCGATGGACACCAGCTCCGGCATCGGCACGCTGTCGATCTCCGCACGCCATTGGACCAGCAGGCGGTCCACCACGCTCTCTGCCCACATCACACGCCTCGCCCTCGGTTGCTCCGGCTCGGTATTCGCCGGGACCGGGCGCGGTGTTATCAGGGTTTGCGCTGGTAGTGAGCACGGTCACCGTCCACGAAGGACAGCGGCGGCGAGCCGGGTTAACCCAGTTGAGCGGGGTCCATTCGCACCACGACGAGGCGCCTCCGCCGGGTTACGCTGTGCCCCGCCGGCAGTGTCGCTAATGGACACTCGACGGGAGTGGATGCCTGATATGACACCGCGGAACACCACGATGGTCTCGGCCAGGCTGGACCGGGAGATCAGCCACCGGCAGGCGGAGGAGCTGGCCAGGCGGATGCACGGCGCCGAGCTGATCGCCATCGCCGTGCGGGGCGACCTGCTCGGCGTCGCCAACCGCACCCGCTTCACGCCGTACCCCGCACTGGAGATCGCCGGCGAGGCCTTCGCCGACGGCCTGGCCGAAGCGGGTTACCAGATCCGTTCGTGGCGCTCGGTCGAATGGCTCTGCGGCGCCGAGACCCCGTTCCACCACCACACCCCCGACCTGGTCTGGCGCCCGCTCGCCGCCTGAAACCGCTCAGCGGCCGGCGCGGAACCGGTCGAGCACGCGGCGCTCACGTTTGGTGGGCCGCCCGGCACCGCGCTCACGCCGCGCGACCGGGATGGCGGCTTCCGGCGGCGGCGCCGGGGTGTGGTCGATGAAGCAGGTGGCGGCGTCCGCGGCCCCGACGCGCTTCTGGATCACCCGCACCACCTCGACCACGCGGGTCCGGTCGCCGACGCGGGCACGCACCTGGTCACCCGGTGACACCGTGGTGGCGGGCTTGGCGGGCTTGTCGTTCACCCGGACGTGCCCACCACGGCAGGCCGCGGCGGCATCCGGTCGGGTCTTGGTCAGCCGGACCGCCCACAGCCAGCGGTCCACTCGGGTGGACTCCACCACCCCATGATGCCCTACCGGCTGAGCCAGTCAGCCCGGTCGGCGCAGGACGTGCACTTCGGCGTTGTGCCCTTCGTCGACCGGGATGCGGAGCCGGACGTTGGCCCAGAAGATCGTCAGCTCGCCGTCGCGGCTGATGCCCCACGCGAGCGTGCAGTTGCTGAGCACCTTCCAGCTCTCCCGGCTGGGCGCGGTGCCCGGCGGGACCGGCGCGCGGCCGGTGCGCACCTCGACCCGCAACTGCGGCTGGGCGGCGGCGAACGGGCTGATCACCGCGTGCACCTCCCCCGGCAGGCTGCCGTTGCCGAGCGCGATCACCGCCAGCTCGTCGGCCACCAGCAGGGTGTCGATCACCGCCTCCCGGCCGTACGGCTCGACCAGCGCGCGGAGGGCGGTCCGGATCCCGGCCAGGTCGCTGCCGTCTTCGAGCAGGTGCGAGGACTGCAGCTCGGTCCCGTCCGGGATCGACATGAACGCCACCTCCGCCAGCGGATCAACGTCAGTGCCCGCGTTGTTACCCCGTTCAGCCGAAAGGCAAACCCCGGCAGGCTGCGCTTGGATGGGGCATGACCGAAGAGATCGTGCTGGGACCGCTGCCCAAGGGCATCACGCTCGCCGGTGAGGGCATGGGCAGCCGCGTCTGGAACGTGCTGGGACACCGGTACGCGATGAAGTCCGCCGCCGAGAGCAGCTTCGCGTTCGAAACCTTCGACCCGCCGGGCACCGGGGTGCCGCCGCACGTGCACCCCACCCAGGACGAGCACATCTATGTGCTCGAGGGCGTGTTCACCCTCTACCTGGACGGTGCATGGCTGACCGCCGGGCCAGGGGACACCGTGCGGATGCCGAAGAACCTGCCGCACGCCTACTACAACCGCGGTGAGGCGCCGTCACGCGGGCTGTTCTGGGTCAGCCCGGCGGGTCGGCTGGCGCAGCTGTTCGACCGGCTGCACGACCTGACCGACATGGCCGAGGCGGTCCGCGTCTCCGCGGAGCACGACGTGCACTTCCTGCCGCCTGGTGAGGTCGGCGACCCGCCCGGGTGACCGGCATCCGGCGGTCACGCTTAGCCCGTTCGGCAGAATTCGGTGAAAAACCCACCGGAAAATAAGGCTCGCCACGACGCCGAGTTCATTCGAACGGGTTTATCGACGCCGAGAACGGGATACCCGGGGTTTGCCCGCGCCACCACCGGGCGGCGCAGAAATCCCCACCTGGAGGCCAGTTAGATGATCGTTCTCGGCGTAATCCTGATTGTCATCGGAGTCATCGCCAGCATTCCCGTGCTTTACTCAATCGGTATCGCGCTGGCGATCATCGGCATTGTGCTCGCGGTACTCGGGCGGACGGGCACCAAGGTCGGTGGCCGCGCCCACTGGTTCTAAAAGCACCGGGTTTCTAAAAGCACTGGGTTCGCGGAAAGCGTTCCGCCGGCCCCGGCGCGCCTTCAGCTGCGCCGGGGCCGGAGCGCGTGCGCCGGCACCAGCTGGTCGGGCAGGTGCAACTGGTCGCGTCGGCCGTCGGCGTAGGAAACCTCGAAGTTCACCACGCCCAGCCAGTCCCCTTTCACCGTAGGGAACCAGCCGTGCAGCCTGCCCGGCACCTCGCCGGTCAGGTCGAGGCCGGTTTCCACCACGTGTTCCGGCGCACCGGGTGCGCGCGGGTACAACGCGTCCAGCCGCACCCACACCGGGGTGATCACCGGAACGCGGCCGTGCAGCTCGTCACCCCGCCAGCGGGTGTGCGGGCTGACGATCACGGCCGGTCGGGGGTCGTCGGCAGGTCCATACCCGGCAACATACGTCGCTCATCTGTTCGATGTCCACTGTGGTCTCTGCGACACCTCGGCCGCTACAGCGACACCCCGAGGTCGAGCGCGAGTTCCCGCTCTCGCGGGTCACCGGTCGCGTTGATGATCAAATCGGTCACCCCGGCGTCGGCGAACCGGCGCAGCCCCGCGGCCACCGCCTCCTCGTCCCCGGCGATCACCGTGTCGGCCGCGCCGGAAAGGCCGCCTCGGTCGAGCACCGCGCGGTAGGCGGGCAATTCGTTGATCATGGCGAATTCGCGGGCGAAGGTTTCGCGCACGCCGTCGGGATCGGTGGTCACCGAAACGGTCGCCATCACCACCACGCGCGACTTTTCCGCGAGCCGCGGCACCAGGTAGTCCGCGACGAGTTCGGGCCGCACCCACAGCGCGATGGTGCCGTCGGCCAGCTCACGGGCCACTTCCAGCATGCGCGGGCCGAGCGCGGAAACCAGCACCGGCGGCTCCGGCGCGCTGATCGCCAGCTGGGTGTCGACGGTGAAGAAGCGCCCGGTGTACTTGACGTGCTCACCCCGCAGCAGCGGGCGCAGCACCTCCAGGTATTCGCGGGTGTGACGCGCCGGCGCGTCGTAGGGCAGGCCGAGCTGGCCGGTCATCAGCGTTTCGTGGCTCGGGCCGATGCCGAGGGTGAACCGGCCGCCGGTGAGCGCCTGCGTGGTCAGCGCCTCGGTGGCGAGCACCACCGGGTGCCGGGGATAGGTCGGCACCACCGCGGTGGCGAGTTCCGGCGGGGCGTCCGGCAGCGCGGCCAGCACCGGGATGGGGTCCCAGCCGCCGGGGTGCTGGTTGGCCCACACGCTGTGGTAGCCGCGTGCCTTGATACCGGCGGCTTCCGCGATGAGGTCGGCGACGCCGCGCGCGCCGGAGGTGACGAGGTGTAATCCAGTCCGCATGCCTCCAGTCCAGCGCGAACCGGGCCGGTGAGCGAGACCCGGTTCGCCCGCGCAGCGATAAGATGTGGTGATCGTTCGGGAGGGCGGATGGAGTTGCGGGCGCTGCGGTACTTCGTCACCGTAGCGACGGCGGTTCTAGTGCACACTTGGAGTCATGGGACCTTCACAGCCACTCCGTGAGCAGGGTCGGACGCTGATCGAATACGACCCTGACCAGCTAGTTTGGATCCTGCAGGCCCGTGAGTCCAGGGTCACGCCGGGGCAGGACGCTCCTGGTGAGGGGCAGGTTGACTACCAACTCAGCGACCTGCGCAAGTTCGTCAAGGCCATCGGCGGAAGAGTGGACCGTGAGGTTCCGGAGCCTAACGTGTCCTCCTTCAAACGCCGCCGTGTGCTGCTGCCTGACGGCACCTACGGCTATCGGGTGGTCCGCCCTGATTGGGAGTCCATCCTGACCGCGTTGCGCCGTGGTGAGGCAAACGCCCTAGCTTCTGCGGATATCGACCGCGCTACCCGGGATCCTCGTATTCTGGAAGATCTCATCGATGCGGTTGAGTTATATGGCGTTTATGTCGTGAGTATGACCGGGAATATCAACCTCACTACCGATGAGGGAATCGACTCGGCGCGACGCCTGGTCAATCAGCGCAACTCGGAGTCCCGCAACACGTCCCGTCGTGTCATTAATGGGAAAAGGCGCGGCGCCTATGCGGGGAAAACGCACGGTGGCCCGAATCGGCCGTTTGGCTGGCGCAAGGACCGGATTACCGTGAACAAGCGTGAAGCGAAACATATCCGCGAAGCGGTGCCGCGTATCGTCGCAGGCTTGAGTCCGCTCACGCTGGCACGGGAATGGAACAAGCGTAAGATTCCCACGGTGACCGGGGTTGAATGGCGAGCGGCCACGGTCCGGAATATGTTCACGCGCCCTCGCATGTGCGGGAAAGTCATCTACCGGGGGGCGGTACTCACGGGAGAAGACGGCAAACCGGTACGCGGCCGCTGGGAGCCAATCCTGACTGATGACCAGTATGCGGCGGTGGTGCGCGCGTGGATTCCCGCAGAGGAACACGAAAAATCTCGGGTCGGCGGCAAGGGACGCGGTTATCGGACCATTCATCTGCTATCACCGTTCGTCCGCTGCGGGAAATGCAATTCCCGCATGATCGGTTCAAACAGGCGCGATCAGCGTTCCGGTGAACTGGTCGAAATCTATCGGTGCCCGTCAAAGGGCCAAGGCGGATGCGCTGGCGTGACCCGTAATGCCGCACCAGTGGACGCCTATGTTCGCGCGCTGGTGATCGCCGAGCAGCAGAAGATTCAATCACGGAAGCTGGAAAAGCTGCCACCTTGGCCGAAAGAGAAAGAACTCAGAGACCTGCAAGCCCGGATCCGGGAGTCCACGTTACGATACGAGGCAGGCGACTATTCGGCGGAACGCTACTTTCCCAGCCTGGCGCGCATGGAAGCCGCCGTAGCCACCTTAAAACGAGAGCAGCGCAAATACGCTGCAAAGCAAGATGCCCGCGACGCTGCGGTCGCGAACCTGGCAGAGGAATGGGAGAAGCCGAGTTTCACCATTGAATTGAAGCAGGCCGCCATTGCGCGGAGCTTGGAAGCCGTGATCATCGCTCCCGCCGGAAAGGGTGTGCGGTTCCATCCGGACCAGATCACGCCAGTATTCAAGGAAGAACGGCAATGAACCCAGAAAGCACGCATGTGAAACGGCGGCGGGGTGCCCACCCAAATATGGGTGAACGCCCCACCGCCGTTTATACTCCCGGTCTGCGCCCGCGTCACTCCGTTTCTTCAGGGCGCGTTATTTCTAGGCCGTAAATCGAGGCGACATCGCGTGCCCATTCCTGCGATCGCTGCGGAGCCTGCGCAAGTTGTTCCTCTGCCCATTCCTGCGGCGTCGGTATTGACCGGGTCGGGTCCGACTCGGCCGGGCGTGGTTCCGGGACAACCGGCGTGACCCTTTCCAGGCGTGGCGGGCGGGCACCGCGCGGCCGGTCGGTGCCGCGTTTGCCCGCCTGCGCGGGCCGGTTTCCCGCGCCGTGACGGCGTGGCCGGGGGATCAGCCGGGATTCTCCGGCGGCGAGGTCGAAGACGGCTTTCTGCCCGGCAAGGCGCCCGCGTCGGCGTGCGGCGGCTTCGGTGGCGACCACGATGGACACATCCAGGTACACATGCCCGGTATCAGGGTCGTGCCAGCCGCCCAGCACCCGGCGGGGGCGTTCCAGCGTGGCGGCCCTATCGGCCACGTAGGACGCCAGATCCATAGCCGTGACCGGGTGGTCGAGCACACGTTCACACTCGGGGTGCACCGATACCGCGTACCCGGTCCGCACGTCGGCGCCGGTGACCGGATCGACGGTGAACCCGCCGTCGGGCACCGACAGCGCGTCGGCCATCGCAGACAGCCGCTCACTAGGCAGCCGGAAACGGTCTTCAGAGCGCGCCTGCGGGCCGCAACCGGCCCGGGTGACACCTTGGGCGGGCGGGGTGGTGTTCTCGGTCATGACGAGCCTTTCAGGCAGGAATGGATTCGGGACGTTCCTGAACTCCGGAAAACACGGCCGTTTTGGACAGTGCGAATGCACACGATTTCCGGGTCACGCGGCGTCGGTGCTGAGCAGCCGGAACACCGCCGGATCGTTCGGCGCGAAGGCCGCTCGCCCATAGGGCAGGTCTGGGGTGTGGTGACGCACCCGGGGACCGCGTTCGGGCAGGTCCGCCAATCGCAGCCGCTCCCGCGCCGGGCAGGGCTCACGCGCCGACCACAACGCCCACACGGGACCCGCCGGATACTCCTGCGCCGGGAGATCCCGTGCCGTCGTCGCGATCACCACCCCCGCGTCATATCCGCCCAGCATTTTCCCCAGCCCCGCACGGAACGCCGTTTCCCGCCGGGCCGAGTGAAACGAGAACAGCAGCACCCCGAACCGGTCGGACGGAAACCCGCCGTATCCCGAGATTTTGCGGGCCACGACACGCAACGATTCCGTGCCTGTGTCGTACTCCAGGAAAAAGCGCACGACGCGCCCGCCGGATTCCCAGCAGCCGTAACCGTCCGGCCGGATACGCGCTTCACCTTTCACGCCCTGATGGGTCCAGAAGAAATCCGCGCATCGACGTTCCGACCACCACTGCGTCAGCGCACCCGCATCCGGAGATGCAGCAAGCGCCGGGCGGGCGGGGTTGCTGTAGGCGGCCAGTCGGCAGAAGAAATCGTTCACGCCGAGGTGATGCGCCAGTTTCGGCCACAACGCCAGCCGTTCCAGCCGTTGCGTGTGCTCTTTCGCCGTCGGCGGCGTGACCGCACGCCGTGCCGCCATCATCCGCGCGCCGACGTACCCCAGCGCGAAGCGAGACTCACTCGTCCCGCCCGTCGCGTAGGAATCCCGGAACGAGAACACCACGCCGAGCCCGCGCAACTGCCGCATCCGGTCCTGTGCCCGCCGGACCGACGAGAACTCCACGGCCGTGATCTGCCCCGTGGTCAGGACCCGATGTTCGGCCAGCAGCTCCAAGACCCGGCGGTCACGCTCGACCAGGCGGAACCAGACCGAGGCATCAGGCTCGCCCGCCCGGCGCCGGCCAGGCGCCCCGCGGAGTCGCCGGCCCGCCCCGCCCCCCATGTCCTGGGTAGATGATGATTCATCCCCCCTCAGTCGGCCTTCCCTGCCAGGCCGCCTCACGCAGCCGCCACCAGCCGCTCCACGGCCAGCGGCCCCGGCGGATGGGGCAGCGGATCCACAACGCCGACCCGGCGCCACACCATCCGCAGAACCAACCGCCACCCCATCCGCACCCCGCTCATCCACGCCACCCGCATCACACGTCGCGCTCATGGCGATCACCAACCCCTGTCCTGTCGAGATCAGCCGGGCCGAACGACCCAGGCACCCGCTAACTCCAAAAAAAACACTGTTATTGAACAACCGCCACCGAACCGTCATTCAATCGAGATCCCATTGAGACATACCGTGCGGCGGCGCCCACAGATCAACTCCAGTCCTTCGGCGACAGCCAGGCCGGGCGACCCAGCTACAACACAAGGCCGAAAAAACAGTGTTTTTTGGACATCAAGTATGCAGGAGTGACCGAATTGTTACCCAGAGACGGGTGGCTAAACCCTTTCAAAAGGCACAAAAGACGCTAGGCGGTCTATTTCACGCGCCGCGCCAAGTCCGTCTCATAAAGTATGACGCAACCGGGCTGCCCGCAGGGTTCGCCAAATTCAATTGCGTAATGGTGTTGCTGTGCCTGTTCGGCGGTTGCGTGTACAATTCCTTCATTGTTTTTACGGGTCTCGATAATTACCGCCGGTTCGCCATAGGATTCCAATCCTCGTTTCGCGTGCACCCGAGCTGAGATCATGTACACTTCCCGGATTGCATAATCCGCCACATTTGCCCGAAATAAGGACAATGGGGCAATCTTGCCCGTTCCGTATCCGTTCATTAATCGGCCAAGTAAGACATGCAGGCGATTCTCGCCTATAAATACGCGAACCTTTGCGGTAATGTTTAAGTCATCAGATAGATGATTAAGGGTAGCGTCACAGGCAATGTCTGGTGGTGTCGGCCGATAATTGGGCCGATGTTCTGGCCATCGCAGCATTGTAAATGTCAAGGATTGTTTATCGTAGTATCCGGTAATAGTATCGAGACTCATGGACGACAAGCGACTAACAGTTGCCTGAATTTCGGTGTGATCATATTCTTGATTAAGAAATATCCGGCCGATCCAGGAAAACCCTCGA
This sequence comes from Amycolatopsis albispora, assembly GCF_003312875.1. NCBI lineage: Bacteria > Bacillati > Actinomycetota > Actinomycetes > Pseudonocardiales > Pseudonocardiaceae > Amycolatopsis > Amycolatopsis albispora. Next base: position 3,323,967 of record NZ_CP015163.1, read on the forward strand.
TCAATTTCGCGGTAGCTCACTACTCATCTTCCTGAAAGTAGCCCGCGTCAATCAGGCGCCGTTTAAGTTCGGCGGCATTCGAGCGCACATCACCCGAAGCGGTTGCGGACTTTTCAATAATTGGAATAGTTTTTAGCAGCATTGTAGCCGCCCGAGTCGACCCAACCTCGTCCACGTAAGGCATTAGTCGCTCAAATGTGTTTGAAATTTCAGCCCACGCCTGCGCATGTGTTTGAGCTTCGAGCAATGAGGCCGTATGAACGTAACGACCGCGAACCGCATTGACAGGAGTCAGATCAACGCATTCTTGCAAGATATCTATGGACCTATATCGTTCACCAATGTCACCGTAAATCATCGCCTCATGCCAAGCGATCTCTTCGTCATTGATCCACCAGGCCCATCCGGGATCATTGTCGCGCACTCCGTCTAGATAGAGGGAGGCGGCTTGGTCAAATGTTCGCTTAGCCTCGCTGTTGTTGCCGCCGAGCGCCAGAGCCCGCGCCTTGCGGATAAGAAATAAGGCGCGCAGGCGAGGTGACAGGTTATTTTGCTCAAGCACCATCTGCGAAAGGCGCAGCGCTTCGGCGGGCCGTTTTAGATAACCTGCATGCATAGACATGTTCTGCAGGGTCAGTATTTCAGTGCTTCGATCGCCCGCCATGCGCAGCAAATTCAAAGCTTCGTTATTGACACGCCGCACCAAGTCGTGCTTTCCCGCGTCGAACAATAACCATCCGGTTAATTCTCCCAATTCACCGGCTGCCGAATATAAGTCGGCCTCAATCGCTTGGTCATACTTGACTTGCCCAAGCTTGCGGTGAACTGACTGGAACAGCTTAAGCGCAACGCCAGAACTGAGATCACCGCCAAATTGCATATCCATGCGCACTAATTCTTGGATCCGGCTATGCAGGCTTTCGACATATTGGGTATCCAGGGGAATTTCGCCAATAGGCACACTATCCGCGATAGCAATATTTGATGGAACTGTCGAACAATTCCAGTTTCCCGGTTCCAGGGGCGCGTTTTTGAGCAGCGTCTCAAGTCTGGTTAAGGAAATGCCTATCACGCGTGCGAGTTTTGGTCGTTTGTATGCAAGTGGCTCCGCCCTGCCGCTTTCCCAGTTACGCACAGTTTGGGGGGACACGCCAACGTGCTCCGCAAGCAGCTCTTGCGTGTAGCCCGCAGCCCTGCGCGCTCGCGCCAATTCCGGCCGCTTCATCGTCATCCGTAGTCCCATCGTGCGAACGAGGTCCACCAAGTAACCGCAGGTCAAGCGTATCAAATGGCGGTTCGTTGGCGGTTCGCTGCCAGTGTGGTTGCTTGTCCGCTCGCGAAGCACGCTTCAAGGTCATCTGCGGTGGCAGAAGGTCAGGAGCCACGAAGATCATGCGGGACGACGGAGGACCTGATGGGACGGCACACTCTGGTTAGCCAGGCACTACCCGCTGATGACCCGACGGCGGTTCGTGTCGAGCGGCGTTGGTATGCGGGTGATGGACTGGAGCACGCTTACCGGGAGAACGACCTAGCAGAAGCCGGGGCGGTGGCGATCACGCCGGGTTGCCAGGAAGGGCGTTACTACCCGGATCGGCATGACCGGAGCGCCGTCGCGGATCGCTCCCGGCAGGCTGCGTCGTTCGTGGGGCGGTGTCCAGGGTGTGACCGCTGGCAGCGAGGTCGCCGGGTGGTCGAAGTAGTGTCAGGGGTGATCTTCCCATGAGGCGGTCGCAGGCTCAGGAGTGGGGAGTCCAGGGAGGTAACAGCGGCGGCGGCGATATCGACGCGGCTGCTCTACGCGGGGTGTATGCCTCATCTGATATGGAAGGCCACGCCCGAATGTTGCCCGTTCAGCGCCATAACCAACCCGATGCCGAGCAGGAGGAAGCGTGAACCGGGCGGAATGGCGCGGAGTGCAGACCACCCACGATCAAGCATTCCTGGAATTGCTGGGCGGCCGCTTACGGGCTGTCCGGATGTCGCGAGGCGCCGCCTGCACGGATGTGGGTAAAGCGGTGCACCGGTTGTCGGGCACGTCGGTATCGATGATCGAGCGCGGCCAGCAGCGAATCACGGTGTCGGGTCTGCGGGATCTATGCCGTTTCCTGAACCTGGACATGCCTAGCCTGCTGGGCGGTGTCGAAGCTGATTTGGGGGCTTGTCGTGGGCCATACGTGTGGGTGCCCGTGCCTGTGCTGGACGTACTGGCCGGGGCCGATGGGCAGTACGCCCCGCTGCGGGAGTGGGTACTAGCCAAGCGTGGACCGCGCGCGGTGGGGGAGTTCGATCGTGAAGCATTCCAGCGGGCGGCGCGGGCATGCGGGGTGCCGACGTACACATTGCGAGCCAGGCTCTCCGCTCAGTCATCGCAGGTGTTCGCGACGTCCGGCGCCTGGGCAGGTCCCCCGGCTGCCCAGCCGCCGGATTCCCGGGAGCGATAGAGTGCATTAAGAAAGTCGTAGTTGTCGCGGAGGAACTCCACTTCGGGCGGGCGGCCGAGCGGCTGAACATCGTGCAGCCCGCGGTCAGCCAGCAGGTCGCCCGGCTGGAGCGGGAACTCGGCACCCGGCTGCTGGACCGCACCCCGCGCACGGTCCGCCTCACCGACGCCGGACGCCGGGTGCTCGCCGCCGCACGCGAAACGCTCGCCGCGGCGGAACGGGTGCGCGCGGCCGCGCACGAGCGCGGTGGTCTGTTCCGCGTCGGCACGGCGGCCGGTCTCACCGCGCGGCTGGAACGCGGGATCGACGCGCTGCGGGCGCAGAACCCGGAGTTCGAACTGGTGCTCGTCGACCTGCCGGTGACCGACCGCGTCCACGCGCTGCGGCGGGGTGAGCTGGACCTGGCGCTGGTGCGCGGCCCGGTTTCCGCGCCGGGGGTGCGCGTGCTGCCGGTGTGGACGGAACCGTTGCACGCCGTGGTTTCCCGGCACCACCCGGCGGCCGGGCGCGAGAGCGTGACCGTCGCGGAACTGGCCGATCACGTGCTGCGGGCGCCATCCGACCCGCCCCTGTGCGAGGTGGTCACCGCCGCGCTGGGCAGTGCGGTGGAGTTCGGCCGGCCGGCGGGCAGCGTGCCGGACACCATCGTCGAAGTCGGCTCGGATCCGCGGAGCTGGGCGCTGCTCCCCGCCACCGACGTCGCCGCCACCGGCTCGACGCGCGTGCGGTCGCTGCCACTGGACCCGCCGATCACCATCACCGGCAACGTCCTCACCCCGGACCACGAAGTGGCCCAAGAGTGCACGGAAGCCGTCATCGCCGCCTTCCGAGACGGCTGAGGGCATCGGCCTGGCGGTAGTGGGTGGCGGCGTCGGCGGGGCGGCCCAGTGCGGTGGCGAGGTCGCCAAGGTAGCGGGCGACCGGGCCGAAGGTGAGCAGGCCGCTTCCCGCGCCGGCCAGTTCGCCGGCGGCGGGCAGCAGTTCGGCGTACAGGCGTTCCATCACCGACGTCTGTCCATTTTGGATCGCGTGCCGGGCGTGCAGGCAGGTGCGGGCCTCGAACAGCAGATCCCGCGGTGAGTCCGGAATGGACTCTCCAGGACGCGCCCACGGCTCATACGGACCGAAGTCCCCCGTGGTGTCCGGGTCCACGCCCAGCAGGGCGAACGCCAGGATTCCCGGCTCCAGCCCGGACATCCCGGTGCCGCCGAGGCGTGCGGCGGCCTCCCGGTAGGCCGCCGCGGCGGCCGTGTGCTGTCCGGTGATGGCCAGCCGCAGCGCGGCGTACCACTCGGTGAACACGCCGACCAGTGGCAGCTCATAACGCTCGGCGAGCCGGTCGGCCGCCGCGGCGTGCTCGTCGGCGGTGTCCAGATCGGACAGTGCGGCCGCCGACTGCAGCTGGATCAGGTGACCGAGCACCTCGAAGGTCACCAGCCCGCCGCTTTCCCCGGACAGCGCCACAAGTTCGGCGCCGACGCGCGCGCGGTCCGGGGCGAGCCCGGCCCGGTGGAAGGTTTGCAGGAAAAGTCCGTTGAGCGCCAAGGCAAGCAGCGCGGGATCACGAAGCCCGCGCGCGAGGCGCACGGCCTCCGCCGCTGCCTCGCCGCCCCGGCCACCGGTGTCCGCGCGCCGTTCCATCGCGATGGTGGTCAGCAGGCGGGCACGTTCGGCGTCCCGGCCGGACAGTCCCGCCAGCGCGCGTTCGGCGGCCGCGACGAGCCGGTCCGAGTGTGCCTCGTCGTCGTTGGCCGTCCAGATCGCGGGCACGTCGAAGGAACCGATCACCCGCGCGGTCAGCAAAGGATCTCCGAAGGCCTCCGCTTCGGCGACCGCTTCCGCGCGCAGCTGCCGCGCCCGCACCAGATCACCGGTCACCGCCAGCGCCCGCACCAGCCCCATCGTCGCTTCCAGCCGGGCACGGCCGTCCGAGCGCACCACGACCTCCCGCCACAGCCGGGCCGCTTCGTGCGGCGCCGAGCGCTGTTCGGCGGCTTCGGCCGCGGCCCGCGCGTAGTGCGCCGCGCGGCCCGCGGTGGCCGCGCTGCCCGCCCGCAGGTAGTGGTGCGCGATCGCGGCCACGTCATCGGGCCGCCGCTGCTCGATCAGCTCGGCCGCCGCGGTGTGCCAGCGTGCCCGGCGCGCCAGCGAGATGTCCTCGTAGAGCGTCTCCCGCACCAGGTCGTGTCCGAAGTGGACAAAGTCGGCACCGGCCTCGACCAGGAATCCCGCGGCCACTGCCGCTTCGACCGCCGCCAGCACCGCGTCCTCGTCCCCGGCCAGCGCGATCAGCAGGTCGAGTTCGACCTCCCGGCCGAGCACCGCGGCCTGCCGCAGCTGCGTTGTCCCGGCGGGCCCGGCCAGCCGGTGCCGGATCACCTCACGCACCCCGGCGGGCACCGCGTGCAGCCCGGCCTCGCCCTCGGCCGCCCACAACCGGGCGAGTTCACGGACGAAGAACGGATTTCCCCCGCTGCGCCGATGGATCACCCGGACGGCTTCACGCGTGGGTTCGCGGTGACCGACGGCGACGACCAGCTCGGCGACCTGCGGCTCGGTCAGCCCGCCGAGATAGACCCGCACCGGTTCGGCTCTGGCCGCGCGGCCGAGCGCGGCGGCCAGCCCGGCGGAGATCTCGGTCGACCGGTAGGTGCCAACCAGCAGGACCGGCCCGGCGCCGGGATCGGTGGCCAACCCGGTCAGCAACGCGAGCGCTTCCTCGTCGGCCCAGTGCAGGTCGTCGAAAACCAGCACCACCGGACCCCGCCCGCCGAGCTTCGCCAGGTACTCCTCCATCGCGCGCTGGCGGCGGAAGCGGGCGACGGCGAGGTCGTCCCCCGGCACCGCCGGAAGTTCGACACCGCCACCCCACGCCGTGGCCCAGCCCATCGCGCCCAGCCGCCGCGTCAACGCCCTGGCCAGCGCGGTTTTGCCCGCCCCGGCCGCGCCCGAAAGCAACACCAGCCCCGGCCGTCCCGCCGACGCGGTGGCCACCGCGGCCTTGATCAGGTCGGCCAGCTCGTCCTCCCGGCCGACGAACGGCTCATCGACCGGCGGCGGTGCCGGTGCGCTGAGCCGCGGTTCCTGCGCGAGCACGTCCGCCTCCAGCTGCCGCAGCTCGGCGCCTGGATCGACGCCCAGTTCCGTCCGCAGCACTTCGCGGGCCCGGCGCAGCGTGGCGAGCGCGTCACCCTGCCGCCCGGACCGGTACAGCGCCAGCGCGAGCAGCCGCCAGCCGTCCTCGCGCAGCGGGTGCCCGGCGACGTGCGCCCGCAGGTCGGGCACCGATTCGGCGGCCTGCCCCGCGGCGATCGCCGCTTCGGCACGGCGTTCGACGGCGAGCAGCCGCAGTTCGGTCAGCCGGTCGGCTTCGGCCCTCGCCCAGTCCTCGTCGGCGAATTCGACATACGCGGGCCCGCGCCAGAGCGCGAGCGCGTCGTCGAGCACCACCCGCGCGCGCTCGGCCTCTCCCCCGGCCAGCAGGCGGGCGGATTCGGCGACGGCCGCTTCGAAGCGCCACGCGTCCACGGCATCGGGCTCGGCACGCAGGGCGTATCCGGACGACTCGGTCACCAGCAGCCGGGACGGCGTGCGCGGCGGGCGGTCCGGCTCCAGCGCCTTCCGCAGCACACCGACGAAGGTCTGCACCGAGCCGAGTGCGCCGTCCGGCGGGTCGCCGCCCCAGAGATCGTCGATCAGCCAGGTCACCGGCACGACTCGGCCCCTCGCCACCAGCAGCCGCGCGAGCACGGCCTGGTGCCGCGGGCCGCCCAGCCGGACGGGCCCCGCCGCGTTCTCGGCCGTCAGCGGGCCCAGCACGCGGAACACCACCATGCCCACAACCTAACCGTGCTGATCCGGCGCTGATCGGCCGCTGATCGGAAGCGCCCACGATCGAGCGCATGATCCCTTCCTTCACCACCGAGCGCGTGACCGTCGCCGACGGCGTCGCGCTGCACACCGCCGTCGGCGGCTCCGGCGACCCGATCGTGCTCCTGCACGGCTTTCCCCAGACGCACCTGATGTGGCGGCACGTGGCCGCCGACCTGGCCGCCGACCACACGGTCATCTGCCCCGACCTGCGCGGCTACGGCGACAGCGACAAGCCGGACGGCGACTACTCGAAGCGCACGATGGCCGCCGACGTGGTCGCGCTGGCCCGCGCGCTCGGCCACGAGCGGTTCGCGCTGGCCGGGCACGACCGGGGCGCGCTGGTCGCCATCCGTGCCGGGCTCGACCACCCGGAGGTGGTCACGCACCTGGCGTCGCTGGACGTGCTGCCGACGCCGGACATGTGGGACGTCATGCACGGCACCTCGGCGGCCGTCGGCTTCCACCTGTACCTGATGGCGCAGCCGCCCGGTCTGCCCGAGCAGCTGATCGGCAATTCCGCGGACGCCTTCTTCGGCCATTTCCTCGACCTGTGGACCAACGACCCGGCGGCCATCCCGGCCGAGGTCCGCGCGGCGTACCTGAAGGCGAGCCGCGAGGCGGTGCCGTCGATCGTGGCGGACTACCGGGCCTCGGCCGGCATCGACGTCGAACACGACGAAGCCGACCGGCGGGCCGGTCGGCAGCTGCGGATGCCGGTGAGCGTGTTGCAGCAGGACTGGGGTGCCGCGCTCGGGTTCGACGCCGCCGCCCGCTGGCGGGCCTGGGCGCCGGACCTCGAGCACCGGACCGTCTCCTGCGGCCACTTCATGGCCGAGGAGGATCCCGGCGTGGTGATCAAGGAGTTGCGTGCCCTGCTGGCCCGCTAGCGCGGGTTGAGCTTGCGCGCGAGACGCTCGGGCCTGGGCCAGCGCACGTCGGTGGCCCAGCCCAGCTTCTCGAACATCCAGATCAGCCGGGCGGAAATGTCGACCTGACCGCGCCGGACGCCGTGCCGGGCACCGGTGGGGTCGGCGTGGTGCGAGTTGTGCCACGACTCCCCCATCGAAGCGAGGGCGAGCGGCCAGAAGTTGGCCGACTTGTCACGGGCAGCGAACGGCCTGTCCCCGATCAGGTGACACAGCGAGTTGACCGACCAGGTGACGTGGTGCAGCACCGCGACCCGGACCAGCCCGGCCCAGAAGAACGCGGTCAGCGCACCCCACCAGGACATGGTGAGCAGGCCGCCGAGCAACGCCGGTGAGAGCAGTGTCACCACGGTCAGCACCGGGAACAGCCGATCGATCCTGGCCAGGTCGCGGTCGGCGAGCAGATCGGGCGCGAACCGCTTGGCGTTGGTCTTCTCCCGGTCGAACAGCCAGCCCATGTGGGCGTGCCAGAAGCCCTTGGCCAGCGCACCGGCCGAGGTGCCGTAGCGCCACGGCGAATGCGGGTCGCCCTCGCGGTCGGCGTAGGCGTGATGGCGGCGGTGGTCGGCGACCCAGCCGATCACCGGGCCCTGCATGGCCATGCTGCCCGCCACCGCGAGCGCGATCCGCAGGCCGCGGTTGGCCTTGAACGCGCCGTGGGTGAAGTACCGGTGGTAACCGACCGTCACGCCGAGCGCGGTGAGCAGGTAGAAGCCCAGCGCCAGGCCGAGATCGGTCCAGCCGAGGCCCCAGCCCCAGGCGATCGGCACGGCCGCGGCCAGTGCCAGCAGCGGTACCACGGCGAACAGCTTGACCAGGAAGTTCTCGGTGCCGCTCTGCTCGCCGTCGAGCATCGGTTCGGCCCGCGGCCGCTCGAGGGTGGCGGTCATCCGGCCTCCTGCTTGGTGCGCTGCTTCGGCAGGTCGCGGGCGCCGGGCTCGCGGAAGAGGTTCTGGTAGGTGGCGCCGAGGGTCGCGGCGGCCGTGGGGCCGCTGGTGTCCTCGTCGGCGTACGGGTGACTGAACAGCGGATTTCCCGCTGTGGTGGTGTTGACGGTGAAACTCCTTCGAATGAGCCGCGGGCTTCCGGGCCGGTCAGTTGCCAGGCGAATCGGGAAGCGCTCTGCGATGTGCGGCTGCCTCCACGGTAACACGGCCCGCCGCGGGTTAGGGTCGGTCCATGCCACACGACGTCGTGCTCAAACTGATGAACGGGGCCCACCGCGGCCTGCTCAAGGTCACCGGCGGCCGGGTGGGCTGGCAGGCGGCGGGCATGCCCGTGCTGGAACTGACCACCGTCGGCCGCAAGTCCGGGCAGAAGCGCTCGGTCATGCTGACCGCGCCCGTGCACGACGGCGACACGCTGGTGGTGGTCGCTTCGCGTGGTGGAGACGACCACCATCCCGCGTGGTTTCTGAACCTGCGCGCCAATCCCGAAGTCGAGGTGGCGCTGCAGGGCGCGCCCGCGAAACCGATGCGCGCCAGGGTGGCCACCGCCGAGGAGCGCGCCGAGCTGTGGCCGCGCATCTCCGGTGACTTCCGGAACTACCGCGGCTACCAGGAGAAGACCGACCGGGAAATCCCGCTGGTGCTGCTGGAACCGCGGTAGTCCCGGCGCGTCACGGGGTGAGGATGGCGCGGCCCCGGATGCGCCCGGCTTCCAGGTCGTCGAGCGCGTCCTGGAAGCCTTCGAGCGGGTACTTCGCGGTGTGCAGCCGGACCAGGCCCCGCGCGGCCAGCGCCATCAGCTCGCACAGGTCGGTGTAGGAACCGACCAGGTTGCCGATGAAGTTGATCTCGGCGGAAATGATGTCGATGGTGGGGACGTCGAGATTTTCGCCGTAGCCGACAACGTGGTAGTCACCCGCCCGCCGCAGCATCCGCACGCCGTCTTTCGTCGCGCCGCCCTCACCGACGAAGTCGAGCACCACCTCGGCACCGTCGCCGCCGGTCAGCGCGAGCACCTCGTCGACGTGGCCGCCGTCGGCGACCACCCCGTGGTCGGCGCCGATCGCCCCGGCCAGCTTGACCGCCTCCGGGTTGCGGTCGACGACCACCAGTTCCGCCGCGGTCAGCGCCTTGAGCACCTGGATGCCGATGTGCCCGAGCCCGCCGGCGCCGAGCACCACGCACCGGTCCCCCGGCCGCAGCTTGCGCGCCGCCTTCGCCGCCGCGTGGTACGCGGTGAGCCCGGCGTCGGCGAGCGCGGCCACGTCGGCGGGTTCGAGGGAGTCGTCGATCCGGACGACGCTGCGCGCGGAGGTCTTGAGGTATTCGGCGTAACCGCCGTGCGTGTCGATGCCCGGGAACCGCGACTGTGCACAGTGGACGTCGTCACCGGACCGGCAGGCGCGGCACAGCCCGCAGGTGATCAGCGGGTGCAGGATCACCTTGTCGCCTTCGGCCACATGCGACACCGCGCTGCCCACCGCGTGCACCCAGCCCGCGTTCTCGTGCCCGATCGTGTAAGGCAGCGTCACGCCGGACTTCTCCGCCCACTGCCCCTCGAGAATGTGGATGTCGGTGCGGCACACCCCGGCGCCGCCGATCCGGACGACCACGTCGAACGGGCCGGTGACCTCCGGGGCGGGCACCTCGGTCAGCCGCAGGTTCTCCCCGTAGCCGACCACCTGTACTGCCTTCATCATGCGTTCGCCTTCGCTTCCGGGTAGCGGGTTTTCAGCAGGCCGCGGCAGAAGTGCGCGTTGCCCTCGATGGAGATGCGGACCGAGCGCGCGAACCGCAGGCGCACCGGGGTTTCCTCGGCGGGGTAAGGATTTCCGTGCTCGTCCACCAGCACCTTGGCAGCCGGATCGGTATTCAGCCCGAGCGCTTCGCGGCGGCGCAGCAGCGCGTCCGTCGCCGGCCCGGCGGGCAGGTCGCCGAGGGTCGTTTCGTGCGGCCGGAGTTCGGGATCCTGCCGGATCAACGCGGTCAGCGACCGCTCCATCGCGGCCGTGTGCGCCTTGCGCCGGAAGATCAACCGCAGCTCGTCGAGGCTTTCCTCGGCCTCGTCACCAAAAGTGCCGCGATAACCGGCGTCGGCGGCGAGGCCGCGGTTGATCAGGTCCGAGTCGTGGTGGTCGTCCAGGCGCACCACCACCTCCTCGGTCCACGGCAGCGCGGACAGCACGTCCTTGGCGTCCGAGGCCATCAGGTAGGCGAAGTTCGGCGAGCAGAACGCGGTCGGCAGGCGCAGGTGCACCGTCACGCGGCCGCCGTCGACTTCGAGCGAGCGGACGAAGTCGAGCTCGGTGATGGGTTCGTCGAGTTCGGGGTCGAGCACCGCGTCGAGTGCCCGCCAGGCTTGGCGTTCCAGCATGGTCACACCGCCACCGGGGTCTCGGCGCCCAGGCCGGCCGGTACCTCGATGCCGTACATCGCGGCGGCGTTCAGCCCGAGCACCTTCTTCTTCTGCGCCACGGTGATCGGCGCGTACTCGGTCATGTCGGCCGGGATCTGGAAGTCGACGAACCGCTCGACCAGCCAGCGCGGCGTCCACAGCGCGTAGTCGCTGGAGAACTGGATCCGGTCCTCGCCGAGCCAGTACAGCAGTTCGCCGATGATCTGCGCGAAGTAGCGGGGCCGCGTGTGGATGAACGGCATCGCCACGGCGAGCCCGGCGTGCACGTTCGGCTCCTGCGTGGCGATCCAGCAGAAGTCCTCCAGCCGCGGCAGGCCGCAGTGCTCGACCACGAAGTTCAGGTCGGTGAAGTCGGTGGCCACCTTGTCCACGTCGGCCACGTCGAAGGCGTCGCGGTCCAGCGGGCGGATGGTCGGGCCCTTGTGGACGTGGATGTTCCGGATGCCCAGCTCCTGGCAGGCCTCCAGGTAGCGGTAGCTCCACGGGTCGTCCAGCTTGTAACCGCGCGAATCGCCCTGCCACTCGGCGGTGTAGAGCTTGACGCCCTTGAGCCCGAAGCGGTCCGCGTCGCGGCGCAGCTGCTCGAGACCGGCCTGCTCGAAGCGCGGGTCGAAGCAGTGGTTGTAGGTCAGCTTGTCCGGGTGCTGGCTGGCCAGCGCGAAGGCTTCTTCGGTCTGGCCGAAGCCGTTCTTGTAGAACGCGCCGAGGCGGGCGGGCTGGAAGATGGCGTGATCGACGTACCCGTCCTCGAACAGGTCCTTCATCAGCCGCTCGCCGCCGTAGTAGAGGTAGTCCTCGTACGGCCACAGCTCCGGCTCCGGGCTCAGGTTCCGGTGGTAGTCGTAGAAGCAGTCGATGAACTGCTTGCCGTGGATGTTGAGCTGGTTCTCCGGGCGGGCGTCCCAGAGCGCGATGTGCGCGTCGACGATGAAGTAGTTCTCGCCGTCCTTGCTGTACATGGGTTTCCTCCGCGTCGTGGCGCCTTCGGCACGTTCTGCGAGGGAACGCTAGGCAGGCCGGGGCGCCCGCGGCAGCGTCCGGCTGTCTCAGTTTGAGACACGCGGGCACCGCTGACCGGCGGGTTCAGGGGTTAGCCTGGCTGGGACCGGCGCAGCGAAGCGTCCACTGGAGGTCGAAGTGGAGAATCGGCAACTCACGCCCGACCGGCCACGACTGCGGGCGTCCTGGCAGCGCAGCGAGCGCTACGGGGTGTCACTGGACGAGGTCCAGCCCGTCTTCACCGGTTCGGTGGACACCGGTTCCCTGCTCTACGAATGCGGTTACGAAGTGCTCAGCGGACTGCAGGCCACGCTGGCGAACGAACCGGTCAGCCTGATGATCACCGACAGCGCCGGGCTGGTGCTGGCCAGGCTGTGCAACGACAACTCGATCAACCGTTCACTCGATCGGGTGCACCTGGCGCCGGGCTTCTACTTCGCCGAGCGCAACGCCGGCACGAATGGGCTCGGCCTGGCGCTGGCCGACCGCGCGCCCTCGCTGGTCCGTGCCGAGGAGCACTACTGCACCGGGCTGCGCGGGTACACCTGCGCGGCGGTGCCGGTGCTCGACCCGCTCACCGGTGAGCTGGCTGGCAGCGTCAACCTGACCACGTGGTCGAATTCTTCGTCGGACCTGCTGCTCGCGCTGGCGCAGGCCGCCGCGGGCAACACCACCGCGCTGATGCTGGCCCGCTCGGCCGGCCGCCGGATGCGGCCGACCCCGCGCGGTGAGGTGTTCCACGTCTACGCCGACCGGTTCCAGCAGGCCGACGGCGGATCCTGCGTGTCACGGCTCTGGAGCGAGGCGGTCGCCGAGGCGCACACGGCGTTCGCGGCGGGCCGGGTGGTCGCGGTGGTCGGTGAGCCGGGCTCGGGCAAAACCGCGCTCGCGTCGATGGCGCACCGCCAGGCGCGGCCACGCGAACGCGTGCTCAGCGCCCGCCACCCGGCGCCCGACGACGTGGACGCCTGGTTGACGCTGTGGACGCCGGAGCTGGAGAAGGACAACACCTGCGTGATCGTGTCCGGTGTGGACACCCTGCCCGCGTGGGCGGCTGGCGAGCTGGCGAAGCTGTTCACGTCGGTCCGCTGCGACAGCGGACGGCCGCAGCCGTTCGTGCTGACCGCCGAGGACTTCGGCGCGCTGCCCGGGCCGCTCGGCTCGCTGGTGGACACCGTGGTCGAGGCACCCGCGCTGCGGCACCGTCCCGCCGACATCCTGCCGCTGGCCAGGCACTTCGCCGAACGCGAGCGCGGACGGCCGATCAGCTTCACCGCCGCCGCGTCGCGGGCGCTGACCGAGTACCACTGGCCGGAGAACGTCAAGCAGCTCAAGCGCGTGGTCCGCACCGCGGCGGCACGCGCGGACGTGGTCGACCGGCGGCACCTGCCCGCCGAACTGTTCAGCTCGGGCGCGCACCGGCTGAGCCGGTTGCAGGCGCTCGAACGCGACGAGATCGTGCGCTGCCTGACCGAGCCGGGCGCCACCGTGGTGCGCGCGGCCGCCGAACTCGGCATGAGCCGGGCGACGATCTACCGGAAGATGGCGCAGTACGAGATCAAGGTGCCCGGCCGGTGAACAAGCAGCGGCTGGTGACCGCGTTCCAGCGGCACGTCGGCAACCCGATCCTGCGGCGGTCGCCGTTCCAGGTGCTGCTGGAGACGACCGGGCGGAAGTCCGGCCTGCCGCGGCGGACCCCGATCGGCGGGCGGCGCGTCGGCGACGAGTTCTGGTTCGTCTCGGAGTTCGGCGAGAAGTCGCAGTACATCCGCAACATCCAGGCCGATCCGTCGGTGCGCGTCCGGCTGCGGGGCCGGTGGTACCACGGCGTCGCGCACCTCGAACCGGGCGACGACGCCCGTGCGCGGTTGGCCGCGTTGCCTCGCCTGAACAGCGCAGCGGTGCGCGTGCTGGGCACGGACCTGCTGACCGTCCGTGTCGAACTCAGCCCAGGATCGCGCTGACCAGGGTCTTCCGCAGCCACTCTTCGTAGTCGTCGAGCGACCAGCCCGCCTCGCCGACCAGGCTGTCGTGCACCCCCGCGCTCATCAGCGCGACGGCGATGTCGGCAGCTCGCGGCTCGACGTGGTGCCCGGCCGAGCGGATGCGCTCGATCACCATCTCGACGCCCATCCGGTTGCGGCGCGCGCCTTCGGCCTGGGTCGCCGCGATGTCCGGATCGACGGCGGCGCCCGAGCTGAGGATCGCCACGATGTCCCCGCAGCGCTCCCTGACCTGGCGGCTCGCCCTCGCCAGCACACCGAGCAGGTCGGCCGGGTCGGGCAGGTCCTCGACGGAGGCGACCAGGTCGGGCAGCCCGGCTTCGTCGTCGAGCAGATCGACGAGCCCGCCGAGCACGCCCGCCTTCGAGCCGAAGTGCGCGTAGATCGTCTGCGGGGCGACCCCGGCCTGCTGGGCGATCAGCCGGATCGGCGTGCGCGCGTACCCGCGTTCGGCGAACAGCCCGCGTGCCGCGGTGAGGATCGTGCGCAGGGTCAGCGCTTCGCGCCGATCCCGCAGCCGGACGATGCCCGGCAGGTCCGCTGCCATGTATGCTCCGAATTAGAACGTCGTTCCAAGTTTTGGACCATCGATCTAGTGAGGGTAACCGATGACCGTCGAACAGATCATCTCCGGCATGCAGCGGGCGTGGAACGCGGGTGACGGCGCCGGCTGGGGCGCGCACTTCGCCGAGGACGCCGACTTCGTCGACGCGCTGGGCCGCATCCAGCGCGGCCGGGAGGTGATCGGCACCGAGCACCAGAAGATCTTCGACACCGTCTACCGGGGCAGCGTGCTGGAGTACCGGCTGATCGGCAGCCGCCCGCTCGGCGACGGCCTGCTGCTCGTGCACACCGACTCGACACTGCACGTTCCGGCGGGGCCGCGTAAGGGCACCGTGGACGGCGTCCAGACCAAGCTCATCCGCGACGGCCTGATCCTGGCCTTCCACAACACGCTCCGGGGCGACCTGGCCAGCTTCACCAAGCACGACCAGGCGCTGGCCGAGCGCTCCCCGCTGGACTGGAAGTCCTGAGCCTCACAGGTCCGGCAGGCCGAGGTCCAGGTTGGGCGCCTGCAGCCCGCCGTCCACTTCGAGCAGCTTGCCGGTGACGTAGGCGCCGGCCGGCGAGGTCAGGTAGAGCACCGCGGCCGCGATGTCCTCCGGCTCGCCGAGCCGCCGCAGCGGGGTGGCCTGCTCCATCCGCCCCTTGAGTTCCGGGTTGGCCGCGACCACCTCGAGCGCGGAGGTCAGCACCGTGCCGACGGCGACCGCGTTCACCCGGATCTTCGGCGCGAGGTCCGCCGCGGCGAGCCGCGTGTAGTGCGCGAGCGCGGCCTTCGCGGTGCCGTACGCGAGATAACCGCGCCCGGCGACCCGGCCCAGCGCCGAGGAGATGTTGACGACGGCACCGCCGCCGGCCGCCAGCATCGCCGGGGCCGCGGCGCGGGTCAGCGCGTGCGCGGTCGAAACGTTGAACCGGAAGGCCTCTTCGAGAAAGCGCGGCGAAGTCTCCAGCAACGGCCGAGGCAGGGTGCCACCGACGTTGTTCACCACGATGTCGAGCCTGCCGAAGGCGCCGGTGGCCGCATCGGCCAGCGCGGCGGCGGCCGCCGGGTCGCTGAGATCGGCGGGCACCACCTCTGCCCGGCGGCCCGCGGCTTCGACCTGGGCCGCGATCTCGCGCAACTGGTCCGCGGTGCGGGCGGAGAGCACCACGTCGGCACCGGCTTCGGCCAGCGCCACCGCGGTCGCGGCGCCGATGCCACGGCCCGCGCCGGTCACCACGGCGGCCCGTCCGGTCAGCCGGAAGCGGTCGAGGATCATGGCAAAACTGTAACACGTTCTACCGATGGGAATTCGGATCTCACGTTCCGCGTCCGGCGAGCGTCTTCGAAGTATGGACAAGTACGCCAAACGTGTCGCCGCCGCCGACTGGGGTGCGGTGGCCGCCGAACTGGGCGACCTCGGCTGCGCCCTGCTGCCGCGGCTGCTCACCCCGGCCGAGTGCCGCCGGATCGCCGGGCTGTGGCACGAGACCGACCGCTTCCGCGCGACGATCAACCTGCGCCGCCACCGATTCGGCGACCACGGCGACTACCGCTACTTCGCCGAACCGTTCCCGGAACCGGTGGCCGCCCTGCGCGAAGCGCTGTACCCGCGGCTGCTGCCGATCGCCCGCGACTGGTACGCCAAGCTCGGCCGGGACGCGGAATGGCCGGACACCCTCGGCGAATGGCTGCGCGTCTGCCACGACACCGGGCAGACCCGGCCGACGCCGATCCTGCTGCGCTACGAGACCGGCGGGTGGAACGCGTTGCACCGCGACCTCTACGGCGAGAAGGTGTTCCCGCTGCAGGTGGTGCTCAATCTCGACGAACCGGGCGTCGATCACACCGGCGGCGAGTTCCTGCTGGTCGAACAGCGGCCACGGGCGCAGTCGCGTGGCATGTCGACGCTCATCCCGCAGGGCCACGGCCTGGTGTTCACCACCCGCGACCGGCCGGTGGTCTCCGCGCGCGGCTGGTCCGCGGCGCCGGTCCGGCACGGGGTTTCCCCGGTGCGCAGCGGGCGACGGCACACGCTCGGCCTGGTCTTCCACGATGCGACCTAGAGCCACGGCGGCAGGCTGAACCGGCTGAAGTCGGCGTCCAGGAACGAGACGACCTCGGCGATCCGGTCGCCGCGCACGGCGAGCAGGTCCAGTCCGCAGGGCAGGTAGACGCCCTGTTCCTCGTCCCACCGGTAGGTGCCGAAGGCGAGCTGGCCGTTCGCCCGCGCGGGCAGGAACCGCCAGTCCCAGCGCAGCGGCCCGGTCGCCAGGAACTCCCGGATGTCCGCGCGCCCGGCGTACCAGGCAGTCAGCGGCGGCATGGAGTACCTGGCGTCCTCGGTCAGCATGTCCACAATGGCCTGAAGATCGCCGCGCTGCCACGCGTCGGCGTACTGGCCGGCGAGCTTGCGGACGCCGTCCGCGCCCAGTTCGGCCAGCGCAGCCCGCTGACTGGTCCGTTGTGGATCGATCGTCCGGCGGGCCCGCTGGAGCGCGCTGTTGACCGAGGCGACGGTGGTTTCCAGCAACTCGGCGACCTCGTTCGCGGAGAAGTCCAGCACCTCGCGCAGCAGGAGCACCGCGCGCTGCCGGGCGCCGAGGTGCTGCAACGCCGCGACAAACGCGAGTTCCACGTTCTCCCTGGCCGCGTACTGGGCCTCCGGCCCGAGCCGGTCGTCCGGATAAGGCTCCAGCCAGGCAATTTCGGTCTCCGGCGCGCCGGGCCCGAGATCGGCGGGCAGCTCGCGGCGGCCACGGCGCTCGATCGTGGTCAGGCAGCGGTTCGTGGCGATCTTGTACAACCAGGCGCGGATCGTGCCGCGGGCCGCGTCGAACTTCGGCAGCGCGCGCCAGGCCCGTACCAGGGTCTCCTGCAGGGCGTCCTCGGCGTCGTGCACCGAGCCGAGCATGCGGTAACAATGCGCTTGCAGCTCGTCACAAAAGGGATCGACGAGCCCGCGGAAAGCATCCTGATCGCCGGCGCGCGCGGCTGCGATCAACTGCTCGACGGACTCCCCCGGCATGGCCGAATCCTACGCCAGGGCAGAAATACCGCCACCATTCGTCGTATTACCGGTGTTATTCACGGCGCGGCGAGCGGGGCTGGCATCCACTCAGCGAAATCGTCGGCCTCCTCCCGCAGCCGCGCCTCGGCGCCGGAAAGCCACTCGACCGACTCCCACGATTTCACCGTGAACCCGGCGTCGGCCAGCACCTCCACGAACGCCTGACCAGCAAGTTCCAGCGCCGGGTAAGGATTGTCGTCGGTGCGGGAAGCGACGCCGAAGCGGTGCTCGCGCACCGCCACCGCGATCAGGTCCGCGCCGTACATCCGCTCGGCCAGCGCCACGGCTTCGGGCTCGCCAAGGGGCCGGTCCAGCATGCCGAAGAGCCTGGTGACATTCCGGGACGCCATGCATCGAAGAATACCGTCGAATTCGGGCCGGATCGACGATTCACCCTGTCGCCGAATTCGCCGGGGCCAAACCGTCCAGCCAGTTGAAGCGGAATATCATCGGGTGAACTGCTCCGTTCGGCTCAGCACCCCTTGCACGGTGCCGCGCATACCGCCATTCGCGTGATCACCAAGGGCGGCAACGTCCGCGGCACTCGGCATTCCGCCGTCCGATGAGGACAGAAGTGCTCGTCCTCCTGCCGACGAGCATTCCGATCAGGACTCTCCGGCGCCATTCCAGTGCCACCGCACCAAATACCCGATCACCGCAGCGAAGCCGAGCCCGCGATGGTCCACACGCACCTGACGCCATTCGCCGCACTCTGCAGCAAGCCGGAGCACAAGACGCCACTCAGCTCCCCGCCCTGAACACCACCAACAGCCGTCAGGCCTTCATCGATTCGAGCATCCGGGTCAGCGCGGCCACGGTGTCCGCGAGGTCGCGGGCCGGTTCGGCCGAGCCCGCCAGCCAGGCGGCGGCCTCGTTCATCGCGCCGGAGAGCAGGTGCGCGAGCGGGGCCACCGGCTGCCGGACCAGCACACCGTCGTCGATCAGCCGGGTGAGCGCCTCGGCGAGGTGCCGCATCGACGCGGTCGCGTCGAGTTCACGCCAGGTCTCCCAGCCGAGCACCGCGGGCGCGTCGACCAGCATGATGCGCTGGATCTCCGGCTCGGTGGTCACGGTGAGGAACGCGGTGCAGCCCGCCACCAGCTGCGTCCAGGGATCGGCGTCCGGCGCCGCTTTGTCCACCCGGGCGGCCACCTCCGCGTGCACCTCCTCCAGCACCGCGCGGAAGAGCTGGTCCTTGCCGGTGAAGTAGTGGTAGAGCGCGCCCTTGGACACCCCGGCGGCGTTGACGATCTCGGCCAGGCTCACCTGGCCGTAGCCCTTCGCCGCAAAAAGTTCGCGTGCCACCGCGACGAGGTTGCGGGTGGTCTCCTCGCGCTGCTGCGCCTTCGTCGGCATGGACAAGATCCTAGTTGACGTACCGGCGGTCGGTATCTATCTTTCACATACCGACCGCCGGTACGTATCTGAGGGAGCCGTTGTGAAACTGTCCAGCTTCTACCCCGTCATCTGCGCCGACGCCGCGACCGTGGCCGCCACCCGCGACTTCTACGTCGAGCACTTCGGCTTCGAAGTCACCTTCGACTCGGGCTGGTACGTCAGCCTGCGTCGCGGCTCGTACGAACTCGGCATCGTCGACCACACGCACCCGTCAGTGCCGGAAGGCAGCCGCAGACCGGTTGCCGGGCTGATCCTGAACTTCGAGGTCGACGACGTGGACGCCGAGCACCGGCACCTGGTCGAGGAGGCCGGGCTGCCCCTGGCGCAGCCGCTGCGCAGCGAGGAATTCGGCCAGCGGCACTTCATCGTGACCGATCCGGCTGGCGTGCTCGTCGACGTGATCACCGAGATCGAGCCGTCGGCCGAATACGCCGTCGATTTCGCCGACGTCACCAGCTGAGCGGCGGGAACCCGGCGGGCGCCCCCGGCGTCGATCAGGCATGCCAGGTGAGACCTTCGGGCCGTACCGCATCGAGGAACTGCTCGGGCGCGGCGGCATGGGCGAGGTGCATCGCGCCTACGACACCACCCACGACCGGGTCGTCGCGCTGAAGCGGCTGTCCGCGTCGGCCGGCGGCGACCCCGGCTTCCGCGCCCGGTTCCGGCGCGAATCGCGGATCGTCGCGCGGCTGCGCGAACCGCACGTCATCCCGATCCACGCCTACGGCGAAATCGACGGGCGCCTCTACCTGGACATGCGCCTGGTCGAAGGGCCGGACCTGAAGGAACTCACCGACACGGGCCCGCTGGCGCCGGCGCGGGCTGTGCGGATCGTCGAGCAGGTGGCGAGCGCACTGGACGCCGCGCACGCCGACGGACTCGTGCACCGCGACGTCAAACCGTCGAACATCCTGGTCGCGCCCGGTGACTTCGTCTACCTGGCCGACTTCGGCATCGCCCGCAGCTCGTCCCCCACGGCGACGGCGATCACCGCGTCCGGTGCGGTGGTCGGCACGCTCGACTACATGGCGCCCGAGCGGTTCGGCGAGGGCACCGTCGACGGCCGCGCCGACGTCTACGCGCTCGCGTGCGTGCTCTACACTAACCTGACCGGGCGGCGTCCGTTCGCCGTCGAAGGCACAGCCGCGCAGATCTGGGCGCACCTGCAGGAACCACCACCGCGCGCGTCGCGGTGGAACCCGTCGATTCCGCCGACGCTCGACGAAGTGATCATCCGCGGCATGGCGAAGGAACCGGACCAGCGCTTCCCCACCGCGGGCGCCTTGGCCACCGCAGCCAAGGCCGCACTCGATCAGCCGGTCATGCCTCCTCGCTCACCCCGCCGTCGGCCGACACTGCCGGCCGGGCTCGCGGTGCTCGTCATCGCCTCGGTCGTGTCCGCCCTCCTGCTCTTCCGAAGCGACGGCTCCCTGGTTACCGGCACCGCGATCGCCGGTGCGACCTCGTCCGCACCCACGCCATCAGGCCCCTCAGCTCCGTCGACTCCGTCGACGCCCTCCTCTCCCAGCACTCCACCGTCGTCGACCACCACGGTGAACGCCGACCTCCTGGACCTGCTTCCCGCCGTCTACCACGGCAATCCCTCCTGCCACGTAGTCGAAAAAGCCGACGGCGCACTGTCCACGGCCACCTGCACGCAAGCCAACCAGAGGCATCCGACATTTTCGGCGCCCGCGGAAGCCACCTTCCACCTGTTCGCCGATCGGGCGAGCCAGGACGCCTTCTTCCGGAAGCTGGTGACCGACCGGAACATCCCACGCCACGACGAGCACGGCGGCTGCCGGCCGCGCACGCAGGAGACGCACTACGCGCTGTACTACCGGGACACCGGCGGCCCGCTCCCCGGCGATTTCACCACCTGCTTCGACGAAGCGGGCGCCGGGCAGGTGTGGTGGGTGGACACCCGCACCCTGACCATCGGTGCACTTATCGCGCCCGGCCAGACCAGCGCCGACGCACTTGAACAGCTGGACACGTGGTGGAACACCATGATCCTGGCAACACTGAACTGACCCGCCCGGCGGCGGCCACGACGCCATCTCCACAATGGGGACAAATCCCCCACCGAAGGGAGCGCTTCGTGCTCACCAGTCCCGCCGGACGGTTCCGCCTGCTCGCCCTGGCCGAGGCGGTGTCCTGGGCCGGCCTGCTGATCGGCATGCTCTTCAAGTACGTGGTCGTCGGCAACGAGATCGGCGTGAAGATCTTCGGCCCGATCCACGGCGTCATCTTCGTCGGCTACGTGATCGTCGCGCTCCTGGTGCGCGAGTCGCTGCGCTGGGACGCCCGCACCACCGTGCTCGCGCTGGTCGCCAGCATCCCGCCGTTCGGCACCGTGCTGTTCGAACGCTGGGACGCCCGCACCGGGCGCCTGGAGCGCTCAGCCGAGCCCGTCGCGAGCCAGTAGGGCCGCCTGCACCCGGTTCGCACAGTCCAGTTTGGACAGGATGCGGCTGACGTAGGTCTTGATGGTGGCCTCGCTCATGTGCACCTTGGCGCCGATGTCGGCGTTCGACAGGCCTTCGGCGAGCAGCCCGAGCACCTCCGCTTCCCGCGGGGAGAGCGCGGCCAAGCGCGCGGCCGCGCTCTCCCGGCGACCGTCGTCGCCGGTGCCGACCATGTCCAGCACCAGCCGCGCCACTTCGGGCGAGAGGTAGGCCTTCCCCGCGTGCGCCGCGTGAACGGCCCGGATCAGCTCGTCCGGCGTGCAGTTCTTCAACACGAACCCGGCGACCTGCTGCCGGATCGCCCGGCGAACATTCGGTTCGACGCCGAAAGCGGTCAGGATGACCACGGGCACGCCGGGCAGCTCCCGCACGGCCGACAACCCGTCGAGCTCGGGCATGTTCAGGTCGAGTACAGCGACGTCAACTCGGTGCGCCCGCGCGAGTTCGACCGCCGTACGCCCGTCAGCGGCCTCGGCGACCACTTCGATCCCGGCGTCGGATTCGAGCACCGTCCGGATACCGGCGGTGATCAGCGGCTCGTCGTCCGCGATCAGGACCCGGATCATCCCGCGACTCCAAAGGCGCTCGCCGGGCCGACCATGGCCACCATCGAGACCACGGCGAGTACCAGCGCGGCCACGCGCACCCGGCCCAGCGATCGCGGCTCGGCCTCCTGCTTCACTGGGGCGGGCAGCATCGCCGTCAACCTGAACTCCTTGTCCGACCGCTCGTGGTGCACCAGCCCACCGGCCAACGCGACGCGCTCCGCCAGCCCGGCCAGCCCGTGCCTGCCGGTGTTCTCGGCTGCGCTCGACAGTTCGTTGCGGACGCTCACCAGCAAGGCGTCGTCCTCCCAGCGCAACGACACCTGAACCTCGGCGCCAGGTGCGTGCTTGGCCGCGTTGGTCAGCCCTTCCTCGACCACGCGGTAGGCCGCCTGCTCGACCTCCGGCTCCACTTGCCTGGCCTCACCCTCGTCGCGCAACTCCACCCGCATCCCCGCCGCGCGGAATTCGTCAGCAAGACCGACGATCTCCGCCAACCGCGGCTCACGGCCTTCGACCTCACCCGGGCGGCGCAAGGTACCGACCAGCTCGTGCAGCTCGGCGGTGGCCTGGCGCGCGATCCCGGCCAGGCGGCGCACCGCCTCACGGTCTGGTGCCCCACCGACCTCCAACGCGGCGGCCTGCACCGACAACAGCCCGAGGCGATGCCCGAGGGAATCGTGCATATCCCGGGCTATTCGGAGGCGTTCGGTGAGCCGTTCCCGCTCGGCCAGCAGGTCGCGCTCGGCACGGAGCCGGCGATTGTGCTCGTCGAGCGCGGCGACGAGCTGCCGATGCTGCGCGAAGTACCGGCCGACCACCATCGGCGACGCCACCAGCACAACCACCTTCGGCACCAGCTGCGGGCCCGCCGCCACCTGCACACCCAGATAGACCGCCGCCGCCAGGCCAACCGTCAGGTAGTCCCGCCGCGAACCAGCCTGCTGACCGGCGCGATAGCTCGTGCACAACAGGAGCGCATAGCCACCACCGGTGAGGCACGCCAGCACCGCCGCCACGGCGAACCCCGCCACAGCTCGGCGCCACAGCAGAAGCAGCGCGATCGCACCGGCGAACAACGGCGCTGCCCACCAGCCCGCACCAGCCACCCGGTCCGGCGCCAGCCAGACCACGTCCACCAGCACGGCGATCACGGCTATCACCACTCGGCCCATGCGGTGAGGCTAACGACTTTGGTGAACACCGGGAGCGACCTTCGAGGACAGCGGCGACCGTGCCGCCGTTCCTAGCCTGCGAGCGTGATCGAAGTGCGTGAACTGAGCAAACGCTACGGCCGGGCGACCGCGGTCGACAACCTGTCCTTCACGGTGCGGCCCGGCGCTGTCACCGGTTTCCTGGGACCGAACGGCGCCGGGAAGTCCACCACCATGCGAATCGTGCTGGGGCTGGACGCACCCGACACCGGCGAGGCACTCGTCGGCGGCCGCCGGTACGCAACCCTGCGGCGGCCGATGTCCGAAGTAGGTGCCCTGCTCGACGCGAACGCGGTTCATGGTGGTCGCAGCGCCTACGACCACCTGCTTTCCCTCGCATTGACAAACGGCATCGGCCCGGCGCGGGTGCGCGAAGTACTGGAACAGGTCGGTCTGAGCGACGTGGCTCGGAAGCGTGCCGGCAAGTTCTCGCTGGGCATGAAGCAACGGCTGGGACTCGCCGCCACCTTGCTCGGCGACCCCGCCGTCCTGCTGCTCGACGAACCGGTCAACGGCCTGGATCCCGATGGGGTGCGCTGGATCCGCGAACTGCTGCGGTCGCTGGCCGCCGACGGCCGAACCGTGCTGGTGTCGAGCCACCTGATGAGCGAGATGGCCCTCACCGCCGATCGCCTCATCGTCATCGGCCGCGGACGCCTGATCGCCGACACCTCCGTTCGTGAACTCGAGGCACGTTTCCAGCGCGGCGTTTTCGTCCGCTCCCCACGCGCTCTCGAGTTGACAGACGCCCTCCGAAACGCCGGTGCCGAGGTCGTCAAGGAAAGCGACGAAGCACTGTCTGTGCACGGAATGGGCGTTGACGGCATCGGAGAAATAGCCGCCGCACGCAGCATCCCGGTGTACGAGGTCATGCCCCGCAGCGCGTCGCTGGAAGAGGCGTACCTGGAGCTGACCGCGGACAGCGTCGACTACCGGGCGGCGCGATGACCGCGGCACTGGCCGCCGAATGGCACAAACTCCGTTCAGTGCGGTCGACCCAGTACGTGCTCGGCATGGTGTTGTGCAGTGTGGTCGTCGGCGCGGTCCTTGCCTGGGCGTGGGGACGGACGTGGGATTCGATGACGATCGAACGCCGCAGTTCGTTGTCGGATGGTTCCATCGAGGAGACCCTGCTTCCCGTTCTCCAGCTCTGCCTGGGCATTCTCGGGTCACTCACCATCACCGCCGAATATGCGACCGGCCTGATCCGGACCACCCTCACCGTGCTACCGCGCCGGACTTCTGTCTTCACGGCAAAGGCAATCACAATCAGTGCCTTGTCGCTCGTCGCAGGCATCGGCGCAACCTTCGCCATCCACCTGATCAGCAAGGCGATATTCGGCGACCGTGACTTCCCCGGCTACCACGATCTGGCCAGCGAAGCACCTGGTTTGCTCGGCGCCGGAACAACGGTCGGGTTGGTGGCGTTGATCGGTCTCGGTGCCGGAACAGTGCTGCGATCCACGGCCGGTGCTGTTTCCCTCCTTGTGCTGTTGTTGTTCGTCTTGCCGATGATCAGCGGGTTCCTGCCGGAGCCGTGGCGTGAACGAATCAGTTCGACCTTGCTGACCAATCCAGCTAGCGCGCTCGGGCTGGCCGTCGTGTTTTTGGCCGTCGCCACCGTGCTGATCCACCGGAGGGATGTCGGATGACTGGGATCCTGCGCTCGGAATGGGTGAAACTGCGATCGGTTCGCTCCACCTACGTGATCCTCACAATCGTTCCTGCCATCCTCGGCCTGGTCGCTCTGATGACCATGACCGTCGTGAACTTCTGGGACGCCACACCCGCTCGCCGCGACACCGTCATCCTCTCCCCGTTGACGGGCTTCACCTCGTGGCTGGCCGGCGTCGGCCTGGCGATTCTCGGTGTCCTGGCAATAACCAGCGAACACTCCAGCGGTCTTATCCGCACCAGCTTCACCGCGGTACCTCAGCGGACGAAGGTGCTCGCGGGCAAGGCCCTGGTGCTTGCCGCGGTCGCGTTCTCCGTCGGTCAAATCGTCGAGTTCGGCTCGTTCTTTCTGAGCCGGGCAATGATCGGTGACCGCATCGTCGTCGGTCACACGAGCACACTCGCCGAAGAGGCCCCGCGGATGCTGGCCGCAGGCTCAATCGCCGTTGTATACGCCATGCTGGGACTTGGCCTCGGCACGCTCCTGCGCTCGACTGCCGGCGCAATCTCGGCGCTCGTCGCATACTGGTACGTCGCTCCACTGGTCACCCAGAAGCTGCCAGGTGAATGGGCGTCCTGGACGACGTCGGTCATGCTCACCCACCTTCCGGAGCAGTTGGCCGGGTCTGGAAAGTTCGGGATGGGGCCGGAGCTGGTTCTTTCCCAGGCAGGTGCGGCGGTCGCGATCGTGCTCTACGTAACGCTGGCCCTCGGCAGTGCGGCGATCGTGTTACGGCGCCGAGATGCCTGATGTCGGTTACAACGCCGAACAGCAGACGTTCACCCATCAACCGCAACAGGTGGTCACACGGACTGCCCGCCTGTGTGAACTCTGGCACGAGGTGCTGACCGAACAGCACCACGTGGCGCACCGTTGCACCATGGACTGGTCGCTCTCGTGGACACCCGGGGACGACGCCGACCTGCTCGCCGGCTGGCGTTTGTGGCTGGAGTTGAGCGATCAGGTGTGGCCGGACAGTTCCTGGACCGGCACCCCGGCCGACGCCATCCGCCGCATCCGTGAGCTGCTCGCCGTCTGTGATGAACTTGAACGCGGAACGCTCACGCCGCTGGTGCAGTCCATGTTCCTGACGACCGGCGCCGCCGTGGGGCTCTGGTGGGACGACGACCAACCGCTCGACGTCGACCGCGCGGCCCTGCTCCATGCCGACCTGGCAGTGGTGGCCGAGCACATCGATCGGGTGCTGACCGCCCTGGCCGCCGGCGGCGGCTGGACGGATTTGAACACCGTTCGTCATCGTTGATCAGGCGGCGCGTGCTTGTTGCGGGCTCGCCGGGAAAAGCGGAGTCGGCTTCGTCGTACGGCTGCGCCCCGTCGGGGTCGTGATGGTCAGCTCGCCTGTTTCGCGGTTGAGATCGAACTTCCAGCCGGGCGCGTCCTTGAGCCGATGATGGGAGCGGCAGAGCACGCAGAGGTTCTGGCAACTGGTGTCGCCGCCCTTGACCCGCTCTCGGTTGTGGTCCAGGTCAGCGCACTGCGCCGGATGGTGACAGCCCGGCATCCGGCACACCCGGTCTCGCACTCGCACGTAGTCGGCGAGGTGAGCGGGTGGCCGATACCGGGAACGTCCCACATCCAGTGGAGCCCCGCTGGCGGGATCCGTGATCACCTTGCGCCAGACGCTGTTCGGTTGCTTCATGATGTCGCGCGCGATCGAGGCCGGGATGGGACCATGCCCCACCAACTCCGCGGCCCGATCGGTGATGCCCAATGCCGCGTCTGCCGCCACATGGATGAACACCTCGGCACGAGGCGCACCAGTACGCTCCCCCAGGAGCAACTCGGCGAACACGTCGGCACGAAGCTGGTCCATGGTGCGCTTTTCCTTGCGGGACCGCATGGTCCGAGCAATGCGGTTGACTCGAGCGTAGATCGTCGAGGCCACCTCGGCGGGCAACTCTGCGGCCAGCTGCGCCATCGAGTCATCACGATGACGAATCTCGACCCTTCGATCCGATCTTCGTGCTCTCGCTCGCGCTTCGGCACCATCCGGGTCGATCTTGTGGACGAGATCGCGGGTGATGCGCCGGATCTGACCAGCGTCTTTGGCGGTGATCCGGCCGACCAGGGCAACGTCCACCTTGCCGGCCAAGTCGTCCGGCAACGGTGCCACCACGTCGGAGATCTTCTCTGCGGCAAGTCGGCTCAAGGCACCGGCCTCCATCGCCGCTAGCACGTTCGGCAAGCGGTGCATGACATCGCGAGCGAGTCTGACGAGGTTCTCCGCGGCGCGTCTCGACAGAGACAGCTCGAATGCCACCTCGTCGACGACCGAACGCGTGTCGCCACGCAACTCGGTCAACCGGTGGATCGCGCGCAGTTCGATCGCTTCGAGCTGCGCGCTCAGCCGCTTCGCGCTGAACAGGGCGTCGACAACCGAGCTGTCGTCGAACCCTTGGATAGCAGCAGAACTGAGGGAAAAGAATTGGGATCGCTTCATGCAGACAACGATACCCAACAATCGAACACTTGTTCCTGCCACGAATGGGTGTTTCAAGGTCAAGAGCCTGACGAAGACCCCGACCCCAAGGCTCGCAACAGGAACTCGACCAACTCTTCTCGATATCCGGGATCCAGAGCCACTTTCCGCACACCCAATCGCCAGAACAGCGGCCCCGGAAGGAAATCGAGGGCCATTTCCAGGTTCAGGTCAGCGGGCAGTTCACCGCGCGCGATCGCTCTGCGCAACATAGCCGCACCCTGCCGACGTCGCGGCTCACCGATCATCGCCTGGATAGCGGCAGCCAGCGCGGGGTTTCGCCCGGCCTCGGCGGTCAGATCCGGGAAGATCGCGGAAAAGTGCGAATGGGTGAACCAGTCACGGAGCGCATCCACGGTGGCCAGGAGGTCACCACGCAGCGAGCCGGTGTCGGGCACCTCCGCCAACGGAACGCTGAATTCCGACAACACCGCGAGCACCATCTCCTGCTTGGACGGCCAGCGGCGGTAGAGGGCACTCTTCCCGACCCCAGCACGCCTGGCCACGGCCTCCATCGACAGGCGGCCGTAACCGCAGACGGCGAGCTCATCCAGGACGGCATCGGTGATGGCCGAAGTGATCCGGGGCTGGAGCACGGCCGCGCCGGTCGGAGTGCGACGAGTGGTCATGCCCCACAGCATACGACTGGACGGGACGGACCCGTCCCGCGTAGGGTTGTGGACGGGACGGTGCCGTATCGTCCATTCGTCGACTTGCAGGAGTTGTAGTGCCTAGAACCGCCCGTGACCTGGTAGAAGAGGGTCTGCGCCGAATCCTGGTGCAGGATATGACCGGCTTCGCCGACCTTTGGGCAGCTGACGGAGTCCTCGAGTTCCCCTTCGCCTCCGCTGAATATCCAAGCCGCCTCGACGGCCGCGACGCCGTGCGCGAGTACCTGCGCGACTACAACAACTACCTCGCTCCGGAGCGCGTGGTAGCTCGTGAGATCCACGAAGTGGCCGACGCCGATCGGGTCGTCGCGGAGTTCGAGGTGGCCGGGACGATCGTGGCCAGCGGGCAGCCCTACCGCATGCGCTACATCGCGGTCATCACCGCGAAAGACGGGGAAATTGCGCACTACCGCGACTACTGGAGCCCGCTGGCCGCTGCCGAAGCGATGGGTGGCGCCGGCGAGCTCATGTCGTTCGCCAACTCCACGACATCGACGACATGACGACGCTGGTCATCGGCGGAACCGGCACAACCGGCAGCCGGGTTGCCGCCCTGGTCGGTTCGTCCGCCCGTGTCGCCACCCGCAAGCCGGCTCTGGCCGGTCAGACTCGTTTTGACTGGAGGGAACCGGAAACCTACGGTCCGGCATTGGCCGACGTCGACCGGATCTACCTGGTGCCTCCCATCGGCGTGGCCGACCCGGTGCCGATCGTCGAACCGTTCCTGGCCGAGGCCCGGGACCACGGTGTACGCCGGGTCGTACTGCTGAGTTCGTCGGCGATCACCGAGGACACTCCCCAACTGGGCGAACTCCAGCGCCTGGTGCGGGTGGGGTTTCCGGAATGGACGGTGTTGCGGCCGTCCTGGTTCATGCAGAACTTCTCCGGCGAGCACGCCGTCGCGCGGAGCATTCGGTCGACGGGCGAGATCGTCACCGCGACCGGCTCGGGTCGTGTCGCCTTTGTCGACGCCGACGACATCGCCGCGGTCGCCGTCCGCGCTCTGCTCGATCCGTTGCCGCACAACACCGACCATGTGATCACCGGCCCGCAGGCACTGAGCTACGCCGACGCGGCGAGCATCATCAGCGAGGTCACCGGCAAGCCGGTACGCCATCGTCCCGTCACCACCGGCGAATTCGCCGCGCTGCTGACCGCGACCGGGCTGCCCTCGGAGTTCGCCGATGTACTCGCAGCGCTCGACGAGCAGATTCGCCACGGTGCCGAGGACCGTGTCACCACCACCGTCGACGAGGTGACCGGGCGTCCCGCCCGCACGTTCGCCGAGTTCGCCGCCGCACATCGGGACAGTTGGCGATAATCCGGGGGAAGTTGGCGATTCAGCCGGTGTCGGGCGCGCCTGGGCCGGATTAACGTCCGGCACGTGCTCATCATCGCCCCGATCCTGGTCGGGATCGCCTACGTCTGCCTCAATTCGTTCATCCGTGAACCGCACAACCGTCGCCGGTTCAACGCGGTGATGGTCGCGGGCGCCGGAGCCGCCTACCTCAGCAGCGGCGGCTTCGGCCCGTGGGAACTCGCGTTCGCGGCCGTGGTCACCTACGTCGCCTACCGCGGGCTCGATTCGTGGACCTTCATCGGCATCGGCTGGCTGCTCCACACGGCGTGGGATGCCTTGCACCACTGGAAAGGCGCCCCGATTCTGCCGTTCGCCGAGCATTCCTCCCTCGGTTGCGCCATCTGCGATCCGGTGATCGCCGTCTGGTGCTTCCTGGGTGGCCCGTCGGTGCATGAACTGAAGGCCGGGCACCGCTCCTCGATTTGAGGAATACGGTGCCCGGCCCAACTTCACCACGTCACTGGCGAACTCGCTTCCGAACACCCTGTGCGGCAAGGGCAACGGCGAACGCCGCGACCATCAACGCCGCACTGACCCACAACGGTGCGCGGAACCCCGGCCCGGTGCCGATGGCGATGCCACCGAGCCACGGCCCGACAGCGGCGCCGACGTTGAAAGCAGCCGTGGCGAATCCGCCAGCCAGTGTGGGCGCTTCTTCCGCGAGGTAGAACACACGGGAAATCAACGTGGACCCGGTCGCGAAAGCGAGCGTTCCTTGCACCAGCACGAGTACAATGACGGCGAACGTGTTACCTGCCGTCATCGCGAACAACGACCAGCCCACGATCAGCGCCACCATGCCGGTGGCCAGCAACGGCACCGGATGCGTGTCGCCGATCCGGCCGCCGATCGTCACCCCGAGGAACGAGCCGACGCCGAACAATGCGAGCAACGCCGGAACCCAGCCCTCACTGAGCCCAGTATCGGTAGTGAACAGCGGCGCGAGATAGGTGAAGGCGCAGAAGGTCGCGCCGTTCACCAACGCGGCCACCAGCAGAACCACGAGCAGCCGAGGGTTACGCAGCGACCGCAGTTCACCGCGCACACCTGACTCCGCGATGTCCGGCCGACCGGCCGGAATCGTCCGCAGGATCGCGATGAGCGGCGGCAGCGAAACCAACGCGACGGCCCAGAAGGCCGAGCGCCAACCCCACTGCTGCCCGAGCCAAGCGCCGGCCGGCACACCGGCAACGCAGGCGACGGTGACTCCGCCGACCACAATGGACGTGGCGCGGGCCTTGGCGTTCGACGGGACCATCGCGTTGGCGGTCGCCAGTGCGGTGGCCCAGAATCCGGCGTTAGCCAAGGCCCCGACGACGCGAGTGGCTAGCAGTACTTCGTAGCTCGTGGTCAGCGCACCGACAATGTGGACCGCCACGAAGGTGGTCAGGAAAATCGCCAGCGCGCGGCGGCGTGGCCAGCGCAGGCTCAGCGCCGCCATCAAGGGCGCGCCGACGACCATCCCCACCGCGAAACCGGAGGTGAGCAGGCCCGCGGCGGGAACGGAAACGCGCAGATCAGTGGCGATCGCCGGGATGAGCCCGGACAGCATGAATTCGGAAGTGCCCTGGGCGAATACGGCCAGCCCGAGCAGGTAGACGGCAAAAGGCATGAAGGACCCCATTGAGGACGTCGGGAAAACGGCAGCGTTCAGCGATGTCCGAATAGGACAATTCGCGGTCGGCTACCGTCTGGACGCCTCGGGGCTGGACATGCCTAGCAGGCTAGCCAGCCCCGAGGATCGCTGTCCACGCCTTTATCCGGCCCAGCCTCAGCAGTCGCAGGTGACTCCGGCGGTCGGCGACGTCAGCGGGTCGGCGGGCCGTCGCACGATGCCGTCGTCGGTTTCGACGCCGAAGCCTTCGCGGATCCAGTACTCGATGCCGCCGATCATCTCCTTGACGTGGAAGCCGAGCTTGGCCACGGCCAGAGCCGCCTTGGTGGCGCCGTCGCAGCCCGGCCCCCAGCAGTAGGTGACCACCGGCAGGGTCGGGTCGAGCAGGTCCAGGCCACGGCGGGCGATCTCGGCCGTGGGCAGGTGCAGCGCGCCCGGGATGCGGCCTTGTGCCCAGGCCACGTCGCCCCGCGAATCCAGCAGGGTGAACCCGGGGGTCCCCGACTCCAGCGCGGCGTGCACGTCGGCGGCGTCGGTGCGGAACCGCAGTTGGGTGGCGAAGTAGGACACGGCATCCGAGGAAGTGATCGTCATGAGAAGAACGCTAGACAGGCGAGCTGTCGCAGGGAACCGAAGTTCCACGGCGTATTGCTGGGTTCGCCGCCACTTCCCTGGTATCCAGGAGCGATGACCGTTGAATCACTGGACGACACCGACTGGCGCATCCTGGAGGCACTCCAGCTCGACGGTCGCGCCAGCTACGCGGACCTCGCCAGGACCGTCGCGATGTCGCCGAGCGCGGTGACCGAGCGGGTGCGCCGCCTGGAGGAAGCCGGGGTCATCACCGGCTACTCCGCGGTGGTCGACCCAGAACGACTCGGCTTGGCCATCACCGCACTGGTGCGCCTGCGTTACCCGACGGGCAACTACAAGCCGTTCCAGGATCTGCTCGCGGCCACACCGGAGATCCTGGAGGCACACCACGTCACCGGCGAGGACTGTTTCGTCCTGAAGGTCCTCGCCCGGTCGATGCGGCACCTGGAGACGGTCACCGGGCGGATCGCCCGTCTGGGTTCGGTCACCACGAGCGTGGTCTATTCGAGCCCGCTGCCGCGGCGCGACCTCACGCGGGGTCTCACAGTCGATCCGCAATAGATACCGCATCACAGGTTTTCTTCCGCGATCGCGTAGCTACACTGCCGATCATGCCGAACTTGCGGATCAGTACGACCCTGGTGGCCGCGATGCTGGTGCTGGCCGCCTGCGGCAGCGAGGCACCGGTAGGCGACAACAACGCCACCGGCGCGGTGAACGGACCGGTCACCGTGTTCGCCGCAGCCTCGCTCACCGAGTCCTTCACCAAGCTCGGCCGGGAGTTCGAGACCGCGAACCCAGGCACGAAGGTCACCTTCAACTTCGCCGGCAGCTCGGCGCTCGCGCAGCAGATCAACCAGGGCGCGCCCGCGGACGTGTTCGCCTCCGCCGCGCCAGCCAACATGAAGCAGGTCAGCGACACCGGCGCGGCCAGCGGCGAGCCGGTCACCTTCGCCCGGAACCGCCTGGAGATCGCGGTACCCAAGGGCAATCCGGCAAGGATCACCGGGCTCGTCGATTTTGCCAACGCCGACCGCAAGATCGCGTTGTGCGACGAGAAGGTGCCCTGTGGCGCGGCGGCCAAGAAGGTCTTCGAGGCCGCCGGGGTGACGGCCGCACCGGACACACTCGAGCAGGACGTCAAAGCGGCGCTGACCAAGGCCCGCCTCGGCGAGGTCGATGCCGCGCTCGTCTACCGGACCGACGTCAAGGCCGCCGGCGGCGAGGTCGACGGCATCGCGTTCCCGGAGGCCGACAAGGCGGTCAACGACTACCCGATCGCCACGCTGGCGAAGGCACCCAACGCCAGCACGGCCGGAGCGTTCCTGCAGTTCGTGCTGTCGGAACGCGGGCGCGCCGTGCTCGGCGAGGCGGGCTTCGACGCCCCATGACAACGCGATGACCACGCGCCGCAGAGCACGGGGGCGGCTCCCCCTCATCCTGCTCGTTCCCGCACTGCTCAGCCTGGCGTTCCTGGTGGTGCCGCTGGCCGGGCTGATCATCAGGGCGCCGTGGAGCACGCTGCCCAGCCAGCTCCTGAGCCCCGAAGTCGGCGAGGCGCTTCGGCTGTCACTGGTGTGCGCGAGCCTGGCCACGGTGATCTGCCTGGTGCTCGGTGTGCCACTGGCGTGGGTGCTGGCCCGCGGTGAACTGCGCGGCCGGGGAGTGCTGCGGGCGCTGGTGACCGTGCCGCTTGTGCTGCCGCCCGTCGTCGGCGGTGTCGCCCTGCTGCTCGTGCTCGGCAGGCGCGGGCCGATCGGCCAGTACCTCGACTCGTGGTTCGGCATCTCGCTGCCGTTCACCACAGCCGGTGTCGTGATCGCCGAGGCGTTCGTCGCGATGCCGTTCCTGGTCATCTCCGTGGAGGGCGCGCTCCGGGCCACCGACCCTCGCTACGAAGAAGCGGCCGCGACGCTGGGCGCGTCGCGCTGGTTGACCTTCCGGCGGGTCACGCTGCCGTCGATCGCGCCGGGGATCGTGGCGGGCACGGTGTTGTGCTGGGCGCGTGCGCTCGGTGAGTTCGGTGCCACGATCACCTTCGCCGGAAACTTCCCCGGCGAGACCACCACGATGCCGCTCGCGGTGTACCTGGCGCTGGAAGCCGATCCGGATGCGGCGATCGTGCTGAGCATGGTGTTGCTCATCGTGTCGGTCGTGGTGCTGGCCAGCCTGCGGGACCGCTGGATCCGGGGGGTGTCGTGACGCTGCACGCCGATTTCCAGGTCGATCGGGACAGTGGGTTCCGGCTCGACCTGCGGCTGGCGGTCGCGCCTGGCGAAGTGGTCGCCCTGCTCGGGCCGAACGGTGCGGGCAAGACCACCGCACTGCGGTCGTTCGCCGGACTGCTGCCAATCAGCGAGGGTTCGTTGCGGTTGGACGACCGCGTCTGGGACGAACCGCCTCGGGAGTTCGTGCTCGCCGAGCACCGGCCGATCGGCGTCGTTTTCCAGGACTACCTGCTGTTCAACCACCTGTCTGCGCTGGAGAACGTCGCTTTCGGACTTCGCGCGCGCGGCACCGAGCGCACCACGGCAAGACGCCTGGCCGCGGCCTGGCTGGACAAGGTCGGGCTTGACGCCCACCACCACACCCGGCCGCGGTCGCTGTCGGGTGGACAGGCGCAGCGGGTCGCGCTCGCGCGTGCCCTGGTCACCGATCCCGAGCTCCTGCTGCTCGACGAGCCGCTCGCGGCGCTCGACGCCGGCACCCGCCTGCACATCCGCGCCGAGTTGGGACGCCATCTCGCCGACTACCCGGGCCGCACGCTGCTGGTCACCCACGATCCGCTCGACGCGATGGTGCTCGCGGATCGGCTGGTGATCGTCGAGCAGGGCCAGGTCGTGCAGGAAGGCGCCCCCGCCGAAGTGGCGCGTCGGCCCCGCACGGACTACATCGCGCAGCTGGTCGGGCTGAACCTGCACCGCGGCAAGGCCGACGGCACCACGGTCGTGCTCGACAACGGCGGTCAGCTCACGGTCGCCGAACCCGCAACCGGTGCCGTGCACGTGGCCTTCTCCCCCACCGCCATCAGCCTGCACCCCGACCGGCCGACCGGCAGCCCTCGCAACACCTGGCCGGTCACCGTGCTGGGGCTGGAGCAGCACGCGCACACGATCCGCGTCCATCTCGACGGGGAACCGTCTGTGCACGCCGACATCACACCCGCGGTGGTCGCCGAACTGCGCATCACGCCGGGCGCCCGGCTGTGGGCGGCGTTGAAGGCCACGGAAATCCAGACCTACTCCGCCTGAGTCCGGCGGCGTCACCGTCGAACCAGGTGACAGCCGGGATCGACGAAACGGAGGGTCTACAGCTTGGGCAGGCGTTGCTCGACACCGAGCAACGCGGCGAACGGATCGCCGGCGTCCTTGAGCCGGTCGAACAGGTTGCGCACGGTCCAGCGGTCCGGGGCCAGCTCCGGATCATCCAGTTCGTCCCATTCGATCGGCACCGAAACCGGCGCCCCCGGGCGCGGCCGGATGCTGTAGGGCGCGACCAGCGTCTTGTTGATGACGTTCTGCGTGTAATCGAGCCGCGCCAGGCCCTTGCGCTTGTCCTTGGTCCACTTCCAGCTGACCAGGTCGGGCACGGTCCGGCCGATCGTCTTCGACACGGTCTCGGTCCAGGCGCGGGTCTCGGCGAAGGTGTACCGCGGTTCGACCGGCACCCACACCTGGATGCCGCGCTGGCCGGTGACCTTCGGACGGCCTTCGAGACCGAGGTGCGACAGCGCCGTGCGGTGCAGGCGCGCCAGCACCAGCAGGTCGTCGAACGAGGTTTCCGGGCCGGGGTCGATGTCGAACAGCGCCCAGGTCGGGTGTTCGACGTCCGGCACCCGAGACGTCCACGCGTGCAGCTCGATCGCGCCGTAGTTCGCCAGCCACGCCATCGCGGGAAGGCTGTCCGGCACGAGGTAGTACTCGACGTCGCCGGCCTCGGCCTGCTCGTGATGCCAGCGCTTCAGCCACTTCGGCGCGTGGCTGGGCACTTCCTTGTGCCAGAACCCGGGCTTGTCGGTGCCGTTCGGGAAGCGGTGGGTGTTCAGCGGGCGACCGGCCAGGTACGGCAGCATCGTCGGCGCGATCAACGTGTAGTAGCGGATCAGGTCGCGCTTGGTCAGCGGCTCCTCGCCATCGCGCCCGGGCACCAGCACCTTGTCCAGATTGGTCAGGTTGAGCGACCGGCCGGCGAGTTCCCAGGTGCCCTTCGCGCCCAGTTCCTCGAGGGCGGCCATCTCGTCCTCGGTCGGCGGCTCCCACTGCCGCGTGCCCATCCGGACCTCGGCCTCGGCGGCAGGCAGGTCGCTGCGCCACAGCGCATCGGGATTGGCGGCGACCTCGTCGTTCGTGCGGCCGGTCTTCACCGACTTCGGATGGTCCTCGGCGTCCCAGCCGGGCTCCGCGTATTCGTCCTGCTTGTGCAGGAGAAACCACTGGTCCTTCTCGGACTCCGCGCGGCGCGGGCGGACCAGCACGAACAGGCCGTGCAGTTTTTCGCCGTAGAGGTTGAAGTGGAGGTTGCCGTTCTCGATGGCCTTCAGCGGGTCGTCGGTGTCGACCGGCTCCCAGGTGCCGCGATCCCAGACGATCACATCGCCGCCGCCGTACTCGCCCGCCGGGATCACGCCCTCGAAGTCGGCGTACTCGATCGGGTGGTCCTCGACGTGCACGGCCATCCGGCGTGCCTTGGGGTCGAGCGTCGGTCCCTTCGGCACCGCCCAGCTGACCAGCACGCCGTCGATCTCCAGCCGGACGTCGTAGTGCCGGCGGCGGGCGCGGTGGCGCTGCACCACGAAGCGGTTGCCCGCGGGCTGCGTCTTGCCGTCACCGGCCGGTTCCGCTGTGCGCGTGAAATCGCGCATCGACTGGTATTTGGCCAGCCGATCGGTTGTCTTCGCGCGCTTGTTCACACCTATCGATATACCCATCCGGCGTCCGCCGGAAAAGCCCCGTTGTCACATCGGCCGCCTGCCGGGCGTCAGTGCGATGACGGAAGGACGTGAAAGTGGACGACGGCACGATCCCGGCGGAGGCGTTCGATGCGCACCGCGTTCAGCTGCGAACGGTCGCCCACCGGCTGCTCGGCTCGCCGGACGCAGCGGACGCCGCGATGCGGGAGGCACTGGCTCGGCTGACGGACGCGGGCGTCGACAACAACCTCGGCAGCTGGCTGACGGCGGTGGTCGCGCGGGTGTGCATCGAGCAGCTACGTGGGCGAGAAGCGGACGTCGATTTGTCGAACGAAGCGCGACTCGCCGATTCCGTGGGGCTCGCGCTGGTGATCGCACTGGAGCAGTTGACTCCGGCGGAACGACTCACGTTTGTGCTGCGCGACCTCTTTGCGATGCCGTACGACGAGATCGGCCCCATCGTGAACCGCTCTCCCGTTGCGGCGCGGCAGCTCGCGGACCGCGCACGCCACCTCGTGCACGACGCGGGCATCGACTTCTGACCCACGAAGCGGATCAGATGTTAGCGTCATCTGAACGCCGGAAAGGGAGGACGATGGCTCGGCTCAGCAGGGCGGAACTGCAGGAGCGCAACCGGGCGAAGGTGCTCAAAGCCGCACGCGAGGAGTTCACCGAACGCGGCTTCCGCGACGCGAAGGTCGACTCGATCGCCGAGCGCGCCGAGCTGACCCGGGGTGCCGTCTACTCCAACTTCCCCGGCAAGCGCGCCCTGTATTTCGCGGTGCTGGCGGACCTGGCCGAGCAGGCGACCCCTCCCCCACACGCCGAACCTGGCCGTGACCTCCGTGAAGCACTCGGGTCGCTTGCGCGGACTTGGGTGAGCAGGCTGCCGATCGCGGACGTCGATGCGCCCGACACCGCGCGCCTCGGCATGGACTTGGTCGCCGAGGTCAGCTCCGATGAACGGCTTCGACAGCCGTTCACGCAGTTGATGAAGCTCAACGGGCTGTTGCTCGGCCTGGCGATGGAACGGCTGGAGCCGCCGGAGCGACCGCCCGGCGCGCCGCCGCGCCGGCTGGTCCGGGTCGCCGAGTCGGTTTCGACAACGTTGCAGGGCGCGAGCCGGCTGGCGGCGGCCGCGCCGGGCTTCGTCGAACCGTTCGACGTGGTCAGCACCTGCGAGTGGCTGGCGGGCCTCGACCTCAACGACTGGTGGGCGCCCCCGTCGACGATTTCGCCGAGCCGGAAGGTGGACGAGCCATGGGTGCCGCCGACGGCGGTCGATCTGGTGCACGGCGAGGACGTATCGCTCGAGGACGACGGCATCGTAGTGGTTCTCGGGCTGAACCGGCTGGCCGCCGTGGAGCAGGCCGTTCGTTCGGACGACGTGGTGACCGCCGTCCTGGTCACCGCATCGCCGGACGAGCTGATGCCGTTGGCCCGGCTGACCATTGCCGAGTTCACGAGCTGCCTGCGTCCGGCGTTCCCGGTGACGGCCTGGCCTCGGCTGCGGGTGGTCGGCGACGCATCGGGAGCACTCGCCGCGGCGGCAGGTGTGCCCGCGATCGGGGACGACGGCGACAACACGGAGGTCGCGATCCGCGTCGAGGGCGGCCGGATCGTCGCCCGCGCTGACGGTTCCGGCGCCGGTCAGGCCGTCGCGAGCGCCCGTGACAGGGTTGCAAACTGAAACACGTTCTAATAACGTCCGCCGGGTGAGACACGGGATCGTGCTGTTCACCAGCGACCGGGGCATCGCGCCCGCCGCCGCGGCCAAGGCCGCCGAAGCAGCCGGTTTCGACACGTTCTACGTGCCGGAACACACCCACATCCCGGTCAAGCGGGAGGCGCCGCACCCGGGTACCGGTGGCGCGGCCCTGCCGGACGACCGATACCTGCGCACCCTCGATCCGTGGGTGGCGCTGGCGACCGCCGCCTCGGTGACCACGCGCATCCGGCTGGCGACCGCGGTGGCGTTGCCGGTCGAAAGCGACCCGATCACGCTCGCGAAAACCATCGCCAGCCTGGACCACCTCTCCGGCGGGCGGGTCACGCTCGGCGCGGGTTTCGGTTGGAACGTCGACGAACTCGCCGATCACGGGGTGCCGGGGGCGAAGAGGCGGACTGTACTGCGCGAGTACCTCGAGGCGATGCGTGCGCTGTGGACGGCGGAAGAAGCGAGCTATGCCGGGGAGTACGTCTCGTTCGGCGCGAGCTGGGCGTGGCCGAAGCCGGTCCAACCGCACATCCCGGTGCTGGTCGGCGCTGGAGGCACGGAGCGGACATTCCGGTGGATCGCCAAATCGGCCGACGGCTGGCTCACCACTCCCGGCGACGTCGAAATCGACGACCAGGTGGCGCTGCTGCGGCGGATCTGGCGCGAAGCGGGCCGCGCGGGCGAGCCGGAGGTTGCCGCGTTGAGCGGGAAGCCGGACCCCGGCCGGATCGCGCACCTCGCGTCGATCGGCGTGACCGAGCTGATCTTCGGCCTGCCGGATCGTGAACCCGACGAGGTCACCGCCTGGCTCGGAAGGCTGGCGGGCAAGCTGGGCATCGGCTGAACGATCCCGGTAGAACTGGGTTCATGGCCGAACTGCTGGCGCTGGTCGGGCGCGGGCTCTTGGTGCTCGTGGGGCACCTCGCACCGCTCGTCGATTGGTTCGACGTGCGGGAGCGACGGCGGCGGCGCACCAGGGCGGACGCCATCGCGCGCGGCGAACGCGTCGAGATTCCGTGCGTGCTCAAGGACGCCGAGCTGACCGGGGGCGCGGAGCAGGGTGGACACCTCGCGGTCGGCGGCGGGAAGCCGGTGACCTGGGACGGCCGGGAATTCGACCCGGGGGCGCTGACCATGCAGGCGGTGGACCGGCAGGCGATCACCTTCCATTCGGCGAACCGGCGGACCGAACTGCGCGTACACCCCGACGAAGCCGCGCCGATCCTGCGCGCGCTCGAATAGCTCACCGGGCGGCTGGGTACTCGATCTTCACGACCTTCGACGGATGGAGGCGAGAATGCCGTCCCTCGACGACGAACTTTGGAACGAGTTCCACCGCGTGGTGAACATGACCTCCCGCGAGCTGGACGAGTGGCTGCGCACCGACGGCGCCGGGCCCGAGACCGAGGCGCTGCCGGATCAGGCGGGCCGTGAGCTGGGCAGGCAGGTGCTCGCGGTGCTCCGCAAGCGGCGCGTCGACCTGGACAATGACGATGAGCGGGTGATGCGCAAGGTCGTCGACCGGGTGCACGCCGAACGGCGCGACGACCTGGAGCCCACCCAGGGCCAGGCGGCCTGGCGGCACAAGCTGATGTCCCTCGGGCACGACCCGCTCAAGCCCGTGCGCAGCTGAAGCGCCGGGTTCACCAGCCGCGCACTCGCGGCCACCGTTCGCCATCGCCGAGGTGGTACTCGTCGTGTTGCGCGGCGGTCGCGCAGGCGTGGATCGGCAGGATGCGGACGCGGGTGCCGATCGGCAGGTCCGGCAACGTTTCGGTGCTGCCAGGACGGAGCGCGAGAATGCCGTGCTCCTGGCTGGCGTCGGCCATCAGCAGGTCGGGGTACAGCTCGCCGTCGAAATCGGCGACGAGGCCGTAGCGCTGGTCCACGCGCTGCCGTTCGGTGCCGCGGTCGCGTGAGGTCGCCATCCAGCCGCCGTCGGTCAGGATCCAGCCCTTGTCGCGGCGGTGGCCGATCACCGTGGTGACCACGCTCAACGCGAGGTCGTCGATCCGGCAGACGCCGATCCCGGCCATCACGAGATCGAAGAAGACGAAGTTGCCGGCCCGGACCTCGGTCACGCCGGTGAGGTCCTCGGCGAAGTGAGCGGTGGGCGTCGAACCGACGCTCACCACGGGAGCCTTGTGCCCGGCGTCTCGTAGATCGCCGGCGACCGTCACCGCGGCGAGCCGCTCCTGTTCCGCGGCGGCGACGAGCGCGGCGGGGCTGTCGGCGAAGTAGGACTCGCCGGCGTGGGTGAGCACGCCGCGCAGGTCGGCGCCAAGTGCCCGCGCGATTTCCAGTGCGGCGGGGTCGCCTGGGACCAGGCCACCACGGTGGCCGTCGCAGTCGACCTCGATCAGGGCGGGGATGCCGGGCACCACCTGCTCCACGCTGTCGAGCAAAACGACGAGGTCGACGCCGCGGTCGCGTAGCGCACGCACGCGGCCGACCTTGTCGGGCGAAAATCCGACGGCGTAGAGGATGTCGGTGAAGCCCGCGTCGGCGAAGGCCTCCGCTTCGGCGAGGGTGGAGA
Source organism: Amycolatopsis albispora (assembly GCF_003312875.1). NCBI lineage: Bacteria > Bacillati > Actinomycetota > Actinomycetes > Pseudonocardiales > Pseudonocardiaceae > Amycolatopsis > Amycolatopsis albispora. Next base: position 3,364,394 of record NZ_CP015163.1, read on the forward strand.
CGGTGATCGGGCCGGTTCCGCCGTCGAAGAGCAGGCGCGCGACCTCGACCGACTTCGCGGTTTTGACGTGCGGCCGCAGCGTGGTGCCGCCGAGGCGGTGGCGCAGCCGCTGGATGTTGGTTTCGAGCTTGGCCCGGTCAAGCGCGAGGTACGGAGTGCCCATGCCGAGCACTATAGACAAACTGTCCAGAGCTTGGACACGCAGTCCAGGCGAGGTGGACGGCGGCGGATTTGACGGCATTCGGGTCAAATCCGCGGTGCCGATGATGACAGCGGTGGCGGGTGTGATCGACGGTGGGGTGACAGCCCCGGAAGCGACCGCCGACGAAGGGAACGCCGATGACGCCGCATCCGCTCTCCGCGCTCACCGCTGACGAAATCAACGACGTCCGGCGGGTGCTGACCGACGCCGGGCAAGTCAACACGGACACCCGGTTCGCGTACGTCGGTCTGGACGAGCCCGACAAGTACGAGACCGCGCCGGAGCGGCGGGCGCGCGCGTTGCTGCTCAACCTCAAAACGGGCGCGGCGAGCGATGCGCGCGTTTTTCTGACGACCAAGGCGGTGGAGGTCGTCCCGATCGACGCCGCGGTCGGGCAGTTGCCCATCCTCGACGAGGAATTCGGCGTCATCGGGCCGATCCTCAACGAGTCGCCAGAGTGGTTGGCGGCGCTGGAGAAACGCGGCGTCGATCCGGGCTCGGTGATTTTTGCGCCGCTGTCGGCGGGCAACTACGGGTATCCGGACGAGGTGGGCAAGCGGTTGCTGCGGGTGCTCGCCTTCCGCCAGGACTTTCCGGCGGACCACTGCTGGGCGCATCCGGTGGACGGGCTGTGTGCCTATGTCGACTTGATCGAGCGCAAGCTGCACAAGCTGATCGACCACCGCGTATTCGAGGTACCGGAGGAATCGGGCAACTACAACGATCCGGAGGTGGCCGGGCCGCCACTCGAGGGGCTCAAGCCGATCGAGATCCGTCAGCCGGAAGGGCCGTCCTTCCGGTTCGATGGCGACGAACTGCACTGGGCCAACTGGTCGTTGCGCGTCGGCTTCGACACTCGGGAAGGGCTGGTGCTGCGGAAGCTCGCGTTCGGCGGACGGCCGATCGTAGAACGCGCGTCGATCGCCGAAATGGTGGTGCCCTACGCCGATCCGTCGCCGGTCCGGTTCTGGCAGAACTACTTCGACACCGGCGAGTACCTGTTCGGCCGTTACGCGAACTCGCTGAAGCTCGGCTGTGACTGCCTCGGCGAGATCACCTATCTCGACGTCACCGTGGCCGACGAACTGGGCAATCCGCGGGTCGTCGACAACGCGATCTGCGTGCACGAGGAGGACTTCGGCACGCTGTGGAAGCACAGCGACCTGTTCACCGGCATCGCCGAAACCCGCAGGCAACGCCGGCTCGTGATCAGCTTCTTCACCACCGTCGGAAATTACGACTACGGCTTCTACTGGTACCTCTACCTCGACGGCACCATCGAATGCGAGGTCAAGCTCACCGGTTTCCTGTTCACCTCGGCGTATCCGGAGGAAGGATCCGACTTCGCCACGCAGGTGGCGCCCGGCCTCGGCGCGCCGTACCACCAGCACCTGTTCTGCGCGCGGCTCGACATGGCGGTCGACGGCGGCGCGAACGCCGTCGACGAAATCGACGTGGTGCCCACGCCGATGGGCGAAGGCAACGAGCACGGCAACGCGTTCACCACCAGGGCCACGCGGCTGACCAGTGAAACGGCCCGCGAGGCCGCACCGAACCGCGTCTGGCGCATCGTCAACCCGGGTAAGCTGAACCGGATGGGTGAGCCGGTCGGTTACACGCTTTCGGTGCAGCAGTCACCGACGCTGCTGGCCGACCCAGAATCGGTGATCGCCGCGCGTGCCTCGTTCGCCACGAAGCACCTGTGGGTCACGCGGTACGCATCGGGCGAGCGGTACGCGGCCGGCGATTTTGTGAACCAGAGCCCCGGCGGTGACGGGCTGCCCGCCTACACCGCCGCCGGTCGCGACATCGACGGCGAGGACATCGTGCTGTGGCACACCTTCGGCCCGACCCACGTGCCGCGCCTGGAGGACTGGCCGATCATGCCGGTCGACCACGCCAAGTTCACCCTCAAGCCGACCGGCTTCTTCGACCGGAACCCGACGCTGAACGTGCCCTAGCCGAAGTAGCCCCGGAACAGGATTTCGTTGACGCGGGTGGTCGTTTCGACGCCGGTCTCGAAACCACCCTCCACCACCTGGGTGTTGTTCATGACCGCCACCGTGTAGCGCTCGTCCGGGCCGACGAAGCCAACCGTGTTCACCAGCCACGAGCCGTCGTTGTTGTCGTCGGACCAGCCGTTCTTGTTGCCCGGCTTCGCGGCCGGGCCCGCGCCCCACACGCCCCACTGCTGGTTCGCGTCCACCGCGCGCAGTTCACCGACGATGTAGTCGCGGTGTTCGACCGGCATCCTCTCGAGCACGAAGTCCATCAGGCGGCCGAGGTCGTCCGCCGTGGTGAGGATCCAGCCCCAGTGGTGCGGGTGCTCGTCGGTGAAGCGCATGTCGGTCATGCCGTATGACGGGAAGCGGGTGGCGAAGTCCTCGCCGCCGTACCGGTTCCACAGCGTGTGCGCGGCGTCGTTGTCGCTGGTGTTCAGCATCGCGTGCATGAGCGCGCGATCCTCGTCGGTCAAATCGACGGCGCCCGCGTCGTCGCGCAGGAGCAGGTCGACCACCATCGCCAGCTTCGGTGTGGAGCAGGCCCAGATGAGCGTGTCCGAGTTGGCGTTGCGCCAGGTGGCGCCGGTCTGCCTGTCGTGCACCACGATCCCGGCGAATCCGGGGCGGCTACGCGCGTAGGACTCCGCGCGGAGGATGCGCCTGCCGAGTTCCGGCTCGAAGCCGGGCGCGGCCGCCGCTGGATCGTCTCCGGCGGCGGGCACCGGGCGTGCCTGGGCGACCGGGCTGGTCACCAGCGCGGCCAGCAGCAAGGTGGACAGCACACTGGAAACGACCCGCCGGCCGGAAGATTTCACAGGTGCGACCCTAGCGGTTGCGACCGGCGGCGGGCGGCGAGTATTCGGCGGATTTTTCGCCCCTCCGATCTGGGACGGATCTTCATCACTCCGACCCAGCGCAGGTCTTCACCCCCGCCCTCCCCGGTGCGGTTCCTCACCACTCCGACCCGGGGCAGGTCTTCACCCGCCCAACTGGCGCGGCCCTCACCGCTCCGGTCGGGACGGGCGTTCACTGCTCCGACACGGGACGGATCCTCACCACTCCGACCCGGTGCGGGTCTTCACCCGCCCGACTGGTGCGGACCCTCGCCACTCCGACCTGGGCCGGGCGTTCACTGCTCCGGTCCGGGACAGGGCTTCGCCGCCCGGGCCGGGGCGGTTCCTCACTCCGATCCAGTGCAGGCTTCACCGCCCGACCGGTGCAAGCCCTCACCGCCCGAACCGGGGCGGGTCTTCGCCGCTCGATCCGGGGTAGGGCTGCACCGCTTCGATCACGTGCGGGGCCTCACGATTTCGACCCGGGGATTCTCACCGCCTAGACCCGGGCGGGTCTGCACCGCCCGACCTGGCGCGGATCTTCGCCGCCCGATTCAGGGTGGGGCCTAACCGTTTCAATTCGGGGTGGGGCGTCACCGCCCGACCCCGAGGTGGGGCTTCATCGCCCGACCTGGCGCGGGTCTTCACCACCCGATTCAGGGTGGGGCCTCACCGTTTCGATTCGGGGTGGGGCGTCACCGCCCGATTCGGGGGTGGGGCTTCACTGCCCGATTCGGGGCGGGTGGCGCCGGGGAGGGGCGGGGCGTCGCCGGGGCCGGGGCCGGGCAGGGGCGGGGCGTCGCCGGGCTGGGGCAGGGCAGGGGCGGGGGGTCGCCGGGGCAGGGCGGGGCGTCGTCGGTTCGGTTCGGGTGGGGTGGGGTGGGGTGGGGTGGGATTCAGCGTTCTGTGCTGGTCATGTGGCTTGCCCATTGGGTCAGGTCGTCTCGGCGGATGGCGGCTGCCATCAGTTCGGGGAACAGGTCCGGCGTGCAGGCGAAAGCCGGGATGCCCAGGTCGGCCAGGGCGGCGGCGTTTTCCCGGTCGTACGAGGGTGCGCCGGAGTCTGACAGGGCGAGCAGCGCCACCATCTGCACCCCGGACCCGGTCAGCTCCGCCGCGCGGCGTAGCAGGTCTTCCCGCACCCCGCCTTCGTACAGGTCGCTGATCAGCACCAGCAGCGTGTTCGCCGGGCTGGTGATCAGGCTCTGGCAGTAGGCCAGCGCGCGGTTGATGTCGGTGCCACCGCCGAGCTGGGTGCCGAAGAGCACGTCCACCGGATCGGCCAGGTGCTCGGTCAGGTCGGCGATCTCGGTGTCGAAGGCGACGAACCGCGTGCTCAGCGAGTGCATCGAGGCCAGCACCGCGCCGAACACGCCGGAGTAGACCACCGACTCGGCCATCGAGCCGGACTGGTCGACGCACAGGATCACCTCCCGCCGCACCTGGCGGGCCCGGCGGCCGTAGCCGATCAGCCGTTCCGGGATCACCGTGCCCAGCTCGGGCGAGTAGTGCCGGAGATTGGCGCGGATCGTGCGCGACCAGTCGACGTCGGACAGGCGTGGCCGGTGTGTGCGGGCGGCGCGGTCGAGGGCGCCACGGACGGCGGCCCTGGTCGGCTCGGCGAGTCTGTCTTCCAGTTCGGCGACCACCTCGCGGACCACCCCGCGTGCGGTCTCCTTGGTTTCCTGCGGCAGCACGCTGTTCAGCGAAAGCAGCGTGCCGACGAGGTGGATGTCCGGTTCGACGGCGGACAGCAGCTCCGGCTCGAGCAGCATCCTGGTCAGCCCGAGCCTGTCCACCGCGTCGCGTTGCATCACCTGGACGACCGTGCCCGGAAAGTAGCGCCGGATGTCCCCGAGCCAGCGCGCCACCCGCGGTGACGAACCGCCCAGCCCGCCGGTGCGGCGGCCGCCGCGGGCCTCGTCCGGCGGGGTGTCGTACAACGCGGCCAGCGCACCGTCGACGCCACTGTCCTCATCGGACAGTCCGGCGCCGGTGCCGTCGTCCTCGCCGCCGAGCACCAGCCGCCACTTGCGCAACCGTTCCTCGGTCATCGGCTCACCCCCAGCAGTTTCGCGAGCACCGGCAGCACGGCCTCGGCCCGTTCCTCGTCGAGTTCCTCGGCCACCACCGCTTTCCGGGTGCCGCCACCGGAGGCGAGCCCGGCCGCGCGTTCCCCGATGGCCCGCTTCTCCGGCCCGGCGAACGCGCCAAACGTGCGGCGCAGCAACGGAAGCACCTCGGTGAACTGCTCGCCCGGAATGGCCGCGAGCCAGGCGTCGATCACCCGGAGCAGCCTGTCGTCATGCACCAGGAGCAGCGCGCCACCGGCGAAGAAGCCTTCGACGTAGGCCGCGCCCTTGACCGGCTCGATGCCGGCGGTGAGCACGCGGCCGAGCCGGATCTCCACGTCCCCGGTGTCCAGCCGGTCGGCGTCGAGCAGCAGGCGCGCGAGCTTCCCGGCCAGTAACGCGGGCAGGCCGGGTGCGTCGACCAGGCCGTGCAGCGCGTCGATCCAGCGTTCCTTGGCGCTCTCGTCGAGCAGGGTGGTCGCCTCGTGCACGTCGTCGATCAGTTCGCCGAGGCGGGCGGCCGCGTCGTCGTCGAGGCCGTGCGCGGCGGGCGGCAGCCCGGCGCACACGCGCGCCAGGCTGCGATCGGCGACCACTCGCAGCGCGGCCACGTCGGTGCCGCGCACGTCGCCGTACCGGGTGACCCTGGCCAGCGCGGGCAACGCGGCCATCAGGTGCGCCACGTCGGCGTCGGCGGCGGCGCGTTCGTCCAGCGCGGCCAGCACCTCGGGCAGCGCGTCGGTGAGGTCGGCGAGCAGGCAGTCCTCCACCGCGGTGGTGATCTCCGGCAGCGGCGGCCGCCCGGCCACCACCTTGCGGACCACCTCGGTGGCCGCGGCCGGGACCGTAGTGCCGTAGACCCCGGCGGCGATCAGGTCCACCTCGAAGGACGGTTCCCAGGCCAGTTCCCAGGTTTCGCGGAACGTGCCCTTGCTCCGGACCGCGGAGACTTCCCTGACGCCCCAATGGATGCCGAGGATCCGCAGGCGGTGCAGCAGGCGCGATTTGCCAAGGCCCGAATCGGTGCGCAGGTCGAGATCCAGCTCGCGGACCACCGGATCCCGCTTCAGCCGCAGTCGCCGCGCCGTGGCTGTCAGGTCCGCGGCGAGCGGCGCCTGCGGGACCTGCTCGGACACCGCGCCGAGCCGCTCCCCCACCATCAGCTTCTCGACGACCAGCTTCCCGCGCAGTTCGTCACCGTCGCAGAGCACTGCCTGGATGGCCTCCGAAACCTCCGCCAGCCCGGCCGAGGACCGGTCGCGCAGGGTGGCCAGCGTGTCGGCGAGCCGGACGGCCTCGATCACGTGCGCGGTGGAAACCGGCAGGTCCTGCCCACGCAGCACCCCGGCGGCCTCGGTCATCCAGCGCGCGGTGACGTCGTCCTCGGTGGTGAACAGGTGGTGGTACCAGCCGGGTGAGCGGATGCCGGCGCCGTAGCCGCTGGCCCCGGCCAGCCGCCCGTGTGTCCACGGCACCCAGGTGCAGGCCACCTTCCGCTTCGGCAGGCCCTTGAGCACGGCCTGGTCGCGGTTCGCCGGCGGCAGCGGGCTGGCCAGCGCGGGCACGTGCCACGCCCCGCAGATGACCGCGATCCGCTCGTAGCCCTGCTTGATCGTGCGGCGCAGCACCGTGCGCATGTACGCCTCACGCCGCTGCTCGTGCTCGCCGGAATCCGGCTCGTCCTCGCGCAGGGCCGTCATCGCCTCGGCGATCACCTCGAACGGCGACGTGCCGTCACGCCAGTGCTCGATCTTGTCGTCCCACCAGCGTTCCGGGTCGTCGTAGCCGGCGACCGCGGCCAGCCGCGCCAGCGGATCCGCCGACCGCCCCGCCCTGGCCGTGCCGTCCGGTTCGGCGAACTGGAACGCGGCGGGCAGGTCGCAGAAGTGCACCGGCACCTCGTGCTCGACCGCGTACCGCAGCGCCTGCCATTCCGGGCTGAACAACGCGAACGGCCAGAACGCCGCGCGCGAGACGTCGTCGCTCGCGTAGGCCAGCAGCGCCACCGGCGGCCGCAGCTCGCGGACCAGCGGGACCAGCGCGTCGGCCTCCGGCGGCCCCTCGATCAGCACCACGTCGGGCGCCAGCTCGGCCAGCTCGGTGCGCACGGCCCTGGTCGAACCGGGACCGTGGTGCCGGATGCCGAGCAGATGCACGCTCACCCGGCGATCTCCTGCCCGGCGCGGTAGAAGTCGTCCCAGCCCTCGCGTTCGCGGACCACGGTCTCCAGGTACTCCACCCAGATGGCGCGATCGGCCACCGGGTCCTTGACCACGGCGCCGAGAATGCCGGCGGCCACGTCGTGTGCCCGGAGCACGCCGTCACCGAAGTGCGCGGCCAGCGCGAGGCCGCCGGTGAGCACGCTGATCGCCTCGGCGGTGGACAGCGTGCCCGACGGCGACTTCACCGCGGTGCGGCCGTCCTCGGTGCGCCCGGCACGCAGCTCACGGAACACGGTGACCACGCGCCGGATCTCGGCCAGGTCGGCGACGTCGGCGGGCAGCTCCAGCGACGCGCCCAGCTGCGCCACCCGCCTGCTGACGATCTCCACCTCGGCCTCGGCGGTGTCCGGCAGCGGCAGCACCACGGTGTTGAACCGGCGGCGCAGCGCGCTGGACAGCTCGTTGACGCCCTTGTCGCGGTTGTTCGCAGTGGCGATCAGGTTGAACCCGGGACGGGCCTGCACCTCGGTGTTCAGCTCCGGCACCGGCAGCGTCTTCTCCGACAGCAGGGTGATCAGCGAGTCCTGCACGTCGGCCGGGATGCGGGTCAGCTCCTCGAGCCGCGCGATGCGGCCGTCACGCATGGCACGCAGCACCGGGCTCTCCACCAGCGCCTTCTCGCTCGGCCCCTCGGCGATCAGCCGCGCGTAGTTCCAGCCGTACCGGATGGCCTCCTCGGCGGTGCCCGCGGTGCCCTGCACCAGCAGCGTGGAATCGCCGCTGATGGCCGCCGCGAGGTGCTCGGAAACCCACGTCTTCGCCGTGCCGGGCACGCCGAGCAGCAGCAGGGCGCGATCGGTGGCCAGCGTGGCGACGGCGACCTCGATCAGCCGCCGCTGCCCCACGTACTTCGGGGTGATCTCGGTCCCGTCGGGCAGCGTGCCGCCGAGCAGGTACTGCACCACCGCCCACGGGGAAAGCCGCCACGACGGCGGGCGCGGCCTGTCGTCGACCGCGGCCAGCGCCGCCAGCTCGTCGGCGTGGTCCTGCTCGGCGTGCGGCCGCAGCACAGTGGAAGTCATGCCAGCTCCTCGTACATCTCACGGCGGAAGTTCAGGGTTTCGGCCAGCGCCCGCCGCCAGGGCGCCGAGCCGGGTTCGGGCGCGGTGGTGGCCAGCGGGTGCCCGAGGCACTCCGGCGGGACCGTTCGCGCGATGGTGACCGCGGCGTGCGCGACGGCCCGGGTGTCCTCGCGGCCGGCCAGCCAGTCGAGCAGGACCGTGCCCACTTCGGGCGGCCACGGCGCGGGCAGGTCGACCACCAGCCGCGCCACCGCCTCGGGCCGCGCCTGCCGGATCAGCCGCGCCAGCACCTTCGCCCGTTCGGGTGGCGGCAGCACCTGGATCAGCGTGCCCGCGTCCGCCCGGCCGGGATCCGCGTCGAACAGGGCCTTCGCCCAGCGTGCGTCGCGATGCCGGACCGCGACCACGGCCCAGCCCTCACGCAGCACCGACGCCGGCGCGCCCTGGACGGTCAGCCGGACCAGCTCGGCCGGTGTGCCGAACTCGGCCCAGAACTCGGGCGGTGTCGCGGCGACCGCCTGGCGCAGCCAGCGTGTGTCCGCCTCCGGCACGTCGATTTCGAGCGCGTCTTCGCGGACGCGGACCAGCGGGCGCAGGCGATCGGCCATCCGGCGGCCCAGCGCGGACCCGGGCACCCGGAGCAGCAGCGCCGACGCCAGCTGGCGGACCGACGCGGCCCGATCGCCGAGCGCGGCTTCGAGGAACGGCTCGTCCTCGGCCCGCAGATGTTCACCGAGCAGTTCGAGCACGGTGGCCCTGACCTCGGCGGGCTCGCTTTCCCAGCTGGCCGTGACCGCGGCGCGGGCGCCTTCGGGATCGGCCACCAGCGCGACCGCCAGCCACGAGCGCCGCTGCGCCGGCGAGCCGAAACGCCAGTCGTCGGCCCCGCCGCCGGGCTCGGGAGCGGCCGCGGTGAGGAAGCGCCATTCCGGGTTCAGCCCGGCCAGCCAGCGCCCGGCCGGTCCGGCCACCAGCGCCACCGGACCACGCAGCGCCGGTTTCGCGCGGGCGGCTTCGGCCAGCGCGGGCAGCCGCTCCGGCGGCACGCGCAGCCCGCGCTCGGCCACCACGCCGAGCCATTCCGCGAGCAGTTCGGGACGGCTCGCCGTGAGCAACCGGGCCAGCCGTTCTCGCGCCGCGTCCGGCAGGTCGGGCCGGGAATCGCTCTCCGCCACCGGCAGTGTTTCCGCCGCGTTCTCCGGCTGCCAGCCCGCGCGCCGGTACGCGGTGAGCAACGCGCCCGCGGTGAGCAGCGCGTCCGCCGGATCGGTGCGCTCACCGGCCAGCTCCCGCACCGCGGGTGGCAGCGCGCCGAGATCCGGCGCCCGCCGCCGGGTGCCGAGCAGCGCGACCCCGACCAGATCCGCCCACGCCGTCACAACCGCACCGCCCGATCCCCGTCCCAGCACAGCAACGGCCGCAACCCGGCCGAACCCCATTCCCCGGCCAGCGTGACCATCGCGCCCGCGGACACCGCGAGCAGCCGCCACGGGTCGAACCCCGGTACCAGCGGCAGTATTCGACCGTCCACATCGGACAACACCAGCTCCTCGCCGTGGCGTGCCGGGCGCAGCCCGGACAGCAGCACGGGCCAGCGGTCCAGCCACGGATCGGCGGCCATCGCCCGTGCGTGCGCGGCCAGCGCGACGTCGATGGTGTCGCCGTCCGGCCGGGTGGCGGGCACCGGCGGACCGTGGTCGGCGACCAGCGCGCGCAACGGCAGCGCGCTGGGGTGGAAGGCCAGCTCCGCCGGGAGCACGTGCCCGGCGGGCAGCACCGAGCTGAGCGGCTGGCCCGGCGGCGCGAACGACAGCACCAGCGCCACCCGGCCGCTCCGCTCGCCGAACAACCACGACCGCCGGGTGACCAGCTGGTCGCGCTCCTCGTCGAGCACCCCGCCGACCAACCAGGTGTCCGAGACGCGCTCACCGGACGACAGCACCCGCGCGGTGTCGGTGTTGAAGCCAAGCCGCGTGCGGACGGTCTCGGCCAGCGCGTGCGGTAGTTCGTCCAGCCGCGACCCGGCCTCGGCCAGCAGGTAGAGCAGCGACAGTTCGGCGAGCACGCGGCTCGGCCAGTCCTTGCGGCGGCCGACCAGGCCCGCCGCCCGGCGCAGCCCACCGGCCAGGCCGGGGGCCTGCGCGTCCACCATGCGCGCGGCCACCCGCCGCAGTTCCTCGGCGCCGCCGCGCTCCAGCCCGGCCAGCCCGCCGCGGACCTGGTCGAGCAGCCATTCACGCAGCTCGCCGGCACCGGCGCTGACCCTGTCGGCCCGGCGCTCGGCACGTTTGGCCGCGGCTTCGGGATCACGCGGCCCCGCGCTTTCCCGGCGTTGCTCGGTGCGCTCGGCCCGCCTGGCGCGCTCGGCGAGCCAGGCCGTGACGAACTCCGGCTCCGGTTCCTCCGGCAGCTCACCGCCAGCCCAGCGCAGCAGCAGGCCGAGCGCGTGCTTGCACGGGAACTTGCGGCTGGGACAGGAACACCGGTACGCCGGACCGGCCAGTTCCACGCACGTCTGGTACGGCTTTTTGCCGCTGCCCTGGCAGTACCCCCACACGGCCGCCGCCGACGCGCCCGCGCCGGACCAGCGCACCGCCGCCGCCTGCGCGCGCCCGGCCCGCGCCGAAGCCGCGTCCGGCGCGAGACCGATCACGCGCTCGGTGCTCCACCGTGCCGGAGACACCTCAGGCACCTCGGACACCACGCCTCCCAACCCCACTTGCCCACCTCTCCCCTCGACCCGGATGGATCATGCCAGCGGGCACCGACAGTTTCGGCGGCCACCACGCGGGTAGTCGGTTGGCGACCGGAAACCGCACCAGGGAGGTCCACACGATGCCACGGCCCAGCGCGGAAGACCACGGCCTGACCACCTTGCCGGTGACCGACGCGGCCCGCGTGCTCACCGGGGTCGCACTGCCCACGCTGGCCGCCGGGGTGATCAAGCGGCTGCCGCCGATGATGAAGGTCGCCGAAAAGCTGCGTGTGGACGAAAGCGCGGACCGCGTGCTGCGCCGCCTGCGTGATCGCCACGGCGACGGGCCACTGCTGATCAAGGCGCCCGGCCGGACCTTCGCGCTGCCCCTGTCCTCGGCGGACGCCGGCCGCGTGCTCGCCGAGTCGCCGTCGCCGTTCCACCCGGCGAACCTGGAGAAAACCGCCGCGCTGTCGCACTTCCAGCCACACGGCGTGCTGATCTCGCAGGGCGCCGAACGGGACGTGCGCCGCCAGTTCAACGAGAACGTGCTGGAGACCGGTGAACCACTGCACCACCTGGCGCCCGCCGTGGCCGCGAAGGTGCGCGAGGAAGCGAGCCGGATGCTGGAACTGGCGGAGGTCGGCGGCAGGCTCGACTGGCACACGTTCAACACGGCCTGGTGGCGGATCGTGCGCCGGGTGACGCTCGGCGACGCGGCCCGCGACGACCACCGCACCACGGACCTGCTGGCGCGCCTGCGACTGCGTGCGAACGTCGCCTACGGCATGAAGAAGGACAAGGCCACCCGCGAAGAAGTCGGTCAGCGGTTGCGCGCGCACGTGGCCCGCGCGGAGAAGGACAGCCTGGCCGGCGTGATCGCGCAGACCACGGCGAGCCCGGAAACCGATCCGGTCGGGCAGCTCCCGCACTGGCTGTTCGCCTTCGACGCCGCCGGGATCACGTCGTACCGGACGCTGGCACTGCTCGCCACGCACGCGGAGGAACGCGCGAAGGCGCTCCAGGACGAGGGCCCGCTGCTGCCGTACCTGCGTGCTTGCGAACTGGAATCGGTCCGGTTGTGGCCCACCACGCCGATGATCCTGCGTGACTCCACAGAGGACACCGACTGGCGTGGCGGCACCATGCCCGCCGGGACCACCGTGCTGATCTTCGCGCCGTTCTTCCACCGCGACGAGGAGGAACTGCCGTTCGCGCACTGGTTCATCCCGGAGATCTGGCTCGACGGCCGCGCGCGTCAGCACCCCGCGCTGGTGCCGTTCAGCGCCGGTCCCGCCGAGTGCCCCGGCCGGAACCTGGTCCTGCTGGTGACCAGCACGCTGCTGTCGGCGCTGCTGGAACGCGCGGAGTTCACCGCGCTCAAACCGCTGGAGCCGGGCCGCCTGCCGTCCACTTTGGACAACTTCGGGCTGGCGTTCGACGTCACAGCACCGCGACAGCGGACTTGAGATCGGCGACAAAGGCGGCGTAGGCCTCGTCGCGTTCGCGTGACCGCAGGATCGACGAGGGGTGCACGGTCGCCACGGCCCGTGCCTCGTGCTCGCCGGGGAGATCTTCACCAGGCAGTTCAAGGACTTCGCCGCGGCGTTCGGTGATGCGGAAGTCCGGGCCGTACACCGCCTGCGCCGCCGTCGCGCCGAGCAGGATCACCAGTTCGGGTCGTACCGAAGCGAGTTCCGCGAGCAACCACGGACGGCACGCGACGATTTCGGTGCGGCCCGGCTTCTTGTGGATGCGACGGGAACCGCGCTCGTCGCGGCGGAACTTGAAGTGCTTGACGGCGTTGGTGAGATAGACGCCTTCGCGGTCGATGCCGCTTTCCTTCAGCGCCCGGTCGAGCAGGCGCCCGGCGGGGCCGACGAACGGTTCACCGCGGCGGTCTTCCTGGTCACCGGGTTGCTCACCGATGAGCATGGTCTTGGCCTCGCGGCCGCCCTCGCCGAAGACGGTTTGGGTGGCGTCCTGGTAGAGGTCGCAGCCGCGGCAACCGGCGGCCGCCTCGCGGAGGCGGGCAAGGTCCTTGGTCGCGGGCACGAACTCGGCCGCTGTTCTGGTCACCACGCTCCGTGGACTACCCGGGTGCGCGAGGGGGAAACCCTGAACACGAATGTGGCTTTCGGGGCGGAAAACGCCCCGAAAGCCACATTCGTGTCGTCAGTACGACAGGGCCTCGACGAGGTCGCCGGTCTGCGGGTTCGGCAGGGACCTGGCCACGTCGGCCTGGCTGACCATGCCGACCAGGTCGTGCCCGTCGATCACCGGCAGGCGGCGCACCTGGTGCTCCGCCATCGTCCGCAGGATCTCCTCGGCTTCGTCGTCCGCGCCGATGGTGACCGCCTCGCCCTGGGCCAGGTCACCGGCCCGGATCGCCCGCGGGTCCTTGCCGGCGGCGAGCACCTTCACCACGATGTCGCGGTCGGTGAGCACGCCCTTGAGCCGGTTGTCCTCACCGCAGATGGGCACCGCGCCCACGTCCAGCTCCGCCATCCGGCGCGCGGCGTCGAGTGCGGTGTCCGAGGTGCGCACGCACTCGGCGCCGGCGGTCATGATGTCTCGCGCCTTGGTCATCAGTCACCTCCTGGTCGGTTCCCCTCGCCGCAGGCATACCCACCGGAGAGCCGCCTACACTCAGCCTTCGGGCGATTTGCTCGCGTCGGCCAATTTCTCCGACGGCGTCGGCGGTTCCTCACGGCGGCGGAACGGCGAAACGTGCGTCTCGTCCCGCCAGCGCGCCGACATGTGCGGGTAGTGCAGCTCGAACGCGGGCCGTTCGGAGCGGATGCGCGGCAGCTCGGTGAAGTTGTGCCGCGGTGGCGGGCAGGTGGTCGCCCATTCGAGCGAATTGCCGAAGCCCCACGGATCGTCCACTTCGGCGGGTTCGCCGTAGCGGTAGCTGCGCACCACGTTCCACAGGAACGGCAGCACCGACAGCCCCAGCAGGAACGCGCCCACCGTGGACACCATGTTCAGCCCGACGAACCCGTCGCTGACCAGGTAGTCGGCATACCGCCGCGGCATGCCCTCGTCGCCGAGCCAGTGCTGCACCAGGAAAGTGGTGTGGAAGCCGAGGAACGTGGTCCAGAAGTGCAGCTTGCCCAGCGGTTCGTCGAGCATCCGGCCGGTGATCTTCGGGAACCAGAAGTAGATGCCGGCGAAGGTGGCGAACACGATGGTGCCGAACAGCACGTAGTGGAAGTGCGCCACCACGAAGTAGGTGTCGGTGATGTGGAAGTTCAGCGGCGGCGAGGCGAGCAGCACCCCGGTGAGCCCGCCGAGCAGGAAGGTCACCATGAACCCGATCGCCCACAGCATCGGCGTTTCGAAGCTCAGCTGCCCCCGCCACATGGTGCCGATCCAGTTGAAGAACTTGATCCCGGTCGGCACCGCGATCAGGAAGGTCAGGAAGGCGAAGAACGGCAGCACCACCGCGCCGGTCGCGTACATGTGGTGCGCCCACACCGCGAACGACAGCGCGGTGATGCCGACCGTCGCCCACACCATCAGCTTGTAGCCGAACAGCGGTTTCCGGCTGAACACCGGCACGATCTCGGTGATGATGCCGAAGTACGGCAGCGCCACGATGTAGACCTCGGGATGGCCGAAGAACCAGAACAGGTGCTGCCACAGGATGGCCCCGCCGTTGGCCGGGTCGAACACGTGCGCGCCGAGGTGCCGGTCGGCGAGCAGGCCGAACAGCGCCGCGGTCAGGATCGGGAACGCGGCCAGCACCAGGATCGAGGTGAACAGGATGTTCCAGGTGAAGATCGGCATCCGCCACATGGTCATGCCGGGCGCGCGCAGGCAGACCACCGTGGTGGTCATGTTGACCGCGCCGAGAATGGTGCCCAGCCCGGACACGATCAGCCCGGAGATCCACAGGTCACCGCCGATGCCCGGCGAGTGGATGGCGCTGGACAGCGGCGTGTAGGCGGTCCAGCCGAAGTCGGGCGCGCCGCCGGGCGTGACGAACGCGGCCAGCACGATCAGCCCGCCGAACAGGTACAGCCAGTAGGCGAAGGCGTTCAGCCGGGGGAACGCCACGTCCGGAGAGCCGATCTGCAGCGGCAGGATGAAGTTCGCGAAGCCGAACACGTTCGGCGTGGCGTAGAGCAGCAGCATGATCGTGCCGTGCATGGTGAACAGCTGGTTGTACTGCTCCTGCGAGAGGAACTGCAGTCCCGGATAGCCGAGTTCACCACGCATCAGCAGCGCCATCACACCGCCGACCAGGAAGAAGCCGAACGAGGTGGACAGGTAGAGAATGCCGATCTGCTTGTGATCGGTGGTGCGGAGCAGGTTGAGCAGCAGGCCGCCCTTGGGCCCGGCGTGGCGTGGCCGGTGCTCCACCGGCCTCGGCTGGAGCACTTCCCTCACTGCGGCCACCACGTCACCTCCACGACGGAAGCGATACCCGTGCCGGGGCCGGTTCACACCCTCTCGGACGGGTACTCGCGCACTATGACGGCACATCCCGAAACCGAAGGACCGCCGGTCGTCACCGGCGGAGATCCAGGGCAGTCCACGATACTCGTGTTCGATCCGAACGGCCTCGCCAAGCACGGTGAGCTGCCGGCCACCTGGCGCCCGCTGACCGAACGGCGGCGCGTCGTCTGGTGCCGCGTGCCCGCCGACGGCGCGCTCACCGAGGCCGCCGAGCTGCTCGCCGACGGCGGCCTGACCCCGCCGGTGCACGTGGTGTGCGGGGCGCAGGCGGTCCACCCGGTGCTGCGCGTGCTCGACGACCAGCCGGACGCGGCGGCTTCGCTGCTGCTGGTCAACCCGCCGCCGGAGGCGAGGAACACCGGTGAGGTGATCACCCTCGAAGACCTTCCGCTGGGTCACCCGGAAGTGGTGGCCGCGGTGGAACGGGCCACGGCCTGACGGCTCAGGCGGCGAACTGCTCGAACGCCTTCTTCGCGGGGAGGAGGACCCCGGCCAGCCCGACGGTCAGGTCCACCCCCTGCGACGAGACCAGGTCCCGTTCGAGCGCGTCCATCGCCTCCCGGCCCTCTTCGACGATCGGCGCGAGCTCCTCGCCGTCCGCTCTGGCCCGGCTCAACCGGGCGGTGGCGTCGAGCAGCGCGGCGAGGCGCTCGCGCACCTCCTGGGACGGGTACCGGTAGGCGTCGTGCTCCCGCACGGCGTGGTCCAGCGCTTCGGTGAGTTCACGGACGTGCGGCCAGGCCGCGCGCAACTGCACCATCAGCGCGTGCCAGCGGGCGACGTGCGCACCCCGGTCGCCCACCTTGGACCGCGGGTTGAAGCGCACGCTTTCGGTGCCCCACCCGCTGGCTTCCTCGGCACGGCGGAGCAGCTGCTCGGTGTTGCGTGCCCTGGCCACCCAGTGGGGTGACGAATCGGGCACCGACGGCTCACGCAGGGTCGCCGCGATGTCGCACAGCACGTCGGCGAGTTCCGCGGCGACGGCCCTGGTGGCCGCCTCGGTGCCCCGCGTGTACACGGGCGGGAAGACCAGCGCGTTCATCGCGACCCCGATGGCCGCGCCGAGCACGGTCTCGCCGACCCGGTCCAGCATCAGCATCGAATTCTCCGCCGTGCCGTAGCTGACCAGCAGCAACGCCGTCACGCCCACCCACACGCCACTCGACCCGAAGCCGCGCCAGCGGCCGAGCAGCAGCCCGGTGAACACCACCAGCCCCAGCGCCACCGCCTGCCACGGCAGCACCTGGATGGCCACCGCGGCCAGCACCACGCCGAGCACCACGGCCCCGATCTGCTGCAGTGCCGACCACAGCGCGCGGTAGACGGTGGCCTCGATCAGGAAAACCGCCGCGTAGGGCGCGAGAAAGGGCTGAGGCAGGCCCCACCACTCGGCGGCGATGAGCCAGGCGATCACGGCCGCGACGGCCGCCTTGACCGCCTGGATCACCGCGGTCCGGGGCCACTGCTCACGCACTCGGCACCCGGGCCGGTTCCACGCAGTAGACGGCGTAGGCCGACCGGATGATCGGCTGGGCCACGTTGCGCACGCGCACCCCACCCGGGGTGACGCCCTGCTCGCAGCCGAAGTGCGCGTGCCCGTGCACGGCCAGGTCCACGCCGGTGGCGTCGATCGCCTCGCCCAGCTGGTACGCGCCCAGGAAGGGGTAGATCTCCGGCGGTTCACCACGCAGCGTGCCCGGGATCGGCGAGTAGTGCGTCAGCGCGACCTTCACATCGGTGCGCAACTCGGCGAGCGAGTCGTGCAGGCGGTCGGCGAGCTCCACCGAATGCCGCACGAAGTTCTTCATCTCCGGCTCGCCGAACGCGCTCGCGCACTTGCCGGCGAACCCGCCGCCGAAGCCCTTGATCCCGGCCACGCCCAGCGTTTCCCCGCCGATCTCCAGCGTGACGTGCTCGCCTTCGAGCACGGTGATGCCGTGCTCCCGCAGCAGCTCGGTGATCTCCTTCTCGGCGTCACCGTGGTAGTCGTGGTTGCCCAGCACCGAAAGCACGGGCACCGGCAGGCCGGCGAACTCGTCGGCGACCACCTCCGCCTCGTCCAGCGTGCCGTGCCGGGTCAGGTCCCCGGCCAGCAACAGCACGTCGGCGTGCTCACCGACGTGCTCCAGCGCCGGGCGGAGCCGGCCGCGCGCGTCTTCGCCCAGGTGCACGTCCCCGATGGCCGCGATCCGGATCACCGCAGTTCCTCCCTCGAAGCCGGTTCCCCCACCGCCGAGACCCGCAGGTCGTTGTGCACCCGCAGGTCCGGGGCGTGCTCGTGGACCACCTGCTCCAGTTCGGCGCGGCGTGCCTCGCAGGCGACCTCGCCGGACAGGTGCACGTGGCCGCCGCGGATGTCCACCCGCACCCCCAGTTCGGTGGTGCGCTCGTCCTCGGCGATCGCCCGGCGCAACCGGGCCGCCCAGTACTGCGGCACGTCTTCGGCGTGCTCGGTCATCGGTCCTCCACCACGTCGAGTTCCCGCAGCAACTGGAGAAAAGCCCGTGCGTACGGGGAATCACG
Organism: Amycolatopsis albispora; assembly: GCF_003312875.1. Taxonomy (NCBI): domain Bacteria; kingdom Bacillati; phylum Actinomycetota; class Actinomycetes; order Pseudonocardiales; family Pseudonocardiaceae; genus Amycolatopsis; species Amycolatopsis albispora. The sequence goes on from NZ_CP015163.1 coordinate 3,382,430, forward strand.
CGTTTCGTCGGCCACCCGCGCCCAGTCCACCTGCTCCCGCAGCTCCCTGGCGATCTGCAGCAGGCCGGTGAAATCGCACCGGTGCGGGCCGAGCACGAGCAGCTTGTCGGTCATCAGGTCGGTCCCGGTGACCACCGGGGCCATGGTCGAGCCGATGCGCATCGGCTCGGCGCGGTCGAGCGTCTCGTCGGTGACCTCGCGGTGGTTGGGCCGGAAGATCAGGTCGACCAGGATGTCGCCGTCGTAGACCTTGGTCAGCCAGTCCTCCGGCGGCTCGACCGGGATCATGCCGGTTTCCGCGAGCACCCGGCTCGCCTTCTCCGCGTCGGACTCCTTGAGCAGCACGTCGACATCGTGCTCCGACGGTGGCCCGCCCCGCGCGTACACCGCGAAGCCGCCGGCCACCGCGAACCGGATCCCCTGGTGCGTCAACGTGTTCGCCACCCTGGTGAGGGTGTCGAGCAGGTCCTTCTCCGCCGCGGTCACCTCCACCGGCTACCCGTTTGGCGCCTGGCCAATCCTCACCGCGCGTTTGCCCGGCCGGGCTCCGGGCTACTCCCGAAGCGCACCCGAGGGAAAGGCCGAACCGTTGCCCGACGCCACGCCGCCGGCCCGGTACCGCCGTGCCTGCGACTACCTGGCCGCCGCGATGATCTACCTGCGGGACAACGTGCTCCTGCGCGAACCGCTGCGCCCCGAGCACCTGAAACCCCGCCAGCTGGGCCACTGGGGCACCTGCCCCGGGCTCACTCTGGTCTACAGTGGACTGAACCGGCTGGTCCGCGAAACCGGCAGGCGCACCCTGCTGGTCACCGGGCCGGGTCACGGCGCTCCGGCGATCCACGCGAACCTGTGGCTCGAAGGCACGCACGCGGAGTACGACGAGAGGCTGGGCCGGGACGAAAGCGGGCTGGCCGAGCTGGTGCGCCGGTTCTCCTGGCCCGGCGGCTTCCCGAGCCACCTCTCCCCCGACGTGCCCGGTGTCATCCACGAAGGCGGCGAGCTGGGCTACGCGCTGGCGACCGCGTTCGGCGCCGCGCTGGACGATCCCGGCCTGCTGGTCGCGTGCGTGGTCGGGGACGGTGAGGCCGAGACCGGGCCGACCGCGGGTTCCTGGCAGGCCGTCAAGTTCCGGGTGCCGGGCGTGGACGGCGCGGTGCTGCCGATCCTGCACCTCAACGGCTACAAGATCGCGTCACCGACGGTGTACGGCTCGATGTCCGACGAGGAGCTGACCGACTACTTCCGCGGCTGCGGCTGGACGCCCCTGATCGTCGACACCACCACCGCCGCCGATCCGGACCAGGCCCTCGCCGATGCGCTCGACCAGGCCTACGCCGGGCTCGAGCACGAACGGCCGCCGATGATCGTGCTGCGCAACGCCAAGGGCGCGGGCGCACCCGGCGAAGACGCCGAGGGCAAGCCGCTGGCCGGGACGTTCCGCGCGCACCAGGTCCCGCTGACCAACGCCGCCGACGACCCGCGTGAGCTGGCCCTGCTGGAGGAATGGCTGCGGTCCTACCGGCCCGAAGAACTCTTCGACGAGCACGGTCGCCCGGCCGGGGACCTGCTCGCCCAGGTGCCCGACGGCGACCTGCGGCTGGGCCGGGTGCCCCAGGCCAACGGCGGCCGCCTGCGCGAACCGCTCCCGCTGCCCGAGTTGGACCGGTTCGCCGAGCCCGTCGAGGAACCGGGCGCCAGCGCGGCCGGTGCGACCGGCGTGCTCGGCGCCTGGCTCGCCGAACTGTTCCGCGCCACCGAGCAACGCCGCGACTTCCGCATCATGTGCCCCGACGAGCTGGAGTCCAACAAGCTCGGCGCGGTGCTGGAGGTGACTTCCCGCGCCTATGCCCGCGAAGTCCCCGGGTACGCCGAGAACCTCGGGCGCGGCGGCCGGGTGATGGAGGTGCTGTCCGAGCACCTGTGCCAGGGCTGGCTGCAGGGCTACCTGCTGACCGGGCGGCACGGGCTGCTGGCCAGCTACGAGGCGTTCGCCTCCATTGTGGACGGAATGGTGAACCAGTACGCCAAGTTCCTCAAGATGTCGGCCGAGGTCGGCTGGCGGGCCCCGGTGCCGAGCCTGAACTACCTGCTCAGCAGCGACGGCTGGCGTCAGGAGCACAACGGCTACAGCCACCAGGGCCCCGGTTTCCTCAACTCGATGCTGAACAAGAAGTCGTCGGTGGCGCGAATCTACCTGCCGCCGGACGCCAACACGCTGCTGGTCACCCTGCGCCGCTGCCTGGACACCACCGACCTGATCAACGTGGTGGTGGCTGGGAAGCAGAGCGGTCCGGTGTGGCTCGGCCTGGACGAGGCCCGCGCGCACTGCCAGGCGGGTGCCGGGGTGTGGGCCTGGGCGGGTACCGAAGGTGGTGCCACGCCCGAGGTGGTGCTGGCCTGCGCGGGAACCACCCCGACGACCGAGGTGCTGGCGGCGGCGTGGCTGCTGCGGCGGTCGGCGCCGGAGTTGCGGGTGCGCGTGGTCAACGTGGTCGACCTGCTCACGCTGGCGCCGCGGGAACGCCATTCGCACGGTATGAGCGACGAAGAGTTCGCCGCCTGCTTCGCCGAGGACGTGCCGGTGGTGTTCGGCTTCCACGGGTACCCCTCGGCGGTTCACGAGGTGCTGCACGGCCGCACCCGGCCCAACCGGTTCCACGTGCACGGTTATCTCGAAGAAGGCACCACTACCACACCCTTCGATTTGCTGGTGCGCAACCGGATGAGCCGGTACGACCTGGCCGCCGCCGCGCTTTCCCACGCGCGGGGCTGGGGTTCGCGGGGTGGCGACCTCGCCGACGCGCTGCTCCGCGAGCGCGACGAACTGCGGCACCGCGCCTACACCGACGGGGAAGACCCGGCGGAATTCACCGGCTGGAGGTGGTCGTGATGCTGGTGCTCACGGTGAACGCGGGCTCGTCGAGCCTGCGGGCCCACTTGGTCGACACCACGGACAACCGCGTGGTGGACGCGGCCGAGATCGGGCACCCCGCTGACTCGGAGGAAGCGCGCAAGGAACTGCGTGAACTGCTCGACCGGCTGCCTTCGGGCGCGCTGACCGCGGTCGGCCACCGGCTGGTGCACGGCGGTCCGGAGATCACCGAACCGGTGGTGGTGGACAACAAGGTCGCCGACCAGGTGCGCGAACTGACTTCGCTGGCGCCGCTGCACGTGCCGAACACGGTGGCGCTGCTGGACTTCCTGCGTGACGAGATCGCGGAACGCCCGCACGTGCTGTGCCCGGACACCGCGTTCCACAATGGACTCCCCGAGGCGGCGCGCACCTACGCGCTGCCCCGGCGGTGGCGGGAGGACTGGGGTCTGCGGCGGTACGGGTTCCACGGCATCTCCTACGCGTGGGCGCTGCGCCGGGCGGGTGAACTGCTCGGGAAGCCCGCTGGTGAGCTGAACCTGCTGATCGCACACCTGAGCGGCGGCTCGTCGGTCTGCGCGGTGCGTGAAGGCCGCAGTGTCGACACGTCGATGGGCTTCACGCCGCTGGAGGGCCTGGTGATGGCCAAGCGGTCGGGCACGGTTGATCCCGGCCTGCTGCTGTGGTTGCTGCGCACCGGGAAGCTGAGCGTGGATGAGCTGGAAACCGGGCTGCAGAAGGAATCCGGGCTGCTCGGGCTCGGCGGCGCCGAGGACACCCGCGACCTGGTGGCCCGCGACGACAGCGACGCGAGGCTGGCGCTGGAGGTGTTCGCCCACCGGGCGCGGCGCGAACTGGCTGCGGCGGCGGCGAGCCTGGACCGGATCGACGGCCTGGTGCTGACCGGGGACATCGGCTGGGACCAGCCGGAACTCGCCGAGGACATCGCGGCGGGGCTGGGGATCCTGGGCTTCCGCGGCGGGCTGGACACCGCCCGCGAGGAGGACGCGGTGATCAGCCGGTCCGGACTGCCCGTGCTGACTGTGCAGTCCCGCGAGGAACTGCAACTGGCCATGGAAACGGCGCGCGCCGCACAGCCCTGAGCATGAACAGCGCGCGCCGCACGTTCTCTCTCACGCGGGTTGCAGCAGGATCTTGATCGCGCCGTTGCGCTTTTCCTGGAACATCTTGTAGGCCTGCGGCGCGTCTTCCAGCGGCAGCCGGTGCGTGGTCAGGTCCTCGACGCCGAGTGGATCACCGTCGCCGGTGACCAGGGGCATCAGGTCGTCGATCCAGTGCCGGACGTTGGCCTGCCCCATGCGCAACTGGATCTGCTTGTCGAACAGCTCCAGCATCGGCAGCGGATCCATCATGCCGCCGTACACGCCGCTCAGCGAGATCGTGCCGCCCCGCCGGACCGCGTCGATCGCCGCGTACAGCACGCTCAGCCGGTCGATCCCGGCCTTCTCGGTCACCTTCGCCGCGATCGGCTTCGGCAGCAGGCCGACCAGCTGGTGCGCGAGCTTGCCCGCCGGCGCGCCGTGTGCCTCCATGCCGACCGCGTCGATCACCGAGTCGGCACCACGACCGCCGGTCAGGTCCCGGATCACGCCGCCGACCTCCGGCTGGGTGCGCACGTCGAGCGTGGTCACGCCGTGCCGCTCGGCCATGGTCAGGCGCTCGTCCACCAGGTCGACGCCGATCACCTTGCCCGCCCCGCGGTGCAGCGCGATCCGGCAGCACATCTGCCCGATCGGGCCGAGGCCGAACACCACCAGGCTGCCGCCGTCGGGCACGGCCGCGTACTCGACCGCCTGCCAGGCCGTCGGCAGCACGTCGGACAGGTAGACGAACCGCTCGTCCGGCGGGCCGTCCGGCACCTTGATCGGGCCGTACTGCGCCTGCGGCACCCGCAGGAACTCGGCCTGGCCGCCGGGCACCTGGCCGTAGAGCTTCGTGTAGCCGAACAACGCGCCGCCCTTGCCCTGGTCGCGGACCTGGGTGGTCTCGCACTGCGACTGCAGGCCCATGCCGCACATGTAGCAGTGCCCGCAGGAAATGTTGAACGGCACCACCACGCGGTCGCCCGGTTTCAGGCCGCCCGCCTCGGTGCCCACCTCCTCGACCACGCCCATCGGCTCGTGGCCGAGGATGTCGCCTTCGCCCATGAACGGGCCCAGCACCTCGTACAGGTGCAGGTCCGAACCGCAGATCCCGCTCGAGGTGACGCGGATGATCGCGTCGGTGGGTTCGAGCAGCTTCGGATCGTCGACGGTGTCGACCCGCACGTCCCGTTTGCCGTGCCAGGTGACCGCTTTCATGCTGTCCTCCGTCCGCGTCTGCCTTCGTGCTCCACGGGTGCCCGCCGACCGTGCGGGCAAACTCGGTTTAGCCGCCGGAGCGGGGCGGTACCCGAAGTCGCATGGCTGAGACAGTCGCTGACTTCGTGGTGGACCGGTTGCGGCAGTGGTCGATCGGGCAGGTGTTCGCCTATCCCGGCGACGGCATCAACGGCTTGGTGGCCGCGTTCGGCAGAGCGGACAACGACCCGAGGTTCGTGCAGGCGCGGCACGAGGAGATGGCCGCGTTCCAGGCGGTGGGCTACGCCAAGTTCAGCGGGCACGCCGGGATCTGCATGGCGACCTCGGGCCCCGGCGCCATCCACCTGCTCAACGGCCTCTACGACGCGAAGCTGGACCACGTGCCGGTGGTCGCCATCGTCGGCCAGACCGCGCGCAGCGCGATGGGCGGCAGCTACCAGCAGGAAGTGGACCTCCAGGCGTTGTACAAGGACGTCGCCAGCGAATACCTGGTCGAGGTCAACGTGCCGGAGCAGCTGCCGAACGCGCTGGACCGGGCCATCCGGACCGCGCTGACGCAGCGGGCGCCGACCGCGCTGATCATCCCGGCCGACGTGCAGGACGAGAAGTACACCCCACCGCAGCACGAGTTCAAGCACGTGCCGTCGAGCCCGCCGGACCTGCCGCGCACCACCATGGTGCCGCCGCGGGAGCAGCTCGACGCCGCCGCGGCGGTGATCAACTCCGGCGAGAAGGTCGCCGTGCTCGCGGGCCAGGGCGCTCGCTCGGCGGTCACCGAACTCACCCAGTTCGCCGAGCTGACCGGCGCTGGCGTGGCAAAAGCGCTGCTGGGCAAGGACGTGCTCTCCGACGAGCTGCCGTTCGTCACCGGTTCGATCGGCCTGCTCGGCACCCGGCCGAGCTGGGAGCTGATGCAGGAGTGCGACACGCTGCTGATCGTCGGCTCCAGCCTGCCGTATTCGCAGTTCCTGCCGGAGTTCGGCCAGGCGCGGGCGGTGCAGATCGACGTGGACGGCCGGTTCCTCGGCCTGCGCTACCCCACCGAGGTCAACCTGCTCGGGGACGCGCGGAGCACGCTGAGTGCGCTGCTTCCGCTGCTGGTGCCCAAGGATTCGGCGAGCTGGCGGTCGAAGATCGAGAAGAACGTGGAGAACTGGTGGGAGACCGTCGGCCAGCAGGCGATGGTCGACGCGAAACCGGTCAACCCGATGCGCGTGGTGCACGAGCTTTCGCCGCGGGTGCCGGAGAACGCCATCGTCACCGCGGATTCCGGCTCCGCCGCCAACTGGTACGCGCGGAACCTGCGGATGCGCGGCGACATGCGAGGGTCGCTCTCCGGCACGCTGGCCACCATGGGCTGCGCGGTGCCGTACGCGATCGGCGCGAAGTTCGCCCACCCGGACCGGCCGGTGATCGCGCTCGCCGGGGACGGCGCGATGCAGATGAACGGGCTGGCCGAGCTGCTCACCATCGCCCGCTACCGTGCATTGTGGACGGACCAGCGGCTGGTGGTCTGCGTGCTGCACAACGGCGACCTGAACCAGGTCACCTGGGAGCTGCGGGCGCTCGGCGGCGCGCCGAAGTTCGAGGAGTCGCAGAACCTGCCCGAAGTGTCCTATGCGGACTTCGCGCGCGGGGTCGGCCTCGGCGGCATCACCGTGGACGAGCCGGACCAGCTGGGCCCGGCCTGGGAGCAGGCGCTCGCCTCGGACGGGCCGACCGTGCTGGACGTGCACTGCGACCCCGAGGTGCCGCCGATCCCGCCGCACGCCACCTTCGACCAGATCAAGGCGACCACGCAGGCGGTGCTCCGCGGTGACCCGAACGCGTGGCGCATGGCCCGCGAGGGCGTGAAGACCAAGGTGCAGGAACTCCTTCCCTAGAGGGAGGCGATTCCCGCCGCAGGGGGAAGCCCGCGCACCCGTTCCTCCGCGAACCTGCTCCCGGCGGGTTCGAGGAGGAACGGCATGACCACAACAGTGCGCACCACGCTTCCCCGGCCGGGCGGACGGCACCTGCCCGGCCGCGTGACACTCCGGCTGGTCGACTGGTCCCGGCCCGATCCGTGGGTGCCGGAACAGCCTTATCGCGAGCTGATGGTGAGCCTCTGGTACCCGTCGGCAGGTGGGGGCAGGCCCGCGCGTTACCTGCGCGTGGGCGCGGCCGCGAGCATCGGCGACCTCGACGTGACCGGCGTCGGCCTGCACACCGAGGAGGGCGCGGCCGTCCCCCGCGGCGAGAAGCGGCCGGTCGTGTTGTTCTCCCCCGATTTCGGCATTCCGCGGGACTTCCACACCACCCTGGTCGAGGACCTGGCCAGCCACGGTTACGTGGTGGTGACCATCGACCACACCTACGAGACCGCGGTCGACTTCCCCGGCGGCCGGATCACCGAGCGGCGCGCCGACCGGGCACGCATCCCGGCCCGCGTGGAGGACGTGCGTACCGTGCTGGCCAAGCTGACCTCCCTGGCCGAGGGGCGCGTGCCCGGGGACGGCCTGCTGCCGCCGGGGCTCGGCGCGGCGCTCGACCTGACGCGGCTGGGCATCTTCGGCCACGGCGCGGGCGGCGGCACCGCGGCGGAGGCGATGTACCGCGACAACCGGCTGCGCGCGGGCGTGGTGCTCGACGGCGAGTTCCTGCCGCCGATGCCGGGGCACGACCTGGAGCGCCCTGTCCTGCTGCTCGGCAGCGAGGCGGGCAACCGGACGCCGGCGGCCGAGTCGTTCTGGGCGCGGCACCACGGCTGGAAGCGCGACCTGGCCGTGGCCGGCACGACCACGCTCTCGTTCACCGACTACGAACCGCTGCTGCCGCCCGGCTCACCGCGGCTGGGCCCGACCGCGCCCGGCAAGGTGGTCACCGCCACCCGCACGCACCTGCGTGCCTTCTTCGACCTGCACCTGTGCGGACGGCCGACCCGGCTGTTCGACGGCCCGCTCAGCCGGTGCCCGGAGATCGTGTTCCGCCGCTGACCGGCCGCCGGGAGTCGATCGCGTCACGGCGCAGCCGGTCGGTGTGCTCGGTGAGCCGCCCTTCGACCTGCACCTGCGCGAACCGGCCGACGCGACTGTTCGACGGCGGGCACCAGTTCGAGCCCGGCGAGCGGCGCGGCCAGGCGCATCAACCGCTCGAAGATGTGCGTGACGACGGCCCGCTCAGCCGGTGCCCGGAGATCGTGTTCCGCCGCTGACCGGCCGCCGGGAGTCGATCGCGTCACGGCGCAGCCGGTCGGTGTGCTCGGTGACCGCGGCGACCTCGGCGGCCAGTTGCTGGTGGTCCGCGCCGAGCCGCGGGTTCGCCTCGGCCAGCGGGGACAGCAGCGCCGCCGCGTCGTTGTCCCCGAGCGCCCGCTCCACCCGGCCGGCGCTTTCCGAGTCGAGCCCGCCCGCCGCGCTGACCTGCCCGGCCAGCCGCCGCAGCGACCCGGAGTTCTCGCGTGCCCAGGTGGCCACCGCGCGCTCGCCCGCCCGCCGGTCGCGCTGCGCGCGCACGCGCCCCTCGCCGGTCGCCTCACCCGAACTCGACGGGTTGAGCCGCAGGTAGCGGCGTTCGGCCGCCTGGCGGCTGGCCACCCCGAGCGCGGGCGCCAGCGCCGCCCAGCTGACCCCCTTCGCGCGGGCCGCCGAGATCAGCTCCGGCTCCCACGCCGTCATTTCCTCCCGCAGCAGGCGCAGCGCGGTGAGCGCTTCGAGCAGGTCCTGCGGGCTCGCGTCGGGGTCGGCGAGCGCGGCGCCGACCTGCCGCAACCGTGACTCGGGATCCATGTGTCATCCTTTCGACGACATTTTGCTTGTCATCGTTATGACGACATGCTAGAACAACTGGTGCGTATTGACACCCCCTTGCCCGCTACTCCAGGAGGTGGAACCGATGTTGATGCGCACCGACCCGTTCCGTGACTTCGACCGGCTGACCCAGCAGATGTTCGGCACCTGGTCGAAGCCGGCGGCCATGCCGATGGACGCCTACCGCTCCGGCGAGGAATTCGTGGTCATGTTCGATCTGCCGGGGGTGGACCCGGACGCGATCGAACTCGGCATCGAGCGCAACGTGCTCACCGTGAAGGCCGAACGGCGGCCGGTCGCCGAAAACGCCGAAATGCAGGTCGCGGAACGCCCGCTCGGCGTGTTCTCGCGCCAGTTGTTCCTCGGCGACTCCCTGGACACCGAGCGCATCAGCGCCGACTACGAGGCCGGGGTGCTGAAGCTGCGCATCCCGATCGCCGAGCAGGCCAAGCCCCGCAAGATCGCCATCTCCGCGAGCGGTGGCGACCGCAAGGAAATCCAGGCCTGACCCTCACCGGACCGCCGCCGTCCCCGTGACGGGACGGCGGCCCATCTCGAGAGGCACGCGCAACCGTGGTCCCCTTGCTGGAAACCGATTTCGAGTTCACCCGCGCCCTGCGCGCCTACACCGCGGCCGTCGGCTCGGCCTGCGGCGCCGGGCCGGAGTCCTGCACCGTCGACACCGGCACCCCGGCTTCCGCCTACATCGCGCTGGACGGGCGCCTGCGCCGCTATCCGGACCGCGACGTCGCACTGGTCTGGGACGAACGCCACGGCTGGGCGCTGGCCGTGGAAACCCACTCCGCCGAAGACCTGCTGATCGTCTGCTACCTCGGGCACAAGCTGCTGGCACGCCCCGCCGAAGTCGCCCGGTTCGCCGCGAAGGCGCTCTCCGGGCGCCCCGGCCTGGCCGAACCGCCGCAGCTGCGCGAGGCAGGCGCGCACGACTGGCTCACCGACCGGCTCCGGCCCTACGTCACCGGCCTGCTCAAGGCGAGCTGACCCCCCGCGCTCACCGGGGCGGGGTCACCGGTCACCGCGATCGAACCCTGGGCGATGGCGCACAGCCGCCGCTGTTCGTCCACTGTGTACAGATCGCACCGGCAGGTGGCCCCGCGCCTGCCCGCGCGCACCACGCTCGCCTCCGCCCGCAGCAGGCCGCCGGTGGCCGGGCGCAGGTAGTCGATGGTGAACCCGCTGGTCAGCACCCCCGGGCCGAGCACGCTGCCGGCGGCGAAGGTCAGCGCGTTGTCGGCGGCGTAGCTGAGCACCCCGCCGTGCACGAACCCGTTCTGCTGCCGCAGCTCGTCGCGGATGTCCAGTTCCAGCACGGCGATTCCGTCGCCGAACTCGGCGAGCCTGGCGCCGAGCAGCTTGCTGAACGGCTGGGCGTCGAGCCCGGCGCGGGCGAAGGCCAGATCCATCGCGGAACACCTCACTTCACTAGTGAATTGAGAATGGCGCGGACCCGCGCGAGCTGTCAAGATCGAAGTCATGCCCGAGCAGCGCCTGTACTTCCTGCTCCAGCGAGCCGCCCACGAACTGCGGGTGGACGCCGACCGCCGCTGCCTCGGCGCGGCCGGGATCACCACCGCTCAGCTGGGCGCGTTGTTCGCCGTGCGCGAGTCGCCCGGCCTGTCCCAGCGCGACCTGGCGGCGGTGCTGGGACAGCGCGAATCGGCGATCACCGCGATGGTGAACCGGCTGACCGCCGCGGGTCTGCTCGCGCGGGAACGCCACCCCGAGCAGCACCGCGCCCGGTGCCTGGTGCTGACCGAAGGCGGCGAAGACGCGCTCGCGCGCATCCGGCCCGAACTCGACCGGTTCAACGCCGAACTGCGCGCGTTGCTCGGCGACGGGTTCGACGACACCGTGGCCGCGCTGGCCCGGCTGGCCGGGTTCAGAACTTCGGCTCCTCGTGCGGACGCCCCTTGAGTTCGTGGAACCCGGGCACCGCGGCGACCAGCAGCGTGCCGTCCCACAGCCGCCCGGCGTCTTCCCCGCGCGGCACCCGGGAGATCACCGGCCCGAAGAACGACACCCCGGCCGACGAGATCACCGGTGTGCCGACGTGGTCCCCCACCTTCGCGATGCCTTCCTCGTGGGAGGCGCGCACGGCCTGGTCGTATTCGGTGGTTTCGGCGACCGCGGCGAGTTCCTCGGGCAATCCGGCGTCGGCGAGCACGCCCTCGAAACCCCACTGGCCGTTCTGGTGCACGCGCGTGCCGAACGCCGTGTAGAGCGTGCCCAGCGCTTCCTGCCCGTAACGCTGCTCGACGGCGGCGAACAACCGCACCGGCAACCACAGATAGCCCTCGGTGTCGCCTTCCGGATCCACCTCGGCGTGTTCGTTGAGCACGGCCAGGCTCATCACGTGCCACCGCACCTCGACCGCGCGCACCCGCTCGACCTCGGTCATCCAGCGTGAAGTGAGCCAGGTGTACGGGCAGGACGGGTCGAACCAGAAGTCGGCGATCCGCTTCTCGGTCATCGCGCGTTCCCTTCTCGCGGCGGGCGCAGGCCGTGCAGGTTGCGGTACGCCGCCCGCTCCGGCGGCCGCCAGCCGTCGAGCAGTTCCGGGGCGGGCCGGTACACCTCGACACCGATCGGGTGACAGGTGTCGAGGGGATCGCGGGCGTCCGGTCCCCACAATGGCACGGACAGATCACCGCCGGGACAGGTCGACAGCGCACAAAGCAGGTCCAGTTCGGCGAAGAACTCGAAATGGTCGCCCTGCCGCGCCGGGCACGCCTTCATGAAATAGCGGTCCTCATTGTTGAGCCCGGTGCACTGGAAAACGTTGAGCACGTCGTGCACGTCGAATTCGGTGAGCCCGTACGGCAATATCGCGCGCACCAGGTTCGAATGGCAGTGGAAATCGAAGTCCTCGCCGGTGAGCATCCGGTTCACGTAGGGATCGCAGCGGGTGCCGAGCAGGTCGTGCACCCGGCCGCCGTGCTCGTCCGGGCCGTAGCCTTCGAGCGTGTCCGCGGTGATGGTGACCAGCGGGCGCAGGAACGGCAGGTTCGACCAGAGCCGGTCGAAGGTGCTCACGTGCGCGCGCTGCAGTTGCCGCGTGCGCGAGGCCCACAGCCGTTCGCGCGGATCGGCCGCGTTCCACAGGTTCAGGTCGCCCACCTGCGGGCCGTCCACGGTGACCAGCCGGCACAGGTGCCCGCGTGGGACCGTCCACGCGCGACCCGATCGGATCGGCACCTCGAACCGCTCCACCAGCTCACGCGGGCCTTCGGCCAGTCCGGTGTAGAACGCCCGGTCCACGGCCAGCGCCGGTCCTTGGTATGCGGCCGGGAAATCCGCCACTGGCCCGCTCCTTCCGGTGGTTCGAACAGGGGTCACGCATTTTGCTGAGGGGTATTTCCGGTGCTTCGGGCAGGGGGTTGCCGGACCGCGCGGCAGGTGTTCGGATTGTCGCGCTCGATCCGCCCGGCCGGGTTCATGGTAAGCGATTTTCCTGCCTCCCGCCGGGTCCGGCCATTGTTTCCGCCAACCGCCGAGGAGCACCCGTGTCCGCAGAACGACAAAGAAGACCCGCGCGCCGCTGGCTACTGGCCGCGGCGCTCGCGCTGTGCGCCGGTTTCGCGCTGCCGGTGGCCGGCACCGCTGCCACCGCCGTCACCGAACCGGCAGGCGACGGCCTGGCGCTCACCCCGCCGATGGGCTTCAACAACTGGAACAGCACGCACTGTGACGGCACCTTCAACGAGACGATGATCCGCGACATCGCCGACATCTTCGTGTCGAAGGGCCTGAAGGAAGCCGGGTACACCTACGTCAACCTCGACGACTGCTGGGCGCTGCCCGAGCGCGCGCCCAACGGGGACCTGGTGCCCGACCCGGTGCGCTTTCCCGGCGGTATCAAGGCACTCGCCGACTACGTGCACGGCAAGGGGCTCAAGTTCGGCATCTACTCCAGCGCGGGCACCAAGACCTGCCACGAGGCCGGGTTCCCCGGCGCGCTCGGCCACGAGCAGCGCGACGCGAACCTGTTCGCCTCGTGGGGGGTCGACTACCTGAAGTACGACAACTGCAACAACCAGGGCATCAACGCGGTCGAGCGGTACACGAAGATGCGTGACGCGCTGCGGGCCACCGGGCGGCCCATCGTGTTCTCGATCTGCGAATGGGGCATGAACAAACCGTGGGAATGGGGCAAGGGCGTCGGGCACCTGTGGCGCACCACCATCGACATCAACGACAGCTGGGCCAGCATGCTCAGCATTCTCAAGCAGAACATGGTGCGCGCCGACCACGCCGGGCCGGGACACTGGAACGACCCGGACATGCTCGAGGTCGGCAACGGTGGCATGACCGGCACCGAGTACCGCACGCACTTCTCGCTGTGGTCGATGATGGCCGCTCCCCTGCTGATCGGCACCGACCTGCGCGAGGCGAGCCAGGAGACCTTCGACATCCTCGGCAACCAGGACGTGATCGCGGTCGACCAGGACCCGCTCGGCGTGCAGGGCCGGCCGATCCGCTCGGCGAACGGGCTGCACGTTTTTGTGAAACCGCTGGCGGGCGGGGACAAGGCGGTCGCCTTGTTCAACGAGAACGACACGCCGGCGCGGATCAGCACCACCGCGGCGGAACTCGGCCTGCCGCAGTCTTCGGGTTACCGGCTGCGTGACCTGTGGGCGCACACCGACGCGCACACCGCGGGCACGATCAGCGCGATGGTGCCCGCGCACGGCACCGCGATGTACCGGATCGGCGCCGACCGCCACTGGTTCCAGTACCCGCCCGCACTCGACGCGGCCGCGGAGGTCGAACTGTCCTACGCCGGTGCGCTGCCGGTGGTCGCGCCGGGCACCCCGGCCGCGTACACCACCACGCTGGGCAATTCGGGCGGTGCGCCGGTCAGCGAGGTGCGGGCGCGGCTGCTCGCCCCGGCGGACTGGTCGGTCCGCGCCACCTCGGAGGCTGCGGCCACGGTGTTGCGCGGGAACGAGCAGTTCCACACCACGTGGGAGGTGACCCCGCCGCCGGGCACGCCGCCGGGCCGGTATCCGGTGAGCGCGGTGTTCGACTACGTGAATCCGCGAAGTGGCACGCCGGGGACGCTGACCCACGTCGCCGAGGCCGTTGTCCCGGAAGTACCGCAGACCGGCACGAGGTACCTCAGTGACGTGTTGTGGCTGCGGTCGTCGAACGGGTGGGGCCCGGTCGAGAAGGACACCACGAACGGTGAACGCGCCGCCGGTGACGGCGGGCCGATCACGCTGCGCGGAGTCACCTACGCGAAGGGGCTCGGCACGCACGCGCAGTCGTCGGTCGAGTACTTCACCGGCGGTTCGTGCGCGGAGGTGCGCGCGCTGGTCGGCGTGGACGACGGCAAGAACGGCTCGGTCACCTTCGAGGTGTGGGCCGACGGTGAGCGCGTGTACGACAGCGGGGTGCTCACGCCCGCCGACCCGGCCAGGACGCTCGTCGCCGACGTCACGGGCGCGGCGGCGGTCCGGCTGGTGGCCACCGACGCGGGCAACGGCATCACCAACGACCACGCGGACTGGGCGGAGCTGACGCTCACCTGCTGAGGCGGTGAACCATGGCGGTGCGGGGACCGTATCCAGTGGTGCCCCCGCACCAGGAGGATCCATGCGCACGTTTGCCTTGCTCGCTTGTTTGCTGGCCGCCGTTCTCCTCGCCGGGTGCTCTGGTTCCGGCTCCGGTTCTGGTTCTGGTTCTGGCGGGGAGAACGCCCCGGCGGCCGCCGCCGGGAACGAGTCGGACATCCGCTTCTCGCAGCAGATGATCCCGCACCACCAGCAGACACTGGAGATCGCCGGCCTGGCCAAGGAACGCGGCACGCTGCCACTGGTCAAGACCACCGCGGAGGAGGTCTCGACCACCGAGGCCGCGGAGATCCAGCAGATGACCGGGTGGCTGCGGAGCTGGGGCGTGGACGTCCCGGCGCCGGGCGCGCACGGTGGCCACGCCATGCCGGGAATGCTGACGCTGCAGGACATCGCCGCCCTGGAGAACGCGAGCGGGGCGGAGTTCGACCAGAAGTGGCTGAGCACCATGGCGAAGCACCTACGCGAAGGCGTCGCGATGGCGAAGAACGTCCAGCTGACCGGTGCCCACGAGGAAACGAAGGCGCTGGCGAGGAAAATCGTGGAAGGCCAGGAGGCGAAGATCGCCGAGATCACCGCCGCTCAACCGGCCCCGTGACGGCGGGGCCTGGTGTCACGAATGTGGCTTTCGAGACGCCAGATGTCTCGAATGTGGCTTTCGTGACATCGGCCGGGGACACGAATGTGGCTTTTGTGTCGGCCCCGGGACACGAATGTGGCTTTGGGGGCCGATTCCGCCCCGAAAGCCACATTCGTGTCGCGCGGCAGGGAGGCACCCGGAGGGCACCGGCCTCAGGGGCGCACCGGCGCACCCCTCCCCCGAAGGCAACCATTGCGCGACCGCGCCCCCGGGAGGCTCCTGGCCAACTCGTCCCCGGCGGCCACGCCCGACGGCGGCAGCTGCCCGAACTGCGTCGTCAGGCTCCGCAGCGTGAAGTCCGTCGAGCTGAGAAAGCTGTACACGTCCATCGCGGCGAAGGTGTCCGAGTTGGCAATTTGCGGCCATAGCCCAAAACTGGCGGGATGGGACTTCTCGACGGCAAGGCCGTGGTGGTCACCGGCGCCGGGCGCGGCCTCGGCCGCGAGTACGCCCGGCACGCCGCCGCGGCGGGCGCCGCGGTGGTGGTCAACGACGTGGATCCCGAGCCCGCCACCGAAGTCGCCGCCCTGATCACCGAGGCGGGTGGCCGGGCCGAGGTCAGCACCCATTCGGTGGCCGACGCCGACCAGGCCGCCGCGATCGTCACCCAGTGCGTGCGCGCCTTCGGCACGATCGACGGGCTGGTGAACAACGCGGGCCTGAACTACCAGGTGCCGCCGTGGGCCGACGATCCGGTGCGGATGCGGGAGCTGATCGAGGTCAACGTGCTGGGCACGATGTTCACCGGAATGGCGGCCCTGCGGGTGATGCGCGACCGCGGCACCGGCGTGATCGTGAACGTCGCCTCGGGCGCGCTGCTGGGAAAGCGCGGTGCCGCCGCGTACTCGGCGTCCAAGGGCGCGGTCGCCTCGCTCACCTATTCGTGGGCCGCGGACCTGGCCGAGACGACCATCCGGGTGAACGCCATCAGCCCGCTGGCCTGGACCCGGATGGTCGAGGCCGACGAGGTGGAACGCGCGCGCCTGAGCCGCGACCTCACCCCCGACCTGGCCGCACCGCTGGTCACCTACCTGCTCAGCGACCTGTCGGCGGGCATCACCGGCCAGCTGGTCCGGTTGCGCGGCGACAAGCTGCACCTGGTGCGGCAGCACGCGGTGAAGCAGCCCGTGCTGACCTGCCCCCGGTGGGAGGTCGAGGACATCGCCGCCGCCTTCCGCGGTGAACTCGAGCCGGAACCACCCCCGGCCGAGCGGTGGAAGCTCTGACCGAGCGAATTCGCTGGACGTCCCCGCCGGGCTGTCCTAGCGTCGGCAGGCGTGTCACCCGTGGATCTGGAGGAGTTCGAACGCCTGCTCGCCGAAGGGGAAGCCGAGCCCGTCGAGGGCTGGGACTTCTCCTGGTTCGACGGGCGCGCCACCGAGGAACGGCCGTCGTGGGGGTACTCGCGGCTGCTCGCCGACCGGCTTTCGGCCGCCTCGATCGCGCTCGACCTGCAGACCGGTGGCGGTGAGGTGCTGGCGAGCGCGGCCCGTGGCGGCACGCGCCTGGTCGCCACCGAAGGCTGGCCGCCCAACGCCGCGATCGCCGCGCAACGCCTGCGCCGCCTCGGCGGTTCGGTGGTGCTCGCCGCGCACGACGGCCTGCTTCCCTTCCGCGAGCACAGTTTCGACCTGATCACCGGCAGGCACCTGATCGTGGAGCCGTGGACCGAGATCGCGCGGGTGCTCCGGCCCGGCGGCACCTTCCTCACCCAGGGCGTCGGCACCGGCTCGAACCGCGAGCTGTACGAGTTCTTCCTCGGCCCGCAGGCGGGCAACAGCGAGACCGACGAGGGCGCGGCCGCCAGGGCCGCCGATCGGGCCCGCGACGCCGGGCTCGAAGTACTCGACGTGCGTCACGAAAAGCTGCGCGTGGTGTTCTACGACGTCGGCGCGGTGGTCTACTTCCTGCGCAAGGTGCTGTGGACGGTGCCGGACTTCACCGTGGCCAAGTACCGGCCGCGACTGGCCGAGCTGCACCGGCGCATCCAGGTGGAAGGCTCGTTCGTGGCGCATTCGCGGCGGTACCTGATCGAGGCACGCAAGCTCAGCGGCTGATCTTGACCGTCCTGGTGGCGCCCTGCGCCCCGGCCACGTCGACGTCCACCGACCGGCGCAGGATCGTCACCCGGATCGACTGCTGCAGCTGCGTCGGATCGGAGACCGCGACCTCCCAGCCGTCACGCACCCGCGCCACCGCGATCGACGCGGGACCCGAGACGGTCACGTCGTCGATCGTGCCACCGGTGAAGAAGTTCGCCAGCAGCGCGCCCTCCCGCAACCGGATCGCCTGCACCTCGGCGGTGTTCGACCGCACCCGCCACGACGAAGCCGAAGCCGCGGTGGCCGCCGCCGAAGCACCCGGCAGCACCACGTAGGCGTAGCTCGCGCCGGACGGGTTCGCGCCGTGCTCGATCACCACCTTCTGGTACCGCCGCGTGTACGGCGTGGTGGTGCCACCGGTGTTCGCGCCCTTGTCGATGTCGGCCCAGGCGCCGGTGCGGTCCTCCCGCAGCACCGAAACGTCCACATCGGACAGCAGCACGTAACCACCGACACCGTCCAAGTGCGCCCAGCGCGGGTTCCGCAGCGCGGTCGTTTTACCGAGTTCGATCGGCAACAGACGGCCGTCCGCCCGCAGCGCGTTGCGTGGATTCGCGCCGAGAGCACGGTTTTCCACGGTGGTCCGCACGTTCGCGCCGCTGGCGTCGCTGATGCCCGCGCCGAGGCACACCACACCGTCAGGGGTGAAGAACCACGACTTCTTCGCGGTGAGCGTGCCGTCCTGCGAGATGAAGTCGACCCCGTAGGCGCCGTGCTGGGCGTCGAACCGCACGCCACCCGAATACGGCTTGCTGGACAACGGGATCTGCTCCAGCTTCGGCGGTTCGGAGTCCTTCGCCGTGGTGCCCGGCAGCAGTTTCGCGTCGACCGTCGGCCAGTAGGCGTCGCTGTAGTGGCCCTCGGCGTCGGGCCGGAACACGTACAGCACGCCGTCGCCGGTGTACCAGCCGCGCAGGTTCATCGAGTTGATCGCCTCGTACCGGCAGATCCGCGTCGAGCTGACCCCGAGCGACGCCGACCACGACGGTGTGACGTGCAGCATCCGGTCCTGCTGGCCGAACACCCGGTGCTCCGGCACCACCGGCGCCGGAGCCGGGTTCGACGCCAGCAACTCCTGCGCGTACTCGACCTCCGGCACGCCCACCGGCTGCAGCCCGCCGGAGAACCGCCCGACGTCGGTCACCTCCAGGTAGGGTGCCCACTTGCCGCGCTGGATCCACGAGGCGACCAGCCCGGTCAGCTGCGCGCGTTCCGGTTCGGGCGCGTTGCGCGCCAGCAGCGCCGTCGCGGCGGTCAGCTGGTGCCCGGCGTCGTGCCCGGTTTCCCCTTGCCTGGACAGGAACCGGCCGCGCACCGGCTCCATCATGTAGCCGTTGAACATGAACGGCGCCAGCGAATCCGGCACGGTCGCGCAGATCGCCCGCCGCACCTGCGCCGGCAGTTCCCACTCGGTGCCGCGGGTGATCTCCATCAGCCCGGCCACGGCCTGCACCAGTACCAGCGCGTAGTGACCCGGATAGGGCACCACGTCGTGCTGGATGAACGAGCCGTCGGTGTGGAAACCGTCGCCCGAGGTGACCTTCGCGATCAGGCTGGCCGCACCACCACCGGCCACGTCGGTCACCGCGTCCACGCCGAGCTGGATGCGTGCGCTGTCCGCCATCATCGCGCCGGACACCACGGTCAGCGTGGCCTTGTCGGCCCGGTTCGCGCCGGTTTCCACCACCCGGGGGTTGTTGGTGCGCCGGTTGGGGTCGGCGACGAACCGCAGCACCGGCCGCAGGTACCGCTCGCGATCGGCCGCCGGCACGATGTCCCAAGTGGACGCCAGCGTCTGCAGCAACCACAGCGGGGTGCCGATCTCGTAGCTGTACCAGTTGCCGATCTCGTCGGTGTTTTCGTTGTACTGCACGCGGTACAGCGTTTCCAGCGCGGTGTGGATCCGTCGCGGCAGCGCCGGGTCCGCCGAGAGCGCGGAGCCCGGCGTTGCCCAGTTCACCGCGATGGTGCGCAGCCGGTAGTACATCTTCTGGAAGTAGGTGCTGCCCGGCCCCACCGGCAGATCCGGCCACAGCTGGTCGCGCGTGGTGTCCATCGCGGCGTTGTACGCCACGGCGACCTCGTCCAGCGCCTGGACCGCCTTCGTCCGCTCCGGCGAGGTGCGCCCGGCACCCACCTGGAGGTACCGGTACGCGGCGATGATCTTCGCCGGATCGCCGCCGGCCGCGGCCAGGTGCGGGAACGCACCGGTCGCGGCCACGGCCACCACCGCCCCGCCGAGCAACGCCGATCTGCGGGTGAGTTCGGGCATGGTGTCTCCCAGTCAGAGGATCTGCGGTGAACCGTCCGTCCGCCGCGGCAGCTGCCACGGGTTGTCCTCGCGCAGGGCGGGCGGCAGCAGCGCGTCGGGGAAGCCCTGCCAGGCCACCGGGCGCAGGAAGCGGTCGATCGCGGCGGTGCCCACCGAGGTGGTGGTCGGCGCGGTGGTGGCCGGGTACGGGCCGCCGTGCTGCTGCGCCCAGCTGACCGTGACCCCGGTCGGCCAGTCGTTGTACAGCACGCGACCGGCGATGCGGGCCAGCGGCGCCAGCAGCGGGCGCACATCGTCCACTTCGGACTCTTCGGCGTGCAGGGTGGCGGTCAGCCCCGGCTCGAGGCCGTTCAGCAGGCCGATCAGTTCTTCCTGGCTGGAGTAGGTGATCACCAATGAAGCCGGGCCGAAGCACTCGTGCCGCAGCACCTCCGACCCCTTGGCGAAGTTCTCCGCGGTGGTGCTGAGCAGCGTCGGCGCGAAGCCGCTGCCCGCGTTCTCCGGCGCGGCCACCACCTCGACGCCCTCGGTGGACCGCAGTGCGGCCACGCCTTCGGAGTAGCCGCCCGCGATGCGGTCGTTGAGCATCTCCTGCGCGGCGACACCGTCCACAGCGGACTTGAGCGCGTTGTCCAGCCCGTGCTCGGCCGGCAGGAAGACCAGGCCCGGCTTGGTGCAGAACTGCCCGGCGCCCAGGGTGAACGAGCCCGCGTAGCCCTTCGCGATCTCCTCGCCGCGTGCCTTCACCGCGCCCGGGGTGACCACCACCGGGTTGACGCTGCCCAGCTCACCGTAGAACGGGATGGGCACCGGACGGGCGTTGGCGATGTCGAACAACGCCCGGCCGCCGGGCACCGATCCGGTGAACGACGCGGCCGAAATGCGCGGGTCCTTGAGCGCGGTCACCCCGGTTTCGCGGCCGTGGACGACTGCGAAGACGCCCTCCGGCGCCCCGGCCGCGAGCAGCGCGGCGAGCAGGACGCGCCCGGTCTGGTCGGTCAGGCGCGGGTGCCCGGGGTGCGCCTTGAGCACCACCGGGCAGCCGGCGGCCAGCGCCGAGGCGGTGTCCCCGCCCGCGGTGCTGAAGGCGAACGGGAAGTTGCTGGCGGCGAAAACCAGCACCGGCCCGATCGGCACCAGCACCCGGCGGATGTCCGGGCGCGGGCCCATCGGCCACTCCGGATCGGCGTGGTCCACGGTGGCCCGCAGGAAGGCGCCGTCGGTCAGCACCTGGCCGAACAACCGCAGCTGGAAGGTGGTGCGCTTCAGCTCACCACGCAGGCGCGGGGCGGCGGGCAGGTGGGTTTCCTCGGCGGCCAGCGCGACCAGTTCGTCGGCGGCCGCGTCGAGCGCGTCGGCGGCCGCGGTGAGCCAGCCGGCCCGCTCGGCGGGCGTGGTCTCGGCGAGCGCGGGCGCGACGTCCGCAGCGGCCTGGAGCACCCGCTCCAGCTCGGCTTCTTCGGTTTCGGCGGCAAGTTCTGCAGACAAGGCACAAACTCCTAGTTCACGGTGCGGGCGCCGCGCACGGCGGCGGCCAGGTCGGCCCAGCGACCGGCGCCGGCCAGGCCGAGGTGGTACAGGTGCAGTTCACCGGCGCCGGCCTTGGCCAGCTCGGCGGTGTAGCGGTCGATCTCGGGCACCGGGCTGGCGGCCACCGCGGTCACGTACGCGCCGACGTCCACATTGGACGGAAGCGTGGCACGGGCGGCGGCGACCGCGTCCACGCTGACCTGCCCGGGCGCCCAGCACTGGAGCACCACGGAATGCACGTCGTCGGGCGCGCCCGGGGTCAGTCCCGGCAACGCCCCGGTCACCCAGGGGTCCAGTGCCCCGTGCAGCACCAGTCTAGGCCCGGCGCCGATCTCGGCGAGGATCCCGGCCCGCAGCGCGTCGACGGACCGCTGCCGTCCGGCGAGCACGGTCGCCTTGACCTCCGGCGACAGGTTGTCCTCGGTGGCGCCGAGGTCGCCGCTGGCGATCAGGCGCCGCGCCTCGGCGGCGAGCGCGGCCTGGATCTCGCCGGTGTCGCCGTCCCACTGCGCCGCGCAGGCCGCGCAGCAGCAGATCGACAGCACGCGTGCCGCCGCCGGCGACCACACCCCGTCGGTTTTCTCGTGCTGGTGCTGGTGGACCACGCCGAGCGGCCCGCAGGCCTCCAGGATCACCGACCGGAACTCCAGCCCGCGCACGCTTTCCGCGGCCACCTTCGCGGCGTACTCGCGGACCTCCTCACGGGCCGGGCACAGGGCCCACGGGTACACCTCGCCGAAGCAGTTCCGCACCGCGACCTCCGGGTGTTTGGTGCCCAGCAGCGAATTGTGCGTGAACACCACCCAGGCGGCCGCGGGAATCCCGGCCTTGCCGAGCGCACGCACCGCGTCACCGGCGCTGTCCTCGGCACCGGCCCAGTCCGGCTCGGCGGGGCGCAGCCGTCCCCAGGCGGACTCGCGGATCGGGCGGTAGAACGCGGCGTGCCGCGCCACCACCGACGACCTGCTCGGCGACCAGGGGGTCGCCGCCCGCGTGCTGTGGTACGAGACCGCGACGGCGACCTCGTCCACACCGAGTTCTTCCGCGCGCTCGGTGAATCCCGGCGCGTCCAGCACGTCCCACGGGTAGGCGTAGCCGGTCACCCTCATCACGCGGCCCCGATCCGGCCGAGCACCGCGAAGCCTTCGCTGACGATGCGTTCGAGGCGGTCCAGCTGCGCCGGGTTCGGTTCACGCAGCGGCGGGCGCACGGTGCCCACCTTCTCCCCGCGCAGCCGGGCCGCGGCCTTGACCAGCGACACCGCGAACCCCGGTGTCTCGTCACGCAGTTCGACCAGCGGCAGGTAGAACCCGGCCAGCAGCGCGTCCATCGTCGCTTCGTCCCCAGTGGACAGTGCTTTGTGGAAGGCGTGCGCGATCTCGGGCGCGAAGCAGTGCACCGCCGACGAATACCGGGCGACGCCGATGGCCGCGTAGGCTCGTGCCGACACTTCGGCGGTGGGCAGTCCGTTGAAGAACAGGAACTCCTGTCCGCGCGGGTTGTCCGCGCCGCGGATGCCGGTGACGATCCTGGTCATCAGGTCGACGTCACCGAAGCCGTCCTTGAGCCCGGCCACCGACGGCAGCTCGAGCAGCTGGACCGCGGCGGCCGCGGTGAACACGCCCGGCGAACGGTGGTAGACGATCACCGGGACGCCGCTGTCGCCGATGGTGTGGCGGACGTGGTCGACCAGCCCGTCCGGCGGGCCGGTGACCAGGTACGGCGGCAGGAGCAGCACCCCGTCCGCACCACCCGCCTCGGCCGCGGCGACCCCGGCGCGCGCGGTGGCGGACCCGCCGCCGGCCCCGACCCAGATCGGCACGCGCCCGGCGACCACTTCACGAGCCCTGGCCAGCAGCGCCTGCACCTCGTCGGGGGCCAGCGAACTGAACTCGCCCGTGCCGCACGCGATGAACAACGCCCCCGCCCCCGCCTCCAGGTGCCGTTCGACGTGGTCGGCGAAGGCACCGAGGTCGAGCTGGAGGTCCTCGGTGAACGGGGTGAGCGGGAACGCGAGCAGGCCGTCCAGTTCCGTCTTGGCCGTCTTGGGCTGTCCCAACTTCCCCACCACAACCCTTCTGTTCACATTTATGAATCAGATCTGCTATCGTGACGCTCGTTCACCTACAAGAACACTGTCGCAGGACGTTAATATGGGTGCGGACACAAGTCAACCCGCAGGTGGAGGAGGGGGCGATGGCTCAGCCGACGGCTGTTTCAGCCGGTGAGCAGAATGCCGAGCCGGCCGGCGTCAAATCCGCGCGCCGAGCGATCGACCTGCTGGAGACCTTCGCCGAGAACGACGTCTGGATGTCGCTCTCGGACCTGCACACCCGCACCGGGTTCCCGCGGTCCAGCCTGCACGGGCTGCTGCGGACCCTGCACGAGGCCGGTTGGCTGGAGACCGATTCCAGTGGCACGCGGTACCGCCTCGGCGTGCGCGCGCTGATCTGCGGAACGGCCTACCTCGACCGGGACCCGGTGGTGCCGTTCGCCACCGAGGCACTGGAGAAGGTGCGTGAGCGCACCGGGTTCACCGCGCACTACGCGCGGCGCAACGGCACCGAGGTGGTGTACCTGGAAACGCGGGAGTCCGCGAAGTCCATCCACCTGGTCTCGCGGGTCGGCCGCACGCTGCCCGCGCACGCCACCGCGCTGGGCAAGGTGCTGCTCGCCGAACTCACCCACGACGAGATCGACGCGCTGCTGCCGAACCCGCTCACCGCGCTCACGCCCAACACGGTGACCTCGCTCGACGAGCTGCACCGCCAGTTCGCCGAGACACGGGAACGCGGGTACGCCTCGGAGATCGAGGAAGGCACGCCGGGCATCCGGTGCGTGGCCGCGGTGGTGCCGTACCGCATCCCCGGCACCGACGCGCTCAGCTGCTCGATGCCGGTCGACCAGGTCACCGAGGCCGAGGCGCGGCGGGCGGGCGAGCTGATCGCCGAGATCACCACCGAACTCGGGCAAACCCTGCGACGCGCCGGTATCCGCTGAAACTCTCCCTGGTTGAAGAAAGAGGCGTCATGGCAGACGAGCGCGTCCTGATCACGGGTGCGTCGGGGGTGGTGGGCACGCTGATGCGGCCGCGGCTGGCCAAGCCGGGCCGGATCCTGCGGCTGCTCGACGTGCGCCCGCCCGCTCCCCCGGAGCCCGGCGAGGCGGTCGAGGTGCTGACCGGGTCGGTCACCGATCCCGAAGCGATGGCGCGGGCCTGCGAAGGCGCCGACGCGCTGATCCACCTCGGCGGGCACAGCCGCGAGAACTCGTGGGAAGAGATCCTCGACGTCAACATCAACGGCACGCAGATCGCGCTGGCCGCGGCGCAGGCGGCCGGGATCAAGCGCGTGATCCTGGCGTCGAGCAACCACGCGGTCGGCTTCCGCCGGAACGACGAGGCTGGCCCGGACGGGCTGCCCGCCGATTCGAGCGCGCGGCCGGACACGTACTACGGCGTGGGCAAGGCGGCGATGGAGGCGCTGGGGAGCCTCTACGCTTCGCGGTTCGGCATGGACGTGATCTGCGTGCGGATCGGGTCCTGCTTCGAAACGCCGGTTGTGCTGGGTCAGCGTGGGCTGACGACGTGGCTCTCCCCCGACGACGGGGCGCGGCTTTTCGAGGCCTGCCTGAGCGCGCCTTCGCCTGGGTACCGGCTGATCTGGGGCGTCTCGAACAACAAGCGGCGGCTGTTCTCGCTGGACGAGGCGGCCGCGCTGGGGTACGAGCCGCAGGACGATGCCGAGTCGTATGCCGCCGAGGTCGCCGACCTCCCCGGCCCGACGGGAATCGCCGCCGACCACATCGGCGGCCCGTTCTGCACCGCTCCCCTGGGCGAATACAACCCCCTCTGACCTGGATAGGCCCGGTGTCACGAATGTGGCTTTCGAGACGTATCGCGTCTCGAAAGCCACATTCGTGACACCGCCAGGTCCCGCCGGGCCATGCCTGCCCCAGCACGGCGACCACCCGCGGGCAGCCAGCCCTCCATCACCCCCGGTCCGGACACGAATGTGGCTTTCGGGGCGGAAAACGCTCCGAAAGCCACATTCGTGTCCGTCGGCGTCCCCGCTTGACACGGCAATGCGCGTCCCGCATCCTACTCCGAAGTAGCTGTTACTTCCGGTTACAGCTACTTGTGTCCGCAACGGCGTGGAGGACCCATGGGTGCGCGGTTCAAGGTGGTCATCGTCGGTACCGGCTTCTCCGGGCTCGGCCAGGCGATCCAGCTGGAGAAGGCGGGCATCCGCGACTACGTGATCCTGGAGAAGGCCGACGAGGTCGGCGGCACCTGGCGCGACAACTCCTACCCCGGCTGCGCCTGCGACGTGCAGTCCCACATGTACTCCTTCTCCTACGAGCAGAACCCCGACTGGACCCGCTCCTTCTCCCGCCAGCCGGAGATCTTCGACTACCTCAAGGGCGTCACCGACAAGTACCGCCTGCGCGACAAGATCCGCTTCGGCGTGGAGATCACCGGCGCGCACTGGGACGAGTCGAAGAGCCTGTGGACCGTCGAAACCAAGTCCGGCGAGGAGTTCGTCGCGCAGTTCGTCGTGTCCGGGGTCGGCGGCCTGCACATCCCGCGCATCCCCGAACTGCCCGGCATCGAACGCTTCCAGGGCCGCACCTGGCACTCCGCGCAGTGGGACCACGACTACGACCTGACCGGCAAGCGCGTCGCCGTGGTCGGGACCGGGGCCAGCGCCATCCAGTTCGTGCCGCGCATCGCCCGCGACGTCACCCGGCTGGACCTCTTCCAGCGCACCCCGCCGTGGATCATGCCCAAGCCCGACCACGCCATGCCCGACTGGGCCAAGCAGCTGTTCCGCCGCGTCCCCGGCGCCCAGCGCGCCTACCGCACCGCGCTGTACTGGCTGCTCGAAGTCCGCGCGCTCGGCTTCAACGGCCACCCCGCGCTGATGAAGGCTGGCGAAGCCGTGGCCAAGCGCCACATCCGCAAGCAGATCCCGGACCACGACCTCCGCCGCAAGGTCACCCCGGACTACACCATGGGCTGCAAGCGCGTGCTCATCTCCAACGACTACTACCCCGCGCTCTCCCGCGACGACGTCAACGTGGTCACCGACGGCATCCGCGAGGTCCGCGAGCACTCCATTGTGGACGAAGCGGGTGTCGAGCACGAAGTCGACGCGATCATCTACGGCACCGGCTTCCACGTCACCGACGCGCTGGAGTACCTGCGCATCACCGGTGTCGACGGGCGCGATCTGGCCAAGGAATGGGCCACCGAGGGCATGCGCACGCACTTCGGCATCACCGTCGCCGGGTTCCCGAACCTGTTCTTCCTGCTCGGTCCGAACACCGCGCTGGGCCACAACTCGGTGGTCTTCATGATCGAGTCGCAGGCCCGGTACGTGGTGGACGCGATCAAGCTGACCGAACGCCACCGCGCCGCCGCGCTGACCGTGCGCGAGCGCGCGCAGGAGGAGTTCCAGGCCGAGATCCAGGACAAGCTGGTCAAGGGCGTGTGGACGCAGGGCGGCTGCAAGAGCTGGTACCTCGACGCGAAGGGCGTGAACCGGACCATCTGGCCCGGCTTCACCTGGCGTTACTGGCAGCGCACCCGCCACGTGGACCCGAGCCACTACGAGCTGACCGGGCGGGCGCGGTGACCACCGAGGACGAGCAGCTGGTGCTGCGCGCCCGCGACGTCCACTTCGACTGGTCCGCGCTGCCGATGCACTGGATCCCGGCCGAACCGCAGGCCACGCACACGATCAACGTGCTGCACCTGCTGCTGCCCGAGGGCGAGCGCTGGTTCGTCGAGCTGTTCAAGCAGGCCGTGCCGATGATCCGCGACGACCGGCTGCGCCAGGACGTGCTCGGCTTCATCGGCCAGGAGGCCATGCACGCCGAAGCACACAGCGGCGTGCTCGACCACTTCGAGGCACACGGGCTCGACCCGCGCCCCTACACCCGGCAGATGGAATGGGTGTTCCGCCGCCTGCTCGGCGACCGCGACCTCACCGGCAAGGCCCGCGAGGAGTGGATCATCGAGCGGGTCGCCATCGTCGCCGCGATCGAGCACTACACCGCGTTCCTCGGCCAGTGGATCCTCGACTCGGTGCCACTGGACCACGCCGGTGCCGATCCGACCATGCTGGACCTGCTGCGCTGGCACGGTGCCGAAGAGGTCGAGCACCGCGCCGTGGCCTACGACCTCTACCAGCACCTCGACGGCAGGTACCTGCGCCGGGCGCGCACGATGGCGCTGGTCACGCCGGTGCTGGCCTGGCTGTGGGTGCGTGGCACGCGGTTCCTGATGGCCGCCGACCCGACGCTGTCGCGGAAGGCGACCTGGGGCGCGTTCCGCAGCGGCGCGCGGCGCGGGCTGGTGCCGAGCGGGCGTCAGCTGCTGCGGGAGATCCGGCCGTACTTCCGGCGGTCGTACCACCCGTCCGAAACCGGCGACACCGAGCAGGCGGTGGCCTATCTCGCCAGTTCACCGGCGGCGCTGGCGGCCCAGTGACGCAGCCGAGGTTCCCGCCGGACCTGCGCGGCCGCCCCCGCGCGGACCGGCTGCTGTCCACGCTGAGCGGGGTCGCGGCGGTGTACACGCGGATCAGCCGGGTGAGCGGCCGGTGGCGCCCGCCGGTGGCCGCGGTGGACCGCGACCTGCCGATGGTGGTCGACGAGGCGGAAATGCTCGCCGAGGGCGTGAAAACCCTGCGGCTGCGCCGGATCGACGGCGCGCCGCTGCCTTCGTGGCGGCCCGGCGCACATCTCGACCTGGTCCTGCCGTCCGGCCGCGTCCGGCAGTACTCGTTGTGCGGTAATCCCGGCGACCTGGGCTGGTACCGCATCGCGGTGCGCCGGATCGAGGACGGGCACGGCGGTTCACGCGAGGTGCACGAAGCGGTGGGCGCCGGCACCCGGGTCACCGTGCGCGGGCCGCGCAACGCCTTTCCCTTCATCAGCGCGGGCAGCTACCAGTTCATCGCGGGCGGCATCGGCATCACGCCGATCCTGCCGATGGTGCACGCCGCCGCGGCGGCCGGTGCCGACTGGCGGCTGGTCTACACCGGCCGCGACCGCGCCTCCATGCCCTTCGCCGATGAACTGTCCACATTGGATACCGACCGGGTGTGGATCCGGCCGGACACCGAGTACGGCATTCCCGCTTCCGGCGCCGAACTGCTGGAGAAGGCACCGGAGGGCGCACACGTGTACTGCTGCGGCCCGATCCCGATGCTCACCTCGGTGCGCACCGACGCGCTGGCGGGCGGGGCCAGGACCGTCCACTTCGAACGGTTCGCCGAGCCGCCGATCGTGGACGGCAAGCCGTTCCTGGTCGAGCTGCGCCGCAGCGGGCGGACGGTGGAGGTGCCAGCCGACCGCTCGGCGCTGGAGGTGATCCGCGCGGTACGGCCGGAGGTCGCCTACTCCTGCCGACAGGGTTTCTGCGGCACCTGCCGCGTGCGCGTGCTCGACGGCGACCAGGACAGCATGCTGATCTGCACCGACCGCACCACCGGCACCATCGCACTCGACCTCTAGCGCAGCGCCGCCAGATCGACCACCTCCCGCGCCGGGCGGAAGTCGTCCGGTGGCACGCCTTTTGCGGTGCGCAGCCAGCCGACCCGATCCTGCGGCCTGCTCGACTTGCCCGCGGCCAGCAGCAGCGAGACATAGCAGCCGTAGTCCAGCGAGTACCCGTCATACAGGGTTCCCGGCGCGTTCTCGTCAACCACCCCGCGGCGCAGCAGGTGCAGCAGGCGGGCGTCGTGGAGGTCGTCGATCGCGGTCCACCGCGACTCCTGCGCCAGCAGGAAGGTCCGGCAGCGGCGGCGGCCGACCACCTCGTCGATCAGCTTGCGCAGCAGCTCGGCGGCGGCACGGTCGGTCTCGATCGCCTTGCGCTTGTCGCGCAGGTACCAGTCGCGGGCCGCGAGCCGGACGTCGCGGAGGTCGATCGGCTCGTCGTGCGCGTGCTGCGCGGCCAGCGCGGCGATGTTGATCGCGTCACGCGGCACCCCCTCCGCCGCTCGGGCCAGCTCCCCGAAGGCGTTGGGCCGGAACACCTCCCGCAAGAATGAGTCCACTTTGGAGGGTGGGTCGGCGAGCATCTTCGCCAGTGGCACCGAAGCGTGGTTGAACAGCAGCTCGGCGAAGAACTCGTCCTGCCCGGCGGGCTGGTCGTCCAGGCTGACCGCCGTCGCCGCGTCCGCGCCGACCTCGATCCCCAGGTGGTCCCCGTCGGGCAGGCGGCGGCGGAACCGCGACCGGCGCTCGATCGCGGCGATCTTCACCGTCAGCCCGTTGACCGGCAGCACGCTGCGGCGCAGCAGGTCGGCGAGCAGCGGCTGCAGCTCCAGCGGCAGGCTGCTCCACTCGTCGAGCAGCACCCAGAGCCGGGCACCGCCCAGCGCGGCGGCGATCCGCTGCAGCGCCCGGCCGAGCGGCCCGAACACCACCCGGTGCCGCTCGGTCCCGGTGCGGCGCAACGAACTCTCGGCGGTCAGCGCGTCCTTCCGCCGCCCCGACAGCTTCGCCGACGACGACACTTCGAGCCCGGCCTCCGCTTCGGCCGCCGCGCCGACCTTCGTGGCGCTCTCCACCTCACCGACCACCTCGACCGCGGTGGTGGCCTCGGCCAGCTCATCGAGCGCGGGCAACAGGCGGTGATCACCCACCTCGCGCTCGACGGCCAGCGTGAACAGCTCTTCGTGCAGCGCCTCCAGCGTGTCGACCAGCAGCTGCGTGCCACGCAGGTCCGCGCCCAGCTCGCTGTCCGAGTACAGCCCGCCGGCCGAGCCGATCGTGCGCAGGTCGAGGTAGACCGACAGATCACCGGACCGCGAGGCGAGTTCGTGCAGGTAACGCAGGGCGTGCGTTTTGCCGGTGCCGCGCCGCCCGTACAGGATCTGGTGGTCGGTCGAGTGCAGCATCGCGGCGAACGAGCCGGCCGCGACGAAGGTCCGGCTCAGCGTCGCCCGATCCACGCCCTCCGCTCGCCGGGGAATGCGCAACAGCGACTGGTTGAGGTGTGTCTGCCGCGAAGATCCCATCCCGTCCAGCCTGCTGGCAGGCCCGGGCGGGCAACAGCCCCCAGCCGGGTGTCGTCACGGCCCCGCACGGTGGCCGGGCTCGTTATAGTCAGGGGGGTGATCACCGGCGACTACCGCTACCCGGACTCCGGCGATCGGGTGACGGCCTCGTTCATCGGCCACCACGAGCCGTTTCCCGGCTACTGGGTGGCCAGCGAGCGCCTGGCGCTGGAGCGCCTCGTCGAACAGCTCGAAACCGGGCCACGCGAGCGGGTGCGCGCGCTGGACGCGGGCTGCGGTGACGGACGGCTGCTGCCGTGGCTCAGCGAGCTGGCCGCGACGATCACCGCCATCGACCCCGATCCGTCGCGGCTGGACGCGGCCCGCGGCAAGAGCGGCGAACTGGTGCCGGGCACCAAGATCACCTACACCGTCGCGGACACCTCGGGCGTCGGCGGCGGGCCGTACGACCTCCTCCTGGCCAACCACGTGATCCAGCACGTGCCGACCGGCGCGGTCGGCACGATCCTGCGGGACCTGGCCGCGCTCGCCGCCCCCGATGGCGCGCTGGTGCTGTGCTACAGCCGGTCGCCGGTCGGCCGCGGTGCCTACTCGCTCGACCGGCTGGTCGGCGGGCGCAGTACGTCGGAGCCGATCGACCGGGCGCGGTTCGACCAGATCGTCGCCGGTCCCGGCCTGCCGGACACGCTGCCGGTCCGCCTGCTCGACCCGGCGGAGGTGCGGGCGGAGGCCGCCGAGGCGGGCTGGCGGCTCGACTGGGAGTGGACCTACCACGTGCTGGACGACCTCGCCGGGCTCGACGCGCACGGCGACCGCGACGAACTGGTCAACGAATCCCCGTTGCTGGCCAAGGAAGTCGGCCGCGACACGGTGAACCTGTTCCGCCTGGCCGGCTGAGATGACCGAGTGGCCGCCCGGGGCGACGCGGAACAAGCTGCTGCTTTCCTTCGCCTGGCCGGTGCCGATGAGCACGGCCGAAGCGGAGGCCGTCTTCCGGCCCGGCCGCGGGCTGCTCGAACCGCTCGGCGGGCGGGTCGGCACCGAATGGTCCGTCGCCGAAGGCTTCCTGACCTCACACGGCGAGCCGCCGGACCGCTACCGGTTCACCGTCCCGCTGGCCATCGGCGAAGGCGACTCGTCCCTCCCTTGTGGACTGACCGTCACCTGGCATCCCGCGTACCACGCGATGACGCTGCTCGTCACCGCGACGATCTCCGGTCGTGGCGAGGTGCTCGAAACGTCCGATGTGGACCGCACCATCGCGATCCTGCACAGCCTGCACCACCGCCGGTCCGAGCCGTCCGGGCTGCTGCACGGCCGGTACCGGGACGAGCGGTACCCGTCGCTGCGGTCCGCCGTCGAGCGCGCCTTCGGCGAACTGGTCGACGGGTGCGGAGTGCGTGAGTCGCTGGACCGCAACGGCTGGTGTGTCGAACTGCGCGGGTACGACGGCCGGCCGCCGGACGCCACCGTGGCCGCCGACCCGCGCCCGTTCTACGGCCTGGCACACGGCGACGAGGGCTGGCGGTTTGTGCCGCGGGAGGTCGCGCGGCAGTCGCTCGGCGAGGCGTGGGGCACGCGCTCGTTCGTCGCCATGTACCCGGTTTCGGCCGGGATCGTCTGCCTCAACAACAAGGGCACGGTGTACTCGGCACACCAGACCGAGCTGGCGCGGCGGTACTTCGGCAAGGCGGAACCGTACTTCGAGCTGGACACCGAGATCGGCGGGCTCGACCACGGCGGGCTGCTGGTGCTGGAACGGGTGCTGATCCGGATGGCGCTGGCGCACCAGTGGCTGCACCGGGCGCAGCGGGAACTCGCCGAGGCCGCCGACGAGTCGCGGGCGGTGAACCGGCACCGCCTGCTGCGCGGCTCGCTCGACGACATCCTGCAGATGCTGAACTCCGTGCTGCCGCCCGAAGTCGACTCGCTGGAACGGCGGCTGATCACGAACATGGGCGTCGAGCGCATCGTGCGCCAGCTCGACCGGCAGGCGGAGGCGATGGACGAGGAAACCCGGTACGCCTACGAAAGCACGGTCAGCAACCGCGTCACGCGGCTCACCGTGGTGACCGTCATCCTCACCGTGGTCACCATCGTGCTGGGCATCCTGCAGGTCGTCTTCACCGTGTGACGCGGCCCCCTTGGACACGAATGTGGCTTTCGGGGCGGAAAACGCCCCGAAAGCCACATTCGTGTTCTCCCCCGGCCGCTCAGTCGGCGCGCTTCCGCTTCCGCCGCGCCATGTCGGCGAGCACCAGCGCCCCGCCGGTCAGCGCCATCACCACGCTCACCGGGATGTGCGCCCACGACGGCAGGACGTGCAGCTGCACGAACCAGCTCATCGACGAGCTTTCCGCCACCCGGTTGATGAAACCCCCGACCCCCTGCACCACCAGGATGATGCCGAGCACCTCGATCATCGCTGTACCCCTTCCCGAGATCCCGTCGAAGAAACCAGCTGCCACAACGGCCCGAACACCAGCCAGAGACCGGCGATCCAGCCCAGCCGCGGCAGCCACGCCCCGCCGCCCGACCACAACGCGGTGGTCCGCGCCGGCGTGCCGACCACCAGGATCAGCACCCCCAGCACCGCCGCCGCGAGCACGCAGGCGAGCACGCACTTGCCCCACTCACGCCATTCGTGCCGCAACCGCTCCGCCCCGCCGCGCTTGACCGGCGGCGGGCCGTCGGCGAACCGGTGCGCGAACCGCACGTCCGCCCAGCGGATCATGCTGGGCCCGAACACCACGCTGAAGCCCAGGTAGAGCGCCGCCAGCCCGTGCGTCCACGACGCCTGCCCGCCCCCGGCGAGATCGACCATGGTGGCGACCAGCACCACCACGTCGATCAGCGGTGTCATCGCCAGCAGCACCACGCTCGTCCGCCGCAGCCTGAGCAGGTAGCGCGCCACCAGCCCGGCCGCGATGAACACCCAGAACCCGATCTCCCCCGCCGCGACCACCGCCGCCATCGGGTTGTCCCGGACGAAATCCAGCACCTCGTTCATGGCACCCAGCCTGCGGCCGCCGTCCGCGCCAGCGCGTCGCCGAAGGGCAGGACCGGCCGTCATCACTTCGGAGGACGAACGGGCTTCACGCGGTGTGCTGTGATGGTCCACGTGCGACTGGACTACCGCCGGCTGCCGCCGTTCACCCAGGACGTCGGCATCGCCCTGCTCTACTTCGCCGGCGGCACGGTGCTCTACCTGTCCGGCATCTACCCGATCTTCGGCGAGCCGACCCACCTGATCTGGACGCGGTTCCTGCTGCTCGGCGCGGTGTGCGCGCTGCAACTGCTGCGCCGCCGCACGCCGGGCGTGGCACTGCTGCTGGCGGCCGTCCCGTTTGCCGTCGACCTCTCCCTCGGCATGTCCGCGCCGATCCTGATCGCCTTCTCCGACCACCTCTACGCGGCCACGCTCTACGGCTCGCGATGGCTCAGCCGCACCATGATCGGGCTCGCCGCGACCAGCACCATCGGCGCCGTGGTGATCGCGCTGATCGTCGCCGACGACTGGCGCACCGCGGTGCTGGCGGCGGTCGCCGCGGTGCCGTTCATCATCACGCCGGTGTGGTGGGCGTCGAACGTCCGCACCCACCGGGAAATCGCGCTCAAGGAACGCGCCAACGCCGCGCAGCTGGCCAGGATCGCCGAACTGGACCGCAACGCGGCGGTCGCCGCCGAACGCGCGCGCATGGCCCGCGACCTGCACGACGTGATCGCCGGGCACCTGTCCGCCATCGCCATCCAGTCCGAGGCCGCGCTGTCCATCGCCGACGGCGCCAAGCCGGAAACCATGCGCACCGTGCTGGAATCGGTGCGCGGCAACAGCGTCGACGCACTGGAGGAGATGCGCGCGATGATCGGCCTGCTGCGCTCGCACGGGGTCGGCGAGGACGAGACCACCGCGCCGGCGCGTCTCGGTGAACTGTCCAAACTGGTCGAATCGGCGCGCACGAGCGGGGTGTCGGTGACCGTGGCCAACGAACTCGACCCGGCGGTCGCGCTGCCCGCGGTGGTCGACCTCACCGCGTACCGCATCGCCCAGGAGGCGCTGACCAACGCGGTCAAGCACGCCCCTGGCACCTCGGCCGCGGTGTGCGTCCGGCTCGACGGCAAGATCCTCACCGTGGAAGTCACCAACGAGCTGACCACCAGCCACCGCACCTCGGACACCGGGCACGGCCTGCTGAACATGCGTGAGCGGGCGCAGGCCGTCGGGGGTTCCTTCACCGCGGGCCCGGCCGCGCCCGGCTGGCGCGTGTTCGCCGCGCTGCCGATCGGAGGGCAGGCCGGATGAGCATCCGCGTTCTGGTCGCCGACGACCACGGCGCCATCCGCGCCGGGCTGGTGATGATCCTGGACAACGCCGAGGGCATCGAGGTGGTCGGCGAAGCGGCCGACGGCGCCACCGCGGTCCGGCAGGCCAGGGTGCTGCGCCCGGACGTCACGCTGATGGACGTGCGCATGCCGGGCGTCGACGGCATCGCGGCCACCCGCGAGCTCGTCGCCGAGCAGCTCGGCCAGGTCCTCGTGCTGACCACCTTCGACCTCGACGAGTACGTGTTCGCGGCGTTGCGCGCGGGCGCGGCGGGATTCCTGCTCAAGTCGGTCGAGGCGGTGCGCCTGGTGGAGGCGGTCCGGCTGGTGCACGCCGGGGAGGGCGTGCTCGCGCCGCAGATCACCCGCAAGCTGATCAGCGCCTTCGCCGCCACCGAGCCGCCGCGTGCCGAACCGGCGGTGCCGTCCGGGCTGGCCGAGCTGACCGACCGCGAACGCGAGGTGCTCGCCTGCCTCGGCGAGGGCCTCTCGAACGCGCAGATCGCGAGCAGGCTGTTCATCGGCGAGACCACGGTGAAAACACATGTGTCGCGGGTGCTGACCAAACTGGACCTGCGCTCGCGGGTGCAGGCGGCGATCGTGGCGCAGGAAGCGGGGGTGGGCCGGTGAACCGGTTCGACACGCACCACCACCTGTGGAGCCGGGCAGGCATCGAGCGCGGCGACTACCCGTGGATGCCGCCGGACGGGCCGCTGCCGGAGGAGTACCTGCCGGACCGGCTGGCGCCGGAGCTGAGCGCGGCCGGGGTGACCGGCACCATCGTCGTGCAGGCCGCGCCGAGCGTCGCCGAGACCCGCTGGTTGCTCGACCTGGCCGCGAACACCGGCTTCATGCTCGGCGTGACCGGCTGGCTACCGCTCGACCGGCCGGACGCGCTACCCGAGCTGGCCGCCGACCCGTACTTCCTCGGTGTGCGGCCGATGCTGCAGGACCTGCCCGACGACCACTGGATCGGCAGGCCGGAGGTCCGCGACGGCCTGCGGGCGCTCGCCGAGGCCGGGGTGCGGTTCGAGGCACTGACCTTCACCCGGCACCTGCCGACGCTGTACGCCGTGCTCAGCGAGCTGCCCGAGCTGACCGTGGTGCTCGACCACCTGTCGAAACCCCGCTACGACTGGGAAGCCGACGCCGAATGGCGGACCTGGTTGCGCAGGCTGGCCGAACTGCCGAACACCTGGTGCAAGTTGTCCGGCCTGCGCACCGAAGTGGCCGCCGACACGCCGGTCGAGCGGTTTGTCCCTTATGCCGCCTTCGCCTTCGAGACCTTCGGGGAGGACCGGGTGCTGTTCGGCAGCGACTGGCCGGTCTGCCGTCTTCGTGGTGAATACGGCGAGATCGTCCGGTTCACCGAGCAGCTCGTGGCGGCGGCCGGACTGGGCGACACCAACGGGTTCTGGCGGGCCAACGGCGAGCGGTGCTATGGCGTCCGGGTCCCGTGACAGCCCGCAATCCCTTCTTTTTTCTTGCCGAACCTCGGCGGCGGGCACGGAGCGTGACATAACCCACGCCGAACCGGTGCCGCGGGCGGTCCGAAGCCCGGCCCCGGTCGCCGCGCGACTCGATGTTTAACCGAATTTTTCGTTGCCCACCAGGGAATTTGTCGGCAAACCGGGTAATCCGGCCGACCGGCAGGCCCGGTCGTTTTTAGTCACGGCCCGCCTTCCCCGGGATAACGGTTCAAAATTCAGCTCTGAACGAACACGGATTCCCCCGGGCGTTTCGGCCACCGGAACCAGCCACCCGCGTCGCTCGTCGAAAACGCTCTGACCTGCGGAAACACCACCTGCCGTCACCGGCTGTTCCGGCTGCCAGTGGCCACTTGCGACATCCGGGGTAATTCGGCGTGACACACCTCCCACGGAGATGGGAACACTTGCGGCTCGCGAAACGTCTGCAAGAGTAGAAGCAGCGAACACCGAGGAGCCGGAGACGCCCCGTCGCCGGATAAGTACCGGAGTGGTCGCGGCTGGATCGATGGCATCGGCCCCGCCGATGCCGGGACGGAGGGAGACTCCCATGACTTCGCCTACGCTCACCCGCCCCGAACTGACCGCTGCGGACCGTTGTGACCGGTGCGGCGCCGCGGCCCAGGTTCGCGCCGTGCTCCGCACCGGTGGCGAGCTGCTCTTCTGCGGCCACCACGCCAGGGCTCACGAGGACAAGCTCAAGGAACTCGAAGCGAGCATCGAGCGAGGCTGACAGCGCTCAGCCACCCGGCAGCCATCCATCCGTCTCGGGCGGGGATCCCATCGGGGTCCCCGCCCCTGTATTTTTGGCCGCGCCTCCGGCGCGGCGGCGAGGTCGCTTTGGAGCCGCTCAACGGGGGAAGGCACGCCGTGCCGCTGGGCGGCCCGTCGCGCCTTCCTCCGTTGAGCGGCGCGACCTCGCGTGGTGCGCGGCCCCGCGGGTGTTCTAGACCTTGTCCAGGACGCCTTCGAAGGCGACTTCGGCGGCGCCCAGCAGCTTGACGTCGACGCCCAGTGCCGAGGGCACGATCCGCGTGCCGCCGACCGCCCGGCTGACCATGCTGCGCCGCTGCACCTCGGCGGTCACCTGCCGGACCACCTCCTCCGGCAGCATGCCGAACAGCTCGCCCAGCACCACCAGCTGCGGCCCCAGCAGGTTCACCACGTTGACCAGGCCCAGCGTCAGCCACTCGGCGAACTCGCCGAGCTTCTCCGCCGCCCTGGCCGGGTCCTTCTCCAGCTCACGCAGCTCGACCAGCAGCACCCCGCGCGGGGTCTCCTCCGGCACGTCCAGCGCGCGCCGCAGCGCTGCCTCGCCCACCTCGGTCTCCCAGCAGCCGCTGCTGCCGCAGTAGCAGCCGCGCCCGCCGGGCCGGATGACCATGTGCCCGAGCTCACCGATGTACCCCGCGGCGCCGCGCAACGACGACCCGTCGGCGATCACGCCACCGCCGACCCCGACGTCCGCCGACACGTACACCGCGTCCGACGAGCCCTTCGCCACGCCGCGCAGGTGCTCGGCGACCGCGCCCAGTTCGGCGTCGTTGCCGACGATCACCGGCATGCGCAGCACCGAGCCGAGCCGTTCGCCGAGCGCGACGTCGGTCCAGCGCAGGTTGGGTGCCTGGTGCACGTAACCGTCGGAGCGCCGGACCACGCCGGGCACCGAAACCCCGGTCCCGATCGGCTCCACGCCGAGATCGGCGGCGAGCATGCCCGCCGACTCGATGACGTGCGTGATCACCTCGTCCGGTTCCCGCGAGCGGCCACGCAGGTTCCAGCTGTTGCGCCCGAGGATCTGCCCGCCGAAGCCGACCAGCGCGATGGCGACGTGCTCGACCTGGATGTCCACCGCGAGCACCACGGCGGCCTGCGGCTGCGGCAGCACGAGCAGCGAGGGGCGCCCGGCACCTCGCCCCGGTCGTGGCACCCGCTCCTCGACCACCCCGGCCTCGGCGAGGCTGTCCACCAGCGTCTTGATGGTGCTGCGGTTGAGGCCGAGTTCGGTGGCCAGGGCGGCCCGGGTGACCGGGCCGCCCACGTGCAGCAACCGCAGCAGGGTCGTGCGATTGTGCCGGCGCACCTCGTCTGGTCGTGCAACGGGCGTGCTGGTCACGATGGTTATCGTCCCATGTGCACGGTCAGCGCGGTGAAGCCGCCGCGCGGCGGCGCGAAAGCGCGTCCACGGTGGCCGCCAGCAGCAGCACCAGCCCGGTCACGATGGAGACCACCGCCGCGGGCTGCTTGAGCAGGCCGAGGCCGTTCGCCACCACGGCCAGCACGGTGCCACCGATGACCGCGTCGAAGACCCGGCCCTTGCCGCCGAACAGCGAGGTGCCGCCGATCACCGCCGCGCCGACCGCGAACAGCAGCGTGTTCAGCCCACCGGCCTGCGGATCCACCGAGCCGACCTTCGACGAGTAGACGATCGCGCCCACCGCGGCCACCGACGAGGACACCACAAAAACGCTGGCCCGGATCTTGGTCACGTTGATCCCGGCCCGGCGCGCCGCTTCGGCGTTGCCACCGACCGCGTAGATGTGCCTGCCGTAGCGGGTCCGGTTGAGCACGTAGGTGCCGATGGTCAGCAGCACCAGCACGATCGGCACCACGTACGGCACACCCGAGATGACGATCGTCGGGCTGGGCGCGCGGTTGAGCGTGAGCAGGTAGGTGGCCACCGCGGCGAGCGCCGCGATACCGCCGACCTTGAACAGCACCAGCGGGGTGGGCTGGGTGACCAGCCCGCGCTTGAGCCGGGTGAAGTGCCTGCCCAGGGTCACCGCGGCGAACCCGCCGGCGCCGAGGAAGAACAGCAGCCAGCTGCCGAAGGTGGACAGGTTGCCGTTGGCCACCTTGTCCAGCACGCTCGACGAGCTGATGCCGAGCACGCCGCCGTCGCCGATGAACTGCAGGATGACGCCCTGCCAGGCGAGGAACAGCGCCAGCGTCACCACGAACGACGGCATGCCGATCTTGGACACCAGGAAGCCGGTGATCGAGCCGATCGCCGCGCCGACGCACAGCGCGAGCAGCATCTCCACCCACGGGTTGGCCGCGATGCCGAGCAGCGCGATCACGATGGCCACCACCGAGAGCACGGCACCGGCCCAGATCCGCAGGAAGATCGCCAGCGCGGCACCGATGCCGAGCACGGTGACGAAGACGTAGAACACCGTGGAGCCCATGCCGCCGAGCAGGTTGCCGTTCTCCACGTAG
This sequence comes from Amycolatopsis albispora, assembly GCF_003312875.1. Classification (NCBI taxonomy): domain Bacteria; kingdom Bacillati; phylum Actinomycetota; class Actinomycetes; order Pseudonocardiales; family Pseudonocardiaceae; genus Amycolatopsis; species Amycolatopsis albispora. Next base: position 3,421,613 of record NZ_CP015163.1, read on the forward strand.
TGCATCGCCATCACCGCGGCGGTCACCCCGGAAGCGGTGCCCGCCGCCAGGTCGATCTCGCCGATGAGCAGCACAAAAACGATGCCCATCGCGATGATGGTCTGCCCGGCGCCCTGCGCCAGGAGGTTCGCGATGTTGTTCAGCGACAGGAACACGTCCGACATGCCGGCGAACACCACGACCAGCACGATCAGCCCGAGCAGCGCGGGCAGCGAACCGAGCTGCCCGGCGCGCAACCGGGAGAAGTAGTCGCGGACGGCTTCGCCGGTGGACATCGAGGTGGTGTCGATCCCGAAGTCGGAGATCGCGGCCTTGGCGGACCCGGAGCCGGACACCTCCGGCTCGGCCGGCTTGGCGGGGGTCTCAGTCATGATTGCTTCATTTCTCCTGCGAGATGGCAGCTTAGATCGCTACGGCTTCGGGGCGGGCGAGGCCGAGGTCGCCGGAACGACCGGCGGTGATCAGCTCGACCACCTGCCCGTGGGTGACGTTCTTGGTGTGCACGTCGGCGACGAGACGGCCGAGGTAGAGCACCGCGATGCGGTCGGCCACCTCGAACACGTCGGCCATGTTGTGGCTGATCAGCACCACGCCGAGGCCCTGCTCGGCCAGCCGCCGGACCAGGTCGAGCACCTGGCGGGTCTGCGCCACGCCGAGCGCGGCGGTCGGCTCGTCGAGCAGCACCACCTTGCTGTCCCACAGCACCGACTTGGCGATCGCCACGGTCTGCCGCTGCCCGCCGGACAACGCGGAAACCGGGGTGCGCACCGACTTCACCGTGCGCACGGACAGCGACGCCAGCGTCTCGCGGGCCGCCTGCTCCATGCTGGCCTCGTCGAGCAGCCAGCTGCTGCCGCGCTCGCGGCCGAGGAACATGTTCTGCACGATGTCGAGGTTGTCGGCCAGCGCGAGGTCCTGGTAGACGACCTCGATGCCCAGCTCCGCGGCGTCCTTGGGGCCCTTGATGCTCACCGGCTCGCCTTGGAACAGCACTTCCCCGGAGTCCGTCGGGTGGATCCCGGCGATGCTCTTGACCAGCGTGGACTTACCCGCACCGTTGTCGCCGACCAGCGCGGTGACCTCACCGGCCCGCACCGAGAAGTCCACGTCGTGCAGGACGTGGACCGGGCCGAAGCTCTTGTTCACCGCTTTGAGTTCGAGAATCGGAACTGTCATCTGAGTTTTCTCCGGGCTGGTGGTTACACGGGTGGGCCCGGGCTGGGGTGCGCCTTCGGGGCACGCACCCCAGCCCGGAGCTCGGTGGGCTCGGCTACTGGATGCCGAGTTCGGCGCAGGCGGGCTGCAGGTCGCCGGCGCAGATCTCCGCCGCCTTCACGTAACCCTGGTCGACCACCTTCTTGATGTCGGCCTTGAGCACGGTCTGCGGGGTGAGCAGCACCGACTTGACGTCGCGGCCGCCCTTGTCGTCGCGGGCGGTGCCGGTGGCGATCGCGTCGGCGGCCGCCTTGTCGCCCTTGGCCAGCGCGGCGGCCAGCTTGGCGGCGGCGTCGGCCTCCTCCTTGATCGGCTTGAACACGGTCATGTACTGGTCACCGCGGAGGATGTTCTTCAGGCCGTCGGCGGTGGCGTCCTGGCCGGTGACCGGGACGGAGCCGTTGAGGCCGTTCTTCTTCAGCACGGTGATGATCGCGCCGGCCAGGCCGTCGTTCGCGGCGACCACACCGTCGACCTTGCCGCCGTTGCCGGTCAGGATCTGCTCGAAGGTGGCGCCACCCTTCTGGTTGTCCCAGTTGTCGATGGCCTGCTTCTGCACCAGCTTCAGCGCGCCCGAGGTGTAGAGCGGGCCGAGCACGCGCTGCTGGCCGTTGTAGAACAGGGTCGCGTTGTTGTCCGTCGGCGCGCCCTCGATCTCGATGACCTGCGCGCCCGGCTTCTCCTTGAGCGCGTCGGCCAGCGCCTGGCCCTGCAACTCGCCGACCTTCTCGTTGTCGAACGAGACGTAGTAGTCGGAGCTGCCGCCGAGGTTGAGGCGGTCGTAGTCGATGGTGGGGATGCCGGCGTTGCGCGCCTTGGTCGCCACCGCGTTGCCGACCTCGCTGTTGATCGAGGCGATGATCAGCACCTTGACGCCCTGGGCGATCATGCCGTCGGCCAGCGTGCTGAACTTCTGCACGTCACCCTGGGCGTTCTGCACGTCGGGGTCGAGACCGGCGGCACGCAGCGCCTCCTCGATCATCGGCTTGTCGAAGCCTTCCCAGCGGGCCGAGGTCGCCGTCTCCGGCAGCACCACGCCGACCTTCGCGCCACCGGTGGCGGGCTGCTGCCCGGCGGCCGGGGTGCCGCTCGACCCGGCCGAGGGCGCCTCCGTGTTGGCGCCGCAGCCCGCGAGTGCGATCGTGACGCTCGCCGCCGCAGCGAAGAGGGCAAGAGTCTTTGTCCTGCGCATCCGTTGTCCTTCCCGGATTTCTGCTCCCGAGCAGCGCGGCGATCCTGCCCGGACCGGCGCACCGTCGCGCAAATGTTGTGGGCGACAACATATGTCCCGGCAGGTTACCAACGGAAGAAGACTGAATCGATCCAGTCGCGGATGTCCGGATACGTTTTGGCAACAACGAGTGCCCTGAGTGGGTGCCCGCCCACTATCCGCAGCGTGACGGCGGGAGGCCAGGGACCAGGGGCAGGTTCACCCGATAAGCGGGCACGGGGAAAGGGGCTACCGAAAGTGCCCGGGGGGGCGGGGCGCCGGTCTCAGCCAGCAGGGCTAGGCCGGGAAGCCGGTGTCACGAATGAAGCTTCTATGTCAAGTGAGGTCGGTGGTGAGTGCTCGGTAGATGGTGTTGGCGAGGTGGCGTTTGAGGGCGCGGAGGGCGGCTTTGGTGGTGGCGTGGGGGTGGTGTTTGGTCCAGTTGTCGCGGTAGGTGCGGGCGGGTGGGTGGTGGGTGAGTTGGGTGATGGCGATGCGGTGGAGGCAGGTGTTGAGTTGGCGGTTGCCGCCGCGGTTGAGGCGGTAGTGGGGTTTGTTGGCTGTCCAGGTGGGGATGGGTGCGGTGCCGGTGTGCATGGCGTAGGCGGCGGGTGAGCGGAAGCGGGTGATGCCGGCGGTTTCGCCGATGATTTTCGCGGCGAGGACGGTGCTGACGCCGGTGATGGCCAGCAGGGTGGGGGCCAGGGGCTGGACTCGGGTGCGGAGTTGGTGTTCGAGCTGGGTGATCTGCTGGGTCAGGGTGGTGATCTCGGTGAGCAGGTCCAGGGCGAGGTCGCGGCGGACGCTGGCGGGCAGGGTGGACAGGGCGGTGGTGAGGGTGTGCTGGGCGCGGGGCCCGGTCAGGCGGGGGTGGGTCTGGTCCAGGGCGGGGTCGAGGTCGTGCAGGTGCCAGCGCAGTTGGTTGATGCTGGCGGTGCGGCGGTTGACCAGGCGTTCGCGCCGGTCGGAGAGCAGGCGCAGGTCCAGGGCGGTCTGGTCCAGGTGTGCGGTGGGCAGGTCGGGTTCGCGCAGGGCGGCGCGGGCGATGGCCAGGGCGTCGATCGGGTCGGATTTACCGCGGGTGCGGGCGCTGGCGCGGCAGGCGGCCATCAGTGTGGGTGGGACCCAGACCACGGTGGCGCCGGTGCCGATCAGGGTGCGGACCAGTCGCCCGGCCACGCCGCGGCCGTCTTCGACCGCCCAGCGCGGCCCGGTGCCGAACTGGGTGGCCCAGGACCGCAGCCGCAGCAGCCCGTCGGGGTCGGCGGTCACGGTTTTCTGCCCCAGGCGGCGGCCGGTCTGATCGACCGCGACCGCGGTGTGGCTGGACTTGTGCGGATCGATGCCAATGACCACCATGGACACCGCGTGTGTTCCTTCCCTAGCCGGAGAACATGCGTCTTTTCCGGGCCGGGCTGGTCGGACACACCTCAGTCGAGGTTGATGGCGTATGCCCACGCTTCTATCAAGTCAGGCCAGCCAGGCCCGGACCTTGATCACGCTGGACAATTCGTTCGCAAGCCAGCAACGGCAGTGGCTTTCAGAGTCACCACGCGATCAAGACCGGACCCTAACCGCCCACCACGAGCGGCCACACCAACCCTGACACTGAGTGGCTTTCGAGACGTTTCGCGTCTCGAAAGCCACATTCGTGACATCAAGGCAAGGAGGGGCCCGCGGCGGTTGCACCGCGCCCCGGGGCGCGCGGGGGTTACCAGGAGCGCAGGGTGACGACGCGTTCTTCCAGCTGTTCCAGCGTGGCCATGGCGGTGGGCGGGCCACCGCACGCGGCACGCAGCTCGTTGTGGATCTGGCCGTGCGACTTCCCGGTGCGGTGGTGGTACATGCCGACCAGCGCGTTCAGTTCCTTCCGCAGCGCGCCGAGGCGCTCGGCCACCGTGCGGGGCTTGGGTTCCGGCGGGGCGGCTTCGACCTTCGGCTTGCGCCGCTTTTCGTCGGCGAGCTGTTCCTCCTGGCGCTTGCGCAGCAGCGCGCGCACCTGGTCCGGCTCCAGCAGGCCCGGCAGCCCCAGGTACTCCTGCTCCTCGTCGGAACCGGAGAACACCGCGGTGCCGAACGAGTTGCCGTCGTAGATCACCTGGTCCAGCTCGGCGGAGGCACCCAGCGAGGTGAACGCCTTCTCCTCCTCGCCCGGCTCGTCCTCGGTGCGGTTGGCGGCGACCAGCAGCTCGTCGTCCCAGCCGTCCTTCTCCCGATGCGGCTTGCCGAGCACGTGGTCGCGCTGGACCTCCAGCTCGCTGGCCAGCTCCAGCAGCACCGGCACGCTCGGCACAAAAACGCTCGCCGTCTCGCCGGGGCGGCGGGCACGCACGAACCGGCCGATCGCCTGCGCGAAGAACAGCGGCGTCGACGCGCTCGTCGCGTACACCCCGACCGCCAGCCGCGGCACGTCCACGCCCTCGGACACCATGCGGACCGCGACCAGCCAGCGATCGGTCGACTCGGAGAACTCGCCGATGCGCGCGGAGGCCTTCGGATCGTCGGAGAGCACCACCGCGGGCGCCTCCCCCGAGATCCGCTGCAGGATCTTCGCGTAGGCGCGGGCGGAATCCTGGTCGGTGGCGATGACCAGGCCACCGGCGTCGGGCATGGTGGTGCGGACCTGGCTCAGCCGGGTGTCGGCGGCCTGCAGCACCGCGGGCACCCACTCACCGGCCGGGTCGAGCGCGGTGCGCCAGGCGCGGGCGTTCTGCTCGGCGGTCAGCGGCTCGCCGAGGCGCGCGGTGAACTCGTCACCCGCGCTGGTGCGCCACGACGCCTCCCCCGAGTAGGCGAGGAAGACCACCGGCCGCACCACGCCGTCGGCGAGCGCGTCGGAGTAGCCGTAGGCGTGGTCGGCGCGGCTGCGCATGGCGCCTTCGCCGTCGGGCTCGTAGGTGATGAACGGGATCGGCGAGTCGTCGCTGCGGAACGGCGTCCCGGTCAGCGCGAGCCTGCGCACCGCGGGCGTGAACGCCTCGCGGACCGCGTCACCCCAGGACTTGGCGTCCCCGCCGTGGTGGATCTCGTCCAGGATGACCAGCGTCTTGCGGTTCTCGGTGCGCACCCGGTGCATCGTCGGGTGCGCGGCGACCTGCGCGTAGGTGACCGCGACGCCGCGGTAGTCCGACGAGGTCACGCCGGTGGTGTTGCGGAAGTTCGAGTCGATCGCGATGCCCGCCGCCGCGGCCGAGGCCGCCCACTGGTGCTTGAGGTGCTCGGTGGGCGTGACGATGGTGACCGCCTCGACGGTGCGGTCGGACAGCAGCTCGGCGGCGATGCGCAGGCCGAAGACGGTCTTGCCGGCACCGGGCGTCGCCACGGCGAGGAAGTCCTTGGGCTTGGTCGTCAGGTACTTGGTGAGCGCGCGTCGCTGCCAGGCACGCAGCGGCCGGGCCGTGGTGTCCTGGCCGGGCGGCGGAGCACTGAAACCGGCGGCCGCCCGATCGTGCTGGGCCGTCTCCGACAAGAAGGTCCAACTCCCCTCTGGTGGCGCTTCGGGCGTGCTACCCGTGCGGCTACATGCGAACGCCCCCGCGTGGCACCGCTGCGGAGGCTCCGACGAGCTTACCCGCCGCCCCCGACAACTTCGTGCCGCGCCACGGCCGGAAGTGGCGAGACGGCGAACACAGGCGGGCAACTCGGGCCCCCACGAGCCAAATTCGCCCGAATGCACCATGCTTGAGGGTGAAGATGAACACAGCCGAGGACGCCGCAGACCCGGACCCGGACGCCGAGCGGGCTCCGGCGCCCCCGCCTGCCCGCAAGCGGCCGCTGCGGTTGATCCAGCGCACGCTGAACAAGGCGTGGGACGGCAACATCTTCTCCGAGTCCGCCGAGGCCGCGTTCTGGCAGACGCTCTCGCTGCCGCCGCTGCTGCTCGGCCTGCTCGGCAGCCTCGGCTTCATCGGCGACTGGTTCGGCCAGGGCGTGGTGACCGCCGTGCACGACCGGATCATCGCCTTCTGCGCGCAGATCTTCAGCTCCGACGTGGTCACCAGGATCATCGAGCCGACGGTCAACGACATACTGACCATCGGGAAGGGCGAGATCGTCTCGATCGGCTTCCTGATCTCGCTGTGGGCGGGTTCCTCGGCGATGTCCTCGTTCGTCGACGCGATCACCGTGGCGCACGGCCAGTACGGCGTGCGCAACGAGGTCTGGCAGCGGATCTTCGCGCTGCTGCTCTACCTGGTGATGCTGGTGTTCCTGGTGGTCGGGCTGCCGGTGATCGCGATCGGGCCGGACCTGCTGCCCGAGTTCTTCCCGGATCCATGGCAGCCGACCGTGCGCGAGTGGATCGGCACGTTGTACTTCCCGGTGCTCGGCGCGCTGCTGGTGCTCGCGCTGGCCACGCTGTACAAGCTGGCGCTGCCGCGCAAGCTGCCGTGGCACCGGGGCCTGCCGGGCGCGGTGCTGGCGATGGCGATCTTCCTGCTGTCCAGTGTGGGCCTGCGGATCTACATCTCGTGGATCACCACCACCGGCTACACCTACGGCGCGCTGGCCACGCCGATCGCCTTCCTGCTGTTCACCTTCTTCATCGGGCTCGCGGTGGTCGGCGGCGCCTACTTCAACAGCGCCATCCAGGAGTTGTGGCCGGCCAAGATGACCCGGCGGCAGCGGCGCAAGTGGCGGCGGCTGGAGATGGAGCGGGCCAGCGAGCGCCTGCGCACCGAGGAGGGCCGCAAGCTCTGGGAGCGGACCACCATCCCGTTGCGGCGCCCGCGCAAGCAGGAGGACCGCCAGGACCCCGAGCCCGAAGGTGACCGGGAAGCACCGGCCGACCACCCGCCGCGACCGGCCGAAACCCCGCCCTCATCCCAAAGTAGGACGTGAATCCACTCCCGGGTTGAGCCGCCGGTACCCCCCGCGCTGACAAGCTTTGGCCTGCCGCGCGATGGCGTGGCGAGTCATCCGCATCCAGGGGGTTCTCCGTCATGTCCGCGCTGGCCAAGCTCAGCCTCCGCAACAGAAGCCTGATCGGGCTGCTGGCGATACTGGTACTCGGCTTCGGCGCGCTCGCGCTGCCGCAGCTCAAGCAACAGCTCTACCCGTCGCTGCAACTGCCGAGCGCGCTGGTGGTGACCCCGTACCCGGGTGCGTCACCCGACGCGGTGGACCGGCAGCTCACGCAGCCGATCGAGGGCGGCATCCAGGGCATCACCGGCGTGGAGCGGATCACCTCCACCTCCGCCGAGGGCGCGTCCACGGTGGTCGTCCGGTTCGCCTACGGCACCGACATCGACGCCTCGGTGAACCAGCTGCAGCAGGCGGTCAACCGGCTGCGCCCGCAGTTGCCGGACAACAGCGAGTCCACGGTGAGCGCCGGCGGCACCGACGACATCCCGGTGGTCATGCTGGCCGCCTCCGCACCCGGCGACCAGCAGCAGTTCGCCGAGCGGCTGAACCGCGAAGTGGTGCCCGAACTGCGCAAGATCACCGACGTGCGTGACGTTGACGTCACCGGTGCGCAGGAGAAAACGGTCACCATCAACGTCGACTACGTCAAGCTCGCGGCCGCGGGCGTGGACCCGACGGCATTGGCCACGACGCTCAAGACGGCCGGGGTGGCGGTCCCGGCGGGCACGGTCGAGGACGGCGAACGCACGCTCAGCGTGGAGGTCGGCGGCGGGCCGGTCACCGTGGACAGCCTGCGCGAGCTGCAGCTCTCCCCCAGGGCGAAGCTCGGTGACGTGGCGAGCGTGGAAGCCACCACCGCCGAGGCCGGGTCGATCACGCGCACGAACGGCAAGCCGAGCCTGGGCATCAACGTCACCATGGTCGCCGACGGCAGCGCGGTCGCGGTGTCCGAAGCGGTCGCGGAGAAGCTGCCCGAGCTGAGCCGGCAGGTCGGCGCCGAGCTGACCCCGGTCTTCGACCAGGGCCCGCAGGTGGCCGAGGCGGTCAGCGGGCTGACCACGGAGGGCCTGCTGGGGCTGGCCTTCGCGGTCGTGGTGATCCTGCTCTTCCTGCTGTCGGTGCGCTCCACGCTGGTCACCGCGGTGTCCATCCCGCTGTCGGTGGTGGTGGCGCTGCTCGCGCTGTGGGCCGGTGACCTCTCGCTCAACCTGCTCACCCTGGGCGCGCTGACCATCGCGGTCGGGCGCGTGGTGGACGACTCGATCGTGGTGCTGGAGAACATCAAGCGCCACCTCGGTTACGGCGAAGGCAAGCAACGCGCCGTGCTCAACGGCGTGCGTGAGGTGGCGGGCGCGGTGACCGCCTCCACGCTCACCACGGTCGCGGTGTTCCTGCCGATCGCCTTTGTCGGCGGCATGGCGGGTGAGCTGTTCACGCCGTTCTCGCTGACCGTCACCGTGGCGCTGCTGGCCTCGCTGCTGGTGTCGCTGACCGTGGTGCCGGTGCTGGCGTACTGGTTCCTCAAGCCGCCGAAGGCCGCGGCGTCGGCGGAGGAAGCCGAGGCGAACCTCCAGCGCGCGCTGGAGAAGGAGCGGCGCGGGCTGCTGCAGCGGATGTACGTGCCGGTGATCCGGTTCGCCACGCGGCGGCGGCTGACCGTGGTGCTGCTGTCCCTGCTGATCTTCGCGGGCACCATCGGGCTGACCACGAAGCTGGAGACGAACTTCCTCGACGACGGCGCCACCACCACGACCAGCCTCAGCCAGAAGTTCGAGCCGGGCACCAGCCTGGAAACCCGCGAACAGGCCGCGATCCGCGTCGAGCAGGCGCTCGCGGCCACCGGCGAGGTGGACAAGTACCAGGTCACCGTGGGCAACGACCCGCTCGCCGCGATGTTCGGCGGTGGCGGGGCGAACACCAGCACCATCAGCATCACGGTCAAGGAGGGCACCGATCTCGACGCTTTCGAGAACCGCCTGCGTGACACGCTGAACGCGCAGCCGGGCCTCGGCGAACTGGAGTTCGGCGGCCCGGCCGCCGGTCCGGCGTCGGACGAGGTGTCGGTGACCGTCACCGCGCCGGACGAGGCCGCGCTGCGCCCGGCCGCCGACGCGGTGGAACGGGCCTTCGGGGAGGTCTCCGGGCTGATCGCGGTGACCAACGACCTGGCCACCGGCATGCCGCGCGTGCAGATCGAGGTGAACCAGGTCGAGGCGGCCCGGCGCGGGCTGAGCGCGACCACCATCGGGCAGCTGGCGAACCAGGCCATCGCCGGGCAGACGGTGGCGCAGCTGCCGGTCGACGGCACCCGGACCGACGTGGTGCTGCGCACCGGCGACCGGCCCGCCGACGCGGCCGCGGTCGCCGCGCTGCCGGTGCCGTCCGCGACCGGGATCGTCCGGCTGGACCAGGTGGCAACCGTGCGCACGGTGGACGGGCCGACCCAGGTCAAGCGGACCGACGGTGAGCTGAGCACCACGGTCTCGGCGAAGACCACCGGCTCCGACCTGTCCGCGGTGACCCAGGAGCTGACCGGGAAGCTCGACGCGCTCTCGCTGCCCGGCGGCGCGGCCTACTCGCTCGGCGGGGTCAGCCAGGAGCAGAACGAGGCCTTCGCCGAACTCGGGCTGGCCATGCTGGCGGCGATCGCGATCGTCTTCCTGATCATGGTGGCCACCTTCCGCAGCCTGGTGCAGCCGCTGATCCTGCTGGTGTCCATCCCGTTCGCGGCCACCGGCGCGCTCGGCCTGCTGCTGCTCACCGGCACCGCGCTGGGGCTGCCCGCGCTGATCGGCATGCTGATGCTGATCGGCATCGTGGTGACCAACGCGATCGTGCTGATCGACCTGGTCAACCAGTACCGCGACGAGGGCATGGGCGTGGCTGAGGCGGTGGTCGAGGGCGGCAGGCGGCGGCTGCGGCCGATCCTGATGACCGCGGCGGCGACCATCTTCGCGCTGGTGCCGATGGCGCTCGGGCTGACCGGGCAGGGCGGCTTCATCGGGCAGCCGCTGGCGATCGTGGTGATCGGCGGCCTGGTCAGCTCGACGGTGCTGACGCTGGTACTGGTGCCGACGCTGTACACCATGGTCGAGGGCGGCAAGGAACGGCGGCGCGCGAAGAAGGCGCCCCGCACCGAGGCACCCGAACTGGCGGGCGCCCACTAGGGCCGAGTGTCACGAATGTGGCTTTCGGGACGTTCTGCGTCTCGAAAGCCACATTCGTGACATCGAAGGGCTCAGTCGTCGCCGCCGGGGCGCAGGCCCTCGTAGATCTTCTTGCAGTCGGGGCACACCGGCGAACCCGGCTTCGGCGACTTCGTCACCGGGAACACCTCTCCGCACAGCGCCACCACGTGAGTGCCCATGACCGCGCTTTCGGCGATCTTGTTCTTCTTCACGTAGTGGAACATCTTCGGGGCGTCGTCGTCCGTGGTGTCGGTGCCCTCTGGACGGGTGTCGACTTCCGGCAAGGTCTGCGTACTCACCCCTCCATAATGGCAGTATCGGCGCCATGTTCCAGAAGGTGCTTGCCAGCTTCGGCTCCGGTGGCGCGCGGCTCGACGCGCGGCTGACCGAGCGCGCGGTCCAGCCGGGCCGTCCGCTCCGCGGTGAGGTTCTGCTGTTCGGCGGGGAAGTCGATCAGGAGATCAACGCGCTGGGCATCCGGCTGATCGCCAGGGTGGAGATCCCGTCGGACCGCGGTGAGCCGGAGATCGGCGACCTCGGCTTCGGCGACCAGCACCTGGCAGGCAACGAGGTCATCCGGCCCGGCCAGCAGGTCCGGCTGCCGTTCGAGATCGCGCTGCCGTGGGAGACGCCGATCAGCAGCGTGTTCGGCAAGCCGCTGGCCGGGATCGCGGTCGGCGTGCAGACCAGCCTCGACCTGGCGGGCAGCGTGTCGGACCCGCGTGACGTGGACGCCGCCTCGGTCGAGCCGCTGCCCGCGCAGAAGCGCATTCTCGACGCGATGAGCCGGATCGGCTTCACCTTCGCCGGCGCGGCGCTGGAGAAGGGCCGGATCAACGGCGTCACCCAGCAGCTGCCGTTCTTCCAGGAGATCCGGTTCAGCCCGTCACCGCGGTTCGCGCCGGTCTTCGACTCGGTGGCGGTCACCTTCCTGTCGAACCCGACCGAGACCACCGTGGTGCTCGAGGTGGTCAAGCGGGTCCGGGTGAGCAAGACCGGCGGCTTCGGCGGGCGCGGGCAGGAGTTCCTCGGCTCGTTCAAGGTCGACCACGCGAACCTCGAGCGGGTGCCGTGGGAGAAGCAACTCGAAGGCTGGCTGCACGAAGTGGCCAAGGCACGCGGGATCTTCGACTGAACGCCAGGGAGGCCTGGCTGCAGGCACTGGTCACGCTCGGCGGCGACCTCGAAGCCGGCGCCCGGGCGGCCGCCGACCTGGCCGCCCGGTACGCGCAGCCGCACCGGCGGTACCACACCACCGAGCACCTCGAAGCCGTTGTCCGCGAAAGCCGGGAAATCGGCGCCGAGCTGGGGCTCGACGCCCGTGACCTGGCGCTGGTCGCGCTCGCGGCCTGCGCGCACGACGTGGTCTACGACGCCAACCCCGGCCACGACGAGCGCCACAGCGCGGACTGGGCGGTGAGCTGGCTGGAGGCCGCCGGCCTCGCCGCCTCCGACGTGCTCCGGGTGGAGGAACTGGTGCTGACCACGCTCGGGCACGACGCGCCTGCCGAGGACCTGGCCGCGTCGGCGCTGCTGGACGCGGATCTCGCCACCCTCGGCGCCTCGGACGCCGCCTACGACGAGTACTCGCGGAGCGTGCGTGCCGAGTACGCGGCGGTGTCCGACGCGGACTGGGTCACCGGCCGGGCCAAGGTGCTGGCGAGCCTGCTGGGCAGGGACCCGCTGTACCGGACCGCGGCCGGGCGGTCACGCTGGGAAGCCGCGGCGAAGCGGAACCTGGCGAGGGAGCTGGCGGTGCTCGAGACCCGGGCGGCGGGCGACCGGCCCGATCGGTGAGGATGTCCCCCTGTGACCGATTACCTGACCGTGGCCCCCGAAGTGGCCGACGCCCTCGCCGACGGCAATCCCGTGGTGGCGCTGGAAAGCACGATCCTCTCGCACGGCCTGCCGCCCGGCCGGAACCTCAAGGTGGCCGCCGAACTGGAGGCCGCGGTGCGCGGGGCGGGCGCGGTGCCCGCCACCATCGCCGTGCTGGACGGCCGCGCGGTGATCGGCCTCTCCCCCGCCGAACTGGAGCGGGTCTGCGCCGAGGACGCCGGGCTGGACAAGCTGTCCTGGCGCGACCTCGGCCCGGCGCTGGCACTGGGTGGTTCGGGCGCGACCACGGTGGCGAGCACTTCGGCGCTGGCGCACGCCGCGGGCATCGGCGTGTTCGGCACCGGCGGCCTCGGCGGGGTGCACCTGCCGCTGCCCGGCGCGAGCACCACCTGGGACGTCTCCGCCGATCTCGGCGCGCTGTCCCGGTTGCCGGTGCTGGTGGTCTGCTCCGGGGTCAAGTCCATTTTGGACATCGCGGCCACGCTGGAGGTGCTGGAGACGAACTCGGTGCCGGTGCTCGGTTACCGCACCGGCGAGTTCCCCGCGTTCTACCGGCGGTCGTCCGGGTACGAGGTGAACTGGCGGGTGGACGACGCCGCGCAGGCCGCCGCCGCGGTCGCCGCGCACCGGCGGCTCACCGGTTCCGCGGTGCTGCTGGCGAACCCGATCCCCGCGGAGTTCGAAATGGACGCCGCGCTCCACGACCGGCTGCTCGCCGAAGGGCTCGAGCTGCTGCGTGAGCGCGAGGTGCTCGGTTCGGACGTCACGCCGGTGCTGCTGGAGCACTTCCACACCGCCAGCGGCGGGGTGAGCCTGGACGCGAACGAGGCGCTGGTGGTGTCGAACGTGCGGCTCGCCGCCGAGGTGGCCGTGGAGCTGAGCGCATGATCGTCGTGGTCGGGGACGCCGGGCTGGACGTGGTCGCCCAGCACGACGGGCCCATCCTGCACGGCGGTGACGTGCGCACGAAGGTGCGGTTCGCCGGAGGCGGCGCGGGCGCGAACACCGCGATGTGGCTGCGGGCCGCCGGCGCGGAGGCGACGCTGGTCGCGCGCATCGGCGACGACGCGGGCGGGCGGCTGATCCGCGCGGAGCTGGAGGCCGCCGGGATCAGGTGCGCGCTGGCGGTGGACCCGGACGCGACCACGTGCTGCGTGGTGGTGCTGGTGGACAACGACGGGCAGCGCAGCATGCTGCCGGACCGGGGCGCGAACGCCCGGTTCTGCCCGGAGGACGTCACCGAGGAAGCGCTGGAAGGTGCCCAGCACCTGCACCTCTCGGGATACGTGCTGCTCGACGCCACGTCGAGGCCCGCCGGTCTCGCTGCGCTGGCGGCGGCCAAGCGGGCCGGGCTGACCACCTCGGTGGACCCGCAGTCGGCCCCGCTGCTGACCGACGGCGCGCAGTTCCTCGAGGACGTGCGCGGGGTCGACCTGCTCATGCCGAACGCGGCGGAACTGGCCGCGCTGACCGGCTCCGGCGACCCGGCGGCGGCGAAGGCGCTGCTGGGCACGGTCGGTGAGGTGGTGGTCACCTCGGGCATGGACGGCGCTAGCTGGGTCGACGGCGACGGCGTGGTCTCGGTGCCCGCCGAGCCCGCCGAATGCATCGACTCCACCGGTGCCGGGGACGCCTTCGACGCCGGCGTGCTGGCGGCGTGGCTGGCCGGATCGTCGCAGGTGGACGCCCTGCGTGCCGGTGTCCGCCTCGGCGCCCGTGCCGTGGGCAAGGTGGGCGCGCAGCCCTGAGGCGAGGCGGTCAGCCGTCGATGACGCGGTGTTCGGTGGGCTCGATGGCCCGCGCTTCGCGCTGGTAGCGGCTGACCTTCTCGGCCTTGCGCGGCGGGCGGTCGTTCGCGATCAGCACCGCCACCCACGGCAGCGGGATGGACAGCACGATCAGGCCCAGCGCCAGCCACCAGGTGTGGTAGAAGACCCCGGCCAGGATCAGGCACGGAAACCGCAGCCCCATCATCAGCATGTACTTGCGCTTGCGGGCCGCGTGCTGCTCCTCGTACGAGAGCTGCGCCTCGGTGATCAGTACCGGCTCGGAAGTGCCTCGCGGTTCACTCACCACACCACCTCCAACCCCTCCTATGCTCCCACTCCGCGCGCTCCAGCGACACCCGGGGGCGCCAGCCGGTGCAGCGCGCCCACCACCAGTGTCTCCACGCCCGCCGACAGGGTCGGATGCGGCACCGGCGCGAAGCGCGGCGAGTGGTTCGACGGGACGTCGGTTTCGAACCGGCCCGCCGCCATCGCGGTCAGCACCAGCTCCGGGTCCAGGCCGCCGACCAGCCAGTACACCGAGGGCACGCCAGCCGCGGTGCCGAACTCGCTGAAGTCCTCGCTGCCGGTGACCAGCGGCGCTTCCAGCACGCGCTCGGCGCCGAAGTGCGCCTGGAACGCCTCGGTCAGCCCGGCGTTGGCGGACTCGTCGTTCCTGGTCACCGGGAAGCTGCCGATCTCGGTGATCTCCGGCGGTACCGGCGCGCCCGCGGCGGCGGCCTCGCCGTGCACGATCCGCTCGATCGCGGCGAGCACCTTCTTGCGCACGGCGTCGTCGAAGGTCCGCACGTTGACCTCGATCACCGCGTCGTCGGCGATCACGTTGTGCGTGGTGCCGACGTGCATCGAGCCGACGGTCACCACGGCGGACTCGTTCGCCGAGATCTCCCGGGAGACGATCGTCTGCAACCGCATCACCACGGACGCGGCCAGCACCGCCGGGTCGACCGTGGTCTCCGGCCGCGAGCCGTGCCCGCCGCGGCCGTGCAGCACGATCCGCAGCGCGTCGGTGGCGGCCATGATCACGCCCGGCCGGGTGAGCACCCAGCCGGCCGGGCCCGGCACCACGTGCTGCCCGAGCACCACGTCCGGCCGCCCGGCCAGCTCGAACAGGCCGTCGGCGAGCATGCCCGCGGCCCCGCCGCCCGCCTCCTCGGCGGGCTGGAACACCACCAGCAGCGTGCCCGACCAGGCCGACCGGCCACCGGCCAGGAGCGCGGCCGCACCGGACAGCCAGGTGGCGTGCATGTCGTGCCCGCACGCGTGCATCACGGGCACCTCCTGCCCGTCCGGACCGGTGACCCGCACGGTGCTGGCGTAGTCGAGCCCGGTTTTCTCCTCGACCGGCAGCGCGTCGATGTCCGCGCGCAGCATGACCACCGGGCCGGGCCCGTTGCGCAGGACCCCGAGCACGCCGGTCTGCCCGATCCCCCGGTGCACCTCGTACCCGGCCGCTTCGAGCCGGTCGGCCAGTATTCCGGCGGTCCGGTGCTCGGCGAAGGCGAGTTCCGGATGGCGGTGCAGGTCGAGGTAGAGCGCCTCCAGGTCCGGCAGCAGCCCCGGCAGCCCGTCCAACACCCCGGTCATCGTTCCTCCCACTGGCTCAGGTCCTCCGCGTCCAGGCCCAGGTCACGGCGCATTTCCGCGCGCAGCAGGCGGTACTCGCGCTGGCCCTTCCGCCACTTCCCCGGGTCGTCGTCGCGGCCGTCCAGCAGCCCGGCGGCCAGGTCGAACCGCGGCAGCATCGTCTCCGCCAGCCTCGCGCGGATCCGCTCGGGAGCGTGCAGGTTCACCGGTCCGAGGGCGAGCCGCGCCTTCGAAATGATCTCGCGCAGGTCGTCGCGGAGCGTTTCGTCCCTGGCCGACTTGCGCACCCGGTAGAGCGCGAAGTCCAGTGCTTCGACCACGCCGATCAACTCGGCGTAGGCGGCGGAGCGCGCCTCGTGCGTGCGCTCCTCCTTCTGCCGCTCCCAGCGCAGGTCCTCCCGCTGCTGCTCGCGACGCCACCGCCGTTCTTCGCGCATCGTGGTGATCACCTGCGCGGTGACCACACCCGCGACACCGAGCACACCCACCAGGATCGGCACCCAAAGTGGTACCTGTGCCGAAGACATGGCGCCCAACATAGTCACCCCGCCCGTGGGATCATGCGGACTCGTGAGCGATCATCCCGAGTTCTCCCCCGACTTCCGCGCCCGCCTGCGGGACGCGCTGCGCGAAGCCCGCTACGACGCCGACGGGGTGGTGGACGCGCTCGGCGGTGCCGCGCACGCCGCGCTCGGCCGCGGTGAGCCGGAGCTGGCCTTCCGCGCCAGCCGGGACGCGGGCGCGCTCGGGGTGCTGATCCGGCTGTTCCTGCTGGGCTCCACCGAATCCGAGCGGGCCGTCGCCGGGGCGCTGCCGCTCGACGGCGCGCTCGAAGCCGGTCTGGTGCGCCGGGTTTCCGACGGCATCCGCGCCGCGCTCGACCTCCGGCCGCACGGTGACGAGAACACGTCGTGGTGGGTGCTGTCCGACCTCGACTCCGACGTGCTCGGCGGTCCGGTGCCCGAGGACCACGTGCTCGGCGTCGGGCACGCCTCGCTCAGCCTGATCCGCGCGACCAGCCGCCGTCCGGTGGGCAGCCTGCTCGACCTCGGCACCGGCAACGGCGTGCAGGCGCTGCACGCGAGCCGTCACGCGGACCGGATCACCGCCACCGACATCTCCGAGCGCGCGCTGGCGCTGGCCAAGGCCACCTTCGAGCTGAACGAGGTGGAGGTGGAACTCGCGCGTGGTGAGTGGTTCGCGCCGGTGGCACGCCGCCGGTTCGACCAGATCGTCTGCAATCCGCCGTTCGTGGTCGGGCCGCCGCGGGTGGACTACGTCTACCGCGACTCCGGGCTCGCCGGGGACGACGCGAGCGCGCTCGTGGTGCGTCAGCTGCCGTCCTTCCTCAACGAAGGCGGAGTGGGCCAGCTGCTCGCTTCGTGGCTGCACGTGCGCGGTGAGGATTGGGCCGATCGGGTGCACCGCTGGCTGCCCGCGGGCACCGACGCGTGGTTCGTGCAGCGGGACGTGGCCGATCCCGGGTTGTACGTCGGCACCTGGCTGCGTGACGCCGGACTGGACCCGAAATCGCCGGAAGGACGCGCCAAGGCGGGTGCCTGGCTCGATTGGTTCGCCGAAAACGACGTCGAGGGCATCGGGTTCGGCTTTGTCACGCTGCGCCGGACCGGCGGCACACCGACGGTGGTGTGCGAAGACCTGCGCCAGGCGTTCGACGATCCACTGGGCGCGGAAGCGGCCGGGTGGCTCGATCGGGTGGACTGGCTGCGCGACCACCACGCGGAGTTGCTGGAAACGCGGTTCACCGTGCCGGAGACCGTGGTGCTCGAACGCGTCGACAACGCCACCGACGAGGGCTGGCAGACCGCGATCCGCCGCCTGCACCGCACCGACGGGCCGGGCTGGCAGCACGAACTGGACGAGCTGGCGACCGCGTTGCTCGCTGGTTGCCGCGGCGCGCTGCCGCTGGCCGACCTGCTGGAGTTGCTGGCCTTCGGGCACGGCCAGGACGCCGAGGAGCTGACCGAGGCGGCGCTGCCGGTGGTCCGCGAACTGGTGCGGCACGGCATGCTGCTGCCGGTGGACAAGGACACCGGCCGATGAGGGCCGTGGTCGCCAGGGTGACCGAGGCGAGTGTCACAGTCGACGGTGAGGTGGTCGGCGCGATCGGCGAACCGGGCCTGCTGGTGCTGCTCGGCATCCGCACCGACGACACCGAGGAACAGGCCGCGACGATGGCCAGGAAACTGCACGAACTACGCATTCTTCGCGAAGAACGGTCGTGCGCGGACACCGGCGCGCCACTGCTCGTGGTCAGCCAGTTCACCCTCTACGGCGAGACCCGCAAGGGCAGGCGGCCGTCGTGGCTGAACGCCGCGCGCGGGGATATAGCGGAAAAACTGGTGGATTCAGTGGTTTCCGAGTTGCGCGGCCGCGGCGCGCGCGTGGCCACCGGCAGCTTCGGCGCGATGATGTCCGTGCACAGCGTGAACGACGGCCCGTTCACCGTGCTCGTCGAAGTGTGAGACATGGTCTAGACCACACCGCGACACTGACTCCCCGCTGTCACACCGAAGCTACTGAGTCGTTCTCAGGAAAAGCTCAGGCTTGCTGGAGCAACTTCGGCCTCCCCGGAGCCGTCTTCTCTTCGACGGCTCGGGAACGTTTCGAGAGACCGAGGCGTTGAACCGAATGTCCGGCCAGCCAGCCGGACTCACGAGACGGGTTCCACAGGCCCGTCCCGTGACGCACAGCGTTGGCGTGTGACGCCAGCCACACACGTCAGCCCGTGACCGGGGAGGCAGAAATGTCAGTCCAGACTCTTGAGCGCGAAGCCAGGGGCATTCGCCAGCGCAAGATTCCCAAGTCCGTTTCCGACGATACGGGCACTTCCTCCTCGAGCGCCACCTCGGCCGCCTCGGCGGGAACGCAGAGCACGGTGAACCTGAGCGCCGATGGCGCCGACCTGGACGCCCAGAGTCCGGCCGCCGACCTGGTCCGGGTCTACCTGAACGGGATCGGCAAGACCGCCCTGCTCACCGCGGCCGACGAGGTCGAGATCGCCAAGCGCATCGAGGCCGGCGTGTTCGCCCAGCACATGCTGGACACCGCCGAGGACCTCACCCCGAAGCGCCGCGCCGAGCTGTCCGCGCTGGTGCGTGACGGGGCCGTGGCCAAGAACCACCTGCTCGAGGCCAACCTGCGCCTGGTCGTCTCACTGGCCAAGCGCTACACCGGCCGGGGCATGCCGCTGCTGGACCTGATCCAGGAGGGGAACCTGGGCCTGATCCGCGCGGTGGAGAAGTTCGACTACTCCAAGGGCTTCAAGTTCTCCACCTACGCCACCTGGTGGATCCGCCAGGCCATCACCAGGGGCATGGCCGACCAGGGCCGCACCATCCGGCTGCCGGTCCACCTGGTCGAGCAGGTGAACAAGCTGGCCAGGATCAAGCGCGACCTGCACCAGCAGCTCGGCCGCGAGGCCACGAACGAGGAGCTGGCGGCGGAGTCGGGCATCGCCGAGCACAAGATCGCCGACCTGCTCGACCACGCGCGTGACCCGGTGAGCCTGGACATGCCGGTGGGCACCGAGGAGGACGCCCCGCTGGGCGACTTCATCGAGGACTCCGAGGCCACCGACGCCGAGAGCGCGGTGATCTCCGGCCTGCTGCAGGACGACCTGCGCCGGGTGCTGGCCACCCTGGACGACCGGGAGCAGCACGTGATCCGGCTGCGCTACGGCCTCGACGACGGCCAGCCGCGCACGCTCGACCAGATCGGCAAGCACTTCGGGCTCTCCCGCGAGCGCGTCCGCCAGATCGAGCGTGAGGTCATGTCCAAGCTGCGCCAGGGCGAGCGGGCCGACCGCCTGCGTGCCTACGCCAGCTGATCCACCGGGCGCAACACGGAGAGTCACTCAGTGGCACCCGTTCGGCGGCGTTGACTTATGACGTGTGTCACGAGACGGTCGGGGGCGGGTCCCCCGATTGTCTCGGTCCGGGCCACACCATGAGTTTCGCGGTGGGTGCTTCTCGCACGGCACCGCTTTCCCCGGAAGGTCGGGTCCGTCGGGGTGGGCCCGGCCTTCCGTTTATCCGCCCGGTTCACCGCTGAGGTACGGTTCCCGCACCGAAATCCGCGTGCAAGGGAGCCCGCGCAGTGCCCGAACTGCCTGCCACCACCACTTTTCAGCACACCGAGGTCCTGCCGCTCGGCGAGGACACCGAAACCGAATACCGCCTGGTCACCGCCGAAGGTGTCCGGGTCGTCGAGGCCGCCGGGAAGCGGTTCCTCGAGGTGGATCCGGCCGCGCTGACCCAGCTCGCGCGCACCGCGATCACCGACATCCAGCACCTGTTGCGCTCCTCACACCTGGCGCAGCTGCGGTCGATCGTGGACGACCCCGAGGCCAGCGGCAACGACCGCTTCGTCGCGATGGACCTGCTGCGCAACGCGGCCATCTCGGCCGGCGGGGTGCTCCCGATGTGCCAGGACACCGGCACCGCCATCGTGATCGGCAAGCGCACGGAGCGGGTGCTCACCGGCGGCAACGACGAGGAAGCCCTGTCACGCGGGGTGTTCGACGCCTACCAGGAGCTGAACCTGCGGTATTCGCAGATGGCGCCGGTGAACTTCTGGGAGGAGCGCAACACCGGGACGAACCTGCCCGCGCAGGTGGAGCTGTACCACAAGGACGGGGACGGCGACCCCAAGTACGAGTTCCTGTTCATGGCCAAGGGCGGCGGCAGCGCCAACAAGACCTTCCTGTACCAGGAGACCAAGGCGGTGCTGAACCCCAAGCGCCTGGCCCGGTTCCTGGACGAGAAGCTGCGCAGCCTGGGCACCGCGGCCTGCCCGCCGTACCACCTGGCGATCGTGGTCGGCGGCACCTCGGCGGAGTTCAACCTCAAGGTGGCCAAGCTCGCTTCCGCGCGGTACCTGGACCACCTGCCGACCGAGGGTTCCCCGCTGGGCCACGGTTTCCGCGATGTGGACCTCGAGCAGCAGGTGCTGGAGATGACCCGCGAATTCGGCATCGGCGCGCAGTTCGGCGGCAAGTACTTCTGCCACGACGTGCGGGTGATCCGCCTGCCGCGGCACGGCGCCTCCTGCCCGGTGGGCGTGGCGGTGTCCTGCTCGGCCGACCGCCAGGCCAAGGCGAAGATCACCGCCGACGGGGTGTTCATCGAGCAGCTGGAGCGCGACCCGGCCCGCTTCCTGCCCGACGTCACCGAGGACGAGCTGTCCGGCGAGCTGGTCGAGGTGGACCTGAACCGCCCGATGGCCGAGATCCGCGAGCAACTGTCCGCGCTGCCGGTGAAAACGCGGCTCTCGCTGACCGGTCCGCTGGTGGTGGCGCGGGACATCGCGCACGCGAAGATCGCCGAGCGGCTGGACGCCGGCGAGGAGATGCCGCAGTACCTGCGGGACCACCCGGTGTACTACGCCGGTCCGGCGAAAACGCCCGACGGTTACGCCTCCGGCTCGTTCGGCCCGACCACGGCCGGGCGGATGGACTCCTACGTCGAGCAGTTCCAGGCGGCCGGCGGTTCACTGGTGATGCTGGCCAAGGGCAACCGGTCGAAGAAGGTGACCGCCGCCTGCCAGGCACACGGCGGCTTCTACCTCGGTTCGATCGGCGGCCCGGCGGCGCGGCTCGCGCAGGACTGCATCAAGAAGGTCGAGGTCCTCGAATACCCCGAACTCGGCATGGAAGCCGTGTGGAAGATCGAGGTCGAGGACTTCCCCGCGTTCATCGTGATCGACGACAAGGGCAACGACTTCTTCGCCGAGACCTCGGAGCCGGTGCTGCAGATCTCGTTCCGCAGCTGAGCGCGTTTCTCGCTCAGCCGGGGAACAGGCGGTCAAGGCGGGCCAGCGACTTTTCGATGGCCTCCTTGTTCCGCTTCGGGAACGGGCTGAGCGAGATCAGCAGCGGCAGGCGCGCGGTCGACCAGTCGAAGGTTTCGGTGACCTGCGTGCTGCCGTCGTCGAGCGGGGTGAGTTCCCACCGCCAGCGGTGGCCGTTGAAGTGACGCCAGGCGATCCGGCGGCCCTCCTCGAATTCCACCACGGTGTTGAGAATCTTGTACGAGCGGCCCATCTTCATGTCCATGCCGAACTTGGCGCCGAGGCTGAGCCGCTCGGGGCCGCCGGACCGCGACGCGAGCACCGTGCCGGAGCCGTCGAACAGCGGGTGCTTCGCCGGGTCGGCGAGCAGCTCGAAGATCTTCTCCGGCGTGGCGGCGATCGCCCGGGTGGACGAGACCTGACGTTGTCCCATGCGCTCACCCTAGGGCGATTTCGGGCCCAGAACAGGGTTGTGGCCGGGAACACGCCCCGACATGTTCCCGGCCACCGGCAAAATGGTCTGCTGCTTACTGCTTGCGCTGCTCGTGCTCGAGCACCACGGTCCGGTCACCGAGCGGCTCCGCCAGCTCGATGGTCAGCGTCGGGTAGCGAATGTCCATTGTGCACGCGACGTTGCCACCGGGCTCGGTCTCGACGACGTTGACCACGACCTTGTCGGCGCTCTGCTCCTTCAGTTCCAGGCTGGCCTTGCCGCAGCCGCCTTCCTGGGCGCCGATGGAGAGCACCTTGCCATTGGACACCATGGCGACCTCCTTCGGGAAGCCCTCCGGGAGCTTGGCCGCGTCGATCTTCTGCTCGGGCACCTCGGTCCCGGCGTCGGGATCGCCCGGCTCCGCGGGCTCGGCCCCGCCGGGCACCTTGGTCACCGGAGGTGCCGGTTGCGGTTCACCAGGGGGCACCTGGTCCGCGGGCGCACTCGCGGGCGGTGGCGGCGGTGCGACCGCGGGCTGACTGCCGTTCTGTGGGCTGGCACAGGCCGTACCGGCGAGCAGGACGACACCGATGCCAACCATCTTCGCTGAGTACCTCATGCCCGGTAGACGGAGCCGGGCCCGGATCGGGTTGCACGGTACCTACTTTCGTCGTGCCGGGGTTTGTTTATTCCACTTAGGACGGTTCAGAAACCGATTTCGGCCGCGGTTTCCTCGGCGATCGCCGGCGAGCAGGTCATGCCGCGGCCGCCGGGCCCGGTGACCAGCCAGGCGTTGCCGCCGACGCGGGCGCGGTGCACCACCTGGTCGCGGTCGGCGCACTGGGCGTAGACCCCGGCCCAGCGGCGCACGATGCGGGGCAGCGGACGGCCGAGCAGGTCGAGCGCCACCGCGTTGAGGTGGTCGTAGGGCTCCTCGGTGACGTCGAAGCCGAAGGGCTCCTCGTACTCGTGGGTGTCGCCGATGGTCAGGCCGCCGTCGCGCCGCTGCACCATGAGCAGCTGCATCCGGTGCTCGGCGGCGATTTCCGGTTGGGGCTGGGTGTCGTTCAGCCGGTCGAGCGCCGGGCCGCGGTAGGCGGGGTAGTAACGCAGGCTGTCGCCGTCGGCCACCGAGGTGGTGAGCGTGGTGCCGAGCGGTTCGGTCTGCGCCATCTGCAGGCGGACGCGCCGGACCGGGAGGTCACCGGCGAGTTCGCGGACCAGGCCACCGAGCGCGGCGCCGGTGCAGAGCACCACCACGTCGCCGCCGTGCCACTCTCCGGTCTGGTCGATGACGCCGTGCTCGCCGAGGCCGCGGACCTCGCGGCCGGGCAACCAGGTGTAGCGGCCGGTCGCGGTGAGGTACTCGCGCAACGCGGGCTGCGCGGTACGCGGCTCGACGGCGGCGTCGCGGTCGCACCACAACGCGCCGAGGTATTCGCCGCCGAGCGCGGGGTTGAGGGCTCGGGTCTCTGCCGCGTCGAGCAGCTTGTACCCGCGATCCGCCGCTTCTTCGCCCTGGGCCACCTCGCGCGCGACGGCCAGTTCGGCCTCGGTGCGCACCACGGTGAGCGACCCGTTGGGGCGGAAGCCGAGCTCGGGGACCTGGGCGCCGATGCGCTCCCACAGCTCGCGCGCACGCAGGGCGGTGGCCAACTCGGGGCCGGACGCGCGGCCGCCCACCCAGACCAACCCGAAGTTGCGCACCGAGGCGCCACGGGCCTCGAGTTCCCGGTCGAGCTGGACCACTTCATGCCCACGCTCGACGGCCTGCCAGGCGTGCATGGTGCCAAGCACCCCGCCACCGACGATCAAAATTCGCATGCCTTCGACGTTCGCCGCCGCGCACGAACACGGGGTGGCCAATCAGCAAACCGGACGCCAACCACCCCGGAACATTGGACCGAACCAGTTACCCATCCGTGACCTACGCTCCTTCGACGCTCCGCAGCAGCGCTGCCGACCGGGCAGCCGCCCGAACACGATCGAGACCCCCACTCAGCAAGCGGGGTGGGGCGGCAGTGTCACGAATGTGGCTTTCGGGACGCCAAACGTCTCGAAAGCCACATTCGTGACATGGAGGCACCCCGCTCAAGGGGTGAGGCGGGTGGAGAAGCTGAGCCGGTCCCCTCGGAACAGGGAGCGCACCCGCTCGAACGGCCGCTCGTCCGGCCCCCACGAAACCCGGTGCATGAGCAACATCGGCAGCGCCGGGTTCGTGCCGATCAGCAGCGCCTCCCGCGGCGTGGCCAGCACGGTCTCCACCCGCTCGTCCGCACCCTCGAACCGGACGCCAAAACGGTCCCGCAGGCACGCGTACAGCGAATCCGCCGGGTCGAACACCTCCAGCAGCCCGGGAAACCGGTCCGCCACCAGATACGTCGACTCCAGCCCGACCCGTTCGTCGTCGGCGAGGAGGACGCGTTCGATGTGGACGACCCGGTCGTCGCGCGCGATGCGCAGGTCGGCGCCCAGCGCGGCCCCGGCGGGCACGGTCTCCAGGGTGATCAGCGTCCGCCCCGGCTGGATGCCCGCCCGCCGCAGGCCCTCGGTGTAGCTGCCCAGCGCCAGCGGCTGCACCAGCTTCGGCCCGGCGACGAACGTGCCGCTCCCCTGCCGCCTGCTCAGCCGCCCTTCGAGCACCAGCTCCCCGACGGCCTGCCGGATCGTCGCCCGCGAGACGTCGAACCGCTCGCCGAGTTCGCGTTCGGTGGGCAGCGCGGCGCCCTCCCCCAGTTCGGCGATCAGCCCGAGCAGTTCGACCTTCACCGCGTAGTACCGCGGGATCCGGCCGTGCTCGGGAATGCCGTCGCGCACCGGGCCACCCCCGCTCGCGGCCGGATGTGTGTTCGAAGACTCAGGCACGGGGAGTCACCCTAACCCCGCCCGCCTCGTAGGGTGACCGCGTGAGCGAAAGCCTCCAGCGAAGGCTCGGCACCGGCGACGCGGTGTTCATCGGGCTCGGTTCGATGATCGGCGCGGGCGTGTTCGTCGCCTTCGCGCCCGCCGCCAGGGCCGCGGGCTCGGGCCTGCTGCTCGGGCTCGCCATCGCCGCGGTGGTCGCCTACTGCAACGCGACCTCCTCCGCCCGCCTCGCCGCCCTCTACCCGGCCTCCGGCGGCACCTACGTCTACGGGCGCGAGCGGCTCGGCGAGTTCTGGGGTTACCTGGCGGGCTGGGGCTTCGTCGTGGGCAAGACGGCGAGCTGCGCGGCGATGGCGATCGCCGTGGTCAGCTACGCCGCGCCGGAGCTCGGCCAGCCGTGGCGCGGCGCGTTCGCCGCCGCCGTGGTGCTCGCGGTGACCGCGTTGAACTACCGCGGCGTGCAACGGTCCACTTTGGCCATGCGGGTGATCGTGTCGATCACGCTGACCGTGCTCGCCGCCGCCGTGGTCACCATCTTCGCCACCGGCGACCCGCAGCCGTCGAACCTGCGGCTGGGCACCAGCGGGGTGCTCGAAGCGGCCGGGCTGCTGTTCTTCGCCTTCGCCGGGTACGCCAGGATCGCCACGCTCGGCGAGGAGGTCCGCGACCCCGCGCGCACGCTCCCCCGCGCCGTGCCGCTGGCGCTGGGCATCACGCTGGTGGTCTACGCCGTGGTGGCCGTCGCGCTGCTCATGCGGCTCGGCCCGGACGCGCTCGCCGCGACCACCGACCCGGTCGCGCAGGCCGTGCCGGGCTGGCTGTCACCGGCGGTGCGGGTCAGCGCCGCCATCGCCGCGCTCGGCGCGCTGCTCGCGCTGGTGCTCGGCGTCTCGCGGACCACGCTGGCGATGGCCCGCGACGGCCACCTGCCGCGCGGGCTCGCCGCCGTGCACCCGAAGTTCGGCGTGCCGCACCGCGCCGAGGTGACCGTCGGCGTGGTGGTCGCCGTGCTCGCCGCGGTCGCGGACCTGCGCTCGGCGATCGGGTTCTCCTCGTTCGCCGTGCTCGTCTACTACGCCATCGCGAACGCCAGCGCGTTCACCCTCGGCCGTGTGATCGGCGGCCTCGGCTTCGCGGGCTGCGTGGTGCTCGCGTTCAGCCTCCCGCTCGCGTCGGTGCTCGCCGGGGCCGGCGTGCTGGCCCTCGGCGCGCTCGCCTACCTCGTTTTGTCCAAACGCGACAGTGCGGCCGCGTAGTCGCGCACCAGCTCGTCGATGATCTCGGCCACCGGCCGGACCCGGTTCATCCGGCCGACGATCTGCCCGACCGGCATGGACACCACGCTCGGGTCACCGGCGGCGTGGATCCGGTTGTGCGCATGGGAAACCAGCAGGTTCTGCAGCGGCATCGGCAGCGGGTCCGGCGCGTCGGGTGCCGCCCACGCCTCGGTCCAGCGCGTCTTCAGCAGGCGCGCGGGCTTGCCGGTGTAGATCCGGGTGCGCACGGTGTCCGAGGACTTCGCCTCCACCAAAGCCCGTTGCATGGCTTCGGATTCGGCCATGGTCTGGAGATATTCCTCGGTGGTGAGCCAGATCGAGCCGGTCCACACCCCCGACGCGCCCAGTGCCAGCGCGGCGGCGACCTGCCTGCCCGAGCCGATGCCCCCGGCCGCCAGCACCGGCACCCGGTCACCGACCGCGTCCGCGATCTCCGGCAGCAACACCATCGAGGCGATCTCGCCGGTGTGCCCGCCCGCTTCGTAACCCTGCGCCACCACGATGTCCACGCCGTTGTCGACGTGCCGCACCGCGTGCTCGGCCTTGCCCGCCAGCGCGGCCACCGGCACGCCGTGCTGGTGCACCTGCTCGATCACGTCCACCGGCGGCGAGCCGAGCGCGTTGGCGATCAGCTTGATCGGGTGCTTGAGCGCCACCTCCACGTGCGACCGCGCCACCGAGTGCAGCCAGCCGAGCACGCCCTCGCGCTCGTCCGCGCCGCCGGGCAGCTCGGGCACCCCGAGCTGCGCCAGCGTGCGGTCGACGAACTCGCGGTGCTCCGGCGGGATGAGCTTGCCCAGGTCCACCGAACTGCCCTCGTCCGGGATCTTCGCCGGCATCACGATGTCCACCCCGTACGGGCGGCCACCGGTGTTGGCGTCCATCCAGTCGAGCACGCGGTCCAGCTCACCGGCGTCGTTGAACCGGACGCAGCCCAGCACGCCGAGCCCGCCCGCGTTGGTCACCGCGGCGGCCACGTGCTCCGACGGGGTGAACGCGACGATCGGGTGCTCGATGCCGAAGGTGTCGCAGAGTTCCGTGCGCATCAGCCCGCCTGTCCCGCAACCAGCCCGGTTGCCGCTTCGTGTTCTTCCGCGTACCGCTGGGCCCACCGGTAGTCGGGCTTGCCGGTCGGCGTGCGCCCGATCTGCTCGGCCAGCCAGACCGTGCGCGGCACCTTGTACCCGGCGACCTCGCGCCGGACGTGGGCCTCCAGCTCGGCCAGGTCCAGCGTGCGGCCGGCGCGCGGCTGCACCACGGCGGCGACCCGCTGGCCGAGCCGGTCGTCCGGCACGCCGATGACCAGCGCGTCGAAGACGTCGGGGTGTGACTTCAGCGCGCCCTCGACCTCTTCCGGGTAGACCTTTTCACCACCGGTGTTCACGCACTGTGACCCGCGGCCGAGCAGGGTGACCGTGCCGTCGCCCTCGTACCGCGCGTAGTCGCCGGGGATGACGTACCGCGTGCCGTCGATCTCGGTGAAGATCGTGCGGCTCTTCTCCGGATCGTTGTAGTACCCGAGCGGCACGTGCGCGCGCCGCGCGATCCGGCCGACCGCGCCCGGCTGCGGGTCGATCACGTTGTTGTCGTCGTCGAGCAGCACGGCCTGGCTGCCGAAGTTGACCCGCGGGCCCGCGCTGTGGTCGCTGCCCTTGGCCACCATGCCGATCCCGGTGAACCCGCTCTCCGACGAGCCGATCGCGTCGGTGACCACCAGGTTCGGGAAGGTGTCCAGGAATTCCTGCTTGACGCTCTGCGAGAACAGCGCCGCATGACTGGACAACGCCACCAGTGAGGTCGCGTCGTAGTCGCCCTCGCGGTAGGCCTCGATCAGCGGACGCGCCATCGCGTCGCCGACGATGGTGAGCACCTGGACGCGGTGCTGCTGCACGGCCTTCCAGATGTCGTGGGCGTCGAACTGCGGCACGAAGACCACCGGGCTGCCGGTGAACAACGCGCCGAAGGCGGCCCACTGCGCGGCGCCGTGGATCAGCGGGGCCGCCGGGAGGCGGACCAGGCTGCTCGCCTTGCCCTCTTCGGCGAGCTGCCACTCGTCCTTGACGTACTCGCCGGTGACGAAGTTGATGCCGCCGCCGAGCGCGCGCCAGATGTCCTCGTGGCGCCAGAGCACGCCCTTGGGATAGCCGGTGGTGCCGCCGGTGTAAAGGATGTAGAGGTCGTCGGCACTGCGCTCGGCGAAGTCGCGGTCCGGGGAGTTCTCCGCCAGGGCGGTCTCGTAGGGAACGCCGCCGTAGGAGGAGAAATCGGCGTCGCTGCCGTCTTCGATCACGACAACGTGTTCCAGTTCGGGACACTCCGGCAGCACGGCCGCCACCTTGTCGGCATACCGCCGTTCGTGTACGAGTGCGACCAGATCGGCGTTGTCGAACAGGTACTTCAGTTCACTGTGGACGTAGCGGTAGTTGACGTTGACCGCGATGGCGCGCAGCTTGTAGGCGGCGATCATCGCTTCGAGTGCCTCGATGGAGTTACGGGAATAGACGCCGATATGGGAATTTCTCCCCACACCGCGCCCCGCGAGGTGGTGCGCCAGCCGGTTGGCGCGCGCCTCTAGTTCGGCGAAGGTGACCTGCCGGTCGCCGCAGACGACCGCGATGCGGTCCGGCACGGCGTCGACGGCGTGCTCGAGCAGATCTGCGATGTTGAGTGCCACCAGGCCAAATTAGAACATGTTATCGTTTTGGGCAATGGTAGCGGCGCACCTGGAGGCCTTCGCATGACCGATACCCCCCACGCCCTGGTCGAGCAGCACGGGCACACGCTGGTCGTCACGATGAACCGCCCCGCCGCGCGCAACGCGATCACCGGCGAAATGATGGCGATCATGACCGAGGCCTGGGACCGGGTCGACGCCGACGGTGACATCCGGTGCTGCGTGCTGACCGGCGCGGGTGGCGCGTTCTGCGCCGGCGCGGACCTGAAGTCGATGGCGCGCAACTCGCCGGGGGACGCGTACGAACGCGGCACGTGGGACCCGAGCCGGATCCCGGGGCTGCTCAAGGGGCGGCGGCTGAGCAAACCGCTGATCGCCGCGGTGGAAGGGCCCGCGATCGCCGGTGGGACGGAGATCCTGCAGGCCACGGACATCCGGATCGCCGGGGAAAGCGCGAAGTTCGGCGTGTCCGAGGCGCGGTGGGGGTTGTTCCCGATGGGCGGTTCGGCGGTCCGGCTGCCGCGGCAGATCCCGTACACGGTGGCGGCGGAGTTGTTGCTGACCGGACGGCACGTGCGCGCAGCCGAGGCGAAGGAACTGGGATTGATCGGCCGCGTGGTGCCCGACGGCACCGCCCTGGAGGCGGCGATGGAGACCGCGGAGGCGATCGCCGCGAACGGGCCGCTGGCGGTGCAGGCCATCCTGCGCACGATCCGGGACACCGAGGGCATGCCGGAGGAAGAGGCGTTCAAGATCGAATCCCAGCTGGGCGCGGCGGTGTTCACCAGCGAGGACGCGAAGGAGGGGCCACGCGCCTTCGCGGAGAAACGCCGCCCGGAGTTCAAAGGCCGCTGACGGAGGCCTTGATGAGGGGTTGGCGGGGCTTGGCGGGCTTCGGCGGGGCTTGACGGGCTTCGGCGGGGGCTTAGCGGTTTGGTGGGGGCTTGGCGGGGCCACTCGACTCGGCGGCACGGGCCGCAGCAGCCCTCGACTCACGGACAGGGCCCAGCGCCCGGCTCGGCAGCACGGCACCCAGCGGCGCTCGGCTCGGCGGCACGGGAAGCCAGCAGCCCTCGGCTCGCGGAAAGGCTCAGCAGCGCCCGGCTCGGCGACCGCGCCCGGCGGCACTCGGCTGCGCTCGGTGGCACTCGGCGCGGCGAACGCGCGCGGCTGCACTCTCGGCAGCGCTCGGCGGCTCCCGCAAGCTCAACGGCGCCCAGCCCCACCCGACGGAGGCGCCCGGCGGGGGCGCCACGCTATGAATGTGGCTTTCATTGCGCCAGACGCTATGAAAGCCACATTCATTGCACGGCAGCCCGCCCGCCGACCCGGCCCCGTCTCGATCGGTTCAGGGACACGAATGTGGCTTTCGCGGCGCAAAACGCCCCCAAAGCCACATTCGTGTCCCAACCCGCACCACGCGTACTTATTCGGTTGCCTCAGCCGCCCCCGCCGTGGCACGGTTTCTGGATGAACATGGGCATGGTCCTTGGCGACATCCGGCTCCCCCTTCGGCGCCGGGGCAGCCAAGTCCGGTAACCCTCCCCCGGCGCCGGAGTGATCCGCGTACCCACACGTCTGATCACCAGGAGCCGAAGTGCTTTCCGATCCTCCCGTGCGGGCGCTGCCCGCGGACGACAGCCTCCCCGCCGACACCGCCCTGCGGTACTTCCGCCGCGGCCGCCCGGTGTTGTGGCAGGGCGACTTCCACGGCGCCCGCCAGCTCCTGCACGCCCTCGGCCGCCGCACCGGCAGTGTGCCGCTGCTCAAGATGCTGCTCATCCCGCTCGACGCCGACTACACCGTGCCACTGCGCCGCGCGCCCGACGTCCGCGCCGCCTGCACCGAGGCGTTCGGTCCGCCGACCGGCCCCAAGGCGATCGCGCTGCGTGACCTGCTCGGTGTCATCGGCGCGCACGAATGGCGGGTCAAGGGCATCGACGTGCCCGTGCTGAACGCCAAGATCCATCCGCACTACGGCGTGTTCGCGCCGATCCGCCAGGAGTACCTGGACCTCGCCGCCCAGGCACCCGTGCCGTCGACAAGGTTCACCGCGTTCGACATCGGCACCGGGACCGGTGTGCTCGCCGCGATCCTCGCCCGCCGCGGGGCCGGGAAGATCGTCGCCACCGACGTGAATCCGCGGGCCTGCGTCTGCGCCCGCGAGAACCTGGATCGCCTCGGCTATTACGCCGAAGTTCTCGAGTGCGATCTTTTCCCGCCAGGCCAAGCGGATCTGGTCGTCTGCAACCCACCTTGGGTGCCCGGCCGCGCGCACTCCGCGCTCGAGCAGGCGATCTTCGACACCGACCTGCTCGACCGCTTCCTGGCCCAGCTCCCCGGCCACCTGACCCCGGCGGGCGAGGGCTGGCTCATCCTGTCCGACCTCGCCGTGCACCTCGGCCTGCGCCCCCGCGGGGAACTCGAAAGAAAGATCACCGCGGCGGGCCTGCGCGTCCAGGACCGTCTGGACACCCGGCCCACGCACAAGAGAGCCCGCCAGGACGAGACCACCTCGCTGTGGCGGCTTCAGATCGCGCGGTCGCGGCCCGCCCAGTAGGGATCGCGCAGCTTTCGCTTGTACAGCTTGCCGTTCGGGTCGCGCGGCAGCTCCGGCAGGTAGTCCACGCTCTTCGGCAGCTTGAACTTCGCCAGCCGGGACGCGGCGAACTCCAGCAGCTCGGCGGTCAGCGCCTGGTCACCGGAAACCCCGTCGGCGGGCTGCACGACGGCCTTGATCTCCTCGCCCCAGTCGTCGTGCGGCACGCCGAACACGGCCACGTCGGCCACCTTCGGGTGCATCACCAGCTCACCCTCGATCTCGGCCGGATAGATGTTCACCCCGCCCGAGATGATCATGTCGTTGCGGCGGTCGTGCAGGTAGAGGTACCCGTCCTCGTCGAGGTGCCCGACGTCGCCGAGGGTGAACAGGTCGCCGACCCGCGCGCGCTCGGTCTTCTCCCGATCCTTGTGGTATTCGAACTTCGAGTCGCCCATGCGCATGTAGACGGTGCCGATCTCGCCGGCGGGCAGCTCCTTGCCGTCCTCGTCGAGCACCTTGATCGTCGAGCCCGGCCACGGCCTGCCGACCGAACCCGGCTTCCGCAGCCACTCCTCGCCGCTGATCGCGGTGCCGCCGCCCTCGGTGGCCGCGTAGTACTCGGTGACCACCGGACCCCACCAGTCCAGCATCTGCCGCTTGACCTCCGGCGGGCACGGCGCCGCGCCGTGGATCATGCACCGCAGCGAGGAAACGTCGTACCGCTCGCGGTCGGGCAGGGCGAGCAGCCGCCGGAACTGGGTCGGCACCATGTGGCTGTGCGTCACCCGGTACCGCTCGATCAGGCGCAGCATCTCGGCCGGGTCCCAGCGGTCCATCAGCACCGCGGAATGGCCCAGCTGCAGGGAAATCGCCACGAAGTTGAGCACCGCGGTGTGGTACAGCGGCGATCCGCACAGGTGCACGTGCCCGTCTCCGGGTTTCAGCCCGAAGATGCCGAAGAACCAGGTGGACGCCGCGGGCACCTGGTCGGGGTCGGCACCGGTCAGCGGGCGGCGCACGCCCTTGGGGCGACCGGTGGTCCCGGAGGTGTAGAGCATCGGCGAGCCCGAAGTGCGCACCTCCGGCCGCTCGGGCGATCCGGCGAGGTCCTCGATCGGCCGGAAACCGTCGACGGAACCGACCGCGAACCGCGCTTCGGCCGGAATGCCCGCTTCGTCGGCCGCCGCCACGGCGACCTCACCGAACCGTTCGTGCGCGAGGAATGCCTTGGCCCCGCTGTCACTGAGGATGTAGGCGATCTCGGGCCCGACCAGGTGCCAGTTCACCACCACGATGTACAGGCCGGTCTGGATCGCGGCGAAGTAGGCGGCCACCAGCTCGGCACCGTTGGGCTGCAGCACGACGATCGCGTCGCCGGTGTCCAGCCCGAGTTCCCGCAGGCCGTTCGCGTAGGCGTTGGCCTTGGCGGCCAGCTCGCCGTAGGTGACCTCGGTACCGTCCGGCTCGACCACCGCGGTGCGCCCGCCCTCGGTGGCGGCGATGTTCCACAGACCCAGGCTCATGCCCCCGAATCTAGAACGTGTTCCAGTTTCCGGCAAGTCCCGGCGCCGTCCCATTGCCGAGATTTCGAGAACGTGTTTCACTTCTGCTCGTGAGCCTGAGCGAAGCCCCGCTGTCGGCCCCGATGAACATCGGGTTCGACTACACCCGTTCGGTCGGCCCGGTACTGGGCAGGTTCGTCAACGGCCTCGCCGCGCACCGGATCGAAGGCGTCCGCGGCAGCGACGGCCGCGTCCACGTGCCGCCGGTCGAGTACGACCCGCTGACCGCCGAAGCGCTGACCGAGTTCGTCGAGGTCGGCACCGAAGGCACGGTCAAGTCGTGGACCTGGATGGCCGAACCGCTGGACGGCCAGCCGTTGTCGCGCCCCTTCGCGTGGGCGCTGATCCAGCTCGACGGCGCCGACACCGCGATGCTGCACGCCGTGGACGTGCCCGGCCCGGAGCACATGAGCACCGGAATGCGCGTGGCGGTCCGCTGGGCCGACGAGACCGTCGGGCACATCCGCGACATCGCCTACTTCCGTCCTGTTAGGACAGACACCGCCGACGCCGGGCCGACGGCCGATCCACCGCCGGTGGCCGAGCGCGAAGAAGGCGATCCGGTCGGCGTGGTGATCACCCCGGTGCACCTGAAGTACCGGCATTCCGCGTCACCGGAGGAAAGCCGGTACCTGCGCGCGCTGGCCAAGGGAAAGCTGATCGGCCAGCGCTGCCCGGTCTGCCACAAGGTCTACCTGCCCCCGCGTGGTGCCTGCCCGACCGACGGCGTGCCGACCACCGACGAGGTCGAGCTGCCCGACACCGGCATCATCACCACCTTCTGCGTGGTGAACGTGCCGTTCCTCGGCCAGCGCATCAAGCCGCCGTACGTCACCGCCTACGTGCTCATCGACGGCGCCGACATCGCCTTCCTGCACCTGATCCTCGGCTGTGACGCGGCCGACGTGCGGATGGGCATGCGGGTGCGCGCGTCGTGGCGCCCGCGCGAGGAGTGGACCACCTCGCTGGAGAACATCGCGCACTTCGAGCCGACCGGGGAACCGGACGCGCCGTACGAATCCTTCGCCCATCACCTGTAGGGACGCACACATGCCAGATGTCGCCGTGATCGGCTTCGCGCAGGCGCCGAACGTGCGGGAAACCCCGGGCACCACCAACGGCGTGGAAATGCTGGTGCCGCTGCTCGCCACCGCGTACCGGCAAACCGGACTGTCCAAACAGGACATCGAGTTCTGGTGCTCCGGCTCGTCGGACTACCTGGCCGGCCGGGCGTTCTCCTTCATCGCCGCGGTGGACGCGATCGGCGCCTTCCCGCCGATCCACGAGTCGCACGTGGAGATGGACGCGGCGTGGGCGTTCTACGAGGCCTGGCTGAAGATCCGGATGGGCGAGGTGGACACCGCGCTCGTCTACGGCTTCGGCAAGTCCTCGGCCGGGCAGCTGCGCCGGGTGCTCGCGCTCCAGCTCGACCCGTACTTCACCGCGCCGCTGTGGCCGGATTCGATCAGCATCGCCGCGTTGCAGGCCAGAGCCGGGCTCGACGCCGGGCTGTGGTCCGAAAAGGACCTCGCCGAGGTCGCCGCGCGCAGCCTGGCCGACGCGGCGGACAATCCGCTCGCGCAGTTCTCCGGTGCCACCGGCGCCGCCGAGCTGCTGGACTCGCCGATGGTCGCGGACCCCTTGCGACGTCACGACATCGCCCCGGTCACCGACGGTGCCGCGGTGGTGGTGCTGGCTTCCGAGGAACGCGCCCGCGACCTGGTCGAACGACCGGCGGTGATCAGCGGGATCGAGCACCGCGTGGATTCCCCGGTGCTCGGCGCCCGCGACCTGACCCGCTCCCCCAGCACCGCGGCCGCGGGCGCGGCGGCGGGGATCGACGGGGTGGAGGTCGCCGAACTGCACGCGCCGTTCACCCACCAGGAACTCATCCTCCGCCGGGAACTGGGCCTGGGCGACGGCGTCCGGATCAACCCGTCCGGCGGGGTGCTCACCGGCAATCCGATGTTCGCCGCCGGGCTGGCCAGGATCGGCGAGGCGGCCAAGCGCATTCTCGACGGCGGCGCCCGGCGCACCCTCGCGCACGCCACCAGCGGGCCCGCGCTGCAACAGAACCTGGTCGCCGTGCTGGAAAGGCGGGACTGAGATGGCGCCACTACCGGCCGCGGTGCTCGGCACCGGGCAAACCCACCACCGGGCCAAGCGGACCGACGTGTCCATGCCCGGCCTGCTGCGCGAGGCGATCGACCGCGCGATGGCCGACGCGCAGGTCGGCTGGGACGAGATCGACGCGGTGGTGCTCGGCAAGGCACCGGACCTGTTCGAGGGCGTGATGATGCCCGAGCTGTTCCTCGCCGATTCGCTGGGCGCCAACGGGAAGCCGCTGCTGCGCGTGCACACCGCCGGTTCGGTCGGCGGCTCGACCGCGCTGGTGGCGGCGAGTCTGGTGCAGGCCGGCGTGCACCGCCGCGTGCTCACGGTGGCCTTCGAGAAGCAGTCCGAATCCAACGCGATGTGGGGACTGTCCATCGTGCCGCCGTTCCAGATGCCGGTGGGTGCCGGGGCCGGCGGTTACTTCGCGCCGCACGTGCGCTCCTACATCCGGCGCTCGGGCGCGCCCGAGGTGGTCGGCGCGATGGTCGCGGCGAAGGACCGCCGCAACGGCGCGCTCAACCCGCACGCGCACCTGCGGCAGCCGGACATCACCGTGGAGTCGGTGCGGGCGTCGAAAATGCTGTGGGACCCGATCCGCTACGACGAGACCTGCCCGTCCTCCGACGGCGCCTGCGCCATGGTGATCGGGGACGAGGCCGCCGGGGACGCGGTGCCGGGCGGGGCCGCCTGGATCCACGCCACCGCGATGCGGACCGAGCCGACCACCTTCGCCGGCCGCGACCAGGTCAGCCCGCAGGCGGGCCGGGACGCGGCGGCCGCGCTGTGGCGCGACGCCGGCATCGCCGATCCGCTGTCCGAAGTGGACGCCGCGGAGATCTACGTGCCGTTCTCCTGGTTCGAGCCGATGTGGCTGGAGAACCTGGGCTTCGCCGAAGCGGGCGAGGGCTGGAAGCTGACCGAGGCGGGCGAAACCGCGATCGGCGGGCGGTTACCGGTGAACCCGTCGGGTGGGGTCCTTTCGTCCAATCCGATCGGCGCGTCGGGCATGCTGCGCTTCGCCGAGGCCGCCCGCCAGGTGATGGGCCGCGCCGGTGACCACCAGGTCGACGGCGCGCGCATCGCACTCGGACACGCCTACGGCGGCGGCTCGCAATATTTCTCCATGTGGGTGGTGGGCTCGCGCAAACCGGGTGACTAACCTGCGAGCGTGACCGAGGAGCGCAGGACCGGCCGGATCGGGCGGGAGCCGCAGTACGAGGTGTTTGCGGACGCGTTCGCCGAGCACGCCGAGAACGGCGCGTTCAACGCGCTCTACGACCGCCCGGCCATGCTCGCCCTGCTCGGGGACGTGCGCGGGGCGAAGGTGCTCGACGCCGCCTGCGGGCCGGGGCTCTACGCCAGCGAACTGGTCGCCCGCGGCGCCGAAGTGTTCGGGATGGACCAGAGCCCGCGCATGGTGGAGCTGGCCAAGGCACGCGTGCCCGAGGCCGACTTCCGCGTGCACGACCTGCACGACCCGTTCGACTGGCTGCCCGACGGGCAGTTCGACGCGGCGTTGTTCGCGCTGGCCATCCACCACCTGGACGACCGCGTGCCCGCGCTGCGCGAACTGCACCGCGTGCTGCGGCCGGAAGGCAGGCTGCTGGTGTCGACCGGGCACCCGGCCTGGGACTGGCTGCGCACCGGCGGCGACTACTTCCGCACCGAGCTGATCACCGAGACGTGGACGAAGGGCTGGCGCGTGAGCTACTGGCGCCAGCCCCTGTCCGCGGTCTGCGCGGAGTTCTCCGCGGCCGGTTTTGTCATCGACGAGCTGGTGGAACCGAAGCCGGACGAGCAGATGGCGCAGCACTATCCGGAGAGCTACGCGCAGCTGAGCGAGGCGCCGGCGTTCGTCGCGTTCCGGCTGACCAAGCGCGGTCAGCCGTACGCGACCTCGTAGTGCTTGATGGCGTTGAGCCAGCCCGACCGCAACCGCACCGGCGCGGCCACCTCGCGAATGCCCGGCATCTCCTCGGCGATGGCGTTGAAGATCAGGTCGATCTCCAGCCGCGCCAGGTTCGCGCCGATGCAGTAGTGGGCGCCCGTGCCGCCGAAGCCGACGTGCGGGTTGTCCTCGCGCAGGATGTCGAACTTCTCGGGGTTGTCGAAGGCGTCGGGGTCGAAGTTGGCCGAACCGTAGAACAGCCCGACGCGGTCGCCCTTGCGGATCTGCTGGCCGCCCAGCTCGGTGTCCTCCATCGCGGTCCGCTGGAAGGCGGTCACCGGGGTGGCCCACCGCACGATCTCGTCCGGCGCGGTCTTCGGCCGCTGCTCCCGGAAGATCTCCCACTGCTCGGGGTGGTCGATGAAGGCCTTCATGCCGTGGGTGATGGCGTTGCGGGTGGTTTCGTTGCCCGCCACCGCGAGCAGCAGCACGAAGAAGCCGAACTCGTCCGACGCCAGTGATTCCCCGTCGACGTCGGCGTGGATCAGCTTGGTGACGATGTCGTCCATCGGGCACTTGCGGCGGTCCTCGGCCATGTTCCAGGCGTAGCCGATCAGCTCGGCGGAGGCGGCGACCGGCTCGATCTCGTACTCGGGGTCGTCGTAGGCGATCATCTGGTTGGACCAGTCGAAGATCTTGAGCCGGTCCTGCTGCGGGATGCCGATCAGCTCGGCGATCGCCTGCAGCGGCAGCTCGCAGGCCACGTCGGTGACGAAGTCGCCGGAGCCCTTCTTCTTGGCCTCGGCCACGATCCGCTGGGCGCGCTCGCGCAGGGCGTCCTCCAGCTTCGAGATCGAGCGCGGGGTGAAGCCCTTCTGCACGATGCGCCGCAGCTTGGTGTGCTGCGGGGCGTCCATGTTCAGCAGCACCAGGCGGTTCGCCTCGATGGTCTCCTGGGTGATCGACTCGTCGAAGCGGATGATCGCGGTTTTCTCCCGTGAGGAGAACACCTTGTCGTTCCGCGAGACCGTCTTCACGTCCTCGAGCTTGCTCACCACCCAGTAGCCGTCGTCGGAGAAGCCTGCCAGGTTGTGGGGCTGCGCGTTCCACCAGACCGGCGCGGTCCGGCGGAGCGCCGCGAACTCCTCCAGGGGCACTCTCTCGGCGTAGAGATCTGGGTCCGTGAAGTCGAAACCAGCGGGGATCCCGGGAGCGGCCACGGTTGCCTCCAGCGCGAACTCGGCAGTGAAACGCGTTCTATTTCACGATTGAAGCACAGCTGTCCCGCCAGGTGAAGGGCTTCTAGTGAAACCCGTTAACTCGGACACGGGACTCCGTCAACCACTGGTAACTGACCTGGTGGCGAAGAGTCACCGATCGGCGGTTGACCTGGCGGCCGCTTGCCTCAAATAAGAACGTGTTCTATTTTTGGCGCAGAACGACGAGTGAGGAGCGGCCCATGCCGGAACCGGTGATCGTGGCGGCGGCGCGCACCCCGATCGGCAGGCGGCGCGGCCGGCTGTCCGGGTTGCACGCGGCCGAGTTGCTCGGGGTGGCCCAGCAGGCCGTGCTCGACCGCGCCGGGATCGAGCCGGAACTGGTCGAGCAGGTGATCGGCGGCGCGGTGACGCAGGCTGGCGAGCAGGCCGGGAACGTCACGCGCACGGCGTGGCTGCACGCCGGGCTTCCGCAGGGGTGCGGCGCCACCACGATCGACGCGCAGTGCGGTTCGGCGCAGCAGGCCGCGCACCTGATCGCCGGGCTCGTCGCGGCCGGGGCGATCGAGGCCGGGGTGGCGTGCGGCGTGGAGTCGATGTCGCGCGTGCCGCTCGGCTCGAACATCGGCACCGACGTGGGCAAGCCGAAACCGGACTCGTGGGCGATCGACATGCCGAACCAGTTCGGGGCCGCGGAACGGATCGCGGTCCGCCGGGGCATCACCCGCGAGGACGTCGACCGGTTCGGCGCGGAGTCGCAGCGCAAGGCGGCGGCCGCGTGGGCGGACGGGCGGTTCGAACGCGAAGTGGTGCCGGTCAAGACCTCCGACGAACTGGTGAGCCGGGACGAAGGGCTGCGCGAGACGTCCGTCGAGGCGCTCGCCGGGCTCAAGCCGGTGCTCGAAGGCGGCGTGCACACCGCGGGCAACTCGTCGCAGATTTCCGATGGCGCCGCCGCGCTGCTGATCATGGACGCCGACCGCGCCCGCGCGCTCGGCCTGCGGCCGCGGGCTCGTATCCGGGCGCAGGCGCTGGTCGGCGCGGAGCCGTACTACCACCTCGACGGGCCGATCCAGGCCACCACGCGGGTGCTCGAGCGCGCGGGCATGAGCATCGGGGACCCGGACATCTTCGAGGTGAACGAGGCGTTCGCGTCGGTGGTGCTGTCGTGGCAGCGGGTGCACCAGCCCGATCCGGACCGCGTCAACGTCAACGGTGGCGCGATCGCGCTGGGGCACCCGGTCGGCAGCACCGGCGCCCGCCTGCTGACCAGCGCCCTGCACGAACTCGAACGCCGGGACGGGACGACGGCACTGGTCACCATGTGCGCCGGGGGTGCCATGTCCACCGCCACGATCCTGGAACGCCTGTAGGCCGGAGCGCGCGGCCGCCGCGGGACCTACAACTCGTAGCGTTGCGCGGGGCCGTTTTCCGGGCGTTCGAAGCGGACGCGGCGGCGGCCCGGCCACCACGTCTCCACCTTGAGCGTGTTGTCCTCCACCCAGGTGACCGACGCGTCGGTCAGGGCCAGCCGGAACAGGTGCATGTCCTCCCCCGCCGGGATCTCCTCCGCGATGCCCGAAACCTTCGCGTCCCCGCCGCCTTCCGGGTCGCCCGGGAACGCGTGGATCGCGCACCGCCCGTCACGCCGCAGGTCGCGTGCCTTCACCGCGTCGAGCATCGAGCCGAGCAGGAGCTCACCGTCGCGGAACTCCACCTCGCTGCCGTTCACACGCGGTGAGCCGTCACGCCGGAGCGTGGCCAGGACATGCGACTTCTCCGCGGTGAACCGCGCGTGCACCCGCTTCGCCAGCTCGGGTGCCTCGGTTTCGAACTGCTTCCAGGAACCTGTCATGCCCCCAGCGTCACCCGAAACCCCGACAGAACCTGTCATGGTTTCGGGCACCGGTTTTTCACCCGCCGTAGACCGGCTCCGGTTCCGGCGCCTCGGCCAGCAGCTCGGCCACCACCGGGCCCAGCTCGGACGGCTCCCAGCGGGCGCCCTTGTCGCGCTCCGGCCCGTGCCGCCAGCCGGTGGCCAGCGAGACCCGCCCACCGTCCACTTCGAACACCCGCCCGGTCACCCCGGCCGATTCCTCGCTGCCCAGCCAGACCACCAGCGGTGAGACGTTCTCCGGCGCCATCGCGTCGAACCCGTCCCCCGCCGCCATCATCTCGGCGAACACCTCTTCGGTCATCCGGGTCCGCGCGGCCGGGGCGATCGCGTTCACCGTGACGCCGTACCGCGCCAGCTCGGCCGCCGCCACCACGGTCAGCCCGGCGATGCCCGCCTTGGCCGCGGAGTAGTTGCCCTGCCCGATGCCGCCCAGCAGGCCCGCCCCCGAACTGGTGTTGATCACCCGCGCCGACGGCGTCCGGCCGGCCTTCGCCTCGGCACGCCAGTGCACCGCCGCGTGGTGCAGCGGCGCGAAGTGGCCCTTGAGGTGCACGCGGATCACCGCGTCCCACTCCTGCTCGCTCAGCGTGACCAGCATCCGGTCGCGGACGAAGCCGGCGTTGTTGACCAGCACGTCCAGCCTGCCGAACTTCTCCAGCGCGGTGCCGATCAGCCGTTCGGCGCCCGCCCAGT
The DNA here is from genome assembly GCF_003312875.1 of Amycolatopsis albispora. Classification (NCBI taxonomy): domain Bacteria; kingdom Bacillati; phylum Actinomycetota; class Actinomycetes; order Pseudonocardiales; family Pseudonocardiaceae; genus Amycolatopsis; species Amycolatopsis albispora. Next base: position 3,462,276 of record NZ_CP015163.1, read on the forward strand.
CGGCCACGTCGCCGGTGTTCGCGACGGCCTTGCCGCCCAGCGCCTCGATCTCGGCGACCACCTGCTCAGCCGGCCCGGCCGAGGTGCCGCTCCCGTCGGCGGCCACGCCGAAGTCGTTCACCACCACCGAAGCGCCCTCACGGGCGAAGGCCAGCGCGTGCGCGCGCCCGATCCCGCGTCCCGCCCCGGTCACCACGACCACCCGGCCGTCCATGATCATGCCCGCTCCTCGTGTTGTGCGTTGCTCGCCGCCAGGAACGCCGGCACCTCACCGCCGCCGTGCGCGGTCAGCGTGGTCCCGCTGACGTAGGACGCCTTCGCCGAAGCGAGGAACACCGCGCACGCACCGATTTCCGCCGGTTCGGCGAGCCGCCCGAGCGGAACCGTGCGACCGGCCGCCGCCACGCCGGCCTCGTCGCCGTAGTGCAGGTGCGCCTGCTCGGTGCGGACCATGCCCGCCGCGATGGCGACCACCCGCACCTTCGGTGCCCATTCCACGGCGAGGCTGGCCGTCAGGTTGGCCAGCCCGGCCTTCGCGGCGCCGTAGGACGCCGTGCCCGGGGACGCCCTGCCCCCGCTCACACTGCCGACGTTGACGATCACCCCGCCGGATTCCTGGTGCTGCATAACGGAATTCGCGCAGCGGGCGACGGTCAGCGGGGCCAGCAGGTTCAACGCGACCACCTTCTCGTGGAAGCGCGGCGACGCCCGTGCCGCTTCGGCGAAGGGCGCGCCTCCGGCGTTGTTGACCGCCACGTCGAGCCGTCCGTACCGTTCGGTGATCCGCTCGACCAGCGCCTCGACCTGCTCCGGCTCCCGCACGTCACAGGGCAGGAAATCCGCCCCGGCAACGGAATCCGGCGGCTTCCGCCCGCAGACCACCACCCGCGCGCCGACCTCGGCGAAGGCGGCCGTGATCCCGGCGCCCACGCCTCGCGCGCCGCCGGTGACCAGCACGACGGCACCGCCGAGGCCGAGATTCCAGGTCGTCATGGCCTGCCCTTCCGACGACTGCCCTGCTAACGTACCAAGCAAGTGCTAGGTTTGGCGAGAGGCGGACATGCCCATCACCACCGAACAGCCGGAGCCGGGCGTCACCGTGGTCACGGTGGACGCGCCGCCGGTCAACGCCCTGTCCGTGCGGGGCTGGTTCGACCTGGCGGACGCGATCCGCGCCGCCGGGGACGACCAGCGGTGCCACGTCGTGGTGCTGCGCGCGGCGGGCCGCGGCTTCAACGCCGGCGTCGACATCAAGGAAATCCAGGCCGATTCCGGGTACACCGCGCTCATCGGCGCCAACCAGGGGTGCGCGGCGGCCTTCGCCGCGGTCTACGACTGCGCGGTCCCGGTGATCGCCGCCGTGCAGGGCTTCTGCCTCGGCGGCGGCATCGGCCTCGTCGGCAACGCCGACGTGGTGATCGCCAGTGAGGACGCCACCTTCGGACTGCCCGAAGTGGACCGCGGGGCGCTCGGCGCGGCCACGCACCTCGCGCGGCTGGTGCCGCAGCACCTGATGCGCGCGCTGTACTTCACCGCGAGCACCATCGACGCGCACCAGCTCCACCACCACGGTTCGGTCTATTCCGTGGTGCCGCGCGAAGAACTGGACAAGGCGGCGCTGGAGCTGGCGCGCACCATCGCGGCGAAGGACACGCGGGTGATCCGCGCGGCGAAGCAGGCGATCAACGGGATCGACCCGCAGCACGTGCACCGCAGCTACCGCTACGAACAGGGCTTCACCTTCGAGCTGAACCTCGCCGGTGTCTCGGACGAAGCACGGCAGCAGTTCCTGGACAGGGGGAAGAATGCCGGATAAGCGAACCACGCCGGACGAGATCGTCGCCGAGCTGCGCGACGGCATGACCGTCGGCATCGGCGGCTGGGGGTCCCGCCGCAAGCCGATGGCGCTGGTCCGCGCGTTGCTGCGGTCGCCGGTCAAGGACCTGACCGTGGTCTCCTACGGCGGGCCGGACGTGGGCCTGCTGGCGTCGGCGGGCAAGATCCGGCGGCTGGTGTTCGGCTTTGTCACCCTCGACTCGATCCCGTTCGACCCGTGGTTCAACCGCGTGCGCGAGCAGGGCGCGATCGAGGTCACCGAGTACGACGAGGGCGTGTTCGGTACCGCGCTTTCCGCTGCCGCGCAACGACTTCCGTTCCTGCCGACGCGGGCGGGGCTGGGCTCGGCGGTGCTCGACCTGAACCGCCACCTGCGCACCGTCCGCTCGCCCTACGACGACGGAGAGGAGCTGCTCGCCGTGCCCGCGTTGAAGCTGGACGCCGCGCTCATCCACCTCAACCGCGCGGACGCCCGCGGCAACGCGCAGTACCTCGGGCCGGACCCGTACTTCGACGAGCTGTTCGCCCTCGCCGCCGAACGCACCTTCGTCAGCGTGGAGAAAGTGGTGGAGACCGCGGAACTGACCGAAGCCGGGCCGGTGCAAAGCCTGCTGCTGAACCGGAGTTCGGTCGACGGCGTGGCGGAAACCCCGAAGGGCGCGCACTTCACCACCGCGGCGCCCGACTACGGCCGTGACGAAGCCTTCCAGCGCCACTACGCCGAATCGGCCAAAGACCCGGACAAATGGCCCGCCTTCGCCGACCGGTTCCTCAGCGGGGACGAGCGCCGGTACCAGGACGAGGTCGCCAAGTTTCACGAGGAGGCCGCGTGAGCCCGACCCGTGCCGATGTCGCCGCGGTCGCCTGCGCGGAGCTGTTCCGCGGTGACGGCGAGATCGTGGTCAGCCCGATGGGCCTGCTGCCGTCGATCGGCGCGCGGCTGGCCAGGCTCACCTTCGAACCCGACCTGCTGCTCAGCAACGGCGAGGCGTACCTGGTCGACACCGACGGGGTGATCGAGGGCTGGCAGCCGTTCCGCAAGGTGCTCGACACCGTGGTCCCGCACGGCAAGCGGCACGTGGTGATGGGCGCGAACCAGATCGGCCGCCACGGCGACCAGAACATCTCCGCGATCGGCGAGCACTCCCGGCCGGTGAAGCAACTGCTCGGCGTGCGCGGCGGGCCCGGCAACACGGTCAACCACCGCACCAGCTACTGGGTGCCGCGGCACGGCAAGCGGGTCTTCGTGTCCGAAGTGGACATCGTGTCCGGCGTTGGTTACCAGCGTGCCAAAGGTTTCCCGTACCACGACGTGCACCGCGTGGTGACCAACCTGGCCGTGCTCGACTTCGGCGGGCCGGACCACACGATGCGGCTGGTGTCCACGCACCCCGGTGTTTCGGTGGACGAGGTGTGCGCGAACACCTCGTTCGAACTGGACACCAGCGCGGTCACCGAAACCCGGCTGCCCACGGACGAGGAACTGCGCCTGCTGCGCGAGGTCGTCGATCCGAATGGGCACCGGGAGCGCGAGGTGCCGTCGTGAAGACCGCGCTGACCGAGCTGACCGGTGTGACGCATCCGGTGGTGCAGACCGGAATGGGCTGGGTGGCCGGGCCGCGGCTGGTCTCCGCCACCGCCGAGGGCGGCGGGCTCGGCATTCTCGCGTCGGCGACGATGAGCTACGAGGAACTCGCCACCGCGATCAAGGAAACCCGGCTGCGCACGGCAAAACCGTTCGGCGTCAACCTGCGTGCCGACGCCGAGGACGCCGGGCGGCGGGTCGACCTGCTCATCGCCGAGGGCGTCAAGGTCGCTTCCTTCGCGCTGGCCCCGAAACCGGACATGATCGCCAAGCTCAAGGACAACGGCGTGGTGGTCATCCCGTCGGTCGGGGCCGCGCGACACGCCGAGAAGGTGGCGGGCTGGGGTGCCGACGCGGTGATCGTGCAGGGTGGTGAGGGCGGCGGGCACACCGGCGGGGTGGCCACCACGCTGCTGCTGCCGTCCGTGCTGGACGCCGTGGACATCCCGGTGGTGGCCGCCGGTGGCTTCTACGACGGCCGCGGCCTGGCCGCCGCGCTGGCCTACGGCGCGGCCGGGGTGGCGATGGGCACGCGGTTCCTGCTGACCCGCGAAAGCACCGTGCCGGACGCGGTCAAGCAGGCCTACCTGGCGCGCGGGCTCGGTGACACCGTGGTGACCCGCAAGGTCGACGGCCTGCCGCACCGCGTGCTGCGCACCGAACTGGTCGAGTCGCTGGAGCGCTCCGGCAGGCTCACCGGCTTCGCGCGGGCGGTCACCAACGCCGCGCGGTTCCGCCGGATCACCGGGCTGAGCTGGCGGTCCATGCTGCGTGAGGGCCTCGCGATGAAGCGCGGCGGCGACCGTGGCTGGGCGCAGGTGCTGATGGCGGCGAACACGCCGATGCTGTTGCGCGCCGGGCTGGTCGGCGGTGATCCGGACGCCGGGGTGCTGGCATCGGGGCAGGTGGTGGGCCTGCTGGCGGACCTGCCCGCGGTGGCGGAACTGATCGAGGGAATCGTGACCGACGCGGAGCTGATCCTTCGGCGCTTGGGCGGCTGCTGATGTGCTTGACTTCCCGGCATGATCTCCCAGCGTTGCCCGGTCGCCGACGGTGAGCTGCAGGTCGAATCCACCGGCGAAGGGCCGCCGCTGCTGATGATCGCGGGCGGGCTCGGCGCCGCGGACAGCTACCGCGCCCTGGCGAAGCGCCTGGGCAGCGACTACACCGTGCTCACCTACGACCGGCGCGGGCACTTCCGCAGCACGGACGAGACCACCGGCCCGGTGCCGGTCAGCCTGCAGGCCGACGACGCGCGGGCGGTCATCGAGCACGCCGGGCTCGGCAAGGCGACGGTGTTCGGCAGCAGCGCGGGCGCGCTGATCGGGCTGGACCTGGCCGCGCGGCACCCCGACGTGCTGACCGGGCTGGTCGCGCACGAGCCGCCGCTGGTCCAGCTGCTGCCGGACGCCGAGGAGTGGGAGGCCTTCGCCGAGTCGCAGGTCGCCGCGTGTGAGCGGGGCGACCTGGTCGAGGCGTTCACGCAGTTCGCCGGTTCGCTGGCGGGGGCGGGGCTGCCTGAGCTGCGCATGGTGCGCCTGCCGAACGAGCGGGAGTGGATCCGGCTGTTCACCAGGGAGCTCCGCGCGTTCTACCACTACGAGCCGGATCTGGTGGCGCTGCGGCGGTCGCGGGTGGAGATCACCCCGACGGCCGGCCGCGACAGCCGGGGCTACTACCACTACCGCCCGGCGAAAACGCTTGCGCTCGAGCTGGGGCAGCCGTTCGCCGAGGTGCCGGGCGCGCACCTGGCCCCGCAACGCAACCCGGCCGCCTTCGAAACCGCCCTGCGGGAGCTGCTGGCGGACCTGCCTTCGTAGCGGGTGCCGTGTCAGAGCGGCCGGATCACCCTGGCCGGGTTCCCGGCGGCGAACACGCGGGACGGCAGGTCCCTGGTGACCACGCTCCCCGCCCCGACCACCGTGTCGTCACCGACGGTCACCCCGGCGCACACGGTGACCCCGCCGCCGAACCAGACGTTGTCGCCGATGGTGATCGGGGCCGCGCTCTCCCACCGCTGGCGTCGCGCCTCGTGGTCCTCCATCGGGTGCAGCGCGGTCAGCAGCTGCGCCCGCGGCCCGATCGACACGTCGTTGCCGATCCGGATCGGGGCGCAGTCCAGCAGGATGGCGTCGTAGTTGAGGAACGAGTTGGCGCCGATCTCGATCAGGTAGCCGTAGTCGCACTGGAAGCGCGGCATGATCCACGAGCCGTCGCCGAACTTGCCGAGCAGGTCGCGCAGCAGCTCGTCCCGGCGCTCGTTCGCGTCGGGCTCGGTCGCGTTGAACTCGGCGCACAGGCGCTGCGCGCGATGCCGCTCGGCGACCAGCTCGGGATCGTTGTCGCGGTACAGCTCGCCGCGCAGCATGCGCTCCTTGTGTTCACCCATACCGCGAGGCTAGATCACACTCGCTCGATGATCGTGACGTTGGCGGTGCCGCCGCCTTCGCACATCGTCTGCAGCCCGTACCGGCCCCCTCGGCGTTCCAGTTCGTGCAGCAGGGTGGCGAACAGCTTGGTCCCGGTCGCGCCGATCGGGTGGCCCAGTGCGATCCCGCCGCCGTTGACGTTGACCCGCGCCGGGTCGGCGCCGGTTTCGTCGAGCCAAGCCAGCACCACCGGCGCGAAGGCCTCGTTCACCTCGAACAGGTCGATGTCCCCGATCGACAACCCCGTGCGGCGCAGCGCGTGCGCCGTCGCCGGGATCGGGCCCGTCAGCATCCAGACCGGGTCCGCGGCCCGCACCGAAAGGTGGTGGATGCGTGCCCGCGGCTTCAGGCCGTGCTCCGCCACGAACGAAGCCGAAGCGATCAGCGTCGCGGAAGCACCGTCCGAGATCTGGCTGGCCACCGCCGCGGTCAGCACCGATCCGGGGCTCAGCGGCTTCAGCGACGCCATGCGCTCCAGCGTGGTGTCCCGCCGCGGCCCCTCGTCGTGGCGGAAATCGCCGACCGGCGCGAGCTCCGCGTCAAAACGACCGGAATCGATGGCCGCGATGGCCCGCTGGTGACTCGAGTACGCGTACTCCTCCAGCTGCGCACGCGGGAAACCCCAGTGCGAAGCGATCATCTCCGCCGCGTGGAACTGCGAGATCTCCGCGGCGCCGTACCGCTCCTGCCACCCCTTCGAGCCGGAGAACGGGTCGTCGAAGCCGTGCTCCCGCCCGGCCAGCATGGCCGCGCTGATCGGGATCTGGCTCATGTTCTGCACCCCGCCGGCCAGCACCAGGTCCATCGTGCCGCTGAGCACCGCCTGCGCGGCGAAGTGCACCGCCTGCTGGCTCGACCCGCACTGCCGGTCCACGGTCACCCCTGGCACGTGGTGCGGGAACCCGGCGGCCAGCCAGGCCGTCCTGGCGATGTTGCCGGCCTGCGGCCCGAGCGTGTCCGTGCAGCCCAGGATCACGTCGTCCACCAGCGCCGGGTCCACCCCGGCCCGGCCGACGACCGCCTCGATCACGTGGGCGCCGAGATCGGCGGAGTGCATCGCGCTGAGCGCGCCCCCGCGCCTGCCCACCGGGGTGCGCACGGCGTCGAGCACGTAGGCCTCGGCCATCAGGTCTCCTTCTTGACGCGGCGCCGCCGGGTGGCGATGCCGTCGAGCAGGATGCCGAGGTACTGCGCGGCCACGTCGGCCGCGGACAGCGTGCCCTCGGGGTTGTACCAGCGCACGGCCACCCACACGGTGTCGCGGATGAACCGGTAGGTCAGCTCGATGTCCAGGTCGGCGCGGAACTCCCCGGCCGCGATGCCCTCGGCGAGCAGGTCGTGCCACAGCTTGCGGAACTCGGCGTTGCGGGTGCCGATGTAGGCGAACCGCGGCTGCTTGGCCAGGTGCTTGGCCTCGTTCTGGTAGATCTCCACCTCGGCGGGCCGCCGGTGGATGGAGTCGAAGGACGCCGCGACCACCGCCTCCAGCGTCTTGCGCGGCCCCAGCCGCGACTCCACGATCTCGGCGTAGGTGCCGAACAGCTCGTCGAGGAACCCGGTGAGGATCTCGTCGGCGATCTGCTCCTTGGAGTCGAAGTGGTGGTACAGGCTGCCGGACAGGATGCCCGCCGCGTCGGCGATGTCCCGGACCGTGGTGGAAACGAACCCGCGCTCGGCGAACAGGCCCGCGGCGATGCCCAGCAGTTCCGCGCGGCGGCCCGAGTTCGTTCCTGGCTTGCTCATCGTCTTCTCGTGTTCCTTACGCGTGCTGACTCGAAACGGAGACCACCTCGCCGGTCAGGTACGAGGCGTAGTCACTGGCGAGGAACACCATCACATTCGCCACCTCCCACGGTTTCGCCGCCCTGCCGGAAACCTCGCGCGCGGTCAGCTCGGCCAGCACGTCCTCGCTGGTCACCTTGGCCAGGAACGGGTGCATCGCCAGGCTGGGCGCGACCGCGTTGACCCGGATGCCGTGCTCGGCCACGTCCACCGCCGCGCACCGCGTCAGCGCCATCACCCCGGCCTTCGCCGCCGCGTAGTGCGCCTGCCCGGCCTGCGCCCGCCAGCCGAGCACGGAGGCGTTGTTCACCACCGCTCCCCCGTCACCCTGCGCGATGAACTGCCGCAGCGCCGCCCTGGTGACCCGGAAGGTGCTGGTGAGCGTCACGTCCAGCACGGTGGCCCACTCGTCGTCGGTCATGTCCACAATGGACTTCTGACCGCCGAGCCCGGCGTTGTTGATCAGTACGTCGAGCCGGCCGTGGTGGGCCACCGCGCCGTCGATCAGCGCCCGGACCTGTTCACCGTCGGTGACGTCACACGGGATCGCGTGCACCCCGCCGAGTTCGGCGGCCTTCTCGGCCAGCCTGCGCTCGTGCCGGTCGCTGAGCACCACCCGCGCGCCCTCCTCCAGGCAGCGCCTGGCCACCGCGGACCCGATCCCGGTGCCCGCCGCCGCGGTGATCACCACCACCTTGTCCCGCAACAGGTCGCGGCCTTCCGGGTACTTCGGCACGGGGATCAAGGACGGGCCTCCCTCGGCAGGCCGAGCACCCGCTCGGCGATCACGTTGCGCTGGATTTCGTTGGAGCCGCCGTAGATGGTGTCGGCCCTGGTGAACAGGTAGAGCCGCTGCCACTCGTCCAGGTCGTCGCCGGTGAGCATCGCTTCGGGGCCACGCACCAGCATCGCCAACTCCCCGAGCGAACGGTGCCAGTTCGCCCAGACCAGTTTGGACACTTCCGCCACGCCGGGCGCGGTGTCACCGAGCGTGCGGCGGGCGTGCGCGTTCATCACTTCGAGGCCGACCCGCGCGCGGGCCAGCTTCTCGGCGATGTGCGGGTCACCGGCGGCACCGGTGCGCTCGGCGAGTTCGGTCAGCGCCTGGAGTTCACGCCGGAAGCCGACCTGCTGGCCGAGCGTGGCCACCCCGCGCTCGAAGCCGAGCGTGCCCATCGCCACCCGCCAGCCGTCACCGGGTTCACCGACCACCAGGTCACGCGCGGTACGGGCGCCGTCGAAGAAGACCTCGTTGAACTCCGAGGTCCCGGTCAGCTGCACGATCGGGCGCACCTCGACGCCCGGCTGCCGCATCGGCACCAGCAGGTACGACAGGCCCTGGTGCCGCTGGGAACCGGGTTCCGTGCGCGCCAGCACAAAGCACCAGTCGGCCTGGTGCGCCAGCGAAGTCCACACCTTCTGGCCGTGCAGCACCCAGTCGTCCCCGTCGAGCGTGGCCGTGGTCGACACCGCGGCGAGGTCCGAGCCCGCCCCCGGTTCGGAGTAACCCTGGCACCAGAGTTCTTCCACAGCCCTGATCTTCGGCAGGAACCGGCGCTGCTGCTCCGGCGTGCCGAAGGCGATCAGCGTCGGCCCGAGCAGCTGCTCACCGAGGTGGCTGACCTTCGCGGGCGCGTTCGCCCTGGCGTACTCCTCGTGGAAGATCACCTGCTCGTCGAGGCTCGCACCGCGGCCGCCGTGCTCGACCGGCCAGCCGAGGCAGGTCCAGCCACCGGCGGCGAGCCGCCGCTCCCAGGCCAGCCGCTCTTCGAACGCCTCGTGCTCGCGGCCGGGGCCGCCGAGGCCACGCAGCGCGGCGAACTCACCGGCCAGGTTCTCGGCCAGCCAGTCGCGCACCCGTTCCCGGAACTCGGTCACGCTGCTACCCTACCAAGCACTTGCTAGGGAGCGAAGACCTTGAACACTTCGGACACGATTCCCGCCGCACTCGCCGCGACGGCCGCCCGGCTGCCCAGCGGTGAGGCGCTCGTGGACGGCCCGGTGCGGCTCACCTGGCCGGAACTGCACCAGCGGGTGCTCGGCCGCGCGGCGTGGTTCGCCGAGCGGGGCATCCGCCGCGGCGACCGCGTGGCGATCTGCGCGCCGAACTCGTACCACTGGGTGATCGCCGCGCTCGGCGCGTCGGCCGCCGGGGCGGCGCTGGTGCCGATCAACACCCGGTTCACCGGGCCGGAGATGCGCGACGTCATCACCCGCAGCGCGGCCAGGGCACTGGTGGTCGCCGACAACTTCCTCGGGGTGGACCGGCTCGCCGAAATCGGCGACGCCCGCCCCGAAGTGGTCTTGCGCATCCCCACCGACTGGACAGACCTCACCGGCGAATTCGACACCGCCGTCGAACCGGACGACCTCGCCGACATCCTGTTCACCTCGGGCACCACCGGCCGCAGCAAGGGCGCGATGACCAGCCATCGGCGCACGCTGGGCGTCGCCGGCGCCTGGGCCGAGCGCGCCGGGCTCACCCCGGAAGATCGCTACCTGGTGATCAACCCGTTCTTCCACAGCTTCGGGTACAAGGCGGGCATTCTCGCGGCGGTCCTGGGCGGCAGCACCATCGTGCCGCAGGCGACCTTCGACCCGGTGCGCACGATGGAGCTGATCGAGACCGAGCGGATCACCGTGCTGCCCGGCGCGCCGACCATCTTCCAGGTGCTGCTGGACCACCCCGAGCGCGCGGCACACGACCTGTCGTCGCTGCGGGTCGCGGTCACCGGCGCGGCCACCGTGCCGGTCCCGCTGATCGAGCGCATGCGGTCCGATCTCGGCCTGGAGACCGTGCTCACCGCGTACGGGCTGACCGAGGCGGTGGTGGCGACGATGTGCCACGCGGGCGACGACCCGGTCACCGTGGCGACCACCTGCGGCAGCGCGGCCGCCGGGTTCGAGGTGCGCATCGCGGACACCGGTGAGGTCCTGCTGCGCGGGCCGAACACCATGCTCGGTTATCTTGACGATCCCGAAGCCACCGCCGAAGCGATCGACGCCGACGGCTGGCTGCACACCGGTGACGCCGGTGAGCTGGACGAACGCGGCTACCTGCGGATCACCGACCGCATCAAGGACATGTACATCTGCGGTGGCTTCAACGTCTACCCAGCCGAGGTGGAGCAGGTGCTCGCGCGGCTGCCCGGGGTCACCGAATCGGCGGTGATCGGGGTGCCCGACGACCGGCTCGGTGAGGTCGGCGCCGCCTACGTGGTGCGCTCCGATGACGGCACCGCACTGTCCGAAGAGGACGTTCTGGCGCACTGCGAGGCAAACCTGGCCAACTACAAGCGGCCGCGCCGGGTGGAGTTCGTCAACGCGCTGCCGCGCAACGCGTCCGGGAAGGTACTCAAGCGAATGCTCCGTGTCGACGGCGAGGAGGCCCCATGACGGTGCGGTACGAGCAGCGGGACGCGGTCGCGGTGGTGACCATGGACCGGCCCGAGTACCGGAACGCGCAGAACTCGGCGATGACCTACGCGCTGGACGACGCGTTCTCGCGGGCGGTGGACGACGACTCGGTGAAGGTGATCGTGCTGGCCGGGGCGGGCAAGCACTTCTCCGCCGGGCACGACATCGGCTCGCCGGGCCGGGACGCGGACACCTCCTTCGACCGCCGGTCGGTGCTGTGGTGGGACCACACCGGCCGGGACGGCGGTGACCGGCGCTTCGCCCGCGAGTCCGAGGTGTACCTGGGCATGTGCCGCCGCTGGCGGGAGATCCCGAAGCCGATGATCGCCAGCGTGCAGGGCGCGTGCATCGCCGGCGGGCTGATGCTGGCGTGGGTGTGTGACCTGATCGTCGCCTCCGAAGACGCGTTCTTCGCCGATCCCGTGGTGCGCATGGGAATTCCGGGGGTGGAGTACTTCGCGCACCCGTGGGTGCTCGGGCCGCGTGCGGCCAAGGAGGTGCTGTTCACCGGCGAACGGTTCACCGCCGCGCAGGCCAGGGAATGGGGCATGCTCAACCGCGTGGTGCCCCGCGAGGACCTGGAGTCGGAGACGCTGGCGCTGGCCGGGAAGATCGCCGCCATGCCGGGATTCGGGCTCGCGCTGGCGAAGAAGGCGGTCAACCAGGCGGAGGACCTGATGGGCCTGCGCGCGGGCATGGACTCGGTGTTCGGCCTGCACCACTTCGCGCACGCGCACAACGCCGAGGTCGCGGGCGGGGACTCTCTCGGCGGGCAGGACGCGCGCTCGATGCGGGACGCCGGGAAGCAGTCCTGATGGACCTCGACCTCCCCGAATCGACGCTGGCCTTCCGCGCCGAAGTGCGTGCCTGGCTGGCGGAAAACGTCGTCACGCTGCCCTCGTTCGACACCACCGAGGGATTCGAACTGCACCGCGAGTGGGAGGCCAAGCTCGCCGACGCGCGGTTGTCGGTGGTCTCCTGGCCCGCCGAGTTCGGTGGCCGTGATGCGTCCCTTTTGGACTGGCTGGTCTTCGAGGAGGAATACTACGCGGCACGCGCGCCGGGGCGGGTCAACCAGAACGGCCTGTTCATGCTCGCGCCCACGTTGTTCTCCCACGGCACGCCGGAGCAGCAGGCCCGCATCCTGCCGAAGATGGCGCGCTCCGAAGCGGTCTGGGCGCAGGCGTGGTCCGAACCCGAAGCGGGCAGCGACATCGCCGCGTTGCGCAGCACGGCCCAGCGCACCGACGGCGGCTGGCTGCTGTCCGGGCAGAAGACGTGGAGTTCCCGCGCCGCGTTCGCGGACAAGGCATTCGGGTTGTTCCGCAGCGACCCGGAGGCGGTGCGGCACCGCGGGCTCACCTACTTCATGATCGATCTGCGGGCCGACGGTGTGCAGGTGCGGCCGATCGCCCAGCTCGACGGCGAGCCCGGGTTCGCCGAACTGTTCTTCGACGAGGTCTTCGTGCCGGACGAGGACGTGATCGGCACGCCCGGCGAGGGCTGGCGGGTCGCGATGACCACGGCGAACAACGAGCGCGGGCTGTCGCTGCGCAGCCCCGGCCGGTTCCTGGCCAGCGCGGACCGGCTGGTCCGGCTGTGGTCGGAAAGCCGCGACCCGGCGCTGGCCGATCGGGTCGCCGACGCGTGGATCGGGGCTCGCGCCTACCAGCTCTACACCTTCGGCACGGCCACCCGCCTCGCCGATGGGGCTTCGCTCGGCCCGGAGTCCAGTGTGAACAAGCTCTTCTGGTCGCAGCTGGACGTTTCCCTGCACGAAACCGCGCTCGAACTGCTCGGGCCCGAGGCCGAAGTGGACGGTGACTGGCCGGACGGCTGGCTGTTCTCGCTGGCCGGGCCGATCTACGGCGGCACCGACCAGATCCAGCGCAACATCGTCGCCGAGCGGCTGCTCGGCCTGCCACGGGGTGATCGATGAGGTTCGCGCTGTCCACCGAGCAAACCGACTTCGCCGCCGCGCTGGACGACTACCTGTCCACAGCGGACTGCGACGCGGCCGCCCGGTCGTGGGCGGACGACGACCTCGGGCCGGGCATGAAGCTCTGGCACGGCTTGACCGGCCTCGGCCTGCTCGACCTGCTGGACTCCGGCGGTTCGCTGGTCGATCTGGTGGTCGCCTTCGAACGGCTCGGTTATCACGCGGTACCGGGGCCGTGGGTCGACGCCGCCGCCGTGCTGCCCGCGCTGTCCGTCGAATCGGGCGGGCGGCTGGCGTCGGTGGTGCTGCCGCCGCACGTGCCGTACGGCCTGGACGCCGATGTCGCCGATGTCCGGCTGATGCTCACCGGCGACGGGCTGCACACCTTCTCCCCCGGCAAGCGGCTGACCTCGGTCGATCGGGTCCGCCGGTTGTTCGAGCCCGAACGCGGTGACCGGATCGGCGACCACGTGCCGCTGGCCTTCGAACACGGCGCGCTCGCCACCGCCGCGCAGCTGCTCGGCGCCGGGCAGTGGCTGCTGGACGCCTCGGTGAGTTACGCCAAGCAACGCAAGCAGTACGGCCGCGAGATCGGCAGTTACCAGGCGATCAAGCACCTGCTCGCGGACGCCGTCACCGCGCTCGAACTCGCGCGGCCCCTGCTCTGGGCGGCCGCGCTGAGCACGTCGGCACGGGACGTGTCGGCGGCGAAGGCCGCCGCCGGAAAGGCCGCCTCACTGGCCGCGCGGACCGGACTCCAGGTGCACGGGGCCATCGGCTACACCGCCGAACACGGCCTCGGCCTGCGCCTGACGAAGGTGCGTGCACTGGTGGCGGCGTGGGGCACGCCCGCCTTCCACCGCGGGCGGGTGCTGCCGTGAGCACCGCGGAGGAGCTGGACGCACTGCGGGACTCGGTGCGCAGCGCCTTGTCGCGGGGTGCGTCGTGGGACGTGTTGTGCTCGCAGATCGGGGTCGCCGCGCTCGCGGTGCCGGAGGAACACGGTGGTCTCGGCGCGGGACTGCCCGAACTGGCCGTGGTCGCCGAAGAATTCGGCCGCGTGCTCTCACCACTGCCGTTCCTGTCCACTTCGATCGCCGCGCTGGCGCTGGCGGACTCGCCGCTGGCCGCCAAGTTGACCACCGGCACCGTTGCCTTCGCGGACTTCTCGGCCGATGGGTCCACTGTGGACGGAACAGGCCGGTACGTGCTCGACGGCGACACAGCCGAGCTTCTGCTGGTCGTGACGGGAAATCGGCTCTACTCGGTACCGGTGGAGCAGCCGGGTGTCCGGCGCACCCACTCCCCCACCATGGACGAGACCCGCCGACTGGCCACTGTGGATCTTCGCGGAGCACAGGTTTCCCTGGTCGGGGACGTCGATCCTTCCCTGCTGGACCAGGCGTGTGTGCTGCTCGCGGCCGAGCAGACCGGCGCGATGGCGCGCGCGTTCGAAATCACCTTGGACTACACGAAGCAACGCAAGCAGTTCGGCCGGGTGATCGGTGGTTTCCAGGCGATCAAGCACCGCCTGGCCGACCTGTACGTCCTGGTCGAGACCTCGCGCTCGTGCGTGGCGGCGGCCGCGGAGGACCCATCGCTGGCCTGGGTGGCCAAAGTGCACTGTGCGGAGGCCTTCACCACGATCGCCTCGGAAATGATCCAGCTGCACGGCGGGATCGGCATCACCTGGGAACACCCCGCGCACCGGTACTTCAAGCGCGCACACGGCAGCAGCCAGCTGTTCGGGCCACCGCACCGGCACCTGCGCCGGTAGGGGCAGCCCCACCCCCGGCCGGGGTGCGCACCGGCTACCGGCGGGCACACGCGGTGACCAGACTCGACGCGTGACCACACAGCCTCTTCTCGCCGCGGAAACCGGAAGCGACTTCGCCCGGTTGTCCCGGCGGATCAACCAGGCCGGCCTGCTGGACCGGCGTCCCGGCTACTACGCACTGCGCATCGGCGTGGTGACCGCCCTGTTCGCCGCCGCCTGGACGCTGTTCGGACTGGTCGGCGACTCGTGGGCGACGCTGTTCGTAGCGGTGCTGCTCGCCGTGTTGTTCGGGCAGATCGCGCTGCTCTCGCACGACCTCGCGCACCGGCAGGTGTTCCGCACGCGGCGGCCGAGCGAGGTCGCCGGGCGGCTGGCGGGCAATCTCGGCATCGGCATGAGCTACGGCTGGTGGATGGACAAGCACACCCGCCACCACGCGAACCCGAACCACGAGGAACTCGATCCCGACGTCGATCCGGACGTGCTGGTCTGGTCGAAGGACCAGGCCAGGGCCAGCCGCGGCATCCCGCGGTTCATCGGCCGGTACCAGGCGTACCTGTTCTTCCCGCTGCTCACGCTGGAAGGGCTGAACCTGCACTGGTCGGGCGTCCGCGCGGTGCTGAAGCCGGGCCTGAAGCGGCGCGGGCTGGAGGCCGGACTGCTGTTCGCGCACTTCGCGCTGTACCTGGGTGCGGTGTTCCTGGTGCTCTCGCCGGTGAAGGCGCTGGTGTTCATCGCCGTGCACCAAGGGTTGTGGGGTGTCTACATGGGATCGATCTTCGCGCCGAACCACAAGGGCATGCCGACGCTGACCGGGAACAAGCGGCCGGACTTCCTGCGGCGCCAGGTGCTCACCTCGCGCAACGTGCGGGGCGGGTGGTTCGTCGACACCGCGATGGGCGGGCTGAACTACCAGATCGAGCACCACCTGTTCCCCAGCATGCCGACCCCGCACCTGCGGCGCGCGCAGCCGATCGTCCGCGACTACTGCGCCGAGATCGGCGTGCCGTACCACGAAACCGGCCTCGTCGATTCGTACGCGCAAGCCCTGCGCCACCTGCACGAGGCAGGTTCCCCGCTACGCCGCTAGTTCCGGGGGGGGTGCAATGAATGTGGCTTTCATAGCGTTTGGCGCGCTATGAAAGCCACATTACAGCCAATCGCCCGGGCGCGGCCAGTCGAACAGTTTGTCGATTTCCGTCCGTGGCCTGGTCAAGGCGTATTGGCCACGGTAGAACAACAGCGGCGAACCGTGGTCCGCGGATTCGGCGCCCAGCGCCCGCACCCGCCCGATCACGACATAGTGGTCTCCCGCCTCGTGCACGGTTTCCACGTCGCAGTCGAGCCAGGTCAAGGCTCCATCCAGCACCGGCGACCCCGACGGCCCTGGCTGCCAGGCGACCCTGGCGAACTTGTCCACCCCCCGCGCCCCGAAAACGGCGCTGAGTTCCTGCTGCTCCTCCGAAAGCACGTTGACCGCGAACGAGCCGCTGCGTTCGATCACCGGCCACGAGCCGGAGGTTTTCGCCGGGCAGAACAACACCAGCGGCGGGTCCAGCGAGAGGGCGGCGAACGACTGGCACGCGAACCCGACCGGTTCCGCGCCGTCGTGCCCGGTCACCACCGCGACCCCGGTGCAGAAGTGCCCCAGCACCGCGCGGAACCGGGCCGCGTCGATCGCCGCCGACGCGGTCACTGCTGCTTCGCCCCGATCGAGAAGTCGTGACCCCACAGCGAAACCGCCGTGCTCTCGCGTGCCATCCAGGTGTCGTCGTCGACCTGCCTGCCCTCGCAGCCGAACTCGATGTCGAAGCCACCGGGCGTTTTCATGTAGAACGACAGCATCAGGTCGTTGACGTGCCTGCCCAGCGTCGCCGACATCGGCACCTTCCGCCGCAGCGCGCGGTCCAGGCACAGGCCCACGTCGTCGGTGTTCTCCACCTCGACCATCAGGTGCACGATCCCGCTCGGCACCGGCATCGGCAGGAACGCCAGGCTGTGGTGCCGCGGGTTGCAGCCGAAGAACCGCAGCCAGGCCGGTTCCCCGTCGGCGGGCCTGCCGACGAACTGCGGCGGCAGCCGCATCGAGTCACGCAGCCGGAAACCCAGTACGTCGCGGTAGAAGTGCAGCGCGGCGGCATCGTCGTGAGTGGACAGCACCACGTGCCCGAGCCCCTGCTCCTCGGTGACGAACCGGTGCCCGTACGGGCTCACCACCCGCCGGTGCTGCAACGCGATGCCGTGGAAGACCTCGAGCTGGTTGCCCGACGGGTCCTCGAAGGTGATCATCTCCACCACGTGCCGGTCGGCCAGCTGCTCGGCGGTGCCCTCCTTGAACGGCACCTCGTGCGCGGCCAGGCTCTGCCGGACCTCCTCCAGCTCGGCGGCGTTGGCCACCTCCCAGCCGGCCTGCGCGAGCCGGTCCGATTCGCCGGGCACGATCACCAGCCGCGCCGGGAAGTCGTCCATCCGCAGGTACAGCGCTTCGGGATCGGTGCCCTTGCCCTCGACCATGCCGAGCACCTTGAGCCCGTATTCCCGCCAGGCCGCCAGATCGGTGGCCTCGATGCGCAGATATCCCAGCGACCGGATGCCCATTTACCCCACACCTCCGCCGAGGAATTCGATGGCGAGCCGGTTGAACTCGTCGAACTTCTCCAGTTGTGCCCAGTGCCCGCAGCGCCCGAACACGTGCAGCTGCGCACGCGGGATGTTCTTCAACGCCACCAGCGCACCGTCGAGCGGGTTCACCCTGTCCTCACGGCCCCAGATCAACAGCACCCGCTGGCGCAGGCGGTGCACGTCACGCCACAGCATGCCCTGCTCGTAGCTGTCCGGCCGCATGAACGACGCGCCCATCGCGCGCATCGCGGCCAGTGACTCGGGCGCGCTCGCCAGCGCGAACCGCTCGTCGATCAGCTCGTCGGTGACCAGCGACTGGTCGAACACCATCACCCGGAGAAAGGCTGCCATGTTCTCCCTGGTCGGGTTCGCGCCGAACGCGGCGAGCTTGCCGACGCCCTCGGTCGGGTCCGGCGCGAACAGGTTCACGCTCAGCCCGCCCGGCCCCATCAGCACCAGCCGCCCGGCGCGTCCACTGTGGTCCAGCGCGATCCGGACCGCCGCGCCACCACCGAGCGAGTTGCCGACCAGGTGCGCGCGCTCGATGCCGAGGTGGTCCATCAGCGCCACCACGGCGTTCGCGCTGTGCGTGAAGTACTGCGGGTGCTCGGTCGGCTTGTCCGACCGGCCGAAGCCCGGCTGGTCGACCGCGATGGTGCGGAACGCCTTGCCGAACACCGGCAGGTTGCGCCCGAAGTTGCTCCACGCCGACGCGCCCGGCCCGCCGCCGTGCAGCAGGATCACCGTTTCCTCGTGCTCGGCGCCGGTTTCGTGGTAGTGCAGCCGCAGTTCCGGCGTCACCTGGGCGTACTGGCCTTCGGTCACCGTCACACCATCCCATTTTCCACCGGCAGCCCGAACTCGCCGGTGCCGAACATGGTGTACGCGCGTTCGGGATCGTTCGCCGCGTGCACGCGGCCGGCGTGCGCGTCACGCCAGAACCGCTGGATCGGCGTGCCGGACCGCAGGGCACGCCCGCCGGAGTTCTCGAAGAGCCGGTCGATCGCGGCGATCGCGCGCTCGGTGCCGCGGACCTGGTCGCGGCGGACCCGCAGCCGGGTGGCGAACGGCAGCTTCTCCCCCGCGCACGCCAGCTGGTACAGCTCGTCGATGTTGTGCGTCAGCTGCAACCAGGCGGCGTCGATCTCACTGGCCGCCTCGGCGATCCGCACCTTGGCGAACGGGTCCTCTTTGGACTGTTCACCGGCGTACGCGGCGCGGACCCGCTTGCGCTGGAACTCCACGTGCGCGTCGTAGGCGCCCTGCGCCATGCCGATGATCGGCGCGGTGATGGTGGACGGGTGCACCGAGCCGTAGGGCAGCTTGTACAGCGGGCCGGGATTGACCTCCTGGCCGGGGGTCCGGCACTTCGAGGTGGCCATGAAGCTCAGCGCCCGGTGCGCCGGGACGAACACGTCGTCCACGATGATGTCGTTGCTGCCGGTGCCGCGGAGGCCGACGGTGTCCCAGACGTCTTCGATGGTGTAGTCGGCGATCGGCAGCAGGTAGGTGCAGAAGTCGACCGGCTTGCCGTCCGCGTCGAAGGCGGGTGCGCCCAGCAGCACCCAGGTGGCGTGGTCGCAGCCGGAGGAGAAGCTCCACCGTCCGCTGAGCCGGTATCCCCCGTCGACCACCTTCGCCTTGCCCATCGGGGCGTACGAAGAGGACAGTCGCACCTCGTGGTCCTCGGCCCACACGTCCTCCTGCGCCTTGGCGTCGAACAACGCCAGGTGCCAGGGGTGCACGCCGAGAATGGAGGCCACCCAGCCGGTGGACCCGCAGGCGCTCGCGATGCGTTTCACCGCGGTGTAGAAGGAAACCGGGTCGGCTTCGTAGCCGCCGTACGGCTTGGGCTGCAGCAGCTTGAAAAAGCCCGTTTCCTGCAGCGCCTTGATCGACTCTTCGGGAATGCGGCGGGCGTCCTCGGTCTCCTGGGCCCGCTCCCGCAACACGGGAAGCAGGTCCTCGACCCCGGCGAGCACACCGCCGACACTCGACTCTGTCATACCGGCAAGACTAGAACACGTTCTCGTTTTTGTCGAGTTCCCGCAGCGTCCGGCCACTGTGGGCCCCAGCACGGCGGCCGGAAAACACGCAGTCCGCCAGCGACAGGCCGCTGACGTAGGAACGAGAACAGATTCCTACCGCGGTGCGGCCGGCGGCGTACAAGCCGGGGATCGGACGGCGGTCCCCGTCGAGCACCATGCCGCTGTCCTCGTCCACCACCAGCCCGCCGAGGGTGAGCATCGGGCACGGGAAGGCCAGGCTCGGCCGGATCGACACGTCGACCAGCGAGTACGGCGGTGTGCCGAGCCGGTGCGTGAAGTCGGCGGGCTTGCCCATCGGGTCGGGCCCGTCGGCCGCGGCGGCCACCGTTTTGGCCAGCCCGCCCGGGTCGATCCCGGCGCGGCGCGCGACCTCCTCGATCGAGCTGCCGACCACCCGTCCGCGCCGCAGCAGGTACCGGGTCTGCAGTCGCTGGAACCACTGCACGTCACGCTGGGCGCGTGCCCGCCGGACCAGCTCGTCGTCGAGCAGCAGCCAGCCCCGGCCGTCGTGCCGGGTGATCAGCTCCTCGCCGACCGCCGCGCCATATCGCGACTCGTCGATGACCCGCTCCCCCCGCGCGTTCACCAGCAGCCCGCCGAGAAAGGCGCTCGGCGGCGTCAGGAAACGCCAGGCCGAGACGCGGCCCAGCTCGGCGGTCGCCCCACCGGCGGACCGGCCCAGCTCGATGCCCGAACCGTCGTCCCCGGCCGTGCCGAGCTGGAGCCCGCCGCGATAGGCGGGCGCGTGCTCGCGCACCCAGTCCCGGTTGGCGATGAAACCACCGGCGGTGAGGATCACGCCGCGTGCTGAGATTTCCACCTCACGCGCGAACCGCGCCTCGATCGCCGCGACCCGGCGGTTCAGCAGTTTCCGCAGCGCGGGCACGTAGATACCGGGCTTCGCGGACCATTGCCCGAGCACGCGGTGCGTCGCCCTCGCCCAGCCCGGCGCGTCACGCAGCGTTGTCGCGAGCACTCCGGTGACCGTGCCGTCAGCCGATTGGAGGAGTCGGCGCACACGGGTCTGCGGCAGTACCGTCGCACGATGGCGTACCGCGGCCGCGAGCGGCTTGAACAGGGCCTTTCCCGAGGTCCCGCGGCCCTTGGCGCGATGCCCCCGCGGCGCGGGCGTGGCCACCTCGCGGAACGCGCCGGACGCCTCGCTGCCCGAGTAGTAGAGGTAGTGCCGGTTGCCCGGGTACGAGGTCTTGTCCGGGCACAGGCTGCCTTCGAACGGCACGCCGTGGCGCTCCAGCCAGCGGATCATCTCCGTGCTGCCCTCACAGAAGGCACGCAGGGTCCGCTCGCTGACCACGTCGCCGGTCTCGTGCCGCAGGTAGGCGTACATGGCCTCGGCCGAGTCGGTGACCCCGGCGTCCCGCTGCTGCGCGGTGCCGCCACCGGCGTAGACCACGCCACCGCTGATCGTGGTGGCGCCGCCACCCTGGAATCGGTCCAGCACCAGCACGTCGGCTCCGGCTTCGGCGGCTTCCAGCGCCGCGCAGGCGCCAGCCGCCCCGAACCCGGCCACCACCACGTCGGCTCGCAGAGGCTCCAGAGATCCCGTCACCCCGCCCAGCCTAGAACTGAAACACGTTCTCGTCTATGGTGACCCATAGTGCAGCGACCAGCTGTTCGCATTTCTATAACGCGTTCCAGTAGCACGGGAGGCATGGATGCCGGACGAGTTCGACGTCGTGGTGGTCGGCAGCGGTGCCGCCGGCATGACCGCCGCACTCGCCGCGGCCCGGCACGGGCTGAGCGTGGTGGTGCTGGAAAAGGCCGCCAAGTACGGCGGTTCGACCGCGCGTTCCGGGGGTGGCGTGTGGATTCCCGGCAACGAGGCGCTGCGCGCGGCCGGGATCGACGAGCCACCCGAGCGGGCCCGCGAATACCTCGAAGCCATCGTCGGTGACGTGGTGCCCGCCGAGCGGCGGAACACCTACCTGGACCGCGGGCCCGAGGTGATCGAGTTCCTCCACCGCGAAACCCCGCTGCGGCTGTGCTGGGTGCCGGGTTACTCGGACTACCACCCCGAAGCCCCCGGCGGCCGGGCCGGCGGACGGTCCGCCGAGCCGAAACCGCTGGACGCCCGCGTGCTCGGCAAGGAACTGGCCAACCTGGAACCGCCGTACAGCGCCCCGCCCGCCGGTGTGCCGCTGATGCAGGCCGACTACCGCTGGCTCAGCCTGCTCGCCCGGCATCCACGCGGCATCACGCGGGTGTTCCGCCTCGGCGCGCGCTGGCTGACCGGGCGGCTGACCGGGAAACGCCAGCTCGCCATGGGCCAGGCGCTCGCCGCGGGCCTGCGCGCCGGGCTGCTGCGTGCCGGCGTGCCGGTCCGGCTCGACACCCCGCTGGTGGATCTGTGCACCGAAGGCGACCGCGTCACCGGCGTGGTGGTGGCCGGTGGCACCGAGATCCGCGCGCGGCTCGGTGTGGTGCTGGCGTGCGGCGGGTTCGAGCACAACGCGGAAATGCGCGCCAAGTACCAGCGCGCGCCGATCGGTACGGAGTGGACGGTCGGCGCCGAGGCGAACACCGGTGACGGCATTCTCGCCGGTCTCAAGCTGGGCGCCACCACGGAGTTGATGGACGACGCGTGGTGGGGCCCGTCCATTCCGCTGACCGGCGGGCCGTGGTTCGCGCTCGCCGAGCGCTCCCGGCCGGGCTGCCTGCTGGTCAACGAACGCGGCGAGCGGTTCGTCAACGAATCCGCGCCCTACGTCGAAGCCGTGCACGCGATGTACGGCGGGAAGTACGGCCAGGGCGAAGGTCCCGGCGAGAACGTGCCCGCCTGGCTGATCTTCGACCAGCGCAACCGCAACCGGTACATGTTCACCGGGCTCGGCCCGCGCCAGCCGCTGCCGGGCCGCTGGTACAAGGCGGGCATCGCGGCCAAGGCTGGCACGCTGCGCGAGCTGGCCGAGTCGACCGGACTGCCCGCCGACCGCCTCGAAGCCACCGTTGCCCGGTTCAACGGCTTCGCCCGCGACGGCGTCGACCAGGACTTCGGCCGCGGCAAGAGCGCCTACGACCACTACTACGGGGACCCGCGCAACAAGCCCAACCCCAGCCTGGGCCCGGTGGATCAGGCCCCGTTCTACGCGGTGCGCGTGGTGCCCGGCGACCTGGGCACCAAGGGCGGCCTGCTGACCGACACCCGCGCCAGGGTGCTGCGGGCGGACGGCTCGGTGATCGACGGGCTGTACGCCGCGGGCAACACCAGCGCCGCGGTGATGGGCCACACCTACGCGGGGCCCGGCGCGACCATCGGCCCGGCGATGGTCTTCGGCTACCTTGCGGCCGAGGACCTCGCGGCCAAGAATCGAACCGGAGGTACGCGATGACCGAGAGCTTTCGCACTATCGACGCAGGCAAACCGCCGACCCGGTTCGCCAGGGGCTGGCACTGCCTCGGCCTCGCCGAGAGCTTCCGCGACGGAAAACCCCACGCCATCAACGCCTTCGGCACCAAGCTGGTGGTGTTCCAGTCCAGTGACGGCAAGCTGAACGTGCTCGACGGCTACTGCCGTCACATGGGCGGCGACCTGACCCAGGGCACGGTCAAGGGCGACGAGATCGCCTGCCCGTTCCACGACTGGCGCTGGGGCGGCGACGGCAAGTGCAAGTCGATCCCCTACGCCAAAAGGGTTCCGCTGCGCGCCCGCACGCGGTCGTGGACCACGTGCGAGGAGAACAAGCAGCTCTTTGTCTGGCACGACCCCGAGGGCAACCCACCGCCGCCGGAGCTGGCGATCCCGCGCATCGACGGCATCTTCAGCGGTGAGTGGAGCAACTGGACCTGGGACTCGGTGCTGATCGAGAACTCCAACTGCCGCGAGATCATCGACAACATGGTCGACATGGCCCACTTCTTCTACATCCACTACGCGTTCCCGACCTACTTCAAGAACGTGTTCGAGGGCCACATCGCCACCCAGTACCTGAACACCAAGGGCCGCCCGGACATGGGCATGGCTTCGAACTACGGCGGCGAGGAGAACCTGCTCCGCTCGGAGGCCTCCTACTACGGCCCGTCCTACATGATCAACACGCTGCTCAACACCTACAAGGGCTTCGAGATCGAGAACGTGCTGATCAACTGCCACTACCCGGTCACGGAGAACTCCTTCGTGCTCCAGTGGGGCGTGAGCGTGAAGAAGCTGCCCGGGGTGGACGACGAGCAGGCGGACAAGATCGCCGGCAAGTTCGCCAAGAGCATCGGCGTGGGTTTCCTGCAGGACGTGGAGATCTGGCGGAACAAGTCGCGGATCGACAACCCGCTGCTGTGCGAAGAGGACGGTCCGGTCTACCAGCTGCGCCGCTGGTACGAGCAGTTCTACGTGGACGTCGCCGACGTGACGCCGGAGATGACGCAGCGCTTCGAGTTCGAAGTGGACACCACGCGCGCCAACGAGGTGTGGGAGGTGGAGGTCCGGGAGAACCTGGCCCGGCAGGCCGCCGAGGCGGAGGTCTGAGGTGGTCACGCCCTACACTCCGCCGTCTGCTCGGGGGACGACCCCCGGACCCCCGAACTACACGGTGTTCGGTTCTCCGGTCGCGTCGGCCGAGGAAACCAGGGAATTCCTCAGCGGCGGGCTGGCGCCGGTCGGCTGCCGGACCTGCGCGGTGCGGGTGCTGGTGAAGAAGAACAGCCCCAAGCACACCAGCATCCAGTGGACCACGGAGAGCTCGGCGTGCCCGGTGTACGCCGCGTCCGACCGGCCGGCCGCCCTCCAGGACACCTGCCCGGAACTGCAGCACAGCATCAACGAGGACGTCCGCGCGGGCGCGCTGGGGGTAGCCGGTGAGTGACGTCCGGCGCCTGCGGGTGGCGGACGTGATCGCCGAGACCGCCGAAGCGCACTCGCTGGTGTTCGAATCGGCGCCCGGCATGGACTACCGGCCCGGCCAGTTCCTCACCCTGCGCGTGCCCAGCGACCGCTGCGGTTCGGTGGCGCGGTGCTACTCGCTGTCCAGTTCCCCGCACACCGGTGATCCGCTGACCGTCACGGTCAAGCGCACCGGGTACGCGTCCAACTGGATCTGCGACAACGTCCGACCGGGTGCGGAGATCGAGGTGCTGCCGCCGTCCGGGGTGTTCTGCCCACCGGACCTGGACGCCGACCTGCTGTTGTTCGCCGCGGGCAGCGGGATCACGCCGGTGATGTCCATCGTGAAGTCCGTGCTGGCCAAGGGTTCCGGCCGGCTGCTGCTGGTGTACGCCAACCGCGACGAGCAGTCGGTGATCTTCGCGCGCGAGCTGCGTGAGCTGTCCGCCGCGATGCCGGACCGGCTGACCGTGGTGCACTGGCTGGAATCCGTGCAGGGCCTGCCGTCGGTCGAGCAGCTGCAGGCGCTGGCCGCACCCTTCCCCGGCCGCCCGGCGTTCCTCTGTGGACCGAAGCCGTTCATGGAGGCCGCGCAGACCGGGCTGAAGGCACTGGGCTGGGACCGCAAGCTGATCCACGTCGAGAAGTTCCTTTCCCTGGACGGAAACCCGTTCGAGGAAGCCGCCGAAGTGGTCGCCGAGGAGCCGTCGGCCGAACCGGCCGCGACCGTGCACGTCGATCTCGACGGTGAGCAGCGATCCCTTTCGTGGCCACGGGAACGCAAGCTGCTCGACCTGCTGCTGGAGGCCGGGCTCGACGCGCCCTACTCCTGCCGCGCCGGGCAGTGCAGTGCCTGCGCCTGCCGCCTGGTCTCGGGCAAGGTGAAGATGCTCAACAACGAAGTACTCGATTCCGACGACCTCGACGAGGGGATCGTGCTGGCGTGCCAGTCCATTCCGCTCACCGACGAGGTTTCAGTCACTTACGAATGAGTGGTGCGCATGCCCATCGACCCAGCTGTCGCGATCGGCGCGGAACTCGGCGAGGAGCGGTTCTCCTGGACCGCGTCCGAAGTCCAGCTCTACCACCTCGCGCTCGGCGCGGGCGCCGATCCGGGCGACCCGCGTGAGCTGCGGTACGTGCTGGAGGACAACCTGCACGTGCTGCCCACCTTCGCCACGGTGGCCGCCTCGTTCCACTGGACCGAGCCGCCGACCGTGGCCTTCCCCGGCGTGTCGATCGACCTGAGCAAGGTGGTGCACGGCACCCAGGAGGTCGTCGCGCACCGCCCGCTGCCGGTGGCGGGCAAGGCCACCTCGCGCACGAAGGTGGTCGACGTGCTGGACAAGGGCAAGGCCGCGGTGATCGTGCGCGAGACCACCACGGTGGACGAGCACGGCAGTCCGTTGTGGACGGCCCGGTCGAGCATCTTCGCCAAGGGTGAGGGGGGTTTCGGCGGGCACCGCGGCAGTTCCGAGAAGATCACCCCACCGGACCGCGAGCCGGATCACCATGTCGACACGGCGACCCTGCCGCAGCAGGCGCTGCTGTACCGGCTGTGCGGCGACCGCAACCCGCTGCACGCCGATCCCGCGTTCGCCGCCCGTGCCGGGTTCGACCGGCCGATCCTGCACGGCCTGTGCACCTACGGGATCGTGGCGAAGGCGGTCACCGACGCGGTGCTCGACGGGGACGCGACGGCCGTCGGCTCGTGGTCGGCGAAGTTCGCCGGGGTGGTCTTCCCCGGCGAGACCCTGCGGACCTCGATCTGGCGTGAAGACGGCCGGTTCGTCGTGGTGGCCACGGTTCCCGAGCGCGACGACGCGGTAGTCCTGTCCGAAGGCGTGCTGACCGCTAGGACGTGAGCACGAGCGCGCTGGTCGGCACCCCGGTGCCCGCGGTGACCAGCACGCGCTCGGCGCCGCCGACCTGGTTGGCCGCCGTGCCGCGCAGCTGGCGCACGCCTTCGGCGATGCCGTTCATGCCGTGGATGTAGGCCTCACCGAGCTGGCCGCCGTGCGGGTTCAGCGGGAGCGAGCCGTCCAGCTCCAGGTTGCCGTCGGCGATGAAGTCCTTCGCCTCACCGCGGCCGCAGAACCCCAGCTGCTCCAGCTGCATCAGCACGTACGGGGTGAAGTGGTCGTAGAGCACGCCGACGTCCATATCGGACGGTGACAGCCCGGACTGCGCCCACAGCTGCCGCGCCACCACGCCCATTTCCGGCAGCGCGGCCAGGTCGTCGCGGTAGTAGCTGGTCATCACGTACTGGTCGGTGCCGCTGCCCTGCGCGGCCGCGGCGATCACCGCAGGCGGGTGCGGCAGATCGCGCGCGCGTTCGGCGCTGGTGATCACCAGCGCCACCCCGCCGTCGCTCTCCTGGCAGCAGTCGAGCAGGCGCAGCGGCTCGGCGATCCAGCGGGAGGCCTGGTGCTGCTCCAGCGTGATCGGCTTGCCGTGGAACCAGGCGTGCGGATTGGTCGCCGCGTGCTTGCGGTCCACCACCGCCACCCGGCCGAAGTCCGCGCTGGTCGCGCCGTACTCGTGCTGGTAGCGCCTGGCCAGCATGGCCACCGTGGCGGCCGGGGTGGCGATGCCCATCGGGTAGTGGAAGCTGTTGTCCACGCCCGAGGAGTTCACCTGCTGCGCGGCCGCCGCGGACACGCGGCCGAAGCGGTGCCCCGAGCGCTCGTTGAACGCCCGGTACGCGACCACCACGTCGGCCACACCGCTGGCCACCGCCAGTGCGGCCTGCTGCACGGTCGCCGCCGCCGCGCCACCGCCGTAGTGGATCCGGCTGAAGAAGGTCAGCTCGCCGATGCCCAGTTCCCTGGCCACCGCGATCTCGCTGTTGCCGTCCATGGTGAAGCTGACCAGGCCGTCCACATCGGACAGCTGGAGGCCCGCGTCGGCCACCGCGGCACGCACGCATTCGGCGGCCAGCCGCAGTTCGCTGCGGCCGGAGTCCTTGGAGAACTCGGTGGCACCGATGCCGGCGATGGCTGTTGTCCCGGCGAAGCTCATGCCGCACCCCCTGGCAGCACGACCCGCACGGTGCCGGACAGGTGCTCCCCCAGCGCGCCGCGCCCGGTCACTTCGACCACCACCTCGTCACCCTCCTGTTCGGACACCCGGCCGGAGAGCACGAGCGTGTCGTAGGCGTAGCACGGCACCCCGAGGCGGATGCTGATCGAGCGGATCAGCGCCTCGGGCCCCGCCCACTCCGAAACGAACCGCTGCACCAGCCCGTTGTCGGTGAGGATGTTGGCGAAGATGTCCTTGGAGCCGCGGGCGATCGCGCTGTCACGGTCGTGGTGCACGTCCTGGAAGTCGCGCGTGGCGATCGCGGTGCTGATCACGAAGGTCGGGGTCAGCTCGATCTTCAGCTCGGGCAGCTCGGTGCCCACCACCGCGGTCACCGGGCCACCCGCCAGGCCGGCAGGGTCAGCTCGTCGTCGATCCGGAGGAACGCCGCCCGGACCTCGAGTCCGATGTGGACCTCGTCGGGCCGGACATCCAGCAGTTCACCGAGCACCCGCACGCCTTCCTCCAGTTCCACGAGCGCCACCACGAACGGCAGCTCCTTGCCGGGCACCGGCGGGTGGTGGTGCACGACGTAGCTGTACACCGTGCCGCGTCCCGACGCGACCACGTAGTCCGGCACCGCGTCGAGGTCCCCGTCGGGCGGCATCGGGCCAGGCGGGTGGCGCAGCACGTCACCCCAGCGCTGGATGCGCAGCTCACCGGCCTTGGTGCCCTCCCAGAAGAACGCGGTGTCCGGGCTGATCACCGGCCGCAGCACGGCGGCACCCGGCGCGTCCACGACCTCCGGCTTCGGCTGCTCGCGGGGACGGAACTTCAGCACCCGGAACACCATGTCCGCGACCAGTTCCTCGCCCACGTACCAGTTCGTCCTGGTGGTGACGAACCAGCCCTCGCCGAGCGCGGTCTTCTTGGGGCCCTTGACGTCTTCGAGCACCGTGGTGGCCGCCAGGTGCTCACCGGGGCGCAGGTAGCGGTGGTAGGTCTGGTCGGAGTTGGTGGCCACCACCGAGGTGAAGCCCGCATCGTCCAGAACGGACATCATCGCGCCGAGCGGGTCGCCGGTGCCCCGCTGGTGGTGCAGCCCGCCCATCGTCCACACCTGCGCCATCGCCGGTGGCGCGACCAGCCCGCCGTGCACGGACTTCGCCGCGAACTCCGGGTCCACGTAGACCGGGTTCGTGTCCCCGATGGCCTCGACCCAGTTGTTCACCATGGCCTGGTTCACCGGGTCGCGCGCGAACCGCCGGGCGGACTCACCACCGGCCGCGATGCGGTCCGCCGCCGCCCTGATCTCCGCGTCCGTGGTCATCGCGGCACCCTCGGCAGGCCCAGCCCGGCGGTGGCGATCAGTTCACGCTGCACCTCGTTGACGCCGCCGCCGAAGGTCAGCACCAGGTTGCGCTTGGCCAGCCGGTCGAACAGCTCGGCCAGCTCGGCGGTTTCCGGATCGGCCAGATCCCCGTGCCGTCCGACTATCTCTTCACACAGCCTGCCGATCCGCTGCACGCGTTCCGAGCCGAGGACCTTGGTCGCCGAGGCGTCGGCAATGTCCACACCGGACGGTTTGGCCACCGAGGCCACCTGCCAGTTGAGCAGTTCGTTCACCCTGGTCACCGCGCGGGCTTCGGCCAGCACGGCCCGTACGTCGGGCAGGTCCAGCAACGAGTTCGCGCGTGCCCACGCCCGCAGGCGGTCGTACAGGCCGCCGATGCGACCGGCCGGGCCGAGCATCACGCGCTCGTGGTTGAGCTGCGTGGTGATCAGCCGCCAGCCCGCGTTCTCCGCGCCCACCAGGCGGTTCACCGGTACGCGCACGTCGGAGTAGTAGGTGGCGTTGGTGTGGTGGGCGCCGTCGCAGGTGATGATCGGCGTCCAGCTGTAGCCGGGATCCCGGGTGTCCACGATGAGGATCGAGATGCCCTTGTGCTTGGGCGCCTCGGGATCGGTGCGCACGGCGAGCCAGACGTAGTCGGCGTCGTGCCCGCCGGTGGTGAAGATCTTCTGGCCGTTGACCACGTATTCGTCCCCGTCGCGCACCGCGGTGGTGCGCAGCGAAGCCAGGTCGGTGCCCGCTTCCGGCTCGGTGTACCCGATCGCGAAGTGCAGCTCACCGTCGAGGATCTTGGGCAGGAAGAAGGCTTTCTGCTCCTCGGTGCCGAACGCCTGCAGCGTGGGCCCGACGGTTTGCAGGGTCACCGAAGGCAGCTGCACTTCGGCACGCGCCGCTTCGTCGGCGAAGATGTGCTGCTCGACCTCGCCGAAACCGCGGCCGCCGTACTCCTTCGGCCAGCCGACGCCGAGCCAGCGGTCCCGGCCCATGCGCCGCACGATTTCGCGGAACACCTTGCCGTGGCGCTCGCGCACCATCGCCCGGCGTTCCTCCGGTGTGACCAGCCCGGCGAAGTACGCCCGCAGTTCGTCGCGGAGCTGTTGCTGTTCGCTGGTGAGTTCGACGTGCATCAGGCCCTCCCCGCCAGTTCGCCGAGGCGGTGCGCGTGCCCGCCGAGGAAGCGCACCAGGTCCTTGGCGGCGGCGGAATAGCGGTGCATCGGGTAGCTCGTGTCCACGCCGAGTCCGCCGTGGAGGTGGTGGCAGGCGCCCATCGCGAGCGGCACCTGCTCGGTGGCCCAGTACGCGGCCACGTCGAGTTCGTCGTCGGCGTCACGGCCGGTCGCCAGCCGCCAGATCGCCGAGGTGGTGCTCAGGTGCACGGTCCGCGAGGCGATGTAGACGTCGGCGATCTGCTGGGCCACGGCCTGGAAGGTGGCCAGCGGCCTGCCGAACTGGACGCGCTCCCGCACGTGCTTCGTGGTCAGCTCCAGCGCGCCGGCGAGCAGCCCGTCGAGCGCGGCGAGCGTGCCCGCGAGCGCGAAGCGGTGCACGCCCTCGATCGTGCCGCCGAGCAGATTCCGTTCGTCCACCGGGGTTTCCGCGAAGGTCAGCCGGAATTCGGGGGTGTCACCCGAGCGGTACGACTCCTCGACGGTGACGCCGGGTGCGTTCGGGTCCACCAGGAACACCCCGGTGCCGACCGGCAGCGACGCGGGCACGAGCACACGCGTGGCTTCGGCGGCTCGGGGTACGGCGGTCTTGATGCCGTTGAGCAGCCAGCCGCCGTTCGCCTGCGACGCGGTCACCGCCGGTCGCAGCGGGAACGGCGCCGACGGCTCGTGCAGGGCGGCGGTGAGCACCTCGGTGCCGTCACCGACGCCGGGCAGGAAGGCCGCGCGCTGCTCGGGACTGCCGAAGGCTTCGAGCGGCAGCGCGCCCAGGGCGAGCGCGGGCCACGCGGGCACGTCGGCGGCGGCGCGGCCGATTTCGGTGAGCAGGGCGCAGACTTCGGTCACGCCGAGCCCGTCCCCGCCGAGTTCGGCGGGCAGCGCCAGTGCGAGCAGGCCCGCCTTGGCCAGCGCGGGCCAGGAATCGGCTTCACCACGCAGGATCTGCGCCGCCAGCTCGGTGACCGCGGCCTCGTGCGCACCGGGGGTGAAGTCCACTCAGGCCTCCTCGCCAGGATCCGGGCAGGGATCAAACTGAAACCTGTTCTAGTTTTAGCCCGGATCCGGCGTGACGGCAAGCCCTCCCCGGAAGGTCGTGCGGTAACTGCTCGGCGAAACCCCCAGCGTGGCCTGCAGGTGCTGACGCAGGGAGGAGGCCGTGCCGAAGCCGGATTCCTCGGCGACGCGGTCCACCGGGAGGTCGGTTTCCTCCAGCAGGCGGCGCGCCCGCTCGACGCGCTGCTGAGTGAGCCAGCGCGCCGGGGACATGCCGACCTCGTCGCTGAACCGCCGGGTGAAGGTGCGCACGCTCATCGACGCCTGCTTCGCCAGGTCGTTCCGGGTGATCGGGCGGTCGAGGTGCGCCAGCGCCCAGGCTCGCGCGGCGCTGGTCGACGAAGTGCGTTCCTCCGGCACCGGGAGCGAGATGTACTGGGCCTGGCCGCCCTCGCGGTGCGGCGGCACGACGGTGGTCTTCGCCACTTCGGTGGCCACGGCGACACCGTGGTCGCGGCGGATCATGTGCAAGCAGAGGTCGATCCCGGCGGCCTCGCCCGCCGAGGTGAGCACGTCGCCGTTGTCGGTGTAGAGCACGTCCGGATCGAGATCGACCCGAGGGTAGAGGCGGCGGAAGTCGGCGGCCGACTTCCAGTGCGTGGTCGCGCGCCTGCCGTCGAGCAGTCCCGCGGCGGCGAGCACGAAGGCACCGGTGCAGATCGACGCGATGCGGGCCCCCGGCCGGATCCGGGCGAACGCGGCGGCCAGGTCGTCGGGCAGGCGCCCCTCGGTCTCCGTCGCGTCCGGCTCGTGAGAGGCGAGGACCAGCACGGTGTCGGCGCGGTCCAGCACC
Source organism: Amycolatopsis albispora (assembly GCF_003312875.1). Lineage (NCBI taxonomy): Bacteria > Bacillati > Actinomycetota > Actinomycetes > Pseudonocardiales > Pseudonocardiaceae > Amycolatopsis > Amycolatopsis albispora. The sequence continues at coordinate 3,493,934 of NZ_CP015163.1, forward strand.
TCCGGCCCGGCGGCCACGTGGATCGGGAAGTCGGCGTCGGTGCGGACCTCGCCGGGGGTGAGTGCGCAGGTCACGACCTCGTAGAGCGGTTCGCCGTCCGGGGTGGCGGCGCGGCCGAACATCTGGTGCACGATGCCCAGCTCGAGCGGCATCACCCCATGCCGAACCAACGCGGCGACGACGGTCGTGGCGGTCATGGCCCAATTCTGGCACATGTTGTCCTTTGGGCCACTCGTGTGCGGGCTGCCTGGGCAGCAGGGTGGGGATCATGAACGTGCTTTGGGTTTTTGCGCATCCGGAACAGGCTTCGCTCAGCGGTGTGCTGCGTGACGAGGGCGTGCGGGCGCTGACGGAGGCCGGGCATGCGGTCCGGATGTCGGATTTGTACGCGATGAAGTGGAAGGCCGTGGTCGACCGGGACGACTTCCCGGAGGAGACGTCGCCCCGGCTGGAGGTCGCCTCGGCTTCGCGCCGGGCCTACGACGCGGGCACGCTGAGCGCCGACATCCGCGCCGAGCACGAGAAGCTCGACTGGGCCGACACGGTCGTGTTGCAGTTCCCGCTGTGGTGGTACGGCATGCCGGCGATCCTCAAGGGCTGGGTGGACCGGGTTTTTGTGAAGGGTTTCGCGTACGGCGTGACCGATCCGTCGGACGGGCGGACGCTGCGGTACGGGGAAGGCATGCTGGCCGGGAAGCGGGCGCTGGTGGTGCTGACCGCGGGCAGCCGGGAGCCCGCCTTCGGGCCGCGGGGGATCAACGGGCAGCTGGACCTGGCTTTGTTCCCGCTCCTGCACGGCACGCTTTGGTACACCGGGATGAGCGTGCTGCCCCCGGTGGCGATTTATGGCGCGGACCGGATGAGCGCGGAGGCACTGGACGCCGCCGCTTCGCTGGTGCGCTCGAAAGTGCTCTCGGCCGCCACGGACCGCCCCCTGCCCTACCGCCACCAAAACCACGGCGACTACGACGGGGACCTGGTACTACGCCCGGCCCACGCCCCGGGGGAAACGGGCCTGGCCATCCACTACCGAGCTGGGGATCGGTAGGCCGATGTCACGAATGTGGCTTTCGAGACGTTTGGCGTCTCGAATGAAGCTTCTATGTCAAGTGAGGTCGGTGGTGAGTGCTCGGTAGATGGTGTTGGCGAGGTGGCGTTTGAGGGCGCGGAGGGCGGCTTTGGTGGTGGCGTGGGGGTGGTGTTTGGTCCAGTTGTCGCGGTAGGTGCGGGCGGGTGGGTGGTGGGTGAGTTGGGTGATGGCGATGCGGTGGAGGCAGGTGTTGAGTTGGCGGTTGCCGCCGCGGTTGAGGCGGTAGTGGGGTTTGTTGGCTGTCCAGGTGGGGATGGGTGCGGTGCCGGTGTGCATGGCGTAGGCGGCGGGTGAGCGGAAGCGGGTGATGCCGGCGGTTTCGCCGATGATTTTCGCGGCGAGGACGGTGCTGACGCCGGTGATGGCCAGCAGGGTGGGGGCCAGGGGCTGGACTCGGGTGCGGAGTTGGTGTTCGAGCTGGGTGATCTGCTGGGTCAGGGTGGTGATCTCGGTGAGCAGGTCCAGGGCGAGGTCGCGGCGGACGCTGGCGGGCAGGGTGGACAGGGCGGTGGTGAGGGTGTGCTGGGCGCGGGGCCCGGTCAGGCGGGGGTGGGTCTGGTCCAGGGCGGGGTCGAGGTCGTGCAGGTGCCAGCGCAGTTGGTTGATGCTGGCGGTGCGGCGGTTGACCAGGTGTTCGCGCCGGTCGGAGAGCAGGCGCAGGTCCAGGGCGGTCTGGTCCAGGTGTGCGGTGGGCAGGTCGGGTTCGCGCAGGGCGGCGCGGGCGATGGCCAGGGCGTCGATCGGGTCGGATTTACCGCGGGTGCGGGCGCTGGCGCGGCAGGCGGCCATCAGTTTGGGTGGGACCCAGACCACGGTGGCGCCGGTGCCGATCAGGGTGCGGACCAGTCGCCCGGCCACGCCGCGGCCGTCTTCGACCGCCCAGCGCGGCCCGGTGCCGAACTGGGTGGCCCAGGACCGCAGCCGCAGCAGCCCGTCGGGGTCGGCGGTCACGGTTTTCTGCCCCAGGCGGCGGCCGGTCTGATCGACCGCGACCGCGGTGTGGCTGGACTTGTGCGGATCGATGCCAATGACCACCATGGACACCGCGTGTGTTCCTTCCCTAGCCGGAGAACATGCGTCTTTTCCGGGCCGGGCTGGTCGGACACACCTCAGTCGAGGTTGATGGCGTATGCCCACGCTTCTATCAAGTCAGGCCAGCCAGGCCCGGACCTTGATCACGCTGGACAATTCGTTCGCAAGCCAGCAACGGCAGTGGCTTTCAGAGTCACCACGCGATCAAGACCGGACCCTAACCGCCCACCACGAGCGGCCACACCAACCCTGACACTGAGTGGCTTTCGTGACATCGGAGCTAGGCCTCGGCTGCACGGAGCACTGCGACCGGCGAGGCAGGCACAGATCGGCTGTGTGGGCGTGGGCTCGCGAGCCTGTGGGGCTTAGGCGTCGGAGACCGAGTGTCAACGTCGGGGGCGGGGGTGCGCCGCGCGACGGGAGTGCGCAAAGCGCGCGGGTGCGTACGAAGCGGCGGGCTTGGCGCGGCGAGATGTGCATGCGAGGTGCGCGAGGCAACGAGGCGCGTCAGGCAAGCTAGGCAGGCAGGTGAGATAGGGCACGCGGGGCGGGCCGGACTGGGTGCGCCACGTGAGTTGCGTCAGGCAACGAGGCGGTCCGGCGAGGCGCGTCAGGCAGCGAGGCGCGTCAGGCGAGATGGGCAAGCAGGCAAAGCGGGCCAGGCGAGGTGGGGCAAGCGAGCTGCGCCAGGTGAGGCGGATCAGGTGACGTGAGGCAGGTGGCGCGTCGGGCAGCGAGGTGAGTCAGGCACGCGAGGTGGGCCAAGCGAGGTGGGCCAGGCGAAGTGGGTCAGGCGGGTGAAGCGGGTCAGGAGAAGTGGGTCAGGGGAGGTGCACCAGTGCCGCCAGCTCTGCATCGGTCAGGGAGGTTAGCCAGTCTTCGCCGGTGCCCAGGATGGAGTCGGTGAGGGCGCGTTTGCGGGCGAGCAGGGTGGCCACGCGTTCTTCGACGGTGCCTTCGGTGATCAGCCGGTGGACCTGGACGGGGCGGTCCTGGCCGATGCGGTGGGCGCGGTCGGTGGCCTGGTCTTCCACGGCCGGATTCCACCACCGGTCGTAGTGGATGACCTGCGTGGCCCTGGTCAGGTTCAGCCCGACCCCACCCGCCTTCAGCGACAGCAGGAAAACCGGCACCTCCCCCGCCTGGAACCGGCGCACCATGCGGTCCCGCTCCCCGACCGGCACCGAACCCGACAGCAGCTGCACCGGCAACCCCCGCTCCCGCAGCCAGCCCTCCAGCAACCGGCACATCGCCACGTACTGGCTGAACACCAGCACCTGCTCCCCCGCCTCCAGCATCACGGTCAGCAACTCGTCGAAGGCGGCCAGCTTGCCCGACCGCCCATCGAGTGCCCCCGGCTCCTTCAGATACTGCGCCGGGTGGTTGCAGATCTGCTTCAGCTCGGTCAGCAGCTTGAGCACCTGCGCCCGCCGCGTGATGCCGGTGCTCTGCTGGATCGCGGCCAGGTTCTCCCGCACCACCGCCTCGTACAGCGTGACCTGCTCGCGGGTCAGCGGCACAAACAGGTCACTCTCGGTTTTGGCGGGCAGCTCCGGCGCGATGTCCGGGTCGGTCTTGCGCCGCCGCAGCAGGAATGGTCGCACCAGCGCGGCCAGTTGGTCGGTGCGTGACTGGTCGGCGTGCCGTTCGATGGGACGGGCGTAGCGCTGCCGGAACTGCTCGGCGTTCCCCAGCAGCCCCGGCGTGGTCCAGTCCAAAATGGACCAAAGATCGGCCAGCCGGTTCTCCATCGGCGTGCCGGTCAGCGCGACGCGTGCCGACGACGGCAGCCGGCGCAACTCCCGCGCGGTCTTCGACAACGCGTTCTTCACCTGCTGCGCCTCGTCGGCGGCGATCAGTCCCCAGTCCACTGTGGCCAGTGCCTGGCGATCACGCAGCAGCACGCCGTAGGTGGCCAGCACCACCTCGTCCTCGGCGAGACCACCGAGGCTGCGGCGGCCACCGTGGAACCGGCGCACCGGCACCGAAGGCGCGAACCGCGCGAACTCCCGCTCCCAGTTGCCCAGCAGCGAAGCCGGGCACAGGACCAGCGTCGGCCCATCACCGCGGCGGTGCAGGTGCAGCGCGATCAGCTGGATCGTCTTGCCCAGCCCCATGTCGTCGGCGAGGCAGCCGCCCACGCCGAGTTCCGTCATCCGCGCCAGCCACGCCAGCCCGCGCAGCTGGTACGGGCGGAGCTTGCCGTGCAACCCCGGCGGCGGCCCCACCTCGGCCTCTGGCGCTTCACGGAGGCGGGTGAGCAGGCCGGTGAGCACCGACGGCGGCACGAACTCGCATTCTTCACCGTCCACTTCGACCGAACCGGCGAGCGCGGCGGCCACCGCCTCCGCCTCGCTCATCGGCGACCGCGCCGCGCGCAACCTGGCCAGCAGCAGCGAATCCGCCCGGACCCACTGCCCGCGCAACCGCACCAGCGGCCGTTTCGCCTCGGCCAGCGCGGCCACCTCGTCGTCGGTCAGTTCCTCGTTCCCGATGCTGACCTGCCAGCGGAAAGCCAGCATCCGGCTCAACGTGAGCTGCGGCGGCGAATCCGACGGCACGCGCACCGACGCCCGGACCCGCGGCAGTCCGTCGAACAGGTCCTTCGGCCACAGCACCTCGATGCCCGCCGCGCTCAGTCGCGACCCGCCACCCCGCAACAGCTCCGCGACCTCGTGATCCGCCAGCTCGACCACCCCGCCCACCGCCCGCGCCAACGGCGGCCACACGACCGCTCCACGCCGCAACGCGAGCGCCAGCCGCACCTGGACGTGCTCGCCGAACTGCGCGCGCACCACCTCCGGCGCGTCCGCGAGGTCGGCCACGTCGAGCACCAGGCCCGGATCACTCGCACTGCGCACCGCGAGCACCCCGGCAAAACACTCGTCGCCGAGGTCCACGCGCAGCACCAGGCGCACGGACTCGTTCTCCGCGAGCAGATCGGCGATCGCGTCCCAGACCGCCCGCACCAGCGACTCCGGCGAATGCAGCCGGACGCGTTTCAGCCCGGACAACGGCAGCGCGAGCGCCTCCGGCGGCAGCGCGCCGGCCAGCTCGGTCAGGCGCAGCGCGTCGTCCACTTCGAGCGGGCCCGCTCGCCAGCTCGCGCCGTCCGGCTCGATCCGGCCGCGCGCGACCAGGCTCAGCCCCGCCGCCACCACCTCCGCCCAGGCGCTGATGGTGGCGCTGGCGTGCTCACCGGCGGCGAGCAGCACGCGGACCGCCTCGGCGACGGGCAGCACCGAAGCGGCCACCTGGGTGCGGCGGTAGGCCTGTTCCCTGGGCAGGACCAGGTCGATCGGCGTGTCACCGCCGCCGTGCCCCCACAGGGCGAGCACACCGTCGCGAGGTGGGTCGGACGGCACAAAGAGGGCTTGGGTTCCGGGAGCCAGCTCCATGGCGGTCACCGTAGGACGCGCCCCCGACAATTACGCGCGAGGGAGGCCCAGCAGGCGTTCGGCGGCCACGTTCAGCAGTACCTGGGTGGTGCCGCCGGCGATGCTCAGGCACCGCGAGACCAGGAACTCGTACTGCGCGTCCGCCACCGCTTCTCCTTGCAGGCCAACGACTTCCAGCATCGCCTCGGCCACCGACTGCCGGTGCCGCACGCCGATCAGCTTGCGCACGCTGGATTCCGGACCGGGGTCCTGCCCGGCCAGCTGCCGCAGCGCGCCGCGCAGGCCGAGCAGTGAACCGGCGGAACCTTCGGCGACCAGCGCGCCGAGGCGGTCCAGCAGCAGCGGATCCGCGGTGCCGCGCAACTGCCCGGTGAGCCGCTCCACGCCCTCCCCCACCAGCGTGCCCGAGCCCATCGCGACCCGTTCGTTGGCCAGCGTGGTGCGCGCGAGCCGCCAGCCGCCGCCGACCTCGCCGACCACCTGCTCGTCCGGCACAAAAACGTCGTCGAGGAACACCTCGTTGAACCGGGTTTCGCCGGTGATCTCCCGCAGCGGCCGGACTTCGATGCCGCTCGCGCGCATGTCCACCAGGAAGTAGGTGATGCCGCGGTGCTGCGGCGCGTCCGGATCGGTGCGGGCCAGGCAGATCGCCCAGTCCGCGCGGTCGGCGAGCGAGGTCCACACCTTCTGGCCCGACAGCCGCCAGCCACCGTCGGCGCGGATTGCCTTGGTGCGCAAGGAAGCCAGGTCCGAACCCGCACCCGGTTCGCTGAACAGCTGGCACCAGGTGATCTCGCCACGCAGGGTCGGGCCGACGTACTTCTCGCGTTGCGCGTCGGTGCCGTGCTCCAGAATGGTCGGCGCGGCCCAGGCACCGATGATCAGTTCCGGCCGCGTGACGCCCGCGCGCTCGAGTTCGGCGTCGATGACCAGCTGTCGCGCCGCGCTCGCGCCGAGACCGTACGGTTCCGGCCAATGTGGAGCGAGCAGCCCGGTCTCGGCCAGCTTCAGGCGTTGCTCGTCGGCGGGCAACGCGGCGATTTCCTCGGCCAGCGCCCGGATTTCCGGATCGGACGCGGTCGTGGTGTCCCCTTGGCGGCGGACGCCCGCGAGCGCGAGTTCGGCGGCCCGGCGCCGCCACCGCGCGCTCCCGCCGAGCACCTGGCGCGTGGTCACCGCGCGGCGCAGGTAGAGGTGCGCGTCGTGTTCCCAGGTGAACCCGATGCCGCCGAGCACCTGGATGCAGTCCTTCGCGTTCTCCACCGCGGCGTCGAGCGCGAACGCGGCGGCCGTCGCGGCGGTGAACTCCCGCTGGTCACCGTCCGCCGCGCGGGCGGCGTCCCAGGCCAGCGCGGCGGTGGCTTCGGCGCGGCAGAGCATTTCCGCGCACAGGTGCTTGACCGCCTGGAACGCGCCGATGGGACGGCCGAACTGCTCGCGCACCTTGGCGTAGTCGACCGCCGTGCGCAGACACCATTGGGCGATGCCAGCGGCCTCCGCGACGGCCAGCGTGACCGCGAGTGCCCGCACCTCACCCGAAACGGGGAAAATCGCGTCGGCTGGCACGGCCGCGCCGGTGAGCCGGATCGTGCCCAGTTCACGCGACGAGTCCATCGATTCGACCGGGGTGACCTCCACCCCGGGAAAGCCCGGCGGCAGCACGAACCACCGGTCGCCCGCGGTCAGCAGCAGGTGCGCGGCCGGACCGGCGTCCAGCACGGGCCCGGTTTCGCCGGTGACCAGCAGCCCGCCGTCCGCCCCCGGCAGCGCTTCGAACGGCGTCCAGGACACCGCCGCGGTCGCCGAGCCGTCGGCCAGCGCGGGCACGAGTTCCTTGGCCGCCGGCGTGTCCGGCGCCTGCCCCAGCACCAGCGCGGCGAGCACGCCGCTGAGCACCGGGCCGGGCACCAGCGCTTCGGCGGTGGCCTCCAGCCCGGCGGCCGCGTCGGCCACGCCCGCGCCCGCGCCGCCGAGCGCTTCCGGCACGGCCACGGAGAACAGGCCGATGCGCCCGAGCGGCGCCAGGCAACCGGTGAAGCCGCCACCCGCGCGGAGGAGTTCCACCGGGCGGTCATCCGCGGCCCACGCCCGGATCGACTCCGCCAGCGCCCGCTGCTCGTCGGTGATGGCGATCGGCACGGTTACCTCCACGTTCTCGACCACAAATAGAACGTGTTTCAGTTTAGGCAGTCAAGCCCCCGAGTTTGAACCCCCGGTCAGGTTAGGTAGGCTAACCAGGCAAAGTGGAACAAGTTTCGACCAGACCGGGGGAGCCGCCCGATGGCCAAGCAGAAGGCCCCCATGGGCACGCTGAACGGGGACGAGCTGGGCTCGGCGGCCCAGCGCGACCGTCGCAAGCGCATCGTCGACGCCACGCTGGCGCTGGCGTCCAAGGGCGGTTACGACGCCGTGCAGATGCGGGCCGTCGCCGAACGCGCCGACGTGGCGCTGGGCACCCTCTACCGGTACTTCCCGTCGAAGATCCACCTGCTGGTTTCCGGGCTGGCCAGGGAGTTCGAGCGCGCGCAGGAGAAGCTGCAGCGCGGCGCCATTCCCGGGGACACGCCCACCGAGCGGCTGCTCTTCGTGCTGGGCCGCAACACCCGGCTGATGCAGCGGGACCCGCACCTGACCGAGGCGATGGTGCGCGCGTTCATGTTCGCCGACACCACCGCGGCCACCGAGGTCGAGCACGTCGGGCGGCTGATGGAGAACATGTTCGCCACCGCGATGGGCATCGACGAGCCGACCGAGGCCGACCGCGACATCTTCCACGTCATCGCCGACGTCTGGATGGCGAACCTGGTCGCCTGGGTGACGCGGCGGGCGTCGGCCGCGGACGTGGCGAACCGGCTGGAACTCTCGGTGCACCTGCTCCTGGACAAGTGATGCGATGAATGTGGCTTTCATTGCGCCTGACGCAATGAGCCTTTTCCAACCTGATGTGGGTTGGTGAGGGTGTGTCGCTGGGCTGGACATGGCGAAGCTCCTGGTAGATGCGTGTATCGACCAAGAAACATGCGCTACCAGGAGCTTCGTTGTGCTTTCTTACCCCTCGGTGATCCCGGTGTCCACCCAGACACTGCGCGAGCTGACTCGGATCATCCGTACCCACCGCCGCGCGATCGGCTCACGCTGGCGCAGGCTGTCCCCGCAGCGCCAAGCCCTGCTCACCCTGGCCCACCTGCGCAACGGCGACACCTACCACCGCCTCGCCGCCGGGTTCGGCATCGGAGTGGCCACCGTGTGCCGCTACCTGCACGAAACCATCACCCTGCTCGCCCACCAGGCTCCCACCCTGACCGACGCCCTCCGACGGCTGGCCCGCACCCGGCACAACTACACCATCATCGACGGCACCGTCGTCCGCATCGACCGTGTCGCCGCGAACAAGCCCTTCTTCTCGGGTAAACACCGCTACCACGGCATCAACTTCCAGGCCCTCACCGATCCTGATGGCCAGCTGCTGTGGCTCTCGCCCGGGCTGCCCGGCGCGATCAACGACACCGCCGCCGCCCGCCACCACCGCATCTGCGAGCAGGTCCGCCAGGCCGGGCTGCGGCTGCTGGCCGATGGCGGCTACGACCAGGTCGCCCCCGGGGTGATCACCCCGTACCGCAACCGCCGCAACCGCCACCAGCCCAAACGTGAACTAGGGCCCGCCTACAAAGCCGCCAACAACGCCCTGGCCAGGGTGCGCAGCCGCGGCGAACGCGGATTCGCCACCCTCAAAAACTGGCGCGTCCTCACCCGAGCCCGCTGCAGCACCCACCGCGTCACCACACTCGCCCACGCCATCCTCACCCTCGAACACCTCCCCAACTAACCAAGATGGAAAAGGCTCAATGAAAGCCACATTCATAGCGCGGCTCAGGCGTGCAGCTTGGGCAGGACCTCCCGGCCGAACACCTCGATCCACTCCTTCTGGTTCCGGCCCACGTTGTGCACGTAGATCCGGTTGAACCCGGCGTCGACGTACTTCTGCAGCGACGCGCGGTGCACGTCCGGATCGGACGAGATGACCATGCGGCCCTCGAAGTCCTCCGGGCGCACCAGCTTCGCCATCTGCTCGAAGTCGAACGGCGAGCGCACGTCGGCCTTCGGGAACTTCATGCCGCCGTTGGGCCACTGCTCCATCGCGTTGGCCAGCGCCTCCTCCTCGGTCGGCGCCCACGACAGGTGGACCTGCAGCAGCTTCGGCATCGCGTCCGGGTCCTTGCCCGCCTTCTTCGCGCCCTTGCCGAAGTTGTCCAGGATGCCGGCCAGCTTCTCCAGCGACGCGCCCGGCGTGATCAGGCCGTCGGCCAGCTCACCGGTCTTGCGCGAGGTGTACGGCCCGGCCGAGGCGATGTAGATCGGCGGCGGCGCCTCCGGCAGCGTCCACAGCCTGGTGGTGTGCAGCTTGAAGAACTCGCCGCTGTGCTTGACGTCCTGCCCGCTGAACAGCTTCCGGATGATCTCCAGCGCCTCGAACATCCGGCGCACCCGCTCCGGCGCCTCCGGCCAGTACCCGGCGATGATGTGCTCGTTGAGCGACTCGCCGGAGCCGATGCCCAGCCAGGTCCGCCCGGGATAGGTGGCCTCCAGCGTGGCCGCGGCCTGCGCCACCACCGCCGGGTGCAGCCGGAACGACGGGCAGGTCACGCCCGGCCCGAGGTCACCGGTGGTGTTCTCGGCGAGCGAGGCCAGCACGCTCCACACGAACGACGCCTCGCCCTGCGCGGGCACCCACGGCTGGAAATGGTCGGCGGCCATCTGGCCGGAGAACCCGTGCTGCTCGGCCAGTGCGGCCAGCTCGATGGACTCCCGCGGCGAAAACTGCTCCAGTGCCGCGGCCATGCCGATCTGAACTTCACTCACGAACGCTTACCCCTTCTCACCCGTGGTTCTCGCTTCGCCAACCTACTCCGGTTACTTGAACTCGCCCGCGAACGTGGCGAACTCGTCCAGCTTGCGCAGCGTCTCGGACTCCGGCAGCGTCGGCAGCAGCAGCGACAGCCGGTCGACCCCGGCTTCGGCCAGCGCGGCCACCCCGGCCCGTTCGGCAGGCGCGCCGAAGATGGTGGTCGGCACGTTCTCCCGGCCCTGCTCGGCCAGCCACGACTTCACCCGCCGGATCTCCTCCGGCGGCGTGCCCGGACGCGGCAACCAGGCGTCACCGTACTTCGCCAGCCGCTGCAGCGCGCGCTCGCTCTCACCGCCGATGTAGATCGGCGGGTGGGGTCGCTGCACCGGTTTCGGCCACGAGAACACCGGGTCGAAGTCGACGAACTTGCCGTGGAACTCGGCCTGCTCCTCGGTCCACAGCAGTTTCAGCGCCTGCAGCTGCTCGTCCAGCAGCGCGCCGCGGGTGCGCGGGTCGGTGCCGTGGTTGCGCATCTCCTCGCGGTTCCAGCCCGCCCCGACACCGAACAGCACGCGGCCGCCGGAGATCAGGTCGAGGCTGGCCACCTCCTTGGCCGTGTGGAACACATCGCGCTGGATGAGCAGCGCGACCCCGGTGCCGAGCAGCAGGTTCGAGGTGGTGCTCGCGATGGCGGCGAGCGTGACGAACGGGTCGAGCGTGCGGTAGTAGATCCGCGGCAGGTCACCGCCCGGCGGGTACGGCGACTCGCGGCTGGCCGGGATGTGCGAGTGCTCGGCGAGGAAGAGCGAGTCGAAACCCCGCTCTTCCAGCGCCTTGCCGAGCACGCCGGGGCGGATGCCCTCGTCGGTCACGAACGTGGAGATACCGAAGTCCATGTTCGTGGCGAACCGCGGCCGCCCCGGCGGTTATTCCCGGTTCAGCGGGTCCTCAGGTCCCAGCGGCGGTGCTTCGGGGTGCGCAGCGGCCCGGTGGCGGGCTCGTCGCGGGCCGTCTCGTCGGTGACCGGTTCGGTGGTGCCGGTGGTCTCCGCCGGCGTGTCGGCGGGCTCGGCCGCGTGCACCACCTTCCGGGCCGGCAGCAGCGCCATCACCAGGCCGAGCAGGGCCAGCCCGCCGTGCAGCCAGTTGTCGGCGGCGTTGATGTGCAGCGGGTCGCCCAGGCCGGACAGCGGGTTGCTGGCGATCACGCCGGTGATCATCAGGCCCCAGACGAAGACCGCGCCGTAGCCGATCAGCAGCAGCCAGCCGTAGGTCCTTGCCAGCCCGGACGAGGTGGCCATCAGCACGCCGAGCAGGCCGCTGAGCACGTGCACCACGTTGTGGAACGGGTTGATCGCGAACCCGAGCAGGGTCCCGTGCGAGTGACCGGCGAAGTCGCCGAAGCCGGTCCGCACCAGGCCGACGATGCCGAACACCAGGAAGGCCAGGCCGACCAGCCCGGCCAGCAGCTGGACCGGCTGGAGACCGGCGCGGCGGGGACGCAGGGTTTTCGCGGTGGTCTCGCGAGCCATGACTTTCTCCCCTCACGGAGTGTCGTGGCGCAGGATTACCCCCGGTTTTCGGCGGGCAAACCAGTACGGTGGGGCCATGCCCGCCGACCTGGAGCTGCTCCGGCGCCTCGCGCTGGACGAACACGGCCTCGCCGTCATTTCCACCGTTCGCGCGAACGGCACGGTTCACTCGTCCGTGGTGAACGCGGGCCTGATCGACGATCCGGTGAGCGACGTGCCGTCGGTCGGCTTTGTCGCGCGTGGTGACGCGCTGAAGCTGCGCCTGCTGCGCACCGCCGGGCACGCCACGATCGTGTTCCGCCGCGGCTGGAACTGGGCCGGCGTTCAGGGCGCGGTGCGGATCATCGGCCCCGACGACCCCGATCCCGATTTCGACCAGGACAAGCTGCCGTCGCTGCTGCGCGACGTGTTCCGAGCGGCCACCGGCACGCACGACGACTGGGCCGAGTACGACCGCGTGATGGCCGCGGAACGCCGTGCCGCGGTGTTCATCGCGGCCGACAGGGTCACCGGAAACAGCTGAACCGGGCGTCCACCAGGTCCGCGACCTGCTCGGCGTCGCACGTGCCGTCCACTTCGATCACCTCGACGAGCACCTCTCGGGCAGGCCGTTCCGAACGGGTCTGTGCCGTCACTGATCACACGTTGCGCCGGTACTGGCCCCCGACCTCGAAGAAGGCTTCGGTGATCTGGCCGAGCGAGCACACCCGCGCCGCGTCCATCAGCACGCCGAACAGGTTCTCGCCACCCCGGGTCGCGGCCTCACGCAGGTTCCGCAGCGCCAGCTCGGCCTCGGTCGCGTGCCGCTGCTGGAAGTCCGCGAGACGACGCAGCTGCGACTGCTTCTCGTCCTCGGTGGCGCGCGCCAGCTCGACTTCGACCTCGTCCTCTTCGGGATGCGGGTTGCGGAAGGTGTTCACGCCGATGATCGGCAGCGAACCGTCGTGCTTGAGCCGCTCGTACAGGATCGACTCGTCCTGGATGCGGCCGCGCTGGTAGCCGGTCTCCATCGCGCCGAGCACACCGCCGCGCTCGGAGATCCGGTCGAACTCGGCCAGCACCGCCTCCTCGACCAGGTCGGTCAGCTCGTCGATGATGAACGCGCCCTGCAGCGGGTTCTCGTTCTTCGACAGGCCCCACTCCTTGTTGATGATCATCTGGATGGCCATCGCGCGGCGCACCGAGCTCTCCGACGGCGTGGTGATCGCCTCGTCGAAAGCGTTGGTGTGCAAGGAGTTCGCGTTGTCGTAGAGCGCGCACAGCGCCTGCAGCGTGGTGCGGATGTCGTTGAAGCTCATCTCCTGCGCGTGCAGTGACCGGCCCGAGGTCTGCACGTGGTACTTGAGCTTCTGCGAGCGCTCGTTGGCGCCGTAGCGGTCGCGCATGGCCACCGCCCAGATCCTCCGCGCCACCCGGCCGAGCACCGAGTACTCCGCGTCCATGCCGTTGGAGAAGAAGAACGACAGGTTCGGCGCGAAGTCGTCGATGTCCATGCCGCGCGCCAGGTACGACTCGACGTAGGTGAAGCCGTTGGCCAGGGTGAAGGCCAGCTGCGAGATCGGGTTCGCCCCGGCCTCGGCGATGTGGTAGCCCGAAATGGACACCGAGTAGAAGTTCCGCACCCCGTGCTCGATGAACCACTCCTGGATGTCGGCCATCATGCGCAGGCTGAACTCGGTGGAGAAGATGCAGGTGTTCTGGCCCTGGTCCTCCTTGAGGATGTCGGCCTGCACGGTGCCGCGGACGTTGCGCAGCGCCCACTCCCGCAGTTCGGCGGCCTCCGCCTCGGTCGGCTCGCGGCCGTGCTCGGCCTTGAACGCCTCGACGCGCTGGTCGATCGCGGTGTTCAGGAAGAACGCCAGGATGGTCGGCGCGGGGCCGTTGATGGTCATCGACACCGAGGTGTTCGGCGCGGTCAGGTCGAACCCGTCGTAGAGGGCCCGCATGTCCTCCAGCGTCGCGATCGACACACCCGAGGTGCCAACCTTGCCGTAGATGTCGGGACGGGTGTCGGGGTCGTGCCCGTACAGGGTGACCGAGTCGAACGCGGTGGACAGCCGCTTGGCCTCGGAATCCGCGGACAGGTACTTGAACCGGCGGTTGGTGCGGAAGGCGTCGCCCTCGCCGGCGAACATCCGGGCCGGGTCCTCGCCCTCCCGCTTGAACGGGAAAACGCCCGCGGTGTAGGGGAAGTAGCCGGGCAGGTGCTCGCGGCGCAGGAAGGACAGCAGCTCGCCGGTCTCGGTGTAGCGCGGCAGCGCCACGCGCGGGATCTTGCTGCCGGACAGGGTTTCGCGCCAGAGCTGCGTGTGCAGCTCCTTGTCGCGGATCTTCACCACCAGCTCTTCGGCGCGGTAGGACTCGGCCAGCTCGGCCCAGTGCTCCAGCAGGCGGCGGACGTCGGCGTCGACCGCGTCGGCGGCCTGCTCGGCCAGCTTCTCGATGGCGGCCACGTCGTCGCCCGCCTCGGCGAGCGCGGTGCGCGCGGCCTCCAGGTGCTCGCGACGGCGTACCGCGGCGACCTGGTCGATCGTGCGCTGGTGGTAACCGCGCACGGTGTCGGCGATGTCGGAGAGGTAGCGGACCCGCGAGGACGGGATGATCGTGCTGGCGTCGGTGGACACCTTGCCCTCGACCGCGGGCAGCACGCCCGGCGAGACCGACAGCCCCTTCTCGGCCAGCGCGTCCCGCAGGTACTGGTACAGCGCGGTGACCCCGTCGTCGTTGAACTTGGCGGCCGACGTGCCGAACACCGGCATGTCCTCCGGCGAGGACCCGAAGGCCTCCCGGTTGCGCACCAGCTGGCGGGCCACGTCGCGGCGCGCGTCCTCGGCACCGCGGCGCTCGAACTTGTTGATCGCCACCGCGTCGGCGAAGTCGAGCATGTCGATCTTCTCCAGCTGGGACGCGGCGCCGAACTCCGGCGTCATCACGTACAGCGCGTGGTCCACGTGGTCGACGATGCCCGCGTCGCCCTGGCCGATGCCCGGCGTCTCCACGATCACCAGGTCGTACCCGGCGGCCTTGCAGGCCAGCACCGACTCGTCCAGCCCGGCCGGGATCTCACCGCTGGTGGTGCGGGTGGCCAGCGAGCGGAAGAACACCGGCGAGCCGTCCAGGCAGTTCATCCGGATCCGGTCGCCGAGCAGCGCGCCACCGCCGCGCCGCCGCGACGGGTCCACCGCGAGCACCGCGATCCGCAGCTTGTCCTCCTGGTCGAGCCGGAACCGCCGGACCAGCTCGTCGGTCAGCGAGGACTTGCCGGAACCACCCGTTCCGGTGATGCCGAGCACCGGCACCTGACGGCTCGCGGCCGCCTCGGTGATCGCGGTCAGGTGGTCCTCGGGCAGCGTGCCCAGCTGCAGCCGGGTGATCGTGCGGGCCAGCGCGGGCACGTCGCCGGAGAGCAGCTTGTCCACCGAGCCGGCGCCGGCCTCGGACAGGTCCGTGTCGCACTCGCGGATCATCAGGTTGATCATGCCCGGCAGGCCCAGCCGCTGGCCGTCCTCCGGCGAAAAGATCCTGGCCACGCCACGCGAGTGCAGCAGGTCGATCTCTTCGCGCACGATGACGCCGCCACCGCCGCCGTAGACCCGGATGTGCCCGGCGCCGCGCTCGTTGAGCAGCTCCACCAGGTAGCTGAAGTACTCGACGTGCCCGCCCTGGTACGCGCTGATGGCCACGCCCTGCACGTCCTCGGAGATGGCCGCGGTGACCACCTCGTCGACCGAGCGGTTGTGGCCGAGGTGCACCACCTCGGCGCCCTGCGACTGCAGGATCCGGCGCATGATGTTGATCGAGGCGTCGTGGCCGTCGAACAGGCTGGACGCGGTCACGAACCGGACGGGGTGCGCGGGCTGGTGCAGCTCGGTGCTCATCCCTCCAAAATACTTGGACTTCCTACTATTTTGAAGGCCGCCACCATCGTGTGAGGAGTTTCACCAGTCTTCTAGCGGACCCCGGCCGCCACGCCGCCGCCGCGGCGGGCCAGCCACTGCCGCATGGCGTACTCGACCATGGTGATCAGGGTCTGCTTGGTGGACTCGCGGTCCCGCGCGTCGCACTTGACGATCGGCACGCTCGGATCGATCGAAAGCGCCTCGCGCACGTCCTCGACGTCGTGCCGCAGCTCGCCGTCGAAGCAGTTCAGCCCGATGATGTAGGGCAGGCCGCGGTCCTCGAAGAAGTCCACCGGCGCGAACGAGTCGGCCAGGCGGCGCGTGTCGGCCAGCACCACCGCCCCGATCGCGCCGCGGACGAGGTCGTCCCACATGAACCAGAAGCGCTGCTGCCCCGGCGTGCCGAACAGGTACAGGATCAGGTCCGAGTCCAGCGAGACGCGGCCGAAGTCCATCGCCACCGTGGTGGTGGCCTTGTTCGGCGTCGCCCGCAGGTCGTCGACGCCGCTGCTGGCCTCGGTCATCATCGCTTCGGTGGTGAGCGGCACGATCTCCGACACCGACCCGACGAAGGTCGTCTTGCCGGCGGCGAACCCGCCGGCCACGACGATCTTCGCCGAGGTCATGGTGCCTGGCGCGCTCTCCCGCGGAGCCTTAAAGCCGACGGAGTCCACTCAAAACCCTTTCCATCAACAACAGGTGTGCCTCGTCGTTCTCGCTGCCGGAGGCGGTCTTGTGCACGATGACCAGGCCGGCGTCCGCGGCATCACTGATCAGGACCCTGGCCACCCCCAGCGGCACCCGCAACGCCGAGGCGATCTCCGCGACGGAACGGGGGGTCCGGCATTCTTCCACGATCGAGCTCTGCTCGATCTGTTCGGGCACGAAGGAGGCGAGTTCCTCGGCGTTCGTGGAGATCAGCGTCTCCAGTTCGAGCACGTGGTTGGCCTTCGTGCGCCCGCCGGTCAGCGCGTACGGGCGGACGATGGCGGTCTCTTCGGCCGCCGGTGGCGGTTCCGGCACGGGCGGTGGCTGGTAGGCGGGGTGGCCGTGGGGCTGCACGCGCGGCTGCTGCCCGGTGTCGAAGAGCGGGTTGGGCGGGGCGAGGATCTCGGCGACCGGCGCCGGCGGGGGCGTCATCGCGTGCCCCCGCGTTTCAGCCGGTGGTGCGTCAAGTGACTGAGCATGAGCATGACCGTCCTTGTCCTTCTTGCGCTTACGACGTCCACGACCGGAATCCAGGGTGAACCCGTTCAGGACGTCGGCGAAGGTGCCGTCGTCCCGCTCACGCCCGTGGTCCGGTCCCGTGCTCATCAGGCCATCATCCCACCGGCTGGCCGATCAGCGAACCGCCGGCGCCCTGCAACTGCGCGCGGAGTTCCGGGGTGAGGATCTGGCCGACCCGGTCGACCAGCATGGTCATCTCGTAGGCGACCTGGCCGATGTCGCAGTTCGGGGCGGCGAGCACGGCCAGGCACGAACCGTCGCTGATGGACATCAGCACCATGATGCCGAGTTCCATCTCCACCACGGTTTCGTTGACCGCACCGGCTTCGAAGCAGCGAGCCGCGCCCTGCGTCAGGCTGACCAGGCCGGAGGCGACGGCGGCGAGCTGGTCGGCCCGGTCCAGCGGCAGCCGGTTGGACGCGGTCAGCAGCAGTCCGTCGGCCGAGACCACCACGGCGTGCGCGACGCCGGGGACCCGCTCGGCGAAGTCGTTGACCAGCCAGCCGAACTGGTTCTGGGGCTGGGCCGAACTAGGGGAAGTCATTCACCCTCCACTTTCTCTGTTTTCCCGTCCGCGGCGGCCTGAGCGTTGTGGTGCCGCCCGCGGCGGACGCCCTGCTGGAAACTGCTCAACCGGCCGCGCACATCATGCGGGTCACGGCCCGGCCGCGGTGCGGCGGCCGGGGTAGCGGGTGCGGCGCTGCCCGGTAGCAGGTGCTCACCACGCCGACGGCGGGGCAGGCCCGCCGCGGTGAAACTGGACGGCTCGATGCCGGACACCGCCTCGGCGACCGCCTGCGCGGCCTGCCAGCCCTCGTCGGAGCCGAAGCCCTTCGGAGCGGGCTTCGCTTCCGCTTGGGCCTCCGCGTTGGCGGCCTGGGCCGCTGAACCTTCGGCGGCCTGCGTCTTGGCGGTGGCCTGCGTCTTGGCGGCGGCCCGGGTCTCCACGGTGGCCTGCGTCTTGGCTGCCGCCCGGGTCTCCACGGTGGCCGGAGTCTCGGCGGTCGCCGAAGCTTCGGCGGCTGGGCTCTTCGCTGCGACCCCGTTTTCGGTAGCAGCCCGAGACCCGGCGGCCGCCCGGGCTCCGGTGGCGGTGCGGGTCTCGGCAGTGGCCGGGGTTTCTGCCTCGGTTTCGGCCTTGGTGGCGCCGCTGGCCTTGCCCGCGGTCTTCGTGCCGGTCTTGGTCTTGGCAGCGGTGCCGGTCTTGGCAGCGGTGCCGGTTCCTGCCTTGGTCCCGGCCTTGGCGGCGGGCTCGCTTCCGGTCTTGGCCGCGGTTTCGGTCCCGGCCTCGGTTTCCGTGCTGGTGCCGGGCTTGGCGGTGGCCTTCGTGGCCTTGGTGGCCCCGCCGGTGGCGGCCTTGGTTCCGTTGGTGCCGCGCTTCGCGGGCGGGGTACCAGGCTTGGCCTTCGCCGCGGGTTGGGTGCCGGAGGTGGTGGGCGGGGTGGTGCCGGTCTGGGGTTCCGGGGCGGGGGCCGGGCCGAGTGGGACCTGCGCGATGGCGGGCACCTCGGCACCGTCCGCGGGCACCCGGCCGGTTTCCTGCCGTCCGCGGTTGACGCCCTGCTGGAAGCTGCTCAACCGGCCACGCACGTTCGCCGGGTCGCGGACCGGGAGGTCGGTGCCCTTGGCGACCGGCGCCGGGGTGGACGCGGCCGCGCTGCCGGGCAGCAGCTTCTCCCCGCGCCGACGCCGGGGCAGCCCGGCCGCGGTGAAGCTCGACGGCTCCGATTTGGACACCGCCTCCACCGTCCGCCAGCTCTCGTCGGACGGGAAGTCCCACTCCGGCTTGGGCGATTCGGCCGCTTCAGTGTCCTTTTCGGACGTCTCAACAGCGGGCTTGGCCGTCGAGGCCGCTGCGGCTGCCTCGGGCTGGTCGGCCGCCGCCTCTTCCGGCTCGCTCTTGCGGAACCAGGCCGACAGCATCGCGTCGAAGATCGGCGTGTTCTCCGGCTGGTCCGGCTCCGGCGCGGGCTCCGCCGTGGTCGCCGCCGCCCACCAGTCGCTGAGCACCCCGCGTGGCGCGCTGGTGTCCTGATTGGACACGAACAGCGCCTTGCCGCTGGGCAGCGTGGCCTCGCTGTCGCTCTCGGCGGGCTTCGGCTTCGAGGTCAGCGGCGCCGCCTCCGGCTCCGGCTTCGGCTCGTCCACCGTCACCGGGATCTCTTCGGTCGGCGTGACCGGGCTGAACAACGCGGTACCGGAGACCTCCGCCGCGGTCGGCGACGGCACCTCCTCCCCGCTCAGCCGCCGCTCCAGCGCGCTGCCCTCGGACGGCGACGGCACCGGCGAAGAAGCGGGCAGCAGCCCGGGACGGCTTGTGCCGTTGGCCTTCCGGCGCGGCAGCGCCCCGGCGGGCTGACGGCCCGGCGGCGTGGACTGCGGCTCCAGCCGCGGCCGGGTGCCGGTGCCGGGGATCGCGTCCATCACCAGGTCGGCGGGCACGGTCACGGTGGCGCGCACGCCGACGATGTCCCGGCCGCCGTGCAGCACCACGCCGATGCCGTGCCTGCTGGCCAGGCGGCCGACCACGAACAACCCCATCCGGCGCGAGGTCGCCAGGTCCACCGAACCGGCTTCGGTCAGCCGCGTGTTGGCCTCGGCGACCTCCGCCTCGTTCATCCCGATGCCCTTGTCCAGGATGTCCACCGAGAGCACGCGGTCCTCCGAAAGCCGCGTCGCCACGGTCACCTGGGTTTCCGGCGCGGAGAACGCGGTGGCGTTGTCGAGCAGCTCGGCGATCAGGCGCATCAGGTCGCTCGCCGCGTACCCGACCACCCTCGCCGGTGGCGGCGGCTGCACCACCACGCGCTGGTACTGCTCGATCTCCGAGACCGCCGCGCGCAGCATGTCCGTTGTGGACACCGGCTGCCCGGACCGGCGGGCCGGTTCGGCGCCGGAGAGCACCATCAGGTTCTCGTTGTTGCGGCGCATCCGGGTGGCCAGGTGGTCCAGCTGGAACAGCGTGGCCAGCTGGTCCGCGTCCTCCTCGTCGCGCTCCAGCCGCTCGATCAGCTGGAGCTGCCGCTGCACCAGGCTCTGGCTGCGGCGCGAAAGGTTGACGAACACGCTGCTGTAGCCGGTCCGCATCGCGGCCTGCTCCACGGCGAGGCGCAGCGCCTGGCTGTGCACCGCGTCGAACGCGCGCGCCACCTCGCCGACCTCGTCCTTCGACGACACCGGAACGGGTTGCACGTCGGTGCTCTGCGGACGGCCCTCCTGGATGTTCTCCACCGCCCCGGGCAGCTGCTTCTCCGCGATGTCCAGCGCGCTGGCCCGCAGCACCCGCAGCGAGCGCAGCAGCTGCCGGGTGATCAGGAAGACCACCGCGGCGGCGAGCACCAGCGCGGCGAACAGCAGCACGGTGAGCACACCGGCGCCGGTGCTGGCCTGGTCGGCCAGGTTCGCCGACACCGTGCCGAGCTGGTCGCCGATCCGGCCGCTGACCTCGGAAAGCCGGGTGCCGACCGCGGTCGAGCTGTCCGTCCACTGCTGTGCCGAGGTCTCCCGCAGCGCCTCCTCCGGCGAGCGGCCCTGCTCGCCGAGCGCGGTGCGGACCAGCGTGTCGCGGGTTTCGAAGCTGGGCCCGGCGACCGTGGTGTCGAAGTCCTGGCGCTGCGACTGCGAGGCCGCGGCGCGGAAGTCGGCGAGCCGGTCGGCGAGGCGCACCTCGGTGGTGCGCAACTGGTTCAGCTCGGCCGGTGAGAGCGTGCCGCGGGCGATGCCGTAGCTCACCAGCGCCTGCGCCAGCGACACCTCTTCCTTGGCCACCAGCAGATCGTGCAGCGCGGTCGGCGTGCCGCCGATGGCTTCGTCGCTGATGCCCGCGGTGAGCGCGGTGTCCAGTTTGAGCAGTCCGGTCACCACCGCGGTGTATTCGGTGATCGCCTCGGCGGGTTCGAGCCCGCCCGCGTCGACCTGCTGGCGGATCTGGCTCAACCGGGAGAGCTGGTCGTCGGCTTCCCTGGCGGGGCTGACCACGCCGCTGTCGAGCGAGGTGGCCCGCTCGATCGCGGAGTCCAGCCCGGGCAGCGCGCCGTCGGTGCGCAGGCGCAGTTCGGCCAGCTCCGGCGAATCACGGACGGTGGTCTGCACCAGCAGCTCGGCCGTGCGCACCCGCTCGGCCTGCAGGTGCGCCAGCGTGGTGCGGAGCTCACCGCCGAGCGCGACCAGCCGGTCCATCCGCTGGTAGCTGCTCGAGCGCTCCACCTGGCTGCCGATGGTCAGCACGCCGAGCACGATCGCGATGAGGATCGGCACCAGCGTCACCGCGGCCAGCTTGACCGGCAGGTTCCAGTCGCGCCAGCGCGTCAGCGAGCGCCATCTGGACGGCCTCCGGGGCGGCCGTCCGAGCAGCTTTCCAACAGGCACTTGGCCTTCTCCTGCACCAGTCACGAAAGTGACTCCCTGTTCGCCATCGTCGAGCACGTCGATCCACACCCGGCGCGCGGCCACCGGCTTCGCTCAGCTGCTGCTGCCGCTCGTGCATCGCCCCGGGCGGATGCACGGCACAACGCAACATGCCATCTGCACGTGCACGGGGACAACAGCAGCACCCAATCGATCACAAAAGTCAGCGTGGTGCCGGAATCGTACACCAATAGTGTGATTGTTCGAACGGCTCAGCAAACACCTACTGACCTGCAAAAATGGTGTCTGGGGCGGAGCGGGCGCCGGGTTGTCCGTACCCGGACGGGCGGCGGGCCGAATTCCGGTTACAGAGTTCACCCCTTTCCTCGAACGCCGTGTCACCCACATAGCCCAGCACCCACGATCGGCGTTGGCAAACTCATACCTACCGTGCCACTTGGACCGGACTTGAGCTGCAATTTATCCCCGATGATGTGGTGTTGATCCTGGTTCAACGGAAGCCGGAATCTTCTTTCCATCCACTGTCGTAAATGGAGAATCATTACCGGCGGCGGACCGGAGGCGGTGCGGTGGCACCGGGATCCGAGGGTCCTCGTGGTCCCACACAACCACGGTCACCTGTGGTGATCCGGCCGGGTGACACTTATCCGGAACGGGCCCTCTGATGTCGCACAGGCTAGCCTAAGAATAGAACTGAGCGTCACCGCAGCCTTCACTAATTCGAGTGACAAGGTGCATTTATTCGCGCTTTAACCAGGGCATTCCAGCCCGGGTGAAGATCGTTTTTCGGACTCTCACGATTCAGCAGTGGTCGCTTTCCGGACACCGAAAGGCCGTAGTTACGATGACCGCCGCCCAAGCTCGCGGAGGAGGAACGATGCCGGAGCTCACCAACGAGCCCCCTGCCCGGAGGGCCGTGAACGGCGGGACCGCGGGGAACGCGGTGCCCGCCAGGAACGCTGTGCCTGCCCTGAACGCCGGTGCCGCCCGGAACGCCATGGAGGACACCGGGCAGCTCCCGATCATGTTCGGCGGCCCCGGCCCGTCGGTGCTCCGGCACGACCCCGCCGAGCAGGCTGGCCCGGACTACGAGGCGATCCAGCGGAGCCCGGAGTTCGTCAGCCTGCGCTCGCGGCTGCGGCGGTTCATCTTCCCGATGAGCCTGCTGTTCTTCGCCTGGTACCTGGCGTTCGTGCTGCTCGCGGCGTACGCGCACGAGTTCATGAGCACCCGCGTCTTCGGCTCGGTGAACGTGGCGATGGTGCTCGGCCTCGCCCAGTTCGCCTCCACCGTGCTGGTCACCGCCGCCTACCTGCGCTTCGCCAACCGGCGCGTCGACCCGCAGGTGGCCGCCATCCGCCGGAGCGTCGGCCGGTGACCGCCATCGCCGCCGCGGCCCCGGACAGCGACCCGGTGGTCAACATCGTGGTGTTCGCGCTGTTCGTCGCCATCACCCTGTTCGTGGTCTACCGGGTCAGCAGCCGCAGCTCGTCCACTTCGGACTACTACGCCGCGGGCAGCGCGTTCACCGGTCGTCAGAACGGGATCGCACTTTCGGGTGATTTCCTGTCCGCGGCCTCGTTCCTCGGTATCGCCGGCGCGATCGCCATCCACGGGTACGACGGTTTTCTCTACTCGATCGGGTTCCTCGTCGCGTGGCTGGTCGACCTGCTGCTGATCGCCGAGCTGCTGCGCAACACCGGCCGGTTCACCATGGGCGACGTGCTCAGCTTCCGGATGCGCCAGCGCCCGGTGCGGGCCGCCGCGGCCACCTCGACGCTGGTGATCTCGCTGTTCTACATGCTCGCGCAGATGGCGGGCGCCGGCGGCCTGATCGCGCTCCTGCTGGACATCGACAGCGGCTTCGGCCAGGCGCTGGTGATCGGCGTGGTCGGTGTGGTGATGGTGCTCTACGTGCTGGTCGGCGGCATGAAGGGCACCACGTGGGTGCAGATCATCAAGGCCGCCATGCTGATCCTGACCGTGGCCCTGATGACTGTTTTCCTGTTCGGCAAGTTCGGCTTCAGCTTCTCGAACCTGCTCTCCTCGGCCGCCGACAACAGCCCGATGGGCGACCGCCTGCTCGAACCCGGCGGGCTCTACGGCGCCACCGACACCAGCAAGCTCGACTTCGTCTCGCTGTCGATCGCGCTGATCCTCGGCGCCGCCGCGCTGCCGCACGTGCTGATGCGCTTCTACACCGTGCCGAACTCGAAGGAGGCCCGCCGGTCGGTGGTCTGGGCGACCGCCTGCATGCTGGTCTTCTACCTCTGCACGCTGGTGCTCGGCTTCGGCGCGGCGGCGCTGGTCGGCTCCGACGAGATCCTCGGCGCGCCCGGCCGCGAGAACTCCGCGGCCCCGCTGCTGGCCCTGCACATCGGTGGCACGCTGCTGCTCGGCGTGGTGGCCGCGGTGGCGTTCGCCACCATCCTGGCCGTGGTCGCCGGGCTGACCATCACCGCGTCGGCCTCGTTCGCGCACGACGTCTACGCGAACATCTTCAAGGACGGCAAGGCAGAGCCGCGGCAGGAAGTGCGGGTGGCGCGGCTCACCGCGGTGGTGATCGGCGCGCTCGCCATCGCCGGCGGCATCCTGGCCAGCGGGCAGAACGTGGCCTTCCTGGTCGCGCTCGCCTTCGCGGTGGCGGCCTCGGCGAACCTGTCCACGCTGCTGTACTCGCTGTTCTGGAAGCGGTTCAACACCACCGGCACGCTGTGGGGCATCTACGGCGGGCTGACCGCCTGCCTGGTGCTGGTGCTGTTCTCGCCGGTGGTCTCCGGCGCGCCGGACTCGCTGTTCCCGCAGGCGGACTTCAGCTGGTTCCCGCTGAAGAACCCGGGCCTGGTGTCCATCCCGTTCTCCTTCCTCTGCGGGATCGTCGGCACCCTGCTCGGCGAGAAGCCCGACCCGCGCAAGCAGGCCGAGATGGAGGTCCGCTCGATCACCGGCATCAGCGGCTGACCTACCCTCGATCGGGTGAGCGCTGATCGAATCCTGGACTTCCTGGAGCGGGCGGACCCGCCGACGCCGTGCCTGGTGCTCGACGTCGACGTGGTCCGCGACCGCTACCGCGAGCTGTCCGCGCTGTTCGACAAGGTCTCGCTGTACTACGCGGTCAAGGCGAACCCCGAGCCCGCGGTGGTGCGCGCGCTCGTTGCCGCCGGGTCGCGGTTCGACGTGGCGAGCCCGGCGGAGATCGAACTGTGCCTGGCGTGCGGGGCGCGGCCCGAGTCCCTGTCCTACGGCAACACGATCAAGAAGCCCGCGGACATCGCGGTCGCGTACGCGGCGGGCGTCCGCGACTTCGTCTTCGACGCCGAAGAGGACCTGGAGAACCTGGCCCGCCACGCGCCCGGATCCTCGGTGTCGGTGCGGATCCTGGTGGACGGGCCCGATTCGGTCACCCCGTTCGGCCGGAAGTTCGGCTGCGAGCCGGAGCTGGCGCTGATCCTGCTGAAGCGGGCCGCCGCGCTCGGGCTCGACGCGGCCGGGGTGGCCTTCCACGTCGGCTCGCAGCAACTGGACCCGCGGGCCTGGGACGCCGGGATCGCGGCGGCGGCGAAGATCGCCGCCGAGGTACCCGTGCGCAGGCTCAACCTCGGCGGCGGCCTCGGCATCACCTACCGCGAGCACGCCCCGGCGCCCGCCGACTACGCGGACGCCATCTTCGGCTCGCTGCGGCGGCACTTCCCGGACGGCGTACCGGAGCTGCTGATGGAACCGGGCCGCGCGCTGGTGGCCCCCGCCGGGCTGATCCGCACCGAAGTGGTGCTGGTCGCCCGCAAGTCCACTGTGGACGAGACGCGCTGGGTCTATCTCGACGTCGGCCGGTACAACGGCCTCGCCGAGACGGAGAACGAGGCCATCGCCTACCGGCTGGTGCCGGTCGGCGAGCAGTCGGCCGGCACCGGGCCGGTGATCGTCGCCGGGCCGACCTGCGACGGCGACGACGTGCTCTACCAGCGCACCCCGTACCGGCTGCCGCTGTCCCTGCGTGGTGGTGACCGGCTGGACATCCTCGACGCCGGTGCGTACACCGCGAGCTACTCCTCGGTGGCCTTCAACGGGATCCCGCCGCTGCGCACGTATTGTCTGGGCACGGGGGTGGAAGATGACGGCTGAGGTCGGGTTGTTCGCGGGCAGGCACGTGCTGGCCGAGCTGCACGAGGTCGATCCGGCGCTGCTGGACGACGAGGGGTTCCTGCGGTCCGCGCTGCGCGAAGTGATGGAGTCGGCCGGGGCGACCGTGGTCGGCGTGCAGGCGCACCGGTTCGAACCGCAGGGCGTGACCGTGCTGGCCATGCTCGCCGAGTCCCACGCCTCCGTGCACACCTATCCGGAACTGGGCGCGATGTTCGTCGACGTGTTCACCTGCGGGGAACGCGCCGACCCGGAACTGGCCGTGCGCCTGCTCGCCGAAGCGCTCGGCACGCGCTCGGTGATCTCGTCCACAGTCGACCGCGGGCACCGCGTGGTGCTGCCGCACAACCCGATCGGGAGCTGAGTTGCCGAGCATCGTCGAACCGGTCGGTGCCGGGCTGACCAGGGTGTGGGAGCTGGACGAGGTGCTGGCCGACACCCGGACCGCCTACCAGCACCTGGTGATCGCGCGCACCGCCCAGGGCGTCTCGCTGTTCTGCGACGACGAACGGCAGAGCACCGAGGCCAGCCAGCTCGTCTACCACGAGGCGCTGATGGTGCCACCGCTGCTGCTCGCCGACGGCCGGTCGCGGGTGCTGGTGATCGGCTCCAGCGAGGGCGTGGCGACGCAGATCGCGGTGGCCGCCGGGGCCTTCGTGGACCACGTCGACATCGACACCGAGGCGGTGCGGACCTGCGCCGGACTGCTGCCGTACGGCTACTCCCCCGCCGAACTCGCCGAAGCCGAGCGCGGCACGGACACCGCACGGGTGTGGTACCGGGACGGCTGGTCGTTCCTCGCCGAGACCGAGCACCGCTACGACGTGGTGGTGATCGACCTGCCGGACGAGAACACCGACCCGTCGGCGCAGCACAACCGCCTGTACGGCAAGGACTTCCTGCGCCGGTGCGCGGGCGTGCTGGCGCCGGGCGGGGTGGTCTGCTGCCAGGCCGGCTGCCCGACGCTGTGGCGCAACGAGACCCTGCTCGCGCTGTAC
This sequence comes from Amycolatopsis albispora, assembly GCF_003312875.1. NCBI lineage: Bacteria > Bacillati > Actinomycetota > Actinomycetes > Pseudonocardiales > Pseudonocardiaceae > Amycolatopsis > Amycolatopsis albispora. The sequence goes on from NZ_CP015163.1 coordinate 3,520,463, forward strand.
CAACGGTTCACCGAGGTGTTCGCCACCACCGTCTACTTCGGATCGGACGAGCACGAGTGGGCGTTCCTGTCCGGGCGCGCCGACACGCTGCCGGACCCGGTGGCGACGATGACCGCCCGGCTGGCCACGCTGCCCTACCGTCCGTCCTCAGTGGACGCCGAAACGCTGCGCGGCGGCACCGTGCCGCCGTACTCGCTGCGGCACTCAGGCCGGGCGTAGACCGCCGACCACGATGTCCAGCAGGCGCCCGGCCTCCTCGGGCGTGGCCTGCTCGGTGGCCACACAAAGGCCGTGGCCGAGGCGCAGCAGGTCCACGTTGGTGACGTCGGACCGGACGTGCTCTCCCGCCGCGGCGAGCACCTCGGCGGCGACCTCGTGCAGCACGGCGTGCGCCCAGGCGAACACCTCGCGGTCCCGGTCCAGGGACGCCTTGAGCGCGACGGTGAGCCCCTTCTTGCGGGTGAAGAACCGGACCTGCTCCTGGAACCAGAGCGGCATGATCTTCTCGGGCGCGGCCTCGGCGGCGAGTTCGCGGCCGTAGTCGGCCAGCGCCTCGATCTCCCCGCGGTAGACCGCTTCGACCAGCGCGTCGCGCTGCGGGAAGTGCCGGTACAGCGTGCCCGCGCCGACCTCGGCCCGCTTGACCACCTCGTCGAGCGGCACGTCGGTGCCCTTCTCGGCGAACAGCTCCCGCGCGACGGCGACGATCCGCTCGTAGTTGCGGCGGGCGTCGGCACGCATCGCGACCTCCTCGTCAGGCTAAGCGGATAGATTCTCCGGTTAGGCTTGCGGAAGCGGAGAGTCTCTCCCTATGCTAACCCCACGGCTAACCGGACAATCTCTCCGTTTAGCTTTCCTGGGGTTCCCGCATCCACTTTGGAGACATCCGTGTCCACCTCCACGCTTCCGGCACCACCGGCCGCCCGGCCCGGCCTGGCGCTGGCCACCGTGCTCACCACGCAGCTCATGCTGGTCCTCGACGTCACCGTGATGAACGTGGCGCTGCCCGGCATCCAGGCCGAACTCGGCTTCAGCCCGACCGGGCTGTCCTGGGTGATCACCGCGTACAGCCTGGTCTTCGGCGGGCTGCTGTTGCTCGGCGGCCGCGCGGGCGACCTGTTCGGCAGGCGGCGCCTGTTCCTGGGCGGCGTGGCCGTGTTCACCGCCGCGTCCCTGCTCGGCGGGCTCGCCGACTCGGCGTTCTGGCTGGTCGCGGCCCGTGTGCTGCAGGGCGTCGGCGCCGCGGCGGCCGGGCCGAGCACGCTCGCGCTGATCACCACGACGATCACCGAACCAGCCGCGCGCACCAGGGCGCTGGCCCTGTTCACCAGCATGTCCAGCGGCGGGTTCGCGGTCGGGCTGCTGGTCGGCGGCCTGCTCACCGACTGGTTCTCGTGGCGGGCGGCGTTGTTCATCAACGTGCCGTTCGGCATCGCGGTCTGCCTGCTCGCCGCGCGGTTCGTGGTCGAACCGCCCCGCACCCGCGCGCGGCTCGACCTGCCCGGCGCGCTGCTGGCCACCCTCGGCATCGGGGCGCTGGTGTACGGCTTCAACCACGCGGCCACCGGCGGCTGGACCGCCGCGATCACCGTGCTCGGCCTGGCCGCCGGGCTGGTGCTGCTGGCCGTTTTTGTGCTGGTCGAACTGCGCACGCGGCAGCCGCTGATGCCGTTGTCCCTGTTCGCCGACCGCGACCGCGCCGCGGCCTACCTGAACTTCTTCTTCGGCCCGATGGCGATGATGTCGATGTTCTACTTCCTCACCCAGTTCATGCAGGAGCTGGGCGGGTTCGGCCCGCTGGCCACCGGGTTCGCCTTCCTGCCGATGGCCGGCGCGGTGTTCGGGCTGAGCCGGCTGGTGCCGCGGCTGCTGCCCCGGTTCGGGCCGAAGGCGCTCACCGTCACCGGGTGCCTGCTGATGGTCGCCGGGCTCGCCTGGCTGACCCGGCTGAGCCCGGACACCGCCTACTTCCCCGGGCTGTTCGGGCCGCTGCTGCTGATGGGGCTGGGCGCGGGCACCGCGTTCACCCCGCTCAACGTGATCATCATGGCGAGCGTGCGGCCGTCGGACGCCGGTGCCGCCGGCGGGGTGCTGCAGACCATGCAGCAACTCGGGACCACCGTGGGGCTGGCCGTGCTGGTGACCGTGTTCGGCGTGGCTTCCCGCGAGACGACCGGCGGGCTGCGGCTGACCACCGGCATGACCGCGGCGTTCACCGCGGCGGCGATCATCGCCACCGGCACGCTGCTGGTCGCGCTGACCTTCCGGCGGAAGGGGGTTACAGCTGCTCGCCAGCCAGCGTCTTCGCGGTGACCTTGCGCTCGACGACAAACGAGACGAACGGGACGCACCCGGCGAGCAGCACCCCGGCCACCGCCTTCCACGACCAGCGGGCCTTGATCGCCAGGTCGATGGTGAGCGCGGCGTAGACCATGAAGACCACACCGTGGATCGGCGAGTACACCGCCGACGGGCCGGGGTTGTCGAAGACGTAGCGCCAGATCATCACCACGACCAGGCCCAGCAGGCCGACACCGGTGACGTAGGCGGCCACGCGGAAGCGGGCCAGCGGACCGCGCAGCGCGGCCGCGCGCTCGGTGCCGTCCTTCGTGTCGTCTTGGGCGCTCACCATCTGCTACTTCCTGCTTTCTTCGTCGCGTGCCGCGAGTTCGGCGAGGTACGCGTTGTACGCCGCCAGTTCGGCGTCCTCGGGGTCCAGCGGCTGCTCGTCGGAAACCCGCGGCGCCGGGAGCCGGACCGGCTTGGGCGCGGGCGGCGGGGTGGCCTCCGTTTGGGTCCCGGCTTCGGCTTCGGCTTCCGCGCGCAGGCGGATCCGGCGGATGCGCCAGAACATGAAGGCCGGGAACAGGCCGAACAGCGGCCACTGCAGCACGTAACCCAGGTTCTGGAAGGTGCCGTTGGCCGAGGAGAACTTCTCCCACTGCCACCAGGCCAGCCCGCAGCAGAGCACCAGGCTCAGCAGGCAAACCCCGGCGATCGCCAGGCGCCGGGCGACGGGTGAGGTGGCCATGGACACGCTTCGACGCTAGCACCCCCGTCCGGGTGAGCCACCGCACACCTGGTCGCGATATGCCCGATTCGCCGGGCGCCGAGGTGTCACGAATGTGGCTTTCGGGACGTTCCGCGTCTCGAAAGCCACATTCGTGACATGCCCGCCTGCCCGAGGCAGAGCCCGGGCGCTCGCTCACTCGAACGTGGGGCTCGCCCCGCCCGCCAGGACACGAATGTGGCTTTCGGGGCGTTTTTCGCCCCGAAAGCCACATTCGTGTTCAGGACCGGGGCCGGGAGGCGCGAGGTCAGCTCGGGGCGACGGTGCGCGCGGACTTGGCATAGCCGTCCGCGAGGCCGAAGACCTTCTGCGCGTATTCGATCGAGTTGTTGTACGACATGATCCCGGCCCACCAGCCCTGCGCCGCGGACATGTCGCGCCCGCCCGCGCACAGGTAGCGCCCGGCGGCCAGCGCGGCGTCGTCGATCTGCTGCGGGTCGCCGACGCCGTCACCGTTGCCGTCGGAGTTGTACTTCGCCCACGTGCCGGGGATGAACTGCATCGGGCCGACCGCGCGGTCGTGCGTGGAGTCCCCGTCGAACCGGCCGCCGTCGGTGTCGCCGATCGCCTTGACGCCCGGCGAGCCGTCCAGCGGCACGCCGATGATCGGCTTCGACGGCAGGCCGTCGGCACCCAGCGCGGCCCCGCCGTACTGCCCGTGGTTCGACTCGATTCGCCCGATCCCGGCGAGCGTGGCCCACGACAGCTTGCAGCCGGGCAGTTCCGCCCGCACCGCCAGCTCCGCGTTGCCGTACGCCCTCAGCGCCCGCGCCGGCACACCCATCACCGCCGCCGCCCGCTGCGACCAGCCGGCCAGCAGGTCCTCACCGGACCGCTGCTGCGGCTGCCCCTGCTGCTGCGCCCCGCCGACCGAGGCGTCCACCGGGGCGAGCGTGCCCGGCTCCACCGGCGCGGCCTGCACCTGCAACGCGGGGATCTCGGTGGTGATCGGCCCGGCCTCGGGCACGCTGGCCTTGGCGACCACCCACACCCCGGCTCCGGCCACCGCGAGCACCGCGGTCACGATTCCCGCTCGCCCGGCGGCAGCGGCCACCCCGGCTCGGACCTTGGTCAACTCGCGAACCCTCCACCCACACCGACTTCGTCAGGACAACGACTCGGCGCAGGCTAGCGTTACGCACGCGCTTTCGCGGACGCGGCTCGCCAGCTGGGAACCTCGGCCAGCCGACTCAGCCCGCGTCGCGGCGCTGGCGGGCGAGCCTGGCCACGCACCACGCGGGCGCGCTGCCGCGGCGCAGGTGCTGCAGCACGGTCATCGGGCCGAGCCGCTTGCTCAGGTCGGCCGGGGTGAGCCCGGCCGCGCGGTAGTCCAGCGCGCGCTGGTCGAGCGGGCTGATCCCGGCGTCCCACCACTTCTCGGCTTCGGCCACCGGCCCGATCATCTGCCACCAGCCGGCGGCCGCGCTGAGCAGCTCCACCGGCACCTCCGGCAGCCGGTCGCGCATCGCTTCCACGTAACCGGGGTCGGCCGCCTCCAGCGGCGCCCAGCCGGTCGAACCGGTCCTCGCCCGCTGCCCGGGAATCCCCGGCGGGGCCTGCGGCATGTCGGCGAGCCACGCCGACGCGATCCGGTCCGCTTCGCGCTCCTCCGCGCTCTGCTCTCGCTCGGCGGCCCACTGCTGGATCAACGCGTCCACTCCGGGATCCCCGGTCATCCCTGCCTCCTTACCCATGCGCCGCGTTGGGTTCAGCCCGGGTCGAACAGCTGGGGGCTTTGTTCGAAACGGGGAGCCGACGCGGATCCATGAGAACCAGACGATCACGCAATGTGAGCACCGTAGGGGGCACGGCCCCGCTTCCGCCAGTGTTTGCCGCGGATGAATCGGTCTACCAGTGCATTAATCGTCGATATCCACCCGGATGGTCGAGCGATCCGCCCGAATTCTGGGAATGGTGACTAAGCGTGATTTCGCCCTATCCGGACACCACTTCGGCCGGCTCCGCGTCGCACACGCGGGGCCGGCCGAAGTGGACGGTTACCGGCGGGTCAGGCGAACAGGCTCTTCACGAAGGTCACGATGGCTTCGGCGCCCTCACGCAGCCAGCCGAGCGCGGTCTGCACCGCCTCCGCGGACTGCGTGGGCTGGGTGATCAGCAGGAACAACACGAGCGCCACGACGCCGACGAGCAGAATCTTCTTGATTTGCGGCGACATGGCTCCATCCTGGTGTACCCGGCGGCCACGCGGTCGGCGTCGCCGTACTCCAAAACCACCCTCGACCGTCATCCTGCCCCGCCCACACCCGATTCGAACAGGCTTTCACGCCAATGCGTACTGCCGTTCACGCCGAGTAGGTGACGATCTCCCACCCAGTGTAGAAGCCGGGCGGCCGATTACCCGGTCGGACACGCCCGGCACTCGATGGTGTACCGAGCTGACCGAGCGTGTTCCGAACACAGGCAGTTACCGCACGTTAACTAATGACTCCCGCACTCCGAAGCTGGTCCACTTCGGTCACTCCGTACTCCGCCAGCACCTCGTCGGTGTCGGCGCCCTTGTCGTGCGGGGCCTCCGGCGTCCCCGGCGGCGTCCGGTCGAACTTCGGCGCCGGCGCGGGCTGCACCACCCCGCCGATCTCGACGAAGGTGCCGCGTGCCCGGTTGTGCGGGTGCTCGGCCGCCTCCCACGGCGAGAGCACCGGGGTCAGGCAGGCGTCGGTGCCCTCGGCCATGGCCACCAGCTCGTCCCTGGTGTGCTTGCCGATCGCCGCGGTGAGGATCTCGCGCAGCCGCGGCCATTCGTTCTTGTCCACGTGCACCGGCAGCTCGGCCGGGTCCAGGCCGAGCACCTTGACCAGCTCCGCCCAGAAGCGCATCTCGATCGCGCCGACCGCCACGTACTTGCCGTCGGCGGTCTCGTAGGTGTCGTAGAACGGCGCGCCGCCGTCGAGCATGTTGTCGCCGCGCTCCCCCGGCCACACACCCGCCGCCCGCAGGCCGTGCAGGTGCGTGGTGAGCAGGGCCGCGCCGTCCACCATCGAGGCGTCGACCACCTGCCCCTTCCCGGACGAGGTCCGCTCGTACAACGCCGCGAGCACGCCCATCGCCAGCAGCAGGCCGCCACCGCCGAAGTCGCCGACCAGGTTCAGCGGCGGCACCGGCCGCTCCCCCGCCCGGCCGACCGGCTCCAGCGCACCGGCCAGGCCGATGTAGTTGATGTCGTGCCCGGCGGCCGGCGCGAGCGGGCCGTCCTGGCCCCAGCCGGTCATCCGGCCGTAGACCAGCCGCGGGTTGCGGGCACGCACCTGCTCCGGCCCCAGCCCCATCCGCTCGGCCACGCCGGGGCGGAAGCCCTCGATCAGCACGTCGGCGCGTTCGGCCAGCTTGAGCACCAGCTCCACGCCCTCCGGCGTTTTGGTGTTCACGCCGATCGTGCGCCGGCCGCGCATCAGCGGGTCGTACGCGAAGCCCAGCACGTCCTCGCCCGGTTTCGCGCGGTCCACCCGGATCACGTCCGCGCCGAGGTCGGCGAGGATCGTGCAGGCGAACGGCGCGGGGGCGAGCCCGGCCAGTTCGATCACCTTGAGCCCGGACAGCGGGCCGGTCTTGTCGGGCATGTCAGAGCGTCCTCGAGATGATTTCCTTCATGATCTCGCTGGTCCCGCCGAAGATCCGGGAGATCCGGATGTCCGCCCAGGCCCGCGCGATCGGGTACTCGGTCATGTAGCCGTAACCGCCGAACAGCTGCAGGCAGTCGTCGACCACCCGGTTGATCCGCTCGGTGGTCCACAGCTTCGCCATCGCCGCGCCCTGCACGTCCAGCTCGCCCTTGAGGTGGCGCTCGATGCACTGGTCGAGGAAGGCACGTGCCACCGCGGCTTCGGTGGCCGCTTCGGCGAGCTTGAACTTGGTGTTCTGGAAGTTGAAGATCGGCCTGCCGAAGGCGGTGCGGTCCTTGGTGTAGGCGATGGTCTGGTCGATCGCCGCCTCCATGCCGGCCACCGCGGTCACCGCGATGATCAGCCGCTCCTGCGGGAGCTGCTGCATCAGCTGGATGAAGCCCTGGCCCTCCTCGCCGAGCAGGTTCGCCGCGGGCACGCGCACGTCGTCGAAGAACAGCTCGGCGGTGTCCTGGCCCTTGAGCCCGACCTTGTCCAGCACGCGGCCGCGGCGGAAGCCCGGTGTGTCGGTCTCCACCGCGATCAGCGACACGCCCTGCGCACCGGCGTCCGGATCGGTCTTGCAGGCGACCACCACCAGGTCGGCGTGGTAGCCGTTGGTGATGAAGGTCTTGGCGCCGTTGAGCACGTACTCGTCGCCGTCGCGGACCGCGCGGGTCTTGATGTTCTGCAGGTCGGAGCCGGTGCCGGGCTCGGTCATCGCGACCGCGCCGACGAACTCGCCGGAGGCGAACTTCGGCAGCCACTCGCGCTTGCGCTCCTCGGTCGCGTAGTGCAGCAGGTAGTGCGCGACGATGCCGTTGTGCACCGTGACGCCCCAGGCGCCGTCCCCGCACCGGGCCTGCTCCTCGTAGAGCACGGCCTCGTGGGCGAACGTGCCGCCACCACCGCCGTACTCCTCCGGGATGGACAGCGCGAGCAGGCCGACCTCACCGGCCTTCGTCCACAGCTCGCGGTCGACCTTCTTCTCCGCCATCCAGCGTTCCTGGTTGGGCACCAGTTCCTTCTGGCAGAAGGTGCGCGCGAGGTCGCGGAAGTCCTCGAGATCGGGGTTGCTCCATGAGCTCTTCTGAATCTGCAGTGGCACGGCGGACCCTCCGGACTGGAAAACATGCCAATCGGAATGTAAGTTCTGCTCGGAATGTACATCTGGAGCCCAGGCCGGGTAAAGCCCGGCGGAACGGGGTTTCGCTGTGACCGGCACAACACACCGCACCCAGGCCGAGCGGCGGGCGCAGACGCGGACCGCCCTGCTCGACGCGACCATCGACTGCCTGGTGGACCTCGGCTACGCGCGCACCTCGGTGCAGGAGATCTGCGCCAGGGCCGGGGTGTCGAAAGGCGCGGTGCAGCACCACTTCTCGGCCAAGGCGGAGCTGATGGCCGCCGCCGTCGAGCACCTGACGAACCGGCTCAAGTCCGAGCTGGCCGCCTCGCTGGAGCGGCTGCCGTCGGGCGCGGACGGCATCCCGGCCGCGATCGACCTGCTCTGGGAGGGCTACTCGGGCACGCTGGCGACCGCGGTCACCGAGCTGTGGGTGGCCGCGCGCACCGACGACGAGCTGCGTGCGGCGATCCGGCCGGTGGACCGCGCGCTGGGGCGCTCCACCCTGGAGCAGATCTCGGTGGTGGCGGGCGAGCTGCCGCGTGAACGCGCCGAGGTGCTGTTCTGGCTGACCGTCAACCTCACCAGGGGGCTGGCGCTGGACGCCGAACTCGGCGGGGATCCCAAGCGGCGCAAGCAGTTGCTCGACGAGTGGAAGCGGATCGCGGTCCTGCTCTACGGGCACGGTTAGGTCTCGAAGGTCGCGCCGCGGCTACCCTCCGGCACTTTTCCCGCGATGGTGAGGACGTCCCCAGCATCGACAGGAGTCCTCGATGACCGTAGGCGCGACCCCGCCGCCCCCGGCGATGCCGCCGCAGTTCCAGCCGCACCACCAGCCACCGCCCCCGCCGCCGCGGCGGCCCGGCGTGCACGGCTTCTCCGTGGCGGCCGGCGTGCTCGCGCTGGTAGCCGCCGGCCTGCTGATCTTCGGCAGTTTCCTGCCCTACACCGAATACCTGATCGTCCACGACGGCGAGCAGAGCTTCTCCCAGCAGACCACCGGCTGGGAGTGGATCATGGACGAAAGCGGTGACAACGACGTCGCCTCGGCCTCCTTCGCCGAACCCGAGGGCGCGCACCCGCCGCGGTTCGGCATCGTGCTGACCGTGGCCGCCGCGATCCTGCTGATCGGCGCGTTCGTCACGGTGGCTTCGGCCGGGCGCGGCGCCAATCCCGGCGTGCGCGCGGGTTCCCGCCTGATGCTGAGCACCGCCACCGCGGGCGCGGTGGTCGCGGTGTGGATGGTCGCGCTGACCGCGACGAGCCTGGAAAGCATGGCCGTGACGGACGAAGTCGGCCGCGGCTCCTTCCGGACGGTGTACCACCTGGAGACCGGGCTGTGGGTGCTGATCTGCGGTGGCGGGGTGGCGCTGCTGGCGCTGGTGGTCGCCTGGCTGCCCGCGGCCGGTTCGCGTGCGGTGGCGGGCCCGCCGCCGGGGCCCGGTGTCCAGATGTTCGTGGAGCCGAGGACGCCACCACACGGGTTCGCGCCACCAGTGCCGCCGATGTCGCCGCCACCCGCACCGCCGCCCCCACCAGCGGTCCCGCCCGCGCCCGAGCCGTACATTTCGCCGTTCACCCAGGCGGCGGCGACCGAATCGCTGGACGCGAAACCAGCTGCCGAGGCCGAAGCCGGCAAAACCGAAGAGAAGACCGAAGAGAAGAAGGACGAGGAGCCGCCGAAGTAGCGCCCTCGCTGCCATGAACGGCCCGGGGTGGGCCGTTCATGGCACCCGCAACCAGAGTAACGTGAGTGCCTTTCACGTTCTACGGATTCGTTTCGCCTACCGCCGGTATGCTGTACTGACGGGTAACCTCGCCACGGAACGGAGTCGCTCATGACCAGCACCACCCCCGCGCCCACCGGACAGCAGTCCTCCCGGCCGAGCACGGTGGGCGGCGTGGTCGGCGCGCCTTCGGCCGCGCGGGCCGCCCAGCTGGTCCGCCGCGCCACCGGCGGAGCCGACCGCGCGCCGGCCGAAATCACCTCACCGTTCACCGGCCTGATCACCGCGTCGCTGCCGCAGGCGAACGACGCCGAGGCACGCGCCGCCTTCGCCGAGGCGAGGACGGCGCAGCGCGCCTGGGCGGCGGTGCCCGTGGCCGAGCGGCAGCGCATCCTGATCCGCCTGCACGACCTGCTGCTCGACCGGCAGGACGAGGTGCTCGACCTGGTCCAGGTCGAAGCGGGCAAGGCAAGGCTGGACGCCTTCGACGAGGTCAGCGGCTCGGCGCTGGTCGCGGCCTACTACGGCAAGCACAGCGCGCGGATCCTGTCCCCGCGCCGCGCGGCCGGGGTGATCCCGGTGCTCACCAAGGCCGGTGAGATCCGCCACCCCAAGGGCGTGATCGGCGTGATCACCCCGTGGAACTACCCGCTCGCGCTGACCGCGATGGACGTGCTGCCCGCGCTGGCGGCGGGCAACGCGGTGGTGCAGAAGCCCGACAACCAGACCTCGCTGTCCGCGCTGTGGCTGCACGAACTCGCCGAGGAGGCCGGACTGCCCGCCGGGGTGTGGCAGATCGTGCTCGGCCGCGGTTCGGCGATCGGCGACGCGCTGGTCGAAGAATCCGACTACCTCTGCTTCACCGGCTCCACGCCGACCGGCAAGCGGCTGGCCGAGCAGGTCGCCGGGCGGCTCACCGGCTACTCGCTGGAACTCGGCGGCAAGAACCCGATGATCGTGCTGCCGGACGCGAACCCGGCCAAGGCCGCGGCGGGCGCGGTCACCGCGTGCTTCTCGTCGGCCGGGCAGCTGTGCGTCTCGGTCGAGCGGATCTACGTCCACGAAAGCATTCGCGAGGAGTTCACCCGGGCCTTCGTGGCGAAGACCGAGGCGCTGCGGCTGGGTGCCAAGCTCGACCACTCCGCCGACATGGGCTCGCTGACCTCGGAGAGCCAGCTCGCGAACGTCACCGCGCACGTGGACGACGCGCGGGCCAACGGCGCGACCGTGCTCACCGGCGGGCACCCGCGCCCCGACCTCGGCCCGCTGTTCTACGCGCCGACCGTGCTCACCGACGTCACCCCGGCCGCGAAGGTGTTCGCCGAGGAGACCTTCGGCCCGGTGGTGTCGATCTACGGCTACACCGAGATCGACGACGCGGTGGAGCGCGCGAACGACACCGACTACGGCCTCAACGCGAGCGTGTGGTGCACCGACACGCGGGCGGGCGCGGCGGTGGCGGCCCGGCTGAAGGCGGGCACGGTCAACGTGAACGAGGGCTACGCGGCGACCTTCGGCAGCGTCGGCGTGCCGATGGGCGGGATGAAGGACTCCGGCGTCGGCCGCCGCAACGGTGCCGAAGGACTGCTCAAGTACACCGAGGCGCAGTCGATCGCGGTGCAGCGCGGGCTGAAGCTGCGCCCGTTCCGCGGGCTGCCGCCGAAGCTGTGGGTGAAGGGCATGACCGCGAGCATGAAAGCGTTGCGGCGCCTGCCCCGCTGACGCGGCCATAGGATGTCCGGCATGGCCGACATCGAGTTCTCCACGCCGGACACGCTTCCCCAGCCCAACGGGTACAGCCACGTGGCCAGCGTCGGCCCCGGCAGCCGATTGGTCTGGACCTCCGGCCAGGTGCCGATCGCCGCGGACGGCACCGTCGCGCCCGCCGGGGACTGGGCGGCCCAGACCCGCCAGGCGATGCACAACGTCGGCGCCGCCCTCGCCGCCGCGGGCGCGACCTGGACGGACGTCTTCAAGCTCACCTTCTACGTCGTCGACACCTCCGCGCTGGCGACGGTACGGCAGGTGCGGGACGAGTTCGTCGACACCGAACGGCCGCCGACCAGCTCGCTCGTCCAGGTGGCCGGCCTGGTCCGGCCGGACCTGCTGATCGAGGTCGAAGCGGTCGCGGCGATCGGCTGATGCCCTCTCGGCGCTCCAGCTCGGGGCGAGCGAGGACACACGGACGGGGTGGTCGAGCGCGACGGGTCCACTTTGTACTGCACGGCGGTGTTCCTCGATCCGGCGACCGGGTACGCGGGCAAGCACCGCAAGCTGGCCCTGACCGCCGGACCGTCCGGTGACCTGCTGGCCGGGCCACTACTCGCGGCCGGACGTCTTCTCGCTGACGGTCGACGAAACCCGGCGTCACCTCCGCCGGGACTAACCGGCCAGCAGACCGCGGTCCTTCGCGATAGCCACGGCTTCGGCGCGGCGGCTCGCGCCGAGCTTGGCCATCACGCGGGACAGGTGCACGCTGACCGTTTTCTCGCTGATGTACAGCTCTTCACCGACCTGCCGGTTCGTCCGGCCCAGCGCGACCCGCTCCAGCACCGCGCGTTCGCGGTCGGTCAGCGGGTCCACCACGTCACGCGGCGGCGCCTGACCGGGCAGCTCGACGCGGGCGCGGTGCGCGAGGTCGCGAATGCTGTCCCCGAGCGGTTTCGCCCCGAGCCGTTCCGCCACCTCGTACGCCTTCAGCAGTTCCGCCGCGGCGCGTTCGGCGTCGGCGGCTTCCCCGGTGCTCAGCAACGCCGCCGCGTACCGCTGCCGCGACACGGCCTGCTCGTAGACCGCGCCGTACCCGAAGGCGGCCACCGTCTCCGCCCAGGCAGCCGGGTCGAATCGCCCGTGCAACTCGGGCGCCTCGGCCTCCAGCCGCGCGCGCCACGCCCGGCCTTCCGGCCCCAGCGTGCCCGACCGCGGCTTGCCGTGCTCGAGGCAGGCGCGGCCGTGCGCCAGCAACGCCTCTCCCCTGGCCACCGCCTCGGCCTCGGCTACGGTGTCCCCGCGCACCCTCGCGGCCGCCGCCAGCGCCGAAGCGGACCGCATGCCCAGCACCACCATGCGCAACCCGCCGAGCAACCACGGATCGAACTGCTCCAGCCGCTGGATCGCGTCCTCGGCCCGGCGCAGCGCTTCGGCGTGCTCCCCGCGCCAGTACGCGAGATCGATGCCGACCGCGCCACCCGCGATCGCGATCAGGATGTCCGTGCGCCACTCCCCGCCCAGGCTCTCGACCATCTTCTCGGCCTCGGCGAGCCGTCCGCGCGCGGCCACGATGTACACCCACGACGCGGTCATCCTGGCCGCCACCGCGCTGGACACCCCTCGCCGCGGGCGCCCGTCCTCGGTCGGCCAGTCGCCGCTGACGTACCGCAGGTACAGGTGCCTGGCCCGCGCCTCCAGCCCGAACGAGCTCCAGGTGAGCCCGTTTTCCTTGGCGTAGTCGGCACTTTCGCGGTAGGCGGCGAGCGCTTCGGCTATTTCGGACTGTTCCTCGTAGCTGGACGCGAGGAAGTACCTGGCCCGCAGCCCGACGTTGAGGGCGCCCGCCTTCTCCGCCTTGAGCTGTGCTTGGCGCAACCGGTCGCGGGCCTCTTCGATGTGCCCCTCGGTTTCGGCGAGCGCGCCGAGCGTGACCAGCGCGTCCGCCTCGGCGCCGTCCGCGCCGACCGCGCGGGCGTCGGCCACCGCGCTCTGCGCGCTCCACAGCGCACCGGCGATGTCGTTGTCCCCGCGCTGGATGATCGCCCTGGTGGAGAGCACCCACGCCCGCGTGCGCGAGGCCTCCGCGCGCTCGACCAGTTCCCACGCCTTGCCGATGGCCTCCACCGACTCGTCCCACGTCCCGTCCAGCACACCGAGCACCTGGGCCAGCCGTCGCCACAGCGTGGCCGCGCGCTCGACGGACACACCGTCGTGGATGGCTTCGACGGCGCTGCGGGCGTAGGCGATCGCGCGCTCGGGCTCACCCGAAGTCCCGGCGAAGTAGGACGCCTCGCTGAGCAGCTTGATCTCGTCGACGCCTTCGGGCCGGTCCTTTTCCGGGACCGCGTCCCAGATGGCCAGCGCCTGCTCGGTGTGCTTGAGCGCGGACGCCGGCGCGCCGAGCCCCTCGGCTTCGGTGGCCGCGCGCTTGGACGCGGCCAAGGCCGTGGGCAGGTCGTTGCTCTCCAGGCTGTGGTAGGCCAGCAGCGCGTACCCACCGCGGGTTTCCGGTCTGCGCCGCAGGCGGTCCGCGTACTGGGCGTGGGTCCGCGTGCGCTCCCCCGGCAGCAGGTCGCCGTAGACGGCTTCGCGCAGCAGCGCGTGCCGGAACAGGTAGAACTTCTTGTCCACCACCAGAACGTGGTGCTGCACGGCTTCACGCAGCGCCTCGTCCAGCGCGAGTTCGTCCAAACCGGACAGATCGTTCAGCACGGCGTGCGAGACCCCGCCGTTGGCCACCGAGATCAGCCGCAGCACCCGGCGCGTCTCCGCGGACAGCCGCTCCACCCTGGACAGCAGCACCTCGGCCAGCCCGGTCGGCAGGTCGGAACCGTCGTCCCCGCACGAGGCGATCAGCTCCTCGAGAAAGAACGGGTTGCCCTGCGACCGCTCGATCAGCTCGGTGATCACCTCGGGTGACAGCGTGGACTCGGCCAGCGCGGCGACGAACTGGCGGGCGTCGGCCTCGGAGAACGGCGTCAGGTCGATCCGCTCCACGCTGGCCAGCCGGACCAGCTCGGACAGCAGCGGCCGCAGCGGGTGGCGCCGGTGCACGTCCTCCTCGCGGTAGCTGGCCACCACCAGCAGCCGCTGCGCGCGCAGGCGGGACAGCAGGAACGACAACAGGTTGCGGGTCGAGCCGTCGGCCCAGTGCAGGTCCTCCAGCAGCAGCACCACCGGGGTGCGCTCGGACAGCTCGGTGAGCAGGCCGAGCACCGCGTCGAACAGCTGGAGCTGGCCGAGGTCGCGCTCGGCCCGCACCGGGCCCATCGTCTCGTGGTCGCTGGCCGACACCGGCGTGTACTCCGCGCTCGGCGGCAGCACCGTGCCCAGCTGCGGCAGCAGCCTGCCGAGCGCGTGGCGCACGCGCAGCGCGTCGGCCACCGCGCTGTCCCCCGAGGTGGCCAGCGGGGTCAGCGCCTCGGCGAAGGGCAGGTAGGGCAGGCCGCCCTCGCGCACGTCCAGGCAGCGGCCGGTGAGCACCAGCGCGCCCCGGCTCGCCGCGTGCTCCCCCAGCTCCGTCAGCACGCGGGTCTTGCCGACCCCCGCGTCCCCCGACAACAGCACGGCGCCGGCTTCGTTGCGCTCGGCACGGGCGAGCGCGGCACGAAGCCGGCGCATTTCACTGGTCCGCGCGACGAGCGGGATTCCGGATCCGAGACGGGGCACGGTCTGCATTGTGGCCTACCCGCGGTCCCGGAGCCCTGTGGTTTTCGCTCGTGGCGTGGCGCCTGTGGCGCTCATCGCGGTTACGCGGCGGCGTCGTGCGACCCGTCCCGCTGCTGCGGTATGTGTACCCGTGGCTTGCTGCTCAGCCAGCGGTACGGCCTGGTCGAGCGCACCACCCTGGTCAGCCTGCCCGCGCGGCGCAGCTCGTCGGTGCGGTAGGCGACCTCGGCCTGCACGGCGTCCCACATCCAGTCGGTCCTCATGGCGTTCTCCTCTGTTCCCGGTCTCTTCTGCCGAGTCTCAGAGTCGTGCTGAGGGGTGCCCGCCGGCATCGGACGATCACGCAGTCCGGACACGACTCGGCCCCTTACTCCCGCCATGCCCCAGGGTCGGCGGGGGTAAGGGGCCGGTGCGGCTGGGTTCAGCTGGGGTCGAGGCTGCCGGCACGCGTGGCGTCCAGCAGCCCCTGCCAGCCCCGGGAGCTGAAGGAGAGCAGACCGCCCTCGACGTCCTTCGAGTCGCGGACGGCGGCGCCGTCACGGGTGAATGCGATTTCGACGCAGTCATTGCCACCACCGCTGTGGCTGCTCTTGCGCCATCGGGTCAGGAATTCAGGGTTCTCGGACATGGTCCCCACTCCTTACTTTGCTTGCTCCGCACCCAGCCGATCGGCCGACTCGGCGATGAGTTCGACCGAGTCATCCGGTTTCAAGGCAGTGGCACGCAGGTGATCGAACATGAGGGTATAGCGGCGCACATCATCCGGCATCTCCAGGTAAAGGCCGCTGGAAGTGCTGTCCACGTAAACTACGTCCGGATCTGCCTGCTCCGGAAAACCGAGGATGAGAAACGGTCCCTCCATTCCCGGATGAGCGCCCGCACCGAACGGCACCACCTGGAGCGTCACGTGCGGCAGCCGCGCCACTTCGAGCAACCGGGAAACCTGTTCCGCCATCACTTCGCACCCGCCGACCCGCCGGTGCAGCACCGCCTCGTCGATCACCGCCCAGTACTCCGGTGGTGAGGGATCGGTGAGCAGTTCCTGGCGGGCCATCCGCGCCGCGACCCGGCGCTTGAGCTCGGTCTCGTCGGCGTCCGGGCGCAGCGCGCGGATCACCGTCCGCGCGTAGCGCTCGGTCTGCAGCAGGCCGGGCACGAGCAGCGCCTGGTAGGCGCGCAGGGAGCTGGCGTCGGCTTCCAGGCCGACGAAGGTGCCGGTGAAGACCTCGTTGTAGGCGTGCCACCAGCCGCGCTTGCGGGCCTCCCTGGCGAGCTGGACCAGCGCCTCGCGCTCGTCGCCGACCAGGCCGTAGAGCTCCAGCATGTCGCGGACGTCGCGCGGGGTGACACCGACGTGCCCGGTCTCGATCCGGCTGATCTTCGACGCGGAGCACTCAAGCTTCTCGCCGACCTCGTCGATGGTCAGCTCGGCGGCCTCCCGGAGGCGGCGCAGTTCGCCGGCCAGCCGGCGGCGGCGAACGGTCGGCCCCTGTCCTCGCGCCACTGCCCCACCTCCACTGTGTTCCGCACTTGCCGATGTCCCAGTCATATCTAACCAGCCGCCCAGACTCGCCGTGATGAATTGACTACTTCAATTTCGCCCGCGTCCCCAGATGGTGGACTGCAAATTGCACATTGCCGTTGTACGCTCGCAGTGTGCTCCATTTCCGGGCCGGGAGCCAGTGCCTCGGGCAAAATTCGGAGAAGACCACTTACGGGGAGGGGTCGGGGACGCCGTGGGTCACCCTGAGCTGAACATCGTGAACCCTTTAGCCGCCATTGTGGAACTTCGGCTGACCGACCTCACCCGATCGGCGGGCACCGACGATCCGCAAGTCGCCGCCTGGGTAGCACGCCACGAAATCCCGGTTCTGGCCGACGCGTTGCGCGCGGTGCTCGCGGAGCACCGGACGGACGCCCGCGGCCGCTGCGTGGCGTGCCGGGGCCGCCGATGGCGCCGGTGGCGAAACCCTCACCCACCCGTGCCGTGTCGCGCTTACGTGGCAGCGCGGCTCGCCCTCGGAGACGGCCTCCCGGCGGAAATCACCCGCCCGGCGCAACGGCGACGACACCGCAAACGCCCGGCCGGGGGCGAGTAAGGCCCCTCGGAGACGCGCCCAGCCCGCCTGCTCGGGCAGCCCGACGCGACCATGCCGCCCTCCCAGGCGTGCCCCGAGTGTCACGAATGTGGCTTTCGAGACGTTTGGCGTCCCGAAAGCCACATTCGTGACACCCCACCGCCACAGCGGAGGCCACCGTGTCCGTCGAGGACGCCGTGTCCATCGAGGACGCTCGGCGGGTCAGCGAACGGCTCGGCGGCTCACAGGACGCGTAGCAGGCCTTCCTGCACCACCGTCGCGATGAGGGTGCCGTCGGCGGCGAAGAAGCGGCCGGTGGCCAGTGCCCGCGCGTTCGAGGCGGACGGCGACTCGGTGTCGTAGAGGAACCATTCGTCGGCCCGGAACGGGCGGTGGAACCACATCGCGTGGTCCAGGCTGGCGCCGAGCACCTTGTCCAGCTCCCAGTACGCGCCGTGCCTGGCCAGCGGGGAGTCCAGCAGGGTCATGTCCGACGCATACGCCAGCACGCAGACGTGCAGCAACTGGTCGTCCGGCAGGGTGCCGTCGGCGCGCATCCACACCTGGTTGCGCGTGGCCGGGCTCCCGGTACCGCGGGTGACCCACGGCGGGTCGTTGACGTAACGCAGGTCGATCGGCCGCGGCCGGCTGTGCAGGCCCTCCAGTGCGGGGTAACCCTCGATCCGCTCCTGCACGGTCGGCAGCGTCTCGGGCGCGGGCACGTCGGGCATCTCGTCGGCGTGCTCGATGCCCGGCTCCGCCTTCTGGAACGATGCCGACAACGCGAAGATCGCCTTGCCGTGCTGCACCGCGACCACCCGGCGGGTGGTGAACGAGCGCCCGTCGCGGATGCGGTCTACCTCGTAGACGATCGGCACCCGCGGATCACCGCCGCGGATGAAGTACGCGTGCAGCGAGTGCACCGTGCGCTCGGACGGCACCGTGCGCCCGGCCGCGACCAGCGCCTGCCCGGCGACCTGCCCGCCGAACACCCGCACCGGCGAGTGCGGCGGGCTGACGCCGCGGAAGATGTTCTCCTCGATCCGCTCCAGGTCGAGCAGGGAGACCAGGCGGTCGAGCACCACCTGGCCGCCCTGGCCGACGTTGTTGTCCAGCTCGGTGGCGGCGGCTCGGGCGACCTCAGTCATGCCGGAAACCCTATCCCGGCAAAGCACGCATCCGGGATGCGCTCAGGCGTGATCGTCTTCACCGAGGCGGTGCACGCGGATCAGGTTGGTGGAACCGACCGTGCCCGGCGGGGACCCGGCCACGATCACCACCAGGTCGCCCGGCTGGTAGCGGTCCATCTCGACCATGGCGTGGTCGACCTGCTGGATCATCTGGTCGGTGGAGCCCACCTTCGGCACGATCCTGGTGGCGGTGCCCCAGGTCAGCGCGAGCTGGCTGCGCACGCTCTCCTCCGGGGTGAAGGCCAGCAGCGGCAGCCGGGTGTGCAGCCGGGCCAGCCGCCGCACGGTGTCACCGGACTGGGTGAAGGCGACCAGCGCCTTGGCGTTGAGCCGCTCGCCGATGTCGCGGGCGGCGTAGGAGATCACGCCGCGCTTGGTCCGCGGCACGTGGCTCAGCGGCGGGACCTGCGGCGAGTCGGTCTCCACCGCCTGGATGATCTTGGCCATGGTGGCCACCGACTCCACCGGGTAGCGGCCGACGCTGGTCTCACCGGACAGCATCACCGCGTCGGTGCCGTCGAGCACCGCGTTGGCCACGTCGGAGGCCTCGGCGCGGGTCGGCCGGGAGTTGCTGATCATCGAGTCGAGCATCTGGGTGGCCACGATCACCGGCTTGGCGTTCTCGCGGGCGATCTGGATGGCGCGCTTCTGCACCAGCGGGACCTGCTCGAGCGGCAGCTCCACGCCCAGGTCACCACGCGCGACCATGACCCCGTCGAAGGCCAGCACGATGGCTTCGAGGTTGTAGACCGCCTCGGGCTTCTCCAGCTTGGCGATCACCGGCACGCGGCCCTTGCCGACCCGGTCCATCACCTGGTGCACCTGGTCGATGTCGGCGGGCGAGCGGACGAACGACAGCGCCACGAAGTCCACGCCCAGGTGCATCGCGAACTCGAGGTCCTCGATGTCCTTCTCGGACATGGCGGGCACGGACACGTCCATGCCGGGCAGCGAGACGCCCTTGTTGTTGCTGACCGGGCCGCCCTCGGTGACCTCGCAGACCACGTCCTGGCCGTCGACCTCCTGGACCACCAGGCCGACCTTGCCGTCGTCGACCAGCAGGCGGTCACCGGGCTTGGCGTCGTTCGCGAGGCCCTTGTAGGTGGTGGAGACGCGCTCGTGGGTCCCGGCCACGTCCTCCACGGTGATGCGCACGATGTCGCCGTTGCGCCACTCGACCGGGCCGTTGGCGAAGGTGCCCAGGCGGATCTTGGGGCCCTGGAGGTCGGCGAGAATGCCGACCGCGCGCCCGGTCTCCGCCGCCGCCGCCCGGACGACGTCGTAGACCTCCTTGTGGTCGCCGTGAGTGCCGTGGCTGAAGTTCATCCTCGCCACGTCCATCCCGGCGTCGACGAGGGCCCGCACCTTCTCCGGGCTGGCGGTCGCGGGGCCAAGGGTACAAACGATCTTCGCGCGTCGGCTCACGTTCAGACAGCGTAGACCCTTATCGCGGCCACGTCTTTACCGATCCCGAGACCGATTCAACCTGTTTCTTTCCGTGTTCGCTCGGTAGTAACCCTTTGTATGCTCCGACGGTGCTCAAGGCGCTGGCGGTGCTGGTGGCCGTGGCCCTCGTGTCCTGCGCGCCCGGCCCCGCGCCACCGCCGCCCGCCTGGTCGGAGCTGACCACGCCGTCACCCGGAGCACGCGTCCTCGGGTTCACCCGATCGGGTGAGGAGATCCTGCTCACCGGGTCGCTGCCGGGGTCGGACGGCCGTGCGCCCGCGGCCTGGCTGGGCACCCCGGACACCGGCTGGCGGCCGCTGCCGCTGCACACCGCGGGTGGATACGGCGGGCAGGCCGAACTGATCGAGCCGTCGGCGGCGGACGGCAGGCTGCTCGCGCTCGGCCGCGCCTTCGGCGGCGCGCACGGCAGCGCGCGACTGACCCTCTGGTCCGGCGACGCGGCCGGGCTCACCGACCACCCTCAGCCCTTCGAACTGCTCGGCGGCCCGCGCGCGATGGCGGTCAACGGCACCGCGACCACCCCGGCGGCGTCCGTGCTCTCCGGGCAGTGGGACCACCCGGCCACCGGCCCCGGCGCCGCGCTGTGGACCTCGCCGGACGGTCAGGCGTGGTCCCGGCTCGACGATGAACCGGCATTGCTCAGTTCGCCCGGCGCGCAGACCCGCGCGCTCGGCGTCGCGGCGGCCGGTTCGCGGTTCACCGCCGTCGGGGACGTGCGTGCCGACCGGCGGTTCTCCCCTCTGGTCTGGACCTCCGAGAACGGCCGGAACTGGCAGCGGACCGAACTCCCCCGGCCCGCCGGTGCGACCGACGTGACCGCCACGCGGGTCGCCTGCGCGGACACGGCGTGCGTGGTGGCCGGGCTGTCCCGGTCGGACACCCAGCGAATGGCGTGCTGGCGGTCGGCGCCCGGCGGGAGCTGGTCGCTGGCGGAGGGGCCGGGCCTCGATCCCGCGCAGCTGCCCGAAATCACCGGCCTCGCCTTCGCCGGGGAACACGTGCTCACCACCGGCAGGATCGGCGGTCAGGCTCGCTTGTGGACCGGCTGCGGCACGGAGATGGCCCTGCCGGAAGCGGCCCCGCAGGCCGTCGCTTTCCCGCTCGGCAACCGGATTCTGCTGTCCACCGGCGAAAAACTGTGGCTCAGCGGCGAGGCAGCTGGCTGACGCCGACGTGGTCGCGGGCCCACTCGTTGAACGCGCGCACCTGCCGCCACGACTTGCGGACCCGGTCCAGACAACCGCGTTCGTGCAGCGTGTCGTCCGGCTCCCAGAGCTTCACCGCGTAGAGCGACTTGTGCCGCAGCAGGTCGATGCGCGGGTGGTCGGCGTCGTATCCGCGCGGCTTGGTCTTCAGCGCCTCACCCTTGATCTCCCAGCCCTGCTTGCGCAGCTTGGCCAGGATGCGCTCCAGCTCGGGGCCGTGCGGCTCGGTGTCCACCGCGCGCCGGAAGTTCGCCAGCTGGTCGGTGGCCAGGTGGAAGCAGCCGCCGCCGACGCGCAGCCCCGCCGAGCTGATCTCCACGTAGTACGCGCCACCGCCGCGGCCCTGCTCGATCACGCCACCGCAGTGCGTCTTGTACGGCCGCTTGTCCTTCGCGAACCGCACGTCCCGGTGCGGCCGGAAGACCTTGCCCTTGCCGAAGCCGTCGGAGAACTCCGCGTCCAGCTCGGTCAGCAGCGCCTCCATCGGGGCGCGCACGTCCTCGCGATAGGTGCGGAGATTGTCCTCCCAGTACGGCTTCGAGTTGTCGACCACCAGTCCGTCGTAGAAGTCGATCGCGTATTCGCCGAAGCCCGTGAACGTCACCCGCGCACCATAATCGGTGCCCACGACAGAAAGCGGGCGGGGAACTCGGCTTCCCCGCCCGCTCCTCGGCTACCGCCACTGCTAGCCGCTCTGGATGGCGCTGATCAGCTCGCCATTGGGGGTGTCACCCGAGAGTTCCCAGAAGAACGTGCCGCCGAGGCCCTGGGTGCGGGCGTAGCCGACCTTCCCCCTGATCGTGGCCGGGGTGTCGTAGCTCCACCACTGGCTGCCGCACTTGGCGTAGGCGGTGCCGGCGATGGTGCCGGTGGCCGGGCACTTGCTCTTGAGCACCTTGTAGTCCTCGATGCCCTGCTCGTAGGTGCCGGGCGCCGGGCCGGTCGCGGTGCCACCGGGCGCGTCCTGCGTCACGCCGGTCCAGCCGCGGCCGTAGAAACCGAGGCCCAGCAGGAGCTTGCTCGCCGGAATGCCCTTGCCCTTGAGCTTCTGGATGACCGCGTCCGAATTGAACCCGGCGGCGGGAATGCCGTTGTAGGCGGTCAGCGGGGAGTGCGGCGCGGTCGGCCCCTGTGCCGCCCAGGCCCCGAAGTAGTCGTAGGTCATCACGTTGTACCAGTCGAAGTACTGCGCGGCACCACCGTAGTCGGCCGCGTCCACCTTGCCGCCGGCTGAGCCGTCACCGGTGATGGCGGCGGTGACCAGCTTCGAGCCGAACTTCGCGCGCAACGCCGCGGCCAGGTTCTTCAGCGCGGCCGGGCCGCTGGTGTCGCAGGTCAGCCCGCAGGCGTTGGGGTACTCCCAGTCGATGTCGATGCCGTCGAACACGCCGGCCCAGCGCGGGTCGTTGAGCAGGTTGTAGCAGGAGTTCGCGAACGCGGCGGGGTTCTTCGCGGCCTGCCCGAAGCCGCCGGACCAGGTCCAGCCGCCGAAGGAGAACAGCACTTTGATGTTGGGGTACATCTTCTTCAGCCGCTTCAGCTGGCCGAAGTTGCCCCGCAGGGCGCCGTTGTCCCAGGTGTCGGCCACGCCGTCCACGCTCTCGGCGGCGCCGTAGAACCGGTCGTAGTCGGCGTAGGTGTCGCCCAGCACGCACTGGCCGTTGACCACGTTGCCGAAGGCGTAGTTGATGTGGGTCAGCTTGGCCGCCGAACCCGAGGTGTGGATGTTCTTGACGTGGTAGTTGCGGCCGTAGACGCCCCACTGGGCGAAGTAGCCGAGTGTCTTGCCGTGTGCGGTGATCCCGGCTTCGGCGGGTGCTGCTTCCGCCGGTGCCGGTGCCTTGGCCGAGGCCGGAGCCACGACCGCGATCGCCATCAGTGCGGCGGCGAGCACGCCGCCCGCACCCAGCCATCTCCGTCTGCGCGATGAGAACATCGGTGTCCTCCGTGAGCCCGGCGGTGCCACGGTGCACCGCTCGAGCCACCAAGCTAAATGGGTCTAGACCAATCCGTCAATGGTACAGACCACGGTTCGCTGAGTTGCCGGGACCGGCTACCCGGGGTCACCGGACGCCCCCGCGGGTGCACTGGAACGGCCTAGCGGCACGCTGAGCGGCAACCGACGGGAAGGAGACCGGGTTGGTCAGGGTGGACGGGCGGACACTCCGCTGTGGTGACGTGGTCGCGGTGGCGGGCATCGAAGGCGCGCTGGAGGTCGAGGTCGAGCCGGGTGCGCTGGCCGCGGCCGGGCAGGCGTGGGAACTGGCCGAGGAGCTGAGCACGCGGCGCGTGGTGTACGGCCGCACCACCGGCGTCGGCGCGAACAAGGACGACGCGGTCGCCGGGGAGCACTCCACCGACCACGGCCTGCGCCTGCTGCGCAGCCACGCCGGCGGCAGCGGTGAGCTGATGCCGGACGGCCAGGTGCGCGCGATGATGCTGATCCGGCTGAACCAGCTGCTGGCGGCGCGGTCCGGGATCAGCCCGAGCCTGATCGAAGCGCTCGCGGCCGCACTGCGGGCCGGCGCGCTGCCGGTGGTGCACCGGCTCGGCGCGATCGGCACCGGCGACCTGGCGCCACTGGCGGAAACCGGGCTCGCGCTGGCTGGGGAACGCCCGTGGCGCCGCGGTGGCGTTACCCCGGTGGCGGTGCAGGCGGGCGACGCGCTGGCGTTCATGAGCAGCAACGCCGCCACGCTCGCCGAAGCGATACTGGCCACGCTCGAACTGGACACGCTGACCAAGGCCAGTCACGCGGTCACCGCGCTGACCTACGTGGCGCTCGACGGCAATCCCGAGGCGTACGCGACCGCGGTGCACGAAGCACGCCCGCACGCCGGTCAGGTCGCCTGCGCCGCCGACCTGCGGCGCCTGCTCGGCATGGAGGCCACGCCCGCGCCCGGCCGCCGGATCCAGGACCCGTTCGGGCTGCGGGCGTTCCCGCAGGTGCAGGGGCCCGCGCTCGACGCGCTGCACCACCTGCGGAACGTGCTGGCGATCGAGATCAACGCGGGCACCGAGAACCCGATGATCTGCGTACCGGAGGGCGACGCGTACCACCACGCGCACTTCCACACCGCGTACGTGTCGTCCGCGCTGGACCAGGCGCGCGCGACCGTGCACCAGGTGGCCGAGCTGTCGGCGGCGCGGCTGGGCGACCTGGTCGAGCCGGAGTTCACCGGGCTTCGGCCGTTCCTCGCGGACGGCCCGGCGGGCAGCTCGGGCGTGATGATCCTGGAGTACGTCGCACACGACGCGCTGACCGAACTGCGGCAGGCGGCGCTGCCGGTCACCCTGGGCAGCGCGATCGTCTCGCGGGGGCTGGAGGACCACGCGAGCTTCTCCACGCAGGCGGCGCGGGCGACCACCGCGGCGTGCCGGGCCTACCGGCAGCTGCTGGCGTGCGAGCTGGTCGCGGCCGTGCGGGCGCTGCGCATGCGGCGGGCGAACCTGGTGGACATCCCGGTGCGGGCGGCGTTCGAGCAGGCGGGCGCGGTGCTCGACCCGAGCACGGCGGACCGGCCGCTCACCGAGGACATCGCCGCCGCCGCGACCGTCCTGGACGACCTGGCCCTCATCTGAGCGGTGTCACGAATGTGGCTTTCGAGACGCGGAACGTCTCGAAAGCCACATTCGTGACAGGGGCGGCTCAGCCGAAGAAGACCTCGGCTTCCTCGTAGCGGGCGGCGGGCACGGTCTTCAGCTCGGCCGTGGCCTCCGCCAGCTTCACGCGCACGATGTCGGTGCCCCTCAGCGCCACCATCACGCCGAAGTCACCGTCGGCCACCGCGTCCACGGCGTGCAGGCCGAAGCGGGTGGCGAGCACGCGGTCGTAGGCGGTCGGGATGCCACCGCGCTGGGTGTGCCCGAGCACCACCGCGCGCGACTCCTTGCCGGTCCGCTCGGCGATCTCCTCGGCCAGCCAGGTGCCGACCCCGCCGAGCCGGACGTGCCCGAACGCGTCCTTCTCCCCCGAGTGCAGCACCTCGGCGCCGCCCTCGGGAATGGCGCCCTCGGCGACCACGATGATCGGCGCGAACTGGCGCTCGAACCGCCGCTCCACCCATTCGACGACCTTCTCCACCGAGAACGGCCGCTCCGGCACCAGGATCACGTTGGCGCCACCGGCCAGGCCGGAGTGCAGCGCGATCCAGCCCGCGTGCCGCCCCATCACCTCGACCACCAGCGCGCGGTGGTGCGATTCGGCGGTGGTGCGCAGCCGATCGATGGCCTCGGTGGCGATGTGCACCGCGGTGTCGAAACCGAAGGTGTAGTCGGTGGCACCGAGGTCGTTGTCGATGGTCTTGGGCACGCCGACCACGCCGATGCCGTCGTCGGTCAGCTTCTTCGCCACGCCGAGGGTGTCCTCGCCGCCGATCGCGATCAGCGCGTCCACGCCCTGCTCGGCGAGCACACCGCGGATCTTCTCGACCCCGCCCTCGGTCTTGTACGGGTTGGTCCGCGAGGACCCGAGGATCGTGCCGCCCCTGGTCAGGATCTCCTCGACGTCACCGAGCCCCAGCGGCCTGCTGTCGCCGGTCATCGGGCCCTGCCAGCCGCTCCGGAAGCCGACGATCTCCCAGCCATGGGCCTCGATGCCCTTGCGGACCACCGCCCGGATCACCGCGTTCAGCCCGGGGCAGTCGCCGCCACCGGTCAGCACACCGACTCGCATCAGACTCAGACCTCCGCTTGCCTGCATTGTGTTGGGTCACACATCCGGCGCCAGCGTAGCGGTACCGAACTTGATCGGTGCAGCAGCCATGGTCTAGACCACTGTACAGGCCTCGACCAGGGCGAGCCCGCCGTACCCCCGGTGCCGATCCCGGCTGTGCTACCGTCGCGGCGTGCAGCGCTCCTATTTCTGGTTTAGCAGGCCGGCCCCGGGTGGGCCGGTCGGCGACGCCGTGCGCTGACCTTCCACCCTCGAGCCGGTTTCCCAGCCGGCTCGGGCGGAGCACGATCGGGCGGCTGGGCCGAAAGGACCCCCGTCATGACGATCACCTTCGATCCCACCCTCGCCCTGGACAACCAGCGCACCACCAGCATCAGCCCGCTGATCCCGCCGGCGTTGCTGCGCGAGGAGCTGCCCGTCGGCGAGGCCGTCGCCCAGACCGTCCATAAAGGACGAACAGGGACGGTCGGCGTGCTCGACGGCACCGACGACCGGCTGCTCGTCGTGGTCGGCCCGTGCTCGGTGCACGACACCGCCGCCGCCATGGACTACGCCCAGCGCCTCGCCGCGCACGCCGAGGGCCTCGGCGAGCAGCTCCACGTGGTCATGCGCGTGTACTTCGAGAAGCCGCGCACCACGCTCGGCTGGAAGGGCCTGATCAACGACCCCGGCCTGGACGGCAGCTTCGCGGTCAACCGCGGCCTGCGCATGGCGCGGCGGCTGCTGCTCGACGTGTCCTCACTCGGCCTGCCGGTCGGCTGCGAGTTCCTCGACCCGATCACCCCGCAGTTCATCGCCGACATCGTCACCTGGGGCTCGATCGGCGCGCGGACCGCGGCCAGCCAGGTGCACCGGCAGCTGTGCAGCGCGCTGTCCATGCCGGTCGGCATCAAGAACTCCACCGAGGGCGACGTGCAGGTCGCCGTGGACGCCACCCGCGCCGCCGCGGCGAGCCACGTGTTCGCCGGGATCAACTCCGACGGCGTCGCCGCGCTGCTGACCACCGCGGGCAATCCCGACTGCCACGTGATCCTGCGGGGCAGCGCGGCCGGGCCGAACTACGACGCCGGCACCGTCTCCGACACGCTCGGCAGGCTGCGCAAGGCCGGGCTGCCCGAGCGCGTGTTGATCGACGCCAGCCACGGCAACAGCGGCAAGGACCACGTGCGCCAGGCCGAGGTCGTCGGCGAGCTGGCCGGCCGGATCGAGCGCGGCGAACGCGGCCTCACCGGCGTCATGCTGGAGAGCTTCCTCGCCGGCGGGCGCCAGGACCTCACCCTCGGCCGGGCGGACGAGCTGACCTACGGGCAGAGCATCACCGACGCCTGCCTGGACTGGTCCACCACGGCGCGCCTGCTCGACCGGCTCGCCGAGGCCGTGCGGGCCCGCTGACCAGGAGAGACGACCTCAGCCGGGCAGCCCCCGGCGGCGCCATTCCTCCTCGATCGCCCGCCACCGCACCAGGTTGTGGCGGGCGTCGGCGAGGGCGTCGTGCGCGTTCGCCGGGGCCGCGGGCAGCTTCGGCTTGCCCACGTCCTCCCAGCGCTGCCGCAGGTCACGGGTGAACCGGGGCAGCTGCCTCGGCAGCGCGGGCATCGGGCCCCACAGCTGCGCCAGCGCCACGTGGTCGTAGGCGGCGAACCAGGCCCACAGCTCGATGCCGCCGGGCGGCTTGCCGAAGAACTCCAGCAGGTCGGTGCGGATGCGCTCGCGCCCGCGCCACGCCTTGTCCGCGGGCGACGGCAGCTTCGGGAGCACGTTGTCGCGCACCCACGGGCCCGCCTTGTCCGGGTCGAAGTCGGTGGAAACCGCGTAGAACTCCCGGCCGTTCTCGTCCACGACACCGATCGACACCAGGTCGATCGTCACGCCGTCCTCGATGAACTCGGTGTCGTAGAAAAATCGCACCGGGCAACCCTAGTAGCGGGCCGGTGGCCGCCGATCAGGAGGCTTTGCTCTCCGGCACGCGGTCCGCGTCCACGCCGGAGGGCTGCTTCGGCACGTCGGGACGCATCCCGGCGGCCTCGGCGGCGGCCAGCTCCTTGGCCTTGGCCGCGTAGATGTCCACGTACTCCTGACCGGACAGCTCCATCAGCGCGTACATGATCTCGTCGGTGATCGAGCGCTCGATGAAGCGGTCACCGGCGAGGCCCTCGTACCGCGAGAAGTCCAGCGGCTTGCCGAAGCGGACCTCGAGCCGCCGCGGCCACCACATCTTCGAGCCGATCGGATTGACCTTGTCGGTGCCGATGGTGACCACCGGGATCACCGGCACGCCGGCTTGCAGCGCGATCCTGGCGACGCCGGTCTTGCCCTTGTACAGCCTGCCGTCCGGCGAGCGGGTGCCCTCGGGATAGATGCCGAGCAGGTGGCCTTCGCGCAGCACGCGGATCGCGGTGTCCAGCGCGGCCTGCGCGGCCGAGCCGCCGGAGCGGTCGATCGGGATCTGGCCGAGCCCGCTGAAGAACCACTTCTTCAGCCTGCCCTTGATGCCCTTTTCGGTGAAGTACTCCGACTTGGCCGGGAAGGTCACCTTCCGGCGGACGTAGAGCGGCATGAAGAAGGAGTCGGCGACGGCGAGGTGGTTGCCCGCGAGGATCGCGCCACCGGAGGCCGGGATGTTCTCGGCCCCGGAGACCTTGGTCGGCCACAGCAGCCGCAGCAGCGGGCCGAGCAGCACGTACTTCATCAACCGGTACAGCACCTTGCTCCAGGCCTCCTCGCAGGCGAAACGGTCTTCGTCAGCCGAATCCGATCAGCAAGACTACGAACTCGTCCGTACCCCGCACAACGCTTGACCCCCGGTTGCGAGTGCCCAGCGATCGATCTCACATCCGGCCGCATCACCCCCAGTGTCCGGCATCGCCCCACGAGCGGCCCGACCCGTGCGAATATGGAGGTCTCACCTGGCCCCGGAAGCTCTCCCAGGAAGGCGGCAGCATGCCTGTGCTCGCCGGCGCGGAACCCTTCGCGCACACCGGCTCCACCGAAGCCGGCGTGCTGCTGTGCCACGGGTTCACCGGCACCCCGGCCAGCATGCGGCCGTGGGGCGAGCACCTGGCCGCCGCCGGGTACACCGTGCGCGGGCCGCGCCTGCCCGGCCACGGCACCACCTGGCAGGAGATGAACCGGACGAACTGGACCGACTGGTACGGCTGCGTCCGCGCGGAACTGCTGGAGCTGATGGACACCTGCGATTCGGTGTTCGTCTGCGGGCAGTCGATGGG
Source organism: Amycolatopsis albispora (assembly GCF_003312875.1). NCBI lineage: Bacteria > Bacillati > Actinomycetota > Actinomycetes > Pseudonocardiales > Pseudonocardiaceae > Amycolatopsis > Amycolatopsis albispora. The sequence continues at coordinate 3,549,227 of NZ_CP015163.1, forward strand.
CGGCACGCTGACGCTCAAGCTGGCGCAGGAGTTCGGCGACCGGATCGCCGGGCTGGTGCTGGTCAACCCGTCGGTGACCACGCTGCGGTGGGACGCGAAGCTGCTGCCGGTGCTCGGCCGCGTGCTGCCGTCGGTGCCGGGCGTGGCCGGGGACATCAAGAAGCCGGGCGTGGTGGAGCAGGCCTACTCGCGGGTGCCGGTGCGCGCGGCGGCCAGCCTGAGCCGGCTGTGGAACCTGGTGCGCCGCGACCTCGGCAAGGTGACGCAGCCGCTACTTCTGCTGCACTCGGTCGTTGACCACGTGGTGGAGCCGGTGAACGCGCGCATCGTGGCCGAAGGCGTGCGCAGCTCGCCGTTGATCGACGTGGAGCTGACCGACAGCTACCACGTGGCCACCCTGGACAACGACGCGCCGCTGATCTTCGAGCGCAGTGTCGGCTTCTTCCGATCGATCGCACACAGCGGGCAGGTGGACCCGAGATGAGCCGTTCGAACTCCGCTGACGGCCCGGAGGACATCGACGCCACGTTCGCCGAGATCGTGGCCGACCTGCGGGCCGAAGGCGTCGGCACGACGCTCGAGCAGCAGCCGGACGACGAGCCCACGCCCCCGCCGCCGTCACCGGCGCCGGGCCCGCCCGAGCAGACCGTGGCGGCCAGCGGCTGGCGGGGTGCCGACCGCGAGTGGGAAGCCACCGTCTTCGGTGACGACCCGGCCTCGGACGACGAGCACTTCGTGCCGCCGGAACCGCCGCCGCTGCCCCGGCCGCGCAAGGGCGCGCTGGTGGTGCTGCTGTTCTTCGTGCTGGGCCTGCTGCTGCTGATCGCGCCGGGCGTGATCGGGCTGTCCAGCTCGCTGGGTACCCCGATCGGGTTGCTCGTGCTCGCGGTGGGCATCGGCCTGCTGCTGCTCCGCGTCCGGCAGGGCCCGCCGGACGGTGCCGACCCGGACAGCGGCGCGCAGGTCTGAGCTTCCCGCCGTAGGCTTGGTCATGCGCATCGACTTCCAGCCGTCGCGACGCTCGACCGTGGGCGCCGAATGGGAGCTGGCGCTGGTGGACCGCCGCAGCGGCGAGCTGACCTCGGTGGCGCAGCGCCTGCTGGACGCGGTGTGCCCGCCCGGCGGCGCCGAGCACCCGAAGATCAAGCAGGAGCTGCTGCTCAACACCATCGAGATCATCACCGGCGTGTGCGACACGGTGGCCGAGGTCGCCGAAGACCTGGCCGCCTCGCTCGACGAGCTGCGGGTGCACACCGACCCGCTCGGGGTGGAGCTGTTCTCCGCCGGCACGCACCCGTTTTCCACCTGGTACCAGCAGAAGGTCACCGACAAGGAGCGCTACGCCAAGCTGATCGACCGCACCCAGTGGTGGGGGCGGCAGATGCTGATCTACGGGGTGCACGTGCACATCGGGCTCGACCACCGGGACAAGGTGCTGCCGGTGCTCAACGCGCTGCTCAACTACGCGCCGCACCTGCAGGCGCTGTCGGCTTCGTCGCCGTACTGGGGCGGGGAGGACACGGGGTACGCGTCGAACCGGGCGCTGATGTTCCAGCAGCTGCCCACCGCTGGGTTGCCGTTCCAGTTCACCGAATGGGGTGAGCTGGAAAGCTACGTGGACGACATGTTCGTCACCGGGGTGATCGACCACTTCTCGGAGATCCGCTGGGACATCCGGCCCGCGCCGCACTTCGGCACCATCGAGATGCGCGTGTGCGACGGGGTGCCGACGCTGGAGGAGGTGGCCGCCATCGCGGCGTTCACCCAGTGCCTGGTGGACGACTTCAGCACGCGGCTCGACCAGGGCGAGACGCTGCCGACCATGCCGCCGTGGCACGTGCAGGAGAACAAGTGGCGGGCCGCGCGGTACGGGATGGACGCCATCATCATTCTCGACGCGGCGGGCAACGAGCGGCTGGTCACCGAGGACCTGGACGTGGTGCTCGAACGACTGGAACCGGTGGCGAAGCAGCTCGACTGCCTCCGGGAGCTGCGCGGCGTGGAGACCATCCTGCGCCACGGGGCGAGCTACCAGCGGCAACGGGCGGTGGCGCGGGAGCACAACGGGAGCCTGAAGGCGGTGGTCGCCTCGTTGATCGCCGAAATGCGAGACGGCGTCACCCCGGTGAGGTGAGCGGGGCCGGACACGAATGTGGCTTTCGGGGCGGATTTCGCCCCGAAAGCCACATTCGTGTCCATTGGCGGGTCAGGTGAGCAGCGGGTCCGGGCCGATCAGCCCGCGAGCCTTCCTGAGGGGTGACCAGATGTCACGAATGTGGCTTTCGAGACGCCAGACGTCCCGAAAGCCACATTCGTGACGCCTCGGTAGCCCCGGCAACACTTGCACTCGCCGCGCGGCGCCATCCCACGAGCCGGACCGCTATGAATGTGGCTTTCATTGCGCGACGGAACAGCGCGTAGCTCCGTTGAGGGTGGCGGTGGGCGACGGGTGGGCGCTATGAAAGCCACATTCATAGCAGTTGGAGCAGCGGGCGCGGGCCCATCGTGGTGGCGCCTGCTGATTCGACGCGTGAGCGCAGTTCCCGGTCCGCGGTGACCACCAGGACGTGGTCGTCGGGCCGGGACGCGCGTACCACCGACACGATCTCCGAGTCACCATCCCGCGCCGCCGCGACCACCTCCACCCCCGGCACCGGGGCGACCCCGCTCGCCTGGCCTTCGACCACCAGCACGATCCGCGGCCACCAGTACCACTCGTCCAGCATCGGCGGCACCATGCCCGAAGACGCCAGCGGCGCCAGCTGGTCCCGCAGCCGGGCGGCGGCGCCCGCGCGGTCCCGCCACCAGCCGTCCGGTCGCGAGCCCATCACGTTCGCGGCGTCGACCACCAGCACCAGTTCCCGCCCCACCTGGGCACGCAGCTCCGGCCACGCCAGCGCGAAGTCCCGGTGCAGCCGGTAGTCCGCCACCTCGTCGACCGGCACCCAGCGCAGCTCCGTGCTCTCCTTGTTCCGCACGCGCTCGCGCACCTCGCCGGTGGCCACCGCGAGCACCGTGGTGTACCGCCAGCCGCCGTGGTCCACAGTGGACGAAGCGAGCGGGCGGACCGCGGCCGGTGGCACGGCGGCCTCCTCGTCGGCTTCCCGGGTGGCCGCCTCCGCCGGGGTCTCGCCCGGACGCAGCGCGCCGCCGGGCAGTGCCCAGGTCCGCCCGTGATGGGTCCACCACGCGCGGCGCTGCAGCAGCACCCCGCGCTCGGGGTCGGTGAGCAGCAGCCCCGCCGCACCGTGCAGCCCCCAGTGCCGGTGCCCCTGCGCACAGGTCACGAAGGTGTCTTCAACAAACACCCTGTCTACCCTGGCACACCAACCCTGGCCGCCGCGGCTTCCCTGGCCAGGGTGGCCGCGCCGACGATGGCGGTGTCGTCGCCCAGTTGCGCGGTGCGGATGCGGGCCAGCGGCCGGTGCCCGGCTCCGGTGATCGCGCCCGCGTAGTGCTCGCGGGCCTCGTCCAGGAACAGCGGCGCCGACTCCGACACCCCGCCCCCGATCACCATGATCTCCGGGTCGAACACGTCGGCCACCAGCGCGAGCCCCTCCCCGAGCCACTTCGCCAGCTCGGCCATCGCGCGCTGGGCGACCGGGTCGCCGTCGCGGGCGGCACCGGCCACGCGCCGCCCGGTCACCGAGCCGGGATCACCGGCGGTCTCCCTGGCCAGCACGGTCGACCGGCCGGGGTTGCGCGCCAGCAGCTCCACCGCGGTCGCCGCCAGCGCGGTCCCGCTGCAGTAACGCTCCCAGCAGCCGTACTTGCCGCACGGGCACGGCCGCCCGCCCGGCACCACGGTCAGGTGCCCCAGCTCGGGCCCGACCCCGTGCGCACCGCGGTAGAGCTGCCCGTCGAGCAGCAGCCCGGCCCCGATCCCGGTGCCCAGCGCGATCAGCGCCACCACCTTGGACCCGCGTGCCGCGCCGAAGCGGTGCTCGGCCAGCGTGGCCGAGTTCGCGTCGTGCTCCAGGGTGACCGGCAGCCCGACGCGCTTGGCGATCCGGTCGGCCACCGGCGCCGCCCGCCACGCCAGGTGGGGAGCGAACATCACCGACCGCCGGTCGTTGGCCACGAACCCGGCCACCGCCAGCCCGACCGCGGTCACCTCGTGCCGGTTGCGCAGGTCCTCGATCACGCCGGAGATGGCGTCCTCGAGCGCGCCTTCCCCGCCGGGCGTGCCGACCCGGGTGGTGTCCAGCAGCGAACCCTGGTCGTCGACCACCCCGGCGCGCACGCTGGTGCCGCCGACGTCCACCCCGATCGCCAGTTCGGGACGGCGGAACGTCCGTTTGAGCGTCTTCTTCAAGCCACGAGAACCCATCTATCGGCCGGTGTCCCAGTCTTCCCGGCGTCGCACCGGAACATGCTGCACACGCGTCGCGCCGCGCTCGGCACGGGGTTCCGGCCGGGGCGCGAAACCGGGCATGTGCACGCCCTCCTCCGGCGCCCAGCGATCGGCCAGCACCGCCCGCAGCAGTGCGACCAGCTGCGCGACCTGCTCCAGCACGCGCGCGACGAGTTCCGGGCGCTCCCCGCGCGCCAGCGACACGACCGCGCACAGCGGGCACCAGCCGCAGTCGCCCGCGGCGGGCCGCTCGTGCCCGGATTCGTCGTGCCCGGCCGCGATCACCCCGTCCAGCCACGGCGCCGCCCGCTCCACCACCAGCTCGATGAGCAGGCGCAGCTCCTCGGCGAGCGAATGCGCGGTGTCGGTCTCCGTCTCGGGCATCAGGCACCTCCGGCCGGCTCGAGCTGGACCACCAGCCCGGCGGAATCGGCTTCCGCACCGGTGATCCGGCACGGGCGCAGCAGCTCGGGCAGGGCGATCAGCCGGCGGAACCCGTCCACCGTGATCGCCAGGTCGTCGCCGACCCTGGCCAGGTCCACCTTCGCCGAGCGGGTCAGCGGCACGCCCACCCGCAGCTCGTGCCCGCCCTCGGTCTCGGACACCGAGAGCAGCGGCGCCACCGGCCGCGCGGAGCGGGCCAGCGGGTCTTCGGTGCCGTAGAGCTCACCGGCGATCTCCAGCAGCGCGGGCAGGCCGACCGGTTCGACCGCGCGGTGCTCGACGCGGCGCAGCGCGCGCTCCAGGCCGCTCGAGGTCAGCTCGGTGAGCACGGCGTCCTGCTGGGCACGCCGGGCACGCAGCCACGCCGCCGCCGAACCGGGCATGCGGCCGGGCGCGGGCATCAGGCGGTTGACGATCAGCCCGTCCACCGCGATGCCGCGCAGCGCGAGCGAGGTCAGCGTGCGACGGGTTTCGGCGACCACCAGCCGTTCCGGGGTGAGCACCAGCCGCACGGTGGTCACCGACGGATCGGTGAGCAGCGTGCGCAGCCCGGCCAGGTGGGTGGCGAAGCGCCGGACGGACCGGCCGAGCCCACTGAGTCTGCCGAGCCCGCGCAGCCGCCCCAGATACCCGGCGACCGCCTCGGGCAGCGAGAGCAGCCGCAGCGTTTCCGCGGTCGGCCCGCAGTCGACCACCACGTTCTCCCACGGTCCCGCCTCGGCGAGCCGCCGCACCTCGGTCAGCGCGAGCAGCTCGTCCACACCCGGCACCACGGTCAGTTCCTCGGCGTCGAGCGCGTCGATCCCGGCCCCGGCCAGCAGGCCGCGCAACTGCCCTCGCAGCTCGGCCCAGGCGTCGTCGACCAGCGCCCGCGAGTCGATCTGGGCGGCGTGGAGCGCGGTGTCCACTTCGGACGGTTCACCGGTCAGCGCGGTGGCGAAGGCGTCACCGAGCGAGTGGGCCGGGTCGGTGGACACCACCAGCGTCTTCCTGCCCCGCGCGGCGAGCGAGGCAGCCGTGGCGGCCGCGAGCGTCGTCTTGCCGACGCCCCCCTTGCCGGTGAACAGCAGGATGCGCACGAATCAGCCCTCGGCTCGGCGCTTGAGCTCCTTCAGCGCGGTATCCATGATCATTTTCTCCGCCTTGCGGCGCAGCAGTCCGATCATCGGCAGGGCCAGTTCCACCGACAGCGTGTAGGTGACCTTGGTCCGCCCCTCGCCCAGCGGCTCGAGCAGGTACCGCCCGTTCTGCGCCTTCTGCATCTGGCCCTTGACCAGGTGCCAGCTGACCGAGAGCCCGTCGGGCGCCCAGTCGTACTCCAGGGTGTAGACGTCCTTCACCGGACCGGCGTCGAGGGTCAGCTTCACCTGCTTGGCGCGGCCGCCCTCGGCCTCGGCCAGCACCTCGGTCTCGCGGACGGCCTTGGTCCACTCCGGGTAGGCCGGGAAGTCCGCGATCACCTCCATGATCCGCTCCGGCGACGCGTCGACCTCGATGGACTGCGTGGACTGCTCGGCCATGCGCCAAAGGCTACCGTCCCGTAAGGACTACCAGCGCAGCACGTACGGCTGGGCCGTCTCCTTGAAGTGGCCGACGTTGCGGCACTCGGTCCGGCCGAGCCGCGCACGCGCGGCCAGCGGCTGGTGCACATGGCCGAAAACGGACCAGCGCGGCTGCTCGGAACGGATGAGTTCGAGCAGGGCGTCCGAGCCCGGCTCGGCGCGTCGCGCCACCACGTCGTAGGTCAGCTGGGGCACCGCCGGCGGGATGTGGCTGCACAGCACGTCGATGTCGGTCAGCTTCGCCACCGACGCGTCGAACTCCTCCCGGGGGCGCAGGTACGGCCGCCAGACCGGGTTCGGCCGCGGCTTGACCCCGTCCGGCAGCAGCGCGCCGCCGACGAAGCCGACCCGCAGGCCGCCGATCTCGGCCACCTCGCCGTCCAGGATCTGGGCACCGGGACCGGCGAACTCGGGCCACAGCGCGGGCGTGTCGACGTTGCCGGGGGTCAGGTAGACCGGGGCGGTGAGCGCGGCGAACAGCTTCTCGTACTGCTCGCGGATCGCCTCGTCGACGGCACCGCCGGGGTCGGCGAGGCTGCCCCAGAGCGAGCGCGCGAAGGCGACCGTCTCGTCGCGGGTGCCCTCCCGGCGCAGCCGGGCGAACTCGGACACCTTCTCCTCGCCGAACAGCGTGCCGAGAATGCCGTTGCCGTGCCGCCGGTAGTCGACGAAGTCGAGCAGGTCCCCCAGCACGATCAGCGCGTCGGCACCGTCACCGGCCCGTGCCAGCGCGTCGGCGTTGCCGTGCACGTCCGACACCACGTGTACCCGCATTCCCTCAACCCCCCGGCGGGACCCCGGGGGCCCGCCCGTCTTCCAGGATCTCCTTGAGCTCCAGCGCGATGGCCTTCGCCGCCCTGGCGCGCCGGTCGAACTCCCGCCTCAGCTCACGCTGCGTGACCTCACGGGTCGGCGTGGCACGGAGGAAGTAGTGCAGCAGCGTGCCGTCGAGCACCGGCTCCAGCCACACCTCCATGGTGCCGACGAGCGCGCCGCGCACGGTCCAGCGCAGGCCGCGGTCACCGCGGTCGGTGTACACCTCGAGCACCAGATCCGGCCAGTACCTCGGCCACGACCTGGGGTCGGCGAAGGCGGCGGCCACGGTCGGCGGCGGCACCGCGAGAAAGGTCTCGTCGACGATGTCGAGCGCGGGCGGCGCCTGGTTCGAAGCTGGCACGGAGTGCAGAATGTCATGTCAAGGCGGTTCGGGGGTCCGGGGGTCGTCCCCCGAGCGGACAACACGGCGTAACGACCGTGCGCCCACCGTGGCCAATCCGGACTACGCAAGCTAGGTTAACCCGCGAGTAACACCAACGCAGGTGGTCGATTCGGAGGTCTACGTGCGCGAATTCAGCGCTCCCGCTGCCCGGAAGGTGTCCGAAGAGGAGAGCCTCGCCGACGTCGTGTGGTCCAACGCCGAGCGCTTCGGCGACGTGATCAGCTTCCGGCGCCTGGTCGACGGGTCGTGGCTCGACGTGACCGCGCGGGAGTTCGCCGCCGAGGTGCTCTCCGCGGCCAAGGGCCTGGTCGCGGCCGGGATCGAGCCGGGCGACCGGGTCGGGCTGATGTCCAAGACCCGCTACGAGTGGACCCTGCTCGACTTCGCGATCTGGGCGGCCGGCGCGGTCACCGTGCCGATCTACGACACCTCGGCCGCCGAGCAGGTGCACTGGATCCTCTCCGACGCGCAGGCCAAGGCGGTTTTTGTGGAGACCGCCGAGCACCACGCCACGCTGGAGGAGGTGCGCTCGCGGCTCGGCTCGCTGGAGCACGCCTGGCAGATCGAGGGCGCCACCCCGGCGCTCGCCGAGCTGGGCAAGCTGGGCGCCGGGATCAGCGACGACGACCTGCACGCGCGCCGCAAGTCGGTGAAGTCGGCCGACCTGGCCACCATCGTCTACACCTCGGGCACCACCGGCAGGCCGAAGGGCGTCGAGCTGACGCACCACAACCTGCTTTCGGAGATCCAGGGCGCGATCCAGGCCTTCCCGCAGCTGATGGAGCAGGGCAACTCGCTGCTGGTGTTCCTGCCGCTGGCGCACGTGCTGGCCAGGGCGCTGGCGCTGACCGGGGTGACCGCGCGGGTGACGCTCGGGCACACCTCCGACGTGAAGAACCTGGTCGCCGACCTCGGCACCTTCCGGCCGACGTTCGTGGTCGCCGTGCCGCGGGTGTTCGAGAAGGTCTACAACGGCGCGAAGCAGAAGGCGCACGGCGACGGCAAGGGCAAGATCTTCGACGCCGCCGAAGCCACCGCGGTCGCCTACAGCCAGGCCAAGGACAGCGGCGGGCTGGGCATCGGGCTGCGGGTCAAGCACGCGGTGTTCGACAAGCTGGTCTACTCGAAGCTGCGGGCCGCGCTGGGCAGCCGGTGCATCGCGGCGGTGTCCGGCGGGGCGCCGCTGGGCGCGCGGCTGGCGCACTTCTTCCGCGGCATCGGCGTGCCGGTGTTCGAGGGCTACGGGCTGACCGAGACCTCCGCGGCCTCCAACGTCAACACCGAGGCCGCCTTCCGCGTCGGCACCGTCGGCAGGCCGATCGCCGGCACCTCGGTGCGGATCGCCGAGGACGGCGAGGTGCTGCTCTCCGGTGAGGTGGTCTTCTCCGGCTACTGGAACAACCCGGAGGCCACCGCCGAATCGCTCAAGGACGGCTGGTTCCACACCGGCGACCTCGGCGAGCTGGACGACGACGGCTTCCTCAAGATCACCGGCCGCAAGAAGGAGATCATCGTGACCGCGGGCGGCAAGAACGTCGCCCCGTCCGGGCTCGAGGACAGCCTCAAGGCGCACCCGGTGATCAGCCAGGCCATGGTGGTCGGCGACGCGCGGCCCTACATCAGCGCGCTGATCACCATCGACGAGGAGTACTTCCCGTCGTGGAAGAGCCAGCACGGCAAGCCGGAAGGCGCCACGGTGGCCGAGCTGGCCGACGACGCCGACCTGCGGGCCGAGGTGCAGGCCGCGGTGGACGAGGCGAACCGCCTGGTCTCGCACGCGGAGTCGATCAAGAAGTTCGTCATCCTGCCGCAGGACTTCACCGAGGCCGGTGGTGAGGTCACGCCGAGCCTGAAGCTCAAGCGCAACGTGGTGACCAAGAACTACGCCGGCGACATCGAGACGCTGTACGCGAAGTAGCTCACTTCCCCGGCAGGTTCGCTTCGATTCCGTCCAGGATCAGTTTCAGGGCGGATTCGAAGCGTTCCTCCGGACTGCGGAACCCGCCTTCGCGCACGGTCCGCTCGAAATACGGGTACTCGCCGTTGCCCACCACCTGCTCGACGTAGGGCGCGATCGCGGCGTGCGCGGCGTCGCGGTCCGCGCCGGAGCGGCGGCGTGCCTCGCGCTCGGCCAGCTCGGCGTCGGTGGAACCGGAGACCCAGGCGGCCAGCACCAGGAAGGTCTCCAGCACCGACCCGGTGCCCAGCCCCAGTTTGTCCAAAATGGACATGCCGAACTCCATGCGGCGCAACATGTTCGGCCCGGCACTGGAGCGGCTGACGGTCATCCGGCTGAGCCACGGGTGCCGCAGCAGGGTGGCCCGGTGCCCGCGCAGCAGCTCGCTGATGTCGGCCCGCCAGTCACCGGTGCGCGGCGGCAGCTCCGCCCCGGCGAAGCACTGGTCGATCATCAGCTCGAGCAGTTCCTCCTTGTTCGGCACGTAGCGGTAGATGGTCATCGCGCCGGTGCCCAGCTCCGCGGCCACCTTGCGCATGGACAGCGCCTCGATGCCGTCGGCGTCGGCGAGCCGGATGGCGGTGTCCGCGATCTGCGCCCGGCTGTAGGACGGCTTCGGGCCGCGGCCGCTCCATTCGGGCCGCATCCAGATGTTCCACGGGGCACTGGGCTCGCTCATTGGCCGCATCTTCCTCCTCGAAGACTGGGGGAATCATTGTTGCGTACGTCGTACCCAGTTGACTAGCCTCTGCGTACGACGTACCCGGTCTGTGGCTTTCGGAGGTCAGCGGGATGTACGCACCAGGGCACCAGCCGATCGTGGTCGCGGAGGGCCTGCGGAAACGGTTCGGCGAGACCGAGGCGCTGTCCGGGCTGAACCTGAGCATTCCGGCGGGCACCGTGTACGGCCTGCTCGGGCCGAACGGCGCCGGCAAGAGCACCACCATCCGCGTGCTCACCACGCTGACCAAGCCGGACGCCGGCCGCGCCTGGATCGCCGGGTGCGACGTGGCCACCCAGCCCGGTGAGGTCCGCCGCCGGATCGGGCTGGCCGGGCAGCACGCCGCGGTGGACCAGGAACTGACCGGCCGCGAGAACCTGTGGATGTTCGGCAGGCTGTTCCACCTGACCGGCAAGCAGGCCGCGCGCCGCGCCGCCGAGCTGCTCGAGCAGTTCGACCTCACGCACGCCGCCGACCGGCAGGTGCGGACCTACTCCGGCGGCATGCGGCGGCGGCTCGACGTGATCGCCAGCCTGATCATCCGGCCGGCCGTGCTGTTCCTCGACGAGCCGACCACCGGCCTCGACCCGCGCAGCCGCAACGAGATCTGGGACGCCGTCCGCACGCTGGTGGCCGGAGGAACCACGGTGCTGCTGACCACCCAGTACCTGGACGAGGCCGACCAGCTGGCGCACAAGATCGCGGTGATCGACACCGGCCGGGTGATCGCCGAGGGCACCCCCGCGCAGCTCAAGTCCCGCATCGGCGGACGGCTCGACGTGGTGGTCGCGCCCACCGCCGACCTGATGCGCGCGGCCAGGGCGATGGCCGAGATCGCCCGCGCCGCCCCGGACGTCGACCCCGACGAGCGCCGCGTCAGCGTGGCCACCGGCTCGGCCACGCTGAGCCTGCCCGACGTGCTGCGCTGGCTGAACATGGCCGGGATCGAGGTGGCCGACATCGGCCGCCGCACGCCGACGCTCGACGAAGTGTTCCTCACCCTGACCCACCGCACCCAGCCCGTGGCGGAGGCCCGCGCATGACCACGTTGGACCAGCCGCAGTGGTCGAAGCTGCGGTTCACCGTGCACGACGGACTGACCGTGTTCTACCGGAACCTGCTCAAGCTCAAGCACAGCCCGGGCCAGGTGATCGCCGGGCTGGCGTTCCCGCTGGTCGCGGTGGTGCTGTTCGGGTACGTCTTCGGCAGCGCGATCCCGATCGACAACGGCGCGAACTACCGCGAGTACCTGATGCCGGGCTTGTTCGTGATGAGCCTGACCATGTCGATCGCCGGCACGCTGACGGTGATCGCCAAGGACAACGGGCTCGGCGTGATGGACCGGTTCCGCTCGATGCCGATGTCGCGGGCGGCGGTGCCGTTCGGCCAGACCGCGGCCGACCTGCTGGTCGGCGCCACCGGTGTGGTGGTGATGTCGTTGTGCGGGCTGGCTTTCGGCTGGCGGGCGCACAACGGGATCGGCATGACGCTGGCCGGGTTCGGGGTGTTGTTCCTGATGAACTTCGCGGTCTCGTGGGTCGGGGTGTTCCTCGGCTCGGTGATCAAGAAGGAGGAGACCGCGTCGCGGGTCGGGCCGCTGCTGATGCCGGTCACCATGATCTCGAACGTTTTTGTGCCCACGGACGGCATGCCGGACTGGCTCGCGGTAATCGCCGAGTGGAACCCGATCAGCGCCACCGTCGCCGCGCTGCGGGTGCTGTTCGGGAATCCCGGCATCCCGACCGGGCCGGACGTGGCGTGGCCGCTGGCGAACCCGGTGCTGGCTTCGGTGGGGTGGTCGGTCCTGCTGCTGCTGGTCTTCGCGCCCCTGTCGGTGCGCAACTTCAACCGCGCGGGCCTGTGACGCCCCGAGCCTGGACACGAATGTGGCTTTCGGGGCGGATTTCGCCCCGAAAGCCACATTCGTGTTCGGTTGCCTAGACGGAGGCGACCCAGGTTCGCACGACGTGTTCCAGTACCGGCAGCGGAACGATGCCCGCGCCCAGCACCACGTCGTGGAAGGCACGGATGTCGAACCGCTCCCCCAGCTCGCGTTCGGCGTCGGCGCGCAGGCGCTGGATCTCCAGCCGTCCCACCATGTACGCCAGCGCCTGTCCGGGGCAGCCCGCGTACCGGTCGATCTCCAGCTCGATCTCCAGCCGCGCCATCGGCGTGTGCTCGACCAGGAAGTCCACCGCCTGCTGACGGCTCCACCCCAGCGCGTGCATCCCGGTGTCCACCACGAGCCGCCCGGCGCGCATGGAGTCCTGGGTCAGCATGCCGAAGCGCGCGATGTCGTCCGAGTACAGGCCCATCTCGTCGGCCAGGCGCTCGGTGTAGAGGCCCCAGCCCTCCAGGTACGAATCCACCGACATGATCCGCCGCACCAGCGGCAGGTGGTCCAGGTCGAGCGCGGTGCACAACTGGAAGTGGTGCCCCGGCACGGCTTCGTGGAAGGCGATCGCCTCACTCGTGTGCCGCGGCCGTTCCTCGGCGCGGTACGTGTTCGCGTAGTAGACACCCGGCCGTGAACCGTCGAGCGGCGGCTGGATGTAGTAGGCGATGGTGCCGCCCTCGGCCTCGGACTCCGGGATCGAGGTGACCTCGCAGACCTGCTCCGGGATGCGGCCGAACCACTGCGGCGCCACGGCTTCCGCCCGCCGGATGGCCGCCCGCGCGGCGTCCAGCAGTTCCTCGCCGTCGCGCCAGCGCAGCTTCGGGTCCTCGCGCAGCCGCCGGAAGATCTCCGGCAGGTCCTCGGTGCCGAACACGCGCGCACCCAGCTCGCGGTACTCCTCGGCCAGGCTCGCGATCATCTCCAGGCCGGTGGCGTGCAGTTCCTCCGGCGTCCGCTCGGTGGTGGTGTACACCTTCGCCAGTGCGGCGTAGCGCTCCTTGCCGTCCGGCTGCCAGCAGATGCCCGGCTGGTCGGCACCCCGCGCACCCGGCTTCAGCTCGGCGGCCAGGAAATCGCGGTACCCGGCCAGCGCCGGGCGCACCACGTCGGCGAGCAGCCTGTCCTGCTCCTCGGCGTACCCGGGCAGCTCGACGCCCGGCGTCAGGCGCAGCGGGTCGTCGTCCGGTGCGTTCAGGTAGCGCTCCACGCTGGCGATCCCGGCGTCCACCAGGAACTCCGGCGCGCGCAGGCCGTCGGCGAACCCGGCGCGGTGGCGGGTGATCGCCGCGCTGAGGTACTCCGGCACCGCGCGCAGCCGGTCCAGGTGGGCGCGGGCGCCCGCCTCGTCGGCCACCGACGGCACCGGCAGGAACAGCAGCAGGTGCTGCGCCGGGCCGACCTGCATGTCGCTGACCGAGAAGTCGGTCACCCGCGCCTCGATCCTGGCTGCTTCGGACCGCGCGAGGGCGGCCAGCGTCCGGCGGGTGGTCTCCTCCTCGGCGGTTTCCGCGGTCGCCTCCTCGGCCCGGCGGCCCAGCTCCAGGTACCTGGTGCGGTAGCCCTCCTGCGCTTCGGCGCTGAAGTCCGGCAGCTGCCGCTCCGGGATGCCGAGGCCGAGCAGCAACGGCAGCATCGGCTGGTGCTCGAAGTGCAGCTCGACGAACTCGTCCGCCAGCTGCCCGACGGCGCTCACTTCGCCGCCCACTCGGTCACCACGGCGTCCAGCACGGACAGCGGCAGCGCACCACCGCCGAGCACCAGGTCGTGGAAGGCGCGGATGTCGAACCGCTCCCCCATGGCGGCCTCGGCCGCGGCCCGGATGCGCTGGATCTCCAGCCGCCCCACCATGTACGACAGCGCCTGGCCCGGGAACGCGATGTAACGGTCCACTTCGGACTCGATCTCCACCGGTGGCATCGGGGTGTGCTCGGTCAGGTAGTCCACCGCCTGCTGGCGGCTCCAGCCCAGCGCGTGCAGCCCGGTGTCCACCACCAGCCGCCCGGCCCGCATCGAGTCGCAGCTCAGCATGCCCAGCCTGGCCACGTCGCCGGAGTACAGGCCCATCTCGTCGGCGAGCCGCTCGCTGTAGAGGCCCCAGCCCTCGGAGTAGGCGTTGAAGTCGCCGACCCGGCGCAGCAGCGGCAGGTGGTCCAGCCCGAGCGCGGTGCTGAGCTGGAAGTGGTGCCCGGGAATGGCCTCGTGGAAGGCCACCGCCTCGGACATGTGCCGGAACCGCTCGGTCGCCTGGTGGGTGTTCGCGAAGTAGGTACCGGGGCGCGAGCCGTCCGCGGCCGGCCACAGGTAGTACGCCGCCGCGGCACCGGGCGCCTCCGCCTCGGGCACCGGCTCGACCACGCACTGCTGCGGCGGGATCCGGCCGAACCACTTGGGTGCCTCCGCCTCGGCCCGCGTGATCGCGGCCCGCGCGGACTCCAGCAGCTCGTCGGCGCTTTCCCAGCGCAACGCGGGATCGGTGCGCAGCCGCTGGAAGATCTCCGCCAGGTCCTTGGTGCCGAAGACGCGGCCGCCGAGCTCCCGGTACTCCTCGGCCAGCTCGCCGATCAGCCGCAGGCCGGTGGCGTGCAGGTCCTCCGGGGTGCGGTCGGTGGTGGTGTGCTTGCGGGCGAGCGCGGTGTAGATCTCGTCACCGCCCGGCAGCCACTTGAGACCGACCTGGTCGAGCGGGCGCCCGTGGGCCGCGATCTCGTCGGCGAGCACCTTCCGGTACGCGGCGAACGCCGGCCGCACGGCGGTTTTCAGCAGCTCGGCGCGGCGGCGCTCGAACTCCTCGTCCGGCGCGGCCTGACGCAGCAGCGGGTCCTGCGACGGCTCGGCCAGATACCGGTCCAGGTGCTTGATCGCGGCCTCGACCAGGTGCGCGACCGGGGTGCGCCCGGCCGCCACGCCGGCGCGGTGCCGGTCGGCGACCCGCTCCAGGTAGTCCGGGATCGCCGCGATCCGGCCGAGGTGCGCTTCGGCGGAGGCCTCGGTCACGGTGATCATCGGCAGCATGGTGAGCAGGCTCACCGCGGGCGCGACGAACATGTCGGTGATGGTGAACTCGGTGAGCCGGGCGTCGATGCCGTCGATGTGCGCCTTGGCCTGGCTGATCAGCACGTCCAGGGTGACGCGGTCGGTTTCGCCGAGCGCGGACCGGTCCACCGCGGCCGCGCGGTCCGCGATGTCGGCCAGCTTGGCCCGATGTGCCTGCTCGGCCTCCGCGCTGGGATCCCCGATGCCGGGGCGGTTCTGGTCCAGCCCGAGCAGCACCGGCATCAGCGGCTCGGCTTCGAAGAGCAGGTCGGTGAACTCGTCGGCGAGTGCGACGGCCTCGGTCATCGGGCGGCCCCCATGGTCGGTTCGGTGTGGTGGACCCGAGCCTAGTCCGAACCTGGGCGGGCGAGGCGGTAGCGTGACGGGCTGTGGCCGTGACCGATCCCGTGGATGCCCGCCTGCTCGCCGCGCTGGCCGAGGTGGGCAAGACGGCCGTACACGAACTCGCCGCCAAGGTCGGCATGGATCCGCGCGAGGTGGCCTACCGGCTGGTGGCGCTGTCCGGCAGCGGGTTGCCGCTGCTCGTCGGCGTGGAGAGCGATCCGAACGGGCTGCGGGCCGCGCTGGTCGGTGGTGCCGGGCCGCGCCCGCCCGTCTCGCAGCCGCAGCAGGCGCCGCCGCCTCAGCCGAATGTCGCCGGTACCCCGTCCGGCCGGTACAACGTGCACGCGCCGCCACCACGGCCGGGCGTGCAGGGGGTGCCGAGCGGTGCGTACGGCGTGCCGAGCGGGGCGTACGCGGTGCAGGGCACACCGTCCGGCCGGTACCAGCCGCCGCCGCGCCCCCCGCAGCAACCGCCGCAGCAGGTCCACCGGCCGCCGATGCCACCGCCGTCGGCCGACCCGGTGATGAGCACCTGGGGTCCACCGCAGAGCGCGTCATGGGCGCGTGGTGACCAGCCGCCGTCCGGTAACGCGCCGGTGCCGCCCGGCAGGCGCACCGGGAAGGCGGGCGAGGTGCTGGAAACCCAGGGCCTGGAAGGTGAACGCCTCGCGCTGCAGCTGCTCGAGGTGCAGGACCCGGCGGACTTCCTGTTCAGCGCGGCCGGGTACAGCCTGGAGCCGGGTGAGCGCGCGGTGGTGGTGCACACCGAGATCACCAACCGCGGCCAGATCCCGTTCGCCTCGCTGCCGGACAACTACCTGGAGCTGATCACCGCCGACGGCAAGGCCATCGGCAAGGCACCGGTCTCGCTGTCCTCGCGGCCACCGCACCGGATCGGCGTGCAGCCCGGCGAAACCGCGGGCGGGCACACCGTCTACGTGCTGCCGGAGGCGACGCGGGTGGTTTCGGTGCGGTGGAACGCCCGGCCCGAAGTGGACGAACGCTCCCTCACCTGGTCCATCGAGGACTAAGGCGCGTTTCACAAGTCTTGTTCGCGCTCTTCGCGCCCAGGCGGCCCCTGGCGGCACCGGGCCTTCGGCCGAGTACGCCCAGTACGAGGCCGAACGCCCGGCACCGCCAGGAACCACCTGGATCACGAAGCCCATCGAACAGACTTGTGAAACACGCCCTAGGCCGCACACTTTCCCGCGGTCGTGCACTCTGCCTCGTGTGACCGAAAACGAGGAGCTCAGCGAGCTGGTGGCGGCCGCCCGGCGCGGCGATGGCGAGGCCTTCGGCCGGCTGTCCGACCGGTTCCGCCCGGAGCTGGTCCTGCACGCCTACCGGTTGCTCGGCCGGTACGACGAAGCCGAGGACGCGGTGCAGGACACCCTGCTCCAGGCCTGGCGCGGGATCCGCGGGTTCGAGGGACGGGCGAGCGTGCGCAGCTGGCTGTACCGGATCGCGACCAACTCCTGCCTGGCCAGGCGCGTCAAGGACGAGCGGCGGCGGCGACTGGTCGCGGCCACCGCGGTTCGCGACGGCGTCGCCATTCCGGTACCGGCCACCGTGCCGTGGTTGCAGGCCGTGCCGCAGGACGCGATCGAGGCGGTGGCGCAGCGGGACCCGCGGCCGGACGAGCGGCTGGTGGGGCGGGAGTCGCTGGAGATCGCGTTCGTCGCGGCGTTGCAGCACCTGACCGGACGGCAGTGCGCGGTGCTGGTCCTGCGTGACGTGGCCGGCTGGCCGGCCGGCGAGGTCGCCGCGCAGCTGGGCACCACCACGTCGGCGGTCAACGCGTTGCTGCAGCGGGCTCGCCGGACGATGCGGACGGTGCTCGGACCTGACCGGGCCGAGTGGCGCCGGAGTTCCCCGCCCGCGAGCGAGGCGGCTCTGGTGCGGCGTTATGTCGAGGCGGTCGAATCCGGTGACGACGAGGCGATCGCGACCCTGCTGGCCGCCGACGTCCTGGTCAGCCACCAGCCGCACGGCGGCAACGCCACCCCGGAGGTCACCTGGTACCGGGGCCGCCAGACCACAGTGGACGCCTGGGCGCCGGCACTGCACGGCAGCATGGCGCTCGACCTGCGGCTGGTCGAGTTCGGGGTGAACAACCAGCCCGCGGTCGCCACCTACGGCCGGCTTCCCGGCACCACCCCGCACCGCGCGTTCAGCCTGACCGTGCTCCGCACCACGGGCGAGCACATCACCGAAATCGTCAACCTCAGCCCAGCCCAGTTCCCCGCGCTCGGGCTGCCGATGGAGCTGCCCGCGACGACCGTGCCCGGCCGCGGGCGAGAGAGGACACCATGACCGAGCGACCCCTCCGCACCGATGCCCACCGCCGCCTCGAAGTGTTCCTCGGCGACTGGCGCGCCACCGGCGTCGCGCACGTCGGCCCCGGTGGTGAGCCAGGCGAAACACCGTGGTCGAGCACGCACACCGGCCGCTGGCACACCGGCGGGTTCTTCCTGATCCAGGACGAACGGGCCCGCCTGGGCGGGCAGGACTTCGACACGCTGAGCCTGCTGGGCGTCGATCCCAGTACCGGCGGCTACGTGGTGCGGACCTTCGACAACGGCGGCTTCTACCGCCAGTACGAGCTCACCGCCGACGGCAACCGGTGGACGATCACCGGGGACACCGAACGGGCCGAGATCACCTTCAGCGAGCACAACCGGCGGCAAACCATCCACTGGGCGTGGAAACCCGCCGGAACCTGGGTGCCGCTGTGCGATCGGGTAGCCGAACGCCACGACTGAGCCCCGCCCGGAAGCGCGTCACGACTCCGCGCGCAGCTTTTCCAGCGCCGCCGCCAGGTCTTCGGGGTAGTCCGCCTCGAACTCCACCCAGCGCCCGTCCGCGGGGTGCGCGAAGCCGAGCGTCCTGGCGTGCAGCCACTGCCGTGACAGCCCCAGCCGCCGGGCCAGCACCGGGTCGGCGCCGTAGGTCAGGTCACCGACGCACGGGTGCCGCAGCGCCGCGAAGTGCACGCGGATCTGGTGCGTGCGCCCGGTTTCCAGCTTGATGTGCGCGAACGAAGCCGCGCGGAAGGCCTCGACCACCTCGTAGTGCGTCACGCTCGGCCGGCCACCGGCGACCACGGCGAACTTGTAGTCGTGCCGGGGGTGCCGGTCGATCGGCGCGTCGATGGTGCCCTTGGTCGGGTCGGGATGGCCCTGCACCAGCGCGTGGTAGCCCTTGTCCACGGTGCGTTCCTTGAACGCCCGCTTGAGCACGGTGTAGGCGTGCTCGCTCTTGGCCACCACCATCACGCCGGTGGTGCCGGCGTCGAGCCGGTGCACCACGCCCTGGCGTTCGGCGGCACCGGAGGTGGAGATGCGCAGCCCGGCCGCGGCCAGCCCGCCCACCACGGTCGGCCCGGTCCAGCCGGGGCTCGGGTGCACGGCCACGCCGACCGGCTTGGACACCACCACGATGTCGTCGTCGTCGTGCACGATCCGGAGGCCCTCGACCGGCTCGGCGACCACCTCGACGGTGCGCGGCTCGGGCAGGGTGACCTCCAGCAGGCCGCCCGCGGTGAGCCGGTCGGACTTGCCCGCCGGCTTGCCGTCGAGCAGCACGTCCCCGGCTTCGGCCAGCTCGGCGACCGCGGTGCGGGACAGCCCGAGCAGCTTCGCCAGCCCGGCGTCCACCCGCATCCCGTCCAGGCCGTCCGGGACCGGCAGCATGCGCCCGCTCACGACTTCCTGGCCTTCTTCTGGATCGTCTTGCCGTCGTAGTCCTTGCCCAGCAGCGACAGCAGGATGATCAGGCCGCAGCCGATGAACAGCGACGAGTCGGCCACGTTGAACACCGGCCACACGTCACCGTTCGGCGCGAACACCGAAACGAAGTCGACCACGTGGCCCTGGAGCACACCGGGCGCGCGGAACAGCCGGTCGGTCAGGTTGCCCATCGCACCGGCCAGGATCAGCCCGAGGCCGACCGCCCAGCCCGGCGAGCGCAGTCGTTTGGCGAACCAGATCAGCGCGATCACCACCGCGCAGGCGATCAGCGCCAGCACCCAGGTCATGCCGGACGCCATGCCGAAGGCGGCCCCGGAGTTGCGGATCAGCTGCAGGTAGACCGCCCCGCCGAGGACCCGCACCGGCTCGGCGAACTCCAGTTCGGCCACCGCGATCGCCTTGGTCACCTGGTCGGCGGCGAGCACCAGCACGGCGATCACCGCGAGCAGCAGCACCCGCCGCTTCGGCTGGGGTGCGGTCTCGGTGCTGCCGGTGGTGTCGGTGCCCTCGCTCGGCTCGGCCTCAGGCGGTATCGGCTGGTCGCTCACCACGCCATTGTCCACGGCGGGTGACCAGCGCGGCGATCGCCCCGGCGAGCAGCACCAGGCCGGGGACCAGCCCGGGCGGCGCGGGGATCACCTCCAACGAGCCCACCACGGCCGCCACGGTGATCACCACGAGCAACAGGCTGCGCTCCAGCCAGGCGAGCACCAGCAGGCCGGCGGTGTAGACGAGCAGGTCGTCCATGCCGGGCAACGCCATCGCCAGCAGCATGCTCGCCGCCAGCCCGGCCAGCACCCCGCCGAGCCAGCCCGCCACCGTACGGCCGCGGCCGGTGCCGAAGTACGCCCAGGCCAGGCCGAGGAGCCCGAGCCCGCCCAAGGGCAGCACGAAGGTGGTCACGAAGCCGGATTCGTCGATCAGGCTCCAGCTCGCCGCGCCGAAGATCGACAGCACCATGATCGCCGCGATCCCGCCGGCCACCAGCAGGGCGACCCGCCACGGCGACGGACGCGGCTTCGCGCGGAAGACGTACCAGGCCACGGTCAGCGCGAACACCAGCAGCGCGCCGACCGGCCAGTCACCGAACGCGGTGAACGGCTGCGGGCTCTCCAGCGCGACCAGTCCCTGGTCCCCGGTGTAGGCGTACAGCTGCGCGACCGCCACGTTCTCGCCCTGCGGCGCGTAGGCGAACCAGCCGAAGTCCTCCCGCGGCGCGAACGCGAGCGCGGCGAGCAGCAGGAACCCGATCAGCGCCAGTGGCAGCCAGTAGTCCCGCCTGCCGTCCGAAACCGGTCCGCGCATGCCGTGCTCCACCCCAGGTCGACGCCGTTACGCCGTGAGCCGGGCGCCGATCTCCCGCACCACCGAGACGAGCAGTTCGATGTCCGCCTCCCCGGTACGCCAGTTGACGATCGCCGGTCGCAGCGCGAGCCGTCCCCGGTACACGGTCGTGCCAGCGTAGACCCGGCCGTCTTCGAGCAGTTCGGCCCCCAGCCGCCGGTTCAGCTCGTCCAGCCGCTCGTCGCCGAGCCCGTCGCGGCGGTACCGGAAGCAGACCACGTTCAGCCCGGGCGGCGCGAGTGGTTCCAGGTCGGGTGCCTCGTCGACCAGCTCGCCGAGCAGCCGGGCGAGGTCGTGGTGGCGTTCGACCATGGCGCGGTAGCCCTCGCGGCCGTACGCGCGCAGCGTCGCCCAGATCGGCAGCGCGCGGGCCCGGCGCGAGGATTCCGGGCCGAGCGAGTTGTAGTTGATCCTGGCTTCGTCGCCGACCGGCAGGTATGCCGCGTCGGGCATGGCGAACGCCTGCACCAGACGCCGCGGCTCCCGCAGGAAGGCGAACCCGCTTTCGTACGGCACGTTGAGCCACTTGTGCCCGTCGGCCGCGACCGAATCCGCCCGCTCGACGCCGTGTACGAGATGCGCCGTTTTCGGGGAAACCGCCGCGAACAAGCCGAAGGCGCCATCGACGTGCAGCCAGGCGCCGTACGCCTCGGCCAGGTCGGCCAGCTCGCCGACGGGATCGAAGTCGCCCGCGTTGACCTCACCGGCGTTCGCGATGAGCACCGCCGGACCGGCGACGGCGGCGAGTTCCGTCTCCATCGCGCCCAGGTCCACCCGGCCGGCGTCGTCGCGGGCGAACACGCGCACGGTGTCCCGGCCGCAGCCGAGGATCTGCAACGCCTTGCGGCTGCTGGGATGCACGTAACCGCTGGAGAGCACCGGCAGGCGCGGCAGGCCCAGCATGCCGTCGGCGCTGACGTCCACGCCGTGCCGTTCGGCCCACCAGTGGCGGGCGGCGGCGAGCCCGGTCAGGTTCGCCAGCGTCGCGCTCGGCGTCAGCACGCCGCCGTAGGACGCGGGCAGCCCGAACAGGTCCTTCAACCAGCCCAGCACGACGGTTTCCACCCTGGCCGCGAACGGCGACGCCGGCCAGAGCCCGGCGACCTGGTCGAGCAGCGAGGTCACCCAGTCGCCCGCCTGCGCCGCCGGGGTCGAACCGCCGACGACGAAGTGGAAGAACCGGGGTCCGGAGGAATGGGTGGCCGCCCCGGTCCCGATCCGCAGCAGTTCGCGGACGCTCGGCAGGGTGCCGTCGCCGCGTTCCGGCAGCGGGCCGTCCAGTTCGTCGAGCAGCGGGGCACCGGCGGGATCCTGGACCAGCCGGTCGGACAACGTGGCCAGGTACGGCCCGGCGGCGTCCGCCACCAGTCGCAGCGCTTCGGCCGTCGCTTCGCGTTCGGTCAGCGGATCACTCATCCCCGCAGAAGATCACGCCCGGCGGCGCGCGTCCAGGCTCAGGAAAGGAATTCCGGCAGCGGGCGCGGGTCCGGGGTGGGCGCCCAGCGGCCGTCCACCTTGCCGTACTCCCACCGCGCTCCCCTGGCCACGATCTGCCGCAGCGCGAGCAGCAGCCGGTCGACGTGTTCCTCCGTGCTGCCGAGGCCGAGGCTGACCCGCACCGCCTGCTGCCCCGCACCACCGGCGAACCGGATCAGCCGCCGCGTCGCGATGTGCGCGCAGAACGCGCCGTCGCGCACACCGATGCCGTATTCGGCGGAAAGCACCGCGGCGAGCCAGCCGGGTTCGAAGCCGTCGATGACGAAGCTGAGCGTGCCGACGCGGTCGACGTCGGCGTCGAACAGGCGCAGTTCCGCGAAGCCGGGAACGGACGAGAGCCCGCGGTGCAACCGGCGCAGCAACGCGTCCTCGTGCTCGCGAATGGCGTCCCAGTTCTCGGAAAGCGCCTCGCACGCCACGCCGAGCGCGTACACGCCGACCGTGTTCGGCGAACCGGCTTCGTGGCGCTCCGGCCCGGAGTTCCACACCACGCCGAGCTCGGTGCCGTGGTGCCGCTGCACCGCCTTGGTCGCGCCACCACCGGCGAGGTACGGCTGCCCGGCACGCAGCCAGTCGGCACGGCCGACCAGCGCACCCGCCCCGAACGGCGCGTACAGCTTGTGCCCCGACAGCGCCACGTAGTCCACATCCAGCTCACGCAGGGAGAACGGCCGGTGCGGGGCCAGCTGCGCCGCGTCCAGCGCGATCCGCGCGCCGTGCTTCCGCGCCACCGCGGCGATTTCCGCCACCGGCAGCAGCTCACCGGTCACATTGGACGCTCCGGTGAGCACCACCAGCCGCGGTCCCGGCGCGCAGGCGGCCAGTGCACTGTCCACAGCGGACACCGCGGCCAGCCTGGTGCGCGGCGGTTCCACGCGGTGCACGCGCGGCCCGCGCCACGGCAGCAGCGCCGCGTGGTGCTCGGTGTCGAACAGCACCACCGAGGTCTCGCGCGGCAGGCACTTCGCCAGCAGGTTGAACGAGTCGGTGGTGTTGCGGGTGAAGATCACCGTGTCGGTGGACCGGGCGCCGGTGAAGCGCCGCAACACTTCCCGGGTGCGCTCATAGACCTTTGTGGACACCTGGGAGGCGAAACCGGCGCCTCGGTGCACGCTGGCGTACCAGGGCAGGAACTCGTCGACGGCGGTGCGGACGCGCTGCAGGCACGGCGCGCTCGCGGCGTGGTCGAGGTTCGCGTAACCGATCGTGCCGCCGTTGACCAGCGGCACGGACAACTCGGCACCGGCGACTTCCGGGACCAGGCAAGGGCGTTCGAGTGCGAGCGTCATGGGAGGCCTCCTCGAGGTCGGGGACCCCCGCCTCGGAGGATCCGCGCTTGCCCGCCACACCTCGTGACGAGCCAGGTCCTCACCCGGGGCACCCCACCGCGGTTGGAGGGTTGCCGGCCAGCTAGCCGGGGCTTGTCGCTGGCACTCATGACCTACCGGAAAAGTTAACCCACTGGGCGGCGCCCGCGCCAGGGCCGCCCAGTGGGTGAGACGGCGATCACTCCGCTTCGTACCGGAACCGGCCGGGGAGCTGGACCG
The DNA here is from genome assembly GCF_003312875.1 of Amycolatopsis albispora. Taxonomy (NCBI): domain Bacteria; kingdom Bacillati; phylum Actinomycetota; class Actinomycetes; order Pseudonocardiales; family Pseudonocardiaceae; genus Amycolatopsis; species Amycolatopsis albispora. The sequence goes on from NZ_CP015163.1 coordinate 3,572,896, forward strand.
CCTGGCCATCGGCGACGTGCGTCGCGACGCCGCTGTACTGTTCGGCGCCTTCGGTGAACCGCCAGCCGCCGAATTCCTTGCCGTCGACGGGTTCGCCGTGTGCCTCGGCGACCGTCGTCTGGAGCTGGTGGTAGCCGAGGCCGTCCCAGTCACCCGCCCCCGCGGGCAGCGTCCACAGGGTGAAGTGCACGTGGGCACCCGAACTGCTGCCGCCGCACGGCAGCGCGTTGCCGGTTTCGCCGAGCACCACGCCCGGTTCGACGGCCTGCCCGTCGGTGACCGCGATCCGCTCCAGGTGGTAGTAGCCGGTGCGCCAGCCACCGGCGTGGTCGATGGTCACCCAGTCGCCGCCGTCGCAGTGCTGCAGCCGGACCGTCCCGGCGAGCGGCGCGCGCACCAGGCCGTCGCGCGGGCTCAGGTCGATCGCGTTCTTCACGCCGCTGTTGCCGTTGTCCGAGTGGATGCCCGCCGAGCTGACCGACTGCCCGGTGGCGAACGGCAGCGTGAACACCGGGAAGGCATCCGCGGCGGACGCGGTCGGGGCGAGCAGGACGCCGCCGGTGAGCACCACGGCTGCCGCCAGTCCACGAAGGTTCGACGAGTTGACCACGCGCCGTGCTCCCTACGCTCGCTGTCCACCATTCGGGTTAGTCAATGCGAGCGAAACGTAAGCCATTCGGCGGCAGTTAGGAATACACGAAGTCAGACAAATCCTTGTCAGGTGACCTAGGTCACAGTGGATCAGTGCCCGGACTCGCCCCGCCAGCGGGCCAGCCTGCCCGCCCGGTCGATGGCCCGCAGGCGCCGCTCGGCCACCGCCCGCGCCCCCTCGGTGGTGACCACGAGCAGCTGGTCCAGCTCCTGGAGGCGACTGGTGCTCTGCGGGGTGAACGACTTGCCGTCGCGCACCACCAGGCTCACCGACGCACCCGCCGGGAGCCGCAGCTCGGACAGGTACACCCCGTGCAGCCGCGAGCCGCGCTGGATGCGCACCTGGAGCAGTTCGGCACCGAGTTCGTCCAGCGGCGCGGCGTCGACCTGGATCTCCTTGGCCTCGGTCGAATCGGACAACCCGAGCAGGCGCCCCAGCGGGGTCAGCGTCGCGCCCTGCAGCAGCGTCAGCACGATGACCAGCACGAACACCGCGTCGACCAGCTCCTGCGCGCCCGGCACGCCCTCGGCGAGCGGGATCATCGCGAGCACGATCGGCACCGCCCCGCGCAGCCCCGCCCAGGACAGGAACACCTGTTCGCGCCACGGCAGCTTGAACGGCAGCGCGGAGACCAGCACCGACGCGGGTCGCGCGAGCAGCAGCACCACCGCCCCGGCGACCAGCCCCTGCACCAGGCTCTCCAGCAGCCTGCCCGGCGAGGCGAACAACCCGAGCAGCACGAACAGGCCGATCTGCGCCAGCCAGCCGAGCCCTTCGGCGAAGGACAGCGTGTCGGACCGGTGCGGCAGCCGGGAATTGCCGAGCACCACACCGGCGACGTAGGTGGCGAGCAGGCCCGAAGCGTGCGCCAGCTGACCGCCGGAGTACGCGACCACGCAGACCGCGACGGTGGCCACCGGGTACAGGCCGGTGGCGGGCAGTGCCGCCTTGCGCAGCGCCAGCGCGCCGGCCCAGCCGAGCAGCAACCCGATCAGCAGGCCCGCGCCCAGCTCGTAGACCACCAGCAACGGCAGTGTCCAGTCCACTGTGGTCCCGGTGGCCAGCACGACGACCGCGATGTAGGCGGGCGCGTCGTTGATACCGGATTCGATCTCCAGCGTGCCGACCAGCCGCTTGCCGATGCCCGCCGAGCGGAGCACGGAGAACACCGCGGCGGCGTCGGTCGAGGCGAGCACCGCGCCCCACAGCAGCGCCATCCGCCAGTCCAGGCCGAGCAGCAGGTGCAGGGCGGCGCCGGTGATCGCGATGCTCACCCCAACGCCCACAGTGGACAGTGCGATTCCGGGCCACAGCGCCGGTTTGACGGTCTGCCAACGGGTGGTCAGGCCGCCTTCGGTGAGGATCATCACCAGCGCGGCGAGGCCGAGCGACTGGGTGAGCGTGGCGTTCTCGAACTCCAGGCCGAGCCCGGCTTCCCCGATGAACACCCCGATGCCGAGGTAGAGCAGCAGCGAGGGCAGGCCGAGCCGGATCGAAACGCGCACCGCGAGCACGGAAACGAGCAGCACGGCCGCGCCCGCCCCGAGAATGACCGGGAGCTGGTCCATCCACCGCCTCCCCTCGTCACCTGATCGCGCATTCAGAATAGTGAACGCGCGTTCTCGTGGTGCGCTCGGTGCAAAAGGTGGATTTTCGACACATCACCGTCGCTTTTGGTGAATATCGGCTCCACGTCCGCGGAGTCCACATGCGACAGTGGCGCAAACTCGCGGCGATCCCCGCGATAACCGGTGGCGATGCCGGGAAGGTCGAAGTCGGCGTTCAGCCCGAACCAGCTCCCCGCCTCGGCGAGCGCGCGGCACCCAGCGCTTCGCGGCCGGCGTCCCACCTCACCCCGGCTCGTTAGCCCGAATGGCCGCTTGTCCAGACCACCGGGAAAGAGGTGTCATGGACCAGGCAGGATTTGTTGTGATCAACAACTTACCGGCGGTGAAGCTTGGCCCGTGAGCGGCGGTGGTCCCCGGTCCCCGCCAATCCCCCGCCGCCGCTCACGGGCCTCCCGCTAGTTCTTGCGCACCGCCACGGTCACCTTGACCCCGTCGCCAACGGTGCCGGTGGAGCCGTCGGCCACCGCGTCGTAGGCCACCGAGGTCGCCAGGGTCTCCCCCGCGACGAACTCCTCGTGCGCCCGCGCCGCCTCGGTCACCTCGACCGGCGCGTCCACGGTCAACGCGATCCGGTCGGCCACCTCGAGCCCGGCGTCACGCCGCGCCTGCTGCACCACGCGCACCAGGTCGCGCGCCACGCCCTCGGCCGCCAGCTCCTCGGTCACCTCGGTGTCGAGCAGCACCAGCCCGGACCCGCCCGGCAGCTCGGCCGCCGCGCCCTCGTCCTTGGCCACCAGCTTGCGGTCGTACTCGGTCTCCAGCAGCTCGATCCCGGCCGCCACCAGCGCGCCACCCTCCGATGTGGACCACTCGCCCGCCTTGACCGCCTTGATCACCCGCTGCACGTCCTTGCCCAGCCGCGGCCCGGCGGCCCGCGCGTTCACCGCCACCTCGAAGGCGCCGTGCGCGGCCACGTCGCCGGTCAGCTCGACCGACTTGACGTTCACCTCGTCGCGGATGATGTCGGTGAACTGGCGCAGCGCGTCCACGTCCTCGGCGGCCACCAGCAGCTTCGCCAGCGGCAACCGCACGCGCAGCTTGTTCGCCTTGCGCAGCGACAACGCCGACGAGCACACCTGCCGCACCCGGTCCATCGCGGTGACCAGCGCGGCGTCCGCGGGCAGCTCGGTGGTGCCCGGCCAGTCGGCCAGGTGCACCGAACGGCCGCCGGTCAGCCCGCGCCACACCGACTCCGTGGTCAGCGGCAGCAGCGGCGCCAGCACCCGGCAGGTCACCTCCAGCACGGTGTGCAGCGTGTCCACCGCGTCCTGCTCACCGGCCCAGAACCGGTCGCGCGAGCGGCGCACGTACCAGTTCGTCAGCACCTCGAGGAACTCGCGGACGGTGGCGCAGGCACCGGCGATGTCGCTGACCTCCAGCGCCGCCTCGACGTCGGTGACCAGCTCGTGGGTCTTCGCCAGCACGTACCGGTCGAGCACGTGCTGCGAGTCGGTGCGCCACTTGCCCTCGGTGCCCTCGGCGTTGGCGTACAACGCGAGGAAGTAGTACGAGTTCCACAGCGGGAGCACCGCCTGGCGCACCGCGTCGCGGATGCCCTTGTCGGTGACCACGAGGTTGCCGCCGCGCAGGATCGGGCTGGCCATCAGGTACCAGCGCATCGCGTCGGACCCGTCCCGGTCGAACACCTCGTTGACGTCCGGGTAGTTCCGCAGCGACTTCGACATCTTCTGCCCGTCGGAGCCGAGCACGATGCCGTGCGACACGCAGGTGCGGAAGGCAGGCCGGTCGAACAACGCGGTGGCCAGCACGTGCAGCGTGTAGAACCAGCCGCGGGTCTGCCCGATGTACTCCACGATGAAGTCACCCGGGTAGTGGTGCTCGAACCAGTCCGCGTTCTCGAACGGGTAGTGCACCTGGGCGTACGGCATCGAGCCGGAGTCGAACCACACGTCGAGCACCTCGGGCACCCGGCGCATGGTGGACTTCCCGGTCGGGTCGTCCGGGTTGGGCCGGGTCAGCTCGTCGATGTGCGGCCGGTGCAGGTCCGCCGGGCGCACGCCGAAGTCGCGCTCCAGCTCGTCGAGCGAGCCGTAGACGTCGGTGCGCGGGTAGTTCGGGTCGTCCGACATCCACACCGGGATCGGCGTGCCCCAGTACCGGTTGCGCGAGATCGACCAGTCGCGCGCGTTCTCCAGCCACTTGCCGAACTGGCCGTCCTTGACGTGCTCCGGGTACCAGGTGATCTGCTGGTTCAGCTCGACCATCCGGTCCTTGAACTCGGTGACCGCGACGAACCACGAGGACACCGCGCGGTAGATCAGCGGGTTCCGGCAGCGCCAGCAGTGCGGGTACGGGTGCTCGTAGGTCTCGTGGCGCAGCAGCACCGCGCCCTGCCGCCCGGCCGAGCCCGTGCCGTTCTTGAGGTCCCTGATGATGTTCGGGTTGGCGTCGAACACCTGCTGGCCGGCGTAGTCGGGCACCTCGGCGGTGAACCGGCCCTTCGAGTCCACCGGGGTGACCGGGGTGATCCCGGCCGCGTCGGTGACCACCTTGTCCTCTTCACCGTAGGCGGGCGCGATGTGCACCACGCCGGTGCCGTCGTCGGTGGTCACGTAGTCGGCGGACAGCACGCGGTGCGCGTTCTCCTGGCCGAGGAAGTACGGGAACGGCGGCGCGTAGCGGGTGCCGAGCAGCTCGGTGCCGGTGTACCGCGCCAGCACCTCGGGCTCCTCGCCGAGTTCCTTGGCGTACGCGGCGACGCGCGCCTCGGCCAGCACGAACCGCCGGTCGCCGGAAGCGACCTGCACGTAGGTGACCTCGGGGTGCACCGCGGTCGCCAGGTTCGACGGCAGCGTCCACGGCGTGGTGGTCCAGATCAGCAGGTGCGCGCCGTCGAGGTCGTTGCCGTTGCCCTCGAGCCGGAAGCCGACGGTGACCGCCGGGTCCTGGCGGCTGGCGTAGACGTCGTCGTCCATCCGCAGCTCGTGGTTGGACAGCGGGGTCTCGTCGCGCCAGCAGTACGGCAGCACGCGGTAGCCCTCGTAGATCAGGCCCTTGTCCCACAGCTGCTTGAACGCCCAGATCACCGACTCCATGAAGGTGGCGTCGAGCGTCTTGTAGTCGTTTTCGAAGTCGACCCAGCGCGCCTGCCGGGTGACGTACTCGCGCCACTCGCCGGTGTAACGCAGCACGGACTCGCGGCACGCGTCGTTGAACGCGGCGATGCCCATCTCGTCGATCTGCGACTTGTCGGTGATGCCGAGCTGCCGCTCGGCTTCGAGCTCGGCGGGCAGGCCGTGGGTGTCCCAGCCGAAGCGGCGCTCCACGTGCTTGCCGCGCATGGTCTCGAAGCGCGGCACGATGTCCTTGACGTACCCGGTGAGCAGGTGCCCGTAGTGCGGCAGGCCGTTGGCGAACGGCGGGCCGTCGTAGAAGACGTACTCGTTGGCGCCGTTCACGCCGGGGTCGCGGGCGTCCACGGTGGCCTGGAAGGTCCGGTCGGCCTCCCAGTAGGCCAGCACGTCCTTCTCCAGCGCCGGGAACGACGGCTGGGACGGCACCTGGCCGGTCGGTTCACCAGCCTCGGCCTTGGGGTACATCGAGCGCTCCTCGCGGTGTCCAGTGGTCCCGGGTCACGGGGACGAAGCCCGGCCGGTCACGGCCGCGTTCCGCGGTACCACCCCGCTTGCCCGCACGCGAAGCGCGGGCCGCTCGTTCGACGGCTGTCACGGGCCGTACCCGTCCGGTTCTACTGAGGCCGGTGGCCCGTTCTTCCGGAGGCTCCCCGGTGATGGCCGGATCAGCGCCTGTGTTCTTCCAGGTTAACGCGCCGGGGCAAGCGGATTCCGGGGAGGTCGGTTTTCCGGGGCTAGGGTCGCTGAGCATGAAGGGGCTGGCACTTCCCGTGCTCGTTGTGGTGGTCGCTGGCGGGGTGGCCGGGCTGGGCGCGCTGGCCGGGCTCGGCCCGGCGACCGTGCTCGCCGCGCTGACCGCGTTGTTCTGCCTGATGGCGGCCTTCGGCGGACCGCTGCGGGCGGACCTGCGGCTGCTCGCCGGGTTCGCGCCCGCGCTGGTGTTCGGCGCAGGGGTGCCCCGGCTGCTCGGCGAGGTGTCGGACTGGGCCGCGATCGCGCTGCTCACCGCGGTGGTCTTCGTGGCGGGCTTGCTGCCCGCGCTGGGCCGCCGGTACGTGACGGTGGGGCTCGGGCTCGGCATGGCGTCGGTGTTCGGGTACGGGTTCCAGCTGACCGGCGCGGCGAGCGCGGCCCAGGTGCTCGGCGCGCCCGCGCTGGCCGTCGGCGTGGTGGTGGTGCTGCGGTTGCTGGCCGGGTTGCGGGACCCCGGCAAGCCGGTCCGCGAGGCCCTCGCCGAGTTGTTGGCGGGTGGCGGCAGCGCTGAGCAGGCCACCCGGTTGTGGCTCGGCGACCAGCCGCGGCGGTGGACCGCGCGGGTGCTCGCCCAGACCCTGCGGTACCGCGCGGCGCGCCGGGTGCTCGAAGAACGCGGGGTGGTTACCGAGGAGGCCGCCACCGAGGCGGACAAGCTCGCTTCGCTGGTGCGTTCCCGGTCCACTTCGGACAGTGGGGTTGCGGCGCCATCTTTGACTGGCCCCGCCGACGAGTGGCATTCGAGGATGCGGGAAGCGCTCAGCGAGATCCACCGCGCGGCCACCCACCGCGGCGAGTCCACTGTGGAGATTCCACGCGGTTTGGCTCGCCGGGTGCTGGCGGACGAGCTGCGCGGTGCGTTGTCGTGGAAGTCGGCGCAGCTGCGGCACGCCGTCCGGTGCGCGCTGGGCTTGTTCGTGGCGCTGGCGGTGGCCCGGCTGCGGCCGGGCGATCCGCTGACGCTTTCGTTCCTGATGGCCACTTTTGCCGTCATGCAGCCGGAGTGGCGGGACAGCCTTCGCAAGGCGTGGCAGCGGGTCGCCGGTTCGGCTGGTGGGGCGGTGGTGCTGGCGCTGGTGCTCTGGTGGCTGCCGCCGTCGGCGCTGCTGCCGGTCGGCCTGGTCGCGATGCTCGCCGGCGTGCCGGTGATGGCCAGCAGGCCGGTGCTGTTCAACGGGTGCGTGGTGCTGATGAGCGTCGGCGTGAACGCGGCGAACCGGCACCTGGATCCGGCGCCGGTGCTGGTGGAGTACCTGCTGCTGATCCTGCTGGCGGTGATGATCGGCTTGCTGTTCGGTTTCGCCGCAGTGCCGGGGGTGCGCAAACCAGGCGCGCCGGAACGCCTGGCGACAGCGGTCGCCGACACGCGGGCGCTGCTGTCCCGCCTGGCCGACACCCTGCGCGGTGACGCCGATCCACGGGAGCTGGCTTCCCTGTTCCGGCAGGCGGCGCGTTCGCAGCAGGACCTGCTCGCCGCCGAGCCGGGCAGCGCGGAACCCACTGGGCCACAACAGGAATCACTGGAACAAACCGCCGAAGCCCTGCGGGGCCTGCAAACCACCGCCGTCGCCATCGCCCTACCAGGCCCCCGGCACGCTTCCCTGGCCGAACCCATCACCGAGCTATTGGCCGGCCACACCCCCACCGACACGCCCACGGACGACGAGCAACGCCTCCTGCTGACGTCGCTGACCACACACCTGACCGCCCTGCGCTCGACCACCTGACCACCAGCCACGAGCCGGTCGGCACCGGGCCGCGGAGGCGTGGCTCGAACAAATCCCAGCGAGGTGAGTGGGTAGCGCGAGCCCGGCGGGCACGAACGAGAGCGCAGCCAGGCTCGATCCGTGGCAGCGCGGGCACGAGACAGCGTGGGCGCGAGGCGGCGCGAGCAGCCGGGGCGCGAGACAGGGCAAAAGCGCGGGCGGTGGGGCGCGAGACAGCACGCCAGGTGGCGCGAGACAGCGCGACCGGTGGCGCGAGACAGCGCGAGCACCCCGGAGGCTCGAGGCAGCGCGAGCAGCCGGGGGCGCGACGTAGCGCGGCGGCCGGTGCGCGAGGCAGGGCGAGGCGCGGGAGGTGGGGCGCGTGACAGCACGCCAGGTGAGGCGAGGCAGCGCGAGCAGCCGGGCGCGGGAGGCAGGGCGAGCAACCCGGAGCGCGAGGTAGCGCGAGCAGCCGGGGGCGCGAGGTAGTGCGAGTGGCGTGGGCGCGAATCCGGGGGTAGCGGGAAGGAGGCCGTTACCCGCCTACTACTTGTTGGCCTTCTTGCGGCTGTCCCGGTGGGTGGCGGCGAGGTGGGCGTCGGGGCGGCAGCGGTCGCAGGGGGTGAAGCCCAGGTCCCGCGCCTCCGCGACGGCGATCGGGATGGTGTCCCGGTCGACCAGCCAGGTGCACGCCGCGAGGTGGTAGCGCGGGTACTCGTCCACCACCAGTACTTCCACGTCCAGCCCCGAGACCACCAGCAGATCGGCGGCGTCGGTGTCTTCTTCGCCCGGGTCGCCGGATTCTGCGGCGGGTTCATCGGGCTCGGCGGCACCGGCCGTGTCCTCGTCCTTGTCGGCGGAAGACTCCGCCAAATCACCCTCAGCGGGGATGAGTGCGGTCGCGGGCTCCTTCTCGTCCTCGACCGGGAGTTCGCCGGTGACCTCGCCCTCGACGGCGGAGTCGGCTGGATCGGCCTTGTCGGCATCAGCGGCTTCGTCCGCGGACGCCGAGGTCGAAGCCGCAGCCGCGGCCGTCTCGGGCTCGGCGGCTGCCCGTTTCCGGCGCCGCAGCCATTCGGCCAGCATCACGATCCCGGCCAACACGGACACGCCCACCGAGATCCAGGCCCACAACGTGTTCGCGGTGATCAGACCCGCGACAACCAGACCCGCAGCAATCAGCACCAGCACCAGGACGACGTAGAGCACGGTGAATTACAACACGGACGGCACGCCGAAACGGCCCCGACCCTCCGGCAGGAGGGACGGGGCCGCCGGTTCACTCGATCGTGTGGCCTCAGCCGGCCTCGGCCCGTGGGCCGAACGAGTAGCCCTGTCCGCTGCTGGACCCGCTCGCCGACTGGTTCGCGCCCGGCGAAGCGGGGGCGGCCGAGCCGCGGTCGTCCAGCTCACGCAGCTGCGACTCGAGGAACCCGCGCAGCCTCGTGCGGTACTCCCGCTCGATGGTCCGCAGCTCTTCGATCCGCTTGTTCAGCGTGTTCTTCTCGGAGTTCAGGCTGTTCATCGTCTCGGTGTACTTGCGCTGCGACTCGCGTTCCATCGTGGTCGCCTTGTCGCGCGCCTGCCGCTCCAGGGTCTCCGCCCTGGTGCGAGCGTCGTTCAGCATGGTCTCGGCACGCGTGCGTGCTTCGTTGACCATCGAGTCCGACTTCGCCCGCGCGTCCGAGAGCAGCTGCTCCGACTTGGTCCTGGCCTCGGCCAGCATGCCGTCGGACTCGGTCTTCGCCTCGGCGGTCAGCCGGTCGGCCATCTCCTGCGCCAGGCCGAGCACCTTGGCCGCCTGCACGTTGGGCTCGCCGTTGTCCGGGCCCATGCCGTGGGCCTGGGTCTGCTCCATCGCACTGGGCGGCGGGACCGGGGCCAGCCGCCGGGGTTCCTCGCGCACCGGGGCGGGCGGGGGCACGCTGCCCACCGGGCCGGCGGACCGCGCGGTCTCCAGCTCGCCACGGGTCGATTCCAGCTCGGCATCGAGTTGCTCCACCTGCTGGCGAAGCTCGTTATTGTCCTCGATGAGCCGGGCGAGTTCGGTCTCCACCAGGTCGAGGAACGCGTCCACCTCGTCCTCGTTGTAGCCCCGTTTGCCTATGGGCGGCTTGCTGAACGCGACGTTGTGCACGTCAGCGGGGGTCAACGACATCAGATCACCTCACGCACTCCATGGCCTGCAGGTCACCAGGGTCCCCGATCACCCTGGATACGCCAGTTGCATCAGTATGAACACAACCAACAGCAGCACCATAATCGATAAGTCCAGTCCGACGCCGCCAATCCGCACCATCGGGATGATCCGCCGGACCAATCGGACCGGCGGGTCCGTAACTGTGTAGATGGTCTCCAGCGTCACCGCAACCCCTCCGGCGGGGCGCCACTCGCGCGCGAAGGCGCGCACGAGTTCGACCACGACCCGTGCTGTGAGCAGGAGCCAAAAAGCGAACAGCACGTAGTAGAGGACGATCCAGACCGCTTGCACGTCTCCACTCTGCCACACCCGTGCCCCGGCGTGCGGACAGCGGGCTGACCTGGGGCGGACCGGCGTGGCGGACAACACCGTACAACAGGGCGGAAACGCCGATCAGGGGCACCGGCGCGTGGCTGGTGCCCCTGGTCGCGGAACGCGTCAGTTGCGGAGGAAGAGCCCGCCTTCGGCGATGCGGCGGCGGTCTTCGGCGGTCACGTCGACGTCCGGCGGTGAGAGCAAGAACACCTTGTTGGTGACCTTGTCCATCGAGCCGCGCAGGGCGAACGCCAGCCCGGCCGAGAAGTCCACCAGCCGCTTGGCGTCGGCGTTGTCCATCTCGGTCAGGTTGATGATCACCGGGATGCCGTCGCGGTAGTGCTCGCCGATCGCCCTGGCCTCCGCGTAGCTGGTCGGGTGCAGGGTGGTGATCCGGCTGAGCGGGTCACGGCTGGGCAGCCGCGACTGCTCCGGCACCGGCCGCAGCCTGGCCACCGGGTCCGGCCGGTCCACCGCGAGCGCGCCCTGCACCGCCGGGGTGGCGGCGGGCACGCGGCCACGCGGGCGCGGCTCGTCGTCGTCGAACTCGTCCATCGCCCGGTACCGACCCCGGGAGCGGGTGCGCACCGGCGGTGCGGCAGGCTCCTCGTAGGTCTCGTACTCGTCGTCGGCGTCGGCGTAGTCGGCGAAGTCACGGGTGTCACGGGAGTCACGCCGGTAGTCGCCGTCGTAGCTGTCGTACCCGTCATAGCCGTCACTGTCGGCCGGGACCATGCCGAAGTACGCCTTCAGCTTCTGCAGCGCGCTCATGCGGTGTGCCTCCCTGCCCTCTTCGACCCTCACGGCCACTCACGCCCGAAAGCCACGCCAGTGCCCCACCGTTACGCTACGTCACCGAATACGGCGCCGCCCGACGATTTCACTACGGTGAGGCTAAACCTCGCCGTCCGAGCAACGCGGTTCCGACACGCACACAGGTCGAGCCGCACGCGATGGCTTGTTCAAGATCACCGCTCATCCCCGCCGAGAGTTCCACGGCGGAGGGGTGGTCTTCAAGGAACTTTTCCCTGGCAGCCGCCAGGCGGGAGAAGGCCTCGGCGGGGTCAGTACCCAGCGGGGCCACCGCCATCAGGCCGCGGAGCCGCAAATCACCCGACTGGGTGAGGTTCTCGGCCAGCGCGGGCAGCTCCGGGAGCGGGCAGCCGCCGCGCGCACGCGCCGTCTCCTCGTCGTCCAGGCTGACCTGGGCGAGCACATCGAGAGGATGATCACGTTCACCGCGCTCGCGCGCGGCGCGGACGGCCTTCGCGAGGGCGTCCGCTAGCCGGAGCGAATCCACCGATTGGACCTCGTCCGCCCAGCGGACCACCGACCGGGCCTTGTTCCGCTGGAGCCTGCCGACCATGTGCCAGCGCACGCGCGCGTCCGGGCGCATCGACGCCACTTCGCCCGCCTTCGCGCTCGCCTCCTGGTCGCGGTTCTCGGCGAGATCGGTCATGCCGAGATCGGTCAGCAGCGCGGCGTCCACCGCCGGAAAGGTTTTGGTCACCGCGAGTAGCCGCACCTCTTCGGGACGCCGCCCGGCCGCCGCGCAGGCGTCGCGGATCTGCGTGCGAACCCGTTCGAGTGACTCGGCGAGCTCGGCCTGCCGGTCGGTGCTCATCCGGCCTCGACCCAGGTGATCGCGGCGATCCTCCCGGTGGTGCCGTCGCGCCGGAAGCTGAACAGCGTCTTGTCCTCGGCGGTACACCGCGGGTCCACGCCGATCTTGGCGATGCCCGCGTCGGCCAGCTGGCGCCACAGCCCGGCACGCAGGTCCAGTCCCGGCGTGCCGTTGCGACTCTTGCAGGCGCTGCCGGGCAGGTGCGCCCCGACGTCGTCGGCCATCGCCTTCGGCACCTCGTAGCACTCACCGCAGATCGCCGGGCCGAGCAGCGCTTCGACCTTGCCGAGTTCGGCACCGGCCGACTTCATCGCGTCCAGCGCGGCGGGGACCACGCCCACCCTGGCGCCGACGCGGCCCGCGTGCACCGCGGCCACCACCCCGTTTTCGGGGTCACCGAGCAGCACCGGCACGCAGTCGGCGACCAGCGCCACCAGCGCGACCCCGGGCCGTGCGGTGACCAGCGCGTCGGTGGCCTCGGCGGGCGGCCCGCCGGGTTGGTCGACCACGGTCGCCGTGCGGCCGTGCACCTGTTCCATCCACGCCAGATCACCTTCGGCGAGGCCGAGTTCCGCGGCGAGGCGGCGACGGTTGGCCGCCACCGCCGACTCGTCGTCGCCGACGTGGTCACCGAGGTTGAAGCTTTCGTACGGTGCCCGCGAGGCACCGCCCGCCCTGGTCGTGACGACCCTCCGAATACGCACCCACGCAGCCTAGCGGCGCATGAAGGGGGGAACGTCCACCTCGTCGTCGCTGGGGTCGTCGGTGACCGGCACCGGACGGCCGGGGGGCAGGTTGCCCTGGGTGTTCTGCGAGGTGGTGCGCGGGGTCGGGTAGCCGGGACGGCTCCCGCCCGGCTGCGGCAGGCCGCCCGAGATCGAGCCGGTGCCGCCGCTGAACCCGCCGCCACCGAGCCGGTCGCCCGTGGCGCCGCCGCCGACCGGCGACTGCCCGCGCTGCCCCGGCGCCGGCGTGCCCGGCCGCTGGGACGAGGCGGGCGGCAGCGAACCGGCGCCGTTGCCCGAACCGCCGACCTGACCGGCCTCGGCGGACACCGTGGTGCTGCGCGAGCCGACCGCGGACGGGTCGAGCTTCTTGTGCGTCGGCGCGCCCGCGTCGAAACCGGCCGCGATCACGGTGACCCGGACCTCGTCGCCGAGCGAGTCGTCGATGATCGTGCCGAAGATGATGTTGGCGTCCGGGTGCGCGGACTCCTGCACCAGCGACGCGGCCTCGTTGATCTCGAACAGGCCGAGGTCGGAGCCGCCCGCGATGGACAGCAGCGCGCCGTGCGCCCCGTCCATCGAGGCCTCCAGCAACGGCGAGTTGATGGCCTTCTCGGCGGCCTGCACCGCCCTTCCCTCGCCACGCGCGGATCCGATGCCCATCAGCGCGCTGCCCGCGCCGGACATCACGCTCTTGACGTCGGCGAAGTCCAGGTTGATCAGGCCGGGCGTGGTGATCAGGTCGGTGATGCCCTGCACACCGGAGAGCAGCACCTCGTCGGCCGAGCGGAAGGCGTCCATCAGCGAGACGCCGATGTCGCCGAGCTGCAGCAGCCGGTCGTTCGGGATGACGATCAGCGTGTCGCACTCGTTGCGCAGCGCCTGGATGCCGTCCTCGGCCTGCTTGCCGCGGCGCTTGCCCTCGAAGGAGAACGGCCGGGTGACCACGCCGATGGTCAGCGCGCCCAGCTTGCGCGCGATCTGCGCCACCACCGGCGCACCGCCGGTGCCGGTGCCGCCGCCCTCGCCCGCGGTCACGAACACCATGTCGGCGCCCTTGATGACCTCTTCGATCTCCTCGCGGTGGTCTTCGGCGGCACGCTGGCCGACCTCCGGGGCGGCGCCGGCGCCGAGCCCGCGGGTGAGTTCGCGGCCGATGTCGAGCTTGACATCGGCGTCGGACATGAGCAGTGCCTGCGCGTCGGTGTTCACCGCGATGAACTCGACACCCTTGAGGCCGACCTCGATCATCCGGTTGACGGCGTTGACGCCGCCGCCACCGATGCCGACGACCTTGATCACCGCGAGGTAGTTGTGCGGGGGCGTCATCGGGATCCGCCTTCCTGATCGTGACTGTGCGTGTTGCCCCGCCGGCGGTCGCCCCTCGGACACTTCCCCGCCCGAAACCCTCGACCTCTAGTCGAGGCTTAGAGTTATGTCAACTACCGACGTTGCTCCAGGACGGTAGGGAGGAGCACGCCCGGAATCCAGGAGCCACGCCGCGCGCGTCGCAATCTCTTTGACCACAACGCCTTCGTGTGTGGAAAGTGTCAAGCCGCCATCGAGATGGTCAGCAGGGGTGCCGAGGTGGGCGCCGGCGAACCACCCCGCGGCTCCACGGTGACCCCGATCTTGGCCACCCCGGCCAGGCCCTGTGCGGTGAGTACCGACCCCGGTTCCGGCCCGCCGGGCACCAGGCCCATCGACCGCACCCGGCCGTCGGCGTGCATCAGCCAGACCTGGTATTCGCGGTCCGGCGGGCTGGCTGGCAGGTCCGACGCCATGAACGCGGCCTTGTCCAGGCTCGGCGACATCACCACCGTGCCGTGGCCGCCGGGATCGTGCGCGGTCACCACGTCCGGCGACGCGAGCAGCTCCCCCATCGGCGCGTACTTCGCCCTGGCCTCGGCGGCCTGCTGGCGCGCGGCGTCCAGTTCGCCCTGTGTGTGCAGCGCGAGCCCGCCGAACACCCCGCCGAGCGCGAGCCCGATCACCGCCGCGGCGGCCGCGACCAGGACCATCCAGCGCGGCGCGCCCGCACCACGCCGCGACCGGCTGCCCCGGTCCCCGCGTGCCGACGGCGGTTCCTGGCGGGTCGTCCGGACCTCGGCCAGCACGCGTGCCTTCAGCGCCGACGGCGGTTCCTCGGCGACCGCGGCACCCAGGCGCGCGGCGGTGGCCCGCAGTTCGCGCACCTCCTGCGCGCACGACGGGCATTCGGCGAGGTGCCGCGCGAACCGCTCGCGTTCCAGGTCGTCCAGCGCGTCGAGCGCATAGGCCCCGGCCAGCGTGTGCATCTCCGGCGAGGTCATGCGGTCACCCCCAAGCAGTCCCGCAGGCGGATCAGCCCGTCACGGAGCCGGGTCTTCACCGTGCCCTGCGGGGTCGACAGCACTTCGGCCACCTCGCGGTAGGTGTAGCCCTGGTAGTAGGCCAGCAGCACGGACTCGCGCTGCAGCTCGGTCAGGTTGCCGAGGCAGCGGCGGACCTGCTGGCGTTCCCAGCGCGCGGTGACCGACTCGGCCACCTCGTCGAACGGGCGGTTCCGGCTCGCCTCGAAGGTGGCCTTGACCTCGCGTTCGGTGCTCGCGCGGGCGGAGCGCACGCGGTCCACCGCGCGGCGGTGCGCCAGGGTCAGCGCCCAGTTCAGCGCACTGCCGCGCTCCGGCGAGTACCGCGGCGCGGTGCGCCACAGCTCGACCAGCACCTCCTGCGCGACCTCCTCGGACTGCGCGCCGTCACGCACCACCCGGCGGACCAGGCCGAGAATCGGCCCGGCGAGCCGGTCGTAGACCTGCTCGAACGCGCGCTCGTCGCCCTTGGCCACCTGGACCAGCAGCTCCTCGGTGGTCGGCCCGTCCACAGTGGACGGCCGCTCCCCACGCGGTGCGGTCTCATCCATCAAGGCCTCCACAGCCTCCGAGTTCGCCGAGCCGGTCCGCCGGTGCCACCGCCGCCATCGGCGCGCGGCGCAGCCACAGGACGGCCCCGTGCTTGCGGATCAACGCGGTCACCCGCTGCGGGACGAACGGCCGGGCCAGCAGCATACGGGCCACCTGTCCGGGTCCGGCGGCACGACGCACCCCCCGAAGGGTGGCGGCCAGCGGGGTCGAACCGGCCTGGTGCAGCACCACCGAAACGGCCAGCAGCGAATCCGGTTCGGGCACCGACATGCGGTATTCGCCGTCGCCGGTCTGGAACGGCGAAACGAAGAACTCCTTCGCCGCCGTCGCCCGGCCTTCCGCGTCCGGGAACAGCAGATACGCGTGCCTGCCGCGGTAGGTGTTGTGCACCTCGGCGACCACGCAGGCGGGTTCGCCGTCCGGCCGGTGGCACCAGTACAGCGTGATCGGGTTGAACACGTAACCGAGCACCCGCGCGCTGGCCAGCATGACCACCCGGCCACCGGCCAGATCGATCCCGCGTGCCGCCAGCCAGGCGTCGAGCTTCTGGCGGATGGTGCCCGGCCCGGGTCCGAAGTGGTCGCGGGCGTCGAACCGCGCGAACGGCCGCAACCAGCGCGGCAGCCGGGGCAGGTCGTCCACATCGACCAGCCACAGATGAAGCCGGTGCGCGAAGGACAGCGGCGGCTCGATCCGCCGCACGTGCGCCACCGTGGCGTCGTAGAGCGCGGCGGTCACCAGCGCACCCCCAGCGATTCGGCGGCCCGCGCGCCCGAAGCGCAGCCGTCCTCGTGGAAGCCCCAGCCGTGGTACGCGCCCGCGTAGGCGACGACGCCGTCGTTCAACTCGGGCAGGCGGCGCTGCGCGGCGACCGACTCCGGCGTGTAGACCGGGTGCTCGTAGGTCATCCGCGCGAGCACCTTCGACGGCTCCACGGCCTTCGACGGGTTCAGCGTGACCACGTACTCCGCCGGTTCGTCCAAGCGCATCAGGCGGTTCATGTCGTAGCTGACCTGCACCGCGCCGTTGTCCGCGCCACAGCTGGGCGCGGCGTAGTTCCAGGACGCGCGGGCGCCGGGCGTGCGCGGCAACAGCTCCGATCCGGTGTGCAGCCAGGCTTCGTTGCGGGAGTAGCCGAACGCGCCGAGCACGTCGCGCTCGCGTTCCGTGGGCTGTTCGAGCAGGTCGAGCGCCTGGTCGGCGTGGGTGGCCACCACGACCTTGTCCACGCGGTGCACGCTGTCGGCGTCGTCGCGCAGCTCGATCCCGGCCGTCGTGCGGCGCAGCGAGCGGATGGGCGTGGACAGGTGGACCGCGGTCAGCTGCTTCACCGCGAGATCGACGTACTCACGGGAGCCACCGGTGACCGTGCGCCAGGTCGGTGAACCGGAGACCGACAACATGCCGTGATTGCGCAGGAAGGCGAACAGGTACGGCGCCGGGTACCGCAGCGTGCCGGTGCGGTCGGCCGACCAGACGGTGGACACCAGCGGCAGCAGGAAATGGTCCACGAAGTACCGCGAATAGCCGCCGATGGCGAGGAACGCGCCGATCGTGACATCACCGGCATCACGCGCGGCGAGCACGCGCGCCGCGTGCCGGTGGAACCGCTTGACCTCCGCGAGCATGCGCAGGTACCGCGGGCTGCGCAGGTTCCGCCGCTGCGCGAACAACCCCGGCAGACCCTTCGCCCCGGCGTATTCGAGACCGCAGCCGTCGCACCGGATGCTCATCGACATCTCGGTCTCCTGCGTGCGCACGCCCAGCTCGCCGAACAGCTTCAGCAGCGTCGGATAGGTGCGCTCGTTGTGCACGATGAAGCCGGAATCGACCCCGATCGTGCCGTGGGCGCCCGCGACGTCGTGGGTGTGCGCGTGCCCGCCGAGGCGGTCGCCCGCTTCGAACAGCAGCACGTCGTAGCGGCGTTGTAGCAGGTAGGCGGCGGTGAGCCCGGCCACGCCGCTGCCGATGACGCCGACTCGTTCTCCAGTGATCTGCACGTGGATCATTCGGCGCCCACCGGCGAGCGGATTGGTACCCATCCGCTCGCGCGCCGGCGGCGAATCCCCGGTATGCCGAGAACTGCCGAACGCATCGCCGGTTTCGCACGGGACCTGCTGGGGGCGCCGCTGCCGGTGGGCATCCGCGCCTGGGACGGCTCGCGGGCCGGGCCGCCCGGCGTCACCGTGGTGCTGAACTCGCGGCGGGCGCTGCGGCGGCTGCTCTACGCACCCGGTGAACTCGGGCTCGCCCGCGCGTACGTCAGCGGCGACCTGGACGTGGAGGGCGACCTGAGCGAGGGGTTCCGCCGGATCTGGGCGCTGAGCAGGTCGGGCGCGCGTGTCCGGATGGGACCGGCGCACTGGGCCAGGGGCGTCCGGCTGGCTCTGCGCCTCGGCCTCGCCGGGCCACCACCCCGACCACCGGCCGAGGAGGCGCGGCTGACCGGCAGACGGCACACGCCGCGGCGCGACCGGTCCGCCATCGCACACCACTACGACCTGGGAAACGCCTTCTACCAGCTGCTGCTCGACGAATCGATGGCCTATTCGAGCGCGTACTGGACCGCCGACCGGCCCGGGTACGACCTGGCCCAGGCGCAGCGCGACAAGCTCGACCTGATCTGCCGCAAGCTCGGCCTGCGACCGGGCATGCGCCTGCTGGACGTCGGCTGCGGCTGGGGCTCGCTGGTGATCCACGCGGCCAAGCACTACGACGTGCACGCGGTCGGCGTGACGCTGTCCGCCGAGCAGGCAGAGCACGTGCGCACACGGGTCGCCGCGCTCGACCTGGACGACCGCGTCGAAGTGCGGCGGCAGGACTACCGCGAGATCACCGGCGAACCGTTCGACGCGGTGGCGTCCATCGAGATGGGCGAGCACGTCGGCGAGGAGAACTACCCGCGTTACACCGGGACGCTGTTCCGCCTGCTCAAGCCGCGGGGACGGCTGGTGCTGCAGCAGATGTCGCGGGGCGCGGCGGCCCCGGGCGGTGGCGCGTTCATCGAGCGCTACATCGCGCCCGACATGACCATGCGCCCGCTCTCGCGCACGCTGGGCCATCTGGAGGGTTCCGGCTTCGAGATCCGCGACGTGCACGCGTTGCGGGAACACTACGTGGAAACCGTGCGTGCCTGGTCGGACACGCTGGAGTCACGCTGGCACGACGTGGTCGCGCTGATCGGTGAGGCCGGGGCCCGCGTGTGGCGGCTCTACCTGACCGGCGGCGCGCTGGCCTTCGAGGAGAACCGCATGGGAGTGGACCAGATCCTGGCCGTACGCCCGGGTGAAGCCGGGGAAAGCGGCCTGACGGCCACCCGCGAGCGATGAACCTGCTGATCAGCGCCGCGGTGGCGCTCGGCATGGCGCTGGTGGCGGTGTGCGCCACCTTCGCCGTCGCGCTGGCCCGGCGCCGGTACGACACCATCGACACCTTCTGGGGCCTGGGCTTCGCACTGATCGCGGTGGTGGCCTTCCCGTACGGCACCGGGGACCTGGCGCTGCGGCTCGTGGTCACCGGACTGACCGTGGTCTGGGGTGTGCGGCTGGCGGTGCACCTGCACCTGCGCAACCGCGGGCAGCCGGAGGACCCGCGCTACGCCGGGATGGCCGACCGGCCGGCGTCGCGGGTTTTCGTTCGCGTGTACCTCCTGCAGGCGCTCGTGCTGTGGTTCGTTTCGCTGCCGGTGCTGGCCGCGCAGCACGGCACCGGGATCGGCGTGCTCGGCTGGCTGGGCGTCGCGGTGTGGTCGATCGGGTTCGCCTTCGAGGTCGTCGGCGACGAGCAGCTTCGGCGGTTCAAGGCGGACCCGGCCAACCACGGCCGGGTGCTGGACACCGGGCTGTGGCGCTACACCCGCCACCCCAACTACTTCGGCGACGCCTGCGTCTGGTGGGGGCTGTACCTGCTGGCCTGCTCGACCTGGCCGGGCGCGGCCACCGTGCTCTCCCCGCTGGTGATGACCTTCACCCTGGTCAAGGGCACCGGGAAACCGTTGCTGGAGAAGGGACTCCACCGCACGCGGCCGGGATACGCCTACTACGTCGAGCGCACCAGCGGGTTCTTCCCGCTGCCGCCCCGGCGGGCTACTCCCCCGTCTGCCCGTCGGTGAGTTCACGAAGCAGGTCGAGGTGCCCGGCGTGGCGGCCGGTTTCCTCGATCATGTGCAGCAGCACCCACCGCACGGTCACCTCACGCTCCTTGCGGCCGAAGGTGATCACCTGGTCCAGTTCGAGCTTCGCGGCGATTTCACGGCCGGTCTGGCATTGCGCCTCATAGGCCTCGACCAACTCGTCGATCGGCACCGAAGCGGCCGCGGTGAACTCGGCGTCGCGATCCTCTTTGAACCGTTCCCGCCACGGGTCCTCCTGCCCGCCGAGCACCACGGAAAACCAGTACGACTCGACGTAGGTGAGGTGGCCGACGAGCCCGGCGACGGTGGTGTGCGTGCTGGTCGGCACGTGCACCCGCCGCGCCTGTTCGTCGGTGAGCCCACGCGCCTTGAGCGAAACCGCGCTGCGGAGGAAATCGAGAAAACCGTTGAGCTGGTCGCGTTCGGAACCGGTCATCGGCGGTTCGGGGCGCGTTTCGGAAGCCATGCCCGGCATTCTGCACGGTGCAACTGGAACAAGCTAAGGAATTGCCCAGTACCCGCCGCCGCGGCATCCACCAAGAGGTTGATGCGGCGGGGACCGCAACCGCGACATGCTCGACGGAGTACGGCCGACCAAAGGGGTACCGATGCTGGGATACCGCTCGCTCGCTGAGACTAGTCATCTCCGCAGTGGCCAGTTGGTTCACTGGCCCGGCTCGCTCCACACACGACAGTGCGTGCCCTCGCCTTGGCCGGAAGGAGGCCCCATGGGTGCGGTGACAGCCATGCTGGTCTATTCCGAAGACGACGCGAAGGTGGTGCTGCCCGGCCACCCCGTGCCCGATCGTGAGGCCACGCGGGCGATGGCGCGGCGGCTCCAGCCCCACGGCGTGCTGGAAGAGATCGGCGACGGAAACCTGCTGGAGAACGTCAACCCGCCCGACGGCCGCATGTACGTCGGCTGCTTTCCCGGGCTGACCGTGATCTGCGCGCCGGAGGCAGCGGTGGACCAGCCGTCGCAGCTGCCGCCGAACCTGCTGGAACCGGCCGGCGACGCCACCGTCTACCTGCACGCCATGCACAGCGCGGTGGACTGGTTCGCCTACGCGATGTGGGAGCAGGGCACGCTGGTGCGTTCGCTCAGCCTCGCCCCGGAATACGGCATTCTCGAGGAAACCGGGGACGCCCTGATGTTCGAGAAGCCGTACTGGTCGGGTGACCGCCCGCCGCTGCTGCCCGGCCCGTTCCCGTTCCACCCGCTGGATCTGGGCGAGGAGGCGCTGCGCGCGCTGCTCGGCATCACCTACGAGGGCAAGCCGTTCGACGGCGACCCCGACCTCAAGGAGATCACCCTGCTCGGCTTCCAGTACGACGATTCGCCGTGAGCCTCAGGAAACCGTGGGCAGTTCCGGGCTGGAGACGTCGTAGACCTTGCCCGGCTGGGTGAGCAGCGCGGCGAGCACCTTGGTCTTGCGATCGATCTGGTCGGCGTCGCCCCAGCGGATCTGCCTGCCGTCGTTGAGGTCCAGCCGCACGCTGCCGGGCGAGTCCGCGCCGACGGCGGCCACCTGGGCGCGCAACTGCTGCGGCAGCGCGATCAGCACGGCCGTCGCCGCGCGGGTGGGCGGGTCGTCCGGGCCGACGCGCGCCAGCTTCAGCTCCGGCAGCCCCGACGGCGCCATCGGCACCTTCTTGAACACGAACCCCGACTCGTCCACCAGGTGGATTTCCTGCCCGGTGTTGAAGAACCCGATCGGCGTGCGCTCCGAAACCGCGATCTCGATGGTCGACGGCCACGACCGCGAAACGTCCGCGGTGGCCACGCCCGGCAGGGTGAGCACCCGGTCGCGGATCTCGTCGGTGTCCACCCGCAGCATCGCGCGCCTGTCCGGCACTGCGGCGACCGCGCGGATCTGATCGGGCGAAAGGCTCGTCGCGCCCACCACGTCCACCGTGCGCACGCCCAGCAGCGAAGTGAAGAACACCAGGTAGAGCCCGGCGATCACGCTGACCACGCTGAGCAACGCCACCCACCGGCGCTGCATCGCCTTGCGGCGGCTCGGCCGGGTGCCGGTGCGCTGGCGCGCGCTCGCCGGACGGCGGCCCCGGCGGCTGGCCGACGCCGACCGCGCGGGCCCGCGCTCCTCGCCCGGCCCGCGCCGCCGCCGCTGCCTGGCTTCCCTGGCCGTGGTCACGCGCTAGCCCTGCTCGCTCCGGCGGTCCAGCTCGGTGAGGAGCTCCGGACCGAGCTGCGTGACGTCACCGGCGCCCATGGTGACCACCAGGTCACCCGGCTTCGCCAGGTCGGCCGCCAGCGTCACCACCTTGTCGAAGGCCGGTTCGTAGTGGACCGAGGTGGACACCGTGGACACCTGCTCCGCGATGAGAGCACCGCTCACACCCGGCTCCGGCTCCTCGCGCGCGCCGAACACGTCGAGCACCACCACCTCGTCCGCCAGGCTCAGCGCCTCGGCGAACTCGGTGGCGAAGGTTTTGGTCCGCGAGTACAGGTGCGGCTGGAACAACACGATCACGCGCCCGCTGCCCGCCGCGTGCCGCACCGCGCGCAGCTGCGCGGCCACCTCGGTCGGGTGGTGGGCGTAGTCGTCGTAGACCCGGACGTCGGCGGAGCGGCCCTTGAACTCGAACCGCCGCCGCACCCCGCCGAACGCGGCCAGCCCCTCGGCCAGTTCCTCGACCGGCGCGCCCAGTTCGACCCCGGCGAGCAGCGCGGCGACCGCGTTGAGCGCCATGTGCTCCCCCGGCACCGCGACCAGCACGTCCAGCTGCTTGCCGCCGACCTCGACCCGGACGACGCCGCCTTCGGGCCCCGGCGTGTAGTCGAGGACCTTCGCGTCGCCTTCTCCGGTGACCGTCCGGCCGTAGCGCTGCACCCGCAGCCCCTCGGCCTCGGCCTTGCCAGCCAGTTCGGCGGCGGGCGCGTCGTCGGCGCAGACGATCAGCAGCCCGCCCGGCTCCAGCCGCCGGACGAACTTCGTGAACACCTCGACGTAGGCCTCGGCGGTGCCGTGGTGGTCGAGGTGGTCGGGCTCCACATTGGTCACCACCGCGACCGACGGCGAGTAGGCCAGGAACGACCCGTCGCTCTCGTCGGCCTCGGCGACGAAGATGCCGCCGGTGCCGTGGTGGGCGTTCGAACCGGACTCGTTCAGGTCACCGCCGATGGCGAACGACGGGTCGAGCCGGCAGTGCTGCAACGCCACGGTGAGCATCGAGGTGGTCGAGGTCTTCCCGTGCGTACCGGCGATGCAGGCCACCCGGTGGCCCTCCATCAGCCCGGCCAGCGCCTCGGCCCGGTGCAGCACCGGGATGCCGCGCTCACGCGCCGCGGCGAACTCCGGGTTGGTGTCCTTGATCGCGGTGGACACCACCACCGCGCTCGGCCCGCCGTCGAAGGCGTCCAGGTTCTCCGCCGCCTGCCCGACCGCGATCTTCGCGCCCTGCGCGCGCAGGCCGGGGAAGGCACGCGAGTCCTTGGCGTCCGAACCGGACACTTCGGCACCCCGCGCGAGCAGGATGCGGGCGATCCCGCTCATGCCGGCACCGCCGATGCCGATCAGGTGCGCCCGCCGCAGCACCTCGGGAAGTTCCGTCATTTCGCCGCCGCCTCCAGCACGATCCGGGCCAGCACCTCGTCGGCTTCGCGGTGCCCGAGACCCACCGCGGCCGCGCTCATCTCCGCCACCCTGGCCTTATCCGCCACCAGCGGCACCACAAGTTCGGCCACCTTGCCCGCGGTCAGGTCCGCGTCCTCGACCAGCAGCGCCGCGCCGGCGTCCACCGCGGGCTTGGCGTTGAGGCCCTGCTCGCCGTTGCCGTGCGGCAGCGGCACAAAAATCGCGGGCAGCCCCACCGCGGAAACCTCGGCCGCGGTCATCGCGCCGGACCGGCAGAGCACCGCGTCGGCGGCCGCGTAGGCCAGGTCCATCCGCTCCAGGTACGGCACCGGCACGTAGGCCGGCTTGTCCGGGAACTCCTGCACCACCAAGGTGTTCTTCGGGCCGTGCGCGTGCAGCACGCCGATGCCCGCGTCGGCGAAGTCCTTGGCCGCGCCGGAAATCGCGTTGTTGATCGAGGCTGCGCCCTGCGAACCGCCGAACACCAGCAGCGTCGGCGCGTCCGGGTCGAGCCCGAAGTGCGCGCGTGCCTCGGCACGCAGCGCCGCGCGGTCCAGCGAGGTGATCGAGCGCCGCAGCGGGATGCCGACGACCTCGGCGTTGGGCAGCGGGGTGCCCGGCACCGCGACCGCGACGCGCGCGGCGAAGCGAGCACCGACCTTGTTCGCCAGCCCGGCGGTCTTGTTCGCCTCGTGCACCACGATCGGCACGCGGCCACGCGCGGCCAGGTACGCGGGCAGCGCGACGTAACCGCCGAAGCCGACCACCACGTCGGCACCCACCCGCTCCAGCACCTCGCGGGTCTTCTTCACCGAATCGCGCACCTTCAGCGGCAGCCGGAGCAGCTCCGGCGTCGGCTTGCGCGGCATCGGCACCGGCGGGATCAGCTCCAGCGGATACCCCCGCTCCGGCACCAGCTTGGTCTCCAGTCCGCGTGCGGTGCCGAGCGCGACGATCTTCGCGTCCGGCCGCAGGCGCTTGACCGCGTCCGCGAGCGCGAGCGCCGGCTCGATGTGGCCTGCCGTGCCACCGCCCGCCACCACCACGGTCGGCGCCGCCTGGTCGACGGCCCTGCTGGCTCTGTCCGCTCCCACTGCCGGGTCTGTCACCGACGTCCTCTCCGTGTCGAACTTCCGCGTGCCGTAGTGGCCCTGGTCGCACCGCCGCCGCGCCGCTGGACGGCGGCGGGCCTGCCGTCGCCGCGGGCCGCGGGACGGCCGCGCTTGGTACCGCTGCCACGCGCACCGGCGGAGCCCCGGCGCTTGGTCGGCGGACGGTACGGCTCGGGCGCCGGCAGGCGCAGCAGTCGCCCGAATTTACCCGGCCCCTGCGTGCGCAGTGCGGCCACCGCCTCCGGTTCGTGCCGGGCGCAGTTGGCCAGGATGCCGAGCAGCAGCATGGTCACCACCAGTGAGGTGCCGCCGTAGGAGATCAGCGGCAGGGTCACCCCGGTGACCGGCAGCAACCCGATCACGTAGCCGATGTTGATCGCCGCCTGCGCGACCACCCACACCGTCAGCGTGCCGGCCACGATCCGGATCCACGGGTCCAGGTTACGCGTGGCGATCCGCATGCCGACCACGGCGAGCAGGCCGAACAGCCCGATCACCACCACGCAGCCGACGAACCCGAGTTCCTCGCCGATCAGCGCGAAGATGAAGTCGTGCTGCACGTTCGGCAGGTAGCGCCACTTCGACTGCCCCTGCACCAGCCCCTTGCCGAAGAAGCCGCCCTCGGCGATGGCGTAGAGCGCCTGGTTGGCCTGCAGCCCCTTGCCCTGCGGGTCGGCGCCGGGGTTGAGGAAGGTCATCACGCGGTCCAGCCGGTACTGCGCGATCAGCGCCAGGATGACCGCACCGCCGACACCGCCGGCCAGGATCACCCCGAACAGCCGCTTCGGCGCACCGGCGAACCACAGCAGCGCGACCAGCACCACGCCGAGGGTGACCGTGCCGCCGAGGTCGGGCTGCGCCATCACCAGCGCGAACATCAGCAGCGCGGCGGGCACCACCGGGACCAGCAGGTGCCGCCACTGGTGCAGCACGTTGTACTTGATCACCAGGATGTGCGCGCCCCACAGCGCGAGCGCCACCTTGGCCAGCTCGACCGGCTGCAGCGAGAACGGCCCGACCACGAACCAGCCCTGCGAGCCGTTGACGTTCTTGCCGAGCGGGGTGAGCACCAGCATCAGCAGGCCCAGGCAGACCACCATCGCGGTGGACGAGAGCGCCCTGATCCGCCGCAGCGACACCCGCAGCCCGATCAGGAACGCCAGCGAGCCGATGCCGACGAACATCAGGTGCTTCTGGAACAGCGCGTACACCGACGAGCCGGTCTCGGGGTTGTAGGAGGACGGCGACGACGCCGAGAGCACCATCACGATCCCGATCACCGTCAGCGTGCCGGTGATGGCGAGCACCAGGTGGAACGAGGCCAGCGGCCGCGACAGCCACGCGGTCAGCGCGAACTGCTCGGTGGAAAAGCTCCTGGACGACCGCTCGCCCTTCGCCCGCCGCCGCGCCGCGCGCCCGGCCGCGGTCTTGCCCTCGTCGTCAGCCTCAGCCGCTGTCACTGTTCCGCCCCCGGCCCGCCATGGCATGCACCGCGGCGGTGAAGGCATCGCCACGCTGGGCGTAGTCGCGGAACATGTCCAATGAGGCGGCCGCGGGCGCCAGCACCACCACGTCCCCGGGACGTGCCATGGCACTGGCCGCACTCACCGCCGCAGTCATGGGCTCATCGTCACCCGGGCGGAGCGTCTTCACCGGGACATCCGGCGCGTGTCGCGCCAAAGCGGCGGCGATCACCGGCGAATCCACGCCGAGCAGCACCACCCCGCGGAGGCGGTCGGCGGCGGCCTGGACCAGCCCGTCCACCGCGGCCCCCTTGAGCTGACCGCCGGCGATCCACACCACGTCGGCGTAGGCCCCGAGCGAACCGGCGGCGGCGTGCGGATTGGTGGCCTTGGAGTCGTTGACGTAACGCACCCCGGCGACCTCGGCGACCTCCACCGCCCGGTGCGCGCCCGGCTGGAACTCCCGCAGCCCCTTGGCGATCGCGTCGGCGGGCACGCCGTACGCCCGCGCGAGCGCGGCCGCGGTGAGCGCGTTCAGCACGTTGTGCGCCCCGGCCGGGCGCACGTCGGACAGCGCGCCCAGTTCCTCGGCGCGGTGCACCGGGTCGGCCACAAAAGCGCGATCGACCAGCAGGTCCTCCACCACGCCCAGCTCACCGGGCCGCGGCGTGTCCACCCCGATGCCGACCTGGGTGGCGGACTCGGGCGCGTACGCGGCGGCCAGCCGGACCGACCACTCGTCGAGCGAGTTGTGCACCACGGTCGCCGAGTGCTGGTGGATCTTGCCCTTGGCGGCGGCGTACTCGGCCATCGAGCCGTGCCAGTCGATGTGGTCCTCGGCCAGGTTGAGCACCACCGACGCGTGCGGCGCCAGCGACCGCGACCAGTGCAGCTGGAAGCTCGACAGCTCCACGGCCAGCACGCGGTGCCCGGCGAGCACCGCGTCCAGCACCGCGTAGCCGACGTTGCCGCAGGCCACCGCGTCCACCCCGGCCGCGCGCAACACCGACTCCAGCATGCCGACCGTGGTCGTCTTGCCGTTGGTCCCGGTGACCGCCAGCCACACCGGCGGCTCCGGCAGGTCCTGCCCGATCCGCCAGGCCAGCTCGACGTCGCCGATCACCTCGACGCCCGCCGCCTCGGCGGCCACCAGCAGCGGCGCGGTCGGCCGCCAGCCCGGGCTGGTCACCACCAGCGCGGTCCCCGCCGGCGGTTCGGTCAGGCCGGGGGCCAGCGCGGCCCCCAGCCCGTCGAGTTCGGCGAGGCGTTCGGCGTTGCCGTCGGTCACGGTGACCTCGGCACCCAGCCCGAGCAGCGCGGTGACCACGGACCGGCCGGTCACCCCGGCCCCGGCCACGAGCACGTGGCGTCCGGCCAGCTCCATCAGCTAGTCCTTCCCTGCGTCAGCCGCCGCCGGCCAGCTGCTCGCTGTAGAACAGGCCGAGGCCGAACATGCAGCAGATCGCCGCGAGCAGCCAGAACCGGATGATCACCGTGGTTTCGGCCCAGCCTGCCAGCTCGAAGTGGTGGTGGAACGGGGCCATCCGGAACAACCGCCGCCGGGTGGTGCGGAAGACCGCGATCTGCAGCACCACCGAGATCATCTCGACCATGAACAGGCCGCCGATGACGATGGCGAGCAGCTCGGTGCGGGTGGTCATGGACAGCCCGGCGACCAGGCCGCCGAGCGCCAGCGAGCCGGTGTCGCCCATGAAGATCTTCGCGGGCGCGGCGTTCCACCACAGGAAGCCGACGCAGGCGCCGGTGGCGGCCGCGGCGACCACTGCGAGGTCCAGCGGGTCGCGCACGTTGTAGCAGGCGGCCGCCGGGCTCTCCGCGCAGCTGAGCCTGGCCTGCCAGAACGAGATGACCACGTAGGTGGCCAGCACCATGGCCGCCGCGCCGCCGGCCAGGCCGTCCAGGCCGTCGGTGAAGTTCACCGCGTTCGACCAGCCGGAGATGACCACCAGGGTGAACAGCACGAACAGCGGGATCGGCAGCACGATCAGCTCGATGTCGCGCACGTAGGACAGGTTCATCGACGCCGGGCTGAGCCCGTTCTCGTCGGCGAACTGCAGCGCGAGCACCGCGAAGGCGACCCCGACCACCACCTGGCCGACGATCTTCGCCGTCTTGTTCAGCCCGAGGTTGCGCTGCTTGCGGATCTTGATGAAGTCGTCGAGAAAACCGACCACGCCGAGGCCGACGCCGAGGAACAGCACCAGCAGGCCGGAGGCGGACGGGCCGCTGCTGTTGTCGTCGCCCATCCAGTTGATCAGGTGGGCGACGAAGTAGCCGACCACCATCGCGATGATGATCGCCACGCCGCCCATGGTCGGCGTGCCGCGCTTGGACTTGTGCCCGGCCGGGCCCTCCTCGCGGATCTCCTGGCCGAAGCCCTGGCGGGAGAACACGCGGATCAGGTACGGCGTGAGCAGGATGGAGACCAGCAGGCCGACGGATGCCGCGATCAGGATGCTGATCACGCCTCACCGCCAGTACCCGCGAGCACCGCGTCGGCCACCCGCCACAGCGCGGCGGCCTTGGATGCCTTGACCAGCACCACGTCCTGCGGCCGCAGCTGCTCGCGAAGCAAGGCGATGGCGGCGTCGGTGTCGGGCACCAGGACGGACTCCTCTCCCCATGAACCTTCGTGGCTTGCGCCTTGGTGCATCGCGGCGGCTTCCTCACCGACCACCACGAGCCTGCCGATGTTGAGCCGGACGGCCAGGCGGCCGATCTCGTCGTGCGCGGCCACGCTATCGGCACCGAGTTCGCCCATCACACCGAGGACCGCCCAAGATCGGCGGCCCGCGCTCATCGAGGCGAGGGCCTTCAGCGCCGCCCGGACCGACTCCGGGTTGGCGTTGTACGAGTCGTTCAGCACCACCAGGCCGTCTTCCCTGGTGGTGACCTCCATGCGCCGGGCGGAGCGCCGGGTCACCGCGGACAGCCGCGCGGCCACATCCTCCAGCGAGGCACCCAGCTCCAGCGCGACGGCGGCGGCCGAGAGCGCGTTGCCGACGTGGTGCTCGCCGTGCAGCGGCAACTTCACGTCCGCGGAACCGGCGGCGGTGACCAGCCGGAACGAAGCGCGGGCCTGCTCGTCGAGCACCAGGTTCTCGGCGCGCACGGCCGCGTCCGGGTGTTCGCCGACGCCGACCACCCTGGCCTTCGTCCGCGACGCCATGCCCGCGACCAGCGCGTCGTCGAGGTTGAGCACCGCGATGCCGTCTTCCGGCAGCGCCTCGGGCAGTTCGCCCTTGGCCTTGGCGATGCCCTCACGCGAACCGAACTCGCCGACGTGCGCACTGCCCACGTTGAGCACCACGCCGATGCGCGGCGGCGCGATCCGGGCCAGCTCGGCGATGTGCCCCGGCCCGCGCGCGGACATCTCGAGCACCAGGTACCGGGTGCTCGCGTCGGCACGCAGCGCGGTCCACGGGTGGCCCAGCTCGTTGTTGAACGAACCGGGCGGCGCGACCGTCGGGCCCAGCGGTTCGAGCAGCTGCGCGATCAGGTCCTTGGTGGAGGTCTTGCCCGACGAGCCGGTCACGCCGACCACGGTCAGCCCGGTCTTCGCCAGCTCACCGACCACGTGCGCGGCGAGCTTGCCGAGCGCGGCCAGCACGGCGGCACCGGAACCGTCGGAGTCCCCGGTGAGCACCATCGCGCGCTCGTTCGCCTGCCCGTCGGCCAGCGGCGGCACGATCACCGCGGGCGCGTCGACCTCGCGGGCCGCGAGCACCCCGGCCGCGCCGGCGGCCACCGCCTTGGCGGCGAAGGTGTGCCCGTCGACCTTCTCGCCGGGCAGCGCGATGAACAGCCCGCCTTCGGTGAGCTGCCGCGAGTCGAACTCCACCGATCCGGTGACCCGCTGGCTGCCGTCGGTGCCGTGCAGCCGCCCGCCGACGATCTCGGCGATTTCGGCCAGGGTCAGCGCGATCACGCGTGCACCCCCAGCCTGATGCGGATCGCGGCCTCCAGCTCGTCGCGGTCGGAGAAGGGGTGCACCACGCCGTGTGCCTCCTGCCCGGTCTCGTGGCCCTTGCCCGCGACGAGCACGATGTCGCCCGGGCCTGCCAGTTCCACCGCACGCGCGATGGCCGCGCGCCGGTCGCCGATTTCCTCGATCTCGCCGCCCGCGGCACCGGCCGACCGCGCACCGGCGAGCATCGCCGCGCGGATCGGTTCCGGGTCCTCGGAACGGGGGTTGTCGTCGGTCACGATCAGCACGTCGCTGCGCCTGGCCGCGGCCTCGCCCATCATCGGGCGCTTGGCGGTGTCGCGGTCGCCACCGCAGCCGAGCACGGTGATCACACGGCCG
This sequence comes from Amycolatopsis albispora, assembly GCF_003312875.1. Lineage (NCBI taxonomy): Bacteria > Bacillati > Actinomycetota > Actinomycetes > Pseudonocardiales > Pseudonocardiaceae > Amycolatopsis > Amycolatopsis albispora. The sequence continues at coordinate 3,603,130 of NZ_CP015163.1, forward strand.
TCGGTGCGGGCACGCAGTGCGTCGAGCGCCTGCGCCACCGCGGCCGGCTTGTGCGCGTAGTCGACCACCGCGGTGAACGGCTGTCCCAAGTGGACGCGTTCCATCCGGCCCGGCACCTCGACCTCGCTCAGCCCGCGCACGATGTCGGGCAGTTCCACGCCGGTGACGTCCAGGATCGCCGCGGCCAGCAGCGCGTTGGCCACGTTGAACTCACCCGGCAGCGGGATCTTCGCCGCGGCGGTGCGGCCACCCGGCGCGTGCAGCACGAACGACTGCTCGCCGGTGGGCAGCGCGGTGAGCTCGGTGGCGGTCCAGGCCGCCTCGTTCTCCGGTTCGGTGGACACGGTCACCGTGTGCGGGGTGACCAGCGCCTGCCCCCACGCGCTGTCGACCACCACCACCTCGGTGGTGGACCGGCCGTCGAACAGCAGCGACTTGGCGGCGAAGTAGTCCTCCATGTCGCGGTGGAAGTCCAGGTGGTCCTGCGACAGGTTGGTGAACGCGCCGACCGCGAACCGGGTGCCGGTGACCCGGCCCAGCGCCAGCGCGTGGCTGGACACCTCCATCGGCACGTGCGTGACGCCCTGCTCCACCATCACCGCGAACAGCGCCTGCAGGTCGGGCGCCTCCGGGGTGGTGAACGCGCTGGCCAGCCGCTCACCCGCGATCCGGGTCTCCACCGTGCCGATCAGCCCGGTGGTGCGGCCCGCGGCACGCAACCCGGAGTCGATCAGGTAGGCCGTGGTGGTCTTGCCGGAGGTACCGGTCACGCCGAGCACCGAGAGCTTCAGCGACGGCTCGCCGTAGATCCACGCGGCCATCAGGCCGAGCGCCTGGCGCGGCTCGGGGTGCACGAGCACCGGCAGCCCGGAGTCGCGCACGGCGGGGCGCTCGGCGCCCGCCTCGTCGGTGAGCACCGCGGTGGCACCGGCGGCGATCGCGGCTTCGGCGAAGTCGGCGCCGTGGGCGCGGGCACCGGGCAGGGCGGCGAACAGGTCACCGGGCAGGACGTGCTGGGCGCGCAGGGTCGCGCCGGTCACCGCCGTCTCCACGCTTTCGGGTGGCGCGATCAGCCGGGCGTCGGCGCGGGCGACCAGCGTGTTCAGCGGCACCGGCTCGGTCAGCGCCGGCCGGGGCGGTGCGACGACGGCCTTCACCGGGCTGTCCGGCACCTGCCCGCCGGACCTGCCAGGCCCATCGTTGTTGACAGACACAGGCGGCAGGTTACCGGCGGCGCATTCGGGTGACCCAAGGCGGTACTGGGTGCGAGCGGCCGATCGCTCTTTGGTAGCGCGGAACTCTCCCCCGGGCCGGGGAGCCGGGTCACAGTGCGGTGAGTTCGGCGATCTTCCAGGAGCCGTCGATTTTCTTCGCGCGCACGTCGAGATGGGCGGCCGAAGAGGTCTGCCCGTTCTCGCCGGGACGCAGCGTCTGCTGGTCGAGGAACACCAGCAACCGCGCGCTGTCGGCCCGCAGTTCCCGCACGCCCGCCGAGCGGATCGTGGTGGTGCGCACCAGTTTCTCCGCCTCCGCCTGCTGCCGCGCCGCGGCGAAGCTCTCCTGGTACTGGGTGACCGCCTTGTCCACCAGCAGCCCGCCCGCGGCGCGCTCGGTCCGGTCGAGATTGGCGTAGTCGTAGGAGAAAATCGCCTTCACCGCGGCACCGACCTGATCGGAGACCTCGGCCGTGGCAGCGGCGTCCACCAGCGCGAGGTTCGCCGACGGATCGCCTTCGGACAGCCGCGCCGCCTCCACGCCGAACCAGACCGCGCACCCGGTGGCGAGCACTAGCACCGCCGCGAGCACGGCGATCGAAGTGGCCAGCCGGGAATCCGTTTTGCCCGTTTCCGCCGATTCTTCCGCCGGCTTTTCCGATTCGGTGCCGTCGGTGCCGGAGACGGCATCGGTGTCCAGTTCCAGCGTGCCCGAATGCGTTTCGGTGAATTCTTCGCCGGTTTCCGTGTCCTGCTTGTCAGTACCCATCATCAGCCCGCCTGGACGGCGCTCACCTTCCAGCCCTGGTCGGTCCGGGTCAGTTCGACGGACAGCCGGCTGCGGTTGGGCACCGGCGGCTCGTTGTTGATCCCGATCCGCACGTCCAGCACGGCGACCAGCCGCGCGGTGTCTGGCAGCAGCTCCACCAGCGCCGCCTGCCGCACCGACGCGGTGGCCATGGTCCTGGTCTCCGCCGTGCGCTTGAGGTGCTCCTCGCGGTCGGTGGCCAGGTCCTTGCCGAACTGCCCGGTGCTGACCTGCAGCCAGCGGTCGTAGTCGAACTGCACGGTGCGGTAGTCGACCGTGTTCAGCGCGGTCAGCGCGGTGGAGGCGGTGGACAGCACTTCGTCGCGCTCACGCGCGCGGGTCAGCTCGTCGTCCTGCGCGGCGGCCCGCCACGACCAGCCGAACCAGGCGGCCGCGGCCACGGCGAGCACCGCGGCCACCAGCAGGCCACGCCGCAGCAGGCGGAGGTTCACGGATTTCACACGCGCACGATTCCAGATCAACCGGGCAAGCCCAAGAGTCCGCCGACATTTTCCGAGCCGGGCCGCCCGGCCAGGTCCAGCAGGCCGGGAAGCTTGGGCTGCCCCGGCGGCGCCGGTGCCTGCGGTGACGGCTTGGCGGGCACCTCGACCGGCTTGCCCGCGTACGGCGCGTTCTGCGCCCCGCGCACCCCGGTCGGACTGCCCGGTGGCTCCGCGCAGTACGCCTCGGTGTTGGCGGGCAGTTCGCTGGTGTCGTTCGCGGGCCGTTGCTTGGTGCCCTCGTAACCCTTCGTGCACGAGTACGGGTCGAACAGGTTCAGCACAAAACCGAGGTGGCCCTCCCCGTTCGAGGTGACCGACCGGCTGAACGCGGAGATCACCGGATACGCCACCAGCAGCTGTTCCACCGCGTCCACCCGCACGGTGGTGATCTGCGCGGTGGTCAGCAGGTTGGCGAAGACCACCCCGAGATCAGTGCCCGAGGTGGCCAGCACGTCGCTGACCTGCCTGCTCAGCTTCGGCGCGTCGTCGATCACCTTGCGGAGCTGCGGGTCGGACTCCTTCAGCTGCGCGCTGATCTCCTTGAGCCCGCTGGCCAGCGAAGTCAGGTTGTCGCCCTGGCGCCGCTGCGTGTCCAGCACCACCCGGGCGTCGGCGAGCAGCGCCCGGGTGTCGGGCAGGTGCTCGGTCGCGGTGGTGGTGAACGAGCCCGCGGTGTCCAGCAGCAGCCGCAGGTCGGGCCCGGCGTCGGCGAAGGCGAGATAGGTCTCGTCCACCACCGTCCGCAGCGACTGGGGATCCACACTGGACACCAGCGAGTCCAGATTGGACAGCACGGTGTCCGGTGACACCGGGAGCTGCGTGCGATCCTTGGTGATCACGCTGCCTTCTTCGAGGTACGGCGCGTTCTCGTGCAGCGGCCGCAGGTCCACGTACTGCTCCCCGACCGCCGAGCGGTTGGCGACCACCGCCGCGGTGTCGGCGGGGATCTTGGGCCCGTCGTCGGCCAGGTCCAGCCGGACGTCCACGCCGTCGGGCCGCAGCACCAGCTCGGTCACCTTGCCGACGGTCACCCCGCGGTAGGTCACCTCGGCGTTGACGAAGATGCCGCCGGAATCGGCCAGCCGCGCGGTGACCAGGTAACCACGCGCGCCGAACAGCCGGTCCAGCCCGGCGTAGTTGCCGCCCGCGTAGACCACCGAGACCACGGCGATCAGCACAAAGGCGATCAGCTGGATGCGGTGCTTGCGGCCGAGCGTCATCAGCCACCTCCCAGGATGCCGTCGAGCAGGCCGTCCAGCCCGCCGAGCACACCGCCGCCCGGCACGCCCAGCGGTGGTGGCGCGGTCGGCAGCGGTAGTGACGGCGGCGGGGGCGCCGACGGGTTCTGCGGCAGCGCGATCGGTGGTTGCGAGGAGTTGAGGAAGTTCTGCACCAGTGAATCCAGGTTGAGGTCGACGCGGGCACGCACGTTCGCGTAGTCGCCCTTGACCACCGCGCCCGCCGCGTCCGGGAACGGGTAGGTGGGCAGGATCTTCAGCGCGGTCGGCAGGTTCTGCCCCGCTTCGGCCAGCTTCTCCAGTGTCGGCTCCAGCGCGCGCAGGTCGGCGATCAGCTCGTCGCGGCTGGCGTTGACCGTGGTCACCGCGACATCGGAGAGCTTGTCCAGCGACTGCAGCATGCCGACCAGCTGATCGCGTTGCGTGGTGACCACCTGCAGCCCCGGCGCGAGGTCGTTCAGCGCCACCTCGAGGTCGTCGGTCTGCGAGTTGAGCGTGCTCGACAGCCGGTTCAGCCCGTCGATGGCGCGCACGATCTCACCCTTGTGCCCGTCCAGCTCGGTGGCCACTTCGTCCACTCTGGACAGCAGGGCGCGGATGTCGGCCTCGTTGCCGGACAGCGCGTTGGTCAGCTCCTGGCTGATCGTGCGCAACTGGTCGATGCCGCCGCCGTTGAGCAGCAGGGAAAGCGCGCCGAGCACCTCCTCCACCTCGGGGTTGCGATTGGTCTTCGCCAGCGGGATGACCGCGCCTTCCCCGAGCCTGCCGTCCGCCTGCTCCCCGGCCGACGGCCCGCGCAGCTCGACGAACTTCTCGCCGAGCAGGCTGGACTGCCGCAGCTCGGCGCCGGAGTTCGCGGGCAGCACCACGCCGCCGTTGACCACGATCCGCACCACCGCGTAGTGGGTGTCCTCCGACAGCGCGATCTCCTCGACCCGCCCGACCGGCACGTCGGCCACCTTCACCGCCGCCTGCGGCACCAGGTCCAGCACGTCGGTGAACTGCACGGTCAGCCGGAACGGGTGGTCGCCGAGCTCCGCCCCGCCCGGCAGCGGGGTGTCGTACATGCCGGCGAACTCCCCGCAGCCGCTGAGCAGCAACGCGCCCGCCACCGCGGCGACCAGCTTGCGGCACCTGGTCATTTGACCCCCAGGTTGCCCGAGAGCAGGTCCACCAGCGGCAGCGGCAACGGCGGCAGCTCGCCGTTCTGGATGGAGTTGAGCATCTGCGACAGCGAAGGCACCTTGAGCGTGCCGTCGACAATGGGCGCCAGCCCCTGGCACAACTGCCCGAGCGTGTCCGGCAGCTGGGCCGGCGTCCCGGCGCTGACCAGCTTGCACACGGTGACCATCAGCGGGTGCGCGAGTTCGTTCGCGTTGTACCGCACCGCGATGCTGCCCGACGCCGCGTCGTAGGTGTTGATGAAGTTCGTCATGCCGGTCGGCCCGACGTCGAGCACCTCGGCCAGCGCGCCCCGCTGGTCCACCAGCACCTTGGTGATCCCGGCAAGTTTGTCCACATTGGAGCCGAGCAGGTCGCGGTTCTCTTCGACGAACCCGCGCACGTCGTCCAGCGAGGTGGCCAGCGAGGTCAGCGCGGCGCCCACGTCGTCGGACTCCGAGGACAGGTGACCGGCCACATCGGACAGCCGCGCGTAGAACTCGTTGAGCTGCTTGTCGCTGCCCGCCAGCATTTCGGTGAACGACTTGAGGTTCTTCACCGTGGCGAACATGTCGCCCTTCGAACCCTCCAGCGTTCTGGACAACTCGGAGAGCCGGGTGACCGTGTCGTTGAGGTTCTGCCCGTTGCCGTCGAGGTTCGCCGCCGCGGTGTCCAGCACACGCGAAAGCGCCCCGTCCTGGTTGGCGCCCTGCGGCCCCAGCGACGTCGACAGCTCGTTCAGGCTGCCGTACAGATCGTCCAGCTCGGCGGGCGTGGCCGTCCGGTCGGTGCCGATGACCGCTCCCGAAGCCAGCTCCGGCCCCTCGTCGTAGGCCGGGGTCAGCTGCACGTACCGGTCGCTGACCAGGCTCGGCGCCACCACCACCGCACCGGCGCCCTCGGGGATCTGCACCCCGCCGTCCACCCGCATTTCGACCCGCACCACCGCGCCCTGGGGCGTCACCTCGGTGATCTCGCCGACCGGCACGCCGAGCACCCGCACCGCCGAACCGGCGTAGAGCCCGACGGTTTTCTCGAAGTACGCGGTGATCCTGGTGCCACCGGGGTCGCGCACCGCGAACCACAGTCCGGCCGCGAGCACCAGCAACGCCACGCACGCCAGGGAAAGCCACGACAGCAGGCTTCGCCCGGCCCTGGTCTCGACGGTCATCGCGGGGCCACCCCCTGGTTCGGCGCGGCGATCGGCGGACTGCAGCCCTCCGGATTGATCTGCGCCCCGGCCACGGTGATCACCGGCGGCAGCAGCCCGCAGATGTAGCCCTCGAACCAGCGTCCGTTGCCGGTGGCGTTCGCGCCGATCCGGGTGAACGGCGCGAGCAGTTCCAGGCTGCGGCTCAGGTTCTCCTGGTTGCGGTGCAGCACGTCGGTGACCGTGCCGAGCTTCTCCAGCGCCGGCTTGAGCTGCCCGCGGTTGTCCGCGACCAGCCCGGAAAGCTGGTCGGACAGCTGCTTGGTGCCGTCCAGCAGCCGGGTGATCGCGTCCTGCCGGTTCTGCAGTTCGGTGAGCAGCAGGTTGCCGTCACCGATGATGCGTGAGAGCTGGGCGTTGCGGTCGGACAGCGTTTTCGAGACCTGGCTGGTGTTCGACAGCAGGTTCGCGAGTTCGGTGTCCCGCGAGGACACCGTCTTCGACAACGACGACAGCCCGTCGAGCGCCTCACGCAGGTGCGGCGGGGTGTCCTTCAACGCGTCCGAGAGCACGTTGAAGCTCTGCGCCAGCTGGTCGGTGTTGACCTCCTGGACCGTGTCGGACAGCTTCTCGAAGGCGTCCTGCAGCTCGAACGGCGTGCGCGTGCGTTCCAGTGGAATGGACGCGGCCGGATCTTGCGGCTGCTCCCCCGCCGGGTGCAGCGCCAGGAACTTCTCGCCCAGCAGCGTCTTGATCTCGATCGACGCGATCGTGGCGTCCGGCACGCCGACCCGTTCCACCTCGAACTCGACCAGCACCTTCTTGCGGTCCAGTTCGACCGAGGTCACCTCGCCCACGGTCACCCCGGCCACCCGCACCTCGTTGCCGGCGGCCAGCCCGGCCGACTCGGCGAACTCCGCGGAATAGCCGATCCCCTTGTCCAGCAGTGGCAGGTCGTTCCAGGCGTAGGTGACCACGGCGACCAGCGCGATCAGCACCAGCGCCACGCCGCCGACCGCGGCCTGGTTCCGTTCCCGCAGCGGCGTCATGACGGCTGGCACCTCTCCGGCATCTCGTTGGTGGGAATCGGCAGGAACGGCACGGTGATGTTCAGCGAGGAGATGCCGATCGTGCCGGACAGCCCGCACAGGTAGTAGTTGAACCAGCTGCCGTAGCTCAGCGTGCGGGTGAACTTCTCCAGGTTGCCCGGCATCACCTGCAGCAGTTCGTTCAGCAGTTGCTCGGAGTCGGCGAGATTGCCGGACAGCTGCCCGAGCGCGGCGATGTCCTCCTTCAGCGGCGGCCGGGCTTCGGCGAGCAGCCCGGCGGTGGTGTCGGTCAGCTCACCGAGCGCGGACACCGCTTCCCCGATCGGCTGGCGCTGCTCGGCCAGGCCGGTGACCAGCTGCTGGGTCTGGTCGATCAGGTTGCCCAGGCCGGGCCCGCGCTGGTTGATCGTGCCGAGCACGTTGTTCAGGTTGGTGATCACCTCGCCGATCACCGCGTCCCGGTCGGCGATCGCCGAGGTCAGCGACGCGGTGTGCGAGAGCAGGCTGCGGATCGTGCCGCCCTCGCCCTGGAACACCTGGATGATCTCGTAGGACAGCTGGTTCACCTGTGCCGGTTCGAGTGCTTTGAACAGGGGCTCGAACCCGTTGAACAACACGGTCAGGTTGAGCGCGGGCTGTGTGCGCTCCACCGGGATCCGGCCGCCGTCCGGCAGCTTGCCGTCACCGTCCACTGTGGTCCCGAGCGCGAGGTAGCGCTGGCCGATCAGGTTGCGGAACTTGACCGTCGCGGTGACCGCCTCGGGCAGCTCCCGCAGCGCGTCCACGCCGAAATGGACCTCGGCGCGGTGGTCGTCCGAGACGGTGATGGACTCCACCTGCCCCACCTTGACCCCGGCGATGCGGACGTCGTCGCCCTCCTTGAGGCCGGAGGAATCGGTGAACACCGCGCTGTAGCGGGCGCTGTCGCCGAAGTCGGTGTTCGCGATGGTGGCCCCGAGCACCGCGGTGAGCAGCACGGTCACCACCGCGAAGGCCAGGATCTTCAGCAACGCCGGTACGAAGCTCCTCATTCGAGCGTCACCTCCGCTCCCCGGTACAACGGCGCGACCAGCAGCCCGCCCCAGCCCGGCACCTCGGCGGGCGGCAGGCCCAGTGCCGGCGCGGTGAGCGCGGAGATCAACTGCTGCTCCTCCGGCGAGTTCGCCAGCGAACTCGCCCCGCCACCACCGCCGGGCAGGTCCGGTCCCGGCGACTTCGGCGGCGCCGGCTTGCTGGACCCGTCCTCGATCGGGCCGCCCGGCGGGTACTGCGGCCACCGCCCCGGCGGCGGCACGTCCGGATAGCACCGCGGCCCGCGCTTGTCGTCGTAGCGCGGTTCGTCCACGCCCGGCAGGTACTTGCCGCGGCTGGCGGTGATCCGGATGGTCACGTGGTTCATCTCGTCGGTTCCCTTGCCGAACGCTTCCTCCGCGCGGGGCACCGATTCGGCGAGCTGGCGCAGCAGGCACGGGTACTCGGGCGCGTACTTCGCCAGCACGTCGAGCGTGGGCCGCACGGTTTTGGTCAGGTTGATCAGGTTGTCCTGGTTGACCTCGAGAAAGCTGGTCAGGTCGGCAGAGGCGTCGGTGACCGTGCCGAACATCTCCGCCACGCCGTTCTGCTTCTCCACCAGCGTGCGCGTGGTCGTGGTCAGGTCGGACAGCGCGTCGAGGAAGTCCGGGGCGGCGCGGTTGTAGACGTCGGCGGTGTCGGCCAGTCCGGTGATATCGGCCTTGATGTCGGGTAGCGACGGGTTCAGCTGGCCGAGGTAGTCGGAGAGTTGCACCAGCGTCTGCCCGAGCTGCTCACCCCGGCCCTCCAGCGCGGTGGCCACCGCGTTCAGCGTGCTGGACAGCTTCTGCGGCTGCACCGACTGCAGCAGCGGCAGCACGTTGCCGAGCACCTCCTCCAGCTCGATGGCGGTGCTGCTGCGGTCCTGCCCGATCACCGCGCCCGCGGCGATCGGCGGCGCCGGGTCGCCGGGCACCTGCAACGCCACATACCGTTCCCCGAACAGGGTTTTCGGCAGCAGCCGCGCGTTGACGTTGCCCGGGATCACCTCGGTCTTGTCCGGGTCGAGCGCGAGTTCGAGCACCGCGGCGTCCCCGGCGGCCCTGATCGAGCGCACCTCGCCGACCACCATGCCGCGCACCTTCACGTCGGCGCCCTCGCGCATCTGGTTGCCCACGTGGTCGGTCTCCAGCGTGACCGCGGTGTAGGGCACGAACTTCTTTTCGTAGATGGCGATCGTGACGGTGAAGAACAACGCCACCACAACGAGGAACAGCACACCGAGCGCCTGGTGGCGCAGGCGGCCGAGGAGGATGCGGCGCCCGGGGTTCATCCGGAAATCCGCACGGTCGTGTTGGTGCCCCAGATCGCCAGGCTGAGGAAGAAGTCGAGCACCGAGATGAGCACGATCGAGGTGCGCACCGCCCGCCCGACCGCGATGCCGACCCCGGCGGGCCCACCGCGCGCGGTGTAGCCGTAGTAGCAGTGCGAAAGGATCACCAGGACGCTGAAGATGATCACCTTCAGGAACGACCAGAGCACGTCCTCCGGCGGCAGGAAGAGCCCGAAGTAGTGGTCGTAGGTGCCCGCCGACTGCCCGTAGAACCAGATGGTGATCTGCCGCGACGCCAGGTACGAGGACAGCAGGCCGACCGCGTAGAGCGGGATGACCGCGGTGACCCCGGCCAGCACGCGCGTGGTGACCAGGTACGGCAGGCTCGGCACGCCCATCACCTCGAGCGCGTCGATCTCCTCGGAGATCCGCATCGCGCCGAGCTGAGCGGTGAACCCGCAGCCGACCGTCGCCGACAACGCCAGCCCGGCCGACAGCGGCGCGACCTCACGGGTGTTGAAGTAGGCCGAGATGAACCCGGTGAGCGCGGCGGTGCCGAGCTGGTTCAGCGCGGAATAACCCTGCAGGCCGACCACCAGGCCGGTGAACAGCGTCATGCCGATCATCACGCCGAGCGTGCCGCCGATCACCGCCAGCGCGCCGGTGCCGAAGCTGACCTCGGTGAGCAGGCGCAGCGTCTCGCGTGAATAACGCCGCAGCGTGCGCGGCGTCCAGGCGATCGCGCGGGCGTAGAAGGACAGCTGCGCGCCGAAGCCCTCCAGGAACGCCCCCGGCCGCGCGATCATCTCGAGGGTGCGGTCCGGCACCCGTTCGGTACTGGTTTCGGTCATCACAACGCCTTCGGGGGAACGATGCGGAGGTAGATGGCGGTGAGCACCACGTTGATCGCGAACAGCAGCAGGAAGGTGATCACCACCGCCTGGTTGACCGCGTCCCCGACCCCCTTCGGCCCACCGGACGGGTTCAGCCCGCGGAAGGCGGCCACCACCCCGGCGACGAACCCGTACAGGAACGCCTTGATCTCGCTGACCCACAGGTCGGGCAGCTGCGCCAGCGCGTTGAAGCTGGCCAGGTACGCCCCGGGCGTGCCGCCCTGCATGACCACGTTGAAGAAGTAGCCGCCGAGCACGCCAACCACGCTGACCAGGCCGTTGAGCAGCACCGACACCACGATCGCGGCCAGCACCCTCGGCACGATGAGCCGCTGGACGGGGTTGACGCCCAGCACCTCCATCGCGTCGATCTCTTCGCGGATCTTGCGCGCCCCGATGTCCGCGCAGACCGCGCTGCCGCCCGCGCCCGCCACCAGCAGCGCGGTGATCAGCGGGCTCGCCTGCTGCACGATGGCCAGCGCGCTGGCCGCGCCGGTGAACGACTGCGCGCCGATCTGCTGGGTCAGCGAGCCCAGCTGCAGCGCGATCACCGCGCCGAACGGGATCGCCACCAGCGCGGTGGGCAGGATGGTCACGCTGGCGAAGAACCAGCACTGCTGGATCCACTCGCGGAACTGGAAGGGCCGGCGCGGGATGGCGCGCAGCACTTCCCAGGCCAGGGTGGCCAACCTGCCCACCTGGGCCAGTGCCGCCGTGCCGGGCATCGTCGCCAGGCCAGCCATCGCGCCTCCGGACTCGTCAGACCTTCAAGGCGTGCGTGGCGGTCGCCCCGCCATCCGCCACGAACTCACTCCCCGTGCAGTACGAACTGTCGTCACTGGCCAGGAACGCGACCAGCGCGGCGATCTCCTCGGCCTCGCCGACCCGGCCCAGCGCCACCTTCTTGCCCACCAGCGACATGTCCACCGGCGCACCCCCGAGCGCGTCGGTGATCATCTTCGTGTCGATCGCGCCGGGGTGCACCGAGTTCACCCGGATCCCGCGCTCGCCCAGTTCGAGCGCGGCCACCTTGGTCATGCCGCGGATGGCGAACTTGCTCGCGGTGTAGGCGGTCAGGTAGGGCATCCCGGCCAGACCCTCCACAGAGGACACGTTCACGATCGAGCCGCCACCGGCCTCGGTCAGCGGGCCGACCGCCGCGCGCATGCCGAGAAAGGTGCCGATCTGGTTCACCCGGATCACGCGTTCGTAGTCGGCCAGCTTGGTCTGCTCCAGCGCCGAGAAGAACAGCACGCCCGCGTTGTTGACCAGCACGTCGAGCTTGCCGAACGCCTCGGCCGCGCGCCCGGTCGCCACCGGCCAGGCGTTCTCGTCGGTGACGTCGAGGTGCTGGTACACGCAGGCGTCCCCGAGTTCGGCGGCGAGCTTCTCACCCAGCTCGTCGGCCACGTCGGCGGCCACCACCCGCGCGCCGTCGGCGACGAACCGCCGGGCCGCCGCCGCGCCCTGTCCCCTGGCCGCCCCGGTGATCAGAGCGACCTTGCCGTCCAGCTTGCCCATCGCGCCTCACATCATCTCGTCGGTCGGTGGCCCGCACGGCCTTCCTAAGGCAGGGAAAGGACTTCGGGCGTGACGAACATGCGGTCGGCGTCGCGCTCGGCGAAGTACCCGCCGAGGCGTTCCTCCAGTTCGTCCTGGCTCCACAGCTGGTTCCCGGTGTCGAACCGCTGCTCGATCGTGGGCGGGGCGAGCAGCGCGACCATGCCCCCGTGCACCACGAAGAGCTGGCCGTTGATCTTGGCCGCGGACGGTGACGCGAGATAAGCGACCAGCGGCGCCACGTGCTCGACGGACAGCGGGTCGACGCCCTCCGGCGCGTCGCCGAACACGTCCTTGGTCATCGCGGTGCGGGCCCGCGGGCAGATCGCGTTGGCACGCACGCCGTACTTGGCGAGCCCCCGGGCGGTGGACATGGTCAGCGCCACGATGCCCGCCTTCGCCGCCGCGTAGTTCGGCTGCCCGGCCGAGCCGAGCAGGAACGCCTCCGACGCGGTGTTCACCACCCTGCCGTACACCGGTTGCCCGTCTACTTTGGACTTGTTGCGCCAGTAGGCGGAGGCGTTGCGGGAGAGCAGGAAGTGCCCGCGCAGGTGCACCCGGAGCACGAGGTCCCACTCCTCGTCGGACATGCTGAACAGCATCCGGTCGCGCAGCACCCCGGCGTTGTTCACCACCACGTGCAGCCCGCCGAACTGCCCGACGGCGGCTTCCACGAGCGCGTCCGCGGTGGCGCGCTCGCCGATGTCCCCGGTGACCGCGACGGCCTTGCCGCCGGCCGCCTCGATCTCCTCGACCACCGAGGCCGGCTCGGCGACGTCGTTGACCACCACCGACGCACCGGCCGCCGCCAGCGCCAGCGCCTCCGCACGGCCCAGCCCGGCACCGGCTCCGGTGACGATCGCAGTGCGGCCTTCCAGGGTCACCGAAGTCACCAGAACTCCACCACCTGTCGCATCGTCACTGACCGTCGGATGCAGTCAGACTAGAATCTGTTCTCGTCCAAGGCAAGGCCGTTTTGCAGCAGGTTTCGGACATCCACGAGAACGCGTTCTAGTACAAGCCGGTGCCGATGGCTTCCTCCGGCCGGTGTTCTGCGGTACAACTAGAACCTGTTCTAGATTAACGCGGTTAACGGGCATACACCAGAACGAGCCCGACGGGCGGAGGTGACGGTATGCGGATCGGATACACCGAGGCGCAGGAGCGGCTGGCGGACGAACTGCGCTCCTACTTCGCCCGGCTGATGACCCCCGAACGCCGCGAAGCACTGGGCGCGGGCGGCGCCGAGTACGGCAAGGACGGCGCCTACCAGGAGATCGTGCGGGAGCTGGGCCGGGACGGCTGGCTCGCGCTCGGCTGGCCGGAGGAGTACGGCGGCCAGGCGCGCTCCATGCTGGACCAGCTGGTGTTCACCGACGAAGCGGCGGCCGCGGGCGTGCCGGTACCGTTTCTGACCATCAACACCGTCGGGCCGACGATCATGCGGTACGGCACCGAGGAGCAGAAGGCCTTCTACCTGCCCCGGATCGCCGCCGGCGAACTGCACTTCTCGATCGGCTACTCCGAGCCCGGCGCCGGCACCGACCTGGCCTCGCTGAGCACCCGCGCGGTCCGCGACGGCGACGAGTACGTGATCAACGGCCAGAAGATGTGGACCAGCCTGATCGAGTACGCCGACTACGTCTGGCTGGCCGCACGCACCGATCCCGACGCGAAGAAGCACCGCGGCATCAGCATCCTGGTCGTGCCCACCACCGCCGAGGGCTTCTCCTGGACCAAGGTTCGCACGGTGGCCGGCGTCGGCACCAGCGCGACCTACTACTCCGACGTGCGTGTCCCCCTCAGCGCCCGGATCGCCGAGGAGAACAAGGGCTGGCCGCTGATCACCAACCAGCTCAACCACGAGCGGGTCGCGCTGACCTCGGCCGCGCCGATCCGCACCGCGCTCGGCGAGGTGCGTGACTGGGCGCAGAAAACCCAGGGCCCCGACGGACGGCGGGTGATCGACGCCGAATGGGTCCGGCTGCACCTGGCCCGCGTGCACGCGCACGCCGACTACCTGAAACTGCGCAACTGGAAGATCGCCTGGGCCGCGGCCGAACAGGAACTCGGCCCCGGCGAGGCCTCGGCCACCAAGGTGTTCGGCACCGAGTTCGCGCTGGAGGCCTACCGGTTGCTGATGGAGGTGCTCGGCGCGGGCGCCGTGGTGCGCGAGGGCTCCCCCGGTGCGCTGCTGCGCGGCCGGATCGAGCGGCTGCACCGGTCCGCGCTGATCCTCACCTTCGGCGGCGGCACCAACGAGGTGCAGCGCGACCTGATCGCCGCCACCACGCTCGGCCTGCCGGTCACGCGCTGAAAGGGGACGCCAGATGGACTTCTCGCTGACCGAGGCGCAGCACGACCTCGGCGGGCTCACCCGCCGCATCCTCGACGGCAAGCTGGACCCGAAGTCGTGGGAACCCCACGGTTCCGGCGGCTTCGACCGAGCACTGTGGACAGAGCTGGCCCGCGCCGGAATCCTCGACGCGGCCCTGCCTTCGAATGCCGGTGGTGGCGGATTCGGCCTGCTGGAGCAGTGCTCGGTGCTGATCGAGCTGGGCCACGCGGTGGCCCCGGTGCCGTACCTGCCGAGCATCACCATGGCCGCTTCCGCACTGGCCGAGTTCGGGACCGGGCGGCAGCTGGAAACCCTGGTCCCGGTGCTACGCGGCGAACGGGTGCTGACCGCGGCCGTACCGGATGCGGGCAATCCGTGTGCGTTCACGGCCGAGGCCGAAGGCGACGGCTGGCGGCTCACCGGTGCCCAGACCGCCGTCCCGGCCGCCGCCTACGCCGACGCCCTGCTGATTGCCGCCACCACGCACGACGGTGACGCGGTGTTCGTGGTCAACCGTGACGCCGCCCAGATTTCCCCGCAGGAGGTCGTCGACCGCGGCGACGCCGGCCTCGTCGAGCTGAACGACGTGCACGTCGGCGACTCGGCGCGCCTCAGCGGTGCCGGAGTCGCCGAGTGGATCCGCCTGCGCGGCACCACCGGGCTGTGCGCCTACCAGCTCGGCACGGTCGAACGCGCGCTGGAGATGACCACCGAATACGCCAAGGAACGCAAGCAGTTCGACAACGTGATCGCCTCGTTCCAGGCGGTCCGGCAGCGGCTCGCCGACGCCTACACCGACGTGGAAGCGGTCCGCCTGACACTGTGGCAGGCCGCCTGGCGGCTGTCCGAAGGCCTGCCCGCCGACGAGGAAGTGGCCACCGCCAAGTTCTGGGCGGCCGAAGCCGGGCACCGGGTCGCGCACACCGCGGTGCACCTGCACGGTGGTATCGGCATCGACGTCGACTACCCGCTGCACCGGTATTTTGTCGCCGCCAAGCGCGCGGAGTTCACCCTCGGCGGCGCCACCGCGCAACTGCGGCGGCTCGGTGACCTGATCTCCGGCTGAGACCAGTATCTGGGAGCCGTGGCGGGCTTCCGCCCGGTTGTGCTCCCCTGAGCCGGGTGAACACACTGCCGATCTTGGATTTGTCCCGTTTCCGGGTGCCGAGGCAGCGGGAACGATTTCTGGCCGAACTGCGCCACGCCGCGCACGAGGTGGGTTTCTTCTACCTCGTCGGACACGGTGTCGCCCCGGAAACCATGCGGGCGATCGTCGATTCGGCACGCCGGTTCTTCGCCCTGCCGCAGGCGCAGCGGCTGGAGATCGAGAATGTGCGTTCACCGCATTTCCGCGGATACACCCGAACGGGTACGGAACAGACCGCCGGTGGCGCGGACTGGCGCGAGCAACTCGACATCGGCCCCGAGCGCCCCGCACTGCACCTGACCGAGGACGATCCCCGCTACCTGCGCCTGATCGGCCCGAACCAGTGGCCGTCCGCCCTGCCCGAGCTGCGGGACGTGGTGCTGCTCTGGCAGTGCGAAGCGCTGCGGGTCTCGCGTGAGGTGCTGCGGGCACTGGCCGTCGCGCTCGGCCAGGAACTGACGTATTTCGACCGCTGGTTCGACGCGGAAGCGGCGGTGCACCTGAAAGTGGTGCACTACCCGCCACGCGAACCCGGCGGCACCGAGCAGGGCGTCGGTTCACACAAGGACTACGGTTTCCTCGCCCTGCTGCAACAGGACGAGGTCGGCGGGCTCCAGGTCCAGCGGGCCGACGGTTCCTGGATCGACGCCACCCCGATTCCGGACAGTTTTGTGGTGAACATCGGCGAAATGCTGGAAATCGCCACGAACGGATACCTGCGTGCGACACAGCACCGGGTGCTGAGCCCACCGGCCGGCGTCGACCGGTATTCCATCCCGTTCTTCCTCGCCCCACGCCTGGACGCGGTGATCGAGCCGATCGATCTGCCGCCCGACCTGGCCGCCGTCGCCCGCGGGGTGACGCAGGACGAGAACAATCCGCTACTGGCCGCCTATGGCGAAAACGCCTTGCTCGGCTGGCTGCGCTCGCACCCGCGAGTGGCGGAGCGCTGGTGGCTCACTCCCGCGGAGCGTTGATCGGACGCAGTCGGCGCGGCCCGGTGTCCGGACGCGACGGCGGTGGACCGAGCACAACGCGGCCGTAGACCACGAAGGCACCATCCGGGGATGCCAGGATCGGGTCCAGCACGAGCGACCGGACCTCCGGGTTGTCCTCGGCGAGCGCGGCCACCCGCAGCACCAGGTCCTGCAGCGCGGCCAGATCGGCGGGCTCGTCACCGCGGTAGCCGGTGAGCAGCGGCGCTGTCCGCGGCTCCCGGATCAGCGTCGCCGCGTCCACGTCGGTCAGCGGCACCGCGCGGTAGGCCCGGTCCCCCAGCAGATTGCTCACCAGGCCGGACAGGCCAAACGAGACCAGCGTGCCGAACGACGGGTCGTCCTGCAGGCCGATCACACACGAGAGGCCCTTGGGTGCCATGGCCTGGACGTACATGTCGTCCTCACCCGAGACCTCGCGCAGGTCGCGGTAGGCGGCGCGCACGGAGTCCTCGGACGAGAGGTCGAGCCGCACCCCGGCCAGGTCCGGCCGCCCCCGCAGTCGTTCGTCCACCGCCTTGAGCACAACCGGGTACCCCAGCGCGCCCGCCGCCTCGACGGCCTCGTCCGCCGTGGACACCACCCGGAACGGCACCACCTCGATGCCGTAGCAGCCGAGCAGCCGCACCACGTCCTCGTCCGCGAGCACGGTGGTCCACCCGTCCTCCTCGCTGAGGATCTCGTTCACGATCACCTGCGCCTGCTCGGCGTGCAGCCCGACCGGCCGGGTCAGCGTGCCCTGCGGCCGCTGCTGCCACGCCGCGTACCGGACCACCCGCGCCAGCGCGTTCACCGCGCGTTCCGGACTCGGGTACGAAGGCACCGACCCGCGCACGGGCGCACCGTCGTCCGACCACACGGCCAGTTCGTCCGGCACCCCTTCGGCGGCGAGGAAGGTGGAGACAATCGGCTTCTCCTTGCGCAGTTCCTGCACCACCTCACGCAGGGCACGGGCGTACGTGGTGCCCGGAATCGCGAGCGGCGGCACAAAAACCACCACCAGCGCGTCGGTTTCGGCCGAGTTCAACGCCTCGCGCACGGCACCGGCGAACTCCTCGGGTGACGCCTGCGGTCCGACGTCCACCGGTTCGAACGCGAGCCGCAGGCCCTGCGCCCGCGCGGTGTCCGCGGCGAGCAGGCCGATCGCACTGGAGTTGCCGACGATGCCGACCCGCGGCCCGGCTGGCAGCGGCTGGTGCGCGAAGACCAGCGCGGTGTCGAAGAGCTGCGCGAGCGTGTCCACCCGCACCACGCCCGCCTGCTCGAACAGCGCCTGCACGCTCGCCTCATCCACTTCGGCCGACGTGGCCGCGAGCTGCGGGCGCACCGCGTGGCGGCCCGACTTCACCGCCACGATCGGCTTGGTCCGGCCGAGCCGCCGCGCCAGCCTGGCGAACTTGCGCGGGTTGCCGAACGACTCCAGGTACAGCAGCACCAGATCGGTACCCGGATCGGTTTCCCAGTACTGGAGCAGGTCGTTGCCGGAGACGTCGGCCCGGTTGCCCGCCGAGACGAAGGTGGACAGCCCCAGGCCGCGCGCCTCGGCGTCGGCGAGGATCGCGGTGCCCAGCGCACCCGACTGGCAGAAGAACCCGGCCCGGCCACGCGCGGGCAGGCGGGGCGCCAGCGTGGCGTTGAGCCGGACGTTCCGATCGGTGTTGAGCACCCCGAGCGCGTTCGGCCCGACCACGCGCATGCCGTGCGCACGGGCCTCACCGACCAGCCGCAGCTCGGCGTGCAGCCCGTGCGGCCCCGCCTCGGCGAACCCGCCGGAGACGATCAGCAGGGTTTTCACGCCCTTCTCCAGCGCACCGTCGAGCACCGACTCCACCTGGTCGGCGGGCACCGCGACCAGTGCCAGGTCCACCGGATCCGGAATGTCCACAACGGACGGATAGGCGCGCACCCCGCGCACCGACCGGTGCTCCGGGTTGACCGGGTAGACGGTGCCGGCGAAGTCCGCGGTGAGCAGGTTCGTCAGCGCCACGTAGCCGATCTTGGTCGGATCGGTGGACGCCCCGATGACCGCGACCGACCGCGGGTGCAGCAGGTTGTGCACGCTGCGGGCCTCGGCGGCCTGCTCCCGCGACCGCGCCACCGCGAGCGACTCCTCGGTCGGATCGATGTCGAACTCCAGATGCAGCACGCCCTCTTCGATCGCCCGGCTGACCTGGTAACCGGCGTCGCGGAAAACACGCACCATCTGCGGGTTCTCGGCGAGCACCTCGGCGACGAACCGGCGCAGCCCGCGCTCGGACGCCGCCGCGGCGAGGTGTTCCAGCAGGATCGAGCCGAGCCCGCGCCCCTGGTGCGCGTCATCGACGACAAATGCCACCTCGGCGGATGGCCCGTTGTCGAGCCGCTCGTACCGTCCGACCGCGACGATGTGGTCGCCCAGCATCGCCGCGAAGGCGACCCGGTCGTGGTGGTCCACCCGGGAGAACCGCTCCAGGTCGCGCTGCGGGATGCGCGGGTACGCCCCGAAGTAACGCAGGTACCTGGTGCGCTCGGACAGCCTGCTGTGCAGCGCGACCAGCCCGTCCGCGTCGTCGGGCACCACCGGTCGCAAGTGGACGGTGCCGCCGTCGGAAAGCAGCACGTCGGCTTCCCAGTGCCGCGGGTAGTCGTAGGACTCGCGCAGATCGGGCTCGGCCGAGTCGTTCTCGGTGCTCATCTTCAGTCCCTGGGATCGTCCGGATCGAGACCGTGCAACGGGAAGACCGCTCGCCGGGTGTCGCGGATGGCGATGTCCACCGGGTCGTCCTGCCCGTCGCCCCACGGGCGGTAGGCGGTGTCGGCCTCGTCGGTCATCTTGAGCGGCAGTTCGGCACCGGGAGCGGCCCGGCCGACCGTGTCCCGCCAGCCCGGCGGCAGCGGTGTTTCCGGGCTGACGTCCCGGTCGAGCACGGTGGCCAGCAGGTGCGTCCACGAGCGCGGCACCACGCGGATGAGCTGGTAGCCACCACCACCGACGGCCAGCCACTTGCCCCCGGCGTACCGCTGTGCCAGCTCGCGGAGCGTCCGGTAGATCTCGCGGTGGCCGTCGACCGACAGCGACAGATCGGCCAGCGGATCCTCCTCGTGCGAATCCACCCCGCACTGCGTGACCAGCAACTGCGGCTGGAACTGCTCCAGCAGCGACGGCACCACCGCGTGGAACGCCCGCAACCACCCGGGGTCCCTGGTGTGCGGCGGCAACGGGAGGTTCACCGACGTGCCCTCGGCGCCTTCCTCCCCCGTCTCCCCGGAGTAGCCCGTGCCCGGCCACAGCGTGAACGGGTGCTGGTGCAGCGAAACCGTCAGCACCCGCGGGTCGTTGTAGAAGGCCGCCTGGACCCCGTCGCCGTGGTGGACGTCCGTGTCCACGTAGGCGATGCGGTCGAACCCGTGGTCCAGCAGCCACGAGATGGCGATCGAGCAGTCGTTGTAGACGCAGAAGCCGGCGGCCCGGTCGGGCATCGCGTGGTGCAGCCCGCCGGCGATGCTGACCGCGCGCTCAGCCTCGCCCTCGGCGAGCTTCCGCGCGGCGAGCAGGGTGGAGCCGACCACCAGCGCGGCCGAGTCGTGCATGCCGGAGAACACCGGGTTGTCGGTGGTCCCGAGCCCGTGGCCGACGTCCCAGCCCGCCATCGGCGCCTGCTTGACCGCCTCCAGGTACTCGGGCACGTGCACCCGGTACAGCTCCTTGTCCGTCGCCGCCTCCGGGACCAGCAGCTCGACGTCGTCGAGCACGCCGAGCTCACGGGCTAGCCGGATGGTCAGCTCCAGGCGGACCGGGTTGAACGGGTGCTCACCACCCAGGTCGTAGCCCAGTAGCGCGGGATCCCAGACGACGGCGGAGGGGTGCATGCCCGAAACCCTAATGCGTCCGCGGGCGCTCAGCCGGGCTCGTGACCGGTGGCCGCCGGTCGTTCCGGGTCACGCGACCAGTGCGACCAGGAGCCGGTGTACAGCGACGCCGGTGCCGGGTGCCCGGCGATCTCCAGTGCGAGCACCACCGAGCTCGCGGTCACCCCCGAGCCGCAGTACGCGCCGACCGGCGTAGTCGCGCCGACTCCCAGCGAGGCGAAGTGCTGTGCCAGCACTTCAGGCGCGTGCCAGTGCCCATCGGCGCCGGAGTGGGCGCTGAACGGCGCGTTGCGTGCCCCCGGGATGTGCCCGGCCCGCGGATCGACCGGCTCGGTCTCGCCGGCATACCGCTCCGGAGCGCGAGCATCGAGCAGCACACCGTCACGGGCCAGCTCCGCCGCTTCGTCGGCGTTCAGCACCGGCATGCCCCCGGGCCGCACGACGATGTTGCCCGGCGACGGCACCTCTTCTTCGGTGGTCACCGGCCTGCCCTCGGCCTCCCAGGCGGCGAACCCGCCGTCGAGCACCGCCACCTCGGCGTGGCCCGCCCAGCGCAGCAGCCACCACGCCCGCGCCGCCACGGACGAGTCGGCGTCGTCGTAGGCCACCACCAGCCTGCCCTCGTCCACTCCGGCCAGCCGCAGCGCTTCCTGCAGGGCCGCGGGCTCGGGCAGCGGGTGCCGCCCGCCCTCACCCGGCGGCGCGGCCAGCGCGGTGTCGAGATCGGCGAACACGGCCGAGGGGATGTGCCCGGCGCGGAACGACTCGACCCCGGGAGGCCCGGCGAGACGCCAGCGGACATCCAATACGGTGGGTCGCGAATCGAGCGGGCCGTCCAGCAGGCCGGCCAGCTCCGCGGTCGTGATCAAGGGGGACATGCGGCCATCTTCCAGCAGGCCGGGCCGCCCGCGCAGCCCGGCCGCCCGACCGGGGAATTCCAGGTCACCTGCCGTAGTCGTCGTCGATAGCGACTACCATGGGAGACGCGGACGAAGGGGACAGAAGTGAACGAGCTCATCGACACCACAGAGATGTACCTGCGCACGATCTACGAGCTCGAGGAAGAGGGCGTCGTTCCGCTGCGCGCCCGCATCGCCGAGCGTCTCCAGCAGAGCGGTCCCACGGTGAGCCAGACGGTCGCCAGGATGGAGCGCGACGGCCTGGTCATCGTCGCGGACGACCGGCACCTCAAGCTCACCGACCACGGCCGGGAGCTGGCGATCGCGGTGATGCGCAAGCATCGCCTCGCCGAACGCCTGCTGCTCGACGTGATCGGCCTCGAGTGGGAGCACGTGCACAAGGAGGCGTGCCGCTGGGAACACGTGATGAGCGAGGCCGTCGAGCGCAAGCTGGTCAAGCTCCTCAACAACCCGACGACCTCCCCGTACGGCAACCCGATCCCCGGCCTCGACAAGCTGGGCGCCGGTGACCCCGCTCCGGACGCCGAGGCCGACCTCGTCCGCTTGGACGAGTTCGCCCGCGCCGGCGGCGGCAAGGTGGAGATCCGCCGAATCGCCGAGCACGTGCAGCAGGACGAGACCCTGATGACCGAGCTGAACTCGGTCGGCCTGGTCCCCGGCCAGACCGTCAGCGTGAGCCGGGCCAACGGCTCGGGCTCCACCATCGAGATCACCGGCGAGAGCATCAGCGTCCAGGTCGCGCCGTCGGTCCTGCACGCGGTACTGGCGCAGGCGCGGTGAGCGCGGCCAGCGACGCCGCCGCCACGTTCCGCTCACTACACGGGAAGGAGCCCGTGGGGGTCTTCTCGGCCCCCGGCCGGGTGAACCTGATCGGGGAACACACCGACTACAACGACGGCTTTGTGCTGCCCTTCGCCTTGCCCCACCGGCTCGCCGCCGCCGTCGCGCCGCGTGAGGACGAGCAACTCACCGTGGCCACGCTCGGCTCGGACGGCCGCGTGCAGCAGGCCGACCCGGTGAACATCAGCGAACTCGAGCCCGGTCAGCTCGAAGGCTGGGCCGCCTATCCGGCCGGCGTCGCCTGGGTGCTGCGCTCGCACGGCTTCGAGCGCGGTGCCGACGTCGTGCTGGCCGGCGACGTGCCCACTGGTGCCGGGTTGTCCTCCTCGGCGGCGCTGGAATGCGCCGTCGCCCTCGCCCTGCTCGGCGCGGCCGGCGAAGCCGATCCGGACGAGCGCCGCCGCACCGAGATCGCCCGGCTGGCCCAGCGCGCCGAGAACGAGTTCGTCGGCGTGCCCACCGGCGTGCTCGACCAGACCGCCTCGATGCGCTGCGTCGACGGCTGCGTGCTGTTCCTGGACGTGCGCTCCGGCGAAATCGAGCAGGTCCCGTTCGACGCCGCCGCGGCGGGGTTGCGGGTCCTGGTCATCGACACGCGTGCCAAGCACACGCTCGCCGAGTCCGGCTACGGCGACCGCCGCCGCGGCACCGAACGCGCGGCCGACCTGCTGGGCCTGAAGGCGCTGCGCGACATCGAACCGGACGGTCTCGACGACGCGCTGGCCCGGTTGCCGGAGGACCTGCGACCGCTGGTCCGGCACGTGGTCACCGAGAACCAGCGCGTGCTCGACGTGGTCACCCTGCTCAAGTCCGGTCGCCTGGCCGAGATCGGCCCTTCGCTCGACGCCTCCCACGTCAGCATGCGGGACGACTACCGGATCTCCTGCCTGGAACTCGACGTCGCCGTCGACGCCGCCCGCGCCGCGGGTGCCCTCGGCGCGCGGATGACCGGCGGTGGTTTCGGCGGCTCCGCGATCGCGCTGGTGCCCGAGGCCGACCTGGCCAAGGTGGAGGCCAACGTGAAGGCCGAGTTCGAGCGCGCGGGGCTGAAGGCACCCCGCACGTTCGTCGCCGTGCCC
Source organism: Amycolatopsis albispora (assembly GCF_003312875.1). Classification (NCBI taxonomy): domain Bacteria; kingdom Bacillati; phylum Actinomycetota; class Actinomycetes; order Pseudonocardiales; family Pseudonocardiaceae; genus Amycolatopsis; species Amycolatopsis albispora. The sequence goes on from NZ_CP015163.1 coordinate 3,626,218, forward strand.
TCACCCGGCGCCCGCCAGGACCCACCGGAGACCTGGGCCGGGTAAGGCAACCCCGCCTGCGCCGGAACGTCGGTCAGGGTGGAGACTTTCCGCCACCTGAACCCAACGCCGCCGTACTGGAAGGGCCACCGAGCACATGCCTACCGACAACCCGAACACGCCTCTGAAGCTGGTCGTCACCGGCGGCGCCGGTTATGTGGGCAGCGTCTGCACCCAGCGGCTGCTCGAGGCGGGCCACCAGGTCACCGTGGTGGACGACCTGTCCACCGGCCACGCCGACGCGGTGCCCGACGGCGCCCGGTTCGTCGAAGGTGACGCCGCGGACACGCTGCGCACCTTGCTGGCCGAAGGTTTCGACGGCGTGCTGCACTTCGCCGCGAAGTCGCTGGTCGGCGAATCGATGCAGGACCCGGCCCGGTACTGGCACGGCAACGTGGTCACCTCCCTGAAGCTGCTGGACGCCATGCGCGAGCACGGCACTCCCCGGCTGGTCTTCTCCTCCACCGCGGCCACCTACGGCGAGCCGGAAGTCTCGCCGATCGCGGAGACCGCACCGACCCAGCCGACGAACACCTACGGCGCCACCAAGCTGGCCGTGGACAACGCGATCACCACCTACGCGCGGGCCCACGGCCTGGCCGCGGTGAGCCTGCGCTACTTCAACGTGGCCGGCGCCTACGGCAGCATCGGCGAGCGGCACAGCACCGAGACCCACCTCATCCCGCTGGTGCTGCAGGTGGTCACCGGCGACCGCGAGCAGATCCAGATCTACGGCGAGGACTACCCCACCGAGGACGGCACCGCGATCCGCGACTACATCCACGTCGCCGACCTCGCCGACGCCCACCTGCTGGCCCTGCGCCACGCCACCGCCGGTGAACACCGCATCTACAACCTCGGCAACGGCACCGGCTTCTCGGTGCGGCAGGTGATCGAGGCCTGCCGCGAGGTCACCGGGCACCCGGTGCCCGCCGTGGTCGCGCCGCGCCGGGCCGGGGACCCGGCCGTGCTGGTCGCCGCGAGCGACCGGGCCCGTGCCGAACTGGGCTGGCGGCCCCAGCGCGCCGACCTGACGGGCATCGTCGCCGACGCCTGGCGCTTCACCCAGGAACGCCGCGGCGCCGCGAACCCCGCCTGACCAAATGTCCGGGCCGCCGCGATCACGGCGGCCCGGACATTTGTCCTTTGTGGACAATTAACCGGCTCGCGAAGATTCACTCTTGAGTTTTCAATGATCGCGTTCACGCGAGCGTCAGCGCTCGCGGACGTTGGGCTGAACCGTCGTCAGCGTGGTCACTTTCCCTTGGCTGGCGGCAGGTCGATGTCGAGAGCCGGGTCCGCCCGGCCCAGATCGGCGAGGCGCGACGGCGGCAGCATCGCGTCGATCGCCCTGGACAACAACCCTGCCAGCAGGTGCCCCGGATCGGCCTCCAGCGCGTTGTCCATTGCCATGCCGGCGAAGGTGCCGTCGCCGCGCAGGTAGGAGCTGAACGCGAGCAGCGTGGCGAACTGCGCGCGTTCCGGTGGCGGACATTCGCGGACCATGGCCAGCCACAGTTGCTCGGCCGCCCTCGCCACGGCTGTGCCGGACGGCACCGCCAGCGCGAGGCAGGCGTCACGCACTTCGGTGATCTGCAGGGCGAACACCAGATCGAGCACGTCCTTGTCGGACAGTTCGAGCCTGCCGCGATGGGCACGGCGGATGGCCGCCCGCACCACGGCGAAGCCCTGTTCCGGCACCATCGCCCGCGAATCCGGCTCGGCTTCGTCGGCCGCCTGGTCGAGTTGGCGCGAACGCCGTGAGATCGCCTCCGGATCGGTCGGGTCCAACCTGGCCGCACTGGCCTCGCGGCTGCTGAAGGTGACCAAGCCCGCGCTCGCCGCCACGGCCGCGATCCGGCCGTGTTCGAGGTCCGGCAACTCACCGCGGCAGTCCGGATCCAGATAACACCGCCACGGCATGCCGGTGCGGATTTCCGCCATCCACAGGAAGTGGACTGGGTCAACACCGGTGGCGGCGAACTGTTCTCGTATGGTTTCGACCAATTCCGCACCGGCGAACTCACCGCCACCACCGATGATGAGCACGGTGGCCGCGGAGTTGCCATGCACCAGCGGCACGAATCTCTCCGCCACCGCCAGTGCGAATCCTGGCGGTGGCAGATCACTTCTGGCCATCTGCACGATGCTGCCGGGCTGACCGTTTTCTCCGTGCCGGTGCACGATGAGCACCACGGAGTTCGCGGGACGGAAGCCAAGCATGGGGGGAACAGTGGCGATCATCTCGCCGGGATCGCCGCCAAGGTTGAGGTTGGCGCCGTTCTGGGCTGCGGGGCGTGTGGACGTTGTCATGGGTCCACTGTGCGACGAGAAGCAAGGTCGTGGGGCACGAGTCGCGAAACTGTGGACAACTCGAGCCGTTGTGGATAACTCGCCGGGCCGCCTTGCGCCGCGGGGTAGGCTGCATCGCAGAGGAATGGGGCACTGCCCGCCGAGCGAGCAATGCCCCATTCACGAGATCGATATCAGTCGCAGTGCTCGAAGGGGCTTTCGTAGGTCGTCGTACCGACCGATCCGCCCCATTTCACGCAGGTTTTCGCGGCGGCCTTCTTGACCGGGCCCGCGTAGTAGGTGAAGTTGCCCGAGTCGGTCACCCTGGCCGAACCCTGCACCTCAAGAAACGCCGAGGTGGGCGAAGCCGTGCCGAGCGAGACCGATTTCAGCGTAGTCACGCAGTTGTTCGAGTTGTCCGCGTTGTAAAGGAGATAAGCCGTGCCCGAAGTACCCAGGTTGGCCGAGTCGATCACGTCGAAGCCAGCGCCGCAGACCTGCTCGGGGGTGTACGGGTTGTTCCCGCCGCCACCGCAGTTGTTCTTGCTGGTGAAGTTCGTGTGGCCGTAGTACGGAACCGCGACGCCGTGCAGCACCGCCTTCTGCGCCACGCCGTTCAGCCGCTGTTCGTAGTGCAGGTGGGGGCCGGTCACGCCGCCGGTCGCCCCCGCTTTCCCGATCTGCTTGCCCAGCGCCACCTGCTGGCCGACCGAGACCTCCTGGGAGGAAAGATGTGCGTAGCGGGTCCGCCAGCCGCTGCCGTGGTCGATCTCGATCCAGCGGCCGTAGCTGGTCGAACCGGTGTTGCCGACCACGGTCACCTTGCCGGCGGCCGAGGCGAGGACCGGCATGCCGGTGATGCCCGACTTCTGGAAGTCGACCGAGTTCGCCGGGTTGTGCCCGCTGAACGTGGCCGCGGTGACGGTGACGCCGCACTTGAACGGCACCTGGAAGTTGGGCGCCGCCGAAGCGGTGCCCTGCGTGGCCACCAGGCCGAGCACCGGCAGCACGAGGGTGGCGGCCGCCGCCGTGAGCCGTCTCAACACAGACATCGATACCTCCGGGATACGGGGACTCGTCAGCGACCAGCCAAGCGATCGCGCGTACACGTTCCGTACAAAACGGGCCGCCCCGCCAGCGGAACGGCCCGTTTGCGGTGAATCCCCTAGAAAGCCGCGCGGAGCGCCTCCTTGCCGCCTGCCACCGGCAAGGTGATCGAGGTCTTGGTCAGGTCGATCGCCACCCCGGCGCCCGGCTTCGGGCGCAACGTGAAGTCGTGGTCGCTGGACAGCAGCACGAACTCCAGCTTGTGGCCAGTGGCCAGCACGTAGTCGTCCGGCTGCAGTTCGAACGAGACCTTGTACGACTTGCCCGGTTCGATCGGCTGGGTCCTGGCCGGGTCGGTGCGGTTCTGCGGGTCGGTCCAGCCCCGGGTGATCACCTTGGCCTTGCCGTCGGGCGCGCGGTCGACCAGCACACCGGTCACGTTGGCCGCGGGCCGGTCGAACGACACGCTCAGGTCCACCTTCGCCGTACCGCTCAGCCGCACCGGCTGCCGCGCCTCGGTGGTCGAGTAGGCCAGGCGGTTGCCGGAGCTGGGCAGGTCGACGAGCTGCTCGACGGTCTTGGTGGCGTCGTCGGCGAGCCGTTCGACCTGCGGACGGCCCGGCAGCTTGTGCCGCGGGTCGAGCTTGCCGCGGGCGCTACCGCCCGGCCACGGGTAGATCGTCGCGTCGGAGGTGCCGGGGAGCGGCCACTCGGCTTCGTCGGCCCACGAGCCGTTCTCGCGCTGGATGGTCGACTTCGGCTCCTTCTCGATGCCGTTGTCGAGGTCGTAGAGGTAGTGCGAGACCCACTTGTTCAGGGTCGCGAGCCACTCCTCCTTGCGCAGCGAATACGGGTCGGCGTGCCCGGACTGGTGCCACCAGATCTTGTGCTCCACCCCGTGTGCCTTGAGCGCTTCGTACCACTTGGCGACCTGGCTGGTGGTCACGTTCCAGTCGTTGAGGCCGTGGACCGCGAGCACCGAGGCACGCACCTGGTCCACGTCGTTGAGGTAGTTCCGCTCGTCCCAGAAGGGGCTGTAGTCGCCGGTGATCCGGTCCTGCTGGGCGGCCAGCTCGTCGAGCACCGGGCGGCACACCGCGCGGTCGGCACGGGTGTGCACGTACTCGGCGAGCACGTCGGCGTCCTCACCCTGGTAACCACCGGGGGCCACCACGGCGCCGTTTTCGCGGTAGTAGTCGTACCAGCTGGAGATCGCGGCGATCGGGATGATCGTCTCGAGGCCCTCGACCCCGGTGCTGGCGACAGCGTTCGGCAGCGTGCCGTTGTACGAGACGCCCATCATCGCGGTCTTCCCGGTGGTCCAGTCCGCCTTGGCCGCGGCGCCAGCGGCGTCACGCGCGGGTGTCCGGTTGTTGAGCCAGTCGACCACGGACCTGGCGCCGATGGTCTCGTTCTCGCCACCGGTGGTCGGACAGCCCGTCGACTGGCCGCTGCCGAGCGATTCGCCGTACACCACGGCAAACCCGCGCGAGGTGAAGTAGGACTCGTAGCGCCAGGTGATCGGCGCGGCGTACGGGCCGACGTCGGAGGTCCGGCCACGCGGGCCCGCGGCGGGCGCGGGCTGGCCCGGCACGTAGAGCTCGACATCGACGTTGTGGTTGGCGACGTCGTTGCCACCGGCGTAGTACGGGCTCGCCTGGTAGATGACCGGCACCTTGAGCCCGTTCTGGGTGGCCTTCGGGCGCACCACCTCGACGTGCACCTCGTCGTTCTTGCCGTCGCGGTCGCTGTCGACCGGTGCGGTGACCCAGACGTTGTCCCGGACGACGTCGGCCGGGTCGAACACCGGTTGGGCCTGTCCGTTCTCGAAGACCGGCCCGGTGGGCGGAGCGACCTGGGCGCTGACGGGCTGCACCAGCGCCAGCGGCAGCAAACCGACGAGCACAGCGGCAAGGCGTGCGGATCTCACACGGACCCCCTGTGAAGGTGTGGTGAAAGGACTGCGATGACACTTGCTCCGGCCGACAGGGGTGTCAAGCCCTTCCCGGCGTTAACCGACGAAAGACGGCACGGGCGCTCTGCGTTTGGACTAGCGTCGGGTTTCATGCCGACCCCCGTGCGCGCCCCGATCGTCGCCGTCACCGTCTACCCGCAGCACGCCAGGATCGTCCGCCGGGCCCGGACCGAACTGGGTGGTGACGGCCGGTTCTCCATCGGCGGGCTGCCCCGGACCCTGCTGCCGGATTCGGTACGTGCCTCGGGCACCGGGCCCGCGTCCATCGTCGGTGTGGACGTCCGCCCGCAGCACCTCGCCCGGCCGACCGAGCGAGAACTGGACGAGCTGCTCGAACGCCAGCGCGTGGCCAAGCGGAAGCTCGACGAGGTGACCGACGCCGAAGCCGTCGAGACCGGGCGGGCGGACCTGCTGAGCGCACTGGCGCAGCGATCCGGCCGGGCGTTCGCCGACGCGCTCGCCGCCGGGAACGCGCAACCGTCGCGGGTGGCCGAGATCGGTGACGCGCTCGCGGCGCAGCTGTCCGATGTGCTCGCCAGCCGACGGGAGCTGGCCGACCGGCACGCCCGGCTGGCCGAGGAACTGGCAGCGGTCGAGCGTGAAGTCACGGCGCGGCAGGCGGCGCAAACCCCCGACCGCACCGAAGTGGTGATCGAACTGGAACCGGCCGAGGACGCCGGCCCCGCCGAGGTCGAGCTGGAACTGTCCTATGTGGTCACCAATGCCCGGTGGGAGTCCGGTTACGACATCCGGCTCGACGAGGACCGGGTGCGGCTCACCTGGTACGGCCTGGTCACCCAGCACACCGGCGAGGACTGGCCCGAATGCGAACTGATCCTGTCGACCGCCCGCCCGGCGGCCACCGTGCACGTGCCGGAGCCGCAACCCTGGTACCTCGACCGCGCCGTGCCCACGGCAGTGCGCGGGGGCAGCGCGGCCGCAGGTGGACGCGGTGGCGGTTACGGTGCGTCGATGCCGGAGATGGCCGCACCCGCGGGGCCACCGATGGCGGACATGACGGCCCAGGTGGAACAGGGCGCGGCAGCGGCGTCGTACCGGCCTGCGCGGCCGGTCGCGGTGCCCTCCGACGGCGGCGCGCACCGCACGACGATCGCGACGCTGGGACTCGACGCGGAACTGAGCTACGTGACCGCGCCGGTGCTCGCGGAGGAGGCGTACCTGCGGGCCACGGTGACCAACGGCGGTGAACACACCCTGCTGCCGGGCAAGGCGTCCGTCTTCCACGACAACGAATTCGTCGGCACCACGCGGCTGGACACCTGGGCGCCGGGTGAAGAGGTCGAGCTGGCGCTCGGGGTGGACGACAGGCTGCGCGTGAAGCGCGAGCTGCGGCGGCGCAGCGCGACGAAGACCGCGCTGACCGGCACGCGACGGCGTGAGCTGGAGTACCGGATCACGGTCACGAACCACGGTCCGCGCGTCGCGCCGATCACCGTGCTGGACCAGGCGCCGGTTTCTCGCGACGAGGCGATCGTGGTGCGGGACGTGCGCACCTCCCCCGACCCCGAAGAGCTGAGTTCGCTCGGCGAGGTCACCTGGCGGTTCGAGCTGGCTCCGGGTGCTTCGGCCGAAGCGAACCTGTCGTTCCGGGTGGACGTGTCGAAGGGGGTGGAGCTGCGCGGCTGGCGCGAGTGAGCACCGTGCTGGCGCGCCCTTCGTACCGACAGGCAACCGACAGCAACTGGTAACCGCGGAAAAACACTCGATCGGGTTATATCGATGGCATGCGCCCCCGGTCCGTGGTGTTCGGCCTGGTCGCCACCCTCGCGGTGACGGCGGGCTTGACCGCGGTGGCCGTGGTCGCCCGGCCCGAGACCGAGCCGAAGCACGAGGTGGCGATGGCCTTGCCGTCGTCGGCCCCACTGCCGGACGGTATGGCGTCGCCGTCGTCCGCCGCCCCCGCGCCGGGGGTCCCGCTCACCGAAGAAGAGCGGGCCGAGGTGGCGTCGGCTGTGGTCGCGGCGGTGGAATCGGCCGCGCCCGGCACCGATCTCGGGCTCGCCGTGTACGACCGGGTGACCCGTTCGGCGGTGGCCGCCGAGAACGCCGACGCGCCGTTCTACTCGGCGTCGGTGGTCAAGCTGCTCATCGCGATCGACCTCCTGCACGACGCGGGCTGGACCGCGGACGACCGCGCGAAGGAAAACCTCGCGCAGCTGCTCGGCGCGAGCAACGACGGCGTCGCCGATGCGCTGTGGGCGGCCGGGGGCAGGCGCGACATCGTGCGGCAGGTGAGCGCGTTGATCGGGCTGGCGAACACCACTCCCCCGAACGTCTCCGACGAGTGGGAGATGACGCGGCTCAGCGCGCAGGACGTGATCACCACCTACGAGTACATCCACCACGGGATTCCCGGTTCCGCGCGGGACGTGCTGCTGGCCGCGCTCACCGGGCCCGACGACCGCGCGGCCGACGGGTTCGACCAGTTCTTCGGCATCCCGGCGGCGCTGCCCGAAACCACCTGGGGCGTGAAGCAGGGCTGGATGCGGGCGGCGGGACACGTTGTGCTGCACACGACCGGGGTGGTGGGCGATCGGTATTCGGTCGCGCTGCTGACCCACCAGCCGTCGCGACTGAGCTACGAAACCGCGTCGCAGGCCATCACGGCGGGCATCGCGGCGATGGCGCCGGTGCTGTCGGGCGCGGAGAAGGGCTAAGTAAGCTCGCTGTCCGTGGTCACGCCAGAGCCGCCCAAGATCCAGCGCCGGGTGATCTCGGCCGCCGACATCGCGCTGAAGACGAAGAGCCAGGTCGTTCCGCTCGAAGTGCTCAACGCGCTCGGCTGGCTGCCGTCGGCGCGGGTCGACGAATGGCGCCGGGGTCAGGCGCCTCACCTCGGCGACAGCCTGGCCGTCGACACCGAAAAGGTCCGGACGGCGCTGGGTTACCTGCGCGAATGGGCGGCCGGACGCGGACTGCGCGCCACCGAGGTGAGCTACCTGGCGGCCACGCGCGACCGGCGTCCGCTGCGGTTCACCCCCGACGGCGACGAAGCACTCGAACGGCTCTTCCAAACGCACTGGGTCTCGGCGGATCTGTCCGAGAAGCGGTTGGAACGGTTGCGGGAGCGGCAAAGCAAGGCGCCGGACCTGGTGGTGGTGCGGTCGGCGAAGGCCTGGGTGTGCGACGGCTGCGGCATTCGTGGTGACGCGGGTGAGCTGGTGTTCGAAGAGGACAAGTCGTCGCTGTGCCTGACGTGCGCCGATTTTGACCACCTGCGTTTCCTGGCGTCCGGCAACGCGGCACTCTCGCGGCGGGCGAAGAGCGAAAGCAAGCTGTCGGCTGTGGTGGTCGAGTTCAACCGGCGGCGGAAGCGGTACCAGCGGATCGGCACGCTCGTCGAGGAGGACGCGCTGGAACGCGCGGAGCAACGTTGCCTCGCCGACGAGGACATCCGCGCCCGGCGACGGGAACGGGACGCCGAGCGCCGCGTGAACGCGGACGCGGAATTCCAGGCGGAGCTGGCCGCGGCCATCCGGGCCGCGTTCCCAGGTTGCCCGGACGAACGCGCGCTGGCGATCGCGGCGCACGCGGGCGTGCGGGGCAGCGGCCGGGTGGGGCGGTCCGCGGCGGGGCGGGCACTGGACGAGGACGCGGTGCGGGCCGCCGTGGTCGCCTCGATCCGCCACGTCGACACCGACTACGACGATCTGCTCATGGCCGGAGTGCCCCGGGCGGAGGCCCGCGAACGCATCCGCCCGGCGATCGACCGCGTGCTCGCCCGGTGGGCTGGTTGAGCGTGATTGCACGCGGCCGCAGCGGGCCGCGGGGCCGCGAGCGAGGTCGCTTGGGTCGAGTGGGCGGCGGGCGCGCGCAGCCACCTCAGCAGTGAATGACGGCGGCGCGAGAGAGGACATGCGGCCGCGGCGAGCGGCGCCCCGCGAGTGATCGCGCGGGTGCGGCAGGCGAGTGTGGCGGGCTGCGGCGGGCGGGTGCGGCGGGCGGCGGCAGGCGAGTGCGGCGGGCTGCGGCCATGCCGGGCCAGTCCAGTGGGTCGCGCGGCCGCGCGACAAAGGGCGCACGAGTGACGCAGCCAGCCCGGCGGTGGGTGCGTGTGGACGTGGGCGGGAAGCCGCGCATGGCCAGGCCAGGCCAGGCGCGGGCGCGTGGGGCCGCCCGGGTGGCGGGTGAGTGCGTGCACCGTGGGCCGCGCGTGGCCAGGCGCGGGCGCGTGGGGCCGCCCAGGTGACGGGTGAAGTGCATGGACCATGGCCGCGCATGGGCGGTTCAGCGGCGGGCAGGTAGCCGCCCTGATGGTGGCTGCGTGGACCGTGGCCGTACGTAGCCAGATCAGCGGCGGGCGGGTAGCCGTCCTGATGGTGGGTGCGCGGACAGTGGGCCGCGGGTGGGCGAGCCGGGGTGGGCGTGTGGGGCCGTCCCGGTGGCAGGTGAACGTGTGGTCGCGCCCCGGGGCAGGGGGTCAGCCTTGGGCGATGTAGGCCTGTAGCTGGTCGTGGCGTTCTTCGAGTTCGTTCAGCCTGGTTTTCACCACGTCCCCGATGCTGACGATGCCGGCCAGCCTGCCGTCCACGACGACGGGGACGTGCCGGATGCGGCGTTCGGTCATCACGGCGCTCAGGTGGTCGACCGAGTCCTCCGGGGTGCACGTCGCCACCAGGGTGGTCATGATCTCCGACACCGGCCTGTTCAGCAGCTCCGGCCCCCGGTCGTGCAGGCGCCGGACGACGTCGCGTTCGGACACGATGCCGACCACCTGCTCATCGGCACCGAGCACGACCATCGCGCCGACGTTGTGTTCGGTCAGCTGGGCCAGCAACTCGGTCACGCTGGATTCCGGGGCCACCGTGGCCACCAGGGTTCCCTTGCTCCGCAACACGTCGGCGATCCGCATGGCAGCTCCTCACGCTGGTGACCCGGCTCACACCAGGTTAGGGCCAGCGGGCCGAGCACGAAAGTCGCGAACCGGACACCACCGGAGTGGCGGCCTCCCGGCAGCCACCCGGCCGCGGGCTCAGCCGAGCAGCTCACGCAGCGCAGCGATCACCTCCTCCGGCCGCTCCTCCGGCAGGAAATGCCCACACGCCAACGCCTTCGTGGTGACCGACGGCGCCCACGAGCGCCACAGCGCGGCCGGATCGAAGGGCAGCGGCGCCTCACCCGGGTCCTGCCACAGGGCCAGCACCGGCATGGGCAACCGCCGGCCGAGTGCTTTGTCCTGCTTGTCGTGTTCCAGGTCGAAGCACACCCCGGCCCGGTAGTCCTGGCAGATCGCGTGGATCACCGAGGGTTCGGACAGCGTGCGCAGGTACTCCGAACGGACCTCGGCGGGCAGCGCGCCGGTGACCTTGGTCCAGCCATCCAGGAAGTGGCCGAAGAACACCGCCGGATCGGCCCCGATCATCCGCTCCGGCAACGGTTCCGGATGCGCCAGGAAGGACAGGTGGAACGCGAACACCCCGCCCGCACCCGCCAGCGCGCCGAAGACGTCCACCGCGGGCAGCACGTCGAGCACCGCGGTGTGCGTCACCCGGTCGGCGTGGTCGAGGCCCATCCGGAAGGCGACCAGGCCACCGCGGTCGTGCCCGGCCACGGCGAACCGCTGGTGGCCCAGCGTGGTCATCAGCTCGGCGAACGTGGCGGTCATCGCCCGTTTCGAGTAGTGCTCGACGCCCTCCCCCGGCGGCCCGCTGTCCCCGTAACCCGGCAGGTCCGGGCAGATCACCGTGTACGACTCGGCGAGCGCGGGCGCGACCGCGCGCCAGGTCAGGTGCGTCTGCGGGAAGCCGTGCAGCAACAGCAGCGGCGGGCCCGCGCCGCCGATCGCGACGTGCAGGTCGGTGCCGCCGGCGGTGAGCCTGCGGGTGGTGAAGCCGGGGATGCGGGTGGTCATGCAGGGAAGGTCGCACAGGGGTACGACATTCAGCTCGCTCAGTGCAGGATTTCGCGGAGGCGGGACAGCCCGGCCTCGATCTTGGCGAACGGGATACCGCCATAGCCGAACACAAAACCGGGCCGCCGCCCGGGCAGCACGGCGTACTCGTCCAGGGTGTTGACCAGCACGCCGCCCCGCAGCGCCCGCCGCGCCGCCGTCGCGGTCGGCCGCGTGCTGTACGCGCTCACGTGCAACCCCGCCGCGGACGGGATCGGCGTCAGCAGGCGGGCGAAGTCCCGCTCCAGCAAGGAAATCACCAGATCGTGCCGACGCCGGTACTCGCGTCGCATGCGCCGGACGTGACTCGCCAGCCCGCCGTCGTCGATGAACCGCGCGAGCGCCGCCTGCACCGGTCCGGCGGAATGCCAGTCGGTGACGAACCGCGCCTTCGCCACCACCCGGCACAGCGATGCGGGCGCCACCAGGAAACCCAGCCGCAGCCCGGGCGAAAGCACCTTGGAGAACGAGCCGACGTAGCCCACGCGGCCGGTGGAATCGAGGCTGTGCAACGGTTCCAGCGGCCTGCCGTGGTACCGGAACTCGGTGTCGTAGTCGTCCTCCACCAGCACCGCCCCGGTTTTCCCGGCCCACGCCACCAGTTCGAGCCGCCGGTCCAGCGACATCGGCAACCCGAGCGGGAACTGGTGCGAGGGCGTGACGTAGACCAGCTTCGTGCCGCGCGGGAGGTCCGCGACCCGGATGCCCTCGGCGTCCACCCCGACCGGCACCACCTCGGCGCCGAGCGCCTCGAAGGCGAACCGGGCCGGCGGATAGCCCGGATCTTCGACGGCGACCCGGTCGCCCGGCCGCAGCAGCACCCGCCCGAGCAGGTCGATCGCCTGCTGGGCGCCGCTGGTCACCACCACCTCCTCGGCCGAAGCCCGCACGTCACGCGAAACCGCGATGTGCCGGGAAATCGCCTCGCGCAGCCCGGCGTGCCCGGCCGGATCGCCGTACTCCAGCGAATCCGGCGAAGACACGCGCAGCTCACCGCCGAGCAGCCGCCGCCAGGTGTCGAACGGGAACCGGCTGACATCGGGAATCCCGGCCTGGAAGTCGAATTCGGCCCGCACCCCGGCAGGCAACGGCAGCCGGACGCGCTCCCACACCTCGGCCGTCTCGATCGGGAACTCGGTGGCGTGCCGGCGTGCCGCGCTCCCCGGCACCCTGCGGACGAAGGTGCCCGCGCCGACCCGGCCTTCGAGAAAGCCCTCACCGGTCAGCCGGTCGTAGGCGGCGCTGACGGTGTTCCGGGAGACGGCGAGCCGTTCGGCCAGTTCCCGCGTGGGCGGCAGCGCCTCACCCGCGCGGAGCCTGCCGTCGAGGATCGCCTCGCGGATCTGCCGGTAGATCTCCTCTCGACGGCCGCGCCCGGCCTCGGTGTCGATGTGGATCTCCATGACGGCCGCCTAGCGGACCTCACCGTCGGCGGCGGTGAAGGTGTTGCACGCCGAGGTCGCCTTCTGGAACCCGGCTTTGGCCCATTTGACCTGGTTGGGCACGGTGCCGTGGCTGTCGCTGCCAATCGAGTTCTCGAACTCCTTGACCCCCTGCTGCGCGAGCGCCTTGCTGACCGAGCCGCGGCCGCTGGTGCTGGCCAGGAAGAGCCCGGCGAAGCAGTTCGCCTGCAGCTCCATCCGGCGCGTGACCTGCAGTTCTCCGGGGCTGTCCTCGCCGTGCGCCGACATCTCCTCGAAGGCGGCCTCCATGATGCCGCTGAGCGACTGCACGTGGTGGCCGTACTCGTGCGCGAGCACCGCCAGGTGCGCCGCCTGCACCGTGCCCACGGTCTCCAGCAAGCGCTTGCGCGGCATGTGGATGGCCTTGTCGGCCGGGCAGTAGAAGGCGGTGGCCTCCTCCTTGGGCGGCAGGCCACCGCACGAGCTCTCGGTCTCGTCCTTGATCTGCAGCACGGGCGTGGAGAACGGCTCGCCGACGCTCTCCAGGGTCGGCTTCCACGCCGCGTCGAGGCAGCGCATGGCCGCCTCGTAGTAGGCCTGGAGCTGCTCCTCCGACCGGCGCAGCGAGGGCAGCTGGCAGTTCGTCTGCGGCAGTTCGACGCCCTCGGCGAGCAGCGGGTTCTCCGCGGTGGCGAACACCGGCCCCGGCTGGCCCGGCTCACGCTGCGAGTGGACCCCCGACCCGGCCGGCCTGGCCTGCCCGGTGACCACCGTCTCACCGAAGCTGACCACGCCGAGCCCCGGCAGCGCGACGGCGGCAACGACCGCCACCACCAGCACCAGGACGCCCAGCACCCGGACGGGTGAGTTCGAGGGCGGCGGCGACGCGGGTGGCGGCCAGGCGGACGTCGGCTCGATGTTCATTTCCCCCACCCTCGGCAGCTGTCCCGAGGATACCGGTAGGCGAGACTGGAGGGCATGACCGAGATCGACGACGACCCGTACCTCTGGCTGGAGGACGTCACCGGCGAGCAGGCGCTCGACTGGGTGCGCGCCCGCAACGCCGAGACGGTGGCCGAGCTGACCGGCGGCGAGCGGTTCGGCGAGCTGCGCGACCGCATCCGCGAGGTGCTCGACGCCGACGACCGCATCCCGTACCCCCGGCGGCGCGGCGAGTTCCTCTACAACTTCTGGCGCGACGGCGAGCACCCCCGCGGGCTCTGGCGGCGCACCACGCTGGAGCAGTACCGCAGGTCGCGGCCCGAGTGGGAGCTGCTGCTCGACGTCGACGCGCTCGCCGAAGCCGAGGGCGAGAACTGGGTCTGGCACGGCGCGAACGTGCTGCGCCCCGACTACCGGCGCTGCCTGGTCTCGCTCTCACGCGGTGGCGCCGACGCGACCGTGGTCCGTGAGTTCGACCTCGAAACCCGCGAGTTCGTCGAGGGCGGCTTCGAGGTGCCCGAGGCGAAGACGCGGATCGGCTGGATCGACCACGACCGCGTGTACGTCGGCACCGACACCGGTCCCGGCTCGCTGACCACCTCCGGTTATCCCAGGGTGATGCGTGAATGGCGCCGGGGCACGCCGATCGAAGAGGCCCCCGTCGTCTACGAGGGCAAGCCCGAGGACGTGGCGGCGTTCGCCTACCACGACTTCACCGAGGGCTTCGAACGCGACTTCGTCGGCCGCAGCCTGGACTTCTACCGGTCGGAGCGCTACCTCCGCCGCGCCGACGGCACGCTCACCCGGATCGACGTGCCCGACGACGCCCAGCCGTCGGTCCACCGCGAATGGCTGCTCGTCCGGACCCGCTCGCCGTGGACGGTCGGCGGCACCGAGTACCCGGCGGGCGCGCTGCTCGCCGCCGACTTCGACGCCTACCTCGCCGGGTCGCGCGAGCTGACCGCGCTCTTCCTCCCCGACGCGCACACCTCGCTCGAGTACTACACCTGGACACGCGACCACCTGCTGCTCGGCACGCTCTCCGACGTGAAGGCCCGGCTCCGGGTGCTCACGCCGGGCCCGGACGGCTGGACCGACGAGCCGCTGCCGGGTGCGCCGGAGGTCGGCAGCGCGGACATCGTCGACACCGATCCCGACCACAGCAACGAGTACTTCCTCGACATCAGCGGCTACACGCAGCCGTCCACCCTGGTGCGCGGGGTGATCGGCGAGCGGGCCGAGCCGATCCGGTCCGCACCGTCCTTTTTCGACAGCACGGGAATCGAGGTGGCGCAGTACTTCGCTACTTCGGACGACGGCACCGCGATCCCGTACTTCGTGGTGCGCCCCGAAGGCGCGGACGCCGGGCCGGCCATGCTCTACGGCTACGGCGGTTTCGAGGTCTCGCTCACCCCTTCCTACAGCGGTGCGACCGGCCGCGCGTGGCTTTCGCGCGGCGGTACCTACGTGGTGGCCAACATCCGCGGTGGCGGTGAGTACGGTCCCGGCTGGCACACCCAGGCGGTGAAGGCGGAGCGGCACCTGGTGTACGAGGATTTCGCCGCCGTGGCGAAGGATCTGGTGGCCCGTGGCATCACCACCCCGGACCGGCTGGGCATCCAGGGCGGCAGCAACGGCGGCCTGCTGATGGGCGTGATGCTCACCCGCTACCCCGAGCTGTTCGGCGCGATCGTCTGCCAGGTGCCGCTGCTGGACATGCGGCGCTACCACAAGTTGCTGGCCGGGGCCTCCTGGATGGCCGAGTACGGTGATCCGGACGACCCGGAGGACTGGGCGTTCATCGGCGAGTACTCGCCGTACCACAATGTCCACAGTGGACGTGACTACCCGCCCATCCTGTTCGTCACCTCGACCAGGGACGACCGGGTGCACCCGGCGCACGCCCGGAAGATGGTGGCGCGGATGCGCGAGCTGGGTTATCCGGTGCGCTACCACGAGAACATCGAGGGCGGGCACGGTGCCGCGGCCGACAACGAGCAGCTGGCCTTCAAGACCGCGCTGACCTTCGAGTTCCTGTGGCAGCAGCTCAGCCGGCCTCGGTGAGCCTGGCCAGCACGATGCCGCCGACGATCAGGCTCAGCGCGGCCAGCCTGCCCGCGCTGAGCGGATCGTGGGCAGTGGCCTGGTGAAAGTTCTCGGGGACTAGACGAGTAATGCGTAAGTCGGTCAGTGGTCGTAGGCGGTAAGGGATCGGGTGACGGGTTGGCCGGTGGCGCGGTTGTGCCAGATGGCGGCGGTCAGCGCGAGTAGTCGTTGGGCGATGCGGACGCCGACGCCCTCGATGGTGCGCCCACCGTGTTGTTCGAGGTTTAGTTGACCTTTGAGTGTGTCGTTGACCGACTCGATGAGCTGGCGGATGGACTTGAGCAGCGGTTCGCCGGGATGTGGTGTGCGGTTGCGGTAGGACGGGCGGATCAGCCGGATCCCACGCTCGTGCAGGAACCGGTCCAGCTCACGGGAGACGTAGCCCTTATCGGCGATGATCAGCAGGCCGGGACGTTCGCCGAGTAGGTGGGGTTCATGGTCGCACAGGGCCATGAGCACCTGCCGCTCGTCGATCTTCGGATCGGCCAGTGCCCAGGTGACCGGAAGCCCGGCCGGGGTGCAGACCAGGTGCAGGCGCAGGCCCCAGAACCAGCGGGAGTGCGAACGGCAGAAGCCGTATTTCGCCCAGCCCGCCAGGTCCGAACGCTTGGCCGTTGGCCGGGAGCGGCCGCACTCCACCGGGGTGGAGTCGACGATCCAGGTCGTGTCGGTCCACAGGTCGGTGTCCGCCGCCAGCCAGCGCATCACCTGCTTGATCAGTGGCAACGCGGCACGCAGGCGGCGGTTGTAGCCGGGCTGTCCAGGCAGGAACGGAAAGGCGCCGGGCATACGGGCGGGTACGAACCGCAGCCAGCGGGCTTCGGAGGTGAACCCGAGCAATGCCTGGCCCACCGCGAGGGTGACCAGCTCGGCGTCGGTCAGCCTGGGCGGTCTGCCCAGGCGGCGCCTGCTCGCGAGGTGGTCGTCGATCCTGACGTAGAGTGCGGTCAGAAGGGTGTTCAGGTCTGTCGTCACAAACGGATCTTGAACACCCTTCGTCCTTCCCCGGCTACCACCCCGACTTACGCATTACTCGTCTAGGCCGCGCGCGCAGCGCGTCCGTTGAGGGCGGTGGCGGGCTGGCGGGTGGGTTTTATGCTCTGCGCCCACACGATCTCCACCAGGCCCGCCGCCACCAGGAGCAACCAGCTCACGACGCCAGCCGATCGACCGCGGCCAGCGCGGCGGCGTGCGACTCCCGCCGCTTGCCGTCCAAATCGGACAGTGACGGATCGACCACCGCGTTGGTCAGCTCAGCGTGCACGAACCGCACGTCGGTGACGTCGTAGTGCCCGGCGAAGAAGTCACGCAGGTACCGCTCCTGGTAGTCGAAGGGCTCACGCGGGGTGCCCGCCCCATACGCGCCGCCACGCGCGCCGACCACTACAAAAGCCTTCCCCGACAACGACATCCGCGGGAAGGTGACCTGGTCGATCCAGGTCTTCAACGCGGCCGGGACGGAGAAGTTGTACATCGGCGCCCCGATCAGCACGACGTCCGCGGCGAGCAGTTCGTCCAGCAGTGGCGCGACGACCGCCCACGCCTCGCGCTGCGCGTCGGTGCGCACGGCCTCGGGGTACCGCGCGGGCTCGGTGATGCCGTGGGCCAGCAGGTAGTCGCAGATCTCGGTCCACGCCTCGCCGATCAGCGGCACCGGGTCGGCGGCGAGGTCGCGGTAGGTGTACCCGGCGCCGGGGTGCGCCGCACGCCAGGCTTCGGCGAACCGGGCACCCAGCTGTCGCGAGAAGGAGTCGCGGCGGGCACTGGAATCGAGGTGGAGCAACTGCGCCATGGGAGGTCCCTCCGGAAGATCACCGAGTAAGTGGACACCGCGTCCACTTACTCCCCACCCTACGCGCGAAGTGGACACGATGTCCACTACAGTGCGAGAGGTGACCCGTGAACGCGCCGACGCCGCCCGGAACCGCGCCAAGGTGCTGCACGCGGCCGAGGCGCTGTTCGCCGAGCGCGGGGCCGAAAACGTGACGATGGACGACATCGCGAAGGCGGCCGGGGTCGGCCGGGGCACGCTCTACCGGCGGTACCCCGACCGCGCGGCCATCGCCGTCGCCCTGTTGGACGAGCACGAGCGGAAGCTGCAGGAACAGCTGCTGCGCGGCGATCCGCCGCTCGGTCCCGGCGCGCCGCCCGCCGAGCGGCTGGCCGCCTTCTACGCCGCGATGCTCGACCTGCTCGCCGACCACGGGCACCTGGTGCTGGGCAGCGAGATCGGGCACCAGCGCTTCGGCACCGGCGCCTACGGTTTCTGGCGCGCCCACGTGCACGCGCTGCTCACCGAAGCGAGCCTGCCCGATCCCGACGGCCTCGTCGACGTCGTGCTCGCGCCGCTGGCCCCGGAACTGTTCCGCTACCAGCGGGAACGCGGCGTGAGCCTGGACCGGCTCAAGCGGAACCTGCGTGAACTCGCGTTACGCACCTGCGGGCTTGGCGACGCCGCCGGACGCGCTTGAGACCAGGCCGCCGCCGCAGCCGCAGCCCGACACGGGCGGTTCCGGGAACTGCTGCTCGGCGGCGGCCTTCTCGATGTCCGCCAGCATGCGCGTGCGCTCGCCGGGTCCGAGGTAGCGGCCGCGATGCACCACGGCGTGGATGCGGCGGGTGTTGGTGATGTCGGCGAGCGGGTCCTCGTCGAGCACCACCAGGTCGGCCACCTTGCCCGGCTCGACCGTGCCCTCGGTGCGGTCGCGGCCGAGGAATCGCGCGGCGTCCCTGGTCGCCGCCTGCAACGCACTCATCGGCGACAACCCCGCGCGCACCAGCAGTGCCAGCTCGTCGTGCAGGGAGAAACCCGGGAAGCAGAAGGCGTTGTTCGAGTCGGTCCCGGCCAGGATCGGCACGCCAGCGCGGTGCAGGTCGCCGGTCATCGCGAGTTCGGCCTCGAAGAACCGCCGGTGCTCCTCGATCTCCACTGGGGTGGCCGGTCCGGTCTGCTCGACCTGGAGCCACCAGTAGTCGGTGATCATCTTCGGCAGGTAACGCAGGCGCGGATCGTTGCGGTCGAACCCGCTCGCGGGCAGGGAGAGCGCCCTCAGCACGCTCAGCGTCGGCGACGCGTGGGTGCCGTTGCGCCGGAGCCGGTCGAACAGGCGGCGCGCGCGACGCCGGTCGTGCGTCGTGGCCGCTTCGCGCTCCAGTGCCCGGGCGACGGTGTACCAGGCCTGCGGGTTCGCCGGATCGATCGGCGTCGCGGCGAGGCGCTCGCGTAGTTCGGCCTCCTTCGACGAGGTCGCGGTGAAGAAGCCGAACAGGTGCTCCATGCTGTGCTGACCGGCGTCGGCGGCGTCGAGCGCGGACATCCGCTCCGGCACGTGCCCGACAAACCGGAGGCCGACACGCCGGGACTCGTCGGCCACCGCGTGCAACGCCTCCGCCGACAGCATCGAGTACACCTTGACGAAGTCCGCGCCCTGCTCCTTCATCGTCCGGACCGGCCGCGCGTGCCTCGTCCGGGGTGCTCACCGACACCGCCCCGGTCGGCGCGTGGACCGAATGCGGCCCGTCGATGATGTTGCTGGCGATCACCATGCGCGGACCGGTGACCACCCCGCGCTCGATGCGATCGCGCAGGTCGGGCAGCTGCGGGTGGAAGTAGCCGTACATTTCGCGGATCCCGGTCACCCCGTTGACCACGTACAGCGGCGGGTAGATCGCGTCCAGCGGCACGGTGTGCACGTGCATGTCCCACAGCCCGGGAATCACGAACTTGCCACGCAGGTCGATCACCCGCGCGCCCGCGTGAGCGACCGAGCCTGCCGCCACGATCCGGTCGCCGATCAGCGCGATCGTGCAGCCGCGCCGCGGGCGGCCGCCGGTGCCGTCGATCAGCGTGGCGCCGGTGAGCACGAGCGGGGTGGCCGCGGTGGCCGTTCCGATGGTGGCGAGCAGGCCGCCCGCGACGGCGGCGCCGCCTTTGAGGAAGTCACGTCGAGTGGGCATGGCCGACACCGTGCACCTTGACGTAGCGGGAGAGTCAAGCTCGGCTAGCGTGGAGGGGTGTTGGTCCTGCACGGCCTGGGCACCGCGGCCGGTGAAGTCGCGTTGTGGGCCGAGGACTCGGCGCTGCCCGCGACGGTGAGCGGCCCGCTGCCCGGCGCCGCCGTCGCGCACCCGTTCGCCGTCGAGGACCTGTCCCACCTGGTGCCGGGCGGCCGGGCCGAGGTCGTGCCGCTGCTGCTGCCGTCGACCGGTGACGGGCCGCTCGCCTCCCCCGAACTGGTCCGCGACCCGCTGGCCGAGCCGGCGCCCCCGACCGGCGTCCGGCTGGAGCCGTGGCTCGTGCCCGCCGTGGTGCTGTCCCCCGGTGCCGCCGCCGAGGTGCTGGCCGGGCTCACCGAAGCCCAAGTCCGCCTCGGCAGCTCACCGCACTACCTGCGCCAGGTGACCGCCTTCGCCGCGGACCTGGCCGACCGCGGGCGCGTGCTGCCGGGCCTGGTCACCGGCGTCGGCGGGCTGCGCGCGCGGTGGCGGCCCGCACTGTCCGGAGTGGACTCGGCACGGTTCGCCAAGCTGGCCGCCGCGATGCCGCCGATCTGCCGCGCGCAGCCCGTGCGACCCGAAGACACCGACGGCCGTCCGGCTGCCGAGGTGCTCCGCTCGCTGCTCAACGCGCTGACCGACCACGAGGTCCGCGACCGGCTGGACGGGCTCCAGCTGGCCACCGGCTCCGGCGCGGTCGAGTCCTGGCTGGGCGCGCTCACCGGTGAACCCGGGTTCGAGGCCGACCGCCACGAAGCCCGCGAGCTGCGCGACCGGATCGACGCCTGGCACGCCAGCGCCGCGCACGACGCCGCAGTCCGGCTGGGCTTCCGGCTGCTGTCCCCGGAGCAGAACGAGAAGGAGGACTGGCGGCTGGAGTTCCTGCTCCAAGCCGTCGAGGACCCGTCCGTGCTGATCCCGGCGAGCCAGGTGTGGCGGTCCGGCCAGCACGACGTGCTCAGCCGGTGGATCCACCGCCCGCAGGAGCTGCTGCTGACCGAACTCGGCCGCGCCAGCCGCCTGTTCCGGCGGCTCGACGACGCGCTCGCCGAAGCGCACCCGGCCGGTCTCGATCTCGACGCCGAAGGCGCCTACGACTTCCTCACCCAGGCCCCGGCGCTGGACGAGGCAGGCTACGGCGTGCTGTTGCCGAAGGAGTGGCGGCGTCCCGGTGACGTCGCGCTCCGGCTCGAAACGCGGAGCAAGTCGGCCACCGGGGTGGTGACGAAGGACCGTCCGCTCGACCTCAAGCAGCTCGTCGACTACCGGTGGGAGCTGTCGGTGGGCGGGCAGAGGCTGTCCGAAGCCGAGCTGGCCTCGCTCGCCGCCGCGAAGGTGCCGCTGGTCCGCCTGCGTGGCCAGTGGACCCGCATCGACCAGCGCGGACTGGCCGCCGGGCTGGCCTTCCTGAACACCAGCCGCCGCGGGGAGATGTCGGTCAGCCAGGCGATCCGGCACCTCGGCGCGAGCCCGGCGCCGCTGCCGGTCGCGGAGGTCACCGGCGACGGGCGGTTCGGTGAGCTGCTCGAAGGCAAGGCGGGCCGGTTTGTCGAACGGATCGACACGCCGCCCGGATTCCACGGCACGCTCCGGCCGTACCAGCTCCGCGGGCTCGCGTGGCTGGCCTTCCTGGACGAACTGGGGCTGGGCGCCTGCCTCGCCGACGACATGGGCCTCGGCAAGACGGTGCAGCTGCTCGCGCTGGAAGCGTTGTGCCGCAAGGACGGCCCGCGACCACCCACACTGCTGGTCTGCCCGATGACGGTGGTCGGCAACTGGCAGCGTGAAGCCGCGCGGTTCACGCCGGACCTGCGCGTGCACGTCCACCACGGCATCGACCGCGGCCCGGTGCGCGCGGCCGAAGCCGATCTGGTGATCACCACCTACGCGCTCGCGGCCAGGGACGCCGAATCTCTGTCCGAAGTGGACTGGGACCGGGTGGTGCTCGACGAGGCGCAGAACGTCAAGAACAGCGCGTCACAACAGGCAAAAGCGGTGCGCGGGTTCACCGCCCGCCACCGCGTGGCGCTGACCGGCACCCCGGTGGAGAACCGGCTCGCCGAACTCTGGTCCATTATGGACTTCCTGAACCCCGGTTTCCTGGACACCGCCAACACCTTCCACGCGCGGTTCTCGGTGCCGATCGAACGCCACGGCGACCACGAAGCCGCCGCCCGGCTGCGCCGCGCCACCGGGCCGTTTGTGCTGCGGCGGCTGAAAACCGATCCCGTGGTGATCGACGACCTGCCGGAACGCCTGGAGTTCAAGCAGCTCTGCACGCTCACCGCCGAGCAGGTCACGCTCTACCGCGCGGTGGTCGACGACATGCTCGACCAGATCGCGCAGGCCGAGCAGATCAAGCGCAAGGGCCTGGTGCTGGCGACGATGTCCAAGCTGAAGCAGGTGTGCAACCACCCGGCGCACTTCTTCGGCGACGGCTCGGAACTCGCCGGGCGGTCCGGGAAGCTGGCGCGACTGGAGGAAGTGCTCGAAGAGGTGCTGGCCGAAGGCGACAAGGCGTTGTGCTTCACGCAGTTCGCGCGGTTCGGCGCGATGCTGGTGCCGTACCTGTCCGAACGCTTCGACACCGAGGTGCTGTTCCTGCACGGCGGCACCAGCCAGCCCGAGCGGGACAGGCTGGTCGAACGCTTCCAGTCACCCGGCGGGCCGTCGCTGTTCCTGCTCTCGCTCAAGGCGGGCGGCACCGGGCTGAACCTGACCGCGGCCAACCACGTGGTGCACATCGACCGCTGGTGGAACCCGGCGGTCGAGGACCAGGCCACCGACCGCGCGTTCCGCATCGGGCAGCGGCGTGACGTGCAGGTCCGCAAGTTCGCCTGCGCGGGCACGCTGGAGGAGAAGATCGACCGGATCCTGACCGAGAAGGCGTCGCTGGCGCGGCTGGTGGTTGGTGCCGGGGAGCACTGGCTCACCGAGCTGTCCACCGAGAGCCTGCGCGAACTGCTCACCCTGGAGGCGCCATGACCTGGTGGTCCCGGCGGTTCCTGGAGACGCTCGACGGGCTCGGCCTCGGCGGTTACCGCACCAGCGGGCAGCGGTCCGCGCGTGCCGGGTACGTGCTGAACCTGTCGGTGTCGACCAGCCTGGTGACCGCGCTGGTCCGCGACTCCGGGCCTGATCCGCACCGCGCGCGGATCGCGGTCAAGGCCTTTGAATCGGCGGACTGGGCGCGGATCGAGCAGGAACTCGCCGCGCAGGCGGTGTTCGCGGCGAAGCTGCTCGCCGGTGAGGTGCCCGCCGATCTCGAAGGCTTGTTCGTGAAGCTGGGGCTGAGCCTGTTCCCGCGGAGCTTGCGGGAGATGACGATGGACTGCTCCTGCCCCGGCTGGGAAGTGCCGTGCCGCCACCTGGCCGCGGCCTGCGTGGTGCTCGCGGAGTCGTTCGACGCCGATCCGTTCACCTATCTCGCCTGGCGCGGGCGCACGCGGGAGCAACTGCTGGACCGGCTGCGTGCGCTGCGCACCCACTCGGCCGACCGGGACACCGGGCCCGCCACCCTGGCCGACGAGCTGGATTCCTTCTGGGGCAAGCGAACCGAGGTGGCGGTTTCCGGTGGGGCGACCACCTCGGTGCTCGACCAGCTGGATCCGCTGCCGCTGGAATCCGGCGGCAGGTCGGTCACCGAACTGCTGCGCCCGGCTTACGACACGATGACCTCACGGCCACGGGCCGAGCCCGGGAAGTGACTTGTCGACACGGCGGCTTCAGCACCAGGCGAACACCTTCGGGCGCGCGGGGCGCGAGGAAGTCGAGCGCGTGCGCGCAGAACTCGGGACTCCAGTCGTCCGGCCGGTAACCGAGGTCCGCATCGGCGAAGTGGATCTCCAGCTCGCGCCACCAGCAGAAAACCGTGGCCGGCAACGGCCCGTCGCGGTAGCTGGTCGGCAGCTGCCAGCCGTAGCTCAGCCGCCGCTGTCACCGGCGTCGGTGAACCGGCTGGGCCGCCGGGTGGCGCGCTCGGCGAGGAACTGCTCGAAGGTGATCGTCCCGTCGAACCGGTCGCCGACCAGGTTGTGCCCGCTCCGGTACCCGGCCATGATCCGGCCGGGCACGCGGAGCGGCACGAGCAACCGCCGCCGTCCGGTGGCGGCGAAGTAGGCACGTGCGAGGCTCTTGGCGTCCCGGATCTCCGGGCCGCCGAAATCCGGGACGCGCCCGGCCGGCTCACCGAGCGCGAGCTCGGCCAGCCGGTCGGCCACGTCCCGCGTGTCGACCGGCTGGAACCGGATCGACGGCACCGGCACGATCGGTGACCGCCCCAGCGTCGCGAAGATGAACTGGATGAGTTCGTGGAACTGCGTCGCGCGCATCGTGGTGTACCCGAGGCCGGACGCCTCCAGCTGCCGCTCCACGGCGAGCTTGGTCTTGTAGTACGGCAACGGGATGCGGTCGATGCCGACGATGGAGATGTACACCAGGTGCGCCACCCCGGCCCGCTTCGCCGCGGCGAACAGCTTCGCGGCGGACTGCTCGTCGCCGCCGGTCAGCGTGGTGGCGCAGTGCACCACGGTGCCCACGCCGGCCAGCGCCGCGTCGAGCCCGGCGCCGGTGCGCAGGTCCACCGGCACGAACCGGCTACCGCCGGCCACCGGCCGCGTCCGCCTGCTCAGCACCACCACCTCGCGCCCGGCGCCGAGCAGGGTCCGGACCACTCGCCTGCCCAGCGAACCGGTGCCACCGGTCACCACGATCGGAGTCATCGCCCTCCCTTTCGCCGCGTTCGAGCTGTGGACTACACAGCGGGCCCCGATGTGACAGGGTCCGGCAGTTCCGACGTCCTTCCCCAGATCCGGAGCACGTCGGCGACGAACTGGCGTCGCGTCAGGCCGAGTGCTCGCAGGGCCGGGCCGTGGTCGTAGGACACCGTGACCACCGCGCCGAACAGCAGCACCCGCCACACGCCGTGCACCAGCAGCCGCGCCGGCCGTGACAGCGGCGCGAACGCGGCCGCGAGGCGCCGCAGGTGGAACGGGACGTGCCGCTCCTCGTCGGCGAGGATGCGCCCGGCGACCTCGGTGGTCAGCGCGTCCGGCGTGCCGTCGCGCAGCGCGCGGTAGTAACGCAGCGCGACGACCTCGGCGATCATCAGCACCATCAGTTCCAGGCGCAGCCCGAGCGCACGGCGGAGCCGCACGAACACGGCGTCGGTCCAGTGGCCGCCGATGGTCTTCGCGTTCGCGGCGGTGAGCAGGTGTTCGAGAAGGCGCGCGTGGTTGCGCTCCTCGTCGACGAACATCCGCACCGCCGTCGAATACGCCGCGTCCCCGGCGGCTTCGGCCTTCGCGATCAGGTTGGCGCCGTCACCCGCCTCGCCGACCTGGAACCGCTGCACACTGCGGATCACCGCCGCCGGCAACTCGGCCCCCTTTGTCCACTGTGGATCACCCAGCTCCCGCCGCCGCTCGGCTTCCGCCTCGAAGTGCTCGACCCACCCGGTGAATTCGCTCAACTTGCCACTCCTTTCCTTCCGTCCCTTGAGACGGGCGGTGCACGGAGCGCGTTGGCCGAACCCACCGGGAGGTTCGATGGACGGTTTGTGGAGATCCTGTGGACTCGCCTGCCGCGGGGAGCTGACCCGACACTTTCCGTAACACAAGTACCACGTCGACCGACATGCTGAGAGCAGACTTGAGGGGGGCACATGGACGTCAGCCACAAGCAGATTGTCGACTACTGGGCGGCGGTCGAGGACGAATCCGGCCTGGCCGTCGACTGGGCTGAAGCCCACGAACGGTGCTGGCGCTGCGGGTATCGGTCCCGCCTGGAGAGATGCCACATCATCCCCGACTCGCTCGGCGGACGCGCTTCGCCGGACAACCTCGTGTTGCTGTGCGGCCGATGCCACCGCGAGGCACCGAACCATGCGGAACCCGAGTACATGTGGCGGTGGTTGCGAGCCACCTGTGTTCCCTTATACGACACCTACTGGACGATCCGCGGCACAGCGGAATTCGAGGTCATGTTCGGCAGGAAACCACTCGAATGCCTGTTGGCGGCCGGAATCGCCGTCGACGAACTGACAGATGGGTTCCGCGCCGTGCTGAAAGACGAGTTCGCCAGGGCGGTCATCCACTTCGGCGAAGGTCGCCTCAACCCGTCCACCATCGCCTGCATCATGGCCGAAGCCGAGAGGAAGCTGGCACATCACCATGGCGTCACCCTCCCGGACGAACCAGTGACCCGGGCAAACCAGTGGATGTTTGGTGCTCGCTCGTGACCTTGACGATGGCGGACGTTCGGCTCGGTCCGCTGGCCGGTACCGAACTGACGCTCTGGTGCACCAAGTCCGGACGGCTTTGGCACGGCGACGACACCTGCCCGGGAATGAAGCAGCGAGCACGGCACGTCGTGCAGAAGCAGCCCCGTAAGGGCTCGTTGGCGGACCTGGTTTCACCCGGGCGGGTGCACTGCGTTCCGCAAGGTCCGCTTGCCGACCACTTCGCCGCGGGAGAGGCGCTCGTCGATTTCGACGCTCGCACCGACACCCTCGTCCAACTACTGGGAGAGGGCACGGTCGACCTGACCGCTTTCGACCTCGCCACCATCCGGCAGAAGCACCCGAAGGTGGTCAGGGCGCCGCTCGTCAAGGTGTGGAAGCAGTGTCGCGAGCGCCGGGAATCGTTCCTCGCCGAGCTGGCCGAAATGCTGACCGAACGGCTACCGGTGATGGTCGCCGCCGCTTGGCTCCGCACCAACGACCGCTCGGAGCAGGACACCAAACATCGCAAGTACGCCAGGTTCGTCGAAATCGCGGTACGGGAGTTCCAGCCGATAGAACAACTCGAGGAGTGGGACATCCGGTACCTGGCCGGCATCCACGTGCTCCCCAGGTTCCTCGACCTGGTCTGGGAGGGCGAAAACCCCACCTCGGCAGCCAGGAAAGTCGCTGCTCAGCAAGCCAAGTGGGCACGTCGAGCGGTCGACACGTTGTCAGACTCAGATAAGGCCGACGAGAGATGGTCAACTCTCCCGGACCGCGTCCATGAGGTGTGGACCACCACCGCGCTGCTTTGGATCGGCCTTCTCGACGGAATCTGCGCCGCGAACCACGGTGAGACCTTCGCCCTGTTCCACGAGGACCAGCTCCCGGTGCCAACGTACGCGTTCCATCGGCTGTTCCCCTGCGCCCGAATCAGGACAACCACCTTCACCTGGCTCGCTGGAGCCATACCCGCGATCTTCCGGCTGTGCCTGAAGGAGCGCACACGCGGCTTGAACGGCATCGAAGTGGACCCCGAAGATTCCTTCGTCTACGACCACAAGAGACCCGCCTTGTTCCTGAAAAACCTGTTCACATTGCACGGGTTTCCGGAGTTGGCTCGTTGTGTGGAAAACGTGGCGGCGGACCCACCTCGGCACCCTCCGTTCGACGCAAGCAAAATCGACGACTACTTCCGAGGTTTCGGCTACGGCTTGAATGACTACGGGCTCGCCCCCGCGGACTGCCGCTATGCAGCTCAGCTGGCACAGGGGGATCGGCGAATTCGCAAGGGTTGGCTCGCCGGTATCCACGACGAGCCGAACGAACCCACCATCTCCGTGGGAGGCCTGCCCATCGAGGTAGTTCGCTTGCTGGAAAAGGGGAACGCCGCCCAACTGTTGTCCGCGATCCAGTTGCACGTCCGGCGAGACCAGCTGGCCACCGTGCGGGCGGCCGTCCGGCGGCCCGGCGCCCTGGAGCGGGAGATCCAGGCCGCGCTGAGCGACGCGTGGTGGATGTTCGGGGGTGAGTTCGTCGGCGAAGCAGCACGGCGCCGCTTGGTGGCCACGGCCGAACTCGACATCCCGCTGCTCCAGCCGGATGGGGTTCTCCACGTCGTGGAGTTGAAGCGAGCCGACGTCCCGGTTGTGCGAAATCATCGCAATGGCCTCATTGTCGGAGCCGTGGTACACGAAGCCGTCGGCCAGACGATGAACTACTTGACCTTGCTCGACGAACAGCGCACGAGCTTGCAAATCGAGTTCGGTATCGACACCCGCCGCGCGAGCGCGACCGTGGTCGTCGGCCACCCCGGGTTCCAGCAGAATCTTTCTGCCGCGGAGATCCACGAGACGTTGCGCATCTTCAACAGCCATCTCAGCCGAGTCGAAGTCATTACCTACCAGCAACTACTCGACCGGGCGGAACGGGTGCTCGATCTGGTGGGAAAGCCGGACGGGGTGCCTGCCGCTGAAGCAGGCACCCCGTCCGGGAGCGTGACTCAGCTGCAGCCCGAGGTGGCGCCGCAGCCTTCGCAGGCGTAGCACGAGCCGGCCGGTCGCATCTTGGTGCCGCAGGTCATGCAGAGCGGCGCATCGGCCACCTTGCCGAGGTGCAGTTCCATCAGCTCGGCGGAGGTCTGCGGCTTCCGTTCGCTTTCCGGCTCGGCTTCCTCGGCGTAGACGCTGCTGCGCAACTCGTCGAGATCGACCCCTGGCGGCTCGGCGGTGGCCGTGCCGTAGTCGGTGTCGGCCTGTGCCGCGCGTTCCTCGGCGGTGAAGATGCCGAGCTGCGAACGCTTTTCGTACGGCAGGTAGTCCAGTGCGAGGCGCCGGAACAGGTAGTCGAGCACGCTGGTGGCGATCCGCACGTCCGGGTCGTCGGTCATGCCCGCCGGCTCGAAGCGCAGGTTGGAGAACTTCGAAATGTAGAACTCCAGCGGGATCCCGTACTGCAGGCCGACCGAAATGGACATGGAGAACGCGTCCATCACCCCGGCCAGCGTGGACCCCTGCTTGCCGAGCTTGATGAAGATCTCGCCGAGCCCGTCGTCCGGATAGGACCCCGCGTGCAGGTAGCCCTCGGCACCGCCCACGGTGAACGAAACCGTCTGGCTGGGGCGTTTCTTCGGCAGGCGCTTGCGGACCGGGCGGTACTCGACCTGGGGTGCCTCGGCGGGCTTGTCCGACTTGGCGGTGGACAGCGGCTGGCCGACCTTGCAGTTGTCGCGGTAGATCGCCAGCGCTTTCAGGCCGAGTTTCCAGCCCTGGAAGTAGATCTCCTCGACGTCGGCGACGGTCGCCGACTCCGGCATGTTCACCGTCTTCGAGATGGCGCCGGACAGGAACGGCTGCACCGCGGCCATCATCCGCACGTGACCCATCGCCGCGATGGCACGCTCGCCGACCGCGCAGTCGAACACCTCGTAGTGCTCCGGCCGCAACCCCGGCGCGTCCACCACGTGCCCGTGCTGCGCGATGTACTCGACGATCGCCTCGGCCTGCTCGCCCTGGTACCCCAGCACGGACAGCGCGCGCGGCACCGTCTGGTTCACGATCTGCATCGAGCCGCCGCCGACCAGCTTCTTGAACTTCACCAGCGAAAAGTCCGGCTCGATCCCGGTCGTGTCGCAGTCCATCATGAAGCCGATGGTGTTGTGGCTGACAAACCCGTTCGCGACGTAGGTGACGTTCTCCGGCACGGACAGGTCGTAGGTCGGCCGCACCCCGCCGTCCTCATTTGCCGCCACCGTTTCGAAGAGGTAGCCGAGCGCGTGCCCCAACTGCTCGTCGAGCGTCTCGGCGAACAGCCGCGACGCCAGCCTCCTGGCCACCCCGCCCGTCTTCCGCAGTGACTGGAGCACCGCGTCGCGGTCCTCGTGCCCCGGCGGCACCAGCGAGTTCCAGCGCTCGGCGGGCAGGAAGACCAGGTCGCGCTTCGCGGACGTGCGCGGTTCCACCGCCACCACCGCGCGCGACTTGCGCTCACCGATGAAGCCGACCACCTCGTCGAACGCCGGTGCGTGGTCGACGTCGCGCACCCGCACCTGGTACTGGGCACCGCCCCGGCCGCTGGTGATCTCCCGCGTGGTCGTCGCCAGGCGCAGGGTCAGCATCATCGAGCGGATGTCTTCGGCAAAGGTCTCCGACGCCGTGCTCACGCTCGGCACGCCTTCGAGAACCGTGCCGTCCGCCTCGAACAAACCACGCAGGAACGCCGCGTACACGGTCACGTCGTTCGTCTCGCGGATCGCGGCGGGCACGCGTGGCGTCCAGCCGTTGCCGGTGTGATCGGTGCCGGGCAGGTCCTTGGCGAACCCGGCCGCCCGCCACCAGTTGGCCAGGCGCACGGAAGCGAACAACACCTCCTGGTGACCGGCGGCCGGGGTGACCGTGGCCTCCACCCCGAACAGCCCCTTGCCCAGTACCCGAAGTCGCTCGACCACGTCGAGATCGGCGTCCGCGACGCGGAACCGAAGCCCCTCGGCGTGCAGGCTTCCCTCGCCCATGAAGTAACCGGCCAGTTCGGCCAGGTCCTCGTCGACGAAGCCGGGGACCACCGTGGTCCGGTCGCCCTCACAGGCCTGGTCCAGCACCGGCATCGCCACCCGGCGCGGTTCGCCGACCAGCCCGCCCAGTTGCAGCGGCAGGACGTCACCGGAGCGCACATCGGCGAGCCGCTTCCACACCCAGGCTCCGTTCTCGACCACCTTCACCCGGTGGGCGAGGGTGCCCTGGATCCGGTACCCGCCCGCGGTGACCAGCCGCCGGGTCGGCTCCTCGCCGTTGACGAAGAACCTGGTCGCCCGGCGCGGTCCTTCGTCGGTCGCGACGGTGAAGTCGACGTCCTGCCAGCGATCGCCGTACACCTCGCCCAGCTCGGACAGCCGGGCGAGCCCGCGGTCGGTGGTCACCAAGGTGTCGGCGGTCAGGCAGCCGGTCGGGGCGAGCACGCTCGCCTGGGCGTTGCGCCAGCCGTGCTCGGTGCCGATCTTGATGCCGCGGTGCCACTCCTCGGAGGCGAGCTTGCGCACGGCGGCGTCGGTGGTGTGGTAGGTGCGGATGAGCTCGTTCGCGGCGGCGTGCTTGCGCATCACCCGCTGGTGCGCCTCGGCGTTGCGCGCGTAACCCTCGTACGGGCCGACCACACCGGCCAGTTCGGCGGAGCGGCGGTAGGACACGCCGGTCATCAGCGAGGTGATCGCCGCCGCGAGCGCGCGGCCGCCGTCGGAGTCGTAGGCGTGGCCCATCGCCATCAGCAGCGCGCCGAGGTTGGCGTAGCCGATGCCGAGCTGGCGGAACTTCCGCGTGGTGTCACCGATCGGCTCGGTCGGAAAGTCGGCGAAGCAGATGGAGATGTCCATCGCGGTGATCACGAACTCGACCGCGCGGGCGAACCGGTTGGCGTCGAAGGTGCCGTCCTCGCCGAGGAACTTCAGCAGGTTCAGCGAAGCCAGGTTGCAGCTGGAGTTGTCCAGGTGCATGTACTCCGAGCACGGGTTGGACGCGGTGATCCGGCCGGACTCGGGGCAGGTGTGCCAGTCGTTGATGGTGTCGTCGTACTGGATGCCGGGGTCGGCGCACTCCCAGGCCGCCTGCGCCATCGAGCGGAACAGCTTCTTCGCCTCGACCTCGGTGACCACCTCGCCGGTCTGCCTGGCGCGCAGGCCGAAGGTGGTGTCGGCCTCGACCGCCTGCATGAACTCGTCGGACACGCGCACCGAGTTGTTGGCGTTCTGGTACTGCACGGAGGAGATGTCGGCACCGGACAGGTCCATGTCGAACCCGGCGTCACGCAGGACGCGGATCTTCTGCTCTTCCCTGGCCTTGGTCTCGATGAACTCTTCGACGTCGGGGTGGTCGACGTCGAGCACCACCATCTTCGCCGCCCGGCGGGTGGCCCCGCCCGACTTGATGGTGCCCGCGGAGGCGTCGGCGCCACGCATGAACGAAACCGGGCCGGACGCCGTGCCACCGGAGGACAGCAGTTCCTTCGACGACCGGATGCGCGACAGGTTCAGGCCCGCGCCGGAGCCGCCCTTGAAGATCAGGCCCTCTTCGCGGTACCAGTTCAGGATCGACTCCATCGAGTCGTCCACGGCGAGGATGAAGCAGTTGTGCACGCGAAGGTTCCCGGCAAGGAACTCCCCGCTGTCGGTCTGGATGTCGTAGACCTCCATCGGCCCGAGGTCCTCGATGCGCGCGATCTCCAGCCGCTTGGTCGGCTTGGCGGGCCTGCCCGGCCGTTCCAGGCTCGCCTCGAGCTTCGCCGACTTGCGCTCGTCGACGAAGCCGATCTCCGCCGCGAAGATCTCCCAGTCACCCCGGTTCTGGATCCGCAGCGACCAGCAGCCGTGCCGGTTCGGCCGGGGGTCGGCCTTCTTCGCCACCCGCGAGAAGATGCCGAAGCGCAGCAGGAGGTTCTGCACCCCGCGGACCAGTTGCTCGCAGATCATGTCCATGCCGACCAAAGTGGACCGCTCGCGATCCGAGACATAGCCCTCGGCCTGGAACAGGCTACGCAGGTACGCGGCCACCACGGGCAGCGGCGCGGTGTACAGGCGCGCCGGGACCGTCATGGCCGCACCGCGGGTACGCAGGCTCCAAGCATCCACAAAGGACTGGAGATGGTTGCCGCAGAGCCGGGTGCGACGACAGTCCAGTCCCTCGTCTTTGGTGACCACTGACCGTTCGTGGCGGTGCGCTCCCGGGAACACCCGGTCGAGGGCGTCGGTCACCCAGGCGAGCTCCGCGTCGTTGACGGTCATCGCCTCGATGGTCAGGGACCGGTTCGTGCCCTCGTAGCGTCCGACGAACCCATCGGACTGCAGCCAACCCGCCAGCGCCGCTTCGGCGATCTCGCGCTGATCGATCTCCCGCTCACCGAACGAGCGGACCCGGTGCCAGTCGAGCTGGTCCCCCGGGCGCAGCGTGCCCGCTTCGACGAACTCGCCGCCGGTGGCACTCGTCGCCTTCCAGACCAGGTGATCGGCGGTGACGTCCAGCGTGTACCCGGCCTTGGTGTGCACCCGGTGGACGTTCTTGCGGCCGTTGGCCTTGGTGGCCACCACGCCGGTGACGCCGTGTCCGTCGTAGACCTTCGCCCCGACCGCGTCCGTGTCCACCAGTTCCCCGATCGGCACCAGCCCGGTGGGTGTACTGACCAGGGCGTGGTACGGCAGGCAAGCCGAGACCTGCTGCTTCGAAGCGGTGCCGACGTTGAACCAGACCGGGGAGTTGAAGCTGAACACCTGGTGCAGCAGCATCCAGGTGAGCTCGTGCTCGAAGATCTCGGCGTCGGCCGGGGTGGCGAAGTAGCCGTGCTCGGTACCGGCGCGGACGTAGGTGCCGACCACGCGGTCGATCAGCTGCTTCAGGCTGCGCTCGCGCTGCGGGGTGCCGACCGCGCCGCGGAAGTACTTGCTGGTCACGATGTTGGTGGCGTTCACCGACCAGAACGCGGGGAACTCCACGCCGCGCTGCTCGAAGTTCACCGTGCCGTCGCGCCAGTTCGTCATCACGACGTCGCGTTGTTCCCACTCCACCTCGGCGTACGGGTGCACGCCCTCGGTGGTGAACACGCGGCGGATGCCGAGCCGGCCGGGTTGCCGCTGCTCAACGGCGTCCGCGCCGGTTCCCACGGTTTCGGTCATGGGCACTCCCTCGTTCCGGCACGGAACGGCGAGCCTTACTCGTCGTTCGCGCTCTCTTCGCTACCGGCTATGGCCTGGCGAAGGTCCGCGATCTCCTTCTCGAAGTCCTCGACCGAGGAGAACGAGCGGTAGACGCTGGCGAAGCGCAGGTAAGCGACCTCGTCGAGGTCGCGGAGCGGGCCGAGGATGGCGAGACCGACCTCGTGACTCGGGATCTCGGCGAGCCCGGCGGACCGGATCGATTCCTCGACCCGCTGCGCCAGCTGCTGGAGATCGTCGTCATCGACGGGGCGGCCCTGGCAGGCGCGGCGCACCCCCCGCACCACCTTGTCCCGGCTGAACTGCTCGGTGACCCCGGACCGCTTCACCACGGCGAGCACCATCGTCTCGGAGGTGGTGAACCGTCGGCCGCACTCCGAGCACGACCGGCGGCGGCGGATCGCCTGCCCCTCGTCCACCTCGCGCGAGTCGACGACGCGGGAGTCGGCGTGACGGCAGAACGGGCACCGCATCAGCAGACCACCCTTCCTTCCGCGGCAGGTGTGCACACCCGGGACAACTGGCTCCGATTCTACCCCAAGCTGTGGACCAACTACAGGCGTGTTACCACTAGATATGGGGGTGGACTCTAGAAGCGCACCGGGCCGACCGCAACCGCGCAACGCCGCTGGACCGGGTGAATGCAGAACCTCGGATTCAGGTGCCCCGGCGGGCTGGTGCTGGTTGCCGTCCACGTCCACCTCGCCACTCGTGGTGCCCCGCGTTGGGGGGCCGGAAGTTCTGCTGGGCTCGTAGTCCCCTCGATGGGGTAACCCCTGGCCGCTGTCTGCGCGGCTTGGTTCGCGGACGCCGTTTCGCCGGGCCGCCGACGGCCAGCCGCAGCAGGAGCGGCAGTTCGCGGCGACCGCTTCGGCGGGAGCCTCGATGGGCAGCCTGGCGCCCGACCATCCCTGGCCACACCGCCGGTGTGCGCCTGCCCCGGCATCCCGAGGGCACAGCGGCGGGCCAGTTCGCGGAGGTCGCTTCGACGGGCCTCGCCAGTTCCGGGCACAGCCGCGCCTCGACGCGGGCACACCTCAGGTGTGCGCCTGCCCCGGCTCGCCCAGAAGGCGGAGCCGTGGAGTCAGTTCGTGTGGGCTTCGGTGGGGACTTCGAGGGGCAGGCCTGGCACGAGGCCGCGCTCGTCCAGGCGGTTCAGGTCACGGATGCGGTCGACCACGGCGGCGCCATCGCTGCTCGGCGCCATCCGCTCGGCCACATCCCACAGCGTCTCCCCCGGCGCGACCGAGACCACCGCGGTCTGCGACGGCACCGGCGCGGTCATCGCGTCGGCCAGCAGGCCGAAGCCGGCCACCACCACGCCGACGGCCACCGCCAGCGCGGCCAGCCACGGCCAGCGCACCGCCCGCCGGACCGGGGTGCACCGGGTGTCCGGCGCGGCACGCAATCCGGCGACCACGCGCGGCCGCGTCGGCGGGCGGCGGACCTCGCCCCTGACCCTGCCCCGGCGGGCGGACCGGACCGGTGGTGCGACGGGCGCCTCCACCGAATCCACGGCCTCCCCGACCGTCACGTTCTCGTCGATCAGGACCCCGCGCCTGACCACCACTCCCCGCACGTCGCTCACGTCGACCAGCACCGACATCACGGAACCTCCTCGCGGCCCTCGCCCAGGGCCGGTACGCTGGCACCGAACCCTCGAACAGGCGTTCTATCGAACTCCCGTGCGAATGTGTACCACCCGGGACCGACAAAATCGAGCGGCGCCCGGCGTGTCGGTCGAACAAATGTTTGATCTCCACCCCGTGGCGGGCTAGCGTCGCAGGAAGGGCCACCGGCGTGGCGCGCTCCGGCGTGGCGTGGCGGCCCTCGGCAACCGAACCGGGCCGGTGGCAGACCCCGTCCACCGGCCTCCAGCACCTGGGAGGCGAACCACAGTGAGTGTCAGGAAGGGCCCGCCGGGCGGCAAGATACCCGCGCTGCGTGAACCCGAGGACTCGGACGAGAGCTTGACCGTCCGGCAGTCGCAGGTCCTCGAAGTGATCCGGGCCTGGGTCGACCGCTTCGGCTACCCGCCGAGCGTGCGCGAGATCGGCGAGGCGGTCGGCCTCAACTCGACCTCCTCGGTCTCCCACCAGCTGCGTGCCCTGCAGCGCAAGGGCTACCTGCGCCGCGACGCGAACCGCCCGCGCGCGGTGGGCGTGCTGGCCGCGGACGCCGAGCCGGGCACGCCGATCGAGCAGATGCCCAAGCCGGCCTACGTACCGCTGGTCGGCCGGATCGCCGCCGGTGGCCCGGTGCTGGCCGAGCAGTCCATCGAGGACGTCTACCCGCTGCCGAAGGACATCGTCGGCGAGGGTGACGTCTTCCTGCTCAGCGTCACCGGTGACTCGATGGTCGACGCGGCCATCACCGACGGCGACTGGGTGGTGGTGCGCCAGCAGCCGACCGCGAACAACGGCGAGATCGTGGCCGCGATGATCGACGGCGAAGCCACCGTGAAGACCTACAAGCTCAAGGACGGGCACGTCTGGCTGATGCCGCACAACGAGGCGTACGAACCGATCCCCGGTGACGACGCCACGATCCTCGGCAAGGTGGTGGCGGTACTGCGCAGGCTCTAGTTCACCGGCGGCGCAGGCGGCTCACCACAAAAACCAGTCCGAGCGCGACGAGCACGGCGATGGCGGCCGCCGGCAACAGCGGCACGCCCGACTCGGATCCACCGGTCGCGGGGTCACCGGTGGGTCCGGGCGAGCCCTGCTCGTCCGCGGCGGTAGTGGTGGCCGAGACCAGCCCGGTCGCCCCACGCACGGCCCGCACGGGCTGGCCGGTGCCTTCGCTGGCGGACAGCAGCGTGCCGTCCGGTTCGAAGGCAATGGCTTCGCCCTGCGGTTCGTTCGGCAACGGCACGCGCACGGGACTGCGCTTCAGCGCGGCCGCCACGTCACCGTCCGGGGCGGCGTAGAGGTAGGCGTCGGTGTAGGTGCGCAGGGCAACGGTTTTGCCGTCGTGGCTCACCGCACCGCCGGTGACCAGCAAGGAGCCGACGCCACCGACCGGTCCTCCCGGCGTGTCGGTGGTGGCGATGTCCAGCGTGCCGACCTTCTCCAGCGCGTTCGGGCCGGGGCTCTTCAGCTCGGCGGCCGGTTTGTACACCTCGGCGCGGCCGAGCACGTTCTTGGTCACCACGAACGGCGTGCCGGAACCGTCGAGCAGCAGCGCCTCGGCGTCGTGCTGCCCGTCCGGGTAGGTGAGGCGGTAGAGCGTGGCCTTGCCCGCCGGGGTCAGCGCGTGCAGCGCCACGGTTTCACGCTGCTTGCGGTTGTCCCCGGTGTCGGCCAGCCAGAGCGTGCCGTCCGGCGCGCGGGCCAGGTCCTCCACGTCGTACGGGTCGACCGGCGCGGAGATCACCTTCTGCACCCGGCAATCCCGGCCGAGCACCACCACCTGCAGCTTTGTGCCGCCGTCACCCATCGCGTACCAGCGATCGCCGTCGGCCGCGAGGCCGGACAGCTCGGCCAGCCGTGCGTCGCGGACCGTGCACAGCGACTCCGGCGCGGGCACGTCCTGCGCGACCGCGGCCGGGGTCACCGCCAGCATTCCCGCGAGCACCACCGCGCACGCCCGACCGCGCACCCACCCACCTCCGTCAGCGAAGAAACCCTCGCCGTCGAAGGTACTGGGTCACGCGGGCGAGCCGTTGACCGCGAAGGTCTCCAGCGCGGCGGCCAGGTCCGGGTGGACCCGCGCCCGCAGGTGCGTGCCCTCCTCGGTGTGCTCCTCGGTGAGGACCTCACCGTCGG
The DNA here is from genome assembly GCF_003312875.1 of Amycolatopsis albispora. Lineage (NCBI taxonomy): Bacteria > Bacillati > Actinomycetota > Actinomycetes > Pseudonocardiales > Pseudonocardiaceae > Amycolatopsis > Amycolatopsis albispora. Next base: position 3,663,108 of record NZ_CP015163.1, read on the forward strand.
CGTGCGCCCTGGCCACGAGCTCGCCGCGGGTGTACGGCACCACCGCGTCGACCACCACGTCCGGGCGCGGCACGCGCTGCGCGATCTCGGCGACCAGCGCCTCGATGCCTTCACCCGTCTGGGCGGAAACCACCAGCGCGCCGGGCAGCAGGTGCCGCAGCCTGGCGAGGGTGACCTCGTCGGCCGCGTCCGCCTTGTTGATCACCAGCAGTTCCGGCGGCAGCGGCTCGCTGCGCTTGCTGGTGATCTCGCCGAGCACGTCACGCACCGCGTTGACCTGCTCCTCCGGCGCCGGGTCGGAGCCGTCCACCACGTGCAGCAGCAGGTCGGCGTCGGCCGCCTCCTCCAGCGTGGAGCGGAACGCGTCGACCAGCTGGTGCGGCAGGTGCCGGACGAAGCCGACGGTGTCGGTCAGCGTGTAGGTGCGCCCGTCGGGCGTGTCGGCCCGCCGGGTGGTCGGGTCGAGGGTGGCGAACAACGCGTCCTCCACCAGCACCCCGGCCCCGGTGATGGCGTTGAGCAGGCTCGACTTGCCGGCGTTGGTGTAGCCGACGATGGCCACGCTGGGCACCTCGTTGGCCACGCGGCGGCCGCGCTTGGTCTCGCGAATGGTGTCCATCGAGGCGATCTCGCGGCGCAGCTTGGCCACGCGCTTGTTGATCCGCCTGCGGTCGGTCTCCAGCTTGGTCTCACCGGGACCACGCAGGCCCACGCCGCCGTTGCCGCCACCGGCCCGGCCACCGGCCTGCCGGGACAGCGATTCACCCCAGCCCCGCAGCCGCGGGATCAGGTACTGCAGCTGGGCCAGCTCGACCTGCGCCTTGCCCTCCTTGGAGCTGGCGTGCTGGGCGAAGATGTCCAGGATCAACGCGGTCCGGTCGACCACCTTGACCTTCAGCTTCGCCTCCAGCTGCCGCAGCTGGCCGGGGGACAGCTCACCGTCGCAGATCACCGTGTCGGCGCCGGTGGCGCGCACGATGTCGAACAGCTCGCGCACCTTCCCCGAACCGATGTAGGTGGCCGGGTCGGGCCGGGAGCGGCGCTGCACGATGCCTTCGAGCACCTCCGAGCCCGCCGTTTCGGCGAGCCGGGCGAGTTCGGCCAGCGAGGCCTCCGACTGGGCGGCGGTACCTTCGGTCCACACGCCGACCAGCACGACCCGCTCCAGGCGGAGCTGCCGGTATTCGACTTCGGTGATGTCTTCGAGCTCGGTGGAGAGCCCGGCGACGCGCCGCAGCGAGGCGCGGTCTTCCAGTTCCAGCTCACCGATCGACAGCTCCTCGCCGTCGAGTTCGGCTGCCATATCAGTGTGTGTCAGTTCCGTCATCGTCCTTCCATGGTCCCACGAACCGCGGGAACTGCCGAATGCATTACGTGCTCGGGTACAGCGCCACGTACACCGCGGTCCGCTCGGCACCCGGGGTGACCGGCCGTTCCGCGTACTCCTCGAGCAGCCCGTACAGGCGGCGCTTGAACTCCGCGCGCTCGTCCTCCGCCAGCTGGAGCACCAGGCGCGTTTGCTCGACCTTGGCGGTCCCTGCCTCCCCGACCTCGGCGAGGTAGGCCTCCAGCGACGCCTGCCCCAGCTCTTCGCTTTCGTCGAACTGGAGGTTCCAGGACAGGCCGGTCGACAGGTACGGGATCTCCTTGGCGCCGCGGTTGCCGCGCCGGGCGGGCTGCGCCACCAGGAACCCGGTGTCCACCAGCTTGCGCACGTGGTGGAGCACGGTCGCCGGGTCCTTGCCAAGGCGGCGCGCCAGTTCCTTGTTGGTCAGCGCTTCCTTGAAGGTCAACCGGATGATGCGCAGCCGTATTCCCGAGGCCAGCGCGTTCGCCTCGGCCTCGGTCGCCCTGCGTCGCTCGGTGCCCACGGCGGTCAGCGTACGACGGCAAAGTGATTGACACTTTCCAATCGCTTCCGCTTGACTGCCCGGGTGCGTGAGAACTCGCTGTGGCGGCATGCCGACTTCCGCCGGTTGTGGGCCGGTGACACGGCCAGCCAGCTCGGCACCTTCGTCGGGCACACCGTGCTCCCCCTGCTCGCGGCCACCGTGCTGGCCGCCACCCCGCTCGAAATGGGCGTGCTGGCCGCGTCGGAGACGCTGGCGTTCCTGCTGCTCGGCCTGCCGGCGGGCGCGTGGGTGGACCGGTTCCGCCGCCGCCCGCTGATGCTGCGGGCCGACTTCGCCCGCGCCGCCCTGCTGATCTCGGTGCCGCTGGCCTGGTGGGCGGGGGTGCTGACGCTGACGCAGCTGGTGGTGGTCGCCCTGCTGGTGGGCGTGTGCACGGTGTTCTTCGACGTGGCCTACCAGTCGTACCTGCCCTCGCTCGTCGGCCGTGACCAGTTGCTGGAGGGCAACGCGAAGCTCCAGTCCAGCCAGTCGGTCTCGCAGGTGGTCGGCCCCGGGATCGGCGGCGGCATCGCGCAGCTGCTGGGCCCGGCGAACGCGGTGCTGGTGACCGGGCTGGGCTTTCTCAGCTCGGCACTGTGCCTGCTGCGGATCCGGCGCACCGAGCCCGAGCCGGAACCCCACGAGAACCCGAAGTTGTCCGCCCAAATCGCCGAGGGCCTGCGGTTCGTCTTCGGCAACCGCACCCTGCGCGCGATCACCTCGTCCACCGCCACCGCCAACTTCGCCAACGGCATCTTCCTCGCGGTGGAGATGCTGTTCCTGACGCGCACGCTGGGCCTGTCGGCGGCCGCGGTGGGCGTGCTGCTGGCCGTCGGCGGCGCGGGGAGTGTGCTCGGCGCGCTGACCTCCGGGCTGGTCAACCGGCGGATCGGGCAGGCGCGGGCGATCTGGCTCGTCCCGCTGCTGACCTGGCCCGCCCACCTGCTGGTGCCGCTCGCCGCGCCGGGCTGGCGGCTGGGTTTCGCCGTGGCCGGCCTGGCGTTGTTCGGCTACGGCGTGATCGTGTATAACGTCGCGCAAGTTAGCTACAGACAAGCGATCTGCCCGGACCGGCTGCTCGGGCGGATGAACGCGAGCGTGCGGTTCGTGGTCTGGGGGGTGCTGCCGCTGGGCTCGCTGCTCGGCGGCGTGCTCGGCGAATTCGCCGGCATCCGGAACACGCTGTGGATCGCCGGGGCGCTGGAGACGCTGGCCGTGGTCTGGGTGCTCACCTCACCGCTGCGGCGGATGCGCGACATCCCGGCGGCCGTGCCCGCCTAGGTCAGCCGTTGGCCGCCCACCAGGCCTCGTCCAGCTCTCCCCTGGCGACGATCTCCGCCGGCCCGGTGAGCGTGGACTCGCCGGGCGCCACCGTGACCACCACGCGGCCGCCGGGGATGTCCACCACGGATTCGGCGGACTCCAGCCCGGCCAGGTGCTGCGCGGCGGCCACCACGGCCACCGTGCCGGTGCCGCAGGCACGCGTCTCGCCCACACCGCGCTCGTACACGCGCATGCGCAGGTGCCCCTCACCGAGCGCGTTGACGAACTCCAGGTTCACCCCTTCGGGGAAGAAGTCGCCGTCGAAGGCGGGCTGGTCGCGCAGGTCGAGCCCGGCCACGTCGTCCTCGGTGAACGACACCAGGTGCGGGTTGCCGACGTCCACCGCCACCCCGGAGAACGACTGCTCGCCGACCATCGTCACCGAGGAACCGGTGATCGTCGCGGGTCCCATTTGGACGGTCACGGTGCCGTCCTCGCGCACCACCACCGGGCGATCCCCGGCCCGCGTGCCGATGACGAACTCGGGGCCCGCGGCCAGTCCGGCGTCGACCAGGTAGCGGACGAACACGCGGACGCCGTTGCCGCACATCTCGGCGATCGAGCCGTCGGCGTTGCGGTAGTCCATGAACCACTCACCGGCCGACTCCACGCCGAAGTCGGCCGCGCGCACCACGCGCAGCACACCGTCCGCGCCGATGCCGCGCTGCCGGTCGCAGAGGGCGGCCACCCGCGCCGGGGTCAGGTCCAGCCGCGCGGCCGGATCGGGGAGCAGCACGAAGTCGTTCTGCGTGCCGTGCCCCTTGAGGAATTCGATACCGCCCATGGTCAAAGCGTAGCCTTGCCTTGGCCGCCAACGAGTTCCAGCACCCGGTCGGCCAGTTCCGGGGCGGCGCCGGGGAACCAGTGGATCCGCTTGTCCCGGCGGAACCAGGACCGCTGCCGCCGCACGAACCGGCGGGTGGCCTGCGCCGTCGCGGCCGCGGCGGCCGCCTGATCGTCGCCGTGTTCGAGCACCTGCTGGTACCCCAGCGCCCGTGAAGCCGTCTTCCCCTCGCGCAGCCCGCGTTTCTCCAGTTCCCGCACCTCGTCGACCAGGCCGGCGGCGAACATCCGCTCGACGCGCCGGTCCACCCGCTCGTCGAGGTCGTCGATCTCGCGGTCCACGCCGATCAGCGTGGTGCCGTACCGCGGCTCCCCCGGCTGGGGCAGGTTCGCCGAGAACGGCTCGCCGGTGATCTCGATGACCTCCAGCGCGCGGACGATCCGCCGGGTGTTCGTCGGCAGGATCGCGGCGGCGGCCTTCGGATCGGTGCGGGCGAGCCGGTCGTGGAGGGCCGCGGCGCCCACTTCGGCGGCTTCGGCGTCCAGGCGCGCGCGGACCGCGGGATCGGTGCCGGGGAACCGCAGTTCGTCCACGATCGCCTGCACGTAGAGGCCGGAACCGCCGGCGAACACCGGCACCTTGCCCTCGGCGATGAGCCGTTCCGCGCAGGCACGGGCGTCGCGCTGGTAGGCGGCGACGGAGGCGGTTTCGGTCACGTCGAGCACGTCGAGCAGGTGGTGCGGCACGCCGCGGCGTTCCTCGGCGGTCACCTTCGCGGTCCCGATGTCCATGCCGCGGTAGAGCTGCATCGCGTCCGCGTTGATCACCTCGCCGCCGAGCGCGAGCGCCAGCGTGACGGCCAGTTCGGACTTGCCGGTGGCGGTCGGGCCGACCACCGCGATCGGGCGCGTCACGCGCGCGTCCAGACCGCGACGTGGTAGCCGACGCCGAACGGCGCGCCGGAGTACAGCAGTTCGGCGGTCCAGGTGGCGCCCTCGGCGATCGAGGCGAGCACCTGCCACGGGAAGCGGCCGCCCGCGCCCAGCTCGGCGCAGTATTCGGCGTCGAGCGCCAGCAACGCGCCGGTGTCGGCCGTGGCGAGCGCTTCGGCGACGGCGGCGTCGAAGGCGGGCGCGCCTTCGTGCTCGCCGCCCGGCGACTTCGGGCCGTGGCGGTTGGCGCCGTCCCCGAGCACCAGCAGGCCGTGCCCGGGATGCCGTTCGGTGATCAGCGCGGCGGCCTTGGCGCTGCGGTCGGCCGGGGTGTCGGTGGGGAAACCGTGCACGGTGGCCTCGGCCGCGCCGGCCTGCTCGCGCAGCCAGCCGGTGATCAGCGCGGACAGCGGCAGCTCGGCCGCCGTGCCGGTGGTGCCGGAGAGCCGGACGCCGACGTCGACGCCGTAACCGCGGAACGATCCGCACGCGCTCGGCGGCGTCACGGACACGGTGTCCTCACCCGGGCCGACGGCAACCCACCGGCTCGCGGTTTCGGCGAGGCGGTCGGCCGCGGCCAGGCACGCGGCCCGCAGTTCGGCGGTGGAATCGCGCGCCCCGGCGGCGATTTCGGGCACCAGCAGCGGCGGCTGCGGCACCACGACGGCACGTGTGATCACGCTGTCCGACGTTACCTCGCCACCCGAAAGCGGGTCCTGATGCGAGCACCATGTACCACGACGCGCCTTGACCTGTTTGAATGCCACGACGGACACGAGCGTGGTCCGGCAGCGGCACGACCCGGCCCCACCGGTGGTGGGGCGCCCGCGCGAGCGGGCGTACAGGCGATAAGGAGCCTGCCATGGCGGAGAACACAACCGAGGGCGCTCAGGAAAGCGCAGCCCCGGAAGCCCCGGCACCACACCCGGTGCCGCACGCGCACACCGTTGGCCAGCCGGTTCCGCCGGTGCCACCGGCCGAACCACACCCGGAGCGCTGGGGCCGGGTGGACGAGGAGGGCACGGTCTACGTTCGCGGCGCCGACGGCGAACGCGCGATCGGCGTGTGGCAGGCGGGCACCCCGGAAGAGGGCCTGCTGCACTTCGCGCGCCGGTTCGACGACCTGCGCACCGAGGTGGAGCTGCTGGAGACGCGGCTGGCCTCCGGTGCCGGCGACCCGAAGCACGCGCTGTCGAGCGCGACCCAGCTGCGCGACGGCCTCGCCGACGCGGCGGTGGTCGGCGATCTCGCCGCGCTGGGCGCCCGCATCGATCAGGTGATCGCGCACGCCGAACGGTCACTGGCCGACGCGAAGCAGGAGCGCGAGCAGGCTCGCGAGGTCGCGGTCGCGCGCAAGCAGGCGCTGGCCGAGGAGGCGGAGAAGATCGCCGCCGACTCCACCCAGTGGAAGGCCGCGGGTGACCGGCTGCGCGCCATCCTCGACGAGTGGAAGACGATCAAGGGCGTCGACCGCAAGACCGACGACGAGCTGTGGCGCCGGTTCTCCAAGGCCCGCGAGGCGTTCAACCGCCGCCGCGGGTCGCACTTCGCCGAGCTGGACAAGCAGCGCGCCGCGGCGAAGGCCCGCAAGGAGGAGCTGATCGCCGAGGCCGAGTCGCTGGCCGACTCCGAGAGCTGGGGGCCGACGGCCGCCCGGTACAAGGAGCTGATGGGCGAGTGGAAGGCCGCCGGCCGCGCGCCCAAGGACAGCGACGACGCGCTGTGGCAGCGGTTCCGCGCCGCGCAGGACGCCTTCTTCGCGCGGCGGTCGGCCGCGTTCTCCGAGCGTGACGCCGAGTTCGCCGGCAACGCGGCGAAGAAGGAGGAACTGCTCGCCGAAGCCGAGAAGATCGACCCCGGCGCGAACCTGGAGGCCGCGAAGGCGCAGCTGCGCAAGGTCCAGGAGCGGTGGGACGAGATCGGGAAGGTGCCGCGGGAGCGGATCCGGGACCTCGACTCACGGCTCAAGGCCGTGCAGGACCGGGTGCGCAACGCCGAGGAGAGCAAGTGGCGCCGCACCGATCCCGAGGCGCAGGCCAGAGCCGCGCAGTTCCGGGAGCGGGTCGAGCAGTTCGAGTCGCAGGCCGCGAAGGCCAGGGCCGCCGGAGACGAGCGACGGGCGAAGAAGGCCGAGGAGCAGGCGGCGCAGTGGCGGGAGTGGCTGGACGCCGCGGAACGAGCCGTCGCGGACCGCTGATTCCGCCCGACTGATGCAGCACGACCGGACACGAATGTGGCTTTCGGGGCGTTTTTCGCCCCGAAAGCCACATTCGTGTTCACCTTGGGGAACCGTTCGGACGTGGCGGGTCAGGAGCGTGTGATGCCTTGGTAGCGGCCGCTGGGCGGCGGGCTGGCGGGGGGCGCGAGCATTCGCATGTCACGAATGTGGCTTTCGGGACACCAAACGTCTCGAAAGCCACATTCGTGACACGGGACGGGGCGTCAGGGGCGCGGGGCTCGACGGCGGCGTGCCGGGACCGGGGCTGGGCGCGTCCTGGTGGTCGTGGCGGGGGCGGCGGGCTGGTGGGTTTGCAGGTAGGCGGCCCGCGTGTGGTCGACGTGCTCCCGCATGATGCGCGCGGCCGACTCCGCGTCCTTCCGTTCGATGGCGTCCACCAGTGCGTGGTGCTCCCGCCACGCCTGCGCCCCGCGCTGCCGGGTGATCGCCGGGTAGTGCGCGCTCACCCGCAGGTCCACCTGCCCGACGAAGTCCAGCAGCGCCGGGTTCCCGGCCAGCTCCGCCACGCATTCGTGCAGGGTGGTGCTCGCCGCGAGCATGCCGTCGACGTCACCGGCGGCGATCGCGGCCTCACCGTCGGCGCACAGCGCGCGCAACCTTCGCACCTCGTCCGCGCCGGCGTGCAGCGCGGCCAGCCGGGCCGCTTCGGCCGCCAGCACGGCCCTCACGGCCAGTAGCTGCTCCACCTCTTGCCCGCTCGAGTGCATGCGGAACCCCCACACGTTCGGGTGTGTGAACGACACTTTGGGTGAACCCTACCGGCGTCGCTCGGGTTCAGCCGCGCGACCAGGCCGCCCGCATCCACTGGAAGGCGATCACCACGGTCGCGATCACCGCGAGGATCAGCCCGAACCCCGGCCCACCGCCGACCGCGCCGCTGGCCTGCGAGGACTGCTGCGACCAGATCGCCAGCATGCCGTCCACCGAGGCGAACCAGCCGCCGATGGCGCAGGCCCACGCGACCCACCAGCGCCGGGTGATCAGCACGACCATCGAGCCGAGCACGCCGAACCCGGTCGAGGTGAGCGCGAACAGCTGCGGGATCGGCCCCGCCCGCCCGGCCAGCACCTGCCAGCCGACGTGCTCACCCGCCCACGGCAGCAGCATGCCCACGATCAGCACAAAAACCGCGATCGAGACCACCAGCGCGCGATGCCCGAGGTCGACCGTGCGCGACGCCTTGCGCACCACCTGGTCGACGTCCGCGCCCAGCTCGTCCACGGAATCCCGCGGCGGTTCCGAGGTGCTCACAGCGCGCACCCCCCGGTGGCCACGGGCTGCGGTGGCGGCGCGCCGATGCTCGGCAGGCCCAGGCTGACGCCGTTCGTCTTCGGCCGCAGCCCGGCTTCGGCGTTGTCACCGGCACGGGTGCGGCGGTGCGAAAGCAGCTCGCCGTCGGCCACCAGGTGGTGCGGCGCGCCGTAGGTGATCACGGTCTCCACCACGTCCCCCGGCCGCACGTTCAGCTCACCCGGGGTGAAGTGCACCAGCCTGCCGTCGCGGGCGCGCCCGCTCATCCGCAGCGTCTCCGCGTCCTTGCGCCCTTCACCGGCCGCGACCAGCAGCTCGACCTTCCGCCCGACCAGCTTCTTGTTCTCCTCCCACGCCACCTCGTTCTGCAGCGCGACCAGGCGGTCGTAGCGCTCCTGCACGACCTCCTTCGGCAGCTGCCCCGGCATTTCGGCGGCCGGCGTGCCGGGGCGCTTCGAGTACTGGAAGGTGAACGCGCTGGAGAACCGCGCCTGGCGGACCACGTCGAGCGTGGCCTGGAAGTCCTCTTCGGTCTCCCCGGGGAAACCGACGATGATGTCGGTGGTGATCGCCGCCTCCGGCATGACCGCGCGCACCTTGTCCAAAATGGACAGGAACCGGGCCGACCGGTACGAGCGGCGCATTTCCTTGAGCACCCGGTCCGAACCGGACTGCAGCGGCATGTGCAGCTGCGGGCAGACGTTCGGGGTCTCGGCCATCGCGTCGATCACGTCGTCGGTGAACGCGGCCGGGTGCGGTGAGGTGAACCGCACGCGCTCCAGGCCCTCGACCGACCCGCACGAGCGCAGCAGCTTCGAGAACGCGTCGCGCTCGCCGAACTCGACGCCGTAGGAGTTCACGTTCTGCCCGAGCAGGGTCACCTCGAGCACGCCCTCGGCGACCAGCGCCTCGACCTCGGCCAGGATCTCGCCCGGCCGCCGGTCGCGCTCCTTGCCCCGCAGCGACGGCACGATGCAGAAGGTGCAGGTGTTGTTGCAGCCCACCGAGATCGACACCCAGCCCGAGTACGCCGAGTCGCGGCGCGCGGGCAGCGTGGACGGGAAGGTCTCCAGCGACTCGAGGATCTCCACCTGCGCTTCGGCGTTGTGCCGCGCGCGCTCCAGCAGCGTCGGCAGCGAGCCGATGTTGTGCGTGCCGAACACGACGTCCACCCAGGGCGCCCGCTTGACGATCTCACCGCGGTCCTTCTGCGCCAGGCAGCCGCCGACGGCGATCTGCATGTCCGGCTTGGCGGTCTTGGCCGGGCGCAGGTGGCCGAGGGTGCCGTACAGCTTGTTGTCGGCGTTCTCCCGCACCGCGCAGGTGTTGAAGACCACCACGTCCGGCGCGTCGTCGGTGGCGGGCACGTAGCCCGCCGCCTCGAGCTGCCCGGCCAGGCGCTCGGAGTCGTGGACGTTCATCTGGCAGCCGAACGTGCGGATCTGGAAGGTGCGGGACACAAAAGCTCCTTAGGCGAATCTGGCTCCAGGGTAGGCCCCGCCGGTCACAGCCCGAGATGCAGGCGCAGCGCGGCGTCGAGGCGCTCCATCAGCGCGGGCGTCAGCTTGCCTGCCCGGCGGCCCACCCGCTCCACCGAAACCGACCTGACCTGCTCGGCCTGCGCCTTCGAATCCACCGCCAGCCCGCACTCGGCGGCGGGCAGCAGCACCTGGAACGGGAACACCCGGCGCACGTTCGAGGTCACCGGCACCACGGTCACCACCCCGCGGCCCAGCCGCCCGGCCATCACGTTCGCGCCGTCGTTGCTCACGATCACCGCCGGCCTGGTCTTGTTCGACTCGCTGCCCCGCGCGGGGTCGAGGTCGACCAGCCGGATCTCGGCCCGCCGCATCAGCGGGTCAGCACCCCGTCACCGGTGGCGGCGTCCCATTCGGCCTCGTCCCCGCGGGCGGCCCACTCGTCCCACGCGGCCCGGTAGTCGTCCTCCAGCTGGCTGGCCCGCAGCAGCTCCAGCGCGCGGTGGACCACCGCGGAGCGCGACGGAACGTGCGCCGCGGCGGCGTAGTGGTCGATGAAGGCCACGTCCTCGTCCGACAGGCTGACGCTCAATTTCATACCTCCCATGCTACTCGGGGTGCCACTGCGGCACTACCGGATCGTAACCGGGATGTACGACATTTCCGGTCGCCGAGCTGGCACCATCTGCGGGCGTGACAGCTCTGACACGGGTGACCGCCGCCGTGCTCCTGCTGCTCACCACGCTCACCGCCTGCGGGCCGGACTTCACCGGCACCAGGCTGCGGATCGCCGCCGGCAACGACCGGGGCGTCTACTACCAGCTCGCGCAGCCGCTGGCCGGGGCGTGGGCGGCCGGGCTGGAGATCGAACGGCCCGAGATCCAGCAGACCCGCGGCTCCCCCGACAACCTCGCCCGGCTGCGCGCGGGCACCGCCGACGTGGCGTTCAGCGCGGCCGACGTGGCCACCGACCCCAGCGGCGAGCCCAATCTCGCCGCGCTCGCCCGCATCTACGACGACTACCTGCACGTGGTGGTCCGCGCCGACTCGCCGGTCCGGTCGCTGGCCGACCTGCGCGGGCGGCGGGTGGCCATCGGCTCCCCCGAATCCGGGGTGGCGGTGATCGCGCAGTTGCTGCTCAACGCCAGCGGCCTCGGCGACCCCGGCTCGATGACCGTGCGCTACCTCGGCCTCGACGAGTCGCTCGGCGCGCTGGAACGCCAGGAGATCGATGCCTTCTTCTGGTCGGGCGGCCTGCCGACGAACTCGATCAGCACGCTGGCCAACCGGATCCCGCTGCGGCTGATCGACGTCGGCGAGGCGATGCCCGCGATGCGCCGGGCCAACCCGGTCTACCGCACGGCGACCATTCCCGGCTCCACCTACCCGCAGTCCGGCGGGCCGGTGACCACGCTGGTGGTGCCCAACTTCCTGGTGGTGCCGACGAGCATGTCCGACGACGTGGCCGAGGCGCTCACCCGCGGGCTGTTCGACGCGCGGCCCGAGCTGGCCAAGGCGAACACCGCCGCGCTGTCGATCGATCTGCGGCCCGCCATCGAAACCGCGCCGATGGCCCTGCACCCTGGCGCGCTGCGGTACTACCGCAACCTCAAGAATTAGCGGCGGGCAGCTCAACGGTGATCCGGAGCCCGCCGCCCGCTGGCAGGTCCAGCTTCAGCGAACCCCCGGACCTGGCCACGATTTCCGCCACGATGGACAGCCCCAGCCCGGACCCGGCCACGTTCTGGTGCGCGGTGCTGCGCCAGAACCGGTCGGTGGCCCGCTCCAGTTCCTCGGCACGCAGCCCCGGTCCGTGGTCCCGCACGGTCAGCCGCACCTTTTCGTCCACAGTGGACGTCCGCACGCAGACCGAGGTACCGGCGCCGGTGAACTTCAGCGCGTTGTCCAGCAAGGCGTCCAGCACCGCTTCCAGCCCGCGCGGCGGGGCGAGCGCGCGCACGCCGTCGGTCGAACCCTCCACGTCGAGGCTGACTTCGCGGGCCACCGCGACCACGTTCCAGTCCGCGGCCCGTTCCGCGACCACGGTGTCCACGTCGACCGCGACCAGCTCACCCGCTGACGCTTCCGCGCGCGCCATCGACAGCAGCCCGTCGAGCACCTGGTTGAGCCGGTCCGCTTCGGCGACCGCGGCCTCGCGGTGTTCCTCGGCTTCGGTGTCCACATGCCCTTCGAGATTCACCAACCGCAGCTTCAACGCGGTCAGCGGATTACGCAGCTGGTGCGACGCGTCGGCGACAAAAGCGCGTTGCGCGGCCAGTGCTTCCCCCACACTCGCCGCCATCATGTCGAACGAGCGGCCGAGCTGCTGCAGTTCGGCCGGCCCGCTCTCCTCGCCGACGCGGTCCACTTCCCGCCCGCTCACCACGGCCTCGACCAGGGACCCGGTGGCTTCGTCGAGCCGGCGCACCGGGCGCAGGATCCACCGCACCAGCGGCAGCGCGACCAGCAGCGCCAGGCAGAACGCGATCATGCCGACGGTGGCGATGAGCACCCACCACAGCATCACCTCCTGGCGTGCCTGCGCGGTCGGCGACTCGGTGACCACCACCCCGCGCACGTCACCGTCGATCAGCACCGGTTCGGCCAGCACCAGCGTGCCCTCGTCCCAGGGCACCAGCGTCGGCCCCGGCTCGGAGTGCCGCCCGGCCAGCGCCGACTGCACCTGCCCGGCGACCCTGGTGTCGGCCAGGTCGAGCCGGACCGCGCCGGGCACCGTGCCGGAGGTGACCGTGGGGCGGCCGTCCTGGTTGAGCACGGCCACCGCGATGCCGTACACCTCGGCGTACCGCCGCAGTTCGGCGGCGATGAGGTCGGGCTGCCCCTGGATCAGCGGCCGCTGCGCCAGCGAGGCGAACCGCGCGGTGTCGGTGAGCCGGTCCAGGAACAGCGTCTGCCCGGCGCTCCCGGCCACGCTCAGCGCCAGCGGCACACCGAGCCCGAACACGAGCAGCGCGACCAGCGAAAGCACCGTGGCCTGGAGCCGGACCCGCACTGCTCACTCCTCGTCTGGCCGCGCGCCCAGCCGGTAGCCGACCCCGCGCACCGTCTCGATCAGCTCGGCGCGGCCGAGCTTCGTTCGCAGGGTAGCGACATGGACGTCCAGTGAGCGGCTTTCCGCCTGCCCGCGCCTGCCCCACAGCTCGGTGAGCAGCCGGTCGCGCGAGCAGACCGCGCCGCCCTCGGCCGCGATCAGCTTCAGCACGCCGAATTCCTTGCGCGAGAGCGTGATCACCTCACCACCGGCGGTCACCTCGTGCCGGTCGAGGTCGATCACCACGTCGGCCACCTTGATCGCGCCGGTGGCCGCCCTGGCCGGTTCGCCGCGGCGGCGGCGCACCGCGTGCACCCTGGCCACCAGCTCGTCCACGTCGTACGGCTTGACCAGGTAGTCGTCGGCTCCCGAGCGCAGGCCGAGAATGCGGTCGTCGACCTCACCGCGAGCGGAAACCACGATGATCGCCACGTCGCTGATCTCGCGGATCCGCCAGCAGAGCACCATGCCGTCCACGTCCGGCAGGCCCAGGTCGAGCAGCACCACGTCGGCGTCGGCGATCCGGTCCAGCACCTCGGCGCCCGAGGCCAGGCGCCGGACCGACAGCCCGCGGCGCAGCAGCGCCGGCACCAGTGCGTCGGCCACCCTGTCGTCGTCCTCGACGAGCAGAACGCGCACGCCGGCTCCTTTCCGGTGGGTTGAGATCGATTTGAAACCCTAAGTGTTAGTCAAGCGGGCTTTACACCCTGACGGAGCAGAGTAAGTTTCCGCCATCGCCGACTCGTCATGCGCGAAAGGGCCCAGTCCAGACCTGCGACATGGGCCGTGTACGAGGTGTGACTAGAGTTACGGCAACCAAGAAGGACACCGCAGCTCGCCGCCTGGAGGCCAGATGACCACAGCGACGCCGGCGCCGCCGATGATCAAGGCGGCCGCCGTGAACAAGTTCTTCGGCGACCTGCACGTGCTGCGGGACATCGACTTCGAGGTGCCGCGCGGCCAGGTGGTGGTGGTGCTCGGGCCGTCGGGCTCCGGCAAGTCCACCCTGTGCCGGGCGATCAACCGGCTCGAGCCGATCAACTCCGGCGAGATCCACGTGGACGGCAAGCCGCTGCCCGCCGAGGGCAAGGCGCTGGCCGCGCTGCGCGCCGACGTCGGCATGGTCTTCCAGTCGTTCAACCTGTTCGCCCACAAGACCATCGTCGAGAACGTGATGCTGGCGCCGCAGAAGGTCCGCAAGGTCTCCTCGGCCGAGGCGCGCAAGACCGCGATGGAGCTGCTGGAGCGGGTCGGCATCGCCAACCAGGCCGACAAGTACCCGGCGCAGCTCTCCGGCGGCCAGCAGCAGCGCGTGGCCATCGCCAGGGCGCTGGCCATGCGGCCCAAGGTGATGCTGTTCGACGAGCCGACCTCCGCGCTGGACCCGGAAATGGTCCAGGAGGTGCTCGACGTGATGACCAGCCTGGCCGCCGACGGCATGACCATGCTGGTGGTCACCCACGAGATGGGCTTCGCGCGCCGCGCCGCGCACCGGGTGGTGTTCATGTCCGACGGCGAGATCGTCGAGGACACCACCCCCGACGAGTTCTTCACCAGCCCGAAGTCCGACCGCGCGAAGGACTTCCTCGGCAAGATCCTGACCCACTAGGAAGGAACCCAATCAGATGCGGTTGAGTCGAGTTCTGCGTACGAGCGCAGTCGTCGCGGTTGCGGGCCTCACGCTCGCCGCCTGTGGTGGCGGCGGGGAAAGCGGCAGCAAGAACCTGGTCGCGCGCGCCAAGGAAGACAAGAAGATCACCATCGGCATCAAGTTCGACCAGCCGGGGCTCGGGCTCCAGACGCAGGCGGGCAAGCCGGAGGGCTTCGACGTGGACGTGGCGAAGTACATCGCCAAGGAGCTGGGCGTCGAAGAGTCGGGGATCACCTGGAAGGAAGCCCAGTCCGCCGAGCGCGAGAACCTGATCGAGAAGGGTGACGTCGACTTCATCGTCGCCACCTACTCGATCACCGACAAGCGCAAGGAGAAGGTGGCCTTCGCCGGGCCGTACTTCGTCGCGGGCCAGGGCCTGCTGGTGCGCGCGGACAACACCGACATCACCGGCAACACCGCGCTCAACGGCAAGAAGCTGTGCTCGGTCAAGGGCTCCACCCCGGCCCAGAAGATCAAGGACGAGTACTCCAAGGACGCGCAGCTGCAGGAGTACGGCAAGTACTCCGACTGCATCACCGCGCTGGAGAACGGCAGCATCGACGCGGTCACCACCGACGACGTGATCCTGGCCGGTTTCGCGGCCAAGAGCCCGGGCAAGTTCAAGCTGGTCGGCGAGCCGTTCAGCAAGGAGAACTACGGGGTCGGCCTGAAGAAGGACGACGCCGAGAGCCGCACCGCGATCGCCAACGCGATCACCAAGATGCAGCAGGACGGCAGCTGGAAGAAGTCGCTGGAGGCCAACGTCGGCCCGTCGGGTTACAAGATCCCCGAGCCCTCGCCGGTGACCGAGAAGTAAGCACGAGCCTTCCCCTTCCCGAATGAAGAAGCACGGCGGCGCGCCGCGACCCGATCGCGGCGCGCCGTCCCATATCCGACGAGGAGTTTTCCGTGTTCGACTTCCTCGGTGACTACGACATCCTCGGTGCCTTCTGGACGACCATCCAGCTGGCGGTGCTCTCCGCCGTCGGCTCGCTGATCTGGGGCACGATCCTGGCCGGGATGCGGGTGAGCCCGGTCCCGATCATGCGGGGATTCGGCACCGCCTACGTCAACGTCGTGCGGAACACTCCGCTGACGGTGATCATCTTCTTCTGCTCCATCGGCCTGTCCTCCACGCTGGCCTTCAACCTGGCGCCGGAGAACTCGCCGACCTTCATCATCGACAACGGCTTCCGGCTCGCCGTCCTCGGTTTTGTGGCCTACACCTCGACCTTCGTCTGCGAGTCGCTGCGCTCGGGCATCAACACGGTCCCGGTCGGCCAGGCCGAGGCGGCCCGCGCGCTGGGGCTGAGCTTCTCCCAGGTGCTGCGGATCATCGTGCTGCCGCAGGCGTTCCGCTCGGTGATCGCGCCGCTGGCGAGCGTGCTGATCGCGCTGATCAAGAACACCACGGTGGCCAGCGTCATCGGTGTCGCCGAGGCCTCGCTGCTGATGGCGGAGATGATCGAGAACGAGAGTGACGCGATCATCCTGGTGTTCTCGGTGTTCGCACTCGGCTTTGTGCTCCTCACCCTGCCGGTCGGGCTGCTGCTCGGCTGGGTGGCGAAGAAAGTGGCGGTGAAACGATGAGCGGCGCCCCCTCTGTTCTCTACGACGCCCCCGGTCCGAAGGCCAAGGCGCGCAACATCATCTACACGGTGATCTTCGGGGCGATCCTGGTGCTGATCGCCTACCTGGTGATCGCCCAGCTCGCCGAGAAGAACCAGCTGGCAGGCGAGAAGTGGACGCCGTTCATCGAGAGCGGCACGTGGGTGACCTTCCTGCTGCCCGGCCTCGGCTACACCCTGCTGATCGCGGGACTGTCCATTGTGATCGCGCTGCCGGTCGGGGCCATCTTCGGCATCGCGCGGCTGTCCGACCACAAGTGGATCCGCACGGTGGCCGGGGTGATCGTGGAGTTCTTCCGCGCCATCCCGGTGCTGATCCTGATGATCTTCGCGAACGAGTTCTACTCGGAGTACACCGATGTGGACTCGGACAACCGGGTGCTCTTCGCCGCGGTGACCGGTCTGGTGCTGTACAACGCTTCCGTGCTCGCGGAAGTGGTGCGCGCCGGTATCCTGTCCCTCCCGAAGGGACAGACGGAGGCGGCGTCGGCGCTGGGGCTGCGCAAGACCCAGACGATGACCAACGTGCTGCTGCCGCAGGCGGTGGCCGCGATGCTGCCGGCGATCGTCAGCCAGCTGGTGGTCATCCTGAAGGACACCGCGCTGGCCGGTGGTGCGCTGTCGGTGCCGGACCTGCTGCGCCAGGCGAACGTGATCTCCGGGAACTTCGGCAACACCATTCCGACCTACATCGTCATCGGCGTCATCTACGTGGTGCTGAACTTCATCCTGACCAGCTTCGCTTCGTGGCTGCAGAAGAAGATGGCCCGCCGCAAGAAGACCCCGAAGGGCACCCAGCCCCTGATCGACGCACCCTCGCAGATCACCACGACCACGCAGGCCGGTGCCGCCGGCACCGGTGGCGGAATCTGACCCACCGCACGACGAAGGCCCTGCTCGCGCGCGAGCAGGGCCTTCGTGCTGGTCAGGAATCGTTGCGGCGGAACAGCTTGTTGCCCAGCCAGACGATCGGGTCGTACTTGCGGTCCGCCACGCGCTCCTTCATCGGGATCAGCGCGTTGTCGGTGATGTGGATGCCCTCCGGGCAGACCTCGGTGCAGCACTTGGTGATGTTGCAGTACCCGAGCCCGTGCTCCTCCTGCGCGGCGTCCCGGCGGTCGGCCACGTCCAGCGGGTGCATCTCCAGCTCCGCGATCCGCATCAGGTACCGCGGCCCGGCGAAGGCTTCCTTGTTCTCCTCGTGGTCACGCACCACGTGGCAGGTGTTCTGGCACAGGAAGCACTCGATGCACTTGCGGAACTCCTGCGAGCGCTCGACGTCCACCTGCTGCATGCGGTAGTCGCCGGGCTTCAGGTCCGCGGGCGGGGTGAACGACGGGATCTCGCGCGCCTTGGTGTAGTTGAAGGACACGTCGGTGACCAGGTCGCGGATCACCGGGAAGGTCCGCATCGGGGTCACCGTGATGACCTCGTCCTCGTCGAACACCGACATCCGCGTCATGCACAGCAGGCGCGGACGGCCGTTGATCTCCGCCGAGCACGAGCCGCACTTGCCCGCCTTGCAGTTCCACCGCACCGCCAGGTCCGGCGCCTGGGTGGCCTGCAGGCGGTGGATGATGTCGAGCACGACCTCACCCTCGTTCACCTCGACGGTGTAGTCCTGCAGCTCACCGTCGGTGTCGTCGCCGCGCCAGACCCGGAAGCTCGCCTTGTACCCCATCTCAGGCCTGCCTTCCCGGGTGCGTGGTCAGCTCTTCCTCGGTGTAGTACTTCTCCAGCTCGCTCAGCTCGAACAGCTCGAGCAGGTCCTGGCGCAGCGGCTCCTGCTGCTTCGGCGTCACCGTCACGCCCGGCACCACGTCGTCGCCGTCGGCCACCTGGCACACCAGCAACCGGTTGCGCCACTGGGCATCCATCTGCGGGTGGTCGTCACGGGTGTGCCCGCCGCGGCTTTCCGTGCGCATCAGCGCCGCCTTGGCCACGCATTCGCTGACCATCAGCATGTTCCGCAGGTCCAGCGCCAGGTGCCAGCCGGGGTTGAACTGCCGGTGCCCCTCCACCACGACCTGGTGCACGCGCTGCTTGATCTCGGCGAGCTTGGCCAGCGCCTGCTCGATCTCCTCGGCCTTGCGAATGATGCCGACCAGGTCGTTCATCGACTGCTGGAGCTCGGTGTGCAGGGTGTACGGGTTTTCCTCGACCCCGTTCGCCGGCGGGTCGAACGGTGCCACCGCCATCTTCGCCGCGGCGTCGACGCGCTCCTGCGACACCACCGGCCGTCGCTCCAGACCCTCCACATAGGACGCCGCGCCGAGGCCCGCCCGCCTGCCGAAGACCAGCAGGTCCGACAGCGAGTTCCCGCCGAGCCGGTTCGAGCCGTGCATGCCGCCGGAGCACTCGCCCGCGGCGAACAGGCCGGGCACCACCGAAGCCGCGGTGTCCGGGTCGACCTCGATGCCGCCCATCACGTAGTGGCAGGTCGGGCCGACCTCCATCGGCTCGGCGGTGATGTCCACATCGGCCAGTTCCTTGAACTGGTGGTACATCGAGGGCAGCCGCTTGCGGATCTCCTCGGCGGGCAGCCTGCTGGCGATGTCCAGGAACACCCCGCCGTGCGGGGACCCCCGGCCCGCCTTGACCTCGGAGTTGATCGCCCGCGCCACCTCGTCGCGCGGCAGCAGGTCCGGGGTGCGCCGGTTCTCCTCCTGGTTGGTGTACCAGCGATCGGCCTCGTCCTCGTTGTCCGCGTACTGCCCCTTGAACACGTCGGGGATGTACTCGAACATGAAGCGCTTGTCGTCGGAGTTCTTCAGCACCCCGCCGTCACCGCGCACGCCCTCGGTGACCAGGATGCCCTTCACGCTCGGCGGCCAGACCATGCCGGTCGGGTGGAACTGGACGAACTCCATGTTGATCAGCGTCGCCCCGGCACGCAGCGCCAGCGCGTGACCGTCCCCGGTGTACTCCCAGGAGTTCGAGGTGACCTTGAACGATTTGCCGATGCCGCCGGTGGCCAGCACCACGGCCGGTGTCTCGAACAACACGAACCGGCCGCTCTCGCGGTAGTAACCGAACGCCCCGGCGATCCGGTCGCCGTCCTTGATCAGCTCGGTGATCGTGCACTCGGCGAACACCTTGATCTTCGCCTCGTAGTCGCCGTGCTCGGCGAAGTCCTCCTGCTGCAGCGAAACGATCTTCTGCTGCATGGTGCGGATCAGCTCGAGCCCGGTGCGGTCACCGACGTGCGCCAGCCGCGGATAGGTGTGCCCGCCGAAGTTCCGCTGGCTGATCCGGCCGTCGGCGGTGCGGTCGAATAACGCGCCGTAAGTCTCCAGCTCCCAGACGCGGTCCGGCGCCTCCCGCGCGTGCAGTTCGGCCATGCGCCAGTTGTTCAGGAACTTGCCGCCGCGCATGGTGTCGCGGAAGTGCACCTGCCAGTTGTCCCGCTCGTTCGCGTTGCCCATCGACGCCGCGCAGCCGCCTTCGGCCATCACCGTGTGCGCCTTGCCGAACAGCGACTTGCACACCACCGCCACGCTGAGGCCGCGCTGCCGCGCCTCGATCACCGCGCGGAGACCGGCGCCACCGGCACCGATCACCACCACGTCGTAGCTGTGCCGTTCGACCTCGGTCATGAATCAATCCACCTCAGTGCGTTCTGACGCCGTTGTCGGAGAAAAGTGTTGGGAGGTAAGGGTTTCAGTTGACGAACCGGAGATCGGTGATCGTCCCGCTGGCCACCAGCATCACGTAGAGGTCGGTCAGCACCAGGGTGCCGAGGGTGATCCACGCCAGCGTCATGTGCCGGTTGTTCAGCTTGGTCACCTGGGTCCACATCCAGTACCGCACCGGGTGCCTGGAGAAGTGCTTGAGCCTGCCGCCGGTGATGTGCCGGCACGAGTGGCAGGACAGCGTGTAGGCCCAGAGCATGATCACGTTGCCGAGCAGCACGATGTTGCCGAGGCCGAAGCCGAACCCGCCGCCGGAGCCGTGGAACGCGGTGATCGCGTCCCAGGTGTTGATCAGCGCCACCACCACGGCCACGTAGAAGAAGTAGCGGTGGGCGTTCTGGATGATCAGCGGCAGCCGGGTCTCGCCGGTGTACTTCGCGTGTGGTTCGGCGACCGCGCAGGCCGGCGGCGAGAACCACACCGACCGGTAGTAGGCCTTGCGGTAGTAGTAGCAGGTGAGCCGGAAGCCGAGCAGGAACGGCAGCACGAGGAAGCCGAGCGGGATGAACCCGGGCAGCTCACCGAACGGCGTGCCGAAGTGGCTCGACCCCGGCACGCACGAATCGCTCAGGCACGGCGAGTAGAACGGCGTGAGGTAGTGGTACTCCTCCACCCAGTACGCGGTGCGCACGAACGACCGGATCGTCGCGTAGACGACGAACGTGGCGAGGCCGAGCGTGGTGAGCAGCGGCCCGAGCCACCACCGGTCCGTGCGCAGGGTCCGTTCGGAGATCTTCGCGCGCATCGGCGCGAAGACCCCGGTGCCCGCCCGGCTTGCCTCGTTGCGAGCCGGGGCGCTCACCGCTGGTCACGCTGGTAGCCGCCGACGCCTTCGTCGTCCGCGCCCTGCCAGAGTGACGGGTCGTAAGGGGTGTCGGGTACCACGACCACGTTGGCGCGGTCGGTGGCGCGGGCCTGCTGGGGCACCGGCGGCGTGGCGTCGAACTCGTTGACGTCGATCTCGAGCCGCTCCACGTCGTTGGCGATCCGGCGCACCGCCGGCGCCTCGCCGTACTTGGCTCGCAGCGCGCCTACGCACTGTCGCAACTGCCCGATGGTGCGGCGCAGTTCGGTGAATTCGGTGGTGGTCATACGTACCTCCGACGGTCAGTCAGTTCGTGCGGCGGGGCCGAGGCCGGGCCGCACCGTGGTGGGGCGCGCTGATGCCTGACTCTGCCTTGCCTTGTCCAGTGTGACAAGTAGCACACCCTGGTCGCCGTACGTGATCGGGGTCACGTTCCGGGATCATCTGGATCGATTTTGATTCGAAGTTCGCTGTTCGGTACTGTGTGGACCGTCACCACGAAGACCGGACGCCAGCGACGCCGTCACCGGACCACTCCCGAATCCCCGTGATCCGCACCGGAGCCGCCGAATGAGCCGTCTGCATCCCGTCATCGCCGAAGTGACCCAGCGCATCGCCGCTCGCAGCGCCGCGAGCCGTGCCGCGTACCTCGAACGCACCGCCGCCGCCCACGACGAAGGCCCCGCCCGTCGCGGCCTCGCGTGCAGCAACCTCGCCCACGGCTTCGCCGGGATCACCGGCGGGGACAAGGAAGCGCTGCGCGCGGCCCGCCGTCCCGGCGTGGCGATCGTGTCCTCCTACAACGACATGCTCTCGGCACACCAGCCGCTGCACGAGTACCCGGACTGGCTCAAGGTGTCCGTGCGCGAAGCCGGCGGTGTCGCCCAGTTCGCCGGCGGCGTGCCCGCCATGTGCGACGGCATCACACAGGGCCGCGCGGGCATGGAGCTTTCGCTGTTCAGCCGCGAGGTGATCGCGATGGCGACCGGGATCGCGCTGTCGCACGAGATGTTCGACAGCGCGCTGCTGCTCGGTGTCTGCGACAAGATCGTGCCCGGCCTGCTCGTCGGCGCGCTGTCCTTCGGCCACCTGCCGTCGATCCTGGTGCCCGCCGGGCCGATGACCTCCGGCCTGCCCAACAAGGAGAAGGCACGCGTGCGGCAGCTCTACGCGGAGGGCCTGGCCACCCGCGAGGACCTGCTCGAGGCCGAGGCGGCGTCGTACCACTCCCCCGGCACCTGCACCTTCTACGGCACCGCGAACTCGAACCAGATGGTCGTCGAGGTGATGGGCCTGCACCTGCCGGGCGCGACCTTCGTGCACCCCGGCACCCCGTTGCGCCGCGCGCTCACCGAGGAAGCCGGACGGCGTGCCGTGGCGATCTCGCGTGGTGACGAATACACGCCGCTGAGCCAGGTCGTCGACGAGAAGGCGGTGGTGAACGGCGTGGTGGCGCTGCTGGCCACCGGCGGCTCGACCAACCACACGCTGCACCTGCCCGCGATCGCCGCGGCCGCGGGCATCCAGCTCACCTGGGACGACTTCGCCTCGCTGTCGGCGGTGGTCCCGCTGCTGGCGCGCGTGTACCCCAACGGCAGCGCGGACATCAACCACTTCCACGCCGCGGGCGGCATCCAGTTCCTGATCGGCACGCTGCTCGACGCCGGGCTGCTGCACGAGGACGTGCGGACGGTCGCCGGGCCGGGGCTGAACCGGTACCGCCAGGAGCCGGTGCTGCTGGACGGCGAGCTGACCTGGCGCGACACCTCCGGCCACAGCCTCGACGAAGAGGTGCTGCGCCCGGCTTCGCGCCCGTTCTCCGCCGACGGCGGCCTGCGCATGGTCACCGGGAACCTCGGGCGCGCGGTGATCAAGGTGTCCGCGGTGGCGCCGGAGCACCGGGTGGTCGAGGCACCGGCCAGGGTGTTCACCACGCAGGAGCAGTTCTCGGCCGCGTTCCGCGCCGGTGAGCTGGAGCGGGACGTGGTGGTGGTGATCCGCAACCAGGGCCCGATGGCGAACGGCATGCCCGAGCTGCACGGGCTGACGCCCGCGCTGGGCGTGCTGATGGACCGCGGGTACCAGGTCGCTCTGGTCACCGACGGCCGCATGTCCGGGGCGTCGGGCAAGATCCCGGCCGCGATCCAGCTGACCCCGGAAGCCGCCGCGGGCGGGCCGCTGTCCCGCATCGCCGACGGCGACCTGGTGCGCCTGGACGCCGACGCCGGGCAGCTGGAGGTGCTGGTGGACGCGGCCGAGCTGGCGGCACGGCCGTTGGTGGACGGTCCGCCCGATGAGGCATCCTGGACCGGCACCGGACGCGAACTGTTCGGGGCGCTCCGTCGTGCGGTCGGACCCGCTGACCAGGGCGCGAGCGTTTTCGGCGGGTACACGCCAGGGCACTTCGGTGCCGGGCTGACGAAAGAGGTAGTGGCTTGACCACCGGCTTGGAACTGCTCGAGGCATCCCCCGTGATGCCGGTTGTCGTGGTGGACGACGTGGCCGACGCGGTGCCCGTCGCGTCGGCGCTGCTCGCCGGTGGCATCGGCGTGATCGAGCTGACGCTGCGCACCCCGGTGGCGCTGGCGGCGATCGAACGGGTCGCGGCCGAGGTGCCGGACATCCTGATCGGCGCGGGCACGATCACCACGCCGGACCAGGCGAAGCAGGCCGCGGACGCGGGCGCGCGCTTCCTGGTCACCCCGGGCACCACGGACGGTGTGCTGGACGCCTGCTTTGCCACCGGGCTGCCGTTCCTGCCCGGCGCGAGCACGGTGTCGGAGGCGATGCGGCTGGCCGAGCGCGGGCTGAGCGCGCTGAAGTTCTTCCCGGCCGAGGCGAGTGGCGGGGTCGACTACCTGAAGTCGATCGCCGGACCGTTGCCGTCGCTGAAGTTCTGCCCCACGGGTGGGATCACGGTGGCGTCGGCGCCGAAGTACCTGGCGCTGCCCAACGTGGGCTGCATCGGCGGTTCGTGGCTGACGCCGAAGGACGCGCTGGCGGCGAAGGACTTCGCGCGGATCGAGCAGCTGGCGGCGGAAGCGGCGAAGCTGCGCTGATCTTTTTCGGGGCCTTTGGACCCTGGTGCGGGCGCGCGGGCAGGTGCAGGTTGGGCCTGTCCGACGCGCCGCACTGGGAGGCTCGCGATGCCGTTGCGTACCACGTATGCCGAAGGCACCCCGAATTGGACGGACCTGCCGACCACGGACCAGGAGTCGGCGAAGGCGTTCTACGGGCGCCTGCTGGGCTGGGAGTTCCAGGACGATCCGGTGCCCGGCGGGGGCGTTTACTCGATGGCGCTGAAGAACGGTTCGGCGGTGGCCGCGCTCTCTGCGCAACCGCCCGCGCAGCGGGGGATGCCGCCGATGTGGAACACGTACTTCGCGGTCGAGAACGTGGACACCACGTGCGCGAAGATCGAGCCGACCGACGGCAAGCTGGTGATGGCGCCGTTCGACGTGGCGGACTACGGCCGCATGGCCGTGGCGAGTGATCCGGGTGGGGCCGTGTTCTGCCTGTGGCAGGCGTATTCGCACATCGGCGCGGGCTTGGTCAACGAACCGGGCGGGGTGGTGTGGAACGAGCTGCTCACGTCCGCACCCGAGCAGGTGGTGCCGTTCTATCAGCGGGTGCTGGGCCTGGGCGTCACCGAAACCGGTATGGACGGCGAGAAGTACACCATGTTCCAGGCAGGTGGGTCGGATGTGGCGGGCGTGAGCCCGTCACCCGGCGGGGACCTGCCGAATCACTGGCACGTCTACTTCGCCGTGGACAACGTCGCCGCCACGGTTGAAGTGGCTCCGTCCCTGGGTGGCTCGGTGCTGATGGCGCCGTTTGCCACCCCGGTGGGTCAGCTGGCCATGCTCGCCGGTCCCCAGGGCGGCACCTTCAGTATTCACCAGCCCTGAGAACGGTTTGCGCCCTAGTCCGGGATGTAGTCGGGGAGGGTGGTGGGGTCGGCGCCGTATTCACGGAGTTCGTCGCGGATGACGGTGTAGGCCAGGCCCTGGGGATACCCCTTGCGGGCGAGGGTGCCGAGCAGGCGGCGGATGGCTGTCTGCTCGTCGACGTTTCCCAGGGTGCGCAGGCGTTTGCGCACCAGCTCCCGTGCTTTCTGCTCTTCGGCTTCCCGGTCCACCTCGCCCGCGGCCTGCACCGCGATCTCGGCGTCCACGCCCTTGCGCTTGAGTTCGGCCACCAGCGCGTTGCGGGCCAGCCCCTGGTGGTTGTGCCGCGACCGCACCCATACTTCGGCGAAGGCCGCGTCGTCGACCAGACCGGCGTTGTCCAGCTTGCCGAGAATGGTCTCGCGGGTGTCCTCGTCAAACCCCTTGCGGCGCAAGGCTTGCCGCAGTTCGTCCTTGGTCCGGGGCCGCGCGGCGAGCAGGTCGAAGCAGACCTCCTTGGCCTTCTTCGCCCGCTCCTCCGGCGACAGCTCCTCGGGATTAAGCCTCGGCACTGCTCTCCTACTCAGATCTTTCCGTCACAACCCCGGCGGGACCGGTTGCCCGGTTCGGCATTCGGCACCGCGGTGCGCCCGCGCCGCCGATTCGCTCATTGCGCCGCCCGGATTCCCGGGGCCAGCCAGCTGGCACCGGCCGACCATCCGGACCGGTCGACCGACTGGCACCGCTCAACTCTCCGGCCCCGGTTGGCTACCGACAACGGTCAGCCCTCCGGCACCGATGGGCTATCCGGCGCCGGTCAGCCCTCCGGCACCGATCGGCTATCCGTCGCCGGTCAGCCCTCCGCGCCGGTCGGCTATCCGGCGCCGGTCAGCTCTCCGCGCCGGTCGGCTATCTGTCGCCGGTCGGCTTTCCAGCGAGAGCAGCTAGCCGGTGCCGCCTGGCCTTCCGAGGCCGGTGGCCCAGCCGCTGCCGACCCGCCACCCGGTGCCGATCCGCCAGCTGGCCGGTCGGCTTCCAGGGTGGCCGATCATCTCGCTCGTCGGCGAGTTGGCACCCGTTCGGCCGACTGAGACTGCTCGGTCGTTCGAGACCGGTCAGCCAACTGGCACCGATCAGCGCGTTTCACGACGGGTCGGCCAACTGGCACCAGTCGGTCGTCTGGCATCGGTCGGCCGTTTCGCGGCCGGTCAGCCAGCTACGCCGCGGTGCCGTCCCCGGTGGGGCCGGGCCAGCGGCGCCGCCCCCGATGTGGGGGCGGACCCGCGGCACCGTCCCGGCGTGGATGGGCGGTGGGACGGTCACCGTGCCGAGCGTGGGCCCGGAGAGTCAGGCGAGTGGCGGGACAGGGCGCTGAGCCAGCACGCTCGCTCTCGCCTCTGAGCCCAGCCCGACTGCTCCCTCCTACGCTGAGCCTGCCCGACCGTTCTCAGCCCGGAGCCAGCACGCCAGCCCTCAGCCAGCCGCCTGCTCCGTACGCCGAGCCAGCCCAACTGCCCTTCGCCCTGAGCCAGCACGCCTGCACTGAGCGGCCGTCTGGTCTCTCGGCGCTGAGTCGGCCAGCCCGCTCTTAGCCCGGAGCCAGCCGCCCGCGCACTGCGCCGAGCCAACCCGACTGCCCTCCACGCTGAACCAGCACGCCTGCTCCCCTGCGCCGAGCCAACCCGACTGCGCTCTGCGTTGAGCCAGCACGCCTACGCGCCGCCCTGAGCGGCACGCCTGGTCTCTCGACGCTGAGTCGGCCAGCCCGCTCTTAGCCCGGAGCCAGCCGCCCGCGCACTGCGCCGAGCCAACCCGACTGCCCTCCACGCTGAACCAGCACGCCTACGCGGCACCGCCTGGTCTCTCGGCGGTGGACTGCCCGCAGCCCTGAGCTAGCACGCCTGCTCCCTGCGCTGAGCCAACCTGACTGCGCTCTGCGTTGAGCCAGCACGCTTGCTCCCCTGCGCTGAGCAACACACCTGCTCGGCGCTGAGCGGTCCGGTTCGACTGCTCGTTGCGCTCTTGGGATCAGAAGTCGACTGGGGCTGGGGCGACGGCGTCTTCGGCGTCCAGCTGGGCGCCGATGCCGAGCTTTTCCTTGATCTTCTTCTCGATCTCGTTGGCGATGTCCGGGTTGTCCAGCAGGAACTTGCGGGCGTTTTCCTTGCCCTGCCCCAGCTGGTCGCCCTCGTAGGTGTACCAGGCACCCGACTTCCGGACGAGGCCCTGGTCCACGCCCATGTCGATGAGCGAGCCTTCGCGCGAGACGCCCTTGCCGTAGAGGATGTCGAACTCGGCCTGCTTGAACGGCGGCGCGACCTTGTTCTTGACCACCTTGACGCGGGTGCGGTTGCCGACCGGCTCGCCGCCGTCCTTCAGCGTCTCGATGCGGCGCACGTCGAGCCGGACCGAGGCGTAGAACTTCAGCGCCTTGCCACCGGTGGTGGTCTCCGGCGAGCCGAACATCACGCCGACCTTCTCGCGCAGCTGGTTGATGAAGATCGCGGTGGTGCCGGAGTTACTCAGCGCACCGGTGATCTTCCGCAGCGCCTGGCTCATCAGGCGCGCCTGCAGGCCTACGTGCGAGTCACCCATCTCGCCCTCGATCTCGGCGCGCGGCACCAGCGCGGCCACCGAGTCGATGACCAGGATGTCCAGCGCGCCGGAGCGGATCAGCATGTCCGCGATCTCCAGCGCCTGCTCACCGGTGTCCGGCTGGGACACCAGCAGCGCGTCGGTGTCCACGCCGAGCGCCTTGGCGTACTCCGGGTCCAGCGCGTGCTCGGCGTCGATGAACGCGGCGATGCCGCCGTTGCGCTGGGCGTTGGCCACCGCGTGCAGGGCGACCGTGGTCTTACCGGAGGACTCCGGGCCGTAGATCTCCACCACGCGGCCGCGCGGCAGGCCGCCGATGCCGAGCGCGATGTCCAGCGCGATGGCGCCGGTGGGGATCACCGCGATCGGCGCGCGCCCCTCGTCACCGAGGCGCATCACCGAGCCCTTGCCGTACTGCTTGTCGATCTGCGCCAGGGCGAGCTCGAGCGCCTTGTCCCTGTCCGGTGCTGCTGGCATGGATTCCACCTCGTTGGTCGGAGCCGGTTTCCGGCTGGCTTGCCTGTGGCTGGTGCCGGGGCTGTCAGTTGTCGATGCCGACGCTACGGGCCGGGTCCGACAATTTCCGGGCACAGGCCGCGATCTGTGGATCGACCATCGCGTTGTGGACAACACCATAGCCGAACACGTGTTCGAGGTTGACAGCGACACGCCCGCGTGGTTGGTTCATCGGCGTTCGGCGGGGATCTCGAAGGCCACGCAGACCTCCTGCCAGATCTCCTTGGCCGGGACACCGGCGGCCAGCGCCTGCTCCACCGTCCGCCCGCCGAGCCCGCTGAACTGGTGATCCTTGCTCAGGGTCTCGGCCCTGGCCGGGCCGAACTCGTCCGCCATCAACCGCCGGAACACCGTGATACGCATCGCGCCCAGCGTAGACAGCGGTACCGTGAACACATGCACCTGGCCCAGGAGATGCCCGCGTGGGGCGGCACCGCGCTGGCCATCGCTTCGGCCGCGACGCTGGTCGCGGCGATCGTGGTCGGCCTGCGCGCCCTGCGGAACAACCGCAGGCGCTGAGGCGGGGTCACTCGCCCGGCTGAACCTGCTGCTCGAAGTAGTCCGCCAGTTCCGACGGTCCCGGCGGATTCGGCTGGCTCTGGTCGTTGACCTGGTAGATGAACCCGACCAGCGGCCGGTCGCTGACGGTGAACACCAGCACCGAGGTGGCCGGGCTGCTCGCCGAGGTGTAGCGGCCCTGCAGGCCGTTGCCCTTCCAGTCCGCCTCGACCTTGTCGCTGTCACCGCCGCCGGCGGTGTTCAGCAGCGAGTCGGTGTGCTGCTTGACCAGGTCGGCGTCCTTGGCGTGCACGTAGTTGATCTGCGTGCCCGCCCGGCCGGGCGCCGAGCAGGTGACCGCGACGCCGAGCGCGGCCACGTCCGGCGGGGCGGCCGCCCCGCGGATGCCGGGTGAGCACTGGCCGTTGTCGGCCACGTGCCCGGCCAGCTGCCGCATGCAGCCGGTGAGCCCGTCGGCGCCGTCGGGCTGCCCCGGCTGCGCGCACTCCTGCGCGGTGTAGGTGGTGGCCGAGCCCGTTGGCCAGAAGAAGAACGCCGCGGCCGCGGCCACCACCACGGCCACCGCCGCCGAGATGCCGATGACCAGCTTTTTCTTCTTCTTGGCCGCCGCGTCCCCGCCCTCGTTCTGCCCGGACAGCGAATAGGTGGGGAAGTTCGACGGGGCCTGCTGCTGACCGCCGAGCGCCTGCTGCGGCCCGCTGGGCGGGAAGTTCGACGGGAAGTTCGGCGCGGGGGCGCCCTGCTGCTGGTAGGGGCCGGGCATCGAGGGCACCGGCTGCTGCGGCGGGGGTCCCGGCAGGCCCGGCGTCACGGTGTGCGTGCCGGTGCCGTTGGCCGCCAGGTGGCCTTCGACGTGCTGGGTGCGCATGCTGATGCCGTCGCGGGCGACGTGGTGCGCGCCGAGCGCGACCGCGGTCTCCGGCTGGTCGAGGCTCGCCGGGACCACGCCCAGCTTCTCCGCGATCATGCTGCCGACCAGCGGCAGCCGGGAGGACCCGCCGACCAGGTAGATGCCGACCAGCCGGTCCGGGGACAGCCCCGCCGAGCGCACGGTCCGCGAGAGCAGCTCGACGCTGCGCAGCATCGCGGGCCGGACCAGCGCCTCCAGCTCGGAACGGGTGACCAGCACGTCGGCGAACGGCTCCGGCATCGGCACCTCGGTCTGCGGGTGCCGGGAAAGCGCCTCCTTGGCCGCCTTCACGTCCTCCTGCAGCGCGCGCCGGGTGCGCCGGTCCGGAGTGGACTCCGGGCGGAGCAGCCGCTGCCAGCGCTGGGGGTCCTTGTGCGAGACCTCACGGCCGACGTGCACCAGCAGCGCCTGGTCCACGTCGAGGCCGCCGAGGTCGGGCAGGCCGTCCTCGGCGAGCACGGTGAACCCGTTCTGGGTGGCGCCGACCACCGCCACGTCGAAGGTGCCCGCCCCGAGGTCGTAGACGGCGAGCGCCTGGCCGGGGGCCAGCGTCTTGCCGGGGAACGAGGCGAAGTGCGCGGCGGCCGCGACCGGCTCGGGCACCAGCGACAGGTTCGTGCCCATCCCGGCCAGCCGTGCCGCGGAGAGCAGGACGTTGCGGCGCACCGGGCCCCACTGCGCGGGGTGGGTCAGCCGGACCTCGTCGGGCTGCTCGCCGCCGAGCTGGCGGGAGGTTTCGTCGAGCACGCGGCGCAGGATCGCCGCCAATGCCTCGCTGACCGGCACGATGTCGTTGCCCAGCAACAGGGTCTGCTCGTCCACGCGGCGCTTGGGGTTGGGTTCGAAGCGCGTCGGGTCCAGCCGGGCGCGGCGTTCGGCGTCCCGGCCCACCATCAGCGTGCCGTCCTCGCCGGCGAACACCGCGGACGGCATGTTCGCCGAACCGTCCACCTCGACCACGCGGGGCGCTCGTCCGTGTGCGGACAGCACGGCCACCGTGTTCGAGGTCCCGAGGTCCACCGACAGGATCCGCACGACTCTCCCCTCTCCAAGCCCCCCAGCGGGACGAACGCGGTGATGTTCCCACGTCGGCGACCGGCGCGTATGGCCACCCGCCAGATTCCCCCGTCGCGAAATTGTCGGACCCCCGGCGCAAGATGGACAGCGTGACCGGAGTGCTGGACCTCTTCTCCCCCGCGACCAGGGATTGGTTCGCGGGGGCCTTCGCCGCGCCCACCCAGGCGCAGGAGGGAGCGTGGCGAGCGGCACACGCCGGCGAGCACGCGCTGGTGGTCGCGCCGACCGGCTCGGGCAAGACGCTGTCCGCCTTCCTGTGGGCGCTGGACCGGCTGACCGTGGAGCCGCCGCCGGAGAGCGCGCTGCACCGTTGCCGGATCCTGTACGTCTCGCCGCTCAAGGCGCTCGCGGTCGACGTGCAGCGCAACCTGCGCGCGCCGCTGGCCGGTATTTCCCAGGCGGCGCGGCGGCTCGGGCTGCGGCCGCCGGAGATCGAGGTCGGCATGCGCACCGGTGACACCACCGCCGCCGAGCGCCGGTCGTTCCAGCGCACCCCGCCGGACATCCTGGTCACCACGCCGGAGTCGCTGTTCCTCATCCTCACCTCGTCGGCCAGGGAGTCGCTGCGCGGGGTGGAGACGGTGATCGTCGACGAGGTGCACGCGGTGGCGGGCGGCAAGCGCGGGGCGCATCTGGCGCTGTCGCTGGAGCGGCTGGACGCGCTGCTGCCGAAACCGGCCCAGCGGATCGGGTTGTCGGCCACGGTCCGCCCGCTCGACGAGGTGAGCGCCTTCCTCAGCGGCGGGCGGCCGGTGCGGGTGGTGCAGCCGAAGCTGGCCAAGACCATCGAGGTCCGGGTCGAGGTGCCGGTCGAGGACATGGCCGACCTGGACGCGCCGCGGGAGTCACGGGAACCGGAGGTCGCGCCACCGTTCCCGATGGACGGTGAACTCGAACCACCGGAGGAGGTCAGGCGCCCGTCGATCTGGCCAGCGGTGGAAGAGCGGGTGCTGGCGCTGATCCGAGCCCACCGCTCGACCATCGTGTTCGCGAACTCGCGGCGGCTGACCGAGCGGCTCACCTCGCGGTTGAACGAACTGGCCACCGAGATCGGTTCGGAGTTGCAGCCGGGGCAGCGGTACCCGGCCGAGGCGATCGGCGAATCGGGCCTGTCCACCGGAGCGGAGCCGGTGGTGGCGCGGGCGCACCACGGATCGATGTCGCGCGAGCAGCGCACCCACGTGGAAGAAGAACTGAAGTCGGGGCGGCTGCCGTGCGTGGTGGCGACCTCCTCGCTGGAGCTGGGCATCGACATGGGCGCGGTCGATCTGGTGGTGCAGATCGAGGCGCCGCCGACGGTGGCCTCCGGGCTGCAGCGCGTCGGCCGGGCCGGGCACCAGGTGGGCGCGGTCTCCAGCGGGGTGATGTTCCCGAAGTTCCGCGGTGACCTGGTCTCCTGCGCGGTGGTCGCCGAGCGGATGGCGGCCGGGGCGATCGAGGCGGTGCGGTATCCGCGCAACCCGCTGGACGTGCTGGCCCAGCAGGTGGTGGCGATGGTTTCGCTGGAGCCGTGGACGGTGGAAGAGGTGGCCGGGCTGGTCCGGCGCGCGGCGCCGTTCGCCGGGCTGCCGGACGACGCGCTGCACGCCGTGCTGGACATGCTCGCCGGCCGGTACCCCAGCGAGGAGTTCGGTGAGCTGCGGCCGCGGATCACCTGGGACAGAGTCACCGGCGAGCTGCGCGGGCGGCCGGGGGCACAGCGGCTGGCGGTCACCTCGGGCGGCACCATCCCGGATCGCGGGCTGTTCACCGTGATGACGCCGGGTGCCGAGGGCAGGCCGGGCTCGCGGGTGGGCGAGCTGGACGAGGAAATGGTCTACGAGTCGCGGGTGGGCGACACCATCCTGCTCGGCACCTCGTCCTGGCGGATCACCGACATCACGCACGACCGGGTGATCGTGGTGCCCGCTCCCGGCGAACCGGCCCGCATGCCGTTCTGGAAGGGGGACGCGCCGGGCAGGCCGCTGGAACTGGGGCGGGCGCTGGGTGCCTTCGTCCGCGAGCTGTCCACTTTGGACGAGGAGGCGGCACGCGAGCGGGCCGGGAAGGCCGGGCTCGACGAGTTCGCCACCGGCAACCTGCTGGCCTACCTGGCCGAGCAGCGGTCGGCCACCCGGCACGTGCCGAACGACCGCACGGTCCTGCTCGAGCGCTACCGCGACGAGCTGGGCGACTGGCGGGTGATCCTGCACTCCCCGTTCGGCGCGCAGGTGAACGCGCCGTGGGCGCTGGCGATCGCCGCGCGGCTGCGGGAGAACCGCGGGGTGGACGCGCAGGTGGCCCATTCCGACGACGGCATCGTGCTGCGGTTGCCGGACGCGCTCGACGCCGAGGGCGCGGACGTCCGGGTCGAGGTGGACGACGTGCTGCTCGACCCGGAGGAGGTCGAGCAGCTGATCATCGCCGAGGTGGGTGGTTCGGCGTTGTTCGCCGCGCGGTTCCGTGAGTGCGCGGCGCGCTCGCTGCTGCTCCCCCGGCGCGATCCGCGGCGGCGGAGTCCGCTGTGGCAGCAACGGCAGCGGGCTTCCCAACTGCTGTCGGTGGCGGCGAAGTACGAGCGGTTCCCGGTGGTGCTCGAAGCCATGCGGGAGTGCCTGCAGGACGTGTACGACGTCGGCGGGCTGCGCGAGCTGATGGCGGACGTGCGGGCACGCAAGGTCCGGGTGGTCGAGGTGGAGACGCCGTCGCCGTCGCCGTTCGCGCGGAGCCTGCTCTTCGGCTACGTCGGCATGTTCCTCTACGAAACGGACGCGCCGCTGGCCGAGCGGCGGGCGGCGGCGCTGTCGCTGGACTCCACGCTGCTGGCCGAACTGCTCGGCACCGAGGCGATCCGCGAACTGCTCGACGCGGAGACCGTCGCCGAGGTGGAGCGCTCGTTGCAGCGGCTGGACGAGGATCGGCACGCCCGGCACGCGGAGGACGCCGCCGATCTGCTGCGGTTCCTCGGTGACCTGTCGGTGGAGGAAGCCGGGCAGCGGGGCATCCAGCCGGAATGGCTGACCGAACTGGAGTCGGCCCGGCGGGCGATCCGGGTGCGGATCGCCGGGGCGGAACGGTTCCTCGCGATCGAGGACGCGGGGCGGGTCCGTGACGCGCTCGGGGTGGCGTTGCCGGTCGGTGTGCCGGAGGCGTTCACCGAGCCGGTGCCGGATCCGCTCGGCGGGCTGCTCATCCGGTACGCCCGGACGCGCGGGCCGTTCACCGCGCGGCAGGCGGCGGAGCGGTTCGGGCTGGGGCCGGCGGTGGTGACCGGTGTGCTCGACAGGCTCACCACCGAGGGCAGGCTGGTCCGCGGTGAGCTGAGCCCGGTGGGTCACCCTGGCGAACGAGAACCGCACGACCTGGGGCTGGAGTACTGCGATTCGGCGGTGCTGCGGCGGTTGCGGCGGGCCTCGCTGGCGAAGCTGCGTGCCGAGGTCGAGCCGGTGGAGCCCGCCGCGCTGGGGCGGTTCCTGCCCGCGTGGCACGGGATCGGCGCGCGGATGCGGTCGGCGCCGACCGCGGACGACGTGCTGTCGGTGGTGGAGCAGCTGGCCGGGGCGCCGCTGCCGGCCAGCGCGGTGGAGTCGCTGATCCTGCCCAGCAGGCTGCCGGGGTACCACCCGGCCCTGCTCGACGAGCTGACCACCGCCGGCGAGGTGGTCTGGGCCGGGTGCGGCACGCTGCCGGGCAGCGACGGCTGGCTGGCGCTCGCCCCGGCCGACGTCGCCGACCTGCTGCTGCCCGAGGTGGAGGAGAACCCGCCGGACGGTCCGGTGCACGCCGCGATCCTGTCCACTTTGGACGGCGGGGCGCTGTTCTTCCGCCAGCTGGTGGACCGGATTTCGGTGCTGGTGGACACCCCGCCCAACGACGGGGACGTGGTGACCGCGCTGTGGGACCTGGTGTGGGCCGGGCTGGTCACCGGTGACACGCTCGCCCCGATGCGGGCGCAGGTTTCCGGGGCGGGCGCGGCGCACAAACCACGCCGGTCGGCGCCGCGCGGCCGGTACGCGCGGATGCGGGCCGCCCGGCCCGCGATGCCCTCGCGAACCGGGCCGCCGACGGTCGCCGGGCGCTGGGGGCTCACCCCGAACCGGGAGACCGAGCCCACGCGGCGCACGCACGCGAGGACCGAGGCCTTCCTGGAACGGCATGGCGTGCTGACCAGGGGTGCGCTCGACACCGAACGGGTCACCGGCGGGTTTTCCGGGATCTACAAGGTGTTGCGCGGCATGGAGGACTCCGGCCAGGTGATCCGGGGTTATGTGGTGGAAGGGCTCGGCGCGGCCCAGTTCGCGGCGAAGGGCGCGGTGGACCGGCTGCGGGCGATGTCGGACAACGCGGGCGGGCGCACGGCCACCGGCGCGGTGGTGCTGGCGGCCACCGACCCGGCCCAGCCGTACGGGGCCGCGCTCGACTGGCCCGCCGCGGTGGGCGAGACCAAGCACCGCCCGGCCAGGAAGGCCGGGGCGCTCGCGGTGCTGGTCGACGGGGTGCCGGTGCTGTACGTGGAACGCGGCGGGCGCTCGCTGCTGTCGTTCACCGAGGCGGAACCGGCGTTGCGGGCCGCGGCGGAGGCGTTGTCCACGGCGGTGCGGTCCGGCTGGCTCGGGCAGTTGTCGGTGCAGCGGGCCGACGGCGAACAGGCACTGACCTCCGCGCTCGCCGAAATCCTCCGCGAAGCCGGATTCCGGGCGACACCGAAGGGTCTGCGGTTGCGGGCCTGAGGGCCTCCTAAACTGCGGGGAAAGCTGGGGCCTAACGAAGGAACAGATTCATGGCGTTGCGGGAGCTGCGGTACTTCGGCGATCCGGTGCTGAAAACGGTCAGCGATCCGGTCACCCGGTTCGACAAGTCCACCGAGGCGCTGGTGACCGACCTGCTGGACACCGTCGACGCACCCGGCCGGGCCGGGCTCGCCGCCCCGCAGATCGGGGTGAACCTGCGGGTGTTCAGCTACGACGTGGGCTCGCTCAAGGGGTACGTGATCAATCCGGAGATCGTTGAGCTCTCCGAGGAGACCCACGAGATCACCGAGGGCTGCCTGTCCGTGCCGGAGCTGTGGTTCCCGACCGTCCGGGCGAAGCACGCCGTGGTGAAGGGCGTCGACCTGCGCAACGAGCCGATCGTGGTGGAGGGCGACGACGTGCTGGCGCAGTGCCTGCAGCACGAGACCGATCACCTCGACGGGCTGCTCTACCTCGACCGGCTGACCCAGGACCGCAAGAAGAAGGCGTTGCGTGAGGCCAGGGGCAAGGACTGGTTCTGGTCGCGCCGCTGACCGCGGGGTCAGTGAGTGGCGGTTTGTGACAGCGAGACGACAGCGGGTCGCCGTAGGCTGAACTGCGGCCTCCGGAGCTTCCTCCCCCCTTGAGTGCCGGAGGCCACTTCGCGCTCAGGGAATCGCGATGCGGAGCACGCCGTCCTCGGGCAGCGGGGCACGCAGGCCCGCGCGCAGAGCGGCCCGGCGCACGGCGTCCTGGCCGGGCAGGCAGACCGCGGTCAGCTCGTGGTGCCCGGCGGCAGCGCCCAGTTCGGCGAGCCTGCCGATCAACGCGGTGCCGAGGCCCTGCCGCTGCCAGCCGTCCTCGACCAGCAGGGACACCTCGGCGGTGCCGCCGGTGGCGGCCGGGATCAGCTGGCCGAGGGCGACCACCTCACGCCCGGCGACGGCGAGCAGGCTCAGCCCGCGCGGCGGCATGAGCAGCCGGTGCAGCCAGCGGCGGGGCACGGTGCGCACACCGGTGTGGTAGCGGTGGAACATGGTGCTCATCGAGCACCGCGAGTGCAGCGCGAAAACCGCGTCGGCGTCAGCGGGCCTGCCGGGGCGCAGCACCACCATGGCGCCGTCCTCGCAGGTCACCACGGCGGGGCCGGACAGGTTCGCCCGTACCGCGACGAGCAGGTCGAGCATGGCCTGCGCGCGGGTGATCTCCAGCTGCACGAACGGCGCCCAGCTGCGGCGGGCGACCAGCGCGCCGTCCCGGCCGGCCGGGAAGACCCGGCGGTGGCCGCCTTCGGTGCGCACCGGGTTGGCTTCGGCCGCGGGCACCAGGGTGACCACGTCCGCGGCCAGCACCTCACGCAGCACGTCGGCCACGGCGGCTGGGTCGTCGACCGCGCGGCCGACAGCGGCCAGCGCGGCGGCGGACGGGTCCACCAGCTCGTGCACGTCAGCGTCGGTGACCCCGGCGCAGTCAGCGCCTTCCGCGGCCAGCGCCTCGACGAGTTCGGCACGGCTGAGGCCGGCGGCCGGGCGGAGCACCAGCTCGTCGACCACGCCGCCGGGGACCGGCATGACCTGCAGGCCCAGGATGTTGCAGCCGAGATCGGCCAGCCGGATGGTGACCCTGGCCAGGGTGCCGGGGCTGTCGTCCATGCGGATCCGCAGCCGCCAGGTGGCAGTGGTGTCCGTGTGGCCCGCGGTGTTCGCGGCGACGCCCGGAACGATTGCGGTGGTGGTGCGCGTTCGGCCCATGTCCATCACCCCACGGTCCGCCCCGGTTGTTGCCGGTCGGGGGCGTGGGTGTTTCGGCCTTGTCAGCTGATGCGCACCCCCGGTCACCCGGGGGAAACAACCCGGAAGTCGTTGCCGCCCGGATCCTGGCGCAGGCCGGGCGCGGGGCCCGTCACCTCCAGGCGCACCCTGTCCTCGACCTGCTTGGCGTCACCGTCACGCAGGACCTCCAGCCACGGGCCGACCCCGCTGGGTGCACGCAGCCCGATCTGCACCGGATGCCGCTTGACGATCGGCCAGCCCGAGGTGGTGGACCAGAACTCCGCCAGCTGCTCGAAGGCGGCGGGCTCGACCGGCCCGCTGTCGAGCACCACGGCGGCCAGCACCCCGGTTTCGGCGTACTCCGGCCGCGGCTCCAGCACGCAGAACTCGTTGCCGCCGGGATCGGCCAGCACCTCCCACGGCAGCTCGCCCTGGCCGATGTCCGCTCGGGTGGCGCCCAGCGCCAGCGCCTTGTCCACAATGGACTTCTGGGCCGCGGCGGAGGAACTGGCCAGGTCCAGGTGGATCCGGTTCTTCACCGTCTTCGGTGTCGCGGTTTGCTCGAAGGCCAGCGAAAAACCGGCCGCGGCCGAGGTGAGCTCGACGCGGCCGGGGCGGTCCACCGTGATCGGCCAGTCCACAAAGGACGACCAGAACCCGGCGACCGCCCGCGGGCGGGCCACCGCGAAGACCACCGCTTTCAACGTCATGACCACCAACCTAGGACGTGTTTCACGAGCCTGTTCGATGGGCTCCGTGATCCAGGTGGTTCCTGGCGGTGCCCGGGCGTTCGGCCTTGTACTCGGCCGAAGGCCCGGTGCCGCCAGGGCCGCCCGGGCGCGGAGAGCGCGAACAAGACTTGTGAAAAGCACCCTAGCCCGATCCACTTCCCCATGGATCCGCTATCGGGTGGCCAGCCGCAGCAGCGCCCACAGCTGGGCGATCGCGTCGAAGTCGCCGCTTTGCTCCACCGCGCCGTTGGGCAGCCTGCCCCACAACCAGAGGTAGACCACCACCGGCGGACCGGTGACCTGGGCGTCGGCCCGATCGGCCTCCTCCTCGGTGCAGCGCCAGGCATGCGTCTCCCCCGGACCGGCCCTGGCGAACCAGCTGTGGTCACCGGTGCGCACCGCCACCGAGCCCTCCCTGGTGCCGGACAGGCCCAGCTGGAAGAGCCGGTGCGCGAACCAGACGCGGAGCACCTCGTCCACCCCGTCGAGCGCGACGTCCTCCCCGATGTGGCCGCGTTCCCGCCCGGCGGCCTCCTCCAGGTCGACCCGGTGCACGGTGACCTCGTGCGCCATCCGGCGGCGCCAGAACAAATAGGACTCGTCCTCCGGCGACCAGGTGGAGGCCCACTCACCGGGCGGGTGCGCGACCAGCCGGGCGTGCAGCTCGCGCAGCCCGGTGCGCAGGTACTCCTCGGTCGTCTGCTCCGCGTCCGGCTCACGCTGCCAGTGGGCAGGCGGCTCGCCACCCGCCAGCCGCGCCGTCACCACCCGGCACACGCTGCCCACGTGCCGCAGCAGCCCGTCGGTGGTGAAGCCGGGACAGGCGGGCACCGGCGCTTCCGGCGCGGTCGTGCGCGCGAGCTCGCTCAGCGACTCGCCCTCGGTAGCGATCACGTCCAGCAACCGGCCGGGATCGACGAGGTCGTGCGCCCACATCAACTGCTCCCGTGCACGGCCTGACGGGCCAGCTCGAGAAACTGCGCGCTCTGCTCGAACAACTCGTCGGCGGTCTCCGCGCTCGGGCGGCGGCTGGTGCCGGACAGCAGCGCGGCCTGCGTCGCGGAATTGGCCGCGAAGAACAGCGCCCACTCCTTCAGTTCGGGCACGGCGGCTTCCAGCAGCACCCACACGCTGGCTGGTCTGGCGCGACCGCGGTGCGGGCGGCCACGCGCGGCGACCACGGCCGCGGCCGACTTGTGCGCGGCCAGGTAGGCGGCCACGAACCGCTCGGCGGGCTCGGTTTCGCGGCTCGCCTCGGTCAGCGCCCGGCGGGCCCTGGCGAGCAGCGAGACCGCCGCCGGCGGCGCCGGCGGTCGCAGGGACATCGGCAGCATCGTCTGCGCGGCGCACACTCGTGAAGTGATCGCTGTGGACATAACGGCAGCCTTTCGCTTTCCCGGGGGACCGGGTGGTCGCGGCACCCGGCGGCGAAACGCTTCCCCCGCCCCGCCGCCGGGCACCTCTCGGCGGGCGCCCACCGAGCGTCGAACGTATGTTCGAACTCCACAGTAACCCGTCGGCGGCGATTCGCCAAGTGGGCGGGGCAGGGACGCTGCGCCGG
Organism: Amycolatopsis albispora; assembly: GCF_003312875.1. Taxonomy (NCBI): domain Bacteria; kingdom Bacillati; phylum Actinomycetota; class Actinomycetes; order Pseudonocardiales; family Pseudonocardiaceae; genus Amycolatopsis; species Amycolatopsis albispora. The sequence goes on from NZ_CP015163.1 coordinate 3,702,112, forward strand.
CCTGGCGTCCCGTGATCTGATGGACGGCATGAGCACCTTCGAACACCCCGCGATCGCCAAGGTGGCGGCCGCACTCGCCGAGGCGGGCCTGCCCAGCGCCGCCGACGGCATCCGGGTACTGCCCGCCGAAGTCCGCACCGCCGCGCAGGCCGCCGAAGCGCTCGGGGTGCCGGTCGGCGCCATCGCCAACAGCCTGGTCTTCCGCGCCACCTTCGACGACGGTGACGGCCCGCTGCTCGCGCTCACCTCCGGCGCGCACCGCGCCGACGTGGCCACGCTCGCCGAGCTGTCCGGCGCTTCGGCCGTCGGCAAGGCCGATCCCGCCTTCGTCAAGCAGCACACCGGCCAGGTGATCGGCGGCGTGGCGCCGGTCGGGCACCCGGCGAAGCTGACCACGCTGGTGGACACCGCGTTGCGGCAGTACGACGTGGTCTGGGCGGCCGCGGGCCACGCGAAAGCGGTTTTCCCCACCACCTACGCCGAACTGCTCGCGCTCACCGGGGGTCGTGCGGGCGCGCTGGCCGGCGCGCGGGAGAATGCACACCCGTGACCGCGACCTCCTCCGGCTACACCCGGTTCGCCCGCCTGTCCCAGGCGGAGTTCCGGGCGCGGCTCCCCGAAGCGCTCGACATCTACGTCAGCGCCATGCGCTATCCCGACGGCACGGCGGAGCAGCGCGCGCCGATGTGGCTGACGCACGCCCTGCGCGAGGGCTGGCGCTGCGTCGCCGCGCTCGACGAGGAGGACACGCTGCTCGGGCTGGCCTACGGCTACCGGGGCAGCGTCGGGCAGTGGTGGCACGAACAGGTGCGGCGCGGCCTGCTGCAGCGCGAAGGCCAGGAGGCCGCCAGCCGCTGGCTCGGTGACTACTTCGAGCTGACCGAGATCCACGTGCGGCCGGACCAGCAGGGCGCCGGTATCGGCGAAGACCTGCTGCGCCGCCTGCTCGACGGGGTGGACAACGCCAGGGTGCTGCTGTCCACCCCGGAGGGCACCAGCCGGGCGTGGAAGCTCTACCGCCGCGTCGGTTTCGCCGACGTGCTGCGGGACTACTACTTCGCCGGTGATCCGCGGGCGTTCGCCATTCTCGGCCGCACCCTGCCGCTGGATCCGCCCACGCCGTCGAATTGAACGGTGTTTTTGTTCGACCGGAATTCGGTGGCGAACTCCGGCGGTTATTCGGCAAGGTATCCGGGTCGACCACGCGCGTGTAACGTCGTGCGGCGCCGCGACGACTCGTTGGGCGAATCGAATTGCCGCGCGAAACCCCCGAGGAGAGAGATGCCCGAGCAATTCACCAGGCCGCTGCTCGTGCTCGGTGCGGCGGGCAGGCGGCGCCGCGATCCGGAGCACGACGGACGCCGCGCCGCGGACCGCGAGGACAGGCTGAGCCGCGCCCTGCACTCGCTCGCCATCCAGGTCCGCCAGCTCCGGCGCTGACCGGGGCCCGGACCGGCGGCCGGGCCCCGGCCGCCGGTCAGCCCCGCTGCTGCCGCACCGACGCCACGCCGAGCGCGCCGACCAGCAACGCCGCCCCGCACCAGCCGGTCAGGCCCAACCGCTCATCGAGCAGCAGGGCCGCCAGCAGCGCGGCGACCAGCGGTTCCAGCAACGCGGCCAGCGCCGCCACCACCGGGTGCGCGGTGCGCAGCCCGCGGAAGTAGGCCGCGTAGGCCACCGCGGTCGGGCACACCGCGAGGAACAGCGCCGCGGCCATCACCTCGGGCCGCCAGTCCGCCGAGAGCACCGAGCCGAGGCTCAGCGGCACCAGCAGCACACCTCCGGCCAGGCAGCCGAAAGCGATGGTGGGCAAGGGTTCCAGCCCGGCCACCGGCTTGCCGTTGACCAGCGTCAGCACGGCGAACCCGGCCCCGGCGGCCAGCGCGCAGGCCAGTCCGCCGACGAGCACACCACCGCCGCCCGTGCCTTCCGTGCCGATTGACGACGAGGTCAGCAATGCCAGCCCGGCCAGCGCGATGACCACCGCGGCCACGGTGGCCGGCGCGGGCAGCCGCCGGTCCCGGATGGTGGTGGCCACCGCGACAAAAACCGGCACGCTGCCGATCGTGGTCATCGTCGCCAGGCTGACCGAGGTCAGCGCGACCGAGGCGAAGTAGCTCACCTGGAACTCCGCCAGCAGCACGCCGACCACCAGCAACCGGACCAGCACCGCGCGCCCGCGCGGCACCGCCCGCAGTTGCCCGGTCACCAGCAGGTACCCAATGGCGCACAATCCGCCGAACAACAGCCGGCAACCGGCCACGGCCAATGGGTGCAGATTTCCCTGCGCACTGAGAAAGGAACCGGCGAGACCGCCCGTGCCCCAGAGAACACCCGCGGTGACCAATGCGACGGCAGCCCGATCTTTCGCGGGCGCGACTACGGAAATGGACAAGAAGAACACGCTCCAACGTCGAAGAAAAGGGGGAATTCCGACGTGCGGGGCGCTGGTTCGGCAGACAGCACAAGAACGCCGGTGGTGGTCGATCACCAGCCGGCCGGGCACGCCCCGCTCAGGAGCGCGGGGGTGGGGTGACGAGGAAGACCCGGTGCATGGCGGTGAACCTACCCGATCGGCGCCGCGCGGCCCATCGAATTGAGTTCGGCCTCACTGGCGTTGCCGCCGCTGCAGACCACGGCCACCGACCGGCCGGCGAAGCGGTCCCGGTTGGCCACCAGTGCGGCGAGCGCGGCGGCACCCGCGCCCTCGGCCACGGTGTGCGCGGCCCGCAGGAACAGGCGCTGGGCCCGCGCGATCTCGGCGTCCTCGACCAGCAGGAAGTCGGTCAGCCCGGCACGCAGGAGCCGCTGGGTCAGCGCGAACCCGGAACCCGTCGCAAGGCCTTCGGCGGCGGTGCGGTTGGGCCGGTCGACCAGCTCACCCGCGCGCCAGGAATCGTGTGCGGCCGGTGCCGCCGACGACTGCACGGCGATGACCTCGCAGTCCGGCGCCAGAGCCGCGGCGACCAGCGCGGCGGCCGCCGCCCCGGTGCCGCTGCCGGCCGGGACCAGCACCACGTCCAGGCCGGGCGCCTGCTCGAACAGCTCGACGTAGGCGGTGGCCACGCCGGCGATGATCGCCGGTTCGTTCGCCGCACTGACCAGCCGCATCCCGCGTTCGGCGGCGACCGTTTCCGCGTGCGCGCGGGACTCGTCGAACCGTTCGCCGTACTCGATCAGCTCGGCGCCGAGGTCACGCACGGCCCGCGCCTTGGCCGGGTTCGGCCGCTCCGGCATGACGATCGTGCACGGCACACCGTGGTGGGCGGCGGCGTAGGCGAGCGACTGCGCGTGGTTGCCGGTCGAGTACCCGAGCACCCCGCGAGCGCGTTCCGCCGGGTCGAGCGAGGCGAGCAGGTTGAGGCCGCCACGCACCTTGAACGCGCCGGTCGGCTGGACGTTTTCGTGCTTGACGCGGACCTTCGCGCCCGTCGCCGCGTCGAGCGCGGGGTACGCCGACAGCGGGGTCGGCGAAAGCAGCGGGCGAAGGAGCTGACGCGCGTGAAGCACGTCGGTGATGGTCGGAAGCCGCATGCCTTCACCGTCGCAGCGGCGAGAGCATAGGTCCAATGGAAATTTGTCAACAAATCATCGACGAGATCTATAGTTGGGCTCGTGTTCGATCTCGTCCGGCTGCGGGTGCTGGTGGCGGTGGCCAGGGAAGGCTCGGTGACCGCGGCCGCCGACGCGCTGCACTACGCGCAGCCGTCGGTGAGCCATCACCTCGCGAAGCTGGAAGCCGAGGCTGGCGTGCCGCTGCTGCAACGGGCCGGTCGCGGCGTCCGGCTCACCGAAGCGGGCGAACTGCTGGTGCGGCGGGCCGAGGAAATCCTGGGGCAGGTCGAATCGGCGCGGGCGGAACTGGCCGCGCACGCCGGACTGCGGACCGGGCGGGTGCGGCTGGCGGCGTTCCCGACCGCGCTGGCGACGCTGGTCCCCGCGGCCGCGGCGTGGCTGGCGGCCGAGCACCCCGGCATCGAACTGGCGCTCACTGAGGCCGAACCGCCGGAGGCGCTGACCGCGCTGCGCAACGGGGACGCCGACGTGGCACTGGTCTTCGAGCACGACCAGATCCCGGACCTGCGCAACATCCGGCTCACGCCATTGCTGGAGGAGCCGCTCTACGCGGTGACCGCGGCGAGTCGCGAATGGACCGGGCCGCGCGCGGAACTGGCCACCTACGCCGGGGAGAAGTGGATCGCGGGCTGCCCGCGCTGCCGGGCGCATCTGGTCGGCGCGTGCGCGGAAGCCGGGTTCCAGCCCGAAATCACCTTCGAGACGGACGACTACGTGGCCGTGCAGGCGCTCGTCGCCGCCGGGCTCGGGGTGAGCACGCTGCCGGGGCTCGCGTTGCTGGCGAACCGCCACGCGGGCGTGCGTGCGGACCGGCTCGCCGGCCACCAGCGGCGCGTTCTCCTTGCCACGTATGGAAAACCACCGCTGCCACGGCCGGTGCGGGCGCTCGCCGACGCGCTCACCGCGACCACCGGGGAACCCGGCTGGCCGCGGTGAGCCGTCCGGTCAGTCCAGCTGGGCGAGTTGCTCGCGGAGGGTGTCCAGGCCCATGCCGCCCAGTGCCAGCGCCTTGGTGTGGAACTCCTTGATGTCGAAGGACTCCCCCTTGCGCGCCCGCGCCTCCTCACGGGCGGCGAGCCACAGCCGCTCCCCCAGCTTGTACGACGGCGCCTGCCCCGGCCAGCCGAGGTACCGGTCGATCTCGTCGTACACGTGTGCCTCGTCGGTGATGGTCCGCTTCAGCATGAACTCCAGGCCCAGGTCCGGCGTCCAGCGCTCACCCCGGTGGAAGTCCAGCTCGTCCGCGATCGGCAGTTCCAGGTGCATGCCGATGTCCACGATCACCCGCGCCGCGCGGAACAGCTGCTCCGACAGCATGCCGAGCAGGTTCCCGTGGTCGTCGAGGTAACCGAGGTCCTGCATCAGCCGCTCGCTGTAGAGCGCCCAGCCCTCCGCGTGCCCGGAGGTGAAGGCGACCAGCCGCTGGTACTTGTTCAGCGAAGCCGACTGGTACACCGCGGTGGCGATCTGCAGGTGGTGCCCCGGCGCGCCCTCGTGGTAGACGGTGCTCACCTCGCGCCAGGTGGTGAACTCGTTCTTGTCCTCGGGCAGCGACCACCACATCCGGCCGGGGCGGCTGAAGTCCTCGCTCGGCGAGGTGTAGTACGCCCCCACCCCGCCACCGGGCGGGGCGATCTTGCACTCCAGCGCCATCAGCGCGTCGGGGATCTCGAAGTGCTTGCCCCGCAACGACTTCAGCGCGTCGTCGGAAAGGTTCTGCATCCACCGCTCGAAGGCTTCGCGGCCGTGGACGCGGTACCGCTCGTCGGCGTCGAGCGTCGCGGCCGCCTCGGCGAGCGTGCCGCCCGGCTTGATCCGCTCGGCGACCTCGCGCATTTCGGCTTCCAGGCGCAGGAACTCCGCGCAGCCCCACTCGTAGGCCTCACGCAGGTCCAGCCGCGCGCCGACGAAGTACCGAGACCACAGCTGGTAGACCTCTTCGCCGACGGCGTCCTTGGTCGGGGCCAGCGGCGCCAGTTCGGCGCGGAGGAACCCGGCCAGCTCCGCGTACGCCTCTTCGGCGAGCCGCGCGCCACGCTCCAGTTCCGGTGTGCGTTCCGGCGCGCCCTCGATCAGCGTGCTGAAATAGCCCTTCTTGCCGTGCAGCCCGGCCCAGGTTTCCGCCTGCTCGGCCACCTTGCTGACCTGGCGCAGCGCGGACACCCGGCCGGCGTCGGCCGCGGTCAGCAGCGAGGCACGCAGGCCGTCGAGCGACTCGGGCACCGCGGCCATCCGGGTGGCGATGGTCTGCCAGTCCTCGGCGGTCGCGGTGGGCATCAGGTCGAACACCATGCGCAGGGCCTGCACCGGGCTCTCGATCACGTTCAGCGAGGCCAGGTCGAGCCCGGCCTCGTGGATCTCCAGCTCCAGCCCGATCCGCTCGCGGAAGACCGCCTTCGCCGCGCGCTCGCCGTCGTCGGCGGGCTCGGCGGCCTCGACCGCCTCCAGCGCGCGGCGGGCCAGCGTCGCGCGGGCGGCGTACCCGGCCGGCGAGTAGTCGGTCAGCTTGTGGTCGTGGCCGGCGATGCCGTACGTCGTCGCGGCGACGGGGTCGGCGGCCGCGAGGTCGTCTACGTAGCGGTCGCAGATCGCGTGCACGCCGTGTTCAGTGGAAACCATGGCCGCACGCTACCTGGCACGCGCGGGAACCGGCAGCCGATTAGGCGCGTGCCGGGACCAGCCCGAGCCTGCTCACCACCTCGCGCGTGGCCTTCGACCGGTTGAAGGTGTAGAAGTGCAGGTCCGGCACGCCTTCGGCGATCAGCCGTTCGCACATTTCGGTGACCACGTCGAGGCCCTCGGCGCGGAAGGCGGCTGGGTCGTCTTCGAGCGGGGTGAGCCGGTCGAGCAGGCTCTTCGGCGCGGTGGCCCCGGACAGCTCGATGGTCTTGCGCAGGGTCCGCGGGGTGGTCAGCGGCATGATGCCGGGAATCATCAGCGCGTCCGAACCGGCGGCGGCCACGCGGTCACGCAGGCGCAGGAAGTCCTCCGCCTCGAAGAACAGCTGCGCGATGGCAAAATCGGCGCCCGCCTTGAACTTCCGCACCAGGTGCCGGGTGTCGGTCTCCAGGTCGGCCGAACGCGGGTGGCCGTAGGGGAACGCGGACACGCCGACGCAGAAGTCGCCGAGCGAACGCACCAGCGCGACCAGTTCCTCGGCGTAGTTCAGCCCTTCCGGGTGCGCGATCCACTCGCCGTACGGGTCGCCGGGCGGGTCGCCGCGCAGCGCGAGCACGTTGCGCACGCCGACGGCGGCGTACCAGCCGATCACGTTGCGCAGTTCCGCCACCGAGTGGTTGACCGCGGTCAGGTGCGCCATCGGCACCAGCGTGGTCTCCGTGGCCACCCTGGCGATGCTGCGAATGGTGCCGTCGCGGCTGGTGCCACCGGCCCCGTAGGTGATCGACATGTAGGCCGGGTCGAAGCCCTCCAGCTCGCGGATCGACCGCCACAGCACGGCCTCGTCGGCGTCGTCGCGTGGTGGGAAGAACTCCACCGAGAACACGGTTTCGTTACCGCGCAGCCGTTCCACCACCGAGGTCATAGCGGTCATGCTAGTGGGCTTAGTCCGGTCAATGGGACCGGCCTCCCGGGTGATGAGAAGATCACACCAGCCAGCGCAGCCCGGCCGTGACCACCACGGCGAGCGCGATCGACGGTAGCGCGGGCAACCGGACGGAGTAGGCCCCGGCGGCCACGCCCAGCCCGGCGAGCAGCCGCCAGTCGACGGCGGTCCAGCCCTGACCGGTCACGTCGGTGACCACCAGCCCGGCCAGCAACGCCGGCGCCAGCGCGGCGATCACCCCCGATGCCCACGACGGCAGCTCGCGATCACCCAGCAGCGCCGGGCCCGCCGCCTTGATCGCCACGCTGACCGCCGCCACCAGCAGGATGCCCGCCCACACCGTGCTCATGCCGCCGCCCGCCGCGTGCGCAGGCCGAGCAGCGCGGCCGCGGCCGAGCCGACGATGGCCAGCCCGACCGGCAGCACCAGCGCCAGCCCGGCGGCCAGCACCACCGCGAGCGCCGCCACCGCCCGCGCGGCGGGTTCCTTGCGCAGCTCGTCGATCAGCAACAGCAGGAAGAAGCCGGGGAACACCACGTCGAGGCCGAACCGGTGCACCACGTCCGCGGGCGGCGCGACCAGCACGCCGGCCACCGTGCCGAGCACCCAGGCCGGGAACTGCACCAGCGTGCCGCCGATCATCTTCTCCCGGTCGAACCGCCCGCCGCCGAGGTGCGCGGCGGCCCACGAGGCGTCCACCACGGCCTGGCCCTCCAGTGCCCGGCGCAGCCTGCCGCCCTTGAAGGCACCGGCCGCGGCCACGCCCATCGGCAGGAAGCGCGCGTTGATCAGTGCCGCCGCGCCGACGGCCACGCCCAGCCCGCCGCCGCCAGCCAGCGCCGCGGCCAGCGCGAACTGCGCGGACCCGGAGAACACCAGCACCGAGGCGGCGACGGGGGCGAGCGCGCCCCAGCCGAGGGTCTGGGTGAGCGCGCCGAAGGTCAGCCCGAGCACCGCGGTCGCCGTGGCGAAACCGGCGCCGACCCGGATCCCGGCGGCGTATCCACGCTTCGAGGTCTGGGAAGCCATGGTCCCAACCTAACAGGCTAAAGCGAGTTAGACCATGAGAGCCTAGGCTGGCGGACATGGCGGACAGCTGGCACGGGTACCGACTGGCGGGCGGGCACCTCGCGCTCGACCTGGTCAACACGGTGTCGTGGCGTGGCGACCCGCCACGACGGCTGGACCGGCTGGAGTTGCCCGGGTTCTTCGCGGACTGGCTCGAGCGGACCGGACTGGGACGGCCGGACGGCGATCTGTCAGCGGCCCTGCCCGGCGTCCGGGAGCTGCGTGAACTGCTCTACGACCTGCTCGCCGACAGCGCACCGCGGCAGGCGGATCTCGACCGCTTCGGTGAGCTGCTCGCCGAGGCGCACACGCGGGCGAAGGCCGAGCCCGCCCTGCCGGTCCGCTGGTCGGTGCGCGTGGAAACACCGGACGACCTCGTCCCGGCGCTGACGCTGCGTGCCGACGAACTGCTCCGCTCCCCCGACACGGCGAACATCCGCCAGTGCGAGGGACGCGGTTGCGCCTGGTTGTTCATCGACACCACCCGCAACCACTCGCGCCGGTGGTGCCGCTCGGACGACTGCGGCAACCGCGAACGCGCCCGGCGGCACTACCGGCGGGCCCGCGAACCCGTCTGATTCACCACATCTGGCCACCCCGGCTGGGCATCCATCCGGGTGAACACGGACGATGTAGGCATGAGCGAGCCGGGCTTCGACGCCGATTTCCCCGCACACGTCGAGCGCGCGCTCGAGAAGTTCCTGCGTGAAGCGGGTGACCCGATCCGCGCGATGGAACCGAGCACCGGACCCGGCGTGGACGCGCTGAGCGAGTTCGTGCTCGGTGGTGGCAAGCGGTTGCGGCCGACCTTCGCCTGGTGGGGCTGGCGCGGCGCGGGCGGGGACCCGGCCGGCCCGGACGCCGAGGGCGTGCTGCAGGCGGTGTCCAGCCTGGAGCTGGTGCAGGCCTGCGCGCTGATCCACGACGACCTGATGGACTCCTCCGACTCCCGCCGCGGCTCGCCGACCGTGCACGTGGCCTTCGCGAAGCGGCACGCCGACCACGGCTGGCTCGGTTCGGCGGCCAGCTTCGGCCAGGCCGCGGCCGTGCTGCTCGGCGACCTGGCGCTGGCGTGGGCCGACGACATGTTCGCCGCCGCCCCGCTGCCCGCGACCACGCTCGCCGCCGCCCGGCCCGCGTGGCGCGCGATGCGCACCGAGGTGCTCGCCGGGCAATACCTGGACGTGCACACCCAGGCCACCGGCGACTCCTCCCCCGAAGCCGCGCTGCGCATCGACCGGCTGAAGACCGCCGCCTACACCGTGCAGCGCCCGCTGCACCTGGGCGCCGCGCTGGCCGGGGCGGACGACCGGCTGATCGGCACCCTGCTCTCCTTCGGCCGCGACCTCGGGGTCGCCTTCCAGCTGCGGGACGACCTGCTCGGCGTGTTCGGCGACCCGTCGGTGACCGGCAAGCCCGCCGGGGACGACCTGCGCGAGGGCAAGCGGACGCTGCTGCTCGCGCTCGGCATGGAGCTGGCCGCCGCGCAGCACCGCGAGGCCGTCGCGGCGGTCATCGCGGACGCCGTCGGGGACAAGGACCTCACCGAGGACGCGGTCACCGAGGTGCGCGAAGCGCTGACCGAGGTCGGTGCGGTCGCCGCGGTCGAACGCCGCATCGACGACCTCACCGCCGCGGCGCTGGCCTCGCTCGACGCCGCCGAACTCGCCGAACCGGCCGCCACCCGGCTGCGGGAGCTGGCGGTCCAGGCCACGCAGAGGAAGTACTAGTGACCGACCGAGTCGTGGTGGTCGGCGCCGGCCTCGCCGGGCTGTCGGCCGCACTGCACCTGCTGGGTTCCGGCCGCGAGGTGACCCTCGTCGAGCAGGACGAGCGCCCCGGCGGCCGCGCCGGCCAGTCCGCGCGCGACGGGTACCGCTTCGACACCGGCGCCAGCGTGCTCACCATGCCGGAACTGGTGGACGAGGCGCTGGCCGCGGTCGGTGAGTCCATTTCGGACAGAATGCGGCTGGTTCGCCTCGATCCGGCCTACCGCGCGCACTTCGCCGACGGCAGCACGCTCGCGCTGCGCACCGAAGCCGGCGCGATGGAAGCCGAGATCCGCGAGTTCGCCGGACCGCGGGAGGCCGCGGGCTACCGGCGCCTGCGCACCTGGCTGACCGAGCTGTACGCGACGCAGAAGGACCACTTCATCGGCGCGAACTTCGACTCGCCGCTCGACCTGGTCCGCCCGGAACTGGCGAAGCTGACCGCGCTCGGCGGGTTCGGCAGGCTCGGCCCGCGCGTGGCCGGATACCTGTCCGACGAACGCGTGCGGCGGCTGTTCTCCTTCCAGGCGCTCTACGCCGGGCTCGACCCGATGCGCGCGATCGGGGCCTACGGCGTCATTTCCTACATGGACACCGTGGGCGGGGTGTACTACCCGATGGGCGGGATCGGCAAGGTCGCCGAGGCGATGGCGGACGCCGCCGAAAAAGCCGGGGCACAGCTGAAGTTCGCCACGCACGCGGCCTGGCTGGAGCGCCGCGGGTCCCATGTGGACGCTGTGCGCACCAGCGCGGGCGAGCGGATCCCGTGTGACGCGGTGGTCGTGGCCACCGAGCTGACCTCGGCGTACCAGCTGCTCGGCGCGCACCCGCGGCGGACGCTGCCGTTGCGGTACTCGCCGTCGGCGGTGGTGCTGCACGGGCACACCGGCCGGTCGTGGCCGGAACTGGACCACCACACCATCTTCTTCGGCGGCGCCTGGGAACGGACCTTCACCGAGATCATCCGCGAGGGCAGGCTGATGAGCGATCCGTCGCTGCTGGTCACCCGGCCGACCGCGACCGACCCGGCGCTGGCGCCCGAGGGCCGTCAGCTGGTTTCCGTGCTGGCACCCGCGCCGAACCTGCGGACCGGGCGGATCGACTGGGACCGCGTCGGCCCGGCCTATCGCGAGGAACTGGTGCGGACACTGGAAAACCGCGGCCTGACCGGGTTCGGCGACGAGTTCGAGCTGGTCGAGACGAGCACGCCCGCCGACTGGGCCGAGCGCGGGTTCGGCGCCGGTACGCCGTTCTCGCTGGCGCACACCTTCGCCCAAACCGGACCGTTCCGGCCACGCAATGTGCTGCGCGGCATCGAAAACGCCGCGCTCGCCGGGTGCGGGACCACCCCGGGCGTCGGCATCCCGCCGGTGCTGATCTCCGGAAAGCTCGCCGCGGCAAGGATTCTCGCCGCATGAGCGCCGAACTCGACGCCGCGGGCATCCACGACCCCGCCCTGCGTGCCGCCTACACCGAATGCCGCCGGATCAACGCGCACTACGGCCGCACCTTCTTCCTGGCGACCCGGTTGCTCCCGGCCAGGGCCCGCCCGTTCGCGCACGCGCTGTACGGCTTCGCCAGGGCGGTCGACGAGGTGGTCGACAATCCCGCGCCCGGCACCGATCCGGCCACCGCACTGGACGCGGTGGCCGCGCAGCTGGACGAGGTGTTCTCCGGGCGGACCACGGAATTCCCCGCGCTGGCCGACACCGTGCGCCGGTTCGACCTCGACCGCTCGCTGTTCGACGCCTTCCTGCGGTCCATGCGGATGGACCTGACGGTGACCGAATACGAGACCTACGCCGACCTCGCCGAGTACACCTGGGGCTCGGCCTCGGTGATCGGCCTGCAGATGCTGCCGGTGTTCGGCACGGTGAGCGGGCGCGCGGAAGCCGAGCCGAGCGCCGCCGCGCTCGGGGAAGCCTTCCAGCTGACCAATTTCCTGCGTGACATCGGCGAAGACCTCGACCGCGGCCGGGTTTACCTGCCGCGTGCCGAACTCGCGGCGTTCGGCGTGGACCGGGAACTGCTCGAATCCTGCCGCCGTCGCCAGGTCACCGACCCCCGGATCCGGCGCGCGCTGGCCGCGGCGGTGGCGCGCAACCGCGCGGTCTACCGGCGGGCCCGCCTCGGCGTTCCGTTGCTGCGCAAGGAATCCCGGCCGTGCGTGGCGACCGCGCTGACGTTGTACGAAGGCATCCTGGACGAGATCGTGGCGGCGGACTACCACGTGCTCAACCGCCGGGTCGTGGTGCCGAAGCGGCGGCGGCTCGCGGTGGCCGGGCCGAGCCTGCTCCGCGTGCAGGGGCTGGAGTTGCTTCAGGCAGCGCGGAACACCAGATCACCACTACGCTCGAAAACATGACGACACCCGCCAACCGGCCGATCCGGGTCGGAGTCCAGATCCAGCCCCAGCACGCCGACTACGCCACCATCCGCCGGGCCGCGTCCGAGGCCGAGGACCTCGGCGTCGACATCGCCTTCAACTGGGACCACTTCTACCCGCTCTACGGGGAACCCGAAGGCAAGCACTACGAGTGCTGGACCATGCTCGGCGCCTGGGCCGAATCCACCTCGCGGGTGGAGATCGGCGCGCTGGTCACCTGCAACAGCTACCGCAACCCCGAACTGCTCGCCGACATGGCGCGCACGGTCGACAACATCAGCGACGGCAGGCTGATCCTCGGGATCGGCTCCGGCTGGTTCGAGAAGGACTACACCGAATACGGCTACGAGTTCGGCACCGCCGGCGGCAGGCTGAACGACCTCGGTGACGCGCTGCCGCGCATCGAAGCCAGGCTCGGCAAGCTGAACCCGCAGCCGGTGCGCAAGATCCCGGTGCTGATCGGCGGCGGCGGGGAGAAGAAGACGCTGCGCCTGGTGGCCAAGCACGCCGACATCTGGCACGGCTTCGGCGACCCGGAGGTGGTGGAGCGCAAGGTGCGCATCCTCGACCAGCACTGCGCCGACGTCGGCCGCGACCCGGCGGAGATCGAGCGTTCGGTTGCGGTCGAGTCGGAGCCCAGCGAACTCGGGCCGCAGCTGCTCGAGCGCGGGGTCTCGCTGTTCACCGTCGGCGTGACCGGCCCCGACTACGACTTCTCCCTGCTGCGGCAGTGGGTCGAATGGCGGGACAAGACCAACGGCTGAGGCCCGCCCGCCCCGCCGAACGTCACGAATGTGGCTTTCGAGACGCAGAACGTCTCGAAAGCCACATTCGTGACATCGGCCGGGGTTACTTCGCGGCCACCCTGGCGGGTTCGCCCGGTTCGCCGGGCTTGGCCGTCGGCGCGTCGGTGGACAGCGAGTCCACCAGCTGGTCGCGGTCCGGGGTGCGCTGCGAGAAGACCAGCCCGATCACCAGGAACAGCACCAGCGAGGTGAGCAGCGGGTAGGCCACCAGCGCCTCCTTCGGGATCTTCACCCCGTTCTGCTGCGAGATGTACAGGCTCGCCCACACCACCAGCCCGCTCAGCGTGGAGGTCAGCGCGGCCACCGGGCCCATCCGGCGGAACCACGGCAGCAGGCCCAGCATCAGCGGTACCGCGATCGGTCCCATCGTGGCCGCCACCAGGTCGACCACCACCTTGAGCACCCCGCCGTTGGTGTCCAGTGACAACGCGATCGCCATGCTCAGCCCGATGAACACGAACGTGGTGATCCGCGCCAGTTTCAGCTGCGCGTCCGCGCTCATCCGTTTCGCGCCCTTCCACAGCCTGGGCAGCATGTCGCGGGTGATCACCGCCGAGATCACGTTGGCGTCCGAGGACACCATCGCCATGGTGTGCGAGAAGAACCCGGCCAGCACCAGCCCGATCATGCCGACCGGCAGCATCACCTTGCCCAGTTCGATGTAGGCGTCACCGGCGTTGGTCAGGTCCGGCACGATCAGCGGCGCGGCCCACATCGGGAAGAACAGCACCAGCGGCCAGACCAGCCACAGGAAGCTGGACAGCGCCGCGGACTTGCGGGCCGCCGCCCCGTCCGGCGCGGCCATGTAGCGCTGCGCCAGGTTCCACATGCCGCCGTTGTACTCCAGCGTCTTGATCACGAACAGCGCCATGAAGAAGGTCGAGGTGTACTCGCCGTTGAGCGGCTGGCTCCGGTCGGGCGGCAGCTGGTCCCAGATCTCCCACATGAACTGGATGCCGCCGAAGTGCGCGGCCACCGCCACGAACATCACGATGCCCGCCGCGGCCTGGATGATGAACTGGCCGAAGTCGGTGAGCGCGTCGGCCCACAGCCCGCCCATCACCGAGTAGATCATGGTGACCACGCCGACCAGCAGGATGCCGACCTCGATCGGCACGCCGGCGAACCCGCGCAGCAGGATCGCCACCGCGGACCACTTCGCCGCGATGTCGACCACCTTGAGCACCGCACCGGACCACGCCATCACCTGCTGCGTCGGCACGTTGAAGCGCCGCGCCAGGTACTCCAGCGGGGAGGCCACGCCGTGCTTGGCGCGCAGCCGGTTCCAGCGGGCGGCGAACAGCCAGCTGCCGATGCCCACGCCGACGCCGATGGTCAGCGCCCACCAGACGTAGACGGTCAGGCCCAGCCGGTAGGCCTCACTGGCGAACGCCACGAACATGACGGCGCTGTAGCCCGACATGTGGTGCGAGATCCCGGACAGCCACCACGGCATCCGGCCGCCGGCGGTGAAGAAGTCGACCACGTTCTGGATGCGGTTCTTCGACCACAGGCCGATCGCCACCATCACGAAGAAGTAAGCGCCGACCACTATCCAGTCGAGCGTCTCCATCGCACCTCCCTGAGTTCACCCGCGCGAGTTGTGTGACGTACGTCTTACGAGGGGATTTCGGTCGTTGGAAGTCTCGGCTGGGAAGTGAATCACACTTGTGACTTACTTTCACATACATGAACACTTTCCAGGCGTGCGGAAGCGCCGGTGGGGCGGGCACAGCCGGATTTCACCCGTTCGGCCGCGCGAGCGGACGACGGGTCAGGGACTAGCTCGGTACTAGCGCTGTCCTAGCTCAGGGCTAGAAGGCCATCGCCTGCGCGCGGCGCTTGACCTCGGTGCCGTGGCTGGTGCGCAACGCGTTGATCGGCGTGGTGCCGGGCAGCGTCTCGTCCGCGGCGAACAGCCAGCGGAGCATCTCGGTGCGGCCGAACCCGGCGTCGGCCAGCACGGTGATGGTGCCGCCGAGGCCCTTCACGATCGCGCCTCCGACCAGGAAGTCCGCCGGGACCATCAGCTCGCCGTCGCGCCGGACGGCGATCAGCTGGCCGTCCCGCAGCAGCTGCCGGACCTTGTTGGCCGACTGGCCCAGCGCGGCGGCCACTTCGGCCACCCCGAGCACGGCCACCCCGGCCTCGAGCACGTCATCAGCGACAGGAATCGCACTCACACCCGACACTGTGCCACAGCGAGCCCTCCGGCACCGATGGCGTAACGAAACCTCAACAAGGCCAACCATCACCCGGCAGGGCACGTCCCCAGGTGCATGGGCACATCCGTACGATCGTCAACCGTGACACGCACGGAAACCAGCCTGGTCGGCACGCTGCTCGACCGGCGGTATCGGGTCGACCGGCTGCTCGCCCGCGGTGGCATGTCCTCGGTGTACCGCGGCGTGGACACCCGGCTGGACCGGCCCGTGGCGATCAAGGTCATGGACCCGCGGTTCGCCGACGACCGCTCCTTTGTGGACCGCTTCGAGCGCGAAGCGCGGTCGGCGGCCAAGCTGCACCACCCGAACGTGGTCGCCGTGCACGACCAGGGCCTGGACAACTCCGCCGAAGTCGGCCGCGCCTTCCTGGTGATGGAACTGGTCGACGGCGGCACGCTGCGTGAGGTGCTCACCGAGCGGGGGCCGCTGGACATCGCGCTGGCGCTGTCGGTGGCCGAGCCGGTGCTCGCCGCGCTCGCCGCCGCGCACCGCGCCGGGCTGGTGCACCGCGACGTCAAACCCGAGAACGTGCTCATCGGCCGCGGCGGCCAGCTCGGCGCCGGCGTGGTGAAGGTGGGCGACTTCGGCCTGGTCCGCGCCGTGGCCAGCGCGGGAACCACCAGCTCCAGCGTCATTCTCGGCACGGTCGCCTACCTCTCCCCCGAGCAGGTCACGCTCGGCGCGGCGAGCGTGCGCGGCGACGTGTACTCCGCGGGCATCCTGCTCTACGAGATGCTCACCGGGCAGACCCCGTACACCGGCGACACGGCGATTTCGGTGGCCTACCGGCACGTGAACGACGACGTACCGGCGCCGAGCCAGGTCCGCCCCGGCATTCCGCCCGCGCTGGACCAGCTCGTCCTGCGGGCCACCCGCCGCGATCCGGAGGCCCGGCCCGCCGACGCGGGCGCCTTCCTCGACGAACTCCTGCGGGTGCGTGCCGAGCTGGGCATTCAGCCGGTTCCGGTGCCGGTGCCGCCGCCCCCGGACGTGGACCACGAATCCGACGTGGAGAAGACCACCCCGCACCTGGCCGCGATCGCCGCCGCGCCGACCGCCCCGGCCGTGCCCGCCGTGCAGCCGACGGCCGGGCCGCGGGCCACGAAGATGTACGACCGGCCGGTGCCACCACCGCCACCGCACCAGCCGCCAGCGCACCAGCCGCCGCCGTCGCCGCCCACCGGCACGCCCGCCTACCAGGAGCCACCGCCCCCGCGCAACCGGCGGCGGATGTACCTGCTGATCGGGCTGGTCGTGGTGCTGCTCGGTGGCACGATCGGCGCGGCGTCCTGGTGGTACTCCGGCGGCCGGTACGCCGAGGTGCCGAAGCTGGCCGGCATGTCGCAGGCCGAGGCGGGCGACGCGTTGCGCGCGGTCCAGCTGAACCCGGCCTACACCAAGGAACTGCACAACACGGTGCCCGCGGGCACGGTCATCCGGACCGATCCCGACGCCGGTGCCGAGGTGTTGCTCGACGAGCAGGTGTCGGTGGTCGTCTCCGAGGGCCAGCCGGTGGTGCCCGACATCAAGCCGGGCGCCGACCCGGCCACCGCGGAGCAGTCGATCCGGCTGGTCAAGCTGGAGCCGAAGCTGGACCCGGCGCTCGACGACTACAGCCCGACCGTGCCCAAGGGCGCGGTGGTCAAGGTGCAGCCGACCCCGGGCAGCAAGGCCAACATCGGCGACCCGGTGTCGATCGGGCTGTCCAAGGGCCCGCCGCCGCTGCCGGTGCCGGACGTCACCGGCAAGAGCAAGGACGAGGCGTTCAAGGCGCTGACCGACGCCGGGTTCCAGCCGTTCCAGGCCGGTGAGGAGTTCGTGCAGAACGTGCCGGCCGGCAAGGTCAGCCGGACCAGCCCGCCCGGCGGCACCGTGGTGACCGGCGGGGACAAGCGGATCGGCGTGTACCTCTCCAGCGCGGTGCAGGTGCCGAACGTGGTCGGCCGCTCACCGAAGGAAGCGGCGAAGATCCTGCGCGAGGCCGGGCTCGACCCGGACTTCAAGCGCGGCAAGGACGACGAGGGCAACGACTTCAACCTGGTGCTGGAGACCGATCCACCGGCAGGCACCCCGGTCGGCAAGGGGACCAAGATCAAGATCAGGACGTTCCTGTGATCGGCAGCCGCGGCCGGGTCACCGGCACCATCGGACCCGGCCTGATCGGCGAGGTGCTGCTGTCCGTGCGGGGTGGCACGGAGGCGTTCTACGCCTACCCGGCCGACGGTGAAGAACGATTTGAAAACGGAACCCAGGTCCTGGTGGTGGACTTCGAGGCGCCGCGTACGGTCTACGTCCAGCGCTGGCAGCCACTCGTCTGACCAGCCACTTCTGACTGGGGGAGACTGACGTGGATCCGCTGATCCTCGCCGGCGTTGTCGTCGGCGCCATCATCGTGCTGTTCGTCCTGCTGCGCATGCTGTACAAGGTCGCCGAGCCCAACGAGGCGCTGATCATCTCGGGCTGGGGCGTGCGCGTGCAGCGCTCGGAAACCGCGGACAGCCTGGGGTTCAAGATCATCACCGGCAAGGGCGTGCTGGTGATCCCCGGCTTCCAGACCGCGCGGCGGCTGTCGCTGGACACCAGGGGCGCCAACCTGCAGGTCTCGTGCGTGACCAAGCAGGGCCTGCCGGTGACCGTGCGGGCGGTGGTGATCTACAAGGTGGGCGACGACTTCGCCTCGATCGCCAACGCCGCGCGCCGGTTCCTCGACCAGCAGGACGGCATGAACAACACCATCCACGAGCTGTTCGCCGGGCACCTGCGCTCGATCGTCGGCGGGCTGACCATCGAGGAGATGATCCACAACCGGGACGCGCTCACCGGGGAGATCCGCAGTTCCTCGGCGAACGAGATGATCAAGCTCGGGCTGGTGGTGGACTCGCTGCAGATCCAGGAGATCGACGACGAGTCGGGTTACATCCTGAACCTGGGCAAGCCGCACGCGGCCGCGGTGGCCGCCTCCGCCCGCATCGCCGAGGCGCAGCGCGACCAGGAGGCCACCGAGGCCGAGCAGGTCGCCGCCGCGCAGAAGGCGGGCGCGATCCGCGAGAGCGAGATCAAGCAGGCCGGGTTCCAGGCCGAAGTGGACCAGGCGCGGGCGAAGGCGGGCCAGTCGGGTCCGCTGGCCGAGGCGACCGCCCGCCAGGAGGTCGTGGTGCAGGAGACCAGGGCGGCGGAGCTGGAGGCCGCGCTGGCCGAGCAGCGGCTGCAGTCGGAGGTCCGCAAGCCCGCCGACGCGCGCGCCTACGACACCAGGACCTCCGCGGACGCCGAGCGCGACGCGGCGATCGCCAAGGCGCAGGCCGAGGCCAAGGAGACCGAGCTGCGGGCGGCGGCCGACGCGACCAAGGTGAAGACCGCCGCCGAGGCCGAAGCGCAGGCCACCAAGGCACGCGGTGAAGCGAGCGCCGCGGCGACGAGGGCAACCGGTGACGCCCAGGCGCACGCGGCGAAGGCACAGGGCCTGGCCGAGGCCGAAGCCGCCAGGGCGAAGGGTCTCGCCGACGCCGAGGCGGCCAAGGCGAAGGGCCTCGCCGAGGCGGACGCCATCAAGGCGCGGGCCGCGGCGCTGGCGGAGAACCAGGAAGCCGTGGTGGCGCAGCAGCTGGCCGAACGCTGGCCGGAGATCGTCGAAGCCGGGGCGAAGGCCTTCGGCAGCGTGGACCACATGGTGGTGCTCAACGGCGCCGACGGTGTGTCCGACATGTTCAGCAAGGCGCTCTCGCTGGGCGGCACCGGACTCGGCCTGGCCCGCCAGCTGATGGAGGCGATGGGCCAGACCAGCAAGCCGGTGGAGCCGGAGGCCAACGGCTCGGTGGTGCCCACCACCACCGACCTGCGCTGAACCGATCGCGGGCTGGACACGTATTTCCCGCCGACCGATGAGTTCGCCGCCCGCGTCCGGTCAATACCGCTGACGGAGCCATCTGGGCGGCCTAGGATTCGGCAAGGCGGGAGGAAAGGTCGTGGTGACGATGACGGAGACGATGAGCCCGGGGGTCGACGGTGACTTCCTCAGCCAGGCCGATCCGTACCGGCGCGAGCTGATGGCGCACTGCTACCGGATGCTCGGCTCGGTGCACGACGCCGAGGACCTGGTGCAGGAGACCTACCTCCGCGCCTGGCGTGCCTACGACCGCTTCGAGGGCCGCTCCTCGCTGCGCACCTGGCTCTACCGCATCGCCACCAGCGCCTGCCTGACCGCGCTGGAGAGCCGCGGCAGGCGTCCGATGCCGACCGGGCTCGGCGCGCCCGGCTGCGAGCCCGAGGACGACCTCCAGGAACGCCACGAGGTGCCGTGGCTGGAGCCGGTGCCCGACGCGCTGACCGGGGCCGACGGCGCCGACCCGGCGGCGATCGTCACCTCGCGCGAGAGCATCCGGCTGGCGCTGGTGGCCGCGCTGCAGCACCTGCCGCCGCGTCAGCGTGCCGTGCTCATCCTCCGTGACGTGCTGAAGTGGCGGGCCGCCGAGGTCGCCGAGCTGATGGACATCTCCACCCCGGCGGTGAACAGCATCCTGCAGCGCGCCCGCGCCCAGCTGGAGAAGATCGCGCCGACCGAGAACGAGGTGACCGAGCCGTCGGCAGCCGACCAGCGCGAACTGCTCGACAAGTTCGTCACCGCCTTCGAGGCCAAGGACATCCCGGCGATCATCTCGCTGTTCACCGAGGACGCGGTCTGGGAGATGCCGCCGTTCGCCGGCTGGTACCTCGGCGCCGAGCGGATCGCGCGCCACCTGAGCAGCCGGTGCCCGTGCCGCCCCGGCCACACCCGCCTGCTGCCCACCTGGGCCAACGGGCAGCCCGCGTTCGGCACCTACCTGCGCGAGCGCGACGGCGAGCGGTTCCGCGCGTTCAACCTCCAGGTGCTCACCGTCGGCCCGGCCGGGATCAGCCACGTGGCGAACTTCGTGGACGCGGACCTGTTCGCGGTGTTCGACCTGCCGGAGTCGCTGCCCGCCGACTACCCGGCCGCCACGGCCTGAGCCACCGCCGTGTCCCCCATGCCGCCCGCGCTGGCCGGCGGGGTCGCCCTGCTGGAGCGCGCCGTCGGTTACACGCTGGGCTGCCTGCGGCTGGTCACCGACGAGTCGATGGGCAACGCCACCCCGTGCCGGGACTGGGACCTGCGTGCACTGCTGGCGCATTTGGACGACGCGCTCATCGCGCTGGCCGAAGCTGCCAACCTCGGCCGCGTCGGCCTCGACCCGGTGGCGCCGGTGCCGGGTGATCCGGCGGCTGCCGTGCGGGCACGGGCGGGTGAACTTCTCGGCGCCTGGATGGGTGAACCGGCGGCGGGTCCGGTCTCGGTGGCGGGGGCGCCGATGACCGCGGTCGTGGTTGCCGGTGCCGGGGCGCTGGAGATCGCGGTGCACGGCTGGGACGTCGCGCGCGCCTGCGGGCACGACCGTCCACTACCGCCCGCGCTCGCCGCGGAAATGCTCGAGCTTTCCGCACTGTTCGTCACCGCCGCCGACCGTCCGGAGCGATTCGCCGCACCGATCGCAGTACCCGCCGGGGCGTCCGCCGGTGACCGCCTGCTCGCTTTTCTGGGCCGGAGAGCTTGCTCACACTCGCCCGGGCTAGTCAGCCGAGATTAGTTACCTGGCAACGGTTTCACCGCGTTTAGGGCAAAAGGCGGCTGCCTCCGGCCGGGGATCGGCGGGAAACTCGACAGCGAGGAATCCCCGGAAGATCGAATGTCCTCCTTTCGAGTGAACGAGAGGATGCGTTATCCCCGTGGAAACACCCCGACCATTCCCCTGACACGTCATGCTGATGAACTGGTTGCCGATTCCACGAACCATTCCAGGGAGGTCTGATCGATGCTCGACGGCCAGCTCAGCGGACTCGATGTGGCCTTCCTCTGCCTGGAGGGCGAACGCACCCCGATGCACATGGGCGCGGTGGTGACCTTCGACGGGCCGGCCGACACCGCGCACCTCGGCCGGTTGCTCGCCGCTCGCGCGGCGCGGATTCCCAAGCTGCGCAAGCACATTCGCCCCACGCTGCTGCCGCCGGGCGGCGCGGCCTGGGCCGAGGACCCCGGCTTCGACCCCGCCGACCACATCCACGTGCACCACGTTTCCTCGCTGTACGAACCGGAACCGCTCGCCGCCTTCGCTTCACTGTGGATCGCCGAACCGCTCGACATGGACCGCCCGCTGTGGGACCTGTGCCTGGTGACCGGGCTGCCCGACGGCCGGTTCGCGGTACTGCTCAAGCTGCACCACGCGCTCACCGACGGCGCCGGCGCCTTCTCGATCGGGTCGGGCCTGCTCGACGAACTGCCCGGCGCCCGCACGCCTCGCGCCACCGCCGCCAAGCCGGTCGCCGCCAAGCCGCCGCGCAGTCCGCTGGGCCTGCTCAAGGACGGCTTCTCCGCCGTCGTCGCCCAAGCCACCGAAGGCGCGTCGATCGCGTCGTCGGTGCTGCGGGCCGCGCGGCCGTACCCGACCTCACCGATCTCCGCGCCGAACGCCGACGAACGCTGCCTCGGCTTCGTCCGCCTGGACCTGGCCGATCTCCGCCGGGTGCGCAAGGCACACGGCGGCACCACCAACGACGTGGTGCTGGCCATCGTGGCCGGTGCGCTGCGCAGCTGGCTGGTCAACCGCGGGCAGCGCGCGGACGATCGCACGCTGCGTGCGCTGATCCCGGTCAGCGTGCGCGCGCGGCAGCAGGGCAGCACCGACGGCAACCAGCTCTCGGGTTACCTGTGCGACCTGCCGGTCGGCCTGGACGACCCGGTGGCGCGGCTGCACGCGGTGCGCCGGTCGATGGACCACGCCAAGGCCAAGGGCACCGCGACCGGGCCGGGTGCCTTCCCGATCCTGGCGAACCGGCTGCCCGCGCCGGTGCACCGCCTGGCCACCAGGGCGGCCGGGCGGGCGGCGCCGCTGCTGTTCGACACCGTGGTGACGAACGTGCCGATGCCCGGCCGTCCGCTGACCCTGGACGGCGCGCGGCTGCGGGAGATCTACCCGCTGGTGCCGCTGCCGCCGCACCAGGCGCTGGGCATCGCGGTGTCGATCTACCGCGAGTCGGTGCACATCGGGCTGCAGGCCAACGGCGAGGCCGTCGCCGACCTCGGCTCCCTGCGGGACGCCTTCGACAAGTCCACCGCGAAGCTGGTCGCCACCTGCATGTGAGCCCGACACCGCCCGCGAGGTCGCGCCGGTGACTGGAGCGGGCTCGGGGCTCGGCCCCCAAGGCCGTGCTCCGAGGTCGCTCCAGTCACCGGCTCAAAAGCGACCTCGCCGCCGCGCCGGAGGCGCGGCCAAATTACGAGCGGAGCATCTCCGCGACCAGGAAGGCCAGTTCCAGCGACTGCTGCGTGTTCAGCCGCGGGTCGCAGGCGGTTTCGTAGCGGCCGGCCAGGTCGATGTCGGAGATGTCCTGCGCACCGCCGAGGCATTCGGTGACGTCTTCGCCGGTCAGCTCGATGTGGATGCCGCCGGGGTAGCTGCCCAGCTTGCGGTGCACCTCGAAGAAGCCCTGCACCTCGTCCACGATCCGGTCGAAGTGCCGGGTCTTGTAGCCGGTGGACGACTCGTGCGTGTTGCCGTGCATCGGGTCGCACTGCCAGATGACCTTGTGCCCGGACGCCTCGACCTTCTCCACGATGGCGGGCAGCACCTCGCGCACCTTGCCGTTGCCCATGCGCGCGATCAGCGTCAGCCGGCCCGGCTCGTTGCGCGGGTCGAGCCGCCGCACGTACTCCACCGCCTGCTCCGGCGTGGTGGTCGGGCCGATCTTCAACCCGATCGGGTTGTGCAGCAGCTCGGCGAAGGCGATGTGCGCGCCGTCCAGTTGCCGCGTGCGCTCACCGATCCAGAGGAAGTGCGAGGACAGGTTGTACAGCTTCGGGTTGGCCGCGTCGGCGTTGTCCAGCCGCAGCAGCGAGCGCTCGTAGTCCAGCAGCAGCGCCTCGTGGCTGGCGAAGATCTCGGTGGTGTGCAGCGAGGTGTCGGTGACCCCGCACGCCGACATGAACCGCAGGCCGCGGTCGATCTCGCTGGCCAGCGCCTCGTACCGCTCCCCGGCGGGCGAGGTGCGGACGAAGTCGCGGTTCCAGTCGTGCAGCTGGGCCAGGTCGGCCATGCCGGCCGCGGTCAGCGCGCGCACCAGGTTCATCGCGGCACCGGCGTTCGCGTAGGCGCGGATCATCCGGCCGGGATCGGGCACCCGCAGCTCCGGCTTGGCCACCAGCGAGTTGACGATGTCGCCGCGGTAGACCGGCAGCCCGAGCGAGTCGGTCGAGGCCGAGCGCGGTTTCGCGTACTGACCGGCGATCCGGCCCACCTTGACCACCGGCAGGCTGGCCCCGTAGGTCAGCACCACCGCCATCTGCAGCAGCGTGCGCAGGTTGGCCCGGATGTGCGGTTCGGTGTTGGACTCGAAGGTCTCCGCGCAGTCACCGCCCTGGAGCAGGAACGCCTCACCGTTGGCCACCATGGCCAGCCGCTGCTGCAGCCGGTCGATCTCGGCGGGCACGGTGATCGGCGGCACGCTCTCCAGCACGCCGCGCACCCGCCGGGTCAGCCCCTGGTCGGGCCAGTCGGGTTGCTGGGCCGCCGGGCGGGCCAGTGCCTCGTCGAGCCTGGCCCGCAGTTCGGGCGGCAGCGGCGGGAGTTCAGGGAGCGTGTCTACGGGAACGTCCACTGTCCAGTTCACGGGTCAAGAATATGGGGTGACCCCCGTCTCCCGGTCGCCGGGACGCCAGTCCCATGCAGTGAACACCGCGAACTCGTTCACCTTTCATCCCGCGGTCATGCGGCCTGCGCCTCGTTGTAGAGCGCCTGCGCCTCGGCGCCGAAGTACGGGCCGAACATCACGCCGGGCAGGAAGACGTAGCCGAAGCTGTTCACCGAAGCCTGCACCCCGCGGCCGGTCTGCTCGTCGAACTGCAGGAACCACGGCCCGCCGCTGGACCCGCCGGTCATGTCGCAGCTCATCCCGTGGTCCCTGGTGAGCAGGAAGTCGGTGAACGTGCTGCCGCTGCAGTGGATCAGCGTGGTGCCGTCGTAGGGATCGGCCGCCGGGTAACCGAAGGTGTACATGTTCTGGTTGCGCGGCTGGTTGAACGCGATGCCCTGCGAGCCGACCACGTCGGTCAGCGACTGTCCGCCGACCTGGTCCACCACGGCCGCGCCGATGTCGTAGTTCATGTCCTCGCCGGCTTCCCACTGCGGCGTGGTCAGCGTGCTGGTGGCGGGCCATTCACCGTAGGGCGCGTTCCCGTTGTCGTAGCCGGGCACGAAGATCCAGTTGGTGTGGAAGGCGCCCTGGTACTTCACGCAGTGCCCGGCGGTGATCACCGTGCTCTTGTTGGCGCTGGTCACCGCGTTGCCGCTGCACGAGGCGTTCTGGCCGCCCATGGTGAAGAAGACCCGGCCCGCGGTCTTGACCACGTCACCGCCGCCCTCCCACGGCCCGCCGGTGCTCGGGAAGGCGGCGGGAATGATCTCCGGCAGCCCGGCGAGCACATCGCCGACCCCGGCCTGCGGTGCGGTGAGCAGCTTCTCCACCGGCACCGCGGAGCGCATCTTCTCCGGGGTCCAGTAGTCGGTGGCGGCCTGCGCCTGCCCGGTGGCGGGAGCGGTCAGCAGCGCGCCGAGCACCAGTCCGATC
This sequence comes from Amycolatopsis albispora, assembly GCF_003312875.1. NCBI lineage: Bacteria > Bacillati > Actinomycetota > Actinomycetes > Pseudonocardiales > Pseudonocardiaceae > Amycolatopsis > Amycolatopsis albispora. Next base: position 3,727,140 of record NZ_CP015163.1, read on the forward strand.
GCGGTCAATATCGAAGCTCGCCTCATCGCGCCACCTCTTCGTCGCCTTCGCACCCGACGGTTTCTTGCCGCCCGAACGAATTGACGGTAATCAGGCAACTACACAGCGGCAATACGCCATCTGCCCCGCTCAAGACGAAAGTTGTGCGCCGAATGCCGGAATCAGTACGCCGTTCAACGCACAGATTCCGGCATTCGGAAAAATCAGCAGCCGCCGCAGTTGTAGAAGGTGACGTCCCAGTGGTTGGACTCGAGGTAGTAGATGTTGCCGGAGCCCGCCTTCCACTTGTTGCCGCCGATGGCGCTGAAGTTGCCCTTGATGTAGTTGGTCAGGCAGCTGCTCAGCGAGAAGTCGAGCTTGTAGCCGTTCCAGTGGCTGTAGGTGCCGCTGGCGTGGCCGGTCTCGGTGCCGCCGGTGACGTTCAGGCCGCAGCCCGAGGCCGACTTCAGCGTCTGGGCCCCCTGGATGGTGGCCAGGTTGACCTGCTCGAACGACGTGCAGTTGGGCCGGTTGCGGTCGCTGCAGCCACCGCTGGACGACCAGGTGATGCCGGACGAGCGCAGCCGCGAGGTGGCCTGGCTGTGGGTCAGCTTGGTCACCATGGCGCCCACTTCCGCGCCCGGCTGGTCGAACACCGGATCGGCGCCGTCGGCCGAAGCCGAGGCCACACCGGCGCTCGCCAGCACACCGAGTGACGCGATCGCACCCGCCACGAACGAGCGCACCAGGAATTTGCGCATTTTCCCTCCAGAACGGTTTCGCATTACTGCCGCAGGGTCGAACCGGACGGGAGCGTAATAATCTTTCACGGGAACGTACAGGGCACGGGGAGAAATTTTCTCAAAATTCCTGGAAGGCTCGGGCGGCCAGCAACTCGCCGAACGCCTCGGCCACCGGATCCGGCGTGCCCCGGGTGTAGGCGGTCAATTCCCGGCGCACCGGCGGATCGGGCAGGCGCACCGCGCCCGCGAAGTCGTCGGGCAGGACGTTCGACGGGACCAGCGCGGGGCCGAGCCCGGCGGCGGCGAGCAGTGGGACCGCCGCGGTCTGTGCCGCGCGGATCGCCGCGCGCGGGGTGAACCCGGCCGCCGCACACGCCTGGTCGAGCACCTCGGCGAGCCCGTTCTCCGGCGCGTAGTGCACCCAGCCGCGGTCGGCGAGGTCCGCGAGGCGCACCGATTTCCCTTGTGCCGCCGGGTCGTTCGCGGCGAGCACCACCACGAAGTCCTCCTCCCCCAGCGTGCGCACCGGGCCCTCCCAGCCGTCCGGACGCGGCCCGACGGCGAGATCGGCCTGCCCCGCGAGCATCGCTTCGCGGAGTTCGCCGGTGTGCCGGTGCTCAAAAAGCGTGATCGCGACACCGGGGTGCCGCCGGCTCCACTCCCGCAGCACCGGCGGCAGCACGCCCAGGCTCACCGAGTACACCGTGGCCACGCGCAGTTCCGCGGCCTCCAGCCCGGCGGCCTGCCGGGCGGCGCAGACCGCGCGCTCGGCGTCGGCGAGCGCGGCCCTGGCGTGCGGCAGCATCGCGCGGCCCATCGCGGTCAGCCGAACCGCACGCGGCAGCCGTTCCAGCAGGGCACCGCCCGCGTCGTGTTCCAGCGCGCGGATCTGGTGGGACAACGCGGGCTGCGTGACGTGCAGCCGTTCGGCGGCCCTGGTGAAGGACCCCTCGTCCACCACGGCGACCAGGTACTCGAAGCGGCGCAGCGTGCTCATGAACAAAGCTTATCGGCCGCATGCGAAACAAGACTTGGACTTATGTTCTACGGCCGCCGAACATCGAGGCATGAGCAACAAGGTCGCCCTGGTCGTGGGCGCACACGGAATCATCGGCAGCAACCTGGTGGCACACCTCGTCGGGCTCGGCGACTGGACGGTCATCGGCCTGTCCCGGCGCGGCGGTGAGCCGGCCGAGCGCGTGCGGCACGTCGCCGTCGATCTGCTGGACGCCGAGGACTGCCACGCGAAACTCGGCGAGCTGACCGACGTGACGCACATCTTCTACGCCGCGTACCAGGATCGCCCGACCTGGGCCGAGCTGGTGCCGCCGAACCTGGCGATGCTGGTGAACGTGGTCGACGCGATCGAGCCGGTCGCCGCCGGACTGCGTCACGTCAGCCTCATGCAGGGCTACAAGGTCTACGGCGCGCACCTCGGTCCATTCAAGACACCCGCCCGCGAGGACGACGCCGGGCATCTGCCGCCCGAGTTCAATGTGGACCAGCAGGAGTTCCTGGAACGGCGGCAGCAGGGGAAATCCTGGACCTGGTCGGCGATCCGGCCGTCCGTGGTCGGCGGCACCGCGCTGGGCAACCCGATGAACCTGGCCGTGTCCATCGCGGTGTACGCGACCATCTCCAAGGAACTCGGCCTGCCGCTGCGCTTCCCCGGGAAACCGGGTGCCTACGACAAGCTGCTGGAGCTGACCGACGCCGGGCTGCTCGCCCGCGCCACCGTCTGGGCGGCCACCGACGAGCGCTGCGCGAACCAGGCGTTCAACATCAACAACGGCGACCTGTTCCGATGGAGCGAGCTGTGGCCGAAGATCGCGCGGTACTTCGGCATGGAGACCGCTCCCCCGCTGCCCATGTCGCTGGAGGTGGTGATGGCGGACAAGGAACCGCTGTGGAACCGGATCGTCGCCGAGCACAACCTCGAACCCACGCCGTACCAACGGGTTTCGGCCTGGCCGTTCGCCGATTTTGTGCTGTCGTGGGACTACGACATGTTCGCCGACGGCACCAAGGCACGCCGGTTCGGCTTCGGTGAGTTCGTCGACACCGAGGAGATGATGTGGCGCCTGTTCGACGAGCTGCGCAAGCGCCACATCATCCCGTGATCGGTTACACCCCGAACGCCGCCGGGTAGCGGATCACGCCCGCCGGCGTCGGCCGTGCCGGGTCGAGCGAGAGCGCCATCAACGCCTCATCCGGCACCTCGAACGACGCCCGCACCCCGAACCCGGAGGCCGGGGTGAAGCCGAACCGCGGGTAGTACTCGGGATGTCCCAGCACCACCACGAGGTTCTCGCCGAGGCGACGCGCGGCGTCGAGACCGGCGCGGATGGCCGCGGAACCGGCACCCGTGCGCTGGTGATCGGGCCGCACCGCACACGGTGCCAGCGCGAGCGCCGGTTCCCCGCCCACCTGGCAGCGGGTGAGCAGGGCGTAGCCGACGATCTCGCCGTCCGCGGTCTCGGCCACCATCGACAGCCCGTCGATCCAGGCCTCCGGATCGGCGCGCAGGGCGTCGACCAGGTCGGCCTCTTCGGCGGTCGGGAAGGCGGCGGCGTTGACCGCGTGAATCGCGGCGCGATCTTCCGGAGTTTCCGGTCGGGTTTTCCACAACGGAGAATGCATTGTCCAGCTTTCGAAGGTGTGGGGACTCCGCGCCTTCGAAACCGAGCCGGTTCGGCGTCGGCTAGGCGGGAGTCCGGACGGTGAGCACGGTCCGGGTGCCACTGCGGAACGCAGCGGCCTGCGCGGCGGGCATCAACTCACGTCCTTCGAAAAAGCTCAGGGGGCCGGACACCACGTCCGGCCCCCTGACCATAGCAGCTCAGACCACGGCGAGCGGCAGCGCCGTCGGGTGCACCGGGGCGGGCAGGTCCGACGCACCGGTGAGGTAGGCGTCCACCGCGTTCGCCACCGAGCGGCCTTCCGCGATCGCCCACACCACCAGCGACGCGCCGCGATGCGCGTCACCGCAGACAAAAACGCCCGGCGCGGAGGTCTGCCAGTCCGCCCCGCACGACAGCGTGCCGCGCTTGGTCAGCGAGAGGCCAAGCCCGTCGAGCAGCGCCATGTGCTCCACACCCTCGAAGCCGATCGCCAGCAGCACCAGGTCCGCGGGCAGCACCTCGACCTCGTCGCTGGTCGGCACCACCTCGCGCCGCCCGGTCTCCGGGTCCTTGGTCACCTTCACGTGCTGCAGCTCGACCGCGCGCACGTGGCCGTTCTCGTCACCGACGAACCGCTTCACCGCCACCGCGAACTTGCGCTCACCGGCCTCCTCGTGCGCCGGGTAGGTGCGCAGGATGTACGGCCAGGTCGGCCACGGCGACCGGTCGTCGTCCCTTGTGGACGGCGGCTCCGGGTACTGGTCCAGCTGGGTCACCGAAAGCGCGCCCTGGCGGGTGGCCGTGCCGTAGCAGTCGGCGCCGGTGTCGCCACCGCCGATGATCACCACGTGCTTGCCGTTCGCGTCGATCTCCGGCGGCCCGTCACCCTCGACGTACCGGTTCGCGGGCACCAGGTGCTCCATCGCCAGGTGTACCCCGGCCAGCTCGCGGCCCGGCGTCTCGCGGTCGTCGCGGCCACGCAGCGCGCCGACCGCCAGCACCACCGCGTCGAACCGCTCGTTCAGCTCGTCCACGGTCAGGTCCACGCCGACCTCGCAGCCGGTGACGAACTTCGTGCCCTCCTTGCGGAGCTGCGCGAGCCGCCGGTCGAGCACCTTCTTCTCCATCTTGAACTCGGGAATGCCGTACCGCAGCAGCCCGCCGAGCCGGTCGTCCCGCTCGAACACGGTGACCTCGTGGCCCGCCCTGGTCAGCTGCTGCGCGGCGGCCAGCCCGGCCGGACCGGAGCCGACCACGGCCACCCGCTGCCCCGAGGACACCGCCGACGCCTGGGCCTGCACGTACCCGGCTTCCCACGACTGGTCGGCGATGGTCTGCTCGATGCGCTTGATGGTCACCGGCCCGCCGGACAGCGGCGAGATCGAGAGCACGCACCCGGCCTCGCACGGCGCCGGGCACAACTTCCCGGTGAACTCCGGGAAGTTGTTGGTGGCGTGCAGGCGGTCGCTGGCCGCTTCCCAGTCGCCCCGGCGCACCAGGTCGTTCCACTCCGGGATCAGGTTGCCCAGCGGGCAGCCCGCGGTCCCGGAGTGGCAGAACGGGATGCCGCAGTCCATGCAGCGCGTGGCCTGCGTGCGCACCTGCTCGTTGCGCTCGGCCGGGGTGATGGCCTCGTAGACCTCACGCCAGTCACCGAGGCGCTCGTCGACCGGGCGCTTGGCCGCCTCGGCCCGCTGGTACTTCATGAAACCGTTGGGGTCAGCCACGAGCCGCCTCCTTGTCCTGCGGGGCACCCGCACCCGGTCGGCACTCGTGGTGTGCTTCGCGATTGTCAGCCACGAGCCGCCTCCATGATCGCCTCGTCGACATCGCGGCCGGCGGCCTTCGCCGCCTTCGCCGCGTCCAAAACCCGCTTGTAGTCCCGTGGCATCACCTTGGTGAACGCGGCCGAGCGGCGGGTCCAGTCGCCCAGCAGGGAGGCGGCCACCACCGACCGGGTCAGGTCGTGGTGCCGCTGCACGATTTCCTTGAGCCAGGCCAGATCCTCACCGGCCGGGGTGCTCAGCTCCACCATCGCCTCGTTGACCTGGGCGCGGTCGAGGTCGAGCACGTAGGCCACGCCGCCGGACATGCCGGCCGCCAGGTTCCGCCCGGTCGGGCCGAGCACCACCGCGCGGCCGCCGGTCATGTACTCGAAGGCGTGGTCACCGACGCCCTCGGACACCACCAGCGCGCCGGAGTTGCGCACGCAGAACCGCTCACCGACCTGCCCGCGCAGGAAGATCTCCCCGCTCGTGGCGCCGTAGCCGATGGTGTTGCCCGCGATCACCTGGCGCTCGGCGGCGAAGGTCGCCGACGGATCGGGGCGCACCACGATCCGGCCGCCCGACAGGCCCTTGCCCACGTAGTCGTTCGCGTCGCCGACCATCTCCAGCGTGATGCCCGAGGGCAGGAAGGCGCCGAGCGACTGCCCCGCCGAACCGGTCAGCCGCACGTGGATGGTGTCGTCCGGCAGGCCCTGACCGCCGTAGCGCCGGGTGATCTCCGAACCGAGCAGCGTGCCGACGGTCCGGTTCACGTTGCGCACCGGCAGTTCCAGGCGCACCGGGTGCGCGTCCTCCAGCGCCGCCTCGGCCAGCTGGATCAGCGTGCGGTCGAGCGCGAACTCCAGCCCGTGGTCCTGCTCGCGGACCTTGCGCTTCGCGCCGCCGTACGGGGTGTGCGACGGCATTTCGAACACCGGCCCGAGGTCGAGGCCCTGTGCCTTCCAGTGCTCGAGCGCCTCGTCGGTGTCCAGCACGTCGGTGCGCCCGATCGCCTCGTCCAGGGTGCGGAAACCCAGCTGTGCCAAGGTTTCCCGCACTTCCTGGGCGACGAACCGGAAGTAGTTCACCACGTGCTCGGCCTGGCCGGTGTAGCGCTTGCGCAGGTCCGGGTTCTGCGTGGCCACGCCCACCGGGCAGGTGTCGAGGTGGCACACGCGCATCATCACGCAACCGGCCACGATCAGCGGCGCGGTGGCGAAGCCGTACTCCTCGGCACCGAGCAGCGCGGCGACCACCACGTCCCGCCCGGTCTTCAGCGCACCGTCCACCTGCACGGTGATCCGGTCGCGCAACCCGTTGAGCAGCAAGGTCTGCTGGGTTTCGGCGAGGCCGATCTCCCACGGCGTGCCCGCGTGCTTGAGCGAGTTCATCGGCGAGGCACCGGTACCGCCGTCGTGCCCGGAGATGAGCACCACGTCGGCGTGTGCCTTGGACACCCCGGCCGCGACCGTGCCGACACCGAGCGAGCTGACCAGCTTCACGTGGATGCGGGCCCGCTCGTTGGCGTTCTTGAGGTCGTGGATCAGCTGCGCCAGGTCCTCGATGGAGTAGATGTCGTGGTGCGGCGGCGGCGAGATCAGCCCGACGCCCGGCGTGGAGTGCCGGGTGCGCGCGATCCACGGGTACACCTTGTTCGGCGGCAGCTGCCCGCCCTCACCCGGCTTCGCGCCCTGCGCCATCTTGATCTGGATGTCGTCCGCGTTGACCAGGTACTCGCTGGTGACGCCGAACCGCCCGCTCGCGACCTGCTTGATCGCGCTGCGGCGCTCCGGGTCGTACAGCCGCTCCGGGTCCTCGCCGCCCTCACCGGTGTTCGACCGCCCGCCGATCCGGTTCATCGCGATGGCCAGCGTCTGGTGCGCCTCCATCGAGATCGAGCCGTAGGACATGGCGCCGGTGTTGAACCGCTTGCAGATCGACTCGACCGATTCCACCTCGTCGATCGGCACCGGCTGCCTGCCCTCGGTCTGGAAGGCGAACATGCCGCGCAGCGCACCGCCCTCGCGGTTGAGGCGCTCGACCTCGGCCGAGTACTGGCGGTACACCTCCTCGCGCCCGGTCTTGCTGGCGTGCTGCAGCAGAAACACCGTCTCCGGGGTGAACAGGTGCAGCTCGCCCTCGCGGCGGTAGGCGTACTCGCCGCCGGTGTCCAGGCGGCGGTGCACCCGGTCGGTCGGGTTGTCCGGGTACGCGCGGCGGTGGCGCATGGCCACCTCTTCGGCGAGCACGTCCAGGCCGACCCCGCCGAGCTTCGAGCTGGTGCCGGTGAAGTACTCGTCGAGCAGGTCCTGCGCCAGGCCGAAGGATTCGAAGACCTGCGCCGCGGTGTAGGCACCGACGGTCGAGATGCCCATTTTGGACATGATCTTCAGCACGCCCTTGACCAGCGCCTGCACGTAGTTGCGAATGGCCACGGCCGGCTCGATGCCGGTGATCGCGCCCTGCCCGATCAGGTCCTCGATGGTCTCGAAGGCCAGGTACGGGTTGACCGCGGCGGCGCCGTAACCGAGCAGCAGCGCGACGTGGTGCACCTCGCGCGCGTCCCCGCTCTCCACCACCAGCGCCACGCGCAGGCGCTCCTTGGTGCGCACCAGGTGGTGGTGCACCGCGGAGACCAGCAGCAGCGACGGGATCGGCGCCATCCGGTGGTCGGAGTCGCGGTCGGAGAGCACCAGCGTGCGCGCCCCGGCGGCGATCGCCTCGGAGGCCTCGCGGCGCACCCGCTCGACGGCCTCGGCCAGCGCCGCCGCCCCACCGTCCACTTCGTACAGTCCGGAGAGGACGGTGCAGGCGAAGCCGGGCAGGTCGCCGTCGTCGTTGATGTGGATGAGCTTGGCCAGCTCGTCGTTGTCGATCACCGGGTACGGCAATTGCACGTGACGGCAGGAGGCGGGACCCGGCTCGAGCAGGTTCTGCTCGGGGCCCATGATCCGCGCCATCGAGGTGACCAGCTCCTCGCGGATGGCGTCCAGCGGCGGATTGGTCACCTGCGCGAAGTTCTGCTTGAAGTAGTCGTAGAGCAGGCGCGAGCGCTGGGACAGCACGGCGGGCGGGGTGTCGGTGCCCATCGAGCCGATCGGCTCGGCCCCGGTGGTGCCCATCGGGGTGAGCAGGATCTTCAGCTCCTCCTCGGTGTAGCCGAAGGAGAGCTGGCGCCGCAGCACCGAATCGTGGCTCTGCACGATGTGGTCGCGGTCGGGCAGCTCGGCGATCTGCAGCAGCCCGGCGTGCAGCCAGTCCTCATAGGGCAGCTGGCTGGCGAGCTCCGACTTGACCTCGCGGTCGTCGACGATCCGGCCGGCCGCGGTGTCCACCAGGAACATCCGGCCCGGCTTGAGCCTGCCCTTGGCCACCACCTGGTCCGGCGGCACGTCCAGCACCCCGGCCTCGCTGGCCAGCACCACGCGGTCGTCGGCGGTGCGCCACCAGCGCGCCGGGCGCAGGCCGTTGCGGTCGAGCACCGCGCCGACCAGCGTGCCGTCGGTGAAGGTGACGCAGGCCGGACCGTCCCACGGCTCCATCAGGCTGGCGTGGAACTGGTAGAACGCGCGGCGCTGCGCGTCCATGGTGGCGTGGTTCTCCCAGGCCTCCGGAATCATCATCAGCACCGCGTGCGGCAGGCTGCGCCCGCCGAGGTGCAGCAGCTCCAGCACCTCGTCGAAGGAGGCGGAGTCCGAGGCGTCCGGCGAGCAGATCGGGTACAGCCTGCTCAGGTCGCCCGGCAGCAGGTCCGACTCGAGCAGCGCCTCCCTGGCCCGCATGCGGTTGCGGTTGCCGCGGATGGTGTTGATCTCGCCGTTGTGCGCGACGAACCGGAACGGGTGCGCCAGCGGCCACGACGGGAAGGTGTTCGTGGAGAACCGGCTGTGCACCACGGCGATCGCGCTGGCCAGCCGCTCGTCGGTGAGGTCGCTGAAGAACGCGGGCAGCTGCTCGGTGGTGAGCATTCCCTTGTAGACCAGCGTGCGCGCGGACAGCGACGGGAAGTAGGTGCCGCAGCCGGCCACCTCCGACTCGTGCTCGGCGCGCTTGCGCAGGCAGAAGGCCAGCCGGTCGAGTTCGATCCCGCTGGGCGTGTGGCCGTCGGCGGCGGGCTTGCCCGCCACCAGCAGCATGGCGAAGTGCGGCATCACCGACCGCGCGGTCGGGCCGACCTCGGCGGTGTCCGGGGTGACCGGCACGTCGCGCCAGCCGAGCACCACCAGGTTCTCCTCGTCGGCGATGCGCTCGATCAGCTCGACCGCCTTGATCCGGCGGTCCTCCTCGACCGGCAGGAAGGCGATGCCCGCCGCGTAGGAGTGCCCGTGCTCGCCCGGCTCCGGCAGCGCGAAGTCCACTTCGGCCCGGAGCAGCTCGTCCGGCAGCTGGAGCAGGATGCCCGCCCCGTCGCCACTGGTCGGCTCGGCCCCGGCGGCCCCGCGGTGCTCCAGGTTCGCCAGCGCGGTCAGGCCGTCGGTGACGATGCCGTGCGAGCGCCGCCCGCGGATGTCGGCCACCATGGCGACGCCGCAGGAATCCTGCTCGGTGGTGGGGTCGTACAGACCACTGGGACCGGGATTGGCGGAGAAGATCATCAAGGGACCTCCCTCGTCGTTTCGTGCTCAGTTCGGGAAAAATCCCTGGTTGACGCTGCGCACGGGACGACGATGGCCCGTTCGTTGACGCGACCTTAACATCCTGGAAACCGGGGGGCACCTGTCGAAGGCGTGTTTCCGGTCATTCGACCGTAACGATCTGGACGGCCAGAACGACGTCGTTCTTGATGGGATGCGAATGGTTCGGTCCGCCAACTGTCCGCTTACTACAGTCCGGCGCAGACGCACCATCTTAGCCCGGTTGGCCGCGCGAGGCAGCTCCGGTGGCGTGCGTACTTCGAGCTGATCGCCCTGACCTGGGCCTTTTGCCCTACTTGTCCTTGCCGTCCGGCTTCTCGGCGGGCTCGTCGGCCCGGCTCTCCCCGCCGTTGCCGTTCGACACCACCGCGGTCTCGTCCGCGTCGGTGTTCTTCACGTCGGTGACGTCGTCGAGTTCCTCGTCCGGCAGGTCGCCGTCCTTGCCCTTGAGCAGCGCCGGCGCCTCGCGCTCGCCCCGGCTCTTGGCGGCGACGAAGTAGACCACCGCACCGGCGAACACCAGGATCGACACCCAGACGTTGACCCGGACCCCGAAGACCAGCGTGGCCGCGTCGGTGCGCATCAGCTCGATCCAGGTCCGGCCCAGCGTGTACCCGGCGACGTACAGCGCGAACGCGCGGCCGTGGCCGAGGCGCAGCTTCCGGTCCGCCCAGATGACCAGCAGCGCGACGCCGAGGTTCCACAGCAGCTCGTAGAGGAACGTCGGGTGCACGGTGTCGATCGGGATGTTGTTCAGCGCGACGCCGTTGAGGGTGTCCTCGATCCGGGGGTCGTCCGGGCTGACCCGCGCGTAGATCTCCAGCGCCCACGGCAGGTCGGTGTGACCGCCGTAGAGCTCCTGGTTGAAGTAGTTGCCGAGGCGGCCGACGCCCTGCGCGATGACGATGCCCGGCGCGATGGCGTCCGCGATCGCGGGCAGCGGGATGCCCTTGCGGCGCGCGCCGATCCACGCGCCGACCCCGCCGAGCGCGATGGCACCCCAGATGCCGAGGCCGCCGTTGACGATGTTCAGCGCCTGGATCGGGTCCTTGCCCTCACCGAAGTACCGGTGCCAGTCGGTGATCACGTGGTAGAGCCGGCCGCCGACCAGGCCGAACGGCACCGCGTACACCGCGATGTCGAGGATCGTGCCCTTGGTGCCGCCGCGCGCCACCCAGCGGCGTTCGCCCAGCCAGATGGCCACCACGATGCCCGCGATGATGCACAGGGCGTAGGCGCGGATCGGGATGGGCCCGATGTGCCACACCCCGCGATCGGGGCTGGGGATGCTGGCCAGGAACGACGCCGCGGCGGTATTCACCGGGCCACCGTAGCCAATTCAGCTCCCGGCGTCTGCCCTGCCCCCGATGAGGACCTCGATCCCGTCGAGAAGCCGGGCCAGGCCGAACTCGAAGGCGTGCTCCGGGCTGTACGCGGCGTGGTGCGCTTCGCCCGCCGCGGCGCCGACCCGCGAGGCCACCGGGAAGCGGCTGTAGTCGATCACCTGGTCGAGCAACGGCGCGTGCTGCGTCCACCACTGCTCCTCGGTCAGCCCCGAGTTGCGCTCCACCCTGGACATCTCCGCGCGCCCGCGTGCCGAGACCTGCGCCTGGCCGATGAGCAGCGTGAGCACCGAGTCCATTTCGATCTCGGTCAGCCCGATCCCTTCCAGGGCACGGAGTTCGTACTCGTACTTCTCGATCACGTTGGGCCCGAGCACGGTGCGGTGCGAGGCCTGCAGCAGCCACGGGTGCCGCTGGTAGAGCGCCAGGTTCTCGCGCGCGATCAGCTCGAGCTTGGCGCGCCAGTCATCGCCACCCTCTTGAGGACGCGCGGTTTCGGCCTGCACGAGATCGACCATCACGTCGACGAGCTCGGCCTTGCCGGGCACGTAGGTGTACAGCGACATGGTGCCGACGCCCAGCTTCTCGGCGACCTTGCGCATGGACAGCGCGTCGAGGCCGTCCACGTCGGCCAGCTCGATCGCCACGCGGGCGATGCGGTCCACGCTCAGCTCGGGCTTGCCCTTGCGGCTGGACACCTCGCGGGTGCGCCAGAGGATCGCCAGGCTGCGGGCGGGGTCGGAGCCGTTGTCTGTCGCCATGATCAGCCCATCCTAGACAAAGTCGTACCGTATGCTGTACGGTACACTCTACCGTCAAAGGTTGGAGGTCGGATTTGCCCACGAAGGTCACTCCCCCGCGCTGGCTCAAGCCGATGAACCGGGTGTTCATCGGGCTGCAGCGGACCGGCTTGAAGCTCGGCGGGATGTACCTGCTGACCGTGCCCGGCCGGAAGTCCGGGAAGCCGCGCACCACGCCCATCTCGCTGATGGAGCTGGACGGGGCCCGGTACGTCGTCGGCGGGTTCCCCGGCGCGGACTGGGTGCGCAACGCGAGCGCCGCCGGGGCGGGCACGCTCAGCTGCGGCCGTCGTCACGAGTCCGTGCGGCTGGTCGAGCTGCCCGTCGAAGAGGCTCGCCCGGTGCTGCGGGCGTTCCCGGCGAAAGTGCCGTCCGGGGTGTCGATGATGACCAGCGCGGGCATCGTCGAAAGCGACTCCCCGGACGAGTTCGAAGCCCTCGCCGGACGCTGCGCAGTCTTCCGCATCGAGAAAATCTAAGGCGGGGGCCGTACCGCATGTGCGGGCAGGCGGGCGGACAGCCCGCTCAGCCCGAACACCGCCAGTACCGCGCACACCGCCACCACCACCCACGGCAGCCACACCGCCACCGAGAACAGGGCGACCACGGCCGGCGCGACCACCTGGGCGGTGGTGAAGGCGTACTGGAAGGCGGCGAGGTAGCGGCCCCGCGCGGCACGCGGGGCCGCCGCCTCGGCCAGTGCGTTGGCCCGCGGGCCGAACACCAGGTTCGCGGTGGCGATGATCAGCGTGACGGCGAGCAGGTAACCCGGCTGCGCCGCCCGCGGCACCAGCAGCGCGCCGAGGCAACCCAGCCACCACAGCGCGTAGAGCATCGACCCGAAGCGCATCGCGTCGATCCGGCTGAGGCGGTGGGTCAGGCGGAGCGCGAGCGTGCCGCCGACGCTGGTGCACAGGGTGAGCAGCGCGATGATCGCGCCCGGCAGCCACGACGGGCCGTGCAGCTGCTCCAGCACGAAAACCGGGACGCCGATCAGGAAAACGTCCAGAGACAGGCCGAACAGCCCGCTGATCAGGATCAGCTTCAGGTACGGCCGGTCACGCAGCGGCCCGGCGGCGAGGCAGCGGGGCGGCGGCAGGAAGCGGGTGGTCCGCGTGCGCAGGCCGAGCAGCAGCACCAGCGCGGCGAGCAGGTAGGTGACCGCGTTCGCGGCGAGCGCCACCCGGAAACCGGTGGTGCCGAACCCGGTCAGCAGCACCGCCGCGACCAGCCCGCCCGCGCCGAACGACGCCGCGCGAACCATGCCGACCACCGCGAACGGCCGGTCCTTCGGCACGTCCCCGGCGACGTCGGCGACCAGTGCATAGAGCGCGCAGTAGAACAGCTGCTGCCCCGCGGCCACCAGCACGGCGGCGACGGCCACCGTGACCACCGAGCCCGCCAGCAGGTACGCGAGCACACCGGCGGCCTGCACCAGCTGCGCGGTGATCACCACCAGCCGCGCGCCGACGCGGTCGGTCAGCCGCCCGGCCAGCGGCGGCACCAGCAGGCCAGCCACCGTGCCGAGCGGGACGACGGTGCCCGCGATCGCCAGCGGCAGCCCCACCACCCGGCTGAGGTAGACCAGGGTCAGCGGGAGGAAGAGGCCGGTGCCGAAGTTGTCGATCGCGAGCGCCACCAGCAAGGCCGCCCTGGCGCGGTTCACCGCCGGCTCATCCCAGCCCCGCAGTTCCGCCGGTCGATCCCGGCCCGATGCCCGTCACGCGGCGATTCTGCCCAGCCGCCACCGGGTTTCGTACCTCGCTTCACCCTGGCAGCGCAGCGGGATCACCCCGCAGCGGTCCCCCACCCCCGCGCACACCCACCGGCACCACGCCGCCGTTCCCCCACTCCTGCCCCCAACCCCACAATCGCAGCCCGCCATTCGGCGCATTCACCAATGCGCCATTTCCTGAATGGGAAATGCGGGAAACCGGGGTGTTCAGCCGCCCAGCGCGAGCACCACCGGGAACGGGCGCTGGAGGCGCAGTACGCCTCCTTCACTCTTCGCCGCCAGGTGGTATTCACCGTCGTGCCATTCGTGGAGCACCGCGTCGAATTCCTCGACCACCAGGTAGTACGGCACCCGGGCCTGCGCGTAGAGGGACCGCGGGGACCGTCACTGATCAGCAGGTCGGAGGATGAGCATGCGGTCACCGAGCCCGCCCAGCGTGAGCCCGGCCCGATGTCACGAATGTGGCTTTCGAGACGTCTGGCGTCTCGAATGTGGCTTTCGTGACGCCGCACCGGGCAGGTGCTCCAGCCGCCTCGGCTGGTGGGTCACGCTTCTGCGCCGGGGCGGACGAAGAGGGAGGCGGCCAACGCCAGCAGCGTGATGCCCCCGAACGCGATCGCGGTGCCCGGGTAGCCGGCCAGGCCGAGGCCGACCCCGCCGATCGCGGCGCCGGCGAAGGTGCCCAGGCTCATGCCCGCCGCGTTCACGCCCAGTGCCGAGCCCCGCAGCGGGCCGCACCGGCGGACCAGCAGGGTCACCACGCACGCGGCCACGGTGGCGTGCGACGCCCCGAGCACCGCGGTCAGCACCAGCGCCAGCACCAGGTTCGTGGCGAAGTAGAACCCGGCCACCGCACCGAGCGCCACCAGCAGGCTCGCGGTCAGCATGTGCTCGGGCCGGATCCACGGCCGCTCCGCGCTGGTGTACCGCCCGGCCAGCAGGTTCCCGACGAAGAACGCCGCCCCGCTGAGCGTCCACACCAGGGCGAACAGCTCCGGGTCCAGTTCGAACCGCGAATCGTAGAACGCCGCCAGGTACGACAGGTAGCCCATGAACGCCGCCGTCCGCAGCAGCGCGACCACCAGCAGCGGCACCGCGCCCGGCACCCCGGCCAGCGCGCGGAACGAGGCCAGGTAGCCCAGCCGCGGCCCGTCGTCCGAGGCGGCCACCGGTGCCGGGCGGCGGCGGAAGAACACCACCGACAGCGCCACCGAGATCACCGCCACCGCCAGCAGGTTCCCCCGCCACCCCCACAGCAGCGCGGGCAGCGCCACCAGCGGCGCGGCCAGCATCGCGGTCAGCGACTGGGTGGCGGTGACCAGCGTGGCCGCCCGCCCGGCCGCCGCGCCCGAGCCGAACCGGTCGGCCGCGTCGGCGGCCAGCGCCGGGTTCAGCACCGAGGTCGCCGCACCGACCAGCAGGCAGAACGCGGCCAGCGCGAGGAACTGCCCCGCCGCGCCCAGCACCGCGGACAGGCCGAGCAGCACCAGCCCGCCCCCGGCGGTGTACTGCTTGGGCACCCGGTCGAGCAGCGGGGCCACCGCCGCGCCCACGCCCAGCGCCGCCAGCCCGCCGAGCCCGCGCAGCCCGCCCATGGCGGCCACGCTGGTTCCGGCGTCCGCCGAGATCGGCACCAGGAAGGTGCTGAACACGGTGAACGGCAACAGGCTCACCGCCGAGGCCAGCAGGACCGGGCCCAGCAGCCTGGCCATGCGCAGGTCGCTCGGCACCGGCAGCTCCCCCACCGGCTTCACGGTTTCCGCACTCACTTATCGCACTCTTTTCTTCGTGTTCCGCCCCTGGGGGCACAATTTAACCGGCACGCCCGACGGGCGCCCGATAGCGGTAGACGGTGCTCGGTTCCGCGCTGAATTGCGAAAACGGGAACGGTTCCGCCGAAACGGCGGTCACCCCGTGCCCGAGGAACGCCCTGGCCACCGCGCTGCCCGTCTGCGCGTAGATCACCAGCGGCAGGCCGCGGTCCCGGCTGCGCGCGAGCAACCGGTCGAAACTGCCGTTGCCCAGCGTCATCCCGGTGGCCACCACGGCGTCGGCGGCGTCGAGCACCTCGTCCATTTCGCGGCTGACCGGCTGCCCCCACTGGGTGGTGCGCAGGTTCAGGTCGCACGGCAGGCATGCACCGCCGCGCTCGGTGATCGCCGCGACCAGCGGGTTCACCACGCCGATCAGGGCGACGCGCGCACCCGGCCGGATGTCCAGCAGCCCGGCGATCGCCTCGTCCCTGGCCCGCGCCCGGACCTCCGGCGTGCCGACGGGCAGCACCACCGGCTCGGCACCGGCTTCGCGGTGCGGTCGCGTGTCGGCGAGGTAGGCGTCCAGTGCCGCGATCCGGACCGGCAACCGGTCGTGCCGGATCAGCGCGTCCAGCGGTTCACCCGAAGCGGTGGCGCAGAAATCGGCGTCCAGTTCGCCTTCTTCGAACGAGCAGGCACCGAACGCGCTGCCGACGCGCAGCAGCAGGTAGTGGTTGCGGTAGGTGACCCCGCCACCGGCCAGCCGGGTGGTGTGGTGCAGCCAGAACGCGCTCGTCACGGTGCGTTCGCCGGGTGGCGGGCCCAGTTCCCCGGCGAGCACGGCTTCGGTCAGCGCGGGCACACTTTCCATTTCCACTTTCCCTTTCATGGCAGGTCCGCCAGCAGTTCCCGCCGGTAACGCAACTCGGCCAGCTGCGGGCGGCCCGCGGGCTGGAAGCAGAACAACAGCGTGCGCCGGTCGCGATCGCTGCGGTTGGGCGCCGACCGGTGCACCAGCGTGCCGGGGAACATCAGCACCGAACCGGCAGGCAGCTCGAGCACCCGCTCGCGTGACGCGTCCACTTTGGACGCATCGACCAGCAGCCCGGTGGGCTCGGCCCGGTCCCGCGGTGCCGGGCCGTCGCGGTGGCTGCCCGGGATGACGCTCAGCGCGCCGTTGCCGGCACCCGCGTCGTCCAGGTAGATCATCGCGGTGGCGATGTCCGCCGCGGCCGGTCCGGCGCAGCAGTACCAGAACGGGAAGTCCTGGTGCCAGGCGAACTCCGAGCCGACCCCGGCCCGCTTGAAGTTCAGCTTGGACACGAACGGCCCCGGTTCGGCCACACCCAGCAGGTCCGCCATCGGCCCGGTGAGCCGCGGGTCCGTCCACAGTGCATCGAATGCCGGGTGCAGGTGCGAGACCGGCGCGAGGCTGCGGATCGTGCCGGTTGCTTCCGGCTCCCAGTGCAGCTTCGTGCCGTCCACGCTTTCCAGCCGGTGGCCGTCCGGCCAGACCTCGACGGAGGTCCGGCCGGACGCGGCCTTGGCCAGCACGTCGCGCTGCACCGACTCGGCGGCCTCGGCCAGCCGCGCGAGTTCGGCACCGCCGAACAGGCCGTGGAGGATTCGGTATCCGGGCTCGTTCACGCCACTCCCAGCACGTCGTGGCCCCGCGCGCAGGCGGGCCGCCGCGCCCAGTCCATCGCCGACCACGGGCAGGCCAGTTCGCTGAGCACGCCAACCTCGCGCGGGCGCATCCGGTCCAGGTCGTGTGCCTCGCGATGCCTGCTGTAGGCCGATTCGGCGTACCGGTGCCCGGTGTCCGCGGCGAGGAACACGTGCCGCCGCCCCGGCTCGCGCTCGTGTTCCCAGTGCGCCGCCAGATAGGCCGCACCGGCCGACAGCCCGGCGAAGATCCCGCTGGAGCGCAACAGGTCCACCGCCGCCGACATGGCGTATTCGAAGCAGATCCAGTGGATCCGGTCGTACAGCTCGTGCCGCACGTTCTCGAACTCGATCGAGCTGCCGATGCCCGCGATGATCATCTCCGGGTCGGCGACGTGCTCGGCGCCGAAGGTGACGCTGCCGAAGGGCTGCACGCCGATCAGCGTCACGTCCCGCCCCAGCTCACCGAGGTAGGAGGCGATCGCGCCGGTGGACGCGCCGGTGCCGACACCGCCGGACAGGCCGAGCGGGCCGGACGGCACCGCCCGGTCGATCTGCTCGGCCACCTCGCGGTAACCGAGGTAGTGGATCTCGTCGTGGTACTGGCGCATCCAGTGGTACGACGGGTTTTCCCGCAGGATCTCGGTGATCCGCCGGACCCGCAGGCTCTGGTCGAGCTTGAGGCTGCGCGACGGCTGCACCTGCTCGAGCGTGGCGCCGAGGATTTCCAGCTGCACCTTCAGCGTGGCGTCGATCGTGGTGGACCCGACGATGTGGCAGTGCAGGCCGTACCGGTTGCAGGCCAGCGCCAGCGCGTGGGCGTAGATCCCGCTGGAGCTGTCGATCAGGGTGTCGCCCGGCCGCACCACGCCGGTGTCGAGCAGGCGCCGCACCGCACCCAGCGCCGAATAGATCTTCATCGTTTCGAAGCGCACGCAGAGCAGGTCGTCCCGGACCCGGATCAGGTCCGGTTCCTTGACCGCCTCGGCGAAGTGGTCGTGCATCAGGCCGCGTCTCCCTTGGCGCGCAGGCGGAACAGGTAGGTCTGCACGTCGTCGTCCGGCCAGGTCCGGCGTTCGCGCACCTCGGGCACGAACCCGCTTTCGATGGCGTGCGCGATGATGCCGCGCAGGTCCGCGGTGTTGGACACGATCAGGTGGATCTCGCCGCCGGGAGCCAGCAGACCGCGCGCGAGCACCTGGTCGAAGAACCGCGCGGTGATCCCGGCGCCGACGCAGACGTTGCGCACCACGTCCGGGTCCTCGCTGGTCTTCAGCGCGACCGCGGGCGGGTTGAAGGTGATCACGTCGGCCTGCGCCTTGTCCGGGAAGGCGGTGAACAGGTCGGAGACGATCGCGTGCAGCGGCGGCGTGTCCCCGACGAACCGCCGGTAGTGCTGCTCGGTCGCGGCCACGCTGGCCGGGTGCACGTCGAGCGCGTAGATCTCGGCCGCGCCCGCGGTCCCGGCTGCCACCGCCTCCACGCCGAGCCCGGACCCCATGGCCACGTAGGTCCTGCCCGCCACCGGGATCCGGCCGTCGAGCAGCCGGTCGTGGATCATCTTGCTGGTCTCGCCCGGCCGGAAGACCCCGGGTGGCAGCTCGAATTCCCAGTCCCGGTAGGTGTGGGACCGCACCGTGTGCAGATCGTTCCTCGGCGGGTTCACCTCGAGGATCTCGGCGGTGGACAGCGTGGGCGGCAGGCTCGCGTGCAGTGCCCAGGATTCTTCGCTCATACCGATTCCTTCCTGTCGAGCACCGGAGCGGAGCGGGGCTGCCCCAGTCCGGTGGCCATCCCGTCGTCGAGGACCAGCACCTCGCTGGTCACCGCGGCGATGAGCCCGAGGTCGTGGCTGATCCACAGCAGCGCGGTGGCCCGCTGCTCGTTCAGCCGCGCGAGCAGGGTGGTCACCCGGCGCGCGGTGCCGGGGTCGAGCGCGGTGGTGATCTCGTCGCACACCAGCACGTCCGGCTCGGCGAGCAGGGCACGCACGAGCGCGGCCCGCTGCAGTTCGCCGCCGGACAGTTCACCGGGGTGCCTGGCCGCGATTTCCGCGCTGACGCCCAGTTCCGCCAGCAGTTCGACGGCTTCGCCACGCGCCGCCGTGGCGTCCAGGCCCCGCAGGCGGACCGCGGTGCGGGCCACCTGGTCGAGCACCGGCCGCCGGTCGTCGAACGAGCCGCGGACCTCCTGCCAGACGTACTGCACGCGGCGCCGGAGTTCGCGGCCGCGCTTGCGCAGCACCGGCAGCGGCCGCCCGTCGAGGCGCAGTTCGCCGGTGTACCGCTCGTGCAGCCCGGCGATGCACCTGGCGAGCGTGGTTTTCCCGCTGCCGGACGGGCCGACCACGCCGATCCGGCCGCCCGGCGGCAGCGCGAGATCGATGTCGTGCAGGATCGGCTGCCGTCCGCGTGGCCGCACCGACGCCGACAGCCCGCGCAGTTCGAGCAGCGCGTCGGCCGGGCCGGGCGCCGCCCAGTCGTGTGCCGGTGGCACCACCTCGCCGAGCACCTCGTCCGGCGTGCCCGTGGCCACCACCCGGCCGTGGTCCAGCAGCACCACGTGGTCGGCCAGCGCCCGCACCAGATCGTGCTGGTGGCTCAGCAGCAGGATGGCCAGCCCGGTCGCAGCGAGTTCGGCCAGCTCACCGGCCAGGCGCAGCCGGGTGACCGTGTCGAGGCCGGTGCTCGGTTCGTCGAGCACCAGCACCCGCGGCCCGCAGACCAGCGCCTGCGCCAGCGCGACCCGCTGCCGCTGACCGCCGGAGAACTGGTGCGGGAACCGCCGCCGGACGTCACCGGGCAGTTGCGCCGCGCGCAGCGCTTCGGCGACAACGTCCTCTGTGGACTCGTTGGGGCGGTGCAGTTTCGCCAGTTCCCGCAGGGTGGTGCCGATCCGGCGGGCGGGGTTGAGCGCGCTGCCGGGGTGCTGCGGCAGGTATGACACCACTCCCCCGCGCAGTCCGGGCGGCGGTTCCCCGGCCAGCACGGCGGATCCGGCGACGGTCACCGATCCGGTCAGCCGCACCCCGGGCGCGGACTCGCCGAGCAGCGCCAGCGCCGCCGTGGTCTTCCCGCTGCCCGACGGCCCGACGAGCGCGGCCACCTTGCCGGGCCACAACCGGAAACCGATGTCCCGCACCAGGAACTCGTCTCCGGCGCGGGCGGTCAGACCGTCCACTTCGACCAGTGCGCTCATGCCGCGACCACCTCCCGGCGACGGCCGAGCAACCGGTCGGCGAGCAGGTTCAGCCCGAGCGTGAAGGCCACGATCATGGCCGCCGGCGCGAGCACCGACCACGGTTGCAGCAGCAGGCCCTCCCGGTTGCGCGAAACCGTCACCGCCCAGTCCGGCGAGGTCGGGTTCAGCCCGAGCCCGAGGAAGTTCGCCGAAGCCACGATGAACACCGCGAGCGTGATGCGGGTACCGATGTCGGCGAGCACCGGCGGCAACGCCGACCGCGCGACCAAGCCGAACTGGATGCGTGCCCACGACTCGCCCTGCATGCGCATCGCCTCCACCGCGGGCCCGCTCGCCGCGTCCAGCGCGGCCGCGCGCACCAGCCTGGCCACGGTCGGCACGTTCACCGCGCCGACCACCAGCGCGATCGCCAGCGGGTCCCCGCGCCAGCCGACCGCGACCACGCTGATCACCAGCAGCGAAGGCAGGGGCAGCAGGATGTCCAGCGGCCGGATCAGCGCCTCGTCCAGCACCCGGCGGCGGGTGGACGCGGCCACCAGGCCGATCAGCCCGCCCGCGAGATAGGCGAAAACCACGGCCAGCAGCGCCACGCCCAGCGTAGTGCGCCCGCCGAGCAGCAGCGTGCCGAACACGTCCCGGCCGAGCCCGTCGGTGCCGAGCAGCCCGCCGCCGCTGTACGGCAGACCGGGCGGGCGCGCGACCGCATCGGCCAGCAGCGGTCCGAGCAGCGCGACCAGCACCGGCACCGCGAGCAGTGCCACCGAAACCCCGGTGATCAGGCGCTTCACCGCAGCACCTCCGTCCGCGGCACGAGCCGGTTGCAGACCAGGTCCGCGGCGAGGTTCACCAGCAGCGCGGCGACCGCCAGCACCAGCGTCAGCCCCTGCACCACCGGCACGTCCCGCGCTTCCACCCCGTCGATCAACGCGGTGGCGAACCCGGGAATGGCGAAGATCGCCTCCACCACCAGCACCCCGCCGAGCAGGTTGTCGCCGACGCGGGCCAGTTCCTGCACGCCGGGCACCGCCGCGTTGGGCAGCACGTGCCGCAGCAGCAAGGATTTCCGGGGCACGCCGAGCCGGCGCGCCTGCACCACGTACCCGGCGTGCAGCGAGGTGATCGTGCCCGCGCGGACCTGCCGCGACAGCGTGCACACCGTGCGCAGGAACAGCACCAGCACCGGAAGCACCAGCAGTTCGGGGCTGGTCAGCAGGTCCTCGCCGGTGGCGCCAACCCAGGTCGCGGGCAGCCAGCCGAGTTGCAGTGACAGCACCGAAATCAGCAGCAGCGCCAGCACGAAGTCCGGGATCGCGGTGAGCACCAGGGTGATCGAGGTGATCGACCGGTCCAGCCTGCCGCCCTCGTACACCCCGGCCAGCGCGCCGAGCAGCGCGGCCAGCGGCACCACCACGGCCAGCGTGGCCACCGCGAGCACCAGCGTCGCGCCCACCGAGCCGCCGATGATCTCGGTCACCGGCTGCCCGTTGACCAGCGAATGCCCGAGGTCCCCGGTGAGCACCCCGCCGGCCCAGTCGAAGAACCGCTCCACCGCGGGCCGGTCCAGCCCGAGTTCGGCACGCAGGTTCGCGACCTGCTCCGGGGACGCGCTCTCGTCGAACCGCACGTCGGCGGCGTCCCCCGGCAGCAGCGCGGTCAACGCGAAGACCAGCACGGAAAGCACCATCAGCTGCACCAGGGCCAGGCCCAGCCGCTGGGCGACGTATCCACGCACCGCTTCAGCCCAGCCACACCTTGTCGAACCGGGCCCAGTCCACCGTGTTCGGTGGCACCGGCCGGACGCCGTGCACGTTCGCGGCCACCGCGGTGATCCAGTCGGGGTGGCCCCAGGCGAGCAGGCCGCCGCGGTCGTGCAGGTCTCGCTGGAGGGCGTGGTACAGCCGGGTCCGCTCTGCTTCGTCCACAGTGGACTGTGCCGTGGCGAAGGCGGCGTCGAACTCGGGGCGCTTCCACGCGGTGGCGTTGAACGGGGAAGTGGAGAGCAGGCGCGAGTTGATGTAGTCGGGGATCGGCGCGGCTCCGGCGCGGTGGCTGCCGAGCACCCCGGTGGTCAGCTGGTCCTTGAAGTAGGTCTCGGCGGCACCGGTGACCACCTCCACCCGCATGCCCGCCTCACCGGCCTGCTCGGCGAAAAGCGTTGCGGCGTCGACAAAACCAGCGGAAACGGTGGAGGTGAAGAACTGCACGGGCTGGTTGAGCACACCCGCCTTGGTCAGCAGCGAACGCGCTTCGGCGACATCACGCGGGCGCTGTGGCAGCGTGCTGTTGTAGTAGCGGTAGCCCTTGCCGAACAGGTCGTTGCCCGGCACCCCGCGACCGCCGAGCACCACGTCGACCAGCCGCTGGCGGTCGGCCAGCAGCTTGAAGGCCAGCGACACGTCCGGGTTGTCGAACGGCGGCCGGTCGGTTTTCAGCACGAACGCCTGCGTGGTGCAGCCGGGCGCGGCGACGATCTTCACCGTGCGCCCGGCCTCGGCCGTCCTGGCGAAGGTCGGGGACATCTCGTGCGCGTACTCGGCCTGCCCGCCCTGCAGCGCGTTCGCGCGCGCGTCCGCGTCAGCCGAGAGGATGTGCAGTTCGTCGAGCAGCGCGGGCCCCTCCCAGTGCTCGTCGAAGCGCCGGGCCACCAGTGCCCGGCCCGGTTCGAACGAGACGAACCGGAACGGCCCGGTGCCCACCGGGTTCGCCGGATCGGCGTAACCGTTGCGCACGATCGCCGCACCGGTGGTGGCCAGCAGCGCGGGCAGCTCGGCCGACGGCGTGCTGAGCGCGATCTCCACCGTGCGGGGATCGACCACCCGGCACCGTCCGATGTCGATGGCCGAAAGGGACTGCCTGGCCAGCCGGTCACCCGCCGCCGGGTCGAGGATCCTGGCCAGGCTGAACAACACGTCGTCGCCGGTCAGCGGCTGGCCGTCGTGGAAAATCGCCTGGCGCAAGGTGAACCGCCACACGGTGGCGTCCGCAGTGGACTCCCAGCGCTCGGCCAGCCGGGGCACCGGCGCCAGGTCGTCGCCCAGCTCGGTGAGCTTGTCGAAGATCGCCTTGTGCCTGGCCTGGTCGATGAACAGGTTCTGCGCGTGCGGGTCGAGGGTCTCCCTGGTCCCGCCCCCGGTGAACAACGCACGCAACCGCCCGCCGCGCTGGGGTTCGCCCGCCTCGCCCGGGCTCTCCGCACCACCGCACCCCCCGAGCACCAGTGCCGCTCCCGCCGAAAATCCGAGAAAACCCCGCCGCGTCAGGGCGATCGGCATGACGGCTCCTCCATTTCCCGCGGCGGGCGCCGCGCCTGCGAAGAATCGTCGGCGAAAACGCGGAGCGAGGAAAACCCGCCGAACGACTTAACGCATGCACCATTCAGGTGAGATCTCCCCAACTGCGGCAATACTGACAGATAATGGAAATCATTGTCAAGTACGAAGAATCTAATATGTGCATGCGAGCAGACAAAAAGGGCCGTTCGCGCTTGTCGAAACCGAAAGCGAGCCTCTGCCCGCTCCGCGCATGGCCTGCGATGTCACGAATGTGGCTTTCGAGACGTCAGGCGTCTCGAAAGCCACATTCGTGACATCGGGCCACGCGGGAGGCTCAACGCACGAACGACCCTTTGGTCGTGAAATCCCGGATATCAGGCGGGGGTGGGCGCCTTCCGCACACCGGCGGCCAGCTCACCGGAGAGCGCCCGCACCGCGTCGACGCCCTCGCCGGCGGCGGTGACCAGCGCGGAACCGACGATCACCGCGTCGGCGAACCCGGCCACCTCGGCGGCCTGCGCGCCCGAGCGCACCCCGAGGCCGACGCCGATCGGCAGGTCCGTGTGCGCCCTGGCGCGGTCGACCAGCTTGGACGCGGCCGCATCCACCGTCTCCCGCGCGCCGGTGACGCCCATCAGCGCGGTGGCGTAGACAAAACCGGTGCTCGCCTGGACCGTGCGGTGCACCCGCTCCTCGGTCGACGAGGGCGCGATCAGGAAGATCCGGTCCAGCCCGTGGGCCTCGGACGCGGCAAACCAGTCGTCGGCCTCGTCCGGGATCAGGTCCGGGGTGATCATGCCGAGCCCGCCCGCGGCGGCCAGGTCACGCGCGAACGCGTCCACGCCGTAGCGGTGCACCGGGTTCCAGTAGGTCATCACCACGGCCTTGCCGCCGCGCGCGGACACCGACTCGACCACCTCGAACAGGTGCTTGAGCCGGAACCCGCCGGCCAGCGCGGCGTCCGCGGCGGCCTGGATGGTCGGGCCGTCCATCACCGGGTCGGAGTAGGGCACGCCCACCTCGACCAGGTCGGCGCCACCGTCGATGATCGCCGACAGCAGGTCCTTCGAGCCGTCCACGGTCGGGTAACCGGCGGGCAGGTAGCCGACCAGCGCGGCGCGGTTCTCCGCCTTGCTCCGGCGGAAGACCTCGTCCAGCTCGCTCACGACAGCTCCTCCTCGGGCACCAGGCCGAAGAACTTCGCCGCGGTGTCCATGTCCTTGTCGCCGCGCCCGGAGAGGTTCACCACGATCAGGCCGTCCTCGCCCAGCTCCTGGCCCAGCTTGATGGCGCCGGCCAGGGCGTGCGCGGACTCCACGGCCGGGATGATGCCCTCGGTCCGCGACAGCAGCCGCATGGCCTCCATCGCCTCGGCGTCGGTCACCGCGCGGTACTCGGCGCGGCCGGTGTCCTTGAGCCACGAGTGCTCCGGGCCGACGCCCGGGTAGTCCAGCCCGGCGGAGATCGAGTAGGCCTCGATGGTCTGGCCGTCCTCGTCCTGCAGCAGGTAGGACAGCGCGCCGTGCAGCATGCCCGGGGTGCCCTCGGTCAGCGTGGCGCCGTGCTCACCGCTGTCCAGGCCCTTGCCGCCCGGCTCCAGGCCGACCAGCCGGACCTCGGGGTCGTCGATGAAGCCGTGGAAGATGCCGATGGCGTTCGAGCCACCGCCGACGCAGGCGGCGACCACGTCCGGCAGGCGACCGGCCTGCTCCAGGATCTGCCGCCGCGCCTCCTCGCCGATGATCTTGTGGAAGTTGCGCACCATCACCGGGAACGGGTGCCCGCCGGCGGCGGTGCCCAGCAGGTAGTGCGTGGTGTCGACGTTGGTCACCCAGTCGCGCAGCGCCTCGTTGATCGCGTCCTTCAGCGTCCGCGAACCGGTCTTGACCGGGATCACCTCGGCGCCGAGCAGCTTCATCCTGGCCACGTTCAGCGCCTGGCGCTGGGTGTCCACCTCGCCCATGTAGACCACGCAGTCGAGGTCCAGCAGCGCGCAGGCGGTGGCCGTGGCCACCCCGTGCTGCCCGGCCCCGGTCTCCGCGATCACCCGCTTCTTGCCCATGCGCCGGGTGAGCAGCGCCTGGCCCAGCACGTTGTTGATCTTGTGGGAGCCGGTGTGGTTGAGGTCCTCGCGCTTGAGGAAGATCCGCGCGCCGCCAGCGTGCCTGGCGAACCGCGGCGCCTCGGTGAGCAGCGAGGGGCGGCCCGCGTAGTCACGCAGCAGGCGGGCGAACTCGCCGGTGAACTCCGGGTCGAGCCGGGCCTTGTCGTACTCCGCGGACAGCTCGTCCATGGCCGCGATCAGCGCCTCCGGCATGAACCGGCCGCCGTACGGGCCGAAGTGGCCCTTGGCGTCCGGGTCGTGCTCGGTGCGCTCGTGCTGCTTCGTGGGGTGTTCCTCGCTCATCGGCTAGGCCTCGGGCACGCGGGGTGCGAACCGGCGGTGACCAGCTTCACCAGCGCCGCCTTGGGGTCGTCGGAGGCGACCAGGCCCTCGCCGACCAGCACCGCGTCGGCGCCCTGGCCCGCGTACGACATCAGGTCACCGGGACCGCGCACACCGGACTCGGCGACCTTGTAGACGTCCATCGGCAGCCCGGGGGCGAGCCTGCTGAACACGTCGCGGTCCACCTCGAGGGTGTGCAGGTTGCGCGCGTTGACGCCGATCACCGACGCGCCCGCTTCGAGCGCGCGGTCGGCCTCCTCGGCGTTGTGGATCTCCACCAGCGCCGTCATGCCGAGCGACTCGACCCGGTCCAGCAGGGACACCAGCGCGTTCTGCTCGAGCGCGGCCACGATCAGCAGCACCATGTCCGCGCCGTGCAGGCGCGCCTCGTGCACCTGGTACGGGCTGACCACAAAATCCTTGCGCAGGATCGGGACGTCCACCGCGGCGCGCACGGCGTCCAGGTCGGCCAGCGAACCGCCGAAGCGGCGCTGCTCGGTCAGCACGCTGATCACCCGGGCCCCGGCGTCGGCGTAGTCCTTGGCCAGCGCCGCGGGGTCCGCGATCGACGCCAGCTCACCCTTGGACGGGCTGCGCCGCTTGACCTCCGCGATCACGCCGATGCCCGACTCCCGCAGGGCGGCCATCACGTCACGCGGGGGCGCGACCTCGGCGGCCCGGCGCTTCAGCTCGTCGAACGGCAGCTCCGCCTCGCGGGTGGCGAGGTCGGCCCGGACGCCTTCGACGATGTCTTCGAGAACAGTCACCGGACGGCCCCGCCTACCGGTGTACACACCGTTTTCCTCGCAAGCTCGCTCACAAAAACCTTCCCCTTCCCGCCGGAAAGATGCTAACCCGCGCAGTTTGACCGGCCGGTCCCGGGTCCGCCGTGCGTTTGTCAACCCTCATCGACCGGTCGTGGGATCTTCGCCTTCGGACAGGGCGTCCCAGAGCTCTGTATCGGCGTCGCGCGCGGGCCGTTTCCCGCCGGGTGCGGAGTACTTGGCGCCGAGGCGCGGCAGCCGGGCCGCCTCACGCAGCCCCAGCCCGCCGCCGGCGAGCACCAGCAGGCCACCGAGCAGGGCCAGTCCCCAGCCGGTGAACCGCATGCCGCCGTCGAGGTTCAGCAGCACGACCAGGCACGCGGCCAGCCCGGTGACGGCCAGCACCAGCGCCACCACCCGGCGCGCCCAGCCGGAGGTGGCCACCATGCCCGCGACCCCGGCGAGGACCAGCGCGGCCAGCGGCGACAGCGCGGGCAGGTGGGCGCCCCCGGTCACCAGCTGCGGTGGCACGCCGGGCAGGTCGGAGCGGGGGCGTTCGAGCCAGATCAGCCTGGACGAGGCCCACAGCGCCAGGGCGCCCAGCACGAGCAGCAGCGTGATGATCCACAAAGGACGTTTGGCGGCGGGCTCAGACACCGGCGGGGTCACCCGCTTCCTCGATCGCCCCGGCCGGTGCCAGCGTCTGCGCGGCGGCCACCGCGGACAGCACGGTCCGGGCCTTGTTCAGCGACTCGTTGTCCTCGTAGTCCGGGTCCGAGTCCGCCACCACGCCACCACCGGCCTGCACGTACGCCCGGCCGTCGCGGACCAGCGCGGTCCGGATGGCGATCGCGGTGTCGGCGTCCCCGGCGAAGTCCAGGTAGCCGACCACACCGCCGTAGAGCGCGCGCCGGGTCGGCTCCAGCTCCTCGATCAGCTCCATCGCGCGCACCTTCGGCGCGCCCGAGAGCGTGCCGGCCGGGAAGCAGGCGGTGACCGCGTCGAAGGCGGTCTTGCCGTCGGCCAGCTCACCGGTGACGGTGGACACGATGTGCATCACGTGGCTGTAGCGCTCGATGGTGAAGAAGTCGACCACGCGCACGGTGCCCGCCTTGCACACCTTGCCCAGGTCGTTGCGGCCGAGGTCGACCAGCATCAGGTGCTCGGCGCGCTCCTTCTCGTCGGCGAGCAGGTCCTTGGCCAGCTGCGCGTCCTCCTCCGGGTCGGCGCCACGCCACCGGGTGCCCGCGATCGGGTGCGTGGTGGCCCGCCCGTCGCGCACGGTCACCAGCGACTCCGGGCTGGAGCCGACGATGTCGAAGCCCTCCATCCGCAGCAGGTACATGTACGGGCTGGGGTTGGAGGTGCGCAGCACGCGGTAGATGTCGAGCGCGTCGGCGCCGGTCTCGATCTCGAAGCGCTGCGACGGCACCACCTGGAAGGCCTCGCCAGCCTTGATCGCCTCGACCGCCTTCCGGACCGCGTCGTGGAAGTCGGCCTTGGTGCGGCGGCGGGTGAACTCCGGCGCGGGCCGGTCGAACACCGCGTTGGTGGCCGGGGCGTGCACCGCGAGCTGGTCGGTCATCGACCGCAGGCGGGCCACGGCGTCGTCGTAGGCGGCGTCCACCCGCTCCGGCGAGTCGTCCCAGTTGACCGCGTTCGCGATCAGCGTGACCGTGCCCTCGTGGTGGTCGAGCGCGGCGAGGTCGGTGGCCAGCAGCATGGTCAGCTCGGGAATGCGCAGGTCGTCCTCGGCCAGCTCGGGCAGCTTCTCCAGCCAGCGGACCGCGTCGTAGCCGATGTAGCCGACCAGGCCGCCGGTCAGCGGGGGCAGGCCGGGCAGCGCCTCGGTGTGCAGTGCTTCGAGCGTGGCGCGCAGCACGGTCAGCGGGTCGCCGTCGGAGGGCAGGCCGACCGGCGGCGTGCCGGTCCACACGGCCTCGCCGTCGCGCACGGTCAGCGCGGCCGGGCTGTTCACCCCGACGAACGACCAGCGCGACCAGGAGGCACCGTTCTCCGCCGACTCGAACAGGAAGGTGCCCGGCCGGTCGGCGGCCAGCTTGCGGTAGACGCCGACCGGGGTCTCCCCGTCGGCGAGCAGGCGGCGGACCACCGGGATGACCCGGCGCGACTCGGCGAGCGCGCGGAACTCCTCCCGGGTCGGGCTGACCTCACCGAGGCCGGTGGCGACGGAGGAGGACGCGGTGTCGGTGCGCGAGCTGACCATGCGCCACATTGTGCCGCCGCGCCGCGGCGCGCTCGGGTACAGGTGTACCTACACCCGCGTGTACAATTCATTGAACGTTGAACTACTGCTGAGTGGAAGGGCGGAGGCGCCGGAGCCCAGGCTCTGCCCATGTCACGAATGTGGCTTTCGGGACGCGAAACGTCTCGAAAGCCACATTCGTGACACCGCCCACCACCCCACCACCCCGAAGGATTCCGATGGCAACCACCAAGCGGCGGGGGCGCCGTCCCGCCGGTGAGGACACCCGCGCGGCGATGCTGGCCGCGGCCAGGGAGATGTTCGCCGAACTGGGTTACGAAGGGGCCACCGTGCGTGCCATCGCCGAGCGCGCCGGGGTGGACGCGGCCATGGTGAACCACTGGTTCGGCGGCAAGCAGGGCCTGTTCGCCCAGGCCGTGCTGCAACTGCCGTTCGACCCGGTCCAGCTGTTCACCCACATCTTCGAGAGCGGGCCGGTGGAGGAGCTGGGCGAGCGCATCGTGCGCACCTTCCTCACCCGCTGGGACGAAAGCGGCGGCGGCGCGTTCGCCGCGCTGATCCGGAGCGTGGCCGGGCACGAGCAGGTCGCCGCCGCCCTGCGGCACCTGTTCCTGGAGCAGATGTTCACCAAGCTCGCCGAACGCGTGAGCAGCGACCAGCTGCAGTTCCGGGCGTCGCTGTGCGCGTCGCAGGTGGTCGGCATGGGCATGGTGCGGTACGTAGCGAAGTTCGAGCCGCTGGCGTCCGCCGAGCGTGAGGAGGTCGTCGCCGCGGTGGCGCCGACGCTGCAGCGCTACCTCACCGGCGACCTCGACCCGGCCGGCTAGAGCAGCCGCCGCTCGTCGGTGTCGAAGCAGGTGCGCGTGCCGGTGTGGCAGGCCGGGCCCTCTTGGACGACCCGCACCAGCAGGGTGTCGCCGTCGCAGTCGTGCCGGACCTCCTGGACGTGCTGCACGTGACCGGAGGTCTCGCCCTTGACCCACAGCTTGCCGCGGCTGCGGGAGAAGTAGGTGCCGCGGCGGGTGGTCAGGGTCAGCTCCAGCGCCTCGGCGTTCATCCAGGCGACCATCAGCACGTCGTTGCTCTGGTGGTCGACCACCACCGCGCAGACCAGCCCGTCGGCGTTGAACTTGACGCGTTCGACCGGGTTCACGCCTTCGCACTCCCCACGTGGCGCAGCACCGGGCGGCTGCTCAGCAGCACCCCGGCGTAGATGTAGCCCGCCGCGGCGAGCCCGAAGAAGATCCGCAGCCACCACAGCGTGCCCGCCAGCATGCCGAACGCGTGCTGCAGCGCCATGATCGCGATCACCGCGTACCCGATGTACCGCGCGAACCTGGCGAACCGCGGCAGCCGGTCGGGCACCGCCAGCCCGCCCGCCACGATCGCCCCGAGCAGCAGGGCGGTCACCGGCACGAACAACACCCGGCCGGTGGAGCCCGGCGCGGACAGCAGCACCAGCGACAGCAGGATGTGCACCAGCGCGATGCCGAGCAGCAGGCCGGTGATCACCTTGATCTCCAGCGGCGCGCTCCACCGGCTCATCGGACCTCCACCCCGCCCGCGCGCAGCGCGGTCTTCACCTCACCGATGGTGAACTGTCCGAAGTGGAACACGCTGGCCGCGAGCACCGCGTCCGCCCCGGTCCGCACCGCGGGCAGGAAGTGCTCCAGCGCACCCGCCCCGCCGCTGGCGATCACCGGCACCCGGACCGCCTTGCGCACCAGCCCGATCAGCTCCAGGTCGAAGCCCGCCTTGGTGCCGTCGGCGTCCATCGAGTTGAGCAGGATCTCCCCGACGCCGAGTTCCTCGCCCCTGGCTGCCCACTCCACCGCGTCGATGCCGGTGCCCTTCCGGCCGCCGTGCGTGGTCACCTCGAAGCCGGATTCGGTGTCCGGCGTGCGGCGCGCGTCGACCGAGAGCACCACGCACTGGGAGCCGAAGCGGCGCGAGGCCTCGTGCAGGAACTCGGGCCGCGCGATGGCCGCGGTGTTGATGCTCACCTTGTCCGCGCCGGACCGGAGCAGCTTGTTCACGTCGTCGTTCGTGCGCACGCCACCACCGACGGTGAGCGGGATGAACACCTGCTCGGCGGTGCGGCGCACCACCTCGAAGGTGGTCTCGCGATCCCCGGAGGAGGCGGTCACGTCCAGGAAGGTCAGCTCGTCCGCGCCTTCGGCGTCGTACCGGCGCGCGAGCTCGACCGGATCCCCGGCGTCGCGCAGATCCGCGAAGTTGACACCCTTGACCACCCGTCCCGCGTCCACGTCGAGACACGGGATCACCCTCACCGCTACGGACATGGCGCTCAGGGTACGTGTTCACCCACCGGTTACCCCGCGAGCCTAACGTCCGTCCGTGCGCATCACACCGCTCATCCTCATCGTCCCCCTCCTCCTCGGCGGCACCCCGGCGGCGCAGGCGAGCCAGTTCCCCCGCCCGGTGCTGCAAACGCGGGCGTTCGTCGACGACCCGGCGGCCACCCCGGCCAACGCCGACGCCGACGACCCGGCGATCTGGGTCAACCGCGCCGATCCCGCGCGCAGCCTGGTGCTCGGCACGCTCAAGGAAGGCGGGCTGGCCGCCTTCGACCTGGGCGGGCGCGAGCTGGCCACGCTGCCCGCACCGGCGCCGCCGTCACCGGGTGCCGCACCCGGCCGGTTCAACAACGTGGACGTGGTCGACGACCTCGCGGTGGTCAGCGACCGCGGCCGCGACCGGATCCGCGTGTACCGCATCGGCGGTGACCGGTCCCTCACCGACGTCACCGATCCGGCCGCACCGCCGGTGTTCTCCGCCAGCGAGTCCGAAGTGGACGAACAGCGCACGGCGTACGGGCTGGCGGTGGCCGAGCTCGGCGGTCGGCGGGTGGTCGCGGTGAGCAGGCGGCACGAGACCCGGATCGCGTTGCTGGAGCTGACCGACCTGCCCGGCGGCCACGTCGGCACCCAGCCACTGACCACAGTGGACCTGCCGGAGCGGTTCGGGCTGCCGGACGGCACCACCTGGACGCCCTGCGGCGACCCCGGGGAACGGCCGCAGATCGAGGGCATGGTGCTCGACGCCACGCACCGGGTGCTCTACGCCGCGCAGGAGGACGTCGGCATCTGGCGCATCCCGCTCGGCGGGGCACCGGAGCTGATGGACAAGGTCCGCTCCTTCGGCGCCCCGGCCCGCTACGACGAGGAAACCGAGGAGTGCGTGCCCGACGGCCCCGACCCCGGCTTCGGCGGCACCCGGCTGACCGCCGACGCCGAGGGGCTGACCATCGCCGAAGGCCCGCGCGGGTCCGGGCAGCTCTACGCCTCCAGCCAGGGTGACTCGCGCTTTGTCGTCTACGACCGCACCGGCGGCAACAAGCCGCTGTACGAGTTCACCGTCGGCAGCACCGCGCGGACCGACTCGGTCGAGCACTCCGACGGCGCCGCGGTCACCACCACGCCGCTCGGCCGGGACTTCCCGCGCGGGCTGCTCGTGCTGCACGACGGCGAACGGCGCCCGGAACAGGGCGGGCCGACCACCGGGTTCGTCTACCTGCGGCGGTAGGCGTCACGGCAGGTTCAGTTCCTTCGGCTGCCACTTCGGTTGCGGTCCGGTGGACGGGTTCGGGTCGCGCTCGTCGTTCGGGTTGTTCGCGGGCGGCGTGCGTTCGGCATTGGCCGCCAGACCGGTGGGGATGCCGCCGTCGTCGGTGTTCCGGTGCTGCGGTGAGCCTTCCCCGAGCCGGTATTCACCGCCCTGACCGCCGAAGAAGGTCTCGTTCAGCGCACCGTGGCGGGTGCCGACGCCCTGGGGCGCGCCGTTGGCCGCGCCCCCGGCGGCACCCGCCACCGCGCTTTCGGCCATCTTCTTCGGATCCCAGCCGGTGTTGACGCCGGTGTTGACCGAGTTGCCGATGGACCCGCCGATCGCCCCGCTGGCGGCGCCCTTTCCCGCGGCTCCGGCGAAACCCGAGGAGTTCACCCCGATCACGGCGTCCGTGGCACGGGCGATCGGCCGGGACGCGGTGTTCTCCACCAGCTCCCCCGCTTCGTTCGTCACCATGGAGGTGCCGTACCTGCCACCGGCCGCGCCCGCGGCCCTGGCACTCGCGACCGCACCGCCGCCCGCGACGGCGCCGCCCGCCACGCCCGCGATGACCCCGGCCTGCAGCGCCTTCCCGGTTTTGCCCCAGTCCCAGGACTCCCGGTTGCCGGTACCCAGCTGAACGCCCTGGATGACACCGTCGACGGCCAGGTTCAGCGTGACGTTGAAGATGATCTGCTCGACCAGCTTCCGGAGGAAGGTCATCAGCAGCGTGCGCCCGGCGGCCAGTGCCACCGGGATGCCCGCCGTGCTGGTCCCGAAGCTGCCCGCCGCCGCGGCGAGCAACGCGATGATCTGCGCGGCCAGGATGGCGAGCGCGGCGATGATGCTCCACTTCGTGTACTCGATGCTGGTGGCACTTGCCCGGCACGCCTTCGCGATCTTCTCGCAGAGTTCCTCCAGATCGGGGAAGCCCGCCTCCTTCCCGCTGGTGAACTGCTTCCAGTGCTGGTCGAAGGCCTCCCCCGCGTTGCGCTTCATGCCCGCCAGCACGGCCTTGGACGCGGCGTCACCGTCCCCGCGGAGCCGTTCCAGCTCCTTCGCCGCGTCCTCCCAGTAGTCGGCCAGCCGGCGCAACGCCGTCTCGTCGCCCTTCGGCCATTCGGCGCCGCCGACCCACTTGGCGATCCACTGCAGCTCGCCGGGCAGTTCGATCCCCATCAGTTCTGCCCGCCCATCTTGCCGAGGCCGCGCTTGACGCCCTGGTCGGTGCCCTCGTACCGGTCGGCGGCCGTGTCGAGCGCCTTCCTGGTGTCCTCGATCGCCTTCGCCAGTTGGAAGAACTTCGTCTCCGCCAGCTTCACCGCGGGGAGGTAGCCCTTCGCGAACTCCTCGCCCGCTTCGTCGTCACCCCAGGGCGCGCCCTCGCCCTGGCCCTTGGCCCACAGATCGTTCTTGGCCTTGGTGACCCCGTCCGAAACCGCGGAGAACTTCGGTGCGGCGGCGCGGACCACGTCCGGTTCGACGTCGATGTCGGCCATGGTCACCGCCTCCTCATGATGTCGCCGATGGGCTCGTCTTCGACTTCCTCGGCCACCGGGCGGCGGCGCGCGCGAGGGGGCTGAGCTGGTGGCGGTGGTGGCGGAGGTGCCGCCATCGGGCTCGGCGCGGGCGGCGTGGTCAGCTCCCGCAGCGAAGGCGCGTCCTCGAACAGGTCCGGCAGGTCGGGCAGGCCCGCCTTCAACGGCAGCAGCACCTCCTCGGTCTTGCGCTTCGCGTCGGCGGCCGCGGCCTGGATGGTGTGCACCAGCACCGGTGAAAGGTGGTCCGGGGTGTTCCGCACGAACGCCGACGGCGCGAAGCGGACGCCGGTGACCACGCCCTGCGCGTCGGTGGTCACGCTGACCTGGCCGTCCGGCGAACTCGCCTGTCCGGTCACCACCGCCGCCCTGGCCTGCAGGT
Source organism: Amycolatopsis albispora (assembly GCF_003312875.1). Classification (NCBI taxonomy): domain Bacteria; kingdom Bacillati; phylum Actinomycetota; class Actinomycetes; order Pseudonocardiales; family Pseudonocardiaceae; genus Amycolatopsis; species Amycolatopsis albispora. Next base: position 3,761,577 of record NZ_CP015163.1, read on the forward strand.
CGGCGGTCTGGCTCACCTGGCGGCCGAGCGATTCGAGCAGGCCGTCGACCTTCTCGCGCAAGGCCACCGTTTTGGCTTCCATCTCGTCCATGCGGCCCACTGTGCTGGTGCGGGTGCACAGATTCCGCCCAGGAAGCGCACAGGCGGTGGCTATCATCGTCGGACACCGGACCGCGACGGGAGCTGGTGATGGAGTTTCGGCTGCTGGGGCCACCGGAAGCGCGAGCGGGCGGCACGCCGGTCGCACTGGGCGGGCCGCGGCAGCAACTCGTGCTCGCGGCGTTGCTGCTGCATGCCAACGAATCCGTGAGCGGTGGTTTCCTCGCCGAGGCGGTCTGGGAGCAGGCGCCCGCTTCGCCGGACAGCAATCTCCGCACCTACGTGGCCGGCCTGCGCCGGGCGCTGACGGCCGCGGGCGACGACGGTTCGCGGCTGGAGACCCGCCGCGACGGCTACCTGATCCGGGTCGGGCCAGGCGAATTCGACGTCCACGAGTTCGAACGGCTTGCCGGGCAAGGGGAACTGGCGCAGCAGGCGCAGGATCCGCTGGCCGCGCTGGAACACTACGACCACGCGCTCGCGTTGTGGCGTGGTGAACCGCTCGGCAGGCTGTCGCCCGGCCCCGCGTTGCGCGGCGAACTCGTCAAGCTGGCCGAGCAGCGGCTCACCGTCGTCGAACGGCGGGCGCGAGCCCAGCTCGACGTCGGTGAGGCGGCCACCGCGGTCGGCGAGCTTCGCGCGCTGGTCGAGCAGCACCCGTTGCGCGAGCACCTGTGGGCGTTGCTGATGCGTGCGCTGGACCGGTGTGGCCGCCGGGCGGAAGCGTTGCAGGTCTTCGAAAACGCGCGCACGGTGATCGCCGCGGAACTGGGCGCCGACCCCGGCGCCGAGCTGACCGCGCTGCACCGGGAACTGCTGCGCGGCGGCGAACCGGCCGACACCCGTCCGGTGCCGCGGCAGCTTCCGCCCGCCCCCAGGCTCTTTGCCGGCCGGAGCGGCGAACTCGACCGGCTGACCAGCGCGGCGCCGGTGTGCGTGATCAGCGGCCCCGGCGGCATGGGCAAAACCTGGCTCGCCCTGCACTGGGCACACCGGCACGCGCGCGACTTCACGGACGGGCAGCTCTACGTCAACCTGCACGGGTTCGGGCCCGGCGACACGCCGACCCCGGCAACCGTTGCGCTGCAAGGCTTTCTCACCGCGCTCGGGGTACCGCCGAACGCGCTCCCGGCCACCGAGGACCCGCTCGCCGCGTTGTACCGCAGCCTGCTCGCCGACCGCCGGATGCTGATCGTGCTCGACAACGCGCACAGCAGCGAGCAGGTCGCGCCGCTGCTGCCCGGCTCGGCGGGCTGCACGGTGCTCGTCACCAGCCGCCACCGGCTGCTCGGCCTGGTCACCGGGCACGGCGCGCAACCGGTCGACCTGGACGCGCTGCCCGTTCCCGAAGCCCGCGAGATCCTGGTCCAGCACCTCGGCGGTGCCCGGCTCGCCGCCGAACCGGAGGCCGTCACCGCCCTGCTCGACCAGTGCGCCGGGCTCCCGCTGGCGCTCGGCATTCTCGCCGCGCGAGCCCGCAGCCACCCCGGGTTCCCGTTGCGCGCGCTGGCCGACGAACTCGGCGAGTCGGCCAGCCGCCTGGACCTGCTGGACAGCGGTGACCTCAGCGCGAGCGTCCGCTCGGTGCTGTCGTGGTCGTACCACGCACTGGACGACGAAGCCGCGCGGTTGTTCCGGTTGTTCGGGCTACTCCCGCACCCGGAAACCAGCCTCGAAGCCGTCGCCTCGCTCGCCGCCCTGCCGCGCGCCCGCACCCGGTCGATCCTGCAGCGGCTCGAAGCCGCGTCGCTGGTGGTGCAGCACCTCCCGCACCGCTACCGCATGCACGACCTGATCCGCGACTACGCCGCCGAGCTGGCCCCGGACGACGAGCCCGCGCTGCACCGGCTGGCCGCGTTCTACGTGCACAGCGCCGCGGCCGCCGAGCGCCAGCTCGCCCCGCACCGGCCGGCGCTGGCGTTCGCCCCGCTGCCGGAGGGCTGCTGCCCTGTTTCACCGTCCAGTGAAGACGACGCGCTGGCCTGGTTCGACGCCGAAATCACCCCGATATTCGGCCTGCACCGGCTGGCCGCGGCCAAGGGCTGGCACCGCACGGTGTGGGAACTGTCGTGGCCGCTGGTCAACTACCTGTTCCGGCGGGGCCGCACGCAGGACGACCTGATGGTCTGGCAGGCCGCGGTGGTGGCCACGCGGCACCTGCCCGACCTCGAGCACCGCGCCCAGGCCCACCGGTTCCTCGGCCACGTCCAGGCGCAATTGGGCAAGCTCGACGAAGCCCGCGAAAGCCTGGAACTCGCGCTCGGCTTCTCCCGCGAAGCCGCCGACATCCGCAGCGAAGCCCACTGCCGCCTCGCCTACGTGTTCGCCTGCTCGATCCACGGCGAGTACCAGGAGGCGGTCGAACACGGGCAACGCGCGCTGGAACTGTTCCGGGAACTCGGCGAGCCGGTCTGGCAGGCCGAAGCCCTCAATTCCCTCGGCACCAACCGCGCGAGCCTCGGCGCGACCGGCGAAGCGCGCGCCTGCCTGGAATCGGCGCTCGAACTGTTCCGGGCCCACGGGTACGTGCACGGTGAGGCGGTGAGCCTGCACGGGCTCGGCGACCTGGCCAGGCGCACCGGGAACCCGGCCGAAGCGCTGGAGCACCTCGGCCGCGCGCTCGAGCTGAACGGGCGGAACTCGTTCATGGCGGCCAACATTCTCGAAGCGACCGGCCAGGCCCATGCCGACCTCGGCCGCCTCGACGACGCGCGCCGCGACTGGACGCAGGCCGCCGAGCTGTGCCGTGGCCAGTTCCGCCACACCGACCTCGCCCGCGTCGAAGAGCGGCTCGCGCGGGTACGGTGACCACCATGGCATCCGAGCTGGACCGGCTGGCCGCGGAGAAGTACGTCGTGGTCACCACCTTCCGCAAGAACGGCACCCCGGTGCCCACGCCGGTGTGGATCGCGCGCCGGGGTGACGAGCTGGTGCTCTGGAGCGACGCACAGGCCGGCAAGGTCAAGCGGCTGCGCAACGACGCCAGGGTGGCCGTGCAGGCCAGCGACTTCGGCGGCAAGAAAACCCACGGTGACAAGGTTTCCGGGCAGGCACGGCTGCTCGACGGCGACGAGACCGAGCGCGTGCGCAGCACGATCGCGCGCAAGTACGGGATCGTGGGTCAGGTCACCATGTTCTTCAGCAGGCTGCGCGGGCGTCAGCGCACCATCGGCATCGCCGTCACACTCGACGAGTGACGGTTCAGGAGCGCACCGCGGCCAGCGCGTCCGGCAGGGTGAACGCCCCGGCGTAGAGCGCCTTGCCGACGATCGCGCCCTCGACCCCGTCGCGCTCCAGCCGCGCCAGCGCCCGCAGATCGTCCAAACTGGACACCCCGCCGGAGGCGATCACCGCGGCGTCGGTGCGGGCGGTGACCTCGCGCAGCAGCTCCACGTTCGGGCCGGACAGCATGCCGTCCTTGCTCACGTCGGTGACCACGTAGCGCTGCGCGCCGTCGCGGTCGAGGCGCTCGAGCACCTCCCAGAAGTCGCCGCCGTCCTTGGTCCAGCCGCGCGCGGCGAGCCGGTGGCCCGCCTCGGTGATCCGCACGTCCAGCCCGATCGCCACGCGGTCGCCGTGGGTGGCGACCACCTTGGCGGTCCACTCCGGATCCTCCAGCGCCGCGGTGCCAAGATTGACGCGACGGCAGCCGGTGGCCAGCGCGGCCTCCAGTGACGCGTCGTCGCGGATGCCGCCGGACAGCTCGACCTGCACGTCCAGCTCACCGACCACGCGGGCGAGCAGCTCGCGGTTGGACCCCTTGCCGAAGGCGGCGTCGAGGTCGACCAGGTGCACCCACTCGGCCCCGTCCCGCTGCCAGGCCAGCGCGGCCTCGAGCGGGTCGCCGTAGGAGGTCTCGGTACCGGCCTCGCCCTGGACCAGGCGCACGGCCTGGCCGTCGGCGACGTCAACGGCGGGAAGGAGCTGGAAAGTCACGCGGGCAACTATAGAGCCCGGTCCACGACCTCCCGAGAGCCCCCGGAACCGAGCGCCCGCGGCCCAGGACCAGGCGTGGCCAGCGCCCTTGGACACGAATGTGGCTTTCGGGGCGGATTTCGCCCCGAAAGCCACATTCGTGTTCTCGTCGAGAGGGCACCGCGTACCGTGCCCGGGTCAGAGGGTGCCGAGCCAGTTTTCCAGGAGGGTGGCACCGGCGTCCCCGGACTTCTCCGGGTGGAACTGGGTGGCCGACAGCGCGCCGTTCTCGACCGCGGCGACGAAGTCCTCGCCGTGGTGGGCCCAGGTGACCAGGGGCTGCTGCCCGGCCAGGCCCGAGTCCAGGTCCCACGACCGCGCCGCGTACGAGTGCACGAAGTAGAACCGGGTCGACGCGTCCAGCCCGGCGAACAACCGCGACTCGGCGGGCGCGCGCACCGTGTTCCACCCCATGTGCGGCAGCACCGGCGCGTTCAGCTGGTCGACCGTGCCGGGCCACTCGCCGGCGCCCTCGGTCTCCTCGCCGTGCTCGACGCCACGTTCGAACAGGATCTGCATGCCGACGCAGATGCCGAGCACCGGCCGCCCACCGGCGAGCCGCTTGCCGACGATCCGCTCACCATGGACCTCGCGCAGCCCCGCCATGCACGCGGAGAACGCACCGACGCCCGGCACCACCAGGCCGTCGGCGGCGAGCGCCGCTTCGGCGTCGGCGGTCACTTCGACATCGGCCCCGACGCGCCGCACGGCGCGTTCGGCGGACCGGAGATTGCCCGAACCGTAGTCCAGGATCACGACACGAGGCACCCCACCAGGCTAGCCGGTGACCCGCGCCCGCCGTGCGACGGGCAGCAGGACCAGCGCGAACCCGGCCAGCACACCGAACCCGCCGACCGGCCCGATCCCGGCGAGCAGCGCACCCACCAGCACCGCGCCCGCGCCCTGCCCGGCGTCGAAGGCGAGGTTCCAGACCACCCCGGCCGCGCCCGGCGGCACCCGCGCGAACATCACCACCAGCGCGTCGTTCTGCACCACGCCGAACCCGGCGCCGAACACCGCGCCACCGGCGATCGCCGCAGCCAGCGCCCACGCCCCGCCGATCGGCCCGGTCACCGCGAACACCGCCATGCCCAGCCCGAGCACCACGGTCGCCACCCCGAGCATGCCGCCGGACCCGCTGATCCGGTGCGCGAACAGGCCCGCCGACCAGCGGCCGAGCAAGGCCGCCCCGGTCACCACGAACAGCATCGCCGACACCGCCGCGGCCGGGCCGTTGAGCACGAGGGGCACGAAGGTGGCCATCGCGCCGAGCCCGACGGCACCGCTGAACAACACCAGCCCCGGCCGCCAGGTCCGCGTGCCGACCTCGGTCCAGCGCACCACCGGACCGCTGTCGCCGGGCAGCAGCTTCGGCAGCAGCAACAACGGCAGCACCCCGGCCAGTGGCAACGCCGTTGCCACCAGGAACACCTCGGTGAAGCCCCAGGTACCGGCCGCCCAGGTCCCCGCGGCCAGGCCGAGCAGCTGCGGCAACCCGGTCGCCAGCCCGTACCAGCCGGACCCGCGAGCCGCCGACGAAGCGGGCAGCAGCTCGCCGATCAGCGCGCTGCCGCACACCGACACCAGCCCGAACCCGAGCCCCCGCACCAGGGAAACGCCGAGAATGCCCGGCCAGTCGGTGGTCAGGACCAGCAGTGGCGCCGGCACGCCGAGCAGCAGCCCGCCCGCCGCGGTCACCAGCCGGTAGCCGAAGCGCGCGGCCAGCGCGGGCACCACGCACTGGGCGGCGACCGTGGCACCCATGAACACCCCGGTCGCCGCGCCCGCGGCGAACTCACCGGAACCCCGGTGCACCACCCACAGCGGGACCACCGACAACAGCAGCGCGTACCCGGAGAACAGCAGCGCGGTGCTCAGCAGCACCAGGCGGAAATCGCGGTGGCGAAGGGGACTCAGAGAGTTTCCTTCGACCGGGTGTCGGCCAGTTGCTCGGCCGCGTCGGCCTCGGCGAGGTCCGCCGCCGCCAGCTTCTCGGCGTCCGTCGCCGGCTGACCGCCGTGCAGCAGCCGCGCCACCTCACCGCGCAGCGAGACGAACTCCGCCGACTCGCGCGTGGTGATCTGGTCGCGTTCCGCCGGCAGGCCCACCCGCAGGTCGGCGACGATCTTCGCGGGCGACTTCGACAGCACCAGCACCCGGTCGCTCAGGTACACGCTCTCGTCGATGTCGTGCGTGACCAGCAGCACCGTGCTGCCGCGTTCGCGCTGCACCCGCCGCAGCAGGTCCTCCAGCTCGAACCGGGTCTGCGCGTCCACCGACGCGAACGGCTCGTCCATCAGCAGCAGCGCGGGCTCCGACGCCAGCGCCCTGGCGATGGACACCCGCTGCTGCATGCCGCCGGACAGCTGCGACGGGTACTTGCCGCCGATGTCGGGCAGGTTGACCGAGGCCAGCGCCTCGTCGGCGCGCCGGTGCCGCTCGGCCTTGCTCAGGCCGCGCCAGCGCAGCGGGAACTCCACGTTCGCGCGCACGCTCAGCCACGGGAACAGCGAGCGGCTGTAGTCCTGGAACACCACGGCCAGGTCGTCCGGCACGCCGTCGATCAGGTCGCCGTGCAGCCGGACCTCGCCGGCGGACGGCTTGATCAGCCCGGCCACGCAGCGCAGCAGGGTGGACTTGCCGCAGCCGGACGGGCCGACGATGCAGGCCAGCTCCCCGGCCTCCACGGTGAAGGCCAGGTCGTCGACCACGGTGTGCGTCTGGTCACCGCCGCCGTATCGGTGGCTGAGACCGGCGACGTCGAGCATGGTTGGCACAGGGCTCATCCTCCGAGATTGGCGTCTTGCTGGGCACGGGACGGCTGCCAGCGCAGCACCCGGCGCTCCACCGCGAGCAGCGCGGTGTTGAACCCGTAGCCGAGGATGCCGAGCAGCACGATCCACGCCCACATGCCGGGGAAGTCGAAGATCTGGCGTGAGGAGTTCAGCGCGTAGCCGATGCCGTCGAAGGCACCGATCAGCTCCGAGACCACCATCAGGATCATCGAGATGGACAGGCTCAGCCGCAACCCGGCGAAGATCTTCGGCGACGCCGCGGGCAGCACCACCAGCAGCAGCCAGTACCGGCGCGGGCTGCGGAACGAGCGCGCGGTGTCCACCTTGACCGCGTCCACCGAGCGCACCCCGTCCACGGTGTTCAGCAGGATCGGGAACAACGCGCCGAAGATGATGGTGGCCAGCTGCATGCCCGGCCCGATGCCGAACAGCACCAGGAACACCGGCGCCAGCGTGGGCGGCGGAATGGACCGGCCGAAGGAGAACAGCGGACCGGCGTAGTCCATCCCGGTGCGCGTGCGGCCGAGCGCGACGCCGATGCCGACCCCGAGCACCACGGCGATCAGCCAGCCGCCGAGCATCCGGCCGATGCTGGGCAGGATGTGCTCGGTCAGGTTCTCGCTGAACCACAACCGGCCCGCGGCGGACAGGATCTCCGACGGCGGCGGGAAGAACGGGTCCTGCGCCACCCTGGTGGCCAGTTCCCACAGCACCACCAGGCCGATGAACAGCAGCCAGTTGCGCAGGAAACCGGAGACGCCCGCCTTGGTGCGGCCGCGCAGTCCGGCGCCCGCCTTGCGCTCGGGCAGGGTCGCGGTCACTTGACCACCTCCGTGCGGACCTCGCTCCAGGCGAACAGGCGGCGCCCGGTCCGCTCCAGGCCCTCGTTGATCAGGTAGCCGATGATCCCGGCCACCACCGTGCCGGCCAGCACCAGGTCGCGGCGGCCGCCGCCCTCGCTGGCTTCGAGCACGAAGTTGCCGATGCCGCGGCTGGCGCCGGCGACGAACTCGGTGCTGACGATCACGATCAGCGCGATCGCCGCGGACATCCGGATGCCGGTGAAGACGAACGGTGCCGCGTGCGGCAGCGCCACCGAGGTGAGCATGCGGGACTTCGAGGTGCCGAACGACTTCGCGGTCTCGGTGAGCACCGGGTCGATCTCGGCCATCGCGTAGACGGTGTTGAACAGGATCGGCCACACCGAGGCGTAGACCGCGAGGGTGATCTTCGCCTCCGGGCCGCCGCCGACGATCAGGATCACCAGCGGGATCAGCGCCACCGGCGGGATCGGGCGGAGGAACTCGACGATCGCGCGGGTGGCCACCTGCAGCGGCGGGATGCTGCCGAGCAGCAGCCCGGCCGGGATGGCCACCACCACCGCGATGCCCAGCGCGATCAGCCAGGCGAGCATGGTGGCGATCACGTCGCGGAGGAAGGAGACGTCGCCGAGCAGTTCGGCGAGGCTGGACAGGACGACCGAAGGCGGCGGGATGAACTCCCGCCGCACCAGGCCGGTCTGGACGGCCCCTTCCCACAGCAGGAAGAAGCCGGCCAGACCGATCAGGTTTCGCAGCAGACGAGGCACGTTGAGCGGGTCAGTCCTGCGGCTGCTTCGCGATCATCGCCGCCGCGTCGACCTTCTGCGTGATGATGCCGAACTCCAGCATCAGGTCGGGCACCCGCTGCAACCGCGCCGGGTCCAGTTTGGACTCGAACTTGGTCAGCGAGGCCAGCGCCGCGGTGTCGGCGTCGATCTTGGCGAACTCGACCAGCAGTGGTTCGACCACCTTGCGGTCGGCTTCGGCCTCCTTGGTGGCACGGGCCATCGCGCGCTGGAAGGCCTCCACCGTCTTCGGGTTCTCGTTGACGAACTTCGCGGTGGCGCCGTAGGCCGAGATCGGGAAGTCCTGCGTCGGGCCGGACGAGGCGTCGACCACCGGCACGGTGCCCACGCTCTTGCTGGCCTGGGTGATGAACGGCTCGACCAGGAAGCCGGCGTCCACGTCACCGCGCGAGATCGCGCCGGCGATCTCCGGGAACGGCAGGGTCACCCAGGTGACCTTGCTGAAGTCGACGTTGTTGGCCTTCATCACGGACTTGGTCAGGGTGTCGGACACACCCTTCTCACCGTTGATCGCGATCTTCTTGCCCGCCAGGTCCTGCACGTTCTTCACCGGCGAGGTGGGCACGGTGAGGATCATCATGGTGTTCGGCTTGCCGGAGGAGGACTCGGCGACGAACTTGATGTCCGCGCTGCCGGTGGCGTTGGCCATCACGAACGGGATGTCACCGCCGTAGCTGATGTCGACGTCGCCGGCGATCAGCTTGGTCAGGCCGGCCTGCCCGCTGGGCGAGTTGACCGTCTCGACCTCCAGGCCCTCTTCCTTGAAGTACCCCTTCTTGTTCGCGAGGTGGAAGGGCGCCACGTCGATCAGCGGCATCACGGACACCTTGATCTTCGCCTTCTCCACCTGCCCGTTCCCCTGGGCGGCGCTGTCGCCCTCGTCACCGCCGAGCAGCCCGCAGCCGCTGGTCGAGGCGAGCAGGACGAGGCTGCTCAGCAGCACGCCCACCCGGGTGCGGCGCCCAGGGCGCCGGAAACTGTTGCCGGTACGTAGCAAGGCCAACTCCTGGTGTGAAGAGTAGGTGCGCCTGGGGTGCGACCAGGCGATAGCGCGCGACAACCGAAGCCCGCCCCGAGACCGCGGTGCGTCCGCACCCGACACTGTAAGAGATCACTAGATGTCGTCACAATCGGTGCCGAGATCGCCACCTGCCTGCGGGCTGGCTCACCTGACCAGGCGACAAAATTCCCCAGAAAGGGACACTCAGACGAGTCGGCCAGACACGGCATGCCATAGTTGTCCCGGCCGAGGATCCCCCCGGAAGGGTTACATCCTCGCAGCGTATTCGCTACCTTCTGCTTCGCGGCGCTGGGTAGCGCGCGTCAGTTTCAGTCACAGCAGGTCACGCCGACCCCGGCAGGTGAGGAGCGAGCGAGACGGATGTCCGTGCGGACGCGAGTCCACCCGGAGCCCCACCCCAGGGCGCCGCGGCACACGGGGCGGCGAGTGCTGAACACGGAAACCGCGGTGGAAGTCATTCGTTACAAATCGGTAAATGTCCGTTCGAGCTGGACTCCGCGAAGCGAGCTGCTGGCTCAAGTACAAGGGATGTGCTCGTAGTGCGGGTCCAAGACCCTGGGGCCTCTGACGGCCGGGGAAACATTGGTGGCGGGTCGGCACCGGACGCGCGGGCCCTGCCCGATCCGGTGGAGCCGACCACGGCGGACGCCCTCGACACGACTCCGGTCGAGCGCGGCAAGGTCTCCCGCTGGTCACTGCGCAACTGGCGGCTGCGGAGCAAGCTGGCCGCGGTGATGATCGTGCCGACGGTCACCGCGCTCGCGCTCGGTGGCCTGCTGGCCGCGCAGGAACTGGAGCGCGCCAACGAGTTCCAGCAGACGGTGGACCAGCTCGACCTGGCCGCCAAGAGCGCGACCGTGCTGCACGAGGTGCAGAACGAGCGCACGCTGGCGGTGGCGAAGATCGCGTCGGACCGCGCGCCGGACGAGGGCGCGCTGGACGCGCAGATCATCAAGACCGACCGCGCCATCGCCGACATGAAGTCCTTCGCTGGCTCGCTGGGCACCGACGTGGTTCCCGAGGGCAGCCAGATGGCCCGCACGCTGGACCGCATCGACGCGCTCGGCCCGCTGCGCATCGCGGTCCGGAACACCTCCTACGCCGACCTGTCCGCGTTGTCGGCCTACACCTCCCTGCTGGACCAGCTGGTCCAGGCCGGTCGTGAGGTCAACACCGGCATCACCGACCGCGACCTGCTCCGCCGCGGCACCACCGCGCAGGCGCTGAGCGAGGCCAAGGAGTACGTCTCCCGCGAGAACGCCGCGCTGCAGATCGCCGGCCGCCGCGACGGCTTCCCCGCCGAGCTGCTCAGCCAGACCCGCGCCTACCAGGCCAGTGCGCGCGCGGCGCTGGACACCTTCCGCTCCACCGCCGATCCCGAGCAGGTGCAGCTCTACAACGACAACGTCAGCGGCGCCGAGGTCGACGACCGCGAGCGCATCAAGGCCTCCGCCTTCGTGTTCGCGGACGCGCGGAGCAGGCCGGCCATCGATGTCAACGCGCTGACCAACGACGGAAACTTCGTCGTCGACCGGATGAACAAGGTGGAGGGCCAACTGCTGGCCGACCTCCGGGCCGCGGCCGACGGACTGGCTTCCGACGCGCTGGTCGCCTTCTGGCAGTTCGCCGCCATCGTGCTCGTCGCGCTGCTGTTCGCGATCGCGCTGATGCTGATCATCGCCCGCTCGCTGCTGCACCCGCTGCGCACGCTGCGGACGAACGCGCTCGACGTGGCCTACGCCAAGCTGCCGACCACGGTCCAGGGCATCCTGGACAACCCGAACCCGCTCGAAGCCGCCAAGCGCGCGGTCGAGCCGGTGCCGGTGCTCACCCGCGAGGAGATCGGTGAAGTCGCCCGGTCCTTCGACGCGGTGCACGCGCAGGCGGTCAAGCTGGCGGCCGAGCAGGCGCTGCTGCGCGAGAACGTCAACGGCATGTTCGTCAACCTCTCGCGGCGGTCGCAGCGGCTGGTGGAGCGCCAGCTCGGCGTGATCGACCGGCTCGAGGCCGATGAGCAGGACCCCGACCACCTCGCCAGCCTGTTCGAGCTGGACCACCTCGCCACCCGCCTGCGCCGCAACGGTGAAAGCCTGCTGGTGCTCTCCGGCGCCGGGCTGACCAAGTCGGTGTCGCGCCCGGTCCCCGCGGTCGAGGTGATCGGTGCCGCGGTCTCGGAGATCGAGCAGTACGCCCGCGTCGAGGTCGGCCAGGTGCCCGAGGTGTCCGTGCAGGGCCGCGCCATCCAGGACCTGGTGCACCTGCTGGCCGAGTTGCTGGACAACGCCACCTACTTCTCCGAGCCGGAGACCAAGGTGACCATGCGGGCCGCGGTGACCCGCAAGCGCTCGCTGGCCATCCAGATCACCGACAAGGGCGTCGGGATGTCCGAAGAGGACATCGAGGAGGCCAACAAGCGGCTCGCCGACCCGCCCGCGTTCGACGTCTCGGTGACCCGCCGGATGGGCCTGTACGTGGTCGCGCGGCTGGCCAAGCGGCACGGCATCGAGGTCCGCCTGCGGGACAACGAGGAGATCGACAACGGCATCATCGCGCGGATCGTGGTGCCCGCGGAGTTGCTGGTGGCCACGCCCGCCCCGCAGTCGCTGGGTGGCCCGCCCTCGCAGCCGCGGCTCCCCGCGCAGCCGTCGACCCCGCCGACGCAGTCTTCGCTGCCGCCGATCACCCCGGTCTACCAGCAGCAGAAGCCGGAGCGGCCGGCCGAGACCTGGTCGCCGTCCCCGCCACCGCCGACCCCGGCGGAGACCTCGGCCACCAGCAACGGCCTCACCCCGCTGGCGCAGCCGATCTCGCTGGACGACCTGGTGGCCGGCTCGTCGAACGCGGCCTTCACCAGCAAGCCCACCGACGCGCCGCTGACCAGCTCGTTCCCGGTCCCGCAGCAGCTGCCGGTGCGGCAGCCAGCGGCGGCGCCGGAACCGGAGCCCGAGCCCCAGCCCGCCGCGCAGGAGGACTTCGGTTTCCCGACCGAGGAACCGGACCAGCCGGCCACCGACTACAGCGACTACCAGGCGCTGGCCAACCAGCCGGCCGACGACGACCCGGACGCGCCGACCCGCCGCCTGCCGATCTACCAGTCGGTGATGTCGCGCTGGTTCAGCGAGGTCGAGGACGAGCTCGACGAGCAGCAGTCCCAGGCCCCGGCGTCGTCCGAGTTGGCCGGACCGGCGGCCGACCGGGACCGCACCCGCGAGGCGGAGCGGCAAGCACAGCCGGAGCCGGCGTCCCAGGCGGCGCCCGAGCCGGAGCCCGAGCAGCCCGCGACCCAGGCGGCTCAGGCGGCTCAGTCGTCCCCGGCGGTGCCCGAGCAGGCGACCAGCACCCCGGAGCCCGAGTTCACCGAGGGCCCGCCGCCCAAGCCGCGGCCGGTGGTGGCCTCGACCTGGCAGAGCGCGTCGGACCAGGGCTGGCAGGCCGCGCAGGCGCTGCTGGAGACACGCAGCGAGGAGATCACCGAAGCCGGGCTGCCGAAGCGCGTGCCGAACGCGTACCTGGTGCCCGGTTCGGTGGGCGCGCCAGAGCAGGACGCCTTCCGCGACACCTCCGTCGGCCAGCCGAGCCCGAGCGCGATCTCGCGGTCGGCGGCCGCGGCCCGCAGCCGGATGGCCAGTTTCCAGCGTGGTTTCACCACCGGCAGGCACGCGCTCGCGGAGAACGCGGGTGAGCCGGGCTCCTACCCGGGAGCGAGCAGCAGCAGGACAGAGCAAGGCACTAGGGAGTGGCAGTGACAGGGGCGCAGCCGGAAGGCACAAGCCAGCCGAGCACGCTGGCGAACGGTGGGTTCGCCTGGTTGATCACGGATTTCGTCCGGCGCGTGCCCGGGGCCGCGCACGCGGTGGTGGTCTCCGCGGACGGGCTGATGCTGGCGCACTCCCGCGGGCTGCCCAAGGACAAGGCCGATCAGCTGGCCGCGGTCGCGTCGGGGCTGACCAGCCTCGCGCGGGGCGCGTCGAAGATCTTCGAGGGCGGCACGGTCGCGCAGACCGTGGTCGAAATGGCCAACGGGTTCATGTTCCTGATGTCGGTGTCCGACGGTTCGTGCCTGGCCGTGCTGGGCGCGCCGGACAGCGACATCGGGCTGGTGGTCTACGAGATGACCCTGCTGGTGGACCGGGTCGGCAAGCAGCTGACCCCGGCCCAGCGCGCCCAGCTGCGTGGCGCGAGCGGCCCCCGGCCGGTCGCTTCCCTGTAGAACCCGGAACAAGGAGAAACCGCGGTGAACGCACCACGCCCGTCCAGCGGGCCGACCTCATCGGCGAAGATCGTGGTCGCCGGTGGGTTCGGCTCGGGCAAGACCACCCTGGTGGGGGCGATCTCCGAGATCGACCCGCTGACCACCGAGGCGTCGATGACCGAGGCAGGCGCCGGGGTGGACGACATCTCGGCCACGCCCAACAAGACCACCACCACGGTGGCCATGGACTTCGGCCGGATCACCCTGGACTCGGACATCGTGCTCTACGTGTTCGGCACGCCGGGCCAGCACCGGTTCTGGTTCATGTGGGACGACCTGGCACTCGGCGCGATCGGCGCGGTCGTGCTGATCGACACGCGGCGGCTCGCCGACGCCTTCCCGTCGATCGACTTCTTCGAGAACCGGAAGCTGCCGTACGTGGTCGCGATCAACTGCTTCGACCGCCTGCTGCACCACCAGATCGAGGACGTCCGGCACGCGCTGACCATCTCGCCGTCAGTGCCGATCATGGCCTGTGACGCACGCGACCGGGAGTCGGCCAAGCAGGTGCTGATCTCCGTGGTGCAGCACGCCATCCAGCACGATTCGGCCCGCCGCGCCGGGTAGGGCGCGGGTTAGCATGACCCGATGAGCGCTACTCCCGATCCCCGCGACTTCCTCGATCTCGACGCCGAGCTGACCGGTGAGGAGCGGGACATCCGCGACGCCGTGCGCGAGTACGCGGCCGAGCAGCTCGCCCCGAACGTGGCCGGCTGGTACGAAACGGGCGCGCTGCCCGCCGCCGAGCTGGCGAAGGGCTTCGGGCAGCTGGGCCTGCTCGGCATGCACCTGGAGGGCTACGGCTGCGCCGGCACCAGCGCGATGGCCTACGGCATCGCCTGCCGCGAGCTGGAGGCGGTCGACTCGGGGCTGCGCAGTTTCGTTTCGGTGCAGGGTTCGCTGGCGATGTACGCGATCCACCGCTGGGGCTCCGAGGAGCAGAAGGCGGAGTGGCTGCCGCGCATGGCCACCGGGGAGGCGCTCGGCTGCTTCGGGCTGACCGAGCCGGACGCGGGCAGCGATCCCGGCAGCATGCGCACGCGCGCGGTGCGCGACGGCTCGGACTGGGTGCTCGACGGCACCAAGATGTGGATCACCAACGGCACGGTGGCCGAGGTCGCGGTGGTCTGGGCGCAGACCGAGGACGGCATCCGCGGGTTCGTGGTGCCGACCTCGACGCCGGGCTTCACCGCGAACGAGGTCAAGCACAAGCTGTCGCTGCGTGCGTCACTCACCGCGGAGCTGGTGCTCGAAGGCGTGCGCCTGCCGGCGTCGGCCGCGTTCCCCGAGGTGCGCGGCCTCCGCGGCCCGCTGAGCTGCCTGAACGAGGCGCGCTACGGCATCCTGTTCGGTGTGGTCGGCGCGGCCCGCGCCTGCTACGAGTCGGCGCTGGACTACACCCTGTCCCGCACGCAGTTCGGCAAGCCGCTGGCCGGGTTCCAGCTGACCCAGCGCAAGCTGGCCGACCTGCTGGTGGAGGTGAACCGGGCCGGGCTGATCGCGATGCGGATCGGCAGGCTCAAGGACGCCGGTTCGCTGCACCACCACCACGTGAGCTTCGGGAAGCTGTCGAACGTGCGGTCGGCGCTGGAGGTGGCGCGCACCGCCCGGTCGATGCTCGGCGCGAACGGCATTTCGCTGGAGTACCCGGTGATGCGGCACATGGCGAACCTGGAGACCGTGCTCACCTACGAGGGCACCGAGGAGATGCACGCGCTCACGCTGGGCCAGTCGGTGACGAAGCTGGCCGCCTTCCGCTGACCGCCGGGAAGCGACGCACGCCACGCTCTCGGCCTGCGAACCGCGCGGAACCGGGGGCAAAATGGAGGTATGCGCACAAGAAACCTGGTCACGGCGGCGATTGCCGCCGCGGGCGCCGCGGGGCTCGGACTGATCGGGCTGGCTGCCCGCGGGCTGCCCGAGGCCGTCGGCGGACGGCCCGATCCGGAGCAGCTGAAGCGCTCACCCCAGTTCCGCGACGGCCGGTTCCGGAACGAGGCACCCCGCCGGGTGGTCGAGCAGGGCACGTACCGCAAGGTCCTGCACGACCTGCTTTTCGGCAACGAGCCGCGGCATCCCGGCGGCCCGGTGCCGGTGGTCGCCACGTCGGAACCCGCCCCGGCCGACGGCCTGCACCTGACCTGGTACGGCCACGCTTCGACGCTGGTCGAGATCGATGGCGCCCGCGTGCTGCTCGACCCGGTCTGGAGCGAGCGCTGCTCGCCGTCACCGCTGATCGGGCCGAAGCGCATGCACGCCCCGCCGATCGCGCTGGAGGACCTGCCGCGGCTCGACGCGGTGGTGATCTCGCACGATCACTACGACCATCTCGATTTGCCGAGCATCCGCACGCTGGTCGAGCACCAGGACGCGCCCTTTGTGGTGCCGCTCGGGGTCGGCGCGCACCTGCGCCGGTGGCGGGTGCCGGAGGAGCGGATCGTCGAACTGGACTGGCACGCCGAGTTCATCGCCGGTGACCTGCGGCTGGTCGCCACGCCGGCGCAGCACTTCTCGGGCCGCTGGCTGGCGAACGACGGCACGCTGTGGGCGTCGTGGTCGATCATCGGGCCGCGGCACCGGGTGTTCTACACCGGCGACACGGGCTACTTCCCCGGCTTCGCGAAGATCGGGGAGCAGTATGGTCCCTTCGACGCGACGCTGGTGCAGATCGGGGCCTACGCGCCGAGCTGGCCGGACATCCACATGACCCCGGAGGAAGGCGTGGCCACCCACCTCGACGTCCGCGGTGGTTTGCTGGTGCCGGTGCACTGGGCCACGTTCAATCTGGCGATGCACGCTTGGACCGACCCCGCCGACCGCATCTGGCGCGAAGCGAAGGCGAAGGACGTGGCCCTGGCGGTGCCACG
This sequence comes from Amycolatopsis albispora, assembly GCF_003312875.1. Taxonomy (NCBI): domain Bacteria; kingdom Bacillati; phylum Actinomycetota; class Actinomycetes; order Pseudonocardiales; family Pseudonocardiaceae; genus Amycolatopsis; species Amycolatopsis albispora. The sequence goes on from NZ_CP015163.1 coordinate 3,778,213, forward strand.
ACCGGGGGAACGAGTGGACGTCGCCACCCCACCCCCCGTCGACGGCTGGTGGCAAACCCTGTAACCGCCGACGCTGGCGCGAGCGCGCCTTCGCCCGAACGGCGGCCTCGGCCCGCTGCGCACACCAGCACGGCGGGCCAGCCACACGACCCCGCACCGGCTGACGCTGGCCCAGCCTCCGCAAGACCACGTCACGTCGCCGGTCTCGCCCCCTCCAGCCGCCAGGCCAGCGCAGCCAGCCACACAACACCCGCAGCGGCTCGCGCTGGCCCAACTTCCGCAAGACCCATACGTCGCCGGTCTGGCCCCCAGCCGCCAGGCCACCAGCGCGGGCAGCCACACAACACCCGCAGCGGCTCACGCTGGCCCAGCCTCCGCAAGACCCACGTCACCGCTCTCGCACCAAGCGACCCCAGCCCCGCCAGCCCCAGCGCGGCCAGCCACACCGCACCGCAACAGCGCGCGCTGGCGCTCGCTCGAGTTCGCCTGGGTGCTACGAGCAGGCCACCGAGCCCGAGCCTCGCAAGACCCGTCGCCGCCCTCGGCCAAGCCCCAGCGCAGCCAGCCACGCGACACCGCACCAGCGCGCGCTGGCGCTGGCCGGAGTTCGCCGATGTCACGAATGTGGCTTTCGAGACGTCTGGCGTCCCGAAAGCCACATTCGTGACGCCAGCCTCGGGCGCGTGGGCTGCAAGCTCGCCACGAAAGGCGTCACGCTGTGCGCGAAAGGCGCTGCCCAGCCACAGCCAACCGTGGTCTGCTGGCGCGTATGCGAGTCGTTCACGTTCACGGGGCCTGCGTACGCGATGCCGACTGGTGGTGGCACCGCATGGTCCAGCCACTGCGTGAACTCGGCGTCACCACCGAGGCGGTCAGCCTGCCCACCTGCCGCATTCCCGGCGCCACCCTGCACGACAACGCCGACGCGGTCCGCGAAGTGCTGGCCGCCACCGGCGAACCAACCATCCTCAGTGGACACTCGTACGGCGGCATGGTGATCACCGACGCAGCCACCGGGTTTGGGTCCACTGTGGAGCGCCTGGTCTACCTCGCCGCCGTGGTGCCGGAGGCGGGCCGGTCACTGGCCGACATGTCCCCTGAGCCGTCGCCCTGGCTGGACGCGCTCGACGACGGCACGGTCGCCGTCAAGCCCGGCCTCGACCTGCGGGGCATCTTCCTCCAGGACTGCCCCGACGACCTGGCCGCGGAAGCCGCGACCAGGCTCACGCCCCAGTCCACCGCGGCCTTCGCGCAGGCACCACGCGGCCTGGCATGGCAAACCATCCCGTCCACCTACGTGGTGCTCACGCGGGACCGCGCCACCCCGCCCGCGCGTCAGCGCGAATGGTCACGGCACGCCCATGAAGTTGTCGAACTCGAAGCCGGGCACCACCCTTTCCTTTCCCGACCCGCCGAACTCGCCCGGCTCACAACCCGGCGAGCAGATCCTTCTCGGTGATCCCCGGCCCCTGCCCCTCGCGGATGAACCACTCCGTGCCGAACTGGAACCGGAACGCCTCCTCCGACTGCGCGAGGAACCACGAGTCCTCGGCGATCTGGCTGGCATGAGCCCGCATCGCCTGCCGCTTGTGCTCCAGGTACGCGGTGACGTCCACCTTCGCCGTCAGCTCCGCCTCCGGCTTGCCGATCGTGCTGAGGAAATCGAGGTCCTCCCCGAAGTCCGACATGTCGGCACCCTCGGCCTTCGCCGCCTCGACCCCGCGCCGGATCTCGTCACGGTTCTGCGTGGCCTGGTAGACCCGCGGTGTGCCGGCCAGCTCGGCGGCCCGCATCCCGACCCGGTGCACCTGGATGTGGTCGGGATGGCCGTAACCACCGTTGTCGTCGTAGATGGTGAGCACGTCGGCGTTCTCCTCGCGCAGGATTGCCGCGAGCTTCTCCGCCGCCTCCTCGACCGGCGCCGTCCAGAACGAGCCCTCGGCGTCGTTCTCCGGCTCCCCCATCATCCCGGAATCGGTGTACCCCAGGAATTCCACCCGTTGCGCGCCGAGAATCCCGGCCGCCGCATGGGTTTCGGCGATGCGCCGCTCACGCAGCGTCTCGCCGTCGGTGAGGAAGCCCTCCTCCACCTCGCCGTGCTCGCCCTGGGTGGCGACCACGAGCACCACCCGATGCCCCTCTTCGTACGCCTTGCGCATCACGCCGCCGACGGTGATGCACTCGTCGTCGGGGTGGGCGTGAAAGGTAACCAATGTCGCCATGCGCTCGAACCTACCCGAGCGCACCGACAGAATCGGCCCGCTTTCAGCCGGGCTGCCGCGCGAGCGCCTGCGCCCGGCGTTCGACGAACCGCGTGGCCTGCTTCTCCAGCCCGGTCAGGAACTCGTGCAGCTCGTCCCGCGCCCGCTCGCCCTCCTCGCCGAGGCCCTCCAGCTCGAAGACGCGCCAGTGCCGCAGCAGCGGCCAGATCACCTCGTCGTGGTGGATGCGCAGGTCGTAGATCCCGGCCTTGGCGATCTGCGCGGCCTTGCGCACGAACCCGGGGATGATGCTGCCGGGCATCTGGAAGCCGACCACCTCGTCGGTGATCGCGCGGACCATCGCGTCCGGGGTCACCTCGAGCGCCGCGGTGACCAGGTTCCGGTAGAAGATCATGTGCAAGTTCTCGTCCATCGAGACCCTGGCCAGCAGCTTGTCCGCGATCGGGTCCTGCGTGTACCGCCCGGTGTTGCGGTGCGAAAGGCGGGTCGCCAGCTCCTGGAACGACACGTAGGCGAACACGCGCAGCAGCGGCTTGTCCTCGCTGTCGTACCCCGCCTGCATGGTGGCCATCCGGGCGCGCTCCAGCTCGACCGGGTCGACCGCCCTGGTCACCAGCAGGTAGTCGCGCAGGCAGATGCCGTGGCGGCCCTCCTCGGCGGTCCAGCGGTGCACCCAGGTGCCCCAGGCGCCGTCCCGGCCGAAGGCGCGCTCGATCTCGCGGTGGTAGCTGGGCAGGTTGTCCTCGGTGAGCAGGTTCACCTCGAGCGCGGTGCGCGCGATCGCCGGGACCTCGGACTGGCCGGGCTCCCACGGCTCGCCGCCCAGGTCGGCGAAGTTGCGCCCGAGGCTCCACGGCACGTACTCGTGCGGCATCCACTCCTTGGCCACTTCGAGGTGCCGGTTGAGGTTCGCCTCGGCGACGGGTTCGAGTTCGAGCAGCAGTCGGGTGGTCTCGGAAATCGGCATGGGCCAGGCCTTCCGGCAGGAGGAAGTGAACCTACGCAACCGTAACCTTCGCCACCGTAACCAGCAACCGCCGCGAGCCGCCGGAGGCGGCCGAATACACTGGAGGCACTGGCGGCGGGCATCGCGGCCCCTTCCACGTTCGGAGCACACATGTCGGGCCGCCAGCAGGAGTTCGCCGATCTCGGCCTTCCCGCGCCACTGATCGCCGCACTCGCCGAGCAGGGCGTGCTCACCCCGTTCCCGATCCAGGCGGCCACGCTGCCGCACTCGCTGTCCGGGCGCGACGTGCTCGGCCGCGGCCGCACCGGGTCCGGCAAGACCTACGCCTTCGCGCTGCCCGTGCTCGCGCGCCTCGCGGCGAAGCCGGTCAAACGGCGGCCGGGACGCCCGCGCGCGCTGATCCTGGCGCCGACGCGGGAACTGGTCACCCAGATCGAGGCGTCGATGGCGCCGCTGGCCAAGGCGCTCTCGCTGCGCACGATGACCGTGTTCGGCGGGGTCGGCGCGAATCCGCAGATCGCCGCGCTGAAGGCGGGTGTGGACATCGTGATCGCCTGTCCCGGCAGGCTCAACGACCACGTGGCGTCCGGGCACGCGCACCTCGACGCGATCGAGACCACCGTGCTCGACGAGGCCGACCACATGGCGGACCTCGGTTTCCTGCCCGCCGTCCGGCGCATTCTCGACGCCACGCCGAGGGACGGTCAGCGCCTGCTGTTCTCGGCCACCCTGGACGCGGGCGTCGACGTCATCGTCCGGCGCTACCTCACCGATCCGGTGACGCACAGCGTGGATTCGGCGCAGTCGCCGGTGGCCACGATGACGCACCACGTGCTCCACGTGCACGAGGACGACAGGCTGCCGGTGCTCGTCGACCTGACCTCGGCGCCGGGGCGCACCCTGGTGTTCACGCGCACGAAGTACCGGGCCAAGGCGCTCACGCGGAAACTGGTGGCGGCCGGGGTGCCCGCGGTCGAGCTGCACGGCAACCTCGGGCAGAACGCGCGCACCCGCAACCTGGCCGCGTTCTCCGACGGCACGGCGAAGGCGCTGGTGGCCACCGACATCGCGGCACGCGGCATCCACGTCGACGACGTGACGCTGGTGATCCACGCGGATCCGCCGGTGGAGCACAAGGCGTACCTGCACCGCTCGGGCCGCACCGCGCGGGCCGGGGCGTCGGGCACGGTGGTCACGCTGATGACCGACGAGCAGGTGCCGGATGTGCGCGATCTCACGCGCAAGGCCGGGATCAAGCCGAAAACGACCCGGCTCGACGCGGGGCACCCGCTGCTGGCCGAGCTGGCGCCGGGTGAGCGGTCGGTGGTGAAACCGGCGGCGAAGGCACCGAAGGCGCCGCCCAAGGCCGCCGCCAAAACCCGCCCGACGGCTCGTACCGGCGGCCAAGCCCGCTCGGGGGCGCGCTCCGGGGGCCAGGCGCATTCCGGTGCGCAGGCTCGTTCGGGCGGCCAGTCACGTTCCGGGGCAGCGGCACGTTCCGGTGGGCAGTCGCGCTCGGGTGCGCAGGCTTCTTCCGGTGGGCAGGCACGCTCCAACGGCCAGTCGCGGTCCGGGGCGCAGGCGCGGTCCGGCGGCCAGTCCCGCTCCGGGGCACCGGCGCAGCAGGGCCGAGCGCAGGCACCAGGCCGGTCGCAACCCAAGGGCCAGCGTGACCAGCAGCCACCAGCCAAGGCGCAGCCGAAGACGGGCAACCAGCGCCCCCAGCGCTCGGGCGCGCCTGGGGCATCCGGCGCCGCGAAGTTCTCCGCGGGCAGCCGCGCGGGCCGCCGCGTTCGCTGACGTCCCCAAACTGTCGGGGGCGCGTGCGAGAATCCGGGTATGCGAGACCGTGATCCAGAAGGGCGGGCGCGCAACGCGAGGCCGAGGGACGGCCTCGGACGCCCGCTGCCCTATGGCTCACCAGGGGTGGAGCGTCAGCCGGAAGGCGTCGAGCGCACCCCGGCGGAGACGCTGGCCGAGGCGCAGCGGCTGCTCGACGCCGGGATGCCGTTCCACGCGCACGAGGTGTTCGAGGACGCCTGGAAAACCGGTCCCGAGGCGGAGGAGGGGCTGTGGCGCGGCATGGCCCAGCTCGCCGTCGGGCTGACGCACGCCGCTCGCGGCAACGCGGTCGGCGGCGCTTCCCTGCTGCGCCGCGGCGCCGCGAACATCGAGCCGTACCGCGCGGACGAGCCGTACGGCATCGACATCGCGGGGCTGGTTCAGTGGGCGGCCAAGCTGGCCGCGGAGCTGGAGACGCAGCCGGCGGTGGTCGAGCCGGAGCGGGCGGCACCCCGGCTGGCGCGGACGGCCTGAGCGGCTAGTTCGGTCCGGACCCTGGCGAGGTCGCGGTCCTCGGTGTGCCCGCTGCCGGTGTGGGACGGCCGGGCCTGGCGGCGGTGGTTGCGTTCGATGGCGTAGGCGGACAGGGCCAGCAGCAGGATCAGCACGACATAACTCATGGCATGAATTGTTCGCCCGAGCAATTGCTGCCAACAGTGGCAGATCTGACCTTGTGCGGCAAAATCCTGCCAACTACGCTGCGGGCATGCTGAAGACGGTGGCCGCGCTGGTGATCGACGGGGTCGCGCCGTTCGAGCTGGGTGTGCTGTGCGAGGTGTTCGGTGTGGACCGGACCGACGGCGGGGTGCCGCCGATCGAGTTCCGGGTGTGCGGTGAACGCGCCGGGCAGCCGGTGCGGACGAGCATGGGCATGTCGCTCACGCCGGACCACGGGCTGGGCGGGCTCGAGGGCGCCGACCTGGTGGCGCTGCCCGCGTACGACATTCGCGACGCCTATCCCGAGGCGCCGCTCCAAGCGGTGTGCGCGGCCAGCGCGCGCGGGGCGACCGTGCTGACGGTGTGCAGCGGTGCGTTCTTCCTCGGGGCGACGGGCCTGCTCGACGGCAGGCGGTGCACCACGCACTGGCGGCACGCCAAGGCGTTCGCCGAGCGGTTCCCGAAGACTTCGCTGGATCCGGATGTGCTTTTTGTCGACGACGGGGACCTGATCACCAGCGCTGGGACAGCGTCGGGCATCGACGCGTGCCTGCACCTGGTGCGGCGGGAGCTGGGTTCGGAGGTCGCGACCCTCATCGCGCGCCGGATGGTGGTGGCGCCGCAGCGGGAGGGCGGGCAGCGGCAGTTCGTGGAGACGCCGATCCCGGAGTGCACCGGGGACAGCCTGCAGCCGCTTCTGGCGTGGCTGCTGGAAAACCTGACCGTCGAGCACACCGTGGCCAGCCTGGCGCGCCGGGCGAAAATGTCGGAACGCACCTTCGCCCGCCGCTTCGCCGCCGAAACCGGCACGACGCCGAACCGGTGGCTTTCCACGCAACGCGTCCTGCACGCCCGGCGGCTGCTGGAGGAAACCACGCTGAACGTGGACGAAATCGCCGCCGAAACCGGCTTCGGCACGGCGGCGTTGCTGCGGCACCACTTCCACCGTGTGGTCGGCGTGTCGCCCAAGGACTACCGCCGCAGCTTCGCCCCCGGTTGATACCCGCCGCCATGAACGCGGCTTTCCTTGCACGGCCCGGATTCACCGGCCCACGGCTCGGCGCACGCGGGCGCGCCCCGAACGGTTCGCCTAGAACACGAATGTGGCTTTCGGAGCACAGCCCCCGAACGCCGCCCCACGACACAACACATGCAGGCGCGCCCGAACAGCCCGCCCCGGACACGAATGTGGCTTTCGGGGCACAGCACCGAACGCACCACCCACCACTCAGCACACACAGGCACGGCCGCCAACGGCCCGCCCCACAACACGAATGTGGTGGTCGGAGCACAGCCCCCGAATGCCGCCCCACGATTCAGCGCACGTAGGCGCGACCCGAACGACCCGCCCCGCACGAATGTGGCGGTGGGGGCACAGCACCAGACGCATCGCTCCACGGCTCAGCGCACGCAGGCACGCCCCAACAGCCCGCCCCACGACACGAATGTGGCTTTCGGGGCACGGCACCGGACGCGTCGCCCCGCGGCTCGGCCGCACGCGGGGGCCGCCTGAGCGGCTCGCCCCAAGACACGAATGTGGCTTTCGGGGCCGATTTTGCCCCGAAAGCCACATTCGTGTCCGCGACGCCGCTCCCAAGGCCACATTCGTGTCCACCACGAAGGGGTGGCGACCGCCGTGGTGAAGGGGTGGGTTACTTGCCTGGGCGGGTGAGGCCGTCGGCGGCGGCGTTTCGGCTGAGGACGACCTCATCCGTACGGGCCAGCGCCTCCCGCTGCCTTGGCGTCTCGGCAACGGTGGCATCGACCAGTCGAATGGGCGGCCCCAGCTCCACCAGCGTAGGCACGTACTCGGCGCGGTCGACCGCCCACGCCCCGTCCTTCTTCGTGAAGTGGAACCGGGCGGCCACGCCCTCCTCCGTCGTGCCCCGCGGCTCCGAATGCTTCGCGATGTGGTTGCCCAGCCCGTAGGCCACCCACTTCGACCCGATCTTCTCGATCGGCTGCACCACATGCGCGTGATGCCCGATGATCAGGTCGATCGACTCGTCCTTGAGCAGCTTTTCCGCCAACGCGGTCTGCTCCTTCGTCGGCTCCGCGCGGTACTCCGTGCCCCAGTGCAGGCTCGCGATCACCACTTCCGCGCCCGCCTCACGGGTTTTGCGCGCGGCCGCGAGCACGTCCGCCGCGTCCAGTTGGTTCGACATCCACGGCTTGCCGTCGGGCAGCTCGATCCCGTTGAACCCGAACGTGAACGACACGTGCCCGACCTTCGTGCCCGCCGCGTCCAGCACCAGCGGCGTGCCCGCTTCCTTCGACGTCCGCGCCGAGCCGGTGTGCTTCAGCCCGGCCGCGTCCAGGCCGTCGAGCGTGCGCTTCACCCCGTCCTCGCCCTGGTCCAGCGTGTGGTTCGAGGCCGTCGAGCACGCGTCGTACCCGGTTTCCTTCAGCGCCCCGGCGATCTCCGGCGGCGCGTTGAACGAGGGGTACCCGCTGTACGGCCCGCCGGGGTCGGCCAGCGGCACCTCGAGATGGCACAACCCCAGGTCCGCGCCCGAAACCACCGGGCGGACACCGTCGAACTGCGGCCGGAAGTCGAGCTTGCCACCGCCGTCGGCCTCGGCCTGGTCGGTCAGCGCCGGGTGCACCAGCACGTCACCGGTGGCGACCACCGAGAAGCCAGGAGGCGGAGCAACAGCCGGTGGCTCGACCGTGGGCGGGCTCTCCGGCGGAGAACTACAGCCGGTCACCAGCAGCGCACCGAGGAGGGCAGCCGAAACGAACCGTCGCTCCATCGAGTGCGCTCCCCATCCAGACGACCACGGACCGGTGGTCACCCTCCCATACCGTGCAACTGCCCCACCATGCTGGCGTACATCCGCGCCGGGCTGACCGACGGCGTCAGGTACCCGGGCAGCATCGGCGGGTCCGCGGTGAACGGCCGCAGCCGCTCGAACAACTCCGCCGCGGTCGACGGCCGGTCCTCCGGCGCCTTCGCCAGCACCTGCCCGAGCAGCGCGCCCAACTCCCCCGGCAGCCGCGGCGGCTGCTCCCTGACCTGCTTCTCGAACACCGCGAACGCGGTCGGCCCGGTGAACAGCTGGTTCCCGGTCAGCATCTCGTGCAGCACGCACCCCAGCGCGTACAGATCGCTGCGCGGCTCGGCCACCCCGCGCTGGATCTGCTCGGGCGCCATGTATGCGGGCGTGCCGAGGATCTGCCCGGCCCTGGTGAACTGCGCCACATCCGCCTCACGCAGCATGGCCAGCCCGAAGTCGAGCACCTTGACGCTGCCGTCCGGGCAGAGCATCAGGTTGGTCGGCTTGAGGTCGCGGTGGCAGATCGACAGCTGGTGCGCGGCCGCGAGCACCGCGCTGGCCTGCGCGGCGATGGCCGCCGCCCACGGCACCGGCAGCGGCCCGTGCTCGCCGACCAGATCGGCCACCGTCACCCCGTCGATGAACTGCATGACCTGGAACAACCGCTGCTCGAACATGCCGAAGTCGTAGAGCACCGGCACCCCGGCGTGCTCCAGCCGCGCCAGGATCCGCGCCTCGCGCACGAACCGGCGTTCCAGCTCGTCGTCGGGGCCACCGGGCAGGCGCAGGAACTTCACCGCCACCCGGCGCCCGAGGTGCTTGTCGTGCCCGGCGTGCACCGCGCCCATCCCGCCCTGGCCCAGCGGCAGGTCGTCCAGCTCATACCGATCGGCGATGAGCATGCGACCCTCCCTAGGAACCCGGTTGCAGGTGACCGTCCGCCAGTCCGTCGAAGCCTAGCCGCACCAGCCTTTCCCCCAGTCCGGCCGCCTCCGCCAGCGCCGCCTCGAACTCCGCGAGGCGCCGGAACGCGAGGCCGTACGCGCGCTGCTCGGCCAGCGGGAGCCGGGGCACGCGCACCCGCCGCAGGTCCAGCCGGGTCGAGTTGGAGGTCATCCGGTGCATGGCCGAGCGCAGCAGCCCGGCCAGGAAATCCGGGTCGATGCGCTCGGGATCGACGCGGTATTCGGTGCCCGCCGGAGATTTCACCGGCACGCCCGCCCCGGACTTGCGCACCAGCCCGGCTTTGATCAGCTCACCGATGGTCGTCAACGGCCACGACCGGTCCTGCTCGAACACGCCGAGGTCCGGCGGTTCCAGTCCCAGCGCGCGGAATCCGGCCAGCGCGGCCACGAAGCTTTCCCCGCCTTCGGAACCGCGGTGCCGCGCCGGGCTCAGGTCCACGTCGTCGTCGAGCAGGTCGATCACCCGGGTGGGCCAGGATTCCGGTTCGCCCCAAGCCTTTTCCACCGCCGAAAAGTCCTCTGTGGACTCCATCAGCAGCACCCGGTCCGCGCCGCTGCCGGGTTCCGGGCGGCGCAGCAACCACAGGTCCCGCGTGCCGTCGGGCATGGTCACCACCGCGCGCAAAGCCCCGGCACGCAACAGGTTCCCGCGGATCCGGCGCCCGGAACGGCGGCCAGCCACGGCGGGCGGCAGCAGGATGGCCACCGTGCCGCCGGGCCGCACGTGCGCCAGGCAGTGCTGCACCCACGCGAGTTCCGGCTCCCCACGCGGCGGCACGCCGTACTCCCAGCGCGCGTCCCCGGCCAGTTCCTCGTGCCCCCAAGCGCGTTCGTTGAGCGGCGGGTCGCACAGCACGGCGTCGGCGAGTTCGGCGTCGAAAGCGTCGTGCCGCAGCGAATCACCGGCGACCACGCGCGCGTCGATCCCGGCCAGGCGCAGGCGCGTGCCCGCCATCGCGGCAGCCGTCTCGTCGAGATCCTGGCCGAACGCGTGGGGCGCGGCGGCGGCCAGCAGCAGCGCGCCGGTGCCGCAGGCCGGGTCGAAAACGGTGTCCACCCGGCCCGCTAGCCGCGCCATCAGCTCGGCGATCGGGCCCGGCGTCACCGGCAGCCGCCGGGCGTGCACCTCCTGGTAGCGCTCGTAGAGGAATTCGAACACCTCGCGGCCGCCCAGTTCCGCGACCGCGCCGGTGAGCTGCTCGTCCGCGCGGAAGCCACCGTTCTCCAGCGCCGCCCCGGTGTCCGCGACCAGCTCGCCGAGGCCGAGGTCGTCGGCCGCCGCGCGCAGCCGTTGCCAGACCCGCTCCGCGCGCGAAACCTCGAACCGCTTACCGTTGCGGCGCAACCAGTCCTCGACCTCGGCCAGGGAGAACAGCGGGCTGGAGGCGGTACCGCCCACCGGGCGCGGGAAGTCGTCGTACCGGCGGCGCCAGTTGCTCACCGCGGCCCGGCCGACGTCGACCAGCCGCGCGATGTCGCCGGCGGTCACGGTCGCTTCCTGGTTCATAACGGACATGCTAATCCACGAACCAATGACTTGTGTATTGAGTTCACACCATGCTCTACTGGTGGCATGACACACGAACTCCGTGCGGTGGTCGGCACGGATCCAGGGCTCAACCGCAAGGGCAACGAAGACGCCGCCTACGCGGGTTCCCGGGTGCTCGTGCTCGCCGACGGCATGGGCGGGCACACCAGCGGGGAGGTGGCCAGCGCGCTCGCCGTCGACGCCCTGCGCGAACTGGACAAGGAGCCACACGAAGACCTCACCGGCGCGCTCGCCGCAGCGGTCGCGGAGGCGGGCAGGCGGCTCAACGAGCACGCGCCGGCCGGTGCGGGCACCACGGTCACCGCGATGCTGTGGGACGGCCCGCGCTTCGGCCTCGCGCACATCGGCGACTCACGGGGTTACCTGCTGCGGGACAGCATCCTGTACCAGATGACCCGCGACCACACGCTGGTCCAGACCCTGGTCGACGAAGGGCGCATCACGCCGGAGGAGGCCGAGGTGCACCCGCGGCGGTCGATGCTGGTGCGAGCCCTGCAGAGCGGCACCACGCACGAGCCCGACCTGTCCGAGCACGAGGCCGTGCCCGGCGACCGGTACCTGCTCTGCAGCGACGGGCTGACCGACGTGGTGCGCGACGAAGCCATCCGCGAGGTGCTCGACGCGGTCGCCGACCCCGAGGCCGCGGTGCACCAGCTGATCGAGCTGGCCAACGCGGGCGGCGGGCCGGACAACATCACCTGCGTGCTGGCGGACTACCGCTAGCGGCCGAGGAAAGCCCGCACGGACGCGGCGATGCCCTGCTCGTCGAGGCCGTGTGCCACGTCGTGATCGGCCATGCCGCCGTAGATCCGCACTTCGCGGTCGCGGCGCACGCCCAGCGACCGCAGGCGGTGCGGCCGGTCATCGAGCGCTTCGGCGACCTGGTGCGCCGAAGTACCGGCGAGATAGGGCTCGACGAGCACCACGTTCGCGCTCGACGCGTCCACCGCCGCCCGCAGCCCGGCCGCGTCGAACGGGCGGACCGTCGAGGCGTACAGCACGGTGACGTCCAGCGTCGCGGTGGCCGCGAGCACCCGGTCCAGCATCGGCCCGACCGCGAGCACCACCCCGGCGCTCCCCCGGCGCAGCGCCTGGAAACCCACGCCGATGAACGGTTCCGCGTTGACCGCTTCGGACAGTCGCAAGTAGACACTGCTGTCGCCGGGCAGCGATTCGCAGAGCAGCCTGCGTGCCTCGGCCGGGTGGCCGGGCACGTGCACGGTCCAGCCGGGCAGCGAGTCCATCAGCGCCACGTCCCCCGGCGACTGGTGGGTGCGCCCGGCGTAGGACATGTCGTACGAGGCGCCGGAGGAAACCAGCACCGCGCCGACGCCCTGGTGCCCGAGGTCCAGTTTCACCTGCTCGAACGGGCGCTCCACCAGGAACGACGCGAAGGTGTGCACCACCGGCCGCATCCCGGACAGCGCCAGCCCGCCCGCGACCCCGACCAGCAACTGCTCCCGGATGCCGACGTTGATCACCCGGTTCGGGTGGCGGCGCTGCACCGGGCGCACCCGATCCACCGAGATGTCGGCGAGCACCAGCGCCAGCCGCGGGTCCACCGCCATTGCTTCGTCCATTGTGGACGCAAACGCGTCACGCATGCTCACCATCAGTTCTTCGCCTCCACTTCGGCGATCACGGCCAGCGGGCGGCCGGGGTGCGGCGCGGTGAAGGCTTCGTAGAGCGCTTCGTGGTCGCGGCCGTCGACCGTCCTGGCCGTCCAGCCCTCCACCTCGAACCGCCGCCCGATGCCGCCGGGCCAGCCGTGGCTGGCGGACCGGTTGTCCACCACCACCGCGGTCAGCGCCGCCATGCCCTCGCGCCCGGCCAGCGCGATCGCCTCGTGGTTGGACCCCTCGTCGAGTTCGGCGTCGCCGACGAGCACCACCACCCGCGCCCCGATCCGCTGCGCCCGCAGGCCGTAGACCTCCCCGATGGCCAGGCCGAGCCCGTGCCCGAGCGAGCCGCTGGAGATCTCCACGCCCGGCACGCGGACCCGGTCCGGGTGCATGCCCAGCTTCGACTCCACGCCCGCCCAGCCGAGCAGGTCCGCCTCGCGGATGAAGCCCTTCGCGGCGAGGACGGCGTAGTAGGCCATCGGTCCGTGCCCCTTCGACAGCAGGAAGCGGTCGCGACGCGGATCGCCGATCTTCCGCGGTGAAATGTCGAGCACCCGGTCGTAGAGCACCCACAGAACGTCTACAGTGGACGTGGCGGCCGCGGCATGCTTCTCGTCGCCGGTCATCAGGCCGATCAGCCGGGGCAGTTCGTGGTAGCCGGTGGCGGTGGTGGTCATGTTCACGAAGGTGCAACCTCGACCTAAGTCGAAGTCAAGGCTATGGTGGCCGGGTGACCAAACTCGCCGACCACCTCAGCATCGGGCAGGTCTCCGAGCGCAGCGGAGTGCCCCACACCGCCCTGCGCTTCTACGAGGACAAGGGCTTGATCCACTCCGAGCGGTCCGCCGGGAACCAGCGCCGGTACGCCCGGTCGGTGCTGCGCCGGATCGCCTTCATCCGGGCCGCGCAGCGCGTCGGGCTGAGCCTGGAGCAGATCAGCGAAGCGCTGTCCACGCTGCCGAAGGACCACGCGCCGACCAAGGCCGACTGGACCCGCCTCTCCCGCAACTGGCAGGCCGAGATCGACGCGCGGATCGACGCGCTGCAGCGCCTGCGTGACCGGCTGACCGGCTGCGTCGGCTGCGGCTGCCTCTCGTTGCGCGTCTGCGGGCTCTACAACCACGACGACCAGATGGCCCGCTTCGGCCCCGGCGCCCGCCTGCTGAAACCAGCCGCCGAAGGCGGGGTCTGAACCCGGCGCACGGGAAGTACCCTCGAAGGCGCGATCGCCGGAGAAGGAGCCTGATGCAACCTGGGACGGACGCACCCGCCGCGACCGGGCCGTGGCCCGGCCTGGCCGAGCGGGTCACCAGCGAGCTGGCCGGCTCGCTGAACCTGCACCGGACCGCGTTGCGCCTGCTCGACCTGCTCTGCCCCGCGTTCGCCGACTGGGCGGTGCTCGCGCTGCCCGAACTCCGCACCGGCAGGCTGGTGCTGCACGGCGGCGCCGAGCCGTCCGCGACCACCCCGGCCACCTCGCGGGTCGACCGGGAAACCGGCCTCGGCCACGTGCTGACCGCGGGCCGCACCGATGTGCTGCACGTCGGCGAGGCCGCCGAGACCGGGCTGGACACGATGATCCCGCACGCCGGGTTGCGTGCCGAAGCCGCCGCGCTGCGCCCGGCCGACGTCGCCGGGGTCCCGCTGACCGCCCGCGGTACCACCATCGGCGTGCTGATCCTGGTCCGCGCCGCGAGCCGGGGCTTTCCCGCCGAGGATGTCGCAGTCGCCGAGCAACTGGCCGCCCGCGCCGCGCTGGCGCTCGATTCGGCACAGCTCTACGAGGACCGCACGCACGTGGCTTCGGTGCTGCAGGCCGGATTGCGCCCGCCGGCGCTGCCCGAACTGCCCGGTGCGCGGATCGCCGCGCGGATCCGGTCGGCGGCCGAGCACCTCGACCTGTCCGGTGACTTCTACGACGTGCTCGGCTCCGGCGACGACTGGCTGGTGGTGCTCGGCGACGTGTGCGGCAAGGGCGCGGAGGCCGCCGTGCTGACCGGCCGCACCCGGCAGAGCATCCGCACCGCCGCCTACTTCGACCGCCGCCCGGCCCGGGTGCTGACCGCGTTGAACACCGTGCTCTACGAAGCCGACGCCAGCCGGTTCGTGGCCGTGGTGTGCGTGCGGCTGCGGCCGATCGGTGACGGCAGCTCGGCGGTGGCCAGCGTGGCCGTGGCCGGGCACCCGCCGCCGGTGATCATCCGCGCGGGCGGCAGCATCGAGCAGATCGAGGCCACCGGCACGGTCGCCGGGGTGCTGCCGGACCTGGCCTACCGGGAGGTCGATGTGCGCCTGCACGTCGGCGACACCATGCTGTTGTGCACCGACGGCATCTACGAAGCGCGGGGAGCGGGCGACTTCTACGGCATGGACCGGCTAGCCGAGTTGCTGCCCGCCTACGCCGGAGCCGGGCCGGAGCCCCTGTGCGAGGCGGTGGAGCAGGACGTCCGCGAGTACCTCGGCGGGCGGCCGCACGACGACATGGCCCTGTTCGCGGTGACCTGGGGACGATGAGCGCATTCGACACCGCTGAGGCGGCGACCAGGTTCGGCCGGGCACTGGACGCGGTGGACACGCCGGCCGCCACCGCGCTGGTCGGCGGCCTGCTCGACCGCGGTGCCGACCCGGTGGTGGTGCTGGTCGAGGTGATCGCCGCCGGGCAGCGGGCGGTCGGCGGGCACTGGCAGCGCGGGGAATGGACGGTGGCCAGGGAGCACGCGGCGACCGGGGTTTCCGCCGCGGCGGTGGGCGTGGTGGCCGAGCACGCGGGCCGCGTGCCGGTGAGCCGGGGCCGGGTGGTGGTGGCCTGCGCCGAACGCGAATGGCACGCGCTGCCCGCGTCGCTCGTCGGCCACGCGTTGCGCGCGCACGGCTGGGACGTCACGCTGCTCGGCGCGTCGACCCCGGCGGCGCGGCTGAACCAGTACCTGCACGACCTCGGCCCGGACGCGGTCGCGGTCAGCTGCTCGGTGCTGGGCGCGCTGCCCGCCTGCCGCCGGATCGTCGAAGCCGCCACCGCCGCCGGGATCCCGGTGCTGGCAGGCGGTCCCGGCTTCGGGCGGGACAGCCGGCGCGCGCTCGCGCTGGGTGCGACGGCATGGGCGCCGGAGGCCTACGCGGCGGTCGAAGCGGTCGGGGCGCTGCCCCGGGTGGTTCCGCCGGCACCCCCGCTGCCCGCCGCGGCCGCCGCCGAGCAGGCCGAACTCGAAGTGGCGCACCAGCGCCTGCAGCACGCGCTGCGGGCCGGGTGGTCGCTCGCGACCGAGGTGCTGGTGAAGGCACCGGTGGTGGCCGACAGCCTGGCGTCGGTGGCCAAGGACGTGCTCGACCTGTCCCTGCACGCGGTGGGCGCGGCCCTGCTCACCGGCGACCCGCGGCCCATCCCGGAAACCTCGGCGTGGGTGGCCGAAGTGCTCACCGCCCGCGGTGCGGACCCGCGGCTGGTGGCCGAACTCGGGGACCTGCTCGCCGGGGTGCTGGCGGACTTCCCGCTGGCACGCGCACTGGTCACGGAGCACTGGCGATGACGGAATTCAGCTACCGGGTGACGGTGGACGGCGGGCAGGTGGTGGTCACCACCGCGGGTGCACTGGACGCGCACACCGGCGCCGAGTTCCGCGACGCGCTGGCCGAACTCGCGGCACGGCACCGGGAACTGGTGCTCGACGTGGCCGGACTGACCTATGTGGACTCGACCGGGCTGAGCGCGTTCATCACCGCGCACAAGCACGCCACCGCGCGTGGCGGGCGGGTGCGGCTGAGCCGGGTGCCGCCGTTCCTGGCCAGGCTGCTCGCGGTGACCGGGCTCAACTCCTTCCTGCCGGTGCTGCGGTGATGGACGAAAAGCGGCTGGTCAGGCTGTCCAAACGGCTGTCGAGGCACCTGCGTCACGACCCCGGCGCGGTCGGGCTGGAACTGGACGAAGCGGGCTGGGCCGACGTCGGCGCGGTGCTCGAAGCACTCGGCATGAGCCGCGAACAGCTGACGGAAGTGGTGGCACGCAACAACAAACAGCGGTTCTCGTTCGACGGGACGGGCACCCGGATCCGCGCGAACCAGGGCCACAGCGTGGCGGTCGAACTCGGCCTGCCCACCGCGGAACCGCCGGAGTTCCTGTACCACGGCACGGTGGCCGCCGCGCTGCCCGCGATCCGCGCGGAGGGCCTGCGCCCGATGCGGCGGCACGCGGTGCACCTGTCCCCCGACGAGGAAACCGCGCGACGCGTCGGCGCGCGACGGGGTGCGCCGGTGATCCTGCGCGTGGCCGCCGGGCGGATGGCCGAGGCCGGGCACTCGTTCCAGCTCAGCGCCAACGGAGTCTGGCTGACCGACGCCGTGCCGCCCGAATACCTGGACTAACCGGCGAGCCAGGCGATGGCGCCGCCGACCGCGAGCACCGCGCCGACGCCGAGCAGGACGGCCAGCACCTTCGCGGTCTTCCACGTGCTGTACACGCCGCCGATCAGGAAACCGGCCAGGGCCAGCAGGCCGACGATGATGAATTCCTTCGGCACCTACAGCACACCCTTGGTCGACGGAACACCCTGCGCCCGCGGATCGGCCTCGGTCGCCGCACGCAGCGCCCTGGCCACCGCCTTGTACTGCGCTTCAGCGATGTGGTGCGGGTCGCGGCCGTGCAGGACCCGCACGTGCAGCGCGATCTGCGCGTGGAACGACAGCGAGTCGAACACGTGCCGGGTCAGCACGAACGGGTAGTTCCCGCCGATGGTGAAGGCGTTGAACTGCTCCGGCTCACCGAGGTGCACGCAGTACGGGCGGCCCGACACGTCGATCGCGGCGTGCGCCAGCGTCTCGTCCATCGGGATCCACGCGTCGCCGAAGCGGCGGATGCCCTTCTTGTCGCCGAGCGCCTGGCGGATCGCCTGGCCCAGCACGATCGCGGTGTCCTCGACCGTGTGGTGCGCGTCGATGTGCACGTCACCGGTGGCGTCCACCTTCAGGTCCAGCGAGCCGTGCGCGCCGAACGCGGTGAGCATGTGGTCGAAGAACGGCACGCCGGTGCTGATCTCCACCGCACCGGTGCCGTCGAGGTCCAGCTGGACCGAGATCGAGGACTCCTTGGTGGTCCGTTCCACCTTGCCCACGCGGCTCACCTGGGCACCTCCTTCGCGAAAACGTCCTTGGCGACACCGAGGAAGGCGTCGTTCTCCTCCGGGGTGCCGATGGTCACCCGCAGGTGCCCGGGAATGCCCACGTCGCGGATCAGCACGCCCTGGTCCACAAAGGACTGCCAGGCGGCGTGCGCGTCGGCGAACCGGCCGAACAGGATGAAGTTGGCGTCGCTGGGCACCGGCGTGCCGCCGAGGCCGAGCAGCGCGTCGGCCACCCTGTCCCGCTCGGCGGCCAGCTTGGCCACCGAGGCGAGCGTGGCGTCGGCGTGCCGCAGCGCGGCGCGCGCGGCGGCCTGCGTCAGCAGCGACAGGTGGTACGGCAGGCGCACCAGCTGCAGCGCGTCCACAATGGCCGGTGTGGCGGCCAGGTACCCCAGCCGCCCGCCGGCGAACGCGAACGCCTTGCTCATCGTGCGCGAGACGATCAGCTTCGCCGGGTACCGCTCCAGCAGGGTCACCGCGCTCGGCTGGCTGGAGAACTCGGCGTACGCCTCGTCCACCACCACGATGCCCGGCGCCACCCGCAGCACCGCCTCCAGCTCGGCGGTCGGGATCGAGCCGCCGGTCGGGTTGTTCGGGCTGGTCAGGAACACCACGTCGGGGGCACGCTCGGCCACCACGCGTGCGGCGGCCTCGGTGTCCAGGGTGAAGTCGTCGCGGCGCGGCGCGGGCACCCACTCGGTCCGCGTGCCCGCCGAGATGATCGGGTGCATCGAGTACGACGGCTCGAAGCCGAGCGCGCTGCGGCCGGGACCGCCGAACGCCTGCAGGATCTGCTGGAGCACCTCGTTGGACCCGTTCGCCGCCCACAGCTGCCGCTCGGTCAGCGGCACGCCGGTGCTCACGGACAGGTAGGCGGCCAGGTCGCGGCGCAGTTCGACGGCGTCGCGGTCGGGGTAGCGATGCAGCCCGGCGGCCACTTCGCGGACGGCCTCGGTCACGTCCTCGACCAGCGCGTCCGGCGGCGGGTACGGGTTCTCGTTGGTGTTCAGCCGGACCGGCACGTCCAGCTGGGGCGCACCGTACGGGCTGCGGCCGCGCAGGTCCTCCCGCAGGGGCAGCGCGTCCAGCGTCACAGCGTCCAACTTGTCCACAAGGTCCAGCCTAAGGCGTGGCGAAGGCCTCACCGCAGGCCGGTCACCACGGTGAGGAACTCGTCGAGCTGCGCCGGGTCGACGAAGTAGTGCGGTGACGCCCGGACCATCGCACTCAGGCCCCGCCGTCCCATGTCGAACCTGGTCGACGCCTCCGAGGTCACGCTGACCACGATGTCCTTGTCCCACAACAGGTCCTTCACGCGTCCCGGGGCGAGCCCGTCGACGGTGAAGGTGACGATGCCGCTCGGCCGCTCCCCGAGGTCGTGCACCGCCACGCCGGGGATCGCGGACAGCCCGGCCCGCAGCCGCGCCGCCCGCTCGCCGATCTCCGCGGCGATGTGGTCGAGGCCCAGGCCGAGCGCGTGTTCGGCGGCCTTGACCAGGCCGAGCCGCTCGGCCACGCCGAACTCCCACAGCTCGTGCAGGCGCGCGTCCTGGCGGAACCGGTACTCCCACAGCCCCGACCAGTCGGCGCCGCTGTGGTCGAACAACCGCGGCCGCAGCCGGTCGGCGACCGCGCGCCGGACCACCAGGAAGCCGGTGCCGCGCGGGCCGCGCAGCCACTTGCGCCCGGTGCCGGCGATCAGGTCCACGCCCAGCTCGTCCGCCCGCACCGGCAGCTGGCCGACCGACTGGCAGGCGTCCAGCAGCACCAGCGCGCCCGCCTCGTGCGCGGCCTCGGCCACCTCGCGGACCGGGTTCACCAGGCCGCCGTTGGTCGGCACGTGCACCAGCGAGACCAGCTTGACCCGCTCGTCGAGCAGGTTCCGCAACGCGGCCACGTCCAGCTGGCCGGACTCGTCGGAGGGCACCAGCTCCAGCCGCGCGCCGGCCAGCTCGGTCAGCCGCATCAGCGCGACCGCGTTCGCGCCGTACTCGGCTTCGCTGATCAGCACGCGGTCACCCGCCGCCAGCGGCACCGAATCGACCAGGGTCAGCCAGGACCGGGTGGCACTGTCGGTGAAGGCGACCTCGTCCGGCTCGCAGCCGAGCAGCTCGGCGAACACCGGGTAGGCGCGTTCCAGGTCGTCCTCGCGCTCGGCGGCCGCGCGGTAGCCGCCGACCTCGGCCTCCCGCCGCAGGTGCCCGATCACCTCGTCGAGCACCTCGGGCGGCGGCAGCGAGGAACCGGCGCTGTCCAGGAAGATCACGACTCGAACCTCGCGGTGACGGCCTCCCCGTGCGCGGGCAGGTCTTCGGCGTTGGCGAGCGCGACCACCTTGCCTGCCACCTCGCGCAGCGCTTCCTCGCTGTAGTCGACCACGTGGATGCCGCGCAGGAAGCTCTGCACCGACAGGCCGGACGAGTGCCGCGCGAAACCGCCGGTGGGCAGCACGTGGTTCGACCCGGCGCAGTAGTCGCCGAGCGAGACCGGGGCGTACGGGCCGACAAAAACCGCCCCCGCGTTGCGGACCCTGGCCGCCACCGCGCGCGCGTCGGCGGTCTGGATCTCCAGGTGCTCGGCGGCGTAGGCGTCCACCACCCGCAGCCCGTCGTCCACAGTGGACACCAGCACGATGCCGGACTGCTTGCCGGTCAACGCTTCGGTGACCCGCTCGGTGTGCTTGGTGGCCGGGACGCGGCGGGCCAGCTCGGCGTCCACGGCGTCGGCGAGCCGCTCGGAGTCGGTCACCAGCACGCTGGCGGCCAGCGGGTCGTGCTCGGCCTGGCTGATCAGGTCGGTGGCCACGTGCGCCGGGTCGGCGGTGTCGTCGGCGAGCACCGCGATCTCGGTGGGGCCCGCCTCGGAGTCGATGCCGATCAGGCCGCGCAGCAGGCGCTTGGCCGCGGTCAGGTAGATGTTGCCCGGCCCGGTGACCACGTCCACCGGGGTCAGCTCGGCGCCGTCGGTGTCGGTGCCGCCGTAGGCCAGCAGGGCCACCGCCTGCGCGCCGCCGACCGCCCACACCTCGTCCACGCCGAGCAGCTCGGCCGCGGCCAGCACGGTCGGGTGCGGCAGCCCGCCGAACTCCGCCTGCGGCGGCGAGCAGAGCACCAGCGAGCCGACGCCCGCGGTCTGCGCCGGGACCACGTTCATCACCACGGTCGACGGGTACACCGCCAGCCCGCCCGGCGCGTACAGCCCGACGCGCTCCACCGGCACCCAGCGCTCGGTGACCGTGCCGCCGTCCACCACCGTGGTGGTGACGTCGGGGCGGCGCTGGTCGGCGTGCACCTTGCGGGCGCGGGTGGTGGCCTCCTCCAGCGCCTCGCGGACCGCCGGGTCCAGCTCGGCCAGCGCGCGGGCGCGCTCGTCGGCGGGCACGCGGATGGCGGACGGCCGCACGCCGTCGAACCGCTCGCCGTACTCGAGCGCGGCCTCGGCACCCCGGTCGCGGACGGCGTCCACGATCGGGCGGACCAGATGCAGTACGGCGTCCACGTCGGTTCCGGCGCGCGGCAGGGCGGCACGCAGTTCGGCGGGGGACGGGGTACGACCTCGCAGGTCCGTGCGGTTGAGCATGGGCACGAGGGTAGCTTCGACGGCGGAGAGGAGAATGCCCGTGCCCCGAATCGCGCTCTGCCAGCTGACCTCCGGTCCCGATCCGGCCGCCAACCTGGACCTGGTCCGGGAGTGGACCGCCCGCGCCGCCGCCGGGGACGCGCGGGTGGTGGTCTTCCCGGAGGCCATGATGGCCGCTTTCGGCGTGCCGCTCGGACCGCTCGCCGAGCCGCTCGACGGGCCGTGGGCTTCCGCGGTCGCTTCGGTGGCGGCCGAGCACGACGTGCTGATCGTCGCGGGCATGTTCACCCCGGCCGGGGACCGCGTCCGCAACACGCTGCTGGTCACCGGGCTCGGTGAGCACCGCGGGTACGACAAAATCCACCTGTACGACGCGTTCGGGTTCAAGGAGTCCCACACGGTCGCGCCGGGTGACGCCCTCGCGACGGTCACCGTCGACGGCACCGTGCTCGGCCTGGCCACCTGCTACGACGTCCGCTTCCCGTCGCTGTTCCAGAAACTGGCCGAACAGGGCGCGGCGGCGGTGCTGCTGCCCGCGTCGTGGGGTGCCGGTGAGGGCAAGCGGGAGCAGTGGGAGCTGCTGGTCCGGGCGCGGGCGCTGGACTCGGGCAGCTGGGTGCTCGCGTGCGACCAGGCCGATCCCGCGGTGACCGGGGTCGCGGTGAACCCGAAGGCGCCGACCGGCATCGGGTACTCGACGGTCGCCGACCCGTTCGGCCGGGTACACGCGGCGCTGGGCGCGGGCGCGGACCTCCTGATCACGGAAATCGACCCGGCGGTGTCCACGGCCTCGCGGGAAGCGACGGCCGTCCTGCCGAACCGCCGCGTGTAGGCGAGGTGGGGAGACTGCTCCCTGAAGCGCGCAGTTCTTCGGGCTCGGATAGTCGTGGTGACGTTGCACCGCCTAGTGTCGAGGGACTACGACGGTTATCCGGGCGCGTACTTCTGCGGCTTCTTGTTGATCAAGCGGGCCAAAAATGCCGATGCGTTGCTACAACCCCGAGCACACCAGCCTGCCGATCGACCATCGCCTGCGGCGCACAGGTGCGCGACGGCAAGGCACCTGCTACGAGGAACTGGTCGCCATTCACGGAGCACTCGGATCCGACGGCCCCTTCCACTCTTCTCCCTCATCTCCGCGCTCATACGCTCTATCCAGAGGCCGACTTTCAGAAAGTAATCTCTCTAGCATTTCGCGGGCCGCCTTGCGCGCTGAAGCGGACGAGCCCATATCCATCGCCGCCTTCTGCGCAACACGAATACGCCGCTCACGACTCAACCTGACAAGCCCTTTTGTAAGGCGCTCGAAGTAGTGCACGAGCAGCGCCACTGTTATGAGAAAAATCCATAATATCGCATTGCCAGCGAACTTGTCTATCGCCGAAATCAATTGGTGTGGAATTCCGGTCATGTGTGCTCGACTCTCTTGCTAATGGACCGGAAGAGAATCGACGTACGGAGCTAGGAAACCACACGCACTATCTCACCGGAGACCAAGGGAAAGGTTCCTTGTTCTATCGGCGAGATGCCGGGGGCACGAGGCGCTCTCCCCGACCGGGGGACTACGTGCCCAGGAGGGTCGCACACACGCGAGACGATCCGCTCCTCACGAACGGTCACCATCAGAGCAGCTCGCGACTGACGCGACGAGTCGGCGCGGCGCCCCAACGCCGTCAATCGCTCCAAGAAGCGCATCAACGTCTCCTGCGGACCGAGCCACTGCAACTTCCACTTATCGACCTTGCCTGCCCGGCGTTCGAACCGGAGCCTGAGAGCCGAAAGTCTATGCGAGCCGTCGAGCAGGAAATAGGGACGACACAGCCGCGCGTCAAGAAGAGAAGGGCCCACTGGGCAATCCGCCGAGGGAAGCGTCTCTCTCTCAACCACGGACCAAACACGCAGCGACTCAATCGGCTGATCCCACTGAGTCGCAAACACTGCGAGCAGCGATTGAACCTGGCCCAGCGACCAGAAGTAACCCCTTTGAAACTCAGGGACGATGAATTCATCAACCGAGAGCTGACCGATCTCTTTAAAAGAGAACCCCGATGCGGCCGCAGTCACATTGGATAGATTGCGGTTTAGGGCCACGATTTGTCGTGGAGCAAAATCTGCGTCAGAGTCGACCGGGCTTGCCACGGCGGCATTGGTTCCCGACGACAGGCCGCCTCGAACAAGCGAGGCGTCCTTGAAGCCGGTCTGCACCATGAAGGCAAGTGTGGCATGCTCGACGCGAATAAGCTACAGCAAGTTGCCGAGACGCCGAACTGAACCCCTTTCGCACCTGAGCAAGCTTGCGCTCAACCCACCACAGCTGTTGGTACGGCTAGCGTTCATTGGCGGCTGAACACCCTAGACCGGATCAGTGGGCGTTACATGCTAAGTGCAAGTAACGCCCCAATCCTAGCGCTTGGCCACGCTCGGCTACGAAGGGTGGGCGATGCCTTCTTCGATGGCCAGCCTGGTCAGTTCCGGGCGCCGCCGCCGTCCCGTTTTGTCGCGGATCCGGTCCAGGTAGGAGCGCACGGTCCGCACGCTGATCGACATCGCCTCGGCGATGTCCTGGTCCCGCTCCCCCGCCGCGACCAGCGAAAGCACCTGCCGCTCGCGCTCGGACAGCACCAGTTTCGGCCCGGCGTTGCGGTCACGCGTGGAGTTCAGCACGAACGAAGCCAGCGTCGGCGAGACGTACGAGTTGCCCGAAGCGATTTCCCGGATCGCGCGCAGGATCTCCTCGCCGTCGGCGTCCTTCGACAGGTAGCCGCGCGCGCCCGCCGAGATCGCGCCCAGCACCTCCGACTGCCCCGCGTGCGCCGAGACCACCAGCACCTTGTGCCCCATGCCGACGACCTCCATCACCGCGGCGGCATCGGCGATCCCGCGCAGCTTCAGGTCCAGCACCACCACGCTGCCCGCGGGCTGGCGGCACACCGCGAAGCGCGCCACCGAGTCGGCGACCGCGCCCAGCTCGATGTCCTCCGCCTCCTCGAGCACCCTCGCCACGGCAGCGCGGTACAGCGGGTGGTCCTCGATCACCCCGACCCTGATCGCCTGCGTGCTGACCACTGCTCGCCTCACCCCAGTTCACCCGAATCCGGCGGCCGCCGCCGGGTCCAGCGCGGGCCCGCTCGGCACCAGCGCGAGCAGGCCGGCGGACACCGGCAGCTTAGCTACTGCACCATAACCCAGTGCGGCCAGCGCTTCACCGCTCGCGACGGGGTACTTCGTCCCGAGATCGGTGACCACGTACACCGTGCCCGACGGCTGCTCGGCCAGCACGGCCCCGCCGGACGGCGGCACGTAGACCTCGTCGGCGGTCCGGCCGTCCCGCGCGGCGACCGGCTGCATGCGCGCGCCGCCGGGCAGCGGCACGTTCGCCCCGATGGTCACCTTCGCCGTGGCTGAGCCGTCGCCTTCGACGCAGACCGCCACGGTGTCGCCGTTGACCTCGACCGCCACCGGGATGCGGTCCGGATAACCCGCCGGATCGGCGCCACCGGCGGTACCGGCGTCCGCGGCCAGTCCCGTCGCGGCGACGTCGGCGGCGGAAACCTCGATGGTCTGCCCGCCCCCGCTGGACACCTGCGCCGCGGCGTTCGCCGGCGCCTGCATGATCAGCGCGGCCTCGGTCTGCGTGATCGGCGCGAGCCCGTCGGCACGCACCAGGTAGTACCCGGCGGGGTCGGTGCCCGCGACGCTGAGCACCTGGCCGATCTCGGTGTCGCGCCCGCCGACCCGCGGCCCCTTGCGCCCGGCCCCGTCCACTTCGACGAAGTCCAGATCACGGCCCGCGGGCACGGTGTCCAGCCAGCGGCTCGACACCACGATCGGCACGCGGCGGTCGTACCCGAGCGCGGCACCGGCTTCCGAGCTGAGCCGGAACCGGTGCCCGCCGCTGAGCACAAAGCGCTCCCCGCCCGGAAGGCGGACCAGCAGGCCTTCACCGGCCGCGAGCGGACGTCCGGTCGAGGTGGCGCCGAGCAGCACCGAGGTGGCCGGTTCGGCGTCGGCGGGCTGGTCGCGGCTGGTGCGGGAACAGGAAATCCACGGACTGGTCAGCAGTCTTTCCTTGCCCGGCAAGGAATCCGGAGCGCCGGGAATGCCGACACGGGCGCCACGCCCGGCTTTCGCCAGGTTCTTCGCCGGGACCTTCACCGTGGCCGAACCGTCGCCGCCCGCCAGCAACCGCGCGGACGCGTAGTTGAGCACCGGATGCAGCGTGCCGTCCTGGCCGAGGATGAACCGCGCGCCCGTCTCCTCTTCGACGATCACCTTGCCGCCCGACAGCCAGTCCTTGCCACCGGAGGGTTTGAGCAGGCCGATCACGCCGAACACCGCGGTGATCAGCAACGCCACCGCGACCCCGATCACGGTGCCGAGCACCAGCCTGCGCCCCGGTGACACCGGGTGGTTGGCGTCGGCCGACACGAGTGCCGAAACCAGCCGGCGGCGCAGGAACTGGTACGCCTGGATCTGGTCCCGCTGAGTCCACACCGGTTGTTACCCCCGAAGGAAGAAGGCCGAGCGCCGGGCCCAATGCTAGGTACGAATGCACTCGCCGATGTGGGCAATTTTTCCGGCAGCGCCACGTTCTGTGTCCGGATACCGTTACGCAGGGGAGCTTGAGAGGGGCCATCCTGTGTCGTTGACTTCGCCTGCCCCCTGGCAGAGCCGGTCCGCCGTGCCGCTGCCCGCCGGTGGCCGCGAGCGTGGCTCGATCGCCGATCCCGCCGTCGCACCGTGGATCCTGCCGATCCGCGCGCGGCAGGTGGCGGTCTGGGAGGTGGCCGCGCTCGGCGCGCTGGCCGCGTACGGCTTCGGCGACGGCTTCACCGCGCTGACCATCACCGCGATCGCGGTGGCCACGCTGGTCATCCTGGGCACGTCGGTGCGGTTCACCGGGCGGCACCTGGCGGGCTGGCTGTGGACCTGGCTCACCTTCCGCCTGCGCCAGCACGACGACCGCCGCGCCGGGGCCGGGCCGCTGCACTCGCTGGTCGGCGAGTACCCGATCCGGCAGCACACCGACCGCGCCGGCAACCGGCTGGGCATCGTCGGCGTCGGCGACGGCTGGACGTCGGTGGTCCGGCTGACCGGCGGCGGGCTGCCCGCGGTCGGCACCCTGCTCGACGTGCTCGGCGCGACCTACCGCCGGGCCGATCTCCCGCTGGACAGCGCGCAGCTGGTGGTCTGGACAGCGCCGCGGCCGGGGCGGCAGCCGCTGCGGGTGTGCTGGCTGGCCGTGCGTTACCGGCCCGCCGACGCGCCGATCGCCGCGCTGGCCAGGGGTGGCGGTGAACTCGGCGCCCTGCGCACCACGGCGAGCGCGGCGCTGGGCTTGGCGGGCGCACTGGCCGACGTCGGCTACGAGAGCACCGTGCTGGAGGCGGGCGAACTCGCCGAGGAACTGCGCGTCGCGCTCGGCGCGGAACCGGATTTTGGTGGGGTGCAAGAGGTTCCGGAGTTCACCGACGGCTGGCGCTGGTGGTCGGCCGGCACCGGCGACGGCCGCATCCGGCAGTCGTGCTTCCGGCCGCTGTCCGATCGGGACCTACCGAAGCTGGTCACCGGGCACGTGCCGACCGCGGCCTTCACCACCGTGTCGTACACGCTGAGCCGGACGGCCGCGGGCCGGGAACGCGCCGAGGTGACCGTGCGGGTGGGCACGCGCGGCGCGGCCGAGCCGCCGACCGGTTCGCCCACGTTGTGCGGGGTGCCGCTGGTCGCGGTGAACGGACGACACGCCGAGCACGTGCGCCGCTCGCTCCCGCTGGCCCTGCCGTAGCGATGTCACGAATGTGGCTTTCGAGACGTCTGGCGTCTCGAAAGCCACATTCGTGACATCGGCGCTAACCCCGGACTGCTTCGTAGACGCCGATGATCACGCCCGCGATCGGCACCAGCGAAAGCAGCGCGAGGAATTCGATGATGTCCATCAGGCGCGACCAGTACGGCGACCGGTGTCCCTTGGCCACGCGCGCGGCGTAGACCAGGCAGACCACCGCGGCCAGCGCCACGGCCAGCCCGGCGGCGAAAACCAGCGAGCGGTCGCCCTGCAGGCCGAGCCAGATCCCGGCGCAGGCCAGCGAAGCGAGGCCGTACCCGATCAGCACCAGCCGCTGCGGGCCACCGGCGTACGACCGCGACCGCAGCACCCAGGCGAGCCCGAGCAACGCGGTCAGCCCGGCCTCCCACGCGCCGCCGTTCCACACCAGCACCACCGAGCAGCCGAGCACCACGCTGCCCAGCGCGACCAGCAATCCGGTGAGCAGGCGTTGCGCGTACGCGGTCTGCCCCGCCATCGCCTCACCCAGCGAAGGGCGTTCGTCGGCGCGGAAGGAGGCCATGTCGTCGGGGACCCGCGGGAGCGGCAGCCTGCCGAGCCGCAGCGCGAGCATCGGCGCGAAGGCGGCCATCGCGGTGGCGAGCACCGCCAACACGGACGCCGCGCTGACCGGCCGGACCCCGGTCAGCAGCACGATCCCGGCGGCGGGCGCGGCGAGCACGGCGGACACGGTGACCGCGACGAACCACGGCAGCCGGTCGGCCACCGTCACCGCGGACAGCGCGCCGAACACCGCCACCGCCGCGAGCCCGGTGCCCAGCGGACCGGCGTCGAGCGAGAACAGCGGGTGCGGCGGGAACGCCGACACCCCGCCGAGCAGCGCGGCGCCGATCCCGGCGAGCGCCGCCGCCGCACCGGCCTGCGCGTCCCCGTAGGCGCGGCTGAGCGCGCCGCCGCCGAGCAGCAATACCAGCGCGAGCAGACCGCAGCCGATGGGCGCGAACATCGTGCCCGCGAAACTGGTCTGGACCAGCACGGCGGCGCCGAGCAGCAGCACCACCGCGGCCGCGATCCCGGTGCGGCGGGCCAGGTCCGCGCCCCATTCGCGGTCGGACTCGCTCGCGCTGGCGATCGAATCCACCACGTCGTCGAACAGCAGCGGCGCACGCGGGCGTTCCCGCGGGCTCAGGTAGAGCACTTCGCCGTCACGCATCCCGGCGGCGGCGACGGTCAGCCCCGGCGCCAGCGGCGCGCCGCCGAGCCGGGACAGCACCCAGCCGGGGTGCTCCGGGGTGGCCTGGCCGTCGGCCCCGGCCAGCCGGACCAGCTGCGGCACCAGCTCGGCGAGCGTGCTCTGCGGTGGCAGCGCCACGTCCACCCTGGCGAGCGGGGTCACCACGGTGACGCGGCGGGTGGTGGTACCGGAGGTGACGGTCTCGGTCACTGCTGCGCGGCCCCCGCGGCTTCGATCACCGGCGCGAACTTCGCCCGGCTGGCTTCACCGAGCTTGGTCAGCCCGTTGTTGACCGCCTCGAGCACGATCTCACCCAGTTCCCTGGCCGGGAAGCGGCGCACGGCATCGGGATCGATGTTGATGTCGGTGAACCGGCCGTCACCGCGCAGGGTGGCGACCACCTCGTTGCCGCGCGAGTAGCCCTTCACCTCCAGCTGCTCCACCGACCGCTGGATCCGCTGTACCTGCTCGGTCTGCGCGCGGACCTCCTCCAGCAGCGCGTTCATGTCCGGGACCTGGTACGGATCGCTCATCTGCTTCCCTCTCAGCGGTCGACCGACACGGTGCCGTCGGCGTCGATGTCGATGTGCTGCTCGTATTCCTTGCCGTCCACGGTGAACTCGAGGTCGAGTTCGATGTCGCGGCCCATCGGCACCTCGATCGAGGTGGCCACGTCGCCCTGCTCGGTGCGGATGACGATCTCTTCGCCGCCCTGGTCACCCGGCGCGGGCGCGGGCAGGGTCTGCCCCGGCACCGCGTTCGACGGCGGGTCGACCGGGATCCACGCGTTGCGCGGGTCGATCAGCCCGGGGGCGAGCGAGCCACCGGCGGTGCCCCCACCGCCGGCGGCCCATTCCCAGGGCGACTGGCCCTGGTTGCCGGTGAACCCGCTCAGCGCGGGCGGCAGGTAGTTGGTGAACCCGCCCGGTGCCGTGCTCCCGCCGAAACCACCGCCGAAACCACCGCCGCTGCCGTAACCACCGCCGTAGCCGCCACCGGTGCCGCCGCCGTAACCGCTGCCGCCGTAGCCCGCGACCTGCTGGCCGGACGGGCTGGCCACCTGCGCCGGGGCCTGCGGCGCGGTGACCGGGGTCCCGCTGACCCCACCGGTGTTCAGCGCCGCGCCGGATTCCTTGTCACCGCCGCCGAACAGCTTCTCGATCTCACCGATGATGGTGACCAGCTGGCTGATCTGGCTGGCCAGATCCACCACGCCGAGGGTCTTGAGCAGCGCCGCGATGGCCTGGATGAAGCCCTTCAGCGAGGCGCTCGTCGCGGTCGACAGCGCCACCGCGGCACCGTAGGTCCACGGGTTCGACATCAGCGACGCGACCGTCGGATTCACCGCGGAAACCACCGACCGGTACGCCTGCTGCGCGGTCTGGACCAGCGTGCCGGAAATGCCGAGCAGGTCCGCGCCTCTGCGCACCACGTCGATGATCTTGTTCAGCGAAGCCAGCGAATCGGCGATCTTCTTCAGCGCGGATTCGCTGGCCCCGCCCTCCCACACCTTTTCCAGCTGCTTGGCCGCCCCGGCGAACTCGTTGAGCAGCGTGGCGAATTCGGTCGCCTTCTTCAGCAGTTCACCGACGTGCTTGGCGATCTGCTCCGGGGACCCGGAAACGATCTGCGGCAGAATGGTGATCGGCCCGCCGGAAGAAGCGGTCGCGTCCATCGCGCTGGAGTTCGGGAAATACACTGCACACCTCTTCTTCGAGACACGAGCCGGAAACGGGTTCAGGCGAACGCCGGTCGATAGACGCTCACTTTCGACGGCCCGTGGACACCGGAGTCCACCAGGCCGTGGTTGTACAGCTGGCCGTTGTCGCCCGCGACGCCGATCACCGAATCCGCGACGATGACCACGTCACCACCACGCACCCCGCCGGGTACGTCGCGCAGGTCGCGCGCGGTGCCCGAGTACACCTCGATCACCCCGACGCTGGCCTGGTTGTCCGCGTTGCCTTCGAGCCAGGCGTTGAACTGGGCGGGATCGTCGAAGCGCGGGCCCGGCCCGGCGAGCCCGGCCTGTTCCATATAGCGCAACACGTTGCCCACGGAGCCCGGTTCACCACCGGCACCGGCGCTGTCGCGCACCGCGCAGACCGCCAGCTCGGCCGCCACCGGTGTGCCCCAGATCGCCGGGCCCGCCGCCGCCTGCGGCTTGCCGCCGTAGCCGGCCGCGGCCGCCTCGTCGGCGGCCTGGTAGTCGTCGGCGCACCTGCGCACCAGGTCGTTCACTTCCTGCATGAGGGAGAGCAGCGTGCGGACCGCGGAAACCTGCTGCTGCTGCAGGGCCGCACCGGCCGCGGCCACGGCGTCGCCGATGCCGGCGAAGGAAGCACTGGGCACCTCGAGCCGTTCGAGGTCGCCGACGGAGTTCACCCCGCGCATGATGATCCCGCCGACGTTGCCCGCCGCCGATCTCATCGCCTCGGGCTCGGCCCGGAACTCCTGGCTGCCGCCCATCACCCTCCCTTCCACCGGTCGCGACCAGCGTAAGGACGGCCGAGAAGGGCGACGGACGGCAAAAGTACCCACCGTGACCGCCCGGCGAGTGGCCAAAATGAGCGGCAAAGTACCCACACGTACCAAGGGGAACGGCGTTAGATGACCCTGGCCAGAGACCGGTTGCCCCTGGCGGGTGAGCAGCCGGGCGAGATCGTCCTGCAGTCCCCGCCGATGCTGCCGAAGGGCGGCAGCGGTGGCGCGCTCCAGCTGATGTTGTTCCTGCCGATGATGCTCGGCATGGGCGCCATGTCGTTCGTCTACATCGGACGCGACGGCGGCGCGATGACCTGGGTGTTCGGCGCCCTGTTCATCACCGCGATGGGCGGCATGATCGTGATGTCGCTGGCCAGGGGCGGGCAGCAGAAGAAGGCGCAGATCAACGAGGAGCGCCGCGACTACCAGCGTTACCTGGCCGGGCTGCGCGGGCAGGTGCGGGACATCGCCGGCAACCAGCGCTCGGCGATGATCTCGCAGCAGCCGGAGCCGGCGGACCTGTGGGCCTACGTCACCAGCGGCCGGATGTGGGACCGGCGGCGCCACGACGGCCACTTCGGGCAGGTGCGGGTCGGCACCGGCCCGCAGCGGCTGATGACCCCGCTCAAGGCCCCGCAGACGGTGCCGCTGGAGGACCTCGACCCGGTGTCGTCGACCAGCCTGCGGCACTTCATCCGCACCTATTCCACGGTGGACGGCCTGCCGGTGGCCATCTCGCTGCGCTCCTTCGCCACCGTCTCGGTGAGCGGGCGCCGCGGTGAGGTGCTCGACCTGGCCAGGGCGGTGCTGGCCCAGCTGGCCACCTTCCACTCGCCGAACGACCTGCGCATCGCCCTGTGCGCACCGGCGGAGCGCCAGGCCGAATGGGACTGGCTGAAATGGCTGCCGCACGCCGGTTCCGCCACCGGGACCGACGCCGCGGGCCCGGCGCGGCTGGTCGCGGAGAACCTGGCCGGGCTGGTCGACGCGCTCGGGCAGGACCTGGGCGAGCGCGCCGCGTTCACCCGCGCCGCCGGGCTGGGCCACGACCTGCCGCACATCGTGCTGGTGGTGGACGGCGGTGACACCGACGGCGACACCCGGCTGATGCCCCACGGCGGCAAGCACGGCATCACCGTGCTCGACGTCGGCGCCGAGGAACCCCGCGCGGTGCCCAGCGACCGCACGCTGTGCCTGCACACCGACCGCACCCGGCTCGGCATGCTGGTCGGCGAGGGCAGCGAACAGCAGCTCGGCTTTCTCGGCGTGCCGGACGGCCTCGACGCGGGCGCGGCCGAAGCGCTGGCCCGGCGGCTCACCCCGCTGCACCAGGTCGGCACCGTGGTCACCGGCGACAACCCGATGTCGTCCACCTTCGGCCTGGCCGGGCTGCTCGGCATCGGCGACCCGCGTGACGTGGACACCTCGGTCACCTGGGTGGCCAGGGCCGCCCGCGACCGGCTGCGGGTCCCGCTCGGCGTGGACCCCGAGGGGCGCCCGGTCGAGCTGGACCTCAAGGAGTCGGCCGAGGGCGGGATGGGGCCGCACGGGCTGGTCATCGGCGCCACCGGGTCCGGCAAGAGCGAGCTGCTGCGCACCCTGGTCACCGCGCTCGCGGTGACGCACTCGTCGGAACGGCTCAACCTGGCGCTGATCGACTTCAAGGGCGGCGCCACCTTCGCCGGGATGACCCACCTGCCGCACACCTGCGCGGTGATCACCAACCTGTCCGAGGAGCTGATCCTGGTCGACCGCATGGCCGACGCGATCAACGGCGAGGTGATCCGGCGGCAGGAACTGTTGCGCGCGGCGGGAAACTACGCCTCGGCACGCGACTACGAACGCGCTCGCGAGGCGGGCGCGAACCTCCGGCCGCTGCCTTCGCTGCTGGTGATCATCGACGAGTTCAGCGAGCTGCTGTCCGCCCGGCCGGAGTTCATCGACCTCTTTGTCTCCATCGGACGGCTGGGCCGCAGCCTGGGCATCCACCTGCTGCTGGCGTCCCAGCGACTGGAGGAAGGCCGCCTGCGCGGGCTGGACTCGCACCTGTCCTACCGGATCGGCCTGCGTACCTTCTCCGCCTCGGAAAGCCGTGCCGTGCTCGGGGTCGCCGACGCCTACCAGCTGCCGCCGGTGCCCGGCTCGGCGTATCTGAAGGCCGACACCGATTCGCTGATCCGCCTCAAGGCCGCCTACGTCTCCGGTGAGTTGCCACCGCGGCAGGTGGTGCGGGAGAAAGGCGCGCCGGCACAGCACATCGTGCCGTTCACGCTGGGCCCGGTCAGTCCTCCGGTGCCGGTCGAACCGGGCGAAGACGAGATCGTCTACGAGGAACCGAGCACCGGCGAGACCGTCATCGACGCCATGCTCTCACGACTCGACGGCCCCGCCGCACACCAGATCTGGCTGCCGCCACTGGCCGAACCGCCCACTTTGGACCAGCTGCTGCCGCCGCTCGGCGAGACACCGGAACGAGGCCTGCACCCGGTCGGCTGGGGCGGCAACGGGCGGCTGACCGTGCCGGTGGCGCTGGTGGACAAGCCGCTCGAACAACGCCGCGACCTGCTCTGGGCGGACTTCTCCGGCGCGGGCGGGCACGCGCTGGTGGTCGGCGCGCCGCAGACCGGGAAGAGCACGCTGCTGCGGGCGGTGGTCGGCGTGCTCGCGCTGACGCACACCCCGGCCGAGGCCCAGTTCTTCCTGCTGGACATGGGCGGTGGCGCGCTTTCACCGGTCGCCGGACTGCCGCACGTGTCCGGTTACGCCACCCGGCGCGACGCGCAGCGCTGCCGCCGCGTGGTCGCCGAGGTGACCACACTGCTCGAACAACGCGAGGAGTTCTTCGCCGCCAACGGAATCGAGTCGGCCGCGGAGTTCCGCGGCCGCCGCGCGGAGTTCGCCGAAAGCACCGACGGCCGTGAATTCGGCGACGTGTTCCTGGTGGTCGACGACTGGGCCACCGTGCGCAAGGACTACGAGCAGCTCGAAGAGCAGATCACCGCGCTCGCCGCGCGCGGACTCGGGTTCGGCATCCACGTGGTCATCTCGGCGAACACCTGGATGGGCGTGCGCGCGCAGCTGCGTGACGCCATCGGCACGCGGTTCGAACTGCGCCTCGGTGATCCCGGCGATTCGCTGATCGACCGCAAGGCGGCCCGCAACGTGCCCGCCGAGGCGCCGGGCCGCGGCATCACCGCGGACAAGCTGCACTTCCTCGGCGCGCTCCCCCGCGTCGACGGCGACCAGCGGGCCGCCACGATCGGCGTGGGCGCCACCGATCTGGTGCGCCGGATCAGCGAGTCGTGGCAGGGCGATCCGGCACCACAGGTCCGCCTGCTGCCCGCGCGCATCGAGCTGTCCGGGCTGCCACCGGCACCGCCGAAGCAGGTCACGCTCGGCGTCGCGGAGTCCACTTTGGAGCCCGTGTTGCTCGATTTCGGGGCGGATCCGCACTTTCTCGCGTTCGGCGACGTGGAATCCGGCAAGACGGCGCTGTTGCGCGTGATCGGGCAGGGCATCATGTCCGCCTATTCCGACGACGACGCCGCGATCATCGTCGCCGACTACCGGCGCGGCCTGCTCGACGCGGTCACCGGGCGGCACCTGCTCGGGTACGCGGGTTCGGCGCCCACGCTGACCGGGCTGATCAACGAGGTGGTGCAGGCGATGCGGTTGCGCCTGCCCGGCCCCGACGTGACCGCCGAGCAGCTTCGCAACCGGTCGTGGTGGACCGGGCCCGAGTTGTTCGTGCTCGTCGACGACTACGAGCTGGTGGCCACCGCGGGCAGCAATCCGTTGCTGCCGTTGCTGGAGTTCCTGCCGCAGGCCCGCGACATCGGGCTGCACCTGGTGATCGCCCGCGGCAGCGGTGGCGCCGGACGGGCCCTGTTCGAGCCGGTGGTGCAGCGCGTGCGCGAACTCGGCTCGCCGGGCCTGGTGATGTCCGGGTCCAAGGACGAGGGCCCGCTGATCGGCGACGTCAAGGCGGGCCCGCTGCCGCCCGGCCGCGGCACGCTGGTCAGCAGGCGGCTCGGCACCGGGCTGCTCCAGGTGGCCTGGACCCCGCCGGCGGACTGAAGGTCGTGGGTACAAGTACCGCCACCGCGACCGGCAGTTGTGCCGTTTGAACGTACTGGCGGCTTTTCTAGCGTGTGATTCGCACCGAGCCGGAGGAATTCCCGCTCTGGCTCTACCGGAGATCTTTCCCGCGAGTTGAGAGGAGGTGGCCAGCCCGTGAGCAGTGCCGGCTACCAGAGTGATGCCGCGGCCATGACGCGTGCGGTCCAGGGGTTCGAGGAGACCGCTTCTGGCGCCAAGACCACCATGGCCAGCTTGGAAGCGGAGCTGACCGAAACGCTGCGCAACTACAAGGGCGACCAGGCGGTGGCGTTCTGGGACCTGCAGCGCAGGCTGCAGGAGAAGATGGCGCTCGCCGTCCGCGAGCTGGACACCATGTCCAGCCTGGTCAACCAGAGCTTCCACAACTACGGCAGCGGTGACGCCGACGTGGCGCAGCAGTTGCACAGCGTCTCCAGCCTCGCCTCCGACGCCGGTGGCTCCGTGCTCGGCCGCCTGTCCGGCGCGAACTGACCAAGAGGGGAATCCGACATGGCCGACATGGTCGAAGTCAATTTCAACGCACTGCAGTTCAGCTCCGCCTCGCTGGCGGAGAAGGCCAAGCAGCTGACCGGTCAGCTGGAGGCGCTGCAGCAGAACCTGCAGCCCATCAAGGCCACCTGGTACGCGTCTGGCAGCTCCGCCGGCCAGGCCGCCGAAGCCTCCGAGACCCGGCTCCGCCAGGCCACCGCCGACATCGTCGCGATCATCGCGCAGTTCGGCGGCAAGGTGGGCGAGGCGCACGACCTGCAGTACGCGCTGGAAAACCGGAACACCAACTACTTCGCCGTGTGACCGGCGGAGTATCCCGGATGGCCGGTGCGAGCCAACCCCCACTCGCACCGGCCTTCCGGCCTGCCGTCCCCTGAGGTGAGAAGGAGAACGAGGGAGTCGGGATGCAAGACCGGTCGTACTACGTTCACCTGGAGTCCCTGACGGACTTCGCCAGGGAGCTGGAAATCCAGCTCGAGTGCATGACCAAGCCGAACGACTTCCTGCTCACGCTCGGCGGGGATCCGCTGCGGCTCGGGGAGTTCGGCGAAGCGAGTTCGCTGGCCGAAGCGCACCGCGCCGCGGTCGCCGAGATGCAGGGACTGCTCGACCAGGTCAAGGGCGCGATCACCTTCGCGCAGGAGGTCACGCACACCGTGGCCGAGGGTTACCAGCAGGCCGACCAGAGCGTGGCCACCGATCTGCACGTCACCGCGGGCAACGTGGTCGGCGGCATCGTCGCCGGTCTCGGCAACCTGCTCGGCGGCGGTGACGGCAAGGGGGCCAAGGGATGACCGCGCGCACCAACTTCGGCTCGTTCAGCCACCAGCAGCTCTACGCGATGCTGCACGCCGGGGACGCCGGCGGCGCCCGCGCGGCGGCGGAGAAGTGGCGGGCGGCCGGGTTCGGCCTGTTCGAGCAGGCCGACAACCTGATGTCGCAGCTGACCGAGTTCGACGGCCACTGGACCGGTGGCGCCGCCGACAAGTACAAGATCATGATCGACGACCTGGTCGGCGGCATCCGCAAGGTCGGGCAGACCGCGGTCGCCATGCGGCACCTGCTCGAGGACGCGGCCGACGAGCTGGACACCGCGAAGGCCGAGATGCCAGCACCGGTGACCGTGCCGGAGGTCTCGCCCGCGGACCTGTCGCTGGCGGTGAACCCCCCGCTGCTGCCCGCGGACGCCTCGCCGGAACTGGTGCAGGCCGCGGCCCAGCGCCGCGCGGCCGCGATCGGCAACGTCGAGGCGCAGCAGCAGGCGTCGAACGTGGCGAACGCCGCGCACAGCAAGGCGATCCAGGTGATGACCGATCTGGCTGGCGACTACACCGCCGCCGAGGAGGCCATCCCGGCTTCGCCGAACGCGGCCGTGCCGCCCGCGCTGACGCCCCCGGCGGGTGGTGCCAGTGGCGGTGGTGGCGCACCGGTGGCCCCGCCGCCGCCCGGTGGGGTTTCGGTGGTGCCGGGTGCCCCGCAGACCCTGCCCGGTGACGGCACGCAGCCGGTGCCGCCGTCGTCCGATCCGGCCAAGCCGCCGTCCAGCCCGCTGTTCGGCAACATGTTCACCGCCGGGCTGGCCGCCGCTTCGGCCGCGGCCTTCGGCCGGTTCGGTTCGATCATGCCGAAGGTGCCGCCGTGGGCCGGTGGCAAGAAGGACGGCAAGGACGGCGAGAAGCCGCCCGGCGAGGGCACCGGCAAGCTCGGTGACGGGTTCGGCGGTGGTGCCGGTGGTGGCGTGCCGATCGGTGGTGGCAGCGTCGGCGGAGTCGGCGGCATCGGTGGTGGCGGGATCGGCGGGGTCGGCGGGGTGGACGTCGGCGGGGTCGGTGACGGCGCGGCCGCCGCGCCGGGCATGGCCGGTTCGGGTGCCGCCGCCAACGGCCTGTCCGGGCTGGCCGGTGGTGCCGCCGGAGCGGCCGGTGCCGCCGCGGCGAAGGGCATGATGCCGATGATGCCGTTCATGCCGATGGGCATGGGCGCCGGCGACATGGGCTCCGGCAGGCGGATTCCGCCGTGGCTGGTGGAAACCGAGGACGTGTGGGGTGAGTCGTCGGTGGTCGCGCCTTCGGTGATCGGCGAGGAGCCGGACGACCGGCGGTAGGCGGGGTACGGTGGCCTGGTGCAGCCAAGGCCATACGTACTGCTGTCGGTAGCCGCCTCGCTCGACGGGTGCATCGACGACACCAGCGCCACCCGGCTCGTGCTGTCCGATGAGGACGATTTCGACCGGGTGGACGCCGAGCGGGCGGCTGCCGACGCCATCCTGGTCGGCGCGGGCACGATCCGCGCCGACAACCCGCGCCTCCTGGTCCGCTCCGCCGCCCGCCGGGAGGCCCGGGTGGCCGCGGGCCGGAGCGCTTCCCCGGTGAAGGTGACGTTCACGCGGACCGGTTCGCTGGATCCGTCCTCGAATTTCTTCACCACCGGGGATGTCGAGAAACTGGTCTACGCGCCCGATTCGGTGGTCGCGGAGCTTTCCGCTTCGCTGGGTCCCGCGGCGACGGTGGTCGGGGTTTCGGGGCTGAGCAGTTTGCTCGAGGATCTGCATTCCCGCGGTGTCGGCCGGTTGATGGTCGAAGGCGGCGGGCACATCCACACCCAGTTCCTCGCCGCGGACGTGGTGGACGAAATCCACCTGGTCTACGCGCCCTTTTTTGTCGGTGAAGCCGAGGCGCCGCGCTTTGTGCACCCCGCGGTTTTCCCGCAGTCACCGGCGCGGCCGATGACGCTTTCCGAAGTCCGCCGGATCGGGGATCTTGTGCTGCTCAAGTACCTGGTGGGCCGTCATGGATGATCGTGAACTGCTCGCCAAGGCCATCGCACTGGGTGACAAGTGCCCGCCGTCGAGCACCTTCCGTGTGGGCGCGGTGATCACCGACGCCGACGGGACCGTGCTCGCGACCGGCTATTCCGGCGAAACCGACCCGCACGACCACGCCGAAGAAGCCGCACTGGCCAAATTGGACTCAGCCGATCCGCGGCTGGCGGGTGCCACGATGTACACGTCGCTGGAGCCGTGCAGCACGCGCGCTTCGCGGCCGAAGACGTGCACCACGCTCATCCTGGAGTCGGGCATTCCGCGGGTGGTCTTCGCCTGGCGGGAACCCGCCGTTTTTGTCGACTGCGTCGGGGCGGAAACGCTGGCCGCCGCGGGCCGCACGGTCATCGAACTCCCCGAACTGGCCGACGCGGTCCGGGCCACGAACGCGCACCTCCGGTGAGGGGAATTCGGTTGCGTGCAAGCACGCGCTGGGTATCGTCCGCTGGGTGCGTACCAAGCTTCGCCGCGGGTTGACCGACGCGATCAAGGGCAAGGACCGGGTGGCCGTTTCGGCGATCCGGTCGGCGCTCGCGGCCATCGACAACTCCGAGGCGCCTTCCGTGGAGCACCAGGCCCTCCCCGTCGCCGGGGTCGGCTCGACCGAGATCGACCGCCTCGAACTGACCGACGCCGACGTCCAGGCGATCGTCGAAGCCGAGGTCCGGCAGCGCACCGAGGCCGCCGACGAATACGCGCAACTGGGCCGGGACGACCAGGCCACCCGCCTCCGCGCCGAAGCCGAGGTCCTCCGGCGCTACCTCCCCGATTCCTGACCCGCGCAACGCCCGCCCGATGTCACGAATGTGGCTTTCGAGACGCCAAACGTCTCGAATGTGGCTTTCGTGACACCTCCGGGTCAGGTGCGTCGGCCTGGGCGCCAGGCTCGGGTCCGGCCTCGCCGGAAGGTGGCCACCACCAGGCCCACCAAGGCCGCCACGCCGACCCCCGCGATCGCGATCACGCCCGCCGCCTCGTTCACCGGGGGCCGGGCGGGGGCGGCCGCCGGCACGATGGTGCCCGCGACCGGGGGCGGCGGCGGGCCGCCCGGGGCGACCGCGTCGGGTGGGATGTCGGCGGAGACCGCGCTGTACGCGTCCACCAGACCCCAGCCCCGCCGCGGGTCGTGCGTGCCACCCGGCGGGCGGTTCGCGGTCAGCGTCAGCCGGGTGACCACCTGGTCGGGGGTCAGTTCCGGCCGGTAAGCCCGCAGCAACGCCGCCGCGCCCGCCACGTACGCGGCCGCCATCGACGGGTCGGTCACCGGCCACCGGTGCGCGAGCTTTCCTTGTCCCCCAGCCGAAACGCTGACCAGCTCGGCCCCCGGCGCGGACAGCGAGAGGTGCCTGCCCGCCTCCCGCTGCACCGGCTGCATCTGCTCGTTCAGCGACCCCACCGCGAGCACACCCGGCGTCGCCGTCGGATAGGTGACGGCACCGTCCTCCTTCGCCGACGCCGCCGAGATCACCACCGAACCGCGGCGCCGCGCGTCGTTCACCGCGGCGGTCAGCGCGGGCGAGTCCACCGGCGACGGCACGGCGACCAGGATGACGCCCGCCTTCGCCTCCACCGCGGTGATGATCGCCGCGGCCAGCGCGTCCGGATCGGCGCCGTCCGCGGCGTTGCCGCCCGGCCGCAGGTACCGCACCGGCAGCACCTTGGCCCCGGGCGCGACGCCCGCGAAGGTGGTTGACCGGTGCTGCTTCGCCGCGACGATGCCCGCGGCGACCGTGCCGCGCCCGTCGCAGTCCGGCGCCGGAGCCGTCGCGCCCGCGCCGATGCCGCGCACCGGCATCACCTGGTCGGGCCCGAACTGCGCGTTGGCGGCGTCCACCCCGGTCCCGATCACCGCGACGAGCTGGCCGGAACCGTCGGTCAGCGGCCACACCCGCGACGCGTCCACCACCCGCTGGCCCCACGGCACCGCACCGGCATAGCTGCCGGACGGGTTCGCACACGTGTTTTGCGGGGGCGGCGCCGAAGGCTGGGCCGCCGCGCCGGGAACGAGCACCGCCGACGCCACCAGGACGGCCGGCACCGCACTCCACCACCTCACGCGGCGACCCTAAGCCGCGCGACCACCGGGCCGCGCGGGTAATTTTCCCCGTTACCCCAGATCCATGCCGAGGTCCAACGCGGGCGCGGAGTGCGTCAGCGCGCCGACCGCGAGGTAGTCCACGCCCGACTCCGCGTACTCGCGCGCGTTCTCCAGCCGCAGCCCGCCGGACGACTCCAGCCGCGCCTTCGAGCCCAGCTCGTCACGCAGGCGGACGGCTTCCGCGCACCGGGCCGGGGTGAAGTTGTCGAGCAGCACCTCGTCCGCGCCCGCCCGCAACGCTTCTTCGAGCTGCGTCAGGTCGTCCACTTCGACCTCGCACGCCAGCTCGGCGGCGTGCTCACGCGCCGCCCGCAGCGCCGCGGTCACCGAACCGGCCGCCACCACGTGGTTGTCCTTGATCAGCACGGCGTCACCGAGGCCGAAGCGGTGGTTGACCCCGCCGCCGCAGCGCACCGCGTACTTCTCCAGCAATCGCAGCCCCGGCAGGGTTTTGCGGGAATCGCGGATGGCGCAGCCCGTACCCTCCACTTCGGACACCCAGGCCGCGGTGGTGGTGGCGATGCCGGACAGGTGGCACAGCAGGTTCAGCGCGGTCCGCTCGGCGGTCAGCAGGCCGCGCACCGGGCCGCGCACCACGAGCGCCGGTTCGCCGGCGGCCAGCCAGCTCCCGTCCACGCGCCGCTCGAGCACCTCGTAGGCATCCAGCACCCGGTCCAGCACGGCCAGCGCCGGGCCCACACCCGCCAGCGTGCCCGCCACGCGCGGGGTGAACGCCGCCGTGGACACCACGCCGTCGGGCACGGTCGCCTGCGTGGTCGCGTCGGCGCCGTAACGCAGGTCCTCGGACAGCGCCGTGTCGACCACGCGCAGTACGTCGGTCACGTCGAGGCCGCCCTCGGCCAGGATTTCGCGGGTCAGCTCGTTCATGCCACCACTTCCTGCAGGATCGGATCGGCCAGCACCGGCTGCCCCGACGGGCTCAACCGGATCAGCTGCCCGCGCTGCCACGCCGCGTCCCGCTCGGGGAAGTCCAGCCGCACGTGGCAGCCACGCGACTCGGTGCGCCGCGCGGCCGAGGCGACCAGTGCCTGCGCCGCCAGCGTCAGCGCCGCGTCCTCCACTTCGGACTGAGTCTTAAGTGGACTGTCGCTGGTGGCCAGGTCGAGCACCGAGCCCAGCACCGCGAGCCCGTCGGCGTCGCGGCCGATCGCGGCGTACCGGCTCATCGCCCGCTGCAGCGCGTCCCGCTCGGCCGCCTCGACGTGACGGCATTCCGGCGCCAGCCCGTGCCGCGGATCGGCGAGCACCCCCGACGCCAGGTCGGCGGCCGCGGCCTCGGCGACCCGCTCCCCCATCACCAGGCCCTCCAGCAGGCTGTTCGACGCCAGCCGGTTCGCCCCGTGCAGGCCGGTCCGCGCCACCTCGCCCGCCGCGTACAGCCCGGTCACGCCGGTCCGCCCGGTCGCGTCGGTCACCACACCACCGCAGGCGAAGTGCGCGGCCGGGGTGACCGGGATCGGCTCGCGCAGCGGGTCGATCCCGGCGGCCAGCGCGGCCCGGTAGACGGTCGGGAAGCGCTTGGCGAACCCGGTGATCCGGGTGGCGTCGAGGAACACGTGGTCGTCGATGCCGCCCGGCGCCTCGGCCAGCCGCCGGGTGATCGCCGCCGACACCACGTCGCGCGGTGCGAGGTCACCGAGCGGGTGCACACCGAGCATGACCAGCTCACCGGCCCCGTCGACCAGGCGCGCGCCCTCGCCGCGCACGGCCTCGGTGACCAGCGGGCAGCGCCCGCGCGCGCCCGGGGTGTAGAGCACGGTCGGGTGGAACTGCACGAACTCCATGTCGGCCGCCAGCGCACCGGCCCGCAGCGCCAGCGCCAGCCCGTCGCCGGTGGCCGGTTCCGGATTGGAGGTGGCCTGGTACAGCTGGCCCAGCCCGCCGGTCGCGAGCAGCACGGCGGGCGCGCGGACCACGCCGAGCACGCCGTCCGGGTCGAGCACCGACACCCCGGCCACCGCGCCGGACGGCGTGCGCAGCGCGTCGACCGCCACATGCCGCTCCAGCACCGGCAGCCGACGGCCGGTGGTCTCCGCGACCAGCGCGCGTTCCACCTCGGCCCCGGTCGCGTCGCCGCCCGCGTGGATCACGCGGAACGCGGTGTGCCCGCCTTCGCGTGTCCTGGCGAGCCCGCCACCGGCCCCGGCGTCGAAGCTGGCGCCCAGCTCACGCAGGCGCGCGACCGCGCCCGGCCCGCCGTCGAGGATCGACTGCACCACGGCCTCGTCGCAGAGCCCGGCACCGGCGGTGAGCGTGTCGTCCACGTGCCGCGCGACCGAATCGCCGTCGTCGTGCTCGCCGGGCAGCACCACCGCCACGCCGCCCTGGGCCCAGCGGGTGTTGCCGTCCTCGATCGCGGCCTTGGTGACCACCAGCGCGCGCAGCCCGAGCGCCCGCGCGCGCAGCGCCGCGGTCAGCCCGGCGACGCCGCTGCCGATCACCACCAGATCGGCGGCCGCCTCCCAGCGAGGCGTGGTTTTCGCCTCACGGGCAGTAACCGGGG
Source organism: Amycolatopsis albispora (assembly GCF_003312875.1). NCBI lineage: Bacteria > Bacillati > Actinomycetota > Actinomycetes > Pseudonocardiales > Pseudonocardiaceae > Amycolatopsis > Amycolatopsis albispora. The sequence goes on from NZ_CP015163.1 coordinate 3,821,061, forward strand.
TGCTCATTCCCCGCCGCCGGGCTGCCCGATCTCGATCATCCGCCGCACCGAGGCGCGGGCCCGCGAAGCGGTCTCCGGGTCGACGTCGACCTCGTCGAGGCCCTCGCGCAGGCAGCGCAGCAGGGCGGCCGGAGTGATCATCTTCATGAACCGGCACGAGGCGCGGTCGTTCACCGCGCGGAAGTCGATGCCCGGCGCGGCCTTGCGCAGCTGGTGCAGCATGCCGATCTCGGTGGCCACCAGCACCGAGCCCGCCTTGGTCGCCTTGGCCTCGTGCACCATGTCGCCGGTGGACAGGATCTTGACCCGGTCCGCGGCCACCGCGCCCTCGCCCGCCAGGTAGAGCGCCGAGGTGGCGCAGCCGCATTCGGGGTGGATGAACAGGTCGGCGTCCGGGTTCGCGGCCGCCCGCTCGGCCAGCTCCGGGCCGTTGATCCCGGCGTGCACGTGGCACTCCCCGGCCCAGATGTGCAGGTTCTCGCGGCCGGTCACGCGCTTGACGTGGGCGCCGAGGAACTGGTCCGGCAGGAAGAGAACTTCCTGGTCAGCGGGGATGGAGGCAACCACGTCGACGGCGTTCGACGAGGTGCAGCAGATGTCTGTCTCGGCCTTGACCTCGGCCGTGGTGTTCACGTACGACACCACGACCGCGCCGGGGTGCTCGGCCTTCCACGCCCGCAACTGCTCACCGGTGATCGAGTCCGCCAGCGAGCAGCCCGCCCGCGCGTCCGGGATCAGCACGGTCTTCTCCGGGGCCAGGATCTTGGCCGTCTCGGCCATGAAGTGGACCCCGCAGAAGACGATGGTCGAGGCGTCGCTGCCGGCCGCGATCCGGCTCAGCGCGAGCGAGTCGCCGGTGTGGTGCGCGACGTCCTGGATCGCCGGGACCTGGTAGTTGTGCGCGAGCAACACGGCGTCGCGCTCCTCGGCGAGCCGTCGCACCTCCTCCGCCCACTGCTCGTCCGGTGCCACCCCGTCGAACGGGATGAGATCGGCTTCGGCGAGTTCGCTCGCCCTCAGGGTCGACGTGCCGGCCATGGTGGCCCTCCTAGCCTGACGCGGGTTTTCGCCTTACAATCGAAAACCGTGCGAAGCCATATTAACAGCAGCGCCCCCCTGGCACACGAGGTTCTGGCCGCGGTACTGCAAGTGCGATCGGACACACTCCAGGTGCTGCTGTGGCGCCGCGCGCTCGATCCGCACATCGGCCGCTGGTCGCTGCCGGGCGGCAGGCTGCGGCCCGACGAGGACGTGGAGACCTCCATCCGGCGCCAGCTCGCCGAGAAGGTGGACATCAAGAAGCTCAAGCACGTGGAGCAACTCGCCGTGTTCAGCACGCCGGACCGGGTGCCCGGACCGCGGGTGGTGGCCACCGCCTTCCTCGGGCTGGTGCCGTCGGACGTGGACCCGGAGGTGCCGGAGGACACCTCGTGGCACCGCGTCGACGACCTCCCCCGCACCGCCTTCGACCACGCCGAGATCGTGCTGCGCGCCCGCGACCGGCTGCGGTCCAAGCTGAGCTACACCAATCTCGGCTTCGCGCTCGCGCCGGACGTGTTCACCATCTCCGAGCTGCGCGGGCTGTACTCCGCCGCGCTGGGCTACCGGATCGCGGCGACCAACCTGCAGCGCGTGCTGGCGCGCCGCGGCCTGCTCGAGCCGACCGGGCAGACCGCGCCACCCGGTCGCAGCGGCGGACGTCCGGCGGCGCTGTTCTCCTTCGCGTGCAAGGGAATCCAGGTCACCGACCCGTTCGCCGTGCTCCGTCCCCCGCCCGCTGCGCGATAACTGGTCACCCAGCGCACGTTTTCCGTTGCCCGGCACGGCATTCGAGTGAAGACCTGCGCGCCGGACGGCTTCGTCGTACCGTGTACCCGTGGCTGACGGCGCGGCGGGAGACAGTACGGGAACGACAACTTTGCCGTTGTTCCCGCTGCAGAGCGTGCTGTTGCCGGGGGCGCACCTGCCGCTGCACATCTTCGAGCCGCGGTACCGGCAGCTCACCGTCGACCTGGTCACCGGCACCGTGCCCGACCAGGAGTTCGGCGTGATCGCCATGCGCACCTCGCTGACCCGCGAGGTCACCGGCCTGGACCAGGTGCACGCGATCGGCTGCACGACGCGGCTGCGCGAGGCGAAGCGGCTGCCGGACGGGCGGTTCGACGTGGTCACCACCGGGCGGCAGCGGTTCCGGCTGCTCGACATCGACTGCGAGGCGGCGCCGTACCTGGTCGGCACGATCGAGTGGGTGACGGACGCGCCGATGCCGCGCGGCTCGGCGGAGGCCGGGCAGCGGATGGCGGAGGTGGCGCGGGCCGCGCACCGGCGGTACTGCCGCTCGGCCTGGGAGCACGACGACTGGACCGAGCCGCCGCCGGACACGCCGCTGGCCGACCTCGCCTACCAGCTGGCGGCCGACTGCCTCCTGCCACTGGACGACCGGCAGGCCCTGCTGGAACAGACCCAGCCACTGCGACGGCTGCGGGACGTGTGCCGCCTGCTCACCCGGGAGGCGGGCTTCCTGACCGCACTGCGCGCCGTCCCGGCTCCCCCGGCCGAGCTGACCGCCCTGACGCGTCCAGCCAGCCTGAACTAACCCATGTCAAGAGGTCGCGGAAGGGTCGGCGTCGCCGTTGGTGCGGTTGCCGCCGCCGAACTTGCTCCACACCTTCCCCGCCGCGCCCGAAAGTGCCTCGCCGACGTCGGTGAACACCTTCGCCAGCGGGTCCGTCGAGTTGCTGAACGAGTCCTTGTACGACTTCGCCGCCGACTTCACGTCGTCCGACCAGGTGCTCGACGGGCTGTCCGCGTCCCGCCGCGGGTACTGCCCGGCCAGGATCGCCCGGTAGTCCTCCGAGGCGGCCCACTTCTGCAGCTGGGCTGCCCGCACCACGGCCAGCGGGTGCGACATGTGCTCGACGTTGCGCAGCTTGAGCAGGCTGTCCCGGATGTCGTCGACCGACTCGTACTCCTCGGCCTGCTGCAGGAACGACGGGATGTCGATGCGCGCCGGGTCGATGCCACCGGCCAGCAGCACGTGCACCCGCAGCGCGGCGGCCGGGTCCTGGCCGCACAGCAGCCCGGCGCGGTCGCACGACAGCTCCGACTTGCGGTACCACTCCTTCAGCGCGGCGATCACCGCACGCAGGCCGAAGGCGCTGACCGGGGTCCACGACATCGACATCTGCATGTTGATCAGCCGGATCAGCATGGTCCGGTACACCGCGTGCCCGGACAGCACGTGCCCCATCTCGTGGCCGATCACGAACCGCAGGCCGTTGGTGTCGAGCAGTTCGACCAGCCCGGTGCTGAGCACGATGAACGGCTCGTCCATGCCGATGGTGTACGCGCTGACCGACGGGTCCTGCGCCACGAAGATGTTCGGCACCGGCGAGATGTCCAGCGCCTGCGCGCATTCCAGGCGCAGCTTGTTCAGCTCCGGGTACTGCTTCTCCCCCACCCGGATCGACGACGCCAGCGCCATCAGCCGCTCGCCGCGCTCGCTGAAGAACCCGGCCACCGCCTTGAGCACCTCGGCGAACCCGGGAATGGTGCGCAGCGTGGCCAGCGCGCCGCGGTCGACCGGGTGCTCGTAGGCCCGCGGGCTGATGCCCGGGAAGCGGATGCGCCCGTTCGAGCCGGAAACTACGTCGTCGGTCATGTGATGCAGGCCTCCCTCAGTTGGGGCCAGCCTACGGAAACCACGCGGACCGCGCTGCCGATCAGGCGAATTCAGCCGAGCCGGCGACCCAGGTCGTCCCGGCCGTTCCAGCCGGCCAGCAGGCCGTAGGTGGCGGCCACCGCCAGCGGCTGCGCCAGCAGCACCCAGGCCGACTCCAGCACCGGCGCGGTTTCCAGCACGTCACCCACCCGTGGCGCGGCGCTCACCTCGTAGATCATCCCGGCGAACGTGCCCGGCCCGAGCATCGAGGCCAGCCACCAGGCCAGCACCGAGCCGCCGACCGCGGCCAGCAGCACCACCGGGCCGCGGCGCTCGCGCAGCAGCCAGATCACCACGCCGACCACGATGCCGAAGCCGAAAGCCAGCAGCGCGAACACGGCGAGGTCGTCGAACCGGTGCCAGCTCTCCAGCTGCAGCGGGATCGGCTCCTCGGCCGCGGAGACCACGCGCACCCGCTGCGGCGGCGCCAGCAGCGCCCACAGCGCGGCCAGCGGGATGCCGGTGAGCATCACCATCGACAGCACGGTCACCGCGGGCAGGATGTCCGCGGCCACCACCACCTTCGGCCGCTCACGCGGGATGGCGAAGAAGTGGTGCGCGGGTTCGGCGGGCGGGCGCATCCCGACCGAAGGCTCTGCCACCGGTGTACCTCCTGACATACGAGAGGGAAAGCTTAACCGGTGAGTTCGCCGTGCCTGCTGCAGCGCGCCGTCCAGCCGACCGGGGTCACCTGCACCACCATCCGCCGCGCGCAGTACGCGCAGAACCGCGGTGGCTCCAGCGCGGTGCGCGGGTTGTCGCAGGCGCGATGATCTCCGTGGTCCGCGGCCAGGCCGAGTCCACAGTGGACGCAGTATTCCGGTGGGTTCACAACGTGTCGCTCAGCGCCTTCACCGGCATCTTCAGCTCGGTGAGCATGTCCAGGTCGCGGGCGGCCGGGCGGCCGAGATTGGTCAGGTAGTTGCCGACGATGATCGCGTTGATCCCGCCCAGCATGCCCTGCTTGGTGCCGAGGTCGCCGAAGGTCAGCTCACGGCCGCCGGAGAACCGCAGCAGCGCCCGCGGCATGGCCAGCCGGAACGCGGCGACCGTCCGCAGCGCGTCCTTGCCCTCGACCACCTCGTAGTGCTCGTACGGGGTGCCGGGCTGCGGGATCAGGAAGTTCATCGTGCACTCGTCCGGGCCCAGCTCGGCCAGCTGCGCGGCGAACTCGGCGCGCTGCTCGACGGTCTCCCCCATGCCGATGATGCCGCCGCAGCAGACCTCCATGCCCGCCTCGCGGATCATCAGCAGCGTCTCCCAGCGCTCCTCCCAGGTGTGCGTGGTGACCACCTGGGGGAAGTGCGAGCGCGCGGTCTCCAGGTTGTGGTTGTAGCGGTGCACGCCCATCTCGACCAGCTCGTCCACCTGCTCCTGCGTGAGCATGCCGAGCGAGCAGGCGATCTGGATGTCGTTGCCGTCCTCGCGGATGGCCTTGATCCCCTCGCGGACCTGGGACAGCAGGCGCTTGTCGGGGCCACGAACGGCGGCCACGATGCAGAACTCGGTGGCGCCGGTCTCCTTGGTCTGGCGGGCGGCCTTGACCAGGCCGGGGATGTCCAGCCACGCCGAGCGCACCGGGGTCGGGAACCGGCCGGACTGCGAGCAGAAGTGGCAGTCCTCCGGGCAGCCGCCGGTCTTCAGGCTGATGATGCCCTCGACCTCCACCTCGGGCCCGCACCAGCGCATGCGCACCTCGTGCGCGAGCGCGAGCAGGTCCGACAGCCGCTCGTCGGGCAGGCGCAGCACCTCGAGCACCTGCGCCTCGGCCAGCCCCTCGCCCCGCTCGAGAACCTGCTCCCGCGCCGTGGCGAGGACGTCGGTCGCGCGTTCGGGTGCTGAGGTCACGGGTTCTCCTTCTGGTCCGGGCAGCGTCCGGCACAGTGTGCCCGAACACCCCGCCGCGAAGAAGCGACCCAAGTCACTTCTGGGCGGATTCACCCTTCGCGAAGCACTCGGGGTCGAACTCACCGCCGAACCACGGCGAAAGGCCGCGCCTGGCCTCGGCGAGGAACTCCTCCGGCCCGGCCTGGCCGATCCCGGCGGACAACGCCCCGAGCAGGGGCGCGCCCGCCGCGACCGGCAGGTCCTCGAGGTTCGACCGGGCGGCGAGGTCCGGTTCCGGCGGCCAGGCGCCGATCAGCACGCCCGCCACGTTGAGCCCGCGCCGGGTGGCCACCTCGGCGGTCAGCGCGGTCGCGTTCAGCGTGCCGAGGCCCGCCTCGGCGACCACCAGCACCAGCGAGCCGAGCGACCACGCGACGTCGGCCAGCGTGCCGCCACCCGGATCGAACCGCACCAGCAGCCCACCGGCGCCTTCGACCAGCACCAGGTCGTGGGACTGGTCCAGCTCGCCGGCGGCGTTCGCGGCCTCGGCCGGGGTCACCGGCGCGATGCCGCTGCGCCGCGCGGCGGCTTCGGGGGACAGCGGATCGGGGTAGCGCCGCAGCTCGCGCGTGGTGACGTCACCGGCCAGGCGCCGGACGTCGGCCAGATCGCCGGGCTCGCCGTCGGCCACCCCGGTCTGCGCGGGCTTGAGCACGGCGACCCGCCTGCCGTCCGCCTTGGCCAGCGCGGCGATCGCCGCCGTGACCACGGTCTTGCCGACTCCGGTTCCGGTACCCGAGATCACCAGCACAGTCACGGCCATCGACCCTAGTCCCGTGTGCAAGCCGCCCGTTCCCCGGCGGGCTCGAAGGCGCCCGACTCCGGGTCGAAGAGGTAGACCTGCGCCGCGCCCACGTCGAAGTACATCCCGGTCAGGTGCAGCTCACCGCGTGCTTCGGCCTCGGCGACCACCGGGTAGCGCCGCAGGTGCCGCAGCTGCTGGAGGATGTTGTGCAGGGCGAGCCGGTCGCCCTCGGCGGCCGGGGGTTCGCCGTCGAGCGACACCGGCGGGTTCAGCTCGTACCGGCGCAGGCTCGGCTCGGCGTGGCGGAGCCATTCGCGAACCGCGGGCAGTTCCGGGGTCCGGTCCAGCATCAGCTTCATCGCACCGCAGCCGGAATGGCCGCAGACAACCACCTCCGGAACCCGGAGCACACCGACGGCGTACTCGATCGAGGCGCCGACCGACGAGTCCAGAGGCGGGCCGGTGTCTCCCGTGACCCCGGTGACGCCACTGTCGGCCGGGACCAGGTTGCCGATGTTCCGCACCGCGAACAGGTCACCGGGGCCGCTGGTGGTGATCAGGTTCGGCACGATCCGCGAGTCGGCGCAGGTGATGAACAGGGTGTGCGGGTTCTGCCCGTCGGCCAGCCCGCTCAGCGTGCCCTGCACCAGCGGCGCGGTCCGGCGCTGGAACTCCGAGGTGCCCAGCGCCAGCTGCGCGGTGGACGGCGGCGCGGTGCGCTGGTCGGGCAGGCGCGGGCCCGCCTTGGCCTGCCAGTCCGACCACGACGCCAGCCAGCGCGGCAGCACCGGCGCGGCGGCCAGCCTGCTCACCGTCGGCGCGCCCGACTTGCCGCGCTCGTAGTACGGGTGCCCGATCTCGTCGACCACCACGGTGCCGCCGGTCCGCTCGTGCGCCTGCTGCCAGCTGGACAGGTTCTCGAAGGCGGCGTGGTCGAGGTAGTCCACCACCAGTTCCAGGGTGACGTCGGCGCGTTCGGGGATGTTGGCGAGCACCTTGGACAGCTTGGGGATGGACAGGAAGGTCAGCGCGCCGTCGACCACCACGCGCCAGCGGTCGCCGTCGGACTCGGCGTGGATCTTCGACCGGGTGCGCAGCAGCATCAGCACCAGCGAGGTGGCGATGCCCAGCAGCACGCCGGAGAGCATGTCGACAAAAACCACGCCGAGCAGGGTGACCAGGTACAGCGGCAGGTCCCCGTGGCGGTGGACGTCGCGGATGTGGCCGACGTGCAGCAGCTTCGCGCCGACGTGCACGAGCAGCCCGGCGAGCGCGGCCAGCGGGATGCTCTCCAGCAGCCCGGCCAGCAGCACGCTGAACAACAGCACCCAGATCCCGTGCATGACCGCGGAAGCACGCGTGCGGGCCCCGGCGGCGACGTTGGTGGAACTGCGCACGATCACGCCGGTGACCGGGAGGCCGCCGATCGCGCCGGAGGCCATGTTGGCCATGCCCTGCCCGACCAGTTCGCGGTTGAGGTTGGTGCGCGGGCCGGTGTGCAGCTTGTCCACCGCGATGGCCGAGAGCAGGCTTTCCACGCTGGCGACCAGCGCGATGGTGAGCACCGCGATGCCGATGTCGAACCAGCCGCCCCCGGGCAGCCGCGGCGCGAAGGAGATCTCCAGCAGGTTGCCCGGCAGCTCGATGCGGGGCAGTTGCATGCCCGCGACCAGCGCGAGCACGGTGGTGAAGGTGATCGCGGCCAGCGGGCCCGGCACCTTGCGCACGGACTGCGGCAGGCGCGGCCACAGCAGCAGGATGCCGATGGTCAGCACGCCGATGAAGGCGGCCGTGTCGTGGCTGCCGATCAGCTGGCCGGGCAGGGCGAGCAGGTTGTCCAGCGCGGAGCTCTGCGCGGAACCGCCGAGCACCACGTGCAACTGGCCGAGCACGATGGTCAGCCCGATGCCGCCGAGCATGCCGTGCACGATGGCGGGCGAGATGGCCAGCGCGGCCCGCGCGATCCGGCTCAGCCCGAGCAGGACCTGCAGCGCGCCGGCGGCGACCACGATGGCGCAGGTGGCCGCCCAGCCGAACCGGGAGATGGTTTCGGCGACCACCACGGTCAGCCCGGCGGCCGGGCCGCTGACCTGGAGCGCCGAACCGCCGAACAGACCGGCGATCACCCCGCCCACCACGGCGGCGATCAGCCCGGCCACGATCGGGGCACCGGAAGCCAGTGCGATGCCGAGCGAAAGGGGCACGGCGACCAGGAAGACAACAAGCGAAGCGGGCACGTCACGCCGCAATAGGGTGGCGAAGCTCATGATCACCAGGAAACACAGGTCCGCGCGAAAAGTCCGCTTTGTGAAGAGATCCTCATGTTCTGCACCCGGCGGCTTCGTCACGTATTCGGGAACACGAACCGCTATCTCGGTCATTCACGTGGGCCAGGTCTCACCCTATCCGGAGGGCAACCGCCGAAAATTGTCGCGCTGCGTACGGATTTAACCCGAGCAACATTCAGTTAACCGGCGTTGTCACATGATCGGGTGAATTTCACTCAAGCCACCGCCGCGGCCGCCACGATGGCGCGCGCGATCGACTCCACGTCCTCGTCGGAGCTGACGTACGGCGGCATCGTGTAGATCAGGTCGCGGAACGGCCGCACCCACACGCCGTGCTCGGTCACCACCCTGGTCGCGGTGGCCATGTCGACCGGGTGGTCCAGCTGCACCACGCCGATCGCCCCGAGCACCCGGACCTCGCGCACCGCGGGCAGCTCCGCCGCCGCCGAAAGTCCACTTTGGAGTCCAGCCTCGATGCGCCGGACCTCGGCGAGCCAGTCCTGGCCGAGCAGCACTTCGATGGAGGCGTTCGCCACCGCGCTGGCGAGCGGATTGCCCATGAAGGTCGGCCCGTGCGCGAGCACCGGCAGTTCGCCACGCGAAATGCCATCGGCGATTTCCGGTGTGCACAATGCCGCCGCCATGCTCAGATAACCGCCGGTCAGCGCCTTGCCGACGCAGAGCACGTCGGGCGTGATCCCGGCGTGGTCCGCCGCGAACAACGCGCCGGACCGGCCGAATCCGGTGGCGATTTCGTCCAGGATGAGCAGCACCCCGTTTTCCGCGGTGATCTCGCGCAGCGCGCGCACGTATCCCGGATTGTGGAAACGCATTCCGCCCGCGCCCTGCACCACCGGTTCCACGATCACCGCGGCCAGTTCGTGCGCGTGCGCCGCGACCTGCTCGGCCAGCATGTCCACATAGGACTGGTCGAGCGGGGCGCCGAACCCCGGCGGCGGGGCGGGCACAAAAACCTGTTCGGCGAGCGTGCCCTTCCACAGCGAGTGCATGCCGCCGTCGGGATCGCACACGCTCATCGGCTGGAAGGTGTCGCCGTGGTAGCCACCGCGCCAGGTGAGCAGCCGCCGCTTGCCCGGCTGCCCGGTGGACTGCCAGTACTGCATGCACATCTTGACCGCGACCTCGATCGAGACCGAGCCGGAGTCGCACAGGAACACGTGCTCCAGCCCGTCCGGGGTGATCTCCACCAGGGTGCGGGCGAGCGAGATCGCCGGTTCGTGGGTGAGCCCGCCGAACATCACGTGGCTCATCCGCCCGGCCTGCGCGGTCAGCGCGGCGTCGAGCACCGGGTGCCGGTAACCGTGCACGGCCGCCCACCAGGAGGACATGCCGTCCACCAGCTCGCGGCCGTCGGCCAGGCGCAGCCGCACCCCCGCCGCCTCGCGGACCAGCAGCGGGGGCACGGTGCCGGGCATCGGGCCGTACGGGTGCCACACGTGACGCGCGTCGAGCGCGAGCAGTTCCTCCTGGCTCGTCATGGCTGGCACCCTACGGGCGCCCCGGCTACCCCAGTCGGACCGGGAGTTGCTCCATGCCGTGCATCAGGGTGCTGGCCCGCCACCGCAGCCGCGATGGCTCACCCGCCAGCGCCAGCCCGTCGAAGCGGGCGAGCAGGCGGCCGATCGCGATCTCCGCCTCCGCCCTGGCCAGCGGCGCGCCGACGCAGTAGTGGATGCCGTGCCCGAAGGCCAGGTGCCCGCCCGCCGGGCGCTTGACGTCGAGCTTGGCCGGATCCTCGAAGCGCGCGGGGTCGCGGTTCGCCGCGAGCAGCGAGATCAGCACGAACTCGCCCGCGCCGATCTCCACCTCCCCGACCCGCACCGGCTCGGCGGTGAACCGCAGCGTGGCCAGGTTCACCGGCCCGTCGAGGCGCAGGAACTCCTCGACCGCACCGGGCAGCAGCGCGGGATCTGCCCGCAGCGCGGCCAGCTGCTCCGGGTCGCGCAGCAGCGCGAGCACGCCGTTGCCGATCAGGTTCACCGTGGTCTCGTGCCCGGCGACCAGCAGCAGGAACGCCATCGGCACCAGCTCGTGCTCGGCGAGGCGGTCACCGTCCTCGGAGACCTGCACCAGGTCGGACAGCAGGTCCGGCCCCGGTTCGGCCCGCTTGCGCTCGATCAATTCACGCAGGTAGGTCACCAGCTCACCGGCCGCCTGCTCGATCGGTGCCGCCGGATCGGCCGAGACCAGCGTGTTCGACCAGTCGCGGAACGCGGCGCGCTCAGCCTCCGGCACGCCGAGCAGCTCGCAGATCACCGTGATCGGCAGCGGGAAGGCGAAGGTCTCCAGCAGGTCGACCTCCCCGCCGGCCGCCTCCATCTGGTCGAGCAGCGCGTCGGTGATCTGCTCGATGCGTGGCCGGAGCCGCTCCACCGACTTCGGCGTGAACGCCTTGTTCACCAGCTTGCGCAGGCGGGTGTGCTCGGGCGGGTCGGAGTTGAGCATGTGCGCGGTCAGCGCGGAGGCGAAGGTGCGCGGGCTCTCCTCGCCGTCGCGATGGTCGACCTGGGTCTCGAACAGCTCGGAGATCCGGCCGGCGTCCTTGCTCAGCCGCGGATCGGCGAGCAGCGCCCGCGCCTCGTGGTACCCGGTGACCACCCAGCCGCGCAGGCCACGCGGCATCACCACCGGGCGCGCCGGGCCCTCCCGGCGGAACACCTCCGCCACCGCGTGCGGGTCCTGCATGAACGCGTCGTCGAGCCGGACCGGTTCCACGACTGCCGCCATCTTCGCCCCCTAGTTTCCGTAAGCGCGTTGTCAGTTGGTCAACGACGCATACCGGGCTTTGGTGCCCCGGGTCACCAGAACGGCCGTACCGTGCACCGCGCCGAGCAGCACGGGCAGCAGGGCCAGCCCCGCCCACGAGGTCCCCTCCTCGATTCCCGCCGCCCGCAAGCGCTTGCGTGCCCAGCGCGAGAACGGGATCACCACCAGCGGCGAGGTCACCACCCCGGGCGTGTAACCGCGTGTCACCGCCGAACCAGCCAGGTGCACCCAGCCGTGGAGGTCGAACGCGGCCAGCGCGGTCCGGTAGAACCGGCTCCGGCCACCGGTCCGCGCACCGGCCACCGCTGCCGCCGCCACCACCCCGCCCATCAGGCCGATCGCCACCGCGGCGTGCTCACGCGACACCCCCGCCCACTTCGGCATGGTGGCCAGCTCCTCCAGATCGTGCACCAGCCACGCGCCGAACAGGCCCAGCGTGGCCGCCTTCGACACTTCCGCCACTTCACCCACCTCCCAAGAAACGCAACGCACCGTTGCGTTGCTATGTTAACCACAACAGGCAGGAGGTTGTCGATGCCGGACGGACGCGGGCCCCGGCGGGCGCAGGAGATCTTCACCGCGACGCTGGAGCTGCTCACCGAACTCGGATACGACGGGCTGACCGTCGAGGGCGTCGCGGCGCGGTCCGGGGTGAACAAGACCACGCTGTACCGCTGGTGGCCGTCGAAGGACGCGCTGCTCGGCGCGGCCCTGCTCGACGCCCGCATCTTCGAACTGTCCATTCCGGACACCGGATCGTTGCGCGGTGACCTGGAATCCTTGCTGCGCCAGGTGAACCGCCTGCTCACCGGGGCGAAGACCGGAGCGATCGCCTCGGCCGCGCTGAGTGCCGCGCTCCACCGCCCGGAGCTGGCGACGGTGCTCGGCGCCTTCTTCGGCGACCGGCTCAGCCAGGAACTGCCCATCTTCGACCGCGCCCGCGCCCGCGGTGAACTGCCCGACGGCACCGATCCCCGGCTGCTGATGGACCTGCTCGGCGGCGCGCTGTGGATGCGCGCGCTGATCCGGCAGGAAGCCCCGAAACCGGCGTTCGTCCGCGAGATCGTCGACGTGGTGCTGCGAGGTGCCGCCGTTGCCTGAGCGCCGCTACCGCCCGATTTCCCCGGACCTGCTCGCCCGCGAACTCACCGAAGCCATCCTGGCGGGCCCGATCTCGCGGGTCGCCATCGACGGTGCCGGCGCGGCACCCGGCACGCTCGCCGACGCCGTGGCCGAGCTGCTTCGCCCACACGGCAGGGAAACCTTGCGTGTGTCCACAAAGGACTTCCTGCGCGCGGCCTCACTGCGGTACGAACGCGGCAAGCGCGATCCGGACGCGCGTTACGACGACTGGCTCGACATCGGCGGCCTGCGCCGCGAGGTGCTCGACCCGGCCGGTCCCGGCGGCTCCGGTCTCGCGCTGCCCGCGCTCTGGGACGCCGAGCGCGACCGCGCCACCCGGCTCGACCGCGTCCGGCTGCGTCCCGGTGCGGTGGTGCTGGTCGACGGTGAACTGCTGCTCGGGCACGGCCTGCCGTTCGACTTCACCGTGCACCTCCTGCTCTCCCCCGGCGCGCTGGCCAGGCACCTGCCCGCGGCCGAGCACTGGGCGCTGCCCGCGTTCGAGCGGTACGCCGACGAGGTCGCGCCCGGTGAGTTCGCCGACGTGGTGGTCCGCATGGACGACCCGCGCCACCCGGCCCTGATCGAGCGGGCCTGATGTCACCTTCTCCGCCGCCGGCTCGTCAAGCAGGTGTGGACGACTTCGAAGCCCACCGCACGCACCTGCGCGCGGTGGCGTACCGGATGCTGGGCTCGGTGTCCGAAGCCGACGACGCGGTGCAGGAGGCCTGGCTGCGGCTGAACCGCGTCGGCGACGACGTGGACCAGATCGGCAACCTCGGCGGCTGGCTGCACACCGTGGTGTCCCGCATCTGCCTGGACATGCTGCGGGCACGCCAGGCACGCCGCGAAGAACCGCTGGACGACGTGCCCGAGCGCGGCTGGGCCCGCGAGGACCCGGAGGCCGAGGCGGTGCTGGCCGATTCGGTGGGCCGCGCGCTGCTCGTGGTGCTCGACACGCTCGCCCCCGCCGAGCGGATCGCCTTTGTGCTGCACGACCTGTTCGCCGTGCCGTTCGACCGGATCGGGCCGATCGTGGACCGCAGCCCGGCCACCGCGAAGAAGCTCGCCAGCCGCGCGCGGCAGCGGCTGCGCAGCAATCCCACCGCGTCCGCGAGCGAACTGGCTGCCCGGCGGAAGGTGATCGAGGCGTTCCTGGCCGCCGCCCGCGACGGCGACCTCGACACGCTGCTCGACGTGCTCGCCCCGGACGCCGTCCGCCGCTCCGACCCGGCCGTACTTCCGCCGGGCGCGCCTGCCGAGGTGCGAGGCGCGCGGGCCGTGGCCGAAAGCATCATGCAGTTCGGGCGGCGGGCGCACCTGGCCGAAATCGCGCTGGTGAACGGCGAACTCGGCGTGGTCGTCGCCCCGGGTGGACGGCTGGCCCTCGTGCTCACCTTCACCATCGACGGTGGGCTGGTCACCGGCTACGAGGTCATCGCGTCCCCGCGCCGCCTGGCCACCTTCGAGCTGGCGCTCAGCGAACCACCGCGATCGGGTCACCGCTGAGCATGGTGGCCAGCCGGTCGGCCAGCACGTCCCAGCGCCAGCTCCGGCTGACCCACTCGCGGCCCGCCTCGCCCATGCGGCGGGCGCGGGCCGGGTCGTCCAGCAGCGGCGCGAGCGTGTCCACCAGCTGCATCAGGTCCCTGCCGTCGACCACGTGCCCGGTCACCTCGTCGAGCACGGTTTCCGGCGCGCCACCCGAGCGCCCGGCCACCACCGGCAGCCCGGTCGCCGACGCCTCCAGGTAGACGATGCCGAGGCCCTCCACGTCGAGCCCCTTGCCGCGGGTCCGCGCGGGCATGGCGAACACGTCACCCGCCGCGTAGTGCGCGGGCAGTTCCTCCCACGGCACCGAGCCGGTGAGCACCACGTCGTTCCCGAGGCCGAACGCGTCCACCGTCGCGGCCAGCTTCTGGCGGTACGGCCCGCCGCCGACCAGCAGCAACGCGGCGTCCGGCACGCGCTGGCGCAGCATCTGCATGGCCACGATCAGCACGTCCTGGCCCTTGCGCGGCACCAGCCTGGACACGCAGACCACGGTCGGCCGGTCGCCGAGCCCGTAGCGCTTGCGGATGGTTTCGCGCGCGGACTGGTCCGGGCGGAACAGCTCCGGGTCCACTCCGGACGGCAGGTGCTCCAGCCCGGCCATCGGGCCGAAGGCGGCGGCGAAGCGGTTGCGGGTGTACTCGCTGACGAAGGTGACCACGTCGGCGGTGTCACCGATCCGCCGCAGCGCCTGCCGCGCGGCGGGCAGCATCGACCAGCCGACCTCGTGCCCGTGGGTGCTGGCCAGCACCCGCTGCGCCCCGGCCGCCCGCAGCGGGTGGCCGAGCAGCGCCAGCGGCGCCGCCGCGCCGAACCAGACCGCCTCGCAGTCGCGGGCCCGCATGATCTCCTTCGCCCGCCGCAGCACGCCGGGGGTCGGCAGCATCAGCGAGGTCGGGTGGCGGACCACCTCGAACGGCGCCGCCGCGTCGAACTCCGCGTCACCGCGCCACGCCGGTGCGTAGACCACCAGGTCCTCCGCGGGCACCCGCGTGGCGAGCGAGTGCAGATAGGACTGGATACCGCCCGGCCGGGGCGGGAAGTCGTTGGTCACCAGGAGCGTTCGGCGCACCAGGCGAGGCTAGCGAAACGCACGAAGGCCGCCTTCCCCGGGAGGAAGGCGGCCTTCGCCAGTGGCTTTCCGGCGCGTCAGGCGACGCGGCGCGCACCCACGTAGTTCTTCTGCAGCGGCGAGACCTTCACCACGTCACCGGTGGTCGGCGCGTGGACCATGTTGCCGCCGCCGATGTAGATGCCGACGTGCGACACCGGCGAGTTGTAGAACACCAGGTCGCCCGGCTGCAGCTGGTCACGCGAGACCGCCTTGCCGAAGGTCGACTGCGCCTTCGAGGTGCGCGGGAGGCTGATCCCGGCCTGCTTGTAGGCCCAGCCGGTCAGGCCGGAGCAGTCGAAGGAGTTCGGGCCGGTGGCACCCCACGAGTAGGGCTTGCCCCGCTTGCCCATGGCCGCGTCGACCGCGGTCTGGGCGGCGGCGCCGGGTGCCTTGATCGGGCCGACGTCTTCGCCGGTGTCCTTCTGCGCGGCCTTGTCGCCGTCGCTGAGGTTGCCGTAGGCGTCCTCGAGCTTGTCCTTCTGGTCCTCGAGCGACTTCTTGCGCTGCTCGATGTCGGACTTGAGCCGGGAGGCCTCGTCCTTCGCGGCCTGGGCCCGGCCCTGCGCGTCGGCGGCCAGCTGCCGGGCGTCGGCGGCCTGCTTGAGCGAGCCGGCGTAACCCTGCAGCACGTTGTTCTGGTCGGTGGCCAGCACGTCCAGCGCGGACGAGCGGTCCAGGAAGTCCTGGGCCGAGTTGCCGGTCAGCAGCGCGGACATCTTGTTCAGCTGGGCGCCGCTGGTGAACGACGCGCCGGCGAACTTGTCCACGTCGAGCCGGTAGCGCTCGATGTCGGCGCTGGCCGTGCTCTCGGTCTGCTTGGCCGCTTCGAGGTCCTGGTTCGCCTTGTCGAGTTCGGCCTGCTTGGCCTTCTCGTCCTCGACGGCGTTGAGGTGGTCCTCGTTGAGCTTCTCGGCCTGTTCGGCGAGTTCGCGGTACTTCTTGAGCGCCTCGGACTCGCTGCTCGGGGGTTGCTGGGGGGCGAGGATGGGGGTGGCGGTGGCGGGAGCCTGGGCCAGCGTCACGGCCGCGATCACGGCGGTTGCTGCCAGAGCGCCTGAAACCACGCGCTTTACCGGATGCGACTGCACGTCGCGCGTGTCTCCTTTGCGTTCGGCCGCCTCACCGGGACACCTGCGACGACGAGGTCGGGGGCCCTCGTCCTCTGGCCGGATGGGCGGACACAGCACCCGTTCCGGCCGGTGCCGGACAACCGCGCGCCCACCAGCCACCGCACCAGGCGAGGCAGCAGAGCACGCAGTATTTCCGGTTCAGCTCCCCGACAAAGCTGCTACGGCGGCAATCCCGTGTCGCCGTCCCTTGTGCGACGGCTACCGGCCACGAGATCTCGGCCAGGTTACGAAATAGGGGCCGGTGCGTCCACTATCGGAGGGTCAAAAACTCTCCGTAGCGAGATGAATCACCAGATGGACCAGCGTGGACACGATCGGTGTGACCAGCGCAACAGTTCACTACTCTGCGGTGTGCGGACCGCTCACCCGATGGGATCGACCGCTCGGCGCGTCGTCTGACGGTGAGCGGGATCACAAGCCCGCCCGGCGAGCCGTGGCGACCGCGCGCCGATCGCTCGCCCGCCCGCCGCCTGGTGTTCCTACCATTCGGTAGTGATCACCGCGGAAGATGTGGAAACAGCGGTCGGGCTCGCACTGGCGACGCTCGGCGACGCACCGGCGGAGAAGTGGGAAAACCCGGCGGGCACGCTGACGTGGACCTGCTGGGAAACCGCCGAGCACCTGGCCGACGACCTGTTCGCCTACGCCGCCCAACTCGGCCTGCGGCGGGGGCCGGTGGACCGGTATGTGCCGTTCGAGCTGATCCGCCGTCGGCCGGAAGCCCCGGACGGTGTGGTGTTCGCGGACCGGTCGTCTGGGCCGTCGGGTCTGCTCCAGGTGCTGGAGTCGTGCGGGGCGCTGCTGGCGTCGATGGTGCGCACGGCCCCGCCGACGGCGCGGGGTTTCCACGTACACGGCGCCGCGGACGCTTCGAGCACGGCTGGGATGGGGGTGGTTGAGGTGCTGGTGCACACGCACGACCTGGCGTTGGGGCTGGGGGTGCCGTGGACCCCGCCGGAGGATCTGTGCGATCGGGTCCTGCGGCGCCTCTTCCCGGACGCGCCCACTGATACGCCGCGGTGGGCGACGCTTCTTTGGGCGACGGGGCGGGGGACTTTGCCGGGGTTGGCGCGGGTGGAGTCGTGGCGGTGGTACAGCGGTTCTTGAGGTGGGTGTTTTCGGGGCGGGTTTTGGGGCGGGTTTTGGGGCGGGCCGCCCCGGCTTTTTATTGTGACGACGGCGAAGACCCGCTTGTCAAGGCTGGGGAGAGTACCTTGACAAGCGGGTCTTCGCCGTGTTTTTGGCTGTGGACCGGGGCGGGGAAGGGGGAGTTTGGGCGGCTGGTGGCTGGGGGTGCCCGGCTTCCGGTTTGCTGATGGGGGACTCTCGGCGGTTGCTGGCTGAGGCGCCCCGCCTCCGGTTGCTGATGGGGGACTCTCGGCGGTTGCTGGCTGAGGCGCCCCGCCTCCGGTTGCTGATGGGGACTCTCGGCCGTTGCTGGCCGAGTCGCCCGGCTTCCGATTGGCGGCGGGAGCGAATGCTATGAATGTGGCTTTCATAGCGCGCGGCGGCCCGGTCTTGGGACACGAATGTGGCTTTCGGGGCGGAATCGGCCCCCAAAGCCACATTCGTGTCCATCCCGGTGGGCCCGGCGGTCGTGGAGGGCCCGGCGCGTGTCACGAAAGCCACATTCGAGGCGTTTAATGTCTCGAAAGCCACATTCGTGACACCGGCCGGGAGTCAGCGGCCCGCGTATTCCCAGTGCCACGGTTCTTCCCGGCCCCGTCCTGGTTGCGCCCAGCCCGGGTTCACCCAGCCGTAGTTGCGCGCGTTCGCCGCCAGCCAGCCGTATTCCGGGGTGCCGAACGACTGCACCCCACCGCACATGTCCACCGCAAGCCCCCAGCCGTGGTTGCTTGTCCCCGGCACCGCCGCCAACGAGGGCTTCCGCCGGTACAAGTCGACCTGACCGGCGAACGTGCGGTACGAGTCCGTCAGGCACAGCGGCCTGCCGAAAGTCCGGGCGAAAGCCTCCGACAGAGCCGCGAACGTCTGCGCCGCGTCGCAGCGGAGGACGTGGGCGCCGATACCGACCGGACACAGCGCCCCCGCCGGGATCAGGCCGTTCGGGAATCCGCCCCACGCGCCCGCGGCCTGGTCCGCGCCCGGCGCGGCGGGTGGCAGTTCGACGCCACCGCACCGCCAGGTCAGCTCCTCCGAAGCCCGCTGCGGCACCGGCTCCGCGGGCCGCGTGCCCAAGGCGGGCCTGGCGACGCCGAGCACGCTGTCCCCGGCGGGCATGTCCGCGACCACCACCCCGGCCAGCCGCGCGTCCGCCGCCAGCATGGTGCGCCCGTCCAGCACCACCCCCACCGACTGCACCCCGTACTTCGCGGGCCCGACGAACACCAGGTCCCCCGGCTGCGCGTCGGCGGGCGGCACCGGCTTGCCCACCGCCATCTGCTCCCCCGCCGTGCCCGGCAACGGGAGCCCGGCCCCGGAGAACACCGACCGCACCAGCCCGTCGCACGAGTACGACACCGGCCCCTCGCCGTTGTCCTTCGGCACGTACGGCTTGCCCAGCGCACCGATGCCCGCGCTCACCGCGTCGATGGTTTCCTTCGGCAGCACCAGAATCCGCTGGCCGTCCACAGTAGACTCAGCGACACCGGCCTGCGGACCTCCAACACCGGCCAGCGGCCGCAGCCCGGCGGGCAGCTTCGCCGGGTCGGCCAGCGCCGCGGCGGGCGGTGGTTTGATCCCGGCCGCCGCCAGCCGATCGGTGTAGGCCTTCCAGTTCGACGCCGTCTGCGTGTTCCGGTCCCGCTGCGCGCGCTGCTGCTCGACCACGGCGGCGTTGGCGTCGTCGATCGGGCCGCGCAGTTCCGAGCTGATCGCGTCCGCGCGGTTGGTGGCGTCCCCGTTGCGGCGGTCCAGTTCCGCCCTGCGCTCGGCCGCCGTCCGTTCCGCACCGGCCGCGACGCCCTCGGCCTCGACCGCCTTGCGCTGCCGCTCCAGCGCACCGTTGAGCCGCGCGTCCTGGTCGGCACGCAGGTGGTCCACCATGGACTTGCCGTTGAGCAGATCGCTCGCGTTGGTGGCGCTGAACAACAACCTCACGTTGTCCGGGCGCCCCAACGAGGTGAACACCGACCGGGTGAACTCGTCGGCCTCCGCGCGCACCGCGTTCAGCTGCGCCTCGGCGTCGAGCCGCTCGGCGGTGGCGTGCTGCAGTTGCGCGGTCGCGGTGCCGAGCTCGGCTTCGGCCGCCTCGATCCGGCCCGCCAGGTCCCCGAGTTCCCGCTGCACCTCACCGGCCGTGCGCTGGAGGTCGGCGACCTTGGGATCGGCGAACGCCTCACCCGGCCGCGGATCCCCTGGCCCGGTGCCCGGCGCCACCCCGGCCTCCACCCGCAGGTCGCCGGGGTCGGCAGGCACGTCGTTCTGGGCGCCCGCCGTCGGTGCCACGAGCAGCGCGCCCGCGAACACCAGCGGGAGCGCCAGGCCGGATCTGGCCCGCATCCACCACCTCCACCAGTGCGAACAAGTCGGACAAACGCTTGTTGTCCTACCGTCATCAACGGGTGAAGGCCACTCGGGTCACTCTTCGGAACGGTTGCGGTTCGGCATCGGGGAAACACCCCGACGCCGAACCGCCTACTCCGCGCGCAGCCCGTCCAGCCGGGTGACCTGCCGCAGCAGCGGCCAGGTCAGCGCGGTGGTGACCAGCACGGCCAGCACCGCCGCGCCCGCCATGGTGGCGACCAGGCCGACGTCGAGCGTGAACGGCAGACCGGCGTACCGCACCGTGGGCAGGGTCAGCGCCAGCCCGGCGACGATGGCCAGCCCGACCCCGATCACCACCGGGATCGCGTTCTGCCACAGCGAACCGCGCGTGAGCACGGACAGCGGCACCCCGGAGGCCGACAGCGCCGCCAGCGGCCGCCGCCGCTCGACGATCTGCTCGATGGACAGCATCAGCAGGCTCAGCGCGGCCACCGACAACACGAACCCGGACGCCGTCATCATTGCGGCGCGGAACGTGCCGGTGCCCTCGTCGAGCCGCCTGCTCATCGCCACCGGGTCGGCCACCGCCCGCACGCTGACCTCCCAGGCCAGCGGGCTGAGCGCGATCGAGGTCCGGTCGACCACCGCGTCGGCGCCACCCGGCCCGGCCACCGAGAGGGTGATCGCGTTCGCCGGCGGGCGCACCGAGCCCAGCGCGCGGTGGGTGATCAGCAGGTTGCCCGCCGCGGTCCGGGTCGCCTGGTCGGCGGACACGGTCCGGACCTGCGCCGGAACCGTCCACATCGGACCCGGCTCCGGCTCGCCGCCCCGGTACCCGGAGAACTGCTGTTCCCCGACCGGCACCGCACGCGGCGGCTGTGACGACTCGCTCGGCAGGTTGACGAAGAACACGTCGCCGTCAGTGCACGTGGGCAGGTTGGCTATGGTCCGCAGTGCCGCGCAGTCGCCGATGTCGACCGGGACCCCTCGCCCGGCGGACGCACCCGGCTCGCCCAGCGTCGAATGCGACACCTCGTGCACCCCGGTCAGCCCCTCCGCCCCGGCCAGCAGCTGCCGCGCCTGGTCCACGTGCGTGGAGTCGGTCCACACCTCGGCCGCCTGCACCTCGGCGGGCTGCCAGTCGTCGCGCTCGCCCTCCCCGGCGGTGAGCGAGACCATCAGCGTCTGCACCAGGATGGTCCCGGCCAGCACCACCACCAGCCCGGACACCACCCGGCTCGCGGTCCCGCCGTCCATCTGGAGCCGCCGCACCGCGAACTGCAACGCCGGCGTGCCCCCGCGCATCCCGCGCACCACCTTCTCCACCGCCCACGGCAGCAGCACCGCCACGCCGATCAGCAGCAGCGCGCTGCCCACGCTCAGCGCCATGCCCACGGCATCGGAGTTGTCCCGCTCCTCGGCGAGGAAGGTGGCGCCCATCAGCAGCGCGCCCACCCCGGCGATGGCCCAGCGCCACCACATCCGGCGCCGGATCGGCTTGCTCTGCCGCACCACGCCCAGCGGTTCGACGATGGTCCGGCGCAGGCCGAAGATCGCCGCCCCGACCGCGAGTCCCGGCACCAGCAGCGCGATCACCACGGTCAGCTGCCACGACGGCACGAAGTCCTCCGCGAACAGCTTCAGCCCGAACAGGTCCAGCTGCCCGATCAGCGGGCGCAACGCGGCGAACAACGCCCCGCCGACCACCAGCCCGGCGACCGCGCCGAGCAGTGACTCGGCCGCGGCGATCCGGCGCACCTGCCGGGCGTCCACCCCGAGCAACCGCAGCGCGGCGAGCCGTCGTTCGCGTTGCGCCGCCCCCATCCGCGACGCCGTGGTGACGAAGATCAGCAGCGGCAGCAACAGCGCCACCACGATCGGCGCCATCACCAGCGCGGTGACCGCGTCGAGGGTGAACCCCTCGCTGGGACCGCCGAAACCGGTGACCCGCGTGACGTCCTCCACCTGGCTCAGCCGGTCCACGGTGCTGCCGAGGTACAGCTTGAGGTCGCTGGCGTCGGACAGGCCCGGCTTGCCGATCTCCCCGGCCACCGTGCCGGGCACCCTCGCCCGCAGCGAGTCACCGCGCGGCCCGGCGAGCAGCTCGGACACCGCCGGGGAGACAAAGAGCTCCCCCGGCGCCGGGAGCCGGTCGAGACCGGGCGGCACCGGCGAATTCGGCCCGGTCGGCGCGACCACCATGGTGTTCAGGTAGTCGTCGTCGAATTCGGCGTACCAGTAGTTGACCAGCAGCGGGTCCACGCCCGGGCGCGGCTCCTCGATCTCGGTGTTCGCCGCGACCCGCGCGTCCCGCTCGGAGACCACGTTCCCGATCGCGGCCGCCGGCAGCAGGATCGCCACCACCAGTGCCACGCCGATGGTGGTCATCACCAGCCGCAGCAGCGCCTGCCCGGACATCCGGCCGCCCCCGACGGCCAGCCGGAGCCCGAGCAGCAGGTCGCGGATCACGAGACCAGCTCCAGATCGCTCGCCTTCCCGTCACGCACGACGACCTCACGATCGGAGTACGCGGCCACACGCGGTTCGTGCGTCACCAGCACCACGGCGGCCTGCGTGGTCCGCGCCGCGTCGGTGAGCATGCGCATCACCATCTCGCCGTTGAGCGAGTCCAGCGCGCCGGTCGGCTCGTCGGCGAAGATCACTTTCGGCCCGGTGACCAGCGCCCTGGCCACGGCGACCCGCTGTCCCTGCCCGCCCGAAACGTCACCGGGACGGCGTCCGCCCAGCTCCCCGACCTCGAGCCGGTCGAGCCACTGGCGGGCCTTGGCCTCGGCCGCCGCGCGCTTGGTGCCGGTCAGCCGCAGCGGCAGCGCCACGTTCTCCAGGCAGGTCAGCTCCGGAACGAGCTGGCCGAACTGGAAAACGAAGCCGAACTCGGTGCGCCGCAACGCGCTGCGCTCCTTGTCGCTCATGCCGATCAGGTCGCGGCCCTGGTACTCGATCGCGCCCGAGTCCGGGGTGACGATCCCGGCCAGGCAGTGCAGCAGCGTCGACTTGCCGGAACCGGACGGCCCCATCACGGCGAGCACCTCACCGGCACGCACCGACACGTCGGCCCCGCGCAACGCGGCCGTGGGCCCGAAGGACTTGTGCAGGTCGCGGGCTTTCAGCAGTGGCTGGTTCACCGGCGCACCGCCTCGGCGAGCGCGTCCAGCCTGGCCGCGGTCAGCTCCAGCCAGCGGAGGTCGGCCTCCAGGTGGAACAACGCGTGGTCGCAGATCAGCTGGTCGGCCAGGTCTCCCCCGGTCTTGCGCTTGGTCAGCTCCCGCATCACCTTCAGGTGCGCGGCGCGCTGGCTGTCCAGCACGTCGGTGGCGCTGCGCCCGGACAGCAGCGCCAGCACCACCTTCGTGTAGAGCGTGTTCTGCAGGTACGGCTCCGGGTTCTCCGGTGTCGCCAGCCACGACTCGACGTCGGTGACCCCGGCGTCGGTGATGGTGTAGCGCTTGCGGTCCGGTCCGTCCCCCTGCTCGACGCCCGCCTCGACGACCAGCCCGTTGCGCAGCAGCCGGGACAGCGTCGAGTACACCTGCCCGTAGGCGAGCGGCCGCCCCTGGGCGAACTGCTCGTCGTACGAGCGCTTCAGGTCGTAGCCGTGTCGCGGCCCCGTTTCCAGCAGGGCGAGCAATGTGCGCGATACCGACATGCGACCTCCTTCCCCTTGGTGTTGCTTGCCTGTGCCGCTGGACTATACACGGCAGGTATACACCTTGGGTATACCCCGAGAGTATACAACAAAAGACCAGGTCAACGGGGGTTGCCGGAGAAGAGAGGGTCAGACCCGGCCGAGGCGGGTGAGCAACACGGCCGACGGCACCGGGTGCGCGCCACGGGCGCGGACCGAGTCGGCGACGGCCCGGTCGGAGGTGGCCACCACCAGCGGCCTGCCCGCCGGTTCGGCCGCGACGAGCGTGCGGATCACGTCGTCGGCGAGCACGCCCTTGTCGGAGAAGAGCACCCGGACCCCGCGCGCGGCCGCGGCCGGCACGGAGATCACACCCGCGCCGTCGAACACCACGGTGATCTCGGCACTGGTTCGCGCGGACAGCGCGCCGAGCTGCTGGGCCAGCCTGTCACGCTGGTCGGCCAGCGCGAGTTCGGGATAGCCGGTCTTGGAGACGTTGTAACCGTCGACGATCAGGTGGACGCCGGGCAGTGCGAGCAGCCTGTCCAGCGCGGCCGGGTCCTGGACCTTGCCACCGCCGTCGGAGCGGGTGCTGGCGCCGCGGACCACGTCGGCGGGCAGCGGCCCGGCGTGGCCGAGCGAAAGCTCCCGGCGCAGCCCCTTCGCCGCCCCCTCGATGGTGTCGATGAGCAACGCCAGGCGGACCTCGTCGGCCTCGCGTGCTTCCCTGGCGGACTGGCGGGCCACATCGGCGTCCGCGACCGCGTTGTCGGCACGGGCGCGCTCGGCGGCCGCGCGCTGGCGCTCCCGTTCGAGCTGGGCGGTCAGCGCCGCCACTTCCTCCGCCCTGGCCCCGCCCGCCTCGGCGGCGGCCGCCTTGGCCTCCTCGGCGGCGTCCTTGGCCTGACGCAGCTTCACGCCCTGCTCGCGCAGGCGCCCGCGCAACCGGTCCAGCTCGTCCTCACGATCGGCCCGCGCCGTCTCCGCCACGCGCCTGGCCTCGGCCAGCTCCGCCTGGACCCGCTCCAACTCGGCTTCCAGCCGCTGGATCCTGGCCAGCGCCGCGTCCCGCTCGGCACGGAGGCTGGACTCCTCCGCGTTCTTCGCCACCAGCCGCACGCGCGAGTCCGCGCTCGCCTCGCCGAGCAGCACCGCGGCGGTGGCCGCGGCGACCGAATCGAGGGCGTTCGGGTCGAGCACGTCGGGGCGGTGCTCGCGCAGCCACTCCAGCACCGCGGTGCGGAACCGGCTGGACTCGCCGAGCGTGCCGAGCAGCGCGGAGCCGCCCAGCTTGGCCCGCTTCGCCGGGGCGAACCGCGCCACCGGGCGCAGCTGACGCGGTATGTCGGCGACCGGGAGCTTGCCCAGCGCGGCCGCCGCCAGCTCGGCGATCCGCTCGCGGATGGCCTCCGGCAGCTCTGCCCAGTTCACCGGGCGCGCTGGGTGCTCCGGCTCCGCGCGCACCTCCGGCACCGGTGGCACGCGGCCGGCGTGCTCCGGTTCGGGGGACGCGGATGCGGTCATCAGCCCAGGGTAGACCCGGCACCACGGCGCGGCAGGACGTGTCCGCACCGCGGTGGCATGTTGTGACCAAGCCAAGATTGTCGGTGGCGGTGCCTAGGGTGCCAACTCATGACGGTGGCACGCGGCTCAGGACCGGCCCAGCTCGCCTTCGACGAACTCGGCACCCCGCTGCGGGACACCACCTTCGTGGTGTTCGACCTGGAAACCACCGGCACCAAGCCGGGCCCGGACGGGATCACCGAGATCGGCGCGGTCAAGGTGCGTGGTGGTGAGGTGCTCGGCGAGTTCGCCACCCTGGTCGATCCCGGCATGCCCATCCCGCCGCAGGTCGTCTCGATCACCGGGATCACGCAGGCGATGGTCTTCGACGCGCCCCGGATCGACCGCGTGCTGCCCGCGTTCCTGGAGTTCATCTCGGGCGCGGTGCTGGTCGCGCACAACGCCGCCTTCGACGTCGGCTTCCTGCGGGCCGCCTGCCAGGGCCACGGGTACCCGGTGCCGAAACCGGCGGTGGTCTGCACGGTCCGGCTGGCGCGCCGGGTGATCACCCGCGGTGAGACGCCGAGCCACCGGCTGTCCGCGCTGGCCGCGTTGTTCAACTCCGGCACGGTGCCGAACCACCGGGCGCTGCAGGACGCCCGCGCCACCGTGGACGTGCTGCACGGCCTGCTGGAACGCGTCGGCTCGCTCGGCGTGCAGTCGCTCGAGGAGTTGCTCGACTACCTGCCGGAGGTCACTCCCCAGCAGCGCCGCAAGCGCGGGATGGCCGCGCACCTGTCCACCAATCCCGGCGTCTACCTGTTCCGCGGCCCCGGTGACGAGGTGCTCTACGTGGGCACGGCGTCCAACCTGCGGCGGCGGGTGCGGCAGTACTTCACCGGGTCGGAGAGCCGGGGCCGCATCCGCGAGATGGTCGCGCTGGCCACCGGCGTCGAAGGCATCGAGTGCGCGCACGCGCTGGAGGCCGAGGTCAGGGAGCTGCGGCTGATCGCCGCGCACCGGCCCGCGTACAACCGGCGGTCGAAGAACCCGCACAACTCGTGGTGGATCACGCTGACCGACGAGGCGTTCCCGCGGCTGTCGGTGATCCGGCTGCCGAAGGACGGCTCGCTCGGCCCGTTCCGCAGCCAGGCCGACGCGAAGCTGGCCGCCGACACGCTGTCCGGCGCGGCCCGGCTGCGCACCTGCACGCAGCGCATCTCGGCGACGGCCCCGGCCGGGAAGCCGTGCGTGCTGGCCGAGTTGGGGCGCTGCGGGGCACCGTGTGCCGGGCACCAGAGCGCCGACGAGTACCGGCCGGGGGTCATCGCGGTCGCCGACCTGTTCGCCGGGCGCGACAGCGAACCCCTGCGCTCGGCGGCCCGGCAGCTCGAGCTGCTGTCCGACGCGCAGCACTTCGAGCAGGCCGCACGGCGGCGGGACGAGCTGGCGCTGCTGGTCCGCTCGGTGGACCGCGCGCACCGGCTGGCCTCGCTCGCCACCATTCCGGAGCTGGTCGCCGCGAACCCCGACGGTGAGGGCGGCTGGGAGTTCGCCGTGATCCGATACGGCCGCCTGGCGTCGGCGGGGGTGGCGCGGCGCGGGGTGCCGCCGATGCCGGTGGTCGAGATGCTGGTGTCGTCGGCGGAGACCGTGCGGCCGGGGCCGGGGCCGCTGCACGGGGCGTCACGGGAGGAGGTCGGCATCCTGCTGCGGTGGCTGTGCCGTCCAGGGGTGCGGCTGGTGCGCACGGCCCAGCCGTGGGCCGAGCCGGCCCGCGGAGCCGGTTCGTGGCGGCCGTGGCTGGACCTGGTGGGCACGGCCACGGCGCTGGAGCAGGTGAACTGAGATTAGGATCGCGGGCGAGACCGTTCCAGAGCAGCCAGGAGGGCATCCCGGTGATCACCGCGATCGTGCTGATTCACGCCGCAGCGGACAGCATCCCCGAAACCGCGCAGGCGATCGCGGACATCGACGGCGTCGCCGAGGTGTACTCGTGCGCCGGTGAGGTGGACCTGGTGGCGATCGTCCGGGTCAGCGCGCACGAAGACCTGGCCGACCTGATCCCGGCGAAGATCGGCAAGATCCCCGGCGTGCACAACACCGACACGCACATCGCCTTCCGCTCCTACTCACGGGCGGACACCGAATCCGCCTTCGCCATCGGAGACTGAGTCTTTAGCCTCGGCTTCGCCGAGGCGCGGAGGTCGCTGGGGAGCCAACGCGACCTCCCGGGAGTCTCCCCGAGAATGCCGAAGGGCCGCACCCCCGAGGGGATGCGGCCCGTTCGCGTGTCAGCCTCAGCGACCTCGGTGAGGTCAGTGGCCGCTGGTGATTTCCTTGCTCTCCTTGGTGGCGCCTTCGCCCACCGCGGACGAGTCGACGTCACCGGGGCCGTGCCCGTCGCCGCCGTGGCCGTTGGAGCGGGCGCGGTCCAGCGCGGCCGTCTCCTCCGGCGGGTCCGCGACCAGCCAGCCACCGGGCACCGCGCGCCCGGCCGAGCCCAGCTTGTTCATCTTCTTCGGCACCGACGCGCCCTGGTACTCCAGCGGCACCGGGTGGCCGTGGTCGTCCACCGGGCCGAGCGGCTGGTGGATCTCGATGAACTCACCGTGCGGCAGCCGCTTGATGATGCCCGTCTCGACGCCGTGCTCCAGCACCTCGCGGTCACCGCGCTGCAGCCCGATGCAGATCCGGTAGGTGAGGTAGTACGCCACCGGCGGCGCCAGCAGGATGCCGATCCGGCCGGCCCAGGTGGTCACGTTCAGCGAGATGTCGAACGTGAACGCGATGATGTCGTTGAAGCCGGACATCATCAGCACCATGAAGAAGGTCAGCGCCATCACGCCGATGCTGGTGCGGACCGGGTTGTCCCGCGGCCGCTGCAGCAGGTTGTGGTGCGCGGTGTCGCCGGAGAGCTTCCGTTCGATCCACGGATACGCCAGCAGCAACCCGATCAGGATCGGCATGCCCAGCGCACCGACGAAGAACACCGGCGGGATCGTGTAGTTCCCGAGGTAGAGCTCCCAGGCGGGCCAGATGCGGAGCATGCCGTCCGCCCATGCCATGTACCAGTCCGGCTGCGAACCGGCGGAGACCTGCGACGGGTTGTACGGCCCGATGTTCCAGATCGCGTTGATCTGGAAGATGCCCGACATCGCCGCGATCACGCCGGTGACCAGCGCGAAGAACGCGCCGCCCTTGAGCGCGAACACCGGCATGATGCGCACGCCGACGACGTTGGTCTCCTTGCGGCGCGGCCCGGGGAACTGGGTGTGCTTCTGGTACCAGACCAGCGCCAGGTGCGCGCCGACCAGCGCCAGCATGATGCCCGGGATGAGCAGGATGTGCAGCGTGTACAGGCGCGGGATGATCTCCGTGCCGGGGAACTCGCCGCCGAACAGCGCCCAGTGGATCCAGGTGCCCATCACCGGCACCGACAGCACGATGCCGGACAGGGTGGCGCGGATACCGGTACCGGAAAGCAGGTCGTCCGGCAGGGAGTAGCCGAAGAAGCCCTCGAACATGCCCAGCACCAGCAGCAGCGCGCCGATCACCCAGTTCGCCTCACGCGGGCGCCGGAACGCACCGGTGAAGAAGATCCGCATCATGTGCACGAACATCGCCGCGACGAAGATCAGCGCGGCCCAGTGGTGCAGCTGGCGGACGAACAGCCCGCCGCGGACCTCGAAGGTGATGTCCAGCGTGCTCGCGAACGCCTTGGACATCTCGACGCCCTGCAGGTTCTGGTAGGCGCCGTCGTAGATGACCTCCTGCATGGAGGGATCGAAGAACAGCGTCAGGTAGACCCCGGACAGGATCAGGATGATGAAGCTGTAGAGCGCGATCTCGCCGAGCAGGAAGGACCAGTGGGTGGGGAACACCTTGTTCAGCTGGTGCCGCATCCCCTTGGCCAGGTGGTACCGGTCGTCGGCCCAGGTGGCACCGGCGGCCGCGGCCTTCTCGGCCGGGTTCGACCCCTTGGTCGGGGTGGTCAGTGAACTCATGACTTGCGCTCCCAAAACCCAGGACCGACTGCCTCGATGAAGTCACCTCTCGCGACGAAGTAGCCCTCTTCGTTCACGGTAATGGGCAACTGGGCGAGTGCGCGAGTCGCCGGCCCGAAAACCGGCTTCGCGTAGTGCAGTGCGTCGAACTGCGACTGGTGACACGGGCAGAGGATCCGGTTGGTCCGCTGCTCGTACAGCGACGTGGGGCAACCCACGTGGCTGCAGATCTTGGTGTAGGCGTAGAAGTCGCCGAAGTTGAAGTCCTCCTGGCCCTCGCGCTTGACCACGCGCGCGGCGTCGGCCGGGCGCAGGCGGATCAGCATGACCGGGTTGTCGGACCGCTTCAGCGCCTTGGCCAGCAGCTCGTGGTTGCCGCGCTCGGACTCGCGGAACGGGAACACCGTCTCCATCGAGCCCGCCTCGAGGTCCTCCGGGCGGACCAGCGAGGGCTCCTCCGGCTCGTGCCCGAGGTGCGCGGTGTGCCGCCGCAGGTAGACGACCTCACCCGGGTAGTTCGGCTGCCAGCCGGTGTGCCACAGGGAGTCGCGGTTCTCGGTGTCCTTCCACGGGTCGCGGATGAACGACGCGAGCGGCAGCGCCACGGTTGCCAGGCCCAGCGCGCCGGCGCCGAGGCCGACGGTGCGCTTGATCGCCGAACGGCGCGCGATGGTGCTGCGGTTGCCCGCGTCGGCCAGCTGGGCGACGATCGTCGCCTTGTCGACCTCCTTGGACCCGCCGTCCCCGCGCTCCTGCACCGCGATCTCGTCCGGGATGAACTTCTTGGTGTAGAGCAGCACGCCCACGGCCAGCGCCAGCACCGCGATACCGAGCGTGATGCCCAGCATCGGGGTGTACAGCGAGTACCAGAAGTGCCCGGTCTCGTCATCCGGCGTCTTGTACTGCCACGGCCACCAGATCAGCGAGACCACGAAGCCGAGGCCGGCCAGCGCCGAGATCAGGAACCACATGGCCACCGAGCGTTCGGCGCGCTTCTCCGCCTTGGTGCCCTTGACCGGCCACTTGTCCTCGTAGTGGACGAGCTCGACGCCGTCCAGGTTGGTGCCCAGCTTGACCAGCTGGTCGCGGTCCATGTCCGCCAGTTCCGCCTCCGTGGGCGGCTTCGGCTCTTCGCCGCTACTCATGCGCTAAGCCCTCGATCCAATCCAGAGGGTCACACCGACCAGCGCGGCGATCCCCACGATCCACGCGATGACGCCTTCGGACGCCGGACCGAACCCGCCCAGGCCGTTCCCGCCCGGGTTGTTGTTGCCGTCGTTGACCGACTTGACGTACGCGATGATGTCCTTCTTCTCCTCCGGCGTGAGCTGCCGGTCGGAGAACTTCGGCATGTTCTGCGGGCCGGTGAGCATCGCGGTGTACAACTGCTCCTCGGTGGCCGGCGCCAGCGGCGGGGCGTACTTGCCCTCCGACAGCGCCCCACCGGCACCGGTGAAGTTGTGGCACGACGCGCAGTTCAGCCGGAACAGCTCCCCACCACGGGCCGGGCTCTCCCCGCGCAGTTCCTCGCCCTTTTCGGCGGGCCGCTGCGGACCGCCGCCGTTCGCCTGGATGTAGGCGCCCAGCGCGTCGATCTCCTCGGGGGTGAGCTTCGGCGGCTTGCGCGCGGCCTGCGCCTCCTGGCGCACCGCGGGCATGCGGCCGGACGAGGTCTGGAAGTACACCGCCGCCTCGCCGATGCCGACCAGGCTCGGGCCCTTGTCCTGCACCCCTTCGAGGTTCGCGCCGTGGCACGTGCTGCAGGTGTTGTTGTAGATCTCCTCACCCTTGCGCAGCAGCGCCGGGTCGACCTGCGCCTGCGCGGTCTGCGGCTCCGGGGCGAACAGGGCGTACAGCCCGCCCGCGCTCAGCAGCGCGACAAAAAGCGCCAGAAGGCCGGCTACCCGCCGCTGGAACTTGGTGCGGCGCCGCCGTGGCTTCGTCGCCGAGGCGGGTTTCTTGCTGGTGGTCATCTCTGCGGCAACCCTTGCTGTCAGTTCGGCCGGGACGGCTGGTCTCAGGGAACGATGTAGATCACCGCGAACAGGCCGATCCACACGATGTCGACGAAGTGCCAGTAGTACGACACGACGATCGCCGAGGTGGCCTGGGCCGGGGTGAACTTGCTCAGCCGGGTGCGGATGAGCAGGTACACGAACGCGATGAGCCCGCCGATCACGTGCAGGCCGTGGAAGCCGGTGGTCAGGTAGAAGACCGTGCCGAACGCGCCGGACGGGATGGTCACGCCCTCGTTGATCAGCTGGATGTACTCGTAACCCTGACCGCCGACGAAGATCGCCCCCATCAGCAGGGTGATCACGTACCACCGGCGAAGCCCGTAGACGTCACCCTTCTCCGCCGCGAACACGCCGAGCTGGCAGGTGAACGAGGACGCCACCAGGATGATGGTGAAGGGCAGCGCGTACGGGAGGTTGAGGTGGATCGGTTCGCCGGTCGACTCCAGGATCGGCGGCCAGTGGCCGCTCGAGTTCTGTGCCTTGACCGTGAAGAACATCGCGAACAGCCCAGCGAAGAACATGAGCTCGCTGGACAGCCAGACGATGGTGCCGACGCTGACCATGTTGGGCCGGTTCAGCGAGTGCACGCGCTGGCTGATGGTGGGAGCCGTTGTCACGAGTCGCATTATGTCCTCTCGTCACCGCCGCCCGTCCCCCGGGGTTCCGGCGCGTCGCGGGCCGACTCGATCACACTCCGGCCCGCCCTGGTGGTGGGCTCGGCGGCACCGGGCAGATAGCATCGGCCCATCCCGCTCCACTACCAGGCCGGAGGCAGTTTTCATGACCCAGTCGAGCCCCGCGAAGAAGATCCTGGTGTTCAGCCACCGCGCCGAGGTGCGCGAGTCGATCATCTCCGCGGTCGGCCGCCGTCCCGCCGCCGACCTCGGCCGGGTCGACTACACCGAGGCGGGCACCGTGTCCGAGGTGCTGATGGCGATGGACGCGGGTGAGGTGGATCTCGCCATTCTCGACGGCGAGGCGCAGCCGACCGGCGGCATCGGGCTGACCAGGCAGCTGAAGAACGAGATCACCGACTGCCCGCCGATCGTGGTGGCGGTCCGGCGCAAGGACGACCGCTGGCTGGCCACCTGGTCGCAGGCGGACGCCGTGCTGGTGCACCCGCTCGACCCGCTGACCGCCGCCGAGACCGTCGCCGAGGTCCTGCGCGCCACGCCGGTCCCGGCCGTCCGCGGCTGAGCCGGCCGTGCCCGAGCACAGCTGGCCCGCCCTGCTCAACCAGCTCATCGACGGCGTGGACCTGTCCGCCCGGGACACCGCGTGGGCGATGGACCAGGTGATGTCCGGCGCGGCCACGGACGCGCAGGTGGCCGGGTTCGCGGTGGCGCTGCGAGCCAAGGGCGAGACGCCGTCCGAGATCGCCGGGTTCGCCGAGGCGATGCTGGCGCACGCGCGGCGCGTGCACGTGGACGTGGCGGCGGTGGACATCGTCGGCACCGGCGGCGACCGGTCCGGTTCGGTGAACATCTCCACGATGACCTCCCTGGTGGTCGCCGCGGCCGGGGCGCCGGTGGTCAAGCACGGCAACCGCGCGGCCTCGTCGAAGTCCGGCGCGGCGGACGTGCTGGAGTCGCTCGGCGTGGCCATCGACCTGCCGCCGGCGGGGGTGGAACGCTGCGTGGCCGAGCTGGGCATCGGGTTCTGCTTCGCGCCGATCTTCCACCCCGGGTTCCGGCACGCCGGTCCGACGCGGCAGCAGCTGGGCGTGCCCACCACGTTCAACCTGCTCGGGCCGCTGACCAACCCGGCCCAGCCGTCGTCGGCGCTGATCGGCTGCGCGTACGCGGACAAGACCGCGGTGCTGGCCGAGGTGTTCGCGCGCCGCGGCAACTCGGTGCTGCTGGTCCGCGGGGACGACGGGCTGGATGAGATCACCACCACAGCGACGACTTCGGCCTGGGTGGTCTCCGGCGGGAAGGTGCGCGAGGAGTCGATCGACCCGGCCGCGTGGGACATCCCCCGTTCGACCGCTGAGGACCTGCGGGGCGGGGATGCTGCCTTCAACGCGGAAGTGGTGCGTGAGCTCGTCTCCGGCAAGCCGGGGCCGGTGCGGGATGCCGTCCTGCTGAACGCGGCGGGGGCGCTGGCCGCGCACGCCGGGTTCACCGGCTCGCTCGCCGCGGACATCGGCGCCGGGCTGGCGAAGGCCGCCGAGGCGATCGACTCGGGCGCCGCCGCCGACCTGCTCGGCCGATGGGCGACGCTCTCCACCTCACTGAAGTAAGCGCAGTAAGCGCTGAAGTAAGCACCGACGTGAGTGGCGCGGCCTTCGCTCGTCGCCCGATGTCACGAATGTGGCTTTCGAGACGCCAAACGTCTCGAAAGCCACATTCGTGACACCTCACCGGCGGGCGGCCGCGCGTAAAACGGAACGGCCCGCCTCCCCGGTCAGGGGGTGGCGGGCCGTTCCGGTGAAAAGGGTCAGTCGTGGTTCGGGCCGGTGTGGTACTCGAACACCAGGCCGCCGATGGCGATCAGCAGCATCACGATGGCCACGATGAGCAGCCAGATCTCGAAGAACGCCATCGCCACGCCCGCGGTCGCCGCGGAGGCGGCCAGGCCGACCGGCCAGTAGCTGCCCGGGCTGAAGAAGCCCAGCTCACCGGCACCGTCGCTGATCTCGGCGTCCTCGCGGTCCTCTGGGCGCGGCTCGATGCGGCGGGCGACGAACCGGAGGTAGCTGCCCGCCAGCAACGAGAGGCCACCGGTGAGGATCAGCGCCACCAGGCCGACCGGCTCCACGCCGTACGGGCTCATCTGCCCGGTCATCACGCCGTAGACAACGGCGACCAGGAAGGCGAAGAGGGTGACGATGTCGAAGATCCTGGCTTCGACCTTCATGCGGCTTTCCTCACTCTGAGCTGCGGACTACGGGACTGCGAGTGGTCGCGATCAGCCGGTCGCGGTCCGGGCGGTGCGGTCGGTGTTGAACGGCTGCGTGGTGGTCGCCTGCGGCGCGCACAGCTCACCACAGTTCAGCGCGGACAGCGCCTCGGCCGTGGTGTTCGGCTTGCCGGTGGCCGGGTTGACCTGGGTGCGCAGCCGGATGAACTGGTCGTACTTGTCCGGCGACAGCGCCCGCACCTCGAAGTTCATCACCGAGTGGTAGGTGCCGCACAGCTCGGCGCAGCGACCGACGAAGGCGCCTTCGCGATCGATGGTGTTCTCGAACGAGGAGTCCTGGTTGTTCTTGTCCGGGTGCGGCATCACGTCGCGCTTGAAGTGGAACTCCGGCACCCAGAACGAGTGGATCACGTCGGTGGAGAGCAGGTTGTACCGGATCGTGCGGTCCGTCGGGAGCACCAGGATCGGGATCTCGGCCGAGCTGCCGACCGTGCTGATCGTCTGTGCCTCGGCGTCACGCGACTCGCTCGGGTAGCGGAACTCCCAGTTCCACTGGAAGGCGATCACGTCGACGGTCACGTCCGGGTCGTCGCTCTTGGCCAGCACCTTCGACTCGGTGGTCGCGGTGAAGAAGAACAGCACGCAGACCATGATCACCGGCACGACCACGCAGAACAGCTCGAGCGGCACGTTGTACTGGAACTGCCTCGGCAGCTCCTCCTCCACGCCGGCCGCGGCCTTCTTCTTCCGGTGGAAGGCGACCGACCAGAAGATCAGTGCCCACACGATGACACCGACCACCAGCGCGGCGATCACCGACCAGGTCCACAGGTTCCGCATGCTCTCGGCCTGCGGGGTGACCCCCTCCGGCCAGCCGAAGCGCAGGACCTCATCCCCGGAGCACCCGGTCGCCGTGGCAGCGACGAGCGCGGCCAACACGGTCACCTTGCCGACCTTCGACCGCCTGCTGGCCGGGGTGCGCTCTGCAACGCCCACTGCGGGATTCCTCCTAGCGCGATCCATTTGACGTTCCGGAGCCTAGCCGAGCAACCGGGCGGTCCCGACCAAGGGGTAATCGTTCGTGTCGTCCATACTTGGCCACTCGACTGACGGCTACGACCAGAGGTGTGTGAAGACACGTGTGCGGCCTGCTCGGACTGGTGTGCGCCACTGAAGAAGACGCGGCGAAGGCACGGGACGCGGTGGGCGCCGCCCTGCGCTGCCAGCGGCACCGCGGCCCCGACGAGACCGACACCTGGGCGGACGCCGAGGTGGTCTACGGGTTCAACCGGCTCGCCTTCATCGACCTGGAGCACTCCCACCAGCCGCTGACCTGGGGCCCGCCGGAGGCGCCGGAGCGGTACACGCTGAACTTCAACGGCGAGATCTACAACTACCGCGAGCTGCGTGAGATGCTCGCCACTGAGCACGACGCGAAGTTCCACACCGAGGGTGACGGCGAGGCCATCGTGGCCGCCTACCACTTCCTCGGCCCGGACGCGGTCAAGCGGCTGCGCGGCATGTTCGCCTTCCTGATCTGGGACTCGCAGGAGAAGCTGGTCTACGGCGCCCGCGACCCGTTCGGCATCAAGCCGCTGTACTACTCCGAGGGCCCCGGCGGGGTCGCCTTCTCCAGCGAGAAGAAGAGCCTGCTGGAGCTGTCGGACACCCTGGGCGTCAAGCAGCAGCTCGACCAGATCGCGCTGCAGCACTACCTGACCCTGCAGTACGTGCCGGAGCCCGAGTCGCTGCACGCCGGGGTGCGGCGGATCGAGTCGGGCACCTCGTTCACCGTCTCCCCCGGCGGCCAGGTCAAGACCGAGCGCTACTTCTTCCCCGAGTTCACCGCGAAGCCGGTGTCCGGGCCGAAGGGCTCCGAGGAGCTGTACGAGCGCATCTCGCAGGTCATGCAGGACTCGGTGGCCAAGCACATGATCGCCGACCCGGACGTGACCGTGGGCGCGTTCCTCTCCGGCGGCATCGACTCCACCGCCACCGCGGCGCTGGCCAAGCGGCACAACCCGAACCTGATCGCGTTCACCACCGGCTTCGAGCGCGAGGGCTACTCCGAGGTGGACGTGGCGGCCGAATCGGCCGAAGCGATCGGGGTCAAGCACGTCATCCGCACCGTCTCCAGCGACGAGATGATGGAGGCGCTGCCGCTGATCGTCTGGTACCTCGACGACCCGGTGGCCGACCCGGCACTGGTGCCGCTGTGGTTCATCGCGCGCGAGGCCCGCAAGTACGTCAAGGCGGTGCTGTCCGGCGAGGGCTCGGACGAGCTGTTCGGCGGGTACACCATCTACCGCGAGCCGCTGTCGCTGGCGCGCTTCGAAAAGATGCCCGGCGCGGTGAAGAGCCTGCTCGGCAAGGTCTCCAGCAAGATCCCGGAGGGCACGCGCGGCAAGGACCTGCTGCGCCGCGGCTCGCTGTCGCTGGAGGAGCGCTACTACGGCAACGCGCGCATCTTCCGCGAGGACCAGCTGCGCGGGGTGCTGCGCAACTTCACCGACGGCGTCGGGCACCAGGACGTCACCGAGCCGTGGTACCGCATCTCGCGGGACTGGGACCCGGTGGCGCGGATGCAGCACGTGGACCTGTTCACCTGGCTGCGTGGCGACATCCTGGTCAAGGCGGACAAGGTGACCATGGCGAACTCGCTGGAGCTGCGGGTGCCGTTCCTCGACGCCGAGGTGTTCAAGGTGGCCGCGAGCATCCCGCTCGAGGAGAAGATCACCCGCGAGACCACCAAGCACGCGCTGCGCCGCGCGCTGGACGGGATCGTGCCGGCGCACGTGCTCAACCGGCGCAAGCTGGGCTTCCCGGTGCCGATCCGGCACTGGCTGCGCACCGATATGTACGACTGGGCGCGCGGCATCGTCTCGGACTCGAAGACCGACGAGCTGTTCGACAAGGCGGCCGTGCTGCGCATGCTCGAGGAGCACAAGGCCGGCACGCTGGACCACAGCCGCCGGATCTGGGCGCTGGTGGTCTTCATGATCTGGCACGGCATCTTCGTGGAGAACCGGATCAAGCCGGAGATCCCGGAACCGGCCTACCCGGTCAAGCTCTGAGACATCACGGACGTCACGAATGTGGCTTTCGAGACGAATAACGTCTCGAAAGCCACATTCGTGACACCTGGCTACCGGGGCAGGTAGTCGTTCGAGTAGGTGCGGGTCAGGTCCACCGGGGCGGCCGCGATCTCCGCGTCGAACTGGGAGAGCACCCGGTGCACGGCCTGCGCGCCGTCCGCGGGCATGGTGCCGTCCCGCGAGAAGGACTCCTTGGCCCGCCCGATGGCCTGCACGTAGACACCCCGGTCGCCCTGCGCGTACTCGGCGGGCATCCGCGCGGCGATCTCGTCCGGTGAGTGCTTTTCGATCCAGCGCAGCGTCTTGACGATCGCGTTGGCCAGTTTCCGCGCGGTGTCCCCGTTGTTCGCCAGCCATTCGGCCGACGAGTACAGCACCGCCGCCGGGTAGGCGGGCACGCCGAAGTCCTCCTGCACGCCCTGCGCGGTGCGCGTGTCGGTGAGGATCTTCACCTGGTCCGCGCCCACCCTGGTCTGCAGCACCGAAATCGCCGGGTCGATCATCACCGCGGCGTCCACCCGGCCCTGCTCCATCGCGGCCACCGCGCCCGCGTCGCCGCCGATGCCCTGCACGTTCGCCGCCGCGGGGTCGAGCCCGTGCTTGCCCAGCAGGTACTTGAGGAAGAAGTCGGTCGAGGAGCCCGGCGCGGTCACGCCGACGTTCGCCCCGGCCAGGTCGGCGATCGAGTTGATCGGCCTGCTCGCCTTCGGCGACACCGCCAGCACGATCGACGGGTACCGGAGCATGGTGACGAACGACTTCACCTCCTTCTTCTTCGCCTGCATCTGGATGGTGTGGTCGTAGTACCCGCTGACCACGTCCACGCTGCCGCCCTGCATGGCCTGCAACGCCTTCGACCCGCCCTGCAGGTCCTCCAGCTTGACCTTGAGGCCCTCCTCCTCGTAGTAGCCGAGCTGCTGCGCCAGCGTGGTCGGCAGGTACACCAGCAGCGGCTGCCCGCCCACCCCGATGGTCAGCTCACCGCCCTCGACCTGCGCCCCCGGTTTCTGCTGACAAGCGGTCATCACCAGCGCCACCGCCAGCAGCAGCGCGCCCACCCTCGCCCGCTTCATCGTTGTCCTCCCAACTCGATGCCGCGGCGGGGCTTCCACCGCAGCAGGTGGCGCTCGACGCGGTCGACTCCCGCATCGACGACGAGCACCACCACCGAAAGCACGACCATGCCGGTGAACACCCCGGTGGTGTCGAAGGTCCCCTCGGCCTGGGAAATCAGGTAGCCCACCCCGGCCGACGAGCCGAGGTACTCGCCGACCACCGCGCCGACGATGGCGAAGCCGACGCTGATGTGCAGGCTGGAGAAGATCCAGGTGAGCGCGCTCGGCAGCAGCACGTGCCGCACCAGCTGCCCCTCCCTGGCGCCGAGCATGCGCGCGTTGTCGATCAGCACCCGGTCGACCTCGCGCACCCCCTGGTAGGTGTTGAAGAACACGATGAAGAACACCAGCGTGATGCCGAAGGCCACTTTGGACCAGATGCCGAGGCCGAACCACAGCAGGAAGATCGGCGCCAGCACCACGCGCGGCAGCGAGTTGAGGACCTTGATGTAGGGGTCGAAGACCGCCGCGACGAACTCCACGCGCGCCAGCAGAAAACCGATCACCAGGCCGAGGAAACCGCCCAGCACCAAGGCGAGCGCGGCTTCGAGCAGGGTGATGCCGAGGTGGTCCCAGATGTAGCCGGTGCCGAACCACTCCCCCGCGCGCACCGCGATGTCCGACGGCTTGGAGAAGAAGAACTCGTCCACCAAGCCACTGCGCGAACCGAGTTCCCAGCCCAGCACGAGCAGCACGGCGAGCCCGACCTGCGCGGTGCGCACGGCGGGCGTGCGCCGCCGGGTCCTACGCCTTGGTGCGGTTGACGTCGCGGTCATAGGTCGCCATCACCTCGTCTCGCAGATCCGCCCAGATCGACCGGTAGATCTCGGTGAACTCGGGCGCGGCCCGGATGTCCAGCAGGTCCCGCGGCCGCGGCAGGTCCACCGGGTAGCGCCCGACGACCCGGCTCGCCGGGCCCGCCGACAGCAGCACCACCTCGTCGGCGAGCGAGATCGCCTCGTCGAGGTCGTGGGTGACGAAGAGCACGGTCTTGCCGCTGCCGGTCCACAGCCCCAGCAGCTCGTTCTCCATCACCTGGCGGGTCTGCACGTCGAGCGCGCCGAACGGCTCGTCCATCAGCAGCAGCGCCGGATCGCCGATCCAGGTCTGCGCCACCGCGGTCCGCTTGCGCATGCCGCCGGAGAGCTGGTGCGGGTAGGACTGCTCGAACCCGCCGAGGCCGACCCGGCGCACCCAGTCGCGGGCCAGCTCCAGCCGTTCGCGCTTGCCGATCCCGCGCAGCTCCAGTCCGAACGCGACGTTGTCGAGCACGGTTTTCCACGGCAGCAAGGCATCCTGCTGGAACAGGTAGCCCGCCCGCCGGTTCAGCCCGCGTAGTTCCTCGCCGTCCACCAGCACCCGGCCCGCCGACGGCTCACGCAGCCCGGCCACCGCGTTGAGCACGGTGGACTTGCCGCAGCCGGTCGGGCCGACGATGGCCACGAACCGGCCACCGGGCACCGTCAGGTCCACTTCGGACACCGCGGTGTACTTCCCGGTCGCCGCCGGGTAGGCGATGGTCACCGCTTCCAGTGCCACCGCCGGTCCGCTGCCGTTCTCCGCCACCACTGCTCACCTCCGGCTAGCCGTCCGCACCGCGCTCCGCATGTCCCATCGCCGCCGAGAGGCGTCTCGCCGCGGTGACCACCGCTTCGGTCCACTTCGGGCGGTTGGCGTCGGTGAAGCGCTGTTCCGGCACGCCGATGCCGATCACCGCGGCGAGTTCGCCGGTGTGGTCGTGCACGGGCGCGCTGATCGAAGCCGTGCCGTGGTCGCGTTCGGCGACGCTGTCGGCCCAGCCGCAGGCCTGGATGCCGACCAGCTCGGCGCGCAGGCGGTCGGCGTCGACGATGGTGCCGGGGGTGTACGCGGTCAGCTCGCCGAAGTCGAGCACCCGGTCACGGACCTCGTCCTCGTAGGCCAGGAACACCTTGCCCGCCGAACCGGCGTGCAACGGCATCACCTGGCCGATGCCGACCAGCCGCACCACCTCGTGGCGGGTCTCGGAAAGGCCGACGAGCACCCGCTGGTCGCCGTGGCGCACGAAGAGCACGGCGGTTTCGCCGGTGGCGTCGCGCAGTGCGTCCAGTTCGGGCTGCGCGAGCAGGGTCAGCCGGGATTCGATGCGGCGGCTGCGCGCCCAGCGCAGCACCCCGAGGCCGACCAGGTACCGGCCGGCGATCACGTCGAGAAAGCCTTCGGCCACCAGGTTCTGCAGCAGCCGGACGGTGGTGCTCACCGGCAGTCCGGTGGCGCGCTGCACCTGGCGCCAGGTCAACCCGCCCGGATCGGCGGCGACCACGTCGATCACCCGCCGCGACTTCGCCAGCACCAGGATCGGCTGGCTCGGCTGGCGGACTCCGGCCCGAGCGTCCCCGACGACCATTGGCACCGCTCCCCGAGCTGCCGCACGCCCGCCACCACATCGTGGAAGACGTTCCGTAATGTGGTTCGACCCTAGCCGATCTGTGATCTGGACAACACCGCTTTCCCAGATCACGGGAGAACTTGTCCAGTTTTCCGGGCGTTCTCGGCCGAATTGACGGGATTGACTGCGTCACGTTGCTGCATTCGGGGCCAGCTCTGCGTGATCCGACTCACCGGTGAGTTCGCTTTGCGCAGTTCGCCGCCGTCGCGGTGCATTAACGCTTGTTCAAGGCCGAGTATCGTCACCGGCGGCTGATCAACGTCCGATCCGCCACCCCCACCGGGAAAGCACCGGCCGCGCCACCGCGCTGGCCGGTCGTTCGCGCGCGTCCACAACACGCCAGGAGGCACGGTGAAGCACGTTCTCGACCACCAGCAACGGCTGCACGGCTGCGGGGCCAACCGGCACTTCTGGCGCGGTGCCTGGCTCGACGAGGACGAAGTGGACAGACGCATCGGCACGCTCGGCCGCACCGCCCGCCTGGTGCTGGGTACTTCGCGGCTCAGCCCGCTCGTGGTGGTCGCGGCCTGCGGGCGGCTGCGTACCGCGCTGAACTCACCGCGGGCCGAACTGCGCGGACGGCTCACCGATCGCCTGCGGGCCCGCAACGTCAGCGGCGCCAAGATCGACCGCGTGTTCACCGACCTGCTCGACGCGCTGCCGCGGCTGGCCCACTCCGGTTTCCACGGGCGCACCCCGCAACCGCGGCTGCACACGCACATCGTGACCGGCAGCGAGCCGGCCGTCGGCGCGCTGAGCGCCGTGGAAGGCCTGCTGTCCGGTCACTTCAACGTGGTGAAGACCAGCCGGGACGACTCGCTGTTCACCGCCGAACTGCTCGCGGGCCTCGCCGGGCAGGACGTCACCGGGCAGATCGCCGCCCGCGTGGTGGTGCTGCGGTTCTCCGCGGTGCAGCGCAGGGACTGGATGAGCCAGATCTGCGATCCGGCCGACACCGTCGCCGTCTGCGGCCCGAAGCTGTCCTACGCCCACCCGGCGGGGACCCGCTGGTCCACAATGGACCAGAACTGAGCGCGCCCGGCTCAGGGCAGGACGCGGCGGATGTCCTCGGCGGCCTCCGGGCCGAACGCGTCGGAGACCCTGGCCAGCGCGCTTTCCGCTTCGAACCGCCATTCCTGCGTGCCGACGGTCTCCAGCACCAGCACCGCGATCAGCGAGCCGAGCTGCGCCGACCGCTCCAGCGTGAGCCCGCCGTGCAACCCGGCGAGGAAACCGGCGCGGAAGCCGTCACCGACGCCGGTCGGGTCGGCCTTCGTCAGCTCCGGCACCGCCGGGACCTGCAGGTTCGTCCCGTCCGCGCCGACGATCTCGACGCCCTTCTCGCCCAGCGTGGTGATCCGCAGGCCGACCCGGCTGAGCACGTCCGCCTCGGTCCACCCGGTCTT
Organism: Amycolatopsis albispora; assembly: GCF_003312875.1. NCBI lineage: Bacteria > Bacillati > Actinomycetota > Actinomycetes > Pseudonocardiales > Pseudonocardiaceae > Amycolatopsis > Amycolatopsis albispora. The sequence continues at coordinate 3,862,933 of NZ_CP015163.1, forward strand.
CTGCAGCAGCAGTTCCCACTCGTAGTCGTTGCTGAACAGGTACTTCGCGCCGGTGACGAAGTCGCGTGCCTGCGCGCCCTCCATCCGCGCCAGCTGCTGCGACGGGTCCACCGCGAACGCGTAACCCCGCTGACGGCACTCCTGCGCGTGCCGCAGCATGGCCTCCGGGTCGTCCGGGCTGAGCATGGTCAGCGACAACCCGCCGACGCGCTCGGCGATCGGCTGCAGCTCGATGTTGCGGGATTCGGCCATCGCGCCCGCGTAGAAGGTGGCGATCTGGCACAGGTCGTCGTCGGTGGTGCAGACGAACCTGGCCGTGTGAGCCACTTCGGACACGTGCACGCCGGCCGTGTCCACCCCGTGGCGCTCCAGCCACGACCGGTAGTCGTCGAAGTCCGCGCCGACCGAGCCGACCAGCACCGGCCGCACCCCGAGCACACCGAGGCCGAACGCGATGTTCGCGCCGATGCCGCCGCGCCGGACGATCAGGTCGTCCGCGAGGAAGCTGAGGGAGACGCGGTGCAGCTGCTCGGCGACGAGCTGCTCGGCGAACCTCCCCGGGAAGTGCATCAGATGATCCGTCGCGATACTGCCGGACACCGCTATCCGCGCCGTGGCTGCCACCGGTTCTCCTTGTCGGGTCGGTCAGGCGGTCAGTGCGGCCCGAAGTTACCGCCCGGTCATGCCCCATCCGGGTGCTTCGGGCACACCCGGCCGACATTACCGCCAAGTACCGGTGTTCGATTCCGCCGACCACGCCTACGTTCGGCCGGGTGAGCACACTTACCGAGCCCGAAACCATCGGCGAGCTGATCGCCGACTGCGCCGACCTGCCAGCAGAGCTGCACACCCAGGCCAGCGCGCCCGCCACGCCGAAGGCGGCGCCGAGCTGGACGGTCGACGAGCGCTGCCACGCCCAGGTCGCCGATCTCGACGCCTACGTGTGAGCTGAAACACAGCAGGGCCGAACACAGCAAAAGGCGGGGCCGGAACTGATCCGGCCCCGCCTTTCGGCGTGCTGACTAGTGCCCAGTGCTCAGTGGAACGAGTCACCGCACGCGCAGGACCCGGTGGCCTGCGGGTTGTCGATGGTGAAGCCCTGCTTCTCGATGCTGTCGACGAAGTCGATCACGGCCTCGGAGACGTACGGCGCGCTCATCCGGTCCACCGCCACACGGAGGCCGTCGAAGTCGCGGAAGAGGTCGCCGTCGAGGGTGCGCTCGTCGAAGAACAGCTGGTAGCGCAGGCCGGCGCAGCCACCGGGCTGGACGGCGATGCGCAGGTGCATGTCGTCGCGGCCCTCCTGCTCGAGCAGGGCTTTGGCCTTGGCGGCCGCGGCGTCGGTCAGGGTCACGCCGTGGGTGGCCTCGGCGGCCTCCGTCTGGCCACCGGTCTGCTCAGCGGTCGTCATGACTCTCCCTCTTGGTGTTGCGGTGGGCATGAGTACCCCGTTACCAAGGCCAACAAGCTCGCTGCCCGTTCTGTTCCACGCCCTCGGCGCACCTCCATGGTGACACATCTCGCGACCGGCTGAACGGCGGCGGCCGGGCCTGCAATACCCTGACGAGGTGAGGTTCCTGCGCCGTAACAGCACCACCGACGCCGATACGCCCGACGAGGACGCATCGGAGGTCGCCGACGCCGTCGACCAGGCCAGGGGGTACACCCCGAGCAAGGGCCGAGCCACGCCCAAGCGCCGGGAGGCCGAGGCCAAGCGCCGGGGCCCGGTGGCACCGCCGCCGAAGACCATGCGCGAGGCGATGAAGCGGAACAAGGAACTCCGCAAGCAGAACCCGGTGTCCAAGGAGGAGCGCCGCGCGGCCGCCAAGGAGCGGCGCGACCGGATGAACGCCGGCGACGACAAGTACCTGCTGCCGCGCGACCGCGGGCCGGTCAAGGCCTACGTGCGTGACCTGGTCGACGCCAAGCGGAACCTGCTCGGCCTGTTCATGCCGCTGGCACTGCTGGTCTTCGTCGCGCTGCTGGTGCCGAACGTGGAGATCCAGCGCTACGCCACCCTGCTGTGCACGGTGATGCTGCTGGGCATGGTGGTCGAGGGCTACTTCAACGGGCGCCGCGTGGCCAAGGCGGTGCGGGAGAAGTTCCCCAAGGAGGAGATCAAGGGCCGCTCGGTCGGCTGGTACGCGTTCATCCGCGCCAGCCAGATCCGCAAGCTGCGCGTGCCCAAGCCCCGCGTCAGCCCCGGTGACACCGTCTGAGCTGGAGCGGCCTCAAGGTCGTTAGCTAGGCGAACGATGAGCGGCTAGGCTTCGGGGCATGGAGTTTCGTCGCCTCGGCCGCAGTGGCCTGAACATCAGTGAGATCTCGTACGGCAACTGGCTCACCCACGGCTCGCAGGTGGAAGAGGACCAGGCGCAGGCCTGCATCAAGGCCGCGCTCGACGCCGGCATCACCACCTTCGACACCGCCGACGTCTACGCCAACACCGCCGCCGAAGCGGTGCTCGGGCGCGGGCTGGCCGGTCAGCGCCGGGAAAGCCTGGAGATCTTCACCAAGGTCTTCTGGCCCACCGGTCCCAAGGGGCCCAACGACAAGGGCCTGAGCCGCAAGCACATCATGGAGTCGGCGAACGCGTCGCTGAAGCGGCTCGGCACCGACTACATCGACCTCTACCAGGCGCACCGGTTCGACCGCACGGTGCCGCTGGAGGAGACCTTCCTCGCCTTCGCCGACCTGGTCCGCCAGGGCAAGGTGCTCTACGTCGGCGTGTCCGAGTGGACCGCCGAGGAGATCACCCGCGGTGCCGCGCTCGCGCGTGAGCTGCACGTGCCGTTCATCTCGAACCAGCCGCAGTACAACGCCCTGTGGCGGGTGATCGAGGCGCAGGTCATCCCGGCTTCCGAGCGCGAGGGGCTGAGCCAGATCGTCTGGTCGCCGATCGCGCAGGGCGTGCTGACCGGCAAGTACAAGCCGGGCCAGCCGCTGCCTGCCGGTTCGCGTGCCACCGACGAGAAGGGTGGCGCGAACTTCGTCCAGCGCTACCTGAACGACGACGTGCTGACCCGCGTGCAGAAGCTGGAGCCGCTGGCCGCCGAGGCCGGGCTGTCGCTGGCGCAGCTGGCGGTGGCGTGGGTGCTGCAGAACCCGAACGTGGCCTCGGCCATCATCGGCGCCTCGCGGCCGGAGCAGGTGCACGAGAACGTCAAGGCGGCGGGCGTCAAGCTCGACGCGGACCTGCTCACCAAGATCGACGAGATCCTCGACGGCGTCATCGAGCGCGACCCGTCGCTGACCAAGTCGCCGTAGTGCGGCCGGACCGGCCTGCCGCTCACGGCAGGCCGGTCTCCCGGAGCAGGTGCTCGACCACCCGCAGGTCGTGCGGGTAGGTCACCTTCAGGTTCCGCTCCTCCCCCGGCACCCAGTGCACCGGCAGGGACGAGAAGCGCTCCATGCAGGACGCGGTGTCGGTGCCGACGAAGCCTTCGCGGTCCGCCTGCTCGTAGGCGGCCAGCAGCGGTCCGGCCAGGAACCCTTGCGGTGTCTGGACTCGCACGGCGCCGTCGAGCGCACCGGCGAAACCGGTGCCGTCCTCGGTGGCGACCACCACGTCGTCCGCGGCCAGCCCGGGAACCGCGCCACCGAACTCGCGCGCGGCCTTCAGCACGTCGGTGATCAGGCCCGCCGAAGCCAGCGGGCGCGCGCCGTCGTGGATGAGCACGGTGTCCACCTCACCGGCGCCGATGCGGTCCGCGAGGTGGCGCAGCGCCCGGAGTTCCGACTCCTGCCTGCTGGCGCCGCCGTGGACCAGTTCGACGTCGAGTTCACCGACCACTTCGCGGGCCAGTTCCTCGTCCTGCGGGCGGATCACCAGCAGCAGCACGCCGATCTCGGGGACCCGCGCGAAGGTGTCGAGCGACCAGCGGGCCAGCCTCCGCCCGGCGAGGGGGAGGTACACCTTGTTCAACTCGGCACCGACACGGCTGCCGGAGCCGCTCGCCAGCACCACACCCGCCGCGCTCGTCACGGCTCGAAGCATAAGGGCGGTAGCGTACGGGCGTGGACGCCGCCGACTTCCCCGAACTCCCCCTCCCGGACGAAATCGCCCGCGCGGAAGCGCAGCGCCTGACCGGAACCCTGATCACCCCGAACGGCTCGCTGGGCAGGCTCGAAGAGCTGGGTGCCTGGATCGCCGCCTGCCAGGGCCAGTCGCCGCCGCGGCCGTTCACGCGGCCGCGCGTGGTGGTCTTCGCCGGTGACCACGGCATCGCCGCGAACGGTGTCTCGGCCTATCCCGCCGAGGTGACCGGCCAGCTCGTCGGGGCCACGCTCACCGGCGGCGCGCCGCTGAACGTGCTGGCCTCGGCCGCCGGAGCGACCGTGCGCGTGGTCGACCTGGCCGTGGACCGCGAAGGCTCCGCGACGCCGGAGGCCGCCGAGCTGAAGGTGCGCCGCGGCTCGGGCTCGATCGACCGCGAGGACGCGCTCACCGGCGAAGAGGTGCGGGCCGCGCTCCAGGCCGGGCGCACGGTCGCGGACGCCGAAGTGGACAGTGGCGCCGATCTGCTCGTGGCCGGGGAGATCGGCGTCGCCAGCAGCACGCCGGCTTCGGTGCTGGTGGCCGCGCTGACCGGGGCCGAGCCGGTCGCCGTGGTCGGCCGCGGCTCCGGGATCGACGACACCGCGTGGATGCGCAAGGCGGTCGCCATCCGCGACGGGCTGCGGCGGGCGCGCGCGGTGCTGGCCGACCCGGTCGCGCTGCTGCGCACCACCGCGGGCGCGGACCTCGCCGCGATCACCGGGTTCCTGGCGCAGGCCGCGGTACGCCGCACGCCGGTGCTGCTGGACGGGCTGGTCGTCGGTGCGGCGGCACTGGTCGCCGAGGAACTGGCGCCGGGCGCGCGGAACTGGTGGGCGGCCGCGCACCGGTCGAGCGAACCGGCGCACGCGCTGGTGCTGGAACACCTGGACCTGGCGCCGATCCTGGACCTGGACCTGCGCATCGGCGGCGGCAGCGGTGCGGCCACGGCGCTGCCGCTGGTCACCATGGCGGCCCGGCTGCTGGCCGAGACAAGCACCTACGAACAGGCGGGCGTAACCCCGCCGAAGTAGGCCACCCTCGTGCAATGAATGTGGCTTTCATTGCGCCAGACGCTATGAAAGCCACTTTCATAGCGTCTGGCGCACCTACGAACAGGCGGGCGTGACCCCGCCGAAGTAGCGCGGGCCGATGTCACGAATGTGGCTTTCGAGACATCTGGCGTCTCGAAAGCCACATTCGTGACAGTCGACCTACTTCAGCTTCTGCATCCAGTTGTGCGGGTCGGGGCGGGTGCCTTCCTGGATGCCGGTCAGCTGTTCCCGCAGCGCCATGGTCAGCTCGCCCGGCTGCCCGTCACCCATGACGAACTCGCCGCCGTCGTACTTGACCCGGCCGACCGGCGTGATCACCGCGGCCGTGCCGCACGCGAACACCTCGGTCAGCTCACCGGAGGCGGCCGCCTGCTCCCACTCCTCAGTGGAGATGCGGCGCTCCTCGACCGCCAGGCCGTTGTCCCTGGCCAGCTGCAGCAGCGAAGCCCGCGTCACGCCCGGCAGCAGCGCGCCCGACAGCTCGGGCGTCACCACCCGCGCGTCCTTGCCGGAGCCGAAGACGAAGAACAGGTTCATCCCGCCCATCTCCTCGACCCACCGGTGCTCCACCGCGTCCAGCCAGACCACCTGGTCGCAGCCCTGCTCGACGGCCTGCGCCTGCGCCACGAAGGAAGCCGCGTAGTTGCCGGCGCACTTGGCGAACCCGGTACCGCCCGGCGCCGCGCGCACGTACTCGGTGGACAGCCACACGCTCACCGGCTTCACGCCACCGGCGAAGTAGGACCCGGCCGGCGAGGCGATCACGCTGTACAGGTACTCGGTCGCCGGGGCGTTCACGCCGAGGCCGACCGAGGTCGAGATCATGAACGGGCGCAGGTACAGCGACTCGCCCGCCTTGGTGGGCACCCAGCGCTCGTCCACCGCGATCAGCTCGCGCAGGGATTCGAGGAACAGTTCGTCAGGCAGCTCTGGCATCGCCATCCGCACCGCGGACCGGCGGAACCGGGCGGCATTGGCGTCCGGTCGGAACGATGCGATCGATCCGTCGGGCTGCCGGTAGGCCTTGAGCCCTTCGAAGATCGCCTGCGCGTAGTGCAGCACCGACGTCGCCGGGTCGAGGCTGAGCGGCCGGTACGGCCCAACCTCCCCGTCCTGCCAGCCGCCCTGCGCGGTGTGGCGCAGCGTGACCATGTGGTCGGTGAAATGCGTCCCGAAGCCCGGGTTGGCCAATACCTCGGCGACCCGCTGGGGACTGGCCGCATCCGGGTTCGGGGTATGGGTGAAGGGCATCGTGGTCGTCATGCGAAGACGATAACTCTTAGTTGGACGTCAGAGTATTCCGCGCCCGGTTGTCCACCCCGCTAGGCTTGTCCCGTGACCTACCAACCCGCCCAGCCCGCCAAGTACAACAGCGTGTCCGCCGGTGGGGCGTCGGACGTGAAGACCTTCGTCGCCGCGGCACTGCTCCCGTTCTCCGCCGGGCTGCTGGTGCTCGTCGGCGCGCTGCTGATCGGTGTGTTCGGCGGCATTCTCGGCGTGGTCGCCGCGGTCTTCGGCGCCGTCTGGTGGCGCAGCCTCAACGACAAGAAGTTCTTCCCGCGCGACATCGCCAAGGGCCCGATGATCGGCCTCTCGGTGGCCACCGCGGTGCTCCTGCTGCTCGTCGTGCTGATGGTCTGAGCCACCGCGAACTACAGCGAAGGCTTCGGCCACGCCGGATCCGGCTCGAACGCGGTCCACGTGCCGTCGAACGGATAGCTGCCCGCTTCGACCAGCCGGATCACGCGCTCGCCCTCGGCACGCAGGCGGTCCAACTGCTCGGTGGTGAGCCGCCCGGCCGTCACCGCGGCCTCCGCCTCGTCCTCGTCCTTCCACTCCCACGTCCGGTCCGGGGCCACCGCGATGTCGAGCACGCCGTCGATCCGGTCGACGCCGTCGCCGGTGCGGCCCAGCGGGATCTCCAGGTTCACGTACCAGCCGGTGAAGCGCAGGCTCTCGTCGAAGAACCACCACACCGCGGACCACTCGCCGTCCACCACGCGCCGCACGTTCGAAGTGCCGCTCCAGGTGGTGGGATAACGCTCGCGCGGCAGCCGGAACCGCTCGGCCAGCGGCGCTTCCCGCATCCGCCTGCCGTCGGCCAGCCGCGTACCGAGGATCGTCGTTCCGGCGGGCAGCCAGCCGACCAGCTCGACACCGTCGTCGGCGAGCACGCGCAGCGGGTGCACCTGACCGGCGCTGCCGTCCGGCCGGTGGAAGCGGTACCGCACGGTCGAGCCGGGCGCGAAACCCATCATGGCCACACCGTACCGAGCATGATCAGCAGGATGCCCGAGACGAGCACCACCACCGCACCCCGCGCGCTCGACGCGGACCGGCCGAGCACCACCGCGGCGAACAGCTCGACCAGCGTGAGCACGGCCGCGATGCGCAGCGCCTGGAACGGGTCGAGCACGGTCGCCAGCACCGCGGCGACCAGCCCGCCACCGAGCACCGGCCAGCGACCGGCCTCCTCCTGCGCCGACGCGAGCGCACCGAGACCGGCCGAAACGGTGGCCACGGCGGCGACCGCGGCGAGCATGGTGGCCAGCGCGGGCGCGTCGGCGGCGGCGAGCAGGTCACGCAGTGAGGTCGCCGAGAGCCCCAGCCGGAACGGGCCGAGCTGGTACAGCGCGGCGGCCGCGAGCGCCAGCAGCGCGGCCACCGGAATCGCGGGCCACCAGCGGGACTCCGAGCCGGACCGCCGGAGCAACGGCACCACCATCACCGCGGCGAGCAGCACGCCCGCCGGTCCTTCCGGAGCGGCGGGCTGTGCCTGGTCGACCGGCGAAATGGCCAGGCAGAGCGCGATCAACGCGAGCCCGGCGACCACCAGCAGCCCGGTGATCCAGCGCGCGGTGAACGGCGACGGCCGCAGCCCGAGCGCCTGTGCGAGCACCAGCACCGCGACCACCACCCCGGCGACCCACGACGGCGCGCCCGGCACCACGTACGCGGCGAAGGCCGAGCCGAACAACGGCAGCAGGCCGAGCCACCCGGCCGCGCGGGTACCGGCGGCCAGCCGCCCGCCCGCGTGCGGCAACCCGGAGGCGAGCCAGGCGAGCGCACCGGCGAGCGCGATCCCGCCGAGCAGCCACCAGCCCGCCGCCGCGGCCCCCGCCGCCAGCACGACCAGGGAACCGGCCCCGACGAGCACCTCGGCCACCTACCTCTCGCACCGACCCGAGTTGTCATTAGCATGGCTCACGATCAGTCCGGGCCACCCGCCCGGTACCGCCGACGCGAACGCATGAGGACAAAGATGACCCTGCCGAAGCTTGCCTTGTCCGAGAACACCGAGGCCGCGCTGGGCAAGACCCGCGCCGAGGTGATCGTCGTTGGCACCGTGCAGGGCGAGGACGGGCTCACCCTCGCCCCCGGCGCCGAAGCCGTCGACGCCGCCTTCGACGGCAAGCTGGCCGAGGTGCTGACCACCCTGGGTGCCGCGGGCAAGGCCGAGGAGACCGTCAAGCTGCCGACGCTCGGCCGCACCGGCGCCGACGTGGTGCTGGCCGTCGGCCTCGGCAAGGCCGGTGCCGACGGCATCACCCCCGAGCAGGTCCGCCGTGCTTCCGGCGCCGCCGCGCGGGCGCTGGCCGGCACCTCGCGCGCGTTCACCACACTGTCCGCTGTGGACCTCCAGGCCACCGTCGAGGGCACCGTGCTCGGCGCCTACAGCTTCACCGAGTACAAGTCCGAGCCCGGCGACGCCCCGGTGTCCACTGTGGACATCGCGAGCCCGGCCGACGGCAGCGCCCGCGAGCACCGCGCCACGCTGAAGGCGGCCACCGCGATCGCCGAAGCGGTGACCATCGCCCGCGACCTGATCAACACCCCGCCGAACGACCTGTTCCCGGCCTCGTTCGCCGACCGCGCCAAGAAGCTGGCCGACGCGAACAAGCTCGAGATCGAGGTGCTCGACGAGAAGGCGCTCAAGCGCAAGGGCTTCGGCGGCATCCTCGGCGTCGGCGGCGGCTCGTCGCGCCAGCCGCGCCTGCTGCGCGTGGCCTACACCCCGGCCAAGGCGAAGAAGAAGATCGCGCTGGTCGGCAAGGGCATCACCTTCGACTCGGGCGGCATCTCGATCAAGCCCGCGGCCAACATGGACCACATGACCTCGGACATGTCCGGGGCGGCGGGCGTGCTCGCGTCCGTGGTGCTGGCCGCGAAGCTGAAGTACCCGCTCGAGGTGGTCGCGCACATCCCGCTGGCGGAGAACCTGCCGTCGGGCACCTCCTACCGGCCCGGCGACGTGCTGACCATGTACGGCGGCAAAACCGTCGAGGTGCTCAACACCGACGCCGAAGGCCGCCTGGTGCTGGCCGACGCCATCGTGCGCGCGGGCGAGGAGAACCCGGACTACCTGATCGAGACCTCCACGCTGACCGGCGCGCAGGTGGTGGCGCTGGGCAACCGGACCGCCGGGATCATGGGCTCGGACGAGTTCCGCGACCGCGTCGCCGAGATCGCCAGGGCCACCGGCGAGGGCGGCTGGGCCATGCCGCTGCCCGAGGAACTGCGTGGTGACCTCGACTCGCGGCTGGCCGACCTGGCCAACGTCACCGGCCACCGCTGGGGCGGCATGCTGGCGGCCGGGATCTTCCTGCGTGAGTTCGTCACCGAGGACCTGCCCTGGGCGCACATCGACATCGCGGGCCCGTCGTTCAACACCGGCGGCCCGTGGGGTTACACGCCCAAGGGCGGCACCGGCGTCCCGGTGCGCACCATCGCCGCGGTGCTGGCGGACATCGCCGACCGCGGCTGAGCCCCTTTGCACGAGCAGCTCGAACCGGCCGTGAGCGACGTGCTCACGGCCGGTGAGCCGCAGGTCGACCGCGCCGTCGGGGACACCGCGCTGCTGCTGGCGGGCAGCGGGTTCCCCGGCGAGGCCGACCGGCTGGTGCGCACCTGGCGGTCGGTCACCGAGCGCCCGGCGGCCGCGCTGGTGCCCGGGCCCGTGCACGCCCGCGCGTGGGCGATGCTGTTCGAAGCCCGCGGTGAGCGGCCGGACTGGGCCGGCGAACTGCTCCCCCTCGACCTGGACGCGGAAGAAGCCGCGCACCGCGCGTACCTGAGCCGTCCGGTGCCGTCGCTGCCGACCGGCCTGCTCGGTGACACCACCGCGGGCAAGATCGTCTCCGGCCTCGCCGAACACCTGGAACAGGGCGCGGAAGACCCCGCGAAGACCGCGTTGCTGCGGGCCGAGGACCTCGCCCGCGAAGGCGAGCACGACGCCGCCCTCGCCGCGCTGGCGGACTGGGCCGCGCTGCGGCCGTCGATGCCCGCGGCGCTGGCCTGCCGGCATCTCGCGCCACTGCTGGTGGCCGGGGCCGACCCGCTCGGCCTCGGCGAAGAGCACGCCACCGCGCTGGCCGCCGAGCTGATCGCCGCGCTGCGCACGCGGTACGCGGCGAAGTCCGCTTCGCTCGACTGGCCGTCGCTGATCGACCGCGTCCTCGAACTGCGCGAGGCGTGCGGCCGCGCCCCGGCGTCCACAAGGGACATCGAGGCCGCGGAAACCCGGCTGGGCCGGGAACTTCCACCCGACTACCGCGAATTCCTGCGCACCACCGACGGACTGCCAGCCGACGTGGCCTTCCCGCGCCTGCTCGCCGCGGCCGAGCTGACCGCGCACGGCGGCGTGGTGCCGGTCAGCGAGCGCGGTGAGAGCATGATCCTTCTCTCACCGGTGGCGTCGGGCTGGGTGGTCGTGCAGACCGACGCGCTGCTCGGCACCAGCACCTACCGCACCTTCCGCGAGCTGATGGAAGAGCACCTCCGGCTGCTGGAGTCCTAGGGTTTTCTAGGACGGCCGCCGCTTCTGGCGCTCGGTGTACTCGCGCATGCGCTTCGGGTAGCCGACCTTCGACACCTCGTAGACCGGGATCGAGCGCTTCTTGCCGAACTGCTGCGCGGCCTCCAGGCTGCCGATCCGGCGCCTGGTCCACTCGCCGTCGTGCGCGATCAGCACCACCGTGGTCTCGGTGACCGTGGTCCGCGGCTCCACATAGGCCTCGACGCCGGTGCGCTGAGCTGCCCACTCGTCCAGGTGGCGGGTGTCGTCCGGAGTGGATTTCCGCAGCGTGCCCGGTTTTCCACCACCCTTCGAGCCGCCCTTGCCCCGCCTGCGCAGCGAGTCGAACAGACCCACACCGACCACCCTCTCTCGAAGCCGCTGACACGCCCATTATCGCCCTGTTCCAGCGGGTGCGTCGGCACACACCCGGCTAGGTCGCAAGCGTGCCGGACGAGGTGACAAGATGAGGTGTGTTCCGCGCGCGCGAAGTACTCGCGCGCGGGCGGACGAGCATCATCGCCGAGCTCTTGCTAGGAGTATTCAACGTGACCGACACCTCCGCTGACCTGGTGATCCTCGGTGGCGGATCGGGCGGGTACGCCGCGGCCTTCCGCGCGGCCGAGCTCGGCCTTTCCGTCATCCTGATCGAGAAGGACAAGCTGGGTGGGACGTGCCTGCACCGCGGGTGCATCCCGACCAAGGCCCTGCTGCACGCGGCGGAGGTCGCCGACTCGGCCCGCGAAAGCGAGCAGTTCGGCGTGAAGGCCACCCTCGAAGGTGTCGACATCGCCGGGGTGAACAAGTACAAGGACTCGATCATCTCGCGGCTGTACAAGGGCCTGCAGGGCCTGGCCAAGGCCCACAAGGTCACCCTGGTCGAGGGCAGCGGCACCTTCGTCGGCGGCACCAGCGTCGAGGTCGATGGCACCCGGTACACCGGCAAGAACGTCATCCTGGCCACCGGCTCGTACTCCAAGACGCTGCCCGGCCTGGAGCTCGGCGGGCGGATCATCGCCAGCGAGCAGGCGCTGTCGCTGGACTACATCCCGGAGAAGGCCGTGGTGCTCGGCGGCGGGGTGATCGGGGTGGAGTTCGCCAGCGTGTGGGCCTCCTTCGGCACCGAGGTGACCATCGTCGAGGCGCTGCCGCGGCTGGTCCCGAACGAGGACGAGTTCGCCTCCAAGCAGCTCGAGCGCGCCTTCCGCCGTCGCAAGATCGCCTTCAAGACCGGGGTCAAGTTCACCGGCGCCAAGCAGGACGACAACGGCGTGAGCGTGTCGCTGGAGTCCGGCGAGACCATCGACGCCGACCTGCTGCTGGTCGCGGTCGGCCGCGGGCCCAACTCGGCCGGGCACGGCTACGAGGAGGCCGGGGTCTCGATGGAGCGCGGCTTCGTGCTCACCGACGACCGCCTGCGCACCAACCTGCCGAACGTCTACGCGGTCGGCGACATCGTGCCGGGCCTGCAGCTCGCGCACCGCGGTTTCCAGCAGGGCATCTTCGTGGCCGAGGAGATCGCCGGCCTCGACCCGCGCCCGGTGGACGAGGCCGGCATCCCGCGGGTGACCTACTCGCACCCGGAGGTCGCCTCGGTCGGCCTCACCGAAGCGCAGGCCAAGGAGCGCTACGGTGCTGACGTGGTCACCTTCACCTACGACCTCGGCGGCAACGGCAAGAGCCAGATCCTGAAGACCTCCGGCGCGGTGAAGCTGATCAAGGCGCCGGACGGGCCGGTGGTCGGCCTGCACCTGGTCGGCGACCGCGTCGGCGAGCTGATCGGCGAAGCGCAGCTGATCTACAACTGGGAGGCCTTCCCGGAGGACATCGCCCCGCTCATCCACGCCCACCCCACCCAGTCCGAGGCACTCGGCGAAGCACACCTGGCCCTGGCAGGCAAGCCACTGCACGTGCACAGCTGACGACCGCGTACCAGCCCACAGACCGCACCAGAACCATTTCATCAAGGGAGTCAGCAGAAAATGGCCTACTCCGTCACATTGCCGGAGCTCGGGGAGAGCGTCACGGAGGGCACCGTCACCCGGTGGCTCAAGCAGGAGGGTGACCGGGTCGAGGTCGACGAGCCGTTGCTCGAGATCTCCACCGACAAGGTGGACACCGAGGTGCCGTCCCCGGTGGCGGGCACCGTGCAGCGCATCGTGGCCGCCGAGGACGAAACCGTCGAGGTCGGCGGCGAACTCGCGGTGATCGACGACGGCTCCGGCGGCGGCGAATCCGCGCCCGCCGAGCAGTCCGCTCCCGCCCAGGAGCAGCAGCAGGCCCCCGCCGAAGAGGCTCCGGCGTCTTCCGAGGCTCCAGCGTCTTCGGAGTCTTCGCAGCCTTCCGAGCCGGAGCCCGCGGCCCAGCCGCAGGCGTCGGGCGGCGGATCCGCGCAGGGCACCCCGGTGACCTTGCCCGAACTCGGCGAGAGCGTCACCGAAGGCACCGTCACCCGCTGGCTCAAGCAGGTCGGCGACACCGTCGAGGTGGACGAGCCGCTGCTCGAGATCTCCACCGACAAGGTGGACACCGAGGTGCCGTCGCCGGTGGCGGGCACCGTGCTGGAGATCAGCGTCGGTGAAGACGAGACCGTCGAGGTCGGCGGCCAGCTGGCCGTCGTCGGGGACGCGGGTGCCGCGCCGCAGCAGCAGTCGGCCCCGGCCGCCAAGCCCGAGCCCAAGCCGGAACCGAAGCCGGAACCCGAGCCCGAGCCGAAGACCGAGCCGGTCCAGCAGCAGGCCCCGCAGCAGCAGGCTCCGCAGCAGGCCCAGCCCCAGCAGCAGGCGCCCCAGCAGCCGAAGCCGCAGACGCCGGCCGCGGCCGAGGGCAACGGCGGCGGCTCCGCGCCGTACGTCACGCCGCTGGTGCGCAAGCTGGCTTCGGAGAACGGCATCGACCTCGCCTCGCTGACCGGCAGCGGCGTCGGTGGCCGCATCCGCAAGCAGGACGTGCTGGCCGCGGTCGAGGAGAAGCAGAAGCAGCAGGCGGCCGCCCCGGCGCCCGCCGCCGCGCCGTCCGCTCCGGCGCAGGCCCCGGCCGCTCCGGCCCCGGCCGGTGGTGGTCAGGACAAGTCGGCCCTGCGCGGCACCGTGCAGAAGGCCAACCGGATCCGGCAGATCACCGCGCAGAAGACCAAGGAATCGCTGCAGGTCTCCGCGCAGCTGACCCAGGTCCACGAGGTCGACGTGACCAAGATCGCCCGGCTGCGCCAGCGGGCGAAGGCGGCGTTCAAGGAGCGCGAGGGCATCAACCTCACCTTCCTGCCGTTCTTCGCCAAGGCCACGGTCGAGGCGCTCAAGCAGCACCCGAACGTGAACGCGTCGTACAACGAGGAGACCAAGGAGATCACCTACCACGGTGCGGTCCACCTCGGCATCGCCGTGGACACCGAAAAGGGCCTGCTGTCGGTGGTCATCCACGACGCCGGCGAGCTGAACCTGGCCGGGCTCGCGCACAAGATCGCCGACCTGGCGGCCCGCGCGCGGACCAACAAGATCAAGCCCGACGAGCTGACCGGGGGCACCTTCACGGTGACCAACATCGGCAGCAACGGCGCGCTGTTCGACACGCCGATCATCGTGCAGCCGCAGTCGGGCATGCTCGGCACCGGCGCGGTGGTGAAGCGGCCGGTGGTGATCACCGACGCCGACGGCAACGACACCATCGCCGTGCGGTCGATGGCGTTCCTGCCGCTGACCTACGACCACCGCCTGATCGACGGCGCGGACGCGGGCCGGTTCGTCACCACGATCAAGCAGCGCCTCGAAGAAGGCAACTTCGAGGACGAGCTGGGCCTGTAAGCCCTTCCGGCTCGGCACGGGGCACCACCTGCGCGGTGGTGCCCCGTTCTGTTTTTCACTGCCTGGCGCCGAGCACCCGGAGCAGGCTGGTGCGGAGCGCTTCGGCCGCCTGCTCCCCCGGCATGCGGCCCGCGTCGGTCTCCGCGCTCGCGGTGTGCGCGAGGCTGATGGTGACCGCGACCAGCCAGTCGCTGGACAGGCGATCGTCGAATTCGCCGGTGCCCTGGCCGCGTTCGATGACCTCCTTCAGCCGGTCGGCGACCGGCGCGTGACGCCGGTGGTCGCCGTCCTGGCCCACCGGCAGCGAGCCGAGCTTCCGGACCAGCGCCGGGTACCGCCCGGAGGCCCGGCGGGCGGCGTCGAGCAGGCGGACCAGCGCGTCCGCCGCCGGGCCGGTGCCGGGATCGGCGGCATCCATCGCGGCGACGACCTGCTCGGTGAGGTGGTCGAGCACCGCCGCGAGCAGCTGTTCTCGCGTGGGGAAATGGGCGTAGACCGTCTGGCGGGTCACGCCCGCGGCCACGGCGACGGCCGCGACACCGGCGTCGGGCTCGGCATCGAGCACCCGCACCGCCGCGTCCAGGATCGGCGCCCGGCTTCATCACCTCCACCGAAGACTGCTGGCCGGCAACGAGGACGCGGCGCTGATCGTCGACCGCTACCACACCGCGGACGTCGTCCAGTTCGCCGACGGGAACCGCATCGACCGCGACAAGCTCATCGCGCACACCCGCCCGGTCCGCAAGAACCGGCCGTCCAGTCGCATCGAGGTGCACGAAGCGCTGGCGGACGGCGACCACATCGCCGCCCGGTACACCCTGCACGTCCGCAACCGCAACAAGGACCTCGCCATCGAGGTCTGCTTCTTCGGGCAGTTCACCCCCCACGGCCGGATGCGCCGGGCGAACCTGCTCACCCGCACCGTCCGCGAAGCCGGTTGACAGGTGGACGTCCTCCAATATTCTAGAATTACGGAATTCTAGAGGAGGGTGTCATGCTCAACCGCCGCAAGCTGCTGGTGTCGGTGGCCGCCGCCGGCTCGGTGGCCTTGCTCCCGCCGCCGCGGGCGCGAGCCGCCGAGTCCCCGGCGAAGGCCTGGCTCGACTGGATGGCCGCGAACCGCGGCAACGTGGGCGCGATGGTCGACGACGGCGCCGGTCGCACGCTCGCCCACCGCGCGGCCGAGCCGATGGTCCTGGCCTCGGCGATCAAGATCGTGCACCTGACCGCGTACGCCAAGGCCGTCGCCGAGGGCAGGCTGGACCCCGCCGAGCAGATCCGCGTCGGCGACTGGGACATCCGGCACCCGTGGGTCAGCGACGGCGGCGCGCACCGCCAGGCGCTGACCGCGCTGGGCATCCCGTGCGACCAGTTCGGCATCGCGCACGACCCCGAGCGGCTGGTCACGCTGAACCAGCTCGCCGGCGCGATGATCCTGTTCAGCGACAACGCCGCGCCGGACTACCTGCGTCACCGCCTCGGGCACCGCGCACTGCACGAGGCGGCCGCGAGCGGTGGCTGGTGGCGGCCGGACGTCCGGTCGCTGCAGGGTGAAGTGCTCCAGCTGATCATGCCGGAACTGGCGGGCCGGACCCCGGCCGCGCGCCGGGCGGTCGGGGACGTGCTGGCCACCAAGTTCATCCGCAGCGAGCAGTTCCGCCGCCACACCGCGGAGCGCATCCCGGCCATGCCCGCCACCAGCGACGAGCAGTGGCCGTGGACCCGCGGCCACGGCCGGGGCACCGCCGCCAAGCTGGCCGCGCTGCACCGGCACGTGGCCACCACCGGCGGACTCGCGCGCGACCACCTGGAGCGCCCGCTGGCTTCGCGGGTGCCGCCGGGCGCGGTGGCCGTCGGCTTCAAGGGCGGCAGCCTGCCGAAAACGGTCACCATGGGCCTGACCGTGCGCTGGCCGGACGGCCGGATCGGCTCGCTCGCCCTGCTGCTGACCGGGATCAGCGACGAGCAGCAGGCGGCCTACGAGGGTTTCCTCACGGTCGGCCTGGACGCGTTGAGCACGCCGTCCGGCTTCGACGGGCTGGCGCGAGCGCTCGGCGCGTGAGGGGCATGCTGGTGCCATGAGCACCGAGCTGAGCGATCGGGTCGCGGAGCTGGAACGGCGGGTCGCCGCGCTGGAGAACCGGGAGCAGGTGACCGAGCCGGAGCCACCGGACGACGACGGCGTGATCACCTACGCCGGGCAGCTGACCCGTCCCGGCGAGCTGGAGTGGCAGGTCACGCTCCCGTCTTCGCGGGTGCTGGCGCTGGACGACCCGCCGCGCATCGAGGTGCTCTCGGCGCTCGCGCACCCGGCACGCGTGGCGATCGTGCGACGTCTCGCCGAGCACGGCTCCCAACCGGGCGCGGCCCTGCAGGAAGCCGCCGAACTGGGTTCGGCCGGGCAGTTCTACCACCACCTCAAGGCACTGACCGGCGCCGGCATCGTCGAGCAGGACAAGCGCGGCAGCTACCGCCTCCGCGCCCGCGCGGCGATCCCGGCGCTGGTCCTGCTCGCCGCGGCCGCCGACATCGCGGGCCAGCTGCGCTAGCCCGGGCCGGTTCCGCTGAGTGGTGGCAGGATCGAAACCATGCGAGTTCTCATCGCCGGCTCCAGTGGCCTGATCGGCAACGCACTGACCGCGCGGCTGCGCGCCGACGGCCACGAGGTGGTCCGGCTCGTCCGCCGCGAGACCCGCAGGCCCGGCGAGTACAGCTGGGACCCGCCCGCCGGCCGCGTCGGGGACGGCGCCTTCGACGGCACGGACGCGGTGGTGAACCTGTGCGGCGCGCCCCTGCTGCCCGCCCGCTGGAGCGCCGCGCGCAAGCAGGTCATCCTGGACAGTCGCATCGAGCCGACCGAGGTGCTCGCCGAAGCGGTCGCCGAGCACGGGATTCCGGTGCTGCTCAACGCTTCCGCCGTCGGTTACTACGGCGACGCGGGCTCGGCCATGCTGGAGGAATCGGCCCCCAACGGCACGGGTTTCCTCGCGAACCTTTGCGCCGCTTGGGAAAACGCCACGGAAGCGGCGGGCGACGCACGCGTGGTGCGGCTGCGCACCGGTCTGGTGCTCTCCGGCGACGGCGGTCTGCTCGGCCCGCTCAAGCCGCTGTTCTCCTTGGCACTGGGCGGAAAACTCGGCGACGGCACGCAGTACATGCCGTGGATCGCCGAGGAGGACCACATTTCCGCGCTGATGTTCGCGCTGACCGACGAAAACCTTTCCGGCCCGGTGAACGTGTGCGGGCCGCTGCCGGTGACCAACGCCGAATTCACCCGCGAGTTCGGGCGGGTGCTCAACCGCCCGGCGCCGTGGTGGGTGCCCGCGCCCGCGATGAAACTGGCGCTCGGCGAGGCCGCCGAGGAAATGGCGTTGGCGAGCCAGCGGGCCGTGCCGCGGGCGCTGGAGGACGCCGGGTTCGAGTTCAAGCACAAAACGGTCGGTGACGCGCTCGCCGCCGCCGTCGCGCGATGACAGCCGGGTTGAAGCGGGCGCTCCGCGTCAGATGGGGCCTGTTCGGCGGGCTGCTGTTCCTCGCCTTCACCGTGCTGGGGCTGGCCGTCCGCGACCGGCCGTGGGGCCTGGACCTGGCGCTGCTGTGGGCGCTGCACGGCGAATGGCTGGACGCGCCCGGCCTGGTCGCCGGGGTGCTGACCAACGTGTTCGGCCCGGTGCTGCCGGTGGCGCTCGGGCTCGGCCTGGTGTTCGCCGCCGTGCTGAACTACCGCCGCGGCGACCGGGCCACCGGCAGCGTGCTGGTGCGGATCGCGGTGGTGCTGGTGCTCTGCCGGTTGACCAGCTTCGTGTTCAAGCCGCTGTTCGAGCGCGACCGGCCACGCGAGTACCCCGATCTGAGCTATCCGAGCGGGCACGTGGTTTCCGTCGCCAGCACCGGTTTCGCCGCCGTGCTGCTGTGTGCCTGGCTGGCACCGCAGCTGCTGCGCCGGATGACCGTCTGGGCGCTGGCCGCGACCGTGGTGGCCGCGGCCTGCCGCGTGGTGCTCTCGGTGCACTGGTTCACCGACACGCTCGGCGCGGTGCTCGCCGTCGGCGGTGTGGGACTGGTCTCAGCGGTGGCATTGCGCCTGCTGCCCGTCTTATCGGATCGGCCACCGGCGGCGTAGCGTGGCGGGGTGACCTCCTCTTGCCGTGCCACCCGCGAAGCCGTCGACGTCCGCCTCCTGGGCACCATCGACTACCTCGAAGCGTGGGACCTGCAACGCACCACCGCGACGGCCCGCGCCGACGGCGAGGGCCCGGACACGCTGTTCCTCCTGGAGCACCCGTCCGTGTACACCGCCGGCAAGCGCACCGAACCGGGTGACCGGCCGGTCGACGGCACCCCGGTGATCGACGTCGACCGCGGCGGGAAGATCACCTGGCACGGGCCGGGGCAGCTGGTCGGCTACCCGATCGTGAAGCTGGCCGACCCGATCGACGTGGTGCAGTACGTGCGGCGCCTCGAAGAGGGCCTGATCGCGGTGTGCGAGGGCTTCGGCGTGCACGCCGGGCGCGTCGAGGGCCGCAGCGGGGTGTGGATCCCCGCCGACGACCGCGGGCCCGAGCGCAAGATCGCCGCGATCGGCATCCGCGTGCAGCGCGGGGTGACCATGCACGGCTTCGAGCTGAACTGCAACGCCGACCTGTCCGCGTTCGACAAGATCGTGCCGTGCGGCATCCGCGACGCCGGGGTCACCTCGCTGTCGTTCGAGGTGGGCCACGAGGTGACCGTCACCGAGGCGCTGGCTTCGGCCCGCGACGCGGTGCTGGCGGCGCTGGAGGGCGACCTCCCGGTCCGCGAGGACCGCTGGCTGCCGCGTCCGGCCGCCCCCAGCGCCGACGGTGTCACCTTCGTGCTGCAGAACTCCTGATCAGCCGAGCTGGCGCGCCACCTCGGCGGCGATCAGCTCGAGGTGGTCGAGGTCGGACAGGTCGAGCACCTGCAGGTAGAGCCGGGTGATCCCGGTTTTCTCCACCCAGGTGCCGATCTTGTCCACGGCTTCGGCGGTGGTGCCCGCGATGCCGTTCTGCCGGACCTCGGCCGGCTCCCGGCCGATCGCCGCGGCCCGCCTGGTGAACTCGGCCTCGTCGCGGCCGATGGCCACCACCTGCGCCACCGAGCGCACGATCTCCTTGGGGTCGCGGCCCAGTTCGGCCGCGGCCGCCTCGACCCGCCGGAACTGCGCGAGCGCGGTGTCGGCGTCGGTGAACGGCAGGTTGAACTCGTCGGCGTAGCGCGCGGCGAGCGCCGGGGTGCGCTTCTTGCCCGCCCCGCCGATGATCACCGGCGGCCGCGGCCGCTGGGCAGGCTTGGGCAGCGCGGGCGCCTCGGCGAGCTGGTAGTGCTCCCCGCTGAAGGTGAAGGTCTCCCCCTCCGGGGTTTCCCACAATCCGGTGAGCACGGCGAGCTGCTCGCTGTAGATGTCGAAGCGTTCCTTGATCTCCGGCATCGGGATGCCGTACGCGGTGTGCTCGGCGTCGTACCAGCCGGAGCCCAGGCCGAATTCGACCCGGCCGCCGGACATCTGGTCCACCTGCGCCACCGAGATCGCCAGCACCGACGGGTGCCGGAAGGTGGCGGCGGTGACCAGCGTGCCGAGCCGGATGCGCTGGGTCTCGCGGGCGAGCCCGCCGAGGGTGACCCACGCGTCGGTGGGCCCGGGCAGGCCGCTGGCCGAGCCCATCTTCAGGAAGTGGTCGGAGCGGAAGAACGCGTCGTAGCCGAGGTCCTCGGCGGCTTTCGCGACGCGCAGCTGGTCGTCGTAGCTGGCCCCTTGCTGGGGCTCGGTGAAGATCCGTAGTTCCACGGGTACCGAATCTACGCGTGCTCGGGTGCCACCCGGATCCGGCTCAGCAAGGTGATCACCACGGCTTCGACCTCGGCGCTGACCTGCTGGGGGTCCGCCGACCCGGCGATCACCGTCGCGGCTGAGGACAGTGCGCCGAACAGCAGCCGCGAGGTGGTGTCCACCGGGACCTCTTCCAGTTCACCGGCGGCGACGAGTTCCTCGATGCAGTCGCGGAGCAGGCCGAAGCTGAAGTGCTCCTCGGCCTGGCGCCAGCGCTCCCAGCCCATCACCACCGGCGCCTCGTGCACCACCACCCGCTGGTAGGCCGGTTCGAGGCAGCACTGGAGAAAGGTGCGCAGGCAGGCGATGGCCCGGTCCCACGCCGGTTCGGGGCCGCTGCGGGCCTGGCGCAGGCGGTCGATGACCTCGTTTTCCACCGCGTCGAACGCGGCCTCGAACAAGGCCTGCTTGCCACTGAAATGGTGGTACAGCGCACCTTTTGTGACGCGCGCCCGGCGGGCAACCTCGTCGAGGGAGGTGCCGGCGTAACCGCCGCTGGTGAACAACTCCACCGCGCTGGTGACCAGTGCCGATCGGGTCGACTCCGAGTAGTCGAGCCGCCGGGACCTCATTTCGACCACTTTGTCAGCACGGCCACAACCTTACGTCATATTCGACGGAACATACTCGTGGTACGGTACCGGCAGTCAGGACCGTACCGGGAGTATGCCGCAAACCCGCGGTATGGCCCCGCTCACGGCAAGGGGGCTCCAACCATGAGCTGGCAGGACTACTACCGCCGCCGCGACGCCATCGAAGCCGTGTTGCGGCACGTGAAACGCGACCCGGCCGGACCGCTGCCGCGCACCGGCGTCTTCGACTCCGACCGCGAGCTGATCCTCGCGCTGCAGTACAAGTGGTCGCTGATCCTCGGTGGCCACCTCCGCGTCCAGCTGTGCGAGACCGACGGTGACCAACTGGACGCGGTCACCCGCGCCTGGCGCGCCGCCGCGGCCGCGCAGCCGACCTTGCGCGCGGTGCTCGACGCCCACCTCGGCCGGTTCCCGGAGGCGGCCCCGGTGCGCGAGGCCGAGCTGCGGATGCTCGCCAGGGCAGCCGGGCTGGCCGAGTCGGACGACTCCGCCGAACAGGTGACCAAGGTCGGGCTGGCACTGGAAAGCCTGCTGCTCGGCGTGCCGGAGAAGGCCCGCGCGAACTGTCCCGTGCGGCGCCTGCTCATGCCGAGCGCCTAATCTCGGGCCATGAGCAAGTGGACCGAAGCCGACATCCCGGCCCAGGACGGCCGCACGGTGGTGATCACCGGCGCCAACTCCGGGCTCGGCCTGCGCAGCGCCGTGGTGCTCGCGGAGAAGGGCGCGCGGGTGCTGCTCGCCTGCCGGTCGCCGGAACGGGGGCAGCGCGCGCTCGGCGAGGTGGCCGAGGTCGCCACCGGCCCGGCGCCGGAACTGGTCCGGCTGGACCTGGCTTCGCTGGCGTCGGTGCGCGAAGCCGCCGGGGAGATCCGCAAGGCCACCGGTGACTCGCTCGACGTCCTGCTGAACAACGCCGGGTTGATGGCGCCACCGAAGGGTCACACCGTCGACGGTTTCGAGACCCAGTTCGGCACGAACCACCTCGGGCACGCCGCGCTGACCTGGCTGCTGATGCCCGCGCTGCGCGGGTCCGACGGCGTCGCGCGGGTGGTCACGCTGTCGAGCGTGGCCGCGACCGGCGGCCGCATCGACCTGGACGACCCGAACTACGAGACGCGCCGCTACTTCCCGTGGACGGCGTACGGGCAGTCGAAGCTGGCGAACCAGGTGTTCGCACTGGAGCTGGACCGGCGGCTGCGCGCGGCGGGAGAGCCGGTGCTCAGCGTCGCCGCGCACCCGGGGTACACCCGTTCCGGGCTGTCGTCGGGCATGGCGAACGCCCAGCGCAACGCGGTGCTGCGGGCGGTCGTCGGTGCCGGGGCCGGGCTCAGCGAGCGGCTGCTCGCGCAGAACACCCGGATGGGCACGCTGCCGCAGCTGTACGCGGCCACCGCGCCCGAGGTCGAAGGCGGTGCGTACTACGGCCCGGACGGCTTCGGCGGCACGCGGGGATTCCCGGCCAGGGTGCGCCCGCTCGGCCCCGCGCGCGACGAGCCGCTCGGCGCCGGGCTGTGGCAGCTCACCGCGGAGATGACCGGGGTCACCCCCGACCCGGCTTGATCGGCTGCCCGCTGGTCCGGGCGTACGCTGGACCGCGTGAGTGCTGCCCCGGAGGGTCGGAAGCTGTTGCGGCTGGAGGTCCGCAACAGTCAGACGCCGATCGAGAAGAAGCCGTCGTGGATCAAGACGCGGGCGCGGATGGGTCCGGAGTTCACCGAGCTGAAGGGCTTGGTGCGCCGGGAGGGTCTGCACACCGTGTGTGAAGAGGCGGGTTGTCCCAACATCTACGAGTGCTGGGAGGACCGGGAGGCCACGTTCCTGATCGGCGGGGACCAGTGCACGCGGCGGTGTGATTTCTGCCAGATCGACACCGGCCGCCCGGCCGAGCTGGACCGGTCCGAGCCGCGGAAGGTGGCCGAGTCGGTGCAGGCGATGGGCCTGCGCTACTCCACGGTGACCGGTGTCGCCCGCGACGACCTGCCCGATGGTGGCGCGTGGCTGTACGCGGAGACCGTGCGGCAGATTCATGCGCTGAACCCGGGGACCGGGGTGGAGTTGCTGATCCCGGATTTCAACGCCGACCCCGGTCAGCTGGCCGAGGTGTTCGGGTCGCGGCCGGAGGTGCTGGCGCACAACGTGGAGACGGTGCCGCGGATCTTCAAGCGCATCCGCCCGGGTTTCCGGTACGCGCGGTCGCTGGAGGTGATCACCGCCGCCCGGGAAGCCGGTCTGGTGACCAAGTCGAACCTGATCCTCGGCATGGGGGAAACCCCTGACGAGGTGGCCCCGGCGATGCGGGACCTGGTCGACGCGGGCTGCGAGATCCTGACGATCACCCAGTATCTGCGGCCCTCGCCGCGGCATCACCCGGTGGATCGGTGGGTCAAGCCGGAAGAGTTCGTCGAACACTCGCAGGCCGCCGAGGCCATGGGCTTCGCCGGAGTGATGGCCGGTCCCCTGGTCCGGTCCTCTTATCGGGCCGGGCGCCTGTACGCACAGACCAAGGCCCACCGCGGCGAGGAACTGCCGGAAAACCTCGCTCACCTGGCCGCGCAGGGCCCCGCCGCGCAGGAAGCCGCCAGCTTGCTGAACCGATAGTAGGAGTCGCGCGTCCCACCAAAGTGGGTGAAATCCCCTGACCAAAGGTTGACGACCGATGGCTAGGGTCGGCGTTAGCCTGAACCCGCTTCGCCCGGAACACGACTTCGAGGGGACTTTCACGTGGCACTGGTGACCGACATTCTCGAGTGGCTGCGCGCGCTGCCACCCGCCGGCGTGACCGCCGGGGCCGGCCTGCTGGTCTTCGGGGAGACCACCCTCGGCCTCGGCTTCATCGCGCCCGGCGAGTCCGGGTTGTTCATTCTCGGCACCACCGTGGACAACACGCCGAAGTTCCTGCTGATGTGGCTGGTCACCACGGTCTGCGCGATCGGCGGTGACTCGGTCGGGTACCTGATCGGCAAGAAGTTCGGGCCCAGGCTGCGGCAGACGAAGCTGGTCAAGAAGTACGGTGCCGACGGGTGGGACAAGGCGTGTGACTTCCTGCGCCGCAAGGGTTCCTGGGCGGTGCTGATCGCGATCTTCCTGCCGGTGATGCGCACCCTGGTCCCGGCCGCGGCGGGCGCTTCTGGCCTGCCGTTCCGGAAGTTCCTGCCACCGGTGGTGGTCGGCGCGACGGCCTGGTGCGCCCTGCACATCGGCATCGGCGCGGCGGCCGGTGAAGCCGCCGAGCAGCTGGAGTCGGCCGTCGGCAAGGGCAGCTGGGTGGTGCTGGGCTTGATCGCCGCAGCCTTCGTCGCCTTTGTCCTGGTGAAGCGGAAGCGCGCCAAGGCGAAGGAAGCCGCGGAGGCCGCCAAGGCCACCACCACCGTGGAAACCGAGCCGGCCCAGCCCTGACCGCCCAGCCCGGCGCGCCCCCGAGTCCCGCACTCGGGGGCGCTTCGTTTTCCGTTGCGGAGTCGGGAGCTCAGCCCGAAGCACCGAGAATTCGCCTGGCCTCGATCCACCGGTGCTCGAACTCGGCCGCGGAGATCTCGGCTGCCCGCGGCTGGTCCCGCCAGCCGTCGAGCGGCGCCTCGGCCAGTACGCCGTACTGCCGTTCGTAGCGGCCCATCGCCGGGAGGTCGGCGTGATCACGCAGATGCAGCACCTCGTCCAGCGAAGCAGCTGTCACCGGCCGTGAGTCCTTCCCCCGGACCTCGACCTGACGCGTCGCCCAGCCCTCGTCATCGGTCTCGAAATACAGCCACAGATCCTCGGCCGCGTGGTACGTGCGGAACCAGGTCGCCATGCCCCCATCCTCACACCCCCGGGCGACCCGGGCCCCGCTTTCCGTGCTGGGCCAGGCAACTCGGGTGGCTGAGTGTGGGACTCGAACGGGTGGGCTCCGCGGCGGAGGGATGCGTCGCCGCAACGGCGGTAGTTGGGTGGTCCCCAGCAACCGAGGCCGTCTGGAGGCAGCATGCGCGGAATCAGGACAGGGCTGGCGGTACTGGCACTCGCCACCATCGCCGCGGCGGGTATGCCCGCCACCGCTCAGGAGGGCCCGGCCTGGGCGCCCTGTCCCGAGGAGTTCGGCGGCAAGCTCGAATGCGCCGAGATCTCCGTGCCCCAGGACTACGACGTGCCCGACGGCCCGCAGGTCAAGATCGCGCTCTCCCGCCTCAAGGCCACCGGCGCGAACCGCCGCGGGGTGCTGTTGCTCAATCCCGGCGGTCCCGGGTCGGCCGGGCGGCTCATGCCGCAGGCCGTCGGCGGCCTCGCGCCGCGCGGGGTGACCGACCAGTACGACCTCATCGGCTTCGACCCCCGCGGCACCGGCGCCAGCACCCCGGTCTCCTGCGAACTCACGCCCGAGCAGCTGAACGTCACCAAGCTCATGCCCTACCCCGCGCCCGACGGCTCGATCACCGAGAACCTCGCGTACGCCGAGCAGGTGGCGAAGCAGTGCGCGACGAGCACCGAAATCCCCCACGTCACCACCGCCAACACCGCCCGCGACATGGACCGCATCCGCGCCGCGCTCGGTGAGGAGAAGATCTCCTACTTCGGCGGCAGCTACGGCTCCTACCTCGGCGCCGTCTACACCACGCTCTTCCCGGACCGCAGCGACCGCGTGGTGCTCGACGCCGTGGTCGACCCGACCGACGTCTGGCGCCGCGTCTGGCAGCTCTGGGGACTGGCCAACGAGGAACGCTTCGAGGACTTCGCCGCCTGGACCGCCGCCCGGCACGGCACCTACGAACTCGGCGAAACCCCGGAAGCCGTCCGCGAAACCTACTTCACCCTGGCCGCCAAGCTCGACGCGACGCCACTGAACACCAGCACAAAACCCTTGTCCGGCAACAACTTCCGCGAAGAGACCCGTGGCGCGCTGTACGGCGACGAGAGCTTCCCATCACTGGCGAAGCTGTGGCAGGCCGCCAAGCTCGGCGACGCCGTGCAGGCCGCCGAAGCCCGGCAACTGCCCGACGAGACGCAGTCCTTCCCCGCGACGCTGTGGTCGATCGCCTGCAACGAGGCCGGCTGGCCGCGTGAGCCGAAGGTGTACCAGCGCGAGGTCGACCGCGACCGCAAGCTGTACCCGATCACCGCGGGCATGCCGTCCAACGTCTGGCCGTGTGCCTTCTGGCCGCACCAGCCGGAGCCGCCGGTCGAGGTGACCGACCGCGGCCAGCCGACCGTCCTGCTCCTGCAGAACCTGCGTGACCCGGCCACCCCGCTGCCCGGCGCGCTGGCCATGCGCAAGTCGCTCGGCGACCGCGCCCGCCTGGTGCTGGCCGACCAGGGCGGCCACGGCACCTACCTGACCACGCAGAACGCCTGCGGGTCGAACGCCGCCACCGCCTTCCTGGTGCACGGCACGCTGCCCGAGCAGGACGTCTTCTGCGGCCCGGAGACCGCGGTCCCGGACGCCAGGGTGGCGACCGGTCCGCAGCGCGACGAGCTGGTCCGCGACCTCCGGGCCGGTCAGTTCCCGTTCTGAGTGGACGGCAGGTAGCGGCGAGCCACGTTCTCGCGGCTCGACGCGCCCGCCTTCCAGTCGGTGATCCAGGGGCCGGTGCCCTCGCTCGGGTCGAGCACGCCCTCTTCGAGCCAGGTGTACCGGCCCTTGAGCGTGCTGCGCGCGATCTTGTGGTCGATGTCGTCGGTGTTGTCCCACAGGGCGTCGAACAGCGCTTCGACCCGCAGCCTGGACTGGCGGCAGAAGGCGTCGGCGAGTTCGTAGGCCGCCTCGCCCTCTTCACGGTTGACCTCGCGCTGCATCTCCGCGCGCACGCAGGCCGCCGACATGGCAAAGAGCTCGGCGCCGATGTCCACGATCCGCCCGAGGAAGCCCTGCCGCTTCTCCAGCCCGGCCTGCCAGCGCGCCATGCCGTAGAACGTGGACCGCGCCAGCTTCCTGGCGGTCCGCTCGACGTAGCGCAGGTGCCCGGCCAGCGCGCCGAACTCGGGGTACGAGGTCGGCACCTGCCCCTTGCCCGCGACCAGCTTCGGCAGCCACTTCGCGTAGAACCCGCTGGCCTTCGCGGCGGCCTTCGCCTTGGCCTTGACGTCGGCTTCGGGATCGGCGAGATCACCCGCCGCGGTGAGGTGCGAGTCGACCGCCTCGCGCGCGATCAGCAACCGCATGATCTCCGAGGAGCCCTCGAAGATCCGGTTGATCCGCAGGTCGCGCACCAGCTGCTCGACCGGCACCGCGCGTTCCCCGCGCGCGGCCAGCGATTCGGCCGTCTCGTAGCCGCGGCCACCGCGGATCTGCATCAGCTCGTCGGCGATCAGGCAGGACACCTCGCTGGCCCACAGCTTCGCCAGCGCCGCCTCGATCCGGATGTCGTTGCGGCCCTCGTCGCTCATGTGCCCGGACAGGTCGAGCACGGCCTCCAGCGCGTACGACGTGGCCGCGATGTAGGAGATCTTGTTCGCCACCGCGGCGTGCTCGCCGACCGGCTTGCCCCACTGGACCCGCTCGCCGGACCACTCCCGCGCGATCTTCAGGCACCACTTCGCCGCCCCGGCGCACATCGCCGGAATGGACAGGCGCCCGGTGTTCAGCGTGGTCAGCGCGATCTTGAGCCCGTCGCCCTCGCGGCCGACCACGTTCTCCTTCGGCACCCGCACCTGGTGGAACCGGGTCACCCCGTTCTCGATACCACGCAGGCCCATGAACGCGTTGCGGTGCTCGACGGTGATCCCCGGCGAATCGGCCTCGACGATGAACGCGGTGACCCCGCCGCGGTGCCCCTCGCTCTTGGGCACGCGGGCCATCACCACCACGAGTTCGGCGACCACGCCGTTGGTGGTCCACAGCTTCACGCCGTCGAGTTCGTAGGCCTCGCCGCCGTCGACCGGCACCGCGGCGGTGGCCAGGCGCGCCGGGTCCGAGCCGACGTCGGGCTCGGTGAGCAGGAACGCGGTGACCGCGCCCTTCGCGCATCGCGGCAGGAACCGCTTCTTCTGCTCCTCGGTGCCGGCCAGCTTGAGCGGTTCGGGCACACCGATGGACTGGTGCGCGGACAGCAGCGCGCCGATCGTCGGGTGCACCGAAGCCGCCATCATCAGCGCGCGGTTGTAGGCGTACTGGGTCAGCCCGAGCCCGCCGTAGGCCTCGGGGATCTTGATGCCGAAGCAGCCCAGCTCGGCGAATCCCTTGACGAACTCGTCCGGGATGCGGGACTCGCGCTCGATGACCGTGCCGTCGAGGGTCTCGCAGTAGGCGCGGAGCTGCGTGAGGAACCGCTCCGCCTTCGCCTCGTCCTCGGCGGACGGCCGTGGGTGCGGGTGCACCAGGTCGAGCCGGAACCGGCCGAGGAACAGCTCCTTGGCGAAGGAGGGCTTCTGCCAGCCGCTCTCCCTCGCCTCCTCGGCCACCGCACGGGCTTCCTTCTCCGTCACCTTGGGCTGGTCGGCCACGACAGCCTCCCCTTCCTCGAATCGACGAGTCCCGTCAAGTCACTTCCGGAAACTGTGACCAGTGTTACCCATCAGTAGCGAAAGGGAAACCGGCAGGCGGGCTACGTTACTGAAGAGTTCGACCCCGATCAGGAGGCAAGGCGGATGACCACGGCAGGACTCCCGCGCCCGCTCGCGTTCGTGCTCGGCGGCGGTGGCAGCCTGGGCGCGATGCAGGTCGGCATGCTGCGGGCGCTGACCGAAGCCGGGCTGACCCCCGACCTGGTGACCGGCACCTCGGTCGGCTCGCTCAACGGCGCCGTGCTCGCCCTCAAGAGCGACGACCCGGCCGAGCAGGCCGAGCGGCTGCAGCGCATCTGGACCAGGATGACCCGGCACGAAGCCTTTCCCGGCGGGGTGTTCAGCCAGGTCCGCACGCTGCGGCACAGCGGCACCAACCTGTTCCCGAACACCGGGCTGGCCGCGATCGTCGACGAGTACCTCGGCGAGGGCGTCACCTTCGAGGACCTCGCGCTGCCGCTGGGCGTGGTGACCACCGACGTGGAGACGGCCGAGCCGCGGCTCATCCGCTCGGGCGAGCTGCGGCCCGCGCTGCTGGCCAGCTGCGCCATCCCGGGCATCTACCCGC
Source organism: Amycolatopsis albispora (assembly GCF_003312875.1). Lineage (NCBI taxonomy): Bacteria > Bacillati > Actinomycetota > Actinomycetes > Pseudonocardiales > Pseudonocardiaceae > Amycolatopsis > Amycolatopsis albispora. The sequence continues at coordinate 3,892,100 of NZ_CP015163.1, forward strand.
CGGTCGAGCACGAGGGCAGGCTGCTCTACGACGGCGGGCTGGTGGCCAACGTGCCGATGCGCCAGGCGATCGCGATGGGCGCGAAGTCGCTGGTCGTGCTGGACTGCGCGTTTCCCGGCCAGCTGCCGTCCCGGCCGCAGACCCTGGCCGAGGTGCTGATGTTCACCGCGATGATCAGCATGCGGAACCAGGCGGTGCTGGAGGCGCCGATCGCCGCGGCCGAGGTGCCGGTGGTCTACCTGCCCGGGCCGGCACCCGTGCGGGTGAGCCCGCTCGACTTCCGGCACACCGGCGAATTCACCGCACTCGCGTACAAATCGGCCAAAAAGCACCTGGAAAACCTTTCCGTGCACGGTCCCGGCCTTTACGGGGTGCCCGGCCTCGCCACGCCTTGACCCCGATCTCGGGTACTTTTGACGTCGAGGGAAATCCACCGCGTCAATTCTTAAAAAAGAGATCACATGGCACCCAAGAAGTCTTTACTCTTGCTTCCGCTGGCCGCGTTGCTACTGCTTTCCGCGTGCTCGGCGGGCGATTCCGGGGAAACCGCCGCGCCCGAGCCGGGCCAGCCGGTGGTGCGCATCGAACCGGCGGGCGGGCAGGACCTCAGCCCGGTCACGCCGATCACCGTGCACACCGAGAACGCGGGCCTGACCGAGGTGACCGTGGCCAACACCGCGCGGGGGACGCAGGTCAAGGGCACGCTCGCGCCGGACCGCACCAGCTGGACCTCGGCCGAGCCGCTCGGGTACGGCGCCAGCTACACGATCACCGCGAAAGCCGTTGACCAGCAAGGAAAACCGGTCGAACAGCAGGCGCGGATCAGCACGCTGACGCCGAAGCAGCAGGCCGAGCCGAACCTGATCCCGGCGCCGGGCGCGGTCGCGCAGGCCGGGATCGGCGTCGGCCAGCCGATCGTGTTCCAGTTCAGCCAGCCGGTGAAGGGCGACGCCGCGAAGGCGAACGTGGAAAAGTCGCTGTCGGTGGTCTCCGAACCGGCGCAGGAGGGCGGCTGGTACTGGATCGACGACCAGAACGTGCACTACCGACCCAAGGAGTACTGGCGGCCCGGCACCACGCTGAAAGTGGCGGCGAAGGTGTACGGCGTCGATTTCGGCGGCGGTGTCTACGGCGCGCAGGACCGCGAGGAAACGTACCGGGTGCACGATTCCTGGGTGGCCAAGGCCGACGGCAACACCGAGCAGATGCAGATATTCCACAGTGGAGCGCTGGTGAAGACCATGCCGATCTCGATGGGCAAGGACGCCACGCCGACCCATCTCGGCGCGCACGTGATCTCCGAGAAGCACGAGAGCTACACCATGGACTCGTGCACCTACGGCGTCTGCCAGGGCTCCCCCGGTTACTACCGGACGCAGGAGAAGTGGTCGCTGCGGATCTCGAACGACGGCGAGTTCGTGCACGAGAACCCGAACAGCGTCGGCCAGCAGGGCAGCTCGAACGTCTCCCACGGCTGCATCAACCTCAACGCCGAGAACGCCAAGTGGTTCTTCGACAACCTCGGCCTCGGTGACGTGGTCGAGGTGACCAACTCCGGCGGCCCGCAGCTACCGGTCTGGGACCTCTACGGCGACTGGGCCGTGCCGTGGGAACAGTGGGTAGCCGGTAGCGCTCTGCACTAACGCCCTGGGCATTTCCTGAAGCGGCGGAGCCGCTTGCGGTGGGGCCGTCAACCGGCTCCGCCACCCGCACCGCCACGCAAACCACGTCAAGCATTCTCTTCGACCGGGTGGCCGCGCGTGGCCAGCACCACCGTCAGCACCAGCAACGCGCAGACCCCGGCGGTGAAGTGGATGGGCGCCGGGCTGAAGGTGGACAACAGCACCAGCACCGCGGCGACCGGGAAGCCGATCGCGATCGGGCGGCATTCGTTGCGCACGCCCACGTGCAGCACCCACACGCTGAGCAGGAACAACGCCACCGGGATCGTGGTGGCCAGCGCGGTGGCCACGCCGCCGATGTGCGCGGTGTGCGTGTCGTAGTCCACGGCCACCTCGATCCCGGCACCCAGCGCGGCCAGCGAAGCGAAGATCACGTAGTGCCCGTAACCCCAGTTGAGCGAGGCACGCAGGGTGGTCAGCCGAACGTGACCGGGCTGGTCGAAGTACAGCCACCACAGGGAGAACACGATCACCAGCGCGGCGACCGCCAGCGACACCAGGTCCGCCACGTGTCCTTCGGCGATGGCCTCACGGAAGGCGTTGGTGGAGCTGAGGATCGTTTCGCCGAGCACGATGATGGTGAACAGCCCGTACCGCTCGGCGATGTGGTGCCGGTGGTAGCTCGTGCCGTGCGCGCGTTCCGCGATCACCGGTGTGGCCAGCTCGAGCAGCACGAACACCAGGAACGCCGGAAGCTGCCACGCCGCGGGCAGGAACAGCCAGCCCACCCAGCAGAGCTGCGCGAGCACGATGCCCGCGGCGTACCGCAGCGACGTCGGACGGCAGTCCACATCGGACCGCGCCGCGCGCAGCCACTGGGTGACCATGGCCAGCCGCATCACCACGTACCCGATGATGATCACGCGGAAGTCGCCGTCGAAGGCGCGCTCGATGCCCGCCGCGACCACCAGGCTGCCCGCGATCTGCACCAGGGTGGTCAGCCGATACGGCCCGTCGTCGGTGTCGAAGGCCGAGGCGAACCAGGTGAAGTTCATCCACGCCCACCAGATGGCGAAGAACACCATCAGGAAGCCGACCAGCCCCTCCCCGGTGTGGTTCTCCGCGACGGCGTGGTGCAGCCCGGCGGCGGCCTGCGCGACAGCCACCACGAAGCAGAGGTCGAAGAGCAGTTCCAGCGGGGTCGCGGCGCGGTGTGGTTCGCGGGCGTCCCTGGCGCGCATCGGCCGGTACCAGACGCGGACGTGGTGGCGCTGCCGTTCCTCGGTGGTCACGGCCCGGGATCGTACTGGAGTGGGCCCGGGTTCTCCCCGTTCCCGAGCCCACCCCAGTGGTCCTTCGCGCGTGCTGCCCGTCCTCGGGTGACGCTCTCAGCGGTCACCGTGCGATCCCCCGCGGCCGTCGGCGACGGGCGGGCCGAGAGCTCCTCCCGGATGCGCGTCCGGGAGCCGATCCGGCACAAGCAGCTGACCGGAATTACCACAGCGGGTAACGGTTTCCCCCCTCACGAAGGTGCCAAAAGCCTGTCACAGTTGCTCTGCGTAGCGCCATTAGCTGACCGACGTGTCACCCGGATGGACTATCAACGAATACGCTGGGCGCTTCCCCGACTGCGACGCGCCGCCGCCGGAGCTCAAAAACGCCGAGCCCGAGCGCGACCGCGGTGAGCGCCGCCGCGCAGCCCATCGACACCGCCAGCGCCACCGGGTAATCCTCACCCGATCCGGTGACCACGGCGTGGAAAACCGAGGCGAGCAAGGCCGTGCCGATCGCCGTGCCGATGCGCTGCCCGGTCTGCAGCGCGCCCCCGGCCACCCCGGCCATCGCGGTCGGCACGCACTCCAGGGTCAGCGTGGTGTTCGGCGAGATCACCATGCCGCCGCCGAGCCCGCCGATCAGCAACGGCAACGCCACCGCGAATCCGGCGTGCTGCGGGAACAGCAGCACCGCCACGCCCGAGCCGACCATGCCGACCACCACCATGGTCAGCCCGGTCACCGTCAGCCGGCGACCCCAGCGCTCGACCAGCCTGCCCGCCACCACCGACGAAACCGCCGAGCCGACCGCGAACGGCGTCACCGCCAGCCCCGACTCCAGCGGCGTGTATCCCAGGCCCTGCTGGAAGAACATCGCAAAAACCAGCCAGATCCCGGTGAACGCGCAGAAGTAGACCGAGCCGAGCGTGGCGCCGCTGGTGAACCCGCGCACGCTGGTGAACAACCGGACGTCCAGCAGCGGCGCCCGCTCCAGCCGGACCAGCCGCCGTTCCCACCAGACAAAAACCGCACCCAGCAGCACGGCGAGCGGGAACATCCACCACAGGCCGGTGAGCCCGCCCTGCTCGGCCTCCATCACCGGGAACAGCACCCCGGCCACCGCCAGCCCGAGCAGCAACGCGCCGACGAAGTCCAGTTCGGACCCCAGCCCGCGCAGCCGCCGCGGTGACTTCGGCAGCAGCCTGGCCGCGAGCACCAGCGCCAGCGCACCGATCGGGATGTTCACGAAGAACACCCACCGCCAGCCGTCCGGATCACCGAACGCGGCCAGGATCACCCCGCCCAGCACCGGGCCGACCGCGGTGGACAGCCCGACCGTGGCCCCGAACATGCCGAACGCGCGCCCGCGTTCCGGGCCGGAGAACAACTCCTGGATCAGGCCGGTGTTCTGCGGGGTGAGCAGCCCGCCCGCGACGCCCTGCAGCAGCCGGGCCAGGATCAGCAGCAGCTCGGTCGGCGCGGCCCCGGCGAGCGCGCTGGTCAGCACAAAACCGGTGAGCGCGAACAGGAACATCCGCCGCCTGCCCAGCGCGTCGCCGAGCCTGCCGCCCGCCACCAGCACCAGGCCGAAGGTCAGCGCGTAACCGGAAACCACCCACTGCATGCCGCCGGCCGACGCCCCGAGGTCGCGCTGCATCGACGGCAGGGCCACGTTCACGATGCTGACGTCGAGCAGCACCATGAAGCCCGCGGTCAAGGTCACCGCGAGCGCCTTCCAGCGACGGGGATCGGGTTCGACGCGTTGACCGGCCTCGGCTGTGCTCACCCGACCATCGTCGCGCGGATCGGCAGCCCCGGCTCACCGGGGCCACCGAGATCACGTGTTCGCCGTGATGCCTTGAATGCTCTTCAACTCGCCCATCAGCATCGAACTGACCCGCACCGGGTAGTCGTCCAGCGCGTACATCCGCTGCCCCTGCTTGCCCATCAGCTTCAGGTGCGCCGGGGTGTCACCCTTGTGCGCCAGCAGGGTCGACTTCAGCTCGCTGACCACCGACTGGTCGAGCTTCTCCGCGGCGACCAGCAGCACCAGCGGCGGTTCCTCGTCCCCGATCGCGGCGTCGGACAGGTCCAGCGGCACCAGCCCGCCGCCGAACACCGACATCTTCTCCTCGCGCCAGTTGACCCGGCCCTTGACCAGCACCGCGTTGTCCTCGACCAGGTCCGCCGCGAAGATCGCGTAGGACTTCGGGAAGAACAGCACCTCCAGCGAGGCGTCCATGTCCTCCACCGTGCAGATCGCCCAGGGCTCGCCCTTCTTGTTGACCCGCCGCTCCAGCGACGTGATCAGCCCGGACACCACGATCTCGCCTTCCTTCGGCGGATCGGCCAGGATCGCCGCGATCGGCTTCTTCGCGTGCTTGCGCAGGATCCGCTCGGCCCCATCCAGCGGGTGCGCCGAAACGTAGAGGCCCAGCATCTCGCGCTCGTAGGAGAGCAGCTGCTTGCGCGGGTACTCCTCGTCGCTGAACTTCAGGTGCGCCAGCGGGGACGAAGCAGCCGCGGCGGCGGCGTCATCGGGTTCGTCACCCATCGGCCCGAACAGGTCGAACTGGCCCATCGCCTGCTGGCGCTTGAGCGGCACGACCGCTTCCACGGCCTCCTCGTGTGCCTGGACCATGGACAGCCGCGTGTTGCCCATGGAGTCGAAGGCCCCGGCCTTGATCAGCGACTCGATCACCCGCTTGTTGCAGGCCACCAGCTCCGACTTGTCCAGGAAGTCGGTGAACGAGGTGTACTTGCCCTTCTCCTCGCGGGTCTTGATGATCGACTCGACCACGTTCGCGCCGACGTTGCGGACCGCGCCCATGCCGAAGCGGATGTCGTCCCCGACGGCCGCGAACCGCTGGGCCGACTCGTTGACGTCCGGCGGCAGCACCTTGATCCCGAGGCGGCGGCACTCGGACAGGTAGATGGCCGACTTGTCCTTGTTGTCGCCGACCGAGGTCAGCAGCGCGGCCATGTACTCCGCGGTGTAGTTGGCCTTGAGGTACGCGGTCCAGTACGAGATCAGGCCGTAGGCGGCCGCGTGGCTCTTGTTGAACGCGTAGCCGGCGAACGGGAGGATCGTGTCCCAGAGCGCCTTGATCGCCTCGTCGGAGAAGCCGCCGGGCACCAGGTCGCTGGCCTTCATCCCGGCTTCGAAGCCCTCGAACTCCTTCTCGAGGACTTCCTGCTTCTTCTTGCCCATCGCGCGGCGGAGCACGTCCGCGCGGCCCATCGAGTAACCGGCCACCTTCTGGCCGATGTGCATGATCTGCTCCTGGTAGACGATCAGGCCGTAGGTGTCGGCCAGGATCTCCTTCAGGGGCTCGTCCAGCTCGGGGTGGATCGGCTTGACGTTCTGCCGCCCGTTCTTGCGGTCGGCGTAGTCGTTGTGCGCGTTCATGCCCATCGGGCCGGGGCGGTACAGCGCGCCGACCGCGACGATGTCGTCGAACCGCGTGGGCTGCATGCGGCGCAGCAGGTCACGCATCGGCCCGCCGTCCAGCTGGAACACGCCGAGCGTGTCACCGCGGGCGAGCAGCTTGTAGGTCTCCGGATCGTCGACGCCCAGGGTGTCGAGATCGATGTCGACCCCGCGGTTGGCCTTGATGTTGTCGATCGCGTCGCCGATGACGGTCAGGTTGCGCAGGCCGAGGAAGTCCATCTTCAGCAGGCCGATGGCCTCGCACGACGGGTAGTCCCAGCCGGTGATGATGGAGCCGTCGTCGCGCTGCCACAACGGGATCGCGTTGGTCAGCGGCTCGCTCGACATGATCACCGCGCAGGCGTGCACACCGGCGTTGCGGATCAGCCCTTCGAGGCCGCGCGCGGTCTCGAAGATGGTGGCGACCTCGGAGTCGGTCTCGATCAGCGAGCGCACCTCGGCGGCTTCGCCGTAGCGCTCGTGCTTGGGGTCGACGATGCCCGAGAGCGGGATGTCCTTGGCCATGATCGGCGGCGGCAGGGCCTTGGAGATCTTGTCCGCGATCGCGTAGCCGGGCTGTCCGTAGTGGACTCGTGCGGCGTCCTTGATCGCCGCCTTGGTCTTAATGGTGCCGAAGGTGATCACCTGGGCAACCTTGTCCACGCCGTACTTGTCGGTGGCGTAGCGGATCATCTCACCGCGGCGGCGGTCGTCGAAGTCGATGTCGATGTCGGGCATCGAGACGCGCTCGGGGTTGAGGAACCGCTCGAACAGCAGCTTCTGCGGGATCGGGTCCAGGTTGGTGATACCGAGCACGTAGGCGACCAGCGAACCGGCGGCCGAACCACGGCCCGGGCCGACGCGGATGCCGACGCGGCGGGCGTAGTTGATCAGGTCGGCGACGATCAGGAAGTAGGCGGGGAAGCCCTTGCCGATGATGACGTCCAGCTCGACCTCGAGGCGCTCCTGGTAGCCCTCGGGCGCGCCGTTGGGGAAACGCCACTTGAGGCCGCGCTGGACCTCCTCGCGCAGCCAGGCGCCCTGGTCGTAGCCCTCGGGCACCTCGAAGAACGGGAGGCGGTCCTTGTGCGCGTAGACCTCTTCGTAGGACTGGACGCGTTCGGCGATCATCAACGTCGAGTCCGCCGCGCCCGGGACCTCGGTGTCCCAGTACTCCCGCATCTCCGCCGCGGACTTCAGGTAGTAACCATCACCATCGAACTTGAACCGGTTCGGGTCATTCAGCGTCTTACCCGCCTGCACACACAGCAACGCACTGTGCGTATCCGCCTGATCCCGCGTCACATAATGCGAATCGTTCGTCGCCAGCGGCCGGATCCCCAGCTGCCTGCCGATCTCCAGCAGCCCCTCCCGCACCGACCGCTCGATCGGCAACCCGTGATCCATCAACTCCAGGAAGAAGTTGTCCGGCCCGAAAATGTCCTTGTAGTCCGACGCCGCCTGGATCGCCTCGGCCTTCTGCCCCAGCCGCAACCGCGTCTGCACCTCACCCGACGGGCACCCCGTCGTGGCGATGATCCCCTCGTGATGCTCCGAGATCAGCTCCCGATCCATCCGCGGCTTCCGGTAATACCCCTCCAGGCTCGCCAGCGACGACAACCGGAACAGGTTCCGCAACCCCGCCGCGTTCTCCGCCAGCATCGTCATGTGCGTGTAGGCGCCCCCACCCGAGACGTCCCCACCCTCACCGAACTCATCCGCGCCACGCTGGTTGGACTGCCCCCAGAACACCGGCTTCTTGTGGAACCGCGACTCCGGCGCCACATACGCCTCGATCCCGATGATCGGCGTGATCCCGGCCTTGCGGGCCTGCTGGTAGAACTCGTCCGCCCCGTACATGTTGCCGTGGTCGGTCATCCCCACCGCCGGCATCCCCAACCGCGACGCCTCCGCGAACAACGGCGCGATCTTCGCCGCACCGTCCAGCATCGAGTACTCGGTGTGCACATGCAGGTGGACAAAAGAGTCCTTGGACACCAGCAAAAACCTCCCCTGAACACCAACCGGCCGCGCCCGTCACCCGGGGGATCCACCCTATGCCAACCCAAGATCGTCAGCATCAGCGGCACGCCGCTCAGCCGAACCCCTCAGGTAAGCCGCACCCCTCGGCTCAAGCCCCCTTCAGCTCGGCGCAGCCGACCGCTGGAACTCCCTAGTGACCCAGCTCACCCGCGCGGCACACCAAGATCCACCCCGCGCCGCCCACCCCGCAGCTCAACGCGGAATTCCCGGCCCCGCAAGCCAAACCCGCCGGTATGCACCCGCCGTCCGGTCCGCTTGACAACGCCGAGCGCGCGACCGCACCATCACCCCTCGTGAACCTGTCAGACAGCCAGACAGTCGGACATACCGCCCGGCGGATGACCGCGATGGAGGCGGTGCTCGCCGGGCTCCGCGGCGCCATCGAGCGCGGAGACTACGCCGTCGGCGGCAAGCTGCCGTCGGAGGCCGCGCTGTCGGCGGAGTTCGAGGTCAGCCGCTCGGTGGTGCGCGAGGCGCTGCGCGCGCTGCAGGCACTCGGGCTGACCGTATCCCGCCCGGGCAAGGGCACCTTCGTCGCGGCCGCGGGCCCGGTGGAGAACCCGGTCTTCGGCGACTACTCGGCCCGCGACCTGTTCGAGGTCCGCAGGCACGTGGAGATCCCGGTCGCCGGGTACGCGGCCCTGCGCCGCGGCCAGGACGACCTCGACCTGCTCGAGCACCTGCTCGACAAGATGGGCGCCGAAACCGACAACACCGGCTGGGTGGCGCTGGACAGCCTGTTCCACATCACCATCGCCCAGGCCTCGGGCAACCCGGCCTTCGGCAAGGTCATCGAGGAGATCCGCGACGCGCTCTCCCGCCAGTCGAGCTTCCTCAACCAGCTCGGCGACCGCCAGGCCGAGTCCAACGCCGAGCACGCCGAAATCGTGCGCGCCATCGCCGACGGGGCCGAAGCGGCCGCCGTCGAAGCGATGACCCGGCACCTCGACAACGTCGAGCGAACCCTCGAAACCATCGTGCGCAAAGACGCGCACCGACCCTCGGAGCACCCGTGACGGACCAGATCCTGCAGCCGGCCAAGGCGACGGCCGAACCGGTCGACGCCGGGGACGCCGGCTACAGCAAGGCGCTCAAGCCGCGGCACATCAGCATGATCGCCATCGGCGGCGCCATCGGCACCGGCCTGTTCCTCGGCGCCGGCGGCAGGCTCGCCTCGGCGGGGCCCGCGCTCGCGGTCGCCTACGCCATCTGCGGCCTCTTCGCCTTCTTCGTGGTGCGCGCGCTCGGCGAGCTGATCCTGCACCGCCCGTCCTCCGGCGCGTTCGTCTCCTACGCGCGTGAGTTCATGGGCGAGAAGGGCGCCTACGTCGCCGGGTGGATGTACTTCCTCAACTGGGCCACCACCGGCATCGCGGACATCACCGCGATCGCGCTGTACGCCCACTTCTGGAGCTTCTTCACGCCGATCCCGCAGTGGGTGCTGGCGCTGGTCGCGCTGGCCATCGTGCTGGTGCTGAACCTGGTCTCGGTGAAGCTGTTCGGCGAGCTGGAGTTCTGGTTCGCCATCATCAAGGTGGCCGCGCTGGTCATCTTCATGGGCATCGGCATCTTCCTGCTGGTCACCGGCGACCCGATCAACGGCACCACGCCGAGCGTCGGCCTGCTCGGCAGCGAGGGCGGTTTCCTGCCGAACGGCCTGCTCCCGCTGGTGCTGGTGATCCAGGGCATCGTGTTCGCCTACGCCTCGGTCGAGCTGGTCGGCGTCACCGCCGGGGAGACCGCCGAACCGGCGAAGATCATGCCGAAGGCGATCAACTCGATCATGTGGCGGATCGGTGTCTTCTACGTCGGCTCGGTGGTGCTGCTGGCGATGCTGATGCCGTGGAGTTCCTACACCAAGGGCGAAAGCCCGTTCGTCACCGTGCTGTCGAACATCGGCATCCCCGCCGCGGGTGACGTGATGAACCTGGTGGTGCTGACCGCGGCGATGTCGAGCCTGAACTCCGGGCTGTACTCCACCGGCCGCATCCTGCGCTCGATGGCGGTGGCCGGTTCGGCGCCGAAGTTCACCGGCGTGATGAACCGCAACCACGTGCCCTACGGCGGCATCCTGCTCACCGCGGCGATCTGCGTGCTGGGCGTCGGCCTGAACTACGTGGTGCCCGCGGACGCCTTCGAGATCGTGCTGAACTTCGCCGCCATCGGCATCCTGTCCACCTGGGGCATCATCATGCTGTCGCACCTGCTGTTCTGGCGGAAGGCGAAGGCCGGGCTGGCGCAGCGGCCGTCGTTCCGGCTGCCCGGCTCCCCGGTCACCGAGATCGTCACCCTGGTCTTCCTGGCCAGCGTGGTGGTGCTGATGTGGTTCGACGAGCTGGGCAGGCTGACCCTGCTGTCGCTGCCCGCGATCGTGCTGGCGCTGGTGGTCGGCTGGTTCGTCGTCCGCAAGCGGGTGGACACCACGAAGGCACTGGGCGAGGGCAGGCCGTGATCGACCACGTTCCACTGCTCCACGTCCTGCGCGACGGGATGGTCGAGAGCGTCCACTTCGGCTCCGTCGTGGTGCTCGGCCCGGACGGCGAGGTGCGCTTCGCCACCGGTGACGTGAAGTCGCCCGGCTACCCGCGCTCGGCGGCGAAACCGCTGCAGGCGGTGGCGATGACCCGGCTCGGCCTCGACCTGCCGGACGACCTCCGCGCGCTGGTCGCGGCCAGCCACTCCGGCGAGGACTTCCACCTCGCCGGGGTCCGCCGCATCCTGGGCGACGCCGGGTGCACCCGGGCCGATCTCCGCAACCCGGTGGACCTGCCGTACGACCCGGTGGTCCGGGACGCCTGGCTGACCGCCGGGCGCCCGGCCAGCAAGCTCTCGCACAACTGCTCCGGCAAGCACGCGGCGATGCTGGCGGTCAGCCGCGACCACGGCTGGTCCACAAAGGACTACCTGCGGCCGGATCACCCGCTGCAGCGCGAGATCGCGAACGTGGTCACCGAGCTGTCCGGCGAGGAGATCGCGAAGGTGGCCGCCGACGGCTGCGGTGCCCCGCTGTTCTCGATCTCCCTGCTCGGGCTGACCAGGGCGATCGGGCGCATCGCGGCAGCCGACCCGGACACCGCCGAGGGCACCGTGGCGCACGCGATCCGGCGGCACCCGGAGATGGTGGCCGGGACCCGGCGTGACGTGACCAGGCTGATGCGGTCGGTGCCCGGCCTGATCGCGAAAGACGGATTCGAAGGCGTGCAGGTCGCCGCGCTGCCGGACGGCTCCGCGCTCGGCATCAAGATCGCCGACGGCGGCGACCGCGCCCGGCTGCCGGTCACCCTGGCCGCGCTGGGCGTGCTCGGCGTGGAGACCGGTCTGGACCAGGACCCGTCGATGCGCGTGACCGGGGAACTGGCGCTGGCCCCGGTCGGCTGATTTCCGAGGTTTGGCCTGCCCCCCGTCCGGGTAACCCTGACAGCTCGCGCGTTCGTTCGAGGAGCTGAGGAGCCCGGCGGTGAGTTCGGCGGACCACACGTTGCCGCGGTTCGACCTGCCCGTTTTCGCCGAGGAGCCGGTGAGCCCGGCGCTGGTGGGCGGGCGGTACCGCCTGCTGTCGAAGACGGGTGCGGGCAGCAGTGCCGTGGTGTACCGGGCGCTGGACCTGCGGACCGAGCGGGACGTGGCGGTGAAGCTGTTCCACGCCGGGGTCGCCGGCCAGGATTTCCTGCGCCGGGAGCGGGAGTTCCGGGTGCTGGCCGAGTTGCGGCACCCCGGCCTGGTCGAGTTCCGCGAGTCGGGCTTCGACCTGGACCGGGCGTATCTGGTGATGCAGCTGGTCGAGGGCCCGACGCTGGCGGGCCGCATCCTGTACGGCCGGTTGACGGCGGCAGAAACGGCACGCCTCGGCGCAGCCGTCGCCGACGCGCTCGCGTACGTGCATTCCCGCGGGATCACCCACCGCGACCTGAAACCGGCGAACATCCTCCTCGCCGGCGACTGCCCCCTGCTCACCGACTTCGGCCTGGCGCACCGGCTGGGCAGTACCGACCTGACCGCCAGCGGCGCGGTCGTCGGCACGGCCGCGTACATGGCCCCGGAGCAGGTGCGGGGCGGTGAGGTCGGCCCGCCGGCGGACGTCTACGCGCTGGGCCTGATCCTGCTGGAATGCCTTACGGGGTATCGCGAATACCCGGGCACGATGGTCGAATCCGCCCTGGCAAGGCTGACGAGGTCGCCGGAAATCCCGGACACGGTCCCGCCCGCGCTGAGGGACCTCCTGAGCCGCATGACCGACAAGCACCCGACCGCCCGTCCGACGGCCACCCAGCTGGCCCTCGAACTGGAAACAGTCGCCCAGACGGTGCTCCAGCCGGAACCCGCACCCCCACTCCCGGCCGCCTTGCCACGGGCACCGCTCAACACGCCGCTGGCAGCTCACCAGCCTGCACCGCCGGTTGATGAGCCACGGCACCCACCAATTTGCGAGCCATGGCAACCGCCGGTTAGCGACTCGCCGGAACCGCCGGTTAGCGACTCGCAGGAACAACCACCCGCTAGCGAGCCGCAGGAACTACCGGTTGGCGAGCCGCGGAAACGGCGTAGGAAGTTGCTGCTGTCCGCTGCGCTCCCGGCGGTCGCAGCGGTGGCCGCCGGTGCCTTCGCGCTGGTGAACATCGATTCCCCAGGCATCCCGGCCACTCAGGCCCCGCAGCATCCGCCCACGCCACCGACCGCGACCGCGCCAGTTGTCCCCGCCGCGACCGCGACCCTCTCCCCCGCCACCGGCGGCGAACCCCGGGGACAGTCGCAGCCCGGGAGCGGGGACACCACCCAGCCCCAGCCGACCGGCAACCGCGACGAGAACAGCAACCAGAACACCCCCGCGAACAACCCCGAGAACATCACCGACAACAACGGCAAGCCGAAGAACCAGCCACCGAAAAAGCCACGAAACAACAACTAGCCCCGCGGACACAGGCAGCGCACCACACCAACCGCCGCCCGGCGCAAAGGACCCCTGAACACAAAAAAGAGTGTGGCCTCGAACCCAACCCGGGATTCGAGGCCACACTCTTTATCATTAAGTTAAGTTCGGCGGCGTCCTACTCTCCCACACCCCTTCGAGTGCAGTACCATCGGCGCTGGCAGGCTTAGCTTCCGGGTTCGGAATGGGACCGGGCGTTTCCCCGCCGCTATAACCACCGAAACACTACGAAACAACACACACGTGTCATACGTTTCCGGTGTGGTGTCTCAGACACCGTAGAGTGGATGCGAAGCACCTTTGTAGCAAGTCCTCGGCCTATTAGTACCAGTCAACTCCACACATTACTGCGCTTCCATTTCTGGCCTATCAACCCAATCGTCTCTTGGGGGCCTTAACCCACAAAGGGGTGGGATACCTCATCTAGGAACAGGCTTCCCGCTTAGATGCCTTCAGCGGTTATCCCTTCCGAACGTAGCCAACCAGCCATGCCACTGGCGTGACAACTGGCATACCAGAGGTTCGTCCGTCCCGGTCCTCTCGTACTAGGGACAGCCTTCCGCAAGTATCCTACGCGCGCGGCGGATAGGGACCGAACTGTCTCACGACGTTCTAAACCCAGCTCGCGTGCCGCTTTAATGGGCGAACAGCCCAACCCTTGGGACCTACTCCGGCCCCAGGATGCGACGAGCCGACATCGAGGTGCCAAACCATGCCGTCGATATGGACTCTTGGGCAAGATCAGCCTGTTATCCCCGGGGTACCTTTTATCCGTTGAGCGACACCCCTTCCACCAGGAGGTGCCGGATCACTAGTCCCGACTTTCGTCCCTGCTCGACCCGTCAGTCTCACAGTCAAGCTCCCTTGTGCACTTACACTCAACACCTGATTGCCAACCAGGCTGAGGGAACCTTTGGGCGCCTCCGTTACCCTTTAGGAGGCAACCGCCCCAGTTAAACTACCCATCAGGCACTGTCCCTCACCCAGATCATGGGCGTAGGTTCAGATTCCCAATCCGGCCAGAGTGGTATTTCAACAACGACTCCACCCCCACTAGCGTGAAGGCTTCACAGTCTCCCACCTATCCTACACAAACCGAACCGAAAACCAATACCAAACTATAGTAAAGGTCCCGGGGTCTTTCCGTCCTGCCGCGCGTAACGAGCATCTTTACTCGTAATGCAATTTCGCCGGGCCTGTGGTTGAGACAGCCGGAAAGTCGTTACGCCATTCGTGCAGGTCGGAACTTACCCGACAAGGAATTTCGCTACCTTAGGATGGTTATAGTTACCACCGCCGTTTACTGGCGCTTAAATTCTCAGCTTCACCCCCCGAAAGGAGTTAACCGGTCCTCTTAACGTTCCAGCACCGGGCAGGCGTCAGTCCGTATACATCGAATTACTTCTTCGCACGGACCTGTGTTTTTAGTAAACAGTCGCTTTCCGCTGGTCTCTGCGGCCACCCACCCCTAGCCCGCAAGGGACTTCAAGGTGTTTGGCCCCCCTTCTCCCGAAGTTACGGGGGCATTTTGCCGAGTTCCTTAACCACAGTTCACCCGATCGCCTTAGTATTCTCTACCTGACCACCTGTGTTGGTTTGGGGTACGGGCCGTGCACGCACTCGCTAGAGGCTTTTCTCGGCAGCATAGGATCACTCTACTTCACCTCAATCGGCTACGCATCACGTCTCAGCCTATGTGAGCGGCGGATTTACCTACCACTCGGCCTACACGCTTACACCAGTACTACCATTCACTGGCGGAGCTACCTTCCTGCGTCACCCCATCACTTGACTACTACAGAATCAGGCCCCACGCTCCACAACAAGCCTTCGTCCGAAGACTCCAGCCTGCGCTTCGGGTGGTTAGTATCAACTGCCTCATCAGGGACGCACATGCTCGGGTACGGGAATATCAACCCGTTGTCCATCGACTACGCCTGTCGGCCTCGCCTTAGGTCCCGACTTACCCTGGGCGGATTAGCCTGGCCCAGGAACCCTTGGTCATCCGGCGGCAGAGTTTCTCACTCTGCATTCGCTACTCATGCCTGCATTCTCACTCCCACACCCTCCACCGCTGGTTCACACCGCGGCTTCCCTGGATGCAGGACGCTCCCCTACCCATCCACACCACTAGACACAAGTCCCGAAAGACTCGAGCCGATGTAATGTGTGAATGACACAGCTTCGGCGGTGTGCTTAAGCCCCGCTACATTGTCGGCGCAGGACCACTTGACCAGTGAGCTATTACGCACTCTTTCAAGGATGGCTGCTTCTAAGCCAACCTCCTGGTTGTCTGGGCAATCCCACATCCTTTCCCACTGAGCACACACTTAGGGGCCTTAGCTGGTGTTCTGGGCTGTTTCCCTCTCGACGACGAAGCTTATCCCCCGCCGTCTCACTGCCGCACTCTCACCCACCCGTATTCGGAGTTTGGTTGACTTCGGTAACCCGGTAAGGCCCCTAGGCCATCCAGTAGCTCTACCCCGGATGGGAAACATACGACGCTGCACCTAAATGCATTTCGGGGAGAACCAGCTATCACGGAGTTTGATTGGCCTTTCACCCCTACCCACAGCTCATCCCCTCAGTTTTCAACCTAAGTGGGTTCGGGCCTCCACACCGTCTTACCGGCGCTTCACCCTGGCCATGGGTAGATCACTCCGCTTCGGGTCTAGACCACGCGACTCAAACGCCCTATTCAGACTCGCTTTCGCTACGGCTACCCCACACGGGTTAACCTCGCCACGCAGCACTAACTCGCAGGCTCATTCTTCAAAAGGCACGCCATCACCCCGAAAGGCTCTGACGGCTTGTAAGCACACGGTTTCAGGTACTCTTTCACTCCCCTCCCGGGGTACTTTTCATCTTTCCCTCACGGTACTAGTCCGCTATCGGTCACCAGGAAGTATTTAGGCTTACCGGGTGGTCCCGGCAGATTCACAGCAAATTCCACGAGCTCGCTGCTACTCGGGAACACCATCACACAACACCAACACAGTTTTCGCGTACGGGACTCTCACCCACTCCGGTCCACCATCCCAGGTGATTCCACTAACCATGCAGCATCATGCCAGAAATGTCAGTTTCTGGAAGACAGGTCCCACAACACCGCACACACAACGCCTGACAGCTTGACATGCGCACGGTTTAGCCTCATCCGCTTTCGCTCGCCACTACTCACGGAATCACGGTTGTTTTCTCTTCCTACGGGTACTGAGATGTTTCACTTCCCCGCGTTCCCTCCACACCGTCTATATATTCAACGGCGGGTAACACCACATAACTGGTGCTGGGTTTCCCCATTCGGACACCCTCGGATCTCAGCTCGGTTGACAGCTCCCCGAGGCTTATCGCAGCCTCCCACGTCCTTCATCGGCTCCTGATGCCTAGACATCCACCATGTGCTCTTAACAACTTGACCACAAAGATGCTCGCATCCACTCTACAGTTCTCAAACACCACACCAGAAACAACACCAGCGTGCTGCCTCAGGACCCAACAGCGTGCCAGCAAACAACCCACTCACCAAGCGCCGACTCCACGTTCCACGACCGCGAACGATCAGTACTAACAGAGCCCGCTCTCACCAAGCAGACCATAACCAGTAGTTCCACAATTCCTTGAGCAACCACGGCAAGTACACATTCGGCACTTGAACCCTGGCCACTCCCAGCCCGTGGGCTGGGATGTGTTGCTCCTTAGAAAGGAGGTGATCCAGCCGCACCTTCCGGTACGGCTACCTTGTTACGACTTCGTCCCAATCGCCAGTCCCACCTTCGACCACTCCCTCCCACAAGGGGTTGGGCCATGGGCTTCGGGTGTTACCGACTTTCATGACGTGACGGGCGGTGTGTACAAGGCCCGGGAACGTATTCACCGCAGCGTTGCTGATCTGCGATTACTAGCGACTCCGACTTCACGCAGTCGAGTTGCAGACTGCGATCCGAACTGAGACCGGCTTTAAGGGATTCGCTCCACCTCACGGTATCGCAGCCCTCTGTACCAGCCATTGTAGCATGTGTGAAGCCCTGGACATAAGGGGCATGATGACTTGACGTCATCCCCACCTTCCTCCGAGTTGACCCCGGCAGTCTCCCACGAGTCCCCGGCCGAACCGCTGGCAACATAGGATAAGGGTTGCGCTCGTTGCGGGACTTAACCCAACATCTCACGACACGAGCTGACGACAGCCATGCACCACCTGTACACCGGCCACAAGGGGGCCGACATCTCTGCCGGTTTCCAGTGCATGTCAAGCCCAGGTAAGGTTCTTCGCGTTGCATCGAATTAATCCACATGCTCCGCCGCTTGTGCGGGCCCCCGTCAATTCCTTTGAGTTTTAGCCTTGCGGCCGTACTCCCCAGGCGGGGCGCTTAATGCGTTAGCTACGGCACGGACAACGTGGAATGTCGCCCACACCTAGCGCCCAACGTTTACAGCGTGGACTACCAGGGTATCTAATCCTGTTCGCTCCCCACGCTTTCGCTCCTCAGCGTCAGTATCGGCCCAGAGACCCGCCTTCGCCACCGGTGTTCCTCCTGATATCTGCGCATTTCACCGCTACACCAGGAATTCCAGTCTCCCCTACCGAACTCAAGTCTGCCCGTATCGACCGCAAGCTGAAGGTTAAGCCTCCAGTTTTCACGGCCGACGCGACAAACCGCCTACGAGCTCTTTACGCCCAATAATTCCGGACAACGCTCGCACCCTACGTATTACCGCGGCTGCTGGCACGTAGTTAGCCGGTGCTTCTTCTACAGGTACCGTCACTTGCGCTTCGTCCCTGTCGAAAGAGGTTTACAACCCGAAGGCCGTCATCCCTCACGCGGCGTCGCTGCATCAGGCTTGCGCCCATTGTGCAATATTCCCCACTGCTGCCTCCCGTAGGAGTCTGGGCCGTGTCTCAGTCCCAGTGTGGCCGGTCGCCCTCTCAGGCCGGCTACCCGTCGTCGCCTTGGTAGGCCATCACCCCACCAACAAGCTGATAGGCCGCGGGTTCATCCTGTACCGCCGGAGCTTTCCACCACACACCATGCGATGCGCGGTCCTATCCGGTATTAGACCCCGTTTCCAGGGCTTATCCCAAAGTACAGGGCAGATTACCCACGTGTTACTCACCCGTTCGCCACTAATCCACCCCCGAAAGGGCTTCATCGTTCGACTTGCATGTGTTAAGCACGCCGCCAGCGTTCGTCCTGAGCCAGGATCAAACTCTCCAACAATGAATTTGATCTAGACTAATATCTAGTATTCCTCAAAGGAAACCCCGACGAGGGGTTTCAAATAAGCTCTACTGGCTTAGTTCACTAGCACACTGTTGAGTTCTCAAGCAACACACCACGAGGTTTTTGGCCCTGGAACAGCCTACCCAACGTCGAACCACTCGGATTCAGTGGGGGTAGTGTCCGCTCCAGATTTGGGACCACCCACTCTACCACACGAGGTGGGAGCTTGGTTCGCAGTCCCGGCGGCCGCCCGGTCTCCCTGGCGACGAAGAGAACATTACATGCCCCCGAACTGCCCCCGAAAAGGGGGGTCCCCTAACGCGATCTTGCCTGGTAGAAGGCGGTGAGCGCGTGGTTGAGCGGCTCGGCGGGCCAGAGCGGCAGCGAGTGGTGCGTCGCCTCGGGCAGCGTCAGCACCTCGACCGAGCCCAGCGCGGCGCGCGCGTTCGCTGCCACCTTCCGCACGTCGTGCGCCCGGCTCTTCCCGGCGAGCACCACGAGCACCGGCATCGCCGGCGCCGGCGACCGCGGCCTGCCCCCGGCGACCACCTTCGACGACGGGAACTCCGCCCCCAGCGAAACCACATCCAGCCACCCCGCGTCGACCGGCGCCCCACGCAACTCCCACTCGAGCAACGCCCGCTCGCGCTTGGCCGAGGGCCGCAGCAACGACGGCAGCGCACGCATCAGGTAGCCAGGACGGAACCCGGCGAAGCACTGCGTCGGATCGAGCAGCGCCAGTTTTCCCACGCGCGCGGGCGCGCGCAGCGCGTACGAAAGAGCAAGCCAGCCGCCATACGAATGGCCGCACAACCCGGCCCCGGAGAGCCGGAAGTGCCGGAACAGTGAGTCCAGCCAGTCGAGCAAGTCGCCCGGACGGCGGAACGGGCGCCCGCTGTGCACGCTCCGTCCCGGCCCGCCGAGCTGGTCCACCGCGTAGACCCGGTGTTCCCGGCTCAGCTCGGCGACGTTCGCCAGCCACACCGCCGAGGTCGCGCCCCCGCCGTGCAGCAGGACCAGCGGGCGGCCGTCCGGCGGGCCGCACACCTGCACGCGGGTGGTGCCGAACTCCGACACCACGTCCACCGGCTCGTGCTCGACCGGCCACCTGTCCAGTACCGCGTCGTACGCGTCGAAGAACGCCTGCACCCCGCCATCATGCCCGCGAACTCGAGCCCAGGTCAGGACCGGCTCGATGGAGACCTGTTTCACATCCTGCAACTTTGCAGGCTCTGCAAAAATCTTGCTACCTTGGACCGCATGAACCAGCCCACCGGTCTGCGCGAGCGCAAGAAGCACGCCACCCACCGCGCCCTGGCCTCGGTCGCGGTCCGGCTGGCAGCCGCGCGCGGACTGGACCAGGTCACCGTCGAGGACATCGCCGGTGAGGCCGGTGTTTCGCCGCGGACCTTCTTCAACTACTTCGCGTCCAAAGAGGACGCGGTGCTGATGCCCTACCCCGACAACGAGGAGCGCGCCCAGCGCTCGGTGGAGCGGTTCCTGGCCGCGCCGGCACACCTGTCCTCGCTGGAGGCGCTGGTCGAGGCGATCAAGCCGGACATCGAAAGCATCGAGGCCGAGCGCGAGGACTGGCTGGCCAGGCTGGACGTGATCGAGCGGAACTCGGCGCTGGTGTCCAGGGTGATCGCCGCCCAGGCCAGCTCCAACCGCGCCGTGGTGGTCGCGATCGCCGAGCGCACCGGGCTGGACCCGGACCGGGACCTGTTCCCCCGCCTGCTGTTCGGCGTGGTCGCGAACGCCATGCAGGCCGCGGTGATGCGCTGGCACGCCTTCGGCGGCGAGGAACCGCTCACCGAGTTGATCGACCAGGCCTGCGCGGCGATCGCCGCCGGGCTGCCGGACCCCGGCGAGCAGAACAAGCACTGATTTCCCGTCCCCGCGCGGGGACGGCCGAA
Organism: Amycolatopsis albispora; assembly: GCF_003312875.1. Classification (NCBI taxonomy): domain Bacteria; kingdom Bacillati; phylum Actinomycetota; class Actinomycetes; order Pseudonocardiales; family Pseudonocardiaceae; genus Amycolatopsis; species Amycolatopsis albispora. The sequence goes on from NZ_CP015163.1 coordinate 3,912,537, forward strand.
GCACCGAACCAAGGGGGTTTTGTGTCTGTGACCGCTGAGCCAGTGGAGTCCGGCTCCATGGGCAGAAAGCAGGTGATGGAGGCGTTCTCCGGCCTGCTGATGGGCATGTTCGTCGCCATCCTGGCGTCGACCGTGGTGGCCAACGCGCTGCCGAAGATCGTTTCCGAACTCGGTGGCTCCCAGTCGTCCTACACCTGGGTGGTCACCACCGAGCTGCTCGCCATGACGGCCACCGTGCCGCTGTGGGGCAAGCTCGCCGACCTGTACAACAAGAAGCTGCTCGTCCAGCTCTCGCTCGCGCTCTTCGTGGTCGGCTCGCTGGTCGCCGGGTTCTCCGGCAACATCGAGGTGCTGATCGCGAGCCGGATCGCGCAGGGCATCGGGGCCGGTGGCCTGACCGCGCTGGCGCCGATCATCCTGGCGCTCATCGTCTCCCCGCGTGAGCTGGGCAAGTACTCGGGCATCTTCGGCGCGATCTTCGCCGTGGGCACGGTGGCCGGTCCGCTGATCGGCGGGGTGATGGTGGACACCTCGTGGCTGGGCTGGCGCTGGTGCTTCTTCCTCGGCGTGCCGCTGGCGCTGGCGGCGATCCTGCTGCTGCAGCGCACGCTGAACCTGCCGACCGTGCGCAAGGAAGTCAAGATCGACTACCTGGGCGCGGCGCTGATCATGTCCGGCGTGTCGGTGCTGCTGGTGTGGACCTCGCTGGCGGGCAACCAGTTCGACTGGTGGTCGGGCTGGACGGTGGCGATGGTCGGCGGCGGCCTGGCGATCCTGGCGGCGGCGGTCTACGTGGAGTCGAAGGCGCCGGAGCCGATCGTGCCGCTGAGCCTGTTCCGCAACCGCACGGTCACGCTCACCACGCTGGCCAGCTTCCTGGTCGGCATGGCGATGTTCGCCGGCACGGTGTTCCTGTCGCAGTACTTCCAGCTGTCGCTGGGCAAAACGCCGACCGAGGCCGGGCTGATGAGCCTGCCGATGATCTTCGGGCTGCTCATTTCGTCGACCGTGTCCGGGCAGCTGATCAGCCGGACCGGCGTGTGGCGGCAGTACGTGCTCGGCGGCGGGGTGCTGATGGTGGCCGGGCTGCTGCTGCTCGGCACGATCGGCGCCGGTACCTCGGTGCTGCTGCTCAGCGTGTACATGTTCGTCCTGGGTGCCGGGATCGGCATGCTGATGCAGAACCTGGTGCTGGTGGCGCAGAACGACGTGCCGGCGCACGAACTCGGCACGGCCACCTCGACGCTGTCGTTCTTCCGCAGCCTCGGCGGGTCGATCGGGGTCAGCGCGCTGGGCGCGGTGCTGGCGAACCGGGTGACCACGCTCACCGCGGAGGGGCTCGGCCCGATGGCCGCCGGTGCCGGTGCCGGCGAGGGCGGCGGGCACGGCGCGGTGCCGGACCTGTCCACCCTGCCCGAGCCGATCGCGAACGTGATCCGCGAGGCGTACGGCTCGGCCACCAGCGAGATCTTCCTGATCGGCGCGCCGATCGCGGTGCTCGCGGTGCTGGTCACCGTGTTCATCAAGCAGATCCCGCTGAAGACCCAGAGCGGCGCCGAGCGCCTCGCCGCCGAGGACGCCGTCGCGCACTAAGGTCGGCGGCTGTGACCGAACAGCTCAGCATCGAGACGCCTGCCGGTTCCTTCGACGCGATCGCGGCGGGGCCGCCGGACGGGCGTCCGGTGTTGCTGCTGCACGGCTTTCCCGAAGCGTCGCTCACCTGGGAGCACCAGGTGGGCGCGCTCGGGGCCGCCGGGTTCCGCGCGGTGGCGCCGGACCAGCGGGGCTACTCCCCCGGCGTGCGGCCGGAGCAGGCGAGCGAGTACTCGATCGACGAACTGGTCGGCGACGTGCTGGCGATGGCGGGTGCACTGGGCTGGCACCGCTTCGACCTGGTGGGACACGACTGGGGCGCGGCCGTCGCGTGGTGGACGGCCGACGCCCACCCGGACCGGCTGCGCACGCTGAGCGCGGTGTCCACCCCGCACCCGGCCGCGCTGGCGGCCGCCATGAAAACCGACGAGGACCAGCACCTGCGCTCGGCGTACATGACCGAGTGGCGGCAGACCAGGGTGACCGAGCGCCGGATGCTGGACAACAACGCCGAGGCGCTGCGGCGGATGTTCGAGTGGAAGGTGCCGCCGAGCCGCGTCGAGGAGTACGTCCAGCGGCTGTCGGAACCGGGCGCGCTGACCGCCGCGCTGAACTGGTACCGCGCGGGCCGTCCCGGCGGGAAGATCGGCAAGATCAGCGTGCCGACGCTCTACGTGTGGAGCACCGAGGACGTGGCGTTCGGCTCGACGGCCGCGCTGGACACCGAGAACTGGGTGAGCGCGGCGTACCGGTTCGAGATGTTCGAGGACGTTTCGCACTGGGTGCCCGAAGAAGCGCCGGAAGCACTCGCCGCCGTTCTGCTGGAACACCTTTCGGCGCATTAGGGTCGCGGGTATGCGACTCATCGTCATGCGGCACGCGAAATCGGCCTGGCCCGACGGGATCGCGGACTTCGAGCGACCGCTCGCCGAACGCGGCCTGCGGGACGCACCCGCCGCGGGTCGCTGGATCCGGGAGCGCGGGCCGGCACCCGAGCTGGTGGTCAGCTCGCCGGCGGTCCGGGCCCGCACCACCGCCGACCTGGTCAGCACCGAACTCGCCGCGCAGCCGGAAACCCGGCACGACGAACGCCTCTACGGCGAACCGGCCGAGACCGTGGTCGAGGTGCTCCGCGAACTGCCCGCGGTCGAGACGGTGCTGCTCGTCGGCCACAACCCGGTGCTCGAGGACCTGGTCGGGCTGCTCACCGGGGTCACCGTGGAGATGAAGACCTCGACCGTCGCGGTGCTGACCAGCGACCTGCCATGGGCCGAAGCCGGTCCCGGCTGGGCCGCGCTGGACACGGTGACCACCCCGCGCGGGGTCAGCCCAGCGTGATCAGCACGATCGCGGCGACCGCGCCGAGCAGGCCAGCGGTCTGCGTCCGGTTGACGCGCTCGCCGAGGAACAGCATGGCCAGCACCACCGGGATCGCCGGGTAGAGCGCGGACAGCACGGTCGCCGTGGCGACGAGTTGCTGCTGCGTGGCGTACCAGTAGAGCAGGAGCGCGACGCTGCCGAGCACGCCGGCGGCACCGGCGAACACGGCGGGCCGCGGCGGCATCCGCAGCGCCCGGCGCGTGCCGAGCAGCAGGACCGCGATCACCACGACCGAGCTGATCCGGCTGGCCGCGATCGGCCAGAACCCGGCGTCCGCCGGGACCCGCGCCATCGCCAGGAACTGCACGGCGAAGCCGATTCCCGCGATGACCGCGTCGAGAAAGCCCGGCGGGATCCCGCGTTCCGCCGGTCCGGTACGGGAAACCAGCCACACCGCGACGAGCGCGCACACCGCACCCGCGGTGGCGGTCAGCGTCAGCCGTTCGCCGAGCAGCGCCACACCCGCGAGCACCGGGATGGCCACCGCGCCGAGGTCGCTGATCGGCACCACCACGCTCATCGCGCCACGCCCGATCGCGCGGTACAAGAACGCGACGCCGACGCCGGTGCCGATCCCGGACAGCACGCCGTACCCGAGTCCCGCGCCGCTTCCGCCCGCGAAAGCCGCTACGGGAACGGCGATCGCGGTGCCGCCGAGCTGCGCGTACAGCGAGACGGTCATCCCCGGCCGCGCCCGTGACAGCAGGCCGTTCGCGAAGTGCGTGATGCCGAAGCAGAGCGCCGAAGTCAGCGCGAGCAGTTCACCCATATCCGCGGCACTCCTCGCCGACCGGGCACCGCGCGCACACCTGGCGGTCGCACAGGCGGCACAGCACGTACTCGGATCGGCGGTTTTCGACCAGGCCCGCGAGCAGCGCTTCCAGCGCGGGCGTGAGCGCGCGCACCTGGTCGTCGGTGAGCGGTTCGAGCAGGTCCGCCAGCACCCGGCCGCGGGCTTCGAGCAGCTTCTCCGCGGCGGCCCGGCCGGTCGCGGTCAGCGTCAGCCGCACCCCGCGGCCGCCGGGGTGGTGCCGCTCCACCAGTCCGGCCGCGAGCAGCGTGTCGAGCATGCGGGCGGCGGCGGGCTGGCTGAGCCCGATGCGCGCGCCGAGCTCGGTGACGCCGATGCCCGGCTCGACCAGCAGCGTGGACAGCGCGGCGGCCCCGCTCGCGCTCACTCCGGCCGCGCGGGCCGCTTCCGCGCTGACGCGTTCGGCCACCGCCAGCGCGCCGGCTCCGAGCAGGTTCGCCACGCGTGATCTATTCATAACTCATGCATAGGTCATGGTGACCTGGCTCGCAACCCGGCGTCGTTGACTTAAACCTTCATTCAACTTTTAGCGTGGTGGTAGTTCGTTCAACGGAAGGAAAATCCCATGTCGAAGACCGTGCTGGTGACCGGCGCCACCGGGAACGTCGGCGGCGCGCTGCTGCCGCTGCTGCTCGCCGAGGGCGTGCGTGTCCGCGCGCTGGTGCGCAAGCCCGCTTCGCTGCCCGACGGGGTCGAGCAGGTCATCGGCGACCTGTCCGACCCGGCGAGCATCGACACCACCGGCGTCGACGCCGTTTTCCTGGTCTGGCCGAGTTTCGACACCACGCTCGCGCCGGATGTGGTGTCACGGCTGGCGAAGCGGGTGGTCTACCTCTCCGCGGAGGGCGTGCCGTTCCACGCCGAGGTGGAGCGGGCGATCGAGGAGGCGGTGCCCGAGTGGACCTTCCTGCGGCCGTCCGGGTTCGCCGCGAACACCCGGATCTGGGCGGACCAGATCCGCGCCGGTGACGTGGTGCGCTGGCCGTTCGCCGAGGCCAGGCGCTCGCTGATCCACGAGCACGACATCGCCGCGGTGGCCGCGCGCGCCCTGCTCGACGACGGGCACGCCGGGCAGGCGTACTACTTCACCGGGCCGGAGTCGATCACGCAGGCCGAGCAGGTCCGGCTGATCGGCGAGGCGCTCGGGCGGCCGTTGCGCTTCGAAGAACTCCCGGTCGAGGCGGCGCGGGAGAAACTGCTCGAGATGGGGTGGACGCCGGAATTCGCGTCGGGCGCACTGGAAACCTGGGCGGCGATGGTGACCGATCCGGAGCCGGTGAACCAGGAAGTGGAACGCATCACGGGGCGGACGCCGTTGTCGTTCCGGCAATGGGCGATCGACCGGGTGGACGCGTTCAACTAGTGTCCTGAGTCGTTAATTCGTTGGCAGTAGGCGGCGAGGGATTCGAGGATCTGGTCTGCGGTGCGGGTCCAGACGTAGGGCTTGGGGTTGGTGTTCCACTGTTTGATCCAGTTTTGGATGTCTTTTTCCAGGGCTGTGACCGAGCGGTGGACGCCTCGCCGTAGCAGTTTGACGGTGATCTCGGCGAAGAAGCGTTCGACCAGGTTGAGCCAGGATGAGCTGGTCGGGGTGAAGTGCAGGTGGAAGCGTGGGTGTTTGAGCAGCCACGTTTTCACTGCTGGGGTTTTGTGGGTGGACAGGTTGTCCAGGATGACGTGAACGTCCAGCTCGGCGGGCACGTTGGTGTTGATGGTGCGCAGGAACGCGAGGAATTCCTGCTGTCGGTGGCGGCGTTTGACGGCGCTGATGACCTGGCCGGTGGCGACCTCCAGAGCAGCGAACAGGCTGGTGGTGCCGTGGCGGACGTAGTCGAAGCTTTGCCGTTGGGGCACGCCGGGCAGCATCGGCAGCACCGGGGCGGAGCGGTCCAGGGCTTGGATCTGGGTCTTCTCGTCCACGCACAGCACCACGGCTTTGGCGGGGGGATCGAGGTAGAGGCCGACGACGTCGCGGACCTTGTCCACGAACAACGGATCCTTGCTGATCTTGAATGTGTCGATCTTGTGCGGTTTGAGGCCGAAGGCCCGCCAGATCCGCGAGACCGCGGACTGTGTCATTCCGGTCTGCGCAGCCAGCGCTCGGGTCGACCAGTGGGTGGCGTTGGCCGGCTTCGTTTCCAGCGTGGTGACCACGACGTGTTCGACTTGCTCGTCGGTGATGGTGCGCGGTCGGCCGGGGCGCGGTTCGTCGGACAGGCCGTCGAGCCTGTCACGGACGAACCGTGCCCGCCAGGTCGCCACCGTGCTCCGGTTGAGCCGTAGTCGTTCGGCGATGTCGGTGTTGGAACCACCTTCGGCGCAGGTGAGCACGATCCGTGCTCGCATGGCCAGTCCCTGAGCGGTGGTCCGCCGCCGCGTCCAGCCTTCCAGGATGCGACGTTCCTCGTCGGTCAGGGTCAGCGGCACCAACTTCGCACTCGGCATCAACCCAGACTACGGTGACCAAAAATTAACGACTCAGGACACTAGAGGCACGCGAACACGGTGGGCCGACGACGCTGGTCCACACCCACGCGCCCAGCACCCGCCAAAGCGAGGAGCTCGCACCGTGGGGGCGTGGGGGCTCGGCCCCCACAACGAGACGGGACACCGGGAGCGTGCCGCAGGCACGCGAACACGGTGGGCGCAGCAGGATTCGAACCTGCGACCGCTCGGGTGTAAACCGAGTGCTCTCCCGCTGAGCTATGCGCCCGGACGGCGGCACCCCCGGCCTGCCGGGGGTGCCGCCGGAAGCCTGTGTCAGGCGAGTTCCGCCACGGCCTTCTTCCACGCGGCCTGGTCGCGCGCCTCGCCGGGCTGGTTGACCTCGGCGAACCGCACCACGCCGGTGGTGTCGATCAGGAACGTGCCGCGGTTGGCCAGGCCGGCCGCCTCGTTGAACACACCGTAGGTCTTGGCGACCTCACCGTGCGGCCAGAAGTCCGACAGCAGCGGGAACTGGTAGCCCTGCTGCTCGGCCCACGCCTTGAGCGAGAACGGCGTGTCCACCGACACACCGATCACCTGCACGCCCTTGCCGTCGTAATCGGCGAACTCGTCCCGCAGCTGGCACAGCTCACCCTGGCAGATCCCGCTGAACGCGAACGGGTAGAAAACCAGCAGCACCGGCTTCTCACCCTGGAACGACGACAGCGTCACCGCCTGCTTGTTGTAGTCGTTGAGCGTGAAGTCCGGGGCCTTCGAACCGACCTCGACCGCCATACCAGCTCCCTCTCGACGTGTACCTGGACGTGCCGCGACAACCCTATCGTGCGAACGGCGCGGGCCACGCCGGTGTGCGTTACTTGGACCGCGGCACCAGCCGGGTACCCGACCAGCCGGGACCGACGCTGATGTTGGAGGTCTGCGACAACCCGACCGCAGGCACCACCTCGGCGACCTCGCTGGGCTCGACGTGACCCGGCTGACCGGTCTTCGGCGTCAGCACCCAGATCACCCCGTCGTCGCTCAACGGCTGCCTGACCTCGATCAACGTGTCGCCGAGGTCACCGTCGTCCTCGCGCCACCACAGCAGCACCACATCGATGACCTCCTGGGCGTCCTCGTCGAGGATCTCCCCGCCGATCTGCTCCTCGATCGCCGCACGAAGGTCGTCGTCGACGTCCTCGTCCCAGCCGATCTCCTGGACCACCATGTCCGGCTTGATCCCAAGCCTCTCGGCGACGCTGTTCTGCCCAGCGTCTCCCGCGGCGACCACGACTCAACTCCTCCAGCTAGCTTCTCGTCCGGCCGGTTCCGGCCGCACGTCCGACATGAATGGGGTTAGCGAACACTGGCGAGGCTGTCCGCGCAACCGTCCACACCGGATCATCGCTCAACTCGTGCCCCAGCGTACGGCCCCCGAAGGGCCGTTCCGGGCCACCGTAGGGCGCCGCGCCCGCACGGCCGCGACCGGGCTGCCCTAGGGTGGGTAACAGTCGCGCGCGCGATACACCCGCAGGCCGGAGGCGCCGGAAACGGGTCCGCGGACGTTACCGCCCAGTAGCGGTGACGCGAGCAGCGTGAGCGACGACGATGGCACATGCGGCGGAACCACAACGCGCCGGCCATGGACTAGGCAACAGCGGAACAAGTACGGCGAGGAGAACCCTTGGCCCCCCCAAGCAACGAGGCCGGGAGCGGCAACGCCTCCGGTCAGGAGGCCCCGGCGCGGGTCCGCGTCATTCGTGACGGTCTGGCCGCGCACCTGCCCGACATCGACCCGGAGGAGACCGCCGAATGGCTGGACTCCTTCGACGCGGCACTGGCCAGGGGCGGCCAGCAGCGCGCCAGGTACCTGATGCTCCGGGTGCTCGAGCGCGCTCGTGAACGCAACATCGGCGTTCCCCCGCTGACGGCCACGGACTACGTCAACACCATCCCCACGGAGAACGAGCCGTGGTTCCCCGGCGACGAGGAACTCGAGCGCCGGTACCGGGCCTACATCCGGTGGAACGCGGCGATCATGGTGCACCGCGCGCAGCGGCCGGGGGTGAGCGTCGGCGGGCACATCTCCACCTACGCCTCCTCCGCGGCGCTCTACGAAGTGGGCTTCAACCACTTCTTCCGCGGCAAGGACCACTCCGGCGGCGGCGACCAGATCTACATCCAGGGGCACGCGTCGCCGGGCATATACGCCCGCGCGTTCCTCGAGGGCAGGCTGACCGAGCAGCAGCTCGACGGCTTCCGCCAGGAGTTCTCGCACGCGGGTGAGGGCGGTGGCCTGCCGTCGTACCCGCACCCGCGGCTGATGCAGGACTTCTGGGAGTACCCGACGGTCTCCATGGGGCTGGGCCCGATGAACGCGATCTACCAGGCCCGGTTCAACCGGTACCTGCGCGACCGCGGCATCAAGGACACCAGTGACCAGCACGTCTGGGCGTTCCTCGGCGACGGCGAGATGGACGAGCCGGAGTCGCGCGGGCTGATCCACGTGGCCGCCGGCGAGGGCCTGGACAACCTGACCTTCGTGATCAACTGCAACCTGCAGCGGCTGGACGGCCCGGTCCGCGGGAACGGCAAGATCATCCAGGAGCTGGAGTCGTACTTCCGCGGCGCCGGCTGGAACGTGATCAAGGTCATCTGGGGCCGCGAGTGGGACTCGCTGCTGCACGGCGACCGCGACGGCGCGCTGATCAACCTGATGAACACCACGCCGGACGGTGACTTCCAGACCTACAAGGCCAACGACGGCGCGTTCGTCCGCGAGCACTTCTTCGGCCGTGACCCGCGGACGAAGGAGCTGGTCAAGGACCTGTCCGACGCCGACATCTGGAACCTCAAGCGCGGCGGGCACGACTACCGCAAGGTCTACGCGGCGTACAAGGCGGCGCTGGAGCACCACGGCCAGCCGACGGTGATCCTGGCGCACACCATCAAGGGCTACGGCCTCGGCCCGGCGTTCGAGGGCCGCAACGCCACGCACCAGATGAAGAAGCTCACCCTGGACGACCTCAAGCTCTTCCGGGACTCGCAGCGCATCCCGATCAGCGACGAGCAGCTCGAGCGCGACCCGAAGCTGCCGCCGTACTACCACCCCGGCGAGGACTCGCCGGAGATCGAGTACCTGCTCAGCAGGCGGCGCACGCTCGGCGGCTTCCTGCCGGAGCGCCGCGGGGCCAGGGCGAAGGCGCTGGTGCTGCCCGGCGACAAGGTCTACGACGGCATCCGCAAGGGCTCCGGCAAGCAGGAGGTGGCCACCACGATGGCCATCGTCCGGCTGATCCGCGAGCTGGCCAAGGACGCCGAGATCGGCAAGCGGATCGTGCCGATCATCCCGGACGAGGCCCGCACCTTCGGCCTCGACTCGATGTTCCCGACGGCCAAGATCTACAACCCGCACGGGCAGACCTACACCTCGGTGGACGCCAAGCTGATGCTGGCGTACAAGGAGTCCGAGCAGGGTCAGCTGCTGCACGAGGGCATCAACGAGGCGGGCTCGACGGCCTCGTTCACCGCGGTGGGCACCTCGTACGCCACGCACGGCGAGCCGATGATCCCGATCTACATCTTCTACTCGATGTTCGGGTTCCAGCGGACCGGCGACGGGCTGTACGCGGCGGCCGACCAGATGACCCGCGGGTTCGTGCTCGGCGCCACCGCCGGTCGCACCACGCTGACCGGTGAGGGCCTGCAGCACGCCGACGGGCACTCGATCCTGCTCGCCTCGACGAACCCGGCCGTGGTCACCTACGACCCGGCCTACTCGTTCGAGATCGCGCACATCGTCAAGGACGGGCTCCGCCGGATGTACGGCGAAACCGGCCCGGACGGCAACGGCGAGAACATCTTCTACTACATCACCATCTACAACGAGCCGTACCAGCAGCCGGCCGAGCCGGAGAACCTCGACGTGGACGGGCTGCTCAAGGGCCTGTACAAGTACGCCGACGCCCCGGCGGGCGACGGTCCGGAGGCGCAGATCCTGGTCTCCGGCGTGACCATGCCCGACGCGCTCAAGGCGCAGGGCATGCTCGCCGAGGAGTGGGGTGTGCGGGCCGCGGTGTGGTCGGCCACGTCGTGGACCGAGCTGCGCCGCGAAGCGGTGGAGGTCGACCGGGACAACCTGCTGTTCCCGGGCAGCTCGCCGCGGGTGCCCTACGTCACCGAGGCGCTGCAGGGCGCCGAGGGCCCGGTGGTGGCGGTTTCGGACTGGATGCGCTCGGTGCCGGACCTGATCCGCCCGTGGGTGCCTGCCGACATGCTGACCCTGGGCACCGACGGGTTCGGGTTCTCCGACACCCGGCCGGCGGCCCGGCGGCACTTCCTGGTCGACGCCGAGTCGATCGTGGTCGGCACGCTGACCGCGTTGTCCCGGCAGGGCAAGGTGGACCAGGCGAAGGTGGTCGAGGCGGCGCGCAAGTACCGCATCGACGACGTGACCGCGGCCGGTCCGCAGACCTCGGACGCTGGGAACGCCTGACCGAAGGTGCTACAAAAGGGCCCCGGCAGACATCTGATGTCTGCCGGGGCCCTGTTTGCTCAAGAGGGAGTTGATCGCGTGACGAAGCGTCGTTTGCCCCGGCCCGCCGAACTGGCCGAAATCCTGCGCCCCAAGCCGTTGGTGCTGAACCCGACCGAGCGCAGGCTGGCGAACGCGCACACGATCGCCGATCTGCGCACGATCGCGCGCAGGCGCAGCCCGCGCGCGGTGTTCGACTACACCGACGGCGCCGCCGAGCTGGAGGACAGCCTGCTCCGCGCGCGCCAGGCGTTCCGGCGGGTGGAGTTCCAGCCACGCGTGCTGCGTGACGTGTCCGAAGTGGACACTTCGAAGGAGATCCTCGGCCGGCGCTCGGCGCTGCCGTTCGCCTTCGCCCCCACCGGGTTCACGCGGATGATGAACCACGAGGGCGAGCCCGCGGTGGCCAGGGTCGCCGAGCGGGCAGGCATCCCGTACGCGCTGTCGACCATGGGGACCACGTCGATCGAGGCGGTCGCCGAGGCGGCGCCGGACGCGCGGAAGTGGTTCCAGCTCTACGTCTGGCGCGATCGCGAGGCCGGCAAGGACCTGGTGCAGCGCGCGGGCGACTGCGGCTACGACACGCTGCTGCTGACCGTGGACGTGCCGGTCGGCGGGGCACGCATGCGGGACGTGCGCAACGGGCTGACCATTCCGCCCGCGCTGACCCTGAAGACCTTCGCCGACGGAGCGATGCACCCGGCGTGGTGGTTCAACCTGCTGACCACCGAGCCGCTCACCTTCGCGTCGCTGACCTCGTGGAACGGCACCGTCGCGGAACTGCTGAACACCCTGTTCGACCCGGCGCTGAACTTCGACGACCTGGCCTGGCTGCGGGAGCTGTGGCCGGGGAAGCTGGTGGTCAAGGGCATCCAGAATCCGGCGGACGCACGTGAGGTGGTCAAGCTCGGGGCGGACGCGGTGATCGTGTCCAACCACGGCGGCCGCCAGCTCGACCGCGCGCCGACGCCGATCGAGCTGCTGCCCGAGGTGCTCGACGCGGTCGAGGGCCGGGGTGAGGTGTGGCTGGACGGCGGCATTCTCTCCGGCGCGGACATCATCGCCGCGATCGCGAACGGCGCGGACGCCTGCCTGGTGGGGCGCGCCTACCTGTACGGGCTGATGGCGGGCGGGGAACGCGGCGTGCAGCGGGCGCTGGAGATCCTGCGGACGGAGATCGTGCGGACGATGCGCCTGCTGGGCGTGCGGAACCTCGGTGAGCTGACGAAGTCGCACGCCCGCATCCGCTGATCCCGGCCGCCGTGACACCGCGGTCCGCCCGGTGGAACGCGGGGGTTGACGCGGGCGCGAACAAGTGACCAAGATCTCGGGCCAGTTGGCGAAAGCTTGCTTTCGCGATGCGGAATCAATGCCGAATCCGTGGAAAGAGGTCCGAGGTGTTCGTCCAGGAACTCGCCCCGCTCGGTTCACTCGGCCTGTCCGCCCTCGTCGCGGCGCTCCCGCTGGCGACCGTGCTGGTGCTGCTCGGCGCTGTCCGGCTCAAGGCCCATGTGGCCGGGCTGCTCGGCCTCGCGGTGGCCGCGCTGGTCGCGGTCATCGTGTTCGGCATGCCGGTCGGCCAGACCATCTCCGGCGCGGTGCAGGGCGCGGCCTTCGGCCTCTTCCCGATCATGTGGATCGTGGTCAACGCGCTGTGGATCTACCGGCTGACCGTGCGGACCGGCCACTTCGACGTGCTGCGCCGCTCGTTCGGCCGGATCTCCGACGACCCGCGCATCCAGGCGCTGATCATCGCCTTCTGCTTCGGCGGCCTGATGGAGGCGCTGGCCGGGTTCGGCGCGCCGGTGGCCATCTCCACGGTGATGCTGGTGGCGCTCGGCTTCGCGCCGGTGAAGGCGGCGATCGTGGCGCTGGTGGCGAACACCGCGCCGGTCGCGTTCGGCGCGATGGGCACACCGGTGGTCACGCTGGCGCAGGTCACCGGCCTGCCGCTGGAGAGCGTGTCGTCCATCGTCGGGCGCCAGACCCCGCTGCTCGCGGTGGTGGTGCCGCTGCTGCTGGTGCTGATCGTGGACGGCAGGCGCGGCCTGCGTGAGACCTGGGCCCCGGCGCTGGCGTGCGGGCTGGCGTTCGGGTTCGTGCAGTTCCTGGCGTCGAACTACGTCTCCGCGCAGCTGGCCGACATCGGTGCCGCGCTCGCCGGGGTGGCCGCGGTGATGCTCGTGCCGTCGGCGCGCCGTCCCGCGCGGGCCGAGGTGAAGGCGTCCGTGCTCACCGGCTCGGCCACGGAATCCTTCGACGGCGAGGACAACCGCGGTGACGTGGTCAAGGCGTACGCGCCCTACCTGCTGATCATCCTGATCTTCTCGATCGGGCAGCTGCCGCCGGTGAAGAAGCTGCTCGACTCGGCCACCTGGAAGTTCGACTGGCCGTTCCTGGACGTGGCCGCGGCGAACGGGAAACCTGTCTCCGGCAACACCTTCAGCCTGCCGCTGCTGAGCACCGGCGGCACGCTGGTGCTGCTCGCGGGCATCGTCACCGCGGTGGTGCTCAAGGTGAAGCTCGCCGACACCGCCCGCGAATGGGGCGCGACCGTGCACGAACTGCGGTTCGCCATCCTGACCGTGACCAGCGTGCTCGCGCTGGCGTACGTGATGAACCTGTCCGGGCAGACCACCACCATCGGCAACCTGATCGCCGGGGCGGGCGGCGCACTGGCCTTCCTCTCCCCCATTCTCGGCTGGTTCGGCGTGGCCGTCTCGGGTTCGGACACCTCGGCGAACGCCCTGTTCGGCGCGTTGCAGGTGACCGCGGCGAACCAGGCCGGCTTCTCCCCCGACCTGCTGGCCTCGGCGAACAGCTCGGGCGGGGTGCTGGGCAAGATGATCTCCCCGCAGAACCTGACCATCGCCTGCGCGGCGGCGCAGCTGACCGGTCAGGAGGGCAACCTGCTGCGCAAGGTGCTGCCGTGGAGCATCGGGCTGCTGCTGGTGATGTGCCTGATCGTGGCGGGCCAGGCGAGCTTCCTCAGCTGGATGCTGCCGTGACCCGGTCGGCGAGCACCTGCTTGGCGGTGCGGTTCCAGCTCCACCAGCCGTGCACCACCAGCACCGCGAAGACCAGGTAGACCGCCGCGGAGAACCACAGCCCGGAGGCGATCTGCAGCGGCACGCCGATCGCGTCGACCAGCAGCCACACCAGCCAGAACTCGACCAGGCCGAGCCCCTGCGCGGCGAAGGCGACCAGGGTGCCGATGAAGATGGCGGCGTCCGGCCACGGCGCCCACGAGGCGTCGAGCAGGTCGAGCACCACGGCCATCGCGGCGGTACCGGCGGCGAACGCGCCGAGCAGCACGAGCCGCTCGACCGGGCTGCCCTTGCGCACCACCACGCCGTAGACCGGGTCGCGGCGGCGGGTCCACGCCCACCAGCCGTACACGGAGATCGCCAGGATCGCCACCTGCCTGCTGGCCAGGCCGCCGAGGTGCGCGGAGAGGTAGACGGAGAACAGCAGCACGGTCGCGCCGACCTGCACCGGCCAGGTCCACAGCGTCCGCCGCTGGGCGAGGAACACCACCGCGAGCGCGCACAGCTGACCGACCAGTTCGGCGATGGAGACCCACTGGCCGAGAACGGTCAGCCCGTGGTTCAGCAAGAAGTCCACCCCGTGCTCCTTCCCGTCACCGCCCCCAACATGCTCCCTTCCCGCGGCATTCCCCAGTGAACTGTGACCCGGCAGACAAACTTCCCGCAGGATGGAAGACCTTCCGGGCCCGCGCCGAACACGAATGTGGCTTTCGGGGCGCAAAACGCTCCGAAAGCCACATTCGTGTCCTGGTGTGGGCGCCGGGTCCGGTCCCGGCTGGTGGGTCAGCTCTCCGGCGGGCGGGTGATGCCGGCCGGCGGGGTCGGGGCGTCGGCGGCGGTGGGCCGCGTGCCGACCCGGCCGGTGCGGGCGTGCGTGCCGCTCGGGCCGTTGCCGCTGCCGGCGCTGCCGCTGCCGAGCTGGCCCTGCAGGTTGTTCAGCCAGCCTTCCCACCGCTCCTGCGACGGCTTGATCAGGCCACCGCCGAAGCCGACCACGATCACCCCGCCGATGGTGGCCAGCACGGTCACCAGCACCGGCGTGGTCACCGTGGTGGCGATGTTGATCTGGTTCAGCGCGGCGATCACACCGAAGGCCAGGATCAGGTAGTAGGCGATGTTGCCGATCAGCCCGCTGGCCTGGCGGCCGGCCAGCGCGCCGGTGATCAGGTCGCGCACCACCTTGCCGATCGCCGCGGCCACGATCAGCAGCACGATCGCCACCACGATCCGCGGCAGGAACGCGATCACGTCGTTGAGCAGCTGGCTCACCGGGTTGGACGCACCGAACACGCCGAACGCCAGCTGCAGCGCGATCAGCAGAATGAAGTAGTACACCAGCTTCGCGATGATGCCGATGGCGTCGACATTGGATTGTTTGAGCATCCCGGAAAGCCCGGTTTTCTCGATGAGTTTGGCGAATCCGAGCTTGCTCAGCACCAGGCTGAGCGCTTTCGAGACAGCTTTGGCGATCAGCCAGCCGATCAGCAGGATGATCAGGAAACCGATCAATTTCGGGACGAACGTGGCCACCAGGTTCCACGCCTGACCCAGCCCGTCTTTGAGCTGTTCACCCATAGTGTCCTCCTCGCTCGCACGCGAAACTCCGCTTTCGGCAAGCCTTGAGCACCGTTCGGCGGGCGGCAACTCGGCAGGCGCACGATCGGGTGAGAACGGTGGCGCGCGCGGAAATCTCGCGCCATAGTTGACCTACCGGTGGGGACCGGGGAGACGAGGCCGCTCGGCGCAGCGAAAATCGCAAGCGCCGAGCGGCCTCGAGTATTTTTCACCTTTTTCTTTCCAGCGCTCCGGCAGCGGCCACGCAGCGTCCTTCGGCAGCGGCCAGCGTGGTTCGACGCGGTGCCGGTCAGCGTGGTTCAGCGCGGGGCCGCGGCCAGCGCCAGTTCGGTCACCGCGCGCAGCACCAGCCCCGGCCCGCCCGGCTCGGCGAGGATCAGCTTCACCGCCGTCACCGCGCCGAGCACGAGCAGGACCAGCACCGCGTTCCCCACCATGTTGCCCACCACGGCCCACCGGATCGTCGCCATGTCCCCACCCCTGCGGTAGCTATTAAAGTGATATCACTATGCTAGGCTACGGCCGAGGGCACAAGCCCCCGAGGGGTCGCAGGAGGACAACGATGACCAGCGAAGTACTGGAGCAGGTGGAGATGCCCGCCCCGCAGACGCGGGAGCGCGAGGTGCGCGCGGTGAACGGCTACACGATGTTCGGCGTGTCCGCGGCCGGCGTGCTGGGCGGGCTGGCGCTGATCGGGTTCGGCCTGCCGCAGGCCATCGAGGGCAGCACCGGCGCCGGGGTGGCGATGCTGGTGCTCGGCGGGATCCTGCTGCTGGGCGGCGGGGTGCTCGCGCTCGGCCTGACCCCGGTCGCCCCCGGTGAGGCGCGGGTGATCCAGTTCCTCGGCCGCTACACCGGCACCCTGCGCACCGACGGGCTCCAGTGGGTCAACCCGTTCACCGAGCGGCACCGCGTGTCCACCCGGATTCGCAACCACGAGACCGCGGTGGCCAAGGTCAACGACGCCGACGGCAACCCGATCGAGATCGCCGCCGTGGTGGTGTGGCAGGTCGCCGACACCGCGCAGGCCATGTTCGAGGTGGACGACTTCGTCGAGTTCGTCGCGATCCAGACCGAGACCGCGATCCGGCACATCGCCAACAACTACCCGTACGACACCCACGGCGAGGCCACGCTTTCCCTGCGGGACAACGCCGAGGAGATCACCGAGAAGCTTTCCGCGGAGATCGGCGCCCGGGTGGCATCGGCCGGGGTGAACGTGATCGAATCGCGGATCACGCACCTGGCCTACGCGCCGGAGATCGCGCAGGCCATGCTGCGGCGGCAGCAGGCGGGCGCGGTGGTGGCGGCCAGGCAGCGCATCGTGGAGGGCGCGGTCGGCATGGTCGAGATGGCGCTCGACCGGCTCGCCGCGCACGACGTGGTGGAACTGGACGAGGAACGCAAGGCGGCGATGGTGAGCAATCTGCTGGTGGTGCTGGTCGGCGACCGCGACACCCAGCCGGTGGTCAACGCCGGGACCCTCTACCAGTAGGGCCGTGGTGACCGAGCGCAAGAAGGTCCTGCTCCGGCTCGACCCCGCCGTGCACGACGCCATCGCGCGCTGGGCGGGGGACGAGCTGCGCAGCACCAACGCGCAGATCGAGTTCCTGCTCCGGAAGGCGCTGGCCGACGCCGGGCGGCTGCCGGGGAACGCGGGCCGGATGCGCCCGCGGGGCCGCCCGCGCAAGGCCGAGGCGACCGAGGCCCCGGTCTCCGACGAGGCCCCGGTGTCCAATTCGGACGATGCGGAAACCTCCTGAACTACGATCAGGGCACCATGACCGCACCCACCCCCCGCCGCCAGGTCGAGAAGCGCCACGGCCTGTCCGCGAAGACGCTGCGCCGGCTCGAGCGCGCGTCCGGCAGGCTCGCCGCGGCCAGCGTGGCCGCGATGGAGGAACGGCTGCCCTGGTTCGGCCGGATGTCGGCCGACCAGCGGGCCAGCGTGCTGCTGATCACCCAGTCCGGGGTGGCCGGTTTTGTCGGCTGGCTGCGGGATTCGCAGGAGGCGCTGAAGTTCACCACCGACGCCTTCCGCGGCGCACCCGCCGAGCTGTCGCGCTGGCTGAGCCTGCGGCAGGCGGTCGGGCTGGTGCGGCTGGCGATCGAGGTGTTCGAGGAGCAGCTGCCCGAGTTCGCCGCCGACGACAGCGAGCGCGCGGCGCTGACCGAGGCGATCCTCCGCTACGGCAGGGAGATCGCCTTCGCCGCGGCCAACTCCTACGCCGCCGCGGCTGAGGCACGCGGTGCGTGGGACGCGCGGCTGGAAGCACTGGTGGTCGACGGCATCGTGCGTGGTGACGCCGAGGAGTCGGTGCTCTCACGTGCTTCGGCGCTCGGCTGGGACCAGGCCGCCGAGGCCACCGTGCTGGTCGGCACCCCGGCCTCGGACGACCCGCCCGCGGTGGTGTTCGACGTGCGCAGCCGCGCGGCCAGGATCGGCCGCCCGGTGCTGCTCAGCGTGCAGGGCTCCCGGCTGGTCGTGGTGGTGGCCGGGCCGACCGAGGGCGGCCCGAAGGACCGCGAGGTGCTGACCAAACTGGCCACCGCCTTCGCCGACGGCCCGGTGGTCGCCGGGCCGACCGTGCCGAGGCTGGCCGAGGCGCACACCAGCGCCGCCGAAGCGCTGTCCGGCCTGCGCGCGGTGGTCGGCTGGCCCGGCGCGCCCCGCCCGGCCAGGTCGTGGGAGCTGCTGCCGGAACGCGCGCTGGCCGGCGATCCCGAGGCGGAACGGCTGCTGATCGAGGAAATCGCGCGGCCGCTGGAGGAAGCGGGCACCTCCCTGCTCCAGACGGTGGAAACCTATCTGGAAAGCGGTGGTGTGCTGGAGATCTGCGCGCGGACGCTGTTCGTGCACCCCAACACCGTGCGGTACCGGCTGCGCCGGGCCGCCGAGCTGACCGGCCGCCACGCCGCCGATCCGCGGGACGCGCTGGTCCTGCGGATCGCGCTGACCGTCGGCAGGCTGGCCAGGGCCCGCGGGATCTGGTGAACCCCCGCGCGCCAGTGACCCAGCTCACCAAAATTCTGCGCAAACCCGACAAGACATTTGGGTACCAGAGGTTCATGACCCCGTCACACTTGTAGGGTGTCTACAAATCCGGCGAGACGACTTGGTGAGCGGCGGCATGATAGGGAACGGGGCCTAGCGTGTTCCCTAGAGAGGTGATGACCGCCCTCCTCGCCCCCGGACAGGGCTCCCAGGCCCCCGGCATGTGCACGCCATGGCTCGAGTTCGACGGAGCGCGCGAGCGCCTCGTGTCCTGGTCCGACCGCACCGGGCTGGACCTGGTCCGGCTCGGCACCGAGGCGGACGCGGACGAGATCCAGGACACCGCCATCGCCCAGCCGCTGATCGTGGCGCTGTCGCTGCTGGCCTTCGAGCAGCTCGAGGCACAGGGCCTGGTGCCGGCCGACGCCCCGGTGGCCGGGCACTCGGTCGGCGAGCTGGCCGCCGCCGCCATCGCCGGGGTCTTCACCGCGAGCGACGCGGTCGCGCTGGCCGCCGTGCGCGGCGCGGAGATGGCGAAGGCCTGCGAGGCCGAACCCACCAGCATGGCCGCGGTCATGCTGGGCGAGCCCGAGGCCGTGGTGGCCTGGCTCACCGAGCACGGACTGACCCCAGCCAACCGGAACGGCGCCGGCCAGATCGTGGCCTCCGGCGCCGCGGACGCGATCCAGAAGATCGTCGCCGAGCCGCTGGCGGGCACGAAGGTGCGCGCGCTCAAGGTCGCGGGCGCCTTCCACACCAAGTACATGGCCTCGGCCGAGGCCGCGGTGCGCGAGCACGCCGGTGAGATCACCACCGCCGACCCGGTCCGCCCGCTGCTGTCCAACGCGGACGGCGCGGTGGTGACCAGCGGCGCCGAGTACCTGGAGCGCCTGGTCACCCAGGTCACCAGCCCGGTGCGCTGGGACCTGACGATGGACGGCCTGGTCTCGCTCGGCGTCACCCGGACCGTGGAGCTCCCGCCGGCCGGCACCCTGACCGGCCTGGTCAAGCGCCAGCTCAAGGGCACCGTGACCAGCCCCATCGCGCTCAAGACGCCCGCCGACGTGGCGAAGTTGAGCGAGCAGGAGGACACCGAATGAGCCAGCGCCCCGCGCTGCGTCAATCGCAAGGCCCCAGCGCCACCCGCATTCTCGGCGTGGGCAGCTTCCAGCCGGAGAAGGTCGTCACCAACGACGACCTGTCCCAGCTGATGGACACCAGTGACCAGTGGATCCGCGACCGCGTCGGCATCATCGAGCGCCGGTTCGCCGAGAAGGACGAGCTGCTGGTGGACATGGCGGTCGCCGCCGGTTCCCGCGCGGTGGCCGACTCCGGGCTGAACCCGTCCGATGTGGACACGCTGATCCTGCCGAACTGCACCATGCCGACGCTGATCCCGAACGCGGCCGCCCAGGTGGCCGAGCGGATCGGGGCCTCGGCGGCCGGTGCCTTCGACCTGAACGCGGCCTGCGCCGGGTTCTGCTACGGCCTGGGCGTGGCCTCCGACCTGGTCCGCGCGGGTTCGTCGAAGTACGCGCTGGTGATCGGCGCGGAGAAGCTGACCGACTCGGTCGACCCGACCGACCGCGCGAACGCGATCATCTTCGCCGACGGCGCGGGCGCCGCGGTGGTCGGCCCGGCCGACGAGCCCGGCATCGGGCCGGTGGCCTGGGGCAGCGCCGGTGACCTGGTGCACACCATCTACATGCGCGACGACAAGTACATCTACCAGGAGGGCCAGTCGGTCTTCCGCTGGGCGACCACCCAGATCGCGCCGATCGCCCTGCGCGCGCTGGAACTGGCCGGGCTCGAACCGTCCGATGTGGACGTGCTGATCCCGCACCAGGCCAACCTGCGCATCGTCGAGGCGATCGCGAAGAAGCTGCGGGCCAAGGGCGCCCGCGAGGACATGGTGGTCGCCGACGACATCCGCTACAGCGGCAACACCTCGTCCGCCTCGATCCCGCTCGCGCTGGACCACATGCGCACCGCGGGCACGGTGAAAAGCGGTGACGTGGTACTCATGGTCGGGTTCGGGGCCGGGCTTTCGTACGCCGGCCAGGTTGTCATCTGCCCGTAACCCCCAGCATTCCGGTCGTCACCCGGCCGGAAAGAAACCTCAGGTAAACAGGAAAGGGACAAGCAGTGGCTGACAAAGAAGAGATCCTGTCCGGGCTCGCCGAGATCGTCGAAGAGGTGGCCGGTGTGGCCCAGGACGACGTGAGCGCCGAGAAGTCCTTTGTGGACGACCTGGACATCGACTCGCTGTCCATGGTGGAGATCGCCGTGCAGGCCGAGGACAAGTTCGGCGTCAAGATCCCGGACGACGAGCTGGCGAACCTCAAGACCGTCGGCGACGCCGTGAACTACGTCGCCTCGAACTCGAAGTAACACCTGCCGGTGCCGACCTCGGGGAGTAACCGATGAGCAACAACGACGTCGTGATCACCGGGCTGGGCGCGACCACGCCCCTCGGCGGGGACGTCGCGTCCACCTGGGACGGTCTGCTGACCGGCCGCAGTGGGGTGTCCACCCTGCACGCCGAATGGGTCGAGAAGTTCGACCTGCCGGTGAAGATCGCCGCCCGGCTCGCGGTCGATCCCACCGAGGTGCTGCCCAGGGTGCAGGCCCGCCGGCTGGACCGCAGCGAGCAGGTCGCGGTCATCGCGGCCCGCCAGGCTTGGGCGGATGCCGGGCACAACGAGGACACCGTCGAACCCGAACGGCTCGCCGTCGTGGTCGGCACCGGCATCGGTGGCGCGAACACGCTGCTCGACCAGGACGACCTGCTGGAGACCACCGGCCTGCGCAAGGTGTCGCCGCTGACCGTGCCGATGCTGATGCCGAACGGGCCGGCGGCCCACGTCGGGCTGGAGCTGAAGGCACGGGCCGGGGTGCACGCTCCGGTGTCGGCCTGCGCCTCGGGAGCCGAAGGGCTCGCCTGGGGCTGGCGCATGCTGAAGACCGGCGAGGCCGACGTGGTGGTGGCCGGTGGCGCCGAGGCGTGCATCGCGGCGATCACCATGGCCGGGTTCGCCCAGGCCCGCACGATGAGCACCCGCAACGACGACCCGGAACGCGCTTCGCGGCCGTGGGACGTCAACCGCGACGGGTTCGTGCTCGGCGAGGGCGCCGGGATCATGGTGCTGGAGCGCGAGGAGTTCGCGAAGGCACGCGGGGCCAAGATCTACGGCAGGCTGTCGGGGATCGGCACCAGCGCCGACTCGTACCACATCACCGGGCCCGACCCGGAGGGCACGGGCCAAGCACGGGCGATCACCGCGGCACTGCGGTCGGCCGGGCTGGACCCGAAGGACGTCGACCACGTCAACGCGCACGCGACCTCGACCCCGGCCGGTGACGTCGGGGAGACCGTGGCGGTGCGCAAGGCGATCGGTGAGCACCCGGTGCTGACCGCGCCGAAGGGCGCGCTGGGGCACCTGCTGGGTGCCGCGGGCGCGGTCGAGGCGATCGCCACCGTGCTGTCCATCCGGGACGGGGTCATCCCGCCCACGCTGAACCTGGAGAACCAGGACCCCGGTGTGGTGCAGGAGATCGCTTCGGGTGAGCCGCGCAAGATGGACATCCGGGCCGCGGTCAGCGACTCGTTCGGCTTCGGCGGCCACAACGTGGCGCTGGCCTTCACCCCCGCCTGACCAGCTCGTTTCCGAACGGGGTCGTCGCCGGTCGCCACCGGCGGCGGCCCCGTTTTCGCGTGCGCGGGCCCATGTCACGAATGTGGCTTTCGGGACGTTCAACGTCTCGAAAGCCACATTCGTGACATCGGCGGGTGTCCAGCTGGCTGGGTGCTGGCCTCAGTTGCAGCGTTCGTGCATGGGGGTGGTGCCGGTGGGCACGGTGTCCAGCTTCCAGACGCCGCTCTCCAGCACCATGGGCAGCGCCAGGTGCCACCGGATGCACGGTTCCTGCAGGTCCACCGGGCCGTCCTTGGGGTCCTGCGTGCTGGTGAAGCCGAGCAGCGCCTGCGCCCGGCCGTCCCCGGCCGCCTCGATGCGGTAGACCAGGATGCTGCCGTCGCGTGTGGTGTTGTAGTCGGCTTCCCACTCCACCTTGGACTTCGCCTGCGCGCGTTCCTTGGTCACCGTGGTCTTCCACAGCTCGTAGTTGCGCGCGTTGATCGCGTCGAAGTAGTTCTGCAGCAGGGCGCGCACGCCTTCCGCGTGCGGGTGCGCGGCCGCGTCCGGGGTCATCTCCACCGTGGGCGGGCCCGGCTGCTGCTCCGGCGCCAGCGAGGTCGAGGTGGGCACGGCGATCACCCCCGAGTCCGCGGCGGTGACCTCCGGCTTGCGGTAGATCTCCCTGGCGAGCAGGCCACCGCCGACGGTCAGCGAGACCACCACGATCAGCGCGGGCAGCAGCCAGCGTCCACGGGCGGGAGCGAGGGGCGATGCTGGCACCCCGAAAGGGTATTAACCCGCTACCCCACCTGGTGCAGCCAGGTCACCGGAGCGCCGTCACCGGCGTGCCGGAAGGGCTCGAGCGCCTCGTCCCAAGCCGCGCCGAGCAGCTCGTCGAGCTTGTGCGCCAGCTGCTCACCGGCGCGGCTGCGCGCGACCAGCGAGCGCAGCTGGTCCTCACCGACCACGATGTCGCCGTTGGCGCTGGTCCGGCCGTGCCACAGGCCGATGCCCGGCGCGTAGCAGAACCGCTCGCCGTCGACCCCGGGGCTGGGCTCTTCGACCACCTCGAAGCGCAGCATCGGCCACGCCTTGAGCGCGGACGCCAGCCTCGCGGCCGTGCCCGCCGGTGCGCGCCAAGAGACCTCGGTGCGCAACTGTCCCGCGGCGGCCGGCTGGGCCGTCCACCGCAGGTCTGCTCGGCCACCCAGGGTGCCCGAGATCGCCCACTCGACGTGCGGGCACACCGCAGACGGCGACGAGTGGACGTACACCACGCCACGGGTGTTTCCACGGGTGCTCACTGGTGACCTCCGCTGCTCGACGAGATGCGTCTTCCCCTACGACCTCTCGAACCACGGCGGCCCACTCGTGACGCGCTGCGCACATTGTGCACCTCATCCATGCCTTTTGGCCACATGAACCACAGAAGTCGCAGCGAGATCACCGCACAGGGGTGCCCCGGGCACCGCCGGAGACCCGCTACCGTGTGCTGCGGCAGCAGCACGGCAGACACTGGGGAGGGACCGGCATGCGGCTCGTCCGGCTGGCACAGCAGCCCTCCCGGGTGGCCGACGACATCCGGGCCGCGCTGGCCTCGCTCGGCCGCGGCAACACCGTGGTCGGCGGGGTGGCGCTGATCGGGGTTTCGCCGCCCGGTTTCGCCCAGCCGGTGGACGCCGTGGTCCTGCTCCCGCGTGGTGTGCTCATCGTAGTGGGTGTCGACCTGCCGGACCCGGCGATGCGCCTGGACGCGCCGCTGACCGGCCAGTGGAAGGCCGACGGCTGGCCGCTGGTCGGCACGGACGAGGCGGTCAACCCGGCCACCGACGCGCTGGCCACCTCGGAGAAGATCGCGCGTCACCTGCGCGAGACCGAGCCGTCGACCACCGCGATCGGCACGATCGTGGCGGTCGGCCCGTACGTCGAGCAGGTCGACCAGCCGCCGGCGGACCTGGCTGGCTCGGTCCGGGTGCTCCACCCGACGCCGACCGCGATGCTGGCCGCGGCGGTGTCGCTGGCTTCGGCCACGCAGCCGAGCACGGTCGCGCAGGCGCGGGCGATGCTGGCCGCGCTGGCCGAGAACGCGCCCAAGCTGAGCGACGACGTGCTCACCGCCGAGGGCTTCGCGCCGACGGGCCTGGCCGAGCCGGAGCGGACGGAGCCGGTGGAGAACCCGCTGAGCGCGATCCCGCCGACGGTGCCCGCCGATCACCCGCCGTCGAAGGCCAAGGTGGTGCGCACGGCGCCGCGAACGCCGCCGGTGGCCGTGGCGCACGTGCGCCCGCCGGGACAGGCCGGGCAGCCAGCCGTTCAGGCCGGGCAGGCACCGCAGAAGGCGGCTGCCCAGGCAGCCCAGACACCGCAGAAGGCACCGGGGCAGGCTCAGCAGCTCGCGGCCAGCCAGCCTCCGCAGGCCGGGCAGGCAACACAGGGGGCGGCTGCGCAGGCACCGCAGCTCGCGACCGGCCAGGCGCAGCAGGCCGTGCAGCCGCAGCAGGCCGGGGCCGGGCAGGCACCGCAGACCGCGGCCGGGCAAGCTGTGGCTGGGCAGGCACCGCTGGCTGGAGCTGGGCAGGCGCAGCAGATCGGGGCGGCGCAGCTCCCGCAAGGAGTGACCGGGCAGCCGCAGGCTCAGCTGGCCGGGCAGCGCTCACCGGCGGGTGTCCAAGCAGGACAGCCCGGCCAAGGCGGGCAGCAGCGGGCGGCCGTTCAAGCGCCGCGGCAGCCGGGGGCGTCACCGCAGCCGAAGCAGGTACGCAAACCGCTCAAGCTGCCGAAGCTGGTCAAGGACGGCAAGCCGGTGCGGTGGCTGCCGTACGCCGCCGTCGGCCTGTTGCTGGTGTTGCTCGTCGCGGCGATCTCGGTGGCGGCGAGCCAGGACGGCGGCGAGACCGCCGCCCCGCAGCAGGGCCCGACGCAGACCACCACCGCCGCGCCGACCGGGCAGAACGTCGACGGCATGGGCTTCAACCAGCTGGCCGCCGAGTCCGGCACCCAGTGCACGCCCCACGCCTTCGGCGACACCAAGACGGTGCTGGAGACCACCCCGTGCTCACGCCTGCGCCGCGCCAGTTTCGAGGTGGCGGTGGACGGGCGCCGCGCGGCGGTCACGCTGGCCGCGCTCGACTTCCCCAGCCAGGAGCAGGCCGAGACGTTCAAGCAGTTCGTCGACTTCCCCGGCAACGGCGGCATCACCGACCTCGCCGTGGAGACCGGCAAGTGGCCGGGGCAGCCGCCGACCTTCAGCGGGGCGGCCTACGCCAGCACCGGCGCGCAGACGTCGGTGCTGGTCGCGCAGGCGTGCTGGCTGGACGGGCCGTCCACTTCGGACGATCCCGGCCTCGGCAAGGCGGCCAAGGCCGGGCTGACCATGCCGCTGCCCGGCTGAGCCCGCCTATAGGCCGTACTCCTCCAGCAGCCGCAGCCACACCTCGCTGATCGTCGGATACGCCGGGACGGCGTGCCACAGCCGCCGCAACGGCACCTCCCCCACGATCGCGATGGTCGCCGCGTGCAGCAGTTCGGCGACGTCCGGCCCGGTGAAGGTGACGCCGACGATCACCTCGCGCTCGGTGTCGACGACCATCCGCACCTTGCCCTCGTAGCCGTCCGCGTGCAGCGACGAACCGGCCACCGCGATGTCCATGTCGACCACGCGGTGCGGCTTGCCGTCTTCAGCGGCGGTGAGGCCGACCGACCCCACCTCCGGATCGGTGAAGACCACCTGCGGCACCGCGGTGTGGTCGGCGGTGCTGGCGTAGGCGCTCCACGGCTCCGGCGCGACCCGCTCCCCCTTCGCCCTGGCGGCGATCACGTCGCCGACCGCCCTGGCCTGGTACTTGCCCTGGTGGGTCAGCGGCGCGCGGCCGGTCACGTCGCCGGCGGCGTACAGCCAGCCACCGTCCACACCGGACACCAGCCCGGAGTCGTCGACGGCCAGCGCGGCACCGTCGGTGAGCCCGGCCACGGCGAGCCCGAGGCCGTCGGTGGCGGGCCTGCGGCCGGTGGCGACCAGGAACTCGTCGGCGAGCACCTCACCACCGCCGGTCAGCTCGATCCGGATCTCACCATCCTTTTCGGACACCCGCTCGGCGCCGGAGTTGGCGTGCACGCGGACACCGTCCGCGCGGAGCCCGGCGGCCACCAGGTCACCGGCGAACTCCGGGTACCGCGGCAGCGGGCGCTCGCCGGTGATGATCAGGTCGACCTGCGAGCCGAGCTTCGCGAAGGCCTGCGCCATTTCCACGCCGACCACGCCGCCGCCGAGCACCGCCAGCCTGCCCGGCACCGAACTCGCCGAGGTCGCCTCGCGCGAGCCCCAGGTGCGGACGCCGTCCAGGCCGGGAATGTCCGGGGTTCGTGGCACGCTGCCGGTGCACACCACCACCGCGTGCCGCGCGCGCAGCACCTGGTCGCCGACGGTGACCTCGCGTTCGCCGCTGATCCGCCCGGCGCCGCGCACCGGCACGATGCCCGCGCCTTCGGCCCAGCTGGCCTGCCCGGCATCGTCCCAATGGGACGTGAAGGCGTCGCGGCGGGCGAACACCGCGGCCGGATCGACCCGGTCGCCGACCGGCACGCCCGGCAGCCTGGCCGCCGCGGCGAGCGCGATTCCGGGCCGCAGCAACGCCTTGCTCGGCATGCAGGCCCAGTAGGAGCACTCCCCGCCGAACCGCTCGGACTCCACCAGCGCGGCGGTCAGCCCGCCGCGGACCGCGCGGGCCGCGACGTTCTCACCGACCGGGCCGCCACCGATAACGACGACGTCATAACCGTTGTCTGCCATGGGTGCAGCGCACACCAGGTGGGGCCGTGGCGCAAGTAGGACACTCCACCGTGGCGGGTATCCTCGCTGGCGAGTTCGACAACGAGCACTGGGAGCACTTCGTGGCCAGGAACACCGCGGTCCAACTGCTGGACGACATCACGGGCGAGCCCGCCGAGGAAACGGTGCGGTTCGAGCTGGACGGGGTGACCTACGACATCGACCTGTCCGGGGAGAACGCCGACCGGCTCAGGGAAATCCTCGAGCCGTTCGTGACCAGCGGGCGCCGCACCGGCGGCCGGAAGAAGGTCGTGCGGCGCCGCTCCGGCAAGGCGGCTGGCAAGGCTGGCGCGAAAGCCGCCGCGGTCGCGAAGAAGGCCCCGGCGGAGAAGCCCGCGGCGAAGAAGGCGGCCGTGAAGGCCGAGCCGAAGAAGGCGACCACGAAGAAGGCTCCGGCGAAGAGCGCTGCCACGAAGGCAACCAAGGCGAAGGCTCCGGCGGCGAAGAAGCCTGCTGCCGCCAGGAAGCCCGCGGCCAAGAAGGCGACGCCCGCCGCCAAGACGACGCCCGCCGCCAAGACGACGCCCGCGGCCAAGACGACGTCCGCGAAGGCAACGTCCACCAAGACGGCGGCTGCCAAGGCTCCGGCGAAGAAGGCTCCTCGCAAGGCCCCGGCGGTCACCTTCTCGGCCGCCGAGTGAGCAGTGCTATGAATGTGGCTTTCATCGCACGAACCCCGCAATGAAAGCCACATTCATAGCGTTTTCAGCTCCTCCACGATCTCTCCGACCGAGGTCTTCGCGTCCCCGAAGAGCATGCTGGTTTTGGTGTCGTAGAACAGGTCGTTGTCCACACCCGCGAAACCCGAGCTCATCGAGCGCTTGAGCACGATCACCGAACGGCTCGTGTTCACCTTCAGGATCGGCATGCCGTAGATCGGCGAGCTCGGGTCGGTTTCGGCGGCCGGGTTGACCACGTCGTTCGCGCCGATCACCAGTGCCACGTCGGTCTGCGGGAAGTCCGAGTTGATCTCGTCCATCTCCTTCAGCCGCTCGTACGGCACGTCCGCCTCGGCGAGCAGCACGTTCATGTGCCCCGGCATCCGGCCCGCCACCGGGTGGATCGCGTAGGAGACCTGGATCCCCTTGTCCTCCAACAGGTCCGCCATCTCGCGCACGGCGTGCTGCGCCTGCGCCACGGCCATCCCGTACCCCGGCACCACCACCACGCGCCCCGCGTAGGCCATCTGGATCGCGGTGTCCGCGGCACTGGTCGCGCGCACCGGCCGCTCCGGTCCCGACCGGCCCGAACTGGCCTGCGCCCCGCCGAAACCACCGGCCACGATCGCCGGGATCGACCGGTTCATCGCCTTCGCCATCAGGTTCGTCAGGATCGAACCCGACGCGCCGACGATCATGCCGGCCACGATCAGCGCGGTGTTGTCCAGCGCCAGCCCCATCGCCGCGGCCGACAGCCCGGTCAGCGCGTTCAGCAGCGAGATCACCACCGGCATGTCCGCGCCGCCGATCGGCAGCACCACCATCACGCCGAGCAGCGCGGCCGCCACCAGCAGCCCGGCGATCAGCCAGCCGGACGCGGCACCCGCCGCGATCGCCACCCCGCAGCCGACCGCGGCCAGCAACAACAGCAGGTTCAGCGGCTGCTGCAGCTTCCCCACCGAGACCGGCCGCCCGGTGATCAGCTCCTGCAGCTTGCCGAAGGCGATGTTGGAGCCCCAGAAGGAAACCGAGCCGACCAGCGCGGAGAACAGCGACGCGATCGCCACGTACGCCGGTTCGTGCGCGTAACCGTCGGTGCTGTTGAACTCGACCCACGCGATCAACGCCACCGCACCACCGCCGACGCCGTTGAACAGCGCCACCATCTGCGGCATCGCGGTCATCTTGACCTTGCGCGCGGCGGGCACGCCGACCAGCACGCCCAGCACCACCCCGAGCACGATCAGGCCCCAGTTGCCCATGCCGGGCGTGAGCAGCGTCGCGACCACCGCGAGCACCATGCCCGCGGCGGCGATCCAGTTGCCGCGCACCGCGGTCCGCGGCCCGGTCAGGCCCATCAGGCCGTAGACGAACAGCGAGAACGCGACGATGTAGAGAACCGCGATGAACCCGGTCACGCGTCCTCCTTCTCCGGCGCGGACGCGCGCTTGCCCTTGAACATCGAGAGCATCCGGTCGGTCACCAGGAAACCGCCGACCACGTTGATCGTGCCGAAGGCGATCGCGATCACCAGCAGCACCTTGTTCAGCACGCCGTCCACGCCGAGGCCGAGCACGATCAGCCCGCCCAGCAGCACGATGCCGTGGATCGCGTTGGTGCCCGACATCAGCGGGGTGTGCAGCGTGTTCGGCACCTTCGAGATCACCGCGAAGCCGAGGAAGCCCGCGAGCACCAGGATCGCCAGGTTCTGCAGCATCAGTCCCGTCCCTCCCCCGTGACACACGCTCCGGCGACCACCTCGTCGGAGAAGTCCAGCGCCAGCGCGCCTTCGTCGTTCACCAGCAGGCCGAGCAGTTCGGTGAGGTTGCGCGAATACAGCTCGCTCGCGTGCGCGGGCATGCCGGCGGGCAGGTTCAGCGGCGAGCTGATCGTCACGCCGTGCCGCACCACGTCCTGGCCCGCTTCGGTCAGCTCGCAGTTGCCGCCGGACTCGCCCGCCAGGTCGACGATCACGCCACCGGACGGCATGCCCTCCACGGCTTCGGCGGTGACCAGCACCGGCGCCTGCCGTCCCGGCACCAGCGCGGTGGTGATCACCACGTCGAACCGGGTGATCGCCTCGGTGAGCCGGCGTTGCTGCTCGGCGCGTTCCTCGGCGGTCAGTTCGCGGGCGTAACCGCCTTCGCCGACGGCCTCGATGCCGAGGTCGAGCCACTGCGCGCCCACGGACCGCACCTGCTCGGCGACCTCGGGCCGCACGTCGTAACCGGTGGTCTGCGCGCCGAGCCGCCGCGCGGTGGCCAGCGCCTGCAACCCGGCGACCCCGGCGCCGAGCACCAGCACCTTGGCCGGGGCGACGGTGCCCGCGGCGGTGGTGAGCATCGGGAAGAACCGGGTCAGCCGCTCGGCGGCGAGCAGCACCGCCCGGTACCCGGCGACGCTGCTCTGCGAGGACAGCGCGTCCATCGCCTGCGCGCGGGTGATCCGCGGGATGGACTCCACCGCGAAGGCGGTCACCCCGGCTTCCGCCAGTTCCTTGATCCGCTCCACATTGGACAGTGGAGCGAGGAAGCCGATCAGCACGGTGCCCGGCGCCAGCCTGGTCACCTCGGCCGCGGTCGGCGGCGCGACCTTGAGCACCACGTCCGCCGCCCAGGCGTCACCGATCGAGGCGCCGGCCGCTTCGTAGTCACTGTCGGTGATCAGCGCGCCGTCGCCGGCACCGCTCTCCACGACCACCCGCAGGCCGCGGGCGAGCAATCGCCCGAGTGCCTTCGGCACCAGCGCGACCCGGCGTTCACCAGGAAGCGACTCCTTCACCACGCCGACCGTCACCGGCCCGGATTCGGCCACCACGCGACC
Organism: Amycolatopsis albispora; assembly: GCF_003312875.1. Classification (NCBI taxonomy): domain Bacteria; kingdom Bacillati; phylum Actinomycetota; class Actinomycetes; order Pseudonocardiales; family Pseudonocardiaceae; genus Amycolatopsis; species Amycolatopsis albispora. Next base: position 3,942,847 of record NZ_CP015163.1, read on the forward strand.
TCCTCGACCTTGAGGATGGAACACGAACGAACACAGACTGTGTTATGGATCACTCCAGGTGTATCACACAGCGTCGCCCGGCCGCTCCCGCCGTGCGGAGGTCCTTTGCCAATTCGGTACCCCGAGCACGATCAGCCGCAGCCGCTTTTCGGCCGTTCGCACCACCCGCGCGGTCGCCTCCGGCCCGGTCGCCTCGATCAGCTCCAGCACGGTCGCCTGCATCGCGGTGACGATCAGCTCCGCCATCATGTGCAGGTCCTCGGTGTCCCATTCACGCAGGTACTCGAAGCGCGCCAGGTCGACGGCCAGCTCGCTGGAGAACAGCCGCAGCTCCAGCCCGATCGCCGCGGGCACGGCACCGGTACCGGCGTAGCGCTCGCGCAGCAGGAACCGGAAGTGGTCCTCGTGCTCGCGGACGTGCTCCTCGAGCAGCTGGACCGAGGCGCGGATGACGTCCTGGAAGGCTCGTTTGTCCCGCCGCGCCGCGCGCAGCATGCCGCGCAGCGTCTGCATCGACTCCTCGACCAGCACCACGCCGAGTTCCTCCATCGACGCGAAGTGCCGGTAGAAGGCGGTCGGCACGATCCCGGCGGCCTTGGTGACCTCGCGCAGGCTGAGCGTGGCGAACACGCGGTCCGCCAGCAGGCCCAGCGCGCCGTCGAGCAGCGCGCGGCGGGTCCGCTGCTTGCGCTCGGAGCGGCTGACGGGTTCGGCGGTCACGAGCCTGAGCCTATCCGCCGCCGTCGCGGTATCGCCCACGTCACATCGGGGCGCGTTCACGTTGACATCTCTGCTAGCTGGTCCACACTGTTCAGTGTACATCTGTTCACTGAATGGAGAGGTCCATGGGAAAGCTCGCTTCGGTCGCCGAGGCCCTGCTCACCCCGCACGGCGTGGACCGCTACCTGGAACTCGTCGATCCGATGCTGGTGCGCCGGGAGATCCGGGGCCGCGTGACCGCCGTGCGACGGCAGACACCGAGCACGCTGACGCTGACCATCCGCCCGAGCCGCGCCTGGCGCGGGTTCCAGGCCGGCCAGTACGTGCGCGTCACCGTCACCATCGACGGGGTCCGGCGCACCCGCTGCTACTCCCCCGCCTGCTCGCAGTACCGCGCGGACGGGCAACTCGAACTCACCGTCAAGGCCATCGAAGACGGCCTGGTCTCGGGATATCTGCACCGGCACGCCGAGCCGGGCATGGTGCTCGGACTGTCCGAACCGGACGGCACCTTCGGCCTGCCCGACCCGCGCCCGGACCACGTGCTGCTGATCAGCGGCGGCAGCGGGCTCACCCCGGTGCTGTCCATGCTGCGCACGCTGGCCGACGAGAACCACCCCGGCGAAGTGGCGCTGCTGCACTACGAGAACGAGCCCGCCGACCTGCCCTACCGCGCTGAGCTGGCCGAACTGGTGGCGGGCAGGCCGAACTTCCGGGTCCGCTTCGCCTGCACGATGACCGAGCGCGGCGGCGACCTGCACGGCTTCTTCTCCCGGTCGCACCTGGAGCAGGTGGCGCCGTGGTTCGGCGAGGCCGAGACCTTCCTGTGCGGCCCGGTGCCGCTGATGGACGCGGTGCGCAAGGAGTACGCCGACGAGGGATTGAGTGAACGCCTGCACACCGAGGAGTTCACCCCGCCGGCGCTCGCCGCGGCGGACGGCGACGTCACCGGGCAGGTGCGGTTCACCCGCAGCGGCAAGGAGTTCGCCAACTCCGGCAAGCCGCTGCTCGAGCAGGCCGAGGACGCCGGGCTGCGGCCGGAGCACGGCTGCCGGATGGGCATCTGCTTCTCCTGCACGCAGCTCAAGGCCAGCGGCCCGGTGCGGAACCTGCGCACCGGTGAGGTCTCGGCCGAGGACAACGAAGAAATCCAGCTGTGCATCTCCGCCCCCTGCGGGGACGTCGAGATCAACGCCTGAACCGAAAGGACTTCACCGATGACCGGGTTGCAGGACCGGCTCACCCCCGAGCAGGTCGAGGAGTTCGGCCGCGAACTGGACGAGTTGCGCCAGCGCATCGTGGCCGACCTCGGCCAGGAGGACGTCGACTACATCCAGAAGCTGATCAAGACCCAGCGCGGGCTCGAGGTGGCCGGGCGCGGGCTGCTGTTCGCCGGGTTCTTCCCGCCCGCGTGGTTCGCCGGGGTCGGCGCGCTTTCGCTGGCGAAGATCCTGGACAACATGGAGATCGGGCACAACGTCATGCACGGCCAGTACGACTGGACCCGTGACCCGGCGCTGAGCTCGCAGAACTTCGAGTGGGACACGGTGGCGCCGTCGGACAACTGGCGGCACTCGCACAACTACATCCACCACACCTACACCAACATCCTCGACAAGGACCGCGACATCGGTTACGGGATCCTGCGCATGGACCCGGACCAGAAGTGGCACCCGTACTACCTGGGCAACCCGGTCTACGCCACGCTGCTCGCGTTGTTCTTCCAGTGGGGCGTGATGCTGCACGATCTCGAGGTGGACCGGGTGGTCAAGGGCGAGCGCAAGTGGTCGGAGTTCAAGGAGGTCCGCGCCAAGATCGTGCGCAAGGCCGCGCGGCAGTTCGGCAAGGACTACGTGCTCTTCCCGCTGCTGACCGGGCCGATGGCGCCGCTGACCCTGCTGGGCAACGCCAGCGCGAACCTGGTCCGGAACCTGTGGGCGTTCTCGATCATCTTCTGCGGGCACTTCCCGGCCGACGTGGAGAGCTTCACCGAGGCCGAAACCGAGGAGGAGAACCGCGGTCAGTGGTACCTGCGGCAGATCCTCGGCTCGGCGAACATCAGCGGCGGGAAGCTGTTCCACATCCTGTCCGGCAACCTCTCGCACCAGATCGAGCACCACCTGTTCCCGGACCTCCCGGCGCGGCGGTACCCGCAGATCGCGCCCGAGGTGCGCGCGATCTGCCGGAAGTACGGGCTGCCGTACCACACCGGCCCGCTGCACAAGCAGCTGTTCTCGGTGGCGCGCAAGATCGTCAAGCTGGCCCTGCCGGACAGGCGGCAACCGGAGCCGGAGCCCCGTACCGTGGTCGGTGACCGGCAACCAGCGGCGGCTTGAGGCAGGACGACAACCATGGTGGGTCAGTTCGAAAGCGGCAAGGACACCGTGCAGGAGCTCACGGAGTCGGCCGCCACCCATATCGGCAACATCGCGACCATCATCACCGGCGCGGTGCGAGACATCGCCAGGGAGACCGGCGACTGGCTCACGGACGTGATCGAGATGCGCGAGGCGGCGTTGCGCGCCCGCGAGGACGAAGAGCTGGAGAAGTAGTTCGGGGGATAACCCGGTAGGCGGCCCGGCACCGGAGGGGGCAGGCTGATCCCGTGCACAACGCGGGTGTCGACCTCCTCCGGCGCTGGGTCGCCGAGCCGTTGCGGGGGCGGTTCTGGGCCGAGCTCGGCTGGGTGCTGCTCGGCCTGCCGCTGGCCCTGCTCAGCCTGGTCGGCGTGGTGCTCGTGCTGGTACCGGGCATCGCGCTGAGCCCGCTGCTGATCGGGCTGCCGATGGTGGCGGGCGCGTTGCTCGGCGCTCGTGCGGTCGGCTCCCCGCACCGACGGCTGGCCGCCAAGCTGCTCGGCGTCCAGGTCCCCGGGCCGGTGAGCAAGCCCGGCACGTTCCGCGCGTACCTCACCGACGGGCCCGGCTGGCGCGCGTTCGCCTACCTGGTGCTGCGGGTGCCGCTGGCGGCGGTCAACCTGCTGGTGGCCACCGTGCTGACGCTGTACGGACTGGGCACGCTGACCTACCCGTTCTGGTGGCTGGTGCTCGACGGGCAGCCGCTGCCGGTGTTCGACATCGGTTCGGCCGGGCTGCTGCCGTCGATCCCGCTCGCGCTGGTCGCGGCGGTGCTGCTGCTGACCACCCCGGCCCTGCTGCACCTGCTGCTGGGCCTGGACCGGCTGCTGGTGCGCGCGCTGCTGGGCCCGACCACGCTCTCCGAACGGGTGCGGGACCTGGAGGAGAGCCGGGCCGCCGCGGTGGAGACCGCCGACGTGAAGCTGCGGCGCATCGAGCGCGACCTGCACGACGGCGCGCAGGCGCAGCTGGTCGCGCTGGCGATGAAGCTCGGGGTCGCCAAGGACGAGCTGGCAGCCGCCGAGGTGGACCTCGACCGGTTGCGCGCGTTGATCTCCGCCGCGCACACCGGCGCGAAGGACGCGCTCACCGAACTGCGTGACCTGGCACGCGGCATCCACCCCGCCGCGCTGGACGCCGGACTGGAGGTCGCACTGTCCACTTTGGCCGCGCGCAGCGAGGCCGAGGTGAAGGTGCTGGTGTCGCTGCCGACGCGCCCGCCAGCCGCGATCGAGTCCATCCTGTACTTCAGCGCGGCGGAACTGCTGACCAACGCGATCAAGCACGGCGGGGTGAGCCGCGCCGAACTGCAGTTGTTCGAGCTGGATTCGATGCTGCGGCTCTACGTTTCCGACCGCGGCCGCGGCGGCGCGCGGATGCACCCGGCGGGCGGGCTGGCCGGGCTGGCCGAGCGGCTGCGCGCGGTGGACGGCTACCTGTCGATCGACAGCCCACCGGGCGGGCCTACCGTGGTGGCCGTGGAGATCCCGGTCTGAGGGGGCGCTGGTGCGGGTAGTGATCGCGGAGGATTCCACCATTCTGCGCGCGGGCCTGGTCGAACTGCTCACCCTGCGCGGGCACGAGGTCGCCGCCGCGGTGAAGGACGCGGACGCGCTGCGGGCGGCGGTCGCCGAACACCGGCCGGATGTGTCCATTGTGGACATCAGGATGCCGCCGTCGTTCACCGACGAGGGCCTGCGCGCGGCGATCGCGTTGCGAGCGGTGAACCCCGGCGAGCCGATCCTGCTGTTCTCCCAGTACATCGAGACCAGGTACGCGGCGGAACTGCTGGCCGATCGCGCCGGCGGGGTCGGTTACCTGCTCAAGGACCGCGTCGCCGAGGTGTCCGACTTCCTGGCCGCGCTGACCAGGGTGGCCGCCGGCGAGACCGTGCTCGACCCCGAGGTGGTCACCCAGCTGCTGGGCGCCACCAGGAAAACCGGCGCGCTGGCCGCGTTGACCCCGCGTGAGCGGGAGGTGCTGGAGCTGATGGCGCAGGGCCGGTCGAACGCGGCCATCGCGAGCACGCTGTTCCTCTCGCCCGGTTCCGTGGAGAAGTACGTGACCAGCCTGTTCGGCAAGCTGGGCCTGGCCCCGTCGGACGGGGACAACCGCCGGGTGCTCGCCGTGCTGCGGTACTTGGAGAGCTGAGGTTACCGTGGAATTCATGCATTCCACGGAGATCGAGGTCCGCACCGGCGACACCGCCGTGGTGCACGACCTGACCAAACAGGCCGAGGCGTTCCTGGCCGAGCACGGCGCGGAGGACGGCCTGCTGCACGTGTGGGTGCCGCACGCCACCTCCGGGCTGGCGATCCTGGAGACCGGCGCCGGCAGCGACGACGACCTGCTCGCCGCCATCGACGACCTGCTCCCCCGCGACAACCGCTGGCGGCACCAGCACGGCACCCGTGGGCACGGCCGCGACCACGTGCTGCCCGCGCTGCTGCCGCCGTACGCCACGGTGCCAGTGCTGGGCGGGGTGATGGCGCTGGGCACCTGGCAGTCGGTCTGCCTAGTGGACACCAACGTGGACAACCCGGTCCGGCGTGTCCGCTTCAGCTTCCTCGCCGGCTGAGCCCGACCGGGCCGGCCACAGCAGCACGACCAGCCCCACCGCCAGCAGCCCGCCGAGCACCCAGACCCCGTTCGCCACGTCCGGCGCGCCGGGCGTGCCCTGCAGCAGGCTGCGCAGGCCCTCGGTGGAGAACCGGAACGGCGTCCACGACCAGAGCAGCCAGCGGTACCACTCGTGCAGCAGTTCCGGCACCTGCCCGGCGACCGCGGGCGCGAGCAGGTACAGCGGGCCGAGCACGGCCATCGCCCGCACGCCGAGCAGCCGCAGCAGCCCGGTCTGCAGCGCGGCGAACGCGCCCGTGGTGAGCAGCAGGAAGCCGAGCACGTCCCAGCCCATCGGCAGCGACGAGTCCCACAGCTTCGCGAAACCGGCGAGCACCGCGGTGACCAGCACGCTGGTGGTCGCCACCTGCGTCAGCCGCGCGCCGGTGCCCGGCCGGTACTTCCGCCGCGCCGACACCAGCGCCAGCACCGCCCCGCCGACGAGGCAGCCGACCCAGGCCAGTGCGCTGAGCGCCAGCGGCGCGGTCCGCCCGGCGACGCTCGCCGGGTGCACGGTCTGCACCTGCGCCGGTCCGGCCGCCTGCGCGATCGCGGTGAGCGCCTGCTGCGCGAGCTGCGTCCCGGCCGGGTTCACCGCGCCGGAGACCACCACCACCGGCGGCTGCCCCAGCTCGAGCACGCCGTAGACCGCCTTGTCCTCGAGCAGCCGCCGCCCCTCTTCGGCGGTGGTGATCCGCCAGTCCAGCTGACCACCGCCCTGCGCGGCGATCCGCTCCGCCATCGCGCGCGGCGGGCCGTCCGGCGCGGCCACCGCCACCGGCAGCCGGTCCGGCGCGACGGTCGCCTGCGCGCCGAAGGTCAGGAAGCCGAGCACCACGGCGACCACCGCACCGGCCAGCGCGGCGGCCACCGGCCACATCCGGTTGGCCATGTCTCCTCCAGTTTTCATCGTGTGTTGAATTCTGCTCGCCAGGGTGCACCCCGCGGCGACGGAAGTCAACACGCGTTGAAAACTTGCCCCGGTACCGTCGGCCGGGTGAACTCCACTCCACCCCGGCTGGTGCTCTGGGACATCGACCTGACCCTGGTCGACCTGCGTGGCCTCGGTGGCCGCTGGTACACCGAGGCGCTGCCCGCGGTGACCGGGACCACCCTGCGCGAATTGCCCTCGTTCCCCGGCCGCACCGAGCGCGCGATCACCACGGACATCCTGACCAAGCACGACGTCGAGCCGACCGACGAGCTGATCCAGCGCATGTGGCGCGAACTGGTGCGGCTGTCCGAACGCGGCCGGGCCACCCTCGCCGAGTTCGGCCACGCGCTGCCCGGCGCCGCGCTCGCACTGTCCACTTTGGCCGGTCAGGGGGTGGTGCAGTCACTGGTCACCGGGAACCTGCCGGAGATCGCGCTGCACAAGCTGGCCGCATTCGACCTGCACGGGCACCTCGACCTGGAGATCGGCGGCTACGGCACGCTGTCCGCGCACCGCCCGGACCTGGTCGCGCACGCCATCAGGCTGGCTTCGGAGAAGCACGGGCGGCCGTTCGCACCGGAGGCGGTGGCGGTGGTCGGCGACACCCCGCACGACGTCACCGCGGCGCTGGCGCACGGCACGATCGCGGTCGGCGTCGCCACCGGGAAGCACTCGGCCGAAGAACTCGCCGACGCGGGCGCGCACCACGTCCTCACCGACCTGTCGGACACCGAGACCGTGGTCCGCGCCCTGGCCGGCTGACGGTCAGGGCGTCGGGCTGGCGGGCACCGTGGTGCGCTGCGACGCCGGCACCCCGCGATAGCTGCGCAGGATGCGCTCGACCTCGTCCTTCGTGGTGAAGTCCGGCGCGGTCTGGTCGGCGTAGACGGTCAGCAGCACGGTGCCCGGTTTTGCCTCGTCCGCCGAACCGGTCGCGATCACGCCGACCACCGCCTTCTTCGACAGGCAGGGGTGCCCGCCGGTGGTGGTCACCTCGACCATCCGCAGCGTGGCCGGGCGGTTTTTGCCGTCACCAAAGGAGATTTCGGTTGTTTCGGGGGCGCCGACGCTCAGCTGCGGTGGCGGGCCGTCCCAGGTGTAGGCGCGGTTCGCCACCTGGGTCGCGAACTGCTCGGCGGCCACCGCCGGATCGGTCTGCGCATCCGTTTTCACCCCGGCACCGGCCAGCCGCGCGCTGTCGTCCGACGGGCAGAAACCATCACCGTAGAAGGCACTTGTCGACATGACGACCTTCGGCTGGCCTTCGCCCTCCCAGCCGTGGACCGTGCCCGGCTCCGGAGTCCAGCGCGCGGGCACGTCGTAGGCGTAGGTGCCGTCGCGGCCCGCGACCGACTGCCAGCCGTCGACCACCGGCGGCACCACCACCTTCGGCGGCGGTGGCGCCGGGGTCCACGTGCTCGGCGGCGGGGTGTACTCGGTTTCTTCGCCCTGCTGGCTGAGGTAGACCCCCGCGCCGACCATGATCACCGCGAAGAATCCGTACATCGCCCCGCGCGACCCGCGCTGGCTCACTTGGTGACGAGCTGCTTCAGGTGCTCGACCACGGCGTCCACGGCCACCTCGGCGCGCTCGCCGGAAAGCCGGTCCTTCACCTCGACGACCCCGTTGGCCAGGCCGCGCCCGACCACCAGGATGGTCGGCACACCGACCAGCTCGGCGTCGGCGAACTTCACGCCCGGCGTCGCCTTGCGGTCGTCGAGCAGCACGCGCAGGCCCGCCGCGTCGAGTTCGGCCGACAGCTTCTCGGCCCCGGCGGCGACGGCCTCGTCCTTGCCCGCGATGACCACGTGCACGTCCGCGGGCGCGACCGCACGCGGCCAGACCAGGCCCAGCTCGTCGTGGTGCTGCTCGGCGATCACCGCGACCAGGCGCGAGACGCCGATGCCGTAGGAGCCCATGGTGATGCGCACCGGCTTCGAGTCGGCGCCCAGCGCGTCCAGCTCGAAGGTGTCCGCGTACTTGCGGCCCAGCTGGAAGATGTGCCCGATCTCGATGCCGCGCGCGGCGACCAGCGTGCCGTGGCCGTCGGGCGAGGCGTCACCCTCGCGGACCTCGGCCGCCTCGATGGTGCCGTCGGGCGTGAAGTCGCGCCCGGCCACCAAGTCCACCACGTGGTGGTCGGCCTGGTCGGCGCCGGTCACCCAGGCGGTGCCGGTGACCACGCGGGGGTCGACCAGGTAGCGGACCTTGTTGTCCTGCAGCGCCTTCGGCCCGATGTAGCCCTTGACCAGGAAGGGGTTCGCGGCGAAGTCGGCCTCTTCGAGCAGGGCGACCTCGGCGGGTTCGACCGACGCCTCCAGGCGCTTCATGTCGACCTCGCGGTCACCCGGGATGCCGACCGCCAGCAGCTGCCACTCCTTGGCGCCGGGCTCGCGGGTCTTCACCAGCACGTTCTTCAGCGTGTCCGCGGCGGTGAACTGCCTGCCGAGATCCGCCTGGTTGAGGAAGTCGACCAGGGTCTCGATGGTCGGCGTGTTGGGTGTGTGGTGCACCTGCGCGGCGGGCTTGTCCTCGATGGACTGCGCGGGGGGCGGGGGCGTGACCACGGCTTCGACGTTGGCCGCGTAGTCCGACTCGGTGCTCCGGACGTAGGTGTCCTCACCGCTGGGCGCGACCGCGAGGAACTCCTCGGACGCCGAACCGCCCATCGCACCGGAGGTCGCGGCGACCACGACGTACTCCAGGCCGAGGCGGTCGAAGATCTTCTGGTAGGCCGCGCGGTGCGCCTGGTACGAGCGCTCGAGACCGGCGTCGTCGAGGTCGAAGGAGTAGGAATCCTTCATCACGAACTCGCGGCCGCGCAGGATGCCCGCGCGGGGACGCGCTTCGTCGCGGTACTTGGTCTGGATCTGGTACAGCGTGACCGGGTAGTCCTTGTACGAGCTGTACTCGCCCTTCACCGTCAGCGTGAACAGTTCCTCGTGGGTGGGGCCGAGCAGGTAGTCGGCACCGCGGCGGTCCTTGAGGCGGAACAGGCTGTCGCCGTACTCGGCCCAGCGGTTCGTCGCCTCGTAGGGTTCCTTGGGCAGCAGCGCGGGGAACTGGATCTCCTGCCCGCCCATGGCGTCCATCTCTTCGCGGACGATCGCCTCGATGCGCCGCAGCACCCGGATGCCGAGCGGCAGCCAGGAGTAACCACCCGGGGCGACCCGGCGGACGTAGCCGGCGCGCAGCAGCAGGCGGTGGCTGGGCACTTCGGCGTCCGCCGGATCCTCGCGCAGGGTGCGGAGGAACAACGACGACATCCTGGTGATCACTTCGGCTCCTTGGCGGGCTTGGACGTGTCAGCGCAGGATAGTCAACCCGCTCCGAACAGCTCCAACGGGTTAAATTGTCGGTGGGGCCGCCTACCTTGCCCCCATGACTGTTCAGCTGGGCGCGGTGACCATCGACTGCGCCGATCCGAAGAAGCTCGCCGGGTTCTGGACCGAGGCGCTGGGGGTCGAGGTGGTGGTGGACCACGGTGACTTCCTGATGCTCGCCCCCGTTTCGCCGGACGGGGTGATGATCAGCCTGCAGCGCGCCGAGGAGCGCCAGCCGGGGAAGAACCGCCTGCACATGGACCTGCGCACGGAAGAGCGCGAGGAGGAGGTGAAGCGTCTGGTCGGCTTGGGGGCCGAGAAGATCGAGGAGCACCGGGTGCCGGGCATCGCGTGGACGGTGCTGGCCGATCCCGAGGGCAACCGGTTCTGCGTGGGCACCGCGGAGCCGTAAGCCAGAATCGGGGCATGACCGCGCGTGTGCTGGTGCCCTGGGCCGATGTCGGTGAGCTGCCCGCCGGGCTGCGGGTGGAGGTCTACGACGGGGTGTCGGCGCCACCGGCCGACCTGTCCGGCGTGGAGTTCTACGTGCTGCCCTACGACCGGGGGATCGAGCCGGTCCGGCTGATGTCGCGGATGCCCGCGCTGCGCGCGGTGCAGACGCTGTCGGCCGGGGTGGACACGATCCTGCCGTTCCTGCCGGCCGGGGTGTCGCTGGCGAACGGCCAGGGCCTGCACGACCTGAGCGTGGCCGAGCACGCGCTGGCGCTGGTGCTGGCCGCGCAACGGGACCTGCCGCGCTGGTTCCGGCAGCAGGGCGAGGGCTCGTGGGCGCGCGAGCACACGCGGTCGCTGGCGGACAGCCGGGTGCTGCTGCTGGGGTACGGCTCGATCGGCCGGGCGATCGAGCGGTTCCTGCACGCGGCGGAGGCGACCGTGGTGCCGGTGGCGCGGCGGGCGCGGCCGGGGGTGCACGGGGTGGACGAATTGGCGGCGCTGCTGCCGTCGGCGGACATCCTGATCTCCGTGCTGCCCGGTTCGGAGAGCACCCGCGGGCTGATCGGCACGCGGGAACTCGCCCTCCTGCCGGACGACGCACTGGTGGTCAACGTCGGCCGCGGGTCCACCATGGACACCGCGGCCCTCACCACCGAAACCCGCACCGGCCGCCTACGGGCGGCGCTGGACGTGGTGGACCCGGAACCGCTGCCGGCTGGCCATCCACTGTGGACGACTCCGGGCGTGGTCATCACCCCGCACGTGGCGGGTGGTTCCGCTTCGTTCTATCCGCGGGCGAAGAAACTGGTCGCCGCGCAACTCCACCGCTTCGCGGCGGGGGAGCCACTCGCCCACCTCGTCACCTGACCGGTACGGGCGGGCCCACGCTCATCCGGCCGCCGCCCATTCGGCCGCCGCTCACCCGGCCGCCGCCGCACGGCGTGGCCCGCGCTCGCCGCCGGGTCTCCGGGCGGGCGCATGTCACGAATGTGGCTTTCGAGACGCCAAACGTCCCGAAAGCCACATTCGTGACACCACCGCCACCCCCGGCCGAAGCCAAAACACGGCAGCATCAGAAGCCGGGGTGGCCGACCTCCTTCACGTACCCGTACCACCGCTGATCCGCCGCGAACCCGCACCGCTCGTAAATCCCCAGTGCCGCGTTGACGTTTTCCACGTCCACCCCCAGCGCCGCCCGTTCATACCCCGCGGCCCGCGCTTCGACCAAGGTGTGGCCCAGTAGCGCCGAGGCAACGCCCTTCCCCCGCGCCTCCGGCAGGGTGGCGACGTGCGAGACGTACAGCTCCCGCACCCCCGTCGCCCGCGCGTCGCCTTCATAGAAGTCGCAGAGCACCATCGAAACCACGTCGTCCCCGCGCAACAGCAAGAACGACAGCTCCGGCCGGAACGCCGAACTGCCCGTGATCAGGTGCCGCCACGCTTCCGGGCTCTGCACCGAACTGCCCCAGTGCTCGGCGAAGGTGATGTTCCGCGTGCTCAGCACCGCATCGAAGTACTTCTCCGAATACGTCACCAGCTCGAACTCCGGCGGCAGCGGCCGCTTCGGCGGCAGCGCGCCCAGGTCCGCGCGCATCTCCACGAACGTGCGCGCCCGGCGGTACCCGGCCCGCTCCAGTTGCCCCAGGTACCAGCGCTGGTTCTCGTGCCCGTTGCCGTGCAGCTCCAGCGGCACGTCCGGGAACACCTTCAGGTGACGTTCGCGGCTCACCCGCTCGATCCAGGACAGCACGTGGTCGGCGATGCCGTCGGTCCGGAATTCCGGGTGCACCGTCGCTTCGACCCGCATCTGGTGCACCGGATCAGCCCCGTCGCGCACCCGCACGACCGCGTAGGCGACCAGCCGCTCCCCCGCCCAGCCCGCCAGCGAACCGTGCTCCAGGTCGACGTTCGGGCTGGTCAGGCTCTCGGTGACGTCCTGGGTGCTTTCGAACTCGCCCGTCGGGTCGACCTGGTTCGCGGCGGCGAGCAGACCGGCGACCGCGGCCATGTCGGACAGGGTCAGTGGCCGCCACTCCGGCTCGGTGCGCTCCATGTGACGCAGCCTAAGTCGCCGCAGGTCACCCGGCCCACCGATTTTCCGCGGCGGCTACCCTGCTGGCGTGCTGGTGCTGCTCCCTCCCTCCGAGACCAAGGCGACCGGCGGGGACGGGCCGCCGCTGGACCTGGACTCGCTGTCCTCCCCCGAGCTGAACCCGGTGCGCGGCAAGATCGCCGACGCGCTGACGGAACTCGCGCGGGACGTCCCGGCCAGCCTCGCCGCGCTCGGCATCTCCGAGCGCCAGGCCGACGAGGTCGAGCGCAACGCCGAACTCTGGACCTCCCCCACGCTGCCCGCGCTGCGCCGCTACACCGGCGTGCTCTACGACGCGCTCGACATCACCAGCTTCAAGAAAGCCGAACTGGCCAGGGCGAACGAGCGGCTCGCGGTGGCCTCGGCGTTGTTCGGCATCGCGCGTGCCACCGACCGCATTCCCGCCTACCGCCTGTCCGCCGGCAGCACGCTGCCCGCGCTGGGCGGGCTCCGGCCGTTGTGGCGCCCGGTGCTGGAACCGGTGTTCGCCGCCGCCGACGGCCTGGTGGTGGACCTGCGCTCGGGCGGATACGCGGCGCTGGCCAAGATCCCCGGCGCGGTGACCGTGCGCGTGGTGACCGAGGACGCGCGCGGGCAGCGCAAGACGGTCAGCCACTTCAACAAGGCCTACAAGGGAAAGCTGGCCGCCGTGCTGGCCAGTACCGGCCGCGCTCCCTCCACTGTGGACGGACTGGTCAAGGTCGCCGCCAAGGCGGGCCTGCTGGTGGAGCGCACCGGCGAGCACGAGCTGGAGATGCTCACCGGCGAATGAACCGGTCCGGGCGGTAGGCCGCCAGGTCGTCGTCCACCGGCGCGCCGAGCAGTTCCGCGGCGATCACGTGCCCCGCATACGGCGCCAGCGTCAGCCCGGCCGGGCCGAACCCGGTGACCACCACCAGTTCCGCGTGCCCGTCCGGGCTGCCGAGCACCGGCAGACCGTCGGGCGCCGCGGGCCGGAAACCGATCCGGGTCTCCAGCAGCGTCGCGTCGGCGAGGCCCGGCGCGACCGCCAGCGCGTTGTCGAGCACCTCCCGCTGACCCGCCGCGGTGACGCGGTAGTCGAAACCGGAGCCGGTCTCCCTGGTCGCGCCGACCACCACCCGCGAACCGGGGAACGCCAGCAGGTAGTGACTGGAAATCGGCAGCACCACCGGCCACGCGTCGGTCGGCGTGCCGGGCAGCTCCAGGTGGCTGATCTGCCCGCGCTGCGGCTCGATGCCGAGCCGGAGGTTCACCGGCGCCAGCAGCTCGTCGGTCCACGCTCCGGCGGCGACCACCACCACGTCCGCGGACACCACCTCGCCGCCGACCCGCGCGCCGGTCACCTTGCCGCGGTCGACCAGCAGTTCCGCCGCTCCGGAAATCGACCGCACGCCACGCTTCGCCGAAGCGCCGAGCAACGCCGCACGCAGATGCCTGCCGTCCACCCGGCCACCACCGGAAATGTGCACCGCGCCGAGTTCCGGTGCCAGCGCGGGGAAGTACTCCCTCGCTTCGTCCGGGATGAGCCGCTGGATCTCGCCCACACCCGGCGCCGTGGCCGCGCGCTCGGTGACGCGCTGCTCCGCCGCGTCCAGCTCATCGGCGTCCGCGGAAACCACCATCGCGCCGACGATCTCGAACGACGAATCCGCGTGACCGTCCTCGGCGAGCTGCTCGACCAGCGTCGGGTAGAACGCCGCCGCCCGCGCGGCGAGGTGGTACTCCTCGTCGGTGCGGCGTGAGGTCCACGGCGAGACGATGCCCGCTCCCGCCGCGGTCGCCACCCCGTCGTGGTCGTGGCCCGCGAGCACCACGTCGGCGCCGCGGCGGGCGAGCTGGTAGGCCGTCGAGGCGCCGGCGATGCCGGAGCCGATCACAAGCACGCGCATGATCACCACCCTGGAGCAAGGCCTCGGCGCGGGACAACCCTTACCGGCCGAGCACCGCCATCGCCGCGTTGTGCCCGGGAATTCCGCTCACGCCCCCACCGCGCACCGCGCCCGCCCCGCACAACAGGATCCGCTCGTGCGCGGTCTCCACGCCCCAGCGTCCGGTGCCCTCGGCCGCGTACGGCCAGGACAGGTCGCGGTGGAAGATGTGCCCGCCCGGCAGCCCCAGCTCGGCTTCCAGGTCGAGCGGCGTTTTGGCCTCGATGCACGGATTGCCGTGCTCGTCCCGCCAGAGACAGTCCTCGATCGGCTCGGCGAGCACGCTGTTCAGCGACGCGAGCGTCGCGGTCAACGCCGCTTCGCGTGTCGCGTCGTTGTTCTCGCGGAACAGCCGCGCGGGCATGTGCAACCCGAACAGCGTGAGCGTCTGGGCTCCGGCCGCTCGCTCGGCCGGGCCGAGGATCGACGGATCGGTCAGCGAATGGCAGTAGATCTCACACGGCGGCAACGCGGGAATGCGACCGGACGCCGCTGCGGCGTGGGCGGTCGCGAGCTGCCGGTAGTCCTCGTTGACGTGGAACGTGCCGCCGAAGGCCTCGTGCGCGGTGACACCGCGGTCACGCAGGCGCGGCAGCCTGGTGAGCACCATGTTGACCTTGAGCTGCGCGCCTTCCGGCGCCTCGGCGGGCGGCTCCTCGCCCATCAGCCGGGCCAGCGTGGGCGCGGCGAGGTTCGCCAGCACGTGACCGCCGTGGACCACGTGTTCGGCGTCGCCGTGGCGGTAGCGGACTTCGCCGTCGGGCTGGATGCCGAGCACTTCGGCGCCGGCCAGCAGTTCGGCCCCGGCCGCGCGGGCGGTGGCCGCGAGCGCGCCGGTGACCGCGCCCATGCCGCCGACCGGCACGTCCCAGTCGCCGGTGCCGTTGCCGATCACGTGGTAGAGCAGGCAGCGGTTCTGGCGCAGCGCGGGATCCTCGGCGGCGGCGAACGTGCCGATCAGCGCGTCGGTCAGCACCACACCGCGCACGGTGTCGTCGGTGAACGCGGTTTCCAGCGTCTCGCTCAAGGGACGCTCGAACAACGCCCGCCACGCCTCGTCGTCGTCGACCCGCGCGCGTAGTTCGTCCTTTGTGGGCAGTGGCTCGGTGAGCGTGCCGAAGGTGCGTTCGGCGACCCGCCCGGTCATCGCGTAGAACCGCTGCCACGCTTCGAAATCCGCGTCCCCGCCGGTGATCGCGGCGAAGGAGGCGGCGGTGCGCGCGGTGTCGCCGGTGTCCACCAGCAGGCCGCCGGACCCGGCCGGGGTGTACGACGACATCCGGCGGCGGCGCAGCTCCACCGGCAGGCCCAGTTCGGTGACGATGCGCCGCGGCAGCAGGCTGACCAGGTACGAGTACCGCGACAACCGCACGTCCACGCCGTCGAAGGCGCGGAACGAAACCGCCGCGCCGCCCAGTTCGGCCCGGCGTTCCAGCAGCAGCACCGACCGGCCCGCCTTGGCCAGGTAGGCCGCCGCGACCAGCCCGTTGTGCCCGCCACCGGCGATCACCACGTCATACCGTGCCGCCCCGGTCACGTGCCCTCCACTTCCCACGGACCTTCCGCGATCCGCGCCTCGTCCTCGCTCCCGGTGGGCCACGGCGGCGCGGTCACCGCCACCGCGCGCAACCCCGCTTCGGCGGCCCGGAACTGGAACGCCGTGCCCAGCGGAATGGTCAGGCAGGTGCCTTCCCGCAGGCGCACGACCTCCTCCCGGTCGCCCTGCCGCCGCCACATCCGCCCTTCACCCGCGATGACGTACCAGATCTCCTCGACGGTGGCGTGCGTGACGGCGTGCGACACCTGGCCAGGCGCGAGTTCGAAGTGCGCGAAGCTGCCGACGCCGGGCAACCGCAGCAACGGGCGCACGACGGAACCGTCCGGCGCGACGACCTCCCCCGCGTCGGCCAGCTCGATCGTGGCGAAATCCACCATGCCGCCACTCTGTCAGTTAATTCGGTTGCGCGGACCCCGCGAAGGCCGCGAAGATCGGGCGCGTTCGAGTCGAGAGCCGGTGTGCCGGCGGAGAGCGAGGAGGTGCCCTGTGGCGAGGACTGTCCTGGGCTTGCCCTGCGCCCGATCCGCCGCCCTGACCGGCTGACGCACACACACGCGTCCCATTCGCGCCGGCGGGGCCCCATTCCCTCATCAGGAGCCCACCAGTGCGCAAGCACGACTTCGATTTCGACCGTCTCGACGAGCAGCCCGCGCGCCGCAAGAGCCGTCGCGCGCGCTTCGACGACGAACCCGAACCCAGCCGCCGCGGGCGGCTCACCGAAGAAGAACGCGTCCGGCTCGCCCACCAGCGCGCCGACGCCTACACCGAAACCGCCATTCCCGGCGGTGGCGACCGCTGGTCCACCTGGGCCGACGGCGAGCAGGGTCCGCATCCGCGACCCAGCTGGGTGATCACCCAATTGGCCGCCGTGGACACCGAGCTGGGCGTGCTCAAGACCGGCAAGGAGGCCGACGTCCACCTGGTGCGACGTGGCCTGCCCGACGGGCCGCAGTCGCTGCTGACCGCCAAGCGGTACCGCAGCAACGAGCACCGGATGTTCCACCGCGACGCCGGTTATCTCGAAGGCCGCCGCATGCGGCGGTCGCGTGAGATGCGGGCGATCGAGACCCGCACCGCCTTCGGCCGCAACCTGATCGCCGAGCAGTGGGCGGTGGCCGAGTTCGCCGCGCTGTCCCGGCTGTGGAGCGCCGGCGTGCCGGTGCCGTACCCGGTCCAGCGCAGCGGCACCGAGCTGCTGCTGGAGTTCATCGGCGACGAGGACGGCACGGCCGCGCCACGGCTGGCCCAGGTCCGCACGGACGAGGACGGCCTGCGCGACCTCTGGTACCAGCTGGTGTCCGCGCTGGAGACGATGGCGGCGCACGGCCTCGCGCACGGCGACCTGTCGGCGTACAACCTGATGGTCCACCACGGGCGGCTGGTGCTGATCGACCTGCCGCAGGTGGTGGACATCGTGGCCAATCCACGCGGGCTGGAGTTCCTGGACCGGGACGTGCGCAACGCGGCGAGCTGGTTCGCCGCCCGCGGCCTGCCGCCGGAGGTGCTCGACCCGGACGCGCTGGTGGGCGAACTGCGCCAGGCGGCGGGACTGCCCTGAGGCGGGACGCGGGAAGGTGAGCCCGCTCACCTTCCCGCGTTACCGGGATGGGGCCTTGCCCACACTTCCCGCCTCGGCGCACCAGCGGGAAAGGCTCTCCGGTATTGTTGTGACCAGACCGCAATCGGCGGCGTGGATGAGTGGTGTCCGTCGCCTCCAAGGGCCAAAACCGTACGGCCCCGCGGCATCCATCAAGCGGCGCGTGGTGTCCGACGGACACGGCGTGCCGGGTATGTCCCTGAGAAAGCCCATCGCAACACCACCTTGTCCTGCCTGCGTGCGGACAACCGGGCCTCCCTTGCGACGTGCCACGTCCGAGAGGCATTTGTGACAGTCA
The DNA here is from genome assembly GCF_003312875.1 of Amycolatopsis albispora. Taxonomy (NCBI): domain Bacteria; kingdom Bacillati; phylum Actinomycetota; class Actinomycetes; order Pseudonocardiales; family Pseudonocardiaceae; genus Amycolatopsis; species Amycolatopsis albispora. The sequence continues at coordinate 3,960,711 of NZ_CP015163.1, forward strand.
CGCTCGATTCCGGCAACACCTCCGCGCGCCACGGCAACCGCAAGCCGCGGAATCGGAACCACGACGGCGGTCCCGCCGTCGCCACGCCCTACACGGCGCCCCTGAAGTCCTTCGCCGAGCTCAACCTGCCCGACCCGCTGCGTGCCGCGCTGCGGGAAGCGGGCATCGATTCCCCGTTCCCCATCCAGGCCGCCACCCTGCCCGACGCGCTCGCCGGGCGTGACGTGCTCGGCCGTGCCCAGACCGGCTCCGGCAAGACCCTTGCCTTCGGCCTGGCCCTGCTGACCAGGCTCGACGGCGGCAAGGCCCGCGCCAAGCGGCCGCGCGCGCTGGTCCTGGTCCCGACCCGTGAGCTGGCCATGCAGGTGGCCGACTCGCTGACCCCGCTGGCCAAGTCGCTCGGCCTGTGGTGCCGCACGGCCGTCGGCGGCATGGCCTTCAACCGGCAGGCGGACGCGCTGCAGCGCGGCGTCGACCTGCTGATCGCCACCCCCGGCCGGCTGTCGGACCACGTCCGGCAGGGCACCTGCGTGCTCGGCGACGTCAACTTCGTCGCGCTCGACGAGGCCGACCAGATGGCCGACATGGGCTTCCTGCCGCAGGTGCGGGAGATCCTCGACCTCACCCCGCCGCGCGGGCAGCGGCTGCTGTTCTCGGCCACCCTCGACGGTGACGTCAAGAAGCTGGTCGACCGCTACCTGACCGACCCGGTCGAGCACTCGGTCGCGCCGGTCACCGCCAGCGTCACCACCATGGACCACCACGTGTTCCAGGTGTCCTACCCGGACAAGCAGGCCATCATCACCGAGATCGCGGCGCGTGAGGGCCGCACGATCATGTTCGTGCGGACCAAGCACCACGTGGACCGGCTCGCCGAGCGCCTGCGTGAGGCCGGGGTGCACGCCGCGGCCCTGCACGGCGGCAAGACCCAGGGGCAGCGCAACCGCGTGCTGTCCGACTTCAAGGCCGGGCACACCCCGGTGCTGGTCGCCACCGACGTGGCCGCCCGCGGCATCCACGTCGACGACATCAGCCTGGTGCTGCACGTGGACCCGCCCGCCGACCACAAGGACTACCTGCACCGCGCCGGGCGCACCGCCCGTGCCGGGGCGTCGGGCACCGTGGTCACGCTGATCACGCACGACCAGCGCCGCACCATGAAGCGCCTGACCGATCGCGCCGGGGTGCGTGCCGAGACCGCCACCATGCGGCCCGGCGACGCCGAACTGGCCAGGATCACCGGGGCGCGCCAGCCCAGCGGTGAGCCGGTGATCGAGCGCGAGCACCGCCGGGACACCCCGCGCCGGGGTGGCCCGCGGGCGCACGGCGAAGGCCGTGGCCGGCCGAGCTTCGGCGGCCGTGGCCGCCAGCCGCGTCACAGCGGCGGTGGCTCGGGCCGTCCGCAGCGCTCGGGCCGCGGCCCGGCGCGCCGGGGCTGGTCCAACGACTGATCCCGTAGTTCGCTGAAAGGGGGCTCCACCGGCTGGTGGGGCCCCCTTTTTTTGGCTACATGGGGAACAGCTCGAAGTCGGTGGCGAGGCGGCCGCCGAAGCGCTTGCCGGTTTCCTCCGCGGCCGTGCGCAGGAAGGTCTCCGGCTCCCCCAGCTCGCCACCGAGCGCGGCCAGGTAGGCCTTGTGCTCCTTCAGTGAGGCGATCGCGCGGTCCATGGTCGTGGTGATGTCCACCGCGTGCGTCGACCGCGGTGACGACGCGCCGGCCACCCAGCGCACGCCCTGCCACGGCTCCAGGCCCAGATCGCGGAAGATCCAGCGGTTCGCCGCGTCGCGCACGGCGTCCAGCACGGCTTCGCCGACCACCCGGTGGTCGGCCATGTTCAGGTACCCGCCGGGCCAGGTCTCCCGGTGGTTGCTCATGATCACCAGCTCGGGCCGGTAGCGGCGGATCGCCGCCGCGATGTCCCGGCGCAACGGCAGGCCGTATTCGATGACACCGTCGGGGTGGTCGAGGAACTCCACGTCGTGCACGCCGACCACGGCCGCGCTGGCGATCTGCTCCTCGGTCCGCAGCGGGCCCGCCTCCTCCGGGGGCATCGTGTCGATGCCAGCCTCACCGCGGGTCACCAGCAGGTAGGCCACCGACTTGCCCTCGTCGGTCCACTTCGCCACCGCCCCGCAGCCGCCGTACTCCAGGTCGTCGGGATGCGCCACCACCGCCAGCGCCCGCTCCCAGTCCTCCGGCATCGGCTCCAACCGGTCCCCGCTCACCGTGCGTCCTCCTCGAATCGATCGCATGCGAGACTGCCAGGCGTGAACGCACCCGGTCCAGTCCCCGCGCCCGACCACGTCTTCGACTGGCTCGACACCGAGGCGGACAAGCGTGCCGCCGCCGGGCTGGTCCGGCGGCTGCGACCCCGGCGCGCGGACACCGGCGAGGTCGACCTCGCCGGGAACGACTACCTCGGCCTGGCCCGCGACAAGCGCGTCGCCGGGGCGACCGCGGCCGCCGCGCTGCGCTGGGGCGCGGGCTCGACGGGTTCCCGGCTGGTCACCGGCTCGACCGAACTGCACGCCGAACTGGAACACGAGCTGGCCCGGTTCTGCGGGGCGCAGGCGGCGCTGGTGTTCTCCTCGGGCTTCGCCGCGAACCTGGGTGCGGTGACCGCACTGTCCGGTTCGGAATCGGCGATCGTCACCGACAAGTACATCCACGCGTCGCTGATCGAAGGCTGCCGCCTGTCGCGCGCGGACGTGGCCGCCATCGCGCACAGCGACGTCGCCGCGATCAAGCACGCGCTCGCCACGCGCCGCAAGCCGCGGGCGCTGGTGGTGACCGACTCGGTGTTCTCCGTGGACGGTGACCTGGCCAAGCTCGGCGAGCTGACCGAAGCCTGCCGCGCGCACGGCGCGGCCCTGCTGGTCGACGACGCACACGGCTTCGGTGTGCTCGGGGAGGGCGGCCGCGGCGCGGTTCACCAGGCTGGCCTGTCCGGTGCGCCGGACGTGGTCACCACGATCACGCTCTCGAAGTCCCTCGGCGCACAGGGGGGCGCGGTTCTCGGCCCGCGCCGGGTGATCAAGCACCTCGTCGACACCGCGCGCAGCTTCATCTTCGACACCGCGCTCGCGCCGGGCAGCGCGGCCGCCGCGCTGGCGGCGCTGAACGTGCTGCGCGCCGAGCCCGAACTGCCCGGCAAGGTGCTGGCGGTGGCGAGCCGCCTGTCCGAGCAACTCGCCGAAGCCGGGTTCACCGTCAGCACCCCGGACGCCGCGGTGGTCTCGGTGCAGGCGCCGTCGCCGGAGAAGGCCGTGGCGTGGGCGGAAAGCTGCGCCGAACACGGCGTGCGGGTCGGCTGCTTCCGGCCGCCGTCAGTGCCGGACGGCATCTCCCGGCTGCGACTGACCGCCCGCGCCGACCTCACCGAGTCCGATGTGGACGCCGCGGTGAAGGTGATCGTGGACTGCGCCCCGCGCTAGCGGCGGCGCATCCTGGACGGTGTCACGAATGTGGCTTTCGAGACGTTCGGCGTCTCGAAAGCCACATTCGTGACATCCGGCCGGACTGCCAGGCGCCGCGCGGTCGCTAGCCGCGGCGCATGGTGATGTGCGGGATGCCGTCTTCCAGGAACTCGTCCCCGGCCGGTTCGAAGCCGAACTTGGCGTAGAAGCCCTTCGCGTAGGTCTGCGCGTCCAGCACCGCTGGAGCGTCCGAAATGGACTCCAGGGCGGCCGTCATCAGCTGGGCGGCCAAGCCCTTCCCGCGCGCGTCGGCCGCGGTGACCACCCGGCCGATGCGGAACCCGCCACCCGGCTCGTCCAGCACGCGCAGGTAGGACTCCACCCCCGACGCGCCGTCCAGCCACAGGTGCCGCGTGCCCGGCACCAGGTCCCGGCCGTCCAGTTCGGGGTACGGGCACTCCTGCTCGACGACAAAAACGTCCACGCGCAGCTTGAGGATCGCGTAGAGATCACCGGCGGACAGCCGGTCGCCGGTCACCACCCGGAGCATGCTTTCAACCACGGCGTATGCCTAGCACACGCCGTGGCGGCCGAGAGCTCAGCCCTGCGAGCGCACGTCCGTGGTGAACGCCGCGACCCGCGCGTAGACACCGGGCCGGTCCGGGCGGGCGCAGCCCTCACCCCACGAGACGATGCCGATCACCGTGTCGCCGACCAGCAGCGGGCCACCGGAGTCGCCCTGGCAGGCATCGACCCCGCCGTCGGGATACCCCGCGCAGAGCATGGTCGACTTGTCGTAGCTGCTGAAGCTGGCCTTGCAGCCCTCGTCGGAAACCACCGGCACCAGCGCGCCACGCAGGTAGTCCGAGCGCGGCCCGCCGTCGGAGGTGCGGCCCCAGCCGAGCACCCTGGCCTTGGTGCCTTCGCGGTAGAGCTCGGCGTCGCTCGCGTCCGGCAGTTTCGCCGGGCGGTACGGCATTTCCTCTTCGAGGGTGAGCACGGCGACGTCGTTGCCGGTGGTCGGGTCCTTGAACTGCGGCGACACCCACACCTTCTCCACCTCGCTGACCACCCCGGCGCTGGTGCGCTGGTCCTGGCGGCCCGCGACCACGCGCAGCTGCTGGCGCTTCATCGCCTGCGCGCAGTGCGCCGCTGTCAGCACCCCGGTGCGCGAGATCAGCACACCACCGCAGAACTGGTGGCCGTCGCGGTCGGTGAGGTAGACCGCGTACGGATGGTCCGCGATGGAGGCTTCCGTCCCGCCGACGATGTACGGCTGGGTGTTCGTGGCCTCCGCTGCTGGCACCAGGGCGACTGCCCCGGCCACCACCGCGGCGGCCGCCGTCAGCACCCCGCGGCGGCGGGACTTGTTCGGCATGAAGGCATTCCTCTCGAAGCTCTTGGGCGGTCCGATCACCCTAAATGGCCCGGCCCCGAAGCGGTGTCCCTGAACCGGGTGGACTGCCGGTCACGCTGCGGCTCTGTCACAGTGGACGCGTGCGACCAACGGCCCCGGCAGCGGTGCTCGCCGTGCTGCTCCTCCTGCTCTCCGCGTGTGGCGCGGAGCCCCCACCAGCACCTTCTCCGGCACCGCCGACCACAACGACGGCTCAGCCGACCGCTACCCGATCGAGTGAGCCGCCGGCCCCCACGTGGCGGGTCGGCGCCCGGCCGCTGCCGTTGCGCGCGGACGGCTTCGGTGAGGTCCTGCCGACGCCACCCGAACTGGCCGACCGCCACCTCCCCACCGCCGACCTGCTGCCCCCGCCCGCGACCGACGACTACGCCTCGACCGTCGAGGCGGTGCCGGGTGAGGTGCTCGCGCGGAGCACCTGGCAGCCCGGCTGCCCGGTCGGCGCGGACCAGCTGCGGTACCTGACCATGTCCTTCTGGGGCTTCGACGGACGAGTGCACACCGGCGAGATGCTGGTGAACGCCTCGGTCGCGCAGCCGGTCACCGAGGCGTTCGGCGCGTTGTTCGCGGCGAAGTTCCCGATCGAGGAGATGCGCGTCACCAGGGCGGACGAACTGGACGCCCCGCCGACCGGTGACGGCAACAACACCGGCTCCTTCGTCTGCCGCCCGGTGCGCGGCCAGAGCGGCTGGTCGGCACACGCCTCGGGACTGGCGGTGGACGTCAACCCGTTCTGCAACCCCTACCTCAAGGGCGACCTGGTGCTGCCGGAACTGGCCTCGGCCTACACCGACCGCGCCGACCAGCGGCCGGGCATGATCCTGCCCGGCGGCGTGGCCGAGCGCGCGTTCCGGGCGATCGGCTGGACCTGGGGCGGCACCTGGGACTCCCCGAAGGATCTGATGCACTTCTCCGCCACCGGCGGCTGACCGGGAACAAACCGGTACCCGGGTTAGGTTTGACCGACCAAAGACCACTCCCAGACCGACAGGATGACAGCGTGCCCCACTACGACCTGGTGATCATCGGCACCGGCTCCGGCAACTCCGTGCTCGACCCGCGGTTCGCCGGCTGGAAGACCGCGATCGTGGAGAAGGGCACCTTCGGCGGCACCTGCCTGAACGTCGGCTGCATCCCGACCAAGATGTTCGTCTACCCGGCCGACCTGGCCGCGGCCGTGCCCGCCGGGGCGAAGCTCGGCGTGGACCTGGAGCTGGCCGGGGTGCGCTGGCGCGAGATCCGCGACCGCATCTTCGGCCGGATCGATCCGATCGCCGCGGGCGGCAGGCAGTACCGCATCGAGCACGAGGACAACCGCAACGTCACCGTCTACGAGGGCGAAGGCCGGTTCACCGGGATGAAGCAGCTCGAAGTGAGCCTTCCCGGTGGTCGCACGGAAACGCTGACCGCGGACCGGTTCGTGCTCGCCGCCGGTGGCCGCCCGCTGATCCCGGACATTCCCGGCCTCGCCGACAGCGGTTACCACACTTCGGACACCGTGATGCGGATCGACGAGCTGCCGGAGCGGCTGGTGATCCTCGGCAGCGGGTTCATCGCCGCCGAGTTCGCGCACGTGTTCTCCTCGTTCGGCGTCGACGTCACGGTGATCGCCCGGTCCGGCGCGTTGCTGCGCGCGGAGGACGAGGCGGTGAGCAAGCGGTTCACCGAACTCGCCGTGGAAAAGTACGACGTCCGGCTGAACCGCCGGACCACCAAGGTGCGCCGCACCGAAACCGGCGTCTCGCTGGACCTCGAAGGGCCCGACGGCACCGAGACCATCGAGGCGGGCCTGCTGCTGGTGGCCACCGGCAGGCGGCCGAACTCGGACGTGCTGAACGTGGCCGCCACCGGGGTGTCCACTAAGGACAGCGGACACGTCGAAGTGGACGAGTACCAGCGCACCGCGGTCGACGGGATCTACGCGCTGGGCGACATCTCCTCGGCGTACGAACTGAAGCACGTGGCGAACCACGAGCAGCGCGTGGTGCAGCACAACCTGCTCCACCCCGACTCCCCCGTCGCGGCGGACCACCGGTTCGTGCCGCACGCGGTGTTCAGCGCGCCGCAGATCGCTTCGGTGGGCTTGACCGAGGCGCAGGCGAAGGCAAAGGGCGTGAACTACGTGACCTACACCCAGGACTACGCGGGCATCGCGTACGGCTGGGCGATGGAGGACACCACCGGGTTCGCGAAGCTGCTCGCCGACCCGGCCACCGGGCAGCTGCTCGGCGCGCACATCATCGGCCCGCAGGCGGGCAGCCTGATCCAGCCGGTGATCCAGGCGATGAGCTTCGGCCTGGACGCGCGGCAGATGGCGCGCGGGCAGTACTGGATCCACCCGGCGATGCCGGAGCTGATCGAGAACGCGCTGCTGAACCTGCCGCTGGACTAGCTCACCCGGCACGCACCCGGCCGCGGGCCGGTCAGACGAGCTTGTCGCGACCGGCCAGGCCGCCGAACACGGTCTGGGCCACCACCACACCGAACACCATCGCGAGCGGCACCGTCCAGCCCGCGGTCACGTCGTGCAGGAAGCCGAACAGGAACGGGCCGATCGCGGCGAGCAGGTAACCGAGGCCCTGCACCATGCCGGACAGCCGCGCGGTCTCGTCACCGGCGCGGGCCCGCAGCGCGATCACCATCACCGCCATGGAGAACACGCTCATCCCGATGCCGGTGAGGATCGCCCACAGCAGCGGAGCCGCCGACGGCGCCAGGATCAGCCCGCCGAGCCCGGCCATGGAGAACACGCCGAGCGCGACGATCCACCAGGTCTGGTTGCGCTGCCGCGCGGCGAGTGCGGGCACGGTCAGGCTGATCGGCACCGCGAGCAGCGACATCAGCCCGACCACCAGCCCGGCGTCACCGCGGCTCAGCCCGGCGTCCATCAGCACCTGCGGGAACCAGCCCATCACCACGTAGGCCAGGAACGACTGCAGCCCGAAGAACAGCGTGACGATCCAGGCGAGCGGGCTGCGCAGCAGCGATCGCCGCGGTTCGCTCTGCGTCCCGGTGTGCTCGGTCGTCCGCGCGCCACCGCGGATGGCGATCTTCCAGACCACCAGCGCGAGGAAGGCGAGCAGGGCCCACGCGGCCAGCGCCGGGCGCCAGCCGTCGAGCAGCGAGTCGAGCGTGGGCGAAAGCGCGGAGCCGGAGGCCCCGCCGAGGTTCAGCGCGGCCGTGTAGATCCCGGTCATCAGGCCGACCCGAGCCGGGAACGAATCCTTGACCACCACCGGGACCAGCACGTTCGCCAGCGCGATCCCGGCGCTGGAGACGAGCGTGCCGCCGAGCACCACCAGCGGTCCGTCGAGCACGCGCACGATCAGCCCGATGCCGAGAATGCCGAGCGCCAGCGCGACCGCGCTGCCCATGCCGACCTTGCGCGCCAGACGAGGTGCGGCGAGTCCGGCGACAGCGAAGCACAACCCTGGCAAAGTGGTGAGCAGTCCGGCCCAGGTGCCGGAGGCGCCGAGGGAAATCCTGGCCTCGTCGAGCAGCGGGCCCACACTGGTGATCGCGGGCCGCAGGTTCAACGCGGCGAGCACCACGGCCAGTGCGATCAGCGTGCCACCGGCGACGGCGAGATTCCGTGACCGGCGGACGGGTTCGATCGCGCCGGCCAGGGCACGTTGCTTGATCGAGACCTCGGATTCGACGGACACGGGGCTAGTATGGCAGACGTAGGATGATTGGTTGAACCCCGAAAGCGCCCGGAACACGCGAAAGGAATGTCACAGTGCCGTTGGCCACCACCCGCCGGACGGGGCTCGTCGACCAGGTGATCGGGCAGCTTCGTGAAGCCGTGACCGCGGGCGAATGGCCGGTGGGCGAGCGGATTCCGCCGGAGAGCGAGCTGGTGGCAGCGCTCGGTGTCGGCCGCAACACGGTGCGTGAGGCCGTTCGGGCGTTGTCCCACAGCGGTTTGCTGGAAGTGCGGCAGGGCGACGGCACCTACGTCCGCGCCACCAGCGAGGTTTCCGGGGCGGTCCGCCGGTTGTGCGGGTCCGAACTCCGCGAGGTGCTGCAGGTCCGGCGCACGCTCGAAGTCGAAGGCGCGCGGCTGGCCGCCACCGAGCGCACGGAAGCCGAACTGGCCAACCTCACCGAACTGCTCCGCGTGCGCGACGCGGCGCTGGCGGACAAGCAGTTCAGCGAGTTCGTCCGGACGGACGCCAGCTTCCACCTCGCCGTTGTCCAATGTGGACACAACAACCTGCTGACCGAGCTGTACCGCGGGCTGAGCGAAGTGGTCACCGCTTCGGTCGAGGCGACCAAGCACGCGGACAACGTCTCGCACACCGGCCTGCTGGAAGCCATCGCCGCCGGTGACCCCGAGCGCGCCGTCGCCGAAGCCAGCGGCTTCCTCGACGACCTGCTCAGGGGGATCGAGTAGGCGCCTCCGGCAGCCGCCGGGTGATCCGGCCGAGCAGTTCCTCCAGCGGTTCGCCGACCTCGCGGCCGAACTCGGTCAGCCCGTAGGTGACCTGGGGCGGCGTGGTCGGCTCGACCTCGCGCCAGACCAGGCCGTCGCCGACCAGCGCGCGCAGGGTCTGGGCGAGCATCTTCTCGCTGATGCCCTGAATGCTCTCGCGCAGTTCGTAGAAGCGGAGTTCGCCGCGCCCCAGGGCGATCAGCACCCAGACGCCCCATCGGCTGGTCACGTGGTTGACCACGTCGCGGGCGGCGCAGTCGGTGTGAAACACCTCATACCGCCGCTCCGGGTCGACCGGGACCACCTGCGAGCCTCCTGCCATGTCCTGAGCTTACCTCCGGGTATGTCCTTACCAAAAGTTAGCCCGGCTCCTAGCGTCCAGCACACAGTGGAAATCACGGACGAGGAGCTGAGCATGATCGTGGTGACCGGGGCGACCGGAAACATCGGACGGCCGTTGACGCGGGCGCTGGCCGAGGCGGGCGAGCAGGTGACGGCGGTTTCGCGGCACGCGGCGGCGGTGCCGGACGGCGTGCGGCACGTGGTGGCCGATCTGGCCGGGCCGGACGGCCTGGCGCCCGCGCTGGCCGGGGCGAAGGCGTTGTTCCTGCTGCTGTCCGGTGACCTGCACGCCGTTGGCGCGAATCCGGCCGGCCTCATCGAGCAGGCGGCAGCCGCCGGTGTCCGCCGTGTTGTCCTGCTCTCCACGCAGGGTGTGGTGACCAGACCACACGGCCGGACGCGGATCGCGATGCGCGCGCTGGAGGACGGACTGCGGGAATCCGGGCTGGACTGGGCCATCCTGCGGCCGGGCGGGTTCGCCTCGAACGCGTTGTGGTGGGCCGAATCCGTTCGCACGCGGCAGGTCGTCGCCGCGCCCTACGGTGACATCGGCACACCGATCATCGACCCGGCGGACATCGCCGAGGTCGCCGCGGCCTGCCTGCTGGACGACCGGCACCTCGGTGGCGCGTACGAGCTGACCGGCCCGGAGGTGATCACGCCGCGCCAGCAGACGGCAGCCATCGCCGCGGCACTGGGCACGCCCGTGCGGTTCGACGAACTCACCCGGGAAGAGGCCAAGGCCGCCATGGTCCAGAGCATGCCGCCGGAACTGGCCGATGACACCCTGGACATCCTCGGCTCCCCGAGCCCTGCCGAAGTCCGCGTCAGCCCGGACGTCCAGCGAGTGCTCGGCCGCGCCCCGCGCCCCTTCACCGACTGGGCCGACCGCCACATCGACGCCTTCCGCTGAACCGCGGGTCACCGCATCGGATCGCCGCCGGCCCCGGCGATCCGGTGCAGCCGCAACGCCAGCTGCAACTCCAGCGCGCCCGCCGGTGACGACCAGTCCGGGCCGAGCAGTGCGGCGATCCGGTCCAGCCGCTGCGCCACCGTGTTCACGTGGACGTGCAGCGAATCCTTGGCCCGCGCGAGGTTTCCGCCCGCGGCGAAGTAGCACTCCAGCGTTTTCACCAGTTCCGTGCCCCGCCGGGCGTCGTAGTCGAGCACGGGCCCGAGCACCGACCGCACAAAACCGGCGGTGTCGGCCCGATCTCCCAGCAGGACCCCGACAAAACCGAGTTCCGCCGCCGTGGCGCCGTCGCCTTCACGCCCGAGCGCGAGCATCGCGCGCAGGCAGCGCGCGGCTTCCGCGTGCGCGGCGGCCAGCCCGGCGGGACCGGCGGCCGGTCCGGCGGCGGCCACCGTCACCGGTCCACCGGCGGGCCCGGCCAGCATCGACGCCAGCTTGCCGGGATCGGCGGCGGCCTCCTTCGGCGGCACGAACGCGACCACCTGTTCCGCGTGCAACCCGGCCAGCGCCGCGTGCCCGGCGACCGCCGCCGCCAGCCTGCCGCGTGAACACGCGTCGGACTGCAATACCAGCACCACGTGCCCAGCCCCGAGATCCACCCCGACGCGCCTCGCCCGGTCGATCAACGCCTCCGGATCGCGGTCGGGCGCGGTGAGCAGATCGGCGACCAGCTCGCCCCGCACCCGGTCCTCGGCCTCCGCGGTGGACCGGCGCAACAGCAGCAGAAGCGCGGTCACCACGCTGGCCCGCTCGAACAACCGCCGGTCGGCGTCGGCCAGGTCCGCGCGCCCGGTGAGCGTGATGCTGCCGAGCAGCTCGGGACCGGCGAGCACGGCACAGGTCCACACGCCGTTCTCGGCCACCGCGCGCCCGCTCACCTGCGACGCGGCGACGGTGTCCGCGGACGGCGGCCCGGCTGGCGTGCCGGACCGGCCGAGTTCGGCACCCGTCGAGTCGTGCACGGTGATCCCGCCGTCCAGCACCCCGGCCACCGCTTCGGCGACCTCGCGCACCCCGCTGCCACCGAGCACCAGCGCGGTCAGCCGGTCGTGTGCCTCCTGCGCCCGCGCGATCGTCGCGTGGTGTTCCTGGATGGTCTCGATCAGCCGCGCGTTGTCGATCGCGATGGCGGCGTGGTCGGCCAGCGACGACAGCAGCGCCACCTCGGACGGCGAGAACCGCCGGGTGCGGCGGTCGGAGGCGTAGAGCACGCCGATCACCTCGTCGCCGAGCGCCAGCGGCACGCCGATGATCGCGATCAGCCCTTCGTCACGCACCGCTTCGTCGATCGGCCCGGTGTGCCGGAACCGCGGATCGGTCGGGTAGTCGGCGGTGGCGTACGGCCGCGCGGTCTGCGCGACCAGCCCGCCGAGGCCCTCGCCCATGCCCAGCCGCAGCGCCTTGAACAACGCCGAAGTGCAGCCGTCGGTCACCCTCATGTACGTGCCGCCGGTGCCGGGGCGGTTCATGCTCAGGTACGAAACGTCCGCCCGCAGCAGCATCCGCGCCCGGTGCACGATCGACTGGAGCACCGCGTCGGTGTCACGCAGCCGGGCGAGGTCGCTGGCGGTGTCGAACAACGCCGCCAGCTCAGCCTCGCGCCGGGTGTGCCCGGCGAGCGTGGCGTGGATCCGCAGGGCCGCCTCGGTGGCCCGCGGATCCGCGCCCGCCGCCGCCAGTTCCTGCGCGCTCGCCCCGGCGGCGATCAGGTCCAGCAGCTCCGCGCTCATCCGGTCATGGTGTCACCGGTGCGCGGTCCTCGCGTACCGGTCGCGCCGCCTCGTCGTCGCTCAGCGAGCTGCCCTTGGTCTCCTTGGCCAGGTAGACCGCGACGATGGTGAGCACGCAGGTGGCCGCGACGTAGATCGACACCGGCAGGCTGCCGCCGAAGTCACGCAGCATCGCGGTGGCGATCAGCGGGGCCAGGCCACCGGCCAGGATCGAGGCCAGCTGGTAGCCGATCGACGCACCCGAGTACCGGACCCGCGTGCCGAACAACTCGGAGAAGAACGCCGCCTGCGGCCCGTACATCGCGCCGTGCAGCACCAGGCCGACGGTGGTCGCCAGCACCATCACGCCGAACGACTTGGTGTCCAGCATGGCGAAGAAGACGAACGACCAGACCAGCATCGCGCCCGCGCCGAACAGGTACACCGCGCGGCGGCCGAACCGGTCGGACAGCGCGCCCCACACCGGGATCGTGACGAAGTGCACCGCCGAGCCGATCAGCACCGCGTTCAGCCCGACGCCCTTCGGCATCTCCAGCCCGACGGTGATGTAGACCAGGATGAACGCGGTCAGGATGTAGTAGGAGACGTTCTCCGCGAAGCGCGCGCCCATCGCGATCAGCACCTCGCGCCAGCTGTGCTTGAGCACGGTCACGATCGGCGCCTTCTCCACCTTGCCGCCCGCCTTCTTCGCGGCCTCGACAAAAACCGGCGACTCCTCGACCGACAGCCGGATCCACAGCCCGATCGCCACCAGCAGGCCGGACAGCAGGAACGGGATCCGCCAGCCCCACGACTCGAACGCGGCGTCGGTCTGCACGGAAGCGAGAATCGCCAGCACGGCGGTGGCGAGCAGGTTGCCGCCGGGCGCGCCGGCCTGCGGCCAGGACGCCCAGAACCCGCGCCTGGCCGGGTCACCGTGCTCGGAGACGATCAGCACCGCCCCGCCCCACTCCCCGCCGAGCGCGAAGCCCTGCACCAGCCGCAGCACGGTGAGCAGGATCGGCGCGGCCACGCCGATGGTGGCGTAGGTGGGCAGCAGGCCCATCGCGAAGGTGGCGCCGCCCATCAGCAGCAGGCTCAGCACCAGCAGCTTCTTGCGGCCGATCTTGTCGCCGTAGTGGCCGAACACCAGCCCGCCCAGCGGCCGCGCGACAAAGCCGATGGCGTAGCTGCCCAGCGCGAACAGCGTGCCGGTCAGCGGGTCCGAGCCGGGGAAGAACAGCTTGTTGAACACCAGGGTCGCGGCCGAGGCGAAGAGGAAGAAGTCGTACCACTCGATGGTCGTCCCGACCAGGCTGGCGCCGACGATCTTGACGATCTTGCGGCGCGGCGGGGACTCGGTTTCAGCCATGGAAAATCACCACTTCTTTGTGGGGGAACGGGACGGTTAAGCGGCGGTCCAGCCGCCGTCGAGCGGAACGGAGGCACCGGTGAGGTACCCGGCCGCGTCACCGCACAGCCAGGTCACCACCGCGGCGACCTCCTCGGGTTCGATCAGCCGCTTGATCGCGGTACGGCGGAGGAACACCTCGTCGAGCACCTCGCCCTCGCCGATGCCGTGCCGCTCGGCCTGCGCGCGCACCTGGCCCTCGACCAGTGCCGTGCGCACGTAACCCGGGTTGACGCAGTTGCTGGTCACGCCGTGCTCGGCGCCTTCGAGCGCGGCGACCTTGCTCAGCCCTTCGAGCGCGTGCTTGGCCGACACGTAGGCGGCCTTGCCCGCGCTCGCCCGGAGACCGTGCACGCTGGAGACGGCGACCAGGCGGCCCCAGCCTCGGCGGTACATCGCGGGCAGGCAGTGGCGCATCAGCCGGAACGGGACGCCCACCATGAGCTCGTGCATCGCGGCGAACCGCTCCGGCGGGAACTCGTGGATCGGCGCAACGTGCTGCACTCCCGCGTTGTTGACCAGGATGTCGACGTCGTCGGGCAGCGCCTCGACCGCACCGGGCGCGGTGAGGTCGGTGACGTGCGCGATGGCGCCGGTCTCGGCGGCCACCTCGGCGGCCTGGTCCGCGTGGCGGTCGGCGAAGTGCACCTTGGCCCCGGCCGCGGTCAGCGCGGCCACGCAGGCCCGGCCGATGCCCGCCGCGCCCCCGGTGACCAGCGCGGTGCGGCCGCGCAGCGTGGGCTCGTTCATGGCACGGAACGCTACGAGGCGGCCGTGGCCCTGACCATGTGTGCGACGGCCACAGCGGACCGGGGTTTCATGGGGCTACCCCACAGGTAGGCCCACTACGGCAGGGTCAGGATCTCCGCGCCGGTCTCGGTCACCACGATGGTGTGCTCGAACTGGGCGGTCCACTTCTTGTCCTTGGTGGTGACCGTCCAGTCGTCGTCCCAGATGTCGTACTCGATGGTGCCCAGCGTGATCATCGGCTCGATGGTGAAGGTCATGCCCTGCAGGATCTCCGTGGTGACCGAGGGCTCCTCGTAGTGCAGCACCGTCGGCGCGGTGTGGAACGCCGGGCCGACGCCGTGGCCGGTGAAGTCCCGCACCACGCCGTAGCCGAACCGCTTCGCGTACGACTCGATCACCCGGCCGATCACGTTCAGCTGCCGCCCCGGCCGCACCGCCTTGATCGCGCGCATGGTCGCCTCGTGCGTCCGCTCCACCAGCAGCCGCGCCTCCTCCGAGACGTCGCCGGCCAGGAAGGTCGCGTTGGTGTCGCCGTGCACGTCCCCGATGTACGCGGTCACGTCGATGTTGCAGATGTCCCCGTCCTCGATCACCGTCGAGTCGGGGATGCCGTGGCAGATCACCTCGTTCAGCGAGGTGCAGCACGACTTCGGGAAGTTCCGGTAACCCAGGGTGGACGGGTAGGCGTGGTGGTCGAGCAGGAACTCGTGCACCACCTTGTCCACGTCGTCGGTGGTGGCGCCCGGCTTGACCGCCTTGCCGCCCTCCTGCAGCGCCTGCGCGGCGATCCGGCTGGCCACGCGCATGGCCTCGATCACCTCGGGGGTGCGGACCCCGTTCCCGGTGTCGCGCTTGGGGGCCGGCCGGTCCACGTACTCGGGACGCTTGATGGACGCGGGAACGGCACGGCGCGGCGACTGCACACCGGGCTTCAGAGGGGCACGCTGGGACATGCCCCCAGCCTACGACTTCAGCCCAGCGCGGTGAGGAACCGGTGCGCCGCCTCCACCGCGAGCGCCGACGAACCGGCCCCGGTGAGCAGCACGGCGAAGGCCAGGTCGCCGGAATACCCCACGAACCAGCCGTGCGCGTTGCTGCCGTCGCCGTACTGCGCCGTCCCGGTTTTGCCCCGGACCCCGGGCAGGTCGCGCAGCGCCGTGCCGGTGACCACCTCGCGCATCATGCCGCGCAGCGCGTCGAGCACCTCCGGGCGCACCGGCGCGCCCAGGTTCTTCGCCTCGGTCACCGCACCACGCAGCAGGGACGGCACCGGGATCCGCCCGGCCGCCACCGTCGAAGCCACCACCGCCATGCCGAACGGGCTGGCCAGCACGGTGCCCTGGCCGAAGCCGTTCTCCGCCTGCTGCACGATGCTGCCCGCGGGCGGCACCGAACCGGTGATCGTGGTCAGTCCCGGGATCACAAAATCCGCCCCGATCCCCAGGTCCCGGGCGGAATCGGTGAGCGCCATCGCGGGCAGCTCGGTGGACAGCCTGGCGAAGGTGGTGTTGCACGACTGCGCGAAGGCCTGGCTCAACGGCACGGTGCCGAGCGCGAACCGGTCGTTGTTCGGGATCAGCCTGCCGTCGACCACCGTGGTGGCCGGGCAGTCCACCGGGGTGTCCGCCGTGACCTTGCCCGCGGCCAGCCCGGCGGCCGCGGTGACGATCTTGAACGTGGACCCCGGCGGGTACCGGCCGGTCAGCGCGATCGGGCCCTGCTGGTCGGCGGGCGCGTTCTGCGCCACCGCGAGCAGTTCGCCGGTCGACGGCTGCAACGCCACGATCATCGCCGCGCCCGGCACCGGCTCCAGCGCCCGCTCCCCCGCCTCCTGCACACGACGGCTGATCGTGGTGGTCACCGCGTCGGCCGGTTTCGCCTCCCGCGCGTGCAGTTCGGCGACCTCGCCGCCGCCGGGGTCGGTGGTGATCACGCGCCAGCCCGCGCCACCGGCCACCTGTTCCTCCACAGTGGACCGGATGGCCGGCAGCAGCTGCTCCGCCAGCGACGAGTCCACCGGCAGCAGGCGGCGCTGCTCGCCGAACCGGAGGCCGGGCAGCTCGTAGATGACCGGCTTCACCTTCAGGTAGTCGCCCTGGCGCAGCGTGGCCACCGGGTACGCCCGCCCCGCCGCCTTCGCGCCCTCCACAATGGACTGTTCGGTGATGCTCGCGTCGAGCGGGTTCAGCGCCGCGGCCAGCGGCCCGGCCGTGGTGGCGGCGTGTGCCGGGTCGAGCACCACGGCCACCACCGTCTCCGGCTCCAGCAACGCCTGCCCGTCCCGGTCGAGCACCGGCGCCTGCCGTGGTGTCTCCACCCGCAGCGCGAGCTGCTGCCGGGCCGCGAGTCCGGGGTGGACCGCCGACGGCAGCCACCGCACCTTCCAGGTTTCGTCCACGGTGTACAGCTCGGCGTCGGCGGTGT
Organism: Amycolatopsis albispora; assembly: GCF_003312875.1. Lineage (NCBI taxonomy): Bacteria > Bacillati > Actinomycetota > Actinomycetes > Pseudonocardiales > Pseudonocardiaceae > Amycolatopsis > Amycolatopsis albispora. The sequence goes on from NZ_CP015163.1 coordinate 3,977,586, forward strand.
AGGACCAGACGCGCCCGTGCGGCAGCCGCCAGTCGAGCCGGTAGCGCGCGGCCGCCGGACTGGACTGGCCGACGTGCTCGATGGTGTGGTCGACGCGTTCCGGCTCCAACGCCGTCCGGGCCTGGTCGAGCGTGGCCTTCGCGGACTCCGGGGCGTCGGTCAGCGCCGCCGCGGCCGCGGTGTCGCCCGAAGCGAGCGCGGCGAGGAACTGCTCGGTGATCTCACGCGGGCCGTCGGCGAACAAGGCGCACCCGGCCAGCCCGGACGACAGCAGCACCGCGGCCACCCCGGCCGCCACCCCACGCCAAACCCGCACGACCAGCAGTATCACCGCTGCTCAGGCGCTCAGGCCGAAGCGACACCCGTCGTGTCGGAGAACCGCACGTGCTCCGGCGCGTGCGTGGCGACCATCTCCGCCAGCCGGTCACCGCGGTAGTGCCTGGCGTCCACCAGCACGGTGTGCTCGCCGACCACCGCTTCGACCGCGCCCGGCGGCCCCGGCCGCACGGTCACCGACGTCAGGTCCTCCCAGGCGGCGAACTCCTTGCCCACCCGGATCCCGGCCGCGTTGACCAGCAGCGCGACCCGCGAACCGCGGTACCAGCCGAACACCGCCGGCAGCACCAGCGCCGGCGGCACGGTGGCCCAGAACCCCAGCGTCAGCGCGCACAGCACGGCGATCGCCGCGAAAACCACCAGCAGCGCGGCGGTCAGCAGCCGGGCCCTCGGCTCGGGCGGCTTGAGCGCGGAGTACCGCTTGCGGTCGTCGGCCATCATCCGGATGGTCGCCATCGTCGACATCAGCGCACCGCCATCAGAAGAGCACCGTCGCGTAGCTCCCGACCTGCTGGAACCCGATCTTGCGATAGGCGGCCAGCGCCGGGTCGTTGTAGGCGTTGACGTACAGGCTCGCCGTGCGGCCCATGCCGCGCACCAGCCGCGAGACCACCGCCGCGGTGCCCTTGGTGCCCAGCCCGTGCCCGCGGCGGTCCGGCCGCACCCACACGCCCTGGATCTGGCCCACGGTCGCCGACAGCGCGCCGATCTCGGCCTTGAACACCACCTCGCCGTTCTCGAACCGGGCGAAGGCGCGGCCACCGGCGATCAGCTCGGCCACCCTGGCGCGGTAGCTGGCCCCGCCGTCCCCGGCACGCGGGTCGATGCCGACCTCTTCGATGAACATGGCGATCGCGGCGGGCAGGTACCGCTCCAGCTCGTCGGGACGGACCGCGCGGACCAGGTGGTCCGGGGTGCACGCGGGCGGCGAATCCAGCGCGAGCAGCGGCTGGTCGTGCCGCACCTCCCTGGCCGGGCCCCATTCGGTGGCCAGCTCGTCCCACAGCCCGAGCACCTGGTCGGCCGGGCCGACCAGCGAGGAGCAGGTGCGCTGGCGGCGCAGCGCGCGATCGGCGAAGGACCGCAGCGCCGAGGCGTTCCCGCGCAACGGGATCAGGTTCGGCCCGGAGAAGCACAGGCCCTGGATGCGGCCGGAGCGCAGCGGGCGCGAATCGGCGGCCCACAGCTCGCCACCCAGGCGCCACGGATCGAGCCCGGCCACTTCGACCCGGGCGCTCACCATGCAGCTGCCCACGGGATCGGCGGCCAGTGCGGCGCGGACCGCCGGAAAGTCCCGATCATCGAGGAGCCGCGCACCTGCTAGCCGCAACACCCCTTCAGCCTGCCAGACAACCGCCGGGAGCGGAAAGCGAACCGGCCGGGCGGCCCGGCCGGTTTCACCCTCTCGGCCCTGGTCTCAGGCCCCGCGGTAGGTGCCGAAGGTCCAGCTGTTGCCCTCCGGATCGGCGATCGTCACGTTGCGCGAGCCGTAGTCGGTCTCGTACGGCTCGGTCAGGACCTTGGCGCCGGCCGCTTCCGCACGCTTGTGGACGGCGTCGGGGTCCTCGGTCACCACGTACAGCCACTGGCTGCCGGCCTGCGGTTTCGGCAGGCCCTTCGTGTCCAGCATGGAGCCGTACATCACACCCCCGCCCTCCGGCCACCTCAGCTCACCGTGGGCGATCGACACGCCGTCGTCCCCGCGCACAGTCATCGTCTCGGTGAAGCCGAACACCTCGGTCAGGAAGACCCTCGCGGCTTCGGCGTCGTCGTACTTCAAACCGGGCCACACGCCCGGGCCGTTGAGTTCGCTCATGCGCTCAGTCTGCGAGCGGATCGGTCCCGCCGGCTTGGAGAAACGGGAGCTCCTCGGCGATCCAGCGGCTCGGCGGGCACCCCGCCAGCGAACGCCATTCGTTGGTCATGTGCGCCTGGTCGTAGTAACCCGCCAGGGCGGCGACGTCGGCGAGGCTGCGCCACCCGCCCGCGCGCAGCAGGTCCCCGCTGCGCTCGAACCGCATCAGCCGCGCCGCCTGCTTCGGCGGCACACCGACCTCGCGCGCGAACCGTTCGCTGAAGTGACGCCTGCTCCAGCCGATCTCCTCGGCGAGTTCGGTCACCCCGACCCCGCCGTGCCCGGCGACCATCGACCGCCACGCCCACTGGATCTCGGAAACCAGCGTGACCGGCGCGACCGCCGCCGCCAGCTCGCGGTCCAGCAGGTCGAACCGCGCCGCCCAGTCCGGCAGCTCCCGCAGCCGCGCGGGCAGGTCGCGCCCCCAGCGCACGGGCAGCTCACCGGCGTCCACTGTGGTCGAAGCGAGTTCGGTGGCCGGAACGCCGAGCAGGGCCCGCACCCCGAGCGGGTTCAGCTCGAGGTGCAGGCCCTGCTGGTAGGCGTCCTGTTCGATGAGCACCGGCCCCAGGTGCAGGCCGCCGACCACGCAGTGGCGGTGCAGCGGGCCGTGCTCGGCACCCGGCCCGGCGACCACCCGGACCGGTTCGGCCAGGCTGATCACCAGCGTCACCGAGCGCGACGGCAGCCCGCGGTGCACGGCCAGCGTCACGCCGTGCTGGGTGTAGCCGATGTAGCGCCGCACCAGCTGCCGCAACGCCGGGTGCGGCAACCGGGTGGCCCACTGGTCGCTCACCCGGCCAGGGTAAACCCGCTACCCGACGGTGACCGTCGGTTCGCCCGCCCCGGCCGTCTCGCCCGACTCCTCGGCGATGCGCATGGCCTCTTCGATCAGCGTCTCCACGATGGCGTGCTCGGGCACGGTCTTGATCACCTCGCCCTTGACGAAGATCTGCCCCTTGCCGTTGCCCGAAGCCACGCCGAGATCGGCCTCGCGCGCCTCGCCCGGCCCGTTGACGACGCAGCCCATCACCGCGACGCGCAGCGGCACCTCCATGCCCTCGAGACCGGCGGTGACCTGCTCGGCGAGCGTGTAGACGTCCACCTGCGCGCGTCCGCACGACGGGCAGGAGACGATCTCCAGCTTGCGTTCCTTGAGGTTCAGCGACTGCAGGATCTGGATGCCGACCTTGACCTCTTCGACCGGCGGCGCCGACAGCGACACGCGGATGGTGTCGCCGATGCCCTGGCGCAGCAGCGCGCCGAAGGCCACCGCGGACTTGATGGTGCCCTGGAACGCCGGGCCCGCCTCGGTCACGCCCAGGTGCAGCGGGTAGTCGCACTGCTCGGCGAGGAGCTCGTAGGCCCGCACCATGACCACCGGGTCGTTGTGCTTGACCGAGATCTTGATGTCGTGGAAGTCGTGCTCGGCGAACAGGCTCGCCTCCCACAGCGCCGACTCGGCGAGCGCCTCCGGGGTGGCCTTGCCGTACTTGTCCATGATCCGCTTGTCCAGCGAACCGGCGTTCACCCCGATCCGGATCGGCGTGTTGTGGTCCTTCGCCGCCTGCGCGATCTCCTTGACCTGGTCGTCGAACTTGCGGATGTTGCCGGGGTTGACCCGGACCGCCGCGCAGCCCGCTTCGATCGCGGCGAAGACGTACTTCGGCTGGAAGTGGATGTCGGCGATCACCGGGATCTGCGACTTCTTCGCGATCGCGGGCAGCGCCTCGGCGTCGTCGGCGCTCGGGCAGGCCACGCGGACGATGTCACAACCGGCCGCGGTCAGCTCGGCGATCTGCTGCAGGGTCGCGTTCACGTCGGCGGTCAGCGTGGTGGTCATCGACTGGACCGAGATCGGGTGCTCACTGCCCACACCGACCGGACCGACCTTCAGTTGGCGGGTCTTGCGGCGCTCGGCGAGCACGGGCGGCGGAAGGGCGGGCATTCCAAGCGCGACTGTCATCGATTCCTCTGCGAATCCTCAGCGGCTATGACACCCCACACGATACCGGCGCGCCCGCACCCGGCGGCGGCCGAGTGCGGGCGGCGGAAGGGTCAGCGCAAGCCCCTGAACTGGGGGTTTCTAATTGGACATGATGCGGATCGGGTTGACGATGTCGGCCGTCACGGTGAGCAGGACCACCGCGCCGCCGAGGAAAACCAACACCATCGTGACCGCGGACAACTTTGTGTAGTCCACCGGGCCGCCCGCCGCCTTCCCGCGCAGCTTGCGGAAGAAGTCGCGCACGCGCTCGTACCAGACCACGGCGATGTGCCCGCCGTCCATCGGCAGCAGCGGCAGCAGGTTGAACACGCCGACGAAGAAGTTCAGGCTGGCCAGCAGGAGCAGGAAGATCTCCCACAGCCCGTGCTCGACCGCCTCACCGCCGATCCGGCTCGCGCCCACCACGCTCATCGGCGTCTCCGGGTCGCGTTCGGCGCCGAAGATCGACTCGACCACCGCCGGGATGCGCTGCGGGAACTCGACGATCCGCTGCCAGGTCTGCACGAACATGTCGCCGGTGAAGGAGGCCGCGCCGCCGATGGCCGCGATCGGGCCGTAGTGCAGCACGGCGTCTTCCTGCTGCTTGGCCGCGCCGATCGCGCCACGCAGCTCGGTGCCGGCGGAGCCGTCCGCCTTGGGCCGGACCACCTTCGGCACGTCCACGTTCAGCACCAGGGTCTGGTCGCCGCGCTTGACCTCGATCGGCGTCGGCCCGCCGGCCGCGCCGATGGTCTTGAGCATGTCGTCCCAGGTGGGCGTGGGCGTGCCGTTGATCGACATGATCTGGTCACCGGGGAGCATCCCGGCTTCGAGCGCGGGCGCGCGGTCACCCGGCTGGCAGACCGGGTTGTTGTTCTCCTGGATGGTGGCCGCGTCGCGCACGCACTGCGAGACCGCGCCGATCACCGGCGCCGGGCTCCGGTCCAGGTTGGGCAGGCCCATGGTGATCGCCATCAGGTAGAGCACCACAAAACCGAGGATGAAGTGCGTCACCGAGCCCGCGGCCATCACCACGGTGCGCTTCCAGGTCTTCTGCCGCCACATCGCGCGCGGGGCCTCGTCCGGGGTGACCTCGTCGAGCGCGGTCATGCCGGCGATGTCGCAGAAGCCGCCCAGCGGGATCCACTTCAGGCCGTACTCGGTCTCCCCGCGGCGGAACGAGAAGACCGTCGGCCCGAAGCCGACGAAGTACCGCCGGACCTTCATGCCGAAGGCCTTGGCGGTGATCATGTGGCCGGCTTCGTGCAGGGCGACCGAAACGCAGATGCCCAGCGCGAACAGCGCCACTCCGAAAATGTAGGCGAGCACGCCCTACTTCCCTCCGGCCCGGTTGATCTCCGCGGCGCGGGCACGAGCCCACTGCTCCGCGGCCAGCACGTCCTCGACGTCGCGGGGTTCGCGCCGCCAGTCGTCGGCGGCGTCCACCACCTGGGCAACAGTGTCCACGATGGAGGTGAAGCGGGCGTTCTGCGCGCGGAAGGCGGCCACCATCACCTCGTTCGCCGCGTTGTAGACCGCGGGCACGCAGCCGCCGGCCACGCCCGCGCTCCTGGCCAGCTCGACGGCCGGGAAGGCGGCGTTGTCCAGCGGTTCGAAGGTCCACGCGGCGGCCTGGGTGAAGTCGCAGGCCGGCGCGGCACCGGGCACCCGGTCCGGCCAGTTCAGCGCCAGCGCGATCGGCAGCCGCATGTCCGGCGGGCTCGCCTGGGCCAGCGTGGAGCCGTCGGTGAAGGTGACCATCGAGTGCACGATCGACTGCGGGTGCACCACCACCTCGATGTCGGCGTAGGGCACGCCGAACAGCAGTTGCGCCTCGATCAGCTCCAGCCCCTTGTTGACCAGGGTGGCCGAGTTGATGGTGACCACCGGGCCCATCGCCCAGTTCGGGTGCGCCAGCGCCTGGTCCACGGTGACGTGCTCGAGTTCGTGCCGCGGCCGCCCGCGGAACGGGCCACCGGAGGCGGTCAGCACCAGCTTCGAGACCTCCTCGGCGCGGCCGCCGCGCAGCGCCTGCGCCAGCGCGGAGTGCTCGGAATCGACCGGCACCAGCTGGCCGGGCTTGGCCGCGGCGAGCACCAGCGGGCCGCCCGCGATCAGCGACTCCTTGTTGGCCAGCGCGAGCGTGGCGCCGGTTTCCAGCGCGCGCAGCGTCGGCTCGAGGCCCTGGGAGCCGGGCATGCCGTTGAGCACCACGTCGGCGGGCACGTTCGCGATGAGTTCCGTCACGGAATCGGCGCCCGCGTAGATGCGCGGCAGGCGGTATTCACCCCGCGAGTAGCCGCGGCGCTGGGCCTCGGCGTACAGCGCGAGCTGCAGGTCCTCCACGGCTGTCGGCTTGATCACCGCGATGGCCTCGGCCTGGTGGGCGATGGCCTGCGCGGCGAGCAGCGCCGGGTCGGACCCGCCGGCGGCGAGGCCCGCGACCCGGAACATCCCGGGGTTGCGCTCGGCGACGTCGAGGGCCTGGGTGCCGATCGAACCGGTGGATCCGAGCACGAGGAGGCGGCGCGAAGTAGTCATCGCCGACGATTATCGCGGACTCCCGGCGCGGGGCGGTCGGCGCGGTGTGGGATCATCTCGGTTGCCGGAGTCAGTGTGGTGTCAGCGTGGTTGAGGAGTGATCGTGGCGAGCAAGGCGGTCGAGAAGCGGTCGAACCAGGTCGACCCCCGCGACGAGCCGTCGGCCGAGTGGGGCTGGCACGGCACGTTCCCGAAGGCCACCCGGATCGCCGGCTGGCTGACCGCGGCGGCGATGCTGGTGATGCTGATCGGCAACCACCGCAACGCGATGGAGGACATCTGGCTGGTCGGCATCGCGATCGGCCTGGTTTTCCTGCTGCTGCTGGACCTGCGCAAGCGCCGCACGGCCTGGCGCCGCTAGCGCCCGCCGACCGGTAGGTCGAACCGGCCGAACACCCAGGTCCCCGGGGCGTCCGGGTCGTTCCCGGCCCAGAACTCGGTCCACAGCTCGGCGAACTCCGCCTTGGAGAGGCGGCCGTCGCCGTCGGTGTCGAGCAGCGGGAATATCTCGTCGGTGTTGACGCGCCGGCCGCTCCACGCCTCGACCAGGCGGCGGTACTCGTCGGCGGTGATCTCGCCGTCGCCGTTCTCGTCGACCGCCTCGAACATGGCCCGCGCGGTGCCCGCGACCACGTCGAGCATGGTGCCGAGCCGGTCCACCACGAGCAGCACCTCGTCGAGGGTGACCTTGTTGTCGCGGTTGAGGTCCGAGGTGTTCAGCAGGGTGGACCACCAGCCCATCATGATGGTCTTCAGGCGGGCGTCGCGCTCGGGATCGCGGTCGCGCACGGCGAGCCAGCGGGCGGTCAGCGCCGCGAAGTCCGCCTCCTCGAGCAGCCCGTCGGCGTTGGCGTCCATGGCGTTGAACACGCCGGCGATCTTGCGTCTCTGGAACTCGGTCGACACTGCGGTTCCTCTCACACGGCGGCGGAGGCCCCAGGGTGACGAACCGGGCGCCGGTCAACAACGGGCCACCCGGGTAATCCATTTTCCCGACCCGGTGAACACCCCCATCACCCAGCGCGACCGCGCGGACCGCCCGGGCCGGGGTTGATCTTTCGCACTGGCGCCGATCCCGGCGACTTCCACGCACTGGTTTCCCTGCGCGCGAAGCGCAGTTCTACGCCGCCGTACAACCTGCTCCGTAAGGCAGGTTCAGGCCTCCGGGAGCCAGGGGCGGAGCAGTGCTTCCAGGTCGTCGTCGGACAGCGACCGCGGGCCGTTGTCGAATTCGTGCCAGCGGGCAGCTTCGGAAGCCGCGTGGAATTCGACGTCGAAGGCGCGCATCAGCACGTAGGTGAAACTGCACGAATCGAACCGCTCCCCCAGCAGGTCCCTGGCCGAGCGGGCCACCTCGGTCGCGCTGCGGTTGCCCGTATAGTTGCGGATCAGTTCCTGGGCCGCCGGTTCCAGCAGCCTCGGGGCGAGCATCAAAACACCTTCTCCATCTACGAACTTCAGCCTTCGGCGGCGAGCTGGCCGCAAGCCGCCGCGATTTCCTGGCCTCGGGTGTCGCGTACCGTGCACGCCACACCGCCGGCGTTCACCAGGCGCACGAATTCCCGCTCCACCGGCTTCGGCGACGCGTCCCACTTCGAACCCGGCGTCGGATTCAGCGGAATCACGTTCACGTGCACCAACTGGCCCAAATGCTGCTTCAACCGCTTCGCCAGCAATTCGGCACGCCACGGCTGATCATTCACATCCCGGATCAACGCGTATTCGATCGACACCCGGCGGCCCGACGTGTCCGCGTAGTACCGCGCCGCCTCCAGCACCTCGTCGACCGACCACCGGTTGTTCACCGGCACCAGCGTGTCCCGCAGCTCGTCGTCCGGCGTGTGCAACGACACCGCCAGCCGCACCTGCATCCGCTCGTCCGCCAGCTTCCGGATCGCCGGCGCCAGCCCGACCGTCGACACCGTCACCGAACGCTGCGAAATCCCCAAACCGGAAGGCGACGGATCCGTGATGCGGCGCACCGCCGCCACCACGCGCTTGTAGTTCGCCAGCGGTTCGCCCATGCCCATGAACACGATGTTCGACAGGCGCCCGGGCCCACCGGCCATCTCGCCGTCGCGCATCACCGCGGCGGCCGAGCGCACCTGGTCCACGATCTCCGCGGTCGACAGGTTCCGGTCGAGCCCGCCCTGCCCGGTCGCGCAGAACGGGCACGCCATGCCGCACCCCGCCTGGCTGGAAATGCACAACGTCGCGCGATCGGGGTAGCGCATCAGCACGCTCTCCACGAGCGTGCCGTCGTGCGCGCGCCACAGCGTCTTGCGCGTGGCGCCGTCGTCGCAGGCCAGCGCCCTGACCTCGGTCAGCAGCGGTGGCATCAGCTCCTCGACCAGGCGCTGCCGCGACGCGGCCGGGATGTCGGTCATCTGCTCGGGATCGACCGTCAGCCGCGAGAAGTAGTGGTTCGACAGCTGCTTGGCGCGGAAGGGCTTCTCACCCAGCTCGGCGACGGCGGCAGCGCGCTCCTCGGCGGACAGGTCCGCGAGGTGCCGTGGCGGCAGCCCGCGCTTGGGCGCGTCGAAAACAAGGGGGAGGGCAGTCATAACGCACCCATTCTCCCACGTCCCCCCGGTGTGACCGGGATCGCGCCCACCTGGTTGCCAAACGAACGGTTCCGATATATCGTGAGTACATCGCAAGCTAACGAGAAAGGACCCAGCTCATGCGACCACCCTTTGCACACGAATTCGGCAGGCGTGCCTTCGGCCCGCGCGGACCCTTCGAGGAGTTCGCCGGCGGCTGGGGCTTCGGCGGACCGCGAGGCCGCGGCCGGGGACCCGGTGGCCCGCACCGGCACGGCGGACGACGGGGTCGCCGCGGCGACGTCCGCGCGGCCATCCTGTTGCTGCTGGCCGAGCAGCCGCGGCACGGCTACGAGATCATCACCGAGATCAGCGAGCGCAGCGACGGGCTGTGGAAGCCGAGCCCCGGCTCCATCTACCCGACCCTGCAACTGCTCGCGGACGAAGGCCTGGTGTCGGCCAGCGAGGACGGCGGCAAGCGCCTCTTCGAGCTCACCGACGAGGGCCGCGCCGCCGCCGAGCGGCTGGACACCCCGCCGTGGGAGACCATCGCCCGCGACGTCGACCCGAACGAGGCCAGCCTCCGGTCGGCGAGCATGACCCTGATGGCCGCGGTGTTCCAGGTCGCCCAGGCCGGCACCGCCGATCAGCAGGCGAAGGCCGTGCAGGCGCTCAACGAAGCCCGGCGGACCATCTACGGGGTGCTCGGCGAAGTCGAGTCCGACACCGCCGACGACGAAGAAACCGAATGACCGGGGACGACCAGCCCGGCCGGCTTGCGGCGCCAGTGCACGCGATAGCCGACCGGGAAGGTCACCGGTTCGCCGGAAGCGTTGCGGCGTAACACTTCCGCCGTCGCCTTCGCGGCAACTCCTGGGCTGAACTCGATTTTCAGCACCTTCTCGGCGCTCGCCGCGTCGTCGAACACCCAGCGTGTCTCGACCCGGCGGCAGCCGAAACCCTCCTTGGCGAAGAACCGTTCCACGCCAGGCGGGTCGTAGTCGGGCAGATCCGCCCGCATCCACCGGCCGTACGGCTCGTGCGTGACGTCGAGATCGACGATCACCAGCACGCCACCGGGTCTGAGCACCCGGTCGGCCTCCCGCAACCCCGGTTCGCACCCCGGCCCGAAGAAGTACGCGGTCCGGGCGTGCACCAGGTCCACACTCGCGTCCGCGAGCGGAATCCGTTGTGCCGCACCATGAAGCACGCGAACGCCGGGCAGTCCGGCGATCCGTTCGCGGGCGCGGTGGACCAGTGGCGGATGCGGTTCGACGCCGGTCACCGAACGCGCCGTCGCGGCGAACCGCGGGAGGTGGAAGCCGTCACCGCAGCCGACGTCGAGCACGTCGCGCCCGGCCCAGTCGCATTCTTCGGCGAGCACGCGCCAGATCTCGCCGCCGGCGTCCTGCGCGGCGTTCTCCACTTCGTAGGCACCCGGGTAGTACCAGATGTTCGGGCTGGGGAGGATGTCCACCGGATCGCGGTGGCGCAGAAAGGGACGCCGCACAACCACAGAGTATGCGGCACGGGCAAATTGTGTCCGTTTTAACCGAATCATCCCCGACGGCCACAACTTGATTCCCGCTCGATGACTTTGGGTTAAGCGCAACCCCCGATCGAGTCGTAGGATCGGGTTACCGAAGCCGAGGGAGATCACTCATGTCGGTCAGTTCGGCCGCCGCGCAACCCGTGCTGTCACCCGGTATCCCCTGCTGGGTGGAACTCGCGAGTCCGGACGTAGCCGAGGCCGAGGCCTTCTACAACGGTCTCTTCGGCTGGAGCTACGAGCTCAAGCGGGACCCGGCCACTTCGGACGGCCGCTATTCACTGGCATCGCTCGGCGGGTTCAGCGTCGGTGGCCTGTACCGCGCCGCCGCGTCGCAGCCGCCGGGCTGGACGGTGCACCTCTCGGTGCACAACACCGCCGGCGCGGCGGAGTGGGTCGAGCACCTCGGCGGCGTGGTCACGCTCGGCCCGGTCGAAATCCCCGGGCGCGGTTACATCCTGCACGCACTCGACCCGACCGGCACGCCGATCGTCTTCTGGCAGCCCGCGGCGACCTGGGAGTTCGCCGCCGGGGCGCCGAACACCTTCTCCGGCGCCGACCTCAACACCACCGACGGCGCGATCGCCGACCAGTTCTACTCGCGGCTGTTCAACTACAACGTGCACCAGATCGGCGGCGAGAACATCGACTACGCGGAATGGCGGCTGGACCACCAGCCCGTGCTGTACCGCTACGTGATGGGCCCCGAATACCGCCCCGGCACCCCGCCGCACTGGATGGTCTACTTCGAGGTCGATCCGGCACGCGGTGCCGACGCCGCCGCCGGGCACGCGCTGATGCTCGGCGGCAGCGTGGTCGTCCAGCCGTACGACACGCCGTTCGGCCGGGTGGCCGTGCTCGCCGATCCGCATGGTTCGGTGTTTTCCGTGATCGACCATTCGCGGGTGATCGAAGCGCACTACGGCGGCGCCGAAGTCGACGACCCCTACGACGACTGATGACGCCGCGGGTCGGCTCGGTGGTGCTGGCGGATCCCGACGGCACCGCTTCCGCGTGATCGCCAGAACCTAGGCCGGCACGAAAGCCGACAGCAGCAGCCACGAGACCACGGCCGACGGCAGCAGCGAATCCAGCCGGTCCATCAGGCCGCCGTGCCCCGGCAGCAGGTTCCCCATGTCCTTGATGCCCAGGTCGCGCTTGATCAGCGACTCCACCAGGTCGCCCAGGGTGGCCACGCAGACGATCGCGGCCCCGAAGAGCACACCCTGCCAGGCCTGGCCCTCCAGCAGGAGCGTCAGCGTCAGCGCCCCGGCGAGCACACCGGCCAGCATCGAACCGGCGAAGCCCTCCCAGGTCTTCTTGGGGCTGATCGTCGGCGCCATCGGGTGCTTGCCCTTGAGCACCCCGGCGATGTAGCCGCCGGTGTCGGAGGCGACCACGCCGATCATGAAGGCCAGCACCCGGCCCACGCCGTCCCCCGGCGGCACCAGCATCGCCGCGAACGCGCCGAACAGCGGCAGGTACGCCGCCGCGAACACGGAGGCGCCGACGTCGCGCAGGTAACCGTCGGCGCCGCCGCGCAACCGCCAGAGCAGGCAGGCCAGCACGGTCAGCACGAACGCGGTGAGCGCCCCTTCCCGGCCGAACGGCCAGGCCAGCCAGATCATCGCCTGCCCGCCGGCGAGCACCGGGACCAGCGCGATCCGGATGTTCGCCGCGCGCCGCAGCGCCCCGGCCAGTTCGTAGGTGCCCACCGCGATCGCCGCCGCGATGATCCCGATGAACAGGAAACGCACGGTGAACAGCGAAACCAGGATCACGGCGCCGAGCGCCACCCCGACCCCGATCGCGGCCGGCAGGTTCCGGCCCGCGCGCGAGGCCTTCGCGGGCTTTTCGGCGGGCTCCGCCGAATCGGCCGCGTCCTCGCGTTCCTCGCTCACACTCGTCTCCCCCACCGGATCACACCTCGAGCAGCTCTGCTTCTTTGTGCTTGACGAGCTCCTCGACCTGGCCGACGTAGTTGTCGGTCAGGTTCTGCAGCTCCTTCTCCGCACGGGTGACGTCGTCCTCGCCCGCTTCGCCGTCCTTCTGGATGCGGTCGAGCTCTTCCTTGGCCTTGCGCCGCACGCTGCGAATGGACACCTTGGCGTCCTCGCCCTTGCTCTTGGCCACCTTCACCATCTCCTTGCGCCGCTCCTCGGTGAGCTGCGGGATGACGATGCGGATGATCTGGCCGTCGTTGCTCGGGTTCACGCCGAGGTCCGACTCGCGGATCGCCTTCTCGATGGCCCCCAGCTGGGTCTGGTCGTACGGCTTCACGATGGCCATCCTGGCCTCGGGAATGTTCACGCTGGCCAGCTGGTTCAGCGGAGTCGGCGCGCCGTAGTACTCGACGACGATCCGGGAGAACATCGCTGGTGTGGCCCGGCCGGTACGTACCGAGGTCAGGTCCTCCTTGGCGACGGAAACAGCCTTTTCCATCTTCTCCTCGGCGTCGAGGAGGGTCTCGTCGATCACGGCTACTCCTTGCTCGTATCGCGCCGCTGGTTGTGTTCTCCGGGGATGATCCCAGCAGGTCTAGGCGGGGACCCCGACGGCGGGGGTACTGACCAGGGTGCCGATCCGCTCGCCGCCGACGGCGCGGGCGATGTTCCCCTCGGTGAGCAGGTTGAACACGATGATCGGCATGTTGTTGTCCATGCACAGGCTGAACGCGGTCGCGTCGGCCACCTTCAGGCCCTGCTCGAGCACTTCGCGGTGGGTGATCTCGCGGAACATCCGCGCGCTCGGGTCGGTCTTGGGGTCGGCGGTGTAGACCCCGTCCACGGCCTTGGCCATCAGCACCACGTCGCAGGCGATCTCGAGCGCGCGCTGGGCTGCCGCGGTGTCGGTGGAGAAGTACGGCATGCCGACACCCGCGGCGAAGATGACCACCCGGCCCTTTTCCAGGTGCCGCTCGGCGCGACGCGGTATGTAGGCCTCGGCCACCTGGCCCATGGTGATCGCGCTCTGCACGCGGGTCGGCACGCCTTCCTTCTCCAGGAAGTCCTGCAGCGCCAGGCAGTTCATCACGGTGCCGAGCATGGCCATGTAGTCGGCGCGGTCGCGGTCCATGCCGCGCTGCGACAGCTCGGCGCCGCGGAAGTAGTTGCCACCGCCGATGACGATCGCCATCTGCACACCGGTCCGGACGACCTCGGCGATCTGCACGGCCACCGAGTGCACCACGTCGGGGTCGACGCCGACGGCACCGCCACCGAACATCTCGCCACCGAGCTTCAGCAGCACCCGCCGATAGGCACCGTCGGACCGCTCCGCTGTCATGTCGTCCTCCGCGTGTTCAGATGTTTGCTCGCGTGCCTCTTCGCAACCGTGCCCCGTCCCCGATGCGGCGGAGACGGGGCACGGTTGCCGTAACTCTGCTCAGGCCTGGCCGACCTCGAAGCGGGCGAACCGGGTGACGGTCACGCCTGCCTCGTCCAGCAGGGCCTTCACGGTCTTCTTGTTGTCGGTCACCGACGGCTGGTCCAGCAGCACGGTGTCCTTGTAGTAGGCGTTGACCTTGCCCTCGACGATCTTCGGCAGCGCCTGCTCCGGCTTGCCTTCCTCGCGGGCGGTCTGCTCGGCGATGCGGCGCTCGTTCTCGACGACGTCGGCGGGCACCTCGTCGCGGGTCAGGTACTTGGCCTTGAGCGCGGCGATCTGCAGCGCGGCGCCGCGGGCGGCGTCGGCGGCACCCGAGCCCTCACCGGTGTACTCGACCAGCACGCCGACGGCGGGCGGCAGGTCGGCGCCACGGCGGTGCAGGTAGGTGGCGACGGTGCCGTCGAAGGAGGCGACCCGGCGCAGCTCCAGCTTCTCGCCGATGCGGGCGGACAGCTCGTTGATCGCGTCGGTGACGGTCTTGCCGTCCAGCTCGGCGGAGCGCAGCTTCTCCACGTCGTCGGTGCGCACGGTCTTGGCGACCTCGACGATCTTCGCGGCCAGCTCCTGGAAGTCGGCGTTCTTCGCGACGAAGTCGGTCTCGGAGTTCAGCTCGATGAGGACGCCGCCCTCACCCGCGATCAGGCCCTCGGCGGTGGCGCGCTCGGCGCGCTTGCCCACGTCCTTGGCGCCCTTGATGCGCAGGAACTCGACGGCCTTGTCGAAGTCGCCGTCGTTCTCCTCCAGCGCCTTCTTGCAGTTCATCATGCCGGCGCCGGTCAGCTCGCGCAGGCGCTTCACATCTGCGGCGGTGTAGTTCGCCATCGTGCGTTTTCCGTCCTTCTTCGGTACGCGCAGGGAAAGAGTCAAGTCATGGGCCCGCGTGGCCGGACGGGTCCGGCCACGCGGGCTGGGTCGATCAGGCGGAGGTGGTCTGCTCCGCGGGCGCCTCGGCGGCGTTCTCGGAGCCGGCCAGCAGCTCCTTCTCCCACTCGGCCAGCGGCTCGTCGGAGGCGACGCCCGGCTCCGGCTTGTCCTGGCCCTCGGCGGCCGAGCCGTTGCGGCCCGAGCGGGCCAGCAGGCCGGCGGCGGCGGCCTCGGCGACGACCTTGGTCAGCAGCGCGGCCGACCGGATCGCGTCGTCGTTGCCCGGAATCGGGTAGTCGACCTCGTCCGGGTCGCAGTTGGTGTCGAGGATCGCGACGACCGGGATGTTCAGCTTGCGCGCCTCGCCGACGGCGATGTGCTCCTTCTTGGTGTCCACGATCCACACGGCGCTGGGCACCTTGGCCATGTCGCGGATACCGCCGAGGGTCTTCTCCAGCTTGTCCTTCTCGCGGGTGAGCGTGAGGATCTCGCGCTTGGTCAGGCCCTGGAAGCCACCGGTCTGCTCCTGCGACTCGAGCTCCTTGAGGCGCTGGAGCCGCTTGTGCACGGTCTGGAAGTTGGTGAGCATGCCACCCAGCCAGCGCTGGTTGACGTACGGCATGCCGACGCGCTGGGCCTCGTTGGCGATGGCCTCCTGCGCCTGCTTCTTGGTGCCGACGAACAGGATGCTGCCACCGTGCGCCACGGTCTCCTTGATGAACTCGAAGGCGCGGTCGATGTAGGTCAGCGTCTGCTGCAGGTCGATGATGTAGATGCCGTTGCGCTCGGTGAAGATGTAGCGCTTCATCTTCGGGTTCCAGCGCCGGGTCTGGTGCCCGAAGTGCACGCCGCTGTCGAGCAGCTGCTTCATGGTGACGACGGCCATGGCCGGATTCGCACCTCTTCTGTGTCGTGCGCCCCGGGACCCGCCCGGTGGCGCTTGCTCGGTTGCCGCGGTCGCCCGGGTGGACGGCCGCCCTGGTGCGGTGCCGATGCCCGAACCCGTTCGGCGCTCGGCGCCGGATGGGACCGCCGGGCATCGTTCGTTCCGGGGCGGGAACCGGTGACGGCCCGCCCGGAGCGTGCACACGCACGCGAAGTCGATCTGCACTTCTCACAGACCGCGCGAACAGTCTACGCCTTCACTGGAAAGGGCTGCTCACCGGCGGTGGCCAAACCCGCCATCCATCCACAACGCCCCCAGTTGTCCACAGATTCCGCCACCACCCCCCACGCCCCCGCCAAGCCCGGCAAAGTCGAAGTCATGGACCTCACCCCCATTCTCCCACGTCAGCGCAGCCGCCAACTGGCGCTGCTCCTGCTGGCGTTCGGCTGCGCCTGCCTGCTCGCACCAGCGGCCTCGGCCGCCGCCTCAGCCTCGGCCGCCGCCTCGGCGTCGGCATCTGCGGAGGAGCCGCGGTTCACCTGGCCACTGCACCCGCGGCCGCAGCTGGTCCGCGGCTTCGACCCGCCGGTGACCGACTACGGCCCCGGGCACCGCGGGGTCGACCTGGCCGCGGCCGATGGCCAGCAGACGCTGTCCGCGGGGACGGGTTACGTGGTGTTCGCCGGCACGATCGCCGGGCGCGGGGTGGTGTCCATCGACCACGACGGTGGCCTGCGCACCACCTACGAGCCGCTGGTGCCGCAGGTCGCCGCCGGGGACCAGGTGTACTCGGGCCAGGTGATCGGCACGGTCACGGCCGGGCATCCGGAGTGCGCGGTGGCGGTCTGCCTGCACTGGGGCGTGCGCCGCGGCCTGGAGTACCTGGATCCGCTGCCGCTGGTGCGGGAGACCACCCGGTTACGGCTGAAGCCGTGGGATCCCGGTTGACGTGTCAGTCAGACACCGGCCTGCTCGACGAGCTTGGCGCGCAGCCGCAGCACGGCCCTGGTGTGCAGCTGGCTCACCCGCGATTCGGTCACGCCGAGCACCTTGCCGATCTCGGCCAGGGTGAGGCTCTCGAAGTAGTAGAGGCTGACCACGATGCGGTCGCGCTCGGAGAGCTGGGCGATCGCGTCGGCTAGCTGGCGGCGGTTGTCCTGGTCGACGAGCACGGCGACCGGGTCGACGGCGTCGTCGTCGGGCAGGGTGTCGACCAGCGAGCCGCTGTCCTTGCCCACCGCGACCAGGTCCTCCAGCGCGACCACGCTGGTGAGCTGGAGCTGCCCGTAGAGGTCACGCAGCTCGTCGACGGTGATCTCCAGCTCGGTGGCCAGCTCGGCGTCGGTCGGCGTCCGGTTGAGCCGGGCACCGAGGCGCTCCATCGCGCGCTCGGCCTCGCGGGCGCGGCTGCGAACCACCCGGGGCACCCAGTCCTGAGAACGGAGGTCGTCCAGGATCGCACCACGGATGCGCTGCATCGCGTAGGTCTCGAAGCGCAGGCCGCGCTCGGGCTCGAACTTCTCGATCGCGTCGACCAGGCCGAAGATGCCGGACTGGACCAGGTCGCCGACGTCGACGTGGGTGGGCAGGCCGGTGCCGACCCGGCCGGCGACGTACTTCACCAGCGGTGCGTAGTGCAGCACCAGGCGATCGCGGAGGCGTTGCTCTGGCGCTTCGGCGAACTGCCGCCACAGCGCGTTGATGCCCGCCTCCACGTCGCCGGTCTCGGTCAGGCCGGTCTCGGTGGCGGTCACGGGACTGCCCTCCGCTGCGGGTGTCTCAGAGCAGTGCTGAGAACGCGCTGCGTCACCAGGCAAGTTGCCGTCTTCAACTGCACTCTCAGGTCTGTCTCCGGGCTCGTGCGTGGTGGTTCGGTCGGGCGGTTCGCCGGGTGGCGGGAAGGCTGACCCTCCGCCGCCCCCGCGGTCAGCGTGCACGGGGATGGCTCCGATCATGGATCGCCTTCAGCCGCTCGACGGTGACGTGAGTGTAAAGCTGAGTGGTGGCAAGCGTAGCGTGACCGAGTAGTTCCTGAACGCTGCGAAGGTCAGCACCACCCTCAAGCAGGTGCGTGGCAGCCGAATGGCGGAGGCCGTGCGGGCCCATGTCCACCGCACCGTGCACCGAGCCGACCCCGTCGTGGACCACTCGCCGGACTGAGCGAGGGTCGAGCCGCCTGCCGCGGACGCCCAGGAACAGCGCCTCGGCCGCCTCCCCGCCCGCCCGCTCCGCGAGCACCGGCCGCCCGTCGTCCAACCAGGACCGGAGCGCCTTCTCGGCGGGCACGCCGAACGGCACGGTCCGCTCCTTGCCGCCCTTGCCCAGCACCCGGATCACCCGGCGCCCGAACTCCACGTCGCCCACGTCAAGACCACACAGCTCAGCCACCCGAACGCCGGTCGCGTACAGCAGTTCGAGCAGAGCATGATCACGCAACGCAACCGGGTCCCGCTCGGCCGCGCCCGCGCTGGACGCCTTCATCAGCTGCTCCGCCTGCTCCGGCCGCAGCACCCCGGGCAGCGTGCGATGCGGCCGCGGCGCCACCAGCCGGCTGCCCGGATCCTGCTCGAGCTTGCCGACCCGCCGCGCCCAGGCGGTGAACGTCCGCGCCGCCGCCGCCCGCCGGGACAACGTCGTGCGGCTCACGCCCGCCTTGTGCTGCTCCGCCAGCCAGGCCCGCAACTCCCCCACGTCCAACCCGGCCAGCGCGGCCACGTCGCCTGCGGGCTCGTCGTCACCCACGGTTTTCCCGGCGGCCTCGACCCCGTGCAGGAAGCCGAGCAACGAGACCACGTCACCCACATACGCCCGGACCGTGTGCGCCGAGAGCCCACGCTCCAACCGCAGGTGGCGCTCGTATTCGTCGACCAGTTCACCAGCACTGGCAGGCAGCGCCGCCCGCAGGCGCACCAGCCCTCCGCGCCCGCGCGCCTTCACCCCCCGCTCAACTTCGGGGACGCTTCGTGACGACATGACCGAAACGCTGGGGGATCACCGGCGCGTGGTCAAGCATCGCCACACCCTGCCGGGGGAACGACCCGATATCGCGACTCGCCGCAACCGCCCGGACACGTGGGCGAACCGGCGCGGGCGCCAAACGACAACATCATCAGCCGAACGTGTTTCACCCACACGAGGACCAACGCGCAGACGCACCACGGCGTGCGCGCTCCGCCGCTGTGCATCGGCCACCGAGAACCGGGGCGGTGACCAGTTCCTCGTCCGGGGACCTGTCATGCACCTCCCAACGGGCTCACCGGCCGCGACCGGCTCGTGAGCCGCCAGCCGTCGTCGGACCTGACAGCCAGACCTTCGAGTTCCAGTTCTGGCAGCACCGAGCGGACCCGGTCGATCGGCACCCCCGAATCGGTCGCGATCCGTTCCGGGTACCTGGCCTCCCGCAGTTCGAGCGCGCCGTGCACACGCAGGGCCTCCTCCCCCAATCCGTCGGTGCTCCGGCGCGGTCGAGGCGTTCGACCGGCCAGCGATGCGCCGAGCTTGCCGACGGTCTCCAGCACGTCATCGAGGGATCCGACCAGCGACGCCGCAGACTCGCGGATGAGCTGGTGGCAACCGGCCGACATCGACGAACCGACCGGCCCGGGCACCGCCATGACCACCTTGCCGAGCACACCGGCGGTGGTCGCCGTGTTGCGTGCCCCGCTGCGAATGCCCGCTTCGACCACCACCGTGCCCTCGGTGAGCCCGGCGATCAGGCGGTTCCGGACGAGGAAGCGGTGCCTCGCCGGTGGTGTGCCGAAGGGATATTCACTGATCACCAGCCCGCACGCGGCGATCTTGTTCAGCAGGGCGGTGTGCCCGGCCGGATAACCGGCGTCCAGCCCGCAACCGAGCACCGCCGCCGTCGGCCCGCCGGCCGCGATCGCGCCGCGGTGAGCCGCCCCGTCGATGCCGTAGGCCGCGCCGGAAAACACCGGCATGCCGTTGCGGACCAGCCCATACGCGAGTTCGGTCGCGGTGTGCTCGCCGTAGCCCGTCGCCGCGCGGGCACCGACGATCGCCACCGCCGACACCACCGCTTCGTCGAGCCTGCCGTCACCGCGGACCCACAGCCCGATGGGCGGCGACAGCCCTGGCTTGCCGCGTGCCGTCGCCTGGTCCAACGGGAGCAGCGGCCACGCCGGCCACTCGCCGTCTTCCGGCACGACCAGGCGAGCACCCCGCCGTGCGGCCTCGGCGAGATCACGCTCAGCAAAATCCAGCGTCCGGCGCGCGGCTGTCTCGGACAACACGGAATTCGGGCACGCGCCCTCGCGCACCAGCTTCGCCGCTTCGAGCGGACCGTGGCTGCGGATGAACGCCGCGAGCGCCGTGGCCGGTGGCTCGGCCACCCGGAGCAGGTACGCTCGGGCGAGCCGGATCTCGGGATCAGCACGTCGCTCGTTCATGCCGCCTGCCGATCACGGAACTCGAGCGCGGCGGCGACGTGCCCCGCGTCAGGACGATCGGCCTCGGCGAGATCGCTCAACGTCCAGGCCACGCGCAAGCACCGGTCGACGCCGCGAGCGGTGAGAACTCCCGTGTCCAAGCCGCGGTCGAGCGCAACTGTCGTCTTGCGGGGCAACGCGTACTCGCGGCGGAGCACCGGGCCCGGTACTTCGGCGTTGGTGCGCCAGCCGTGCGCGGCCCAGCGCTCGGCTGCTCTTTCGCGAGCGCGGAGCACCCTCGTGCGGACGTGCGCTGTCGGCTCTGGCTTTTCGAACTCGTGTGCGTGGGCGTGCATCGCCGTGAGCGGTCGCAACCGGACGCGGAGGTCGATGCGGTCGAGCAAGGGGCCGGACAGCTTGCCGAAGTAGCGTCGCCGCGCGAACGGCGTGCAGTCGCAGTCCGCTTCCCGCGGCGGTGCGCAGGGGCATGGGTTCGTCGCGAGCACGAGCTGGAACCGCGCGGGATAGCAGACCACGCCCTTGCGCCTGGCGATCCGGACCTCGCCGTCCTCCAGGACCGTGCGCAGCGATTCGAGGCGCTGCCCGCCGAACTCACACACCTCGTCGAGGAACAGCACACCCCGGTGCGCACGGCTGATGATGCCCGGCTTGGCGATGTCGGTGCCGCCGCCGATCAGCGCGGCGATCGAGGTGCTGTGGTGCGGATCCACGAACGGCGGTATCCGGATGAGCGGCGACGATCGGGACAGCTTGCCCTCGATCGAATGCACGGCCGTGACCTCGAGCGATTCTTCGCGGGACAGTTCCGGGAGCAAGCCGGGCAGCCGCCTGGCCAACATCGTCTTCCCGACGCCGGGCGGGCCGACCAGCAGCAAGTGGTGACCACCCGCGGCGGCGACCTCCAGAGCCCATCGTGCTTCCGGCTGCCCGATGACGTCCGAGAGATCGGCGACCGGCGGCGGCTCCTCCTCGGTGACCGGCCCGGCGGTCGGCAGGTGCTCGACGTCGTCCATCCAGGCGAGCAGGTCTCGGAGGTGGGGCGCGCCCAGCACTTCGATGTCGTGCACGAGCGCCGCCTCGAACAGCGAATCGGTCGGCACGACCGCGCGCCGGACCCCTTCCTTGCGGGCGGCGAGCAAGGCGGGCAGCACACCGGGCACCGGCCGGATCCGGCCGTCGAGGGCGAGTTCGCCCAGCAAGACAGTGCCGAGCAGCTTGCTCCCGGACACGGCTCCGCTGGCCGCGAGCACGGCTGCGGCGATGCTCAGGTCGTAACCGGAGCCGAGCTTGGGCAGGTTCGCCGGGGAGAGTCCGAGCGTGACGTGCTGCTCGGGCCACTTCTGATCGGAGTTGCGGACGGCGGCGCGGACCCTGTCCTTGGCTTCCTTCAAGCCGGGATCGGGCAGGCCGACGAGCTTCATGCCGGGCATCCCGGCGCCGATGTCGGCTTCGACCTCGACCACCCGACCGTCAATGCCGAGCAGCGCGACCGACCAGCTGCGAGCGAGCGCCATCTCAGCCCGCCTCCCGGACGTGCGGAAACCGGGGCCGCCAACGGACCGCGACCACGTCGATGCGCCACGAACACCAGCGGGCCCGGAAGCGTTCGAACCTGGTCGTGGTGGGCGTGGCCCGGCGGCTCACCTGTACGAGGACGGCTGTTGAGCGCGGCGGGAGATGGCCGACTGAGGCTCGAGCCCGCGATGAAGGCCCGAGCGCTAGGGCGAACCGCGCCACTGGATCGCGGCCTGGGTCCTGCGCGCGGATGGGCGCGGCACCGACGACTGGGAAGGTTCCGGCGGTCGCGATTGTGCCGCCGACTGGCACGATGGACGTGCACTGAGCTTGGACTGCCGGGGCGGGCGGGGCTGAGAGGTTTGCTGAGGCTGCCTCGCGTCGGGCGATGGGCTCGGCTGGATTGATGGGTGCGGTTGGAGTGCTGGGCTCGGCTGAAGTGCTGGGCTCAGCTGTGGTGATGTGCTCCGCTGGCGTGCTGAGGCTGGCTGCGGTGCCAGGCCCAGCTGGCGTGCCGGGCGCGGCAACGACGCCGAGCTTGGCTGGCGTGCTGGGTGCGGCTGGAGCGCCGGGCCTGGTTGCGGTGATGGGCACGGCTGCGGTTATGGGTACGGCGGGAGCGCTGGGCCTGGCTGTGGTGATGGGCGCGGCTGCGACGGCGGGTTCGGCTGTGGCAGGGAAGCCAGAGGTACGGCGGCCTGCGGTTACAGAGGGTGGCGCGCCAACAGCCATCGTGGTCGGCATGGCGGCGGGTGGAGCGGTGGTTCTCGTGGCTGGGACAGCAGCGGCGGCGCGTGGAGCGGCGACGGCCGATGGAGCGGCCGCGGTGGCGGGTGGGACGGCGGTGGCGGGTGGTCTGGCAGCGATGGCGGCCGGTGGGACGACGGTCGCGGACTGCGTGGCGCAGGTGAGAGCGCCAGGCTCGGTGAGAGCGCCGGGCTCGGTGAGGGCGCCGGGCTCGGCGAGGGCGCCAGGCTGAGTGAGAGTGCTGGGCTGGGTGAGCGTGCTGGGCTCAACCACAGCGCTGGGCTGGGTGAGAGTGCTGAGCTCGGCCTCAGCGCCAGGCTCGGCGAGGGCGCCGGGCTTGGTGAGGGGGCTGGGTTGGGTGTGGGGGGCCATGTCAGAAGGCTCCCGGGAAGTGCGTCAGCTGCGGCTCGCCGTCGGGGGGCCAGTGGATGGCGATGACGTCGAAGCGCAGGGGGCACCACTGCACGCGGAAGTGCTCCAGCCAGCGGCTGGTCAGGCGGCGGATGCGGGCTGACTTGTCGGCGTCCACGGCTTCGGCGGGGAGGCCGTAGCCGCTGCCGGAGCGGGTTTTGACTTCGCAGACGAACAGGGTGCGCCCGTCGGTGGCGACGAGGTCGAGCTCCCCCTCGCGGCAGCGCCAGTTCCTGGACAGGATGACCAGGCCGAGGCCCTCCAGGTGCGCTGCCGCGAGCCGTTCGCCCCGGCGGCCCAGTTCTTGTCTTCGCTCGTGCGACGGGCGCGCCTGCGTCCCCATCATGGCTGGTCCCCCTGGGTCGATGATCGTTGACGATCTCGACGGTGCCAGTGCGGGGAAGGGCGGGCCAGGGTGGCCGGGCGGGGCTGTGGACAAGTCGGGGGCTGTGGACAACCCCCGGCACGCACGTCAGCCGGAGAAGGGACCGCCTTCCGGTAGGCGCAGGTCGGGCTTGTCCAGTTCCTCGACGTTGACGTCCTTGAAGGTGATCACCCGGACGTGCTTGACGAACCGGGCGGGCCGGTACATGTCCCACACCCAGGCGTCGGACATCCGCACCTCGAAGTAGACCTCACCACCACCGTCGCGGACCTGCACGTCCACCGCGTTGGCCAGGTAGAACCGCCGTTCGGTCTCCACCACATACGCGAACTGGCTGACGATGTCGCGGTACTCGCGGTACAGCGACAGCTCCATCTCGGTCTCGTATTTCTCGAGATCCTCGGCACTCATGAAATCCGGGCCCCTCCTTGCGAGTTCACGTGCCAGTCGGCGGCGAAAAGTCCATTCTGACCCAGACCGTCATCCAGAGCACGCACCGGCGCGGCCGTGGCGTGCAAAGCCGCCGCGGTGAGCAGTACCCGATGGGGTGGCTCGCGCCGGTGGACCGCGGCCGCGACGGCCACGTTGGTGTAGGACCACCGGTGCACCGCGCTGGGCCCGTGCTCGGTCAGCGCCGCGCCGTGCTCGGTGGTGGTGTACCCCTTGTGCACGTCGAAGCCGTACACCGGGTACTCGTCGTGCAGGTCGGTCATGATCCGGTCCCTGGTCACCTTGGCCAGCACCGACGCCGCCGCCACGCAGGCCACCGCCCGGTCCCCCTTGATCACCGGGAGGCTCGGCGCGGGCATGCCGGGCACCCGGAAGCCGTCGGTCAGCACGTAACCGGGCGCCGTGCGCAGGTGGGACACCGCCCGCCGCATGCCTTCGACGTTGGTCACGTGGATGCCGCGCGCGTCGACCTCCTCGGTGGGGATGACCACCACCGCGTAGTCGACGGCCCTGGCCAGCACGCGCTCGTAGACGCGTTCACGCGCGGCCGCGGTGAGCAGTTTCGAATCGGTCAGCTCGCTCAGCCGGGCGCCGTCCCCCGGCTTGAGCACGCAGGCGGCCACCACCAGCGGACCGGCGCAGGCACCCCGGCCGGCCTCGTCCACGCCCGCCACCGGGCCGAGCCCACGCCGTTCCAGCGCGGACTGGAGCCCCCACGAACTCTCCCCGCGAATCACCGCGCGCGGCGGCTTCAGCGCTGACACCGCGGCTAGCGCTTCCGGTTCGCCGCCCCGCGCAAGCCCGCGCCGAGCTTGCGACCGGCCCATACCGTCGGCCAGGCGGCCACCACGCCGATGCCCAGCGGAATGCCCTGCTGCCAGGCCGGCGCGCTCATGCCGAGCGCGGCGGGCTGGGCGGCTTCCTGCGGGTTGTGGTCGCTGACCCCGCCCCAGCGGTTCGGCGGCAGCACGATGATCCTGGCCTTGCCGATGATGTTCTCGATCGGCACCGCGCCGCGCTCACCCCCGCCGCCCTGCATGCGGGAGTCCGAGGAGTTGTTGCGGTTGTCGCCCATCACCCAGACCGACCCGAGCGGCACCTTCACCGGGTCGAACGGGGCCTGCACCCCGGTGCCGTCCTCGAAGTGCAGGTACGGCTCGTCGAGCGCCTTGCCGTCGACCACCACGTGGTTCTGCGCGTCACAGCATTCGACGGTCTGCCCCGGCATCGCGATGATGCGCTTGACGAAGTCGCGCTCGTCGGGCGGCGCGAGGCCGAACACCGAGCCGATGCTCTGGAAGAAGCGGCCGATCGGGTTGGACGACTCCTGCGGGAGCGCCTCGTTCTCCACCCACGGCTCCGGACCCTTGAACACCACCACGTCACCGGGGGTGGGGTCGACGAAGTCGTAGGTGATCTTGTCGACCAGGATGCGGTCGCCGGTGCAGCCCTCACAACCGTGCAGGGTGGTCTCCATCGACCCCGACGGGATCATGTAGACGCGGAAGAAGAACTGCTGGATGACGAACGTCAGCGCGAGCGCGACGACGATCAGGATCGGCAGCTCCACCCAGAACGGGCGCTTCTTCTTCGCTTTGCCCTTGCCACGCTTGCGGTGGGCACCGCCCTTGGTCTCCTCCGCGGCTCCGTCGTGGTGCTCGGAGCGTTCGGGGTCGTCCTCGGCAGCGTTTGAAGACACAGGTTCGGCCACGACGCCAGGCTACGGGAATCCGCTACCGGATCAGGAAGCCGGCTCGCGGCGCTCCTTGATCTTGGCGGCCTTGCCGCGCAGCTCACGCAGGTAGTACAGCTTCGCGCGCCGCACGTCACCGCGCTTGTGCACCTCGATCTGGGCGATGTTCGGGCTGTGCACCGGGAAGGTGCGCTCCACGCCGACGCCGAACGACACCTTGCGGACGGTGAACGTCTCGCGGATGCCGCCGCCCTGACGGCGGATGACCACGCCCTGGAAGACCTGAAGGCGCTCGCGGTTGCCCTCGATCACTCGGACGTGCACCTTCAGCGTGTCGCCCGGGCGGAATTCCGGGATGTCGGAACGCAGCGACTGAGCGTCCAGGGCGTCCAGGGTGTTCATCGGTGGTCCGTCCTCGTCTGTGATGTAACGTCTTCGTCTTGCCATACGTCCGGGCGCACGCCGGTCACAGCGGCCTGCCCTGGGGGTTGGCGGGCGCGCGAACCCGATGGGTTCCTCTCGCGCCAACCGGTCAAGTATTACAGACCCGCCGGGCGGCGGATCACTCGCCCCGTGCCGACTCCTCGCCGAGCCGCGCGAGCAGGGCGAGGTCGTGCTTGTCGAGACTGCCCTCCGGGAGCCGGGAGAGCAGCTCCGGCCGGCGCTCGGCGGTCCGTTCGAGCGCCCGGTCGCGGCGCCAGCGGTCGATCAGCGCGTGGTTGCCGGACCGCAGCACCTCGGGCACGGCCAGCTCCCGCCAGACCTCCGGGCGCGTGTAGCTGGGCCCTTCGAGCAGGCCGTCGGAGAACGAGTCCTCCTCGGCCGAGCGCGCGTTGCCCAGCACGCCGGGCAGCAGCCGGACCACGGCCTCGACCATGACCAGCACCGCCGCCTCGCCGCCGACCAGCACGTAGTCGCCGATGGAAACCTCGTCCACCGGCATCCGGCGGGCGGCGTCGTCGATCACGCGCTGGTCGATGCCCTCGTACCGGCCGCAGGCGAACACCAGGTGCTGCTCGGCGGCGTATTCGTGGGCCAGTTCCTGGGTGAAGGGCCGTCCGGCCGGGGTGGGCACCACCAGCCGGGTCCGCTCGCCGCAGACGTCGTCCAGCGCGTCACCCCAGACCTGCGGCTTCATCACCATGCCGGGACCGCCGCCGTACGGCGCGTCGTCCACCGCGCGGTGCACGTCGTGGGTCCAGTCACGCAGGTCGTGCACGCCGATCTCGATCAGGCCGCGGTCGATGGCGCGCCCGAGCAGCGCGGCCCGCAGCGGGTCGAGGTACTCGGGGAAGATGGTGACGACGTCGAGGCGCATCAGTCGGTGTCCAGCAGGCCTTCCGGCGGGTCGAGCACGACCCGGCCGCCCGCCACGTCCACCACGGGCACGATCGCCCGGACGAACGGCACCAGCACGGACTGGCCGTCGCGGTCGAGCGAGAGCAGCTCGCCGCCGGGCGAGTGCACCACCTCGAGCACGGTGCCGACCTCGGTGCCGTCGGTCAGCTCGGCCCGCAGGCCTTCGAGCTGGTGGTCGTAGAACTCGTCGGGGTCCTCGGTGGGCGGCAGGTCCGCGGTGTCCCCGAGCAGCAGGGCACCGCGCAGTTCCTCGGCCGCGGTGCGGTCGGGGACCTGGTCGAAACGCACCAGCAGCCGCCCGCTGTGCGAGCGGGCGGCTGCCACGGTGAGTTCACGGGTGCGGCCGCCACGCGGCCGGGCGAGCACCACGGCGCCGACGGCGAACCGCTGCTCCGGGGAGTCGGTTCGCACGTCCACGGCGAGTTCGCCGCTGATGCCGTGTGCCTTGGCCACGCGGCCGACCACAACCTCCATCGGCGCGTGCGTCAGTGGTCGGTGTCGACCACGTCGACCCGCACACCCCGGCCGCCGATTCCGCCCATCACGGTGCGGAGCGCGGTGGCGGTGCGCCCGCCCCGGCCGATCACCTTGCCCAGATCGTCGGGGTGGACGTGCACCTCGAGGGTGCGGCCGCGACGCGTGGTGATCAGCTCGACCCGGACCTCGTCCGGGTTGTCGACGATCCCGCGCACGAGGTGCTCAAGGGAGTCCGCGAGAAAGCTCACGCCTCGGTCTTCTCCTCGGCCTTGGCCTCGGCCTTCTCGGCGTCGGCCTTCTTGCCGCCCTTCTTCTTGGGCGTGGTGGCCTCGGCCGAGGGCTCCTCGCCCGCGGCCGCGAGCGCGGCGTTGAACAGGTCCTGCTTCGACGGCTTCGGCTCGGCCACCTTCAGCTTGCCCTCGGCACCGGGCAGGCCCTTGAACTTCTGCCAGTCGCCGGTGATCTCGAGCAGGCGCTGGACCGGCTCGGTCGGCTGGGCACCCACGGAGAGCCAGTGCTGCGCGCGGTCGGAGTCGACCTCGATGAAGCTGGGCTCTTCCTTCGGGTGGTACTTGCCGATCGTCTCGATGGCCTTGCCGTCCCGGCGGGTGCGCGCGTCGGCGACGATGATGCGGTAGTACGGCGCACGGATCTTGCCGAGGCGCTGGAGCTTGATCTTGACGGCCACGGGTGTGGATACTCCTCAGTTCTCTCTGGTGCAAGGTCGGCCGCGCGATCCGAGTGGGGAACGAATGCGACGCCCGGAGGTCAGGTGTGTTCGGCTCCGGCGGGGTGAGAGGGTCCTCGACGGAGCAAGCAATCGAACATTCTGCCAGACGGCCCGCGCGGCCCCGCCTAGAGGGTGGCGATGCCGAGCGTGGTGAGCAGGATGGCCACCGCGGGCAGGAAGTTGTTCATCTGGTGCGCGACGATGCTGCCGAGCAGCCTGCCGGTGTACAGCCTGGCCAGCCCGATCGGCACCGAGATGACCAGCAGCAGCGTGGTCCGCAGCGGCTCGAGGTGGCTGACCGCGAACACCGCGGTGGACAGCAGGAAGGCGGCCACCCTGCCCCACTTCTCGTTGCCCCAGTTCAGCCGCTCCACCGCGCCCCAGAGCAGGCCGCGGTAGATGATCTCCTCGCAGATCGGCCCGAGCAGCCACAGGTAGAGGAACATGATCACCGCGGCGGTCACCGACATCGGCTGGTCCTCGATCAGCGCACTGATCGCCGACGAGGCGTTCTGCTCGCCGACGATCTCGGTCCAGACGAACGCGCCGACCGTGGTGCAGACCAGTCCGACCATGCCGAACTTGAGCCCGGTCTTGACGTCGGACCAGCGCCAGGACAGCCGCAGGTCGGCCAGCGGGCCGTTGCCGCGGACCCGGGTGATCAGCACGGCGGCGGTGGCGGCCACCACGGTCGGGGTGATGGTGCCGATGAGCACGTGCCCGACCGGCATCGGCTGCCCGGCCGGTACGGGGCCGAGCGCGGCGAGCACCAGGGCGGCGGAGGTCAGCAGGATGGCCTCGACCAGGAGGAAGGCGCCGAAGCCCCAGCGCGGGTCGGGGGTGGTGGCCGAGGCCACCTCCGGCAGCGGCTCGGGGCCGTGGATCGGCTCACCCTGCGTCGCGCTCAAGCCGTCCTCCGGGTTCTTCGCATTTCGGGCAGTAGTAAAAGGCTAGTGGGCGCAGCCCTCCGTTGAGGGCGGTGGGCGGCGGGCGGACTAGCTGGCGCCGAGCAGCAGGAGCGCTGGTGGCAGGTTGTTCGCGGCGTGCGCCACCACGCTCGAGCCGGTCCGGCCGCTGATCAGCCGGGCCGCCCCGATCGCCAGCCCCTGTACGAACAACGCGAGCGTCCGGCTCGGTTCTCCGTGCAACTGGGCGAACACGGCGGCGGTCAGCGCGAGCACCGCCCACTGCGGGATGCGGTGCGCGGCCAGCCCCGCCCACAGCGCGCCCCGGAGCAGCACCTCCTCGGTCAGCGGCGCGACCAGCACCACGATCAACGCGGCCAGCGCCAGCCACAGCGGGTTGTCGCCGACGCCCTGCGCGAGCCCCGCCAGCGGATTGCCGGATTCGAGGTCCGTGCCGAACACCGGGAGCAGCATCAGGTTCGCCAGGTACCCGGCGAGCAGCGCGAACCCGCCGCAGGCCAGGCCGACCTTGATGTCGCGCAGCCGGGGCAGCACGCCCAGCTCGCGAAACGACCCCCAGCGCCGCGCGGCGAGTACCGGGGCGAGGCCGAGCATCAGGTTCGGCACGAACGCCAGCAGCAGGAGCGGGCCGAGGTCGGGCATCTCCTCGGCGTCGTCGAACCCGGTGAACCGCCCGGTGAGCACGGCGGTCAGCACCAGGTTCATCAAGTGGTAGGCGCCGAAACCGGCGATGAACGCGACCAGTCCCCAGTGGGCACCGCGCACCAGGCCGTCACTGACGGCCGGAGGGTTTTCGTTCGCCCGATCCACCGCACCTCCGCCGCCGGAATCACCTTCGCACCCCCAACGCTAGGGGGCCGATGGCTACCGGGTGAACCCGGCCCGTCTCAGGAAGTGACGGTACCGCGCAGGATGATGTGCGACGGATGACGCAGTGCGGTCAGGTCCTCGCGCGGATCGCCGGTCAGCACCAGCAGGTCGGCGGGGGCGCCGTCGGTGATGGACGGGTGGCCGAGCCAGTCGCGGGCGGCCCAGCAGGCGGCGCCGAGCGCTTCGGTGCGCGACATGCCAGCCCGGTGCAGCAGCTCGATCTCGTCGACGATCCGGCCGTGGTCGACCATGCCACCGGCGTCGGTGCCCGCGTAGACCGCGACCCCGGCGTCCAGCGCGGCCTGCACCAGCCCGTCGACGCGCCGGTGCAGCTCGCGCATGTGCGCGGCGTAGACCGGGTACTTGCCGGCGGCGTCCGCGATGCCCGGGAAGTTCTCGGTGATGTTGACCAGCGTCGGCACCAGCGCGATACCGCGCCGCGCCATCTCGGACAGTTGCTCGCCGGACAGCTCGGTGCCGTGTTCGAGGCAGTCGATCCCGGCGGCCAGCAGGCCGGGCAGCGCGGCGGCGCCGAACACGTGCGCGGTGACCTTGGCGCCCGCGTCGTGCGCGACCTTGACCGCTTCGGCGAGCACGTCGTCCGGCCACAGCGGCGCGAGGTCACCCACGGACCGGTCGATCCAGTCGCCGACGAGCTTGACCCAGCCATCGCCGTCGGCCGCCTGCTCGGCGACCGCCTCCGGCAGCTGGTCCGGGCTGTCCAGATCGATGCCGAGGCCGGGCACGTACCGCTTGGGCAGCGCGAGGTGACGGCCGCAGCGGATGATCCGCGGCAGGTCCTCGCGCTGCTGCAACGGCGAGGTGTCGAACGGGACCCCGCAGTCGCGGATGAGCAGCGTGCCCGCCCGGCGGTCGGTCAGCGCCTGCGCGGCCGCCTCTTCGAGGTTCTCCGCGCCGATGCCGGGATGGCAGTGCGCGTCGACCAGCCCCGGCACCAGGAACACGTCCTCGGCCAGGGTCTCGGCGCCCTCGACCGGCTCGAAGCCGATCCGGCCGTCGCTGATCCACAGGTCGTGGTGCGCACCGGAAGGCAGCACCACGCCGCTGAGGCGGTACGCCATCTACTTGCCCTTGGGCAGCTTGAACTTCGACGGGTCGAAGCCCGGGGGCAGGTCGTTCAGGCTGCCGCCGAGCTGCGAGAGGTCAGGCATGCCACCGGCGGGACCGGCACCGGGGAAACCACCCGGCGGCAGCGCGGGCATGCCACCGGGGAAACCGCCCTTGACCTTGGGCTGCGTGGGGCCGCGCCCCTTGCCCTTCTTCCCCTTCTTGCCCTTGCGGTTGTTCTTCCGGTTGTTGCCACCGGGGCCGCCGAAGCCGAACCGCCCGGCCATCTGCTGCATCATCTTCTTGGCGTCGTAGAACCGGTTGACCAGGTCGTTGACCTCGCGCACGGCCACCCCGGAGCCCTTGGCGATGCGCTGCCGCCGGGAGGCGTTGATGATCTTCGGATCGGCGCGCTCGGCCGGGGTCATGCCGCGGATGATCGCCTGCAGCCGGTCCAGCGACCTGTCGTCGACCTGGGCCAGCTGGTCCTTCATCTGCCCGGCGCCGGGCAGCATGCCGAGCAGGTTGCCGATCGGGCCCATCTTGCGCACCGCGAGCATCTGCTCGAGGAAGTCCTCCAGGGTCAGCTCGCCGCTGCCCAGCTTCTGCGCGGCCTGCTCCGCCTTCTCCTGGTCGAAGGCCTGCTCGGCCTGCTCGATCAGGGTGAGCATGTCGCCCATGCCGAGGATCCGGCTGGCCATCCGGTCCGGGTGGAACAGGTCGAAGTCCTCGAGCTTCTCGCCGTTCGACGCGAACAGGATCGGCTGGCCGGTGACCTCGCGCACGCTCAGCGCGGCACCACCGCGGGCGTCACCGTCGAGCTTGGTGAGCACCACGCCGGTGAAGCCGACGCCGTCGCGGAAGGCCTCGGCGGTGGTCACCGCGTCCTGGCCGATCATCGCGTCGACCACGAAGAGCGTCTCGTCCGGCTGGACCGCGTCGCGGATGTCGGCGGCCTGCCGCATCAGCTCCTCGTCCACGCCGAGACGGCCGGCGGTGTCGACGATCACGATGTCGTGCTGGGAGTGCTTGGCCTCGGCGATACCGCGGCGGGCGACGTCGACCGGGTCGCCGACGCCGTTGCCCGGCTCCGGCGCGAAGGTCTGCACCCCGGCCCGCTCACCGACCACCTGCAGCTGGGTGACCGCGTTCGGGCGCTGGAGGTCGCAGGCGACCAGCATCGGCGCGTGGCCCTGCTTCTTCAGCCACAGCGCCAGCTTGCCCGCGAGCGTGGTCTTACCGGCACCCTGCAGACCGGCGAGCATCAGCACGGTCGGCGGGTTCTTCGCCAGGTTCAGCCGCCGGGTCTCGCCGCCGAGAATGGCGACCAGTTCCTCGTTGACGATCTTGATGACCTGCTGGGCCGGATTCAGCGCCTCGGAGACCTCGGCGCCCTTGGCGCGTTCCTTGACCTTGGCGATGAACGCGCGCACCACCGGGAGCGCGACGTCGGCCTCCAGCAGCGCGATGCGGATCTCACGCGCGGTGGAGTCGATGTCGGCGTCGGAGAGCTTCCCCTTGCCACGCAGGTTCTGCAGGACCGAAGTGAGGCGATCGGAGAGGGTGTCGAACACGGGTGTGCGCTCCAGCAGTCGTCGTCAGGGTGCGGGGCCGGCGTGCGGAAGACCGCGCCCGCATCCTCCTCAGGGTAGTCGACGTTGGGGCCCGGCCGGTCCGCTCCTCCTCGCACCGGCCGGGCATCGCGTCGCGCGAGCGGTCCGCGGCCTTCGTCCGACCCCCAGTACCGGGCGATTTCCGCCACGCTCGCGCTGCGCAGTAGCCTGCCGCTCCCGCGCAGGTCGCGGCAGGGGGAAGACCCCCATATCGGGCCAGGTAGTTCTACTCAGTCCACCGATTCGGTCTTCCGCTGAGCGGCGCGCCGGGCCGCCTCGGCGGCCTCCGCGGCCTTCTCGGCGGCTTTCTCCGCGGCGCCACGGGCCCGGTCGACGGCGTTCTCGGCGTGTTCGGCGCCGGTCTGGAGCGCCGCGAGCAGCGCGGTGACCCCGGCGTTCTGCACGGCCGCCGCCGGCCGCGCGAGTTCCCCGCCCTCGGCTTTCGCGGTGATCAGCTCGTTCAGCGCGTCCTGATAGTGGTCGACGTAGTTCTCCGGCTCGAAGTCACCGGCCAGGCGGTCGATCAGCCGGGCCGCCAGGCGGACCTCGGCCACGTGCACGTCCACGTCCTCGTGCTGGAACGGGAAGTCCGGCTCGCGGACCTCGTCCGGCCACAGCATGGTCTCCAGCAGCAGGAGCTGGTCGCGCACGCGGATCACGCCGAGCGTCTCGCGCTGGCGCAGCGCCACCCTGACCACCATCACCCGGCCCGTCTGCTGCATGGCCTCGCTGAGCAGCACGTACGCCTTGGTCCCGGCGATCTCCGGCTCCAGGTAGTAGGTCCGCGCGAAGTAGACCGGATCGACCTGTTCCACCGGCACGAACGACAGCACGCCGATGGAGTGCGCGGTGGCCAGCGGCAACGACGCGAGGTCCTCGTCGGAGAGCACCACGACGTCGCCTCCCGGCAGCGGGAAGCCCTTGCCGACCTCACCCGGCGGCACCTCGGCGCCGTCGGCCTCGCAGAACCGCCGGTGCTGGATGCGGCCGCCGTCGGTCACGTGGACCTGGGTCAGGCCGGAGGCGCGGTCGGTGGTGGCGCTGTACGCCTTCACCGGAATGGCGTACGCGCCGAAGCCGATCGTGCCTTTCCAGACCGCGCGCATGTGTTCGAGCGTAATGCGGTGAAAGCGGCCGTTTCCAGCTACAAACGGGTGTCCTCGTCGGCCGTTTGCAGCAGTGCGGCGAGCACCGGCTCACTTTCCGCGATGGCGTCGGCGGAGTAGCCCGCCGCGCTGGCGGCGGCTTCGAGCACCTCGGTCAGCGCGCCGTCTACCTGGCTGCCGCGCACCACGCAGGCGAGCCTGGCCAGTGCGAGCGAGAGCTGGCGCTGCCCGGCGGCGAGGTGCTCGAGCACGTCGGCGAGCTCACCGGCGGTGCCGACCTCGGCGGATCCGGCGAGTTCGGCGGCGCAGGCCTCCAGGTGCGCGGCCACGATCGAGCCGGGAAGAACCGGTTCGCCCACCATGCCACCCGCCTTCCCGCACGTTCCGCCAGGCCACACCGACGGCGACATACTGCCACCGTCGCCGCGCGCGGTCCGCGCGACACCCCGAACCGGCTGGTCAGCTCGCGGCGGCGAGTACTGCCTGCTCGATCCGGTCCCGCCACTCGCGGTCCAGCCTGCCGTGCCGTGGCGCGATGGCGAATGAGTCGACCACCGCCGCGCCCAGGGTGGCGACCTTCGCCCAGCGCACCTCGGCTTCACACTGCCGCAGCGCGCCCGCCACGTGGTAGAGCAGGCCGATCCGGTCGGTGGCGCGCAGTTCGAGCACCACCGTGGTGGACCCGCTCGTCTCGTCGTCGAACCAGAGCACCTTGGGCCCGCCCGACTCCACCGGCGCCCGCGCGTAGTCCCGTTCCTTCGCGGCGAGCTTCTGCGTCAGCGGCAACGCCCCGCCCAGCGCCCTGGCGAACTGCTCCCGCAGCAGCGTGACGTCGGGCAGCGAGCCGAACTTCGGCGACGCGGTGAACACGCCGACGCGGCCGCCGTCGTGCCCGTGCAGCATCGCCGTGTGCACCTCCAGCGAGTGCAGCGCGAGCACCCCCGCCGCCGGGGCGAGCAGCTCCGACTGCGTGGGCGCGGCGAGCACCACGGTGGCGACCTTGCCCTCGGACGAGATGTGCACCTGCGGCTGCCCGGTGGCCGTCGCCGTCTCCACCAGCTCGCGTTGCTCCGCGTCCAGCGGCTCGGGTGTGCTGAGTGCCTTGCCCTGCAACGCTTCCCGGCAGCGGCCGGCGAGCTGGGCGATCAGCGCCGCCTTCCACTCCGTCCACACGCCGGGCCCGGTAGCCAGCGAATCGGCCTTCGCCAGCGCCTGCAGCAGGTCCACCAGCAGCGGGTCGTGGTCGAGCGTTTTCAGCACCCGGCGCACGGTGTCCGGCTCGCTGATGTCGCGCCGGGTGGCGGTGTCCGGCAGCAGCAGGTGGTGGCGCACCATCGCGGCGACCACGCCCGCGTCCACTTCGGACAGACCGATCCTGGCGGCCACCTGCGCGGCGATCTTGGCGCCCAGCTCGGAGTGGTCCGCCGCGCGCCCCTTGCCGATGTCGTGCAGCAGCGCGCCCAGCAGGAGCAGGTCCGGCCGGGACACCGTGGTGGTCAGCTTGGCCGCTTCAACGCAGGCCTGCACCAGGTGCCGATCGACGGTCCACGAATGCACGGGTTCCCGCGGTGGTAGGTCACGGACCGCACCCCATTCCGGGAACAGCCGGGCCCACAGCCCCGTCCGGTCAAGCGCTTCGACGGCGTCCAGCAGGCCTTCGCCCGCGCCGAGCAGTTCGGTCAGCGCGTCGCGGGCACCGGCGGGCCACGGGGCGCGCAGTTCCGGCGCGGAGTCGGCGAGCGTGCGCAAGGTGCCCTGCGCGATCGGGCGGCCGGTGCGCGCGGACGCCGCCGCCACCCGCAGCAGCAGAGCCGGGTCCCGCGCCGGAACCGCGTCCCTGGCCAGGGAAACCTCGCTGCCGTGCAGGACAACGCCGTCGTCCAGCGGGGTCCGCGACGGGCGCCTGCCGAACCGCGTCCGCGGTGCGACGTCCACCGCGCGCAACACCGTGTCGACCGCGTAGCTGACCGCACGCCCAGCGCCGGAAAGCTTGCGCGCCAAGGTGAACCGGTCGCCGAAGCCGAGTTCGACGGCCACCGCCTCCGCGTCAGGCGGGCTCAGCACGTCCCGGTCTCGGCGGAGTTCGCGGCGCAACTCCGTGCGGACGTCGAGCAGGAGTTCCTTGGCCGCCAGCAGTTCCTCGCCCGGCCGGTCGGCCAGCTGCGCGGCGGCGAAGGCCTCCAGCAGCCCGAGATCACGCAGTCCCCCGCGCCCGTGCTTGAGATCGGGCGCGGCCGACTGGGCGATCTCGCCGCTGCGCTTCCACCGCTGACGCGCCGAGGAAGCCAGCTCCCCCAAGCGTTTGCGTGCCGTCCGGCGCCAGTTCTCCTTGGCCGCCGCGGCCAGTCGCCCGGCCAGGTCCTGATCCCCCGCCAGGTACCGGGCGTCCAGCAGGCCGACCGCCGTGCGGAGATCCTCCGACGCCACCTTCAGCGCTTCCCCCGGTGTCCGCACGGAATGGTCCAGCCCGACGCGGGCGTCCCACAGCGGGTACCAGAGCGCGTCGGCGATCTCGCCGACCCCGGTGTTCCCGTTGTGCACCAGCACCAGGTCCAGATCCGAGAACGGGACCAGTTCCCGGCGGCCGAGCCCGCCCACGGCGACCAGCGCGACACCCGGAACCGCGGTGTCCACGCCGGCCGACGCGGCGGCCTTGCTCAGCCAGAACTCGTAGAGATCCACCAGTGCCGCTCGGAGGGCCGCCGCGCCCAACCGCCCGTGGCGGCCCTCCAGCAGCTTCTTCGCCGCTTCAACCAACTCCCCGGCTTCCACGGCCTATAGCGCGTCCGTCCCGCGTTCCCCGGTCCGCACCCGGATCACCGTGTCGACCGCGGTGACCCAGACCTTGCCGTCACCGATCTTGCCGGTGTGCGCGGCGTCGACGATCGCCTCGATCACCTTCTCCACGTTGGCGTCGTCGGTGACCACCTCGACCCGGATCTTGGCCACGAAGTCGACCGCGTACTCCGCGCCGCGGTAGACCTCGGTGTGGCCCTTCTGCCTGCCGTAGCCCTGCACCTCGCTGACGGTCATGCCGAGCACGCCGAGCTGTTCCAGTGCCGAGCGGATGTCGTCGAGCGTGAACGGCTTGACGATCGCGGTGATGAGCTTCATGCCTTGCTCCCCTCGAGCTTCTTCGCCGTGCCTGCCACCCCGGAACTGTTGGTCGCGGCGCGCCCGCCCCGGCTGCCGCCGAACTCGTAGGCCGTCTCGGCGTGTTCCGCCTCGTCGATGCCGACGACCTCCTCGTCCTTCGGGAGCCGGAAGCCGAGCGTCACCTTGATCAGCAGCGCGATGATCGCGGTGATCACGAACGAGTAGCCGAGCACGGAGAACGCGCCGATCGCCTGCGTGCCGAGCAGGCCGAAGCCGCCGCCGTAGAACAGGCCGTCCTTGCTCGCCTCGTTCACCCCGACGGTGCCGAAGAAGCCGATCAGCAGGGTGCCGACCAGGCCGCCGACCAGGTGCACGCCGACCACGTCGAGCGAGTCGTCGAAGCCGAAGCGGTACTTGAGGCTGACCGCCAGCGCGCAGAGGATGCCGGCGATGGCGCCGATGGCCAGCGCGCCCCAGGTGTCGACGAAGGCGCAGGCCGGGGTGATCGCGACCAGCCCGGCCACCACACCCGAGGCGGCGCCGAGGCTGGTGGCGTGCCCGTCGCGGATGCGCTCGATGAGCAGCCAGCCGAGCAGCGCGGCGGAGGTGGCGGTGAGCGTGTTGATGAACGCGACACCGGCGATGTTGTTCGCGGCCAGCGCGGACCCGGCGTTGAAGCCGAACCAGCCGAACCACAGCAGGCCGGCGCCGAGCATGACGAACGGCAGGTTGTGCGGCTTCATCGGCTCCTTGGGCCAGCCGACCCGCTTGCCGATCACCAGCACCAGCGCGAGCGCCGCGGCACCGGCGTTGATGTGCACCGCGGTGCCGCCCGCGAAGTCGAGCGCGCCGAGGTCGTTCGCGATCCAGCCACCGGACTTGGTGGTCTCGCCGGTGACGTCGTCGGTCGCGTCGAAGGCGAAGACCCAGTGCGCCACCGGGAAGTAGACGATGGTGGCCCACAGCCCGGCGAACAGCAGCCAGGTGCCGAAGCGCACGCGGTCGGCCACCGCACCGGAGATCAGCGCCACGGTGAGAATGGCGAACATCGCCTGGAACGCGGCGAAACCGGTGTTGGACAAGGTTTCCGCGCCCATCAGGCCGCTGAGGCCGAGCGCCTCGAACGGGTCACCGAGCAGCCCCGCGCCCACGTCGTTCCCGAAGGCGGTCGAGTAACCGAAGATCACCCACAGCACGCCGACGACGCCCAGCGAGCCGAAGCTCATCATGAGCATGTTCAGCACGCTCTTGGAACGGACCATCCCCCCGTAGAAGAACGCCAGCCCTGGGACCATGAGCAGCACCAGGGCGGCGCTGGTGAGCAGCCAGGCCGTATTCCCTTCCACGCTTCCTCCTCGAGAAGATTGCCGATTCGCAATTGCGGCAAATCATGGGAAAGCCGTGTTGCACGGGATGACCAGGGACGTTTCGGGTCTGTGAACCCGGGTGCGCCCTTTGTTACGGGTACGTTTCCCGGTACCCGGCGGATGGTGTCCGGTTCCGAAACGGAACCGTTATGCCCCGAGGTCAGCCCCCGCGGGGACGCGGTACTCCGAAGGAAGTAACGACGTTCAGCCGGGCTTGATCGAATCCAGGATTTCGGCGGCGTGGGTCCACAGGATCGAACCGCCGCCGTCCGGGAAGACGTGGCGGGCAGCGCCTGGGATGCGCCTCGCCAGTGTCTCGCCGAGGTCTGGGGAATGCACCGGGCTTGTGTCGTGGGCGCCGTAGCACAGGTGGACCGGGACGCGGATGTCCTCCACGGCGAACGGCCAAGGGCTCAGCGCCAGCACCAGGTCCCGCGCGTAACCGGCACCGCCCTGCCGGAAACCCTCCTCCAGCGCCGAGCGGTAGGCGCGCGCGAACGTCGGCTCCGAGTACACCGCCAGATCCACCGGCGAACTCATCCCGGCGATCAGTTCCCACATCCCGTCGGCATCGGCATTCGCGAACGCGGCCTCGAAGGCGGCCGGATCCTCGTCCACGGACCGGATCAACCGCGCGACTTCCGGAGCGAGCGCATCCCCGAAGGACCGCAGTTCGTCCTGGCCCGACACGATCGCCAGCGACGAGCACAACCCCGCCGCCGCGCAGGCCAGGCCGAACGGTGCCCCCTGCGAGAACGCCACGATCGAGAAAGACGGCAACCCGAGAGCGCGGACGTCCTCGACCCACGAGTCCAGCGTCCGACCCGGCTCCGGCCCCGACTCCCCCAGCCCCGGCCGCTCGACCGAGATCAGCCGGATCCCCCGCGACCACACCAGGTCCGTGCCGAAACCGAGCCCGCACCCCATCGCCGCCCCGGAGAAGAACAGCACCGGGTACCCGTCCGCCGGACCCCACTCCGTCCGGTTGAGCCGCCTGCCCATGCGGTGATCATCGGACCGGGGGTGGCACCCGGCAACCGGATTTCGGCCGTGGTCGAATGGGGGCATGCACCTGCCCGAGCCGGTCGTGGCCGCCCTGCGCTGCTCGGTGTGCGGCCTCCCGCTCACCGCGCGGGACCGCGCGCTGCGCTGCGACCGCGGGCATTCCTTCGACCTGGCAAAGCAGGGGTACGTGAACCTGCTGCACGCCAAGATCCCGGCGGGCACCGCTGACACCGCCGAAATGGTCGCCGCCCGCGTCGAGTTCCTGGGTGCCGGGCACTACCGGCCGCTCGCCGGCGCGGTGGCCGCGCAGACCGCCCGCTTCTCCCCCGAACTGATCGTCGACGCCGGGGCGGGCACGGGCTACTACCTGGCCGAAGCACTCACCGAGCAGTCACACGGCCTCGCGCTCGACGTCTCCGCCGTCGCCCTCCGCCGTGCCGCCAAGGCGCATCCGGCGATCGGCGCCGCGGTGTGGAACCTGTGGGAGCCGTGGCCCGTCGCCGACCAGGCCGCCGACGTGGTGCTCAACGTCTTCGCCCCGCGCAACGCCCCCGAGTTCCGCCGCGTGCTGCGCCCTGGCGGGGCGCTCGTGGTGGTGTCGCCGAATCCGGGGCATCTCGCCGAGCTGGGGTCGGCGGTGCTGGGCATCGGCGAGGACAAGGAACAGCGGCTGGACAGCTCGCTCGCCGCGCATTTCACCCTCGACCACCGCGAGGAGATCAGCTACCCGCTGCGCCTCGAACCGGCCGAGGTGCGGCACGTGGTCGGCATGGGGCCGGCCGCGCACCACCTCCACCGCGACGGCCGCGCCGAACGGCTGGCCGAGTTCACCGAGCCGGTCGACGTCACCGCCTCCTTCACGGTCTCGGTGTTCCGATGACGGCGGTAAAGGCGACCGTGCTCGCCGACCCCGGCTGGCTGCGCGAGGACCTCAAAACCGCCGAGCGGATGTACGGCCGCGCGGCCGGGCCACGCGTGCTGGGCACGGTCCGCTGGTACTCGGCGTCCTCGGTGCTCGTGGCGCCCTCGGCGGAGTCGCTGTTCACCGGCCGGATCGCCGACCCGTCGCTCGACGCGCTCACCCTGAACCTCCAGCCCGACGGCCGGTACGTCGACGCGCGTTCGGACCGCGTGCTCGACGGCGGCATTCCCGAACTGGGCCAGGCGATGCGCACCACGCTGGCCACCGTCATCCCGCCGATCAGCGAGGCCTGCGGGGCCACCGAGAACGCGCTGTGGGCCATCGCCACCGACTCGATCGCGAACCGCCTGCTGTGGTCGGGTGACGCGGCGCGCGCGGTGGAGCTGGCCGGGCAACTCGCCGAGGCGATCGGCCCGAGCCTGCCGCGCCCCCGGTTCACGACGGTCGGCCGCAACACCATCGTCAAACGCGCGTCCTGCTGCCTGATCTACGAGATCCCGCGCGCGGACAAGTGCGCGAGCTGCCCGCGCCAGACCCCGGAGGAACGCGCCGCGCGCCTCCGGGGTTTCGGCTGAAAACCTAGGCGGCCAGCGCGGACAGCGCGTCGAACTCGGCGTCGGTCAGCTGGATCTCCGCCGCCGCCACGTTCTCCTCCAGGTGCGCCACCGACCGGGTGCCCGGGATCGGCAGCACCACCGGCGACCGGCGCAGCAGCCACGCGAGCGCCAGCTGGGCCGGGGTCGCGCCGTGGTCCTTCGCGGCCTGCTCCAGCACGCTGCCCGGCCTGGCCAGCTCACCGGTGGCGATCGGGAACCACGGGATGAAGGCGATGCCGTGCTCGGTGGCGTAGTCGAGCACGTCCTCGTGGTGCCGGTCGGCCAGGTTGTACAGGTTCTGCACGCTGGCGATCTCGGCGATCTGCGCGGCCTCGGCCAGCTGGGCCACACCGACCTCGGACAGCCCGATGTGCCGGATCTTGCCCTCCTGCTGGAGCAGCTTCAGCTCGCCGACCTGGTCGGCCAGCGGCACCTCGGGATCGACCCGGTGCAGCTGGAACAGGTCGATCCGCTCCACGCCCAGCTTCCGCAAGCTCAGTTCGAGCTGCTGACGCAGGTAGGCGGGCCGCCCGACCGGGATCCACTGGCCGGGGCCGGTGCGGGTGAGCCCGGCCTTCGTGGCGATGACCAGGTTCTCCGGGTACGGGTGCAGTGCCTCGCGGATCAGCTCCTCGCTGACGTTGGGCCCGTAGGAGTCGGCGGTGTCGATGAAGTTGACACCCAGCTCGACGGTCCGCCGCAGCACCGCCAGCGCGCCTTCGCGGTCGGCGGGCTCACCCCAGACGCCCTCGCCGGTGATCTGCATCGCGCCGTAGCCGAGCCGGTGCACCGGCAGGTCGCCGCCGAGCTGGAAAACTCCCCCGGGTGCCGTGCTGACCTGCGTGTTCGTCATGTGTATCGCTCCGGTGGTCGACAGGTGGGACACCAGGGACAACCGCTGGCCGCCGGTCGGTGTTCCCGGGTAGCGTGCCGGGGGATGAACGAGCGCTCCTGGGGCTTCCGCACCCGCGCCCTGCACGCGGGCGGCACGCCCGACCGCACCACCGGGGCCCGCGCCGTGCCGATCTACCAGACCACCAGCTTTGTCTTCGAGGACACCGCCGACGCCGCTTCGCTGTTCGCACTGCAGAAGTACGGCAACATCTACAGCCGGATCGGCAATCCGACGGTGGCCGCCTTCGAGGAGCGGCTGGCCAGCCTGGAGGGCGCCATCGGCGGGGTCGCCACCAGCAGCGGGCAGGCCGCCGAGTTCCTCACCTTCGCCGCGCTGGCCGAGTCGGGCGACCACATCGTCGCGGCGAGCGATCTCTACGGCGGCACGGTCACCCAGCTCGACGGCACCCTGCGCCGGTTCGGCGTGGAGACCAGCTTCATCCGCGGCACCGCACTCGACGACTACGCCGCCGCGATCACCGACCGGACCCGCCTGCTCTACGCCGAGGTGATCGGCAATCCGAGCGGCGCGATCGCCGATCTGGACGGGCTCGCCGAGCTGGCGCACGCGCACGACCTCCCGCTGGTGGTGGACGCCACGCTGGCCACGCCGTACCTGTGCCGCCCGATCGAGCACGGCGCGGACATCGTGCTGCACTCGGCGACGAAGTTCCTCGGCGGCCACGGCACCACGCTCGGCGGGGTGGTGGTCGAATCGGGCAGGTTCGACTGGGGCAACGGCAAGTTCCCCCGGATGACCGAGGTGGTGGACAGCTACGGCGGGCTGAAGTACTGGGAGAACTTCGGCGAGTACGCCTTCTGCACGCGGCTGCGGGTCGAGCAGCTGCGTGACATCGGTGCCGTGCTCTCCCCGCACTCGGCGTTCCTCCTGCTGCAGGGCGTGGAGACGCTGCCGCAGCGCATGGCCGAGCACGTGGCGAACGCGCGCAAGGTCGCCGAGTACCTGGAGGCCGATGACCGCGTCGCCTGGGTCAACTACGCGGGCCTGCCCTCGCACCCGCACCACGAGCGCGCGCGGAAGTACCTGCCCGATGGGCCGGGCGCGGTGTTCTCGTTCGGGGTGCGTGGTGGCCGCGCCGCCGGGGAGAAGTTTGTCGAATCGGTGGAGCTGCTGTCGCACCTGGCGAACGTCGGGGACGCCCGCAC
The DNA here is from genome assembly GCF_003312875.1 of Amycolatopsis albispora. Lineage (NCBI taxonomy): Bacteria > Bacillati > Actinomycetota > Actinomycetes > Pseudonocardiales > Pseudonocardiaceae > Amycolatopsis > Amycolatopsis albispora. The sequence continues at coordinate 4,020,340 of NZ_CP015163.1, forward strand.
GCTGGTCATCCACCCCGCGTCGACCACGCACCAGCAGCTCTCGGACGACCAGCTGCTGGCGGGCGGCGTCGGCCCGGACTTGATCCGGCTGTCGGTCGGCCTGGAGGACGTGGACGACATCCTGTGGGACATCGACCGAGCCCTGGACCAGGCGGTGCGCGCATGAGCTGGACCGAACCGACCGCCCGCGACCGCCGCCGCCTGCTGAGCCGGACCGAGTCGGTGACGATCATCGGTGCTTCGGCGAACCCGTCGCGGCCGAGCTTCTTCGTGGCTTCCTACCTGCTCTCGTCCAGCCGGTACCGCGTGCACTTCGTGAACCCGCGGCTGGACGAACTGCTCGGGCAGCCGGTGCACCCGTCGCTGGCCGAAGTGCCGGACGTCGATCTGGTGAGCGTGTTCCGGAAGCACGATGACCTCCCCGGCGTGGCCGAGGAGGTCATCGAGGCGGGTGCGCGCACGCTGTGGCTGCAGCTCGGGCTGTGGCACGAGCCGGTGGCCGAGCGGGCTGCCGGAGCCGGTCTGGACGTGGTGATGAACCGGTGCGTGAAGATCGAGCACGCGCGGTTCGCCGGCGGCCTGCACCTGGCCGGGTTCGACACCGGCGTGATCAGCTCGAAGCGCGCGGACTTCGCCTAGGGCGCGTTTCACCAGTCTTGTTCGCGCTCTTCGCGCCCAGGCGGCCCCTGGATCACGAAGCCCATCGAACAGACTCGTGAAACACGCCCTAACCGCGGTAGCGCTTCTCCAGCGTCTCGCGCCCCTGGTCGGTCAGCCCGCCGAACAGGCGCAGCCGCGCCATGCCGCCATCCGGGTAGACGTCCAGGCGCACGAACGAGATCGCCCGCGCGTCCGGCACGAGGAACCGGTGCCGGGTGTCGGGCTGCAGCCGGGTTTTCGGCAGCACCTCGAACCACTCCCGGCCGTCGGCCGAACCGCTCAGCGACGCCCAGCCGGGCGCGTTGCCCTTGAAGTGGGTGGTGTCCAGCTCGGCCAGCCGCGGCACGCCCTCGCCCGCCAGCTCGACCGACACCCAGTCGTTGCCGTCGTCGCGGCGGCGGGCGGTTTCCCAGCCCTCCCCCATCACCGCGGCGAAGCCGGGCGCGATCAGGTTGCTCGGCGACGAGTAGAACATGTTGCTGCACCCGACCACCCGCGCGCCGTTCTCCAGCGCGGCCAGGTCGAGCGAGCCCAGGTCCAGCAGCGACGGGTCGGCCACCGGTTTGCCGTGCACGCGGAAGCGCGCCACCCCGCCGTCGGGGTAGATGGTCAGCCGCGCGTGGGTGTACCGCTTGGTGAACACCGCCTCGAAGAAGTTCTCCGCGTCGCCCTTCAACGGCGAGCGCGGCACCACGGTGTCCCAGTCCAGCTCGGCGAGTTCGGCGGGGCTCGGGTACCCGTCCACGGCCACCGCCTCCACCGAGGCGAACGGCGGGTAGTTGCCGGTGAAGAACGCGGTGTCCACCACCACGCCGGTGATCGTGCCGGGCAGGCCGAGCCGCACCACGGCCTGGTCCGCCCCGTCCTCCCGGCGCCGCCGGGTCTCCCAGCCGTCGTAGATCTGGCCCTTGTGCCCGAAGCTCCACGGCTGGAACTCCGGGCGCTCCGGCTTGATCAGGTTCTCCCGTTCGGCGAACAGCTCGTCGTTCGCCCACACCACGCCACCGCCGTTACGGCGGGACGCCAGATCCGGCTCGGATGTCCATTCAGGACGGTCGTTCACCAGCACTCCCTTCGGTTTCACGGCCGGGTGAGCAGCTCGCCGAACGGCTGCTCCCCGGTGATCTCCCGGCCACGCAGCCAGGTGCCGCGCACCACGCCGGCCAGCGGCCGCCCGTGGTAGGCGCTCACCGGGTTGCGGTGCCGCAGCTTCGCCACGTCGACCACGAAGGCCTCGTCCGGGGCGAACACGCAGAAGTCGGCGTCCGCACCGACCTCGATCCGGCCCTTGTGCCGCAGCCCGGTCAGCTCGGCGGGCCGCAACGCCATCCAGCGCACCACGTCGGCCAGCGCATGACCGCGGGCGCGTGCCTGCGTCCACACCGCGGGCAGGCCGAGCTGCAGGCTGGAAATCCCGCCCCACGCCTCGCCGAAGTCGCCGCTGTCGAACCGCTTCAGCTCCGGGGTGCACGGTGAGTGGTCGCTGACCACGCAGTCGATCACCCCGTCGGCGAGGCCGCGCCAGAGCAGTTCGCGGTTTTCCGCCTCGCGGATCGGCGGGCAGCACTTGAACTGCGTCGCCCCGTCCACGATCTCCTCGGCGATGAAGCTCAGGTAGTGCGGGCAGGTCTCCACGGTCACCCGCACGCCGTCGCGGCGGGCTTCGGCGAGCATCGGCAAAGCGTCCGAAGAGGACAGATGCAGGATGTGCACCCGCGCCCCGGTCCGGCGCGCCTCGTCGAGCACGTGCGCGATGGCCAGGTTCTCCGCGCCGCGCGGCCGTGACCGCAGGAAGTCCGCGTAGTGCCCGCCGGTCACCTCCGGCGCCCGCGCGATCTCGTCGGAATCCTCGGCGTGCACGATCATCATCGAATCGATCTCGTTGACCGTGCGCAGTCCTTCGGCCAGCCCGGCCGGGTCCAGCGGCGGGAACTCGTCCACGCCCGAATGCAGCAGGAAGCACTTGAAGCCGAACACACCGGCTTCGTGCAGCGCGGGCAGCTGGTCCAGCTTGCCGGGGATCGCCCCGCCCCAGAACCCGACGTCCACGTGCACCCGGCCCTCGGCCGACTTCCGCTTGACCGCCAGCGCTTCCGGATCGACCGTCGGCGGCAGGCTGTTCAGCGGCATGTCCACGATCGTGGTCACCCCGCCGGCGGCCGCGGCGGCGGTGGCCGTCTCGAAGCCCTCCCACTCGCTGCGCCCCGGATCGTTGACGTGCACGTGGCTGTCCACCAGCCCGGGCAGCAGCACCTCGTCCTCGGACAGCTCGATCACCCGATCGGCGGAAAGAACCGCATCCAGCGGCTCGATCGCGGTGATCCGGCCACCGCTCACCCCGACCGCACGCGACACCTCACCCTCGGCCGTGATCACCCTCGGCGCTCGCAAGACCAGGTCCACTTCGTGACTCCCTTCCGCCGGTACCTTCCGCACGAACGGCCCGGCCGGTCAATGTAGGAACCTACAAAATCCGAGGTTACGAACGCGCGCCGAACGAGTTACCGTCGCGAGGTGGAACTGGAAGCCGAGTTCACCACGGAACCCTTTCTCGGCGAGGGTCCGCCACCGGAACACGCCGAGCTGGCCCGCCAGGCGGCACTGGCCGCGGGCCTGGACACCGACTTCGGCCCGCTCGGCACCTCGGTCCGCGGGGATGCCGAAGCGGTGCTGGCGGCGCTGCCGAAAATCGCCCGCGCGGCGCTGACCGGCGGGGCCACCAAGCTGACGCTCCAGCTGCGCGACACCAGGGTCGGCTAGATGCCCGAACCCGCCGAGCACCCGCTGGTGACCGCGATCGCGCCGCTGCTGGACCGCATCGACGCGACCGTGGTCGCCCCGGCCGACCGCCGTCCGGAGGACGTGCCGCTGCACTGGGCGGGTGAGCTGGTGGGGGCCGTCCGGCTGCCCGGCGCCGAGCTGACCGGTGCGCTGGAGCGGCTGGTGCACGAGGTGGAAACCGAGCTGGGCGCCGAACTGCACCGGCTGGACCGCGCCGGGAAGCAGCGGGCCGTGCGCCTGCTCGAAGAACGGGGTGCTTTCACCATGCGGAAAGCGGTCGCCACCATTGCCGAATCGCTCGGCGTCACCCGGTTCACCGTTTACAACTACCTGAACCGGGACCACAACGAGAACGGGAATTCAACAAGTTGTTGACGGTCGGGTGAAGCTCGACGTACCTTCTCCCAACCACATCGCCCCGACCCGGGAGCCGCCCGTGACTGTCGATCTGGCCGGGTTCAACGAAGCCACCACCACCGAAGCACGCGACCTGCTGCTGTCCTGCCTCGCGGTACCGCGCTGGGCCGACGCGGTGCTGGCCGCGCGCCCCTACGCCGACCGCGAATCCCTGCTGGACACCGCGGCGAAGGCCGCCGATCCGCTCACCGACGACGAGGTGCACCGCGCCATCGCCGACCACCCCAGAATCGGCGAAAAGCCCGCCGGGCAAGGAACTTCGGCCGACTGGTCGCGCTCCGAACAGTCCGGAGTGGACGATCAGGCGGCCGCCGAGTTCCGGGCCGCGAACGCCGCGTACGAAGCGCGGTTCGGCTGGGTGTACCTGGTCTGCGCGAGCGGCCGGAGCGGCGCCGAGCTGCTCGCCGACCTCAAGTCCAGAATGGACAACGACCCGGCCGAGGAGATCGGGGTGGCCGGGCGCGAACTGAGCAAGATCGCCGTACTCCGCTTGGGAAAGGCCGTCGCATGAGCCTGGTGACCACGCACGTACTCGACACCGCCACCGGCCGCCCGGCGCCCGGCATCGAGGTCGTACTGGAGGGCGGCGGCAAGATCGTCGCAAAAGGACGGACCGACGACGACGGCCGGATCCGCGACCTCGGCCCGGAAACCCTGCCCGCCGGGGTCTACCGGCTCACCTTCGACACCGGCGCCTACCTCGGCCCGGACGCCTTCTTCCCCGAGGTGTCGCTGACCTTCCGGATCACCGATCCCCAGGCGCACCACCACGTGCCGCTGCTGCTCAGCCCGTTCGCCTACTCCACCTACCGAGGGAGCTGAGCCGTGGCGATCCGCCTGGGCCCCAACCAGTACGGCAAAGCCGAAGTCCGGATGGTCACCGTGCGGCGCTCGGGCCCGGTGCACCACCTCCGCGACCTCACCGTGTCCACCGCGCTCCGCGGGCACCTCGAACGCACCCACCTCACCGGCGACAACGCCGACGTGGTGGCCACCGACACGCAGAAGAACACCGTCTACGCCTTCGCCAAGCAGGAGCCGGTCGGCGAGATCGAGGACTTCGCGCTGCGCCTGGGCAGGCACTTCACCGGCGAATTCGACCACATCACCGGCGCGCGCATCCGGATCGAGGAACACGGCTGGCAGCGCATCACCGTCGGCGATGAACCACACGACCACTCCTTCCACCGGTCCGGGGACGAGCGCCGGACCACCGAGGTCACCTTCGACGGCGACCGCGTCCGGGTGCTGTCCGGGCTGACCGGGCTGACCGTGCTCAAGTCCACCGGCTCGGAGTTCCACGGCTTCCCCCGCGACCGGTACACCACGCTGGCCGAAACCGACGACCGCATCCTGGCCACCGCGGTCACCGCGCGCTGGCGGCACCGCTCCAGCACCGGTGACTGGGCTACCTCCTTCGGCGAGATCCGCCGCATCCTGCTGGAAACCTTCGCCACCAAGCACAGCCTTTCGTTGCAGCAGACGCTGTACGCGATGGGTGAGGCCGTGCTGCTGGCCCGCGACGAGATCGCCGAGATCCGGCTCTCGCTGCCGAACAAGCACCACTTCCCGGTCGACCTGAGCCCGTTCGGGCTGACCAACGAGAACGAGGTCTTCTTCGCCGCGGACCGCCCGTACGGGCTGATCGAGGGCACGGTGCTGCGGGATGGAGAAGTCGCCGAGGTGGATATCCCATGACCCATCCCGTAGACACCATTCCGTCCAAAGGGCAACTGATCGCGGGCGGCATCCAGCACGTCGCCGCGATGTACGCCGGGGTCGTCGCACCCCCGCTGATCATCGGCGCCGCCGTCGGGCTGAGCCCCGGCGAGCTGAGCCTGCTGATCAGCGCCAGCCTGTTCACCGCCGGGCTGGCCACCCTGTTGCAGACCCTGGGTTTCTGGCGGTTCGGCGCGCGGCTGCCGCTGGTCAACGGCGTCACCTTCGCCACCGTGGCGCCGGTGCTGGCGATCGTCAAGCAGCACGGCGGGGAGAACGCGCTCGGCGTGGTCTACGGCGCCACCATGATCGGCGGCATGCTGATGGTGCTCGCCGCGCCGTTCTTCTCCCGGCTGACCCGGTTCTTCCCGCCGCTGGTCACCGGCACGGTGATCACCCTGATCGGCGTCTCGCTGCTGCCGGTCGCGGTGAAGTGGATCGCGAACCAGCAGGACTCGGCCACCGGGCACGGGCTGCTGCTGGCCGGGTTCACCCTGCTCGCGGTGCTCGCGTTCACCCGGTTCCTGCCGGGTTTCTTCAGCCGGATCGCGCTGCTGCTCGGCCTGGTCGCCGGCACGCTGCTGGCGTGGCCGCTCGGTGAAGTGGACACCGCGACGCTGCGCGAGGCACCGGCGTTCGGCATCGCCAGCCCGTTCCACTTCGGCACGCCCGCCTTCGACATCGCGGCGGTGGTGTCCATGGCCATCGTGATGATCGTGATCATGGTGGAGAGCACGGCGGACATGCTGGCGCTCGGGGAGATCGTCGACCGGCCGTCCACCCCGCGCACCATCGCCGACGGCCTGCGCGCGGACGGCATCGCCACCGCGGTGAGCACCATCTTCGGCGGGTTCGCGGCCACGGCGTTCGCGCAGAACGTCGGGCTGGTGGCGCTGACCAGGATGGTCAGCCGGTACGTGGTCGCCGCGGGCGGCGTGGTGCTGGTGCTGCTCGGCGTGTTCCCGATCGCGGGCGGCATCGTCGCGCTGGTGCCGCAGCCGGTGCTCGGCGGGGCGGGGCTGGTGCTGTTCGGCAGCGTCGCGGTGAGCGGTATCCGGACGCTGGCGAAGGCGTCGTTCGAGCAGCCGGTGCACATCGCGGTGGTGGCCGCGGCGCTGGGCATCGGGCTGATCCCGATCGCCGCGCCCGGGTTCTACGAGCACTTCCCGTCGGCGGTGCGGACCGTGCTGGACTCCGGCATCAGCGCCGGGTGCGTGGCGGCGGTGCTGCTGAACCTGGTGTTCGGCGGGCGCAGCCGGGAACCGGCTCTTGATAGAACGCTCTAGCGGTATCCTGGGCTGGTGGGAAACACCAAGGAACGGATCATGACCGCCGGCGCCGAGCTGTTCCGCCGCAACGGCTACACTGGCACCGGGCTGAAGCAGATCGTGGCCGAGGCGAACGCGCCGTTCGGCTCGCTCTACCACTTCTTCCCCGGTGGCAAGGAACAGCTCGGCGAGGAGGTCATCCGGACCTCGGGCATGGCCTACATCGCGTTGCTCGACGAACTGATCGCGCCGGCGCCGGACCTGGTCACCGGCCTGGAGACGTTCTTCTCGGCGGCGGCGGAGATGCTGGTGGAGACCGGGTACGCGGACGCGTGCCCGATCGCCACGGTGGCGCTGGAGGTGGCGAGCACGAACGAGCAGTTGCGAATCGCCACGGCCGACGTGTTCACCGCCTGGATCGAGGCCGGTACGCGGGGCATCGCCGCGTTCGGCCTGAGCGAGGCGGATGCGCGGAAGCTCACCTTTGCCGTGGTCAACGCCCTGGAAGGCGCGTTCGTGCTGTGCCGAGCCATGCGAGACACCGAACCCATGGCGGCCGCCTCCGACTCGTGCGTCGCCTACGCGAAGACCCTCATCCCGGCCTAGGCGCAATGCCGGTCGATTAGGTGATCTTGGCTGGTCGGCGGCGGTGTCCGGTCGTGGCGGGCGGGACAATGGCGATTGTTGAGGTCGGTGGCCTGCTGGCCTTGTGTTGCTGTCGATGCTCTGCCCGTTTGACAGGGAAGTTACTCATTTTCCTTTTGACCACACGGGGATAGCGCCGGTCCCGGCGTTGCGGGTTGATCCCGGCGATGACGTCGGCCAGCAGCAGCCGGTAGTGATCATCATTGTGGCGCAGGGGGAAAAGACTCCGGTCGCCAGATCCGGGACCGGAGGACACGCACGGTGTTCTTGTGGGAGAGCCGGTCAGGATCCAGCAGGGCCTGACCGGCGGCGTCCACCTGCACGCACATCGTGGCGTAGTGCACCGCCAGATGCGCCCAGAACTCCTGCCGCACCCCCTCCGGCGACTTCGACCGGAAGATCTTCTCCTCGTTAAGCTGGACACTCTTGACCTGCTTGAAGAATCCCTCGATATCCCAGCGCTGGTGATAGACCGCGGCGAGTTCTGCCGCGGGAGCCCGCACCGGGTCCAGGACCGTGGTCACCAACCGGTAGACCTCCTGCGAACCGGGCAGCGTGTACTCGATCGCCCGAAGCCGGAACGGCCGCTGCCCCGAGGACTTCGGCGGGGTGATCTCAGCGATGAAAGACCCGTCACCCAGGCGTTGCGCGGGCAGCAGCCCCAGGTTCGCCGACACCCTCCACGCCAGATCCGCACCCGTGGCCGCCGCCGCCAGCCAGCGCCGGAACGAGTAGACGTGCCGGTCCGCCAGCACCAGCATGCCCGGCCGCAGCGAGGGAAACATCTCCTCGATCAGCATCGCCTCCCCGGCGGCATAGGCGTCCATCCGGGCGTCGAAGACCGCATGCGTGCCCACCTCGACCAGACACGCCGCCTGGATCTGCGGATACGCCGTTCTGCCCTCGCCACGGCCGGAACCCGGGCGGCCGAACTCGCGTTCGTTGTCTTCGGTGTCGGGCACGGTGAAGGTGGTCCCGTCCACCGCGGTCAGCAACCACTCCCGATACCAGGCACCCCGTGTTTCCTGCTGCGCCACGGGCTTCATCACCGCCCGCGCCACGGTTTCCATCGGACCCGCCCCCAGCCGGCGGCGGGCGTCCCCGATCGAGCCGGTCGTGGGCACCCGGTAACCCCGCCCGCCACGACCGAACACCGACATCAGGATCGCCATCGCCGAGCGGTAGGACTCATGCGGGAACAGGCACAACACCAGCGTGAAGTAGAAGACCAGCCTGGCCGGCAACGCCCGCGTCCGCTGCTCACGCCGCCAATACTGATCGATCACCCGATCGACCAGCTCAACCGGAAAAGTCCTGGTCAGCACACCGATAGCGGCCTGATCGGCCAAGCTCAGCCGCCCACCCACCTCAAGATCCACAAACCGCAGGCTACCGACCACCCCACGAACTAACCGACCGGCATTGGGCCTAGGCGCAGACGCGGCGCGCTAAGACGCACCCGAAGATTTCTCGCGGGATCGACCGCGATCGGCGCTGTCGTTCTGGGACTCGGCCTGGCCACCGCCGGTCCCGCCGCGGCCGCCACCGGCACCTGGAAGGCCTACGCGAACACAAATCCGATCACTTCCCGCGCCTGCTCCTGGACGTGCGGAACCACCGTGAACCTCACGCCGTCGGTGCTCGCGCAGACCTGCCTGGTGAAGTCCCCGGACGGGGACGCCATGCAGGGGGCGGTGATCGTGCGCAACAACCAGTCCAGCCTCTACCAGGCGAACGTGTCGGTTTCCCTGTTCCGGCCGAGCGGCCACCAGGTGCTGGAAGACTGGGATCGCCCGAAGTCCGGGGTCGGCGCGAAATCGTGGTCGGTGTGCTTCGGGAAGACCATCACCTATCCCGGCTCGACCCGCGCCGAGGGTCCGTGAACTACCGGGAGATCCCGGGTTCGCCGATGGCCTGACGGTCCGGCACCGGTGTCCCGGCCCAGGGACCGGGACACCGGTTCGCTACCTCAGCGCTGGCGACCGCTCCACGGTCAGGTGCTCCGGCCGCACCGGGACCCGCTCCAGCGCCAGGCCGGTGGCCGCCCGGATGGCCGCCACGATCGCGGGCGTGGACGAGATGGTCGGCGGCTCCCCCACCCCGCGCAGGCCGTACGGCGCGTGCGGATCGGGCCGTTCGAGCACGTCGATCGCCATCGGCGGCATGTCGAGCACGGTCGGGATCAGGTAGTCGGTGAACGACGGGTTCCGGATCCTGCCGCCCTCGGTCTGGATCTCCTCCATCACCGCGAGCCCGAGCCCCTGCGCCGAACCGCCCTGGATCTGGCCCAGCACGGCCTGCGGGTTCATCGCCCGCCCGACGTCCTGCGCGCAGTCCAGCGCCACCACCTTCACCAGCCCCAGCTCGGTGTCCACGTCCACCACCGCCCGGTGCGCGGCGAACCCGTACTGCACGTGCGCCCGCCCCGCCCCGGTCTCCGGGTCCAGCGCCCGCGTCGGCCGGTGCCGCCATTCGACGGTCTCCTCGAGCACCGTGTCCCCGAGCGCCTGCGCCAGGCTGACGTCGGCGACCAGCGGCGTCGCCACGCGCTCGTGCAGCGAAGCCCGCACGGCCTGGCACGCCGCCCGCACCGCGCCACCGGTCACGTAGGTCTGCCGCGAAGCCGAGGTCGAACCGGCGTTGCCGATCGTGGTGTCCATCGGCAACACGGTCACCTGGTCCACCCCCAGCTCGGTGCGCACGATCTGCTGCAGCACCGTGACCAGCCCCTGCCCCACCTCGCACGCCGCGGTCTGCACGGTCGCCACCGCTTCCCCGCCGACCACCTCCAGCCGCACGCGCGCGGTCGAGTAGTCGTCGAAGCCCTCGGAGAAGCAGATGTTCTTGATGCCGACGCCGTACCCGATCCCGCGCACCACGCCTTCGCCGTGCGTCGCGTTGGACACGCCGCCCGGCATGCGCCGCAGGTCGAAGCTCGTCTCCGGCGGCAGCGGCATGTCCCGTACGCGCTCCAGCAGTTCCGCCACCGGCGCCGCGGAGTCGACCACCTGCCCGGTCGGCATCACCGAGCCCTCGCTCATCGCGTTGCGGACGCGCACCTCGACCGGGTCCAGTCCGCACGCCTCGGCCAGTTTGTCCATTTGGGACTCATAGGCGAAACCCGCCTGCACCGCGCCGAAACCACGCATCGCGCCGCACGGCGGGTTGTTCGTGTAGGCACCCCAGCAGTCGACGGTCACGTTGGGCACGTCGTACGGCCCGACGCCGAGCGTGGCCGCGTTCGCCACCACCGCGCCGGTCGAGGACGCATACGCCCCGCCGTCCAGGTACAGCTTCGCGCGAACGTAGACCAGCTTCCCGTCCGCGTCGGCGCCGTGCTCGTAGTACATCCGCGCCGGATGCCGGTGCACGTGGCCGTAGAACGACTCTTCCCGGTTGTAGACCATCTTCACCGGCTTGCCGGTGTGCAGCGCGAGCAGGCAGGCGTGCACCTGGATCGACAGGTCCTCGCGCCCGCCGAACGCGCCGCCGACCCCGCCGAGGGTCAGCCGCACCTTCTCCGGCGGCAGGCCGAGCGCCGCGACGATCTGCTGCTGGTCCACGTGCAACCACTGCGTGGCCACAAAAAGATCGACGCCGCCGTCCTCGGCGGGCACCGCGAGCCCGCTTTCCGGGCCGAGGAAAGCCTGGTCCTGCATGCCGACCTCGTAGGTCCCGCGCACCACCACCGCGGCCTCGGCGGCCTGGTCACCGCGGCGGATCGGCACGTGGCGCACCACGTTCCCGCCGGGGTGCAGCCGCGGGCCCGCGCCCTCGACCGCGGCCTCCGCGTCGGTGACCGGCTCCAGCACCTCGTAGTCGACCTTGATCCGGTCCATCGCGCGGCGAGCCGTCTCGGGGTGGTCGGCGGCCACCACGGCCACCGGTTCCCCTTGGTAGCGCACCACGTCCACGGCGAGCACCGGCTGATCGGGGTGCTCCAGGCCGTAGGCGTTGGCGCCCGGCACGTCCTCGTGCGTGAGCACCGCGTACACCCCGGGCACGGCCAGCGCCTCGCCGATGGAGATGCCGTGGATGCGCGCGTACGGGTGCGGGCTGCGCAGGGTGGCGCCCCACAGCATATCCTCGTGCCACAGGTCCGACGAGTACGCGAACTCCCCGCGCACCTTGACCGTGCCGTCCGGCCGCTGCGGGCTGCTGCCGATCCCGCCCTCGATGGCGGGCACGGTTTCGGTGGACGTGCTCATCTCGCCTCCCTCAGCCGGGCGCTCACCTTGCGCAGGTCACCGGCGATCGCCGCGATGGCGGCGGTTTCCAGCCCACCGGCGGAAACCACGGTCCGCCCGCCGACCAGCACCCGATGCGGCCGCGGCGCGCTGCCCAGCACCAGCGCCGCCACCGGATCGGTGATCCCGGCGTGGTCGAGTCCGCCGAGATCCCACACCACCAGGTCGGCGAGCTTGCCCGGTTCGAGCGAGCCGATCTCCGACTCCCGGCCGAGGCAGCGCGCGCCGCCCATCGTGCCCAGCCACAGGGCCTCGCGCACGGTCAGCGCCTGCGGCCCGCCGCGCTGGCGCGCCTGCAGCAGCGCCGAATGCAGTTCGACCCCCAGTCCACCGTCCTCATTGGACGCCGCACCGTCCACGCCGAGGCCGACCGGCGCACCGGCGTCGAGCAGGTCCCGCACCGGCGCGATGCCGGTGCCGAGACGGCCGTTGGAGGTCGGGCAGTGCGCCGAACCGGTGCGGGTCTTCCCCATCCGCACGATGGCCGACGGCGCCAGGTGCACGGTGTGCGCGAGCCAGACGTCGTCACCGAGCCAGCCCATGTCGTCCGCGTATTCGGCCGGGGTGCACCCCTCCTCGGCCAGGCACTGCTCCTCTTCGTCGAGCGTTTCGGCGAGGTGGGTGTGCAGCCGGACGCCCTTGCGCCGCGCGAGTTCGGCGGCCCCGGTCATCAGCGCCCGGCTGACGGTGAACGGCGAGCACGGCCCGGCCGCGATCCGGACGTGCGCGTTCTTCGCGGTGTCGTGGTACCGGTCGATCGCCTGCTCGGTGCCAAGCAACGCGGCCTCGGTGTCCTCGACCAGGTTGTCCGGCGGCAGGCCGCCATCGGACTCACCGCGGTCCATCGACCCGCGCACGATGTGGCTGCGCACCCCGATCCGGCCGGTCGCCGCGACCAGCGCTTCGACCTGGTCACCGGAGTCGGACGGGAAAACGTAGTGGTGGTCGGCGACGGTGGTGCAGCCCGAAAGGGCCAGCTTCGCCAGCCCGGCGGTGGCCGCCGCGTGCGTGCTCTCGGCGTCGAGGCGGCCCCAGATCGGGTACAGCTCGACCAGCCACTGGAACAGGGTCGAGTCGGCGGCGAGCCCGCGGGTGGCCCACTGGTACAGGTGGTGGTGCGTGTTGACCAACCCCGGCGTGACCAGGCCGAGGCCGCCGAGGTCGAGGCGCTCGTCGTAGTCCCCGTCCGGCGCCGGGCCCGGCCCGGCCGCGGTGATCAGCTCGTTCTCCACCACCACGTGGCCGTCGAGGTGATCGGTGCCCTCGGCGTCCACAGTGGACACCGCGACCCCCTGGATGGCGATCCGGCTCATGCGCCCGCCCCTCGGGTCGCGGCCAGCTTCACCGCGTCGAGGATCTTCTCGTACCCGGTGCAGCGGCACAGGTTCCCGGCCAGCGCCTCGCGGATCTCCTCGTCGGCGGGCTCGGGCACGCGGGCGAGCAGGTCGTGCGCGGCCACCACCAGGCCGGGCGTGCAGAACCCGCACTGCACCGCGCCCGCGTCCACAAAGGACTGCTGAACCGGGTCCAGCCGGTCGCCGTCGGCGAGCCCTTCGACCGTGCGGACCTCGCGCCCCTCGGCCTGTCCGGCGGCGACCAGGCAGGCGCACACCGGCACCGCGTCCAGGTACACCGTGCACGAACCGCATTCGCCCTGTTCACAGGCATTCTTGGAACCCGGCAGGCCCAGCCGCTCACGCAGCACGTACAGCAGGCTCTCGCCCTCCCACACGTCGTCGGCCTGGCGCTGCTCGCCGTTGACGGTCAAGTTCACGCGCATGAACGCTCCCCTGCTCGGTACTCCTGCCACGCCCAGGTCAGCGTGCGCCGCGCGAGCACGGACAACGCGTGCCTGCGGTACGCCGCGCTGCCGCGGACGTCGTCGATCGGTTCGGTGCCCTCGGCCACCAGCTCACCGAAGCGGCGGCACACCGAATCCCGCAGTGGTGCGGGAGATTCCCACAAACCGGCGTCGGCCAGCTCGCCGGACAGGAAGTCCTCGGCGGCCCGGCTGCGCCGCGGGGTGGGTGCGGCCGACCCGATCGCCGCGCCGACGCGTTGCCGTTCCGGGTGCAGCGCGAGACCGAACGAGCACACCGCGATCACCATCGCGTTGCGCGTGCCGATCTTCGAGAACTGCTGCGGTGCCTTGGCGTCCGGCAGGTGGACCGCGGTGATCAGCTCGTCGGCTTCGAGCGCGTTGCGCTTCACGCCGAGGTAGAAGTCGTCGGCGGCGATCATCCTGGACCCGCGCGTGGAAGCCACCTCGATGGTGGCGCCGGTGGCCAGCAGCACGGGGTGGGTGTCCCCGGCGGGCGAGGCCGCGCCGAGATTGCCGCCGACCGTGCCGCGGTTGCGGATCTGCGGTGAGCCGACCGTGCGCGCGGCCATCGCCAGCCCCGGCAGGCGCTTCCCCAGTTCGTCGATCAGCCTGGTGTACGGCACGCCGGCGCCGAGCCGGATGGTGCCGTTCGTGGTGCTCCACTCACCCAGTTCGGTGATCCCGGTCAGGTCCAGCAGCGCCTCGGGCCTGCGGTGGTCGAAGTTCAGCTCGACCATCACGTCGGTGCCCCCGGCGATCGGCACCGCGCCGGGCCGCTCGGCCTTCACCGCGAGGGCCTCCGGCAGCGTGGCCGGACGCAGGAATTCCACTGGTAGCCCGTCCCTTCTTGGTGGATACACCAGTAGACAGCGGGTGAAACGGCTCGGCAACGGTGGCCGGACACGAAACTCCGTGAGCGAACCACCGGCATGTTGTGCTTTTCTACAAACCTATGACCGTGGTGAAAACTCTGCTGGAGCTACCGGAGCTGCGCCTGCGCCTGCGTGGCGGCGGCGACCTGCTCGACCGGCGGGTCACCCGGGTCTACGGCACCGAGCTGCCGGACCCCAGCCGCTACCTCTCCGCGGGCGAGCTGGTGCTCACCGGCCTGCTGTGGTGGCGCGGTCCCGGGGACGCCGAGGCGTTCGTGGCGGCGCTGGCCAGGGCGGGCACGGCGGCGCTGGCCGCGTCGGGTGCCGACTCCGGCGGCATTCCCGACGACCTGATCGAAGCCTGCGAACGCCACCGCATCCCGCTGCTCGAAGTGCCGCCCGACCTGTCGTTCGCGGTGATCGTCGAGCGCGTGGTCCTGGAGCTGGCCGCCCATCGAGAGGCCCCGCCGGGCAGGCTGCCCGCGCACGCGGTCGAGCTTTCGCTGCCGGAGTTGCTGCGGCTCGGCGCCACCGAACTGGGGGTGCCGTGCTGGATACTGGCGGGCACCGGCCGGGTGGTGGCGAGCACCGGATTGCTGCTGCCCGAGGCCGAACCGCTGGCCGCCGCGTTCAGCATGGGCGCGGAGGTGGACAGCAGGCACACCGTGCTCCCAGCCGGTGAGGGCTGCACCGTGCCGTGGGCGCTGGTGGCCGGTGGGGACACCGCGCGCTGGACCGCCGAGCAGCACGAGATCGCCGCCGAGGTGGCCGCGTTGATCGGCAGGCGGCGCACCCCGGCCCGGCAGACCGAGGCGGAAAGATCACTCTTCCGGGTGCTGAACGGCGGCGGTGATCTCGCCGAGGCCTTCGCCGCGGCGGGCTGGGCGCCGGACACCTCGGTGCGTGTGGTGCTCACCCGCACCGAAGGCGACGCGGTCGCCGGTGACCTGCTCGACGAGCTGCTCGCCGGGTACCCGCTGCGGGTGCTGCGCGGCCGGTTCGGCGACGACTCGTGCGCGCTGGTCGCCGCCGACGGCTGGCCGTCCGACTGGCCGGCCGCGGCCGGCCGCGCACTGTCCACAGTGGAACCCGCGCTGCCGCCGGGACGGGTGCTGGTCGGCGTCGGCGGCCCGGCGGCGCTGACCGGGGTCCGCGGTGCGCTCGAAGAAGCCGTGCACGCGCTGGAGATCGGGGCGAACCGCGAGGACCGGGTGGCCGTGGTGCCCGGTGAGGAGATCGGCGTGCACCGGCTGGTGCTGGCCGGGGTCTCCGACGAGCTGCGTGCCGCGCTCCGGCGCCGGGTGCTCGGCCCGCTGCTGGACTACGACGCCGCGCAGCACAGCGACCTGGTGCACACCGTGCGAGTGTTCCTCGAATCCTCCGGCTCGCCGGCGGTCGCCGCGAAGGCGCTGCACATCCACGTGAACACGCTGCGCTACCGCATCGGCCGGGCGGGCGAGCTGCTCGGCCTCGACCTGACCGACTTCACCAACCAGGTCGACGTCTACCTGGCCCTGCGCATCAGCGGCTGACGCCTCACGCCCGGCGGACGTAGCGGTCCAGGGTGGCCCGGTCCAGGTCGGGCAGGTCGGCGCCGGTGAGGGCACCGCAGTCCAGGCCCCGGCACAGGTAGGCCGCGAGCGCCTGCGCGGTCGCCGGTTCGTCCAGGAAACCACCCTCGGCCTGCATCGCGTACGCGCGCAGCCGCGCCGCCGCCGGTTCGAAGCCCGCGCGGAAGAACGCGTACGTGGCCGCGTACCGGCTCGGCAGCTGGTGCGGATGCAGGTCCCAGCCCTGGTAGAAGCCGCGTTCCAGCGACCGCCGGACCAGCCGGGCGTGCTCCCGCCAAGCGGCGCGCACGGCCTCGCGGTCCCCCACCGGCAGCTTGTTCGTCGAACCGTCGGACAGCCGCACCCCGGTTCCGGCGGCGGCCACCTGCATGAAGCCCTTGGCGAAGTCCGCCGCCGGGTGCTCCATGCTCTGGTACTCCGCGCTGATGCCGAGCCCGGCGCTGTAGTCGTAGGTCCCGTAGTGCAGTCCGGTGATCCGCCCGCCACCGGCCTGGATGATCCTGGTGACGGCGACCGTGCCGTTCTCGGCGAGGATCGACTGCGCCGTCTCGATCTGCACCTCGAACCGCAGCGCCCCGGTGTCCAGCCCGTACGCGCCTTCCAGTTGTTCCAGCACCGTCGCGCAGGCCGCCACCTGCTCGACCGCGGTCACCTTCGGCAGCGTGACCACGAACCCGGCGGGCAGCGCGCCTTCCCCGAGCAGGCCGTTGAGGAACAGGTCCAGCGTGCGGATGCCGCGCCGCCGCGTCGGCTGCTCGAAGCTCTTGAACCGGATGCCGGTGAACGGCGGCGCCTGGCCGTCCCGCACCGACGCCGCCAGTTCGGCACCCGCCGCCAGCGCGTCGGCGTCCTCGGCCTCGTCACCGGGACGGCCGTACCCGTCCTCGAAGTCGATCCGCAGGTCCTCGATCGGCTCGGCGGCGAGCTTCGCGGTCACCCGCTCGGCCACCGCCGTGTCCGTCTCAAGTGGACCGTGCTCGGCCAGCACGGCCACCGCCTGCTCGCCCCACCTGGCGGCGAGGTCGGCGGTGAACCGGCCGGCCGGCACGTACACCGTGTGCACCGGCTGACGGCCGGGCGGCTCACCGGGGTACCACCCGGCGACGCGGGCGTCCACCTCGGCGAGGCGGGCGTCGATGTGCGCGTAGACGTTTTCGGAGAGCCGCCCGGCTGCCATCGCGTTACTTGATCCGCTCGTAGGCGGGCAGGGTCAGGAAGTCGGCGAACTCCTCGGCGAGCGCGACCTCCTCGAACAGCTCGACGGCCGGCTCGAGCAGATCGTCCGGAATGGTCCCGGTCAGCTCCTTCCGCACCTCGCCGAGCACCTCGCGCACCAGCTCGCGGGTCACCTTCTGGCCGTTGTCCAGCTGGGTGCCGTTGCGCACCCACTGCCACACCTGCGACCGCGAGATCTCCGCGGTGGCCGCGTCCTCCATCAGGTTGTGGATGGCGGCGGCGCCGTTCCCGCCCAGCCACGAGGCGATGTAGCGGACACCGACGTCGACCGCGCCGCGCAGGCCCGCCTCGGTCGCGCCGCCCTCGGTGGATGCCACGTCGAGCAGCTGCTCCGCGGTCACGCTGACCTCGTCACGGGTGCGGTCGAGCTGGTTCGGCTTGTCGCCGAGCACCTTGTCGAACTCCTCCTTGCACAGCTCGACCATGCCCGGGTGCGCCACCCACGAACCGTCGAACCCGTCGTTCGCCTCACGCGCCTTGTCGGCGTGGACCTTCTTCGACGCGTTCGCCGCGACCTCGGGGTCCTTGCTCGGGATGAACGCGGCCATGCCGCCGATCGCGAACGCGCCGCGCTTGTGACAGGTGCGCACCAGCAGCTCGGTGTAGGCACGCATGAACGGCGCGGTCATCGTCACGCTGTTGCGGTCCGGCAGCACGAACTTCTCACCGGCGTCGCGGAAGTACTTGATCACGCTGAACAGGTAGTCCCAGCGGCCCGCGTTCAGCCCGGAGGCGTGCTCGCGCAGTTCGTAGAGGATCTCCTCCATCTCGAACGCGGCCGGAATGGTCTCGATCAGCACGGTGGCGCGGATGGTGCCGTGCGGAATGCCCAGCTCCTTCTGCGCGTGCGTGAACACGTCGTTCCACAGGCGCGCCTCGAGATGGCTCTCCATCTTCGGCAGGTAGTAGTACGGGCCCTTGTCGTTGGCCAGCAGCGCGCGCACGTTGTGGAAGAAGTGCAGGCCGAAGTCGACCAGCGCGCCGACGCCGGAGCGGCCGTCGAACTCCAGGTTGCGCTCGTCGAGGTGCCAGCCACGCGGGCGGACCACGATCGTGGCGTGCTCGACGTCGTCACGCAGGCGGTAGCTCTTGCCCTCCGGCGTGTCCAGCGCGATGTCGCCCCGGATCGCGTCACGCAGGTTGACCTGGCCGGACACCACGTTGCGCCAGTGCGGGGTGTTGGCGTCCTCCAGGTCGGCCAGCCAGACCTTGGCGCCGGAGTTGAGCGCGTTGATGGTCATCTTGCGATCGGTCGGCCCGGTGATCTCCACCCGGCGGTCGCGCAGCGCGGGTGGCGCCTCGGCCACCTTCCAGTCGGACTCGCGGATTTCCGCGGTCTCCGGCAGGAAGTCGAGCTTGCCGGTGCGCGCGGCCTCCTCGCGGCGGGCGCGGCGGGCCTGGAGCAGCTCGTCCCGGCGAGCGGCGAAGGCGGCGTGCAGACCGGCGAGGAAGTCCAGCGCTTCGGGCGTCAGGATTTCCTCGCCGCCTTCGACGGAATCTCCGAGGACACGAACTTGAGACATGTGTGAACACCCCAACTTGGAGACGTTTTCTATTTTGCGGACTATAGTTTCTGCATGGCGGAAACTCAACGCAGGCCCGGCAGCGTGCAGTCGCTGCAGCGCGCCTTTGAGCTGCTGGAACGCCTGGCCGACGCCGGGGGTGAGGCAAGTCTCTCCGAGCTGGCCACCTCGTCCGGCCTCCCGATGCCCACGATCCACCGGCTCATCCGGACCCTGCTGGACCTCGGTTACGTCCGACAGCACACCAATCGCCGGTACGCCCTGGGAGCCCGGCTCATCCGATTGGGTGAACACGCCGGGGTGCAGTTCGGCACCGCCACCCGGCCGCTGCTGGCCGAGCTGGTCGAGGAAACCGGGGAGACGGCGAACCTGGCGATCCTGGAGCGCGACGAGGTGGTCTACGTCGCCCAGGTGCCGTCGAAGCACTCCATGCGCATGTTCACCGAGGTGGGCAGGCGGCTGCTGCCGCACGGCACCGGGGTCGGCAAGGCCATGCTCGCGCAGCTGCCCGTGGACGAGATCCGCGCGCTGCTCGCGCGCACCGGCACGCCCGCGTACACCCCGCACACCCTCACCGACCCGGCCAGGCTGGTCGCCCACCTGCGTGAGGTGGCCGAGCAGGGGTACGCGCTGGACGAGAGCGAGCAGGAGGTCGGCGTGCGGTGCGTGGCGGTCGCGCTGACCGGCACGCCGACCCCAGCCGCGGTCTCGGTGTCCGGCCCCGAAGGCAGGCTCACCAAGGAGGCGGTCACCCGCATCGCGCCCGCGGTTCAGCGGGTGGCGAAGGAGCTTTCGGAGCGCATCACGGCATCTTGAGCTCGGACGCGAGCAGGTCCATCAGCAGGCCGTCGCGCCAGGTGCCGTCCTGGCGGCGCTCGTACTGGCGCAGCACACCGACCGGCCGGAAGCCGAGCCGGCGGTAGACGGCGATGGCCCGTTCGTTCTCGGCGGCCGGGTCGATGGTCAGCCGGTGGTGCCCGCGCTCGGTGATCAGGTGCGTGGCCAGCCGGTGGATCGCGGCCGTGCCGATGCCGCGGCCGTGCCAGTCCGGGTGCACGGCGAGATCGATGCCGGCGTGCCGGTACTGCGGGGTCTGCTCCTCGGAGCTCTGGATCACGCCGACCACGGTGCCGTCGAACTCGATGGCGTAGGTGGTGGTGTCCGGGTCCTGCGGCGAGACCAGCTCGGCGGTTTCCTCGTCCGGATCGCCCCACCAGGTGGCGACCTCGGGCGTGGCCAGGATCTCGTGGACGCGCTGGGCGTCGGCGCCGGTGAGACGGCGCAGTTCGATGTTCATCTTGTCTCTCCTCGAAGCGGCTGCGGCGGTTGCGGTTTGCGGCAAACCGTCGACGAGGAGGGGCGCGGGAAGTGCGTCAACCAGGCATGGGGCCCATTTTGCCCCGGCCGCGCGGGCCGGGGCACCCGATTTAGCCGAGTCCTAAGCGGCGGAGCCGCTTGCGGTGGGCCGTCAGCTCGCACCGCGGCGGGTTCTCAGGCGCCTTCTCGCGAGGACAGCTTCAACGTGGTGAATCGGCATTCATGAGTTGGAGATCCCGGAGCGAGAAGGCGGCTGAGGTTCCGCCACCCGCACCGCTCCCCAACCCATCCGAACACTTTTAGCCGAGCAGGGCGTCTACGAAGGCGCCGGCCTCGAAGGGGGCCAGGTCGTCGGCGCCTTCGCC
The DNA here is from genome assembly GCF_003312875.1 of Amycolatopsis albispora. Taxonomy (NCBI): domain Bacteria; kingdom Bacillati; phylum Actinomycetota; class Actinomycetes; order Pseudonocardiales; family Pseudonocardiaceae; genus Amycolatopsis; species Amycolatopsis albispora. The sequence continues at coordinate 4,040,783 of NZ_CP015163.1, forward strand.
GAGGCCGACCAGCTTGACCGGCACGCCCAGCTCACGCTGCACCTGGAAGACGATGCCGCCCTTCGCGGTGCCGTCCAGCTTGGTCAGCACGATGCCGGTCACGTCCACCACCTCGGCGAACACGCGCGCCTGCATCAGCCCGTTCTGCCCGGTGGTGGCGTCGAGCACCAGCAGCACCTCGTCCACCTTGGCCTGCTTCTCCACCACCCGCTTGACCTTGCCCAGCTCGTCCATCAGGCCGGTTTTGGTGTGCAGGCGGCCGGCGGTGTCGACCAGCACGGTGTCCACCCGCGCCTCGGTCCCGCGCTTGACCGCGTCGAAGGCGACGGCGGCCGGGTCGGCGCCCTCCTTGCCGCGGACCACCTCGGCGCCGACGCGGTCGGCCCAGGTCTGCAGCTGGTCGGCGGCGGCGGCGCGGAAGGTGTCGGCCGCGCCGAGCAGCACCTCACGGCCCTGCGCCACCAGCACCCGCGCGAGCTTGCCGGTGGTGGTGGTCTTCCCGGTGCCGTTCACCCCGGCGACCAGCACCACCGCGGGCTTCTTGTCGTCCCCGCTGCCGTGCGGCAACGCGCGCACCGCGCGGTCGCCGTCGGTGGCCAGCGCCTCGATCAGCACCTCGCGCAGCACGGTCCTGGCCTCCGCGGAGGTGCGGACCGCACGCACGGACAGCTCCGAGCGCAGCTTCTCGACGATCTCCGCGGTGGTCGCCGCGCCCAGGTCGGCGACCAGCAGCGTGTCCTCCACGTCCTGCCAGGAGTCCTCGTCCAGGTCACCGGCACCGAGCAGGCCGAGCAGGCTCTGCCCGAACGCCGAGCGCGACTTGGACAGGCGGCCGCGCAGCCGCTCGATTCGCCCGGTGGCCGGGGCGATCTCCTCGACCGGCTCGGGCGCGGGCTTGGCCTCCGGCGCGGGCTTGGCCTCCGGCGCGGGCTTGGCCTCCGGCGCGGGCTTGGCCTCCGGCGCGACCTTGGCTTCCGGCTTGGTCTCGGGCGCCTCGGGTGCGGGCTTGACCTCGGCTTCCGGCGCTTCCGCGTCCTCGGTGTCGCCGGGCGGGAGGCCGACATCGACGATCCCCCGCCGCGGCGCGTCCCGCGGCACCGAGGCGTCGTCACCGACGCCCGGCTGCCCGTCGACCTCGGTGCGTTCCCCCGCCGGATGCGCCGGTTCCTCGGTCTGCTCACCACCGGGCGCCAGCGCGATGCCGCCGCCCGCCTGGTACCCGCCGCCCTTGGGCTTGACGCCCTTGGCCTGCTCGGCCTGCTCGGCTTCGGTCAGGCTGATCTTGCGCTTGCGCGCGATGGTCAGCCCGGCGACCAGCGCGACCGCCAGCACCACGACGACTACGACGATGATCCAGAACCAGAGGTTGCTCGACACGCGGCCATCCTCGCATCCGGGGCCGTCAGCTCCCATCCGCCCCCGCGCGCAGGCCAAGCCTCCACCGGGGTGAACTCGGTTTGGACAAGAAGTAACGAATCCGCTTGCGCCCCGGCCGCGACAAGGACTAGACCACTCCTCCGTGACTGCTCGTTCTGGCGGGCCCCTCACCGTCGTGGGGCTCATCTCGGGCACGTCGATCGACGGCATCGACGTGGCCGCCGCCCGGCTGTGTGCCGAGGACGGCGAAGTGGCGCTGACCCCGCTCGCCGAGACGGAGATCCCGTACCCCGAAGAACTCCGCGAGCGGCTGCTCGGCGCGCTGCCGCCCAATCCGTGCACCGCCGAGGAACTGACCCGGCTGGACACGCTGGTCGGCCAGTCGTTCGCCGAAGCCGCGGCCACCGGCGTCGAGCTCGCCGGCGGCGCGGACCTGGTCGCCTCGCTCGGGCAGACCGTCTTCCACTGGGTCGAGCACGGACGAGCACGCGGCACCCTGCAACTCGGCCAGCCCGCGTGGATCGCCGAACGCACCGGACTGCCGGTGGTGGCCGACCTGCGTGCCCGCGACGTCGCGGCCGGTGGGCACGGCGCACCGCTGGCCAGCACGCTCGACCAGCTCTGGCTGCGGGGCCTCGCCGAGGACAGCGGCAAACCGGCCGTGGGCCTGAACATCGGCGGCATCGCCAACATCACCGTGGTGCGCGCGGACACCGGCGCGCTCGCCTACGACACCGGCCCCGGCAACGCGCTGCTCGACCTGGCCGCGGCCGAGGTCACCGGCGGCAGGCAGCGCAGCGACCTCGGCGGCGCGCTCGCCGCCGCCGGTCGTGTCCACTCCGGACTCCTGGATCGCTTGCTGGCCGACCCCTACTACGCCGCTCCCCCGCCGAAAAGCACTGGTAAGGAACATTTCCACACCGATTATCTGCGTACGCACACACGCGATCTCACCCTTTCCGGAGAAGATCTGCTCGCCACCCTCACCGAACTGACCGCGGCCACCATCGCCGCCGAATGCGCGCGGCACGAAGCGGGCACGGTGGTGGCCTCCGGCGGTGGCGTGGAGAACCCCGCGCTGATGCGCGCACTCGCCGCCCGGCTCACCGCCGAACTGCGGACCAGCGATGATCTCGGCCTGCCCCGCGCGGCCAAGGAGGCTTATCTGACCGCGTTGCTGGGCTGGCTGACCTGGCACGGCCAGCCCGCGAACCTGCCGAGCGCCACCGGCGCCGCCGGCCCGCGGCTGCTCGGCAGCATCACCCCCGGTGCGCGCCACGCGGCGCTCCCGCCCCCCTTGCCCGCGGTCATTACCCGTTTGCGTATAGCGCCGCGGGGTAAAACACGGTAGGAGATGTCAATGCGCGCAGTCGACCTCGCGATAATCGCGATCTTTCTGGTGGGGATGCCGTTGCTCGGCATCGTGATCGGCGGCCGGCAGAAGTCCGGTAACGACTATTTCGTCGGCGAGGGCAAGATCTCGTGGTGGGTGGCCTGCCTCTCGGTGGTGTCGGCGGAAACGTCGACGCTGACCGTGTTGTCGGTGCCCACGGTCGCCTACATAGCCGCTCCCGGCGCGGGCGGAATGACCTATTTGTCCCTGGCGATCGGCTACATCCTCGGCCGCATCGTGGTGTCGTTCGTGCTGCTGCCGCGGTACGTGGCGGGCAACCTGGTGACCGCGTACGCCTTCCTCGGCAAGCGGTTCGGCAGCGGGCTGCAGGGCACCGCGTCGGTGACCTTCCTGCTCACCCGCACCGCGGCCGACGGGATCCGGCTGTTCGCCACCGCGATCCCGGTCAAGGTGGTGCTCGGGGCGTACGGGCTGAACGTGTCGTACTGGACCATCGTGATCGCGCTCGGCATCGCGATGGTGATCTACAGCTTCTTCGGCGGCGTGCGGGCCGTGGTGTGGGTCGACGCGATCCAGATGCTCTGGTACGTGCTCGGCGGGGCCGCGGTGATCTGGGTGCTGGCGGCCAACCTGCCCGACGGCTGGTTTTCGAAGGCCGTGGACGCCAACAAGTTCCAGCTGCTCGACTTCTCGTCGAACCCGCTGACCGGGCAGTACGCCGTGCTGACCGCGGTGATCGGCGGTGCGGTGCTGTCGATGGCCTCGCACGGTTCGGACCAGCTGATCGTGCAGCGGCTGCAGGCCACGAACGACCTGCGCGCGGCGCAGAAGGCGCTGATCGCCTCCGGTGTGGTGGTGTTCCTGCAGTTCGCGTTGTTCCTGTTCATCGGCGTGATGCTGTGGGCGTTCTACAACGGCGTGGACCCGGTCAAGCAGCTGGGGCTGAACACCAACGACGAGTTGTTCGCGAACTACATCGTCACCGAGCTGCCGAGCGGGTTGTCCGGCTTCGTGATCGCCGGAATCCTCGCCGCCGCACTGAGTTCGTCGCTCGGGGCGCTGGCTTCCTCGACGGTGACCGACGTGTACGAACGGGTGATCGGCAGGCAGCTCTCCGACGGTGAACGGCTCAAGCAGGGTCGCATCTGGACGATCGTCTGGGCCGGGATCCTGATCCTGTTCGCCGGGTTCTTCGCGTCGTACACCTCGACCAGCGACCCGATCGTGGTGCAGGCGCTGGGCATCACCGGGTACACCTACGGCGCGCTGCTGGGCGCGTTCCTGCTGGGGTTGCTGTTCAAGAAGGCACGGCAGGCGGACGCGATCGTGGCGTTCGTGGTCACCGTGGTGGTGATGGCGTTCGTGATCCTCGGGGTGAAGTTCGACAAGGTGAGCGGCGCGCTGCTCGGCGTCGACTTCTCGAAGGCGGCGGGGAACAACGTGGCGCTGGCGTTCCCGTGGTACACGCTGGCCGGGGTGATCATCACCCTGGTGGTGGGCGGCCTGCTCTCGCTGCGGCACTCCACCCAGGACCCGAAAGCCACCGACGCCACGGCGGCGAAACCGGTCGAAGAAGCCGCCTAGAACACGAATGTGGCTTTCGGGGCGTTTTCCGCCCCGAAAGCCACATTCGTGTTCGGTGTGCTCAGGGCATGGCGGGGTGGACGCGGTCCGAAAGCGAGCCGACGAATCGCGCGCGCCCGGTTTCCTGCCATTCGACCGGCACGCCGATCCGGCTGGCCGGGCGGCGCAGGGTCTCCGGCAGCTCGGTGTCCGGGATGACCAGCAGCCTGCTCAGCCGGCGGCGCAGTTCGGTGATGCGCTCGGCGCCGGTGAGCAGTTGCGTCCACTCGGCTTCGGGGATCATGCGGTCGGCGTTCTGCAGCACCGCCGCGTCGGCCGTCGCCCAGGAGATCGGGGAGGCCTCGAAGTTCCACCAGGTGTCGCGCCTGCCGGGGCCGACGAACCCGTGCATCACGCACGGAACCCACTGGCCGGGCACAAACTGCGTGCCTTCGCGGGCGCGGAACGAAATCAGCCGGTAGGCGAAGCGCGGCGGCGAAACCGGGTCGCGGGAGATGTCGCCGAGCACCAGGATCTCGACCTTGCCGTCGGCCTGCTGCACCACCACACCCGGCACCAGCTGCCCGCCGCGGAAGGGCTTGACCGCGTGCTCGGCGCGGAAGCCGCGCACCACCGCGTACAGCCCGGCGAGCACCACCAGGATGCCCAGCACCACCGACCACCACCGCCCGTCGGCGATGGCCCACCAGCCCAGCGCGATCAGGACCGCGCCCGCCACCAGGCCCACGGTCACCGCGATCGCCCTGGCGTGGATGTTGGGGCTGCTGGCGCGCAGCTGCTCGGCATCGATCGGAGCGTCGAAGAATCGCCGCGGGTCACCCGCCGGCCACGCTGACTCACTCACCCGGGGCATCCTGCCAGAACAACGGCGCGAAACGGTCACATTCCGCCAACTGCCCCGGGCAGCTCTCAACCGGCGGCTTGGGCGGCTCGTTCGGCGGCGCTGCGCAGGACGCAGAACTCGTTGCCTTCCGGGTCGGCGAGCACGACCCAGCCCGAGCCGTCCGGTTCGCGGCGGTCGGCGACGAGGGTCGCGCCGAGGCCGAGCAGGCGCTCGGTTTCCTCCTCGCGGGTGGTTTCCGGGCGCAGGCACAGGTGGAGCCGGTTCTTCTGCGCCGTTTTCGCCTCGGGGACCTGGTTGAAGTGCAGCAGCGGCCCCTCGGGCAGCATCACCTGCGTCTCCAGCTCACCCGGCTTGTCCTCCGGATGCAGCGGGAAGCCGGTCACCTCACTCCAGAAGCGGGCCAGCTCGTAGGCATTGACCGCGTCGATCGCGACGTTCTGCAGCTGCGAAACCATGCGCCGACGGTGCCGCAAACCGGCTCGCGCCGCCACCGGATTTTCAGCTCTGGGGCTCCTCGGACACGGACTCAGCAGCCGGTTCGCTTTCGGCTTCCGCTTGGGCTGCTGGTTCGGCTTCGACCTCCGGCGCGGCTTCCGAAGCAACGGCCTCGGCTTCCGGCGCGACATCCGCCTCCGGGGCGGCTTCCACCTCAACCGGGGCCGCCGTGCTCGCGGCCACCCGCGCGGGCGCCGGTTTCCGGTCCGTCCGCAGGCGCTGCGAGATCACCTTCGTGATGCCGTCACCCTGCATGCTCACGCCGTACAGCGCGTCCGCGATTTCCATCGTCGGCTTCTGGTGCGTGATGATGATCAGCTGCGAACTCTCCCGCAGCTGCTCCAGCAGCCCGATCAGCCGCCGCATGTTGGTGTCGTCCAGCGCCGCCTCGACCTCGTCCATGACGTAGAAGGGCGACGGCCGGGCCCGGAAGATGGCCACCAGCATGGCCACCGCGACCAGCGACTTCTCCCCACCCGACAGCAACGACAGCCGCTTGACCTTCTTGCCCGGCGGCCGCGCTTCGACGTCGACGCCGGTGGCGAGCAGGTCGTCCGGCTCGGTCAGCACCATCCGCCCGTCCCCGCCGGGGAACAGCACCGAGAACACGATCTCGAACTCACGCGCCACGTCCTCGTAGGCGGTGCTGAACACCTCGAGGATCTTGTCGTCGACCTCCTTGATCACGGTCAGCAGGTCCTTGCGCGTCGCCTTGAGGTCCTCCAGCTGCGTAGACAGGAACTTGTAGCGCTCCTCCAGCGCGGCGAACTCCTCCAGCGCCAGCGGGTTGACCTTGCCGAGCAGGGTCAGGTCGCGTTCGGCGCGCTTGGCGCGGCGCTGCTGCGTCGGCCGGTCGAACGGGATCGGCTGCGGCGCGCTGACCTGCTCACCCCTCTCCTTCGCCGCCTCGTACTCGGCGATCTCCCCGGCGCTCGGCGGCACCGGCACGTCGGGCCCGTACTCGGCGACCAGGTCGTCCAGCCCGATGCCGAAGTCCTCGGCGATCTTGGTTTCCAGCTGCTCGAGCCGCAGCCGCTGCTCGGCACGCAGCACCTCGTCGCGGTGCACCGCGTCGGTCAGCTTCTCCAGTTCACCGGAGAACTCGCGGACCTTGCCGCGCACCTGCGCGAGCATGGTCTCCCGGCGCTGCCGCTCACCCTGGATCTCGTCGCGCTCGGCGGCGGCGCGCTGCACGGACACCTCGATCCGGTCCAGCGCGTACTCACCGGCTTCGACCACCGCCGCCGCGATCTCCGCACCACGCGCCCTGGCCTGCCGCGCCTTTTCCGCGCGCTCCCGGGCCTGCCGCTCGTTGAACGCCGCGCGGCGCAGCGATTCCGCCTTGCCCGCCAGCCCGCGCGACCGCTCCTCGGCGGTCCGCAGCGCCAGCCGCGCCTCGACCTCCTCCTGCCGCAGCGCCGCCAGTTCGTCCTTCGCCTGGTCGCGCTCGGAGGTGTCGGGATCCTCGTCGACCGGCTGCTCGGCGACGGCGTTCAGCCGCTCCTCCAGCTCGGCCAGCTGCGCAAGCGCTTGCTCCCGGGTGCGCTCCACCTTCGCGCGCTGCTCACGCAGGCGCGTCACCTCGGCTTCGGCGGAACGCGCCGCCTGCTGCACGCGGTTGAGCCGCTCGGACGACCGCGCACGGCGGACCTTCGCCTCACCCAGCGCGTCCTTCGCCTGGCCGACCTCTTCACGCCGCGCCTGCTGCTCGGCCCGCGCGCCTTCGAGCTCGGCGATGGTGCGTTCGAGGCTGCGTTCCGCGGCGGCCAGGCGGTTCTGCGCCTCGTCGACGGCCGCCTGCACCTCGATCACGCTCTCCTGGCGGGCGGAACCACCCATGGCCCAGTGCGCGCCGAACACGTCACCGTCGGCGGTGACCGTGCTGACCGACGGGTGCACCGCGACCAGCCGCCGCGCCGTCTCCAGATCGTCCACAATGGCCACTCGCGCCAGTGCGCGCTCGACCGCGGGCCGCAGCGCGACCGGGGCGGTGACCACCTCGCGGGCCCAGCGCGCACCCGGCGGCAGGCTCGGCCAGTCCGCTGTGTCCACTGTGTACTCGTCGCTGCCGAGCAGAATGCCGGCGCGGCCGGATTCGTTGCTCTTCAACAGTTTCAGCGCGGCCAGCGCGTCCTCGCCGCCGGTCACCGCGATCGCGTCGGCGACCGGGCCGAGCGCGGCGGCCAGCGCGACCTCGTGCCCCGGCTCCACGGTCAGCAACGCGGCCACCGAGCCGAGCAGGCCGGGCAGCTGGTCGGCGGCACCGAGCAGCACACCGGCGCCGTCCTTGCGGCGCAACCCCATCGACAGCGCGTCGACGCGGGCCTTCTCCGAGGCGATCTCCCGCTCGGCGGCACGTTCGGCCTTGACCAGTTCCTCGACCCGCGCCTTCGCCGCGTTGTTCGCCTCGACCGCGCGGTCGTGGCGGCCCTGCAGGTCGGCGTCGTCGGATTCCTCGACCCCGCCTTCGGCCTTGGCGGTTTCCAGTTCCTCGGCGGCGATCGCGGCCCGCTCGGCGGCCTCGTCGATGGAGACGGTCAGGCGGTCGATCTCGTCGGAGGTGGCACCGTTCTTGCTGCGCAGCGCCTCCACCTGGCCGGTCAGCTTGGCCAGGCCCTCGCGGCGGTCGGCGATCGCGCGCACGGCGGCCATGTGGGCGCGCTCGGCGGCCTGCACCTGGTGTTCGAGCTGCTCGCGCCGCTGGATCGTCTCCGACAGCAGCATGCGTGCTTCTTCGACGGCCTCGGCCAGTTCCTGCTCGCGCTCGGCGACCTGCTCGGCCTCGGCCAGCAGCTCCTCGGGGTCGCGGCCGCCGGAGTGGGCGTCGGGCGCCGCGGAGAGGTGCCGCTGCCGCTCGACCGCCAGCCGGACCGTGCCGCGCAGCCGCTCGGCCAGCGCGGACAGCTTGTACCAGGTCTCCTGCGCGGCGGTCAGCCTCGGCGCGTCCTCGGCGAGCGAGGCTTCCAGCTCGTTTTCCTGCGCGGTGACGATCTCCAGCGCCTGCTCGACCTCGTGGCGGCGCGCGCGGGCGGCGTGCTCGTCGGCCTCCTCCTTGGCCAGCGTGGCGCGCTGGGTGACCAGGTCGTCGGCGAACAGGCGCAGCCGCGAATCCCGCAGCTCCGACTGCACGGCCTGCGCCTTGCGCGCGATCTCGGCCTGCTTGCCCAGCGGCTTGAGCTGGCGGCGCAGCTCGGTGGTGAGGTCGCCGAGGCGGTCGAGGTTGGCCTGCATCGCGTTCAGCTTCCGCAGCGCCTTTTCCTTGCGCTTGCGGTGCTTGAGCACACCGGCGGCCTCTTCGATGAAGGCGCGGCGCTCCTCCGGCTTGGCTTCCAGGATCTGGGACAGCTGGCCCTGCCCGACGATCACGTGCATCTCGCGGCCGATACCGGAGTCCGAGAGCAGTTCCTGCACGTCCATCAGGCGGCAGGTGCTGCCGTTGATCTCGTACTCGCTGGCGCCGTCGCGGAACATCCGGCGGGTGATCGAGACCTCGGTGTAGTCGATCGGCAGCGCGCCGTCGGAGTTGTCGATGGTCAGGCTGACCTCGGCGCGCCCGAGCGGGGCGCGGCCGGAGGTGCCGGCGAAGATGACGTCCTCCATCTTGCCGCCGCGCAGGTCCTTGGCGCCCTGGGTGCCCATCACCCAGCGCAGCGCGTCGAGCACGTTGGACTTGCCGGAGCCGTTCGGGCCGACCACGCAGGTGATCCCGGGCTCGAACCGCAGCGTGGTCGCCGAGGCGAAGGACTTGAAGCCCTTGAGCGTCAGGCTCTTGAGGTGCACGCGGCCAATCCCTCTCGGTCCGGGCGCGACGGCCGGGGACTCGGTTCAATCGCCCGATGCTACCTGGGCGGGCTGCCCGGCTCGGGGAGGCGGGCCGTCAGCGCTCCACGAAGCCGCTCAGCCCACCACGCGGAGTGCTCCAGCGCTCCACCACCGTGTCCACCCGACCGGGTGAGTCACCGGACCGCAGCGCGGCCAGCAGCCGCTCACAGTGGTCCCGCCTACCCTCCGCTACCACCTCGACACGACCGTCGGCCAGGTTCGCGGCGCTCCCGGTCAAGCCGAGCTCCAGCGCGCGGCTGCGCGTCCACCAGCGGAAACCGACACCCTGTACCTGCCCGTGCACCCACGCCGTGAGGCGCACCGCCTGCTGTTCCTCGCTCACGAACCCATGGTGCCCCAGGTCGGCAAATCCCCGTCGGCTACCCTGTGTCAGCGCCTGGGGACGGTTCGCTCGCACAGGGTCATCCGACGGTGATACGGTCCCCTCCGGATCCGGCGCCGGAGTGCTCGCTCGGGTCCAGCCACCCCGCACCGCAAGGAGAACCAATGCCCCAGTCGCCGGGGTCTTCCCCGAGCCAGCCGGCCGTGGTCGCCCCGCCCCGTGAGCCGGGGGGACGCCTGCACCGGACCGGGTACGTCATTCTCGCCGCCAGCGGACTCGCGCTCGCCACCGCGTTCGGCGCGGTCGCGCAGTTCTCCAGCCCCAGCTCCGCCGACGACGCGCCGCCCGCGCTGCAGGCGGGCCCCGGCGGCGGTCCCGGCGCGCTGGTGCCCGGCAGCCCGCAGCCGGGACAGGACCCGGTGCTGGTCAGCGGCGTGCCGGTGCCCGGCACCTCGCCCAGCAGCGCGGCGCCGACGACCATCGTCACCACCGGCCCGGACGGCGTGCCGACCACCACGGTGGTCACCCCGCCGCCCGCGCCCACCCCGCCCGGCACCCAGCCCGGCCCGGTGGACCCGCCGCAGCCGCCGGTCACCACGACCACGCCCCCGCCGATCCCGCCCACCTCGAAGCCGCCGACGTCGTCGGAGCCGCCGACGAGTGAGCCGAGCAGCCCACCGCCGGACTCGAGCGACCCGGGCACCGGAAGCAGCACCCCTTCGTAGGACCGCGCGGTGTCGTAGACCTGTGCAATGAATGTGGCTTTCATAGCGTCTGGCGCTATGAAAGCCACATTCATTGCGTTCGGCCCGCGCGCTCGGGCCGTTTGTCAGGGTTCGAAGCGGTAGCCCATGCCGGGCTCGGTCAGCAGGTGCCGCGGCCGTGAAGGCTCCGGCTCCAGTTTCCGCCTCAGCTGCGCCAGGTACACCCGCAGGTAGTGCGACTCCGTGTCGTACGAAGGCCCCCACACCTCGTGCAGCAGTTGCTTCTGCGCCACCAGCCGCCCCCGGTTGCGGACCAGCAGCTCCAGCACACCCCATTCGGTCTTCGTCAGGTGCACCTCGGCCCCGTCCCGGAGCACCTTCTTCGCCGCCAGGTCGATGGTGAACGCGTCGGTCTCCACCACCGCGCTGCCGTCCTCGCCCCCGGTCACCGCCGAGCGCCGGACCGCCGCGCGCAACCGCGCCAGCAGCTCGTCCATGCCGAACGGCTTGGTCACGTAGTCGTCCGCGCCCGCGTCGAGCGCGCCCACCTTGTCGGCCGAGTCGCCGCGGGCGGACAGCACGATGATCGGCACCGTGGTCCAGCCGCGCAGGCCCGCGATCACCTCGTTGCCGTCCATGTCCGGCAACCCCAGGTCGAGCACCACCACGTCCGGCTTGGTCTCGGCGACCGCGCGCAGCGCCGCCGAGCCGTCGTGCGCGGTGATCACCTTGTACCCGCGCGCGGACAGGTTGATCCGCAGCGCCCGCACGATCTGCGGCTCGTCGTCCACCACCAGCACCGTGCCCTGTGTGGTCTGCACGGGGGACGACCCCCGGACCCCCGAACTGCTCATGTTTCTCCATTCCCCGTCCACTTCGGCAGCGACACCACCACGGTCAGCCCACCGCCGGGGGTGTCCTCCGCCCTGATCGTGCCGCCCATCGCCTCGGTGAACCCCTTCGCCACGGACAGCCCCAGCCCGACCCCCGGCGCCGAGCTGCGGTCACCGAGCCGCTGGAACGGCGCGAACGCCGACTCGGCTGCCCCCTTCTTCAACCCCCGCCCGTGATCCACGATGCGGAGCTCCACATAGGACGCGTGCGCGCTGGCCCGTACCGAGACCGGCGGCGAACCGTGCCGCAGCGCGTTGTCCACCACGTTCGCCACCACCCGCTCCAGCAGCCCGGGATCGGCCTCCACCCACGGCACGTCGTCGGCCACCTCGGCGCGGACCGCCGCCGCACCATCCACAGTGGACAACGCGAGCGCGACCACCTCGTCGTAGCCGACCGCGCGCAGGTGCGGCCGCACCGCCCCGGTGGCCAGCCGCGAGGAGCCGAGCAGGTTGTCCACCAGCCCGGCGAGCCGGTCGGCGGACAGCTCGATCGCCTCCAGCAGCTCCCCGGTGTCCTCTTCGGACAGTTGGATGTCGGCGGCACGCAGGCTGCCCACCGCCGCCTTGATCGAGGTCAGCGGGGTGCGCAGGTCGTGCCCGACGGCGGACAGCAGCGCGGTGCGCAGCTCGGTGGCCTCGGCCTTGCGCTGCGCCTCGTCCGCGGTGGCCGCCATGCGCTGCTGGCGCAGGGCGAGCAGCGCCTGCCCGGCCGCCGCCTCCAGCACCCCGCGGTCGTGCGCTGGCAGCGCCCGCCCGCGCAGCACCAGGTGCACGTCGCCGGTGATCGGGATGTCCACGTCCGCGTCGTCCGGCTTGGTGCACGGGTCCAGCCCGGTCTGCGCCACCCGCCGCCACGACCCCGACTTCTTCTCCACCAGCGCCACCGAAGTGAGCCCGAAGTTCTCCCGCACCTTCTCCAGCAGCCGGTCGACCGGCTGGGCGTGCGTCAGCACCGTGCGCGCGTACGACGCCAGCAGCTGGGCCTCAGTGCGTGCCCGCGCCGCCTGCGTGGCCCGCCGCGCCGCCGAGTCGACCACCGCCGCCACCAGTATCGCCACCACGATCATCGCCACCAGCGTGATCACGTTCCGCGGTTCCTGCACGGTCAGCTGGTACCGCGGTTCGGTGAAGAACCAGTTCAGCAGCCCGGCGGAGAACGCCGCCGCGACCAGCGCCGGACCGAGCCCGCCGACCAGCGCCACCACCACGGTCGCCAGCACGAACCCGACCACGTCGGTGGAGAAGTCGACCTGCTCGCTCAGCAGCAGCCCGAGCGCGGTGGCCACACCGGGCGCGGCCAGGGAGAGCAGCCAGCCCCACAGCCGCCGCGACGGCGTCAGCGGGCTCCGGTTCAGCCGCGCCCGCAGCCGCCCGCCCGCCTCGTCGTGGGTGACCATGTGCACGTCGATCGGCCCGGAGCGCTGCACCACGGTCGCGCCGATGCCCTCGTCGAACAGCCGCGCCACCCGCGACCGCCGCGACGTGCCGACCACCAGCTGGGTCGCGTTCACCCCGCGGGCGAAGTCGAGCAGCGCGCTGGGCACGTCGTCGCCGACGACGGTGTGGAAGGTGGCGCCGAGTTCGTCGGCGAGCTTGCGGTACCGCCCGACCGCGGTGGGCCCGAGCCCGGTGAGCCCGTCCCCGCGCAGGATGTGCAGCACCAGCAGCTCGGCGCCGGCGCGGTTGGCGATCCGGCTGCCGCGCCGGATCAGCGTCTCGCTCTCCGGCCCGCCGGTGATCGAGACGACCACGCGTTCCCTGGCCTCCCAGGTGTCGGTGATCTTCTGCTCGGCGCGGTAGCGCTGCAGCGCGACGTCCACCTGGTCGGCCACCCACAGCAGGGCCAGCTCCCGCAGCGCGGTGAGGTTGCCCGGCCGGAAGTAGTTGCCCAGCGCGGCGTCGATGCGGTCGGCCGGGTAGACGTTGCCGTGCGCGAGCCGCCGCCGCAGCGCCTCCGGCGTGATGTCCACCAGTTCGAGCTGCTCGGCGCGGCGCACCACCTCGTCCGGCACGGTTTCCTGCTGGGTGGCGCCGGTGATGCGCTGCACCACGTCGTTGAGGCTCTGCAGGTGCTGGACGTTGACCGTGGACAGCACGTCGATCCCGGCCTCGAGCAGCTCCTCGACGTCCTGCCACCGCTTCTCGTTCCGCGAGCCGGGCACGTTCGTGTGCGCCAGCTCGTCGACCACGGCGACCTCCGGCTTGCGCGCCAGCAGCCCGTCGACGTCCATCTCGGTGAACTCGCGCCCGCGGTGCTCGCTGGTCCGCCGCGGCACCACCTCGAGCCCGTCGAGCAGCTCGGCGGTCTTCTTGCGGCCGTGGGTCTCGACCAGCCCGATCACCACGTCGGTGCCCCGCTCCAGCCGCCGCCGCGCCTCGCCGAGCATGGCGAAGGTCTTGCCCACGCCGGGCGCCGCGCCGAGGTAGATGCGCAGCTCACCCCGGCGCGGCGGCGATTCGGTTTCCGGCTCCACGTGACCAGTCTGCGCCCGCGTCCGCCTCACCGGCCGGTGACCTGCTGCACGGCGAGGTTGAGTTGCAGCACATTCACCCCCGGGATGACCCCGCCGGTGTGCTCGCGGACCAGTTCCGCCACCCGATCGGGGGCCACACCGGTGTTGCGGGCCACCCGCGGCACCTGCAGTTCGGCGTAGGCCACGCTGATCGTCGGGTCCACGCCGGACGCCGAGGCGGTCACCGCGTCCGGGGGCACGGCCGCCTCGGCGACGCCCTCCCTGGCCGCGATCGCCGCCCGGCGCTCGGTGACCTGGGCGAGCAGGTCCTCGTTGAACCCGGACTTGTTGGACCCTCCCGAGACCGACGGGTCACCGTTCGCCGACGGCCGGGTGTGGAACCACGGGTCGGCAGCCGGGTCGGCGGCCACCGGGTCCACCCCGATCAGCTCCGACCCGACCGCCTGGCCGTCCCGTGTGACGATCGAGCCCTCGGCGTTGGCCTGGAGCCCCGGCACGCGGGACACCGCCCACACGCCGAGCGGATAGGCCACGCCGAGCAGCACGGTCATCACCAGCAGCACGCGCAGCCCGGCGGCCGCCTGGTTGAACAGGTTCTTCACGTTCTTCACCCGATTCCGGGAATCAGTCGGACAAGCTGGTCGATCAGCCAGATCCCGGCGAACGGGGTGAGCACCCCGCCGACGCCGTAGATCAGCAGGTTCCGCCGCAGCAGCGCGGCCGCGCTGGACGGCCGGTACCGCACCCCGCGCAGGGCCAGCGGGATCAGCGCCACGATGACCAGCGCGTTGAAGATCACCGCGGACAGGATCGCCGAGGCCGGGGTGGCCAGCCCCATGATGTTCAGCCCGCCGAGCTGCGGGTAGATCGCCAGGAACATGGCAGGCAGGATGGCGAAGTACTTCGCCAGGTCGTTCGCCACGCTGAAGGTGGTCAGCGCGCCCCTGGTGATCAGCAGCTGCTTGCCGATGCCGACGATCTCGATCAGCTTGGTCGGGTCCGAGTCGAGGTCGACCATGTTGCCGGCCTCCTTGGCGGCCGACGTGCCGGTGTTCATCGCGACACCGACGTCGGAGGCGGCCAGCGCGGGCGCGTCGTTGGTGCCGTCGCCGGTCATCGCGACCAGCCGACCGCCCTCCTGCTCGCGGTGGATCAGCGCCATCTTGTCCTCGGGCTTGGCCTCGGCGAGGTAGTCGTCCACCCCGGCGTCGGCGGCGATGGCCTTGGCGGTCAGCGGGTTGTCCCCGGTGATCATCACCGTCCGGATGCCCATCGAGCGCAGTTCCTCGAACCGCTCCCGCATGCCCGGCTTGACCACATCGGACAGCCGGATCACCCCGCGCACCACGGCTTTCCGCCCGTTGACGCATTCGGCGACCACCAGCGGCGTGCCGCCCTGCTGACTCACCTCCTCGACGATCCGCTCGGTCTTGTCCGGCATCTCGCCACCGCGTTCACGCACCCACGCGCGCACCGCACCGGCCGCGCCCTTGCGGATCTCGCGGTCGCCGAGGTTCAGCCCGCTCATCCGGGTCTGCGCGGTGAACGGCACGAACTCGGCCAGCCGCTCCGCCTCGGTGGGCTCGGCGGACCCGGTCAGCTCCACGATGCTGCGGCCTTCCGGGGTGCCGTCGGCGAGGCTGGACAGCCTGGCCACCGCGGCCAGCTCGTCCACTGTGGACTCCCCGACCGGGATCAGCTCGGTGGCCTTGCGGTTGCCGAAGGTGATCGTGCCGGTCTTGTCCAGCAGCAGGGTGGACACGTCGCCGGCCGCCTCGACCGCGCGGCCCGACGTGGCCAGCACGTTGCGCTGGACGAGCCGGTCCATGCCGGCGATGCCGATCGCCGAGAGCAGTGCGCCGATGGTGGTCGGGATCAGGCAGACCAGCAGCGCGGTGAGCACCACCACGGACTGCTCGCTGCCGGAGTACGCCGCCATCGGCTGCAGCGCGACCACCGCGAGCAGGAAGATGATGGTCAGCGTGGACAGCAGGATGGTCAGCGCGATCTCGTTCGGCGTCTTCTGCCGCGAAGCCCCTTCCACCAACGCGATCATACGGTCCACAAAGGACTCACCGGGCCTGGTGGTGATCTTCACGACGATCCGGTCCGACAGCACGGTGGTGCCGCCGGTGACCGCCGAGCGGTCGCCGCCGGACTCCCGGATCGCCGGGGCCGACTCGCCGGTGATGGCCGATTCGTCGACCGTGGCGATGCCTTCGACCACGTCGCCGTCACCGGGGATCACCCCACCGGCCTCGACCACCACCAGGTCACCGACGCGCAGTTCGGCGCCCGGCACCTCCTCCTCGGACCCGTCGGCGGTCAGCCGCCGGGCCACGGTCTCCTTCTTGGTGCGCCGCAGGGATTCCGCCTGCGCCTTGCCGCGGCCCTCGGCCACCGCCTCGGCCAGGTTCGCGAACAACACGGTGAACCACAGCCAGACCGCGATCAACACGGTGAACACGCTCGGCTCGACCGCCGCGAAGGCGGTGACCAGCACCGACCCCGCCCAGACCACGAACATCACCGGGTTCCGCAGCTGGTGCCGCGGGTGCAGCTTGCGCAGGGCGTCGGGCAGCGAGGTCAGCAGCTGCCGCGGGCTGAACACGCCCGTACCCACTTTTCGGCTCATGCCAGTGCCTCCGCGATGGGACCGAGGGCGAGTGCCGGGACGAAGGTCAGCGCCGCGACCAGCACCACCGTGCCGCCGAGCAGCGAGCCGAACAGCGGGCCGGTGGTGGGCAGCGTGCCCGCGGTCACCGGTACCTTCGGCTGCGCGGCGAGCGAGCCGGCCAGGCACAGCACCGCCAGGATGGGGACGAACCGGCCGAGCAGCATGGCCACGCCGAGCGAGGACTGGAACCAGTCGCTGGTCACGGTCAGCCCGCCGAACGCGCTGCCGTTGTTGTTGCCGGTGGAGGCGTAGGCGTAGAGCACCTCGGACAGCCCGTGCGGGCCGCTGTTGGTCATCGCGCTCGTGGTGTCCGGCAGCATCAGCGCCGCGCCGGTGCCGAGCAGCACCACCGCGGGCATGGCCAGCATCGCCACCGCCGCGCAGGTGACCTCGCGGCGGCTGAGCTTCTTGCCGAGGAACTCCGGGGTGCGGCCGACCATCAACCCGGCCAGGAACATCGCGATGATCGCCATCACCAGGATGCCGTAGAGCCCGGTGCCCACGCCGCCCGGCGAAACCTCGCCGAAGAGCATGTTCAGCAGCGGAACCCCGCCGCCGAGCCCGGTGAAGCTGTCGTGCGTCGAGTTCACCGCGCCGGTCGAGGTGCCGGTGGTGCTGGTGGCGAACAACGCGGACAGGCTCAGCCCGAACCGCTGTTCCTTGCCCTCCATGGCGGCACCGGCCAGCAGCGCCGCCGGGCCGTTCGGGTGGTTCTCACCCAGCCACGACACGGTCAGCATGGCCGCCCACAGCGCGCCCATCACCGACAGCAGCACGTACCCCTGCTTGTGGCTGCCGACCAGCCTGCCGAACGCCCGGGGCATGGACACCGGGATGACCAGCAGCAGGAAGATCTCGATCAGGTTGGTCCAGGAGTTCGGGTTCTCGAACGGGTGCGCGGAGTTGGCGTTGAAGATGCCGCCGCCGTTGGTGCCCAGTTCCTTGATCGCCTCCTGGCTGGCGGCGGGCGCCAGCGGAATGGTCGAGGTGGAGCCGTCGGGACCGGTCACCGAGACCCCCGCGGACAGGCTCTGCACCACGCCGAGCGCGACCAGCACGATGGCGAAGACGAAGGCGATCGGCAGCAGGATGCGCACGGTGCCGCGGGTCAGGTCCACCCAGAAGTTGCCGAGGCGGTCGGTCTTCGACCGCACGAACCCGCGGATCAGCGCCACCGCGACCGCCATGCCGACCGCGCCGGACAGGAAGTTCTGCACGGTCAGCCCGAACATCTGCACCCCGTGCCCCAGCACCGACTCCGGCACGTAGGACTGCCAGTTGGTGTTGGTGACAAAGCTGACCGCGGTGTTGAAGGCGGTGCCGGGATCGACCGAGCCCCGCCCGAGGTCCCACGGCAGCAGCGGCTGCAACCGCTGGAGCAGGTACAGGAACAGCACCGAAACCAGCGAGAACGCCAGCACGCCGAGTGCGTAGGTGCTCCACCGCTGCTGGGAACCGGGGTTCACCCGGACCAGGCGGTAGATGAACAGTTCGCCCTTCAGGTGCTTCTCACTCGAATACACCCTGGCGATGTAGTCGCCCAGCGGTTTGTACGCCACCGCCAGCGCGACCAGGAGCAGGCCGGTCTGCAGCAGACCGGCCGTGGTGTCGGACATCAGAATTTCTCCGGCCTGATCAAGGCGGCGAACAGGTAGACGAGCAGCCCCAGCGCCAGCACGCCGCCGACGGCGTTGGCCACCACACCCGCGCCGCTCACAGCTTTTCCAGCCCGCGCAGGGTGAGCGCGAGCGCGATGAAAACGCCGATCAGCAGCACGGCGTAGAACAAGTCGGCCAATTCGCACCTCTCCATCTGAAGATCACCCGTTTCGGTGATCGATGCGACGATGCGCCGGTCACCGGCCGCGACCGAGCCCGCCTAACGCGTCCTTGACGCCGTTTTCCTGGCCATTTACGCCTTTTTGACGCGCGGTGAATCCCGCCACAACGCCGGTGACGCTTCGGGCGGAGCAGGCATACCGGGCAGACATTTCCGCGGTCCCGCGTTACAACGGTGTTACGGATATTTCGCATAGCTAAGTAAGCCAGGAGGCGGGCTCATGTGCGGTATCACCGGCTGGATCTCCTACGAATCGGACCTGCGCACCAGAGGCGAGGTGGTGGACGCGATGACGGCCACCATGTCCTGCCGCGGCCCGGACGACTCCGGCACCTGGCTGGGCACGCACGCCGCGCTCGGCCACCGGCGGCTGGCGATCATCGACCTGCCCGGCGGGCGCCAGCCGATGACCGAGCGCACGCCGTCCGGCGACGTGGTGCTGGTCTACAGCGGTGAGGCGTACAACTTCGCCGAACTGCGCGAGGAACTCGCGGCCAAGGGCCACCGGTTCACCACCAGCAGCGACACCGAGGTCGTGCTGCACGCCTACCTGGAATGGGGTCAGGGCGTGCCCGAGCACCTGAACGGGATGTACGCCTTCGCCGTCTGGGACGAGCGCACGCGCGAACTGCTGCTGGTGCGCGACCGGATGGGCATCAAGCCGCTGTACTACTACCCCACCCGCGACGGCGTGCTGTTCGGCTCGGAGCCGAAGGCGATCCTGGCGAATCCGGCGGCCAGGCGCGAGGTCGACTACGACGGCCTGCGCGGGCTGCTGGCGTTCACCAAAACACCCGGCTGGTCGCTGTGGAAGGGCATGCACGAGGTCGAGCCGGGTTCGACGGTGACCGTCAGCGAATCGGGCATCCGCAGCCGCACCTACTGGAAGCTGACCGCGACCGAGCACACGGATTCGCGGGACGAGACCGTGGCGAAGGTCCGCGAGCTGATGACCGACATCGTGCACCGGCAGCTGGTCGCCGACGTGCCGCGCTGCGTGCTGCTCTCCGGCGGCCTCGACTCCAGCGCGGTCACCGGGCTCGCGGCGCCGTACGTGGCGAACGAAGGCGAGCAGTTGCGCACCTTTTCGGTGGATTTCACCGGGCAGGAGGAGAACTTCCAGCCCGACCGCATCCGCGCCACGCCCGACTCACCGTACATCCGCGACGTGGCGAACCTGGTCGGCTCGGCGCACCAGAACGTGGTGCTGGACTCGGCCGCGCTGAGCGATCCCGAAGTGCGGCGCGCGGTGGTCAGGGCACGCGACATGCCCGGCGGCATGGGCGACATGGACACTTCGCTGTACCTGTTGTTCAAGGCGATCCGCGAGCAGTCGACGGTGGCGCTGTCGGGTGAATCGGCCGACGAGGTGTTCGGCGGTTACCTGTGGTTCCACGACCAGGCCGCCCGCGACGCCGACACCTTCCCGTGGCTGGCGTTCCGCGAGCTGACCGGCGGCCGGACCGCGATGCTGCGCCGGGAGGTCACCGACGGGCTGGCTCTGGACGACTACATCGGCGACCAGTACCGCACGGCGGTCGCGCAGGTGGACCACCTCGACGGGGAAAGCGGGCTGGAACGGCGGATGCGCACGATCTGCCACCTGCACCTGACGCGGTTCGTGCGCATGCTGCTCGACCGCAAGGACCGCGCGTCGATGGCGGTCGGTCTCGAGGTGCGCGTGCCGTTCTGCGACCATCGGCTGGTCGAATACGTCTACAACACGCCGTGGTCGCTGAAGACCTTCGACGGCAGGGAGAAGAGCCTGCTGCGGCACGCGACGAAGCACGTGCTGCCGGAGTCGGTGGTTTCGCGGGTGAAGAGCCCGTACCCGTCGACGCAGGACCCGCACTACGCGGAAGCGCTGCAGAAGCAGGCACGGGAACTGGTCGCCGACCGCGACGCCGCGGTGTTCGGGCTCGCGGACCGGGAATGGGTGACGAAGGCGGCGGAGTTGGACTCGGCGGAGGTCACCGACGAGGTGCGCCAAGGGCTCGACCGGGTGCTCGAACTGCAGACGTGGTTCGAGGAATACACCCCAAGCCTTACGCTCGGCTAACCTTTCGCCGGATCCTACCGGGCGAAATGTCTTTCCCATGCAGAAGTGTGACGGTCATGCGTATATGATGAAAGGAGTCACGCAGAAGGGGATCCCATGGGAGAGCCGCCCGGAGGCGAAACGCCGAACTCCGAGCTGGTCGCGAGCTACGGCAAGCTGCTGCGGCTGGTCCGCAGCGGGCAGGCGCAGACCCGGCCGGCCCTGTCCGAGTGGACCGGGCTGGGCCGGACCGCGGTCACCCAGCGGATCACCACGCTGCTCAACGCCGGGCTGCTGGAGGAGGGGGAGCTGAACCCCTCCACCGGCGGCCGCCAGGCGCGGACGCTGCGGTTCCGCAAGGACGCCGGGCGGATCCTGACCGCGGAGCTGGGGGCCACCAGCTTCATCGCGGGCATCACCGACCTGGCCGGGACGGTGCTCGCCGTCGCGCACTGCGACTGCGACATCGCGGCGGGCCCGGAGATCGTGCTCGACGAGGTCGAATCCACGCTCGACAAGCTGTGGGCCGAGCACGGGTCCGAGGAACTGGCCATCTGGGGCGTCGGCCTCGGCCTGCCGGGCCCGGTCGAATTCGCCACCGGGCGGCCGTCCGAACCGCCGATCATGCCCGGCTGGAACAACTACCCGGTGCGCGACCGGCTCGGCGCGAAGTACCGGGCGCCGGTGTGGGTGGACAACGAGGTGAACCTGCTCTGCCTCGGCGAGCTGCGGGACCCGGCCGCGCGCGGGCACGAGCACGGCGGCGACCTGCTCTACGTCAAGATCGGCACCGGGATCGGCGCGGGCATCAGCAACGGCGGGTCCCTGCACCGCGGCGCGCAGGGTTGCGCCGGCGACATCGGCCACGCCGCGGTCGCGGACGAGGGCCCGGCGGGCGAAGTTGTCTGCCGCTGCGGGAAAACCGGGTGCCTGGAGGCCCTCGCGGGCGGCTCGGCACTGGCCCGCGACGGCGAGGAACTCGCGCGCACCGGGCAGAGCGAGGCGCTGGCGCGGGTGCTGGCCGAGCACGGCCGGGTCACCGCCGCCGACGTCACCGCCGCCGCGCGTTCCGGTGATCACCAGGCGGTGCGCCTGCTGGTCGCGGCGGGCAAGCGGATCGGATCGATGCTGGCCACCATGGTGAACTTCTACAACCCGTCCACCATCCTGCTCGGCGGCAAGATCGCCGGCGCCGGTGATCTGTTTCTGGCCACCATCAGGGAAACCATTTACCGCCGGTCGCTCCCACTGTCCACAAGGGAGCTTCGAATCGACAAGGCACGGCTCGGTGAAGAGGGTGGCCTGATCGGGGCGGCGCACATGGTGCTGGACGAGCTGTTCGCCCCGGAGTTCTTCGCCCGCTGGCTCCCGGACGGCTCACCGGCGGGTCGCCCGGAACTGCTCGCCGCCGTCTGACCCCTCCGGACACGGCCGCCTCCGCGCACCCCCTCGCCGCCGGAGCGTCCTCGGGTGTCACGAATGTGGCTTTCGGGACGTCTGGCGTCTCGAAAGCCACATTCGTGACACCCCCGCGCGCCGCCGCCCCGGCTGGAGCGACCCGGGTCACAGTCTGAGAAGTGGCTGTGAACTGGCGTTTTCGGGCATGTCCACCCGGGTAGGAACGTTGTGAGGGGCAGAGAGGTGAGAACAATGACCACAGCTTTCTCGCAGACCGCGTTCACCAGGGGCCAGGCCACCCCGCAGCTGCCGACCATGCCCAGCGGCTGGCCCATCGGCTCCTACGACTCGTACGAGGGCGCCCAGCGCGCCGTCGACCACCTCGCCGACAGCAAGTTCCCGGTGGAGGACGTGACCATCGTCGGGGTCGAGCCGATGTTGGTCGAGCGCGTCGCCGGGCGGCTGAGCTGGGGGCGGGTGCTGACCAGCGGGGCGCTGTCCGGCGCCTGGTTCGGGCTTTTTGTCGGCCTGCTGCTGAGCATGTTCACCGCGGGCGCCGGGTTCGCGCCGATCCTGATCGGTCTGCTCTCCGGTGTCGGCTTCGGCATGGTGTTCGCGGCGATCAGCTACGGCGCCACGCGCGGCAAGCGCGACTTCGTCTCGAGCAGCCAGCTGGTGGCCCGCCGCTACGACGTGCTGTCCCAGCCGCGCAACGCGGAGAAGGGCCGCGAGCTGCTCGCCCAGCTCGAACTCCACCGACCGGCGTTCTGACAGTCCTCTTAGGACATAAGTGAAGCGAGGAGCGGGCCCCGAATCCCGCTCCTCGCTTCGCGCGCGCACCCTCAGCCGGTCGGCGTCGGTGCGGTGGCCGGTGCGGACGGGACAGCAGGCGCGGGAGTCCCCGGCGCCGACGGCGGAACCGGCGCAGGCGCGGGCGCGGGCACCTTCGGGATCGCCGCGGTGAACGGCACACCCGGCACCTCGCGGCACCCCGCCTGATAGGCGTTGTACCCGTTGTAGTTGCCCCGGTCGTCGTAGCCGTACTGGTCGATCTCCGGCCGTGGGAACTGGTTGTCCGCCCCCTTGCGCTGGCGCGCACCGGTGTCGGCCTCACAGCCGTACCTCGGCAGCGTCAGCGGCTTGCCCTCCTGGTCGAACAGGTAGACCTCGGTCAGCGGCTTGCCCTGGGCGTCGAACGCGTAGATGTTCTCCACCTGCGAGTTCCCGTAGCTCAGCGCCGGCAGCCCGTCCACCGTGTTCGACATCTGGTAGCCGCCGTAGCCGTATCCCCCGTATCGGCCGTCCGCCACCTTGTAGACGCCTTCGGCGACCAGCCCCAGCGAAACCCCGAGCACCAGTGCCGAAACCGGCAGGCTCAGCCACAGCCACTTCCGGTCGGTCACCGACTTCGGCCCGACCCAGACGATCACCGCGGCGATCACGGCCAGCACCGCCAGCGCCAGCATGCCCTCGCGGCCCTCGTCCACCAGCAGCAGCAGGCCGAACACCACCAGCACCGCCGCGCACAGCAGCCACCACGCCGGGCGCAGCGACTTCAGGTACGACAACGCCTTCGACTCGCGCCCCGCCAAGGTGCGCAACGGCTTCAGCTCCGGCAGCCGGTTGATCGCGCCGTCCCCGTGACGCGCCAGGTACCAGCCGCCCGCGACCAGCACCGCGCCCGCCGGAACCAGCAGCAGCAACGCTTCCGCGGACAGGCTCGACGCGGTGAACAGGCCGAACGGCAGCAGGATGACCACCATCGCGGCCATGCTCCACACCGCCAACCGCGCCCCCAGGTCGGAATCACCCTTGCTGCCCGCCTGCTCCGGCGCCGGGTAGTCCCCCGCGGCACGCAGTTCCGCGGCGTAGCTCTCCGGCGAACCGAGCCGCTCGGTCATCGCCGCGAGGGTGCCCTCCTCGCCCAGCTCGGTGCCGATCTCGAGCAGGTGCGGGCGGACGTCCTCCAGTATTTCGTCCACTTCGGCTGGCGGGAGGTCGGCCAGTGCGGTCCGGACCCTCGCCAGGTAGTCCCGCACGACGGCGGGAGTCTGGGTGCTCATGCTGCCTCTCCCAACAGGCTGTCCATCGTCTTGGCGAAGGTGGTCCAGGTTCTGCCCGACTCCGCCAGCCGCTGGCGCCCCGACTCGTTCAAGCTGTAGTACTTGCGGTGCGGTCCTTCTTCGCTGGGCACGACATACGACGTCAGCAGGCCCGCCTTGTACAGCCGCCGCAGCGTGCCGTACACCGACGCGTCGCCGACCTCTTCCAGCCCGGCCTGTCTCAACCGGCGGAGGACGTCGTAGCCGTAACCGTCGTGCCCGCGGAGCACCGCGAGCACCGCGAGATCGAGCACCCCTTTGAGTAACTGACTGATCTCCACCGGTTGCCTCCAGTTCTGCGCCGCGAACACTAGCACGCATTGCGCAGTAGTGTGCACAAGAGTCCGCCATCCGGCGGTAGTTTCAGCTCAGGACCTGGTCAGCCGGGACCACTAGGCCGTCGGCCGCCCATCGGTGCGCCACACGCCGGGGTCGCGGGCGTTCCACCGCTGGGGCCAGCCGGTGGGTGAGTCTTCCCAGGTCTCCTGCCGTCCGTAGACGGTCATGTCCATCAGCCCGTGGCTCGGCGAGAAGGCCTCGAATCCGCGGATGGTCGTCCAGTAGGTCTCGAACACGCGGTCGCCGTCGCGGAGATAGCAGGCGAGCAGGAAGAACGGGCGGCCGGCCAGCAGCTCGCCGGCGCAGTCCCGCACCGAATACCAGGGCATGTCCCAGCCCATGAAATCGCGGTAGCGAACGCTTTCCTCGTAGGGACCCTGGCAGAAGGTGGCATAGGTGATGTCGCGCGAATGCAGCTAGGACAGTTCGCGGACCTGGCCGTTGAAGAACGTGCAGCCTTCACACTGCTCGGCGGCCCTCGAAGGTCTCGAGCAGGGTGACCGGACCCCGCGGGCCGGTCAGCGTGATCGCGGGGTCGACCTCGACCATCGGCAGCCGTCGACGAGCCGCGGCGATCGCGTCGCCTTCACGCGTAGCCGCAACTGGTCGATCTCGGCCTGCCAGGCAGCTCGAGCCGAATCAAGCGGGGATCACGCGGGGACAGGGGCCGGGGTGGTGTCCGGCAGGAGGGCCAGCAGCTGTGCGGTGTGGCCGGGCAGTTCGACGTCGGCGAGGCCCGCGATGAGATCCCGCAGCGGCACCAGCTGGTCGACCAGGACCGTTCCGGCGGACAGGAGCAGGGTGGGCACCGCGGTGTCGAGCTCGGTCTCGCTCAACGCGTGCTCGGCCAGCGCGCACAGGGCCTCACCCTGGGCCCGGATGCGATCGCGGAGCCCGGCGTTGCCGCCACCGGCGGCGATAACCCGGTCGATGGTCCACGCGTCGAGGGCCATGCGGTTGTCGTAGGTGGTGTTGGCCCCCGACGAGACGGTGCCCGCGGCGGCGATGGTGACGGCGTTGACGATGCTGACGTGGGCGAGGATCTGCTCCGCGTTCCACTCACCCGCCGCCACAGTGAGGTCGTCCGCGCCTGCCACCATGGCGGCGGCATCCAGCAGCGCACGGTAGGCGCCACGAAGCGTGGTGGTGTCCATGATCTTTTCCTCCGGAAAGCCCTCGAACCGCACTTGCATGATGAAAGTGAAGCTACAAGGTAGACTTGCATGAAGCAAGCGAAGAGGGAGGGTGACCGCTGTGCTGGGCAGGACCTACGACACGCAGGTGTGCTCCGCCGCCAGGGCGCTCGAAGCGGTCGGCGAGCGGTGGAGCCTGCTGATCGTGCGCGACGTGCTCTTCGCCGGTGCGACCCGCTTCGCCGACTTCCAGCGGCTGGGCATCGCGACCAACGTCCTGGCCAAACGCCTCGACAGCCTCGTCGACTCGGGGATCCTCGAACGGCGCCCCAACCCGGAAAATCCCGATCGCGGCACCTACGCGGCGACCCGGAAAGGGCTGGATCTGGCACCCGTGATCATTGCCCTCACCCAATGGGGAGATCGCTGGGCGGCGCCCGACGGCCCGCCCATCCGGTACCGGCACACCGGCTGCGCCGGAACGATCACCGAGCAGACCACCTGCGTGAACTGCGGTCAGCTCACCGACCTGGCGCAGATCCACGTCGTGCCCGGGCCGGGAATGCCCCGGTGACGGCTCAGGCCCTGGTCAACCGCGGCTTGGGCTGGCAGCGCGGGCAGGAGAACGACGAGCGGTTCATGAACGGGTCCCGCCGGATCGGGGTGCCGCAGCGGCGGCAGGCCCGGCCCTCCTGCCCGTAGGCGTCCAGCGAGCGCTCGAAGTAGCCGGACTGGCCGTTGACGTTGACGTACAGCGCGTCGAACGAGGTGCCGCCGGCCAGCAGGGCTTCACCCATCACGTCGGTGGCGGCCTGGAGCAGGGCCGCGCCCTGCTTGGTGGTGAGCTTGTCCGTTGGCCGCGCCCAGTGCAGGCGTGAGCGCCACAGCGCCTCGTCGGCGTAGATGTTGCCGACACCGGAGACCAGCGTCTGGTCCAGCAGCGCGCGCTTGACCTCGGTGCGCCGCGAGCGCAGCGCCTTGACCGCGGCCACCGGGTCGAACGCCGGGTCCATCGGGTCACGCGCGATGTGCGCGATGGTGCTCGGCAGCAGCGTGCCGTCGGCTTCGACCAGTTCGGACAGCGCCAGCCCGCCGAACGTGCGCTGGTCGACGAACCGCAGTTCCGGCCCGTCGTCGTCGAACCGCACGCGGATCCGCAGGTGCTTCTCGTCCGGCGCGTCCTCAGGCTGCATCAGCATCTGGCCGCTCATGCCGAGGTGCGCCAGCACGGCGTCCTGCCCGGACAGCTCCAGCCAGAGGTACTTGCCACGACGGCGAGCCGCGAGCACCCGCTCCCCCGCGAGCCTGCCGGAGAAGTCCGCCTCACCCGCCACGTGCCGCCGGATCGCCCGCGGGTGCAGCACGCTCACCTCGGCGATGGTGCGCCCGGAAACGTGCTTCTCGAGGCCCGCCCGGACGACCTCGACCTCAGGCAGTTCCGGCATCGCCCTGCTGGGTGAGTTCGTCGTTGAGGGTGCGCCACGCCGCCTCGGCGGCCTTCTGCTCGGCTTCCTTCTTGGTGGTGCCGACTCCGTGGCCCAGGGTGCGCCCGGCAACGATCACCTTGGCGCTGAACTCCTTGCGGTGGTCGGGACCGGTGTCCTCGACCTGGTACTCGGGCACGCCGAGCCCAGCCGACGCGGTCTGCTCCTGGAGGCTGGTCTTCCAGTCCAGTCCGGCACCGCGCAGCGGCACCTCGGCGAGCAGGTTGTCGAACAGGTGGTGCACCAGCTTGCGCGCGGTCTCGATGCCGTGCGCGAGATAGGTGGCGCCGATGACGGCTTCGAGACCGTCGGCGAGAATGCTCGCCTTGTCCCGGCCGCCGGTCAGCTCCTCGCCCTTGCCGAGCAGCAGGTGCGCGCCGAGGCCGCCTTCACCGAGGCCGCGGGCGACCCCGGCCAGCGCGTGCATGTTCACCACGCTCGCGCGCAGCTTCGCCAGCTGGCCCTCCGGCAGGTCCGGGTGCTCGTTGTAGAGGTGGTCGGTGACGACCAGGCCGAGCACCGCGTCGCCGAGGAACTCGAGCCGCTCGTTCGGCAGCAGCCCGCCGTTCTCGTAGGCGTAGGACCGGTGGGTAAGGGAGAGCCGGAGGAGCTCGGCGTCGAGGGTGACGCCGAGCGCCTCGAGTAAGGGCGTCGGATCGCTGGCCGGACCGGTGGGCGACTTTCCCCCCATGTCTCAGCTACCTCAGGCGGGCTCGACGACCTGACGACCGTCGTACTGGCCGCAGGTCGGGCAGGCGATGTGCTGCGGCTTGGGCGCCTTGCAGGCACGGTTGGAGCAGGGCACCAGCTGCACCGGGGCGGCCTTCCACTGGGCGCGGCGCGAGCGGGTGTTGGAACGCGACATCTTCCGCTTGGGGACGGCCACGACTGGTTCTCCTCAATCACGATCTGCCCGCGTGCGCGGGCATGCTTGCGGTCTTCGAGCTGGCGCTCGTCAGGCTTGCTTGTCCGGGCCGGACGCCGGATTCTCGTCGAAACGCTCGACCAGCGCGGCCCACCGAGGGTCTATGGTCTCATGCCCGTGTCCGGGCTCGAGATCGGCCCACTTCACCCCGCACTCGCTGCACAGACCAGCGCAGTCTTCGGTGCACAGCGGGGCCAGCGGCAGCGCGAGCACCACCGCGTCGCGGACCACCGGCTCGAGATCGATCCGGTCGTCCACCAGGCGCATGACCTCGTCTTCGTCGGTGGTCTCCTCGGTGGTCGAGTCCGGGTAGGCGTACAGCTCGGTCAGCTCGACCTCGACCTCGTCGGTGATCGGGTCGAGGCAGCGCGCGCAGTGCCCGGACACCGGGGCCACCGCCCCGCCGGTGACCAGCACGCCCTCGACCACGGACTCCAGCAGCAGGTCGAGCTCCACCTTGGCGCCTTCGGGCACGACGATCACGTCGGGCACGCCGAGCGGCTTGGTGACCTCGACGTCGCGCTGCACGGGGCGGCTCAGGCCCGCCCGGCGGCCGAGTTCGCGGGTGTCGAGCACCCAGGGACTGCGCGCGTCGACGTGCGGCGCGCTCTTGTCTTCAGACATGACTCTCTCTGCTACGAGGTTAGAGGGTGCGCAAATAGGGCAGCACTCGAAACCGGAGTGCGCAACCTCACCACTGTACGCGACGACGCGCGCCGGCATCACGCCTGGTAGTCGTACACGGTGTTGCGCCCGAGACCGGTCGGAGCACGCAGGTGGTTGCGCCCGGAGTCGACCGTGCGCAGCGTGGTCGCCAGCAGCTCGGAGAACTCGGCGAGCTTGCCGTCGACGTAGGCGTCGCAGTCGGCGCGCTGGCGGTCGGCCTCGCCGTGTGCCTCGTCGACGATGCGCGCGGCCTCGGCGTGCGCGGCCTGCACCACCTCGGTCTGCGCGACCAGCCGCGCCTGCTCGGCCCG
The DNA here is from genome assembly GCF_003312875.1 of Amycolatopsis albispora. NCBI lineage: Bacteria > Bacillati > Actinomycetota > Actinomycetes > Pseudonocardiales > Pseudonocardiaceae > Amycolatopsis > Amycolatopsis albispora. Next base: position 4,069,588 of record NZ_CP015163.1, read on the forward strand.
GCCCTCGTCGATCGCGCGGTCGTAGGCGTCGCGGCCGGCCTGGATCATCCGCTCGGACTCGGCGCGGGAGCGCTCGGTGAGGTTCTGGTACTCGGCCTGGCCCGCGGCCACCGTGCGATCGGCTTCGGCGTGTGCGTCGGCGACCATCTGCTCGGCGCGGGCGCGGGCGTCGGCGAGCAGCCGCTCGGCCTCGGCGGTGGCGTCGGCGATGGTCCGCTCGGCCTCGGCGTTCGCGCCGGTGACCGTGGTCTCCGCCTCGTGGCGGGCCTTGTTGATCAGCTCGTCCCGCTTGTCCAGCACGTCCTGCGCGTCGTCGACCTCGCCGGGCAGCGCGTCGCGGACGTCGTCGAGCAGTTCGAGGACATCACCGCGCGGGACCACGCAACTGGCCGTCATCGGCACGCCGCGTGCTTCTTCCACGATGGTGACCAGTTCGTCTAGGGCCTCGAACACCCGGTACACGGCAACTCCCTCACGGCAGAACTTCGCACTTCGCCGGACCCCAGTCTGCCCGTCCACCGGGTGGAACGGCGTGAAGAAGGGCCACCCGGCGTGTCCGCCACGACCGGGTGACCCGTGCGCCCGCGTGCCTTCAGACGGTGATCAGCACGAAGCTCTCGTAGTGGTCCGCGGTGTAGAAGTACTCGTCGCCCTCGCCCTTGACGATGCGGCGCGCACCGCGGTCCGGGCTGCCCGGCGTTTCCACCGTGTACTCGCGGTAATAGCCGGAGTCGCACAGCGGGAGCAGCCGCTCGCGGTTCTGGAAGACGGTGTCGTCCTGCGGGTACGGGTAGGGGCCGCCCTGCTGGATCAGGTCGTAGGTCTCACCGGCCTCGGCGGGCAGGGAGTCCAGCGGAGCCTGCTCGAAGCCGGAGGTGTCCCCGCACTCGGCCTGCACCGTCACCGGAGCGGCCGGTGCCACCGGAGCCGCCGAGACCGCCGTGGCGCCGCCGAAGAGGGCGACCAGGATTGCCAGCAGAACGCCTGCTACACGCGACTTTTGGTTAATCATTCACGAACCGTAGCCCGATCACGTGATCACCGGGAGACACGAACGTGAACTCGGTCCGAGCGAACGGGACCATTCAGGGGGCCCGCTGCTCCGAATGGACTAGCGGTTCTCCGCGAGCCGCTCGATCAGCTTGGTGTGCACCACGTCCGGCAGCAGGTGCGAGACGTCACCGCCGTAGGTGGCCACCTCCTTGACCAGCGAGCTGGACAGGAAGCTGTACTCCGGGTTCGTCGGCATGAACAGCGTCTCCACCCCGGTCAGCCGGTGGTTCATCTGCGCCATCTGCAGCTCGTAGTCGAAGTCGCTGACCGCGCGCAGGCCCTTGGTGATGGCCACGATGTCGTTGTCCCGGCAGTAGTCCACCAGCAGCCCCTGCCACGAGTCCACCCGCACGTTGGGAATGCCGGTGACCGCGGCGGTGATCAGGTCCATCCGCTCGTCGATGGAGAACAGGCCGTGCTTCTTCGGGTTCACCATGACCGTGACCACGACCTCGTCGAACAGCTTGGCCGCCCGCTCGAAGACGTCGATGTGCCCAAGGGTGACCGGATCGTAGGAGCCGGGACAGACCGCGCGCCGCATGACGCGGACGCTATCAACTCGCGGCGAATTCGGCCCAGTGCAGTGCCGTGTCGCCGTACCGCTTGGTGCGCAACGGCTCCAGGCCGTCCGGCCAGGACGGTTCGCCGTCGCGCAGCGCCCGCTCGACGATCACCAGCCCGCCCGGCACCAGCCAGCCGCCGGTGACCAGCGCGCCCAGCACCGCCGCCAGCTGCGCCGCGCCGAGGTCGTACGGCGGATCGGCGAGCACCAGGTCGAACGGCGCGTCGGTGCCGGCGGCGAGCACCGTCTCCGCCTTGCCGTGCCGCACCCCGCCACCGAGTGCGAGTGCGGTCACATTTCCGCGCAGCACGTCGGCCGCCCGCTTGTCGGCCTCGACAAAAACCGCCTCGCGCGCACCGCGGGAAAGCGCCTCGAGGCCGAGCGCGCCGGTGCCCGCGTAGAGGTCGAGCACCCGGGCGCCGTCCAGCTCACCAGCCACTTCCAGGGCGTTGAACAAGGCCTCGCGGACCCGCTCGGAGGTCGGCCGGGTGCCCTTCGGCGGCACCTTCAGCTTCCGGCCACCGGCGGTCCCCGCCACGATCCTGGTCACCGGGAAATGGTCGCACCTGTGTTTTTGACCGGGACTGGCTGTACCCCGGCACGGGGACGCGTATTGTCGTTCTTCCCCTTCCCGGCGAGTGAGCTGTAGGAGCGCTGCGTGTCGGAACCTCGGGTCAGACGGGCCGAGATCGCCATCGAACAGACCCACGTCGATCGGGTCTACACCCGGCTCGCGGAACTGCGGACCCAAGCCGAGGCGATGCGCGCCAAGGGCTACGAACTCGGCCACGGCGCCCAGCGCGAGGCCGTGTTCGAGCAGGCGTCGATGCTGTTCGAGCGGGACATGATGGTCTACCACGCCAACCAGACCCTGCAGACGCTCGACGCCGAGTACGAGGGCCTGGTCTTCGGCAGGCTCGACCACGCCTCCGACAGCGAGCCGGTCTACGTCGGCCGCCTCGGCATCCGCGACGCCGAGTTCGACAACCTGGTCACCGACTGGCGCGCACCGGCCGCGGCGGCGTTCTACCAGGCCACCGCCGAGGAACCGATGGACGTGGTGCGCCGCCGGGTGATCCGCTGCTCCGGGCAGACCGTGCTCGACGTCGACGACGACGTGCTGATGGCCGAATCGGTGCCGGAGGACATGCGGATCGTCGGCGAGGGCGCGCTGATGGCCGCGCTCGGCCGGTCCCGCGGCGAGAAGATGCGCGACATCGTCGCCACCATCCAGCGCGAGCAGGACGAGGTGATCCGCGCGCCGTGGCGCGGGGTCACCGAGATCACCGGCGGGCCGGGCACCGGCAAGACCGCGGTCGCCCTGCACCGCGCCGCCTACCTGCTCTACCGCCACCGCCGCCAGCTCGGCGGCGCCGGGGTGCTGGTGGTCGGCCCGTCCGGGGTGTTCACCAACTACATCTCGCGCGTGCTGCCCGCGATGGGCGAGACGAACGTGGAACTGCGCGCGCTCGGTGAGCTGCTCGACGGCGCCACCGGCACCCACCAGGACCCGGCCCGCCTCGCCGCGATCAAGGGTTCCTCGCGGATGCGCAAGCTGCTCGCGCGCGCCATGCGCGAAACCCCGCCGGACGCGCCGACCGAGATGCGCATCGTCTACAAGGGCGAGGTGCTCAAGCTCGACGCGCGGGAGCTGGAGAAGGTCCGCCGCAAGGTGCACACCCAGGGCGGGCCGCCGAACCGGTCGCGCGTGCGGGCCGCGGAGACCCTGCTCGAAGCGCTGGCCGACAAGGCCGAGGAGTACGCGAAGGCCGACGGCCGCACCGCCGAGCGCGCCGAGCTGATCACCGATCTCGGTGAGCGCATCGACTTCCACCGGTTCCTGGTGGTGTGGTGGCCGGTGCTGCACCCGGCCGAGGTGCTGCGCTGGCTCGGTGAGGAAAAGCGGCTGGCCAAGGTGGGCAAGGGCCTGCTCAACCGCGAGGAGATCACCCTGCTGGCCGGTTCGCTGGCCGACACCACCACCGGCTGGTCGGTGGCCGACATCGCGCTGCTCGACGAGCTGCGCGTGCTGATCGGCCCGCCGCCGAAGCGCCGCCGCCGCGCCCAGTCGATCGAGCTGGACGCCGCGCCGGTCGCGCGCGGCACCACCGGCACCGGCCCGCAGCGGCCGGAGCACTACGACGAGTACTCGCACATCGTGGTCGACGAGTCGCAGGATCTCTCGCCGATGCAGTGGCGCATGGTCGGGCGGCGCGGGAAGTACGCGAGCTGGACCGTGGTCGGCGACCCGGTGCAGAGCTCGTGGCCGGACCCGCCGGAGGCCGCGCAGGCCAGGGAGCAGGCGTTCGGCCGCGGCACCGCGCACCGGCGCTTCACCCTGCGCACCAACTACCGGAACTCGGCGGAGATCTTCGACCTGGCGGCCAAGGTGGTCGCCAACCAGGCCGAGGCCGACGAGCTGCCGAAGGCGGTGCGCACCACCGGGCTGGAGCCCGAGGTCCGGCCGGTCGACCCGGCCGCGTGGGAAAGCTCGGTGCAGGCGGCGGCCAAGGAGCTGATGGGCGCGGTCGAGGGCACGGTCGGCGTGATCTGCGCCATGGACCGGGTGCCCGAGGTCGAGCGCTGGCTGGCCGGCCAGGCCGACGAACGGCTCAAGGTGGTCGGCAGCCTCGACTCGAAGGGGCTCGAATACGACGCGGTCGTCCTGGTGGAACCGGCGGAGCTGGTCACCGAGTCCTCGACGGGACGCCGGGTGCTCTACGTCGCGCTGACCCGCGCCACGCAGCAGCTGACCGTGCTGGCCTCCGATCCCTCCTGGCTGCCGTAGTAGCCGCAGGGAAGGTTTCGGGGCCCGCGCGCGTTCAACCCAGGCGTGAGTTCCCTGTCTGAAGTGCCCCTGTCCGTGCTCGACCTGGCGCCGATCGTCAGCGGATCGGACGCGCGGGCCGCGCTGGAGAGCAGCGTCGAGCTGGCCAAGTTCACCGAGCGCCTCGGCTACCACCGCTACTGGGTGGCCGAGCACCACAACATGCCGGGCATCGCCAGCTCGGCCACCTCGGTGCTGATGAGCCACATCGCCACCGCCACCGAGCGCATCCGCGTCGGCTCCGGCGGCATCATGCTGCCCAACCACGCGCCGCTGGTGATCGCCGAGCAGTTCGGCATGCTCGAGGCCTTCCACCCCGGGCGCATCGACCTGGGCATCGGCCGCGCGCCGGGCACCGACCAGCGCACCGCGCTCGCGCTGCGCGGGCCCGCCGGGCTGTCCGCCGACGACTTCCCGCAGAAGCTCCAGGAACTGCGCGGCTACTTCGAGCCGGGTGAGGGCCGCGCCGTGCGCGCGTTCCCCGCGGAGGGGTACAAGGTGCCGGTGTGGCTGCTCGGTTCGAGCGGGTTCAGCGCCCAGCTCGCCGGCGCGCTCGGGCTGCCGTTCAGCTTCGCGCACCACTTCAGCGCGCAGAACACGATCCCCGCGGTGCGCCTGTACCGCGAGTCGTTCCAGCCGTCCGAGGTGCTCGACAAGCCGTACGTGATGCTGGGTGTCTCCGTGCTCGCCGCGGACACCGACGAGCACGCGCGCTACCTGGCCGGGCCGAGCGCGCTGACCTTCCTCAGCCTGCGCCGCGGGCGGCCGATCCCGCTGCCCACGCCGGAGGAAGCCGCCGCCTACCCGTACACCGACGTCGACAACATGTTCGTCGAGGAACGGCTCGGCACCACCGTGCTCGGCTCGCCGGAGACCGTGCGCAAGGGCCTGGAAGCCCTGCTCGAGGACACCGACGCGGACGAGCTGATGATCACCACCATGGTCCACGGCGAAGAGGACCGGAAGCGCTCCTACGAGCTGGTCACTTCAGCACGAGGTTGAACCGGTCGGCGGCGGCGATCGCGAACACGCCCGATCCCGCCGCCGCGGGCACCGCGATCGCGCTGCTGTTGCTCCAGCCCCAGGCGATCACCTTGCCGGTGGACAGCAGCGCGACGCTGTGCGTCCAGCCCGCCGCGATCGCGGTCACGCCGGTGGCCGTGGCGGGCACGGTGGCCTGCTTGTACTCGTTGTTGCCCCAGGCGATCACCGTGCCGTCGGACTTGAGCGCGAGGTTGTGGTCCCAGCCCGCGGAGATCGCGGTGACCCCGGACTTCGCCGCGGCCGGCACGTCGAGCTGACCCCAGTCGTTGCCGCCCCAGGCGATGACCCCGCCGTTCTTCAGCGCCAGGTTGTGGTCGCCGCCGACGGAAATCGCGCTCACGCCGGACTTCGCTTCCGGCGGCACGTCGTCACGCAGTCCCCAGCTGACCACCTGCCCGCCCTGCTTGAGCGCGAGGTTGTGGAAGCCGTAGGAAGAGATGGCGGTGACACCGGACTTTGCCGCGTCGGGGACCTTCAGCTGCCCGAACCAGTCGTTGCCCCAGGCGACGACACCACCGTTCTTGAGCGCGAGGCTGTGCCCCCACCCGGCCGCGAGCGCGCTGGCGCCCTGCGCCTCGGCGGGCACGGTGGTCTGCCCGTAGATGTTGTTGCCCCAGGCGACCACGGTGCCGTCCGCCTTGCGCGCGAGCGCGTGCACGCCACCGACGCGCACTTCCGCGACCCCGGCGGTGAGCCCGGCGGGCACCGGCCGCTGCTGCCAGATGCCGTTGCCCCAGGCGATGACCCCGCCGGTGCCGTCCGCTGCCGCGGCGGCCTCGACCGGCGGCGCGGGCTCGGACGACGCGGACGACTCGGTGGCCGGTGGTGGCGCGGGCGGCGCGGGCTCGGGTTCCACCGACACCGCGGTCAGCGCGCCGGCCAGCAACAGCCCCGCTCCCAGCGCGCCCACCACGAGCGAAGCCGATTTCCGCATTGTTCCTCCGGACCATCACCTGCGGCCGTTCGCCCGAACGCGGCATGCGTAGAAGACAGTCGAACTTTACGACAGGACCACGCCGAACACGGTCCGTCGCGGTTACCGGGGTCATTTTTCATACGCTGGTGACAAAGCCGGGGCGGCCGATCCGGCGGAGGTGACAAATTCACCGATACAGGAGCCGAGTTTGCCCTGGATTCCTTGCGCCCTCTTGATTCGCCAGGACACACGCTCGTAATCTACTAGCGGGTAACCCGAGAACGGACGGTGTAAAAAGGGGGCTCCGCCGTCCGGTATCAGCTCTACCCCGGGATCGATCTCCACTTTACTCGGCCGCCGAAGAATCGGCGAGCAGCCGCCGTGCCCGTTTTACGCGGACCAGCAGAACGACTGAGGAGATTATCGCTTATGTCACGACGATTCGGCAGACTCTTCGCCGGTATGGCGACCACGAGCATGGTGCTCGGCCTGACCGTGGCCGGCGCCGGTACCGCACTGGCCGACCAGGCGTACAGCACCACCACCACGCTGTCCTACACCTGCAACTACCCGCTGATCGGCGAGAACCTCCTCGACGTCACGGCCACCTTCCAGGGCCCGGACGCGATCTCGGCGGGAGGCACCTTCCAGGCCCACACCGTGACCGCGGTGGCCACCGTGCCTGCCGACGTGGTCAGCGCGCTGTACTACCTGGGCGGCATCGACGGTGTCCGCGGCACCGCCGACGCCAGCGTGGACGTGACCAACGGGACCCCGAGCACGGTCAACGTGACCGGCCTCGACGTGCCGGAGCAGTTCGTGCCCGACCCCGACGCGGCCTTCCCGGTCAACGCGGTCCAGGGGCCGAACACGGTGGTGCCCGCGATCACCGCGGGGGCGAGCGGGCAGACGCTGACCGCGTCGCTCGGCCAGACCTTCTCGGCGTCGCTGGACTTCCACTACACCAATGCCACCCCCGAATGGCAGGGCCCGGAATCCTTCAACTGCACGCTCAACGAAGGTCAGGACACGGCGTTCTCGCCGTCGCTGACGATCGGCTGATTTCACCGCAACAGGTAGTTTCCCCCGGTGCTCCGGCCACGCCCCCGACGCGTGGCCGGAGTTTCCGGCCTTCCGGCACCCCGGCATTCCGGCGAAGGAACGGCGCATGGCACAGAAAGAACTCCGGGAACGGCTCGGCACCGGAGCGGCCGTCGCGCTGCTCGCCGCCGGGCTGACCAGCGGGCTGACCGGCGCGGGTTCCGCCGCCCCGGAAGCACCCGACGCACCGGCGGAGCACGTCCCGGTGTCGCTGGCGCTGACCTACCAGTGCGCGTTCGGCACGACCGAACCGCTGCCGGTCGGCCTGACCATCGACACCACGCTGCCCACCTCGGTGCTGGTCGGGGAGCCGGTCGCCGCGGGGGCGCTGAACGCCGAGCTGGTCCTGCCCGAGGCGCTGTGGCCCGCGCTCGGCGCGCCCGCATCGATCGAGGGCACGGTCACCACGAACCTGCTCGGCGTGCAGGACGCGAAGCCCGAAACGGTGAGCACCGAGCTGCCGGTGCCCGCGACGCCGGTGCCGGAAACCGGCGCGCTGACGGTGAAGTCGACTGGCACCGCCCCGGTCTGGCAGACCAACGCGGCGGGCTCGCTCACCATTTCCGTCGGGCCGCCGTCGATCACGCTGACCACGCACCCGGCCGAGGGCACCATGGGCACCGAGGTGCTCGTCGAAGCGGTCTGCGAACCGGCTCCCGAACAGGACTTCCTGCTGGGCGCGGTGGCCGTGCTGCTGCCCGGCGAGCCAGAGCCGGGCGCACCGGGCGCTCCCCCGCTGCCCGGGATGCCGGGCGCGCCGGGATCGGACGGCGCGTTGTTGCCGGGAATGCCTTCCGCTCCGGGCATGCAGGCCGCCGAAGCGGGGCCGGGGATCATGGCCGCACCGCTGTTCCCGCTCACCGCGCAGTACATCAACGGCGAGTCGACCGTGGCGAAAACCGGCGCGAAGGTGGTGCTGGGCCCGGGCATGATGGTCAACGGCGGGCAGTACATCAATCCGCCGGGCATCCGCGGTGACGTGGCGCTGCCGAAGGCGAAGACGCCGTTCTACGCCTTCGACTTCCTGCCGGTGACCGGGATGGCGGAGTTCCTGCCCGCGAACGACGCGAACGGCAAGCTCACCTTCACCGAGGGCACCTTCCCGAAGCCGGACAGCATGCTGTTCGCGCACACCGAGGTGATCCTGCGGATCAGTGACGTGGAGATCAACGGCGTGCCGTACGACGTGGGCCCGGACTGCCGCACCGGCAAGGTTTCGCTGGACCTGTGGGGGCAGTACCTGGTGACCGCCGGCGGCACCATCGGCACCCATCCGGACGCGCCGCTGGAGTCGCAGCGGTCGTTCACCATTCCGCCGTTCAGCGGGTGCGGGGTGGAGGAGGACATCTCGCCGATCATCACCGGGCTGGTGTCCGGCCCCGGCAACCAGGTCACGCTGGTGCTGAAGACGGTCGGCAAGTAGGCCGCACGCGGAAAGGCCCGCCGTCCCGGTTCGGGATGGCGGGCCTTCTGCTTCGTGGTGATCAGGTTTGGTGATCAGGGCAGCGAGGAGGCCTTGCCGAGGACCAGCTTGATGGTGTTGTCCGGGCCGGACACCAGCGAGCTGAGCAACGGGGCGAAAATGGTGCAGTTCTTGAACTCGGGAATGGTGTAGGTGCCGGAGACGGTGCCGCCGTTGAAAATGGTGAAGTCACCTTCGGACTTGAGGTCCATGCCGACCGGGGTCTGCGTCTTGCACTCGTTTCCGACCGGGGTGTAGAAAACGCCGGCCACCCAGATGTCGCTGAGCTGGATGTAGGCGTCGGCGTGGGTGGTGATGACGCCCTGCTTGATCTCGCCGGTGACCGGGCCGGTGGGGATGACGGTGACGGTGGCCTTGACCGGGATGAAGCCGAAGACCTCGAAGGAGGCCTTGGCGGGCGGGATGGTGAGCACGCCGGAGACGTCGCCGCCGCCGGGCTTGGTGGTCACGGTGGTGTCCAGGGTGCCGGGCCCGAGCGCGAGGGGGCTGCCGGTCTTCTTCACCACCGACTCGCCGGAGACCGGGTAGCGAACCTTGATCGTGGCCGCCGACGCGGGCGCCGCGGCCAGTACCCCGGCGCCGAAAACGGCCATCACCATGGCCATCACCGCGGCCGGTCTGCGGAACCTGGACAACATTTTCGACATCGCAATTCCTCTGTTCGGGGGTCGGCGGAAGTGCAACTTACTGACGAGTATGCTAGTTCTGGGGACCGGCGGGATACAAGCCACCAAAATTGCCACACCCATTCTTTGCTCACTTCCCGACAAATGCGCCCCCGGAAATTGTCACCGCGATACGTCTTTGCCGAGTCACCTGGGCGGCCGGCACACTCGCACGACTCCGCCCCGATCACGAATGCGGTCGCAGGCCCCGCCTTCGCCCGCCCCTCCCCGACGCCCGGCCCCTCTTCGACGACCGGCCCCTCTTCGACGCCCGGCCCCTCTTCGACGACCGGTCCCCAGAATCCGGAACCCGGGGCGCCGCAGCACCCTCGGCGCCACTCGCGCCCCTCGGCGAGGCGGCGACCCGGCAGCTCAGCGGCTCGGCCTGCCCAGCTCGGCCTGCCCAGCTCGGCCTACCCAGCTCGGCCCTGCGCGGCTCGGCCTGCGCGGCCTGGCCCCGGTGGGCTCGCACGCTGCCTTGACCGCGGACCCAAGCTTGACCGCGGACCCAAGGCAGGCGAGATCCCAGCCCTGTGCCAGACAGCAAAAACGGGACCAGAGGCCACCAGCCCCTGCGTCGAGCACAAAAGGAAGCGGAGCTCCTTCGGGCACGAAAAAACGGCGGCCGGAAGCACCCAGCCCTGCTGCTTCGGGCACAAAGGGGACCTGAGCCTTCCTCCTGACACAAAAGAAGGGCGGGGGACTCCGGCCTTCTGGCTGCGGGCATGAAAAAGGGTGGGGCCCGAGCCATGTCCTGGCTCGGGCCCCACCCGTCTACCTCATCAAGTTAAGTTCGGCGGCGTCCTACTCTCCCACACCCCTTCGAGTGCAGTACCATCGGCGCTGGCAGGCTTAGCTTCCGGGTTCGGAATGGGACCGGGCGTTTCCCCGCCGCTATAACCACCGAAACACTACGAAACAACACACAATGCTGCTCAAACGTTTCTGGTGTGGTGTCTCAGACACCGTAGAGTGGATGCGAAGCACCTTTGTAGCAAGTCCTCGACCTATTAGTACCAGTCAACTCCACACATTACTGCGCTTCCATTTCTGGCCTATCAACCCAATCGTCTCTTGGGGGCCTTAACCCACAAAGGGGTGGGATACCTCATCTAGGAACAGGCTTCCCGCTTAGATGCCTTCAGCGGTTATCCCTTCCGAACGTAGCCAACCAGCCATGCCACTGGCGTGACAACTGGCATACCAGAGGTTCGTCCGTCCCGGTCCTCTCGTACTAGGGACAGCCTTCCGCAAGTATCCTACGCGCGCGGCGGATAGGGACCGAACTGTCTCACGACGTTCTAAACCCAGCTCGCGTGCCGCTTTAATGGGCGAACAGCCCAACCCTTGGGACCTACTCCGGCCCCAGGATGCGACGAGCCGACATCGAGGTGCCAAACCATGCCGTCGATATGGACTCTTGGGCAAGATCAGCCTGTTATCCCCGGGGTACCTTTTATCCGTTGAGCGACACCCCTTCCACCAGGAGGTGCCGGATCACTAGTCCCGACTTTCGTCCCTGCTCGACCCGTCAGTCTCACAGTCAAGCTCCCTTGTGCACTTACACTCAACACCTGATTGCCAACCAGGCTGAGGGAACCTTTGGGCGCCTCCGTTACCCTTTAGGAGGCAACCGCCCCAGTTAAACTACCCATCAGGCACTGTCCCTCACCCAGATCATGGGCGTAGGTTCAGATTCCCAATCCGGCCAGAGTGGTATTTCAACAACGACTCCACCCCCACTAGCGTGAAGGCTTCACAGTCTCCCACCTATCCTACACAAACCGAACCGAAAACCAATACCAAACTATAGTAAAGGTCCCGGGGTCTTTCCGTCCTGCCGCGCGTAACGAGCATCTTTACTCGTAATGCAATTTCGCCGGGCCTGTGGTTGAGACAGCCGGAAAGTCGTTACGCCATTCGTGCAGGTCGGAACTTACCCGACAAGGAATTTCGCTACCTTAGGATGGTTATAGTTACCACCGCCGTTTACTGGCGCTTAAATTCTCAGCTTCACCCCCCAAAGGGAGTTAACCGGTCCTCTTAACGTTCCAGCACCGGGCAGGCGTCAGTCCGTATACATCGAATTACTTCTTCGCACGGACCTGTGTTTTTAGTAAACAGTCGCTTTCCGCTGGTCTCTGCGGCCACCCACCCCTAGCCCGCAAGGGACTTCAAGGTGTTTGGCCCCCCTTCTCCCGAAGTTACGGGGGCATTTTGCCGAGTTCCTTAACCACAGTTCACCCGATCGCCTTAGTATTCTCTACCTGACCACCTGTGTTGGTTTGGGGTACGGGCCGTGCACGCACTCGCTAGAGGCTTTTCTCGGCAGCATAGGATCACTCTACTTCACCTCAATCGGCTACGCATCACGTCTCACCCTTCACGGAGTGCGGATTTACCTACACTCCGGGCTACACGCTTACACCAGTACTACCATTCACTGGCGGAGCTACCTTCCTGCGTCACCCCATCACTTGACTACTACAGAATCAGGCCCCACGCTCCACTGAAGTCTTCACCCGAAGGATCCAACAACAGCTTTGGGTGGTTAGTATCAACTGCCTCATCAGGGACGCACATGCTCGGGTACGGGAATATCAACCCGTTGTCCATCGACTACGCCTGTCGGCCTCGCCTTAGGTCCCGACTTACCCTGGGCGGATTAGCCTGGCCCAGGAACCCTTGGTCATCCGGCGGCAGAGTTTCTCACTCTGCATTCGCTACTCATGCCTGCATTCTCACTCCCACACCCTCCACCGCTGGTTCACACCGCGGCTTCCCTGGATGCAGGACGCTCCCCTACCCATCAACACGACTACACAACGCTCCGAAGAGCGAAGCGGATCTATTGTGTCAATGACACAGCTTCGGCGATGTGCTTAAGCCCCGCTACATTGTCGGCGCAGGACCACTTGACCAGTGAGCTATTACGCACTCTTTCAAGGATGGCTGCTTCTAAGCCAACCTCCTGGTTGTCTGGGCAATCCCACATCCTTTCCCACTGAGCACACACTTAGGGGCCTTAGCTGGTGTTCTGGGCTGTTTCCCTCTCGACGACGAAGCTTATCCCCCGCCGTCTCACTGCCGCACTCTCACCCACCCGTATTCGGAGTTTGGTTGACTTCGGTAACCCGGTAAGGCCCCTAGGCCATCCAGTAGCTCTACCCCGGATGGGAAACATACGACGCTGCACCTAAATGCATTTCGGGGAGAACCAGCTATCACGGAGTTTGATTGGCCTTTCACCCCTACCCACAGCTCATCCCCTCAGTTTTCAACCTAAGTGGGTTCGGGCCTCCACACCGTCTTACCGGCGCTTCACCCTGGCCATGGGTAGATCACTCCGCTTCGGGTCTAGACCACGCGACTACAGACGCCCTATTCAGACTCGCTTTCGCTACGGCTACCCCACACGGGTTAACCTCGCCACGCAGCACTAACTCGCAGGCTCATTCTTCAAAAGGCACGCCATCACCCTTCACAAGGCTCTGACGGCTTGTAAGCACACGGTTTCAGGTACTCTTTCACTCCCCTCCCGGGGTACTTTTCATCTTTCCCTCACGGTACTAGTCCGCTATCGGTCACCAGGAAGTATTTAGGCTTACCGGGTGGTCCCGGCAGATTCACAGCAAATTCCACGAGCTCGCTGCTACTCGGGAACACCATCACACAACACCAACACAGTTTTCGCGTACGGGACTCTCACCCACTCCGGTCCACCATCCCAGGTGATTCCACTAACCATGCAGCATCATGCCAGAAATGTCAGTTCCTGGAAGACAGGTCCCACAACACCGCACACACAACGCCTGACAGCTTGACATGCGCACGGTTTAGCCTCATCCGCTTTCGCTCGCCACTACTCACGGAATCACGGTTGTTTTCTCTTCCTACGGGTACTGAGATGTTTCACTTCCCCGCGTTCCCTCCACACCGTCTATATATTCAACGGCGGGTAACACCACATAACTGGTGCTGGGTTTCCCCATTCGGACACCCTCGGATCTCAGCTCGGTTGACAGCTCCCCGAGGCTTATCGCAGCCTCCCACGTCCTTCATCGGCTCCTGATGCCTAGACATCCACCATGTGCTCTTAACAACTTGACCACAAAGATGCTCGCATCCACTCTACAGTTCTCAAACACCACACCAGAAACAACACCAGCGTGCTGCCTCAGGACCCAACAGCGTGCCAGCAAACAACCTCTGCCCAAGCCACCACCCGGCATTTCCACGCCCCCCGAAGGAAGCAGTACTCAACCGCCGACAACCCGACCATCGACCATAACCAGTAGTTCCACAATTCCTTGAGCAACCACGGCAAGTACACATTCGGCACTTGAACCCTGGCCACTCCCAGCCCGTGGGCTGGGATGTGTTGCTCCTTAGAAAGGAGGTGATCCAGCCGCACCTTCCGGTACGGCTACCTTGTTACGACTTCGTCCCAATCGCCAGTCCCACCTTCGACCACTCCCTCCCACAAGGGGTTGGGCCATGGGCTTCGGGTGTTACCGACTTTCATGACGTGACGGGCGGTGTGTACAAGGCCCGGGAACGTATTCACCGCAGCGTTGCTGATCTGCGATTACTAGCGACTCCGACTTCACGCAGTCGAGTTGCAGACTGCGATCCGAACTGAGACCGGCTTTAAGGGATTCGCTCCACCTCACGGTATCGCAGCCCTCTGTACCAGCCATTGTAGCATGTGTGAAGCCCTGGACATAAGGGGCATGATGACTTGACGTCATCCCCACCTTCCTCCGAGTTGACCCCGGCAGTCTCCCACGAGTCCCCGGCCGAACCGCTGGCAACATAGGATAAGGGTTGCGCTCGTTGCGGGACTTAACCCAACATCTCACGACACGAGCTGACGACAGCCATGCACCACCTGTACACCGGCCACAAGGGGGCCGACATCTCTGCCGGTTTCCAGTGCATGTCAAGCCCAGGTAAGGTTCTTCGCGTTGCATCGAATTAATCCACATGCTCCGCCGCTTGTGCGGGCCCCCGTCAATTCCTTTGAGTTTTAGCCTTGCGGCCGTACTCCCCAGGCGGGGCGCTTAATGCGTTAGCTACGGCACGGACAACGTGGAATGTCGCCCACACCTAGCGCCCAACGTTTACAGCGTGGACTACCAGGGTATCTAATCCTGTTCGCTCCCCACGCTTTCGCTCCTCAGCGTCAGTATCGGCCCAGAGACCCGCCTTCGCCACCGGTGTTCCTCCTGATATCTGCGCATTTCACCGCTACACCAGGAATTCCAGTCTCCCCTACCGAACTCAAGTCTGCCCGTATCGACCGCAAGCTGAAGGTTAAGCCTCCAGTTTTCACGGCCGACGCGACAAACCGCCTACGAGCTCTTTACGCCCAATAATTCCGGACAACGCTCGCACCCTACGTATTACCGCGGCTGCTGGCACGTAGTTAGCCGGTGCTTCTTCTACAGGTACCGTCACTTGCGCTTCGTCCCTGTCGAAAGAGGTTTACAACCCGAAGGCCGTCATCCCTCACGCGGCGTCGCTGCATCAGGCTTGCGCCCATTGTGCAATATTCCCCACTGCTGCCTCCCGTAGGAGTCTGGGCCGTGTCTCAGTCCCAGTGTGGCCGGTCGCCCTCTCAGGCCGGCTACCCGTCGTCGCCTTGGTAGGCCATCACCCCACCAACAAGCTGATAGGCCGCGGGTTCATCCCGTACCGCCGGAGCTTTCCACCACACACCATGCGATGCGCGGTCCTATCCGGTATTAGACCCCGTTTCCAGGGCTTATCCCAAAGTACAGGGCAGATTACCCACGTGTTACTCACCCGTTCGCCACTAATCCACCCCCGAAAGGGCTTCATCGTTCGACTTGCATGTGTTAAGCACGCCGCCAGCGTTCGTCCTGAGCCAGGATCAAACTCTCCAACAATGAATTTGATCTAGACTACTATCTAGTATTCCTCAAAGGAAACCCCGACGAGGGGGTTTCAATATAAGCTCTACTGGCTTAGTTCACTAGCACACTGTTGAGTTCTCAAGCAACACACGAAGTTTTGTTTCTCGCTGTCCGCCCGGTCTCCCTGGCGACGAAGAGAACATTACATGCCCGCGAACAGGCCCCGAAAAGGGGGGTCCCCTAACGCGATCTTGCCTGCTCGGAGGTGGTGCGGGCAGCCCGCACCGGCCGTCGAGAGCCACTCGAGCGCCGCCGGGGCGGGCCCGGAAGCACCCGGGCGCACCCGGGGCGGCCCCTCCAGGATGCCCGCGCACTGCTCCGTTTGCCACCCCGCGCCGGGTCTTGCTCACTTTCGGACAGCTCCCCGACGGCGGATTTGTCACTGGCGCACAAGGAAAAACGCCTTGTCAGGACCGTAATCAGCCGATCTTGCGGATCGCTTGTCGACCGCCAGGCCCGTAGTTAGCGTACTGGTCAGTAACCCTGGTCACAGCAGCCGAAAGGTGCCGGAATGAGCACGAAGACCCGCTCGTTTCCCGGCGCTGGCGCGGTCCGGGAGACCGGCAGGCTCTACGCGCTCGGCCTGGACGTGGCGCGGTCCATCTTCAAGCGGCCGTTCCAGTTCCGCGAGCTGGTGCAGCAGTTCTGGTTCATCGCCAGCGTCTCGATCCTGCCCACCGCGCTGGTCTCCATCCCGTTCGGCGCGGTCATCGCCCTGCACCTCGGCTCGCTGACCACGCAGATCGGCGCGCAGTCGTTCACCGGCGCGGCCAGCGTGCTGGCGATCATCCAGCAGGCCAGCCCGGTGGTCACCGCGCTGCTGATCGCCGGCGCCGGTGGCTCGGCGATGTGCGCCGACCTCGGCTCGCGCACCATCCGCGAGGAGATCGACGCCATGGAGGTGCTCGGCGTCTCCCCGGTGCAGCGGCTGATCGTGCCCCGCGTGCTCGCCGCGATGGCGGTGGCGGTGTTCCTCAACGGCCTGGTCAGCGTGGTCGGCGTGCTCGGCGGTTACGTGTTCAACGTGCTCATGCAGGACGGCACGCCCGGTGCCTACCTGGCCAGCTTCTCCGCGCTCGCCCAGCTCCCCGACCTGTGGATCAGCGAGATCAAGGCGCTGCTGTTCGGGTTCGTGGCCGGGATCGTGGCGGCCTACCGCGGGCTCAACCCCAAGGCCGGGCCGAAGGGCGTCGGCGACGCGGTGAACCAGTCGGTGGTCATCACCTTCCTGCTGCTGTTCCTGATGAACCTGGTGCTCAGCTCGCTGTACCTGCAGCTGGTGCCGCCGAAGGGGATGTGATGACCGAGACCGGGTTCCCGCCCGACACGCGGGTGCGGCGCGCCGGCCGCGCGATCGACCGGCGGTTCGGCTTCCTGGACACCCTGGGCGACCAGGTGCTGTTCTACCTCAAGGCGCTGGCCTGGACCCCGCGCGCGATCTTCCGCTACAGCAAGGAGATCGTCCGCCTGCTGGCCGAGGTCAGCTTCGGCAGCGGGGCGCTGGCGGTGATCGGCGGCACGATCGGCGTGATGGTCGGGATGACCGTGTTCACCGGCGCGGTGGTCGGCATCCAGGGTTACTCGGCGCTGAACCAGGTCGGCACCTCGGCCTTCGCCGGGTTCATCTCCGCCTACTTCAACACCCGCGAGATCGCGCCGCTGGTGGCGGGCATCGCGTTGTCGGCGACGGTCGGCTGCGGCTTCACCGCCCAGCTCGGCGCGATGCGCATCTCCGAGGAGATCGACGCGCTCGAGGTGATGGGCGTGCCGAGCATCCCGTACCTGGTGGCCACCCGGATCGTGGCGGGTTTCCTGGCGATCATCCCGCTCTACGCGATCGGCCTGCTCACCTCGTACGTGGCCTCGCGGCAGGTGACCATCTGGTTCTTCGGCCAGTCGGCCGGCACCTACGACCACTACTTCCAGCTGTTCCTGCCCCCGATCGACGTGCTCTGGTCGTTCCTCAAGGTGCTCGTGTTCAGCGTGATCGTGGTGCTGTCGCACTGCTACTACGGCTACCGCGCCAGCGGCGGCCCGGCCGGGGTCGGCGTGGCCGTCGGCCGCGCGGTGCGGACCGCGATCGTCGCGGTGAGCCTGCTCGACTTCTTCCTCAGCCTCGCCATCTGGGGCGCCACCACGACGGTGAAGGTGGCCGGATGAGAAAGGAACGCAGGCAGAAGTACGTGCGGCGCACGGCCGGGGTCTTCTTCCTGGCCGCCATGCTCGCGTTCGTCTCGCTGTCGGTCGCCATCTACCGCAAGGAGTTCGTCTCCTCGGTGTCGGTCACCCTGAAGACCGACCGGGTGGGCAACCAGCTCCACGTCGCGTCGGAGGTCAAGGCGCGCGGCGTGGTCGTCGGCGAGGTGCGTGAGATCCGGTCCAGTGCGAGCGGAGCGGAGATCACGCTCGCACTGGACCCGGACAAGTCGGAGAAGCTGCCGAAGAACGTCTCCGCGCTGCTCATCCCGAAGACCCTGTTCGGCGAGCGGTACGTGCAGCTGTCCATTCCCGAGCCACGCGGGCCGCGGATCGCCGAGGGCGACGTGATCAGCCAGGACCGCTCGGCGAACGCGATCGAGCTGGAGAAGGTCTACGACGACCTGCTGCCGGTGCTCAAGGCGGTGCAGCCGCAGAAGCTGTCCACCACGCTGACCGCGGTGTCCACCGCCCTGCGCGACCGCGGTGACCAGCTCGGCGACACGCTGGTGACCGCCGCCGACTACCTGGAGCGGTTCAACCCGAGCCTGCCGGAGCTGAACGAGAACATCCGCGACCTGGCCGACGTCAGCAAGCTCTACGGCGACATCGCGCCCGACCTGCTGGACTCGCTCACCGACAGCGCGGTGACCCTGCAGACGGTCGCGGAGAAGAAGCCGGACCTCGGCGCGCTCTACGGCCAGGTCACCGACTCCTCGCAGGACGTGACCACGTTCCTGCGGAACAACAAGGAAAACATCATCCGGCTCGCCGTGGACAGCCGCGAGTCGCTCGAACTCGCCGCCGCGTACTCCCCCAGTTTTCCCTGCACGCTCAAGGCGATGACCGATCTCAAGCCCGCCATGGACAAGGTGCTCGGGGCCGGTACCGACGAGCCCGGCATGCACGTGACCGCGTCGGTGACCGAGGACCGCGGTGGTTACCTGCCGGGCGTCGACGACCCGGCCTACACCGCGGGCGGTGGCCCGAAGTGCTACCCGAGCGGGGTCGCGCCGACCACCGGGACCACCGCGGCGCCGACCGGCAGCCCGGCGCACCCGCTGCTGCCCGGCGCCTCCGGTGAGCTGGGGCTGCCGAACTCACCGCAGGAACGCGAGCTGATTTCGACGCTGGTGGCGCCGCAGATCGGCGTGGCACCCGGTGACGTGGCGCCGTGGAGCAGCGTGCTGGTCGGACCGCTCTACCGGGGCACGGAGGTGACCCTTCGATGAGGAACTTCGGCGCACCGCTGGTCAAGGGCCTGCTGTTCATCCTGGTGACCACGCTCGCCACCACGCTGCTCGCGTTGTCCATCGCCAACACCGGCGTGGGCGAGGGCGACCTCTACCGCGCCCGGTTCACCGACGCGACCGCGCTCAACGCCGGTGACGACATCCGGATCTCCGGGGTGCGGGTGGGCCAGGTCGAGGAGCTGAAGGTGGTGGACCAGCACATCGCGCAGGTGACCTTCTCGGTGGACCGCGGCCGCCAGCTCCCGTCGGATCTCCGCGCCACCATCAAGTACCGCAACATGGTCGGCCAGCGGTACATCGCGCTCGAACGCGGGAAGCTGCCCGGCGCCGAGCCGATGGTGCCCGGCGACGAGATCCCGCTGGAGCGCACCACGCCGGCGCTGGACCTGACGGACCTGTTCAACGGGTTCAAGCCGCTGTTCCAGGCGTTGTCGCCGACCGACGTGAACCAGCTCTCCGGTGAGATCGTGCAGGTGCTGCAGGGCGAGGGCAGCACGGTGGAGAGCCTGCTCATGCACACCGGCGCGCTGACCAGCACGCTGGCCAGCCGGGACCAGGTGATCGGCGAGGTGATCACGAACCTGAACTCGGTGCTCCGGACCATCAACAGCAAGGGCGACCGGCTCTCCCAGGTGGTCGGCACGCTGCAGCAGCTGGTCTCCGGGCTGGCCGAGGACCGGACCGCGATCGGGGAAGCCGTGCAGGGCGTGGCGGACCTGTCCGACGCCACCGCCGGGCTGTTCGAGGTGGCCAGGCCGCCGCTGAAGGAGACCATCGCCGAACTGGGCAACGTCTCCGGCAATCTCGCCGCGCAGGAGGGCGAGCTGGACCAGTTCTTCGAGCTGCTGCCGAAGAAGCTCGAAGCGGTCGGGCGCACCGGCACCTACGGCTCGTGGCTGAACTTCTACCTGTGTGAAGCGGTGCTGACCACGGATCCACCGATCGGCTACCGGTCCGGCGAAGCGAGGTGCCAGGGATGACCTCCTTCCGCGAGCGCAACCCGTTCACCCTGGGCATCGCCGGTTCGCTGGCGATCGCCGCGATCACCGCGGCCACCTTCTACTACGAGGAACTGCCGATCGTCGGCGGCGGCACCACCTACCAGGCCGAGTTCGGCGAGGCGGCCGGGCTGCAGGAGAACGACGAGGTGCGGGTGGCCGGGATCAAGGTCGGCGAGGTCACCGAGGTCGAGCTGGACGAGGACCACGTGCTGGTCAGCTTCCGGGTGGAGGACACCTGGATCGGCAACCAGACCTCCGCCGGGATCAAGATCAAGACCCTGCTCGGCCGGAAGTTCCTGTCGCTGTACCCGATCGGTGACGGCGAGCAGGACCCGGAGACACCGATCGGCCGCGACCGCACGGTCACGCCGTACGACGTGACCGACGCCTTCAACGGGCTGTCGAACACCATCGACGCGATCGACACGAACCAGCTGGCGACCAGCTTCCGAACCCTGTCGGAGACCTTCAAGGACTCCCCCAGCCACGTCCGGACCGCGCTCGACGGGCTGACCTCGCTGTCGAAGACGGTGTCCTCGCGGGACGATGAGCTGGCCGAGCTGCTCCGGAACGCCCGGTCGGTGGCGGATTCGCTGGCCGAGTCCGGGGAGGAGTTCCAGACCCTGATCGACGACGGCAACCTGCTGCTGGCCGAGCTGGACCGGCGGCGCGAGTCGATCCACCAGCTGCTGGTCGGCGCGCAGGAACTGGGCAGGCAGCTGTCCGGGCTGGTCAAGGACAACCAGGGCCAGCTCTCCGGCGCGCTGGAGAAGCTGGACAAGGTCACCGGCGTGCTGCAGCGGCACACCGAGAACATCAAGGCCAGCCTGGAGATCGCCGGTCCCTACTTCCGGATGGTGAACAACACCATGGGCAACGGGCGCTGGGTGGACAACTACATCTGCGAGCTGGTCCCGGAGAACCGGGAGCCGTGCCTGCCACCGCAGGCGGCCGGGGGTGGGAAATGATCAGCACGAGAGCGGGCCTGCGGGCCGCCCGGATCGCCACCGTGCTGGTGGTGACGGCGCTGGTGGTGGCCGGTGCGCTGTGGTGGATCTTCTCCGGTGACGGCAGCAAGCGGATCACCGCGCTCTTCCCGCGCGCGGTCGGCGTGTACACCGGTTCCGACGTGCGCCTGCTGGGTGTGCGGATCGGGCAGGTGGAGACGGTGACCCCGGTCGGCGAGCACGTGGAGGTCACGCTCAGCGTGGACGGGCAGGCGCCGGTCGCGGCGGGCACCAAGGCGCTGGTGGTGGCGCCGAGCGTGGTGTCCGACCGGTACGTGCAGTTCTCCACGGTGGCGCGCCGGGGCGAGGCGCGGCTGACCGACGGCACGGTGATCGGCGTCGAGCGCACCGGCACGCCGGTGGAACTGGACGAGCTGTACGCCAGCCTGAACGACCTGGCCACCTCGCTCGGGCCGAAGGGCGCGAACTCCGACGGCGCGCTGTCGCAGCTGCTCGAGACGGGCGCGGCGAACCTGGACGGCAACGGCAAGGCGATCAACGAGAACATCCGCAACTTCGCCGACCTGGCGCGCACGCTGGCCGATTCGAAGGACGACCTGTTCGGCACGCTGGACCAGCTCGGCAAGTTCACCGACATGCTGGCGGCCAACGACAACGACGTGGAGACGGTGAACCAGCAGCTGGCCAGGGTGTGGCAGACGCTGTCGGCCGATCGCGAGGAGCTTTCCGGCGCGCTCACCGCGCTGGGCTCGGCGCTCGGTGAGGTGCAGGCGTTCATCCGCGACAACCGCGCCGCCATCAAGTCCAATGTGGACAAGCTGAGCCAGACCACGCAGGTGCTGGTGGACCAGCGCGCGGGGCTGGCCGAGACGCTGGACACGCTGCCGCTGGCGGCGAGCAACCTGCTCGGTGCCTTCGACGCGGATTCCGGCACCCTGCAGGGCCGCGCCTTCCTGGACGAGTACCTGAACCCGAAGAAGGTGAGCGTGCCACCGGGTATGGAGGCGCTGCCCGACGGCGCGCCGGTGCCGTCGTCCGCACCGAGCCTGCCGTTGCCCGCGTCCGGTCCGGTGTACGTGCCTGGAGGTGCGGGATGAGGCGGCGCTGGCTGGGTGTGGTGCTGGCGAGCGCGCTGCTGACCACGGCGTGCTCCGGTGACGGGTTCAAGGGCGTCTACGACCTGCCGCTGCCCGGCGGCGCCGATCTCGGCGACCACCCGTACCGCGTCACCGTGCAGTTCGCCGACGTGCTGGACCTGGTGCCGCAGGCCTCGGTGAAGGTCAACGACGTGCCGGTCGGCCGGGTGGAGACGATCCGGCTGGGTGCCGACGGCTGGACCGCCGAGGCGGTGGTCGCGGTCAACGGCGACGTGGCGCTGCCCGGCAACAGCCTGGCCCGGCTGCGCCAGTCGAGCCTGCTCGGCGAGAAGTTCGTCGAGCTGGCGGCGCCGGAGCACGCGGTCGGCGCGCTGGCCGACGGCGCGGTGATCGGGGTCGACCGGACCAACCGGAACCCCGAGTTCGAGGAGGTCTTCGGCGCGCTTTCGCTGCTGCTCAACGGCGGTGGCATCAGCCAGCTGCAGACCATCAACCAGGAGCTGACCAAGGTGCTCGACGGCAACGAGCCGGAGATCCGCACCTTCCTGTCCACTGTGGACGAACTGGTGACGAACCTGGACGCGCACTCCGGGGACATCACCGCCGCGCTGGACGGGCTGAACCAGCTCTCGGCCACGCTCGCCGACCGCGACGAGCAGATCGACGGCGCGCTGTCGAACCTCACGCCCGGCCTGGCCACGCTCGCCGAGCAGCGGGAGTCGCTGGTCTCCATGCTGCGCTCGCTCGACGAGCTGTCCACCGTGGCCATCGACACCATCAACCGCAGCAAGGACGACATGGTCGCCGACCTCCGCGCGCTCGCGCCCATTCTGGAGCGGCTCGCCGACGCCGGGCAGGACCTGCCGAACTCGCTGGAGATCCTGCCGACCTTCCCGTTCACCGATCCGGTGCTGGACGCGGTGAAGGGCGACTACATGAACATCTTCGTCACGATGGCACCCGGTGACGGCGTGGAACTGCCGCCGGACGGCCCGGTGCTGCCGCTGCCCGCGAGCGGTGACGTGCAGACGCTCGGAGGCAACTGATGCTGACCACCAGGGTCCGGGTGCAGGTGCTGGCGTTCGTGGTGGTGGCGCTGTCCGCGGTGGCGTTCATCGGCGGCAAGTACGCCGGGCTGGGGCAGTTGTTCGGCGGCAGCGGGTACGTGGTGTCGCTGCGGCTCGCGGACGGCGGCGGAGTGTTCACCAACGGCGAGGTGACCTATCGCGGGGTGGCCGTCGGGCGGGTCGGCGAACTGCGGCTGACCGACGAGGGCATGGAGGTCGACCTGCGCATCGACGGTTCGGCGCCGCCGATCCCGGTGAACTCGGCGGCCGTGGTGAGCAACCGCTCGGCGGTCGGCGAGCAGTACGTCGACCTGCAGCCGCGCACCGGCGACGGGCCGTTCCTCGAAGACGGCTCGTCGATCCCGATGGAGTCGGCCAGGGTGCCGCTGCCGGTGCAGGACCTGCTGGCCAACCTCAGCTCGCTCAACGCCTCGGTGCCGACGGACGCGCTGCGCACGGTGGTCGACGAGTTCTACGACGCCTTCCACGGCGCCGGGCCGGATCTGCAGGTGCTGCTGGACTCCTCGACCGCGTTCACCAAGACCGCGGCGGCGCACCTGCCGCAGACGCAGGAGCTGCTCACCGACGGCACGACCGTGCTCCAGACGCAGCTGGACTCGAGCGACGCGTGGAAGTCGTTCTCCAGCAACGCGAAGCTCTTCGCCGGTGAGCTGGCCAGCGCCGACGGTGACCTGCGTGCGCTGATCGGCACGGCGCCGCAGGCCGCCACGCAGATCAGCGGGCTGCTCGAGGACACCGACCCGTCGCTGTCCATCCTGCTGGCGAACCTGCTGACCACCGCGGACGTGTTCGCCACCAGGACCGCGGGCATGGAGGAGCTGTTCGCCACCATTCCGAAGGCGGTGGCGGCCACGTCGACCTCCATCGACCCGGTCAGCGGGGACCTGTCGATCGTGACGAAGCTGGTGGACCCGCCGGTGTGCAAGCAGGGTTACGAGGGCACGCAGCGGCGGACGCCGCTGGAGCTGGCTCCGCTGCCGATGAACACCGAGGCCGCGTGCACGCTGCCGAAGGGCTCGGCGAGTTCGGTGCGTGGCTCGCAGAACGCGCCGAAGGGCGGGGTGCCGCCGGTCGCGGTACCGGGCTCGGCGCTGCCGGGGCCGTTGAGCACGCCGTCGCTGCCGCAGGTTTCCACGGACATGGAGGATTTGCTGTGGCTGCCAAACTGAAGCTGGCGGTCGGCGTGCTGGTGGCCGCGGTGGTCTTCGCCGGGGTTTCCGGCTGGCTGTGGGTGAGCGCCGCGATGGACGACCACCTGTCCTACGCCCAGTCCCGCGACGACGCGCTCGCCGCGGGCCGCACGCAGATCGCCGAGCTGAACAGCCTGGACCACCACCGCGTGGACGAGGGCATCAACCGCTGGCTGGAGGTGTCCACCGGCCAGCTGCACGACGAGCTGGCGCGCACCGACGAGGCCACCCGGAAGTCGCTGCGTGAAGGCGGGACCGTGGCCACCGGCAAGGTGCTGGACGCGGCGGTGAACTCGCTCGACGACCACGCGGGCACGGCCAGGCTGCTGGCTTCGGTGGAGATCACCGTGGCGAAGGAGGGCGCGGCCACGTCGACCAAGCGGAACCGGTTCTCGGCGCAGCTGACCAGGACCGAGTCGGGCTGGAAGGTCAGTGCCATGGACCAGGTGCCCATCGGTGCCGGCTGAGGAGGAACGCGAGATGACCACCACCGAGGCCGGGGCCAGGGCCAGGGCTGCCGAAGACACCGAGGCCGCCGAGCACGCTGACATCGATCCAGCCGAGGCCGAAGCCGCCGAACCTGCCGAAGCCGCCGAGCACGCCGAGGTCGAGGCCGCTGAGGCCGAGGACGCTGAGGCCGAGGGCGCTGCGGACGCTGAGGCCGAGGCCGTCGCAGAGGGTGAAGCGCCGTCGCCACTGCCCCGGTACCTGATCGTGGCGGCGGTGGTGCTGGCCTTGCTGGGCGGCTTCTTCACCTGGCAGGCCGTCTCCCTGCGCTCCGCGGATTCGGCGTCGAACTCCGCCCTGGTCGACACCGGCGCCACGGCCGAGGTGAACTCGGCGGTCACCAACTCCCTCAACCGGATCTTCTCCTACTCCTACGACAAAACGGAGGTGACCGAGCAGGCCGCCGCCACCGCGTTGCGCGGGCGGGCGCTGGAGACCTACAACCAGCTCTTCGGTCAGGTGCGCGCGCTCGCGCCGCAGCAGAAGCTGGTGCTCACCACCCGGGTGGTCAGCTCGGCGGTGCAGTCGCTGTCCGGGGACCGCGCGCGGCTGCTGGTGTTCCTGGACCAGTCCGCCACCAGGGCCGACAACAGCTCGACCAGCGCGGCCGCCTCCCAGCTGACGGTGACCGCGGAAAAGCAGGACGGGCAGTGGGTGATCGTCGAACTGGAGCCGCGTTAGGTGATACCTTCGCGCCTCTCGTGAAGGGGCGGAGGCGGCATGGACGGTGACGAAGGCGGCGTGCGCGCCGTGCTGCGCGCGCTCGACCTGCTCGGCCTGTTCACCGAGCACCGCCGGTGGTGGAGCATCCGCGAGCTGACCGAGGCCAGCGGGCTGGCCAAGACCACGGTGATCCGGCTGGTCACCACCTGTGAGCAGCGTGGCCTGCTGTGGACCCGCGAGGACGGCCAGGTCACCGTCGGCCCTGGCCTGCTGCGCTGGGCGAAGCTCGGGCAGTCCGCCTGGCAGCTGTCCGAGCCGGTCCGCCAGGTGATGCGCGAGCTGGCCACGCAGTGCGGCGAGACGGTCAACATCTACGTCCGCAGCAGCACCGCACGGGTGTGCGTGGCGCAGCACGAAGGCCCGCAGCACATCCGGCACGTGGTCCGCGTCGGGGACGAGCTGCCGTTGTGGGCCGGGGCGGCGAGCAAGGTGCTGCTGATCGGCGTCGAGTCCACTGTGGTCGATCGGGTCGCGGCGCTTTCCCCGCACGGCAAGGAGTTCGCGGACGAGCTGCGCAAGCAGGCGGGGCTGGCGGCGATCGACGGGCACGCGGTGAGCCACGGTGAGCGCGAGTTCGGTGCCTCCGGGGTCGCCGCGCCGGTGGTCGATCGTGAGGGCCGGATCATCGCCGCGCTGGCCATCGGCGGGCCGACCACCCGGTTCAGCGAGGAGCGGGTCGCCGACTTCGTCAGCGCGGTGGTCACCTCGGCGCAGTGGATCTCCCGGCTCGGCCTCGACCCCGCAGGGTGAGCACCGTTGGAACGAGTAGGTGACCACCGCTGCCACGCTGGGTGATTCGCCTTCGCGGGCTTGCCGCCCGCCGCCGGTCGCGGATTAGTGTCTAACCCATGACTGAGCAGGTGGTTCTCCTCGACCAGCAGGGGCACGCGATCGGTGTCGCCGACAAGGCCGGCGTGCACCACGCCGAAACCCCGTTGCACCTGGCCTTTTCCGCCTACGCCTTCAACGAGCGCGGCCAGTTCCTGCTGACCCGCCGGGCGCTGCGCAAGCGCACCTTTCCCGGGGTGTGGACCAACAGCTGCTGCGGGCACCCCGCGCCCGGTGAGGACATGGCCGACGGCATCATCCGGCGGCTGTCCCAGGAACTCGGCCTGACCAGCGTCGGCATCGACCTGGTGCTGCCGGAGTTCCAGTACCGCGCGGAGATGGACGGGGTGGTGGAGAACGAGAAGTGCCCGGTCTGGCGGGTCGAGGTGACCGGCGAGCCCGAGCCGGACCCGGCCGAGGTGGACGCCTACCGCTGGGTCGAGTGGGACCGGCTGGTCAGCGAGATCGACGACGGCAGCCAGCCGATTTCGCCGTGGTGCCGCGAGCAGCTGACCGGACTGCGTGAGCTGGGCCCGGATCCGCTCGACTGGCCGTCCGCCGAGCACCACCGCCTGCCTCCTGCCGCACTCGTGAGTGCGCGGGGCCGGTAACCGACCCCGCGCACTCACGACCCCGGGGGTGGGGTCAGTGCGAGACGGCTTTTTCCGCTCCCGCTCCAGTGAGGGAACGGACCTCCATCTCGGCGTACTTGTCCTCGTTGTGCTCCTTCGACAGGACCGTGCCCAGCCAGCCGAGGAAGAACGACACCGGGATCGAGACGAGCCCGGGGTTCTGCAGCGGGAACCAGTGGAAGTCCACGCCCTTGATCATCGACGTCGGCAACCCGGACACCGCGGGCGAGAAGATGATCAACACGACCGTGACGCCGAGGCCACCGTAGATCGACCACAACGCGCCCGAGGTGTTGAACCGCTTCCAGAACAACGAATAGAGAATGGTCGGCAGGTTCGCCGAGGCCGCCACCGCGAACGCCAGTGCCACCAGGAAGGCGACGTTCTGGTCCTTGGCCAGGATGCCGCCGACGATGGCCACCGCGCCGATGACAAGCGCGGTGATCCGGGCAACGCGGACTTCGGCGTTGCTGTCGGAGACCTTGCCCTTCTTGATCACGTTGGCGTACACGTCGTGGGCGAACGACGCCGACGCGGTGATCGTCAGGCCCGCCACGACCGCGAGAATGGTCGCGAAGGCGACCGCGGCGATGAAGCCCAGCAAGATCGGGCCGCCGAGTGCCTGCGCCAGCAGCGGTGCCGCCGAGTTCTCCTTGCCCGGTGCCTTGTTGATCGCGTCCTTGCCGACGATGGCGCCCGCGCCGTAGCCCAGCACCAGGGTGAACAGGTAGAACAAGCCGATCAGCGCGATCGCCCAGACCACGGACTTCCGCGCGTCCTTCGCGGTCGGCACGGTGTAGAAGCGCATCAGCACGTGCGGCAGACCCGCGGTGCCGAGCACCAGCGCGATGCCCAGCGACAGGAAGTCGATCTTCGAGGTGTCCGAGACGCCGTAGCGCGCACCTGGGTTCAGCACGGAGTCCGAACCGGCGCGCTCGACCGCACTGGCGAGCAGCTCGGAGAGGTTGAAGCCATAGCGCGCGAGCACCCAGATGGTCATCGCGAAGGCACCGGTGATCAGCAGCGCGGCCTTGATGATCTGCACCCACGTGGTGCCCTTCATGCCGCCGACCAGCACGTAGATGATCATCACCACGCCGACCACGGAAATGACCACCGCCTGGCCGACCCCGGACGAGATGCCCAGCAGCAGCGACACCAGGATGCCCGCGCCCGCCATCTGGGCCAGCAGGTAGAAAAAGCTCACCGCCAGCGTCGAGGTCGCCGCCGCCGCGCGCACCGGGCGCTGCTTCATGCGGAAGGCCAGCACGTCGCCCATGGTGAACTTGCCGGTGTTCCGCAGCAGTTCCGCCACCAGCAGCAACGCCACCAACCAGGCGACCAGGAACCCGATCGAGTACAGGAACCCGTCGTATCCGTAGACCGCGATCGCGCCCGCGATGCCGAGGAACGAGGCGGCCGAAAGGTAGTCACCGGCGATCGCGACGCCGTTCTGCGGACCGGAGAACGCGCGACCGGCGGCGTAGTAGTCCGACGCGGTCTTGGTGTTCCGCGACGCGCGGAACACGATCACCAGCGTCACCACCACAAAAGCACCGAAAATGCTGATGTTCAGGATCGGGTTGGAGCCCTGAACTCCCTGTGCGAGGTTCACTTGGCCTCCCCTTCGGCGTTTCCGGTGTTGCCGGCGCCTTCGATGTCGCCGCGGATCTTGTCGGAGACGGGGTCCAGATGACGATTCGCGTGGCGCACATACAACCCCGTGATCACGAAGGTCGAGACGAACTGGAGCAAACCGAGCACCAGGCCGACGTTGATGTTGCCGACCAGCTTGGTGGACATGAACCCGTGCGCGTAGTCCGCCAGCACCACGTAGAGCAGGTACCAGCCGAGGAACAGGCCCGTCATCGGGAACACGAAGATCCGCAGCCGCCTGCGCAACTGCTGGAACTCGGGACCGGACTGGACCGTCTTCCAGTCCACGTCTTCGCCTGGTGGCCCTACGGCGGGTTCAGAGATGCTCACGTCGACCTCCACGTCGAGGGGTGTGTGCCGCGACACAGTAGGGAGGCGGGTCCGGACCGCGTAAGGATCAGCGGACGAATCGACGGGCCATGCGACGAACGGTTGACGAACGACCGCTGGTCCGCGATGAGTGGCCTGGATCACGGCCCTGCAACAGCCGCTGGTTCAAGTAAGGGCTGCGTCCTTCACCGAGGTGCAGGCGGAGCATCGCGTCACGCGACCAGGCGGGCGGGCGTCCGCGCAACGACACCAGCACCATGGTGGCGAAGGCGAGCGGCACCGACCACGGCGCGGGCTGCGCCACCAGAATAGCCTGCCAGCCCGGCAAAGCTGGGCCGAACAGCGTAGTGGCGATGGCTCCGGCCGACGCGGTCAGGCCGACCACCACCCCGCTGATCGCGCCGGTGGTGGTCAGCCGCGGCCACCAGATTCCCAGCACCAGCAAGGGACAGAAGGTGGACGCGGCCACGGTGAAGCCCCAGGTGACCAGGACGCCCGCGTCCAGCCGGACCGCGGGCAGCGCCAGCAGCACCACCGCCGCCGCGGCGGCGAGCACGGTGAACCGCATCTGCCGCAGCCCGCCTTCGAGCAGGTCGTGGGAGATCGCCCCGGCCACCGCGAGCAGCAAACCCAGTGACGTGGCGAGGAAAGCGGCGAACGCGCCCGCGGTCAGCAACACGGTGAACAACGCGCCGGCCGGGCCGGGATCGACCACCGCCGGCAGCGCGACCACCGCGGTGTCGGTGGCGTCGGACAGGTACAGGTGCGGCACCAGCACCGTGCCCAGCACCCCGTAGATGCCGGGGAACAGGTAGAAGGCGCTGAGCAGCAACACCGTCAGCGCGGCGGTTTTCCGCGCGGCGCGGCCGTCGATGCTGGTGTGGAAGCGCATCAGCACGTGGGGCAGGCCCATCGTGCCGAGCATGGTGGCGATCAGCACCGCCCACGTGCTCAGCACCGGGTAACCGGCGTTCTGCGGGTCCAAAGTGGGCAAATCCCAACCCGGTCCGCCCGGTGCTTCGTTGCCCACCGACGGGGCCGGCGCACCGGCCGGGAACACGATCGTCCGGCCCGCCTCGATTTCCTTGCTGCCGACGGGAATCAGCTCGGTGGTGCCGTCGGGCGCGCGGACCTCGGTGGGCACGCGGAACTCGAGCGTGGCCCCGACGCGGAATTCGATGGTGGTGTCGTGGCTGAAGTGGGTGAACTCCTTGGGGTCCACCGCCTGCGCGCGCACGTCGGGGCCGACCTGGAACACCAGCCAGGCCGCGGGCACCAGGAACAGCACCAGTTTCAGGAAGAACTGGAACGCCTGCACGTAGGTCGCCGCGCGCATCCCGCCCAGTGACAGCGTGGTCGCCGCGGCCACCCCGGCGATCACCACGCCGACCCAGTACGGGGTGCCGCCGACCGCGCCCAGCACCAGCCCCGCGGTCCGGAACTGCGGCACCAGGTAGAGCCCGCCGATCACCAGCACCACCACCGCCGCGATCCGGCGCAGCACCGGGGACGCCAGCCGCGCCTCGGCGAAGTCGGGCACGGTCAGCGCACCGGACCGGCGCATCGGCGCGGCCACCAGCACCAGCATCGCCACGTACCCCGCGGTGAAGCCGACCGGGTACCAGAGCGAGCCGATGCCGTCCTTGACCACCAGCCCCGCCACGCCGAGGAACGACGCGGCGGACAGGTACTCACCGGAGACCGCGGCGGAGTTGAGCAACGGCGAAACCCGGCGGGAGGCCACCAGGAAGTCCGAAGTGGTCCGCATCGCGGCCACGGCACGCAGCCCGACCAGGATCGTGATGAGGACGACCGGGGCGACGGCGAGCGCCGCGATCATTCGCGGTCCTCCGCGTGCTCGGCCCGGCGCAGCTGCCACCGCGCCAGCACCACCAGCACCGGGTACGGCAGCACCGCCACCGCCAGCCACGAAACCGGGATCGTGAACACCCGCACCTCACCCAGGGCGGGCAGCAGCGACAGCAGCAGCGGCAGGCCGAGCAGGAAGGTGAACAGCAGCACCAGCGCGGTCACCGCCATCCGCCGTTGCGCGCGGTAGATCCGCACCGCCCGCCCGGCGTCGGCGGCCTCCAGCTTCGCCACCGGCGAGCGTGTCCTCGCGCGACGGCGGGAGTGCGCCAGTCGCGTCTGCGGGCTGGTGACCGCGACCCGCTTCGTGCGCACCGGCTAGGCTCCCCGTCCCGGGCTGTCCAGCTCACCTCGATGCGCCGCGCTGAGCAGCTGCTCACGCAGTTCACGCGCGTGCCTGCGGCTCACCGGGACGTCACCGAGATCGGTGTGCGCGAGCAGCCCGCCCGCCGAATCGCTGCGCAGCTCGCGGACCGCCGACAACGCCACCAGGTAACTCCGGTGCGCGCGGACAAAACCCGCCCCACCCCAGTACTCCTCCATACGGGAGATCGGGATGCGCACCAGGTGCACGCCGGACGGCGTGTGCAGCCGGACGTAGTCACCGTGTGCCTCGACGAACTGCACCTCGCTGCGGCGCACGTACCGGGTGCGCCCGCCGACCTCGACCGGCAGCGCGGCCATCGCGTCGGTTTGCCGCGTGGCCGGTTCGGCACCGCCACCGCCGCCCGCCATCTTCACCACGCGCGCCAGGGTGGCCGAAAGCCGTTCCGCGCGAACGGGTTTGAGCAGGTAGTCGATCGCGCCGATGCCGTACGCGGCGACCGCGTGCTCCTCGTGCGCGGTGACAAAAACGATCACCGGCGGTTCGCTCAGCTTCGCCAGCAGGCCGGCCATCTCCAGCCCGTCCAGGCCCGGCATGGAGATGTCCAGGAACACCGCGTCGAACGGCTCGCTCTGGATCATCCGCAGCGCGGTCACCGCGTCCGGCGCGCCGCTGACCGCGGCCACCTCGGGCGCGTCCTCCAGCAGGCGGCACAGCTCGGCCAGCGCGGGCGGCACGTCGTCCACGGCGAGCACGCGCAGTCCATCGGCCATCACGGCATCACCCCCGGCTGGAACCGCGGCACCCGCAGCACCACGCGGGTCCCGGCGTCCTTCGCGGTCTCCACCACCAGCCCGTACCAGGGCCCGTAGACGCTGCGCAGGCGCTTGTCCACGTTGGCCAGCCCGAGGCTGTCCGGATCGCCCTGCCCGGCGAGAATGGCCTCCGCCTTCTCCGGCTCCATGCCGACCCCGTCGTCCTCCACGCTGATCACACAGTCCGTCCCCTCGGCCACGCCGGAAACGTGCACCACTCCCTTGCCCGGCGACGGCTCGATCCCGTGCCGGACCGCGTTCTCCACCACCGGCTGCAGCACCAGGTACGGCACCGCCACCGCGAGCACCTCCGGGGACACCCGCACCTGCACGGTCAGCCGCTCCCCCAGCACCGCGCGCTGCAGGGCCAGGTAGGTCTCGATGGCGTGGAACTCGTCGGCGAGCGTGGTGTACTCGCCGTGCCTGGCCAGGCTGTACCGGATGTAGTCGGCGAAGTCGAGCATCAGCTCGCGGGCGCGATCCGGTTCCGACCGGACGAGTGAGGCGATCACGGTGAGTGCGTTGTAGACGAAGTGCGGGGAGATCTCGGCCCGCAGCGCGCGCAGCTCGGCGCGGGCGGCGTTCTCGGCGGAGGCCTCCAGCCTGCCGCGCTCCAGCGCGTCGGCCACCCAGCCGGTGACCTCGCGCACGGCGGCCCTGTCCGGCCTGCCGCAGATCACCAGCACCCCGGCCAGGTCGTCGCGGGCGTAGAGGGGTTGCGCCTGCGCGGGCGGGCGGCCGCTGGCCGTCTCGGTGTGCAGCACGTTGTGCACCAGCGCCCCGGCGTCCACC
Source organism: Amycolatopsis albispora (assembly GCF_003312875.1). Classification (NCBI taxonomy): domain Bacteria; kingdom Bacillati; phylum Actinomycetota; class Actinomycetes; order Pseudonocardiales; family Pseudonocardiaceae; genus Amycolatopsis; species Amycolatopsis albispora. The sequence continues at coordinate 4,102,448 of NZ_CP015163.1, forward strand.
CCGGCCGGGGGATGCCCGGCCCAGACCACGGCGCCGGACAGGTCGGCCAGCCCGATGGCGTCGGCGTCGAGCAGGCGGCGGATGCCGCGGGCGGCGTTGCGTGCCCCGCGGCCGCCGAGCCCGCCCTTGAGCTCCGCGGCGATCTGCCGGGCGGTGTGCAGCACCTCCGCCGGCTCCGCCCTGGGCAGCGCGCGCAGCCCCGGCATGCGTGCTCCCCTCGTCGTCGAAGTGGCTAGATGGTAGCCGCTGTCCGAGGGTGAGCGCGTGACAGCGCGGCGCGGTCGGGTCAGGCCTCCAGGAAGACGATGCGTTCCGGGTCGACGGTGAGGCGCAACTGCTGGCGCTTGACTTCGACCAGGGTGGCCAGCTCGGTGGCGTGGCCATCGGGCGTGGTGAACAGGCGGTCGTCGCGCGTGTCCAGGTAACGCGCGAAGTTGGCCAGCGAGACCCCGCCGCTCTCGTCCAGCCCGAGGTAGTCGACCAGGCGCCGGAACAGTTTCGGCAGCAGCACCACTTCTTCCTGCAGCTGCTTCCGCGAGGTCAGCCGGAATCCTTCGGTGGAGACGTCGTGCGCCCAGATCCCGGCCTTCTTCTCCCGCGCGGCCGTCGCGGCGTCGGCCATCGCCTGACGCAGGTCGACGTAGAGCAGCGAGTAGAACGTCGGGAACGCGTGCCCGGCGGCGAGCTGTTCGAAATTCGCCGAATTCGCCACTCCCTTCGCGTCCAGGTGCACCTGGCTGCCATCTTTCGCGCGGCCGCGCTGCCCGCGGAAGGCGAACGAAACCGGGCGCCCGTACTTGTCGGCGAACCGCGTCAGGATGTGTCCCGGCACGCTTTCCGGACTGGCCGAGACAACCGTTCCGTCTTCGTCCCTTTCCACCGACCTGAAACCGAGTTGCCGCAGGAGCGCGTCGGCGCCCTCCTTCGCCAGCGCGGGATGCTGGTGCCACCTCCCGCCACCTGGCGCCTGGCTCTGGTAATGGGTTTCCAGCGCGTCGATGCCTTCGAGGCGCAGTTGTGCGCCGCCACGCGAGTTCAGCCGGACACGCAGCCCGGCTTTGAGGAACGCGTCACCGTCGGTTGGGTAAAACCGCACCGAATCACCGTCGGGCGATGCTCCGACGATCTGAAAGGTGCCCTTGATCAAAGTCAGCGTCATGGGGCCATGCTAAGTAGCGAAGGTCGCAATTACAGGTGCATCAGCCATTCAGCCCAATGAATGGAAGGTTTCAGAATGTGCGGCGCCCGCCGAGCACGGTGGCGGTGACCGGAACCGAACGCAGGTTGGCGGTCCGCAGGTCCGCCGCGACCACCACCAGGTCGGCCACGTCCCCGACCGCGACCGTGCCCCGCCCACCGCAAGCGGCGCGCAACGCGGCTTCCAGCGGTATCGCCTGCTCGGGGTGCCAGGCCGGCCGGTCGTCGTCGGTCCGCGCCACCGCCGACGCGATCCCGTCCCACGGGTCGAGCGGCGCCACCGGCGCGTCCGATCCGAACTCGAGCGTGGCCCCGGCGGAAAGCAAGGCGCGGTAAGGGAAGGCGTCGGCCGTGCGACCGGCCCAGTGGTGGTCGGCCACGTCCCGGTCGTCCGGCTGGTGCGCGGGCTGCACGCTCGCCACCACCCCGAGTTGGGCGAAGCGCGGCACGTCCTCGGCACGCACGAGTTGCGCGTGCTCGATCCGCCCGCCGAGGCCGAGTGCCTCGAAGGCGTCCAGCGCGAGCGTGTTCGCGTGATCACCGATCGCATGCACCGCCGGCGAGATACCGTGCTCGGCGGCGCGTCGCATCAGTGCCACCAGTTCGTCGTAGGGCAACTCCAGCAGGCCGTGGTCGCCGCCGTCGTAGGCGTGGTGGCAGTAGGCCGTCCTGGTGTTGAGCGAACCGTCCACGAAGAGCTTGTACGGGCCGACGCTCAGCAGGCCGTCGGTGTCGCCGGTACGCCGGCCCAGCGCGATGGTGGTGTCCAGCAGGTGCCGCGCGATCACGCACGAAACGCGCGTCGGCAGCGGACCGAGTTCCCGGCGCCGCTGCCACGCGGTGATCGTGTCGGTGTACTCGTAGTCCGCGATCTTGGTGACGCCGAGCGCCGCCGCGGCCTCGGCGGCCTCCAGCACCCAGCGGTCCACCACCTCCGGCGGCGCCGACGGCAGCTCGGCGGTGGCGCTCATGCAGTCGTTCTCGAGCAGGACGCCGGTCGGGTGCTCCCGGCCGATGAGGGAGAGGGCCGCCGGGCTCAGCCACAACGTGTGCAGGTCGGCGCTGAACAACGCGATCGGCTGCCCGGGCAGCGCGCGCTCGAGCAGATCCTTGTGCGGTGCGTCCGGCCAGAGCCCGTCGCGGAAGCCGTGCCCGAGCACCACCTCACCCGGCCGATGCCCGTGCCGCACGAGCAACTCCACCACCTCGGCGGCGGAGGTCGCGTCGCCCAGCGGAATGCGCCGGCGGGAGGCCGCCCACTGTTCACAATGGACGTGGGAGTCGACCAGCCCGGGCAGCAAGGTGCCCCCGTCCCCGTCGACCACCTCGGCGCCGCCCGGCGCGGCGTCCCCGATCGCGGCCACCCGCCCGCCGGAGACGCGGACGTCGACCAGCGGCCCGTCGAGCCCCAGCCGCACGTCGCGCAGGAACAACTCACTCACCGCGATCACCCTCCACACCCACTAGACGACGCCCTCCGATCATGCCCGCCACCCCTCCGCCAGGTGTCACGAAAGCCACATTCGAGACGCCAAACGTCTCGAAAGCCACATTCGTGACACCGCAGCCGCCCTGCCAGCTCCGCCATCCCAACGCAAGGTGAGCCCACTGTCCTCCCAACGGGAAGCCGGGCACCAAACCCAAGGCCAGGCCGCCCACACCACCCCCGCCCCCGATCCACCGCCCAAAACACGGCGAAGAAGCCCTTGTCAAGGTACTCTTTCCAGCCTTGACAAGGGCTTCTTCGCCGTAGTCACAATAAAAAATCGGGGCGGCCCCCAAGAACCACCTACATGTTGATCATATGCCCAGCCAGCCCATGCACGGCTTCCTTGACCGCCTCCGACAGCGTCGGGTGCGCATGCACGTTCCGCGCCACCTCGTGCACCGTCAAATCCCACTGCTGCGCCAAAGTCAGCTCCGGCAGCAACTCCGTCACATCGGGCCCGATCATGTGGGCCCCCAGCAACTCCCCGTATTTCTTGTCGCTGATGATTTTCACGAAACCGACCGGATCCGCCAGCCCGTGCGCTTTCCCGTTCGCGGTGAACGGGAACTTCGCCACATTGACGTCGAAGCCCTTTTCCCTGGCCTGTTCCTCGGTCCAGCCGAACGAAGCCACCTGCGGCTGGCAGAACGTCGCCCGCGGGATCATCTGGTAGTCCAGTTCCATGGTTTCCGCGCCACCGATCGTCTCGGCCGCGATGATGCCCATGGACTCCGCCGCGTGCGCCAGCATCAGCTTCGCGGTCACGTCACCGATGGCGAAGATGTGCGGCACGTTCGTCCGGCAGAAGCCGTCGATCGCGATGGCGCCGCGCTCGGTCAGCTCGACGCCGGTGTTCTCCAGGCCGTAGCCCTCCACCCGCGGCTGGAACCCGATGGCCTGCAGCACCTTGTCCGCTTCGAGCGTCTGCTCCTTGCCGTCCTTCGACACGGTCACCCGCACCTTCGCCCCGGACTCGTCGATCGACTCGACGCGGGTCGAGGTGAGCACCTCGATGCCGAGCTTCCGGTACCGGCGCGCCAGCTCCTTGGACACCTCGGCGTCCTCCAGCGGCACCATCCGGTCCAGGAACTCGACGATGGTGACCTGCACCCCGTAGTTGTGCAGCACATACGCGAACTCGACGCCGATCGCGCCGGCCCCGGCGATGATGATGCTCTCCGGCAGCTCGCGGGTGAGGATCTGCTCCTCGTAGGTGACCACCCGATCGCTGACCGCGGTCCCCGGCAGCAGCCGCGTGGTCGCGCCGGCGGCGATGATGCAGTTGCCGAAGGTGATCGTCTCGCTACCGCCGTCGGTGAGCGCCACCTCGAGCGTGTTGGCGTCGGTGAAGCTGCCCCGCCCGGAAAACTCGGTGATCTTGTTCTTCTTCATCAGGAAGTGCACGCCCTTGACGCGCCCCTCCGCGACCTGGCGGCTGCGGTCGTGCGCCACCCCGAAGTCGAAGCTGACCGACCCGTCGACCTGGATGCCGAACGTCTTCGCCTCGTTGTGGAACAGGTGCGCCAGCTCGGCGTTGCGCAGCAGCGCCTTGGACGGGATGCAGCCCACGTTCAGGCAGACCCCACCCCAGTACTTCTCCTCGACGATCGCCGTCTTCAGTCCGAGCTGGGCAGCGCGCACGGCCGCGACGTACCCGCCGGGCCCCGCTCCCAGCACCACCACATCGAAATGAGCACTCATGGTTGCAGCCTATGCCCCTAACGGGTGACGGGTGGGGTCTGGCCGCGGACTTCACCGAGGAGGGTGGTGACGGCCGTCATGATCCGGTCGGTGGCCTCCCGCAGCACCGCCGCCGTCGGGTCCGCGCCGACCAGGTCGGACAGCTCGACCGGCGGCCCGGCCACCAGCTGGACCCGCGGCCGGCGGAAGAACCGCGGCAGCGGGCTGCCCGGCGGCAGCAGCTCGTGGGTCCCCCAGTTGGCCACCGGCACCACCGGGACCCCGGTTTCCAGCGCGATCCTGGCGATCCCGGTCTTGCCGCGCGACGGCCAGTGGTCCTCCTCCTTGGAGAACCCGCCCTCGGGAAAGACCACCACGCACTCCCCGCGCCGGACCGCGCCCACCGCGTCGCGGTAGGCCCCCGACGCCGTCGGCTTGCCCCGGTGGACCGGGATGTGCCCGCCCCCGGACATGATCGAGCCGACCAGCGGCAACCGCCACAGCTCGGCCTTCGCCAGGTACCTCGGCACCCGGCCGGCCGACAGGCAGAACGCGGTCAACGTGGTCGGATCGGCGTAGGACAGGTGGTTCGACGCCACCAGCACCCCGCCGGACGCGGGCAGGTGCTCGGTGCCGCGGAAGCTCTGCCGCGAGCCGAACACCAGCATCGGCCAGATCACGTCGATCGCCAGGCCGTACCAGAACCCGCGGCCGCGCCGGGGGAACCGCCTGGTCACCGCCACCGCCTGCCGGAGCGTGAAGGGACCCCGCCCGGAATCGAGCGGGGTCCACCTCGGATTCTTCTTCCGCAGCACGCCGGGCCCTAGCGGTCCGAGTCGGCTTCCACCGGCCAGTCCGCCAGCTCGCGCACGATGCGCTGCGCGCGGACCAGTCCCGGCACCTCGGCCGGGTTCAGCTCACCCCGCTCCGCCTGCCGTTCGGCTTCGGCGAGCTTGGCGAGCAATCCGGCGACCTCCACGGTCGGCTCCTGCGACATGGCGCTCCCTGGTGACCGCGCCGGGACTCAGCCCTGGCGCTCCAGCACGACCACGGGGATCGGCCGGTCCGTCTTCTTCTGGTACTCATCGTAGTCAGGCCACACCGCCGCCATCTTCGGCCACAGCACCGCCTTCTCCTGCTCGCTGGCGGTGCGGGCCCGCGCGGTGAACTTGTCCGCCTTGACCTGCACCTTCACCTCGGGGTTCTCCTGCAGGTTGAGGTACCAGCCGGGGTGCGAGTCGGCGCCGCCCTTCGAAGCCACCACCACGTAGTCGCCCTCGTGCTCCTGGTAGATCAGGGCGAACTTGCGGTCCTGCCCGGTCTTGCGGCCCTTGGTGGTGAGGATGAGCACGGGCGCGCCCTTCTGCCAGTCGTGCCCTTCTTCCCCGTCGGTCTCCTCGTATCGGCGGACGTGCTCGTCACCGAACAGCATGGAAAAGCTCCTCTCCGTACAGGTTCTCCGGTCAGCACAGACGCCTGCCCGCGCCCCGCTATTCCGCGGCCGCGGGATTGGCCCAATCGACCTGGTCCGTCATTGGACCTTCCGACATGCCAATGTGGCTCCTACCGTCACTGCCATGAGCGTTCTCCCCCAGCCTGGACCACCTCGGGTGCTCGCGCTCGCCCAGCTGATCAACTCCTGCGGTGACGGCGCCTTCTACGTCACCTCGGCGCTGTACTTCACCCGGGTGGTGGGCCTGTCGGCGACCGAGGCCGGGTTCGGCCTGACCGCGGGCTGGGCGGCGGGCTTCCTGGCGAGCGTGCCGCTGGGCGCGCTGGCCGACCGGCGTGGTCCGAAAGCGACGGCCGTCGCGCTCGCGCTGGGCACCGCGGCCGCGGTCGGCGCGTTTGTCTTCATCAGCTCGTTCGCCGCTTTTGTGCTGGCCGCCTGCGTTTACGCCTCGATGCAATGTGGACTGGCGGCGGCCCGGCAGGCGCTGCTCGCCGCGCTGGTCGACCAGGCCGAGCGCACGCGGACGCGGGCCCGCCTCCAGTCCAGCACGAACGCCGGGCTCGCGGTCGGTGCCTCGCTCGGCGGGCTGGCGCTCTACGCCGACACCCGGCCCGCCTACCTGGCGGTTTTCGCCGTGGACGTGGCCGGGTTCGTGGTCGCCGCGCTGCTCCTGCGCCGCCTGCCGCCGACGCCGCCCGCCCCGGCCAGGACCGCGGGCGAACCACGGCTGGCCGTGCTGCGCGACCGGCCGTACGCGCTGGTGTCGCTGCTCAACCTGGTCATGCAGCTGCACATCCCGATGATCGGACTGGCGATTCCACTGTGGATAGTCGAGCGCACGGCAGCCCCCGGCTGGACGGTGTCCGGGCTGCTCGTGCTCAACACGGTGAGCGTGGTGCTGTTCCAGGTCCGCGTGGCCCGCCGCGTCAAGGACCTGACCAGCGCGAGCCGCACGATCCGGTACGCGGGCGTGTTACTGCTCGCCTCGTGCGCGGTCTTCGCCTTCTCCACCACCGGCGGACCGTGGACCGCCGCGCTCATCCTGCTCGGCGCCGCCGCGCTCCAGGCGCTCGGCGAAATGATGCAGGCCTCCGGTGCCTGGGAAATCAGCTTCGCGCTGGCACCGGACGGCAGGCACGGCCAGTACCAGGGCTTCTTCGGCTCGGGCTTCGCCGTGGCCAGGATGATCGGGCCGCTGGTGCTGACCACGCTGGTGCTCTCCGGCGGCACGCTCGGCTGGCTGGTGCTCGGTGGTGCCTTCCTCACCGCCGGGCTCGCCATGGGCCCGGCGGTGAGGTGGGCTGCCGCGAACCGCCCGCTAGAAGCGGACCGTGCGCAGGTACTCGTAACTGCGCGCCGCTGAGTCCAGCGGCACCTTGGGCTGGTCGTGCTCGACCACGTACTCCCGGATCCCGGACTGGGCGTGGGCGCGGAAGATCTCCGGCCAGTCGAGGATGCCGTGCCCGACGTCCTCGAACGAGCCGTTGGGCGCCATGTCCTTCACGTGGTAGACCGGGAACCGCCCCGGATACCGCGCGAAGTACGCCAGCGGGTCGTACCCGCCCTGGTAGATCCAGTAGATGTCCAGCTCGAAGTTCACGAACCGCGGATCGGTCTCCTCGACCAGGATGTCGTAGAGCACCCGGCCGTCGACGGTCTTGAAGTCGACCCCGTGGTTGTGGAACAGGAACTTCAACCCGGCGCTGCGGGCGAGCACGCCCCACCTGCCGAACTCCGACGCCGCCAGCTGGTAGCCGGCGACCGTCTGCAGTGAACCCGGCAGCGAGGGCACGACGATGTACCGCACCCCCAGCGCCCTCGCGGTCTCGATCTCCTTGACCGCGTTGGCACGCATGGCGTCCCAGCTGGTGTGCGTGAGCACCGCCCGCAGCCCCGCCTTGTCGAGCATGGCGCGGAACGCCTGCGGGCTGTGCCCGTAGAGCCCGCTGACCCCGACCGTGGCGTAGCCGATCGTGCCGAGCGCGTTGAGCGTGCCCTGCGCGTCCGCGGTCATCAGCGAGCGCACGGTGTACAGCTGGATGCCGATGTGGTCCAGCGGCACCGAGGTCAGCGGCTCGGCCGCGGCGACCGCGCTGATGCCGCCGGTGAGCCCCAGCGCCACCGTGGTTCCGGCGGCCAGCTTCAGGAAAGTACGTCGTGATTCCACAGCTGCTCCCTTCAGTTGACCGTCACGACCACGTGGCCGTTGCTGGTGACGCCGGTGTCGTCCACCACCGTGAGCCGGGCGGTGTAGGTACCCTTGCGCGGGTACGCGTGGCTCGCGGTCTGGCCGTCCGCCTTGGTGTTGTCACCGAAGTCCCAGTGGTACTCGGTGATCGTGCGACCGGCGGGCGGGGTGACCTTCGCGCTCAGCGCCACCGTCAGCGGCGCCGCGCCCGAAGCCGGGGCCGCCGTCACGTCCACCGCGGCGTTGATGCCCGGCAGCGTCGCGCCCTGCCCGTTGAACTGCAGCCAGTCCAGCGAAAGCAGGTCCGCCTTGCCCGGTGCCCACTCGGGGTTGACGAACACCGCGTGCAGCTTGATCGGGCGGCCCGGATCGGTCAGCGGCACGGTCGGGGAGACCAGGTTGCCCCAGCCGCCGGTGTTCGGGATGGCCACCGAGCCGAGCAGCGGCCCGGTCGGCGAATCCGCGCGGAACTCGATGGTGCCGCCGAGCCCGCCGGAACCCGCGCCGACGGTCACCGAGCCGATGTCCTTGAGGTTGATCGGGTCGTAGGCCACCCAGTCACCGTGCTCGATCTCGCCGAGGCGCTTGCCGGCCGACGCGCCGCTGTTGTTGATCGTCTGCGCGCCGCCGTTGGTGCCGCCGGTGCCCTCGTGGTGCTCGGCCTCCTTGCGCTTCGGCTCCAGGGTCAGGTGCGCCGACCCGACCAGGCTCGGCGCGCCGCGGCCACCGGAGTCGGTGTAGGTGGCGCTGAGCGCGGCGAACAGGTTCTGGCCAGGGCCGTGGCTGCCGCCGGCGTCGGTCTGGACGGTGCCGGTGCAGCCGGTCACGTTGTCCATCGGGTGCAGGTGCGAGTCGTGCCCGAGCTGGGACTGCACCACCACCTTCGAGCAGTCGATCCGGCCGTCCTCGCGGTCGGTGACCTCGACGGTGAACGGGATCCGGTCGCCGAAGTCGAACATGCCGCCGTGCACCGGCGTGGTCACCTTGACCTCCGGCCGGGTGTTGCCGGGCGTGATCTCGGCAACCGCGACCCCGGTGAGGTCGTTCGTCGTGCTGGTGACGGTGAGCCTGGCGGCGAACCGGCCCGGTTCGGTGTAGACGTGCGTCGGGTTCGGCTCGGTCGAATCCACCGTGCCGTTGCCGTCGAAGTCCCAGGCGTAGGTGATCGGCTCGCCGTCACCACCGCCGGTGCCCTCGCTGGAGAAGTTCACCGTCAGCGGCACACGGCCGTTGTCCACCGAAGGCGTCACCTTGGCCGACGGCGCGCGGCCGTTGGCCACGTAGTCGATCCGGTAGATGCCGGCGCCCTCGTTGCTGCCACCGCGGCCGGTGCCGCTGCCCGCGCCGAAGTCGATCACGTACAGCGAGCCGTCCGGGCCGAACTCCGCCTCGAAGGGCTGGATCCAGCTCATCCCGCCGAGCATGCTGTTGATCGAGTTCAGGTCACCGGCCTTGACCGGGCCGAATTTCGGGTCGGTGAAGGTCTGGTCGGCCTGCTGGACCGACATCGCCTTGAACCACTTGCGGGTCAGCTCGTAGTTGAGCCACTTGCCGTCGAAGTACTCCGGGAACTTGGTGACCAGCGGGTTGTCCGGGTTGTGATCGTAGACCGGGCCGCCCATCGGGCCACCGCCACCGGTGCCCAGCTCGGGGAACTCCTTCGAGGCCGAGTAGGCGTACCAGACCCACGCCGGCGTCGCGGGCGGCAGCTCGGTCAGGCCGGTGTTGTTCGGTGAGTCGTTGACCAGCTTGCCGCAGTCGAACTTGCCCTTGTTGGTGTTGGTGGCGAAGTCCCAGTCGTTGAACGGGGTGTTGTTGCCGACGCAGTACGGCCAGCCCTGGTTGCCCGCCTTGGTGATCCGGTCGAACTCGACCGTGCCCTCCGGGCCGCGCTCGGGATTGGCGGCGCGTGAGTCCGGGCCGTAGTCCCCGACCAGCAGCGCGCCGGTGTGCGGGTCGACGGTGATCCGGAACGGGTTGCGCATGCCCATCACGTAGATCTCGGGGCGCGTCTTCTCGGTGCCCGGCGGGAACAGGTTGCCCTCGGGCACGGTGTAGGTGCCGTCCGGCTGGGGCGTGATCCGCAGGACCTTGCCGCGAAGGTCGTTGGTGTTGCCCGCGGTGCCCTGGGCGTCCCACGCCCGGCGGCCTTCGCGCTCGTCGATCGGGGTGAAGCCGTCGGAGGCGAACGGGTCGGTGTTGTCGCCGGTGGCGATGTAGAGGTCGCCGCCCTTGCTCATCGCCAGCGAACCCGCCATGTGCGAGTTGGCGCGGCCCTCACCGCGGAAGGTGGGGATCTCCAGCAGGCGCTTCTCGCTGGCCGGGTCCACGGTGTCACCGGTGACGGTGAACCGGGAGACGTTGAGCCGTTTCTCCACCTTGTCCGAATAGAGCAGGTACAGGTGGTGGTTCTCGGCGAAGCCGGGGTCCAGCGTGAGCCCGAGCAGGCCGTCGGACTGGCTGGTCATGTCGGAGCTGTACTGGAAGTCCAGCGCGGTGCTGATCTTCAGCGTCTGCTGGTCGATGATCTTCAGGGCGCCGGTGCGCTGGATGTAGAACACCCGGCGGTCCGGGGCCACGGCCAGCTCGAACGGGTCGGCCAGGCCCTGGGTCTGCAGCGGCACCCGCTGGAAGTTCTTGTCCTGGGTGGCCCCGCACTCACCCGGCTTCGCGCCGGAGGCCCATTCGATGCCGCCGAGCAGGTGGTTCAGGAACAGCGGGTCGGCGAACTTCTCCTTGGCGTGCCCGCCCGCGGTGAACCAGGAGCGGCCGCCGTCGTAGTTCTGGCACCACGACCACGGGTGCTCCAGGCCCTGGTCCAGACCAGGGAGGCCGTCCCCGATCTTGATCTGGGCCAGCGTGTGCACCTTGCCGGTCGGGTTGACCTTCCAGTTGTACCACTCCTCGTGCTGCTCCCAGAGCTCCGGAAGGTCCTTTGTGGACGGGTGTACCCGGTCCAGCACCTTGACCCGGCCGACCTGCGGCGTGGGGTGGTGGGTGAAGATCGCGCCGACCAGGCCCTCGTACCAGGCCCAGTCGCGCTCGCTGGCCGAGGCCGCGTGGATGCCGGTGTAACCGCCACCGGCCTGGATGAAGCGCTGGAAGGCCGCGCGCTGCTCGGCGTTGAGCAGGTCGCCCTTCTCCGGCGTGGAGTTGGTGTTGTTGAAGATGATCGCGTCGAACCGGGCCAGGTTCGCGTCGGTGAACGCGGCCGCGTCGTCGGTGGCTTCGACGTCGAACTGGTGCTCCGCGCCGAGCTTCTCGATCGCCGCGATCCCGGCCGGGATCGAGTCGTGGTAGAAGTTCGTGACCTTGGAGAACACCAGTACCGAGAATCTGGCCTGTGCCGCGGCTGGTGCCGCGGTCAAGGCCGCCGCCATGGCCGTGGCCAGCAACAACCCGGCCAAAGCCGACCACCTGGTTTTCGCACGGGACTTCAACCGCATCACGGGGTCCAACCTCTCTGTTGGCGTTCGCTGCGATGTGGTTGCCATCGGGAGTCCGTCGGGGGTATCGGCGGATCCAGGTTTCCGCTGGGTGTGCCGCGTTAAGGCCCTCGTACCGGGTCGTACTCGGGCCTTGGCGCGGTGCGGCCAGCGGGAAGCTGGGCCGTCGAGATCCTCGGCGGACTCCCGATGGCGACCACTAACCGTGGGTGCGGCACCTGGCGGGTGCCGCACCCACGGTTTGGAGCTACTTCCCCAGCCCGTTCAGCGCGGTGTGGTGCGGATCAGAGCTGAGCGGGCCCAGCGACGGCGGCCGCGTTCTCGGCGGCGGAACGGCGCTGGTCGACCTTGGCCTGGGCCTCGGCCTCGGGGCTGACCGCGGCCGACCGGGCGGCGAACCCGGAAGCGGAAGCGGACAGGTTTTCGAACTGACCGGAGACGGTGCCGCGCACGCGGTTGTCCGATCCGGTCGGAGCCGGGGAGTTGCCCGTGCCGGCGAGGTTGCCCCGGATGATGTTGTTGCTCACGCGCACGTCGGCGGTGTTGTCGGAGATCGTGACGTTGCCGCCCCAGTAGCTGGCCTGCGTGCAGCCGATGACCGGGCCGTCGGCGCCGATCTGCAGGGTGTGCGAGTTGCCGGTGTAGGTGGCGTTGCCGTAGACCTCACCACCGCAGAACACCGAGCCCAGCGTGGCGCCCGAAACGCTCAGGTTGGCGCCGACCACCACGTTGGTCAGGTCCAGGTAGGACACCCCGGTGCCGGTGACCGACTTGGCGAACTCCGAGTTCTCCGCGTAGACCTCACCGACGGTGGAGGTGACGTCGCCGCCGACCTCGGCACCGCTGAGGAAGGCGTAGGTGGAGCGCTCGGGGTGGGCCGCGGCGGAGACCTTGACGTTGCCGCCGACCGGACCACCGGAGAGGAAGGTGCCGTAGGCGTCGGTGAGCACCACGTCACCGGCGATCTTGGTGGCCTGCGCGTCGAAGAAGCCGTCGTCCTGCACTGCGACACCACCGTCGAAGGTGCCCCCGGTGACGACCAGGTTCGCACCCGGCTCCACGGTCACCGAGCCGGTGACTCTGGTGCCGTCCAGCACGCACGACTTGCCCGATGCCACCCGGAGCTCACCGGGCACGGTCACGGCGCCGCCACTGCCTTCGCAGAAGGTGACAAAACCGGCGCTCGCCGGGGTCGCCAGCGCGACCAGCCCGAGGCTGGAGCTGGCGGCGGCCAGGGTGAGCGCGGCCAGGGACTTCGTGCGGGCATGACTGAGACCGAACATGTGGACCTCTTCCGTTTCAGCGTCGTTTTAGTTCCGGTTGGGTTTTATTCAAGAAAACTGAAAGAAAGCGCTATCAGTTACCCCTGTGAACATTAGATTCGGAATCCTTGAAGTCAATCGAGCATTCGGGGCAACAGACTTCACGCAATGCCTACAGCTTCAAATCCGGAACGTCAAGACGCCTGCCCGCACGCCAGGCCCGTAAGCCCAGTTCAGCGAGCTGGACCCCCCGCGCGCCGGCCAGGAAGTCCCAGGGGAATTCCTCACCCAGAACCACGTGCTTCAGGAAAAGCTCCCACTGAACCTTGAATCCGTTGTCGAACTGTTCGTTGTCCGGGACCTCCTGCCACTGGGCGCGGAAGTCCTCGCCTGCCGGGAGGTCCGGGTTCCACACCGGCTTCGGCGTCATCGCGCGGTGCTGCACGCGGCAGCGCCGCAACCCGGCCACCGCACTGCCCTCGGTACCGTCCACCTGGAACTCGACCAGTTCGTCGCGGAACACCCTGGTCGCCCAGGACGAGTTGACCTGCGCGATGATGCCGCCGTCGAGTTCGAAGATGCCGTAGGCCGCGTCGTCCGCGGTGGCCGGGTAGGACCGGCCCGCCTCGTCGACCCGCCGCGGGATGTGCGTGGCGCCCTGGCACTGCACGGTCCGCACGCCGGCGAAGATCTCCTCCAGCACGTACCGCCAATGGCAGAACATGTCCACGATGATTCCGCCGCCGTCTTCGGCGCGGTAGTTCCAGGACGGCCGCTGCGCCTCCTGCCAGTCGCCTTCGAACACCCAGTAGCCGAACTCACCGCGCACCGACAGGATCTGCCCGAAGAAGCCGCCGTCGACAAGCCGCTTCAACTTGCGCAAACCGGGCAGGAACAGCTTGTCCTGGACCACCCCGGCCTTGACCCCCGCGTCACGCGCCAGCCTGGCCAGCTCCAGTGCGCCCTCGGTGTGCTCGGCGGTCGGCTTTTCGGTGTAGATGTGCTTGCCCGCCGCGATCGCCTTCTTGATGGCGTCCGCCCGCGCGCTGGTCACCTGGGCGTCGAAGTAGATCTCGGTGTCCGGCAGGGCCAGTGCCTCGTCCAGGTCGGTGGTCCACCGGTCGATGCCGTGGTCCTTCGCGATCGAGGCCAGCTTCGCCTCGCTGCGCCCGACCAGGATCGGCTCCGGCAGCAGCACGGCGCCGTCGGCGAGCCGGAGCCCGCCCTGCTCGCGAATGGCCAGGATGGACCGCAGCAGGTGCTGCCGGTAGCCCATCCGGCCGGTCACGCCGTTCATCACGATCCCGATCGACCGCTGTTCGATCCCCGCCATGCCAGCCCTTCCCGAAGTCTTCGAATGTGTCAGTCGGCCGCGGAGGCCGAGCCGAGGTGGTCGCGGATCACCCTGGTGGCGCGCGCGAACTCGGGCTCCGCCATGGTCGCCGCGTACTCGCGCTCGACCGGCAGGTCCACGTCGACGACGCCGGCGATGGTGCCGGGGCGCGCGGTCATCATCACCACCCGGTCGGCCAGGTAGACCGCCTCCGCGATGGAGTGCGTGACCAGCAGGATCGTGGTGCCGGTCTCCTGCCAGATGCGCCGCAGCTCGACGTTCATCTGCTCCCTGGTCAGCGCGTCCAGCGCGCCGAAGGGCTCGTCCATCAGCAGCACCGGCGGCCGGTGCAGCAGCGCGCGGCACAACGCCACGCGCTGCTGCATGCCCCCGGACAGCTCGTGCGGATAGGCGTCCTCGAACCCGGCGAGGCCGGTCATCTCGATCAGCTCGTCCGCCCGGCGCCGCGCCGCCTCCGGCTCCATCCGGCGCATTTCGGCCTGCAGCAGGATGTTCTTGCGGGCCGAGCGCCACTCCAGCAGTGCCGCGCGCTGGAACACGTAACCGATGTCGCGGCGCGGCCCGGTGACCTCCGCGCCGAGCACGCGCACCCCGCCGGTGGACGGCTTGAGCAGCCCGGAGGCCAGTTTCAGCAGGGTCGACTTGCCGCAGCCGGACGGGCCGACGATCGCGACGAACTCCCCCGGCTCGACCTTCAGCGTCACCTCGTGCAGCGCGGTGACGTCCCGCTTCTTGGTGCGGAAGCGGACCGCGACGTCGGTCAGTTCGACCGCGTGCCCGGTGCCCGTCGGCGTGGTCGGCGTGATCGGCGTGGATGCAGCCGTGCTCATGTCGTCCGTCATCCCTTCGGGGCGAGCGCGCCGTCCCAGTAGGCGCTGGGCTCTTCGGCCTTCTGGATCACGCCGGCGCTCGCGAAGATCTCGATGGTCTTGCGCCAGTCGGCTTCGTCGTTGACGCCGGGCGCCTTGCCCTGCGTCGCCTGGGTGTTGAGCAGTTCCAGGGTCTTGGCGAACTGCTCGGTGAGCACCGGCTTCGACGGCAGCTGCTCCGAGGAGCCCTGCATCGCGTCCACC
Organism: Amycolatopsis albispora; assembly: GCF_003312875.1. Lineage (NCBI taxonomy): Bacteria > Bacillati > Actinomycetota > Actinomycetes > Pseudonocardiales > Pseudonocardiaceae > Amycolatopsis > Amycolatopsis albispora. The sequence goes on from NZ_CP015163.1 coordinate 4,117,590, forward strand.
GCGGCGGCCTGGTCGCCCTTGGCCGCGGTCCAGGCCTCACTCGAGGCGGTGACCATGCGCTGCACCAGGTCCTTGCGCTCGGTGAGCGTCTTCTGCGAGGTGAGCAGGCCGTTGGAGAAGAAGCTCAGCCCGTGCTCGGCGAAGCGGAGGTAGGAGACCTGCTTGCCGGCCTTCTCCTGCATGGTCGGGCCCTGGTCGGTGGCGTAACCGAGCAGCGCGTCGGTCTGGCCCGACATGACCGCGGCCATCTTGCCGGCGGCGTCGGTGTTCTGCAGGGTCACGTCACCTTCGGCCAAGCCGTTCGCCTTGAGGAAGGCGGGGAACGTTTTGCTCAGCGCGTCACCGGCGGTACTGGCGATCTTCTTGCCCTTGAGATCGGCCGGCGTGGCGATTCCCTTGTCCGAAAAGAACTGCACCGAAGACGGGGTGGTCTGCAGGAAAACGCCGATGCTCTTGACCTTCATGCCCTGCCCGACCCCGGCCAGCAAAGCGGGCGTGTCGGCCCAGCCGAAATCGGTCTGGTCGGCGCCGGTGGCCTGCACGGTTTTCTGCGAACCCTGCCCGGCGCGGATTTCCAGGTCGATCCCGTGCTTTTCGAAGATCTTCTTGTTCTTGCCGTAGTAGAACGGGGCGTGTTCGCCGTACGGGTACCAGTTCAGCGTGAGCGTGACCTTGTCCAGGGTCTTGCCGTCGGCACTGGTGGACTGCGGCGTTTCCGAGCCACCGCAACCGGTGGCCAGCAGCAGCACCGCGGCGGCTCCTGCGGCGAGAGCGCGGAGTTTCATTCTTGAACGCCTCTTCTCTACAGCGTTGTAGTGACGTTGTCGGACCGGCGGCTCGCGTGCCACGGCAGCACGAGCGCCTCGAGCCATTCCACGATCAGGAAGAGCAGCACACCCATCAGCGAAATGATCACCAGTCCGGCGAACAGCGTCGGGGTGTCGAAGTTGCCGTTGGCCTGCTGGATGATGAAGCCGAGCCCCTCTTCGGAACCGACGAACTCACCCACCACGGCACCGGTCACCGCCATCGTGGCGGCCACCTTGAGCCCGGAGAACAGGTGCGGCAGCGAAGCCGGGAACCGGATCTTCCAGAAGGTCTGCCACGGCTTGGCGCCCATGGTGGCGGACAGTTCCAGCATTTCCGGGTCGATCGACTTGAGCCCGGTGACCATCGAGATGACCACCGGGAAGAAGGCCATCAGCACCGCCACGATCACCTTCGGGCCGAGCCCGAACCCCAGCCACACCACAAAAAGCGGGGCGACCGCGATCTTCGGGATCACCTGGGCGAACAGCAGCAGCGGGTAGAGGCTCTTCTCGATCGTCGACGAGTAGACCATCACCACCGCGGCGAACACGCCGATCACCGTGGCGATGACGAAGCCCAGCAGCGTTTCGTAGGTGGTGGTCCAGGCGTGGTCGAGGAAGTAGTCCGGCTTGGCGAGGATCGTCTCCAGCGTGACACCGGGTGAGGCGACCTCGTACGGCTCCACCAGTTCCGCCGCGGTGATCGCCCACCAGCCGGCGAACAGCAGTGCCAGCAGGACGAACGGGCGCCACGAGCGTTCGAGGAAGCGCGCGAAGCGATCGCCGGCACCCGGCCGCTCGCGTTCGACCACACCGCCCGGTGAATCTCCCACCGGTTGCCCGAGACCCTCGGTCGGGGTTCGCGTGACCATGACCCTCCGTCCTGCGAGGCACACCCGAAGGTGCGCTTTCCCGGCCCTGAATGCGCTTTCTGAATGCGCTTTCAGGTAGAGTATGCACACCAGACAGGCCGGTCAAGGAGTTCATGCAGAGGGGAGCCGCGATGAACGGTCGTCCGCACGTCACGCTCGAGGACGTGGCCCGCGCCGCCGAGGTTTCCCTGGCGACGGCGTCGAGAGCGCTGAACGGCACCACCAAGGTGCGTGCCGACCTGCGGGACCGCGTGGTGGCGGCGGCCGAGAAGCTGGCCTACACCCCGAACGCGCACGCGCAGGCGCTCGCGGGTGCCTCGCACCGCACGGTCGGCGTCATCTGCCACGACGTGAGCGACCCGTACTTCGCCGCCATCGCCCGCGGCGTGATGCGGGTGGCCGGGGACAACGGGCTGCTGGTGATGCTGGCCAGCACGTTCCGCGACCCGCAGAAGGAGATCGCGTACGTGTCCATGCTGCGCGCGCAGCGGGCCTCGGCGATCCTGCTGATCGGTTCCGGGTTCGAGGACAAGACCTGGGAGAAGGCGCTGGCCGCGGAGATCGACCCGTACCGCCGCGGTGGCGGGCAGGTGGCCGTGGTGAGCAGGCACCGCAGCCTGCGGGTGGACACCGTGCAACCGGAGAACCGCGAGGGCGCCGCCGCGCTGGCAAAAGCGTTGCTGGCGCAGGGACATCGCCGGTTCGCCGTGCTGTCCGGGCCGCGTGCGCTGACCACTGTGGTCGATCGGCTCGGCGGTTTCCGCGACGGGCTGGCCGAAGCCGGGATCGAGCTGGCCGAGAGCGACATCGTGGAGGCGCCGTTCACCCGCGACGGCGGCTACGAGGCGATGAACGAGCTGATCGGGCGCGGCCTGGACAGCGGCTGCGTGTTCGCGGTGACCGACGTGATGGCGATCGGCGCGCTCACCGCACTGCGCGAGGCGGGCATTTCGGTGCCTGGTCAGGTGTCGCTGGCCGGCTTCGACGACATCCCGGTGGTGCGCGACCTCGATCCCCCGCTGACCACGGTGGCGCTGCCGCTGGAGGAACTCGGCGAGAAGGCGATGGAGCTGGCTATCAAGGGCAACAAGGGCAGCCGCAGCCGGATCCTGCGGCTGGCGGGCGAGGTGGTCCTGCGGTCGAGCACGGCGGCACGCCGATGAAGGACCTGGTGGTCGAGCGGGTGGAGACCTTCGCGGTGGCCCTGCCGACGCTGCGCTCGTTCGGGGTCGCCGGTGGTGCCGTCGCGGTGGCGGGAAGGCCCAGCGTGCGCGTGCTGGTGAAGGTCAGCGCGGACGGCGTGAGCGGCTGGGGTGAGGCCACGCCCATTCCGGCGTGGACCTACGAAACCGCCGAGTCGATCGTCTCCACCATCGACCGCTATCTCGCGCCCGCCATCCTCGGCAGGCCGTGCTGGGACCTCGACGGGATCACCGCGGTGTTCGACCGGGTGATCAACCGGGGCTTCTCGATCGGCGCGCCGCTCGCGAAATCCGCGGTGGACCTGGCGTTGCACGATCTGCTCGGGCGCGCGCTCGGGGTACCGCTCGGCGTGTGGTGGGGGCAGCGCCGGGCCGAGCGGATCGAGCTGGGCTGGATGGTCTCCGGGCAGACGGCGGACGAGGTGGCCGATCGGGTCGCCGAGGGCCTCGAAGCCGGTTATCGCGCGTTCAAGGTGAAGATCGGCCTGCACTCCGAAGCCGAGGACCTCGCCGTGGTGCGGGCCGTCCGGGAGGCGGCCGGGCCGGACGCGCCGCTGTGGGTGGACGCCAACCAGGCCTACGCCGTGGACGAGGCGGTGCGGATCTCCCGCATCCTGTCCGAATTGGACGTTCACGCATTCGAACAGCCGTTGCCCGCCAACGACGTGGCTGGGCTCGGCAGGCTGCGTGCCGAATCGGCGGTGCCGGTGGCGCTGGACGAAAGCCTGCGGCACCCGAGCGATCTGGCGACCTTCGTGAAACTGGGTGCGGTCGACGTGGCGATCGCGAAGGTGCAGCGCAGTGGCGGGCTGACGCTTTCCCGGCGGTTGTGCGCGCTGGCCGAGGACAGCGGCGTGCGGTTGATGGGCTCCGGGCTGACCGACTCGGATCTCGGGCTGGCCGCTTCTCTGCACTTGTTCGCCGCCTTCGGCATCGGCACGCCGGTGGACCTGAACGGCCGCCAGTTCGTCGAATCCGCTTACGCCACCGGGGAAACCGTGCGGGTCGACGGCGGCACCGCCCACGTGCCCACCGGTCCGGGGCTCGGGGTCGACGTCGACGAAGCGGTGGTCCGGGAACTGTCCTTCGACGTGCTGCGCGCGGGAGTGCCCTGACGGCCCCTTGTTGTTCCGCTGAGTTTTGCCTACCTTGTTGAGAAAGCGCTTTCACCTTACGGGAGCCCGCCGATGAGCCCACTGCTGTTGCCGACGCGCGAGCGGACGCTCGAGCCCTTCTCCCCCAGCGGCCGGACCACCCCGCTGCCCTCGCCGTCGCCGGTCACCTCGCGGGTGACCTACGCGGCCGCGCACGTGGTCGCCGATCCGCTGGCGCCGGGTGATCCGGCGTACGAGGTCACCGTGGACTGGGAGACCACGCTGCGGTTCCGGCACCACCTGTGGCGGAGCGGGCTGGGCGTGGCCGAGGCGATGGACACCGCGCAACGCGGCATGGGGCTGGACTGGGCGGCCACGCAGGAGCTGATCCGGCGGACCGGTGCCGAGGCGAAGGCGTCGGGCGGGCGCTGGTGCGCGGGGGTCGGCACCGACCAGCTGCCGCCGGGACCGGCTTCGATGGACGCCATCGTCGAGGCGTGGCGGGAGCAGCTCGCCCTGGTCAGCGAAGCGGGCGCGGTGCCGGTGGTGATGGCCAGCCGCGCGCTGGCCGCGGTGGCGCGGGGGCCGGAGGACTACCACGCGGCGTACGGCCGCCTGCTCGCCGACGCCGACGGGCCGGTGCTGCTGCACTGGCTCGGCGAGCAGTTCGACCCGGCGCTGGCCGGGTACTGGGGCCACGCGGACGTCCGCGACGCCGCCGCCGAGCTGGCGAAGCTGTGCACCGAGCACGCTTCGGTCATCGCGGGGGTGAAGGTTTCCGTGCTGGACGCGGAAATCGAGGTCGGCTTCCGCCGGTCGCTGCCCGCCGGCGTGTCGTGTTACACCGGTGACGACTTCAACTACCCGGAGCTGATCGCGGGTGACGAGCAGGGGCACAGCGAGGCGCTGCTCGGCATCTTCGACCCGATCGCGCGGGTGGCGGGCGCGGCGCTGAACCGGCTGGATTCCGGTGACGTGGCGGGGTTCCACTCGCTACTGGACCCGACCGTGGCGCTGTCACGGGAAATCTTCCGTACTCCTACGAAGCATTACAAGGTGGGCGTGGTGTTCCTGGCCTATCTGATGGGGCACCAGGAGCACTTCCGGATGATCGGCGGGCTGGAGTCGGCCCGCTCGATCGTGCACCTGTCCGACGTGCTGCGCCTGGCCGACGCGGCCGGGGTGCTGGAGGACCCGGATCTCGCGGTGGCGCGGATGCGGTCGCTGCTGGGCGTGGCGGGGGTGGCGTGATGGAGAAGCTGAGCCTGAACCAGATCACCACGAAGTCGTGGTCGCTGCCGGAGGCGGTGCGCGGGTGCGCCGAGTCCGGGGTGGAGTGGATTGCCTTCTGGCGGGACAAGGTGGCCGAGGTCGGCGTGGACGAGGCGGCGCGGCTGGTGAAGGACCACGGGCTGCGGGTGTCTTCCTTGTGCCGTGGTGGTTTCTTCACCGGGGTCACGCCCGACGGGTCCCCTGTGGACGGTGTGGCGGACACCAGGGTGGCCATCGACGAGGCCGCGCGGCTCGGTGCCGAGGTGCTGGTGCTGGTGGTCGGCGGCATCGCGGACAACAACCTGGTGCGGTCGCGGCAGCTGGTCGCGGACGCGGTCGAGGAGCTGGTGCCGCTGGCGCTCGACCGCGGTGTGCGGCTGGGGCTGGAGCCGCTGCACCCGATGCAGTGCGCCGAGCGGTCCGTGTTGTCCACTTTGGACCAGGCGCTGGCGATCGCCGAGCCGTACCCGGCGGAGGCGGTCGGCGTGGTGGTGGACGAGTTCCACGTCTGGTGGGATCCGCGCATCGAGGACCTGATCGCGAAGGCGGCGGGCCGGATCGCCGGGTTCCACGTGTGCGACCAACTGGTCCCGCTGACCGACACCCTGCTCGGCCGGGCGCTCCCCGGCGACGGCCCCATCGACCACCGGCGGCTGCGTTCGTGCGTCGAAGCCGCCGGTTACGACGGCCCGATCGAGGTCGAGGTGTTCAACGCGGACCTGTGGGCCCGCCCCGGCGACGAAGTCCTGGCGGAAACCATCCAGGCATACCGGACACACGTGGCCTAACCGATGTCACGAATGTGGGGTGGATTCCAGTGGTTGTTGCAACACCCTTGTTGATGGGAGTTGTGATGGTGCTGGGTCGTGATGTTCGGGTGCGGTTTTGGGGGTTGGTGCGGGCGGGGTGGGCGGTGCGGCCGGCGGCGGGGTTGGCGGGTGTGTCGCATGAGACGGGGCGGCGGTGGTTCGCGCAGGCTGGTGGGGTGATCGGGAACGCGCCGTGTGCGCTGGGCGGGCGGTATTTGTCGTTGGCTGAGCGGGAGGAGATCTCGCGGGGGTTGTGTGCGGGGTGGTCGTTGCGCAGGATCGCTCGGGGGCTGGGGCGGGCGGCGTCGACGGTGAGCCGGGAGGTGGCTCGTCATGGCGGGCCGGTGGCGTATCGGGCGGTGGTTGCCGACAGCGCGGCGCGGGTGCGGGCGCGGCGTCCGAAACCGGTGAAGCTGGCTGTTGACGCCCGGCTGCGGGCGTGGGTGCAGACTCGGCTGGAGAAGCGGTGGTCGCCCGGGCAGATCGCGGCCGCGCGCAAGCTCGCTTTTGCCGATCAGCCGGAGCGTTGGGTGTCGCACGAGACGATCTACCAGGCCATTTACGTCCAGAGCCGGGGCGCGTTACGGCGTGAGCTGGCCGCGTGCCTGCGGACCGGGCGGGCGCTGCGCCGTCCCCGCGGCCAGGCCCGCCGCCACCTGCCGCCCCGGCTGCCCAGCCCGATCCCGATCTCGGCGCGCCCGGCCGAGGCCGCCGACCGCGCGGTGCCCGGGCACTGGGAAGGCGATCTGATCCTCGGCGCCGGCAACAGCTCCGCGATCGGGACGCTGGTGGAGCGGTCCACCCGGTTCGTGCTGCTGCTGCACCTGCCCCACGGTCACACCGCCGAGCACGTCCGCGACGCGATGATCGCCACCATCACCACCCTGCCCGCCCAGCTGCGACGCTCGCTGACCTGGGACCGCGGCAACGAAATGGCCCGCCACGCCGAGATCACCCTGGCCACCGACATGGCCATCTACTTCTGCGACCCGCACTCACCCTGGCAACGCGGCACCAACGAGAACACCAACGGCCTGCTCCGCCAGTACTTCCCCAAAGGCACCGACCTGACCAGGCACACCGCCGACGACCTCGCCGCCGTCGCCGCCGAACTCAACGAACGCCCCCGCCACACCCTGGGCTGGCTCACCCCAGCCCAATCCCTCAACCGAGTACTGTCCGGACAGTCCCCCGTTGCAACCACCGCTTGAGCCCGCGTGGCTTTCGAGACACCACACGTCTCGAAAGCCACATTCGTGACACGAGGCGGCGCCCACCCGGCCCGTGTCTAGTTCACCGAGGTGATGGCGATCGCGCTTTCCTCCAGGCTGCCCAGGTACAGCAGCCCGTCCCGTTCCCGCACGCCCGTGGCCATGTGGAAGCCGGGGATTTCCCCGCGGAAGTCGTGCACCACGGCGCCGTCCACCGACAGCCCCAGCACGCCGGTCGTGCGGGACGGCGAAGGTTGCAGGCTGGTCGGCAGCCGCCGGATGCCCAGGCGCAGCGGGCCCGGCAGCCGCCGGACCAGGTCGAGTGCGGCCACCCGCGGGCTCGCCTGGGTCACCCAGATCAGCCCGTCGCCGCCGGTGGAGATGTTGTCCGGGTAGCCGGCCAGGTCCGAGGCCAGCAGGTCCTGCCGCCCCGAGCCGTCGAGCCAGTACCGCCGGACGGCGAACGCGCCCGTCTCCGCGACCGCCACGAACGACTCGTCCGGCGCCAGCGCGACTCCGTTCGCGAACTGCAGCCCGTCGCCCACCAGGGAAGTCTCCCCGTCCGGCGCACGCCGCAGCAGCCGCCCGCCCGCGTTCTGCTCGATCAGGTCCTCACGCCACGCCGGCAACGGGAAGCGGTCCGAGGAATCCGAGAAGTAGATGGTGCCGTCGGCGGCGACCGCGGCGTTGTTGCACACCAGGATCGGCTTGCCCAGCGCCGAAGTGGCCAGCGTCTTCACCGCACCGGACGACGGCGACACCACGAGCAGCCCGCGCGAAGCGTCGCAGACCAGCAGGTCGTCACCGTACAGCTCCAGCCCGAGCGGGCGCCCGCCGGTGTCGGCGACCAGCTCGATCCGGCGCCCGTCCTCGGTGATCCGGATGATCCGGCCGTCCTCGAACCCGGTGTAGACCGCGCCGTCCGCGGCCACCACCACGTCCTCCGGCCCGTGCCCGTTGACCGGGACCAGCCGCACCTGCCCGAACGGTTTCACTTCACGGACCTCCTCATCGATAGGTGAGCAGCGCCTCGGCCTCTCCCGAGAAATGGGCGTGCTCGTTGAACGACAGCAGGCTCACCCCACCACGTCCGGAGACCAGCTTGGTGATCCCGCCGTTCACCGTCACCCGGTTGAACTTCACCAGGCCCGCTTCCGGGGTACCGGTCAGCGCCCCGCAGATCACCGCGATCACCCCGCCCGAGGTGAACACCGCCGCGTCCTGCCCCTTGCCCAGCGCCCCGGCCAGATCGGCCAGCGCGCCGGAGACCCGGTGGAAGAACGCGGGCCAGCTCTCCGCGCACGGGCTGTCCTCCGCCGCCAGCACCCAGTCGACCAGCGCCTGGTCCAGCGCGGCCTGGAAGGCACGCGGGTCCGCGCTGTCCTGCGCGATGCCGCCGCCGTGGTGCTTGGCGATGTCCACGTGGTCGTACTCGTTCCACCGCGCGTCCTCACCGATCTCCGCCGGGCCGCCGAGCACCTTCAGCGCGCCCGCCGCGGTCGCCCGCTGCCGCGACAGCGAACCGCAGCGCGCCAGCGTGAACTCCACCCCGCGCCGCGCGAGTTCGGCACCGACCACTTCGGACTGCCGGACCCCGCGCTCGGAGAGCCGGTCGTAGTCCTCGGCGCCGAACGACGCCTGCCCGTGCCGGATCAGGTAGATGGCGCCCATCAGGCGAACCTCCGCAACAGCGACGCCGGGGCGAGCCGGACGACCACGCTCAGCGGCAGCCACGGGAAGGTCGGCACGAACGCCTTGGCCGGTTCGCGTTCGACGGCCTTGACCATCGCCACCGCCCCGGCTTCGGCGCCGACCTGCAGCGGGTTGCGGCGGGCCGCGCGCGCGGTCATCTCGGAGTCGATGTAGCCGGGGAGCAGCGTGGTCACCTTGATCGGGGTGCCGGTCAGCTCGGCCCGGATGCCTTCGGCCAGCGTGGCCAGCCCGGCCTTGGACGCGGCGTAGGCGGTCAGGTTCTTCGGGAACCCGCGCAGCGCGGTGAACGAGGAGACAAAAACGAGGTGGCCGGCGCGCTGGTCGCGGAAGATCTCCATGGCCGCCTCGGCCTGGGCGAGCCCGGCGACGAGGTTCGTCTCCAGGGTCTGCTTGTTGGCGTCGAACCGGCCGGTGCCGACCGGCTGGCCCTTGCCGAGCCCGGCGTTGACGACGATCCGGTCGATGGTGCCGAACTCCTCGCGGAAGCCCTGGAACACCTCGAACACCCGGCTGTGGTCGGTCACGTCGAGGGCTTGGGTGAGCACCCGCACCCCGTGCGCCTCCCGCAGTTCCACGGCCAGCGCGTCGAGGCGGTCGGTCCGCCGCGCGCACAACGCCAGGTCCCGCCCGCGCGCGGCGAACTGCCTGGCCATGCCTTCACCGAGCCCGGAACTGGCACCGGTGATCACGATCCTCTTCCGCACGGTCATGACCGACACCGTACTAGCAAGTAACAAACGGGGCCCGGCACGCGCCGGGCCCCGTTCGCCGTTCAGGTCGAGCTCACTTGCCGGTGTAGAGCAGCTTGTTCGGGGTGCCCGAACCCGGGTTGGTGATCTTGTCCGGGGTGGCCGCACCGGTCAGCGCCTCGGCGACGTCGGCCGGGGTGGCCGACTCGTTGGCCGACAGGTACAGCGCCGCGGCGCCCACCACGTGCGGGGTGGCCATCGAGGTACCGCTGATGGTCTTCTCCGCACCGTCGTTCCAGGCCGAGGTGATGTCGGTGCCCGGGGCGTAGATGTCGACGATCTCACCGAAGTTGGAGAAGGTCGACTGCGCGTCCTGGTCGTCGCTGGAGGCCACGGTGATGGCTTCCTTGACGCGGGCGGGCGAGTAGTCGCTGGCGTCCGCCGAGTCGTTGCCCGCCGCCACCGCGAAGGTCACGCCCTTGCCGATGGCGCCCTGGACCGCGGCGTCGAGCGCCTCGTCCGCGCCACCGCCGAGGCTCATGTTCGCCACGGACGGGCCGCTGGCGTTCTCGGCCACCCAGTCGATGCCACCGACGACCTGCTCGGTGGTGCCGCTGCCGTTGTCGTCGAGCACGCGGACCGGGACGATCTTGACGCCCTTGGCCAGGCCGTACTCCTTGCCGCCGATGGTGCCCGCCACGTGCGTGCCGTGGCCGTTGCCGTCGGAGGGGTCGTCGTCGTTGTCGATCAGGTCCTTGCCACCGGACACGCGGCCCTCGAAGGTCGGATGGTCGGCCAGCACACCGGTGTCGACCACGTAGGCGGTGACGTTCTCGGCGGTGGTGTCGTAGTTGTAGGCCTTGTCCAGCGGGAGGTCCTTCTGGTCCACCCGGTCCAGCCCCCACGACGGCGGGTTCTGCTGGGTCTCACTGGCGTGCACGGTCTTGTTCTGCGAGACGAAGGCGACCTTCGAGTCGGCCGCCAGCTTCTTGGCCTCGGCCTCGGTGGCCTTGATCGAGAAGCCTTCGAGCGCGGAGCTGTAGGTCCGGCTGACCTCGGCGCCGTACTGCGAAGCCAGCGTCTGCGCCTGGGTGCTCACCGCCGTCTTGACGTCGCCCTGCGCTGCCGCGGTGTTCTTCAGCACCACGATGTAGCTGTCCGCGACGGCGTTGGCGTCGTTGGCGCCGAGGATCTGGCCTTCAGCCGCCTGCACGGGGCCCGCGGTGAAGGCGGCCACCGCTGCCGTGATGCCCGCGGCGGCGACACCTGCCGTGGTACCGCGCCGAAGCTTCCGAGAGTTCGCCATGAGCTGCCTTTCTCGTTCCCGACCTGGGTTGCGTGGCAGCCATGCAATCCCGGCGGCGGAGGCCCCGGCAATGATTCACAGTTACCAGTACTGGGCCGTTCACCCGTACGTGGTTACTCCGTTTGGCGGACAAGTTAGCACGGAGCTACCAACCGAAGTCGTTACAGATCACTGCTAATGTTGTCCCTATCGTTACCGACGAGTAGCCGGTCCTGGGGGTGGGAAAAGGCATGACCGACGAGCAGACCGCGTTCGCCAGCGCACTGCGTGGCGCCATTTCCTCCAGCGGCCTGAGCCTCGACCGCATTCAGGCCCGATTGCAGTCCCGCGGCGTTTCGGTCAGCGTCACCGCGCTCAGTTACTGGCAGTCCGGAAAACGCCAGCCGGAACGGGCCAGCTCCATTTCCGCGGTCCGCGTGCTGGAGGAGGTGCTGGAGCTGACCAGCGGGGCGCTGCTCGGCCTGCTCCCGCCGCCCCGGCCGCGGGGCGCGTCGTCGCGTCGCGGGCGCTCCGTGCCCACCCCGGCACAGACCGTGCTGAAGCCGATGCTGGCCCGCATCGGCGCGCCCCACGCGCTCGACCAGCAGCAGTCGCTGAAGCTCGTCGGACTGCACGATCACTGTGCGGTGCACGGGGATGGCGGCCCGCGGGTGGTCACCGCGCGGGCGGTCTTCCAGGCCACCGCGGACGCGCAGGACCGGTGGCTGCTGGTGTACGACCAGGGCCAGCCGGCGGCCCCCGAGCTGACCGCGTTGCGCAACTGCCGGCTCGGGCAGGTGGAGGTGGACAGCGAGCACGGGCTGACCGTGGCCGAGCTGCTGTTCGACCGGCCCATCGACCGCGGTGAGACGCAGCTGATCGAGTACTCGCTGACCAACGAGGGCCCGCCCAACCCGGAATGGCGGCACGCGCAGTTCCGCGAATTCCACCGGCCGGTGCGCGAATACCTTCTGGAAGTAAGTTTCAACCAGCGCCGCATTCCGGAGAAATGTTGGCAATACACCCGCCGGAACACCCGTGAACCCGAGACCCGCCGGGAGCTGAAAATCGACGACGCGAACGCGGTGCACGCGGTCGCGCTCGACTTCGGTCCCGGCGTGTTCGGGATCGAGTGGAGCTGACCTACTTTCGTAGGTGATCTTGCCGGTTACCGGAGCTGCGAGCGGAGGACCTTGCCGGTCGCGTTGCGCGGCAGCTCGTCGAGGAACTCCACGTCGCGAGGCACCTTGTAGCGCGCCAGATTGGCCTTCACGTACGACCGGATCTCCTCTTCGCCCAGGTCAGCGCCCTCGGCCGGGACCACAAAGGCCTTCAGCCGCTGGCCGAACTCCTCGTCGTCCACGCCGATCACCGCGGCCTCGATCACGTCCTCGCGTTCGACGAGCAGGTTTTCCACCTCGATCGGGAAGACGTTCTCACCACCCGAGACGATCATCTCGTCGTCGCGGCCGTCGATGAACAACAGGCCGTTTTCGTCGAAATGCCCGACGTCGCCGCTGGACAGCAGGCCGTCGATGACCTCCTTGTGCCTGCCGTCGGTGTAGCCGGTGAAGCTGAGCCCGCTGCCGACAAAAACCCGGCCGGTCACGCCCGGCTCGGTGATCCGCCTGCCCTGGTCGTCGTAGAGCACCACCTTGCAGCCGACCGGTGCGCGGCCGACCGTGCCCGGTGCCTGCCGCCAGTCCTCCGGCGTGGCCACCGTGGCCACCGCGACCTCGGTCGAGCCGTAGAGGTTGTGCACCACGTCGCCGAACAGCTTGGTCGCCCGGTTGCCGAGGTCCGGCGACAGCGCCGAGCCCGCGACGAAGATGATCCGCAGCGACGAGGTGTCGTACTTGGCGATGATCTCCGGATCGAGGTCGACGATGCGCTGCAGCATGGTCGGCACCACCACCAGCGCGGTGCAGCGGTGCTCGGCCACCCCCCGCAGTGTGGCCTCCGGGTCGAACTTGCGGCGCAGCACCACCTTCGAGCCGAGCGCGAAGGAGAGAATGGACTGCGACAGCCCGGTCGCGTGGAACATCGGCGCGGCCAGGAAGGTGCTCTCCCCCACCCGCAGCGGGATGCGGTCGAGCAGCTGCGCGGAGTCCAGCGCGGACACGCTCGGCCGCGGCGCGCCCTTCGGCGTGCCGGTGGTGCCGCTGGTCAGCAGCACGAACCCGCCGGGCTTGGGCGGGCTCGGCAGCGGGCGGTCGTCGGTGCTGGTGATCAGCTCGTCGAGCACCGGCACGTCGTGCTCACCGGTGCTGTCGGTCCAGGCGAGGTAGCGGTCGGCGTCGACCTCGGAGAGCAGCTCGGTGAACTCCTCGTCGTAAACCAGCGCCTTGACCTTCTCGCGGTTCGCCACGTCGGTCAGCTGCGGTTTGGCGAACCCGGTGTTCATCAGCAGCAGGCGGGCGCCGAGCTTGCCGGTGGCGAGCGTGGCCAGCACCAGGCCGCGGTGGTCGCGGCACAGCGCGGCGACCACGGTGTCCGCCCCGATGCCGCGCTCGGACCAGGCCCTGGCCAGCGCGTTCGACCGGTCGTCGAGCTGCTTGAAGGTGAGCGGGCCCAGCTCGTCGACCAGGCCGACCGCCTGCGGGTCGCGCCGGGCCGAGATGTGGTTGGCGCCGGCGAACGGGCCGAACTTGCGCACCGCGACCAGCGAACGCAGCCCTTCGTCGAGCCTCGGGAAGGGGACCAGCCCGGCCTGCCACAGCACCCCGACGCTCCGCGCGGTGTCCGTCACCTTGGTGACCAGCTCGGAAACAGTGGTCGGGTATCTCATCCGGGCACCTCCGTTGCTGCTGCGGCCGAGCTTGTCATACCGACGGTATGCGCAGTTCGACAGTATTCGGCCCGCGCGGCCCTTGTCGAGGGTGCCGGTTTCTGTCGGTGGTGAGGCGCACAATCTCAGGCGTGCACATGTTGGTGGCGGACGAAGGAGAGGAGCGGTACTCGCTGCGTGAACGCGGTTCGGGCACGGTGACCGAGCTGGACGCGGCCGAGCTGGCCAAGCGCGTGGCCGAGCTGGAGCGCGAGCACCGGCCGCGCTGGGTCTTCCCGGCGGCGCACCAGGTGTACCCGGTGCTGCTGCGGGCCGGGGTGCGGGTGGCCCGCGGGCACGACCTGTCGCTGGTCGAGGGCCTGCTGCTGGCGGCGGAGGGCCGGTCGGGTGAGCCGAAGGCGCTGGCCGGGGCGTGGGCGCGGACGCAGGGGCTGGAGCCGCCGCCCGATCCCCCGCCGCCCCACGAGACGGCGCAGCCCGCGTTGTTCGACGCGCGTGGGTCCGGGCTGCCGCCGGGCACGCGGGCGATCGACGCGGCCGAGGTGGTGCTGACCGCGCAGGAGCGCCGGATCGCGGCGACCCCGCATCCGGACCGGTTCCGGCTGCTCACCGCGGCCGAGTCGGCGTGCGGGCTGGCCGCCGCCGAGATGGCCTTCGACGGGCTGCCGTGGCGCGCCGACGTGCACGACGCGCTGCTCACCGAGTTGCTCGGCCCACGGGTCCCGGCCGGGCAGCGGCCGCGGCGGCTGGCCGAGCTGGCCGAGGAGATCAGCGCGGCCTTCGGCGGGCGGCCGGTGAACCCCGACCATCCGCCGAGCGTGGTGAAGGCGTTCGCGCACGCGGGCATCGAGGTGCCGTCGGCGCGGGCGCACGTGCTGCGCGAGATCGACCACCCGGCGGTGGCGCCGTTGCTGGAGTACAAGGAGCTGTCGCGGCTGCATTCGGCCACCGGGTGGGCGTGGCTGGACGCGTGGGTGCGCGGTGACCGGTTCCGGCCGATCTGGGTGGTCGGCGGGGTGGTGTCCGGGCGGTGGGCCAGCGGTGGCGGGGCGGCGCTGCAGATCCCGCGCACGCTGCGGGTGTGCGTGCGGGCGGATCCGGGGTGGAAGCTGGTGGTCGCCGACGCCGCGCAGCTCGAACCGCGGGTGCTCACCGCGTTGTCCGGGGACAGGCGGCTCGCCGAGGTGTCCGGGGCGACGGACCTGTACACCAGCCTGGCGGAGGCGATGTTCGCCGGTGGCCGGACGGTGCCGGGGCCGCGCACCGGTGATCTGGACGATCGGGGCCGGGCGAAGATCGCCATGCTGTCGGCGATGTACGGCGGCACGTCGGGTGAGGCCGGGCCGCTGCTGGCGTTGCTGCGGCAGCGGTTTCCGGCGGCGGTGTCCTATGTGGAGCACGCGGCGCTGGCCGGTGAACGTGGCGAGCGCGTGGTGTCGCGGCTGGGGCGCACCTCACCGGCGCCTTCGGCGGCGTGGCGCGCCCTGGTCGGCGACGCCTCCGGCGCCGCCGACGCCCGCGCCCTGCGCGCGGCCCGCGACTGGGGCCGGTTCACGCGGAACTTCGTGGTGCAGGCCAGCGCCGCCGACTGGACGGCGGTGCTGATCGCGACCCTGCGGCTGCGCCTGCCGCCGCCCGCGCACCTGGTCTTCTTCCAGCACGACGAGGTCATCGTGCACGCGCCGGCGGAGCTGGCGGAGGCGGTGCAGACGTGCATCACGGAGGCCGTCGAGGAAACTTCGGCGCTGGTGTTCGGCGCCTCCTGCCCGGTCCGCTTCCCCCTCCACATCTCCACCGTCAACACCTACGCCGACGCCAAGTAACCCCGATCAGAAGGAGACCTTCTCGGTGCTGTCGGCGCGCAGCACCGATTCCTGGTCGTAGAGCCGCTTGTAGTCCTCGCGGATTTCCTGGATCTCACCGTTGGCCGCCCGGTCGCCGAACGGGTAGAGCAGGATCAGCACGTACGAGCGTTCCTTGATGATCTCGCCGGTGGAGTTGCGCCACTGCCCGTTGCCTTCGAGCCGGGTGAGGCCGTCCGGGAAGGACGGGGTCACCTCCTTGTCGACAAAGAGCTCGAACTCCTCGGGCGTGACCTCCGAGCCGTCCGCCTTGACCGAGCCGAAGTACAGCTCGGTGCGCTTGTACGCGTCACCGGCCACACTGTCCGAAGTAGACGGACCGGCCGCGGCAACGCCCCCGCCGACCCCGACCGCCAGCGCCACCGCCGCCACACCGACCAGCTTCTTCATGCCGTTCCCCTGTCTAACCGGCGGGAACCACCGCGTCGTCCATGGCGCGCAGCACCCGCTTCACCGATACCGGATAAGCGGTGCGCAGCGTCTGGGCGAAGAAGCTGACCCGCAGCTCCTCGATCATCCAGCGCACGTCCCGCAGTGCGCCTGAGGATGTACCGCGCGGCTGCGCGTCCACAAGGGATTTGTACTCGTCTCTCAGCCAGTGGACTTCGCGCAGCCGCTCCACGTCGCGCGCCGGGTCGCTGGGCAGCTTGTCCAGCCGCCGCTCGATCGCCCGCAGGTACCGCACCAGGTCCGGCAGCCGCGCCGAGCCGGTGGCGGTGACAAAGCCGGGGAAGATCAGCTCGCCGAGCTGCTCGCGGATGTCGGCCAGCGACTCCGCCAGCGCGGGCCCGCGCACGTCGGCCAGCCGCGTCTCCACGTCGATCGCCGCGCGCAGCACCTGCTCGACGTCGTGCAGCACCCGGACCACGGTCGCGTTCAACCCGGCCCGCACGCGCTGCAGCAGCACGGCGAACCCGGCCTCGTCCCAGGTCGGCCCGCCGCCGGCGGCCATCAGCTCGTCGATCGCGCAGTTGACGCAGTCCTCCAGCAGCGCCGCGACGCTGCCGTGCGGATTGCGGTTGAGCACCAGCTTCGCCTGGTTGCCCAGGTTCCGGTTGATGAACTTCATCGGCGACGGCACGTTCAGCCGCAGCAGTTTCCGCGTGCCCAGCCACATCGAGTGTTCCTGCTCGGCCGGGGTTTCCAGCATGCGGACGGCGACCGTCTCGCCCTCGTCCACCAGCGCCGGGTACGCCTTGACCTCGAGCCCGCGCTGCTTGCGCTCGAACACCTTCGGCACCTCGCCGAACGCGGGCGAGCTGAGCCCGGCGCGCTCGACGTGGTCGGCGGCCTTCGAAATCGACGCCCGCAGCTCACCGGTGAGCCGCTGCCGCAGCGCTTCGAGGTCCTTGCCCTCGGCGAGCTTCTTCTTGCCGTCGATCACCCGGAAGGTGACCTTCAGGTGCTCGGGCACGGCGTCCGGCTGCCACGCGTCCGCCGGGATCTCCACCCCGCGCAACGCCTCCAGCTCACCGGCCAGCACGTCCAGCAGCGGGCCGTCGGCCGGGGAAATCCGCGCGAGCACCTGCTTCGCGGTGTCCGGCGCGGGCACGAAGTTGCGGCGGATCGGCTTCGGCAGCGACTTGATCAGCGCGGTGACCAGTTCCTCCCGCAGGCCGGGCACCTGCCAGTCGAAGCCGTCGGCGGTGACCTGGTTCAGCACCGGCAGCGGCACGTGCACGGTCACGCCGTCGGCGTCCGCACCCGGTTCGAACTGGTAGGTGAGCTTGAGCGAGATGCCCTCGGGCGTGGTCCAGGTGTCGGGGTAGTCGGCCGCGCTGACGTCCCCGGCGGTGGCGTTGATCAGCATCGACTTCTCGAAGCTGAGCAGGTCGGGCTGCTCGCGCCGGGTCTTCTTCCACCAGGTGTCGAAGTGCCGGGCGGAGACCACCTCGGCGCCGATGCGCTGGTCGTAGAACTCGAACAGGGTCTCGTCGTCAACCAGGATGTCGCGGCGGCGGGCCCGGTGCTCCAGGTCCTCGACCTCGGCCAGCAGCGCGCGGTTCTCGTGGAAGAACCGGTGGTTGGTCTGCCAGTCGCCCTCGACTAGCGCGTTGCGGATGAACAGCTCGCGCGACAGCTCGGGATCGATGCGGCCGTAGTTCACCCGGCGGTCGGCCACCAGCGGCACGCCGTACAAGGTGACCTTCTCCAGCGCCATCACCGCGCCCTGCTTGCGCTCCCAGTGCGGCTCGGAGTAGGTGCGCTTGACCACGTGCGCGGCCAGCGGCTCCACCCAGTCCGGCTCGATGCGCGCGTTGACCCGGCCCCACAGCCGGGAGGTCTCCACCAGTTCGGCGGACATCACCAGGCGCGGCTGCTTCTTGAACAACGCCGAGCCGGGGAAGATCGAGAACCGCGCCCCGCGGGCGCCGAGGTAGTCGCCCTTGGCCGGGTCCTTCAGCCCGATGTGCGAGAGCAGCCCGGCGATCAGCGCGGTGTGCACCTGCTGCGGATCGGCGTCGGTGGTGTTCGGCGTGACGCCCAGCTGCTTGGTCAGCCGCCGCAGCTGGCTGTGCACGTCCTGCCACTCCCGCACCCGCAGGTAGTTCAGGAACTCCGCCTTGCACAGCTTGCGGAACTGGTTGCCGGACAGCTCGCGCTGCTGCTCGTGCAGGTACTGCCAGAGGTTGAGGTACGCCAGGAAGTCCGAGGTCTTGTCGGCGAACCGGGCGTGCTTCTCCCCCGCCGCCTGCTGCTTGTCCGCCGGCCGCTCACGCGGGTCCTGAATGGACAGTGCGGAGGCGATCACCAGCACCTCGCGCAGCGCCCCGGTTTTCGCCGCCTCCAGCACCATGCGGCCCAGCCGCGGGTCCACCGGCAGCTGCGCGAGCTTGCGGCCGACGTCGGTGAGCCTGTCCTTGACCTCCTTGGCGGAGGCGTCGAAGGCGCCGAGTTCCTGGAGCAGGTTCACGCCGTCGGTGATCTGACGGCGGTCCGGCGGTTCGACGAACGGGAAGGCGGCGATGTCCCCGAGCCCGAGCGAGGTCATCTGCAGGATGACCGACGCGAGATTGGTGCGCAGGATCTCCGGATCGGTGAACTCCGGCCTGGCCAGGAAGTCGTCCTCGGAGTACAGCCGGATGCAGATGCCGTCCGAGGTCCGCCCGCAGCGGCCCTTGCGCTGGTTCGCCGACGCCTGCGAAACCGGCTCGATCGGCAGCCGCTGCACCTTGGTGCGGTGGCTGTAGCGGGAGATGCGCGCGGTGCCCGGGTCCACCACGTACTTGATGCCCGGCACGGTCAGCGAGGTCTCGGCGACGTTGGTGGCCAGCACCACCCGGCGCCCGGTGTGCCGCTGGAACACCCGGTGCTGCTCGGCCGAGGACAGCCGCGCGTACAGCGGCAGGATCTCGGTGTTCCGGAGGTCCTGTTTGGACAGCGCGTCGGCGGTGTCGCGGATTTCCCGTTCACCGGAGAGGAAGACCAGGATGTCGCCGGGACCTTCGGCGGACAGCTCGGCCACCGCGTCCGAGATCGCGGAGATCTGGTCGCGATCGGGGTCCGCGTCGGGATCCTCCGGGTCGATGATCGGCCGGTACCGCACCTCGACCGGATACGTGCGGCCGGAGACCTCCACGATCGGCGCGTTGTCGAAGTGCCGTGAGAACCGCTCGGGATCGATGGTGGCCGAGGTGATGATCACCTTGAGGTCGGGGCGGCGCGGCAGCAGCTGCTTGAGGTAACCGAGGATGAAGTCGATGTTGAGGCTGCGCTCGTGCGCCTCGTCGATGATCAGCGTGTCGTACTGCCGGAGCATCCGGTCGCCCTGGATCTCGGCCAGCAGGATGCCGTCGGTCATCAGCTTCACCAGGGTGTTCTCGTCACCCTGGTCGGTGAACCGCACCTTGTAGCCGACCGCCGCGCCGACCTGCGACGACAGCTCCTCGGCGATGCGCTCGGCCACCGTGCGCGCGGCCAGGCGCCGCGGCTGGGTGTGCCCGATCTGGCCGAACACCCCGCGCCCGAGTTCGAGGCAGATCTTCGGCAGCTGCGTGGTCTTCCCCGAGCCGGTCTCACCGGCCACGATCACCACCTGGTGATCGCGGATGGCGGCGGCGATGTCGTCCTTGCGCTGGCTGACCGGCAGTTCCGCCGGATAGGTGACCTTCGGGACCGCGGCCCGCCGGTTCGCCACGCGCTGCTCGGCGGCGGCGATGTCGGCCTCGATCCGCGCGGCGACCGCCTCGACGTCACGCGCCTTGCGGGCGCCTTCCAGCCGCCGTCGCAGCCGGGACCGGTCGCGCGGCATCAATTCCGGCAGGCGGGACCGGAGGCCATCGAGGGGGGATTTCGCAGACATACGGCGTCGAGAATACCGCCGGTCGGCCGGCCGGTCCGCCGAATTACCGCGTCGCGTGACCGAGCGCACGCACCAGGCAATATTCTTGTGCGCCGTGACCGCTGAAACGCTTCCTCGCTGGCTCCCCGGCTTCCTCGCCGTGGTGGCCGGACTGGTGCTGGCCGCGACCCCGTCGGCCGGTCCGTGGGTGACCGCCGAGCTGAGCCGGATGAACGCGCCCGGGGTCACCTCGAAGATCGAGGGCGAGATCGAACTCGGCTGGGGCCTCAAGGGCCTGCCCGAGGTCACCGAGATCGCGGGCCCCAGCGCGGCGAACGCCGACGCGGCTTCGCTGGCCTCGGTCTACCAGAGCGCGGTCGAGCGCCAGCCCGCCCCGGAACTGGACTCGGGCCCCGGCTTCATCCTCGACTCGCTGCTCACCATGCTCGGCATGGCCGCGGCCGGGATCGGGGCCTTCCGGCTGTTCGGCGCGGGCAGCCGCGCGCTCTACCGCGGGGTGGCCGCGGCCGGCGCGGCGGGCGTGGTGACCAGCGTGGTGCTCGGCGACATGGCGGTGTCCTCGCTCTACTGGTACCTGGTCGCCCTGCCGACCGGCGTGTGGCCGGCCACCACCTACCACACCGACATCGCCTGCGTGGTGGCGATCACCGCGGGCGTGGTGCTCTGCGTGACCGGCTGGCTCGGCGCCCGGCCGCCGCGGTCACGCCCTGGCCAGGACGTCCGCGTTCAGCCCGGCGACGTCGGTGTTGCCTGACAGCCCCATCGTCATGTCGAAGTCGGCGAGCAGGCCGCGCAGCACGTGCCGCACGCCGTCCTCACCGGCGTGCGCGAGGCCGTAGACGTACGGCCGCCCGAGCAGCACCGCCTTCGCGCCCAGCACCAGCGCCTTGAGCACGTCGGAGCCGGTGCGCACGCCCGAGTCGAACAGCACCTCGATCCGGTCGCCGACCGCGGCGGCGATGCCCGGCAGCGCGTCCAGCGAGGCGATCGCGCCGTCGACCTGGCGGCCGCCGTGGTTGGACACCACGATGCCGTCCATGCCCGCGTCCACCGCCTTGCGCGCGTCGTCGGCGTGCTGGATGCCCTTGAGCACGATCGGCCCGTCCCAGTGCTCACGCAGGAAGGTGAGCTGGTCCCAGGTGCGGTCGGTGCCGGTGACCAGCGAGATCCAGCGGAGGATGGCCGACGGCGGGTCCTCCTCCGGGGTCTTCTCCAGCAGCGCGCGGAAGGCCGGGTCGGTGAACGGCACCGCCATGCCCTCGCCGTTGAGGAAGGGCAGGTACGCCTGGTCGAGGTCGGCCGGGCGCCAGGCCAGCGTCCAGGTGTCCAGGGTGACCACCAGCACCGAGTAACCCGCCTTCTTGGCCC
The DNA here is from genome assembly GCF_003312875.1 of Amycolatopsis albispora. Taxonomy (NCBI): domain Bacteria; kingdom Bacillati; phylum Actinomycetota; class Actinomycetes; order Pseudonocardiales; family Pseudonocardiaceae; genus Amycolatopsis; species Amycolatopsis albispora. The sequence continues at coordinate 4,138,867 of NZ_CP015163.1, forward strand.
GCGCCAGGATGCTGGCGCAGACGTCGGGATCACCCGGCCAGTACAGCTGGAACCAGCGCGGCCCGGCCCCGTTCGCCGCGGCCACCTCCTCGATGGAGGTGGACGAGGCGGTGGACAGGATCATCGGCAGGCCCAGCGAGGCGGCGGCGCGTGCGGTGGCCGCCTCGGCGTCGGGGTGCACGATCGACTGCACGCCGACCGGCGCGAGCGCCACCGGGGCCGGCATCTCGGTGCCGAGCACCGAGACCGAGAGGTTCCGCTCGGTGGCCCCGGTCAGCATGCGCGGCACGATGCGCCAGCGGTCGAAGGCCGCACGGTTGGCGCGCACGGTGGCCGCCGAGCCCGCGCCACCGGCCACGTAGGCGAACGGCGCCGGGTCGAGCAGGTTCGACGCCGACTCCTCCAGCTTGGTCGGGTCGGTCGAGAACAGCGGCTTCGCGCCGCCGAGCCCCTGCAGGTAGATCTCGTTCTGGTAGCCGCCGAACCGGGTCACCGCTGCCTCCTCACGCTCGCTGGCAGCAGCCTACGGGTGATCCACTCGGAACGGATCACCGCGAGCGGGCCGATGATCGCCAGCAGCAGCACGTACCCGGCGACGAACGGGGCCACCCTGGTGTCCAGCCCGGCCGCGGTGGCCATGGTGGCCAGCACCAGCGAGAACTCGCCCCGGGTGAGCACGGTCAGCCCGATGTTGACCCCCTGCTGCCGGTCGAACGAGTGCAGTTTCGCGGCGAACGCGCCCGCCGCGAGGTTCAGCACCAGGGTCAGCGCCACGGCGAGCAGCACCGGCACGACCACCGTGCCGACCGCACGCGGGTCGATGCTCAGGCCGAAGATGAAGAAGAACAACGCGCCGAAAGCGTCACGCAGCGGCAGCACCAGCTTGTGGATGCGCGGCGCCACCTTCGACCCGCCCAGCATCATGCCGACCATGAAGGCGCCGATCGCGTCGGACACGCCGACCTCCTCGGCCAGCGCGGCGCCCAGCACGGCGACCCCGACGAAGCAGACGGTGAGCAGTTCGTCGTCGGCCGAGCCGAACAGCTTCGACACCAGCCTGCCGCCCCAGCGCGCGAGCGCGGCGAGCACCAGCAGGAAGGCGAAGGCCTTGCCGAAGTCGGCGAGCGCGGCGGCGAAGTCGTCGGCACCGCTGAGCACCGGCTGCAGCAGGGCCAGGTACAGCGCGAGGAAGATGTCCTCGATCACGATGATGCCCATGATCAGGCGGGATTCGGGGTTGTTCATCCGGCGGGTTTCCAGCAGCAGCTTGGTGACGATCGCCGAGGACGAGATGCCGATCGCGCCGGCGATCACCAGCGCCTCCCTGGTCCCCCAGCCGAGCGCGAAGCCGAAGGCGAGCCCGCCGCCGATGTTGAGCACCAGGTAGCCGATCCCGGCGCCGACCAGCTTCTTCCCGCCCGAGACCAGATCGTCGAGGGAGAACTCCAGGCCGAGGTAGAACAGCAGGAAGACCAGGCCGAGCCCGGCCAGCACGCTCATCTCGCCCGGATCGTCCACAAGGGACAGTCCGGGGGTGTTGGGGCCGAACAGGAAACCGGCCAGCATGAACAGCGGAATGGTGGGCAGCCCGATCCGGGCGCCGAGGCGGGCGAGCACACCGGCGGCGAGGAAGGCACCGCCGACGGCGAGCAGGGCATGACCGGTGGCCATGGGGAACTCCTTTTGCGCAGCAGGGCACACCGCGCCGCCGTGAATCCGGCGACGGGCGCGTGGACGCGGGTTCCGCGGGCTTGAGCCGCCAGCCCTGCCGACGGGGCGATCCCCACCGCACGCACCGGGCACCTGGTAGCGCCCTGTCCCCTGTCACGAATGTGGCTTTCGGGACGCGAAACGTCTCGAAAGCCACATTCGTGACATCTGCTTCAGCGAGGGAGGCCGGCGGCGGCTGGCTGGTCGAACTCAAGCCGCCGGGCGGGCGGGGCGCGGGCTTCCGCCGGATCACCGGGGTGGCCCGGGTCGGCGTGCGGTGCGGCAGCGTAGGCCGTGCGGTGCTCGACGGGCGCGGGCGGCGCCGCGGATCCCGGCGGCAGCACGGCTATCTGGGTGATTACCGGCGCGGGTGCGTGGCGGGTGGTAACCGGTTCCGGCTGCGGTTCGGCGGCCAGCGAGCCGACGTGATGGGGCTCGTGACGCACTGGCGTGCCGGTCGGCGCCGCGGCGATCCACAGCTGCAGGACCAGCAGGAACGTGATGAGGATGGACCGGTGGCGCGTGCGGAACGCGTCGCTTCGGCCCATGCTTCCCTTCACTTCGAGTGCACTACAAGTGTACCGGTCTCCCAGCTCAGTGCGGTGGCTCACAGCGCGGAATATTTAGTGGCGCTATGCAAGTTCGCAGGGGAAGGTGTGTCCGACGGGCGGGAGCGTGCATGAGTACTACCGAACAGGTCCAGGCGGTCGAGGGCGTACGCCCGAGCAAGCAGCGGGGCCTCGCGCGGTACGTGCTCATCCTGGGCGGGCTGTCCGCGTTCGGGCCGCTGTCGATCGACATGTACCTGCCCGCGCTGCCGGTGATGACCAGCGAGCTGGGCACCTCGGACGCCACCCTGCAGCTGACGCTCAGCGCGTTCATCGTCGGGCTGGCGATCGGGCAGATCGTGATCGGCCCGCTGTCCGACGCGATCGGCCGCCGCAAGCCGCTGATCGCCGGGCTCGCCATCTACGTGGTGGCGTCGGTGCTCTGCGCGCTCAGCCCGACCGCGGAACTGCTCATCGCCTCCCGCGCCCTGCAGGCGGTCGGCGCGGCGGCGGGCATCGTGATCGCCAGGGCGACCGTGCGCGACCTGTTCTCCGGCATCGCGATGACGCGCTTCTTCTCGATGCTGATGCTGGTCAACGGGCTGGCGCCGATCCTGGCCCCGATCGTCGGCGGCCAGGTCCTCAACTTCACCTCGTGGCGCGGGGTTTTTGTGGTGCTGACCGTGTTCGGCGCGCTGCTGATGACCGTCGCCGCGTTGTTCCTGCCCGAGCCGCTGCCGATGGAGCACCGCCGCCCGGCCAGGTTCGGGCCGATCATGCGCACTTATGGCGGGCTGCTGCGGGACCGGAACTTCGTCGGGTACGCGCTCGCTTCGGGCCTGCTGTTCGGCGCGGTGTTCGCCTACATCGCCGGCTCGTCCTTCGCGCTGCAGGACGTCTACCAGCTGAGCCCGCAGCAGTACAGCCTGGTGTTCGGGCTGAACGGCATCGGCATCGTGGCGCTGGGGCAGGTCAACGGGCGGATCGTCGGCCGGTTCAGCGAACGCGCGCTGCTGCGGTTCGGGCTCGGGCTGGCCAGCGTCGGCGCGCTCGGCATCCTGCTGGCCACCTCGCTGCACCTGTCGCTGGCCGTGGTGCTGCCGCCGCTGTTCCTGCTGGTGTCCAGCATCGGCCTGATCATGCCGAACGCGACGTCGCTGGCGATGGCCGAGCACCCGCGGACGGCCGGTTCGGCGTCCGCGCTGCTCGGCGTGCTGCAGTTCCTGGTCGGTGGCCTGGCCACCCCGCTGGTCGGCCTCGGCGGTCAGGGCTCCGCGGTGCCGATGGCGGTGGTGATGGCCGGGTTCACGCTCGCCGCGCTGGTCGCCTTCCTCACGCTGCCGAACCGACGGTGAACCGCCGCTGGAGGTGGCGGGGCAGCTCGATCTCGTCGAGCACCGCCACCGCCAGGTCCTCGGCGGAGATGTCGGCGGTCACCTCGAGCAGCTGGTCGCCGCCGAGCCGGTAGCGCCCGGTGCGCTCGCCCGGCTGGATCAGCGCGGACGACGGGCTCAGATAGGTCCACTGGCGATCGGACTGCCGGTACCGGTTGAGCGCTTCCCGCTGCGCCAGCACCACCTTCACGTATTCGGCGGGCACGCCGAGCAGACCGGGCAGGCTCTCGGCGAAGCCGTCGGAGTCGACGAGGTGCCTGCCCGGGCTGACTTCCAGGCTGCCCGCTCCGCCGATCACGACGAGCCGCGTGGCCGGCCGGCGCTCGAGCGCCTTGAGCAGCGCGGTCGCCGACGCCGGGAAGACCTCCGCGTTCGCGATGGCCGTCTCGGGGTCACGACCCGAGTTGATCGCGTTGACCACCACATCCAGCCCGTCGATGGCGTCGCCGGGGTCGAGGATGTCCGCCTGCCGCCTGCCCTCCGCGGGGTTCCGGCTGAAGGCCGTGACCTGGTGTCCGCGTTGATCGGCCTCGGCGAGGATCCGCTGCCCGATCACACCCGTGGCGCCGAAGATGCCAATTCTCATGTCACTGTTCACTTTCTGAACGCCGTGTAGTTTCTACACACTTGACAGTAGAGCAACGCTGTAGAGTGTCAAGGGTGGAAACCGCGACGCCCAGCAGGCGGGAACGTTTGCGGGCGGAGACCGCCCAGGAGATCAAGGGCATCGCGCTGCGGCTGATGGCCGAGAGCGGGCCGGACGCGATCTCGCTGCGGGCGATCGCGCGTGAGATGGGCATGACCGCCGGGGCGATCTACGGCTACTACCGGACCAGGGACGACCTGATCACCACGCTGATCCGGGAGTTGTACACCGAACTGGTCGAAGCGCTGTTCACCGCTCGCGACGCGGCCGGCGGCCCGGGAGCGCGGATTCTGGCGTGGGCGGAAGCCTTCCGGGTGTGGGCGGTCGCCAACCCGCAGGGCTTCCGCCTGATCTACGGCGACCCGGTCCCCGGTTACCAGCCGCCCCCCGGTGGCCCCGCCGCCGAAGCCGAGCACCGCGCCTGCTCCGGCCTGACCGCGCTCATCGGGGACGCCTGGCCGTTGATTTCCGGGGGCCGGTCGGCGGACGCCGATCACCAGTGGCACGATTTCGACGAGGGACTGGTCGCCGAGTTCCAGGCGAGTTATCCGGGACTGCCCCCGGCCGCGGTCGCCCTTTCACTGCGGATGTGGGGGCGGATGCACGGGCTGGTCGCGTTGGAGATGTACGGCCATCTGGGGTCGCAGACCTCGGACCCGGCGAAGTTGTACCGGGCCGAGATGCTGGATCTGATCGCTTCGCTGGGGCTGGGCTAGCTCACCCGACGTTGGACAGGTCGCCTCGGGTCAGTTGCTCGTCGGTCACCGGGGTGCCCGTGTCGACCAGGTGCTTCAGCGCGTCTCCCGCGTCCCAGACGTTCACGTTCATCGCGGCGGTGACGCGATCGCCGTCCAGCCAGAAGGCGATGAACTCGCGTGAGGCCAGCTCTCCGCGCACCACCAAGCGGTTCGTGTCGAGGTCCGCGAGACCCCGGTATTCGCAGCCCAGGTCGTATTGATCACTGAAGAAGTACGGCGCCCGCTGGTACGGCTCGTGCGCACCGAGCAGGTTCTTCGCGACGTGCTCGCCCTGGTTCTTGGCGTTCGCCCAGTGTTCGACCCGGACGCGCCTGCCGTACTTCGGGTGGAACTGCGACGCGACGTCCCCGGCGGCGTAGACGTCCGGCGCCGCCGTGCGCAGGACGGCGTCCACGCACACCCCGCCGTCCTCGGCCAGTTCCAGCCCGGCCGCGTGGGCCAGCCCGGTTTCCGGGGCGGCGCCGACCGCGAGCAGCACCACGTCGGCCTCCAGCACCGAACCGTCGGTCAGCCGCACGCCGGTGACCGCGCCCTCGTCGCCCACAAAATCCGCCACCGAACTGCGCAGCCGCCACCGCACGCCCTGCTCGGTGTGCAGGTCACGGAACACCCCGCCGACCTCCGTGCCGAGCACGCTCTCCAGCGGCGTGGACTCCATGCCGACCACGGTCACCTCCGCCCCGTGCCGTCGTGCGGCCGCAGCGGCCTCCGAGCCGATCCAGCCGGAACCGATGATCACCACCCGGTCCGCCTTGGCGAACGCGGCCCGCAGCGCGAGCGCGTCGTCGAGGGTGCGCAGCGTGTGGATGCCGGCCAGGTCGGCGCCACGCACCGGCAGCGAACGCGGTTTCGACCCGGTGGCCAGCAGCAGCCGGTCGTACCGGTGCTCACCCCCGGCGGCGTCCAGCACCAGCCGCGCGCCCATCTCGATCCGCGTGACCCTGGTGCCCAGGTGCAGCCCGATGTCGTGCTCGCTGTAGAAGTTCTGGTCGCGGACCCAGTCGGGCTCCTCAGCGTCACCGAGCAGCAGCCCTTTCGACAGCGCGGGCAGCTCGTACGGCCGGTGCGCGTCCGCGCCGAACAGCAGCACCTCGCCCGAGTAGCCGTTTTCCCGCAGGGACGCGGCGGCGCCCGCGCCGGCCAGTCCGCCGCCGATGATCACGATGCGCTGGGGTCCGGACATCGTCCGCTCCTTTGCTCGTCCACGGTGCTCGCTACCTGACGGTAGTTCTTTCGGGTAACTCGCGTCACGGCCCCGATCGGCTCCAGTCCCAGCACCAGGAGGCGAGTGCGATGCGAAATCGGGGAAAGGGCGTACCTGCCGTGGCCGTGCGGGACGAGTGGTCGGTGAGCTGCCGGGATCTGGCCGGGCGCAAACGTGATCTGACCGTGTTCGTGAGCAGCGACAAGGTGGTGCTGGTGGCGCCACCCGGCGAAGCGGCGGTGCTCGCGCCGCTGGACGTCGGGCGCCTGCGCGCGGCACTGCGCGACGCCGTGGTGACCGTGGCGCAGACCGGGAGCGATCAGGACTAGGCGTACCTACTGGTCAGTAGGTAGGATCCCCGGAATGACCAGCTACTTCGTCACCGGGGCCACCGGATTCCTGGGCAAGCGCCTGGTCGGGCGCCTGCTCGCCAGGCGCGGCACGGAAACCGTGTACGCGCTGGTCCGCGAGACCTCGCGGGGCAAGCTCGCCGCGCTGGCGCACCAGTGGCCGAACGCCGACCGCCTGGTGCCGGTCACCGGCGACCTGACCGAGCCGGGGCTCGGCGTGGACGCCGGTGCGCTGGGCCGCATCGACCACGTGGTGCACCTCGGCGCGATCTACGACTTCACCGCGAGCGAAAAAGCCAACCGGGAAGCCAACGTCGACGGCACGCGGCACACCCTGGAGTTCGCCCGCGCGACCGGCGCCAGGATGCACCACGTCTCGTCGATCGCCGTCGCGGGCAACCACGCCGGCCGGTTCACCGAAGCCGACTTCGACCTCGGCCAGGGCTTCGATTCCCCGTACCACGCCACGAAGTTCGAGGCCGAGAAGCTGGTCCGCGAGAGCGGGCTCTCGCACACCGTCTACCGGCCGTCCGCGGTGGTCGGCGACTCGCGCACCGGCGAGATGGACAAGATCGACGGGCCGTACTACTTCCTCCCGGCGATCTCCCGGCTGGCCGCGCTCCCCCGGCGCCTGCCGCTGGCCGGGCCCGATCTGGGCGCCACCAACCTGGTGCCGGTGGACTACGTGGTCGCCGCGATGGACCACCTGATGCACACCGAACTGCCGTCGGGCAGCACCTTCCACCTCGCTTCGCCGCGGCCGCAGTCGCTGACCGAGGTGTACAACGCCTTCGCGCGGGCGGCGGGCGGGCCGCGCATCGCCGTGCACGTGCCCGGCGCGGGCCTGCTGCGCGCGGCCGGGCACCTCGCCGCGTCCGGTGTCGACCGGCTGCCCGGCGGCCGGTCCGCGCGCCGCGCGGTGCTGGAGGAACTCGGCATCCCGATCGAGGTGCTGCCGCACCTGAGCATGGCCGTGCGGTTCGACACCGAGGCCACCACCGCCGCGCTGGCGGGCAGCGGGCTCGAACTGCCCGCGCTGCGCGACTACGCGAAACCGCTGTACGAGTACTGGCTCGCGCACCTGGACCCGGATCGCGCGCGACGCGGCGAGCGCCTGCGTGGCCGGACCGTGTTGATCACCGGCGCGTCCTCGGGCATCGGCAAGGCGTCCGCGCTGGCGCTCGCCGAACGCGGTGCCAAGGTCCTGCTGGTGGCCCGCCGCGCGGACGAGCTGAACCGCGTGCGCGAGCAGGTGCTGGCCGCGGGCGGCGAAGCCGACTGCTACCCCTGCGACCTGACCGACGGCGACTCGGTGGACGCGCTGGTCAAGGACGTGCTCGCCGACCACGGCGGGGTGGACGTGCTGGTGAACAACGCGGGCCGGTCGATCCGCCGCTCGGTGCTGCTGTCCACCGAGCGCTTCCACGACTTCGAACGCACCATGGCGATCAACTACTTCGGCCCGGTGCGGTTGATCCTCGGCCTGCTGCCGTCGATGGCGGACCGCGGGTACGGGCACGTGGTCAACGTGACCACCCAGGGCCTGCAGACCGACACCCCGCGCTTCTCCGCGTACCTGGCGTCCAAGGCGGCGCTGGAGGAGTTCGGGCTGGCGGCGGGCCGCGAGACGCTGTCGGACGGCATCACCTTCAGCTCGGTGCGCATGCCGCTGGTCCGGACCGACATGATCGCGCCGACCGGGCTGTACCGCACGCTGCCCGCGGCCAGTCCGGAAACCGCGGCGAAGCTGGTGGTCAAGGCGGTCGAGCGGCGGCCGGAGATCCTGAACCGGCCGGAGGGCACGGCGGCGGAACTGGCCACGCGTGCGGTCCCGCGGCTGGCGCGGTTCGCCGCGCACCTGGTCTACCGCGTGGTGCCGGAATCCGCGCCGGAGGCGAGGGGCAAGCGGCGTCCCCCGCTGGCTTCCGTGGCGGGCGCGCTCACGCGGCTGGCGTGGCGTCGCGGTGCGTGATCGCGCCGGAGGCGTAACCCAAACGGGGAATCGATAGGCTAGCCTAACCTTGTGACCTCGACGATCGCTGATTCGAACCGGCTGCGTTCCGACGCACTGACCCTGGCCTACGACGGCCGGACCGTGGCCGAGGACCTCGCGGTCGAGATCCCGGACAACTCGTTCACCGTGATCGTCGGCCCGAACGCGTGCGGCAAGACCACGCTGCTGCGCGCGCTGTCCCGGATGATGAAGCCCCGCAAGGGCTCGGTCTACCTGGACGGCCAGGCGATCACCTCGCTGCCAGCCAAGCAGGTGGCGCGCAAGCTCGGGCTGCTGCCGCAGAGCTCGATCGCGCCGGACGGCATCACCGTGGCCGACCTGGTCGCGCGCGGCCGCTACCCGCACCAGAAACTGCTGCGGCAGTGGTCGGCCGACGACGCCGCGGTGGTGGCCGAGTCGATGGCGGCCACCGGGGTGGACGAGCTGGCCGAGCGGCTGGTGGACGAGCTGTCCGGCGGGCAGCGGCAGCGCGTGTGGCTGGCCATGGCGCTGGCGCAGCAGACCGACCTGCTGCTGCTGGACGAGCCGACCACGTTCCTGGACATCGCGCACCAGATGGACATCCTCGACCTGTGCGCCGACCTGCACGCCAAGCAGGGCCGCACGCTGGTCGCCGTGCTGCACGACCTGAACCACGCGGCGCGCTACGCCACGCACATGATCGCCATGCGGGACGGGCGCATCATCGCCTCCGGCACCCCGGACGAGGTGGTCACCGCGGCGCACGTGGAGGAGATCTTCGCGCTGCCGTGCTCGGTCATGCCCTGCCCGGAAACCGGCACCCCCCTGGTCATCCCGAAGGCGACGCGCAAGGGCTGAGTAGGTTGGTCGCATGGACCAGGAGACTTGGACCGCCGTCGACCAGTACTTCGGCAGTGCGTTGCTGCCACCGGATCCGGCGCTGACCGCGACGCTGGAAAGCAGCCGCCGCGCCGGGCTGCCCTCGATCGCGGTGTCGCCGTTGCAGGGAAAGCTGCTGCACCTGCTGGCCAAGGTGGCCGGGGCGAAGTCGATCCTGGAGATCGGCACGCTCGGCGGGTACAGCACGATCTGGCTGGCCAGGGCGCTGCCCGCGGACGGCAGGCTGGTCACGCTGGAGTACGAGCCGAAGCACGCCGAACTGGCCGAGGCGAACATCGAGGCGGCCGGGCTCGCCGACCAGGTCGAGGTCCGGGTGGGCGCCGCGCTCGACACGCTGCCCCAGCTGAGCGGGCCGTTCGACCTGTCCTTCATCGACGCGGACAAGGTGAACAACCCGGAGTACTTCAAGTGGGCGCTCGAATACTCCCGTCCGGGCAGCGTGATCGTGGTGGACAACGTGGTGCGCGGTGGCGCGGTCGCGCGGGCGGACAGCACGGACCCGTCGATCCAGGGCGTGCGGCGCCTGCACGACCTGATCGCCGCCGAGCCGCGGGTGGAGGCCACCGCGCTGCAGACCGTGGGCGACAAGGGTTACGACGGCCTCACCATCGCCAGGGTCATCTCCTGAACGCACGCCAGATGTTCGCGGGCAGCGTGTCGCCGGTGATGCGGTTGTTGGCGGCGTCCCGCAGCCTGCGTTCCTCGTCGGCGCCCACCCAGACCACAGTGGACAGTCGGTCGGTGTAACCGGCCAGCCAGGCACCGGCGTTGTCGCCGGTGTCGCCGAACCGGTGCGAGCCAGCCTTCGCGGTGCCGTCCTCGCGGCGGAGCACCTCGGTGACGCCGGCGGCCACGTGCGGCTCGACGGCGGGCGCCGGCCCGGCCTGGTGTTCCCAGAGCACCGTGCCTTCGGCGTCCAGCACGCGCTGCACGAAGTACGGCTCGGTCCGCATGCCGCCCGCGGCGAAGGTGCCGTACGCCGAGGCGAGGTCGAGCGCGCGCACGGGATAACCGCCGACCGCGATGCCCGGTCCGATCGTCACGCCGTCCGGCTCGCGCAGGGTCGGCGTGCCGTCCACTTCGGCCGGAATGCCCGCGTCCCTGGCCGCCTCGCTGACCGCGACGGCACCGAAGCGCTTGGTCATCTCGACGAACGGCGTGTCCACCGAACGCCGGACCGCGTCCCGCACCGAGCATTCCGGCGCGTCGCAGCCCGCCTCGTTTTTCACCGCGCGGCCGCCGTAGTCCAGTTTGTCCGGTGCGGGGTACTTCCCGTCCAGATTCGCGCCCTGCCGCAGTCCGGCCGCGACGACAAACGGATGGAACGCCGACCCCGGCGGCTGCGGCACGCCCGCGTAGTCGCGCACGCCCCATTTCCCGCCCTGGTAGGCGCGGATCGCGCCACTGCCCGGTTCGACGGCGACCAGCGCGGCACGCAGGTGGTCGGGTTGCCCGGCCAGCTGGTCCGCGACGGCCTTTTCGCTGTCGGCCTGCGCCTTGCGGTCCAAGGTGGTCTCGATGCGCAGCCCGCCCTGGCGCAGTTGGTCCAGACCGATGCCGTGGCCCTCCAGTTCGGCCAGGACCCGGCGTTTCACGTGGTATTCGGAGTAGGTCAGCCGCCCGGCGCGGGTTTCGGCGGGCGGGACGACGGCGTCACCGGGATACCGCATTTCCGCGCGCTCGGCCTCGTTCACGTAACCGCGTGTCACCAGCTTTTCGGCGACGTAGTTCCAGCGCTTCTCGGCGTGCTCGTGGCTCGACGCCGCCGGGTCGTGCACCGACGGCGACTGGATCATCCCGGCGAGGAACGCGGCTTCGCTGCGCGTGATTTCCGCCAGCGGCTTGCCGAAGTAGGCGTTCGCCGCCGACGCCGGGCCGAAGGTGCCGCGCCCGAACGAGATGATGTTGACGTAGCTTTCGAAGATCTCCTCCTTGCTGCGCTGCTGGGTGATCTTCGTGGACAGCACCAGTTCGGAGAACTTGCGGAAGTAGCTGGCCTGGTCGTTGCCGGTGGAGTTCTTGATGTACTGCTGGGTGATGCCGGAGCCGCCGCCGACACCGGTGACCGCCGCGCGCAGGATGCCGAGCGGGTCGAAGCCCTCGTTCTGCCAGAAGGTCGGATCCTCGACAGCGATGATCGCGTCACGCAGTTCGGGCGGGACCTCGTCGTAGCGGACGTAGAGCCGGTCGCCCTCCTCGGGCACCACCTTCATCAGCTCGGAGCCGTCCGAATAGGTCAGCTGGGCGGTGCGGCCGAGTTCGGCGAGCACGTCCTGCGGGCTGCGCACGTCCAGGATCAGGTAGGCCAGCACGAACGCGGTCAGCGGCAGCAGGATCACCAGTGACAGCACCGCGTAGCCGATTCGCCGGATCCGCCGCCATGCCGACGGCTTCGCGGGTTCCGCGGGCCGCACCTCGTCGTCTTCCACGTAGAGGAAGACGCCTGACCGAGCCGAAAAGTTGCAAACTGGCGTCAGTTCAGGAAACCGCGTAACAGCGACGCGGTGCCCTCGATGTGCTCGGCCATCACGCGGCGCGCCATCGCCGGGTCGCCGGCGAGAATGGCTTCGACCACGGCTTCGTGCTGGGCGTTGGAATGCTCGAGATTGGGTTCGAGCAGCGGGATCTCGTCGAGCAGCTGGTTCACCCGCATCCGCACGTCGGCGACCGCGGTGGTGAGTGATTTCGAGGCGGTGACCTCGGCGATCGCCAGGTGCAGCCGCGAATCGCGGCGGCGGTAGTCGGCCAGGTCGCTGGCGGAGGTCTCGGCGAGCGTGCTGGTCAGGTGCTGGCGCTCGCCGGGCGTGAGGGAACGCGCGGCCGCCATCTCGGCGGCGCCGGTCTCCAGGACGTGACGCAGGCAGAGGGTGTCGTCGAGGCGCTCGGGATCGATCTTGCGGCCCTTGCCGCGTGGCGTGGGGAGGCTGGCGTTCACGAAGGTGCCGCCGTACCGCCCGCGCCGCGACTCCACGTAACCGGCGTCGGCCAGCGCGCGGATCGCCTCGCGCAGCGTGACCCGGCTGACGCCGAGGCGCTCGGCCAGCTCCCGCTCGGCGGGGAGGCGCTCGCCCGCGCCCACCACGCCGAGGCGCACCGCCTGCAGCAGCCGCTCGACGGTTTCCTCGAACGCGTTGCCCGCACGGACCGGCCGGAACAGCGCGTCACCGGCGCTCGCCACCACCGGGCGATCGGGCTGCGCACTCACGGAACCTCCTTCGGCCAGTACGACCGTCACCGCGAGTGTAGGCGGAGACCGGAGCCGGGCGGCCCAATGTCAGCAAGAGGCCCTCAGCAACGGGCGGCGCGCCTTCCGTACGCCTCACCGATCGCGTGTCACGAATGTGGCTTTCGAGACGTTTGGCGTCTCGAAAGCCACATTCGTGACATGGGCGCCGCGGGCTGTCAGCATTCGATGACGTTGACGGCCAGGCCTCCTCGGGCGGTTTCCTTGTACTTGACCTTCATGTCGGCGCCGGTTTCGCGCATGGTTTTGATGGCCTTGTCCAGGGTGACCACGTGACTGCCGTCGCCGCGGAGGGCCATGCGGGCGGCGTGGATGGCCTTCGAGGCGCCCACGGCGTTCCGTTCGATGCACGGGATCTGCACCAGCCCGCCCACCGGGTCGCAGGTCAGCCCCAGGTGGTGCTCCACCCCGATCTCCGCCGCGTTCTCCACCTGCGCCGGCGTGCCGCCGAGCACCTCGGTCAGGCCCGCCGCCGCCATCGCGCACGCCGAGCCGACCTCGCCCTGGCAGCCGACCTCCGCGCCCGAGATCGACCCCGTCTGCTTCAGGATCGAGCCCAGCGCGCCCGCGGTCAGCAGGAACGCCACGATGCCATCGTCGTTGGCACCCTTGATGAACCGCTGGTAGTAGTGCAGCACCGCGGGAATGATCCCGGCCGCCCCGTTGGTCGGCGCGGTCACCACCCGGCCGCCCGAGGCGTTCTCCTCGTTCACCGCCAGCGCGTACAGGCTCACCCAGTCCATCGCGTACAGCGCGTCCCCCACGCCGTCCTCACCGCTCAGCTTCTGGTGCAGCGAACGCGCCCGCCGCGGCACCTTCAGCCCACCGGGCAGCACCCCGTCGTGCTCGATCCCGGCCCGCACGCAGTCGGCCATCACCTGCCAGATCTCCAGCAGGCCCGCCCTGACCTCTTCGCGCGTGCGCCAGACCAGCTCGTTGCGCAGCATGATCTCGCTGACCGGCAGCCCGGTCGCCACGCAGTGCCCGAGCAGGTCGGCCCCGGTCCGGAACGGGTACGGCAGCTCGGTGCTGTCCTCGACGACCACGTGGTCGCTTTCGTACGACTCGTCGCGCACGAAACCGCCGCCGACCGAGTAGTACGTCCGCGCCCGCAGGACCGCGCCGTCGGCGCCGAAGGCCTGGAAGGTCATGCCGTTCGGGTGCGCGGGCAGCGACTTGCGCCGGTGCATCGTCAGGTCGGTGTCCACGTCGAAGGCGATCTCGTGCGTACCGCGCAGGCTGATCCGCCCGCGCTCCCGCATCGCCGCGATCATCTCCGGCACGCGGTCGGTGTCCACCGACTCCGGCCGCTCGCCGGACAGGCCGAGCAGCACCGCCTTGTCACTGCCGTGCCCGTGCCCGGTGGCGCCGAGCGAGCCGAACAGCTCGGCCTTGACACGGGTGGTCGCCCCGAGGTCACCGTCCGCCGCCAGACCGTCCACAAAGGTCAGTGCGGCGCGCATCGGCCCGACCGTGTGCGAGCTGGACGGGCCGATGCCGATGGAAAACAGGTCGAAAACACTGATCGCCATTGATCCGCTTCCTCTACCGGCCCAGGAGGCTGGTGGCCTCCTGCGCGGCGGGACCCTGCGCGGCCAGGTGGGCCAGGTTCTCCGGCAACTCCTCACCACGATGGGCCTTGGTCTGTGCGTACAGGCGCCCGGCCCGATAAGAGGACCGGACCAGGGGACCGGCCATCACTCCGGCGAAGCCCATGGCCTCGGCGGCCCGCGAGTGCTCGACGAACTCTTCCGGCTTGACCCACCGATCCACCGGGTGATGCCGCGGCGAGGGCCGCAGATACTGCGTGATCGTCAGGATCTCGCAACCCGCGTCGACCAGGTCCCGCATCGCCGGGGCCACCTCGTCAGGGGTTTCCCCCATCCCGAGGATCAGGTTCGACTTCGTCACCAACCCCGCCTCCCGGGCGGCGGTGATCACCTCCAGCGACCGCGCGTACCGGAAACCCGGGCGGATGCGCTTGAAAATCCGCGGCACCGTCTCCACGTTGTGCGCCAGCACCTCCGGCCGCGACCCGAACACCTCGGCCAGCTGACCGGGGTCGGCGTTGAAATCCGGGATCAGCAACTCCACCCCGGTCCCCGGATTCAACGCATGAATCTGCCGCACCGTCTCGGCGTACAGCCACGCGCCACCATCGGGCAGGTCGTCGCGGGCGACACCGGTCACCGTCGAATAGCGCAGGCCCATCGCCTGCACCGACTCGGCCACCTTCCGCGGCTCGGACCGGTCCAGCTCGGCCGGGCGGCCGGTGTCGATCTGGCAGAAATCACACCGCCGCGTGCACTGGTCCCCGCCGATCAGGAACGTGGCCTCCCGATCCTCCCAACACTCGTAGATGTTGGGACAACCCGCCTCCTCACAGACGGTGTGCAGACCCTCCCGGCGCACCAAGCCCTTCAGCTCGGTGAACTCCGGACCCATCCGCGCCCGCGTCTTGATCCACGACGGCTTCTTCTCGATCGGCGTCTGACTGTTGCGGACCTCCAGCCGCAACAGCTTCCGACCCTCCGGCGCGGCGGTCATCCCAGGTCCGCGTACAACGGGTGCTTCTTGGCCAGCAGCTCGACCCTGGCGCGCAGCGACTGCTCGGCCGCGGAGTCGAAGTCCGGCCGCAGCGCGGTCGCGATCACGTCGGCGACCTCGGCGAAGTCGTCGGCGCCGAAGCCGCGGGTGGCCAGCGCCGGGGTGCCGATGCGCAGGCCGGAGGTGACCATCGGCGGCCGCGGGTCGAACGGCACCGCGTTGCGGTTGACCGTGATGCCCACCGAGTGCAGCCGGTCCTCCGCCTCCTGACCGTTCAAAGTGGACTGAACCAGGTCGACCAGCACCAGGTGCACGTCGGTGCCGCCGGTGAGCACGCGCACGCCGGCCTCGGCGCAGTCCGGCTGGGAAAGCCGCTCCGCCAGGATCTTCGCACCTTCGAGCACCCGGCGCTGCCGCTCGGCGAACTCCTCGCTCGCGGCGATCTTCAGCGCCACCGCCTTCGCGGCGATCACGTGCTCCAGCGGCCCGCCCTGCTGACCGGGGAACACCGCCGAGTTCAGCTTCTTCGCCAGCTCCTGCTTGGCGAAGATCAGCCCGCCGCGCGGCCCGCCGAGGGTCTTGTGCGTGGTGGTGGTGACGATGTCGGCGTGCGGCACCGGGTTCGGGTGCAGCCCGGCCGCGACCAGCCCGGCGAAGTGCGCCATGTCCACCATCAGCTTGGCGCCCACCTGGTCCGCGATGCGGCGGAACGCGGCGAAGTCCAGCTGACGCGGGTACGCCGACCAGCCCGCGATGATCAGCTTCGGCTGGCTCTCCACGGCCAGGCGCTCGACCTCGGCCATGTCGACGATCCCGGTCTCCTGGTCCACGTGGTAGGCCACCACGTGGTACAGCTTGCCGGAGAAGTTGAGCTTCATGCCGTGCGTCAGGTGCCCGCCGTGCGCCAGGTCCAGGCCGAGAATGGTGTCGCCGGGGCTGAGCACGGCGGCCATCGCGGCGGCGTTGGCCTGCGCGCCCGAATGCGGCTGCACGTTCGCGAACTCGGCGCCGAACAGGGCCTTCGCCCGGTCGATCGCCAGCTGCTCGATCACGTCGACGTGCTCGCAGCCGCCGTAGTAACGCCTGCCGGGGTAACCCTCGGCGTACTTGTTGGTCAGCACCGAGCCCTGCGCCTCGAGCACGCCCTGCGGCGCGAAGTTCTCGGAGGCGATCATCTCCAGGGTGGACTGCTGGCGGTGCAGCTCGGCGGCCACCGCGGCGGCCACCTCCGGGTCCACAGTGGACAGATCAGCGGTGAAGGAAGTCATGCTCACGCCTCCTCGGTCAGCTCGCGGTAGCGGTCGGCGTCGAGCAGTTCGGGCAGCTCGGCGGCACGCACGCGGAAGAGCCAGCCCTTGCCGTACGGGTCGGAGTTGATCAGCTCGGGCTCGTCGACCACGCCGCCGTTGATCTCGACCACCTCACCGGTGGCCGGCGCGAACAGCTCGCTGACCGACTTGGTGGACTCGATCTCACCGCACGGCGAGCCGGCGGTCAGCGTGGAGCCGACCTCGGGCAGCTGCACGTAGACGACGTCACCGAGGGATTCGGCGGCGAAGGCGGTGATGCCCACAGTGGACACTCCGTCCTCCTCGCGCAGCCACTCGTGCTCGGCGGTGTAACGCAGTTCCTGGGGGATGTTCATGGGGGAAGTCCTTCAGCGCTGGTAGAACGGCAGGGCGACGACCTCGACGGGTTCGACGCGGCCTCGGATGTCGACGGAGAGTTTGGCACCCGGGTCCGACAATGCCGGTGGCACGTACGCCATCGCGATCGGATAGCCCAGGGTGGGGGAAAGCGCGCCGCTGGTGATCTCACCGACCACGGTTTCGCCGTCCAGCACGGAATACCCGTGCCGGGGCGCGCGGCGGCCGGTGCCGGTCAGCCCGACCAGCACCTGCTCCGCCCCGGCGTCGCGGCGCCGCGCCAGCGCCGCCTTGCCGACGAAGTCCTCTTCCTTGTCGAACTTGACCACGCGGCCCAGCCCGGCCTCGAACGGTGTCAGCTCGGTGCTGAGTTCGTTGCCGTACAACGGCATTCCGGCTTCGAGCCGAAGTGTGTCACGGCAGGCGAGCCCGGCGGGCACCAGCCCGTGCGGCTGCCCGGCCTCGGCCAGCACACCCCAGATCTCCGGCGCGACGGCGGCGTCCACGTACAGCTCGAAGCCGTCTTCGCCGGTGTAGCCGGTGCGGGCCAGCAGCACTTCGTGCCCGGCGACCGTGGTCGGCACCGAGGCGTAGTACTTCAGCGCGGTCAGGTCCGCGTCGCAGACGGCACCGACGATCGCGGGCGAATTCGGGCCCTGCACCGCGATCAGCGCGACCTCGGCGGACCGGTCGGTCACCTCGGTGTCGTACCCGGAAGCCCGCTCGCGCAGGGCTTCGGCGACCACGGCCGCGTTGCCCGCGTTCGCCACCACCAGGTACTTCTCCTCCGCCAGGCGGTAGACGACCAGATCGTCCAGCACCCCACCGGATTCCGCGCACAGCATGCTGTAGCGCGCCCGGCCGACCGAAACCGCGGACAGCTTGCCGACCAGCGCGTGGTCGAGCGCGCGGGCGGCCTCCGGCCCGGTCAGCTCGATCTCGGCCATGTGCGAGAGGTCGAACAGGCCGGCCGCCTCACGCACGGCCTTGTGCTCGGCCAGTTCGCTGGCGTACCGCACCGGCATCGACCAGCCGGCGAAATCGGTGAACAACGCGCCGAGTCCGGTGTGGACCTCGTGCAAGGGGGACTTCTTCGTCACGGGTTCAGCCTTCGTAGGAAGAGATGGGCGGGCAGGAGCAGACGAGGTTGCGGTCACCGCGGGCGCCGTCGATGCGCCGGACGGGCGGCCAGTACTTGCCCTTCGCCTTGACCCCGGCCGGGTACACCGCGAGCTTGCGGTCGTACGGCAGGTCCCAGTCGCCGGTCAGCACCTCGGCGGTGTGCGGCGCGTTGCGCAGCGGGCTCCGCTCCACCGGCCAGCGGCCGTCGGCGACCGCGGTGATCTCCGCGCGGATGGCGATCATCGCGTCGCAGAAGCGGTCCAGCTCGGCCAGGTCCTCGCTCTCGGTCGGCTCGACCATCAGCGTGCCGGCCACCGGGAAGGACATCGTCGGCGCGTGGAAACCGTAGTCCACCAGCCGCTTCGCCACGTCGTCCACGGTCACGCCGGTCTCCTTGGTGATGCCGCGGAGATCCAGGATGCACTCGTGCGCTACCAGGCCCGACTGTCCGGTGTAGAGCACCGGGTAGTGGGCACGCAGGCGGGCGGCGACGTAGTTGGCGGCCAGCACGGCCACCTTGGTCGCGTTGGTCAGCCCCTCGGCGCCCATCATCCGCACGTAGGCCCAGGAGATCGGCAGGATCGAGGCCGAGCCGTAGGGCGCTTCGGAGATCGGGCCGACGCCGGTCTCCGGCCCGGCACCACCGTCGAGCGGGTGGTTCGGCAGGTACGGGGCCAGGTGCGCGCGCACCGCGACCGGGCCGACACCGGGACCACCACCGCCGTGCGGGATGCAGAAGGTCTTGTGCAGGTTCAGGTGCGAGACGTCGCCGCCGAACTTGCCCGGCTTCGCCAGCCCGAGCAGCGCGTTGAGGTTCGCGCCGTCCACGTAGACCTGACCGCCGTGCTCGTGCACGATCGAGGCGATCTCCTCGATGCCGTGCTCGTACACCCCGTGCGTGGACGGGTAGGTGATCATGATCGCGGCGAGCGTGTCCTTGTGCTGCTCGGCCTTCGCCCGCAGGTCGGCGAGGTCGACGTCCCCGTCGGCGGTGCAGGCGACCACCACCACGCGCATGCCCGCCATCACCGCGGAGGCCGCGTTCGTGCCGTGCGCGGACGACGGGATCAGGCACACGTCCCGCTCCGGCTGCCCGTTCGCGCGGTGGTAGGCGGTGATCGCCAGCAGCCCGGCGAACTCGCCCTGGCTGCCCGCGTTCGGCTGCAGCGACACGGTGTCGTAGCCGGTGACCTCGGCCAGCCAGCCGGACAGCTGCTCGACCAGCGCGCGGTAGCCAGCGCTGTCCTCGACCGGGGCGAACGGGTGCAGCCCGGCGAACTCGGGCCAGCTGATCGGCTCCATCTCGGCGGTGGCGTTGAGCTTCATCGTGCACGAGCCGAGCGGGATCATGCCGCGGTCGAGCGCGTAGTCCTGGTCGGCCAGGTGCCGCAGGTACCGCAGCATGGCGGTCTCGGAGCGGTGCGTGTGGAACACGTCGTGGGTGAGGTAGTCGGTCGCGCGGACCAGGTCACCGGGCAGCGCGGACTCGCCGGGCGCGGCGTTGGCCTCCAGCTCGAAGGCGAGCAGCACGCGGTGCAGCGTGTCCTCGGTGGTGGTCTCGTCGCAGGCGATCCGGACGTGGTCCTCGTCGACGCGGCCCAGGTTCACGCCGAACCGGCGGGCGTCGGCGATGACCTGCGTGGCCTTGCCGGGCACGCGGACCAGCAGCGTGTCGAAGTAGTGCTCGTGCACGATCTCGGCGCCGCCCGCGCGCAGGGCGGCGGCCAGCCCGGTGGTCAGCGAGTGGACCCGCTCGGCGATCCGCTTCAACCCGTCCGGCCCGTGGTAGACCGCGTACATCGCGGCCAGCACGGCGGGCAGCACCTGCGCGGTGCAGATGTTCGAGGTGGCCTTCTCGCGGCGGATGTGCTGCTCGCGGGTCTGCAGCGCGAGGCGGTAGGCGGGGGCGCCGTCGGCGTCCACCGAGACCCCGACCAGGCGGCCCGGCAGCGAGCGCTCCAGGCCCGCGCGCACGGCCAGGTAACCGGCGTGCGGACCGCCGAAGCCGAGCGGCAGGCCGAAGCGCTGCGTGGTGCCCGCGGCGATGTCGGCGCCGAACTCACCCGGCGCCTCGACCACGGTCAGCGCGAGCAGGTCCGCGGCCACCGTGTACAACGCGCCCGCGGCCTTCGCGGCCTCGGAGATCCGCTGGTGGAAGGCCTTGTCCCGGAGCACGCCCGAAGCGCCCGGGTACTGCACGACCACCCCGAAGAACTCCTCGGGCAGGCCTTCTGAAAGGTCACGCACGTCGACCTCGACGCCGACCGCCTCGGCCCGCGTGCGCACCACCGCAATCGTTTGCGGCAGGGTCTCCGCGTCGAGCACCACGGTCTGCGACTTGGCCTTCGACTGCCGCCGCATCAGCATGACCGCCTCGGCCACCGCGGTCGACTCGTCCAGCATCGAGGCGTTCGCGGTGGTCAGGCCGGTCAGGTCGGCGACCATGGTCTGGAAGTTCAGCAGGGCTTCGAGGCGGCCCTGCGAGATCTCCGGCTGGTACGGGGTGTAGGCGGTGTACCAGGCCGGGTTCTCCAGCACGTTGCGGCGGATCACCGGCGGGGTGATCGTGTCGTGGAAGCCGAGGCCGATCAGCTGCGTCATCGGCCGGTTGCGGGCGGCGAGCCGGCGCAGCTCCGCGGTGGCCTCGGTCTCCGACGCGGGCTCCGGCAGGTTCAGCGCGCTGGTCAGCCGGATGGCACTGGGCACCGCGGCCTCGACCAGCGCGTCCAGGCTGCCGTACCCGCATTCGGCCAGCATCTTGGCCTGCTCGGGATCACCTGGACCGATGTGTCGGGCGGCGAACGGGCTGCTGCTCACTGGAGCTCCTCGCGTCGGGCATGGGCATGGGGACCCACAGCTGGGAACTCCCCCTCTGTCATGGCACCTGAGAGTTTCACCGCGCGCTCGAGCGCGGCTTTCACCTTGGGTGAGGCGCGGGTGCGCCTGCTTTCCAGAGTGGCCTGGCCTGAAGCGGTGTGCTACCTGAGAGATTGCTGGGGAGTTTGCTCCTTCGGTGCCTCGTCCCGCGCGTCGTGACGCACGGCGAGA
The DNA here is from genome assembly GCF_003312875.1 of Amycolatopsis albispora. Taxonomy (NCBI): domain Bacteria; kingdom Bacillati; phylum Actinomycetota; class Actinomycetes; order Pseudonocardiales; family Pseudonocardiaceae; genus Amycolatopsis; species Amycolatopsis albispora. Next base: position 4,159,959 of record NZ_CP015163.1, read on the forward strand.
ACTCTCCCGCTCCGGCTCGTGTCAGCCCGATGTGAAGTTGTGCTCCGGCGATCGTAACTCACAACGGGGTCACGTAGGCCCCCGAGATGCCGCCGTCGACCAGGAACTGCGAGGCTGTGATGAAGGACGCATCGTCGCTGGCCAGGAACGCCACCGCGGCGGCCAGCTCCTCCGGCTCGGCGAACCGCCCGAGCGGCACGTGCACCAGCCGCCGGGCCGCGCGCTCCGGGTCCTTGGCGAAGAGCTCCTTCAGCAGCGGGGTGTTCACCGGCCCCGGGCACAGCGCGTTGATCCGGATGCCCTCACGGGCGAACTGCACGCCGAGTTCGCGGGTCATCGACAGCACGCCGCCCTTGGACGCGCTGTAGGAGATCTGCGAGGTCGCCGCGCCCATCACCGCGACGAAGGACGCGGTGTTCACGATCGAGCCCTTGCCCTGGGCCTGCATGTGCGGGATGGCGTACTTGCAGCACAGGTACACCGAGGTCAGGTTGACCCGCTGCACCTTCTCCCAGGCTTCGAGGCCGGTGGTCAGGATGGAGTCGTCCTCCGGCGGGGAGATCCCGGCGTTGTTGAAGGCCACGTCCAGCGAGCCGTACTCGTCGACCGCGGTCTGGAACAGCGCCTTGACCTGCTCCTCGTCGGTCACGTCGGTGCGCACGAACAGGCCGCCGACCTCGTCCGCGGCGGCCTTGCCCGCGTCCTCGGCGACGTCGGCGATGACCACCTTGGCGCCCTCTTCGGCGAGCCGCCTGGCCGTGGCCAGGCCGATCCCGCTGCCCCCGCCGGTGATCGTGACGACCCGGCCGTCGAACCGCTGCACCATCTAGTTCTCCTCGGTGTTGTTTGCACGGGGGACGACCCCCGGACCCCCGAACTACTCGGAGGAAATGAACACGTTCTTGGTCTCGGTGAAGGCATCCAGCGCGTCGGGGCCCAGTTCACGGCCGAGACCGGACTGCTTGAAGCCGCCGAACGGCGTCCAGTAGCGCACCGAGGAATGGGAGTTGACCGAGAGGTTCCCGGCCTCCACGCCGCGTGACACCCGCAGCGCGCGGCCCACGTCCCTGGTCCAGATCGAGCCGGACAGCCCGTACTCGGTGTGGTTGGCCATGCGCACCGCGTCCGCTTCGCTCTCGAACGGCACCACGGCCACCACCGGCCCGAAGATCTCCTCGCCCGCCAGCGGGTGATCGAGGCCCGGCGGGGTGACCACGGTCGGCGGGAACCAGTACCCGGCGCCCTCCGGCGCGCTGCCGCGGAAGGCCACCGGAGCGTCGTCGTCCACATAGGACGCCACCTTGGCCAGGTGACCCGCCGAGATGAGCGGGCCCATCTCGGTCGACTCGGCGCCGGGATCACCGACCACCACCCCGCGCACCGCCGGTTCGAGCAGTTCCATGAACCGGTCGTACACAGTGGACTGAACCAGGATCAGCGAGCGCGCGCAGCAGTCCTGCCCGGCGTTGTCGAACACGCCGTAGGGCGCGGTCGCCGCGGCCTTCTCCAGGTCGGCGTCGTCGAAGACCACGTTCGCGTTCTTGCCGCCCAGCTCCAGCGTCACCCGCTTCACCTGGGCCGCGCAGCCCGCCATGATCTGCTTGCCGACCTCGGTGGAACCGGTGAACACCACCTTGCGCACCAGCGGGTGCTCGACGAACCGCTGCCCCACCACCGAGCCCTTGCCCGGCAGCACCTGGAACACGTCCTCGGGAATGCCCGCCTCACGCGCCAGCTCGGCGAGGCGCAACGCGGTCAGCGGGGTCAGCTCGGCGGGCTTGAGCACCACCGTGTTGCCCGCGGCCAGCGCCGGGGCGAAGCCCCAGCCCGCGATCGGCATCGGGAAGTTCCACGGCACGATCACGCCGACCACGCCGAGCGGCTCGTGGAAGGTCACGTTCAGCCCGCCCGGCACCGGGATCTGCTTGCCGATCAGGCGTTCCGGGGCGGCCGCGTAGTAGTGCAGCACGTCGCGGACGTTGCCAGCCTCCCAGCGCGCGTTGCCGATGGTGTGGCCGGAGTTGACCACCTCCAGCTGCGCGAGGTACTCGATGTCGTTGTCCACCGCGTCGGCGAACCGGCGCAGCAACCGGGCGCGGTCGCCCGGCGCCACCGCCCGCCACGACGGCAGCGCGGCGTGCGCCCGCCGGATCGCCGCGTCGGTGTCCTCCGCCGACGTCAGCTCGACCGAGCGCACGACCTGCTCGGTCGCCGGGTTGATGACCTCGAATGTGGTGCTCATGCCTAACCTTTCCCCGCTTCCGCCACCAGCGCGGCGAACAGCCGGAAGTCGTCCAGGTCCTGTTCCGGGTGCCACTGCACGCCCAGCACGAACCGGCCGGGGACCTCGACCGCTTCGATGGTTCCGTCGGCGGCCCAGCCCACCGCCTGAAGGCCCGCCCCGAGTTCGTCCACCGCCTGGTGGTGGTAGCAGCGGCACTTGGTGGTCGCGCCGAGGATCGCCGCGGCCCGGCTGCCCTCGGCGAGCCGCACGTCGGTCAGCCCGAAGGTGGCCACCGCCGGCTGGTGGTCGGTGGTGCCGATGCGGTCGGGCAGGTGCTGGGTGAGCGTGCCGCCGAAGGCCACGTTGAGCACCTCCATGCCGCGGCACACGCCCAGCACCGGCACGCCGTCGGCGAGCGCGCGGTCGAGCAGGGCGAATTCGAACGCGTCGCGCCCGGGCCTGGTCACCGTGGCGGGGTGCGCCTCCTGGCCGTACCGCGACGGCTCGATGTCGGCGCCGCCGACCAGGACCAGCCCGTCCAGCGCGGCCGCCAGTTCCGCGTGCCCGAAGCCGATCGGCGGCAGCAGCACCGGGATGCCACCGGCGCGCGTCACCGCCTCGACGTACCCGCCGTGCAGCACGGCGGCCTCGGTCTCCCACACCCCGAACGAGGTCCGTTCGAGATAGGTGGTGAGACCGATGAGCGGCCTGGAGTCGTTCGGCGGCTTGGTAGTCACCATCGACACCCCCTCGTCCGGAGTCGCGCGTTGCCCGATGTCACGAATGTGGCTTTCGAGACGCCTGGTGTCTCGAAAGCCACATTCGTGACACTCCGGCCTGGCGGCAGCGGCCTAGAGTCGTTCGAAACCACGTACTCGCTCCCAATCGGTGACCGCGGCGTCGAAGGCGGTCAGCTCGACCTTCGCCGCGTTCAGGTAGTGCTCCACCACGTCCTCGCCGAAGGCCGCGCGGGCGACCTTGCTGTCCGCGAGCAGTTCGGCCGCCTCGCGCAGCGTGGTCGGCACGGTCGGCTTGCCCGAGGTGTAGGCGTTGCCTTCGAGTTCCGGCTCCAGCGGCAGCTCGTTTTCGATGCCGTGCAGCCCGGCCGCGATCAGCGCGGCGACGGCCAGGTACGGGTTCACGTCCCCGCCGGGCACCCGGTTCTCCACCCGCAGCGACTGGCCGTGGCCGACCACCCGCAGCGCGCAGGTGCGGTTGTCGGTGCCCCAGGCGACCGCCGTCGGCGCGAAGCTGCCGGGCACAAAACGCTTGTAGGAGTTGATGTTCGGCGCGAAGAAGTAGGTCAGCTCCCGCAGGCACGCCAGCTGCCCGGCCAGGAAGTGCTCCATCAGCTGGGAAAAGCCGCCGGGACCGTCACCGGCCAGCACCGGCTCGTCCCCGTCGAGCGAGCGCAGGCTGAGGTGGATGTGGCAGGAGTTGCCCTCGCGCTCGTTGTACTTCGCCATGAAGGTCAGGCTCTTGCCCTCCTGCGCGGCGATCTCCTTGGCGCCGTTCTTGTAGATGCCGTGGTTGTCGCAAGTGGACAACGCGTCGGTGTAGCGGAAGGCGATCTCCTGCTGGCCGGGGTTGCACTCCCCCTTGGCCGACTCCACGTACAGCCCGGCACCGGACATCGCGTTGCGGATCCGCCGCAGCAGCGGTTCCAGCCGCGCGGTGCCGAGCATGGAGTAGTCCACATTGTACTGATTGGCCGGGGTCAGCTCGCGGTAGCCGGACTTCCACGCCTGCTCGTAGCTGTCCTCGAAGACGATGAACTCCAGCTCGGTGCCGACGTAGGCGCCGAGGCCGCGTTCGGCCAGCCTGGCCAGCTGCTTCTTCAGCACCTGCCGCGGCGAGACGGTGACGTCACCGCCCTGCACCCATTCCACGTCGGCGAGCACCATCGCGGTGCCCTCCTGCCACGGCACCAGCCGCAGCGTGCCGAAGTCCGGCCGCAGCACGCAGTCGCCGTAGCCGCGTTCCCACGACGAGATGGCGTAACCGTCGACGGTGTTCATGTCCACGTCCACCGCGAGCAGGTAGTTGCAGGCCTCGGTGGCGTGCGGCACCACCTCGTTGAGGAAGTACTCGGCCGCGCAGCGCTTGCCCTGCAACCGGCCCTGCATGTCGGTCATCGCCACCAGGACGGTGTCCACGGTGCCGTTCTCGACCAGCCCTCGCAGCTCGTCGAGCGTCAGCATGCCCTTGCGTTTGCCCATCGACGACACCTCTCCGTCCCGTACAGCCAATGGAACTGTACAGACCCATTGAACCACCTTGGTACCGGTGCACCGGGGCGAAGTCAACCGGCTTCCGGGCGCCTTGACAAACGCGGGGCGATGGCCGAACCTCGGACAACTTCAAAGGACTGTCCAGGCATCCATTGGGAGGCCGGACGCAACCCGCAGGGAGTCCAGATGGCCGAGCAGCGGCACCACGGCAAGGTCGAGTACAACCAGGTCGGCGCCGACTACCTCAGGCAGAGACAGCTCAAACGCGGGGCCGCCGGCTGGCTGCTGCTGGCCGGGCTCGGTGTTTCCTACGTCATCTCCGGCGACTTCGCCGGGTGGAACTTCGGCTTGGAGAAGGGCGGCTGGGGCGGCCTGCTGATCGCCACCGTGCTGATGGCCGTGATGTACGGCTGCATGGTGTTCGGCCTGGCCGAGATGTCCTCGGCGCTGCCGGTGGCCGGCGCGGGCTACGGCTTCGCGCGGCGCGCGCTCGGCCCGCTCGGCGGGTTCGCCACCGGGGTGGCGATCCTGATCGAGTACTCCATCGCGCCCGCCGCGATCTCCATCTTCATCGGCGGTTACGTGGAGACGCTCGGCCTGTTCGGGCTGACCAACAGCTGGCCGGTGTACCTGGTCTGCTACCTCATCTTCATCGGCATCCACCTGCGCGGGGTCGGCGAGGCGCTGCGCGTGATGTTCGTGATCACCGCGGTCGCCGTGGTCGCGCTGGTGCTGTTCGTGGCAGGCATGGTGCCGAAGTTCGACGGCGGCAAGCTGTTCGACATCCCGGCGACCGACGCGTTCGGGGCGTCGTCGTTCCTGCCGTTCGGCCTGACCGGCGTGCTGGCGGCGCTGGTCTACGGCATCTGGTTCTTCCTGGCCGTCGAGGGCGTGCCGCTGGCCGCCGAGGAGGCCCGCGACCCGAAGCGCGACATGCCGCGCGGCATCATCGCCGCGATGGGCGCGCTGGTGGTGTTCGCCGCGCTGATCCTGCTGCTGGCCCCGGGCGGGGCCGGGTCGGCGGCGCTGGCCGGGTCGAACAACCCGCTGGTGGACGCGGCGAAACTGGCCTACGGCGGGGACAACTGGCTCAGCCAGGTGGTCAACTACGTGGGGCTGGCCGGGCTGGTCGCGAGCTTCTTCTCGATCATCTACGCCTACTCGCGGCAGTTGTTCGCGCTTTCGCGGGCGGGTTACCTGCCGCGGTGGCTGTCGAAGACCGGCAAGCGGAAGGCCCCGTACCTGGCGCTGATCGTGCCCGGCACGATCGGTTTTGTGCTGGCGTTCAGCATCGGCGACGGCGCGCTGCTGATCAACATCGCGGTGTTCGGCGCGACGGTTTCCTACGTGCTGCTGAACCTTTCGCACATCGTGCTGCGGAAGCGGGAGCCGGACCTGGAGCGCCCGTACCGCACGCCGGGCGGGGCGTGGACCACCGGTGTCGCACTGGTGCTGGCCGCGGCGGCGGTGGTCGCCACCTTCCTGGTCGACGTGCTGGCCGCGGCGATCACCGGCGGCATCTTCGTGCTGGCGCTGGCGTACTTCTGGTTCTACAGCAGGCACCACCTGGTGGCGAACGCACCGGAGGAGGAGTTCGCCGCCATCTCGGCGGCGGAGTCGGACCTGGCCTGACCGCCCCCGTCCCTGTCACGAATGTGGCTTTCGAGACGTTTGGCGTCTCGAAAGCCACGCGGGCTCAAGCGGTGGTTGCAACGGGGGACTGTCCGGACAGTACTCGGTTGAGGGATTGGGCTGGGGTGAGCCAGCCCAGGGTGTGGCGGGGGCGTTCGTTGAGTTCGGCGGCGACGGCGGCGAGGTCGTCGGCGGTGTGCCTGGTCAGGTCGGTGCCTTTGGGGAAGTACTGGCGGAGCAGGCCGTTGGTGTTCTCGTTGGTGCCGCGTTGCCAGGGTGAGTGCGGGTCGCAGAAGTAGATGGCCATGTCGGTGGCCAGGGTGATCTCGGCGTGGCGGGCCATTTCGTTGCCGCGGTCCCAGGTCAGCGAGCGTCGCAGCTGGGCGGGCAGGGTGGTGATGGTGGCGATCATCGCGTCGCGGACGTGCTCGGCGGTGTGACCGTGGGGCAGGTGCAGCAGCAGCACGAACCGGGTGGACCGCTCCACCAGCGTCCCGATCGCGGAGCTGTTGCCGGCGCCGAGGATCAGATCGCCTTCCCAGTGCCCGGGCACCGCGCGGTCGGCGGCCTCGGCCGGGCGCGCCGAGATCGGGATCGGGCCGGGCAGCCGGGGCGGCAGGTGGCGGCGGGCCTGGCCGCGGGGACGGCGCAGCGCCCGCCCGGTCCGCAGGCACGCGGCCAGCTCACGCCGTAACGCGCCCCGGCTCTGGACGTAAATGGCCTGGTAGATCGTCTCGTGCGACACCCAACGCTCCGGCTGATCGGCAAAAGCGAGCTTGCGCGCGGCCGCGATCTGCCCGGGCGACCACCGCTTCTCCAGCCGAGTCTGCACCCACGCCCGCAGCCGGGCGTCAACAGCCAGCTTCACCGGTTTCGGACGCCGCGCCCGCACCCGCGCCGCGCTGTCGGCAACCACCGCCCGATACGCCACCGGCCCACCATGACGAGCCACCTCCCGGCTCACCGTCGACGCCGCCCGCCCCAGCCCCCGAGCGATCCTGCGCAACGACCACCCCGCACACAACCCCCGCGAGATCTCCTCCCGCTCAGCCAACGACAAATACCGCCCGCCCAGCGCACACGGCGCGTTCCCGATCACCCCACCAGCCTGCGCGAACCACCGCCGCCCCGTCTCATGCGACACACCCGCCAACCCCGCCGCCGGCCGCACCGCCCACCCCGCCCGCACCAACCCCCAAAACCGCACCCGAACATCACGACCCAGCACCATCACAACTCCCATCAACAAGGGTGTTGCAACAACCACTGGAATCCACCCCACATTCGTGACATCGGCGGCCTCGCGTCGGCGGCTTAGCATGGACGGCATGGACCGCGGCACGATCGGCCTGCCGGAGATCATCGACGCCTGGATGCAGCAGCCGGGCGCCCGGTTCATGGCCGAGCCGTGGCTGGACACCGTGCTCCGCTGGACCGGCACCGCCCGGCTCGCGCCGCCGCTGCAGGAGACGCTGTCCGAGATGGACAACGCGGGCGTGCGTGCCGGGCTGCTGTCCGCGTGGTACTCGCCCCGCGGCCCGCTGATCACCAACGACGAGGTCGCCGCGGTGGTCGAGCGGCACCCCGCCCGGTTCGCCGGCATCGCCTCGGTGGATCTCGCCGACCCGATGGGCGCGGTCCGCGAGATCCGCCGCTGCGTGCGCGACCTCGGCTTCGTCGGCGTGCGCGTGGTGCCGTGGCTGTGGAACCTGCCGCCCAACGACCGCCGCTACTACCCCGTCTACGTCGCCTGCGTGGAGCTCGGCGTGCCGTTCTGCACGCAGATCGGGCACACCGGGCCACGGTGCCCGTCCGAGCCCGGCCGCCCGATCCCCTACCTGGACGAGGTGCTGCTGGACTTCCCGGAGCTGGTGGTGGTCGGCGGGCACGTCGGCTTCCCCTGGCTGAACGAGGTGCTCTCGCTGGCGATGAAGTACCCGAACTTCCACATCGACACCTCCGCCTACGCGCTGCACCGCCTGCCCGCCGAACTCGCCGACTACGCCAGGGGCCGCGGGCGCACGCGGGTCCTGTTCGGCTCCAACTACCCGATGATCACGCCGGGCGCCTGCCTCAAGCAGCTCGACAAGCTCGAACTGGGGCCCGAGGCGAAGGAGTTGTTCCTCGGCGGCAACGCCCGGCGGATCTTCAATCTGCAGCTTTGACCGCGAGCCGGTCGGTGAGCACGAACCGCGCCCCCAGCGCGCTCGCCGCGACCACCAGCCCGGCCGCCGCCAGCACGATGTCCTTGACCACGTACTGCGCTTCCAGTGTGGGCGCGCCGGGAAAGAGGTCGGTGAAGAACAGCACCAGCGGCGACATGATCCCGATCAGCGAGGCGCCGAGCACCACCAGCCCGGTTTTCAGGAACCGGCCGGTGACCAGCGTGAGCCCGATGACGCATTCGGCCACCGCGGTGACCAGCAGCGCGCCCTGACCGGACAGCACGCCGAACGACAGCGTTTCCAGCGTGCGCACCACCAGTTCCTGCGCCGGGCTCACGCCGGGGAAGAACTTCAGCACGCCGAAACCGAGAAAGATCAGGCCGAGGCTCACCCGGAGCACGTCCACGCTGTGCGCGGCCAGCCAGCGGCGGGCCGCCGTCTTCCGCTCCCCAGTAATGACAGTCATTTTTCGCATCCCGTCTCGTCGATTCGCGTTGACTCGACGAGATTCGCGGAACGGGCGCCGTCACCGCGTCCGCCCGGCGGCGGCACCGCGGGCTACGCCGTGACGCGTACCGGCCGGTTTTCCCGGCGCGACAGGTCGCACGCCTCGGCGATGTGGAAGGCGGCCAGCGCGTCGCCGACCGTGCACGGGCTGAGGATGCGCCCGGCGACCACCTCGGTGAACGCCTCCAGCTCACGGACGTACGAAGCGCGGAAGCGCTCCATGAACCCGGGGTACGCCGGGCCCGACGGCCAGCCGACGCCCTCCTCGACCGAGGTCAGCGGCAGCCGTTCGTCCATGCCGACGGCGATGCTGCCCGACGAGCCGAGCACCTCCAGCCGCACGTCGTAGCCGGCCGCGTTGTACCTGGTCAGCGAAACGGTGGCGAGGGTGCCGTCGTCCAGGGTGAGCACCACGGCGGCGGTGTCCACGTCCCCGGCGGCGGCGAAGAACTCGGCGCCCCGGTTGCCGCCGGTGGCGTAGACCTCGGTCACCTCGCGCCCGGTCACCCAGCGGATGATGTCGAAGTCGTGCACACCGCAGTCGCGGAACAGCCCGCCCGAGCCGGGCACGTACGCCGCGGGCGGCGGCGCCGGGTCCAGCGTGGTCGCGCGCAGCGTGTGCAGCCAGCCCAGTTCACCGGTGGTGACCGCCTGCCGAGCGGCGGTGTAGCCGGGGTCGAACCGCCGCTGGAAGCCGATCTGCACCGGCACCTCGGCTTCGGCTACGCGGTCCACCACGGCCTGCGTGCCCGCCACGTCCCCGGCGACCGGCTTCTCGCAGAACACCGGCACGCCCGCGGACACCCCGCGGATGATCAGCTCGGGATGCGCGTCAGTGGCGGCGGCGATGACCAGGCCGTCCAGCCCGGCGGTGAACAGTTCGTCGATGCTGCCCGCCGCGTCGACCTCCAGCTTGGCCGCGGTCGCCCGCGCGCGTTCGGTGTCGGCGTCGGCGACCACCACGGAGGTGACGCCGGGCAGCTGCTTGAGGATGTCGGCGTGCGCCGAACCGATCCGGCCGGTGCCGGCGAGTCCAAGCCTCATCTTCAGAAGATCTCCTAGAGAGAGCAGGGGAAAGTACTAGTTCCGGGGCGCGGCGGTGGTGCCGCGCACCACCAGCGAAGGGTGGAGCAGGTGCCGCATCGGCTCGTCCCGCTCCCCGCGCACCCGTTCGAGCAGCGCCTCCACGGCGAGCCTGCCCAGCTCCAGCCGCGGCTGGTCCACCGTGGTCAGCCAGACGTGCCGCAGCGCGGCCAGCGAGGTGTTGTCGTAGCCGACCACGGAAACGTCCTCCGGCACGCGGAAACCGGCCTCTTCGAAGGCCGAGATGGCGCCGACGGCGTTGAAGTCGTTGCCCGCGATCACCGCGGTGGGCAGCTCGCGGGAGTCCACCGAGCTGAGCAGCTCGCGCACCGCCTTCTCCCCCGCGGTGTCGGTGTGCTCGCTGCGCACGATCCGCGGTTCGAGGCCGTGCCGCGCCATCGCCGCGCGGTAACCGCGGCGGCGGGCGGCCGCACTGGCCGCGGAACCGCCGTCGAAGTGCACGATCCGCCGGTGCCCGCGATCGACCAGGTGGTCCACCGCCAGCGCCACGCCCGCCGTGCCGTCGTCGTTCACCGTGTCCACAGTGGACAATCGGGAGGTGCGCGAAACCAGGACCAGTGGGCACTGTTCAGCGGCCTTTTCCACGGCGGCGGCGGAAAGCACCGGGGAGAGCAGCACGACTCCCGCTGGGCGGAAGGACAGCAAACTGCGCAATGCCGCCTGCTCACGCGCGGGACTGCGCGATCCGGTGTTCAGGATCAGGTTGAAACCGGCGGCCTGCGCGGCCGAATCCAGCCCTTCCACCACGTCGGCGAAAAAGGCGTTCCGCAGATCGGAAACCATCACGCCGAGCACCGTGGACGTGCGGCTGGCCAGCGATCTGGCCATCACGTGCGGCTGGTAACCCAGTTCGTCGGCGGCTTTGAGCACCGCGGCCCGCCGTTGTTCGCTCACCTTCGGCGAATTGCGCATGACCAGGGAAACCAGCGCTCTGGACACGCCGGCTCTCGCGGCCACGTCCTCCATCGTCGGTCGCACCGGCGCAGCCTCCCGCCCCCTTGACACCAATGACCGGAAGGCTACACGATTAGAGCGCTCTAACCAATAGCGCGCCAGCGTCAACATCCACGCCCAGATTGGTCACCGATGACAACCGATCCGGAATTCAAGATCGCCGCGGCACCGATCTCCTGGGGGGTGTGCGAAGTTCCCGGCTGGGGCCGGGTGCTCGACGCCCCGGTGGTGCTCGGGCAGATGTCGGAACTCGGCGTGAAGGCCACCGAACTCGGCCCGCCCGGTTATCTGCCAAGGGATCCGGCGCGCCTGCGGGAATTGCTCGGCGCGCACGATCTTCGCCTGATCGGCGGTTTCCTCGCGGTCGCGCTGCACACCGACCCGGCCGCCGCGGTGGCCGCCGCCGAGGAGTCCGCCGCGTTGTTCGCCGCCTGCGGGGCCGAGGTGCTCGTGCTCGCCGCCGCCACCGGGCTCGACGGCTACGACGAGCGCCCCGAGCTGACCGCCGCCGAATGGCGCACGCTGGTCGACACGGCGGCCAAGATCCGGGACACTGCCGCGGCGCACGGTTTGCGCACCGTGCTGCACCCGCATGTGGGGACGCACGTGGAGACCGAGGCCGAGGTGGAGAAGTTCATCGCCGACTCCGACCTGCCGCTGTGCCTGGACACCGGGCACCTGCTCATCGGCGGCACCGATCCGGTCGCGCTGGCCAGGCGCTTCCCGGACCGGATCGGGCACCTGCACCTCAAGGACGTCAAGGCGGACCTCGCCGAAGCCGTCCGCGCGGGCGAACTGGCCTACACCGACGCGGTGGGCCAGGGCATCTACGTGCCGCTCGGCGACGGGGATGTCGACATCGAAGCCATGGTGCGGTTCGTCCACGAGGCGGGCTACACCGGCTGGTACGTCCTCGAACAGGACACCGCGCTGGGCCCGGACAGCCCCGACGGCGTGCCCAAGCGGGACACCGCGCGCAGCCTGGCCCATCTCGACCAGATCGTCAGCCGATTGGCGGCTGCGTAGCCCGGACAGCGAGGATTCGACAATGACGTCCCATCGCTCAGGAAGGCTCGGCCTGGTGGCCGTGGGAGCGGCACTGCTGCTCGCCGCGTGCACCGGGCCCGCCGCGGAGGACCCGTCCTCCGGCAGTGGCCAGGAGGTGCCTGCCGAGACCGGACCGTTCCGGATCGCGGTCATCTCCCACGGCACCGCCGGCGACGCGTTCTGGAACGTGGTCAAGAACGGCGCCGAGGACGCGGGCAGGCAGCTCGGCGTCCCGGTGGAGTACAACTCGGACGGAGACCCCGGCAACCAGGCCAAGCTGATCGACAACGCGGTCGCGCAGCGCGTCGGCGGGCTGGTGGTCTCCATGCAGAACCCCGAGGCGGTGCGGCCGTCGATCGAGAACGCGGTCCGCGCCGGCATCCCGGTGGTCACCATCAACTCCGGCGAGGAGCAGAGCGCGGCCTACGGCGCGCTGACCCACGTCGGCCAGAGTGAAGGCGTCGCCGGTGAGCAGGCGGGCCGCAAGTTCAAGGAGGCAGGCAAGACCAAGCTGCTCTGCGTGATCCACGAAGCGGGCAACATCGGGCAGAACCAGCGCTGCGACGGCGCCGCCCGCGGCTTCGGCGCCGCCGAGCGGTTGCAGGTGGACATCAGCAACCCGACCGACGTGCAGGCCCGCATCCGCGGCGCGGTGCAGACCGATCCGTCGATCGACGCGGTGCTCACGCTGAACTCCCAGGTGGCCGCGAACGCGGTGAACGCGATCGAGCAGGTGCAGTCACAGGCGCAGGTGGCCACCTTCGACCTGAACGCCGACGTGGTGTCCGCGATCAAGAGCGGTGACGTGCTGTTCGCGGTCGACCAGCAGCAGTACGAGCAGGGTTACCTGCCGATCGTCTTCCTCAAGCTGTACCGGGACAACCGGAACGTGGTCGGCGGCGGCCGTCCGGTGCTGACCGGACCCGACCTGGTCGACAAGTCCACTGTGGACCAGATCGGCGCCTACGTGGAACGGGGTACCCGATGACCGCGACAACGCTCGACGAACGGGTGGGCCGCACCCGGCTGGCCGACCGGCTGGTGGTGCGCCCGGAGATCGGCGCGCTGCTCGGCGCGGTGGTGGTCTTCGCCTTCTTCAGCATCACCGCCGACCAGTTCCTCACCGGTGACGGCGTGGCCACCTGGCTGGACGACGCCTCCACGCTCGGCATCATGGCGGTGGCAGTGTCGCTGCTGATGATCGGCGGTGAGTTCGACCTGTCGGCCGGCGTGATGACCGCGTCCACCGCGCTGGTCACCGCGATACTGGCCACCCAGGCCGGCTGGAACGTCTGGCTGGCGCTGCTGGCGTCACTGGTGTTCGCGCTCGGTGTCGGTGCCTTCAACGGGTGGCTGGTGATGCGCACCGGGCTGCCCAGCTTCATCGTCACCCTCGGCACCTTTCTCGCCCTGCAGGGGCTCAACCTCGGCGTGACGCGGCTGGTCACCGGCACCGTGCAGGTCTCCGGCATGCGCAGCGCGGAGGGTTACGCCTCCTCCGGCTTCGTCTTCGCGTCCACCGTGGACATCGGCGGCACCAAGTTCCAGATCTCCATCCTGTGGTGGCTCGGCTTCGCCGCGGTGGCGGCCTGGCTGCTGGTGCGCACCCGGTTCGGCAACTGGATCTTCGCCGTCGGCGGCTCGCCGGTCAGCTCCCGCGCGGTCGGCGTGCCGGTCAAGCGCACGAAGATCCTGCTGTTCATGACCACCGCGCTGGCGGGCTGGCTGGTCGGTTCGATCAACATCCTGCGCTTCGCCAGCGTGCAGGCCAACCAGGGCATCGGGCTGGAGCTGCAGTTCATCATCGCCGCGGTGGTCGGCGGCTGCCTGCTCACCGGCGGCTTCGGCTCGGCGATCGGCGCCGCGATCGGCGCGCTGATCTTCGGCATGGCCCGCCAGGGCATCGTGTTCTCCCGCTGGGACAGCGACTGGTTCATGTTGTTCCTCGGCGTGATGCTGCTGGCGGCGGTGCTGGTGAACAACACCTTCCGGCGGCGAGCGGAAAGGGTGCGGCGATGACGCCTTTGATCGAGGTCACCGGCATCGGCAAGACCTACGGCAGCGTGATCGCGCTGCGCGACGTGTCCACCGTGGTCAACGCGGGCGAGGTGACCTGCGTGCTCGGCGACAACGGCGCCGGGAAGTCCACCCTGATCAAGATCCTGGCCGGGGCCCACCAGCACGACAGCGGCGAGTTCAAGGTGGAGGGTGAGCCGGTGCGGTTCGGCTCCCCGCGAGAGGCGCTCGACCGCGGTATCGCCACGGTGTACCAGGACCTGGCCGTGGTGCCGCTGATGAGCGTGTGGCGGAACTTCTTCCTCGGTTCCGAGCCGACCAAGGGCTTCGGCCCGATCCGGTGGCTGGATCGCAAGCAGGGCAAGGAAACCACCAAGAAGGCGCTGGCCGAGATGGGCATCGACCTGCGTGACGTGGAGCAGCCGGTCGGCACGCTGTCCGGTGGTGAACGGCAGTGCGTGGCTATCGCGCGCGCCATCCACTTCGGCGCGAAGGTGCTGATCCTGGACGAGCCGACCGCCGCGCTCGGTGTCAAGCAGGCCGGGGTGGTGCTCAAGTACGTGGCGCAGGCCCGCGACCGCGGGCTCGGCGTGGTGCTGATCACCCACAACCCGCACCACGCCTACCCGGTGGCGGACAGGTTCCTGCTGCTCAAGCGCGGTGCCCCGCTCGGCGCGTACGAGAAGTCCGAGATCGACATCGCCGAGCTGACCCGGCAGATGGCGGGCGGCGCGGAACTGGAGGCGCTGGAGCACGAACTGCGGTCGGTGGAGGCGCCTTGAGCTCAGTGGTCACGATCGGAAGTCTGCCGGTGGTCTCGGCGGCCCAGCTTCCCGCTGGACGCACGGCCGGAAGACCCGAGTACAACACCGGTACGCAGGTCTCCCGGCCGCACGCCCAGCGAAAACCTGGATCCACCGAATACCCCCAGCGGACTTCCGATCGCAACCACTTGGAGGCGCTGACCATCGGACGGGTCGGGGTCGACCTGTACCCCGAGCAGAGCGGCGTGCCGCTGGCCGGGGTGCGCAGCTTCGCCAAGTCGCTCGGCGGCACCGCGACCAACGTCGCCGTCGCCGCCGCCCGGCTCGGCAGGCGCACCGCGGTCCTGACCAAGGTCGGCCCGGACGGCTTCGGCGACTACGTGCGGTCGGCGCTGTCCGAGTTCGGGGTGTCGCCGGAACACGTCGGCACGGCCGAAGGACTGCAGACGCCGGTGGTGTTCTGCGCGCTCGACCCGCCCGAGGACCCGCCGCTGCTGTTCTACCGCTCCCCCATCGCACCCGACCTGACCATCGGCGAGCAGGACGTGCCGTGGGACGTGGTCGACGAGGTGCCGCTGCTGTGGGTCACCGGGACGGGGGTGTGCACCGAGCCGGCCAGGGCGACGCAGCGCCGGATCCTCCAGCGCCGGGCCCGTCGCGGGCACACCGTGCTGGACCTCGACTACCGGCCGATGTTCTGGCCGGACGTGGCGACCGCGCGGGCGGAGATCGGCTGGATGCTCGACCACGTGACGGTCGCGGTCGGCAACCGGGCCGAGGCGGAGGTCGCCGTCGGCACCGGCGATCCGGACGAGGCCGCGCGGCGCATGCTCGAGCGCGGGGTCCGGCTGGCGGTGATCAAGAAGGGCGCCGACGGGGTGCTGGTGGCCACCCCGGACGGGTCGTGGACGGTGCCCCCGCAGCGGGTCGAGGTGGTCTGCGGGCTCGGCGCCGGTGACGGTTTCGGCGGTGCGCTGATCCACGGCCTGCTGTCCGGCTGGGACCCGGTGCGCATCGCCACCTACGCCAACGCGGCGGGTGCGCTGGTCGCCTCCCGGCTGGCCTGCGCCGACGCGATGCCGACCGCGGCGGAGATCGAGGAGATGCTGTGACGCTGTCTGACGAGCGCTGGCGTGCACTGCTGCGCCTGCGTGCGACCGATCCGGGGGCGATCAACCGCGCCTATGCCACGCGGCGCCGCCGGGAACTGCTGTCCGAGAACGGCACGCTGTTCCTGGTCGCCGCGGACCATCCGGCCCGTGGGGCGCTGGGGGTCGGCGGTGATCCGACCGCGATGGCGGATCGCCGGTCGCTGCTCGACCGGCTGCTGACCGCGCTGGAAAACCCGGCGGTGGACGGCATTCTCGGCACACCGGACGTGGTCGAGGAACTGCTGCTGCTCGACGCGCTGCACGACAAGGTGGTCATCGGTTCGATGAACCGCGGTGGGCTGGCCGGCGCGGACTGGGAGATCGACGACCGGTTCACCGCCTATTCGGCCCGGTCGATCGCGGACTTCCGGCTCGACGGCGGGAAAATGCTGTTGCGGCTGGTCGATTCGGATCCGGGGACGGTGCCGACGCTGCAGGCCAGTGCGGAGGCGGTGACCGAGCTGGCGAGCTACGGCCTGATGGCGATGGTCGAACCACTGCCCTATCGCCGGGACGGGGCCGGAAAGCTGGTGCTGCAACGGGATCCGGCGTCGCTGGCGCGTGCGGTGACGGTGGCGTCCGGGCTGGGTGTGACCTCGGCGTACACCTGGTTGAAGCTGCCCGCGCCGGAGGATTCGGTGATATTGGACGCGACCACGCTGCCGGTGGTGGTGCTCGGCGGTGTGCCGTCGGGTGATCCCGCGGCCGACTTGGCTTCCTGGGGCGCGGCCCTGCGTCACGACGTGGTGCGCGGGCTGGTGGTCGGCCGTTCCCTGCTCTACCCGCCCGACGGTGACGTGGCTGCCGCGGTCGCCGCGGCGGCGGAGGTATTGGAGAAGTCCCAGTGAGTGAACTGCACCGACCGAACGGCACGCTCGCGGACGGGGACGACCCGGTTCGGCTTGGCCCGGAGGACGCGGGCTGGAACTACACCGGGCTCCGGGTGTTGCGGCTCGCCGCCGGTGCGTCGCGGGTGATCGAGACCGGCGAGTTCGAGGCGTTCGTGCTGCCGTTGTCCGGCGGGTGTTCGGTGGAGGTCGACGGCTCGCGGTTCGCCTTGCAGGGCCGGGACTCGGTGTTCACCAGGGTGACGGATTTCCTGTACGTGCCTCGGGACGCTTCGGTTGCGTTGTCCACTGTGGAGGGATGCGAGCTGGCGCTGCCGATGGCTCGGTGCACGCGGCGGCTCACGCCGAAGTACGGTCCGGCCTCGGAAGTACCGGTCGAGGTGCGCGGAGCCGGGCAGGCCACGCGGCAGGTGACCAACTTCGGCGTGCCAGGGGTGTGGGACCACGCCGACAAGCTGAACGCCTGCGAGCTGATCACACCCGACGGCAACTGGTCGTCGTACCCGCCGCACAAGCACGACGAGGCCACCGAATGCGAGGTGGTCAACGAGGAGATCTACTACTTCCGGATCAGCGGCGAAGGCGGCTTCGGCTTCCACCGGACCTACACCGCCGACGGCTCGCTCGACGAGGACGTCGCGGTGCGTGACGGCGACGTGTTCCTCATCCCGCGTGGATACCACGGGCCCTGCGTGGCGGCGCCCGGATACCCGATGTACTACCTCAACGTGCTGGCCGGGCCCGCCGCCGAGCGGTCGATGGCCTTCTGCGACGACCCGGCGCACACCTGGATCCGGGAGAGCTGGGCGGGGCAGCCGCTCGACCCGCGGTGCCCGGTCACCTCGGCGGAAGGACCGGTACGGTGAAGCTGACCACCTCCGAAGCGCTCGTCCGCTGGCTGCTCGCCCAGCGTTCCGAAACGCTGGCCGGTGACGAAGTTCCGTTGTTCCCCGGGGTTTTTGCCATCTTCGGGCACGGGAACGTGCTCGGCATCGGGACGGCGCTGAGCCGGTACCGCGACGAGCTGCCCGTCTGGCGCGGGCACACCGAGCAGGGCATGGCGCTGGCGGCGACCGGGTTCGCGAAGGCGGCCGACCGGCGTCAGGTGGGCGTGGTGACGTCGTCGATCGGGCCCGGGGCGCTGAACATGGTGACCGCGGCCGGGGTCGCGCACGCGAACCGGTTGCCGCTGCTGTTGCTGCCCGGCGACACCTTCGTCAGCCGGGCCCCGGATCCGGTGCTGCAGCAGATCGAGCCCTTCGGCGACGCGACGGCCACGGTGAACGACGCGTTCCGCGCGGTCAGCCGGTACTTCGACCGGATCACCCGGCCGGAGCAGCTGATTTCGACCCTGCCGCAGGTCGCGCGGGTGCTGACCGATCCGGCCGAGGCGGGGCCGGTGACGCTGGCGTTGCCGCAGGACGTGCAGGCGGAGACTTTCGATTTCCCGGATTCCCTGTTCGAGCCCGTGGTTCATCGGGTGCGGCGGATTCGGCCGGATACGCGGGAGCTGGCTGCTGCGGCGGCTGCTTTGCGTGCTTCCGATCGCCCGCTTCTTGTGCTCGGGGGCGGGGTGCGGTATTCGGGGGCTGGGGCGCGGGCGCTGGATTTTGCTTCGCGGTATGGCATTCCGGTGGTGGAGACCACGGCTGGACGGACTCTGGTGCCGCACGATCATCCGTTGTACGGGGGTCCGCTGGGCGTCACTGGTTCTTCGTCGGCGAACGCGCTGGCGGCTGAGGCGGATTTGGTTTTTGCGGTTGGTACGCGGTTGCAGGACTTCACGACGGCCTCGTGGACGGTCTTCGGGCCAGGCGTGAAGCTGGTGACTCTGAACGCGGCGCGGTTCGACGCGGTGAAGCACGGGGCGCTGGCCGTGGTCGGGGATGCCGAAGCTGGTTTGTCCGAATTGGACCTCGGGGACTGGCGTGTTTCTTCGTCGTGGTCGGGGCGGGCGGCTTCGGAACGTGCCCGGTGGGACGCGCATGTGTCGTCGTTGCGCTCGGCTTCGGGTGAGCCGACGTACGCGCAGGTCGTCGGGGTGGTGAATGATCTTTCGTCGCCGGATGACTATGTGATGACGGCGTCCGGCGGCCTGCCGGGCGAGTTGATCGGCGGCTGGCGCGGAAGCGGTCAGGTGAGCATGGACGTCGAGTACGGCTTCTCGTGCATGGGCTACGAGCTGGCCGGGGCGTGGGGCGCGGCGATGGCGTTGCCGGATCGGGTGGTGACCACGCTCCTTGGTGACGGTTCGTACCTGATGCTGAACTCGGAGCTGTTCTCCGCGGCCTTCGCCGGACACCCGTTTGTGGCGGTCGTCTGCGACAACGATGGGTACGCGGTGATCGCCAGGTTGCAGGAGGGGCAGGGCGGGGAGCCCTTCAACAATCAGTACGCCGATTGCCGGACTTCGCACGCGGACCCGCCACGTGTCGACTTCGCCGGGCATGCGGAAGCGTTGGGGTGCTTGGTTTTCCGTGCTTCCTCGGTGTCGGAGTTGCGGTCGGCGTATGCGCGGGCGCGGGAGGCTTCCGTATCGTCCCGGCGACCGGCTGTGGTGGTCATCCGAACCCGCCCGGATGCCTGGACCGAGTCCGGGGCCTGGTGGGAAGTCGGCGTGCCCGAGTCGCTGGCGGGCCGCGAGGGTTATGAGGCCGGTAAGGCGGCGCAGATTCGCTACGCGTGAAATGAGGGAGGTGCCCACCCCGCTATTTGATTGTGCGAGGTTCCCGGGGGAACCTCACTCCTTTCTCTTTCTCCAACTCGGCCACCCGCTTACGCAACGCCCGTTCCTGATCCACACCACCGCAGGCAACGGGATACCAGCGTCGGCCCGTGGGAGCGCGCCGTACAGGTCGCGGCCGCTCCACAGGGCGTCCACGCCGAAGCGATGGATCTTCAGATCGCTGTGCGAATCGCCGCTGATCAGCCGGATCGCGAACGCCCACCAGTACCGGAGCGGGCCGGACTTCACGAGCATCGTGCGGCTGGTCCCCCGGTGGGTCCTGGGCCCCTGCCCGGCTGCGCCAGACAGCACCGGCCGGTGATTTTTTCCGCCCTTGTGACAGTCCGTCGCGTTATGAATCCACGAGCGGCCTGATCTCGATCAGGCCCAGCTCCGCCACCGGGTGGTCGGCGGCGATCTCCACCGCTTCGTCGAGGTCGGCGCACTCGATCACGCAGAACCCGCCGATCTGCTCCTTGGTCTCGGCGAACGGCCCGTCCGAGCGCAGCACCTCGTCACCGCGCACACGCACGGTCACCGCCTCGTCCGGCGGTCGCAGCGCGACACCCGAGCGGAGCACACCCCGGCGCTCCATCCGCTCGGTCCAGCCACCGCAGCCCTCGAGCTTCTCCGCCTCGGAACCCTCTTCGCCGCCGATCATCAGCAGGTAGCGCATTGCCCCTCCTCAGCCCAGTAACCGCCGCACCTCGTTGACGGCGCTGCGGCCCGCCCGGTTCGCCCCGACAGTACTGGCCGACGGGCCGTAACCCACCAGGTGCAGCCTCGGCTCGGCGACCACGCGCGTGCCGTCCATCCGGATCCCGCCGCCGGGACCACGCAGGTGCAGCGGCGCGAGGTGGTCCAGAGAGGCGCGGAAACCGGTGCCCCACAGGATCACGTCGGCGGCGCGTTCGGTGCCGTCGGCCCAGGTGACGCCGCGCGGGGTGATGCGGTCGAACATCGGCTTGCGGTCGAGGATCCCGGCGTCGCGCGCGGCGCGGATCTCCGGGGTCAGCGCCAGCCCGGTCACGCTGACCACGCTCTCCGGCGGCAGGCCCTGACGCACGCGGCGTTCGACCTTCGCGACGGCCTCGCGACCCCAGTCCTCGCTGAACGGGCCTTCGCGGAACACCGGCGGGCGACGGGTCACCCAGATCGTTTCCCTGGCCAGCGGCGCGATCTCCAGCAGCTGCTGGATCGCCGAAGTACCACCGCCGACCACCACCACGCGCTGCCCGCGGAACGCTCCGGGGCCGGTGTAGTCGGCGGTGTGCAGCTGACGCCCGGCGAAGGTCTCCTGGCCGGGGTAGTGCGGCCAGAACGGCTTGTCCCAGGTGCCCGTCGCGTTGATCACCGCACGCGCCGCCCAGGTCTCGGCGGCGCCGGCCACCAGGAGGCGGTTGTTTTCGCCCTCGCGGACCTCGAGCACGTCGACCGGGCGGCGCACCGGCAGGTCGAAGGTGCGCTCGAACCGCTCGAAGTACTCGGGCACCACCTCGCTGGCCGGGCGGCTGCCGTCCGGCGTGCCGAAGCGCAGGCCGGGCAGGTCGTACAGGCCGTGCACCTTGCTCAGCACCAGCGACGGCCAGCGGTACTGCCACGCGCCACCGGGCCGCTTCGCGTGGTCGAGCACCACGAAGCCGGAGCCGTTGGCGAAGCCGGTGCGGCGCAGGTGGTAGGCGGCAGACAGGCCCGCCTGCCCCGCGCCGATGACCACCACGTCGGTGGTGTGATCCGCCCCGTTCATGCCAGGTACAAGGCCGGGTGGGCGCGGGGTATTTCCGGGCGTGGGAAGGCCCACTAACGCTTGAGCGCCCGGATGACCACCACCAGCGCGGCGAGGACGGCCACCCCGATGGCCACCGGGATGAGCCGCTTCGCCACCGAGGCGCCCGCGTAGTCGACGAGATCGATGGGCTCGACCTCGGCGGGAGGTTCGACGGCCCGCAGTTTGGGACGTTGGCGGGGCTGGTCTTGTTGGGACTGGTCTTGGTGGGACTGCTCTTGGTGGGACTGTTGGGGCTGGGCCGGTTCCGCGGGTTTGGCGGCTGGCGGGGATTGCGCGGCTGGCCGGGATTGCCCGGCTGGCCGGGATTGCCCGGCTGGCGGGGATTGCGCGGCGCCGCTCGATTGCCCGGCTGGTGAGGCTTGCCCGGCGTCGCTCGATTGCCCGGCGCCGGTCGACTGGGCGGAGGCCTCGGCGGGCTGGGCGGCGGAGGTCTCAGCCGAGTTGCCTAGTTTCGTAGCCAGGCAACTGGCGAACGAGTCCAGGATCTTGCCGCCGACCTCCGCGATCATGCCGCGGCCGAACTGCGCGGGGCGTCCGGTCACCTTCAGGTCGGTGGCCACCTCACCCACCGTGGCACCGTCCTCCTCGTGCAGGGTGACGGTGACCGTGGCCGCCGCGGTGCCGGCGCCGCGGGCGTCCTTGCCCGAGGCCTTGATGACCACCTTCCGCGCCGCTTCGTCCTTCTCCAGGAATTCGCCCTTGCCCTGGTAGGTCAGGGAGATCGGCCCCAGCTTGACCTTGACCGTGCCGCGGAACGCGTCCCCGTCGACCTCGGTCAGGGTGGCGCCGGGCATGCACGGCGCCACCCGTTCGGGGTCGAGCACCGCCCGCCACACCTCGTCGACCGGGGCTGGCACGGTGAACCGGTGGTCTAGTCGCACAGGAACCGATCTCCCTTCCTAGCTACCTACGAACTCAGCGCGGCGGTCAGCGCGCGCCCGGTCAGCACCTTCGCCAGGTGCTGACGGTATTCCACATCGGCGTTGCCGTCCGCCGCCGGCGAGGTGCCGTCCGCGGCGTGTTCGGCGGCCGCGCGCACGGCGTCGGCCGTGGCGGGCTGCCCGACCAGCGCCGACTCCACCGCCCGCGCCCGGATCGGCACCGAGCCCATGTTCGTCAGCCCGACCCTGGCCTCGGCGATGGTGCCGCCGTCGGTGCGGACCGCGGCGGCCACCGCCACCATCGACCACGCCTGCGCCACCCGGTTGAACTTCTCGTAGTGCGCCTGCCAGCCGGTGTGCTTGGGCACCCGCACCTCGACCAGGATCTCGCCGGGCCGCAGCGCGGTGGTGAACAGGTCGACGAAGAACTCCGCCGCCGGCACCGTCCGCTTGCCGTCCATTCCGGACACCACCAGCTCGGCGTCCATGGCCAGCACCGGCGCCAGCAGGTCACCGGCCGGATCGGCGTGCGCCAGCGAACCGCCGAAGGTGCCGCGGTGGCGCACCTGCGGATCGGCCACCGTGTCGGTCGCCCTGGCCAGCAGGGCCGCGTGCGCGTCGATCAACGGGTCCCGCTGGAGCTCGTAGTGCGTGGTCATCGACCCGATCACCAGCGCGTCACCGTCCTCGCGAACGCCCCGCAGCTCGGGGATCCGGCCGAGGTCGATCAGCTTGGTCGGCGTGGCCAGCCGCATCCGGAGCACCGGCAGCAGGCTCTGCCCGCCGCCGAGCACCTTCGCGTCCTCGCCGGCGTCCGCCAGCGCGCGCACCGCGTCGTCCACTGTGGACGGAGCGACGTAGTCGAAAGCCGCCGGGATCACTGGGCACCTCCAGAAGACGCGTCGATCGAACCGAGCCCGCCGCCGGACTCCGCGCCGACGCCGCCCGCGTCGGCCTGCCCGGTGCGGATCGCCTGCCACACCCGCATCGGGGTCATCGGCATCTCCACGTCGTGCACGCCGTACGGCCGCAGCGCGTCGACCACCGCGTTGACCACCGCCGGGGTGGAGGCGATGGTGCCCGCCTCCCCGACTCCCTTGACGCCCAGCGGGTTCGAGGTGGACGGGGTTTCCGTGCGGTCGGTGGTGAACGAGGGCAGGTCCGCCGCCGACGGCAGCAGGTAGTCGGCGAAGGTGCCGGTGGTCAGCGTGCCGCCTTCGTCGTGCACCGCCTCCTCGAACAACGCCTGCGCGATGCCCTGCGCGAGCCCGCCGTGCACCTGGCCCTCGACGATCATCGGGTTGATCACCTTGCCGATGTCGTCCACGCAGACGTAGGACCGCACGGTGACCCGGCCGGTCTCGGTGTCCACTTCGGTCGCGCACAGGTGCGTGCCGTGCGGGAAGGAGAAGTTCTCCGGATCGAAGGTGGCCTCCGAATCCAGCGACGGCTCCACCCCGTCGGGCAGGTCGTGGGCGGCGAACACGGCGAGCGCCACGTCCTGGATGGTGGTCGAGGACTCGGTGCCCCGGACGGTGAACTTGCCGCCGGCGAACTCCAGGTCGTCCTCCGCGCATTCGAGCATGTGCGCGGCGATCGGCCGGGCCTTGGTCACCACCTTCTCCGCCGCCTTGACCGCGGCGATCGCGCCGACGGTCAGCGAGCGCGAACCGTAGGTGTCCATGCCCTTGTGCGAGGACTGGGTGTCGCCGTGCAGCACCTCGATGTCCTCGAACGGCACCCCGAGCTGGTCGGCGATGATCTGGCTCCACGCCGTCTCGTGGCCCTGGCCGTGCGGCGAGGAGCCGGTGACCACCTCGACCTTGCCGGTGGGCAGCATCCGCACCGCGGCGTGCTCCCAGCCGCCCGCGCCGTAGGACAGCGAGCCGAGCACGCGCGACGGCGCCAGCCCGCACATCTCGGTGAAGGTCGAGATGCCGATGCCCAGCTGCACCGGGTCCTTGCGCTCACGGCGTTCTGCCTGCTCGTGGCGGAGCCCGTCGTAGTCGAACAGCTCCTTCGCCTTCGCCGTCGCGGCCTCGTAGTCACCGGAGTCGTAGGTCAGCCCGGCGACCGTGGTGTACGGGAACTCCTCGTGCTTGATCCAGTTCTTCTCCCGCAGCTCCAGCGGGTCCACGCCCAGTTCGGCGGCCAGCTCGTCCATCATCCGCTCGATGGCGAAGGTGGCCTCGGGACGGCCGGCGCCGCGGTAGGCGTCGGTCGGCACCTTGTTGGTGAACACGTTGGTGCAGACGAACCGGTAGGCCGGGATCTTGTAGATGGAGTTGAACATGAACGCGCCGAGGATCGGCACACCGGGGCTGACCAGCCGCAGGTAGGCGCCCATGTCGGCGAGCAGCTCCACCTTGAGCCCGGTGATCGTGCCGTCGCGCTTGGCGGACAGCGTCAGGTGCTGGATCTGGTCGCGGCCGTGGTGCGCGCTCAGCAGCGACTCCGACCGCGACTCGGTGAACTTCACCGGGCGGCCGAGCCGCCGCGCGGCCAGGAACGCGATCACCTCTTCGGGCGTGACCTGCAGCTTGCCGCCGAACCCGCCGCCGACGTCCGGCGCGATCACGCGCACCTTGTGCTCCGGCACGCCGAGCGTCATGGCCAGCATCAGCCGCAGGATGTGCGGGATCTGGGTGGCCGACCACATGGTGAACTGCCCGCCGGTCGGGTCGACCACCACCGAGCGCGGCTCCATGAACGCCGGGATCAGCCGCTGCTGGCGGAACTTGCGGGTGATCACCACTTCGCTGTCGGCGATGGCGGCCTCGACCTCACCGCCGGTGCCCGCCTCGGAAGAGTCGAAGATCCAGGTGGCACTGGTGTTCGTGGACAGTGCGGAGTGGACGAGGTCGGCCCCGTCCTTGATGGCCTCCTCCATGTCCAGCACCACCGGCAGGTCCTCGTAGTCGACCTCGATGGCCTCCAGCGCGTCGTGTGCTTCGTAGTCGCTGCGGGCGACCACCACGGCCACCGCCTCACCGGCGAAGTTGACCGTGTCCACCGCCAGCGCGGGCGCGTCGGGCGCCTTCTGGTCCTCGGTGATCGGCCAGGCACACGGCAGGCTGCCCTGCTCGTCGGCGAAGTCGGCGCCGGTGAACACGTCGACCACACCCGGCTTGGTCTTCGCCTCGCTGACGTCGATCGAGGTGATCCTGGCGTGCGCGAACGGGCTGCGCAGCACGGCCAGGTGCAGCATGCCGGGCAGGGTCAGGTTGTCCGTCCAGCGGGTGCGCCCGGTGATCAGGCGCTCGTCCTCCTTGCGCAGCCTGGACCGGCCTACCTCCGGCTCGATCGTGGAGGTCATCACTCACCCCCGCCGATGCTGCTCGGCGCGCGGAGGCCGCTGCCGTCCTCGACGCGCTCGGCCTCGGGACCGGCGCCGGGGCGCATGTGGTGGGCGGCGTCGCGCACGGCACGCACGATGTTCTGGTAGCCGGTGCAGCGGCACAGGTTGCCCTCGATGCCCTCGCGCACCGCCTGCTCGTCGGGATCGGGGTTGTCGGCCAGCAGGTCGATCGACTGCATGATCATGCCGGGGGTGCAGAAGCCGCACTGGAGCGCGTGGTTGTCGTGGAAGGCCTGCTGCACCGGGTGCAGCTTGCCGTCGCGGGCGATGCCCTCGATCGTGGTGACCTCGCAGCCGTCGGCCTGCACGGCCAGCACCGAGCAGGACTTCACGCTGTGGCCGTCGAGGTGCACGGTGCACGCCCCGCAGTTGCTGGTGTCGCAGCCGACTACGGTGCCGACCTTGCCCAGCCGTTCTCGGAGGTAGTGCACGAGCAGCTGGCGTGGCTCGACCTCGTCGGTGTAGCTGGTTCCGTCGACGTTGACGGTGATTCGCATCGGGCCTCCAGTGGTGGGTCTGGAAGTGATCGGGCTCACTCGCGAGCGTGCTACTCCGATCTCGATCGGACAACCCCAGGCCGGGTGACCTTGGAGCGCCGATCCGCGGATGCGTGTTTTCAGCCGGGGATCACGCCGGATTCGCGGGATCCGGCGAGGATTTTCCAGTCAGCGGCGTGCACCGGCCGCGCGCCACCGGGGGCTAACCGTGGATGCGGCCGTCCAGTTCGGCGAGCCGCTGGCCCTTGCCGCCCCAGCGCAGGGCGATGATCTCGGCGGCGATCGACACCGCGGTCTCCTCCGGGGTGCGCGCCCCGAGGTCGAGCCCGATCGGCGAGGACAGCCGCGCGATCTCCTCGTCGGCGATCCCGGCCTCCCGCAGCCGCGCGATGCGGTCGTCGTGCGTGCGCCGCGAGCCCATCGCGCCGACGTACCCGACGTCCAGCCGCAGCGCCACCTCCAGCAGCGGCACGTCGAACTTCGGGTCGTGCGTCAGCACGGTGACCACGGTGCGCCGGTCGATCCGGCCCGCGTCGGCCTCGGCACGCAGGTACCGGTGCGGCCAGTCGACCACCACCTCGTGCGCGTCCGGGAACCGGCTCTTGGTGGCGAAAACCGGCCGCGCGTCGCACACGGTGACCTGGTAGCCCAGGTAGGCGCCGAGGCGCGCCATCGCGGCGGCGAAGTCGATCGCGCCGAACACCAGCAGCCGCGGCGGCGGTTCGAACGAGTTCACGAACACCGAGGCGCCCTCACCACGCCGCTGCCCGTCCGGGCCGTAGTGCAGCATCCCGGTGCGGCCGGTGGCCAGCATGCCGCGGGCGTCGTCGGCCACCGCGTCGTCCATCCTGGACGAGCCGAGCGTGCCCGCGGTGCGCTGCGGCCAGACCACCACGCGCCTGCCGAGCCGCTCCGGATCCGGGTGCTCGACGATGGTGGCCACCGCGACCGGCTGTCCCTTGTGGACGGATTCGGCCAGCTCGGCCAGCTCCGGCATGCTCTCGCGGTCCACCGGCTCGACGTAGATGTCGATGATGCCGCCGCAGGTCAGGCCGACGGAGAAGGCGTCGTCGTCGCTGACGCCGTAGCGCTGGAGCACCGGCGTGCGGTCCTCGACCACCTGCTGGGCCAGCTCGTAGACCGCGCCCTCGACGCAGCCGCCGGACACGCTGCCGGTCACCGTGCCGTCCGGGGCGACCAGCATCGCCGCCCCCGGCGCGCGCGGCGCCGACGAGAAGGTGGCCACCACCGTGCCCAGTCCCACCGTCTCCCCCGCCGACCAGCGGCGGTGGAGTTCCTCCAGCACATCACGCATCGCGTTGTTCTCGCATTTCCGTGAGCAGTCGGTTCAGGGTGTCGAAGCTGTGCCCGGCGAGCAGCCCGTCCAGGTGCGGCAGCGCCGCCACAATCCCGGACTGGACCGGAGCGTAACCCGCCCGCCCGGCGTGGGGATTCGTCCAAAGCACCAAATGCGCGAGGCGGCGAAGGGCCGCCAGTTGTGCGCCCAGCAGCGTGGTGTCGCCGCGTTCCCAGCCGTCGGAGAAGATCACCACCACCGCGCGCCTGGCCAGCCCGCGGCGCCCCCACCTGGCGAGGAACAGCCGCAGCGTCTCGCCCAGCCGGGTGCCGCCGGCGAAATCCGGGACCGCGTGCCCGGCGGCGAGCATCGCCTGCTCGGGGTCGCGCTGGCGCAGCTGCCTGGACACGCGGGTGAGCCGGGTGCCCATGGTGAACACCTCGACCGCGCGTGGCGCCCGCCTGACCAGCACGTGCGCGAACCGCAGCAGGGCGTCCGCGTACGGGCTCATCGAGCCGGACACGTCGATCAGCAGCACCACCCGGCGCGGCTGCTCGGCGCGGCGGCGCCGGGCGAGGTGGACCGGCTCACCGCTGGCCATCATCGCCCGCAGCGTCCGCCCCGGGTCCAGCTCACCGCGCCGCGACGGGCGCCGGCGGGCCGAGCGGCGCGTCGGGAACACCGGGCTCAGCGTGGCGAACAGCTCACGCAGGTGCTCGCGCTCGGCCGCGGACAGTTCACCGAGGTCGCGGTGGCGGAGCACCTCTTCGGCGCTGGCCGACACGCGCAGCGGGTCGTTCTCGCTCTCGGCCTGGCCTTCCGGCGGCGACTCGGCCATCAGCGCCACCTTGCTCCGGCGCGGGACCGGCTGGCCGCGGCGCGGGCCGGGCGGCGGTTCCTCGCCGAACCACGACGCGAACGCACGGTCGTACCGCGGCAGGTCGTCGGGGTCAGCGCACAGGGTCAGGCGGCCCGCCCAGTACAGTTGCTCGCGCTCAGCCAGCTCGATGTGCTCCACCGCGCCGAGGAAGGCGTGCAGCCGCTGCGGGGCGGCGGGCAGCCCGGCCGCGCGCAACGCGGTGGCGAACCCGGCGAACCCGGGGAGCGGGGTGTCCATCAGAAAACCCACGATACGCCCGGCCGCGGGTTTCCCGCCGTGCGCGCAATGACGCTACTTACCGGTAAGCTGACCGCTGGTCACCGGTTGTTCAGGGAAATATCCCGGTTGTCTGGTGCGTTCCCCAACCGCATGACGTGCACTCGCCACAAAATCGCGCAAAGACTGGGCGAAACCGCTCCCGGCGGTGAAGATGGACAGCGATGACTGAGTCAGCCGCGCCCCAGGCCCTGTTCGCCCCGAGCGAAAAGATGGTGCCCCATGTCTTCGTGATCTTCGGCGCCACCGGGGATCTCGCCCGCCGGAAGCTCTTCCCGGGGCTGTTCCGGCTGATGCGCTCCGGGCTGCTGCCCGAGCAGTTCCGCATCATCGGCTCCGGGCGCAACTCGCCCGGCACCGACGAGGAGTTCCGCTACAAGCTGGCCAAGGCCGTGTTCAAGTTCTCCGGTTCCGCGCGCTTCGACGACCACGTGTGGGAGGAGTTCGCGCAGCGCATCACCTTCCAGACCTCGTCGAAGGACGACGGTGAGGCGCTCGCCGCCGCGGTCGACGCGGCGATGGCCGAACTCGGCCCGGACACCCGCAAGCTGCTCTACCTGTCGGTGCCGCCGGACTCGATGGAGCCGATGGTCAAGATGCTCGGCGCCACCGGTCTCGCCGAGGACGCGCGGGTGGTGCTGGAGAAGCCGTTCGGCCGCGACCTGGAGTCCTCGCGCAGCCTGAACACCGCGCTGCACCAGGTCTTCGCCGAGGAGCAGCTGTTCCGCATCGACCACTTCCTCGGCAAGGAGGCGGTGCAGAACATCCTGGCGCTGCGGTTCGCCAACGGCTTTTTCGAGCCGGTGTGGAACCGCCACCACATCAGCTACGTGCAGATCGACGTGCCCGAATCGATCGGCATCGAGGGCCGGGCCGGCTTCATGGAGTCGACCGGCACCTTCCGCGACATGATCTCCACGCACCTGTTCCAGCTGCTCGGCTTCCTGGCGCTGGAGCCGCCGGTGCACGTGGACGCCGAATCGCTGCGGGTGGAAAAGCGCAAGCTGTTCCAGGCGGTCCGCGCGCTGGACCCGGACCGCGTGGTGTTCGGCCAGTACGAGGGCTACCGCGACGAGCCGGGCGTGGCCGGCGAGTCCGAAGTGGAGACCTTCGTCGCGGCCGAGGTGTGGGTGGACAACTGGCGCTGGAAGGGCGTGCCGTTCCTGCTGCGCACCGGGAAGGCGATGGAGCAGAGCAGGCGCACCATCACGCTCGGCTTCGTCGAGCCGCCGCTGAAGATGTTCGACTCGGCCAACGGGTTCGACAGCCAGCCCAACGAGCTGGTCTTCGAGCTGACCGAGGATTCGACGGTGACCCTGGAGCTGCGCGCGAAGCGGCCGGGGCCGGCGTTGAAGCTGGACCACGCGAAGCTGCACATGCGGTTCTCCGAGGCCTTCGCCGACGCCGAGCCGCTGGAGGCCTACGAGCGCCTGCTGCTCGACGTGCTGCGCGACGACCAGACGCTGTTCACCAGCGCGGAAGAGGTCGAGCGGCTCTGGGAGCTGTGCGACCCGGTGCTGCGGCAGCCGCCGAAGGTGCACTCGTACGAGCAGGGCTCGTGGGGTCCGGCGCAGGCGATGGAACTCGCGGGCGAGCGCGGCTGGCGGGTGCCCGAGAAGTCCTGAGTTCTCAGCCGAGGAGCGAGTCCAGTTTGGCGCGGACGCGGTCGATGTCCTCGCTGTACTTGAGCACGGCGCCGAGGGTGAGCGCGGCGGCCTCGGCGTCGAGCACGTCGCGGTCGAGCGCGGTCAGCGCGCGGGCCCAGTCCAGCGACTCGGCCACGCCGGGCGGCTTGAGCAGCTCCAGCCGCCGGATGCGGTGCACGGCCCCGGCGACCTGGGCGGCGAGCCGTTCGTCCAGGCCGGGCAGCCGGTGCCGGAGGATGTCGATCTCCCTGGCCAGGTCGGGGTGCTCGAGCCAGTGGTAGAGGCAGCGGCGCTTGAGGGCGTCGTGCACCTCGCGCGTGCGGTTCGAGGTGAGCACCACCAGCGGCGGCTTCTCGGCCCGGACCTCGCCGAACTCCGGGATGCTGACCGAGTTGCCGTCGAGCAGTTCGAGCAGGAAGGCCTCGAACTCGTCGTCGGCGCGGTCGATCTCGTCTACGAGCAGCACACACGGCGCTTCCTTCAGCGCCTGGAGCAGCGGGCGCGCGAGCAGGAAGCGCTCGGTGTAGAGGGAGGCTTCGTCGACCTCACGATGGGCGGCTTCGAGGGCACGCAGGTGGAGCAGCTGACGCGGGAAGTCCCACTCGTACAGCGCCTGAGCGGCGTCGATGCCCTCGTGGCACTGCAGGCGGATGAGCGGGAGGTTCAACGCCTTCCCCAGCGCGACGGCGAGTGAGGTCTTGCCGGTGCCGGGCTCGCCCTCGCAGAAGAGCGGGCGCCCCATGCGCAGGGCGAGGTAGGCGGCGGTCGCGATGCCGGCGTCGGCCAGGTAGCCGGTCCTCCGCAACGCCGCGGCCAGCTCACCGGGATCCGTCGGTACCGTCACCGGCCCAGAATACGAGCCCCGCGCGGGGAACGCTGAGTGTCACGAATGTGGCGCGGGCTCAAGCGGTGGTTGCAACGGGGGACTGTCCGGACAGTACTCGGTTGAGGGATTGGGCTGGGGTGAGCCAGCCCAGGGTGTGGCGGGGGCGTTCGTTGAGTTCGGCGGCGACGGCGGCGAGGTCGTCGGCGGTGTGCCTGGTCAGGTCGGTGCCTTTGGGGAAGTACTGGCGGAGCAGGCCGTTGGTGTTCTCGTTGGTGCCGCGTTGCCAGGGTGAGTGCGGGTCGCAGAAGTAGATGGCCATGTCGGTGGCCAGGGTGATCTCGGCGTGGCGGGCCATTTCGTTGCCGCGGTCCCAGGTCAGCGAGCGTCGCAGCTGGGCGGGCAGGGTGGTGATGGTGGCGATCATCGCGTCGCGGACGTGCTCGGCGGTGTGACCGTGGGGCAGGTGCAGCAGCAGCACGAACCGGGTGGACCGCTCCACCAGCGTCCCGATCGCGGAGCTGTTGCCGGCGCCGAGGATCAGATCGCCTTCCCAGTGCCCGGGCACCGCGCGGTCGGCGGCCTCGGCCGGGCGCGCCGAGATCGGGATCGGGCCGGGCAGCCGGGGCGGCAGGTGGCGGCGGGCCTGGCCGCGGGGACGGCGCAGCGCCCGCCCGGTCCGCAGGCACGCGGCCAGCTCACGCCGTAACGCGCCCCGGCTCTGGACGTAAATGGCCTGGTAGATCGTCTCGTGCGACACCCAACGCTCCGGCTGATCGGCAAAAGCGAGCTTGCGCGCGGCCGCGATCTGCCCGGGCGACCACCGCTTCTCCAGCCGAGTCTGCACCCACGCCCGCAGCCGGGCGTCAACAGCCAGCTTCACCGGTTTCGGACGCCGCGCCCGCACCCGCGCCGCGCTGTCGGCAACCACCGCCCGATACGCCACCGGCCCACCATGACGAGCCACCTCCCGGCTCACCGTCGACGCCGCCCGCCCCAGCCCCCGAGCGATCCTGCGCAACGACCACCCCGCACACAACCCCCGCGAGATCTCCTCCCGCTCAGCCAACGACAAATACCGCCCGCCCAGCGCACACGGCGCGTTCCCGATCACCCCACCAGCCTGCGCGAACCACCGCCGCCCCGTCTCATGCGACACACCCGCCAACCCCGCCGCCGGCCGCACCGCCCACCCCGCCCGCACCAACCCCCAAAACCGCACCCGAACATCACGACCCAGCACCATCACAACTCCCATCAACAAGGGTGTTGCAACAACCACTGGAATCCACCTGGCTTTCGAGACGCCAAACGTCTCGAAAGCCACATTCGTGACACCGCCCAGCCCGGGCGCGGTCAGCTGGCGGCGGCGCGAGCGGCGGCGGCGTCCGGGGCGGCGATGGCGGCCGCCGCCACCGCCGCGCAGTCGTCGAAGGTCTGGCGCCGGAGGGCGGCTCGGACCGCGGGCACCGCCGGGGCCGACATGGACAGGCTCGTCACGCCCAGCCCGGTGAGAACCGGCGCCAGCAACGGATCGCCTGCCGCCTCGCCGCAGATGCCCACCGGTTTCGCGGATTTCCGCCCCGCCTCGGCGACCATCGACACCAGGTCCAGCAACGCGGGCTGCCACGGGTCCAGCAGGTCGTTCAGCTCACCGAGCAACCGGTCCGCGGCGAAGGTGTACTGCGCCAGGTCGTTGGTGCCGATGCTGACGAAGTCCACTTCGGCCAGGATCGCCTCCGCCCGCAGCGCCGCCGCGGGGACCTCGATCATCACACCCGCCCGCGCGATGCCGAAGTGCCGCACCCGCGCGGCGAACTCCCGCGCTTCGGCCGCGGTCGCCACCATCGGCGCCATCACGCGCACGTCGGTCTCGTGCTCGCGCGCCGCCAGGCTGATCGCCTCCAGCTGCACGTCCAGCAGCCCCGGGTTCCGGCGGCCCACCCGATACCCCCGGACACCGAGCGCCGGGTTCGGCTCCACGTCGTCGTTGGCGAACGGCACCGGCTTGTCCGCGCCCGCGTCCAGCGTCCGCACCACCACCGGCCGCCCGGGGAACGCGGCGAAGACCTTGCCGTACGCGGCGCGCTGCTCGTCCAGCGAAGGCGCCTCGGCCCGGTCCAGGAACAGGAACTCCGTGCGGAACAACCCGATCCCCTCGGCGTCGGCCGCCGCGGCTTCCTCCAGCCCGCCCGCGCCACCGATGTTCAGCAGCAGCTTGACCGGGTGGCCGTCCTTCGTCGAACCGGGACCGCGGTGCCGCGCCAGCTCACGCCGCTGCTCCTCGGCCTCCCGCTCGATCGAGTCCAGCAGGCGCGTCTCCGGATCAACCACCACCTTGCCCGCGCCACCGTCGACCACCACCAGCTGGCCGTCCGACAACGACTCCGCCGCCGCGCAGCCGACCACCGCCGGAATGCCCAGCGACCGCGCCAGGATCGCGGTGTGGCTGGTGGCGCCGCCCTTCTCGGTGACGATGGCCAGCACGTTCGACGGATCGAGGGTGACCGTGTCGGCCGGCGCGAGGTCCACCGCGACCAGCACGAACGGCCCGTCCGCGGCCGGGATGCCCGGGGGTTCCACCCCGAGCGCGACCGCGATCGCCCGATCGCGGAGGTCGGCCAGGTCGGTCACCCGCTCGGCGAGGTACCCGCCGAGCCCGCGCAGCACCTCGATGTGCGCGGCGAACGCCTCCCGGACCGCCCACGCGGCGGGTAGTCCCTCGTCGGTGGCCTTCGCGATCCCCTGCTCCAGGCTGGGATCGCGGACCATCATCACCTGCGTGTCCAGGATTTCCGCCGCCTCACCGGAAAGCGCCTTGCCGCGCCGTTCCAGTTCCTCGGCGACCCCGGCGAGCGCGGCCTTCGCGGTGGCGAACTCCTGTTCCGCGCCCGCCGATTCCGGCACCTGTGCGGGCAGTTCCGGCACCGGGCGCATGCGGGCGACCGTGCCGGAAGCGGTGCCCGGGCTCGCCGGATTCCCGTGCAGTTCGGTGGTCACGCGCGCACACCCCTCCGGTCAGCTGGCGGACGGTTCGATGGTCACCTTGATCGCCTCGCCGGAGGCCACCGTGTCGATCGCGTCGAGCACGCCGTCCAGCTTCAGCCGGTGCGTGATCAGGTCGTCGACCCCGACCGCGCCGGTGGCGATCAGCTCCAGCGCCCGCTTGTTGTGGTCCGGGCTGGAGCCGTTGGCGCCGTAGATGGTCAGTTCGCGGTAGTGCACCAGGTTGGAGTCGCAGGCGATGATCGGGTTGTCCTTCGGCAGCCCGCCGAAGAAGCTGATCCGGCCGCGCCTGGCGGCCATCTTCAGCCCGTCCTCCTGCGCCTTGCCCGCCGCCGCGGCGGTGATGATCACGTCGGCACCGCGGCCTTCGGTCAGGTCCAGCACGGCATGCACCGGATCGGTTTCCGCACCGCAGATCGCGGCGTCCGGCTTGACCAGGTCCGCGGCCATGTCCAGGCGGCCGCGGTTCAGCTCGACCAAGTAGACCGCGGCGGCACCACGGGCCCTGGCCAGCCGCACGTGCAGGCAGCCGATCGGCCCCGCCCCGGTGACCACCACGACGTCACCTTCGCCGACCTGCGCGAACTCCTGTCCATTGAGGACACACGCGAGCGGCTCGGCGACCGACGCTTCGGCGTAGGACAGGCCTTCCGGGATCCGGTTCAGCCCGTCCACGCGCAGCACGCGCTGCGGCACGATCATGTACTCGGCGAACCCGCCGTCGAAGTGGTAGCCCATGGACAGCTGGTTCGGGCAGATGGTGCGCCAGCCGCGGCGGCAGTCCGCGCACTCACCACACGGGATCGCGGCGATCACCTGCACCCGGTCGCCCGCCGCCCAGCCGTCGATCTCGGCGCCGGTTTCCACCACCTCACCGGCGATCTCGTGCCCGATCACCCGCGGCGGATCGATGTGGTGGTGCCCGTGCCGGAAGATCTTCAGGTCGGTGCCGCAGGTGGAGCACGCGTGCACGCGGATCTTCACCTCGTCCGGACCGGGCGACGGCTCCGGCGCATCCTCGATCCGGATGTCGCCCGGCGCGTAGAAACGGGCCACCTTCACTGGACTGCCTCCTCTTCGGTCGCGGTCAGAATGCGCAGGATCGTGTCCGGATCGGACGCTTCGCGCAGCTGAGCCGCCTGTTCGGCGTCGAGCAGGGTGCGGGCCAGCGCGGACAGGATCTGCACCTGTTCACTGCCCTGGGCCGCGATCCCGACGCACAGCTTCACCTCTTGCCCGCCCCAGTCCACGCCGCCGGGGAACTGGACCACGGCCAGCGCGGTCCGCCTGACGTGCTCGCGGGCGGCGTTGGTGCCGTGCGGGATGGCCACGGCCTCACCGA
Organism: Amycolatopsis albispora; assembly: GCF_003312875.1. Taxonomy (NCBI): domain Bacteria; kingdom Bacillati; phylum Actinomycetota; class Actinomycetes; order Pseudonocardiales; family Pseudonocardiaceae; genus Amycolatopsis; species Amycolatopsis albispora. The sequence continues at coordinate 4,195,122 of NZ_CP015163.1, forward strand.
CGAAGGTGGAGACCGACTCCTCCCGCTCGAGCATGCCGTCGACGTAGGCGGGGTCCACCGCGCCGATCTCGACCAGCACCGCGCCGACCTGGCGGATGGCGTCGTCGCGGTCGGCCGCGCTCGCGCCCAGCCGGATCCCGGAGGCCTCCAGCAGCTCAGCCATCCAGCGTGCCCCCGTCCCTGATCACCTGCTCGACCCGGTCGAACACCGGGTCGCCGAGGAAGTTCTGGAAGCCGATGATCACCGCGTCCGAGTTCTTCTTCGCCCGCGCCACCAGGGTTTCCTGGCACAGCACCAGCTGCGCGTCGCCGGGAATCTCGTTGACCGGGATGTGCTCGACCTTGACCTGGTACGGCTTGAGCCGCTTTCCCAGCTGTGCCGCGACCATCACGCTGCTGCCCATACCGGCGTCGCAGGCGATGATCACCTTGGTGATTTCCTTGCCGTCGATGCTGCTCACGCGGATTCCCCTTTCGTTCCGGCTCAGACCTGGCCGCCGTTGGCGAGCTGCTGCTCGCGTTCCTCACGCCGGGCGTCCCGGCCGAACTTCAGCAGTACCGCCGAGATCAGGAAGCTCACCGCGGCGGCGATCACCACACCGGCGATCACGCCCAGGTAACCACCCTTCGGGGTCACCGCGAGCACGGCGATGATGCTGCCCGGCGCGGGCGTGGCGGTCAGCCCGGCGTCGAACACGCTGAACACGAAGATGCCGGCCGCACCACCGGCGATGGCGGCCAGGATCAGCCGCGGCGCCGCCAGGATGTACGGGAAGTAGATCTCGTGGATGCCGCCGAGGAACTGGATCACGATGGCGCCGGGCGCGGTGGCCCGCGCGCTCTTCGCGCCGAAGAAGGTCAGCGCCAGCAGGATGCCGAGGCCGGGGCCGGGGTTCGGCTCGATCAGGAACTCGATCGCCTTGCCGGTCTCCGCGGCGTCCGCGATGCCCAGCGGGGAGAGCACCCCGTGGTTGATCGCGTTGTTCAGGAACAGCACCTTGGCCGGTTCCACGATGAGCGAGACCAGTGGCAGCAGGCCGGTGTCGAACAGGGCCTGCACGCCGTTGCCGAGCGCCTTGGTCGCGCCCTGCACCACCGGGCCGATGGCGAGCATGCCGAGCACCGCCATCAGGCCGCCGATGATGCCGGCGCTGAAGTTGTCCACCAGCATCTTGAAGCCGGGCGCGGTCCGGCTGCCGACGTGCTCGTCGAACAGCTTCATCAGGTAACCGGCCAGCGGGCCGATCGCCATCGCGCCGAGGAACATCGGGATCTCGGCACCGACCGCGAGGCCGACCGTGGCCACCGCGCCGACCACCGCGCCGCGCTGGCCGTGCACCAGCCTGCCGCCGGTGTAGCCGATCAGCACCGGCAGCAGGAAATTGATCATCGGGTCGACCAGCGTCTCGATCTTCGCGTTCGGCGTCCAGCCGGACGGGATGAACAACGCGGTGATCAGACCCCAGGCGATGAAGGCGCCGATGTTGGGCATCACCATGCCCGCCATGTGGCCGCCGAACCGCTGCACCGTGACCCGCACCCGGTGTCCCCGGGATGGCGCTTCTTCCGTCTTCGTCATCGTTGACTCTTCCTGCTGCTCGGACTGGTTTTCCTGACAGCCCCCCGGGATGTTCCCGGCTTCACGCCCCCGCGCCGACCCCGCGTTCCGGCTCCAGCTCGGGGTGCAGCCGCACCTCGGCCGCCCCCACTTCGACCGGGCCCGGCATGGTGCTGCCCGGCAGCGAAACCGCCGCCGCGCCCCACGCGACCCCGCTCTCCAGCGCCCGCGGGCCGTGCCCGCCACCGGCCAGGAACCCGGCCAGCAGCGAATCGCCCGCACCGACGGAACTCCGCGCCACGGCGTCGGCCTCGGCGTGCCACGCGCCCTCGCCGTCGACCAGCACCGCGCCCTCGCCGCCCAGGCTCGCCAGCACCGCGCGGGCGCCGAGCCCACGCAGTTCCCGTGCGGCCTCGACGACTTCACGCATGGTCGCGAGTGGACGGCCGACGGCCTCCTCCAGTTCTTCGAGGTTCGGCTTGACCAGCGCGGGCCCGGCCTTGACCGCGGCGAGCAACGCGGGTCCGCTGGTGTCCACCGCGACCTCGGCGCGCCCTTCGAGCGAGCGGATCAGCTCGGCGTAGAACCCGGCGTCGACCCCAGGTGGCAGGCTGCCCGCCAGTACCACCCAGGAGACGTCGGAGACGTTGCCGAGCACCGCCTTCGACAGTGCCGCGATCTCGGCCGCGGACAGCCGCGCGCCCGCCTCGTTCAGCTTGGTGACCGTGGCGTCCGGCTCGATCACGCTGATGTTGGTGCGCACCGGACCGGACGCTGGCACGCGCACCACGTCGATCTCGTACCGGTTCAGCAGGGAGATCAGGTGGTCGCCCTCCGGGCCGCCGGCCGGGAGCACCGCGCGGGCGTCGAGCCCGTTGCGCACCAGGGCGCGGGCCACGTTGATGCCCTTGCCGCCGGGGTGGACGTGCACCGCGGACGCGCGGTGGAGCTCACCGCGGACCAGGCGCGGCACCTCGACGGTGCGGTCCACGCTCGGGTTCGCCGTCACGGTGAGGAACACCCGCACACCACCTCGGTCGTTGAGCCGGACTTGGTTTTGAGTGATTTTGCATGGGTTCACGTTGGTTTGCAAGCCCCGTGCCGGTTCGTAACCAAACAAGCACGCAAGTCCCCACATGAACTCACATCGTGTGGTTACCTGGACGGGAAATTCACGACAACGGGGCGGTGGGGGATGTACGCGGAGGAGCGGCAGCAGATCATCCTCGAACGGGCACGCGGCCTCGGCCGGGTGGACGTGGCGACGCTGGCGGAGGAGTTCACCGTCACCACGGAGACGGTGCGCCGCGATCTCACCGTGCTGGAACGGCACGGTGTGCTGCGACGGGTGCACGGCGGCGCGATTCCGGTGGAGCGGCTGGGTTTCGAGCCCGCGGTGTCCACTCGCGAAGGCGTGATGACCGCGGAGAAGGAGCGCATCGCGAAGGCGGCGCTGGCGGAACTGCCGGAGGAAGGCACCATCCTGCTCGACGCGGGCACGACGACCGCACGCGTGGCCGAGCAGCTGCCGCTGGACCGCGAACTGACCGTGGTGACGCACTCGGTGAACATCGCGCTGGCCCTGACCACCCGGCCGAACCTGACGGTGATGCTGGTCGGCGGCCGGTTGCGGAGCCGGACGCTGGCGTCGGTGGACGCGTGGGCGCTGCGCGCGCTGGACGAGACGTTCGTCGAGGTGGCTTTCATGGCCACGAACGGGATTTCCGTGGAACGCGGCCTGACCACCCCGGACCCAGCCGAGTCGATGGTGAAGCGCGCAGCGGTGAACTGCGCGCGCCGCGCGGTGCTGCTGGCCGACCACACGAAGGTGGGCAACGACCACTTCTCGCGCTTCGCCGAACTGAGCGACATCGACACCTTCATCACCGACGACGGCATCGACGCCGCCGTCGCCGACGAAATCGCCGCCACGGGCCCGCGAGTCCTACGAGTCTGAGCGATCGCCCACCCCCAGGGCGGAAACGAGCCAGCCGGGCACCTCATCGTCAAGTGTCACGAATGTGGCTTTCGGGACGCGAAACGTCTCGAAAGCCACATTCGTGACACGGCGCCCCACTCAACCGGCGGCCGGGGCACTCAGGGGGAGCAGTCGCCCACTCCCCCTCCCTCACCCCGGTCCAAAGCCAAAAACACGGCGGAGAACTCGTTGTCAAGGTACGCTCCCCAGCCTTGACAACGAGTTCTCCGCCGTCGTCACACTGAAAAACCGGGGCGAGGCAGATCCCCGGGACGGTCCACGTCGCGACCACTTCCCAAGTCACCGCACTCCACCAGCCGCAGATCCTCACGACCCGCCAGCCAGTGCCGCGCCCCCGCATCCCCCGAGACCGCGTCCGCGATTTCCGCCCAGTGCTCCCGCCCCAGCAACACCGGATGCCCGGGCACGCCACCATAAGCCGCCCGCGCCACCACGTCCGGCGCGGCCAGCCCGGCCAGCCTCCGCACCACCGGCCCGCCAACCCAGGGCAGATCCACCAGGTGCACCACCACCGCCGAAGCCGAAGCGTCCACAGTAGACAGAGCAAGCAACCCGGCCCGCAGCGAAGCGCCCATGCCCGAGGCCCAGTCCGCGGCGTGCACCGCGCGCACCTCCGAAGGCAACAGCGCCTCGACCGACGAAGCCGCCGCCCCGGTCACCACCACCACCGGCGAGCAATCCGCCAGCGTCCGCAACGCCCGGAGCACCAGCGGCTCACCGTCCACTTCGGCCAGTGCCTTCGGCCCGCCGAACCGACGACCGGACCCCGCCGCCAGCAGCAGCCCGGCGCACTCACCCACGCGTAGCCCGCGAAGGCGGCGCGACGGCCAGATCGGCCTCGATGCGTTCGGCGGCGTCGAGCAGGCGCGGCACCATCTCGTCGCGCACCACGTCCAGTGAGGTCCGCGACGCGTGCGTGGACACGTTCACCGCGGCGACCACCTTCCCGTCGCGCCCCCGGATCGGGGCGGCGACCGAGCGCAGCCCCTCCTCCAGTTCCTGGTCCACCAGCGCCCACCCGCGCCCGCGCACCTCGGCCAGCTCCGCCCGCAACGCGGCCTCCGAGGTCAGCGTGTGCGAGGTCAGCCGGTCCAGCCGCGCCTGCGCCAGGTACTCGTCCAGCCGGTCGTCGGGCAGCCCGGCCAGCAGCACGTGCCCCATCGACGTCGCGTACGCCGGGAACCGCGTGCCCACGTTGATCGAGACCGTCATGATCCGCGACACCGCCACCCGCGCCACGTAGACGATGTCGCCACCCTCCAGCACCGACACCGAACTCGACTCGTGCACCTCGGCGGACAGCCGCTCCAGGTGCGGCGTGGCCACCTCGGGCAGCGACATGCTGGACAGGTACGCGTACCCCAGCTCCAGCACCCGCGCGGTCAGCGAGAAGTACTTGCCGTCGGTGCGCACGTACCCCAGGTCGGCCAGGGTGAGCAGGAACCGCCGGGCCGCCGCCCTGGTCAGCCCGGTGGTCCTGGCGACGTCGCTCAGCGTCAGCTCGGGTGCGTCCGCGCCGAACGCGCGGATCACCGCCAGCCCGCGGTCCAGCGACTGCACGTGGTGCGCGCCCCGGGTCTCGTCCATGCCCCCGACTCTAGTCGGCGGGCCGGGGAACGGCGGACTCCTCACCCAGCTCGGCGAGTACCCGCTGCGCCACCGCGAACGCGGCGTTCCCGGCCGGCGCCCCCGCGTAGACCGCGGTGTGCAGCAGCACCTCGGAGATCTCGGCCGGCGTGAGTCCATTGTGGATGGCCACGCGGACGTGCATGGCGAGTTCCTCGTGGCAGTGCAGGGCGGTCAGCGCGGCCAGCGTCACGCAGCTGCGGGTGCGCCGGTCCAGTCCCGGCCGGGTCCACACCGAGCCCCACGCCGACCGGGTGATCCAGTCCTGGAACGGCTGCGAAAACTCGGTCGTGTTCGCCACCGCGCGGTCCACGTGCGCGTCCCCGAGCACCTCGCGGCGGACGCGGATGCCGTCGGCGTACAGCTCGTCGTCGCTCATCGGGCCGCCAGCCTGGCCAGGATCAGCTCGCTGAACTCGCCGGGCCGCTCCACGTTGCCCAGGTGCGCGGCGCCCTGGACCTCGGCGAACCGCGCGTCCGGAACGGCGTCGGCGATCGCCCTGCCGTGCGGTGGCAGGGTGGCCGGGTCCTCCGAAGTGCTGATCACCAGCGTGGGCACGGTGATCGCGGCCAGCTCGCCGGTCAGGTCCATCACCTCGATCGCCGCGCAGCAGCCCGCATAGCCTTCGTCCGAAGTGGACGCGACCATCCGCTCCAGCTCCGCCCGGCGCTCGGCGGGGAAGGCCGGGGTGACCCACCGGTCCACCACCGACGACGCCAGCGATTCGGTCCCGCCCGCACGGACCGCGCGAATCCGGTCGGCCCACATCTCCGGCGGCCCCAGCTTCGCCGAAGTGCAGCACAGCACCAGCGAAAGCAGCCGATCGGAGGCGTGCGCGCCCAGCCACATCCCGACCATCCCGCCCAGCGACAGCCCGGCGAAGTGCGCCTTCTCCACCTCCAGCCGGTCCAGCAGCGCCAGCACGTCCCCGCCGAGATCGGCGATGCGATACGGGCCTTCCGGCGCCGGCGAACCGCCGTGCCCGCGGTGGTCGTACCGGATCACCCGGTACCCGGCTTCAGTGAGCGGCCGGACCTGCGGCTCCCACATCGCCAGCGTGCTGCCCAGCGAACCGCTGAGCACCACCGCCTCGCCGGTGGCCGGCCCGTCGATCACGTGGTGGACCTCGACTGTCACCGCGACTCCTAAACCTCGAAGAACACCGTCTCGCCCTCGCCCTGCAGGCGCACGTCGAACCGGTAGCCGTCACCCTCGCGTACCGCGATCAGCGTGCCACGGCGGTCCTCCGGCACCGAGTTGAGCACTTCGTCGGCGGCGTTCGCCTCGGCGTGCTCGGGGAAGTAGATCCGCGTGACCACCCGGTGCAGCAGGCCGCGGCCCAGCACGGAGACGTCGATGTGCGGCGCCTGCGTCCGCCCGTCGCGACCCGGCACCGGGCCGGGCACCACGGTGCGGATGGACCACCGGCCCCGCTCGTCGGTGGGGCAGCGGCCGAACCCGCGGAACCCGGCCACCCGCCCGCGCGGGTCGTCGGGGTGGTCGAACCGGCCGTCGGCGTCGGCCTGCCAGGTCTCGACCAGCGCGTCCGGCACCGGGTCGCCGTTGCCGTCGTAGACCACCCCGCGCAGCACCACCGCACCCGGCGTGCCGTCGGGCACCACCTCCGGCCCGTCGTCCCACGGCAGGCCGATCGACAGGTACGGCCCCACGGTCTGCGAAGGAGTGCTCATTCGTCGTCCTCCTCGTCCTCGACGTCCTCGAACACCGAGGCGTTCCGGCCGCGCAGCACGATGTCGAACTCGTAGGCCAGCGCCCATTCCGGCTGCGTGCGCTCCAGATCGAAGCGGGAGACCATGCGCATCCGCGCCTTCTCGTCCGGGATGGAGTTGAAGATCGGGTCCTGCCCGAACAGCGGGTCCTCCGGGAAGTACATCTGGGTGACCAGGCGCTGGGTGAACGAGGTGCCGAACACCGAGAAGTGGATGTGCGCCGGCCGCCAGGCGTTGTCGTGGTTCTTCCACGGGTAGGCGCCCGGCTTGATGGTGGTGAACTCGTAGTGCCCGTTGTCGTCGGTGAGCGTGCGCCCGACCCCGTCGAAGTTCGGGTCCAGCGGCGACGGCCAGCGGTCGCCGGTGTGCTTGTAGCGCCCGCCCGCGTTGGCCTGCCAGATCTCCACCAGCGAGTTGCGCACCGGGCGGCCGTCACCGTCGAGCAGCCGCCCGTGCACCACGATCCGCTGGCCCTGCGGCTCACCGGCGTGCTGCCGGGTCAGGTCGTTGTCGTGCTCGCCGAGCCTGCCCGGCCCGAGCAGCGGGCCGGTCACCTCGGTGAGCATCTGCGGCAGCAGCACCAGCGGCTGCTTCGGGTGCCGCAGCGCGGTCGAGCGGTAACCGGGAAAGCCCAGCGGCGGGTGGGTGCCCTCGGGATCCTTGCGGTATTCGGGCAGGCTCATACTGCTCTCCCTTCTCAGGCTTCCAGCACCACGGCCAGGCCCTGGCCGACGCCGATGCAGATGGCGGCCAGCCCCCAGCCACCACCGCGGCGGCGGAGGTCGTGCGCGAGCGTGCCGAGGATGCGGCCGCCCGACGCGCCGAGCGGGTGCCCGATGGCGATCGCACCGCCGTGCGGGTTCACCTTGGCCGGGTCCAGCTTCGGCCAGTCACGCAGGCACGCCAGCGACTGCGCGGCGAAGGCCTCGTTCAGCTCGACCACGGCGAGGTCGTCCCAGCCGATGCCCGCGCGCTCCAGCGCGATCTCGGCGGCACGAACCGGCCCGATGCCGAAGACGTCGGGGTCCACCCCGGCCGCGCCACGACCGGCGATGCGCGCCAGCGGCGTGGCGCCGACGCGGTCGGCGGCGGCCCGGTCGCCGAGCAGCACCGCGGAGGCACCGTCGTTGAGCGGCGACGCGTTGCCCGCGGTGACCGTGCCCTCCTTGCGGAACACCGGCTTGAGCTTGGCCAGTTTCTCCGGCGACGAGTCCGGCCGGATGCCCTCGTCCCTGGTCAGCTCGACGCCGGGCACCGGCACCACCAGGTTGTCGTAGAAGCCGTCGTCCCACGCCTTGGCCGCGTTGACGTGGCTGCGCGCGGCGAACTCGTCCTGCTCGTCACGCCCGATGCCGTACCGCTCGGCGAGCAGTTCGGTGGACTCCCCCAGCGAGACCGTCCACTGCTCCGGCATCGCCGGATTGACCATGCGCCAGCCGAGCGCGGTGGAGTACATGGTCTGGTTGCCGTTCGGGAAGGCCTTCTCCGGCTTCGGCACCACCCACGGCGACCGGCTCATCGACTCCACGCCACCGGCCACCACCAGCGACGCGTCCCCGGTGGCGATCAGCCTGCTGGCCTGGGCGACCGCGTCGAGCCCCGAACCGCACAGCCGGTTCACCGTGCCGCCGGGGATCGAGGTCGGCCAGCCGGCCAGCAGCGTGGCCATCCGCGCCACGTTCCGGTTGTCCTCACCGGCGCCGTTGGCGTTGCCGAGCACCACCTCGTCCACAGTGGACGGATCGAGCCCGGACCGCTCGCCCAGCGCCCGCAGCACGTGCGCGGCCAGGTCGTCGGGCCGGGTGCCCGCCAGCGCGCCGCCGTACTTGCCGAACGGGGTCCGCACGGCGTCCAGCACGTATACCTCGGTCATTCGCCCGCCTTCTTCAGCTCTCGCAACCCGGTCAGTTCCGCCTCGGTCGGCTCCGGCGTGCGCCGCAGGTCGTCGGCGACCTTCAGCTCCCACCCGGTCGCCTCGCGCACCTGCGCCACCTCGACCCCGGGGTGCAGGTCGGTCAGCGTCAGCTCGGCGGTCTCCGGATCCGGTCGCAGCAGGCCGAGATCGGTGACCACCAGGGTAGGCCCGGCGCCGGGCAGGCCGAGGCGCGCGCGGTCACCGCGGCCGGTCCCGTGGCCGAACGAGGTGACGAAGTCGACCTTCTCCACGAACGCGCGCTTGCTCTGGCGCAGCACCACAAAAACCTCGCGGCAGGAGGCGGCGATCTCCGGCGCGCCACCGGCACCCGGCAGGCGCACCTTCGGATCGGCGTAGTCGTCGCCGATCACCGTGGTGTTGATGTTGCCGAACTTGTCCAGCTGGGCGGCACCGAGGAAGCCGACGTCGATCCGGCCGGGCTGCAGCCAGTAGTTGAACACCTCGGGCACGCTGACCACCGCGTCCGCGGTCTCGGCCAGCTCGCCGTCCCCGATGGACAGCGGCAGCCGGGACGGCTTCGCGCCGAGGCAGCCGGATTCGTAGACCAGCACCAGGTTCGGCGCGTGCGAGCGGCGGGCGAGATTGGCCGCGGTGCTCGGCAGCCCGATGCCCACGAAGCAGGACATGCCGTCCTTGAGCGCGCGGGCGGCCGCGATGCTCATCATCTCGTCGGTGGTGTAGTTCACGCCGCCACCTCCGCCAGCCACTTGCCGAACTCCTCGCGGTCGCGGCTCACCGCGTCCCACGCCTGGTAACCCGCGTTGTCCCGGTCGTAGTACCCGGCCGCGTAGGAGGGCTTGGCCCCGCCCGGCGCCTCGGCGACCGCGGTCACCGCCCACGACGGCAGCACCAGCGCGCCAGGACGCGGCTCCAGTTCGTCGACGATCTCTTCGACGGTGACCAGCGAGCGCTTGGCCGCGAGCACCGCCTCCTTCTGCACGCCGGCGATGCCCCACAGCTGCACGTTCCCGGCGCGGTCGGCGCGCTGGGCGTGCACGATGGTCACGTCCGGGTTGAGCGCGGGCACCGCGGCCAGCTGCTCGCCGGTGAACGGGCAGGTGATCGGCTTGATGGTGGCGGTGTGCCGGGGCAGGTCGGTGCCGGAGTAACCACGCAGCACGGCGAACGGCAGCCCGGAGGCACCGGCCACGTAGCGGTTGGCCATGCCGGCGTGGCTGTGCTCCTCGATCTCCAGCGGCACCGGCCAGCCGTGCTGGACCGCGTCGCGGAACCGGTGCAGCGAGCCGACCCCGGGGTTGCCGCCCCACGAGAAGATCAGCTTGCTCGCGCACCCGGCGCCGATCAGCTGGTCGTAGACGATGTCCGGGGTCATCCGCACCAGGGTCAGCCCGCGACGGCCCTGCCGGATGATCTCGTGCCCGGCGGCCACCGGGATCAGGTGGGTGAATCCCTCCAGCGCCACCGTGTCGCCGTCGCGGACGAGGCCGGCCACTCCGTCCGCGAGCGAGACGAGTTCCGCCATCGCCAGCTCCCTTGCATGTTCGCATTCCGCACACTAGTTCTACATATGAACATAGCACGGAAGCCGCGGGCACGGAACGCGCTAACGGGTGTGTTCGGCGCTCTCCCGCTTCGCCTCCCCCGCGTCGACCACCCGGCTGAGGATGCGCACCAGTTCCTCGCGGTCCTCCGGCGGCAGGCAGCCGACCATGCCCTCGGTCATCCGGGCCGCACGCACCGAGAGCTCGCCGAACAGGGCGTGCCCGGCGTCGGTCAGGCTCAGCAGGTTCCGCCGCCGGTCGCCCGGATCGCGGTCGCGGCGCAGCAGGCCGCGGTCGATCAGCCGGTTCACCACCGCGCCCACCGTCGAGGTGTCCAGCGAGACCTCGCGCGAGAGCGCGTTCTGGTCGGTCTCCGGATTGAGCGCCACCGCGCTCAGCACCGCGAACTGGGTCGAGGTGACCTCTTTGGACACTTCGGCGGACCACAGGTAGGTGTGGATCTGCTGGGCCCGCCGGATCAGGTGCCCGGTGTGCCGGTGTGCGTCCACGCCAACCCCCGGTGTCGAGATCGTCATCCGCAATCCCTCCCGTCGAAACTGTGTGCCGTCACCAACAAACACGTGCCGTGGTCGCGACCGGTTCACGACGGGGGCCCGCCGGGCTATGTTGGGCGGGACGCCGAGCGCAGGAGGTAAGCCGAAAGTGCCGAAGATCGTGGTCACCGGGCAGCTGGCGGAACCGGCGCTGAAGGTGCTCGGCGAGGTGGGTGAGGTGTGGGTCGCCGAAAGCCAGCTCGGGCCCGATGAGCTGCGTGAACGGGTCGCGGGCGCCCACGCGCTGGTGACCATGGTCGGGGACAGGGTGGACGGCGCGGTGGCCGACGCGGCCGGGCCGGACCTCGCGGTGGTAGCCAACGTGGCCGTCGGTTACGACAACCTGGACGTGAAGGCGCTCACCGAGCGCGGGGTGACGGTGACGAACACCCCGGGTGTGCTCACCGAGGCGACCGCGGACCTGGCGTTCGGCCTGCTGCTGATGTGCACCCGGCGGCTCGGTGAGGGCGAGCGGCTGCTGCGCTCGCGCACCCCGTGGACCTTCCACCTCGGCTTCATGCTCGGCGCCGGGCTGCAGGGCCGCACCCTCGGCATCGTCGGCCTCGGGCAGATCGGCCGGGCGATGGCCCGCCGGGCCAAGGCGTTCGGCCTCGAGATTGTCTACAGTGGACGGAACAGGGCACCGGCCGAGGTGGAGGCCGAGCTGGGCGCGCGGCGGCTGCCGCTGGACGAACTGCTGCGGTCGGCCGACTTCGTCTCGCTGCACTGCCCGCTCACACCGGAGACCCGGCACCTGATCAACGCAGACACGCTGCGGACCATGAAGCCCGGCGCGTACCTGGTCAACACCACGCGCGGCGCGGTGGTCGACGAGCCCGCGCTGGCCGAGGCGCTCGCCGACGGCGTGCTGGCCGGCGCCGCGCTGGACGTGTTCGAGAAGGAACCAGAAGTCGAACCCCGGCTGCTCGAACTGGAGAACGTGGTGATCACCCCGCACCTCGGCTCGGCGACCGTGGAAACCCGCACCGAAATGGCCCTGCTCGCGGCACGCAACGTGGCCGCCGTGCTGTCGGGCGAGCCCGCGCTCACGGCGGTGACAGCGTGAAGGTGCTGATCGCGCCCGACAAGTTCAAGGGCAGCCTGACCGCGATGGAGGCCGCGGAGGCGATCCACGACGGCGTGCTCGAGGTTTTCGGGGACGCCGTGACCATGCTCTGCCCGGTGGCCGACGGCGGCGAGGGCACGCTGGACGTGCTGTACTCCGCGGGCGCGGAACGCGTCGAACTGGCGGTGCGCGGGCCGTTGGACGCCTCGGTCGAGGCGCGGTACGCGGTGCTGGGCGAGACGGCGTACATCGAATCGGCGCGGGCGTGCGGTATCGAGTTCGTCGAGCCGTCACCGGAAACCGCGCTGGCCGCACACACCTGGGGCGTCGGCGAGCTGATCGCGCATGCGCTGGAACGCGGAGCCAAGCAGGTGGTGCTGACCGTCGGCGGGACCGCGAGCACGGACGGCGGCTCGGGCATGCTGCGTGCGCTCGGCGCTTCGGTGACGCCTTCGGTGGACCTGGGCGGCGGTCCACTGAGGACGGTCGAATCGGTGGATCTGGCCGCGCTGCGGGCGAAGTTCGACGGCATCGACGTCCGCGTGGCCACCGACGTGAGCAATCCGCTGCTCGGCGAGAAGGGTGCGGCGGCGATCTTCGGCCCGCAGAAGGGCGCGCGCCCGGCGGAGGTCGCGTTGCTGGAAGAGGCACTCGGCCGGTGGGCGCGGGCACTGCACGCGGCGGGCGGCCGTGACGTCTCGGACGCGCCGGGCGCCGGTGCGGGCGGCGGCGTGGCCGGTGGCGCGATGGCGGCGCTGGGCGCGGTGTTCGAATCCGGCTTCGACCTGGTCTGCGAACTCACCGGCGTGCCTGCCGCGCTGGCCGAGGCGGACCTGGTGATCACCGGCGAAGGTTCGCTGGACCCGCAGAGCCTCGACGGCAAGGCACCCGCCGGCATCGCCGCGCGGGCCCGCGCACGGGACCTGCCGGTGCTGGCCGTCGCCGGGCGCGTGGCGCTCGACGAAGCGCAACTGGCCCAACTGGGCGTGGCCGGATACCGCGCGTTGATCGACCACGCGCCTTCGCTGGCGTACGCGCGGGAACACGCCTGCGAACTGCTGCGGGCGCAGACGGCGGATCTGGTGCGCACCTGGGCCGGGTAGCGGTTTGCCGCGCAGGTCGGCGGGTAACCCTCCGGTTGGGCCGTGTCACCGAGAGGAGCCACCTGTGGAAACCAACGCCTACATAACGTTCCTGGTGCTGGCGACCCTGCTCGTCGTGGTCGACGGGCAGATCATCTACCGGAGCGGGCGGCGTTACCTGGAGCACTCGTACGGCGATCCGGCCGCGGGTGCTTCGATGACCCGCCTGATCACCGTGCTGTTCCACCTGGCCGTGCTGGGTGTGCTGGCGCTGCTGTCGACCATCGATTCGGGCGGGGACAACGCCACCGAGGCGGTGGTCTGGAAACTGGGCATCACCTTGCTGGTGCTGGCCATCGCGCACGGGGTGACGCTGACCGTGCTGGCGCGGATCCGGGACAACCAGGTCGCGGAACGGGCGCTGAAGCAACAGCAGCACCCCACGTCGGCCGCCTCGGAAACCACCGTGGCACCGGTGCCGGGGCAGCAGGGCGTCAACCCGAGGGTGAGCCCGGCACTGGACCAGCGGGACCCCTACTCCGCCTGAGGCCGGAGCCGGTCTCGCCGGGCGAACACGAATGTGGCTTTCGGGGCGGATTCCGCCCCGAAAGCCACATTCGTGTTCTGGGTGTTTCGTGCTGGCTCAGCTGCCGGGCTGCGCGTCCGGCTGCTGCAGCACGGCGAAGCTCATCTGGCCCTGGTCGTCCTGCTGGATGTCGAGCACCTTGTCGTCGAGGAACTCGGCGGCCTTCGGTTCCAGGAAGACCTTGGCCCCGCCTTCGGTGGCGAGCACCTGATCACCGTCCTCCGGTGAAGGCGCCACCGACAACCCGAGCTGGGCGCCGGCCTCCTCCACCTCCTGCACCGCGAACCGCAGGCCGGCTTCGGCCTGACCGTCCTGTCCGGTCAACGCGGTGATGGCCTCGGCCGCGGCGTCTGTCATGGCGAGCATCGACAGGCTCCCTTTCGTCGGTTACATGGCTCTGGCCCCTCCCACCGTAGGGGTGGCAGGGGCGCGGCGCTGGGTGCCACCCGGTCACTCGGGGGTGCGGATGGTCTCCGCGATCGAGCCCCCGGCCTGGTCAGCGGCCTGCGGCAGGTCGTCGCTGGCCGTGTGACGGCCGACACGCCCCTCTTCCGGCGCCATCGGCTCGATGTCACCGGGCTGGTCGTCGATCGTCTCGTCCAGCTCGTCGGCGGGGGTCGCCGCGATCGGCTTCTCGGGCACCTCGTCGGCCGTCACGTCCGGCTGTTCCTCGCGCAGCCGCTCAGCCATGGGCTCGCCCTCGCGCTGTTCGGCCGGGGTCGTGCCGAAGCGGTCGGCACCGCTCCAGTGCTCCGGCGGCTCGATGCCCTCCTCGAGCGGATCCACCCGGAGGCGGTCCTCGTCGAGGTCCTCGGCGCTGTTCAGCGCGGCCGGATCGGATTCGACCGGATCCTGGGGTGCGGACATCGGAACTCCTCCTCTGGTCATGCTTGGTCCGCTTCGCCTACCCGCGTGGGCCGCCCCTGAAACCGGCTTGGGTAGCGTCCTGGGCATGGCCATCCCGGCAGCGGCAGCGCCCGCCCCACCAGCCCGGCAGCACGGCATCGCCGTGCACGCCGGGTGGTACGCGGCGGCGGGCGTGGTCACCACCGCCGTGCAGTTCGTGCTCTACTTCCTGCTCCGCGACGCGCTCGGCGCGCACGGGGCCAACCTGCTGGCGATCACCGCCACCACGATCGGGAACACCGAGTTCCACCGCCGGGTGACCTTCGCCGGACGACCCAGCCCGCCGCGGCGACGGCACATCCAGGTGATCGGCACCATCGCCTTCTACGCCGGGTACGGCTCGGTGGTGCTGCTCGTGCTGCACGCCGTGATTCCGGCACCGACGCCGCTCACCGAAACGCTGGTGCTGGCCACCGCGAGCCTGCTCGGCGGGGTCTGCCGGTTCGCGCTGCTGCGGTGGTGGGTCTTCGCCGCGCGGGACAGGGTGTCCGCATGACCGCAGGCGACGAGGAGCAGGAGCCCGACTACCGGTTCAGCCTGGCCAACGAGCGCACCTTCCTGGCCTGGCTGCGGACCGCGCTCGGCCTGCTGGCCGGTGCGGTCGCGGTGCGGCAGCTGGTCCCCGAGTTCGGCGTGCCGGGGGCCAGGACGGTGCTCGCCCTGCTGTGCGCCGCGCTCGCCGTGGTGCTGACCGCGGCGAGCTACCCGCGCTGGAAACGGGTCCAGCGCGCGATGCGCCGCGGTGAACCGCTGCCGCCCAACCGGATGATGCTCGTGCTGACCGCGGGCATCCTGGTGATCACCGGCTTCGCGGTGGTCCTCGCGGTGACCGGGTGAGCCGCGATCCCGGCCTGCAGCCGGAGCGCACCTGGCTGGCGTGGCGCCGCACCACCGCCTCCGCGGCGGCGGTGACCCTGCTCCTGCTGCACTCGGCGGTGCGTTCGGGCAGTGACCTGACCGTTATCCCGGCGGCGACCGGGATTTTGGTCACGATTTCGCTCGCGCTGCTCGGCAGGCACCGCGAACGGCACCTGCTGCGAGGCGAGCGGACTCCCCCGAATGCCGCGCAACCGCTGGTCATCGGCCTGTCGGCGAGCCTGCTGACGATCCTGGCGGTGGCCACGCTCGCCTTTCTCGCTTAACTGGCAAACGCGATTTTCAGGGACCTAAGACCCTACCGCCGTACGGAGCAATCAGGGTGCGCGGCACTTTTGTCCACCGCGACCGAAAGATGATTGAGACCTAGATTCGTGCTAATGGGGCATCTCTGCGAGATCCCTGGAGCCAGCGCCAGTAGCGGTCTAGCATTACGCACAGTCGTCAGAGTGCTGAACGAGCGAGCGCCATTCGGGTAACTCCGCTACGGACAGTCGCCTTATTAGCAAGCTGACAATGACTCTCAGCAGGGCCGGTTGATTCGATGATTAATCGAGTTTGTCCGGCCAGCCGGGTGAGTCGACAACAGCAGATCGTTCGAGGAATGGGCGGGCGCATGACCACGAGCTTGGACTCGACGGGGCGGGGTATCGAGGGACCCGCGTCGCCGAACCCGGTCCAGCGGAGCACCAGCCACTATCCGCGGCTGACCAAGGAGGACCTCGATCCGCTGGTCCGCCAGGCGGCCAAGGGCGACCACGAGGCGATGGAGGGCCTGCTCGCCGCGCTGAAACCGGTGGTCACGCGGTACTGCCGGGCGCGGCTCGGCGGCCGGGACCTGTCGTACTTCTCGGCCGACGACATCTCGCAGGAGGTGTGCGTCGCCGTGCTCAAGGCGCTGCCGCAGTACCAGGACCGCGGTGGGTCTTTTCTGTACCTGGTGCACGCGATCGCGGCGAACAAGGTGGCCGACGCCTTCCGCGCGGTCTCCCGCGACCGCTGCGAGCCGGTGTCGGACCTCCCGGAGCGCTCCGGCGCCGACAACGAGCCGGAGAAGTACGCCCTCGACGTCGACCTGGGCGAACGGCTGAACCGGCTGATCCGCACGCTGCCCCGGGTGCAGCAGGAGATCGTGATCCTGCGGGTCGCCGTCGGCCTGTCGGCGGCCGAGACCGCGGAAGCAGTCGGCCTCAAGGCGGGCAACGTGCGCACCACGCAGCACCGCGCACTGCAGAAACTACGCGAACTGGTCACCCTGGAAGGCGACTTCTGACCCGACCGGAAGACGGCTTCTGCCGACCGGCCACACCGGAGGCGACTCCCGCCGACCGGCCACGTTGGAGGCGACTCCCGCCGACCGGCCACGTTGGAGGCGACTCCCGCCGACCGGTCACGTTGGAACGCGACCCCCGCCAAACCGGCGACACCGGACGGCGACTTCTGCGCACTGGCCACGCCGGAAAGCGACATCCGCCGATCGCTCACACCGGAGGGCGACCTCGGCCATCCCGGAGGCGACCTCCGCCACCGGTCACGTTGGAAGGCGGCTTCTGCGTGCTAGTCACGCCGGAATGCAGGCGCCAACCGGCCACACCGGAGGGCGACCTCCGCCGAGCGGTCAGGTTGGACGGCAACCTCCGCCGACCGGCCACGCCGGAGATCGATCTCCGCCGACTGGTCACGTTGGAAGGGGTCCTCTGCCGAGCGGCCACACTGGAGAGCGCCCCTCGCCGAGCGGTCAGGCCGGAAGGCAACCTCTCCCGTACCTGGCGAAGCGCAGGCGCGTGCCCGGCCGGGCCTGTGCGGCCCCGCCGAGGTCGTCCTCGGCTACCACCGCCACCACCGGGTAACCCCCGGTCACCGGGTGGTCGGCCAGGAACAGGATCGGCTGCCCCGACGGCGGCACCTGCACCGCGCCAGGCGCCGCCGGTTCCGGGGGTAGCTCGCCGGTTCTGGCGCGGCGCAACACCGGGCCGTCGAGCCGCAGCCCCACCCGGTTGCTCTCGGCCGAGACCAGGTACCGCCCGGACAGCAACCGATCGAACGCGTCCGGCGTGAAAAAATCCAGTCGTGGCCCCGGAATCAGCCGCAGCACCGGCTCCGGCACGAGCGCCGCGCACGGCGCCAGGTCCACCGGCGGCCAGGCCAGCACGCGCTCCCCCACCGGCAGCGTGGTGCCCGCGGCCAGCGGTTCCGGGCCCAGCCCGGAAAGCGTGTCCGTGCCGCGGCCGCCGAGCACCGGTGGCACGTCGATCCCGCCGCGCACGGCCAAATACGCCCGCAGCCCGACCTCCGGCGCGCCCAGCCGCAGTTCGTCGCCGACCCGCACGAGCACGGGCGCGTTCGGGCCGATCGCGCGGCCGCCGAGCCGGGCCGCGCCCACCGCGCCGGTGAGCGCGATCAGCCCCGGGCCGTCGAACCGGACGGCCAGCCCGCCGAAGGTGGCCTCGATCGCCGCGTTCGACTCGGGATTGCCGACCAGCCGGTTCGCCAGCCGCAGCGCGGCGCGGTCGGCGGCGCCGGACCGGCCGACGCCGAGCGCGGTGTATCCCGGCCTGCCGAGGTCCTGCACGGTGGCGAACAACCCGGGGGCGAGCACTTCGACCTTGCCGCTCATGTCGCGCGGAACCGCACGGTCGTGCCCGGCGCGAGCAGGTTCGGCGGCTCGCGGTCGGCGTCCCACACCGCCAGCGGGGTGCGGCCGAGCAGATGCCAGCCACCGGGCGACGGGTGCGGGTACACCGCGGTGTACTCACCGGCCACCGCGACCGCACCCGCCGGCACGCGCACCCGCGGGCTCCCGCGCCGCGGCAGGTGCAGTTCGGGCGGAAGTCCCGTGAGGTAACCGAAACCGGGGGCGAACCCGCAGAACGCCACCCGGTATTCGGCGCCGGTGTGCCGCCGGACGACCTCGTCCTCGGACAACCCGGTCCGCGCCGCGACCTCCGCGAGATCCGCGCCGTCGTAGCTGACCGGGACCACGAGTTCCGCGCCACGGCGGCTTTCCGGCGGCTCCAGCGGACGGCCGCCGAGTTCCTCGACGAGCCGTTCGAAGGTGGTGCGCCGGGGGTCGAACCGCACCAGCACGGTCCGCGCCGCGGGCACCACCTCCTCCACGCCGTCCGGCGGATCGGCCGCCAGCACGGCGTCGAGCCCGAGCACCTCGCCCGCCCCGGCGAGGTCGACCAGTACCGCGCGGCTGCCGTACCGGTGCACCCTGATCACTGCCTGCCGACCCGGTACTCGTCGTCACGCCGGTCGGTGATCAGCATGTGCCCCGGCGCGTGCGTGATCGCGAACGGCGGTTTCGACGCCATCAGCGCCGCCTGCGGAGTCACCCCGCAGGCCCAGAACACCGGCACGTCACCGGGTTCCGGGCGCGCGGGCTCACCGAAGTCCGGCTTGCCGAGGTCGGAGATGCCGAGCGCGCCCGGGTCGCCGACGTGCACCGGCGCCCCGTGCACCGCGGGCATTTCCGCGGTGATCCGGATCGCGTCGTCCACCCGGCCGGCCGGGATGTACCGCATGGACACCACCATCGGCCCGTGCAACCGCCCGGCCGGGCGGCACTTCCGGGTGGTCGTGTACATCGCCACGTTCCGGCCCTGCTCGACGTGGCGCAGCGGGATGCCTTCGGCGGCGAGCGCGGTCTCGAAGGTGAAGCTGCAGCCGATCGAGAACGCGACCAGATCGTCGCTCCAGTACGGCGTGGCGTCGGTGACCTCGGCGCGCAGCTCGCCGTTCTCCCAGATGCGGTACCGCGGCAGGTCGCTGCGCAGGTCCGCGCCCGCCGCCAGCTTGGTCGACGGGTCGCCGGGCTCGCTGACGTCGAGCACCGGGCACGGCTGTTCGTTGCGCTGGCAGAACATCAGCACGTCGTAGGCCCAGTCGCGGCGCACCGCGATCAGGTTGGTCTGGGTGTACCCGGCCGCCCAGCCGCTGGTCGGCGCCGAGACACCGGCGCGGAACCGGGCGCGTGCCTGCGCCGGGGTCAGCGCGTGGGTTGCTTCGTCCACCATGGTCATACCAGCTCCCTCCCCCTGGTTTCGGGCAGGCCCAGCAGGGCCAGTACCGCGATCCCGTACCCGGCCGCGCCGAACACCATCGCCCCGCCGGCACCCAGAAGTCCCACCACACCGGGGAAAACGGCGCCGACCGCGCGGCCGAAGTTGTAGGTGAAGCCCTGCCCGGTGCCGCGCTGCGCGGTCGGGTACAGCTCGGCGAGAAAGGCGCCGAAGCCGCTGAAGATGGCCGACATCGAGAAGCCGAGCGGGAAGCCGAGCACCATCACCAGTGCGTTGGCGCCGTGCGGGATCTGCGTGTAGGCCACGATCAGCGCCGCCGACAACGCGGCGAACAGGACGAAGGTCCGCTTGCGCCCCAGCAGGTCGGTCAGATATCCGCCGCAGACGTAGCCGATGAACGCGCCGGAGATCAGGAAGGCGTAGTAGCCGCCGGTGTTGATCACGGTCAGCTCGCGGGTGGTGCGCAGGTACGACGGCAGCCAGGTGGCCAGCGTGTAGTAACCGCCCTGCACACCGGTCGCGAACAGGGAGGCGACCAGCGTGGTGCGCAGGAGGTCGCCCTGGAAGATCCGCGCGAACGAGCCGCGCTGGGCCGAGCTTTCGCGGCGCTCGGTGACGACGTCGGCGTCGGTGACGTTCTTGCGCACCCACATGATCAGCAGCGCGGGGATGACGCCGGTCCAGAACATGATGCGCCAGGCCAAGTCGTCACCGGCGAGGCTGAACACCACGGTGTAGACGATCACCGCGAGCCCCCAGCCCGCCGCCCACGCGCTCTGCACGAAGGCGACCGTGCGGCCGCGGTAGCGCGAGCGCGCGTACTCGGCGACGAGGATCGCGCCCGCTGCCCACTCGCCGCCGAACCCGAGTCCTTGCAGGGCGCGGAACACCAGCAGCGTTTCGAAGTTGGGCGCGAAGCCGCAGAGCACGGTGAACAAGGTGTAGGTGGCGACGGTCAGCTGGAGCGTGCGGACGCGGCCGATGCGGTCGGCGAGAATGCCGGCGCCGGCGCCGCCGATCGCGGAAACGACCAGGGTGGTGGTGCTGAGCAGGCCCGCGGTGCCGGGGGTGAGCTGGAAGTAGGCGATGATCGCGCTGAGGCTCAGCGGCAGTACCCAGTAGTCGTAGGAATCGAGCCCGTAGCCGCCGAACGCGCCGACGAAGGCGCGCCTGCCCCGCGATCCCAGCGTGCGGTACCAGGCGAACGGTCGGGTGTCCTCAGCGGCTGCAGCGGTCGTGTCCATCACGCACCTCGCGGGTCTGGGGTCCAGGGAACACTTGAGTGAGTGAGCTGCGACACAAGGTAGGCTATTGTTCAACAATCCCACAAGAGGTCCAGAGGATAATCCTCCAGGAGTTTCCGCGTATCGTTCACCGGTACTGCGGTAGGCTGATCCTCGTGGTCATCGCGGACAACAGCGGTTCCCCGGCGGGCCTGGCCGCCGATCGAGGCCTGCTCGGCCGGACCAGTACCGCCGAGCGGGTGGCAGGCGTGCTCCGCACCCGGATCTCGGAGGGCTTCTTCCCGCCGGGCACCCGGCTCTCCGAGCACGACATCGGCGCCGCGCTGGGCGTCTCGCGGAACACGCTGCGGGAAGCGTTCCGCCTGCTCACGCACGAGCGGCTGCTCTCGCACGAGCTGAACCGGGGTGTTTTCGTCCGGATGCTCAGCGTGGACGACGTGGTGGACCTGTACCGCGTGCGGAAGCTGGTCGAATGCGCGGCCGTCCGGAACGCGGTGAACCCGGACCTGTCCGCGCTGGAGAACGCGGTCGCCGACGGCCTGCTCGCCGAGCGCAGCGAAGGCTGGCGCGATCTCGGTACCGCGAACATCCACTTCCACCAGGCGCTCGCCGCGCTGACCGCGAGTCCGCGCATCGACGAGCTGATGCAGGGCGTGTTCGCCGAGCTGCGGCTGGTCTTCCACGTGATGACCGATCCGCGGGAGTTCCACCAGCCGTACCTGCTGCGCAACGACGAGATCCTGCAACTACTCCGCGACGGCGACAACCGGCGCGCCGAAGCCGCCCTGGCCACGTACCTGGACGACGCCGAACGGCAGTTGCTCAGCGCGTACAACGCAGGTACTTAGGCTTCGCGATCTGGGCGCTCCTTGGCGGAACGGCCTCGCGCTCGGAACGAGCACCCGTGCTTGCCGGGCCAGGCGGCTCGTGGCCGGAGGGGCCTCGCACCGGGCGGCGCACGCGGTGCGAATCCGGCGCCCGGCCGGGCTCGAGGCCCCGAACGTGCCCAGGCCGGTGTCACGAAAGCCACATTCGAGACGCCAAACGTCTCGAAAGCCACATTCGTGACACCCCGCCTAGCCTGCCTCCGCGCCTAACTCGCCGTTTCGACGGCGCCGTCGCCGTGGGTGGTGTTCGTCCAGTAGGGAGTACCGCACGGCGAGCGAAGCCGCTTCCAGCCGTGAGTGCACGCCCAGCTTGCTCAACAGCGCCTGGATGTGCGTCCGGACCGTCGTCGTGGCGACGCCTAGCCTGGCCACCATCTCACTGGTGCTGAGCCCCTCGACGAGCATCGCCAGGCATTCGCGTTCCCGGGCGGTCAGGTGCTCGGCCAGGCGCGCTGCCTCCGCCGAGCCTCGCGAGCGCAGCGCCGACCGCTCCGAGGCCACGTGCACCACCACCTCACCGGCGACCACGCTGCGGAGCGCGGCGGTCAGCGTCGCCACGCCGCACGTCTTCTGCACGTACCCGGCGGCCCCGCCGGCGAGCGCGCGGTGCAGTCCGTCGTCGTCCTGGTCGGCGGTGAGCACCACCACCTTCGTGGCCGGGCGCGCGGCGCGGATCTCCGGAAGCCGGTCGAGCGCGTCGCCGTCGACGAAGCGGCGGTCCAGCAGGCACACGTCCGGGCGGTGCCGCCGGATCGCGGCCGGGATGCCTGCCATCTCGTCGATCACGCCGAGCACCTCGAACTCGTGCCCCAGCACGCTCGCCAGCGCGTCCGAGAACAACACGTGGTCGTCGCAGAGCAGCACGCTGATGTTCATTCCGATCCGCCTTCCCGGCGCCCACCGAACGCCAGCCGCACCCGGGTACCCCCGGACGCCGCGGTCACCACCTCGAACCGGCAGCGACAGGCCTCGGCGAGCCGTTCCACGATGCCCAGCCCCAGCGACGCCCAGCCCCCTTGCCCCGCCCCGAACCCCGGCCCGTTGTCGGCCACGTCGACCACCGTCACGCCCTGCTCCTGGCCGGCGGACACCTCCACCCGGCCACCCGGCCCGGCCGCGCGCACCGCGTTGTCCACCAGGTTCGCCACCATGCGCCACAGCAGCGACTCGTCCACCAGCAGCGAAACCGGCGGGCCCGGCGTGACCACCACGGTGGTCTCACTGGCCAGCGAAACCAGCGAGACGATCTGCTCGAGGACCTCGCGCACGTCCACCACCGCCAGGCGCGGCTGGTCGCCCGGCGCCATCGCGTCGCGGACCATGGCCAGCAGCCGGTTGGTCTCCTGGTCGATCGCGTCCACGCGGCGACGGGTGCCCGGCCGCAGCTCGTGGTCCGCGCGCACCGCCTCGACCAGGTACGACAGCGTGGCCAGGCTGTGGCCGAGGTCGTGCAGGAACTCCCGCCCCACCACCGTGGCGGCGTCCCCCCGTGAGCGCTCCATGCTTCGCCTCCACAGTCCCGCTCTTTCACGCACTCCGATCACTCAGTCGGGTTACTCCGATTGAACGTTGCACAACCCAGGCCGAACACCGGACAGTGGCCGAATATTTATCTACCCAACGTTATAGCGTGCTGTCGCGCACGGTAACCGCTCGGTGGCAGCATTTTTCCACACCGGGCGGTGAGCTGGGAATATTCAGACCGAGCAGGCGGACTGCCGCGGGAAATAGACCAGCGCGTCGAATGCATTGGCAACATCGGTCTGCACGGTCAGATGCGCATGCCGAATACCGTGCGGACGGTCGGCGTCGGCGCGCAGCGGACGGAGGTCGAGCACGCCCTCCTCGTGCCCGGCCAGCAGTTCCTCCACACTGCCCGGCTCCGGCGCGCCGAGTTCCTCCTCGTACACCTGGAATCCCAGCCGTGCCGCGGGATCCGGGCGCAGTCCGGTGGTGTGGCCGGTGCCGCCGGTCAGCGCCAGCGCGAAGTAGTCGTCGCCGAACTCGGCGGCCAGGTGCGCGCCGACGGGCGCGTTGGTCACGCCGGGAATGAGGCTGCTCGGCGTGCGCTGCAGGTGTCCGTTGTGCAGCATCAGCACGAGCTTGCGATCGGGCCACACTTCGCGCGCCAGGCGCACGGATTGCGCCATGTAGGTGTCCCGCGACGCCCCCTGCACCGGCGTCGCCGTCCCGTTCATCGCGTCGAGCACCTCACGCAGGTAGGTGTCCACGCGCAGGGCACCGCGGGCGTGGTGCAGCGCCACGGCGTGCGCGAGGTCGTCCCCGCCGCGGCGCAGCACCGGGCCGGTCGACTCCAGGTGCGCGACCAGCACGGTCAGCGCGGCGGTGGCCCGGTCGCGTTCGCCGAACTGCTGGTACCGCGCGGGCGCGAGCGCGCTGCTGACCGCGGAATACGGCTCGGTCGCGGCGATCGCATTGTCCACAAGGGACAGTGCACCGGGGTCGGCGTCGAGCAGGTACTCCCGCACCGCGCGCAGCGCGGGCAACGGCGAACCGGCGCTGCTCGGCACGTCGAGCCCGGCGTACCGCAGGTCTCCCCCGGCGGCGTTGTGCTCGCGCATCCAGGTGAGCATCGTGTGCATTTCCGCCGAATCACCGAGCGAGAAGGTGAATCCGTCACGCGCGATTTCGGCGACTTCACCCGGCGCGCCGTGAATCCAGGCGTCGACCAGCCTGCCCTCCGCGAAACCCGATTCGAAGGCGATCGCCCGGAAGCCGAGTTCGGTGACGAGCACGCGCAGCAGCCGGTCCCGGAAGGCGCCGAACTCGCGGATGTGGTGGTTGTTCTCGCCGATCGCGACGATGTTGGCGGCACCGATCAGCTCGGGCAGGCGGTCAAGAGGGCTCAGGCGTGGCACACTGGGCACACTAACGCAACAGGAGTGGCACTTGTCGACCGAATTGCCCGGCACCCGGCCCGGCGGGCGCACCGAGCGCAACCGGGTCGCCGTGCTGACCGCGACCCTGGACGTACTGGCCGAGCAGGGCTATCCCGGGCTCACCGTGGACGCCGTGGCCGATCGCTCCGGGGTGCACAAGACCACGCTGTACCGCCGCTGGGGCTCGGCCGAGGGCCTGGTCGCGGCCGCACTGCTGTTCGGCATCGAGCACGGCTGGGAGGTGCCGGACACCGGCTCGCTCGAAGGCGACCTCAGCGCGATGAACCGGGAACTGGCCGACTACTTCACCGACCCGGCGAAGTCCGCGATGCCGATGGCCTCGGTGGCGGCGGCCTTCCAGTCGCCCAAGGCCGCCGACGCGCTGCGCGAGTACTACCGGGACCGCCACCGCAAGGGCGCGGCGATGACCGAGCGCGCCATCGCGCGTGGTGAGGTCCCGGCGGACACCGACCCGGTCGAGGTGATGCGGCAGGCCGCCGCGCCGGTGTTCTACCGGCTTTTTGTCAGCCGGGAACCGGTGGACGCCGCCGTCGCCGACCGGGCCGCGCGGGTCGCCGTGATCGCCGCGCGAGCGGGCGCTTTCCGCACGGGCTAGGACTTTTCCAGGTACTCGGCACGTTCCTCGTCCACCACCGAAGCCACCATCCTGGCCAGGCCGCGGTGCCGCTCCAGCGCCGGATCCTCGGCGACGATCTCCTGCGCGCGCACCCGCGCCTCCGCGATGATCTCCTCGTCGCGCAGCAGCGACAGCAGCTTCAGCCCGGACCGCTTGCCGGACTGCGCCGCGCCGAGGATGTCCCCCTCACGCCGGATTTCCAGGTCCAGCTGGGAAAGCTCGAAACCGTCCGTTGTGGACTCGACGGCGTCCAGCCGCTCGCGGGTGGTGGTGCCCTCCAGCGCCTCGGTGACCAGCAGGCACAGCCCCGGCTTCGACCCTCGCCCGACGCGGCCGCGCAGCTGGTGCAGCTGGCTCACCCCGAACCGCTCGGCGTCCATGATCACCATCACCGTGGAGTTCGGCACGTTCACGCCGACTTCGATCACCGTGGTGGCCACCAGCACGTCCAGCTTCGCCGCGGCGAAGGCCCGCATCACCGCGTCCTTCTCGTCCGGCGGCATCCGCCCGTGCAGCACGCCGATCTTCAGGCCCTGCAACGGTCCCGCCGCCAGCTCCTCGGCCACGTCGAGCACCGCGAGCGGCGGCCGCTTGTCGCTCTTGTCCGACGCGGGCTCGTCGCCGATGCGCGGGCACACCACGTAGGCCTGGTCGCCCTTGCGCACGTCCTCGGCGACCCGGCCCCACACCCGGTCCAGCCACTGCGGTTTCTCCGCGACCGGCACGACCGTGGTCGAGATCGGCGAGCGCCCGGCGGGCATGTCGCGCAGTGAAGCCACTTCCAGGTCGCCGTACACCGTCATCGCCACCGTGCGCGGGATCGGCGTCGCGGTCATCACCAGCACGTGCGGGCTGGTGCCCTCGGCACCGCGCGTCCGCAGCGCGTCCCGCTGCTCCACGCCGAACCGGTGCTGCTCGTCGACCACCACAAAACCCAGGTCGGCGAACGAAACCGTGTCCTGGATCAGCGCGTGCGTGCCGACCACGATCCCGGCCGCGCCGCTCGCGGTGTCCAGCAGCGCCTGCTTGCGTTCCTTGGCGGGCAGCGAACCGGTGAGCAGGGTGATCTTCGTCGCGTTCTCCGCCGCGCCCAGCTCCCCGGCCTGCCCCAGCTCGCCGAGCATCTCGCGCAACGACCGCGCGTGCTGCGCGGCCAGCACCTCGGTGGGCGCCAGCATCGCGGCCTGGCGCCCGGCGTCGACCGCCTGGAGCATCGCCCGCAGCGCGACGATCGTCTTGCCGCTGCCGACCTCGCCCTGCAGCAGCAGGTTCATCGGGTGCTCGACCGACAGCGCCGCCGAGATCTTCGCGCCGACCTCGTGCTGCCCCGGCGTCAGCTCGAACGGCAGCCGCTGGTCGAAGGCTTCGAGCAGGCCGCCGGACTTCACCGCGCACACCGGCGCCGGCCGCGAAACCGCGGAATAGCGCCGCTGCGCGAAGATCAGCTGCACGGACATCGCCTCGTCCCACTTGAGCCGCCGCTTCGCCGACTCCAGGCGCGCCCAGCTCTCCGGGCGGTGGATCTGACGCAGCGCGTCGTGCAGCGACTCCAGCTTCTTCTCGGCGAGCAGTTCCGCGGGCATCGGGTCCTCGTCCGCGCCGTCGTCCAGGGTGTCCAGCACCTGCCGCACCGCACGCGCGATCGCCCACGTCTGGATGCCTTGCGCCGCCGGGTAAACCGGGAGAATGCCCATGAACTCGTCCATCACGGACGCGTTCAGGTCGTCGCCTTCGAACAGCTCGTACTCGGGATTGGCCAGCTGGAGGTTGTTGCGGAAGGCGGTCACCTTGCCCGCGAACAGCCCGGTCTTGCCGATCTTGAGCTCCCGCTCGCGGAAGACCTGGTTGAAGAAGGCCAGCTGCAGCCTGCGGCGGCCGTCGGTGATGGTGACCTCGAGAATCGTGCCCGCCCGCGCCCGCATGGACCGCCGCGACACCTTCTCCACCCTGGCCATCACGGTGACGTGCTCACCGAGTTCCAGCCCGCCGATGTCGGTCAGCGAACCCCGCTCGTCGTACCGCCGCGGATAGTGCCGCAGCAGGTCGGCGACGGTTTCGATGCCCAGCGAACCGGCCAGCGCCTTGGCCGTTTTCGCGCCGAGCAGCGGCGTCAGCTTGTCGTCAAGGACGGTCATCTTCCCTACTCCACCCCGATCAGCAGCACGGCGTCGGTCTGGCGTCCGGAATAGCACACCAGTTCGACCTCCGGGTGCTCGCCACGCAGCCAGCCGGTGAGCACCTCTTCGATGCCCGCCGGCGCGCCCACCCCGGTGACCACGGTGACCAGCTCGCCGCCCGGCCCGAGCAGCCTGGCCAGCACGGTGATCGCCGCCTCCAGCAGGTTCGCCTCGGTCGCCGGCGCCGGTTCGATGCGCACCACCTCACCGTCGACCAGGCCGACCACGTCACCGGCGTGCGCGCGGCCGACCACCGACAGCGCCTCACCGGTGGCCACCAGCACCTCACCGCGGCGGGTCGCGGCGGCGGCCTCCGCCATCGCCACCACGTCGTCGTTGGTGCGCCGGGCCGGGTCGTGCACCGCCAGCGCGGCCAGCACCTGCACCGGCGAGGCACACGGGATGACCACCACGTCGCGGTCACCGGCCATCGCGTGCCCGGCCGCGGTGTCCGCGGCGGCGGTCAGCTCGGGACCGCCGGGCAGCACGGTGACGTGCTTGCCGGTGGTCTCGGTGATCAGCCCCAGCATCTCCTCCACGCTCGGCACCGCACCCGCGGGCACCGACAGCACCGCGACGTTCTCCGCCCGGATCACCTCGGCCAGCCCGTCGCCGTGCACCACCGCGACCACCGTGCGGTCGAGCCCGCCACCCGGCTGCAGCGGCGCGGGCGTGACCAGCGGCTCGACCCGGATCCGGCGCGGGCGGCCCGCGTCCAGCGCGGCTTCGATGGCGGCGCCGATGTCCGCGCAGTGCACGTGGACCGCGTGCGCCCCGGCACCGTCGGCGGCCACGGTCACGCTGTCACCGAGCCCGCTGAGCGCCTTGCGCAGCACCGGCAGCGCGGCCTCGTCGGCGCCTTCGAGCAGGAACATCACTTCCCACGCGTACAACGCTGGCTCGCCGTGGCCGTGCCCGTGCGCGGTGAGCGGGTGGTCGTGGGTGTGCCCGCCGCCGGTGATCACGTCCAAGAGGGCGTCCAGCACGGCCACCACCCCGCGCCCGCCCGCGTCCACCACCCCGGCGCGCGCCAGCACGGGCAGCTGCTGCGGCGTCTGCTCCAGCGCCGCCGCGGCGGCTTCGGCGGCGGTGCGGGCGACCTCGGCCAGTTCACCGGTCGCCCCGGACACCGCCGAGGCCACCGCGTGCAGCACGCTCAGCATGGTCCCGGCGACCGGGCGGGCGACCGCGCCGGTGGCCACCTCGTCGGCGTGCCGGAACGCCTCGGCCAGCGCCGGGCCGTCGACCGGGCGGTCCGCCAGCGCCTCGGCGAGGCCGCGCAGCACCTGCGACAGGATCACCCCGGAGTTCCCCTTCGCGGCCGCGACCGCGCCCTTGGCCAGCACCGCGAGCGCGGCGCCGGCGGTGGCCGGGGCGGGTGCGCCGTGCAGCGCGTGCCAGGCGCCGGAGACGGTGTGGTGCAGGTTCGACCCGGTGTCGGAGTCCGCCACCGGGTAGACGTTGATGCCGTTGATCTCCGGTCGCAGCGCGTCCAGGCTGTGCGCGCAGGCCGAGGCCCAGCGCCCGACCGCGGCGGCGTCCAACTCGCGCACCCGTGTAACCTCCTGACCTGGTCCAGGCGAGGGTAGCGACCCCGTCCGGGCCGCCTCGGAATGTACTGGTTACTATGGTCGAGTTGCCTGGCCGCCGTGCCGGGCGTGATTCGTCTTCGAAGATCCAAAGGAGTTCGACGTGGCTGCCGTGTGCGACGTCTGTGGCAAGGGACCCGGCTTCGGTAAGTCGGTCTCACACTCCCACCGGCGGACCAGTCGCCGGTGGAACCCGAACATCCAGACCGTGCACGCCAAGGTCGGTCT
The DNA here is from genome assembly GCF_003312875.1 of Amycolatopsis albispora. Lineage (NCBI taxonomy): Bacteria > Bacillati > Actinomycetota > Actinomycetes > Pseudonocardiales > Pseudonocardiaceae > Amycolatopsis > Amycolatopsis albispora. The sequence goes on from NZ_CP015163.1 coordinate 4,224,230, forward strand.
GTCCCAGCGCAAGCGCCTGAACGTGTGCACCTCGTGCATCAAGGCTGGGAAGGTCGTCAGGGGCTGACGCCCTGAGACTCGAAAACGGCGGGTGCCCAGCAGGGCGCCCGCCGTTTTGGTGTGCCCGGGTGCCTACGGGAGCTTCCAGTCGACGGGTTGCGCGCCCTGCTGCACGAGGAGTTCGTTCACCCGGCTGAACGGGCGTGAGCCGAAGAAGCCGTTGTGCGCGGAAAGCGGGCTCGGGTGCACCGACTCCACGCACGGCACCCCGCCGAGCAGCGGCTTGAGCTTGCGCGCGTTGCTGCCCCAGAGAATCGCCACCAGCGGGCCACCGCGTTCGGCCAGCGCCTTGATCGCCTGCTCGGTGACCTCCTCCCAGCCCTTGCCCTGGTGGGAGTTCGGCTTGCCGGGGCGCACGGTGAGGGCCCGGTTGAGCAGCAGCACGCCCTGCTCGGTCCACGGCGTGAGGTCCCCGTTGGACGGCAGCGGGTGGCCGAGGTCGTCGGCGTACTCCTTGTAGATGTTCACCAGGCTCTTCGGCAGCGGCCGGACGTCCGGCGCGACGGCGAACGACAGCCCGATGGCGTGCCCCGGCGTCGGGTACGGGTCCTGGCCGACGACGAGCACCCGCACCTCGTCGAACGGTTGCTTGAACGCGCGCAGGACGTTTTCCCCGGCCGGGAGGTAGGTGCGCCCGGCGGCGATCTCCGCGCGGAGGAACTCGCCCATCGCGGCGATGTTGCGCTCCACCGGTGCGAGGGCCTTCGCCCAGCCTGCTTCGACGATCTCGTGCAGCGGTCGTGCGGTCACGGCGGGCGACTCTATCGCCCGCGTCACACCTTCGGGACGCCGACCTCAGCTAAGCAGTCGGAGTTCGTTGCGGAACCGCGCGGCACGGCCGACGTAGCTGGCGACCACGGCCTCGATCATCTCCGGGCCGAACGACCTGTTCTCCCGCGTCTTCGCCGGTACGCCCAGCGCGATCTCGCCGGAGCCCACCTTCGACCCGTACGACAGCACGGCTCCCGCACCGACCATGCCGCCGTCTTCGATCTCACTGCCGTTCAGCACCACCGAGCCCGACGCGATCAGGCAGCCGGTGCCGATCACCGCGCCCTCGACGTGCACCGAATGCCCCATCGCCGACGACGGCCCGAGCACGGTCGGGTGCTGCTCGGTGCAGTGGATGACGCAGCCGTCCTGCACGTTGGAGCGCTCGCCGATCTCGATGTAGCCGTTGTCCCCGCGCAGCACGGCCTGCGGCCACACCGAGGCGAACGCGCGGATCCGGACGTCGCCGATCAGGGTCGCGTCCGGGTGCACGTAGGCGTCGGGATGGATGTCGGGCACCAGGTCGCCGAGTGCGTAGATCGCCACGCTGTCCTCCTTCAGCCGGTCAGTGACTTCCGGTAGTACCGGCTCTCCACCGTGTCGGCGTAGTAGCCGAAGCCGTCCATTTCCAGGTAGCCGCTCGACCGGTACAGCTCGATCGCCTCGGGCTGCTCGGTGCCGGTCTCCAGCACCATCCGCCGCCGGCCGGCGGCCAGCGCGGTGCGCTCGAGTTCGGCGAGCATGGCCCGCGCGAACCCGCGCCCGCGCGCGGTGGCCGTGACGTACATGCGCTTGATCTCGGCGTCGCCGTCCCGCAGGACACCACCGTCGGCGTCACGCACCCGCCACGCCCCGGTCGCCACCGGGACGTCGTCGAGGTAGCCGACCAGGAACAACCCGTTGGGCGCGGCGAACTCCTCCGGGCGCACCGGGCTCTCGTCCGGCGACCCGTACCGCACCACGTACTCCTGCTGCACCTCGGCGATCAGCTTCTGCGCGTCCGGATCGTCGTAGGCGGTCACACGGATCTCCACGATCGGCACCCTAGCTGGTTTTCCAGTGCTCCCAGCCGGTCTCTTCGGTCACATACGGCCGCCCGTCCACCGTCACCCCGGACTCCGGCATGGTCACCGAGCCGATCCGGCGCCAGCCGGACGGCAGGTCCACGTGCGGCGGGAAGGTGGCCACGAGCGCGTGGTCCTCGCCGCCGGTGAGCACCCAGTGCTGCGCGTCGGCGCCGAGCGCGGCGGCCACCTCCTGGAGCCGCTGGTCCGGCTGGAGCGCCTCGGTGCGCACGTCGATGCCGACCTCGGACGCCTTCGCGATGTGCCCCAGATCGGCCAGCAGGCCGTCGGAGACGTCGATCATCGCGGTGGCCCCGGCCGACGCGGCCGCGGGCCCGGCGGCGTACGGCGGCTCGGGATAGCGGTGGGCGTTGACCACGCCGACCGGCGAGCGGAACCCGCGGCCGAGCACCACCAGCCCGGAGGCCGCCCAGCCCAGCCGCCCGCACACCGCGACCACGTCACCGGGCCGGGCACCCGCCCTGGTCACCGGCGGCAGCCCGTTCAGATCACCCAGTGCGGTGATGCTCACCACCAGGTTGTCCGACCGGACCACGTCGCCGCCGACCACGCCGATCCCGGCGCGTTCGGCCTCGGCCCACATGCCGTCGGCGAGCCCGGTCAGCACCGCCGCCGGGGTTTCGCCGGGGCAGGCGAAGCCGACCAGCACCGAGCTGGGCAGCGCGCCCATCGCGGCGATGTCGGCCAGGTTCACCGCCACCGCCTTGCGGCCCACCTGCTCGGGGGTGGACCAGTCGAGCCGGAAGTGCACCCCCTCCACCAGCACGTCGGTGCTGGCCACCACCCGTCCGTCGGGCGCGGCCACCAGCGCCGCGTCGTCGCCCGGCCCGAGCAGCGTGAACGGCGGCTGCGCGCGGCCTTCGGTGAGGGCGCGGATCAGGCCGAACTCACCCGTCTGCGCCACGGTCGGCTGCTCGGATGTGTCCCGCGGCACGCCGTTACCTCCTGACCTCAAATAGTCGGATCCCCTATCGTTCCCTTACTGGGGTACGTTCCTCAGACGTTCCTACCTTGCGCAGCCAGATCCAGACGAAGGGGCACGCCGTGGTCCACGCATACATCCTCATCCAGACCGAGGTCGGCAAGGCCGCGTCCGTCGCGGCGGAGATCGCGGGCATTCCCGGGGTCACCACCTCCGAGGACGTGACCGGGCCCTACGACGTGATCGTCCGGGCCGCCGCCGACAACGTCGACCAGCTGGGCCAGCTGGTGGTGGCCAAGGTGCAGAACGTGGAGGGCATCACCCGCACGCTGACCTGCCCCGTGGTGCACCTCTGACCCGTGCTGTAGTAGGTCCGTGCCTGAGTTCGACTCCGAGACCGGTGCCCCGCCCCGGCTGCTGATCGTGATCGCCGCGACCCTGGCGGTCGCGCTCGCCGCCGGGGTGGCGGTTTTCGGCATCCTCACCGGCTCGGCCGACGAGCAGGCCGCGCCACGCGACGACGGCCCGCTCCCCCTGGTGCCGGTGCCCGCGCCGCAGGCCGCCGCGCCCGAATGCGCCACGCTGCTCGGCGCGCTGCCCGGTGCGCTGACCTCCAACGGCGAGCAGCTCGCCAAGCGCGAGCTGGCGCAGCCCGCTCCCCCGTCCACCACCGCATGGGGCACCGGCGACCCGATCATCCTGCGTTGTGGTCTGGACCAGCCGCGCGAGCTGACCAGGACCGCCCAGCTGCGCGTGGTCAACTCGGTGCAGTGGCTGCCGGTGACCGCCGAGGGCACCACCACCTGGTTCCTCGCCGACCGCGCCGTCTACGTGGCGCTGACCGTGCCCGACAGCGCCGGGACCGGCCCGCTGCAGGAGATCTCCGACGCGATCGCGGGCGCGCTGCCCCCGGTGCCGCTGCGCTTCTCCGACGGTTGACCGGAATAGGAACGCTCATTAGCGTGAGTGTTTCCCGCCGCCACGCAGGAGACTCGGAGGACTCGATGCGTGCAGGCGTCACCGCAGTTGTCGTTTCGGCCGCGCTCGCGGCGCTCATCATTCCCGGCACCGCGTCGGCCGCGGTCGTCACCGTGCGGACCGGCGAGGAACTGAAGACCGCACTGTCCACAGTGCAACCGGGCGACACCATCCAGCTGGCCGCCGGCACCACCTTCACCGGCAACTTCAAGGCACCGGTCAGCGGCACGGCGAGCGCCCGGATCACGCTGAAGGGCCCGCGTGACGCGGTGCTCAAGGCGTCCGGCGGGCGTGGCCTCGAACTGACCGGCAGCTACTGGAACCTCGAAGGCTTCACCATCACCGGCGGGCAGAAGGGCCTGATGGCGCTGGGCGTGCGCCACACCGTCGTGGACGGCCTGCGCGTGCACGGCATCGGCCACGAAGCCATCCACTTCCAGCACGGCAGCACCGACAACGTGGTGCGCAACTCGGAGATCAGCGACACCGGCAAGCAGACGCCCAGCTACGGCGAGGGCATCTACTTCGGCTCGGCGAAGAGCAACTGGCCGGGCGGCACACCGGACCGCAGCGACCGCAACAAGGCGCTGGGCAACAAGATCGGGCCGAACGTGGCCGCCGAGGCGATCGACGTCAAGGAGGGCACCAGCGACGGTGAGCTGTCCGGCAACACCTTCGACGGCACCGGGCAGCTTGGCGAGAACTCCGGTGACAGCTGGGTGGACGTGAAGGGCAACGGCTACCGCGTGACGAACAACAAGGGCAGCAAGGTGTTCGTCACGACCAAGAGCTACGGCGGGTTCGAGGTGCACGTCCAGCTGGCGGGCTGGGGCGAGAACAACACCTTCGCGAACAACACCGCGGATGTGCGGTCAGCTGGCGCGTATGGCTTCTACATCCACAAAACGGGGCTGGGCAACAAGGTCTGCGCGAGCAACACGGTGACCAACGCGGGCAAGGGGTTCAGCAACGTGCCCGCCACCAGCGGCTGCTGACGGCCGGGTTGGAACACGAATGTGGCTTTCGGGGCCGAATCCGCCCCCAAAGCCACATTCGTGTCCGCCCGAGCCCTCGGCCTCACGTCACGAAAGCCACATTCGAGACGCCTCGTGTCACGAAAGCCACTTTCGAGACGCCTAGTGTCACGAAAGCCACTTTCGAGACGAAAAACGTCCCGAAAGCCACATTCGTGACACCCGCCCGGCCACCAGCGACTGTTGACGGCGGGCCCGCCAGTGAGCCGCCGCAGTCAGCGCAGGCCGGTGCCGCGGGCCAGCGCGGTGTCGACCAAAGTGGACAGCAGGGTCGGGTAGTCCACCCCGGTCACCGCCCACATCTTCGGGTAGGCCGAGGTGGCGGTGAAGCCCGGCATGGTGTTCACCTCGTTGATGGTGAGCGTGCCGTCGGCGCCGACGAAGAAGTCCACCCTGGCCAGGCCCTGGCAGTCCAGCGCGTGGAAGGCGTCGACGGCCATCTCGCGCAGGCGCTCGGTCACCTGGTCGTCCAGCTTCGCCGGGATGTCCAGCTCCGCCGCCTCGCCGAGGTACTTGGTTTCGAAGTCGTACCAGGCGCTTTCGTCGGTGGCGAGCACGCGGATCTCCGCAGGCAGCGAGGCTTCGACCCGGCCGTCGGGGAACTCCAGCACGCCGCATTCGACCTCACGGCCGACCACCGCGGCCTCGACGAGCACCTTCGGATCGGTCTCGCGGGCCAGCGCGATCGCCGCGTCCAGCTGGGACCAGTCGGTCACCTTGCTGATGCCGATCGAGGACCCGGCCCTGGCCGGTTTGACAAAAACCGGCAGGCCAAGGCGTTCGCGCTCGGCTTCGGGCAAAGTGGACTGTCCACGCCGGAGCACCGCGTAGTCGCCGCCGGGCAGGCCCTCGGCGGCGAGCAGCTTCTTGGCGAACTCCTTGTCCATCGCCGTCGCGCTGGCGAGCACGCCGGCACCGACGTAGGGCACGTCCGCCAGTTCCAGCAGGCCCTGGATGGTGCCGTCCTCACCGAAGGCGCCGTGCAGCACCGGGAAGATCACGTCCACCGCGCCGATCGCGTCCACCCCGGCGTCCAGCGAGACCAGTTCGCGGTTGGTGCGGTCACCGGTGAGCACCAGGCTGCGGCCGTCGGCCACCACCGGCAGCTGGTCGCCCTCGATGCGCAGGCGGTCCGGGTCGCTCGTGCCGAGCACCCAGCCACCCTCGCGGGTGATGCCGATGGGCACGATCTCGAACCGCTCGGGATCCAGGTTCGCCAGCACACTGCCCGCCGAAACGCAGGAGATGGTGTGCTCGGTGCTGCGGCCGCCGAACACCACGGCGACCCGCGTCTTGGCTGCGGTCATGAGGCGTCACCCTACCGGGCTCTTGTGGATCACTCCGGGCCGCAGTAGGCGGACCAGCGTGTCCAGCGCGCCGGCCAGCGCGTCGCGGGAACAACCCGAATAGGCGAGCGGGATGCCGTAGGCGGTCGGGATGCCCGCGAAATGGCGCCCGAGGTGGTCGAGCCGGATGCCCGCCGCCTCGGCCGCGCGCACCTTGTCGCGTTCCTCGGCCGCCGAGTTCAGCGGGACCACCAGGTGCGCGCCCGCGTCGTCACCGAGGACCGGGATGCCGCTGTCGTACAGCGCGCCGGTCAGCATGGACCGCCGCTCGGACAGCTCGCGGCGCAGTTTCCGCAGGTGACGGCCCAGGTCGCCGTGGCGGGCCAGCTCGATCAGCACGCGCTGCCCGGCCGGGGACGGCCGGGTGCCGACGCGGTCGCGGTACTCCAGCACCGCCGCGGCCACCTTCGGCGGCGCGACCATCCAGCCCGCGCCGAGCGTGGGCGTGAGGATCTTGCTGGTGGTGCCCAGGTGCACCACCACGTCCGGGGCCAGCGCGGCGAGCAGCGGCAACGGCGCCACGTCGAACCGCAGCTCACCGTCGTAGTCGTCCTCGATGAGCAGGAAGTCCTCGGCCCGCGCCCGCTCGACCAGCTGGACCCGCCTGGCCGCGCTCATCCGGCTGCCCATCGGGTACTGGTGCGCCGGAGAGCAGTAGACCGCGCGCAGCCCGCGCGGCACCGCGCCCGGGCGCAGCCCCTCGCCGTCCACCGGCACCGGCACGGTCTTCAGCCCGATGCTGGTCAGCGCCTGCACGGCCCGCTGGTACCCGGGTTCCTCGACGCCGATCACGTCACCGGGGCGGAAGATCGCACCGGCGATCTCGATCAACGCGGCGGTGGTGCCCGCGGTGGCCAGCACCGAGTCCGTGCCCGCGGGGAGCCCGCGGTGGCGGAGCAGGTGCTCGGCGATCACCGCGCGGTAGTCGAACAGGCCGGCGCGATGGGCCCTGGACAACGGCGGCGCGTCGGCGGCCGCGCGCCAGGCCCGTCGCCAGGCCGCGCGGTCCAGCCCGTCGGCCCACGGCACCCCGGGGCTGAGGTCGAGCAGGTCGGGCCGGGCCGGTGCCTCGCCGATGACCAGGCCGCGGGCGGGCCGGTCACGCGGCGGCGAGGTGGTGACGTAGGTACCAGAGCCGTGCCGCCCGGCAATCCAGCCTTCGGCGTGCAGTTGCTCGTATGCTGCCGAGGTCACCGTCCGGCTGACGCCGAGGCGGTTGGCGAGCGCCCGCGTGGACGGAAGGCGGTCGCCGCCACGCAGGTGGCCGGTGGCGGCCGACTCACGCAGCGCGTCGGCGAGCTGCACGGCGAGCGGGGTTGCGCTCCGGCGGTCAAGGCGCACCGGCAGCGCGGTGTCGGAATGCGGCAAAGTGGCCTCTTGGAACTTGGCGGCGATTGGCCATTCAATGATGCCACTTAGCCGAGGTTAGCTGGGGACATGACCCCATTGTCACCTACTCCGCGCAGCACCCTGACCCGGAAGAAGGACCGCGGCCGGACCGACCGGGCCGAGTTGTACGCCGTGCTCGACGAGGGCCTGGTCTGCCACCTCGGCCTGGTGCTCGACGGCTCACCGGTGGTGCTGCCGACCGGCTACGGCCGCGACGGGGAAACGCTCTACCTGCACGGCTCCACCGGCTCCCCGAGCATGCGCGCGGCCGCCACCGAGATCGACATCTGCGTGACGGTGACCCTGCTCGACGCCGTGGTGTACTCGCGCTCGGTCAACGACCACTCGATGAACTACCGCAGCGCCGTGGTGCACGGGCGGGCACGCGCGCTGTCCGGGGACGAGAAGTGGCACGGGCTGCGTGTGCTCACCGACCACCTCGCGCCCGGTTCGTGGGAGCACGCGCGCGAGGTCAGCGCCAAGGAGTTCGCGGCGGTCTCGGTGCTCGCGCTCGACCTGGCCGAGGCGTCGGTGAAGGTGCGCGACGCCGGTGCGCTCGACCACCCCGACGACGTGGAGGCGGACGCCGCGTGGGCGGGCGTGCTGCCGATCCGGATGTCCTTCGGGGAGCCCGATACCGATCCGAAGTGCTCGGTCCCGGTGCCCGCTCACGTGGTGGAGCGGGTGGGCCCGTCGACGAAGCTGCCGCGGTAGCTGCGCATGGCCCGGCCGCCGGAGCGGTAGACGTGCACGCTGATCGCCGGGTCGCCGCCGGGGTTGTGCACGTGGTGCACGTAACCCGGGGCGAACACGCGTGACTGACCGGCGACCAGCGGGTGCACCTCGGTGACCACGCGGCCGTCGACGGCCCGGCGGCTGACGGTTTCGGTCAGCGCGCCGGAGACCACGGTGAAGGCGCCGGTCGACTCGACGTGGTCGTGCAGGTCGGTTTCCTGGCCGGGCAGCCAGCTCATCAGCCAGATCTCCTGCTCTTCGTCACGGGCGATGAGCGCGGAGAAGCGCTGGTCGGGGTCGTAGCGGAGCAGGTGGCGCCAGCGGTCTCGGTCGTTGGCGTACTCCAGTGCGACGCGCACGGGGTGGCGCTGCACCGCGTTTTCGGCCAGCGCGACGGTGTTGTCCGGAACGGCGAACATGGTGGTTTGTCCTTTATGGGTGTTGTGGCGGCTGGAAACGAGCAGGATTCAGCGGCAACAACACGGACACAGCGCGAAGACACGGGGCATGCCTCGAAGGCCGGCTCGCACGGGCGTCTCACGCATCAACACACCACGAGCGAAGCAGCAGGCTCCGCCGCGGTCAACCACGTCCCACCCAGTGAACACCGAGTGTGATCAGGACCATTCGTGCTTCCGGGTGCGGCCGAGCAGTTCGGCGCCCAGCCGTCGCGGGTCCTCCCCGCCGTGGCAGACGCGGTGCATGGCGTCCGTGATCGGCATGTCGACCCCGAGGCCGGAGGCGAGTTCCCGGATGGACGTGCACGACTTCACGCCCTCGGCCACCTGACCGCCGACCGCCTCCTGCGCCTGCGCGACCGACTCACCGCGCCCGAGCCGCTCCCCGAAGGTCCGGTTCCGCGACAGCGGCGACGAGCAGGTGGCGACCAGGTCGCCCACCCCGGCCAGCCCGGCGAAGGTCAGCGGGTCGGCACCCAGCTTCACGCCGAGCCGCGCCATTTCGGCCAGGCCGCGGGTGATCAGCGTCGCCATGGTGTTCGTGCCGAAACCGAGCCCGGCGGCCATGCCGCAGCTCAGCGCGATCACGTTCTTGCACGCGCCACCCAGCTCGCAGCCCACCACGTCGGTGTTCGTGTACGGCCGGAAGTAGCCCGTCGAGCAGGCCCGCTGCACGGCCACCGCGCGCTCGTGGTCGGCGCACGCGACCACCGCCGCCGACGGCTGCTCCTGCGCGATCTCCTTGGCCAGGTTCGGCCCGGAGACCACCACCACCTGCCCGTCCGGCACCCCGGCGATCTCGGTGATCACCTCGCTCATCCGCTTCAGCGTGCCCAGTTCCACGCCCTTGGCCAGGCTGACCAGCACCGCGTCCGGCGGCAGCAGCCCGCGCCACGCGGTCAGGTTGGCCCGCAGGCTCTGGCTCGGCACGGCCAGCACCACCGCCTGCGCGCCGTCGAGCGCGGCGGCCGGGTCGGCGGTGGCGGTGATCCGCGACGGCAGCGCCACGCCCGGCAGGTAACCGCCGTTGGTCCCGGCGTCGGTGATCTCCGCGGCGACCTCCGGCCGCCGGGCCCACATCGTCACGTCGCGCCCGGCGTCACCGAGCACCTTGGCGAAGGTGGTGCCCCACGAGCCGGCCCCGAGCACGGTGACCCGCTGGATGTCCATGCCGGTCATGTTTTCAGTCCTCGTCGGGTCGCGTGGCCGGCGGCTGTTCCCCGCGCACTTCGGCGAGCAGCGCGGTCACCTCGTCCATCATCAGGTCGGTCACCTCACGCAGCACCTTCGCACCGAGCGGGCGGCCGCGGTAGGGCGAGAGGTCGAGCGGCTCGCCCACCGAGTGCACCACGCGCTTGCGCGGGAACGGCCGGAACTTCCTGGTGTAGCCGTTGAGGATCTCGTGCGTGCCCCAGCGCGCGATCGGGATCACCGGCACGTCGTTCTGCAGCGCCAGCCGCGCGGCACCGGTGTAGGACTTCTTCGGCCAGACCGCCGGGTCCCTGGTGATCGTGCCCTCGGGATAGATCACCACCACCTTGCCCTCGCGCAGTGCCTGGTGCGCCGCGCGCAGGCTGTCACCGGCGCTGGACGAGCCGCGGTAGACCGGGATGCCGCCCGAGCCGATGAGGATCTTGCCGAGCAGCGGCGTGCGGGTCAGGCTCTCCTTCGCCATGAACCGCGGCACGCGCTTGTTGCGGTGCACCAGCACCGCGTCGACCACCGGGTCGAGGTGGGAGATGTGGTTGAGCACCAGCAGCGCGCCCCCGGTGCGCGGGATGCGCTCGCTGTGCCGGTACTCCCGCCTGCCGAGCAGGGTCAGCGGGTAGAACAGCGCCGCGGCGGTCCCGACCCAGAAACCGCCCTTTTCCCGATCGGCCAAAACTCCTCCTCGCTCCGGTTCCCCGCTGATCCAGTGATCCTGCCTCCCGGCGCGGCACGGAGGTAGGGCGGGTCGGTGCGCGCGGGGGTAGAAAGGAGGCGTGGCTCGCGAGGTGGACCTGATCGTCCCGATGAAACCGCCCAGCCTGGGCAAGTCCAGGCTGCGTGGTGCGCTGGACGACATGCACGACGAGGACACCCATACCGAACTCGTGCTGTCACTCGCCGCCGACACGCTCGCCGCGGCGACCTCGGCGAACGGCGTCCGCCGGGTGCTGGTGGTGGCCGCCGAACCGGCCGCGCTGACCGGGCTGCACCGGCTCGGCGTCGAGATCGTCGGCGACGCCGGGGTGCGCGGGCTCAACCAGGCACTTCGCCGCGGGGAGGCGATCCTGCGCCGCGCCGATCCCGGCGGGGTGGTCGCCGCGCTGCAGGCCGACCTCCCCGCGCTGCGACCGGACGAGCTGGCGATGGCGCTCGGTGCCGCCGCCGACCGCCGTGCCTTCGTCGCCGACCGCCAGGGCACCGGCACCACGCTGCTGGTCGCCGCGCCCGGTGAACCGCTGGACCCGCGCTTCGGCACCGGCTCCGCGCTCGCGCACACCGCGTCGGGCGCGGTGCCGCTGGACGTGCTCGCGCCCTCGCTGCGCAGCGACGTGGACACCGCCGCCGACCTCGCCAACGCCAGGAGACTCGGGCTCGGCGAGCGCACCTCGACCCTGCTCGGCGAGGCCTGCTGCCTGAGCTGAGCGTCACCAGGTGGAATTCATCGTGTCGTAGATCGCGGTATGCGCAGGAAGCCGCCGAGTACGGAAGAATGCAGGTTGTGAGCGAGCCGCTGAACCCCCCACCCGCCCCACCCGACCTGCGCCGGGCCCGGCCCACCGCCGACCAGTCCGCGCCGGAGAAACACGGCGTGCCCTCGGCACCACCGGCGGTGACCGCGGCGGCGCCGCTGACCGACTCGCTCCCCGACGACCGCTACTTCAACCGCGAGCTGTCGTGGCAGGACTTCAACGCGCGCGTGCTCGCGCTGGCCGAGGACGCCTCGCAGCCGCTGCTCGAGCGGGCCAAGTTCCTCGCCATCTTCGCGTCCAATTTGGACGAGTTCTACATGGTGCGGGTGGCCGGGCTGAAGCGCCGCGACGAGACCGGCCTGTCGGTGCGCAGCGCGGACGGGCTCACCCCGCGCGAGCAGCTGGCCTACATCGCCAAGCGCAACCAGGACCTGGTGGAGCGGCACACCGGGGCGTTCGAGGAGGAACTGCGCCCCGAGCTGGCCGCGGTCGGCATCCGGATCGTCAGCTGGTCCGATTTGGACAGCCCGGACCAGCTGCGGCTGTCGAACTACTTCACCGACCAGATCTTCCCGGTGCTCACCCCGCTCGCGGTGGACCCGGCGCACCCGTTCCCGTACATTTCGGGCCTTTCGCTCAACCTCGCGGTGACCGTGCGCGACCCGGAGGGCGGCACCGAGCGCTTCGCGCGGGTCAAGGTGCCGAGCAACGTGCCCCGGCTGATCCGGGTGGAGGCGCACCGCGAGCAGCGCGAGGCGACCTTCCTGCCGCTGGAGGAACTGATCTCGGCGCACCTCGGTGAGTTGTTCACCGGCATGGAGGTCACCGAGCACCACGTTTTCCGGATCACCCGCAACGCCGACTTCGAGGTCGAGGAGGACCGCGACGAGGACCTCCTGCAGGCGCTCGAACGCGAGCTGGCGCAACGCCGGTTCGGCCCGCCGGTCCGGCTCGAAGTGGCGCAGGACATGAGCGAGCACATGCTCGAACTGCTGCTGCGCGAGCTGGAGGTGGACCCGCGCGACGTGGTCGAGGTGCCCGGGCTGCTCGACCTGACCTGCCTGCACCAGCTGTCCGGCGTGGACCGCAAGGAGCTCAAGTACCCGACCTTCGTGCCCGCCACGCACCCGGCCTTCGGCGAGCGCGAGACGCCGAAGAGCGTGTTCGCCACGCTGCGCGAGGGCGACGTGCTGGTGCACCACCCGTACGACTCGTTCTCCACCAGCGTGCAGCGCTTCGTCGAGCAGGCCGCCGCTGATCCCAAGGTGCTGGCGATCAAGCAGACGCTGTACCGCACCTCCGGTGACTCGCCGATCGTGGACGCGCTCGTCGACGCGGCCGAGGCGGGCAAGCAGGTGGTGGCGCTGGTGGAGATCAAGGCGCGCTTCGACGAGCAGGCCAACATCACCTGGGCCCGCACGCTGGAACGCGCCGGCGTGCACGTGGTCTACGGGCTGATGGGGCTCAAGACGCACTGCAAGACCGCGCTGGTGGTGCGGCAGGAGGGCTCGACCATCCGCCGCTACTGCCACATCGGCACCGGCAACTACAACCCGAAGACCGCGCGGCTGTACGAGGACCTCGGGCTGCTCACCGCGGACCCGAGCATCGGCGCCGACCTGACCGACCTGTTCAACGTGCTCACCGGGTACTCGCGGCAGGACACCTTCCGCAACATCCTCACCGCGCCCAACGGCATCCGGCGCGGCATCCTGGCCTACATCGCCGAAGAGGTCGAGCACGCGCGCGCCGGTCGCCCGGCGGGTGTGCGGATCAAGTGCAACTCGCTGGTCGACGAGCAGGTGATCGACGCGCTGTACCAGGCGTCGCAGGCCGGGGTCGAGGTCGACGTGGTGGTGCGCGGGATCTGCTCGCTGAAACCGGGCGTGGAGGGGCTGAGCGACAACATCCGCGTCCGCTCGATCCTCGGCCGGTTCCTGGAGCACTCGCGGATCCTGCACTTCCGCGGTGGCGGCAGCTACTGGATCGGCAGCGCGGACATGATGCACCGCAACCTCGACCGCCGGATCGAAGCGCTGGTGCGGGTCAAGGACGCCAAGCTGATGCGGCAGCTGGACGAGATCTTCGAGTCCGCGCTCGACCCGGCCACGCGCTGCTGGGTGCTCACCGCGACCGGCGAGTGGTCACCGTCCCCGGCGGACAACACCGAGGTGCGGGACCATCAGGTGGAGCTGATCTCGAAGCACAGGGCGAACGGTTGAACGACGAAGAGACGAAGGTCCGCGCCGCCGGCGCGGTGCTGTGGCGGTCCGCGCCAGGTGGTACCGAAATCGCGGTGGTGCACCGCCCGCGCTACGACGACTGGTCGCTGCCCAAGGGCAAGCTCGACCCCGGTGAGACCACGGCCGCCGCGGCCGTGCGCGAACTCCACGAGGAGACCGGTTTCCGCGTGGTGCTCGGGCGCTTCCTGAAGCAGGTCGCCTACCGGGTGCCCGCGCCGGGCGGGGACGGCACGGTCGGCAAGACCGTCGACTACTTCAGCGCGCGCGTGGCGAGCGGTGAGTTCACGCCGAACGAGGAAGTCGACGAGCTGCGCTGGCTGCGCCCGGCCGAAGCCGAGGCGATCCTGACCCGCCAGGGGGATGTGGAGACGCTGCGCGAGTTCTGCGCGCTGCCCGCCGACCTGACCACCGTGCTGCTGGTCCGCCACGCCAAGGCGGGCAAGCGCGACGAGTGGACCGGGGACGATGACCTGCGCCCGCTGTCCAACGCCGGGCTGCGGCAGGCCGATGGTGTGCGCGCGGTCACCACGCTGTTCGGCCCGGACCGGGTGCTTTCCGCGCCGCGCCTGCGGTGCGTGCAGACCGTGCAGAAGGTCGCCGAGGACCTCGGCACCGAGGTGATCCAGGAACACCTGCTCTCCGAAGAGGGTTACTGGGCCGACCCGGTGCTCGGCCTGGCGCGGTTCCTGGCCATCGCCGGTGACGGCGGCACGCCGCTGATCTGCAGCCAGGGCGGGGTGATCCCGGACGTGGTCACGCAGCTGGCCGAACGCGACGGGGTCCAGCTCGACCTGCGCAGCCGGGTCACCGACGCCGAGCAGCAGCGGCGGCCCGCGCCGGCGAAGAAGGGTTCGTTGTGGTTGCTCAGCTTCCGGCCCGCCGCCGGGAACGACGGCCCGCGCCTGGCCGCGGCCACCTACTTCGCCAGCCAGCTGCCCTCGCCTTCGCCGTTGAACAGCGCGAAAGGCGAGTGACAGCGACCTGACAGCCCATCCTGCTGTACTGCGTCCACGCCCGTTGCCGGGCGGGATGCGACGGTCTAGGGGTGCGGCGCATCCCGCTCCGGTGTGGCGAGCCCGGCGAGCAGGCCACGCACTTCCCCGGTACGGGGATCGTTGAGCCGCAGGCAGGTCTCCAGCGCTTCCAGCCAGTGCTCCCGCGCGCCTGCGTGCTCGTCCATCGAGTGCTGGATGCGGCCGAGCGTGATGAGCACGTCGATGCTGCCGTAGTCGGCACCCATCTCCCGCAGCGACGCCAGCGCGCGCAGGCCGTGCTCCATGGCCTCGTCGTACCGGCCGGCGCGGCCCAGCGCCTCGGCGTGGTTCCCCTTCGCCAGCGCGGAGTGGTACTGGTCGCCGACGGCGCGGAAGGCCTCCTCCGCCTTCTTGGCGTGCTCGGCGGCGTCGTCGAACTTGCCGAGCCCGATGCAGCTGGCGCTCAGGTTCAGCTCGGCGTGCGCGACGTAGGTCTGCTCCCCGGAGCGGCGCGCCACTTCCACGCCCGCCGAGCTGTAGCGGTAGGACTCCTCGTATTCGGCGCGGAGGTAGTAGGCACCGGCGAGATTGCTCAGGATGGCCACGCTGAGCGCGTTCCCGCCCTCGGGCGCGGCGGCGAGTCCCTGCTCCAGCACGGCGAGCGCTTCGTCGGTGCGCGAGGCCCGCAGCAACGCCGTACCCAGGTTGTTCGCCGCGTACTGCAGGCCGAGCCGGTCACCCTCGGCTTCGGCGACCTCCACCGCGTGGCGCGCCATCTCGATCCACTCGTCGATGTCGTGGCGTTCGGCGTTGAAGCCCCGCAGCAGCCAGCTGAGCTGCCACGCGCGGTCCGCCCAGCGGCGCCGGGCCGCGGCGGCCACCAGCGCCACCAAGGTGGACCGTTCGCCGAGGTACCAGGCGGTCGCCGCGGCGCGGTCGGGGAACCGCACCGCGGGACCGTCGATCTCGGGCAGCACCACGTCGGCGGTGAGCAGGTCGGGCCGCACCTGGCTGTTGGCTTCGGCGGCGGTGCACAGGTACCAGTCGAGCAGCCTGCGGAAGGCGTGTTCCTGCTCCGCCGGGCTTTCCGCCTCCTCCAGCCGTTCCACCGCGTAGACGCGCAGGAGGTCGTGGAACTGGTACCGGTCGGCGCGCGGCTGGTTGAGCAGGTGCGCGGACGCGAGCTGGTCGAGCAGGTCCCTGGTTTCCCGCACCGGCCTGCCGCACAGCACCGCGGCGGCGGACAGGCTGATGTCCACGCCGGGGTGCAGGCCGAGCAGCCGGAACAGCTTCGCCGCTTCCGGGCGCAGTGCCTTGTAGGACCACGAGAACGCGGCACGCAGATCGGTGCCGGTGTCGTGCGGGTCGCGCAGGGTGTCCAGGCGCGAGCGCTGGTCCCGCAGTTCCTCCACGATCCCGGCGATGGACATGCCGCCGAACCGGGACGCCCGCTCCCCCGCCAGCGCCAGCGCGAGCGGCAGCCCGCCGCACAGGTCGGCGAGTTCGGCCACCGCGTCGGGTTCGGCGGCCAGCCGGGAATGGCCCACACTGCCCGCCAGGAGCGCCGTGGCGCCGCGGTGGTCCAGGGACCCCAGCGCGAGGCGATGGGCGCCCTCACGGGCCACCAGGCCCCGCAACTGGCTGCGGCTGGTGACCACGACCAGGTTGCCCGAGCCAGGGAGCAGCGGCCGGACCTGGGCCGCGTCGTGCGCGTTGTCCAGCAGCAACAGCATCCGCGCCCCGGCCAGCCTGCTGCGCAGCATCGCCGAGCGTTCCTCCACTGTGGAAGGAATCGCCTCGGCAGCCACGCCGACCGCGCGCAGGAACCGGCCCAGCGCCGCGTCGGGGGTGATCGGGGCGTCGGCGGAATGCCCGCGCAGGTCGAGGAAGAGCTGCCCGTCGGGGAAGCGGTCGCGGACGCGGTGCGACCAGTGCACGGCGAGCGAGGTCTTGCCGACCCCGGCGGCGCCTTCGATGACGGCGATCGCGGTGGAGCGTTCGTGCTGCCCGGCGAGGAACTCGTCCAGCTCGGCGAGTTCGCTGTCGCGGCCGGTGAAGCGCGTGACGTCGAACGGCAGCTGCCGCGGGACCTCCGCGCGGGCGGCCGGTGCCGGTGGCGCTTCGGCGGAAAGCAGTTCCAGGTGCAGGCGGCGCAGTTCCGCGCCCGGCTCGACGCCGAGTTGCTCGGCCAGCAGCTCCCGCAGTTTCGCGTACCTGGCCAGCGCTTCGGCGCGGCGGCCGGTGCGGGCCAGCTCGGCCACCAGCCGCTCCCACAAGGACTCCCGCAGCGGGTAGCGCGCGATCAGCTCGGTCAGCTCGGCGGCGAGGTCGGCGCCTTCGCCCGCGCCGGCGTCGAGATCGATCCGCCGCTCCACCGCGAGCAGGTACCGCTCGGTCAGCAGCGGCGCCCATTCCCCGGCCAGCGCGGGGGAACCGACGCCCTCCAGCGGGGTGCCGTGCCACAGCGCCAGCGCGGTGACGAGCATGCGTCGTTCGGCGACCGGATCCGGTTGTTCCACGGCGTCGTCGAGCAGGCGGAGGAAGCGCAGCGCGTCCACCCGGTCCGGTTCGATGGCGAGCCGGTAGCCGTCGGGCGCGGTGGCCACGGTTTCCTCGCCGATCAGGCGGCGCAGGCGCATCACGTAGGTGTGCAGGCTGCCGCGCACGCGGGCGGGCAGGCTTTCGCCCCAGACGTACCGTGCCAGCGTGTCGATCGACACCGGGCGGCCAGCGGACAACGCGAGCCCGGCGAGCAGCGCGCGCTGGCGCGCACTGGTCAGTGCTACCGGCAAACCTCCGATCGTGGCTTCGAACGAGCCGAGCAGCCGGATGTCGATGACGGCTACCTCCTCAGGCCGCGGTCGCGCGCCGCGGTTCTCGACTCTAGCGAGCGGGGGTGCGGGCGCGCACTCGCCGAACGTCACAGCGGCGCGGGCGGCGAGTGCGCCAGTTGGCGAGTTGCGTGTGGTCACCTGGCGAGCCACCACATCCGACAACGCGCCAACAACGCAACGAAAACCGCCACCACAACACCGCAGCGGCACGGCAACAACCCACCGACAACGCGGCGGTCATGCCACAACCCCGGCCCAGCGCGGCGGCAATCCCGGCGGCTACGCAGCAACCCCTGCCGACAGCGCGGTGACCATCCGGCGGCCACGCCGCAACAACCCGCCAACAACGCGGCCACAACACGGCAACACCCGCCGACAGCGCGGCAACAAACCGGCCACAGCGCAGCGGCAACCCAGCGGCTACGCGGCAACAACGCCGCGGCGACCCAGCGGCCATACCGCAGCAACAGCTTGGCGGCTACGCAGCCGCAACCCCCGGGCTCCAGCGCCGCACAAGGGCGGCCGCAACCCCAGCCCCAGCCCCGCAACAACGTGGCGGCAACCCCGGCGGTTACACCGCTACAGCACGGCGGCTACGCAGCAACAACCCGGCTCCAGCGCCACAACGCACCGCGGCAACCCCAGCGGCCAAGCGGCGACAGCACAGCGGCTACCCGGCCGCAACCCCAGCTCCGAAAACGGCGACAACCCAGGCCACCCACGGCCCCCAACCCGGCTCCGGACGCGGCAGGGCCCCGTGCCGAGTCAGCACGGGGCCCTGCCGTAGGTACCGCTCTTGCCGCGAACTACTTCTTCTTCGCGGCGGTGGTGCGCTTGGCCGCGGTGGTCTTCTTCGCGGCGGTCGCCTTGGGAGCGGCCTTGGTGGTGGCCTTGGCGGTGGTCTTCGCCGCCGCCTTCGGGGCGGCCTTGGCGGTGGTCTTCTTCGCCGTGGTCGCCTTGGCCGTGGTCGCCTTCGCGGCCGTCTTCGGCGCCGCCTTGGCAGCGGTGCGGCTCGCGGCGGTGCTGCGCGTGGCGGTGGCGCGCGTGCGAGTCGTGGTGCTGCGGGTGGTGCTGGGACGGCTGGCCGTCGCCCGGGTGGTGGTGGCGCGAGTGGTGGTGCTCGCGGCACGGGTACCCGCGGTGGCGCGCTTGGCGGCGGTGACCTTCGGCAGCTTCTTCGCGCCGCTCACCACGTCCTTGAAGGTCGTGCCGGCGCGGAAGGCAGGCACGTTGGTCTTCTTGACGCGGACCGTCTCACCGGTACGCGGGTTCCGAGCGGTCCGGGCGGCGCGGGCGCGCTTCTCGAACACCCCGAAGCCGGTGATGTTCACCTTCTCGCCCTTGTTGACCGTCCGGATGATGATGTCGACGAGACCGTCGACCGCTTCCGATGCAACCTTTTTGTCGCCCAGACGCTCCGACAGCGCCTCGATCAGCTGGGCCTTGTTGGCCATTCCGGTCCTCCAAGAAGAACTATCCGTACACGGCCTCCTTCGGCCGACTTGCGCACACGGTATTACCAATGCAGCACAAATTCCAAACGGCACGCGGATTTTTTCCCTTGTATCGGCGGTGGTTCCGCCTCTAGAGGGACCCTCGGCGGGGCTCCAGCGGGCCGTCTGGCACGGGTGTACCGCCCTTCGGCGGGGCCTGGATTCCCTTGTTGAGCAGGGAATCCGTGCAGCTCAGCCGCCCAGCGGGGTGGTCACCGGCTTCCACGAAGGACGACCGGCTTCGAACGAATCGATCTCTTCGGCGTGTCGCAGGGTGAGAGCGATGTCATCCAGCCCCTCGAGCAGCCGCCAGCGGGTGTAGTCGTCGATCGTGAAGGGCGCGGTGAAGTCCTTGGCCCGCACCGTCTTCGCCTGGAGGTCCACGGTGACCTCCGTGCCGGGGTCGTTCTCGAGCAGCTTCCAGAGCAGCTCGACGTCGGACTGCTCGCACTGGGCGGCCAGCAGGCCCTGCTTGCCGGAGTTGCCGCGGAAGATGTCGGCGAACCGGGACGAGATGACCACGCGGAAGCCGTAGTTCATCAGCGCCCAGACCGCGTGCTCGCGGGACGAGCCGGTGCCGAAGTCCGGCCCGGCGACCAGCACGCTGCCCGCCCGGAAGGGCTCCTGGTTCAGCACGAACTCGCTGTCCGAGCGCCAGGCGGCGAACAGCCCGTCCTCGAACCCGGTGCGGGTCACGCGCTTGAGGTAGACGGCCGGGATGATCTGGTCAGTGTCCACGTTGGACCGGCGCAGCGGCACGCCGACGCCGGTGTGGGTGGTGAAGGGGTCCATGATGGGATGACTCCTGAAGCTGGGGTTACTGGGGGGTACCGGCGGCGGCGGGGACCAGGTCCTCCGGCGAGGACAGCGTGCCGCGGACCGCGGTCGCGGCGGCCACCAGCGGCGAGACCAGGTGCGTCCGGCCGCCCTTGCCCTGCCTGCCCTCGAAGTTCCGGTTGGAGGTCGACGCGCTGCGCTCGCCCGGCTTGAGCTGGTCCGGGTTCATGCCGAGGCACATCGAGCAGCCGGCCTGCCGCCATTCGGCGCCGGCGTCGGTAAAGATCTTGTGCAGGCCCTCGGCTTCGGCGGCCTGGCGCACCCGCATCGAACCCGGCACCACCAGCATCCGCACGCCGTCGGCCACCTTGTGCCCGGCCAGCACCGCCGCGGCGGCCCGCAGGTCCTCGATCCGGCCGTTCGTGCACGAGCCGAGGAAGACGGTGTCCACCTGGATCTCCCGCAGCGGGGTACCCGGCTTGAGGTCCATATAGGACAGGGCCTTCTCGGCGGCGAACCGCTCGTTCTCGTCGGCGATGGCCTCGGGATCGGGCACCGACTCGCCCAGCGGCAGGCCCTGCCCCGGGTTGGTGCCCCAGGTCACGAACGGGGTCAGCGAGTCGGCGTCGAGGTGCACCTCGGCGTCGAACTCGGCGTCGTCGTCGGTCTTCAGCTCGCGCCAGGCCGCCACCGCGGCATCCCAGTCCGCGCCCCGCGGCGCGTGCGGGCGGCCCTTGAGGTAGTCGAAGGTCACCTCGTCCGGCGCGATCATCCCGGCGCGGGCGCCCGCCTCGATCGACATGTTGCACACCGTCATCCGGGCTTCCATGGACAGCGCCTCGATCGCGTTGCCGCGGTACTCGAGCACGTAGCCCTGCCCGCCGCCGGTGCCGATCTTGGCGATCACCGCGAGGATGATGTCCTTCGCGGTCACGCCGGGGCGCAGCTGCCCGTCGACGTTGATCGCCATCGTCTTGAATGGACGCAGCGGCAGCGTCTGGGTGGCCAGCACGTGCTCCACCTCGGAGGTGCCGATGCCGAAGGCCATCGCGCCGAACGCGCCGTGCGTGGAGGTGTGACTGTCACCGCAGACCACCGTCATGCCCGGCTGGGTCAGTCCGAGCTGCGGGCCGATCACGTGCACGATGCCCTGCTCGGCGTCGCCCATCGGGTGCAGCCGGACGCCGAACTCCTTGCAGTTGCGGCGAAGCGTGTCGACCTGGGTCCGCGAAACGGGATCGGCGATCGGCAGTTCGATGTCGACCGTCGGCACGTTGTGGTCCTCGGTGGCGATGGTCAGGTCCGGCCTGCGCACCGGCCTGCCCGCCAGCCGGAGGCCGTCGAAGGCCTGCGGGCTGGTCACTTCGTGCACCAGGTGCAGGTCGATGTAGAGCAGGTCGGGCTCGGCTCCCTCACCGCGGCGCACCACATGTGCGTCCCACACCTTTTCCGCCAGCGTGCGGCCCCGGTTCGAAGACATCAGGGCACCTCCCATAAGACGTTACCGGGATTTTCCCAGGATCTGGACTTCCCAAACTTCGGGAAGATAGTATCGCGCTGTGGGACAGCATAGCGGTATCGGAGTCCTGGACAAGGCGGTGGCCGTGCTGCAGGCGGTCGCCGAAGATCCCTGCGGGCTCGCCGAACTCTGCAGCCGGACCGGCCTTCCGCGCGCGACGGCGCACCGGCTGGCGGTCGGGCTGGAGGTGCACAGACTGCTCCGGCGCGGGCCGGACGGGCGCTGGCGGCCGGGCACGGCGCTGGCCGAACTCGCCGGTGGCACAACGGATCCGCTGCTCGACGCGGCGAGCTCGGTGCTGCCGAAGCTGCGCGACATCACCGGCGAGAGCGTGCAGCTCTACCGCCGCGATGGCGTGCAACGGGTTTGTGTGTCCACCGCGGAACCGCCGAGTGGCCTGCGCGACACCGTGCCGATCGGTTCACGGCTGCCGATGACCGCCGGCTCCGGCGCCAAGGTGCTCGCCGCGTGGTCGGATCCACACACCCAGCGCGCGATCCTGACCGACGCGGTCTACGGGGAGCGCACGCTGCTGGAGGTCCGGCGGCGCGGCTGGGCGCAAAGCGTGGCCGAGCGTGAGCCGGGTGTGGCGAGTGTCTCGGCACCGGTGCGGGATTCCTCGGGGACGGTGGTCGCCGCGGTGTCGGTTTCCGGGCCGATCGAGCGCATCGGGCGCAAGCCGGGCGCGCGCTGGGCGGCGGATCTGCTGGCGGCCGCCGAAGCGCTCCAGGAACGCCTGTGAAGCAGCGCCATGAGCGGGTCACCGCACGGCGCTGACCCGTTCATGGCGGCGACCGGCCGCGTCAGCCGCAGCTCCCGCAGCAGCCGCAGTTGGCACCGGTGCAGGAGCTGCAGCAGTTGCATCCACCCATCACGGAACCACCTTCCTCGTCGGCGAACGAGCCCCTCCAGCGTAGGAAGGTGACGGCGCGCGCGACACCGCTCACTGAGTGGTATGCGAATTTCGCTATGTGGGTGACCAGGCCGACAGCCGCGAACCCACTTCGCCGATCGTCCACGGGTCCTCGGTTTCCGTGGTCTCGGCCACCGACCAGCCCCGCAGCAACTGGATGGAACCGCCCTGCACGGCGAAGACCTGGCCGGTGTGCGGGCACCGCTCGGTCGCCAGGTAGGCCACCAGCGGCGCGATGTTGGCCGGGGAGAAGGCGTCGAACTCGCCCTCTTCGACCTCCTGCGCGAAAATCGCGCCCATGCCCGGAGTAGCCAGCGTGAGCCGCGTACGCGCGATCGGGGCGATCGCGTTCACCCGCACGCCGTAGCGCTCGAGTTCCGCCGCGGCCACCAGGGTGAGCGCGGCGATCCCCGCCTTGGCCGCCCCGTAGTTCGCCTGTCCCGCGTTCGGCAGCGTGGTTCCCGACGCCGAAGCCGTGTTGATCACCGCGGCGGCAACGGGTTCGCCGGCCTTCGCCCGCGCCTTCCAGTACGCCGCCGCGTGGTGCAGCACCGCCGCGTGCCCCTTGAGGTGCACCGCGATCACCGCGTCCCACTGCGCTTCGGTCATCCCGGCCAGGAAGGCGTCGCGCAGGATGCCCGCATTGTTCACCACCACGTCGAGCTTCCCGAACTCCGCCACCGCCTGCTCGACCAGCCGCGAGGCACCGTCCCAGGTGGCCACGTCGGCGGTGCTGGCGACCGCTTTCCCACCCGCCGCGGTGATCTCCGCCACCACTTCCTGCGCCGGTCCGGCGTCCGATCCGCTGCCGTCGTTGGCCCCGCCCAGATCGTTGACCACCACCGCCGCGCCCTCCGCGGCGAACAGCAGCGCGTGCTCGCGCCCGATGCCGCGACCGGCGCCGGTGATCACCGCGACCCGTCCGTCCAGTGCTCCCATGCTGGGTGTTCTCCTTCAGTCGGTGATCTCGGCGAGGCCGTCGGTGAGCACCACCTGCGCCCCGGCGGTGGTTTCGTAGGCATAGGCGCCGGAACCGGCGCGCCAGAAGCGCGTGTGCAGGTCCTGCCCAGGGAAAACCGGCTTGGCGAAGCGAACCGCGAGCCGCCGCAAGCGGGTCACGTCGGAGCCGGCGAGTTCGGTCAGCGCGGCCCACGAAGTGAACGCCATGCTGCACAGGCCGTGCGCGATGATGCCGGGCAGCCCGGCCTCCTTCGCGATCTCCTCGTCGAGGTGGATCGGCATCGGGTCACCGGCGGCGGGGCCGTACCGGAACGTCTGGTCCTCGTCGATGTGCTGCGTGACTTCCGCCACGGGCGGTTGCTCGCGCAGCGACTCGTCGAAGCGGTGCCCCGGCGCGAGTTCGCCGACCTGCTCGCCCGCGTCGAACCCGCGGACGACAAAGGTCACGTGCTGGTCGTTGACCGGTTCCCCGGCCTCCGTCCGGGTTTCCAGGTGCACGTGGGCCGCGGTGCCCTTGGGCCGGCCGCGGTAGCCGAGCATCCTGGCCCTGGACACCAGCCGGTCGCCGGGGCGGATCACCTGGTGGAACCGGAAATCCTGCTCGCCGTGCAGCACCCGGCCGATCAGCGGCAGCGGCACCACCTCCAGCGCGGGTTCCAGCAGCGACTGGAACACCGGCACGATCGCGAACACCGGGCTCGCCACCACCCCGTCCCGGTGCGCCGGGATCGGGTCGTTGGTGGCGGCCGCGTACTCCGCGATCCGCTCGGCGGTCACGTCGAACCGGATCTCGTCCGTCCACTTGCCGAGGTTCCCCGGATCGAACTTCAGCTCGTCGTCCATCACGCGACCAGTTCGGCGAAGTTCTCCAGCGACTTCTCCAGGTTCTTCCTGGCGTCCTTCTCCACCGCCTTGCCCAGCGCGCCGACGATCATCTGCCCGCTGAACTCGGCGTCGATGGTCGCGGTGGACCGCTCCCCCGCGTCCTCGACGCGGAGTTCGAAGGTGACCTTCACCCCGGCCATCCCGGTGCCGGAGATGACCAGCCGGTGCGGTGGCTCGAACTCGCCGACCGTCCACGCGATCGCGTTCGCCATGCCGAGCATGGTGACCACCTCGGTGGCCTGCGCGCCCGCGCTGAACTCGGCGGGCACCTCGCCCTTCCACTTGGTGTGGATGGTCAGCCACTTCTCGAAGTTGTTCGGGTTCGAGAACTCGGCCCACACCTTCTCCCGCGGGGCGGGCAGCTCCACCGACGCGTTGACCTTGCCCATGGTGCGTTCTCCTCTGCTGGTTCAGCGCTCGGCGCGCTGGTAGGCGGTGACCACGGCGGCGCCGCCGAGGCCGATGTTGTGCTGCAGCGCGGCGGTGACGCCTTCGACCTGCCGCGCGCCCGCGGTGCCGCGGAGCTGCCAGGTCAGTTCGGCGCACTGCGCCAGGCCGGTGGCACCGAGCGGGTGTCCTTTCGAGATCAGCCCGCCGGACGGGTTCACCACCCACTTGCCGCCGTAGGTGGTCTGGCCGTCGTCGATGAGCTGCCCGGCTTCGCCGTCGGCACACAGGCCGAGTGCTTCGTAGAGCAGCAGCTCGTTGGCCGAGAAGCAGTCGTGCAGCTCGATCACCCCGAAGTCGGCGGGGCCGAGGCCGGACTGCTCGTAGACCTTCCGCGCGGCCCGCACGTTCATGTCGTGGCCGACGATGTTCTTCGCACTGCCGTCGAAAGTGGACGCGAAGTCGGTGGTCATCGCCTGGCCGACGATCTCCACCGCCCGACCGGCCAGCCCGTGCTCCTCCACAAAGGACTCGCTGACCAGCACGGCGGCCCCCGAACCGTCCGAGGTCGGCGAGCACTGGAGCTTGGTCAGCGGGTCGTAGATCATCCGCGAACCGAGGATCTCGTCGAGCGTGTACTCGTCCTGGAACTGCGCGTAGGGGTTGTGCACCGAGTGCCGGTGGTTCTTGAGGCCGATCTTCGCGAAGTGCTCGGCGGTGGTGCCGTACTGCTTCATGTGCTCACGCCCGGCGGCGCCGAACATCCACGGCGCGGGCGGGAAGAGCACCTCGGAGATCTCGGCCAGCGCCTGGATGTGGTTGCCCAGTGGCTGTTCGCGATCGTCGAAAGTGGACCCGAGCGAACCGGGCTGCATCTTTTCGAAGCCCAGCGCCAGCACGCAGTCGGCCTGCCCGCTCCTGACCGCCTGCGCGGCCAGGTACAGCGCGGTGGAGCCGGTGGAGCAGTTGTTGTTGACGTTGACGATCGGAATGCCGGTCAGGCCCAGTTCGTAGACCGCGCGCTGCCCGGAGGTCGATTCGCCGTAGACATAACCGACGTAGGCCTGCTCGACCTGCGCGTACTCGATCCCGGCGTCGGTGAGCGCATTGCTGCCGGACTCCCTGGCCATCTGCGGGTAGTCCCAGCCCTCCCGGCGGCCGGGCTTCTCGAACCTGGTCATGCCGACTCCGGCGACGTACACCCTGTTCACCACGGCGGCCTCCTTCCTGCCGCCGCAATTACATACCAACAGGCATGTATCTTTCAAGGGCCCACGGGGGCCGGTGTCACGAATGTGGCTTTCGAGACGTTTGGCGTCTCGAAAGCCACATTCGTGACATGCGGGGGTGGGGGGTCAGCGGCCTTGGAGGGACTTCACGTTGTTCCCGAAGGTCCAGTTGCGGGAACCGTCCCAGTTGATGGACCAGGTCATCAGGCCCTTGAGCGCGCCCGAGTAGGTGTTCCACGCCTGCGCCACCAGCCCGGTCGACATGTACCCGCCGCCGGCGCCCGGCTGCGCGGGCAGGCCGGGCACCTGCTTGTCGTACGGCACCCGGATCGTGGTGCCCTGCACCACCAGGCCCTGGTTCAGGCAGTTGGTCTGCACGGTGAAACCCTGCACGGTGCCCGCCTGGTACGAGTCACCGGCGCAGCCGTACATGCTGCCGTTGTAGTACTGCATGTTCAGCCACCACAGCCTGCCGTTGTCCGCGTACTTCTTGATGATCGGCAGGTAGGCGCCCCAGATCGAGCCGTAGACCACGCTGCCGCCGGTGACGTAGGCGGTCTCGGGGGCCATGGTGAGCCCGAAGTTCGGCGGCATCTGCGCCAGCACGCCGTCGATGATCCGGATCAGGTTGGCCTGCGACGCCGACGGCGTGCCGATGTTGCCGCTGCCCACCAGCCCGGTCTCGATGTCGATGTCGATGCCGTCGAAGTTGTACTTCTTCAGGATCGGCACGATCGTGGCGACGAACCGATCGGCCACCGCGGCGGAGTTCAGGTCGATGCCCGCGGTGGCGCCGCCGATCGACATCAGGATGGTGGCGCCGGCGGCCTTCGCCGCGCACATCTCGGCCGGGGTGGCGACCTTGACCGTGGAGTCCATGCCGTCCTCCCACAGCACGGTGCCGTCGGAGAGGATCACCGGGAAGGCCGCGTTGAGCACGTTGTACCCGTGCGCGGCGATGCGGGAGTCGGTGATCGGGATCCAGCCGAGCGGCGGGTGCACGCCGTTGGCGGCGCCGTCCCAGTTCTCCCAGTAACCCTGGAGCACCTTGCCCGCCGGTTTCGACTTCACCGGACAGGTCTCCGCGTTTTGGGCGGCGGTTTCCGTGGCGCTCGCCGGACTCAGTGGTACCGCCAGCAGGGCCGCCAAGGCGACCAGAAGCGCGCGGGATCTACGACCGAACATACCCAGGCTCCCTATCTCGAAGCGTCGTTGCCACAGCAGAGAACACGGCCGTCGATCCAAGGTAACCGCCGCCACGGCAGCCGGAGTACCTACTTTCGGGTGGTCTAGACCATATTGTTTGCCTTGCCTTCGGCAAGGCGGCGAGGTCGCTTTTGAGCCGGTCAACGGAGGGGACCTCGCATGGGGCGGGGGCGGATGGGGCGAGGTGTGTGTCCGGCTCGGTTGAGTGCGGCGGCTGCCCGGGGGCGGATGCGGACGCGGCGAGCACCCTGGCTCGGTTGAGCGCGGCGGCGGCCACCGGGGATGGCCCCGGTCGGCGGCACGGATGCGGTTGCGGCGTGCACCCCGGGGGCAGCGGAGTGCGGCGCCGAGCCGGAGGCGCCGGGAGACCCGGTGGACACGAATGTGGCTTTCGGGGCCGATTCCGCCCCGAAAGCCACATTCGTGTCCGCCCTGCCGCCCCCGCGGTGGGGTCTTTCGACTCTGGTTCCGGCGTTCGGCACCCCATAGCGTCGGGGTGGTGCTGGTGCGTTCTGGGCGATGGGCCGCCGCGGTGCTCGCGCTCGCGGCGGCCTACTACCTCGGCGCCCGCCTCGGGCTCGAATTCGCGTTGGTGCGCGGACAGGTCGCGCCGCTGTGGCCGTCGACCGGGCTGGCGCTCGCCGCCATGCTGCGCTTCGGCGTCCGGCTCTGGCCGGGGGCGCTGCTCGGGTCGCTGGCCGCCAACGCGCCGCTCGGGCCGTCACCGCTCGCGGTGCTCGTCATCGCCGCGGGCGCGGCCGCGGCGCCCGCCGTCTCCGTGTACCTGTTGCGCCGCGCCGCCTTCCGCACCGATCTGGCCCGGCTGCGCGACGTGGTCGCGCTCGTCCTGCTCGGCGCCATGGCCGGGATGGCGGTCAGCGCCACCGTCGGCATCACCACCCTCACCACGGCCGGTGCGCTTCCCGGCGATCAGGTGCTCACCGCCTGGTCGGTCTGGTGGGCTGGCGACGCGACCGGCGTGCTCGTGTTCGCGCCCCCGCTGCTCGTGTTGTTCAACGCCCGTCAGCAGACCACCCAGTGGGCCAAGGCGACCGCACTGGTCACCGGCACGCTCGCGCTGTCCACCGCGGTGGCCGCCGGGCAGCTGCCGTGGCTGTTCGTCATCTTCCCGATGGTGATCTGGAGCGCCTGGCGCCTCGGCCTCGCCGTGGTCTCCGCCTGCCTGGTCATCGCCACCACCGGCACCACCATCGCCGCCGCGCTCGGGGCCGGGCCGTTCGCCGGGCAGGACCTGCTGAACCGGATGGTGCTGCTCCAGTCCTTCAACGGCGCGCTCGTGCTGACCGGCCTGCTGCTCGCCGCGGCGGCCGCCGAGCAGCGCACGGCCGCCGCGCTCAGCGAACGCGCGGGCGCCGAACTGGAAGCCAGGGTCACCGAGCGCACCGCGATGTTCACCGAGGCCGAGCGCGTCGGCCGCGTGGGCAGCTGGGAACGCGACCTGGCCACCGACGCGGTGACCTGGAGCGACCAGATGTTCCGCCTCTACGGCCTGGTCCCCCGCTCCCGCGAACTCGACTACCGCACCGTGCTCTCCTACGTGCACCCCGAAGACCGCGACGCCATCATCGCCAGCAACGACCGGGCACTGCGCGAACACCTCGACACCGAACTCGCGCACCGCGTGGTGTGGCCGGACGGCACGATCCGCTGGCTCAACCGCCGCGCCAGCGTGGTGGTGGACAAATCGGGCGTGGCGCGGAAGATCGTCGGCACCGCGCAGGACATCACCGCGGCCAGGACGGCGGCGGCGGAAACGCGGCTGCTGCTCGAATCCGGCACCGACGCCATCGTCGGCTTCGACGCCGACGGCGAGGTGACCCTGGTCAACGACCGGGCCGCCGACCTGTTCGGCGAACTCACCGGCCAGCGGATCGCCCGCGCGCTGCCGGACCTGGACACCGGCAACCCCGTCCAGGGCGCCGAACTCACCGGCAGGCGACCGGACGGCACCGAGTTCCCGGCGGAGGTCACGCTGCGGCCGCTGCCGGAGCCCGACGGCACCTTCGGCGGCACGGTCGCCGTGGTGGTGGCCCGCGACATCACCCGCCGCAAGGAAGCCGAGTCGGCCAGGCGGCAGCTGCAGGACGAGCATCGCCGGCGCCAGCAGGCCCTGGAGATCAACGACAACGTCATCCAGGGCCTGGCGGCGGCCTTGTACGCGCTGGAATCCGGCGAAGCCGACCGGGCGGAACGCACGCTGCGCCGCACCCTCGACACCGCCCGCGAAACCATGCGGAACCTGTTGCACAACAGCACCGGCATCGCGCCCGGCGACCTCGTGCGACGGCAGCCCGCCGAACTCGCGCCCCCGGCGCCGCCCGCGGCCGAAGCCCAGCCGGCCGCGCCGGTCACCGCGGTCATCGCCGACGACAGCCGCGAAGTCCGGTTCGCGCTGCGCGCGCTGCTGGAATCGTTGCCGGGCATCACCGTCGTGGGTGAGGTGGCCGACGGCGTCGAGGCGGTCCGCGTCGCCGGCGACCGCCAGCCCGACGCGATGCTGCTCGACCTGGCCATGCCGGTCATGGACGGGCTCGAGGCGCTGCCGCTGATCCTCGCGGCCTCGCCGGGCACCAAAGTCATCGTGGTCTCCGGCTACGGCCGCGACCAGGTCGCCGAGCAGGCGCTGCGCCTCGGCGCCACCGCCTACGTGGAGAAGGGCGGCTCGACCCGGCTGCTGGCGAACCTGCTCGCCGACCTGTTCTCCGAGATCGGCCGCGCCAGAACGGAATCACCGCCCGCCCCGGTCGCCGACGACCACCCCGGCCTGGACCAGCAGGCGGAACTCGCGGTGACCTGCGCCCACGAACTGCGCACCCCGATCACCGCCCTGACCAGCATCACCGAGCTGCTGCTGACGCAGAGCGACCGGCTGCCGTCCGCGACCGTCCACAAGCTACTCGGCACGACGGCACGCAGCCTGCGGCAGATGGACCGCCTGGTGCAGGACCTCGCCGACGCCGGGCGCCTGCTCTCCGGCGGGCTGGAACTGCTGCTGGAGCCCACCGATCTCGGCGAGCTGGCGCGCACGGTGCTCGGCGAACTGGGTGAACTGTCCGGAGACCACCCGATCGAACTGCGGGCGGAACCGGGCGTGGTGGCCGGGGTCGATCCGTTCCGCATCCGGCAGATCCTGGTGAACCTGCTCGGCAATGCGGCGAAGTTCAGCCCGGCGGGCAGCCCGATCCGGCTCGGCATCGCGGTCGCGGGCGAACACGTGGAAATCTCGGTCAGCGACCGCGGTCCCGGCATTCCCGCCGAGCACCGCGACCGGCTGTTCGGCAAGTTCGAACGGCTCGGCAGCACACGCTCCGGCACCGGGCTCGGGCTGTACCTGTCGAAGGAGATCGCCAAGGCGCACCAAGGGGATCTGGTGCTCGCCGACGGCGGTCCCGGTGGCTGCACCTTCGTGCTTTCACTGCCGATCGTGCTCGGCGACCGGGCCACGGCGCGTGCACTAGAAAGCTAAGCCTTCGTCGCCGTGCCGCCCCAGTGCGCCAGGCGCATAATGGGGCGACCAAGGGCGGTTTCCCGTCGGCGATGCGAGGAGCACACCTTGCCAACGGCCGGAGAGGTCTATCTCAACCTCCGCGTCCACCGCAGCGGAGTGATCATCGGATGCGTGACCGGTGACGTCGATTGCCTCGGCGCACCAGTGCTGGCCCGGTTCCTGGCCAAGCGCATCGCCGCCCGCGAAGACTTCGTGCTCGACCTGCGCGGCCTGAGCTTTCTCGGCGCGGCGGGCCTGGCCACGCTGCTGGAGGCGGCGAGCGCGGCGGCCGAGGCGAACGTCTCGTGGGCGATGGTGACCTGGGGCCCGGTGGTGAACCGGGTGATCGAGGCGATCGGGGTGAGCACCGTGCTGCCGACGCATCCCACGCTGCTCGACGCGCTGGCCGACGTCAAGGCTGGTCGGCAGCGGCTCGACCGCGCGCCGGCCAGAACGGCGCGGCGCCCGGTCTTCGCCGGCTCGGGACGGCTTCCGCCCACCCTCTGATCGGCTACCTTGGTTCGCCGAACCAGCGCAGCACGCGCTCGGCGACTTCGTCCGGCTGCTCGAGGTGCAGGAAGTGCCCGGCGTTGCGCACCACGGCGACCTCCGAGCCCGGTGCCAGTCCCCGCTCCGCCTGCTCGAAGTGCTCCACGGTGATGCAGCCGTCGTCGGCACCCGCCATGACCAGCAGCGGCAGCTTCGCGGCGGCCTCGCTGCGGCCGCCGAAGTCCACCAGCGCCGGATCGTGCCTGCTGGGGTCGAAGTTCGCCCGGTAGACCTTCAGCGAGTTCTCGATGAACCGCTCGTCGCCGTACATGCGGTGGATGCGCTCGCGGTGCTCCGGTGACGGGGTCAGCCCCGGCGACCAGGTGGCCCACAGGTAGTCGATCAGCCGCCGGTCGAGCCGCAGCACCGTCTCGGCCACCCCCTCGACGTTGAACAACCACATGTAGAACAACCGCTGCTGCTGCGCGGGATCGCTGAGCGCGGCGGTCAGCGTCGCGGGCGGCGGCACCGCCATCGTCACGCCCCGGCGCAAGGCTTCCGGCCAGGCCGCGGCCACCCGGCCGACCATGCCCGCGCCGACATCGTGTCCGATCATGTCCACGCCGCCCGGGTCGAGCGCGCGGGCGACGGCCGCCGCGTCGGCGGCGAAGGTGAGGCTGCCCGGATACTCCAGTTCGGCCGCGGTGTCCGGGTGGAAACCCCGCAGGTAGGGCGCGATCACCCGCCTGCCGGCGGCGACCAGCCGCTCGGCCAGCGGCCCGAAGGTCGCCGGGTGATCGGGAAAGCCGTGCCAGCACACCACCACGGGCCCGTCCCCGGCGGCCAGCGCGGGGAAGTCGAGCCGGTCGGTTTTGACCACGATCTCCTCGAAGTCCATGCGGCCAGCCTAGCGCGTCCACGCGGCCCGCGAGTCCAAAAAGGACGCTGCGTACGTCAGCGACTGAGCACCGGCACGGCGGTCCGGGTGCGGGGGACGTCGGCGTACGAGCCGTCGGCACGCAGGCGCTGGTAGCCGATCTCCAGCACCGCGGCGCCCGGCCGGTGCGTGGTCACCTCGACCCGGCCGCCGCTGACCGTCACCGTGCCCGCACTCGACGGAATGAGCTTGGCGTGCAACCGGTTCAGCGGATTACCCAGGTCGAACGCCGCGCCCGGCGCGCTGCGCACGGTCACGCCGGTGCCACCCGGGACCCCGGCCCGCAGGCGAAGCACACGTTCGTCGGCGCGGATGCCGAGCGGGCCGACCCCGGCGGGCAGCGGCTGGTCGGCAGTGGTCAGGTCGATGGCGAGCGGACCGGCCACCCGCATCCGCGAGCTGTACAGCCGCCGGTTGTCCGTTGTGGACGGACGGCCGTGGTGGACGTAGAACTGCTCGGAACCATCCGGCGACGCGGTGATGCTGCCGTGCCCGGTCGAATACACGCCCTGCGCGGGATCCTGCGACAGCACCGGGTTCGCCTGGCTCTTGCGCCACGGCCCGAGCGGGCTGTCGGCCGTCGCGTACCCGACGCCGTAGTGCTCGTTCTCGTAGTTGTTGGCCGAGTAGGTGAGGCGGTAGACCGGCTTGCCGTGCTCGTCGGTGGTGCGCACGGTGGTCGAACCTTCGGCCCACCGCCGGTCCTTCTTCGCCCCGCCCGACTTCGCGTAGTCGTCGACGTGCGCGTTCTCCCACGACTGCTTGTCCGAGCCGTAGTTCAGGATCGGGGTGAAGCCGTCCTTGCGGGTGCCCGGCGGGTCGGCGGGATCGAGGTTGGCGTCACGATAGGACGGTGCGATCGCCGGCTTGGTCCGGCCTGCCGGGTCGTGCCACCAATCGCTGGTCAGCTCGACCGCGTAGATGTTGGATTCCTCGATGTACTTGCCGAGATCGGTGTCCCACACCCAGTTCCGGTAGGCGTTGCGCGAGAAGTACAGGTAGATCCGGCCGTCGGCGTCGAAGAAGACGTTGGGATCGATGAACGGAATGTACGTGCCCAGCGGCGCGGTCCGGCCTTCTTCCAGCGTGGCCGGCGGCTTCTTCTGCTCGGCGTCCATGATCAGGTTGACGTCGTGGTAGTCCGGGTCGTACGGGTGGTAGTCCAGCGGGCCCGGCGCCACGTCGCGGAACGGCCCGGCCGGTGACTCCGCCACCGCGACGCCCACCTTCGACGGCTCCTCGAAGTCGGCGTACTTGAAGTGCCCGGCCACGTTCTGGTTCATCCGGCCCGAGTAGAACAGGTAGTACAGCCCGGTTTTCTCGTTGTGGTACAGCTCCGGCGCCCAGAACCAGTCGTGTGCCCACGCGCCCGCCTTGCCCGCTTCGAGCGCGCCGCCGGGCAGGTGCTCCCAGGTGGCCAGGTCCGGCGAGCGGTAGATGCCGAAGTGGTAACCGGGATCGGCGCCCTCGGTCGAATAGGCGTAGTAGTACCCGCTGGCGCGGTCGAAGTGCACGAACGGATCGGCACCCGGGGTCGCCGCGTTGTTGAAGTACGTGGGCTGCCGGGGAGCCGCCGCGACGGGCAGCGCGCCCGCCAGGAGCAGCAGGCCGACCAGGACGAGAACGCTCTTCCGCACCGCCGACCTCTGTTTCCTCTTGTTGGGTCTTGTCGATTGTCGGGTATTTTCAGCCGGGTTTTGCGGGCTTGTCAAGGTGGTCGCCGGGCAGCCGGACCGTGGTGACGCGCAGGAACTGCTGCACCAGCGGCCCCATCGCGAGCGCCACCACCAGGGTGCCGAGGCCCGCCGTGCCGCCGAGCGCCCAGCCGACGGCGAGCACGGCGATCTCGATCGTGGTGCGCACCAGCCAGATCGGCCTGCCGGTGACCCGCACGGCCCCGGTCATCAGGCCGTCGCGTGGCCCGGAACCGAAGCGGGCGCCGAGGTAGACAGCGTCGGAGAAGGTCAGCATGAGCAGGCCGAAGGCGAAGAAGGCCAAGCGCGTGCCGAGTGATTCCGGCACCGGCAGCAGCCACGCCGCGAGGTCCGCGGACAAGCCGACCAGCAGCACGTTCAGCAGCGTGCCGAGGCCGGGCAGTTCCCGCAGCGGGACCCAGAACAGCAGCACGGCCACCGCGATCAGATTCGTGGCCCAGCCGAAGCTCAGCCCGGTGCGTTCGGAGACACCTTCGGCGAGCACGCTCCAGCTCGACGCGCCGAGCCCGGACTCGACGAGGAACGTGACGGAGGTGCCGTAACCGATCAGGCCGGCGATCAACTGCGGGATCCGGCGCAGCTTCCGGCCCGCGCGGAGTTGCTCTCCCGCGGTCATGCGCCGGGCCACGGACTGCGTGCTCATACCGGTGATCTTGGGTGGCGACTGGCATTGCCGGAAAGGGCCAGATCGAGGACGCTGGCCCGGTGCACACCAGCAGCCACGCGCTCGCCCGCCTGCTCGGGGACTTCTCGGCCGGGGCCGGACCGGCGCACCGGCGGCTCAGCGACCTGATCCGCCTGCTCATCCTGGACGGCCGCCTGCCGCTGGACACCGCGCTGCCCGGCGAACGGGACCTGGCCGCGGTGCTGGGCATCAGCCGCACCACGGTGTCCACCGCCTACGCGACGCTGCGCGAACAGGGCTACCTCAGCTCCCGCGACCGGGCACGCGGCCGGACGCAGGTTCCGACACGCGCGCAGCCGGAACCGGCTTCGCCCGGGCCGGATCTGATCGACTTCTCGCACGCGGCACCGCCCGCGCCAGGCGAGGCGCTGCACCGCGCCTACACGCGGGCGCTGGACCGGCTCCCCCGCTACCTGCCGCGTCACGGATACCACCCGGCCGGGCTGCCCGAGCTGCGTGCCGCCGTTGCCCGGCGGTACACCGAGCGCGGGCTGGCGACCGACCCGGAGCAGATCCTGGTCACCAACGGCGCCCAGCACGCGTTCAGCCTGCTGGTCCGCACGACGTTGCGCCCGCGCGACCGCGTGGTGACCGATCACCCGAGTTATCCGCACGCGCTGCAGGTGCTCCGGTCGGCGGGCTGCCGGATCACGCCGGTCGCGGTGACCGAGGACGGCTGGGACGTCGACGGCCTGGCGGCGGCCGCTCGCGGGGCCGCGATGGTGTTCCTGATCCCGGACTTCCACAACCCGACCGGCCTGCTCATGTCCGAAGTGGACAGAGCGCGGCTGCGGTTCGACGGCGGGCTGGTGGTCGACGAGACGATGACCGAGCTGGCGCTGGACACCGCGCCGCCGGTGCCGGTGGCCGCGCACCGGCCGGGCGTGGTGTCGATCGGCTCGGCGGCGAAGACCTTCTGGGGCGGGCTGCGGATCGGCTGGCTACGCGCGGATCGCGGGCTGGTGCAACGGCTCGCGCAGGCACGGGCCGGTACCGATCTCGGCACGCCGGTGGTCGAGCAGCTCGCCTGCGCCGAACTGCTCGGGGAGATCGAACAGGTGCTGCCCGGCAGGCTGGCCGAACTGCGGGAGCGGCGGGCGTTCCTGCTGGAGCTGGTCGGCGAGCACCTGCCGGACTGGACGGTCGGCCGTTCGGACGGCGGGCTGTCGGTGTGGGCGCGGCTGCCCGAACCGGTCAGCTCGGCACTGGCCGCCGTCGCCCCTCGGTTCGGCGTGCACCTGGCGGCGGGGCCGCGCTTCGGTGTCGGGGGCGCGTTCGAGCGGTACGTCCGGCTGCCGTACTCACTGGACCCGGCGCCGATGACCGACGGGATCAAGGGCATCGCCGCCGCCCTGTCCGCCGTCCGTTCGGGGACACGGGCGCCCACGACCCCGGCGACACCCCTGGCCTAGTGTCACGAATGTGGCTTTCGAGACGCGAAACGTCTCGAAAGCCACATTCGTGACATCGCTCTGGGCTAGGCGTTGACGGGTTCCCGGTCCCGCGGTTTCGGCTGCTCCTCGGTGAGGGCGGCGCCTTCGACGTCGAGCACCGGCAGCCACCGCAGCCACGACGGCAGCCACCACGCCCGTTCCCCGAGCAGCGCCAGCGCCGCCGGGACCAGGACCATCCGCACCACGAAGGCGTCCGCGAGAATGCCGACCGCCAGCGCGAACGCGATCGACTTGATCGCCGGTTCACCGGCCGGCACGAAGCCCGCGAACACGAAGAACATGATCAGCGCCGCGGCCACCACCACCGGGGCGGCCTGCCGGAACCCGGTGACGATCGCCTCCTTCGGCGGGATCCCGCGGTGGTGCGCCTCGTGCATCCGCGACACCAGGAAGATCTGGTAGTCCATGGCGAGCCCGAACAGGATGCCGATCACCAGGATCGGCGTCAGGCTGATCAGCGGCCCCGGCGCGTCCAGGTTGACCGCGTTGCCGAGCCAGCCCCACTGGAACACCGCGACCGTCGCGCCGAGCGAAGCGCCCACGGTGAGCAGGAAGCCCAGCACCCCGACCAGCGGCACCAGCAGCGACCGGAACACCAGGATCAGCAGCAGCAACGCCAGGCCGACCACGAGCACGAGGTAGATCGGCAGCGCTTCGTCGAGCGAGACAGCCACGTCCACGCTCACCGCGGTGGCCCCGGTGACCGAGGCCTCCACCCCGTCCAGCCCGGCCAGGTAGGCACGCAGCTCGGACACCAGGTGCTCGGTGTCCTCACTGGTGGGCCCGGATTCGGGGATCACCGTGAGCATGGCGGGCGCGCCGTCGGGCACCGGCTTCGGCGGCACCACCATCGCGGTGCCGCCGATCGCGTCGATCGGCCCGGCCGCCTGGGTGGCCTGACCGTAGGCGCCGGGCCCCTCGAACAACACGATCAGCGGCCCGTTGACCCCGGCGCCGAACGACTCGGTGAGCAGCTGCTCGGCCCGCTCCTGCGTGCTGCCCGCGGGCGGGATCTGCACCAGCGTGGTGCGCATCTGCATGACCGGCAGCGCGATGGCGCCGAGCCCGATGATCGCCAGCAGCAGCACCGCGACGCGGCGCTTGGTGACCGTGCCGATCCAGCCGCCGTAGAACTTGCTGTCCGTCTCCGCTTCGGCCGGCGCCTCGCGCTGCTTGCGCGGCAGCGCGCGCTTGCCGAGGAAACCGAGCACCGCGGGCACCAGGGTCAGCGCGACCAGCACGGCGACCACGATGGTGGCGGCGGCGGCCACACCCATCTGCGTCAGGAACGGGATGCCGACCACGATCAGCCCGAGCAGCGCGATGATCACCGTGATGCCCGCGGTCAGCACCGCCGAGCCCGCGGTGCCCACGGCCGTGCCGATCGCGGTGGGCACGTCCTTGCCCTCGCGTAGCTCGTGCCGGTAGCGGTTGATGATGAACAACGCGTAGTCGATGCCGACGGCCAGGCCGAGCATGCCCGCCAGCGCCGAGGTGGTCGACTGCAGGTCCATGAACCCGGTGGCGATGGTGATGCCGAGCACGCCGATGCCGACGCCGACCGACGCGGTCAGCAGGTTCATCCCGGCCGCCACCAGCGAGCCGTAGGTCAGCGCGAGGATCACCAGCGCCAGCACCACCCCGACGGCTTCGGCCGGACCGCCGACGTGCGGGGCGACCATGGTCGCCTCACCCTTCACCTCGGCGGTGAGCCCGCCCGCGCGTGCCTGGTCGACCGCGGCGAACAACGCGTCCTGCTGCTCGGTGGTGACCCCGCCCGGCGGCGCGGAATAGCTCACCGTGCTGTAGGCGGTGTTCAGGTCGGGATTGATCGACGGGTTCGCCGGGTCGAGCGGGTTGCTCGCCCCGACCGCGCCCGGCAGCGTGTTCAGCTTCGCCACCAGGCCGCCGACGGCCTGCGCGTTCTCCGGCGTGACCAGCTGCTGCCCCGGCGGGGCCTGGATCACCACCTGGGCGGTCGCGCCGCCACCACCGGCGCTCTTGATCTTCTCCAGCGCCGTGGTGGACTCCTGGCCGGGAATCGAGAAGTTGTTGGTGGTGGTGCCGGACAGGGTCAGGGCGCCGACGCCCGCGCCGAGCAACACGGCGACCCAGACCAGTACCACGGCCAGCCGGCGCCGCTGGGCGGCCAAGCCGAGCCGGTACAACAGACGTGCCATCGGGAATCAGGCCTCCACCTGGTCGTTACGGGGAACCGGCGGACGACGGCCTGCCGTGGCCGAGCGCGTCCGCGCAGGTCGCGATGATCAGTGGCCGCCACGCGGTCTTCTCGCCGTGCTGGTTGGCGGCCAGGGTGAGCACGGCCAGCGCGCT
Organism: Amycolatopsis albispora; assembly: GCF_003312875.1. Classification (NCBI taxonomy): domain Bacteria; kingdom Bacillati; phylum Actinomycetota; class Actinomycetes; order Pseudonocardiales; family Pseudonocardiaceae; genus Amycolatopsis; species Amycolatopsis albispora. The sequence goes on from NZ_CP015163.1 coordinate 4,262,228, forward strand.
GAGCGCGCCGATGACCCGCACGACCCGCTCGGGCGGATCGGCGGCGGTGGAGTCAACGGCGGTGACGGCGGTGTCGACGGCGAAGATCTCCGAGACGAACATGTCCTCCGCGTCGAGCGCGGGTTCGGCGTCCGGCGCGGTCACCGCGCGGAAGGCCAAGGCCACCAGGCCGGGCCGGTCCAGCGCGATGTCGGTGAGCAGGTCGAGCGCGCGCAGGTCCCGCTCACGACCAGGCGGCAGCGCTGCCAGCCGGTCGAGCACACGCCTGCCCTGCTCGCGGGCGACTTCGTGCGCCGCCGCGTAGAGGGCTTCCTTGTTCGGGAAGTGGTGCAGCAGTCCGGCTTTGGACAGGCCGACCGCGTCCGCCACGGCCTTCAGCGAGGTCTGGGCGAACCCGTGCTGCGCGAACAGGGCGGAGGCGTGATCGAGGATCTCCGCGTCCGCCTGCTGCCGGAAGGGTCGGGCCATGGTGATCACCGTACCGAGTTACCGACCGAACTGGTCGGTAAACCGACCGACGTCACAACTCAAGCAAGCGACTGACTTAATGGTTAGGATGTGACCGGTACGGAGAGGAGCCGGTTGATGACCACCAGGCAAGTTTCGGAAGCACGGTCCTACCCCTTCAGCGAGCCGGAGCGGCTCGAGTCCGAACCGCTGTTCCGGACGTTGCGGCAGGAAGAACCCCTGAGCCGGGTCCGGCTCCCCTACGGCGAACCGGCATGGCTGGCGACGCGCTACGAGGACGTCAAGATGGTGCTCGGCGATCCGCGGTTCAGCCGCGCGGCGAGCGTCGGCCGCGACGAGCCACGCATGCGCGCGCACCTCCCGCCGCCCGGCAACATCCTGAGCATGGACCCGCCGGACCACAGCCGGCTCCGGCGACTGGTCACCAAGGCGTTCACCGTGCGCAGCGTGGAACGGCTGCGGCCGCGCGCGCAGGAGATCGCCGACGGGCTCGTGGACGCCATGCAGGCGAAGGGCGCGCCCGCCGACTTGGTCGCCGATTTCGCGCTGCCGCTGCCGATCACGGTCATCTGCGAACTGCTGGGCGTGCCGTACGAGGACCGCGCCGACTTCCGCCTGTGGTCCGACGCCTTCCTCTCCACCACGAAGTTCCCGCCGGAGCAGGTGGCCGAGTACGTGGAACGGATGCGGACCTACATGGCCGGGCTGATCGCCCAGCGCCGCGAGGAACCGACCGACGACCTGCTCGGCGCGATGACGCTCGCGCGGGACAACGACGATCGGCTGTCCGAAGAGGAACTGCTGTCGCTGGCGCAGGCGCTGCTGGTCGCCGGGCACGAGACCACGGCGTCGCAGATCCCCAACTTCGTCTACGTGCTGCTGACGCATCCGGAGGAACTGGCGGAGCTGCGCGCGGATCTCGGCCGGGTGCCGCAGGCGGTCGAGGAACTGATGCGGTACGTGCCGCTCGGCATCGGCGCGGGCATCGCGCGGTACGCGCTGGAGGACATCGAACTCGGCGGTGTGCTGGTGCGGGCGGGCGAGCCGGTGCTGCCCGCGCTGGCGTCGGCCAACCGCGACGAGTCGGTCTTCACCGACCCGGACCGCATCGACTTCTCCCGCGACGAGGCTTCGCACATCGGGTTCGGGCACGGCGCGCACCACTGCCTCGGCGCGCCGCTGGCCCGCATGGAACTCCAGGTGGCGCTGGAAACCCTGCTGCGGCGGCTGCCCGGGCTGCGGTTCGCCGACGCCGACGTGGAGTGGAAGGACGGGCTGGCTACGCGTGGTCCGGTCGTGCTGCCGGTCGACTGGGACCGCTGACCGGCCAGCGGCGGACCGCGAGGCGCCAGAGGAAGAACGCACCGGCGAGCAGCCAGATGGCGCCGGCGGTGCCGGTTTCCAGGTTGCCCCGCGGGCCGCCGCGATCGGCCGTCAGCGACACCGCGTACGAGATCAGCTCGGTGGCGAAGAACGCGGCGAACACCAGGCCGACCGCGGTGGCCGCACGCGTGGCGGGTGACGCGTCGAGCGCGCCCGCGGTGTAGACGCCGAGCGCGAGCGGACCGGCGATGATCGCCCAGCCGCCGAACTCGGTCAGCTCGGGCAGGTATTCGCTGGCACCGAAGTAGACCACCACCATCACCACAAGCGCGCCACCACCGAGCACCGCGGCCACCGACAGCACGCCGAGCGCGACCCGGCCCAGTTTTGTCGCCATCCGCCGAGGGTAGGAACACCCCGGCGGAGGGGTCCCGGGTTTGTCCGCAAGCTGCCGTCGAGCCCTTCGCGGGCGCCGGAGACCCTAGAGTTGTTGGTGTGCGGACAAAAACGCTGTGGCCGCTGGGCCTGTTGCTGCTTGCCGGGTGCTCGGCGGAACCGCCGGAAAGCGCTTCGGAGACCGCTGTGGCGAGCCCGGCCCCCGTGGAACTGACCGCCGCCAACGGCCGCGACTACCCCGCCTGCGCCGACGGCAACTGCGAGGTGCTGGTGTCCGGCCCGGTCGAGATCGCGCTGAGCGGGACCGCCGGGATCACGAAGCTGGTGGTGCGGGCGGTGGAGGGCAACGGGATCCGCTTCGAAACCCAGGGCGACGGCACCAGTTCGGGCAGCCTGTCGACCAACTGCGTGTCGACCTTCTACGAGAACGGCAGCGGTTCGAGGTGCAGCACGGGCGCGCAGCCGGCGCCCGAGCCGACGGACGGTGTGGTCGCCATGCAGCTCGCGGAAGTACGTGACGGCACCGCGATCCTGCGGGTGGTGTCCGGCAAGCCGGGCCCGCCCCCGGCCTCGCTGGCGCCGCGCATCCCCACCTTCGAAATCCCGAAACCGCCGTTCGCTGGTTGACCTCAGCGGTTCAGCAGGAGGGCCGCGGCCCGGTTGAGCACGTCGGCGCGGGTGCGGCCCTGGTGGTCCGCGACCAGGAAGTGCTCCCCGATCGCCACGCAGAAGGCCAGCGTACTGCGGGCTTCCACCTCGTCCGGGTCGTCGCAGAAGGTGCCGATCATTTCGCGCAGCAGGTCCATGCGCCGGTTGTCCACGCGCCGCAGGCGGTCCGCGACCGCCGGGTCGCGGCGTGCCCAGTTCCGGACGGCGAGATCGATGGGCAGCAGCCGGTCGCTGGAGAAGGTCAGCATGCCGGCCCGGTGGGCCTTCTGCTTCGGATCGCCGCCCTCGCGCTCGATCCGGTCGAGCACCTCGTCCGTGCTTTCGCGCTCCCAGGTGTCGAGCATGGCTTCGAGCAGGGCGCCGCGGTCGGCGAAGTAGCCGTAGAAGCCGCCTTTGGTGACCCCCAGCCGTTTGGCCAGCGCCTCGACGCGGACGGCGTCCACCCCGTCGGCCGCCAGTACCCGCAGTCCTTCTTCGACCCACCGGTCGCGCGGTGTGCGTGCCGCACCCACGACGTGTGTCACCTCACCCTCGATATACGCACCCGTATAAACCGGGCTAGCCTAGTTCTATACGCCATCGTATAGAACGGAGTGGCCATGAAACCCCACGAACTCGCCGGGGACTTCCGCCTTGAGGACGTGTGGGCGGTCGGGGCGATCCACACCCCCGGCGCCGGACCGGACGACTTCCCCGCGGTGCTCGACGCGATGCTGGGCCTCGACGAGCCCGGAACCCAGCGCGACCACGTGCCGTCGGACCTCCGCGCCGCCACCCCGGTCTACCGGACCGCCGACGAATGCGTGCTGGAACTGCCGAACCGGACCGTGCACGCCGTCGTGCACCTCGGCTGGGTCCCGGCCGAGCAGCAACTCCGGATGGCCGTGCTGGTCAAGCCGAACGGCCTGCTCGGACGGCTGTACCTGGCGGCCATCACGCCGTTCCGCCATCTCCTGGTATTGCCCGCCTTCACCCGTCGCTGGGAGAACGCCTGGCTCACGGCCACCAGCCCGCTGCCCGGCGCGCACTACGCCGACTCGTTCAGCCGCTCCGTCGACGTGACGGCCACCGCCGAGCAGTGGGCTCGCGCGCTCTTCGGTGACGTGCCCGGCCCGGCGGAAACCCTGATCTGGCGCGGGTTCCTGGGCCTCCGGCTCAGCCGTGGGGCGTCACCGGAGACCGTCGCGGGCTGGCGCATCGTCGAGCGCGGCGAGCACCGGATCCGCCTGGAGGCGCGTTCGTGGTTCCTCACCGGCAATCTCGTCGTCGAAGCGAAGGACGGGCGGCTCACGCTGAGCACCTACCTGCGTTACGACCGCCGCCTCGGGCGGGTGGTGTGGCCGCCGCTGTCGGCCGTGCACCGCTACCTGGCGCCCGGCCTGCTCCGCGATGCGAAACCCCGGCCGATCAGCGCTTGAGCGTGAAGGTGAAGTCGGCGGAGACCTTTCCGGTCAACCGGACCGCCGACACCACCTTGCCCACCGCGATCAGCCGCTCGACTTCCGCCCGCGAAAGACCGCAGCCTTCGGCGATCAACCGCACGGGCCGGACCGGGATCCGCGCCGCGAAGCGAACCAATACGTCGATCACCTCTCTTTCTTGGTGGTCCTTGTCGCCGGTGTCCAGGCGCCAGGCTCTGCCCCAGTCGAGCGCGACGCGGTTGCGGCGCAGCAGGGCCGGATCTTCGAGCAGTTCGGCCGCCAGGGTGGAATCGTTGTCGTGCAACCGGTTGAGCAGTTCGGGAGGCACGGAACGCACGTTCACCCGTTCCAGGACGGTGAGCTTCGTGGTGTCCCCGCAGCCGGTGCAGCACGCGAGGAGCCAGGCGTCGAGGAGCTTGTGGTTGGCGTTGACGCGGAACTTGCCGTCGACCCGGAAGCGGCCGGACGCGCAGGCATGACAACGGCGGAGCACGATGGGCAGGCAAGTGGGTACGACAACCCAGGTTTTGCGCACAGAAGTACACCCGTTTCGGTGAGAAGACCGCAGCAGAACCACGCACGGCGCACAAACGCGACGCGCGGCGAATCAGCGCTTGGGAACTCTCACCCGAGGTACAACGGCACGTCCTTTGCCTGGACAACTCGACCAGCCGCACGGTAACCACAACCCTCGGTGCCGCTCCACCGCTTTTTCAGGGGGCGCCAGTCCGCGCTGCTCGGTCCTTTAGGGACCGTCGCGAAGCGACAGTCAGAAGTGGACCGGTGACACACGCCGCGACCAGCAGAATGCCCACCGCGACGGTGAGCCCGGCGGTGGTGGTGGCGCTGACCGCGATGGTGTTGAGCAACGCCACACCGAGCGCGGCGCCGAGTTGCTGGGAGGCGTTGTAGGCAGCCGACGCGGCGCCGATGTCGTGCCCGCGCGTCCCCGCGGTGGCCAGGCTGGCCGTCGGCGGCAACACGCAGCCGAGGCCGAGTCCGGTCAACACCAGCGCGGGCACCAGCGCCGAAAACCAGACCAGCACCCCAATCCCGGCGGCGGCCGTGAGCAGTCCCGGCACGATGAGCACCACCGGCGGGACCCGGCCGAGCAGCCGTCCCGCGATGAGCATCGAGCCCGCCAGCGCCGCCGTTGCGTTGATGATCAGCACAAGCCCGGCCTCCACCGGCGAATATCCGAGCTCGGCCTGCGTGTGGTAGCTCATGAAGAGGTAGAAACCGAACATTGCGACGAACAGCAGCGTGACCGCCAGGAACGCACTCGCGCGGGCAGGGTCGGCCAGCACACGCATCGGCAGCAGCGGCCGAGGGGCCCGGCGCTCCACCGCCACGAACCCGGCCAGCAGCAACCCGCCGAAAGCCAGGAGCGCCACCACCACCGGCGAGCCCCAACCGCGGGCTTCGGCCTCGGTGAACGCGCATACCAGCGCAACGAACCCGGTGGCGCTGAGCACCGCGCCAGGCAAGTCGAGCCGCCCGCGATCGCGCACTGGCCGCCCGAGTTCGCCGCCAGATCGCTCCCGCTCGCCATCCAGCCGCCTGCCCTCACCCACCGACCGCACCCGCTCGCCGTCAACTCGCCCGCCCTCGCCAACCGACCGCGCCCGCACGCCACCCGGCCGCCCGCGCTCGCGCACTGGCCGCCCCAGATCACCGCCGGACAACCCACGCTCGCCACCTGGCCGCCCCCGCACGCCATCCTGCCGTCTACGTTCGCCGCCCAGCCGCACCCGGTCGCTGACCGGCCGCTCCCACTCGCCATCCAGCCCCCGCTCGCCAGCCGACCGGTCCAGTTCGCCGTCCAGCCGCTCCCCCTCGCCAACCGGCCGGTCCAGTTCGCCATCCAGCCGTCCGCCCTCGTCGTCCGGCCGGTCCCGTTCGCCGACTGGTCGCGCCTGCGGCACCAACCTCACCGCGAGGGCGGCGCCCACCGCCACCGGTACGTTGATGTACAGGCACCACCGCCAGCTCGCGTACTCGGTCAGCACCCCACCCGCGATCAGCCCGACCGCCGAACCCGCCGCGCCCACCGCCGCGAAGACGCCGAAAGCGCGCCCTCGGTCCCCCGCGTCGGTAAACGTGGTGGTGAGCAAAGACAAACCGGCCGGTGCGAGCAAAGCGGCGAACAAGCCCTGCAGCGCGCGGGCGCCGAACAGCACCGGGGCATTCTCCGCAGCGCCACCCAGTGCCGAAGCGGCCGCGAAGCCGAGCAGGCCGAGGGCGAACGCGCGGCGGTGGCCGAGCACCCCGCTGATCCGGCCGCCGATCAGCAACAGCCCGCCGAAGGCCAGCGCGTAGGCGGTGATCGCCCACTGCCGGTTCGCGTCGGTCAGGCCGAGCGCCTGCTGCGCCGAGGGCAGCGCGATGTTCACGATCGTGCCGTCGAGCACCACCAGCAACTGGGCCGCGCTCACCGCGAGCAGCGTCCACCACCGGTTTCTTCCGCGGTTTCCGAAATCCATGTGCTTCAGTGTTTCGTTGAATCCACCCCGGAAAGTTTTCCGCGCCGGTCCAGGGAATCCGTCCGGCCAACCCTCAAACCGCGCTTGAACCCGGGCGCTCGCGGAGTACAGTTCTCCCCAGGTGCGCCGGGAAGCCTGGTCGGCAGTAGCTCTCCACTGCTGTCGGAAGGACGACCATGAGCACCGACGCCATCCGCACCAGCGCGCTGACCAAACGATTCGGCGCCACCGTCGCGGTCGACGGGCTGTCCATTTCGGTACCGCCCGGTGAGGTGTTCGGCTTTCTCGGCCCGAACGGCGCCGGGAAGTCCACCACCATCCGCATGCTGCTCGGGCTGATCCGCCCGTCCTCGGGCAGCGCCACCATCTTCGGTGACCACGCCGCCGACGTCCGCCGCGCGCACCGGCACCTCGCCCACGTGCCCGCCGACGTGGCGCTGTGGCCGAACCTGACCGGCGCCGAGATCCTCGCCCTGCTCGGCCGGATCGGGCCACCACCGGACCTGACCTACCGCGCCGAACTCGTCGAGCGGTTCCAACTCGACCCCGGCAAGCGCGCCAAGGCCTACTCGACCGGCAACCGGCAGAAGGTGGCGCTGGTGGCGGCGTTCGCCTGCCGCGCCCCGCTGCTGGTGCTCGACGAACCGACCAGCGGCCTCGACCCGCTGATGGAACGGGAATTCCGGCGTTGCGTGGTGGAAGCCCGCGAGCGCGGTCAGGCGGTTTTCCTCAGCTCGCACCAGCTCGCCGAGGTGGAGGCCGTCTGCGACCGGGTCGGCATCCTGCGCGCTGGCGAGCTGGTCGAGGTCGCGGGAATCGCCGAACTGCGCCGGATGCGCCGCACCGAAGTGGAGATCGGCTTCACCGGGCCACCACCGGAGCTGGCCGGGCTGCCCGAGGTTTCCGGGATCGAACGGCTCGACGGCTCGCGGCTGCGGTTCTCGCTCAGCGGACCGCCCGCGGCGACGCTGCGGGAACTCGCGGACAGCTCGGTGACCTCGATCAGCATGCGAGAACCCAGCCTGGCCGAGATTTTCCTGGACTACTACGGGGATGGAGCAAACCGGTGATCGGCCTCGCGGTCCGCCAGCTCCGGTTCGGCGCGCTGGTCGTGCTCGCGGTCGCCGCCGGGATGTCCGCACTGGTCGCCGCGCAGTACCAGAGCACCTTCGCCGGCGTGCTGGACGGCGGCGCGCTGCGGGCGCTCGCCGCCAACCCGGCCATCCGTACCCTTTTCGGTGAGCCGGTCGCGCTCGACGACCCCGGGGGCTTCACCGTGTGGCGCACCGGAACGCCGCTCGCCGTGCTGGTCGGCATCTGGGCGATTCTGACCGCCACCCGGCTCACTCGCGGTGACGAGGACGCCGGGCGCTGGGAACTGCTGCTGTCCGGCCGGATCACCGCCCGGCGGCTGCTCGCCGGGCGCCTCGCCGTACTGGCGGTGGCCGTGGGGCTGATCGGCGCCGCGGTGACCGTCGCGCTCATCGCCACCGGGACCGCGGTTGCCGGTGCGCTGGTGCACGGCGCCGGGATCGCCGGGCTGGGCTGGGTTTTCGGCGCACTGGGCCTGCTCACCGCCCAGCTGCTGCCCTCGCGGTCACCGGCCAGCGGCGCGGCGGTGGCCGTGCTGGGTGCCGCGCTGCTCGCCCGGATGATCAGCGACGGCACCGATGTGCGCTGGGTGCAGTGGTTCACGCCGTTCGGCTTGCAGGCGCGGCTCCAGCCGTATGCGGGAAACGACGCCGGTCCGCTGCTCGTGCTCATCGCCTTGGCCGTCGTTTTTGCCTTCGCTGCGATGTTTATCGCGGGCCGCCGTGATCTGCGTGGCGCACCATGGGCGCTGGTCGCGGAACGACGACCGCGCACCCGGCTGCTGCGGTCGCTGCCCGGATTCGCCCTGCGCCGCGGGCTGCGGCCGTGGCTTGCCTGGCTGGTCGCCGTCGCCGCCTACTACGGCCTGATCGGCCTGCTGACCATCTCGATCAGCCGCTTTCTCACCGAGAACGCGCGGTTCGCCGAGCTGGCCGCGGGCGCCGGTTTTGGCGGCCTCGGCTCGGCCACCGGGTTCGCGGCGGCGATGTTCAGCCTGCTGGCGATCCCGGCCGGGATGTACGCGGCGGTGCGGATCGGCTCCTTCGCCGAGGACGAGACGAGCCGCCGCGCGGTGCTGTTGTTCGGGCTGCCGTTCTCACGGATCCGGTTGCTCGGCAGCGAACTCGTGGTGGTGGCGGCCGGAACCCTGGTGCTGGTCGCCGGTGCCGGGGCGGCGTTGTGGGCCGGTGCCGCCGCCGTCGACGCGCCGCTCGGCTTCGGTGCGGCGTTGTCCGGCGCCCTGAACATCGCGCCGATCGCGCTGCTTTCCTTGGCAGCGGCCGTGTTCGGCCTCGGCTGGCTGCCGCGGGCCGCCGTCGCGCTCGGCGCGCTGCCCGCGGCGGGCGGCTTCCTGTACCAGGTGCTCGCCCAGAGCGCGGGCGTCACCGGATGGCCGCTCGACCTCACACCGTTCGCGCACATCGCCGCCGTGCCCGAAACCACGCCGGACTGGCCGGGTCTCGCCGGGCTGCTCGCCGTCACCGCGCTGCTCGTCACAGCGGGCGCCGTCGGCTACACCCGGCGAGACCTGACCGTCTGAACCAAAAACTCAGACCAGGTCGAACCGGTCCGCGTCCATCACCTTGCTCCACGCGGCGGCGAAGTCGCGGGCGAACTTCTCCTTCGCGTCGTCGCTGGCGTAGACCTCGGCCACCGCCCGCAGCTCGGAGTTCGAGCCGAAGAGCAGGTCGACCCGGCTGCCGGTCCACTTGACCTCACCGGTGGCGCGGTCGCGGCCCTCGAAGGCCTCGCCGTCCTCCGAAGTGGACTTCCACTCCGTGCCCATGTCGAGCAGGTTCACGAAGAAGTCGTTGGTCAGCGTGCCGGGAGCCGAGGTGAACACACCCTGCGTGGACTGCTGGTAGTTCGCGCCCAGCACGCGCAGCCCGCCGACCAGCACGGTCATCTCCGGCGCGCTCAGGTTGAGCAGGTTCGCGCGGTCGACCAGCAGGTACTCCGACGGCAGGCGGTTGCTGCCCTTGCCGCGGTAGTTGCGGAAACCGTCGGCCGTCGGCTCCAGCGGCGCGAACGAGTCCGCGTCGGTCTGCTCCTGCGAAGCGTCGGTGCGGCCCGGCGTGAACGACACCTTCAGCTCGACGCCCGCGTCCTTGGCGGCCTTCTCGACCGCGGCGACGCCGCCCAGCACGATCAGGTCGGCCAGCGAGACCTTCTTGCCACCGGTCTGCGCGCCGTTGAACGCGGCCTGGACGCCTTCCAGCGCCTTGAGCACCTGCGCCAGGTTGTCCGGCTCGTTGACCTCCCAGCCGCGCTGCGGCTCGAGGCGGATGCGCGCGCCGTTGGCGCCACCGCGCTTGTCACTGCCGCGGAACGTCGAAGCCGACGCCCACGCGGTCGAAACCAGCTGCGCCACCGACAGCCCCGAGTCGAGGATCTTCGCCTTGAGCTCGGCGATGTCCGCGTCGTCGACCAGCTCGTGGTCCACCGCGGGCACGCGGTCCTGCCAGATCAGCTCCTCCTGCGGCACCAGCGGCCCGAGGTAGCGCTGGATCGGGCCCATGTCGCGGTGGGTCAGCTTGAACCACGCCCGCGCGAAGGCGTCCGCGAACTGCTCCGGGTTTTCGTAGAACCGGCGCGAGATCTGCTCGTAGACCGGGTCGAACCGCAGCGCCAGGTCGGTGGTGAGCATGCTGGGCGCGCGGTCGAGCGCACCGGACTCGGGGTCCGGCACGGTGCCCTTGGCGGCGTTGTTCTTCGGCTTCCACTGGTTGGCGCCGGCCGGGCTCTTGGTCAGCTCCCACTCGTAGGTGAACAGGTTGTGGAAGAACCAGTTGCTCCACCGCGTCGGCGTGGGGCTCCAGGTGACCTCCAGCCCGCTGGTGATCGCGTCGCGGCCCTTGCCGCTGCCGAAGGTGTTCTTCCAGCCGAGGCCCTGCTCCTCCAGCGGCGCGCCTTCTGGCTCGGGGCCGACGTACTGGTCGGGGTCGGCCGCGCCGTGGGTCTTGCCGAAGGTGTGGCCACCGGCGATCAGCGCGACGGTTTCCTCGTCGTTCATCGCCATCCGGCCGAAGGTCTCGCGGATGTCGCGCGCCGCGGCCAGCGGGTCCGGGTTGCCGTTCGGGCCCTCGGGATTGACGTAGATCAGGCCCATCTGCACCGCGGCCAGCGGGCTTTCCAGCTGGCGGTCACCGCTGTAGCGCTCGTCGCCGAGCCAGGTGCGCTCGGGGCCCCAGTACACGTCCTCGTCCGGCTCCCAGACGTCGGCGCGGCCACCGGCGAAGCCGAAGGTCTCCAAGCCCATGGTCTCCAGCGCGCGGTTGCCCGCGAAGATCATCAGGTCGGCCCAGGAGACGCTCTTGCCGTACTTCTTCTTGACCGGCCACAGCAGGCGGCGCGCCTTGTCCAGGTTTCCGTTGTCCGGCCAGCTGTTCAGCGGCGCGAAGCGCTGCATGCCCGCGCCCGCCCCGCCGCGGCCGTCGTCGATGCGGTAGGTGCCGGCGCTGTGCCACGCCATGCGGATCATCAGCGGGCCGTAGTGCCCGAAGTCGGCGGGCCACCACTCCTGGGAGCTGGTCAGCAGCGCGTCCACGTCCTTGGCCAGCTCGTCGAGATCGACCGTGGCGAAGGCCTTGGCGTAGTCGAACTCCTCGTCCATCGGGTTCGCCACGGCGCTGTGCTTGCGCAGGATCTTCAGGTTGAGCTGGTTCGGCCACCATTCACGGTTGCTCCCGCCTTCGGTGGGGTGCTTGAAGCGCCCGGCCGAGACCGGGCAACCGCCCGCGCTCTCCACGTTCATCTCGCCAACAACGGCGTCGGGGGTGTCAGACACAAAAGTCCTTTCGGGATGGGGTTGGGCGTGCTCAGGACTTGAGCGCGGTGGAGCAGTCGGGGCAGGTGCCCCAGTAGATGACCTCGGCCTCGTCGATGGTGAAACCGTGGTCGTCCGACGCCGTCAGGCAGGGCGCGGAGCCCGCCGCGCAGTCGACGTCGGCGATGGCGCCACACGACCGGCACACGGCGTGGTGGTGGTTGTCCCCGACCCTGGCCTCGTACCGCGCCACCGAGCCGGGTGGCTCGATGCGCCGCAGCAGGCCGGCCGTGGTGAGCGCGCGCAGCACGTCGTACACCGCCTGGTGGGAGACGGCGCCGAGGTCCGCGCGCACGGCACCGATGAGCGAATCGGTGTCGGCGTGCGGGTGCTCGTGCACGGCGGCCAGCACCGCCAGGCGCGGACGCGTCACGCGCAGCGCGGCCTCGCGCAGCAGGCGCTCGAAGTCCGAGGTCGTGGGCACCGGCGCAGTCTTGCGCATTTTCTTGAATGAATCAAGATGACGCGGCGGTGCGTTCGGTGAGGGTCGCGGCGGCGGAGCCGACCCGCGACAGCGCGTAGGCGACGAGCTCCGCCTGCCGCGCACCGGGCCTCCGCGGGGAAGGCACCTCCGGCAGCCGCGTCCAGTCCACAATGGAGGGCCGAGGGCCGGCGGCGGCGGGTGCGCGCACGATCCCGGCGGGCAGCGTCACACCGTAGTTCTCGGCGAGCACCACGAGCCGGTCGAGCAGTTCCGGGTGCACGCCGGGGGTGAGCGCGGCCAGCGCGCGGATCACCGCGCCGGACTCGTCCAGCAGGTGCTCCACAATGGACAGCTGGATCGCGCGCTCGGCACGCAGGGTCGCGAGGTGGAGCGCGGGCACCCCGGCAGGCCACCAGGTCTCCGCCCAGTTCAGCTGGGCGACCGCCCGGCACGCCACGCGCACCCGCCAGTCACCGCCGACGGGCACGGTCACCTCGGTGGCCCCGGCGAGAATGTCCTTCGTGGCGCGGCCGTAGATCTCCCACAGCCATTCGGACGCGAGTTCGGGGTCGTGCACCCTGGCCGCGGGGATCGGGCTGTCGGCCAGCACGTCCCACGCCAGCACCGCCCCGGAAACCACCAGCCGGGCCGCCGACTCCGGCCGCCGCGGCCACTCACCGACAACGAGGTCGCCCGCACGCGACACCCTCATGCCCCGGCCTCCCGCTCCACACCACCCGCACCGATCGCGCTGGTCAAGGATGACCGATCGCGGCGGGGCGTCAAGCGAATCCGGGGACCGGACCGCGTTCACCGGACCGTTCCGGGGAAAAGGACCCGTTCAGCGCACCCGCGCGAGCACGAGCCGTGACCAAAGCCCGGGTGCCGCCCCCTCGGACAGCCGAACGCTTACTCGGCCTTGGCGTCCGTTTCGGGGTCTTCACGCCATTCCAGCCCGGCTTCCGCCAGCAGGCCGTCGAAGATGGGGGTGTCCGGCAGCAGGACCTCCGCGGCCGTCATGACGCGGTCACCACGTCGATGATCTGGTCCGCCCGCACCCAGTGCGGTTCGCGGTCCGCCGCCTGCTCCCTGGCCCGGACCGGGACCCAGGTGGTTTCGGTGTAGTTGTCCACTACGGCTTTCCCCGCGACTTGCCCTTGCCGGCAGAGACGCCGCCGTTGCCCGGGTGCTCCGCCTGCGAGGTAGGTGACTTGGTCCCCGACTTCGAATGAGCCTTCTTCTTGCGCTTCGCTCCCCACGCTTTCCCTCCTCCGGTCTCCGGCGCCGATCCCGCCTTTGCATTACCGCACTTCTCGGCGGCACACGCCGCCGAGCCCCGCCCAGACCCCTCGGCAGGGTGAAGATCAACGGCCGGTTGTGCCACCTCGTGGGAAGACGGCACCCGTGGACCGGCGATGCGCACCGGCTCGGCGGTGGAGAACACCGCATCGGTCACCACTTCGGGCGCGGGCAGGGCCACCACCTCCGACGAGGGGGGCGGGACGGGCGCGTGGTGCGGCACGGGCGCACCGGTGACGGCCACCACCGCCGCCGCCACCGCGGCCACGATCTTGCCGCCGCCGGTCATCCCGGCGGAGATGGGCACCACCAGCGCGCTCGCGTTGCGTCGCGCCAGCGCCGGGCGCAGTTCGAGATTGGCCTCGGTGAGCCCGGCGGCGACCGACCGGCACGGCCCGCAGCGGTCGAGGTGCGCGACCACCCTGGCCGCCCGGCGCACCGAAAGCGCGCCACGCACCCAGGCCGCCATTTCCGGGCGGACCAGCCCGCAGTCGGGCTTGCTGCTGTCGGGCACCTGGACCTGGAGGTACGCGCGGCGCAGCCCCTCCCGCGCCCGCATCGCCAGCACGGCGACACCGTTCGGCGAGACCCCCAGCATCGGCGCCAGCTCGGCGGCGGGCGTGCCTTCGACCTCGGTGTGCCACAACACCGTCCGCCAGCGGCCGGGCAGCGTGCAGAAGGCCGCCCAGGCGATACCCGCCTGCCACCGCCGGACCGTCACCTCGTCCGCGGCGGCGGCCGGCGTGGCCTGCTCCGGGACCTCTCCCCACAGGTCGACCTTGGCCTGCCGCCGCTGCCAGCTGACCGCCAGGTTCCGCATGGTGACCAGCAGGTACGGCCACATGTCCTGCTTGGGCCCGGCCCCCGAGCGCACCGCGATCAGCACCCGGACGAACGCCTCGGCGACCAGGTCGTCGCAGTCGGGGGAATCCCCGGTCCAGCGCATGGCGGCGCGGCGCGCGGCGGCGCCGTGGCGGCGGAACAGCACGTCGCACGCCCCGAAGTCCCCGTCGCGGACGGCGGCGAGCAGCACTTCGTCCCGCTCGCCGTCCAGAGGCGGTTCCCACATGGCCTTAGCTCCCGGGTAGGCAGTCCCTTCACCGGTGCCGACTCGCCACCCCCGGCCCCATGACGCGAAATCGCCCATGAGATCCAAGTCACACTCGCCGGCACCGTCCGCGACAGCCTAAGCGGGGCCGCTCCTCGCCGTGATCACAACGGGGTCAGCAGATCTTCCGCAGTTCCGCCTTGACCCCGGTGGCGGTGTAGAAACCGAAGGCGAAGCTGTCGGAGCTGCCGGTGTCCTTCGACTTCACCAGGTCGTCCCCGCTCCTGGAGAAGGTGAACTTGGCGCGGACCAGGCAGCCGTCCGTCTCCAGGTCGGTGACCCTGCCGGTGACCTTCCGCGTGCCGCCGTCCTGGCAGACCGAGTAGGTCACCTTGCCCCAGCCGGCGGGTGGCTGGATGCGGTAACCGCCGATGCACTTGGCCTCGGCGGTTTCTCCGGCGGTGGCGGGCACGGCGGACAACGCCAGCGCCATGGCGGCACCACCGGTGACCGCGGCGACACGACGGGCGAACTTCATCGGGCACACACTCCTTTTTGTCCGGTTGACCCGGCCAGCATCGGCGAGCGTGCTTTCACCGTTCTTTCGTCAGCGGGAAACCGGGCGCCGCCCCGGCCGCGCCCACCACCAGCAGCGCGATCCTCACCGCACCTCGTCGGCGGCGCCGAGGTGGATGCCCAGCCCGCTCCGGCCGGCCGCCAGCGAGGGCCGGAGATGACGGTCGGCATCGTAGTCGCCGTCAGCCAGCGCGCGGTACGGAAGCGGGCTCTCCCCGTCGATTCCGGCGAGGCGGGTGCGCAGCCGGTCCACCTCGTGGCCGAAGCGGTCCCAACCGGGCCGGTCGGTGCCCGCGACCAGGTGCGGCCGGAGCGGCCGCATGCCGGTGTACCAGAAAATGCCGTGCAGGAACGGAAAGAACAGCTCGCCGGCCTCGCCGTTGATCCCGCGCGGGTCGAACGCGGTCTCCCGGTCCCCGGCGGTGATCACCACCAGCGCGCGCTTGCCCGCCAGGCCGCCATCGCCGTACTTGCGGGTGCGGCCCGACGCGTCCTTGAGGCCGAAGGCGAAGCCCTTGACGAAGACCCGGTCGAACCAGCCCTTGAGGATCGCGGGCATTCCGTACCACCACAACGGGAAGTGGAACACCACCAGTGAGGCGCGGCGCAGCTTTTCCTGCTCGGCCACGATGTCCTCGGACAGCGAACCACGCGCGTACGCCTCGGCGGACTGGTCGGCGATCGGCAGTTCCGGGTGCGCCGGCGTGCCGAAGTCGCGCGCGGTCACCGCCGCGTTCCAGCCCATCGCGTAGAGGTCGGAGGTCAGCACCGCGTACCCGTTGTCCGCCAGGGTTTTCGCGGTGACCTCGGCGAGGGCGGCGGTGAGCGAGCGGGCGGCGGGATGCGCGGTGACCAGGAGTGCGTCCATGCGTGGAACGCTAGGAATGAACTACGCTTCGAACAAGTACGCACATTCTCGGCACATACTGACACTTCGGATAGTGAGGAGCTGGGATGCGTGATCCGGTGCGGGCGGCGCTCGCCGTGTGCCCCGTCGAGGTGTCGATCGCGGTGCTCGGCGGGGCGTGGAAGCTGAGTGCGGTGCGCTACCTGCTCGTCCGCACGCACCGCTTCGGCGAACTCCAGCGCGCGGTCGGCGACGTCACCCCGCGAACGCTCACGCGTGCCCTGCGTGAACTCGAAACCGACGGCATCGTCAGGCGCACCGTCTATGCCGAGGTGCCACCGCGCGTCGAGTACTCGCTCACCGAGCTGGGCGAGTCGCTGCGCCCGATCGTCGACTGGCTCGAAAAGTGGGGCCACGACTACGTGAACGCCACCTGAACCGGCCTCAGACCGTCTCGAAGTTCGCCATCATGCCCATGTCCTCGTGCTCGGCGTTGTGGCAGTGGAACATGAACCGACCGCGGTAGCCGTCGAACTTCGCGATCACCTCGACGGCTTCGCCGGGCCGCAGATCGACGGTGTCCTTGCGGCCCGCGTCGTAGGGGCCCGGCGCTTGGCCGCCGCGCGAGAGCACGCGGAAGTCCACCAGGTGCAGGTGGATCGGGTGGTGCAGATCCGCGACGAACCGCCAGATCTCCACGTCGCCGAGCCGCGGGCGGGCGTCGATCCGGGACGGCGAGTACGGCTCACCGCTGATCGTCCAGCCGTGCCTGCCGCCGACCATGCCGCCACGGAAGGAAAAGTCGCGCGTCACCGTCGCCTGTGCCCGGTCGAGCGGCTCGATTTCCGCCAGGCGAGCCGGGATGTGGCTGTCGTCGGTCGCGCGCCGGGTGACCCGGAACCGCATCACGGACGCGGTCGTGCCGGTGCCGAGCCGGTTGACCAAGGTGACTTCGGTGCCCACCGGATAGGCGCCGAAGTCGACCACCAGGTCGTACCGCTCGGCGGGCGCGATCGGCACGTGCTCGTGGGCGCGCGGCGCGTCGAGCAGGCCCTGGTCCGCGCCGATCTGGGTGAACACCGGACCGGCCGGCGGTGGCGGGTCGAGCGCGAGGTCGTACCGGCGGGCGTTGGAGGCGTTGAGCACGCGCAGCCGGTGCCGGGTCGCCGAAACCTCGGCCACCGGCCACGGCGCGCCGTTGACCAGGATCACGTCACCGAACACGCCTTCGACGTACGGCTCCTCGACCCCCGGCACCGAGGTCAGCGACGGGTCGATGGACGGGTAACGCAGGGAACCGTCGGCGGCGAAGGCCCGATCGGTGATCACCAGCGGCAGTTCCCGCTCACCGCGTGGCAGCGGCAGCGCGTCCTCCTCGTCGTCGCGGACGAGGTGCAGCCCGGCGAGACCGCGGTAGACGGCCGGGCCGGTGAAGTCCATGCGGTGGTCGTGGTACCAGAGCATGGCTGCCTTCTGCCGCAACGGATACACGTAGTCGCGTGAGCCGTGGGAGATGAGCGCCGCCGGGTCGTGCATCAGCGCGTGCCCGCCGTGCGCGTGGGGTGCGGACCCGGCGGGCAGCACCAGGTCGGTGGCGTAGCCGTCGTGCTCCGGCGGGGTGTGGCCGCCGTGCAGGTGGACCACGGTCGGCACCGGGAGTTCGTTGTGGTGCTTGACGATCGTCGTGCGGCCGCCGCGTGATTCGATGGTCGGCCCGGGGAAAGTGCCTTCGTAGCCCCAGATCGGCGTCTGCACCCCGGGCAGGATCTCCGCGACGGCCTGCCGCTGGACGATCTCGTACCGGTCGGCGTCCGCGTCACGCGCCACCGGCGCCAGCACGGCCGGGATCGGCAGCGGCACCCCGAACGGCGCGGGCAGCGGCAGCTCGCTGGTGAGCTGCTCGCCGGTGGCCGCCGCGGTCCGGAACCACCGCGGTGCCACCAGCCCGGCGGCGACCAGCGCGCCCGCGCCGCCGGTCAGGCCGAGGAACCGGCGCCGGGACAGCCCGCTCATCGCGGCGCCCGCCAGCTCGCGACCGCCATCACCGCGGCGAGCGCGGCCAGCGCCACGCCCAGCGGGACGTGCAGGTCCAGCGCCCCGTCCAGCCCGGCGGCGTACTGCCCGGTTTCACCGAGGACCAGCAGCACGCTGCCCCAGAACGGCCACCGCACGCCGGTCCGCCGCCAGAGCAGCGCCGTCGGCACCAGCTGCGCCAGTCCGATGTAGAACACCACGTCGGCGCCGAGCGCGTGCAGCGCCAGCATGTCGTAGTCGCCGAACAGGTAGCTGCCCGCGAAAACCGGCTGCAGGAAGATCCCGGCCGCGTGTGCGGTGACGAACGCGCGAACCACCCCCAGCACGGTTCTCCCGCGTCGCTCGACCGCCACGGTCATCGCCCCCGCCCCTTCCCCCAGGTTTCCCTTGCTCAAGAGCGACGGTAGGGAGCGAAGACCTATGCTGTCCAAGACCAAAATTCACAAGAACTCATGACGCTGGGGCTATGAAATGGACCTGTTGCAGCTCCGCTACTTCCAGGCGGTCGCCCGCCGCGAGCACCTCAGCCAGACCGCCGCCGAACTGCGGGTGGCGCAGCCCTCGCTCAGCCGCGCGATCGCCAGGCTGGAGGCCGATCTCGGGGTGCCGCTGTTCGACCGGGCCGGGCGCGGGCTGCGGCTCAACCGGTTCGGTGCCGGCTTCCTCCAGCGGGTCGACCGCGCCCTGCGTGAACTCGACGACGCCCGCCGCGAGCTGGCCGACGCCGCCGGGCTCGAGCACGGCAGCGTCGCCGTCGCCGCGGAAACCCTGCTCACCCTCACCGGCATGCTGATCGAGTTCCGCGCCGCGCACCCCGGCGTCGCGATCCGGTTGTACCAGTCGTCCGCCGAAGGCATGGCGAAGCAGCTGCACACCGGCGAGGTCGATCTCTGCTTCGCCTCGCAGCCGTTGTCCGGCCCGGACCTGCGCACGCGCGAGCTGCTGCGGGAGGAGGTCCTGCTCGCCGTGCCGCCGGGACACCGGCTCGCCGGGCGGGAAAGCGTGCCGATGGACGAACTCGTCGGGGAACCGTTCGTCACCACGCGGCCCGGGTACTGGCCACGCGAACTGGCCGACCGCCTGTTCGCGGCGGCCGGGCTGCGCCCGGAGTACACCTGCGAATGCGACGAACCCGGCGCCACCGGCGACCTGATCGGCTCCGGGCTCGGCATCGGGCTGGTGCCGGGCATGTCCCGCCGCGTGGCCACCCACTCCCCCGTGGTGTACGCGCGCCTGGCCACTCCGGACTGCTACCGCAGCCTGACCGCGGTCTGGCGCGGCGACGCCTACTCCTCCGCCGCGGCCCGGCGGCTCACCGAATTCGCGGGCGAGTACTTCCACCGCGCCTTCCCGGTTACCTCCGCGACGGCCCGCCCGTCATCACCATGACGGACCGCGATGCAGGAAGGTAACACCATGAACGAGGCACTGGCGGACGCCTTCGAAGCCCAGCGCGGGCGGCTGGTCGCGGTGGCGCACCGGATGCTCGGCTCCCGCGCGGACGCCGAGGACGCGGTGCAGGAGACGTGGCTGCGGCTGGCCCGCCAGGACGCGGACACCATCGACAACCTGGGCGGCTGGCTGACCACCGTGGTCGGCCGCGTGTGCATCGACGTGCTGCGCTCGCGCAAGATCCGGCCCGAGGCGCCGGAGGACGAGCTGATCGTGCTCGAAGACACCGGCCCGGCGCCCGAGGACGACGCGGTGCTCGCCGAATCCGTCGGGCTGGCGCTGCTCGTGGTGCTCGACACCCTCCGCCCCGCCGAGCGGCTGGCGTTCGTGCTGCACGACATGTTCGCCGTGCCGTTCACCGAGATCGGCCAGATCATCGGGAAGTCCGCCGACGCCGCCAAGATGCTCGCCAGCCGGGCCCGCCGGAAGGTGCAGCAGCGGCACCGGCCGGTCGAGGAACCGGGGCAGCACGCCGTGGTCGACGCCTTTCTCGCGGCCGCGCGCCAGGGCGACTTCGAAGAACTGCTGCGGGTGCTCGATCCCGAGGTGAAGTGGAGTTCGGAGACGCGGCGGGGGCTGGTCGTCCGGACCGGCGCGGCCGAGGTGGCCGAGCGCACGCACCACGGCGCGCGGGCGGCGGCGTTCACCTGCCACGCGCTGATCAACGGCGAACCGGGCATCGTGGCGTGGGCCGCCACCGGCAAGCTGCTGGGCGTGGTGTCGTACACCATCGTCGACGGCCGCATCGTCGAGATCCGGTCCATCAGCGACACCGAGCGCCTCGCGTCGATGGGACTTCCCTCGCGGGTTCCTGTTACCTGAGCGGCTTTCTCCCCGTCGAGTCAGTAGAACCACCCAGTGACGAAGGAGAATCCCATGGAAGCGCGCATCAACTACCTGGCCACCGAAGCAGGCAAGACGTTCGTGCCGAACCTGATCGGCGCGTTCAAGGCGGTGGCCGGCTCGGGCCTGCCGAAGGCGACGCAGGAACTGGTGAACATCCGCGCCAGCCAGCTCAACGGCTGCGGTGGCTGCCTCGACATGCACACCAAGGAGGCCGCGCGGGCGGGCGAGACGGCCGTGCGGCTGCACCTGGTGGCGGCCTGGCGTGACGCCACCGTGTTCACCGAAGCCGAGCGGGCCGCGCTGGAACTGGCCGAGCAGGGCACCCGGCTCGCCCCCGGCGGCGTCACCGACGACGCCTGGGCGAACGCGGCAAAGCACTTCGACGACGAGCAGCTGACCGCGCTGGTGCTGCAGATCGCGTTGATCAACGCGGCGAACCGGATGAACGTGCTCACCCGCCAGCCGGGCGGCTCGTACGAACCGGGGCAGCTCCAGCACTGATCAGCGGGGCCCGTGACGGCGGATTAGGGAATTCCGTCGTCGCGGGCCCCTACCGTGGACGCATGTCGGTGCGGAAGGTCGGGATCGTCGGCTCCGGCGCGGCCGGAGCCGCGCTCGCCGAGCTGTTCACCGCGGGCGGCATCGAGGTCCGCGACTCGTTCGACGACGTGGACCTGGTGCTCGAAGCGCTGCCGGAACACCTGGAGACCAAGGTCGCCGAGCTGTCCACTGTGGATCGCGTCTGCCCGGAGCACGCGATTTTCGTGACCACCACGAACGGGCTGACGGTCACCGAGATCGCCTCCCGCACCGGGCGGATGTCACGCACCGTCGGCCTGAACCTTCCGGATCCGGCCACTTTGGACAAGGCGAACGCGGTCGAGCTGGTCCGCACGGCGGTCACCGACCGGTCGGTGCTCACCACCGTCGGCGAGCTGCTCCGCGGCCTCGGCAAGGAACCGATCGAGGTCGGCGACCACCCCGGCTTCCTCGGCAGCGCGCTGCTGCTGGCCTATCTGAACAACGCGGCAAGAATGTTCGACGAGGGTTACGCCTCCCGCGACGACATCGACAACGCGATGATCCACGGCTGCGGCATGCCGGGCCCGCTGGCGCGGCTGGACGCGCTCGGCATCGACACCGTGCACGACGCGCTGACCGCGTTGCACCAGCGCACCGGCGACCGGGTGTACGCGCCCGCACCGGTGCTGCGGCGCATGGTCGCCGACGGCAAGCTCGGCGTGAAGTGCGGCACCGGGTTCTACGGCTCGCGGGCTCCCGCGCCGGTCACCACCCGGGCGACCGGCGGCAGGCCGGTGCGGCGGGTCGGCGTGGTCGGCTCCGGCCCGATGGCCACCGGCATCGCGGAGGTGGTCGCCAGGGCCGGGGTGCCGGTCACGCTCGTCGCACGCTCGGAGGTCCGCGGCAAGGACAGCCGCGCGGCCATCGAACGCTCCCTCGACCGCGCCGCCCGCCGGGACCCCGCGCTCGACGTGGACGGGGTGCTCGCCTGGCTGGACACCACCGGCGACCTCGGCGCGCTGGCCGACGCGGACCTGATCGTCGAGGCGGTGGTCGAGGATCTCGACGTCAAGCGGGGCGTTTTCGCCGAACTCGACGGGGTCGCCAAACCGGGTGCGGTGCTGGCGACCACCACCTCCAGCATGTCCGTGCTCAGCTGCGCCGCCGCGACCACGCGCCCGCGGGACGTGCTCGGCATGCACTTCTTCAACCCGGCGCCGCGGATGAAGCTGGTCGAGGTGGTCCGCACCGAACTGACCGCCGACGACGTCGCCGTCACCGCGCGGCGCTTCGCCGGGGAACTCGGCAAGCATCCGGTCGACTGCACCGACCGCGCCGGGTTCATCGTCAACGCGCTGCTTTTCCCGTACCTGAACCGGGCGGCGGAGATGTTGCGCGAACTCCCGGTTTCCGTCGCGGACATCGACACCGCGATGACGCAGGGCTGCGGTTACCCGCTCGGCCCGCTCGCGTTGCTGGACCTGATCGGGCTGGACGTTTCGCTGTCCATCCAGCAGGCGCTGCACGACGCCTTCCCCGTGGAGCAGGCGCCACCGGCCCGCTACCTGGCCGACCTGGTTTCCGCCGGGCACTACGGCCGCAAGACCGGCCGCGGTTTCCACCCCTATCCCTGAGATCCGGCTTCGGCGATCAGCGCGGCGGTCAGCCCGCCGTGCTGGAACGGGAACGCGTGCGCGCCCGGTGCCGTCACGATCCGGGCTCGCGGGGAGGCGGCGGCGAGTTCGCCGAGCCACTGCCGGGGCGCGAACGCGTCGTTTTTGCCGCGCACCAGCAAGATCGGGCAGGCGACCTCACCGATCAGCCGCTCCGGCTCGTCGCGCTGGGCCGACCGGAGGTAGCGCAGGAGCGCCCGTGGCCCGCCACGCAGGTAGTACGGCCAGGTGACCGGGATCTCACCAGCCGGTTCGTGGCGGGAATTGCGCACGAACGCGGCGATCAGCGCGGGCAGCGTCCGCAACCGCGGTGGCATGGTCGGCCCGAGCAACACGAGCGCCCGCACCCGGTCCGGGGCGGCGACCGCGGCACGCAGCGCGGACTGCGCTCCGGTCGAATGCCCGACCAGCACCACCGGCCCGCCCGGGACCTCGGCCAGCCACGACACCACCGTGTCCGCGATCGCCGGGATCTCGGCGGGGCACGGCCGCGGCGGCCGGTGCCCGAAGCCGGGCAGGTCCAGCAGGTACGACCGTGTCCTGGCACCGCAGCCGTCGAGGGTGTCCAGCAGGTAGCCGAGCGCGCCGAGGCCGGGCACGAGCACCACCGGTTCCCGGTCGCGGGTGCCGGCTTCGATGCTGCGGATCCAGCGATCCTCGACGCGGTCCCAGCGAATCCGGTGGGGTTGCAGTTCCGTTTCGCGCACGATCGCGGAGTACCCAGTCAGCCGAACGCCTCCCGCGCGGCGTGCAGCCGCGGTGGCTCCACCAGCGAACGCTGCTCGGCCGCGCGGTCGAGCAACCGGTCGAAGTCCACCGACGGCAGCCGCGAACCGAGCGCGGCGCCGTCGCGCAGCGTCGACCAGAGGACCTTCTTGCCGTCGATGCCCATGGCGAGCACCTCCAGTTCCATGAACCGGCTCAGCGGCGAGTACGAGGTCAGGCGGCCGTTGGGCTTGAACCGGCCGAGCCGCTCACCGGCCACCGCGAGCCCGACCTTCACCGGGTTCGGCCGCACCCCGAGCGACGCCATGATGCCGCGGAAGGTCTCCACGTCCGCCGCGATCGCCGCGGCCACTTCGGCGAGCGGCGCTTCGAACTCCGACCCGCGGTTGTTGCGGGCGGCGCGCTTGGCCAGTTCCCGCCACGTCACGCC
This sequence comes from Amycolatopsis albispora, assembly GCF_003312875.1. NCBI lineage: Bacteria > Bacillati > Actinomycetota > Actinomycetes > Pseudonocardiales > Pseudonocardiaceae > Amycolatopsis > Amycolatopsis albispora. The sequence goes on from NZ_CP015163.1 coordinate 4,285,783, forward strand.
GAGCGCGAGCTGGTCGTTGAGGTAGATCCCGAGAAACTGGTTCACCAGCCGGAACTACCCGCCCCTCCGGCGGCTAACCCCACGGGCCACGCCTTGCCGCGAGGTTGACTGTCGACAGTCGGTTACCATCGGGGCCGTGACCGCCGAAGCCCTGCCCAGCCTGGCCCGCTCCACCCTGCGGGAGCAGGCGCTGGTCGCGCTGCGCTCGGCGATCCTGTCCGGCCAGTACCGCCCCGGCGACCACCTCGGCGAGGTGGAGATCGCCTCGCGCATGTCGATCAGCCGCGGCACGGTCCGCGAAGCGCTGCGTCACCTCCAGCAGGAGGGCCTGGTGACCGCCGGCATGCGCGGCATGCTGCGCGTCCGCAGCCTGTCCCCGTCGGAGGTGCGTGAGCTGTACCGCGTCCGCGGTGCGCTCGAAGGCCTGGCGATCACCGAAATCATCGCCTCGGAACGGCGTGCGGCGGCGGTCGAAGCGCTGGACGAGGCGCTGGAGCGGCTGGACCAGGCCGACAGCCCGGAGGCGCGGATCGAGGCGGACCTCGGCTTCCACGTGCGGTTGTGCGAACTGTCGGGCAACTCGATGCTCGTGCAGTCCTGGCGCCATCTCGAAGGCGCGACCCGCATCGTGGTGATGAGCGCGGCCGCCCGCGAGCGCGAACTCGCCACCTCCGCCGACCACCACCGGCCGATCGTGCGCGCGATCGAGCGGGAGGACGCCGCCACCGCCCTGGACGTGCTCAACCAGCACATGTCCGCCGCCGCCGAGCGGCTCACCGCCGAGGACTGATCCGGCGAAGCTGCCCTTGACAGCTCCGGGGTCACCGCCCACACTCTCCTCTCAACACTCGACTGTTAACAGTCAACATCCGATCAAGGAGGATCGTGATGGCCGCTCCCAGCTCCCGGGTCTCCGTCGAGGGCACCCCGGACAAGCTCAAGGTCGCCGTCGGCTGCGGTGTCGGCGCGACGATCGAGACCTACGACTTCATCGGCTTCGGCACCGCCGCGGCCCTGTACTTCGGCAGCGCCTTCTTCCCCGGCTCCGACCCGCTGTCCGCGTCCCTGCTGTCCTTCGCCACGCTCGGCATCGGCTTCGCGGTGCGCCCGCTCGGCGGGCTGATCGCCGGCCACCTCGGCGACCGCGTCGGCCGCAAGCCGGTGCTGGTCGCCTCGCTCCTGCTGATGGGCGTGGCCACCGTGCTCATCGGCTGCCTGCCCACCTACGGGCAGATCGGCGTGTGGGCCCCGCTGCTGCTCGTCGCGGTGCGCGTGGTGCAGGGGCTGGCCTTCGGCGCCGAATGGGGCGGCGCGATCCTGATGACCTTCGAGCACGCGCCGTGGCGCAAACGCGGGCTGTACACCGGGATCACGCAGGCCGGGTTCCCGGTCGGGCTGCTGCTGGCGAACCTCGCCTTCCTGGTCAGCGCCAACCTGGACGGGACCTGGGCGTGGCGGGTGCCGTTCCTGCTCAGCGCGGTGCTGATCGTGGTCGGCATCCTGATCCGGCTCAAGATCGACGAATCGCCGGAGTTCGAGGACCTCAAGCAATCCGGGCAGCGGGCGAAGAACCCGCTCCTGGAGGTGCTCCGCGACGACTGGCGCAACGTGCTGCGCGCGTTCTGCCTGCGGATCACCGAGACCGCCGGGTACGCCGTCGCCGTCACGTTCATGTTGTCCTACCTCAAGATGGGCGACGGGCCGCAGGTGTCCGAGTCGCTGAGCCTGTTCGCGCTGACCACCGCGGCGGCGCTCGGCATCGTCGCGACGGTGTGGTGGGGCAAGCTCTCCGACACCCTCGGCCGCCGCCCGGTGTACCTGCTCGGCTGCGCGGTCACCGTGGCCTGGGGCGTGCCGATGTTCCTGCTGGCCAACACCGGCACCGCGGTACTCGTCGTGGTGGTTTTCGTGGTCAGCTACACGGTCTGCCAGAACTCGCTCGCCGGCGTGCAGGGCGCGTGGTTCTCCGAGCTGTTCGCCACGAAGACCCGCACCGCGGGCACCTCGATGGCCTACCAGATCTCCGCGGTGGTCTCCGGCTTCACCCCGCTGATCGCGACCGCGCTGTACGCCCGCACCGGCTGGCTCGGGCCCGCACTGCTGTTCAGCGCGTACGGCCTGCTCGGCCTGCTCGCGGCGGTGGTCACGAAGGAGACCTGGGGACCGGGCCAGAAGTCCGAAGTGGACCGTCTGTCGCAGGCAAAGGAGGAGAACGCTGTTGTCTGAACGCATTCGCCGGCTCGAGGAGTCGGCACGCCGGATCCGGCGCCACGCACTGGACATGGGCGAGGTGCAGGGGCAGGGCTACATCGGCCAGGCGCTCGGGGTCGCCGACGTGCTCGCCGTGGTCTACGGCGACCAGCTGCGGTTCCGCGCGGACGACCCGGAATGGCCGGAGCGCGACCGGTTCCTGCTGTCCATCGGCCACTACGCCATCGCGCTGTACGCCGCACTGGCCGAGGCAGGCGTGCTCGACGTCGAAGAGCTGGAGACCTACGGTTCCGACGGTTCGCGGCTGCCGATGTCGGGCATGGCCTCCTACACCCCCGGCATGGAGATCTCCGGCGGCTCGCTCGGGCACGGGCTCGGCGTCGCCACCGGAATGGCGCTCGGCCTGCGCCACCAGGGAAATCCGGCGCGGGTGTACAACCTGCTCTCCGACGGCGAACTCGACGAAGGCGCCACCTGGGAAGCCGCGCTGGCGTGTGCCCACCACGGCCTGGACCACGTCACCGCCATCGTCGACGTCAACGCGCTGCAGGCCGACGGCCCGACCGCCGGGGTCCTGCGCACCGAGCCCGTGGTCGAGAAGTGGCAGGCGTTCGGCTGGCACGCGGTGCGCGTGGACGGCAACGACATCGCCGCGCTCGTCACCGCGTTCGACGAGCTGCGCGAGCACCGCGGCTCGCCGTCGGTGCTGGTGTGCGACACCCGTATCGGCCGCGGGGTGCCCTTCCTGGAAAAGCGGGAAAAAGCGCACTTCATGCCCGTCGAAGCAGACGAATGGCAACTGGCCCGCGACGCACTGGAGGCTTCCGCGTGACCGCGAAGAAACTGACCACCTCGGCGATGATCGCCTCGTTCGCCGACCCCGGCCAGCGCACCACCAAGGCACCCTTCGGGCACGCGCTGACGCGGCTGGCCGAGCAGCGGCCGGAGATCGTCGGCCTCTCGGCGGATCTGGCCAAGTACACCGACATGCACGTCTTCCGCGACGCGCACCCGGACCGGTTCTTCCAGCTCGGCATGGCGGAACAGGCCATGCTCGGCGCGGCGGCGGGCCTCGCCGAGGTCGGGCTGGTGCCGTTCGCCTCCACCTATTCGGTGTTCGCCACCAGGCGCGCCTACGACTTCCTCTGCCTGGACATCGCCGAACCTGGCCTGAACGTGAACGTGGTCGGCGGCCTGCCCGGGCTGACCACCGGATACGGGCCCAGCCACCAGGCCACCGAGGACCTGGCCATCCTGCGCGGCCTGCCGGGACTGACCATTGTGGACCCGTGTGACTCGGTGGACATCGAGCAGGCCGTGCCCGCGCTGGCCGCCGCACCGGGGCCGACCTACCTGCGGCTGCTGCGCGGTGCCGTGCCGACCGTGCTCGACGAGTACGACTACCGCTTCGAACTCGGGAAAACCGCCGAACTGCGCACGGGCCGCGACGTGCTGATGATCTCCACCGGCCTGATGACCATGCGCGCGCTCACCGCGGCGAAGGAACTGGAAGCCGACCACGTCGACGTCGCCGTGCTGCACGTGCCCACGATCAAGCCCCTTGACCGCGAAGCGATCCTGCGGCACGCGAAGCCCGACCGGCTGGTGGTGACGCTGGAGAACCACACCGTGGTCGGCGGCCTCGCCGAGTCGGTCGCCTCCTGCCTGGCCTTCGCCGGTGCCGGGACGCGGATCGTGCCGGTCGCGCTGCCCGACGAGTTCCTCGCCGCCGGTGCGCTGCCGACGCTGCACGAGCGCTACGGCCTGTCCGTGCCGCAAATCAAATCGACTGTCCTCAAAGAACTGTCCTGATCGGAGTGTCCATGTCTCGTACCGCTGTGATCACCGGCGCCGGGTCCCGCCGCGGGATCGGCCGCGCCACCGCGCACACGCTCGCCGCGGCGGGCTGGGCCGTGGCCGTGCTCGACGTCGACGAGCCCGCCGCGAAGGACGCCGCCGGGGAAATCGCCGCCGCCCACGGGGTTTCCGCGCTGGGCGTGCACTGCGACGTCACGGACGCGGGCAGCGTCGACCGCGCGCTGACGGCCGTGGAAGCCGGACTGCCCGAAGTCGGCGCGCTGGTGAACAACGCCGGGATCACCTCCCCCACCCGCTTTCTCGATGTCACCGACGAGGAATGGGAACGGATCTTCGCGGTCAACGTCCGCGGCAGCTACCTGGTCACCAAGCGCGTCGCACCCGGTATGGCCGACCGCGGTTTCGGCCGGATCGTGAACCTGTCCTCCGTGTCCGCCGAGCGCGGCGGCGGGGTTTTCGGCGGCGTCGCGTATTCGGCGGCGAAGGCGGCCCTGCTCGGCTTTTCCCGTGCGCTGGCAAGGGAACTCGGCCCGCGTGGGATCACCGTGAACTCCGTCGCCCCCGGTCTGGTGGACACCGACATCACCGCGGGCAAGCTCGACCCGGACCGCAAGGCCGCCATGGTCGCCGACATCCCGATGGGCCGCACCGGCACGGTCACCGACGTCGCCGACGTGATCGCGTTCCTGTGCCGTCCGGAGTCGAGCTACCTGACCGGCGTCACCTACGACATCAACGGTGGCTCGCATATCCACTGAAGTGACGCCCACCACAAACTGACCAGATGACCGATCTGGTCAGTACGGTCGATGGCATGAGCGAACGTGGTCGGGTCCTGGTGGTGGGCATGGGCGTCAGCGGGCTCGCGGTGGCGGGCCGGTTGCGCCGGGCCGGCTGGCAGCCGGTGCTCGTGGAGCGGGCACCGGCGCGCCGGTCCGGCGGTTACTTCGTGGCCCTGTTCGGCGCGGGTCAGGCGGCCGCGCGCCGCCTCGGCCTGGCCGAGCACCTGCACGACCGCACGTCGGACCGGCAGGCGCTGGCGCTCGACCGGTCCGGGCGCGCGCGGCCGGGAATGTCACTCTCCGAGCTGCCGACCAAACCGTGGCTGATGTTGCGCGGTGACGTGGAGAAGGCGGCGTACGCGGTGCTTCCGGACGACGTGGAAGTGCGGTATTCGACCGTGCCGACCGCCATCGAGCAGGACGCCGACGGGGTCACCGTCACCCTGGCCGACCTGGTCGCGGGCACCTCGGCGACCGAGCGGTTCGACCTCGTCGTCGGCGCCGACGGGCTGCGTTCCACCGTGCGCTCGCTGGTCTTCGGCCCCCACGAGCGGTACCTGCACCGGCTCGGCTACCTGATCGCCGCGTTCGAATACCCCGGCACCCTCCCCGGACTCGCGCCCGGGCAAGGCGCCACGCTGCTCGAACCACACCGCTCGCTGTGGGTGTTCGCCTTCGCCGACCACCACCCGACGATCCTGCTCAGCTACCGAACCGAAGACGTGGACGCCGAGTTCACCCGGCCACCGGCCGAGAGCGTGCGAGCGGCGTTCGGCCCGCAGCCGCCCGGCAGCCTGCTGTCCGCGGCTTTCGAAGAACTCGAGCGCGCCGACGCGGTGCTGTTCGATTCGGCCGAGCAGGTGCGCCTGGACACCTGGCACCGCGGCCGGGTGGTCCTGCTGGGCGACGCCGCGTGGTGCGTGACGCTCTACGCCGGGATGGGCGTGTCGTCCGGGCTGGCCGGGGCCGACCTGCTGGGCACCATGCTCGAACGGCATCCCGACGACGTCACCGCGGCACTACGCGAGTGGGAACACGGACTGCGCCCGTATCTGGACTACTACCAGGAAAACGCGCCCGCCGACCGCCGGATCTTCGTGGCGGACAACCGGTGGCAGATCCGGCTGCGGCGGGCCATGCCCGTGCTCGGCCGGACCCGGCTCGGGCGGCGACTGGCCGACCGGATCATGCGCGTCGACGATCTGGTGACCTACAAGGGGTCGGATATCGTCGGGGCGGTGCTGGGCGAGGTGCCCTCACCGTTCCCGGAAAGAGCGAGGTATGCCTGAACTGCCCGAGCACGGCTCACCCAAGGCGGCGCGCATTCTCGCCGCCGCCGGTGAACTGCTGCTCAGCCGTGGCTGCAAGGGCTTCACCGTGGCCGACGTCGCGACCCGGGCGCACGTCGGCAAGGGCACCGTCTACCTGTACTGGAAAACCAAGGAAGAGCTGCTGGTCGGCCTGATCGGCCGTGACTTCCTCGGCCTGGCCGACGACGTGACCGCCCGCGTCACCGCCGATCCCGACCTGGCCCGGCCGTCGCGGCTGTGCTCGGACATGCTCCGCGTCGGCGCCGAGCACCCGTTCGTGCGGGCACTGCAACACGGCGACGACGACCTGCTGGGCGTGCTCGCCGAAGACCCGCGCTCGGTCCGGCTGCTCGACACGCTGGGACCCGAAGGCGTCATGCGCGCCATCCTGCCGGTGTGGCGAGCCAACGGCCTGGCCCGCGCCGACTGGCCGCTCGAGGACCAGGTGCTCGCCTTGCAGGCGCTCACCACCGGCTTCATCGCCCTCTCCGCCAACCCCGCGAACCGCCGCTCGCCCGCTGAGCTGGAACGCGTTTTCGCCGAGTCGGTCACCGCCCTGCTGGGCCCGGAACGGGCCACCGCCAGGCAGCTCCAGGCCACCGTCACCGACGGCCTGGCCTATCTCGCCAAGGCACGCGCCACCGCACTGGACCTGATCACCCAGTCCGCCGCGGCCTAGCCCTCCCCCTTTTCCGCGCGCCAAGGCGCCCCGCCGGACACGAATGTGGCTCTTGTGTCCGCCTTCAACGCACCCCCATGGCGCATGATCGACACCTATCTGACACTCTCCTGGCTTGGCATGGCACATCATATGAGCCATAGTGATGCCACAACACAGCCAACCACGAGAGAACGGACATCGGATGACAGCCGAACGGGCCAGGGGGCCGGCGATCCACGTGCGGGGCCTGGAGAAGTCCTACAAAGCGGTGCAGGTGCTGCGCGGCGTCGACTTCGACGTGGCACGCGGCAGCATCTTCGCCCTGCTCGGCTCCAACGGAGCGGGCAAGACCACGGTGGTGAAGATCCTGTCCACGCTGCTCAAGGCCGACGCGGGCAGCGCGAGCGTCCACGGTCACGACGTGGCCGCCCAATCCGCCCAGGTGCGCGAGTCGATCAGCCTGACCGGGCAGTTCGCCGCCGTCGACGACATCCTCACCGGGCGGGAGAACCTGGTGCTGGTCGCCCGGCTGCGCCACCTCAAAGCACCCGGCAAGATCGCCGACGACCTGCTCAAGCGCTTCTCGCTGACCGACGCCGGCGCACGCCGGGTGGCGACCTACTCCGGCGGCATGCGCCGCCGCCTCGACATCGCGATGAGCCTGATCGGCGACCCGCCGATCGTCTTCCTCGACGAACCCACCACCGGACTCGACCCGCAGGCCCGCCTCGAGGTGTGGCAGGCGGTCAAGGAACTCGCCGCGCGGGGCACCACGGTGCTGCTGACCACGCAGTACCTGGACGAGGCCGAGCAGCTCGCCGACCGGATCGCCATCCTGCACCAAGGCCGCATCCTGGTCGACGGCACGCTCGCCGAGCTCAAGCAGCTGCTCCCGCCCGCGAAGGTCGAATACGTCGAAAAGCAGCCCACCCTCGAGGAAGTCTTCCTCTCCCTGGTCGGCGACAACGGCAAGGAAGCATGATGAGCGCTCACTTCTTCGGCGACACCACCGTCCTGCTGGGACGGTCGCTGCGCCACATCACCCGCAGCCTGGACACCATCATCACCACCGCGCTCATGCCGATCGCGATGATGCTGATGTTCGTCTACGTCTTCGGCGGCGCGATCAACACCGGATCCGCCTCCTACGTGAACTACCTGCTGCCCGGCATCCTGCTGATCACCGTGGCCTCCGGCATCTCCTACACCGCGTTCCGCCTGTTCATGGACATGCAGCGCGGGATATTCGAGCGGTTCCAGTCGATGCCGATCGCCCGCTCGTCCGTGCTGTGGGCCCACGTGCTCACCTCGCTGGTGGCCAACCTGATCTCGCTGGTGATCGTGGTGGGCGTCGCGCTGCTGATGGGCTTCCGCTCCAGCGCCGGGATCCTGGACTGGCTGGCGGTGGCGGGCATCCTGCTGCTGTTCACCCTGGCCCTGACCTGGCTCGCCGTCATTCCCGGGCTCACAGCGAAATCCGTGGACGGCGCGAGCGCCTTCTCCTACCCGCTGATCTTCCTGCCGTTCCTCAGCTCGGCGTTCGTGCCCACCACCACCATGCCCGGGCCGGTCCGCGCCTTCGCCGAGCACCAGCCGGTGACCTCCATCGTCAACGCGCTGCGCGCGCTCTACAGCGAGCAGCCCGTCGGCTCCGACCTCTGGGTCGCGCTCGGCTGGTGTGTCGGAATCCTGCTGGTCGCCTACTTCTTCGCCAACCTCACCTACCGTCGCAAAATCTCCTGACGCGTGGTGTCAGTGCGGTGTCAGCTGCGTGTCCGCGGGGTCCGCGAATGTGGTCCCAACAACGCAGCAACACCCACTGACAAGGAGAAACACCGATGACCACGTTCGCGACGCCGCAGCCGATCACCGCCAGCCTGTCCACCGCGGGTGCCCGGGTCCGGGTCACCGCGACCGAGCGGCCGGACACCGTGGTGCTGGTCGAACCGATCGACGGCACCAGCAAGGCGGACGCCAAGGTCGCCGAGCGCACCACGGTCGAGTTCACCGACGGCCTGCTGTCGGTGAAGACCCGCAAGGCGGGCGCCAAGAGCGGTTCGGTGGCCATCACCATCGGCCTGCCGGCCGGGTCCCGGCTGGTCCTGAACACGGCGTGGTCCGACGTGCACGCCGACGGCCAGCTCGGCGACTGCGAACTGGCCCTGGCTTCGGGCCGGGTCAAGCTCGACCGGATCGCCACACTGCGCGGGAACCTCGGGGCCGGGGAGGTCGAGGTCGGGTACATCGCCGGAACCGCCGATCTCGACGGCGGCACGGCCGGGCTGCGGATCGGCGAGCTCGGGGGCACGATGCCGTACCGCGGCTCGAGCGGTGAGGTCTCGATCCGGCACGCGCGGTCCGACGTCGCGCTCACCGGCTCGGGCGGCCGTTTCGACATCGACCACGCCGAGGGTGACGTCCTCGCCAGCACCGGCAACTGCCCGATCCGCATCGGCCGGATGACCGGCGGTCAGGCGGAGCTGACCAACTCCGCCGGCGGCATCGAGGTCGGCATCGGCGAGGGCAGCACCGCACAGGTGGACGCCGAGAGCACCAAGGGCAATGTCCGCGATGAACTGTCCACTTCGGACGCAGTGCCCCAGGTCAAGGTGCACGCCCGCACCCGCCTCGACGACATCGTCATCCACCACGCCCGCTGAAAACGGATTTCCAGAAGGGAAACAGAACCATGGCTGAACAGTTCCGACGCCGGACCCTGCTGGGCGGCGCGGTGGGTGCCGCCGCGCTCACCGGCCTCGCCGCCACCGGTGGCATCGCCTCGGCGGGCAGTGACGAGCAGTGCGTCGAGGAGGGCTGGGGCAAGGTGGCCGACGCCTTCCGCGCGAACTTCACCGAAGGCCACGGCGAAGTCGGTGCCGCGTGCAGCGTCTACGTGGGTGGCAGGCCGGTGGTGGACCTGTGGGACGGCCTCGCCGACCGCGAGGCGAACCGGCCGTGGCGCCGGAACACCATCGCCCAGGTCGCCTCCACCACCAAGGGCGCCACCGCGATCTGCGCCCACCTGCTGGCGCAGCGCGGCCTGCTCGACCTGGACGCGCCGGTGGCCAGGTACTGGCCGGAGTTCGCCGCCGGTGGCAAGGAGAACATCCTGGTGCGCTGGCTGCTCTCGCACCAGGCCGGACTGCCCATTGTGGACGGTCCGCTGACCTTCGAGGAGGCGTGCGCCTGGCATCCGGTCATCCGTGCGCTCGAGGCGCAGAAGCCGTTGTGGCAGCCCGGCACGGAGCACGTCTACCACGCCGTCACCTACGGTTTCCTGGTCGGCGAGGTGGTGCGGCGCATCACCGGCAAGTCGCTCGGCACCTTCTTCGCCGACGAGGTCGCCCGTCCGCTCGGGCTGAGCGCCTGGATCGGGTTGCCGGAACGGCACGAGAAGCGGGTGGCGCGGCTGCACTACACCGCGCCGTTCACCCTGGACGAGTTCATCGCGGGCATGATCAAGGCCACCGGGCTCGACGCGGAAACGGTCACCACCTGGGTCAACGCCATGTGGGCGCCGGGCTCGGTCCAGGCCCGCGCCGGTGAACTCGGTGGCGCGCTGGACAACACGTCGGACTACTTCACCACGCGTGCCTGGCGCGCGGCGGAGTTCCCGGGCGGGAACATGGTCGCCGACGCGCGGTCGCTGGCCAGGATGTACGCGGCCACGGTGAGCCGGGTCGACGGGGTGCGGCTGCTGAAGCCGTCCACGGTCCGGCGGATGACCGAGGTGCAGACCGACCGGACGCCGATGCACGGCCTGCCGCCGGGCCTGAACATCCCGGCGGACCGCTCGTTCTACATGTCGCTCGGCTTCATGCGGGCCGCCCCGCCGATGCCGATGGCCGGGCCGGCGTCGTTCGGCCACCCCGGCTCGGGCGGCTCGATCGCCTTCGCCGACCCGGAAGCCGAGGTGGGCTTCGGGTACACCACGAACCTGTGGAACTTCCGGCCGGACGACCCGCGGGCGGAGAACCTGGCCAGGGCCGTGCGCTCCTGCCTCGGCTGAGGCGGCTTCACCCCGCCTTGCCGGCGACGAGCCGTTCCACCAGGCCCAGCTTGAACCGTTGCCGCTGCTGGATCTCCACCTGCCGGGCCCGCAGGTGGAGCAGCGGCCGACGGGAGAAGTGCTCACCGGCGAGCGGCACGGTGAGCAGTTCCACCAGCCGCTGCCCGATCCGGACGGGCCAGGACGAGCTGGCGACGTGGTCGACCAGGATCAGGCGCCCGCCCGGCTTCAGCACCCGGAGCATCTCGCCGATGGCGGCGTCGGGGTCCGGGATCGCGCACAGCCCGAACGTGCAGACCACGGTGTCGAAGGACTCGGCGCCGAACGGCAGGGCGTGCGCGTCGGCCCGCCGCAGCACCACCTCACGTCCCAGTTCGGCGGCCCGCGTCTCGGCGATCTCCAGCATCCGCTCGCTGAGATCGATGCCGGTGACCACCACGTCGCCGGGGTAGTACGGCAGGTTCAACCCGGTCCCGACGGCAACCTCCAGCACCTCCCCCTCGGCGCGGCCGCAGGCCCATTCGCGTGAGTCGCCGAAGAGCCGCCGGTCCCAGAAGCCCATCTCGCGGTCGTAGTGCGCCGACTTGCGGTTCCAGTACCGGTGCCAGCGGGCCGTCCGTTCCACGTGCCCGACCACACCAGGCGCCGAGCCTCGGCGCAACCCGGCATCCGGGCCCGGCCAGCCAGTAGGGTGACCGGCAGGAGCCGCGACTACGTACGGAGACCACCATGCACGGCTACAGCCAGGACAAGGACGCCTACCTCAAGCGACTCCGGCGCATCGAGGGCCAGGTCCGGGGGCTGCAGCGCATGGTCGAGCAGGACAAGTACTGCATCGACATCCTGACCCAGGTCTCCGCGGTGACCAAGGCGCTGCAGTCGTTCTCACTCGGGCTGCTCGACGAACACCTGGCCACCTGCGTCGTGGACGCCGCAGCCGCCGGCGGCCCCGAAGCCGAAGTCAAACTCCGCGAAGCCTCCGACGCCATCGCCAGGCTCGTCCGCTCATAACGAATCCACACACCCCAACGCCAGCTCCGCCGCAGCCAGCATCGCGGCACGCGTTTCCTCAGCTGACTCACCACGCCCGAGACTGGCCACCGCCGCGGCACTCACCGCACCAGTCACCGCCCCGACCACACTCGCCGCGGTGACCTCGTTGAGCTGCTCCGGGTACGCGCGACGCAGTGCCGCGGCGATCCGGGTCTGCGCGGTGAACAGGGCGTGCAGCACGCGCGCCTGCACCGCGGGCGTGGTCACCACCAGTTGAGCCCGCAGCGCCGCGAGCCCGTTCGGCAGGTCGCCGCCCGCGGTGTTGGCGATCATGCTCGTCACGGCTTCGGCCAGCACCTCGCGCAGCGGCGCGCCGGGCCGCCGTCGCTCGATGACCTCGACGGCCAGCTCGATCCGCGTCTCGCCGTCCGCCAGCAGAACGTCCTCTTTGGACGGGAAGTGCAGGAAGAAGGTGCGCTTGCTGACGTCGGCGGCCTCCGCGATGTCGGCCACGCCCGTCCGGTCGTAACCCCGCTCGGTGAACAGGCGGACGGCCGCCGCCACCAGCGCCTGCCGCGTCACCTGCTTCTTGCGTTCCCGGCGCCCCACTTCTGCCTGCACGAACCGAGCCTAGTGCACCACGACAATCAATGCACTCAGTATATGAGTATACTGAGTGCACCAATTGCCGGAGAGAGGTGCTGTGATGGGCGAGTTGACCGGGCGAACGGTGCTGGTGACCGGGGCCGGACGCGGGATCGGGCGGACGGAGGCGCTGCACCTCGCGGCCGCCGGGGCGAACGTGGTGGTGAACGATCCCGGCGTGGAGATCGACGGCAGCGGTGGCGACCGCGGTGTCGCCGAAGCCGTGGTCGCCGAGATCCGCGCGCGAGGTGGGCGGGCCGTGGCCGACACCGGCAGCGTCGCCGACTGGGCGGACGCGCGGCGCATGGTCGAGCTGGCCGTCGCCGAGTTCGGCGAGCTGCACGCGGTGGTCAACAACGCCACGATCGAGGTCAACAAGGGGCTGGAACGGCTCAGCGAAGCCGAATTCGACAACGTGGTCGCGGTGAAGCTGAAGGGCACCTTCGCGGTGAGCCACTGGGCGGCGGCGCACTGGCGCGCCCGGTTCGACGCCGGTGACCGCACCGACCGCGCCATCGTGAACACCGCGTCCGGCTCCGGGCTGCTCAATCCCCTGCCCACGCAGACGAACTACGCGGCGGCGAACGCCGGCGTCGCGGCCATGACCACCGTGCACGCGCTGGAACTGCGGCGGCTCGGGGTCCGCGTGAACTGCGTCAGCCCGTCGATGGTGCGCACCCGGCTGACCACCCCGGTGCCCGGCATGGACCAGGCGCCGCCGGACGGCGCACCGGATCCGAAGGACCCCGCAGTGGTGGCGCCGCTCGTTGCCTACCTGGTCAGCGACGGGTGCCCGCTGACCGGTCAGGTGCTGTCGGTGCGCGGTGGCACGATCGCGGTCAACCACGGCTGGTCACGCGGCGCGCAGCTCACCTCGGAAAGTCCTGTGTGGACAGTCCCCGAACTCGCGGCAGGCCTGGCCACGCTGGCCTTGGAGGATCCGTTCGACCGCCTGGCCACCGCGCTCGGCGGTGCGCTCGGCGCCCACGGCCGCGAGGAGTTCGAAGCGATGGTCAACGCCGAACTCGAGCGGCACTAAGGCTCACGGCGAACCGCGGTAGCGGGCGGCGATCGCGGCGGCGCGATCGTGCAGCGAGGCGCGCAATTCCTGCGGTGTCAAGGCTTCCGCGTCCGTGCCGAGCTGCCACAGCGCCCACTCGGCGTGCCACAGGTCCTGGAACGTCGCCTCCAGCCGCAGCCAGCCGTCGTCGTCGGGTTCCGCGGCGCGGACGGCGACCGCGGTGCTCAGCAGTTGCTCCCGGCGCGCCGGTTTGACCCGCACCAGCACGGCGATGTGGTCGCTGGACAGGAACTGCGCGCAACGTTCCCGCCAGGCCCGGTCCAGATCGACCTGGTTCGGGCGCTGCGCCGGTTCGGGGAGTTCCTCGGCGGCCAGCACCCGCGACAGCCGGTAGGTGCGATCCGCGCCGCCCCGCGTGGCCAGCAGGTAACCGCGGTCCCGCACGGTGACCAGGCCGATCGGGTCCACCGTGCGCCACCGCGGTGGCTGGCCCGCGGCCGCGTAGTGGATGCGCAGCTTGCGCCCGGCCAGCACGGCGCGCCGGATCTCGAGCATCACCGCGCCGGGCACCTCCTCGACAACCGGGCGGCGCGAAAGGAGGTCGGTCTCCGGCTCGACGAGGAACCGCTGAGCCGCGTCGCTCGCGGTGGACCGATGGCCTTCGGGCAGCGCGTCGACCACCTTGCGCATGGCCGACGCGAGCGCCGAGCCGAGGCCGAACGCCTGCTCACCGCGTCCCGATCCGGCGGTCAGCAGGGCCAGCGCCTCTTCGTGGTTCAGCCCGGTCAGCTCGGTCCGGAACCCGGGCAGCAAGGCGAAACCGCCGTGGCGCCCGCGTTCGGCGTAGACCGGGACACCGGCCGCGGACAGCGCGTCGATGTCGCGCAGCACGGTCCGGGTGGACACCTCCAGCTCGCGGGCCAGCGCGTCCGCGGTCAGGCGGCCGCGTTGCCGCAGCAGGAGCACCAGCGAGACCAGCCGGTCGGCACGCATGCCGGGCACCCTAGCGAATACCCGACAGAGGATGTCGTGATTTGCCGGAAGGCTCCCCGGCATGGTCAACAAGTCGGAATGGAGCTGATGTGGCACTAGAACGAGCGGCGATCAACCCGGTGCCGTGGTCGCTGGAGCTGGGGTTCAACCAGGGTGAGCTGGTCGCCGGGCAGACGCGGACGCTGTACTGCTCCGGGCAGACCGCGATGGACGGCGACGGCAAGCCCCAGCACGAGGGGGATGTGGCCGCGCAGCTGGCGCTGAGCCTGGACAACCTGGAGGCCGTGCTCGGCGGGGCGGGCATGACGCTGGCCAATCTTGTCCGGCTGAACGTCTACACCACCGACGTCGACCAGCTGTTCCCGCACTACGGCGTGCTGGCCGCGCGGCTGGGCGCCGCCGGGGTGTCGCCGACCACCACCATGCTCGGCGTGACCCGGCTCGCCGTGCCGGGTCAGCTGGTCGAACTCGAAGGCACCGCCGTCGCCTGACGGCAGCCTCGCCGCACCGATCAGCTACCGGCTTCGATGAGCTTGGTGGCAAGGGCGTCGATATCGGGTGCGGCGAGGTCCGCCTCCGGTCCGCCGGGGAGCTGCGCCTGGCCCGGCCGCTCGATGAACGCGGTGCGCAGGCCCACCGCGTGGGCACCCGCGATGTCCCATCCGTGGGCGGCGATCATCATCGCGTCCTCGCCGGGATAGGCGTCGAGAACCCGGCGATAGGGCGCGGCGGCTGGTTTGAGCGCGCCCGCCTGCTCGGCCGAGAACACGGCGTCGAAGTGGTCGCGGATGCCCGCGTTGCGCAGTTGCGTCTCAACCACGGACAGGGGCGAATTGCCCAGTGCGACCAGCGTGAACCCGGCGTCGCGCAGCCGGGCGAGCCCGCTCGGCACGTCGGGATGCGCGGGCAGCGAACGCAGCACGGGGCCGAGTTCGGCACGGTGCCGCTCGTCGGCCGCGGCGCCCGCGATGGCGGCGAAGTCCCGGTACCCACCGGTGGCGGTGACGGTCAGCGCCGTGTGGATCACCCGGGCGAACCACGCGCGCCGGGCGTCGGCCGAGCCGAAAACCTCGTCGAGTGGCGCGAGGTCGAGCAGG
Source organism: Amycolatopsis albispora (assembly GCF_003312875.1). NCBI lineage: Bacteria > Bacillati > Actinomycetota > Actinomycetes > Pseudonocardiales > Pseudonocardiaceae > Amycolatopsis > Amycolatopsis albispora. Next base: position 4,301,323 of record NZ_CP015163.1, read on the forward strand.
GTCTCGTTGACGTCGAACACGCAGAGCACGGCATCCTCCTCGAAGGTACGAGCGAAATGGTACCTCGTAAGGTACGATCTCAGTCGTACCATGTCCATGGGGTGATGGTGATGACCGGCGAGCTGGCGATCCCGCCGATCGACGAGGTCGAACTGGGCACGGTGCTGGCCGCGCTGGCCGACCCGCACCGCCGGCGGGTGGTGCTGGAACTGGCGCGCGGGCAGGACACCGAGCGCGCGTGCGCGTCCTTCGCGCTGCCGAAGGCAAAATCGACGCGCACCCACCACTGGCGGGTGCTGCGCGGCGCCGGCCTGATCCGGCAACGCGACGCGGGCAACGGCACTTTTGTCCGGCTGCGCGACGAGTTCGAGAACCGGTTCCCCGGCCTGCTTTCCCTGCTGTCCAACCTGGACCGCGGCGATCCGCCGCTCAGTGAAGGACGGTGAGCAGACCCTCGACACCACGGCGGAACGCGTCACCGACGCTGTCGACGCCGTCGAGGTGGGCACCGCTCATGGCGCCGTCACGCATCATCACGAAGTGCCGCGCCGCGTGCTCCGGCTTGCCGCGCCGCGGGTCGCTCCCGAAGACCCGCCCGAAGAGGTCGGTGAGCGTGGTCGTGTACCACTCGCGGTGCGCGAGGATCACCTTGCGCACGCGGTCCTCGGGGTCCGGGTACTCGGCGGCGGCCTTGAGGAACGCGCAGCCGCGGAATTCCGGCGAGGCCAGGCTGTCGGCGACGGCCGCGCCGATCGCGCGCAACGCGTCCGCCGGAGATGGCGCGGCCTCGACGGCGGCCAGCACACCCGCCCGCATGTCGGCATCAACGCCGCGCAGGTAGGCGACCACCAGGTCTTCCTTCGAAGGGAAGTGCCGGTAGAACGTCGCGCGCGTCGCCGGCGCCTCGGCGAGGATCCGCTCGACGCCGACCGCCCGGATGCCCTCGCGGTAGAACAGCCCGCTCGCCGTGGACAACAGCCGCTCACGGGCTTCGGATCGCTCTCCCGATGAGCTGCCGCTGGTCTGGGTGGCCATGAGCCGACAGTAGCAGAAAGAACGATCGGTCTTGCACTTCCCGACAAGCCATGCCACCCTACAGCGGCAGAGAGAACGGTCTTTCTGCCTCTGCCTGGAAGGAACCCCATGACCACGACCACCGCCGCCGCGCCTGCCCTCCGCCGGCTCTACTTCGTCCGCTTCGGCTTCGCCTTGGTCTGGGCGGTCGCGCTCTTCCTGACCGCCGCGAGCGTCGGCCCGGTGAGCGCGACCCTGCTCGTGCTCTACCCGCTGTTCGACGTGGGCGCCGCCGTCGTCGACGCGCGTTCGTCCCGGGCGGGCCGGTCCGCGCCGGGGCTCTACGTCAACATCGTGATCAGCGGACTCGCCGCCGCCGGGCTGGCTTTTGCGGTCACCTCAGGTATTCCGGCGGTCCTGCGGGTGTGGGGTGTCTGGGCCGTCACGGCAGGCGTCGTCCAGCTCGTCGTCGCACTGCGCCGACGCGCGCTCGGCGGCCAGTGGCCGATGATCACCAGCGGCGCCATCTCCACCCTCGCCGGGGCCGCGTTCTTCCTGCAGGCCGCCGACGGCTCGCTGCGCAACCTGGCGGGTTACGCCCTGCTCGGCGGCGTCTTCTTCCTCGTCTCTGCACTGCGCCTGGGGCGGGCCGCCGCCTAGGCCGAGCTTGTCGGACAGTTCGCGCAGGCATTCTTCGGAGACGGGTTCCAGCTGGTGCAGAACTTCCATGCACAGCAGGCCATAGAGCCGGGTCCACGTTGATGGCGACCGCGGACGGCTCCCGGCGACCACCAGCCTGCTCTAAGCAAACCTAGAGTCATTAAGGCGCCGCAGGTGAAGGTGATCATCGTGGGCGGCGGCATCGGCAGGCTGACCGCGGCAGCCGCGTTCCAGCACCGCAGTTGGCAGGTGGAGGTGCTCGAACGCACTGCCGAGTTCACCGAAATCAGTGCCGGGTGTCGATCCAGACCAACGGTCTTCGCGCGCTGGACACCCTCGGCGTGCGCGCGGGCCTGGCGGAATACGACCGCATCCGCAGACCTCGCACCCAGCTGGTCGCCCGCCGTTCCCGCCAGGCGGGCGCCCCCGGGCACTGGACGTCCCCACCCCTGACCACCCTCCGCGACGCAGCTCTGCCCTGCTGCCGAAGCTGCCTACGTCTGGACGCCTCCCGGTGTACCTTGACGGGCTCAGCCGCACGGAAGGCGAGCGCCATGCACGAGGGCACCGGGGAAACTCCGCAGCTTCCCAGCCCCATCGACCTCCTGGCGGCCTTTCCCTGCCCGGCAGCCGTCGCCGACGCCGCGATGGCCTGCGGCCCGATCAGTTCCTTCCGAGCGGATGGTGTCAACGGCAACCCCTGGGGCCTGGACGCCCTCTACTGGGACAACGAGCGGAACCGGCTCCTGACCGTCAGGACCGTCCGCCCGTCCACCGGCCTGGATCCGCATGGCCTGCCAGGGGAAAACGCCTCGATCCAGCTCGTCAACTTCCTGGCCCCCACCCGCCGCCACCCGCAGACAGCGCATGCCGACTACATCGATATTCGCAGCGCGGTCCAGCAAACCGAGCCATACTCCGTTGATGTGGCGGTGAACGGCACCTGCCACACCGCCACCCGCATCGACGTACTGGCCCTCTCGGTGGTCGAACTAGCGTGGGAAGACCGCACCGTCTTCGCCACCGGGCAACCATCACTGGTCGATCGGCTCACCCTGCGCTCTGCACACGTAGCCGACCTGACACACCTGCAACCACGCCAAATGCCAAGCCACCAAGATAGGCACAGATTCCCACCGGGGTAGTTCCGAGCGCAGTGTCCGATTCTCGGCAAGCACGACGGCTCCCACCACGCAGCCTATTACTGCCGTATCCGACACACCTGTCCATTTGAACAGCGTTCAAATACCCCGTTTGGTCCCTAGTCTGCCAAACGTCAACCACGTTAGCGTGGACGTCGTACCGAGGGGGTGCATCCGTGCCGGGTTCGGATCAGAGCATTGTTCTGCGATTCATCGCGTTGATCATTGGCCTTTTGGTCGCCGCGTGCTCGACAGGCAACCCCGAAAATCCAGCCCCCGTGCCGCCGCCGAGAACCCTACCCGCCGATTGGCCGGCGGAACCAAAAGAAGTCGAGGTGCAGCCCCAGCCTGATTCTCGATCAAAGCACTGGGAGGACGTCCTGCGGGCTGCCCTCGGCGGATCCGCAACCGTGGTGGCCACCCGCTCGACAGCACAGGCGGTCGACGGCACGACCAGCTACTGGGTCACCGCCCTGCTCGAAGCAGGAGGGAACAGCTACGGTTCCGTACTCGCCCGCGTCGACGACCCACCGATCACCAGTGCCGAGCCCACCTGCGCCGGCTGGATGCAGCCCTGCTCGACCAGGGAAGTGGCCAACGGCACCGCGGTGGTCATCGATCGCCGTGCGCAGGGCACAGTGCTGGCGGACCTCTACCGACCCGACAGAACCCAGGCGGTTCACGTTGTCGCAAGCGACCTGGTGACTTCGGACCAAGCAAAATTCTGGCACGGCGGGAACCGGTACACGGCACCGCTTCCCACGCCGGAGATCGTGACCGAAATCGCGGTACAAATAGCGAACCCCCAGTAATTTCATTCGAGGCCACCCACCTCGACCAGCAGTTCCGAAAACACAGAAGGAAGGGGTTTATTCAGCATGCCCACAACACAGATAAAGATATTCTCGTCCGTGGCGGCGCTGACCACATTGCTGACCACCGCTCCGGCGGCACTGGCCCAGGACACCAGCGACGACGCGCTGCTGCAACTGACCGCGCGGTACCTGCAGGACCGCGCGAACCGGGTCACCGAGCAGGCGGCCTCCTACGGGGCGCTGACGTCGGTCGAGGCCACCGAACCGTTCCAGCACAGATTGTCCACGGAGTCGGCGGAACTCGACCGGCTGAGATCGCTCTGGAAGGACACGGCCTCCGAGCTACAGGGCGCGCACATCGAGATCAAGGCGCCGCAGATCCAGCGCTCGAACACCAAGGCTGTGATCAACTTCGTCGAACGCACCGAACTTCACTTCGCCAACCGCACCTCCGCCGACAGCCCGGCCAGCACCTCGTACAAAGTCGGCCACACGATCGATTTCGTGCGCACGTCGACCGGCTGGGAACTGGCGGCTGACGTGCTCGACCTGCCCCAGAACACCGTCGATCCGATTCCTTACTTCAGGCCCGTCAAGACCGGTGACGCAGTTCCATCGGCACCACCAGCGGGAAAACCCGTGCCCCCGTCGCTCCGTCCAGCCACCCCACCCAGCCCCGGGATCGAGAAACCGGCCGCCCCACCCCTTTCCGCGGCAGCGTCCTACAGCAGGCAAGCGATGGCTGATTACGCCCGGAAATGGGCGTTGGGCCGGAACCCCGCATATGAAAGTTTCGGCAACGACTGCGCGAACTTCGTGTCACAATCGCTGCGAGCGGGTGGGTGGAAGAACGTCGCCAACTACCACAACACCCCGGATGCCTGGCGGCACCTCGTGGCCGCAGCCGGCCGCCAGCTCAACAGCAACACTTGGAGCGTTTCCCACGACCAGCTCTACTTCGGCTGGACCTACTCCGGTCGGACTCGGAACATCGTGGGGGAACCGGTGTATCTGGGAGCTCTCGTCTACGCCGACTGGGCCACCGCCGGGGGCGGCGTCGGGCACGACGGCCACATCGATCACGCGATGATCGTCAGCAAGGTCACCGATCATTGGGACTGGAACCAGATCTACCTGTCCTACCACACGACCGACACTCTCGACATCTCGATGACCCAGCTCTACCACAAGGGCGGCGGGGATGCCGTGAACTACTACTTCTTCGACCTCAACGACGCCGCCTGAGTCCAGGATCGCTCGCGAGCAGCCGGTTCCCCGCCGACCACGACCGCCTCGGCGGGGACCGCGCCGACGTTGCCGTCGGGCAATGCCGTCGGGGGCGGTCGCGGGTCGACGAATCAGCACTGGATCACCTGATCGGCGGCACCGGACAGCAGCACCAGCCACTTGGGGTCTCCAGGACGACGGGCCCGCAGACACGAGCATGGGGTAGAGCACCTTGTGCTGCACGGTACGAGGCAATGTCGCCAGCGCGATCAACCGGCGAGCTCGGCCCGTGGACATCACCAGCCAGGCCGATCTTGAGTGCTGGACGCGCTTACCCGCCTCCGGCGCAATCTGGCCAGCGCGCCGGAGCAACTACTGCAGCGCCTCTTCGAGACCACTCAGCTGGAGGTTCGCTTGGTGCCCGGCGTCACCAAGGCCGCAGAGAGAGTCCAGCACGCCATGCCCCAGACACCACAAAGGCCCGCTGACCTTGCTGGTCAACGGGCCCGTTGTGGTAGCTGCGCGTACCCCCGATGGGATACGTGAAGCATCTACGCGTGGTCGCACCCGTCATGAGCTGCAGCTTTCCGCAGATGTCCCGCTGAACAAGACCCGCCGTCGACCAGCGAGCCGCCGATGAGCACCACCATTCGCCGTGACCTCGCCCTCTGGGTGCAGTGCTTCTGCACCGCCCTGGTCGCACTCGACGCCGCCTACGCCTCCTACCGCCACGGCCGCGACTTCGCCCTCCGCTTCGGCTCCGACCACACCACCGCCGCCATCTGGCCCCTGATCGTCGACGGCCTGCTCATCATCGCCACCGTCGAACTCTGGAAGGGGCCCGCCAAGCAGACCGGCCGGTGGGCCGCCTGGCTCGCCTTCACCCTCGGCATCAGCCTCTCGCTGTGCGCCAACATCGCCGCGGCGCCCCACCTCAGCGTCTTCGCCATCGCGGTGGCCGCCTGCCCTCCGCTGGCCTTGCTCCTCGCCGTCGAACTGCTCAACCGAGCCCTCAAACGCCACCGAACAACCCACAACACCACGACGGAGTCGGGCACCGCGAGCACACCACGCCAGGAACCCACCGCACCAGCTCCGCTCAGCGCCGAAGAACGCATGTGGCAGCACTACCTCGCCGAACTGGAGCAGGGCCGCACCCCCACCGGCGCTGAACTGGATCGCGTTGCTGGCACGCACAACTACGGGCGCCGTCTCCTCCGGAAATGGCGCGCAACCGGACGCCTCCCCGACCACAAGCAAGATCAGCAAACGGCCGCCGGAACAACCAGCCGACAGGCGGCCTGAACCACACACCGCCCACGCGCATTCAGCGAGAACAAACCCATCAACGACGCCCCAACGCCGACCCGTTGACCACCTATAACAGCGTTTCGCCGTGTATCGTCCCAGCTCAAGAAGAGTCTTCCCCGCACGGGCGGGGGTGGTCCGGCCGGGCTGGTGCCGCTGGAGACGCTGGAGTCGTCTTCCCCGCGCGAGCGGGGATGGTCCCGCGGCCAGCTCCCCGCGGCGTACCGGCACCATGTCTTCCCCGCGCGAGCGGGGGTGGTCCTGGGGCAGGCCAAGAGCCATCGCGACCAGATCGTCTTCCCCGCGCGAGGGGGTGGTCCCTTCATGTCGACCGCGTCGGGCGGCATTCGCTGTAGACGCGGCCGGCCAGTCCGCGACTCCGCCAGTCCCGCCGTGCCGATTCCGCTGGCTGGAGAACGCGGCACGGGCATTCAGGGCTGCACCGCAAACCCATGCTCGCCTGATGGTGAGAGCCGGTGTGAGAACCGGCCGCACATAGTTCCGCACATCACGACTGACGAGGCAAGGCCAGGTTCGGCCCCCGGCGCCGGTAGCCGTCCCACACCCTTTAACCGGCTTCTCATCCAGGGATTCCGGTTGGACGTCTACCGGGCGCCGGGTGGCCCTCTCTAGCCGACAATGGATCGAGGTCCTCAATGCCGACGTTCAGCTACCCCCCACCGGTTGGAGCACGCCGCCGACAGCGGAGGACTGACTATCGACGAATCAACTGCCTCGTCGCCCCGGCCAATCCGCTGGCCTCGCCCTGTCGGGTAACACCGCTCTCGGCCGCCAAGCACTTCTTCGAGGAACGAACTCATGCACCCTTCTACGACACAAACCCGTCCAGTTCACAACGACCTGGGCCCAGCGGAGCGCGCCGGAAAACCACGCGAACGGGATCCACGGCGGTACAGCGAGCAGCTCGGTGACGAGCTGCAGCAGCACCGCGAGCACGCCGGTCTCACCGTGGAAGCCGTTGCCGAGCACCTGGGCTGGAGCCCGGACACGCTGTCCGACACCGAGCTGGGCTCTTCGACACCATCCAGCTGACCGTGCACTTGCGCGGCGAAGGCGATGAGGCGACCATCACCATCAAGCTGCCAACCGAGCAGCTACCCGAGATCGCCCACGCGGCGGAGAGGATCCACGAAACCATGCCAGCAACGCAAAAACCGCCGGTCAGGATGACCGACGGTGCTTGCGTAGATGCTGCGCGTACCCCCGATGGGATTCGAACCCACGCTACCGGCGTGAGAGGCCGGCGTCCTAGGCCGCTAGACGACGGGGGCTAGGAACTTCTTCCTTGTTGCGAGAGAGAACTTACCAGACCGGTTTTTCCCTCTTGCAGCTGGGGTACCAGGACTCGAACCTAGACTAACTGAACCAGAATCAGTCGTGCTGCCAATTACACCATACCCCAATGGGGTGCGTTTCCGATCTTGACCGGCTTCGCACCGCCGGGAAGAAATATAGACCACCGCCTCCGGGGCCCCGCAGGCGGGGGCACCCAGCGTCACCGCGGCGCCGGCACCCCCACCCTGGCGAACTCGCAAACGAGCAGTTCAGGCAGCTCCGCGAGCCCCTCCACCACGTGCACGCCACGCGGGACCGCCGCGCCGGTGGCCGCGCGGTCCAGCCAGACCGCCCCCAGGCCCGCGTCGTGGGCGCCGATGGCGTCGGTGTCGAGCTTGTCCCCTACGTGCACGGCCTCGCCCGGGTCGCAGCCCAGTGCCAGGCACACTGTGTGAAACATCACCGGATCGGGTTTGGCGACGCCCATCTCCCCCGCGATGGCGATGTGGTCGAAGAACCTCGCCAGGCCCAGGTCGGCGAGCTTGGTGCGCTGGTGCGCGCCGGAGGCGTTGGTCACCGCCGCCAGGTGGACGCCGGCCGCGCGCAGCCACTCGAGGCACGGCAGCACGTCGTCGAACAGGCGCCACGACCGCCGCAGCAGTTCCAGTCGCCGCCGTTCGAACGACGCGGCCTCCTCGGCGCACACGGGCTGCCCGACCTCGGCGAGAAAGCTCTGGGTACGCGTGCGGTGCATCGCCGCGTAGTCGAGGTCACCGGCGACGACCATGGCCACGTGCCGGTCGGTCACCGCCTCCCACAGCGGCCAGAGGTCGTCGCGGCCGAGCACGGCGGCCAGCGCGCCACTGCTGGACGCGGTGAAGTCGATCAGGGTGTCGTCGATGTCGAGGCAGACCAGGCGCAGGGCCGGGGCCGACCACGGGTCAGCCGGTGAAGCCGGGGTTGTCCGCCGCTGTCTCGGGGGTGCGAGCGCAAATTCCACTCAGAGAGGCTAGGGGTAGCCGCGGCTTCACCGATTCGACCAACGAGGTGAACTAAGAAAAAACTGACACGGTCAAGCGGTTACAGCCCGACACCGTCGAGTGCACGCCGCAACCGTCCGAGGGAGACCTCCCGGCCGAGCAGTTCCATCGATTCGTAAAGCGGCGGTGAAACGGTGCGCCCGGTGATACCCACGCGTACCGGGGCAAAAGCCTTGCGGGGCTTGAGACCGAGCTTCTCCACGAGTGCGTTCTTCAGCGCTTCCTCGATACCGGGAGTATCCCAGGAGGACAGTTCCTCGAGCGCCTCGATAGCGGCGCGGAGTACCGGCTCGGCGTCCGGGCCGAGAACCTTCGCCGCCGCGGCCTCTTCCGGCGCGAATTCCTCTTCGGACACAAAGAGGAAACGAACCATGTCCACTGTGTCCGACAGCACGATCACCCGCTCCTGCACCAGCGGGGCGATCGCGCGCAGCCTGCTCAGCTCGCTTTCGGACGGTTCCGCCGGAAGTACGTTCGCGAGTTGCAGATAGGGCACCACGCGCGCGGTGAAATCGTCCACGTCCAGCGCGCGGACGTGCGTGCCGTTGATCGCTTCGGCTTTCTTCAAGTCGAAACGGGCGGGGTTCGCGCTCACCTTGCCGATATCGAAGGCTTCGACCAGTTCACCGGCGGTGAAGATGTCGCGGTCGTCGGCGATGGACCAGCCGAGCAGGGCCAGGTAGTTGACCAGCCCCTCCTTGATGAATCCGCGGTCACGCAGGTTGAACAGATTCGAAGAAGGATCACGCTTGGACAGTTTTTTGTTGCCCTCCCCCATCACATACGGGAGGTGCCCGAATTCGGGCGTGCGCTCGGCGACGCCGATGCGCTGAAGCGCCGCGTACAGCGCGATCTGCCGCGGCGTGGACGGCAGCAGGTCCTCCCCGCGCAGCACGTGGGTGATCTTCATCAGCGCGTCGTCGACCGGGTTCGTCAGCGTGTACAGCGGCTCACCGTTGTTCCGCACCAGCACCGGGTCCGGAATGGTGGCGGCCGGGAAGCTGATCTCGCCGCGCACCAGGTCGGTCCAGCCGAGGTCCTGGTCGGGCATGCGCAGCCGGAGCACCGGCTTGCGGCCCTCGGCGCGGAACGCGGCGCGCTGCTCGTCGGTCAGGTCGCGGTCGAAGTTGTCGTAACCGAGCTTCGGGTCCTGGCCTGCCGCCTTGCGCCGCGCCTCGACCTCCTCGTTGGTCGAGAACGCCTCGTACAGCTCCCCCGCCTCGAGCAGCTTGGCCGCCACGTCCGCGTAGATCTCCCGCCGCAGGCTCTGCCGGTACGGCCCGTACTCGCCGCCGACCTCGGGACCCTCGTCCCAGTCCAAGCCCACCCAGCGCAGCGCCTCGAGCAGCGATTCGTAGGACTCCTCGGAGTCGCGAGCGGCGTCGGTGTCCTCGATCCGGAACACCAGGGTGCCGCCGTGGTGGCGGGCGAAGGCCCAGTTGAACAGCGCGGTCCGGATCATCCCGACATGCGGGGCACCGGTCGGCGACGGGCAGAAGCGGGCGCGCACAGGCGTGGTCTCAGTCATAGCCCGACCAGCGTATCCAGTGCCGGAACGCTTGACACACGGGTGGTCCCGGGTGCACGCTCGATTTATTCAACAAGTGATGAAAAAGGGGTGGTTCCCATGACCGAGCGCACCGGGTGCGTGGTCATCGGCGGTGGACCGGCCGGCATGGTGCTCGGTCTGCTGCTGGCCAGGGCCGGGGTCGAAGTGACGGTGCTCGAGAAGCACGCCGACTTCCTGCGTGACTTCCGCGGGGACACGGTGCACCCGTCGACCCTGCAGCTGCTCGACGAACTGGGGCTCGGCGAGCGCTTCCACGCCGTGCCGCACAGCGAGATCCAGCAGGTCGGCTTCCCGCTGCCCGACGGGCGGATGCTGACCTTCGCCGACCTCTCGCGCCTCAAGGTCAAGTACCCGTACATCGCGATGGTGCCGCAGTGGGACTTCCTCGACGTGCTCGCCGAAGCGGGCCGTGACGAACCGTCGTTCACGCTGCGGATGAGCACCGAGGTCACCGGGCTGGTCGCCGAGGGCGACCGCATCGCGGGCGTCCGCTACCGCACCGCCGACGGCACCGAGGGCGAGCTGCACGCGGACCTGACCGTGGCCGCGGACGGCCGCTGGTCGCTCGCGCGGCGGCAGGCCGGGCTGCGGCCGCGGGAGTTCGACGTGCCGTTCGACGCCTGGTGGTTCCGGCTGCCGAGGCACGATGGCGAACGCGGCGACACGATCAGCCCGCAGATGCGGAACCGGAAGTTCGCCGTGGCGCTGCCGCGCGAGGGCTACTTCCAGATTGCCTACCTCGCGCCGAAGGGGTCGGACGAGGACCTGCGCAACGCCGGTATCGAGCAGTTCCGGGCCAGCGTGGCCGAGGCCTACCCGAACTACGCGGACCGGCTGGACTCGCTGGAAACCATGGACGACGTGAAGTTCCTCGACGTGCGGCTGAACCGCCTGCACCGCTGGCACACCGAAGGCCTGCTGTGCATCGGGGACGCCGCGCACGCGATGTCACCGATCGGCGGTGTCGGCATCAACCTGGCCGTGCAGGACGCGGTGGCCACCGCGCACCTGCTCGCCGCGCCGCTGCGCCGCGGCCGGCCGCGGCAGCGCGACCTGGCGAAGGTGCGGGCCAGGCGCTGGCTGCCGACGGTGGCCGTGCAACTGCTCCAGCGGCTGCTGCACCGCGCGGTGATGCGGCCGGTGATGGCGGGCAAGCGGAACGGGCCGCCGAAGCCGGTGATCGCGGTGCTCGGCCGGTTCCCGAAGCTGGCGGTGGTACCGGCCTACCTGATCGGGGTGGGCCTGCGACCCGAGCACGCGCCCGGGTTCGCCAGGCGGGACCCGGTCAGCCCTGCACCACGGGGTTCGTGAGCGTGCCGATGCCCTCGACGGTGATCGACACCTGCTGCCCGTCGGTGATCGGGCCGACGCCCTCCGGGGTGCCGGTCAGGATCACGTCGCCGGGCAGCAGCGTCATCACCGACGAGACGAACTCGACCAGCTCCGGGATCTTGTGGATCAGGTCGGCGGTGGTGCCGTCCTGCTTCAGCTGACCGTCCACCTCGGACTTCAGCGACAGGTTGCCCGGGTCCGGCAGCTTGGTCTCGATCCACGGGCCGAGCGGGCAGAAGGTGTCGTAGCCCTTGGCGCGGCCCCACTGCCCGTCGGCCTTCTGCAGGTCACGCGCGCTGACGTCGTTGGCGACGGTGTAGCCGAGCACCACGCTCGCCGCGCGGGCCGCGGGCACGTTCTTCACCGGCTGGCCGATCACCACGGCCAGCTCGCCCTCGAAGTCCACGCGACCGGCCGCCGGGGGCAGCTTGATCGCCGCGTTCGGGCCGATCACGCTGGTGGACGGCTTGAGGAAGAGCATCGGCGACTGGGGTACCTCGTTGCCGAACTCCGCGGCGTGCTTGGCGTAGTTGCGGCCGACGGCGATCACCTTCGACGGCAGGATCGGCGCGAGCAGCCGGACGTCGGCCAGCGGCCAGCGCTTGCCGGTGAAGTTCGGGTCGCCGAACGGGTGCTCGGCGATCTCCAGTACCTGGGCGTCGTCACCGTCGCCTTCGATCGCAGCGAAGGCGACACCACCGGGATGAGCGATTCGAGCTAGGCGCACGTGCTCCACCTTACGTGGTCAGGCGCAGGCTCTTGTGGACGAGGGCGTCGCACAGCGCCAGCCAGCTGGCTTCGACGATGTTGCCGTGCACCCCGACCGTGGTCCACTCCCGGCTGCCGTCGGTGGTCTCCACCAGCACGCGGGTGACCGCGTCGGTGCCGGGGTGGCCGGGCAGGATGCGCACCTTGTAGTCGGCCAGCTCCACACTGTCCAACCAGGACAGATGCGGGGTGAGCGCCTCGCGCAGCGCGGCGTCCAGCGCGTGCACCGGGCCGTTGCCCTCGGCGGTGGCGATCACCCGCTGCCCGCCGACGTGCACCTTGACCGTGGCCTCGGACACGATCTCGCCGTCCGCGCGGTGGTCGAGCACCACGCGGTAGGACTCCAGCACGAACGGCGGTTCGTCGAAGGCTTCCCCGGCTTCCCGGCGCAGCAGCAGTTCCAGCGAGGCGTCGGCGGCTTCGAAGGACCAGCCCTCGGCCTCCAGCCGCTTCACCTTGCGCACCGCGCTGGTCAGCGCTTCGGGCCGGCCGGCAAGGTCGACCCCCAGCTCACGTCCCTTGAGCTCGAGGCTGGCCCTGCCGGCCATCTCGGTGACCAGTACCCGCATGTCGTTGCCGACAGAAGGTGGATCGATGTGGTTGTACAGCAACGGATCCACCTTGATCGCGCTCGCGTGCAGCCCCGCCTTGTGGGCGAAGGCCGAAGCTCCCACGTACGCCTGGTGGGCGTAGGGGGCGATGTTCGCGATTTCGGCAAGGGCATGGGAGACGCGGGTGAGCTCGGCGGCGTTCCCGGTGGGGAGCACCTCCATGCCGAGCTTGGTCACCAGGTTTCCCGTCACGGCGAACAGATCGGCGTTGCCCGCCCGTTCCCCGTAACCGTTGGCGGTGCACTGCACGTGCGTCGCGCCGGCCTGCACCGCGGCGATGCTGTTCGCCACCGCGCAGGAAGTGTCGTCCTGGCAATGGATGCCGAGCCGGAAACCGGTGCGGTCCTTGACCTCCCGCACCGTTTCGGCCAGGCCGAGCGGCAGTTGCCCGCCGTTGGTGTCGCACAGCACCACCACGTCGGCACCGGCACCCGCCGCCGCGTCGGCCACCCGGAGCGCGGTGTCCGGGCTGACCGCGTAACCGTCGAAGAAGTGTTCCAGGTCGACAAAAACGCGGCGGCCCTCGCGGACCAGGAACTCGACGGTGTCGCGCACCATCTCGCACGCTTCGGCGACCTCGACCTTGAGCGCGCGCTCGATGTGCCGCAGGTCCGACTTGGCGACCAGCGTGACCGCCGGGGCCTGCGAATCGAGCAGCGCGCGCACCTGCGCGTCCTTTTCCGCGCTGGTACCGGCTTTCCGGGTGGCCCCGAAGGCGACCAGCACCGCGTGCTTGAGGCTCAGCTCCCCCGCCGCCTTCGCGAAGAACTCGGTGTCCTTCGGCAGCGCGCCCGGCCAGCCGCCCTCGATGAACCCGACGCCCAACTCGTCCAGCAGGCGCGCGACGGCCAGCTTGTCGGTCACCGAATAGGAAATGCCCTCCCGCTGGGCACCGTCCCGCAGCGTGGTGTCGTAGAGGTGGAACTCGTCGCCCAGCGCGGTTCCTGCCGGTTCGGTGCGGGTCACGGGGTGCTCCTCGATTTGTCGCGAAAAAGGCCTCAGAACAGCAAAAAACCTCCCGCAGGATGATGCGAGAGGTCGCGCGCCGGGTGTTCGTGAGAACAGCTACCCGGCGCGCCTGCCGATAATGCTGGCGGCGAAGAACGTGACAGTCACGAGGGCGATAGTGCCACAAGCCCGCCCGGGGTTCCAAGTCCTGGTCGAAATCTCCCAGATGGTGGAACCCCGGGTGGAGGCTCAGGCGGTGCGGGTGTTCGAGGAGACCAGTGCCGCCAGGCGGTCGCCGATGGCGTGCGTGGAACCGGGGTTGGCCTGGTCGCGGGTGGCCAGGTCGAAGGCCACCGAGGCCTCGATCCGGCGCGCCGCCTCCTTCTGGCCGAGGTGGTCCAGCAGCAGCGCCACCGAGAGGACCGCGGCGGTCGGGTCGGCCAGCGCCTGCCCGGCGATGTCCGGCGCGCTGCCGTGCACCGGCTCGAACATGCTCGGGTTCCGGCGGGTGATGTCCAGGTTCCCGCTGGCGGCCAGGCCGATGCCACCGGTCACCGCGGCGGCCAGGTCGGTGATGATGTCGCCGAACAGGTTGTCGGTGACGATCACGTCGAACCGGCCGGGGTCGGTGACCAGGTGGATGGTCGCGGCGTCCACGTGCGAGTAGGCCACGGTGACGTCCGGGTGCTCCAGCGAGACCTCTTCGACCACGCGCGACCACAGCGAACCGGCGTGCTCGAGCACGTTGGTCTTGTGCAGCAGGGTCAGGTGCTTGCGCGGGCGCTGCTCGGCCCGGTCGAAGGCGTCGGAGACGACCCGCCGGATGCCGAACGCGGTGTTCACGCTCACCTCGGTGGCGATCTCGTGCTCGGTGTCCTTGCGCAGCAGCCCGCCGTTGCCCGCGTACGGGCCCTCGGTGCCTTCGCGCACCACGACCATGTCGATCTCGGCGGTGTCGGCCAGCGGGCCGCGCACCCCCGGGTAGAGCCGTGCCGGGCGCAGGTTCACGTGGTGGTCGAGTTCGAACCGCAGGCGCAGCAGCAGGCCGCGCTCGAGAATGCCGCTGGGCACCGTCGGGTCGCCGACCGCGCCGAGCAGGATCGCGTCGTGCTGGCGCAGCTCGCCGAGCACCGACTCGGGGAGCAGTTCCCCGGTGGAGTGCCATCGCGCGGCGCCGAGGTCGTAGTTGGTGGTCTCCGCGTTGGGCGCTACCTCACCAAGCACCTTCAGCGCCTCGGTGACCACCTCGGGCCCGATCCCGTCACCTGGGATCACAGCGAGCCGCATCCACACACCTCCGTCGATCTGGGTCCGGCGTCCCGGATGGCCCATCCGCACAAAACTCCAGCGACGGCAGGTTACCGGCTGCCGACATTCGGCCGAAGCCGCACCACCCTTATGTCTGATCTTCCCGCGTCGTGAGACACCCGGAAGTGTCACCCGCTACTCCGTTAGGAAGAAGTCTCACTTTTTCACACGGTCGGCTTACGACCACCCGGAAAACGCGGACGGCGCCCGGGAACCGAAGCTCCCGGGCGCCGTCAGCGATGGTCGATGCCTCAGCTGTCCGCAGCCGGCGGGGCCACGTTCAGCTGAACCACGTTCGCCCGATTGCCGGACGCGTTGTGGTGGTTGAGCGCGAGCAGGCCGAGCACGGTGTCCTGACCAGCCGACGCCGCATTGCGGTTGACCACCAGCGCGGTACCCGGCCGCGCCAGGTAGGACAGCGCGGCGTCCCCGCCGCCCTGCACCCAGTACCCCGGCGAGACCGCGTCGAACGACAGCGGGGTGTCGACGCTGTCGATCACGCCGCTGCCCGGCGCGGTGTAGTACCCGGCGACGCCGACGGTGTAGCTGATCCGGTGCGAATCCGCGTTCGGGTCGATGCCGAGCGCGGCCAGGCGCACCGGCAGCACCGCCACGTCGGTGTCGAAGACGTTGGTGTCCACGTCACCGAGGTGCCCGTTGAGCGGCTGGAGATCGACCGAGGGGAAGCCCGGCTTGTTCAGGTCCACCGTGTTGACCAGGAGCACGTCGCTCGAGGTCGCCTTGGTCACGTAGGACTCGAAGTCCGGCCTGCCGTCCCCGGTGGTGTCGATGTCCACGAACGGGATGGTGTTGCTGCCGAGGTTCGCCCAGTTGCTCCAGGTGGCGATGCCGAAGGCGAGCAGCGACTCCTCCGGGGCGCCCTGCTGCTTGGCCAGCGGCGCGGTGGAGGCCGCGCCGACGTACTTCAGGTCGCCGCCCTTCGCGGTGTCGTTGATCGTGCACTGCGTCGGCTGGTCGTCGCACTCGGGCAGCTGCGGGGACTGCGCCTGCAGCTCGAACATGCTCACCAGCGAGCGGTACGCCTGCGCGCCCGCGCCCTGGCTGACCCCGCGGCCGCCGAGGTTGACCACCGCCTGCTGCTGACCGGCGGGGAAGGTGACCTTGGCCGGGGTGGTGATGCCGGCGACCGGCTTCGGCGCCGCGTAGACCGGCACGCGCAGGCCCACGGTGGCGCCGTTGCGCGGGGTGAAGGCCACCCGGCCGGAGGCGTCGGCGAGGAACTGGCGCGCCAGGCCCGCCTGCGTGGTCTGCATGGTCGGGTCGATGACCTTGCGCAACGCCTTCGGGTCGTCGATCTTCAGCGTCACGGTGACCGTGGCGATCCCGCGCGGGCTGAGCTTCACGCTGTTCTTGTTCAGCTCGTACCGCACGCCGGGCAGCTGGGTGACGCCCTGGTAGGCCACGCCGTACTCGACCGGCTTGACGCCCTTGTTGACCACCTTGATGGTCTTGGTCAGGCTGACCGGGCCCGCCGCTTCGACGGTGCCGAACGAGGCGCTGACCACGCCGGGGTTGTCCTGCACGTAGGCGAGAACCTGGTTGTCCAGCGCGGACTTCGCGTTCACGCGGCCGGAGCCGACGCGCTGCGGCCCGAAGGTCTTGCCGCCTTCGACGACGTCGGTGCCCGCGGTGTTGACCACCGCGGCCTTGACCTCCTCGACCGACCAGTCCGGGTGGGCCTGGCGGATCAGCGCGGTGATGCCCGCGGTGTGCGGGGCGGCCATCGAGGTGCCCGAGAGCACGGTGCGGCCGTTGCCGCTGCCGCTGTACGCCGACGAGATGCTGTCACCGGGCGCGGCCACGTCCGGCTTCACCGACGGCCCGCGCACGCCACGCGAGGTGAACGAGCTGGGGGTGTCCACAATGGACTGGTCGAAGGTCTGCAGCGCCGACCGGCCGAGGCCGGACATGCGCACCTGCAGCGTGCCCGCGTCCAGCGCCGGGCGCACCGAGGCGGTGGCCGAGCCGGTCAGCTGGAACATCGGCACCGCCGCGTTGCCCGCGATGCCGGCCGCGAAGTTCTCCAAAGTGGACGAAAGCAGCACGCCGGCCGCACCGGCGGCCTGCGCGTTGTTCGCCCTGGCACCGGAACCACACGGGCGGGTGGCGTCGTTGTCGTCCCACTCCAGCCAGGCGATCTTGCCCTGCACGGCGGCCTTGTCGGCGGCCGAGAAGGGCGCGCAGCCCGCCGCGTTCGCCGCGGAGACCTTGACCACCGGGGCGGTCACGTCGAGCGCGTCGTAGTCGGCGTAGTTCTGGCTGAACTGGCCGCCCTTCTGGCCGGTCGAACCGGCCGGCGCCACCACGTCCACGGCGTCGCGCAGGACCGAGGCGTCCCGCGTGCTCGCCACGGTCAGCGCCTCGGGCGTGTTGCCCGGCGAACCGCCGACGTCGTAGAGGTCACCGCCGTTGCCGCCGGAGAACACCGGCAGCACGTTGTTCGCGGCCAGCTTGCGCACGAACAGCGAGTCGGGGTCGTCCGGCGAGCCGAAGTCACTGCCCAGCGAGAGGTTCACCAGGTCGAGCTTGTCGGTCGGGTCGCCGTCGCGGTCCGGGTCGAGCGCCCAGTCCAGCGCCTCGGTGGTGACGTTGGTGGAGCCGTCGCAGCCGAAGACCTTGATCGCGTAGAGCAGGGCCTTGGGCGCGGTGCCCGGGCCGATGCGCATCTGCGCGACCGACTCCGGGGTCAGCTTCGAGTAGTCACCGGTGAAGGTGGTGCCGTCGGCGTTGACGCCGAACCCGCCCGCGGTGCCCGCCACGTGGGTGCCGTGGTGGCCGCAGGAGATCGGGTTGGGGTCGGGCTTGGGCACGGTGACGTCGCCCTCGCCGCCCGAGTCGTACTCGTCGCCGACGAGGTCGACGCCGCCGACCACCTTGGCGGTCGGGAAGAACGACGGCGAGACCTGAGTCGGGTCGATCGCGTCGTAGGCCTCCTTGGTGCCGGGGCCGCCGAAGTCCGCGTGGGTGTAGTCGATGCCGTCGTCGATGATGCCGACGCGGATGCCGTCGCCGTAGCGGCCGGTCTGCTGCCACACGTTGAGCGCCTGGGTGAGCTGCACGGCGCTGGTGTTGGTGCGCTTCTTCGGCACCACCGTGCGGACCGACACCACGTCGTCGCGGTGCGCCAGCTCGCGGATCTTCGCCGCGTCGGCCGTCACCACCGCGCCGGGAACCGCGGTCGAGGTCTCGGCGAGCAACTCGGTGCCCGCGTCGGCGCTGGTCAGCTGGCCGACCACGGAGTCGACCGCGGCTTCGGTCTCGGCCTGGGCCGCCTTGGCCGCCTGCTTGGCCTTCTCCTTGCCCGCCCCCTTGCTCTGCTCGGCGTTGAAGGCGTCGACCGCGGGGCGCTTGGCCAGCTCCACGAACGCGGTGACCTTGCCCTGCGCGGCGCCGAGGCGCGGCTCGACCTTGCCGGCGAAACCGGCGGCGCCGGATTGCGGCAGCGCGTCGGCGAGCGGGACGTCCTGAGCCTCCTGTGCCGATGCGGCCGGGGCCCCGATGAATCCGGCCGTCAGCACCACCACCGACAACCGCGCGGCCCATCTGGGAACGCGAGTTCTTTTCATGAGAAAGTGCCCTCACCCGAGGCCAATCTGAGAACCTGCCCGGGCTCGGACACACCCCCGACGGTGAGCTCCCGGCGCGCGTGCCGTGCCCTCGACGGCGCGCGGTTCAGCCTCGCGGGGGGAAATTTAGTCGCAGAATGCACCTACTTTGGTAGGCCATTCGAGTGAGTGCCACCCGGGCGGATGAGGCACGCGCGATTCACCTGGGAATACCGCCCGTTCCTGATCCGCTCCGTTACGCATTCGCAATTGGGCGGGTGCACGAAAGCCGGTCTCGCGCACCCGCCCCGAAGCTCAGCCGAACGAGATGGCGCGGATGGTGCTCGCCTGCACCACGGTGCCGATCGGCTCCAGCACGTGCTGGTCCACCGCGCGGTCCACGCGCAGCAGCATCACCGCGTCGGTCCGGTCGGTGGTCTGGCTGATCTGCGCGGCCTCGATGTTGATGCCGGCCTCACCGAGCAGCGTGCCGACGCGACCCATGATGCCGGGGCGGTCCGGGTACTCCAGCAGCAGCAGGTTGCCCTCGGCACGCAGGTCGAACGAGCGGCCGTTCACCTCGACCAGCTTTTCCACCTCGTCCTTGCCGGTGAGCGCGCCCGAGACGGACAGCGTGCTGCCGTCGGCGTGCACCGCGCGCACGGTGACCAGGCTGCGGTGGTTGGGGCTCTCCGGCTCCTTGGTCAGCTCGACCCGGACGCCCAGTTCCTCGGCCAGCCGCGGCGCGTTGACGAAGGTGACCGGGTCGCGCACCACGCCGGCGAACACGCCGCGCTCGGCGGCCAGCGGCAGGATGCTCACGTCCTCGTCGGCCAGCTCACCGCGGACGTGCACGGTCAGCGTGGCCGGCGCCTTCGGGTTCAGCGAGGCGAGCACCGTGCCGAGCTTCTGGGTCAGGCTCAGGTACGGGCGCACCTCCTCGCCGACCGGGCCGCCCGCCGAGACGTTCACCGCGTCCGGCACGAAGTCGCCGCGCAGCGCGAGCAGCACCGAGCGGGCCACGTCGGTGCCCGCGCGGTCCTGCGCCTCGGCGGTCGACGCGCCCAGGTGCGGGGTGACCACCACGTTGGGCAGCTCGAACAGCGGGCTGGCGGTGGTCGGCTCGGTGGCGAAAACGTCCACTCCGGCACCGCCGACGTGGCCCTCGCGGATGGCGGCGGCGAGCGCCTCCTCGTCGACCAGGCCACCGCGCGCGGCGTTCACCACGATCACGCCCGGCTTGGTCTTCTTCAGCGCCTCGGCGTCGATGAGGCCCTTGGTCTCCGGGGTCTTCGGCAGGTGGATGGAGAAGGCGTCGGCACGCGCGAGCAGCTCGTCCAGGCTGACCAGCTCGATGCCGAGCTGCGCGGCGCGGGCGGCCGAAACGTACGGGTCGTAGGCGATCAGCGTGGTGCCGAAGGCGGCCAGGCGCTGGGCGAACAGCTGGCCGATCTTGCCGAGGCCGACCACGCCGACGGTCTTGCCGTTCAGCTCGACGCCCGAGTAGGCGCTGCGCTTCCACTCGCCACCACGCAGGCTCTGGTCGGCGGCCGGCACCCGGCGGGCCACCGCCAGCAGCAGCGCGACCGCGTGCTCGGCGGCCGAGACGATGTTCGACGTCGGCGCGTTCACCACCAGCACACCGCGCTCGGTGGCGGCGGGCACCTCGACGTTGTCCAGGCCGACCCCGGCCCGCGCGACCACCTTGAGCCGCGAGGTGGCGGCGAGCACCTCGGCGTCGACCTTGGTCGCGGACCGCACCAGCAGCGCGTCCGCCCCCTTCACCGCCTCGAGCAGCGCCGGCCGGTCGGTGCCGTCCACATGCTGGACATCGACCTCGTCGCCGAACACGCTCAGCACGGACGGCGCGAGCTTCTCCGCGATGAGTACGACGGGCTTGCTGGGCGTGGTCACGATGCGGCTCCCATATTTCGGATTCGGCAGAAAGTGCTTGAGTGGCAACGCTTTTTCCTGCGGTCAGCCGATCCGTGCCAGTTCGCCGCTCGCGCCCCACCTCCGCTGACCGGCCACGACGGTGTGCCCGGACCACGCGCAGTTTAGCCCGCTCGTACCCATCTCGTTAACTGGGACGCAACCCGGAGAAAACAAGTTCGAGCAGCTCGGGCACGCGCGCGTCCCCGGCCGGATCGTGCTGCGACGCCCACGCTACCGCGTTGACCAGCAGCAACATGTCCTCGGTTGCGACGTCTTCGCGGAGTTCCCCGGCGGCACGCGCCCGCTCGGCCAGGCGCGCGCCGGTGCCGCGCATGGTGTGGCACGACTCGTACAACTCGGACGTTTCGTCCCGCAGCGCCACCGCCACCGCCTCGATCAGGCCGCGAAAGGTGGTCGAGACCGCCGCGAGTTCGCGGAGCCAGCGGAACAGGGCCTCCCCCGGCCGGTCGTGCTCGATGAGCTCCCTGCCCAGCTCGGCCACCCGGTCGAAACGGTCCCGCAGCAGCGCTTCCAGCAGCGCGCTGCGGGTGGCGAAATGCCGGTACAGCGTGCCGATGCCGACCCCCGCGGCCCTGGCGATCTCCTCCAGCGACGCGTCGACGCCGTCGCGCGCGAAGGCGGTCGCGGCTTCGGCGAGCAGCCGGTCGTAGTTGCGGCGGGCGTCGGCACGCAGCGGTTTCGCAGAGGTCATCGCGGTCCGAGTTTAGCCACTGGCGTATCGGAGGCTGCCTCCGTATAGTCGGCCGAGTTAACCGGAGGCTGCCTCATGTTAGGGACTTCATGGAACTGATCGAACGAACCCGCGCGGCTCTCGGTGCCGTCGGGATCTGGTTGCCGAACGCGCCGCTCAAGCCACCGGTCGAGGTGGAACGCCGGGAAACCCGCAGGCTGGACACGCTCGGCTACGGCTCGCTGTGGAGCGGCGAAGGCGTCGGCGTGCGGGAAGCGCTCGCGATCCACGGCATCCTGCTCGGCGACACGCGCAACCTGGTCTTCGGCACCGGAATCGCCAACGTCTGGTCCCGGCCCGCCAGCACCCTCCAGGCGGGCGCGGCCACGCTGGCGGCGGCGCACCCCGGGCGGTTCGTGCTCGGCGTCGGCATCGGGCACGCCTTCCAGGCCGCCCGGACCGGCGGCGACTACCGGCCGCTGTCCCAGCTGCGCGACTACCTGTCCACCATGGACGCCGAAGCCGCGGAAAACCCGCCCGCGGAGGCGTTCCCGCGGGTGCTCGCCGCGGTCGGCCCGCGCATGCTCGAACTGGCACGGGAACGCACCGAAGGCGCGCACCCGTTCTTCACCCCCGTCGAGCACACCGCTTTCGCCCGCGAAGTCCTCGGGCCGGACAAGCTGCTCATCCCCCAGCTGCACGTGCTGCTGGAGACCGATCCGGTGCGTGCCAGGGAAAGCCAGCACGACTGGCTCGGCTACGCACTCGGCGTGAAGGCGTACGCCAACGCCTGGCGCCGGTTCGGTTACGAGCCCGGACTGAGCGACCGGTTCATCGACGCGGCGGTGGCCTGGGGTGACGAGGAAGCGATCGCGCGACGGGTGCGCGAGCAGCTGGACGCCGGGGCGGACCACGTGCTGGTCACGCCCTCCGTCGGCAGCCTGCCCGAGCAGGCCGACATGCTGGAGAAGCTCGCGCCCGCACTGCTGGAGGTGGCCCGGTGAGCGTGGGGATCTGGACCTTCGCCTTCGACACGCGGCCCATCGGTGAGGTCGTCGAAGCGGCACGGGAAATCGAGGAGCTGGGGTTCGAGTCGATCTGGTGCGGCGAGTACCGCGGCCGGGAAGCCTTCACCCAGGCCGGACTGCTGCTCGCGGCGACGGAAAAGCTCACCGTCGCCACCGGTATCGCCCGGTTCGGCGAACGCACTCCGCTGGCCGCGGCCGCCGCCGGGCGCACGCTCGCCGAGGCGCACCCGGGCCGGTTCGTGCTCGGGCTCGGCGGCCACCTGCCCGGCGACCGTCCACTTCGGAGGTTCACCGAGTACCTCGACGGCATGGACAACGCCGGTCTGATCTCACCGGCGGCCCCCTACCGGCGGGTGCTGGCCGCGCTGGGGCCGCGGATGCTGGAGCTGGCCGCCTCCCGCACCGACGGTGCGCACTCGTACTTCGTGCCGCCCGAGCACACCGCGATCGCCAGGGAAGCGGTGGGCCCCAAGGGATATCTGGTGGTCGAGCAGAGCGTGGTGCTCGATCCGGACCCGGCGTCGGCGCGGCAGGCCGCCCGCGAGTTCGTCGGCCAGTACGTCGGGATGGCCGCCCACCACCGGGCGAACCTGCGGCGGCTCGGCTTCACCGACGACGACCTCACCGAGGTGAGCGATCGGCTGGTGTCGGCGATCGTGGCCTCCGGTGAGCAGGCGGTGCACGACCGGATCCGCGCCCATCTCGACGCCGGAGCCGACCACGTGTGCGTGCAGGTCATCAGCGACGGGCTGCCGCGCGCGGAGTGGCGGGTGCTCGCGGACCTCGTGTAGCGTCGGCCGGGCGCGGCCGGGGCCGCGTCCCGTCCGCGGGCAGGGCCGCGCCCACCCCGTGCTCCAACCCCAGGTCACCAGTGCTTTCTTCCGGCCCGGACAGCGGACGGCGGGCGTGGGGAAGGAAGTGCCGTGCTCAACCTCGAACAACTGCGCAAGCGTGCCAAGGACCTGCTGCGGGCCCACCGCGCGGGTGATCCCGATGCCGTCGCCCGGCTGCGCGCGGCCCGTGCCCCGGTGCGGCTCGCGGACGCGCAGCACGTGATCGCCCGTGAGAACGGGTTTCCCAGCTGGCCGAAGCTGAAGTCCTATGTGGACAGGCTGCGCCGGACGGGGCCGGAGCTGCGGCACGCCTACCACGAAGATCCGCGGTACTACACCGAGCGCGCGCTCGGCCTGCTCGCTTCGGCGAAGGACGGCACCCCGGCCGCGGTGGCCTCCTTCACCGCGATCGAGGCCCCGCTGACCAGGGCGGGCGCGCGCCGGGTGGTGGCCACCGAGCACGGGTTCGACAGCTGGCAGGCGCTGCTGCGGCACGTCCGCGACCTGGACGAACCGTTCACCCGGGCGTATCGGGCGATCGAGGCGCGGGACGTGCCGGAGCTGGCCGCGGTGCTGGCCCGCTTCCCCGGCCTGGTCACCGCGCGGGGCACCAACGGCAACGACCTGCTCGGCATGGCCGCCGCCGCCTGCGACGAGCGGCTGGTGCGGGTGCTGCTGGACGCGGGCGCCGACGTCGGCCACGCGAACGCGCACGGCTGGACGGCCTTGCACCAGGCCGGGTACGCCGGGCTGCCGGAGCTGGCGCGCATGCTGCTCGACGCCAGGGCGCGACCGGACGTTTCCGCGCGGGGTGACGGCGGTACGCCGCTGGTCGTCGCGTTGTTCTGGGGGCACACCCCGACCGCGGAACTGCTGGCGGCGCACGGGGTGTGGCCGCGCAACCTGCGGGTGGCCGCGGGCCTGGGACAGCTGGAGCTGGCGGAGGACGCCGGGGCGCATCGTGAGTTCTACCGGCCGCACGGCGGTTTCCCGGCGTGGCGTCCATCGGACTCGGCCGCCGAAGTGCTCGACGAGGCCCTATCGTGGGCGGCGCGCAACGACCAGGCCGACGCGATCACCGAACTGGTGGCGCGGGGCGCGCGGCTGGACGCCGACGTCTACCGCGGCACCGCGCTGACCTGGGCGGCGGCGGGCGGGAAGCTACGGGCCGTGCGGCGGCTGCTCGACCTGGGCGCGGACCCGAACGCGCGCGGCACCTTCGGCGGCCCGGACCACGGTGAGGGCGTCACCGCGCTGCACCTGGCCGCCCAGCACGGCCACCTCCCCACGATCACGCTGCTGCTGGAGAGGGGCGCCGATCCCGGGATCCGGGACACCATCCACCACGGCGACGCCGCCAGCTGGGCCGACTTCGGCGGCCAGGAAGCCGCCGTCGCGCTGCTCAGAGATCGGCGGGGCGGTTGAACTCGTTGTCCTGCACGCCCGCCCGGAACGCGGTCCATTCCGACGGGGTGAACACCAGCACCGTGTCCGCGCCCGCCCGGCGCAGGGCGATGTAGGTGACCCCGTCGGTGTGCGGCACGAAGGCCACCTCGCCTTCCGGCCCGGCCTGCCGCCACTGCGCGGCGGACAGGTCGAGTTCGTGCCGGATGTGTGCCTTGTCGTCCATGCGCACACGGTAGCGGCCCCGGCCCGGAAAGATCATTCCGAACCGGGGCCGCGCGCGGGAAAGATCAGGCGGTCTCGGTGATCGGCCGGTCCACCCACGACATCAGGTCGCGCAGCTTCTTGCCGGTCTCCTCGATCGGGTGCTGGGCGCCCTGCTCCTCCAGCTTGGTGAAGTTCGGCCGCCCGGCCTCGTCCTCGGCCACCCACTCGCGCGCGAAGGTGCCGTCCTGGATCTCGCCGAGGATCTTCTTCATCTCCTCCTTCACCGCCGGCGTGATCACGCGCGGGCCGCGGGTGAGGTCGCCGTACTCCGCGGTGTCGGACACCGAGTAGCGCTGGCGGGCGATGCCGCCCTCGTACATCAGGTCGACGATCAGCTTCAGCTCGTGCAGCACCTCGAAGTAGGCGATCTCCGGCGCGTAACCGGCCTCGGTGAGCACCTCGAAGCCGGTCTGCACCAGCGCGGACGCGCCACCGCAGAGCACCGCCTGCTCACCGAACAGGTCGGTCTCGGTCTCCTCGGTGAAGGTGGTCTTGATGACCCCGGCCCGCGCACCGCCGATGGCCGCCGCGTAGGAGAGCGCGAGCGCCTCGGCGCCACCGGTGGCGTCCTGCTCCACCGCGATCAGCGCGGGCACGCCCTTGCCGTCGACGAACTGGCGGCGCACCAGGTGCCCGGGGCCCTTCGGCGCGACCATCGCCACGTCGATCCCGGCCGGCGGCTTGATCAGCTCGTACCGGATGTTGAAGCCGTGGCCGAAGAAGAGCGCGTCGCCGTCCTTGAGGTTCGGCTCGATGTCCTCGGCGTAGATGAACCGCTGCTTGGTGTCCGGCGCCAGGATCATGATCAGGTCGGCTTCCTTCGAAGCCTCCGCCGGGGTGAGCACCTTCAGTCCCTGCTCCTCGGCCTTCGCCCGGGACTTGGATCCCTCGGGCAGGCCGATGCGGACGTCGACGCCGGAGTCGCGCAGGCTCAGCGCGTGCGCGTGCCCCTGGCTGCCGTAGCCGATCACGGCGACCTTGCGACCCTGGATGATGCTGAGGTCGGCGTCGTCGTCGTAGAAGATTTCCACTGCCATGAGGGGTGCTACTTCCTTCCGAAAAATGTTCTTAGCGAGTGCTGGTTGCGGTGATGGAACGCGGACCGCGGCCGACGGCGACCATGCCCGACTGCACGAGTTCCCGCACACCGTACGGCTCGAGCATGCGCAGCAGCGCACCGATCTTGTCGCTGGTGCCGGTGGCTTCGACGGTCAGCGATTCCGGGGAGACGTCCACCACCTTGGCCCGGAACAGCTGCACGGTCTCGAGCACCTGGCTGCGCACGGTGGCGTCGGCCCTGACCTTGACCAGCAGCAGTTCGCGGCGGACCGCGGTGGACGGTTCGAGCTCCACGATCTTGATGACGTTGACCAGCTTGTTGAGCTGCTTGGTGACCTGCTCGAGGGGTAACTCGTCGACGGCCACCACGATCGTCATCCTGGACACCTCCGGGTTCTCCGTGGGTCCGACGGCGAGGGACTCGATGTTGAAGCCCCGGCGGGAGAACAACCCGGAAACCCGGGCGAGCACACCGGGCACGTTCTCCACGAGAACGCTCAGCGTGTGGTTGGTCATTGCGAAACCTCGTCGTCGTCGAAGAGCGGGCGGATGCCGCGTGCGGCCATGATCTCGTCGTTGCCGGTACCCGCGGCCACCATGGGCCACACCTGCGCGTCCTTGCCGACCACGAAGTCGATCACCACCGGGCGGTCGTTGATCTCCATCGCGCGCTGGATCACCTGGTCGACCTCCTCCTTGGTCTCGCAGCGGAGACCGGCGCAGCCGAGCGCCTCGGCGAGCAGGGTGAAGTCGGGGATGCGGTGCTTGTGCGTACCGAGATCGGTGTTCGAGTACCGCTCCGAGTAGAAGAGGTTCTGCCACTGGCGGACCATGCCGAGGTTGCCGTTGTTGATCACCGCGACCTTGATCGGCGCGCCCTCGATGGCACAGGTGGCCAGTTCCTGGTTGGTCATCTGGAAGCAGCCGTCCCCGTCGATCGCCCAGACCTGCTTGTCCGGCATGCCGAACTGCGCGCCCATCGCGGCGGGCACCGCGAAGCCCATCGTGCCGAGGCCGCCGGAGTTGATCCAGGTGGCGGGCTTTTCGTACTTGATGAACTGCGCGGCCCACATCTGGTGCTGGCCGACGCCCGCGGTGTAGATCGCGTCCGGCCCGACCAGCTGGCCGATCCGCTCGATCACGTACTGCGGCGAGAGCGTGCCGTCGACCGGCCACTCGTAGCCGGCCGGGAAGGTGTCGCGCCACGAGTCGATCTGCGTCCACCACGCGCCGAGGTCGGGCTTGTCGTTCTCCGCGTGCACGGCGGCGATCAGCTCGTTGATGATCTCCGCGCAGTCACCCACGATCGGCACGTCCGCCTTGCGGTTCTTGGAGATCTCCGCCGGGTCGATGTCGGCGTGCACCACGGTGGCGTCCGGCGCGAACGAGGACAGCTGGCCGGTGACCCGGTCGTCGAAGCGGGCGCCGAGCGCGATCAGCAGGTCCGCGCGCTGCATCGCGGCCACCGCGGCGACCGAGCCGTGCATGCCGGGCATGCCCAGGTGCTGGCGGTGCGAGTCGGGGAAGGCACCGCGGGCCATCAGCGTGGTGACCACCGGGATGCCGGTCAGCTCGGCCAGTTCGAGCAGCTGCTTCGACGCCTTGGCCTTGATCACGCCACCACCGACGTAGAGCACCGGGCGGCGCGAACGCGCGATCAGCTTCGCGGCCTCGCGGACCTGCTTGCCGTGCGGCCGCAGCGTCGGCCGGTAGCCGGGCAGGCGCATCTCCGGCGGCCAGCTGAACGAGGTGGTCTCCTGGAGCACGTCCTTGGGAATGTCCACCAGCACCGGGCCTGGCCTGCCGGTGGCCGCCAGGTGGAAGGCCTCGGCGATCACGCGCGGGATGTCGATCGGGTTGGTGACCAGGAAGTTGTGCTTGGTGATCGGCATGGTGATGCCGCAGATGTCGGCTTCCTGGAAGGCGTCGGTGCCGATCAGCGCGCGGGACTGCTGCCCGGTGATGGCCACCACCGGCACCGAGTCCATGTTCGCGTCCGCCAGCGGGGTGACCAGGTTCGTCGCCCCCGGGCCCGAAGTGGCCATGCACACCCCGACCTTGCCGGTGGCCTGCGCGTACCCGGTGGCCGCGTGCCCGGCGCCCTGCTCGTGCCGGACGAGCACGTGCCGCACCTTCGTCGAGTCGAGCAGCGGGTCGTAGGCCGGGAGAATGGTGCCGCCGGGAATGCCGAACACCACCTCCGCGCCGACGGCCTCGAGCGAGCGCACGAGGGACTGGGCCCCGGTCACCCGGACCGGGGTGCCGGCCGGCGGGGTGGGCTTCGGACGGTGCCCGGGCTGTGCCGCCGCGGCGGCGGGCGGCCCGGCGTTCGTTTCCGATCGCGAGGTGGCGCTAGTCATCGGTTCTGCCTCGTGGGTGTCGGTGTCACTCATTCGGGTGGCAAACGGGGCTGGGGCAACAAAAAACCCCCGCCGACCGATAAAGGTCGCACGAGGGTCGCGCGTCGACGCAGCGGGCTCTCCCTAAGCGTCGACGCGCTGAGGAAGTACGAGGCCGGTCTGCGGTGTCACGGCACGGACGTTAATCCTTCGACGCCGAGGGTGTCAACTCTGCGGGATGGTGTGTCCGGATGCTGGGAGCCCGGACCCCGCTCGAACGCGCGCCCGCGCGCGGTGCACCATTTCGGGGTGGCCGAAGAATCACCGCAGGACAACGCCCCCACCGCGCCGAAGGCGATCTTCCGGGTACCCGGCACGGCGTTGCTGGCCGTGCTCTTCCTCGCGGTCTGTGTGACCCCGGTCGCATTCTCCCTGCCCGGCCTGCCGTTGCTCTACCTGATCCCGCTGGGCATCGGCGTGTGGGTGGTCCGCACGCGCACCACCGCCGACGCCGACGGCCTCACCGTGCGCACCGTGTTCGGCAAGCGCGTGCTGCCGTGGGACTCGCTGAAGGGCTTCTCGCTGACCGGGAAGTCGAAGGTGATCGCGGTACTCGGCGACGACACGAAGGTCGCGCTGCCCGCGGTGCGCACGCGTCATCTGCCGGTGCTCAGCCTCGTCAGCGGAGGCAGGCTGGACGACCCCAGCGGGCAGCTCTCCGAAGAGGAGTAATCTCGGGTCACCGCTCCCGGCATGGCCCTGTGGCGCTCACCCGCGCCTGGGCCGAACTCCTGAGTATTCCTGCACAAGTTACGGAGGAGCCGTGCCTCAGCTGCGCTCCCGCACCACCACCCACGGCCGCAACGCCGCGGGCGCCCGTTCCCTGTGGCGTGCCACCGGGATGACCGACAGCGACTTCGGCAAGCCCATCGTCGCCATCGCCAACTCCTACACCCAGTTCGTGCCGGGGCACGTGCACCTCAAGAACCTCGGCGACATCGTGGCCGAGGCGGTGGCCGAAGCCGGTGGGGTGGCGCGCGAGTTCCACACCATCGCCGTCGACGACGGCATCGCCATGGGCCACAGCGGCATGCTCTACTCGCTGCCCTCGCGCGAGATCATCGCCGACTCGGTGGAGTACATGGTCAACGCGCACCAGGCCGACGCGCTGGTGTGCATCTCCAACTGCGACAAGATCACCCCGGGCATGCTCAACGCCGCGATGCGGCTGAACATCCCGGTGGTCTTCGTCTCCGGTGGTCCGATGGAGGCGGGCAAGGCGGTGGTCGTCGGTGACGTGGTGCACCCGTCGTCCGACCTGATCACCACCATTTCCGCGTCCGCGAACGCGGCGGTGGACGAGCAGGCGCTGGCCGAGGTCGAGCGCTCGGCCTGCCCGACCTGTGGTTCGTGCTCGGGCATGTTCACCGCGAACTCGATGAACTGCCTCACCGAGGCGCTCGGGCTTTCCTTGCCGGGCAACGGTTCCACGCTGGCCACGCACGCCGCGCGCCGCGAACTGTTCGCCGAGGCGGGCCGCACCGTGGTCGAGCTGTGCAAGCGCTGGTACGGCGAGGACGACGAGTCCGCGCTGCCGCGGTCGATCGCGAACAAGCACGCGTTCGAGAACGCGATGGCGCTGGACATGGCGATGGGCGGCTCGACGAACACCGTGCTGCACATCCTCGCCGCCGCGCAGGAGGGCGAGATCGACTTCACCATCGACGACATCGACGCGATCGGGCGGCGCGTGCCGTGCCTGTCGAAGGTGGCGCCGAACTCCGACTACCACATGGAGGACGTGCACCGCGCCGGTGGCATCCCGGCGATCCTCGGTGAGCTGTGGCGCGGTGGCCTGCTCCACGAGGACGTCACCTCGGTGCACACCCCGACGCTGGCCGAGTGGCTGTCCACTTGGGACATCCGCGCGGAGTCGCCGTCGGAGAGGGCGATCGAGCTGTACCACGCGGCGCCGGGCGGGGTGCGCACCACGGAGGCGTTCTCCACCTCGAACCGCTGGTCCTCTTTGGACACCGACGCGGCCGGCGGCTGCATCCGCGACGTCGAGCACGCCCACACCGCCGACGGCGGGCTGGCCATCCTGCGCGGCAACCTCGCCGAGAACGGCGCGGTGATCAAGTCTGCGGGCATCGACGAGTCGCTGTGGCGGTTCCAGGGCCCGGCTCGTGTGGTGGAGAGCCAGGAGGAGGCCGTTTCGGTCATCCTGGGCAAGCAGATCCAGCCCGGTGAGGTGCTGGTGGTGCGCTACGAGGGCCCCGCTGGCGGGCCCGGCATGCAGGAGATGCTGCACCCGACGGCGTTCCTGAAGGGCTCCGGCCTCGGCAAGAAGTGCGCGCTGATCACCGACGGGCGCTTCTCGGGTGGTTCGTCGGGCATCTCGGTGGGGCACATCTCCCCCGAGGCGGCCGCGGGCGGCACCATCGGCCTGGTCGAGAACGGCGACGAGATCCTGCTGGACGTGCGTGAGCGGCGGCTGGAACTGCTCGTCGACGACGCCGTGCTGGCGGAGCGGCGGGCGAAGATGGAGGCCAGCGAGCGGCCGTGGCAACCGGCGGAGCGGCAGCGGCCGGTCACCGGCGCGCTGCGGGCCTACGCCCGGATGGCCACCTCGGCCGACACCGGCGCCGTCCGCGACCCGAACAAGTAGGCCCCCGACGTCACGAATGTGGCTTTCGAGACGTTCAACGTCCCGAAAGCCACATTCGTGACACCCGCGTCAGCGGAACAGCGTGAGGACGAGCACCGAGGCGGCCGCCGCGATCAGCAGGCCGAAGATGGCGAACGGCATCGGCTTGCGCCGCCACGGGGTGTTCACGTCGAGCGCGATCCGGCCCGAGCCGGTGAACAGCACCGCCAGCGCGACCGTGGCGAGCAGCAGCTCGAACTCGAAGCCCTTGCCCGCCGCGCTGAAGAAGCCCCCGCTGAACTTGACGTAGACGATGCTCGCGGTCACCCCGAGCAGTGCCGACGCGCCGATCGGCGTGAACAGCCCCAGCACCAGCAGCACCCCGCCGACCACCTCGCTCAGCGCGGTGATCCACGACAGCAGGGTGAACTGCCCGGTGAAGCCGAGCTGCTGCAGGTAGCCGGCGAAACCGTCGATGCCCGGCCCGCCGAACGAGCCGAACAGCTTCTGCAGGCCGTGCGCGCCCATCGTGCCGCCCAGCACCAGGCGCAGCAGGAGCAGCCCGAAGTCCAGGCCGCCGTGCCAGCGGGTGGTGGTGTCCTTGGCCGGCTTGTCCTCGACCTCGTCGATCAGGCTGGTCTCCGCGGTGGAGTAGGCGCTGTCGTCGAACAGGTTGCTGCCGCCGGTGCCGCTCGTCCGATAGTCGTCATCGTGAGTGCTCACGCGCGCAGGGTAAGGGATACGGCTGTCCAGCGCATGCCCTGCGGCCGAATTTCCGGTGTTCAGTACTCCCCATGCACCAGGTTGTCGGGCAGCTCCCCGCTCGCGTAACGCCCGATCTCGGCGGCCGCGACCGCGTACGACCGCCGCCGGGCGCCGCGCGCGGACCCGGCGACGTGCGGGGTCAGCAGCACGCCCGGCATGCTCCACAGTGGATGGTCGGACGGCAGTGGCTCCGGGTCGGTGACGTCGAGCGCGGCCCGCAGGCGGCCCTTGCCCAGCTCCGCGACCAGCGCGTCGGTGACCACGACCTGCCCGCGCGCGGCGTTGACCAGCACCGCGCCGTCACGCATCGACGCCAGGAAGTCCGCGTCGACCATGCCGCGGGTGCGCGAGGTCAGCGGCACCATCAGTACCACCACGTCGTGCTCGGGCAGCAGCGACGGCAGTTCCCCGACGCCGGAAACCCCTTCGCGGGCGGTCAGCCCGACCATGGTGACGTGCGTGTCGAACGGCTCCAGCCGCCGTCGCAGCTGCCTGCCGAGGTCACCGGCGCCGACGATCAGCACCCGCTGCTCCTGCAGGGTGTCGGTGCTGTGCCGGTTCCACACCCGCGCGGCCTGGTCGGCGGCGAACTGGCCGAGTTCCCGGTAGATGGACAGCAGCGCGGCCACCACCCATTCGGCCGTGGCCCCGCCGTGCGCGCCGCGGCAGGTGGACAGCAGCACGTCCGAGGGCACCACCGGGATCCAGTCCTCGGCGCCGGCCGTGAGCAGCTGGATGAGCTTGAGCTTCGGCAGCTGGGGCAGCAGCTCGGGCGCCGAGCGGACCGGCCCGGGGACCAGGACCTCCGCTTCGGCGGCTTCCGGTGGCAGGGCCGAACCTGGCGTGTACCGCACGGGCTTCACCCCGGAAACGCGGGAAAGGGCGGTCACGCCGTCTTCGTCGGGCACGAGCACGATGAGCGGCATGATCACCACGTTAGCCGGTCGTGGTGCTCACCCGAGGTTCACGGGCGGGCGCCTACCCTCTGGAGATCATGCGCACCAGGTCACGGCGGATCGCCCACTGGCCGCTGGCCCCGCTGGCCTGCGGCATCCTGCTGCTGTCCGGCTGCGCCGACTTCGACGGCACGCCCACCGCGCAGGACTGGAAGCCGGCGCCAGAGCTGACCCCGCAGGCGGGGCCGCAGCCGGAGCTGCCCGGCGCGGAAGGCACCAATCCCGGCACGCGGCCCCCGTCGACACCGCCGACCTCGGTGCCGCCGCCCCAGGGCTGCAAGGACTTCGACGAAGCGGTGATCGGTACCTGCATGGACACCGTCGCCGCGGTCACCGCGCTGCCCGGCGGTCAGTCCCCGGCGGCGCTGGCCGGTGAGCGCAAGAGCGGCCGGGTGTACCAGGTCGCTTCGGGCGCGGAGAAGGAGCAGTACGCCGAGCTGGCGGTGGATTCGACCGGTGGTGGCGGGCTGACCGGGCTGGCGCTGTCCCCCAGTTTCGCCGAGGACCAGCTGGTCTTCGCCTACATCACCACGCCGACGGACAACCGCGTGGTGCGCTTCGCCAAGGGCCAGCAGCCGAAGCCGGTGCTCACCGGGATCCCGCGCGGCAGCAGCGGCAACCAGGGCGCGCTGACCAGCGACGGCAACGGCGCGCTGCTGGTGGCCACCGGCAACGCGGGCAATCCGGCGGCGTCGGCCGACCCGAACTCGCTGGCGGGCAAGGTGCTGCGCATCGACACCTCCGGGCAGCCGGCGCAGGGCAACCCGAACCCGTCGTCGGCGGTGCTGGCCAGCGGGCTGACCGCGCCGGGCGGCCTGTGCAAGTCGCCGGACGGGTCGCGGCTGTGGGTCACCGACCGCGCCGCCGACAAGGACCTGCTGCACCGCGTCACCCCGGGGCAGGCGCTGAACTCCCCGGCGTGGACCTGGCCGGACAAGCCCGGCGTGGCCGGCTGCGTGGACGGCACCAGCCTGATCATGGTGGCCACCTCGACCGCCGGGAACATGCAGAACCTGCCGATCGCCACGGACGGCTCGATCAGCGGCAAGCCGTCGGTGACCATGGACGGGCAGAACAACACCCGCACCTACGGGCGGCTGGCCGGGATGGAGCAGATCAGCGCGGAGCTGGCGGTGGCGGGCACGGTCAACAAGGACGGCGGCGAGCCGGTGTCCAGCGACGACCGCGTGGTGCTCATCGTGATCCAGCCGAGCGCCGCCATCCCCGGCAAGGACTGAGCCGCCGCCCCGCGCCCCGAAAGCCACATTCGTGTCCAGGGGCGGCCCGCCTGGGTCAGGGCTGCGCGGCGCGGATGGCGTCCGGCACGGTGACACCGGGCAGTTCGTATTCGTCCCGTCGTCCGCACATGCCGTAACCACCGCGGCGTGACGGCGAAGCAGCCACCACGCGGGCCTGCGCCAGGTGGCTCGCGTCCCCGTCGAGCAGGGCTTTCAGTTGCGCGCCGGTGCGTTCGGCGGCGGCCAGCGCGCCTTCCTGCCAGATCGGCAGCCAGCGCTGCACCTTCGGCGCCACGATCGCCGCGGCCGCCCGGTGGAACTCGCGCATCGGGCCGTCGTCGCCGTCCAGCGCGGCTTCCCGCAGCACCAGGTATCCCTGAACAGCCAGGTCACGCCGCCGGCGCGCGGCCGCGTCCGCTTCGGGGCCTTCCTTCGCGGGCAGGGCGGCCGCCTCCGCGTACGCCGCCGGGTCGGCCAGCACCTCCGGCGGGAAGGTGAACACCGCGTCGCCCGCTTCGGGCAGGCCGCTGTTCTGCATCAGCACGGTGATCCGCAGGTTGTCCCGCTGGATCATCCGGTGCACGGTGCCGGGCGTGAACCAGACGATCGAGCCCGCTTCGAGGTCGTTTTCCTGGTAACCGTCGAGGGTCAGCGTCTGCACCGCGCCGACGCCGCCGGTGACCACGTACGCCTCGGTGCAGGTCAGGTGCAGGTGCGGGCTGCCGCCGCGCACGCCGTCCTCAGCCAGCCATTCGTAGCAGCTCAGATGCGAAACCCCGACCGCGCCGGGAAGCGGGACATGCGACATCGCGCGTTCTCCTGCCAGCAGTTGCTACCGCCGCTTGGCCCGGTACTGAGCACGCGCGGCTCGGACGTCGAACACCGAGCCTGCCACGGAAGCCGCCGCCGCGGCCAGCCCCAGGAACCGGCCGACCGCCGGTTCGATCGCCACCCCGCCGGCGGCCAGCACACCGCGCTGGTCCTCGCTGAACAGCCAGTCGATCAGCCACCAGCCGAGCACCAGCAACAGCAGCGACAACGCGGCCACGATCAGCCACAGGTGCGGCAGCCCGTTCACCCTGGCCGCGCGCGACCGGCCGAACACCACCGCCGCGACGCCCGCCAGCAGCAGGAGGATCGGCGCGGCCCAGGCGAAGAAGCCCGAGTTCCACGCCGACCGCACCACGTCATCGGCGGGCAGGTCGCGCAACGCCTCGGCAACCTCCGGATCGGCCGCGGTCAGCTCGGTCCAGGGCAAGAACATGGCGGCGAACGCCACGATCCCCGCCCCGAACCCCAGCCACTGCCACCAGGGAACTTGCCGAAGACTCAACAACACCTACCTCCTCCGCGAGGTCGCGCCGGTCACCGAACCGGGGCGCGTCGGGCCGCCCAGCGGCACGGCGTGTCCCGGTTCGGTGACCGGCTCCACAGCGACCTCGCCGCCCCGCCGGAGGCGGGGCCAATGACACAGCGACCTCGCCGCCCCGCCGAAGGCGGGGCAATTAAACACAGCGTTCCAGGACCAACTCGCGCACGCGCTTGGCGTCGGCCTGGCCCTTGGTTGCCTTCATCACGTCGCCGACGATCTTGCCCGCTGCCTGCACCTTGCCCCCGCGGATCTTCTCCGCGATGTCCGGGTTCGCCGCGAGCGCCTCGTCGACCGCCTTGTACAGCGCCGAATCGTCCGAGACGACCTTCAGGCCGCGCTTCTCCACGACCTCGTCGGGCTCACCTTCCCCGGCGAGCACCCCGTCGACCACCTCGCGCGCCAGCTTGTTGGTCAGCGTGCCCTCGCCGACCAGCGCGATCACCCGCGCCACCTGCGCCGGGGTGATCGCCAGCTCGCCCAGCTCCACGCCGAGCTTGTTGGCCTGCTGCGTCAGGTACGAGACCCACCAGCCGCGCGCGTCGGCCGGGCTCGCGCCCTGGTCGACGGTGGCCGCGATCAGGTCGACCGCGCCCGCGTTGATCAGGTCGCGCAGTTCGGCGTCGGTCAGCTTCCACTCGGCCTGCACCCGCTTGCGCCGCTCCCACGGCAGCTCGGGCATGGTGCCGCGCAGCTCCTCGACCCACTCCCGCGAAGGCGCGATCGGCACCAGGTCGGGCTCCGGGAAGTACCGGTAGTCCTCGGCGGTTTCCTTGGTACGACCGGGCGACGTGGTGCCGTCGGCCTCCTGGAAGTGCCGCGTCTCCTGGGTGATCGAACCGCCGGCGACCAGGATCGCCGCCTGGCGCGTCATCTCGTACCGCACCGCGCGCTCGACGCTGCGCAGCGAGTTGACGTTCTTGGTCTCGGTGCGCGTGCCGAATTCGGCCGCGTCCTTGGCCATCAGCGAAACGTTGGCGTCGCAGCGCAGCGAGCCCTGGTCCATGCGGACGTCGGATACGCCCAGCGCGCGCAGCAGGTCCCGCAGCGCGGTGACGTAGGCGCGGGCGACCTCGGGCGCGCGCGCCCCGGTGCCGGTGATCGGCTTGGTGACGATCTCGATCAGCGGCACCCCGGCGCGGTTGTAGTCGAGCAGGGAGTGCTCGGCGCCGTGGATCCGGCCGGTGGCACCACCGACGTGCAGCGACTTGCCGGTGTCCTCCTCCATGTGCGCGCGCTCGATCTCGATGCGGACGACCTCACCGTCGTCGAGCGTGACGTCGAGGTGGCCGTCGAACGCGATCGGCTCGTCGTACTGCGAGGTCTGGAAGTTCTTCGGCATGTCCGGGTAGAAGTAGTTCTTCCGCGCGAACCGGCACCACGGCGCGATCTCGCAGTTGAGCGCCAGCCCGATCCGGATCGCCGACTCCACCGCCAGCCCGTTGACCACCGGCAGCGCGCCGGGCAGGCCGAGGCAGGTCGGGCAGACGTGCGTGTTCGGCTCGCCGCCGAACCGGTTCTCGCAGCCGCAGAACATCTTGGTGTTCGTGGACAGCTCCACGTGCACCTCGAGGCCGAGCACCGGGTCGAACCGCTCGACGACCTCGGCGTAGTCCATGGTTTCCGCCACGGCCGTCACTTGTCCCCGCCCTTCCGCAGCGTGCGCACCGCCAGCAGGACACCGGTCACCGCGACCACCGCGCTGGCCAGCGCGTTGACCATGGTCAGCTTGTCCTTGTCCTCACGCGCCTTGCGCACGCCGGAGAACGCGCTGGTCGCGCTGGCGGCGGAGGTGCCGAGCGCGATCAGCCCGCGGATCTGGTTCTTCTTGCTCATTTCACTGCCTCCAGTTCCGGAACGCGGTGCACCAGCGGGCCGCCGGCCGCCGCGTCGCGCGCGACCTCGTACGCGGCGCCGACGCGGTAGAGCCGGTCGTCGGCCAGCGAAGGCGCCATGATCTGCAGCCCGACCGGCAGGCCGTCCTCTTCGGACAGTCCACTTGGGACGCTCATGGCGGCGTTGCCAGCCAGGTTCGACGGGATCGTGCACA
Organism: Amycolatopsis albispora; assembly: GCF_003312875.1. Lineage (NCBI taxonomy): Bacteria > Bacillati > Actinomycetota > Actinomycetes > Pseudonocardiales > Pseudonocardiaceae > Amycolatopsis > Amycolatopsis albispora. The sequence goes on from NZ_CP015163.1 coordinate 4,338,509, forward strand.
GGTCGGCCAGGTACATCGCCATCGGGTCGTCGGTGCGCTCGCCGATCTTGAACGCCGTCGTCGGCGTTGTCGGGCTGACCAGCACGTCCACCTGGTTGAACGCCGTCTCGAAGTCGCGGCTGATCAGCGTGCGGACCTTCTGCGCCGAGCCGTAGTACGCGTCGTAGTAACCGGCCGACAGCGCGTAGGTGCCGAGCATGATCCGGCGCTTGACCTCGGGACCGAACCCGGCCTCACGGGTCAGCGACATGACCTCCTCGGCGCTGTGCGTGCCGTCGTCGCCGACCCGCAGGCCGTACCGCATGGCGTCGAAGCGGGCCAGGTTCGAGGAGGCCTCGCTCGGCGCGATCAGGTAGTAGGCGGGCAGCGCCAGGGTGAAGTTCGGGCAGGACACCTCGACGACCTCGGCGCCCAGCTCCCGCAACTGCTCGACGGCCGCCTCGAAGGAGCGCAGCACACCCGACTGGTAGCCCTCGCCGGAGAACTCCTTCACCACGCCGACGCGCACGCCCTTGAGGTCGCCGTTGAGGCCCTCGCGGGCCGCGGCCACCACCGGCGGCACCGGCGCGTTGATGGAGGTGGAGTCGAGCGGGTCGTGCCCGGCGATGACCTCGTGCAGCAGCGCCGCGTCGAGCACGGTGCGCGCACACGGACCGGCCTGGTCCAGCGAGGACGAGAACGCGACCAGCCCGTAGCGGGACACGCCGCCGTAGGTGGGCTTCACGCCGACCGTGCCGGTGACCGCGCCCGGCTGGCGGATCGAGCCGCCGGTGTCGGTGCCGATGGCCAGCGCCGCTTCGAACGCGGCGATCGAGGCCGACGAGCCGCCGCCGGAACCGCCGGGGATGCGGTCGTGCGCCCACGGGTTGCGGGTCGGGCCGAAGGCGGAGTTCTCGGTGGACGAGCCCATCGCGAACTCGTCCATGTTGGTCTTGCCGAGGATCACCACGCCCGCTTCGCGGAGCTTGCGGGTGACGGTGGCGTCGTACGGCGGGAGCCAGCCTTCGAGGGTGCGCGAACCGCAGGTGGTCGGCATGCCCTTGGTGGTCAGCACGTCCTTCAGCGCGAGCGGCACGCCGGCCAGCGGCGAGGCCTGGCGGCCCTCGGTGGCCTCGGCGTCCACCGCGCGGGCGGCGGCGAGCGCGCCCTCGGTGTCGACGTGCAGGAACGCGTGCAGCGAGCCGTCGACCTCGGCGATGCGGTCCAGGTGGGCCTGGGTGACCTCGACCGAGGAGACCTCGCGCGAGTGGATCTTGTCCGCCAGCTCGGCGGCGGTGAGCCTGGTCAGCTCGGACATGCTTACTCCTCCCCCAGGATGCGCGGCACCCGGAACCGGCCGTCTTCGGCGGCGGGCGCGCCCGCCAGTGCCTGCTCCTGCGCGAGGCTGGGCCGGACTACGTCCTCGCGGAAGACGTTGGTCAGCGGCACGGCGTGCGAGGTGGGCGGAACATCCTGATCGGCGACGACGCCCACCTTGGCCACGGCGTCCAGGATCTGGTCGAGCTGACCGGCGAAGGTGGCCAGCTCCTCGTCGGTGACGGCCAGCCTGGCGAGCTTGGCCAGGTGTGCGACCTCGTCGCGGGAAATGTTGGGCACGCGAGTGACTCTCCGTGGCTGATGCGGGTATGGCAGGTCGTTCTCCAAGGTCGTCAGTCTATGGTCAGTGGCCCGGGCGGCTCGACTGGGTTATCGGCACCCGTGGCGGTCCCGCGAGCCGGACGGCGAATCCCCATCGTCATCTCCGTCTGCCACAATCGGCGCCCGGCACCTGCGTGGACGGCGAGGCTCCGCGCCCGGCGTGAGAGGGGTTCGCTGTGTCGTTCCTGATCCGGGTCCAGCTCCCGGACAGCCCAGGGACCCTCGGCGCGGTGGCCACCGCACTGGGCACGGTCGGGGCCGACATTCTCAGCGTGGACGTGGTGGAGCGCACCAGCGGCGTGGCCATCGACGACCTGGTCGTCGAGCTGCCCAGCGGCAGCCTGCCCGACGCGCTGATCACCGCCGCCGAGAGCGTGGAAGGCGTGGAGGTCGACGCCGTGCGGCCGTACGCGGGCGTGCTCGACACGCACCGCGAGCTGGAACTGGTCGAGGAGATCGCGGCGACGCCGAAGACCGGGCTCGATCTGCTGGCCGAGGGCGTGCCGCGCATCATCCGTTCGGGTTGGGCGATCGTGGTCACCCCATCAGGCGACTCCCTGCAACGGCTGGCCTCGTCGGCGGCCGCGCCCGAGGCGCCGATCACCGACCTGCCGTGGCTGCCGCTGGAACGCGCCACCGTGCTCGACAGCGAGGCGGCGTGGATCCCGGACACGTGGAAGGAACTCGGCACCGAACTGGCCGCGACGCCGCTGGGGAAGCCGGACCGGGCGCTGCTGGTGGGCCGCCCGGGCGGCCCGATGTTCCGAGCGGCGGAAGTGGCGCGACTGGCGCACCTGGCCGGCATCGTCGCCGTCGTCCTGGACGGGTGACGTTCCCTCAGCCGGGTGGCGCGTGCTCTCGAGGTGGCCTGATGTCACGAATGTGGCTTTCGAGACGTTTGGTGTCCCGAAAGCCACATTCGTGACATCTCGGTTCCCTGGGCACACCGGCGCGGCGGTCAGCGCTGCGGGTCCCGAGGCGGACGCGGCCGGGCGAAGGGGTCGGCTCTTGAACACGAATGTGGCTTTGGGGGGCGTAATCGGCCCCGAAAGCCACATTCGTGTTCAGGGGGCCACGTTCAGCGAGGACTCACGCGCGGCGGCGAGAAGCGCGGCAGTCAGGTCCACGGCTCACCCACCCGATCCTGGCGAAGATCGTTCAAGTCACCATCCCAGCCGGTGCCGCGCACGGCGTCGACGTCGGCAGTGCTCAGTGAGGGCTCGCGCGTGGCGGTGAGCGTGGCGGCGATGGGGGCGAAGGCGTGCATGTCTCGGTCCGAGAGGACGTGGTAGGTCAGGCCGTACCGTTCCCGCCGCTGGTGGAGTTCGTCGGCGATGCGGGTGGCGGTGCCGATCACGCGCGACGGCATCTCCAGCACGAAGTCCGCGGCTGAGGCGCCCCAGCCCCGGCTGACGGCGGTGCGTTCCGCGGCGGCGCGGTGGTCGTCGGTCAGGTCGATGGACAGGATCTGGCTCAGCTCCACGTCACGCCCGCTCTCGCGCACCCAGCCGACCTTTCGCAGCATGGCCTCCGGCGTCCGCTCCGACATGGCGTCGGAAATACTGCCGCCGGGCAGGGCGATCGGCAGGATCCCGGCCACGTCCGCCACCTGACCGGCCAGCCGCAGCATGCGTTTGCCCCCGGCACCGACCAGCAACGGCGGACGTGGCGCCGCCGGGAACACCGACAGGTCCCGCACTTGGTAGTGCTCACCCGAGTGCGTCAGCTTCTCGCCGCGCAGCAGCCCGTCCAGCACCTCGAGCGACTCCGCCAGCCGCGACACGCGCGTGCCCGCGGCATCGAACGGCAGCCCGGCGCGCTCGTACTCGTCCAGCAGCCAGCCCGCCCCGATGCCCAGCTCGAACCGCCCGCCGGACAGGTGCTGCAGCGTCGCGGCCTCCTTCGCCAGCAGCACCGGGTGCCGGTAGTCGTTGGACAGCACCAGCGTGCCCACCCGCAGCCGGGTGGTCGCCGCGGCGACGGCGGTCAGCGCGAGCATCGGCGACAGCTGGTCGCCGAACGGCTCGGCGACGAAGTGGTCCCGCAACAACAGCGTCGAATACCCGAGCCGCTCGGCCTCCTTCGCCGTCTCGATCAGCTGCGCGCCATCGCGCGCGGACTCCGCCACCACACCGAACCGGAACTCACGCATGCGCCGATCATGCGGGCCCGCCGCCGGCGGCGCTGGCGGTTTTCGGACGTCACTCTTCGGCCGCGGCGGGCTCCTCGGTGACCAACGCGACCTCCGCGGCCGCCTCCGGACCGCGCTCCAGCAGTACCCGGAAACCGTTCTCGTCGAGCACCGGCACCTTCAGCTGCACCGCCTTGTCGTACTTCGACCCCGGCGAATCCCCGACCACCACAAAAGCCGTCTTCTTCGACACCGACCCGGCCGCCTTGCCGCCCCGCGCCATGATGACTTCCTTGGCCTCGTCACGCGAGAAGGTCTCCAGCGAGCCGGTGACCACAATGGACAGTCCTTCCAGGTTGCGCGGGATGGAGCTGTCGCGCTCCTCCTCCATCCGCACCCCGGCCCGCCGCCACTTCTCGACCACCTCGCGGTGCCAGTCAACCTCGAACCATTCCCGCACCGCGTGCGCGATCGTCGGCCCCACCCCGTCGACGTCGGCGAGTTGCTCCTCGGTGGCCTGCTCGATCAGCTCCAGCGAACCGAACTCCCGCGCCAGCGCCTGCGCCGCGGTCGGCCCGACGTGCCGGATCGACAGGCCGACGATCACCTTCCACAGTGGACGGTCCTTGGCCGAGTCCAGGTTCGCCAGCAGCCGCCGCGCGTTCGCCGACAGCTCGCCCGCCTTGGTGCGGAACAACTCCACCCCGGCCAGCCGCTCTTCGTCGAGGTCGAACACGTCGCCCTCGTCGGCCACCGCGCCAGACTCCAGCAGCGCCGACGCGGCCTCGTAACCGAGCACCTCGATGTCGAACGCCCCGCGCCCGGCCAGGTGGAACAACCGCTCCCGCAGTTGCGCCGGGCAGGTCCGGGCGTTCGGGCAGCGGATGTCGACGTCGCCTTCCTTCTGGTAGGCGAGCTTCGTGTCGCATTCGGGGCAGCGCGTGGGCATCAGGAACTCGCGTTCCTCGCCGGTGCGCGCGTCCACCACCGGCCCGAGCACCTCGGGGATCACGTCACCGGCCTTGCGGATCACCACGCGGTCGCCGATCAGCACGCCCTTGCGCTTGACCTCCTCGGCGTTGTGCAGGGTGGCCATCGCCACGGTGGACCCGGCCACCTTCACCGGCTCCATCACCGCGAACGGGGTGACCCGCCCGGTGCGCCCGACGTTGACCTGGATGTCGAGCAGCTTGGTGGTGGCCTCCTCCGGCGGGTACTTGTAGGCGATCGCCCAGCGCGGCGCGCGTGAAGTCGTGCCGAGGCGACGTTGCAGCGACACCTGGTCGACCTTGATCACCACACCGTCGATCTCGTGCTCGGCGTCGTGCCGGTGCTCGCCCCAGTACTCGATGTGCTCGGTCAGCTCGGCGGCGGAGGAAAGCACCTTGGTGTGCTCGGAAACGGGCAGTCCCCACGCCGCGAGCGCCTCGTACGCCTCGGACTGGCGCGTCGGCTCGAAGCCTTCGCGCTTGCCGAGGCCGTGGCAGATCAGCCGCAGCTTGCGGCTCTTGGTCACCTTCGGATCCTTCTGCCGCAGCGAACCGGCCGCGGTGTTGCGCGGGTTCGCGAACGGCGGTTTGCCCGCCTCGACCAGCCGCGCGTTCAGCTCAGCGAAGTCCTCCACCCGGAAGAACACCTCACCGCGCACCTCGACCAGGTCCGGTACCGGGAACCGGTCGGTGGCGGTCAGCCTGTCGGGCACCTGGTCCAGCGTGCGGACGTTGAGCGTGACGTCCTCGCCGGTGCGGCCGTCACCGCGGGTCAGCGCCCTGGTCAGCTTGCCCTTCTCGTACAGCAGGTTGATGGCCAGGCCGTCGATCTTCAGCTCGCACAGGTACCGCGTGGAGCCGATCTCCTTCTCCGTGCGCTCCACCCAGGCGGCGAGTTCCTCGGCGTCGAACGCGTTGTCCAGGCTGTACATGCGCTCGAGGTGGTCGTGCGCGGTGAACTCGGTGGAGAAGGTGCCGCCGACCTGCTGCGTCGGCGAGTCCGGAGTGGCCAGTCCGGGGTGCGCCTGCTCCAGTTCTTCGAGTTCACGCAGCAGGGCGTCGAACTGTCCGTCCGAAATGGTCGGTGAGTCCAGCACGTAGTACCGGAACTGGTGCCCGCGGATCTCCTCGGCGAGCGCGCCGTGGCGCTCGCGGACGTCGGCGGGGACGTCCGCGAGGTCCTGCGCGGCTTCGGGCGCGACCTGGTCTGACGGGAGTTCTTCGCTGCTCACAAGGGGTAAGACTAGTCGGTAGGTCCGACATTTCCGGTCGACAACCCGTGCACGAGTGCTCGAAGCTCCAACAGGGTGATGGTCTCGGCCGGTTCGGTTTCGGCGGTCTCCACGCGGCGCAGCCGCTCGGCCGCGAGCCGCTCGCCGAGGGTGGCGTCGAGCGGCAGGAAGGTCATCGCCTTGCGGGAATCGGCGGTCAGCTCGGCGAGCAGCGGGTGGAACACCGCCACGTCGACCACCTGCTCGGCTTCGTCCACCTGAGCCACCACCCGCACCTCGCCGAGCGGGATGCGGTGCTCGCCGAGGTTGACCGTCACCTCGGTCGGGTCCGGCACCGGCGGCACCGAGTCGTGGTACTCCCAGATCGCGTCCTCGTCGGGCGCGGCGGCCTTCCACGCGTCGGTGTAGCGGCGCAGCTCGGGGTCCTCCTGCGAGGTCAGCACGAGCGAGTAGATCGCGCGCTGCCCGCGGTCCAGCGAGAACTGGAGGTCGGGGTGCACCAGCGCGACCGCCTGGCACAGCTCGTGTTCCACGCGCTGCGGTTCGCGGTCGCCGAGCGCGGCGCTGATCTCCGGCAGCAGCTGGTACCAGCGCTCCCAGAACGCCGCCGCGGCGGCTTCCGGGTCCTCGGGCACCGGCTGGTCCGGCCACTCCGTCCGCGGATCAGGAGTGACTTGCTTACGGCGGAAGAGGTCCCGGATGCCCACCTACGCGACTCTAGGTCACCAGGTCTCTGGGGGTTCGGCGAATGCCTTAGCCAGGTCCCTGGTCAGGGAAAGTGCCCGCCGCATCCAGTCCGCGGAGGCGCCGGCCAGGCCGCACACCGGGGTCGCGACCGCGCGCTCGGCCAGTATCGAGCGGTTGAAGCCCAGCCGGTCGGCCAGTTCCAGGGCGGGACGGGCCACCGCGCGCAGGTTCGTCTCGGTCTCGGTCGCGGGTGTGAGGCCCAGGAACAGCTCCACCCCGGAGTCCCAGGTCTCCCCGAGTTCGTCGAGCACCGCTGACGACAAGTCGACAGCGGTCAGGTCGAAGGCGATCGCCCCGGCCCCGGCCGCCCGCAGCAGCGCGAACGGCGGCCGCCGGTGGCAGCAGTGCACGATCACCGGCTGCCCGGTGATCGACCGCACGCCGTCGATCATGCGCGCGAGCAGCTCGCGGGCCTCGGGCTCGGGCACCGCGGGCACGGTGCCGTAGCCGGACGGCGTCGACAGCGAACCGGCGAGGATCGCGGGCAGCGTCGGTTCGTCCAGCTGCACCACCACCTTCGCGCCGGTGCGCGCGCTCAGTTCGGCGACGTGCGCGCGCAGGCCTTCGAGCAGCGAGTCGGTGAACTCGCGCAACGCGCCGCGGTCGGTGAGGACGCGGTGCCCGCGCGGGAGTTCGATCCCGGCGCCGAGCGTCCACGGCCCGGCGACCTGCGCCTTGAGCACCGCGGGCCGTCCGGCGGCCTCCTGGAGCGCGTCGATGTCCCACCGGCGGAGGTCGACCGCGCGCCGGTGGTCGTGCCCCGGCCGCGCGGCCACGCGGTACCCCGACGGCACCACCTCCACCGCCAGGTCGACCAGCAGCGCGGCGGTCCGGCCGAGCAGGTCGGCCCCCACCCCGCGGGCCGGCAACTCCGGCTCGTGCGGGAAGTCCGCGAGTTCCCCGAAGATCACCGCGGCCGCCTCGGCCACGTCGGTGCCCGGCATCGACCCGATCCCGGTGGCCGTACCCGTCTGCCAAGCTCGTTCGTTCACCCGGCCGATTGTGCTCGGTGTTGCGCGCGGGTAAACCGTCGCCCCGCCGCCTGTCGCTCCCGGCCCGCGGAAGTCACACTGTGCTCAGTCAGCTACCCCATGATCACCGAGGAGGTGAAACCGCGATGCGCGTGGCACTGGCCCAGACCGACTGCCGCCTCGGCGACGTCGACGGAAACTTGACCAGCACCGAGCAGCTCATCAAGGAGTCCGCGGCCCAGGACGCGGACCTGGTGGTCTTTCCCGAGCTGAGCCTCACCGGCTACGCGCTCGGGCAGCTCGCCGAGGACATCTCGCTCTGGCCCGACGACCCGCGACTGGCCGAGCTGGCCAAGCACGGGCCGGACGTGGTGATCGGCCTGCTCGAAGACGGCCGGATCCGGCGGCACAACTCGGCGCTGTACCTGTCCGACGGCGAAATGGTGCACAACCACCGGAAGCTGTACCTGCCGAACTACCTGATCTGGGAAGAGCGCAAGCACGCCAGCCCCGGCCAGACCATGCGGGCCTTCGACACGCGCCACGGCCGGTTCGCCACGCTGATCTGCAACGACGCCTGGCAGCCGATGCTGCCGTGGCTGGCCGCGCAGGACGGCGCCGAGGTGCTGGTGGTGCCGACGAACAGCGCGGCCAAGCTGACCGGCGGTTCCTTCGACCCCGCCGAGTACTGGCACGACCTGCTCGTGTTCACCGCGCGCATGCAGCAGTGCTGGGTGATCTTCGTGAACCGGGTCGGCGACGAGGCGGGCGTGCGGTTTTGGGGTGGTTCGCGGGTGATCGACCCGTGGGGTTCGGTGGTGGCCACCGCGCCGACGTGGGAGGAATCGCTGACCCTGGTGGACATCGACCTGACCGCGGTGCGCCGCCGCCGTCGTGAGATCCCGCTGCTGGCCGACGCCCGCCTCGGGCTGCTGCGGCGGGAACTGGAGCGGCTGATCAACGAGAGCGGGCCGGACTGAGCGGGCGTCCAGACACGGACATTTCCCGTAAATCCCCTGATCACCGCCACTTCGGCGGTGCGCGCATTACGCTCGACCGCCATGACGAGCTCTTCGCAGCCGGGCTGGTATGCCGACCGCGCCGATCCCACCGTGCAGCGCTGGTGGGACGGCGCCGCCTGGACCGAGCACACCCGCCCGGCGCCGCGGCCGCACGACGCCGAGCGGATCGAGCTGGACATCGAGGGCACGCCCGACCCGGATCGGATCCGCGCGCAGGCCGCCAGGGCCACCAGGGGCCAGGCGGTGCGCGGCGGCGGGGGCACGCTGTTCACCGAGCCGGTGCTGGTGGTCAACCAGCGGGCGAAGCTGATCGAGCTGGCCAACGAGTTCGGCGTGTTCGACGCGAACGGCAACCGGCTGGGCGGGGTGGTCCAGGTCGGGCAGAGCCCGCTGCGCAAGGTGCTGCGCCTGCTCACCGCCTACGACCAGTACCTCACGCACCGGTTCGAAGTTCGTGACGCCAATCACAGCACGGTGCTCAAGGTGACCCGGCCGCGCAAGATCTTCAAGTCGCGGTTCCTGGTGACCAGGGCGGACGACACCCCGATCGGCGAGATCGTGCAGGAGAACATGATCGGCAAGATCAGGTTCGCTTTCCTGGTCGGTGCTCGTAAGGTGGGAGGCATCCAGGCGGAGAACTGGCGCGCGTGGAACTTCTCCATCCGCGACGAGTCCGGTGAGGAGGTGGCCAGGGTGACCAAGACCTTCGGCGGGTTCGTCAAGGCCGCCTTCACCACCGCGGACAACTACGTGGTGCAGATCCACCGGCAGCTGCCGGACCCGCTGGCCAGCATGGTGGTGGCCAGCGCGCTCACCATCGACACCGCGTTGAAGCAGGACTCGGAATAGGACGGCATGGAACTCTCCCCCGACGACGGCTCCCGGCACTGGGCGGAGCCGGGCGTGTACGCGGTTTCGCCGGGCGTCTACCGGATTCCGCTGCCGCTGCCGAACGACGCGCTCAAGGCGATCAACGTCTACGCGGTGACCGACGGTTCGCGGCTGGTGCTGATCGACTCGGGCTGGGCGCTGGTGGAGGCCCGCGAGCTGCTCGGCGCCGGGTTGAAAGCGATCGGCGCGGAACTCGGTGACATCGCGGAGTTCCTGGTCACCCACGTGCACCGCGACCACTACACGCAGGCGGTGGCGCTGCGCCGCGAGTTCGGCGGGCGGGTGGCGCTCGGCGACGGTGAGCGCGAGTCGCTGAAGATCAGCGGCGACCCCACCACCATGCCGATGAACACGCAGATCCGGCTGCTGACGCAGGCGGGCGCGACGCCGGTGATCGAGGCGCTGGCCGCGATGTTCGGCAACTACCAGCGCCCCCGCACGGACACCGAGCTGTGGGAGGAGCCGGACGAATGGCTCACCCCCGGCCGCCGGACCGTGCTGCCGGACCGCGAGCTGGACGTGGTCCACACGCCGGGGCACACCGCCGGGCACCTGGTTTTTGTCGACGAGGCAGCGGATCTGATGTTCACCGGCGACCACGTGCTGCCGCACATCACCCCGTCGATCGGCTTCCAGCCGGCCCGCTCGGACCTGCCGCTCAAGGAGTTCCTGGACTCACTGCGCCTGGTGCGGGGCATGCCGGACAGGCGCATGCTGCCCGCGCACGGCCCGGTTTCGCCGAGCGTGCACACCAGGGTCGACGAACTGCTGGTGCACCACGACAAGCGCCTCGACGAGATCGGCACGCGCGTGGCCGAGGGCGCGAGCACCGCGTACGAGGTCGCGCTGCGGCTCGGCTGGACGCGGCGGCAGCGCGAACTCGGTGAGCTGGACGCGTTCAACCAGTGCCTGGCGGTCAACGAAACCGGGGCGCACCTGGACCTGCTGGCCTTCCGCGGTGCGCTCAGGGTGTCCGATGTGGACGGTATCCGGCACTACCTGCTCCCGTGACGTTGAGCATCAGCGAGTAGAGCGACGAGCTGGCGCAGATGAACAGGCGGTTCCGCTTGGGGCCGCCGAACACGAAGTTCGCCACCACCTCGGGCACCTTGAGCTTGCCGATGCGCGTGCCGTCGGGGTCGAAGCAGTGCAGGCCGTCCCCGGCGGCGGCCCAGACGCGGCCGGTGTTGTCCAGCCGCAGCCCGTCGAACCGGCCCGAATCGCAGGTGGCGAACTCCTCGCCGCCGGACAGCGTGCCGTTCTCGCGGACGCCGAAAACGCGGATGTGGTTGACCCTGGTGTCGGCGATGTAGAGCTGGGAACCGTCGAGCGAGAAGGCCAGTCCGTTGGGGCGCAGGAAATCGTCGGCCACGATGGCGGCTTCGCCGGTGACCGGGTCGACGCGGTAGACGTGGCAGGCGCCGATTTCGCTCTCCGCCTGATGGCCTTCGTAGTCGCTGTCGATGCCGTAGCTGGGGTCGGTGAACCAGTGCGCGCCGTCGGCCGCGACCACCACGTCGTTCGGGCTGTTGAACCGCTTTCCGCGGTAGTTGTCGGCGATCACGGTGATCGAGCCGTCGGGTTCGGTGCGGGTGACGCGGCGGTTGCCCTGCTCGCAGCTGACCAGCCTGCCCTGGGGGTCGACGGTGGCGCCGTTGGGGTAACCCGCCGGGCTGCGGAACACGCTGACCACGCCGTTGGTCTCGTCCCAGCGGAGCATGCGGTCGTTGGGGATGTCGCTCCAGAGAAGGTAACGACCGGCGGCGAAGTAGGCGGGGCCCTCGGCCCAGCGCGTGCCGTGGTACAGCCGCTCGAGCCGGTCGTCCCCGCCGACCCGCGCGAACCGCTCGTCCAACACTTCCCACTCGGTCGGAACCGTGTCCATCGGATTCTCGTTTCTGCTGAATGACGTCCTGTGCACATCTAAGTTGCCGAACGAGATATGGTCAAGGCATGGATGACGCAGACCGGCGGCTGCTGGCGGAGTTGCAGCGGGACGCCACCCAGTCGTACGCCGCGCTCGGCCGGGCGATCGGCCTGTCGAGCGGCGCGGCGCACGAGCGGGTGCGGAAGCTGCGGGAGTCGGGCGTGATCCGGCGGACGGCGGTGGAGGTCGATCCGGTGGCGCTGGACTACGGGGTGCTGGCCTACGTCCAGGTGCACGCGAACGCCTGGATGGGCGACACGCACGACGCGCTCGCCGCCGTGCCGGAGATCGAAGAGGCCCACGTCGTCGCGGGCGCGGCGACGCTGGTGCTGAAGGTGCGCACGCGCGGAACCGAGGAGCTGCAAGGGGTGCTGCGGCGGTTGTACGAGATCGACGGCGTCACCGGCACGGAGGCGACGGTGGTGCTGGAGACCTTCTTCGAGCGGCCGGTGCACGTGGAATACTCCGGTTCGTGAGCACGATCCGGCGGGCGCGACGGGACGACGTGGCGAGCATCGCCACCATGCTGGCGGACGACGCGATCGGCTCGGGGCGGGAAGACCCGTCGGAGCTGGGCCCGTACTTCGCGGCCTTCGACGCCATCGACGCCGACCCGAACCAGGTACTGGTGGTGGCGGAGGCGGATGGCGTGCTGGTCGGGACGCTGCAGCTGTCGATCATCCCCGGCATGGCGCGGACAGGTGCTACGCGGGGCCAGATCGAGGGGGTTCGGGTGCACTCGAGCCAGCGGGGCACCGGGCTGGGGACCACGCTGCTGGAATGGGCCATCGACCAGGCGCGGACGCGGGGGTGCGCCATCGTGCAACTGACCTCGGACGCGCGGCGCACCGATGCACACCGGTTCTACGAACGCCTGGGCTTCGCCCCCACCCACACCGGCTTCAAACTGGAGTTCTGACACGAATGTGGCTTTGGGAGCGGATTTCGCCCCGAAAGCCACATTCGTGTCCGCGGCAGGCGGGCCCGGTTGTCACGAATGTGGCTTTCGGGACACCAAACGTCTCGAAAGCCACATTCGTGACACTCGCCGCGCCACCCACCAGCAAACCGGCGGCCGGGCGACCCACCAACAAACCGGCAGCCGGGCTACCCACCTGCACCAAAACCCACCCAGCCTTCCCATCCCCGGTCCACAGCCCAAAACACGGCGAAGGCCAGCTTGTCAAGGTACTCTTCCCAGCCTTGACAAGCTGGCCTTCGCCGTCGTCACACTAAAAAACCGGGGTGGCAACCCCAACGTCCTACCCGGTACCAGAAATCTTCGCGCTCCCCAGCACCAGATCCCCAGCCTCCGCATCCGGCCGGTACAGCACCACAACCTGCCCCGGAGCCACCCCCCGCAGCGGCTCCCGCAGCTCGACGAGCACGTCGTCCCCCGCAACCTCGGCCACCGCCGGGGCCAGGCCGCCGTGCGCCCGCACCTGCGCCACGCATTCCGTCGGCCCGTCAAGCGGCCCCGCCGGCCAAACCGCGCGGTCCGCGACGATCCGGCTCACGCCCAGGTCCCGCTGCGAACCGACCTTCACCGTGCCCGAAACCGGCTCCAGCGAAAGCACGTACCGCGGCCGCCCGTCCGGGGCAGGTGCCTCGATGCCCAAGCCCTTGCGCTGCCCGACGGTGAACCCGTGCACCCCCGTGTGCCGCCCGAGCACGGCACCGGTCTCCGCGTCGACCAGGTCACCCGGCCGCGCCCCGAGCCGCTTTTCCAGGAAGCTCTTGGTGTCCCCGTCCGGGATGAAGCAGATGTCGTGGCTGTCCGGCTTCTGCGCGACCGCCAGCTCCCGCCGCTCCGCCTCCGCCCGCACCTCGGTCTTCCACGAGTCGCCCAGCGGGAACATCGAGTGCCGCAGCTGCTCCGGCGTCAGCGAAGCGAGCACATAGGACTGGTCCTTACCGGAATCCACGCTGCGGCGCAGTTCCGGCACACCATCCACAATGGACAACCGCGCGTAGTGCCCGGTGGCCACCGCGTCGAAGCCGAGCGCCATCGCCTTGTCCAGCAGCGCCTCGAACTTGATCTTCTCGTTGCAGGTGACGCACGGGTTCGGGGTGCGACCGGCGGCGTACTCGCCGACGAAGGTCTCCACCACTTCCTCGGTGAACCGCTCGGCGAAGTCCCATACATAGAAGGGAATGCCGAGGATGTCCGCGGCACGCCGGGCGTCACGCGAGTCCTCGATCGTGCAGCACCCGCGTGAACCGGTGCGCAGCGTGCCGGGCTTCGCCGACAGGGCCAGGTGCACGCCGACCACCTCGTGGCCGGCCGCCACCGCGCGGGCGGCCGCGACCGCCGAATCCACGCCACCGCTCATCGCGGCCAATACGCGCATGCGTGTCACACCTCCGCCTTCGCCTTGCGCATTCCGGAAAGTCCTGCCTGCCGCGCCCGCGCAACCACCCCGCCGATCACCGCGCCCAGCGCCGCCACGTCCTCGCGGGTGGAGTTGTGCCCCAGCGAGAACCGCAGCGAACCGCGAGCCGATGCCGGTTCGGCACCCATCGCCAGCAGCACGTGGCTCGCCTGCGCCACCCCGGCGGTGCACGCCGAACCGGTGGAGCATTCGATGCCCTTGGCGTCGAGCAGCATCAGCAGGCTGTCCCCGGCGCACCCGGGGAAGGTGAAGTGCGCGTTGCCGGGGATCCGGTGCTCGGGGTGCCCGTTGAGCCGGGCGTCCGGCACCTCGCGCAGCACCGCGGTGACCAGTTCCTCACGCAACTCGCCGACCAGCTTCGCGTGCTCCGGCTGCGCCTCGACCGAGGCCTGCACGGCGACCGCGAAAGCGTGGATGGCGGGCACGTCGAGCGTGCCGGAACGCACGTCGCGCTCCTGGCCACCGCCGTGCAGCAGCGGGGTGCACGCCGTGTCGCGGCTGAGCAGCAGTGCCCCGACGCCGTACGGCCCGCCGATCTTGTGCCCGGTCAGCGTCAGCGCCGACGCACCGCTTTCGGCGAAGGACACCGGCACCGCGCCGACCGCCTGCACCGCGTCGGTGTGCAGCGGGATGCCGTGCTCGGCGCAGATCGCGGCCAGCTCGGCGATCGGATTGACCGTGCCGACCTCGTTGTTCGCCCACATCACCGTGGCCAGGGCGACGCCGCCGGGGTCGCGCTCGATCGCCGCGCGCAGGGTGGCCGGGTCGACCCGGCCGGTCTCGTCCACGGCGAGCCACTCGACCTCGGCGCCCGCGTGCTCGGCAAGCCACTCCGCGGTGTCCATCACCGCGTGGTGCTCGACCGCGCTGACCAGGAGGCGGCGCCGCTTGCCGTCCGCCGCGTTGCGCGCCCAGAAGATGCCCTTGACCGCCAGGTTGTCGCTCTCCGTGCCGCCGCCGGTGAAGATCACCTCGGACGGCCGGGCGCCCAGCGCCCCGGCCACGGTCTCCCTGGCCTCTTCGACCAGCCGCCGCGCGCGCCGCCCCGAAGAGTGCAGCGAGGAGGCATTGCCCACGGTGGACAAGGCCTCGGTCATCGCCTTGACGGCGGCGGGCACCATGGGGGTGGTAGCCGCGTGGTCGAGATAGGTCATCGCACCCACCAGGGTAGCCCCGGAGCGCGTGTGACGATGCTCACCTACCCTCGTTCCGGCCACCGCCGGGTCGCCAGCCAGCCGGCCAGCGCCACGCCCGCCATCGACGCCCCGACCACCGCCATTGCCGCCGACGGCCGCTCGGCCGAGCCGAAGGCGGTGAGCAGCACCCCGCCGAAGCCGACGGTCAGCGCCGAGCCGACCCAATCCCCCAGCTGGCTGGCCGACATGGTGAACCCGCGCTCGGCCACCGGCGAGTACCGCAGCAGGAGCAGCGAAACCGACGGCATCGCCAGCCCCATGCCGGCGCCGCCGATCGCGGTGCAGGCAAAGGCGAGCCAGCCCGGCGACCACGGTTGCGCCACCAGCACGAAGGTCGCCACACCGACCGCGACCAGCGCGAACCCGATGCGCAGCAACACCTCCCGCGACCAGTCGGGATACCGCCCCTGCAGCATCGACGCGGCCGACCAGCCGAGCGCGGTGACCGTCAGCGGCAGACCGGCCGTCGCCGGGCTGTAGCCGTGCACGCTGCTCAGCGTCAGCGGCAGGAACGCCTCCATGCCGAAGAACGCACCGGAAAGCAGGGCCCGCGCGCCGACCACGGTCGGCAGTCCGGCGCGCAGGGTGAGCGTGCCGGGCGGCAGCAGGCGCCGCAGCGAAAGCACCAGCGCCACCGCACCGGCCGCGCCGTACACCAGCGCCAGCGGTGACGGGTGCTGCGCGGCCCAGGTCAGCGCGGCCACACCGATCGCGACGACCACCGCCGACGGCACTCCGGCCCGCCGCTCGGTTTCGCCGGGCACGTGCGGTTCCATCCGCCGCACCACCGACAACAGCAGCGCGACCGCGATGCCCACCAGCGGGATCAGCCCGAGGAACACCCACCGCCAGCCGAAGCGCTCGGTGACCAGCCCGGCGATCGACGGCCCGAGCACGCCGGGCAGCACCCACGCCGCCGCGTTCGCCGCGTAGATCACCGGGCGTTCGCGGTCGGTGTAGACCAGCCCGATCAGCAGGGACACCGCCACCAGCACCAGCCCGGACCCGAAGCCCTGCAGCACCCGGCCGAGCAGCAGCAGCGGCATGTTCACCGCGGTCCCGGCGACCACCAGCCCGGCCAGGAACAGCAGCGGGCCGGTGAGCAGGCCCAGCTTCGGGCCGCGGGCGTCGCCGAGCCTGCCGGACAGCACGGTGGCCACCACGCTGGCGACCAGGAACGAGGTGAACGGCCAGGAGTACAGCGCGGTGCCGTCGAGATCGGCGACCATGGTCGGCATCGCCGTCGCCACGCCCATGTTCTCGAACGCGACGAGCGTGATCACCAGCAGGATGCCGGTGGTGGTGACGCGGTGCTCCCTGGTCCAGAGCACACCGCGGCCCTTGGCCAGGGTGTCGGTCATCGCCCCAGCCTGCTATCTCCACCTCGGTGGAGGTCAACTCACTTTCGCGCGTTCCGGCGAAGCGACCACGACCTTGCGGCGGCGCTGCGCGGGGATCGAGACGGTACCGAGCGCGGCCGACACCGCGGCTTCGGCGAGCCCGGCCAGTTCCCGGCGGTCCGCCGCCCGGCCCGGCGCGATTTCCGGGCAGACGAAGACTTCCAGCACCAGCCCGCGCAACCGGGCGACCCGGCGCAGCGAGGCGATCAGCGACTCCGGGCCGATGAACGCGGGCCAGGTGGTCTCCCGGCCGTCGGCCAGCCGGTAGCGCAGCGCGATCGGCCGGACCGGTACCCCGCCGTCGATCGCGGCCTGGAAGGTGGCCGTGGTGAACCGGCCGGACGCGCGACCGCACCAGGTGGTCGCCTCGGGCGTGACGTTGACCAGCGAACCACCGCGCAGCGCTTCGGCTAGTTCGTCCATTGTGGACTTCAAGGTGGTCAGCTTCTCGCGGTCCAGGAAGATCGTGCCCGCCTTGGACACCAGCAGTCCGAGCACCGGCCAGCCGGCGATCTCGCGCTTGGCCAGCGCCCGCATCGGGCGCACCGCGTTGATCGCGACGATGTCCAGCCAGGAGATGTGGTTGTTCACCACCAGCGCGCCACGGGCCGGGTCGCCCGCCAGGTCGGCACCGCCGTGCACCACCAGCCGGATGCCGAACGAGCGCAGCACGCCGCCGAACACCAGGCGCACCAGGCGGTCCCGCGCCCGGCCGCGCAGCACCAGCAGCGCCGGGACCGCCAGCAGCGCGGTCAGCACCATCAGGATCGCCGCGGTGAAGCGGAGCACGCGGCGGACGAAGTGGACGGTCGGCTCGCCGGTGGTGAGGCAGTGGTCACCACACGGCGACGGCGGCATCCACGGGTGCGTGCTCATCCCGCCGCTCCCAGGAAGAACTTCAGGTACCGCTCGTCGACGTTCTGCAGGTCGAGCAGCACCAGGAAGTCGGCGACGCCGAAGTCGGCGTCCAGCGCGGGCGGGCCGCACACCTTGGCGCCGAGCCGGACGTACCCCTTGATCAGCGGCGGCAGCACGGCCCGCGCCGGCCGGTCCACGTCCTCGTGGTGCCACGGGTGCAGCGGCCGCACGCGCAGTTCGTCGGCGGCGTAGTGCTTGGTGCGCAACAGATCCCAGACGCCGGCGGCGTAGCTGCCCCCGTCGGTCAGCGGGACCGAGGCGCAGCCGGCGAGGTAGCGGTGCCCGGACAGCAGCATGTAGCGGGCGATGCCCGCCCAGACCAGGCTGACCACGGCGCCGCTGCGGTGGTCGGGGTGCACGCAGG
This sequence comes from Amycolatopsis albispora, assembly GCF_003312875.1. Classification (NCBI taxonomy): domain Bacteria; kingdom Bacillati; phylum Actinomycetota; class Actinomycetes; order Pseudonocardiales; family Pseudonocardiaceae; genus Amycolatopsis; species Amycolatopsis albispora. The sequence goes on from NZ_CP015163.1 coordinate 4,356,328, forward strand.
ACCGGCCGGTCTCGACCAGCGAGCGGCGCAGGCCGGCCAGCGCGGTCAGGTCGAACTCGGTGTCCGAGTAGAGGCGCCCGGCTTCGGCGGCGCGCTCGGGCGGCAGCATGCGGTAGGTGCCGACGATCTCGCCGCTGTTGTCGTCGCGGACCACCAGGTGGTCGCAGAACCGGTCGAACTCGTCGATGTCGAGCCCGGGCTGCGGCGAGTGGAGGGTGGCGCCCATCTCCTCGGCGAAAACGCGGTGACGCAGGCGCTGGGCGGCGACCACTTCGTCGTTGTCGTTGGCGACGAGCAGCGAATAGCGGGGCGCGCCCGCCGGCAGCTCGACACCGGCCTGATCAGTGCTGACGAGCAGCTGTGATCGAGTCATACCCGTAGGTCTACGCCCGGGAAGAACCACCGGACCGGCCGCGCGGTGGCGTCTCGGTGCACGTTCAGTTAATAGCGGGTTCTCAGCCTCCTCTCAGGTACGAGGAGGCCGAGAACCCGCGAGGAAAGCGTCAGCCCTTGCGCTGGGCGACGGCCTCGGTCAGCTGCGGCGCGACGTTGAACAGGTCGCCCACCACGCCGAAGTCGGCGATCTCGAAGATCGGGGCCTCGGGGTCCTTGTTGACCGCGATGATCGTCTTCGAGGTCTGCATCCCGGCCCGGTGCTGGATCGCGCCGGAGATGCCCAGCGCGATGTACAGCTGCGGCGAGACCGTCTTACCGGTCTGGCCGACCTGGAACTGCGCCGGGTAGTAGCCGGAGTCGACCGCGGCACGCGACGCGCCGACGGCCGCGCCGAGTGAGTCGGCCAGCTTCTCCACCACGTCGAACTTCTCCGCCGAACCGACACCGCGGCCACCGGAGACCACGATCGAGGCCTCGGTCAGCTCGGGGCGGTCGCCGCCCACGATCGGCTCCACGCCGGTGATCTTGGCCGACTTGGCCGGGTCCACCGCGGGCAGCTCGACGGCCTCCTCCGCGGCGGCACCCTCGGCCTTCTCCGCCTCGACCGCGCCGGGGCGGACCGAGATGATCGGCGTGCCCTTGGCGGACTTCGACTTCACCGAGTACGCGCCACCGAAAACCGACTGCTCGACCGTGCCGTCGGAGTTGACCCCGACCACGTCGATCAGCAGACCGGCGTCCAGGCGCGCGGCGAGGCGGCCCGACACCTCCTTGCCCTCGGCGGTCGCGGACACCAGCACCGCGGCCGGGGAGGCCTTCTCGGCCAGCAGCGCGAGCGCGTCGACCTTCGGGGTGGCCAGGTAGGTGGCGGCCTCGGCGGACTCGGCCACGTACACCTTCGCGGCACCGTGGGCGGCCAGGCTGTCCTTGACCTTGGCGGCGGTGCCCGGCTCGCCGACCACCACGGCCGACGGCTCGCCGAGCGCGCGGGCCGCGGTCAGCAGCTCGAGCGTGGACTTCTTGACCTCACCGTCGACGTGGTCGACGAGGACCAGAACTTCAGACATGTTTCCCGTCTCCTCGCAAGTCTCAGATGATCTTCTGGCCGACCAGGTACTCGGCGACCTTCGTGCCGCCGTCGCCGTTGTCCTCGACGCGCTCACCCGCGGTGCGCGGGGGCTTCGGCGCGGCTTCCACCACGGCGGACCAGGCGTTGGCGAGGCCGACCTCACCCGCGTCGACCCCGAGGTCGGCGACGGTGAGCGTCTCCACCGGCTTCTTCTTCGCGGCCATGATGCCCTTGAAGGACGGGTACCGCGGCTCGTTGATCTTCTCGGTGACGCTGACCAGCGCGGGCAGGCTCGCCTCGAGGTGGGTCAGGCCCTCGTCCGCGGTCTCGCGGTCGACCTTGACCGAGGTGCCCTCGACGGTGAGCTGGCGGGCGTGGGTGAGCTGCGGCAGGCCGAGCAGCTCGGCCACGATCGCGGGTACCGCGCCGCCGCGGCCGTCGGAGGCCTCGTTCCCGGCGATCACCAGGTCCACGTTCTCCACCTTGCGCACCGCGGCGGCGATCACCTTCGCGGTGGCGAGCAGGTCGGAGCCGTGCAGCGCCGGGTCGGAAACGTGGATGGCCTTGTCGGCCCCCATCGAGAGCGCCTTGCGGATCGCGTCGGTGGCGCGGTCCGGGCCGACCGCGAGCACGGTCACCTCGCCCTCGCCGGCTTCCTTGATCTTCAGCGCTTCTTCGACCGCACGCTCGTTGATCTCGTCGAGCACCGCGTCGGCGGACTCGCGGTCAAGGGTGTGGTCGGACTCGCTGAGCTTGCGCTCGGAGTAGGTGTCGGGCACCTGCTTGACCAGGACAACGATGTTCGTCATGGGTCCTTCACGACCTCCCGTTATTTCGGGCGCCTCAGCGCGCCCGCAGGGCTGTACTCGCCGGTAGTTAAGCGCAGGTGCCCGGGTGGTGGCGCGCCGAGGTGACCGCATTCACCTGGATGAGCCAAATATCGGGACGATCGTCCCGTTAGTTGTCGGCGGACTGCGTACGGTGTGTGCTCCATCCCATCCAGTGGCATCGGGATTGCACCATTCGGACGCACTGGGGTTAGCCTGCCTGACTGTGGCGAACCACGTAGCCGTGATGACCGACTCGACCGCCTGCCTGCCCGAACAGCTCGCCGACCAGTGGGACATCGGCATCGCGCAGGTCCAGCTGCACGTCGGGGACCGACTCGACGACGAGCAGCGCTTCGCGCGCGCCGAGTTGCTGGCGGCCATGCGCGCCGGTCAGCCGGTCTCCACCTCGCCGCCCGATCCGGGTGCGTTCTTCTGGGCGTACCAGGACGCGATGAGCCGTGGCGCCACCGCGATCGTCAGCATCCACATCTCCGGGCGGATGTCCGCGACGGTGGAGGCGGCCAGGGAAGCCGCGCAGCAGGTGCAGATCCCGGTGCACGTGCTCGACAGCGGCACCACGGGCATGAGCCTGGGCTTCGCGGCGCTCTCCGCGGCCCGCGCGGCGGCTGCGGGCGCGGACCCGCGACGGGTGATCGAGGCCGCCGAGTACCGCTTCCGCACCAGCAAGGAACTGCTGTACGTGGACACCCTCGAATACCTCAAGCGCAGCGGCCGGATCGGCTCGGCGCAGGCGATGGTCGGCAGCGCGCTCTCCCTCAAGCCGCTGCTGACCGTGCGCGAGGGCGAGGTCGCCCCGCTGTCCAGGGTGCCCGGCCGCCGCCGCGCGCTGAACAAGCTGGTCGACCTCGCCACCAAGGAGGCACGCGGCAAGCCGGTGGACGTGGCACTGGTCCGGTTCGGCGACGACGAGCGCGTGCTGGAACTGGCCGAGCAGCTGCGGCACCGGATCCCGCAGGTGCGCGAGACCATGACGCTCGAAGCCAGCACGATCATCGGCGCGCACGTCGGGCCCGGCGCGCTGGGCATCACCGTTTCGCCGTCGAACTGAGCGGGTACCTGCCGGGGAACCGCGTGGACCCGCGGTTCGTTGTCGTGGCGAACCGGACAAACCGCCACGCGCAGGAGAGGACCAGAGATGGCATCGCTGTTCCAGAAGATCGCGCGGTTCGCCAGGAGCCCGCAGGGCAGGCGGACGATCGCGCAGGTCAAGCAGTACGCCAATGATCCCCGCAAGCGCCAGCAGGCCAAGGACGCGCTCGGCAAGTTGCGCGGCAAGAAGCCTCGCGGTTATTGATCCACGAGGGCTCCCCGCTGAGTTTTTTGCCCCGCTGAGTTTTCGGCCCCGCCTCCGGCGGGGCGGCGAGGTCGCTTTTGGGCCGATGACTGGAGCGGGCTCTGGCCACGGCCTTGGGGGCCGAGTCCAGAGCCCGCTCCAGTCATCGGCGCGACCTCGCAGGTGGGGCCGGGGCTACGCGGCCGCGGGTTTTGCGGGGGCGCGCCGCTTTCCTGGGACTAGCAGCACGGCCAGGGCGACGAGGGTGCCTGCTACCAGGCCGACGGCGTTGAGCACCTGGTCCACCGGCTCCAGCAGGTGCAGGTGGATCAGGTGGTACGTGGTGTGCGGCACGCCGAGCACCAGCCAGGCCGCCCCGGCCAGGCGCGCGGCGCCGGTGGTCTTCAGGCCGAGCGCGCCCGCGGCGACCACGCCCAGCGCCAGGAACATGGCCCCCACATCGCGGACCAGGTGCTCGTTGAACGGCCCGTCGGCCGAGACCCAGCCGCTGCGGAAGCCGGGGAAGTCCAGGTAGAAGGAGTCCGGGAGGAAGCAGGCCCAGACCCCGGTGGCGAATCCGACGAGAGCGAACAGCGCCAGCGCGGCGCGCGTGAATGTCGACTGCATGACCTTTGGACTGGGTAGCCCCGCCGAATGTGACAGGGTGAGCCGGTGACCACCCCCGCCGAGGCCCTGCACCTCACCGGAGAACGCACCGTGCCGGACGTGCCGGAGGAGAACTACTGGTTCCGGCGCCACGAAGCCGCGTACGCCGCCCTGCTCCCCTACTGCGCCGGTGCGACGGTGCTGGAGGCCGGGTGTGGCGAAGGTTACGGCGCCGGGCTGATCGCCACCTCCGCCCCGCGGGTGCTCGCGCTGGACTACGACGAGCCGACCACCGCGCACGTGGCCCGGCGCTACCCGGCGCTCGACGTGATCCGCGGCAATCTCGCCTGCCTGCCGCTGCGTTCGTCCACTGTGGACGTGGTGGCGAACTTCCAGGTGATCGAGCACCTCTGGGACCAGGGCGGGTTCCTCGCCGAATGCCTGCGGGTGCTGCGCCCCGGCGGGCGGCTGCTGGTGACCACGCCGAACCGGCTCACCTTCACCCCGGACAGCGACGTCCCGCTGAACCCGTACCACACCAGGGAACTCTCGGCCGCCGAGCTGGACGAGCTGCTGCGCGAAGCGGGCTTCGAGGTGGAACTGCTGCACGGGCTGCACCACGGCCCGGCGGTGCGCGCGCTCGACGAGCGGTACGGCGGCTCGATCATCCAGGCGCAGCTCGACGTGGTGATGGGCTCGCTGCCCGGCCAGGCCACCTGGCCGCCCGAGTTGCTCGCCGACGTCGATTCCATCCGCACCGGCGACTTCGTGGTGCACGGTGACGACCTCGACGCGAGCCTGGACCTGGTCGCCGTGGCGGTGCGGCCGTGAGCGAGCACGAGGGCACCTTCTGCCTGGTGCTGCACAGCCACCTGCCGTGGCTGGCGCACCACGGTTCCTGGCCGGTCGGCGAGGAATGGCTGTACCAGGCGTGGGCGCATTCGTACCTGCCGGTGGTGGACCTGCTGCGCCGCTTCGCCGACGAGGGCAAGCGCGACGTGCTCACCCTGGGCGTCACGCCGGTACTGGCCGCGCAGCTGGACGACCCGTACTGCCTGCGCAACTTCCACCACTGGCTCGGGCACTGGCAGCTGCGGGCTCGGCACGCGTCCACGCTGTGGTCCGGCGACCCGCTGCTCCGCTCACTGGCCGCCGCCGAGCACCTGGCCGCCGACCACGCCTGTGAGGAACTGGAAACCCGCTGGCGGCACGGGTTTTCGCCGGTGCTGCGGTCCCTTGTGGACGCCGGGACGATCGAGCTGCTCGGCGGCCCGGCCACGCACCCGTTCCAGCCGCTGCTCGACCCGCGGGTGCGTACCTTCGCGCTGCGCACCGGGCTCACCGACACGCAACTGCGCATCGGGCACCGACCGGCCGGCATCTGGGCGCCGGAATGCGGGTACGCGCCGGGCATGGAGGCCGACTACGCGGCGGCGGGCGTGCAGCGGTTCCTGGTGGACGGGCCTTCGCTGCGCGGGGACACCTCCGCGGCCCGCACCGTCGGTTCGTCGGACGTGGTGTGCTTCGGGCGCGATCTCGAGGTCACCTACCGGGTCTGGTCACCGAAGGCTGGGTATCCGGGGCACGGCTCGTACCGGGACTTCCACACCTGGGCACACGAAGTCGGGCTCAAGCCGTCGCGCGTGACCGGCAAGCAGATCGAACCGGCGGACAAGGCGCCCTACGACCCGGCGCTGGCCGCGGACACGCTTCGCTTGCACGTCAAGGACTTCGTGGACACCGTGGTGACGCGGCTGCGTTCGCTGCGGGAGCAGCACGGGCGCGAATCGCTGGTGGTGGCCGCGTACGACACGGAGTTGTTCGGGCACTGGTGGCACGAAGGCCCGGCGTGGCTGGAGGCCGTGCTGCGCGCGCTGCCGGAAGCCGGGGTGCGGGTGACCACGCTGCAGGGTGCGCTGGACGCCGGTCACCTGGGCGCGCCGGTCGAGCTGCCCGCGTCCTCGTGGGGTTCGGGCAAGGACTGGCGGGTGTGGGACGGCGAGCAGGTCGCCGACATGGTCACCGCGAACACCGAGTTGCAGCGGCGCCTGCTCGCCCTGCCGCCCGCCGCGCCGGGCCACCGCGACCCGGTGCGGGACCAGCTGGTGACCGAGGCGCTGCTGGCGCTGTCCAGCGACTGGGCGTTCATGGTCACCAAGGACTCCGCGGCCGACTACGCTCGGCGGCGGGCACGCGTGCACACCGAGCGCTTCGACGCGCTGGCCGGTGGCCACGGGACCCGGTCGGACGACCGGCCGTTCGGGCACCTCGATGCCCGCGATCTGTAAGGGGATTTCTGATGGGTATCAAGGACATTCCGGTGGAGACCCTCGACGGTGAGCCGACCACGCTCGGCGCGCTGGGCGAGAAGGTGCTGCTGGTGGTGAACGTGGCGTCGAAGTGCGGGCTGACACCGCAGTACACCGGGCTGGAGAAGTTGCAGGAGCGCTTCGGCTCGCGGGGGTTCTCCGTGGCCGGCTTCCCGTGCAACCAGTTCGCCGGGCAGGAGCCGGGCAGCGCCGAGGAAATCCGCACGTTCTGCTCGACCACGTACGGCGTGACCTTCCCGCTGTTCGCCAAGATCGAGGTGAACGGCGACGGGCGGCACCCGCTCTACGCCTCGCTGACCGAGTTCGCCGACGCCGACGGTGAAGCGGGCGATGTGCAGTGGAACTTCGAGAAGTTCCTCGTCGGCACGGACGGCGAAGTGCTGGCCCGGTTCCGGCCGCGCACCGACCCGGAAGACGAGGCCGTGGTCAAGGCCATCGAAGCCGCCTTGCCCTGATCGTGTCCATTCTGGCGATGGCCGATCTGGCCACCCCGATGGCCATTCGCGTGGCCGCGACGCTCGGCCTGGCCGAGCACGAAGGAACCGCGCAGGACCTCGCCACCGCGACGGGAACTTCGGCCCCGGCGCTGGAATGCCTGCTCGACCACCTCGTCGCGGCCGGGGTGTTCGAAGTGGACTCCGGCCGGTACCGGCCCACGGCGCTCGGCGCGCAGCTGCGTGAGGAATGGCCGAAGCTGCTGCTCGACATCAACCGCGCCGGTGGCCGGGCCGAACTCGCTTTCGCCGATCTCCTGGGCACGATCACCACCGGCGCGCCCGCGTACCCGCGGCGGTACGGGCGGGATTTCTGGGCGGATCTCGACGCGCACCCGGAACTGCGGCGCTCGTTCGACGCGCAGATGAACTGGCGGTTCCGCGAACAGGCCGGGCAACTCGCCGACCGCTTCGACTGGGGCCGGTTCGGGACGGTCGTGGACGTCGGCGGTGGGGACGGGCAGGTGCTCGCGGCGATCCTGACCGCGCATCCCGGGCTGCGGGGTCAGGTGGTGGAACTGGCACCGACCGCCGACGCCGCCCGCGCCCGCTTCGAAGCGGCCGGGCTCGGCGACCGGGCGAATGCCGTCACCGGCAGCTTCTTCGACCCGCTGCCCACCGGCGCCGACGCGTACCTGCTGTCCGACATCCTCCACGACTGGGACGACGACAACGCCCGGGCGATCCTCACGCGCTGCCGCGAGACGGGCGGCACCGTCGTGGTCATCGAGCCGCTGCGAGGCGAAGGCGCCACCACCGGGATCGACCTGTTCATGCTGATGTGCTTCGGGGGCCGGGAACGCACGGTCGCCGAACTGACCGCGCTGGCCGAGGACTGCGGCCTGCGCCGGCGGTCGGTCACGCCGGTCGCGGACGGGCGCACGGCACTGGAGTTCACCGCGGGCTGAGGCGGGGCCGGGTGTGCCGTGCGGCGAGCACTCCGCGCGGTACCGCCCGGCCCCGCCCACCCCGGGGACGGCCTGGCGGGCCGCGAGTGACCGGTGGCTGTGCACGCCTGACCGGCCGCTCGCGGCCCCTGGTCACACGGCGGCCGCGGCGAAGTTCTGCACCACCTCGTCCAGCGGCCGCCGTGTGGTGGCGGGGAGCGGCTCGGCGTTCAGCCTCGCCCAGCCCAGGCGGCACACCACCTGCGGGTGCGCGCCGTCGAGCACTTCCTTCGCCAGGGTCGGGCGCACGTCGATGCTCCCGAGCGGATCGGTCAGCGCGCAGCTGGCCAGGCCGAGCCCGGTGGCCGACAGCAGGACCTCGCTCATCGCCTCCCCCGCGCGCAACCGCGCCGCCCGGTCGTCGGCGCGGGTGCCGAGCACCAGCAGCACCGATTCGTGGTCGTGGTCCGGCACGCTCGGCGGCCAGTGCCCGCGCCACGCGGCGAGTTCGAGCAGCACGGCGGGCCCCAGCAGCTGGTGGCGGGCGCATTCGGCGAGCGCCCGCACCAGCTGTGGCCGCGCCCTGCGGTCGGTGACGGCGCGCACCAGCACGCCGGCGGTTTGGGCGCGGTCGATCACCAGGGACACGTGTGCTTCCGGCGGCCGCCGCGGGTCGTAGCGGCGCCGGTCGGAGCGCCGTCGCGGAATGGCCGCGGCCAGCGCCACCTCGTCGGCACCCGGCTCGCCGGGATACGGCTCGATCTCGGCCAGGTGGTCCGGCTCGGCCGGGTCGGGCAGCCGGTACACCCGCGTGCGCCAGCCCTGCACGGCGAACCCGATCCGCAGGTGGTGCAACGCGGCCCCGCAGGCGAGCAGCAGCTCGGGCCCATTCGGATCGGTCTCGCGCACCTGGCGGTCGCGCCCGGCGCAGAGGTGCACGGTCCGGCCGCCGAGCCGCCACCGCCACGGCTGCGAGTTGTGCACCGAAGGCGCGCGCACGGCCAGCTCGATCGCGGTCCGCACGGTCCGCTCGTCGGGGTTCATCGCGCGCCTCCTTCACCGGGAAAGGGCTCGTGCTCGACGATCGCACAGCCAGCGGCCGGGCCCGCAGGGCCGAAAGTCCCCGGACGGCAGGGACTTCCGCCGGTACCGCTCAGGGCAGCGGCACCGACCAGAGCAGGCTGGTGCCCCCTTCGGGCGAAGCCTGCACGTGCAGCGTGCCACCGGCGTCCGCGGCCCGTGCCGCCAGCGCGGCGAGTCCACTGTGGACCGATTCGGGCGAACGGCCGGTGCCGTCGTCGGTGACGCCGATGCTCAGCTCGTTCTCCACCGCCACCGCCACGGTGACCGACCGCGCCTTGGCGTGCCGCACGGTGTTGCCCACCGCCTCGCGCACCACCGCCTCGGCGTGCGCGGCCAGCTCGGGCGGGACCACGCTGAGCGGACCGGACATCCGCACGATCGCCCGCACCCCGGTGCCGTCGGTCAGCTCGTCGATCGCCTGCTGGAGCCGCCGTCGCAGCCAGGTCGCGCCCGCCGGATCGCCGTGCAGGTCGAAGATCGTGCCGCGGATTTCGCGGACCACCTCCTGCAGGTCCTCGACGCAGTCGGTCAGCCGCCGCCGGAGTTCGGGTGCTTCGATCGAGCGGCCGAGGGTCTGCAGCGAAAGGCCGACCGCGAACAGCCGCTGGATCACGTGGTCGTGCAGTTCACCGGCGATCCGGTCGCGCTCGTTGAGCAGGTCCAGCTCGTGCCGGCGCACCTGCTCCCGCGCGGTGTGCACGGCCAGCGCGGCCTGCTCGGCGAAGCCGGTGGCCAGCGGCACCCTGTCCGCCGAGAAAACCGGCTTTCCCTTGTCCCGCAACGCGATCAGCACACCCAGCACGGCGTCACCGAGCCGCAGCGGTACCGCCAGCGAGGCACCCGACTCCTCGTCGAGGCCGGGTCCCGGGGTCACTGAGCGGCGGGGTTTCCCGGTCCGGAACGCGGCACCGCCGATCGTGCCGTCGACCGGGAACCGCCGTCCGTCGAAGGCGGCCTCAGCCCGTCCCGCGCCGGCGACGACCACCAGTTCGTCCCGCTCGGGCAACGCGAGCAGGACGTGGTCGGCGCCGATCAGCTCACGGGCACGGACCACGACCAGGCGGAGGACCTCACCCTCGGTCACACGAACCAGATTCGCACCCGGTCCCGCCGAAGGACAGCGCCGACCAGGCGATCAGCGACGCTGCCCGCGCAACCGGGTGGCCAGCACCGCCGCCTGCGTGCGCCGCTGCATGCCGAGTTTCGTGAGCAGGCGCGAAACGTAGTTCTTCACGGTCTTCTCGGCCAGGTTCATCCGCGCGGCGATCTGGCGGTTGGTCAGGCCGTCGCTGATGAAGCCGAGCAGTTCCCGCTCGCGGTCGGACAACCCGGCGAGCGGGCCGTCGGCGGCCACGTCGGCCCGCAGCTTGGCCATCAGCGCGGCGGCCGCGCGGTTGTCCAGCAGCGAAAGGCCGGAACCGACGTCGCGCACCGCGGACACCAGCCGCACGCCGTCGATGTCCTTGATCACGTAACCGCCCGCGCCGGCCAGTATCGCGTCGAGCATGGCCTGCTCGTCGGTGAACGAGGTGAGCATCAGGCAGTGCAGGCCGGGCAGGCGTGAGCGCAGGTCGCGGCACAGCTCCACCCCGTTGCCGTCGGGCAGGCGCACGTCGAGCACCGCGACGTCCGGCCGCAGCGCGGGAATCCTGGCCATCGCCTGCGCCGCCGTGCCCGCCTCGCCGACCACCTCCAGCTCCGGATCCGCTTCGAGCAGGTGCGCCACCCCGCGCCGGACCACCTCGTGGTCGTCGACCAGGAAGACGCCGATCATCGCCCGTCGCCCATCCGGGTGCCGGACGCCAGCTTCACGGTGATCTTGAGGAACCGATCGGCGCCGGAGGTGGCCCACGGTGGCGGGGCGGACAGCTCGGGCAGCGCGGCCAGTTCGGTGACTTCGGTCCGGTCGGAGATCTCGGTGGCGTGCCCGACCACGCTCACCGTCCAGCCGTCGGCCAGGTCGGCGGAGAGCCGGTCGGCCTGGAAGGCCACCACCGCGTTGCGCACCGCGGCGGGCAGTTCGCTATCGCCGGGACTGCGGATGATCACCGCGCCTTCGCGCATCGTGTACGCGACCAGGTCGATCGCCGGCATCGCGTGCTTGGTGTACACCACCCGCCCCACCCCCGCCCTTCCCAGCAGGCGCAGGCATTCGCCGTGGCTCAGCGACTCCGCGCGCGAACCGCCCATGTTTTCCTCCGGTGTGCTTCCCCGGCGCACCGGCTCAACCTGGCAAACCCGGCGCGCGACGGGAAAGGGCCGAAAGTCACCGATCTTGGGGCTGGCTGCCCGCCTCGATCGCCTTCCGATTGTGTGCCGCGGCCACCGCGATGTCGAGCTTGGCTTCCCGGCGGTCGTAGGTGAAGAACCCGTTCACCTCGTTCTCCACGTCGGTGGTCTGGGTGTAGATGGCGCCGGAAAGGCCCACCTCCGGCACGATCCGCGCGAGTTCCTCGCTCACTTCGGCGTAGCGGCGGGTCAGTTCTTCGCGATCACCCGCCATTTCGTAGGCCATCGGCGGTCCCGGCCAGACGTGGTCGGGCAGCACCAGGCCGAGGCCGCCGTATTCGCCGTCGACGGTCACCCTGGTGTCGATGATTTCGGGACGGCCGGGACCGACGTAGGTGTGGTCGTCGTAGATGTCGCCCGCGCCGGTGTCGTGGTGCGAATGGCAGCAGTTCACGCCGCTGCTCGCGTTCACCATGCGCGTCGGGTCGGCTTCGCGCACCAGCGCGGAGATCCGCACGGTGTCGTATTCGCCCCAGCCCTCGTTGAACGGCACCCAGCCGACCAGCGAGGTGACCCCGCGCAGCTGGTCGATGAGTTCGAGCAGCTCGGCCTCGAACCGCTGCCGCGCCTCCGGCACGGGCGGTGCTTGCGGGCCCGGCGGGTTGTCCAGCAGGACGGGCAGCGACGGCATGTCCTGCCAGACCAGGAGGCCGAGGTGGTCGGCCCAGTGGTACCAGCGCGCCGGTTCGACCTTGGCGTGCTTGCGGACGAAGTTGAAGCCGAGTTCCTTGGTTTTCTCCAGGTCGAACCGCAGTGCCTCGTCGGTGGGCGCGGTGTAGATGCCGTCCGGCCAGTACCCCTGGTCGAGCGGGCCGTGCAGGAAGGTGACGCGGCCGTTCAACGCGATTCTCGGCCGACCGCGCTCGTCGCGGGCGACGCCGATGGTGCGCAACCCGGCGTAGGAGCGCACGAGGTCGTCACCCAGCCGGACGGTCAGGTCGTACAGGTACGGGTCGTCCGGCGACCACAACCGCGGTGACGGCACCTCGACGCGGATCGCGCGGCCCGCCGGCCCCTCGGCACGGGCGACCTCATCACCCTCTCGGGTACTGACCACGATCTCCACCCGATCGCCACCGGAAACACGCGGAGTGACGGTGAGCCCGGTCAGGTCGCTGTCGACGTCGAGCCGCCGGACGTGGTCACGCGGGACCGGTTCGAGCCAGACGGTCTGCCAGATGCCGGACGCGCCGGTGTAGAGAATGCCGCCGGGGTCGAGGCGCTGCTTGCCCAGCGGATGGGTGCCGATGTCCGCCCGGTCCTCGGCGCGGACCAGCACCTCCTGCGGGCCGCTCGCGCGCAGCGCCCCGGTGATGTCCGCGCTGAACTCGGTGTAGCCGCCCTCGTGCTCGGCGACCAGCTGGTGGTTCACCCAGACGCGGGCACGCTGGTCGACCGCGCCGAAGTGCAGCAGCACCCGCTCCCCCGCCCAGTCCGCCGGGAGCTCGAAGGTGCGGCGGTACCACATCAGGTCGTCGTGCCTGCCGATGCCGGACAGCGTGGACTCCGGCGGGTACGGCACCAGGATCAGCTCGCCGCGGCTGTGCTCGGTGGTGTACTCCCACAGGCCGTTGAGGTTGAGCCAGCGGTCCCGCACCAGCCGCGGGCGCGGGTACTCCGGCAGGGCGTTGCCCGGGCCGACCTGGTGTGTCCACGGGGTGGGCAGTACGGGTTCCTTGGGCGTCCAGTCGGTGCTCATCACCCCCGATGCTGGCAAAGATCCGCCACGGCCGCACGGAGCCGTCTTGACTCACGAGTAACCTGCCCCTCATGCGCGTGTTGATGCTCTCGTGGGAGTACCCGCCGGTGGTCGTCGGCGGGCTGGCCCGGCACGTCCACGCGCTGGCCAGGCATCTGGTCCGCGACGGGCACGAGGTCGTGGTGCTCTGCCGCCACGTGGCCGGCACCGACGCTTCGACGCATCCGCTGACCGATCGGGTGGTCGAGGGGGTGCGGATCATCCGGGTCGCCGAGGACCCGATGCACGTGACCTTCGAGCGCGACCTGGTGGCCTGGACGCTGGCCATGGGGCACGCGATGGTCCGCGCGGGCAACGAGCTGCTGCGCGGCTGGCAGCCCGAGGTGGTGCACGCGCACGACTGGCTGGTCACGCACCCGGCGATCGCGCTGGCCGAGGCCGCGCGGGTGCCGCTGGTCGGCACCATCCACGCCACCGAGGCCGGGCGGCACTCCGGCTGGCTGTCGCACCCGCTCAACCAGCAGGTGCACTCGGTGGAATGGTGGCTGGCGAACCGGTCCGACGCGCTGATCACCTGCTCGCAGGCGATGCGCGCGGAGGTCGGGCACCTGTTCGAGGTGTCGCCGGAGGAGATCACCGTGATCCACAACGGCATCGAGGAACGCGGCTGGCAGGTGCCCGCCGCCGAGGTCGAGCACGCGCGGCGGACCTACAGCCCCGAGGGCGCTCCCCTGCTGCTCTACTTCGGCCGTCTCGAGTGGGAGAAGGGCGTGCAGGACCTGCTCGCCGCGCTGCCGCGCATCCGGCGCGACCATCCGGGCACGCGGCTGGTGGTGGCCGGCAAGGGGCGGCACCTGGACGAGCTGGTCGAGCAGGCGAGGAAGCTGCGCATCCGGCGGGCGGTGGAGTTCGTCGGGCACCTGTCCGACCGCGACCTGCGCGCGGTGCTGGCCGCGGCGGACGCGGTGGTGCTGCCGAGCCGGTACGAGCCGTTCGGGATCGTCGCGCTGGAGGCCGCGGCCGCGAAGGCGCCGCTGGTGGCGTCGACCGCGGGCGGGCTCGGCGAGGTGGTCATCGACGGGGTGACCGGGCTGGCGTTCGCGCCGGGTGACGTGGCCGCGCTCGGTGCCGCGGTGAACACCGTGCTGGCGGACGACCGGGCCGCGCGACGCCGCGCCGCCGCCGCGCAGGCCCGGCTGGCCGCGGACTTCGACTGGTGCCGGATCGCCGAAGACACCGCGGCCGTCTACCGCCGGGCGAAGATCTCCGAGCCCGAGGTACTGGGCCGCCCGAAAATCGCCACCGGCAACGCCTTCCCCGGCTGAGCCCCAGGGCTGAGCCCCCGGGCTGGGCTCCCGAGCTGGGCCCCAGGGCTGGGCCTCCGGGCTGGGCTCCCGGGCTGGGCTCGGGGCTGGGCTCCCGGGCCGAGCCTCCGGACCGGGCCGCCGGGCCGCCGGGCCGCCGGGCCGGGCCGAGCCCCCGAGCGGGGGCCTCGGCCGAGCCTCGGAGCCGGGACCCAGGGCTGGGACCGGAGCTGGGACCCGTCGGCGGACACGAATGTGGCTTTGGGGGCCGATTTCGCCCCGAAAGCCACATTCGTGTCCAGCGCCGGTCGCCGCCCGGGGCCGCCGCCCGGTGGTGCCCGGTGCCCGCCCCCAGCTGCCCGGTGCCCGCTGCCCAGTGCCCGCGGCCAGTGCAATGAATGTGGCTTTCATTGCGCCAGACGCTATGAAAGCCACATTCATTGCACGGCGCCCGCCGCGGGAGGGGTGGGGGTCGAACGCGGGAGGGGAGGGTGATGTCACGAAAGCCACATTCGAGACGCCAAACGTCTCGAAAGCCACATTCGTGACACCAGACACCAGGGACACCAGGGGTTGAGCGCCCCCGTGGTCGCGGCTCCAGTCACGCGACCACGAGGGCTGGTTCACTCAGAGCGGGCAGCGCACGCAGTCGAGCGTGGCCGTTCGCGCCGGAGCGCCGCTCAGTGACCACAGTGCGTGCGCCATCACGTCGGTGTGCCGGTCCAGCGAGGTGGCGCTGATGTTGCTCGTGGTGTCGCACGAGCGGTGGTAGCAGCGGTCGTAGGCCAGCCCCGCCGTGCCGCCCCACTTCTGGGCCTGCGCCGAGGTCTTGATGCCCTCGGCCCCGCTGAACGTGCCGCCGGTCGGGATGTTCGCCCTGGCGAACGCGGCGTGGTCGGACCGCCCGCCGACGCTGGTCAGCTCGGTCGGCACGCCCTTGGCCTGGAACCCGGCCTTCAGCGCGTTCTCGATGGTGGTCGACCCGGCGGGCTGCCCCGAGCTGGAGTACACGAAGTACCCGGGGTTCGGCGAGCCGGTCATGTCGAAGTTCACGTAGCCCTTGATCACCGCGCGCTGGGCGGCGGTCAGGCTGTTCACGTACCGCGTCGAGCCGATCAGGCCCAGTTCCTCGGCACCCCACCAGCCGAACCGCAGGTGCTTCTGCGGCTGCAGGTTCTGCTTGGCCACGGTGAGCGCGACCTCCAGCAGCCCGGCCGAGCCGCTGCCGTTGTCGTTGATGCCCGGGCCGACGCTGACGCTGTCGAGGTGCCCACCGGCCATCAGCACGTTGTTCGGGTCACCGCCCGGCCAGTCGGCGATCAGGTTGTAGCCGGTGGTGCCGTTGTAGGTGAAGGTGTGCAGCTGCGTCTGGTAACCGACGGCGTCGAGCTTGCCCTTGACGTAGTCGATCGACGCCTTGTACCCGGGGCGCCCGTGCGCGCGGTTGCCGCCGTTGGCGGTGGCGATGTTCTGCAGTGCGGTGAGGTGGGCCTGCACATTGGCCACCGGGATGTCCGGCGCGGCCAACACCGGTGCGGCGGAGGCGGGCGCGGTCAGCACTGCGATCGGCAGTGCGGACGCGGCCACCAGGACCAGCGCTTGACGCAGTCTCATCGTGAAACTCCTCAGCGAGGGGGAGATTGTCCGACTCGCCGGAGCCTGCCTGGTGGCCGCGCGCGAAAACAATCCGGAACCCGCTAAGTAGGCGTACCTAAAGTTGCGGGTTCCGGATGTTTTCGAAAGCTCAGGAGGTCAGGTACCGCGCGTAGGCCGAGGTGGTGAAGAACGCGGGCAGCTTCTCCCCGAGCGCGGTCTCGACGAAGATGTCGCGAGCGTCGTCGAGCCGGTTGCCCGCGCCGAGTTCGGCGTGGATGCGGCCGAGTTCCTCACGCAGCATCTCGTAGGCCAGCTCGGTGGTGATCGCGGTGCCGTCGGCCAGTTTCGTGCCGTTGCGGATCCACTGCCACACCTGGCAGCGCGCGATCTCCGCGGTGGCCGCGTCCTCCATCAGGTTCGAGATGCCGGCCGCGCCGGTGCCGCGCAGCCACGAGTCGAGGTACCGCAGGCCGACGTTGATGTTGGCGCGCAGCCCCTCCTCGGTGACCTCACCGCCCGCGCTGGCCACGTCGAGCAGGTCCTCAGCGGTGACCACGACGTCCTCGCGCAGCTTGCCGAGCTGGTTCGGCCAGCCGCCGAGCACCTGGTCGAACACCTCGCGGCAGACCGGGACCAGACCGGGGTGCGCCACCCACGAACCGTCGAAGCCGTCACCGGCCTCGCGCTCCTTGTCCTGCCGGACCTTCTCCAGCGCGTTCGCGTTGATCTCGGGGTCGCGGCTGGGGATGAACGCGGCCATGCCGCCGATGGCGTGCGCGCCGCGCTTGTGGCAGGTCCGGACCAGCAGCTCGGTGTAGGACCGCATGAACGGCACGGTCATGGTGACCTGCGCGCGGTCCGGCAGCACGAAGTCGGCGCCGTGCTCGCTGAAGTTCTTGATCACGCTGAAGATGTAGTCCCAGCGCCCGGCGTTCAGCCCGGCCGCGTGCTCGCGCAGCTCGTAGAGGATCTCGTCCATCTCGAAGGCGGCGGTGATCGTCTCGATCAGCACGGTGGCCCGGATCGCGCCCTGCGGCAGGCCGAGTTCCCGCTGGGCGAAGCGGAAGACGTCGTTCCACAGCCGCGCCTCGCGGTGGTTCTCCAGCTTCGGCAGGTAGAAGTACGGGCCGCGGCCGCGGGCGAGCAGCTGGCGGGCGTTGTGGAAGAAGAACAGGCCGAAGTCGACCAGGCTCGCCGAGACCGGGCGGCCGTCGATGCGGATGTGCTTCTCCACCAGGTGCCAGCCACGGGGACGGGCGACGATGGTGGCCGGCTCGTCACCGATGGTGTAGCGCTTGCCGTTCTCGCCGGTGAAGTCGATGTCGCGGCGGATGGCGTCGTAGAGGTTGAGCTGCCCGTCGATCATGTTGTGCCAGGTCGGCGAGTTGGCGTCCTCGAAGTCGGCCAGCCACACCTTGGCCCCGGAGTTGAGCGCGTTGACCGTCATCTTGCGGTCGGTCGGCCCGGTGATCTCGACGCGGCGGTCCTCCAGGCCGGGCGCGGCCGGGGCGACCTGCCACGACTCGTCGTTGCGGATGTGCGCGGTCTCCGGCAGGAACCCGAGCTTCTCCTCGCCGCTGGCCAGCTTCTCCCGGCGCAGGCGCCGCTCGTCGAGCAGCTCACGGCGGCGGCCGGCGAACTCGTTGTCCAGCTTGGCCACGAACTCCACCGCGGCCGGGGTGAGGATCTCGTCGAACCGGTCGGCGCTCGGACCGGTGAGGTCGATGCGGTAGGCGAGCTTGTCGGACATCTGGTTCCTCCGGGAACGGGCTTCTCGCGGGAGAAAGAAGAAAGGGGAAGGGAGGCCACCGGGCCGCCCCAGTCGTGCGGGCGACTACCAAGGGGGCGGCACCGGCGGCCTCCGGGGATCAGCAACCTCGATGGCTCAGTGGAACTGGGCCTCTTCGGTGGAGCCGGTGAGCGCGGTGGTCGAGCTCTCCGGGTTCAGCGCGGTGGCCACCTGGTCGAACCAGCCGGTGCCGACCTCGCGCTGGTGCTTGGTGGCGGTGTAACCCCGCTCCTCCGAAGCGAACTCGCGCTCCTGCAGGTCCACGTAGGCGGTCATGCCCTCGTTCGCGTAACCCTTGGCCAGGTCGAACATCGAGTAGTTCAGCGCGTGGAAGCCGGCCAGCGTGATGAACTGGAACTTGTAGCCCATGTGGCCCAGCTCGCGCTGGAACTTCGCGATGGTCGCGTCGTCCAGGTGCTTCTTCCAGTTGAACGACGGCGAGCAGTTGTAGGCCAGCAGCTGGTTCGGGTACTTGTCCTTGATCGCCTCGGCGAACTTCCGCGCCACCTCCAGGTCGGGCTCGGAGGTCTCCATCCACAGCAGGTCGGCGTACTGGGCGTAGGCCAGCCCGCGCTCGATGCACGGCTCGATGCCGTTGCGCACCTTGTAGAAGCCCTCGGCGGTGCGCTCACCGGTGATGAACTTCTGGTCGCGCTCGTCCACGTCGCTGGTGATCAGCGTGGCGGCCTGCGCGTCGGTGCGGGCGATGATCAGCGACGGCACGTCGGCCACGTCCGCGGCGAGGCGGGCGGCGTTCAGCGTGCGCTCGTGCTGCTTGGTCGGGATGAGCACCTTGCCGCCGAGGTGGCCGCACTTCTTCTCCGAGGCCAGCTGGTCCTCCCAGTGCACGCCCGCGGCACCGGCCGCGATCATGCCCTTCATCAGCTCGAACGCGTTGAGCGGGCCACCGAAGCCCGCCTCGGCGTCGGCGACGATCGGGGCGTACCAGTCGATGTCGGTGTTGCCCTCCGCCCAGGTGATCTGGTCGGCGCGGCCCAGCGCGTTGTTGATCCGGCGGACCACCGCGGGCACCGAGTTGGCCGGGTACAGGCTCTGGTCCGGGTAGGTCTGGCCGGACAGGTTCGCGTCGGCGGCCACCTGCCAGCCCGACAGGTAGATCGCCTTGAGCCCGGCACGCACCTGCTGGACGGCCTGGTTACCGGTGAGGGCACCCAGCGCGTGGATGTAGTCCTCGGTGTGCAGCAGCTTCCACAGCTTCTCCGCGCCGAGCCGGGCGAGCGTGTTCTCCTCGACCACGCTGCCGCGCAGCTTGATCACGTCGGCCGCGCTGTAGGTACGGTCCACACCCTGCCAGCGGGGGTCGGTCTCCCACTGCTTCGCAAGCTCTGCCGCCGCCTGCTCCCTGTTGACCGTGTCAGCCATCTTTCCCACCTTTGCGAACTTTGCGATTCCTCGCTTCCTGTCCTGACCATGGCATGTGCTGGGGAAACGCGGCCAGAGCTCCAATTTGCCAAATTTTGCAAATTTTTCGTAGCATGCAGGCGAAGGTTGCGAACACCTTGTTCGCAGAGCGACCGGCTTGATCGTTCACGGGATCGTTCAGGCCGGGAAACCTTCCGGAAAGGACCGGTTCAGTGGACAAAACCTTCGCCGGCGCGAAGCTGCGGCACCTGCGTGAGACCCGCTCGATGAGCCAGGCCGACCTCGCCAGGCTGCTGGAGATCTCGCCCAGCTACCTCAACCAGATCGAGCACAACGCCCGCCCGCTGACCGTTCCGGTGCTCTTCCGCATCACCCAGGCGTTCGGCGTGGACGCCGAGTTCTTCGCCAACAACGACACCGCGCGCCTGGTCGCCGACGTGCGCGAAGCCCTGCTCGACGAGTCGCTCGGCGTGCAGGCCACCAACGGCGAGATCAACGAGCTGGCGACGAACCTGCCGTCCATCGCGCAGGCGCTGGTCCGGCTGCACCGGCGGTACCGGGACGCGGTGGAGAACACCGCCGCGCTGGTCGCCGAGGACGGCAGCGGCATGCACGGCAGCGCGGCCGGGCCGCTGCCGCACGAGGAGGTCCGCGACTTCTTCTACGAACGGGAGAACTACGTCGCCGAACTGGACGAACGCGCCGAGCGGATGGCCGCCGAGCTGCCGCTGCGCCGGGGCGAGGTGCTTTCCGCGCTGCGTGACCGGCTGACCGAGCGCTACGGCGTGCACGTGACCAGCGAGGGCATCGACGAGACGGTTGGTGAGCAGCACCGGTACGAGCCGCAGGCGCGGGTGCTGCGGATGGCGCCGAGCCTGCGGGTCGGGCAGCAGGCGTTCCGGATGGCTTCGCAGATCGCCTTGCTGGAGTACGACGACCTGATCGCCGAGCTGGCCGATTCGTGGGCGTTCTCCGGCCCGGCCGCGCGCTCGCTGGCCAGGGTCGGCCTGGCGAACTACTTCGCCGGCGCGCTGATCCTGCCGTACGAGCAGTTCCACCGGCGGGCCGAGGAGTACCGGTACGACATCGAGCGGTTGTGCGACCACTTCGGCGTGGGCTTCGAGACCGCGTGCCACCGGCTGTCCACCCTGCAACGGCCGAAGATGCGCGGGGTGCCGTTCTCGTTCGTGCGGGTGGACCGCGCCGGGAACATGTCGAAGCGGCAGTCGGCGGCGGGCTTCCACTTCTCACGGGTCGGCGGGGCGTGTCCGCTGTGGAACATCTACGAGGCGTTCACGTCGCCGGGCAAGATCCTCACGCAGATCGCGTCGCTGCCGGACGGCAAGAGCTACTTCTGGATCGCGCGGACCATCTCGCGGAACATCGGGGGCTACGGCTCGCCGGGCAAGATGTTCACCGTCGGCCTCGGCTGCGAACTCCGCCACGCGCGCCGGCTGGTCTACTCGACCGGCCTCGACCTGGACGACCGGGCCGCCGCCACGCCGATCGGCATGGGCTGCAAGGTGTGCGAACGCCCGGCGTGCCCGCAACGCGCGTTCCCGACGATCGGGAAGCAGCTGACCGTGGACGAGAACACCAGCACCTTCGTCCCCTACCCCGCGGTGCCGAAGTCGTAGGGCGCCTCGACCGGGGCGGCCCGGCCGGGAGTAGGTTCCCGGGCATGCACGGCGTACGCACGGCGGAGGTAAGCGCGGAGCTGGTCGACCAGGCCGCGGAACGGCTGGCCGGGGTGGTCACCAGGACCCCGCTCGAACCCAGTTCCCGGCTCTCGGCGCAGATGAACGCCCGCGTGTGGCTCAAGCGCGAGGACCTCCAGACGGTCCGCTCCTACAAGGTCCGCGGCGCCTACAACTTCATCGTGCAGCTCGACGAGGAGGTCCGCGCCCGCGGCGTGGTCTGCGCCAGCGCGGGCAACCACGCGCAGGGCGTCGCCTACGCCTGCCGTCGCCTCGGGGCGAAGGGCCGCGTTTTTGTACCCCGCACCACGCCGCGGCAGAAGCGCGAGCGGATCGCCACGCTCGGCGGTGCGCACGTCGAGGTGATCGTCACCGGCGACAGCTACGAGGACGCCTCCGCCGAGGCCAAGCGCGAGGCCGAGCGCACCGGCGCCACCCTGGTGCCCGCCTTCGACGACCCGCGCACGGTTGCCGGGCAGGGCACGGTCGCCCGCGAACTGGTCGCGCAGCTGGGCTTCGCGCCCGACGTGCTGGTGGTGCCGGTCGGCGGCGGCGGGCTGCTCGCCGGGATCGTCACCTGGATGCGGGAGCACCACCCGTCGACCCGGATCGTCGGCGTCGAGCCCGCCGGGGCCGCCTGCGTGGCCGCCGCGATCGAAGCGGGTGAGCCGGTGCGCATCGACGCGGTGGACTCGTTCGTCGACGGCGCCGCGGTCGCCATCGCCGGTTCGGTCACCTATCCGCTGATCCGCGACAGCGGCGCCGAGCTGACCACCGTCGAAGAGGGCGGGGTGTGCACGGAGATGCTGGAGCTGTACCAGTCCGACGGCATCATCGCCGAACCGGCCGGCGCGCTGGCCAGCGCCGCGCTCGGCGCGTCGGTGACGATCCAGCCGGAGGAGACCGTGGTCTGCGTGGTCTCCGGCGGCAACAACGACGTCAGCCGGTACAGCGAGATCCTCGAGCGCTCGCTGGTCCACAAAGGACTGAAGCACTACTTCCTGGTCGGCTTCCCGCAGGAGCCGGGCGCGCTGCGGCGCTTCCTCGACGAGGTGCTCGGCCCAGAGGACGACATCACCCTGTTCGAGTACGTCAAGCGCAACAGCCGGGAGACCGGCCCGGCGCTGATCGGGATCGAGATCGAGCGCCCGGCCGACCTGCCCGGCCTGCTGGACCGCCTCGACGCCAGCCCGCTCCAGGTGGAACGGGTGGAACCGGGCAGCCCGTTGTTCCATTTCCTGCTTTAGACGCTGCTTGCTTCAGAAGTCCAGGCGTGCTTCCGCGGTGGCCGCCCCGGTGCCGATGTTCGGCCCGCGCGGCGGGATCCGGTCGTACGCGGCCGGGTCCAGGTTGCGCACCTGGCCGCTGGCCACCGAGGACAGCATGCCGTCGAGTCCGATGTAGACGGACTTGGTGAGCATCGCGCGGTGCTGCTGCCCCAGCGTCTGCGTCTGCCCGCGCACCTCGAACAACACCGTGCCGCTGCCGTTCAGCGCGAACGAGCCGAGCCCGGTGCCGGGCAGGTTGGTGTCCTGCGGGTACAGCGTCACGTTCCCGAACGCCGGCCGGTTGTTCGCCGCGCCCTGCAGCGCGTTGTACACCGCCACGTTCAGCTGCTTCGAGTACTTCAGGTCGTACTTCGGCGCGTACTTCTCGTAACCCGGTGTGGTGGCCGGGTCGTCGACGAACTTGCCGGAGATGGACAGCGTGACGAACTCGTCCGGGTCGTCCGGCATCACGTAGCAGGCGCCCTGGTGGTGCAGGTCGACGTAGGTGTCCACCTTGCCGAACTCGGCGGTCAGCCCGCGGTAGACGTCACGCACGATGGAGGTCTCCGGCGAGAGGTACCAGCCGGTCTGCGCCGAGGTGCCGGGGAAGTCCTCCTTGCGCGGCACGTAGTTCAGGTCGGGGTGGTAGTCGCGGTTGATGTCGAAGCCGGGCCGCTGCGAGTAGTCGTCACCCTGCAGCGTGCCGGTGTAGTAGTTCCACGCCGGCTGGGCGCCGCGCAGCTGCGGGTGACGCGCGGTGACCTCCTGCCAGGTCATGTCGTTGCCGCGGCGGTCGAGTTCGGCGCCGTCCGGGTTCATCTTCGGAATGGCGACGATGGTCAGCTCGCTGCGCCAGCGCTTCGCCTTGGCCGAGTCGCTGGTGCCGACGAAGTCCAGCAGGTCGAGAACGGCGTCGGTGCCGGTTTTCTCGTTGCCGTGGATCTCGCTGGTCACCAGCACGGCCTTCGGCCCGGTGCCGACGCGCGCGGAGTAGATCTCGCGGCCGCGGTTGCTCCGGCCGAGCTGGTCGACCTGGACCTTGCCGCCGCTGACGCGCTCGATCCGGTCCAGCTCGATGCCCAGCTCGCGGTGGTCGGTGAACTGGTTGATCGGCAGGTCGCGCGGGGTTTCGCTGCAGGCCGCGGCGGCGGTGGAGATGCCGTCGTCGGGTGCGGCGACCGCGGGCGCGGTGGTGCCGAGCAGGGCGATTCCGGACAGGGTGGCCAGGGCAAGTGCCGAACGTCTGCGTAGTTGCACGAGCTGCTCCTCCACTTCGAAGTGCGCTCATGCTAGTTAGTTACGGCAACGAACGGTATCCTCCGTTCGTCCGGTTCGCCGCCCTCAGTTCGAGGTCAGGTCGCGCAGCGTCTTCTCCAGCGCCTTGTCCGCCTTGCGAGCCATGTCGCGAACCGCCTCGCGGCGCTCGGCGTCGGCTTCGTAGTCGGCCCGCCGGTCGCGCACCACGCGCGCGGGCGAACCGACCGCGATCGCATAGTCCGGGATGTCCCCGCGGACCACCGCGTGCGCGCCGAGCACGCAGCCCCGGCCGACGCGGGTGCCCTTGAGCACCGAGACCTTGGTGCCGATCCAGGTGTCCGGCCCGATCCGCACCGGCGACTTCACGATGCCCTGGTCCTTGATCGGCAGCGTGATGTCGGTGGTGACGTGGTCGAAGTCGCAGATGTAGACCCAGTCGGCGACCAGGGTGGCCGCGCCCAGCTCGATGTCGAGATAACCGTTGACCACGTTCTGCCTGCCGAACACGGCCTTGTCGCCGATGCGCAGCGAGCCCTCGTGGCAGCGGATCGCGTTGCCGTCGCCGATGTGCACCCAGCGGCCGATCTCCAGCCGCCCGTACCCGGGACGGCAGTGGATCTCCACGTCCTTGCCGAGGAACACCATGCCCCGCAGGATGATGTGCGGGTTGAGCAGGCGGAACTTCAGCAGCCGCCAGTAGCGGACCAGGTACCACGGGGTGTAGGCGCGGTTGCGCAGCACCCAGCGCAGCGAGTCGGCGGTGAGGAACCTGGCCTGCCGCGGGTCGCGCCGCGCGCGCCGCCACGCCTTCGCCCTGGCCGCCACCGGGGAACCCCACATGGATGTCATGGGGCTGACCGTAACCTGTAGGCCTCGGCGCGGGACACCAAGGAGTGGCGAGTGGGCACCAAACTGATCATCGACACCGATCCCGGGGTCGACGACGCGTTCGCGCTGGCACTGGCCGCGCGCAGCCGCGACGTCGAGCTGATCGGCGTGACCACGGTGTTCGGCAACGTGCCGCTCGAATCGACCACGGAGAACGCCCGCCGCCTGCTGAACCTGTTCGGCCGCGCCGACGTGCCGGTCGCCGCCGGTGCCGAACGGCCGCTGGTGCACGCGCGGACCCGGGCCTCCTCGGTGCACGGCGCGGACGGGCTGTCCGGCCGGTCGGCCTCGCTGGCCGCCGCCGAGCGCGACCTGGAGACCGCCGACGCGGTGAGCATGCTGGTCTCGCTGCTGGAACGCGAGGACGAGCCGGTGACCATCGCGCCGATCGGCCCGCTCACCAACATCGCCCTGCTGCTGGCCGCGCACCCGCGCGTGCGCGACCGGATCGAGCGGCTGGTGATCATGGGCGGCGCGATCGGGCGCGGCAACATGACCGCGGCCGCCGAGTTCAACGTGTGGGCCGATCCCGAGGCCGCGCGCCGGGTGCTGGTCGAGGAACGCGTGCCGGTGACGCTGGTGCCGATGGACCTGACGCGGCGCTGCGCGGTGTCCACCGACTGGCTGGCCGAGCTGGCGGACGGTGATCCCGTCGGCGAGGTGCTGGTCTCGCTCACCGCCGACTACCTCGACCACTACCGCAAGGAACTCGGGTACGACGGCATCGTGCTGCACGACGCGGTCGCGGTGGCCGAGGCGATCCGGCCCGGCCTGCTCAAGACCGAGCGGTTCCCGGTGGACGTGGACTGCGGGTTCGGCCCGTACCGCGGCGCGACCCTGCTGGACCAGCGTCGCTGGGCCCACCGGGAAGCCAACGGCGAGCCGGAGCGGCCGTCGATCGAAGTGGCCGTCGACACCGATCTCGACGGCCTGCGCCAGTTCGTGCTCGACGGGATCAGGGGGTAAGTGGTGGCGGAGGAACCGAGGCAGCGGCCGGTCCGGCGGGCACTGGTGGTCGCGCTGGTCGCGGTGGCCGTGGCGACCGGGCTTTTTGTGGTGGCCAACAGCCAGCAAAGCTCACCGCAGGCCGACAGCGCCGCGAACACCGCGCCCCCGGTGACCACCCCGCCGCCCGCGCCCGCGGAACCGTCGCCGACGCAGGGTGCCGCGCTGCCCGCGTCGCCGGGCAAGCAGCTCGACGACTGGGCCGCCAAGTATTCGACGTGGCTGGAGATCCCGCAGCGCTCGATGCTCGCCTACGCCAAGGCGACCATCACCATGAGCCAGGAGCAGCCGGGCTGCCACGTGTCCTGGGTGACGCTGGCCGGGATCGGCAAGAACGCCAGCGACCACGGCCGCGCGGGCGGCGTGATCGGCGAGGACGGCAGGCCGGCGCAGCCGATCGGCACGGTGGAACTGCTCGACTTCAACGGCACCGTGGTCTCCGAGCGGGACGCGAACGGCCCGATGCAGCTCACCCCGGCGATCTGGGACAGGTGGGCGCGCAGCGCGAGCGGCGCGGGCGCGCCCGACCCGCAGAACATCGACGACGCGGCACTGACCGCCGCCCGCGCCCTGTGCGCGGACGGCGGCCGGGACCTGTCCGACGGCCCGACCTGGTGGAACGCGGTCGGCTCGCTGCAGGACGCGCCGCTGTTCCTGCACCGCGTGCTGGCCACGGCGAACGTCTACGGCACGGTCGCGAAAACCGACGCGCCGCCGAAGGCCGCCGTGCTCAAGGCGGTGTACTTCGCCATCGAGAAGATCGGCCTGCCGTACGTGTGGGGCGGGAACGGCATCGAGGGCGGGCACGAGGGCTTCGACTGCTCGGGCCTGACCACCGCGGCGTACGGGAACGCGGGCATCACGCTCAAGCGGACGGCGCACTGGCAGTACGGCAGCGTGCCACTGGTGCCGGTCGAGGAGGAGCCGCAACTGGGCGACCTGGTCTTCTTCGGCAACCCGTCGACGAAGATCCACCACGTCGGCATCTACGTCGGCAACAAGCAGATGGTGGACGCGCCGACGTTCGGCCAGGCCGTGCAGGTGCACGCCTACCGCCGCCCCGGTGACGACTACGCCGGCGCGGGCCGCCCGGCCGCCTGACTCGTCTCAGGGGAGTTCGACGACGACCTCGTAGAGCGCCGGGTTGGGGGTCGCGACCTGCGCGGCCTCGGCGACCGACGACTGGAACTGCCCGTGGTTCCGCGTCGCCGCCAGCCAGTCTTCCTCGCTGTCCCAGTGCGCCACGTTGACGAGCTGGAACCGCGAATCCGGCAGCAACGCGCGGTGCAGGCGGACATCGCGGAAGCCGGGCGCGTCGCGGAGCAGCTCGGCCCGTTCCCGCCAGTGGCCGACGAACTCGTCCACCCGGTCCGCGGGGATTTCGAAAACGTTGATGAAGGTGACGCCGTCAGTCATGCTGATCCTTCCTCGAGTGCGCGTAGCGCGGCCGTGGTGAATTCGTCCAGGGGGTAGAAGAACTCGATCGCCAGTTCGGACAGGGTCACGTCGGCCGGTGCGCCGAAGGTGGCCATGGTGCCGAACATGGACAGCACTCCGTGTGGGGTGCGGATTCGCAGTGGAACCTGGATCGGGCTTGGCGGGTTTTCGGCGTTGTCGGTCTGTTCCGTGTCCGCGGGGGCGGGGTACTGGCTGACTTCCTCGTACAGCGCACGCAACTGCGTGTCTCCGGTGGCGTTGACCTGGCGGAGCAGTCGGTCGAGGAACAGCGCCCGGACCTCACCGAGGTTGACCAGCCGCCCGGCCAGCCCGTCCGGATGCAGGACCAGGCGGTACACGTTGGGTTGTGGCCGCAGCAAGTGCTGGGGTGTGCCGTCCATGAGCACGGTCATGGACTTGTTGCCGGTCACCACGTTCCACTGGCGGTCGACCACCACCGCCGGGTACGGCTCGTGCGCGGTCAGCATGGTGTCGAGCGCGGACCGGATCGACGTCATGGTTTTGTCGTCGAGGCTGCTTTCCCGGTAGGCGGGTGCGTAGTCGGCGGCCAGCAGCAGGGTGTTGCGCTCGCGCAGGGGAACGTCCAGGGCGCGGGACAGGCGCAGCACCATCGTCCGGCTCGGCCGGGCGCGGCCGGTTTCCACACAGGACAGATGCCGGGCGGAAGTGCCGGCCAGCAGGGCGAGGTCGAGCTGGCTGAGCCGGCGACGCTGCCGCCACTCCCGCAGGAGCATGCCCACCCTGACCGGCTGATGTGTGTCCATGGCGCCGGAGCGTATCCGTGGTGGATCACCGGTTCGATGACCTCGGAGGTCATTGAGCCCATGCCCCGCACCGTGCCACCGTCAGGCCCTGAACTTGACCGAGGGACCGAGGAGAACGGCATGAGCACACCGGACCTGCTGCGCGGCAGCCTGCGGATCGACGGCTGGGGCACCGCCGTTTTCGGCGTGGCCATGCTGGCGGGCGGGCGGTGGCTCACCGGTCCGCTCGGCCTGCCGTCCACCTGGTTCGTGCCGATCGGGATCGCGATGGTGGGCGGTGCCGTCGCCCTCGGCCTGATCGCCGGCTATCCGCGGATCCCACCGCGGCTGGCCGGGTGCGCCATCGCGGGCAACGCCCTGTCCGGCGGGGCGATCGTCGCTCTCCTGGTCACGGGTTTCCTGCCGCTCACCGGCCTGGGCACCACCTTCATGCTCGCCGGGGCCGCCTGGGTCACCACGTTCGCCGTACTCGCGTTCATCGGCCTCGGCCGCTCGCGAAGCCGTCACAACCCGCCACCACCCGCCACCCGTCGCCGCCTGGTTCCTCCGTTCAGTCGTCGTTGAGCACGCCCGTGTTCTGGCAGGCGGTCAGGCGCCACTGCCCGTCCTCCTTTGCCATGACGAACAAGGGCGTGCCCACGTCCGGGCCGTCGGGCGTCTGGTACACCTGCCGCACCTTGACCGCCGCGACGTCGGGGCGGATGAACAGCACGTGTTCCACCTCGAAGGTGACCGTCAGGCCGCTCATCCCGCCAGGAAGCACCTGATGCGTGAACGCGGAGATCGCGTCACGCCCGAAAAGGCGCTTGCCGCCGCCCGTTGTCCAGATCGCGTCGGCGCGGAACAGGCTGACGAACTCGTCGGGCAACTCGTTGTTCTGGGCGTGTTCGACCTTGGTCACCACTTGCTTGATCGCTTCGATCTCGGCGTCGCGGACCTGCGCGTCGATCTCCGTTGTAGTCATGAAGACCACTTTGGAACGTCCACCACGCTGGAGGTCAAGCGATCTCGTAGCGCAGCAGGGTCAGGCCGTTGCCGAACAAGGTGGCTTCAGCCGCCTTCAGGTCGTGCCGGTCCTCGAAAATGCGCGTGCCCTTCCCCCGTGTCACCGGGCACACCAGCAACCGGACTTCATCGACGACGCCGGCGGTCAGGAGCGAACGCATCAGCGTCAGGCTCCCCCACAGCCAGATGTCCTTGCCGTCGCCCGCCTTGAGTTCCCGGACGGTGGCGGCCGCATCACGCGTTACCGTTCCGGCGGGAAAGTCGCCCCATGGCGCGTCGGTCAGATTCGAAGAGGCGACGAACTTCGTGAGCTTGTTGAGCTTCTCGCCGTATTCGCCCTGGTCCTCGGCGTACGGCCAGTAGTCCCTGGTCTGCGTGTAGGTGTTCGCGCCGAGGATCATCGTGTCGACCGAGTCGATGAACCCCATCAGGCTCGCCTTGAACGCGGGATCGGTCTTGTCGGAGAAGGGTTCCACGGACACGAACCCGAGTCCGCCGTCCTCCTCGGCGGCGATCTGGTCGGCGGTGACCCACTGCTGGACGACGAGCTTGCGCATGAGGTTGTCCTTCCGGTACGGGCGGCCGTCCCGGCCGCTTCTGCCACTGGGACGGAGCCGCCGCACCGGTCTCGACATCCCCCTCAGGATTCGGTGAGGGAAAAAACGTTCCCGTCGGGGTCGCGGAAGGCGAACATCGGCGGCACACCCGGCCACGCGAGCACCTCGTCGGTATCGACCCCGGCTTCGGTGAGGGCGGCGTGCGCCGCGGTCGCGTCGTCGGTGGTGAACCGGATCATGATCGAGCCGCGGGTGACGTCCGGGGCGGCCTGGTCCAGCGTGACCACCACGTCGTCGCTGCCGGGCGCCAGCTCGATCCACCGCCCGGTCGGGATCGGCCCGTCGCGCAGCACGGTGAAACCGAGCGTGTCCACGTAGAACCGCAGCGCCTGCTCCTGGTCGGAAACGGGCACGCTGACCGTCCGGATGCCGGTGATCACGCTCATCGGGCGATCCGCTCGTCGAGGGTGACGGTGACCGTGTCGCCCGCCTGCTTGCCGATGCGTTCGCGGGTTCCGGCGTCGAAGGCCAGCTTGTGCGTGCCGTCGCCGAGCGCCATGAACGAGCCGCGGAACGGCTCGCCGTCCACACGGCCGAGGACCTTCACGAGGCCGCGCGTACCGAAGAACTCGGCGGAGCCGGGCATCACCACGTAGGTCCAGCCGCCCTTGTTCGGGCTCTTGAGCAGGGTCGCGGTGAACGTTTTATCGAGTTTGGTGGTGGTCATCTGGATTCCCCTCCGTACATCAGTGAACCGGGTGTGGTGAGTTCGGTGCCGGTCTCCAGCCAGGTCTTCAGCCCGGACAGGATCATCGGCCAGCCGCCGTAGAGGTGCTCGTCGGCGTTTTCGGCGAGTTGGTCGTGCCGGACGACAAGCCGGCAGCTGTCGCCGACCTCCTCGATCTCCCAGGTCACCCGGCTGGTGCCCGCGGCGGCGATGTCGTCGTCCCAGATGGCGTGATAGGTCTGCACGAGCCGCCGCGGCGGGTCGACCTCGAGGTTCTCGCCCTCGATCAGCCCGCCCGCCCCGGCGTGCGTGACGCGGTAGGCCGAACCGGGGGTCCAGTCCGACTCCACCCGCGCCCCGAACTGGAACCGCGCCCGCGTCTCCGGATCGGTGATCGCCTGCCACAGCCGCTGCGGCGTGGTGCGGACGAAGATCTCGAACACCTTCTCCACGCGTGCCTCCAGTTCTCGTTTCAGGTCGACGAGGCCGGCGGCCCACGTCTCGGTGTACTTGCTGACCCAGCGGTCGTGGAGCAGGCGGATCGGCACCGGGTTCAGGAAGTGCAGCTTTTCCCGGCCCCGCCGGTCCGAGAGCACCAGACCGGCCTCCTCGAGCAGCCGGAGGTGCTTCGCCACGGCGACCCTCGTCATGGTGAACCGGC
Source organism: Amycolatopsis albispora (assembly GCF_003312875.1). NCBI lineage: Bacteria > Bacillati > Actinomycetota > Actinomycetes > Pseudonocardiales > Pseudonocardiaceae > Amycolatopsis > Amycolatopsis albispora. The sequence continues at coordinate 4,386,664 of NZ_CP015163.1, forward strand.
TCGCCAGCGCGTTCAGCGACTGCCCGTCCCGCCGGAACAGCTCGTCGAGCAGTTCCCGGCGGGTCGGATCCGCCAGCGCCTTGAAGACCAGTTCCACGTGACGAAGCATATGAAACCATTTGGTTTCATGTCAACCCCGCGATCAGGCGCGGGTGAACTCCATGACCCAGTTGGACTCCCAGGTCCGCCCGCCGTCGTCGGAGAACTCCTGCTCCCAGCGCGCCGAGTCCGCGGTGATGCCCGACCAGATGAAGTGCGCCTTGATCGGCCTGCCGTCGTGGGTGTCGTCGCCGTAGAAGTCGCCGCGGCCGTCGCGGAAGGTGCCGGCCACCGGCGGGAACAGCAGCCCGCTGCGGCTGTCGGCCCAGTAGAGCGACCACTGGCGCCGCTCGACGTCGAACAGGCGCAGCGTGAAACCGCGGCACCCGAGGGTCGGGAAGATGATCTCGTCGGTGTTGCCGCCACCGTCGAAAATGGACTGTCCGGTCGAGACGCCGGGGAACTCGGCCCACTCGTCGTGCCCGGCGAACAGCTTCGTGCGCCGCCGGTTGACCACGTTCCAGGAGCCGATGAGGAAGTCGAAATCGTTCACGCCGGTCAGCGTGCCCGCACCCCACTGACATCTTCTGTCAGTGAGGTGTGGGCTACTGCTCGGCGGCGTCGATCACGCCGTCGAGCACCTCCCGCGAGCGCGCGAGGTCGGCCATCATCCGGTCGATGCGCTCGCGTTCGGCGGTGAGTTCGGCGACCAGCTTCGCGTCGGCGAGTTCGGACGGACCACCGTCGGCGTCACGCAGGCAGGGCAGCAGCCGCGCGATCTTCCGGCTGGACAGCCCGGCGGCGAACAGCTCCTGGATGCGGATCACCCGGTCCACCGCGGCCTCGGGATAGTCGCGGTGCCCGCCGCGGGTGCGGTCGGCGGCGAGCAGGCCCTGCTGCTCGTAGTAACGCAGCGAGCGCTCGCTCACGCCGGTGCGGTGAGCCAGTTCCCCGATCCGCATGCCGCCTCCACGGTTGAACCTGACACTGGTGTCAAGTTCTACCGTAGCGCGCATGACCGGCGAACCCGTGTTCCCGCGCACCGAGCACCACCGCCAGCACCGGCACGAGCAGCACCAGTGCGGCCCAAGGGAAAGCCCCGGCGCCGAAGTGGTCAAGCAGCAGCCCGCCCGCCATCCCGCCACCGGCCATCGCCGCGTTCCACAGCGTGACGAGCACGGCCTGCGCGGTGTCGGCGGCTTCGCCACCGGCCTGCCCGGCCGCGGTCTGCAGCAGCGTCGGCACGCCGCCCCAGCCGAGTCCCCACACCGCCGCGGCGAGGTAGACCAGCGCCGGGCTCCCGGCGAAGACCCCGAGCACCCCGGCCGCCGCGCCGACCAGCACGGTGCCGGCGATCGTCAGCGCACGCAGCCCGCGGTCGATCCACGCGCCGACCACCCAGATGCTCACCATCGAGGCCACGCCGAAGATCAGCAGCACCAGGCCGACCTCGGCGCCGAGCCCGGCTCGCTCCAGAAAAGTGGCGAGATAGGTGTAGAGAATCGTGTGCGCCAGCACAAAAACCAGGGTCACCACCAGCACCGGCGCCACCCCCGGCACGGCGAGCGTGCGCCGCACCGGCAACCGGCCACCGCCGGGCGACCCGGCGAAATCCGGGACGGCCACGGCGATCCAGCCCAGCAGCACCACGGCGAGCACGGACATCACGGTGAAGGTGACTCGCCAGCCGAGCACACCACCGAGAAACGTGCCCGCGGGCACGCCGAGCGACAGGGCGAGCGGGATGCCCGCCATCACCACCGCGATCGCCTTGCCCGGCAAGCCTTCGGGCGCCAGCCGGCGCGCGTATCCGGCCAGCAGCGCCCAGACCACCCCGGCGGCCAGCCCGGCGACAAACCGGGCGGCCATGGTGAGCAGGTAGTCGGCGGACACCGCGGTGACCGTGTTGGCCACCGCGAAACCGGTGATCCCGGTCAGCAGCAAGCGTTTGCGCCGCCAGCCGGCGGTGGCCGCGGACAACGGGATCGCGGCGACCGCGGTGCCGATCGCGTAAACGGTGACGGTCTGCCCGGCGGCGGATTCGACGACCCCGAGATCGGCGCCCAGCGCGGGCAGCACCCCGGCGGGCAGCGCCTCGGTCAGCACGGTGATGAAGGCGGCGGTGGTCAGCGCCAGCAGGGCGGGCAACGGAAGTCTCATGCCGCCCATGCTCGAACCGTCACACCGGTGTGAAGGTCAACCAGGAACCCAGTGAGGTGGCACACATGCGCATCGGCGCACTCTCCGCGCGGACCGGCACGCCCCGCCGTCTGCTGCGGTACTACGAGGAACAGGGGCTCATCGCGGCCGAGCGGCTGCCGAACGGCTACCGCGACTACCACGAGTCCAATGTGGACCGCGTGCACCAGATCCGCGGCCTGCTCGACGCCGGGCTGCCGACGCGGATGATCAAGCGGATCCTGCCCTGCCTGAACCGGCCGCGTGCCATCCACTTCCCCGACGCCACCCCGGAAATGCTCGCCGCGCTGGAGGCCGAACGCGATCGGCTGACCCGCCGCATCGACACCTTGCGGCACAACCGCGACGCCATTTCCGGCTACCTGGAAACCGTGCGCGCGCAACGCTGCTCGGTCAATCATTAGGGTGACCAATGAGTTAGACTGCGCGGTCATGGAGACGAGCGCCCCCGCCCGGCTGGCCGGCCTGCCCAGCTGGCTGCTCACCCAGACCGCACAGCACGCCCACCGGCTGATCGCCGACGAGCTGGCCACCGCGGACGCCCGCGGCCACCACTACCGCCTGCTGGCCACGCTCGACGAAACCGGCCCGGCGAGCCAGGCCGAACTCGGCCGCCGGACCGGCATCCACTTCAGCGACGTGGTGGCGGTGCTGAACGAACTCGCCGAGCGCGGGCTGCTCGACCGCGCCCCGGACCCCGCCGACCGGCGGCGCAACGTCATCACGATCACCGCGGCCGGTCGCCGTCAGCTGAAGAAGCTGGACAGGCTGGTCGCCGGGGTGCAGGACCAGCTGCTCGAACCGCTGTCACCGGCGGAACGCGAGCAGCTGACCGGGCTGCTCACCCGGCTTCTGGCGCACCACTCGCCGAGCGCGGCGCCCGATCGGTGACCAGGTCCATCAGCTCGATGCCGTGCGCGACCCCGGGCACCACTTCGACGCGCACCTTCGAGGACAGCGGCGCGATCCGCCGCGCCTGCCGCTCCGCGTCGTAGAGCACGCTGCGGCCGCCGAGCACCAGGTCCACCGGCACGTCCAGGGACCGCCACTGCTCGTCGGTCAGCGTGTCGAACATGAACGCCCGGGTGCGGTGCGGCAACTGCGCCAGCGTGATCCGGCGGATGGTGTCGTCGAGAAAGGCGCTGAAGCTCGTCTTCGCGAAGCGCCGCCGCACGGCCGCGGGCATCAGCATCAGCCCGAATCCCGTGAGCAGCCACAGGTGCTGCTTGAACCCGATGTCCGCCAGGCCGCCGGGATCCACCGCGGTCACCCCGGAAAGCCGACGCGGGCGGCGGATCGCCTGGTTCAGCGCCAGCCAGCCGCCGCGCGAAACCCCGGCCAGGTGCACGCGTTCGCAGCCCAGCGCGGCGAGCACCTGGTCCAGCCAGTCCGCAATGGACTCCGCGTCGGGCAGGGGCGCGGTCTGCACGCTGCGGCCCGGCTCCCCCAGCGAATCGACCGCGTAGACCGGATGGCGTTCGCCCAGTGCGGCGGCGTGCGCCTGGAACGACAGCGAAGTCGCCGTGACGCCGTGGAGCAGCACCAGCGGAACTCCGGTACGACTGCCGCTGCGCCGCACGTTCGTTGAACCGTAGGTCGTCTCGATGGTCAGTTCCTCGGCGGGCTGGGGCCAGTCCAGCAACGAGTCGTAGACCGCCAGGTACCGCTGCCTGCTCCGCTCATCGGGAAAACCGCTGATCATCGCCTACCCCCGGGTTTTTTTATCGTGCGCTTGCACTACCATACCGTCTTGTGCCGAAACGGGTGGATCATCAGCTGCGGCGCCGGGAGATCACCGGCGCGCTCTGGGAAATCGCCAGGGCCGACGGGCTGGCCGGGGTCACCCTGCGCCGGGTCGCGGCCGAGGTGGGCATCTCGATGAACCTGGTGCAGTACTACTTCCCGACCAAGGACGAGTTGCTCACCTGCGGCCTGCAGCACTTGATCGAGGCGGCTTCGGCTCGCTTGAAGGCCGAGATCGAGGCCGCCTCGGGACCGCGTGCCGTGCTGCGGGCGGCATTGGTCGGCCTGCTGCCGGTGGACGACCGCAGCCGGTTGCTGACCGCGGTGCACCACGCCTACCTGGCCCACGCGATCACCGACCCCGCGATGGCCGCCCTGCTGAACCGAATCCCGCGCGAACTGGCCGAGCAGCTCGCACCGACCGTGGACCACCCCCACGCCCTGACCGAGGTGGACGCGCTGCTGGCGATGGTCACCGGACTGGCGCTGGGCCTGCTGATCGGCACCTACACCCAGGACGAGGCCATCGCCCAGATCGACCACCGCCTGGCCGCGCTCTTCCGTTGACATGCAGCCGTCTGGCTGCCTAACCTATAGGCAGCCGAACGGCTGCATGTTCGAGGTGAGGGTGATGGACGAGGTGTTCCGGGCGCTGGCCGACCCCAGCCGGCGCCGGTTGCTGGACCGGCTCAACGAGCGCAACGGCCAGACCCTTCGCGAGCTGTGCGCGGGGCTGGACATGGCGCGGCAGTCGGTCAGCAAGCACCTGGCCGTGCTCGAGGCGGCGAACCTGGTCGCCACCACCTGGCGCGGCCGCGAGAAGTTGCACTACGTCAACGCCGAGCCGATCAACGCCGTGGCCGAGCGCTGGATCAGCCAGTACCACCGCGAGCGCGTGCGCGCGCTCGCCGATCTGAAGACCGCATTGGAGAGCGAGCCGATGAGCAAGCCCGAATTCCTCTACACCACCTACATCAGGACCACCCCGGAGCGGCTCTGGCAGGCGCTGACCGACCCGGCCTTCACCATCCGCTACTGGGGCGCGGTGCTCGAATCGGAGTGGACCGAGGGCGCGACCGTGTCGTGGGAGCAGAACGGCTGGAAGTCAGCCGATCCGGAGCAGGTGGTGCTGGAGTCGGAGCCCTACCGGCGGCTGGCCTACACCTGGCACACCTTCACCCCGGACTTCGCCGAGATCATGGGCATCGAGCCCGAGTTCGTCGAGCGGGCCGCCGCCGAGCCGCGGTCGAAGGTGACCTTCGACCTGGAACCGGCGGGTGAGCTGGTGAAGCTGACCGTGCGCCACGACGGGTTCGAGCCGGGCAGCGCGGTGCTGGAGGCGGTCGGCGGTGGCTGGCCGCACATCCTGGCGAGCCTGAAAACCCTGATGGAGACCGGAGAACCGCTGCCAGACCCGGAAGACTGACCGCGGCTGCTTCACCGCGTTCAGCCGGCGAACCGGTCCAGTGCGGCCACCCGCGCCGCGTCGAGGCCCGGTGAGTTGTTGTGGCCGGTTTCGTCCACCAGCACCAGTTCCGCGCCGGGCCACGCGTGGGCCAGTTCCCACGGCGTACCGACCAAATTGGACAGATCGAGCACGCCCTGCACGATCACACCGGGAATGCCGGCCAGCTTCCCGGCGTCCCGCAGCAGCTGGCCGTCCTCCAGCCAGCTGCCGTTGCTGAAGTAGTGCGTGACGATCCGCGCGAAGGCCAGCCGGAATTCCGGGCTCTCGTAACGCGGGCTCGGTTCCGGCGCGGTCGGGATGATCGCGGTTTCCCAGTCACACCAGGCACGAGCGGCGCGGGCACGGACTTCGGGGTCGTCGTCGAAGAGCAGCCGGTGGTAACCGGCCGCGATCTCGCCCTCCGGCACGAGTTCGCGGAAACGGGCGTACGCGGCCGGGAACATCGCGCCGAGGTTCCGGGTGATCAGGTCGGTTTCACGCGGCCGCCCGGTGGCCACCCCGGAGTGCAGCATTTCGGAAACGCGGTCCGGATGGCGTTCGGCGTAGGCGAGCGCCAGCACCGATCCCCACGACGCCCCCGAAACCAGCCACCGCTCGATGCCGAGCGTGGTGCGCAGCAGTTCGATGTCGGCGATCAGGTGATCGGTGGTGTTGGCGGACAAATCGACATCGGGCTCACTCGCGTGCGGGGTGCTGCGGCCGCAGTTGCGCTGGTCGAACAACACCACCCGGTACCGCTGGGGGTCGAACAACCGGCGGGCGCCCGGCGTGCAGCCCGAACCGGGACCGCCGTGGAACACCACCGCCGGCTTGCCGTCGGGGTTGCCGCATTCCTCCCAGTACAGGGAATTGCCGTCGCCGACGTCGAGCATTCCGTGGCGGTACGGTTCGATCTCCGGATAGAGCCCAGTCACCATTTCCTCCGATATTCCGTGGGGGTACAGCCGGTCAGCGCGCGAAAATCCCGGTTCAGGTGAGCCTGGTCGGCGTATCCGGTGACCGCCGCGATTTCGGCGAGCGGGCGCGGGCCGGTCATCAGCACGGCGGCCCGGCTCAGCCTCGCGATCCTGCCCGCGGTTTTCAGCCCGAGGCCGATCTGCTCGCGGAACCGGCGGTTCAGGTGCTGGCGCGTCCAGCCGATTTCACCGGCGAGCCGGTCGATCCGCACCCGGCCACCGGTGTGCTGCAAGCGTTGCCACGCCCCGAGAACCGGAGCGTCGAGCCCGGCGCCGAGCCACGCGCCGAGCCGCTCGTCGAGCAGCCGGAACCGCGCCGCCCACCCGCGGGCTTCGGCGAGTTCTTCGGTCAACCGCCTGCCCCGCGCGCCGAGCAGGTCCGTGACGCTCACCACGGAATTCGCGATTTCCCGCAGTGGCAAGCCGAACAACGCGTATGCGCCGAGCGGCGTCAGCCCGACGGAGATCCCGCGTGACCGGCCCGGCAGTTCCTCGGCCACCATCGGCCGGTCACGCAGTCCGATCACCGCGGACGCGGGCAGCACCACGCCGGATTCCAGGCGGCGCACCGGCGATTCGAAGTCGACCGACAGCGTGAGCACACCGAGCGGGGTGGTCCGCCACACCCGGCGTTCGTGCTGGCGGTAGTCCTGCGCGGTGTAGCTGAGCACGTGCGCGGCGAGCCGGGGGTGCGGTGACGCGAACACGTGACCGCCGTCGAGCCATCGACCTCCGCGGCAGGCACCACCAGCGCCCAGCTCCCCATGCCCCGAGCCTACGGCCTTCCATTCGTCCAAGACGATCGGTTTACCGGGCTCCTACCGTTCCGGACATGGGGAAAACCGGCGACTTCACCAGTGAAAGCAGACGAACCGCGTATTTCGCGGCCTACCGGTCGGCGATGGCCGAAGGCCCGCCACCGGCGGCCGTGCACGACGTCGAAACCTCGTTCGGCACCACCCGCGTCTACCGGCACGGCAATGACGGGCCGCCCATCGTGCTGCTGCACGGCCTGCTGGCCGGCGCGCCGATGTGGGCCCCGTTCTGGGCGCCGCTTTCGGCCGGGCACACCGTGTACACCATTGACATCCTCGGTGAGGGCGGGCACAGCGTGCAGACCGGGCCGATGACCGAGCACGCCGATCGCGCCCGCTGTCTCGACGAAGTGCTCGAAGCGATGCGGCTCACCGGTGTGCACCTGGTCGGCGCGTCCTCCGGCGGCTGGCACGCGGTCAACTACGCGACGCGGTACCGCGAGCGCCTGGCCACGGTGACCCTGCTCGACCCGACCACGGTCACCGCGAACTTCTCCTTCGGCGCCCTGCGGTACGGCGTGCTGCTCAAGCTGTTCCCGTTCGACTGGATGTGGCGGCGGTTCTTCCGCTGGGCCGCGGGCACCGACATCTCCGGCGACCCCGCCGTCCGCCTCGCCAGGGCCGCGACCGGCGCCTACCGGCCCGCGATCCTGTTCCAGACCTGCCCGTCCGAAGCCGACCTTCGCGCGATGGACGTGCCGACGCTGGTGGTCCTCTCGGGCCGCAGCGTCGTGCACGATTCCGCGCTGGCCGCCGAACGGGCACGCGCCTGGCTGCCCCAGTCCGAAGTGGAGGCTTGGCCCGAACTCGGCCACTACTTCAGCCCCGCCGACTGCCGCCGGGCGGCCGATCGGCTGCTCCACTTCATCGCCGCCCGGTTGCCTCAGGCGTAGACGCCGGCCAGCCAGGATTCCCAGGCCTTCGCCTCCGCCTCGGTGTCCACGGCACCGAAGTGGTGCGCGGCGACGGCCACCGGGTCACCCCAGGTGTTGCGGCCGAAGAACCGGTAGAAGGCGTCGCCGGTGCGAATGCCGAGGAAGTACGGCGAGCGGTAGTCGAGCTCGCCGTCAAGACGCCCCACTCCGGGGATCTCGACCGAAACCCGGTCACCGAGCGTCGCGTCCGTCAGCCCCAGTTCGCGGACGAGCCGGTCGAAGGCACCGGCGTCGGTGGCGGTTGCCGCGGGCGCGTCCACGGTCAGGTATTCGGCGGCCTTCCCGTCGAAGTGCTCGACGTAGGCGGCCATCGTGGCCTGGTACAGGTCGGTGTGGTGCAGGCAGCCGTCGTACAGGTTCTGCCAGTCCTCCTCGGGAAACGCGCCGCGGTGCGTGTACCGGACGAACGACTTCCCGCCCGGGCGCGGCTCGATCACGTTGTCCAGTTCGTTGAACCAGTCGCCCTTCTCCGCACGGTTGGCGAAGCGGCTGCCGGGCTCCCAGGCGGTGATCTTCGCGCCGGGCGCGATGTCGATCGCACCGCCGAGCCGGGGCTCGCACTCGATCGGCCACAGCCAGCCCGCCGTCCCGGTGGTGATGGCGGCAAAAACCTGCTCCGGGGTGCCCTTGATCTCGCGCTCGCTGCGGACCTCGAACTCGCGGTTCATCTGCTTGCTCCTTGGCTCGTTTTCGCTGGTAGAGCAAGAGTCTCACCGACAACTTTTCTTGTCAAGACAGATTGAATTGTCGGCATCATGACTGTTACTTCTGATTTCCAGCAGAACTAGCCGTTGGACTTCTTGCTGTTCCCGGCACAGGGTGGGAGGTGAGCGAAGGAAGAGGAGTGAAGATGACCTACCTGCACCCCGGCGACCCCGGCTTCGAGGACGAGGCAGCCGGTTTCCAGACCGCCTTCCGGCACGAGGCGAAGGTGATCGCCGCCGTGGAGAACGCGGACGACGTGCGTGCCGCGGTGCGTCACGCCCGCGAGCAGGGCCTGCCCGTTTCGGTGCAGGCGACCGGGCACGGCTTCACCACACCCGCCACCGGGATGCTGATCAGCACCCGCCGCCGGCGCGGGGTGCGGGTCGATCCGGTCACCAGGACCGCCTGGATCGAAGCGGGCGCGCGGTGGCAGGACGTGCTCGCGGAGACCGGCGCGCACGGGCTCGCGCCACTGTCCGGCAGCGGCCCCGGCGTGGGTGCGGTGTCGTACGCGCTCGGCGGCGGCGTCGGCCTGCTCGCCCGGCGCCACGGGTTCGCCGCCGACCACGTGCGGCGGGTCGAACTGGTCACCTACGACGGTGAACTCATCGACGTGACCGCCGAAAGCGAGCCCGATCTGTTCTGGGCGCTTCGCGGCGGGCGCAACGGTTTCGGCGTGGTCACCGGCATCGAGATCGCGTTGTTCCCGGTCGCCACGATCTACGGCGGCGGCATGTACTTCGGCCCCGAACTGCTGTCCGAGGTCCTGCGTGGTTTTCGCGAGTGGACGGACACCGTGCCCGAGGAGCTGACCTCCTCACTCGGCATGGTGCCGATGCCGGACGTTCCCGGCGTGCCGGAACCGTTGCGCGGCAAGCACATCGCGCATCTGCGAGTGGCGTACTGCGGCGCGCCGGACGAAGGCGAACGCCTGGTCGCGCCGTTGCGTGAACTCGGCCCGCGCCTGATGGAGCGGTTCGCCGAGATCCCCTACGCCGACGCGGCACGCACGATCTTCAGCGAGCCGGACACCCCGCACGGCTACTACGGCGACACCGCGCTGCTGAGCGATCTCCCGCCGGGCATCTCGGATCGGATCGTCGAACTGGCCGGACCGGACGCGCCGATCGGCCTGGTGACCGAGGTGCGGCACCTCGGCGGCGCGCTGTCCCGGCCGCCCGCCGTGCCGAACGCCGTCAGCCACCGCGAGGCGCGGTACCAGCTCATGGCGCTGTCCGGGCCGGGTGAAGACGCGCACGCGGCCCAGGAGCGGGTGTTCGCCGAGGTCGAACCGTGGACCCTGGGCCGCGCGCTGAACTTCGCCTACGGAGAGCGATCGACCTCGCGCGCGTTCCACTCCCCCGAGGTCGAACGGCGGCTGGCCGAACTCAGGCGGGCTCGGTGACCTGCATCAGCATGAGCAGGTTGCCGCAGGTGTCGTCGAAGACCGCGCTGATGCCGCCCATGGTTTCGGCGGGCTCACCTCGGAACTCCACACCGCGCTCGACCAGCTGCGCGTACTCCTTGTGGATGTCCTCGGAGAACAGCATGGTGAACGGCATGTTCGTTTTGTAGAGCTCGGCCTGGTAGGTGCGCGCGAACTCGTAGCCCGCCGGCTCCAGCAGGATTTCCACGCCGTCGGGCTCGTCCGGGGGGACCACGGTCAGCCAGCGCGCACCGCCCACGTCGATGTTGTGCTTGACCTGGAAGCCCAGTTTGTCCGTGTAGAACCGCTCCGCCCGGTCCTGGTCGTTGACCATGATGCTCACCAGCTGGGCCTTCATCACAAACTCCGTTCACCGTGCGTATCCGACGACGGCCACGGTTCCACCGACAACTTGTTTTGTCAAGACACGTCATCCTGTCGGCTGGGTCACCGCCGGACGAGCACCTGCAGCTCGGTCACCCCGCGGTCCGGTTCCTCGTTGCAGTAGTCGAGATAGACCTCACGCGGGTAGCCGACCGAGGTGTAGCCGTGTTCCTCGATCCAGTACGCCAGCGTCTGGATGGTGCGGTCGACCTCGTCCATCGAGCCCTGGTGCAGCACCGTCGCGGCGGCGTCGAGCGCGGGCAGGTCCACCACGTCGAAGTCGTGTTGGCGGCCGCTTTCCAGCGCCACCGGTGCCGCGGCGTGCACCCGCACCCGCTCGTCGGCCACCGATTCGTAGTACGCGATCGTGGGCGCGACGATCCGGAGGCCCGCATCGTCGAGGCGACGGCACAGCTCACCGAACAGCGGCTGCACCACGGGTCCGATGTCGTCGGGGGCGAAACTGGCCGCCACCCCGGAAAGCTCGGCGACCCGCAGCGCGGCGACCGGCTTGAGGAGCACGTCCTCGGTGTTCATGTGGCCTTCGCGCTCGATGGTGCGCAGCCGCGCCTCGACGCGGTCGAGCCGGTCGGTGTCGGCGGAGATCTGCGCTTCGAGCTGCGCGCGCCGCAGTCGCAGCATGCCGCGCAGTTCCTCGGGATTGAGCTTCTCGCCGATGATCTCGCGGACCTGTTCGAGCGTGAAACCCAAGTCCTTCAAGGCAACCACGCGGTTGAGGTCACGCAACTGGGCCGCGTCGTAGTAGCGGTAGCCGCTGGCCTCGTCCACGTGACCGGGCCGCAGCAGGCCGATGTTGTCGTAGTGCCGGAGCATGCGCACCGAAACCCGGCCGAGCCTGGCGAATTCCCCGATGGCGAACACCAGGGCAGCTTCACACGCCGGCCCGGCGGGCGCCACCTCCCGCTGCGCGCCCCCGACGAACGAACACCGGGAGGTGGCCCGCCTCGGTCCGCGTCAGCGGACGATGCGTGCGATCAGCCCGGTCAGCACGAGCCAGAAGACCGCCGCGAGCCCGTAGTTGATCAGCACGCCGACCTGGTAGTTCTCCAACTGGAACAGGCCGGGGAAGAACAGCGCCAGCGGTTCGGCGATGGCGCGCATGAATTCGACGAACGCGTTGGCCGCGTTGGCGCCCAGCAGGATCATCAGGATGTAGATGACCTCGATGAGCGCGATCACTGCCCCGACGCCGGTGATAACTCGCGCGGCCGTCGACCGGCCGCCGGATACTCGCAATCTGGACATGCCCAGGAGTTCCCCGGGAACCGGTGCGGAAACGCCGGGGACGGCCGATTGCGCCGTTCGACCACCGCTTTCCCGCCGAATGGCCGTATCTTGCGGGCATGACGGGGTTGCGCGCGGCTACGGACCGGTACCTGTCGAACACCGAGCTGTACGCGGATCCCGCGCTGACCGAGCATCTCGACTACGCCAGGTGGTTCCGGCATTCCGGTGGCACGCCTGTGGTGCTGGCCCCGCACGGCGGCCGGATCGAGCCGGGCACCTCGGAGCTGTGCCTCGCCGTCGCCCGAGTGTCCACATGCGACTACTGGCTGTTCGAAGGACTGCGTGACGAGCGGCGCCTGCACGTGACCTCCAGCCGGTGCGACGACCCGGTGGCGCTGGCCCTGTGCGCGGGCACCGACCGCGCGCTGAGCCTGCACGGCTGCATCACGCTGCCCCGCGAAGGCGTGCTGATCGGCGGCCTGGACACCGAATTCGGCGGAATCGTGCACGAGGAACTCGGCGCGCGCGGCATCGAGACCCTCGACGCGGCCGAGCACCCGGCGCTCGCCGGGCGGTCGCCACGCAACATCGTCAACCGGACCCGCTCCGGCATGGGCGTGCAACTGGAACTCCCGCTCGCCCTCCGCGACGCGATGCGTGACGGCACCCCGCTGTTCGAATCCTTTGTCGACGGTGTGGCGACGGCACTGCACCGCGTCTGGCCGGACGCTTGACAGCGGGTATTCTTCACCGGGTACTCTGAGTCGAGTATTTGAACCCGGACACGGAGGCGGGCGATGGCCGCGCGGGGCAGGGCGAATCCGCTGGCGCTGGCGGTGCTGACGCTGCTCAACGAGCGCCCGATGCACCCCTACGAGATCTCCGGCACGCTGCGTGAGCGGCACAAGGAAGACAGCATCAAGCTCAACTACGGCTCGCTGTACTCCGTGGTCGACTCGCTGCACAAGCGTGAGCTGATCGCGTCGAGGGAGACCGTGCGGGAGGGCAGGCGGCCCGAGCGCACGGTCTACGAGATCACCCCGGCCGGGGTGGCCGAGATGCACGACTGGCTCAGCGACCTGCTGGCCAATCCGGTCAAGGAGTTCGCCCAGTTCGAGGCCGCCCTGTCGCTGATGCCCACGCTGCCACCCGACGAGGTGGTGCCCCTGCTCGAAGCACGCCTGCGCAGCCAGGTGCAGCGGAAGCGGGAGCACGACGCCGCCGCGGAAACCGCGCGCAAGCACCTTCCCCGGCTGTTCATGGTCGAGGACGAATTCCGGCGCGCCCTGCTGGAAACCGAGATCGAGTTCACCAGGAACCTGTTGCGGGAGTTGAAGTCCGGCGAGTTCGACGGCCTGCGCGTCTGGGCGCGCATGCACGAGCTGCGGGCGTCGGGAGCGACGCCGGAGCAGTTCGAAGAAGACCTCACCACCGAGTTCCCGGAGGCGGTGACCTGGCTCAACCAACCGGAAGAGAACTGAGGTGATGGCCCCGGCCGGGGTGCGGCAACACCGCGGCCGGGAGCCATCCGACACACCCGAGTCCCCGTCCGCGGACAGCAACTCGAAGCGCGCCTGCGAACGCCAGGGTAGTGCACCGCGGCGGGTGGCTCCTCACCAGAGAAGGAGCACCATCGTGCCCAACCACGCCATCGAAGCCTCGGGTCTGGTCAAGACCTACGGCAAGGGCGCCAAGGCCGTGCCCGCGCTGGCCGGGCTCGGCTTCACCGTGCCGGCCGGCATCGTGTTCGGCCTGCTCGGCCCGAACGGCGCCGGCAAGTCCACCACCGTCAGGATCCTCACCACGCTGGCCGCGCCCGACGCCGGGCAGGCCACCGTCGCCGGGATCGACGTCCGCCGCCACCCCGGCCGGGTGCGCCGCGTGATCGGCAGCGTCTCGCAGAAACCGGCCTTCGACCCGGTCAGCACCGGCCGTGAGAACCTGCTGCTGCAGGGCCATCTGCACGGGCTGCCCGCCGCGTCGGCGCGGAGCCGGGCGAAGGAACTGCTCGACCGGTTCGGGCTCACCGACGCCGCCGACCGACCGGCCGGCAAGTGGTCCGGCGGCATGCAGCGCAAGCTGGACGTCGCACTCGGCCTCGTCGCCCGGCCCAGCGTGCTGTTCCTGGACGAGCCGACCACCGGCCTCGACCCGGAGGCCAGGGCCGAGATGTGGGCGGAGATCACCCGGTTGTCCGGTGAGGACGGCCTTACCGTGCTGCTGACCACCCACTACCTGGAGGAAGCCGACCAGCTGGCCGCGCGGCTGGTGATCGTCGACCGCGGCCAGGTGGTGGCCACCGGCAGCCCGGAGGAACTCAAGAACGAGCTGAACGGCGACAGCGTGCACGCCGAGCTGTCCACTGTGGAGGATCTGGGCGCGGCCCGCCGGGCGCTGGAACCAGTGGCGGGTGAGATCAGCGTGGACGGGCTCACGCTGCGCGCCCGGGTCAGCGCCGGGGCCACCGCGCTGCCGCGGGTGCTCGCCGCGCTCGGCAGCGCCGGCGTCGAGCCGGTGTCGATCGGCACCGCGCGCCCGTCGCTGGACGAGGTGTACCTGCGGCACGCCGGTCGTGACTTCGGCACCGCCGACACCGTGGCGGGAGGTGCCCGATGACCACCTTCGCCTCGCACACCGGCAGGCTCACCGCGCACGCGCTGCGGCGGCTCTCGCGGCAACCGGCCTACCTGCTGTTCAACCTGGTCCAGCCGATGGTGTGGCTGCTGCTGTTCGGCGAGCTGTTCCGTCGTGTGGCCGAGTTGCCGGGCTTCGGCACTGGCGACTACCTGACCTACCTGACGCCGGGCGTGATCGTGATGACCGCGATGATGTCGGCCGGCTGGGCCGGCACGTCGTTCATCGACGACATGGAGCGCGGTGTGATGGACCGCTACCTCACCTCACCCGCCAGCCGGGGCGCGCTGATCGCGGGTTCGCTGGCGCACCAGTCGGTGGTCACGGTGATCCAGTCGCTGATCGTGTTCGGCGTCGGCCTGCTCGCCGGGGCGCGCTACGACGGCGGAATCCTCGGCGTGCTGGTGGTGCTGGGCGCCGCGGTGCTGCTGTCGATCGTCTTCGGCGCGTTGTCCGACGCGATCGCGTTGCTGGTGCGCCAGCAGGAGGCGCTGATCGGCATCTCGCAGTTCCTGGCGCTGCCGCTGGCTTTCCTGTCGTCGGTGATGATGGCGCCGTCGCTGCTGCCGGGCTGGGTCGGCACGGTCGCCGAGTACAACCCGGTGGACTGGGCCGCCGTGGCCGGGCGCGAAGCGCTCACCGCGGCCCCGGACTGGGCCCGGGTCCTCGGCCACGGCGGGCTGCTGCTGGCGCTGGCGGTGCTGATGGGCTGGCTGGCCACCCGGGCGTTCCGGGTGTACCAGCGTTCCTCCTGATCAGCCGCGCTTGCGCACCACGGCGAGGGCCACGCCGACCACGATGACCAGCAGCACGGCCGCTCCGGCAAACCAGATCCACACCGGCGGGCTGTTGTCCTCGACGGCCAGCACGCCGACGCCCTGACTGGTCGTCTCCGGCGGTGCCGACGTCGGCGTGTTCGGCACGGCGGGCGCGGACGAAGGAGCCGCGCCCGCCGCCGGCGCGGCCTCCTTGGTCAGGGTGAAGCGGGTGGTGCCGTTGACCGTGTGCCCGTCGGCGCTGGTGACCTCGTAGTTCACCGCGTACTCCCCCGCCGGGCCGACCGGCGTGACCGGCACGGTCAGCACCGGGCCCTTGGCGGCGAGCGTGCCGACCTGCCACTGCGACGCGTTCGGCCCGGTCACGGTGACCTTGCTGGTCTCGACCTTCACCAGCTCGCTGAACCGCAGCGTGAGCTGGCTGGGGGCGGCGTCCAGCGTGGCGCCCTGCGCCGGGTCGCTGGACTCGAGCTTGGTGTGCGCGCCCGCCGCACCGGCGGTGGCCAGCAGGGCGAAGGCGGTCAGCAACAGCGACACGGCGGTGCGCTTCATCTCGGGTTTCTCCTCGAGGTCGTCGGCATCCGCCCATTCTCCCTCAGCCCTGGGTATGACAACCGCCGGTTCGAGGTTTCCGGCGGGCTCCCGGGCTAGGTTCGACCCGTGCCGAAACTCCACCTCCTGCTCGCCGACGCGGTCGCGGCCGCACTGGTCACCGCGGCCTACTTCGGTTTCCAGGACGGCGGCGAGCCGTTCTGGGTGGTGGCGCTGGTGGTCGCGGCCATCGGCCCGCCGCTCGCGGTCCGCCGGTGGTGGCCGCTGCCCGTGCTGGCGGTGGTCGCGCTGGGCTCGTTCGCCGCGCTCCTGCTCGACCTGACCAGGGAACCGCTGCTGCCGGTGTCGTTCGTGCTGTACGCGGTCGGCCTGCTGGTCCCGGCGGCACGGGCGATCCCCGCGCTGGTGACCACGCTGATCGGCACGGCGACGGTGCTGCTCGTCGCCTCGCCCGACTCGCTCTTCGGCGCCCCGGTCGAAGCCACGGTCATGCTGTGGGTGTTCCTGTGCGCGGCCTGGGCCGCTGGACGAGCCGTGCGGGTCGTGCGAGCCCGCGAGGCACGGCGGGAAGCCCGGCGCGCCGAGGAAGCGCTCACCGGCGAACGCCTGCGCATCGCCCGCGAACTGCACGACGTGGTCGCGCACAGCATGAGCCTGATCGCGGTGAAGGCTTCGGTCGCCAACCACGTCGCCGAGCAGGACCCCGGCGAAGCGCGCGACGCGCTGCGGATCATCGAGGAGACCAGCCGCGGCACGCTCACCGAACTGCGCCGCCTGCTCGGGGTGCTGCGCAGCCCGGACGGCGCGGAACTGGCGCCGGCGCCCGGAATCGACGGTCTCGGCAAGCTCGCCGAGCACGCGCGCGAAGCCGGGATCGACGTCAAGCTGAGCGTGGACCACGCAGAGCTGCCGGAGAGCCTGAGCCTGTCCGTGCACCGGATCGTCCAGGAATCGCTGACCAACGTGGTCAAGCACGCCGCCGCGAAGCACTGCGAGGTGGTGATTTCGGTGGACGAGCACAACGTCCGGATCGAGGTGACCGACGACGGCCGCGGCCCCGGCGCCGGTTCGGGCGGGCACGGTCTGCTCGGCATGCGTGAACGCGTGATGATGTACGGCGGTGCCTTCGAAGCGGGCGCGGCACCCCCCGGCGGTTTCCGCGTGCACGCCCGCCTGCCTCGTGAGGTGAACCCGTGATCCGTGTGCTGGTGGCCGACGACCAGGCCCTGCTGCGCGGCAGTTTCCGCGTGCTGGTGAACAGCGCGCCGGACTACCAGGTGGTCGCCGAAGCCGGGAATGGGGCCGAAGCCGTCGAACTGGCCAGGCGCGAGCAGCCGGACGTGGTGCTGATGGACGTGCGCATGCCGGAAGTCGACGGCATCGAGGCCACGCGCCGGATCAGCCAGGAGACCAGCGGGGTGCGCGTGCTCATGCTGACCACCTTCGACCTGGACGAATACGTGTTCGCCGCGTTGCGCGCGGGCGCGAGCGGGTTCCTGCTCAAGGACACCCCACCGGCGGACCTGCTGTCCGCGATCGGTGTGGTCGCGGCGGGCGACAGCCTGCTCGCCCCGGCCATCACCCGGCGGCTGATCGAGGAGTTCACCCGGCAGGGCGGCTCGGCACAGCGCCCATCCCGCGAACTCGACCTGCTCACCACGCGCGAACGCGAGGTGCTGACGCTGGTCGCGCGCGGGCTGTCCAACACCGAACTCGGCGAGCACCTGCGCGTCAGCCAGGCGACGGTGAAAACCCACATCGGCCACCTGCTGGCCAAGCTGCACGCCCGCGACCGGGCGCAGCTGGTGATCGCCGCCTACGAAAGCGGGCTGGTCACTCCGGCGCGATGACCTCGGCGCGGCAGAGGAAGGCGAACGGCGACCGCCCGATCCTGGTGAGCACCACGCTCGCTTCGCTGGTGCCGTTGAGCTTCATCCGGCGCCGCAACGCATCCGGATCCACGTCGAGTCCGCGCACCAGGATCTCCAGCCTGCCGATCTCGTGCCGCCGCAGCATCGCCCGCAGGCTTTTCTCCTGGTACGGCCCGTGTTCGAGCACGCGGAAGGCACGCACGCCGGGCGGCGGGTGGTCCCCGGTGAGGTAGGCGATCCGCGCGTCGAGCTGCCAGAGGCCGTGCCGCGCGCCGTAGTGGCGGACCAGCCCGGCCCGCACCACCGCACCGTCCGGATCGACGATCCACTCCCCTGCCGGCGCCACCGGCACCTCGTCCGGTTCGGCGTCGGTGATCGTCCACTGTGTACCGTCCGACCGCAGCACGCTGGCCCGGCGGGACACCGTCGCCGCGTCACCCGCCCACAGGCAGGCTTCGCGCACCTGCCCGTCGAGCGAGACCAGCTCGATCTCGTCCGCCCACGGCGCCACCTCGGGCGGCAGGCCCGGCGCGCACTTCACCACCAGGTCCCGGCCGCGGTACACGGCGGCCAGTTCGTCCAGCGGTGGCGCGAAGTCCTCGGGTTTCCAGGTGCGGCGTCCCGACGAATCCCGGCGGGCCGGGTCCGCCACGACCACGGCGTTCCCGTCCCTCGGCCGCAACGCGTCCGCCTGGAACAGCTCGGCCTCGATCCCGGCCTGGGCGCAGTTGTGCCGCGCCATTTCCAGCCGCACCTCGTCGAGGTCCGAACCGGTGCACGCGCTCGCCATCTTGGCCAGTTCGACCAGGTCCGCGCCGATCGAGCAGGTGACGTCGTGGACTTCCCGGCCTTCGAGGCGCTTCGCCCGGTGCCGGGCCACCGCCGACGCGCTCGCCTGCTGGAGCGCGTCCGCGGTGAACAGCCACCGGTCCGCACCGTCCACTTTGGTCACGGCCTTCCGCCGCAGCAGCACGGTTTCCAGCACGGCCGCGTAGTGCTCGCCGACCACGCGCTTGGCGGTGGCCACGTCCGCGATCCGGGTGCGGTCGGTCAGCGGCAGTTCCGCGCAAGCGGACAACGCCGCCTCCCCGGCGCCGGAGCGCAGGAAGGCGACGTCGTCGACGGTGAAGGAATAGGCCAACTACAGCCCGGTCGCGGCAGGCGGCTTGGTGCCGGTGATCATCACGTTGTAGAACAGCTCACGCGGCAGCACCTTCGCCAGCAGCTTCTTGTCCAAAGCGGACAGCCGCAGCCACAGGTGGTAGGCGAACAGCCGCCACCGCACGGTCAGCTTCTCCTGCGGCACCGCCGCTTCGAAGGTCCGGATCGGCCAGCCCGCGAGCGCCGCGGCGAACTCCTCGGTCACCGCGCGCACGTCCACCGCGCCCGCGCCCAGCGCCATGCCCTCGAGTTCCGACGGGTCGAAGGTGTGCAGGTCCACCACGGCCTCCAGGGCCGCCGCCCGCGAGGACTCGTCCAGTTCCTCCTGCGGCCGCCGCCACGCCGAGAGCGCGGGCAGCTTGGTCACGTTGGTGGTCAGCCACCAGGTGAGCTGGCCGAGCCGCCGCGCGTAGAAGTTGCCGATCTTGGTCGGCTCCCCGGCGAAGACGAACCGCCCGCCCGGCTTGAGCACGCGCAGCACCTCGCGGAAGGCGGCGGGCACGTCCGGGATGTGGTGCAGCACCGCGTGCCCCACCACCAGGTCGAAGGTGTTGTCCGGGTACGGGATGCGCTCGGCGTCGGCCACCCGCCCGTCCACGTCCAGGCCCAGGTTCTCCGCGTTGCGCAGCGCGACCTGCACCATGCCCGGTGAGAGGTCGGTGACCGAGCCCTTCTTGATCACCCCGCCCTGCATCAGGTTCAGCAGGAAGAAGCCGGTGCCGCTGCCCAGCTCCATCGCCGTCGGGTACGGCGTGTCCTCCTCACCGGCGACCGCGCGGAACACGTCGGTGGCGTAGCTGATGCAGCGCTCGTCGTAGGAGATGGACCACTTCTCGTCGTAGGTCCCGGCTTCCCAGTCGTGGTAGAGCACGTTGGCCAGCTTCGGGTCGCCGAACGCGGCCTTGACCTCTTCCTCGGTGGCGTGCGGGTGCGGCGCCGGGTCGTTCACCTCGGTCATGCGCGGCTCACTTCCCTTCGAAGGTGGCCTTGCCCGGGCCGTTCTCGATGAACGACTGCATGCCGGCGGCCTGGTCCTCGGTCGCCCACAGCCCGGCGAACAGCTGGGTCTCCAGCTTGAGGCCGTTGGCCAGGTCGAGGTCGAGCCCGCCGTCGATGGCGGCCTTCGCCGCACGCAGCGCCACCGCGGGGCCGTTGACGAACTGCGCTGCCCACTTGTGCGCCGCCGCGTACACCTCGTCCGGCGCGACGACCTCGTCCACGATGCCGAGCGCGAGCGCCTCCTCGGCCTTGACGAAGCGGCCGGTGTAGACGAGGTCCTTGGCCTTGCTCGGGCCGATCAACCGCGCGAGCCGCTGCGTGCCACCGGCGCCGGGGATCACGCCGAGCTGGATCTCCGGCTGACCCACCTTGACGTTGTCACCGGCCACCCGGCGGTCCGCGGTCAGCGCCAGCTCGAGCCCGCCGCCGAGGGCGTACCCGGTGATCGCGGCGACGGTCGGCTTCGGAATGCCGGCCAGCAGGCTCAGCGAGGTGGACAGCGCTGTGCCGAAGGTCACCATTTCGGGGTAGGAACGGGCGGCCATCTCCTTGATGTCCGCGCCACCGGCGAAGGTCTTCTCCCCGCCGTAGAGGATCACCGAGCGGATGTCGGCGCGCTCGGTCACCTCCCTGGCGGCTTCCGCCAGCTCGGCCTGCACCTGGTTGTTCAGCGCGTTCACCGGCGGGCGGTCCAGCCGGATCGTGCCCACCCCGGCCTCGACCTCGACAGCTACGAACTCTCCCACGCCCATCCTCCTCGGCAAGCTTGACTGGTTCCAGCAGGCTACCGGGCAGTACGCGGATCTACCGGCGACGGGCGAAGTAGCGGTCGCCCCAGCGCTCCAACACCAGGTCCTGCGCGAAGGTGGCGGATAGGTTCTCGCTGGTCAGCACGTCGTCGACCAGCCCGGACGCGACCGCGCGGCCGTCACGCAGCAGCAGCGCGTGGGTGAAGCCCGGCGGGATCTCCTCGACGTGGTGCGTGACCAGCACCATCGCCGGTGCGTCCGGGTCCAGGGCCAGCTCGGACAGCCGCGCCACCAGGTCCTCACGGCCACCGAGGTCCAGCCCGGCGGCGGGCTCGTCGAGCAGCAGCATCTCGGGGTCGGTCATCAGCGAGCGCGAGATCAGCACGCGCTTGCGCTCGCCTTCGGACAGCGTGCCGAAGGTGCGGTCGGCCAGGTGCTTGATGCCCATCGCGCCGAGCAGTTCCTCGGCGCGCTCGGTGTCGAGCGTGTCGTACACCTCACGCCAGCGGCCGAGCACCGCGTACCCGGCGCTGACCACCACATCGCGCACCACCTCGTCGGCGGGCACCCGCGAGGCGAGCGCGGCCGAGGTGAACCCGATGCGCGGGCGCAGCTCGAACACCGAGACCTTGCCGATCCGTTCGCCCAGCAGGTGCACGGTGCCGGTGGTCGGGTGCAGTTCGGCGGCGGCCAGGCGGAGCAGGGTGGTCTTGCCGGCACCGTTCGCGCCGAGCACTACCCAGCGTTCGTCGAGTTCCACCGCCCAGTCGAGGTCGGCGAGCAGGTCGTTCTGGCCGCGCCGCACCCCCACGCCGCTCATCCGCACCACGAGGTCGTCAAGTTCGTTCGGCTGCGTCAGCTCGGTCACGGGCGCCATTGTCACCGACGCGGCGGAGCGCACGCGCAACGGCCTACCCCCACCGTGTCCACCGCGTGGAACAGCTGACCGGGCGTAGTCGATCTGTGGCAGTATGCCGGTTGTGAACAGGCCGACAACCGCATGGCGCCGCACCGGGTGGCGCAACATGTGGTCCGACCTGACCGTCGACCTCCTGCTCGTCGCCTCGTGCGGATGTACACCCGCGCGGCACGGCGGCTGACGCCTTCTTTCTCTCTGTTTCGTCCGGGTTCAGCCCGTGCCGCGCGCAGTGCCGTAGTTCATCCCTTTTCCGCACGCGCCCGGAGGCACCGCCATGACCCAGTCACTCGTTCGTCCCGACTTCGAGATCCACCCCCGCATCACCGACCCGCTGCTCCCCGACCTGCTGCACCCGGAACGGCAGCTGTGGACCCCGCGCGAACTGGCCGACCTGACCAGGACGGTGGCCGGTGAGCTGACCGGGAGCCTGCGCACGATCCTCCGGTTCGACGAGGAGCAACGGTGGTGGGCGCGCCTTGCGCTGACCGACGGGGTCGAGCTGTGGCTGCTGTCCTGGCTGCCCGGCCAGCACACCGCCCCGCACGACCACGGTGGCGCGGCGGGTTCGTTCACCGTGCTGCAGGGCGAACTGGCCGAGGAGTACCGCTACCCGGGCGGCCCGATCCGCCGCCGGGCGCACTTCGCGGGCGACGGCATCGGCTTCGGCGCCGGGCGGGCGCACCAGGTGACCGGCGCCGGCGCCACCCCGGCGGCCAGCGTGCACGCGTACTCGCCGCCGCTGGTGCCGACGCGGGAGTACCAAAGTCTGGCGGACGTCCCGGCCCAGATCCCGGCTCTCCCGGTGACGCTGGGCTGATGAGCATCGAAGACGCGCTGGCCGCCGCTCGCGCCACCCTGACCAGGGTGGAGCCCGCGGCGGCGCACCGCATGCAGGCCGAGGGTGCGCTCGTGGTGGACATCCGCCCGCACGCGAACCGCGCCGAGGAGGGCGAGATCCCCGGTTCCGTGCCGGTGGAACGAATCCACCTCGAATGGCGGCTCGACCCGGCCAGCGAGCACCGCCTGCCCGAGGTGCACGCCGATCTGCCGGTGGTGGTCGTGTGCAACGAGGGCTACGCCTCCAGCCTCGCCGCCGCCGACCTGAAACGCCTCGGCCTGCACCAGGCGACGGACCTGGTCGGCGGCTACCGTGCGTGGCGGTCCGCCGGACTGCCGGTGGAGCCGGGCGGTCGCCCCGCCGTGCCGTAGTAGTCCAGCAGCTCGTCGACAAGCGGCCCGGCCGCGCGGCTGGCGCCGTGGCCGGGCTGCCAGCTGCACACCAGCGTCATGGCCACCACGCGTCCCGTGTCCAGCACCCGCCGTGCCGCCTGACGGATCTCCTTGGCGGACGGCCCGCGCTCGGCCGGGAACCGGAAGCCGGGCACCTCGGCCGGGTCGAGCACGTCCAGGTCGATATGCAGGTAAATGGGCCCATCCGGCACGGTGAGCTCGCCGATTTCGGCCCTTTGGACTGAATCGGTGGCCGCAAGGAACTCGGCCTCCGGCGGGTCGAGGTCACGAGCACCGACGAGCCACACGGGCCCGACACCTTGGTCCAGCACCCTGCGCAACGGCATGCCCCCGGGGTAGTTGGAGGCGCTGCTCTGCGGGGTGTGCAGGTCGCCGTGCGCGTCGAACCAGACCACCGCGGGCACCACCCCCCTACGCCGCAACCCGGCGACCACACCCAACGCCACCGTGCAATCCCCAGCGATCACGGCTGGTCTGTCGGCGTCAGCGACCGCGTCAGCCACCACCCCATGAAGCGGCGCGATACGGGACCAAAACTCGCCAGGCGGCATCTCGGCAGTGATGACGCGCCCGGCCCGCTGTGGCAGCTCGGACATCGACTCGTCGAGGTGATACGGCACCAGCAGTGTGCTCATCCATTTCACCCTAGGAAGCCACGCCCGGCTCCGCAGCCCCTCCGCGGGCCACCAGCACCGAAGCGCGGAGTCCACCTCCTGAACGCAGGCCCGAACGCGGAGCCCGGCTGCATAGTGCAGATCGCCTACCCGGGCGCGGGCATCGCAAGCGTCGCCGCGCCTATGGCTTGCGGAACACGGCCAGCTCACGGCGCAGGCCGCAGCCGCCTTCGAGGCGCTCCTGGCAAAGCCACGGGCATGCCCAACTGCCCAATTCCAGCGGACCGGCAGGCGAACCCGGCCGCCCAAACCCAGCGGCACGACAGCCAAACCCAGCCGCCACGCCGACCGAGGGGTCGCCCATCGACTTGACCAGCTCCACCAGCTCGGCCGCGTAGGTGAAGCCCTGCGGGTACGCGATCCACCGCGCCCGCGGGTCACCGGGCGGATCCCCGCGCAGCACCACATCGGCGCGGCGAAGGTGACATGGTGCGCCACCTGGTCGACGCGGCCAAGAACCGGGACGCCGCGCTGGCCGCGGCGGACGCCGGGCACCCGGCGGCGGCACTCGGCGTGGACACCGTGCTGACCGGGGTGGCGGCCAATCTCGGGGCGGTGGCGGACAGGCTGACCACGGCGATCGGGCCGGGCGGTGAGGGGCTGGCCGCGGTCACCGAACTGGTCGACCCAGCCCCAAACCCAGCGGCACGACAGCCAAGCCCAGCCGAACCCAGCGGCTCGACGGGCAAACGCAGCGGCTCGAACCTAGCGGAACGACAGGCGAACTCGGCGGCCCGAGCGCACCGGATCGACAGGCAAACCCAGCCAACCCCAGCGGACCGGCAGGCGAACCCGGCTGCTCGCTCGCAGTGGACCGACAGGCGAACTCGGCGGCACGAGGCTCAAGTGAGGGCGTGGCTCGAGTGTGGGAGCGGCTCAAGTGCGGGCGTGGCTCGAGGCTGGGAAGCGGCTCGAGCCGTCGGACTCGTGGCTCGTGGTGATCTCGTTGTTGTTCGTGTCCGCGGTGCTGCTCACCCTCCGCGGGCTCACGCTGTGCAGTGGCCTTCGTCGCGCGCCGGGTGCGCAGCCCCGCTCGTGTGTGGAAGCGGCGTCCAGCACGAGCGTGGCTGGGTGACTCGGCTGTGGAGGGTGGAACTCGTCTGGGGTGCTCCCTTCGTCGCCTGTGTATCGCGGGCCCCGGGGCGGAACCCGGCGGCTGCCGCCTGCTCGGCCGAACGACCGAGCAGGACTTGCGGGGCCGCCCCTCCCTGGGGCCGACGGCCCTGAAGCCCCTGGCCAGTGGCGGCCGGAATGGTGGGCCCGGCGGCGGTCCGGAACCGAACCGCCGCCGGGTCGCTCGGTTACAGCTGTTTCACGTCGATCGCCGCCGCCATGGCGTGGTAGCCGGCATCGTTCGGGTGCAGACGGTCACCCGAGTCGTAGGCGGCCAGCATCAGGTCCTCGTCCGCCGGGTCCGCCAGCGCCCGGTCGAAGTCGACCACCGCGTCGTATTCGCCGGAGGTCCGGATCCAGTGGTTCACCTCGTCCCGCACGGCCTCGCGTTCCTCGCTGAAGTAGAACGAGCCCTTGAACGGCGTCAGCGTGCCGCCGATCACCCGGATGCCCGCGGCCTTCGCCTGCTTGATCAGTTCACGGTGCCCGGCGATCAGCTCGGCCGCGCTCACCCATGGCGTCGGCCCGAGGCAATCGTCCGGCGGGAACGCGCTCATCCCGATGTCGTTGATGCCCTCCAGCACGATCACCGACCGCACCCCCGGCTGCGCCACCACGTCCCGTTCGAACC
Source organism: Amycolatopsis albispora (assembly GCF_003312875.1). Taxonomy (NCBI): domain Bacteria; kingdom Bacillati; phylum Actinomycetota; class Actinomycetes; order Pseudonocardiales; family Pseudonocardiaceae; genus Amycolatopsis; species Amycolatopsis albispora. The sequence continues at coordinate 4,411,912 of NZ_CP015163.1, forward strand.
GCGCGGTCGCCTTCTCGCCGAGGCAGTTCGAGTCGGTGAGCACCCGGTTGCCGCCGATCCCGGTGTTCAGCACCGGCCGTTTGCCGCCCAGCCGCTCGGCCAGCTCGTCCGGGTACCGATTGTCGGCGTCCACAGTGGACAGAGCGCCCTCGGTGATCGAATCGCCGAAGGCGACCACGGCGCTCTTGCCCGGCGCGAGCACCTCCACGCCCGACAGCAGGTACCAGGAAGTGGAAGTCTCGGTGAACGCCGCCGCGCCGGTGTCCGCCCGGTGGTCGCCGCTCGCGCGGTAGCTGGTCGCGATCGCGTTCACGTGCGCGGTGACCGGCCCGGTCGGCTCGCGGAAGTAGAGCGTGACCGTCAGTTCCTCCAGCGGCGCCACCAGCAACGGCAACGGGTCGCTGCGCAGCTCGCCCCCGGCCGGGATCTCCGCCGACCGCGCGCCACGGAACCGCAGGTCCCGCACGGACCCCGGCTTCACCGCGGCGCCTTCACCCGCGCGCGCCACCGTCGCGCCGGTCAGCCTCAGCGGCTGGCCGCCGTATTCGTTCGACAACCGGATCCGCGCGGAAACCCCGCCCGAAGCCACCCGGACGACCTGGCGCACCGAGTGGTCGGCGAACCCGGCCTCGGACCAGTTCGGCCCCAGCCCGGACGACGGTTTCTGGACCGCGGTTGCCCAGGTTCCCGCCCACAGCCCCGATTCCGGGGTGGCGGCGGCCGTCGGCGCGGTGCCGATCGCGGCCGTGGTGACCAAGCCCAGCAGCAAGCCGAGCAGTCTTCGTTTCATCGGACCTGTCCTCCCAGTCAGCAGGTGAGGCGAACGCTAGCGAAGGGGTCCGACAAAAACGAGGTTCAGGCGTGGATCACGCGTCCCAGCTCGGCGGGGGTGGCGAGGAGGTCGTGCCGCGGCAGTACCCGGACGGTGTAACCGAGCGAGCCCGCGTACGGCAGCCGGAGCTTCGCCTCGAAGGCACCGATGCCAGCGGGTTCCATTGACACGGTGACGGCTTCGGCCAGGTCATCGGTGTCGCCGACCTTGCCGACCACCGCCTGCACGTCCACTTCGGACGGTTCGAGCCCGGCGAGGTCGATCCGCGCGGTGACCCGCACCTCGGTGCCCACCACGAGCACGTCCGGGGCCTCCACCTGCAGGTCCGTGTCGAAGATGGTCAGCCGCGGCCAGGCGATCTCCACCTTCGTCCGGTATTCGGCCAGCGAGCGCGCCCCGCGGTAACCGTCCGCGATCGCGCCGTGCACCTTCTCCACTGCCGGGCGATAGCCGGTCTCCACGTACTCACGCACCATGCGCGACGCCTGCAGGCGCGGCCCGAGCGTCTCCAGTGTGTGCCAGACGCGGGACAGCCAGCCTTCCGGCGTGCCACCGGGTCCGCGGTCGTAGAACAACGGCACGATCTGCAGTTCCAGCAGGTCGTACAGGGCAGCGGCCTCCAGGTCGTCGCGGCGCAGCGGGTCGAGCACGCCGTCCGCGGTCGGGATCGCCCAGCCGTTGCTGCCGTCGTAGCACTCGTCCCACCAGCCGTCCCTGATCGACAGGTTCAGCCCGCCGTTCAACGCGGACTTCATGCCGGAAGTCCCACAAGCCTCCAGTGGACGTGTCGGATTGTTCAACCAGACGTCACACCCCCGGTAGAGGTACCGCGCCATCGCCATGTCGTAGTCGGGCAGGAAGACGATCCGGTGCCGCACGCGCGCGTCGTCGACGAACCGCACGATCTGCTGGATCAGCGCCTTGCCGCCCTCGTCGGCCGGATGCGACTTCCCGGCGACCACCACCTGCACCGGCCGCTCCTCGTCGAGCAGCAGCGCGCGCAACCGCTCCGGATCCCGCAGCATCAGGGTCAGCCGCTTGTAGGTGGGCACGCGCCTGGCGAAGCCGACGGTCAGCACGTCCGGATCGAAGACGTGCTCGGTCCAGCCGAGTTCGAGCGCCGACGCACCGCGCTGCAGCCACGCCGCGCGCACCCGGCGGCGCACCTCCATCACCAGTTTCTGCCGCAGGTCCCGGCGCAGTGCCCAGAGCTGCTCGTCGCTGACCCGATCGCGGATGCCCGACCAGTTGTCGGAATCGCCGTCGTAACCCCATTCCTCGTGACTGCCGCCGAGCAGCGCGCTCAGCTCACGCGCCACCCAGGTCGGCCCGTGCACGCCGTTGGTCACCGACGAGATCGGCACCTCGCGCTCGTCGAAGCCGGGCCACAACCGCGCGAACATCCGGCGCGAAACCCGGCCGTGCAGCGCGGACACGCCGTTCGACCGCTGCGCCAGCCGCAGGCCCATGTGCGCCATGTTGAACATGCCGGGGTTCTCCTCGGCACCGAGCGCGAGCACGTTGCGCAGGTCCACGTCCGGCACCAGCCTGCCGTCCCCGAAGTAGCGCTGCACCAGGTCGACCGGGAAGCGGTCGATACCGGCCGACACCGGCGTGTGCGAGGTGAACACGGTTCCCGCGCGCACCGCCGACAGGGCCTGGTCGAACGCCAGCCGCCCGGCGCGCATCACCTCGCCGGCGCGTTCGAGGCCGAGGAAGCCGGCGTGCCCCTCGTTGGTGTGGAAGACCTCCGGCTGCGGGTGCCCGGTCAGCGCGCAGTACTGGCGCACCGCCCGCATGCCGCCGATCCCGGCCAGGATCTGCTGGCGGATGCGGTGGTCGGCGTCGCCGCCGTAGAGGCGGTCGGTCACCCCGCGCAGGTCGTCGTCGTTGACGTCGGTGTCGGTGTCCAGCAGCAGCAACGGGATCCGCCCGACACGCGCCTTCCACACCTGCGCCAGCAGCTCGCGGCCACCGGGCATGGCGACCGCGACGTGCATCGGCGTGCCGTCCGCGCCGGTGACCAGTTCCAGCGGCAGGCCGATCGGATCGATCACCGGGTAGTGCTCGACCTGCCAGCCGTCGAGCGAGAGCGCCTGGCGGAAGTAGCCCGCGCGGTAGAGCAGGCCGACGCCGATCATCGGTACCCCGAGATCGGAAGCGGCTTTGAGGTGGTCGGCGGCGAGCACCCCGAGCCCGCCCGAGTAGTTCGGCAGCGCCTCGGTGACCCCGAACTCCATCGAGAAGTAGGCCACCGCCGCGGGCAGCGTGCCCTCGCCCTCGCGCGAACGGCGCTGGTACCACCGCGGCTCGGTCAGGTAGTGCTCGAGGTTTTCGGTGGCCGCGCGGGCCGCGGCGAGGAACTCGTCGTCGAGCGCCAGTTCCTCGAGCCGGGCCGGCGGCAGCGCGGTGAGCAGGCGCAGCGGATCGCGGATCTCGTTGAACAGCTTCGCGTCGATCGAAGCGAACAGGTCGCGGGTAGGCGGGTGCCAGGTCCAGCGCAGGTTGGTGGCCAGCGCGCGGAGCCCGGCCAGCGGCTCCGGCAGACTCGGGCGGACGGTGAACCGGCGGACTGCTCTCATGCCGCGACCCTAGCGTTCCGGCCACGGTCCGGCCGGTAGCCCACTACAGCCGGTCACCTGCCGCACAATGGGGGCATGCGCACGCCCGCGACCCTGATCGCGCTCGCTCTCGCCGTGGTGTCGCTCGCCGCCTGTGGCACGGCCGTGCGCGGTACCGCGGTCCGCAGCCCGGCGGTGCTCGCCGACGACCTCTCCCGCAGCACGAAGAGCGTGGTGGAGCCGGACTTCGTGAACGGAACGGACGGCGGTGCCGTGGACCGCCTCGCCGCCACCTCGATCACCGACATCCAGGCGTTCTGGACGCAGCACTTCCCCGCCGTTTTCGGCGGCCAGTGGGAGGACCTGCGTGGCGGCTTCTATTCGGTCGACACCGCCGACGCCGAGGCCGAACCGCCGCCGTGCACCGAGTCGGCGGCCACCATCAGCGGCAACGCCTACTACTGCTCGAACGGTGACGTGATCGTCTGGGATCGCGCGGCCCTGCTGCCCGTGCTCACCGAACGCTTCGGCGGCGGCAGCGTGGTGCTGGTGCTGGCGCACGAGATGGGGCACGCCGTCCAGCAGCGCACCGGGCTCGGCCGCGGCGGCGACCGGGACAACGCCGCGCTCTACCCCGGCATCGTGATCGAGGCGATGGCCGACTGCTACGCCGGCGCGTTCGTCCGCTGGGTGGTCGACGGCAACGCCGAGCACCTCCGCATCGAGGCCGACGAGCTCGACTCGCTGATGCGCGCGTTGATCACCTTCCGCGACCCGCTGGGCACCTCCCACCGCGAGGCGTCCGCCCACGGTGATGCCTTCGACCGCGTCTCGGCCTTCCAGGACGGCTACGACTCCGGCCTCAAGCTGTGCGCCGACATCAACGCGTCGAACCGCGCCTTCACCCAGCGCGCGTTCACCAGCGCCGAGGACGAGGCCCGCGGCGGCAACCTCCCGCTGCCGGACCTGCTGCCCGCGATCTCCGGCGACCTCGGCGCGTACTTCACCCGCGAGCTGTCCCAGTCGGGGCACGAGTGGTCCCCACCCAGGATCGAGCCGGTGACCACCGATCCGAACTGCACCGGCGGTGAGCAGGGCGCGGTGGCGTTCTGCCCGCAGCAGAACGCGGTCCAGGTGCGCGAGGAGGGCACGCTCGGCGACATCCACACGAACATCGGCGACTTCGGCTCCGGGACCGTGCTGGCCAGCCGGTTCGCCCTGGGCGCGCTCAACGCGGCCGGACGGCCGACCACCGGCGAACCGGCGCAGCGCGGCACGCTCTGCCTGGCCGGCGCCTACACCGGCTCACTGCTCAACCCGCAGGGCGACTTCACCGTCTCCCCCGGTGACCTCGACGAAGCCGTGCAGGTCCTGCTCGGCTACGACTACCCGGCACGCGACGTCGACGGCGGCTCGATCAAATCCGGCTTCGACCGCGTGTCGGCCTTCCGCGGCGGTGTTGTCGGCGGGGCGAAGGCGTGCGATCTGGGGTGATCCTCGCGCGGCCGGAATGCCCGCTTAGTAGGGTGCGCTGTGCCGGACTTGGTTCAGCCCTGGTGAGGGGCCGGAAACGAAACGAGCGACGATGGGTAAGAACTGGGGGCGGGGGGCCCTGCTCGCACTGGCCGCCGTGCTCACGCTGAGCGCGTGCAGCGGCAAGGGCGAAGGCCCCGGCGCTGACGAGAACAAGACCAGCGAAGGCAACGTCGCCGGGCTGCCGGTCACGCACTTCGAGAGCGGCCTGAAGGACGACGCCCCGGCGCCGAACCTCAACGTCAAGAACGCCACCGACAGCGTCGAGGACAAGATCGCCATCGCGTCGATCGCCGACGTCAGCGACTACTGGACCCAGGAGATGCCCGTCCACTTCGGGCAGCAGTTCGAGCCGGTCAAGCAGCTGCAGTCCTACGACCCGACCACCGACCGCGAAGAGGTCTGCGGCGCGTCGCTCAAGGAAGCGGCGATGAACGCGTTCTTCTGCCCGCCGGAGGACCTGGTCGCCTGGGACCGCAAGCAGCTGCTGCCGCTGCTGAACGAAGAGTTCGGCCCGATGGCGATCGTGACCGTGCTCGGCCACGAGTTCGGGCACGCGGTGCAGTACCGCCTCGCCGAGAAGGCCGGGATGACCAAGAACACCTCGACGCTGGTCAAGGAGCAGCAGGCCGACTGCTTCACCGGCGGCTACTTCCGCTGGATGGCCGAGGAGAAGAGCAAGTACTTCCGGGTGTCCACCTCGGAGGGCATCAACCAGGTGCTCGCCTCGCTGTACATGATCCGCGACCAGGCCGGGCAGTCCGCCAAGGACAAGTCCGCGCACGGCACCGCGTTCGACCGGACCTTCGCCTTCCAGCTGGGCTTCGAGAAGGGCGCCAAGGAGTGCGCCGGGATCAACCAGCAGAACGTCGACGCGCGCATCACCGAGCGGCCCTTCGACAAGCAGGACAAGGGCGAGGGCGACACGAAGATCGACATGAAGGCGATCGGCCACCTGCAGGAGAGCCTGGACAAGGCCTTCGGCAACGCGGGCGCGCAGCCGCCGAAGATCGTCGACGAGGGCGGCTCGTGCCCCGGCGGCCCGGCCACCCCGCCCGCGTCCTACTGCCCCGACACGAACACGGTGAGCATCGACCTGCAGGGCCTGAACGCGATCGGCCGCACCGGTGACCGCAAGGCGGAGTTCGAGGGCGAGGACCCGGGTGGCCTCGGTGACTTCGCGGCGTTCGCGGAGGTCGCTTCGCGCTACACGCAGGGCATCCAGAAGGGTGTCGGCGCCTCGATCGACAACGCCAACGCCGGGCTCCGGACCAGTTGCCTGGTCGGCGCCTGGGCCGCGGAGTCGAACAAGCCCGGCGCGAACCTGCGGTTGTCCTCGGGTGACCTCGACGAGGCGATCGCCGAGCTCCTGCAGCCGAAGAGCGTGATCGCCGCCGACGTCAACGGCAAGCAGGTGGAGAACGGGTTCGAGCGCGTCGAGTCGCTGCGGCGCGGTTACCTCGAGGGCTCGGGCGTCTGCACCCAGAACTACGGCTGATCGGGCCTGCAAGAAGGGAGCTTCGCCCGCGGGCGAAGCTCCCTTCTTGTTGCTCGGAATTCCTTGCTCAGTACAGGGCCGAGGCCAGGTTCCGGCGGGCCTTGAGCACCCGCTCGTCACTGGCGTCGAACAGGTCGAACAAGCCGACGAGGTGCTCGCGGACGCGGTTGCGGTCGTCGCCCGCGGTCCGCCGGACCGCGTCGATCAACCGGTTGAACGCCTCGTCGACCTGCATCTGGGCCAGTTCGTAGTCGGCCGCGGCGAGCTGGGCGTCGAGATCGTTCGGGTCCGCGTCCGCCCTGGCCACGGACGAGGGGTCCACCTGGGCGGACCGCTCGGCGAAGGTGACCTGCACCAGCGCCGCCTTGGCCTGCTCGTTGGCTGGCTCGGCGTCGAGAATGCGCTGGTAGGCAGCCTTGGCGGCGGCGAAGTCGCCCCGCTCGAAGGCGTCCTCGGCCTCGGTGAACCGGGGGTCCTCCGGCTCCTCGGCCGGTTCGCCGCCCGCGTCCTGGATGCCGGGGAGCTTGTCCTTGAGCGCGTCGAGCAGCGACTTGAGCCATTCCCGGATCTGCGGTTCCGGCAGCGCGCCGGAGAAGGCGTCGACCGGCTGACCGCCGGCGATCGCCACGATCGTCGGAATGGACTGCACGCCGAACAGCTGCGCGATGCGGGGGTTGGCGTCCACATCGACCTTGGCCAGCACCCAGGCCCCGCCGGACTCGGCGGCCAGCCGCTCCAGCACCGGGCTCAGCTGCTTGCACGGGCCGCACCACTCGGCCCACAGGTCGACCACCACGAGCTGCTTCAGCGACCGCTCCACGACGTCGGCCTGGAAGGTCGCCTCGCTGACCTCGAGCACCGCACCGCCGGACGGCGCGGGCGGGCTGTCCCCACCGGCGGGCGGCGGCGAATTCGGCGCCGGGCGCTGCTGTCGCGCCGCGTCGGCGCGGGCCTTGAGCGCGGAGAGGTCCACCGCGCCGGACAGCGCGGCGGAAAGGGCTGCTGACTTGGCTGCGGATCCGCGTGGATGTGTCACGGTTCCATCCTGGCACGCCTCGGGCCCTGCTTCACCGCAGGTGCTGCTCGAGCCGGTCCACCTTGCCCGCCAGCTCACCGGTGTGGCCGGGCCGGATGTCCGCCTTGAGCACCAGCGACACCCGCGGTGCCTCGGCCTGCACCACCTCGGTCGCTCGCTTCACCACGGCCATCACCTCGTCCCACTCGCCTTCCACCAGGGTGAACATGGCGTTGGTCTCATTCGGCAGGCCGGAGTCGCGGACCACCTGGACCGCCTTCGCCACCGCCTCGGCCACACCGTCCGACTCGCCGAGCGGGGCCACGCTGAACGCGACGATCATGGAATTACCTCCGTAAACGGGTGGGGAACCGGCTGGCTAAGCACCACCCTGCCCCACCGTCGCGGTACCCGCTGGTAACTTCGGCAGCCATGAACAGCCCGCTGCCCTTCGACCCGATCGCCCGCGCCGCGCAGCTGTGGGAAGAGCGCATCGGCGACTCCGGCACGATGGCCGCGGTGACCGGGATCATGCGGGTCCAGCAGATCATCCAGTCCGCTGTGGACGGTGCGCTGAAGCCGCACGGCCTGACCTTCGCCCGCTACGAGGCGCTGGTCCTGCTGACCTTCGCGAAGCGCTCCAGCCTGCCGATGCGGGTGATGGGCGAGCGCCTGCAACTGCACCCGACGAGCGTGACCAACATCGTCGACCGGCTGGAGAAGGACGGGCTGGTCAAGCGGGTACCGCATCCGACCGACCGCCGGACCACGCTGGTCGAGATCACCGACGAGGGCCGCACCCGCCGGGAGCAGGCCACCGAGGCGGTCACCGCGATCGGCTTCGGCCTGAACGGGCTCACCGACCGGCAGACCCAGCAGCTGATCGAGCTGCTCACCAAGGTCCGCAAGGCCACCGGCGACTTCACCGACTGACCGGACAGCAAAACGGGGCCGCCATGGGCGACCCCGTTCTCACTGTGCCGTTGTGCTCACCGCGCCGTGGTTCAGGCGGCGACGGGCTCGGCCTTGTCGGCGAACAGGCCGGTGCCACCGTGCGCGAGCAGCTCGGGGCCGTCCAGCTTGCCGGTGCGCAGCGCCCACTTCTCGAAGGCCCAGGTGGCCAGCGGCGGAATGCTGGAGAGCAGCGCGAGCACCAGGGTGCCCGCCTTCCAGCGCAGCGGCTTGGCCACCAGGAGGGAGGTCAGCACGTAGACCACGAAGACCACGCCGTGCACCATGCCCAGCACCGGCACGCCGCCGTCGCCGGACTCGACGACGTACTTGAAGAACATCCCGATCAGCAAACCAGCCCAGGACAGTGCCTCGGCCACGGCGGCCACGCGGAACAGTACAGCGGCCTTGCTGGACACGACTTCCTCCTATAAGTCGAAAAAACGTCCGTACAACGGGTACGGGCAGGCTTCCTGCCCACGTCAACCGCGTTGTCGGACGATGTGATCCCAGTGTGAGCCGTGATCGCCATCACCGGAACACCGGGGGTGCGTGATCACGCTCACGACCAGCGGGGCGACAACCTTGTCACTCGCCCAGCGCAGGCGGGTATTGACAGTGCGCCATGAGCTGGTGTGCAATCTCCGCCACTATGACAACGTTGTCGTCTCCTGGCCGGGGCAGTGCCCGCCGCGCCACGATGAGCGATGTGGCGAGGCTCGCGGGCGTGAGCATCAAGACCGTGTCACGAGTGGTGAACGACGAACCAGCCGTTCACCCCGACACCGCCGAGCGGGTCATGGCCGCCATCGAACAGCTCGGCTTCCGGCGCAACCTCGGTGCGCGCAACCTCCGCCGCGGCTCGACCACGGGCACGATCGGCCTGATCGTGGAGGACGTCGGGAACCCCTTCTACTCCGAACTCAACCGGGCCGTGGAGCGGATCGCGGGCGCCCACGAGCGCCAGGTGCTGACCGGTTCGTCCGAGGAGAACCGCGAACGGGAGCGCGAGCTGGCGCTCGAGTTCTGCTCCCGCCGGGTCGACGGCCTGCTGATCGTGCCCGCTGGCATGCAGCACGGTTACCTGGTGCCGGAAATGCGCGCGGGCACCCCGGTGGTGTTCATCGACCGGCCGGCCGGCGACATCGTGGCCGACACCGTGCTGGTGGACAACATCGGCGGCACCGTCGAAGCGGTCACGCACCTCGCCGCGCACGGTCACCGCCGCATCGCCTTCCTCGCCGACAGCGCGGGCATCTACACCGCCAGCGAGCGCCTGCGCGGCTTCCGCGAGGGCTGCGCCCGCGCCGGTATCCGCTACGACGAACGCCTGGTCATCATGCGCAAGCCGACCGAGGAGAGCGTCGGCGAGGCGATCCGCACCCTGCTGGCCGGTCCCGAACCGGCCACCGCGGTGGTCGCCGGCAACAACCGCGTCACCGTGCACCTGCTGCGCGCGCTGGCGCACAGCCCGAACCGGCCCGCCTTGGTCGGCTTCGACGACTTCGAACTCGCCGACCTGCTCGACCCACCGGTCAGCGTGATCGCGCACGACGTAAGCGCGCTCGGCGAGGCCGCGGCCAATCTGCTGTTCGCCAGGGTCCAGGGCGAGCAGTCCACCCCGAGAAAGGTAGTTCTCCCCGTGCGTCTTGTAGCCCGCGGTTCCGGCGAGGTGGCACCTCGATGAGCGCTCCGCACGCGCCGCTCCGGCTCCCCGCGAACCAGCCGCCGCAGTTCTACCGTGGTGGCGACGCCATCGCGGAGCTGCGCGGGCTGTCCGCCTCCGCGAGCGACTTCGGCCCCGAGGACTGGGTCGGCTCGATCACCACGATGTACGGGCAGGACACCAACGGCCTGACCAAGCTCGACGACGGCCGCTGGCTGCGCGACGCCGTCCGCGCCGACCCCACCGGCTGGCTCGGCGCGAAGCACGTCGAGGCGTTCTCCGACTCGACCGGCCTGCTGGTCAAGCTGCTCGACGCCGGTCAGCGCCTGCCGGTGCACTTCCACCCGACCGACGCGTTCGCCCGGAAGCACTTCGACTCGCACTTCGGCAAAACCGAGGCGTGGATCGTGGTCGGCACCTACGGCGACGATCCGCGCGTCTACCCCGGCTTCCGCGAGACGCTGAGCCGGAAGACCATCGACGAATGGGTGCGCGAGCAGGACACCCCGTCCATGCTCGACGCGCTGAACAGCGTCCCGGTCACCGCCGGGGACACGGTCTACATCCCCGCCGGACTGCCCCACGCGATCGGTGAGGGCGTCTTCGTGGTCGAACTCCAGCAGCCGACCGACTTCTCGCTGACCATCGAATGGCGCGACTTCCTCGACAGCCCGGAGAAGGGCCATCTCGGCATCGGCTTCGACACCGCGCTGGAAACGCTGGACACCTCCGGCTGGGATCCCGATCGCCTCGAAACCATCATCCGCCGCACCGCCGGCGCGGAAGGGTCTACTGTGGACCTGCTCGCGGACGGCTCCGGCGAGTTCTTCCGCGCCGACCAGCTCCGCCCCGCCGGTCCGCTGGCCCTGGACCCGTCGTTCGCGGTGCTGGTGGTGATGGACGGTGCGGGCACGCTGCGCACCGAACACGGTGACGAACTCACGCTGAGCAGGGGCGAAACCCTCGTGGTGCCGTTCGCCGCCGGCGCGACCGAGCTGTCGGGGGATGTGACGATCATCCGCTGCCGCCCGCCGGCCCCGGAAAGGAGGACCTGATCATGAGCGAACTCCTGCTCGACGCCCAGGACCTGGTCAAGCGCTACGGCTCGGTCGAGGCCCTGCGCGGCGCCTCGTTCCAGGCCCACGCGGGCGAGGTCACCGCGTTGATCGGCGACAACGGCGCGGGCAAGTCCACCCTGGTGAAGTGCCTGTCCGGGGCTGAACAGCCCACCTCGGGCAAGATCGTGCTGGACGGCGAGCAGGTCACCCTGGACTCCCCCACCACCGCGCGTCGGCTCGGCATCGAGACCGTGTACCAGGACCTCGCGGTCGCCCCGGAACTTGACCCGGCGGCGAACCTGTTCCTGGGCCGCGAAATCCATCGCAAGGGCCTGCTGGGCAAGCTCGGCATGCTCGACAAGGCGGAGATGCGCCGGCAGGCGGTGGAGCACTTCCAGCGGCTCGGCGTGAACCTGCAGAGCACGGAGGTGCCGATCGCGGCGCTCTCCGGCGGACAGCGTCAGAGCGTGGCGGTGGTGCGGTCGGTGGTGTGGGCCAGCAAGGTCGTTTTCATGGACGAGCCGACCGCCGCGCTCGGCGTGGTGCAGCGCGAACGGGTCCTCGACGTGATCAAGAAGGTGCGTGACCAGGGCATCGCGGTGGTGTTGATCAGCCACAACATGCCGGAGGTGCTGTCGGTGGCCGACCGGGTCGAGGTGCTGCGCCTCGGCAAGCGGGTCGCCCGTTTCCAGGCCGCGGACACCAAGCTCGAAGACCTCGTCGCCGCGATGACCGGCGCGCTGCCCCAAGAGGAGGCGGCGTGAGCATGACAACCGATCCCGCCAAGTCCACGGTCCAGTCCGAAGTAGACGGAACGGGCGGCTTCGCCAAGCGCCCGCTGGGCACGCGCCTGGTGTCGGCGAACACCTTCTGGATCGCGCTGGTGCTGCTCGCCCTGTGCGTGGTGTTCACCATCGCCGCCCCCGGCGAGTTCGCCACGGTGTTCACCTTCCAGACCCTGCTCATCGAAACCGCGGTGCTCCTGGTGCTTTCGGTGGGCATGACCTTCGTGATCATCACCTCCGGCATCGACCTGTCCGTCGGCTCGGTGCTGATCTTCGCCGGCATGGTGTCCGCGAAGACCATGGAGGCACTCAGCCCCGGCGGCACGGCGACCAACGCCGGCTGGGACGTGATCTCGGTCGGCCTGGTCACCGGCGTTGTGGCGGGCACGCTGTGGGGCCTGATCAACGGCCTGCTGATCGCGGTGGCCAAGATCCCGCCGCTGATCGTCACGCTCGGCACGATGGGCGCCGCACTCGGCGCGGCGTACCTGCTCAACAACGGTTCGGATGTGCGCAGCGTGCCGACCGCGCTCAACAACACGCTGGGCTACGGCACCTGGTTCGGCATCCCGAACCTGGTCCTGGTGGCGGCGGTGATCACGCTCGTCGGCGCCTGGCTGCTGCACACCACGAGGTTCGGCCGCTACACCTACGCGGTCGGCTCCAACGCCGAGGCGGCGCGGCGCTCCGGCATCGGGGTGACCGCGCACCTGCTGAAGGTGTACACGCTCACCGGGTTCCTGGCCGGGGTCGCCGGCTTCATGTCGCTGGCCTACTACGCCTCGACCACGATCTCCGCGCACACCACCGACAACCTCAACGCCATCGCCGCCACGGTGATGGGCGGGACCAGCCTCTTCGGCGGCATCGGCTCGGTGCTCGGCACGGTGATCGGCGTGTTCATCCCGGCGGTGCTGAAGAAGGGCTTCAACATCACCCAGGTCCCGGACTTCTGGCAGATGATCGCGGTCGGCGCGGTGCTGATCGCGGCGGTCTGGTTCGACCAGCGACGCCGGCGGCTGCGCAACAGCCGCTGATCCCCGTTCCCGGCAACAGCACAAAGAGGTGCCCCATGAAGTTCACTCGCAAGACCTTCGTCGCCGCCGGTTCGGCGTTCGCCATCGCCGCACTGGTCACCGCCTGCGGTGGCTCGGGCCAGGTCGGCCAGAGCAACGACTCCGGCGGGCAGCCGGCCCAGAACAACAAGAAGCTGACCCTGATCCCCGGTGTGCAGGCCGAGCCGTTCTACATCTCGATGCAGTGCGGCGCCGAAGCTGAGGCGAAGAAGCTCGGCTACGAGCTGAACACCTCCGCCCCGCAGAAGTTCGACGCCGCGATGCAGACCGAGAAGGTCAACGCGCTCGGCTCCGCCCCACCGGCCGGCCTGCTGATCGCCCCGACCGACGACACCGCGATGCTCGCCCCGATCCAGCAGGTGAAGAACCGCGGCACCAAGATCGTCGAGGTGGACACCGCGCTCAAGGACACCGGCGTGGCCGTCTCGTCGATCTCGTCGAACAACACCGAAGGCGGCAAGCTCGCCGCCCAGACGCTGGCCAAGCTGGTCGGTGACAAGCCGGGCTCGGTGCTGGTGCTCGACACCATCGCGGGTACCTCCACCACCAACGCCAGGGCCAAGGGCTTCGAGGACGAGCTGAAGAACTTCCCGAACCTCAAGTCCGCCGGCGTGCAGTTCACCCAGAACGAGCCGGACCAGGCCGCCTCGAAGGTGACCGCGGCGCTCGCTTCCACCCCCGACCTGGTCGGCATCTTCGCGACCAACCTGAACACCGGCGAAGGCGCCGCCACCGGCCTCCGCAACGCCGGGAAGATCGGCCAGGTCAACCTGGTCGGCTTCGACGCCAGCCCGTCGGAGGTCGAAGGCCTGCGCAAGGGCGAGTACCAGGGCCTGATCGCGCAGGACCCGGCGTCGATCGGCCAGCAGGGCGTGCAGCAGGCCGTCGCGGCGCTGGAGGGCAAGCCGGTGCAGCGCAACATCACCGCCGCGCTGCACTCCATCACCAAGGACAACATGGACGCCAACCAGCAGTACTTCTACAAGCAGCAGTGCTGAGCTGCCCCGGCGGCGGCCCGTCCACAGTGGACGACTGTGGAAGGGCCGCCGTCGGATTCAGCCGAGGTCGGCGAGCCGTTCCGCCAGCCAGACGCGGCCAGCCCGCCAGAGCCCGGCTCCCAGCGAGATCCGCGCCACCCCCAGTTCCGCCAATTCCGCACGCTGTGGCCCACCCGGGAACAACGTGGCGTTCACCGCGGCCGGGCTCACCGCCGCGACAAACGCCCGCAGCACTTCGGCCGACCGCACGTGGATCGGATACACGCAGTCCGCCCCGGCAGCCAGGTACTTCCTCGCCCGCTCGACGGCGTCGTCGAGCACGGCCTTCTCGTCTTCCGCGCCAAGGAACACGTCCACGCGGGCGTTGATCACCAGTCCGTCGCCCGCCGCCTCGCGGACCGCCCCGAGCAGCTCAGCCTGCTCTTCGACCGGCCGCACACCACGACCTGGCTCGGTGTCCTCGAGGTTGCAGCCCACCGCACCGATTTCCCGCAGCCGCCCGGCCAGTTCAGCGGCAGCCAGCCCATACCCGGACTCGGCATCGACGGTGACCGGCACGTCGACCACCCGCGTAATCCTCGCTGCCGCCGCGAACATCTCCGCGACCGGCGCCCCTTGGCCATCCGCGTAACCAAGGGACTCCGCGACCGCCGCCGAACTGGTCGCCACCACCGGAAAGCCCGCCGCCACCACCAGCCGGGCGCTGTCGGCGTCCCAGACGTTCGGCAGCACCAGCGGACGGCCAGGGAGGTGCAGCTCCCGCAGCTTCGCCGCCGTCATCGCGGCAGGGGCTTGTGACTGGTGACGCCGAGCCGGTTCCAGGTGTTGATCACTGCCACCGCCCAGCACACCGCGCGGTACTGGTCCTCGGTCAGCACCTTGGTGGCCTGCTCGTACACGTCGTCGGGCACGTCCTGCCGCTCGGACAGCTTGGTGATCGCGTCGGTCAGCGCGAGCGCCGCGCGTTCCTGCTCGGTGTACAGCTCGGTCTCCCACCAGGCGCCCAGCAGGAAGATGCGTCGTTCGTCCTCACCCAGGTTGCGGGCGTCGCGGCTGTGCAGGTCGAGGCAGTACGCACAGCCGTTCAGCTGCGAGCCGCGGATCTTGACCAGCTCGATCAGCTTCTGGTCCAGGCCCGCGTCCGCGGCCGCCTTCTCCACTTCGGTGTGCAGGGCCAGCAGCGATTTGTAGAGGGTGGTGTTCGCAGACAGTTGGATTCGCTTCGTCACGATCGCAACGCTACCGGCAACTGGTTCACGGCTATGGTCCAGTTCCATGACAGTTCCGTGGTCCAGTTCCCGCGACATTCACCTCGATTGGCAGCCGGGCTCCGGCCAGCGCGGACTGGCCGAAGCGATCCGGCAGGCGATCCGGTCCGGCAGGCTCGAAACCGGGACCGCCCTCCCCTCGACCCGCGCGCTGGCCGCGGACCTCGGTGTCGCCAGGGGCACCGTCACGAAGGCCTACACCCAGCTCGCGGCCGAGGGCTACCTGCGGACCAGCCAGGGAGCGCCGACCAAGGTGGCCGCGATCGCCGCTCCGCAGGCGTCACCGACGCGGCCGAGCAGGGAACCAGCTGACGCCCGCTGGAACCTGCTGCCCGGCCGGCCGGATCTGGCCGCTTTCCCACGCACGGAATGGCTGGCGGCCACCCGGAAGGTGCTGCAGCACGCACCTCCCGACCTGTTCGGACTCACCGACGAGCTTGGTGCGCCCGTGCTGCGCACCGCACTCGCCAGATACCTCGCCCGCAGTCGGGGCGTGGTGGCCGACCCGGACCGGATCCTCGTGTGCGGGGGCTTCGCACAGGCCATCTCGGTGCTCGCCTCGGCCCTGCACCACCAGGGCGTGCACGAGATGGCCTTCGAGGATCCGTCCCTGCACCGCTTCCGCGACCTGGCCAGGGCCGCGGGGCAGCGCATCGTCGGCGTCCCGGTGGACGGGGCCGGCTTCCGGGTGTCCGAACTGGACAGTCCGGTCGCCGTGGTGACGCCCGCCCACCAGTTCCCGCTGGGGGTCACTCTCGCCCCCGAGCGCCGGGCCGAACTCGCCAGGTGGGTGACGAGTTCGGGAGCGTTCGCCGTCGAGGACGACTACGACGGCGAGTTCCGGTTCGACCGGGAACCGGTGGGCGCCCTGCAGTCGCTCGCTCCCGAGCGCTTCATCTACGCGGGCACGGCGAGCAAGACCCTGGCGCCCGCGCTGCGCCTGGGCTGGCTCGTGCTCCCTCGTGCCCTGGTCGAACCGGTCCGGGCCGCGGTGGCCGAACGCGGTTCCCGGCCACCCGCGCTCAGCCAGCACGTCCTCGCCGAGATGCTCGAATCCGGCAAGTACGACCAGCACGTGCGCCGCCGTCGTGCGGTCTACCGCAACCGCCGGGACCGGCTGCTGTCCCGGCTGCCGCGGCAACTGCACCCATCGGGGATCTCCGCGGGACTGCACCTGCTTGTCCCGCTGCCCGCTACCGGGCCAAGTGAGGCGGAAGTGCTCGACCACGCACGACGGCATTCGCTCGCGCTCGAAACACTCCGCGACACCTGGATCTCCCCTGGCCCTCACGCGCAAGGCATCATCGTCGGCTATGCCGCGCCGGCCGATCACGCCTTCGCCCCGGCCATCGACGCCCTGATGGCCACGCTCCGAGACGCCGGTGTCAGGTCATCGGGACGCTGACCCTTTCACCCGTTCACAATGACCTCGCCTGCCGCCAGCCCTCGATCTTCTGCTCGACGGCCGCCACCATGCCATCGAAGATCGATTCACCCACCAGCAGCCGCAGCGGCGGGTGCTCAGTGCCGACCACCTTCAGCACCGCCGCCGCGACTTCGGCCGGGTCTCCTTCCACGAAGTCGCCGTGATCGGCCGCCAGTTCCTCGCGCACGACGTCATACGCGGGATTGGCGACGGCGAGCTTCATGCTGGAGCCGCCCCAGTCGGTCGCATAGCCGCCCGGTTCGACCAGAGTGACGTGGATGCCGAACCGGCCGACCTCGTGGGCCAGCGCCTCGCTCATTCCTTCCAGGGCGAACTTGCTCGCCGCGTACAGACCCGCGGTGCCGAAGGTGGCCACCCCACCGACACTGGAGATCTGCACTATGTGCCCCGAGCCCTGGGCACGTAGTTGCGGAAGCACGGCCTGAGTCACCCAGAGCGCACCGAAGAAGTTGGTGTCCAGCTGCGCGCGGGCCTCCTCCTCGGTGATCTCCTCGACCGCGCCGAGCAGGCCGTAGCCCGCGTTGTTGACCACGACGTCGAGCCTGCCGAACGCCGCGATCGCCTTGCCCACCGTGTCGAAGACCGCCGTCCGGTCGTCGACGTCGAGTGGCAGCACGACGAGCCGTCCCTGGTGTGCCGCGACCAGGTCGTCCAATGCGGACGGCCGTCGCGCGGTGCCGACCACCTTGTCCCCGGCCGCGAGAGCGGCCAGCACGAACTCACGGCCGAAGCCCCGGCCAGCGCCGGTGATGAACCAGACGCGTGGTGAATCCGCTCGGGTCATGTTCTCCTCCTCGTTGCGAGACGAGACGTCTCGTTGCCTGACCATCGTGACCGAGAAAATCGAAGATGTCAAGACGAGACGTCTCGACTCGTCTTGTGCTATGGTTGCGCCATGAGCGAGGCACGGGGCCCGGATCCCACGCGCCGCAGTGAACGTTCGCGGAAGGCGATCCTGTCCGCCGCGATGGAACTGATGACCGAGAGCGGATACGCGAAAACCTCGATCGAGGCGATCGCCGCGCGGGCAGGCGTCGGCAAGCAGACCATCTACCGCTGGTGGCCGTCGAAGGCGGCGGTGATCTTCGACGCGCTGCTCGACCTGACGGAAGGACAGCAGGGGTTCGGTCTGCTCGAGACCGGCGATCTGAAGGAAGACCTGAAGCACGCTCTGCGGGCCACCGCGGAGGAACTGGCAGATCCGAAGTTCGACGTCTCGTTCCGGGCACTGGCGATCGAGATCCAGTACGACCCGAAGCTGGCGGGCCACTGGCGGGAGAAGATGCTCGGTCCCGCGTTGGAGGCCACCAAGGAAAGGCTGCGCAGTGCCCAGCGCAGCGGTGAGATCGACGACGAGCTCGACCTCGACGTGGCGGTGGAGATGCTCTACGGGCCGCTCTACCACCGCTGGTTGCTGCAGACCGCGCCGGTGACCACCCAGCACGCGGATGCCGTGGTCGACCTGGCCATGCGAGCGATGAGCCGATAGCTCCGCTGTCGGCGAACTCGTCCTCGGACACGAAGAACGCTGCCTAGGGTCGGGCGGCATGGAGATGATCGAGGTCGTCCCGAACCTGTACCTGCTCCGGTTCGCGGTCGGCCAGGCCTACCTGTGGCGGGATGCCGACGAGCTGACACTGGTGGACGCCGGCTGGGCCGGCGACGGAACGAAGATCGCCGAAGCGATCCTGGGACTCGGGCTCGACCGGGAAAACCTGGTTCGCATCGTGCTGACGCACTTTCACGAGGACCACGCCGGAGGAGCCGCCGAACTCCGGGCGTGGGCAGACGCGCCGGTGTTCGCCCACCGGCTGGACGCGCCGGTGATCCGCGGCGAGGTGCCACCACCGGAGCCGCGGCTCGCCGACTGGGAACGACCGTTGTACGAGCAAGTGGCCAGCGGCAAGCTGGTCGGCCCACCGACGCCGGTGGACCACGAGTTGGAACACGACGACGTGATCGAATTCGGCGGTGGTGCCCGGGTGCTGTCCATACCCGGGCACACGGACGGGAGCATCGCCCTGCACCTGCCGCGCCAGGGCGTGCTCTTCACCGGAGACACGATCGCCGAGCACGAAGGCCAGGTCATTCCCGGCGTGTTCAACCTGGATGTGGAACGAGTCCACCGCTCGTTCCGGGAACTGGCCGCACTGGATGTGGAAGTGGCATGTTTCGGCCACGGTGGTCCGTTGGCCGCGGACGCCGGCCGGATTCTGCGCAGGTCAGCCGAAGCCCTCGGCTGAACCGAACGGAAGCAAGTTCACCGACAGGAAGGAGGTGTCAGGCGCGGAGATCGTCGATCAGGCGCTCGGCAGCCGCGTAGGGATCCAGCTCGCGACCGGCGACAGCGTCGGCCAGCTCGGCGAGCCGGTCACCGCCGCGTAGGTCGACCAGCTCGGCGCGGAGCCGTTGCAGGGCGATCGCTTCGATTTCGCCTGCGGCACGGGTTGCCCGTCGACGGGTGAGTTCGCCCTCGGCGGTGAGCCAGTCGTGATGCTCGTCGAGTACCTTGAGCACGTCTTCGGCGCCTTCGTCACGGGAGGCGACGGTGCGCACGATGGGCTGGCGCCAGCTGGGGCCGCGCATTTCACGGCGGCCCATCGCGATCATCTGCTTGAGCTCGCGCACGGTCGCGTCGGCGCCTTCGCGGTCCGCCTTGTTCACCACGAAGACGTCCGCGATTTCGAGCACGCCCGCCTTCGCCGCTTGGATGCCGTCGCCCATGCCGGGGGCGAGCAGCACCACGGTGGTGTCGGCCAGCCGGACGACGTCCACTTCGGACTGTCCAACCCCGACTGTCTCGATCAGCACGATGTCGAAGCCCGCGGCGTCGAGCACGCGGACCGCCTGCGGGGTGGCCCAGGCGAGGCCGCCGAGATGGCCTCGGGTGGCCATGGACCGGATGAACACGCCGGTGTCGGTGGCGTGTTCGCTCATCCGCACCCGATCACCGAGCAACGCACCACCGGAAAACGGAGAGGAGGGATCGATCGCCAGCACGCCGACGCGCTTGCCCGCCGCGCGCAGGGCGGTGATCAGCATGGAGGTGGAAGTCGACTTGCCGACCCCGGGCGGGCCGGTGAGCCCGATGAGCCGGGCCCGGCCGGTGTGCGGGGTCAACGCGGCCGCTACCTCGCGCAGCTGCGGATGGGCGTCCTCAACCAGCGAGATCAGCCTCGCGATGGCGCGGGGGACCCCATCCGCAGCCTGGGCGACCAGTTCGCCGACGTCGACCTGAACGGGCAACTCAGGCCTTGGGCACCGAGAGCAGCAGCGCGTCACCCTGGCCGCCGCCACCGCACAGGGCGGCGGCACCGAGCCCGCCGCCGCGGCGGCGCAGCTCGTGCACCAGGTGCACGACCAGCCGGGCACCGGAGGCGCCGATGGGGTGGCCGAGCGCGATGGCGCCGCCGTCGACGTTGACCTTGTCGTGGTCGAGGCCCAGCTGCTTGGCGGAAACCAGGCCCACGGCGGCGAACGCCTCGTTGATCTCGACGAGGTCCAGTGCGCTGGCGTCGAGCTTGGCCTTGGCCAGTGCGGCCTTGATCGCGTTGGACGGCTGCTCATGCAGGCTCGCGTCGGGGCCGGCGACCACACCGTGCGCGCCGATCTCGGCGAGCGGCGTGATGCCGAGTTCCTCGGCCTTCGCGCGGCTGGCCACCACGACCGCGGCGGCGCCGTCGGAGATCTGGGAGGCGGAGCCGGCGGTGATGGTGCCGTCCGCGGCGAACGCGGGGCGCAGCTTGGCGAGGCCTTCGACGGTGGTGTCGGCACGCACCCCTTCGTCGGTGTCGAAGACGATGGGGTCCTTCTTGCGCTGCGGGATCTCGACCGGCGCGATCTCCTCGGCGAAGCGGCCGGCTTCGATCGCGGCGGCGGCGCGCTGGTGCGAACGTGCGGAGTACTCGTCCTGCTCCTCGCGGGTCAGGCCGTAGCGCTCGTTGTACTTCTCCGTCGACGAGCCCATGGCGACCTGGTCGAACGCGCAGAAAAGACCGTCGTGGGCCATGTGGTCGACGAGGGTGGTGTCGCCGTACTTGAAACCGGAGCGCGACTTCGGCAGCAGGTGGGGCGCCTGGGTCATCGACTCCTGCCCACCGGCCACCACCAGGTCGAACTCGCCGGCGCGGATCAGCTGGTCGGCCAGCGCGATGGCGTCGAGGCCGGACAGGCACACCTTGTTGATCGTCAGCGCGGGCACGTCCATCGGGATGCCGGCGGCCACCGCGGCCTGCCGCGCCGGGATCTGGCCCGCGCCGGCGGTGAGCACCTGGCCCATGATCGTGTACTGCACCGCATCGGGTGAAACGCCGGCCCGTTCGAGCGCCGCCTTGATGGCGATTCCGCCGAGCTGGGCACCGGAGTAGTCCTTCAGCGAACCCAGCAGCCTGCCGATCGGGGTCCTGGCCGCGCCCAGGATGACCGAGCTGGACTGTGTTCCGGACATGAGCAGCCTCCCACGGCGAACGACGGCGGTCCGTTCGACCATACCGGGCGGTGTGGCTTCTTGAATGAGTCAGTGTGAGCTGACGCACGACGCCTTTTCCGCGAACAGGACCTATTGTCGCTTCTCATGAATGAAGCGCTGAAGCCGTTCGTCACGACGATCGATCACGTCGGCATCGCGGTCGCCGACCTCGATGCGGCGATCGCCTTCTACGCGGAAACCTTCGGCCTCGAGGCGACCCACACCGAGACCAATCACGACCAGGGTGTCCGTGAGGCGATGCTGCACGCCCCCGGCGACCACGACGGGCCCGCCATCCAGCTGCTCGCGCCGCTGTACCCCGACTCGACCATCGCCAAGTTCATCGACAACCGCGGGCCGGGGCTCCAGCAGCTCGCCTGCCGGGTGTCCAATGTGGAAGAGGCGATGGCCGCGCTGCGCGCGAAGGGGCTCCGGGTCATCTACGACACGCCGCGGCCCGGCACCGCCGGTTCGCGGGTGAACTTCGTGCACCCGAAGGACGCGGGCGGAGTGCTCATCGAACTCGTCGAGCCGGCCAAGACCGGTGGGGACACCGAGGACTGACGGCTCGGTTCACGTCGCCGGGGCGGCTCGGAAGGTCAGCGCCCTGGCGATGAAGTTGAGCTCCCGTTCCATCAGATCCGGCGGATCGCCTTCGGCATGCCGGGCGACCGAGTGGCGATAGCTCACGGCCAGAGCCAGCAGGCCGGCCGCGCTCTCCACGTCGGTCATCGCGAGGCCGCCGACGCCTGCGGCCAGGATGACCGCCTCGACCTGGCGGACCAGCAACTTGAATCGATCCTGCAGCGCGTCGCGCACCGCGTGGTGTGTGTCCGCCTCGCGCCACAGCAGGTGGGAGAGCACCTGCGAAGCGCCGAGGCGCTGGTCCAGTTCCGACACCAGACGGCGCAGGCTCTCCGCGAGATCACCGGGCACCACCACCCTGGACGGCTCCACCTGCTCGTCGGGCAGGCGTTCGACCAGTGCGCTCAGCAGGTCCGCCTTGCGCTTGAAGTAGTAGTGCACCAGGCCTTTCGGCACACCCGCCCGTTCGGCGATCCGGGACGTCGGGGTGGCGTCGAAGCCGAACTCCGCGAACAGTTCCTCGGCAGCGGTGAGGATCCGTTCCTTCGCCGAAGGGTCCTCGCCGGTACTTCCCCGTGCCACCGAACCCCACCCCTTCCGCGTGCGCCGGGCCTCACCGTAACCCGGCCAGGCCCGGCCCACGCGAATAGCTCAGTGCTGGCCTGCCGTCCGGTCGTGGACGGCGTTGGCCACCGGCAGCGCGGTCGCGCCGGCGATCATCGTCAGTCCGCCGATGATCCACGAGGACCAGGCGGCTCCCATCATGCCCGAGTACCCGATGACCCAAGGCGAAATGAACAGCAGCGCACCCAGCACGATCTGGATGCCCTCGCCGTAGACCAGGCCCGGCATGGCCAGCGAGACCAGGCCGTCGACGGCAACCAGGGCGCCCAGCACGATGAGCGTCCACATGGCTGCGGTGTCGGTCTCCATCCACAGCGGCGTCAGCACCGCCACCACCCCGAGCACGACCTCCGCCCAGTCGTGCGGACGGGTCCACGGGCTCGTCGACATTTCGCGCACCGAGATCACCTCCGTTTGGCAGGAGAACCGTGTGTTTCGCGGTTCACCCCCCATGGTGAACCTTGGTTGGCCAGCCGGTCAAACTTCTGCGGGTCACGAACGCGTGTAGGAGCTACGCCCGTCGGGGGACTTCCGCGTGGTCGTCGTCTCTTCCGGGTTGAGCCGCGCGTTACTCGCCAGTAGTTTCTAGCGAACCGCGCCGACCCACGGAGGTTCGATGAGCGAGATCCAGCAGATCACCCAGGCCATCCTGGCCGGGGAGCCCGGTGAGGTGGCGTCGATCGGGGTGCCGGAGAGCTACCGGGGGATGACCGTGCACGCCGACGAGGTCGGCATGTTCGAGGGACTGGCCAGCCGCGACAAGGACCCGCGCAAGTCACTGCACCTCGACGAGGTGCCCACGCCCGAACTCGGGCCCGGCGAGGCGCTGGTCGCGGTGATGGCGAGCGCGATCAACTACAACACCGTCTGGACCTCGATCTTCGAGCCGCTGCCGACGTTCAAGTTCCTGCAGCGCTACGGCAAGCTCTCGCCGCTGGCCAAGCGCCACGACCTGCCGTACCACGTGGTCGGCTCGGACCTGTCCGGCGTCGTGCTGCGCACCGGGGCGGGGGTGCACACCTGGAAGCCCGGTGACGAGGTGGTCGCGCACTGCCTGAACGTCGAACTGGAGAGCCCGGACGGGCACAACGACACGATGCTCGACTCGGAACAGCGCATCTGGGGCTTCGAGACGAACTTCGGCGGCCTCGCCGAGATCGCACTGGTCAAGGCGAACCAGCTGATGCCGAAGCCGGCCCACCTGACCTGGGAGGAAGCCGCCTCGCCCGGGCTGGTCAACTCGACCGCCTACCGCCAGCTGGTCTCGCGCAACGGCGCCGACATGAAGCAGGGCGACGTGGTGCTGATCTGGGGCGCGTCCGGCGGGCTCGGCTCGTACGCCACGCAGTTCGCGCTCAACGGCGGTGCCATTCCGGTCTGCGTGGTCTCCAGCCCGGAAAAGGCGGAGATCTGCCGGAAGATGGGCGCGGAGCTGGTCATCGACCGCAACGCCGAGGGCTACCAGTTCTGGAAGAACGAGCAGGAGCAGGACCCCAAGGAGTGGCAGCGGTTCGGCGCGAAGATCCGTGAGCTGACCGGCGGCGAGGACCCGGACATCGTGTTCGAGCACCCGGGGCGCGAGACCTTCGGTGCGTCGGTCTACGCGGCGCGCAAGGGCGGCACGATCGTCACCTGCGCTTCCACCTCCGGTTACCTGCACCAGTACGACAACCGCTACCTGTGGATGAACCTCAAGCGGATCATCGGCTCGCATTTCGCGAACTACCGCGAGTCGTGGGAGGCGAACCGGTTGATCGCGAAGGGCCTGATCCACCCGACCCTGTCCAAGGCCTACCCGCTCGCCGAAACCGGGCAGGCCGCGCTCGACGTGCATCGCAACGCCCACCAGGGCAAGGTGGGCGTGCTGTGCCTGGCCCCGGAGGAGGGACTGGGCGTTCGTGATCACGAACTGCGGGCGAAGCACATAGCTGCGATAAACACCTTCAGAGGTGTGTGACGCCGCGGGCTAGGGTGGACCAATGAGTCTTGGCGACGACAGGGAACTCGTCCCACTGGGAGCCGGTTTCGACCTGGAGAAGCGGGGCTACCACCGCGCCCAGGTCGATGACCACCTCGAACGGCTCGACGGCGAGCTCAAGATGCTCACCTCGGACCGCGACGCGGCGATTTCGCAGGCCGGTGACCTGGCCCGCCAGCTGGAGATCGCGCGAAGCGAGATCGCCGAACTACGCGGTCAGGTCGAACGGCTGTCGCTGCCGCCCACCACCCTCGAAGGCCTTTCCGAGCGGCTGCAGCGCATGCTGCGCCTGGCGCAGGACGAAGCGTCGGACACGCAGGCCCGCGCCGAGGCCGAGGCCGCGCACATCAGGGCCAAGGGTGAGTCGGACGCGGCGGCGCTGCGTGCCGAGCACGAGGTGCGCCTGAAGCAGCTCGACGAGCGCCGCGAGGAAATGGAGCGCGAGCACCGCGGCGTCCTGGAGCAGGCGCGCGCCGAAGCGGAGAAGATCACCCAGGCCGCGAAAGAGGAACGCGACCGCCTGGACAGCGAGGCCGAGCAGCGTCGCACCCAGGTCGAGGAAGACTTCGAGATCGCCATGGCGGCTCGCCGGACCGAGGCCATGCGCGTGCTCGCCGAGCAGGAGGCGACCAGCAAGGCCGAGGCCGAGCGGCGACTGCGCGAGGCGACCGAAGAGGCCGCGAAGATCCGCGCGAAGGTGGCCGAGGAGGAAGCCGCGGCGAAGGCGGACATCGAACGCCGCCAGCGGGAATCCATCCAGGAAGCCAACAAGCGCAAGCAGGACTCCACCACCGAGGCGAACGCGCGGCTCACCGAGGCGGCGGACGAGGCTCGCCGGCGGGTGCGCGAGGCCACCGAAGAAGCCAACCGCCGGATCAACCACAGCCTCGAGCGCGTGGAGGCACTGCGCAAGCTCCGCGAGAGCATCGCCGCCCAGGTGCAGGCCGCGCGCAAGGTGCTCTCCGAGGCCGAAGCCGTGCTGCACCAGGAAACCGGCGGGGCCACCGCGGTGGCCCCGGCGAAGCCGGAGCGAAAAACCGAACCGGAGCGGCCGAAGTCCGGGAACTCCGGCAACGCTGGCAACTCTGGAAACGCCGGGAACTCGGCCGAAGCGACCGTGAAACTGCCCAAGCCAACGCCCCAGCCTGCCCCACGCAAGCCGGCGCCGGGTCAGCGTCCTGCGCAGGCCCGTCAGAAGCCCTAGTCTCAGCACCCACCGATCGCAGGAGGAAGACGAATGAGCGCCTACCAGACCGTGGTCGTCGGCACGGACGGTTCCGACTCTTCGTTCGCCGCGGTGGACCGGGCGGCAGCCGTCGCCGGGGACGCCGGTGCCACCTTGGTGATCGCCTGCGCCTACTACCCGGCGAGCAAGCAGGACGTCGAGAAGGCCCAGGACGTACTGCGTGACGAGGCGTACCAGGTGGTCGGCTCCGCCCCCGCCGAGGACACGCTGATCTCCGCGCGCGACCGCGCGGCGAAGGCCGGCGCGGAAAAGATCGAGACCGTCGCGGTGGTCGGCGAGCCGGTCGAGTCGCTGCGCAAGATCGTCTCCGAGCGGTCCGCCGACCTGCTGGTGGTCGGCAACCGCGGGCTGAACACGCTGGCCGGGCGCATCCTGGGCTCCGTACCGTCGGAAGTGGCGCGCAAGTCCGGCGTGGACGTGCTCATCGTGCACACCACCTGAGGTGCCGACGGACGCGGGTAATCCCGGCGAGCTGCAGCAGCGCCTGGAGAAGGTGCTGCTCGGCGGCCGGCGCAAGTACACCCGCCTGCAGGTGGTCGAACGGGCGGGCGTGCCGGAGGACCGGGCACGCCGGCTCTGGCGGGCGCTCGGCTTCGCCACCGTCGAGGACCACGAGGTGGTCTTCACCGACGCCGACGTCGAAGCCATGCGCACGGCGGACAGCCTGATCAAGGCCGGGCTGGTCGACGCGCGTGTGGAGACCGCCGTGACCAGGGCGCTGGGCCAGCACCTGTCGCGGCTGGCCGAATGGCAGGTCCACATGCTGTGGGACCTGATCACCGAGAACCCGGAACTGGGCCGAAACGAACGCCAGATCGCGCGGCTGGTGGACCGGCTGCTCCCCGAACTCGAGCGCGTGCAGAGCTACGTGTGGCGGCGGCACCTCGCCGCATACGCCGGGCGCGCGCTGGCCTCGCCCGAGGAGAACCTGGAGGCGCGCAGCCAGGTCGTCGGTTTTGTGGACATGGTCGGCTTCACGCGGCTGACCAGGCGGATCGACGAAAGCGAGCTGGACGGCATCCTGGACGGGTTCGAGACGGTCGCCTCCGAGGTGATCGCCGAGCACCACGGGCAGATCGTGAAGATGATCGGTGACGAGGTGCTGTTCGTCGCCGACACCGCGGCCGACGCCGCCGAGATCGCGCTGACGCTGAACGAGCGCGTCGAGGCCGACGCCGCGCTCCCCTCGGTCCGTGCGGGCATGGCCGCCGGGCGCATCCTGAGCCGGTTCGGCGACGTCTACGGCTCGGTGGTCAACCTCGCCGCGCGGCTCACCTCGGTGGCCAAGCCGGGCACCATCGTGGTCGATCGTGAGCTCGCCGCCGAGCTGTCCGGCGATCCGGCCTACGAACTGCGGTCGCGGCGCGCGGTTTCTGTCCGGGGGTACAGCAGGCTCAAGCCGTGCTCGTTACGCCGGGCGCGTGAACGGCCGGGCAACCGCTTCGAAAGCAGCCAGCAGCTCGCCGCCGAGATGCTTGGCCTGCGACAAGCCCGCGCCGAAGGGGTGGACAACGAGGTCGACGAGGGTTTTCCCGACTACCGCACGTAGCCGGATCCGGTGCGTTGGGTATCGCCCAAATTTCTTATTTCGCCTACGTCTGAGCGCGCGTAGAGTGACTCCGCGCACTCAAACGGACACTCTCAGCTCTCATCCTGTTGAGCTAGCCCATTGCCCGAGGAGGTGAAAACCGTGCGTGCCGACCCCGGGCGAGACGGGAAACGGACGCGAAGCCCGCTCCAGGAGATCTTCTGGACGCGGACCAGCCTGCTCCTGCTCGTCCTGGTCGTGGTTTCGATCAGCTGCCTGTTCCTGGCCAGCGGCATGGACCCCGGGAACGGCAAGAACTTCGTCAACTCGGTCGGCACCGGCACGATGATCTCCGCGGTGGTCGGCTTCGGGCAGACGCTGATCACGGCGGCCGCCTCGCAGCGGGCGCTGGTGGCGCCGGTGATCGACGAGAGCAAGCGGGCACTGGAGAAGCTCGCCGCCGAATACCGGTCGCTGAACAAGGAGTTCTTCCCCACCGACGTGTTCGAGGCGACCCCCGAACCGGACCCCAGGTTCAACGAGCTGATGATGCGGGACCTCGCGGGCAGCAGGCAGTACTTCTTCCGCGGCTTCTCCGGCCGGTTCGCCGCCGCGAGGCTGCTGCTCTCCCACGCCGAGTGGGAGATGCGGGCGGTGCTGGCCGATCCCAGCGACGCCACCACGATCAGCGGCCGGGCCCGCTACCTGCTGCGCCAGGAAGGGCCGGAGGCGGACTACGACGCGATCCAGCGGCGGCTGCAGGACGAGATGGGCATGGGGCTGATCGGGTTGTTCCTGGCCAGGAGCCGGTGCACCCGGATCGATCTCACCGTGGTCACCGATCCCCCGCTCGACCGGCTGGAGATCTTCGACGACTGCGTGTGGGTCACGCTCTACAGCGACGTGGGCCCGGAGAGCGCGCTGTACCCGCGAACCCTGCGGTTCTCCGAGGGTTCGTTCGTCTACAACATGGAACGTGCCGAGTTCCTCCGGCTCGGCGGTGGCCGGAACGGCAGGCACTTCCAGATCACCCCGGAGACCACCCGGGCAGATTTCATCGCGCTGTTCGGCAAGGCCACCGGACGACCGTTGTCCGAGGAACAGTTCAGCGAGCTGGAGGGCCGGTTCCGGTCCTTTTCCCAGGAATTCTCCACCGCCGCTGGGCTGAGGAGCTGATAGATGGTGTTGACCAGCACATGCCCGCTCGCCGAACTCGCCGCCGACGTGGCCGATCGCGCCGGTGACGACTGGCGGGCGCTCGCGGAGCCCTTCCGGCACTGGGCCGCCCGGCCCGGCCTGCGGGCCGAGCTGCGGGCGCACATCCAATCCCTGCCACCGGAGCCGGCGAGCGCGATGATCCGGCGCTCCAGGGAGACGACCACGCACTTCGCCTGGTGCCTGCGCGACGAACGGGAGGAGCCCTTTTCGTTCTGGCTGCACGAATACAAACCGCAACGGGACTGGCGACACGGTTACGCCGATTCGGTGCACAACCACCGGTACCACTTCTGGACCACCATCCTGCGCGGCAGCTACCTGCACGAGCGCTACGCCGCGACGCTGGACGCGGCCAGCGGGCTGATCACTTCGGCCGAGTTGATCCACGGTGACGACTACCCCGCCGGCACCACGGGCGTGCTGCTGGCCGACGAGTTCCACCGCATCCCGAAAGCCGCTGACAACACGATGACCTTTCTGGTGAAATCACGACCAGTGAGCGAATGGAGCGTTTCCTTTGACCCATTGACCCGAACGAGTCATCGTCACGTCCCGGTGGAAACCCGTTTGGGGGAGCTTCTGGAACGAATCTGAAGTCACCGGTCGCGCGCAAGCGATTACCATCACTCCACCCGGCTACCTTCCCGAGCCGGTTCGGAGGGGATCGACAATGCGCGCCCACACCCTGGTTCACGCGACCTTCAGCACCGTGCCCGCCGCGGCGATCGACGCCGTCGAGCAGGCCGTGCGGCAGCTCTGCCGGCGCTACGCCGAGCGGCTGCCCTTCCACGGCTGGCACCACGTCAGCTTCGTCCGTTCGAAGGCCGTCGGTTTCGCCGAGCGCAACGGCGCCGACGTGAGCATCGTCGAAACGGCCGCGCTGGTGCACGACGTCAACTACCTGGTCCGCCGCAACTCCCCCGCCGCCGAGGGCAGCGGGCTGCGGATGCGGCTGCTCGCCGACGCCGGGGTGCCGCTCCGTGCCGCGGAACGCATCGACGCGATCATCGACGAGGCCGAGATGGCCAATCGCGGCCCGGACATCTCGCTCGAAGCGCAGGCGCTCAGCGACGCCGACACCCTGTTCAAGGCACTGCCGGTGACCCCGGTGATTCTTGCGCACAAGTACCTGCGCGAGAACGGGCTCAGCCTGCGCGAGCTGGCGAACAAGATCGTCGGCGAGCAGCGGGACGTGCACGACGAGGGTTACTACTTCTACAACGCCGAGGCCGCCGCCGAATACTCGCGCTGGGCACTGGCGAACCTCGAGCTGTGGCAGTGCATCAAGGAAGCGGTGGACGACCCGGCCGTCGAGGAACTGCTCGACGCGGTCGACGCGGCGGCTTCCTGAACAACGCCCCGCTGTCGGCACAGGGGCCAATACGGGTGCGGATGCGTGAATTCATTCATACCCGGTGATGAACTGACTACACCATGGTCCCGCCATTCGGACGGTTCTTCTCCTCGCCCGGCTGAATTCGCGCCACGGATAACCGGGCGCCACTATTGTGGCCGTGTTGGGCCGTCCACTGGATAGGAGTCATGGTGCCGGACAAAGTCGCGACCGGTCGAAGAGAGCCGCAGCCCCAGGGCCTGAGCACGCTGGGCAAGGATCTGCGGACCAGGGTCTCCAGCGACACCTACGAAGCCACCGAAAGAATCGCCAGGAAACGCGGGGTGAGCATGGCGCACATCGTGCGTCAGGCGGTGGAGAATTACCTGGAGAAGGCACGCTGAAACACTGATGCGTTCGATGTCACAGTGGCCATCGAACGCATCAGGAAATTGAATTTTGAAACAGTATCAGCGGTCGGCGGGCAGTACCGCGTACTGGCGGACGTAAAGATCGGTGTAGGTGACCGGACCACGCGGGCCGGGCACCTTGTCCAGGTTGATCCCGGTTTCCGGGACCCCGCGCAGCTTGAAGCCGTCGAGCAGGCGG
Organism: Amycolatopsis albispora; assembly: GCF_003312875.1. Lineage (NCBI taxonomy): Bacteria > Bacillati > Actinomycetota > Actinomycetes > Pseudonocardiales > Pseudonocardiaceae > Amycolatopsis > Amycolatopsis albispora. The sequence goes on from NZ_CP015163.1 coordinate 4,442,189, forward strand.
GTGGGAGCGTTCCAGAAGACCCCGGTGCCGGTGTAGCCGTCGAAGAAGGCCTCGGCGGTGGCCGCGTTCTCGGTGGCGATGCCCGCGGCGAGACCGGAGGTCTGCTCGTTGGCGATCCGCGTGGCTTCCTCGACGCCCGCCACGGTCGAGACGGTGACGGTGGCCTCGCGATCGGAGTCCAGCGCCCACTCGTACCCGATGGCGTGCTCGTGCGGCGGCAGCGAAGCGGTGACGCCGCGGCCGGCGAGGGCTTCGCTGACGACCGGCCACGCCTTGTCGTGAATGCTCTCGTCGATCAGCAGCAGGTTCAGCCGGTTGCACACGCCGAGCCGGTCCAGGCTGCCCGAGACGAGCTCACGCACCTTCTCCAGGTCGGCGGCCTCGTCGACGAAGAGCACGCCGCCGCCGTCGGCGTGGGCGAGCGTGCGCACCCCGTGCTGGGCGGCTTCGGTGGCGAGCGCGCGGGTGCTGTCCCCGCTGCCCCGCAGGATGACCAGCGGGATCAGGCCGGGCTGCGCGACCAGCGCGGCCGCGGCGTGCCGCTCGGCACGCGGGACGAGCTGCACCGCGTCCTGGTCGATTCCGGCCTCGGCCAGCGCGGGCGCGATGACGATCTCGAGCAGGCGCTGGGCGGAGCCGAGCGCGGCCGAACCGGTGCGCAGCACCCCGGCGTTGCGCGACTTCACCAGCTGGGACGCCACATCGACGGTGACGTTCGGCCGGGCCTCGTAGTTGGCGCCGATCACGCCGACCGGGCGGCGCCGCTCCACCAGCCGCAGCCCACCCTCCAAAGTGGACAGCGGAAGGCTGCGCTCCGGGTGCGGGGCGGCGGCGAGCAGGCGCAGTTGCTCGGCCATGCCGGTGAGCCGCTCCTCGGTGATCGTCAGCCTGTCGAGCAGGCCAGCGCTCATCCCGTCCTCACGCGCCTTGGCCACGTCGGCGGTGTTCGCCTCGAGCACGGCTTCGCGGTTCGCCAGCAGGCGCTCGGCCATGCCGACGAGCGAGGCGTCGATGGCCTCGTCCGGCGCGGCGGCCAGCGATGGCGCGGCACGCTTCGCCGCCCGTGCGCACTCTTCGACTGCCTTGGCCACGTCGTCGCTCATGCGTCCAGTTTGCCGCACGCGTGAACTCAGCTGAGCACGGGTTCGAGCAGCCAGCTCCCGCCGAGGAACAGGCTGCCGAACGCGAGCACACCGAGCGCGAGCAGCCACAACGCCACCGGCACGCCGGTGAGCCGGGCCAGCTGGTCGACGTCGGAATCACGGGCCGCACCGCGCCGTCGCTTGGACTGCAGCTCGAAGACCGGGCGCACACCACCGAGCAGGAGGAACCACGTGATCGCGTACACGCAGACCGCCTGCACCCCGGGTGGCGCGAGCAGCGCAACGCAGCCGAGCCCGATCGCGGCGGCGACCACCGAGAACGCGCCGTAGACGTTGCGGATCATCACGAGCACGCCCAGCAGCAGCACCGCGGCGACGCCGAGCAGCACCGAGATGCGGTCGGCGTTGACCAGCGCGGCGAAGGCCAGGCCGAGCAACGCGGGGGCCGGGTAGCCCGCGAGCGCGGTCAGCACCATGCCCGGCCCGGTCGGCTTGCCACGCGAGACGGTGACGCCCGAGGTGTCCGAGTGCAGCCGGATGCCCTGCAGGCGACGGCCGACCAGCACCGCGGCGAACGCGTGGCCCGCCTCGTGCACGATCGTCACCAGGTTGCGCGCGAGCCGCCACGGGGTGCCGGACACCACCAGCAGCAGCGCGGCCACGCCGGTGATGAGCGCCACCAGACCCGGCGGATCCGGCTGTGCGTCGAACAGTCCCCAGAATCCGTCGGTGCCTTCCACGCGGACACCTCAGCACATATGAAGTTGGATCGGTGTGACGCCCCCTTTCACCGCCCCTCGGCGCGGATGGCCGCCGCGCGGAACAGGAAGCCGACCCAGCTCCGGTAGGGCCGCCAGCGCTCGGCGATGCGGGCCAGCTGGTCGACGTCCTGGGCGTCGACCTGGTAAGCACGCGCCATTTCCTCGTGCAGCCGCTTCTCGTGGCGGGGGAAGACGTCCGGGTGACCGACCCCGCGAATCAGGATCAGCTCGGCGGAGAACGGGCCGATGCCGGGCAGTTTCCGCAGCCTGGCCAGCGCGACCTCGGCGGGCAGGGCTCGCAGGCGCCCGGCGTCCAGCACGCCCTGCTCGGCGGCGCCGGTGAGGATGCGCAGCTGCTTCATCTTCGTTTCGGGCAGGCCCAGCGGCCGTTCCAGCAGGCGCAGTGCCTTCGGCGCGGGGAACGAGCTGATCGAGTGGCCGTCGACGGTCAGCTTCGCGCCGTAGCGGTCGGCGATCCGCTGCTTGATCCCCGCCGCCTGGACCATGCGGATCCGCTGCCCGATGATCGCCCAGCAGGCCGCCTCGTACGGCGAGTGGAACAGCACCGGCCGCAGGCCCGCGGCGGAGGCGACCAGGCTCCTCGCCACCCGGTCGCCCCGGACCGCCTCGGCGACCGCGGCCGCGTCGAAGTCGAGCGAGAGGATCCGCTCGGCCTGACGGCAGGCTTCGGCGGCCGACTCGCCATCGGCCTCCAGCTCGACCACCCCACCGTCGTGCTGCCGGGCCACCACACCCGCCGGCTGCCAGCAGCCGTCGACCGGGAAGGCCAGCCGCAGCGTGCCCGGCTCCCCCGCCGCGTCCGGCCGCCCCGCCGGCCCGAACTCGCCCAGGAACCGCATTGAAGCCCGCAGGTCGAACGGACCGCGCGGGGTGATCGCCACGGCTGCACCCGGCCGCCACGCCGTGATCGGCGACATCGGTACCTCCTCTTCCTCGCCGCTCGCGACGCTAGCGGGCAGCCCCGACAGTTCCGGCGCGAAAACCGGTTGCGGGTGGTGCTAGCTTCGAGCGCATGGGAGCTACTTACATCTGCCGCGCAGCGATCGCCCGGCCTCGGCCGCGGCACGCCTGACGCGGCGGCCGTCCCCTCTTCACTGAGCACCAGGCGCTGATCATCCGCGCCTGATCCGTCCGCACGACCTGTTCCGGTCGCCGCGTCTCGACGTCCACGCGTGCCTTCCGCACGCTTCCTTCGTCCTGACGTGGAGCGACCATGCCCGCCAACGGGTCATCTCATCCTGCCCGGAAACACCCCAAGCCGAATCCGTCCGGCGTCCACTTCCTGGCCGCGCCCCGGATCGCCGACGAGCTGGTGCGCTCGGCGGCGATCACCGAAGCCGACCTGGTGGTCGACTTCGGCGCCGGCCACGGCGCGATCACCGCGCCGCTGGCCAGGACCGGCGCCGAAATCCTTGCCGTGGAACGAGATCCCGAGTTCGTGCGCAAACTGCGGACCCGGCTGTCCGACGCACGCAACGTCCGGGTCATCCCGGCCGACGCGCGCACCTTTTCCTTGCCACGCAAGAAATTCGCCGTGGTCGCGAGCATTCCCTACGCGGTGTCCACCGCACTCATGCGCCGCCTGCTCAGCCCGACCGCCTCGGCACTGGACCGGGCGGCGCTGATCGTCGAATGGGGATTCGCGAAACGGCTCAGCGCCACCAGCCCCCGCGACCTCGAAACCGCCTGGTGGGCGGCGAGGTTCGAACTCAGGCTGGTGCGGCGCATCCCGGCCAGGCACTTCAGCCCGGCCCCGAAGGTGGACTCGGCGCACCTGACCGTGCACCGGCGCGGCAAACCGGACAAGCTCACCGACCGAGCACTGTGGACACTCCTGCAGGCGGCCCACCGCACGCCGCACGCCCCGGCGCGGACCGCCGTCGCCTTCCTCGGGCGCAAGCCCCATCGCCTGCTCAAGGCCAACGGCATCGATCCGGAACGCGCGGCCGCCGCGGTGCCACCGCCGGACTGGGCCGCGCTGGCGAGGCAGCTCGCGGCGGACCGCAGCCTGCACTGGCCCCCGTTGCCGAGGGCTTTGCGCGAGGACCGGCGCTGACATACTCTCGGTATCCCAACTGCTCCTGGAGTGCGTGATGCCGACCGAGACCAGCCAGGACCGCCTGCTCGACCTGCTCGAAACCCCGCCGGTGCGGACCACCGCCGGCTATCCGGACCTGCTCGGCGACCGCACGCAGGCCGGGCCGCCGACCGGGCCGGCGCAGGTGCTGATGAGCGTGGGCCTGGTGTCCGCGATCTACGAGCGGTACTGGCGGCCGGCGCTGGGCAGGCTCGCCAAGGGCCTGCGCGGGCCGAGCATGACCGGCGAGGTCGACCTGGCCACCGACCTGCTGCGGCTGCGGCGCGGGCAGGTGGTGCTCGACGTGGCGTGCGGGACCGGCCGCTTCACCCGTGCCTTCGGGGAGGCGGTCGGCCCGGACGGGCTGGCCGTCGGGCTCGACGGCTCGCGCACCATGCTGGCGCGAGCCGTCGAGGCGGGCGGTGCCGCGTCGGTCGCCTACCTCCGCGCGGACGCCGTGCACCTGCCGCTGCGGCCGTCCACTGTGGATGCCGTGTGCTGCTTCGCCGCGCTGCACATGTTCGGCGATCCGGAAGCCGCGCTGGATTCCTTCGCCTCGGTGCTGAAACCGGGCGGGCGGCTGGCGCTGCTGACCAGCGCGCGGCGCGACTGCCCGCCGATCCGCGAGCTGGACACGCTGACCGGACTCGCCAGCGGCCAGCGCATGTTCGACCGCGGCGAGGTCGGCGACCTGCTGCGGGCACGCGGTTTCACCGAGATCAGCGAACGCTATTCCGGGGTCACGCAGATCGTCGGTGCGACGCATTAGCATGCGGCAATGACGGCTCCCCACCACGCCAGCCCCAGCCAGCCCGACGACGCCTACCTCCGCGCGATCGTCGCCGAGACCGCGGACGCGGTCGAAGCCGCCGAACCGCTCGGCTCGCCCCACCGCGGCGCGCCCGAGGAGATCCGCGCCGAGGTCGGCAGCCTGATCGACGCCCGCGCGCAGGACCTCGTCGCGTTGAGCCAGGACCTGCACGCCCATCCGGAAGAGGGCTTCGCCGAGACGCGTTCCGTGCGCGCGCTCGCCGAGTTGCTGCAGAACCACGGGCACCAGGCGACCGTCGGCGTCGGCGGGCTGGAGACGGCGCTGAGCGCGACGGTCGGCGAGGGCGGCCCGCACGTCGCGCTGCTCGCCGAGTACGACGCGCTGCCCGGCGTCGGCCACGGCTGCGGGCACAACATCATCTGCGCCACCGCGGCCGGTGGTTTCCTCGGTGCCGCGGCCGTCGTCGAACGCCTCGGCGGGCGGGTCTCGCTGTTCGGCACGCCCGCCGAGGAAGGCGGTGGCGGCAAGGAAACCATGGCCAGGGCCGGCGTTTTCGACGACGTGGACGCGGTGCTCATGCTGCACCCGTTCAGCCACGACATCGCGATGCACCCGTTCCTCGGCAGGCGGCAGCTGGAGATGGTCTTCCACGGGGTCGCCGCGCACGCCTCGGCGCAGCCGTTCATGGGCCGCAACGCGCTCGATGCCGCCGTCGCCGCGTACCAGGGCGTGGCGGCGCTGCGGCAGCACCTGCCCGGCACCGACCGCGTGCACGGCGTGTTCACCGACGGCGGCGCGCGGCCGAACGTGGTGCCGGATCGCGCCGCGGTGCTGTTCTACCTGCGCTCCGGGCAGCCGGAAACGCTGCGCGACCTGGCCGAGCGGATGACCAAGATCGCGCACGGCGCGGCCGAGATGACCGGCTGCGGTGTGGAACTGCACTGGGACGAGCAGCCCGCGTACCTGCCGATCCGGTTCAACGGCGCGCTCGCCGGGCGGTGGGCGGTCAACCAGGAGGGCTGCGGCCGCAAGCCGTTGCCGCCGGGGATCGTGCCGGAGTTCCTCACCGGCTCGACGGATCTGGGGAACCTGAGCTACCGGATGCCGGCGATCCACCCGATGCTCGCCGTGTCCGGGCCGACGGTTGCCTTGCACACCAAGGAATTCGCCGAAGCGGCCGGGTCGCCCGCCGGGGATCGCGCGGTGGTCGACGGGGCGCTCGGGCTCGCGCTGACCGCGGCGGACTACCTGGCCGACGCGGACCTGCGCACGGCGGTGCACCAGGAGTTCGAAGCGGCGGGAGGTGCACTGGACGTTCCGTCGTTCTTCGGTTGACCACAGGGGTTTCTCAGCTGATTCTTCTCAGAAAAGTCCGCGGGTAATCCACAGCTTGCTCACAAGCGGGCGCGTGAACCTGGGTGCATGGACGAGAACCGGCAGAACCCGTTGTTCACCCCGCAGCACCACGAGCAGCCGCCGTTCTATCCGGCGCCGGCCCGCAAGCCGAAGCGCCTCGCCGTGCTGGTGAGCGCGGCCGCCGTCGCCGCCGCACTGGTCGGCGGGGCGGGCGGGGCCGCGCTCGTCGGCCTGGCCGACGACGCCCCGGCGAGCACCGGCACCAGCGCGCTCGGCACGGCCACCGGGCAGACCGTCGCGAACTCCGGTTCGGACGTCTCGTCCGTGGCGCAGCAGGTGCTGCCGAGCGTGGTGCAGGTCAACGTGACCACCCGCGAGGGCGAGGCGATCGGGTCCGGGGTGATCCTCTCGTCCGATGGCAAGATCCTGACCAACGCGCACGTGGTCGAAGGCGCCAGCGGGGACGTCACGATCACGCTGTCCGACGGCACGAAGTACCAGGCGAGCGTGCTCGGCGCGGACAGCAAGGCCGACATCGCGGTGCTGCAGGCGAAGAACGCCAGTGGCCTGACCGCGGCCAAGCTCGGTGATTCGAGCCAGGTGCGGGTCGGGTCCGAAGTGGTCGCCATCGGCTCGCCCGGCGGCCTGCAGAACACGGTGACCTCGGGCATCGTCAGCGCGGTCGGCCGGAACCTGTCCGACCTCGGGCAGCAGGAGCAGCAGCAGTCGCCGTTCGGGCGGACCAGCACGCAGCAACAGCAGGGGCCGAGCTACACCGCCATCCAGACCGACGCGTCGATCAACCACGGCAACTCGGGTGGCCCGCTGGTCAACGCGAACGGTGAGGTGATCGGGATCAACACCGCGATCTACTCGCCGTCGTCGGGCGGCAGCATCGGCATCGGCTTCGCGATCCCGATCAACGACGCGGTAAAGATCGTGGAGCAACTCGAGCAGGGGTGAGCGAGGGGGCGAGCGGGTGGACCAGGGTCGGGGTGGTCCACCCGCTCGGTTATGCCTGCGGCTTCTTGAGTTCCGGGTGGACGGCGACCACGAGGTGGTGCGTGCGGCCCTCGGGGGCCGAGTCGTCGTGGTACTTGGCGACCAGTGACGTGACCGCCTCGGCGAGTTCTTCGGCGAATGCCGCGCGATCGGCGGCAGTCGCGAACCGCACGTCGCCGTCGATGGTGAAGGTGGCCAGCTTCTTGCCCGCCCGCTGCGCCCCGGTGAGCAGCTCACCGACGTCACGCACCAGGCGCGAAGCCACCGCGAGCAGCCAGCGCGCGGACAGCCTGTCCGGCGACTGCCGCGGATCGGGCTCCACCGCGCCCAGCACGCTCGGTGAGATGACGTACGAGGACGCGGTGGCCCGCAGCACGCGCTCGGTGACGTTGCCCTTGCGGCGTTCCTCGACCAGCGAGACCAGCCCGTGCTGCTCCAGCGCGCGCAGGTGGTAGTTGATCTTCTGCCTGGCCAGGCCCAGCTTCTTGGCCAGGGTGGTGGCCGAGCCCGGCTCGGCCAGTTCGGCGAGCAGGCGGGCCCGCATCGGGTCCAGCGACGCGCCGGCGGCCTCGGCGTCGTCGATCACCACGATCTCGTTCATCCGCCCACGGTCCCACCGACAAGTTTTTTTGTCAATCGAGCAGGTAGTCCAGCTCCAGCGTGTGGCCGCCGTCCTCGTGCTTGGTGATCATCGCCGACCCGGTGATGCCCGCCAACTCCCCGATCCCGGAGCCGGGCAGGATCTTCAGCTCGTAGCTGTCCGCGAGAGCGGCGTGCTGGAGCACAAAACCGCCCTTGCGCCCCTCGACGGACACGCTGAACCGCTCGAAGGCGACGTACGCCTGCCCGGTTTCGCTGATCGCGCTGAGCATGGTGACCGTGCTGGTCCCCTCGACGGCCCCGGTGAAGGTCTTGGTCAACCGCACCTGGCCCAGTTCGGCGCCCTCCGCTTCATCGAGGGTCGACGGCTCCCAGTTGTCCACGGTGAACGCGGCAGTGATCTTCGGCATGACCTCAGCCTGGCAGCCCAACCTGACAGGGTGTGTCAGGTTTTCAGCGGCGGCGGTTCCCGAACAGGCCACGCGTGACCTCCCGCCCCAGCGCGCTCGCGGCCGAGCGCAGGAACGAGCGGACCGCCGGGTTGTCCATGGTTTTCTGGATGAAACCGGGGCCCTCCGGCTCGTCCGGCCGGGGCTGCTCCGCGGGCTGTTGTTCGGGCTGTTGTTCGGGCGCCGTGGCCGCCACCTTCGCGGCCAGCTTCTCGTAGGCCGACTCGCGGTCGATCGTCTCGGCGTACTTGCCGTGCAGCTGCGACGCCTTGGCCGACGCGCGGATCGCCTCCTCGCCGATCGAGCCCATCTTCGACCTGGGCGCCCGCAGCCTGGTCCACGCGACCGGCGTCGGCGCACCGCGTTCGGACAGCACGGTCACCACCGCCTCCCCGATGCCCAGCGAGGTCAGCGCCTCCTCCAGGTCGTAGTGCGCGGTCTTCGGATAGGTCCGGACCGTCTTCGTCAGCGCCTTCTGGTCCTCGGGCGTGAACGCGCGGATCGCGTGCTGCACCCGCGCGCCCAGCTGGGACAGCACGGCGTTCGGCACGTCGGTCGGCAACTGCGTGCAGAAGAACACGCCGACGCCCTTCGACCGGATCAGCTTGACCGTCTGCTCGATGCTGTCGAGAAAGGCCTTCGACGCGTTGTCGAACAGCAGGTGCGCCTCGTCGAAGAAGAACACCAGCTTCGGCTTGTCCAGGTCGCCCGCCTCCGGCAGTTCCTCGAACAGCTCGGCCAGCAACCACATCAGGAAGGTGGAGAACAACGCGGGCTTGCTCTGCAGGTTGTCCAGCTCCAGCAGGCTGATCACGCCCTCGTGCATCAGGTCGGCGACCTCGAGCTCCGGCTCCCCGAAGAAGTCCTCCCCGCCCTGCGCCGCCAGGTTGACCAGTGCGCGCAGGATCACACCGGCGGTCGCCGCGGACACCCCGCCGATGCCCTTCAGGTCCGCCTTGCCCTCGTCGCTGGTCAGGTGGGTGATCACCGCGCGGAGGTCCTTGAGGTCCAGCAGCGGCAGGCCGCGCTCGTCGGCCCAGTGGAAGATCAGGCCGAGCGTGGACTCCTGCGTTTCGTTGAGGCCCAGCACCTTCGACAGCAGGATCGGCCCGAAACCGGTGATCGTCGCGCGCACCGGCACGCCGCGGCCCTCGGTGCCCAGCGAGAGGAACTGCACCGGGAAGCCCGACGCCTGCCAGTCGTCGCCGAGTTCCTCCGCGCGCTTGGCCAGCTTGTCGTTCGGCTCCCCCGGTTCGGCCAAACCGGACAGATCGCCCTTCACGTCCGCCAGCACCACCGGCACGCCCGCCGCCGACAACTGCTCGGCGATCAACTGCAGCGTCTTGGTCTTGCCCGTGCCCGTCGCGCCCGCGACCAGGCCGTGCCGGTTCAGCGTGGCCAGCGGCAGCCGCACCCCGGCACCCGGGCGCACCTCCCCGCCGAGCACCACCGACCCCAGTTCGAGTGCCGCACCGTCGGTCCGGTAACCGTCGGTGATCGCCGAGACGTCCTGGTCCATGTCCGCCCTCCCGTTACGCCGTCCGGCCGAGCGTAACCGCGGGAACCGCAGGTCGCGCCCGCGAAAGTGCCCCGGAAGAGTTAGGGTGCCCGGGTGAACGATCGTCTTGTCTGGATCGACTGCGAGATGACCGGCCTCGACCTGGGCAAGGACGCCTTGATCGAAATCGCGGCCCTGGTCACCGACGCGGACCTGAACATCCTCGGCGAAGGCCTCGACCTCGTCATCCACTGCGACGAGGAAGCCCTCGCCAACATGCCCGACGTGGTCCGCGAGATGCACGCCCGGTCCGGACTCACCGAGGAGGTGCGCCGGTCCACGGTCACCCTCGAGGAAGCCGAGCAGCGAGTGCTCGACTACGTGCGCGAGCACGTGCCCGAACCCAACACCGCCCCGCTCGCCGGGAACTCCATCGCCACCGACCGCGGCTTCATCGTCCGCGACATGCCCGCGCTCGACTCGCACCTGCACTACCGCATGGTCGACGTGTCCTCGGTCAAGGAACTCGTCCGGCGCTGGTACCCGCGGATCTACTACGCCAAGCCCGAGAAAGGCCTCGCCCACCGCGCGCTCGCCGACATCCGCGAATCCATCGGCGAACTCGACTACTACCGGCGCGTCGCCTTCGTGCCGCAACCCGGGCCCACCACCGAACAAGCCCGCGCGGCCGCCGCCGAAGTCCTCAAGCAGCCCCGCGGATAACCCCTCGAACGGGCACGCTACGATAGTCCAGCCGAGGTGATCGTCAGACCGCCTCGCACGGTGGGTGTAGCTCAGTTGGTAGAGCACCTGGTTGTGGTCCAGGAAGTCGCGGGTTCAAGTCCCGTCACTCACCCCAGTGGCCCCAGCGTGGTCGGGAGTTCCTCCCTTCCCACGCTGGGGTTTTGTCGTTTTTCTGGGGGTCGGACCCCCAGGCCCCCGCCAGGGGGCGGAGCCCCCTGGACCCCCGTGGTGGCTGGGCACGTTTGCTTGTTGTGTGGTGGTTTGTGAAAGGGCCCCCGCACCGGGGTGGTGCGGGGGCCCGTGCGTGGCTTGTGGTCAGTTCTTCTGGCCGCCGGATTTCCAGTCGTCCCAGGACATTTGCCAGACGGACCAGCCGTCGGTGGCGGCCAGGGTCTGCGGGCCGCCGTTCTGCACGGTGATGATGTCGCCCTTCTTCGAGGTGTCCATCATCCACTTCGCGTTCTCGGTCGACAGGTTGATGCAGCCGTGGCTCACGTTGCGCTTGCCCTGCGAACCCACCGACCACGGCGCCGAGTGGTAGAAGATCCCGCTGTTCGACATGCGGACCGCGTACTGCACGTAGGTGCGGTAACCGGCGGCGCTGTCCGTCGGCACGCCGTAGGTGCTCGAGTCCATGGTGTAGCCGTTGTGCTCGCTCATCACCGTGTAGTTGCCGTTCGGCGTGCTGGAGGACTTCTTGCCCATCGAGATGGGCATCACCTTGGCCTCCTGGTCGTTGATCGACACCTTCATCTGGAAGGTCGCGCCGTCGGCCACCGCCACCAGCTTGTCGCCGATGGTGAAGTTCGCCGCCCGGTCCTCCTTGCCGTAGGTGCCGTTGCCCAGGTGCTTGCCGTACACCGCCGCCTTCACCGAGACCTTCGTGCCCGACGGCCAGTAGTCCTTCGGCCGCCAGATCACCGAGGTGTCGCTGAACCAGTGGAACGCGCCCTCGACCTGCGGCTCCGACTTGATCTCCAGCGCCTTCTCCGCGGCCGCCTTGTCCGCCACCTTCATGCCGAAGGTGAAGATGATCGGCATGCCGACGCCGACCGTCTCGCCGTCCTGCGCGTTGATCGACACGGTGGTCTGCCTGGCCGGCTTCGCCGTGTTGAAGGCCGAGGTCGAGGTGGTCGGCTGGCCGTTGGTGCCGGTGCCCGTCGCGGTCAGCGTGTAACTCTTGCCGTAACCGAGCGGCTCGGTGGAAACCCAGCCCGCGCCGTCCGGGGCGAGCTGGCCTGCCACCAGCTTGCCCTCGGCGTTGGTCAGCTTCACGTCGTTGATCTTGCCGTCGGTGGCGTTGACCCGCACCGGCTCGCCGGGGGCCACGTCCGCCGCGCCCTGCGCCGGTGTCAGCGCCAGCGACACCGGCCTCGGCGGGGCCGTCGAGGTCTCTTTCGGGGCTTCCTGACCGCCAGGGCCGGGTTCCGCCTCCGGCCCCGACGTGCAACCCGAGATGATGAGCCCGGCCGCGACCGCCAGCAACGACAACCGCACCCCGGAACGCCCTGTAATCGGGCGACGCCCCACTCCGCCCCGACCGCTCATGGAAGACCGTCCATTTCGATTAGAAGAATGCCCCAAGTGTCCGGCTACAGTGTGCCCGACCACGTTCCGGAGTGTGTGCGGGACTGGTCAACTGGGTCGAACTCGCTTCGGGGGACCCCCGTGAAGGGGCCCGGAACCGCGTGCTAAAGTTTCTCTCGTTGGTGCGGGAGAGCAGGAAACCCGCCCGGCGCCATTAGCTCAATTGGCAGAGCAGCTGGCTCTTAACCAGCGGGTTCGGGGTTCGAGTCCCTGATGGCGCACTCCCAGACTCCAGGTCAGCAACAGCGCTGACCTGGAGTTTTGTGTTTCCCGGGATAGTTTCTGGTTGTCCTTTGTGGTCGTCTCGCGCCCGAGGGACTCCCGGCGGTTTAGGTGTCCACGGTCACGGTGATCGAGGAGTGCCGCGCGCCGCGGATCACCGCCTTCCCGCTGTTCCTTGCTCAGATCGTTGTGCTCGACGATCCGCTCCAGATCCGGGGGCGCACACGGATCGGTCGACCTCCGGCAGCTTCCGCTTCGCGGTGAGTACCGCAGCGATCACGTCCAGTCCAGTACGGGCAACTTCGGGACTTCAGGCTGCGACTGTGAACGCACGCTCGTAGACCGTCACTCCTTGCACATCTTCGTACACCACCGTTGGGCGCAGTCGATTCCAGCGGTGGCCGAGCAGAAGTGACAAGCCCATCGGTCCCGCCAGGAACAGGTGGATCCTGGGGCTGTCCTGACATGCTTTCCGGACGGCGTCACGGCAACCTTGTGCGAACGCGGTGGCCACGGCGGGACTGGGGATGGCGTTGTCGCGGATCCCGAGGGCTGGCGACAGGCAGAGGAGCCGCCCGGCCGGGACTCCGGCCTCGTCGATGAACGCGAGGACCTCCTCCACCGGGTCGGCGGACACCGCGATCGCTACGGCCAGATCCCCTCCCCCGCCGATCGGATACTCGGACAACGCGGGGACCGCCACGGTCTCGAAGTCCGTGTTCGACGCCCAGAGTGCTCCACGCTGGTTGACAGCGACGTCCACCCCAGTGACCATTCGGAGCGCACTGCCGACCGCGAAGGCGGTGGCCTGCCGGAGACTGCCGGTCAGCAGAATCTCAGGGTGCCCGACCGGCAGGTTCCGCGGGATCTCCTCGATCTCCGCCTGGAGTTCGGCCCACGTCGACGGGGCAAGCGGGCGCCGTTTGAGGTACGGCGAATCCCCTTCGAACCTGTCGACCCAATCCAGGGAGTAGTCGGCTTGCGCTGCCATGACATCGGGTTTCAGGGTGGCTACCGAAAGCACGGCGCGAGGACGTGCGGCACACAACCCGAGTTCGACGACCGCTCGCTCGATCTCCTCACGATTGACTTCGGGCGCCCCGCCGGCGGCACGACGTTCCATCCAATCGCGAGCCGCGCGATCGGCGGCGTCGTCGTCTCGGAGACCCGCTGCGTAAACCATGTCCTGGAAAAGCCGCTGATCCCGGGATATTTGCCGGTCAGCAGCCGAAGCGACGGGGCGCCGAAGACTGACGGTGCCATCGGCACTCACGGCGATGGAGGCCGCAGCACCGGCTCCAACTCCCGTGGGCCGCTGGACCGCCGCGACGATGGCTTGCCACGGGCTCAGGTCATCCACCGGAAGATCGCGCAGACCAGGGATCTCTCGCGCAAGCCGCTCCGCGAGACCGGCGATGTCGTGGCGTTGCCGCCGAGCACGGATCTCGAAGTACTGGAGCTTGGTCAACCCCACCAACTCGGCGGGCAGTTCTTCCGCGGACAACCGCGCGCCCTCGAACAAGACCGGCACGACAGGAACACCGTGCTCCCATGCTTCAAGAATCTCCCGGCGCACCCAATCGTCAGGATGGTCGATGGCACGGCTGCCAGGCTCGCCGGTCAGCCAGCGAGCGCCGATCAGGCTGAGCAAGACAGCACTTTCACGCACCCGGGAAAGCAAAACCGGCTCGAAGTCGCGACCCAAGGGAATGGATTCGTAGTCCAGGAAGACAGACTTCGCACCAAATCTGGCCGACAACTCGGCATGGACGAGCGCCGCGGCGGAAGCCGTGTCCCTGCCCCGATAGTTGACGAAGACCAGAGTCGGCGCCTCGTCAGCGCGACCAGCGGAAACGTCTTGCGTCACCTACGTGGTCCCTTCGCACCACGATCCCGGAATCGTGTACACGAATTCCTTGCCACCTCTGTTCGACGGGATGCTTTTTTCGCGCTTGAGCGTGCCACTCGATACCAGGCGCTTCAGCCGATTGTTGACGTTCTGCAGCGTGACACCGAGACGCTCGGACAACTCCCCGGCGCGAAACCGCCGCAGCGCGACAGCATGGCGATACGTCTCATCCAAATGCTCCGGCGCTGCTATCAGGTGGATCTCATCACCGTCCACAGTGGCTGCCATCAGCTCGCGTCGATCAAGGCATATCTGCATGGTTTCAAGGGTCTCCTCGTTCAACCCCCGAAGCAGCACAGCCGATACCGCAACATCTCCGGTGGCGACCGCGACGTAGAACTTCCCGAGAAACTCGTCGGCGAAACTGATGGTCATGGCATCGACTCCGGTGAAGTCGATGATGATCTCAGCATCGTGCGGCGCGGTGGACGCCTCGTGCTCCAGTGACTCCCGCGCGAGCTTGGCGGTGCTACGGGTGGCGAGGAAGGAGCCGTGTTCGCTCACGCGGTACAGATGATGCCGTCCCATCACAAGCCTCCCCGTTTCATTGAAGCCATTGAAGCACAAGCGGCGGTGACTAGTAAGGACGCACTCGCAGCCATGCCCAGGTCCCCGGCACGTCGACTTCGTCGAGTACGCACCTCGGACGTCTCGTGCCACCGTGGCCGACAACACTGGCGAGGCCTTTGCCGCTGCGCAGCTGCAAGCGGGCAAAGCCCGTTTCCGGCACGGCTCGCCACAGGTCGTTCAGACCATGACCTCGCTCCTCTTGAGTGCCGGTCACCCCTGGCCTGAGTGCCGTCTTCAAGGCCGCCACATCGTCGGCCGGGACTTCGTTGGCCAAGTTGCGGCTCAGATGCGCGCGCACACCGATCCCGGTGTCGCAGACCGCGAACTCGATACCGGGCCGACCGCTGGTCGTCCCGGTGTAGACCTGCGCGGCAATGAAAGCACCGAGGTCGCTCCGCCCATGGCTGATCGCGTTGTCGACCAGTTCACCGACTGCCGCGAAGTACCGGCGCCCGCGGGGCCCGTAGCGCGACGTGAACACCCGGCCGAGTCGATCGAGCAGCCGGTCGGCATCATCGGGGGTCAGGTGCGCGACTTCGAGCAAGCTGTCCGCCCGGTCCGCGCGGGGCCCACCGGCGAGCGCTCCGACAACCTCCGCGCCGACGGGCAGGTTGCTGATGACGTCCAACCGTTCGAGGTACGACGTGACATTGTGATCGCGTGGCGCGATCAGCCGCACCCGGTCGCCACCGGCCTCGGCGGAACGGGCGAGCGCCACCATCGCCGCGAGGTCGAGCGGCGAGGCGAAGGTGAGCCGCCGCGCATCCAGGATCAGGGAGCCAGCCGCCGGCTCGACCAGCCGGAGGCGGCGCAGCAGCGGCCACCGCCCGGCGAGCTCGATGCGCACGCCACCCAGTTTTCCAGATCGACACGCCGAGCTGGGGGCGGACACGTCGGCGCGCGGTTTCATCTGGTTCAATGAAACCGATGCGGCGACAAGGTCGCTGCCCGGCGAACGTTCGCCGGGCAGCTCACCCGACAAGGAGGTGCCCGCGCATGACCGGAGCAACGCGGACCAACCACGCTCTTGGCGTCATGCTGCGCGATGCCGGACCTGCCCGGCTTCACCGGTTCCGGCCTCGTCCAGCGGCTGGTTCCCGCCGCGGTGCTCGCCTCCGGCACCGAACTCACCCCCAGCCCCGGTCTTCACCGGCGCGAGCGGACACCACCCGCACCTGGCCCTCGCCCGAACTTGGAAAGGAGAAGCCCTGATGGCGACCCTCGCCACCCAATTCGATGCCGCACTGCGCCGCATCGAGCCACAGACCGACGCGCAGAACGCCGCCGACGCACACAAGCAGGTAAGCGGGGCCTTGGAGGCCGACGACCGGTTGAGGGAGCTCGGGGTCTCTCCGGTCCTCATCGGCTCCTACGGCCGGGACGTGTCAATCAAGCGCGTCAAGGACGTCGACGTGTTCGCCCGCTTGAGGAACGCGACGGCCACGCTGCGTCCGGGCGAGATACTCGACCATGTGAAGGACGTCCTCGGTGAGGCCTTCCCCGGCCAGGTGAAGCGCCAGTACCGCTCGGTCGAAGTCAAGTTCCCGGACTACGGCCTGTCCGTGGACGTTGTCATCGCACGCCCGTGCGTGGACCACCCGGAGGACCACTGGCAGATCCCGCAGAAGATCGAGGACGACGGCCGTGCCCGCTGGGTGGAGACCAACCCGGTCAAGATGACCGAGCTCAAGACCGCGGCGAACAAGAAATTCCTTCTCTCCTCAGACAACCCCAAATCCGGCGTCTACGTGCCGGTGGTCAAGTTGATCCGGCAGATTCGGCGCACCTGGGTCGACGAGCAGCCGGGCGGCTACTACTTCGAGGTCCTCACCTACCACGCCTTCCAGGACCTCGAGCCGAACGAGAACACCGTCGCCGAGTATCTGTGCGTGGTCCTGCGAGAGATCGCGGACCGGCTGCCGGACTACGTCGAGAAGGGTCCCGACGACCCGACGCTCGACGAGCGCACCATCACGACGAAGGCTACGCGAGAGCAGATCGAGGCCGCCGCCGAACGGATCGCGGAGGCGGCCCAGCTCGCGGAAGACGCGCGCGACGAGGATGACGTCTGCGCGAGCGCCTTGAAGTGGCAAGAGCTCCTGGGAGTGACGCAGCAAACCGATGATCCGGAGGATGTCTTCGCCCTCCCCGATGCGTGCAACGCCGACGGAACGGAGAAGCAGACAGGGCGTCTCCTCAAAGGCGCCCCGGCAGTGCCGGCCGGCCGCGACCGGTACGCATGAACATGTTCTCCGGTGACGTCGACCGGTGGCGAGAGCCGTTCCCTGCACTCGGTTTCACCGACGATGGGGAACGGCTCCACGGCCCGGTGCGCTGGAGCGCCCCAGCCACGCCCGGCCAACCGGCAACCGTGTGCACGGCGCGAGTGGAGATCATGCCCGACGCGACCTTTCCATTCGCACCACCGAGGGTGCGGCTCCTGGACCCCGGCGGTCCGCTCGAGATCACCTTCCACATCAACGCTGACAACACACTTTGTCTCTGGGACGAGGACTGGTCAGTCGACGACGCCCCGTGGCTGGACCCGCGAAAACTTCTGGACCGGATCGCCGGCTGGCTGGAGAAGACCGCAGCAGGATGGCCCGGCGACGACTCTTGCGACCTGGAACGCTACCTAGACCAGGAAGACGATCGTCCCTGGATGGTGCTCTACGACGCGACGAGGCTGGCTCCTGATCGTGCTGTACAGACCAAAGGGGGCCCTGCGATCATCTGCATCACCGACAAGGCCCGGCGGACGGGGAACATCGTCAACGGCCGGCGGCGCAACCGCAAGGACCGACGGCTCGCCTGGGTAACCGACCTCGGGTCCGTCGTTCGCCCGGTACGAAGTTGGGATGACGTCGCGGCGTTCCTGGGCACCCACGCCGCAGAAGTCAGCCGCCTGATCAAGATGGGCGTGATCACCGTCGTCTTGCTCCAGTACACCCGAGGCGGTGCGAACGCCGCACTCGCCTTGCGGGCCCGTTCCGATGCTGCCGGTATTAGGATCACCGCCTGCGAAAGCGCAGACACGAGCACGAAGACCCGCACGATGCGCGCCGGCCCGGCACGTGCCGCGCTCGCCGACGTCCCCATCGCGATCGTCGGGTGCGGGGCGATCGGCTCGTACACCGCCGAGCTGCTGTTCCGGTCCGGGGCCAGGCAGCTGACTCTGGTCGACGCCGAGCTCCTGAGGCCGGGCAACGTCGTCCGGCACGTCGCTGGCCACCAGTACGTCGGATGTCCAAAACCTTATGCAGTGTGGTCCCATCTTCGCACCATCGACCCCGATGTGGCCGCGGTGCAGGTCAGGCCCGAGCGGGTGTCGACATTGGAGGACGCAACCGACGTGCTGCGCCGACACCGGATCGTGGTGGACGCAACCGCGAGTGGCCGGGCAAGCAGCTTGCTCGCAACCGCGGTCACGAACATCGACGCCGGATCGGACCACACCGTCGTGTCCGTGTGCGTCCAGCGTGACGGCGACGTCCTGCGGGTCGACCGGCTGCCCTTACGCCACGGTGAACGCCACCTGTCGCCGCTTCCCGCGGTGGAGCACATCAGTCCGCTGCGTGAACGAGGCTGCGGCAGCCCGGTTTCCCCCACGCCTCCCGGGGCCGTCGTGGCGGCCGCCGAGCTTGCCCTTCGAGTTGTGATCGACGAGGTCACCGCCGAGCGCAAATTCCCCGCGACTGTCGCCGACGTACGCAGGCCCCAAGATCAACCGCCCTTCGACGTCCTCGGCTGGGTCACTTCCGACCACCCGCAACGCGCCGCGTCATGAACGACGGAGACGAAGTGCTGCAGGTGGCGGCCGAGGTGACGTCGACGATCGCCGCGGCTGCCGCAGCTGCGCACCCTCGCGAGACCGGCGGAATTTTGCTCGGGTGGTGGCTTGAGGAGCGCGTCATCGTGCGCCACGCAGTCGAAGTGCCAGACCCCGACGCCACCCGGACGTCCTGGACCCGCGACCACGACACGGCGCAGGCCGCACTCCAGGTCGCACTCAGCGACCAGGGAAATCCCTGGCTCGGCTACGTCGGAGACTGGCACAGCCACCCCGGCGCCTGCGGGGTCAGCAGTCAGGACCTCGCCTCGATCCAGCACGCATCCGACCAGTACGACCAGCCCCTGGTCCTCCTCGTCCACCGAGCCGACGGCCTCGTCGAAGCCGTCGTCACCGAGTCCGCAAGCCACCCGCTCATCCGCGGTCTGATCCCCGGTACCTCCGGGAAGGCAACGACATGACCGCTCCCCAGCCGGCAGTCGGTGCCGGTGCTACCAATGTCGACGACGCCTTCTTCGCGAGTCCCGCTATGAGGCGGCAAGAGCAAGTCCCTCCTGCAGAAGCTGCGCAGAACGTACGAAACTTGGTTCGGGCTGAACCCGGCTACCGAGGCAGTGCACCTGTTCTTGGCTGGCGCCGGAGGGCCCGCGCTATTGCTGGACCGGCAGGCAGGCCAGCGGCGGCCGCCACCGCAGCACGCGCCGACAGAGGGCTGACATTACGACCGTTCCCTAACCGAGGACGCCAACCTTGTTCGACGTCACTCGGCAGCGTCCAGGGCGGTGGGTTCGGGCTCTTGACCAGCGGGTTCGAGTCCCTGATGGCACCCCCCAGACTCCAGGTCAGCAACAGCGCCGGCCTGGAGTTTTGTGTTTCCGGAGGTCGCCCTGTCCACTGTGGTCACTGACTAGTCGGTGGCGGACAAGGAGATTCGGGTGAGTTTGCCGTGGTTCCAGTGCAGGCCCAGCCGGTGGTTGGCCAGGTCGTAGTTGGCCGTGACCTCGCCGGTGGCGCGATTGACCCAGTTGTTGTGCGGCACGGCCCCGTTCGCCCGCACGTAGGCGTCGACCGAGCCGCGGTGGTCGTGGAGGTCGAGGCCGACGATCACGCGGTCGGCGCTCCGGCAGTGCGCGACCTCGACGGTGACCTTCTTCACCAGCCCATCGAGCACCACGAGGTAGACGCCTTCCGTGCTGGGGAGGTCGGGTTCCAGTTCGCTTCGCCGGACACTCGAGACGGGGAAGAGGGCGCGCAGTTCCGCGTAGGCCGCGGCGTCCTCGGGCACGCCCAGGGCGGCGTACATTGTCGCGATGTCGCCGGTCAGTGAGGTGCCGGGGACAGCGGGCAGGTCCGGCAGGTCGGCCGGGGGCTGTTCGGGCTTCCTGGGCGCCGGTCGCGGGTCACGGCCGCCGAAGGCGGCCACCCGGTCCCAGATCCAGTCGGCCATCGACGCGGCGACGGGCTCGTCCGGCTGCCCCGGGCGGCGCTTGACCAGCGCACCGAACGCCACGGCGACCAGATACGCGCCAGCGTCGTCGGTCATCACCTGTTCCCAGACCTCGTTCTCCGGCCAGTCCGGGTGTGCCTCCTGATCGGCTTCGATCTCGGCGTCCATGGCGAGGATCTCGGCCGCCGACATCAGGCGGAACGGCTCGGCCAGTCCCCACAGGGCACCCGTGCCGGGCTCCTGGCCGTCGTGCCAGGTCACCAGGTCCTGTGCGGCCAGGGAACCCACCTTCTCACCCTCGCCCAGCTCGGCGCCCGGTCGCAGGGTGGCGCGAAGATCGTCGGGCAGCACGTCGTCCAGTGCGGCCAGCGCGGAAGTCAGGTCGATGCCGAGCTTCTGGTCGCGGAGTTGCTGCCACGCCAGCTCGAGCGCGCCGGTGCGGCGGAGGTCATCAAGGGTGATGTCGTCGTCGCTCGCCTTCTTCAAGATCTCCTGCATCGTCCGAGCCGTGTCCACCAGGCTGTGCAACAGGTCTTCGGTCGGGTTTTCCCGCAGGAGCCGGAGACCGAGCTGCTCGGCGTCGTCGAACCGGTACTGCGCCAGGTAGGCCCAGCCGAGCAGCACACCGACCCAGGAGTTCGCCGCGTCGGCCCGGATGGCCTCCTCCGCCGCGGCCGCGAACCGCTCCGGCGGCGCGAGGCTCGCCAGCAGGTACTCCGCGCGCTTTTCGAGTGCCTTGGGCAGGTCGTCCGGCGCCGTCCGCGAGCACAGTGCCACCGCTTCGTCGAGCTGCCGCCACCCGGCCTCGTACTCGCCGGAGCGGGCCTGGATGTCGCCCAGCTCCATCCAGTCGTGCCAGTCCTCGTGGTCCTCGCCCAGCACGACGCGAGCCCACCGCAGCGCCTCGTCGTGGTTCTTCTCCGCCTGTTCCAGCAACCGCAGCGAACGAGCCGCCATGGTGAACCAGTTGTCGCGGCGACCGGCCACCTGGAGGAACAGCCGTCGCGCCTCGTCGAGCTCACCGCGCGCATGACGGTGGTTGCCGAGCGCCATCAGCGCGCTGTTCCGCTCCGGCTCGGCCGCGAGCACGCGCACCGCCAGCTCGGCCACCTTGGGATGGGTCGGCTGCGCGCCCAGGAGTTCCCACGCCAGGTCCAGGTCCCGCTCCACCGCCGCGTCCCTCATCGCATGCCCCGCTTCACCCGGTACGCCCGGAGCTGGTCGAAGGTGCCGTCGTCGACGCCGTACTCCAGCACCGGCGCCACCTGGTCGAACCAGGCCGTCGTGGAGGGGACGATCCCGCCGACCGCGGCCAGCATCGCGTCGGTGGTCACCGGTACCAGCTCACCCTTGCTCATGGACTCGACCATCGCCTGCTGGAGCACGGTGGTCGTCAGGTGCGCGAGGTCGGCGCCGGAGAAGCCCTCGGTCGCCGCCGCGACGGCCACCACATCGACCTCGCCGGCGGGCTTGCCGGCCAGCGCGCCCTGCACGATCGCCGCCCTGGCGACCGCGTCCGGCGGCAGCACCAGCACCGTCTTGTCGATCCGGCCCGGACGGCGCAGCGCGGAGTCGATGTCCCACGGCCGGTTCGTCGCGGCCAGGAAGTAGACGCCCTCGTTCGCGCCGGCCACGCCGTCGAGTTCCTCCAGCAGCTGGGTGACGAGCATCCGCATCGACTGCGAGCCGCCGCCACCGGAGGTCCGCCGTCCGCCGAGCGCGTCGAACTCGTCGAAGAAGATCACGCACGGCGCGGCCGCGCGGGCGTGGCGGAACACGCTCTGGATCGCCTTTTCGCTCTCCCCCAGCCACTTGCTGAGCAGGTCGGCGAGGGTCACGTGGAGGAAGGACGCGCCGAGATCACCCGCGATCGCCCTGGCGATGAACGTCTTGCCGCATCCGGGAGGGCCGTACATCAGCAGTGATCCACCCGGTTTCTGCCCGAACGCGGCCGCCAGCTCGGGATGACGCAGCGGAGCCAGGAACGTGGTGTCGAGGTGCCGCTTGACCTCGGCGAGCCCCGCGACATCGTCCAGGGTCACCGCCGGGCGCTCGGTGTCCCACAGCGACGCCGACACCGCGGCGCCGCTGTCCTGACGGTCCTCGTCGACCGGGCGCGCCGCGGTTTCGGCGGGCGGCGGCGGGTTCGAGGCACGCAGCCGCGCCGCCATCAGCCGGGCACGCAGCAGGCGGATCCGCGCCGGATCACCGCCGAAGGCCTCGAACGCGTCCAGTTCGGCGGCGGCGCGGTCCGGGTCCTGCGACAGCAGCAGCGTGACGAAGTCCTCACGCAGCGCCAGATTCCCGGGGTCGGCCTCCACTTCGCGCGCGATCACCTCGACGAAGCCGTCATCTGGATTGCCACCCTGCACCGCCCGACCCCTTTCCGTGTTCCGGACCAGAGCCAAGCATGCCGTCGATCACGGCGAGCCCGCAGGGGTTTCACCCAAGATCCTGTCCACTGTGGCCGGGCGGTGGCCGGTGCGGGAGCTCAGCTGGTCCAGACGACCGGGCCGTCCTGGTAGGTGTCGCCCTCGTCGAATTCGGCGGCGGTGACGGGCTTGTCCTTGGACGCGCTGAGTGAGCAGGTCTCGTACGAGGCGCCCGTTGTGGTGAACTTGGCGGGCGCGGTCTCGTTGTCGCACTTGCCGGGGATGTCGCCGATCAGCACGACCCCCGTGCCGCTGCCGCCTTCCAGGACACCGTTCAACTTCAGCGAAGCGTGCGCCAGGTCGGTCCCGCCGACGTTCTCCACCTTCATCTTGATGAAGTACGGCGTCATGCCCTTCGCCTTCTCGCCGAAGGCGGCCATGTCGGACTCGCTGCCCTTCTCGATCGCGGTGACGGTGATCGCGATGGTGCCCTTCTTCTGCTTGGTGTACTCGAACGGCAGCACCGCCCGCTCCCCCAGCTTGAGTTTCGTTCCGGGGGCGGTGATATCGCCCTCGACCGGGGCGGCCTCCGCGTTGTCCGACGCGGGTGCGGACGCGGCCGGGGTCGACGGGGCCGGCGGGGCCGGTGCCGCCGGCGGCTTCTGCTCGCTGCCGCAGGCCGACAGCCCGAGCCCGATGGTGGCCAGAGCTGCCGCGAACACGATGCGTCCCTTGTGCACTACTACCTCACTGCGTAACCAGAGCCGCCCGCGAAGGCGGCTTCGAACGTTCGACGCCGCGCACACTGGCAGAGCCCGGAATACGGGCGGCACACGCCGGGAATACGTGCCTCAGCCGATCTTCGCGGCCGCGGCGGCGGCCTCCGCCGCGAGGTGGTCCACGTCTTCGCCCACCGCGGCCCGCAGCCGCGCGAGCCTTTCCAGCACCCCGGCCAGCAGGTACGGGTAGTCGATGCCGCGGGCCACCTCGACCGCGTGCTCCGCCTGGCCGATCACGGCGGGCAACTCGTCGCGGTCGTACAGGCGAAGATCGAGCAGTTCGACGTTGGCCCGGGTCTCGAACATGGGATCGTGCAACGCCCGCGCGACCTCCACGGCTTCGGTGAGACAGCGCCGCGCGTCGGCGTGGTCCCCTCGCGCCAAGTGGAGACAACCCCAGGCGTGGGCCGTGTAGAACCCGCCCGACGGCCCGATGTCCCCGGCGATCTCGGCCAGTTCGGTGAAGGCCTCCGCCGCTTCCGCGTGCCTGCCGAGCGCCACCTGCGCCTGGCCCAGCCAGTAGGTGTCCCGCGCGAGCAACGCCCGGATCCCCTGCTTCCGCGCCCCGGCGACGATCTCCGCGAGCACCTCGACCGCTTCCTCCGGCCGACCGGCCTGCAGGTGGGCGAGGCCGACCTGCGAGTACGCGTGCAGTGCCGCCGCGACCTGCCCGCCGCCGTCGAGCCGTTCGTAGGCCTCGCGGCCCGCGGCGATCGCCTCGGTCAGCCGTCCGTTGGGCACCAGGAAGAACGGCGCGTTGCTCAGCGCCTCCAGATAACCCCGCCGGTCCCCGATCCGCTCGAACAGGCGCATGGCCTCGGTGTTCGCCTCTTCCGCAGGACCGTAGCGGCGCCGGGTGTACCGCAGCCCGGCCATCGAGATGAGCAGCCTGGCCCGGCCGCGCACGTTCCCCGCGACCTCGGCCAGCGCCATCGCCGTGTCGTAGCACTCCTGCCAGTCGTCGAAGTACCGTTCCGTTTCGAACAACGCGTGCCCGCCGACGGCCAGCTCCCAGCACAGTTCGTCCCGGCCGAGTTCCGCGGCCTGCCGCACGCCCGCCACCAGCGGGACGCGCTCCGCGTCCAGCACGGTCATCGGCGGCACGGACGGCGGCAGGCTCGCCGCCACCCGCTCCGGCCGCCACCGGGCCGCGTCCTGCTGGAACAGGTTCTGTCCCATGTGGTCGCGGTCGGCGATGTCGGTCAGTGCCAGCAGGGCGCCGAGCACGCGGACGACGGCCTCCTGCCGCGCCTCCGGCGGTTCCTCCGCCTCCGCGCGTTCCCTCGCGTACGCGCGGATCAGGTCGTGGAAGCCGTAGCGCGCCTGGCCGTTCGGCGAGCCGGTGACGTCGAGCAGGTGGACGTCGACCAGTTCGTCGAGCAGTTCCTGGGCCGCGCGCAGTTCGGTGTCGAGCGCGGCGGCGGCCGCCCAGAGCGGGAAGTCGGGTGCCTCCAGCAAGCCGAGCAGCCGGAACAACCGCCGCGCCTCCGGCCGGAGTCCCTGGTAGCTCAGCCCGAAACTGGCCCGGACCTCAAGATCGCGGTATCGCAGCGCGTCCAGCCGGTGCTGCTCGTCCGCCAGCCGGGAAACGAGGTCCGCGAGCCGCCAGTGCGGCCGGGACACCAGCAGCGAACCGGCGATCCGCAAGGCCAGCGGCAATCGCGCGCACAACCGGACCAGCTCGGCCAGTTCCCCGGTGGTCGCCGAAGTCAGCCTGTCGTCCGTGCTGGTGCGCAACATCGCCACACTGTCCACTTCGGACATCTCGCGCAGCTCGACCCGGTGCGCGCCACCAAGACCGCCCAGCCGCACGCGGCCGGTGACGAGCACTCCGCAGGTCCCGCTGGCCGGCATCAGCGGCGCCAGCTGTTCCTCGTCGAGCGCGTCGTCGAGCACCACCAGGATCCGGCGTTCCGCGAGCAGGCCCCGGTAGCGCGCCGTGCGTTCCTCCGTGTCGTCGGGCACCGCGGTGGCGGGCACGCCCAGCGCCCGCAGGAAGCGGCCGAGCACGGTGGCCGGATCGGCGGGCTGGGCGCGTGTCCCGGCCAGTGCCGCGAACAGCTGCCCGTCGGGATAGGTGGACCGGAGGCGGTGCGCGGCCTGCACCACGAGCGCGGTTTTGCCGATGCCGCCGGGACCCGAGATCGTCACCACCGGGGCGGGCTCGTCGGCGGCCCGTTCCTCGCGCAGCACCGACTCGATCGCCGCCAGTTCCGCGCGCTGCCCGGTGAAGTCGCCGAGCGCCGGCGGCAGCATCCGGGCGCCGTTGCGCGGTTCCGGTGCTACTTCGTCGTGGTCGCTGAGAATGGTCTGGTGCAGTTCGCGCAGCTGCTGTCCCGGCTCCAGCCCGGTTTCCTCGGCGAGCACCCCGCGCACCTGGAGATAGGCCTGCAACGCGTCCGCCCGGCGGCCACCGCGGTACAGCGCGAGCATGAGCTGGGCCCACATCCGCTCGCGCAACGGGTGTTCCATGGTCAACGCGGTCAGCTCGCCGAGCACCTCGCCGTGCCGCCCGAGCCGCAGGTCGACGTCGATGCGTTCTTCGAGCACACCCAGCCGTGATTCGTCCAGCCGGACGGCCTCCGCGGTCAACGCGGGCAGATCGGCCATCCCGGCGAACGCGGGCCCCCGCCAGAGCCCCAGCGCCTCGTCGAACAGGCGGCGCGCCCGCTCCAGCTCACCGGCCACCAGCGCCGCCCTGGCCCGGCCCGCCAGCGCCTCGAACCGCGTCGCGTCCAGCTCGTCGCGGTCGGCACGCAGCTGGTAACCGGCGCCCGCCCTGGTGATCCGGCCCGGCTCACCCAGCACCTGGCGGAGCCGGTGGACGTAGGTCTGCACGTTCTTGGCGGCGCTCTTCGGCTGGTCGCCGCCCCAGAGCGCCTCCGCCAGCGCGTCGTCGGAAACCGGCCTGCCCAGGCGGCTCAGCAGGACCGCCAGCAGCAGCCGTCCCTTCGGTGTGCCGAGGTCCAGCGAAACGCCCGCTCGCCGCACGGTCAGCGGGCCCAGCACTCCGAAGTCCACAACCGCCTCCCGCCTTCGGCGGCCACTGTATCGCTGTGGGAAAATCCGCCACGTCCACAGTGGAGGTGCTGATGCTCCCGACGCACACCGCCGCCGAAGCGGCCGGTGCCGAGGTCGCGGTGCTCCCGGTCGGCAGCCACGAGCAGCACGGCACGCACCTGCCGCTGGCCACCGACACGGTGATCGCGTGCACCATCGCCGAGGCGGTCGCCGCGGCGCATTCGGTGCTGCGCCTGCCCCCGGTCACCATTTCCTGCTCGCACGAGCACGCCGCCTGGCCGGGCACGGTCAGCATCTCGGCCACCACGCTCGCCGCCATCGTCACCGACGTGGCGGCTTCGCTGCGGGCGAGCGGGATCGAGAAGCTGGTGCTGGTCAACGGCCACGGCGGCAACTACGTGCTGGGCAACGTCGTGCAGCAGTCGAGCGGAATGGCGTTGTTCCCGAGCATGGAGTGCTGGGACGACGTACGCGTCGCGGCCGGGCTGGAAACCACGGCGTACAGCGATATGCACGCGGGTGAGCTGGAAACGTCGATCCTGCTGCACGCCCATCCCGACCTGGTGCGGCCCGGCTGGGAAACCGCCGACGAACTCGCCGAGGACCGCCGCGACCTGCTCACCCTCGGGCTGTCCGCCTACACCAGGAGCGGCGTGGTGGGCAGGCCGTCACTGGCCACCGCGGCCAAGGGACGCGCCGTGCTCGACCGGCTCGCCGAGGCGTTCGGGGACTGCCTGCGCGCGCTTCGCTGACCGGCCGAGCACCAGCACCCCGGCGCCCGGAAGGCTCGCCACCGCGCTCAGCAGGCCGTACACCACCGCCACGGTCAGCCCCTGCGCGGCGCCGAGACCGGCCGCGCCGAAGGAAAGCGCGGTGACCCCCTCCCGCGGTCCCCAGCCGCCGACGTTGATCGGCAGGCCCATCGCCAGCAACGCCAGCAGGAAGATCGGCAGCAGCTCGGTGATCGGCGCCTCGGTGCCCGCCACCCGCGTGGCCACCAGGAACAAGGTCAGGTGACCGGCCAGCGCGACCGCCGACAGCGTCACCACGCCCGGCCAGGTCCGCGCCGACAGCAGCCCGGTGCGCACGTCGGCGACGGTGGCCGCGACTCCGCGCTGCCACTTCGACCCGCTGTCCGCCCAGCGCCGGGCCACCACGGGCGCGACGGCGAGCAGGCCGAGCGCCACCGGCACCAGCCCGATGCCGAGCGCGGTGATGAACTCGCGGGCCTGCGCCGGGACGAGCGCCGGTTGCGTGGTCAGCACGGCGATCCCGGCGGCGATGAGCACCACTTGGCCGCCCGTGCGTTCGAGCACCACGGCCCGTACGCCCCGGCCGAGGTTGCCTTCGTCCCGGCCGTGCCGGACCGCGCGATGCACGTCGCCGAGCACGCCGCCGGGCAGGGCCACGTTGAGGAACAACGCGCGGTAGTACGCCGAGACGGCTTCACCCAGCGGGAGCCGCAGCCCCAGGCGGCGGGCGATCAGCACCCAGCGGGCCGCGCTGAACACCGTGGTGAGCAGGCCGATGCCGAGCGCGGCCAGCACCGCGGGCAGGTTCACCGCGCGCAGCCCGTCGAGCAGGGCGCCGGTGCCCAGCTGCCAGACCAGGAAGCCGAGGAGGGCGGCACCGGCCAGCAGGCGGGCCCACGTCCACAGCAGGCGCCTGCCCGCATCGGACAGCCCGGGGGTGAGCACGGCCGCGGTCATCGAGATCCCTCCTCCTGCCGCGGCTGGGGTTACCCCGGCAACCAGGAGCACGAATCGTCGGGCCGGGCGGTTCAATCGAGTTCGGCCTGCCGCAGCAAGGCCAGCAGTTCCGTGAGCAGGGCGGGCCCGGCGGCGATGGTCGCGGCCGAGTCGACGGTGTGGTCGCTGCCGTCGCTGTCGAGCACCAGTCCACCGGCCTCGCGCACCAGCAGCACGCCCGCGGCGGTGTCCCACGGCAGGTTCGACAGGATCACCGTGCCCGCGAGCTTGCCTTCGGCCACCCAGGCCAGGTCGATCGCCGCGCTGCCCAGCATCCGGATCCGGTGCGCCCGCGCGCCCAGCCTGGCCAGCAGGCCCAGCCGCACGCGGTTCTTCGCCTCGGCACCCTCGCCCGTCGCGAAGTCGCCCACCGAGAGCACCGCGTCGCCCAGTTCGGCCACGCCCGCGACCCGGATCGGCTGGTCACCGGCGAACGCGCCACCGCCTTCGACGGCGGTGTACCGGGCGCCGAGGAACGGCAGGTCGATCGCGCCCAGCACCCCGCGGTCGCCGTCGACCAGGCCGAGCGCCACCCCGCACAACGGGATGCCGTGCGCCAGGTTCGAGGTGCCGTCCACCGGGTCCAGCACCCACCAGCGGTCCTTCGGGCCGGTGTGGCCGCGTTCCTCACCGAGGAAGCCGATTTCCGGGGTTTCCGCGCCCAGGAACTCCCGCAGCGCGTCCTCCACCGCGAGGTCGACGTCGGTGACCAGGTCGCGGTCGCCCTTGAGCGTCACGGTGTCCGGAATGCGGGAACCGAAGATGCGCGTGGCACGGGTGAGCGCTTCGGTGGCCACCGGCAGCAGCGAGGCGTGGTCCGTCATTTCCCGGCCGATCCGCCGACCACGGAATCGAGGTGCGGCAGATCGTGGCCGAGCCGGTCCCGTTTTGCGGTGAGATAGCGGATATTGTGGTCGGTCGGCTGGATCAGCAGCGGTACGCGCGCGGAAATTCCGATTCCGTACGATTCCAGCGCGGTCATCTTGTCGGCATTGTTCGACATCAGCTCGACCGAGCGAACGCCGAGATATTTGAGCACGCGCGCGGCCGGTCCGAAATCGCGGGCGTCCACCGGCAGGCCGAGCGAGGTCGCCGAATCCACCGTGTCCAGCCCCTGCTCGTCCTGCAGCACGTGGGTGCGCACCTTGGCCACCAGCCCGATCCCTCGCCCCTCGTGTCCGCGCAGGTAGACCAGCACCCCGCGGCCGCGCTGCACGATCCGGTCCAGTGCCGCGCCGAGCTGGTCACCGCATTCGCAACGTCTTGCCGAGAAAATGTCCCCGGTGACGCATTCGGAATGCACGCGGACCAGTACGTCCCGTTGTTGCCACAGCTCACCGAGCACCAGGGCGATATGCTCGTTGCCGTCGGCGGAGTCGCGGAATGCCACCGTGCGGAATTTCCCGCGACTGGTCATCAGGTCGGCTTCGGCGATGTCGGTGAACTCGACGGTTTGATCGCGCATCGAACAACTCCTCGTCATCGCTGAAGCCCGGGCCCCACGCTAACCAAGATCGGTGGTCGCGTCCACGTGTTCGATCACCCTGGCGGCAGGGCGAGCAGGTCGCGGTGGCGCACCACCACGCGCAACTCACCCGCGGCGGCGGCCGCGAGCCGCTCGCACAGGTACCGCCGCGCCGCCTCGGCGAGCCGGGGTTCCCGCTCCACCGCGGCGGCGACCCAGCCGGTGAGCCATTCGGCGGTCAGCGCGGCCTGCTCGCCGTCCAGCCGCCAGTCGCTCGCCGCCACCTCGACCGTCGCACCGTGCGCGCCGAACGCCTCCGCCGCGACCGCCACGCTGTCCGGCCCGAGCAGCCGCCGCCCCTGGACCACCCGCCGCTGGTGCGCGTTGAACGCGGCGGTCAGCTCGGCGTCCAGCGGATCGGCCGGATCGAGGTCCACCTCGCCCACCACGGACAAGGTCAGCAGCGCCGGAAGGCCCGAGCAGGCCGTGGCCAGCGCGGAGACCTCCTCGGCGGTGAGCAGGTCGAGCAGCGCCGACGCGGTGACCAGCGAGGTCCCGGCGAGGTCGGCGGCGCACAGGCTGGTCACATCACCGTGCACGGTGGACACCACGCCCGGGCAGCGTTCGGCGGCGACCGCCAGCAGCGCGGGGTCGCGGTCGTGCAGCGTCCAGTGCTGCGGCCCCGGCAAGCGCGGGGCGAGCCAGCGGACCATCGAGCCGGTGCCGCTGCCCAGGTCGCGGATGTGCAGTGGGGTGCGCAAGCGCTTGCGCAACGGCTCCAGCAGCTCCTCCGCGCGGGCGGCCGCGTCGGCCGGTTCGCGCAGCGCCAGCCATTCCGACGAGAACTCGCTCATACGCGCTCCAAAACCCCGGCGAGCTGCCTCGCGGTGTGGTCCCACAGGGCCAACATGCTTCTGCGGGCAAAAGCCGCTTCGCGCAGATGTTCGCGCAGGTCAGCGTCGGTGAGCCAGGCGCGGAGAGCCTTCGCGAGCGCGTCCGGTTCGGGTGGCGCGAGCAGGCCGGGCACGGTGCCGTCCGGCGCTCTGCCGAGCGTGTCGGGCAGCGCGTCCACGTCGGTCGTGAGCACGGGAATGCCGCGGGCGAGCGCTTCGGTGACCACCATGCCGAACGTCTCCGCGCGGGAGGTGAGCACCACCAGGTCCGCCCGATCGAACTCGGCGTCCAGATCCGCCCCCGATCGCGGGCCGGGGAGTTCGATCCGTTCACCGAGACCGCTCGCGGCGGCCAATTCCGCCACCTCGGTGACGTAGGCGGGATTGCGGTCCAGCGTGCCGACGCAACGGCAGTGCCAGTCCAGGCCGTCGAGTTCCGCCAGCGCCCTGAACAGCAGGTCCTGTCCCTTGCGCGGGGTCACCGCGGCCGGGCAGAGCAACTGCCGCACACCGTCGGTGCCCGAAGCGACCGGGGCGGGATCGGTGCCCGGCGGCACCGCGTGGACGTGGCCGAGCCCGTGGTGCGCGGCCAGCTGCCCGGCCGCCCATTCGCTGGTCGCCACCACCGCGCCGACCTCGTGCAGCGTGGTGCGTTCAAGCCGGTCCAGCGCGGGGCGCTCGACGACCAGCGGCAGGTGCACCAGCACCACCAGCCGCAACCGGCCGGCGTGCGCGGTGACGATCTCCGGCACGCCTGCCGCGACCAGGCCGTCAAGCAGCACCAGCGCACCCGCGGGCAGGCCGGTGAGCAGCGCGGCCAGCCGGTCGCACGCGACGTCGTCCGGCTCCGGCCAGCTCCCGTCGATCGCGGTTTCCCGCACCTGCCAGCCCAGCGCGCGCAGGCCGTCGCACACGCGGCGGTCGTAGGTGTTGCCGCCGCTCGGCACCCGCGGATCGGCCACGTCGCCCGGCAGCACAACGTGCAGCACGCTCACAGCGAACGCTCGTAGCTCGCCCAGGCCACATGGGATTCGTGCAGGGTGACGGTGATCCCGGCGAGCCCGCGCGCGCCCTCGCCCAGCTCACCCGCGTGCACCTTGTCCGCGAGACGGTCGGCGATCACCTTCGCCAGGAACTCGGTGGAGGTGTTGGTCCCGGCGAACTCCGGCACGTCGTCAAGATTGCGGTAGTTGAGCTCACCGAGCACGGCGGACAGCTGCTCGGTGGCCAGTCCGATGTCCACGACGATGTTGTCGGAGTCCAGTTCGGACCGCCGGAAGGTCGCGTCCACCACGAAGGTGGCGCCGTGCAGCTGCTGTGCCGGGCCGAAGACCTCACCCCGGAAGCTGTGGGCGACCATGATGTGACCGCGGACGTTCACACTGAACAAGGCTCACTCTCCTGGGTAGACGATGCGGTGGCACAACGCCGGCAGCGCACCGCCGGCCAGCCGGGGCAGCACCTCGGGCAACTCGCCGAACGGGCTTTCCCCGGTGATCAGGGCGTCGAACCGCTGGTCGGCGAGCAGGTCCATCGCCAGCGCCATGCGGTCCGCGTGGGATTTGCGGGTGGCCGGGGACACCACGCCGACCTGGCTGCCGCGGATGGTGAGCCGCCGTGAATGGAAGAACTCGCCGAGTGGCAGGGAAATCCGCTTGTCGCCGTACCAACTCAGCTCAACGACCACCCCGTCGGTGGTGAGCAGTTCGAGCGAGCGCACCAGGCCGCTTTCGGTGGTGCTGGCGTGGATCACCAGGTCGCGGTCGTGCTCGGCTTCGTCCGGCGTGGCGAAGCCGACGCCCAGCGCGTCGGCCACGCTCGCCCGCGCGGGATCGGCGTCGACGAGCTGCACGCGCGCGCCGGGGAAACCGGCCAGGATCGCGGCCACCGCACAGCCGACCATGCCGCCGCCGACCACGGTGATCCGGTCGCCGAGCTTCGGCCCGGCGTCCCAGACCGCGTTGACCGCCGTCTCCACGGTGCCCGCGAGGATCGCGCGGGCGGGCGGGACGGTGTCCGGCACCGGGGTCACCGCGGTCGCCGGGACCACGTAGGCCGTCTGGTGGGGGTAGAGGCAGAAAACGGTCCGGCCGCGCAGTTCGGCCGGGCCCTGCTCGACCACGCCGACGTTGAGGTAGCCGTACTTCACCGGGCCGGGAAAATCGCCATCCTGGTAGGGAGCGCGCATCGTGTGGTGCTGGTTTTCCGGCACCTGACCGCGGAAAACCAGCGTCTCGGTGCCGCGGCTGACGCCGGTGTAGCGCGTGCGGACGAGCACCTCGCCTTCACCGGGAGCGGGCACCTCGACCGGCCGGAGTTCACCCTGACCTGGGGCGCGAAGCCAGAAGGCGTGGGGCATTTCCCTCCTGCCGTGACGCGGGACGCGGAGATCGCCTCGCCAGGATAGGCCGGGGCGGGGTCCGCGCGCCGGAACGAAACCGGGGGCGCGTGCCTTCGTCGTCGGCCAGGTGTCACGAATGTGGCTTTCGAGACGCCAAACGTCTCGAAAGCCACATTCGTGACACTCGGCTGGGCACTCGGGGTGCGCGGGTTCGGCTTGGCTTGAACCGGTTGGCGGTGTGTTACGTGGTCTGGGTGAGGGACTTAGGGAGGACCGGATGCGCACACTGGGCCGGGAGGCGGCCTGCTGGCTGCTCGGGCAGGTCGCGGGGCTCACCGCGCTGGGGTGGGTGCTCGGGCTCGGGCCGGTGGGCTGGCTGGCCGGGGCCGCGTGGACCGCGGTGCTGTGGGGTGCGCTCGCGGCGGTCGTCGGGCGGCCGTGGGTGCTCGGGCCCGCGAACCGCGTCACGGTCGGGCGGGCCGGGCTGGTGGGTGCCGTGACGATGCTGGTGGCCGACGGGTCGTCCCATACCGCGCTGCTGGTCGCGCTCGCCTCGGTCGCGCTGGTGCTGGACGCGGTGGACGGCCGGGTCGCGCGACGCACCGGCACGGCCTCCGCGCTCGGCGCGCGGTTCGACATGGAGGTCGACGCCTTTCTGATCCTCGTGCTCAGCGTCGCCGCCGCTTCGGTGGCCGGGCCGTGGGTGCTGCTGATCGGCGCCATGCGGTACCTCTTCGTCGCCGCCGCGTGGTGGGCGCCGTGGCTGCGCGCGGACCTGCCGCCGAGCACGGCGCGCAAGGCGGTGTGCGCGGTGCAGGGTGTGACGCTGGTGGTGGTCACCGCGGACACGCTGCCGCTCGTGCTGTCCGTGCTCGTCGCCGCGGGCGCGCTCGCCAGCCTGCTGTGGTCGTTCGGCCGCGACATCGGGTGGCTGCGGGCGCATAAGCTCGGGGCATGGAGTTCCGCCGAGTGCGCACGCCGGACCACGACGACCTCGTCACGGCCTGGCGCACGATCTCCGCACGGCTTGCCCCGACCCCGGTCCACGCGGGTGGCGACTTCCACCTGAAGCTCGAATCCTTCCAGCCGACCGGCGCGTTCAAGATCCGCGGCGCGCTCAACGCGCTGAGCACGCTGCCGCCGGACGTCGTGCCGGTCACCGCTTCCGCGGGCAACCACGGTCTCGGTGTCGCCCACGCGGCTCGCCTGCTCGGCCGCCGCGCCACCGTGGTGGTGCCCGGCAACGCCTCCCCCGCCAAGGTCGCCGCCCTTCGCGCCACCGGTATCGACCTGGTCGAGGTCGGCACCTCCTACGACGACGCGGAACGGCACGCGCTGGGGCTCACCGGCGCCTACTACCTCTCGCCCTACAACGACCCGGCGGTCATCGCGGGCCAGGGCACGATCGGCTTCGAACTGCGCGAGCAGGTACCCGGCCCGCTGACCGTGGTGTGCGCCGTCGGCGGTGGCGGGCTGGCCGCCGGGCTCGGGTTGTGGGCCTCGAGGCACGAGGACATCCGCGTCATCGGGGTGGAAGCCGCCGAATCGACCGCCGTTTCCGCCGCTGTGCGCGCGGGCCGCGTGGTCGACGTCCCGATCGGCGAGACGATCGCCGACGGCGTGGCCGGTGGCGTCGAACCCGGTTCGGTGACCATCGGCCTGATCGCCACGCACGTGCACGAACTGCTCACCGTGACGGAAACCGAAATCCGCGCGGCAATGCGGTACCTGCTCACCGAACGCGGTGTGGTGGCCGAGGGCGCCGGCGCGCTGCCGGTCGCCGCTTTGCTTGCGGGCAAAGGGAAAACGCACGGCACGACGGTCGCGGTGGTGTCCGGTCGCAATATCACCTTGCCCGCGTTGCTCGACGCCGTGCACTAATCCAAGGCAACAAAGCTTGGCGCGCGCTGAGCCCCTGCCGTCCAGCGGTAAGGGGGGAAACCGGTGCGCAATTAGGGGGTTGGGGACGCGCTACCCGGCTGGCACAGTAATTCACGGGCCGTTTCACCCAGCACGCATTTCGACCTCCTTGGAAGGAAACGAGAGGCGATGCCCAGAACTCCCGATGCGACGACGATTCCGGCCGCTGCCGCACCCATTTCACTGAGCACCACTACGGTGGACATCGTGGTGCCCGTGTACAACGAGGAACGCGCGCTCACCGGCACGGTCGAAGTGCTGCGCGCCTACCTCCGCGAGAACTTCCCGTACGACTGGACCATCACGGTGATGGACAACGGCAGCGAGGACGGCACGCTCGAAGTGGCCAACGCCTTGGCGCACAACGACGAACGCGTCCGCGTGCGGCACCTCGACGTGGCGGGCCGCGGCCGCGCGCTGCGCGAGGCCTGGGGCGCCAGCGACGCGGACGTGGTGGTGTACATGGACGCCGACCTGTCCACCGGGCTCGACGCGCTCCTGCCACTGGTCGCCCCGCTGGCGAACGGCCACTCGGACATCGCGATCGGCTCACGCCACGCGCCCGGCTCGCGGACCATCCGCGGCCTGCAGCGCGAGTTCATCTCCCGCTCCTACAACGCGTTGATCCGGCTGACGCACGGCGCCCGGTTCCGCGACGCGCAGTGCGGGTTCAAGGCCGCGCGCGCCGACATCATCCGGCCGCTGCTGCACCACGTGCACGACGACGGCTGGTTCTTCGACACCGAGCTGCTGCTGCTCGCCGAGCACAACGGCCTGCGTGTGCACGAAGTGCCGGTGGACTGGATCGAGGACGTGGACACCAGGGTGGAGGTGACCAGCACCGCCTGGCACGACATCCGCGGGCTGATCAGGGTGGCCAGGGCCAAGGCACGCGGCACCGCCCGCGTGGCCGAGCTGCCGCGGCGGCCCGACCCGAAGCCGATCCACCCCGACCCGGTGCTCGGCGGGAACACCGGCGCGCTTTCCTGGCAATTGCTCTCGTTCGCCATTGTCGGCGCCATTTCCACGGTCGCGACGCTGACCCTGTACGCGATTTTCCGGGAATGGCTGCCGCTGCTGCTCGCCAATTTGGCGGCACTGGTGCTGACCACGTTGTTCAACACCGAGGCGAATCGCCGCTACACCTTCGCCGGGCGGCGGCATTCCACCGGGCGGGTGCATTTCCAGGGGATCATCGTGTTCGCGCTGTACTACGGGTTCACCTCGGGCGCGTTGCTGCTGTTGCACTGGCTGGCCCCGGACGCCTCGCGCGCGCTGGAGCTGGCCGTGCTGCTGGTGTCGTCGGTTCTCGGCACCACCGGGCGGTTCCTGTTGCTGCGCAACTGGGTCTTCCGCCGGAAGGAGGCCGTCGAATGACCGCGCTGGCCACCGGCGAAACCACGCGCACCCGCTGGCCGGTCTGGGCGCTGACCGGGATCTGCCTGCTCGCCGCGCTGCTCTACGCCTGGGGCTTCACCTCGGGCAGCTGGGGCAACACGTACTACAGCGCGGGCGTGAAGGCGATGTCGTCCGGCTTCACCAACTTCCTCTTCGGCGCCTACGACCCGGCGGGCGCGGTGTCGGTGGACAAGCCGCCGATGTCGTTGTGGCCGCAGGTGGTCTCGGTGTGGCTCTTCGGTTACCACGGCTGGGCCGTCCTGCTGCCGCAGGTGCTCACCGGGGCCGCCGCGGTGTTCCTGCTGCACCGGACCGTGCGCCGCTGGGCCGGTGAACCGGCCGCGCTGCTGGCCGCGCTGCTGCTCGCACTCACCCCGATCACCGTCGCGGTGAACCAGGTGAACCTGCCGGACACGCTGCTGGTGCTGCTGCTGGTCGCCGCCGCGTACGCGCTCACGCGTGCCATCGAAACCGGGCGGCACACCGGATGGCTGCTGTGGTCGGCTTTTTTCGTCGGCTGCGCGTTCACCACGAAGATGCTGCAGGCGTGGATCGTGGTGCCCGGCATGGCCGCGGCGTTCCTGGTCGGGGCGACCGGCCCGGTCCGGCGCAAGCTGCTCGACCTGCTCGCCGCCGGGCTGGTGTTGTTCGTGGCGTCGTTCTGGTGGCCCGCGCTGCGTGACTGGTGGCCTGGGGAAAAGCCGTACATGGCCAGCACCGCCGACGGCACCGCGATGGACCTGATCTTCGGTTACAACGGGTTCGGGCGGTTGTTCGGCGCGGAGGGCGGTGCCGCGGTCGCCGCGCAGCCCGGCGGTGGCAACGTCGGCGTGGCCGGTGGGGCTTCCGGCATCACGCGCATGTTCGGGGCGGCCGGTGGCGGGCAGATCTCGTGGCTGCTGCCGCTGGCGCTGCTCGCGCTGGTGCTCGCCGTGCTCGGGTTCCGCCGCGCCGGACGCGAGTGGCGCGCGGGCTGGGTGTTGTGGGGCAGCTGGCTGCTGCTGGCCGGACTCCTGTTCAGCTTCGCGCAGGGCGTGCTGCACCCGTACACCTCGACCATGCTCGCGCCGGCCGTGGCCGCGTTGTGCGCCGCCGGATTTGTGCTGCTGTGGCGGAAATACCGCGGTGACACGGCCGCGTGGGTGCTGCTGCCGCTGGCCGTGGCCGGAACCGCGGCCTGGGCGTGGGTGGTGATCTCCCGCAACCTCGCGTGGCACGGGTGGCTGCGCTGGGCCGTGGTGGTCGTCGCGGCGGCGGCCGTGGTCGCGCTGGTCGCCGCGAAGCAACGACCCGAGCTGCGCAAGCCCGCGCTGGGCCTCGGCCTGGCCGCGGTGGTGCTCGCGCCCGCGGTGTGGTCGGCCGGAACCGCGCTGGACGGCAACCGGATCGGCGTGCTGCCGTCGGCGGGTCCGCTCAGCGAGCTCTTCGCCAAGCTCAAGGGCAGCCCCGGCGGCTTCGGTGGCCTGCTCACCGCGGACCTCAGCCCGGAGAACCGGCGGATCCTGGCCTACGCCAAGGAAAACGGCGGCGGCGCGGAAATCGTGCTGGCGGTGGAACGCGGTTCGACGGCCACCTCGCCGTTCCTCATCCACACCGACGAGACCGTGGTCGGGCTCGGCGGCTACGCCGGTGCCGACCCGGCGCCCTCGGTCGCGCAGCTCGCGGACTGGGTGGACCGGGGCAGGCTGCGGTTCGTGCTGAGCAGCCTCGGGCAGGGGCCGAGCGCGCCCGCCCAGCAGGAGCGCGCCGCCTGGCTGGACCAGCGGTGCGTGCCGGTCGACCCCGCGGCCTACGGCGGCCAGCCCGCCCAGAAGTTGTTCAGCTGCGGCTGAGGCACCCAGGGAGGATCCATGAGCAAGCCGGTCGCGCTGGCGGTGTTCGCCCATCCCGACGATGCCGAACTGGCCTGTTTCGGCACCTTCGCGGCGCTGCGTGCCCGCGGTTACGCGTTGTCGGTGCTCTCGCTCACCGACGGCGCCAACAGCGACGTCGAACAGTCCTACCTCCGCCCGAAGGAGGCGAGGCTGGCCGCCGCGGTGCTCGGCGCCGAGCTGGTGGTGGAGGACTTCGAGGACGGCTCGCTGACCGCCGGGCGCGTGGTGTTCGACCGGATCGAGCAGCACATCCGCCGGGTGCGGCCGTCCGTCGTGCTGACCCACTACCCCGGCCCGCGTGAGCACCAGGACCACCAGGTGGTCGGCACGGTGGCGACCACGGTCGCCCACCGGGCCGCGCACGTCGGGCTGGTCCTGCAGGGTGAGCCGCCGGGGCAGGCGGACTCGTTCACCCCGCAGCTGTTCACCGACATCACCGCGCACATCGACCTGAAGCTGAAGGCCCTGGCCTGCTACAAGTCCGAAGCGGACAAGGGCTTCATGCACCGCGAGACCGTGCTGGACCGCGCCCGGTGGTGGGCGCGGCAAGCCGGCGCGGTGGAGAACGGCGTACCGCGTTACTACGAGGCGTTCGTGGTGTCGAAGGCGTTGCTGCCGGTGCTCGGGGTGTAGCTGAGGATGAGCAGCCCGGTTTCGTGCACCTCGACGCCGTTGAAGCCGAACTTGTACTGCTGGCCGTCGCGGTAGAGCAGCTCACCGGGCGCGGCCTTGCCGGACAGCACCGGGTGCAGCCAGAACCGCACCTCGTCGAGCAGGCCGTGGTCCAGCATCAGCCGGGTCACCTGGCCGAAGCCGTACTGCAGCAGGTTCGTGCCCGACTCCTTGAGCTCGCGGATGCGCTCGGCCACGTGCTCGCTGATCACCTCGGTGTTCTGCCACTTCGGCTCGGTCAGCGTGGTCGAGACCACGTACTTCTTCATCAGGTTCAGGCGGGCGGGCGAACCGTCCTCTTCGGTCACCGACGGCCAGACTTCGGCGAAGCTCTCGTAGGTTTCGCGGCCCATGATCACCGCGTCGGCGGCGCGCTGCTGCGCGTCGGCGGCCCGGTTGGCCTCCTCGCCGAAGTAGTCCATGTGCCAGTCCTGCATGTTGCTGATGTCACCGTCGAGGGTCAGGTACGTGGCGTTGACGATCTTGCCCATCTGCTTGGCTCCTTGTTTCTCGGTGCGCTTGCCCCTGCGTCGAGCGGGCCGCGCGCGGATCGACAGACCGCCGGAAAATTCTTCGAAGTAACCCGGGTCACAGCCCGTTCCCGCAGACGGGTGACCGAGATCCCGCTGGCACTCCTCCTTTGGGATGAAGCGAAGTGGTTTCATGTTCCACACTGCGTGCTCGCGCGTTCTCTATAGGGAGAGCCGGCGAACGGACGGAAGGAACCACGGCGATGCCCGACTACCAGGACACCACCCGCGCGAAGATCGTCTTCGGTCTGCGCACCTTCGCGGCGGGCCCGGCGCCGCTGCCCGCGGAGCTGTCGTACGACACCAGCGACCCGTACGCGGTCGCGGTCACCTTCCAGACCGGACGCGGCGACGTGCGCTGGATGTGCGCCCGCGACCTGCTCGCCGACGGGCTGCTCGCCCCGGCCGGCCTCGGTGACCTGCGGATCAGCCCGGCCACGGACCCCGAGTACGTGGTGTTCGAGCTGATCACGCCGGACGGCGAAGCCGTGATGGAAGCGCCGTCGGCGGAGATCGCGGCCTTCCTCGACCGCACCTACGAGAAGATCCCGGCCGGTTCCGAGCACCAGTGGTTCGACTTCGACCACGAGCTGGAGAAGCTGAGCTCGCTCAGCTGAGCTGGCCGAGCCACCCCGTGACGCGGGCGGTAAAAGCGACAGTTGCAGCCTGCGTCCTGCACGACCACAGTTGCCTGACCACAATGGACCGGAGCGGTCCGGCCCCCTGTCACGAAAGCCACATTCGAGACGTCAGGCGTCTCGAAAGCCACATTCGTGACATCGGCGCCGACCGCGAGTCCGCCACTCTCCACTATCGACTCTTCTACTTCGAGGGCCGCGAGGGCGTTGAGCCGCGGGTGTAGCGGTGCTTCACGCCGACCGGGAAGTACTCCGGGTCACCCGATGGCCGAAGGTCCACTTCGGGCAGTTGCCGGTCCTCGGGCACGTAGTGCGCGAACTCGCTGTTCAACCGCACCAGCTGCGCCCGGATCGACTCGGCGACCACGGCCGGGTCGCCGTCCCGGCCCGGCGCCAGTTCCACGGTCACCCGCAGGCGCCGGTCCAGCCGTTCGTCCTCGACCGCTTCCAGCACGAACTTGCCGGTGACCCACTCGCTGATCCCCGGCTGTTCGAGCCCGACCGTCACGTTCTCCGGATACACGTTGGCGCCGAAGAAGGACACGGTGAACAGCGAGCGGCCGAAAACGTAGACAAACGGCAGTTCCTCCCCTTCCGGCGGCGAAAATCCGTGCCGCGCGCAGAACTCCAGCAGCTCGTCGTGCGGGAGCAGGCCGCCCTCGTCGGCGATGTGGTAGCGGACCAGCGGGATGCCGTTGTCGCCGGTGAACAGCAGCGTGCCGTCGGCCACCTCGAAGTACCGGCTCGCCGGGTCGTACTGCACCAGCGTGGGCAGCCGGTCGGCGCCGAAGACCTCCCTGGCCAGGTCCGGCCGTCCGGCCAGGAACCGGCGGATGGCCACCGAAAGCGGGGTTTCGTTGCCCAGCACCCCGGCGTCGGCGGTGCCGTACAGCGAAACCGAGTCGCGCACCGGATCGGCCATGCCCGCGCGCTCGGCCATCAGGTCACGCCATTCCTCGCTGAACACCTCACCCGCGAGCACCAGCTTCACCGAGTACCGCGCCCAGCCCTCGCCGCTGTCCACCACATCCCGGAGGAACGGCGGATAACCCAGCAGCACCACCTGCTCGAAGTGCGGCGCCAGGTCCGGCAGCACCCGCAGGATCTCCGCCTTGTTGTTGCCCGGCGCCACCACCGTCACCGGGAAGCCCTTGGCCGCGAGGTGCCGCACGCAGGCCGTGCTGAATAGGCCGCCGACCCAGGTGCCCAGCGGGAAGCAGACCACCGCCAGCGTGCGCCGCGAGTCCGCGCCGAAGCCGCGGAACACCTGCTCGAACCGCCGGGTGATCTCCAGTTCGTCGGCCAGTGACCGCGGCCAGATGGTCGGCGTGCCGCTCGAACCGGACGACACCGCGATCATGTCCAGGTCCTCGAGCCTGCCGCCGCGGCACAGCTCCGGCAGCGGGTACCGCTGGTGGTAACCGGCCTTGTCCAGCATCGGCAGGCGTGCGAAGTCCTGGCGCGAAGTGATGGTGGCCGGGTCGATGCCGTGCTCGCCGAGGAACTTCCGGTACGCGGGCACCGAATTGGCCACGTCGTGGAACAGGGCCACCGGGTCCATCGCGGGCGGCTCACCGGTGAAGAAACGCTCCAAGGCCCGCGTCACGCGGCGCGGTCGCTCCAGGTCCATGCTCGCATCGTGTCAGACGCGGACCGGACGGAGCCGGGCCCTGACCTCGTCGGCCTCGGGCACGCCCATTTCCGCGTACCGCGCGAGCGCGTGTTCCCAGTGCTCACGCTCGCCGGTGGCCTCCCCCAGGCCGTGGTGCGCGGCGGCCTGGTCGCCGACGCAGCCGGTCTCGACCGCGATTTCCAGCGCGTCGCGGAAGAACCGGGCGGCTTCGGCGGCTTCCCCGCGGGCGAGGGCCAGCGAGCCCAGCGAGTTGAGCACCCGCGACTCCACCCCGCGATCAGCGCACTCACGTGCGATCGCCAAGGCCTCACCGAGGCAACTCGCCGCGTCGTCGTGGTGGCCGAGGTCCCGATGGACGTCACCGCGGTGCTTGAGCGCCACGCCCTCGTTGATCCGCCCGCCGGTCTCGCGTGACACCGCCAGCGCTTGGTCCAGCCGCTCAAGCGCCTCCTCGTACCGGCCGAGGCAGCGCAGCGCACCACCGAGAATGCCCAGCGCGTACCCCTCGCTGGTACGTGTGCCGGTTTCCGCGAACAACGCCAGTCCATCCTCCAAAGAGGACACCGCCTGCTCGTGCTTTCCCTGTGCCGAAAGCACATCACCGAGGTTGACGCAGACATAGCCCTCGCTCGTGCGGTCCCCCGTCTCGCGGGCGGCCACGAGCGCGAGTTCCAGGTAACGCACGGCGTCGCGGTACCGGCCCATGCCGCGGCACGCCGCGCCCAGCACCACCAGCACCAGTCCTTCGCTGGTCCGGTCCTCGGTTTCCCTGGCCAGTTCGAGCGCCTGCTCCAGGTACGCCAGCGCGTCGGCGAAGCGGCCGAGCGCCCGGCACACCAGCCCGAGCGTGTTCAGCACGTAGCTTTCGGTGTTGCGGTTGCCGCTTTCCCTGGCCGCGGCGAGCGCTTCTTCCAGGTAGCTCAGCGCTTCCTTCGACCGCCCGACCCGCCAGTACCCGAGGCCGATGAGCGTCAGCGGGTCCGTGCGCTCCCCGGCTTCGGCGAAGGCCGACGCGTGCGTGTGCAGCATCAGCGCGTCTTCGTGGTACCCGCCGAGGTCCAGGTACTTCCAGAGGATCCCGGACAGCAGCCGGACGTGCTCCGGCCAGCCGTGCCGTGTGGCGTGCGAGGCGACGGCGAGCAGGTTGGCGCGTTCGGCCTCCAGCCACTCCTGGGCGTTCACCGGTCGCCAGCCCGGCACCGGGGTCGGCGGTGCTTCCGGCCGCAAATGCTTCTCCTGCGGGGAAACCAGGTCCATCGCGACCGCCGCCGCGGCGGTGTAGTGGTCGAACAACCGGGTCAGCGCGTCGCGGTCGTCCTCGGCCAGTTCGGCGGCGTAGACCCGCAGCAGGTCGTGCAGCTGGTACCGGCCGGGCCGCAGTTCCTCGGCGAGGTGCGCGCGGACCAGCACGTCGATCAGCCGACGCGCCTCGGCCAGGTCGAGATCGGCGAGCGCGGCGGCCGCGTCGGGGGTCAGCGTGCGGCCGGGATGCAGGCCCCACAGCCGGAACAACCGCGCGGCGTCGGCGGGCAGGTGCCGGTAGGACCACGAGAACACCGCACGGACCGCGGTACGCGGATCACCACCACCGCCGAGCAGGTCCAGCCGCCGCCGCTCGTCGGCCAGTTCCGTGGCCAGCTCGGCCAGCGACACCTCCGGCCTGGCCAGCGCCAGCTCGGCGACCAGCCGCAACGCCAGCGGCAACCGCACGCAGTACTCGGCCAGCGCCTCCGCGGGCACGGGTTCCGCCGCGACGCGGTCCCCGAGCAGCGTGCGCAACAACTCCATCGAGTCCTCGGCCGTGAGCAGGTCGAGCACCACGCGGTGCGCGCCGTGCCGGGCGATCAGCGCGGGCAGCGTCTCGCGGCTGGTCACCAGCACCGAGCAGGACGCCGAACCCGGCAGCAACGGCCGGACCTGCTCGGCCGAGCCCGCGTTGTCCAGGATCAGCAGCAGGTGGCGGTCGGCCAGTTCGGTGCGGAACAACGCCGCACGCTGGTCCTCTTCCGCCGGGACCGCCGAACCGGCGACGCCGAGCGCACGCAGGAAACCGGACAGCGCGTCCCCGGGTTCGACCGGGCGGTCCGGCCCGTAGCCCCGCAGGTCGAGGTACAGCTGCCCGTCGGGGAACCGATCGCGCGACCGGTGTGCCCAGCGCACGGCGACCGCGGTTTTGCCCACCCCGGCGGTACCGGACAGCACGGCGATCCGCACGTCGGTGCCTTCACCGGGCAGCAGGTGGTTCAGCGCAGCGAGTTCGTCGGCACGGCCGGTGAACCCGCTGACGTCGGCGGGCAGCTGGGCCGGACGCGGCCGCTCGCCGTCCGGGGCCTCCGGCCGCAGCACGCGGGTGTGCGCCCGGCGCAGTTCTGGCCCCGGCTCGATGCCCAGCTCGTCGGCGAGCCGCCGGCGGATCTCGTCGAACAACTCCAGCGCGGCCGCCTGCTGACCGGCACCGGCGAGGGAGAGCA
Organism: Amycolatopsis albispora; assembly: GCF_003312875.1. Taxonomy (NCBI): domain Bacteria; kingdom Bacillati; phylum Actinomycetota; class Actinomycetes; order Pseudonocardiales; family Pseudonocardiaceae; genus Amycolatopsis; species Amycolatopsis albispora. The sequence goes on from NZ_CP015163.1 coordinate 4,485,852, forward strand.
TCAGCCGCGCGTGTGCGGTCTCGTGCAGTGGTTCGGCGGCGGTCAGCGCGCGCAGGTGCGGTACGGCGTCGCCGTGTTTTCCTTGCGCACCAACGACTTCGGCGTAGGCGAGCACGGCGTCCGCGCGGCGCGCGGTGAGCGCGTGGCGGACCGGGTGGTGCCGGAAACCGTCCATTCCGGCCAGTACGGGACCACGCCAGGCACCGAGCGCCTCGACCCAGTGCGGTTCCGCCGTCACCGGGTCCTCGGCTTCCTCCGCCCGCTTCACGGCGGCTTCGAACTGCAGGAGGTCCAGCTGTTCTTCGGTGGCGGACAACAGGTATCCGCCGTTGACCGTGGTGATCACACGAGCCGGTTCCTGCCGCACCCGGCGCGGTTCCAGCACCTTGCGCAACCGGGCGACGTAGGTGTGCACCAGGTCCAGGCACGACGACGGCGGCTCGGTGCCCCACAGCACGTCGACGATCTCTTCGCGCCGCACCGCCCGGTTCGGCTGGATCGCGAGCAGCGCGAGCAACCGGCGCTGCTTCTCGGCGCCCAGTTCGACCGGCTCGCCCGCCAGGTGCACCGACAATGGCCCGAGCACCCGGATGCGCAGCGGCGGGTCCTCCTCGGTGAGCACGGCCAGCAGCCGCCGCAGCGTCTCGGCGCGGGAACTGCGCACGTGCCCGCGTTCGGCGTTGCGGACCGCGCGCAGGCTGACCCCGGCGCGTTCGGCCAGCTGCGCCTGGGTCAGCCCGGCCAGCAGCCGCCTGGCTCGCAGCCTGTTGTCCACCGGCACCTCCCAACCTGCCCGTCCAGCTTGGCGAAGATGCCGCCCGGCAGCCACCGCCAAATGCACCACAGGGACATTTTCGCTGGTCAAACCGGGGTCGCCGGGTACAGTGCCGAGTACAGGTGACCGTCCACCCCTGGTCACTACGGTGAGACAGGTCTTCAGGGCACCCGCCGCGTGGGGTACGGCGGGTGCCCTAAGGCAACTCCTGAGACAGCACGGCCGCCAGCTCACCGCGCGAGGCGACGCCGAGCTTCGGGTAGGCCTTGTACAGGTGGTAGGCCACCGTCCGCGGGCTCAGGTACAGCTGGGCGGCGATGTCCCGGTTGGCCAGTCCCTGCGCGGCGAGCTGGCTGATCTGCAGTTCCTGCGGGGTCAGCTCGGTGCCCCGGCCCGACGCCGCCGTCCTGGTCACCCCGGCGCCGGTCGCCCCGAGTTCGGCCCGCGCGCGAGCGGCCCACGGCGCCGAGCCGAGTTCCTCGAACATGCGTGACGCGGTGCTCAGGTGGTCGCGGGCCTTGCTCTTGCGCCGCGCCCGGCGCAGCCACTCGCCGTAGAGCAGTTCGGTGCGCGCCCGATCGAACGGCCGCGAGTCGTGCGGGTGCAGCTCCAGCGCCCAGACGAAGTGCGGTTCGGCGTCGGCGGTGGTGAGCGCCCGGCACCGCGCCAGCAACGCGTGGATCCACGACCGGTCCATAGTGTCCGCCCAGGTCGCGAACAACTCCAGCGAGGCGGCGGCGTCGCGTGGCCTGCCCAGCCGGACCGCGGCCTCCACCAGGTCCGGCACGCAGCGGACCACCCCGGACAGGTGACGCGACGGCCCGCCGGTGACCACGCGCAGCCGGTCGAAGGCGTCCTGGACCCGGCCGTGGCCCAGGTCGAGCAGGGCGAGCGCGACCTGCGCCCAGGTGTCCCCGGAGGACGCGGCCTCGTCGGCGGTCAGCTCGGCGTAGTGGCGGCAATCCCGCTCGTCGCCCTCGACCGCGGCCAGGTACGCGAGCGCGCCCGCGGTGTACCCGGCCCACAGCGGCTGGCCGGTGTCGGCGGCGATGCGCAGGCATTCGGCGCCGGTGACGCGCGCTTCGCGATGCCTGCCGAGCAGCACCTGCACCAGCGTGAGATGCCCGAGCGCGGCGGGCAGCGCGATGAGCACACCCTTCGCGCGGGCGTCGGCGATCAGCTCGGCCGCGATCTCGGCGGACTCCTCGTCGCGGGCCGCGACCAGCGCGCGGCTGGCCACCTCGGTCATGCCGCGCGGGCCCGTCTCGGCCGCCGCGGACCGCGCCCTGGCCAGCACGTCGTCGAGCGGTGGGAAGGCGCTGGTGTCGCGGTCGAGCACCATCGCCGTGCCCCAGCGGGCAAGCCAGGCCATCGACATCAGCGGGTGGTCCGGGGCGAGACCGACCTGGTCGAAGCGGTCGAGCGGTTCGGCGAGCATTCGCACGTCCGTCGGCGCGGCCCAGGCGGCGTGCAGCGCGCGCACCAGCATCCAGAACGCCTGCACGGGATCACCGGCCAGGCTCGCACCGTCGATCAGCAACTGGTGTGCCTGGTGCAGGTCGCCCCTGGCGAAGGCGGCGCTCGCGCGCACCTGGATCACGCGCACCCGCATGGCCGGGTCGCCCGGCTGCGTGAAGGTCTCGGCCAGCGTGTTCGCCCAGTCCAGGCGCCCCGCGTGGGTGGCCGCCTCGCAGGCGAGGAGCAGGCGGCGCGCCGACTCGGCGGACTGCTCGCTGAGGCTCGCGGCGCGTTCGTAGGTGGTCGCCGCGGCGGCGTGCCCACCGCGGGCGACGGCCCGGTCCGCCGCGTGCTCGAGTTCGGCGGCGACCTGGTCGTCGGGTCCGGTGGCGGCCGCGGCCAGGTGCCAGGCCCGCAGGTCGGGGTCGTGGTGCTCGGCGGCGAGTGCACTGTGGACGGACATCCGGCTGCTGGCCGCCGCGCCGTGGTAGACCGCCGCGCGGATCAGCGGATGCCGGAAGGTCAGCGTGCCCGCGGTGAGCGTGACGAGCCCGCGTTCCTCGGCGGGTTCGAGATCGGCGAGCCCGGCACCCAGCTCACCGGCCGCACGCAGCAGGGTTTTCAGCTCGCCGGTCTGGTCGGCGGCGGCGAGCAGCAACAGGGTCCTGGTCGGTGCGGGCAGCGAGCGGACCTGGTGCCAGAAGGCGTCGAGCACGCGGTTGGTCAGCGGCATCGGACCGGCATCGGTCACCGAGACCACGGCCGGGAGTTCGCGCAGGGCCAGCGGATTCCCGCGGGTCTCGGCGACCAGCCGCTCGCGGAGCCCGGCGGGCAGGTCGGCGCCGGTGTCGTCCAGCAGCGCCGACGAGCTCTCCTGGTCCAGCCCGTCGAGGTGGAGTTCGGGCAGGCCGGTCGCGGCGAAGGCGTCGGCGTAGTCCCGCGCGGCGAACAGCAGCACCACGCCCTCGCGGTCCAGCCGCCGGGCGGCGAACAGCAGCGCGCCGGCGGAGGCCTGGTCGAGCCACTGCGCGTCGTCCACCAGGCAGAGCAGCGGGCCCTGTTCGGCGAGCAGGGTGAGCACGCCGGCGCCGATCAGGAACCGGTCGCCGTCGCCGCTGTTACCGAGGCCGAACGCGCCTTCGAGGGCCCGGCGCTGGAGTTCGGGCAGCGCGTCGAGGCGGTCCAGCACCGGACGCAGCAGCAGGTGCAGCCCGGCGAACGGCAGCTCGGCCTCGGATTCGATGCCGACGCCCCGCAGCACCCGGAGGTCACCGGCGGTCGCGGCGGCGTGGTCGAGCAGGCTGGTCTTGCCGATGCCGGGTTCACCGCGGAGCACGAGGGCACCGCTGATCCCGTCGCGCGCGCCGGCGAGCAGCGCGGCGATCGCCTCCTGCTCCGCGCGACGGCCCCTCAGCATGCCGGTGACCCTACCTATGCCGGTCGCGCGAATTACTGATACCGAGACGGATTCCGCGGGGGCGCGGGGCGGCCAGACTTCTGGACATCGACAACGAACGAACGGAGCTTCCGATGTCCCACTCCCGCAAGGTCGTCGCCCAGGTCCACGTCTCGATCGACGGCTACAGCGCCGGTTCGCCGGACGACGGCATGGGCGGGATGGCGTTCCTGCAGGACCACGCGTCGCACGAGCAGAGCGCCACCTACTTCGAGGGCGTCTGGCGCGGTGCCGACACCGCGATCATGGGCCGCACCAACTACGAGGGCTTCCACGGTTTCTGGCCTTCGGTGGTGCACAGCCCGGACGCCTCCCCGCGCGACCGCGACCTGGCGACCTGGCTGGACACCGTGGAGAAGGTGGTGTTCTCGACGACGCTGGAGAAGGCGGACTGGCAGAACGCCCGCGTGGCGAAGCAGGACCTGGAGACGGAGGTGCGCGAGCTGAAGGCCGCGCCCGGCCGGGACATCCTGGTGCTGAACAGCGCCAGCATCATCCGGGCACTGGTCGCCGCCGACCTGCTCGACGAACTGCGCATCACCATCGTGCCCGCGTTGCTGGGCGGCGGGCTGCGGCTGTTCGAAGGCAACCCGCCCTACTCGACGTGGCGTCTTGGCGGGGTGTGCACCCTGCCGACCGGCGCCGTCGTCCTCACCTACGAACGCCCCTGACGCCCGGGGGGCCGGTCCCCTTTGGACACGAACGTCACGAATGTGGCTTTCGAGACGTCAAACGTCTCGAAAGCCACATTCGTGACATCGGACCGGCCAGGTCACGACTCCCGCAGGCGCGAGTGGCGGCGTCCGTACAGGAAGTAGATCAGCAGGCCCAAAGCCAGCCAAGCGGCGAACCGCAGCCAGGTCAGCACGTCCAGGTTCAGCATCAGGTACAGGCAGGCCAGCGCCGCCACCACCGGTAGCACCGGCGAGAACGGCACGGTGAACGGCCGCTGCAGGTCGGGGCGTTTGCGCCGCAGCACCGGCACCGCGATCGCCACGATGATCATCGCGGACAGCGCGCCGATGCTGACCATGTCGGACAGTTCGGTGATCGGCACGAACGCGGCCAGCAGCGCGATCAGCACCGCGCCGATGATGGTCACCCGGTGCGGCGTGCCCCAGCGCGGGTGCACCGTGCCCAGTTTCTTCGGCAGCAACCCGTCCCGCCCCATGGCGAAGCCGATCCGCCCGATGGTCACCAGTTCCACCATCATCACCGACGTCAGCCCGGTGACCGCGCCGAGTGAGATCAGCGCGCTGATCCAGTGCATGCCCACCGAATCGAACGCGTCGGCCAGTGGCGCGCCCTCGTCGATCTCGGTGAACGGCACCATGCCGGTCAGCACCAGCGAAACCCCGATGTAGAGCAGCGCGCAGATGCCGAGCGCGCCGAGAATGCCGACCCGCAGGTCCTTGCGCGGGTTCCGGGTCTCCTCGCCGAGGTTCGCCAGCGCCTCGAAACCGGTGTACGCGAAGAAAACGATCGCCGCCGCGGTGAGCACACCGGCGATGCCGAAGGCCGACTGCTCCAGCCCCAGTCCGGCCTCCACCACCGGCTGGTGCAGCACGTCGGCGTCCTCGCCAGCCGGTCGCGACGGCGGGATGAACGGCGTCAGGTTCGAACTCTTCACGAAGAACACGCCGATCCCGAGGATCAGCAGGCACACCGCCACCTTCACCACCACGAGCGCGTTGGTGAACAACGCCGACTGCTTGATCCCGGCCACCGCCACCACGGTCAGCACGCCGATGATCAGCACCGCGCCGACGTTGATCGTGGCCTCCTCGCCGAACCACTGCGGCGGCAGCCCGAGCAGGTTCGCCAGGTACCCGGACCAGCCACGCGAAACCACCGCCGCGCCGAGCGCGAACTCCAGCAGCAGGTCCCAGCCGATGATCCAGGCGAACACCTCGCCGAGCGTGGCGAAGGCGTAGGTGTACGCGCTCCCGGCGGTCGGCACGCTCGACGCCAGCTCGGCGTAGCAGAGCGCGGCCAGCCCGGCGACCACGGCGCCGATCACGAAGGACAGCGTCACCGCGGGGCCGGCGTGGGTTTTCGCCTCGACCCCGGCGAGGGTGAAGATGCCGGTGCCGATGATGATGCCGACCCCGAAACCGACCAGGTCACGGCCGCGCAGACGGCGTTTGAGGTCACCGGTTTCCTGCCGCTTCAGCACCGTGTCGACGTCCATGGTGCGCATGATTCCCATGCGGGCACCGTATGAGGTCCGATCTCTTCCCGCAGCGCAACGCCCACCCGCTACGGTGTGCGCAGGCGAAGGCGAGGAGAACTCATGTCCGACCACGATCCCGAGTTCGTACCCGACGGCGTTGATCTCGACCGCCCCAATCCGGCCCGGATCTACGACTGGTTCCTCGGCGGCACCGCGAACTGGGCGATCGACCGGGAGTTCGGCGCGAAGGCGGTGGCCGCGTTCCCGATGGTGCGGTCGATGGCCAAGGTCGGCCGCGAGTTCCTCGGGCGTGGTGTGCACTACCTGGCGCGCCAGGGCATCACGCAGTTCCTCGACCTCGGCTCCGGCGTGCCGACCGTGGGCAACGTGCACGAGATCGCCGACTCGGTGAACCCGGCCAGCCGCTGCGTCTACGTGGACAACGAGCCGGTCGCGGTGGCGCATTCGCAGGTGCTGCTGGAACGCGAAGGCGATCTGCGGCGGCACGCGGTGATCCAGGCCGACCTACGTGACCCGGAGGACATCTGGGAACGCGCGATGGGCACCGGCGTGCTGAACCCGAAGGAGCCGATCGGGCTGATCATGGTGAACGTGCTGTACTTCGTCAGCCCGGAGGACGGCCCGAACGAGATCATCGCCCAGTACCGGGACCTGCTGCCGTCGGGTTCGTATTTCCTGTCCTCGCACATGACCGTCGATGGCGTCCCGGCCGAGGGCGAGGAGGAACGCGCCGAGGTCCGGCGCCAGTACCGCAACTCGGCCACGCCGCTGCACCTGCGTTCCCGCGAGGAGTTCACCCGCTTCTTCGACGGCTTCGAACTGGTCGAGCCGGGCATCACCTGGATCCCGGAATGGCGGCCGGAAGAACGCGCCTCCGAAGCCACCCAGGACTTCCTCGCCCAGCCCGCCACCAGCAGCGCCTTCGCCGGGCTCGGCCGCAAACCCTAGGATCGGCCCCATGAGCGAGGGGCTGAGCGTCGACGAGGGCATCCGGACGCTGCTGCTGCTCATGCCGCGCATGGCCGGGCGGGTCAAGCGCATCCCGATCCCGGAGCAGCTGCGTTCGTTCTCACTCGCCCCGCGGCACCTGTCGCTGCTGGCCTACCTGCTGTTCGACGGGCCGATGACGGTGAACGAACTGGCGCGCCTGCTCCAGGTCGCGCCCGCCACGGTCAGCCTGATGGTCGGCGACCTGAGCCGTCAGGGTGTGCTGGAACGCCGCGAGGACGAGCAGGACCGGCGGCGCACCATCGTGAGCATCGCCGAGCAGCACCGCGACGCGGTGGACGCGTGGCTTTCCGCGGGCGCGAAGGCCTGGCGGAAGGCGCTGGAGCCGCTCACCCCGGAACAGCGGCGGCTCTTCGTCGAAACGCTGGAGACCTACGAGCGGGAAGCGACCGCCGAAGGCCGCTCGTGACGCTCTAACGGGAAAGTTCCAGCACGACCCACACCGTGCGGATGCCGCCGGCGGTGCGCACACCCCAGTCCATCGGCACCTGCTCCAGCAGCAGCCTGCCGTCGGCGATCTCCTCGGGGGTGGCGGGCAGCGGCACACCGCCGGTCGCGGCAGCGTCCAGTTCGAGGTGCAGGCGCACGGCTTCCCGGTTCAGTGCGATGCGGATTTCGGTCACGCGCTCGCGGTGGCGTTCGGCGTCCCGGATCAGCTCGTCCACCACGAGCAGGGTGCGGTGCACCGACTCGGGGCTGGTCCCGTCGAGCATCAGGCGCACCTGGCTGCGCGCCCAGGACGCGCTCTCCGGGCCGCCGGTCAGTGACATCCTCGCGTTCAGGATCTGGTCAGGCCTCGGCGTGGTCAACGTCGGCTCCTCCCGGCTACTGGGCTGGTTACCTGTACCCGGAACCCGGCCGGGCGAAACCCCGGAGGGTGAACACAATGAACGAAAACGTGACCACGGTCACCACCGCGGTGATCCTTGACCGGCATTCGGCCCGTTGATCAAGGAGGATCACGTGCTCCGACCACTACGTTCCGCACGGCTGCTGCTGGCGGCCGCGGCGGTGCTGCCCGTCCTGCTGGCCGCCCCGGCCGCCGCGCGTCCCGGGGTGCCCGACCGGCCGCTGCCCACCACCGGCTGCGGTCACGCCCCGCCGGTCACCCCGGGCACCACCGGCGCGCAGACCCTCGTCTCCGGCGGGCTGACCAGGGAATACACCCTCCACGTGCCGTCGAACTACCAGCCGGACCGGCCCACCTCGGTGGTGCTGTCCTTCCACGGGCACAAGCGCACGTCGCGGTGGCAGGAGGAGCTTTCGGAGTTCTCCGGGCTGAACACCATCGCCGTCTACCCGCAGGGCGTGCCCGGCACGGACGGCGAATCGGCCTGGACCGGGGCGCCGTACTCCGCCGACGTCGACGACGTGTTGTTCACCAGCGACCTGCTGACGAAGCTGCAGTCGCAGTTGTGCGTGGACGCGCGGCGGGTCTACGCCACCGGCAAGTCCAACGGTGGCGGTTTCGCCGGGGTGCTGGCCTGCCGCCTGCCCGGCCGCATCGCCGCGTTCGCGCCGGTCGCGGGCGCGTACTACCCGCAGGGCGGCGACTGTTCGCCCAGCAGGCCCGCGCCGATCCTCGCCTTCCACGGCACCGCGGACGCCACCATTCCCTATGCCGGAAATCCGGCGAAGGGCCTGCCCGCCATTCCCGACTGGCTCGGAAAATGGGCGGCGCGCAACGGTTGTTTCGCACATCCGGTGACCTATTCACCGCAGCCGGAAGTGACCGTGCGGAAATGGCTCGGCTGCGCCGAACGGAGCAATCTCCAGCATTACCGCATCGACGGCGCGGGCCACGTTTGGCCCAGCACCAAGCCGAACAACGACTCCGCGACGCCGACGGTCATGGACGCGACACCGGTCATCTGGCGCTTTTTCCAAGGTCAGCGGCTGCGCTAACCGAGAATTTCGCTGACCATATTTCGAATTGGCAACTTCGCCGTCATGGGGTAACCCATTCCGGGTTCCTCTCGCATGGAGACAGCGGAGAAGCTCTGCGTCCACCCCTCGGAGACCTGTGGCGCGGCGGTCGCCGACGCCGTCGCCGGTGACCCGGCCGCGATCGACCGGCTGATCGCGGCCGTCCGGCCGTCGGTGGTCCGGTACTGCCGAGCCCGCATCGGCAAGCACGGGGACGGTTTCGGCCCGGCGGACGAAGTGGCGCAGGAGGTCTGCATCTCGGTGCTGACCGCCCTGCCCACCCGCCGGGACGACGGCTCGTTCCGCGCGTTCGTCTACGAGATCGCCCACCAGCGCGTCGGTGAGGCGGTCGGTGCCGGTGACGGGCTCGGCGCGTTCGTCCGGGAACTGCCGGAGATCGAGCGGGAGGTCGTGGTGCTCCGCGTGGCGGTCGGCCTCAGCGCCGAGCAAACCGCCGAGGCGATGGGCAGCACGCTGAGCGCGGTGCGGCAGATCCAGCACCGCGCGATGAAGCACTTACGTGGTTAAGCCCGAATGCGGTCGATCTCCAGCACGCAGGCCGCCGCGCTGCTGCGGTTGCCGACCCTGGTGAACCGCGACGACGCCGCGCGGAACAGGCGCGCGGCGTCCTGGCACTCGCCGAGCACGCGGTAGGCGCGGCCGATGTCGAGCCGGACCTGCGCGGCGCACTGGTCGTCTCGCAGGGACTCCAGTCGTTCGAGCGCCTGGTACAGGCTGGCCAGCGCACGTTCCGGATCACCGCGGCGCAGGTGGAGCTGCCCGGACCGCCGCAGCACCAGCGCCATCCGGTGATCGTCGCCGAGGTCGGCACACAGCCGCCTGGCCTGTTCGAGCGCCGATTCGGCGTCAGCGAGCCGGCCGAGGTCGAGGCAGATCGCGGCGATCGAGGTGTGCGTGTGGGCGGCGCCGAGCCGGTCACCGCATTCGACGAACAGCTCCAGCGCGCGCACGGTCCTGGCGTGCGCCTGCTCCGGCCGCCACAGCACCCGCGAGACCACACCGAGGCCGGTCAGCGCGCGGGCCATGCCGGGCCGGTCGCCGCGCGCCGTGCTGATCCGGTACGACTCGGTCAGCGCCACCACCGCGTCGTCGTATTCGTCCCAGTAGATGTGGAGTTGGCCGATTCCGCGCAGCAGCGCGGCTTCCCCACGCCGATCGCCCGCGGCGCGCACGGTCGCGAGCGCGCGGCGGTGGCAGCGGGCCCATTCCTGGTAGAGCCCGCGGTAGTCGAAGTAGGCGGCCGCGGTGGTGGCGAGTTCCCAGGCCAGTTCGGCAAAACCGGCGTCGGCCGCGTGACCGACGGCGTCCTCGATCGCCTGCTGCTCGGCTTCGAACCAGGCCAGCGGGTCGGCAGGGGCCGGAATGGCCACCGGCCACCGCTTCGCGCCGCCGGGCTCGGGCCGCAGCACGCTGCCGGGCAGCCGTTCGGCAGCTCGCTCGGTCAGCCACAGCAGGCCGCCGAACACCCGCTCCAAGGCGGAATCTCGTTCCGCGCCAACGATTTCCGGCACGGACGAGCGCACCAGGTCGTGCAGCCGGTACCGCCGCCCGCTTGCCCGGACGAGCTGGCGTTCGTCCAGTGCACGCACCAGCACTTCGGCTTCGGCGGGGTCTCCGTCGACCACCGCGGCGGCCATCCAGGCGGAGAAATCGGGCATCGGCAACGCCGCCAGCCGGGTCAGCAGCAGCCGCGACGCGGGGGCGAGCCGCAGGTCCCGGTCCTCGGCGCGGAGAATGCCGACCTGGATCTCCCGCAGCGACGCCGACGGCTCGACGCCCAGTTCCTCGACCAGTTTCCCGCGCCACCGCTGGTAAACCGCCAGCGCCTCGGCGGCGCGGCCACGGTTCGCCAGTGCGGTCATCAACTGACCGCAGAACCGTTCGCGGAACGGGTGCGCGGTGATCAGTTCACGCAGTTCGGTGCTCAGATCCTCGTCGGCGCCGATCCGCAGTTGCGCGTCAATGCATTCTTCGAGCGCGGTGAGCCGCCGTTCTTCCCAGCAGGCAACGAATTCGGTGACCGCGTCGAGCCGGACGTCGCCGAGCACCGGGCCGCGCCACAACGCCAGCCCCTCGCGTAGGCGCCGCACGCCCGCTTCCAGCTTGCCTTCGGCGAGCAGCTCGCGACCGGCCCGAACGGCTTCGGCGAACATGTCCACATCAGACTGTCCTGATGCGACAGTCAGCCGGTAGCCGTGGCCCACCGTGGCGATCGGGTCGTCCGGGTCACGCAGCGCCCGGCGCAGCTGCGAGACGAGCCCCTGGATCTGCACGCGATAACTGGTCGGCGGCACCGCGCCCCACAACGCCTCGGCGATGCGGTCCACGGAGACCACCTGGTTGGCCTCGGCCAGCAGGAGCGCACACAACCGGCGCGCCTGCGGACGGCCGAGTCGCAGTTCGCCGCCGTTCCGCTCGACCAGGAGCGGACCGAGCACCCGATACACCGTCATGCACAACCCCCAGGCCGACTGACGGTGTGACGGTATCAGGTTCGAGTGTCACTTCGGCCAAAAACTAACGAGTTGCCGCGAGCCAGCAGGGCTATATAGAGTTCTGTCTATGCCGCGGATGACCCTGCAGACCCAGGCCGTGCTCGCCGCGTTTCTCGAGCGCGACGCCGCCGAGCTGTGGGGCTTCGAGCTCAGCAAGGCCAGCGGACTCCCGGCGGGCACCATCTACCCGATCCTCCAGCGCCTGACCGCCGCCGGCTGGATCACCAGCCGCTGGGAGGAGGCCGAGCACGCGCAGGGCGCCGGCCGCCCGCCGCGCCGGTACTACACGCTCACCACCGAGGGTCGCGCGCGGGCGGTGCACGCGCTGGCCGAGGGCGCCAAGAAGCGCGCCAGCCTGTCCCGCCTGCTCGGCCCGGCCGAGGAGGGCGCATGACCGCCGCCCTCCCCCGCTGGTGGCTGCCGCCGTTCACGCTGGCGACCGCCGCCCTGCTCCTGGCGCGGACCGAATGGCTCATCGCCGCGGTCAGTCTGTTGTGGACAACCACGGCGATGATGCTGGCCTCCGCCGCGCTCGTCGGCGTCACCCGCCGCTGCCTGCCGAGCGGCACCACCGTGCTGAACCGGCTCGCGATCGTCCTCCCCCGCGCCGAACGCGAGCACTGGCGCGCCGAACTCGTTTCCGTGCTGCACGCCTGCGAGGGCCGCGAGCGCACGCGCCAGGCCATCGGCTTCCTCACCGCGCTGCCGGTCACCGCGGTCACCAGCCGGGTCCACCGGTGATCCGGCTCGAATCCGTCAGCCAGCGCCACCGCCGCGGCCCGCTGGTCGTCGAGGACGTCGATCTGGAGATCAAGCCCGGTGAGCCGATCGTGGTGCTCGGCGAGAACGGCTCCGGCAAGTCGACCCTGCTGCGGGTGATCGCCGGGTGCGGCACACCGTCCGAGGGCCGCGTCACCGGACGGCCGCCGACCGTGGGGTACGTGCCCGACCGGTTCCCCGCGCACCTGCGCATGCCCGCGTCGAGCTACCTGCGGCACCTGCAACGCGTCCGGCCGCGCGCTCGTCGTTCGGCGGATCCGGCGGACCTGTTGCGCCGCTTGGGTTTCACCGGCGGGCTGGACACGCCGATGAGCCGGCTGTCCAAGGGCAACGCGCAGAAGGTCGGCCTGGTGCAGGCGCTGACCAGCGGGGCCGCGCTGCTGGTGCTGGACGAGCCGTGGTCCGGGCTGGACGTCGGGGTGAGACCAGTGCTCACCGAAGTGATCAGTGCTCTCGCACCGGCCACGGCGCTGGTGCTGACCGACCACACCGGCACCGCCGACGCCCTGCCGCACCACCGGAAACTGCGGCTGCGCGAGCGGAGGCTGACCGCCGAACCGGACGGCGAAGGCACCGTCGTGATCACCCTGTCCTGCCGCGGCGAACTCGCCGGACCACTGCTCGCCGAAGCGTCCCGGCTCGGCGCCACGGTCGAGGAGGTGCGCCGCACGTGACCTGGCCGCTGGTCCGGTACTACAGCGCGGATCTGCTGCGCTCCCAACGGTTCCTGCTGCCGTTCCTGCTCTACGGCATGCTGCTGGCGCCGCTGTTCGGCGGTGATCCCGGCCCGCCGCCCGGCACCTGGGCGGCCTCGGTGCTCGCGCTGTACCCGGTGTCGGTCTGGCTCGCGGTCACCGTGGCGAACACCGAGGACCCGGTGCAGCGCCAGGTGACCATCGCCGCGGCGGGCGGGCGCGGCCGGGTCACCACCGGCATCCTGCTCACCTGCCTGCTCGCCGACCTGGTGCTGGTCGCCTTGGCACTGGGGTGGCCGGTGCTCGCCACCGCGTACGAGTATCCGCCGCACCTGCTCGCGGCCGGCGTGCTCGCGCACTTCGCGGCGGGCGCCACCGGCACCGCGGTCGGCCTGCTGTGCGCCCGCCCGGTGGTGCACGGCATCGGCTGGTCCGCGGTGCTCGGTGCCACCGTGGTCGCCGCGACCGGCTTCCAGCGCTGGCTGCCACCGGTCGGCGAGGCCGCGCGCACCCTGGTGGACACCCCCGTTTCGCTGTCCACCCTGGGCTTCGACGCGGGGCTCGCGCTGGCGCTGGCGGTCGCGGCGGCCGTGGTGGTCAGTCGAGTCCGAGCAACGTAGCGAAGTTGCCGATCATCATGTCGGCGCCCTTGATCTCCGAGGTGGTCGCGGCGTCCAGCAGCCCGGTTTCGGGCGTGTAGCTCGCGCCGCCCTTCGGCCCGAGCGGCAACGCCATCGCGGGCGGTGCGGCTTCGTACTTGGTCAGTTCTCCGTCGCCGCCGATGAGCACACGGATGTTCGCCGCGACCACCTCGGCGTGCTGCCCGGCGGCCCTGGCCATCTTCGTCTCGGGCACGTCGGTGATGTCACCGATCGCGAAGACGCGTTCCTGCCCGGACAGGCGCAGTTCCGGGGTGACCTCGACGCGGCCGTCCGGCCGCCGGGCGGCGGCCAGCTCCCCGGTCAGGTAACCGGTGGCGGGCACGATGCCGAAGCAGCGGAACCACAGGTCCGCGGTGACCTTGGTGCCGTCGGCGGTTTCCACGGTGAAGCCGCCGGTGGCCGGAGGCGTCTCGACCGACGTGCCCAGCAAGAGTTCCACGCCGAGTTCGTCGAGCTGCCGGCGCACCTCCGCGCGGAACTCGTCCGGGAAGCGCGGGAGCAACTCCGGCGCCGGGTCGACGATGGTGACCGCCTTGTCCGGCCACTTCGCCTTGATCTCACCCGCCAGTTCGAGGCCGACCGGCCCGGCGCCGAGCAGCAGCACGCTCGCGGCCCCGGCGAGTTCGTCGTGCGCGGCCCGCAGTTTCGCCTTGGCCGCGGCGGTGTCGTGGTCGGAGAACTTGGCCGGGAACGGGTAGTCGGCCCCGGTCGCGAGCACGAGGTAGTCGGCGTCGATCCGCTCACCCGAGGCGAGCGTGACGGTGCCCGCATCGGCCGCGACCGCGCGATCTCGCACCACGCGGCCACGCTTGAGCAGGCGGTCGTAGGGCAGGAAGATCCGCTCCGCGAACTCCGGTTCGACCAGGCCGCGCAGCGCGGCCACGTGGTGCACGAACTGCTCCTTCGGCTCGACGAGCACCACTTCTGCCACGTCGTCGAGCGCCTTCGCGGCGGACGCGCCGCCGTACCCGCCCCCGACAACCACCACGGTCGCTGTCATCTTCGCCCCTTGTTCGTAGTACGTACTGTTGGTTATACGAACTACTGTAGTTCGTGGTGCGAACGATCGTCAACTACACTGGGTTCATGAGCGACGGGACCGAGCTGGCGACCGCACTGGTGCGGTTGTCGCACCTGGTGCAGCGCGTGTTCACCGACGCCAGCCGGGACCACGACCTGACCCAGCCGCAGGCGCAGCTGCTGTGCGCGCTGAACGCGGGGCCGGTGGGCATGACCGAGCTGAGCCGGGTGCTGCACCTGGAGAAGTCGAGCCTGACCGGGCTGGTGGACCGGGTCGAGCGGCGCGGGCTGGTGAGAAGGGTGCGCGACGACCACGACCGGCGCGCCTGCCGGATCGAGCTGACCGAGCAGGGCGCCGAACTCGGCCAGCGCGCGCACAACGACGTGGTCGACCGGCTCGACGAGCTGACCGCGGGCATGCCGGCCGCGACGCGCGAGCTGATCGCCACCGAGCTGTTCGGGCTGACCGCGCGGGCCGAAACCGGCCGGCAGGTGTTCGCACCCGCCGCGGGGAGCTGACGGCTCGCCCCGATCGGGCTAACGTGCGCGCATGAAAATTACGCACCGGTTGACCATCGCCGTGGTTTCCGCGCTGGCACTGGCCGGGCTGGCGACCCCCGCCCAGGCCGCGCCCGCCGCCCCCACCGTGCAGTGCGAGTTCACGCCCACCCCGGAGAACCCGGCCGCGCGGCCGGTGCGGCCGCCGTCGCCGACCGCCTCGGCGAAGGGGACGGCGCATGCTGTGCTGCAGACCAACTACGGGCTGGTCGCCATCGAACTGGACAAGTCGAACGCGCCGTGCGCGGTGCACAACTTCCGGCACCTCGTTCGGAGCTGGTTCTACCAGCACACGCAGTGTTTCCGGCTGACCGCTTCGCAGCGGCTGGGGGTGCTGCAGTGCGGGGACATCTACGAGGTGGAGAAGGGTGGTCCCGGTTACCGATTCCCCGATGAGGTGACCGGGAAGGAGACCTACCCGCGTGGCACCGTCGCGATGGGTAACCAGGGGCCGGGCACCAACGGCAGCCAGTTCTTCTTGGTGCACTCGCACGCGAACATCGACCCGAAGTACAGCGTGCTGGGGCGCGTGGTGTGGGGCATGGACACGCTCGACCGGATCGTCGCCGCAGGCATCGCCGACGGCGCCGACGACGGCGCGCCGGCGCACCCGGTCCGCATCCACTTCGCCGTGACCACCTAGGGGGCGGGACGCCACGAAGAGGCCGGGCCGCGCTACGTAGGAGCGGGGCGAACGCTACGGAGGCCGGGCCGCCCCCCTGCGAAGGGCGGCGGGCGAACGCTATGAATGTGGCTTTCATTGCGCCAGACGCTATGAAAGCCACATTCATAGCGCCGGCCAGCGCCGCGCCGGGTGGCTTCGGCCGCGCGGCTCCCGAAGCCGCCCGGCGGCACGGCTCCCGAGAGGCGCCCCGGCAGAGGCGCGCATCCTGAGAGTTGCCTCGGCGGCGCCTCCCCTGGCCGCCTCCGGAGGGAGCGCCCCCGGCCGCGCGCCTCCGCTGGCCGCGTGCCTCCGCTGGCCGCGCGCCTCTCCCCGACCCTCGGACACGAATGTGGCTTTCGGGGCGAAATCCGCCCCCAAAGCCACATTCGTGTCGCGGCACCGGCACCGGCACCGGCGCCCGGGTCTCACCTAGGGGCGTCTCGCGGGGGATTCCCGGATGTACCGGCGGACCACCGCTGCCATCGTTCATTCCCACAACCGGGATGAACGGGGAAAAATCATGAAACCTGCCGTGGTCAAGGGCGCCTTCGCAGCGGGGCCCGTCCTCCTGCTCGCCGGGGTCGTCGCGATGAAGTTCGGGTGGAAGGGCAACACCGGCCTCGACTGGGGCATCGCGCTCCCGCTGTGGACCGGCGCCCACCTCGCCTACGTCGTCGGCTACCTCGCCTTCGGCATCGTGCTTGCCGTGTTCTGGGCCAGAGCCAGGCAAAACGCCCGCAACCCCGGCGAGCGCACCCTCGCCGACGTGCTCGGCGTCGCCGGGCTGGTCGGGTTGATCGCCATCCAGGGACAAATGGTGATCGACCTGATCGTCGGCTTCCGGGCCGAGAACCGCGCCGGGATGAGCGCGATTTCCCGGTCCATCCACGACCTGCCCGGCTTCGACGCCTTCTTCTACGGCGCCGTGCCGTCGCTGCAGCTGGGCGCCGTCGCCCTGCTCGTCGCGCTGCTGGCCTTCCGCCGCGACGTCCCGTGGTGGGCGGCGGGCACCTTCGTGATCGGCGCCGCGTGCATCGGTACGCAGGTCACCGCCCTGATGGTGCTCGGCGGCGCGGCCCTGTGCGTGGCGCTGCCCGCGATGCGCGAACCCACCGCACCCCGCGTCCCGGCGATGGCTGCCTGACGAAGATCGGTTCGGCCACGAACCGGCCTCGGCCCTGGATTCGGGGCGCGGCGGCTGCGAGACTGGGCCGCCTCGGTCCGGTTCCTCCGGATTGTCCGGCCCAGCGGAGGTTTCACTGTGGAATCCTCGGTCGCCACCACCGTGCTGCTGCCGATCGCGCTCGGCGTGATCATGTTCGGTCTCGGGCTTTCCCTGACCACCAAGGACTTCGCCAGGGTGCTCAGCTACCCGAAGGCCGTGGTGGTGGCACTGGTGTGCCAGGTGCTGGTGCTGCCCGCGGCCTGCTTCGGCCTGGTCTACGCGCTGAGCCTGCCCCCGGAGCTGGCGGTCGGCATGATGCTGCTGGCCGCCTCCCCCGGCGGCACCACGGCGAACCTGTTCAGCCACCTCGCCCACGGTGACGTCGCGCTGAACATCACGCTCACCGCGGTCAACTCGCTGCTCGCCGTGCTCACCCTGCCACTGGTGGTCAACTTCGCGCTCGGCCACTTCCTCACCGCGGACGCCGGGATCGGCCTGCAGTTCGGCAAGACCGTGCAGGTCTTCGCGATCGTGCTGATCCCGGTGGCGCTGGGCATGCTCGCGCGCCACCGCGTCCCGGCGCTGGCCGACCGCACGCAGAAACCGGTGAAGCTGCTGTCGGTGGTGTTCCTGATCGGCACCATCCTGGTGGCCGTCTACCAGGAACGCGAGAACATCACCGGCTACCTCGCCGACGTCGGGCTGGCGACCTTCCTGTTCAGCGTGTTGTCGATCGGGGTCGGTTATCTCGCGCCGCGGTTGTTCAAGGTGGACCGCAGGCAGTCGATCGCGGCGGCGATGGAGATCGGCATCCACAACAGCGTGCTGGCCATCACCATCGCGCTCACCCTGCTCAACAGCACGCAGATCGCCATTCCCGCCGCCGTCTACGGCATCGTCATGTTCTTCACCGCGGGCGCGTTCGGCTTCCTGATCAGCCGCCGGGTGGCCGCGCCGGCGGTAGGCTCGGCGCCGTGAGCGTCTTCACCGCGGTCCAGCGCTGGGCCGACGAGGAGCCCGGCCGGATCGCCCTGCGGTTCGGGGAGCACGCGTGGACCTGGCGGGAACTGGTCAGCCGGATCCGCCGCAACGCGGGCGCCCAGCTCGCCGCCGGACTGCGGCCCGGTGACCGCGTCGCCTACCTGGACAAGAACCACCCCGCCTGCCTGGAAACCACGCTGGCCTGCGCGCTCGCCGGTACCGCCAACGCCGTGGTCAACTTCCGGCTGGCGCCCGAAGAGCTGGTCTACGTGCTCAACGACTCGACCGCGCGCGTGCTCTTCGTCGGCGCCGAACTGCGTGAGGTCGTCGACGGGATCCGGGACCGGCTGGAGACCGTCGAGCGGATCGTCGACATCGGCGACTACGAGGATTTCCTCGCCACCGCACCGGAATTCACCGAAACCCGCGAACCGGCACCGGACGACTGCTTCCTCCAGCTCTACACCTCCGGCACCACCGGCCACCCCAAGGGCGTGCTGCTCACCCACCGCTCGATGCTGGCCCACGCCGACGCGGCCACCGAGGCCTTCCGCTTCGACCGCGAGTCGGTGAACCTGGTGGCCATGCCGCTGTTCCACGTCGGCGGCACCAGCTGGGCGCTCGCCGGGATGGGCGTCGGCTGCGAAACCATCGTCGTGCGCGAGGTGGTCCCCGACCAGCTCCTGGCGCAGCTCGGTCGTGACAAGGTGACCCACGCGTTCTTCGTGCCCGCCGTGTTCGGCTTCTTCCTGAAGGTGCCCGGGGTCGAGGAGTACGACTACTCGAGCCTGCGCTGCCTCGGTTACGGCGGTTCGCCGATGCCGGAGCCGCTGCTGCGGCGGTCGATGGCGGCCTTCGGCGTGGACTTCTACCAGGTGTACGGCATGACCGAGGCGTCAGGTGTGTTCTGCGTGCTCGGCCCCGAAGACCACCGCGCCGCCGAGCGGCTGACCTCGGCCGGGCGCCCGGTGCGTGGCGTCGAGGTGCGCGTGGTCGATCCGTCGACCGGCGAACCGGTGCCCGACGGCGAGGTCGGCGAGTTCCGCATCCGCGGGGCGCAGGTGATGGCCGGGTACTGGCGGCGGCCGGAGGAGACGGCCGCGACCCTGGAGGGCGGCTGGTTGCGCACCGGCGACGCCGGGCACCGCGACGAGCAGGGCTTTCTCTACGTCGAGGACCGCGTCAAGGACATGATCATCTCCGGTGGTGAGAACGTGTATCCGGCCGAGGTGGAGCGGGTGCTCAGCGAGCACCCCGCGGTCGCCGAGGTCGCGGTGATCGGCGTGCCGGACGAGAAGTGGGGCGAGACGGTGAAGGCGGTCGTGGTGCCCTCCGGCGACCTCGACCAGGCGGAGCTGCTCGCCTACTGCACGGACAAGCTGGCCGGTTACCAGCGACCGACCACTGTGGACCTCGTGGAGGCGCTGCCCCGCAACGCCACCGGCAAGATCCTCAAGCGCGACCTGCGGGCGCCCTACTGGGCCGGGCGCGGCCGCCAGGTATAGGAACGGCGCGGAGCGCTCCGTTGAGGGTGGTGGTGGGCGACGGGCGGGCTAAGGGTTCACCGCGAGGAACAGGAACGCGGCCAGCAGCACCAGGTGCACGCCGCCCTGCAGGCGGGTGGCGCGGCCGGGGACCACGGTGAGCACGCTGACCACCATGGTCAGCCCGAACAACACCATCTGCGTGGCGCCGAGGCCGAGCACGAGCGGGCCGTCGAGCCAGAGCGTGGCCAGCGCGATCGCCGGAATGGTCAGCCCGATGCTGGCCATCGCCGAACCGTAGGCCAGGTTCAGGCTGATCTGGACGCGCTCACGCAGGGCGGCCCGCAGCGCGGCCAGCGTTTCCGGCAGCAGCACCAGCAACGCGATCACCACACCGACGAAGGACGGCGGGAAGCCGATCGCCTTGACCCCGGCTTCGATCGCCGGTGACTCCACTTTGGCCAGTCCGACCACGGCGATCAGCGCCACCAGCAGCAGGCCGAGGCTGAGCAGCGCGGCCTTGGCGGTCGGCGGGTCGGCGTGCCCGTCACCGTCGGCGTCGGTGGAGCCGGATTCGGTCTCCACCGGCAGGAAGAAGTCGCGGTGCCGGACGGTCTGGGTGAAGACGAACATGCCGTACAGCGCCAGCGAAGCCAGCGCCGCGAAAGCCAGTTGCGGGCCGGAGAACTCCGGGCCCGCCTGGCTGGTGGTGAACGTCGGGAGCACCAGGCTGAGCGTCGCGAGCGTGGCCACCGTGGCGAGCGCGGCGCCGGTGCCCTCGGCGTTGAAGTGGGTGAAGCTGTGCCGGATCGCGCCGGCCATCAGTGCGATGCCGACGATGCCGTTGCAGGTGATCATCACCGCGGCGAACACGGTGTCCCTGGCCAGCGAAGCCGATTCCGGTCCACCCGAGACCATCAGCGTGACGATCAGCGCCACCTCGATGATGGTCACCGCCACCGCGAGCACCAGTGAGCCGAACGGTTCCCCGACGCGGTGCGCCACCACCTCGGCGTGGTGCACCGCGGCCAGCACCGTGCCGGCCAGCACCACCGCGACTACGATGACGAGCAGCGTGTTGAGGTCGCGGCCCCAGGTCAGCGCGAGCACGATGGCCGCGAGCACCGGGACCACGGTCGTCCAGGACAACGCCGGGGATCGAGTGGCCATGCCACCCAGCCAACCAGACCCCCGGCCACCTCGCCCGGCGATTCACCCGGCGGGCACGGGGCGTGTCGCGGCCAGGCCGGTCACCTGCAGCGCGGTCAGCCCGAGCACGGCCACCGCCTGGACCAGCACGAACGCCGTGCCGAGCGCGGTGAGCCCGCCGAGGAAGGCGTACGCGGCGCTGCCCAGCACGTAGAGCACGTTGATCGAAATCACTTCGCGGACCATGCCCGCCTTCAGCCCCGACGACACCCAGCCGACGAACGCCGCCCAGCCGAGCAGGCCGATCCCGGCGATGATCGACAGCAGCACCGGGATGCCGAGCGGCTCCGCCAGCACCGCTCCCAAGGCCACCAGCACCAAGCCGAGCGCACCCGAGGCGAGCGCGTCCATCCGCAGCACGTTGCGCAGTCCGAACATTGTGTCCTCCAGCTTTTCCGTTCCGATGCACCAACTTTCGCGGTTGGGACGGGCGGAGTCGATTACGCGGGAGGTAATGCTGACTAGGATCCCGCCATGACCGTGAATCGCAGGCATGCGCTGGGCTTGGGCGGCGTGGCCGCCGCCGGTGTGGTGCTCGGCTCCGCCGCTACCGCTACCGCTGCCGCTTCCGACGAAGAAGAGATCGTCGCCGTCGACGCGGCCTCCGCCAACCGCAAGATCGCGCGCACCTACGGCAGGGAAACCGCCCGTGCGCGCGGTACCTGGTCGTCCTACATCGCGGTGGCCGGTGCCCAGGCCGCCGCCGTCGAAGACCGCGCCGACGAGGTGGTCGAGGCCTACAGCGTGAACAAGATCGCGGTGGCCACCGCGGTGCTGGACAAGGTGGACCGCGGCCTGCTCGCGCTGGACCAGCGCGTGGACGTCACCGCCGACATCGTCATCAAGGACACCGACGGCATCTTCGGGCTCGACGGCGCCTACCCCAGCTCGGTGACCCTCGGGCACGCGATGGCCGCGCTGCTGACCCTTTCGGACAACACCGCGGTCCGCCTGTGCGGCCTGGTCTGCCCGGCCGCGGAACTCAACGAAATCCTGCGCGCCAAGGGTTTCACGCACACCCAGGTGGTCCCGGTGGCCAACCCGAACCGGTTCTTCCTCGGCAAGACCACGCCGCGTGAGACGTACACGCTGCTGCAGAAGCTGGTCGGCGGCACGCTGCTGTCGAAGGCGTCGACCGAGTACCTGCTCAACGTGCTGCGCTCGCTCAGCTCGTTCACCGACGGCATCCGGCTCAACCTCAGCTCCGAGGAGCGGCTGCGGGTGGCGACGAAGGCGGGCTGGTTCAACGACGGCCGCAACGAGGCCGGGGTGGTGTTCGACGCGGAAGGCAGGCCGGTGGTCACCTACTCGCTGTTCGCCTCGGGCCCGTTCGCCGGCGACGCGGCGGCGAACGACGTGAACTTCGGCGCCACGCACCCGGCGCTGCGCGCACGGCAGGCGATCGGGCGGACGCTGGTGGACTCGGTGGGAAGGTTCTCGACGCCGGCCGCGTTGACCTTCAAGGCGAGGGCCTACCAGCCGTCGAACGGCGGCTGACCCGCCAGGAACGGAGTGCGTCATGCCGGACAGGAAGGTGCTGGTCCCCGGGCCGGACCACCCGATCACCATCGAGCCCAACCCGAACCGGATCGTCGTCACCGCGGGCGGGCGCACCATCGCCGACACCACCGGGGCGCTCACCCTGCGGGAGGCGACCTACCCACCGGTGGCGTACCTGCCGCGGGAGGACGTGGACTTCTCGGCGCTGGAGCGCACCGACCACCAGACGTACTGCCCGTACAAGGGCGAGGCCGCCTACTACACCGTGGCGGGCGGCGGGGAAAACGCCGTCTGGACCTACGACACCCCGTACGACGCGGTCGCCCAGATCAAGGGCTACGTCGCCTTCTACCCGGACCGCGTGGACCAGATCACCGAAACCCCGCGGTAGCTCTGCGGACCAAGTGTCACGAATGTGGCTTTCGAGACGTTCAGCGTCTCGAAAGCCACATTCGTGACATCGCGGGACCAGCGGCCCCACCGCAAGCCGGAGCCACCAGCCCACCGGAAGCCGGGGCGGGAACCCGGCGCCCACCCAAACTCCCCCTTCCCCGCCCCGGTCCACAGCCAAAAACACGGCTGGGAACCCCTTGTCAAGGTACTCTTTCCCGCCTTGACAAGGGGTTCCCAGCCGTCGTCACAATGAAATACCGGGGTGGTCGCCCCCCTACACACTGGCCAGGTAAGCCGCCGCCTTGTCGGGATCGAGGAACCAGTGCTGGAAGTCGGACGGGTCCTGGAAGCCGTTGGCGAACCGCCGCGCCACCGCCGGTTTCGCCGCCGCCGTGCCGATGATCTCCAGCACGTGCGGGGGCGGCGGCTGCAGCATCGCGTTGGTCCAGATCGTCACGTGCTGCGCGTACTCCCAGTACTTGTCGAACGCGCCCTTCATCCACTGCCGGTCGAACGGCTTGTCCCCGTTCGCCAGAATCGAGTCCAAATAGGACGCCGCGCACTTGCTGGCGTTGTTCGAGCCCTGCCCGGTGATCGGGTCGTTGGCCACCACCACGTCGGCCATGCCCAGCACCGCGTGCCCCGACGGCAGCTCGCCGACCGCGTTGCGCACCACCGGGGTGTACCCGCCCGCCAGCGTGGCCCGCGAGTCCGTCAGCTCCACCTCGGTGGCGCGGTCGTACTCCCACGGCAGGTACTGCCGCATCAGGCTGAGGATCCGGTCCAGGTGCTCCTGCGGGTCCGGGTTGTCGGTGAACACGTCCAGCGGCCCACCGGGAATGCCCTCGAAGAACAGGATTTCGCAGTTCCCGCTGAGCGTGTACGCGGGAATGATGAACAGCTCGCCGACGCCGGGAATGATGTTGAACCGCACCGCCGAGAAGTCGGGGTGCTCCGGCCGCGGCTTGAGCCCGTGCACGTAGGCCAGCGAGAGCGCGCGCTGCGGCTGCGTGTACGGCGACAGCTCCGGGATGCGGTCGAACAGCTGCACCAGCTCACCCTTGCCCGCCGCGACCACCACCAGGTCGTACATGCCCGCCAGCGAGTTCAGGTCCGAGGTGGTCACCCCGTGGATGATCAGCTTGCCGCCGCGTTCCTCGAACTTCTCCAGCCAGCCCGCCATCTTGACCCGCTGGTCCACCGACTGCGCGTAGTTGTCCAGCTTGCCGACCCAGTCCAGCGCGCGGCTGCTGTCCGGCGCCGCGATGGACACCCCGAGGCCCTCGACCTTGACCGTCTCGGCTTCCCAGAAGTTCAGCCCGTGCTCACGCTCGTGCTCCAGCGCCAGGTGGAACATGCACTGGGTGGACATCACCCGGCCGGCGCGGATCTCGTCCGGCGTGCGCGCCGACATCAGGGTGACCTCGTAGCCGTCGTTTTCGAGCAGGCTCAGGCCGAGCTGGAGGCCGGACTGACCGGCGCCGACGATCAGGATCTTGGGCATGTGGGGACATCCCTCCAGGAAGGTTCTTCGAGGAAAACGACGGGTCAGGCCGGGCTGAACTCGGCGCGGGGCACCCCGCCCGGCACCGACAGCCGCGCCATCGACATGGTGTGGCGGACCACGTCCTGCAGCACCCGCTGCACCGAACCGCGATCCCGCGCGTCGCAGGTGACCAGCGGGACGTCGTCGCTCAGCGCCAGCGCGTCGCGCACCTCGTCCACCGCGTGCGTCAGCTCCCCGTCGAACAGGTTGATCGCCACGATGAACGGCAGGTCGGAGTCGTTCTCGAAGTAGTTGATCGCGGCGAAGGACTCGTCCAGCCGCCGGGTGTCCACCAGCACCACCGCGCCCAGCGCACCCCGGCACAGGTCGTCCCACAGGAACCAGAACCGGGGCTGGCCCGGCGTGCCGAACAGGTACAGCAGCAGGTCCGAGTGCAGGGTGATCCGGCCGAAGTCCATCGCCACCGTGGTGGTCGACTTCTTGCCACCGTCCGGCGGGTCGTCCACGCCGGTGCCCGCCTCGGTCATCCAGGCGTCGGTGTTCAGCGGCGGCACCTCCGAAACCGCGCTCACCAGCGTGGTCTTGCCCACCCCGAAACCACCCGCGACGACGATCTTGGCCGAAATCGCCGCGAGTGGATCTCCGGCGTCCGGCTGCGCGAGGCTCGACTTGCTCATCTTGTCCTTTCCGCGGTGCCCAAGGCCTCGTCTAGACGGGAAGCCGCTTGAGCCCGTCGAGGACTCGTTCCAGCAGCGACAGGTCGTGGGAGTAGGTGTGCGCCGTGGAGTGGATGTACACCGCGCCCTGCGTGGCCAGGTCGCTGATCAGCACGCGGACCACACCCAGCGGCATGGTCAGCCCGGCCGACAGCTCGGCGATCGACGCGCGGGTGCGGGCCCGCTCGTAGATCGCGCGCGACTCCGGCATCAGCGCCTCGGCCAGCACCGGGTCGTAGCTCGGCACCGAGATCAGCGTCTCCACCAGCAGGTGGTGCTTGCTCCGGGTGCGGCCACCGGTGAGCGTGTACGGGCGGACGCGCCTGCTGCGCATCTTGCGGACCGGCTGCTCGGTCACTTCGTCAGTGGACACGTAGTTCACATCCTCCCGGCCGGCTCAGGCCTGCGGCCTGCGGGCGGTGAGCACGCGCCGCAGATCGGCCCGTATCTCAGGGGTCAGCACGTGGCCGGCGTTGCGGACGAACTGCGTCATCTCGTACGCGACGACCTTCATGTCACATTCCGGTCCGGTCAGCACGGCCAGTCCCGCGCCGACGCCGATGCCCATGAACAGGAAGTAGCCGTGGGTGAGCCGGATGATGATCTGCTCGCAGCTGCCCTTGTGGAACAGCGCGGCGCTGTTGCCGGCGAGGCTGAGCAGGCCGCTGGCGATGGCCGCGAGCTGCTCGGCGTCGTCGTTGTCCATGCTGTCCGACGAGGTCAGCGGGAAGCCGTCGGCGGACATGATCAGCGCGTGGCTCACCCCGTGCACCTTGTGCACGAAGTCGTTGATCAGCCAGGTGAAGTCCTGCTTGCCGGAACTGTGCTGGGCGGCGGTCACGCTTGGGGTCCCTCGGATGGTTTCGCTGGATCGTTCTCGTCTCTGGCGCCGTCGGAGTCGCGCTGTTCCGCCAGCGCGGCGCGCTCTCCGTCGGAGAAGGCACCGAGGTCGGCGAGCAGCCGGTCGTGGCCGTCGACCGGGTCCTCCGTGACGGCGGGCGGCGGTGGCTCGTCCTCACCGGTGCCCTTGATGCTGCGGGGTACCCGGCGGGGCAGGCCGCCCGCGGTGATCCCGCCCTCTTCGCCACGGGGTGCGGGCGATGGCTTGCGCCTGGTCAGCGGCTCGGCGGTGGCTGTGGCACCCGAGGCGCCCGCGGTGCGCTTGGGCAGCGGGCTCGACGAGCCCGACGGGCTCGGCGCGGCGTTCGGGCGGCGCGCCAGCGGGACCGCCTCGGCGTCCTGAGCCATGGTCGGGGTGAAGCCGTTCGACGGCATGACCACGGTGGCGGTACCGGACCAGCTCGCCTCGGGCAGCTCGCTGACCAGCTCGGCGGGCAGCAGCACGGTGGCCGTGGTGCCGTGCGGGACGCGGCGCTCCAGCCGCACCCGCATGCCGTGGCGGACGGCGAGGCGCCGCACCACGGCCAGGCCCATGTGCCGGACGGCGGTGTGGTCGAGCACCGGTTCGGCCTCGAGCCGGTCGTTCAGCTCGGCGAGCCGCTCGGCCGGCACGCCGATGCCCTCGTCCTCGATGCGGATCAGCACGCTGCCCTGCTCGGTGAGGTGGGCGCTGACCCGGACCGGGGTGTTCGGCGAGGACTGGCCGGTGGCGTTGTCGAGCAGCTCCGACAGCAGCCTGCTCAGGTCCTCGGCGGCGAAGCCGACCACGCCGAGCGAGACCACGCGGCCGATGGAAACCCTGGCGTAGTGCGTGATCGACGACATACCGGCACGGATCACGTCGACCACCGAGGCGGTCTCGCCCGCGTTGTCCCCGGCCTCGCGACCGGCGAGCACCCGCAGGTTCTCCGCGTTGCGGCGCAGGCGGGCGGCGAGGTGGTCGAGCCGGTACAGCTCGGCGAGGCGCTCGTCGTCCTCCTCGCGCGACTCCATCTCTTCCAGCTGCGAGAGCAGGGAGTCGACCAGGTTGAGGTCGCGCAGCGCGACGCTGGCGCAGATCCCGGCCAGCGCCTCCTGCTCGGTGTTGTCCACCGCGGGTGCGGGCGCAGGCGCCTCGATCACCCTGGTGCCCCGGTGGGGTTCCTGACCGGGGGTGCTGAGGAACTGGACCGCGGCCGCGCGGGCGCGATCTCGCAGCACCCGCGAGCGATCCAGTAGTTCCCGAGCCCGCGTCGCCATCTGCCTGTCTACCCTTTTCGTCGCGTACGGCTCCGTTTCGACCACCGAGCGTACGCCGACGGTCGTAGTGCAACATGCAAGCAGACACGGTAGCCGATGTCCACAAAAAGCTCCGGCTTGGATACGCACGGTCATACCGTTACCGCGCCACGTATCCGGCCATGATCTTCCACTGTCCACTGTGGATGATCATTCTCAGCAGTCGAAGCCGGGCTCGTTCGAACACCCGATCGACCCAGCCCGCGCCTTGATGTCACGAATGTGGCTTTCGAGACGCCGGACGTCTCGAAAGCCACATTCGTGACACCGGGGGCGGCGGCGCGCGGCGGCGAATGTTCCGCGCGCGGCGCGAAAACGGACATCCACCCGGTCCGGCTACCCTGCGCGGGGTAACCGCGGCTCACCTCGAATTCACCCACCGGATGCCTTGCCACAGCAGGGTTTTCGAATTTCTCCTTGGTGCGCAAGGGAAATCGCGAAGACCGCGCGATCGGCGGCACACCGCGGCCGGATTCGTTGGTATGTTGGAGTTCTCCGAGGTTCTGGAGGTGACGTGGCGGAGAACCCCAACTTCGGCGTGGTGTGGCGTGGCTATCACCGAGGTCAGGTCGAGCAGTGTCTCGACGAGCTCAGAGCCGAGCTGGCCGAGGCGGTGGCGGACCACGAAGCCGCGGTGTCCCAAGTGAAAGACCTCGAAAAGCAGGTGGCCGTGCTGCTGGAGGACAACCAGGAGCTGACCGAGGCGCTCGACCGGGTGTGCCAGCAGCCGATCGAGCCCGACGGGCTGACCGAGCGGCTCCGGCACATGATGGAGCTGGCCCGGCTGGAGGCCACTGAGATCAAGGCCACCGCGCGCGCCCAGCGCGACCGGGACGAGCAACGCCGGAAGCAGGTCGAGCAGGACTTCGAACTCGCGATGTCCGTCCGGCGGCGTGACGCGCTGCGCGCCATCGAAACGCAGCGGGCCGAGGCCGCGGCGGAGGCCGAGCGCATCCTCGCGGAGGCGCGGGCCCGATCGGAGGAGGCCGATAGCCTCCGCGCGCACATCGTCAGCCAGCTGGAGGCAGCCAACAAGGTGCTCGAGGAGGACCGCGTCACCGCGGAGAGGTGACCTACCGGAACGGCACGGTCAGGCAAGCCACCCGGCCGCCGGCCTGCCCGGCTTTGCCGTGCTCGGTCGCGGTCTTCTCCTCGGCGTGCACCACCACCGAAGCCGGTACCCGGTCGCTGAAGCCGAACGGCACCTCGGTACGGGTCTCGGCGTCGCCCTGCTCGTTCGTGCGCAGGTCGAGCCAGAACTCGTTCTGCGGATTCGCGTAGGCGGGGTCCTTCGACGGCTGCTCCGGGGTGGCCGCGGGATCCAGCCGGTTCTGGTAGTGCGGCCCGGCCGCGTCGCCGGTCGGCCCGCACGGCTTGGCGTGCAGGTGCACGGCATAACCGCGGCTGGGCGCCATCCCGTCCACGCCGAACTCGACCAGCGTGCCCGTCGGCGTCGACTTCGCCGAGATGTCGAGCGTGGCCCCGGCCGGCGCGGCGGCCTGGTCGTAGGTGAAGGCGTTGCTCGCCTGCTCCGGCGGGGCCAGCTTGCCCTCCTGCTGCACGTTCACCCCACCCGCGGGCGGCTGCTCGCCGGTGTCCTCGCCGTCCGGTTCGTCCCCACAGCCCGTCACGAGCAGTCCCGCCGCTGCCGCGCAGGCCAGCAGTCGCATCCTCCTGTCCATGGGCCCCGGCTTCCCGGAATGCCCGTTTCCTAATCACCCGGGTGCACGGCGAGGGTGCGCGCCGGGTCCCAGGTGGTGGAGTGGAGCAGTCGTTCCCGCATGCGGGCCCAGCCCGCCGGCCGGGCGACCACCAGCCAGGCGTCCGGCCCGCCCTCGACGAAGCGCCTGGCCTGCCGCAACCACGAAGCCGCCGTCTCTGGCCAGTCCACAATGGACAACACGGTGCCGCCGCGGCGGGTCCAGGCGGCCGCGGCGTCCTCGGCCATCGCCCGGCACTCGGCGTCCCGTGAGCAGCCGATGGTCAGCGTGCCGAGTTCTTCCACTTCCGGTACTCCTCTGGCAGGCACACCGCGCACGGCCGGTACCCGGCGGCCACGGCTTCGGGTTCGTCGGCGAAGAAGACGCGGTGGCGGACGTCCCCGCCGCGGGCGATGGCTCGCAGGGCGGACGGACAGTCCAACCTGCCGTAGCTGCGCAGCCGCCGGTTTCCGCCCAGCGTGCCGTGGCCGGTCACGCGGCTTCCAGGCTGAGCAGGTGGTGCTTGGCCTCCGGCCCCCCGGCGTACCCGCCGAACGAACCGTCCGAGCGGACCACTCGGTGACACGGCACCACCAGCGGCAACGGGTTCGTCGCGCACGCCGTGCCGACCGCCCGCACCGCGCGCGGGCTGCCCGCGGCCGTGGCGACCTCGGCGTAGCTCTCCGTCCTGCCGTACCCGATCTCCGCCAGGTGCTGCAGCACGGCCAGCCGGAACCCCCGGGACAACCGGAAGTCCAGCGGCAGGTCGAACGACCGGCGGCGGCCCTCGAAGTACTCGCCGAGCTGGCGGGCCGCCTCGTCCAGGCGCCCCGGGGCCCGGAGCACCCGAGGGCTGACCACCTCGGCGAGGTTCGCCAGCACGGCGTCGTGGTCCTGGCGGGCGAAGGCCACCCGCACCAGTCCCGCGTCGGTGGCGGCCAGCAGCAGCTCCCCCACCGGCGAATCAACCGTGCGGTAGGCGACGTCGAGCACCCCGTCACGCTCGGCGGCCCCGGCCAGCCTGGCCCGCAGCCGCGCGGTGGTCGCCGGATCGATTTCGGGCAGGTCAGCGAACAGCTCGGACACGGTCACTCCCCGGATAGACGCTTCTGAGTTTCCTGATCCCGTCGGCGGCGGCGCGCCGGGCGGCGTCGGCCGTGCCGCCGGTGATCGCGGCGATCTCCTGGTAGGGCAGCCCGCCGAGGTAGTGGTAGGCCACCGCGGTGCGCTGGCGGTCGGGCAGCGAGCCGAGCGCGGCCCACAGGTCGCCGTCCCAGTCCTCCGGCCTGCCCGTGGTGGACGGGCGGTCCGGCGGCTC
The DNA here is from genome assembly GCF_003312875.1 of Amycolatopsis albispora. Taxonomy (NCBI): domain Bacteria; kingdom Bacillati; phylum Actinomycetota; class Actinomycetes; order Pseudonocardiales; family Pseudonocardiaceae; genus Amycolatopsis; species Amycolatopsis albispora. The sequence continues at coordinate 4,515,715 of NZ_CP015163.1, forward strand.
ACCGGCCACCACCGCCCGCCGCACCTCGGCGCGGCGCACGTCGATGGCCTTGCGGTGCGCGATGGTGACCAGCCAGGCCTCCACGTTCGCGTCGGCGGGCAGCTTCGGGTACGCCTTCAGCGCGGCGAGAAAGGTCTCCGACCAGGCGTCCTCGGCGTCGGCCTGCCCCAGCACCGCGCGGCAGACGCGGAACACCATCGCGCCGTACTCGGTGACGATCGCGTCGAACGGCGGTGTTTTTGGCCGCGCCTCCGGCGCGGCGGGCGAGGTCGCCCTTGAGCCGGTCACTGGGCCGAGCCACGCCAGGCCGCTGGGGCGACCTGACGCGCCCCAGCCCAGTGACCGGCGCGACCTCGCGTGGGGGTTTGCGTTGCACGCACGTCCGTCCCTTCGTCGAAAACCCTTTGTACCGGGTAGACGAAGGAACGGCCGGAAACGTGAGATCAGCGCGCGAACGGCATGCTTTCGGCCAGTTCGCTGCCCGCCAGCAGGTGCTGCAGCAGCACGATCAGCACCTGCTTGGTCGACTCGCGGTCACGCGCGTCGCACAGCAGGAGGGGGACCGACGGGTCCACGTCCAGCGCGGCGCGGACCTCCTCGGTGCCGTAGCGGTAGGCGCCGTCGAAGCAGTTGACGCCGACGATGAACGGCAGCCCGCGGCGCTCGAAGAAGTCGACCGCCGCGAAGCAGCTTTCCAGCCGGCGGGTGTCGGCCAGCACCACCGCACCGAGCGCGCCGGTGGCCAGCTCGTCCCACATGAACCAGAACCGGTCCTGGCCGGGCGTGCCGAACAGGTAGAGGATCAGCTCCGGGTTGATGGTGATGCGCCCGAAGTCCAGCGCCACCGTGGTGGTGGTCTTCGACTCCACCCCGGACAGGTCGTCCACCCCGGCCGAGGCCTCGGTGATCAGTTCCTCCGTGCGCAACGGGGGAACCTCGCTCACCGAGCCGACCATCGTGGTCTTGCCGACCCCGAAGCCACCGGCGATGAGGATCTTGACCGCGGTTGCGGTCAGTCCGCGCCGGGCCTCAGAGTTTCCGGATGCCATCAAGAACCGCCTGCAGTACGTGTTTGTTGGGGGTTTCGGTCAGCGGGGCCGCGGTGCGGAAGAGGACCAGGTTCTGCTCGATCAGGTCGCACAGCAGCACCTTGACCACCGGCAGCGGCAGGTCCACCCTGGCGGCCACCTCGGCCACCGAGATCGGCCGCTGGCAGAGGCGCACGATCTGGGCGTACTCCGGGTCCATGCCGGCCGCCTCCGCGATCGACGGCATGGCCACCACGAGGGTGATCAGGTCCAGCGAGACGTTCTCCGAGCGCGTGCGCCCGCCCGTGACCGCGTAGGGGCGGACCAGCGGGTCGTCGAACCAGGCCTCGTGCCGCGGGGTCATGGCGAGGTGCGCTGCGGGGCCGCGCTTCTCGGTGCGGCGGTGAGAACGGCCCCGACCCGTTTCACCATCAGGTTCATTTCGTAGGCGACCATGCCCATGTCCGCGTCCTCGGCGGCGAGCAGCGCGAGGCACGCCCCGCGGCCGGCCGCGGTGACGAACAGGAAGGCGTGGTCCATCTCCACCATGGTCTGCCGCACATTACCGCCCCCGAAGTGGCGGCCGGTACCTCTGGCCAGGCTCTGGAAGGCCGAGGCCACCGCGGACAGGTGTTCGGCGTCCTCTTCGGACAGGTTGCCCGAGCGGCCGATCAGCAGCCCGTCCGCCGAGAGCACCACGGCGCGGTCGGCCCCGGCCACCCGCTTGACCAGGTCGTCGAGCAACCAGTCGAGTTCACTGACTCCGGCGTTGACCATCAGGTTCGTTCTCCATACCTGTCGTGCCTGCCCAGCTCCTGCTCCCTGGCGCGGCGAGTGCCCTGCTGGAAGGCGGCCAGCCGGTTGCGCGCCTGCTCGGCGCCGTCGGCGGGCTCCTCCCACTCCTGCTCATCGGCCGGTGCCGGAGCGTCGTTTCTCAGCTGCGGCACCAGGTTCTGCTGCTTCCGCCGCTGCGGCAGCGGCGGGCGGCCCGGCGCGGCCGGGCCCGGCGCGGCGGGACGGCGCGGCTGCTGCGGGCGCGCGTCCTGCGGCGGACGGGACTCCGCGGGCCGCGACTCCGCCGGGCGGCGGACCTCCGGCGGCCTGCCGTTCTCCGGCGGCGGTTCCGGCGGGAGCAGCTGGTGCCGCGGGCGGAACAGGTCCTCGCGCTCACGCGGCGGTGGTTCGGGCAGCCTGCCGTTGGCCTGCGACTCCGTCGGCCACGGCGGGGTCGTCTCCGGCCGTTCCGGCGGCTGGGGCAGCTTGGGCATGGACGGCATGGGCGGCGGCGGGGCCGTCGGCGGGGCGGCCATCAGCGGCTGGTCCGGCCGCCGCAGCGGGCGGCGCTCCTGCTGCTTGGGCACGTCGACGTTGTCCTCTTCGGGCTCCGGCTCGTCGAGCGTGCCGAGCAGCTCCGAGCGGACCAGCACGATCGCCCTGGTCCCCCCGTAAGCGGACTCGCGCAGGGTGACCGCGATGCCGTGGCGCACGGCCAGCCGCGCCACCACGAACAGGCCGAGCCGCGGCTCGTCGGACAGCGCCATGATGCCGAAGTCCGGCGGGTCGCTGAGCATCTCGTTCAGCTCGGCCAGGTGGTCCGGCTCGATGCCGAGGCCCTGGTCCTCTACCTCGATGACCACCCCACGGCCGACCACGTTGCCGCGGATCTCCACCCTGGACTCGGGCGGGGAGAACGAGGTGGCGTTGTCGATCAGCTCGGCGAGCAGGTGCACCAGGTCGCCGACCACCGGGCCGTTGATCGCCACCGAGGGCAGCTTCGCCACGCCGACGCGGGTGAAGTCCTCGGTTTCGGCGGAGGCACCGCGGACCACCGCGGCCAGGCTGACCGGCTTGCGCCACTGCCTGCCCGGCTGGCCGCCACCGAGAATGATCAGGTTCTCCGCGTTGCGGCGGGCGCGGGTGGACAGGTGGTCGAGCTGGAACAGGGTGTCCAGCTGGTCCGGGTCCTCCTGCTTGCGCTCGGCCTGGTCGAGCACCTTGAGCTGGCGGTGCACGATGACCTGGCTGCGGTGCGCGATGTTGAGGAAGACGTTCTTGGTGCCCTCACGGGTCTTCGCTTCGTCGACCGCGGCCGCGATGGCGGTCTGCTGGGCGCGGTTGAACGCCGCGGCGACCTGGCCGATCTCGTCCGAGCCGTGGTCGAGGAAGCGCACGTCGTTGTCGAGGTCGACGTCCTCGCCGGCCCGCACGCGGTCCACCAGCTCGGGCAACCGGGTGTCGGCCATGTCGAGGGTTTCCTCGCGCAGCAGGGCGAGCCTGCCGATCAGCCGGTTGGACAGGCGCAGCGCGAAGAAGAACACCGCGACCGCGATCAGCAGCGCGGCGGCGGCCGCGATGATCGAGGTGACCAGGCTGTCTTCGCTCTCGTCGATGGCCAGCGTGGTGGCCTGCCCGCTCTGCTGGATGAACAGGCCCATCAGCGCGCTGCCCACGTCGCGGGCGGCGGTGCGCCACTCCTGCTCCGGCACCGGCAGCACGGTCTGGTTGCCGCGGAGGAAGGCGTTCTCCACCGTGGTGACGGTGTTCCAGGCCGGGCTGGCCTGCAGCTGGTCGTACTTCGCCTTGACGTCGGCAGGCATGCGCGGCACGGCGCCGTTCAGCTCGGCGCGGTAGGCACCGATCTCACCGATGTAGGTGCGGAAGTCGGCCTCGGTGAGGCCGCCGCCGGCCACCCCGGCCGCGGCGAGCGCGTCACCGCGCTGCATCCGGTCGGCGCTGGTGAACAGCGGCACCGCGATGACCCGGAGGAAGGCGATCTGCGCGTCGGGCGCGTCCTGCGCGAGGCCGTTGAGGCCGTCGGTGAACAGGTCGATGATGCCGTTGTAGTAGCCGTACGCCTCGCTCAGCTGCGGCTGGCCGCCGTCGACCTGCTGGCGGAACTGCGGCAGCTGGCCGAGCTGGGTGGCCGCGGCCACGATGTTCTTCTGCACGTCGGGCGCGGCGTCGCCGGACATGGCCTGCAGCCGGGAGACGACCTCCTGCGCGGCCGCGTCGACCTTGGCGCGCTGCGGGCCGAGCGCGGCCCGCTCGGAACCGGGGCTGGCCAGCTCTTTCAGCGTGAGCCGGCGCTCCTCCTGGAAGTTCGCGAAGAACAACACCGCGGGGCGCTCGATGTCGCGGACCTGGTTCGCCTTGTCGCGGACCTTGATCGCGTCGAAGACCAGGTAACCGGACAGCGCGATGCCGACGGCCAGCAGTGCGACGCTCGGGACGAGGGCGATGGCGAGTACGCGTGAGCGGATCGACGAGGTTCGCCGAGTGGGGTGCTTCTTCACCGCGGTCCGTTTTCCTTCCGGCTTCTTCCTTGAGACAACTCGATCCCGGGTCCCCACACCCGGGGTCAGCTAGCCGGATCAGCTCTGCCGAACTGTCCCCGGGCCGCTTGGCGGCGAAGACATTAGGCAGCCCGGCCAGCCGGAGTCAAATCCGCTACTCCGTACAGACCAACCGGTCGGTTGATCTCTGACAGCCGAAAGGGCCAACCGGAAATGGGCCAACCTCAAGCAACGGACAGCCCCTTTCAGCCGGTTCTCCCTCGTGTCGGGCGGTCCGCCGACTACCAGGTGCAACGCCCTGGTCACGACGTATTACCGTCCGGTAGCATACCGCACGCCGAGGGCCCGGCGCACGGGCGGCACACCACCACGCGGGAGCCGCGAAATCGCGCACCCGCTATTTTGTGCGCGTGCGGCAAGATCGTCAATGAAGAGACGGTGAGAATCGTCACGAAAACCTTCCGCGACCAAATCCGTATCGCGCGCGCGGAGAAATAGGCCTAGTCCAGAATGGGCGCGGCGTGCCTTCGGTTCGGACGGGCGAACCGGTTACGCCGTTCCGCCGATCGCCACCGCCGGAGCCGAGCAGCAGGTTCACGACGATCGTCGCGAATGCGCTGCGCCCCAGAGCGGCGTGCGCCAGGCGCCGGTGAACGCCCCCGACATGTCACCGGCGCCCGGCCCAGTCCACGCGCGGGCGCTGTCCCACCTTCGACTCGGCGGCGAAGAAGGTGCCGGTGATCATCAGCAGCCCGGCGCCGGTAAAGCAGGCGAAGGTCAGCCGCCGGCCGAGCGCGCTGAATCAGCCAGCCGGACAAACCTGAAGCAACGTTCAAGTCAACCCCGGCGGTCCATCATCCGGGAGTCCTTGCCCCGCACCGGTGACCGGCCGCAAACTCGGCCGCACTCCGCTCCTTCCCTACCGATCCCGCCTCCGAACGGGAGATTTTGCCGTGCCCGCAACGCATTCCGGCCTGCTGCGCTGGATCAGCCCGGTGGCCCTGCTCGTGCTGTGGCAGCTCGCCAGCAGTTCCGGTCTGCTGCCACCGGAAAAGCTCAGCTCCCCGCTGACCGTGCTGGAGGCCGGCGTCGAGGTCGCCGGTACCGGTGAGCTGGGCGAAGCCTTCGCCGTCTCGGTCACCAGAGTGCTGATCGGCTTCGCGCTCGGCGCGTCGATCGGGCTGGTGCTGGGCATCGTGGCCGGGTTGTCGCGGTGGGGGAACCTGCTCGTCGACCCGCCCGTGCAGATGCTGCGCACGCTGCCGTTCCTCGGCCTGATCCCGTTGTTCATCCTGTGGTTCGGCATCGGTGAGACGCCGAAGATCGTGCTGGTGGCGCTCGGCGTGGCCTTCCCGCTCTACCTGAACGTCCACTCCGGAATCCGCACCGTGGACGACCAGCTGGTCGAGGCCACCACCGCGCTCGGCTACACCAGAACGGAACGGCTGTGGCACGTGGTGCTGCCGTCCGCGGTACCGCAGACGCTGGTCGGGCTGCGGCAGTCGCTCGGCATCGCCTGGCTCTCGCTGATCGTCGGCGAGCAAGTCAACGCCGACGCGGGACTCGGTTACCTGATCAACAACGCGCGGGAGTTCCTGCGCACCGACGTGATCGTGGTCGGGCTGGTCGTCTACGCCGCACTCGGCCTGGCCACCGACGCGCTGGTCCGGCTGCTGGAAGGAAGGGCACTGCGATGGCGCGGGATCTGATCGTGGAGGTACGCGGGCTGACCAAGGAGTTCGGCCCTCGTACCGTCCTCAATGGACTCAACCTGGAGATAGCGCGGGGCGAGTTCGTCGCGCTGCTGGGCCGCAGCGGCTCCGGCAAGTCGACCCTGCTGCGCGTGCTGGCCGGGCTGGACACCGGCATCGGCGGCACGGCCGCCGTGCGCGGCACGGTTTCGGTGGCGTTCCAGCAACCGAGACTCCTGCCGTGGCGCCGGGTGTGGCGCAACGTGGTGCTCGGCCTGCCCGGCCACGGCACCGACCGCGAACTGGCCCTGCGCGCACTGCGCGAGGTGCACCTGGAAGGGCACGCCGACGACTGGCCGCGCACGCTCTCCGGCGGTGAGGCACAACGGCTTTCGCTCACCCGCGCCCTCGTCCGCGAGCCGGATCTGCTGCTGCTGGACGAACCCTTCGGCGCGCTCGACGCGCTGACCAGGCTGGCCATGCACCGGCTGGTCGAAGACCTCTGGTCGCGCCACCACCCGGCGGTGCTGCTGGTGACCCACGACGTGGACGAGGCACTGCTGCTGGCCGACCGCGTGCTCGTGCTCGACGATGGCCGCATCGGCGCCGAGCACGTGCTCACCCACCCGCGGCCTCGGCAGCTCGCCGACCACCTCGATACCCGCACGCGAGTGCTCGCCGATCTGGGAGTGATCGACCATGCGCAAGCTCTTTAGCACCCTGCTGGCGGCCGCGCTGGTCGCCGGGTGCGGTCAGGCGGAACCCACCACCGCGGCGGTGCCCGCACCGGTCAGCCCGGCCGAGCTGGCCGGTGTCACGCTCAAGGTCGGCGACCAGAAAGGCGGGGTGAAATCCCTGCTGACCGCGGCCGGGCTGCTGGACGACCTGCCCTACCAGATCGAGTTCTCCACCTTCACCTCCGGGCCGCCGCTGCTGGAAGCGGCTTCGGCGGGCGCGATCGACATCGGCCGGGTCGGCAACACACCGCCGATCTTCGCCGCCGCGGCGGACGCGAAGATCTCGGTGGTGGCCGCCGCGCAGGCCCCGGTGTTCGACGACGCGCTGCTGGTCCCCCGTGATTCGCCGGTCCAGGACATCGCCGGGCTCAAGGGGAAAACGATCGGCGTGGCGAAGGGCAGCTCCGCGCACGGCCAGGTGCTGTACAACCTGCGTGCCGCCGGATTGTCCACAAAGGACGTCAAGCTGTCCTACCTGCAACCGGCCGACGCCTTCGCCGCGTTCAACCAGCGGGCCATCGACGCCTGGGCCGTCTGGGATCCCTACACCGCACAGGCTTTGCGGGAAGCGAACGCGCGGGTGCTCGTCGACGGCGTCGGCAAGACCAACGGGTACGTGTTCCAGGTGGCGGGCCGCGACGCGCTGGCCGATCCCGGCAAGAACTCCGCGCTGCGCGAATACGTCGCCAGGGTGGCCAAGGCGCAGAAGTGGGCCGACACGCACCGGCCGGAATGGTCGGCCGCGTGGGCCGCGGAAACCGGGCTCAAGCCCGAAGTCACCGCCGCCGCCACCGCACGCGGCGTGGAACTGCCGGTGGCGCTGGACGACGGGGTGCTCAAGTCCCAGCAGGACCTGGCGAACGCGTTCACCGACGAGAAGCTCATCCCGGGCTCGATCGACTTCGCCGCCTTCGCCGACCAGCGCTACTCGGAAGACCTTCGATCAGCTAGGGAGCAATAGATGAGCGTGCGCCTGCACTGGTTCCTGCCGACCACCGGCGACGGCCGGACGATCGTGGAACGCTTCCACGCCAACCGATCCCTCGGTCCGAGCGCGCAGCGGCAGCCGACCATCGACTACCTGGCGCAGGTCGCCCGCGCGGCCGAGCACCTCGGTTTCGAGGGCGTGCTGACGCCGACCGGCACCTGGTGCGAAGACGCCTGGCTGAGCACCGCCGCGTTGATCCGCGAGACCGAGCGGCTGAAGTTCCTGGTCGCGTTCCGGCCCGGGGTCATCTCCCCGACGCTCGCCGCGCAGATGGCCTCGACATACCAGCGACTGTCCGGCGGCCGGTTGCTGCTCAACGTGGTCACCGGCGGCGACGCGGTGGAGCAGCGGCGGTTCGGCGACTGGCACGACCACGACGCGCGGTACGCCAGGACCGCCGAATTCCTGGCCATCGTGCGCGGGGTGTGGAGCGGCGAGCCGTTCGACTTCGACGGCGAGCACCTGAAGGTCGAAGGCGCGACCCTGCTGGCCCCACCGGATCCGGTGCCGTCCGTCTACTTCGGAGGTTCCTCGCCCGCCGCGCTGCCGGTCGCCGCCGAGCACGCCGACGTCTACCTCACCTGGGGTGAGCCGCCAGCACAGGTCGCCGAAAAGATCGGCAAGGTGCGTGAACTCGCTGCGCGGCTGGGCCGCACCCCGCGGTTCGGCGTCCGCCTGCACACCATTTCCCGCGACACCTCCGTCGAAGCCTGGGGCGAGGCGCGGAAAATGCTCGACGCACTCGATCCGCGGCAGGTGGCCAAGGCACAGGAACAGCTCGCCGCCAGCGAATCGGTCGGCCAGCGGCGAATGGTGGCGCTGCACGGCGGAAAGCTCGACGCCGGCGTGCGCGGGTTGGAAATTCACCCGAACCTGTGGGCGGGCGTCGGTCTGGTGCGTGGTGGCGCGGGCACCGCGCTGGTCGGCAGCCACGCCGAAGTCGCCGACCTGATCGAGGAATACCACGCGCTCGGCGTCGACGAATTCATCCTGTCCGGTTATCCCCACCTGGAGGAGGCGTACTGGTTCGGCGAGGGCGTGCGCCCCGAACTCGAGCGGCGTGGCCTGCTCGGCGGTAAGTCCGGAACCGCCCTTCCTGACCGGTTCGTGGCCGCCTTGTGACCTTGCGAGCGGTGTCCGTTTTCACGCTGCGCTATTAGCCTGCACAAATCGCAGTGAAGAGCGGAGGTCAGTGATGACGGACGTCGCGGCGACCGGGGTCGAGTGCCCGCATCCGGCGGGCGGCACGGTACGCACCCTCGGCGAAGCTTTCCAGCGGACGGCACGGCTGCGACCGGGCGCGGTGGCGTTGCGCGTGCCCGGCGGCAAGCAGGAGATCACCTGGCGCGAGTACGCCCAGCGCGTGCGTGCGCTGGCCGCCGGGCTGGCCGCGCACGGCGTCACGCGCGGCAGCACGGTCGGCATGATGCTGACCAACCGGCCGGAGGCGCACCTGGTCGACACCGCCGCGCTGCACCTCGGCGCGACCCCGTTCTCCATCTACAACACCAGTTCCCCCGAGCAGATCGCCTATCTGTTCGCCAACGCGGAGAACCGGGTGGTGATCACCGAGCAGCAGTTCCTCGACCGGGTCACCGCCTCCGGCGCGAAACTGGACCACGTGGTGCTCGTCGACGGCGAAGCCGAGGGCACGATCACCTTGGGACAGCTGGAATCCGCCGGAGCCGAGGACTTCGACCTCGAAGCCGCGTGGCAGGCGGTCGAGCCGGGTGACATCGCCACGCTCATCTACACCTCGGGCACCACGGGACCGCCGAAGGGCGTGGAGATCACGCACGCCAACGTGATGGCCGAGGCCCGCGCGCTGCTGCCGCACCTCGAACCCGGGCTCGACGACCGGATCACCTCGTACCTGCCGAGCGCGCACGTGGCCGACCGGATGTCGGCGCACTACCTCAACCTGGTGCGCGGCGTGCAGATCACCTGCGTCAACGACCCGCGGACGATCGCCGCCGCGCTGCCCGACGCGCTCCCGACCATCTGGGTCGCCGTTCCCCGCGTGTGGCAGAAGATCCGCGGTGGCATCGAAACCAAGCTCGCCGCCGAGCCCAAGGCGGTCAAGCGGAACCTGACGAACTGGGCGATCGGCGTCGGCCGCCGGGTCGCGGTCGCCAAGGCGTCGGGCGCCGGGCCCTCCCCCGCCGACCGGATCCAGCACGCCGTCGCGGACAAGATCGTGCTGAGCAAGCTGCGGCACGCGCTCGGCCTGAACGAGCTGCGCTGGGCGGTTTCCGGCGCGGCCGCGATCCCGCCGGAGACGCTCGAGTACTTCCTCGGCCTCGGGCTGCCGGTGTACGAGGTGTGGGGCATGTCGGAGACCACCGCGGCGGCCACCACCAACGCACCGGACGCGTTCAAGATCGGCTCGGTCGGCAAGGCGATGGAAGGCGTCGAGCTGAAGCTCGCCGAGGACGGCGAACTGCTCTGCCGCGGCGCGCTGGTCACCCCCGGGTACCACGGGCAGCCGGACAAGACGGCCGAGGCGATCGACGCCGACGGCTGGCTGCACACCGGCGACATCGCCGCCATCGACGAGGACGGCTTTGTCACCATCGTCGACCGCAAGAAGGAACTGATCATCAACGAGGCCGGCAAGAACATGTCGCCGACCAACATCGAAAACGCGCTCAAGGCGGCGTCCCCGCTGATCGCGCAGGTGGTGGCGATCGGCGACGCGAAGGCCTACGTGACCGCGCTCGTGGTGCTCGACCCGGAGATGGTGGCCGCGCGTGCCGGCGAGCTGGGGCTGAGCGATCCGTCGGTCGGCGTGGCGGCGGAGAGCGAGGCCGTGCGGGCCGCGATCGCCGAGGCGGTGCGGACGGGCAACGAGAAGCTCAACCGGGCCGAGCAGATCAAGCGGTTCCGGATCGTGCCCGCCGCCTGGGACCCCGGCGGCGACGAGCTGACCCCGAAGATGTCCTTGCGCCGCAAGCCGATCGCGGAGAAGTACCGCGCCGAGATCGACGGGCTGTACGAGGCGAGCCCCGGACCGCAGGTGGTCGATCTGGGGTGAACCGGGCGGCCGGCGCGTAGGCTGCCTTCGATGGCAGCTCCGACCTCATCGCCGGCCGACCGGGCCCGGCGGCCGAAGAACCGGAAGGCGCAGATCGCGCTGGCCGCCGCCGAGCTGTTCTGCCGCCGCGGGTACCACAGCGTCGGGGTGGACGAGATCGCCGACGCGGTCGGCATCACCGGCCCGGCGATCTACCGGCACTTCCGCACCAAGCAGGCGATCCTGGCGCACGCGGTGGCCGAGCTGTCCGAAGGGCTGGCGGGCGCGGCCGTCCCCGCCGAGGACGCGGCTTCGGCCGCCGACCGGCTGGACTCCGCACTGCGGAACCTGGCCGCGTTCGCCGTCGAACGCCGGACGGTGACCCGGCTGTACCAGTGGGAGGACAGGCACCTCCCCGACGACGAGCGCCGGGCGGCCACCGCACGCACCCGGGTGGCCGTGCGCTCGGTGCGCGCGCTGGTGCTCGACGCGCGCCCGGAACTGGACCAGGCGTCGGCGACGCTGCTGACGCTGGCCGCGTTCAGCGTGCTCGGCAGCCTGAGCACCCATCGCGTCAGCCTGCCGAAGGGCCGGACCGAGGCGCTCGTCCGCGAGCTGGCCGCGACCGTGCTCGCGCTGCCGGAGCCGCCGGGGCCGCAGCCGCGTGCCGAGCGCCCGCGCGAGGAGATGCTGCGCCTGGTCTCCCGCCGTGAACGGCTGCTCGCCGAGGCCGTGCACCTCTTTCACCAGCGCGGGTTCCAGGCGGTGAGCATGGAGGAGATCGGCACCAGGGCCGGGATCAACGCGTCCAGCCTGTACCGCCACTTCTCCGGCAAGGGCGACCTGCTCGCGGCCATCTACCACCGGGCGGCCGAACGGCTGTCCGATGCGGCGACCACCGCGCTGACCGGCGCGCGTGACCCCGGCGAAGCACTGGAGCGGCTGATCCCGACCTACGTGCGCATCGCCTTCGACCAGGCCGGGCTGGTCTCGGTCTACCTGTCCGAGAACGACAACCTGCCGCCGGGCGACCGGGAAACGCTGCGGGCCGCGCAACGGCGGCACGTCGACGAGTGGGTGCGGCTGGTCGGCTCGTGCCGTGGGGACGAACCGGCCGCGGAGACCCGGCTCCGGGTGTACGCGGCACTCAACGTGGTCACCGATCTGGCCAGGGCGGAGCCGCCGCTGACCGGGCCGCCGTTCGGTGCGGAACTGGTCAGCGCACTGCTGACAAGTTAACCACCATTCGCGCCGTGACCGGCGTCCCAGCCGCTGGACCGACCAAACGGTATGTCTGGTCGGTTGGTGGAATCTTCACTGGCCGACGGGGTCTTCGCCACTGGTCTTCCGGTTTTGTTAACAAGCATTTACAGTGGCCCGAAAGCCGACCAGGGAGGCCAGCGTTGACCAGTCAGCCGTCCGTTGCCCGCGATGCCGAAGGCCAGACCATTCCGAAGCTCCTCGCACGCAACGCCGCCGAATACGGCGATCGCCCGGCACTGACCTCACTCGACAACGCGGACCTGCCGACCCTGACCTGGGCCGCGTTGCGCGACGAGATCGCCGCGGTCGCCCGCGGGCTCGGTGAGCTGGGGCTCACCGCCCGGGACCGGATGCTGATCATGGCGGCGAACCGGCCGGAGCACCTGATCGCCGACCTCGCCGCGACCCACCTGGCCGCGATCCCCTGCACCGCCTACGCGACGCTGAGCCCGGAGCAGATCCGGTTCGTGGCCACGCACAGCGCCGCCGGTGTGGTGGTGCTCGGCGGCGCGGCCGAGCTGGAGCGCTGGAGCACGGTCCTCGACGACCTGCCCGCGCTGCGGCACGTGGTGGTGATGGACGCCGACGCGGTGCCCGCGGACGACAAGCGGTTCGTCAGCCTCGCCGACGTGCGGGCGCGGGGTGCCGAACTGCACGCCGCCGACCCGTCGGTGTTCGAAGAGACCTGGCAGCGCATCGCGCCGGACGACCCGCTGTCGATGATCTACACCTCGGGCACCACCGGCGAGCCGAAGGGCGTGGTGCTGTCGCACCGCAACACGATTCACGAGGCGTTCGCCGTGCACCGGCTGCACGAGACCCCGATGCACGTCGACACCATCGGGTACCTGCCGCTGGCGCACATCGCCGAGCGTGAGCTGTCGCTGTACATGCCGATCACCTACGCCGGGCACGTGCACACGCTGGCCGATCCGAGCGGCATCGTGGCCGCGCTCGGGCGGGTGCGCCCGCAGGGCTTCTTCGGGGTGCCGCGGGTCTGGGAGAAGATGGTCGCCGGGCTGCGGAACATGCTCGCCGCCGCGCCCGAGGAGAACCGCAAGGCGCTCACCGAGGCCAACGAACTGCTGCAGGAGGGCTACAAGCTCCGCAGCGCCGGTCAGGAGGTGCCCGCCGAACTCGCCGAGCGGATCGCGCGGACCGACGAGGCCGTGCTCGCCCCGGTGCGCAAGATGCTCGGACTGGACCGGTTGCTGCTGGCCTCCAGCGGGGCGGCCGCGCTGCCGGTGGAGATCCTCTACTTCATCGCCGGGCTCGGCGTGGAGATCGAAGAGGTGTGGGGCCTGTCGGAAACCACCGGCGCGGTCACCGCGAACACCGCGAGCGCGTTCCGCGCGGGCAGCGTCGGCCGTCCGCTCGCCGACGTGGAGGTCAAGGTCGGCGAGGACGGGGAGTTGTTCGTCCGCGGGCCGATCGTGTTCCTCGGTTACCTGCAGCCGGACGGCTCGATCAAGCCGGCGGTGGACGAGGAGGGCTGGCTGCCCACCGGGGACATCGGCACCATCGACGAGGACGGCTACGTCTACATCACCGACCGCAAGAAGGAACTGATCATCACCTCCGGCGGCAAGAACATCGCGCCGACGCGGATCGAAGGGCTGCTCAAGGAGCACCCGCTGATCGGGCAGGCGGTGGCCATCGGCGACGGGAAACCGTTCATCTCGGCGCTCATCGTGCTCGACGACGAGATCGCCCCCGCCTGGGCCGCGGCGAACGGCATCGAGGTGAAGGACCCCGCTGATCCCGCCGAACTGGCCGCTCACCCCGGCATCCGCGCCGAAATCGACCGGGCGGTCGAGTCGGCGAACAACCGCTTGGCGCGCGTCGAGCAGATCAAGAAGTACCACCTGCTGCCGAAGGCGTGGACCCCGGAAACCGGCGAACTGACCCCGACGCTCAAACTGAAGCGCCGGGTGATCAACGACCGGTACGCCCCCACCATCGCCGACCTGTACGCCGGTGCCCCAGCCCCCACCGCCTGACCCGAGCCAAGCCGCTGCTGCCGGGGGTGCCGCCGGTACCTCAGGTGCCGCCCGTGCTGCAGGTGCCGCGGGCGCCGCCGGTACCGCGGGTGACGCCGGTACCGCGGATGGCGCCCGTGCTGCTCGAGCCGCAGGTGGCGCCGGTACCGCCCCAGCCGCGGATGCCAGTTGCGCCGCGGGTGTCGCAGGTGCTGCCCGTACCGCGGGCTACGCCCGAGCCGCCGGAACGTCAGGTGCCCGCGGTGCTGCCGGTGGTGCAGGTGCCACTCGCGCCGCCGCCCGTACCGCGACCGGCGCTCGTGCCGCCGCGACGAGCGCTCCCCGTGCCGCGGGCGCCGCTCATGTCACGAATGTGGCTTTCGGGACGCGAAACGTCTCGAAAGCCACATTCGTGACACCGGGCCCCGGCTCCGACGGCGCAGTGGGCTCGCCCTCCGAGGGCTCGGTGGCTCACCTCTGCGGCCAGGCAGCCGAGCCACCTGCCGCCAAGGGCACGAATGTGGCTTTCGGGGCGAAAAACGCCCCCAAAGCCACATTCGTGTCCCGCCTACGCCGTGCGCAGCGGGTTCTCAGTCCACTTCCGCAGCTTCGGCGGGACCCGCTTCTCCAGGCCGTACGGCTCCAGGTGCGCGCTGAACACCTCGTCGAAGGCGCGTTCCACGCTCTCGGTGTCCCACACCGGCCGCTCCAGGATGGGTGCCTTCAGGTGCGGCTGCCCCACGATGTGCAGCTGCGGCCCGTTGCAGCGGATCATCTGCCCGGTGATACCGGCCGAGTTCTCCCCCAGCAGGAACAGCACCAGCGGCGCGATCCGCGCGGGCGTGCGGTCCGGCGGGCAGTTGCGCAGCGAGCGCTCCGACTTCCAGACCATCCGCGTGTGCGCGAGCGGGCACACCGCGTTCACCCGGATGCCCACCTCCTCGAGGTCGAGCGCCCAGGAATAGGTCAGCGAAGCCACCGCCCCCTTGCTCGCCGCGTATACGCCCAGCTTGCGCTGCCCCAGCGAGGCACCCGAGGAGATGTTCACGATCGAACCGCCACCGCCCCGCGCCACCATGGCCTCGACCGCGGCCATCCCGGTGTACATCACGCCGAGCACGTTGACCTCGACCAGCTCACGCACCTGCGCCGGGTCCTCTTCCCACGGCAGCGCCTCGTAGTTGAGCCCGGCGTTGTTGACCAGCCCGTCGATCCGGCCGAACTCCGCCACGCACAGCTCGACGATGGCCCGCGCCTGCACCGGATCGGCCACGCTGTGCCCGCTGGCCACCGCCCGGCCACCCTGCGCGCGGATGCCGGCCGCGGTCCGCTCCGCCAGCTCGGCGTCCACGTCGTTGACCACCACCGCCGCCCCGGCCTGCGCGGCGTGCACCGCGAAGGCCTCCCCCAGGCCCCGGCCACCGCCGGTGATCACGACCGCCTTGTTTTCCAGCAATCCGTGCTCGAGCAATCCGTTCATCGCCCTGGACCTCCTGTGCGTCCCCTGGCCTCTCGCGCGCGGGTTCGCTCACCCGCTGCAACCGGCCCTCACGTCCAGTGTTGGCCACGAAGGGTCATCGGCGCGCGGCTTCGGAGACGAACGGCTGCCTCGCTGCGCCGAACGAGTGAGCCTGATCGGCGCAGTGATATCGCCGCACGGGTCACTCGGTCACTCCGAACGGCGCCACCCTCGGTAACGGGCCGAACACGTTCGCAGGCTTACTACTGAGGTGGGGTTCTCGCTGCGCAGTGGTGAACGTCATACTGAACGTTGCCGGACGTGTCGTCCGGGTGAAGGCCCTGTCCGAGCCTGTGCACTCGCACGACACAATGCACTGCCCGAGCAAGTTCACCCGATCGGGGGGAAGAAGACTGACGGTGAAGACGAACGCTCCTCCTCGGATGCGGGCGGTACTCCGGAACGGCGAGTTCCGCACGCTCTGGCTGGCCGAGGCCCAGTCCGTGGCGGGCGATCAGCTGACCACCGTCGCCGTGGCGATCACCGTCTACGCACGCACCGGTTCACCGCTGTGGGCGGCGCTCGCCTACGCGATGACCTACCTGCCCGCGCTCGCGGGCGGGCTGGGCCTGGCTCAGCTGGCCGACCGCTACCCGCGCCGCACCGTGCTGTGGAGCTGTGCCGCCGCGCAGGCGGTGGTGGTCGCGGTGATGGCAGTGCCCGGCACCCCGCTGGTCGCGCTGGTCGGGCTGGTGGTGCTCGCGCGCCTGTTCGGCGCGCCGGCCAACGCCGCGCAGAACGCGCTGACCAGGGAGGTGTTCACCTCCGACGAGCTGTACCTGCGCAGCCAGGACCTCCGTGGCATCACCACGAACCTGGCCATGCTGCTCGGGCTGATCGGGGCCGGCGCGCTGGTCACCGCCATCGGCGTGAGCTGGACGCTGGCCATCGACGCGGTCACCTTCGCGATCAGCGCGGTGGCGATCCGGCTGCGGGTGGCGCGCCGCGACGCGGCGGGCAACGGGGACGACCCGTGGTTCGGCGCCATCCGCTGGGTCTCCGGGCAGCGGCGGCTGCGCGTGCTGCTGGGGCTGTCCTGGCTGGTCGGCTTCGCGATGATCCCGGAAGGGCTCGCGGCACCGCTGGCCGAGGAGATCGGCGCGCCGCCGGAGGCCGTCGGCTGGCTGCTCGCCGCGGACCCGCTCGGCTTCATCCTCGGGGTCTTCCTGCTGTCCAACTACGTCCGGGCGGAGGTCCGCCGCCGGGTGATCGGCGTGCTGGCCGTCGTGCCGAACGCGATCCTGCTGATCTTCGCCGTCGATCCGGGCCTGGTGCTGGCGCTGACCGCGCTGGCGCTGGCCGGGGTCGCCGGGGCCTACATAGTCACCGTCGGGGCCACCTTCATCACCTGGGTGCCCAACGAGCTCAGGGGCGGTGCCGGTGGGCTCTACCGCACCGGTCTGCGGGTCACCCAGGGAGTCGGTGCCGCGCTCGGCGGTGCGCTCGCGCAGCTGGCCGGTTCGGCCACCGCGGCGATCGCGATCGGCGGCGCGCTGGGTGTGGTGCTCGGCATTCCGCTGGCCGTGTCATGGGCACGCGCCCGGCGCGGAGCCGAGGCGGACCTCACGGGCTGACATGAACCGCGGTAACGACGACGCCGCCGGCGTCGACAAGACAAGCACCAGGCCATCGCCGTCCGGCGAGGCAACGCTCGAGAACTCAGAAGTCACGGCCGGCCACTCCGAACACCTCCTCGGGGTAATCCATCCAAAATCGACAACAGAATCCGCATCAGAAGTCACGGCCGGTCACGTCCAACACCTCCAAGCACAAGCGCCACCACGAACCCATTACATTCAGAGATCAGAAGTCACGACCCGCCACTGGGAACACCTCCTCGCGGAACAAAACCACACACACCCGCATCGTTCCATTGTCGGTCAAGAAGACGCGGTCAGCATCTTCGCTCATGCACGCCCCGCTGCGACAGTCACAACACCTGGGCACGCATCCCGTCCTGTCTTGCGCTTCCGGTGCCGTGAGATGGTACCGGTCGTGAAGGACGAACCGGTGCCCGCTCGCGTACCGGAAAGGTTACCCAGGTACTCGGGGCCGGGTGGACGGGAGGTGTGCCGATGGCGCTGAAGCCCGGAGACCACCCGCCGCCGTCCACCGGCGAATCCGCCACGGCAGGCGGCACCGCAGCCGGTGCCACCCCCGCCGCGGGCGCGAGCCAGCCGGAATCCCAGCCCGCGACGCGGCCGGATTCCCCGCCCGAATCGCCGTCCGAATCCCGGCCGGATTCGGCAACCGGGAAGAATTCACCGGCACCGGACAGGCATCCTTTCGACCCGCGCGCGTGGGGTATCTGGCAACGGCCGAAGAAGCTGATCGCCTATTTGCTGGTAATGGAGACGATCGCCGCGACCGGGCTGGTTTACGCATTTTCGGTCTCCGATTCCCCGAACGGTCTCGACTGGATCAGGTTCGCCATACTGGTGGCGGGCGCTACCATTCACATCCAATTGACCCAGCGGCAGGAAGAACGGCGCCGGAGTCGTACCAAAACCGTGCTGATCGACCTCACCGCGGTCTGGATCTTCCCGGCCGTGCTGGTCATTCCGGTACCGCTGATCGTCGCATTGGTGGTCATCATCCGGGGGCAGCGCTGGTTCACCGCCCGCCGCCCGGCGCACAACTTCGTCTTCTCCACCATCTCGCACAGCCTGGCCGCGGCGATGGCGCACCTGGCCTTCGCCGACCTCGGCCCGCAGGACTGGACCTCGCTGACCATCGGCGGTTCGCTGCGCGAGTTCGGCCTGGTGGTGCTCACCGCGGCGATCTACGAAGCGATCCAGATCATCTACGTCGGCGGCGCGATCGCGGCCGCCTCCACCACGCGCCCGAACGTGACCACCATCCTGGGCAGCAAGGCGGACAACGTGCTGGAGGCGGTGACCACCGGACTCGGCGCGATGACCGCCATCCTGCTGGTCACCATGCCGCCGACGGTGGCGATCATGGCGGTGGTCACCGTGGTCTTCAACCGGCTCGCCGAGCTGGACCAGCTCCAGAGCGACGTGCGCACCGATCCCAAGACCGGGCTGCTGAACATGCGTGGCTGGTCGGAATCCGCCGAGCGGGCGCTGTCCAGGACCAGCCGCGCGGACGACAGCCTCGCCCTGCTGATGATCGACCTGGACCACTTCAAGTGGATCAACGACACGTTCGGTCACCCCGCCGGGGACGACGTCCTCCGTGCGGTGGCCGAAGCACTCGGTCAGGTGACGCGACCGTCCGATGTGGTCGGCCGCTTCGGCGGCGAGGAGTTCCTCGTGCTGCTGCCCGACATCGACCACACGGCGGCGAAGCTGGCCGCCGAGCGCGTGCTGCACACCATCGCCGCGCTGAGCATCGACAGCACCGACAAGCGCGGCGACCCGACCACCATCTCCGGGCGCACCACCTCGATCGGGGTGGCGCTGCACCCCCGGCACGGGGACACCCTGGAGGCGCTGCTGCAGGCCGCCGACTCGGCGGTCTACGACGCGAAGGAGGGCGGGCGCAACCAGGTCCGCTTCGCCGACGGCAGCACCAGGCGCCCGCCGCCCGAGGACTAGTCCATGCCCGAAGGCCCTCGCCGAAGGTCATAGGTACGGACCAATTACCCGGTTACCGGCAAAGGCCGCCCCGAATACGCGGTGGTCAGGGCATTTTTCCGCCGGGGCGGTTCCACGCAGTGGCAAAAATCCCCTTTACCCGGCCTAGTGCCAATGCACTATTGCCCGGTTCCCCGCCACCGCGACAAAGCCGCCGCCAGCGCCCGCTCCCCTTCTTCGGCCATCGCACGGACCGCCGCGTACTCACGAAGGAGGTCGTGGAACTGGAACACCGACGGCACCGGTTCCCGCACCAAATTCGCCGTTACCAGCCGGGTCAGCACCCGCCCGCCACCGGCGTCCCCGAGCAGGGCGACCGCGGCTTCCGCGGGGAAATCGGTTCCCGGCAGCAGGCTCAGCAGGCGAAACAATCGCCGAGCCCGCGGATCGAGCCGGGCGTAGCTCAGTTCGGCCGCCGCGCGCACCGCCTGCCGCCCGGTCGGCGAGCCCCGCAGCCCGCTGTGCGCGCGGACCGCGGCGTTGTACGCGGCCACTCCGGAGCCGGGTGCGGCGGCCAGATTCGCGGCCGCGATCCGGAGCGCGAGCGGCAGGCGGGCACACAGCGTCACCAATTCGCCCACTGCCGCTGGTGCACAAGTCACCCGTTCGCCACCAAGAATTCCGCCCAGTAGAAGCCGCGCGTCGGCCTCATCGAGCCCTTCGAGCGTCATTCGCCGGGCTCCGTCGATCGCGGCGACCGGTTCGCGGCTGGTGATCAACGTCACACAGGCCGGGTTGCCGGGGAGCAGCGCGCGCACATCGACGTCCCGAGCGGTGTCCAACCCGTCGAGCAGGACGAGCACGGCACGGGTGGCGAGCCGCGCCCGGTACCGGCTCGCCGCCTCCTCGATCCCGCCGGGCACGCCGTCCGGTGGCACGCCGAGCGCACGCAGGAACCGGCCGAGCACCTCCAGCGGACGTGCCTCGCGGAGGTTCGCGTAGAGCTGCCCGTCGGGAAACCGCGCGCGGACGCGATGGGCCCAGCGCACCGCCAGCGCGGTTTTGCCCACTCCCGCCTCGCCCTCCAGCACGGTGACCGGCGCCAGGTGGTCGAGTTGCGCGAGTTCGCCGGTGCGGCCGACAAAACCGACCGCGTCCTGCACGTCGGCGGGCAGTTGCGCGGGCACCGGCTCGCTCACCGCGAGTTCCCCGCGCACCACGCGCAGGTGGGCCGCCCGCAGCTCGGCGCCGGGCTCGACACCGAGTTCGTCGGCCAGCCGCCGCCGGACCCCGGCGAACAGGGCGAGCGCCGCGCCCTGCTGCCCGGACGCCGCCATCGCCAGCATCAGCCGCGCCGACAGCCCTTCGTGCCACGGCTCCTCCTCGGCCAGCGGCTGGAGGTGGTCGACCACGGCGGCGGCCTCCCCGGCGGCGAGCGCGGTGTCGGCGTAGTCGAGCGCGGTCACCAGCCGCCGCCGCGCCACCGCCACCGCGGCCGGGTGCTCCCGCAGGTTCGCCGGCAACCCGGCCAGCACCGGGCCCCGCCACTCCCGCAGCGCCCGCGCGAACAACTCCAGCGCTCGCAGGGGTTCCGCGTGCCGCAGGGCCCGCGCCCGCCGCGCCAACCCGTCGAACCGGTTCAGGTCGAGGTCCGCCACCTCGAGCCGGTAACCGCCGTAACCGGACTGCAGCGCCGGGGCGAACGGACCGCCGTCGGGTTCCAGCACCTTCCGCAGCCCGGACACATAGGTGTGCACCAGGTTCAGGCAGCTCGACGGCGGCCGGTCGCCCCACAGCGCGTCGATGATCTCCGCCCGGTCGACCACCTCACCGGCCCGCAGCGCCAGCAGGGCGAACAGGCACCGCTGCTTGGCGGGCCCCAGCTCCAGCGGGGTGCCGTCCCTGGCCACGGTGAGCGGGCCGAGCACACCGGCCGACAGCTGGTCGGGCGGCAGCCGGAACTGGCCACCGGCCCAGGCCGCGGCCACCGCGCCGGGCAGGTCCAGCGCGTCGGCCAGCCGCCGCAGCGAATCCCGGCGCGGCCGTTCCACCCGGTTCTGCTCCAGGTACCGGATCGCGCGCAGGCTGATGCCCGACCGCTCCGCCAGATCACGCTGGGTCAGCTTCGCCCGGCTGCGGTGCGCGCGCAGCACCGCACCGAACCCACCCTCAACCCGCTCCACGGTGGCTCCCCCGCCCCGTTCGCCGACTACGGCGCCATCTTGGCGCAGCCGGTCCCCGCGACCACCGGCATCGCGGTCCAGACCACCCGAACGGACGCGCCGCTACAAACCTGCGCTTTCCTCGAGTTTGGCTTCAGGCAAGGGAAAATCCGCGGCCGGGCCGACCAGCGCGGCGGCCTGCGCCCGGGTCCGGCAGTCGAGCTTCCGCAGGATCCCGGAAACGTGGTACTTGACCGTGCGCAGGGTCAGCGCGGTCTCCCGCGCGATTTCCGCGTTCGACATGCCCTTCGCCAGGTACCGCACCACCTCCCGCTCGCGCCGGGTCAGCCGCGGGAAGACCTCCGCCAGCTCCCGGCCGGGCGCGGTGAGCTGGTCCAGCACCCGCCGGGTCAGCGGCGCGCCGAGATAGGCACCGGTGCCCGCCACCGCGCACACCGCGTCGCCGATCTCCCGCGTCGGGCTGGACCGCGGTACCGCCCCGCGCGCGCCCGCGCGGATGGCCGCCACCACCAGGTCGTCCTGCCCGTCCCCGGCGAGCAGCAGCGGACGCGGGCGGTGCTCGGCGGCCGGGTCGGTGAGCAGCCTGCTCACCTCGGCCACCGCCAGCTCGTCGATGGTGAGATCGAGCACCACCACGTCGGCGCGCCAGCCGCGGGCGCGGTGGACCAGGTGACGCACGTCGTCGGCGGGGGCGGCGAGCACCAGCCCCGGCCGGGCGGAAAGTTCGACCACGATGTCGGCACGCAGATCACCGTCGCGGACGCAGAGCAGCACCCGCGTCACCGCGGGCGGTACTGGGTAGTTCACGGACAGTCCCCCTCGATTCGGAGATCCGAGGCTAGCCGGGCCGGGGTCGAGTACGGCTGGAGCCGCCGATCACCCACCGCACCCCAGTCCAACGCCCTGACCTGCGAAAATGGTCGCGCGAACGGGTACAAATCGGACAGTCGCTGCCCGAAGGGGCAATTCGGGGTGCCCTTGTGGTTGCGGCGGAACCGCCCGGCGGACCGGTAGCCTGCGCGGAAGACGTCCGGGGGTTATCCGGATGTGCCCACCGAGATCGGACTGAGACCCTGGAGTCCATGACCGCAGCCGCCGACATCCGGCCGGACGCGCCTCGGCGCGTCCGGCTTTCTCTGTCGACCTCGGCCTGGCTCCTGCTCGTGACGCTGATCGTCGTCGGGTTCGGCTTCGTCGCCTCGAGGTCCGCCCCCGTCCCCGACCAGGGCCCGCCGCAGGGCGGTGTCGCCGACGCGCAGCGCGCGGTGGAGGCACTGGTCAACCCCGGCCAGGAGGCCACCGCGCTCGGCCTGCTCCCGGCCGACCTGAACGAGGTGCTCGGGGTGACCGCCGCGGCCGAACCGGCCCGCGACGGCACGATGCGCGCGGTCCACGTCGGCGGCGGCTGCTCGGCGCCGTGGGGTGAGGACAGCACCCGCTGGGACTTCGGCGTCGCCTGCAAGTCCCACGACCTCGGCTACGACCTGCTGCGTTACGCCGACAACCAGGGCCACCCGCTGGACCCGAAGTGGCGTGAGGCGCTCGACGCCCGGCTGTCGGCCGACATGCAGGCCACCTGCGACCTGAACCCGATGGACTCGGCACGCACCTGCCAGGCGGTCGCCTCGCTGTACACCGCCGGGCTGGTGGTCAACTCGTGGCACCAGCGCTGGGGCCCGCCGACCGGCGAGCCGATCGGCCCGATGCTCGCCGGGGTGGCGGTGATCGGCTGCCTGCTGGTGTTCCGGCTGCGTGGCTGGCTGCGGGCCCGGCGTGCCGAACCGCGGGCCACCGGCGCCACCGCCGCGCCCGCCGCGATCCCGCCGGTGCTGCCGTGCGGTCGCTGGATGGTGCTCGCGGTGGCGGCGATCGCCGGGCTGGTGCTCGGTGAGTCGGCGGTCGCGCTGGGGCACTGGGCGGGAGTGCCCGACGGCTGGCTGTGGCCGCTGACCTGGCTGACGCAGCTGGCTCCGGTGTTCTTCTTCGCCGGTGGGCACGCCAACGCGGCGGGCTGGCGGGCGTGCGTGGACAACGGCGGCGGGTACCGCCAGTACCTCGCGCACCGGGCCAGCTGGCTGCTGCGGCCCGCGTTGATCTTCGTGCTGGTCGCCTTCGCCGTGCCGACCGCGCTCGAACTGCTGCACATCCCGGCGGGCACCACCGCGGTGGTCACCCGGATCGCGCTGCACCCGCTGTGGTTGCTCGGCTTCTACCTGCTCACCGTGGTGCTCACCCCGGCGATGTCGGCCCTGCAGCGGCGCCTGCGCTCGGGCTGGCCGGTGGTCACCGCGCTGGCCGCGCTGGTGGTCACCGCCGAGCTGATCGGCTCGCCGATCGCCCGGTACGCGGGCGGGTTCGCGCTGGCGCTGCTCGCCCAGCAGGTCGCCTTCGTGCACACCGGTGCCGGTTCGCCGAAGCGGCTGCCGCTGGTCGCCGGTGCCGCGGGCGGGCTCGGCGCACTGGTGCTGGCCACCACGGCGGGCGGGGTGCCGCCGATGCTGCTCAACGTCTCGGCCGCACCGCCCGCGCTGGCCGCGCCGACGCTGCCCGTGCTGCTGCTCGGGGTTGCCCAGCTGTGCCTGCTCGGGCTGTTCGCCAAGCCGCTGGCCAGGCTCGCCGCCCGCGAGGACGTCGCCAGGGCCGCCGCGCAGGCGCTGCGCGCGCCGATGAGCCTGTACCTCAGCTTCCTCGCCACCATGCTGCTGCTGGTCACCGTGGTCTACCTGCCGGTGAACGTGATCGACGCCTGGGCGTGGCTGACCCACCCGCGCACGATCGCCGCGCTCGGCCTGCTCGCCGGGCCCGCGGTGCTGGTCTTCTGGTGGTTCGAACGCCGGGCGCACAGCCACTCGCCGCACCCGCCCGCCCCGCCGGTGGCCGACGGCGGCTTCGGCAGGCTGCTCGGGCGGTCCGCCGTGGTGCTCGGCCTCGGCTTCGCGGTGATGGGGCTGTTCGGCTTCGCGCTGACCCAGTTCGGCACGCAGTTCGGGCTGGTGCCCGACCCGATCCAGCACCTGGTGCACCTGCTGCTCGGTGTGTTCCTGCTGCACACGCAGCGCATCGGCACCAGCGACACCCCGCTGACCTGGGTGCTCACCGCGATCGCCTGCGTGCCGCCGCTGCTGTCCGCGACGGCCGGGCCGGTGATCGACCGGCTGGGTGTCGCGCTGCACGGGGTGGTCGCCGTGCTGGCCGTTCTTGCCGTCATCGGCACGCTGCTGACCAGGCTGTTCGCCACCCCGGAGGTGGCACGAGCCACGTAGTGGGGGAGTTGCGGCATGATTTCGCGGCACGATGTGCCACGCTGAGATCTCCGGCGCACAACCGTGCGCCGGTGCCGTACGTCTTGATGAGTGAGTAAGGCAAGCGAACCAAGGAGCTGTCCGCGTTGGAGTACCCGCCACGAGATGACCGAGGGGCACGGCGCCCCGCGCGGCCATGGCAGGACGACTCCCCGGCACGCCCCAGATCCGCTTCCGCTCCCCGCGACCTGCCGCCCCGGCGCCCGCCCGCCGGTGGGTCGCGCCCGCCCGTCCGGCGTCCCGAGGCCCGTCGCCCGGCTCCGCCGCCGCCCCCGCCCAGGCGGTCGCGGCGCGGGGTGAAGATCGCGCTGGCGCTGGTGTCGCTGCTGGTGATGAGCCTGACCGGGTACGCGTGGGCGGCGATGCAGGGCCTGGTCAGCGGCCTGACCACGACCGACGTGATCGGTGCCGACGCCGGTGGCGACAAGCCGGCCGACGGCGCGCGCGACATCCTGCTGGTCGGCATGGACAGCCGGACCGACGCGCAGGGCAACCCGCTGCCGAAGGAGGTGCTGGCGCAGCTGCGCGCCGGGGCCGCCGACGGCGAGCTGAACACCGACACGCTGATCTTCGTGCACATCCCGAACGACGGCAGCAAGGCGGTGGCGATCTCGCTGCCGCGTGACTCCTACGTGGACATTCCCGGCGGCTACGGCAAGCACAAGATCAACTCGGCGTACGCCCGCGCGAAGACGGACTCGCGCCGCAAGCTGGAGTCCGAGGGCGTCACCGACCCGCAGCAGCTGGAGCTCCGCAGCAACCAGGAGGGCGCGAAGACCCTGGTCGCCACGGTGGAGAAGCTGACCGGCTCGAAGATCGACAACTACGCATCGATCAACCTGCTCGGCTTCCACGACGTGACCACCGCCATCGGCGGCGTGGACGTCTGCCTGAACGAGGCGGTCAAGGACGAGTTCTCCGGCGCCAACTTCCAGAAGGGCCCGCAGTCGATCTCCGGCGCGGACGCGCTGGCCTTCGTCCGGCAGCGGCACGGCCTGCCGCGCGGTGACCTCGACCGGGTGGTGCGCCAGCAGGTGTTCATGGCCGGGCTGGCCCGCAAGGTGCTCTCGGCCGGCACGCTCGCCGACCCGGTGAAGCTGAACGACCTGGCGGGCGCGCTGCAGAAGTCGGTGGTGCTGAACCAGGGCTGGGACATCGTCGGCTTCGCCCAGCAGATGAAGGGGCTGACCGGCGGGCAGCTGGAGTTCCGCACCATCCCGGTGGTCAACATGGACTACTCCACGCCGGACGACGGCAAGGCCATCCAGGTCGATCCCGGCGAGGTGAAGAAGTTCGTCCAGGGCCTGGCCGGGCCGGCGCCCGCGCCGGAGGCACCGGCCGGGCCGGACAACGCGAAGACCACGGTCGACGTGCGCAACGCCTCCGGGGTGACCGGGCTGGCCGCGAAGGTGTCCGAGGCGCTCACCGGGCAGGGTTTCACCGCGGGTGAGACGTCCAACGCCGCACCCCGCAAGACCAGCGTGGTCCGCTACGGCACCGGCGGTCAGGCGGCGGGCCAGGCGGTGGCGGGTGCGCTGGGTGGTCAGCTCAGCGCCGAGGAGGACCCGACGGTGGCGGCCGGTCACGTGACCGTCTACGTCGGGAGCGACTACTCGGGTGCCGGGGCCAGCTCGCAGGCGGTCGGCTCGACCCCTGCCCGTCAGTTCACCGCACCCCAGCCGCAACAGTCGGCTCCGCAACCGGACGGCTCCGCAGAGCAGCCGATTACCGCCGATGGCGTCACCTGCGTCAACTGACGCTAGGCCATTTGGTCTACCCCATTGCGCCATTCAGGTGGGACAACGTATCGGCTAGAAAACACCCTCCCGAAATCACGTAAGAGAAGCGTTCCTGCCGACTTACATAACCGTGAACACAGCGCGCATTCCAACGGGGGCGTCGGCGCCGGAGTGCGGACAGACGCGCGGTCGAGGCAGGGGACGCGGAGTGAGGATCGACGGAGACATCTATCAGCGGGTCCTCGGTGAAGAGCTTCGCAAGCTCCGTCGACGGCGCGGCTGGACGCGCAAGGAGCTGAACCAGCACCTGCAGAGCGACATCTCGCTGCAGACGCTCGCCACTTATGAACTCGGTACCCGCCAGTGCTCGGTGGTGCGGCTGGTCGAGCTGTGCCTGACGATGGACGAACTGCCGCAGGACCTGCTGGCCAGAGTGCACCGGCGGGTGTTCACCGACGAGCCCGGCCGGGTGCGGCTGGACCTGCGGCAGGTGGTCGCCGACACGCAGCCCGAGCTGCTGCCGCTGCGCCGGTGGGCGGAGGGCAGGCTGAACCACGGCAACTCGGCGCGGGAAATCCAGCTCGACGAGGCGGCGATCAAGCAACTGGCCGCCCTGTGCGGCCTGGGCCCGGCGGACCTGGTGGGCCGCCTGCGCACCCTTTCCACCCCACCCGCCGGCTGACCCGACGCGCGGGCGCTGCCGCAGCCGATCCTGACCGCCTGCGGACGCCACCCCCGCCGACCACGACCCCCGGCTGGCGCCGCCACCCGCGGCGTCGCCCCAGCCGACGGCGACCACCGGGCAGCCGCCGCCGACCGCCCCCAACCCGCCCCGCGGGCCCCGACCCCTCGGACACGAATGTGGCTTTCGGGGCGGATTTCGCCCCCAAAGCCGCATTCGTGTCCAGCTCCGCCGCCAGCCACCCGCCGCCAAAGCTGCCGCTGCCCAGACACCGGCCCGCCCAAACTCCGCCCGCCCAGAGTCCGCCCGCCCAGAGTCCGCCCGCCCAGACACCGCCCGTCCAGAGTCCGCCCGCCAAGACGTCCGCCAGCAAGACCGCCGCCGCCAAGACCGCCGCTCCCGAAGACGTGCGCGCCCCCAGCACCGCCCCCGTTGGGGGTCGCGCCACCGGCGTCCCGGGCCGTCCTCCCTCGGCCCGGGGCGCCACCCCCTCGGCGTGCAATGAAAGCCACGTTCATAGCGCCTGACGCTATGAAAGCCACATTCATTGCACGGACCCCGGCCTACCCCCGCGCCTGTCCGACCAGCTGGAAGTCCGCCGGGTTCACGCGCCGGGTGCGCAGCCAGTACCGCCAGGTGAAGCCCGGCCAGATGGTCCGGTTCACCCCCTGCGCGTCCAGGTACCAGCTGCGGCAGCCGCCCTGCGTCCAGATCCCGCGCTCCAGCTGCCCCTGGATCTCGGCGTTGAACCGCTCCTGCACCACCTGCCGCGGCTCGATCGAGCCCGAGCCCGTCCGCTCCACCAGCCGGATCGCGTCGCTGATGTACTCGGTCTGCGACTCGATCATGAACACCACCGAGTTGTGCCCCAGCCCGGTGTTCGGCCCGAGCAGGAAGAACAGGTTCGGGTAGCCGGAAACGGTGATGCCGAGATGGGTCCGCATGCCGTCGGCGGCCCATTCCTTGTTCAGCCTGCGCCCGTCGACGCCGGTGATCTCCAGGTAGTCGAAGGCGTCGGTGACGTGGAACCCGGTGCCGTAGATGATCGCGTCGATCTCGCGCTCCACCCCCGCCGTGTCGACCACGCTGTGCGCCTTGACCTCGGCGATGCCGTCGGTGACCACCTCGACGTCGTCACGCGCGAGCGCCGGGTAGTAGTCGTTGGAGATGAGCACCCGCTTGCAGCCGAGCGTGTAGTCCGGGGTGACCTTCCGCCGCAGCTCCGGGTCCTTGATCGCCTTCTTGATCTGCGCCTTCGCCAGCTGCTGCGCGAGCTTCATCAGCCACGGACGGCCGTTGAACCCGACCGCGCGCACCTCGAGCATCCAGTACAGCAGGCTGCGGTAGAGCCGCTGCGCGCCCGGCACGCGCGCGAACAGGGTTTTCATCCAGTCCGGCATCTCGTGGTCCGGCTTGGGCATGATCCACGGCGGGGTCCGCTGGAACAGGTGCACGGCCGCGGTTTCCTCGGCGATCTTCGGCACGAACTGGACCGCGCTGGCCCCGGTGCCGACCACCGCGACGCGCTTGCCGCGCAGGTCGTAGTCGTGGTCCCACTGCGCGGAGTGGAACGCGCGTCCCTCGAACTTCTCGATGCCGGGCAGGTCCGGGATCTGCGGGAGGTGCAGCGCGCCGACCCCGGCCACCAGGAACCGCGCGACGAACTCGTCGCCGGCCGCGGTGGTGACGTGCCAGCGCTGCTCGTCGGCGTCCCAGCGCGCGGCGGTCATCTCCTGACCGAAGCGGACGTAGGAGTAGAGGTCGTATTTGCGGGCGAACCCGCGCAGGTACGCCCAGATCTCCGGCTGCGGCGAGAACGCGCGCGACCACGACGGGTTCTGCTCGAAGGAGAACGAGTACATGTGCGACTGGATGTCGCAGGCGCAGCCCGGATAGGTGTTGTCACGCCAGGTGCCGCCGACCTCGTCCGCCTTCTCGAGGATGACGAAGTCCGTCCTGCCCTGCTTGCGGAGCTTCGCGGCCATCCCGAGGCCCGAGAAGCCGGTCCCGATGATCAGCACACCGGTTTCGTCGCGCTGGTTCATGCCCTGCCTCCACACCGTTTTACTGTTACCCGGAGTCCATCTTACTCGGAGTAGGTTACCGGCGGTAGATGGTCGGTAGAGTGGGCCGCATGACAGCCGAGCAGGCCCCGCGCCGCAAGCGCATGCCCCGCGCCGAGCGCGAGCGCCAGATGGTGGAAGTGGCCGAGGCGGTCTTCGCCGAACGCGGGTACGTGGCCGCGTCGATGGACGACATCGCCGAACGCGTCGGCGTCTCGAAACCGATGCTCTACGAGTACTTCAACTCGAAGGAAGGCCTGCTGCTGGCGTGCATCGGGCAGGCGCGGGCCGAGCTGCGCGTGGCCACCGAGGAGGCGGTCGCCAAGGCCGCCGACGCCGAAGACGCGCTGCGCCGCGGCCTGCTCGCCTTCTTCACGTTCATCCGCGACCGGCGGCAGTCGTGGTCACTGCTGCGGCACGAGATGGCGCTGATCGGCACACCCGCCGCCGAGGGCATCGAGGCCACGCGGCGTCAGCAGACCGACCTGATCGCCACCCTGATGGCTGGCTACTTCGACGCCGACTCACCCCTGCAGGTGGAAGCTTCAGCCGAATTTGTCGTGGGTGCCTGCGAACGGCTGGCGATCTGGTGTGAACGCCACGACAAAATCACCCCAGAGATGGCTACCGGGTACGCGATGGACCTTTTGTGGGGCGGTTTACACGATCGTGCTATCACTTGAGCCATCAACCAACTACCCAAAGTAGCTTTTTCCCGGTTAGTTGTGACACAGCGTCGCTCGTGCGGTATCGATAGAAGCGCAGGCGGATCTACAATGCCTCGGCACCAGCTTTCCCCGACCAGGGTGTCAGCTGCACGAGAGGGGTGGGGCAGATGGCGGCGACCATCACGGCGACGTACACGCCGGAGAACGACGACTGGACGGTCACCGTCACCGGTCCAGGTGAAACGCTGACCGGCAAGGCACCCGGCATCATCGCCGCGCGTGACCAGGCCGACCAGCTGGCGGAGAAGCTCGCCGGTGGGGCCAAGGCCACCGTGGTGCACCTGCTCAACGGCAGTGCGCTGGAGTTCACGCACGCCTACATGAGCGCTCGCCTGACCCGGCCGGAGGAGGCCGCGGACGAGGCAGCCACCGAAGCCACCGGGGAGGCCGAAGCCGAGTCCGCCGAAGAGGAGCAGGACGAGGACGGCGACGCGGAGTCCGGCAAAACCGAGCTGCAGGAGGCGATCGACGCCGAAGACGGCGGCGTGTTCACCGAGCTCGGCAACGCCATCGGCGCCCAGCGCAAGGAGACCGGCGACGCCGTGGAAGCGACGAAGCCGGTCGCCAGCGCGTGAAGGCCAGCGGTCCGAAGGGCTAGCGGACCAGCTTCCGCAGCAGCAGCGCACCGATCAGCACACCGGCGCCGATCAGCGGGTACTTGATCTTGGGCTCGCTCAGCTTGGCGAGCACGCTGGTCTTCGCGGAGTCCGCGAGCCGCTTGGGGTTGGCCTTGACGCTGAGCTCGTCCAGGGTGGACGCGAGCGCGTCCCTGGCCTTCTCGATCTCACGCTCAATGGTGTCCGGGTCGCGCGCCACGGGTCCTCCTCGCCAGGCAGCCTGTCGCAGGCCCCAACGTTAGATCACCGGGTGTGCGCCCGCCGAGCCGACCCACCGGCCGCGGCGATAAGCTCCCGTGGCGAGCGGGGCCCGTAGCCCAATTGGCAGAGGCACACGGTTTAGGTCCGTGCCAGTGTGAGTTCGAGTCTCACCGGGCCCACTCGATCCCCCACGCGGACGGGCCGTGGTCCTCGCACTCGCCCGCGCTCTGGTTCTCCCTCCGTGCCAGGCGAGCGCCCCTGCCCGTCTGCGTGCCGCGTTATTCGCTGGCAGGCGTGGCCGCCCGTTGCTTACGCTGGCTGCCTGATGACCAGGCGTAGATCGTCCATTTTGGAGTGACATGACCGCTCGGGTGCTGGCCGGCGCACTGCCCCGGCACGCCGGGCGTGCCGTGCGGATCGGCGGCTGGGTGCACCGCGAGCGGCGCCTGAAGTCGGTCACCTTCCTGGTGGTGCGGGACCGGTCCGGGCTGGCGCAGGTGGTTCTGCCGCCGGAACACACCCGGCTCCCCGAGGAAACCGTGGTCGAGGTGCGCGGCCTGGTCACCGCCAGCCCGCAGGCCCCCGGCGGCGTGGAACTCACCGAGCCGGAGATCACCGTGCTGAGCGAACCGGCCGCCGCGCCGCCGTTCGACCTCCACCGGCCGACGCTCACCGCGAGCCTGCCCACGATCCTCGACCACGCACCGGTCGCGCTGCGGCATCCGCGGTTGCGCGCCCGGTTCGAGGTCGCGGCGGCGAGCGTGGCCGGCTTCCGGTCGGTGCTGGACCGGGCCGGGTTCACCGAGATCCACACACCGAAGCTGGTCGGCGCGGCCACCGAATCCGGCGCGAACGTGTTCGCCGTCGACTACTTCGGCCGTCCCGCCTACCTGGCGCAGTCACCGCAGTTGTTCAAGCAGGCCATGGTCGGCGTGTTCGAGCGCGTCCACGAGGTCGGCCCGGTGTTCCGCGCCGAGCCGCACGACACCGCCCGCCACCTCGCCCAGTACACCAGCCTGGACGCGGAACTCGGCTTCGTCGGCGACCACCACGACGTGATGGCGGTGCTGCGCGACGTGCTGGCGGGCATGGTCGCGGCGATCGCCGAGCGCGGTGCGGACGTGGAACTCCCGGTGGTGCCCGCGGAAATCCCGGCCATCCACTTCGCCGACGCGCAAGCCCTGCTCGGGCACCAGCCGGGCGAACCGGACCTCGCGCCCGCCGACGAGCGGCAGCTCTCCGACTGGGCGCGGCGCACGCACGGCTCGGAATTCCTCTTCGTCACCGGGTATCCGATGGCGAAGCGCCCGTTCTACACGCACCCGGACCCCGCGCGGCCCGGCTACTCCCGCAGTTTCGACCTGCTCTTCCGCGGGCTGGAACTGGTCACCGGCGGGCAGCGCCTCCACCGGCACACCGACTACCTCACCGCGCTCGCCGCGCACGGCATCGACCCGGCGCCGTTCGAGGGTTACCTGGCGGCCTTCGCCCACGGCATGCCACCGCACGGCGGCTTCGCCATCGGCCTGGAACGCTGGACGGCGCGCCTGCTGGGGCTGGCCAACGTCCGGGAAGCCACCCTGTTCCCACGCGACCTGCACCGCCTCAGCCCCTGACCCGCGCCGGTCAGGAACGCGGCTGGGTCAGCAGGGTGCGGCCACGCTCCGGGGTGAGGGTGGCCGCGAAGATCGGGTGTGCCAGCAGGACGACCGGCGCGACGTGGTCGGCGGTGCGCGGACGCCACCGCGGTAGTGCGGCGGAAACGGCTGCCCACAAGGCATCCGGGTCGTCGGCGTGGGTGTCGAGGGCGTGCCGGACGAGCGTGTCGAATTCGGGGTTGCCAAAATCCGGCTGGTGCGCCTGGCGATCGAACAGGCGGTGGATCTCCGGCCGGTCGCCGATCAGGGCCGACTTCAGGATCGAGTTGCGCCACGGCATGGTCGTCTGCTCGTGCTCCCGGAACAGCCACGGCAGGAACTCCTCGGTGAACAGCGGGTCGCCGAGGAAGCCTTCCGGCAGGAAGGCCGGGTGCAGCAGCCTGCTCACCAGCGTCGCGGCTTCGTACTGCTGCGTGAACAACAGCAGTTGGGCACGCAGCACGGTGGCCCTGGTCCGGCCGAACTCTTCGGCTTTCGCCAGTGCCGCACCGGCTTCGTCGAGGTTCCCGGCGAGCGCATCGAGCCGGGCGCGCTCGACCTCGGCGTCCCAGTGGTCACGCGTTTCGCCTGGCGGCTGGCGCATCCGGTGGAACTCGGCGTACAGGACCTCCATCAACTCGGCGAACGACTCGAAGCGCGACGGCGGCGCGGCGCGCCACGAGAAAAGGCTGTACGCGGCCCATTCCCCGGCTTCGTTCACGTCGCCCGGGTCGAGGAAAAGAATGCCCGCGTCGGCTTCCAGCGAGATCAGCAGCCCACGGCTGAACCGGTTGTCGTCGGCCGGTCCGGGGTTGTCGGTCTGGTCCTCCCACTCGGCCCAGAACGGCTCGATGTCGCGGAGCCAGCCGAGATTGCCGGTGTCACGCAGCTTCCAGACGAACTGACCGGCCTGCCGCCAGCCATCCGTGGTCAACAGGAATTCCCGGTACGACGGCGGAAACCGGCACCCGAGCCGCACCTCGGCGGCCGCCACGGCGTCCTCGGTCGCGGGCGCGAACCCCAGCCACCGAGCACGCGCGACTTCCGGCTCCAGCTCACCGGGCTCCGCGCTGCGCACCCATTCCTCACTCCACCTGGACAACCACGGCCGCCACTCCATGCGCCCACTATGGCAGCGGTCGCGTGCGCAACGGCACCGCCGGAGGATTCCTAGGGCAGCAGCGCCTCAGGTGAGACAGTGCGCGGCCGGTCGCTCACCTGGCCGTCCCCCAGCTCGATCAGCCGCCACACCCCGTCCTCCCGCAAGGCGAAATCCGCGGTGACAAACGGCAGTCCGAGCCCGCGGAGCACCGCTTCGGCGGCGGTGAGGTCGGCGTCGGGCAGGTCGTCCGGCGTATCCGGATGCGGCCCGGTGACCCGGCGAACGCCGTCGATCCACCACGTGCGCACTTCCGCGGAAACAAAGCGCTCGAACCGGCGCAGCACAAAGCCACCGGCGAAGTCGGAGCCACGCAGTTCCAGGAATCGGCTGGCCACCGACCAAGCCGCGGCCGTGTCGGCGACGTCGGGGATGAACGCGGCTTCGTGCCAGTGGTGCTTCAGGGATTTTGTGTAGTCGCGCAGGACAGCCGGCCCGGAACCGAGTTCACCGCATGCCCGCGCGAACGCCGCCCGATCCGCGCCCTCCGTCCAGACCGCCGACGGCGTGACCGAGGCCAGATCGGCGTACCAGCCGGGG
Organism: Amycolatopsis albispora; assembly: GCF_003312875.1. Lineage (NCBI taxonomy): Bacteria > Bacillati > Actinomycetota > Actinomycetes > Pseudonocardiales > Pseudonocardiaceae > Amycolatopsis > Amycolatopsis albispora. Next base: position 4,549,616 of record NZ_CP015163.1, read on the forward strand.
AGTTCGTGGGCACGCCGGTACTGCTCGGCCGTCGTCCGCAGCACCACGCCGCGCCTTCGCAGCGCCGCGTCGAATTCGGCGTACCGCTGGCTGCTCACCATCCAGCCGCGGTAAACCGCCTGCCCCTCACCGTGAACCCGCCGCACGGCCTCGTCGGCCCCACCAGGCCGGGCCAGCGCATCGTGATCGACCAGCGCGACGTCCAGCCCGGCCTCCCGGGCGGCGGTGGCCTCGTCCGCGAAGTGGGCATCGGGGCGACGGGGACGCAGTACGTCCGCTGGGACCAGCAACATCACCCGAGGCATGATGCCCGGCCTCGCCTGGAACCTCCATGGGTTTTGCCATCGGCGTTCCTGGGAGTTTCCTGGGAATCGGGGCTGGTTCGCCCTGGACGGCACCCCGGTTCCCAGCCCGTCGTCACCTGGCGTGGCGACGCTCGCCACCATGACCGACACCATCGAGGCCCGCGGCCTCACCAAGCGCTACGGCGACCGGCTCGCCGTCGACGAGCTCACCTTCACCATTCAACCCGGCCGCGTGACCGGCTTCCTCGGCCCCAACGGCGCCGGCAAGTCCACCACCATGCGGCTCGTGCTCGGGCTGGACGCGCCCACCTCGGGCACGGTCACCGTGCACGGCCGCCCCTACGCCGAACTCCTCCACCCGCTGCACACGGTCGGCGCCCTGCTCGACGCGCGCGCCGTGCATCCCGGGCGCACCGCCGCCCATCACCTGCTCGCCCTCGCCCAGACCGCGGGCATCGGCCGCGCCCGCGTCGACGAGGTGCTCGGGCTCGTCGGCCTCTCCGACGTCGCGGGCAAGCGCGCGGGCACCTTCTCCCTCGGCATGAGCCAGCGCCTCGGCATCGCGGGCGCGCTGCTCGGCGACCCGCCGGTGCTGATGTTCGACGAACCGGTCAACGGCCTCGACCCCGAAGGCATCCGCTGGATCCGCGGCCTCATGCGTGAACTCGCCGCCGAGGGGCGCACGGTACTGGTCTCCAGCCACCTGATGAGCGAGATGGCGCTCACCGCGCAACACCTGCTCGTGCTCGGCCGCGGTCAGCTCATCGCGGACACCGGTATCGACGACTTCCTCCGCCTGCACAGCGAGGAAACCGTGCTCGTGCGCACCGACGAAACCGACCGCATGGCCCGCCTGCTCCGCCGCACCGGCGCCACCTTCGAACTCCGGGACGACGCGCTGCTGGTCCTCGACCGGACCGCCGCCGACCTCGGCAGGCTCGCCGCCGCGGAGGGCATCGCGTTGTCCGAGCTGACCCCGAGCCGCGGCTCGCTGGAGGACGTTTTCATGGCCCTGACCCACGATTCCGTCGAATACGGGGTGCGCGCGTGAACCTCCTCCGTTCCGAATGGACCAAGTTCCGCAGCCTCCGCTCGACCTGGCTGACCGCCGCGGTGACCGTGCTGCTCGGCGTCGGCGTCAGCACACTGGCCTCCTCCGCGAAGGCGAACGCCTACGACCCCGTCGACTGGGACCCCACTGCGACCAGCCTGACCAGCATCATCATGGCGCAGCTGGCGATCGGCGTACTGGGCGTGCTGGTGGTCACCTCCGAGTACGCCACCGGCACGATCCAGCCGAGCGTGGTCGCGGTCCCGGCCCGCGGCAGGCTTCTGGCCGCGAAAGCCGTCGTGTTCGGCGGGGTCGCGTTGGTGCTGAGCCAGGTGATCGGCTTCGCGTCGTTCTTCGCCGGGCAGGCGATGATCGCCGCCGCCGGCGTCCCCCACGCCACGCTCGGGCAGCCCGAAGTACTGCGGGCGGTGCTCGGCAGCGGGCTCTACCTCACTGCGGTCGGCCTGCTCGGCCTCGGGCTGGGCGCCGTGCTGCGCTCGACCGCCGGCGCGATCGGCGTGCTCGTCTCGGCCACCCTGCTCATCCGGCTGGTGGCGCAGATGCTGCCCGAACCGTGGAGCGGCTGGATGGACCGCTTCTGGCCGACGGCCGCCGGGGAGAAGATCGTGAACGTGCTGCCGGTGGCTGGCATGCTGTCGCCGTGGACCGGTTTCGCGCTCCTGTGCGGCTTCGTGGCGGTGATCGGCGCCGCCGGGTACACCGTGCTGCGCACGAGGGACGTGTGAAGCGATGACGGCCGACCTGCTCGTGGTGGAGGACGACCCGACGCTGCGCGAACTGCTCGCGGCGAGCCTCCGGTTCGCCGGGTTCGCGGTGTCCGCCACCGCGAGCGGGGTCGAGGCGCTGCGGATCGCCGCCGAACGGTCACCCGATCTGGTGGTCCTGGACGTGATGCTGCCGGACGTGGACGGCTTCGAGGTGCTGCGCCGACTTCGCGTCGGCGCGGCACCCGGCCGGGACGTGCCGGTGTTGTTCCTGACCGCCCGTGACGCCGGTGAGGACAAGGTCGCCGGGCTGACCGCGGGCGGCGACGACTACGTCACCAAGCCGTTCCGGCTGGAGGAGCTGATCGCCCGCATCCGCGCGATCCTGCGGCGCACCAACGGTTCCCCGCGTGAAGTGCTGACCGCCGGCGATCTCGAACTGGACCCGGTGGCGCGGCTGGTCACCCGGAGCGGCGAGCCCGTTCCGCTGTCCCCCACCGAGTTCACCCTGTTGCGGTTCCTGCTGGAGAACACCGATCGGGTGCTGACGCGCGAGCAGATCCTGCACCACGTGTGGCGGTACGACTTCGGCGGTGACGCCAGCATCGTCGAGTCCTACATCAGCTACCTGCGGCGCAAGGTGGACAACCGCGAACCGAAGCTGATCCACACCGTGCGCGGCGTCGGGTACGTGCTGCGGGCACCGCGGTGAAGCGGCTGTCGCTGCGGGCGCGCCTGGTGCTGATCACGATGGCGCTGCTGGTGGCGGGCATGGTCACCAGCAGCGTCGTGGTGCTGGTGACGTTGCGGAAACCGCTGGTGGAGCGGGTTGATCTGCAGGTGACGGTGGCCGCCGGGGTGCTGGCCGCGTTGCCGCGGGCCACGGTCGCGAACCTGGCGGGCGCCACCACCCGCGACGGACCCGACGAGCTGTACCTCGCCTACCTGACCCCGGACGGGCAGTCGTCGCTGGCGTTGCGCGGGCCCGACGCACCCGAACTGCCCCCGCTCGACCGAGCCGCGGTGCTCGCGCGCGACGGCACGGTGTTCGAGGTGCCCGGCTGGCGGGTGCTGGCCCTGCCCGCCCGCGACGGCGGCAGCGTGGTGGTCGCCGGTGCACTGTCCCAAGTGGACGAAACGGTGGCGCGGGTGCGGCTGGTCTGCGTGCTGGTCGGCGCGGGACTGCTGGTGGTGCTGGCGACGGCGGGCTGGTTCTGGGTGCGGGCCGGACTGCGCCCGCTGCGCCGGATCGAGGAAACCGCCGCCGCCATCGCGGGCGGCGACCTGTCGCGGCGCGTTCCGTTCACCGCCGCCGAAGCCACCGAAGTGGGCAGGCTGACCACCGCGCTGAACGGCATGCTCGCGCAGATCGAGGCCGCGGTCGCCGCGCGCACGCGGTCCGAGGAACGGCTGCGGACCTTTGTCGCCGACGCCAGCCACGAACTGCGCACGCCGCTGGCGGGCATCAGCGGCTTCATCCAGCTGTACCGCATGGGCGGCAGCGAAATCGACGCCACCATGGACCGCATCGAACGCGAGTCGACCCGGCTGACCGGCCTGGTGGACGACCTGCTGCTGCTCGCGCAGCTGGACGAAGGCGGCCTGCGGCTGCGGCGGGCGCCGATGGACCTGCGCTCGCTGGCCGCCGACGCGTGGCACGACCTCCGCGCGCTGGACCCGGCTCGTGAGGTCACGCTCACCGGGCTCGGCGACACCCCGGATCCCGCCCCGGCGCCGGTGCTCGGCGACGAAGCGCGGTTGCGGCAGGTGGTGAGCAACCTGGTGGGCAACGCCGTGGCCCACACGCCGCCGGGTTCCGCGGTGCGCATCGGCGTCGGCACCGAGCACGGCAAGTCCGTGCTGGAGCTGGCGGACAGCGGTCCGGGCCTGTCCCCGGACCAGGTGTCGCTGGTGTTCGACCGGTTCTACCGCGCGGACACCTCGCGGGCCCGCGACCACGGCGGCGGCGCGGGCCTGGGCCTGGCCATCGTCTGGTCGCTGGTAACCGCGCACGACGGCACGGTCACCGTGATCACCGAACCCGGCGCGGGCGCGACGTTCCGGGTCGTGCTCCCGTCCGCTGGCTAAGCTGGAAAGCGATGATCATTCGCCCTGCCACCGCCGCCGATGTGGACGCCGCGGTCACCACCCTGTCCATGGCCTTCGCCGACTACCCGTTCACCAGGCACACCATCGCCGCCGACGACCACGCCGGGCGCCTGGCCCGCTCGCAGCGGCTGTTCCTCACCCGGATCGGCCTGCCCCACGGCCGCGTGTGGGTGAGCGACCACGCCGAAGCCGTCGCCGCGTGGACCACCCCGGACGCGGCCGATCTCGGCCGGGTGTTCGCCGACGTGGCACCCGAACTCGCCGAGCTCGCCGGTGACCGCGCGGAAATCGCGGCCGAGTCCGAAGCCGCGCTGGCCCCGTTCCGGCCGACGGGACCCGCGTGGTTCCTGGGCACGGTCGGCGTCCGGCCGGGCAACCAGGGCCGCGGGCTGGGGCGTGCGGTGATCCAGCCGGGTCTCGACGCCGCGGAAGCCGACGGCGTGCAGGCGTACCTGGAGACCTCGACCGAACGCAACGTCGAGCTGTACCGCAAGCTCGGGTTCGAGGTGGTGGGTGAGGTCGAGCTGCCACGCGGCGGCCCGAAGACCTGGGCGATGCGCCGCGGCTGCTGAGCGGCTCCGGCGCGGCACAATGGACCGGGTGAAAGCCATCGGCGCCGTGCTGCTGACCGGTCTGCTCGTGCTGACCGCCTGCGCCGAGCCGGATCCGGACGAGGGCAAGACGCCGCCGCCGGTGGCCGCGCCGGAGATCGCCCAGCGGCTCGACGAGTACCTGACCAGCATGGCGGATCAGACCCTGGAGGCCGGCGCGCAGGCGTCACCGATCACGCGTAGCCAGGCCCCGTGCGCCGAAAAGGAGGTCAGCTGGGGTGTGGTCCCGCGTGCGGAGCGCACGGTCGAAGCGGGTGCGCGGGTGCGCAAGTACTTCGAGGACCTGACCTCCTGGCTGGCGGGTGCCGACCTGTCCGAATACGAGGACCGCGGCCGCGAAGCGGGCGGTCAGGCGGTCAGCGGGGTGAGCAACGAGGGCGCGCGGCTGGAGGTGCACTGGGACTGGGAAAGCCCGCGGCTCACCCTCCGCGCGACCGGTCCGTGCTCGTGGCCGGCCGACCGTCCCGGCGGGCCTGTCACGGGACAGCTGCCGCCACCGTCGACGCCGCGATGGCCCAGGAAGGCCGTCGGCACCGAGGACGCCGCGGTCTGCACCTCGCCCAAGCGCGTGGTGTTCAATCCGGACGCGCCGCCGTTCGCCGGGCCCGGCCCGCACCTGGTCGCGGTGATCGCCCATGCCGAAAGCCGCGATTTCCGCTACGACGACGTCGTTCTCGACGAGGACTGGTCCCCGCACGAGATCCACGACGAGAGCACTCCCGAGCACGCGAACACGCAGCTGGTCGCGTGTGTCCGGGTCGAACCCACCACCGACACCGGCCGCGATCTCACCTGCCACTACTCGGCCTCGCTGGCCAGCCCGACCAGTTCCCCGATGGACTTCGACCTGTTCGAGGCGAACTACCACGTCACCGTGCGGCAGGCCCGCGACGGCTCGGTGGTCGAGGAGTTCACCCTGCCCGGAACCGTGGGCGACGACCGGAACTGCCTGAGCCAGCTCGACGACTACCACCGGACGCTGACCCTCGGCCTCGACCACCGGGCGTTCGGCGACCGGCTGCGCCCGCTGGCCGAACCGGCCCGCTGACCGAGGCAAATCGCACGCCCGGCCTCTCACTTCGCCGCCCGCCGCCGGTCGCCTGGGTAGCGTGGCGGCGGAAGGGCGAACCAGGGAGGGCACCCATGCGGCGTGGCGGAGCGGTGGCGGAACGAGCGGTACGGGGCTTCAACGCCCGCATGCTGGCGCTGCGCTCGTCCCGGCGGTTCGGGCCGCTGGTGCGCCGGCACCTGACGCTGGTCACCTACACCGGCCGCCGGTCTGGTCGGAAGTTCACCATTCCGGTCGGTTACCAGCAGCGCGGCGACGTGGTGGTGATCGGCGTGCGAATGCCGGACGCGAAGAACTGGTGGCGCAACTTCACCGGCGAGGGCGGGCCGATCACCGTGGAACTCGACGGCGTGGACCGCTCCGGGCACGCGACCGCCCGACGGGACGCGAAGGGCCGCGTCGCCGTCACCGTCCGGCTGACTTGAGCACTCCGGACAGGGCGTCCAGGAAATCGGGCGCGTCGAACATCTTCCCGGCCGAAGCCACGCCGACCGCCCTCGTCTGTCCATTGAGGATTCGCTGCACGGCTTCCACGGCGAGTGGGGCGCTGACCGCGTAGATGTCCTGTCCGCTCACGGAAACGCGGCGTTCGTCGCCGCCGTAGCGCACGAGGACGTCGACGACGAAGGTCTGGTCGGACGGCCCGTCCGCCGGTGGCGCCGAGTCCGAAGTGGACAGATCCGCCGCAGCGTTGGTGGTCATGTAGGTGCGCACTTCCCGGACCGGCAGGTGGCTCGGCACGGTGACGATGTCGGCCATGCTGAACTCGCCGAGCACGGGCCGGGTGCCCAGTGGTTCCGGAAAATCCCAGTCGAGGGTGGGCAGCGCGTCGTCGCGGTACTCGATTTTCCCTCCCGCGTAACGGATTCGCTTGCCACCACGTCGTTCGCGGGAGACCGCGCCCGCCTCGCGGGTGCCTGCCGTCGGGTGCCAGCTGCTCAGCCCGTACGCGACGTGCACCTCGTCGGCGGCCGTCCAGTCGTCCATCGCCGCGGTGACCAGCAGATCACCGAGGCCGCCGTAGAAGGCCATCGCCGGGACGACCGCGATGCCCGCCTCACGAGCGCGATCCGCGTGCCGCGCGAAGGTGTCGAGATTGGCTTCGATCTCGGCGGCCACGTCCACGTACGGGATCCCGGCACGCAACGCCGCTTCGAGCACCGGCCCGGCGGTCACCGCGAACGGCCCGGCGCAGTTGATCACCGCCGCGGCACCGGCCAGCGCCCGGTCGAGCGAAGCCGGGTCGTCCACCGAGGCGGCCCGGGTGTCCAGGCCGGGGAACGCCGCCGCGAGCTTGTCCGCCGAGCGGCCGGACGGCAGCGGCACGAACCCGCGTGCCGCCAGCTCCGCCACCACGAACCGGCCGGTGTGCCCGTAGGCACCAAAAACCACAACTGTTGTCTCCACAGTGGACATCCTGACCGCGGCGGGTCCTCGGCAACAGTGTCCGGAACGACACGACCCGTACAATTCCGGACATGACCACCGTCGCGCTGGCCGCCACCGAGGGCATGCTGCACTTCGAGCTGGGTGTGGCCTGCGAGATCTTCGGTTCCGGGCAGCCGCACTACGACCTGGTCGTCTGCGGGTCGGGGCCGGTGCGCGCCGGGCGCTTCCGGCTGGAGCCGGACCACGGGCTCGACCGGCTGGCACACGCCGACACCGTGCTCGTGCCGGCGCTGGCCGACGTCGACGAGCCGCCGCCCGCCGAGTTGCTGGACGCGGTGCGCGCGGCCCACGACGCGGGCGCGCGGGTCGCGTCGCTGTGCACGGGCGCGTTCGCGCTGGCCGCCGCCGGACTGCTCGACGGGCTGCGCGCCACCACGCACTGGGCGCACACCGACGTGCTCGCCGCCCGGTATCCGCTGGTCGAGGTCGATCCGGACGTGCTCTACGTGGACAACGGCCGCGTGCTCACCTCGGCGGGCAAGGCCGCCGCGGTCGATCTGTGCCTGCACCTGGTCCGCCTCGACCACGGTTCCGCCGTGGCCAACGCGGCCGCGCGCCGCCTGGTGGTGCCGCCGCACCGGGCGGGCGGTCAGGCGCAGTTCGTCACCAGCCCGGTGCCCGCCACCGACGACCACCCGCTCACCGCGTTGCTGCCCTGGGTGACCGAACGGCTCGACCAGCCGCTGACCGTCGAGGACCTGGCGCGGCAGGCGAACCTGAGCAGCCGCCACCTCGGGCGGCAGTTCCGCGCGGCCACCGGGACCACGCCGTTGCAGTGGCTGCTGGTGCAGCGGATCCGGCGGGCGCAGGAACTGCTCGAAACCACCGGCGACAGCATCGACGCCATCGCGTCGGCGGTCGGCATGGGCACCGCGACCACCCTGCGACGCCACTTCAACCGGACGGTCGGCGTGCCGCCGGACGCCTATCGCCGCACCTTCCGGAAGTAGCGGAGGGGGCGGACGGCTTCACAGCCGCCCGCCCCCACCCCCAGTGGGCCGCGGTCACCCGCGCTTGAACTCCTCCCAGGTCACCTTCTTGACCTGGGGACCGTCGTCCTTGCCGTGGTTGGCCAGTCCGTTCCGGCCGAGGTAGTAGTCACCGGCCTGGGCCTGCGCCTGCGGTGACATGTCGGTGTCGCTGATCGCGATGCCGTGGATGTGCGCCACCCAGTCGCCCTGGCTCGGGGTGCGGTGCCATGCGGCGAACCCGACCTCACGCAGGGCCTTCACCGCGGCGTCGACGTTGGACAGGTTCTTCACCGAGATGTCCACGGCGCCGCCGCCGTCGTGCGTGCCGCCGGACGCCCCGACGCCACCCGCGTTGTACGAGCCCTGGGTGATGGTGAAGTTCACCCCGGCCTTCTTCTCCGCGGCCTCGATCATGTCGGCGGTGCGCTTGTTCAGCGTCTGCCCGTCCACCGTGGTCTTCGAGCCCACGTCGATGGGCGCGGTCAGCGTGTAGCGGCCCTTGCCGAGTTCGGCGAGCGAGCCCTTGCCCGGCAGGCCGCTGGCGGCCAGCCCGCTGTGGCCCAGCGACTTCTGGTACTTCTGGTACGCGGTCACCGTGCTGGTGCCGAAGTGCCCGTCCACCTGTTTGCGGTCGAGCAGGTTCTTCGCCGCCAGCGCCTCTTCGACCACCTTGACGCTGTCGCCGGAACCCGGCGTGATCGACTGGTCCGGCTTGTACGGATCCCACATGGCCGCCTTGACCACGGCTTGCATGTTCACCGCCGGCGCGGCGACCGCGGTCTGGCCCGTCGTGCCGATGAGCGCGGCGCCGGAGAGGGCGGTGACCATCGCGGCGGTAACCACCTTGCGCATGTCTGCTCCTTCACTCGATGCTGCTCCGTGCGAACAACGTGTGGTCGACACTGGCCCGGACGGGTGCCCGTCCGGAAGCACCTGGACGCAACGTCTGACGTCAGAACCCGCAGGTTGACAGCGTTTGACAGCGCGCGGACCAGGCCGATCCCGCTGGTCAGCACGGCATTGACGGGGGTGTTCGCGGTATAGTTGCCCGGTCGCGGAGAGTGACAGGAAGTCGCGCCCGGTTTGACACGACCGCGAAGGGAGCGTGCCGAGACTGCAAGCGGAAGAACGGGCACCCGAGCTGGAATCCTTCATGGCCGGGCTGCGGGAGCTGCGGAAGCGCGCCGGGGAACCGTCGTTCCGGAAGATGGCGGCGAAGTCCGGCGCGGTGTCGCACGCGACCCTGCACCTCACGGTCACCGGCCGCCGGTTGCAGCCCTGGGAGACCGTGCGCGAGTTCGTGCGCGCCTGCGACGGTGACGAGGAGGAATGGCACGCCCGGTGGCAGGGGGTGCACCTCGCGCTGTCCGGCGAGCGGACTCCGGCATCGGCCGCGCCCGTGGCCTGGTGGCGGTCGAAGCGGGTGGCGGTACCGCTGGTCGCCGTGCTGGTGGCGGCGGTGGCGGTGGCCGTGGTGGTGCTGCTGCCGCGGGAACAGCAGGCCGCCGCGCCGCCGGGGCCGCCCTACCCCGGCGACTCGAGCCGTTTTGTCGCCGACGTGACCATTCCGGACGACACCGTGGTCAAGCCCGGTGAGCAGTTCGTGAAGGTGTGGGAGATCCAGAACACCGGCACGGTCGAGTGGCGGAACCGGTTCCTGCGGCGGACCGACCTGCCGGTGGCGCCCAACGCGTGCCGCACGCCGGAACGCATCCCGATCAACGACACCGCGCCGCAGCAGCACGTGCAGATCACCGTCACGGTGAGTGCGCCGCCCACCGCGCCGGTGGACTGCCGGGTCTACTGGAAGATGGTCGACGACCAGGACCGCGAGTTCCTGCCGGGACGCCGACCCATCTACTTCTCCGTCCTGGTCCGCCCCTGACCGCCGCGGCGTTTCAGGCCAGTGCCGCCACGAAGGCCTCATAGGTCCCGTCGGCGTCGAGATCGTCCGTGGGCACCAGCAGCGCCTCCGGACGCTCGGCGAGATACGCGGTCAGGTGGTCGTGGATCCGCGCCAGCACCACCCGCCCGCCCTGGCGCACCACCAGGTCGTCGATGTCCCGGTGGTGACCGGAGGCGACCCGCCCGTCGAACCGGGTGGCCATCTCCGCCTTGCCCACCGTCAGCACGACCTCGCGGTACTCCGCCCCGGCGCGGGCGGCCGCCGCCTCGAAGCGGCCGGCCTGCTCGACGTTGGTCACCAGCTGCGGCATCACCACGTCGTGCCCGGACCGCAGGTGGGTCTCCGCCATGCTGATCGCCAGCTCCCGCGCCGGGCCCAGCGTGCCGTAGAAGTCGTCCCGCCAGCCGCCGATCAGGCTCACCACCTGGTCGATGTCCAGGTTCAGCACACCGGGGTGCGCCTCCGCATACCGCCGCGCCAATGTCGACTTGCCGACCGCCGACGGTCCGTTCAGGTGCACAAAGCGCGTCATCGGCTCACCGGCCGGATCCCCGGCCACCGCCCATCCGCGGCCAGTTTCCTGGTCACCTCGACGATGCCCGCCCGTACCGCGGCGACCGAATCCCGCGGCTCGTACAGCTCGGTCGAAGCACGCACCGCGACGTGCCGCCGCAGCGACGGGTCCACGATCCGCCGCACCCCCAGCTCCGGCCCGTGCCCGGCGACCACCGACAACGGCAGGATCGTGCACGCCTGCCCGCTTTCCGCGATCCGCACCATCGTGCCGAGCGACTCCACGTCGGCGACCACGGTCGGTACCAGGCCGTGCCCGGCGAACGCCCGATCGATCAGCGTGCGCAGGTTGCTGCGGGCACCCGGCGTCACCAGCGGCACCGACCGCAGCTCCAGCAACGACACCTCGTCGTCCGAGCGCGGCCGCGGCGACGGCTGCCCGATCAGGTACAGCTCCTCCGAGTACAGCGGCGTCTCCCCCGGCCGCGGCGCGTCGTTCTCGGGATACACCGCGGCCAGGTCCAGCCTGCCGACCAGCAGCAGTTCGTGGATGTACCCGCTCATCGACTCGAACAACTGCAGGTGGATGCCCGGGTGGTGCGCCTTCGTCCAGGAGAACAACTCCGCCGCCAGCGGCGTGGCCACCGTCGTCGGCAGGCCGACCGCGACCGGCCCGTGGATGTGGTGACGCCCGTTGGCGGCGGTCTCGGACAGCCGGTCGAACTGCCGGACCAGTTGCTGGGCGTCGCGGTACAGCGCGCTTCCCGCCGAGGTCGGCACCACGCCCCGCGGCCCCCGGTCCAGCAGGCGCACCCCGAGGTGCGCCTCCAGCTGCGCCATCCGCTGGCTGATCGCGGGCTGGGAGACGTGCAGCCGCGCGGCCGCACGCGACAGGCTGCCCGCTTCGACCACGGCGATGAGGTCGCGCAGGTGGGCGATGTCCACGCTCCCCTCCCCTCAGCCGGCGCGCTCCGCCTCCCGGACGATCCGCCTGGCCCGTTCGACCACCGGGCGATCGATCATCTCACCGTCCACGGACGCGGCGCCTTCGAGGCCGACGGCCAGCACCCGCCGCGCCCACGCCACCTCCTCCGCCGAAGGCGCAAAAGCCGCGTGGACCAGCGGGATCTGCACCGGGTGAATGCACAGCTTGCCGCCGAAACCCCAGCCCTTCGCGTGCGCCGCGTCCGAGGTGACGGCCTCGGTGTCGCGAATGGCCGTGGTGACGCCGTCGACCGGCGCGGGCAGCGAACTGACCACCGACCAGCGGACGAGGTCGCTGCGTGCCGGGCCGAGCGCGGCGTCGTCGGTCACGCCCAGGTCCAGTGCCAGGTCGATGCTGCCGAACAGCAGGCGGACCACCGGTTCGGCACCCGCGATCTCGGCCAGGTTCACCAGCCCGCGTGCCGACTCGATCAGCGGGAGCACCGGCCCGCCGACCGCCCGCAGGTCTTCGGCGGATTCCGCCTTGGGCACCACCACGGCGGCCGGGCTCAGCTCACGGCACAGCGCCAGGTCGTCCGCCGCTTCCGGGGTGCCGATCGCGTTGATCCGCACCACCACGGGCACCGGCGGGTCCGGCGGCCAGTGCGCCCGCAACGCGGCACGCGCGGCCGCCTTGTCCGCGGCCGCCACGGCGTCTTCGAGATCGATGATCACCACGTCGGCACCGCTGGCGGTGGCCTTGGTGAACCGCTCCGGCTTGGTCGCGGGCACGAACAGCCAGCTGACCGCCGTGGCGAGCGCGCCGGTCACGCCACGCCCTCCGCGACCAGCTCGTCGATGTCCACTTCGGACAGTCCGAGCCCGGCCAGTATCGAGCGGGTGTGCGCGCCCAGTTCCGGCACCGGGTCCATGCGGGGCTCGGCGGTGACCAGGCCTGGCAGGGCCAGCGAAGGGACCGGCCCGGCCGGGGTGCCGACCTCGTGCCAGCGTCCGCGGGCGGCGAGCTGCGGGTGCGCCCAGACCTCGGCCATCGTATTGACCCTGGCGTGGGCGACCGGGATCGCGGCGAGCAGGTCCATCGCCTCGGCGGCGGTCAGCTCGGCGAACCGCGCGGAGACGAGCGCGCCCAGCGCCTCGCGGTTCCGGTTGCGGTCGGCGTTGGTGACGTAGTCGGGATCGGTGGCGATTTCGGGGCGGGACAGGAACTTCTCGCAGAAGGCACGCCACTCGCGCTCGTTCTGGATGCTCATCATCACCACCCCGCCGTCCCCGGCTTCGAACGGGCCGTACGGGTAGATCGTGGCGTGCGCGGCGCCCGCGCGCACCGGCGGCGGCGCGCCGTCGTAGGCGTAGTAGAGCGGAAAACCCATCCACTCCACGGTTGCCTCCAGCATCGACACGTCGAGGTGCGCGCCCTGCCCGGTCCGGCCGCGTTCCAGCAGCGCGGCGAGGATCGAGCTGTAGGCGTACATGCCCGCGGCGATGTCCGACACCGAAATGCCCGCCTTGGCCATGTCGTCCCCGTTGCCGGTGACGGACAGCAGCCCGGCTTCGCTCTGCACCAGCAGGTCGTAGGCCTTCATGGTTTCGTAGGGTCCCGGCGTGCCGTAGCCGGAAATGTCGCAGACGATCAGTTCCGGGTGCTCCGCCCGCAGTTCTTCGGCGCCGAGCCCGGCACGAGCCGCCGCGCCGGGTGCCAGGTTCTGGATGAACACGTCGGCCTCAGCCAGCAATTGCCGCAGGATTTCCTTGCCACGCGGCTTTTTGATGTCGAGCGTGAGCGATTCCTTGTTCCGGTTCACCCAGACAAAATGGGAACTGAGGCCGTTCACGCGCGTGTCGTAGGCGCGCGCGAAATCACCGGCACCCGGGCGTTCCACCTTGATCACCCTGGCGCCGAGATCGGCCAGGTGACGGCTGGCGTAGGGCGCGGCGATCGCCTGCTCCAGCGAAACAACGGTCACTCCACGGAGGGGCTGCATATCCTTCTTCCTGCCGGTCACACCACAAAGCTGAGGGCCGAAACGAGCACGAGCGAAACCACCGACGCCAGCGCGGTGACAAAGGTGAGCGCCTTCAGCGCGCCCCTGGTGGTGACGCCGAGCATGGTCTGGAACATCCAGAAGAAATTGCTGTTCACGTGCAGCGCGAACAACGCACCGGAACCGATCGCGAGGCCGAGCACCGCGGGCGGCACGTCGAGCCCGCCCATGATCGGGGCCAGGATGCCCGCCGCGGTGATCGCGGCGACCGAGATCGAGCCGATGGCCAGGTGCAGCACGGCCGCGACCAGCCAGGCCAGCAGGATCGTCACCACCACCGGCACGCCGGCCTCAGCGGAGAAGAAGCCGCCGAGCACGTCTTCGAGGCCGGTTTTGCCGATGACCGCGCCCAGCGAGCCGCCGACACCGGTGATCAGCAGGATCTGGCCGGTGGAGTTGAAGCCGGTGGACATCGACTCGGCGACCCGGTCGCGGCCGAGCGTCCGGCGGGCCAGCAGGTACGAGCCGAGCAGGCCGACGAACAAGGCGAACACCGGGTCACCGAGGAAGGCGAGCACGCTGGACTCGACACCGGCCGCCTCGGTGATCGCGCCGGTGGCGATGAGCAGCAGCGGCACCACGATCGGCAGCAGCGAGACGGGCAGCGGCGGCAGGCGGCGCACCGGCGCCTCGGCCTCGGGCGGCTCCGGGAATTCGATCGCCGATTCGTCCTTGGCGGCGTTCCAGAACCCGCGCTTGAGCAGCCAGCCGTAGATCAGCATGGTGAGCACCACGGTGATCGGCCCGAGCACGAACCCGTAACCCAGCATCGCGCCCAGCGGCAGGTCGAGCAGGCCCGCGATGGCGACGGTACCGAGGCCGGGCACCACAAAAACGTAGCCGACGAGAATGCCCGCGGTCAGCGAGCCGCCCATCATGGCGAGCCCGTGGCGCCCCATCTTCGGCGCCGCGGCGCGGGCCAGCGGGGCCGCGAGCACCAGCTGCACGTCCACGTAGATCGACGGGAAAACGGTGCTCAGCACCACGCCGAGCACGTGCGGGATCTTCCGCGGTCCCAGTCCGCGCATCAGCAGTTCGACCAGCTTCTGCAGGGCTCCCATGGCGTGGAGCAGTGACCCCAGCAGCACACCGAACCCGATGAGGAGGCCGACCTCGGCCATGATGTCGCCGAATCCCTCGGCGACGGCTTTGATGGTGCCGTCGAACCCCAGTCCGCCGGTGAGCCCGAGGTAGAGCGAGCCGACGACCAGTGCGATGACCGGGTCCACCCTGGTCACCAGGATGAGCAGCACCACACCGACGATCGCGATCGCCGTGTGCAACACAATCAACGTGCCAGTTCCTCTCCCGCGAAGGCCGGGCCGCCTCGTCGCGACCCGCCCGTGCTGCGAGATCAGAACACAGCGGTCCGGCCCCCGGTAGGCGGCAATTCCCAAGACCGCCATAAGGAACGCTGATACCCCGGAGTCGCGTGTGGACGCTGGGGCGGTCAGGCGTCCTGCGGCAGGACGGTGCGGAGCATGCCTTCGAACTCGGCGGCCGTCGGCGGGTGGTCGGTCAGCAGCGCCTGGAGCATCACCCCGTCGACCAGGCCGACGAACGTGCGGATCCGCACCGCGTCGCCGGTGAACCGGGACGCGAAGTCCGCCACCGCGCGCATCCAGCGGTCGGTGGACGGCCGCAGCGTGGCGTCCTTCGCGGCCAGCAGGTACAGCTCGTACTCGGCGAGCAGCCGGGCCGGGCCGCGGACCACCTCGGCCATTAGTTCGGCCAGTGCGCGCAGGCTGTCCGCGCCCCCGCCCGCGTCGGCGGCCAGGCGGTGCATGCGGTCCGCGTCCTCATCCATGCAGCGGGTCAGCGCCGCGGTGAGCAGGTCCTGGATGCTGGCGAAGTAGTACGCGGCCGAGGTCGCGGGCTGCCCGGCTTCCTTGGCCACCGTCCGGTGGCTCACCCCCGCCACGCCGTCGCGGCCGACGATCCGCAGCGTCGCCTCGATGAGCTCCTGCTTGCGGCGTTCGCCCTTGATCCGGCGGCCGTCCCGCTCGGCAGGCATGGCACCTCCACCCTGGTGATCGGCATCAGGGTAACCGGTGCGCGAGCGCGCGGTGGCCGGCCAGTGCGATCACCACCGCCGCGCCGCCCGCGACCACGGCCACGGTGAACCCGCCGGACGGCCCGAAGCCCTCGACCGCCTGGCCCGCCACCGCGGCGCCGAGCGCGACCCCGACGTTCAGGCCGGTGAGCGCCCACGTCATGCCTTCGGTGAGCGCCGACGCGGGCACGATCCGCTCCACCAGCGTCATGATCACGATCATGCTGGGCGCGAAGAAAACGCCCGCGAAGAACACCGTCGCCGCCAGCCCGGTGACGCTGGTGACCAGCAGCATCGGCACCGTGGTGAGCGCGGTGCCCAGCGTGCCGAGCAGCAGCAGGCGCGGCAGCGGCACGGTCAGCTTGAGCCCGCCGAACACCAGCCCGGCGACCGCGGACCCGATGGCGTACACCGAAACCACCACGCCCGCCGCCATGGTGTTGCCGTGGGCTTCGGCGAAGGCGATGCTCACCACGTCCACCGTGCCGACGATGGTGCCGCCCGCGGTCAGCACCAGTACCAGCACCACCATGGCCGGATCGCGGATCACCGATCTGGCGGGCCCCGCAGGGGCGACGTGCACGGGCGGTTCGGTGGCGCGCTGGGCGGTGAACAGCAGCGTGCCCACGGCGAGCAGCACGGCCGCCACCAGCGGTCCCGCCTGCGGGAACAGCGTGGTGCACAAGGCGACCGACAACGCCGGGCCGAAGACGTAGGTGATCTCGTCGACCACCGATTCGAACGAGAACGCGGTGTGCAGCCGCGCGGACTCCCGGTACAGGTGCGACCAGCGGGCGCGGACCATCGCGGCCAGGTTGGGCAGGCAGCCCGCGGGCACGGCGAAGACGAACAGCAGCCAGACCGGTGCCCCGAAACTGGCGCACAGCAGCAACATCCCGAGCGCGGACACGCTGACTCCGCACGCGGGCAGCAGCACGCGGCTTTGCCCACGGCGGTCGACGATCCGGGAGAGCTGCGGGCCGAGCAGGGCCATCGACAGCGTGAAGCAGGCCGAGACCGCGCCCGCCAGCGCGTAGTCGCCGCGGAGCTGCGACAGCATCGTGATCAGGCCGATGCCGGTCATCGGCACCGCGGTCCTGGCCACGAGTGCGGTGACGGTGAACGCCAGCGAGCCGCGGGCGGCGAACAGCTCGCGGTAGGGATTGGCCATGGCAGCGGGCCCTTCGACGGGAGAAACTTGAACGATCGTTAGATTTGTCTACCAGAGCCCGGCGCCGGCTGGCAAGCGAGGAAACCGCCGTGAAAGCGGGGTGGGCCAGCATGGCCACCGCAACGACGGCGAAAGGGGAGATCGTGTCGATCATCAGCAAGTTCGTCACCGGCTCGGTGGCGGTGCTGGCACTCGGGCTCGCGGGTGGCCTGGCCGCACCGGCGGCCGCGGCTTCGGCGGCCCAGGCGGTGCCGGTGTCCAGCGTGGACCCGTGTGCGAAGTACCTCAAGCAGGCCCGCGACCACGAGGCGGCGGCCAAGGAACACCTGGTCGCGGCGGACAAGGCGAAGAAGGCGGGCGACGCCAAGCTCGCCGAGTACCACCGGAAGCGGGCCGCGGAACGCCAGGCGGCGGCGAAGGCGGCCTACGCGGCGTACAACAAGTGCCGGACGTGAGCCCCGGTTTTGTCGGTGGGGTCGGCTAGCTTGCCACCGTGCTGACGATGGAGCTGGCCCAGTTCAAGATCCACGAGGGCGCCGAGGCGCAGCTGGTGGCCGAGCGCCCGGCGATGGTGGCCGCGCTGCGACGGCGTTTCCCCGGCTGCGTCGCGGCCTACCTCACCAAGGAGGACGACGGCAGTTGGCTGGACGTGGTCCTCTGGCGCAGCCGGGCCGAAGCCGAAGAAGCGGCGCGGACGGTCATTCGGTGCCGGAGTGTGCTTCGTGGTTCCGCCACATTTTGTCCTCGGGAGGGCTGCGCCACACCGAAATCGTGGCGGCCTGGCCACCGCCGTAGTCCGCGGTTTCAGGCGACGAGGCCGCTCAGCTGAGCCAGGCGCCCCTCGCCATTGTGAACCTTCTTTACGCCTTCGGCAGCAATGGCTCGACAGCCTCAGCGAGCTTCCCGGCTTCTTGGCACGCTTCGTCGGTCGACCTACCGGTTCCCAAAACAACGGTCACCCCGGTGCGTGCCTTCGCGGCCACCTCGAAAAACACCTCACAGGAGCCACCGTCTTCCTTGTCCTGCCCTTTTACCTGCTTGGCGCTGCGACCGTTGAGCCGCGCATCGTAGGTTCGCGCCGGATCACTGCGCAGGTCATCAAGCCCTTGCTGGTCATCCAGGTCCAGGGCCACCGCGAAACTGGTTTTTTCGGTAGCACACCCGTTGTGACTACCGGCATTCTGCACATATCCTGGCTTGAAACCCTGTCCCTCGAGAGCCTTGTCCAGGATTTCACACGCCTTGATACCGCCGAAGACTCCATCACCGCCAGCTGACGGCGGGGATCCCGGACTTGGCATGGTGGTCGCGCCGAGGCCACTGGTCGGCATCGCCTGCCCGTTGCGCTCTTCCGAGCAAGCCGACAACGCCACCAGCAGCGTGGCACCAACAAGAATGTAGGACTTCCGGCTCACTCGGAATCGACCGCCTTGGATGCGAAGCTCTGTCCGTATTTTCGGCGAACGCCGCGATGAAACGCCGCCCAGTCCAACACGCTAGCAGCCATACCCACGTGCACGGGAGCGTTCCGGCGAAGTCCCAGCTTTCGACGTAAATCGCAGTCAACCTGCTGCAGTTTGGCTCCACCGGTCTCCCGCACCACACCGGGAGCGACGAAACCGGTCAGCCGAGCCAGTGCCCGTCCCGCATTAGGGTGCGGCCCTGCAGTTCGTTCTCTTCTCGCCAAGCCTGGACGCGTCGCGGGCGGATTCGGAAGTACTGGTAAGGCGTCTCCAGTGCACGCGGATCGAACCCGGTGCGCGCCGCGAACTCGTCGCCTGTTTTCGCGTCGATGTCCACCGGTTCGGCGACGCCGTCGACGATGACCACATCGCGCGTCGGCCCGAGGCTGAGGCGGACCCGCGGGTCGGCCAGCAGGTTGCGGCTGGTGACCGACGCGCGCGGGGTCGAGACGAGAAAAGTCGTGCCGTCCCAGTGGAACGAGAGCGGAACGAGGTGGGCGCCGCCCGGCGTGCCCGACGTCGCGACCCACAGGTCGACGTCTGTCTCCAGCTTCCGCCAGGTGTCCCGCAGCCGCTCCTCGAGTCCGCGCGCCTTCACTGGGCGAAGGCCTTTTCGCGCTGCCAGGCGAAACCGTCGGGATCGGTGAACGAGCCCGCCTCGCCGACGATGGTGATCCCGTGCGAGCCGCTGCCCTCCGGCGGCACCCCCGCGGCCTTGGCCAGCGCGCGCCGCCGGTACAGGCCCAGCTTGATCGGGCCCGTCCCGGTGTCGAACTCGACGTACATGCGGCCGAAGCTCTTCGCCACGGCGATCCCGTGCTCGGCGTAGAACCGCTTGCTCGCGGCCACGTCCTCGGTGCCCAGCAGCAGCACGAGGTCGCCGATCTCCCTGGTCGCCGGGCCGGTGTCCTTCTTCGCCGAGGTGGCGACCTTCCAGATCGCCCCGTCCGGCGCCCGCACCACGCCGCCGTATCCCCACATCGACTTCTCGGCGGGCTTGAGCGCGGTGGCCCCGGCGTCCACAGCGGACCGGACAAAGCTGTCCACAGTGGACGGCTGGGCCACGGTGAGCGACATCGTGTACCCGCGGAAGCCGGTGCCGGGCGTCGCGGTCCGCAGGCCCACGCGGGTTTCGTCCAGGTCGAAGGCCGCGGCGTAGAAGCGCCGGGCGGCCGCGGTGTCGGTCACGTCGAGCACGATGGATTCGATGATTGCCATGGCGATCACGCTAGATCCGGCGCCCCCGCCGGCGCTTCTCGATTCCTGACCGGCTCAGGCGACCTCCTGGATGCGCACCATGTTGCCCGCCGGATCGCGGAACGCGCAGTCACGCACACCGTACGGCTGCTCGACCGGCTCCTGGACCACCTCGCCGCCCCCGGCCCGCACCTTCTCGAAGGTGCCGTCGAGGTCCCGGCTGGCCAGCAGGATCCAGCCGTAGGTGCCCTTGGCCATCATCCGCGCGATGGTGGCCCGCTCCTCCTCGCTGATCCCGGGATCGGCGGCGGGCGGCGCGAGCAGGATGGAGGTGGGCTGCCCGGCGGGACCGACCGTGATCCAGCGCATCTTCCCCTGCCCGACGTCGCTGCGGACCTCGAAACCGAGGGTGTCGCGGTAGAAGGACAGCGACGCCTCCGGGTCCTCGTGCGGCAGGACCGTCGTGTGAATCGTGATGTCCATGACCAGCATGCTAAGCGCGCTCAGGGCACCCGGCCGGTGATCGCGACGATCCGATCGAGTGGTGCGGCGTCGGCCGGTACTTCGACCGGCAGCCCCCACAGTTCCGGCAGCGGCGCGCGCGGCACGAACTCGGCGACGTGGTCCAGGCACGCGCGCAGGGTGCCGGACGGTGGGTCGAACGGCTGCCCGGTGGCCTTGGCCAGGTCCCAGCCGTGCACCATCAGCTCGGTCAGCGCGATCCGGCCCCACGTCCGCTTCGGCAGCTCCAGCCCGGCCGTGCCCGCCACGCCCTGCCACTCCACCGGATCACTCCAGGCCCGCCGGAGCGCGGCGAGTTGCCGGGCGAGGCGAACCCGCCACCCGTTTTCCAGGCCGGTGACCGGTTCCCCTTCTTCTTCCCCGCGCCCCATCGCGGCAAAGCCCTGTGTCACCTCGTCGACGTGCGCGATGAGGTCGGCCACGGTGTAGTCGGCACACGGGGTCGGCAACGCGAGCTGGTCGTCGGCGATGCCCATCAGCACCTCGGCCATCGCCGCGCACGCGGGCGCCAGGTCGAGCTCCGCGACGCAGTCGACCGCGCGCACTTCGACCGGCCAGCCCGTGCCCTCCCCCAGCCGCGCCGCGACCTCCGTGGCCCGGTCGAGCCCGGCGCAGTCGACCAGCCAGTACCCGGCCAGCACCTCCTGCGTCTCGGCGAACGGCCCGTCGGTGACCACCGGAATCCCCTGCGTCAGCTCGATCCGCCTGGCTTCCGCCGGCTGCGCGAGCCCCTGCGCCTCGCCGAACTCGCCCGACTCACGCAGCTCGCGGTTGAACTCGTCCAGGAAGGCGGCCGCCCTGTCGTCACCGGCGTCGCGCTGCGTGCCGTACACCAAGATCAAGTACTTCATCCCGTTCCTTCCACCTCGCGACGCCAGGATGCGCCGCCACACCCGAGACGTCGGAACCGGCCCCGCCGATCGGACACCGCTTGCGCCGCCAGGTAAGAGTCTTGTAGACTCAAACTATGCTCACCAGGGAAGACGCCGTGAAGATGGTCGAAGAGGCAGGTGACGCCGCCGCGTTGTTCGACCGCGACCCGGCGACCGCGCACCGCCGCTACCGCGAACTCGCGGCCGCACTGCACCCGGACCGCAACCCCGGCGACACGCGTGCCCACCAGGCGGCCGCCACGCTCAACCGCCTCTACGACAGCTGGAAGCGGCCACGGCACCAGACGGTCACCACGGCGACCTCGGCCTACCCGCTGACCGGCCCGCACGCGGTCGGCAGCATCGCGACCACCTACCGCACCACCGGCCCGCACCTGGTCAAGCTCGTCCGCAACCCGGCGCTCAACCCGCTGGTCCACGCCGAATGGACGGCCCTGCGCGCACTCGACGACCTGACCGAGCGGCACCGCTGGCTGCGCCCGTACTACCCGCGCCTGATCGACACCTCAGGCCCGGTGGCTCGCGGCGACCGCGCGTTCACCGTGCTCGAACCGCTCATCGACGGGTTCACCACGCTCGCGGAGGTCAAGAAGGCCTTTCCCGGCGGGCTCGACGGCCGTGACTACGCCTGGATGCACCGGCGCCTGCTGCGTGCCGTGGCGGGTGCGCATCGCGCGGGGCTCGTGCACGGGCACATCACCGCGGACAACGTCCTGGTCCACCCGCGACAGCACGGCATCGTGCTCGTCGGCTGGTCGTTCGCCGTCGGCAACGGCGAACTTCCGTCCGCAGTGGACAAATCCACCCACTACCCGCCGGAGGTCCACAACGGACAACCTGTCACCACGGCCACCGACGTCCACATGCTGCACACGATGATGGCGGACCTGCTGGCACCGGGCGAACAGCGGCAGCGCACCTTCGCCACCTGGTGCACGCAGGACTCCCCCGCCCAGCGCCCCGACGCCGTCGACCTGCTCGACGAGTACGACGAACTGCTCGACGAGCTCTACGGCCCGCGCACCTTCAGACCTTTCGAAATCCCCGAGACAGGAGCCTGACCATGGGATACGGACACTGGGACGACAACGCCTACGCCGCGGCGAAGACCTTCCGCGCCGCCAAGGGCGAAGACGACTTCGGCTACACCGCGAACCTGCGGGCCAAGCCCGCGAAGGAATGGCGCGTCGCGCCCGCGCTCGACCCGAAAAACGCGATCCGGGAATGCCGCGATTCGGCCGACCACGCCGATTCGACGCCGATCGCGGTGCTGTTCGACGTCACCGGCTCGATGCGCCGCGTGCCGCGGATCATGCAGGGCAAGCTCGGCAAGCTGCACGGGCTGATCCAGCGCAAGGGCTACCTGGCCGATCCGCAGGTGCTCTTCGGCGCCATCGGGGACGCCGACAGCGACCGGGTTCCGTTGCAGGTCGGGCAGTTCGAGTCGGACAACCGGATGGACGAGCAGCTGCGCACCATCTTTCTCGAAGGCGGTGGCGGCGGGCAGAAGAGCGAGTCGTACGAACTGGCCGCCTACTTCATGGCACGGCACGTGGTCACCGACGCGTGGCAGAAGCGCGGCCGCAAGGGCTACCTGTTCATCATCGGCGACGAGCTGAACAAGCCTTCGCTGCGGGCGAAGCACGTGCGCCGGATCATCGGCGACGACGTGCACCAGGACATCGACCCGGCGTCGGTGTACCGCGAGCTGGCGCGCAAGTGGAATGTCTACTACGTGCTGCCGAACCAGTCGTCGTACTACAACGATCCCGAGATCGGTGCGCACTGGAGCGGGCTGCTCGGGCAGAACTTCCTCAAGCTCGATGACCCCGGCGCGGTGTGCGAGCTGATCGCGGCCACCATCGGGCTGGAGGAGCAGGTGGTCGACGTCGACGGCGCGCTGGCCGATCTCGCCGACATCGGCTCGGCCGCCGAGGGCGCGGCGGTCGGCAAGGCGCTGACCAGGCTGGGCGGCCGGTCGGTGGTCACCTCGGCGGTGCCGGAGCCCGGCGGGCCGGACGACGTGGTGCTGCGGTGAACGGGCACGTGGTGGTGGTCGGGCTCGGCTTCGGTGACGAGGGCAAGGGCGCGGTTGTCGACGCCCTCTGCGCCGACCGGCCCACCACCGCCGTCGTCCGCTTCAACGGCGGCGCGCAGGCGGCGCACAACGTGGTGGCCGAGGGGCGGCACCACACGTTCAGCCAGTTCGGGGCGGGCACGTTCGCCGGCGTGCCCACCCACCTGTCGCGGTTCGTGCTGGTCGAGCCGTTCGCGCTGGCCACCGAAGCACGTCAGCTGGAAGCGGCCGGGGTGCGGAACCCGCTCGCGCTGCTGAGCGTGGACGGCGACGCGCTGCTCACCACGCCGTTCCACATCCACGCCAACCGCGCCCGCGAGGACGCTCGCGGGAACGAGCGGCACGGTTCGTGCGGGAAGGGCATCGGCGAGACCGTCTGGTATTCGCTGCTGGCCGGGGCCTCGCCGGGCGAGGTGGTGGAAGGCCAGGAAGTGCTGGGAGAACCGGGATCGGCGCCGACGGTCGCCGACTGCACGCGACCCGCCGTGCTGCGCCGCAAGCTCGACGCGCTGGCCCGGTTCTACGCGCCGCTGGCCTCGCCGCGGCACAGCGTGGACGAACTCGTGGCGCTGTACCGCGACTTCGCCGGCGCCGTGCGGATCACCGACGGCGGCGAAACCGGGCGGCTGGCCGACGCGGGCCGGGTGGTGTTCGAGGGCGCGCAGGGGGTGCTCCTCGACCAGCACCACGGCTTCCACCCGCACACGACCTGGTCCACCACCACCCCGCACAACGCGCGTGAGCTGCTGGGCGGGCGGCCGCACACCGTGCTCGGCGTGACGCGCACCTACCACACCAGGCACGGCGCGGGCCCGTTCCCGACCGAGGACGCGGCCCTGCTCGGCCGGTTCCCGGAGGTCCACAATGGACTGGGGCGGTACCAGGGGGCGTGGCGGGTCGGTCACCTCGACGCGACGCTGCTGGACTACGCGATCGCGGCCTGCGACGGGGTCGACGCGCTGGCGGTGACCCATCTCGACGCGGACGGCCCGCGCGTGGTCCTCGAACCCGGCTCGCCCGCGGTCGACCTGGACGATCCGCTGGCGTGGTTCGGCGCGCGGCGGCCGGTCGCGCTCGCCGGGTACGGGCCGGACCGCGCCGACTACCGGGCGCCGGTCACAATCTGCGGGTGATCGAGTCGACGCCGGTGTCCGTGGATGTGCTGGTTTTGCGGTTCGACCCGGGGGCGCGGACCGTGCTGCTGGGGGTGGCGCCGCGTGCCGCCGAGCCGTTCCGGGGTGAGTTGGCGCTGCCCGGGGTGCTGCTCGGGCTCGGGGAGCGGCTGCGGGAGGCGGGGACGCGGGCGGTGGTCGGCAAGCTCGGGCTGCCGTCGGCCGCGCTGACCGGGATCGGGCAGCTGAGGACCTTCGACGAGCCTTCGCGCGACCCGCGCGGCCCGACGCTGTCCATCGCCCTGTGGGCGACGGCGAACTCCGCCGGTGAGGGGGTGCGGTGGTGCACGCTGGACGAGGTGCCGCCGCTGGCTTTCGACCACAACCGGATCGTCGCGGACTGCGCGCCGCTGCTGGCGGACCTGCTGTGGCGGCACGTGGAATTCACCGCAGGGTTGATGGGGAACGGCTTCACCACGGCGCAGGCGCTGGACGCCACCGAGGCGCTGACCGGCGACCGGCCCTACCCGGCCAACCTGGGACGGACGATGGAACGGGTCCCCGGCCTGCGCCGAACCGCAGAACACGCGGCGGCCCTGCCGAAGGGCGGGCGCCCCCCTTCCCTGTGGCGCTGGGACTGATCGCGCGCTTTCGCACAGGGTGGCGCCGGGACGACGCGGCGCAACCGGCCCGACGGCGAGGCACGGGCAGCGGCCCGGCCGAGACGCAAGCCACGAGGCACGCGGCCCGGAGGCGAGGCGCGCCCGGCGGCGAGGCGGGGGCACAAGCGGCGGGCACGCGCGGCCCGGCCGAGGCTCGAGCCGCAGGGCACGCGCGGCGGGGCCGAGTGCGGCAGCGGCCGAGTGCGGCGGCGGCCGAGGCGCGGCGTGCGAGCTGGGCGAGGCGCGCGAGCTGGCGCGGCGCGCGAGCTGGCGCGGCGCGCGAGCTGGGCGAGGCGCGCGAGCTGGCGCGGCGCGCGGGCTGGGCGCGGCGCGAGCCGCGGGGGCGAGCGGCCAGCCGATGGCGCGCCGCCGGAGCAGGGTGAGTGCGGCGCCTCGGACACGAATGTGGCTTTGGGGGCGGATTTCGCCCCGAAAGCCACATTCGTGTCCGGGCGGCGCTCCGAAAGCCACATTCGTGTCGGGGTGGCGTGACAGGGAGGCGGCGGGTGTCACCCGGGCTCGCCAGCGCGCGGGAACACGGGGCGCGAGGTGCTGGGCGGGTCGGGGCGGCCGTGCAGGCGGCTCGCCAGCGCGGGGCGGGGTGGCACTGTCACGAAAGCCACATTCGAGACGCCAAACGTCTCGAAAGCCACATTCGTGACACCACCGGCGGCGCCGCCTACGAAGCGGGGGCTTCCAGCGCGGCCAGTAGCACGCGTTGCAGCGTGTCGAAGGCGCGTTCCAGGTCCACGTGCCCAGGTGCCAGCCGCCATTGCTGGTGGATGCCCATGATCGCGCCCAGTACCACCACGCCGACATCCTCCGGGGTTACGCCGTCCGGGAGGCGGTGGCCTTCGTACGGTTGCGCGGCCCACGCCGCCACATACGAACGCATGGCCGCGTGCAGGTCGACATAGCGATCGTGCACCGGTGAGTCCTCGTTCATCGCGTCCGCGAGCAGGCTCACCATCAGCTTCGTCGTCGGCATCCGGACGAAGGCGGCGCCCTGCGCCGCGAGGTCCCGCAGGCCGTCCGGGCCGGGGCGCCGCGGCTCCGCGGTGTTGCGCGCGACCAGGTCGAAGGCGTGCTCGACCACCGCGAGCAGCAGCCCCTCTTTATTACCGAAGTGCCACGGGATCGACCCGCGGCTGATCCCGGCGCGGTCGGCGATGTCGGCCACCGTGGTCTGCCGGTAACCCCGGTCGGCGAACGCGGACGCGGCCGCCTCGATCAGCAGCCGGCGGCTCTCCTGACTGGTCTCCGCGCGGCGGGTCGGCATCGTTCTCCTCGTGACCTGGCTCTCCGCGCCACAGGCTAGCGCATATGCCCGCCGTCTGATTCTATGTTGACCGACATAGGCGCCACCGCGGTTCGTTCTGGGGGTACGAACCACGTCGAGCGGGCGCGGCGCGGACCCCTGGACCGCGCCGCGCCGCCGGGCGCTCAGCCGACGACCACCACTTCCCGCTGCTGCCGCGGCTTGAAGCCACCGGCGTAGTTCTCCTCGACCGCCGCGATCTCCTCGGCGTTCGGCACGGCGTTGTCGCAGTCCACGCCACCCGTGCTGCCCGACATCAGGCTCGAGCACGGCCCCGGCTTCGCGTCGGGCAGGCCGAGGCTGTGGCCGAACTCGTGGGAGGCGATGCGGGTCAGGTTGTAGCCGTCATCGACGGCCTGCTTGCCGAACCAGATGGTCAGGTCGTCACCCGGCATGGCCGGGCCCAGCTCCGCCCGTGGCCAGCCGGGGTCGGCGACAAACGAGACGTCAGCCCGCTGACCGGCTTCGACCTTGTTGATCTGCACGTTGTCCACGTGGTCGTTCCAGACCGCGATCCCGGCGGTGATGGCCTCGGTGTATTCGGTGGCTTGGCTGTCGTCGTAGGTGATGGTGACAGCGGGCGCCTCCTCGGCCAGCGCGGCCGGACCGGCGAGCAGCGGGACCGAAAGCGCCATCGTGGCGGCGAAAACCTGCACGGAACGGCGAAGCATGGTCTCTCCTTTGTGGGTCGAGGGACCGGACCTGGAGACAACTACCACCGTGAGTGAATGCCTTACTACGGCCGATGGTCGGTAAATCTCCGCCCAATCGCCGCGGTGATGCGGTCGACGTCGCCGCGTTCGCCCGGCGGCAGCGGCGCGCCCGCCGAGGCCCGCAACCGGGCCGCCGCACCGAGCAGTCCCCGCGCGCGTCCCGGCTGGCCGAGCGCGACCCGGGCACCGGCCAACCCCTCCAACGCCAGCGCGACGGCCCGCGGATCACCGGTGCGGCGTGCCGCACCGAGCCCTTGACCGTGCAGGTCGAGCGCGGCTTCGGCGTCACCGCGTTGCTCGGCGGCGAAACCGAGTTCGGCGAGGATCAGCGCGGCGCCGTTGTCCGCTTCGAACCGGCGGTTCCAGTCCAGCCACGGCCGCAGCAGAGCCTCGGCCTCGGCGAACCGGCCACGGC
Source organism: Amycolatopsis albispora (assembly GCF_003312875.1). Classification (NCBI taxonomy): domain Bacteria; kingdom Bacillati; phylum Actinomycetota; class Actinomycetes; order Pseudonocardiales; family Pseudonocardiaceae; genus Amycolatopsis; species Amycolatopsis albispora. The sequence continues at coordinate 4,576,908 of NZ_CP015163.1, forward strand.
GGCGTGCGGACAACGCGAGCCCGACTTCGGCGAATTCCCGGCCCGCCGGGTCGGCGTGGTCCACGGCCACCGCCCGCGCGCGTTCGTGCAGGGCGTCGGCCGCGTCGTGATCCCCTTCGAGCAGCGCGATCCGGCCCAGTTCGGACCAGCGCATCGACACCTCCGGCCACAGCGCGAGTTCTTCGGCCAGTTCGGCTCCTTCGCGGTGCCAGGCCGCCGCCGCGCGGTAGTCACCCGCGATCTCGGCGAGCCGTCCGAGCGCCGCGTTGGCCTGCACCCGGCCCCAGCGGTCGCCGGTTTCGCCGAACAACGCGCGGCTCCGCTCGGCGTCCGCGGCCGACCCCGCGAGGTCACCACGGACGTAGCGGTGCACGGCCCGCACGCTCAGCGCGGCCGCGACACCCCAGTTGTCACCGAGGTCTTCGAACTCCGCCAACGCCGTGCGGATGAGCGCCTCGCCGTCCGTCAGTTCGCCGAATCTTGTTGCGGCATAACCGAGAAACCAGCCCGCCATGGCGCGCTCACGCGGCTCGGCCAGGTTGTCGCGCAGGCCGGGCAGCGTGCCGCCGTCGACCGGTTCGCCGGTGAGCAACCGGAAACCGGCCTGCCAGGCGGGATCGACGGTGGCACGCCGTGCTTCGGTGAGCCGTCCGCGCAGGAACCAGTACCACGCCAGGGAACGGGCCAACCGCGAAGCGAAACGCGGATCGGCGAGTGCCCGGCGCAGGTTGCCGGTTTCCGCGTCGAGGCGCCGCAACCAGCGCTGCTGGTCCGGGCCGCACAGGTGCCGGGCCGCTTCCTCGGCGAACGCGGTGAAGTGGGCGGCATGCGCGTGGGCGAGGCGTGCGCGTTCGCCGGCACCGAACTGGCGCTCACCGTAGGCGGACACCGTCTCCAGCAGCCCGTACCGCGGGCCGTCGGCGGTGTGCGTGACCACCACCAGCGACCGGTCGACCAGCCGCGCCAGCAGGTCGAGCACCTCGGAAGGCCGCACCCCATCGCCGGAGCACAGCGCCTCGGCCGCGTCGAGCGAGCAGCCGTCGGCAAAAATCGAGAGCCTGCGCAACACGGCCTGTTCGGCTCCGGTCAGCAGTTCCCAGCTCCAGTCGAGCATCGCGCGCAACGTGCGCTGGCGGGCCGGTGCGTCCCGCGGGCCGCCGGTCAGCAGGGCGAACCGGTCGTCAAGGCGTTCGGCGAGTTCGACCGGGCCCAGCACGCGCACGCGGGCCGCGGCCAGTTCGATGGCGAGCGGGATGCCATCGACCCGACGGCAGATCCTGGCGACAGCATCCGCGTTGTCCTCGGAAACGACGAATCCCGGTGAGACGGCCGCCGCCCGCGCGGCGAACAACCGCACGGCACCCGCCTCATCGAGCGGCAGCACCTCCCACAGCCGTTCCCCGGAGACGCCGATCGGCTCCCGGCTGGTGGCCAGCACCCGCACGCCGGGCGCGCGCAGCACGCCGGACAGCAACGCGGCGAGTGGTTCGACCACGTGCTCGCAGTTGTCCAGCACCAGCAGCAAGCGACGGCCCCGCAACACCTCCGCGAGCCGTTCTCCCCCGTTCTGGCTGCCCAGCGCGGCAGCGATCGTGTCCACCAGATCGTCCACTTCGGACTCCCGGGGCAACCCGGCGAACTCGACCAGGCACGCTTCACCACCATCGCGCGCGACTTCGAGCGCGAGCCGGGTCTTGCCGACACCACCCGGTCCGGTCAGCGTCACGAGGCGGTGCGAGCTGAGCAGCGCGCGCACCTCGGCGACCGCCTCGTCCCGGCCGATCAGCGCGTTGGCCGGAGTCGGCAGTGGCACCACCGGCTCGGCCCGCGCGGGGACTTCCCCACGCAGCATGCGCTCGTGCAGCGCGGCGAGTTCGGCCCCCGGTTCAAGGCCGAGTTCGTCACGCAGGAGCCGCCGCAACCGGCGGTAGCCGTCGAGCGCTTCGGTCGTCCGGCCCGCACCGTGCAACGCGGCCAGGTGCGCGGCGCGGAGCCGTTCACGCAACGGGTGCTCATCGACGAGTTCCCGCAGGTCGTCGGCGAGCGCCGCGTGCTCCCCCAGTCGCAGCCTCGCTTCGGCGTAGTCCTCCCAGACGGTGAGCCGCTGCTCTTCCAGCGCCGCGGCCGCGGCACGGGCGAACGGTTCGTCGGCGAACCCGGCGAACGCCTCACCCCGCCACAGGCCGAGCGCCTCCCCGAGCGCGGCGGGGTCCGGCGCGCGGCGCGCGAGTTCGGCGAACCGGCCGCTGTCCACCGCCTCCGGCGGCACGTCCAGCAGGTACCCGGGCGGCCGATGCACCACCAGGCCGGTGCCGATCGCCCGGCGCAGGCGCGAGACCAGGGTCTGCAGCGCGCCGGCGGGATTGGCCGGGAGCGCGTTGCCCCACAGGTCGTCGACCAGCCGGTCGGCCGACACCACGCGGCCCGGCGCGACCAGCAGACGGGCCAGCAGCGCGCGGACCCTCGCCTCGGGCACCACCACGGCGTCCCCGTCCGGTGTCCACACCGCGAGCGGCCCCAGCACCCCGAAACGCATGTCCGCCACGGTAGCCGCAAGAAGATCGAAAGCGGACCGCCAGCACCCCCGGGCACCGTCGGGTCATCGGTTACGAACGAAGGGAAGATCATGAAGAAGGCAGTGGTCACCGGGGGTACGCACGGCATGGGGCTGGCGATCGTGCGCGCGCTGCTCGACCGCGGCGCCGAGGTGGTGCTCACCGGACGCGACGAGCGGAACCTGGAGCAGGCACGGACGGCGCTCAAGGGCGAGCAGGCACACGTCGTGCGGTCCGACGCGGGCAACATGGCGGACATCGCCGCGCTCGGGGACGTGGTGCGTGAGCGGCTCGGCAGCGTCGACCACCTCTTCGTCAACCACGGCATGGCGCAGTTCGCCGAACTCGCCGAGGTGACCGAAGAGGCGTGGGACCGGCATTTCGCGGTCAACACCAAGGGCGCGTTCTTCACCGTGCAGCGGCTCGCCCCGCTGCTCAACGAGGGCGGCTCGGTGGTGTTCACCACGGTCGCCAACGACGTGGTGTTCCCCGGGCTGAGCGCGTACTCGGCGTCGAAGGAGGCGATGCGCGCGTTCGCGCACGTGCTGGCGGTGGAGTTGCTGCCCAAGAAGATCCGCGTGAACAGCGTGGCCCCCGGTTACATCAAGACCCCGACCATGGGCGTGGCTGGTCTGTCCGAAGAGGAACGCCGGGAGTTCGAACGGCAGGGTGACGAGTCGACCCCGTTGCGCCGCAACGGCACCGTCGAGGAGGTCGCCAAGGCCGCGTTGTTCCTGGCCGAGGACGCGACCTTCACCACGAACGTCGAACTGGCCGTGGACGGCGGTTTCGCCCAGGGCCTCGGGCACTGATCACGAACCGGCGCGCTGGAGCCAGGTCCGCAGGGCCCACCAGGTCTGCACGGCGGTCACCACGTAGGGGTGCGAGCGGTCGTTGACGTCGATGCCCGTGAGGTCGCGCAGGCGGTCGAGGCGGTACCGGACGGTGTTGGCGTGGATGTGCAGTGCCTTCGCCGTCGCGTTGATCACGCAGCCGTGGTCGAGGAAGGCGACCGCCGTGCCGGCCATCTCCTGGTGGAACTCGTTGCCGGGATCGAGCGCGGCCAGCAGTTCGCCGACGAGCGTGGCCGCCAGTGCCGGGTGGGCGGCCAGCGCGGTTTCGGCGGCCAGGCCGACCAGCGGCCGCACGCCGCACAGCCCTCGCCGGGAAGCGACGGCGAGGGCTTCGGCGCACAACGGGTAGGTGTCGCGCAACGCCAGCAGCGGCCTGGCCGGTGACACCACCACCAGGGGCGCGGCTTCGGGCAGTACCGGGTAGTTGAGCGCGACGCCGGTCAATTGTCCTTCGGTGAAGCCGAAAACACCGCCGAAGGGGGCGAGGCGCTGTTCCAGCGACCGGGCGTCGCGCGGATCGGTGACCGCGGAAACCACGCAGTGGTACGGCCGGTCCGGGTGCAGCCCGGCCCGGCCGAGTTCCTCCGGGACCGGCAGGCGTTCACCGGACAGCAGCAGCCTGCGCAGCACCTGCGTGCTGAAATCCCGTGCGGTACGGGAAAGTTCGAGTTCGGCGGTGTGGTAACCGCTGACGATGTGCCGCTGGATCGCGCCGACGTAGTGGTCCAGATCGACGATGAACTCCAGGATCGTGGCGTCGTCGACCCCCATCGAGCGGGCGAACTCCACCCCGGCTCGGGTCACCTCGGCGCGGCCGGCGTGCACCCCGCGCAGCAGGTCGACGATCGGCACGCCCTGCGCCGCGCGATCGGCGCCGAGCGCGAAGGCGGCCGAGAAGTCGCCGGACTCGTGCTCGTCCCCGCGTTCGAGGTGGGCGACGGCTTCGAGCAGCAGGGTGGCGATGTGCCTGCGGTTCTCCGCGACCGGCAGCCGCGCCACCTCGGGTGAGTTCTCGCGGGCGGCGTCGACCACCCTGGCGACCACCTCCGGATCGGTCGCCAGCGCACGCACCACCCCCACCACGATGGCGCTCGTCCGCTCGTCCACGCGACACCTCCGCGAGCCGTTGTGGACGGGCCACAGCGGCGGCGGCCAAGTTTGGCGGCGAGAGCCTATCTTCGCCGCGCACGGGCTGCTTCCCTGTCCCTACTGGACGGTAACAGTGCCGATGGAGGACCCGACGATGAGTTCGCCGCACAACCGGAACGTCAGCCGCCGCGGAGTACTGACCAGAGGTGGTGCGCTCGCCGCGGGCACGGCACTGAGCAGCCTCGGCTTCGGTTCGGCCGCCTTCGCCGCCGGCACGCCCAGAGCGGACGCCGACGCGATCGTGGTCGGCTCCGGCCTGGCCGGGCTGGTGGCGACTTCGGAGCTGGCCGCGGCGGGCAGGCGGGTCCTGCTCCTCGACCAGGAACCGGAGGCCAGCCTCGGCGGCCAGGCGTTCTGGTCGCTGGGCGGCCTGTTCTTCGTCAACTCCCCCGAGCAGCGGACCGCCGGGATCAAGGACTCGCTGGAGCTGGCGCGGGCCGACTGGTTCAACAACGCCGGGTTCGACCGCGGGGTGACCGACCCGCTCGGCGAGGACTACTGGGCGGCGAAGTGGGCCGAGGCCTACCTGCAGTTCGCCGCCGACGAGAAGCGCAAGTGGCTGTACGGGCTGGGCGTGCGCTGGGTGCCGATCGTCGGCTGGGCCGAGCGCGGTGGCCAGCTCGCCGACGGCCCCGGCAACTCGGTGCCGCGCTTCCACCTCACCCTCGGCACCGGGCCGGGCGTGATGGAGCCGTTCGAGAAGAAGGTGCGCGAGGCCGCCGCGAAGGGCAGCGTCACCTTCAAGTTCCGGCACCAGGTCGACGCGTTGATCACCACCAACGGCGCGGTCACCGGCGTGCGCGGCAGCCTGCTGGAGCCGAGCAGCGCGGCCCGCGGCACGCCCAGTTCACGCACCAAGATCGGCGAGTTCGAGCTGTCCGCGCCGATCGTGGTGGTGACCTCCGGCGGGATCGGCGGCAACCAGGACCTGGTCCGCCGGAACTGGCCCGCCCGGCTGGGCGAACCACCGTCGCGCATGATCACCGGCGTGCCCGCGCACGTGGACGGGCGCATGCTCGCCATCAGCGAGATGGCCGGGGCGCGGCTGGTCAACCGCGACCGCATGTGGCACTACACCGAGGGCATGGCGAACCACAGCCCGATCTGGCCGGAGCACGGCATCCGCGTGCTGGCCGCGCCGTCGTCGATGTGGTTCGACGCCACCGGCCGCCGGTTCCCGAATCCCGGCGTGCCCAGCTACGACACGCTCGGCACGCTGGAGCTGATCATGCGCTCCGGCCACGACTACTCGTGGTTCCTGCTCAACAAGCGGATCATCGACAAGGAGTTCGTGCTGTCGGGTTCCGAGCAGAACCCGGAGCTGACGCGCAAGGACCTGCTCGGTTACCTGGCGAGCCGCCTGCTCAACGACACGCCGCCGCCGGTGAAGGCGTTCATGGACAAGGGCGAGGACTTCGTCATCTCGAACAACCTGCCGGACCTGGTGGCCGGCATGAACCAGCTGACCGGCGACAACCTGATCGAGCTGGAGCCGCTGCGGCGGCAGATCACCGCGCGGGACCTGCAGGTGGACAACGGGTACACCAAGGACAGCCAGATCATGGGCATCCGGAACTCGCTCGACTACGTCGGCGACAGCCTGGCCAGAACCGTGCCGCTGCACCGGATCCTCGATCCGGCGGCGGGGCCGCTGATCGCGATCCGGATGAACATCCTGACCCGCAAGACGCTCGGCGGCCTGCAGACCGATCTCGCCGGGCGGGTGCTGAACGCGGCGGGACAGCCGATCAAGGGGTGGTACGCGGCGGGTGAGGTCGCCGGGTTCGGCGGTGGCGGGGTGCACGGGTACCGGGCGCTGGAAGGCACCTTCCTGGGCGGGTGCCTGTTCTCGGGGCGGGAAGCGGGACGGGCGGCCGCCGCCGAAACCGCCTCCTGACCGGGAGGCCATGTCACGAATGTGGCTTTCGAGACGCCAAACGTCTCGAAAGCCACTCAGTGTCAGGGTTGGTGTGGCCGCTCGTGGTGGGCGGTTAGGGTCCGGTCTTGATCGCGTGGTGACTCTGAAAGCCACTGCCGTTGCTGGCTTGCGAACGAATTGTCCAGCGTGATCAAGGTCCGGGCCTGGCTGGCCTGACTTGATAGAAGCGTGGGCATACGCCATCAACCTCGACTGAGGTGTGTCCGACCAGCCCGGCCCGGAAAAGACGCATGTTCTCCGGCTAGGGAAGGAACACACGCGGTGTCCATGGTGGTCATTGGCATCGATCCGCACAAGTCCAGCCACACCGCGGTCGCGGTCGATCAGACCGGCCGCCGCCTGGGGCAGAAAACCGTGACCGCCGACCCCGACGGGCTGCTGCGGCTGCGGTCCTGGGCCACCCAGTTCGGCACCGGGCCGCGCTGGGCGGTCGAAGACGGCCGCGGCGTGGCCGGGCGACTGGTCCGCACCCTGATCGGCACCGGCGCCACCGTGGTCTGGGTCCCACCCAAACTGATGGCCGCCTGCCGCGCCAGCGCCCGCACCCGCGGCAAATCCGACCCGATCGACGCCCTGGCCATCGCCCGCGCCGCCCTGCGCGAACCCGACCTGCCCACCGCACACCTGGACCAGACCGCCCTGGACCTGCGCCTGCTCTCCGACCGGCGCGAACACCTGGTCAACCGCCGCACCGCCAGCATCAACCAACTGCGCTGGCACCTGCACGACCTCGACCCCGCCCTGGACCAGACCCACCCCCGCCTGACCGGGCCCCGCGCCCAGCACACCCTCACCACCGCCCTGTCCACCCTGCCCGCCAGCGTCCGCCGCGACCTCGCCCTGGACCTGCTCACCGAGATCACCACCCTGACCCAGCAGATCACCCAGCTCGAACACCAACTCCGCACCCGAGTCCAGCCCCTGGCCCCCACCCTGCTGGCCATCACCGGCGTCAGCACCGTCCTCGCCGCGAAAATCATCGGCGAAACCGCCGGCATCACCCGCTTCCGCTCACCCGCCGCCTACGCCATGCACACCGGCACCGCACCCATCCCCACCTGGACAGCCAACAAACCCCACTACCGCCTCAACCGCGGCGGCAACCGCCAACTCAACACCTGCCTCCACCGCATCGCCATCACCCAACTCACCCACCACCCACCCGCCCGCACCTACCGCGACAACTGGACCAAACACCACCCCCACGCCACCACCAAAGCCGCCCTCCGCGCCCTCAAACGCCACCTCGCCAACACCATCTACCGAGCACTCACCACCGACCTCACTTGACATAGAAGCTTCATTCGTGACACCGGACAGGTCTAGGCGTGGGCGGCGACCGGGGTGGCGGTGGGTTCGCCGGAGCGGTCGTCGTAGCTGGGGCGCTTCAGCAGGGCCAGCATGCACCCCAGCGTCAACAGCACCTGGAACACCGCGAAAACGATCACCGCGGTGATCGAGCCGGTGAGGTTCAGCAGGAACTGGCCCACGATCGGCGTGGTGCCCCCGAGCAGCGTGCCGCACAGCTGGTAGCACAGCGAGATCCCGGTGTACCGCACCTGCGCGGGGAACCGGCTCGCCAGCATGCCCGCGAGCGCCGCGTAGTAGAGGCAGTGCGGCACCGTCGCGACCACCACGCCGATCATCGCGGCGGTGTAGTCACCCGAACCGATCAGCAGGAACATCAGCGGCATCAGCACCAGCTCGGGCAGCAGCATCACGCAGACCGCGCGCCGCCAGCTGCTCATCTTCGTGGCGATCACCGCGCCCCACGGCTGCACCAGGATCTGCGTGACGTTGGCGACCAGGATGATGGTCAGGAACGAGCTGCGCGTGAAGCCGATGTCCGCCGTCGCCCAGGACAGCGCGAAGGTCGACTTGAAGTAGGTGGCCGACAGCCCGATGGTGCAGGCGCCGATGCCGAGCACGATCAGCATCGGGTGGTTGCGGACCACCTCGGTCAGCGGCAGCTTCGCCACCTTCTTGGCCTCGATCAGCCCGGCCATGGCCGGCGATTCGGTGACCTTCAGGCGGATGAACAGCCCGACCACCACCAGCAACGCCGAGGCCAGGAACGGGATCCGCCAGCCCCAGCTGACGAACGCCTCGTCCGGCAGCTGGCTGATGGCGAGAAAGCTGACCGTGCTCAGCGTGTTGCCCACCGGCGAGCCCTGCTGCGCGAACGCGCCGTACAGGATCGACTTGCCCTTGGGCGCGTGCTCGGAGGCGATCAGCACCGACCCGCCCCATTCCCCGCCGAGGCCGATGCCCTGCACCATCCGGATGAGCACCAGCAGGATGGGCGCGGCCACGCCGATCGTGGCGTACCCGGGCAGCACGCCGATCAGCGTGGTCGAGATGCCCATCAGCAGCAGTGTGAAAACAAGCGTCTTCTTGCGCCCGACCCGGTCGCCGATGTGCCCGAAGATGATGCCGCCGAGCGGCCGGGCGAGGAACCCGACCCAGAAGGTGGCGAACGCGACCAGCGTGCCCAGCGCCCCGTCGAGCTCGGGGAAGAAGACCTTGTCGAACACCAGCGCGGACGCGGTGCCGTAGATGTAGAAGTCGAACCATTCGATGGTCGAGCCGATGAACGCCCCGATGCCCGCGCGCTTCGCGGTGGCGTTCGCCCCGCGCTCGGTCGCCGCACCCATGCCGTCTCCTTGGATCGCCGTTGTCCCAGGGGAACGGCGACCCCCGGCGCCCACGTCCCCGTGCTGGCCGGAACGATGCCAGCCACCACCGAGACACGTCCAATACCGAATGGGCTAGGCAGTGATAGCCCATACGTCTCAATCCACGCGAGGCGTGGGCAGCGCCTCCTCGGCGACCGCGAGCACGGTCCGCAGCGCGGCGGACGGGTTGTCGGCGCGCCAGGCCAGCGCGGCCTGCAACCTCATCCCCTTCCCGGCGAGCCGCCGGTACACCAGGCCGGTCTGCTGGATGTGCTGGCACGAGGTCAGGGTCAGCGTCACGCCCACACCCGCGGCCACCAGCGCCAGGATGGTGTACGAATCCGGCGCCTCCTGGACCACCTTCGGGGTGAACCCGCCCTCGGCGCAGGCACGGACGGTGGCTTCGCGCACGGTGGACCCGGCGTTCGCGGGAAAGCTGACGAACACCTCGGAGGCCAGTTCCTCGATCGGGATGCGCCGCCGCCTGGCCAGCCGGTGGTCCGAGGGCAGCGCGCAGATCAGTTCCTCCTCGTCGATCACCCTGGCCCGCACCCCGGGCTGGGTCACCGGGAGGCGCACAAAACCGAGGTCGAGCGAGCCGTCGGCCACCCGGTCGAGCGCCACGTTGGCGTAGGTCTGCCCGCGCATCACCAGTTCGAGCCCGGGGTGCGCGGCCCGGACCGCCCTGGTCAGCAGCGGCAGCGACTCGTGGCTCGACGCGCCGGCGAAGCCGACGGTGACCCGGCCGAACTCACCGCGTCCGGCCGCCTTCGCCGCGCGCGTGGCCAGGTCGAGGTCGTCGAGCACGGTCCGGACCGGCCCGAGAAAGGACTCCCCCGCGCTGGTCAGGCGCACCGACCGCGTGTTGCGCTCGAACAGCTCGACGCCGAGTTCCCGTTCGAGCTGGCGGATCTGCTGGCTCAGCGGCGGCTGCGCCATCTGCAGCCGCTTCGCCGCGCGGCCGAAGTGCAGTTCCTCGGCCACCGCCAGGAAGGCGTTCAGATGACGAAGTTCCATGCCGCACTCCCATTGATCCGAGCTGAGTCTCAATCTGAGGTTAATTCGGTATTGGACTCTGCTCAATGCCGCCTGGCACGGTGGGGCGGTGACCGACAAGACCACCACGATGGCCGACGCCGTCGCCGCCTTCGTGCACGACGGCGACACCGTCTCGCTCGAAGGGTTCACGCACCTCATCCCGACGGCGGCGGGGCACGAGATCATCCGGCAGGGCCGCCGCGGCCTGACCGTGGTCCGGATGACCGCGGACATCGTCGTGGACCAGATGCTGGCGGGCGGCTGCGTGCGCAAGCTGGTGTCCTCGTTCGTCGGCAACTCCTCGGCGGGCTCGCTCGGCGAACTGCGGCGGCGAATCGAACGCGCCGACCCCGAACCGCTGGAGTTCGAGGAGTACAGCCACTACGGCATGATCTGCCGCTACCTCGCGGGCGCGCAGCGGCTGCCGTTCTACCCGCTGCGCTCGTACGCGGGCAGCGACCTGCCGTCGGTCAATCCCGGCATCCGCAAGGTGCGCTCGCCCTACGACGAGGACGACCAGGTGTACGTGGTGCCGCCGATCCACCCCGACGTGGCGATCGTGCACGCCCAGCGCGCGGACCGCGCCGGGAACACGCAGGTCTGGGGTCTGACCGGCATCCAGGCCGAAGCCGTGTACGCGGCGAAGAAGGCCGTCGTGGTGGTCGAGGAGGTCGTCGACGACGAGGTGATCCGCCGCGACCCCAACCGCACGCTCATCCCGGCGCACGCGGTCGACGCCGTGGTGGCCTGCCCGCGTGGCGCCCACCCGTCCTTCGCGCAGGGCTACTACGACCGGGACAACCAGTTCTACCGCGGCTGGTCGGCGATCAGCGCGGATCCGGCGCGCCTGCGCGACTGGCTGGCGGAGTGGGTGCTCGGCACCCGCGACCACGCCGAGTACGTGGCGAAGCTGGGTGAGCGGTACTGGGCGGAGCTGGCCGTTGACGAAGCGCTCAGCCTGCCGGTGAACTACGGGCGGCGACGGTGACGGGAGAACACACGATGGACACGACCTCCTCCGAGCTGCTCTCGGTGGTCGCCTCCCGGGAGTTGGCCGGGAAGCACACGGTTTTCGCCGGGATCGGCCTGCCCACGCTGGCCGCGTCGCTCGCCCACCTCACCGTCGCGCCGGACCTGGAGATCGTCTACGAGTCCGGGGTCTGCGGCGCGCACCCCTCGCACCTGCCGGAAACGATCGCCGACGCCGTGCTGATCACCGGCGCCGAAGCGGTGTTGCCGATGCCCGCGTTGTTCGGCAACGTGCTGCAGGGCGGGCACATCGACGTGGGTTTCCTCGGCGCCGCGCAGATCGACCGGTGGGGCAACCTGAACTCGTCGGTGATCGGCGACTGGGCCAAGCCCGCGGTGCGCCTGCCCGGACCCGGCGGCGCGATGGAGGTGATGGCCAACTCCGGCGAGGTCTTCGTGGTGATGCGCCGTCACGATCGAAGGTCCTTTGTGGACCAGCTGGACTTCTGCACCTCCCCCGGCCCGGACCGCGCGCTGGCCGACGGCATCCGGCCGCTGGGCGCCGGCGTCACCCGGGTGATCACCGAACTCGGCATTCTCGCGCGTGCCGGGGCGGGCGAGCCGCTCCGGCTGGTCGCCGTCCACCCCGGCGTTTCGGCCGACCAGGTGCGCGCGGCCACCGGCTGGGACCTGGACGTCGCGGACGACCTGACCACCATCGAACCCCCGGGCGAGGCCGAACTCCGGCGGCTGCGCGAAGAAGTCGACCCGGAGCGGGTTTACCTGCGCTGAGGAGCGAGCATGCGGATCAGGATCATCGGCACCGGCGTGATGGGCCGCGGCATCGCGCAGTGGGCGGCGACCGCCGGGCACATCGCCGAACTCGCCGACGCCAGGCCCGAGGCGGTCGGTGAGGCCGTCGAGTTCGTCGGGCAGCTGCTCGACCGCGCGGTCACCAAGGGACGCATGACGGCCGCCGAGGCGGAGGCGGTGCGCGGCAGGCTGGTGCCGCTGGACTCGGTGTCGGCTCCCGGCGACCAGGGCGACCAGGTGGACCTGGTGATCGAGGCCGTCCGCGAGGACCTGGACACCAAGGCGGAGCTGTTCACCGCGCTGGAAAAGGTGCTGCCGCCCAGCACGATCTTCGCCACGAACACCTCCTCGATCCCGGTCACCCGGATCGCCGCGAAGCTGGCCGATCCGTCGAGGCTGGCCGGGCTGCACTTCTTCAACCCGGTGCCGTTGATGAAGATCGTCGAGGTGGTGCCGGGTGCGGCGACCCGCGCCGACATTCCCGGCACGCTGGCCGAGCTGGTGCGCGCGTCCGGCCACCGCGCGGTGGTGGTCGCCGACACCCCCGGCTTCCTGGTCAACCACGCGGGCCGCGGGCTGGTCACCGAGGCGTTCGCGTTGCTGGAGGACGCGGTCGCGGAGCCGGTGGTGCTCGACCGGATCGCGCGCGACGTGCTCGGCCTGCGGATGGGCCCGTTCGAGCTGATGGACCTGACCGGCCTCGACGTGACGGCCGCGGTGATGGAGTCGATCTGGACCGGGTTCCGGTATGCCGACCGGCTGCGGCCGTCCTTTCTCACGCCGAACCGGGTGGCCGCCGGGCTGCTCGGCCGCAAGAGCGGACGCGGGTTCTACGACCACAGCGCCGAACCGCCCGCCGAGGCACCGATCGCCGCCGCCGAGTGTCCACTGTGGATAGCCGGATCCGGGCCGGACGCCGACGCCCTGCGCGCGGCCCTGCCGGAGACGCCGAATCATCCCGAAGCCGTGATGCTCGTGCCGACCTGGGGCACCACGGTGTCCGCGGCCATCGCCGAGCACGGGCTGCCCGCCGAGCGCACTTTCGGCGTGGACCCGCTGTCGCTGAACACCCGTCGCCGCGTGCTGGCGGTGACCCCCGCGTCGGACCCGGCCGCGGTCCGGGCCGCCACCGGGGCGCTCGCCGTGCACGCGGACGCGGTGTCGGTGGTGCGTGACACGCCCGGCTCGGTCGCGCAACGCCTGCTCGCGTCGATCGTCTCCGTCGCCGCGTCGATCGCGGAACGGGCGCTGGCCACGCCCGACGACATCGACCTGGCCGTCACCACCGCGCTCGGTTACCCGGCCGGTCCGCTCGCCTGGGGTGACCGCATCGGCGTCGGCAGGCTGCTGGACCTCCAGGAACGACTGCACGAGCACACCGGCGACCCGCGTTACCGGCCGACGCGCTGGCTGCGCGAACGCGCCGAGCTGGGCCTGCCGCTGACCGCACCCGCCTACCCGCTGGAGAAGGGCACACCATGATTTCACCGGAGTTCGGCCTGACCGAGACGCAGCGCGACATCCGCGCCATGGCCGCACGCTTCGTCGACGAGGAGATCGTGCCGAACGCACGGGAGTGGGACCGCGCCGAGCAGGTCGATCGCGGCATCGTGAAACGCCTGGGGGAACTGGGTTTCCTCGGCCTGATGGTGCCGGAGTCCTACGGCGGGGTGGACGCGGACATGCTGTCCTACGTGCTGGTGACCGAGGAACTCGGGCGCGGTGACTCCGCGGTGCGCGGGATCGTGTCGGTGTCGCTCGGGCTGGTCACCAAAACCATCGTCACGCACGGCACGGACGAGCAGCGCGCGCAGTGGCTGCCCCGGCTGGTCAGCGGGGACGCGCTCGGCTGCTTCGCGCTCACCGAGCCCGGCACCGGCTCCGACGCGGCGTCGGTCAGCACCCGCGCCACCCGCGACGGCGGTGACTGGCTGCTCGACGGCGGCAAGATGTTCATCACCAACGGCACCTGGGCGCAGGTGGCGCTGACCTTCGCCCGCACCAGCGAGCGCGGGCTCACCGCGTTCCTGGTGCCCACCGACTCGCCCGGCCTGTCGATCAGGGAGATCCACGGCAAGCTCGGCCTCCGCGGTCAGGCCACCGCGGAGCTGAGCTTCGACTCCGTGCGCGTGCCCGACTCCGCGCGGCTGGGCGAGGTGGACCGCGGGCTGGGCATCGCGCTCGGCGCGCTGTCCCGCGGCCGGGTCTCGGTGGCCGCGGGCGCGGTCGGGCTGGCGCAGGCCGCGGTGGACGCGGCCGTGCGCTACTCCACCGAACGCACCCAGTTCGGCCGGCCGATCGCGTCCTTCCAACTGGTGCAGGAACTGCTCGCGAATTCCACTGTGGACGTACGTGCGTCCCGGCTGCTCACCCACCACGTGGCGCGGATCGCGGACGCCGGGGTGTCGCCCAAGGACTACGCGACCGACGCGTCCATCGCGAAGTACCACGCGAGCGAGACCGCGGTGCGCGTCAGCAACAACTGCCTCCAGGTCTTCGGCGGGTACGGGTTCATCGACGAGTTCCCGGTGGGCAAGTACCTCCGTGACGCGCGGGTGCTGACCCTGTACGAAGGCACCAGCCAGGTGCAGAAGCTGCTGATCGGCCGCGATCTCACCGGGATCAACGCACTGACGTGAGACCAAGGCCGCGCCTCCCGATCTCGTTCAGGTCCTCCGGCCGGAACCGGTCGGGCCAGTCGCGTTCGTAGTGCTCGCCGGGGAAATCGCTGGGGCTGGCCCCGGTGCGGAAGGCTTCGCGGACGGCGGCGGCGTAGGTCTCGTTGCGCGGGCACCACGGCGCGGCGGGGATGTACATGACGTTGCCCCAGCCACGCTGGTTGGTCACCGGCGCGACGCTGTGGATCAGGTCGCAGTGCCACCAGACCGAATCCCCGGCACGCACGTCGGGAATACCGGTCAGCGCCCGCATCAGCAGCGGGTGCCACCGCTCGTTCGCCGGGAAGACCTGGTTAACGGTGACGCCGCACATGTCGTCTTCGGGCACGTCCGGCAGCAGCGGGCGCAGCATCAGGTAGGCCATCGCGCCCGGGATCGGCACGGTGTGCAGCACGCCCTGGTCGTGGTCCATGTCGGACAGCGCGGTCCAGCCCTGGAAGGTGCGGAAGGCCGAGCACATGGTGCTGCCGGGGTACTGCGGCCCGGCGGTGCGGTGCGCGGCGTCCCACGGGTCGTACGACTCGACGCTGCCGTCGAACAGGTGGCGGAACGCCCGCTGGTACGACTCGGTCATCCAGAGGTCGAGCGTGCCGGGATCGAGGTGCGTGCCGAGGCCGCCGGAGTCGGCACCCTCGGGCCGCCGGCGGATCCGGTCCGGGTACAGCGAATCGCGGCCCGGCTCGAACCAGCGCACGCCGTCGGACTCGTGCTTCCACTGGCCGTTGAGGAAGGCCTGCACCCGCGCCATCCGCTCGCTCTGCCTGGCCTGCATCTGCGGAGGTGACCAGTAGATCGGGTAGATCTCGGGCTTGGAGCCGACGCTGCCGAAGAAGTCGTCGCCGGGGCCGCGGTAGTTCTCGAAGAACCCGTTGCCCTCCACGTAGTCGACGATCTCGCGGTCCCAGGTCAGCGCCTGCTCGCGGTCGAAATGCCCGCGCACGACCAGGCAACCGCGCCGCCGCAGCTTGGCCAGCTCGGCGGCGGGCACGGTGCCCGCGGCGATGTCGGCGTAGTCGATGACCGGCCAGACCTGTTCACCGCGCGCCTTGGCGGCGTCGATTTCCGCCACCTCTTCGCCGATCTTGGCCTCCACCACGGCAAAAACCTCTTCGACGCCGCGTCCGGACGCGGCGATGCTGGCCCGCAGGGCGGCTTTGATCTCGCGGATCGCGGCAGGCAGCTCGGCGGGCGGCTGCTCCCAGTGCGGCAGTCCGGTCACCACGGCACCTCTTTCAAGGAAGGGTTCCTTACTTGAAGACACGCTACCCCTGCCGCGGTTTCCAGGCAAGGCCCTTTACTAGAATGGGCGCGTGGACCCCGCCAAACCGTCGCTGGCGCTGGTGCGCGCGGTGACCGACGAGCAGGTGCTCCGGGCACTGATCCGCCACCGCCGGCTGACGCGTGCCGAGTTGGCCGCCGACATCGGCATTTCCAAGCCCACCGCGGGGGAAAGCGTGCGGCGGCTGGCCGAACGCGGGCTGGTGGTGGACACCGGTGAGCACACCCCCGGCGGCCGTGGGCGGGGCCGGGTCGGCTCGTACTACGCGCTGTCGGTCAACATCGGCTCGGCGATGGCGGTCAGCATCGCGCCGGAGGGCGTGGTCGCCGAGGGCGTCGACGTCTACGGCACCACGGTCGTGCGAGACCACCAGGAACTCGGCAGACCTGCGCGGCAGTCACAGGTGGCCGCCGCGCTCCGGGACGCCGCCACCGAGGTGGCCCTCACCAGGCCGGTGCGGCTGGCCGTGGTCAGCGCGGCCGATCCGGTCGACCGCGCCACCGGCAGGCTGGTGCACCTGCCCGACGCGCCGTTCCTGGTCGGCGACCTGGACCCGGTGACGATACTGGCGCCGTACGTGGTCGGCCGGGTACTCGTCGACAACGACGTGAACTGGGCCGCCAAGGCGGAACGGGACCACGCCGGGCCGGATTTTGCCTACCTGCACCTTGGGGAAGGTCTCGGCGCGGCCGTCGTCAGCGACGGTGAGGTCCGGCGCGGGAGCACCGGGCTGGCCGGCGAAGTCGCCTACTTGCTGACCACCGGGCCGTCCGGGGAAGCCGTGCGGTTCATCGACCTGTTCGCCCAGCTCGAGCTGCGGCAGCCCGGCTCGACCGCGATCGACGTCGAGCGGCTGCTGGAGCGCTGCGCCGACGCGGACACCCGGCGCGTCCTGGGCCAGGCGGTCGGCGGGGTGATCGCCGCGCTGGCCGCCATCTGCGATCCGGACCGCGTCATCGTCGGCGGCTCGTGGGGCCCGGAACTCCTGGACGACATCCCGTCCCCGATGCCGCGGCAACCCGTGCTCCAGGCCGCCACGCAAACCACCGAACCCGGCTTGACCGGCGCACGCGCCGAGGCGCTTTCACTGCTGGCCGAGGCCATCGCCACCGGTTAACCGCTCGAGCACCGCCACCGGCGGCGGCATCGCGGCGATCTCGGCCGCCAGTACGCCCGCCGCCGCTCGATAGGCCGGATTTCTTCGCACCCGGCCAAGAGCGGCTCGAACCGCGTCCGGTGACGGTTCGGCGACCACCCCGGCACCCGCGTCGGCGACCTGGGCCGCCGTGTCGAACTGGTCGGTGGCCAGCGGAGTGAGCACGAGGGGCTTGCCGTGCGCGAGCGCGCCGAGAACGGTGCCCGCGCCCGCGTGGCAGACCACCACTTCGGCGTGCGGCAGCACCCGTTCCTGCGGCAGGAAGTGCGTGATCCGGACGTGGCCGGGCTGGGTGCCGAAGCGGTCGAGGTCGCCGTCGCGGCCGATGGTGGCGACAACGTCCACCCCGGCGTCGCGCACCCCTCCGATCATGGCTTCGAGCACGCCCGGCTTGGTGTTGTGCGCCGTGCCCGCGGTGACGTAGACAACCGGCGCGGGGTATGGCCGCTCCCCCTCGACCGGGAGCATTCCGTCGGGACGCACGGGCCAGCGATTCGGCAGGTCCCATTCGACTCCTGCCGGGCGCAGTCCGCCGGGCCAGATGTCGAGGTACGGCACGTTGTCGCGACTGGGCAAGCCGCCCGGCTCGAAGCGGCGCACCAGTTCGTCGACCACCGCCCAGCCGCCCGCCATCACCGCGGCGGACTTCGGCGGGCCGATCGCGTGCACGGCGAACGGCACGCCGGTCACCACCGCGGCGGCCACCGCGGCGAACTCCCCGCTGGCCGCGACCACCAGTTCCGGCCGCCAGTCGCGGAAGAACGCCAGCATGTCGTCGAGCCTTCCGCCCGCGCCCGCTTCCGCCATCACGGTGACCACGAAGGCCAGCTTTTCCTCGGCGGACATCACGGCGAGTTCGGCGGGCGAATACCGGCCCCACGGCTGGGGACCGGCCGCCGCCGCGCCCACCGCGACACCGTGCAGGCCCGCAGCCTCCAGGTGGCCGACCGCGCCGGGGCCGGTGACAAAAACCGTTGCGTGGCCCAGATCGCGTGCCGCCGTGGCAAGCGGCAGCAGCGGCGCGATGTGGCTGTACCCGGCACCCGCGGAGAAGAGCAGACGCATCATCACACCGTAGCGGCGGCGGCGTGCAATGAATGTGGCTTTCCTTGCGCCAGCCGCTATGAAAGCCACATTCATTGCACGAGGCTCGGGTCAGGGGCGGTTTCGTTTTCCGTCCAGCCAGAGGGTGTCGGATTCGTCGCGGTGTGGGCCGCTGCTTCCGACGTGCTTCGCGCTGATCTTCGGGCCTTTCTTGATCACGTGCACCAGTGCCATCGCGTGCCCGCGGCCGAGGCCGTGGTCCTGCTTGAGCCAGTCGACGATCACCCCCGCCTTGGTGCCCGGATCGTCGAACCCGCGCTCGGCCGCCAGCGCGAGGAACTCACGCGGCGTCAGCCCGGTCTTGTCCTCGATCGCGTCGAGATAAGCCTGGAAGGACATCAGAACCTCCGGAAGGTCGCGCCGGCTTCGGCGTCGTCGAGGAATTCCTGCTGGATGCGGGGTGAGGCGTGGATGCACATCATCTTCAGCGGCTCCGGCCCGACCGCGCGGAACGCGTGCGGGGTACCGGCGCTGACCACCACCACATCACCCTCGGTGACCGTCGCCTCGCCGTCGGCGCTGCGGATGAGCGCGCTGCCCGCGAGCACCACCCAGGTCTCCGAGTACGGGTGCACGTGGACGCCCGGCCCCTGCCCCTCGGTGTTGTGCACGTGGAAGAACGAGATGCCGGACCCGTAGGCCTCCCCCTCGAACCTCGCGGTGCGCCCGCTGCCGATGCGGAGGTCGTCCTCCTTGGCGATGACCAGCATTTCCGTGCTCCGTTCCCGCTGTTGTGGTGATGGGCACCATCCTGCGGCCGGCACCGCGGCCCGGGCATCCGTGCTGACCACGGAACCGGCCACGGAGATCGAGCACGGACACCCGTTCGGGCAGACTGTGCCCATGTCGATCTCTCCGCGTGAGCGCGAAGTGCTGCTCGCGGTGGCCGACCGGCTGACCAACGCCGAGATCGCCGAGCGGCTCTTCGTGTCGGTGCGGACCGTGGAGAGCCACGTGTCCTCGTTGCTGCGCAAGCTCGACGCCCGCGATCGCCGCGAACTGGTCCAACGTGCCGCCGGTTACGCCTCCGGCGGCACCGTGCCCGGCTTGCCCGCGCCCGCGACGAGCTTCGTCGGCCGCGGCGTCGAGCTGGACACCGCCGCCCGCCTGGTGACCGAAGCCCCGGTGACCACCGTGCTGGGCCCCGGCGGTGCCGGGAAAACCCGCTTGGCCACCGCGGTCACCGCTCGCGCGGCGTCCGCTTTCCCCGGCGGTGCCGCCTTCGTGAAGCTGGTGCCCGCGCGTCCCGGCTACGTCGTCGAGACGGTCGCCGCCGCGCTCGGCGTTGAGCCCGCGCCGCAGCAACGCCTGGCGGACGTGGTCGCTGACCGGCTGCGTGGCCGGGCGCTGCTCGTGCTGGACAACTGCGAGCACGTGGTGGACGACGTCGCCGACCTCCTCGCGGACCTGGCGGAGGCGAATCCCCGCCTGAGCGTGCTGGCGACCAGCCGCGAACGCCTCGGCGTGCCGGGTGAGACCGTGCTGCAGCTGGGACCGCTGCGTGACGCCGAGGAAGCGGTCGCCTTGTTCACCGATCGGGCGCGGGCGGTCGATCCGGCGTTCGAAGCCGACCCCGCCGAGCTGGCCGAGCTGTGCCGCAAGCTGAGCGGCTCGCCGTTGCAGATCGAGCTGGCCGCCGCCCGGGTCGCCTCGCTCGGCGTGCCCGGGTTGCTGGCCGGGCTCGCCGACGATCCGCTGCGGCTGCTTTCGGCCGGACGCGGCGACCGGCGTCACCGCTCGCTGCGTGCGGTGGTCGAGTGGAGCTACCGGCTGCTGACCGAGGAGGAACGCCTGCTGCTGACGCGGGTGTCGCGGTTCGCCGACCGGTTCGACCTCAACGCGGCCGCCGCGCTGTGCCCCGGCCTTTCGCTCGGCGCGGTGGCCGATCTGCTCGGCCGGTTGGTGGACAAGTCGCTGGCCGACCTCGGGTGGAGCCTGCCCGACGGGGTTCGCCAGTTCGCCCGCGAGCAGCTCGACGGCTCACCGGACGCCGAAGACGTGGCGACGCGCTACCTGGCCTGGGCCGCACAACGCGCACACGACCTGGTCGGGCGGCTCGACGGCGACTGGCGAGCCGACTTCGACCTGGTCGCGGGTGATCTGCGAGCAGCCGCCGGGTCGTACGAACTGCTCTCCGACCTGGCCCGGCTGACCTACGCCCGCGGTTTCCTCGCCGAAGCGAGCGAGCACTGGCGGGCGGCGGCCCGCCTGGCCCCCACGGCCACCGCCGCCGCGACCGCGCTCGACCAGGCAGGCACGGCCGCGCACGTGCTCACCGGCGGCGCCCGCGACCACTACGACCTCCTGCTCGAAGCGGCCCGGCTGACCGGCGACCACCCCACGGCCAAGGCGGGCTGCCTGGCGAGCGCGGTGGTGCTCGCGACGAGGTTCCGCGGCGCGGGATTTGTCGCGCGGCCGGTCCCCCACGAGGAGCTGACCGCACTGCTGGCCGAAGCCCTCGCAACCGGTTCCGCCCAGGCGGAGACGCAGGTGGCGATCGCTCGCGCCTGGCTGTCCGGCCCGGCCCCGCAGTCGGTCACCCGGCCCGCGGCCGAGGCCGCCGTCCGCGCCGCGACGGCGTTCGGTGATCCGCTGCTGCTCAGCGCCGCGCTGGACGCCGAATGCACCGCCGCCGCGGGTGCCCGCGATCCCGGGCACGCGTACCGGATCACCCTGCGGCGCCTGGAGTTGGTCGACACGTTCGACCGCACGGTTCCGCAGGCCGCGCTGGAGGTGGTGGACACGTTCCGCGCCGCGGTGGCGTACGCGCTGGCAACCGGCGCCATCGCGGATGCCGTGCGGATCGGCGAGCGCGCCGAAACCGATCCGACGCTGTCCCGGCACACCTGCTGGGGTTCCGGCAGCGTGCTCACGCCGCTCGCGCTGGCCGGGCGCTTCCCCGAAGCGCTGGCACGAGCCGAAAAGCTGTGGGATGGCGCGTTGTCCTTCCGGCAGCAGAACAACAGCACGCTCGGTGTTCCGCTGCTGGGCGCCGCGCTGGCCGCCGGTCTCACCGGCGACGCCGAGGCGATGGCCACCTGGCGGCGGCGCGCCGCCAGCGCCGCCGGGGTGCCCGCGTTGTCCGCCTCGCCGAACCTCGCGCCGTTGGACGCCTTCGTGCGAGCACGGGTCGCGCTGCACAACGGGAGCGACGACCTGTCCCCGCTGCTCGCGGAGGCGGGTGGTGAGTTCGCGCCGGGCCGGTTCGACGGTTACGCCGCGGGCGTCGCCGCCGAGATCGCCGTGGTCCTCGGCCGTCCCGACGCCGACGCCTACCTGCGCCGGGCGGAACAGCACGCCACGCACAACCGGTGGGCCGCCGCCGCGCTGACCCGGGCACGCGGCCTCCGCAACGGCGACAACGGCCTGCTCGAGGACGCGGCCAACGCCTTCACCGACATCGGGGCAGCGTTCGACGCTTGCCGACAATAAATGCTGTCTTGACCAGAAGACTATTCGGTGCGACCCTCCACGGGTGTCGCGTGAGTTCGAACTGCCCAAGGAGATCGAGCTGCCCGCCTCGCCAGAGGAGGTCTGGACGGCCATCGCCACCGGCCCCGGTGCGGCGGCGTGGTTCATGCCGATGGAGATCGATCCGGACGACCCGCAGGTCGTCCGGTGGGACCCTCCGCGCGAGCTGGCCATCCGCACCCCGGCCGCGGAAGACGGCACCACGCAGGCCTTCGAGTACCTGGTCGAGGCCCGGGCGGGTGGCGCGAGCGTGCTCCGGTTCGTCCACAGTGGAGTCCTCGGCGACGACTGGAGCGACGAGTACGAGGGCATGACCAGCGGCGGCTGGGACATGTACCTGTTCACCCTCGCCCAGTACCTGCGGCACTTCCGCGGCGCACCGGCGACCTACGCGGAAGCCGAAGCACCCGCGGCTGGCGGCTGGGACCGGTTGCGCGAGCGGCTCGGCTCACCACAACTCGGCGCACCGGTGGAGATCGACCTGCCCGGCGGGTCACGACTGTCCGGCGAGGTGGACTACCTGACCGGCAACTTCATCGGGCTGCGCACCGCCGACGCGCTCATCCGGTTCCACGAACGCTCACCGCTCGGCATGCCGATCGCGGTCAGCGACCACCACTACGGCCCCGATCCGCTGGACCGCACCGAAGCCTGGCGACACTGGCTCGCCGAAAGCGGCTCGGCCCCCGCCGAAGCCGGGTAACCTCAGCCCGCGTGACAACCGTGCCAAGGCATCCAGCGGACCGCGAACTCGCCCAGAAGCAGGTCGACGTGCTCGCTTCGCAGATGGGCTTCTACGTCGACTACGTCGAAAAGGACGCGGCCGCACTGAAGAACGTCCTCGGCCGCGCGTTGACGCTCACCCGGTACGGATCCGTGCTGGATCCGGCCGCCGCCGAGGCACGGACCTGGACGGATCTCCGGACCGCCGCCCAAGCCGCGACGGCCGTCTTCAGCGCGGCCGCCGGTTCCGGCGAACTCGAAGCCGTGGTGACGAAGCCCTTGCGCTTCAAGGCAACCGGCCCCGTCTCGTACGCGAACGCGGGTGCCTGGCTGTCCGCGGTCTGGCTCGCGATCGTCAACCGGGAGGACGAACTCGTCCAGCGGCTCTGCGCGATCGACGAGGAGACGCTGCGTGCTTCGGGCGCCGTGCACGACACCTACGTCCAGCCCTGGGTGCGGACCGTGCGGAACTTCCTCACCGGCCAGGAGATCCCGCCCGCCCTGCTCGCCGCCGCGCTGGACGGCACGGACCCGGACACCGCGCGCGTCGCCCCGCCGCGCGCGCTGGCCCAGCTGTCCTATCCACCGGTCGAGATGTTCCACCACCTGCTCCGCCGCGACTCGGCGAAGTTCAACGCGTCACTGGCGCGTGCGCTGGAACAGCACCGGAAGTACTGGACCGCCGCGCCGGACCTCGCCGACGATCCGGAGGGGTTCATCGCCTTCGCGCCGCTCGCTGTCGCGGTGCTGGCGCGCTCGGCCGGGCTGCCCGTCGAGGTGGAGTCGCCGTACCTGCCGTCGAACTTCCTGTCCGGCCGGCGAGTTCAGCCAGGTGGTGCAGTGAGTTGATCAGGTGGTCCGGCCCGAACGGCGGGAACTGGATGCGCTCGCGGACGGACGGCGGCGTCGCCGACCAGTCGTAGGTGAGCGTCACCTCGGTCCCGTCCGGGCCGGGCGCCAGGTCGTACCGCCAGATCCAGCCGCCGAACTCCAGCTCCCCGTTGTCCTTGCGGTACCCGGTCAGCCAGCCGATGGTGCGCGGCGCGTCGATCACCGCGACCTTGTTGACCACCTGGTAGTCGCCGTCGGGGTGCCGCGAATGGTGCATGTCCATCCGGAACAGCTGTCCCACCTCGGTCAGCGGCGCCCGGTCGACGGGTTCCTGCACCCACCCGGTGCCGTCGATCGCCGCGTGCGCGGCCGGATCGGCCAGCACGTCGAACACGCTGGTGGCGGGCACGCCGATGGTCAGGGTGGCGCTCACGTTCTCCGCGGCCATGGTGGTCACGCTCCTCGTCTCGGTGGGTTCTCTCACCAAGGCGACGAACGCGCCCACGCCCGTTCGACACGTGTGTGAAACTTCGGGCATGGGACTGCGGTTCGAGACACGCGCGTCGGACTCGGCGTGGGTCGACACCGTGTGGACCTGCCGCAGCGAGCAGGTCTCGGAGATGACCTCGGTCGCCTCCGAAACCTGGGGGCTGGCGTTCTGGCGCCAGCGGGGCCAGACCTACGCGGCGGTCACCGGGCCGGAAACCCGGGCCGGGACCGCGCCCGTGCCCGAGGACGCGAGCTGGGTGGGCATCCAGTTCGCCGTCGGCACCTCGTTGCGTGCGGTCGCCACGCCCGCCGTGGTCGACGGCGGGATCGTGCTGCCCGACGTGACCGGCCGGAAGTTCTGGCTCGACGGCGCGCACTGGGAGATGCCCGGCCCCGACGACGCCGAGGCGCTCGTGGCCCGGCTCGTCCGCAGCGGGGTGGTGGTCCGCGATCCGCTGGTCACCGAGGTCCTCCGCGGTCACCGGCCACCCGTCTCGGAGCGCACGCTCGAGCGTCGCTTCCGGACGGCCACCGGCCTCACCCAGGGTGCCGTCCGGCAGATCGAACGCGTTCGCTCGGCCGCGGTCCTGCTGTCCTCGGGCGCGACGGCGGCCGACGTCGTCGGGCGGTTCGGCTACTACGACGAGCCGCACCTCGCCCGCGCGCTGCGGCGGTACGTCGGACGCACCGCCCAGCAGCTGCGCGACGGCGAGGGCGGCGCGCTCGCCCTCGACTCAGCGCACGACGTCGTAGACCAGCTTGACCACGCCGTTTGAATAGGCGGCCGAATCCCGCAGCTTCAGGTTCTGCTGGTCCCGGTCCGCCCGGCTGAACACGCTCTTGCCCGCGGCCAGCAACACCGGGAAGACCAGCAGGTGGTAGCGGTCGATCAGGTCGGCGTCCGCCAGCCGCCGCGCGAGTTCCGCGCTGCCGTGGATGAAGATCGGGCCGCCTTCGGACCGCTTCAGCTCCGCGACGTCCTCGGCCGACCGCAGGACGGTGATCTCCCCCCAGCCGTCGACCAGCGCGTCCTTCTCCAATGTGGACGAAACCACGTACTTCGGGAGGTCCTTGTACCCGGCGTGGTCCTCCGACCCAGGCCAGATCGGCGCGAAGGCCTCGTAGCTGCGGCGGCCGAACATCAGCGCCGTGGTCTCTTCGAGTTCCTCGGCCTTGAGCGAGTACGCCTCCGGCACGAACTCCGTGCCCATCACCCAGCCACCGCTGCGGTGGCCCTCGGCCTTGCCGCCCGGCGAGTCCACCACGCCGTCCAGCGACATGAATCCCGTGTAAACCAGTTCACGCGTCAAAACCGTGCTCCTACCCCATGATCGCGACTACCCAAGTACTGCGTACACCCTAATCACAGGCGAGTGCCGCGGTCTTGGACAGAACCGACAACGCTCAGGAGACAACGTCGATCAGCCGGTTGTACCGCAGCCGCAGCGCGCGTTCGACCGCGGCGAGCGCCCCGGCCGCGCCCATGGTGATCTTCGCCCAGGTGGGCAGGTGGATCGGCGAGGTGAACACGCCGAAGTTCGCGGCGACCGCCGGGATCTTGCTGATCGCTTCGGCGCCCTGGAGCAGGCTGACGGCGAGCGCCGCCAGCAGGATCACCACGGACACCACGCCGACGACCGCGCTGGTGCGCGGAAACCGCCTGCCGAACCGCGCGCGCAGCCCTTCCTGCGAGCGACGGTGCGGGTGCAGTGCGTGTTCGCGGCCGTCGTCGGAAACGAAGTGCATGCGCTTCAGCCCGAACGCACTGGTGGCCACCTCGATGACGCCGCCGGGCACCGGAAAGGTCGCCGGCAGGTTCGCGCGGTAGACCTGGACACCGTCGCGGTACAACGCGACGGGACTCTTCCCGACGCCGTTCTCGTGCTGGCTCCTGGTTTTCGCGTCGGCGACGTAGCGGACGTCGACCGCGAAGGCGTGGCTGTCCCCCACCGGGTCCGGGAGCTGGATGAAGAACAGCGAACGCGCGAACAGCTGCCACAGGCGGTATTCGGCGAGCGCGCTCCCGTCACCCGGCCGGACCCGGCCGAGTTGCCACCGCCGCTTGAACTGCTTGACCATGGTTCTCCCCTCGTCCGGACGCAGTACAGGGCGTGCCCCAGGGGCACGGTCAAGCGCTTGACCGTGCCCCTGGGGCAGGGTGTGGAGTGGGTCGCGGACAAGGGAGGTGGCGCATGCCGTGGAGCACCCGGCAACTCGCCGATCTCGCGGGCTCGACGGTGAAGGCCATCCGGCACTACCACGAGATCGGCCTGCTGGACGTGCCGGAGCGGGCCGCGAACGGGTACAAGCAGTACAAGGTCGCGCACCTGGTCCGGCTGATGCAGATCAAGCGGCTGAGCGAGCTGGGCCTGCCGCTTGCGCAGATCGCCGCGATGGGCCGGGCCGACGACGACCCGGACGAGGCGATCCGCGTGCTCGACGCCGAGCTGGCGGCGACGGTCGAGCGGCTCAACCGGGTGCGCGCGGAGCTGGCCGTCATCCTGCGTCACCGCGCGCCGATGCACGTACCGTCCGGCTTCGCGCCCCTGTCCCGCAAGCTCTCCGCCACGCAGGAGTCCTTGCTCCTGGTCTACTCGACCATCTTCAGCGAGCACGGCATGCGGGAGTTCCGGCAGATGCTCGCCACCCCCGACGAGACCGACGACGAGTTCGAGGCCCTGCCCGCGGACGCCGACGACGACACGATCGAGCGACTCGCCGAGCGGATGGTGCCCGCGGTCCTGGAAATCCAGGAGAAGCACCCGTGGTCGAAGGATCCGATGGCGGATTCACCGCAGGGGGTGGAACTGGCCAAGAACACCATGGCCCACGCGGTGGCGGAACTCTACAACCCGGCGCAGATACGCGTTCTGCAACGCCTCCACGCCCTGCTCGAAAACGTCACCGAGGTCACCCCGCCAGCGGAACCACCCCGATGACCGGGGAGCCAGGTTCGAGACCGCTGAACGCGCAGACCAGGTGGTCGCCGACCCGCACCGTCTGCTTCGCGCCGGGCAGCTTGTCGGCCACTTCCGACGGCAGCTTGGGCGCCTCCCGCACCTGGTTCGGCCCCGTCACGGTGTAGAGCGCGGCCGGGCCCGGCTGGACCACCAGCAACGTCACGGCCTCATTGTGGGCGGCCATCAACCGCACGTCGGTGGCGTCGCGCACGGTGTACTCCCATGACCGCCCGGTGGTGGTCACCACCACGCCGTTGCTGGTGTCGCGGTCGCCCCTCGGGAGGTAGACGTCGCGGTTGTCCAGCAGCACGTTCTCGGGCGGGCGCCCGGTGCTCTCGCCGTCCCCGATCGCCGAGACGGCCTTCCCGTTGAGGTCGATCGAAGTGGCCGAGAGGCCGTCGGAGACAACGTGGTAGACGCGTTGCAGGGTCGACGCCGTGAAGCACCCGATCAGCAGCTGGCCGTCGCGGCCGGGGTGCATGAACGCGCTGCTGGTGAGGTTGGAGATCTCACCGCAGCCGTCCAGCGTCTCGCTCAAGCCCCAGCCGCCGCCGTTCTTCCGCCAGGTGAGCAGCTTCGGCGCGCTGTCGGTGCACATGGCGATGGCGACCACGCTGTCCCGTTGCGCCTGCGCGTGGCCGGTCAGGCGGCAGCCGAGGTACACGGGCTCGGTACCGGCGTCGGTCTGCCCCAGGCGCTCGCCGGTCTCGGTGTCCACCCAGATCAGGTCCGTGCTGTGCTCGGCCTGGGACTTGGGGCCCGCGTAGGCCGCGGTGACCACGGTGTCGCTGATGGACAGTGACGCGCCACCGAGCTTGCCCAGCCAGCCGCCGTACCCCTCCGCCGCCAGTGAAACCGGCTTCGCCCAGTTGAGTTCACCCGTGCGCACCGAGATGGTCTGGAGGTTGCGGCACTGCTCCTCGCCCTGCACGCCCTTCGGCCCGTAGGTGAACGCGCCGATCAGCCCCGCGACGGTCTGGCTCATGTTGCACAGGTAGTTGCCCTCCGGCACTTGCCAGGACCAGAGTTCCTTGCCGGACTTGACGTCGTAGGCGGTCAGGCCCTTCCAGTGCCCGAACACCACGTGCTCGGGGGTGGCCCACAGGCCCTCGGAGAAGCCCGCCTCCTCACTGGTCAGCGACCAGTGGAAACCACCCTTGCCGTTGGGACCCTCCACAGTGGACGAGGGTAACGCCGTGGAGGTGGCCTGCCACGGCTTCAGCACGAGCACTGCGACCACCGCCGCTATCACCACAATGGACAGTGCACTGAGGACGGCGATCCGGCGCCGGAAGGTGCCTTTACCTGGCTGGACCGGTTGAACAGGCTGGACGGGCGGATACGGCACCACCCGCGGTGGCGCGGCCTGCTCGACCGGCTGGGTGACCGGGGCGAGCGCGGCGAGGCCCACCTGGTGCGCGCCGAGCGCGACGGCGGTCTCCGGTTGGTCGAGCGCGGTCGGCACGATGCCCAGTTCCTCGGCCATCAGCGTGGCCACCAGCGGGATCCGGCTCGATCCGCCGACCAGGTACACCGCCGTCAGCCAGCCGACCTCCGCCCCGGCACCGCGGGTGGTCGTGCCCAGCAGCTCGACGGTGCGCCGCAGGCCCGGCCGGATCAGCGACTCCAGCTCGGCCCGCGTGACCAGCTCGGATCCGAACGGCTCCGGCAACGCCACCTCGGTCTGCGGGTGCTCGGACAGCACCTCCTTGGCCACCCGGACGTCCTCGCGCAACACGAGCGCGGCACGCCGGTCCTCGGCCGAGCGCGGGGTGAGCAGCCGCTGCCACGCCGCCTCGTCCCGCCCGGCGACCTGACCGCCGAGGTGGTCGAGCAGCGCCTGGTCGATGTCCAGCCCGCCGACGTCGGGCAGCCCGGACTCGGCCAGCACGCTCAGCCCCTGCGGTCCCGCGCCGACCACCGCCACGTCGAAGGTGCCCGCGCCCAGGTCGTAGACCGCCAGCGCCTGGCCCGGCGCCAGCACCCGGCCGGTCGCCGACACGAAGTGCGCGGCCGCCGCCACCGGCTCGGGGATCAGCCGGACGTCGGTGTGGAACCCGGCCAGCCGCGCGGCCTCCAGCAGCACCTCGCAGCGCACCGCGCCCCACTTGGCGGGATGGGTGAGCCGGACCTGGCCCGGCAGTGTTCCGCCGAGCTGGCGGCTCACCTCGGCGGCCACCTTGCCGAGCACCGCGCCGAGCGCGGCCGCCACCGGCACCACGGCGTCACCGAGCAGCAACTGCCCCTCGTCGATGCGGCGCTTGGGATTCGGCTCGTACCGCGCGGGTGCCGTCCTCGCCAGCCGGACCGCCTCACGCCCGGCGACCAGCCTGCCGTCCGCCGCGGCGAACACCGCCGACGGCATCGCCGAAGCACCGTCCACCTCGACCAGTCGCGGTGACCAGCCGGGCAGGTGCAGCACCGCCACGGTGTTGGACGTGCCCAGGTCGACGGACAGCACACTGCCCGCGTCGTGCGCCACGCTCTCGGATCCCTTCCTGGCCGGCTCTCGCCGGCTCAGGTTAGGGACGGCCGATGAAATCGCGATGAAACCGCGGTCAGTGCTGCGGCTGCCACCACCGGGCCTTGTAGATCCACGCGCCGCGCAGGGTCAGCTCACCGCGGGGCAGGTCGAGGTCCACGGTGTCCGTGCACCAGGTGCAGATGTGGTCCGCCTGCGGGGTGGCCGTGAGCACCTGGCCGGTCCGCGCGTTCGT
Organism: Amycolatopsis albispora; assembly: GCF_003312875.1. Taxonomy (NCBI): domain Bacteria; kingdom Bacillati; phylum Actinomycetota; class Actinomycetes; order Pseudonocardiales; family Pseudonocardiaceae; genus Amycolatopsis; species Amycolatopsis albispora. The sequence goes on from NZ_CP015163.1 coordinate 4,606,308, forward strand.
GGTGACGCTCTTGACGTTGTGCCCGTTGATCGCGGCCGCACCCGGGTAACGCGTCGAGAAGGTGCCGCGGGACTTGCTGAAGCGCAGCACCTCCGTCTCGGTGGTCACCCACAGCTGGTCGCCGGAGCCGGGCACGGGCTGCAGATCGTGACCGCCTTCGCTGGGCAGGTGGAAGACCTGCTCGGCGGTGAGCACCGGCGCGGCGGGCGTGCCGCCGACGCGCAGCGCGACCAGCTCGTGCGTGCCCAGCGCCCACAACACCTGCCGCTCGTGGTCCCAGACCACGCCGTGCCCGCCGACCAGCGGATATTCGGCGTAGGTGGTGGAGCGGGCGCCCTGCGAAGCGGTGTAGACGCGCAGCCAGCCGCCGGTGCTCGCGGCCACCGCGACGTTGCCGTCGGGCAGCAGCTCGATGCTGTGCGGATTGCTCGGGCCGCCGACGTTGGCGGCCCAGTAGGCGCCGGTGCCCTGCGGATACGGGATCACCCCGGCGAAACCGCCCGACGCGGTGGTCATCAGGTACTGCTGCCCGGCTCGCTCGGTCAGCTTCGCCTCGTCCGGTGAGACGAACGCGGCGGCGAGGTCACCGAGGCCGTTGGCCGCGGCCGGCGCCCACGACCAGGTGTACGCCCTGGTGCGCCAGGCCTCCTGGTCGGCGGGCAGCACGAGGATCCGCCGGGACGCCTGCTCGGTGAGCGCGACGAGCCCGCCGGGACGGCCGGGGGCCGCCGACACGGGCGAGGCGAGGACCAGTGCGGCAATGGCCGCCAGGAACACGAGTGCGGTTCTGCGCATGGCAGGGACCCAATCGCGGCGAGGTGACCGCCAGGTGTCCGCAGCCCAACGCACCGTTGATCTTTACGCGCAGTCGTGCCGCCGCAGCCGCGGGTCGTGCGAGGGGTCCGGGTACATCGGCGGGCAGCCGTGCTCGACCGCTTCCGGGCGCAGTTCGTAGTGCCACGGTTCGTTGCGGTAAATCTGGCAGAGCCCGTATTCGGCGCCGTGCTCGGACAACCACGCCTTCGCTTCGGCGGGCCCGATGTCGATCGCGTTCCCCGACACGTGCGGAGAGGTTTCGGGGGTGGCCACCCACCGGGCCGCTTCCTTTTCCGACCCGTATTTGAAAACGGCGTCACGCAGCAGCTTTTCCTGGTATTCCGGCGACCGCCAGCCGCTGTTGACGTGGAACTCGACGCCGTCGAGCGCGGCGTCCGCCGCGGCCCTGCGCAGGGCGGCGAGGAAGGCCGGGTCGAGATTCGCCACGCCCGGAATTGTGTCGTCGAACACGGTCGTGCCGCGCGGAACGGCGCCGTCGGCCACCCCGAGCACACCACCACGGCGGATCCGCCGGAGCATTGTTCGCACTGGTTCGTGGAGGGTCATGAGCCCAGTGAAGACAGCGGGCCATTACCAGGGCGTATCCGGATTTTGATATGCCGCCGATATGCCGTCGCCCGTAGGATCGAAAGCGTGCGTGTGCTGATCGTCGAAGACGAGCCCTATCTGGCGGAAGCCGTTCGCGACGGCCTGCGGCTGGAGGCGATCGCCGCCGACATCGCCGGTGACGGCGACACCGCGCTCGAGTTGCTGGGCGTGAACTCCTACGACATCGCCGTGCTCGACCGCGACATCCCCGGCCCGTCCGGGGACGAGATCGCCGAGCACATCGTCGCCTCCGGCACCGGCATGCCGATCCTCATGCTCACCGCGGCCGACCGGCTCGACGACAAGGCCTCCGGCTTCGGTCTCGGTGCCGACGACTACCTGACCAAGCCCTTCGACCTGCGGGAACTCGTGCTGCGGCTGCGAGCGCTCGACCGGCGGCGCGCCCACCACCGGCCGCCCGTGCGCGAGGTCGCCGGGCTGCGCCTGGACCCGTTCCGCCGCGAGGTCTACCGCGACGGACGGTACGTCGCGCTCACCAGGAAGCAGTTCGCCGTGCTCGAAGTGCTCGTCGCCGCCGACGGCGGGGTGGTCAGCGCCGAAGAGCTGCTGGAGCGGGCGTGGGACGAGAACGCCGACCCCTTCACCAACGCCGTCCGCATCACCGTCTCGGCACTGCGCAAGCGCCTCGGCGAACCCTGGCTGATCGCCACCGTGCCCGGTGTCGGCTACCGCATCGACACCGACGGTGACGGGTCCGGCCGTGGATAGGCCCCCCGGGCTGAGCGTCCGCTTCAAGCTCACCCTCAGCTACGCCGGGTTCCTCATGGTCGCCGGTGCCCTGCTGCTCGTGGTGGTGTGGTTGTTCCTGCTGCGGTACGTCCCCGAAACCACCTTCCGGATGCCCGGCCGGATGGTGCCCAGCAATCCCGGCCGGTACGACCTCTGGCGCGCGTTCGCGCCGAAGGCCGCGCTCGCCGCCGGGTTCCTGCTGCTGTTCGGCCTGGTCGGCGGCTGGATACTGGCCGGGCGCATGCTCGCCCCGCTGGCCCGCATCACCGAAGCCACCCGGCGCGCGGAGAAGGGCTCGCTGTCCCACCGGATCGAAATGGACGGCCGCCGGGACGAGTTCCGCGAACTCGCCGACGCCTTCGACACCATGCTCGCGCGGCTCGAAGCGCAGGTCGCCGAGCAGCAGCGGTTCGCCGCCAACGCCTCCCACGAGCTGCGCACCCCGCTGGCGGTCACGCAGACCCTGCTCGACGTGGCCCGCAACGACACCAGCCGCGACACCGGCGAACTGGTCGAGCGCCTGCACACCGTCAACGCCAGGGCGATCGAGCTGACCGAGGCGCTGCTCCTGCTCACCCGCGCGGATCAGCGGTCGTTCACCAAGGAGCACGTCGACCTGTCGCTGATCGCCGAAGAAGCCGCCGAAACGCTGCTCCCCCTCGCCGAAAAGCGCGGCGTCACGCTCGAGACCTCCGGTGACAAGGCGTCCACCGCCGGGTCGCCCGCGCTGCTGCAGCAGATGACCACGAACCTGGTGCACAACGCCATCGCCCACAACCTGCCGGAAAACGGCAGCGTCTGGGTCACCACCAGCGTCCGTCCCCAGTCCGTGGTGCTCACCGTCGAGAACACCGGTGAGAAGCTCACCCCGCAGCTGATCTCGACGCTCACCGAACCGTTCCAGCGCGGTTCCCGGCGCGTGCGCACCGATCACGCCGGGGTCGGCTTGGGCCTGGCCATCGTCAAGAGCATCGCGCGCGCCCACGACGGAGTCCTCACCCTCACTCCGCGCGCGGAGGGCGGGTTGCGCGTCACGGTGCGACTGCCCGCCGTACCAGCGTGAGCACGTGCCGGGCGAGGACCACGTCCGCGTCGGGCGCACCAGCCGCCGTCGCCTTGGCCGACATGGCCGCGAGCCGCTCGTGATCGGTGAGCACCGGGATGATCCTCGCCTCGACCCACGTCGAGTCGAAGTCGGCGTCGTCGACGAGGAACGCCCCACCGGCCGCGACGACCGGCTCGGCGTTCAACCGCTGCTCCCCGCCGCGCGCCGGCAGCGGAACATAGGCGGCCGGTAGCCCGACCGCGGCCAGTTCGGCGCAGGTCATCGCACCCGAGCGGCACACCACGAAGTCGGCCGCGGCGTAGGCGTACCGCATCTCGTCCACATAGGACACCACCACGTAGGGCGGGTCGCCGTCCGGCACCTCGACCTGGTGCTGCGGCCCGGTGATGTGCAGGACCTGCACACCGGCCGCCCGCAACGCCGCGGCCGCGCCGGAGACCGCGGTGTTGATCGTCCGCGCGCCCTGCGAACCGCCGGTGACCAGCAGCACCGGTCCCTCGGGCCGCAGGCCGAACCGCCGCCGGGCTTCATCACGCAGCCCGGCCCGGTCGAGCCCGGTGATCGCCCGGCGCAGCGGAATGCCGATGGCGGTGGCGTGCGGCAGCCTGGCACCGGCGGTGAACACGTGCCGGGTCATCCTGGCCGCCATCCGGTTGGCCACGCCGGGCAGGGCATTCGCCTCGTGCACGACGATCGGCACACCCCGGCGCCGGGCGGCGAGATAGGCGGGCCCGGCCACGTAACCGCCGAAACCCACCACCACGTCGGCCCGCACGCGGTCGAGCACCGCCCCGGCCGCGCGCACCGACTCGCGCAGCCGGACCGGCGTCCGGAGCAGCGCGCGGTTCAGCTCGCGCGGCAGCGGCACCGGCGGAATGAGTTCGAGCGGGTAACCGCGGGCCGGGACGAGCGTGGTGTCCAGGCCGCGAACGGTGCCGAGTGCGGTGATCTCGGCCGTGGGCTCCAGCCGGCGCACCGCGTCGGCGAAGTTCATCGCCGGCTCGATGTGCCCGGCCGAATGCCCACCGGCGACCACCACGCGTGGTGCCGACACGCGCTAGACCTCCTTGCCGTACACGTGCGAAGTCGCCTTCCGACGGAAGCCGATGTCTTCGTAGAACGGATGGGCTTCGGGCCGCACGACGTTCGAGCGCACCACCATGGTGTGCACGCCGTGCCGCACCGCCCACTGCTCGGCCGCCCGCACCAGCGCGCGGCCGAGGCCGACCCGGCGGCTCGCCGAATCGACCACCAGGCCGGTGATCTCCACGCGTTCGTCCTCCAGCAGCGCCAGCCGCCGTTCGACGGTGATGCAGCCGTCGATGCGGGAGCCCGCCGCGACCAGCACGCCGTGCGCGGCCGAGTTCAGCACGAGCGCCAGCCTGCTGGTCACCACGTCGAGTTCGCTCGGATAGCCGAGCTGGGCCAGCAGCCCGGTGAGCCGCGGGCCGTCGTCGGCCCGTGCCGGACGGATCTCAACCATGGACGAGCAGGGTTTCCACGCTGCTGATGGGGAAGTCGAAATAGGTGTCCGGATACGGCTCGTGCCGCAGCGTGTAGTGCCACCATTCGGTGTCGTACCCGGCAAAACCGGCTTCCTCCATGAGGGTGCGCAGCTGCCGCCGGTTCCTCGCTTCGGTGAGCGTGACCCCGTCCGCGTGGTGGTGGGAGATCGGGTCCATCAGGTCGTGGTCACCGCCCATCGCCACGAGTTCGCCGGTGGCCAGGTGGAACAGGGTCAGGTCGACCGTGCTGCCCCGGCTGTGGCCGGACTTCGCGGCCACATATCCGCGCTCGAACATGCTGGACCGGTCGATGTTGGGGTAGTGCCGCTGCTTGGTCCGGCCGTCCTCGGGTTCCTTCGACCACCGCAGGAAGCTGTCCACCGCGCGCTGCGGGCGGTAGCCGTCCCAGAGCAGCAGGCCGAACCCGAGCGCGGCGGCGCTTTCCCGCACCTTTTCCAGTGCCGCGCACAGTTCCCTGGTGCCGACGATGCGATTGGCGTCGTAGCCGTCCACCGGCTTTCCGGTGAAGTTGTCCCAGGTGGCGTACTTGGCGTCCCAGCGAATTCCGGGGACGAGTTCGTCCACGAACACAAAATCGGGGTTCATCACCGGTTTCCCGCCAGGGTCAGCGAAACGATCCGGTCGAGCAGCGCGGCCATCGGCAGGCCGGCGGCGGCCATCATTCGCGGATAGCGGCTGTAGGAGGTCAAGCCGGGCAGGGTGTTGACCTCGTTGAGGATCACCTCGCCCGCTTCGGTGAGGAACATGTCCACCCGCGCCAGCCCACCACAGCCGAGCGCGCGGTAGATGGCCTTCGCGGTTTCCTGGACGCGGGCGCGGGTCTCGGCCGGAATGTCCGCGGGCACCACGATCGTCGAGTTCTCCGAGCCGCTTTCGGGATTGCTCTCCTGGTGGATCTGGAAGAATCCGTGGGACAGGGTGATCTGGTCCACTTCGCCCGCGGTCAGGTCCGGGCCGTAACCCAGGATGGCGCAACCGACCTCGCTGCCCTCGACCGCCGCTTCGATCAGCACCTTCGAATCGAATTCACGCGCGGTTTTCACCGCGCTCGACAGTTCTTCGGGGCTGGCCACCTTGGTGACCCCGAAGGACGAACCCGAACGGGCCGGTTTCACAAAAACCGGGTAATTGAGTTCGCCGGGATCAATGGCCTGCCCCGGTGTGACGATCCAGAACTTCGGCGTGGGAATCCCCGCGTCGCGGGCCACCACGTAAGCCAGCGATTTGTCCATGCAGACAGCCGAACTCGGCACGTCACAACCCGCGTAGGGAATGCCGGACAGTTCCAGCAGCCCCTGGATCGCGCCGTCCTCACCGAGCTTGCCGTGCAGCACCGGCAGCACGAGATCGACGCCGATCGCCTCGTACTTGCCGTGGTCCAGCACGAGCAGCCCGCGGAAACCGCTGTCCGGCGACAGCACGACCGGCTGGGTGTCGCCGTTCTCCCAGTCCGCGCTCGGGCCCTCGCAAAGCTTCCAGGCGCCGCTCCTGGTGATCCCGATCCAGTACGGTTCGTATTTGCCGAGGTCGAGGTGTTTCGCCACCTCCCGCGCGGATTTGACGGAAACGGGGTGCTCCTCGGAAGCGCCGCCGAAGAGGATTCCGACTTGAAGCCTAGCCATGCTGATTCCCGCTTTCGAATTCCAGGCAGTTGAGCAGGCCGTTCTCGACGGTGTCACGCAGGGCGTGGTCCGTGTAGTAGGCCGTGTGCGGAGTGATGATCACGTTCGGCATTTCCTGCAGCCGCAGCAGCAGCTTGCTGTCGATGGGCTTTTCCCGGCGGTCGGCGTAGAATACGCCTTCTTCGCCTTCGAGTACGTCCAGCGCGGCGCCGCCCAGGTGGCCGCTTTCCAGTGCGTCGACCAGTGCCTCGGTGTCGATGAGGGGGCCGCGCGCGGTGTTGACGATGAACGAGCCGAGCTTCATCCGCTCGATGCGCTCGCGGTTCAGCAGGTGGTGCGTGGCCGTGGTGAGCGGCACGTGGAGGGTGACGATGTCGCTCTGCACCAGGAGGTCGTCGAGGGGAACGTAGTCGGCGGAGGTCTGCGGGCGGTCGTCGTGGGCCAGTGTCTGGCAGCCGAAGCCACGCAGCCGGTCGATCACGGCGGCGCCGATGCGTCCCGTGCCGACCACCCCGACGACGAGGTCGCGCAGTTCTTTCCCGCGCACCTCGTTGAGCCGGTAGTCGTGGGCTTCCGCGCGGCAGATGGTGGACTTCGCGCCCCGGATCGCCATCAGCATCAACATCAGCGTGTAGTCGGCCACGCTGTCGGGCGAGTAGGAAACGTTGCCGACGGTGATGCCGACGCTGTTCGCGTAGTCCACGTCGAGGTGGTTGAACCCGATGCTCCTGGTGGAGAGGTAGGCCACGCCGACCTGGCTGAGCGCGCGCAGCGCGGCGTTCGAAATCCGGCTCTTGTGGCCGACGCTGACACACCGATTCCCCGACGCCAGTCCGGCGTTCGCCTCGGAAACCACCTCGTCGGTGATGGTCGGCACCACCCCGAAGTGAGGCGCCACCTTCCGGAACAGGGCGGCTTCGTCGCGTCCGCAGCCGTAGACCGTGATCCCCACCCTCGGCAGGCCCGCGGCTGGTGCTGGTTCGCTCATGCCAGGCAGTCAAGGCCGTGCGGTGTTGCCACCACGTATGCAATTTTCAATACACGGACGATAAGTCGCTGGCGCAGGGCGGATGGGAATCATTGCGGCGGTTCCGTCGTTGTACCGGGCACAGTGGCTCGCCGCACGGTGTGCGCGGCCCTCATCAGCCTCGGGTTTAGGCCGCCGCCGGCGGGTTACCCGGAACTTGATCGCCCCAGACCCTGGCGGACAGGTACGTCAAGGAAAGAAGCGATTGAGATGACACATACGTTGGACCGGCCGCCGGTCCGGCCCCCCAAGGCCGCGGCGCCGATACTCGCCGGTGAGAAATCCCGTACCGAAACCTTCCTGGTCAAGCTGTTCGCGGTGGTGCCGTTGCTGGCGCTGGCCGCGGCGGTGCCCTTCGCGTGGGGGTGGGGCCTTGGCTGGCTCGACGTCGCGCTGGCGGTCGGCTTCTACTTCCTGACCGGGCTCGGGGTGACGATCGGTTTCCACCGCTACTTCACCCATGGCGCGTTCAAGGCCAATCGCGGCCTGCGGATCGCGCTCGCGGTGGCGGGCAGCATGGCCATGCAGGGCCCGGTGATCGGCTGGGTCGCCGACCACCGCCGCCATCACGCCTACGCCGACCGCGAAGGTGACCCGCATTCCCCTTGGCGCTACGGCACTTCCGCCGCGGCGCTGGCCAAGGGCTTCTGGCACGCCCACATGGGCTGGCTGTTCGACCGGGAGAAGACCAACGCGGAACGCTTCGCCCCGGACCTGCTCGCCGACCGCGACATCGTCCGGATCGACCGCTGGTTCCCGGCGCTGACCGTGGCCACCCTGCTCGCCCCCGCGGTGATCGGCGGGCTGGTGACGATGTCCTGGTGGGGTGCGCTGACCGCGTTCTTCTGGGCGAGCCTGGTCCGGGTGGCCGTGCTGCACCACGTCACCTGGTCGGTCAACTCGCTGTGCCACCTGATCGGGGACCGGCCCTACGCCGCCCGCGACAAGTCCGCGAACTTCTGGCCGCTGGCCATCGCGTCCATGGGCGAGTCCTGGCACAACTCCCACCACGCCGACCCCACCGGCGCCCGCCACGGCGTCCGCCGCGGCCAGCTCGACATGTCCGCCCGGCTGATCTGGGTGTTCGAGAAGCTCGGCTGGGCCACCCAAGTCCGCTGGCCCAAGCCCGACCGCCTGGCCCGCAAGCTCAACCCCGGCTACACACCCGCGCCACGCGGGTTCGCCACAGGCGGGCCGCGGGCCACCGGGCAATCGGGGTAACCGAACACACGCTTCCGGGTGCCGTCCGTCCCACTGCCGGGCGAGTAGGCTCGGTGCACGCAACCGCGGCCGCGGTGCTGATCCGGGCCTGGTCAGGTCCGAGTTGGTGTGGCGATCACGAACACCGACCTGGAGGTGACCGGATGCGGGAAGCTTGCCGGTGGTGGGCTGGCGGTGGCTGAGGTCGAGGTTCTGCGTACGAGTGTGCTGGCCGCGCTGGGCGAGGGCGGCGGCGAAGGGGTCGACGTTGTCGGCCGGGTGTGCCGGGGGTGTGTGCGCTTGCTGCCGGTGGACGGCGCGGCGGTGTCGGTGATGGCCGACGCCGGGCGCCGCGAGATCGTCTACGCCAGCGACCCGGTGAGCACCGCGCTGGCCGAGCTGCAGTTTTCCCTGGGCGAGGGGCCGTGTTTCGAGGCGTCCGCCGCCGGCGGGCCGGTGCTGGTGCCGGAGTTGGCCGCGGGTTCGCCCGCGGCGTGGCCGGTGTTCGCCGCCGAAGCCGCCGCGTACCCGGTGGCCGCGTTGTTCACCTTCCCCGTGCAGATCGGGGCGGTGCGGGTGGCGACGCTGGACACCTACCGCTCGACACCGGGCTCCCTCGGTACCGCTGAGCTGGCGACGGCGCTGCAGGTGGCCGACATCGCCGCGCTCGCCCTGTCGGGGCTGAGCGGTGGGGGCGAACGCTGGCTCGACGGCGACGGGCGGTGGATGGACGGCGCGGGGATGCGGCACCGGGAGGTGCACCAGGCCACCGGGATGCTGATCGCGCACCTGGACCTGCCCGCTTCGGCCGCGCTGGCCCGGTTGCGGGCCTACGCGTTCGGGCACGGACGTTCCCTGCTCGAGGTCGCGGGCGACATCGTGGCCGGACGGCTGCGACTGGACGAGGAGTTCCGGTGAACATCACCATGGAAGCTGCTGTTGACGAACCAGGAGATGGTGGGCATGGCCGGCCGTGAACGACAGGTTGTCCGGGCGTTCGTCGCGCTGGCGGACACGCTGGTCAACGACTACGACGTCGCCGACCTGCTGCACACGCTGGTGCAGCAGTGCGTGGAACTGCTCGACGTCGCGGCGGCCGGGCTGACGCTGGCCGACGAGCGAGGCGGCCTGCAGGTGCTCGCCTCCTCCACCGAGCAGGCACGCCTGCTCGAGTTGTTCCAGCTCGACATCGACGAGGGCCCGTGCGTCGAATGCTTCACCACCAGCACGCCGGTGCTGGTCGCCGACATCGCCGCCCAGTCGGCGCGCTGGCCGCGGTTCGCGGCCGAAGCGGCCAAGGACGGATTCGCCTCGGTGCACGCGGTGCCCCTGCGGCTGCGCAAGCAGACGATCGGCGCGCTCAACCTGTTCGGGCACACACCGGGAGCGCTGTCCGCGGACGATGTCGCGCTGGCGCAGGGACTGGCCGACACCGCCACCATCGGCATCCTCCACGAACGGGCCGTCCGCCAGGGCGAGGTCCTGTCCGAGCAGCTGCAGACCGCGTTGAACAGCCGGGTGATCATCGAGCAGGCCAAGGGTGTGCTCGCGGTGAGCGGGCGGTTGAGCATGGACGCGGCCTTCACGGCACTGCGTGGCTACGCCCGGCGGAACAACCTCCGGCTCAGCGACGTGGCCCGCGCACTGGCCGATCGCCACCTCGCCCCCACGGTCGTGCTGGCCGCGGCCCCGGCGAGCGGTCCCCGCTGAAACCGGGCGCCGGTCAGTCCGGAAGGCGCACGGCGAGCTCGTCGCCCAGTGCGGCGCCGCCCGCCAGTTCGAGGTGGTCGCCACTCCAGAACCGGCCCGCGTCGTACCAGTTCGGCCGGCGGCCCCGGGGCAGCAGTCCCATGGCCTCGTAGGTCACCGCGACGATCTCGGCGCAGTAGCCCGTCTCGAGCGCGGTGGTCTCCCGCTTCCGGGACGGCAGCCTGCCGCCGAGCCAGCGCGACGCCAGGCGCGCGGTCGACGGGAACGGGGTGCCGTCCAGCCGCGCGATCGTCCGCAGCACGGCGTCCTCCATCTCCCGGTCGACCGGGTGGTCGAGCTGGCGCAGCCAGACCTGCTGGTGGTACTTCTCGGCCCAGACCAGCACAGCCCGGCGAAGGTCGTGCAACTGAGCGCCCCCGGAACAACCACAGGTCGCCCGTGCGCGTCACGGCCACGGCTTCGTCGAGATCGAGCGCGGTCCCCGGCACGGCAGTAGCCTAGCTTGAGTTTTAACCTGTTCGTCGTGGTCGAGGTGTGCTCGTTTTGGTGTTCTTGCTGTGCTTGGGTTTTCGGGTGTTCGTGCTGGTGACGGTGTGGACGTCGTGGCGTGGTGCGGGTCGGTGATTGGGTGTTCCGGCGGAGCGTCCGGGGCCGGGCCGTGAGGGTTTCGGGACACCGGCGGGACAGGTGAGTTGTGGGCGCAGGTTCCGAAACCCTCGGCGGACTCTGGCCGGGGTGAGCCGCTGGGCTGGTCGGGGTTTCTCCCAGGGGCGGCGCAGGTCGGCGGTGAGGTCGCGGGTGAGGCGGAGTTGGGTGTAGGCGGTGATCAGCAGCCAGGTCCAGCGGTCGGCGGCCTCGGGTGAGCAGAGTTTCGGGGTGGTCCAGCCGAGGGTTTGCTTGAGCATGCGGAAGGTGTGCTCGATGTCGAAGCGGCGCAGGAACGCCTGCCAGGCCAGATCGACCTCGGCCTGGTCCAGGCCGGTGCCCGAGTGCCAGAGCCACACAGGTTTCGGGATCGCCCCGGAGGGCAGACGCTGGACCTGCAACCGGATCACGGTGCCCTCGATGATCGGCAGGGCGCCGTTGTGGCCGGCCCAGGCGATGCGGTGGGTCAGCCGTGGATGCAGCCGATCCCAGGCCCGGATCAGCGCGGGACCATAGAGCCGGGTCGTGGTGTCGGTGACGACATCAGGCTCGCCCCAGGTGTTCGGGTCGCCGAAAGCGAACTCGTCACCGTGGCGGCGGGGCCTGCCCATCGTGCCGGGCGGCTGCGGCGGGACCGGGCGATGCAGCACCCGATCGGTGCGCATCCGCACCAGCACGGTGATCGGAAGATCGGCCAGCACATGGGCCAGGCGGGGACCGTCGTAGCCGGCGTCGGCGACCAGCAGGATGTGCGGGTCTCCCGGCCGCCAGTGCCCGGCTGCGGTCAAGCGGTCCACCACGCCCCGGATCTGCCGGGCGGTCACGCTCGCGGCGTTGTCCCCCGGGCGCGAGCCGGACCGCGTCCAGCGGCGCGGTCCACGAACTCCGTCCCGCTTCCAGCGCGACGACGACGGAGTAAGGCCAGCCGGGCACCATCATGTGCTGGTCCTTGCCGCGGCCGTAGGTGTGACACAGGACCCGCTGCGGACACGTGTGCGCCTCCGGGCGCAGCCAGCAGGTCACATCCACCGCCAGCACCAGCCGCCCGTCCGCGGCACGCGGCAGCGACACGCTGGTCAGCGCGGTCCGCAGCCGGTTGACCTCGACACGACCCCGCGCCAGCGCGGCATAGCCACTGCCATGACCACGGCGATGCTCACCGGCCAGCGATAACTCCGCGACCGACCGCACCGGCCCGTCAGCGCACAACACCGCGTCGGCCAACTCGAACAACGCGTCCGCCCGCCGGGTCAGGCACCGGTAGAACTCCTGCCGGAACACCGACAGCTCCCCGGACGCACCGGCGTCACGGGCGTGATGCACACTGATCAACTGAAGCCCTTGGTCTCGATCTTCCTCTGTCGCAAGAAGAAGGATCCCCCAAGGGCTTCACTCATGATCAACAGGGGTCACCGCCGACCACTCAGGCGTTAAAACTCAAGCTAGGCCGATGCGCTGGTGGAAGACAGTGGGACTGGCCGGGCTCGTCGGAGTGACCGCGACCGGCGTGGTGATCGCCCGCCAGGAACGACGGCGGCGGGCCTGCACCCCGGACGAAATCCGGGAACGGCTGCACGCCCGCCTCGCCGCCACGCCACCGGAGTCCGGCGGTACGACTCCGCGGGATTAGCCGCCGAAGTCCGTGGCGGGCACGTGCCACCACGGCGTGCTCGTGCCGCGAACGGCGGGCAACCGGCGTATGCTGAGGGTATCGCCCCAGCCCCCGGCGACACCGACTGTGATCCACCGGTAGCCGGGGAAGCCGAACCCGCCTCGCGCCTGCCGAATCCGGCCGGAGTGCTTACCGCAACCGGGTTCGTGAGGTGCCACATGTTGGGAACCATCCTGCTCGTCCTGGCGCTCAGTGTCGTGCTGATCGTCGTCGGCGCCTTCGTCGAGGGCCTCATCTGGCTCCTCGTCATCGGCGTCGCGTTCTTCGCCGGAACGGCCGCCATCGGGTTCGTCAAACGCAAGGCGCTCACCAAGGGCTCGCGGTAAATCGCGTGCGACAGCTGCTTCCGCCCTTGACCGTGCTCTCCTCGTATCCGCCGTCGGGCGGGCTCCAGTTGCACAGCCTCACCGAGATCTCCAGCTATACCTGCGATTTCTGCCTCGAATACGCGGAGTCCGCGATGGTCGCCACCGCCGCCGACGCGCTGGTCTGCCCCGGCTGCTACGCGCGGGCCCGAGTGCCGGGGCGCGGAGGGCGGTCCTGATGGCCCACCGGGATCTTCGGCTCGACGCCGATTTCTCTGATTTCTCTCAGGTCGCCGAAACCCACTTCAACACCCTCACCGCGATCCTGGACGCCGTCCAGCGCGGCCTGATCACCCCGGCCGAAGCCGGCCAGCTCATCGACCGGATCCGGCACCACCCACCAGCCAAGGAGAAAAAATGACAAGCGCCTCAACGGTGCACGCTCCGTCCGGCGAGGCCGGAGGCGCCCGGGCCAGCGCGCTCGCCTCCGCCCAGGGTGCCACCACCATCGCCGACACCGTGGTCCGGAAGATCGCCGGGCTCGCCGCGCACGAAGTTCCCGGCGTGTTCTCCCTCGGCGGCGGCACCGCCCGTGCTCTCGGTGCCATCCGCGAACGCATTCCCGGTGCCGCGGCCAGCGCCGGACAAGGGGTCTCGGTCGAGGTCGGCGACACCCAGGCCGCCGTGGACCTACAGGTGCTCGTCCACTACGGGTACGCCATCGCCGACCTGGCCAACGCGGTCCGCGCCAACGTGATCACCGCCATCGAGCAGATGACCGGCCTGCAGGTCGTCGAGGTCAACATCAGCGTCACCGACGTCCACCTGCCCGACGAAGAAAGCACGCCAGCCCAAGACCGCGTCACCTGAGCCAGGGTGGCAAACCTTCGCCCAGCCGAAAAGACCGACTGGTAGTAGGATGTGGGCAATCGCCCCGGCCCCCGGCGCCACGCGGACCGGCCTCCGGGAGACGACGTGACCAGCAAAATCCGCCAGACCGCCATGATTGTCGCGAACACCGCCGAACTGTCAGCTTTCGGGGTCGGCGAGCTGAAGACCTTCGCAGTGGCGGTGAAGTCGAGCCACCGGGCTCCGGTGCTCACGGTGACCGGCGACCTCGACCTGCGCACCGCCCCGCACCTGGTCGCACTCATGGCACGTGAGCTGCGGCAGCGCCCGGCACTGCTGATCCTCGACCTGACCGAGGCCGATTTCCTGGGAGTGCCCGCCGTCGCCGCCATGATGACCGGCTGGCGGCAGTGGGGCGCCCCCAGCCAACTGCGACTGGTGGCCAGGAAAAAAGCGATCCTGCGGTCGATTCACCTCACCGGCTGGGATGAATTCGTGGCCGTTTACGATTCACTGGAAAGCGCGATCCGGGAAACACCGCCGTTGCCGAAGCTTCGTGCGTAGGTCAAGTCGCCGGCCATTTGGCTGCCGCCTGCCGCAACACCGAGGCGATTTCCTGGAAAGTCTCACCGCTGTCGTACTGCTCGACGAGCGTGTCGGTCACCCCCACGACCGCCACGGTCGCCCGGCGGCACGCTTTGACCATGGCCACCGCCACATCGCCGGGCAGCAAGGAGGAAGCGCCGGTCCCCGCCCCGGCCGCCCGGGTGGCTTCCCACGCCGCATCGACCTTTTCGAGCGCTTCGACCAGATCTTTCCAGACGGCCAGTTGGTCGGTTCTTCGCATCGCATCGGTGGTGGCCATCAGCGTCATCCCGTGGTTGCCTGCCGGTGGCGAGTACCCGATCAGCTCCGGCACCCCGAAGTCTACGCCGGAGCCGAGCGAGCCAAAGCCACATTCGTGACGCCTCGGCCGCACCGGGCCGCGTGCCGGTCAATCCAGTACCGGGGCCAGGTATCCGACCAAAGCCCGGTTCAGCTCCGTGACCCATCGCGAGCGTTCCGCCGCCGGGGCTCCGACCACGGTCCCCAGCAGCGCGCCGAAGATCTGGGTGGACACCACGGCGACCGTCCGCACGCGGTCGGCCGGTAGTTCCGGCCGGCGCGTCCGGATGACCTCGGCGATCCGGCCGACCACCGCCTCGTGCAGTGCCCGCGTCGGGGCGGTGAGCCGTTCGGGCAGGTCGACGCCGGTGAACAGCGCCTTGAACCCGGGGTTGGCCAGGTTCACCTCGATCATCGGCGCGGTCATCCGCTCCACCAGTTCCGGCAGCGGCAGTCCGGCCGCCGCCGGGTCGAAGGCCTTTTCGTGCGCGGACCGCAGTTGCTCCTGGTACCGCTCGGCGAGCGCCTCGGCCAGCGCCTCCTTGTTCGCGAAGAACTGGTACAGGGTGCCCGGCGACACCCCGGCCCGCGCCGCGATGGCGTTGGTGGTCGCCTTCGCGTAGCCGGTCTCGGCGAACACCTCGGCCGCGGCGTCGGTGAGCTGCTCCATCCGTCGTTGCCCACGCGCCTGGCGGCGCGGGCCTTGTTGTGCGGGCACACCTCTCCTCACCGGACGCGGTTGACAAACACGAGCAAACGCTCGTAATTTCAAAGGCGAGCGCTCACTCGTGTTTCTACCCTAACCCGTTCCCTCCACCGGAGGTCCCGCCGTGCCCCGACAACCCGCACTCGAGCGCCTCGGCCGGTTCGCCGTCCGACGGCGCCGCTGGGTGCTCCTCGCCGCCGCCCTGCTCACGGTGGTCACCGCCGTGCTCGGCGCCGGCGCGCTCAGCGCGCTCTCCCTGTCCAGGATCGACGCGCCAGGCTCCGAATCCGACCGCGCCGCCGAGATCCTCGACCAGCAGTTCCACACCGGTACGCCCAACCTCGTCTTCCTGCTCACCGCGAAGCAGGGCACGGTCGACGACCCCGCCGCACGAGCCGAGGGCACCCGGTTCACCGACGTGCTCGCCGCGCAGATCGGCGTCGCCGAAGCCGGGTCCTACTGGAGCCGCGGCGACAGCCCGGCGTTGCGCGGCAACGACTCCCGGCAGGCGCTGGTGCTCGCCCGGGTGCCGGGCGAGGTCAACGAAGCGCGCGCCCGCGTCGGCGAACTCGCCGCCCAGTTCAGCGGGGAGACCGCCGGGTTCCGCATCGAGGCGGGCGGCCAGGACGTGGTCTTCCGCGAGATCGGCGCGCAGGCCCGCACGGACTTCCTGCGGGCCGAGATCATCGTCATCCCGCTGGTGCTCGTGCTGCTGATGCTGCTGTACCGCCGGATCACGCTCGCCTTCCTCACCCTCGGCATCGGCGTGTTCGCCATCGTCGGCACGCTCAGCCTGTTGCGCGGCGTCGCGGCCTTCACCGACGTGTCCACCTTCGCCGCGAACATCGCGCTCGTCATGGGTCTGGCCCTCGGCGTCGACTACTGCCTGTTCGTCATCGCGCGGTTCCGCGAGGAACTCGGCCGCGGCGCGGAGGTGGGCGACGCCGTGGTCACCGCGGTCCGCACGGCCGGGCGGACGGTGTTGTTCAGCGGGATCACCGTGGCCGCCTCGCTGCTCGCTCTGTTGCTGTTCCCCTTGTCGTTCCTGCGTTCCTTCGGTTATGCCGGGGCGTTCGTGGTGCTCACCGCGTTGATCGGCGCGCTGGTCATCCTGCCCGCCGCGCTGGCCACCCTCGGCCACCGCGCGGCCCGGCGCACGCCGGCGCAAACCGGCACCTTCTGGTTCCGGCTCTCCAGCGCGGTGATGCGGCGGCCCGTGCTCACCGGCGGGGCGGCCCTGCTGCTCGTCGTGCTGGTCGCGGCCCCCGTGCTCGGCCTGCGGTTCGGCCTGCCTGACGCGCGGATCCTGCCCGCGGAAGCGTCGAGCCGGATCACCGCGGAACAGGTGCGGCAGAACTTCGGCCAGGAGGAGTCGGACGCGCTGTACCTGGTCGCCCCGGCCGCCGAGCCGGGCGCGTTCGCCGACTACGCCCGCCGGGTTTCCGAGGTGCCCGGCGTCGCCCAGGTCGATTCGGCCGCCGGATCATTCCAGAATGGACAGTCCATTCCGGGCGGTGCGAACGAGCGCTTCACCCGTGACGGCGGCACCTACCTCACCGCGATCCCGACGCAGTCCACCCTCGAAGGGGACGTGCCCGCCTGGGTCGCCGACGTACGGGCGGTGCCCGCACCCGCCGAAGTGCTCGTCGGCGGCAGCCCCGCCGAGATGACGGACTGGCGGTCGAGCATGACCGAGCGGATCCCGTTGGTGCTGGCGGTGATCCTGCTGCTCACCTTCGCCGTGTTGTTCCTGCTCACCGGCAGCGTGCTGCTGCCGCTGAAGGCGACCGTGCTGAACCTGCTCAGCATCGGGCTGATGTTCGGTGTGCTGGTCTGGGTGTTCCAGGACGGCAACCTGGCCGGTGCGCTCGGCTTCACCGCCACCGGAACGCTGGAGTCCAGCATGCCGATGCTGATGTTCTGCGTGGTCTACGGGCTGTCCATGGACTACGAGGTGTTCATCGTGTCCCGCATCCGCGAGGAGTTCCTGCGCACCGGCGACAGCACGGCCGCCGTCCCGATCGGGCTCCAGCGCAGCGCACCGCTGGTCACCGCGGCGGCCGCGGTGCTCGCGGCGTCCTTCGCGGTCTACACCACCGGCGGTGTGGTCTATCTCAAGATGATCGGCCTCGGCATGGCGGTGGCGGTGCTGGTCGACGCCACGCTGATCCGGGGGGTGCTGCTGCCCGCGCTGATGCGGCTGGCCGGGCGGGCCAACTGGTGGGCACCGCCCGCGCTGCGGCGGATCCACCGGCGGTTCGGCATCGAGGAAGCAGCCAGCGCGCCACCGGTCCAGGACCGGGTGCCCACAGGCTGACGGCCAGCGGCGGCGGGCCCGGTTGTCTAGGGTGTGCCCCATGCGTGTGTCGCTGGATGCCGTGAAGACCCGCGCCGCGCTGCGCACGTCGGCGCGGATCTCCCTGCAGGTGCTGGTGGTGCTGGCGCTGACCGGGGTGGTGCTGTGGCTGCTCGGCCGGATGTGGGCGGTGGTCTGGCCGGTGGTGATCGCGCTGCTGATCACCACGCTCACCTGGCCGATCGCCCGGTTCCTGCGCCGCCGCCGCTGGCCGGCCGCACTGGCCGCGGCGGCGGTGACCGTGTTGTTCCTGCTGCTCGTCGCCGGGATCGTGCTGCTCATCGTGCTCCCGGTGGCGAGCCAGTCCGGCGCGCTGGCCGACGGGGTGGTCGACGGCATCCAGCAGCTGCGGCAGTGGGCGGCCGGGCCGCCGCTGAACATCGGCGAGGCCCAGATCAGCGGCGCGCTGGACACCGCGGTCACCCGGATCCAGGACAGCGTCGGCAGCATTCTCACCGCGACCGCCACCGGTGTCGGCACCGTGGCCAACGGCCTGGTCACCGCGGTGCTGTCGGTGTTCCTGATGTTCTTCTTCCTCAAGGACGGGCCGCGTTTCCTGCCGTGGCTGGGCCGTCAGCTGCCGGGGCGCCTCGCCACCGACGTGCCGGTGGTGGCGGAGCGGTGCTGGGGCACGCTCGGCTCGTTCGTGCGGTCACAGGCCTTCGTCGGCCTGCTCGACGCGGTGTTCATCGGGCTCGGCCTGTGGATCGTCGGGGTGCCGCTGGTGCTGCCGCTGGCGGTGCTGACCTTCGTCGCGGCGTTCGTGCCGATCATCGGCGCGCTGTTCGCCGGTGCGGTGGCGGTGCTCATCGCGCTGGTGTTCAACGGCTGGGTCGAGGCGCTGATCGTGCTGGGCATCATCATCCTGGTGCAGCAGCTGGAGGGCAACGTCTTCCAGCCCATGCTGCAGAGCCGCGGGCTCGGCCTCCACGCCGGGGTGGTGCTGCTGGCGGTGACGCTGGGCGGCAGCCTCGCGGGCATCACCGGCAGCCTGCTGGCCGTCCCGGTCGCGGCGATGTTCGCGGTGATCTGGACCTACGTCCGAGACCAGCTGAGCACGGCGCCGGAAGAAGACGAGCCGCTCGAAACTCCCACCTGACGGAAGTGGGCTCAGTGGAACGGGGAGCCCGCCATCGAGTACTTCGCCTGTCCGTGGCAAGGTCGTGAATCGGCGTGGCTTTCGGCCGAACCGGCCGGTCGAGAGCGGGCAGCCCACCGTCGTGGTGGCTGTGCACGACGGGTTCTACGGTTGCGGCACCGGCGCCGGTTACGCCAATCGCGGCTTTCTGGACGCGCTCATCACGCTCCTGCCGCCGGGCGTGCGGCTGGTCGTGCTCCCGGTCTGGCTCAGCGAGCGATCCCACGAGCGGCACCCCGAGTGGCACGCCTCGGCGCGGCGGTTGCTGAGCCGGGTGAACGCCAAGGTGCTGCCCGTCGACAACGGCACCGGCGGCCGCGACCGCTGGGGTGGCCTGGCCAATTTCCGCCGGCTCGCCGTGCACACCGCGCAGCGCATCCGCGAGCTGCCTTCGGCCGGTTCGTTGCTGGTGATCGCCTTCGACGTCCCGTTCCTCGGCCTGGCAGCCGAACTGCCGCCCGCGGTCCGGGAGCGCACGGTGCTCGTGCCGCGGTCGAGCGGGCTGCTGCACACCCCGTGGGACCACGCCCGGATCCGCTGGGAACGAAATGCGCTGCAAACCGACGGAACGCGCATCGGCGCCATTTCCGGCTACATGGACGCTCACCTGCGCGCCGACTACGGCGTGCCCCGGAGCGCCATGGTGTCGTTGCGGGACGGCCTGTCCCACCGCGAGTGGCCCCGGTACCAGCGGCGCCCATCGGCGTTCCCGGGCTTGCCGCCGGAGTTCCTGCTGTCCATGGGAAGAGCCCAGCCCTACAAGGGTTTCGACGACCTGCTCGACGCACTCGCCCTGCTCCGCGCCGACGGCTCCCCGGTTCCGCCGCTGGTGCTGGCGGCGAGCGACGAGTCCCCCGAGACCACCGGCTACCAGCAGGCGCTCGTCGCCCGGTTGCGCGAGCTGGACCTCCCGGTGACGC
The DNA here is from genome assembly GCF_003312875.1 of Amycolatopsis albispora. Classification (NCBI taxonomy): domain Bacteria; kingdom Bacillati; phylum Actinomycetota; class Actinomycetes; order Pseudonocardiales; family Pseudonocardiaceae; genus Amycolatopsis; species Amycolatopsis albispora. The sequence continues at coordinate 4,626,110 of NZ_CP015163.1, forward strand.
TGCTGTCCAGGTTCCGCCCGCAGGTCGCCGACCTGCTCGGGCACCCGGGGCTGCGCGGCGTGGTCGTGCCGTCCCGGGTGGAGCCGTTCGGCCGGATCCCGCTGGAAGCGTTCGCGGCCGGTGCCGCGCCGGTGATCACCACCACCGCGGGCGGGCTGGCCGAGCAGGTCACCGACGGCGTCACCGGGTTCCTGTGCCCGCCGAGCTCTCCCGCGCGGCTCGGCGACGCACTCCGCCGGGCGCTGGCTCTCGACCCGGCGGAGCGGGCCCGGATGCGCCGGCGTGGGTTCCACCGCGCGGTGCACGCGCACGACCACGTCGACGCGGTCCGCCGTTTCGTGAGCCACGTCGCCCCGTGGCTCGAGCTACCCGATCCCGATGGTCGGTTACGGTTGCTGGGCACCACCGCGCCACCTCGTCCAGCAGGGAGATCCGTGTCCACCGTGCCCCCGGTCAAAGTCCCGATCGGCCTGCAGGCGCGGCACTGGAACACCGTCGAGCCGCAGCGGCTGGTCCTCGTCGTCGCGCACCACGTCACCTCGCTGCTGAGGCTGCTCGACGTCGTGACGGTGTTCGACTCGGATCCCCGGATCCAGGTGGTGTTCAGCTGGAACGGCTCGGACCCCTTCCGGCACGGGCTGCACCGGTTCCTCGACGAGCTGGGCGTGGTCACGATCCCGTGGCACCAGGCCATCGACACCCGGTTCGACCTGGCGATCGCGGCCAACTTCGGCGGGCTCACCGAGCTGGATGCCCCGATCGTGATCTTGCCGCACGGCGCTGGCTATGCTAAATATTCGCCCGGAGCCCGGAGCCCGGAGCCCGGAGCCCGGAGCCCGGAACCCGGAACCCGGAACCCGGAACCCGGAACCCGGAACCCGGAACCCGGAACCCGGAACCCGGAACCCGGAACCCGGAACCCGGAACCCGGAACCCGTTCGGCTTCGGTCCCGAGTGGCTGCTCTACGACGGCCGTCCCATCGCGGATTCGCTGGTCCTCTCCCACGAAGACCAGTTGCCGCTGCTCCAGGCCAGCGCCCCCGCCGCCGTGCCCACCGCGGTCGTCGCCGGGGATCCGTGCTTCGACCGGATGTTGCGCAGCGCGCACCTGCGTGAGAGCTACCGCGCGGCGCTGGGCGTCAGCCCCGGCCAGAAGCTGATCACCATCACCAGCACCTGGTCCACCCGATCGCTGCTCGGCACCTGGCCGTCGTTGTTCCGCGAGACCCTCGCCGGCCTGGACGCCGAGACCCACCGGGTCTGCGCCGTTCTCCACCCGAACATCTGGCACGGCCACGGCCCCTGGCAGGTCCACACCTGGCTGGCCGACTGCATCCGGGCCGGCCTGATCGTGGTCCCGCCGACCGAGGGCTGGCAGGCCACGCTCATCGCCGCCGACCTGGTCCTGGGCGACCACGGCGCCACCACCTGCTACGGCGCCGGGATCGGCACCAAGGTCCTGCTCGCCGCGTTCCCGGACGCCGACGTCGTCCCCGGCTCCGCGGCCGGGGTGCTCGGCGACACGGCCGGACGCCTGCACCGGCATTCCCCGCTGCACCAGCAGATCACCCGAGCACTGGCGGCTCCTCCGGCCGACGCGGAGCCCGTCGGCTCGGCGCTGACGTCCTGCCCCGGCGAGTCAGCCGCTCGCCTGAGGACCTTGTTCTACCGCCACCTCAACCTGGACGAGCCGACGTCCGCGGCCCTCGTGCCACCGATCCCACCAGGCGCCCTCACCGTCCAATCGCGACAGAACGCCACCGCGGACCACGTGGTGTGCACCATCGGCGACACCGTCCACGCCGTCCGCTACCCGGCCGAGATCACCGGGACCAGCGCGACCGAAGCACTGCTGGACACCGCTTGCCTGGTGGTGCACGAGGACCACGCCCAACCCGACCTGGTGACCAAGGCGACCGCGGTGCTCATCGAAGGCACCGACCTCGCCGAGGCACGCCGGCGCCACCCCACCGCAACGGTGCTGGCCACCGCCGCGCCGGGTGACGGCCGGATCCTGGTCCGCGACAGCTGGCAAGTGGCGCTGCACACCGATTCCCCGGCCCTGGCCGCCGCGGCCGTGCACACCTGGCTCGCGACCCGCGGTGACCTCGGCACGTTGCCGCCGCGGTTCGTGATCACCACCGGTACCAGGACCGTGCCGGTGGAGTCAGTCGTCGTCCGCCGACTGCCCTGACGCCAGCTCCCTGGCCCGCGCCCGATGGCCCCGAGCCTCCTCCGCGCGGCCGGTGCGTTCCAGCAGACCGGCGAGGACCTGGGCGGTGTGCGCCTCCCAGGACTTGAGCCCCAATTCCCGTTCCTGGCCAAGGGATTCCCGCAGCAGCCGCTCCGCTTCCGCGAACTGTTCCTCACCGGCCAGCGTCAACGCCTCGCCGAAGTTGGCCGTCGCCTTCACCCGGTTGTGCAGCTCTGGCCCGTCGGCGAAGAACTCGATGGCCTGACGGCCCACCTCACTCGCTTCGGCGTGCCGTCCGGCGCGCGCAAGCATCGTCACGCCGTTGAGGCCGATCAGCGCCAGCTCCCTGGCGCGGTGCGCTTCCGGGAAATCCGGGACCAGAATCAGTTCGCGTGCCTGGAGAATCCGCGTGACCGCCGCCTCGTTCCTGCCGAGCCGTTGGTCCACAAAGGACTGCCACTGCACCGCCTTGGCCCGGGTGAACACCACAACTTCGTCCCCGGGCAGCTCGGCGGCCAGCGCGGCGGCGGCCTCGAACTCTGCCTCCGCCCGCTCGTTTTCCACCAAGCCGAAGTAGGACATGCCTCGCTGCAACCGCAGCATCAGCAACGGCCGCGCGTCGCCGGTCGCATCCTTGACGCGCTCCGCGGCGCCCAGGCCGACATCGCAGACTTCCAGGCTCTTACCGTGCAGTTCCAGTTGGTAGAGATAGGTCGACAAAGCCTCACACAGCTGCCAGCACAGCGAGTCGAGCTCGGTCTCCTCGGCCAGCTCGACCGCGCGAAGCAGATTGGCCTGCTCCAGCTCCAGATCGGCCACCGCCGCTTGCCACGCTCCGGGACCCGTGTAAGCCGCGGCCACCCGATCGAAGGACTCGCCGAACCGCAGCCGATCACTCAGCGAACGGGCGCGGGCCACCGCGAACTCCAGGTAGTACCCGACCACGTTCTCCAGCGCCTGCCGCCACTCCGTGTCGTGGTCGTCCGCGGTGAGGCCCTTGGCGTGGTCCCGCAGCAGGCTGTGCTGCTCGTACCGGCCTTCGTCGACGCGGGTGAGCAGATTGGCCGTCACCAGCGACTCCAGCCTGCGGAGCGAGGTGTCCTCGTCACGGCCGAACAGCGCCGCCGCGGCCGGGAGCCCGAACCGCGCGCCGGGGTGCAGGCTGAGCAGCCGGTGCGCCTCCTGTGCTTCCGGCGGCAGGTCCGCGTAACACACGTCGAAAAGCTGGGCGACCAGCAAATCGCTGTCCACCGCCAGCTCCCGCACCAAGGACGGGGCCGCCCGCAGTTCCTCGACGAAGTCCGCGACGGGCTGGTGCCGCCGCGCCCGCAGGCGCGCGTTCGCCACCCGCAGCGCCAACGGCAGGTGACCGCACAGCTCGGCGAGCACCGGCAGGTGGTCGGCCGCCGCCGTCAGCCGCTCCCCGGCGAGCTTGGTCGCCAGCAACTCCACCGAACTGGGTGGCGCGAACGGCCGCACCTCCACCACAGTGAAGTCCTCCAGCTCGAACGCCTCGGCCCACTTGCGGCTGGTGGCCAGCACCAGGCTGTGCGGCGAGTTCGGCAGCAGGTTCTTCAGCTGGGCGGCGGATTCGACGTCGTCGAGCACCACCAGCAGCTTCCGGTCCGCGGTGAGGTCCTGGTACTCCGCCACCAGGTCGTCCCACGATTCCGGCGGCTTGTCCACGCCGAACCGGCGCAGGAACCGGCGCAGCACGTCGGCCTGCGACACCGTCTCACCGGACGCACCGAGCGACGCGTACAGGACCCCGTCGGAAAAGCCCTGCCGGATCCGCTCGGCGAACGCCGCGACGAGCGCTGTCTTGCCCACCCCGGGAATCCCGGTGACCACGATGACCGCCTGGTGACCGCTCCGGCGAGCCTCGACCAGCTCCGCTTCGAGGCGGCTGAACTCGTCCACGCGGTTCACCACCACCCGCGGCACCGGCAACCTCGCCGCCGGCACCCGGCCCGCACCCGTCACGCTGCGTCCCCCATCACCGTCAACCCAGTAACACGCCGCCACTCTACCCAGCACGTCCACCCGAACTCCCCGGCCGACGAGCGGAACGGCGCGCCGTCCGGGTCTCAGGTAGGCAGCCGATCCGCGATGGGAACCCGAACCGCGCCGGCGACCAGAGCCTTGACTTCCGCGGCTGGCACCCCCGGCCCCGGATTGTCGGCGAACCAGCGCCGCAACTCGGCCGGGCTCGCCGCGAACGGTGGCTGCGCCGGGAAATACGGCAGCACGTACACCGGCATGCCCGGTTCGCTGCGCCAGCTGTCGGCCAGCGTGCCGATGTCGACCACGTCGTAGCCGATCCGGTCCAGCAGCTCGGTCACGTCCGCCTTGGCACCGGCGTCGTCACCGGCGATGGGCAGTGCGCTGCGGTCGGCCGCGCCGGCGGGCCGGACGGCGGTGAGCAGGCTGAGGAAGAACAGGTTGTTGCACGCCTTGACCACCCGTGAGCCCGACAGGTGACGCTGCACCAGTGCACTGGAGGTCAGTTCCCCGTTGTCCAGCACGGTGATGTGGCCGTCGCGCCCCGGGTAGTAGTTCATCGTGTCGATCACGGTTTTACCCACCAGCGCGGTGCTGGGCAGCCGGTCGTAGGCGGACAGCGGGATCGTCGCCACCACGAAGTCACCCGATTGGGCGGCTTCGGCGGGCGTCGCCGCTCGTGCTCGCGGGCCGAGTTCGGCGACCAGGCCGTCGAGGGTCTCGGGGCCGCGTGAGTTGCTCAGCACGACGTCCAGGCCGGCATCGACGGCAAGGCGGGCCAGCACACCGCCGATCATTCCGCTGCCGATCAGTCCGAGGGTGTACGTCACGGGTTCTCCACTTCTTCCGGCGAGCCGGTGGTCACGCGAACGGGGTCACGGTGTTGGGCACGCCGAGCAGCGCCGCGCCGTAGATCTCCAGGTTGACCTGCGGCACGAGCATTCCGTGGCGCGCGGCCACGCTGGCGTCCCGCCAGATCCGCTGCACCGGGCTGGCGTCGGCGAAACCGCTCGAACCGTGGGCGGTCATCAGGGTTTCCAAGGCGCGGTTGATGCTGCGCGACGCCACCGCGGCGTCGGAGCGGTAGCGGGCGCGGAGCAGTTCCCCGGGGTAGACGGCGTCGGCGGCGTGCTGCTCCAGCGCGCCGGCCGCTCGGTACAGGTGCAGTTCCGCGGTGTCCATGGCCGCGGCCGCCTCGGCGACCTGGAGCTGGAAGCCGACCGACTCGGCCTGCCTGGCGAAGCTGGTGAACGCGATTCCCTTGTGCGCCGCGGCTTCGACCACATGGGACAGCGCGGCGCGGCCGAGTCCGAGCTGTGGCGCGGCGACCATCAACACCAGCGTCGGGACCATCGCCGTGCGGTAGGCGGGGGCGACCTCGGGCGTGACGTTCGCGCCGCCCACCACCGGCCCCAGCGGCAGTACCCGGTGGTCGGGCACAAACGCGTCATCGACCACGAACCGGTTGCTGCCGGTCGACCGCATGCCCGCCATGTACCACTCGTCGACGACTTCGAAGTCCTCGCGCGGGACGAGGAAGGCCGCCGGGCCGTCGTCCAGGACGGCGGCGGCGATCGTCCACTCGGCGTGCCAGATGCCGGAGGCGTAGCTCCACGCACCGCTGAGCCGGTAGCCGCCGGGCACCTTGCGGACCGGGCCGCTCGGCTTCAGCGCTCCGCTGACCAGCGCATCGGGATTGCCGCCCCAGACGTCGTCCTGCGCCTGTTCGGGGAACAGGGCCACGCACCAGTTGTTGCCGTTCCACAGGCCGGTCAGCCAGCCCGCGCTGCCGTCGATCGCGGCCACCGCGGCCGCCACGTCGATGTGCGTGCGCAGCGACGCCTCGCCACCGCCGTACCGCTTCGGCACGGCGGCACGGAACAACCCGGCCTCCTGCATCGCGGCCACGGTCTTGTCGGCCAGCCGCCGTTCGGCGTCGGCCTCGCCGGCGGCCTCGGTCAGCTGCGGGGCAAGGCCGTCGATGGCGGCCATCAGGTCCTGGCGCATCGCGCACCTCCTCTGCTCGGGATGGATCGGGATCAGCGACTGCCGTCGCCGCGTTCGACGGGCACACCGACCAGCGAGCCGTACTCGCCCCAGGACCCGTCGTAGTTCTTGACATCGGGCCTGCCGAGCAACTCGCTCAGCACGAACCACGTGTGCGCCGAGCGAGCGCCCACCCAGCAGTAGGTGATGGCTCCGCGTGCCAGGTCCAGCCCGGCGTAGCACCGTTCCAACTCCCGCTCGGACTTGAACGAGCCGTCCTCGTTGAGCACCGCGTCCCATTCCAGGTTCACCGCCCCGGGCACATGACCCGCGCGCTGCGCCACCTCGTGCGGGTTGTTGCCCGGAGCGAATGCCTCACCGGCGAACCCGGGGGCGAAGATGCGGCCCGCATACTCGTCCGGGGTGCGGACGTCGATCAGTTCCTTGGTGCCGATCGCCGCCAGCACCTCGTCGCGCGTCGCCCGGATGGAGAGGTCGGGGTCCGCGGCCTGGTAGCTGGTCGCCGGGCGAACCGTCTCTTCGGCGGTGAGCGGGTGGCCGTCGCGCTCCCATTTCTCCCTGCCGCCGTCGAGCAGTTTCACCGCCCGGTGGCCGTACAGCCGGAAATACCACAGTGCCAGCGCCGCGAGCAGGTTCTTGTTCCCCGAATAGAACACGACGGTGTCGTGGTTGCCGATGCCTTTCCGGCTCAGCAGCTTTTCGAACGAGCCGCGGTCGATGACACCCAGCCGCAGATCGTCCTGGAACTCGTCCCAGCCGATCCAGACGGCGCCGGGCACGTGCCCCTGACGATAGTCGGCGTCGCTGTTCCCGGTTTCCACGAATACCGTTTCCGGGTCGCCGACCTGGCCGGTCGCCCACGCCGCGTCGACGACGGAGTCGTGTTCCATGGACCGCTCCTCTGCGGTTGGCGAAGAAGGTGGAGTTGCTCAGCGGCGCGTCACGTAGTTGCCGTGACTTCGGGCTCCGCCGCCGGACGGCGGTCCCGCTGCCAGGCGAAGAGCGTGACGAGGATGCCGGCGACGGTGACCGCGGCGGCCACCAGATAGACCGGGCGCAGGCCCAGACCACCGTCGATCACCAAGCCGCCGAGCCACGCCGCGAACGCCACGGCGATCTGGTAGGCGGACGCGTTCACCGCGAGCGCCAAGGTGGGTGCCTGCGCGGCGTTCTTCAGCACGTTCGCCTGCATGCCGGGAACGATCGAGAAGCCGAGCGCCCCGATGAAGAAGACCAGGATCGCGGTGCCGACGAGGTTCGAGCTGGCCAGCCACATGCCGAGCAGGACCGCGGTGGTCACCGCGAGCATGCCGATCAGCGACGGCATCAGCGCGCGGTCGGACAGCCAGCCCCCGGCGAGGTTCCCCGCCGTCGCACCGACCCCGTAGGCCAGCAGCAGGATCGGCACCGCGGCGGTGGAGAACCCGGTGAGGTCGGTCATCAGCGGGGCGAAGTAGGTGAACGCGATCAGCTGGCCCGCGCTGCCGACGGCGGTGACCAGGATGGCGAGCTGCACACCGCGCTTGCGGAGCACCTTGAGCTCACCGAACGCCGAGGTCGTCACGTCGTTGGGGACCGACGGCACAAAGCGCAGCACCAGCAGCAGGCCGACCGCGCAGGTGATCGCGATGGCGACAAAAGTCGCCTCCCACCCGAAGCTGTTGCCGACCCAGGTGCCGAGTGGCGCGCCGAGAATCATCGCGAGCGTCAGACCGAGGATCAGCTTCGCCACGGTGGACGCCTGCTTCTCCGGCGGCGCGGTGGACGTGGCGATCACGATCGCGTTGGCGAAGAAAGTCGAAGTCACCGTCGCGGTGATGAAGCGCGCGACGAACAACACGGCGTAAACGGGCGCGAGCGCGGAAACCACGTTTCCGACGATCGCGATCACCAGCAGGATCAACAGCAGCCGCTTCCGCGGATATCGGGCGGTGAGCGCGGTCACCAGCGGGCCACCGATGATCATGCCGATGGCGTACGCGGTGACCAGCAGACCGGCCGAGGAAATGGACACGTCGAGATCGTTGGCGATGTCCGGCAGGATCCCGGCCGGCACGAACTCACCTGTGGTGATGCCGAATACGCACACCATGAGGGACAGGACGCTGATGGGCATTTTTCTCTCGAATCAATCGGTTTTGCCGGCGGTTTGCGGTGAACTGGTCAGCTCGGTGCAGCTCTGGACGAAGGCATCCACCCCTTCCGGACTGGACAGCACGGCCCACATCGCGACCGGGTCGTGGAAGCCGCTGACAAACGCGTCCGCGATCCGCTTGTCCTCCGCCGCGCGGCCGAACAGCTCGACGACGTGCGGCGGGGGCGGGGCCAGGAACGCGTTGCTCCACTCGACGACGTGCCGCGCGTGCTCCCACAGCCGAGCGGACGCGGCACGGCAGAACCCGGCGTCGAGCGGCCCGTTCGCCGAGGCGATGAGCTCGGCCAGCGTGAATGCCGTGTGTGAGCCCAGGTTGGCACCCTGGGCGGTGAGCGGGTCGTTGGTGATCCAGGCGTCGCCGATGGCCAGCGCGCAGGTCCCGTCGCCGAGCTGGGCCCACTGCCGCCGGACCACCGGAGTGACCCCGCCCTGCGCCAGTTCACCGGGCGCGACGAGGTCGAACCGCGTGGTGTCGATGCGTTCGCGCAGGCTGGGTGCGTGCTCGGCCACCAGGCGCAACACCTCCCGGCGGAAACCGTCCGGATCGGCGTCGGCGTCGAGATGGGCGGGCGGCTCCAGCGGGCCGCCGGGGACCGCCTCGAACGCCAGCACGTGTGCCGGGCCGAGGCGGGACAGGAACGGAATCCGCAGGATCTCCCCGATTCCGGGCAGGAAGTACAGATCCAGCGAGTGCGGGACGTCCTCGACGATGCCGTGGTAGAAGCCGCTGCAGAGAATCCGCTGTGGTGTGGTGTGCGGTGACCGCGCCGGATCCACCGGGAACACCTCGCGCAGGGACCGGTCACCGTTGGCGACGACCACCAGATCGTGCCGTCCGGCGACCTCCGCCGCGGTGACGGCACCGATCATCACGTCGCCACCGCGGTTGACGAACTCTTCGAACAGGTGCGGGAGGTAGCGGCGGAAGTCCACCACGCTCGACGGTGGCGTCAGTGTCGCGGCGAACTCCAGGTCGAGGCCGCCGCCGTTGATGGTGATCGACCAGCTGCGCACCCGGGCGTCGTCGGACTCCCACGCCCGCACCCCGAGCGTCTTTTCTCGTTGCTGCGTCGGGCCGAACCGCGCCGGGAAGTTCCGCGGCCGCGCGGTGGCGAGTTCGCCGGGCGTCTGCGCGGAATACAGCGTCACCGGCACGCCGAGCTGCTGCAGGCGCAGGGCCAGGTGCAGCCCGGCGATCCCGGCGCCGATCACGCCGATGCCGGTCATGCGGTCACCTGCCGGGCGAAATCGGCCGACCGCACCTCGGCGGCCAGCCAAGCCAGACTGTCCACTGTGTACTCGGCGGCCTGCGGGGAAGCCAGGGCCGAGACCGGAATCAGCACGGGCAACCGCAGACCGGCGTCGGCCAGTTCGCCGAGCCGGTCGAGCACGGTCTGCCTGCTGCCCACGATCGCCACCTCGGCGACCAGTTCGTCGGTCACGCGGGACAACGCGTGCTCGACCTCCTCACGGGTCAGCCGATGCGGCAGCAACTGGGACAGCCCCTGGTAGTCGTCGCCGAACGGATGGGAGACACCGCATTCGTGCCACTTGGCCGCACCGGCGTGCAGTGCCACGAACCGGATTGCCTTTGTCCTGGCCAGTTCCCGGGCGTCGGCGTCGGTTTCGGCCACCACGATCGGCACTCCCCCGGCGGCCACGATCCGATCCGGGTCACGCCCGGCCGCGACGGCGGATTCCCGGACGACCGCCCATTTCCGGGCGTATTCGGCAGGCGGCATCAGCTCCGGCGGGAGCCAGCCGTCGCCATAACGCCCGGCGAGCGCGGTCATCCGGGGACCACCGCCACCCACCCAGATCTCCGGCACACCACCGTCCGGCGCCCGAAGGTCCATGATCGCGTGGTCGAGGGTGAAGAACCGGCCTTCGAAGTCGTACGGGCCCTTGGTGTCGAAGAGCATCCGCAGCAGGCGCAACGCCTCCTCGACCCGGCCGGCCGGGTGGTCGTGGCCGATGCCGTACGGCTGGAGGTTCTCCAGTGCGCCCGCGCCGATACCGAGCACCGGCGGGCGTTCGGTGAGCTGGGCCAGGGTCAGCGCCGCCTGGGCCAGCACCGCCGGATGCCGGCGGCGTGGATCGGTGACACCGACCGCGAGTCGCACCGACCCGGCGCGCGAGGCGAAGTCGCCCAGCACGGTCGCGTATTCGAGCGACTGGTCGGGTGTCGGCAGGCCGGTGGCCAGATAGCTGAAGCCGGCATCCCACGCCTGCCGCGGGAAGACGTTGATCAGGTGGTCGAACACCAGGAACGTGTCGAACCCGGCGGTCCTGGCCAGCTCGAGCAGGCCGCGCCCGCCGTCGATCGGCCCGACCGCGTCCCACGCCAAGCCCACCTCCATGCCCCGCTCCTCACTCGGTGTCGTGGCTGCCATGGGACTCAGATGACCTCGACCCGCTGGAGATGGCGCTTGGTCGGCCCGGTGAACGCGTTGCGCCCGTGGATCAGCGAGAAGTTGTCCGCCAGCACGATGTCGCCAGCCCGCCAGTCGTGGTCGTAGCAGTACTCGGGCCGGTGCACGAGTTCCGCCAGCGTGGTGAGCAGTTCGTCCGCTTCGGACTCGTCGACGCCGTTCACCTTGACGTGGACCGGGTTCTTGTACTTCTCCGGCGCCAGCGGCTCGGCGAACCGCAGCACGGGCAGCCCGGTCGCGGGGTGCTGGGAGACCAGCCGTTCGGTGATCTCACCGCCGTAGTGCACGACCTTCTCGGTCGAGTAGGTCATGCTGATCCGGCTCCACCGCTCGCGCAGCTCTTCGTTCACGTCGCGGTAGACCTGCGTGGTGTCGGAGAAAACCGTTTCCCCGCCCACGCCCGGTGTCGCGTCGAGGCACTGGAACATGAAGTACCGCGGGTTCGCTTCGACAAACGCGCCGTCCCAGTGGAATGGGACGTCACCACTGCCGAAAAGGTAGTTCTTCGGATTCTCCTGGATGACCAGGTCGATCACTTCCTGGTCATCCCACTTGAGCACCTCGCCCCATTGACGGCAGTAGTCCGCGAATTCCAGCGGGTCCAGCAGGTCGAACCCGCGCAGGACCAGCACCCGCGACTCCTCCGTCCAGCGGCGGACCATCTCGACCGGGATGTCCTGGATCCTGCCCCGGCCACCGGATGCCTGCACCACGCGGCCGAACGGGCGAAGCGGAACGTGCCTGAGCTTGGTGTGCTCGGTGGAACCACAGGGAAAGCTCGGGGCGGAGGGTACTGCCGAATTCGTCATGTGATCGCCTTCCTGCTATTTGCTGCGACGTGAGCGCCCGGAATCACCCGAGCTGGAAATGATTTACGACACGGCTGATCACGTCGGTCGAGAATTCGCCTCCCCGGCGACTCCCGTAGAATTTCACATCCGATCGAGCCGACGCAACAACCGAGCCATTGGATAACCGGAGCCGACCGATAAAGAAAACCCTATCGATCCCGCGACGGGGTGCCGCGGGCGGGCGAGTCCTCCTTCCGGTGTGTTCACGGGCTGGCGTAGACCGGCCGGTGGTGGTCCGGCAGAAGATCGGCGAGGTGCTCCGTCGCGTTCAGCGCACGGAGGACCGGGTACTTCCCGTCGAAATACACCTCGGACACCGAGGCGTTGTCCGTGTGCAACTGGCTCCGGCGATGCTGGGGAACGCCGAGCAGCCGGCAGAGCAGCACCCCGATGAACCCGCCGTGCGTGGACCAGACAACCGTGCCCGGCGGCAGGTTCTCCGCGGCCCGCATGGCGCGGTCCGCCAGCGCGGCCACGCTCTCCCCGCCTTCGGGCACAACCCGGTCCGGGCGGGCGCGCCAGGCGTCGAAGGTGGCGGGCTCGCGGGCGCGGATCTCGCGTGGCGTTCGCCCCTCCCATGCCCCCATGCCCAGTTCACGCAGATCGTCGTCGAGCCGCACACCCAGCCCGTGCGGTGCCGCTATCGCTTCGGCCGTCGCCACCGCGCGAGCCAGCGGCGAGCTGACGACGTGATCGATCCGCCGATCCGCCAGCCGCCGGGCCAGCGCGGCGACCTGGCAGTCGCCCGGTCCGGTGAGCGGCACGTCGGCCTGCCCGCTGACCACCCCGCTGGCGTTGTAGGTCGTCTCCCCGTGCCGGACGAGCAGCAGCCTGGTCGCCATGCCTAGGCCACCCGGTGGAACGCGCCGCCGAAGAACACCAGCGCCTCCTCGCCCGTACCGCAGTGCGCGCTCAGCACCTGGCCGATGACGATCGAGTGGTCGCCGCCGCGGTAGGCCTCGACGAGCCGGCATTCCAGCCAGGCCAGCGATCCGGCCAGCAACGGCGCGCCGGTGCGGACACCCGGCGTCCAGCGCACGCCGTCGAACTGCGCGCGGCCGCTCGGCCTGCTCCGGTCGGCGAAGTACCGGGCGATCGGTTCCTGGTCGGCCTTCAGCACCGACACCGCGAACGAGCCGGCGGACACGATCGCCGCGTGCATCCGCGCCTTGCGGTTCACGCAGCACAACACGAGCGGCGGTTCGAGCGAGACGGAGCTGAACGCGTTGGCGGTCATGCCGTGGCAGTGCTCACCGGCCACGGTCAGCACGGTGATCCCGGTGGCGAACCGCGCCATCACCTCGCGCAACCCGGTCATCGCAACTCCGGCACTGGCCGGGGATCGGGCCGCGGCCGCCAGCCGCCGCCGGTGTCCGCGTATGCCCACTTCGGACCGTTCGACACCAGCTCGCGCAGCCCGTGCACCAGCCGGTCGACGTGCTCGGTGGTGGTGCCGAGGCCGACGCTCACCCGCACCGCCTGAGCGGCCCCGTCGTGACCACAGCGGTCCAGCAGGAACCGCACGGCCAGATGGGCGCAGAACGCGCCGTCCCGCACGCCGATGCCGTACTCGGCCGCCAGCGCGGTCGCGACCAGCCGCGGATCGGGCCGGGTCAGGCTGAACGACACCACCCCCGTTCGCGGATGGTCCTCGTCCCACAACCCGAGCAGCCGCACGCCGGGAACACTCGCGAGACCGTCGCGCACCCGGGCCGTCAGCGCCTGCTCGTGTTCGACCAGCGGGCCCCAGCCCAGCCTCGTCAGCGTCTCGCACGCACCCGCCATCGCGTGCGCACCGACGACGTTCGGTGAGCCGCCCTCGTGCAGGTGCGGCAGCCCGGTCCAGGTCACCGTCTCGGCACCGGCGTCGTCGGCGACCGACTCGGTCGCACCACCGCCGACCAGGTACGGCTCGGCGTCGGCCAGCCAGTCGCCCGACCCGACCAGTGCGCCCGTCCCGAACGGCGCGTACATCTTGTGGCCGGACACCGCGACCCACGAAAGGCCCCAGCCCGCCTGGTCGATCGGCCGGTGCCCGGCCAGTTGCGCCGCGTCGAGCACGGTGTGCGCCCCGAACAGCCGCGCCACTTCGGCCAGTTCGGGTATCGGCCACAGCTCGCCGGTGACGTTCGACGCCCCGGTCAGCACCACCAGCCGCGGACCGCTGGGCGCGTCGGCCAACGCGCGCGCCAGGCTGCGGACGGCGTTCTCGGGGCTGGCCGGTATGCCGAGCCGGTGCAGCCGGGCGTTCCGCCACGGCAGCAACGCCGCGTGGTGTTCGGAGGCGAACCGGAACACCTGGGTGCCGGCCGGCAGCGATCGGCCGAGCAGGTTCAGCGCGTCGGTGGTGTTCCGGGTGAAGATCACCGCGGCGTCGGGCTTCGCGCCGACGAAGGTCCGCACCGAGTCCCGCGCCCGTTCGTACGCCATCGTCGACACCTGCGACGCCAGCCCCGCCCCTCGATGCACGCTGCTGTACCACGGCAGCAGCCGGTCGATGCCGTCCCGGACGTCCACCAGGCACGGGGTGCTCGCGGCGTAGTCCAGATTGGCGTACTCGACGTGCCCGCCGGTCACCAGCGGCACCCGCAGGCCGGCGCCGAGCAGGGCCGGGGTGCTTTCGACGGCGACGGTCACCTGGCCGCCTCCTCGGGCCTGATGCTGAGGTGCGGGGCGACGAAGTGGCTGGGCCGGTCTTCCCGCCAGACGATGGTCGCGTCGACCCGTTCGGCGTCGGACCGCTTCACCAGCGACACGGAGCGCCCGTCGTCGAGCGCGACGCCGTGCCACGGCGTCAGCCAGCTGTCCCCGGTCCGCATCAGCTGCAAGCCGAACTTCTCCGAATGCGCGGGCTGTGGGTGAATGGACAACCGCATCGCGTCGGGAAACTTTTCCGCGACGACCCGGCTCCACGCATTGCTGCGGCGGATGGTGTGATAGGTCCGTTCCTTGGACTCGGTGCGCAGCTTGGTCCGCGAAACCTCACCACCGTGCACGCCCACCGCGTCCTCGAACAGGAAGCGGTGAATACCATTGAACAGTGAACGCGTTCCGTCGTCTACGCGAATTTTTTCTTTCAGCTCGGTAACGGTGTCCGAATAGTCGCGTTCCAGGATGTCCCGCAGCACCGGGTAGTTCATCATCCCGAATGCGTCGTCCAGTCCGTAAATCGCCAACGAGGTCAGGTTTCCGGTTCGGATGATGTTGGCGAGGCTCTCCCGGTAGGCGGTGACCGTGGCGTCGCTGACGCCGACCACGTCACCGAAGACGTGGCCGTCCGAGCAGATGGTGATCCGTGCGCCAGGCGGGTAGAAGTGGCTGATGTAGTCGCACAGGGACTGCAGGAAGGACAGGGCCAGCCGTTCGCTCAGGTCCGGCAGCTCGCCCAGCACCTTGGTGCGGTTGGGAGACTTGGCGGGAAAGGCCGGAATGACGAACTCGATCCGCTCGCAGTTTTCGACGAATCGATCGATCTTCGTCCGTCGCGCTTCGAAGCAGTCGATGCACGCGCTGTCATCGCCGTCCGGCGAATCGATGATGCGCCGGAACCGGTAGAGCACTTCCAATACCCGGCGGGCCACATCCGCGTGCGGCAGCGTATCAGTTGATTTGACTTCGGAAATTTCTCTCACCGAGACAGAATCTCCCCAGTATTGATCATGCGAGCGTTTCGGCACCAAAGCCTCCCCAGTTCTAGTGCCAGCTGATTTCCCATTATCGCCTGACGCCGGTCGCGATTAGCAAGGAAGGATCAATCAGAGTTTGGCGCGATTCGATAGCCGGTCACTTATCGATCGTTTCGCGCATACCACCGGATGGCCCACCCGGCACGCGGCGTTCGCCGAAACGTCCGGTCAGCACTCGATGGGCTGCAGATCCGGCCGGACACCGGCGTCCTGCGTGACCCCGGCGGGCAGGCCCTCGCCGCGCAGTTGCTCGCAGATCTCCTCGAGCGCCGCGATCTGCGGCCGTTCCCGGTGCGCGGCGGGCCAGACGACGCCGAACGTGCAGTGGGGCAGGTCCACTACCGGCACGTACCGGATGTCCGGGCGGGGGTAGAGGTCGGCCGCCACGGCCGGGACGAAGGCGATCGCACCGCCGAAGGAGGCCATCGACAGCAGCGACTCGAACCGGGTGACGCGGTGGTCGGTGTAGCGGACCGGGGAGCCGTCCGGCCGCGGGTCGGCGGCCCAGAACTGCTGGCCGCCCTGGAACATCTGCGACGCCAGGCTGACCACCGGAAGCCCGGCCAGCTCCGCCAGGGTCACCGACGAGCGCGCCGCCAGCGGGTCCGAGCTGGCGATGCACACCACGCGGGGCTCCGTGGTCAACGGCACCGCGTGCAGGCCGTCGGGCACCGGCAGGTAGACGAACGCGGCGTCGATCTCGCCGCTGTCCAGCGCGGTGGTCTGCTCGACGAAATCGAGCACGTGGATGTCCGGGCCGAGGCAGGGGTACAGCGCCCGGTAGGCACCCAGCACACCCCGGGTGGCGGTCAGGGCGGCCACGTTCTCGCACATGCCGACCCGCAGCCGGGACGCGCCGGCCACCGAGCGGGACGCCGCCGTGCGAAGGTGGTCGGTCGCTTTGACCACCTTCTCGACCAGCGGCAGGAGCGCCTGCCCGGTGGGCGTCAGCTCGACGTGCCTGCTGGTCCGGGTGAAGAACTGCACGCCGAGGCGCTGTTCCAGCGAATGGATTTGCTGGCTGAGCGCGGGCTGCGTGAGGTAGAGGCGGCTGGCCGCGCGCTTGAAGTGGAGTTCTTCGGCCAGCGTGAGCAGCATGCGCAGCTGGTGAATCGATGGGTCCTTAGCCGCCACAATTCCCCCTCGTCGCAACCGTCCCTGCCGAGGGTACACAGGAAACCACCTGGCAGCGCCTGTCCGCCGGGCCAGCGGCCCCGTTGATCTTTGACTGGCCTGTGGCAATCGGCAGCTCCCGAACGAATAGGGGCAATCCACTGCAGAGGGGGACAAAAAATGAAGCGAAAGATCCTGACCGCCAGCGCACTGACGGCCGGGACATCCTGTGCCTCACCGACCATCTCTCGCCAGCAGGCACGTCCGTCGGCCTGACGGTGAGGTTCGGTTCATCGACCTGCCGAACAGTTTCACCACTGGTGACACGGCCTATTTTGATGCCTGCGTCAACTGAAGCGACTGACGCCCCGGGCCAGGAGCCACCTCGCCCGGGGCGGTCGTCACCCCTTTTCGAGCTTGCTGGTGAGCGGAAGCAGCACCAGCGGGATCACCACGGCCGCCGTGAGGGCGGCCAGCAGCGGCACGCGTTCGCCGGGCGTGAGGTGGTGCAGCAGTTGGACGTGGATCCCCAGGTGCGGCACGGCGAACACCAGGTACACGGCGAGCGCCGTACGGGCCATGCTCCGCCGCACAAGGAAAACGCTCACGCCCAGCACCACCGACGTGGCCAGGCTCATCGCGCCGTAGTCCATCATCAGGTGCGCGTTGTACGGCATGCGCATCCCCACCCACGGAATGTCGAAGAACGAGCGGGGCGACAACAGCGCCCAGCCGCCCACGGCGAACTGCGCCACGGCAAGGAAGCCCAGGCCTGCCCGCAGCCAATTGCGGGCACTCATGCGGCGAGGAACTGCTCGAAGGTGATGCGTCCGTCGGCGTGCTCAGGGGTCAGGTGTCCCCCTTCGCGGTAGCCGCGGATGCCGGCCCCCGGCATCGGCAGCGACACCACCGGCCGGCGGCTGGCACGCGAGCGAGCGTAGGCGCGGGCCAGCTCGGCGGCGGGGCGCACCTCGGGCCCGCCCATGTCCGGCACCCGGCCGGCCGGTGGCGCGCCGGCCAGCCTGGCCAGGCGGGCGGCGACCTCGCCCGCGTCGACGGGCTGGAAGCTGACCCCGCTCGGCATCACGATCATCGGCAACCAGCGCTGGCTCGTGCACATCCAGACGATGAGCTCGTGGAACTGGGTCGTGCGCTGGATCGTCCACGGCAGGGCGGAGCGCTCCACGAGCTGCTCGCAGGCCAGCTTCGCCCGGTAGTAAGCCAGGTCCACCTGCCCGACGCCGACGATGGACACGTACACCAGGTGCGGGCGTCCGGCTCGCGCCGCCGCCTGGATGAGGTTGCGCGTACCGGCGATGTCCGCTCGGCCGTTGCCGGTCGCGCAGTGGATGATCACGCCGACGCCGTCGACCGCCTGCTCCAGGCCCTCGCCGGTGAGCAGGTCACCGCGCCACGTCCGCTCGTCCGATGGCGGCTTGCGGCTCAGGACGCGGACGGCATGACCGTCCGACAGAAGCTGCGGCACGAGCGCGCGGCCGAGCCGGCCGGTGCCGCCCGTCACCAGTATCTGGTTCGTCACGGGTAGGAATCCTCCGAGGAGAGCTGTCAGGTCACCCGTTAAGAACCGGACAGGCCTCCGGAATGTGACAACCGGAGCTTGGCGTCCTAGCCGGAGGCCAGCGGCGCTACCCTGAAATCACGTCCTACGGTGTCAAGCTCCGTCGCCCGGCTCGACCCATTCCGGCACCCGTTTGACCCGGTCCAGGATCAGGTCCGCCTGCCCGGGCTTGCGGGTGAGAACGGTTTCCTCGATGTGCACGGTGAGCAGGTTGAACGCCCCGGCCTCCTGTTCGGTGTTCGGCCACAGCGCCGCCGCGTCGCTGTACAGGAGGGACAGGTGCTGTGCCAGCGTGCCCTCGTCTACGGCCAGCCGAACCGGTGGCTCCAGCGGCTCGTCCCGCCACGCCGAAATGACCACGCTTTTCTCCTCGGCGTGGTAGGCGGCTTGCCCGCCGACCAGGTTCAGCCGGCGGACAAGCTCACCGAGCAAATTCGGCTCCCGCCTCAACACATGTCCCGCCAGTTCCACCCGCCCATGAAGGCGATGTTCTCCCAGTCCGTCATGTGCCCGTTCTTGATGTGACGATAGCCGTATCCGAGACCCGAAATCCTCGCAAGGCAAGCAGAAAGCGCAAGCCACTGAAGCCGGAGAACCAGCGACTTGACCCCGCCCCAAGGTCAATCCGGAGGGTGGCGGTCATGAAGAACACTTCCACGACAAGATCGCCTCGAGGTTTCCGCAAGCTGGCCGCTCCGGCGGTGGCCGTCGCGCTGCTGACCGGGGTGGCCGCGCCGGCGGTGGCCGCGCCGGAACGTCCGGAGCTGCGGGAAGCCGTACAGGGCTTCGTCGACATCGGATTCGCCGGGATCCAGGTGCGGGTGGACGACGAGCGCGGCACCTGGACCGGCAGCGCCGGGGTGCGCAAGCTGGGCGAGCCGGCGAAACCTCCGAAGAACGCGATGGGCCGGATCGGCAGCAACACCAAGACCTTCGTCGCGACCATGGTGCTGCAACTGGTCGCCGAAGGCCGGATCGGGCTGGACGCCCCGGCGCGGGACTACCTGCCCGAGTTCGCCCTGGACCGGCGGATCACCGTGCGGATGCTGCTGCAGCACACCAGCGGGGTGTTCAGCCACACCGGCGACTACTACAACGGGCAGGAACTACCAGGCCTGCCTTCGACCGGGCAGGACTGGGTGGACAACCGGTTCCGCACCTACCAGCCCGCTGAACTGGTCCGGTACGCACTGGCCAAGCCGCTGCTGTTCACGCCCGGAACGGACTGGAACTACTCCAACACCAACTACACGCTGGCCGCGCTCCTGGTCGAAAAGCTCAGCGGCCGCCCGTTCGCCGAGGAACTGCGGCGACGGATCACCGGTCCGCTGGGGCTGAAGGGCACGGTGGCGCCGGGGGCCAGGTCCGTGCTCCCCGGACCGCACTCCCACGGCTACTACCGCTACCAGCACAACGGCGTGACGAAGACGGTCGACGTCACCCGCCAGAACCCGTCCCTGCTGTTCGGCGCCGGTGACCTGGTCTCGACCGCCGAGGACCTGCACACCTTCTTCGCCGCACTGCAGGGCGGGAAGCTCCTGCCCGCGTCACTGCTGGCCGAGATGCGGAAGCCGCACCCGAAGGTCGGCTACGGCCTCGGCGTGTTCGTGGAGGACGCGGGCTGCGGCACCACCGTCTTCCGGCACAACGGCAGCACCATCGGGTACGGGGCACTGATGTACAGCACACCCGACGGGAGCCGGACGCTGACCGCGTTGCTCACCGGCGGGGACCGCGACGTCGACGTGGTCAACGAGTACCCGCGGGCGCTGAGCAAGCTCCTCAAGGCGGAGTTCTGCGACCAGGCCGCGAGCTGAGCACCCCCGAGGGGGCCATGGGCGGGTTGACCTTGACCTCGGGTCAGGCTCCAGACTCGTCGCATGGCTCCCTCGACCACCTCCGCCATGCTGACCGGCGTCACGATCGGTCAGGCGGCGGCCTTCGCCGGGGTGACGGTGAAAACCGTGCGGCACTACCACCGGCACGGGCTGCTCGACGAACCACCGCGCGACAGCTCCGGCTACCGGCGGTACGGCTCGGCCGACCTGCTGCGGCTGGTCCAGGTCAGGGCGCTGGCCGCGGCCGGGGTGCCGCTGGCCGAAGTCGGGCCGCTGCTCGACGCCGACGCCGAGCAGTTCACCACCGGGCTCGTCGACGTCGAGCGGCGCCTCACCGAGCGGATCGCCGAACTGACCGCCCGGCTCGACACCCTGCGCCGGCTCGCCGACGGCGACCGGCTCCTGCTCCCCGGCCGCGCGCTCGCGATCCTGGACCGGCTCACCGAACTGGGCTTCAGCGACGACTACGTGACCGGTCAGCGAGAAGCGCTGGTGCTGTCCAAGGCGCTGTCGCCGGAGTTGTTCGACCTGTTCCTGACCCAGTTCGAACACCGGCTCGACGATCCCGAGTTCGGCGACCTGACCAAACGCGGCTGGGAGGCGCGGTCCTGGGATCCGCACGATCCCCGGATCGACGAGCTGGCCGCCGCCCTGGCGGACAACCTGCTGGCCAAGCGCGAACTGCTGGAGGTACCGGCCGGCTACGAACCGGGGCCCGATGCCGCCACCCGGTACGGCCTGGTCAACCACCACCTCGAAGACCAGTCGTCGGCGGCGTGGACCCGCCTGAACGCGCTCGTCGAGGCGAAGCTGCGCGCCGCAGGCGTGCCCATCCCGCACCAGTGACACCCTCACCGACGACGTGGTGCTCGCGCTGGAAAGCACCGGGGTGCTGCGGATCGGCATCCCCAGCGAGCTCGGCGGGTACGAGTTCTCGCCGTCGCAGGTGGTGCGGACCATCGAACAGCTGTCGTACCACGACGCTTCCGTTGGCTGGACGGTGCTGGCGGTCCAGTTCGTCACCGGCTCCACCGCGGGTTACCTCGGTACCGCGGTGCGAGCCGACGGCGGTTACCGGATCAGCGGCCGCTGGGGGTTCGCGTCCGGGATCCCGCTGGCCACGCACATCCACACCGCCGCGTTCTGCGCGGAGACCGGTGAGGCGCTGGTCTTCACGTTCCCAAGGAACTCGCGACGCTCGTCGACAACTGGGGTGTGCCGGGGACGTTCACCTTCACTCCCACCGGACCGAGGCATCTACTCGGTCATCGCGTGGGGCAACACACGGCCGATGGCACCAAGTCGGGCGGGGCCGCATGCCCAGTCGACACCAGAGCGGTCGATGATCGCCTAGGCCCAATGCCGGTCGGTTAGTTCGTGGGGTGGTCGGTAGCCTGCGGTTTGTGGATCTTGAGGTGGGTGGGCGGCTGAGCTTGGCCGATCAGGCCGCTATCGGTGTGCTGACCAGGACTTTTCCGGTTGAGCTGGTCGATCGGGTGATCGATCAGTATTGGCGGCGTGAGCAGCGGACGCGGGCGTTGCCGGCCAGGCTGGTCTTCTACTTCACGCTGGTGTTGTGCCTGTTCCCGCATGAGTCCTACCGCTCGGCGATGGCGATCCTGATGTCGGTGTTCGGTCGTGGCGGGCGGGGTTACCGGGTGCCCACGACCGGCTCGATCGGGGACGCCCGCCGCCGGCTGGGGGCGGGTCCGATGGAAACCGTGGCGCGGGCGGTGATGAAGCCCGTGGCGCAGCAGGAAACACGGGGTGCCTGGTATCGGGAGTGGTTGCTGACCGCGGTGGACGGGACCACCTTCACCGTGCCCGACACCGAAGACAACGAACGCGAGTTCGGCCGCCCGGGTTCCGGCCGTGGCGAGGGCAGAACGGCGTATCCGCAGATCCAGGCGGCGTGTCTGGTCGAGGTGGGCACGCATGCGGTCTTCGACGCCCGGATGGACGCCTATGCCGCCGGGGAGGCGATGCTGATCGAGGAGATGTTTCCCTCGCTGCGGCCGGGCATGCTGGTGCTGGCGGACCGGCACGTCTACTCGTTCCGGCGCTGGCTGGCGGCGGCGGCCACGGGTGCGGATCTGGCGTGGAGGGTGTCGGCGAACCTGGGGCTGCTGCCCGCGCAACGCCTGGGTGACGGGTCTTTCATCGCTGAGATCACCCCGCCGAAGTCCTCGGGGCAGCGGCCGTTCCGGCTTCGGGCGATCGAGTACACGCTGCCCGGTTCGCAGGAGGTCTACCGGTTGGTGACCACGGTCCTGGACCCGGTGCGGGCTCCCGCGGCAGAACTCGCCGCGGTCTATCACCAGCGCTGGGATATCGAGGGATTCTTCAAGCAGGTCAAGAGTGTCCAGCTTAACGAGGAGAAGATCTTCCGGTCGAAGTCGCCGGAGGGGGTGCGGCAGGAGTTCTGGGCGCATCTGGCGGTGCACTACGCCACGATGTGCGTGCAGGTGGACGCCGCCGGTCAGGCCCTGCTGGATCCTGACCGGCTCTCCCACAAGAACACCGTGCGTGTCCTCCGGTCCCGGATCTGGCGACCGGAGTCTTTTCCCCCTGCGCCACAATGATGATCACTACCGGCTGCTGCTGGCCGACGTCATCGCCGGGATCAACCCGCAACGCCGGGACCGGCGCTATCCCCGTGTGGTCAAAAGGAAAATGAGTAACTTCCCTGTCAAACGGGCAGAGCATCGACAGCAACACAAGGCCAGCAGGCCACCGACCTCAACAATCGCCATTGTCCCGCCCGCCACGACCGGACACCGCCGCCGACCAGCCAAGATCACCTAATCGACCGGCATTGCGCCTAGGCCGGTGGCTGGTCTGCTTGCAGGTTCTCCAGGATCGTGGCGGCGATGTCGGCGAACTGGTCGAGTTCTTCACGCGTGAGGCGGTCGATGACCAGGCGGCGGACCTCTTGGGCGTGGCTGGGCGCGGCTTGCGTGAGTGCGGTGAGCCCCTTCGCGGTGATCACCGCCTCCATGCCGCGTGAGCCGCACCGCTCCCGCGCGACCAGGCCACGCTTGCACATCCGGGTGAGCTGGTGGTGCATGCGGCTCTTCTCCCAGTTGGCCATTCGGCTGAGCTCGTAGACGCGCATCCGCCCGTCCGGTACCTCGGACAGCAACGCGAGCACGGTGAAGTCGGCGTTGGACAGCCCGCTGCTGGCCTGGAGCTGCTGCTCGATGCGTGTCCGCAGCAGCTCCAGCATCTGGAAGGAGACCCGCCATGCGCGGAGCTCGTGTGCGGTCAATCCTTGCTGCTTCATACCGTCATCCTAGCCCGCGAGTTGACAAATCAACTCCGCGGCGTAGCCTTCAGTTGACTCATCAACTCAGCCTGCTCACCCAGGCGTCCGCGCGCAGGAAGGCGCCCCATGACCGAACGACGTGACGATGGTGAGCCGCCGGAGCGGGCCACCGCGGACGGTGGTGCCGAGGCGCAGCCGCCGAAGGACAGCGGGCAGCGGGGACGCCGCTACGTCATCCGCGGCGGCGCGGTGATGTCCATGGACCCGAACGTCGGCAACTTCGCGGTCGCCGACGTCCTGGTCGAGGGCAGCAAGATCGTCGACATCCGGCCCCGCATCCACGCCGCCGGCGCCGGCGTGATCGACGCGCGGGGGCGCATCGTCCTGCCGGGATTCGTTGACACGCACCACCACCTGTTCGAGACCGCGGAGCGTGCGTTTCTCGCCAATGGTCTGCTTCTCGATGACCATTCGGGCTCGCCGAGCGCGCACCCGAACTACGGCGAGCACATACTGCGGGGATTCGCGCGGCACTACCGGCCGGCGGACGTCTACGTCAACTCGTTGTTCGCCGGGCTTTCGCAGCTGGATACCGGGGTCACGACGGTGCTGGACGTTTCCCAGATCCACCACTCCCCAGAGCACACCGACGCG
Source organism: Amycolatopsis albispora (assembly GCF_003312875.1). Lineage (NCBI taxonomy): Bacteria > Bacillati > Actinomycetota > Actinomycetes > Pseudonocardiales > Pseudonocardiaceae > Amycolatopsis > Amycolatopsis albispora. The sequence goes on from NZ_CP015163.1 coordinate 4,649,885, forward strand.
GCGATCCAGGCGCTGGTCGACACCGGGCGGCGTTCGGCGTTCGGGTTCTTCGAGGGTGACGGCCGCGCGACAGCCCGGTATCCGCAGGACGCCTACCGCCTCAAGGATCAGTGGTTCTCCTCGGACGACCAGCTGGTGAGCATGGTCATGGGCGGCGAGCTGCACCTCGGCAGGCAGGTGTACACCCGCGCCTGGGCGATCGCCCGCGAGCTGGGTCTCAGGATCGCCGCGCGCTCCGTCGGCTCGTGGGGGATGCGGCCCATCTTCGACGACCTCGCGCGGGGTGACGCCGGGGTCGATGTGGGGCCGGACAACCTGTTCATCCACATGACCGGCATGTCCGACCAGACCTGGCGACGGTTGCGGGACGCCGGAGCGCAGGTATCCCTGGCCTTCCCGATCGAGATGACGATGCGGCACGGCACGCCGCCCATCCTCACGATGCAGCGACTGGGCATGGAGCCCTCGCTGAGCTCCGACGTCGAGACGACGATGGCCGCGGACCCGTTCACCCAGATGCGCTCCGCGATGATCATGCAGCGCATGACCGTCAACCAGCTGATTCTCGACCAAGGCGACCTCGTGCCGCCGAACAACTGGCCGACGCCGGCCCCGGGCACTCCCGAACTCCTTACCGTCCGCGACGTGCTGCGGTACGCGACCGTCAACGGCGCCAAGCACCTCGGACTCGACGGCAAGACCGGCACGCTCACGCCCGGCAAGGAGGCCGACATCGTCCTGCTCGACGCCACCGCACTCAACGTGGCCCCGCTCAACAGCGTTCCCGGAGCGGTCGTGTCGCTGATGGACCGCACCAACGTCGAGACGGTGATCGTCGCCGGCAAGGTGCGCAAGTGGAAAGGCCAACTGCTCGACGCGGACCTGCCCCGGTTGCGCCGGGAACTCGAATCTTCCCGCGATCACCTCTTCGCAGCGATGGGCCTGGCGCAGGACCTATTCGCGTGGAGCTGAAACGACCTGAACGGTGTCCCGCAAGCTGATTGCTGGAGGCAGCACCCAAACAAACTTCTGGCGGCGAACCTGAGCAAGGCCACCAGCATGAGCAGCCAGAGCGCTCCTGCCACGATCGCCACCGGCCAGTGCGTCACGAACGCCACCGGCGGAATCAGCACCGCGCCCTCCATCAAGGCTTCATGTATGCACGCTAGCAAGTAGTTTCCAGCTTGAAAGCAATCACGAAGGGAACCATGTCGGGTCAGGTGACATCCAAGGCGCAGATGTCACGGACAGCTCGGCTCGCCGAGCTCGGGAGGGGACAATGGTTTCGTACGATCTCGCCATCTTGCGGGATGCCGCTGAGGCGGTCGGCAAGCTGGGGCGCGACCAGATCAAGATGAACGCCTACGTGGCCACCGTGGCGACGTTGCCCCTGCCGTCGGCGGGATCGGCCGCCGAGAAGGCGCTGTCGTGCCGACCGGAGGTGATCTCCTACACCCAGGACCTCGTACTGGAGATCGACCGGCAGCTGACCACGCTGGCGCAGAACCTTCGCGACACCGCCGATGCCTACGAACGGGGCGAGGCCGAGAACGTCGTCAAGGTCAACCAGTTCTGGGACGACCTCGGCGTGTCGCCGGCACGCAAGCCCAGCGACCCCGGCGACCATCCCAAGCGCGAGAAACTGGATTTCGAGGAACCGTCGAAAGCCCTGACCGACCCGGTCGAACTCGTGGAACCGAGCCTGCTGCCGAACCACGTGCTCGATCTGGTCGCGCTGGTCAGCGACATTCCGTCCGAAGTCGCTGACTTCCTCATGATCTACTTCAAGTTCCTGCTGGTGGTGACCCCCGGCGAAACGACGGAAAACAACGACTGGGCGAAGGCCGCGATGGGCCAGTACGGGCCCATTTCGAAGGTCGGCAACGGTTACACCCAGCTAGGCCGAGCGTATTTCGAGTTGAGCAATCAGTTCGAGCAGATCGGTTATCAGCTCAAGCACGGCTGGACCGGTGACACCGCCGAACTCGCCGCCGATTACTTCCAGGTGTTGTTGTACTGGATTCGCAGCGAGATCGCTTTTGGCATGACCTCCATCGGCGGCAACTACACCAGCGCGGCCGCCGGGCTGTACCGCAACGCCGCCCGCGCCGCCGGTGCGATCTCCGGTTATCAGGACGTGCTCGAGGGCCTGATCGAAGACGTGACGCTCGACCTCGCCAAGAACCGGGCGCCCCAGTTGATCCTCTGGCGAACGGTGTCGAAGGCAGCGGCGGTGGCGGCGAAGAAACTCCTTGTGGTCAACACGGTCGCGCAGCTGCTTCAGGTGGCGGGCAACCTGCTCGACGACCTCCGGACCCAGACACCCATCCGCGGCGTCGAGGTCCGCCCGCCGACGCGGGGCTACTCATGAACGATGACACCGACCCACACGGCCGCATGGCCGAGCCCGGCGAGATCGAACCGGACGACGTCGGCCAGGAGGAGGCCGTCAACGCCGTGCTGGCCGACGGTCCGCTCACCATGGCCGGGCTGTACCGCCTGGCATCGGCCGCGGATCGGGCGCAGCTCGACAACGCGCTCGACGAACTGCTGCACACCCTCGACCGGATGCCCAGCGGCGCGGCCGAACAGTGGCTCACCGACGAACGGTACAACGCCGAGGACAACCAACGCGCCTTCCGCGAGATCCGACGCGCGGAGGAGGAACGGGAACGGGAACGGGAAAGCAACCAGCCGCCGCCCGAGGAAGACTGGAGCGAAGGCGACTGGACCTGGCTCTCCAGCACCGATTCCTGACCACCGCGCAGCCGAAGCGCCGCCACCTCAGGCGAGATTCACCAGACCTGCGCCAGCGCGATGACCGTCTCCGACGACTCACTGGCCGCGGATGGCCCTCCGACCCGCAAGATCGCCGACGTCATCGCGTCAGCAGATGCCTACCCACATACCCAGAAGGGGTGGCCGACGGTGGCAGTCACCGTAGCCGGGAGTTGGACGTTCGGGTGCTCGCCCGCCACTGTGACGTCAACCAGATGCTTCTGACCGCTGCCCACTACCACTGGCGGGCCCGAAACTAGCGGCTTGACCCCGCCCCAGGGGCAACCCGGAGGGTGGAGGTCCTGAGGAACACTTCCACGACAAGATCGCCTCCAGGTTTCCGCAAGCTGGCCGCTCCGGCGGTGGCGGCCGTACTCGTCCGGCGCCGTGCTGGTTGCCTACTGGGGTTGTATGGCTGAGTAGAGCTGTGTGGCCAGTTCGGTCGCCCTTGTCCGGCATTGCTCGCCCCGTGGTGGATCGTTCTTGCCGGAGACGTAGAACACGCTCAGCACCACGTTGTCGTCGAGGATCATCAGCCGGCAACCCACCTCGCCGCCGTCGGGGTCCAACCAGCGAGCCTCCGCTCCGAAACCGAGGCCACTGACCTGCTCGTCCTGCGGGGTCGCGCGCCGGCGAAAGTCCTCCTTGGCGCGCTCGGTCCCTGCCTCGGTGCCGAAGGCGTCCACCGAGGACTCCCAGAGCGCGACGCCAAGGTCAGCGTAGGACTCGTCATCGCCGGTGCCCCGGAAACTGCAGCTTCGCCCGGGCGCCGTCCCGTAGTCGGTCGAGTCGTTTGCCCGTTCAGGGGGCGGTAGCCCGGGTATTTCCTCGTGAATCGCCGCACATTTGGGCAATTGGGCGAGGTTGTACTTGGTCGGTGGCGGAGGCGAACTCGAGGTTGTGGCCGTGTTGGGCACCGGTCTCGGCTGTGACGGAGGGCTGGTTCGGCCGCAGCCGCCGACGAGTGCCGCGGCCACCAGGCCAATGACGGGCCAGCGCCAGGTGCGGGAGAAATGTGTAGCCATGACTCCTTCTTGACTGTTGCGGGTCAGCCCTCGACCGACTGCGGCCAAGCCCCTTTGGGCAGCCGGGTGTCGGTCATCAGGCTGATGAGGTCTCGCACCTTGCCGAGTGCGGCCACGAACCGCTCGACAACGCCGACCAGGTTGTTCATCATGTCGGTGGCGAGTTGGCCGATCGCGCCCGCGAGCTTGTCCACAGCGAACGGGATCTCGAAGACCGTGGCCGTTTCGATCGCGACGGTGACGAGCTGGCCCAGGAAGCTGGTGACCACCTCGGCCAGTTTGGTCATGTACTCGACGTTGTACTGGGCGATCTCCATGAGCCATTTGCTGACGCTGTCCGACTTGAGGGCGTAGGCTTCGATCGCGGCGTTTTGTGCCGCGATCGTGTCTTCATACTTCTTCGCGGCCTTACCCTCCCAGGTGTAGACCAGCTTGGTCCGCTGGTGGTTCAGCCCGGCCACCGGGCCCTGGATCTTCGCCAGCCAGTTGAAGGACTGGACGATCAGCGACACCACCGGGGCGTGATGTGTGACCGCCGTCTGAACCAGCTGGCCCACCTTGACCAAATGTTCCCTGATCTCGTCCATCGCCGGTTTGATGAGGAACATCGCCGGACCGAGCACGAACTGACAGCCCATGATGTGTTGCACGGCGGCGTTGTACTTGTCGCCGCACTGGACCATCTTGTCCTCAAGACCGTTGAAGCTGTCATTGAGCAGGGAAATCATCTCGTCGGAAGTGGACATGCCGATCACCCAACCCTAAGCCTCGTAGAACTTGCCGAGATCGCTCTCGGTGATGCTCTCGTTTCGGTCGTACTCGTCAGCGATCCGCCGCAGCACGTCATTGATCTGATTGAATTCGGTGGCAGCGCCCTGCAGGAGTTGCTCCATGAAAGCGCGGAACTCCTCGTACTGGCTGGCTTGGATCTTGGCGTTGGCCAGCGCCGGGAACACGGCGAGGTCGATCACCGAGAACGCTGTCCAGGTCAGGTAGGTCTCCTTGACCGCTTGTAAGATCGGCTGCGTCTGGTCCGCCTTTTCCTGCCAGAGCGCGGCCTCTGCCCGAAGCGCGTCGGTGACCACCTTGAAACCATCACTCATCGTCAGTCCTCGTCATCGAACACGTCGAATTCCGCGAAATAGTCGTCATCCGCCCCGTCGGAGACGCCGCGCGGTTCCCGTTCCGGCGCCGGACGGGCCTCGCTCGCCACGCCGAGGCCCGCTCGCGCGAACAACTGCAGCGCGTCCTCGCCCAGCGCCTCCGCAGAGGGGTTATCCAGGGCGCGCGGGTCACCGTGCAGCGCCAGCGGGCCGCCGCCGCGCATGCGCAGCGTGAGATAGCCGAGCGGGCTGCGGACCTCGTAAATCTCCGCAAGCGGGGCCTGCTGCTGGCGACGAATCGCCTCATATTGCCTGTTGGTGGCCTCGGAACGTGCCCGGGTCCGGGCCAGGAACTCATCCACCGACAGTTCCGCCGGATCCAGGGAGTCCGAATCCGGGACCGGAGTGCGCGGTGTGGACTTCGGGCGATGAATGAGCTCCACCGCGAGCGCCCGCTGCAGTGCGGTCACATAGGTGTTGAAGAGAGCAGCCGGCAACGCCGCCGGGCCGATTTGGCCAACCCACCCCGGCCGGATCCGCACATTGGTGACTTTCGCGGCCTTATTGACCGTGACTACGACAAATCCGCTCGAGTCGCGCGCCTCATAGGCGTCCGCAGGCTCCAGCGGCGTACCCCCCGGACGGGTGAGCTCAGCAAAACGAGCCCGCATCCGCGGGTCATCCCGAACCTGCAATGTGGCCAACTCAACGTGCTCAAGCGTCATTCCACCACCCCCTTGAACCCCTGACAACTCACCAAGCGACCGTACCTGGACACAGTCGGTGATGTGGTCGGATTGCGCCTTCTCACCCTGCCGTTCGACAACACCGGGGCCAGGCGCCCCTCCGACTGGCGCGAATGTCCCACCATGTCCGCCTTCGGGCCACGGGTGGAGAACTACCTGACCAACCACCCGGACGAAAGCTTTCGGCCGCCAAGATCGGCAAGGACTTAGCCGATCGGGCGGCGCGGGCAACAACGCCCTGGAGAAGCTCGTCACCGACAGGTACGCGATCAAGACCTGCGAGGCGTCGAAGCGGTCCCCAAGTAGAAGGGACCCGCTACCCCAGCAACTCGTCGATGCGGGAGTACCTCCACGGCGGGTGGACCGAGTGGCTGGAGCGCCTGCTCCCAGAACCCGTCTTCGCAGTCACCAACCCGACTTAGCGACGACGCATCAGCACTTTCCCGACCCCCGACCCCACCACGGCTCGACCAAGCACCCGCCAGCCGCGTTGGCACACTTGGCATCTAACGCAGGTCGACCTGCGCTTCGCGTTCACCGGGCCTGACTCCAACTTAGTCACGTCCACGTGCGCGACCTGGCCGCAGGCGATCGAGCGATACCAGCCGGGGCGCAGTACGGCGGACAGACTGCCGTCCACGTCCAATACCCGCCATTCTCCCCGGATAGCACAAACGAGATCTATTCGAAATCGGCCGTCATTCAAGCCTGCGGCGACCAAGAATCAACCAATCAGGACACTAAACCTGGCCTGCTAGCCAATTTTTAAACGGGTCAATATTTGACAAGTTAGAATTGACCTCTTTTAATGCCGAAGCGAAATCGAAGGCCAACTTTGAAAGCATTTCGTTCAAATCAACTTGCGAAATACTCTCCCGATCCGGAATCGGCTGCCAACTAGTGCGAGATCGGCAACGAATCGTAACTAATACTCCGTCGGGAAAGAAGGTCAACGTCCTCTCGATACCTTGAGAGTAAAGATCCACTTCAACTTCCCGACGTTCACGCACTCCCGCCAGGACCGACGGATACTGCTCCATGAATGCGGACAGGTCGTACGCGACATCGACCGGCCATGCATCCTCCCCGAAGCCACTTACGCAGAACCTTCCGCCTCGAGCTTCAGAGAGGTGACCACAAGCCTCCATTACGAGATTCTCGTAACTTTGACCCACAGCCGGGTCAGTCGCCATACCGCAGCTCGCAACATCAGGCGAAACAGCTCGGTCAAACGAGACGGAAAAACTCATTGTCTTCCACCTTCTACTTCGGGCCAACGATGGGGTAGGCCGTCCTGTACATGCCGCCAGACCTCGACACGAGGGTAGCCGCCCCAGCTTGGACAATACTCCCATCTGGCATGATGGCCTGCCCCAACCCGTTCGGAATGCGCACCGACCTCGGCCCGGCACCTTCGACATGAACACCTTTCAGGAACGCCGCGGCCGCATCGTTGTCCAGCCATTGCCCCTGTTGATTCCCGGTACCACGGGCCCGATCCGTAAGAGACCTGGTGTTTTTGCACCCTCACCATGTTCTTTGAACGTATGTCCCCACGTCTTCACACTACTGGCGGACCAATTAGGGCATCCGTTGCTGTTGTGAACAAGGACCGGGACGATGCCTGCGATCACATAGTAGGTGTGAAGATCGGCGACCGTGATGTTACGGACCTCCCGCGCCCCAACCGTGTGCGCGGCACCCTGGATACCACCCGGGATTCCTGGTGAACTGGTGGCGGCGCGTGAGATGCCTACGCCATGGACGCGCGGGCAACGACAAGGCCAAGTTCCGGAGACCGCGAGGGCGTCAGCCGCTGGAACAGGCCGGTGGATCACACGGCGCTGTCGGCGCCCGCGGTCCCGGTACCGCGCCAGCTTCCATCCGAGGTCCGGGATTTCACTGGCCGGGCACAGGCATTGGCCGACCTCGACACCGTGGTGAGCGATCTGGCTACGGGACCGGGACCGCTGGTCGTGGTGGAGGGTATGGGCGGGGTTGGGAAGACCTCGCTGGTGGTTCGCAGGGCGCAGCGGATGGCCGAGCGGTTCCCGAACGGAACGCTGTTCGTGAATCTGCGGGGGGGTACGGGCCGAGCGCGCCACTGGCATCGGAGGTCGTGCTGACCGGGTTCGTGCAGGCGCTGGGAACCAGGTGCCGTCCGGCGAGGACGCGATGGCCGGGTTGTACCGACCTTGCTGGCTGACCGGCGGGTGCTGGTGGTGCTGGACATTGCCGCCTCGGCCGGGCAGGTGCGGCCGTTGCCGTCCGGTGCCGCTGGGTGTGCGGTGGTGGTGACCAGCAGGGCGAGCTTGACCGGGCTGCGGGTCACCGATGCCGTGGCGCCGATGCCCTAGCCGGAGTCGGTGGCGCTGGTGCGTGCGGTCGTGGGCGAGGAACGGGCAGATGCCGAGGCAGAGGCGGTCGCGGAACTGGTCGCGTTGTGTGGCGGGCGGCCGTTGGCGGTCCGGGTGGCGGCCTGCCGGACTACCACCAGTCGTCACGGCGGGGTGGCCGATGTGGTGGCCGAACTCGCCGACGAGCGCAACCGCGTGGCGGGGTTGCGCGTGCCCGATGGGGACGAGCGGAGCGCGGTGCAGGCGGTGTTCGACCTGTCCTTCAGCCGCCTGACTTCCACCAGGCCCGATTGTTTCGCTTGCTGGGTTTGCATCCGGGTCCGGAGTTTGGTGTGGCCGCGGGCACCGCGCTGACCGAGCACGAGGCTTATCGGGTGCTGGAGGAGCTGGCGGATCTGAACCTCGTGGAACTGATCGGCCCCAAGCGGTACAGGCTACATGACCTGTTGTACGCCTACGCCGTGCGGAGGGCCGAATCCGACGAACCGGCCGAGGGCCGGGACCGCGCACTCTCGGCGGTGCTGACCTGGTACGCCCAAGCCGCGGACACCGCCGACCGGGCCGCCTTCCCGACGGCCCTACAAGTACAGGTTGAGCTACCAGCACGGGGCCGTCGCCGAGGTTCACTCGCGACGAAGCCGTGGCGTGGCTGGACACCGAGCTGCCGGTCCTATCGGTGGCCGCGGGTCACCGAACGCGAGGGGGCGTGGGCGGTCGCGGTGGTGCTTGCCAGCGCCCACCAGGTAGCGGCTGCGCGCCCTCGCGCGTGGTGGCCGGCACGGCTCGCCGCCGAGTCCGCCGGTGTGGCCGCTGCGCGGGCAGGCGGGTACAAAACGCAGAGGCTCTGTTGTTGCGGCGGCTGGCCAAGAGCTACCGGCTGGCGGAACGCGGCCAGTACGCCCAAGCCGCCCAGTCACTGCGGGAAACACATGCGGCGATGGTGCAGGTCGGTGACCCGCGTGCGGACGAGGTGGCGCTGCAGTTGCGCGAGGTGAAAGCGGCAGCACCACCGTCCGCACACATCTCCAGACGCTGCTGAACAAGCTCAGGATGCATTCGCGGCTCGAAACCGCCAGCCTGGCAGCGCGGCACTCCCACTCCCAACTCGGCAAGGACACGCGTCCGCGCCGGCGCATCAACACCGGCGCGAATTGGCGCATTGGCCTGGCACCTGAGCCAGATCACAACCCTCACCCAGCGCTTGCCAGCCGACTACCTGAGCTCGTTCGCGGAGGATGCGCTGGGGCGTGAGCCAGGCCGGTGGCATCGATGCCGCCGGCCTGGGTTCTGGTAAGCGTCCTCACCAACGTAGGTTCCTGAGCAGCCACCAGAGCCGCCACCATGGGAACAGCATCGCCCGAGAACAGTCCCGCAGAAACTGGCGGATTTTCGCGAGCGAACCGGAGCGCGGCGGCCGTGCTCGCGCGCGTTCCCGCCGCCAGTCGGCGTGCCAGGCCCAAAGATGCCACGCCCACAGGTATCGGGCAGCGAGCACGGCTCCGGCGAGAATAAGGACGCTCGTGCCGCTGAGCGCCACGACTCCCCACACCCCGCCGAGGGGAACGCTGATACCCGCGGCGAGCGCGCCGGTCACGGCCATGACGAGCACGCTGATCAGGTCGGCGCGCCGCACCGAGCCGTCGATGTCCTTGGCCTTGGGGGCGCGGACGTTACTGCGGGCGGGTTGTTCGGTGTCCTCCGCTCTTGGACCGCACTTCCACCACACCTGCGGGCCGTCGGTGCGCTCGTCAGGCACGGCTGCGCGCAGGACTTCCCGGGCTCCGGGAACGTGAACGCGCGCGGCGGCTTCGCTGATACCGAGGGCACTGGCGATCTCGGTAAAGGTCCATCGCTCGTGAAAGCGCAGGTGAGCGACCTGGCGCTGCCGATTGGGAAGCTCGCTGAGAGTCTGCCCGGCGATGACAGCGGCGACGCCGACCTCGGGTGTGCAGACCGGGGCGCTCGACGTCCACGTCACCGCTGGCCCGGGCACTGCGGTGGGGAGTTCGGCGCGCTGCCAGTCGGCCATGGCGTGCAGGTGACGGCGGGCGACGGCGTAGAGCCAAGCGCGGGGCTGCCGGATGGTGTCCCAGCCGACCGTGCGGGCGGCTTCGAACACGCGCTGGACGACGCCTTCGGCGCCGTCGCTCAGGTGCACGCGGCCGTACATGGCCGCGGCGCGGCGGCGCACGAACTCGCAGAGTGGTTCGTAGAGCTGAGTGCAGGCCTCTTCCAGGGTGCGGGGTTGAGCCGCAGCGTCGTCGTGTGCCTCGTTCACGCGCAGCTCCGTTCCGTGATCGCCCGGGTGACCCGCCCGTTGCCGCGCTCAGCGGCCTGCTCGACGAGCGCGGTCTCGGTGGGAAGCGCGGCCGCCGTGGTCAGCGAACGGGATGGCGCCGGAATCTTGGTCCGGCAGGTCACCAAGCGTGCGGCGAGGCACCCGTCGGAGGTTCCCAGCATGATCATCATTGTTTCTCCCAGGTCATCGGGTTGCCGCTGTGGTAGCAAGGTCACCGTCGGCCGGGCGCGCGGCGACCTTGCTACCGGGTCAGTGCGGCGGAGAAAGGACAAAAGTTCAGTGCGGGGTCACAAAGTGATGCGCCGCCGTTGCCGCGCCGGTCGCAACAGGCCATAAGGCACCGGAGCGCGCTGGGGCGCTGGGTCGGGCACGGGGTCGAGGCCGCGCGGGCCGGTGGGACGGCAGCGCGAGAGCCGGCGGGCGGCCAGGACGGTGCCGCAGAAAGCACCGTACCGGGCCAGGACTTGCAGGGCGTAGGTACTGCAGCTGGGCTCGAACCGGCAGCTGGACGGCAGCAGCGGGGCAAGCACCGCGCGGTAACAGTGCACCGCTGCCATCAGTACGCGCGCCAGCACGCTGGGGGTCGCCGCGGCGGGTTCGCGTTCCCGCTGCATGGCGGCCAGGCGAGCGCGACGGTGGCGGAACCGCAGGTACCGCAGGCCCAAGCTCGCGCTTGTCACGGCCAGTGCCGCGCTGACGAGCCCGAACACAATCGGCCAGGTCGAGCCCAGGACCAGCCCGCTCGCCGCGCAGAGCATGCTGAGCAGCAGCGTGGCCGATGCGTTGAAGAGGTCGGCTGACGCGCGGGTCTGGTGGCAGCGAGGCCGCGGGGCACGCACGGCGAACAGGGACGTGTTGGCGTGCACCCGGGCGGCCACCCGCAGTGCGACTGCCTCGCCCGGATCACGCCGGCCGGGATTCTGGGGCAAGCCGCGGTCGCTGAGCGCGCGCGTGGCGGTCTCGCTGATGCCGAGCGCGTCGGCGATCTCGGTGATACTCCAGCGTTCGCACCACCTCAGATAGGCGGCCTGGCTGCGGTGATCGGGCAGCTCGCACACGGCATGCCCGGCCACGATCGCGGCGATATTGACTTCGCTGACACTGGCCCGGGTGGTCGCCGCCTCGGTCCAGGTCGCCGCCTGCGGGCTGGTGAGGTCGTGGTCAGCGTGCTGATCACTGGCCATCAAATGCAGATGATGGCCGGCAACGGCGTAGAGCCAGGTACGAGGCTGGGGGATGGTGGCCCAGCCGGTGGCAAAGGCAGCGTCGAACACCCGCTGCACCACGACGCTCTCCGCGCCCTCGGGCAGCCGCATGCGGTGCAGGGCGTTGGCCCGGCTGCGGACGAAGCGGCACAGCGGCTGGAACAGATGACTGTAGGCCTCGTCGAAGGTGCGGGGCTGGTAGGTCGTGCCCGTGAAGGCGCCACGGGATGTGCGCTGATCCCCGTCGTGATGTGGTGAGCGTGCGCCCGCGCGCAGCCGGGCGGGTCGGGAGGTGGCGGTCACCAGACGCGCCCGTTGCGCTGGCGCGGGACCTGCACGCTGGTGAGCGGGTTCAGGTAGCGCAGGAAGCAGCTGGTGCACGGCACTCCGCGGTGTCCCTCGACGAACTCGAGATCGCCGCGGTGCAGCACCGTTTCGCACAACGCGGTGGTGGTGCCGGTGGTGTTCACGGCCTCGGGCGTGGGGATGTAATGCACCTCGCGGTCGGTTTCTCCGCAGGTGCGGCCGCTGGACAACGTCGTGCCGGCGCGCAGCCGGACCGCGATCACACGCGGGGTGTGGGTGCGCTGACGGGGCACGAACGAGGCGAGATTGAACGACATAACGCGAAACTTCCTCACTCGACAGTGTGAAAAAATGGGGTCAGTCCGCGCGTAGCGATGGCATACTGGTTGACGCGCGGTGCAAGAAATGGGAGCGGGGCCGACCACACGGCCGACCCCGCCGAATCGGTACCGAGCCGGTCAGCCGATCAGGGCCGCAACCTGATCAGCGACGGTGGCCAGCAGGGCCGTCGCGGTGAACGCGATCAACGCGATCACCGCGCACCCCTGCTGGCCCTCCTTCCGATGTTTTCCGCCCATCCGGGCTCTCCTTCCTGTTCAGCGCGGGGCGCGGTCGCGCCCCGCAGGCTCTCGCCGGATGCGAGAGCACGTCCTCGGCACGCGCCTCGGCGTCCCTGTCGCGCCCAGGCAGGCCAGCGCACGCCGGCCTCGGTGGCAGGGCAGCGCAAGCGCTCGGTCATGGTGTGGCTCCGGTGATTCCGGCATGAGTTCTCCCGCTCGGCGAATTGATGAAGTCGGCGATCTGCCGTTTTCGAACCTATCGAGCAGGGCGGGTGAACGGCAGGCAGAGATCGTTGGCCAGAGACCAGCGGGCTTACGGGCGCGATAAGTGGAATTCGCGGTCCTGCGGACTGATCGTGGCCAATACTCCACGAAAAACTCCACAGTTCACTCCACGCGCGATTACCGCACTGAACGGCCTATACGCGAAATCGGACTAATGCGCGCGCTCCGGGCCGTTCACTCCACACATCACTCCACAAACGCACCTTGTCCACTCCCCGCTCATTCGCGATTCACTCCCCGTTCACTCTCGGTGGAGGCGTAAAGAAGCCCCGTGCCGGGATCGCCGGCACGGGGCGTGGGGTGCGTGGGTGTGGCGCCGTTCAGGCGAGCTGGTTGCCCGCGGGCCGCCGCAGCCTTTCGTACATCAGGTTCTTCACTTCCGCGCGCGTGAGCTCCGGATGCAGCTGAGCCAGGGCCTGCTCGGCCATGGCCCACAGATCATTGCCCTCCAGGCCGGCGGTCATCTGCCGGTGCAGGTCCCGAGCGGCCTCACTGTGCTCGGCTCGGGCCTGCGCCACGCGCAACTCGGACTGCAAGTCGTTGAACCGCCGCTGCAGCTTCAAGAACCCGCGGTTGGCGATCGCCAGGGCGTCCCAGAGTTTGCTCTCCTCCGGCGAGCGAGCTGGCGACGGCACGCTCGGTGCCTCACGAGGGCCGCTCGTCACCGCGTCTTCAGCCTGGACGAGAGGTTCGGTCGAGGCGATGACCTCGGCGATGGTCGTGCGAATCGTGTCCGCGTCGACGACCGGCTCCGTGGCCCAGTGCGGCTGCGTGACCGGCCCGGTGTACTCCTTCGGGAGCTTCCCGTGGGCGTGGATGAACATCCCCGCCGTCAGGGCCAGCAGTGGCCCACGCTGCGCCTCCGGGAGGTGAGCGGCGTACAACTCTTCGATCTCCGGCCAGGTTGGCGTGCGCCGCGCACTGCGCCCGAGACGGTCGGCCAGTCGTTTGCTCACGTCCTGCTCGCTGTACCCATATGTCCAGTGCCATGGGTCATCGGCGTGGGCAGCCAGCAGCTTACGGCTGACTTCGCGCATCGTGCCGATCGAGCCGGTCACCACCAGCAGGACCAACAGGTTGAGCGCCCGCATACTGGCCGACAGATCGGCGTTGCTGAATGCCGCGGTCGAGGGCAGGCCGTCAACCGCGGCCCGCCCTCGCCGGCCGCGTTGCCGCGGGACCGGACAAGCCGGGGTCGTAGGAAGGCCGCCATCTCCATCGAAAACCGGCGGTCCGGGGTCAGTGGTGGTGCCCTCTCCACTGGGCATCTTGATGTCCTTCTGCGAAATCCCCCAGGCAGACACCTGGTTCCTGCCGCCAACCCCGCCCCGACAGCGGAGTGGTCATAGGGGATCAACGAATAGGTCGCTGCGCCTAGCCCGCGTTCACCTCCCGCCCGCGGGCATCCATGTCGTCTTCCTGTCAGTCCTCCCTTCCCTGACGCCCCTCGCCAACAGGCCGTCCATCGCACTCCCGACCCCTTCCCAGAGGGCGAGGAGAAGGGGCGAGACTCGTCTCGCCCCTTCTCGACCACTGGCTGCGTAACCTAGTCGTTAGCTGCGTAACCTAGTCGTTATAGGGATCATGGGCAATTCGCCAAGCTGGGGAACAAAGCTGCCCCCACCTGGCTGATCTGCTCAAATGAAAACGTTTCAAATTCCCCCTCCGACAAGTTCTCAACCACCAGAACGGCCTAACGTCATCCCCATCGCGGGCGCATTGACGTTCGCCGCGTCCACCCAGAGAAGCCCGCCAGCCCTCGTCCGAGCCGACACGGGTTAACCCGGCCGCGCCGACGGCCAACCGGACCGGTGTCCGAGGTGGCGTGCTCGAGTTCGCCGGCGACCAGGCCTGTCGCCCTTTCCCATGACCTGCCGCCACCCCTGTCCGAGAGGCGCCTGCCGGGTGACGAAGGAGGATGCGAAACCGTACTCAGTTTAGAAATTTTGAGGCAGACTAGTCCATTCGTGTCACGACCCTACGGATCTTTTGCGCAAAGGTAGACCAGATCCGAAAAATGACAGCATTCCTCGCGATTATTGCTCCACTTGAGTTAGGCTATTGCGCCTGGAAGCGGAAGCTCGCCGTCAACAGCGGTCTGACCTGGCCAACATCGGCCGAATTGAGCCACTGGGGCAGGCAGCCGTTCGGAGAAGTCGAGGAACCCCCTCCGCTGGGGCAGCACGCTGCGGGCGATGAACTACTCGCCTGCGTGGGCAGTTGGACGCCAAGGGCCGCAGCGCGTTGAGGCCGGCGCGGGTGACCGCGGGCAAAGGCCCGCAGGAGCGGCGGGATGTGCGGTTTGGTTAGTCAGACCAACCCCCGTAGGCCTGGCGTGAATTCGCAGGAGACCGCGCCGAACCGCTTGACGGAGAAGCAGACGCTGTGTGGTCTGTTGACCAGCCGCCCGCGTAGGCAAGCCAAGGTCAACACTCGGCGGCCCGTTGGTAGCCGCCACGCCATGACGCAGCTAATTCGTCGCAGCGATCAGGTCCACCGGCCTGCGCCTAGCGTGTCGGCCACGTGGTACGAGAACTTTCAGTAAGCTATGCGAGGTTGCGTCCCGCTGGTGTCTCTCGAGAGGCGAGAATGACTGAGTTCATCCCTGGTGTCGGCGCCGGATCGTTACTCCGTTCGGAGCTGCTTGCCGACGGTCGGTCGACCCGGATCGGTGCGATTCACCAGATCGACTACAGTCAAGCCGTCGTGCTGACACATGACCGCTGGAAATTCGACGCCGGTGGCATTCCACAATTCTCGTTCCTGCTTGCGACCGCGCAGGACGTCAACGATCCTCGCGTCGACGACGACGAGGTGCTGCTTCTGCGTGTCGAGGGCACGGCACCATTGTCGCTTGAACGCGACCTACACGCCGTGCGCGAGGAGTCCCTGCGCACAGCCCTCTCGAACAACCAGGACCCATCGCCGTCCGCTGTGCTCGATGCGGAACTCGACCCGTTCACCAAGAACCGAGTTTCGTTTACCGGCGTACGGTGCAAAATCCTCGGCACCTTCTATGAAGACGACGTGGACGGGCAGAAGGTGCTTGAGTTCGGTGCCGACGTGGACAACTTCTATGCCACGTCCACATACCGAGTCCTGAAACCGATCGGCGGCGGCCTGGCAACGATCGCTTCCTACCTTAAGCCCACCGGGCGCCCCGTGGAACGCGTACGTATCGGCGCGGTGCGGTACTCCGCGACGCGACGGCGAGCCAAGACCTCCAAGCAAGCCGACGCTGCCGTCGAAGTCAACATCCGGGACTTCATCGGCAACAAGACCGCTCTGCTCGGTATGACCCGGATGGGCAAGTCGAATACTGCAAAGATCATCATCGCGCGCACGTTCGTGGTCTCCGAGCGACAGCGTGCCACGGGTGGACATCCCATCGGTCAGCTAATCTTCGATCCGCAGGGAGAGTACGCCAACCCGAACACGCAGGATGGCACCGAGATCGCAGCGATTGGTGCGAACCATGTCCGCATCTTCAAGTTTGGCGCCGACGGTACGCAGCCGCACGTGAAGCCTCTCAATATCAACTTTTTTTCCGAGAACCAGATCGACGCCGTTCAGGGGCTTATTTCCGACACGCTTAGCAGTGATGAGTCCGGCTACGTCAAGGACTTCGCGGGTACGTCCTACGCGGATGTGCCGGGGGACCGCTCCGCCACCACACATGCCCAACGCGCCCGGCTTGTTCTCTATGGTGCGCTGATGCGTGCAGGGTTCGCAGTGCCGACAAATTTTCGTGTGCGAATCAATATCGGCGGCGCTTTTCAGCAGAAGATCGTCACGGGTATCGCTGGCACAGTCGCCGGACTAGGTCGCAATCCGTTCACGCAGGCCGGAGGTAGCGCCAATTTCGTGACAGTTGCTGCGGCAGACGTCGAGGATGTCGTCGACAAGATCGTGGAGCTCCGCGACGCCGGAGACACCGACGCGACCAACTTTACGAAGGATGTCCGTTGGAAGAGCGTTGAGCCGATTTTCACGACTCGCAGCGGGAACCGCAGCGTCCGAGGCTGGCGAAACCTGAATCCGCTGCGCCCCTTTCATAGCCCTGCGACACGGAACGACCCTGCGATCGAGATTTACGAGGAGCTAGTCAGGGGTCGCATTGTGATCGTCGATTTGCATGTCGGGGCTGAGGCCGTGACCAAGGCGCTGAGCGAGTCGATTACGCGTCGACTCCTTTCCAAGCAGACCGAGGTGTTTACGTCGGGACAGGAACCACCGCACATCCAGGTGATGCTTGAGGAGGCTCACAACCTGTTTTCGTCGGACCGGTACAAGGATGACCTCGACGTGTGGGTCAAGCTCGCCAAGGAAGCCAGCAAGCTCAACCTCGGCATGACCTACGCGACGCAAGAGGTCTCGGGGGTAGCGCACCAGGTCAAGGCGAATACTGCCAACTGGGTTGTCGCCCATTTGAACAACACAACAGAGGTGCGGGAACTGGCCAAGTTCTACGACTTCGGGGCGTTCTCAGATGCGATCATCGCCTCCGAGGACCGCGGCTACGTGCGGCTCAAGACACTGTCCTCGCCGTACATCGTCCCCGTCCAGATCGATCGGTACGACATCGCGCTCGTCAACGAAGCACGAGCAGCGGCTGGTGACCCGCCGTTGACGCTGAACGGGACGGCGCCCTGATGCCGTACGAGACTGCCGGCGGGGCTCACGAGATCGCGTCGCGGCTGGGGCATTCAGCGGCCGCCATCCGGGCGATTGCGGACCAACGGACCTTTCATGTTCCGGCTGAGGCGATTCAGGACTCGGATTCGATCCGCGAGCGAATCCGTCCGCGGGGCGACTTCGCCGCCCCGCCTGCGTCGGAGCGGCTCACCGCCGCGCTGGCGATCGATGGTTCACACGTCGTTGAGCAGGTGCGTGACGGTCTTCCATCGGTCCTGTACGGGTTCGCGCAGGCCGCCGCAGCGTATGTGGATCTCGGCGTCATGGAGTCACAACGGGCTGAGCGGTTCGTCGACCCGTACAAGATCGAGCGTGCGGTCAACACCGCTCTCGTGACGCTGGACCTGCCCGTCTCCGGCGCGTACACGCGTGCCGGTGTCGACATTGTGACGTCGTGGCGCGAGGCTATCAACGAGCTGTTTCGGCAGAAGAAGATCGACGTCAATCGCCTCGACCAGCCGCTGCTTGATTTGCTTTTCCTTCTCCACGGCGTTCCCGGGTCGCCAGCGGCCACTGTGCCGGTCAACTGCCCGACGCAGGACTGCAAGAAGGACGTTCCCGTGCCGCCCGCTGGCGCCGATTGCGACGCGTGCGGCGTGCACCTTTTTCCCACCGACGTGCTTCGTATCCACGAGGAGGTTGGCGAAGAGGGCACGAACCAGTCCGCTCTCGGGCGGCTGATGTCGGTGATCGAACTGTTGGTGCTGGTCGGGCTGGCGACGCTGCTGTGGGAGCAGTCGCGCCAGAAGGATCTGCCAACTACGCTGTTCATCGTCGATGGCCCTCTGGCCGTGTTCGGCACACCAGCAAAGCTGCGCGGGCGAGCCCTTGAATACTTCCAAGCGATGGGCAGTACTGCTCCGGGTAAAGCCCCATACGTTTGTGGGATTGAGAAGTCCGGAGCTCTGGTCGACTACGCGCGCCAACTGGCGCGGCACGGCATTCTCGAACCGGGTGACCTGTTGGTATGCGATGAACAGGTCATCGCTCGCGTCGTCAATGCCAACAACGCCCGCGCCTACGGCAAGGAGACGTACTGGGGCCGCAAGTTCGTGTATCGCGCGCTTGATGGGCGAGTCGTCGTCCCGACCGTGCCACCACCGACCGGCGCACCGTACGATGCCAACGGGGGCCAAGCCGACCCGGCGGCCTACCCGACGCTGCCGGCAATCCTCGACGTGATCGACCGCACCGGTTCCTCAATGTACGTCGATGGCATCATCCCGGTGGCGGCCGCGCACGGGAAGGCCGCGTTCCCGATTGGTGTGGGCACTGATGTGCTCCGCCTTGTGGCCACCAAACGTCTCGGCCTCGACTCGTCTGGTGGACAAGCCGGTCCGGTACGGTCTGCGCCATGATCGAGAATGTGGCTGTGCTGCCGGCCGCACCCCTCCGGGCTGCTCACGCAGCTGACGCCCCCGCAATCCCGACCCACATCCTCGACAACCCACGCCCGCTCGTCGCACCCCTTGACGACGTTGATCACGCGCTTATGGCGAGCAGGTACCAGTCGCCACTGCGTTACCCAGGAGCAAAGTCGTCCCTTGCTCCGGTGATCGCCCGGATCTTGGATGCCGCCAAGGGTTCGCGGGCCGTTCCGGAAATCAACCTGCTGGTCGAGCCGTTCGCTGGCGGCGCGTCGGCGTCCTTGCGACTCGTCGGCCAAGGGATCGTCGACCGAGTGCTACTTGCTGACGTGGATCCGTTGGTAACCGCTTTCTGGCAGGCCGCGGCCGCTGACACAGATGCGCTGATCGACCGCATGCATGACGAGTGGACCCGATACGTCAAGCCAGGCGGAGCAACCGCCGTCGAACGGTGGGACTACTGGCGTTCCTGGGCGCCCGCTTGGAACGCGAAGCCTTCCACGGTCCGACTGGGGTTGGCGACACAGTGCCTATTTCTAAACCGCACGACGTTTTCTGGAATCCTTCACGGTAAGGCAGGCCCGATCGGCGGACGCAAGCAGGAGAGCCCGTACGGAATCGGATGCCGGTGGAATCCGGAGGCCATAGAGGAACGGCTTCGATACGTCGGTCACTTGTACGACACTGGCCGACTCGTCGATGTCTGGCACAAGGACTGGAAACAGACACTCGATGACGTGCCCGAGTACTACCCGCAGCTGATCCCGTCCCGCGTCGTCGCCTACCTCGACCCACCCTACATCGAAAAAGCTTCGCACTTGTACCGCACCTCTTTCGACCCCAGAGGTGGATACGGCGGCGACAGGGCTGGCAAGGCGGGATCAGATGACCACATGCTCCACATGCAGCTCGCCGCATACCTGCGCACCAAGGCGCAGTTCCGCTGGCTGCTCAGTTATGACAATAACCCACTGCTGACCGAAAGTACTTGGCTCTATGCGCACGCTCGCATGACGCCTAGCCGCGTGGACCGGGACACGCTCGGCGCACATTCCTGGACCTTGACCAAACGGTTGGTAAAGATGCGGTACACCGCCAGCGGTAAGACCGGCAAGCGTGACGCTGATGAACTCCTCATCACAACCCTCCCGCCGTCGACGGTTCCCGTAGATCACCAGCTGCGCGAGCTGCCTTGATGCTGGGGAGGTCACTCGCCTGCCGCCACCTGCGCAGGACCTTGCGGCCGTAGTTGTTCGTGCCCGCGATCCGGTCTAGCTCCGCGCCGGTCGGTGTGCGGCCCTTGGCCCGCTCGGTCGCGTAGTAGGCCCACATCCGCTGCTCGGCGGTCGGCTCGGCCGGCGGGCGAGACTCGTCCGAGACCACCGCGAGACGCACCACCGCCCCGGTCTCGTCGCCCGTCTCGCCCGTCTCGGCGGTCTCGGTACGGGTCTCGGTCGCGGTCTCGGCGCTGGTTCCGGCACGGTACCGCTTGAGCGCGCGGTTGAGCAGCTCGACCGCCAGCAGCAGTGCCAGCGGCGGGCACGCCGCCACGGCCACGGCGAACACGCTCAGCTCCGGGGCCGCCGCCACGTTCGCGCACAGCGAAAGGCAGATCCCGAACACGAAGGACAACCAGGCCGCCCACCGGCCGCCGGCAGGGCGGCCGTGGCCGGTGGTCTTCCACAGCTCGACTGTGGCCGTGGTCAGGATGCCGTCCACGATCAACGGCCAGATCGCCGCCCGACACCCGCCGGCCCGCGGTCCTCCTCGGCTGCCATGGCCACGATCCCTTCCGGCGACACCCCGCCACTACCCGTCAGGGTAGCTGCGCTCCGGGCCAGACTACGCCCCCGTTGACACCGAACGTGCCGAACGAGTGGCACAACGTGAACATCTGGGTTGCTGGCGGGCGGCGGCAGCGTCAGCGGCGGAATCCGCGCTCGGGATCGCGGGTGGGCACGTTGCCGAACTCGCCGAACCACTCCTCGGCCGCGTCGTAGGACAGCGGGACCGGGTGAGCGAGCAGCCCCTCGTAGTCCTTGTCCTGGAACAGAGCGTCCTGCAGGATGCGCCAGTCGAAGTCGAACCGGGAACCCGGGTGCGCGGCCACCAAATCGGCGTGCAGGTCGGGTTCGTCGTGCTGGCACCGTTCGGCATCCTGGATCGCCAGATCCAGGATGCCGAACTCCTCGGCGGTGCACGCCGGGGTGGGGCGTCGCCCGGCAGCCAGATCGCAAGCCAGGTCGTCGAAGGCCCCCGCGTAGCGGCGCAAAACCAGGGATCACGGTCGGCCACGCACGGCGGGATCGTTGCGTCCGCGTCTATTGCGGGCCCACCGCCGACCAGGGGAGTCTGCTCGGCGATGTCGTAGACCTCGTCGGCCAACCTGCCCAGCGCCGCGTCCAACGCGGCGGCGGTGC
Source organism: Amycolatopsis albispora (assembly GCF_003312875.1). Taxonomy (NCBI): domain Bacteria; kingdom Bacillati; phylum Actinomycetota; class Actinomycetes; order Pseudonocardiales; family Pseudonocardiaceae; genus Amycolatopsis; species Amycolatopsis albispora. The sequence continues at coordinate 4,671,031 of NZ_CP015163.1, forward strand.
GGGGAGTGATAACCACCGGCAGGCACACCTCGCAGTCGAAGTCGCGGCACCGAGGGCAGTCGGCGCAATCGTTGCGGCAGGTCCCGCACACCTCGCACCGGCCCGGACAGTTCGTCGTGGTGAACAACCCCGGGCCACGCTCGCGCAAGCCCGGTAGCGCTGCCGCGACCCGCAGGCGCTCCTGCGTGGCACCGATGCGCGCCAGGCAAGGCAGGAGGGCAAGCATCGCGGCGCGCACGTCGTCGGCCACGTCGGCGAGCACGGCGTCGAGCTGGCGTTGGGCGGTGTCGCGGTGCTGCACGATCCCGTTGAGCGCGTCCGCCAGCACGGTCGCGGCTGGGCCCTCGGCCAGCTCGGCGAGTGGTTCGGCCACCGCCCCGTCCTCGCCGACGCGGATACCCAGCACCCGGTGCCCGGTGTCGGAGTGCTCGGGCACGAAACACAGGTAGGTCATGTCGGCGGCCATCGCTGAACCTTCGTCCGAAGTACGTGCCGGTACACCTGAGCATCGCACGCGCGCACTTTCCACCGGCCGCCACGGGGAGCGGGCGCCTCGACCGGCCGCGCTAATCCCTGCCGGGGGCCGCAACGGGGCACGGTTACCCACATCGAGAGCATTAATCGACCAGAGCTAATGTGAATTGTTTCCAGCAGAGGAATTCTTTTAAGAGAAACAATAGAGAAGGACTGGAGGACATTTATGGCAGAAAGTTCGAGTCGACTTGGTCGACGATATCGACGGCAGCGACGCCACGCAGACCGTTCCGTTCACGTTGGACGGCGCGGCCTACGAGATCGACTTGTCCGATGACAACGCCGCACGCTTGCGCGACGAATTCGCGCCCTTCGTCGCGGCGGGACGCCGCACCGGGGGCCGCAAAACACGCTTAACGACACCGAACACCAACGGCACCAAGGTCACCACCGACCGAGAGCACACGCGCGCTGTCCGGGCATGGGCCCGCGACAACGGCTGGCCCATCTCCGACCGGGGCCGCATTCCCAGCGAAGTGCTTGACGCGCACAACCGCGTCCGGCGGGAGGCTCCCGTCGCCAAGTCTCGCTCGCGCTCACGGCGCAAGAAATAGCGAGTTCGCGGCTCGTAACTCCAGAACCGGATCAACCAACAGGCGCGGCGCCTTTCGTGGGTCGATCCGGTTCTCTTTCTCTGCTCGCGCACCTCGGGAAATGGATTCTCCGACATTAACAAGTCGCGCATGCGCCTCGCGCGGAGAAAGTCGCCATGTTCCTACCAGCCGAGCGGCGAGAAACTTTCGGTCCACCCGATCGGGTACGACTCTCGGCAGGTGGATGTCGCGCACCGTGATAGCCGCACGTCGGTACCGCGCTGCTCGGCCGGAGACGGCGCCGGGCGACGAGGGCGCGAGCGTCGTGCCCGGTTTCTTGTCGAGGGTCTGGCTCAGAATCGACGACCACGTCACCTGACACCCTGACGAAAGGCGCTGATGAACGTCACCACCACCGAGATGTCGCCCGAAGCCTTGCGGGAAGCCCTGATCGGCAAAGTCAAGGAGGCCGGGTACGCGCGTAGCGGGGCCGTCGAAGACGCGTCGCGGGCGGTCGAGCGCCACCACTACGTCCCGGACGCCGACCTGGCTGACGCCTACGCGAACGACATCGTGGTCACGAAACGAAGCCTGGACGGCGAGGTGTTGAGTTGTGCCTCGCAGCCCGGCATCGTCGCGCTCCTGCTCGACCAGCTGCGCCCGCAGCACGGTGACCGTGTTCTCGAGATCGGTGCCGGAACCGGATACAACGCGGCACTGCTGGCGCACCTCGTCGGCAAGGAAGGCCACGTCACCGCCATCGACGTGGACGCCGATATCGTCGACTACGCCAGCGAACGCCTCGCCGCCGCCGACATCGGCAACGCCGAGGTCGTGCTCGGCGACGGCGCCCGCGGACACGAGCCCGGCGCACCCTACGACAGGATCATCGCCTCGGTCGGCGCCTACGGGATCCCCGACCGCTGGCTGTCCCAGCTGGCACCCGGCGGACGGCTCGTGGTGCCCCTGCGGATTCGCGGAAGCGTGTCGCGCTCGATCGCGTTCGAGCGATCCCCGGACGGCGGCTGGCGCAGCGCCGAGCACGCGATGTGCGGCTTCGTCCCGCTACGCGGCGGCATCGCCGACGACCCCCGCAGCCGGATCGACCTGACCGGCGACAACACCGTCACACTCCAGTCCCACCAGGACCAGCCCTTCGCCCCCCCCGACCGGCTGACCGGCGTGCTCGACCAGCCCCGCAGCGAGATATGGACCGGGGTCACCTTCGCCCGGATGGAATCCCTGGAATGGATGTACCTCTGGCTCACCTGCGCTCTACCCGGCGGCCTGCGCAGCATGCCAGCGGACCAAGCCGCGATCGACTCCGGCCTCATCACCCCGATGTTCCGCACCGGGATGGCCGTACCCGGCGACGGCGAACTGGCCTACCTCGCCAAGCGTCCCGGCGGCCACGACAGCGAGGGCCACGAGCTCACCGAAACCGGCGTCATCGGGCACAGCCCCCACGGCGGCGAACTGGCAGCCCGCGTCGCCGACGAGATCCGCACCTGGGACCGGGACTTCCGGCACCGCGACGTCCGGTTCGAGATCCCCGCCGACGGCACCGACACCTCCGACCCCACACGCGGCCGGTTCTTCCTCGACCGCCCCCATCAGCCCATCACCGTCATCTGGCAGTAGGCCGAAACAATCTGGCGACGCTCGACCACGCGGGACGACTACTGGACCCACGAGAGGCCGGGACGTTGCATTCCTGCTCGCAGCCTTCGTCCGGTATGGAAGCGTCGGACTTGGCCGATCGCCCGTTCGTGTCGGCGCTGTGGCTGGCTACGGTCCTGGACGTGACCGAAACCGAAGCTGGTGCGCGCCGCAAGCCCAGTGCGCTGGAGCTGATCGCGGAGTGCGTCGTACGGCTGCGGATGACCGATCCCACGGACACGGGGGCCTCGCTCCTGGCAGCGTGGCACGGGTTCGGCATCGCCGAGTCTGCCGGTCGCATGCTGCGTGAGGACAACGACGACGTCACCGCCTCCACGCTGGCGGCGCTCGGCGTCGCACCCCTGCGCGTCATGCCCGGACCCGACGCTGCGGAACTTGCCCTGCTCGCGCGCACGCGCGGCGGATGCAGGCCGACGGCTGCGCCCGTTTCACCGTCTGCTCCGGCGATCACGCCTTCGCTGCCCTCGGCGACGCCGACGCCTCATCGCTCGAAGTCCTTGTCTGGCAAGGACAACCGGTGCCACTGAACTCGCGGCAGTCGCCGACCACGTTCGCCGACTTCCTCGACTGGGCGACGGCGACATCCCGGCCGGACCTGAGGACACCGGCAACATCGCGCGCCTCACGCAGCACCGCGCCGCATCTCGCCCGAAGCGACGGTTTCAAGTGCCGCTGGACGGCCTCGCTACAGGCTTTGTCACCGGCATCGGTATCGCCCTCGGTGCACGGCTCGGCAGCTTGCTCTGGCCCGGCACCCCCGTTGCGGAGCGTCGCCGCACGCCTTAACCGTAAGTGTCGGTGGTTTCACTTATGGTGGGCTCGTGCCGACGTTCACGAACACCTGACCATGCGAGCCGACAACCTTCGCGTCGAACGAGCCACCGTTGCGGCGACCGAACTGTCGCTGTCACGATGCGCGGAGCTCTACATGGCCGTACCCGTCGTCGATCACGGGGCCGACCTGCTTGTCTACCAAGTCGAGCCGTTCCGAGTCGCCCAAATCCAGGTCAAAGGCACAACACGCGGCCTGAAGGTATTCCGGCAGTACAGCCAGAGCCCCATGATCGTGTCCTACGTCCTCGATCTCTCGGTGCCGCGGAGGTGTTCCTGCTGACCGGCGAGCAAGCGTGGAATCTCCCCGACAAGTACATCGCCAGCGGCGGCCGGGCAGGTGATCACCACCCCGACAACGCCACCTACAACTGGCCAAGCCGCACCCGATTGCTGTCCTCGATGCTCGCACAGCATCGGGCCACACCGCGGCGATGGCTCGAGGTGTTCGAGCAGGCCGCCACGCCGACCATTCCGTGATCGCCACGCCAGACAGCTAGTGGTCGTCCTCGATCAGCCGGGCGCGCCACGCGCGTGGGAGCAACCTGGCCAAGGTGCCAACCCAGCCGGGAACGTCGTGCTCGGCAGCGTGATCACGCCACGAGTCCTTGACCGTGGCGCGCGTGCTCTGTTGCGTCGATGGGGGCGGGGTACTGGGTGCCGGGCAGGAAGCGGCCCTTGACGGGGCCGTGCTCAACTCCGGCGGCGCGCAGCGCGCACGACCGGTGCTGGCCGTTGATGAGCTGATCGCCGCCGTCGTCCCATTCGATCGGCTCCACCACCATGATGTGCAGCCAGTGCTGTTCGTCGTCGGTCAACTGGTCGTACTCGGGATGAGCGCGGAAGGTCGGCCGCTCGTCGTCTTCGAGGCCATCGAGGGATTGCCGCAGGATGCGGACGAGTCGTGGCCAGTCGGGTTGGTGGTATGGACATCGCGCCATGACCGGGCGCGCCTCGTCGGAGAGGAAGGCCGCAGCGTGCGCAGCCTGGCGGTTGGGCACGGACCGGGCTTCGGCTTGGACGATCCGGTAGAAGCCGCAGTCGGTCTGGTGATGCGGCCAAGGCAGCGCCTCGAGCCCCTCCACCTCGCCCGCAGCAGCGACGTTGACCAGGTCAGCTCGACAGAGGCCCCACTGAAGCCGACTGAGCCGCAACCGCCGGCCCGTTCACAGCGCGAACCACTGCCACCGGCTCCCGCGATGTCGCCGCGCCGACCCGCAACTCCTCCCGGAGAGTCTCAGCCGAGATAGGCCGCCGACAACGACGCCAATGCTCAGCGTCCGCGCGACGGGCCAGCTCCAAGAGAGTACTATCCAGCTCGCCCGTGAGGCGACATGCGGCACCCGTCGGCTCGACAGATTGAGCGGCTGCTTCCCCAGCCGATCCCTCTTCCACCTGGTGAACCAACGGCTGCGGCACGTCACTCAGGCGCGAAGCAAGTCGGGCCCCGCCTCTGCCCACCCGATCGGCAGGAGCAGGCCAACGGCATCGAATGCCGCTTTACCCCCAGTGGCCGGAGGCCACCGGATCAGCAACGTTCAACAGCAAGGTCACCAAGCTTGCCGCCAGGAGCAGGCGGCGTGCTGGTCGTAAAACGTCGTCGCCAGCGCCCGACAACGCCAGGTGACGAGTACCGGCAAGCAAACCCAGCACCGTCAGATCCACAGCCGGCGCCACCAGCGGAGCCACGTACACCGGCACGCCCAGTTTCAAAGCCAGATTCAAGACGTTGCCGAAGCCGAACAGAAGGTCAACCCGATGACAATCCCCATAGTGACCGTGACAAACCGAGTCACCATCCGCGAGTCGGTGCTCATGCCCCCCGGTGCGGGCAGCCCGAAATCCCCTCCACTACCAAAGTCCCAGTCAATAGCGCCTGATCAGACCCGTTCCCATCCTTCGTGTGCCCCGCCGAAGGCACCAACCTGCGGCCGACACGTCGCGGATGTCTACCCAACTGGGCGACACAGCTGGAGCAGTTCCTGTGACCCCGTTTCGCCCGGATTCGACGGGCTGCTCCAGTTCTGCTCCACCTACTGAACAGTAACTGAAGGACGGCGCGCTCAAAACAAAACTTCGCTGTAACAAAAAAATCGCCTGACCTGCAAATACAGACAGGTCAGGCGATCTTGAAAACTGTGGAGCTAAGGGGACTCGAACCCCTGACCCCCTCACTGCCAGTGAGGTGCGCTACCAGCTGCGCCATAGCCCCGGAGCGAAGGTGAACTCCGCATCTCGTGTGCCTATAAGGTACATGACCCCCGGATGGCCCAGCAAAGGGGGGTCCCTACCGGTCCGACCTCAGCGAAGCCAGGTCGAAGGCGTACACATCGTCATCGTCCTGTGGCGCTCGGCGACTGGGGGCTTCCTGCGCCAGCCGCTGCTCGCGGCGGCGTTGGAACTCCGCCGCGGTCAGGCCGTTGTCGTCGTCGGGGGTGCGGGCGGGGGCCGGCAGGCCCGAGATCTGCTCGATCATCGCCGTGGTTTCGTCGCCTAACAACAGAGCCACCTTGTTGTAGCTGTCCTGCACGGCCTCACGATGGGCCACCTCGGCGACCTCCACGATCAGCGAACCCAGCCGCTCAGCACCCCAGTTCACCGCCGTCGGGGCCAGCCACAGGTGCAGCAGCTTGCCGTGCGCGTCGACGGTCACCTCCATCGTCTGGTCCACGTCGTGCGCGGTGCCCTTCGCCTGCGCCATCATGGCTTCGACCTGCGAAAGTGCTTCCGAACGCGCCCGCGTCTGCTCGATCAGCTGGCGGGTGGTCCGGTGGATGGGCACCTGCTCCATGCCGCTCACCTTCGGTAATCGTCTTCGTCGTCGGGCAGGGGTTCGTACCCCATCGAGCGGATCTGGCCGTCACCGAGCGCGGGCGCCAGGGTGCGGTACATCCGGTCGCCCGCGCGCCGCGTGGCCTGGTTCGCCAGTTCGACGATCTGCTGCGCGATCACTTCCGGCGCGCTGCGCAGTGCATACGGCGTCAGCTTGACGTTCTTGAGCTTGCCACCCGGCACCACCTCGACCGCGATCGCGCCGTCGCCGGTCTGGGCCCGGCCGGTGATCGGCCCGCTGCGCTCGAACTGCGCCCTGGCCCGCTCCCCCGCCTCGTCCATCTCCCGCGCCAGCCGATCGGCCTCCCGGCCGATGTCGAACTCCGCCACTGTCGACCTCCCCGAGTCCACCGCGCAGATTAGCCGGTCGGGCGGTAGAACCCGATGAACGACTGCCCGGCGTTGGTGGTCCGGATCGGCCCCACCTGCACCGGGTCGCCCGCCTCCACCATCTGCCCGTTGCCGATCACCATCGCCACGTGCCCCGACCAGACCACCAGGTCACCCGGCAGCAGCTGGTCGATCGAGGGCACCTCGGCGCCGATGGTCTGCTGGTTCGACTTGCGCGGGATCTCCAGCCCGGCCTCGCCGTACGCGGTCATCGTCAGCCCGCTGCAGTCCAGCCCGACACCCGGCGTCGTACCGCCCCACACGTACGGCACGCCCAGGTTCGACAGCGCCGCCCGGACCGCCTTCGCGGCCGTCTCGTTGGGCGCCTTGACCGTGCTGCCGTCGGGCAGGTTCACGTCCACCCCGGTACCCGGCTGCGGCGGGATCGCGACCGGCAGGCGCGGCTTGCGGACCGAGCCGCCACCACCGCCTCCCCCGCCGCCACCACCGCCACCGCGGCGGCTGCCCTGGGCGTTGAACGACGGCCCGACCTGCGTGCCACCGCTGCTGCCGCCGGTGTCCCCGGTGGACGGCGGCGGCGCGGGCGCCAGCTTGGTCGCGGTCTGGGTGAGCTGGCCCTCGGCGTTGGACGCCACCGTCGCCGACTCGCCGTTGAGGCGGTCCACCTCGGTGATCATCTGCTTGAGGATGTCCGCCGCGGCGGCGTTGCCCTCGCCGTTGGGCCGCGCGCGCTCGATCGCGATCTTCTTCATCGCGTCGTTGATCACCCTGATGATCTCTTCGCGCAGCTGCTTGTTCTGGATGTCGGCGACGTCCAGGATCTCGGCCGCCTCGGCCACCGCCTGCTCGATCTCGGCGCTTTCCTGGAGCAGGTCGTCGACCTCCTTCTCCAGGTTCACCGAGGTCTCGGTGGCGGTGTCGGTGGCCGTGCCCGAGCTGTTCGCCGCCAGGTTCGCGCGCTGCGACGCGACGTTGCCGCGGACCCCGTCCAGCGTGGTGCGCAGCGCCACCTGCCCGTCCTGCGCCGCGCTGATGCCCGCGCTGTTGCGGAGCATCTTCTGCTCGAACTGCTGGTTGGTGTCCAGCCCGGTTCTGAGCACCTGCTCGGTTTCGTAGGTCACGGCAGGTCCTTGCCGATGTTTCTCATGATGTCCCCCTGGTCCCCCTCGACCACCTGGTAGTTGACCGCGGTCTGCCGGGCGGCGTCACCCATCTGCTGCCACTGGCCGCCGAGCCGCGCCACGCGCTCCTGGATGCCGCGCATCCGGCTGGCGTAGGCGCCGGAAAACCCGGTCTCCTGGCCCAGCTCCGAGAAACCGTCACCGTCGATGTCCGCGTGCGGGTCCAGGTGCTTGGCCCCGGCGCCGCGGATGTCCTCCCCCGCCGGATCGATGTGCCGCGCGTAGTTCTCGTAGGCGCCCTCGCCCACGTGAAAACCCTGGCGTGGTGTGCCGTGCACGGATGCCCCCTCCTCGTCCCCCGAGCAGTCCGCGCCCAGCCTAAACCACCGGTTTCGCGCGGTGGAGGGAAATCACGCGGTGGGTGCACCGGAAACGAGCTTGCTGAGCCATTCCGGGTCGGCGGTGTCGACCGGCTTGCCGCCCGCGATCACCGTCGGCGTGCCGAAGCCCTTGCTGCCGTTCGGGAATTCCTGGTGCAGCGACGGGTCCTCGGTGACCCGCTTCAGCTCGGCGTCGAGCTGCTGGTTGTAGGTACCGCTCTCGACGCAGGCCGGGAAAGCGGGCGAGGAAACGCCGACGGCCTGCCCCAGCGCGGTGAGCTGGCCCTTGTCGTAACCGCGCTTGCCCTCCTCGGGCTGCGCGGCGAACAGGCTGTCGTGGAACGGCGTGAAGATGCCCGCGTCGGCCGCGCACAGGCCCGCGTTCGCCGAATCGAGCGAGTAGCCCTCCGGATCGCTCTGCGCGCTCAGCATCGGCACCATGTGCGTGCGCAGCAGGAGGTTGCCCGCCGCGACCTGCTCCTCGATCTGCTTGCCGAAGCGCTTCTGGAACTCACCGCAGGCCGGGCAGAGGAAGTCCGCGTAGACGTCCAGCGTGGCCTTGGCCTCCGGCCTGCCGGAAACGACCACGAGGCCGTCCCGCCGCTCCGGCCAGGCCGGGGCGCCCTGCGCGACGGCCGTGATCGTCTGGCCCTCGGTTTTGTTCTTGTCGGCCTGGTACCAGAAGATGCCGCCGGCCACGGCCGCCACCACCAGCACCACCGCGGCGACCACGCCGATGGTCCGCTTGTCGACGCCCCGCGCGGCCGGAACCGGCTTCGCGGCCTGCTGCCGCTGCTGCTGCTCCTGCCGCCGCTTCCGCGCGGCGCGCTCCGCTCCACCCACTTGCCTCAGTTCCTTTCCCACCGGCGTGACCTGGGTTCTAGGCTATTCAGGCGACCTGAGAACACCGTGAGGTCAGGAGGACGCCGATGCGCGGCAGGCGGGCACTCGCCACCATCGCCGCGCTCGGGTGCACCATGATCAACACCGTCGCCTGCACCACCGCCACCGACGCCGACTCGCTGGTCAAGCGCGCCGACGTCCGCGGGCACCTGACCGTCGGCACCCGCTTCGACCAGCCTGGCATCTCGCAGCGGACGCTCGACGGGCGGCTGGTCGGTTTCGACGTGGAGGTGGCGAAGTACGTGGCGGGCGAGCTGGGCGTGGCGCCGGGCGACATCACCTGGCGCGAGACGGCGACCTCGACCAGGGAGTCGGATCTGGCGTCGAACTCGGTGGACATGGTGGTGGCCACCTACTCGATCACCGAGAAGCGCCGCCAGCAGGTGACCTTCGCCGGGCCGTACTTCGAAACCGGCCAGGACCTGCTGGTCCGCACGCAGACGACGGACATCACCGGGCCCGAGTCGCTCAACGGCAAGCGGCTCTGCTCGACCACCAACACCACCTCCGCCGAGCAGGTCCGCGACCGGTTCGCCCAGCAGACCGAGCTGGTGGAGTACCCGCGCTACCCCGAGTGCGTCAGCGCGCTGCTGGCCGGGCAGGTGGACGCGGTGACCACGGACGCGGTGATCCTGGCCGGGTACGCGGCCCAGCAGCCCGAACTGCTCCGCGTGGTCGGTACGCAGTTCGCGCCCGAGCGTTACGGCATCGGCCTGCGCAAGGGCGACGTCGAGGCGCAGCGCGCGGTCAACGACGCGATCCGCAAGATGATCAGCACCGGCGAGTGGACCAGGGCGTTCGACGCCCACATCGGACCGTCCGGCTATCCGCCGCCCGCGCCGCCCCAGGTCACCGAGCAGTGAGCGCCGAACTGCCGGTCACCGCCGTGCTCGGGGCCCTCGGTGACGCGCTGGCCGAGCACGGGACGGCCGTGCTGGTCGCGCCGCCCGGCACGGGCAAGACCACGCTGGTGCCGCCGTCGCTGGCCGAACGCACCGAGGGCCGGGTCGTGGTGGCCGAACCGCGGCGGCTCGCCGCGCGTGCCGCGGCCGCGCGCATGGCTTCGCTGCTCGGTGAACCCGTCGGCGAGACGGTCGGGTATTCGGTGCGCGGGGATCGCCGTGTGTCGAAGCGGACCAGGATCGAGGTGGTCACCTCGGGCCTGCTGGTGCGCCGCCTGCAGCACGACCCGGAGCTGCCCGGGGTGTCCACCGTGCTGCTGGACGAGTGCCACGAACGCCATCTCGACGCCGACCTGCTGCTCGCGCTGCTCCTGGACGTCCGCGCGGGCCTGCGCGACGACCTGCGGCTGCTGGCCACCTCGGCCACCGTGGCCGCCGACCGGCTGGCCGCGCTGCTGGACGGTCCCGTGCTGACCGCGCACGCCCGCACCTTCCCCGTCGAGCACGTGTACTCGCCGCCGGCGCGCAACGAGCGCATCGAGGCGTGCGTGGCCAGGACCATCCACAAGGCACTGTCCGAAGCGGACGGTGATGTGCTGGCCTTCCTGCCCGGCGCGGCGGAAATCGGCCGGGTGGCGAAGCTGCTGTCCGGGGTGGACGTCTTCCCGCTGCACGGGCGGCTGCCCGCGGCACAGCAGGACGCGGCGCTGCGCCAGGGGAAGAACCGGCGGGTGGTGCTGGCGACCGCCGTCGCGGAGTCGAGCCTGACCGTGCCGGGTGTGCGGATCGTGGTCGACTCGGGCCTGGCCAGGGTGCCGCGGGTCGACCACCGCCGCGGCCTGCCGGGGCTCGCCACGGTGCGGGTGTCGGCGGCGGTGGCCGAGCAGCGGGCTGGGCGAGCCGGGCGTGAGGGGCCGGGCCGCGTGTACCGCTGCTGGGCCCAGCACGAGCAGGCGTCGCTGCCCGCCTATCCGGAACCCGAAATCCGCACCGCCGAACTCGCGCGGCTCGCGCTCGAACTGGCCTGCTGGTCCACTCCGGACGGCAGCGGGCTGGCCTGGTGGGATCCGCCGGGTGAGGGCGCGCTCGCCGCCGGGCAGGCCGTGCTGCGCGCGCTCGGCGCGACGGACGATACCGGCCAGGTCACCGAACGCGGCCGCCGGATGGCCGCGCTCGGCCTGCACCCGCGGCTGGCCAGGGCGCTGCTCGACGGCGCGCGTGAGGTCGGCTCCCGGTCGGCGGCCGAGGTGGTCGCCCTGCTGGACAACGGCGCGTCACTGACCGATGTGGACGCCGAACTGCGCCGCCTCCGCGACGCCGGCGACCAGCGCTGGCGGCGGGAGGCACAGCGGCTGGCGAAGCTGGTCGACGGCGGGCCGGAGAAGCCGGACTCCGCGCTGGTGGTCGCGCTAGCGCACCCCGAACGACTCGCCCGCCGCCGCGCCGCCGGCTCGCCGGTCTACCTGATGGCCGGGGGCACCGCCGCCGAACTCGGCCCAGGTAGCGGACTCACCGACGCGGAATGGCTGGCGATCGGCGAGGCGACCCGGGATCCCGGGCGCACCAACGGAATCATCCGGCTCGCCGCACGTGCCGACGCCGAGCTGGCCGAGACCGCCGGCGCGCACCTGCTGTCCGAATCGGACGAAGTGCGCTGGGCGGACGGTGACCTCGTCGCCCGCCGGGTGCGCCGCCTCGGCGCGATCGTGCTCAGCGAACGGCCGTTGCGTGACCCCGATCCGGCGCTGGTGCACGAAGCCGTGCTGGACGGCCTGCGGCGAGACGGGCTCGGCCTGCTGAAGTGGACGGAGGACGCGACGCGGTTGCGGCAGCGGCTGGACTTCCTGCACCGCGCCATCGGTGATCCGTGGCCAGAACCCACCGACGAGGCCATTCTGTCCACTGTGGACCTGAGTGCCGTGCGGAAGCGCGCCGACCTGGCACGTATCGACGCCGAAACCGCGGTGCGAGCGCTGCTGCCGTGGCCGGAGGCGGCCAAACTGGACGAACTGGCACCGGACCGGCTCGAAGTGCCGTCCGGGTCGAGGATCCGCGTCGACTACCGCGAGGATCCGGTGCTGGCGGTCAAGCTGCAGGAAACCTTCGGCTGGCGCGAAACCCCGAAGCTCGCCGGTGGGCGGGTGCCGGTGGTGCTGCACCTGCTCTCGCCCGCCGGGCGCCCGGCCGCGGTGACCGCCGACCTGGAGTCGTTCTGGCGCAACGGGTACCACGCCGTGCGTGCCGACCTGCGTGGCCGCTACCCGCGGCACCCCTGGCCGGCGGACCCGACGACCGCCGAACCCACCCGGCGCACCAAACCCCGTCAGTGATGTTGCTGATGGTGGTACAAGCCCTGCGGTGGCGCGGGTAGTTCCTTGGCGAGGCGTTCGTCGTCGCCGCTTTCCTCGTGCAGGCCCAGTTGCACCGCCTTGCGGATCTGCTCGCGGTTTTCCCGCACCACGTGGGCGAAGAAGTCGTCGATGCGCGGATCGGTGAGCACTTCGAGGGTGATCCGCATGACCGTGTCCACCACGGTCCGCACGATCTCGTCGTGGAACGGCAGCTTGGAGAACCGGCCCGCCTGCGGGTCCTCCTTCATCTTCTCGGTGACGATCTGCCGCAGCATCTCGCGGTTCTCCCCGAGCGAACGCGCCAGGTTCTGCGGGTAGTTCCCGGTTTCCAGCACCTTGACCACCTCGTCCAGCACGGCCACCGTGATCGGCTTCTTGATCGCCAGCACGATCGGCCTGGACAGCCGTTCCACCAGCCGCTGGGTGAACTTCTCGCCGAACGCGCGATCGGCCGTCCGCGCCAGGCGCACCACCACCACGACGATCCGCAGCAGCCGGAACCCGCGCAGCGCCGGGTGCGCCACCGGGATCATGCCGAGCACCTCGTACCAGTTGCGCAAGGGGAACCACCGCTCCCAGCCGGCCTTGCGCCACCGCCACAGGAACTCGACGAAGAACACGCCGCAGATGCACGTGTCGATCACGAAGATGGTGTGCGCGGTCCGGTCGGAGTGCGGCCAGAACATCACGTAGACCAGCAGTCCGACCGAGACGATCGCCAGCACCAGCATGGCCAGGTCCACCGGGGCGACCCGGCGCCGCCGGGTCGTGCCGCTCGCCGTCATGGCCGCATTCTGCCTGCCCGGCCGCGGCCCCGCCGAACGAACCCTGCCGAAAGTAGGGGTCGATCCCTGCCCTGCGCCCACTGCCCGGTGCACCCCGCCCGCGCGAACCTCGGTGCCGGACAAGGGAGGAAACATGATCACGCTTCGCGGCCTGACGAAGCGCTACGGCGAGAAGACCGTGGTGGACAACCTGAGCCTGGACGTGGCCACCGGCCGGGTGACCGGCTTCCTCGGCCCGAACGGCGCCGGGAAGTCCACCACCATGCGGATGGTGCTCGGGCTCGACCACCCGAGCGGGGGCCACGCGCTGGTGAACGGCAAGCCGTACCGCGAGTTGCGCCACCCGCTGCGCGAGATCGGCGCGCTGCTCGACGCCAAGGCACTGCACCCCGGCCGCACCGCGAGGTGGCACCTGCTGGCGATGGCCCGCAGCAACGCCATCCCGGACCGCCGGGTGGACGAGGTGCTCGCCACCGTCGGGCTGACCGAGGTGGCCGGCAAGCGCGCGGGCACCTTCTCGCTCGGCATGGGGCAGCGGCTCGGCATCGCGGGCGCGCTGCTCGGTGATCCCGGCATCCTGATGTTCGACGAGCCGGTGAACGGGCTCGACCCGGACGGCGTGCGCTGGGTGCGGCAGCTGATGCACTCGCTCGCCGACGAGGGGCGCACGGTTTTTGTCTCCAGCCACCTGATGAGCGAGATGCAGCTGACCGCACACGAGCTGGTGGTGATCGGCAGGGGACGGCTGCTGGCGAACGCGCCGGTGGCGGAGTTCATCGCGGGCAACTCGCGCACCGCGGTGCTGGTGCGGGTACCCCGGCCCGCCGACCGGCAGCGGCTGGCCAGGCGGCTGCACGCCGACGGACTGTCCATTGAGGACGACAACGGCGTGCTGGTGGTGCCCGGTGCTTCCGTGCGGCAGGTGGGCGACGTGGCCCACGACCTCGGTGTGCTGCTGCACGGCCTGGCCGAACGCACGGCTTCGCTGGAGCAGGCGTACCTGGAGCTGACCGCGAGTTCGGTCGAATACGGGGTGCCCGCGTGAGCCGCGAACTCTACGACCTGGTCACCGGGCTCGCCGCCGACAGCCCCTGGCTGGTCCAGGCGCTGTTCGAGGTCGGCACGAACGGTGCCGTTCTCGCGCTGATGGCGCTCGCGTGCCTGCTCTGCCGGCGGGCCAGGGCCGACCGCCACGTGCTGGCGTCGGTCCTGCTCACCGCGGTCGCGACGGCGATCGCCTACCTGCTCAGCGAACTGCTGAAGCTGCTCGTCGCGCAGGACCGCCCGTGCCGCGGCTCGACGGTCGCGCTGGAGGCCTGCCCGCCGGTCGGCGACTGGTCGTTCCCCAGCAACCACACGGTCATCGCCACCGCCATCACCACCGGTCTGCTGACCCTGTGGCGCCGCCACCCCGGCACCGCCGCGCTCGCCGTCCTGCTCGCCGCCTTCGCCGGGTTTTCGCGGGTTTTTGTCGGCGTGCACTACCCGCACGACGTGCTGGCCGGGATCGCGCTCGGCGCGGTGGTCGCGCTGGCCGTGGTGCTGCCGTTCCGCGCGCTCGCCGCCGAGCGCGTTCCCAGCTTTTCGAGGAGCCGTACATGAACCCCGCGAACCACACCGTCCACGCCGAATGGACCAAGTTCCACTCCGTCCGCTCGACCTGGTGGAGCGTGGCCACCACGGTGGTGCTGATGATCGGTTACGCCGGGCTGGCCGCGCTTTCGGTCCGGCTCGGCGGTGACGAGGGGCTGACCGCGCAGGGCGCCGTGGTCGGCGGCACCTTCTACCTCGGGCAGTTCGCCGTGGTCACGCTCGCCACGCTGGTGATCACCAGCGAGTACGCCACCGGCTCGATCCGGGCGACGCTGCAGTGGATGCCCCGGCGCGGTGGGGTGCTGCTGGCCAAGGCGGCCGTGCTGGCGCCGGTGGCGTTCGTGCTCGGCGTGCTCTGCGCGGGCGTCGGAGTGGCGATCGCCATTCCGCTGATCGACGGTTACGGCCCGCCGACGTCGGCGGGCGGCGCGGTGCAGACCACGCTGGCGACGGGTGGTTACTTCGCCCTGCTCAGCCTGTTCTGCCTCGGCGTCGGCACGGCACTGCGCAGCACGGCGGGCACCATCACGGTGGTCACGCTGATCCTGCTGATGGTGCCGATCCTGCTCGGCGGGCTCGGCCTGGACGCGGTGACGCAGTTCTTCCCCGGTCTCGCCGGCACCAACGCGATGGTCTCGGGGGTGAGCCCGGTGCTCGGGCTGCCCATGCCCTACCCGTCCTGGCTGGGGCTGCCGATCTGCGCGGTCTGGTCAGCGGGGGCGCTGGCGCTCGGGCACGTCCTCCTGCGCAAGCGCGATGCCGCGTAGGACCTCCTCGCTCGACCGCTCCAACTCGGCCAGCGTGGGCGGCTCGGCGGCGCCGGTACCGGCCAGCGAGTCGAACAGGACGCCCTCGCACCAGGCCATCATCAGGCGCGCGTGGCGCTCGGGTTCCGGCGACCCGAGCGCCACCATGCTCGCCTTGAGCTGCGCCCGGTACTTCGCGCCGATCCGGTCGTAGATCTCCCGCAGCACCGGCCGCCGGGTGGCCTCCAGCGCGAACTCGTACCGCGCGAGCGTGCGCGTGCGGCCCGTGGTGATCGACGCGTGCAGGAAGCCAGCGGTGAGCTTGGCCACCGACACGGGTTCCTGGACCTCCGGCAGCTCGACCTCGTCCAGCTCGGCCATCCGGGTCAGCGCCAGCTCCAGCAGCGCCTCCCTGGTCCGCGCGTAGTAGGAGGTGGACCCGGCGGGCAGCGCGGCCGCGGTGTCGACCGCGCGGTGGGTCAGCCCGCGCATGCCCTGCTCGGCCAGCACCTCGATCGCCGCGTCCCCGAGCACCGCGACGCGTTCCGCCACCATCACCGCTCCCTCTATAGGTGTAGAGTCAGAGTCACTACAGACGTAGAGGAGTAGATCATGCGCGGCACGGCGCTGGTGGCCGGTGGCGGGATCGGCGGCTTGTCCGCGGCGATCGGCCTGCGCAAAGCGGGCTGGGAGGTGCGGGTGCTCGAACGCGCGCCCGAGTTCACCGCGGTCGGCGCCGGGATCAGCCTGTGGCCGAACGCGCTGCGCGCGCTCACCGAACTCGGCCTCGGCCCGCGGCTCGACCCGCTGCTCACCCCGCAGACCTCGGGCGGTCTGCTCGACCAGGACGGGCGCTGGCTGACCCGGTGGGACGCGGCGGTGTTCGAACGCGCGCTGGGCCGCCCGCTGGTCGGCATCCACCGCGCCCACCTGCTCGAACTGCTGCTCGACGCGCTGCCGGACGACTGCCTCGAGCCGGGCACCACGGTCGGCTCCGCCGCCGAGCTGGACGCGGACCTGGTGGTCGGCGCGGACGGCATTCACAGCCGCCTGCGCGCCGAACTGCACCCCGGCCACCCGCAGCCGGTCTACACCGGGACCACCGCCTTCCGGGGGGTCACCGCGCGCACCGACGACGTCAAGCTCGGTGTCACCATGGGGCCGGGTGTCGAACTCGGCGTGGTCCCGCTCGCCGGCGGCGACGTGTACTGGTACGCCGCGGTGAGCGCCCCGGAAGGCTCCACTGTGGACGATCCGAAGGCGTACCTGCTCGACCGGTTCACCGGCTGGCGGTCGAAGGTGCCCGACCTGGTCGCCCGCACGGAAACCGTGCTGCACCACGACATCCACTGGCTGGCCGAGCCGTTGCCGTGCTACGTCGGCGGCAACGTGGCACTGCTCGGCGACGCCGCCCACGCCATGCCGCCGTTCCTCGGTCAGGGCGGCTGTCAGTCCATTGAGGACGCCGTGGTGCTGGCCGCGGCCGCCGCACGCCACGACAGCGTGGCCGCCGTGCTGGCGCACTACGACCGCGAACGACGGCCACGCAGCCAGCGCATCGCCCGCAACTCGGCCAGGATGGGCCGGTTCGGGCAGCAGCTCGAGCATCCACTCGCCGTGCGGGCACGCAACACGCTGGTCCGCCTGCTGCCGGTGAGCCTGAGCGTGCGCGGCTCGATCAGGATGTCCGACTGGACGCCACCGCGGATCGGCGCTCAGTCCCCGACGAGCCCGGCCTCGTAGGCCACGATCGCCGCCTGCACCCGGTTCTTCGCGCCCAGCCTGCTCAGGATCGTGCTGACGTAGGCCTTGACCGTGCCCTCCACCACGAACAACTTGCCCGCGATGTCCGCATTGGACATTCCGGCCCCGACCAGCGCCAGCACCTCGCGCTCGCGGCCGGTCAGCCCGGCGATCTGCTCGCGGGCCGCGGCCGCCCTGGTGAGGCGCTCACCGGACAGCTGCGCGATCACCCGGTGGGCCACCTTCGGCGACAGGAACGCGGCCCCGTCCGCCACCGCGCGCACCCCGGCCACCAGTTCCCGCGGATCACCGGACTTGAGCAGGAACCCGCCCGCCCCGGCGGCCAGCGCGCGGCCGATGTACTCGTCCTCGGAGAAGGTGGTCAGCATGATCACCGCGGTTTCCGGGACCAGCCGCCGGATCTGCTCGGCGGCGGACAGCCCGTCGAGGTTCGGCATGCGGATGTCCAGCAGCGCGACGTCGGGCCGCACCGAGCGCACCCGCTCCACCGCCTCCCGGCCGTCGGCGGCCTCGGCCACCACCTCGATCTGCTCGTCCGACGCCAGGATCGCGGCCACACCGGCCCTGATCATCGGCTCGTCGTCGGCCACCAGCACGCGGATCAACGCTGCTCCTCCTCGTCGGCGATCAGGTCCTTGCCGGCCAGTCTGCCGTCGCGGAAGCACAGCCGGTACGCGTGGTCGCTGAACTCCAGCAGGCCCTCGTCGGTGCCGTAGTACTCGCAGACCGCGCCATCGGGCACCGGCGGCTCCGGCAGTTTCGCGCGGTACTGCTTCTGGCGTGACGGCAGCACCGCGGCCAGGTCGGCGCGCTGCTGCCCGGGTTCCATGCGGTGGTAGGCGGTCGCGTCGAGCTTCGAGGTGAACCAGTCGTGCGTGTAGAACACCGCGCTGACCCCGGCGAACACCGCCAGCAATGAAATCGGCACGCCGAGCCCGACCAGGAGCGTGCGGTTCGCCTGGCGGCGCCCGAGGTCGAGCGCGCGGGCCGCCTCGGACCGTTCGGCTTCGGTCGCCGTGCTGTCGGCCATCGGCGCGGCGTCGTGCGGCAGCCGTGCGCGCACCTCGAACCCGTGCGGTCCCGGCCCGGCTTCGAGCGTGCCGCCGACCAGCCGCACGCGCTCACGCAGGCCGGTCAGCCCGCGACGGCCGCCCGGACGACCGGGCAGCGGCCCGGCGGGTGGCGGGTCGTTGCGCACGGACACCACGGTTTCGCCGTCGGCGTGGTGGACGCGCACCGCCGCGGCGGCTCCCGGCGCGTGCTTGGCCACGTTGGTCAGCGCTTCCTGCACCACGCGGTAGGCCGCGCGGTCGACCATCGGCGGCACGTCCTCGGCGAGCGCCAGGTCGGCGCTGATCCGCAGGCCGGACGCGCGCGCCCGCTCGACCAACGCGGCGATGTCCTCGCCGACGGGTTCCATCGGCGCGGTCTCGTCCTCGCGCAGCATGCCGATGATCTCGTGCAGCCGCTCGGTGGCCACGCCCGCGCTCTGCCGCAGCGCCCCCGCCTCCGCCCGCCGCCGTTCGGACAGCTCCGGCGCCATTTCCAGCGCACCGGCCCGCAACGCCAGCAGGCTCAGCTCGTGCCCGAGCGAGTCGTGCATGTCGGCCGCGATCCGCGCGCGCTCACGCAGGCGCGCCTCCTCGGCGACGATCCGCTGCTGGGTCTCCAACTGCTCGGCGCGTTCCCAGCCGTTGCGCACCAGGTCCTCGCGCAACCGGAAGTACCGGCCCAGCTGCCAGGTGAACCCCGCCGCGCAGACCATGGTGGCCACCATCGTGCCCCAGCCGGCCACGCCGTCCGCGCTGACCACCAGCGCGACCGGCAGGCCCACCAGCGCGGCCCCGGCGAAGACCACCAGCGCGGGCCGCAGTTCCCCGGCCCGGCGCCCGGCGAAGAAGCCGACCACGATCATCAGCAGGATCGGCCACAACGGCACGCGCCCGCCGAAGTTGAACAGCACACCGGTGCTCGAAACGCAGGCCACGGCCAGCGCGACCAGCGGCAGCCGCCAGGCCGTCGCCATCGCCACGGTGATCGCGACCAGCCCCGCGATCAGCTCGGCCGGGAACTCCGCGGTCCGGCTCTCGTAGGTCAACAGCGCGCACAGCAGCGCCCAGACGAGCACGTCGAGCAGCCGCCCCCACCTGCCGCGTTTCTCGTCCCGCACGCCGCGAACGCTACTGGCCGCCGAGCCGGCCGCAACACTGCCGAAAGTCAACTCATCCGGCGTTCGAGCACCTCGACGGCTTCGGCCGCACCACCCTCGGCGTTGATCAGTTCACCCAGTTCGGCGGCGCGTGCCGCGTACGCCGGTTCGGTGGTCACCGCGCGCAGTGCGGCAGCGAGCTGGTCCTCGGCCAACTCGCCGTACGGGATCGGCGCCGGGCTCACGCCCAGACCGTGCAGCCGGGCGGCCCACATCGGCTGCTCGACGTCCATCGGGATGCCGACCTGCGGACGACCGGCGGCGGCCGCCGCCGAGCTGGTGCCCGCGCCGCTGTGGCTGACCACCGCGGCCACCCTCGGGAACAGCCAGTCGTAGGGCACCTGGTCGACCACAAGCACGTCGTCGGGGACCTCGTCCACCGCCAGCCCGCCCCAGCCAGCGACCAGGATCGCCCGCACCCCGGCCTGGCGAACGGCCGCGAGCACCGTGCGTGCCGTTCTGGCCGGATCCGCGCCGACCAGGCTGCCGAAGGTGACGCACACCGGCGGCTCGCCCGCGTCGAGGAAGGCGGTCAGCTCGGCGGGCGGCGTCCACTCGGCACTCGCCGGAAGGAACCAGTACCCCGTGGTGTGCACCGAATCCGGCCAGTCGGCGGGCGGTGGCACCACGTGCCTGCTGAACGCGTTCAGCACGGTGACGTGCTCACCACGCGGGTCGCGGAGGAAGTCGTGACGGCCACGGCGCTTGGGCAGGCCGAGCGAGCCGCGCCAGTCGTCGATGGTGCCGCGCAGCGCGAGCCCGGCGAGCCCGTCGAGGCGGTAGGTGAGCCGGTTGAGCGCCTTCGGCAGGCGGACGGGCGCGGTCGCGCACGGGAACTCGCCGGTCGGCACGTTGGTCGGGAACAACGACGCCAACACCGACGGCACGCCCAGCTTCTCGGCGAGGTGGTGCCCGGCGGTGATCGGGTGGTGCACGATCACGTCCGCGCCGTCGGCGGCCGCCGACCAGCTGTCGTCCAGCGCCTCGCGGGCCGCCGCCTTGACCGCCCGCAACGAGCGCGCGACCGCGCCGGCGCCCTTGCCGCTGTCCCTGGCCCGCCGCACCTCGTCGGTGTCGACGGCCTCGATCAGCGCGTCGGTGATCGGCCGGTATTCGAGGTCACCGGCCAGTTTCGCGGACCGGGCCGGTCCGGCGAGCCGGACACCGTGCCCGGCCGCGCGCAACGCCTCGGCCAGCGCGACGAACGGCTGCACGTCCCCCTGTGACCCGTAGGTCAGCAGCAGCGCGTCCATCAGGCGGTGGTGACGCTGACGAAGTCGAGCACCTGCGGCCAGGACAGCCGGTAGGCGTGGAGATTGACCTCGTTGCCGTGCCGGGTCCGGTTGCTGAAGCCGTGCTCGGCGCCCGGGTAGTGGTGGATGATGCTCGCCCCGGTCTCGCGGCCCTGGAGCGCGGCTTGCAGTTCGGCGAAGCGCTCGTGCGGCACCAGCGAATCAGCGCCCGGGTACAGCATCATCACCGGCGCCTTGATCCGCGCGGTGTGCGCGACGGCGTCCACGGTGTGGTTTGGCGGGGTCTCGCCGGGCACCGTCGGGTGGTAGGCGACCGCGTTGGCCAGGCGGTCGTCCTGACCGGCGAGGATCAGCGCGTACCGGCCGCCGAGGCACCAGCCGATCACGCCCGCCTTGGTGCAGCCCAGCTCGCCGAGCAGGTGGTCGAGCAGGCGGGTCTGCTCGGCGAGCGAGTTCTCGTCGTCCAGTGCGGCCAGCAGTTCCTGGAGGCGTTCGATCGGGGTGTCGTCGCTGCTGGGGCCGTGCCAGACGTCCCAGGTCAGCGCGGTGATCCCGCGTTCGGCGAGTTGGTGGGCGTACTCCCGGACCTGCGCACCGATGCCGGTGATCATCGGGAGCAGCAGCATGCCGCTCGCGCTCCCGCCCTCCGGACGGGCCAGGTAGGCCGACAGCGGGCCGACGGACACGGTCGAAGTCTCGATCTCCGGTGCCATGGGTTGACGGTAAACCCGGTGGGTTTGCGGCATGATGCGGGGATGGCAACGAAGCGCAGCCTCGCCGAGCACCTCGGCGGCCCACTGCCCGCCGGCATCGACGCACTGACCGAGGCCGAGCAGGCCGAACTGGCCGAGGCTTTCGGTGAAGCCCGGCGACGGCAGTCGGCGGCGCTGGCCAGAGCGGCCGAGGAGGGGCTGAAGTACGTGCCGTCGATGCTGCGCGGCACGGTCCGGCGGGTGGTGGGCCTGTGACCACCCTGGACAGCCGCGCCGAAGTGCTGAAACTGGCCCGTCTGCTCGGCGCCGACCACGAACGCCTGTCCTTTCTGGCCAAGGTGGACGCCCGCGAGCTGCGGCGGTTGCGTGAGCGGATGACCGACGTGCTGTTCGACGCGAACCTGCCGATGCTGCGGCGGATGGCGTCGGCGAGCAAGCTGCTGCCGGGCGCGGTGACCGCGAAGATCGCCGAACGGACTTACGGCCCGATGCTGTGCGCGCGGATCGCCGGCGTGATGGACGCGGACCGCGCGGTGGACGTGGCGAACCGGCTGAGCTTGGGTTTCCTGGCTGATGTGGCGGTCGAGCTGGACCCGCGGCGGTGCAGCGAGATCATCGCGCGGATGCCACGGGCACGCGTGCTGGAGGTCGCCGCGGAACTGGTGCGGCGGGAGGACTGGATCACCATCGGCCGGTTCGTCGGCCACCTGCCGGACGAGACGGTCGAAGCCGCCCTCGATGTCCTGCACGACGAGGCCCTGCTGCACACCGCCTTCGTCCTGGACGACAAGGCTCGCGTCGGGCAGGTCGTCGAACTGCTGCCGGAAACCCGCTTCGACGGCCTCGCCGCGGCGGCGGCTTCTCATGATCTCTGGGTGCCGACCTTCGACCTGCTCGCGCACGTCGGCAACGGCGACCGGGAGCTGCTGGCAGGCGCCCTGCGCCGCCTGGACAAGGCCTCCGTCGCGCGGGCACGCGAGAAAGCCGCCGAAATGGGCGTCCTCCACTACCTGGACTCGTGACCCGGACCGCTCCCCACCAGCACGCCCCGACGCCACACCGCCCAGGTCAGTGGCACCCCGGGCCGATAAGCCAAATGCGTCACCGAAGGCGCGTCCAGCACATGCAGGTCCGCCCGTGCCCCCGCCCGCACGTACCCCACGTCCTCCCGTCGCAAAGCCCGCGCCCCACCCGCCGTAGCAGCCCAAACGGCCTCATCGATCGACAAGCCCATCTGCAACACCGCCGTAGCCACGCAGAACGCCATCGAGGTCGTATACGAGCTACCCGGGTTCGCGTTGCTCGCCAACGCGACCGTCGCCCCGGCATCAAGCAACCGCCGCGCCGGGGCCAGCGGCTGCCGAGTCGACAGATCGCAGGCGGGCAACAACGTAGCCACCGTCGAGGAACCAGCCAAAGCGTCCACATCGGACGAAGACAGGTACGTGCAGTGGTCCACGCTCGCCGCCCCGTGCTGGACGGCCAGCCGCACCCCCGGCCCCTCCCCCAGCTGGTTCCCGTGCACCCGCAACCCGAGCCCGGCCGCCGAAGCCGCCGCCAACACCCGGTCCGTCTGCGCCTCGTCGAAGGCACCGGTCTCGCAGAACACGTCCGCCCAGCGCACGTGCGGCGCCACCGCCTCCAGCATCGGCCCGCACACCAGGTCCACATAGGACTCCGCGTCCGCACCGGGTGGGACCAGGTGCGCGCCCAGGAAGGTCACCTCGTCGGCGACCGCGGCGGCGATCCGGGCCGAGCGTTCCTCGTCCTCGACGCTCAGGCCGTACCCCGTCTTCGTCTCCAGGCAGGTCGTCCCCTGCCGAGCCGCCTCGTCCGCGTGCAAGGCGAGGTTGTCCGCCAAGGCTTCATCCGAGGCCGCGCGCGTCGCCTCCACGGTCACCGAGATTCCGCCTGCCGTATAAGGCTTTCCCGCCATCCGAGCCTCGAACTCGGCGGTGCGGTCACCGGCGAAGACCAGGTGCGTGTGGCTGTCCACCCACCCGGGCAGCATCGCGCGCCCGCCGATGTCCACCCGGGAATCGGCCTCGGGCGCACCCCGCCCGATCCACGCGATCCGGTCGTTCTCGATCACCACCGAGACGTCCCGCTGCTTCTCCCCGGTGTTGGTGGTCAGCTCGCCAATGCCGGTGATCAGTGTGCTCGCCACAGGTTTCCCATCTCCTCGGCCAGTTCCGCTTCCGGGCGCTCGATCAGCTGGTGCGCCCGCGACCGCACCACGAACCGCCCGTCCACCACCACGTCCGTGACGTCCGGCGCGGACGCGGTGAACCACACGCCCTCCGGCTCCCCGCCCGCCGTCCGCACGGACCCCAGATCGACGGTGACAAAATCCGCCGCCGCGCCCGGCGCCAGCCGGCCGCATTCCGCCCATCCGATCGCCTCGTGATCGGTCGCCGCGGCCAGCAGTTCGTCCACGGTGAACCGGCCACGTGCCTCCGCGCGCAGCCGGTCGTTCAACTCCAGCGCCCTGGTTTCCTCGAAGGCGTCCACCACGGCGTGGCTGTCGGTGCCCAGTCCCAAGTGGACACCCGCGTCGGCGAGTTCCCGCGCGGGCCCGATCCCGTCGCCGAGATCCCGTTCCGTGGTCGGGCAGAAGCAGGCGCGTGAACGCATGCGGCCGAGCAGCCCGATGTCGGATTCGGTCAGGTGCGTGGCGTGCACGGCCACCGTCGACGCACCCAGCACACCGGCGTCACCGAGCAGCGCGGTCGGGGTTTTCCCGTGGTACGCCAAGCAGTCCTGGTTCTCCGCACGCTGCTCGGACAGATGGACGTGCAGCGGCCGCTCCCCCGCCCATTCGGCGACCACCGGCAGTTGCTCGGCGGGCACCGCGCGCACCGAATGCACGGCCGCGCCCACCCGGACCAGCTCGCTCTCCGGCCGGAACGCACCGGCTCGCACCGCCCAACCGTCCGCGTCACCGTCGCTGAACCGCTGCTGGTGCACGTCCGGTTCGACCCCGAAACCGCCTGCCAGATAACAGGTGTCGAGCAGGGTCAGCCGGATTCCGGCGTCCACGGCGGCCCGCGCGAGCGCGTGGCTCATCGCGTTCGGGTCGTCGTAGGGCTTTCCGCCCGGCGCGTGGTGCAGGTAGTGGAACTCGCCGACGCTGGTGAACCCGGCGAGCACCATCTCCGCGTAGACCCCGCGTGCGAGCCGGTAGTAGCTGTCCGGGTCCAGCCGCTCGGCGAGCGCGTACATCCGCTCACGCCAGGTCCAGAAGGTCCCGCGATCGTGGTGCGTCCGGCCGCGCAGCGCGCGGTGGAACGCGTGCGAATGCCCGTTGGCCATGCCCGGCACGGTCAGTCCATGAAGGACCGAACCGGCCTTCGGCGCCCCCGGAATGACCGACTCGATCCGACCACCGGACACCTCCAGCAGCACACCGTCGGCCACCCCGTCCGGCAGCCACGCTCGCTCGCACCAGAATGCGGTCATCGCGAAAGGTCCTCCAGCACGTCCGCCAGCGCACGCGCCCCGTGGTCGACGTCCGCCGCCTCGGCGAACTCCTCCGGCGAATGGCTGATCCCCGTCGGGTTCCGCACGTAGAGCATGCCCGACGGCACGTGCGGGGCGAGGATCGCCGCGTCGTGCCCGGCGCCGGTCGGCAGCTCCGGCACCCCGCCGAGCACCCCGGACAACCGGTCACGCAGGCCACCATCGAACGCGACGGTGTCCGAATAGGACTCCTTGGTCACCGTCACCGTGCAGCCCTCCGCGGCCGCGGCTTCCCGCGCCGCCCCGGCGATGTCCTCGACCAGCGCCTCGGTCAGCCCGCTCCCGGGCACCCGCGCGTCCAGCCACAGGTCCACTGTGGACGCGATGACGTTGGTACCGCCCGGCGTGGGCACCAGGCGGCCGACCGTGGCCCGCGCGTCCGGCACCCCGGCCGCGATTCGTCGCACGGCACCGACGGTGGCCGCCGCCGGGAGCATCGGGTCGCGGCGGTCGGACAGCAACGTCGCGCCCGCGTGGTTTCCCTGCCCCTGGAAGGAAAACCGCCACCGGCCGTGGGCGATCACGGTACTGCCCACGGCCACCGGCGAGTCCAGGTCGATCAGGCCGCGCCCCTGCTCGACGTGCAGTTCGAGGAACCGCCCGATCCGCGACAACGCCTCCCGATCGGGCCCGAACCGCGAGGGGTCGTACCCGGCCCGCGAAGCCGCGTCGGCGAGCGTGGTGCCGTCCGGGTCCCGCAGCGCACGGGCCTGGTCCGGGTCGATGGAGCCGGTGAGCAGCCGCGAACCCAGGCACGGCACACCGAACCGGCCGCCCTCCTCCTCCGCGAACACCACCACCGCGAACGGCTTGCCCGGCGTGAACCCCTTGCGCTGCAGGATGCCCACCGCGTCCAGCGCGCTGACCACGCCGAGCGGGCCGTCGAAGGCACCACCGCCCGGCACCGAGTCGAGATGGCTGCCGGTGACCGTCGCGTCCGGCCCCGGCGTGCCCCACCACGCCCAGATGTTGCCGTTGCGATCGGTCTCCACATCGAGCCCGAGCCATCCGGCCTCGGCCGTGAACCACTCGCGCAGCTCGGCTTCGGCCGAATCGAACGCGTGCCGCGAGTAACCGCCGCGCGCCCGGTCGCGGCCGACGTCGGCGATGCGGTCGAGCAGCCCGGACGCGGTCATTCGGCCTCCTTCATCGGCACCCGCACCCCGCGCTCGGCCGCGACCTCGGCGGCCCGCTCGTAACCGGCGTCGACGTGCCGGATCACGCCCATGCCCGGGTCGTTGGTCAGCACGCGCTCGATCTTCTGCCCGGCCAGCGCGGTGCCGTCGGCCACGCAGACCTGCCCGGCGTGGATGGACCGGCCCATGCCGACCCCGCCGCCGTGGTGGATGGACACCCAGCTGGCCCCGGACGCGGTGTTGACCATGGCGTTGAGCAGCGGCCAGTCGGCGATCGCGTCCGAACCGTCCGCCATGCCCTCGGTCTCGCGGTACGGCGAGGCCACGCTGCCGGAGTCGAGGTGGTCGCGGCCGATCACCACCGGCGCCTTCAGCTCCCCGCTGGCGACCATCTCGTTGAACCGCAGCCCGGCCAGGTGCCGCTCGCCGTAACCCAGCCAGCAGATCCGCGCGGGCAGCCCCTGGAAGGCGACGCGTTCCCCGGCGAGCCGGATCCAGCGCGCGAGGGATTCGTTCTCCGGGAACAACTCCAGCATCGCGCGGTCGGTGGCGGCGATGTCCTCGGGATCACCGGAGAGCGCGGCCCAGCGGAACGGGCCCTGGCCCTCGCAGAACAGCGGCCGGATGTACGCGGGCACAAAACCGGGGAAGTCGAAGGCGCGCTCGCAGCCGCCGAGCTTCGCCTCACCGCGCAGCGAGTTGCCGTAGTCGAAGACCTCCGCGCCCGCGTCGAGAAAGCCGAGCATGGCGTCCACGTGGTCGGCCATCGATTCCCGCGAGCGGTCGGTGAACTCGTCGGGCTTCTTGGCCGCGTAGTCGGCCCAGTCGTCGACCGAAATGCCCTTGGGCAGGTACGCCAGCGGGTCGTGCGCGGAGGTCTGGTCGGTGACGATGTCCACCTCGACACCCCGGCGCAGCAACTCCGGCAGCACCTCGGCGGCGTTCCCGATCACCCCGACGGACAGCGCCCGCTGCTCCTTCTTCGCCGTGCTGACCCGCCGGATCGCGTCGTCGAGGTCGTCGGCGATTTCGTCCAGGTAGCGGGTCTCCACCCGGCGCCGCGCCCGCTCGGGATCACATTCGATGACCAGCGCGACCCCGTCGTTCATGGTCACCGCGAGCGGCTGCGCGCCGCCCATGCCGCCGAGCCCGGCGGTGACGGTCAGCGTGCCCTTGAGCGAGCCGCCGAACTTCTTCTTCGCCACCGCGGCGAAGGTTTCGTAGGTGCCCTGGAGAATGCCCTGCGTGCCGATGTAGATCCACGAACCCGCGGTCATCTGGCCGTACATGGTCAGCCCGAGCTGCTCCAGCCGCCGGAACTCCGGCCAGGTGGCCCAGTCGCCGACCAGGTTGGAGTTGGCGATCAGCACCCGCGGCGCCCACTCGTGCGTGCGGAACACGCCGACCGGCTTGCCCGACTGCACCAGCAGCGTCTCGTCTTCGTCCAAAGTGGTCAGTCCGCGGGTGATCGCGGCGAAGCTGGCCCAGTCGCGGGCGGCCTTGCCGGTGCCGCCGTAGACCACCAGGTCCTCCGGCCGCTCGGCCACCTCGGGATCGAGGTTGTTGTGGAACATCCGCAGCGCGGCTTCGCTCTGCCAGTTCTTCGCGGTCAGCGTGGTGCCGCGGGCGGCGCGCACGGTCTGGCTCATCGGCTCTCCTCCAGCTTGGCGTTGACGACCTCGGTCACAGCACCCGAGGCGATGAGTTCTTCGGTGGCGGCGATCTCCGGCGCCAGGTGGCGGTCCGGGCCGGGGCCGGGCACCCGCGTCCGCAGCAGGTCGCGGACCGCGGCGGTGACCGGGGCCGGTTCGAGCGGCGCCCGGAAGTCCAGTGCCCTGGCGGCGGTGAGCAGTTCGATGGCCAGCACGGTGGTCAGCCCCTCGACCGCCTTGCGCAGCTTGCGCGCCGCGCTCCAGCCCATCGAAACGTGGTCCTCCTGCATGGCGCTGCTCGGAATGGAGTCCACCGAGGACGGCACGGCCAGCCGCTTCAGCTCGCTGACCACGGCGGCCTGGGTGTACTGGGCGATCATGTGCCCGGAGTCCACGCCGGGATCGTGGGCGAGGAAGGCGGGCAGCCCGTGCGAACGGGCCACGTCCAGCATCCGGTCGGTGCGGCGCTCGGCGATGCTGGCCAGGTCCGCGACCGGGATGGCCAGGAAGTCGAGCACGTAGGCGACCGGCGCGCCGTGGAAGTTGCCGTTCGACTCGACCCGGCCGTCCGGCAGCACCACCGGGTTGTCCACCGCCGACGCCAGCTCGCGGTCGGCGACCAGTTCGACGTGGGTCAGCGTGTCGCGGGCGGCGCCGTGCACCTGGGGCGCGCAGCGCAGCGAGTAGGCGTCCTGCACGCGGGTGCATTCCGGGCCGCGGTGGCTCGCCACGATGCCCGACCCGGCGAGCGCGGCGAAGATCCGGCTCGCCGAAACGGCCTGACCGGGGTGCGGGCGCAGGGCCTGCAGGTCGGCGGCGAACGGGCGGTCGGTGCCGAGCAGGGCCTCCACGCTCATCGCCGCGGTGATGTCGGCGAGGTCGAACAGGCGTCGCAGGTCGGCGCAGGCCAGCAGCAGCATGCCGAGCATGCCGTCGGTGCCGTTGGTCAGCGCGAGGCCTTCCTTCTCGGCCAGCACCACCGGCTCGATCCCGGCCGACGCAAGCGCTTGCGCCGCCGGTACCACCCGGCCTTCGTGGACCACCTCGCCCTCGCCCATCAACGCCAGCGCGACCGCGGCCAGCGGCGCGAGGTCACCGGAGCAGCCGAGCGAGCCGTACTCCGGCACCACCGGCGTGATGTCCGCGTTGAGCAGCCGCGCGAGGGTGTCCGCGGTGACCGGGCGGACACCGGTGTACCCGCTGGCCAGCGTGCGCAGGCGCAACAGCATCAGCGCGCGCACGACCTCGGTCTCGACGGGCTGCCCGGCACCGGCGGCGTGGGAGCGGATCAGCGAGCGCTGCAGCGCGACCCGGCTGTCCACCGGGATGTGCCGCACGGCGAGCGCGCCGAACCCGGTGGACACCCCGTAGGTCGGCTGGGTGGCTTCGGCCAGCGCGTCGATGTGCTGGCGGGCGGTGGTGAGGCTCTTCCGCGCGGACTCGGTCAGCTCGACCGCCGCCCGGCCGCGCGCGACCGCGACGACCTGCTCCGCCCGCAGCGGGTCCGCACCCAGGTGCACAACAGTTTCCGGCATGCCTGCCATTGGACTCCGGTCCGGGCGCTGGCAAAATCGGGGATCGAGTGGTTCTGTCTGGGATCCCAGACACCGGGCGGAGGCAGCCATGGGCACCAGTTCCGACGTTCCCGCGCTGCGGCGCGGCCTCGGCATCCTGCGCGCGCTGGCCGAACGCCCCGGCCCGGTCTCGGCCGGCGCCATCGCGCGCGAGCTCGGCCTGCCGCGCTCCACCACCTACCACCTGCTCGCCGAGCTGGTGGCCGCCGGTTTTGTCACCCACCTGCCGGACGACCGGCGCTACGGGCTGGGCATCGCGGCCTTCGAACTCGGCTCGGCCTACCTGCGTCACGACCCGCTCGAACGGCTCGCCGCGCCGCTGCTGCGCAAGCTCGTCGACCGCGTCGAGCACAACGCGCACCTCGGCATCCTGCACGGTGGTGAGGCGCTGTACCTGATCAAGGAACGCCCGGCGCGACCGGAAACCCTGGTCACCGACGTGGGTGTGCGCTTGCCCGCGCAGCTCACCGCCAGCGGGCGCGCGATGCTCGCGCACCTGCCCGCCGCGCACGTCCGCGCGTTGTTCCCGTCCGCCGCGGCCTTCGTGCGGCGCACCGATCGCGGCCCGCGCACGCTCGCCGAGCTGCGCGCCACGCTCAACGCCGAGCGCCGCCGCGGCTGGGCGATCGAGGACGGGCACGTCACCCCGGGCTTCGCCTCGGTGGCGCACCCCGTGTTCGACCACGGCCACCGCCCGCTCGCCGCGATCAGCGTGACCTTCCGGCACGTCTGCGACGCCCCGGCCGGTGCCTGCGGTCAGGACTGGCCGGGGCTCGCCGAAGCCGTCGGGCGCACCGCCGCGGAACTGACGTCCCGCGTCGGCGGTGCGTGACCCTCAGTTGTTACTGCCGTCTTCCTGCCTCGACGGAGATGCCGAGCATCTCCAGCAGTTCCGCGCATTCCCGCGCGTCGGAGGAGTGCTGCGCGACCGTGCGCGCGGCTCTGCCTTCCTGCACGTCGCGGTGGATCTTCTCCTCCGCCTTGACTCCGGCCAGGTAGCTCGTGTCGGCCGCCGGGTCGGTAGTGCTCCCATGCCTTGCCCAGGTCATCTGGCACCTTCTTCCGGCCACGCTCGATCGCGTGTCCCCCATCAGCATGACACGCGCCACATCACGGAGCGACAGCGGCTTCCACCGGCCGCGCCCGCAGCGCGAACCACGCGGGCACCAGCGTGGCGAGCAACGCCAGCGCCGCGGCCCCGCCGACCACCGCGAACAGCACCCCGATCGGCCCGTCCGGCACCGGCGTGTCGCTGATGACGAGGCTGAACGGCACCAGCGAGGTCAGCGACACCAGCCCGCCCAGCACGATCCCGGCGATGGCCACCAGGCTCGCCTCCACCGCGGCCATCCGGAGCACCTGCCCGCGCGTCGAGCCGACCAGCCGCTGCAGCGCGAACTCGCGCCGCCGCTCGGCCGTGGCCAGCACCAGCGTGTTGACCACCGAGATCACCGTGTACCCGACGATCATCGCCACCAGCAGGTAGTTCACCCAGGCCCCGAGGTCCTGCTGCGCGCTGTTCGCCGCGGTCACCGCGGCCCGGTCGGTGACCACCAGCCCCGGCACGCGCTCGGCCAGCCCGGCCAGCACCGGCGCGAGGTCCGCGCCCGGCTCGGCCTTCACCAGCACCTGCGGCACGGTGCCCGCGTCGGTGTGCGGCGCGAGCAGGCTCGCCGGCACCAGGCCGACCTCGTAGCCCGGCCGTCCGCCGAGCAGCCCGGCGATCCGCACCTCGGTGGTGGCGCCGTCGCCGAAGCGGAGCGTGACCGTGTCCCCGACGGACTTGCCGAGCGCTTCGGCGAAGGTCGCGGGCAGCGCGACGTTGTTGCCGCGCAGCTCTCCGGCGTCGCCCGCGGTGAACGGCGTGGCCAGCGTGTGCGCCGCGCCCTCGGCGCTGATCCCCTGCAACGGCAGGCCTTCCTCGTCCTGCCAGCCGTTGTCGTAGTCGACCACGTGACCGGAACTGGTGACCAGCGCGGACGCCCCGGCCACCCCCGGCAGCGCGGCGACCTCGTCCGCCAGCGCCGGGTCGAACCCACCCGCCGACGACACCAGCACGGCGTCGGCTCGCAGGTTCTCGCTGAACGCGCGTTCCCCGGCGGCCTGCTGCGTGGTCTGGAGGTAGATCATCGCCAGCGCCATGCCGCTGGCCAGCATGATCGGGGTGATCGCGGCGGCCATCCGGAGCCGTCGGTTCCGCGCGTTGAGCAGCGCGAGCCGCCCGCTGAGCCCGGTCAGCGCCCGCAGCGGCCAGCCGAGCAGCGCGATCGCCAGCCGGGCGATGCCCGGGCCGAGCAGGGCCAGCGCGATCGCCCACAGCATCACCGTCGGCCCGGCGGTGCCCGCCGCGACCGGTCCGGTCATCACCGTGGTGGTGACGATCACCAGCGCGATCCCGCCGCCGAGGCAGAGCAGCGCGATGATCAGCCGGGGCGCGCTCAGCCAGCGGCGTGGCACGGCCGACTCGGCCAGTGCCTCGGTCGGCCGCGCCCGCGCGGCCCGGCGACCGGCGACGAACGCCGCCCCGAGCGCGGTCAGCAGGGCCGCCCCGGCCGCGCTGACCATCGGGATCCAGCCCTGGTGGAAGACCATCTGCCCGGTGACCACCCCGCGTTCGGCGAGCTGGCCGAACAGGAACCGCCCGAGCCACTGCCCGGGGAACCAGGCCAGCGCGGTGGCGACCACGGCGACCACCAGCGTCTCGCCGAGCACCATCCGCCGCAGCTGCCCCGGCGTGGTGCCGATCGCCCGCAGCAGCGCGAGTTCCCGCGCCCGCTGCTGCACGGACAGGCCGAGCGTGGAGGCGACCACGAAGATCGCCACCGTGGTGGCCATGCCGCCGAACACCCCGGCGAGCGTGATCAGCCCGACGCCGCCCGCCTCCGCGCCGGGGAATTCCGCGCGCCCGCGTTCGTCGCCGGTCAGCGTCACCGCGGACCGGTCGCCGATCACGTCGTCGATGCGCAGGCGCAACGCTTCCACGTCGGTGCCCGGGGTGACCGACACGGCGACGGCGTCGATCGCGCCCGCCTTGCCCAGCAGGCGAGCGGCTTCGGTGTCGGTGAAGAAGGCGGACGGCGCGGCCGTGAGCCCGGTGACGGTGAACCGCTGCACCTCACCGCGCACGGCCAGCTCGGCGACATCACCGGGCTGGCGGCCGGCGCCGGCGGGCAGCACGACCTGCCCGGCCTTCGCCGGCGCGCTGCCCGCGACCAGCGCGTTCCCGGCGAGTTCGGCGGAACTCCAGCCGTGGCCGTCGAACTGGCGGCCCTGGTCGTGGACCTCGAAGGTGACGTCCGGCAGGGCGCGTTCGACGCCGGGGAGGCGCCCGATCTCGGCGACCAGCCCGGCATCGACGCGAACGCGTTCGGACAGCACACCGGTGTCCGAGTCCCGATCGCCGTCCTCGTCGGGAACGGCTTCCCTCGGCAGTTCGAACTCCTGGTTGCCGCTGACCACGATCTGCGCGGCGGCGAACCGTTCCGGCGGGACCGCGGTGCGGATGCCGGTCTCCATCAGGCCACCGCACGCGAGCACGATGGCGGCACCGAAGAACAACGCGACGAACGAGGCGGCGAACCCGCCCTTGCGGTAGCGCAGCATGCGCGTGGCGAGGCGGAACATCACGCCACCCCGGCGGCGGCGAAGGCACCGAGGTGTGTCATGCGCTCGGCGACCAGTTCGGCGGTCGGCTGGCTCAGCTCGTCGGCGACCCGGCCGTCGGCGAGGAACACCACGCGGTCGGCGTGCGAGGCGGCCACCGGGTCGTGGGTGACCATGATCACCGTCTGCCCGGCGAACCGTACGGACTCGCGCAGCAGGCCGAGCACCTCCAGTGAGGTCTGCGTGTCCAGCGCGCCGGTCGGCTCGTCGCCGAACAGCACCGCGGGACGGCTGACCAGCGCACGGGCGATGGCGACCCGCTGCTGCTGCCCGCCGGACAGCTCACCGGGCAGGTGCTTGCGCCGGTCGGCGAGCCCGACCCGCTCGATGATCGCGTCGACCGCCGCGCGGTTCGGCCGCTTGCCCGCCAGCCGCAGCGGCAGCGTCACGTTCTCCAGCACGTTCAACGCGGGCAGCAGGTTGAACGCCTGGAACACAAAGCCGACGCTGTCCCGGCGCAGGCGCGTCAGCGCCACTTCGGACATGCCGCCGAGCTCGTGCCCGTCGAGCACCACCGAGCCGGAGGTCGGCCGGTCGAGCCCGGCCGCGCAGTGCAGGAAGGTGCTCTTCCCCGAGCCCGACGGCCCCATCACCGCGGTGAAGCTGCCGCGCGAAAACCCCATTGTCACCCCGTCCAGCGCGACGACGCGGTTGCGCTCGCCCCCGTACGTCTTGACCACCGAGGTCAGCCGGACCACTTCCTGGTTCATGTTCCCCTCCGCTTCCTTGCTGCAAGGAGCATCGCGGGCGGGCGCACGCGGAACCATGGGGTGCGCGGGCGTGCCGGGGGTGGGGCTGTCCCCACCGCGGGTCCGGCGACGCCATACCCGGGTTGGGTAGCATGGCCGGAGAACACGCGATCGAGGTAAGGGGTGCGGCATGGCCAGCTACAGCGGCGACAAGGAGGCGTACCTCAAGCGGCTGCGCCGGGTGGAGGGCCAGATCCGCGGGTTGCAGCGCATGGTCGAGCAGGACAAGTACTGCATCGACATCCTCACCCAGGTTTCGGCCGCGACCAAGGCGTTGCAGGCGTTTTCCCTCGAACTGCTCGACGAGCACCTGTCCACCTGCGTGGTGGACGCGGCCGCGGCGGGCGGCAAGGAGGCCGAGGCGAAGGTCAGGGAGGCGTCCGAGGCCATCGCGCGCCTCGTCCGCTCCTGACCACCGGGAGTGCGCCCCCGTTGGACACTGTACCCCCCTTGGGTATAGATTCGCGATCAAGCGCACACCCACCGGAAAGGACGCACGAAGATGACCGAGACCACTTACGCGGTGACCGGGATGACCTGTGAGCACTGCGCCCGGTCGGTGACCGAGGAGGTCACCAAGATCAGCGGCGTGACCAAGGTCGACGTGGACCTCGCCGGCGGCGCGGTCACCGTCACCAGCGAGAACGGCGTCGACGACGCCGAGGTGCGCGCCGCGGTCGACGAAGCCGGTTACGCGGTCGCGAGCTGATGAACACCGCCGCGAAGCTCTCCGCGTACGGCGCGGCGCTGGTCCTGGTCGCCGGTGGCGGCTGGGCCATCGGGGGCGCGGCCGGGCCGCTCGACGCCTCGGGAGCACCGGCGGCGCACGAGGACACGCATGAGGCACAGCCCGCCGAGCTGCCCGGCGGGCTGGCCTCCTCGCTCAACGGCTACACGCTGGTGCCGTCCACCACCACCCTGCCCACCGGCACCACGCAGCCGTTCACCTTCCGCGTGCTCGGCCCGGACGGCGCCCCGGTCACCGCCTTCGACGTGGAGCACGAGAAGCGCATGCACCTGATCCTGGTGCGCCGGGACACCGCGGGGTTCCAGCACCTCCACCCGCAGCTCGCCGCGGACGGCACCTGGTGGATCCAGCTCGGCCTGCCGAGTGCGGGCAGCTACCGGATGTACGCCGACTTCAAGCCGACCGGCGGCCGCGCCACCACCCTCGGCGCCGACCTTTCCGCGCCGGGTGATTACCAGCCCGCCTGGTACCCGCCCGCCCGCGAGTCCGAAGTAGACGGTTATCGGGTGCGGCTGGACGGGGAACTGGTGGCCGGGCGGTCGTCGCCGGTACGGCTGACCGTGTCCAAGGACGGCCGCGAAGTCACCGATCTGGAGCCCTATCTCGGCGCCTACGGCCACCTGGTCGCGTTGCGTGGTGGCGATCTCGCCTACCTGCACGTCCACCCGGACGAAAGCGCGGTACCGGGGCCGTCCATCGACTTCCACACCGAAGTGCCCTCGCCGGGCACCTACCGCCTGTTCCTGGACTTCCAGCACGGCGGCCAGGTCCGCACGGCCGAGTTCACCGTCGAGGCACGCGGTACCGCCCCAGCCGCACCGGCCCCGCCCGGCGACGACGGCCACGGTCACTCCCACGGCTGAGGAAGCGACATGAGTTCCGAAACGACCGAACGCCTCACCAGCGAGGTCGAGCTGGCGATCACCGGCATGACCTGCGCCTCCTGCGCCGCCCGCATCGAGCGCAAGCTGAACAAGATGGACGGTGTCACCGCGACGGTCAACTACGCGACCGAGAAGGCGAAGGTCAGCTACCCCGCCGATCTCGAGCCGACCGCGCTGATCGAGCAGGTGGTGGCGGCCGGATACGCGGCCACCGTGCCACGTACCGGAAAAGCGCCTGCGGAGTCCGAAGTGGACGATCCGGTCCGGCCGCTGCGCGACCGGCTGATCGGCGCCGCGGCGCTGTCGGTGCCGGTGATCGCGCTGGCGATGGTCCCGGCGCTGCAGTTCACCTACTGGCAGTGGATCTCACTCGCGCTGGCCGCGCCGGTGCTGGTCTGGGCGGCGTGGCCGTTCCACCGGGCCACCTGGGTGAACCTGCGGCACGGCGCGGCCACCATGGACACGCTGATCTCGATCGGCACGCTCGCCGCGTTCGGCTGGTCGCTGTACGCGCTGCTGTTCGGCACCGCGGGCACACCCGGCATGACGCACCCGTTCGAATTCACCGTCGAACGCACCAGCGGCGACGGCAACATCTATCTCGAAGTCGCCGCCGGGGTCACCACGTTCATCCTGGCCGGGCGCTACTTCGAGGCGCGGTCGAAGCGACGGGCGGGCGCGGCGCTGCGGTCGTTGCTCGAACTCGGCGCGAAGGACGTCGCCGTGCTGCGCGGGGACGGTGAGCAGCGCATCCCGATCGGCGAACTCGCCGTCGGCGACCGGTTCGTGGTGCGGCCCGGCGAGAAGATCGCCACCGACGGAATGGTCACCGAAGGCGGCTCGGCGATCGACGCGAGCATGCTCACCGGCGAGTCGGTGCCGGTCGAGGTCGGCCCCGGCGACACCGTGACCGGCGGGTGCGTGAACGCGGGCGGCAGGCTGGTGGTCCGCGCCACGCGGGTCGGCTCGGGCACGCAGCTCGCGCAGATGGCGAAGCTGGTCGAGGACGCGCAGAACGGCAAGGCCGCCGCGCAACGGCTGGCCGACCGGATCTCCGCGGTTTTTGTGCCGGTGGTCATCGCGCTCGCGGTGGGCACGCTGTTCTTCTGGCTCGGCGCGGGCGCGTCGGCGTCGGGCGCGTTCACCTCGGCGGTGGCCGTGCTGATCATCGCCTGCCCGTGCGCGCTGGGCCTGGCCACGCCGACCGCGCTGCTGGTCGGCACCGGCCGCGGCGCGCAGCTGGGCATCCTGATCAAGGGCCCGGAGGTGCTGGAGTCGACGCGCGAGGTGGACACCGTCGTGCTGGACAAGACCGGCACGGTGACCACCGGGCAGATGTCCCTTGTGGACGTTCACCTCGCCGAGGGCACCACGGCCGAGGACGCGCTGCGCCTCGCGGGCGCACTCGAAGACGCTTCCGAACACCCGATCGCCAAGGCCATTGTGCGTGGTGCGAAGGACCGCGTCGGCAAGCTGCCGAAGGTCGAGGACTTCTCCGCGGTGGAAGGGCTCGGCGTACGGGGCACGGTCGACGGGCACGCGGTGGTGGCGGGCCGGGTCGCGCTGCTGGAGCACCTGCCCCCTTCGCTCGCCGCCGCCAAGGCGGAAGCGGAAAAGCTGGGGCAGACCGCGGTGGCGGTCGGCTGGGACGGGCAGGCACGCGCGGTGCTGGTGGTCGCCGACACCGTGAAGCCGACGTCGGCCGAAGCGGTCGCGGGCCTGAAGCGGCTCGGCCTGACGCCGGTGCTGCTGACCGGCGACAACGAAGCCGTGGCGCGTGCCGTCGCCGCCGAAGTCGGCATCACCGAGGTGATCGCCGAGGTCCTCCCCCGCGACAAGGCCGACGTGATCGCGCGGCTGCAGGGTGAGGGCAAGGTGGTCGCCATGGTCGGCGACGGGGTCAACGACGCGGCCGCGCTGGCGAAGGCGGACCTGGGGCTGGCCATGGGCACCGGCACCGACGTGGCGATCGAAGCCAGCGACCTGACCCTGGTGCGCGGTGACCTGCTGGCCGCCGTGGACGCGATCCGCCTGTCGCGGCGCACGCTCGGCACGATCAAGGGCAACCTGTTCTGGGCGTTCGCCTACAACGTGGCCGCGTTGCCGCTGGCCGCGGCCGGCCTGCTGAACCCGATGATCGCCGGGGCCGCGATGGCGCTCAGCTCGGTTTTTGTCGTGACGAACAGCCTGCGCCTGCGGGGTTTCCGGCCGATAACGGTCGCGGCCCGCCCGTAACGATCCGGCCGCCGCGAGCGGCTTTCAGCGCGTTATGACGGTCATCGGAATCACCGGCCACCAGGAGCTGCCCGCGGCGGCTCGCGTGCACGCGCTCGAAAAGATCACCACAGTGCTGGCCGAAGCCGCCGCGCCGGTGATCGGGCTGAGCAGCCTCGCCAAGGGCGCCGACCAGCTGTTCGCGGAACTGCTGCTGCGCTCGGGCGGCACGCTTTTTGCGGTCATCCCGTCGCACGACTACGCCACCACGTTCAGCGGTGCCGCCAGGGACACCTATCTCCGGCTGCGTGCCGCGGCGAAGAGCGCGGTGACGCTGGAGCACCACCACGCCTGCGATGCCGCCTTCGAGGAAGCCGGGCGGTTCGTGGTGGAGCACAGCGACCTGCTCGTCGCGGTGTGGGACGGCAGCCCGGCGCGCGGCACCGGCGGCACGGCGGACGCCGTGGCGCACGCGCACCGCCTGAACCGCCCAGTCACCGTCGTCTGGCCGGACGGCCTAGCTCGGCCGTGAAACTTCCTGCACGGACCACTTGTTGCCGTCGGGGTCGCTGAAGAAGACGAACCGGCCACCGGGCAACTCCTGGACGTCGCTCACCTCGACCCCGCGCCCGGCCAGCTCGGCGCGGGCGGCCTCGATGTCGGAGACCACCAGCTGCAACCCGGGCTGCGAACCGGCGGGCGCCTGGGTGAGCCCGGTGCCGATGGCGATCGAGCACGCCGACCCCGGCGGGGTCAGCTGCACGAACCGCAGCTCCGCACTCACCCGATGATCATGATCCGCGACGAAGCCCACCTGGTCCACGTAGAACGCCTTCGCGCGGTCCACGTCCGACACCGGAACCTGCACCAGCTCCAACTTGAAGTCCATCTCACTGCACCCGCTTCCTTCGAGACCGGAACGCTCTGTTCCACTCCATCCTAACAGAACGGAACGATCCATTCCAAGTCTCCGGCGCAAGATTTTCCTCGCTCGCCGAGCATTGCGCTGGCCCTCGTTCACCGGCAGGGACCGGCACAAAGAAACCGGCGAGTGCTCTACGCGAGCACTCGCCGGTCATCGGGTGGAGGTGCCGGGAATTGAACCCGGGTCCTCTGGCGCCTCATCAAGGCTTCTCCGTGCGCAGTCCGCTCTGTCTCTACTCGGCCCCATCGGTCACGCGAACAAGCCGATGTGACGGGCCCAGCCACTGTTGGTTTCCCTACCGGACTCCGTGGCCGAGTCCGGCGGTAAGCCTCCTAGCTGATGCCGGCGACCGGGACGGAGGCACTCCCGGGCCGACAGACCACGCGCTCGCTCAGGCGGCGAGGGCGTAGTCGCGCTGGCTATTGGCCTTGGCGCTTATTGGTTTGCGATGACGCTTACGGTGGTCTCTCGCCTGCACCGGCACGCTTCCCTTGAATCGACGTCCAAAGTCGAAACCGTTCACCCCCTGGTGGGTCGTTCTGGCAACCTGTCCATCATAACGCGCCCCCGCAAGCGGGTATTCCGCGCTGCCCGGCATGGTGGGGCTGACCCCACCCCCGGCATGCCCGCGGGCACCATGGCCCGGCGCACCCCCTTCCGGCGAAGCTTGGTCCAGCGAAAACGCCACGGACACCCAGAAGGGACACCCGCCATGCACACGGCACAGATCGAGCAGGACGGCAGCCGGTCGCGTCCGCCGTTCGCGGGGTCGCTCGGCTTCCTGCTGATGAACCTGCCGATCGGCATCTTCGGCTTCACCCTGCTGTTCACCCTGGCCACCACCGGCATCTCCACCGCCATCGTCTGGGTCGGCCTGCCGATCGCCGCGCTGGCCGTGCTGCTGGCCCGCGGCGGCGCCAGGGTGGAGCGCGCACGGGTCTACGCCATGCTCGACACCTACATCCCGGTGCCCTACCGGGCCCTGCCGGAAGGCAGCCAGAAGGACCGCTGGAAGGTCCGACTCAAGGACGGCGCCACCTGGCGCGACGCGGCCTACTTCTTCCTGCTCTTCCCGCTCGGCATCATCCAGTTCGTCCTGGTCACCACGTTCTGGGCGGTCAGCCTGGCCTTCGCCGCGCTGCCCATCTACTTCCGCTACCTGCCCACCGGCGCCTTCCACTTCCCCGCCTACGACGCCGACCTGCGGTGGATCACCGTGGACTCCACCGTCGAGGCGCTGCCCTGGGCCGCGCTCGGTGTGCTGTTCATCGCCATCTCGGTGGCGCTGACCAGGGCGATGGCCGCGGGCCACGCCCGCTTCGCCGCGGTGCTGCTCGGCCCCACGCGGCGGATGGAGGAGGACGGTTCCCCTTTCCCGGAGGCCCCGGCGATGTCGACGGTGGCAGGATGACGATCGTCACCACCGCACAGGGAGGAACCGGGATGTCCCAGGAGGGGCCCGCGTTCGAGCAGCCGAAGCCGTTCTGGCCCAAGGCGCTCGGCTTCATGGTCGCGAGCTTTCCCTTGCGCATCGTCCAGTTCGTCCTGCTGGTGGTGCTGACCGTGGTCGGCATCGGCACGGTGGCCATCTGGGTCGGCATCCCGCTGCTGGTGCTGGCCACCGGCCTGACCCGCTGGTTCGGCGACGTGGAGCGGCGCTGGGTGCGGGTGTCGCTGGGCACCCCGCTCCCCGACGCCCAGCGCCTGCCGCAGGAGGGCAGCTGGCTCCAGCGCTGGCGCACCCGCCTGACCGACCAGACCACCTGGCGCGACTTCGCCTACCTGATGGCGGTGCTGCCCCTGGGCGTGGTCGAGTTCGCGCTCGGACTCGCCGGCATCGTGCTCTTCCCGATCGCGATCTGGGTGCTGCCGTGGGTCGGCTGGCTGCACGGCACCCTCGCGCTCGCCCTGCTCGGCCCGCCGCGCAACCAGCAGCTGGCCGCCAAGGCCCAGCACCTGCAGGCGTCGCGGGCCCGCGGGGTCGACGCCGCCGAAGCCGAGCGGCGCCGGATCGAGCGCGACCTGCACGACGGCGCGCAGCAGCGGCTGGTGGCCGTGGCGATGAGCCTCGGCCGCGCGAAGTCGAAGCTGGCGAACGATCCGGAAGCGGTCCGCGAACTGATCGACGAAGCGCATTCGGACGCCAAGCTGGCCGTCTCCGAACTCCGCGACCTGGCCCGCGGCATCTACCCCGCCGTGCTCGGCGACCGCGGGCTCGACGCGGCGCTGTCCGCGCAGGCGGCGAAATCCCCGGTGCCGGTGGACGTTTCGGTCGACGTCGAGCCGCGGCCGCCCGCCGCGGTGGAGACCACGGCGTACTTCATCGTCGGCGAGACGCTGACCAACATCGCCAAGCACTCCGGTGCCACGCGGGCGGCGGTGAAGGTGTGGCGCACCGAGGACAAGGTGATCGTGGAGATCACCGACAACGGGCACGGCGGTGCCGAGGTGCGCAGCGGGGGTGGGCTCGCCGGCCTGGCCGACCGGGCTGCCACGATTGACGGTGTCATCACCGTCGTCAGCCCGCCGGGTGGGCCAACGGTGGTCCGCTCGGACCTGCCGTGCACCTGGTGAGCAGGCCGAACCTGGGGAGCCTGAAGAACTATGCGCGTGGTCATCGCAGAGGACGCGGTGCTGTTGCGAGCCGGGATCCAGCGCTTGCTGGCGGACGAGGGCATCGAGACGGTGGCCGCCGTGGACAACGGCGAGGACCTGCTCGTCGCGGTCAAGGAGCACCGGCCCGAGCTGGCGATCGTCGACGTGCGCATGCCGCCGACCTTCACCGACGAAGGCCTGCGTGCCGCGCTCGGCGCCCGTGAGGTCGTTCCCGGGCTGCCGGTGCTGGTGCTGTCGCAGTACGTGGAGGAGAGCTATGCGGTCGAACTGCTGTCCGGCGGCGCCGGTGGGGTCGGTTACCTGCTCAAGGAACGCGTCGCCGACGTGGCCGACTTCCTCGACGCGGTGCGGCGCGTCGCCGGTGGCGGCACGGCGATCGATCCCGACGTGATCTCCCAGCTGATGGCCCGCGGCCGGAAGAACCCGCTGGACGCGCTCACCGCGCGCGAGTCCGAGGTGCTCGGGCTGATGGCGCAGGGCCTGTCGAACACCGCCATCGCGAACACGCTGGTGGTCTCGCACGGCGCGGTGGAAAAGCACATCGGCAACATCTTCGCCAAGCTCGGCCTGGAGGTCTCCGCCGAGGAGCACCGCCGCGTCCGTGCGGTGCTCACCTACCTCGAACGCGGCTGAGCCCTACTGCGCCCAGGGCGGCGCGATCCGCTCGCCGTTGGCCAGCACGCCTTCCAAGCCCTTCGACGTGCACACGGTCAGGTGCGCGGGTTCGCCGCCCGGGTTGCTCAGGCTGAACTCGCGGTCCGGCGGCAGGATGAACGCGTCGCCGGGCGCGAGGTGGTACGGCTGACCGTCGAGCGTGGCCGTCACCTGTCCCTGGTGCAGCACAAAAACCTCCTCCCGGCTGACCCGGTGCGCTTCGCCGGCCTCACCGGGTGCGACCTCCAGCGCCCAGACGGCCAGTTCGGCGGAACCCCGGCTCGGCACGGCCAGCGGCCGGAACCGCACCCCGCCACGCTCGAACGACGGCGCCCCGGCCAGTGTCGCCACGGTCATGAACCCACCTCCATGTAGTCAACCTGCTTGACGGGTTTTAAGGTAAAGCCGGTTGACCAACTAGTCAAGCAGCTTGTCTACATCGCGGAGGTGCCCGATGGCCGACGGAGAACTCCCGGCCCTGCTCGCGCTCACCTTCCGCGCGGTCATGGACGGCATCCACGAGCAGCTCGCCGCCGAGGGCTTCGCCGACGTCCGGCCCGCACACGGCT
Organism: Amycolatopsis albispora; assembly: GCF_003312875.1. Classification (NCBI taxonomy): domain Bacteria; kingdom Bacillati; phylum Actinomycetota; class Actinomycetes; order Pseudonocardiales; family Pseudonocardiaceae; genus Amycolatopsis; species Amycolatopsis albispora. Next base: position 4,713,415 of record NZ_CP015163.1, read on the forward strand.
TCACCTTCCAGTTCCTCTCCCACCGCCCCGACGGCGTCACCGCGGTGGAACTCGGGGAACACCTCGGCGTCACCAAGCAGGCGGCCGTCCAGCTCACCGACGAACTCGAGAAGCGCGGGTACGTCCAGCGGCGCCCGCACCCGGTGGACCGCCGCAGTCGCCTGATCTCACTGGCACCACGCGGATGGGCGTGCATCGAACGGGTGGTGACCCTTTCCCGCGCCGCCGAGGCGCACTGGGCGGAACTCGTCGGCGAGGACCGGCTTGCCCAGCTCAGCGCGGATCTGCACACCTTCGTGCGTGACGCCGCGTCCCGGCGGCCGGTGACCTTGCGTCCGGTCTGGTAACCGAAGCTCACCCGTCTGAGGGCGGCACCGGGGGATCAGCTCCCCTACCATTAGCGGACGCTGTCGCCGGAGAGGAGATCGGCTTGTCCGCAGGACCCCAGGAGTGCGTCCGCTTCTTCGGCGGCCCGCTCGACGGCCGGATCCAGGAATTCGGCGACACCGAGCCGGTGCGCGGCACCGTGATGCGCCACGTGCACCTGCACGACGGCCCGAAGATCGAAACCCACTACGAACTCGACTGGAACGCCGAGCACGGCTGGGAGTACCGCCTGCGCCCGGCCGGCGGGGTAGGGCCAACCCCACCGCAGAACTAGGAAAAACCGAACCCGAAGACGCCTGCTCGCCCCGCTGTGCCGGAAGGCCGTTTTGACCAGGCTCTTCAGGTATGCAGACGAGTACAGCCCGGCCGAAACGGGACCTCTTCCTCGATGTCGTGCGTGCCGCCGCGATCGCCGGTGTGGTCGGCCAGCACTGGCTGATGCCGGTGCTCGGGTACGCGGACGGGCAGCTGGCCACCGGCAACGCGCTGGCCACGCCCGGCTGGTGGATCATCACCTGGCTGTCCCAGGTGATGCCGCTGGTCTTCTTCGCCGGTGGTGCGGCGAACCTGCTCTCGCTGAACGCCGCCACCAGCAGCCGTGAGTGGCTCGCCGCCCGCGTGCAGCGGCTGCTGCTGCCCGCGCTGCCGTTGTTCATGGTCTGGCTCGTGGTACCGGAACTGCTGCGTGCCTTCGGCATTCCCGAACAGCCGCTGGAGGTGGCCGGCGCGATCGCCGCCCAGCTGCTCTGGTTCCTCGCCGTCTACCTGGTCACCGTGCTCGCCACCCCGCTGATGGCGGCCGCGCACCGGCGCTGGGGCCTGCGCGTGCCGGTGGTGATGGCCGTGGCGGGCGTGCTGGTGGACGTCGCGCGGTTCAACGACTTCGGCCTGATCGGCTACGCCAACGCGGTGTTCGTCTGGCTCGCCGTGCACCAGATCGGCTTCCACTACGCCGACGGCCGCCTCCGCGACCTCGGCAGGCGCGGGGCGCTGACCATGTCCGCGGCCGGTTTCGGGATCACCGCGCTGATGGTCGCCTTCGGCCCGTACCCGGCGAGCATGATCGGCATGCCCGGCGCGCCGGTGTCGAACATGAGCCCGCCGAGCGTGCTGCTCGCCGCGCTGGCCGTCGGGCAGATCGGCTTGCTGCTGGCGCTGCGCCCGGCGATCGACACCTGGGCCGTGCGCCCGCCGGTGGCGGCCGCCCTGCGCTGGCTCGGCCCGCGCTTCATGAGCGTGTACCTGTGGCACATGCCCGCGCTGGTGGTCGTCTCCGGGATCGCCGTGCTCGGTTTTGGTTACCACACCCCGGAACCCGGCAGCCTGGCCTGGTTCGCCGCGGCACCGCTCTGGCTGGCCGCCACCGGGCTGGTGCTGCTCGGCCTGCTCCGCGTGTTCGCCCGGTTCGAGATCCGCAAGCTCGACCGCGGGCCGATCGCGCCGACCGCGCAGCTGGCCGTCGCCGGCCTGCTCGCCTCGGGCGGCCTGCTCGGCCTGGCCGCCATCGGGTTCACCACCCCGGCCGGAGGCAGTCAGCTCGACGGCCCGCTGCCGTGGGTTTTCCTGGTCACCACGGCCTTCCTGCTGGCTGGCAAGCCGCTACGGCTCAAGTCCCAGCAGGCGCGCCGGGGTGTCGTGCAGCACCCGGCGCAGGAACTGCTCCCCCAGCCGGTCGTCGGCAGCCGCCCATGAGGCGACGGCCCGCAACTGGGTCGCGTAGGAGTACGGGATGTTCGGGAAGTCGGCGCCCAGCACCACTCGATCGCCGAGACCGGCGAGGCTGGCCACCCAGCCCGCCGGTTTCGGCATCATCGCTTCGGTGAACGGCACGCCGACCATGGTGGTGTCGAGGTACACGTTCGGATACCGGCGCACCAGCTCCAGCGCTTCCTCGTACTCCGGCATGCCGGCGTGCGCCAGCACCGCGGTCAGCCGCGGGTGCCGCCGCAGCACCGCGCCGAACACGTCCAGCCCGGTGTGCGCCCCGCGCAGCGGACCGTGTCCACAGTGGACGACAACCGGCACGGCCGCGTCGGCGAGCGTGCCCCAGGCCTTGTCCAGCAGGTCGTCGCGCGGGTCGTAGGCGCCGACCTGGACGTGGGCCTTGAAGCACCGCGCACCGGCCCGCACCGCGGAGTCCACATAGGACGCGGCGGTGGGTTCCGGGTACAGCGTCGCGGTGGGCACCGCCTCCGGCACCCTGGTGCCGAACTCCAGCGCCCACTCCGAGAGCCACTCGGCCATGCCCGGCTTGTGCGGGTAGACCAGCGGCGCGAACCGCAGCACGCCGAGCCGGCGCAGCACCGCCAGCCGGTCGTCCTCCGGCAGCCGGTAGTGGATCGGCCACGGTGTGCCGTAGTGGCGCTCGGCCTGGTCGAAGTACGACCAGACCTTCGCCATCACCCGCTCCGGCAGGAAGTGCACGTGCAGGTCGACCAGCCCGGGCAGGCCCAGGGAACGCACCCAGCCCGGTACCTCCTCGTCCGAGGCCGGGCCGACGCCGCTCAGTACCGGCCCTTCAGCGCGCGGCCCATCGCCTTGCGCACCTCGCGGTCGGCGTCGCGCTTGGCCAGGTCCTGGCGCTTGTCCCAGGACTTCTTGCCCTTGGCCAGCGCCAGCTCGACCTTGACCTTGCCGTCCTTGAAGTACATCGACAGCGGGACCAGGCTGAGCCCGCTCTCCTTGGTCTTGCCGATCAGCTTCTCGATCTCGCCCTTGTGCAGCAACAGCTTCCGGGTCCGGCGGGGCATGTGGTTGGTCCACGTGCCCTGCACGTACTCGGGGATGTGCACGTTGCGCAGCCACACCTCGCCGTCATCCACCGTGGCGAACGCGTCGGCCAGTGAGGCCTTGCCGTCACGCAGGCTCTTCACCTCGGTACCGACGAGCACCAGACCGGCTTCGTAGGTGTCCAGGATGGAGTAGTCGTGCCGCGCCTTGCGGTTCGACACGATCACCTTGTGACCACGTTCTTTGGGCATGATGACAACTCTACGTGATTCTCAGGCGCACGACACCGGCATTAATGGCGCACGTACAGACGCAGCGTGACGTAACCGGTGATGGCCGAGATCAGGATCGACACCCCGACCAGGATCGGCGCCACCGGGAACAACACGTCCAGTGTGGTCACCGGTGGAATGATCCCGCCCGCCGACGTCAGCAGCGTGTCGAAGAACAACATCTTGCCCACCAGCAGGAAAACGATCGCGAGGATCGCCCCGACCACGCCGGCGACCACCGCCTCCAGCAGGAACGGCAGCTGGGTGTACCAGCGGGTGGCGCCGACCAGCCGCATGATGCCGACTTCCGTGCGCCTGGTGAACGCCGAGACCTGGATGGTGTTCGAGATCAGCAGGAGCGCGGCGAAGGCCTGCAGCAGCGCGACCACGAAGGTGATGTTCCGGAACACGTTGAGCCCGTTGAAGAACCGCTCCAGGAACACGTTCTGGTCGTCGACCTTGTCCACCCCGGGACGACCGGTGTACTCCTTGACGATCACGTCACTGCGGCTCGGGTCCTCGAGCTTGATGTGCAGCGAGGCGGGCAGCGATTCGGGACGCGCCAGCTCGACCAGTTCCGGCTGGCCCTCGAAGATCCGCTTGAACCGCTCGAAGGCGTCCTGCCGGTTCTCGAACACCACGGAGTCCACGCCGGGCCTGCTGTCCAGCTCGGTGCGCAGCCCGGAGCACAGCTGCTGCGAGCAGTTCACGTCGCTGGCGCTGACGTCGTCGGTGAAGTAGACGGTGACCTCGACGTCGTCCTGGTAGTTCGTCTTCATCTTGTCGATGGTTCCGACGATCAGCAGACCGCCGCCCAGCATGGCGAGCGAAACCGCCGTGGTGATGACCATCGCGATGGTCATCGTGATGTTCCGGCGCAAGCCGGTGACGACCTCGCTGAACACAAAACTGGCACGCATCGGGGTGGCTGTCCCTTGGGGGTCGGGGGTGGGAAGGGTGCGGCGGTACGGCGGTCAGCGGCCGACGCCGTACACCCCGCGGGCGTCGTCGCGGATGACCCGGCCGAGCTGCAGCTCGACCACGCGGCGGCGCATCGAGTCGACGATCGAGTGGTCGTGGGTGGCCATCAGCACGGTGGTGCCGGTGCGGTTGATCCGCTCCAGCAGCAGCATGATGTCCTGGCTGGTGTCCGGGTCCAGGTTCCCGGTCGGCTCGTCGGCCAGCAGCACCAGCGGCCGGTTGACGAAGGCACGCGCGATCGCCACGCGCTGCTGCTCACCGCCGGAGAGCTCGTTGGGCAGGCGGTCCGCCTTGCCCTCGAGGCCGACCAGCTCGAGCACCTCGGGCACCACCTTGCGGATGGTCTGCTTCGGCTTGCCGATCACCTCGAGCGCGAACGCCACGTTCTCCGCGACGGTCTTGTTGGTCAGCAGGCGGAAGTCCTGGAAGACGCAGCCGATGGTCTGGCGCAGGCGGGGGACCCTGCGGCGGGCCATCTTGGCGACGTCGAAGTTGGACACCATCACCCGGCCTTGCGACGGCACCTCCTCGCGGAGGAGCAGCCGGAGGAACGTCGACTTACCGGACCCCGACGGGCCGATCAGGAAGACGAACTCGCCCTTGTCCACCTCGACGGACACCCGTTCGAGCGCAGGTCGGGTCGAGGTCTTGTAGACCTTGGATACCTCTTCGAGCCGGATCACGGTGCGCCATCCTACTCAGGTCACCCGTTAAGCCTAAGTTGCCCACCACCCGAACGGGGTGCGGCGGCCGCTCAGGCGTTCTCGGTCTGCTTCCGCCAGCGGATCCCGGCCTCGAGGAAGCCGTCGATGTCGCCGTCGAGCACCGAGCTGGGGTTGCCCACCTCGAACTCGGTGCGCAGGTCCTTGACCATCTGGTACGGGTGCAGCACGTAGGAGCGCATCTGGTTGCCCCAGCTGGAGCCGCCGTCCTTGAGCGCGTTCAGCTCGGCGCGCTCCTCCTCCTTCTTGCGCTGCAGCAGCTTGGCCTGGAGCACCTTCATCGCGGCCGCCTTGTTCTGCAGCTGCGACTTCTCGTTCTGGCAGGAGACCACGATGCCGGTCGGCACGTGCGTGATGCGCACGGCCGAGTCGGTGGTGTTCACGCTCTGCCCGCCGGGGCCGGACGACCGGAACACGTCGACCCGGATGTCCTTCTCCGGGATGTCGACGTGGTCGACCTCCTCGACCTCGGGCAGCACCTCGACGTGGGCGAAGGAGGTCTGGCGGCGGCCCTGGTTGTCGAACGGCGAGATGCGCACCAGCCGGTGCGTGCCCTGCTCGACCGAGAGCGTGCCGTAGACGTAGGGCGCGCTCACCTTGAAGGTGGCGGACTTGATCCCGGCCTCTTCGGCGTAGGAGATGTCGTAGACGTCGGTCGGGTAGTCGTGCCGCTCCGACCAGCGCAGGTACATGCGCAGCAGCATCTCGGCCCAGTCGGCCGCGTCGACGCCGCCCGCCTCGGACCGGATGGTCACCACGGCGTTGCGCTCGTCGTACTCGCCGGAGAGCAGGGTGCGCACCTCGAGTGCGGCGATCTCCTGCCGGAGCTTGGCCAGGTCGGCCTCGGCCTCGGCCTTGCTGGCGGTGTCGTCCTCGGCCTCGGCGAGTTCGTAGAGCACTCCGAGGTCGTCGACCCGCTGACGCAGCTCGGACACCCGGCGCAGCTCGTTCTGCTTGTGCGAGAGCTGGCTGGTGATCTTCTGCGCGGCCTCCGGGTTGTCCCAGAGATCGGGTTTCGACGCCTCCTGCTCCAGCGAGGCGACATCGGCGCGCAACGCGTCCAGATCCAGCACGGTCTCGATCTGGGCCAGCGTGCCGGCGACGTCCTTCAGCTCTGCTTCAAACTCGGCGCTCACGCCGCTCCACGTTACGGCAGAGTGCGCCGGGAGTCGCGGCCGGTCGCAGACAACCGGCCGCGAATCCGCGGTTCAGGCCTGCGGGATCGCGTCGACCAGCTTGAGGGCCGCCTTCGCGTGCGCCTGGCCGAACTCGGCCACCGCCTTCGCGTAGGGGTCCTCGGCCGCCTTGATCGCCGCCTTGGCCGCGTCGAGTTCCTCGGCGTAGGTGCCGCGGGCCTGCTCGACCAGGTTCGAGCGCTGCTTCGCCGTCAGGTTGCCGGCGTGCACCAGGCGGAGGATCAGCGGGCTGCGAAGGTGGTCGGGTCCGGCGTCGGAGGACAGCCAGGCCTTGAAGGCCTTCTTGCCCGCGGCGGTGATCACGTACTGCTGGCTGGAGCGCGGTCCCTGCTTGCCGAGACGGACCAGGCCTTCCTTCGCCAGCGCCGGGAGCTCCCGGTACACCTGGCTGCGCGTGACGCTGAAGAAGGCGCCGAATCGTTCCTCCGCTCCCGCGACGAGCTGCCCGCCGGTGGCCGGGCCGTCGTGGAGCAGACCGAGCAGGGCTGCGGCTGTTGCATTCAAATCGGACACGCCTTCTACGTTCCCACTTCTCCGCAGTTCTGTCCACAGTGGCCAGCCGTTGAGTCCACAATGGCTAGTTCATTTCCGCCGGAAAACCCCCTTTCGGCCTAGCGCAGCTCCGAGTCCATAATGGACGAACACCCAACGTCAACCCGGGGTGACAGCTGTACGCAGTACGCTGACCAGGCAAAACAGTCGCACACCGCACGGTCGGCCAGTGGTTCGACCGGCGCACCGGTCGAGTGAGCCGAGTTCGTACGTCCACAAAAATTGCACCAGGTGCGAAGAGCCGCACCACGTGCGAGAAGCACTGTCCACACGCCACCCCTACAGCCCAATATGGACTCGAGCGCCACCGCGGGCACACGGCCGGACACGGAGCGTCGCAAAAAGGAAGAGGCCCGGTTCGCCGAAACGAACCGGGCCTCTTCCCGTGGTAGCGGGGACAGGATTTGAACCTGCGACCTCTGGGTTATGAGCCCAGCGAGCTACCGAGCTGCTCCACCCCGCGTTGTTGTGTAAGAAAAGATTACCCCGGGCGCCCCGACTGGCCGACACCGGGTGCACTTAACGCAGTTTACGCAGGTAGAAGCCCGATCTCCGACCTGAGAGGGAGGCCGCTCGCCCCCGCGGTGGAAGTGCCGGGAACGGCACGCGGCCGATGCTGAGCCCATGACAAGCACACGACGCTGGCCGGTCGGGCTCGGTTGCTGGGCACTGGCCTATGGAGCCGTCCGGTTCTCCGTGCCGCTGCCCGGCGGCAACCGCAACGCCGACCTGTCCGCGATCCCCGCCTGGGCCGTCGCCGCCGTCTGCGTGCTCGGCGCGGTGGTGGCGTTCACACCCAGGGTGAACCGGGCCGTGCTCGCCGCGGGCTGGGCGGTGGCGGCGGCACTGACGGCACTGGGCTTCGTGCTCGTGCTCGACCTGGTCGCCCTCGCGCTGCCCGGGCTCGAGCTGCCGTTCGCCCTCCAGCCGTTCCTCCTCCGGCTCGGCTGCGCGCTGACCGGCCTCGCGTTCGCCAGGCTCACGCTCACCCGGCAACGGCGGTTTCGCGGCGCCTGCCCGGACTGCGGCCGCATCGGCGGCGTGACCCGGCTCGCCACCCGCCCGCGCTGGGCGCTGGTGGCCGGATACGTCGCCGTCGCCGGGTGCGCCCTCCGCTTCGGCGCGCAATCCCTTTGGGAGGACGAACTCCCGATCGGCCTCAGCGCCTCGTGGTGGCTGTTCGTGGTGGGCATGCTCGCGGGCGGCACGCTGCTGCCGCTGGCGCTGGTGCACCGCTGGGGCGAGATCTGGCCGCGGTGGGTGCTCCCGCTGGCGGGCAGGCGGGTGCCGCGCCTGGTGCTGCTGATCCCCGCCGCGTTGTTCGCCCTCGGCCTGGTCTCCTACTTCGGCGCGTTCGGCCTCGTCGAACTGGTCGTGCGCGCGGTGTCCGGCGAATCGGACGAGCACACGCTGTTCCTCTGGCTCGCGGTGCTCGGTTATCTCGGCTGGGGCGCCGGGATCGGCGTCGCCGCGGTGGCCTACCACGCGCGCACCCGGCCGGTCTGCGCCCGCTGCGCCGAACGTCCACAACGGACCAGTGACGGCCTAGTCGGCGTAGAGCCGTGACAGGCCGTCGACGAGCTGGGTGATCCGGTCCCGCAGCGACGGCGGTTCGAGCACCTCGACCTCCGGCCCCAGCCGGAGCAGCTCGGCCGCCGCGTGTTCGGTCGATTCGATCGGGATGGTGCCGGTCACCCAGCCGTCCTCCCCCGGCTCGCCGGCCGATTCGGCGAACGCCCTGACCACATCGGCCGCGTAGTTGTCCGGGAACCTTTCGGCACCCGACGGCGAAAGCCGGATCACCGCGGCACCCCGCTGCCGCCGGGTCTGGAAGTCCGCGCGATAGGCCGCCCAGTACCCGGCGAGATCGAATTCCGGCGGCCGCTCGAAGTGGTCGCCTTCGGTGAGTTCGAGGATCTGGTTCACGCGGTACGTGGCGGCCCGCTCACCACTGCCCGCCACCAGGTACCAGCGACCGCCCTTGAGCACGAGACCGTACGGGTGGAGCGTGCGCTCGACGTCCCGCGGCTCGCGCCACCGGCGGTACCGGACGTGCAGCGCGCGCTGCGTCCACACCGCCTCGGCGACGGCCGCCAGGTGCGGGGTCTCCTCGGCCTCGGAATACCAGCTCGGCGCGTCGAAGTGGAACCGCGACGCGATGCGGCCGGCGCGCTCCCGCAGCTCCTCCGGCATCGCGGCGAGCACCTTGAGCTGAGCCGTGCCCGCCAGCTCCGCCAGCCCCAGCTCCGCCGCCGGCCCCGGCAGCCCGGTGAGGAACAGCGTCTCGGCCTCCGCGGCGGTGAGCCCGGTCAGCCGCGTGCGGTACCCGTCGAGCAGCTGGTACCCACCCGCGGGGCCCGCGTCGCCGTACAGCGGGATCCCGGCGGCGTGCAGCGACTCGGCGTCCCGGTAGATGGTGCGCACCGACACCTCGAGCTCCGCGGCCAGCTCGCGCGCGGTCATGCGCCCGCGCGCCTGCAACAGCAGCAACATCGACACCAGGCGACTGGCCCGCACCCGACCTCCCCGCGAACACGAAAGAGGGCCGTGTCCGCGGACACGACCCTCTTCCCTCTGTAGCGGGGACAGGATTTGAACCTGCGACCTCTGGGTTATGAGCCCAGCGAGCTACCGAGCTGCTCCACCCCGCGTTGTGACACCAACCTTACGCCGCGGTTTCCCGGCGGTGCAAAGCGGGTGCCCCAAAGGTTGCCGACATCACCCCCCGGCGGGCGGCTGCGCGCCCGCCTTGGCCTGCTCGTAGCGGTTGGCCGCCGCCTCCAGGTCGGACAGCGCCTGGCCCTGCGCGACGAAGTCACCGGACTGCTGTGCCGCCTTGAGCCTGGTCAGCGCCGCGTCGATGTCGGCGATCGCCTGGTCGATCTGCGGGTTGCCGGTGTTCGGCGGCAACGGCACGCCCTGCCCAGGCGTCGACGGCGGGGTCGAGGGCGGTGCGTTCGGATCCGTCGACGGCGGCGGTGCCGGTGTGGTCGGCGGTGCCTCCTGGTCCGGCCCGGTCGCCGCTTCACCGGTACCCGGCCCGAACACCTCGTCGAGCGCCTGGTTCAGCGTCGGCGCGAACCCGACCTTCGACCCGTACGAGACGAGCACCCGGGCCAGCTGCGGGAAGCTGTTCGCGTTCCGCTGCTGGATGTAGATCGGTTCCACGTAGATGAACCCGTCGGCCACCGGCAGCGTCAGCAGGTTGCCGGGGATCACGTTGACGCTCTGGTTCCCCAGTAGCGTTCTCTGCTCGGCGAAGTCCGGGTCGCTTTGGAACCGGTTCTGCACCTGGACCGGACCGTCGTTCTGGTTGCTGCCGTCACTGGGCAGCCTCAGGACTCTGATCTGGCCGTAGTCCTCCGGTTCCGACGACACCGACACCCACGCCGCGAGGTACTGCCGTTGCAACGCGGTCAGCGAGCTGGTCAGCTGGAACTTCGGTTTCGTGTCCCCCGGCGCCTGCGCCATCACGTAGTACGCCGGTTGCTTCGGCCCGTTCGCGCTCGGGTCCAGCCCGCCGTCCTTGGTCGGGTCCGGCGGCACGCTCCAGAACGTCTGGGTCGAGAAGAACTCCTGCGGGCTGCCCACGTGGTACTTGGTCAGCAGCTCGCGCTGCACCTTGAACATGTCCTCCGGGTACCGGAAGTGCTCGCGCAGGCTCGGCGTGATCTCCGAGCTCGGCTTCACGATCCCGGGGAAGACGTTCTTCCACGCGTTCAGCACCGGCTCGTTGTCGTCCATCGCGTACAGGTTCACCGTGCCGTTGAACGCGTCGACGGTGGCCTTGACCGAGTTCCGGATGTAGTTCAGCGAGCTGTTCTGCTGTCTCGCCACGCCGGACAGCGAGTCCTGCGTGGCCGCGCCCAGCTGGGTCTGCTGGGCGTACGGGAAGTTGTTCATCGTGGTGTAGCCGTCGACGATCCACTGGATCTTGCCGTCGATCACCGCCGGGTACGGGTCACCGTCCACGGTCAGCCACGGCGCCACCTTGCTGACCCGGTCCCGCGGGTCGCGGTTGTACATGATCTTCGAGCCTTCGCTGATGGCGTCGGAGAAGAGGATGTTGCGCTCCCCCTCGTTCGCCGCGAAGACCAGCCGGTTGAACCAGCCGTCGATCGGCACACCGCCGGTGCCCTTGTAGAGGTAGCTGCGGTCGGAGGCGGTGTCGAACTCACCCGGCGCCTTGCCCGGCTGCCCGCCGACGATCGCGTAGTCCGTGGCCAGCTCGCCGTAGTAGACGCGGGCCTCGTCCACCCGGATGCCCGAGCCGGTCGGGTTCACCGTGTCGCTGGTGGTGGCGACCGGGTAACCACCGTCGGAGTTGCCCTGCCCGGCGCCGGTGGCGTCACCGACCGCGCGGTCGATGGTGTTCGCCGGGGCCGCGACGAAGCCGTTGCCGTGCGTGTAGACCAGGTGCCGGTTGATCCAGGTCCGCTGGTTCTCGGCGAGGCCCTCGGTCTTGATCTCCTTCGCGGCGACGATGTAGTCCTGCCGCTTGCCGTTGACCTCGTAGCGGTCGACGTCGAGCTTCTCCGGGAAGCCGTAGAAGTTCTCGCGGCCGACGCGCTGGGTGAAGGTCGGGGTCAGCACGTCCGGGTCGAGCAGGCGAATGTTCGGGATGGTGCCCTTGTCCGCCCGCACCTCGGCCGGGGTGGCCGTGGTTTTGCCCGTGTAGTTGTCGTACTGGACGTCCCCGAGGTCGAAGGCGAACTTCGTGGCGTCCATGTTCCGCTGGATCGACTGCGCTTCCTTCTCGTTCGCGTTCGGGCGCACCGAGAACTGCTCCAGCACGGCGGGCCAGGCGGCGCCGACCAGGATGCCGGACAGGATCAGCAGCACCAGCGCGATCGCCGGGAGCTGGATGTTGCGCAGGAAGGCGCCGACGAAGAAGGCGATCGCGCAGAACACCGAGATGCACAGCAGGATCAGCTTCGCGGGCAGCACCGCGTTCAGGTCGGTGTAGGTGGCACCGTAGAACAGCGGCGCGTTGCGGTCGGAGAACAGCAGGTTGTACCGGTCGAGGAAGTACTCGACCGCCTTGAACAAGACAAAAAGGCCGATGGTGATGGCCAGCTGCACCCGCGCCGGGCCCGCCATCTGCCCGCCCTTGCCGGCCAGCCGGATGCCGCCGAACAGGTAGTGCGCCAGCAGCGCGCCGATGAAGGCCACCGCGATCGCGACGAACAGCCAGCCCAGCAGCCAGTTGTAGAACGGCAGGTCGAAGGCGTAGAAGCCGACGTCGTTGCCGAACTCGGGATCGGTCTGGCCGAAGTTCGTGCCGTTGAAGTACAGCTGGACGCGCTGCCAGGCGTCCTGGCCGGAGAAGCCGGCGATCACCCCGGCGGCCACCGGGATGCCGATGCCGAACAGCCGGATGCGCGCGACCACGGTGGAGCGGTACCTGGCCAGCGGATCGTCGGCGCCCGACACCGGGACGAACACCGGCCGGGTGCGGTAGGCGATGGCCAGGCTCAGCGCGAGCGCGCCGCCGACCAGCAGGCCCACCGCGAAGAACAGGCCGATCCGGGTGTAGAGCTCGGTGGTGAACACGTTCCTGGCGCCGACCTCGCCGAACCACAACCAGTCGACGTAGGTGTCGAGCAGTCTCGCGCCCAGCAACAGCGCCAGCACGACAACGGCCGCGATGATCAGCAGTATCCGGCTGCGCTTGGACAGTTTCGGCAGGCTCACGGGGGGCCGAGTGGCCACTGCACACGCTCCTGTTGTCGTGATCTGGTACTCCGGGGCACCGGCACCGGCATCCTCGCCGACCGCCCCTGGATACCTAACTCTACGGATGGCCTCCTGAGTTCCCTGAACCGCCCAAACCGGGCGCATAAGAACGCGGTCACCGAGCCTGCCACGATGTGCGCATGACGGAGAGCGAGAAGCCCGCGACCGGGGTCGGCGCGCTGGCCCGCGAGGTGGAGGAGTTCGTGGCGGCGGGCGGCTGGGAGCAGCCGCCGCAGCTGTTCGCTCTGGTGCCCACCCAGGCACTGCTCGCGCAGCAGCCCGACCTGGCCGGTCAGCTCGACGCCGACGCCGAGCTGACCCCGGTGGCGCAGGAAGCACTGCCCGAGGGCGACCTCGCCGACGCGCTGGGCCAGATCGCCTGGCCGGAGCTGGTGGCAGGCTGCGCGCTGGCCCAGGAGATCATCGTGCTGCCGCCGGACGCCGAGGAGGAACTGGCCGGCGAATCCGACGCCGACCGGCTGCGCCAGGCCGCCGCGGACCACCCGCGCCGCACGGAAGCCCGGCTGGTCGCCGCCGTGCTCCGGGGTGGCGAGGCGTCCTGCGTGATGCGGCTGCGCGGGCTCAAGGGCGCCGACGGCGAGCCGGTCGACGAGATCATCGAGAACGCCGAGCTGGCGCCGAACCTCGTCGCCGCCCTCCAGGCCACGTTCGCCCCCGAAGCGGGGTAGGCCTAAGCAGGACAACGCCGAGCCGCCGAGCGGAGTCGCTCAGCCGGAGCGCCACCGGCGGGGCCTCTCCGCCGAGCCGCCGCCGGACGAGGCCTCGCAGCGGGACGGCACGGGTGCGGTCGCTCAGCAGGACGGTGCCGGGCGGTTCGCCTTGAGGTCCTCCAGCGCGGCCAGCGCGCCGTCCAGGTTGGACACCTTCACCAGCTTCAGCCCCTCCGGCGCGGCCGCGGCCGCCTCGGCGCAGTTCTGCGCGGGCACCAGGAAGGTGGTCGCCCCGGCCTCACGGGCCGCGACCACCTTGAAGCTGATCCCGCCGATCGGGTTGACCTCGCCACGCTCGGTGATCTCACCGGTGCCAGCCACGTGCTCGCCGGCCACCAGTTCACCGTCGGTGAGCTGGTCGACAATGGCCAGCGCGAACATCAGCCCGGCCGACGGCCCGCCGACCTCCTGCAGCGTGATCGACACGTCGTAGGGCACGTCGGCGCGCTCGATCGGCGCCAGGCCGATGAAGCCCTCGGTGCGCGCGGGGTCCGGGTTCTGCGCCAGCGTCAGCGATTCGGTGCGGGCGGGCTGGCCCTCGTGCTGGAAGGTGATCTGGATGGTCTCGCCGGGCCGGGTGCCCGCGAGCGCCTCCCGGACCTTCTCCTCGCTGGTGATGTCGGTGTTGTTGACCTTCAGCAGCCGATCACCCGCGGCGAGCACGTGGTCGGCCGGGCTGCCCGCCACCACTTCCTTCGCCAGCACCTTCACCGGCTCGCCGAGCTTGCGCAGCGCGGCCACCTCGGCGTTGCTCTGCGAGTCCTGGAACTGGCGGACGTTCTGCTGCTTGACCTCTTCGTCCGACTCCCCCGGCTTGAAGTACTCCTCACGCGGCGCGAGCGCGTACCGGCCGCTCACCCAGTAGCCGAGCGACTCGAACAGCGAGACCTCGTCGGTCAGCGAAACCGTGGTCATCCGCAGTTCGCCGCTGGTGGGAAAGGTCTGGCGGCCCTTGATCTCGATCACCGGCACGCCGTCGACCTGGCCGAGGGTGTCGTAGGTCGGCCCCGGGCCCAGCGCCACGTACGGCACCCGCACGAACAGCCCGCACACGACGAACACCAGCACCAGCACACTGCTCAGCACCAGCGTCCAGCCGCGCCGGGTCAGGCCGTGCCCGGCCTCGTCTGCTTCCGCCGCGGGCCACACGTACGGGTCGGGGACACCCGGACGGGTCTTCTGGGCCGTGGTTTCGTCGCGCGACTCACTCACGAGGAGACAGCGTACGGTGACCATCGGCGGTCACCCGGCCCAGGCGCGCGTTTCGGGTCACGGAACCGCCTCAGCCGTGCGAGAACGACGCACGGTGACGAGGTGCTGCGCGGGTGACCCGCGTACGGTGGACGTATGAGCAAACCCCCGTTCGGCTTCGGACCTCCCGATCCCGAAAAGCGTCGAGACAACGACCCGTCCGATCCAGGCGGTCAGTTCGGCCAGGGCGCCGACGCGTTCAACCAGCTGGGGCAGATGCTCTCCCAGCTGGGGCAGATGCTCAGCCAGGCCGGCAGTTCGACGGGCCCGGTGAACTACGACCTCGCCAAGCAGATCGCGCTCCAGCAGCTGGGTTCCAGCGGTGAGGTGACGATCGGCTTCGCCGCGCAGGGCGACTCCGGGACAGCCGTTCGCGACGCCGCCCACCTGGCCGAGCTCTGGCTGGACGCGGCGACCATCCTGCCCGCCGGCGCCACCACCACGGTGGCCTGGACCGGCCGTGACTGGGTGGAGAAGACCCTGCCCACCTGGCAGCGCCTGTGCGACCCGGTGGCCAAGCGCGTCTCCGGTGCCTGGGTCGAGGCCATGCCGGAAGAGGCCAAGCAAGCGGCGGGCCCGCTCCTGTCGATGATGGGCCAGATGGGCGGCATGGCCTTCGGCTCGCAGATCGGCAGCGCGCTCGGCCAGCTCGCCTCCGAGGTGCTCACCTCGACGGAGGTCGGGCTGCCCCTCGGCCCGGACAACACCTCCGCCCTGCTCCCGGCGAACATCGAGAAGTTCACCGAGGGCCTGGAGCGGCCCGGCAGCGAGGTGCTGGTTTTCCTCGCCGCCCGTGAGGCCGCGCACCAGCGGCTCTTCGCCCACGTGCCGTGGCTGCGGCAGCGCCTGCTCGCCACCGTCGAGGAGTTCGCCAGCGGTATCACCGTGGACACCTCGGCACTGGA
This sequence comes from Amycolatopsis albispora, assembly GCF_003312875.1. Taxonomy (NCBI): domain Bacteria; kingdom Bacillati; phylum Actinomycetota; class Actinomycetes; order Pseudonocardiales; family Pseudonocardiaceae; genus Amycolatopsis; species Amycolatopsis albispora. The sequence continues at coordinate 4,728,878 of NZ_CP015163.1, forward strand.
GCAGCTGGCCGGCCGGATCGACCCGTCGAACCCGTCGAGCATCGAGGAGGCCATGTCCTCCGGGCTGCTCGAGCCCCAGACCACGCCGGAGCAGAAGGCGGCGCTCAACCGCCTCGAAACCCTGCTCGCCCTGGTCGAAGGCTGGGTCGACGTGGTGGTCGCCGAGGCCGTCGGCGACCGTCTGCCGGGCGCGGACGCGCTGCGCGAGACGCTGCGCCGCCGCCGCGCGACCGGTGGTCCCGCCGAGCAGACTTTCGCCACGCTGGTCGGGCTCGAGCTGCGCCCGCGCCGCATGCGGGCCGCCTCCGCGTTGTGGAAGCTGGTCGGGGACACCCACGGCATCGAACAGCGGGACAACCTCTGGTCGCACCCGGACCTGATGCCCACCACGGACGACCTGGACGACCCGATGGCTTTCTCCGAACGCCTAGGCGAAACCGAGTCCGACCCGATCGCCGAGGTCGAACGAGCCCAGCGCGCCGCGGACGAAAAGCGCGAGCAGGACAAGCCAGACACCCCCGGCGACGAGAGCTGAGCCTTCCCGCCCAGCCCTCACCCGCCCACGACGTGCCCGCGCACGGCTAGCCCACCCCGGGGTCTCGCCCACCCACGGCCCGCCCGTCCACGGCTAGCCGGGCGGCGCGGCCTGCCCACGCACGGCCTGCCCGCGACTCGCCCGCCCTTCGGCTCGCCTACCCGCGCGCACGGCTTGCCCGCCCACGGCCAGCCCACAGCGCACTGCTTGCCCGCAGCTCACCCGCCCCGAGGCTGGTCAAGCCACCGGCCTGCCCGCCACGGCCAGCCCGCCCGCGCACGGCTTGCCCACGGCTCGCCCACGGCTCGCCCATCCACGGCTGCCCGCGCACGGCCAGCCGCCAGCGCACAACTCGCCCGTGGCTAGGCCCGCCCCGAGACTGGCCTAGCCACGGCTGGCCCGGCCACGCACGGCTTGTCTGCGGCCCGCCTGCCCGCGGCCTGCCCGCCGATCACGCCCGCCGACGGCGCCCACCGCGGCCTGCCTGACCGAGCCCGTCCACGGCTCGCCTGCCCGCGGCCTGCCGTCCACGGCTCGCCTGCCGACGGCTCGCCCGCCTGCCGTCTGCCCGACCACGGCTCACTTGCCCGCCTAAGGGCCTGGCCGCGCGCCCGCTCAGTCCTCCGCCGCGATGCCCAGCCCCGCGGCGGCGGACAGGCCTTCCAGGTAGCCGATCGCCCGCTCGGTCTTGGGGTACCGCCGCACCAGCGCCCAGAACTCGGCGTTGTGCGCGGCGACCTTGAGGTGTGCAAGCTCGTGCACCAGCACGTAGTCGAGCACCCACGGCGGCACGTCCCGCAGGCGTTCACTGACCCGGATGCTGGCGTCCGCCGGCGTGCAGGACGCCCACCTGGTCCGCATCGGCGGCACCCAGCGCACCACCGCCGGATTCGCCTCCCCGTCCAGGTAGCGGGCGGACAGTTCGGCGCATCTGGCCAGCAGTGCGGCGTCGGACTCCCTGGCAGGCGATGCTCTCCGCAGCTCGGTCCGCTGCAGTTTGCGCTGCATCTCCGCCACCCAGTGCGCCTCTTCGGCCCTGGTCATCAGCGCGGGGATCAGGACGACGAGCGTCTCACCCTCGCGGTAGGCGGTGACGGTCCGCCGTCGCCGCTTGCTCCTGCGTACTTCGATCTTCGGTTGTGCGAGTTTGCTGTGTTCCCGGCTCCTCGGCGAGGGCACCCGTGCGTCGGCCACATGACAAAGGTACGGCCAGAGACCGACAACTCCGATGGCTTGCGGGTCACATCGCCCGAGTTGTCCACAAGTAGTTGAGCCTGTGGACAACTCGGCTCGTTCTTAGTGGACTCTTAGCGCACCCGGCGCACGCTCAGTCACATGATCAATCCACCCACCCACGAGCTGACCCTGCCCCCGCGGCCCCGCGTGCTGCCCGGCCTGTCCGTGCTCGACCGCGGTCGAGGCGAGGTTCAGATCGGCCTGGACCCCAGGCACGGGGTCGTCGCCACCGATCTCAGCCCGGCGCTGATCGAGGTGCTGCGCTCGATGGACGGCACCCACACCACCACCGAACTGTTCAACCTCGCGGGCAGCGACGAGGTCGAGCAGCTACGCCTGCTGCTGACCAAGCTCACCCGCCTCGGCCTGATCGAGGACGCCGGCCCGGCGGGCCCGCTGAACGCCTCGGCGGAGACAGCGCTCTGGTCCCTTCGCACGAAGCGAAGCACCAGCGAGCTGGCTCGGGAGCGAGCGCAGTGCGCGGTGTCCATCCGCGGCGGTGGACGGCTCGCGGTGGCGACGGCGACCCTGCTTGCCCAGGCGGGTGTCGGCCACATCGAGGTGCGCACCCGCGGTCATGTCACCGACCGCGACCTCGGTACGGGCTACACCGAGGCCGATCTCGGTGCGGAGCGCCGCCACGCGGTCGTCGCGGCGATCCGCCGGGTGAGCCACGCGGTCAAGACGACCAGGCTGACCGACCGCCGCCTGCCGGAGCTGGTGCTGATCACCGATGCCGTAGTACCCGCGCCGGACATGGTCAGCGAGCTGCACGCGGACGGCCTTCCCCACCTGGTCGTGCGCGTGCGTGAGGGCCTCGGCCTGGTCGGCCCGCTGGTGTATCCGGGCCGGAGCAGCTGCTTGCGTTGCGCCGACCTGTACCGATCCGGCGCCGATTCGAGCTGGCCGACGGTCGCCGGGCAGCTGGCGGGCCGCGAGCAGGAGGCCGACGCGGCCAACGTCTACGCCGTCGCCGGGCTTGCCACCCGGCAGGCGCTGCGCGTGCTGCACCCGAACCAGGAACCCCCGCCGACCTGGAACGGAGTGCTCGAACTGGACACCTACACCGGCAAGCTGCGCCGACGCCACTGGTCGCCGCACCCGGACTGCGGTTGTGGTGCGGTCGAACCCGGATGCTGAGCGCTGTCGCGTACGACGTGCGGCGTAGCACACACTGACTCCGCTCAACGGCTGCGCGCCTCGAGATCGACAAGGCACAATCGGCTAGGTGACCGACTCCCGCGACCATGCCGAAGACGCCGCAATGCCAAGGCGAGCTGCCGCTCGCACGGCCAAGCTCGCCTCCCTGCCGCTCGGCATCGCCGGGCGCGCGGTCGGCGGCTGGGGCCGTCGGCTGACCGGCCAGAGCGCGGACGAGGTCAACGCGACGCTCTCGGCGAAGGCCGCCGAGCAGCTCTTCGAAGTGCTCGGCACGCTCAAGGGCGGCGCGATGAAGTTCGGCCAGGCGCTGAGCGTGTTCGAGGCGGCCGTGCCCGACGAGATGGCCGCGCCGTACCGCGAGGCGCTGACCAAGCTGCAGTCGGCTGCACCCCCGATGCCGGCCCGGCAGACCCACCGGGTGCTCGCCGAACAGCTGGGGCGGTCGTGGCGCGAGCGGTTCGCCGAGTTCAGCGACGAGCCCGCCGCCTCGGCGAGCATCGGCCAGGTGCACCGCGCGGTCTGGCACGACGGCCGCGAGGTCGCCGTGAAGGTCCAGTACCCGGGCGCCGACGAGGCACTGCGCAGCGACCTGCGTCAGTTGCAGCGCCTGAGCCGGTTGTTCCAGGCGTTCGTTCCCGGCACCGACGTGAAGCCGCTGCTCGCCGAGCTGGCCGAGCGGATGGACGAGGAACTCGACTACCGCTCCGAAGCCGAGAACCAGCGCGGCTTCGCCAAGGCCTTCGACGGCGACGACCAGGTCCTCGTGCCGAAGGTGGTGGCCAGTGCTCCCAAGGTGGTGGTCACCGAGTGGATCACCGGCACGCCGCTGTCCCGGATCATCGCCGAAGGCACCACCGAGCAGCGCAACGAAGCGGGCAGGCTGCTCGCCGAATTCCACTACTCCTCACCGGTCCGGGCCCATCTCCTGCACTCCGATCCGCATCCGGGCAACTTCATGCTGATGGCCGACGGCAGGCTCGGCGTGATCGACTTCGGCGCCGTCGCCCGCCTGCCGCACGGGGCGCCGCCCATGCTGGGCGTGATCATGCGCCTGGCCCTGGACGGCGAATCGGTCAAACTGCTCGAAGCCCTGCGCCAAGAGGGCTTCGTCCGAGCCGGCACCACACTGGACCCGGACGACGTGCACGCCTACCTCGCCCCGTTCGTGGCACCGCTGACCACCGAACGCTTCCACTTCACCCGGCGCTGGGCCCAGAAGCAGGCCGGCCGCCTCGGCGACACGCGCGGCCAGGACTTCCGCACCGGCCGCTCGCTGAACCTGCCGCCGAACTGGCTGCTGATCCACCGCGTCACCGCCGGCGCCGTCGGCATCCTCTGCCAGCTGGACGCCGAAATCGCCCTCCGTTCCATCGTCGAACACTGGCAGCCCGGCTTCGCCGACTGACCCCATCCCGCGTCCAGCCACAACCAGCGCCCTGCACCCCAAAGCAGGGCGGCACCCGCTCCCACAACCAACTACCGGGTCCATCCGCCGCTCATTCCGCGGCCCGGGCGCGGCCGCCCATTTCAATTGCCTGGGCCCATTCGCAACTCGGCATGGCCTCGTCCAGGTCCTTTGCGTCTGCCTGCGCTCTCACCACATCGTCTGAGTGCGTTCGCGGCCCGAGCCCGCCGCGCGCGTTCAACTCGTTCGAGGTCAGCCGCGCCCACCGGCGTCTTCCCTGCGACCGATCATCCTCCGGCGCTCGAGCGCGCCGGCAATTCAAGGTCTACCTCACCGCGACCAACGCACGCCAGCCGTCGCCGCGGCGGCTGCTCAGTTATCCACAGTTTCCGGCCGAACTGGCAGAAGTCACCACTCGCGCGCCAAGTTGTCCACATTTCCCCGCGGCCATGGCCCCGCCCTCCACCCCGGGCCACGCTCAAAGCCATGACCCGCCTCAACAACCTCGCACTGGCCGAGCTCCGCACCATCGCCAGGGACAACATCCTGACCGTCGACGAGCTGCGCACGGCCGGGCTGTCGTCGTCCGCCATCAGCAATCGCTGCCGTCCCGGCGGTCCCTGGCGGCGGCTGTTCACCAGCACCGTCCTGCTCAGCAACACCGAGCCCACGCGCTCACAGCTGCTTCGCGCCGCGGTCGCGCACCTGGGTCCCGGCACGATCATCACCGGTATCGACTCGTTGAACGCACACGGCGTCGGGCTGCCACCGCCGTCGCCCATCCACCTGCTCGTCCCCGCTCATCGAAGAGCGGTGCACGCCGGCCTGATCATCGAACGAAGCTCGAAACTGCCCGAACCGGTCTGGTTCAACGGCCTGCCCTACGCCCCGCCCGCCAGGGCGGCGGTGGACGCCGCCCGCCGCGAACCGGACGAAGACCGGCATCGCGACGTGCTGTCCAGGACCGTCTACTTCGGACTGTGCGGGCTCGACGAGCTGACCGCCGAGACGTTCAGCGGCGGCCAGCGCGGGGTGGCGGGGGTGCGCACGATGCTGCGCCACCTCAACGGCACGGCCTGCACGCAGGGCAACGGCCAGGCCAAGCTACTGCTCCGCTACGTTCCGCTGCCACCTCCGCAGTGGAACGTCACGGTCTGCGACACGGCTGGGCACGGCATCGGCCAGGTCGACGCCTGGTGGGACGACATCGCGCTGGGCTGGCAGGTGGGCGTGCCGCCGAACGAGCGCCGCGGACACCTGGGCTACCTCGCGATGACCGCCGCGGGCGTGGTGCTCGTTCGCACCGCGCACGAGAAACTGTCGGACATACCGTCGGTCGCCCGTCAGCTGGTCAGCGCGTTCGCCGCGGCGGCAGCGCGCCGACGGCCACCGGTCCGCGCGGTGACCAGGCTGCGCCCTCGGGTGGCCTCGTGATCACCAGTACTCGTCGGGCAGCTTGCCCTCGATGTCGCGGACATGGGTCCGGGCGCACTCGGGGCACAGCCACCGCCGGACACCCCGCTCAACCTGCGTGGACCAGGTCAGCGCCTGCGCCGGGTCGTCACCCTGCCGCGTCCCGCAGCGGGAGCAGACCACCGGCTCCTCGGCACTCATCCCGCGCGCCCGTGGTGCACGGTTCGGGTGTCGAGCACAAAGAGGTCGTCTCGCGCGCCCACGTAGTCGGGGCCGTTGAGGTCGAGCAGACGGGCGATGGCGTCCCGGTCCGACTCGTCGAGGTCGTCCCCGGCGATCTCGGCCATGAACCTGATGCGCTCGACCACATACGCGGCGACGTCGGAATTCGGGGCGACCGGCTGGTCCACCAGGTAGCTGAACCTGCCAACGTCGGTGAGCCCGGCCTTGGCCAGCGCGGTTCCCCAGCCGTAGGGCATGCGGACGACGCCGTCCATTCCGGCACGCAACGCAGCGAACCACTTGGCGCGGACGGCGTGCAGCCGATGCTCGAGCCCTGGCTCACCGACTCCCAGGTCCCACGGCAGGTTCTGCGGTTCGAGCCCGCCTTCGCTGACCGCGAGCAGCCCGCCGGGGCGGACGGCCGAAGCGATCCGCGCCAATGCTGCCTGCTGGTCCGGGAGGTGGTGCACCACGAATGAAGCCCAGACGAGATCCGCGCGGAACTCGGCGAAGTCGACCTCGGCGGCGTCACCGAGCATGGTCTGGACGGTGACGGCGTCACCACCGTGCTCCTTGGCTGCGGCTTCGGCCAAAGCCAGCAGTTCCGGGACGGCATCGACCAGCACCACGGTGCCGCCACCGCGGGAACGCAGCTCGGCGGCGAAGGCCGCGCTCATGCCACCGGCGCCGGGACCGATGTCGATCACGGTCGGCTCGGCGGGCAGGTTCGCGGTGAGCCGCTTCGCGACCTCGGCATAGGCCTCGGCGGCGAGGTGGTCGGCCACCTTCAGCCGATCGGCCCGCGCCGCCCAGTCCATCTCGTCGTGCGTGTGGCCGTGCCCGTGGCCGTGCTGGTGTCCGGAAGCCATGTTCCTCATCTAACACGCAAAGGCGGGTGGGGAAACGGCCCCCGAGCCGCTTCCCCACCCACCGGTGGTCACGCGTTACACCCGCCGGGTCACCGGGTGGACCGGCGTGCCTGCTTGGCCGCCCAGCGGCCGATGCGCCCGTTCCGGCGCGATGGACGGGCGTGGCGCCACGTCCGGTCACCGCGAGCGGTGACGTGCAGGTCCCGTATTCGGGCTCTGGCCAGCTCTTCGTAAAGCAACATTTCAGTGATCTCCTTGATCATGGTCGGCGCGGGGTTCGGTCGGCCGAACTCCGTGTCGTTGTGGTTGTGGTCGTGCCGACCGGTGTGGTCGGTCAGCGGGCCGGTGTCGGTCATGCCGCCTCGATCCCCTGGCGCAGCGGCTTCTTGGCAGCCGGGGCCGGAGCCTCGACGGGGTTCTTCCGCGGGCGGCCACGGGGCCGCTTGCGCGCGACGACGGCGCCGCGCTCGAAGATTTCGCCACCCCAGACGCCCCACGGCTCCCGCCGGGCCAGCGCACCGGCCAGGCAGGCCGCGCGGACCGGGCAGTCCACGCAGAGCACCTTGGCGCGCTCGAGCTCGGCCGGGGCCTCCGCGAACCAGAGGTCCGCGTCGCCGGAGCGGCATGGCAGGTCCCGCTCGGGCGAGGCAACGGCATCCAGCAGGTCACCGACTCCGTACTCGTCGGTCAGCGCCTCCTCAGGCCGGAAGGCGATCGCCGAAGACATTCCCGTTCTCCTTGTGTAGTAAGGGTTTCTTGTTGTTTTTGACGTAAAAAACACGAAGGCCGCGGATCCGATGTACGGTTCCGCGGCCTTCGTGAGCCTGCTCCTGACGGGACTGTCAGGGACCTCGCTCTATGAGGGGAGGCGGAACGTGCAGCTGGATCGGCTTGGCAACCTGGGCATCAACGGCCGGCCGGACATAGGTCGGCAGCAGCATCGGGAGAACGTTCCCGACACCGGTCTCAGCGGTGGTGAACTCGGCGCTGCGGCGCCCACGGAAAACGCGTTCCGTGGTGGCGGCGATCGAGCGGTGCTGAGCGACCAAGGACACACCGGTGCCCCGGCGCGCACGCGCATCCCGGCCGGCGGCGGCGCAGGACACAGTGGTGCCCGGGTTACCGTTCAGAAAGAAAATCTTCACGCCAGACACCTCCCATCCCCATCGCGGCGCTCGAGCCGAGCTCGGCAAGCCGGTTTCTTCCGGGCGCTTCACCCGGGTACTTGCAGGTTATGGGCCACGGGGTGGCCGGGGCAACTTATTTTCCGGAAATTTCCCCGAACCAGCGAAAAAGGCCGCTGAACAGGGCATATGTCCGGAAAGTCAGGGGTGACCGAGCGCGCCGGTGCGGCTACGAGCCGACAGCCTCGCGCACCACCGCGAGAATCTCCGCGCCGAACCGTTCGAGCTTGGTCTGGCCGATGCCGGAGATCGACACGAGCGAACTCTCGTCGACCGGGCACTGCTCGGCGATCGCGATCAGCGTGGCATCGGTGAACACCACAAAAGCAGGAACCTTCAGTTCGCGCGACCGATTTCCGCGCCAGTACTTCAGCCGCTCCAGCACCTGTTCGTCCACCGTGGACGGACAGCGGTCGCATCGGCCCAGCTTGATCGCCATGGTGCCGGTCAGCGGGCCCTCGCAAACCCGGCAGGCCTGCCGCTGGCCGTTCGAGCGGACCTGCGCGCCGCGCGCAACGCGGGCGGCCGGGTGGTTCTCGGGCAGCAGGCCGTAGAGAAAGCGGCTGCGGCGCCGGGTCCGCCTGCCACCTCCGCTGCGGTACAGCGACCAGGTCAGCGAGAGGTGCTCACGCGCGCGGGTGACCCCGACGTAGAAGAGGCGGCGTTCTTCCTCGATCGCGTTCTCGTCACCGTCGGCGTGCTGGATCGGCAGCGTGCCCTCGGCGAGGCCGACCAGGAACACCGCGTCCCATTCGAGGCCCTTCGCCGCGTGCAGTGACGCCAGGGTGACGCCTTCGACGGTCGGCGGGTGCTGGGCAGCCGCGCGCTGCTCCAACTCCGCGACAAACCGGGCGAGGTCGGCGTCCTCCACCGTCGCCGCCAGTTCCTCGGCCAGCTCGACCAGGGCGAGCAGCGCGTCCCAGCGTTCCTTGGCGGCGCCACCACCCGCGGGCGGCTGTTCGGTCAGGCCGATCGGGGCCAGCACCGCGCGCACCGCGTCGACGAACTCGCCGCGCTGCCCGGCCGCGGCCGCGCTCCGCAGCGCGATCACCGCCTGGCGGATCTCCTGACGCTGGAAGAACCGTTCACCACCGCGGACCAGGTACGGGATGTCCAGCTCGGACAACGCCTGCTCGTAGGCCTCCGACTGGGCGTTCACCCGGTAGAGGATGGCAATCTCGCTGGCGGGCACGCCGAGTTCGAGCAGGTCGTGGATGCGGGCGGCAACGGAGGCAGCCTCGGTTGTCTCGTCCTCGTACTCGGCGAACCGCGGCTCGGGCCCGTCCGGCCGCTGGCCGATCAGGCGCAGCCGCGAGCCGGCCGGTCGGTTGCGGGCGGCACCGATCACCTTGTTCGCCAGCGCCACCACCTGCGGGGTGGACCGGTAGTCGCGTTCGAGCCGCACCACGGTGGCGTCCGGGAAGCGCCGGGTGAACTCCAGCAGCGGCCGCGGGGACGCGCCGCCGAAGGAGTAGATGGTCTGGTTCGCGTCACCGACGACCGTCAGATCGTCACGACCGCCGAGCCAGGCGTCGAGCAGGCGCTGCTGCAACGGCGTCACGTCCTGGTACTCGTCGACCACGAAGCAGCGGTAGCGGTCGCGGAACTCCTCCGACACCGCACTGTGCTCTTCGAGCGCGGCGACGGTGTGCAGCAGCAGGTCGTCGAAGTCGAGCAGGCGCGCGTTGTTCTTGAGCTCCTCGTAACCGCGGTAGACCTGCGCGATCCGCTCGGCGGGCTCGGGCGTGTCGCGGCGCAGGCGGGCGACCACGGCCGGGTAGTCGTCGGCGATCACGAGCGAGGCCTTCGCCCACTCGATCTCGCTGGCCAGGTCACGCAGCACCTCGACCTCGGTGCCCAATCCCGCCCGGTTGGCGGCCTGGCCGATCAGCCGGAGCTTGTTGTTCTCGATCAGATCCCACTGCGGCCCGCCGACCACCCTCGGCCAGAAGTACCGGAGCTGACGCAGCGCGGCGGCGTGGAAGGTGCGGGCCTGCGCGCCCTCGACCCCGAGCCCGCGAAGCCGCGCCCGCAGCTCACCGGCGGCGCGGTTGGTGAAGGTGACAGCGAGTACCTGCCCGGCCGCTACGTGACCGGATCGCACCAGGTGAGCGATACGGTGCGTGATCGTGCGGGTCTTGCCCGTACCGGCACCCGCGAGCACGCAAACGGGGCCGCGTGGGGCTCCGGCGGCGGCACGCTGTTCGGGGTCGAGCCCGTCGAGCAGGCCGGGCTTTGCTTCGGAGACGGATGCGCTACCCACTCCCGCATCCTCGCAGACGCTCCCCGACGGCCCGCCCGTATCCTGGTGGTTATGGCCGGAAAGCTGGACAAGGAAGCCGCCAAGCAGGCGAAGAAGGAAAAGCGCGCGGCGAGCAAGGCTCGGCGCGGGCAGATCTTCGAGGCGTTCAAGATGCAGCGCCGCGAGGACAAGGCGCTCATCCCGTGGATGGTCGGCGCGATCCTGGTCGTCACCGGCGTGGTCTTCGGCATCGGCTTCCTGCTCGACCTGCAGTGGGTCCTGCTGCCCATCGGCATCATGCTGGGCGTGCTCGCCGCGGTCATCATCTTCGGCAGGCGCGTGCAGAAGACCGTCTACTCGAAGGCCGACGGCCAGCCGGGTGCGGCCGCCTGGGCGCTGGACAACCTCCGCGGCCGGTGGCGGGTCACCCAGACGGTGGCCGCGACCACCCAGCTCGACGCCGTGCACCGGGTGCTCGGCGGCCCCGGCGTGGTGCTCGTCGCCGAAGGTGCGCCGCACCGGGTGAAGGGCCTGCTCGCCCAGGAGAAGAAGCGCATCTCGCGGCTGGTCGGCGAGACGCCGATCTACGACATCACCATTGGCCACGAAGAGAACCAGATCCCGCTGCGCAAGCTGCAGAACTACCTGATGAAGCTGCCGCGGAACCTCAAGCCCGCCCAGGTCGACGCGCTCGAGGCCAAGCTGGCCGCGCTCGGCAACCGCGGTGCCGCCCTGCCCAAGGGCCCGATGCCGCAGGGCGCCAAGATGCGCAACGTCCAGCGCACCATCCGGCGGCGCTGACCCCGGCCTTCACGCAGGCAAAAGGGGAGCCTCCACGGCGGGGGCTCCCCTTTTGCGTGCGGAAGACTTCAGCGGAGGCGGAGCACCGCGGTGCCGGTCGCGCGGTCCAGCAGGCTGCGGCCGTCCACGTTGCGCACCGCGGCGGGCACGATGACGAAGGTCAGCGCCCCGCGGACCACCGCGCGCCACAGCCCGACCATCGGCGCGCCGTCCAGCCGCGCCACCCGGATCCCGACCACGCCCATGCCCGGGGTGAACCCGAAGAACGAGACCGGGACCATGGTGATCACCGCCCAGACCACCACGCTCCACAGGTTGTACGACTCCATCACGTCGGGCTGGTCGAACCGCGGCTGGATGAACAACGAGGTGAGCAGCGACGCGAGCGCGAGATCGATCAGCAGGCCGAGCAGGCGGCGGCCGCCGGCCGCGATCGAACCGGGGCCGCTCTCCGGCAGGCCCAGCCGTTCACCGCGCCACCGCTGGTCGTGCCCGTCCCCGCCGCTCGCTTCGCGGGCCCCGGGCAGCCACTCTCCGGTCCATCTCGCCACCCGTCCAGGGTATGCGGGTGGCGCGCACCACGTCCGCCCTGGTCGACTATCCGATATCGCCCCACCCGTTAACACCGGCGAAACATACGGGTGACGGTCGGGCAACACCGCGCTTTTAGCGTGAACCGAAGAGAGTAACGCGCGGCAAGCACGGGTGCTCGCGCAATCACGCTCTGAACGCGATGCGGCGACAAAGCGACAAGCACGGCCGCCGGCAACGAGAACATGAAGGAGTTACCGAGGGTGTCCACTACTCCAGACGATATCCAGCGCCTCATCGCCGACGAGGATGTGCAGTTCGTCGACGTCAGGTTCTGCGACCTGCCCGGCGTGATGCAGCACTTCACCGTGCCGGCCAAGGCATTCGACAGTGACGCCTTCGAAGAGGGCCTGGCGTTCGACGGCTCGTCGGTGCGCGGGTTCCAGTCGATCCACGAGTCCGACATGCTGCTGCTGCCGGACGCCGAGACCGCGCGGATCGACCCGTTCCGCAAGCAGAAGACGCTGTCGCTCAACTTCTTCGTGCACGACCCGTTCACCCGCGAGCCGTACAGCCGCGACCCCCGCAACATCGCGCGCAAGGCCGAGCAGTACATCGCCGAGTCCGGCGTGGCCGACACCGTCTTCTTCGGGCCGGAAGCCGAGTTCTACATCTTCGACTCGATCCGCTTCGACTCCGCGGAGAACGGCTCGTTCCACGAGATCGACTCGGTCGAGGGCTGGTGGAACACCGGCGCCGACGAAGAGGGCGGCAACCGCGGTTACAAGACCAAGTTCAAGGGCGGCTACTTCCCCGTCCCGCCGGTCGACCACTTCGCCGACCTCCGCGACGAGATCGTGCAGAAGCTCACCGGTTCCGGCTTCGAGATCGAGCGCGCGCACCACGAGGTGGGCACCGCCGGTCAGGCCGAGATCAACTACAAGTTCAACACGCTGCTGCACGCCGCGGACGACCTGCAGCTGTTCAAGTACATCGTGAAGAACACGGTGTGGGAGGCCGGCAAGACCGCCACCTTCATGCCGAAGCCGCTCTTCGGTGACAACGGTTCGGGCATGCACTGCCACCAGTCGCTGTGGAAGGACGGCGCGCCGCTGTTCCACGACGAGTCCGGCTACGCCGGCCTGTCGGACACCGCGCGTCACTACATCGGCGGCCTGCTCACGCACGCCCCGAGCCTGCTGGCCTTCACCAACCCGACGGTGAACTCCTACCACCGCCTGGTGCCCGGCTTCGAGGCGCCGGTCAGCCTGGTGTACTCGCAGCGCAACCGCTCCGCCTGCGTCCGCATCCCGATCACCGGCAACAACCCGAAGGCCAAGCGCGCCGAGTTCCGCTGCCCGGACTCCTCGGGCAACCCGTACCTGGCCTTCGCCGCGATGATGATGGCCGGTCTCGACGGCATCAAGAACAAGATCGAGCCGCCGGACCCCATCGACAAGGACCTCTACGAGCTGCCGCCCGAGGAGGCCAAGGACGTCAAGCTGGTCCCCGGCGACCTGGGCACCGTGCTCGACACGCTCGAGGCCGACCACGACTACCTGCTCGAAGGTGGCGTGTTCACCCCGGACGTGATCGAGACCTGGATCGCCTTCAAGCGCGAGCACGAGATCGACCCGCTGCGCCTGCGCCCGCACCCGTACGAGTTCTCGCTCTACTACGACGTGTAAGCCAGGCCGGTCACCGGTCCGCACCGGCGGTGGGAGTGGTCACCACTCCTGCCGCCGGTGTTTTCATTTTCCGGCGCCGAGCAGCACGTCCACGTTGATCCCGGCCTGTTCCATCCGGCCGCGCGGGTCGTCGACCAGCTTGCGGCGGTCGAGGTCCATCAGGCCGAGCGTGCAGGTGATCTCGGCGGCGAGCGTGCCGTCGACCTTGTAGATGTTCGAGTCCATGTGGAAGGTCTTGCCGCTGCCGAACTTGACCTCGCAGGTCACGTCGACGGAGTCGCCGGCCCGCAGTTCACGCCGGAAGATGATGTGCGATTCGAGCAGGACCGCCGCGAGCTTGGCCTCGCGCATGCCTTCGCCGAGCACCCCGGCCTTCTCCATCAGCTCGAGCCGGGCGACCTCGCCGTACGAGTGGTAGACGGCGTGGTTGAGGTGGCCAAGGGTGTCCAGCTCGTAGTGCCGCACCTTGATCCGTACTTGGAAGCGCTCGTGCTCGGTCACGCCCACACTCTAGACACGACCCCCCGTCACGGGTCGTAGAAGAGGCGTTCGACCACGGCGTGCGCACGGCGGGTGGTGCGGCGGTAGTGGTCGACGAACTCGCCGGGGTCGTCGTCCGCCGAATAACCGAACACCATGGCGACCGCGGCCAGCTCGCGGCCGCTGCCCGGGATCTGGTCGACGGCTTTCCCGCGCACCAGCATGCCCGCGTTCCGCACCCGCGTGGCCAGCAACCACGCCTCGACCAGTTCTTCGATGTCCCCTTCCGAGGCCAGTTCGGCGTGCGCCATCGCACGCAGAGCTTCGACGGTCGAAGTCGTGCGCAGGCCGGCGAACTCGTGCGCGTACCGCAGCTGGGCGAGCTGGGCGGTCCACTCGACGTCGGCGAGGCCGCCGCGCCCGAGCTTGGTGTGCGTGGTCTTGTCGGCGCCCTTCGGCATCCGCTCGGTGTCGACACGGGCCTTGATCCGCCGCACTTCCCGCACCCGCGCGGCGTCCAGGCCGTCCTCCGGGTACCGGATCGGGTCGATCGCCGCGATGAACCGCTCGCCCAGCTCGGCGTCACCCGCGACGAACCGCGCCCGCAGCAGCGCCTGCGCCTCCCACACCTCGGCCCACCGCGCGTAGTACGCCCGGTACGACTCGAGCGTTCTGACCAGCGGGCCGTTGCGCCCCTCCGGCCGGAGGTTCGCGTCGACCTCGAGAGCCGGGTCGGAACTCGGGGCGCCGAGCACCTTGCGAACGGTCTCGGCGACCGAGGACGCGAACTTCACCGCCTCGGCGTCGGACGCGCCTTCGACCGGCTCGCACACAAAAAGCACGTCGGCGTCCGAGCCGTAGCCCAGTTCCGAACCGCCGAGCCTGCCCATGCCGATGACCGCGATCACCGCCGGCTCCGCGCCCAGCTCGGCGACCCGCTTCCGCGTCGCCGCCGCGAGCGTGCTCTGCAACACCGCCGCCCACACACTCGACAACGCTTCGCACACGTCGAGCACGTCCATCAGCCCGAGCAGGTCGGCACTGGCGACGCGCAACAGTTCGTGCCGACGCAGCGAACGCGCCGTGGTGACGGCGGCATTGAGGCCGGGCTGACGCCGGACGGCCGCACGCAACGAGGTCGCGACCTCGCGCGGTGAACGCCCAGCCAGTCGATCCGGCGCGCCGAGCAGTTGGAGCACTTCGGGCGCGCGGACCAGCAGGTCCGGCACGAGTTTCGAGGTGCCGAGCAGGAACGCCAGCCGCTCGACCACCGCGCCCTCGTCACGAAGAACCCGCAGGTACCACGGCGTTTCGGCGAGCGCCTCGGACACCTTCCGGTAGGCGAGTAGCCCGCCGTCCGGGTCCGGCGTGTCGGCGAGGAGGTCGAGCAGCACCGGCAGCAGCGTCTGCTGGATCGACGCCCGGCGCGACATGCCCGAGGTCAGCGCCTTGATGTGCTGCAGCGCGCCGTCCGGTGCGGCGTAACCGAGCGCGTTGAGCCTGCTGGCCGCTTCCTTGGTGGTCAGCCGCAGCGCGCCGGTCGGCACCCTGGCCACGGACTCCAGCAGCGGGCGGTAGAAGAGTTTTTCGTGCAGCCGCCGGATGCGCTGGCCGTGCCGCTTGAACTCGGCGACCAGTGCCTCGGCTTCCGAACGACCACGCGACGGGCGAATGCCGCTCGCGCGAGCGAGCCAGCGCAGTTCCGTGGTCTCCGAGGTGTCGGGGAACAGATGCGTACGCAGCAACCGCCGGAGTTGCAGCCGGTGCTCGATGGTGCGCAGGAACTCGTACGAGCCCTCCAACTCGGCGGCGTCCGCGCGGCCGACGTAACCGCTTTCGCCCAGGGCCGCCAATGCCTCCATAGTGGACGACGAGCGCAGGTCCGGATCGACCCGGCCGTGCACGAGTTGCAGCAGCTGGACCGCGAACTCCACGTCACGTAGCCCGCCGCGTCCCAGCTTCAGCTCGCGTTCGGCCAATTCGGACGGTACGTGCCCCTCGACCCGGCGGCGCATGCGCTGCACGTCGGCGACGAAGTTCTCCCGTTCCGCGGCGGCCCAGACCATCGGGGCGACCAGTTCGCAGTACTGGCGGCCGAGTTCGGCGTCACCGGCCACCGCCCTGGCCTTGAGCAGCGCCTGGAATTCCCAGGTCCGCGCCCATTTTTTGTAGTAGCCGTCGTGCCCTTCGAGCGTGCGGACCAGTGCCCCCGCCTTGCCCTCCGGGCGCAGCGCGGCGTCCACTTCGAAGCAGGCCTTCCCGACGATCCCCATCATCTTGCTGGCGATCCGGGTGGCGACCTGGATGTCGCCGTCACCGACAAAAACCACGTCGACGTCGCTGACGTAGTTGAGTTCCCGCCCACCGCACTTGCCCATCGCGATCACCGCGAGCTTGGCCCGCTCGGGTCCGTTCGTTTCGGACTCGGCGACCACGAGCCCCGCGCGGAGGGCCGCCTCGGCGAGCGCGGTCAGCCGGTGGGTGATCTCGGTGTAGGTCGGGGTGTCGAGTTCCGGATCGACGAGGTGCCCGAGGTCGGCCGCGGCGATCTCCAGCAGCAGACCACGATAGCCCGCGCGGAGGGCCTGCTCGGCCTCGTTGCCGGTCAGTCCGTCGACCGCCGACACCAGTTCCTCGGTGTATTTCTCCTCGACGGTGACCTTGCGACTGGTCAGCCGTCGCCACTGTCCGGGCGCACCGACCAGGAAGTCCGCCAGTGCGCTGGAGGTGCCGAGCACCGCGAGCAACCGCCCGCGGAGAAAGGAGTTCTCACGCAGGGCGCCGCCGAGTTCGGGCCAGCTCGCCTCGTCGACTTCGCGGAGCCGGTCGAGACCGTGCACGGCGAGGTCCGCGTCCGGCGCGCGCGACAACGCGTGGAGCACGTTTTCGGCGCTATCGGCCGGGCCCGTTTCGGACCACAGGCCGACCGCGCGCAACTGCTCCTCGGCGCGGTCGTCGGTGAAACCGAAGCGCGCGACGGACGCTTTCGATCGGGATCGGTCTGCCATCGCCCCCAACCGTAGCCCCTCGACCGGGGCCGCAGCCCGCTCAGGCTGGCAGGCGGTCGACCTCGCGGTCGGCGGGCGTCGGTTCGGGCACGTGGAAGTTGTGCGCGGTGATCGGCTTGCGCCGGGACAGCAGGTAGATGCCGACGCCGATCAGCACCCCGGCGACGCCGACCCCGATCGTGCCCGCGGTGCCGAGCGAGGAGATCTTGCCCGCGATCGCCCCGACGATCCCGGCCGCGGGCAGCGTCAGCATCCACGCCAGCACCATGCGGCCGGCGAGCCGCCAGCGCACCGGCGCGCCACGCCTGCCGACGCCCGAGCCCAGCACACCGCCGGAGCAGACGTGCGTGGTCGACAGCGGGAAGCCGAAGTGCGACGAGGTGAGGATGACCGCGGCCGAACTGGTCTGCGCGGCGAAGCCCTGCGGCGGTTCGATGTCGGTCAGGCCCTTGCCCAGAGTGTAGGTGATCCGCCAGCCCCCGAGGTAGGTCCCGAGCGCGAGCGCCAGCGCGGCGCTGACGATCACCCAGAACGGCGGCGCCGAGCCGGGGGCGAGGCTGCCCGCGCTGACCAGGGCCAGCGTGATGATGCCCATCGTCTTCTGCGCGTCGTTCGTGCCGTGCGCCAGCGAGACCGCGGAAGCCGAGAAGATCTGCCCGATGCGGAACCCCGAGCCGCCCGATCTCCCTCGCAGGAAGCGGTAAACCACGTAGGTCGCCAGCGCCGCGACCAATCCGGCGATCACCGGCGACGCCACCGCGGGCAGCACAACCCGCTCGAGTATCCGTCCGAATCGGACACCGTCGGAGCCGACGGACACCCAGGTCGCCCCGATCAGCCCGCCGAACAACGCGTGCGACGAACTCGACGGCAACCCGGCGAACCAGGTGACCAGGTTCCAGACGATCGCGCCGATCAAGCCGCCGAAGATGATCTCCGGCCCGATTCTGGTCTCGTCGACCAGCCCGGAGGAAATCGTCTTGGCGACTTCGACGGACAGGAACGCACCGGCGAGGTTCAGCACGGCGGACAGCGCGACGGCGGTTTTGGGCCGGAGCGCACCGGTGGCGATGGTGGTCGCCATGGCGTTCGCCGTGTCGTGGAACCCGTTGGTGAAATCGAAGACCAACGCCGTGGTGACCACGACGATGATGAGCAGCGTGGGGTCCACCCCGACCTCCGACCACGGTTACGACTTAACCTGCGCAACGTACCTGACGTTGGACGCCTGCCGTTAAGCTGCCGTATACGTGGCCGAAACCTTGGCTTATACCAGGGGCAATGTCCTGGTCGGATCGGCGGCCGGTTCGAGCTGCCCTTGCGCCAGACGGACGAACCGCTCCGCGAAGGGCCGCCACGTTTCGGCGATGTCGGCGTGCACCCGGGTGAGCGTCTCGATTTCGAAAGCACCCTCTCGGGCCAGTGCTGCGAGATCGGGGGCCTCGCGGGCCCAGTCGAGGACAACTTCGCTGGTGGTCTCGATGTGGAACTGAACACCGTAAATGCAGCGGTTCAGGCGAAATGCCTGGTTCTGGTACCACGGCGCCGATGCGAGCAGTTCCGCGCCGGGTGGCAGCCGCCGGATCTCGTCCTGGTGGAACTGCATGACGTCCTGCATCAGCGGCAGCTCGGCGAACAACGGGTCGGTCCACGCGACGTCCTTCTTGGACACCAGCCCACCGCCGACCTCCGGCCCGCGCTCGGCGCGGCCGACCGTGCCGCCGGTGGCCACCGCGAGCAGTTGGGCGCCGAGGCAGATCGCGAGCGTCGGCAGGGCCTTGCCGGTGGCGGCCGCGAGCAGGCGTCGCACGTCGGCGAGCCACGGGTGGTTGCGGTCGTCCTCGGCGTCCATGCCGCCGCCGAGCACCACGAGCCCCCGGTAGCCGTCGAGGTTCTCCGGCAGTGAGTCGCCGGGTGGCAGCCGGATGTCCAGCTCGGCGCCGGCGCCGGTGAGCCAGTCACCGAGCGGGCCGATCGGGTCTGACTCGTCGGGCTGGATGACCAGCAAGCGCGTCGGTTCCATGGGTACCAAGGTAGGGCAGGGCGCGGTCAGTGCCGCAGCGGTTCCCCGGCGAACTTCACCTCGAGATAGCTGTCCACGAACCGGTAGCCGAGGCGCTGGTAGATCCGGTTGCTGACGGGGTTGGCGTCGTCGGTGAACAGCGTGATGTGCTTGATGCCCGCCTGCTGCGCGCGGCGCGTGATGCCCGCGGTGACGGCGGCCGCGTAACCGTGGCCGCGCTGCTCGGGCGGGGTGTAGACAAAGCCGATCCTGGTCATGTCGGCCTCCGGCACCCGGGAGAAGGCCATCGAGACCGGCTCGCCGTCGACGCACCACAGCCCGAACACGTTCCCGGCCGCCATCTGGTCGGCAAGCACCTTCTCCGGCTCACGCTCCGGCGGCACGTAGGTGACGGCTTCGGCGAGAAACTCGGCTCGCCAGCGCAAGAGGAGGTCGGTGTCGCCCTCGTCGGCCTGGCGGAACTCGCCGCGGACACCCTGCGGCTCGACGAGTGTGCCCAGCTCGTAGACCCGCTGGCGGAAGCCGTACGCAGGGGTGATGCCGATGTTCGCGCTCCACGCCCGGCCGAACGCCTCGACCTCGGGCTCCGGCCCGGACGCACCGGGCAGCCGCACCCCGGCGAGCGCGTCAGCCACGAGCTGCGCCGCGTCGGCGGGCAGCCCGCTGACCATCGCAGGCCACCCCCGATCGGCGACGAGTGCGCCGTGCAACCGGTCACCGTCGTGCACGGTCACCATCGCCTCGGCCTGGCGCCGGCTGCGGGCACTCGCGACCGCGGACAACGCGCCGGTGTGACGAACGGGATCAGCGCCGTAAACGGCCGCAGCCGCCTCGGCGAACGACTCGAAGGTGTCGTGAACTCGGGCTTCCACACCCGCCACTTTGGCAGCGGGCCTCGGGTGGGTGCCAGCGAAATATCTTCCGCCCTGCATGCAGGCGCGATCCCTCCAGGCGCACACCCCGCCGCGGCTACCTCCGCACACAGCCGCACTGGGAGCCGCGCCGCCACCTCCCGCGCGCCGCCCCACAGGGCGAGCCGAAGCTGGACCGCTTTCCCCCGCCGCGATCGGCCAGCCCGACCTCCCAGCACCGACCTCGCGACACCGATCGCGACCCCGCCGGTGGGCCCCGCCGCGCTCCCTGACCACCGCGACCGACCGCGGACGCGCCAGTTGTCGCCGCCGCGGCCCTCTCCTCCGCCACCGGCGGCGAGCCGCACGGGCAGTCGCAGCCCGGAGCGGCGAAAGTAAGCCCAGCCCCCGGGCAATCCCGCAACGAGAACATGTGCAACCGGGTTCGGCCGGGCTCACGCGCGGCACTGAGCGCGGAGACAAAGCAGGCGAAGCCCAGCGCCTGACCTCGGGCATAAAAGAGGGCCCAGGCCCGCGGCGCGGCCAGGGGTCGAGGGCCTCTGGGCTCCGGCCTCCGGGCTCTGGCCTCCGGGCTCTGGGCTCTGGCCTCTTGGGCTCTGGGCTTGGGCATGAAAAAAGGGTGGGGCCCGAGCCATGTCCTGGCTCGGGCCCCACCCTCTTCATTAAGTTAAGTTCGGCGGCGTCCTACTCTCCCACACCCCTTCGAGTGCAGTACCATCGGCGCTGGCAGGCTTAGCTTCCGGGTTCGGAATGGGACCGGGCGTTTCCCCGCCGCTATAACCACCGAAACACTACGAAACAACACACACGTGCCGTACGTTTCCGGTGTGGTGTCTCAGACACCGTAGAGTGGATGCGAAGCACCTTTGTAGCAAGTCCTCGGCCTATTAGTACCAGTCAACTCCACACATTACTGCGCTTCCATTTCTGGCCTATCAACCCAATCGTCTCTTGGGGGCCTTAACCCACATGGGGTGGGATACCTCATCTAGGAACAGGCTTCCCGCTTAGATGCCTTCAGCGGTTATCCCTTCCGAACGTAGCCAACCAGCCATGCCACTGGCGTGACAACTGGCATACCAGAGGTTCGTCCGTCCCGGTCCTCTCGTACTAGGGACAGCCTTCCGCAAGTATCCTACGCGCGCGGCGGATAGGGACCGAACTGTCTCACGACGTTCTAAACCCAGCTCGCGTGCCGCTTTAATGGGCGAACAGCCCAACCCTTGGGACCTACTCCGGCCCCAGGATGCGACGAGCCGACATCGAGGTGCCAAACCATGCCGTCGATATGGACTCTTGGGCAAGATCAGCCTGTTATCCCCGGGGTACCTTTTATCCGTTGAGCGACACCCCTTCCACCAGGAGGTGCCGGATCACTAGTCCCGACTTTCGTCCCTGCTCGACCCGTCAGTCTCACAGTCAAGCTCCCTTGTGCACTTACACTCAACACCTGATTGCCAACCAGGCTGAGGGAACCTTTGGGCGCCTCCGTTACCCTTTAGGAGGCAACCGCCCCAGTTAAACTACCCATCAGGCACTGTCCCTCACCCAGATCATGGGCGTAGGTTCAGATTCCCAATCCGGCCAGAGTGGTATTTCAACAACGACTCCACCCCCACTAGCGTGAAGGCTTCACAGTCTCCCACCTATCCTACACAAACCGAACCGAAAACCAATACCAAACTATAGTAAAGGTCCCGGGGTCTTTCCGTCCTGCCGCGCGTAACGAGCATCTTTACTCGTAATGCAATTTCGCCGGGCCTGTGGTTGAGACAGCCGGAAAGTCGTTACGCCATTCGTGCAGGTCGGAACTTACCCGACAAGGAATTTCGCTACCTTAGGATGGTTATAGTTACCACCGCCGTTTACTGGCGCTTAAATTCTCAGCTTCACCCCCCGAAAGGAGTTAACCGGTCCTCTTAACGTTCCAGCACCGGGCAGGCGTCAGTCCGTATACATCGAATTACTTCTTCGCACGGACCTGTGTTTTTAGTAAACAGTCGCTTTCCGCTGGTCTCTGCGGCCACCCACCCCTAGCCCGCAAGGGACTTCAAGGTGTTTGGCCCCCCTTCTCCCGAAGTTACGGGGGCATTTTGCCGAGTTCCTTAACCACAGTTCACCCGATCGCCTTAGTATTCTCTACCTGACCACCTGTGTTGGTTTGGGGTACGGGCCGTGCACGCACTCGCTAGAGGCTTTTCTCGGCAGCATAGGATCACTCTACTTCACCTCAATCGGCTACGCATCACGTCTCAGCCTATGTGAGCGGCGGATTTACCTACCACTCGGCCTACACGCTTACACCAGTACTACCATTCACTGGCGGAGCTACCTTCCTGCGTCACCCCATCACTTGACTACTACAGAATCAGGCCCCACGCTCCACAACAAGCCTTCGTCCGAAGACTCCAGCCTGCGCTTCGGGTGGTTAGTATCAACTGCCTCATCAGGGACGCACATGCTCGGGTACGGGAATATCAACCCGTTGTCCATCGACTACGCCTGTCGGCCTCGCCTTAGGTCCCGACTTACCCTGGGCGGATTAGCCTGGCCCAGGAACCCTTGGTCATCCGGCGGCAGAGTTTCTCACTCTGCATTCGCTACTCATGCCTGCATTCTCACTCCCACACCCTCCACCGCTGGTTCACACCGCGGCTTCCCTGGATGCAGGACGCTCCCCTACCCATCCACACCACTAGACACAAGTCCCGAAAGACTCGAGCCGATGTAATGTGTGAATGACACAGCTTCGGCGGTGTGCTTAAGCCCCGCTACATTGTCGGCGCAGGACCACTTGACCAGTGAGCTATTACGCACTCTTTCAAGGATGGCTGCTTCTAAGCCAACCTCCTGGTTGTCTGGGCAATCCCACATCCTTTCCCACTGAGCACACACTTAGGGGCCTTAGCTGGTGTTCTGGGCTGTTTCCCTCTCGACGACGAAGCTTATCCCCCGCCGTCTCACTGCCGCACTCTCACCCACCCGTATTCGGAGTTTGGTTGACTTCGGTAACCCGGTAAGGCCCCTAGGCCATCCAGTAGCTCTACCCCGGATGGGAAACATACGACGCTGCACCTAAATGCATTTCGGGGAGAACCAGCTATCACGGAGTTTGATTGGCCTTTCACCCCTACCCACAGCTCATCCCCTCAGTTTTCAACCTAAGTGGGTTCGGGCCTCCACACCGTCTTACCGGCGCTTCACCCTGGCCATGGGTAGATCACTCCGCTTCGGGTCTAGACCACGCGACTACAGACGCCCTATTCAGACTCGCTTTCGCTACGGCTACCCCACACGGGTTAACCTCGCCACGCAGCACTAACTCGCAGGCTCATTCTTCAAAAGGCACGCCATCACCCCGAAAGGCTCTGACGGCTTGTAAGCACACGGTTTCAGGTACTCTTTCACTCCCCTCCCGGGGTACTTTTCATCTTTCCCTCACGGTACTAGTCCGCTATCGGTCACCAGGAAGTATTTAGGCTTACCGGGTGGTCCCGGCAGATTCACAGCAAATTCCACGAGCTCGCTGCTACTCGGGAACACCATCACACAACACCAACACAGTTTTCGCGTACGGGACTCTCACCCACTCCGGTCCACCATCCCAGGTGATTCCACTAACCATGCAGCATCATGCCAGAAATGTCAGTTTCTGGAAGACAGGTCCCACAACACCGCACACACAACGCCTGACAGCTTGACATGCGCACGGTTTAGCCTCATCCGCTTTCGCTCGCCACTACTCACGGAATCACGGTTGTTTTCTCTTCCTACGGGTACTGAGATGTTTCACTTCCCCGCGTTCCCTCCACACCGTCTATATATTCAACGGCGGGTAACACCACATAACTGGTGCTGGGTTTCCCCATTCGGACACCCTCGGATCTCAGCTCGGTTGACAGCTCCCCGAGGCTTATCGCAGCCTCCCACGTCCTTCATCGGCTCCTGATGCCTAGACATCCACCATGTGCTCTTAACAACTTGACCACAAAGATGCTCGCATCCACTCTACAGTTCTCAAACACCACACCAGAAACAACACCAGCGTGCTGCCTCAGGACCCAACAGCGTGCCAGCAAACAACCTCTGCCCAAGCCACCACCCGGCATTTCCACGCCCCCCGAAGGAAGCAGTACTCAACCGCCGACAACCCGACCATCGACCATAACCAGTAGTTCCACAATTCCTTGAGCAACCACGGCAAGTACACATTCGGCACTTGAACCCTGGCCACTCCCAGCCCGTGGGCTGGGATGTGTTGCTCCTTAGAAAGGAGGTGATCCAGCCGCACCTTCCGGTACGGCTACCTTGTTACGACTTCGTCCCAATCGCCAGTCCCACCTTCGACCACTCCCTCCCACAAGGGGTTGGGCCATGGGCTTCGGGTGTTACCGACTTTCATGACGTGACGGGCGGTGTGTACAAGGCCCGGGAACGTATTCACCGCAGCGTTGCTGATCTGCGATTACTAGCGACTCCGACTTCACGCAGTCGAGTTGCAGACTGCGATCCGAACTGAGACCGGCTTTAAGGGATTCGCTCCACCTCACGGTATCGCAGCCCTCTGTACCAGCCATTGTAGCATGTGTGAAGCCCTGGACATAAGGGGCATGATGACTTGACGTCATCCCCACCTTCCTCCGAGTTGACCCCGGCAGTCTCCCACGAGTCCCCGGCCGAACCGCTGGCAACATAGGATAAGGGTTGCGCTCGTTGCGGGACTTAACCCAACATCTCACGACACGAGCTGACGACAGCCATGCACCACCTGTACACCGGCCACAAGGGGGCCGACATCTCTGCCGGTTTCCAGTGCATGTCAAGCCCAGGTAAGGTTCTTCGCGTTGCATCGAATTAATCCACATGCTCCGCCGCTTGTGCGGGCCCCCGTCAATTCCTTTGAGTTTTAGCCTTGCGGCCGTACTCCCCAGGCGGGGCGCTTAATGCGTTAGCTACGGCACGGACAACGTGGAATGTCGCCCACACCTAGCGCCCAACGTTTACAGCGTGGACTACCAGGGTATCTAATCCTGTTCGCTCCCCACGCTTTCGCTCCTCAGCGTCAGTATCGGCCCAGAGACCCGCCTTCGCCACCGGTGTTCCTCCTGATATCTGCGCATTTCACCGCTACACCAGGAATTCCAGTCTCCCCTACCGAACTCAAGTCTGCCCGTATCGACCGCAAGCTGAAGGTTAAGCCTCCAGTTTTCACGGCCGACGCGACAAACCGCCTACGAGCTCTTTACGCCCAATAATTCCGGACAACGCTCGCACCCTACGTATTACCGCGGCTGCTGGCACGTAGTTAGCCGGTGCTTCTTCTACAGGTACCGTCACTCACGCTTCGTCCCTGTCGAAAGAGGTTTACAACCCGAAGGCCGTCATCCCTCACGCGGCGTCGCTGCATCAGGCTTGCGCCCATTGTGCAATATTCCCCACTGCTGCCTCCCGTAGGAGTCTGGGCCGTGTCTCAGTCCCAGTGTGGCCGGTCGCCCTCTCAGGCCGGCTACCCGTCGTCGCCTTGGTAGGCCATCACCCCACCAACAAGCTGATAGGCCGCGGGTTCATCCTGTACCGCCGGAGCTTTCCACCACACACCATGCGATGCGCGGTCCTATCCGGTATTAGACCCCGTTTCCAGGGCTTATCCCAAAGTACAGGGCAGATTACCCACGTGTTACTCACCCGTTCGCCACTAATCCACCCCCGAAAGGGCTTCATCGTTCGACTTGCATGTGTTAAGCACGCCGCCAGCGTTCGTCCTGAGCCAGGATCAAACTCTCCAACAATGAATTTGATCTAGACTAATATCTAGTATTCCTCAAAGGAAACCCCGACGAGGGGTTTCATATAAGCTCTACTGGCTTAGTTCACTAGCACACTGTTGAGTTCTCAAGCAACACACTGAATTGTCTGGCAGTGCCTCCAGGGCAAAGTTCAACCAACCGCTTCGATCGTAGTCGTTGGGGTTGGCCTTCCCATCCTGGGGGCCGTCGCAGTACGTTACCTGGTCCGGCTCGCGGAGTCAACCCCGCTCGGCCCTGGCTCGCTCCCTGGCGACGAAGAGAAGATTACATGGCTCCCAACCCCCCGGAAACAGGGGGGTCCCTTAACGGTGTTCCCGCAGGTCAGAGCACGGGAAGCAGGGTTCGGAGCTCGTACGGCGTGACCGCGCTCCGGTAGTTGTCCCACTCGACGCGCTTGTTCCGGAGGAAGAAGTCATAGACGTGCTCCCCCAGCGCCTCGGGCAGCAGCTCCGAGCGCTCCATCTCGGTCAGCGCCTCGCCCAGGTTCTGCGGCAGGTTCTTGTAACCCGCCGCGCGGCGCTCGGCGTCGGACAGCGACCAGATGTTGTCCTCGGCGGGCGCCGGCAGCTCGTAGCCCTCGGCGATGCCCTTCAGCCCGGCGGCCAGGATCACCGAGTACGCCAGGTACGGGTTGCACGCCGAGTCCAGCGTGCGGATCTCCACCCGGCGCGAGGACGCCTTGCCCGGCGAGTACATCGGCACGCGCACCAGCGCGGACCGGTTCGACCGGCCCCACGACACCGTCGTCGGCGCCTCGCCTCCGCTGATCAGGCGTTTGTACGAGTTCACCCATTGGTTGGTCACCGCGGAGATCTCGCGCGCGTGGTGCAGCACGCCCGCGACGAAGGCCTTGCCGGTGTCCGACAGCTCGTGCGGGTCCTCGGGGTCGTAGAACGCGTTGCGATCGCCTTCGAACAGGCTGACGTGCGTGTGCATGCCCGACCCCGGCTGACCGGTGAACGGCTTCGGCATGAAGGTGGCGCGCACCCCCTGGGTCAGCGCCACCTCCTTCACCACGTACCGGAAGGTCATCACGTTGTCGGCCATGGTCAGCGCGTCGGCGTAGCGCAGGTCGATCTCCTGCTGGCCGGGCGCGCCCTCGTGGTGGCTGAACTCCACCGAGATGCCCATCGCCTCGAGCGTCTCGATGGCGTGGCGCCGGAAGTGCGTGGCCGTGGCGTGGCTGGCCTGGTCGAAGTACCCGCCGTTGTCCGCGGGCTCCGGCTCGGTGCCGTCCTCGGGCAGGTTCGACAGCAGGAAGAACTCGATCTCGGGGTGCACGTAGCAGGTGAACCCGGCTTCGCCCGCCTTCGACAGCTGGCGGCGCAGCACGTGCCGGGGGTCCGCCCAGGAGGGCGAACCGTCCGGCATCGCGATGTCGCAGAACATCCGGGCCGAGTACGGCGCGCCCTCCGGCGTTTCCCACGGCAGCACCTGGAAGGTGGCCGGGTCGGGCTTGGCGACCATGTCGGACTCGTAGACCCGCGCGAAGCCCTCGATCGCGGATCCGTCGAAGCCGATCCCCTCGCTGAACGCCCCCTCCAGCTCGGCTGGCGCGACCGCCACCGACTTGAGGAACCCGAGCACGTCGGTGAACCAGAGCCGCACGAAACGGATGTCCCGTTCTTCAAGCGTGCGCAGCACGAACTCCTGCTGGCGATCCATGGCCGCACCCTATGCGGATCGTGTTAACGCCGTGTTTCCGGGCACCCGGTGGCGGGGTACCGCGATCGACATCACGGCGGCGAGCACGCACAGCCCCCCGGCGACCAGCCACGCCAGGTCGTAGCTGCCCTGGAGGTCCCTGGTCAGCCCGGCGCCGAAGGCCGCCAGCGCGGCCCCGACCTGGTGCGACGCGAAGACCCAGCCGAACGCGATGGGCGCGGCGTCGCCGAACTTCTCGCGGCACAGCGCCACGGTCGGCGGCACGGTGGCGATCCAGTCCAGGCCGTAGAAGATGATGAACACCCACATGCTCGGCTCCACGCCCGGTGCGAACAGCGACGGCAGGATCATCAGCGACAGGCCACGCAGCGTGTAGTACGCGCCGAGCAGCACCCGCGGATTCACCCGGTCGGTGAGCCAGCCGGACAGGATCGTGCCCGCCACGTCGAAGATGCCGACCAGCGCGAGCAGCGAGGCGGCGGTGGTGTGCGGCATGCCGTGGTCGTGCGCGGCGGTGACGAAGTGCGTGCCGACCAGGCCGTTGGTGGACGCCCCGCAGATCGCGAACCCGCCGGCGAGCAGCCAGAACGTCCTGGTGCGCGCGGCGTCGCGCAGGGTGCGCAGGGCGCGGGCGGCGCTGCTGCCGGTCACCGGCGCGGCGGAGATCTCGGCTTCGCCACCGTAGGCGGTGGTGCCTACGTCACTCGGGTGATCGTGCAGGAAAAGCACCACCAGGGGGACGACCGCGAGCGCGGCGAGCGCCACCACGATCGAGGCGGTGCGCCAGCCGTACTCGGTGGCGAGCGAGGCGACCAGCGGCAGGAAGACCAGCTGGCCGGTGGCGCCAGCGGCGGTGAGGATGCCGCTGACCAGGCCGCGGCGGTGCACGAACCAGCGTCCGGTGACGGTGGCGACGAAGGCCATCGACATCGAGCCGGTGCCCACGCCGACCAGCACGCCCCAGAGCAGCTGCAGTTGCCAGGACGCGGTCATGAAGATGGTGAGCCCGCTGCCCGCGGCGACCAGGGTCAGCGCCCAGGCGACCACGCGGCGCATGCCGAGCCGGTCCATCAGCGCCGCGGCGAACGGGGAGATCAGGCCGAACAGGACGAGGTTGATCGAGACGGCGGCGCCGATCGTGCCGCGCGCCCAGCCGAATTCGGCGTGCAGCGGGTCGATCAGCACGCTGGGGACGGACCGGAAACCGGCCGCGCCGATCAGGGTCACGAACGCGACGGCCGCCACCACCCAGGCGCGGTGCACCCGCCGGGTCCGCTGTTGGAGTTGAGTCACGCCGCTCAGTTTCATGAAGTTTCGCGGCGCTAACTAGTGGCCGGAGCGCCAATATGTGAAAGAATCCGGCCATGGCCGGACCGCACCGGATCGCCGTGCTCGCCATCGACGAGGTGGTCGGGTACGACCTGCAGATCCCCACCCAGCTGTTCCAGACCGCCCGCCGGGACGGGAAACCGCTCTACGACGTGCGCGTCTGCGGGGTCGACGACCAGCCGGTGCGGGTCAGCGCCGGGTACACCGCGGTGCTCGACCACGGCCCGGAGATCCTGGCCGAAGCGGACACGGTGATCATCCCGGGCACGAAGGCGCACGGTCCGCGGCGCGAGGGCACGCTGCCGGACGACATCGCCGCCGCGCTCGCGCTGATCCGGCCGGGCACGCGGATCATGTCGATCTGCACCGGCGCTTTTGTGCTGGGCGCGGCCGGGGTGCTCGACGGCAGGCGGGCCACCACGCACTGGGCCTACGCGGACGAGTTGCGCGCGCTCTACCCCGCGATCGACGTCGACGAGGACGTGTTGTTCGTCGACGACGGCGACGTGCTGACCGCGGCCGGGCTCGCCGCCGGCGTGGACCTGTGCCTGCACGTGCTGCGCGCGGACCACGGCGCCGCGGTGGCCAACACGGCCGCGCGGTACTGCGTGGTGCCGCCGTTCCGCGAAGGCGGGCAGTCCCAGTTCATCGAACGGCCGGTGGCCGAGGAGGGCGCCGGAAGCACGGCCGCGACCAGGGCGTGGGCGCTCAGCCGTCTCGACGAACCGCTGGACCTGGCGGCGCTGGCGGAGCACGCGCGGATGAGCGTGCGGACGTTCAGCAGGCGTTTTCGCGCGGAAACCGGGCTCTCGCCGCGGGCGTGGCTGATCCAGGAACGGGTCAAGCACGCGCGGCACCTGCTGGAGACCACGACGCTGCCGATCGACCGCGTCGCGTACGAATCCGGGCTCGGCACGTCGGCGTCGCTTCGGCAGCACCTCAACGCCGCCATCGGCGTCGCTCCCCTCACCTACCGGCGCACCTTCGCACGCAGCTGAAACGGCTAACGTGGGCACCATGTTCTCGCGCCGCCTGCTCGGGTTGCTGATGTTGACCGGCCTGCTCGGCGGGTGCGCCGCTTCGCCGGATGCCAGCGGGCCGCTGCCCGACGCCGCCGGGCTGGTGCGTGAAGCGGCCGCGGCGGTCGGACGGCTCGACGCCGTGCACTTCAAGTTCGGCATCAGCGGCATGCTCGAAGGCCTCGACGTGCTCGACGTCGAGGGCGACGCCAGGCGCGACGGCGGACCGCACGGCTCGGCCACCGGACGCGCCGCGGTCCAGGAGGAGAACGACCGCGTCGACTACCGGTTCCAGCTCGCCGGCGACGCGTTCACGCTGACCGACGCGCAGGGCGCGACCCGACCCGCGGCGATGCCGTCGTTCACCCCGGCGATGCTGCTCGACGCCTCGCGCGGGCTGCCGCGGCTGCTCGACGGGGCCACCGCGTTGCGCACCGAGACCAAGGAAAAGCTCGCCGAGTTGGACACCTACCGGATCGATGGCCAGCTCCCGCGCGAGGTCATCGCCGCCGTGGTGCCGTCCATCCAGTCCGATGTGGACGTGAAGTTCTGGGTGGAGCAGGCGGCGACCAGGAACCTCGCGCGGGTGTGGCTGCAGGTGCCGCCGCGTCAGCCGAACGAGGGCGCGATCATGCTGGAACTGGCGCTGACCGCCCCCGCTACGTAGTGCAGCGGGTGTTCGCGGGCGGCAGGGTTCCGCTGATCAGGTAGTCCGTCCCGGCGTCGTCGACGCAGGGCACGCCCTGCAGGAACACCGTGTGCTGGGTCCCTTCGAAGGTCAGCAGCGAGCCGTTCATCGCCTTCGCCAGGTTGACGCCCGCCTCGTACGGGGTCGCCGGGTCGTTCGTGGTGGAGATGACCAGCACCGGCGGGACGCCGTCGACCTTCGGCGTGCGCGGTTCGGAGGTGTGCTCCACCGGCCAGAACGCGCAGGTGTCCAGCGCCGCGCCGTCCGGCTTGCCGTCGTCGAGGAAGGGCGCGGCCTCGTTGCTCTTCTTCAGGAACTCGGCGATGCGGTTCTTGTCGGTGATCTTGGGGTTGTCCACGCAGTTGATCGCGGTGAACGCGTCCTGGATGGCGCCGTACCGGCCATCGGCGCCGCGCTCGTTGTACTGGTCGGCGAGCGCGATCAGCTTGTCGCCGCGTTGCTGCTTCAGCTCGGCGAGCCCGGCGTTGAGCTGCTTCCACAGCTGCTGCGAGTACATCGCCTGGACGGCCGCGGTGCCGACGTCCTCGTAGGACAGCTTGCGATCGCCGGCGGGCACCGGCTTCTCGATCAGCGGCCGCGTCAGGTCCTGGAACGCCTTCGTCGCGCCCGCCGGGTCGCGGCCGAGCGCGCAGTCCGGCTGCTCGGCACACCACTTCGCGAACTCGCCGAACGCCTTGCCGAAGCCGGTGACCTGCGCGAGATTGCTCTCGAGCGCGTCCTGTCCCGGATCGACCGCGCCGTCGAGCACCATCGCGCGCACCTTGTCCGGGAACGCCTCGGCGTAGGTGTACCCGATCTGCGTGCCGTACGAATAGCCGAGATAGGTCAGCTTCTGGTCCCCGAGCGCGGCCCGGAGCAGGTCGAGGTCCTTGGCCACGTCGCGGGTGCCGAGATTGGCGAGCATCGCGGTGCCGTGCTCGGTGCGCTCGGCGCACTTCGCGCCGAAGTCCCTGGCCTCGTTCTCCTGCTTGGTCACGCCCTCCGGTGAACCGTCGGTCTCGGAGTCGTCGGCGCGATCGGCGTCGCGTTCGGCGTCGGTCAGGCAGCGGATCCGCGGCTCGCTCGCGCCGACACCACGCGGGTCGAAGCCGACGATGTCGAACCGCTTGCCCGCCTCACCCTTGGCGGCCTGCACGGCGATGCCCGCCGCGGCGACCATGCCGGAGCCGCCGGGGCCGCCCGGGTTGAGCACCAGCGAGCCGATCCGCTCGCCGACCGCCTTGTGCCGGAGCACGCCGATGCTGATCTTCTCGGCCTCCGGCTTCGCGTAGTCGAGCGGCACGCTCAGCCGCGCGCACTCGAGGTCGGGCACGCGGAACGCCGCTCTGCTGTCCTCGCTGGTGGCGAACGGAGCGCACTCGCCCCAGGCGAGCTTCTGCGCGTAGAAGCCCGCCATCGGGTCGGGCGGCGGGGTCGGCGCCGGGGGCGCCACCGACTCCACCGCGGTGTGCGGCGGCGGCTTCGGCGGCTCCTCGGCCGAGCAGGCCGCGGTGACCAGGGCAAGGGGCAGCACAACAGCAAAAACCGAGCGGAACGGGGACACGCCGAGATCGTGCCACCGAACCCCGGGCCACCGCAGCGCGCGAAATCACCCGGCGGAGTGCCTTCCGCTGGTAGATCGATTCACTTCCCGGCGCAGCGCGTGCCCTCGGCAGGCAGCGTGCCGTCGATCAGGTAGGCCTCGCCCGCCTTGTCGACACACGCCACACCCTGCAGGAAAACGGTGTGCTGGGTGCCCTCGTAGGTCAGCAGCGAGCCCTTCATGCCCTTGGCGAGGTTGACGCCCGCCTCGTACGGGGTCGCCGGGTCGTTCGTGGTCGA
Source organism: Amycolatopsis albispora (assembly GCF_003312875.1). Lineage (NCBI taxonomy): Bacteria > Bacillati > Actinomycetota > Actinomycetes > Pseudonocardiales > Pseudonocardiaceae > Amycolatopsis > Amycolatopsis albispora. The sequence goes on from NZ_CP015163.1 coordinate 4,760,898, forward strand.
GATCACCAGCGCCGGCGGCACGCCTTCGACGTTCGGCGTGTGCGGTTCCGAGGTGTTCGGCGACGGCCAGAACGCACACGAGTCGAGCGCGGCGCCGTCCGGCCTGCCGTCGTCGAGGAACGGCGCGACCTGCATGTACCGCTCCTGTGCCTGGAGGATCTTCGCCTTGTCCGTGACGCGCGGGTCGTCCACGCAGCGGATCGCGGTGAACGCGTCCTGCGTGGTCGAGTACCGGCCGTCGCCGCCGCGCTCGTTGTAGGTGTCGGCGAGCTTCATCAGCGTGCCGCCGTTCCCGCCCTTCAACGCGTTGAGCCCGCTGTTCAGCGTGTCCCACAGCTGCTGGGTGTAGAGCGCCTGGACGGTGCCGGTGGTCGCGTCCTCGTAGGAGAGGAGGCGGCCGTCGCCCGCCGGCACCTTGTTGTCGATCAGCGGGCGGGTCAGGTCCTGGTAGGCCTTCGTCGCGCCCGCCGGGTCGCGGCCGAGCGCGCAGTCCTGCTCGGCCACGCACCACTTCACGAACTCACCGAAGGCCTTTCCGAAGCCCTCCCCCTGCGCGACCAGCGACTCGACGGAATCCTGCTCGGGGTCGAGCGCGCCGTCGAGCACCAGCGCGCGCACGTTCTGCGGGAAGGTCTCCGCGTACGTCGAGCCGATGCGGGTCCCGTACGAATAACCGACGTAGGACAGCTTCGCGTCCCCGAGCGCGGACTTGAGCACGTCCATGTCCTTGACCACGTCCCTGGTGCCCACGTTCGCGAGCATGGCGGCGTGGTGGTCGGTGCGTTCGGTGCACCGCTCGGCGAAGGTCCGGCTCTCCGCCTCCTGCCTGGTCACGCCCTCCGGTGAACCGTCGGTCTCGGAGTCATCGGCACGGTCGGCGTCACGTTCGGCGTCGGTCAGGCAGCGGACCTGCGGCTGGCTCGCCCCGACCCCGCGCGGGTCGAAGCCCACCAGGTCGAAGCGGGCGGACAGCTCGGGTGAGGCCTCGGTCATCCCGGCCACCGCGGCCATGCCGGAGGCACCCGGGCCGCCGGGGTTGAACAGCAGCGAGCCGATCCGCTCGCCGCTGCCGTCCGACCGGTGCCGGAGCACGCCGATGGTGATCGTCTCGGCGTCCGGCCTGGCGTAGTCCAGCGGCACGGTCAGCCGCGCGCATTCGATGCCCTTCGCCCCGAAGGCCGACCTGGTGCTCGACGTCGTCGCGTAGGGTGCGCAGTCACCCCAGCTCAGGGGCTGCGCGTAGAACTTTTCGAGCCCGGCGGGAACCGGACCGGCCGGTCCTTTCGTTTCGGTGACCGGCTGGGGTGTCTCCTCCGCGGTGGAGCACGCGGCCATCACGACCGGTAGCGACGTTAGGACGAGGACAAGGCCCAGCCGGGACCGGTAGCGTTCGAGTCGGCGCACCTCGACGATGGTGCCAGGCACCGACGAGCGGACGGCCGCCGCGTTGGGCAACGGAACCAACCGCCCGCTGGGCGCGATGAGGACAGAGGAGAGCACGGGTGGCAGCGTTGATGAGCCGGGTAGGCAAGCGGTTGCGCAGGATCATCCAGCGTCCGGCCAGCGTGGAACTGACCCGGTACGAGGCGCTCCTCCCCGCGATCGAGAAGCGGGAACCGGAGATCGAAAAGCTCTCCGACGAGGAGTTGACCGAGGCCGCGGCCAACCTGCGCGAGGTCGGCAAGTGGGGCGACGACCAGCTGGTCGAGCTGGGCGCGCTGGGTCGCGAGGCGGCCAGGCGCGCGCTCGACGAACGCGCCTTCGACGTGCAGGTGCTGGGCACGCTCGGCCTGCTCACCGGGCACGTCGTGCAGATGGCCACCGGTGAGGGCAAGACGCTGGCCGGCGCCCTCGCCGCGGCCGGGTACGCGTTGCAGGGCAAGCGCGTGCACGTGGTCACGGTCAATGACTACCTGGCCCGTCGTGACGCCGAATGGATGAAACCCATTTTCGACCTGCTGGGGGTCACCGTCGGCTGGGTGGAGCCGTCGCGCACCCGCGAGGAGCGCCGCGAGGCCTACCACGCCGACGTCACCTACGGCGCGGTCAGCGAGATCGGCTTCGACATGCTGCGCGACCGCCTGGTCACCAAGGCCGAGGAGCTGGTGCAGCCGGAGCCGGAGGTGGCGATCATCGACGAGGCGGACTCGGTGCTGGTCGACGAGGCCCGCGTGCCGCTGGTGATGGCCGGTTCGGTGGACGCGGGACAGGCCGACGAGGAGGTCGCCAACGTGGTCCGGCGGCTGCGCCTCGGGCTGCACTACGAGACCGACAAGGACGGCCGCAACGCCTGGCTGACCACCGCGGGTTCGTCGGTGGTGGAGAAGTCGCTCGGCGGCATCGACCTGTACAGCGAGTCCGGCGACGGGCAGGACAGGCTGGCCGCGGTGAACGTCGCGCTGCACGCGCACGCGTTGCTCGAACGCGACGTCGACTACCTGGTGCGCGACGGCAAGGTCCAGCTGATCAACGCTTCCCGCGGCCGCGTCGCGGAGCTGCAGCGCTGGCCGGACGGGCTGCAGGCCGCGGTCGAGGCGAAGGAGCAGGTGCCGCCGTCGGACCGCGGTGAGATCCTCGACTCGATCACCGTGCAGGCGCTGATGGCGCGGTATCCGCAGGTCGCGGGCATGACCGGGACAGCGGTGGCGGTGGCGGAGCAGCTGCGCGAGTTCTACCAGCTCGAGGTGGCGGTCATCCCGCCGAACACCGAGAACATCCGTGAGGACGCCAAGGACCGGATCTTCGCTTCGCCGTCGCAGAAGCTGCGGGCGATCGAGGAGGAGATCGCCCGCGTGCACGAGACCGGGCAGCCGATCCTGGTCGGCACCCAGGACGTGGCCGAGTCCGAGGAACTGGCCGAGAAGCTGGCGAAGGTCGGCCTCGAATGCGTGGTGCTGAACGCGCGCAACGACGCCGAAGAAGCCGAGATCATCGCGGACGCCGGTCGCTACGGCGCGGTCACCGTGTCCACCCAGATGGCCGGTCGCGGGACCGACATCCGGCTGGGCGGCAAGGACGGCAAGGACCGCGAGCGCGTGGCCGAGCTGGGCGGGCTGCACGTGATCGGCACCGCGCGCTACCCGAGCAGCCGCCTCGACGACCAGCTGCGTGGCCGCGCCGGCCGTCAGGGCGACCCGGGCAGCTCGATCTTCTTCGCCAGCCTCAACGACGACCTGGTGCTGCAGAACGCGCCGGACATTCCCGAGGGCATCGAGTCCGACTCCGAGACCGGCGAGATCACCGACGTGGCCGCGCACCGGCAGATCAAGCACGCGCAGCGCGTGGCCGAGGGCGTCGACCTGGAGATCCACCGGAACACCTGGCGCTACACGCGGCTGATCGAGCGCCAGCGCACCGAGCTGCTGGCCCACCGCGACAAGCTGCTGCGGACCGACCTGGCCAAGGAGCAGCTGGAGAAGGGCGCGCCGGAGAAGTTCAAGGAACTGTCCGAGGCGGTGGACGACGAGGCGAAGGTCGAGCAGATCTGCCGCGAGATCGCGTTGTTCCACATCGACCAGCTGTGGTCGGATCACCTGGCCTTCCTGACCGACGTGCGCGAGAGCATCCACCTGCGCGCGCTGGCGCGGGAGACCCCGCTCGACGAGTTCCACCGCGCGGCGATCCCGGAGTTCCACAAGATCATTCCGGAGACCGAGAAGCGGTCGATCGCCTCGCTGGAGGAAGCCGAGATCACCGAGAACGGCATCGACCTGGCGGCGTCCGGCGTGCGGCGGGCCACCTCGACGTGGACCTACCTGGTGCACGACAACCCGTTCGACTCCGACGCCGAGCAGGCGCTGAAGAAGGTGCGAAGCCTGTTGAGGCGCAAGAAGGATTGAGACAGAGGCGGGGCCCCGGTTCGCCGGGGCCCCGCTTTGGTGTTCAGCTCCGGAAGGGGCCGGTCACCTCGTAGGTGATGCCGCCCGAGCTCGAACCGGTGGTGCCGCGCTGCGAGGAGAAGTACAGCCGGTTCCCGGCCGGGGTGAACGCCGGGCCGCAGATCTCCGATCCGCTCTGGCCGTTGATCCGCAGGAACGGCGCGACCACGTCGTTCGGGGTGATCACACAGATCTCCATGTTGCCGCCGTCCTCGGCGACGAAGAGGTCACCCGACGCGGTGCCGGTCACGTTGTCCACGCCGGTCAGCGGCGGGGTGCCGGGGTTCACCAGCGAGTCGTCGTAGGCCAGTTCGTAGGTGTTGTTCACCAGGTTCAGCTGCCACAGCCGGTTGTCGCCCTTGGTGGTGAACCACGCGGTGTCGTTGGCGTAGTGCAGGCCCTCACCGCCGTTGAACCGCTTCGCGCCGGAGACCTGGTTGCGGGTCGCGGTGGGTGAGCCGTCCACGTCGGGTACGTCCGCCCAGGTGAACGAGCCGGAGGTGGCCGAGCCCGCGCGCAGCACCTGGAGCTTGCCCGCGGAGAGGTCACCCCAGGTGGTCGGCAGGAAGCGGTAGAAGCAGCCGTCGGACACGTCCTCGGTCAGGTACACCGCCTTGCGCACCGGGTCCGCGGCGGCGGCTTCGTGCTTGAACTGCCCCATCGCGGGACGCCGGATCGCCGCCTTCGTGCCCCACGGGTCGCATTCGTAGACGTAACCGCGGTCGATTTCCTCGCAGGAGAGCCAGGTCTGCCACGGGGTGGCGCCGCCGGCGCAGTTCTGCCTGGTGTCCGCGAGCACGCGGTAGGCACCGGTGATGGTGCCGTTCGCGTCGAACTTCAGCGCGCTGGCGCCACCGCCGGGGGTGATCTCCGAGTTGGAGACGTAGATCCAGCCGCTGCCGTCGGCGAAGACCGCGCCGCCGTCCGGCGCGTCGTGCCAGGTGTACCCGGCGACCTTCTGCCGGGAGCGGGCCACGATCCGGCTGGTGAACCCGGCGGGGAGCTGGATGCCGTTGGCGTCCGCCGGCTGGAGCGGACCGTACGGGCTGGGCCCGTTCTGGGCGGGGTTCGCGAGTGCCGAGGGGGTGAAGGTGTTTCCGAACGCCGTGACGCCGGCGCCGAGGACCGCCGCGCGCAGGAAGTTCCGCCTCTTGAGGGTCGACACGCTGTGCCTCCGTTGAGTTCCGCGAAGTGGTGGGGGAACCCAACGGACGCTACGGAAACGCGGTCACCGGGTACAGGTACCGCCGGTGAACTCCCGACGAAAGGCGGTCAATGCACCTCGCGCCAGGCGTTGGTGATCGGCAGGCGGCGGTCGCGGCCGAAGGCCTTGAAGGTGATCTTGGTGCCCGGCGGGTACTGGCGGCGCTTGTACTCGGCCTTGTCGACCATGCGCACCACGCGGTCGATCACCTCCGGGTCGAAGCCGGCGGCGAGCAGGTCGGCGAAGCCGCGGTCGCCCTCGACGTAGTCGTCCAGGATGTCGTCGAGCAGCGCGTAGTCCGGCAGCGAGTCCGAGTCCAGCTGGTCGGGGCGCAGTTCGGCGGACGGCGGCTTGCTGATCGAGTTCTCCGGGATCGGCGGGGTCTCACCGCGCTTCTCGGCTTCGGCGTTGCGCCAGCGGGCCAGCTGCCAGACGTGCGTCTTGAACACGTCCTTGATCGGCGCGAAACCGCCGACCGCGTCGCCGTAGATGGTCGAGTACCCCACCGCCAGCTCGGTCTTGTTGCCGGTGGCCAGCACCAGGTGACCGTCCAGATTGGACAGTGCCATCAGCAGCATGCCGCGGGTGCGGGCCTGGATGTTCTCCTCGGCGAGCCCGGTCAGCTTGAGCTGGTCGACGTAGACCTTGACCATGTCCTCGACCGGCTCCACCCGGAAGTGCGCGCCGATCCGGCGGGCCAGCTCGGCCGCGTCCGCGCGCGAGTGCTCCGAGGAGTACTTCGACGGCATCGAGACGCCGTGCACCGCGTCGCCGCCGAGCGCGTCGGCGGCCAGCGCGGCCACCACCGCCGAGTCGATCCCGCCGGAGAAGCCGAAGATGACCGAGCGGAAGCCGTTCTTCTGCACGTAGTCGCGCAGGCCGACGACCAGCGCCGACCACACCTCCGCCTCCTCCGAGAGCGGTTCGCTGATCGGCGGCTCGGCGAGCGGTTCGTAGGCGGGCAGCGGCTCGGTGGACAGCACGCGGCGGCGGACGTGCAACCCGGCCAGCTCCCCGTCGGCGGCGTGCCCGCCCGCCTCGATGTCCATGTCCAGCACCAGCAGGTGCTCGGTGAACTGCGGGGCCCGCGCCAGCAGCCTGCCGTCCGCGGCGACCACGATCGAATCGCCGTCGAAGACCAGGTCGTCCTGCCCACCGACCTGGTTCGTGTAGACCAGCGGCGCGCCGGCCTCGGCCGCGCGGCGGGCGATCAGCGGCAGCCGGATGTCGTCCTTGGACCGCTCGTACGGCGACGCGTTCGGCGCCACCACCAGGTCCACCCCGGCCTTGCCGAGCGCGGCGATCGGGCCGCCGTCCTGCCAGATGTCCTCGCAGATCACCATGCCGATGTCGATGCCGTGCAGGCGCACCACGTCGAGCGTGGTGCCGGGCTTGAAGTAGCGGTGCTCGTCGAAGACGCCGTAGTTGGGCAGGTGGTGCTTGAACTGCCTGGCCACCACCTCGCCCCGGTACAACGCGGCCGCCGCGTCCCGCGGCCCGGCCTCGTCCAGGTCGAGGTAACCGACGTAGGCCAGCACGTCACCGCAGCCCGCATCGTCGAGGCGCTTGGCCAGCTCGTCCACCTTCGCGCGGGACGCCTCGGCGAAGGTCTTGCGCAGGGACAGGTCCTCGACCGGGTAGCCGGTCAGCGACATCTCTGGGAAAACCACTACATGAGCGCCGGCCTCGACGGCCTTGCGCGTCCACTCGACGGTCTGGTCGGCGTTTCCGGCGAGGTCACCGACAGTGGGGTTGACCTGGGCCAAGGCGATGCGCAGTTGCGGCATTGGGCCATTCTCGCGCACGGCGGCCCACCCGGCGACCAAGTGTGCCCAACTCCGCCCCCCAATAGGGTTGCCCGATGAACCGAGAGCAGTATCGCGCCGAGCTGGCGCGCTACGGGACCGCACTGGCCGCGGCGGCCACCGACCTGGGCAGGCCGGTGCCCAGCTGTCCGGACTGGACGGTGGCGGACCTGGTCTGGCACACCAGCGAGGTCTTCTACTTCTGGCGGCTGCAGTTGAGCGGGCTGCTCCACGGGCCGGACCACTACCGGGAACCGGACCGGCCCGGCGACGACGAGGTGCTCGACCGGTACGCGGAGAACCTGCGTCACCTGGTGGAGGCGGTGCGGCGGGCGGATCCGGCGAAACCGGTGTGGACCTGGTCGGCGGACCGGACGGCGGGGTTCGTCCAGCGGCGGATGGCGCACGAAGCCGCCGTCCACGCCTGGGACGCCCAGTTGGCGGCGGGGCGCGACGAGCCGATCGGACGCGAGCTGGCGGTCGACGGGATCGACGAGTTCCTGACCCACTTCCTGCCCTCGTCGCTGCCGGAGGACCTGGGCGGCACGGTGCACCTGCAGACCACGGACGGTCCCGGCGAGTGGTCGATCGCGCACGACGGGGCTGGGTGGCAGGTCACCCGCTCGCCCGGGAACGGTGCTGTCGTGGCGCGGGCGAGCGCGTCGGACCTGCTGCTGATGCTGTGGCGGCGCCGGGAGACCGACGCGGTGGAGACCTCCGGTGACACGGCGGTGCTGGACCGGCTGTTGAAGTCGGCCTCAACCACATGATTCCGTATCTGTAACCACAGGATTCCGCATCTGTCCCGATCTGCGCGGGTCTTGTCGGTGCCGGGGGCTACCGTCGCTTCCGTGACCAAGTTCCACGCCATCCACACCGAGCGCCTCATCCTGCGCCCGTTGCGCCAGGACGACCGGGCCGACGTCGTCCGCATCCAGTCCGACCCCGCGACGAACCAGTTCAACCCCGACCCGCCGGACGCCGAGCAGGCGGGCAAGCAGTTCGAGTACTGGCTGTCGCACTGGGAGGAGCACGGGTACGGCTACTTCGCGGTGGTCGAGGCCGCGACGGGTGAGCTGGTCGGTGTTGGTGGCGTGCAGTCGAAGGAAATGCACGACGAGAAGCTGCTGAACCTGTACTACCGCTTCCGCGCCGAGTCCTGGGGGAAGGGGTACGCCACGGAAATGGCTTCGGCCGCCGTGGAATGGGCCGAACGCGAAATACCCGAACGCCCGGTGGTGATCTCCGTGGCGCTGATCAACAAACCGTCCCGGCGGGTGGCCGAGAAACTCGGCTTCACGCCCTACCTGGAGGAGGACTACCACGGACTGCGATCCACCCACTACCGCCGTTGACTGTCCACAATGGTCACCTGCTGGTCTTCGCATTCGCCGTCCCAGTCCCGTGGCAGCGGCACGGGCGTTTCCGGGGCGACCACGGAGACCAGGTGGTCGAGCACCGCATCCGCGTGGCCGACCAGCAGGTGACCGGCGCCGGGCAGGGTGATCACCCGCGCCTGCGGGATCATCGCGCAGCCTTCACGCACGTCCTCGGGTAGCCGGTAGTCGTCGAACTCCGGCACGAGCGCCACCACCGGCTTGCCCGTCGACGCCCAGGCGGCCCGCTGCACCGGGCTGCTCCAGCGCAACGGAGGCGCGATCAGCACGATGCCCTCGACGAGCACGTCGGTGCCGTGCATGAGCGCGAGGTCGCTGCCGAACGACCAGCCGGCCAGCCACACCCTGGGCAGCTCCCGGGACCTGGCGAAGTCGAGCGCGGCCGCGACGTCGAGGCGTTCGCCCTCGGCCGCGCCGAAGGTGCCCTCGCTGCGCCCGGCTTCACTGGCCGCGCCACGGGTGTTGAACCGCAGGACCGCGAGCCCGGCCAGCGCGGGCAGGCGGAAGGCGGCCTTGCGCAACACGTGCGAGTCCATCATGCCGCCGTGCGTGGGCAGCGGGTGCAGCAGCACCACGGTCGCCACCGGTGCGCGATCGGCGGGCAGCGCCAGCTCGCCGACGAGCCGGAGGCCGTCCTCGGTGCGCAGTTGTACCGCCTCACGCTGCGCGGGGAGCTTGGTGTTGGGCCCAATCCTCACCACCGACCCGGCCTCCTTCGCACACGCGCCTGCCAACACGGACGATGCCAATGCCACCGATCCGTCACCGACCCGGCCTCGTCGGAGGGCAGCCCAAGCTCACCGACGAGCCGGAGGCCATCCTCGATGTGCAACCGCACCGCCTCACGCTGCGCGGGAAGCTTGGTGTTGGGCCCGATCCTCACCACCGACCCGGCCTCCTTCGCGCACGCGCCTGCCAACACGGGCGATGCCAATGCCGCCGGTCAGTCACCGAGCCGGTCTCATCGGCGGGCCAGACCACCACGTGGGGCACGCCGGGGCGGATCTCGTGGTCGCAGCCGGGGCACCGGTACACCTTGGTCGCGTGCGCGCCCGGCACCGACCGGACGAGCCAGTCCCCGTCCGGGTCGGATTCGGTGCTCGCCCAGCCCGACGCGCCACCGATGTCCCGAGCGGGCGGGCTCACACGTCCGCGCGATGGCTTGTTGCGTCGGGGCACGCGATCACGGTATCCGCCGGGTTCGCCCACAGCCCAAGGCGGGCGCGTCGGTACCAGCTCGGCCACGGCCTAGGCTGGCACGCGTCGGTACCAGCTCGGCCCACAGCCCACGCTGACGCACGTCGGTACCAGCCCGGCCACAGCCCAAGGCGGGCGCGGCAGTACCGGCCCGGCCACAGCCCACGCTGACGCGCGCCGGTACCGGATCGGCCACAGCCCAGGCCGACGCGCGTCGGTACCGGCCCGGCCACAACCCAGGCCGACACGCGTCGGTACCGGCGCGTGTCAACCCGGCTCAGCCGAAGTACTGGCCGGGTGGCACGCCGACCGCCCGCCGGAACGCTGCGACGAAGGCGCTGGGTGACGAGTACCCCACCCGGTCCGCCACGTTCGCCAGCGAACGGCCGTCCGCGAGTTGGGGCAGCGCGGCCCGGAGCCGGACCTGCGTGCGCCAGCGTCCGAAGCTCAGGCGCGTCTCGGTCAAGAACAGGCGCGCCAGCGTTCGCGAGCTCGCGCCGACCTCGCGGCCGAACCGGTCGAGGGTGCGGTCGTCGGCGGGGTTGGCGATCAGGGCTTCGGCGACCCGCCGCGCCCGGGGATCCGCGGGCAGCGGCACGCTGATCGGGGTCACCGGCACCGGTTCGAGCAGGTCGAACGCCACGGCCTCGGCGCGCTGCCGGGCGTCGTCGGGGAGGCCGCCCGCGGTCAGGTGGTCGAGCAGTTCACGCAGCAGCGGCCGGACCCGCACCAGCCGCGGCTCCGGCCACGACACCGGCGACCGCGCGGCGTCCATGAAGATCCCGCGCAGCACGGCGTTCCCCGACGAACCGGTGCGGTGCACGGTCCCGGCGGGCACCCAGAGCGCTCGCGCGGGCGGCAGCACCCAGTGCGCCGAACCCACGTTGACCGCGACCACGCCCCGCGCCGCCCAGGCCAGCTGGTGGTGCTCATCGTGCACGTGCCAGTCGAGCCAGGTGCCCGACGGCAGGTCGAAGTCGCCGAACAGCATGGCTTCGGCCTGTCTGGTTGGAGACATGACTTGGCAGCCTATCGCCTTCCGGCCACCACGCCACGCCCCTAGCGTCGGCCGCATGGCGATGAACTGGTTCCACCGGAAGCTCTGCAGCAGCGAGAAATGGGCGAGGCTGGTCGAATCCCAGCTGCTGCCGTGGTCGCTCGACGGCGTGGACCTCGGGGACAACGCGCTCGAGATCGGGCCCGGCTACGGCGCGAACCTGCGGGTGCTGGTGGACCAGGTGCCGAACCTCACCGCACTGGAGATCGACGAGCGGATGGCACGCGATCTCGACCGCGACCACGGCGCCCGCGCCAAGGTGATCCACGGCGACGGCACCGCGATGCCGTTGCCGGACAACGAGTTCAGCTCGGTGGTCTGCTTCACCATGCTCCACCACGTGCCCACCGCGGCACTGCAGGACCGGTTGTTCGCCGAAGCGTTCCGTGTGCTGCGGCCGGGTGGTGTGTTCGCCGGGAGCGACGGCGTGCACGGGCTGCTGTTCCGCCTCATCCACGTCGGCGACACCTACAACCCGGTCCCCCCCGACTCGTTCGCCCGCCGGCTCGCGGCGGCGGGCTTCGAGCGGATCGAGCTGGCCAATCCCGACGGGCGGCGGCAGCGCTGGCGCGCGATCAAGCCCTAGCGGCCGTTGACTCACCTCGACCTGTCTGCAACTCTTGAACAGCTCTACGCAAAAATTAAACATCAGGTCGAAATAACTCGCGATCCCCGCAGTGTCCCTCAATGGAGAGGTCCCCCCGGTGATGACGGTTCTGGTGAGATCGACAAAACGACGACCCCGCGCGGCAAGCCTCGCCTTGGCCGCGCTACTGGTGGCCGCCCCGCTGGCCGTTCCGGCGCTCGGCGGGACCGCACCCGCCGCGCAGGCCAGCAGCGCCGCGGACGCCGCCCCCAAGATCAACGACGGTGACCAGGACACCTACTGGGAGAGCAGCCCCGGCCCGCTGCCGCAGTGGGCGCAGCTGGACCTCGGCGCTGAGCGCAGCGTCGACCAGGTGACCTTGAAGGTGCCCGCGGCCTGGTCCACGCGGCAGCAGACGCTCAGCCTGCAGGGCAGCACCGACGGCATCGGCTTCGCGACCATCACCGGCGCGGCCGAGTACACCTTCACGCCCGCCGAGCAGAACACCGTCCGGATCGACTTCGCGCCGACCGTCGCGCGTTTCCTGCGCGTGGAGGTCACCGCGAACTCCGCCGCCCCGGCCGCGCAACTCGCCGAATTCGAGGCCCACGCCGCCGAGTTCCAGCAGCTCGCCGCGACCTACACGGCGAGCAGCGCGCACCCCGAATACCCGGCGGCCAACGCGGGTGACGGGAACGCGGCCACCTACTGGGAGAGCGTGAACGGCGCGTTCCCGCAGTGGATCCAGGCCGATCTCGGTACCGCTGTCCCGGCCAGCCGCGTCGAGCTGAAGCTGCCCAGTGGCTGGGGCACGCGGACGCAGACGCTGAGCGTGCGCGGCAGCACCGACGGCACCAACTTCACCGATCTCGCCACCTCGTCGGGCAAGGTCTTCACCCCCGCCTCCGGGAACGCCGTCACCATCGACTTCACCACGGCCACCGTGCGGTACGTCCGCGTGCAGATCACCGCGAACACCGGCTGGCCCGCCGGTCAGGTCAGCGAGTTCACCGTCTCCGGACCGTCCACAGGGGACACCGAAGCGCCGGGCGTCCCGGGCAACCTGGCCTTCACCGAGCCCGGCACCGACCAGATCCGGCTCAACTGGACGGCCGCCACCGACAACGTGGGCGTGACCGGGTACGACGTCTACGCCAACGGTGTGCTGCGCACCAGCGTTCCCGGCACCGTACTGACCTACACCGACAACCAGCCCGCGGGCACCACGGTCGCCTACTTCGTGCGTGCCAAGGACGCCGCGGGGAACCAGTCGGCGAACAGCAACACGGTGACCCGCGCGGGCACGGCCGCCGGCACCAACCTGGCCGCGGGCAGGCCGATCACCGCTTCGTCCACAGTGCACAGTTACGTCGCGGCCAACGCCAACGACGGCAACACCGCCACCTACTGGGAAGGCAGCGCCTATCCGAGCGTGCTGACCGTCGCGCTCGGCTCGAACGCCGACCTGAACGCCGTGGTGGTCAAGCTGAACCCGGACCCGGTCTGGGCCGCCCGCACGCAGACGATCGCGGTCGAGGGCCGCGAGCAGTCCGCCACCGAGTTCACCACGCTCGCCGCCGCCAAGGCGTACGGCTTCGACCCGGCGACCGGCAACACGGTGACCATTCCGCTCACCGCCAGGGCGGCCGACGTCCGGCTCCGGATCACCACGAACTCCGGCGCCCCCGCCGGGCAGGTGGCCGAATTCCAGGCGCTCGGGGTGCCCGCGCCGAACCCGGACCTGACCGTTACCGGTCTGTCCTGGACACCGGAAGCTCCGGTGGAGACCGATCGCGTGACCGTCTCCGCGACCGTCCGCAACGCCGGGGCGAGCGCGTCGCCCGCCACCGAGGTGAACCTGTACCTCGGCGACACCAAAGTGGGCACGGCCCCGGTCGGCGCACTGGCCGCGGGCGCGTCGGCGACCGCGCAGGCGGACATCGGCCCGCGTGACGCGGGCAGCCATCCGCTCAGCGCCAAGGTCGACGAAGGCAACGCGGTGATCGAGCAGAACGAGGCCAACAACGCGTTCAGCAGCCCGTCACCGCTGGTGGTGACGCCGGTGGCCAGCTCGGACCTGCTCGCCGCACCGGTCGCCTGGACGCCGGGCAATCCGTCCGCCGGTACCGCGGTGAACTTCTCCGTGGCGATCAAGAACCAGGGTTCGGTCGCGTCGTCGGCGGGTGCGCACGGGATCACGCTGACCATTTCCGACGCCACCACGGGAGCCGTGGTGCGCACGCTCACCGGCAGCCACACCGGCGCGATCGAGCCGGGCGCCACCACCACGCCGGTCTCGCTGGGCAGCTGGCCCGCGGTGAACGGCAAGTACACGGTGAAAACGGTGCTCGCCAACGACGCCAACGAACTCCCGGTCAAGCAGGCCAACAACACCACCAGCCAGCCGTTCTTCGTCGGACGCGGGGCGAACATGCCCTACGAGTCGATCGAAGCCGAAGACGGCACCGTCTCCGGTGGCGCGACGGTCGTCGGTCCAAACAGGACGATCGGCCACGTAGCGGGTGAGGCCTCCGGTCGCCGGGCGGTGACGCTCAACAGCACCGGCAGCGCGGTCGAATTCACCACCAAGGCGAGCACGAACACGCTGGTCACCCGGTTCTCCATTCCGGACGCCCCCGGCGGTGGCGGGATCACCGCCACGCTGAACGTCTACGTCAACGGCACCTTCCTCAAGCCGATCACGCTGAGTTCGAAGCACGCGTGGCTCTACGGACCGGAAGCCGGTCCCGGCAACAGCCCCGGCGCCGGCGGGCCGCGGCACATCTACGACGAGGCCAGCATGCTGCTCGGCACCACCGTGCCCGCGGGCAGCAAGATCAAGCTGCAGAAGGACGCCGCGAACACCTCGCAGTACGCGATCGACTTCGTGAACTTCGAGGAGGTGGCGCCCCAGGCGAACCCGGACCCGGCGCGGTACGCCGTGCCCGCCGGTTTCACCCACCAGGACGTGCAGAACGCGCTGGACAAGGTGCGGATGGACACCACCGGCACGCTCACCGGCGTCTACCTGCCCGCCGGCGACTACCCCACCTCGGCCAAGTTCCAGGTGTACGGCAAGCCGGTCGAGGTGGTCGGCGCGGGCGTCTGGTTCACCCGGTTCACCGCTCCGGCCAACCAGGAGAACACCGATCTCGGTTTCCGCGCCGACGCCACCGCGAACGGCTCGAAGTTCTCGAAGTTCGCCGTGTTCGGCAACTACACCTCGCGCAACGACGGGCCGGGCAAGGTGTTCGACTTCTCGGGCGTGTCGAACATGACCATCGACGACCTGTGGGTGGAGCACCAGATGTGCCTGCTCTGGGGCGCGAACACGGACAACACCAAGGTGTCCAACTCGCGCATCCGCGACCTGTTCGCCGACGGGCTCAACTTCACCAACGGCAGCACGGGCAACCACATCACCAACAACGAAGCCAGGTCCACCGGTGACGACAGCTTCGCGTTGTTCGCCGCCACCGACAACAACTCCGGCAACCAGACCGGCAACGTCTACGAGAACCTGACCGCGATCCTGCCGTGGCGGGCCGCGGGCCTGGCGGTCTACGGCGGGTACGACAACACCTTCCGCAACCTCTACCTCGCGGACACGCTGACCTACTCGGCCATCACCATCTCGTCGCTCGACTTCGGCTACCCGATGCACGGCTTCGGCCCCGGCACCACGAACTTCGAGAACATCTCGGTGGTGCGGGGCGGCGGTCACTTCTGGGGCGCGCAGACCTTCCCCGGGATCTGGCTGTTCTCCGCGTCGAAGACGTTCACCGGGATCCGGGTGTCCGATGTGGACATCGTGGACCCGACCTACCACGGGATCATGTTCCAGACCGACTACGTCGGCGGCCAGCCGACCAACCCGGTGCAGGACACCGTGCTCACCAACGTCAGCATCAGCGGCGCGCGGCTGAGCGGCGACGAGTTCGAAGCGAAGTCGGGCTTCGGCATCTGGGCGAACGAGATGCCGGAACCGGGTGAGGGCCCGGCCATCGGGTCGGCCACCTTCAACAACCTGAAGCTGAGCAACAACCACATCGACATCCGCAACACCACACCCGGGTTCCAGATCGTGCGGAACCCGTAGCTAGCGCGCGCTGGCCACCGCGAGCGGCACCAGCTGCTCCGCGGTGGTCAGCGAGCCGTGCTGGCCGATCAGCGAGGACTCCACCGCCTCCGCGAGTTCCCGCACCATGCCGAAGGAATCCCTCGCCGCGGCGACCACGTCACCGATCCGGGGCCGGACGCGGTCGCTGACACTCGGCCCGAACAGCCCGCCCTCGATGGCTTCCTCACGGCTGTACACCCAGGCCCGCTCACCGAGGACCTCCCGCCACGCCGCCAGCACGTCGGCCGCGGCGCCGTCTTCGGCGTAGACGTGCCTGGCACGCGTCTCACCGCCGATCGCGCGGACCCCGGCCAGCAGCTCCGGCGTTTCGTCCAGGTCGAGTTTCTCGCCGATCCGCACCATGCCGTGATCGGCCACCACCGCCAGCAGCGCGCCCGGCGGCAGTTCCTCCACAATGGACTCCACCAGCCGGTCCACCTGGCGCAGCTGCATCCGCCACGCGGACGAGCCAGGACCGTAGACGTGGCCGAGGAAATCGAGCTGGCTGTGGTAGGAGTAGCAGAAGCTGCGCGGCTCGGCCAGCGCGTCGAGCGTGCGCGCGGCCAGGTCCCCGAGCGCGTGCACCCCGCGGTACCGCGCGCCGCGCTGCACCGCGTGCGTCAGCGCCGAATCCGCGAACTTCGCCTCGGAGACCACGCTCGTGTGCACCCCGGCCGCGGCGGCGGTGGCGAAGGTGGTCGGCAGCGGCTGCACCTGCTCCGGCGGCAGCGAACCGCGGAGGTCACCGCCGTCGTCGTGACTGCACCAGCGCAACGCGTTCATCACCCCGGCGCCTGGCACCTCAAAGGTGTACCCGACCATGCCGTGCTCCCCTGACGAAAGCCCGGTGCCGATCGCGGCCAGCCCGGCGGCCGTGGTGGACGGGTAACCCACGCGCAGCTGGGACGACCGCAGCTCGTTCAGCACGGGCGCGTCCCCGGGGTGCGCCTTCAGCAGTTCCCAGCCGAGGCCGTCGATGAGCAGCACGCACACCCTCGACGCCTCGCCGAAGCCGAGCGTGTCGGCGAAACCGCCGACCCCGAGCGCGGCGAGCGCGGAGGGGACCACCTGGGACAGGTGCGGGTGTTCGGTCAGCACGACGCCAGCTTCCCACTTCGCGGCGGCCGGCGCGATAATGACGGCATGCCGACCTACGCCTACCGCTGCCGGGAATGCACGGAGACCTTCGAGCTGGTCCGCCCGATGGCCGAGTCCGGCGCACCGGCGCCCTGTCCCGGCGGGCACGCCGACACCGTGAAGCTGCTGACCACCGTGGCGCTGACCGGCTCGTCCACCGCCCCCGCACCCGTCCCGTCCGGCGGCGGGGGTTGCTGCGGTGGCGGCTGCTGCTCGTCCTAGGTGTAGTCGCGGAAGCCCTTGCCGGTCTTGCGGCCCAGCCTGCCCGCGGTGACCAGGTGCTCGAGCAGCGGCGCCGGCGAGAACCCGGCCTCGCGGAACTCGTTGTACAGCGTGCGCTGGATGGCCAGTGACACGTCCAGCCCGACCACGTCGAGCAGTTCGAACGGTCCCATCGGCAGGCCGCAGCCGACCTTCATCGCGGTGTCGATGTCGGCCGCCTCGGCGTAGTGCGCCTCCAGCATCTTCACCGCGTCGTTGAGGTACGGGAACAGCAGCGCGTTGACGATGAACCCGGCCCGGTCACCGCAGTGCACCGGGTGCTTGCCGACCGACCGGCAGACCTCGTGCGCGGTGGCCACCACCTCCGGCGCGGTGGCGATCGTGTGCACCACCTCGACCAGCTTCATCACCGGCGCCGGGTTGAAGAAGTGCAGGCCGACCACCTCGGTGGGCCGGGAGGTGGCCGCGGCGCACTCGATCACCGGCAGCGACGAGGTGGTGGTGGCCAGCACCGCGCCCGGCTTGACCGCCTCGTCCAGCGCGGCGAACACCGCGCGCTTGACCTCCAGGTCCTCGGCGACCGCCTCGACCACCAGGTCCACGTCGGCCAGCTCGGCGAACTCGACCGCGGGCCGGACGCGCTCCAGCGCGGCGGCCGCGTCCTCCGCGGTCAGCCGCCCCTTCTTCACCTGGCGGTCCAGCGACTTGCCGACCTTGCCCAGCGCGGCCTGCGCCTTCTCCTCGCTCCGGGCACGCAGCACCACGTCGAACCCGCGCTTGGCGAAGACCTCCGCGATGCCGGTGGCCATGGTGCCGGTGCCGACCACGCCGACCGTCCGCACCGCACGCGGCGTCGCGTCCACAGTGGACGATGTGGCCGCGGTTTCCTCGACCACCACCGGCGAATCCGGTGCCTGGTAGGGGTAGAAACCCCGGCCCGACTTCCGGCCGAGCAGCCCGGCGGTGATCATCTGCTTGAGCAGCGGCGCCGGCGCGTGCAGCCGGTTGCGGGACTGCCGGTACATCGATTCGAGGATCTCGTAGGCGGTGTCCAGCCCGATCAGGTCGAGCAGCGCCAGCGGGCCCATCGGGTAGCCGCAACCGAACCGCATCGCCGCGTCCAGGTCCTCGCGGGTGGCGTACCGCGACTCGTACATCCGCACGGCGTGGTTCAGGTAGCCGAACAGCAGCGCGTTCGCGATGAACCCGGCGCGGTCGCCGGTGACCACCGGCTCCTTGCCGAGCCGCCGCGCGAAGGCCACCACGTCGGTGACCACGTCCGGCTCGGTGACCACCGTGCGCACCACCTCGACGAAGTTCAGCACCGGCGCGGGGTTGAAGAAGTGCAGGCCGACCACCTTGCCCGGCCGGGAGGTGTGCACGCCGATCTCGGTCACCGACAGCGAGGAGGTGTTCGAGGCGAGGATCGCGTCCGGCCGGATGACCTTGTCCAGCTGGGTGAAGACGTCCGCCTTCAGTTCGAGGCTCTCCGGCACGGCCTCGATCACCAGGTCCACGTCGGCGAGTTCGGCCAGCGAAGTGGTGCAGCGCACGCGCCCGAGCAGCGCGGCGCGGTCGTCCTCGGTCAGCTTGCCCTTGGCCACCGCGCGGGCGGTCGAGTGCTCCAGGTGGCCGCGGCCCCTGGTGATGCCGGTGTCGTCCACCTCGACGGCCACCACGTCCAGTCCGCTCCTGGCGAGCACCTCGGCGATCCCCGCGCCCATCGTGCCCAGCCCGACCACGCCCACGCTCGAGAACTCCCGTGCCACCATGGCCTCCGTTGGTTACTCGCGGGTAAGTGCACTGATGGTGACACGGGATCGGGGTATCGGCAGTTCGGGATCGAGCAAGATGGGGGCAGACTCACGCGGGCAGGCGAGGGAACGCCGTGTTCGCCACGTTGCGCAGCACGCCACACGGGTCGGTCCCGCCGCGGTACATCGACACGAACAGCGACACCGTCTCCACCTCACCGTTCTTCGCGCCCGGCCACGGCTTCAGCGGGACCTGCGCCGAGCAGTAGCTGCTGCCGCTGCTCGCCCACACCATCGCCGGGCGCCCGCCCAGGGTTTCCGGCACATATCCCTCGGGAGGGGTCGGCTTGTCGATGGAGAAGTACATCGACACGTAGTCGCTGCCGGAGCGGCCCCAGCGGCAGTTGTGCTTGGTCGGCGACCTGCGCGCGGTCCCTTCGGCACCCAGGTGCGTGCCGACCTCGGCTTCGCTGATGAGCGTGCAGGCGTCCACCGTGCCGAGCGAACCGGCCGGGAAGTCCAGGTGCTCCACGCGCTTGTCCACCACCGCCGTCGCGGCGTGCTCCAGCGAGTTCTCGACGAGCGGGCACAGCCGCTCGGACGACAGGGTGCCGTTCAGGGTGCTGACACTGCTCTGCAGGCTGAACTCGTCGGCGAAGACGAGGTAGCGGTTGCAGTTGCCGTCGTAGTCACTGGACGGCTTTTCGATGGTGAGCCGCCGCTTGAGCTCCGGCGCGTTGTCGATCTCGGTGGTGGTCGTGTACTCGTTGCGTGCCTTCTCGTCGACCACACCGCCGAGCCAGAGCTCGGCCTCCTGTCCGTCCACCTTCACCCGGACGGTGCAGTGGTCCATCGACACCCCCGGCTGCTCCACCACCTCGGTCACCCGGCCCAGTGCGGCGGCGTCCAGCAGGGAGCAGTAGTCGATGGTGGTGAAGTCGCCGAACGCGGCCGCCGCGGTCAGCGGTGACCGCTCGTCCTCGATCCGCGCCAGCTCCGCCCGATCGGGCGACGGCTTGCCGATGATCGTGCTCGCGCACCCGCTGAGCAGCGTGACCAGCACCAGGATTCCGGCCGCCCAGCGAGCCCGGTTTCTTCGCATGCGTCACGCTAACGCGGCCGGAACCCGTTGGGAGACGGCAATTACACCGGTTCGGCCACACTTATTCGCCGAAGTTGCCCGCCACCAGTTCCGTGGCCCGGCGAATGGCTTCGGCGGCCTGGGCGCCCCTGGCGTCCAGGTGGATGGTGTCGCCCTGGCGCGCGCCCAGCGACATCAGGCCCAGCACGCTCCGCGCGTCGACCTCCGCATCACCGAGCCGCACCCGCACCTCGGCGTCCACGTCCGCCAGCGTCCGCGCGAGCAGCGCCGCCGGGCGGGCGTGCAGGCCGACGTCGTTACGCAGGGTCAGCTCCGCGGTCTCCTCCGCCGGGGTCCGGCCGGCCTCCGCCAGGTCCGGCGCCGACCCGGCCGACGCGGCGGCGTAGACCACCGCCGTCTTGTCACCACCGCCCTGCGCCGCCACCGCGGCCGCGATCGCGCCCTCGACCAGTGGCGCGTCGGCCACCACCGCGGCGTTCGGATCGGCCAGCGATTCGGTGGCCAGTTCGGCGGTCATCTGCGCGCTGCCGAGGTCGTAGAGCAGCACCACGCCGCTGCCCGAATCGGCCCGCTGCACCGCGGCGACCACCGCGTCGTAGTCGGTGCCGAGCCCGCCTTCGGCCAGCCCGCCCGCCGGGATCACGGTCACCTCGGGCGCCATCTCGGCGGCCAGTTCGGCCACGCCTTCGGCGAGCTTGGCGCTGTGCGAAACGAGGACCAGCCCCACGCGGCTCATCGGGCCGCCTCCGCGAACGCACGCAGCAGCAACGCTGTCGAGCGCGCGCCCGGATCGGCGTGGCCCACCGCCCGCTCGCCCAGGTAGGAGGCCCTGCCCTTGCGCGGCACCAGGTCCACTGTGGACTCGTAACCCCGGTCCGCGGCGTCCGCGGCGGCGGTCAGCACGGCGGCGATGTCGGCCCCTTCCTGCTTCGCGGCCGCCTCGGCGGCTTCCACCGCGGGCGCCAGCGCGTCGATCATGGTCGCGTCGCCGACCTCCGCCTTGCCGCGGGCCTTGACGCCCTCCAGCCCGGCGCGCAACGCGGCGACCAGCCCGTCGATGTCCACTTCGGACGCGCTGCCCAGCGCGCCGGAGGCACGCAGGAAGGCCGTGCCGTACAGCGGCCCGGCCGCGCCGCCCACCTTCGAGATCAGCGTGGTGGCCACCGTCTTCAGCACCGCCGCCGGGGTTTCCGGCGGGCCGGCGTCCAAAGCGGACAGCACGGCGGTGAAGCCGCGGTTGAGGTTCTCACCGTGGTCGGCGTCACCGATCGCCCGATCGAGCTCGACCAGCTCGGCCCGGTGCTCGGCCACCACCGCGGCCGCCGCGCGGATCGCCCGGCCGGTCCCGTTCGCGTCGCAGGCCATCTCAGACCCCCCACCGCAGCGCCGGCGTGTTGACCCACGCGTCCCACAGCTCGACCAGTTCGTCGTCCAGTTTCAGCAGCGTCAAGCTGATCCCCTGCATTTCCAGGCTGGTGATGTACGGCCCGACCAGTCGTCGTGCCACGGTGATGCCCTGCTCGGCGAGCAGGCGTTCGGCGATGCCGTGTGCCAGGTACAGCTCGACCTGCGGCGTGCCGCCCATCGAGTTGGTGAACAGCAGCACCCGGTCGCCGCGCTCGAACGGCAGGTCCTCGGTGATCGCGGCGAGCATGCGGGCCACCAGCTGGTCGGCGGGCTCGGCCGGGATCCGCTCGCGGCCGGGTTCCCCGTGGATGCCGATGCCGAACTCGATCTCGTCGTCGGCCAGGGTGAAGCTCGGCTCACCGGCGTGCGGCACGGTCGGCGGGGTGAGCGCGACGCCGATCGAGCGCACCTGGCCGATCACCCGGCGGGCGACGGCCTCCACGGCGTCGAGCGAGTACCGGCGCTCGGCGGCGGCCCCGGCGATCTTCTCCAGCAGCACGGTGCCGCCGACACCGCGGCGGCCCGCGGTGAAGGTGGAGTCGGCCACGGCCACGTCGTCGTCGATCACCACGCTGCGCACGTCCGCGCCCTCGGCGGCGGCCAGTTCCGCGGCGGTCTCGAAGTTGAGCACGTCCCCGGTGTAGTTCTTCACGATCAGCAGCGCGCCCGCCGCGGAGGTGGTGGCCTCGACGGCGGCCTGCACCGCGTCCGGCGTCGGCGAGGTGAACACCGCGCCCGGCACCGCGGCGTCGAGCATGCCGGGCCCGACGAACCCGCCGTGCAGCGGCTCGTGCCCGGACCCGCCGCCGGAGATCACCGACACCTTGCCGTCCACCGGCGCGTCCGCCCGGACCACCAGTGCCGGGTCCTCGACCACCCGGAGCACCCCGGCGTGCGCGGCGGCCAGGCCTCTGAGCGATTCGACGACCACGTCGGCCGGGTCGTTGATGATCTTCTTCATCGAAGCCTCCCGCATTGGACAACCGCTGCGGGACCCTTCCTACCGCCCCGGGCCACCCGGCGCCAAGGAAGACGCGCGCGTCAGGGTTTCGGCAGCTTGGCGGCCACCGTCTTGGCCACCTTGACCGCCTTGTCGCAGGAGCCGTCGGACGCCGCGGTGCCGTCGGCGCCGTTGTAGTCCACTTCGACCTGCTCGCCGGTCTCCATGCCGTACTCGTCGGTGCCGATCACCCGGTGCCGCCAGGTCACCGTGCACTCCGGCTCGTCGTCCACCCTGGTCTTGGCGAAGCCCCGCACCCCGCCACCGAGGTCCACCGGCGTCGAGCCGTCCTCTTCCGGCGGCGCGGAGGTGGGCCGGAAGTTGATCATCACCTGCGGGGTGCGGGAGCGCAGGGCGCAGCCGTGCAGGCCCATCGGCGACGGGTCGTCCAGCTTGCCGCCGAGCACCTCGGCGACCACCGCGGTGTCCACGCTGGTGCACGCGTCGACGCCGATCACCGTGCCCGGCGGGTCCGGGTGCTTCTTCGGGTTGCTGTGCAGCGCCTTGACCAGGCGCTGCATCGCGGTGCGCCCGGCACCGCACGGGTCACCGCCGGGGTAGTCGGCCTGCAGCACGATGCCCGACTTCGGCTCCTTCGAGGTCACCGCGGTGACGGTGCAGCTTTCGCCGTCCTTCTTCTCCAGCTGCGGCAGGCCCTCGACGGCGGTTTTCGCGTCCTCGATCCTGCCGATGATGATGCCGCCGATCTCCAGCGAGATCTTGAGCTTCTTCTGCCCGGCGTCGGTGACGTCGGCGGTGCAGCGGTCCCAGCCGCTCGGCCGCGGTTCGCCGGGGGTGCCGATCCCGCTGAAGGTCTCGGCCGAGAGCAACGCGCAGGGCTCGATCATCCGCAGCGCCTTGGCCGCCACCGCCGGGTCCTTGATCTCCCCGTCCGGGGCCGGGCCGGTGCCGCCCGAGGCGCCCGGCTCCGGCGGCACCGTGGTGCGCTGGAAGTTCGACCGGGCCAGGTCGGCACCGCATCCGGCGACCGAACCGAGCAGGAGCACACCGGCTACCGCGGCCACCACGGTCCGGAAACGCACAGCTGAAGACACGGGTTGCACGGTAGCGGCCCGGGGGCCGCCACGCGTGCACAACCCGTCATTCGCTCATTCGTCCGCCGGTGGCGGCACCGCCAGCGGCCGCAGCTTCGCCCACAGCACGAAGACCGCGGTGAAGATCAGCATGCCGATGCCTGCCCACAGGTTGATGTTCAGCCCGTCGGCCCGGTTCAGCTCCTCTTCGGTGGTGAACCCGATGCCCATCACCAGCAGCACCAGGCCGTACACCCCCATCAGCAGGGCGATGATCAGCCGGATGTCGAAGCCGCCGGCCCGGCGCGGGGTGGATTCCGTGCTCATGTCCCGGCCCTCCTAGAAGATGATGTTCAGCAGGATGGTGATCGCCAGCACGATGCCGGCCAGCAGGCCCGGCTTGCGGTACCAGCCACTGTCCTCGCCGGTGTCCGAGTGCTTCAGCGAGTCCTTCGGCGTCAGCGAGTACACCAAGCCGACCAGCTGCGCCTCCGGCTTGGGCTGGGTGGCGTAGGTGACCGCCACGCTGACCGCCACGTCGACCACGAATGCCGCGCCGGCGCCGATGAAGCTGGCGCCCTGGCCGGGCAGGTCCCACACGCCGGTCTCGGCGAGGATGAACACGCCGACCGCGGCGAGCGTGCCCGAGACCAGGCCGGTCCAGCCCGCGGTCGCGGTCATCCGCTTCCAGAACATGCCCAGGATGAACGTGGCGAACAGCGGCGCGTTGAAGAACGAGAACAGCTGCTGCAGGTAGTCCATCAGGTTCGAGTAGCTCGAAGCGATGAACGCGGTGCCGATGGCCAGGATGGTGCCGGCGGCGGTGACCAGGCGGCCGAAGCTGAGGTAGTAGGCGTCCGGCTTGTCCTTCTTCACGTACGACTGCCAGATGTCGTAGGTGAAGACCGTGTTGAACGAGCTGAGGTTCGCCGCCATGCCCGCCATGAACGAGGCCAGCAGGCCGGCGATCGCGATGCCGAGCATGCCGTTCGGCAGCAGGTCCCGCATCAGCAGCAGCAGCGCGTAGTTGTAGTCCACGCCTTCTACGTTGGCGCCGCCCTTGAACTGCACCAGCTCGGTGACGGTGACCGCGGCGATCATGCCGGGCACGATCACGATGAACGGGATCAGCAGCTTCGGGAAGGCTCCGATGATCGGCGTGCGGCGCGCGGCCGACATGCTCTTCGACGCCATCGCGCGCTGGACCTCGACGAAGTTGGTCGTCCAGTACCCGAACGAGAGCACAAAACCGAGACCGAAGACCAGGCCGACCACGGAGAGGAAGCTGTTGCTGAACCCGGTCAGCTCGTTGCCGGGCCACGAGTTCAGCTGCTCGGCGCCGCCGGGGCTGGCGGTCACCTTGTCGACCAGGCCCTGCCAGCCGCCGACCTTGTACAGGCCGACGAAGGTGAGCGGCACCAGCGCGGCGACGATCACGAAGAACTGCAGCACCTCGTTGTAGATGGCGGCGGACAGGCCGCCGAGCGCGGTGTAGGCGAGCACGATCACCGCGGCCAGGATCACCGACACCCAGATCGGCCAGCCGAGCAGCAGGTTCACCACGGTGGCCAGCAGGAACAGGTTGGCCCCGGCGATCAGGATCTGCGCCACCGCGAAGCTGATGCCGTTGACCAGGTGGGCCGGTTTGCCGAACCGCCGGAGCATGAACTCCGGCACGCTGCGCACCTTGGAGCCGTAGTAGAACGGCATCATCACGATGCCGAGGAAGAGCATCGCGGGGACCGCGCCGATCCAGAAGTAGTGCGCGGTCGGCATGCCGTACTGCGCGCCGTTCGCCGACATCCCCATGACCTCGATCGCGCCGAGGTTCGCCGAGATGAAGGCGAGACCGGTCACCCAGGCGGGCAGCGACCGGCCGGACAGGAAGAAGTCGAGACTGGTCGACACCTGCCTGCGGGCGAGGTAGCCGATGCCCAGTACCAGAACGAAGTAGAACGCGAGCAGGACGTAGTCCACCGCGTTCGCGTCTAGCCGCAGGTTCGCCTCAGCGAGCACACCCACCGGCCACCTCCAAGTTCAAACATTATCCAACAAGACCCACCAACGGGCGGACCTTACTGCATCTGGCTGAACCGGTACAGGGCAGGTTTGAAGAAGCGTTGCCTCTTCATGAAGGCAGCCCGGAGACCGGAGTCGCGGGTGAGCGTACGACTCCGGAGCGTGTTCCGCTGGTCAGCGCGGAATGACGGGGCTCCGGCGAGCGGCGATCGCGCCCGGCGGGGTGGCGGGGTCGGTCAGAAGAGGCGGAACTCGTCCGACTCGGTGCCGCGCAGCTTGTCGTAGTCCAGGGTCAGGCAGCGGATGCCGCGGTCCTCGGCGAGCGTGCGGGCCTGCGGCTTGATCTGCTGCGCGGCGAACACCCCGCGCACCGGCGCCAGCAGCGGGTCCCGGTTGAGCAGTTCGAGGTAGCGCGTCAGCTGCTCGACCCCGTCGATCTCACCGCGCCGCTTGATCTCCACCGCCACCGACTTGCCCTCGGCGTCGCGGGCCATGATGTCGACCGGGCCGATCGCGGTCGGGAACTCCCGGCGGACCAGCGAGTAGCCCTCGCCCAGCTCGCTGATGTGCTCGGCGAGCAGCTCCTGCAGGTGCGCCTCCACGCCGTCCTTGACCAGACCGGGCTCGGCGCCCAGTTCGTGCGCGGAGTCGTGCAGCACCTCGGCGAGGCTGATCACCAGCTTCTCCCCCGCTTTGTTCTGCACGGTCCAGATGTCGCGGTCCTCGATCAGCCAGCACGGCGGGCTCATCCAGTTCAGCGGCTTGTAGGCCCGGTCGTCCGAGTGGACCGAGACCGAACCGTCGGCCTTGATCAGCAGCAGCCGGGTGGCCATCGGCAGGTGGGCGGTGAGGCGGCCGGCGTAGTCGACCTGGCAGCGAGCGATGACGAGACGCACCCGGCGAGGGTAGGGCAACGCTGCGCGACGGCGAGCAGACACCCCGATACTGGGTGGGTGATCGAACGCATCAGCTCCCGCGAGGTGTACCGCAACAACTGGCTCACCGTGCGCGAAGACGGCATCCGCCGCCCCGACGGCAGCACCGGGATCTACGGCGTGGTGGACAAGCCCGAGTTCGCGCTGGTCATCCCGCTCGACGGGGACCGGCTGCACCTGGTCGAGCAGTTCCGCTACCCGCTCGGGGAACGCAGCTGGGAATTCGTGCAGGGCACCGCGCCGGACCGCGCCGAACTCGACCCCGCCGAACTGGCCGTGCGCGAACTGCGCGAGGAAACCGGGCTCGAAGCCGGTTCGATGACCGAACTCGGCAGGCTGTCGCTGGCGCCGGGCCTGACCAGCCAGCGCGGCCGGATCTACCTCGCCACCGAACTGCGGGAAGGACCACCGCAGCGCGAGCACGAAGAACAGGACATGCGCACCGAATGGTTCACCCGCGAGAAGTTCGAGCAAATGGTGCTCGGTGGGGAAATAACCGACACTCCGACAATTGCCGCATACGGCCTGCTCCAATTGCGCGGACACTGAAAGACAATAAAAGTCAAGCGGCCGAAAATCCGTTCCCAGCAACGTGAAGTTCCGGTAGGTTGGACCTTGAACAGGGGGCGGCGGCGCAAATTCGGGGAATACGCCGCCGTTGTTCTCGGGAATTCGAATCCGTGCTATCCGACCAAGGGACGGTTATGTCTTTGCGCAATTCTGTGCTCGGAATGGCGGCCGCGGCGCTGACCGCGCTGGCGCTCGCGCCGGCCGCTTCGGCCGCACCGGACGGGCCGTTCTCCGGCCGCGACCGGGATTTCACCCTCGACGCCAAGGAGGATCTGCTCTCCCGCAAGGGCAATGGGCAGCTGGCCGTCTCACCGCACAACGGCGCGACGGGGTACGGCCTCCCGGTGGCGATCAACAACGGCTGGAACAACGCGCACTGGCTCTCCGCCGGTGACGTCACCGGCGACGCGAAACCCGACGTGCTCGCCGAGGTCAACGGCATCATCACCGCGCACAAGCACTCCGGTGCCTACAGCGCGGCCAGTCCCTTCGGCACGCTGAACGGCACCGAGCAGTACGGCGGCTGGGGCTGGAACTTCTTCGACCTCAAGGTGCTCTACGACGAGGACGGCAACGGCCTGGTCGACGTCACCGCGCGGGAGACCGCCACCGGCAAGATGTTCGTCTGGCTCACCGGCATCGAGAACGGGAAGATCGTGGTCAGCCCGGCGTTCGAGATGGGCAGCGGCTGGGGCGTGATCGACCAGCTCGACATCGCCGACGTGAACTTCGACGGGCTCAGTGACTGGGTGGTCCGCCAGGGCACCGAGCTGGTCGCCTACTACGGCCAGCCCGCACCGGCCGCGAAGTCGGCGGGCCTCGCGCCCAAGCGCGCGGCCACCAACGCGGCGACGCCGGGCGTGGCGGCCGCCGCGCCGTTGACGCAGGTCCTCAGCGGCGGCTGGGACCTGGCGAACGCCTTCGAGATCAAGGACGTCAACCTCGACGACAAGCCCGACCTGCTCGGGCGGCTGGCTTCGAACGGGCAGCTGGTGGCGTTCCACAACACCACCACCGAGGTCGGCGGGGAGACCTGGTACTCGGGGCAGAACCCGCTGGGCACCACCTGGGCCGGCGACAGCTTCCTGAGCTAGGCAACCGGGGCGCGCGCTCACTGGGGGTGGGCGCGCGTCCCGGGGCCAGCGGCGAAGGGGACTCGGCGGCCCAGATAGGCGGCGAGCCGCGTGTACGCGTCGGCCGTGTCCGACGTGGGGACGACCGGTCCGAACGGGCCCCGCCCGTCGCGCTCCTCCGGTGGCGCGAACTTCTGGAACGCGTCGAGGGCTTGTACCGCCAAGTCGGCATCGAGACCGGCGAGCTGGTCGATGGCGGCCGCCAGGTCCCAGCAATGGGCGGTGAACTCGTGCGTGTAGGCGTCCAACGCCACCCGGCCGGGCAGGGTCGCCCACGGCAGGGTGACCGAACGGTCGAGCAGCTCGTCGTTGGCCCAGATCCGCTCGACCTCGGCACGGGCCTCGGCGAAGGCACCGTTCCAGTCGTCGATGCCGTCGAGCACGTCCGGCACCTCGCGTGCGTCGGTTCCGACGCCGGCGCGGACGAGCTTGTGCAGCACCGAAACCACATGCCCGAGCAGTGCGCGGACGTCGTAGTCGGCGCAGGGCGTGCGGTGGTCCAACTGCCCGGGACGCACGGCCGCGATCAGCCGCCCGGTCTGGTCCAGCGAGCGGGCGAAGAGCGGACGTGGATCACGGACCGGCTGAGTCATGCCGGGCAGCCTACGAACGCACCCCGACAATTCCGGGAAACCTAGTCGGGCCAGACCGGCTGGCGCTTCTCCAGGAACGCCGCCATGCCCTCCTTCGCCCCCGGCAGCTGCGACGCGGCCGCCATCACCTCCAGCGCGATCGTGTAGGCGTCGGCCTCCGGGCGGTCGAGCTGCGCGTACAGCGTCTGCTTCCCCAGCGCCTTGCTCGCCCGGCTGCCCCTGGTCGCCCTGGCCAGCAGCTCCGCCACCGCGTCGTCCAGCTCGGCGTCCGGCACCACGCGGTTGACCAGTCCCCACTCCAGCGCGGTCGCCGCGTCCACCACGTCGCCGGTCAGCGCCAGCTCCATCAGCCGCTTGCGCCCGATCACCCTGGCCACCGGCACCGCCGGGGTGTGGCAGAACCAGCCGCCCTTGCCACCGGGCAACGCGAACCCGGCGGACTCCGCGGCGATCGCCAGGTCGCACGAAGCGACCAGCTGGCAGCCCGCCGCCGTGGCCAGGCCGTGCACCCGCGCGACGACCACCTGCGGCACCGACTGGATCGTGCGCATCAGCTCGGTGCACAACCGCAGCAGCTCCCGCACCCCCGGCAGGTCACGTGCGGCGACGTCACCGAAGTCGTGCCCGGCCGAGAACACCGGACCGGCGCCGGCCAGCACGATCCCGGTCGCGTCGGACTCACCGGCTTCGCGGAACGCCGCGAGCAGTTCGGCGAGGTGCTCGGCGGACAGCGAATTCCGCCGCGACGCCCGGTTCATCGTGATGGTGACGGTCTCGCCGTCCCGCTTGGTCAGAAGGTGCTGGTACTCGCCCATGACCACGACCGTATGCGTCACCGCGCACACCCTCAACCACCGCGCGTTGTGGCAGGCTGAGCACGTGCTGCTCGATCTACTCGGGGTCGAAGACCCGCAGACCCTCAAGACCGCGTGGAGCACCGGACTCGACCTCCGCACCCCGCTCGGGCACGGGGAGACCGGAGAACCGGTCGAACTCGACCTCGCCGCGCACTGCGTCTGCGTCGGCATGCCGGGCAGCGGGAAGTCCGAGCTGGTGCGGACCGTGGTCACCGGCCTGGCCGTGCGCAACTCCCCCGAATGCCTCAACTTCCTGCTCGCCGGGACCGCCGACGGGCTGGCCAGGCTGCCGCACGTGGCCACCGTGGCCCGCGACGCCGACCAGCTGACCGACCTGCTCGACGACGAGATCCGCCACCGCATCCGGCTGCGCGACTCCGGTGACATCGGCCGGGCACCGGCACTCGTGGTGGTGGTCGACGAGATCGGTGAGGCGAGCAGCCGGAAACCCCTGCTCGCCGACGCGCTGCTGCGGGCCGCGCAACTCGGCGACGAGCTGCGCGTGCACCTCCTGCTGACCGGCCGCACCACGCCGACCGGCGCGATGCGCGGCCTGTACGCCTTCGCGCCCTGCCGGATCGCGCTGCCCGGCGCCACGCGGTCCGCGGACGGCCAGATCCTCGGCGTACCGGACGTCGAACCGCTGCCCGCGCTGCCCGGCAACGGCTACCTCAAGAGCGACTTCACCCAGCCGCCGCTCCGGTTCGAGCTGGCCAGGGTGCCCGAGGGCATGCTCGCGCAGCTCGGCGAGCTGATGGCGGTGCACGGCAACCGCGCGGCCGCTGTGGCCGCCGCTGGGCACGGTCACCTACGACGTGGTGAACGAGCGGCACGAGGGCGGCGGCATCCCGTTCGCGCTGCCGGAGGAGTACTACGCGCCGCTGGAGCTGGACTTCAAGGCCGACCCGCACCTGCTGGTCTTCGGCGGGCCGCGCACCGGGAAGACCTCGGTGCTGCGGACCGTCCTCCGCGGGATCCGGACCCAGTACACCGTCGCGGAGGCGGTGGTCATCGTCGCCGACTTCCGCGACCGGCTGCGCGGCATTCTCGAACCGGAGCGCGAACTCGCCTTCGCGACCAGCCCCGACGAGCTGCGCACCGTCGTCGCCGACGCGGTCACCTCGATCCGCAAGCGGCTCGGCCAGGACTGGCACGGGCCCGACCTGTTCATCGTGGTGGACGACTACGACGCCATGCCGCCGGGAGCCGACGAGCTGCAGCCGCTGGTGGACCTGCTCGGTTACGGCAAGCAGATCGGCCTGCGGTTCGTCGCGGCCGGCACCGACGCGATGACGGCGAACCCGATCGTCACCGCCCTGCGCGAGGCACCGGCGGTGCGGCTGACCGGCGAGGTGCTGCCCGGCACCGCACCCGGCGGACGGCCGGGGCTGCCCGCGGTGGGCGAGGCGGAGTACCGCGGTGAGACGGTCCGCGTGCCGTGGCACCAGAACCTAGGCGAGCCCGCGTGACTCCCGGACCACGGTGACGATCTCGTCCATGATCTCGGTCAGTTCGTAGTCCTTCGGGGTGAACACCCTGGCGATGCCACGCTCGGTGAGCAGCTGGGCGTCGTCGGGCGGGATGATGCCGCCGACGATCACCGGCACGTCACCGGCCCCGGCCGCGCGCAGGCCGTCGACCACCTCCGGCACCACCTCCAGGTGCGAGCCGGAGAGCACGGACAGCCCGATCACGTGCACGCCCTCCTGCACGGCGGCCGCCACGATCTGTTCGGGCGTGAGCCGGATGCCCTGGTAGATGACCTCGAACCCGGCGTCGCGCGCGCGCACGGCGACCTGCTCGGCGCCGTTGGAGTGCCCGTCCAGGCCGGGCTTGCCGACCAGGATGCGCAGCCGCTCGCCGAGTTCGCCGCCGGTCTCCCTGACCCGCGTGCGCACCCGCTCCAGCTGCTCACCGGACTCCCCGGAGCTGGACGCGGCGGTCACGCCGGTCGGCGCGCGGTACTCGCCGAAGACCTCCCGCAGCGCGCCCGACCACTCCCCCGTGGTCACCCCGGCCGCCGCGCAGGCGAGCGTGGCGTCGAACAGGTTCTCGCTGGTCTTCGCGACCGCGCGCAGGTGCTCCAGCGAGCGCTCGACGGCCTCGCTGTCCCGCGTGGTCCGCCATTCCTCCAGCGCGGCGACGGCCTGCTTCTCGACCTCCGGGTCGATCGTCTCGATCGCCTTCGCGCCCTCGGCCTGCAGCGGGCTCGGCTCGGTGGTGTCGAACTTGTTCACCCCGACCAGCACCTGTTCGCCGGACTCCACCTTGCGCCGGTAGTCGGCGAAGGAGGCCACCAGCTGCGACTTCATGTAGCCGCTTTCCACCGCGGCCACCGCACCACCCATGCCGAGCACCTGGTCGATCTCCTCGCGTGCCCCGGCCACGATCTCGTCCACCTTGGCCTGGATCACGTGTGAGCCGTCGAAGATGTCCTCGTACTCCAGCAGGTCCGTCTCGTAGGCGAGCACCTGCTGCATGCGCAGCGCCCACTGCTGGTCCCACGGCCGCGGCAGGCCGAGCGCCTCGTTCCACGCCGGCAACTGGATCGCGCGCGCCCGCGCACCACGCGAGAGCGACACGGCCAGCATCTCCAGCACGATCCGCTGCACGTTGTTCTCGGGCTGGGCTTCGGTCAGGCCCAGCGAGTTGACCTGCACGCCGTAACGCAGCCGCCGCGCCTTCGGGTCCTCGACGCCGTAGCGCTCCCTGGTGATCTCGTCCCAGAGCGCGGTGAACGCGCGCATCTTGGACATCTCCTCGACGAACCGCACGCCGGCGTTGACGAAGAACGAGATCCGCGCGACCACCTTGGCCATGTCGGACGGCTCCACCTGACCGGAGTCGCGCACCGCGTCGAGCACCGCGATCGC
The DNA here is from genome assembly GCF_003312875.1 of Amycolatopsis albispora. Taxonomy (NCBI): domain Bacteria; kingdom Bacillati; phylum Actinomycetota; class Actinomycetes; order Pseudonocardiales; family Pseudonocardiaceae; genus Amycolatopsis; species Amycolatopsis albispora. Next base: position 4,792,778 of record NZ_CP015163.1, read on the forward strand.
CGTGCACAACGCGTAGGCGACCTCCTGCGTCGGCGTCGCCCCGGCCTCCTGGAGGTGGTAGCTGCAGATGTTGATCGGGTTCCAGCGCGGCACGTGGTGCACCGTCCAGGCGATCATGTCGGTGATCAGCCGCAGGCTGGGGCCCGGCGGGAAGATGTAGGTCCCGCGGGAGAGGTACTCCTTGATGATGTCGTTCTGCGTGGTGCCGGTGAGCTTCGCCAGCACCTCGTCCACATCGCGGCCTTCGGCCTCGGCCTGCTCCTTCGCCACGGTGACGTAGAGCGCGAGCAGCCACATGGCCGGCGCGTTGATGGTCATCGAGGTGTTCGCCTCGGCGAGCGGGATGCCGTCGAACAGCCGCCGCATGTCGCCGATGTGCGCCACCGGCACGCCGACCTTGCCGACCTCGCCCTTGGCGAGCTTGTGGTCGGCGTCGTAGCCGGTCTGCGTCGGCAGGTCGAAGGCCACGGACAGGCCGGTCTGCCCCTTGGCCAGGTTGCGCCGGTACAGCTCGTTCGACGCGGCGGCCGAGGAATGGCCGGCATAGGTGCGCATCACCCATGGCCGATCGCGTTCGCGGTCCGTCGGATAGGGCACGGGAACCTCCGACCAGTGCAGTGGGCGTTTCCGCGAGTGTACTCGCCGGTAACATAACCCGCCGAGCACTGTGACCGAAATCGGCGGGCGTCGCGGGCGGTTCACCCGATAGCCTCAACCACCGTGACCTGGAGTGTGTACGGCAGCTATCTCGCGGTGGTGGTGGCGGTGGTGCTGGCCCCCGGGCCGGACACCATGGTGGTGCTGAAGAACTCGCTGGCCGGCGGGTTCCGCGGCGGCCTGGTCGCCAGTACCGGCATTCTCGTCGGCAACCTGGCGCAGGGCACCGCGGCGGCGCTCGGCCTCGGCGCGGTGATCGCGCACTCGCAGCCGCTGTTCCTCACGCTCAAGTGGCTCGGCGTCGCCTACCTCTGCTACCTGGGCTTCCAGGCGCTGCGTGGCGCGTGGAAGGGCGACTACCAGGCGCTCGACGAGGGCGAGCAGAGCAAGGCACGCGGCTTCCGGCGGTTCCGCGAAGGCTTCCTGTCCAACGTCACCAATCCGAAGGTGCTGATCCTCTACCTGTCGGTGCTGCCGCAGTTCCTCGACCCGGCGGTGACCACCACGCTGGACGCGCTGCTGCTCGCCTACACCGTGGGTGTGCTGGGCTTTCTCTGGCTGCTGGTGTTGTTGTTCTTCGTGCACCGGGTGCGGGTGTGGCTGCGGCGCCGCCGGGTCCGCCGCACGCTGGACGCGGTCACCGGCGGCGCGCTGATCGGCTTCGGCGGCCTGCTCGCCGCCGAAGCCTGAGCGGTCACGCCTTGCGGTAGTCGGTGCTGAGCCAGCGCTCCGGGCGCATCCTGATCAGCACCGAGCCCTCGGCCTGGAAGTTCTCCGCGAAGAACTTCTCGCCCTCTTCCTGGCCCAGGTAGCGGATGGCGATCGCGCGGACCTCGTCGGCGGGCGCGGGCTCGTCGAAGCCGACCACCGGCCCTTCCGCGGTCACGTACCGGTACGGCCAGTCCTCCACCTGCGCGGTGATGGCGAACCGCCCGGCCGCCTTGATCAGCTTGCCCTTGACCGAATCGGGGCTGGTCCAGAGCAGGACCTCACCGCCGGGCCGGTAGCCGTACCAGATCGGCACGGCCAGCGGCGCGCGATCCGGGCGCTCGATCGCCACCACACCGACGTGGACCTCGGCGAGAAAGGCTTCGCGTTCCTCGGCGGTCATCGTGAACGACATCGGGTTCCCCTGTTCCCTCGTGGACGGGTCAAACGGCGCGGTCGGGGTCCCCCGCGACACGTTCGATGCGGGCCCCCAGCCGGTTCAGATTCTCCACGAAATGCGGGTAGCCGCGGTCGATGTGGAAGACGTCCCACACCTCGGTGACACCGTCGGCGCACAGCCCGGCCAGCACCAGCCCGGCGCCGGCGCGGATGTCGGAGGCCCAGACCGGTGCGCTGGAAAGCCGCTCGACGCCGCGGACCACCGCGTGGTGGCCGTCGGTGCGGGCGTCCGCGGACAGCCGCACCATCTCCTCGATGAACCGGAACCGCGCCTCGTAGACGTTCTCGGTGATCATCGAGGTGCCGTCGGAGACCGCGGACAACGCCACCGCGAACGGCTGCAGGTCGGTCGCGAAGCCCGGGTAGGGCAGGGTCACCCAGTCCACCGCGGTCGGCCGCTCGGCCTGCACCACGCGGAAACCCTTGTCGTCGAAGGTGGTCACCTCGGCACCGGCCAGGCGCAGCTTGTCCAGCACCAGCTCCAGGTGGTGCGGGTTGACCCCGCGCACGGTCAGGTCACCGCGCGTCATCGCGGCGGCGAAGGCCCAGGTGGCGCCCACGATCCGGTCGCCGATCACCTGGTGGCGGGTGGGGTGCAGCTGGTCCACGCCGTGCACGGTGAGCGTGGAGGTGCCGGCGCCCTCGATCTTGGCGCCCATCTCGGTGAGCATCTGGCAGATGTCGACCAGCTCCGGCTCGCGCGCGGCGTTGTCGATCACCGTGGTGCCCTCGGCCAGCACGGCCGCCATCAGGATGTTCTCGGTGGCGCCGACGCTCGGGAAGTCCAGCCAGATCTGCGCGCCGTGCAGGCCCTCGGCCTCGGCGACCACGCAGCCGTGCTCGATGGTGCTGGTGGCACCCAGCTTGCGCAGGCCGTTCTGGTGCATGTCCAGCGGCCGCTGGCCGATCGCGTCACCGCCGGGCAGCGCCACCACGGCCTTGCGGAGCCTGCCGACCAGCGGGCCGAGCACGCAGACCGAGGCACGCAGCTTGCCCATCGCCGGCGAGTCGGCGCGGTGCGACAGCTCGGCGGGGGTGGTGATGCGCACCGTGCCGCCGTCCAGTTCCACCTCGCAGCCGACGCTGCGCAGCACGTCCGCCATCAGCGGCACGTCGAGGATCTGCGGGCAGTTGGTGATGGTGGTGGTGCCCTCGGCCAGCAGGGCCGCGGCCATCAGCTTGAGGACGCTGTTCTTCGCCCCCACCACGTCGACCTCACCGACCAGCCGGGCGCCGCCATGGACGTCGAAGTGCTCGCTCATGGGCGCCAATAATGCCTGCCGCGCAAGGAGCACCGGTGAACGGGTCGGCTCGCAGGCTAACCTCGGCGGTATGCCTGTACGGATCAACCGCGTCTACACCAAGGTCGGCGACAACGGCACGACCGCGCTCGGTGACGGCTCCCGGGTGCCGAAGACCTCGGCGCGCCTCGGCGCCTACGCCGACGTCGACGAGACGAACTCGGTGCTCGGGCTGGCGATGGCCGTCGGCGGCCTGCCGGACGAGCTCACCGACGTGCTGCGGGCGGTGCAGAACGATCTGTTCGACGTGGGCGCGGACCTGTGCGCGCCGGTGGTGGAGGACCCGCCGTACCCGCCGCTGCGCATCACCGAGGCGTACGTGGAACGACTGGAAGGCTGGTGCGACTCGTTCAACGAGCGGGTGCCGAAGCTGACGTCGTTCATCCTGCCCGGCGGCACCCCGGGCGCGGCTTTCCTGCACCAGGCGCGCACGGTGGCGCGGCGGGCGGAACGCTCGGGCTGGGCGCTCGTCGAAGCCGAGCCGGAGCGGACGAACGAGGTGGCGGTGAAGTACCTGAACCGCCTGTCGGACCTGCTGTTCATCCTGGCCCGCCTGGCAAATCCGGACGGCGACATCCTCTGGACCCCCGGCGGCGCGGACCGCCCGTAGGCAGTGGCTGACCGGGCAGTGCTGGAAAACGGCTGGCAGCGAGGTCTGGCCGCGCAGTAGGCTCCGGCGCCGTCAGCATGATCCACTTGACGGAGCGAAGGGGTGCCCGGTGGTTCAGCAGGAGGCAACGCCGACCACCGTGCTGTGGCGGCCGACCGGCCCGGATGAGTTGGAACTCGTCCAGCAGTCCGGCTGGCGGGCCTGGCCACCCCGTCTCCCCGAGCAACCGATCTTCTACCCGGTGCTCAACGAGGAGTACGCGATCAAGATCGCCCGGGAGTGGAACGTCCCGCACAGCGGGGTCGGCTACGTCACGCGCTTCCGGGTCGAATCGGAGTTCCTGCGGCGTTATCCGGTGCAGCAGGCCGGTGGCCGGACCATTCTGGAGCTGTGGGTGCCGGCCGAGGAACTCGAGGAGTTCAACGCGCACCTGGTCGGCCCGATCGAGGTCGTGCACGAGTTCCGGTGAGCCGGAAGCTCCGTCGAGGGTGGCAGCGGCCGAGCGCCACGTGATCCGGCTCGGAGGTGTCACGAATGTGGCTTTCGAGACGTCTGGCGTCTCGAAAGCCACATTCGTGACATCGGGCCCACCCCTGCGGGCAAATTCCGCGGTCGCCGTATCGCACGGGTCGTGAACGGCGGCCGCCGGACCCCGTGAACACGAATGTGGCTTTCGGGGCGGAAAACGCTCCGAAAGCCACATTCGTGTTCAGTCAGTCAGCCCCAGTGGACTCGGCGGCCCGGCGGGGCGGATTCCAGCCAGGACAGGAAACCGGTCAGCGCCCCCGGGCCCATCGCGATTTCGATCGGGTTCCCGCCGCCCAGATCGCAGCGGAGCACCTTCGAACCGGCGGGCACGGCATACGACTCGTACCCCTCCGGATCACGCCGGTCCGCGATCTCCAGGTTCTCCCGCCGGTACACCCGGTCCGGCTTCAGCCGCAGGCTCCACACCCGGTACCAGACGAACTCCTCGCCCTCGTACCGGCCGATCCCCAGGTGCCAGCCTTCCCGGCTGTCGTCCGGCCGCCAGCGCAGGGCGACGCTCACGCCACCCCCGCGCCGCATCCGGACCCACCGCAGCGCGTACCAGACCGCGACCAGCAGCAGGACCAGCGGAAGCCACAAGACGATCAAACTGACGTCCATGGCCGGCTCCCGCTCGTCGCCCGCTCGCTCAGGCCGTCTGCCCGGCCGCCCGCAGCCTGGCCGCCGCCCTGGTCCGCTCGGCCTCGTCCTCGGCCTGGAGCGCGGACCTGGCCTCGGCCACGTCGATCTCCTCGGCCAGCTCGGCCGACTCGGCCAGGATGATCACCGCGGTCGCCGTCACGGACAGGAAGCCGCCGTGCACCGCGGCCACGAAGGTCTCGCCGTCGGTGGTGTTCACCTTGACCACGCCGCCCTCGATCAGCTGACCGAGCACCGGCTCGTGGCCCGGCATGATGCCGATCTCACCTTCGGTGGTCTGGGCGACCACGAACGTGGCCTGGCCCGACCAGAGGCGACGCTCGACCGCGACAAGCTCAACGGACATCTCAGCCACGTGGCTCTCCTTCACATCGGGCGCGCTTGTTCATGAGTGTAATAGCAGGCCCGCCGCGCGCCGGTCCCGCTACCAGAAGGCGGGGCCGGAGTCCAATCAGGACTCCCACCCCGCCGTCGAGCGAGCACTACTTCTTGGTGATCTCGCGGTACTTCTTCTCGAGGTCCTCGAGCCCGCCGATCCCCAGGAACGCCTGCTCCGGGTAGGTGTCGAACTCGCCCTTGGTGATCTTGTCGAAGGCCTCGATGGTCTCCGCCAGCGGCACGGTGGAACCCGGCTGCCCGGTGAACTGCTCGGCGACGAGCATGTTCTGCGACAGGAACCGCTCGATCCGGCGGGCCCGCTGCACGGTCAGCTTGTCCTCTTCCGACAGCTCGTCCATCCCGAGGATCGCGATGATGTCCTGCAGCTCCTTGTACTTCTGCAGGATCGCGATGACCTCCGAGGCCACCCGGTAGTGGTCCTCGCCGACGATCGCCGGGTCGAGAATGGTCGAGGTCGACGCCAGCGGGTCCACCGCCGGGAAGATGCCCTTCTGGAACACCGACCGGGAAAGCTCGGTGGTGGCGTCCAGGTGGGCGAAGGTGGTCGCCGGGGCCGGGTCGGTGTAGTCGTCCGCCGGCACGTAGATCGCCTGCATCGAGGTGATCGACCGGCCACGGGTCGAGGTGATCCGCTCCTGCAGCTCACCCATCTCGTCGGCCAGCGTCGGCTGGTAACCCACCGCCGACGGCATCCGGCCCAGCAGGGTGGAGACCTCGGAACCGGCCTGGGTGAACCGGAAGATGTTGTCGATGAACAGCAGCACGTCCTGGTTCTGCACATCGCGGAAGTACTCCGCCATGGTCAGCGCGGACAGCGCGACCCGCATACGGGTGCCCGGCGGCTCGTCCATCTGGCCGAACACGAGCGCGGTGTCGTTGATGACGCCGTCCTCGCTCATCTCCAGGAACAGGTCGTTGCCCTCACGGGTGCGCTCGCCGACACCGGCGAACACCGAGGTACCACCGAAGTTCCGGGCGACACGGGTGATCATCTCCTTGATCAGCACCGTCTTGCCCACCCCGGCACCACCGAACAGGCCGATCTTGCCACCCTGCACGTACGGGGTGAGCAGGTCGACCACCTTGAGGCCGGTCTCCAGCATCTCGGTCTTGCCCTCGAGCTGGTCGAACGCCGGGGGCTTGCGGTGGATGCCCCAGCGCTCGAGGTCGGCGCCGTAGCCGGGCTCGTCCAGGCACTCGCCGAGCGCGTTGTAGACGTGGCCCTTGACCTTGTCGCCCACCGGCACGCTGATCGGGCCGCCGGTGTCGGTCACCTCGGCACCACGCACCAGGCCGTCCTGCGGCTGGAGCGAAATGGTGCGCACGAGGTTGTCACCGAGGTGGCTGGCGACCTCGAGGGTCACCGTCTTGCGCAGCTGCTCGAACTCGATTTCGACGGTCAGCGCGTTGAACTGGTCGGGAACGGCACCGCGCGGGAACTCGACGTCGACGACCGGTCCGGTCACCGAGACGATCCGGCCCTTGGCGGCTGGGGATTCAGTCGTGGTCATCAGTCATCACTTCCTGCTGCGGTGAGCGCGTCAGCGCCCCCGACGATTTCGCTGATCTCCTGGGTGATCTGCGCCTGGCGCGCCTGGTTCGCTTCCCGCGTGAGCGAGTTCACCAGTTCGTTCGCGTTGTCCGAGGCCGACTTCATCGCGGTCCGCTTCGCGGCCAGCTCCGAGGCCGCCGACTCCAGCAACGCCGCGAAGATCCGCGTGTTGATGTACTTCGGCAGCAGGGCGGCGAGCAGCTTCTCCGCGCTCGGCTCGAACTCGTAGGCGGGCTGCAGGCCGCTGGGGGCCTCCTGCCCTTCCTCGGTGTACTCGACCTCGAGCGGGGCCACCCGCTTGGCGACCGGCTTCTGGGTCAGCATCGAGTGGAACTCGGTGTAGACCACGTGGATCTCGTCCACGCCGAGCACCCCGTCGGCACCCGGGCGGTCACCCTCGTCGTCCGCACCGGCGAGGAACGCCTGCACCAGCGTTTCCGCGGCGGGCTTGGCGTTCTCGTAGCCCGGCTGCTGGCTGAACCCGGTCCAGCTGTCCACCACCTCGCGGTCGCGGAAGCGGAAGTAGTTCAGGCCCTTGGCACCGATCACGTAGACCTGGGGCGTCTTGCCCTCCGAGCGCAGCAGCGACAGCAGCTCCTCGGCGGCACGCAGCACGTTGGCGTTGTACCCACCGCAGAGGCCCTTGTCACTGGTCACGATCAGCACGGCCGCCCGACGCGGGTTCTCCCGCTCGACCAGCAGCGGGTGGTCGAGGTTGGCCGCCCCGCCCGCCAGCGCGGAGAGCACGTTCGTGATCTCCTCCGCGTACGGACGGGAAGCGGCCACCCTGGCCTGCGCCTTGGTGATGCGCGAGGTGGCGATGAGCTCCATCGCCTTGGTGATCTTCCCGATCGACTTGGTCGCGCGGATGCGCGACCGCAGTTCGCGTAGCTGTGCGGCCATGGCGCTCTACTTCTTCGGGGCGGGCTTGTTGACCTTCACGGTCTCCTGCCCGACCTTGTCGGCGTCCATCGCTTCCGCCTCGGTCTCGACCAGGCTGTGGCCCTCCGAGGTGGTGAAGCCCTTCTTGTACTCCTCGATCGCGTCGGCGAGCGCCTTGGCGTCCTCGTCCTCGAACTGCTTCGTCTCGCGGATGCGGCCGAGGACGTCGGCGTGCTTGCGGCGGAGCGAGTCCATGAACTCGGTGTTGAACCGGCGCACGTCCTCGGTGGGCACCGAGTCGTAGTGGCCGTTGGTGCCCAGGTACACGATCGCGACCTGCTCCTCGGCGGGCAGCGGCGAGTACTGCGGCTGCTTGAGCAGCTCGTACAGCTTCTCACCGCGGTCCAGCTGCGCCTTCGAGGCGGCGTCGAGGTCGGAGGCGAAGGCGGCGAACGCCTTGAGCTCCTGGTACTGCGACAGGTCGATCCGGAGCGAACCGGAGACCTTCCGCATCGCCTTGATCTGCGCCGAACCACCCACGCGGGACACCGAGATGGTCACGTCGACCGCCGGCCGCTGACCCGAGTTGAACAGGTCCGACTGGAAGAAGCACTGGCCGTCGGTGATCGAGATGACGTTCGTCGGGATGTAGGCCGACACGTCGTTGGCCTTGGTCTCGATGATCGGCAGCCCGGTCAGCGAACCGCCACCCAGCTCGTCCGACAGCTTCGCGCACCGCTCGAGCAGCCGCGAGTGCAAGTAGAAGACGTCGCCGGGGAAGGCCTCGCGGCCCGGCGGGCGGCGCAGCAGCAGCGACAGCGCGCGGTAGGCGTCGGCCTGCTTCGACAGGTCGTCGAACACGATCAGGACGTGCTTGCCCTCGTACATCCAGTGCTGGCCGATCGCGGAACCGGTGTACGGCGCGATCCACTTGAAGCCGGCGGAGTCCGAGGCCGGGGCGGCGACGATGGTGGTGTACTCCATCGCGCCGGCTTCCTCGAGGGACCGCTTCACCGACGCGATGGTGGAGCCCTTCTGGCCGACGGCGACGTAGATGCAGCGCACCTGCTGCTTCGGGTCGCCCGACTCCCAGTTGGCCTTCTGGTTGATGATCGTGTCCACGCAGACCGCGGTCTTGCCGGTCTTGCGGTCGCCGATGATCAGCTGGCGCTGACCGCGGCCGATCGGGGTCATCGCGTCGATCGCGGTGATGCCGGTCTGCAGCGGCTCCTTCACCGGCTGGCGCTCGACCACCGAAGCGGCCTTGACCTCCAGCGGGCGGCGCTCGGGGGCGTCGATGTCACCCAGGCCGTCGAGCGGCTTGCCCAGCGGGTCCACCACGCGGCCGAGGTAGCCCTCGCCGACCGGGACCGACAGCACCTGGCCAGTCCGCTTGACCTGCTGGCCCTCCACGACCGTCTCCGAGTCACCCAGGATGGCGACACCGATCGACCGCGCGTCCAGGTTCAGCGCCACGCCGAGCACCCCGCCGGGGAACTCGAGCAGTTCGTTCGCCATGGTCGAGGGCAGGCCCTCGACGTGGGCGATACCGTCACCAGCGTCTACGACGACGCCGACCTCTTCCCGGCTTACGTCCGGGGCGTAACTCGAGACGTAGTTCTCGATCGCGTGGGCGATCTCACCCGAGGAGATCGTCAGCTCCGCCATGTCCGTTCCCGCTCTCGCTTCGTTCTTGCCAGTGTGCAAAGTAGTTGTGCCAGGGCTAGGCCAGCTGGCGCCGCAGCGCGTCCAGCCTGCCCGCGGCCGTGCCGTCGATGACCTCGTCGCCGACCTTGACCTTCAGGCCGCCGATCAGGGACGCGTCCACCTCGACGTGCAACGCGATCGGCCGGGAGTAGATCCGCTGCAGCTTTTCGGCCAGCTGGCTCTGCTGCTCCTCGGACAGCTCGCTGGCGCTGGTCACGTACGCCACCGAGCGCTCACGCCGCTCGGCCGCCAGTGCCACCAGCTCGTCCAGCCCGAAGCTCACGCTCCGGCCGCGGTTGCGGAGCACGACCTGCTCGGTCAGCAACTGGACCACCGGGTCGACCTTGTCCGCGAACAGCGTGCGGACCAGGGTGCGCTTGGCCTCGGCGGGCGCGGCCTGCTCCGACAGCGCGCGCTCGAGCTCCGGCTGACCGGCCACGATCCGGGAGATCCGGAACAGCTGGTCCTCCACCGAGTCGAGGTTCCCGGCCTTTTCCGCGCTGGTCAGCAGCGCGGACCGGCCGAGCGACTCGAGCCCCTCGGTCAGCTCACGCGGGCTGGACCAGCGGTTGCCGGCCACCGCGTCGAGCACCGCCAGGGTCGGGGCGCTGATCTTGTTCCCGAGCAGCCCCCTGACCAGTTCCCGGCGTGCCTCCGGTGCGGCGGACCCGTCCGCGACCGCCCGGCGCAGGCCGAGTTCCCGGTCGAGCAGTGCCACCACGGCGAGCAGTTCCTCGCCGACAGCTGACGGGTCGGTGCCCGCCTCACCGAGGACCTCGCCGAGACGGGTCTCGGCGAGGTCAAGAGCCTCCCGGCTCGCAGCATGCAGCGTCATGCGTCTCTACTTCCTGGCTCCGGCCACACCGTTGGCATCGAGTTCGGCGAGGAACCTGTCGACCGTCCCGCGGCGGCGCGCTTCTTCTTCCAGCGACTCACCGACGATCCGGCTGGCCAGCTCGACCGCGTTGCGGCCGAGTTCGGACCGCAGCTCGGCGATGATCTGCGCCTTCTGCGCCTGCAGCTGGGCTTCGCCCTGCTGCACGATCCGCCGCTGCTCGGCTTCGGCTTCGGCCCGCAGCTCCGCCTTGATCTGCTCGGCTTCGAGCCGGGCGTCGTCGCGGATCTTCGCGGCCTCGGACCGGGCTTCGGCCAGCTGCGCCTTGTACTGCTCGAGCGCCTCTTCGGCTTCGGCCTGGGCCTTTTCCGCCTTCTCGATCCCGCCCTCGATCTTCGCCGTCCGCTCTTCGTAGAGCTTTTCGAAGCGGGGCACCGCGTACTTGCGGAGCAGGAACAGCAGGATCAGGAACGCGATGAGGCCGAGAATGATCTCCGACGGGTGCGGAATGATCGGGTTCGGCCCTTCCGCGGCCAACACCATCTGAGTGTTCAGCACAGCGTCTCCTTACTCTGAGAAGGAGGCGAGATCAGGACGCCAGGAAGAACATGACGATACCGATCAGCGCGAGCACCTCGACGATGGCGAAGGTGGTCCACGCGAGGCCGAGCAGCTTGCCCTGCGCCTCGGGCTGACGGGCGGTGCCGTTGATGACGGCGGAGAAGATCAGACCCACACCGATACCGGGGCCGATGGCGCCCAGGCCGTAGCCGATGGCCGCGAGGCCGGGGTTGATGTCGACGGCGGCTTCGGCAGCCTGAGCGAGAACCATGTTGCTCACTTGCGTTTTCCCTTTCACTCGGTCCGCAGGTGCGCGGATCGGGGGCTTGTGTGTTTCTTCTTATTCAGTGGTCGGCGGACAGCGCCGCGCCGATGTAGTTGGCCGACAGCAGGGCGAAGATGTACGCCTGCAGGACCTGGATCAGGGCTTCCAGGAAGGTCATGGCGATGGCCATGCCGAACCCGAAGACCGAGAACACCGGGAAGATCCCACCGCCCGCTTCGAGCAGCAGGTACTCGCCACCGAGAGTGAAGACCAGCAGCAGCAGGTGGCCGGAGAACATGGCCGCGAAAACTCGGAGGGCCAGGGTGGCCGGCTGCAGGATGAACTTCGAGAAGAACTCGATCGGGATCAGCAGCGGCAGCACGAAGCCCGGGGCCCCTGGCGGGATCAGCTGGTTCTTCATGTACCCGGCGAACCCGTGGCGCTTGATGCCCACGTAGTTGTAGATCGGGTAGACGATGAGAACCGAGATCGCCAGCGGGAAGCCGAAGTGGGCCATCGTCGGGAACTGCACCACCGGGATGATCCCGAAGATGTTGTTCACCAGGATGAAGGTGAAGATCGACAGGATCAGCGGCACGAACGGCCGGAAGTCCTTGGAACCGATCTGCTCGCGGGCGATGTTGTTCCGGCCGAAGTCGTAGACCGACTCGGCGATGAACTGGGCCTTGCCCGGAACGATCTTCAGCTTCCGCGAGGAGATCAGGAAGAACGCCGCGATGATGATCACCGAAAGGATGACCAGCAGCATCGGCTTGGTGAGAAAAGTGCCCTCGCCGAAGATCGGGCCGAGGTCGAAGTCCTTCGCACCCGGGGCGACGAACTCGCCACCCTCGGCTAGTACCAGCGCGCCCAACTGGGCTCCTTCCGGTTCTCCCGGCCGGCGTTCACTCCGCCGGGGGAATCGTCACGATCTGGACTTAACGTACCCGACACGGATCGGGCACCCGGAGGCGGATACCACTGTGGGTAGACCAGGGCCTGACTTCCCGGGATGGGCCAGCCGGACGCGGTGGGCAGAGGGCGATCCGACTGGTTCGCCTCTTCGCGTTCCGGGGCCTTGACCCGGGAGAACGGCCTGAGCGCCGCCTCCATGCGCGGACGATACCAGCCGGTAAAACCGTGCCGTACGCCCGTACTCCTAAGCGCCCGTCACGGTGCTGATCAGGGCGTTCCCGACCGGGTGATCAGGCGGGGATGATCGTCGGGATCTTGGTGCGCCGGAAGGCGCGCATCTCGGCCACCGCGGCGATCAGGATGACCGCGATCATGGTGATGCCGACCGACAGTTCGTGCAGATAGGTGACGTAACGCAGGGCGAACATCACCCCGAAGAGGATGAACAGCTTCACCGCGTAACCACCCAGCGCGACCACCAGCACGAAGCTCGGCGGCAGGTACGCGGTCTTGCGCATCATCAGGATGGTGCCGACCGCGGACAGCAGCGCGATGATGCCGCCGACCAGCGCGCTGACCAGGCCTGGCAGACCCTGCCAGATGGTCGCGGTGACCACCGCGACGGCCACCACCGCACCGCCGGCGATCAGCATGTCCCGCTGCATCGCCGCGGCCAGCTTGAGCACGGATTCGGCGTGCGGATCCGGCTTCTCGGCGGCGGTCTCCGGCTCGGTCGTTTCGGCGTCGCTCACCCCCGCAGTGTAGAACCGGCCGGAACCGGCCCGTCGCGAGTGGTCACGATCGCGCTTTTCACCCACTGTTCACCCGCCCGCCGCCGCGGGGGCCCGGTGTCACGAATGTGGCTTTCGAGACGTTTGGCGTCCCGAAAGCCACATTCGTGACACCCGGGCGGGGTCGCCAGACGCGCGGCGAGTCGCTAGACGCGTTGCTTCGAGCGCAGGCGCGGGATCGCCGAGACCAGGATGGCCAGCAGCAGGCCCGCGCCGACGAGCCAGAAGACCGCGGCCGTGTCGAACAGGGTCACCGAGACCACCCCGAAGGCGAGCACACCCGCCCACAGGTAGATGAGCATGACCGCGCGGCGCTGCGAGTGGCCGATCTCCAGCAGCCGGTGGTGCAGGTGCATCTTGTCCGCGGCGAACGGGCTTTCGCCGCGACGCGTGCGGCGCACCACGGCGAGCAGCAGGTCCAGCAGCGGCACGAACAACACCGCCGCCACCACCAGCAGCGGCGCCAGCAGCGCCAGCGTGTCGGTCGGGTCCACCTGCGAGTACGGGATCTTGCCCGAGGCCGACGTACTGGCGGCCGCCAGCATCAGCCCGATCAGCATCGAGCCGGAGTCGCCCATGAAGATCTTCGCGGGCTGGAAGTTGTGCGGCAGGAACCCGAGGCACGCCCCGGCCAGCGCGGCGGCGATCAGCGCGGGCGGGTAGCTGCCCACGTCCCCACCGGTGTCGTGCAGCACGCCGAGCGAGAAGGCGCAGGTGGCCGCGGCGGCGATGAAACCGAGCCCGGCGGCCAGCCCGTCGAGCCCGTCGACGAAGTTCATCGCGTTGATCATCAGCACCACCAGGAACACGGCGAGCAACCCGCCCTGGTTCTTGTCCAGCACCAGCACCGAGCCGAGCCCGTCGCCCTCACCCCACGGCACCCAGAACGAGACCCACTGCAACCCGAACAGCACCAGCAGCCCGGCGCACATCACCTGGCCGGCCAGCTTGGTCCAGGCGTCCAGCTCGATCCGGTCGTCGAGCGCGCCGATCAGCACGATCAGCCCGCCGCCGATCAGCACGCCGACCGGGTCCAGCGAGTACTCGAAGGCCCGCCGCAGCACCGGCAGCTGGTGCGCCAGCGCCATGCCGCCGACCACGCCGAAGTACATCGCCAGCCCGCCCATCCGCGGGATCGGGATGACGTGCACGTCGCGGGCGCGTGGATTGGCCACCGCGCCGATCTTGATCGCGAACCGGCGCACCAGGCCGGTCAGCAGGAAGGTCAGCGCCGCCGCGGTGAGCCCGACGAGCAGGTACTCGCGGATCGGCAGGCCTTGGGTGATCGTGGGGGGCACGGGGAGGTCTCTCAGGTTCGGGAAGTCGACACGGGGACGCCGAGCACTTCGGACACCGCGTCCACGCGCACCGCGCCCTCGCGCAGCACCACCGGCTGGTCGCCGGTGAGGTCGACGATGGTCGACGGCACGGGGTCGCCGCTGGGCCCGCCGTCGAGGTAGACCGCCACCGAATCACCGAGCTGGTCCTTGGCCTCCTGCGCGGTGGCCGCGGGCGGCTGGCCGGAGACGTTGGCGCTGGAGACCGCCATCGGCCCGACCTCGCGCAGCAGTTCCAGCGCCACCGGGTGCAGCGGCATGCGCAGCATGACCGTGCCGCGGGTGGTGCCGAGATCCCAGCGCAGGCTCGGCGCGTGCGGGAGCACAATGGACAGATCGCCCGGCCAGAACGCCTCGATCAGCGCCCGGCCCTGTGGTGGCACGCCGAGTACCAGACCGTCCACAGTGGACCAGGAGCCGACCAGCACGCCGACCGGCATGTCCGGGCCGCGGTTCTTCGCCCGCAGCAGGGACTGCACGGCGGCGGCGTCGAAGGCGTCCGCGCCGATGCCGTAGACCGTGTCGGTCGGCAGCACCACCAGCCTGCTCGAGCGGACCGCGCCGGCCGCCGCGGTCAGTCCGTCGGCTCGGGAATCGGGTTGGCTGCAGTCATACACCGCGCTCATGCCCCGCAGCCTACTGCGCCCGCTCAGTCACCGAACGGCGCCTACGTCGTGCCCGGCGGGCAGCGGAACCGCCGGCCGTGGGCACCGAACAAGGCCGGAGAAATCCCTAACCGCGGCGGGCGGTGGTGAACCTGGGACGGCCGGTGAGGTCGGGATGGCAGCGGACGTCGGTGAGCACGCGGCGCGCGGCGATCAGTTCGGGCACCACCGTGCCGTGGGTGTCGTCGTGTTCGATGGCCAGGCCGCCGGTCGGCTTGAGCAGGCGGGCGCCCGCGGCCACCGCGTACCGGATCACCTCGAGCCCGCCCTCCTGCGCGAAAACCGCCTGCGGCGGGTCGAAGTCGGCGACCTCCGGCGGCACCTCGGTGCTCGGCGGCACGTACGGCGGGTTGCACAGCACCAAGTCGACCAGGCCGTCCAGCTCGGCGAACATGCTGCCGTCGGCGATGTCCCCCGAGTACAACCTGATCGCGGTGTCCCCGGCGGCCGCCCTGGCTTCGGCGTTGTGCCGCGCCCAGGCCAGCGCCTGCGGATCGATGTCCACCGCGTAGACCACCGCGTCCGGCCGCTCGTGTGCGACGGCCAGCGCGAGCGCGCCCGAGCCGGTGCACAGGTCGACCACCACCGGGTACTCGCGGCCCTCGATCACCGACAGGCCCCATTCGAGCAGCAGCTCGGTCTCCGGCCGTGGCACAAAAACCCCGGCGCCGACGTCCACGGTGATCCGGCCCATCGGCGCCCAGCCGGTCAGGTGCTGCAGCGGCACGCGCTTGGCGCGCTGGTGCACCAGCTGGCCGATGGCCTCCACCACCGGCTGGTCGACCAGCGGCACGAGCGGCAGTCGCGAGCGCTCCACGCCCAGCACGTGCGACGCGATCAGCTCGGCGTCCGTGCGCGGGGACGCGACCCCGGCGCGTTCGAGGATCCTCGTCGCTTCGATGATCGCCAGCCGGAGTGGTTGCCGCTTCACACGCGCCAGCCTGTCACACGCCGGGCAGATAACCGGCGAGCGCACCGCGGTTGCGGCGCAGTGTGTCGATCCGCTCATCCATTTCGGCGAGTTCCGCGCGCAGCGTGCGCACCAGGCTCGGGCAGAGGTCGAGCCGGCCGAGGTTCTCGATCGTGCAGGGCAGCACCTCGCGGATCACCTCGGTGGACAGGCCGAGGCCGAGCAGCTGCCGGATGTGCCGCACGGTGCCCACCGAATCCTCGCCGTACCGGCGGTAGCCCTTCGCGTCGCGCCGCGCGGTGAGCAGGCCCTGCTGCTCGTAGTAACGCAGCATCCGCTGGCTGACCCCGGTGCGGGCCGACAGTTCACCGATCAGCATGAGATCCACCCCACGTGAGCTTGCCCCTGACATCGATGTGAGTGCTTAACGTCGCCGCATGGCTGAACATTTCGCGCACCTGGTCCGCGGTTCCGGGCCCGGCCTGCTGCTCGCGCACGGCGGTGGCGGCGGCATCGAAGGCAACTACGGCATGATCGTCGACGACCTCGCCCGGACGCACACCGTCGTCGGGCCCGACTACCCCGGCTCAGGAGCCACCCCGCGCAGCGAAACCCCGCTCGACCTGACCGCGGTGGCGGACGAGGTGGTCCGCGTCGCGGTGGACGCGGGCGTCGAGCGGTTCGCCGTTCTCGGTTATTCGCTCGGCACCGCGGTCGCCGTGCGGGCCGCGACCCGGCACCCGGACCGGGTCACCGGGCTGATCCTGACCTCCGGCTTCAGCCATCCCGACAACCGGCTGCGCCTGGCCGCCGACGTCTGGCAGGCGCTGCTGGCGCAGGGCGACCGGCGGTTGCTGGCGAAGTACCTGCTGCTGATGGGCAGTGGCGAGCGGGCGGTGAACGCGCTGAGCGAAGCCGAACTGGAGGCGGCGCTCGACGGGCTCGCGGACTTCATCCCGGCGGGCAGCCCGGAGCACGTCGACCTGGTCGCGTCGGTGGACACCCGCGACGAACTGGCCCGGATCTCCGTGCCCACGCTGGTGATCGCCACGCTCGCGGACGGGCTGGTGCCGCCTTCGCTGTCGGCCGCGCTCGCCGCCGGAATTCCCGGTGCGCGGTACACCGAAATCGACGCGGGCCACAACATCGGCGCCGAAGCGCGTGAAGAATGGTTGAATTCGATCCAGCAGTTCCTCTCCGAGATTGGCTGACCATGGACCTGCAAGTTGTGCTGCCGAACGAATCGCCGGAAATGCCGGCGGACCGCCCGGCCCAGATCGCCGTGGCCGCCGAGGAACTCGGTTACCACACGGCCTGGCTGCCCGATCACGTGCTGCCGCCGGAGGAATACGGCAGCTTTTACGGCGGCGTTTACGAACCGCTGATCACGCTGTCCGGCATCGCCGCGCGGACCAGCCGCATCCGGCTCGGCACCTCGGTGCTGGTGCTGCCGTTGCGTGACCCGTTCTCGCTGGCCAAGCAGGTCGCCACGCTGGACAGGCTGTCCGGCGAACGGCTCACGCTCGGACTGGGCGTCGGCTGGGACAAGAAGGAATTCGAAAACGTCGGCTCGGATTTCCGCACCCGCGGTGCGCGGACCGACGAAGCCATCGACCTGATGCGTGCGTTGTTCGCCGGCCAGCGTTCTTTTGACGGCAAGTACTACGGATTCGACGGCGGGGTTTTCGAACCGCGACCGCGGGGAAATGTCCGCCTGATGGTCGGCGGGATCAGCGATGCCGCGCTGCGCCGGGCCACCAGGGTGGCGGACGAATGGCAGAGCGTGGCTGCCGACCCGGCCGAATTCGCCGCGCAGGTCGCGCGACTGCGCACCTTCGCGGACCGCCCCATCCGCGTCGGCACGCGGATTTCCTGGGACGGCCTCGAATCGACCACTTCGCTGGCCCGCGCCCTCTCGGACGCGGGCGCCGAATTCCTCGCCGTCTGGTTCGGCGAGGACAACGGTTACGAAGACCGCATGGCCGCCTTCCTCGACGCCATGCGCCCTGCGTTACGCCTTTCCGACTGAGGGCATGGACCCGTCTCCGCTGGGCATCCTGAAGTCCTGACCCCTCCTGGCTGGTGTCACGAATGTGGCTTTCGAGACGCCAAACGTCTCGAAAGCCACATTCGTGACATGCACCCGCCCTGCGCTCGCCGCGCTAGCAACTGCTTTCGGTCGGGATGGGGGCGGCGGGATCGAAGTGCTCGGGCGGGCGCTTGCCGTCCGGGGTGCCGTATCTCGGCTCGCTGTAGCTGGGCGCCAGCAGGCCCTGGTTCGCGGGACCGCAGGCGATCGAGTAGCTGTACCCCACCCCGGACGGCTTGTCGAGGCCAAGATCCTTCTTGTACCACTCCCCGCCGTCCCGGTAGACGAACTCCAGGTCCCACCGGGTGCTGGCGACCACGTCCAGCGGCGTGGTCGCCCGGCCGGGGTCGTCGATGTCGAAGGCGTAGGCGAACACCAGGTTCGTCTTGATCAGCAGTTCGCCCTTCCGCGCGCCCGGTTCGACACGGACGGTCCCGTCTGCCTTCGGCCCGGCGGGCAGCAGCTGGAAGCCCGGCGCGAGCTTGGTGGCGTAGCTGTCCGGCCAGGTCGCGGGTGAGCTCAGCTCGGAGCGCAGTGATTCGCGCGCGCTGGGCGCCAGCGGGGCGAGCAGCGGCTCGATGTCCCCGCCGCCCAGCACGGTGCGGTTCACCCGGCCCGCGACCAGGAACTCCTTCACCTTGGCCAGTGCGACCCCGACCTGCTTGGCCGAGAAGTCACCGGTGGCCACGGGTTCCGGCAGCCGGATGGCCGCCTCGCCCTCGGCCCAGTCCTGCGCCGGGGTGCCCAGGAACGGCTGGTTCTTGTCCAGCGACCACATCGCCTGCGCGAGATCGGCGTCCGCACCGGCCGGGCGCTCGTCCTGGGCGGCCCGCGCGAAGTAGATGCCCGCCCCGGCGGCGGCCAGCACCACCACCGCCAGCACGACCAGCCACGCCTTGCCGCGCCGCCGCGGCGGCCCGTTTTCCGGCAGGATGGTCCGGCCGTACTGATCCGTCTGCATTTGTCCCCCTGTGCCGAGTTCGCACTCTTGATCGGCGGTCAGGGGCGAATCGTTAGCCGGAGTGCGCGGCCAGTCGTTCGTCGCGGTCGGCGGCACGCAGCGCGTCGAGCACGCCGTCGAGGTCACCGTCGAGCACCTGGTCGAGGTTGTACGCCTTGTAGTTGACCCGGTGGTCGGAAATGCGGTTCTCCGGGAAGTTGTACGTGCGCACCCGCTCCGAGCGGTCCACCGTGCGCACCTGCGACCGGCGCGCGTCCGAAGCCTTGGCCGCGGCCTCCTCCTCGGCGATGGCCTGCAGCCGCGCCTGCAGCACCTGCAGCGCGCGGGCGCGGTTCTGGATCTGCGACTTCTCGTTCTGGCAGGAGACCACGATGCCGGTCGGCAGGTGCGTGATGCGCACCGCCGAATCCGTGGTGTTCACGCTCTGCCCACCGGGCCCCGACGAGCGGAACACGTCGATCCGCAGGTCGTTCGGGTCGATTTCGACCTCGACCTCCTCCGGCTCCGGGTAGATCAGCACGCCGGCCGCCGAGGTGTGGATGCGGCCCTGCGACTCGGTGGCGGGCACGCGCTGGACGCGGTGCACGCCGCCTTCGAACTTCAGCCGCGCCCACACGCCGTCCGCGTCGGTGCCCTTGCTCTTGATGGACACCGTGGCGTCCTTGAAGCCGCCGAGATCGGAGTCCACCGAGTCCAGCACCTCGGCCTTCCAGCCGTGCCGCTCGGCGTACCGCAGGTACATGCGCAGCAGGTCGCCCGCGAACAACGCGGACTCCTCGCCGCCCTCCCCCGACTTGATCTCCATCACCACGTCGGAGCCGTCGTACGGGTCGCGCGGCAGCAGCAGCTCGGTCAGCCGCGCCTCCAGCACCGGGATGCGCTCGGCCAGTTCCTCGGCCTCGGCCGCGAACGACGGGTCCTCGGCCAGCTCGCGGGCGGCTTCGAGGTCCTCCCTGGCCGCGTCCAGCTCACCGATCACCCGGACGACCGGGGTGAGCTCGGCGTAGCGGCGGCCGAGCTTGCGCGCCCGGCCCTGGTCGGCGTGCACCGACGGGTCCGCGAGCTGCTTCTCCAGCTCGGCGTACTCGTCGAGCAGCCCACGCAACGAACTCGAATCCACGGTCTGTCCCTCTTCCGGAGTACCTGGGTGACCCACAAAAACGGCGCCCACCCGCAGAGCGAGTGGGCGCCGTCGGTGCAGCTACTTGGCGTCGGCGTCCTTCTTGCGCTTGCCGTAGCGGGCCTCGAAGCGCGCGACCCGGCCACCGGTGTCCAGAATCTTCTGCTTGCCGGTGTAGAACGGGTGGCAGTTCGAGCAGATCTCGACGTGGATGTCGCCGCTGGTCTTGGTGCTACGGGTGGTGAAGGTGTTGCCGCAGCCGCAGGTCACCGTGGTGACCACGTACTCGGGGTGAATGCCGCTCTTCATGGTGTCCTCTCTTGGCTGGCCGCCGGGTCCCCGGGATTTCACGGGGTGAACCGGAGCCGGACGTCAGCGGGTGATTCTGCCAGACGCGCCGGTACCCGCATCAACAGGGCCCGGCCTGCGGTTATTCCCCGGCTTGTACGGATCTTGTACATCTTCACGAGATGGTATCCAAGTTGGTTATTCGGCAACTTGGACGCGAAGGAGTGAACGATGCGCATCAGGAGACTGCTGGTCGGGACCGCGGTGGCGGTGGCGCTCGCGGGCGCCGCGGTGGCCCCGGCCCAGGCGAGCCCGATGTCGCCGGGGATCACCGCGGCCGACATCAACCCGGCCGCCGGCACGTTCACCACCGTGCCCGAGTCCGACCTGGCCGCGCTCGGCGCCGGTGACGGCACGCCGGCCGGGGCGGTGGCCTGGTTCAAGGCGAAAATGGGCAGCACCGCCTACCAGGGCCTCTGCGAGAAGGCGGTGGAGAACGCCTACGGCACCACCGGCGTCTGGGCCTCGGCGAACGCGCACTGGAACGGCGCCAGCCCGAAGCACACCGACGGCAGCAGGCCGCCGAAGGGCGCGTTCGTCTACTGGAACATCAGCCAGTGGGGCCACGTGGGCATCGCCGACGGCAACGGCGGCATCTACGCCACCAGCATCGGCGGCAAGATCGGCCACGCCTCCAGCGTGAACTATTTCAACAACTACCGCGGCTGGACCCCGGCGGCCGTCCCCCACCAGTAACCTGGGCCATAGACCTCTTGGTGGGGACCGGAGGAAAGCGAAGGGGGCTGCACCCGCTCGGGTGCGGCCCCCTTCGTGGTCAAACCACTCAATCCTCGTCGGGACCGAGTGCGGTCTTCGAGACCTGCATCAGGAACTCGATGTTCGTCTTCGTCTTGCGCAGGCGGGACAGCAGCAGGTCGATCGCCTGCTGCGAGTCCAGCGCGTGCAGGACGCGGTGCAGCTTCAGCGTCACCGCCAGCTCGTCCGGCGAGAGCAGCAGCTCCTCCTTGCGGGTACCGGACGGGTTGATGTCCACCGCGGGGAAGACGCGCCGCTCGGCGATCTTGCGGTCCAGCTTGAGCTCGGCGTTGCCGGTGCCCTTGAACTCCTCGAAGATCACCGTGTCACCGGTGGACCCGGTTTCCACCATCGCCGTGGCGAAGATGGTCAGCGAGCCGCCGTTCTCGATGTTGCGCGCCGCGCCGAGGAAGCGCTTCGGCGGGAACAACGCGGTCGAGTCGACACCACCGGACAGGATGCGCCCGGACGCCGGGGCCGCCAGGTTGTAGGCGCGGCCGAGGCGGGTGATCGAGTCGAGCAGGACCACCACGTCGAGGCCCATCTCGACCAGGCGCTTGGCCCGCTCGATGGACAGCTCGGCGACCGAGGTGTGGTCTGACGGCGGGCGGTCGAAGGTGGAGGCGATGACCTCGCCCTTCACCGACCGCTGCATGTCGGTGACCTCTTCCGGCCGCTCGTCGACCAGCACCACCATCAGGTGGCACTCGGGGTTGTTCGTGGTGATCGCGTTCGCGATGTCCTGCATGATCGTGGTCTTGCCGGCCTTCGGCGGCGACACGATCAGCGCGCGCTGCCCCTTGCCGACCGGCATCACCAGGTCGATCACGCGGGTGGTGAGCTTGTGCGGCTCGGTCTCCAGCCGCAGGCGCTCGTTCGGGTACAGCGGGGTCAGCTTGGTGAAGTCCGGGCGCTTCTTCGCCTGGTCCGGCTCGAGGCCGTTGATGCTGTCCACGCGCACCAGCGGGTTGAACTTCTGCCGCTGCTGCTCGCCCTCGCGCGGCTGGCGCACCACACCGGTGATGGCGTCACCGCGGCGCAGGCCGTACTTGCGGACCAGCGACAGCGAGACGTACACGTCGTTCGGCCCGGCCAGGTAGCCCGAGGTGCGGACGAACGCGTAGTTGTCCAGCACGTCCAGGATGCCGGCCACGGGCAGCAGGACGTCGTCCTCGCGCACCTCGGTGTCCGGGCTGCCGCCCTCACCGCGGCCACCGCGGCGGCGGCGGTCGCGGAAGCGGCGGCCCCGGCGGCCGCCCTCTTCGTCGTCGTCGGACTGCGCGTTGCCGCGGTTGTCCTGCTGACCACGCTGGCGGTCGTTCTGCCGGTCGCCGCGGTCGTTGCGGTCACCCCGGTCGTTGCGGTCGCCGCGCTGGCGGTCCCCGCGCTGCTGCTGGTCACCGCCCTGCTGGCGGTCACCGCCCTGGCGGTCGCCACCCTGCTGGCGCTCGCGGCGCTGCTCGCCGGAGCCACCACCGGAGGCGTCGCCCTGCCGGTTCGAGCCGCGACGGCGGCGCCCGCCCTCACGGCGGCCACCGTCCTCGCCGGAGGAGGACTGGTCGCCGGACGGCGCCTCGCCCTCGGTCTCCTTGCGCTCGGCCGGGCGCTCGGCCTGCTGCGGCTCGGCGCTTTCCTGGACCTTCGCGGCGGGAGCGGCGGGAGCGGGCTCGGCCTGCTCCGGCTTGGTCTCCGCCTTCGGCTGTTCCGGGGCCTTCTCCTTGCGCGGGGCGCGGGTCTTCGCCTCGGCGGGCTTGCCGGCGTCGATGCCGTCGAGCGGAAGCGTGTCCGCGCTGGTGGCGGTCGCGGCGGCGCTGGTGCGCCGCTTGGTCTTGCCCTGGCGCTCGCGGATGGCCGCGATCAGGTCCCCCTTGCGCATTCCCGCGGTGTCGCTGATGCCGAGTTCACCGGCCAGCGAGCGCAGGTCCGCGATGACCATTCCGGACAGACCGCCGGGTCGGCGTTTCGGCGCGGCGGTGCCGTTCGCCTGCGGCTCGGCCCCAGCATCAGCGCTGGGAGCCGCGTCGCCGCTCAGTAGATCGGTGTTGCTCACACAAGTCCTTCCTTACCGATCCACGCCTCCAGGTGGATCAGCGGACTGCCGCCCGCGTCCGAATCACGAGACGGCTAGTTGTTCCCGTGGCCGGAAGCCAGATCCAGCCGAGACGTACGAGTCACGGCGGGAGAACCGCCGACACGGGAAGTACGTGCCCCATACGGCACACGCGAAATCCGTCACCGCGACCGCACCGGAGCCCGTTGCCGTACCCCAGGACCCCCGCAGGACCCTGGACTGGACGGGAAAATGCGATCCGGGCTGAACCCCCGGAACCTGCACCGGGTGCGGACTGCGCACGGTGATCGAACGCCCCCGAGGGTAGACCGGCCCGCTTCACCGTGCAACAACCACCCCTACTTTGCGTTCGGCGTGTTATGCCACAGCGACCTGTACGCCGGCCGCGTCCACGGGCAGCGCGATGACCTCGAAGGAGTCAACGTCGACCGCGGCCGGGAGTATTCCCGTCGTGGTCAGCGCCAGAACCGTCGGCCCGGCACCGGAAATCGCCGCCGCCACGCCGTGTTCGCGCAGCTGCGCCACCAGCCGCGCGCTGGCCGGGTAGGCCGGGGCGCGGTAGCTCTGGTGCAGCCGGTCCTCGGTGGCGGTGAGCAGCAGTTCCGGCCGGGATGTGAGAGCGCGCACAGCCAGCGCGGCGCGTCCGGCGTTGAAGGCGGCGTCGGCGTGCGGCACGTGTTCCGGCAACAGGCCGCGGGTGGCGTCGGTGGAGGACCGCTGCGCCGGCACGGCCAGCACCGGCTTCAGGTCCGGGTGCGGGTCGAGCCGCTCGGCGCCGAACCGGCCGCCGTCCTGCCAGGCGATGACCAGCCCGCCGAGCAGGCTCGCCGCCGCGTTGTCCGCGTGCCCCTCGAAACCGGCGGCCAGCTGCAGCGCCTCGTCGTCGAGTTCACGCCCGGCCAGCGCGTACCCCGCGGCCACCCCGGACACCACCGCCGCGGCCGAGGAGCCGAGGCCGCGGGCGTGCGGAATCGCGTTGTGGCAACGCAGGTGCAGCCCCGGCGGGGAGAACCCGAGGTGGTCGCACGCGCGGCGCAGCGCGCGCACCACGAGGTGCGTCTCGTCGGTGGGCACGTCGGCCACCCCGCCCGCGCCCGCGTCGATCACCTCGACCTTGAGCCCGGCGTCGGTGACCCGCACCTCGACCACGTCGTGCAAGCCCAGCGCCATGCCCAGCACGTCGAAGCCCGGCCCGAGGTTCGCCGTCGAGGCCGGGACGGTGACCCGCAGGTTCACGCGAGCTCCAGCGCCGCGGCCACCGCGGTGGGGTCCACCGCCAGCGGTTCCACCTCGACCACGCCGTTCAGCGCGGTGGCCGGGTCCTTGAGACCGTGCCCGGTCACCGTGCAGACCACGGTCGAGCCACGCGGGATCCGGCCGTCCGCGGCGGTGATCAGCAGGCCCGCCACGCTGGTCGCCGAGGCGGGCTCGACAAAAACGCCCTCCTTGCGGGCCAGCAGCCGGTAGGCCTCGAGGATCTGCTCGTCGGTGGCCTTCTCGAACAGGCCGCCGGAGGCGTCCTTGGCCTTGACCGCCTTGTCCCAGGAAGCCGGGCTGCCCACGCGGATCGCGGTGGCCACGGTCTCCGGCTCGGTCACCGGCTCGCCGTCGACCAGCGGCGCGGCACCGGCGGCCTGGAAGCCGAACATGCGTGGTGTGCCGTTGACCACACCGTCGGCCGCGTACTCGGCGTACCCGGCCCAGTAGGCAGAGATGTTGCCCGCGTTGCCGACCGGCAGGCAGTGGATGTCCGGCGCCGCGCCGAGCACGTCGCAGACCTCCCACGCCGCGCTCTTCTGGCCGACCAGGCGCACCGGGTTGACCGAGTTCACCAGGGTCACCGGGTAGTCGGCCGCGGTTTTGCGCGCCAGCTCCAGGCAGTCGTCGAAGTTGCCCTCGACCTGCAGGATCTTGGCGCCGTGCGCGACCGCCTGGGCCATCTTGCCCAGCGCGATCTTGCCCTCGGGCACCAGTACCGCGCTGGTCAGCCCGGCGCGGGCGGCATAGGCCGAAGCCGAGGCCGAGGTGTTGCCGGTGGAGGCGCAGATGACCGCCTTGAGCCCGCTGGCCAGCGCGTGCGTGATGGCCACGGTCATGCCGCGGTCCTTGAACGAGCCGGTCGGGTTGGCGCCCTCGACCTTCAGGTACACCTCGCACCCGGTCAGCTGCGACAGGTGCGGCGCGGGCAGCAGCGGGGTGTTGCCCTCGCCGAGGGTGACGATCTTCGCGCCCTCCGGCACGGGAATGCGGTCGGCGTACGCCTCGATGATCCCGGTCACTGGTCTTCGCCTTCCACGCGCATAACACTGACCACTTCCCGCACCACGTCCATCTTCCCGATCTCGTCCACTGTGGACTCGAGGGCGGCGTCCGGGGCCAGGTGGGTGACGATCACCAGGCTCGCGGTGGACAGCCGGTCGCGCTGGCGGACCGCGGCGATGCTCACCCCGTTCGCCGCGAACACCTGCGCCACCTGGGCCAGCACACCCGGCCGGTCGGCCACGTCCAGGCTGACGTGGTACCGCGTCGGGGTCTGCCCCATCGGGCGGACCGGCAGCCCGGCGTGCGCGGACTCACGCGGGCCGAGCCCGCCGAGCACCCGGTTGCGGGCCACCGCGACCAGGTCGCCGAGCACCGCGCTGGCGGTCGGCGCGCCACCGGCGCCCTGGCCGTAGAACATCAGCTCCCCGGCGGCGTCGGCTTCGACGTAGACCGCGTTGAACGCACCGCTGACCCCGGCCAGCTGGTGCGCGCGAGGGATCATCACCGGGTGCACGCGGGCGGAAACCGACTCACCGCCGTCTTCGCTGGTGACCCGCTCACAGATGGCGAGCAGCTTCACCGTGCGGTTGAGCATCTTCGCCGCGGCGATGTCCGACGCCGTCACCGCGGCGATGCCCTCGCGGTGCACGTCGGCCGCGGTCACCCTGGTGTGGAAGGCCAGCGACGCGAGGATCGCGGCCTTCGACGCGGCGTCGTAACCGTCCACATCGGCCGTCGGGTCCGCCTCGGCGTAACCCAGCCTGCTCGCTTCGTCGAGCGCTTCGGCGTATCCGGCGCCGGTGGAGTCCATTGCGGACAGAATGTAGTTCGTGGTGCCGTTGACGATGCCCATCACGCGGGTGATCCGGTCACCGGCCAGCGACTCGCGCAGCGGGCGCAGCAGCGGGATGGCCCCGGCGACGGCGGCCTCGAAGTAGAGGTCGGCGCCGGAGGCGTCGGCGGCCTCGGACAGCTCCGCCGAATGCTCCGACAGCAGCGCCTTGTTCGCGGTGACCACGGACTTGCCCGCGCGCAGGGCGTCCAGCAGCCAGGTGCGGGTCGGCTCGATGCCGCCGATCAGCTCGACGACCACGTCCACGTCTTCGGCGGTGACCAGCTTCGCCGCGTCCGCGGTGAGCAGTTCCGGCGGCAGCTCGGGGTGCTTGTCCGGGCGGCGGACGGCGATGCCGGCCAGCTCGACCGGCGCACCGGCGCGGGCGGCCAGCTCGCCCGCCTGCTCGGTGAGCAGCCGCGCGACCTCACCGCCGACCGTGCCGCAGCCGAGCAGGGCCACGCGAATGGGTTCGGACCTCACGACACCTCCAAGCCCAGCATGTCCTCGGTGGTTTCCCGCCGCAGCAGCAGCCGCGCCCCGCCGTTGCGCACCGCGACCACCGCCGGCCGCGGCTGGCGGTTGTAGTTGCTGGCCATCGAGTAGCAGTAGGCGCCGGTCGCGGCGACCGCGATCAGGTCACCGGGAGCCAGGTTCTCGGGCAGCCAGCAGTCGCGGACCACGATGTCGCCGGACTCACAGTGTTTTCCCACCACGCGGGACAAGGCGGCGTTCGCTTCGCCGTCCTGGCCGTCACCGGCCGCCCGCGAAACCAGCCGCACGTCGTAGACCGCGTCGTAGAGCGAGGTGCGGATGTTGTCGCTCATCCCGCCGTCGACGCTGACGTAGCGCCGCACCGCGTTGTCCCCGAGCGTGACGTCCTTGATCGTGCCGACCTCGTAGAGGGTGACCGTGCCCGGACCGGCGATGGCGCGGCCGGGCTCACCGGCGATGCGCGGCACCGGCAGCCCGGCGAAGGCGCACTCCTTGCGCACGATCTCGCGGATCTGGGTGACCATCTGCGCGGGCGGCGGCGGGTTGTCCCGGTCGGTGTAGGCGATGCCGAACCCGCCCCCGAGGTCCACAATGGATAGCTGGTCCACCAGTTCCGGGCCGTGCTCCTTGCCCAGCTCGGCGAGCAGCCCGATGATCCGGCGCGCGGCCACCTCGAAGCCGTCGGCGTCGAAGATCTGCGAGCCGATGTGGCTGTGCAGCCCGATCAGCTTGAGCGAACCGGCGTTGAGCACCCGGCGCACCGCCTCGGCGGCGTCCCCGGAAGCCAGCGAGAAGCCGAACTTCTGGTCCTCGTGCGCGGTCGCGATGAACTCGTGCGTGTGCGCCTCGACGCCGACGGTGACCCGCACCAGCACCTGCTGGGTGATCTCGTGGCGGGCGGCCACCTCGGCCAGCCTGGCGATCTCGAAGTACGAGTCGAGCACCACCGTGCCCACCCCGGCCTGGACGGCCATCTCCAGCTCGGCGACCGACTTGTTGTTGCCGTGGAAGGTGATCCGCTCCGGCGGGAACTCCGCGCGCTGCGCGATGGCCAGCTCGCCGCCGCTGCACACGTCCAGGCTCAGCCCCTGCGCGGCCACCCAGCGGGCGATCTCGGTGGACAGGAACGCCTTGGACGCGTAGTGCACCAGCGCCGGGTCGTCGAAGGCCTCGGCGTACTCGGCGCACCGCGACTTGAAGTCGGCTTCGTCGATGACAAAAAGCGGCGTGCCGTAGGTCTCGGCCAGCTCGCGCACGTCGACCCCGGCGATCCGGACCACACCGTCCGGCGCGCGGAAGGCGTTGCGGGGCCACACCTTCGGGTAGAGCCGGTCCAGTTCGCCCGAGGTGGACGGCGGGAACCCGGCGGTGTCCGCATGGGCATGGACCTCGGCGTACCGGGGTCCCGCGGGGTGAGCCATGGAAACTACATCCGTTCCGGCGCCGAAACGCCCAGCAGTTCGAGACCGTTGGCGAGCACCTGGCGCGCGGCCTCGCACAGCGCGAGGCGGGCGAAGGTGAGCGGCGTGGGGTCCTCCCCGCCCTGCGGCAGCACGCGGGCCACGTCGTAGAACTTGTGGTAGGCGCTGGCCAGGCTCTCCAGGTACCGGGCGACGCGGTGCGGTTCCCGCAGTTCGGCCGCCTTCCTCAGCATTTCCGGGAACTCGCCGATCGTTCGGATCAGGTCACCTTCCCGCGGGTGGGTGAGCAGGCTCAGGTCCGGCTCCCCGTCGGCCTTGAGGCCGAGTTCGGCGGCGTTGCGCTGCAGCGAGGCCAGCCGTGCGTGCGCGTACTGCACGTAGTAGACCGGGTTCTCGTTGCTGTGCTTGCGCAGCAGGTCCAGGTCGATGTCCAAAGTGGAGTCGACGGAGTAGCGGGCCAGCTCGTAGCGGGCGGCGTCCACGCCGACCGCCTCGACCAGGTCCTCCATGGTGATCACGGTGCCGGCGCGCTTGCTCATCCGCACCGGCTTGCCGTCGCTGACCAGGTTGACCATCTGGCCGATCAGCACCTCGACCACGGCCGGGTCGTCGCCCAGCGCGGCGGCGGCCGCCTTCAGCCGGACGATGTAGCCGTGGTGGTCCGCGCCGAGCATGTAGATGCACAGGTCGAAGCCGCGCTGCCGCTTGTCGTGCAGGTAGGCGATGTCACCGGCGATGTAGGCCGGGTTGCCGTCCTGCTTGATCACCACGCGGTCCTTGTCGTCGCCGTGGTCGGTGGTGCGCAGCCACCAGGCGCCGTCGGCGAAGTACAGCGAGCCCTCGTCCTTGAGCTTGGCCACCAGCCGGGCGACCTCGCCGCTCTCGTGCAGCGAGTTCTCCTGGAAGAACACGTCGAAGTCGGTGCCGAACTCGTGCAGGGTCTTCTTGATCTCGGCGAACATCAGCTCGATGCCGACCTTGGCGAAGGTCTCGCGGCGCTCGTCCTCGGGCAGCGAAAGCGCGCTGGGCTCCTTCCGCAGCACCTCGGCGGCGATGTCGGAGATGTAGGTGCCCGCGTAACCGTCCTCCGGCACGGGCTCGCCCTTGGCGGCGGCGATCAGCGAGTTGGCGAACCGGTCGATCTGCGCGCCGGCGTCGTTGAAGTAGTACTCGCGGGTGACCTCGGCGCCCTGCGCGGCCAGCACCCGGCCCAGCGCGTCACCGACCGCGGCCCAGCGGGTGCCGCCGAGGTGGATCGGCCCGGTCGGGTTGGCCGAGACGAACTCGAGGTTGATCTTGAGCCCGGCGAGCGCGTCACCGCGGCCGTAGGCGGCACCGGCCTCGAGCACCTGGGTGATCTGCGCGCCCTGGGCACCGGCACCGAGCCGCAGGTTCAGGAAACCGGGCCCGGCCACCTCGGCGGCCTCGACGCCGTCGGCCTTGGCCAGCGAGCCGGCCAGCGCGTCGGCGAACTCACGCGGCTTGAGCCCGGCCTTCTTCGCCACCTGGAGGGCCAGGTTCGTGGCATAGTCACCGTGCTCCGGGTTCCGGGGTCGCTCGATCGTCACCGCGTCGGGCAGCACCGCCGGGTCGAGACCACGGGCGGTCAGGACCTCCACGGCGGAGTTACGGACAAGTTCGGCGAGATCGGCGGGAGTCACCTGCAGAATTCTAGGTGTGCCCCGCCGACCGGCACGAAGACGGTCCCGGGACCGGGTGAAAGGCGTACAGGGGATGCGATCGACGACGACTGCGCTGGTCATCGCGCTGGTGAGCGTGCTGGTGGCGGGGGCGGGGCTGACCGGCGTGGCGCTGCTCACCGCGGAGCGGGCGGTGGCCGGGCAGGCCACCGTGTCCGAACGCGACCGCGAGCTGACCGCGTTCATGCCATCGGAGGACAACCCGGACCCGTCGGGCGCCATTCCCGGCATCGTGCGGCGGGACTACGACCCCGGGCTGCACGTGGTCGCGCCGCAGCGGGTGGCCTACGACCACTCGCCGCCCTTCGGCGGCAGGCACGACCAGGTGTGGGCCAACTGCAACGGCGTGGTGTACCCCACGGCGGTGCGCACCGAGCACCTCGTGCACTCGCTGGAGCACGGGTCGGTGTGGATCGCGTACAACCCCGATCGGGTCACCGGTGACGAGCGCGCGAAGCTGGCCGAGCGGGTCGAGGGCAAGCCGTACCTGGTGATGTCGCCCTATCCCGGACTGGACCAGCCGATCTCACTGCAGTCGTGGGGCCACCAGCTCAAGGTGCCCACCGCCGACGACGAGCGGATCGACCAGTTCATCACCGCGCTGCTGCTGAACCCGGCCACCTATCCGGAGCCGGGCGCGCCGTGCGACAGCATCGGCTTCGACCAGGACGCGCCGCCGCCGTTCGACCCCACTCCCCCGGGCCCGGACGCCCAGCCGCCGATCTAGGGAGCTTTCCGCCACCCGCACCGCCACGCAGAACACAAGCTCTAGACCTTTGGTAGCAGCACCCTCCGAAGCGCCCTACACCGACCAGACATGCCATCCCTACACTGGCCGGGGTGCTCCATGACCGGGGCGACGACGAGACGAGGTCGGTACAGCACGATGGCAAGCGGCACGAAGAAAAAGGGCAGGCCGAAGAACGCCGTGAAATCGGCCCGCAGCTCCGTGGTGTCCAAGAAGGGCACGCCGTGGGGCACGATCATCGCGGTGGTGGCGATCCTCGCCCTCGCCGGGGTCGTATTCGGCTACTACTACGTCAACTCGGCGGACAAGCGCGAGCAGAAGAGCCGTGAGGAAGCGGCCGCCGCCTTCGCGCCGTCGGCGGAGAACCCGGACCCGTCGCTGAAGATCCCCGGCATCGTCACCCAGCAGTACGAGGCGAGCGTGCACGTGCTGCCCACCGAGCGCGTCGCCTACGACAAGACCCCGGCCTTCGGCGGTCCGCACGACGGCTTCTGGGCCGCCTGCACCGGCATCGTCTACCCGAACCCGGTGCGCACCGAGAACATGGTCCACTCGCTGGAGCACGGCGCGGTCTGGATCGCCTACAACCCCGACCAGGTCACCGGCGACGCGGTGAACAAGCTGCGGGTGCGCGCCGAGGGCAAGCCGTACACGATGATGTCGCCGTACCCCGGCCTCGACAAGCCGGTCTCGCTGCAGGCGTGGGGGCACCAGCTCAAGCTCGACTCGGTCGACGACGAGCGCATCGACCAGTTCATCGCGGCGCTCCGCCTGAACCCGAGCACCTACCCCGAGCAGGGTGCCTCCTGTGACGCGCTCGGCCCCGGCCGGTTCGACGTGGACGCCCCGCCGCCGTTCGACCCGGCGCCGCCGGGTCCGGACGCCAAGCCGATGGACTACAAGGGCACCGAAGGCGCCGAGCCGGACACCACCGGCATGCCCGGCGGCGTGCCGGGCGGCGTGCCCGGTCAGCAGCCCCCGGCCGGTCAGCAGCCCCCGGCCGGCGGATGAGTTCGGACCGGCCTGACGAAGAACGGGCGGAACTCGGCGAGCCCGGTGTCGTCGATGTCGACACCGACGCTCCCGAGCCCCGCCCGGCCTGGTCGCGGGTGGTCATCCTGGGCGCCGCGACGCTCGCGGTGCTCCTGGTCGGCGCCACCATCGGCATGTTCCTCAGCCAGTCGCTCGGCCAGGACACCGATTCCGCGAACCCGGCGCCCGGCCCGGTGGAGGTCGGCTTCGCCCAGGACATGGCGGTGCACCACCTGCAGGCGGTCACCATGGCCAACTGGGCGCGCGACCACTCCACCGACCCGCAGGTCCAGCAGCTCGCCTTCGACATCGCCAGCACCCAGCTCGAGCAGGTCGGCCGGATGAAGGGCTGGCTGATGCTGTGGAACAAGCCGGAGCAGGCCATCGGCGGGTACATGACCTGGATGACCGAGTCCGCCGGGCACGGCCACGGCGGGCACGCGGCGGCGACCGGGCAGGCCGCGCCCGGCGAGCCGCCGATGCCCGGCATGGCCACCAACGACGAGCTGGCCAAGCTGCGCTCGCTGTCCGGCAAGGAGCTGGACGTCTACTTCCTGCAGCTGATGCTCCGCCACCACCAGGGCGGCACGGAGATGGCGCAGTACACCCAGGACCACACCGGGATGTCCGCGGTGAAGTCGCTGACGAACAGCATTCTCAAGTCGCAGGGCGCCGAGGTCCGCGTGATGACCGGCATGCTCGCGGACCGTGGCGCCACGCCGCTGCCGTTCAGCTGAGCGGTTTCCGCAGGAAGTCGAAGTCGCAGCCGTCCGGTGACTGGAGCACGTGCCGGTGGTACAGCAGCTCGTAACCGCGTAACGGTGCTGGCGGCGGGGTGAACTCGGCCTTGCGGCGCTCGAGTTCTTCGGCCGGGACAAGCAGTTCGAGGCGACCGGCGTCGACGTCCAGCTCGATCAGGTCGCCGTCGCGGACCAGCGCGAGCGGGCCGCCGACCGCGGCCTCCGGCGCCACGTGCAGCGCGACCGCGCCGTCGGCGGTTCCGCTCATCCGGCCGTCCGAGATCCGCACCATGTCCTCGACGCCGGCGCGCGCGAGCTTCGCCGGGATGGGCACGTGGCCGACCTCCGGCATGCCGGGACCGCCGACCGGGCCGACCCCGCGCAGCACCAGCACCGAATCGGCGTCCACCGGCAGGTCGGGGTCGTCGATGCGGGCGTTCAGGTCGGTGACGCCGTCGAACACCAGCGCGCGGCCGGTGTGCCGCAGGAACCGGTGGTCCATCGCGGACCGCTTGATCACCGCGCCGTCGGGGGCGAGCGACCCGGTCAGCACGGCCAGCGCGCCACCGTCGGCCACCGGCTGGTCGAACGGGCGCAGCGCGGCACCGGTCTTCGGCTGGACGTCGGCCACCTCCTCGGCCCAGGTCGCGCCACTCGCCGACGGCCGGTCGAGGTGCAGCACGGGTGCGAGTTCCTTGACCACGGCCGGGATGCCGCCCGCTTCGGCGAGGTCCTCGAGCAGGTGCGGCCCGGACGGCCGGACGTCGCCGAGCAGCGGGGTCGTCTCGCTCCAGCGGCGGAAGTGCGCGGCGTCCGCCGGTGCGCCGATCCGGCCGGCCATCGCCGCGAGGTGCACCATCGCATTGGTCGAACCACCGATGGCACACACCACGCGGAAGGCGTCCTCGATCGCCTCGGCGGTGACCACCTCGGCGGGCGGGCGGCCTTCCTCCGCCAGCGCGACCGCCCTGGTGCCGGTGCGCACGGCGGCGTCCTGGCGGGCCGAGCCGGTGGCGGGCAGCAGGGTCGAGCCGGGCAGCGCCAGCCCGAGCACCTCGGCGATGGTGGCCATGGTGGTCGCGGTGCCCATCACGTTGCAGGTGCCCACCCCGCCCATCAGGCAGCCCTCCAGGCGGTTCCAGTCCTGATCGGACAGTTCACCGCGGCGGCGCCGGGCGGCGAGCGGCCAGAAGTCGTCGACGGTCAGCGCTTCGCCGTTCCACCGCGCCACCGGGCGGGGCCCGGCGGCGATCAGCAGGGCGGGCTTGCCCGCGCTGAGCGCGCCCATCACCTGCGCGGGAATGGTCTTGTCGCACCCGCCGAGCAGCACGACCGCGTCGACCGGACTGGAGGTGATCATCTGCTCGACGTCCATCGCCATCAGGTTGCGGAGGAACATCGAGGTGGGGCGCACGAACGCCTCGGAGATGGAGATGGTCGGGAACACCACCGGCAACCCGCCCGCCGCGAGCACGCCGCGCTTGACGGACTCGGCCACCGTGGAAAGCCCGGCGTTGCAGGGGTTCAGCTCACTGGCCGAGGAGCAGATGCCGATCACCGGGCGCTGCCGCACCTCCTCACCGGAGCGGCCGGTCGCCCGCAGGAACGCCCGGTGGAGGAACCCGTCGATCGAGTCCTCATTGAACAGTGATCCATCCCCGCGGCGCGTTTCCTCTTGGGACACAAGCGCTCCCTTCACTCCTCCACGAGCCGTGCGGCTCTGCCGTGACGGTAGCTTGTCCGCTCGAGCGACCGCGCCGACCTCGCCCGTCGGCTGGGCGTGGGCAGGTGGTGAGCACGCTACAAGCAGCGCCTCCGAGTGGTGTCCGCGTTCCGGTCCTTCGCCGGAGCCGGGAGCAGATCGCGTAGTTCGAGCCACGTTTCCGCCATTTTCCGAGCCCGCACCGGGTCGTGGACGCCGATCTCCTGGCGTTCCGGTTTCTCGGCGCATTCCAGAAGCCAGGGGTATTTGCGCTGGGGCGTCGCGCGCAATCGCCACCATCGGCCGCGCCAGAGGATCTCGGAATGGTTGGCCCGCGTGATCCACGAAGGCTTGTTGTGCTGGGCTTTGCTGGTCATAGCGGAACCGTCGCCAGTACACCAGCGCTACCAGATACCACCGTGCATGTCACGCACGCGGTTTGCGAGATGCGCAACAAGTCTTGTACCGAGCGGGGTGACTGTGGGTGTCCGGTGAGGCACACTCTGGACGTGCAGGTGCCCGATCTCGGTCCGGTGATCCGCGCCGCCAGAGTCGCGGCCGGGTTGACCCTGCGCTCCGCCGGGGCGCGGATCGGCTACTCGGCGTCGACGCTGTCCCGGGTGGAGACCGGTCACCAGCAGCCCGACCTGGCGATGCTGTGGCGGCTGGTGGAGTTGTACGGGCTTTCGCCGAGCCGGGTCGGGCTCAGTACCGTGACCGGCACGGACAACGGCTCGGCGGACGGTGACGGCATGCGACGCAGGCTCCTGCTGGCTGGCGTGCTGGGTTCCGCCGCGACCGCGCTCCTGCACCCGGAGCCCACCGGCAAGCCCGTCAGCGTCGCCGGGCTCCGCGCCCGGATCCACACCGCGCAGGGTGACTACCTGGCGTGCCGCTACGCCCAGGTCACCACGGCCCTGCCCGGCCTGTTGCAGGACGCGCAGGTACTCGTGCACGAAGCAAAGGCCGACACCAAGAGCGCGGCGTGGACGCTGCTCGCGTATGCCTATCGGCACACCGCGTGGCTGGCCCTCCGGCTGGGCGACGAGGGACTGGCGTCAGGCATGGCGCACCAGCTGCTGACCGCCGCCCGCGCCGCCGATGATCCGCTGGTGGCGGCGGATGCGGCCCAGCTCGGCGCCGTGCTGCTGCGCCGTTCGGGAGAGCCGGGAGGGGCTGCCGAGCTGGTCACCGGTGTCGCGGACCGCCTGCACGCCGGGCTCGCCGAGCAGGCCGATCGAGCCCACGCCGAGCACGCCGCCGCGTTCGGCGGCCTGCTGGCGGCGGCCGCCTACACCGCGGCCACCGATTCCGACCGAGCCCGCGCGGTCACCCTCTACGCCGAAGCCACCAGCGCCACTCAGGGCATCCAGGTGCCGGCGGGCTCGCTCACCCAGACAGCCGCCGAAGCCCGGTTCCTCCCGCTGTACGGAGTGAGCATCGCGCGCGCACTCGGCGACTACGGCACCGCGATCGAACGGGCACGCGCCATCCGCCCGGAAACCATCACCATTCCCGAACGGCGTGCACGCTATTGGCAAGAGGTCGCGCAGGCCTGGCACGGCTGGGGAAAACCAGAAGCCGCCTTCCGCGCGGTGCGGCAAGTCGAACGCTGCGCCCCTCAGGAACTGAACCGCCCGTGGGCGCGCCAACTCACCCGCGAACTGCTCGGGGCACCTCGCGCGAATCCCTTACCCGGCTTGCGGGAATTCGCCGCGCGCGTCGGCGTCACCTGACAAACCGATCCGAACCCAAAGAAAGGACGCCATTGGTGGCCGAAATCGAAGCAGGCAAAGTCTTCCGCGAAGCATGGATCGCCGGTGTGAAGCGCCATTATCCCGGTGAACCCAAGGCCAGCTACATCACGCCTTGGGAGGACACTCCGGACTGGGAACGCCAGGCGGCCGCGGCCGTCTATCACCAAATCCGTGCGTTCGTCGAGGCCACCGGTGGTGCGACCGGAAAACTCAGCCGCGAGCAACGCGGACGCTTCGTCGCGCTCTGCTGGATCGGCCAGATACACCGGCACTTCGCCGATCCGAAGCCGGGGTACGTAGCCGACTGGGAAGCGATGCCCGAATGGCAACGGCAGACCGATGCCGACATCTTCGATCACGTCGAAAACAGCAACCCGGTGGCTTAACCATCCACGAGCCGTGCGGCTCTGCCATGAAGGTAACGCTGTTGCGGCAGGCTCGTCGCGCGGGCTGCCGCGGCCGCATAGGACTCGCGGGCGCCGGCCCGGTCTCCTGCCAGTTCCAGTAGGTGGGCCCGCACGGCAGGCACCCGGTGGTCACCCGGCAACCGACCGTCCACTTCGGTCAGCAATTCCAGTCCGGCACGCGGGCCCCGTGCCATGGCAACCGCGACGCAGTGGTTCAACGCCACCACCGGGTTGTCGGACAACCGCATCAGAGCCTCGTACAGCGCGACGATCTGCGGCCAGTCGGTCTCCTCCGCGCTCGGCGCTTCGTCGTGCACGGCGGCGATCGCCGCCTGGAGCTGGTATTCGCCGACCGGGCCGCGGGGCAGCGCGGCGGTGATCAGCTCGACGCCCTCGGTGATGGCGCGCTGGTCCCACCGGCTCCGGTCCTGTTCGGACATCGGCACCAGCGCGCCGTCGGGGCCGGTGCGCGCGGCGCGCCGGGCGTCGGTGAGCAGCATCAGCGCGAGCAGCCCGGCCACCTCGCTGTCCTCGGGCAGCAGCTCCCGCACCATCCGCGTCAGCCGGATCGCCTCGGCGGTCAGCTCGGTCCGCTGCAGGTCCGGGCCCGCGGTGCTGGCGTACCCCTCGTTGAAGATCAGGTACAGCACGTGCAGCACGGCCGCCAGCCGCGCGGGGTCCGCGGGCAAGCCGAACGGCACACCGCTGTCCTTGATCCGCTGCTTGGCGCGGCTGATGCGCCGGGTCATCGTCGCTTCCGGCACCAGGAAGGCCCTGGCGATCTCGGCCGTGGTCAGCCCGCCGACCGCGCGCAGGGTGAGCGCGATCTGCGACGCCGGGGACAGCGACGGGTGGCAGCACAGGAACAGCAGCACCAGCGTGTCGTCCGCGGGCTTCGCGGCCCGGTCCGCGGCGGGTGCCAGCCATTCCTCGGGCAGCACCTGCCGTGCCACGGTGTCCTCGCGACGGCGGCGGGCGTACTCGCTGCGCAGCAGATCGGTCAGCCGCCGGGAGGCGACGGTGATCAGCCAGCCGCGCGGGTTGTCCGGTACGCCGCCCTCCGGCCACTGCGTGGCGGCGGCCAGCAGCGCCTCCTGCACCGCGTCCTCCGCGGTGTCGAAGTGCCCGAACCGCCGGACCACCGCACCGAGGACCTGCGGCGCGAGAGTCCGCAGCAGGCCGTCCACCTCGGTACCGGGCATCCTCAGAAACCGATGTCGTCCACGGACTCCATCAGCGGCCGGACGTCCGCGTAGGCGCCCTCGGCGAGCGCGGCCGGCGCCGGGCACTCCGACAGCCGCGCGGCGATCTCGGTGGCCCGGTCGAGGCTCTCGCATTCGACGATCCAGTAGCCGGCCAGCACTTCCTGCGTTTCGGCGTACGGGCCGTCCGTCCACACGGGAACGCCGTCCTGGCGGCCGTGGACGCGCCGGGTGTGCACGGGCGCGTTCAGCCCGCGCGTCTCCACCAGCTCACCCGACGCCTCCAGCTCTGCGTTGAACTTCGTCATGAACTCGTGCATCCCGGCGAAGTCCTCCGGCCGGTAACCACCCTTGCCCGCCATGGCGTCGTAGTCCTGCTGCGAGCCGTAGCTGAGGATCATGTACTTCATCGTGGTCTCCTCGATCGTCGGTGCCTTCCACCGGAGACGTCGGAGCGGCGGCGCCCGTCCGGACACCCATTCTCACCTCAGTACGCGAATTCCGGGCCGGTTCGGCTGAGGATCGCCGACCTGGGTTGCCCCAGCTCCTGCCCCAGGGCGCTGACCAGCGAAGACACGTCCTCCGCGGCGGTCTCATGCAGGGCCTCGGCAACGATCAGCACGGTCTGGGTGCCCTCCCGGACCGCCGACCGCCCGCTCTGGCGGTTCGTCCAGCGGCGGGCGTGCGCCTGCCCGGCCTCGTCCGCGAAGACCACCTCACCCGGCTGCGGGTGCTCGACCTCGCCGCCGAAGGTCAGGTACTCCTCCCGTCCGGTGGCGTACCGCACTTCGAGGTCACCGGCGATGTGCGCCAGGTCGAGCACGGCCACCGGAATGGCGTAGGCGAGGGAAACCGCGTTGCACAGGTCGATCACCGGGTGGATGCGCGGCAACACCTTGTCCTTGCGGAACCGGCGCAACAGGGCCTCCGAAGCGCAGCGGTACTGCGTCGGCTTGAGGCCGAGTTGCGTGTAGGCGCGGCGCCAGGCCTGGATCTCGGGGAGCTGGGTTTCGGTGGTGCCGTCGAGCCGCTGCTCGGCGATCTCCAGGTACTTGGTGAGGTCGTAGGTGCCGTCGAAGCTTTCGACGTGCAGCACACCGGGCACGAGCTGCGGGAAGTCGGCCCAGAGCGCGTCGGCGTGGCGGAACGTGCTCATGCTTCGGTCACCGCCAGCTTGACGGCCAGCCCGGCGAACGCGGCGGAGAAGGTGCGCCGGGTCCAGGCGAGCACCTTCGGGCGGGTGATGACGTGGTCGCGCAGGGCCGCGGCGAAGGCGCCGTAGCCGAGGAAAACGACCAGCGTGAGGCCGGTGAACACGGCGCTCAGCTCCACCATCCGCCACACCGGCTCGCCGGGCTGGACGAACTGCGGCAGGAACGCGAAGAAGAAGATGGTCAGCTTGGGGTTGAGGAGGTTGATCAGCACGCCTTCGCCGATCACCTTCATCGCGGAGGCGGGTGCCCGGCGCGGTTCGAAGGTGCTCTTGTCGCGGAGCGTGGCCCACGCCAGGTACAACAGGTAGGCGACGCCCAGGTACTTCAGCGCCTCGAAGGCGACGGCGCTGGTGTGCAGCAGCGCGGCCAGCCCGGTGATCGCCGCGAGCAGGTGGGGCAGGGTGCCGAGGGTGCCGGCCAGTGCCGCCACCGCGCTCGCGCGGAACCCGCGGCTCAGCCCGGCGGCGACGGTGTACAACGCCCCGGTGCCCGGCGTGGCCACGATGACCAGCGCGGTCAGGAAGAACTCGATACTCACGAGGTTCATCCTGCCGGGTGACGTGGCCCAGCGAACAGGTCCAATCAAGCCCCGCCGAACTGGTCCACTCAGCCGATCGTCAGGTCGCCCTTGGTCACCTGGCGAATGTGCTCACTGGCGAGCATCTCGTGGGGGAAGCCGAGTCCGATGGCGCTGGCGTCGTCGAGCCGGGCCAGTTGGGACGCGGTGAAGTCGACGTCCAGCGCACCGAGGTTGTCCTCCAGCTGCGCGGTGGTGCGCGCACCGATGATCGGGGCCGTCACGCCGGGGTTCCGCAGGGTCCAGGCCAGCCCGACCTGCGCGGGCGTGCGGCCCATCTCCGTGGCGACCTCCCGCACCACGTCGGCGATGGCGAGGTTGCGTTCGGTGACCGTGCCGAGGGTGAAGTTGAAGTTCTTCCGGGTGCCGTCGCCCGCCGCGGCCGCGGTCAGGTCGCCGCGGGTGTACTTGCCGGTGAGCACGCCGCCCGCCAGCGGTGAATACGGGACCACGCCCAGCCCCAGTGCACGCGCCATCGGGATCAGGTCGCGTTCGCCGGTTCGCTCGATCAGGTTGTATTCGATCTGCAGCGCCACCAGCGGTGACCAGCCGCGCAGGTCGGCGATCGCCTGCATGCGCGAGATCTGCCAGGCCGGGGCGTTGGACATGGCCACGTACAGCACCTTGCCCTGGCGGACCAGATCGTCCATGCCACGCAGGATTTCCTCGACCGGCGTCGTGAAGTCCCAGACGTGCAGGTAAAGCAGGTCGAGGTAGTCCGTGTTCAGCTGACGCAGGCTGGCTTCCACCGACGTGAACAGGCTTTTCCGGTGTGCACCACCGGAATTCGGGTCGCCGGGTCGTCGCTGGGTGGTGTACTTGGTCGCCAGCACCAGGCTTTCGCGGTGGTCGCGGGTGAATTCGCCGAGCAGGCGCTCGGAACTGCCGTTGGTGTAGGTGTTGGCGGTGTCGATGAAGTTGCCACCGCGCTCGACGTAGGTGTCGAACAGCTTGCGTGCCTCGTCCTGCTCGGCGCCCCAGCCCCATTCGGTGCCGAAGGTCGCCGTGCCCAGTGCCAGCGGGGAGACCCGCAGCCCGGACCGGCCCAGCAGCCGGTAGGTGTCGAGGGTGAGCGGCATGGTCTCCTCCTGTGCTCGTGATCCGTTGCCGAACACGAGTCTCGGCGGGCCGCGAGCCGGGGGTAAGGGAAGGAAGATCCTGGGAACACCAGTCCCACCCGGGCGGTTGGACCGGACATGACAACCACCGGCGTGGACCCCGCTCAGGAGCTGGCCGTGTTCCTCCGTGCCCGGCGGGAACGCCTGGATCCAGGGGATTTCGGCCTGCCGTCGCGCCGGCAGGCCAGGCGGACCCCGGGTCTGCGCCGTGAGGAGGTCGCCGAACTGGCCGGGGTGAGCACCGACTACATCGTGCGGCTGGAACAGGCACGCGGCCTGCGGCCGTCGGCGGCGGTGGTGGAGTCGCTGGCCAGGGCGCTGCGACTGGCCCCGGCCGAACGCGCCTACCTGTTCGACCTGGCCCAGCAGCGGCCCCGCACCGCCGACAAGCCCGCGACCACCCCTGCACCGCAGCTGGCCGAGCTGGTCGCCGAGTTGTCGCCGCTGCCCGCCATGCTGCTGAACCACCGGTACGACATCCTGGCGTGGAACACCGAAATGACAAGGCTGCTGGTGGATTTCGAGGCGTTGCCGCCGTCCCAGCGCAACGCGATGTGGTTGTGCCTGCGGCACCCGAAGATCCGTGAGTACTACGTGGACCGCGAACGCGTTGTGCGGGAGGGAATCGCCCACCTGCGCGCGGCCTGGGCAGTGCACCCGGACGACCGGGCCCTGTCCGGCCTGATCGCCGATTTCCTTGCCCACGACGAGGAATTCGCGCGCCTGTGGGCGGAACGCGATGTCCAGGTCAACGCCCGAGGCCGCAAAGTGCTGCGGCGCCCAGATGCCGGTGAAATCGCCCTGAACTTCGAAGTGCTCATGCCCCTCGAAGACCCGGACCAGCGCCTGCTGCTCTACCGCGCCGCGGACGAACAAAGCCGCGCCACCCTGAATCGTTTAGTGAGCACCCAGCCGAGCCACTAACGCGGCGTCACCGAACACGGTCACCCCGGCGATGCCGTCGCGGCGGACGTCGAGCACCGCGACGCCGAATGGTTGCCCGTGCAGGTGGACGGCAACCGCCGGCTGGCCGTTGACCACCAGCCGGTCCATCCGCCAGTCGCCGGGTTGCCCCACCGCTCCGGCAAAAACCCGGGAACATTCGGCCATTCCGGCAAACCACGCTCGATTCGGCAGCAGTTCCAACGTCGCGTCCGCACACAATGCGGTCGTCAGGACACCGACGTTCGCCGTCTCAAACGCGGTCACGTACGCGTCGAGCAGCCGCCGCGCCTGCGGGGAACTGGGCTCGACCACGTCGTCGGGCTCGACATCGACGTCCGCGAGCCGAGCACGGGCGCGCTGCAGGCTGCTTTTCACCGCGGCGACGGACATGCCCATCATCTCGGCGACTTCGGCGGCCGGGAACGCCAGCACCTCGCGCAGCAGCAACACCGCCCGCTGGGCGGGTGGCAGC
This sequence comes from Amycolatopsis albispora, assembly GCF_003312875.1. Taxonomy (NCBI): domain Bacteria; kingdom Bacillati; phylum Actinomycetota; class Actinomycetes; order Pseudonocardiales; family Pseudonocardiaceae; genus Amycolatopsis; species Amycolatopsis albispora. Next base: position 4,834,489 of record NZ_CP015163.1, read on the forward strand.
GTCTGCATCGCGGCGATCAACGCCAGCCGCAGGTCGGCGCGGTCGCCGGGGAACGGCTCGAGCCACGTGTGCGGCGGCAGCACCTCCGCTGGCCCGTCGATGGTGGTGGGTGCGCTGATCCCCGACGGCAGGGCTCGGCGGCCACGATCACGCAGGGCGTTGAGGCAGACGTTGGTGGCGATGCGGTGCAGCCACGTTCGCACCGAAGACCGTTCTTCGAAGCTCTCCCAGGCACGCCAGCCGCGCAGGTAGGTTTCCTGGACCGCGTCCTCGGCCTCGTGCCACGACCCGAGCATCCGGTAGCTGTGCGCCAGCAGTTCACCGCGCAGCGCGGCCGTCGCCCGCTCGAAGTCCGTCATCACCCCAGTGTCGACCGCAGCCACGATCCCGCCTCCTCGACCGCTTCGCCTGCCGCCTTGGTGCGCCCGGCCGCCATCTGGAACGTGTGGACCTGGTCCGGGTACTCGTCGAGCCGCACCTCGACACCGGCGTTCCGCATCCTCCCGGCCAGCCGCCTGCTGTCGTCCAGCAAGGATTCCTCGGCGCCGACCTGGAGGTACACCGGCGGCAGGCCTCGCAGATCGGCGTGCACCGGCGCCGCCAGCGGGTCACGCGGGTCCGCCCCGGCCAGGTAACCGGCCGCCAGCCCGCGGACCAGCTCCCTGGTGAAGAACGGATCGCTGCCCGTGTCGTAGGAGGCGCCTTCGGCTTCGAGATCGGACCACGCCGACAACAGCAACAAGGAGGCTGGTCCCGGCAAACCTTCCTGCCGGAGTCGTACCGCGAGGCCGACCGCCAGTGTTGCACCGCAGGAATCACCGGCCACCGCGATCGGACCGGCACCGCTGTCCAGCAACCACCGATACGCCGCCATGACGGTGTCGAGCTGGCTGGGGAACACGTGCTCCGGCACGAGCCCGTAGTCGACGGCGAACGCGTGCACCCCGGACGCCCGTGCCAGGTGGCCGAACATCCGCCGGTGGGTGGCCGCCGATCCGCCGACAAAACCGCCGCCGTGGATGGCCAGGATCACCGGCCCGGCCGGGGCCCCCGGCGGACGCAGCCACAACCCGGCGGGCTCGGTCACCGCCTCGGTCTCGACGCCGTCCGGTCCGGTGGCCAGCGTTTCCCACAGCGGTTCCTGCGCCCCGCGGGCCCGCGCTTCCCAAAGCGCACGATTGGGTTCCTTCGCCATTTCGGTCATGACAAACAGACCCCGCACCCCCACCAAAGGAATCGCCCCCCAACACCTGCACACACACCCACAGATGCTGATGGGTCGGGGGTCCGGGGGCTCGCCCCCGGCGGGGGCCTGGGGGCTCGGCCCCCAGAAAACACAAAACGGGCGATCCAGTTCGCGCTTTCCGCGAACACAGACCGCCCATCGAACGTGCCCTCGGCAGGATTCGAACCTGCGACACCTGCCTCCGGAGGGCAGTGCTCTATCCCCTGAGCTACGAGGGCCCATCGCCTCAGCGACATCGTGAAGCCTAGCGCATGCCCGATACGCCCTCACAGCGGGTTGACGATCCCGCCGGGCGGGAAACCCCGGTTGGGGGGTTGGGCGGGCCGGGCCGGCGTCGTAACGTCGGCCGTGAGCTTAGGCTCACCTCTATTGCACTCATGCGCATGTCACTATATATTCCCGGGCAGTCGATACGGGAGGCAGCGAATGGGCCACGGGCACGGCCACGGCCAGGTCCCCTCAGCGGGCGCGTCCGGCAGGTACGTCAAGGCGCTGACCGCCGCGCTGCTGATCGGTGCCGTCTTCATGGTGCTGGAGTTCGCCGTCGGGTTCGCGACCTCGTCGCTGGCGATGATCTCCGACGCCGCCCACATGTTCACCGACGTGCTCGGCGTCGGCATGGCGCTCACCGCGATCCTGCTGGCCCGCCGCAGCGGTCCCACCTTCAGCCGGACCTTCGGCCTCTACCGCGCCGAGGTGCTCGCCGCGCTCGCCAACGCCGTGCTGCTCTTCGGCGTCGCCGGGTACGTGGTCTACGAGGCCGTCACGCGCATCACCGACCCGCCCGAGGTGCCCGGCCTGCCGGTGATGATCGTCGCGGCGATCGGGCTGGGGGCCAACGTGGTGTCCTTCCTGCTCCTGCGCGGCGGCGCCAAGGAGAGCATCAACGTCCGCGGTGCCTATCTCGAGGTCATGGCGGACATGATCGGCTCGTTCGGCGTGCTGCTCAGCGGGCTCATCACGCTGACCACCGGCTGGCGCTACGCCGACCCGATCATCGGTGTCGCCATCGGCCTGTTTGTGCTCCCCCGCACCTGGACGCTGGCCCGCCGCGCGCTGCGGATCCTGTTCCAGCACGCGCCCCACGGCGTGGACGTCGGCCGCATCAGCGAGGAACTGGCCGCCCTGCCCGGGGTCACCGACGTGCACGACCTGCACGTCTGGACGCTCACCTCCGGCATGGAGGTCGCCTCCGCCCACCTCACCGTCGAGCCCGCCGCCGAGCACTCCGACGTGCTGGTCGGGGCGCAGAACCTGCTCGCCGGCAACTACGGCATCGAGCACGCCACGCTGCAGGTCGAGCCGAGCGAGTCGGCCCGACGCTGCAGCGAGCTCTCCTGGTAGCCCCTACTTCACCTGGCGGGACAGCCACCGCTGCAGGGTGACCACGATCAGCAGGATCGTGCCGCTGACCACCGCCTGCCAGTTCGAGTTCAGCGAGCCGACCTGGTTGATCACGTTCTTGATCACCTGGAGCAGCAGCACCCCGACCAGCGTGCCGAGAATGGTGCCGGCACCGCCGGTGAGCAGCGTGCCGCCGAGCACCACCGCCGAGATCACCTCCAGCTCCATGCCGACGCCGAGCACGGTCACCCCGGACGAGGTGTACGACGCGATCAGCAGCCCGCCGAACCCGGCCAGCAGCCCGGACGCCAGATAGGTGACCACCTTCGCCCGCGCCACCGGCAGGCCCATCAGGTCGGCGGCGTCCTCCTGCCCGCCGATCGCCAGCACGGTCGAGCCGTAGGTGGTCCGGTGCAGCACCAGCGCCCCGGCGCCGAAGGCGACCACCACGATCCAGATCGGGTAGCCGATGCCCAGCAGGCTGCCCTGCGCCAGCTCGCGGAACGCCGAATCCGGCGGCACCTTGTACGTGGTCGCGCCTTCGTCGCTGATCAGCAGCAGCACCCCGCGGGCGAACAGCAGGCCGGCCAGCGTCACGATGAACGGCGGCAGCCCGCCGCGCGCGATGATCAGCCCCTGCACCAGCCCGATCGCCCCGCACACCAGCAGCGGCAGCAGGATCGCCACCCAGGTGCCGTACTGCGCACCCCACGCGGCCAGCACCCCGCCGAGCGCGAACACCGAGCCCACCGACAGGTCGATGCCGCCGGTCATGATCACGAAGGTCATGCCGAGCGCGACCACCGCGAGGAACGAGGCCTGCAACGCGATGTTGGTCAGGTTGCCGGTGGTGCCGAAGGAATCGAAGGCGAAGGTGGACGCGACCACCGCGACCACCAGGATCACCAGCGCGCCCTGCCGCTGCACCGAACGCGCCACCCTGGCGCGGGTGGCCGTTGGCGTGGTTGTCACGTCGTCACCTTCTTCTTCCGCGCCGTCTTCCGGCCGAGCTGCACGTAGACCGCGGCGACCACGATCACCGCCTGCACCACCTGCGCGGTGGAGTCGGGGATGTCGTGGAAGATCAGCGTCGCGGTGATCAGCTGCATCAGCAGCGCACCGGCGATCGTGCCCGCGATGCGCACCTGCCCGCCGGACAGCGGCGTGCCGCCGATCACCACCGCGGTGATCGCGGACAGCTCCACCAGCAGGCCGAGCTTGGTCGGGTCGCTGGCCTGCGACCGCGCCGCCATCAGCACCCCGGCCAGCGCGGCGAGCAGCCCGCACAGCACGTAGGTGGTGATCAGCACCCGCTTCACCGGCAGCCCGGCGAGTTCCGCGGCCCGCTTGTTGCCGCCGATCGCCACCAGCTGGCGCCCGTAGGTGGACCGCCGCACCAGGAAGTAGGCCAGCCCGGCGACCACGGCCGCGATCAGCACCACGTACGGGATGCCGAGCACGTCACCCGAGCCCAGTTCGACCATGCCCTGGTCGCGGATGCTCTTGATCTCGCCGCCGAACACGTTCGCCAGCCCGCGCCCGGCGACCATGATGCCGAGCGTGGCGATGATCGGCTGCACGCCGACCTTCGCCACCAGCACCCCGGCCAGCAACCCGGTCACCGCGCCCGCCGCCACCGAGATCAGCAGCGCGACCACCGTGCCGTACCCGATGTAGAGCGGGACCAGTGCCGCCGCGATCGCCATCACCGCGCCGACCGACAGGTCGATGCCCTCGGTGCCGATCACCAGCGCCATGCCCAGCGCCACCAGCAGCACCGGTGCCACCTGGATCAGCTGCAGCCGCAGCGTGCCGGCGCTGAGGAAGTTGTCGGTGAGCACGATGTTCACCAGCAGCAGCAACACCAGCGCCACGTAGACGCCGTTGCGCCGCACCCAGTCCTTGTCGAACCGGCTCATGCGCCGTCCTCCCCCGCCAGCGCGGCCAGCAGCTCCGCGCCGGTGACCCGCTCCCCGGTCAGCTCGCGGTTCACCGTTCCGTTGTGCAGCACCACGATCCGGTCGGCGCCCTCCACCAGCTCCTCCATCTCACTGGAGATCAGCACCACCGCGAGCCCCTGGTCGGCCAGCTCGTCGATCAGGGCCTGCACCTCCAGCTTCGCGCCGACGTCGATGCCGCGGGTCGGCTCGTCGAGCAGGAACACCTTCGGCTCGGTGCACAGCCACCGCGCCATCAGCACCTTCTGCTGGTTGCCGCCGGACAGCTCGCGCACCTTCTGCGCCGGGCTGGACGCCTTGATGTGCAACCGTTTCATGAAGGTCTCGACCAGCGCGTCGATGCGGGACTCCGAGACCAGCCCGGCCTTCGACAGCCGCGGCAGCACGGCCAGCGCGATGTTGTCGCGGACCGACAGGTCCGGGATGATGCCCTCGGCCTTGCGGTCCTCGGACAGCAGGGCGATGCCCGCGCGCAACGCGTGCCGCACGGAGTTCGCCCGCACCTTCTTTCCCCGCACCGCGACCGAACCGGACTGCGCGGGCAGTGCGCCGTAGACCGCCTTGACCGTCTCGCTGCGCCCGGACCCCAGCAGTCCGCCGAGGCCGACCACCTCACCGGGACGCACCGTCAGCCCGACCCCGGACAGCCGGTGCCGGACGTCCAAACCGGACACTTCCAGCACCGGTTCTTCCCGCCGGGTGTGGTCTTCGCCGAATTCCGTCGCGCCCTCGCGCTCCACCTGCTCGATGTCGCGGCCGAGCATGCGCGCCACCAGCGTGACGCGGTCCAGCTCGGCCATCGGGCCGGTGTGCACCTGCTGACCGTCCCGGAGCACGGTCACCCGGTCGCACAGGTCCCACAGCTCGTCGAGCCGGTGCGAGACGAAGATCAGGCCGACGCCGCGGTCCCGCAGCCCGCGTGCCACCTCGAAGAGCGTGGCCACCTCACGGGTTTCCAGCGAAGACGTGGGTTCGTCCATGATCACCACGCGGCTGTCCACCGACATCGCCCGCGCCAGCGCGACCATCTGCTGCACACCGAGGCCGAGCCTGCCGAGTTCGGCGGTGACGTCGATGTCCAGGCCGAGCGAGCGGGTCAGCTCGGCGGCGTGGCGGTTCATCGCCGCCACGTCGATCAGCTTCCACCGGTTGCGCGGCTCGCGGCCGAGAAAGATGTTGCGCGCCACCGAAAGCAGTGGCACCAGGTTGATCTCCTGGTAGATCGTGGAGATCCCGGCTTCCTGCGCGGCGGCGGGCCGGTGGAAGTCCACCGGCTGCCCGCCGAACCGCACTTCGCCGCCGTCGGGCCGGTACACCCCGGTCAGCACCTTGATCAGGGTGGACTTGCCGGCGCCGTTCTCCCCGACGAGGGCGTGGATCTCCCCCTCCGCGAGGGAGAAATCCACGCCCCGCAGGGCGTGCACACCACCGAAGGACTTGGTGACCCCGGTGGTTTCGAGAACGGTCCTAGAAGGCATTGCCGAGGTTCTGGGCGGCGTTGTCCTTGTTGTACTCGTCGTCCTCGATGATGACGTTCTCGGGAATGGCCTCCCCGTTGTAGAACTTCTGCGCGGTCTCGAAGGCCAGCGGGCCGAACCGCGGGTTCGACTCGATCACCGCGTTGATCTGACCGTCCACAATGGCCTGGACGGCGTTGCGGGTGCCGTCGATCGAGACGATCTTGACGTCCTCACCCGGCTTCTTGCCGGTCGCGGTCACCGCGGTCACCGCACCGAGGCCCATCTCGTCGTTGTGCGCGTAGATCGCGGTGATCTCCGAGTTGGCCTGGAGCAGCTGCTCGGCCACCTGCTGGCCCTTCTCCCGCGCGAAGTTGCCGGTCTGCTCGGCCACGATCTGCAGGCCGGGGTACTGCTTGAGCTGGTCCTTGAACCCGGCGTTGCGGTTGTCGGTGACGTTGTTGCCCGACGACCCGAGCAGGATGGCCACCTTGCCGGTGCCGCCGGTCGCCTTGTTCATCGCGTCGGCGGCGCGCTTGCCCTGCTCGTAGAAGTCCGAGCCGAGGAAGGCCACGTAGTCGGTGCACGGGGTGTTGGTGACCTTGCGGTCGATGGTCAGCACCGGCACGCCCTTGGCCTTCGCCGCGGCCAGCGCCGGGTCGAGCCCGTCGGAGTTCACCGGCGCCACGATCAGGAACTGCGCGCCCTGGTTGAGCAGGTCCTGGATGTCGGCGATCTGCTTGGGCAGCTCGTTGTTCGCGTTGGTCACCAGCAGCTGCTTGACGCCCAGCTGCTCGGCGGCCTGCTTGATGGACGCGGTTTCGGCGGCCCGGAAGGCCGCGGTGTCGGGTTCGGACTGCGAGAACCCGACCACCGCGGTCTTCAGGTCCAGCTTCTGCGCCCCGTTCTTCTCCAGGGTGCAGCCCTCCCCCGCCCCGGGGGCCTGGCTCTTCACCACCTGGCCGTCACCGCCCGTGGTGCCCGTGGGCGCCGCGGAACTGCCTGAATCTCCCGGATTGGTGCACGCGGTGAGGACCAGGCCGGCGGCCGCCAGCAACGTGACGGTGAGCCGGACTCTTCTGCTGTTCATCGTTGAACTCCTCGTGGGGGCGGGGAAAGGGGTGGAACTACGGGCGAGTCGCCAGCGAGGCGATCTCCTGGTCGGTCAGCGCCCGGTCGAACAGGCGGACGTCGTCCACGTCACCGCGGAGGAAGTCGACCTGGTTGCCGCCGTACTGGCCGCGGCCGATCACCGTGGGCCCGGCGGACTCCGGCGCGAGGCAGGCGCTCTGCGCGGCGACCTTCTTGCCGTCGACGTAGAGCGAGACGGTGCCCGCCTTCGCGTCACGCACGCCGGTCAGGTGGTACCAGCGGCCGACCTCGGGCTTCTCCGGCGACAGCGCACGCAGGCCGACGAAGCTCATCGCCCAGCGCTGGTCCTGGCCCGAGTACTGCAGGAAGAACGCGCTGTTGCTGCCGGTGTCCTGGCTGACCACGGTCTGGAACGCGCCGTCGGCCACGTCCAGCTTCACCCACGCCGAGGCGGAGTAGCTGCTCGCGGAGTTCACCAGCGCGCTGCCGGTGTCGGCGAAACCGTTGCCGTTGAAGGAAACCGCGTTGCCCTGCACACCGGGCGCCCACTCGGCGCCGGTGAGCGTGGCGTCCGCGTCACCGACCGCGTCGGCGGCGGTGGTGCCGGTGCCCTCGTCGAACTTGTAGGCGTGCACACCGTCGGTGCCCGGGGTGCCGGGACCGGGGTCGGGTGCGCCCGTGCCGCTGCCGTCGGACTCGCGGATGATCTGCTCGTTGATCGCCTTGACCTGCGCGAAGTCCATCTTCTTCACCTGCCGGTCGTAGGTGAAGAAGCCGTTGACCTCGTGCTCGACGTCGGTGATCTGGGTGTAGATCGCACCGCCGATGCCGCAGCGCTGCGCGGCCTTGAGCACGTCGGTCTGGTTCTCCACGTACCGGCGGGTCAGCGTGGCCTGGTCCGGGGTCATCTCGTACGCGTGGCCCTCGCCGAACCACATGTGGCCGTCGATCTCCAGGCCGAAACCGCCGTGCTCACCGTCCATCGAGGCGCGGTTCTCGTCGGGCACCGGCGTGCCGGGGCCGACGTAGGCGTGCCAGTCGAGCACGTCGCCCTTGCCGGAGTCACCGAGCGAGTCGCAGCAGTTGACCCCGCTGTGCGCGTTGACCAGCCGGGCCGGGTCCTGCGCCTTGACCTCGTCGGCGATGCGGCCGGTGGCCTCGCGGTTCCACTCGCCCCAGCCCTCGTTGAACGGCACCCAGCCGATCACCGAGGTCCAGTTCTTCTTCTCCTCGACGATCTCGTGCAGTTCCGTTTCGAACTGCTGCTGGGCGTCCACCGGCGGGCGGCCGCCGGTGCGCATGGCCGGCATGTCCTGCCAGACCAGCAGGCCGAGGCGGTCGGCGTGGTAGTACCAGCGGTCGGGCTCGGTCTTGATGTGCTTGCGCACGGTGTTGAAGCCGAGTTCCTTGTGCTGTTCGAGGTCGAAGGCCAGCGCGGCGTCGGTCGGCGCGGTGTAGATGCCGTCCGGCCAGTAGCCCTGGTCCAAAGTGGACATCTGGAACAGGATCTTGCCGTTCAGCGTCATCCGCAGCTTGCCGTCGGCGCCCTCGACCTTGCCGATCTCCCGCATGCCGAAGTACGACGAAACCCGGTCGACCGGGCGGTCGCTCGCATCACGCAGGACGACGTCGAGGTCGTACAGGAACGGGTTGTCCGGCGACCACAGCTTCGCCTGCGGCACGTCCACCTTGATCTCGCCGCCGGCCGGGCTGCGCTTGCGGCTGACCACGGCACCGCCGTCACGCACGATCACCTCGGCGGTCAGCTTGCTCGCGTCACCGCTGGTCTGCACGGTCAGGCCGAGGGTGTTGGTGTCGATGTCGGGCACCATGCCCAGGTTCTCCACGTGCGCGGCGGCCACCGGCTCCATCCACACCGTCTGCCAGATGCCGGACGCGCCTTCGTAGAAGATGCCGCGGTCGGGCACGATGCGCTGCTTGCCGACCGGCTGCCAGGTCTTGTCGGCGCGGTCCTCGACGCCGACCACGATCTCCTGCTGGGCGCCGGGCTTGAGCGCGTCGGTGATGTCGGCGGAGAAGGCGCCGTAGCCGCCCTTGTGCTCGGCGACCTTCTTGCCGTTGACGTAGACGGACGCGAGGTAGTCCACCGCGCCGAAGTTCAGCTTGAGCCGGTTGCGGCTGCCGACCTGCCAGTCGGCTGGCACGGACACCGTCCGGCGGTACCACATGTAGTCCTCGTGCCGCTCGATGCCGGACAGCGCCGATTCGGCCGGGTACGGGACCAGGATGCGCTCACCGAGCGTCTTGCCGAACGGCGGCGCTTCACCCGCCTTGGCACCGGCGAACTCCCACACTCCGTTGAGGTTCTGCCAGTCCTTGCGGGTCAGCTGCGGACGCGGGTACTCCGGCAGCGCGTTGTCGGGGCTGACCAGGTGGGTCCAGGGGGTCGGCAGCTTGGGCGTGCCCATCTCCCAGCTCGGCTGGGCGGTCGCCGGCGGGGCGACCACGGTGAGCGCCGCGACGATCGAGGCGAGCGCGGCCGCGGCCCACGGACGTCTGATCTTTTGGCGTCGGCTAACTCGTGACATCGTTGTCGTACACCCTTCAGGTGAGGTCCTGGTGAACCAGCGGCTGCTGGCGCCGGGAAACGGGTCCGCGTGTGCCGGCACGAGATGGACCCGTCGTGACACATTTCACGCGGGAACTCAACAGATGTCAACACATCCGACCATACTTACTCAGCTCTCAACATTTGCGCGCGCACCGGCCCTGCCCAGGGGATGTCCGTTTTGGTTACGGACAGAACAAGATCCCCGGTGCGGTAGGCCGCACCGGGGATCTGTTGATTCTTGTCTCTTTGGGGTGGTCCTGCCGGGCGGCCCGGCAGAGATCCGATCTCAGAGCAGACCGCGGCGGACCGCCCAGACCACCGCCTCGATCTGCGTGCGCACGCCCAGCTGATCGCAGATCGCCCGGGTGCGGCGGCGGATGGTCCGGCCGGACAGGCCGAGCCGCCTGGCCACCGCGTCCGCGGGCAGGCCGGAAGCGAGGAGCCGGAGCAGTTCCAGGTCGTCTTGGCGCAGCCGGTCCTTGGTGAGCATCAGGCCCCCCATCCCATGGCGGCACCGCCGGTCCGCTCGGCTTCGATGCGTTCCTGGTAGCCGCTGCGGTGGTAGGCGGCGATCGGATCCGGGTCCAGGCCCATGTCCTCGCGCAGTTCGGCCAGCCGCGGCCGGACGTCGGTGTTGAACGCGTCCATCACCACCGCGTTCGCGCCCAGCACGTCACCTTCGGCCTGCGCCCGCGCCAGCGCGCCGGCGTCGACCAGCAGTGCCTTCGCCGTCGCCTCCTGGACGTTGAGCACCGAGCGGATCATCGCCGGCACCTTCGGCTCCAGGTTGTGGCACTGGTCGAGCATGAAGGCCACGTTCGCGGCCGGGTCCAGCCCGCCCGCGCTGACCAGCTCGTGCATGATCCGGAACAGCTGGAACGGGTCCGCCGCACCGACGATCAGGTCGTCGTCGGCGTAGTTGCGGCTGTTGAAGTGGAACCCGCCGAGCCTGCCCTCCCGCAGCAGCACCGCGACGATGAACTCGATGTTCGTGCCCGGCGCGTGGTGCCCGGTGTCCACCAGCACCTGCGCGCGCTCGCCGAGCCGCAGGCACTGCGCGAACGACGTGCCCCAGTCCGGCACGTCCATGGTGTAGAAGTGCGGCTCGAAGAACTTGTATTCGAGCAGCAGGCGCATGTTCTCCGGCATCCGGTCGTACGCCTCGCGAAGCCCCTCGTGCAGCCGGTCCTGGCGGGCGCGGATGTTGTCCTGCCCGGCGTAGTTGGTGCCGTCGGCCATCCACACCGACAGCACGCCCGAGCCGGTGACCCGCCCGATCTCCACGCACTCCAGCAGGTGGTCTACGGCCTTGCGGCGCACCCCCGGATCGGGGTTGCACAGGCTGCCGAGCCGGTAGTCGTCCTCCTGGAACACGTTCGGATTGATCGCGCCCAGCTCGATCCCGCGGTCGGCGGCGTACCGGCCGAGCGCGCCGAAGTCCTCGACGCGGTCCCACGGGATGTGCAGCGCGATGCTCGGCGCCACGCCGGTCAGCTCGTGCACCTTGGCCGCGTCATCGATCTTCTCGTACGGGTCACGCGGGATCCCCCGCTGCGCGAACACCTTGAACCGGGTGCCCGAATTCCCGTACGCCCACGACGGCGTCTCGATCCGCTGTGCACGCAGCACCTCGGCGGCTGCTGCCCACGAACTCATGCGGTACCCCTCTCAGAAGTCGAACCGGTCGATGTTGGCCGCGTCGAACACGGTCGGCGGGCCGAGCACGACCTCTCCCTCCGCGCCGATGGTGTACTCCCCCAGTTCCCCGGCGGTGAACTTCTCACCCGGCGCGCCGGTGATCCGGCCGGACGCCAGCGCGGTCGCCGCCTGCACGCCGAGGTAGCCGAGCTTGTTCGGCTCCCACAGCGCGAACGAGCCGACCGTGCCGTCCTTGACGTAGGCCCGCATCTGGTTCGGCGTGCCGAGCCCGGTCAGCGCGACCTTCCCCTTGTACTCGGAGGAACTGAGGTAGCGCCCGGCCGCGGCCAGGCCGACGGTGGTCGGCGAGACGATGCCCTTGAGCTGCGGGTGCGCCTGCAGCAGGCCCTGCGTTTTCTGGAAGGACACCTGGTCGTCGTCGTTGCCGTAGGCGATTTCGACCAGCTTCAGCCCGGCGTGCTCCGGCTTGGCCAGTTCCTGCTTCATGATCTCGATCCAGGTGTTCTGGTTGGTCGCGTTCGCGGTCGCCGAGAGGATCGCGATCTCCCCGCTGCCGCCGACCGCCTGCGAGATCAGCTCGACCTGCTTCACCGCGATGTCGCGGGAATCGGCCTGGTTGATGAACACGTCGCGGGCGTCGGTGGCCACGTCGGAGTCGAGCGTGACCACCTTCATGCCTTGCTGCCGCGCGGTTTTCAGCGCCGGGGCCACCGCGTTCTCGTCGTTGGCCGCCATGATCAGCGCGTCCTGGCGCTGCTGTGCGGCGGTGTTGATGTAGGTGACCTGCGAGGACGCGCTGGCGTCGGACGGGCCGGTCGCCTTGAACTCGGCCTGCAGCTCACCCGCCGCCTTCTCGCCGCCCTGCTGCACCACGGTGAAGTACGGATTGTTCACCTGTTTGGGCAGGAAGGTCATCTTCAACCCGGTTTTCACCGGTGCCGCGGGATTGGCCGCACCGGTGGCCTGTGGCGCCGGGCCCTGTCCCGCACTGTCCTTTGTGGTCCCGCTGCAGGAGGCGAGCAGCAGGGCCATGCCGAGTACCGCGACACCTCGTCGTGTGACGGTGGAGGCGTTCATCAGGTTTTCCTTCCTGCTGGGAAATACCGGCTGCCGAGCAAGCGCGGGATGAGCACACCGGCGAGCAGCAGCGCGCCGGTGACCACGGTCAGCACCTCGGTCGAAACGTCGTCGAGGATCAACAGGTTGCGCAGGCCGCCGAGCAGCAGCACCCCGGCGATGACGCCGCCGAGCGTGCCCTTGCCGCCGAAGATCGACACCCCGCCGAGCAGCACCGCGGCGACCACGGCCAGTTCGAGCCCGTTGCCGTTGTCCGCGCGGGCGCTGGAGAAGCGGAGGGTGTAGACGATTCCGGCGACCGCGGCGACCGCGCCGGTCAGCACGAAGAGGATCAGCTTGACGCGCTTGACCCGGATCCCGGAGAACCACGCCGCCTCCGGGTTCGCGCCGATGGCGAAGGTGGACCGGCCGAACGAGCTGTGGTGCAGCAGCACGGCGAACCCGACGGCCAGCAGCGCGAACAGCAGGATCGGGTACGGGATCCGCGTGCCGGGGATCGGCGTGTTGCCGAACTGGGTGAAGCTGGCCGGGAAGTCGGCGACCGCGGTGTCACCGAGCAGCACCAGCGCGAGTCCGCGGTACAACGCCAGCGTGCCGATGGTGACGGCGAGCGACGGCAGGCCGAGCCGGGTGACGAGCAGTCCGTTGAGCGCCCCGCACAGGGCCCCGGCCAGCACGGCCACCGGCAGGATCAGCTCCAGCGCCCATCCCGCGTTCCACAGCGTGCCGACCAGCGCGCTGGACAGCCCGAGCACCGACGCCACCGACAGGTCGATCTCGCCGGAGACCACCACCAGCGTCAGCGGCAACGCGATCAGGGCGATTTCGGCGATGTCCAGGCCGAGGTAGAACAGGTTGCCGCCGGAGAGAAAGGTGCCGCCGGTGCGGACGCTGCCCACCACGGCGACTGCCACGAGCAGCAGGACCAGCACCGACTCCCAGCGCAGCAGGCGGGCCATCACGCGCCTCCGTTCCTGGTGCGTCGCAGTGCGGCCGCGAGGCGCAACGCCACCAGCCGGTCGATCGAGATGGCGGCGAGCAGCAACGCGCCGGTGATGGCCTGCTGCCAGAACGCGGGCACCCCGACCACCACCAGCGAGCCAGCGATGGTGCTGAGCAGCAGCGCGCCCAGTGCCGCGCCGAGCACCGTGCCGGAGCCGCCGAAGATGGCCACGCCGCCGACCACCACGGCCGCGACCACCTGCAGTTCGAGCCCGGTGCCCGCAGCCGCGTCGACCGTGCCGTACCGCGCGGCCCACAACGCGCCGGCGAGGCCCGCGATCGCCCCGGACACGGCGAACGCGGTGAAGGTGCGGCGGGGCACCGGAATCCCGGCGAGGACGGCGGCGTCGGGATTGGAGCCCATCGCGTACAACTGCCTGCCGGAGCGGTAGGAGCGCAGGTAGAACCACGCGGCGAGCACCACGATCAGGGTTATCAGCACCAGGTTCGGCACGCCGAGCAGTCGGCCGCTGCCCAGGGCGAGCAGGCTGCCGGGCAGGTCGGCGGCGTTGATCTGCTGCCCGGAGGCGAGCGCGAAGTCGAGGCCGCGGAAGACGTAGAGCGTGCCGAGGGTGACCACCAGGCTCGGCACCCGCCCGAGCGCGACGACCAGTCCGTTCGCCGCCCCGCAGGCCAACCCGATCACCACGCCGAAGCCGACCCCGACGGCCACCGGCAGCTCGTGGTTGGCGGCGAAGGCATCGGCGGTGAGAAAGGCAGCCAGTCCGAGGACGGAGCCGACGGACAGGTCCACGTTGCGCGTGATCACCACGATGGTCTGGCCGACCGCGAGCAGCGCCACGATGGAGGCATTGAGCAGGAGGTCGCGTACGCTCTGCGCCTCGATGAACCGGGGATTGCTGAACGCCGTGCCAGCGACGACGAGGAGCAGGGCGAGCAGGATGCCCAGTTCGCGGACCTTGCCCGCGCGGTCGGCGAGCCTGCGGGCACCCGCTCCGCGCTCTGAGGCCACTCGCTCCACTGTGGACATAGTGGCCCGAGGGGGCTTTGCGGCCTTTGCGGGCTCGATCGCCTTGCTGGCCCCGGCGGATCCGGTGGCCCCGGCGGATCCGGCAGACCCGGTTGGCCCGGCTGACTCGACCGATCCGGCGGACCTGGCGCGCCCGCCAGACTCGGCAGGCTGCGCGGGCCCGGCGGACCCGCTAGCCCCGGTGTGCTCGGCGGCCCCGGCAACCCCGGCAGACCCGGCGGGCGCAGTGGGCTCGGGCCCGGTGGGGGACCCGGTGGCCTCGGCGGGTTCGGCGGACCCGGCGGACCCGGCGGGTTCAGTGGGCTCGGTGGCGCTGGTCGGTGCCGTGAGCCCACTGGAATCCGTGGGCCCCGCCGGCTCCGTGGGGTCGGTGGGCCGTGGGGGCTCAGTCGAAGCGGCGTTCATGCTCGCCCCGCCGCCGCGAGGGCGACCGACTCCTCGGTGGCAGCGGCCCGGTCTAGCTCCGCGGCGAGGTTGCCCTCGTGCATTACCAGGACCCGGTCGGCCATGCCGAGCACCTCGGGCAGTTCCGACGAGATCATCAGCACCGCCACCCCCTCCCCGGCCAGTTCCGAAAGCAGCCGGTGCACCTCCGCCTTGGTGCCGACGTCGATGCCGCGGGTCGGCTCGTCCACGATCAGGACGGCCGGGCGTCGCGCCAGCCACTTCGCCAGCACGACCTTCTGCTGGTTGCCGCCAGAGAGGACTCCGACCGGGTCACTCAGGCGGGCGAACTTGAGGCTTAACCGGATGGCCCAATCCTTGGCGAGCGTGCGCTCGTCACGACGGCGGATCAGTCCACCGCGGCTGAGCGTGCCGAGCGAAGCCAGCGCCGCGTTCCGCTCGATGGAAGCGTCCATCACCAGGCCCTGTTGCCGCCGGTCCTCAGGCACAAAGCCGATTCCGGCCGCCATCGCGGCCGTCGGTGAGCCCGGTTTCAGCGGTTTGCCCTGGCACCGCACGGTTCCGGCGTCCGGCCGGTCGATGCCGAAGATCGCCCGCGCCACCTCGCTGCGGCCGGCGCCGACGAGCCCGGCGAGCGCGACGATCTCGCCCGCGCGCAGCTCGAAGGACACGTCGGTGAACACGCCTTCCCTGGTCAGGCGACTCACCTCGAGCGCGACCTCACCGAGCGTGGTGTCCTGCTTGGGGAAGAGCGTGGACAGCTCGCGGCCGACCATGCGGCGCACCAGGTCTTCGGGGGTGTGCCCGGCCAGTTCGCCGGTCCAGACGTGCTCGCCGTCGCGCAGCACGGTCGCGCGGGTGCACAATTCGAAGACCTCGTCGAGCCGGTGCGAGACAAAAAGCACCGCGACCTGCGCTTCGAGCAGGGCCCTGACCACACCGAACAGGCGGCGAACCTCCACTTCGGACAGTGCGGCGGTCGGCTCGTCCATCACCACCACCCGCGCGTCGAAGGAGAGCGCCTTGGCGATCTCGACCACCTGCTGGTCGGCGATCGACAGCCCGCGGGCGGGCCGCGCCGGGTCGAGCGCGACGCCGAGCCGCCCGAACAGCTCCCGCACGGCCTCGTGCATGGCGCGCGTGTCGATCCGCCACCCGGACCGCAGGGGCTGGCGGCCCATGAACACGTTCTCCGCCACCGAGAGGTCCCCGAACAGCGTGGGCTCCTGGTAGATCACCGCGATCCCGGCGTCCCTCGCGTCGGCGGGACCGCCGAACCGGACGGGCTCACCGTCGACGAGCACGCTGCCCTCGTCCGGCCGGTGGACCCCGGCGAGCACCTTGATCAGCGTGGACTTGCCGGCGCCGTTCTCGCCGAGCAGGGCGTGGGCCTCGCCCGGCCGCAGGTCGATGGACACCCCGGAGAGCGCCCGCACCGCACCGAAGGACTTGCTCACCTCGCGCAGCTCGGTCACCGGTCTCCCTCCCGTGAATAAATCGTTTCAATCCACGGCTGAGGCGAGCGTGCTGCGCGAGTGTGAGCCATGTCAAGTTTTTGGCGGCCAAACTCCCGGAATTGACGCGTCCCGACACAGTAAGAACGCAGACAACTACGGACAGCTATACCGCCGCCAACACGGATTAGAACGTTTCAAGCCACCCATCAGGCCGTACGCGTGACAAACCGCCACTGCCCGTGGCCGAGCCGGTGAACAGCGCAGCCGCGGTCCATCCGCACGTACTCCGCGGCCGGAACCGAGGTCACCTCGCCAGCGACCCCAGCGGGCACATGGACCTCGGCGGTGCAGCCCACCGGCACCTCCACGGTCAGCCGCAGGCCGCCGCCGACCTTGGCCCAGTGCACACCGACGCGGCCCCGGACGGTCTCCACCGTGCTGCCCGCCCAGTGCACCCCGGCCCGCGCGTCCGGCCGCACGGTGAACGTCCGGTACCCGTTGTCCCCCGGCCGCAGCCCGGCGACGTTCTCGTACAGCCACTGCGTCACGGTCCCCTGGAAGTAGTGGTCCCGCGACCGTGAGTCCAGCTGCCACATCTCCCACATCGTGTCGGCGCCGTTGTCGAACCAGTAACCCCAGCTCGGATAGGTCCGCTGCGTCGCGATGGCGTGCGCGACGTCGGCGTGCCCGTGCGCGGTGAGCACCCGCAGCAGCACGCTGGTGCCGAGCGCACCGGTGTTCAGGTGGTCGCCCCTGGCCCTGATGTCCGCCACCAGACTGTCCACAACGGACTTCTCCGCGCCCGCCGGTACCAGGCCGAAGGCGAGCGGGATGGCGTTCGAGGTCTGCCGGTAGTCCGGGTCCTTCGCTGTGCGGTAGTGCCCGTCCGGCCCGAGGAAGGCCGCGTTGAACGCCTCGCGCAACCCGTCCGCCACCGACCGGTACCGCGCGGCATCGTCCCCGCGCCCCAGCAGCTCACCGAGTTCCGCCGTGCCGACCAGTGCGCGGTGCAGGTACGCCGTCGCGGTCAGCCGGGTGTCCTCCGGCGGCACCCCGCCGTACCCGGGCGGCAGGTAGTCGCCCAGCGCGGTGACCGCCAGCCCGTTCTCCAGCCTGCCGATCTCCCAGTCCAGGTACTTGGTCAACGGCTGCCAGTGCTCCGCGGCCACCCGGTCGTCGCCGTACCACCGGTACATTTCCCTGACCAGGAAAGGATAAACCGTCGTCCACTCCGGAGCGGGCGCCAGCTCCTGGTAACCCCAGCCGCCGCTCGGCACGATCACCGGCAGCTGACCGGGTTCGTTCTGGCTGTCCGCGAGGTCCCCGATCCACTTGGTGAGGAACCGCGGCACGGCGAAGGCATGCGCCAGGCTGGGCGCGCCGACCTGCGCGTCACCGGTCCAGCCGTTCTTCTCGTACATCGGGGTGTCGGTGGGAATGCCGTGCAGGTTGTTCAGCAGCGTCCGGCGCATCGCGCGGTCGAGCTGCTCGAAGAACGGCTCGGAGCACCGGAAAGTGGCGACCTCGCGGACCTTCGTGTGCACCACGCGGCCGAGCAGCTTCGGCGGTGACGGCAGCCCGTGCACCTCGACGTACCGGAAGCCCTTGTACGAGAACTTCGGCTCCCAGGTTTCCTCACCGGTGCCCGCGCAGGTGTAGAAGTCCTTCTGGTGCCTGCCGGGCACGTGCCCGTTCTCCCAGATCACGCTGCCGTCGTCGCGCAGCCGCTCGCCGTGCCGCAGTTCGACGGTGGTTCCGGCGGGCGCGCGCACGGTCAGCTGCGTCCACCCCGCCATCATGCGCCCCATGTCGGCGACAAAAACGCCGGGCCGCAAGGTGGTCACCGACACCGGCGTCACGGTTTCCACTGCCTCGATCGGCTCGTGCTGCTGGGCGCGCACCACGCCCTTCGGCGCCGCGTGCTCGACCGGCGACCGCCAGGCGCTGTCGTCGAAACCGGCCGACGACCAGCCCGGCTGTACCAAGCGCGCGTCGTAGGATTCGCCCGCGTACAAGGAATCCGAGACGGTCGGGCCGTCGGCCAGCCGCCACGAGGTGTCCGACCCGATCGTGGTCCGGCTGCCGTCGGGATGCGTGATCTCCAGCCGCGCCAGCAGTTTCGGTTCCCCGCGCCAGTCCGGCTTCTCCCAGCGCCAGACGTTCGGGGTGGTCATGCCGTAGAAGCCGCGCCCGAGCGTCACGCCGATCGCGTTCGCGCCTCCGGTGAGCAGGCCGGTGACGTCATGCGTGGTGTATAGCACGGTCCGGTCGTAGTCGGTGAACCCGGGATCGAGCACCTGCGTGCCGACGCGCTTCCCGTTGAGCTCGGCTTCGTAGTACGCCAATCCGCTGATGTACAACCGCGCGCTCGCCACCGGTTTGTCCACAGTGAACTCACGCCGCAGCAGTGGTGCCGGGATCTGCGGTGGCTGCACGGAAACGCCGCTGCCCCACGGGCCCTGGCCGTACGGCGCCAGCACCACCGCCTCGGCCCAGCCGCTGTCGTCGAAGTCCGGCTGCTCCCAGCCGCTCTGCTCGGACTCCGCGACACGCCAGCCGGCGCCGGTGACCAGCTCGGTTGTCCCGGCGCGGAACCGGACCAGCAACCCGCCCGGGTTGACCGAAACCGAGCCGCGGTTCGTGGCCAGCGCGCCGAGCACCACCCGCCCGCCGGCGACGGGGACCTTGGTGTGCCGCGCGGTCCGCCAGCCGTCGACCTGCTCCGGCGCGTGGAGCACCTGCTGCCCGTTGAGGAACAGCGTGAAGTCGTCGTCCGCGGTGGCGACGACCTCCGCCTCGGTGACATCGCCGGGCAGGTCGACCGCGGCGCGGAACCAGCGCGGCCCGGCCGGCGCGTTGCCGGTGGTGCTGCCCGGCGACCAGATCCACGACGCGCCGGTGAAGTCGAGCGGCGCCGCCGGGGCGGGCGCGCCGATCCACGCCGCCGTCCACGCGGTACCGAGGAAGCCGGTCTCCCACCAGCTCCACGCGCTCCAGTCCGACGGCTGCCCGTGCTGGTCCCAGATCCGGACACGCCACTCGTACCGCGTGCGCGGGCTCAGCGGCGGCCCGTCGTAGGCGATGGCGGTCGAGCGGTCGGACTCGACGCGCCCCGAATCCCAGCCGCCCGCGACCTCGATCTGGTAGGCCGTCTGCCGTGCGTGGTGCCCGGCGGCGACCGGCACCCACGACAGCAGCGGCCGGGCGACATCGGTGCCCAGCAAGGTTTCCGCGTACTCGACGGTCAGCCGTTCGGCGCGGAGCACACCCGCCTTCCCTTCCGCCCCTGCCGCCGCGGCGGTCGCCGTGGCGGGCAGCGCGAGCGCGCCCGCGCCCAACGCGGAGGTCTGCAGGAAGCTACGCCGGTTCAGTCCACCAGTCATCACCGGAAAGTACGAACGCGCTCGCGCGGGCGGCAACGCCGCTGTCCGGTTTCGGCCGCTTCACCACCCGGTTGCCCCCGGGCGGCCGGGGTTGAGCACGGTGGCGCTCTTGAGCGTCCGCACCACGGGCGCGGTCTCGATCTGCCGGACGCCGGGCAGCACCGCCAGCCGTCGCGTCAGGTAGCCGTACAGGTCCTTCACACTGGTACAGACCACTCCGGCGACCAGGTTCGTCCGGCCGGTGGTCGCCGCGACGTAGGCGACCTCGGGGTGTTCCTCGGCCATCAGCGTGCCCGCCATCTCCAGGTCGGCGGGCTCGACGGACAACCACAGCAGCACGTGCACCCCGTAGCCGAGCAGCCGGTGGTCGAAGTCCACGACGAACCGCAGCAGGCCACCGGCCCGCAGCTCGGCCAGCCGCCGCCGGACCGTGGTCTGCGACCAGCCGGTGGCCGCGGCCAGCTCGGCGATCTGGGTGCGGCCGTCGGTGCGCAGCAGCGCGAGCATCGCGCAGTCCTGCTCGGACATCTCGTGCCGGGGCGTGGCGTCGGTGGTCCAGCTCAGCGCCTCGACCTCGGCGGCGGTGAGCACGCGGGCCTTGCGCAGCAAGCCCTCGCCACCACCGAGGAACACGTTCAGCACGCACTGCGCGGTCACGTCCAGCACGCGCGGCGTGTGCGGGAGTTGCTGCAGCAGCGGCGTGTTCTCGTCGCTGTTGCCGCCGGGCACCCTGGTCACGCAGACGATCTCGGTCCCGCCCGAGGTCAGGTGCACCCAGGCGGTGTCGTCGCGGCGGGCGATCGCGCCCGCCACCGCACCGGCCGCGTCCGGCGTGCAGCGCACCCTGGTCAGCCACAGCACTTCGCCGAGCAGGTCCGGATCGCTCAGCCCGATCACCTTGATCATGCCGTGCGACCGCAGCGCGGTGTAGTGCCGGGCGACGGTCTGCCCGGACACCCCGAGCACCTCGCCGATCCGGCTGAACGAGGCCCGGCCGTCGAGCTGGAGGGCGTGGAGCAAACGGCGATCGAGAGCGTCGAACGCGTGCGAAGTCACCATCTGAGGCTAGGTCGCGGAGGATCCCGCCGACAGTCACGCGTTCACTGGATCGCTCATGTTGTCCGCGCAGACCATCGGTCCATGACCATTCTTGTCACCGGGGCACGGGGTTCCGTCGCCCGCGCGCTCATCGACCAGTTGCTCGCCGAAGGGGAGAAGGTGCGGGCGTCGAGCAGTTCACCCGATGCCGTGGTGCCCGACGGCGTGGAACTCGTGCCGGGCTTCGACCTCACCGGCGTCACGAAGGTGTTCCTCTACGCCAAGCCCGAGGTGATCCCGGAGTTCCTGGCGGCGGCGAGCGGCGTCGAGCACATCGTGCTGCTGTCCTCGCTGGCCTCGGCCGAGCCGGAGATGGCGCCCGGGATCGCCGAATGGCACCTGGCGGCGGAACGGCCGATCGAGGCGTCCGGCATTCCGTGGACCTTCCTCCGGCCCGGTGCCTTCGCCACGAACACGCTCGCCTGGGCACCCGGCATCCGCGAACACGGTGTCGCCAGGGAGGCGTTCCCCGAAATGCACATGAACTCGGTGCACGAGCAGGACATCGCGCAGCTCGCCCGCCACGCGCTGACCCGGCCGGGGCACGCGGGCAAGGCCTACTCGCTGACCGGGCCGGAGTCGCTTTCGGTGCGGCAGCACGTGGACCTCATCGGCGCGGCGATCGGCCGTTCCCTCAAGGTGGAGAAATTGCCGCGCGAGCAAGCCACCCACCTGCCCGACGCGGCGCTCGACGCGATGGAGGCGGCGGGCACCACCCCGCAGCCGGTCGGCCCGACGCTGGAAGACCACATCGGCGAACCGGCGCGGACCTTCGCCACCTGGGCCGCCGACCACGCCGACGACTTCCGCTGATCTTCCGCTGCTCAGCGGAACCGGTCGACGGCTTCGAGCAGGGCCTCGCCCATCGCGCCCTCGGCGAAGTGGCCGGCGTCGCGGATCACCTTGAGCTCGGCGTCCGGCCAGGCCTTCGCCATCTCCCACGCGGTGACCAGCGGTGCGCTCAGGTCGAGCCTGCCGTGCACCATCACGCCCGGGATTCCGGCCAGCTTGCCCGCCTCGCGCAGCAGCACGCCGTCCTCCAGCCAGGCGTGGTGGTGGAAGTAGTGCGCGGCGGTCCGGGCGAAGACCATGCGGAACTCCGGGTCCGCCCAGCGTGGATCCGGGTCCGCGGGGTCCTCGTCCACCGCCGCCGCTTCCCAGGCACACCAGTCGCGCGCGGCCTTCTCGCGGACCGCCGGATCGGGGTCGTTGAGCAGCCG
The DNA here is from genome assembly GCF_003312875.1 of Amycolatopsis albispora. Lineage (NCBI taxonomy): Bacteria > Bacillati > Actinomycetota > Actinomycetes > Pseudonocardiales > Pseudonocardiaceae > Amycolatopsis > Amycolatopsis albispora. The sequence continues at coordinate 4,856,450 of NZ_CP015163.1, forward strand.
GTGGTAGCCACCGACCACGTCGTCTTCTCGCCCGGCTCCCTCGTGGAACCGGTCCCACGCCTCGGGGAACAACGCGCCGAGCCCGCGGTAGAGCCAGTCGGTCTCCGACGGGCGGGTGTTCGTGATCGCCACCAGCACCAGTTCGGTGACGCGCTCGGGGAACCGTTCCGCGTAGGCGAAGGCCAGCGTCGCGCCCCACGAACCGCCGAACACCAGCCAGCGCTCGATGCCGAGGTGCTCGCGCAACCGCTCCATGTCGGACAGCAGGTGATGGGTGGTGTTGACGCTGAGATCGGTCTCGTACTCGGCGATCGACGGCGTGCTCAGCCCGACGCCGCGCTGGTGGAACTGCACCACGCGGTAGGCGTCCGGATCGAAGTAGCGGCGCCCGCCGGGCGAGACGACCCCCGGACCGCCGTGCAGCAGCACGGCGGGCTTGCCAGCCGGATTCCCGGAGACGTCCCAGTAGACGTGGTTGCCGTCGCCGACGTCGAGCAGGCCTTGGTCGTGGGGATCGGTGTGCGTGTACATGGCCCTCCAGATGTATCAGCGCTGTTATATTAGCACTGTTACACTGCGCCCGTGACCTCCGCGCAGCTCGGTACCCGCCTCCGACACCTGCTCGAACTGCTCGACGGCGACGTCGCCCGCGTCTACGCCGATCTGGGTCTGCCCGGGTTCCGGCCGCGCTTCACCCCGGTGGTGCGCACGCTGGCCGAGCGCGGGCCGCTGCCGATCCGGGCGTTGGCCGAGGCGCTGGGCGTGACGCATTCCGCCGCCAGCCAGACCGTCACGCAGATGCGCAAGCTCGACTTCGCCGAGCTGCACCCCGGCACCGACGCCCGCGAGCGCATCGTGCACCTGACCGCGAAAACCCGCGAGCTGCTGCCCGTGCTCGACGCCGAATGGACGGCAACCGAGGCGGCGCTGGCCGAGTTCGAAGCCGAGTTGCCCGGGTCGCTGTCCGAGCTGGTCGCGGCCGCCACCCGCGCGCTGGAGGCACGCCCCTTCCACGAACGCGTCAGCGCGCGGCTCAGAACAACTTGAGCTGACCCGTGTGCACCTCCTTCAGGTGCACGTCGGCGCACCGGCGGCAGCTCACCGGCTCCTCGGTCGGCGCCAGGCCGCGCAACGGGTCCCAGGTGTTCAGCCCGGCACCGCACACCGGCAGCCAGGCGTCGTTGACCAGGTGCACGGTGCCCGACGGCGTCCGCCCGCGGGCTCCGTCGAGCGCGGGCGGCAACGGGATCCGGTGGTGCGGTTGACGGCGGAGGAAGGCCTGCAGCGGCTCGCGGCCGGCCAGCGGCTCGGCGACCTCGGGGGTGTCGGCAGGTTCCATGAGCCGATCCTCGCACGGACCACCGACAGTCCAGGCGGGGCAAAGTCCCAGGCAGGCGCCCCGGTAGATTGACCGGCGACCCCGACCCCGTTGCGTGAGGACCTGGTGTGGTTGCGCTCATCTGCGGCTGGCTGCTGCTGGCCGTTTTCGTTCTCGGCGGATGGACCCGCATCTCCACCAGCCGGGCATGGCGCGTCGCCGCACTGACGCTCGCGGTCGCCTACTCGCTCGGCCACCAGGCGCTGTTCTCCACCGTCGCCGAGGACGCGTTCATCACCTTCCGCTACTCGGAGAACCTCGCCGACGGCAACGGCCCGGTGTTCAACATGGGCGAGCGGGTCGAGGGCTACTCGAACTTCCTGTGGATGGTCCTGATCGCCGTGCCGAAGGCGTTGTTCGGCAAGGGCATCGTGGTCGGCGCGGCGGTGCTCGGGGTGGTCTGCACCGTCGCGTGCGTGGTGCTTTCGTACTTCCTGGTCAACCGGCTGGTGAGCAAGGACGCCGACAAGGCGCTCGGCGTGCTCGCCGCGGTGCTCACCGCCGGGGCCAGCGGGCTGGCCGCCTACGGGCCGTCCGGCCTGGAAACGCCGCTGTTCCTGCTGCTCGTGCTCGGTGTCTTGTACGCGCTGGCGGCGAAGCGGCCGCTGATCGCTGGGCTGCTGGTCGCGCTGGCCGGGATGACCCGGCCGGACGGGCTGCTGATCGCCGTGCTGGCCGGGCTCTACCTGCTGGTGCGCGCGATCCGGAAGCGGACGAACTGGCGGCCGGTGCTGGAATACGCCGCCGGGCTGCTGGTGCTGGCGCTGCCGTGGACCATCTGGCGGGTCGTCTACTACGGGCACCTGCTGCCCAACGCGGTCGCGGCGAAGTCGGGTGGCTCGTTCGGCTGGCAGCTCGCGCAGGGCGGCGAGTACCTCGGCGGCTTTGCCTTGGCGTCACTGGGCTTCCTGGTGCTCGCGGTGCTGGCGATGGCCGGGCTGGTGTGGTTCAAGGCCGACGGCGGGGCCGAGCAGCGATCGCTGGTCTGGCTGATCTTCGGCACGGCGTTCGCCTACCTCGCGTTCATCACCTACGCCGGCGGTGACTGGATGCCCGCGTACCGGCTGCTCGCGCCGGTGCCGCCGCTGCTCGGCGTCGCCTCGGTCGCCGCGTACGGCCTGCTGGACACCGAGCGCCTGCGGACGCGCGTGGCCGGACTGCGCCTGATGCCGCTGGCCGCCGCCGCGATCTGCGGGCTGTCGCTGCTGGTGTCGATCACCGATCCGAAGATGCTCGACCTGATGCACCAGTGGCGCGCGAAGATCGCCGAGATGGAGGAGTTCGGCTCGCTGCTCGGGCAGAACCTGCCGCCGGGCACGCTGATCAGCACCTACGCCAACGGCGCGCTGTCCTACCGCGCGGGGCCGCGGGTGCCGGTGGTCGACGTGCTCGGGCTGACCGACGAGCACATCGCGCGCAACGGCCTGCGCACCGAGGAAAGCGGTCCGATCGGGCACATCGCGCACGACTACGACTACGTGGTCAACGTGCGCCGGCCCGCGCTGGGCATCGTCACCGGCAACGGGTTCGCCGTCCGTCCACAGTGCACGGACGACGCGATCTACCGCGGCAGCTACCAGGTGGCGAACTTCCGGCGCGAGGGCACGCAGCTCTACGCCGTGGTGTTCCCGCGCAAGGACCAGGCCGCGACGCTGATCGCCGCGCTGGACGCGGACCCGCGGTTCGTCTACGAGCCGTGCCCGGCTAGCGCACCAACGCCCTGACCGAAAGCAGCAGCTGCGCGCGGACGGCCTCCGGCTCCTCCAGGTAACCGCCGACCATCGCGCCGTCACGCAGGAACACCAGCGTCCCGGACAGCTCGGCCGGAATGCCGGACGCGACGGCCAGTTCGGAAAGCGCCCCGGCGAACCAGTCGCGGTGCGCGCGCACGGCCTGGCGGACGGGATGCGCCGGATCGGGGTACTCGACGGCGGCGTTGATGAACGGGCAGCCGCGGAACCCGGCCCCGCAGATCTGGTCGCCCAGTCCGCTGACCAGGCCTTCCAGCACCTCACGAGGATTGTCGAAGCGTTCGGCGGCGGCCGCGACGTTCGCGCGGATCGCGTGGTCCTCGGCTTCCAGATAGGCGCGGACGAGTTCGTCCTTCGACGGGAAGTGCCGGTAGAAGGTGGCCCGGCTGACGTCGGCCTCCTCGATCACGCGGTCCACGCCGATCGCGTGGATGCCCTCGGCGTAGAAGATGCGTGCGGCCGCCTCCAGCAGCCGGGTCCTGGCCGCCGAACGGCGGGCTGGTGACTTCTCCATGAGACGACTGTAACAGAACGTTCTGTCTCATTTTGCTTGACGACGCCTGCTCGGCGGGCTAACTTCGGTCTCACCAGAACGAGACAGAACGTTCTCCCTCATTTAGGAGCAGTGATGAACCGCCCCGACACCATCGTCCTGATCCACGGCCTGTGGATGACCCCGCTGAGCTGGCAAAACTGGTTGGAGCGCTACGAGAAGGCGGGTTACACCGTGCTCGCGCCGGCGTGGCCGGGTGCCGAGGGCGACATCGAGGACGTGCGCCGCGACCCGTCGAAGCTGAACGGGCTCGGGGTCACCGAAGTCGCCGACCACTACGAGAGACTCATCCGGCAGCTGGACCGGCCGCCGATCCTGGTCGGGCATTCGTTCGGCGGCACGATCGTGCAGGTCCTGCTCAGCCGCGGCCTCGGCGCCGCCGGGGTGGCGCTCGACCCGGCGCCGATCAAGGGCGTGCTGCGGCTGCCGGTCTCCTCGATCCGGAGCAGCCTGCCGGTGCTGAAGAACCCGGCGAACCGCGGGCGCACGGTCGGCCTGACGCCGGAGCAGTTCCACTACGGCTTCGCGAACACGCTGAACGCCGCGGATTCACGTCAGGCATGGGAAAGGTTCCACATCCCGGCGCCGGGGCGTCCGCTGTTCCAGGCCGCCTTCGCCAACTTCAACCCGAACGCCGCCACGAAGGTCGACCTGCGCAAGCCGGACCGCGCGCCGCTGCTGCTGGTCGCCGGTGGTTCGGACCGCATCGTGCCGCCTTCGCTGGTGCGGGAGGCACACCACCGCTACCGCCGGTCCCCGGCCGTCACCGAGTACGTGGAGTTCGCCGGGCGCAGCCACTTCATCGCCGGAGAGCCCGGCTGGGAAGAGGTCGCCGACCACGTCCTCGACTGGGCCGTTCGCCAGACCGCTTGAGATTTTCCGAAAAGGAGAGGAAGAACCATGACCACCAACCCGCACGACCTGCCGCTCGAACCGGCCGCACAGGCCTTCGCCGAAGCCACCTCGCAGCCGCCGTTCCTGTTCGACCTGCCGCCCGCCGAGGGCCGCAAGGCGGTGGACGAGGTGCAGTCCGGGGAGATCGAGAAGCCGGACGCGGAGATCGAGGACCTGACCATTCCCGGTGACGTCCGGATCCGGATCATCCGCCCGGCCGGGCTCACCGGCCCGCTGCCGGTGATCGTGTACATCCACGGCGCCGGCTGGGTTTTCGGCAACGCGCACACGCACGACCGGCTCGTCCGCGAACTGGCCACCGGTGCCGGAGCGGCCGTGGTTTTCCCGGAGTACAGCCTTTCGCCGGAAGCGAGATACCCGGTCGCGATCGAGCAGAACTACACGGCCGCGAAGTGGGTTGCCGAGCACGGCGGCGAGCACGGCCTGGACCCCGCGCGGATCGCCATCGCCGGGGATTCGGTCGGCGGCAACATGACCGCCGCGGTGACGCTGCTCGCGAAGCGGCGTGGCGGGGTTTCGTTCCGGCAGCAGGTGCTGTTCTACCCGGTGACCGACGCGAACTTCGACACCGAGTCGTACCGGTTGTTCGCCGAGGGCTACTTCCTGCGGCGTGACGGCATGCAGTGGTTCTGGGACCAGTACACGACGGATCCGGCGCAGCGCGCGGAAAGCACGGCTTCGCCGTTGCGGGCGGAGCTTGCGGAACTGGCCGGGCTGCCGCCCGCGCTGGTGATCACCGCCGAGGCGGACGTCCTGCGAGACGAGGGTGAGGCCTACGCGAACAAGCTGCGGCAGGCCGGCGTCCCGGTGACCGCGGTGCGGTACCAGGGCGTGATCCACGACTTCGTCATGCTGAACGCGCTGCGGGAAACCCCGGCGGCGGGCGCCGCCATCGCGCAGGCCGCGGCCACCCTGCGAGCCGCGCTGGCGTAGTGCGCGGATCGGGCTTCGGCTCGGTGGCAGGACCGGCGTCACGGGCTGTACACGCGTAACCCGCCTCTGGCAGGATTTCCGGGTGAGGGGGTTCCGCGAACAGTGATGCCGGTTCGTCGCCGGCCGGAGTTCGAGCCGGCCGAGCTGCCGAAGGCGCGGATGATCCGCTGGTGGGTCTTCAGCGGGGTGGCCGCGCTGCTGGCGGTCGCCTTCCTCCTGCTCCCCTACTGGATCACCATTCCGGCCGAGGCACCCGTGGGCGCCTCCGTCACGATGACCGTGGCGTTGTTCACCGGACTGGTGGTCTCGCTCCTGTTCACCCTGTACGGCATCGGCCGCGCCCGCCTGGAAATCGCGGCCTACAACGCCAACGAGGTCGACATCGAGCTGTTCGAGGTCGACGGCGACTCCTCGCCCGCCGAGGTCACCGCCCTGTTCAAGAACAAGCTCAACGAATCACGCATGTACACCCCGGCCGTGGTCCCCGGGGTTTCGCGGTCCTACGACTTCATCCAGATCGTCGAAACCGCGGGCGAGGCGGCGACGGGCTGGTGGCGCGTGGCGTCCCGGCTGATCAAGCTCGCCCGCCCGCCCCACGCGATCCGGATCAGCGGCCGCCTGCGCGCCGAGCCCTCCGGGCAGCACCAGCTGGTGCTCGACGTGGTGCGCCAGCCCGGTTTCGCGGCCAGCCCGCTGCTGCTCGCCGACGACGACGAGCAGCGCCTGCTCGGCCGCGCCGCGAACGCGGTCGCCGCGCTGGTCATCCCGCGCAGCAAGTACTGCCGCAACCAGCAGTGGGCCCGCTGGCGTGGCGCGAAGATCCCCGGCGCGCTGTTCGACGCCTACGAGCGCGCCAACCAGTACAAGGCCGAGCGCCGCTACGACGAAGCGCTCGCCGAGTACCACCGCGCGATCGAGCTGGACCCGGCCAACGTGCACATCCGCGTGGAAATCGGCAACCTCCAGGAGCGCCTCGACCTGCACCTCGCCGCCCTGGTCACCTACGACGACGTGGTGACCCTGTGCGAAAACCGGAACTACGGCCCCGCCACGCCGGAGGCCGCCGCGTTGCTGCTCGCCCGCTACCGCCGCGCGCTGGTGCTCGGCCGCGGTGACTGGCTCGCCTACGACTGGTGGCTTTCCGACGGCAAAACGCGGATCCGCCAGACCAGGATGCGGGAGTCGATTCGCCTGCGGTTCGACCGCTACCGCGACACCGTGCCCGTGCCGTCCGGTCTGCTCGACGAGCCCAACGGTTCCGCCAACGAGGAGAAGGCCGCGCGGCTGCGCGCGTACTTTTGCGAAGTCGCCCAGTACGAACTGGAACGGCTGATCGCCGAGCCGCGGCCGAGGCGCCTGCGCGAACTGCTCTCCGACAACTGCCTCCGGCTCGGCCTGCTCGCGGTGTACCTGCGCCGCTCGATGGCCAACGCCGAAATGGGCAAGCCGTTGCGGGGGTACGCGGCGGTCAAGGGCACACCGGTGAGCGGGTTCGAAAAGCTGGCGGAAGACCGGTCGTGGCCGCCGTCGGCCGACGCGCTGACCGACACCGTCACCGAGCAGCTCGCCCCGCGCGGCCCGTCGTCGATCTGGCACGAGCACTACAACGCCGCCTGCGTGTACGCCGTCGCGCTGCTGCCCTCAGGCATGCGCGGAGAACCCAGCGCCACCAAGGAAACCGTGCGCGTGCTCGACGCGGCCGAGAAAAAAACCCTGATCACCAAGGCGATCGCGCAGCTGGACAACGCGGCCGCCTCCCGGCATTCCGGCTACCTCGCGCAGCGGCGGCCGTGGGTGATGTCGGAGGACCCGGACCTGTCGACCCTGCGTGGCCAGCCGGAGTTCCGCGCCTTCGAGATGATCACCTACTCCCCCGACCGCCCGACCCCGCTGCGCCCGCGCCGCGTGCACGCCTGGGAACTGGCCACCTACACCTCGACGCTGGTCCACCACATCGCGTCGTGCCTGGCGCACGCCTGGCGGCGGCACAGCCCGCCACCCCGTGCCTTCGTCGACGAGGCCGCCGCGGAAACCTGGCACCGCGCGGAAAAGGATGCCTGGGAGACGATTTCCCAGCTGGCGTCGGGAAACCAGGAGTGGCAGACGCGGTACCAGGCGATCAAGGCGCTGCAGCGCTGGTCGCATGCCTCCGGGTACGCCTGCGACGACCTCCGCTTCCCGGCCTACTCGGAGCACGAGCTGTTCACCAGGGCCGCCGCGCTCACCGACGATCCGGACCTGCGCACGGAGTGGCAGCTGCCGCAGGGTGAGGAAACCATCAACAAGGAAACCGAGCTCTACCTCGGCCGCTGCGCGGAACGGCTGGTGACGCTGTCACACCTGCTGCGTGCCCCCGGCGATCGCGGCACCGCGCCCCGCGGCCGCAAGGAGTTCCAGCAGCTCGCCGAAACCTGGGCCGCGCTGGCCGACTGGTTTGCCGACGGTGACGCGCTGAGCCCGGTGTCCACGCGCCAGCTCCGCTTCGAGCGCGCGTTCCGCCGGTAGGTAGGGCCAGCACCACCACGGATCCGGGTAGCAACTCCCTGTGTCCGGGCGCGCGCCGGCAATAACTTTTTCCTCATGCGAGGAACACGAATCAGCACAGCAGCCGTCATCACCGCGCTCACCGTCACCGCCGCCGCACCGGCACTGGCGGCCACGCCCGGCTACCACCGGGCCGAGCTGCAGAAGAGCCTCGACGCCATCCGCGACGCCGGGGTCGTCGGCGTGCAGGCACAGGCCGACACCGGTCACCGGAGGCTGACCGCGCGCTCCGGGGTGGCCGAGGTGGGCACCTCGAAACCGGTCCCGCGCGACGGCCGGTTCCGGATGGGCAGCAACACCAAGACCTTCGTCGCGGTGGTGGTGCTCCAGCTGGTCGGCGAGGGCAGGCTCTCGCTGGAGGACAAGGTCGCCGACCTGCTGCCCGGCGTGGTGACCAGCCCCGGCGGTGACCAGATCACCGTGCGCCAGCTGCTCCAGCACACCAGCGGCCTGCACAACTACACCGCCGACCTGCCGGTGGCCACCGAGCAGGACTTCCTCGAGCACCGGTTCGAAGAAGCGGACCCAGCGCAGCTGGTGAAGGACGCCATGGCGAAGCCGCCGGAGTTCGCGCCCGGCACCAGCTGGAACTACTCGAACACCAACTACCTGCTGGCCGGGATGGTGATCGAGAAGCTGACCGGCAATCCGTGGGCGGCAGAGGTCCGCTCGCGCATCCTGGTCCCGCTGGGCCTGCGCGACACCTACTCCCCCGGCGCCCGGACCGGGCTGGCGCACCCGCATGCCCACGGTTACACCGTCTGGCCGGGCACCACGAAGGTGGTCGACACCACGGAGCTGAGCCCGACCTGGGCGGGCGCGGCGGGCGACATGATCACCACCACCGACGACCTCAGCCGGTTCTGGCGGGCCCTGCTCGGCGGCAAGCTGCTGCGGCCGGCCGAATTCGCCGAAATGCGCAGGACCGTGCCCGCCAAGACCTGGCAGGAGACCGATCCGGGCAGCGCGTACGGCCTCGGGATCAGCAGCACGCCGCTGAGCTGCGGGGAGCTGTCGTGGTCGCACGGTGGTGACATCCACGGTTTCGCCACGCGCAACGGCTACAGCGGTGACGGCCGCCGCGGGGTTGTGGTGTCGATGTCCACCCAGGACTTCGGCGGCCCGGGCAACCAGGTCGCCAAGGACCTCGTCGACGACGTCATCTGCGACTAGCGACGATCAGCCGGTTGCGGCCGTCCGGAAGTTGATCAACTATGGGGCGATGACCGCCAAGCGGACACCGGGGGCGAGCAGTTCCCGCAAGGTGCTGCAGTTGCTGCTGGCGTTCTCCGAGCGACGGCCGGAGGCCACCGTGGCCGAACTGGCCGCGCTGGCGGGCACCCCGATCGCGACCACCTACCGGTACGTGGCCCTGCTCAAGGAACTCCAGCTGCTCGAGGAGGGCCGGGCTGGCCGCTACCACGTCACCTCGCAGGTGATGCCGCTGGCGCGGGCCGCGCAGGTGGCGAACGACCTGGCCAGGCTGGCCCGGCCGGTGATGGAGGAGGCGGCCCGCGAACTGCGGGAGACCGTGCTGCTGTTCCAGCACTTCGGGGACGCGGCGGTCTGCGCGGAACGCGTCGAATGCGACCAGGCCATGCGGTTCACCTTCCAGCCGGGCCATTCGGTCCCGCTGGGGGTCAGTTCCTCGGGCAAGATGCTGCTGGCCAGCCTGCCGGAGCCGGAGCGCAGCCGGCGGCTCGCCGAGGTGGTCGCCCGTCGTGGCAGCAGCCTGCGCGAGGAGCTGAAGCGCGCCGAGCAGAACCGGTACGCGGTCAGCTGGGGCGAGGTCGACGAGGGCGTTTGGTCGTGCTCCGTGCCGGTGCGGGTGCCGGGTCAGCGCGCCACGGTACTGACCGTGGCTGGCCCGGCCGCTCGCATCGGCGACGAAGCCAAGCGCACCGCGATCACCGTGCTCCAGTCGCACGCGCAGCGCATCCAGGACGCCTACACCCAGTTCACGCTGTAACCAGTGGTCAACGTTCTTGCCCCGCACCGGGTTCCGTGGCTCTTGTCATGGTCGGGCCGACGGAACCGGCGGGGCGGTCGCACGTCGTATCCAGTATCCGGGAGCGAGGAGTGCCGATGAGCGCAAACAGGCTGGGGCAGGCCGCCGCGATGATGGAGGACGCCGCGGAAACGGGCCGGTTCGCCGCGGGCGTGATCGAGCTGGGCCGCGAGGAACCGGATCCGCTGACCGGCGGACCGCCCTTCGGCATCTCCGCGCAGGCGCGGCGGCTCGCGGAGACGTGGAACGCCGCGCTGCGCACCCGTGCCGCCGAAATGCGCGCGCTGGCCGAGCTCACCGAGCGGGAGGCGGACGAAGTGCGCGACGCCGCCGACGGCCGCGTGCTGCGTTACGCCTGAGCGAGCCCCGATGGTTTTCATGCACCCCGAGTTGCGGGCCGCGGCCGGGCACCTGGTCCGGCTGCGGGCCGCGGCGGAGGTGCTGCACGCGCCCGATCCGCTGGACGCGCTGCGGTACACCGACTGCGCACCCGCCGCCTTGCGTGGCATGGTCGAGCGGGCCCGCATCGCGCAGAAACCGCTGGCGGAGGCCAACGCCGACTACGGCGAGGCACGCATCCGCGCCGGGTTCGGCGAGCGCGGCACGCTCGCCGGCGCCTACCGGGACGAACGGGAGGCGATCGAGCGGACCGTGCTGGCCGGGCTGCGGGTCGCCGACCAGCTCGACCTGCTCGCCCGCGCGGCGGCCCGGTACGCGGTGGAGGTCGCCGTCCAGGCCGATCCCGCGTGCGTGCTGGTGCTCGACGGCGACCTCACCCCGGAACCGGCCGAGGTGGTGCACGAGGCCTGCGCCGCGATCGTGCGCACGGCCGAGGAACACCTGGTCTCCATCGACGCCCTTACGTCCGAATTGGACGGTCTCATCCGGTGAAGTCGGCGATTTCCGCTTCGCTGTACCCGAGTTCGGCCAGCACCTCGGCGGTGTGCTGGCCCAGAAGCGGTGGCGCGGAACTGGGCGCCGCCGGGGTTTCCGAGGCCTTCACCGGGAATCCCGTGCCGTAGTAGGTGCCCACGCTCGGGTGCGGCAGCCGGACGATCTGCTCGCGTTCCTCCGCCCACGGGTCCTCGTACACCTCGTCGATGGTGTTGATCGGACCGGCCGGAATGGAGGTCTCGTCGAACTTCTTCAGCCATTCCGCGCTCGGGCGCGTGCGCATCACCGCGGTGATCCGCTCGTTCAGCTCGTCCCGGTGCTCGGCCCGCAGCGCGTTCGTGGCGAAGCGCGGATCGTCGGCGAGGCCGAGCAGTTCGCGGAAGGCACGCCACAGCTTTTCACTGCCCACGGCGACGTTCAGCCAGCCGTCGGCGGTCGGGTATGCCTGGTACGGCACGATGCTCGGATGCGCCGAGCCCATCCGCTCCGGCCGCTTCTTGTCGTAGAAATACGCGCCCGCCGCGTAGATGTGCCAGGCGAGCTGAGCGTCCATCAGGGACACGTCGAGGTACTGCCCGCGGCCGGTGGAATGCCTGGCCTGCAAGGCCATCAGCACGCCGATGATTGCCCAGGTGCCCGCGTTCAGGTCGGCCACCGGCAGGCCGACCTTCGCCGGCGGGCCGTCGGGCTCGCCGGTCAGCCCCATCACGCCGCCCATGCCCTGCGCGATCAGGTCGTAACCGGGCCGGTCCCGGTAGGGGCCGGTCTGGCCGAAACCGGTGATGGACACGTGGATCAACCGGGGGTTCAGCTCGGACAGGGTGTCGTAGCCGAGCCCCCAGCGCTCCAGCGTGCCGGGGCGGAAGTTCTCCACCAGCACGTCCGCCCGCGCCACCAGCCGCCGGACGGCCTCCTGGCCGCGCTCGCTCTTGAGGTCGAGCACGATGCCGCGCTTGTTCCGGTTCGCCGCGAGGAAGTAGACCGCCTCGTCACTGGCGCCGACAAAGGGCGGACCCCAGTTCCGGGTGTCGTCCCCGTGTCCCGGTGGTTCGACCTTGATCACCTCGGCCCCCATCTCGCCGAGGTACTGCGTGCAGTACGGCCCGGCGAGAATGCGGGACAGATCGACCACGCGGAGGCCGTCCAGCGGCCGCATCAGCGCTGGATCGCCTTGGTCTCGAGGAACTCCTCCAGCCCGAACCGGCCCAGCTCGCGTCCGTTGCCGGACTGCTTGTACCCGCCGAAGGGCGCCATCGGGTTGAACGCGCCGCCGTTCACCTCGACCTGCCCGGCGCGGATGCGCCTGGCGACCGCGGTGGCGTGCTCGGCGTCCCCGGCCCAGACCGCGGCGGCCAGGCCGTACTGGGTGTTGTTCGCGATGGCCACCGCCTCGTCCTCGGTCTCGTAGGTCAGCACCGAGAGCACCGGCCCGAAGATCTCCTCCTGCGCGATGGTCATCTCCGGGGTGACGTCGGCGAACACGGTCGGCCGCACATAGTAGCCCTTGTCCAGGCCCTCCGGCGCGTCCGGGCCACCGGCGACCAGCGTCGCGCCCTCCTCGATGCCCTGCCGGATGTAACCGCGCACGCGGTCGCGCTGGGCGGCGGAGACCAGCGGCCCGAGCTTGGTGGCCGCGTCGGACGGGTCGCCGACGGAGAACTTCGCCACCCCGTCCGCGAGCAGGCCGACCACCTCGTCACGCTGGTCGCGGTGCACGATCATCCTGGTCAGCGCGGTGCAGGTCTGCCCGCTGTTGAGGTAGACGTTGCTCAGCCCGGCCTTGACCGCGGTGGGCAGGTCGGCGTCGGGCAGGATCACGTTCGGCGACTTGCCGCCCAGTTCCAGCGCGACCCGCTTGACCGTCTGCGCGGCGACCTCGGAGACCCGCGAGCCGGCCCGGGTGGACCCGGTGAAGGTGACCATGTCGATGTCCGGGTGTGCCGCGATGGCCTCGCCGACCACCGGCCCGGTGCCGCTGACCAGGTTGAACACCCCGGGCGGCAGGCCGATCTCGTCGAAGATCTCGGTGAGCAGGTAGGCCGCGAGCGGCGCCACCTCGCTCGGCTTCAGCACCACCGTGCAACCGGCCGCGAGCGCGGGTGCGACCTTCGCCACAATCTGGTGCAGCGGGTAGTTCCACGGCGTGATCGCACCGACCACGCCGATCGGCTCACGCACGATCAGGGAGTTGCCGACCTCCTCACCGCGCTCCGGCACGATCGCCGGGTCGGCGTAGCTGCCCGCCACCACCGCGGGCAGCCCGGCCTGCACCTTCTGCGCGATCTTGACCGGCGCGCCCATGTCCGCGGTGATCGTCTCGGCGATCACCTGGTTGCGTTCCTTCAGCTTGGCCGCGAGCCGGCCGAGGTACCCGCACCGCTGCTCAGCGGGGGTGGCGGCCCAGCTCTCGAACGCCCGGCGCGCGGCCGCGACGGCGGCGTCCACGTCGGCCGCGGTCCCCTCGGGCACCCGGTCGATGACCTCTTCGGTCGCCGGGTTGACCACGTCGATGGTCGCCGAACCGGCCGAAGCAACCCACTTGCCGTCGACATAGATCACGTCACGCATCGAGCGAACTCCCTTGTCTGTCCGGTGCCTGCGCTTCGCACCCTAACCCCGCCGGCTCGCGCCGCCGCAGGTTCTCGGCGGGATACCTGCCCATGTCACGAATGTGGCTTTCGAGACGCGAGAGGTCTCGAAAGCCACATTCGTGACATCCGCTAACCCCGGTCGCGATCGAGGACGGCCCACGCGGCTGCGGCGTCCTGGACACCGACCCCGGTGCTGTTGTAATAGACCAGGTCCGCCGGGCTCCGCCGTCCCGGTGCGGTGCCGACCAGTACCTCGCCGAGTTCCTGCAGTTCCGGCTCGGCCAGTGGCGCGTCCACGATCGGCCCGGCGTGCGACCGCGCGGTCTCGCGGTGGTCGACCACCACGGCCGCGGCCGCCTCCACCACGTCCCGGCCGACCTCCCGCCGGTGCGGTTCGAAGGACCCGATGCTGAGCACCGTGCAGCCCTCGGCCAGCCACTCCCGCCGGATCACCGGTTCGGTGCTGACCGTGCACAACGCCACGATCCCGGCCCCGCGCACCGCGCTCTCCGCGTCCTCCGCCGCGACCACCGGCAGGCCGAGTTCCGCGGACAGCTCACGCGCCGCCCTCGTCCGGTGTTCCTCGCCCGGGCTGTACATCCGCACTGTCCTCAGTGGACGCACAGCGGCGATCGCGCGGACGTGCGCCACGCCCTGCACCCCGGTGCCCAGCACGGCCAGCTCGGTGACATCCGGGTTCGCCAGCAGGTCGGCCGCGACCGCGCTGGCCGCCGAGGTGCGGATGGTGGTCACCGCCGCACCGTCCAGCACCGCCACCGGCACCCCGGTTTCCGGGTCCAGCACGGTGATCACGCCGTGGATGCTGGGCAGCCCGTGTTCGGCGTTGCCGGGGTTGAAGCTGAGGAACTTGCACACCGGGCCGGTGTCCGGCGACAACCGGCACGGATAGGCCAGCGCCAGCGCGCCACCGGGCCCGGGCACATGGGTTTTCGGCGGCAGCACGGCGGTTTTCTCGCCCAGCGCGCGGAAGGCGCGCCGCTGCGACTCGATCGCCGCGTCGATCCCGAGCAGCGCGCCGATCTCGGCGGCGTCGAAGAACCGAGGTGCGGTCATCGGGTCTCCCTTCGGTGGTACGCGGCGAGCAGCTGGCGCTCGGCGTCGCGGAGGTAGCGTTCCAGTGCCTGCTCGGCCAGGTCGAACCGGCGTCGCCGGAGGTGGCCGATGATCTTCTCGTGCCGCGCCAGGTACGGCTCGAAGAACGCCTGTGTGCTTTCGGTCAGCACGAAGAACAAACGCGTTTCGGCCAGCACCTGCCGCATGGTGCCCGCGACGCGGTCGCTGCCGGACAGCTCGCAGAGCGCCTGGTGCCAGCGGATGCTCGCGGTGCCGACGGCCCGCCAGTCCTCGTCGAGCGCGGCCTGCTTGCCTTCGGCGAGCGCGGCCTCCAGCCCGGTGAGCACCAGGTCCTCGCGATCGGCTGCCTCACGCACGGCCGCGCACTCGACCATGCGCCGGATCCGGTACAGGTCCTCGATGTCCGGCGCGGTCAGCACGCTGACGAACACGCCGCGATTCAGCTCCCGCACGGCCAGCCGCTCGTGCGCCAGCAACTGGAACGCCTCGCGCAGCGTGTTCCGCGAAACACCGAGCGCGCCGCTGATCGCGGGCTCGGAAAGCCGTGTCCCCGGCAGGAAAACGCCCTCGGTGATGCGCTGACGCAGGATCTGGGCCACCCGTTCGGCGGTGCCCGCCCTGGCGAGCGTGCCGCGGTCGCCCGCGAGCACCGCCGACGGATCACCGCTGGTCATCGGACGCCCAGCTCGAAATCGAGCGAGTACCGGTTGCCGGGCATGGCCCCGGCCGCCTTCGCGCCGTCCACCGGGAGCACGGCACCGTTGACGAACCGCGATTCGTCGCTGGCCAGGAACAGCACCGCCTTCGCCACCTCCCACGCCTCCCCGACCCGCGCGGCCGGCGTGCTCGCGGTCAGCGCGTGCTGCTTGGCCTCGAACTCGTCGGGCGACGCCAGCGTGCTGCGCAGCATGTCGGTGTCGATCGCGCCGGGATTGACGGTGTTGACCCGGATGCCGAGGTGCGCGTGTGCCACCGCGAGCGACTTCGCCAGCCCGACCAGCGCGTGCTTGGTGGCGTTGTAGACCGGATCCGCCGGGCGGCCCATCATGCCGCCGTTCGACGAGGTGAGCACGATGCTGCCCGCCTTGGCGGCGATCATGTGCGGCAGCACCGCGCGGGCGGCCAGGAAGGCGGTGCGCACGTTGACCGCGAAGATGTGGTCGAACTCGGCGAGCGTGGTTTCCGGCAGCGGCTTGCCGAGGTGGATGCCGACGTTGCTGAACAACACGTCGATCCGGCCGTGCTCGCCGAGCACCTGCTCCACAAAGGACTGCACGGCGCTCTCGTCGGTGGCGTCGACTTCGGTGTGCGTGAAGTTCTCGTGCCCGAGGTCTTCGGCCGGTTCGCGGATGTCGCTCGACCGCACGACCGCGCCCTCGGCGAGGAACTCCTTCACCGTGGCCAGGCCGATCCCGCGTGCCCCGCCGAAGACCACCACGACCTTGTTGTCCATGCGCCCCATGTCAGTCCCTTTCCACGATCTGGTAGTCGGCGGGCAGCCGGACCAGCGCGTCCGGCCTGCCGGTGTAACGGATTTCCACCCCGTAGACCTCGCGGGCTGCTTCGATCGACACGTACCCGTCGACCACGTCCGCCAGCACGCGTTCCGGGTCGCGTTCGCGTGGGTCGCCGTAACCACCGGCGCCCGGCAGCACCACGTCCACCTCCGCTTCGGGCGCCAGCTGCACGCGGCGCTTGCCGGGCAGGGCCGTGCCGTCGGCGAGACCGAACCGGCCGGGCGCTCCGTCGTGTCCACAGTGGACACCCGTCGCCGGTGCGGTGGTCCGGTCCACGTTTCCGTTGACGCTCCAGGAAATGTTCCCGCGGGCCACCACCGTGGTGGACTGGCCGAGACCACCGCGGTAGGTGCCCGCGCCACCGGAGTCGGTGCGCAGCACCCGGCGGGTCTGGACCAGTGGCGCCATGGTCTCGATCACCTCGGTCGGCGTGGCGCGCAGGCCGCTGGGGAAGCCCGTGGTGTTCAGCCCGTCCTTGGTGGTCCTGGCCCCGATGCCGCCGGTCTGGAAGACGTTCAGCATGAACTCGCGACCGTCCGGTTCGGACCGTCCACGCCAGATGGTCATCCACAGCGCGTCCGCGCTGTGCGCCATCCGCCCGTCCAGCGCGCCGATCAGCAGCGACGGCAGGAAGTGGCCGATCAGGTGCCGCGAGGCGACCGGCGCGGGCGGCAGGCAGTTCAGCACCGAACCGGCGGGCGCGGTCACGTGCACCGGCCGGAACGAGCCCGCGTTGTGCGGCACCTCCGGCGCGATCGCCGCCTTCACCGCGAAGGAGGCGTACGCCCTGGTGTAGTTGAGCACCACGTTGATGCCGTGCCTGCTCTGCGGCGACGAACCGGCGAAGTCGATGTCGATGTCCTCACCGCGCACGGTCAGCGCGACCTTGAGCCGTACCTCCTCGTCACCGAAGCCGTCGGTGCGCAGCTCACTGCGGAAGGTGCCGTCCGGCAGCGCGGCGATGGCGTCGCGCAGCGCCCGTTCGGACCGGTTCATGATCTCCGCGGCGATCTCGTCGATCGAGTCCAGGCCGTACTCCTCCGCCAGGCGCACCAGGCTCGCCGCCCCGACCTCGTTGCCCGCGACCTGCGCGTACAGGTCGCCGATGGTTTCCTCCGGCGTGCGCACGTTGGCGCGGATGATCGCCTCCAGCTCGGCGTTCACCTCGCCGGCGCGGAGGAACTTCATGATCGGCAGCCGGAGGCCCTCTTCGAACACCTCGTTCGCCTCGGCCGAAACCAGCCGACCGCCGATGTCCGGCGCGTGGCAGCACGAAGCAAACCAGGCGATCACCCGGCCGCGGTGGAACACCGGGGTGGCCACGGTGATGTCGTTGATCTGGCCCGCCGTCTGCCACGGGTCGTTGGTGAGCAGCACGTCGCCCGGTTCGAGCCGCTCCGGCGGGAAGGCGGCGACGAAGTGGTGCATCCCGGTGGCCATCGCGTTGATGTGACCGGGCGTGCCGCCGACCGACTGCCCGATCATCTCGCCGCGGGAGTCGAACACCGCGCACGCCAGGTCGAGCGATTCACGGACCACCGCCGAAAAGGCCGTGTTGACCAGTGCGTTCTGCTGCTCGGCGAGGATCGAGTGCAGCCGGTTGCCGATCACGCCGACGAGGATCGGGTCCACGCTCACGGGGTCACCACCAGGCTCGCGTCGGCGCGCACGGTACAGCTCGCGCCTGGCGGTATGACCAAAGTGGACTCGCGTTCCTCGATGATCGCCGGGCCGTCGATCCGGTCGCCGGACTTCAGCAGGTAGCGGTCGTACACGGCGGTGTCGACAAATCCACCCGGGAAGTACGCCTGCCTGCTGCCCTTGCGGGCTTCGCCCTCGCCCGGTTCGACGTTCAGCCGGAGGTTCACCCGCGGCACCGGCCCCGACGAGACCACCCGCCAGTTGAGCACCTCGACGCCGACGTCCGGCCCGGTGCGCCGGTACAGCTCGCGGTAGGTCTCGGTGAAGTCGTTCACCAGCGAGGCGGGCCACTCCCCCCGGCGCACCGGCACCCGGATCTCGTACCCCTGGCCCTGGTACCGCATCTCGGCGATCCGGCTGTGCGTCACTATGTCCACTCCGGACGCTTTCAGCAGTTCCTCGCCCTCGCGCTCCATTTCGGCGAACAGGGCGTCCACTTCGGACCAGCTCAGCTCGTCCACCCCGGCGCGCGAGGTCCGCACGAAGTCGAAGGCCAGTGGCGCGGTGAGGAAACCGACCGCGCTCATCACGCCCGCGGCCGGTGGGGCCACCACCTGGCGCGCGCCCAGCGCCCGCGCGACACCCACGCCGTGCACCGGCCCGGCACCGCCGAAGGTGAACATCGGCAGCCGCGCCGGGTCCTTGCCGCGTTCCACCGCGTGCGCCCGCGCGGCGTTGGCCATGTCCTCGTTGACGTGCGCGTGAATGCCGTAGGCCGCCTCGGCCAGGCCGACGCCCAGCGGTCCGGCGATCTTCTCGCGGATGACCGCGCGAGCCGCCTCCAGGTCGAGCGCCATCTCCCCGCCGAGGAAGTAACCCGGGTCCAGGTAACCGAGGACCAGGTCGGCGTCGGTGACCGTGGGCTCGGTGCCACCACGGCCGTAACAGACCGGTCCCGGCTCGGAACCCGCCGAATCGGGGCCGACGGTGAGCAGACCGAGCGCGTTGATGCGGGCGATCGAGCCGCCGCCGACGCCGATCTCGATCATGTCGGTCACCGGCACCTTCACCGGCAGCCCGGAGCCCGGCAGCAGCCGGTACACCCTGTCCACTTCGAACTCGTGCGTGACCAGCGGCGCGCCACCGGAGATCATGCACAGCTTCGCCGTGGTGCCGCCCATGTCGAAGGCGAGCAGGTCCGCCTCACCGGCGGCGGCCCCGAACGCCGAGGCCGCCAGCGCCCCGCCGGCCGGGCCGGATTCGAGGATGCGGATGGGGTACCGCGCGGCCGTGTCCACTGTGGCTATTCCGCCGTTGGACAGCATGATGTGCGGTGCCGGGCCGATGCCGGCGCGGTGCACCCGCTGCTCCAGGTCACGCAGGTAGCGCTCGGTCAGGTCCTGCACGTACACGTTCGCGGCGGTGGTCGAGGCGCGCTCGAACTCGCGGATCTCGGGCACCACCTCCGACGACAGCGCGACTCGCAGCCCCGGCGCCACCTCGGCCAGCACGTCCCGCGCGCGGCGTTCGTGCTCGGGATTGGTGAAGGAGTGCAGGAAGCAGATGGCCACCGCTTCGATACCGCGCTCGGCCAGCTCGGTGCCGAGCCGCGCGACGTGGTCCTCGTCGAGCGGGGTGCGCACGCTGCCGTCGGCCAGGATCCGTTCCGGCACGTCGAACCGGAGGTGCCGCGGCACCAGCGGCTCGGGCAGTTCGATTTCCAGGTCGTACAGCTCGTAGCGGTGTTCGCGGCGCATCTCCAGCACGTCGCGGAACCCCTCGGTGGCCAGCAGCGCCAGCTTCGCGCCCTTGCGCTCGATCAGCGCGTTGGTGACCAGCGTGGTGCCGTGCACCAGTTTGTCCACTTGGGACGGCTGGGTCAGCGTCGCGGTCAGCAGCTCACCGACCGCGCGGGCGGGTTCGTCGTGGGTGGTCAGCGTTTTGCCGATGGCCACCACCCCGGAGTCGTCCAGCACGCACAGATCGGTGAACGTGCCACCGATGTCCACGCCAACCCGCAGTGCCATCACCGCTCCTTCCGGTACCAGCGTGGTGAGGTGTTCAGCGGGGGTCGCATGGCCGCCTCGACCACCATTAGGTTCGGTTCGTCGGCCTGGATGAACGCGCCCAGCTTCCGCCGGAAGGCGCGGCCGAAGCCCTTGACCCGCTCGGCGCGGATCCCGAACGACTTGCCCAGCGCGACGAAGTCGGGACCGACCAGGTCCACCCCGCGGTGCGGCAGGCCGCTGTGCGTCTGGTCGTACCGCAGCATGCCGTACCCGCCGTCCTCCACCACGACCACGGTGACCGGCAGGTTCTCCTGCGCGGCGGTGGCCAGATCACCGCAGCCGTAAAGGAAACCGCCGTCGCCGGTGATGCACACCGCGCGGCCCGCGCCCGCCGCCGCACTGCCGATCGCGGCCGGGAAGCCGAAGCCGAGCGTGCCCCAGCCCATCGGGTAGGCCAGCTTGCGTGGCGCCGGAATGCGGTGGAAACCGCCGATCCAGTACCCCGCGATGCACATGTCCGAGACCAGGATCGTGTCCTCCGGCAGCACTTCCTCCAGTGTGCCGAGGAAGTCGGCGGCCTGCGGCTCGTCCTCGCGGATGCGGCGGCGCACGGCCGCGCTCATCCGCCGCAGGCGCGCGGTGAGCTTGTCCAGGCCTTCCTTGGGCGGCAGCTCGCCGAGCAGCGCGGTGACCACCGTGCGGGCGTCCCCGACCAGGTTCAGGTCCGGCTGGTAGTTCTTCGCCGCGTCCGCCGCGTCGACGTTGACCGTGACCAGCGTCGGCGGTTGCGGCATCAGCCAGTTCTGCGTCATCAGCCCGTCGAAGTCGGTGCCGACGCCGAGCACCAGGTCGGCCTCGTCCCAGAGCGCGCCGACCTCCGGGGCGTGCACCGAATTCGGGGCCAGGCAAGGATGTTCGGGCGGGAGCAGGCCACGCGCGGCGAAGGTGGTGAGCACCGGCGCGGCGAGTTTCTCCGCCAGCTCACCGATGACCGCCCCGGCACCCGCGCGCAACGCGCCACCACCGGCCCAGATCAGCGGCCGCTCGGCGCGCTCGAACAACTCCCGCGCGCGCCCCAGGTCGAGCGGCTCGGCGACGGGCGTGCGGTCCGGCGTATCGGGAACGCGCTGGGCGGTGGCGGACAGGAAGTCGGTCGGAATGCCCAGGTAGACCGGGCCGCTCTGCGGCCGCAGCGCCAGCCGGGCCGCGGTGAGCGCGGTGCCGGCGATCTCCCCCGTGCCGCCGGCGGTGTACTGCGCCTTGGTCAGCGGCGCGAACAACGCGGCCTGGTCACTGGTCTCGTGCAGCACCCCGCGCACCATGCCGGGACGGCGCAGCGTGGACGGGATGTCGGTGGCGACGACCAGCACCGGCGAGCCGGAGGCCTGCGCCTCGCCGACCGCGGCCAGCGTGTTCGCCGCGCCGGGCCCGGTGGTCACGATCGCCACGCCGAGCTTGCCGGTGGCGCGGGCGTACCCGTCGGCGGCGTACGCGGCGGTCTGCTCGTGGCGGACGCCGATCAGCTGGATCCCGGTGTCCGCCAGTGCTTCCCAGATCGGCAGGTTGTGCACCCCCGGCAGGCCGAAGGCGACCTGAACGCCCAGTTCCCCCAGTGCGTCGGCGAGCCGGTCGGCCCCGGACTTCGGCTTGGCATGGCTGACTACCGGCACCGGCACAGCCTACGAGATCGTTCAACGATTGAACACCCCAGCTAGACGATGTTGTGCTCCCCGCCGCCGGTTCCGCCGCCGTCGAAGCGGCGCACGTCCAGCGTGGAGACGTCGATCGACGGCGCCCGTCCCAGGTAGAGGTCCCGCATCACCTCGCCCACCGCCGGGCCCATCTGGAACCCGTGGCCGGAAAACCCGGTGGCGTACAGGAATCGCGACACCCCGGCCGCCTCGCCGACCACCTGGTTCCGGTCCGGCGTCATCTCGTACAACCCCGCCCAGGCCGCGCGGATGCCCGCGTCCAGCACCGACGGCGCCCGCCGCTCGACCAGTTCGGCCAGCGCCGGCAGCCACTCCCCCGGCTCGTACCGCGTGTCGAAGTCCGCCTCCGGCGTGCCGGGGAACGACAAGGCCAGCCCGTCGCCCTCGGGGTGGAGGTAGAACGCCGAGGGCATTTCCACCGTCAGCGGCACCGAATCCGGCCGCCCCGGCACGGGACCGGTGAACACCACCTGCCGTCGTTCCGGCCGGACCGGCAGCGGGCAGCCCGCCAGCGCACCGATGCGCGCCGACCAGGCCCCGGCCGCACACAGCACCACCCCGGTCCGGACCACTCCCGCGGTGGTCCGGACCGCGCGGATCCGGTCGCCGTCGCGCTCGATCCCGTCCACCTCCACGCCGGTGCACAACGTCGCGCCGAGCGCACGCGCCGCCCGCGCGTACCCCTGCACCACCGCGTCCGGCGTCGCGCGCCCGTCACCCGGCGACCACACCGCCGCGTGCACACCGTCGACCGAGATCAGCGGGTTGTGCTGCTTCGCCTCCGCCGGTTCGACCACGCGGCTCGCCACGCCGAACGAGTTCTGCAACGCCACGCCCGCTTCGAACCGCGGCAGGTCGGCCGGGTCGGTGATCAGGTAGAGGTAACCGTCGCGCCGGAAGTCGATCTCCTGGCCGAACCGCGCGGGGAACCGCTCGAATTCGGCCAGCCCGCGCAGGCCCAGCTCGATGTTGACCCGGCTGGTGAACGAGGACCGCACCCCGCCCGCCGCCTTCGCCGTCGAGCCGGCGCCCAGCGCGCCGCGTTCCAGCAGCAGCACGTCCACCCCGGCCTCGGCCAGGTGGAACGCGCAGCTCGTCCCGATCACCCCGCCGCCGACGACCACCACGCCGGCCTCTTCGGGCAGCTTCGCCATGTACGCAGGGTAGATCCCTTCGTTGAGGGCTTTCCTCACGGCGAACCGTGCGTAGACTCGGCCCTCCGGTGGAACCCACCCCGTGGGTGCTCGACGAAAGGGGGCCGGAAATGCCGCTGATGCCCATCACCGACTCGATGTTCCTGATGGTGGAATCCCGCGAGCACCCGATGCACGTCGGCGGCCTCCAGCTGTTCCGCAAACCCGAAGACGCCGGGCCGGACTACCTCAGCGAAATCCGGCGCAGGCTGCTCGACCGCTCCGAGGTCCGCCGCGCCTTCCGCCGCCGTCCCGCCCGCCCGGTGAACACCATGGGTTACGCCGCCTGGGCCGAGGACGTCGAACTCGAACTCGACTACCACTTCCGGCATTCCGCGCTGCCGCAGCCGGGCCGCATCCGCGAGCTGCTCGAACTGACCGGCCGCTGGCACAGCACGCTGCTCGACCGGCACCGTCCACTGTGGGAAGTCCACCTGGTGGAGGGCTTGCGGGACGACCGGTTCGCGATGTACAGCAAGGTGCACCACGCGTTGATGGACGGGGTTTCCGCGCTCCGCCAGATGCAGGCGACGCTCAGCGAGAGCCCGGACGAGCGTGACTCTCCGCCGCCGTGGGGCGGGCCGGCAGCGACAAAGGGCGTGCGACGCAGCCGCCGCGACCCGGTCTCGCTGCTCACCGGCGCGCGCCAGTCGCTCAGCCAGCTGGCGAAGCTGCCGGGGGCCGCGGTGAAGGTGGCCACCGAAGCCTTCCGCGAGCACAGCCTGACCCTGCCGACGCAGGCCCCGAAGACCATGCTCAACGTGCCGATCGGTGGTGCGCGGCGGTTCGCCGCGCAGTCGTGGTCGCTCGACCGCGTGCGCCAGGTGGCCACCGCGGCCGGTGTCTCCCGCAACGACGTGGTGCTGGCGATGTGCTCCGGCGCCCTGCGTGACTACCTCATCGAGCAGCGGGCGCTGCCGGACACCGCGATGGTCGCGATGGTGCCGGTGTCCATGCGCAAACCGGTCGAAACCGGCGCCAGCTCGGGCAACGCGGTCGGCGCGCTGCTGTGCAACCTGGCCACCGACCGCAGCGATCCGGCCGAGCGGCTCAAGCTGATCCACCAGTCCATGCGGAACGCCAAGCGGATCTTCAAAGACCTCACCCCGGTGCAGGCGCTCATCCTGTCCGGCATCAACGTGGCCCCGCTGGGCGCGTCCACCATCCCCGGCTTCGTCAACAACACGCGCCCGCCGTTCAACCTGGTGATCTCGAACGTGCCCGGCCCGCGCAAGACCATGTACTGGAACGGCGCGCAGCTCGACGGGGTCTACCCGGCCTCGGTACTGCTCGACGGGCAGGCCCTGAACATCACGCTGACCAGCAACGGCGACAACCTCGACTTCGGCATCACCGGCTGCCGCCGCAGCGTGCCGCACCTGCAGCGCATCCTCACCCACCTGGACACCGCGCTGGCCGAACTGGAGAGCGCGGTCGCCTGAGTCGTCGGATCATTTCTTCTCACCCTGGGTGAGGACAGCGCGGCTTTACTACTCCATCAGCGGGACGATGGCTTGGGGCAAGTCAGAAATTAGCCGACTTCCCTAGATTTCCGTCGGGCGGCGCTTCTAGGGTCGTCTTGCCCGGTCGTCAGTGATCCGAGGAGTCAGCATGATCGAAACCGCTACCGAGGTCTGGACCACTCCGGACTTCGTGGAGTACGAGACCCCGATGGAAGTCACGGCCTACGCGGCCCGGATGGAATAAGCACGGGCGGGCGGGGGCCCGCGCGGCCCCCGTCCGGTTCGCCAGCGCCTCGACGACCAGGAGGTCCGCCATGAGCGCGCCGCTCAGCCACGAAGAGTTCGCCGCCGCCCTGCGTGGACTGTCCCACCGGTACTGGGGCACCCACCCGTTCCACCACCGGATGCACGCCGGTGAGCTGTCCGAGCGCGAACTGCGGATCTGGGCCGCGAACCGCTGGTACTACCAGCGCATGATCCCGCAGAAGGACGCGGCGATCATCAGCAACTGCCCGCTGCCCGAGGTACGCAGGCAGTGGCTCCCCCGGCTGGTCTACCACGACGGCGCCACCGCGGGTGAGGGCGGTATCGAGCGCTGGCTGCGGTTGTGCGAGGCGGTCGGTCTCAGCCGCGAGGAAGTGCTGGACGAGCGGCACGTCGCGCCCGGTGTGCGATTCGCCGTGGACGCCTATGTCACTTTCGCCAGGACAAAACCGTGGGTGGAAGCGGTGGCCTCCGGCCTGACCGAGATGTTCTCCGGTCATCTGATGAAACGCCGCGTGGCCGACATGCTGGCGAACTACGCCTGGATCAACCGCACCGACCTGGCCTACTTCACCAACCGCATCGACGCCGTCTCCGGCGAGGGACAGGCCACTGTGGACCTGGTGCTGCGCCACTGCGAGACCCGCGCCCAGCAGGAGGCCGCGATCGCCGCGCTCTCCTTCAAGTGCGACGTGCTGTGGTCCATCTTGGACGCCATCGAACGCGCCGCGGCCAAGGAGTGAGCGTGAAACCCCGTCTGCGCCGCGGTGTCCGGCTCACCTACGACAAGGTTCGCGAGACGCACGTGCTGCTCTACCCGGAAGGTGTGCTGGTGCCGAACAAAACCGCCGCCGCCGTGCTCGAGCTGTGCGACGGCGAAAGCACGGTCGCCGACATCACCGCGGCGCTCGGCAAGCACTACCGCGGGGTGCAGGAGGCGGACGTGAACGGTGTGCTGTCACGCCTGGTGGAACGGCGGGTGGTCGAATGGCTGTGAAGCCCGCGGAGCCACCACTGGGCATGCTGGCCGAGCTGACCCACCGCTGCCCGCTGCACTGCTCGTACTGCTCCAACCCGATCGAGCTGGTCACCAGGGAGCGCGAACTCGACACCGGCCAGTGGCTTTCCGTGCTGTCACAGGCACGCGAGCTGGGCGTGCTGCAGGTGCACCTGTCCGGCGGTGAGCCGCTGGCGCGGCCCGACCTGCCGGAACTCGTCTCGCACGCCAGCGAACTCGGCTGCTACGTCAACCTGGTGACCAGCGGTCTCGGGCTGACCGAAAAGCGGCTCGACGACCTCGCCGACCGCGGCCTGGCCCACATCCAGCTGTCCGTGCAGGGCGCGGACGCCGAGCGCGCGGACCGGCTCGCGGGCACCAGGGCACACGAGCACAAGCTCACCGCCGCCGCGCTGATCAAGCGCGCCGGGCTGCCGCTGAGCGTGAACGTGGTGCTGCACAAGCAAAACCACGACCAGCTCGCCGGGATCATCGCACTCGCCGAACGCATGGGCGCCGACCGGCTCGAACTGGCGAACACGCAGTACTACGGCTGGGCGCTGAAGAACCGGACCGCCTTGATGCCGACGCGTGAGCAACTCGCGGCCGCCGAACCGGTCGTGCGCGCCGCCACCGAGCGCCTGCGTGGCGCGATGGAGGTCATCTACGTGGTCGCGGACTACTACGAGCCGTACCCGAAACCGTGCATGTACGGCTGGGGCGCGCGGCAGCTGACCGTGGCGCCCGACGGTGACGTGCTGCCGTGCCCGGCGGCGACCGCGATCACCACGCTCGAACTGGACAACGTCACCCGGAAACCGTTGCACGACATCTGGTACCGCTCGAGTTCGTTCAACGCCTACCGCGGTGAGGACTGGATGAGCGAGACCTGCCGCTCGTGCGACCGGCGCGGCGCCGACCACGGCGGCTGCCGCTGCCAGGCCTTCCTGCTGACCGGGGACGCGGCGGCCACCGATCCGGTCTGCTCGCGCTCGCCGGACCGCGAGCTGGTCGACCTCATCCTGGCCGCGCCACCACCGGCGGTCGAGCCGGAGCTGGTCATGCGGCGGGTGGCACGATGAAGGTCCTGCTGCTCGGCACCGCCGCCGGAGGCGGTTTCCCGCAATGGAACTGCGCATGCTCGTTGTGCACTTCGGACGCTCCACATCGGACGCAGGACTGCGTGGCGATCAGCGCGGACGGGCGCGGCTGGTACCTGCTCAACGCGTCGCCGGACATCCGCGCGCAAATCCTCGGCTCGCCCGTGTTGCGAGCCGGGCCAGGGCCACGCGAGACACCGTTGCGTGGTGCGCTGATCACCGACGCCGAGCTGGACCACACGCTCGGGCTGGTCATGCTGCGCGAAGCGCCGTCGTTCGGCGTCTGGGGACCGGACGCCGCGCTGCACGCGATGCGCGGCGCGTTACCCGTTGGCCGCTACGGGGATTGGCGGTTTTCCCCGGTGGCACCGGAAATCGGCGGCCTGCGGGTGTCGGCGCTGCCGGTCAGCGACAAGAAGCCGAAGTACGCGCGTGATTCCACTATGGACGGCCCTTGGGTGGTCGCCTACCGGATCGAGGACCCGGCCACCGGTGGTGTGTTCGTCTACGCGCCCTGCCTGGCGGCCTGGCCGCCCGGCTTCGACGAGTTCACCGACGGTGCCGACTACGTGCTGCTCGACGGCACCTTCTACGGCGCCGACGAGATGTCCGGGGCGACCCGCGCCGGAGTCGGCACCCAGGCGCAGCGCGCCATGGGGCACGTACCGATCTCCGGCGCGGACGGCAGCCTCGCCCGCATCCGCGACCGCCCGGGACCACGCTGGGCCTACACGCACCTCAACAACACGAATCCCGCGCTCGCCCCGGATTCCCCGGAACACAAGGAAATCCTGGCCGCCGGCGCCGAACTGCCGCTCGACGGCACACTGCTGGACCTCTAGGCGACGCCCTCCGGATTGGCGCCTTCGACCTGCACGGCGCCGGCGGTGAGGCGCTCGATCTCGGCCAGGTCCGCGGCGCTCAGGTCGACGTCCGCGGCGGCCAGGCTCTCGGAGATGTTCTTCGGCTTGCGGGCACCGACGATCGCCACGTGCACACCGGGTTGCGCGAGCACCCAGGCGATCGCCAGCTGGCTGACCGTGATGTTCTTGGTGGCCGC
Source organism: Amycolatopsis albispora (assembly GCF_003312875.1). Classification (NCBI taxonomy): domain Bacteria; kingdom Bacillati; phylum Actinomycetota; class Actinomycetes; order Pseudonocardiales; family Pseudonocardiaceae; genus Amycolatopsis; species Amycolatopsis albispora. Next base: position 4,884,068 of record NZ_CP015163.1, read on the forward strand.
GAACTCCTTGAGCCGGTCCACCACTTCCAGGTTGCGCCGCAGGTTCTCGCCCTGGAACGCGGACGACTTGGAACGCCAGTCGTCGCTGTCGAAGGTGCTGTCCGGCGTGAGCGCACCGGTGAGCAGGCCGCTGCCGAGCGCGCTGTAGGCGAGCACGCCGATGTTGTGCTCGCGCGCGTACGGCATCGGATCCTGCTCGATCGCGCGGCGGAACAGGTGGTACGGCGGCTGGAGCGTCTCGACCGGCCGCGTCGCGTCGAAGGCGGCCAGCTGCCGAGTGTCGTAATTGGACACTCCGGCGTGCCGGATCTTGCCCTCGTCCACCAGTTCCTGGAGCGCCGACGCGGTTTCCTCCGCGGGGGTGTCGGCATCGGGCCAGTGCACCTGGTACAGGTCGATGTGGTCCAGCCCGAGGTGTCGCAGGCTTTCCTCAACGCCGCTGCGCAGCGACTTCCGTCCGGCGTCACGCGAGCGCTGCTCGCCCGGGTAGATCCCGCCCTTGGTGGCGATCACCAGACTGTCGCGGTCACGGGTCAGCTCCTCGCGCAACGCCTTGCCCAGCAAGGCTTCCGACTTGCCGAAGCCGTAACCCTGTGCGGTGTCGAAGAAGTTGACGCCGAGTTCGCGCGCGTGCCGGATGGCCTCGATCGCGGTGTCCTCGTCGAACGCGCCCCAGTCCCCACCGAGCTGCCAGGTCCCGAACGCGATCCGGGAAACCTCCAGCCCGCTCCTGCCCAAAGTCGTCGTACGCATGCGCCCAGCGAAACACAGGCGGGGCGCACCCGCATGCCGCAACCCCCAAAGAAGTGTTTGACAGCTGGCGGTCGCCGCCCGACACTCGGTCGCATGCCGGAGAAGGCCCCGCTGCTGGAGCTGCGCGTGCTCGCCCACCCGCTGCGCCTGCGCATCCTGTCGCTGCTCACCGGGACCGCGATGAGCGCCGCCGAAGCCGCTCGTGAACTGAACGAGACGCAGGCCAACGTGAGCTACCACCTGCGGCGGCTGCACGAGGCGGGGCTGCTCGAAGTCGCCGAGGAGGTCCGCATCCACGGCGGGCTGGCGAAGCGCTACCGGCACGTCCCCGGCCGCGGACCCGCCTGGGACCACGGTGATCGCGAGGGCGAGCAGCTGTTCGCCGAGGCGCTGGCCGGCGAGTTGCGGCGGCGCACCGAGCACCGCTTGCCGTCCGGCCGATCCGCCATCACGGACGCCGAAGTCTGGCTGAGCCCCGACGACTGGGCACGCGCCGTGCGATTGGCGCACGAACTCGGCGAACTGCTGCACGACGCCGCCCGCCCACCACGCACGCCGGAAACCCAACGGGTCAGCGCCACCATCGCCCTGTTCGAGATGACCGCGTCATGAGCCTGCGCGAACCGTTGCGGCACCGCAGTTTCCGCTGGCTGCTGGCCGGGCGGACCGGCGCCGAACTGGCCAACGCGATCGCACCGGTGGCGCTGGCGTTCGCGGTGCTGGACCTGACCGGCTCGGTGGTCGACCTCGGCCTGGTGGTCGGCGTGCGGTCGCTGGCGAACGTGATCCTGCTGCTGTTCGGCGGGGTGCTGGCCGACCGGCTGCCGCGGGCGGTGATCCTGCAGGGCACCGGGGTGGCCGCCGCGCTCACCCAGGGCCTGATCGCGGCGAGCGTGCTCGGCGGTTTCGCGTCGATCCCGCTGTTGCTGGGGCTGAGCGCGCTCAACGGCGCGGTGAGCGCGATGTCACTGCCGGCCGCGGCTTCACTGACCCCGCAGACCGTGCCCGCGACGCTGCTCACGCCGGCGAACGCGCTGGCGCGCATGGGCGCGAACACCGGGCGCATCATCGGCGCCGCACTGGGCGGGGTGCTGGCGGCCGGGGTCGGTGCGGGGTGGGCCATCGCGGTGAACGCGGTGGTGTTCCTGTTGTCGGCGGCGGGTTATCGCGGGGTCCGGATCGTGCGGCGGGTGCGCGAGGAGCGGTCGAACCCGCTGAAGGACCTGGCCGAAGGCTGGCGGGAGTTCACCGCGCGGTCGTGGGTGTGGGTGGTGGTGGCGCAGTTCACCGTGGTCAACGCGGTGATCATGGGGAGCCACGCGGTGCTCGGCCCGAAGGTCGCCGACGACACGGTGGGGCGCGCGGGATGGGGTTTTGTGCTGGCGGCGGAAACACTGGGGGCGTTCGTCGGCGGGGTGCTGGCCGCGAGGTGGCAACCGCGGCGGGCGCTGCTGATCGGGGTGGCGGTGATCAGCGTCGAGGCGGTGCCGCTGGTGGTGCTGGCGGAGCTGCCGTCGCTGGTGCCCTTGCTGGCGGCGATGTTCCTGGCGGGGATCGCGATCGAGCAGTTCGTGGTGGCTTGGGATGTTTCCCTGCAGGAGAACATTCCGGAGGACAAACTGGCGCGGGTCTACTCGTACGACATGCTGGGCTCGTTCATCGCCATGCCGGTCGGCGAAATCGCCGCGGGGCCGCTGGCCGCGCGCTTCGGCGCGGACGTGACTTTGCTGGCCGGAGCACTGCTCGTGTTGGTGAGCACCGCTCTCGCTTTGTGCAGTGCGCAGATCCGATCGCTGACGAGAAAGGCCGCGCAACCCGCCTCCGTCACCGGCCCGATCCCTTCGACCGACCACACCCCGACCCCGTAGCCACTCTCCGCTCATCCCGGGGGCGGACTAGGCGGTGTCACGAATGTGGCTTTCGAGACGTTTGGCGTCCCGAAAGCCACATTCGTGACACTGGCGCCGCCCTGGCGCTGCTGGCTCGCGCTCGTCGGCGGAGACTTTCGCGAAGCCCGATCTCGTATCTGACGCGTGATCCGAAAAGAGAGCGATGCTCACCGAAGTGAGCACCGCTCTCGAAGCCGCCAAGCGCCCACTCCGCCAGAGCCTCCGCGAAAGCCTCGCCGCCAATGGGCCGCCACAAAGACTCACCGCGAAAGACTTGCCGCGGAAGGGACGGCAGAAGGCCGCCGTGCAAGGCCCGCTGTAGAAGGCCTGCCGCGAAGGCCGCCGCAGAGGCCCGCCGCGAAAAGGGTCGCCACAGAAGGCCCGCCGCGGGAGGGGCGCCGCAGAAGGTCCCCGCGGAAGGCCCGCTGCGAAAGGGCGCCGCAAAAGACTCAGCGCGAAAGACTCGCCGCGAAAGGGGCGCCGTGGAAGGTCCGCCGCGGGAGGGGCACCGCGGGAGGCTCGCCGCGAAAAGGCCCGAAGGTCAGCCACCAAAGGGGCACCCGCCGAGCCCTACAGCGGAAACGTCACCGGCGCGGCGCCGCTGGCCGATCCGTAGTCCGCGGAATGACCTCTTCCACCAGCTTCGCGACCGCCAGTACCAAATCGTCCGAATGCCGCGGCCCGACGATCTGCAACCCCACCGGCAAACCCGCCGCCGTAAACCCGATCGGCACGCTGATCGCCGGCTGCTGCGTCAGGTTGAACGGGTACGTGAACCGCGTCCACTCCGGCCAGGTCTGGTACGAACTCCCCGGCGGCACATCGTGCCCCGCCTCGAACGGCGAGATCGGCATCATCGGCGTGATCAGCACATCGTGCCGCAGGTGGAACTCGCCCATGTGAATGCCCAGCGCGGCCCGCACCGCGCTCGCCTCCAGGTAGTCGCCCGCGGAGAACGTGTGCCCGTGCTCCCAGACCCGCCGCAGCCCCTGGTCGATCAGCTCCGCCGACCCCTCGGGGAACGTGTCCAGCCACTTCGCCGCCCCCGTCGACCACAGCACGTCGAACGCGTCCAGCGGGTCCGCGAACCCCGGGTCCGTCTCCTCGATCCGCAACCCCGCCTCGTTCACCGCGGCCACCGCCGCCAGGGTGATCCGCGCGATCTCCGGGTCCACGTCCACATACCCGAGGTTCGCCGAGTACGCCGCGTTCACCCCGCGCACATCCCGCCGCACCGCCTCGCGGTACGAACTCACCGGCGGCGCCAGCGCCGACGGATCGCGGTGATCCGGCAACGCCAGCACATCGAGCAGCAACGCCACGTCATCGACCGAGCGCGCCATCGGACCGGCGTGCCCCAGCGGCCCGAACGGGCTCGCCGGATACAGGGGAATCCGCCCGTGCGTCGGCTTGAAGCCGACGATGCCGCAGAACGACGCCGGAATCCGCACCGAGCCACCGCCGTCGGTGCCCACCGACAGCTCACCCATGCCCGCCGCGACCGCCGCCGCGCTGCCGCCGCTCGAACCGCCCGCGGTGAGCGCCGGATCCCACGGGTTGCGGGTGATGCCGTTCAACGTGTTGTCGGTGACGGCCTTCCAGCCCAGTTCGGGCGTGGTCGTCTTGCCGAGCAGGACCAGCCCGTGCTCGCGCAGCCGCGCGGTGACCGGGCTGTCGACCTCCCACGGGCCGGCCGGGTCGATGCACCGCGAACCGCGCTGCGTCGGCCAGCCCTGGGTGAGGAACATGTCCTTGATCGAGGTCGGCACCCCGTCCAGCCAGCCGATCGGATTGCCCTCGCGCCACCGCTGCTCGGCCAGTTTTGCCTGTTCCAGCGCGGAATCGGCGTCGACAAGGCAGTACGCGTTGAGCTCACCGTCCCGCTCGGCGATCGCATCGAGGGAGGCCTGGGTCGCCTCCACCGGCGACAGCTCCCCGGACCCGTAGGCCGCGACGAGCTCACTGGCCGTCAGCAGGGTCCCCGACTCGTTCATGGTCCTCCTCAGTTGCTGCCTGACGGCACGTAGCCCAAACGCTTGTCCACGACATTACGAAGCGGCTGCCCGGTGCGCCACCGCTCGAAGTTGGCGGCGAACACCTCGACCAGCGTGTTGCGCCAGCCGATGAAGTCCCCGGACATGTGCGGGGAGATCAACACGTTCTCCATGGTCCACAGTGGACTGTCCGAGGGCAGCGGCTCGGTGTCGAACACGTCCAGCGCGGCCCCGGCCGGACGGCCGTCGCGCAGCGCGCCGATCAGGTCCTCGGTGACCACCAGCTCGCCCCGCCCCACGTTGACGAACCGCGCGCCGGGCTTCATCGCGGCGAAGGCCCGCGCGTCGAACATGCCCTTGGTCTGCTCGGTCAGCGGCGCCACCGCGATCACGTAGTCGTAGTCGCCGAGGTGCGTGGTCAGTTCCGCGGACGCGTGCACCACGCCGAAGTCCGGATCGGACTCGCGGGCCGTGCGCCCGGCACCGGCCACGGACAGCCCGGCGGCACGCAGCAGGCGGGCGATCGACCGGCCGATCGGCCCGGTGCCGACCACCAGCGCGCGCCTGCCGGAGATCCGCTCGGTCTCGCGGTGCAGCCAGGTCCGCTCCTGCTGGAGCTGCCGCGACCGCGCGAAGTCCTTGGCGAAGGCGAGCACCACACCCAGCACGTACTCGGCGATGGCGTCGTCGAACACGCCTCGCGAGTTCGTCAGCACCACGTCGCTCTCGCGCAGGCCGGGGAACAGCACGGGATCCACGCCGGCGCTCGCGATGTGCAGCCAGCGCAGCTTGTCCGCGGCCTCCCACGCGCCGGGCACGGCGGTGGACAGGAAGTCGTAGACGAAGAGGATGTCAGCGCCGTGTAACGCCTTCTTTAAACCCGCCTCGTCGGTGTAACGCACCGCGGCCGCGTGCTCGATGCTGTCCATGTCCGGGGGGTGCTGGTCGCCGCACAGCACCGCCAACACCGGGGATTGGGTGCCGATCACCGTTGACACGGTATGAGCCGGTCGTATGATTGTCAACAATCCGAGGAGCCACCCCGGAGGCTCTCTGCATTCCTGAAGACGTCACCGCGGAGGCTTGGCCTTGGATTTCGAAATGCCCGTGTTCGACGGCCCGCTCGCGCAGCGGGGCATCGGGGTGATCGCCCCGTTCGACCTCGCGCTGGAGCGCGAGCTCTGGCGCTGGGTGCCGATGGAGGTCTCCCTCCACCTGGCCCGCACGCCGTACGAACCCGTGCCGGTGAGCATGGAGATGGCGCAACTAGTCAGCGACAGCAAGCACCTCGCGGCCGCCACGCGTGACGTGCTTCACGTGGAACCAGAGGTGGTCGCCTACCTCTGCACGTCCGGCAGCTTCGTCAACGGCATCGACTACGAGCGCTCGCTGTGCAAGGCGATCTGCGACGCCGGGGCGCCGGACGCGGTCACCACCTCCGGCGCGCTCGCCGAGGTGCTGCACCGCCTGGACCTGCACAAAGTCTCCGTGCTGACGCCGTACGACGAGGACCTGACCGGCAAGCTGCACGACTTCCTGGCCGAACTGGACGTGAAAACGGTGTCCAGTGACCACCTCGGCCTCGGCGGCGGCATTTGGAAGGTGAGCTACCGGACCATCGCCGAGCGCATCCTCGCCGCCGACCACTCCGAGGCCGAAGCGGTGTTCGTCAGCTGCACGAACCTGCCCACCTTCGACCTGATCGAGCCGCTGGAGGCGGCGCTCGGCAAACCGGTGCTGACCGCGAACCAGCTCACCATGTGGGCCTGCCTGATGCGGATGGGCCTGCCGATCGTCGGCCCCGGGAAGTGGTTGCGTGACGTTTCGTAGCGTGGTTCGTTAGGATTGTCGACAATCTGCAGGAGGTGCTCGAGCTTGACCACGATCGGCTTCATCTACCCGGACCACGCGGCCGAGGACGACTACCCGCTGGCCGAGCGCCTTCTCGGACAGCGGTTCCCGGTCGAGCACATCTACGGCACGGACCTCCACGCCGTGCCGGAGCTGCTCGATCTCGGCAGCCCGGAGCGCCTGAAGGAAGGCGCCGGACTGCTGGCCAAGCACGAGCCGGACGCCGTGGTGTGGGCGTGCACGAGCGGCAGCTTCGTCTACGGCTGGGAGGGCGCGCGCAAGCAGGCCGACCAGCTCGCCGAGGTCGCCGGGGTGCCGTCCACCAGCACTTCCTTCGCGTTCGTCGAAGCGGCCAAGGCGCTCGGGGTGCGGAAGGTGGCCGTCGCCGCCAGCTATCCCGACGACGTCGCGCGGCTGTTCGTCGAGTTCCTCGGCGCGGGCGGGGTCGAGGTGCTCAGCATGTCCAGCGCGGGCATCGACACCGCGGCCGAGGTCGGCGAGCTGAGCCCGGAGGCGGTGGTCGAGCTGGCGGTCGCGCACGACCACCCGGAGGCCGACGCCGTGCTCGTGCCGGACACCGCGATGCGCACGCTCGGCGTGCTCGGCGCCATCGAGGACCGGCTCGGAAAGCCGGTTCTCACCGCGAACCAGGTGACCATCTGGGAAGGTCTTCGCCAGGCCGGCGCCCCGGTGGCGTCCGCCGAGCTGGGAGCTCTGTTCCGGGACAAGGGAAACTGACATGCCGCTGGCCGACATCGAACCGGTGAACCGGGAGTCCACCGCGGGCATCATCGCGCGGCAGCTCCGCGACGCGATCATGAACGGCGCGCTGCCGCCCGGCACGCAGCTGGGCGAGACGGAGCTGGCCTCGCGGTTCCAGGTTTCGCGTGGCCCGCTGCGCGAGGCGATGCAGCGGCTGGTCTCCGAGGGGCTGCTGCGCAGCGAACGGCACCGCGGGCTGTTCGTGATCGATCTCGAGCCGGACGACGTGTACGACATCTACGTCGCGCGGGCGGCGATCGAGCGGGCGGCGGCGCTGCGGATCATGCGCGGTGACCGGGAAAAGGCCGCCGCCGCGCTCGACGAGATCGTGCGTGAAATGGCCGCGGCCGCCGACGAGGACGACCCGACCGCGCTGTCCGACGCCGATCTGCGCTTCCACGAGGTGCTGGTCGCCGAATCCGGCAGCCGCCGGCTGATGCGGATGACGCAGACGCTGCTGATCGAGACCCGCATGTGCCTTTCGATGCTGCAGCAGACCTACCAGCGGGTCGAGGAACGCGTGGACGAGCACAACCAGCTGATCGACGCCATCCGCGCCGGTGACGAGGAAACCGTGCTGAAGCTGCTGGAAGCCCACATGGAGGACGCCGTGCAGCGGCTGCTGCCGGGCACCACGCTGCACTGAAATCCCTGACGAAAGTCAGGGCCGGGCGGCGACGGTCGGCCGCTGTGCCGCCCCCGTCCCGGTTCGTAGCGTCACCCGGTGACCAAAACGAAGCTGCTCTGGTGGTCCGGCGTCGCCCTGCTCGCGCTGACCGTGCACACCAACTGGGCCAGTCCGCTCGCGGCCTGGCTGTTCGCCATCCCACTGCTCCTGTTCACCTTCGCCGCGCGCCGCGGGCTGCTCAAGGTGCTCGGCGCGCTCGCCATCGGCACGCTCGTCTGGCTGGCGGCGACCACGTTGTTGTTCGTGCCCGCCGCGCTGCTCGCCTTCGCCGTGCTCACGTTGCTGCAGTGGCTGGCCTTCGTCGCGCACCGGCTGCTCACGCCGCGCCTGCCCGGTTTCCTGGGCACGCTGGTCTTCCCGGTCACGCTCGCCGGTGCCGAGTACCTGTTCCCGCTGGTGGTCCGGTTCGGTGACTACGGTGCGCTCGGGTCCACTCAGCACGCCAACCTGCCGCTGCTGCAGCTGGCCTCGGTCACCGGCGTGTACGGCATCACGTTCCTGATGGGCTGGTTTGCCTCGACCGCGGTCTGGGCCTGGGAAACCCGCAACGCGCGCCGGTTCGTGGTCTACGGCTTGGTGCTGGCCGCGGTGTTCGCCGGGGGCGCCGCCCGGCTCGCCTTCTTCGCGCCCGCGGACACTTCGGTGCGCGTCGCCGCGGTGAGCCCGACCCGCGCGGCCGACGAGCGCACCGCGAGCGCACTGTCCACAATGGAGGTTGAATACTGGCGGGCGGGCGCGGTGGTGGCCGCGGATCCCGGTGGCGTCCGCGCGGCCTTCGCGCCGGTCACCGACGACCTGCTCGAGCAGACCCGCCGCCAGGCCGTGGCGGGCGCGAAGATCGTGCTCTGGCCGGAAACCCACGCCCGCGTCCTGGAGGGGGACCAGCGTGAACTGCTCGACCGCGCGACCGTGATCGCGCGGGAAACCGGCGCCTACGTCAACCTGGCGTACGCGATGTACACGGCCGAAGCGCCGAACATCCGCAACCTCAGCACCATGATCACGCCGTCCGGTGAGATCGCCTGGACCTACGACAAGAGCCAGCCGACGCCCATGGAGCCGATGACACCCGGGCCGGGTGTGGTGCCCACTGTGGACACTCCGTACGGCCGGATCGCCGGGGTCATCTGCTACGACGCCGACTTCCCGCACCTCATGCGCCAGGCCGCCGACAAGGGCGCGGACCTGCTGCTGGTGCCCGCCAACGACTGGGCCGAGTTCTCCGAGCTGCACGCGGAAAAGGCGGTCTTCCGCAACGTCGAATACGGCTATTCGATGCTGCGCGACTCCGCACACGGGTTGTCCACAGCTGTGGACGCGCAGGGCCGGGTGCTCGCCAGCACGGACTGGTTCCGGACGGACCAGCAGACCCTGGTCGCCAACCTGTCGGTGCAGGCTCGTACCGCCACCGTCTACAGCACCGTCGGGGACGCCTTCGCGTGGCTCTGCCTGGCGGGCGCCGGTGCCCTCACCCTCGCCGCCCTACGCCGCCGTCCGGGGCTGTGAACGCAATGAATGTGGCTTTCATAGCGTCAGGCGCAATGAAAGCCACATTCATTGCACGGGCTCAGGTGAGGGCGTCCGCGATCGCGCTGCCCAGGTCGGTGGTGGTGGCGCTGCCGCCCAGGTCCGGCGTCGCCACCGAGCCGTCGGCCAGCACCTTTTCCACCGCCGAGTTGATCGCGCGGGCGGCCGCCGCCTCGCCGAGGTGGTCGAGCATCATCGCGCCCGCGAGCACCTGGGCCACCGGGTTCGCGATGCCCTGCCCGGCGATGTCCGGCGCGCTGCCGTGCACCGCTTCGAACATCGACGGGTGCTCCCCCGGCGGATTGATGTTGCCCGACGGCGCCATGCCGAGCCCGCCGGTCACCGCCGCCGCCAGGTCGCTCAGGATGTCCCCGAACAGGTTCGACGCCACCACCACGTCCAGCCGCTCCGGGTGCTGCACCATGCGCGCCGCCAAGGCGTCCACATGGCACTGTTCACTGTGGACATCCGGGTATTCGGCGGCGATCTCGGCGAAGATCTCGTCCCAGTACGGCATCGAGTGGATCAGCCCGTTCGACTTGGTCGCCGAGCACACCCGGCCGGTCCGCGTCTTCGCCAGCTCGAAGGCGTACCGGATGATCCGCTCCACGCCGACCCTGGTGAACACCGACTCCTGCAGCACGAACTCACCGGGCTGCCCGGTGTTGTGCCGCCCGCCGAGCTGGGAGTACTCGCCCTCGGAGTTCTCACGGACGATCACCATCTCCAGCTCCTCGGCCGACCGCCCGGCCAGCACCGAAGTGGTGCCGGGCAGCAACCGCACCGGCCGCAGGTTCACGTACTGCGCGAACGCGCGCCGCAGCGGGATCAGCAGGCCCCACAGCGAAACGTGGTCCGGCACGCCGGGAAAGCCGACCGCGCCGAGGAAGATGCCGTCGAACGCGGCCAGCTGCGCGACCCCGTCCTCCGGCATCATCCGCCCGGTTTCGGTGTACCGCTCGCAGCTCCAGTCGAACTCGGTCCACCGCAACGAAAACCCGTGCAGCCCGGCCGCGCGGTCGAGCACCTTGCGGGCCTCGATGGTGACGTCGACGCCGATGCCGTCGCCGGGAATGCTCGCGATCTGGTACTCGGTCACAGGTTCACCGCGATGTACTTGGTCTCGAGGAACTCGTCGATGCCGAACTTGCCGCCTTCGCGGCCCAGCCCGGAGGCCTTGATGCCGCCGAACGGCGCCGCCGGATTGGACACCAGGCCCTGGTTCAGCCCGACCATGCCGGACTCCAGCCGCTCGGAAACCCTCAGCGCGCGCTTGATGTCGCTGGTGTAGAGGTAGCTGACCAGGCCGTATTCGGTGTCGTTGGCCGCAGCGAGCACCTCCTCCTCGGTGTCGAAGATATAGATCGGCGCCACCGGGCCAAAGATCTCCTCGGTGGCCATGTCGGCGTCGAGCGGGACCTCGGTCAGCACGGTGGCCTGGTAGAAGTTGCCCGGACCGTCCACAGTGGCCCCACCGGTGAGCACCTTGGCGCCGCGCTCCACCGCGTCGCGCACCAGGCCGCTGACCTTGTCCACCGCGGCCTGGTCGATCAGCGGGCCGACCACCACGCCGTCCTCGGTGCCGCGGCCCATCGGCAGCGCGGCCATCTTCTCGGTGAGCCTGCGGCCGAACTCGGCGGCCACGCCCTTCTGCACGTAGATCCGGTTGGCCGCGGTGCACGCCTCGCCGATGTTGCGCATCTTCGCCAGCATCGCGCCCTCGAGCGCGGCGTCCAGGTCGGCGTCGTCGAACACGATGAACGGCGCGTTGCCGCCCAGTTCCATCGAGGTCCGCAGCACCTTGTCGGCGCACTGCTCCAGCAACTTCCGGCCGACCGCGGTCGAGCCGGTGAAGGACAGCTTGCGCGCGCGGCCGTCGCGGATCAGCGGCTCCATCACCCCACCGGAGTCGCTGGTGGTCAGCACGTTGAGCACGCCTTCCGGCAACCCGGCCTCGGCCAGGATCTCGGCCAGCGCCAGCATCGACAGCGGGGTCTGCGCGGCCGGCTTGATGATCATCGTGCAACCCGCCGCCACCGCCGGGCCGATCTTGCGGGTGCCCATCGCCATCGGGAAGTTCCACGGGGTGATCAGCAGCGACACCCCGACCGGCTGCTTGGCCACCAGGAACCGGCCGGACCCGTTCGGCGCCACCGAGTAGTCACCGCCGATGCGCACCGCCTCCTCGGCGAACCACCGGAAGAACTCCGCCGCGTAGGCGATCTCGCCACGCGACTCGGCCAGCGGCTTGCCCATCTCCAGCGTCATCAGCAGCGCGAGTTCCTCGGTGCGGTCCACCAAGGACTGGTAGGCGCGCCGCAGGATCTCGCCGCGCTCACGCGGCGCCGTCCGCGCCCAGTCCGCCTGCGCCGCCACCGCCGCGTCGAGCGCCGCCATGCCGTCCGCCGGGGACGCGTCGGCCACCTGGCACAGCGCTTCACCGGTGGACGGGTCGAGCACCGGGAAGGTCCGGCCACCTTCCGCGGCGGTCCACTTCCCGCCGATGAAAAGTTCCTTCGCGACCGTGTCGACGACCCCGGCCTCGCTGATCTCGCCCATCACTACCGCTCCTGTCCGCATTCATTGCGCCCGGTCCGATGGCCATGCTATGCATATTGTCAACAATCGACAAGAGACCCCGTCCGAAGGAGCACCGCTGCCATGGCCCAGCTCTCCCCCCTGCTCAAGCAGGCCACCCCGGTCGTCGTGGACCACGGCGAGGGCACCTATCTGTTCGACAGCGAAGGCAGGCGGCACCTCGACTTCACCGCCGGCATCGGCGTCACCAGCACCGGGCACTGCCACCCGAAGGTGGTCGCCGCCGCCCAGGAGCAGATCGGCAAGCTGATCCACGGGCAGTACACCACCGTGATGCACAAGCCGCTGCTCGAACTGACCGAGCGCCTCGGCGGCGTGCTGCCGCCCGGGCTGGACTCGCTGTTCTTCTCCAACTCCGGCAGCGAGGCGGTGGAGGCGGCCCTGCGGCTGTCGCGCCAGGCGACCGGCAGGCCGAACGTGATCGTGTTCCAAGGCGGGTTCCACGGCCGGACCGTCGCCGCCGCGTCGATGACCACCTCGGGCACCCGGTTCAGCGCCGGCTTCTCGCCGCTGATGTCGGGCGTGCACGTGGCGCCGTTCCCCTACGCCTACCACTACGGCTGGGACGAGAAGACCGCGACGAAGTTCGCGCTGCGCGAGCTGGACTACCTGTTCGCCACGCTCACCGCGCCGAACGAGGTGGCCGCGTTCTTCGTCGAGCCGGTGCTCGGGGAGGGCGGTTACGTGCCGGCCAACACCGAGTTCATGGCCGGGCTGCGCGAGCGCGCCGACAAACACGGCATCCTGCTGGTGCTCGACGAGGTGCAGACCGGCTTCGGCCGCACCGGCAAGTTCTGGGGCCACGACCACTTCGACGTGCGGCCGGACATCGTGCTCATCGCGAAGGGCCTGGCCAGCGGCTTCCCGCTGTCCGGCATCGCCGCGTCGCAGGAGCTGATGTCGAAGGCGTGGCCGGGTTCGCAGGGCGGCACCTACGGCGGCAACGCGGTTTCGTGCGCCGCCGCCTGCGCCACGCTCGACGTGATCGCCGAAGAGGGCCTGGTCGCCAACGCCGCCGAGCGCGGCACGCAGCTGCTCGACGGTGCCCGCCTGATCGGCGACAAGAACGCCGCCATCGGTGACGTGCGCGGGCTCGGGCTGCTGGTCGGCTCGGAGTTCACCACCGCCGACGGCGAACCGGACACGGTCACCGCGCAGGCCGCGCAGAAGGCCGCCGCCGAGCGCGGGCTGCTGCTGCTCACCTGCGGTGCCTGGATGAACGTGGTCCGGATGATCCCGCCGCTGGTGGTCACCGCCGAGCAGGTCGACGAGGCGCTGGGCATCTGGGCCGAGGTCGTCGACACCGTCACCAAGAGCTAGAAGGAGCACTGGGTTGGCCCGCTACATCACCATCACGCTCGACAAGCGCGGCGTTTCCTGCCGCGCGCGGCTGCTCGACGCCGAAGCCCCGCGCACCTGCGAGGCGGTGTGGAACGCGCTGCCGCAGAGCGGCTCGGCCTACCACGCGAAGTACGCGCGCAACGAGATCTACACGCTCGTGCCGCCGTTCGCCCAGCCCAAGCCGGGGCGGGAGAACCCGACCGTCACGCCGATCCCCGGTGACGTCGTCTACTTCGGCTTCGAGGCGTGGGAGATCGGCAATCCCGCGTACGGCTACGACGAGGGCAGCGAAGCCCACAGCGACCAGGGCGCGACCGATCTCGCGCTCTTCTACGGCCGCAACAACCTGCTGATCAACGGGGACGCGGGCTGGGTGCCCGGCAACGTGTTCGCCACGATCGAGGAGGGCCTGTCCGAGATCGCCGCGGCGGCGCAGGATCTGTGGCTCCGCGGCGTCGAGGGCGAGACGCTTTCCTTCGCCCGCGCCGAAAACTGAGCCCGGCGGGTGGGCGCGGCCGGGTCCGCGCCCACCCGATCAGGTGATCTCCCGGCATTTACTTTGCGCAAGAATTCGATCACCCGTCCGGGCAGGCTCACTCCACCAATGCCGCATTCAGGTGGCCATCACGCACAGTGAGCACAACTACCCCGGGTAACACGCGCCCGTCGAGGGACCCCGCCGTCAAACCCGAAGGACTTACGTGTTTAGCCTGAGGGGTTGCTTGCAGAGCCGAAGCAACCACCCCGGCACCCGGGCGGCTTTTTGACAGCACGCCAATCCGGCTGCGAATCTCGGAATCGCTTTCGAAAGCAATTCACGTTCGAAATCAACCTTTTCCGAGGAGTTCCCACCCATGCAGATTTTCGCCGCCCACGCCCACCACGCCGACGACATCATCACCAGCGCGCTGGCGTGCCTGGCACACCTCGTGGGCTGGCTCGTCTGAGTCGCTCCGGCAGAACATGAAAGGTCTTCATAGCGGGATTCGTCCGGCCCGTACTACCCTGCGGTAACCAGGTCTCGGCGCAGAGGTGAGAGGACGGTCGACACCGCCATGAACGACAGCGGTTCCGGGGGTTTCGAACAACGCCTCGCCGACATCGTCGGCCAGGCCAACCTGCTCACCGGCGAGGCCGTGGGCGAGGACTACGCCCACGACGAATGCCTCACCGTGGAGCCGGCGAAACCCCGCTACGTGGCCAAACCGGCGACCGCCGAAGAAACCGCGGAACTGCTCAAGGCCGCGGGCGAGCACCGGGTTCCGGTGACCGCCCGCGGCTCGGGCAGCGGCCTGTCCGGCGCGGCCAGGCCGCGGCCCGACGGCCTGCTCATCTCCTTCGAGCGGATGAACCAGGTGCTCGAAGTCGACGCCGACAACCACGTCGCCGTGGTGCAGCCCGGCGTCACCCTGGCCGAACTGGACGAGAAGACCGCCGCGGCCGGGTTGTCCTACACCGTCTACCCCGGTGAGCTGAGCGCGAGCGTCGGCGGCAACGTCGGCACCAACGCGGGCGGCATGCGCGCGGTGAAGTACGGCGTCACCCGGCACAACGTGCTCGGCCTCCAGGCCGCGCTGCCCAGCGGTGAGCTGATCCGCACCGGCGGCAAGACCACCAAGACCTCCACCGGGTACGACCTCACCCAGCTGATCATCGGCTCCGAGGGCACGCTCGCGCTGGCCACCGAGGTGATCGTGCGGCTGCACCCGCGCCTGCCGCACGGCGCCACCGTGCTCGCCCCGTTCGGTGATCTCGACCAGGTGGTGCGCGCGGTGCCGAAGATCATCGCCAGCGGGCTGGACCCGCACATCCTGGAGTACATCGACAACCTGACCATGGCCGCGATCGTCTACAAGGAACAGTTGTCGCTCGGCGTGCCGGACGAGGTCAGGGACGCGTCGCAGGCCTATCTGGTGGTGTCGCTGGAAAACCGCGACAACGACCGGCTGCACGCCGACGTGGAGATCCTCGGCGAACTGCTCGGCGCGCTGGGCGCCGCCGACGTGTACGTGCTGGAAGGACCGGCCGCCCGCAAGCTGATCGAGGCGCGGGAGAAGGCGTTCTGGACGGCGAAGTCGGTCGGCGCGGACGACGTGATCGACGTGGTCATCCCGCGCGCGGAGATGCCCGCCTTCCTGGCCAAGGTGCGGGAGCTGGCCACCGCCAGCGAGTCGGGCGCGGTCGGCTGCGGGCACGCCGGGGACGGCAATGTCCACTTGGGAATCTTCCAGAAGGACCCGGCCAAGCGGCGCGCGCTGCTGCACGAGATCTTCGCGGCGGGCATGGCCGCCGGTGGTTCGATCTCCGGTGAGCACGGCATCGGCCACGCCAAGAAGGAGCACTTCCTCGAACTGGAGGACCCGGCGAAGATCGAGCTGATGCGCCGGATCAAGCAGTCCTTCGACCCGCTCGGCATCCTCAACCCGGGCGTTCTCTTCGACCAGGAGTCACAGTGAGCATGAACGGCGCGCAGTCCCTCATCCGCACCCTCGTCGAGGCGGGGGTGGACGTGTGCTTCGCCAACCCGGGCACCTCCGAAATGCACTTCGTGGCGGCGCTGGACGCCGTGCCGGAGATGCGCGGGGTCCTCGCGTTGTTCGAAGGCGCGGTGACCGGGGCGGCGGACGGGTACGCCCGCATCGCCGGACGGCCGGCGGCGACCCTGCTGCACCTCGGCCCCGGCCTGGCCAACGGCATGGCGAACCTGCACAACGCGCGGCGCGCGCACACGCCGGTGGTCAACGTCATCGGCGACCACGCGATCGGCCACAAGAAGTACGACGCGCCACTGGAATCCGACATCGAGGCGCTCACCGGCACGCTGAACGGCTGGACGCGCCGCTCCGCGCACACCGCCGACGTCGGCGCGGACGCGGCGGCCGCGGTCGCCGCCGCGCAGGACGCGCCGGGCCGGGTGGCCAACCTGATCCTGCCCGCGGACGTTTCCTGGGGCGAGGGCGGGAAGACCTGCCCGCCGGTGCCCGCGCGCGTGCCGAAGGAAGTGGACGAGACCACCATCAAGCAGATCGCCGAAGTGCTGCGCACCGGGGAGTCGGCGGCGCTGCTGATCGGCGGTGCGGCCTGCCGGGAGACCGGGCTGCGGGCGGCGAGCCGGATCGCCGCGGCGACCGGTGCCAAGCCGTTCATCGAGGTTTTCCCCGCGCGCCTCGAACGAGGTGCCGGGCTGCCCAACATCGAGCGGCTCGGGTACCTGGCCGAGCACGTCGAGTACCAACTGCAGGGCGTCAAGCACCTGATCGTGGCCGGCGCGAAGGCGCCGGTGTCGTTCTTCGCCTACCCGGGCAAGCCCAGCGACCTGGTGCCCGAAGGCGCGCACGTGCACACGCTGGCCGGGCTCGAAGCGGACGTGGTCGGCGCGCTGCAGGACCTGGCCGACGTGGTCGCCGCGGACACCGAACCCGTGCTGCAGGAGGAAAAGCGGCCCGCGCTGCCGAGCGGTCCGCTGACCCCGCAGAACTGGGTCGAGGTGATCGGGGCGCTGCTGCCGGACAACGCGATCATCTCCGACGAGGCGAACACCTCCGGTGTGCTGCTGCCCGCGGCCACCGCCGGCGCGCCGCGGCACGACGTGCTCACGCTGACCGGTGGCGCGATCGGCCAGGGCATCCCGGTGGCCACCGGCGCGGCGATCGCGGCGCCGGACCGGCCGGTGATCAACCTGCAGTCCGACGGCAGCGCGCTGTACACGATTTCGGCGCTGTGGACGCAGGCGCGGGAGAAGTCGAACGTCACCACGGTGCTGCTGAACAACCGGGCGTACGCGATCCTGCGGATGGAGCTGCAGCGCGTGGGTGCCGACGGTTCCGGCCCGAAGGCGGCGGAGCTGCTGGACCTTTCGGGGCCGGACATGGACTTCGTGAAGATCGCCGAGGGCATGGGCGTGCCCGCCCGCCGGGCGACGACCACCGAGGAGCTGGCGGACGCGTTCTCGTGGGCGCTGGCCGAGCCGGGCCCGCACCTGATCGACACGATCGTGCCGCCGCTCGTCTGATTTTCACAGGGTCTTCTCAGAAAGATCTTCGGTAACTGACGGTTTCGCCCGGTTCACTGGAGGTGTACCGGGCGGAACCCGGTCGTACCGTGAGGAGGCCGGCCATGATGACCACGCTCCAGCTGACCGTCGGACAGCGCCCGATGTCGGATTCGGTCAGCAAGCGCGGGCCGCGCTCCATCAACGCCGACGCGGTCGCCACCCACACCGACGCGGTCTCGGGACGCACGGCCTTCGTGGTCGCGGACGGCGTCGGCGACCACCTGCTCGCCGCCCGCGCGGCGCGCCTGTCGGCGCGGGTCGCCGCGGAAACCGCGTCCCATTCCGGGGCGCACGCGGGTTTGCTGGCGGCGCAACGGGAACTGCGGTCGCAGTTCGACCAGCAGCAGGCGGACTGCGTGCTGATCGTGGCCGTGCTGCCGCCGCTGGACTCACCGGCCGAAGCGCAGGCGGACATCGCGTGGGTGGGTGACTGCCGGTTGTACCGGTGGAACGGGCGGGTGCTGTCGCAGCTGACCGTGGACCACACGCTGGCGGAGTTCTGGCGCTCGCAGGACATGGTGCCGTCGGCGCGCATGGAGCACGTGGTGACCGACTCGGTCCGCACCGCACGGGAGTCGGACATCGGCCGCGCCTTCACCCCGGTCCGCGGTGGCCGGTTGCTGCTGTGCACCGACGGGGTGCACAAGACCTTGAACATGGTGGCGGTCAAGGAACTCCTGTCCGGCGCCGAAGACCCGCACTCGGCCGCCGACCAGCTGGTGACCACCGCCCACACCCTGGGCAGCGGCGACAACGCCACCGCCGTGGTCGTCGACCTCCAACCCCTGCCGTAACCACGCCAATCAGAACACGAATGTGGCTTTCGGGGCATATTTCGCCCCGAAAGCCACATTCGTGTCCAAGCCCCACGCCCGACAAACCCGGGCGCACTACACCAACCCTGCAAACCGGCGGCCGGGCGCGTCACCGAACCACCGCGCCCACCCAGCCCTCCCCATCCCCGATCCCAAGCCGCCACCGTCGTCACAATGAGCAATCGGGGTGGCCTCCCCCTATCAAGGCAGTCCACTCACCACCCGTTCAGCGAAACGGCGGGACTCGGCGCAAGCGTCCACCGGGTCGCTTTGGAGCGTGGTGAAGCTGACCGCGGCCCCCTGCGAATCGGCCAGGTCCACGTAGACGGCGCAGATCTTCAGCGCGTCGGCACGTCCGTCGGTCTCCACGTTGTCCAGGAGTGCGGGGTAACCCGCCACCGAAAGCTCTTCCGCGGCCCGCACCCGCCCCCGCCACAAAGGCACCGGCCGGACCTGCGGGAACCACCGGACCTTGAGCACCGGATGCGCTCCCGTCCCGGTCAGCTCACAAACCGGCTGCGGGCCGTCCTCGGTGAACATCCGGTCGTCCGGCAGCTCCCGCCGGGACACGAAGCCCGGTTCGCCGGGCACCGACAGGCACGGCGTCCTGGCCAGCGCACCGACATCGACGGGACGCGGGATCGCCGGCGGCCCGCCGGGCGGCGCCTCGTCCGGCGGCGCGCAGGCGGCCAGCAGCAGCAACGCGGCCACGGCCAGGACTCGCCCGTCCAGCAGTTTCCGGAGCACCACGGTGAAACCGTTGTCCGGCATCGCCCCTCCCGTCGCGATGCCTTCCTTGCTACCAGAGCCCCACCGCGGAACGGGAAATCCGCCGCCCGGTTCACTCGATCGTTGCAGCTACGCGCAACCGCCGTCCGGCGTGCAAAAGCGGACCTCCGGATACCGCGACGAAGGCGCCGCCAAAAGACCCTGCGGAATGCCACGCAAATGCTCATCAAAGAAAGCCCGTACATACCGCCGCGTGATCACCGAAGTCCGTTCAGCGGAAAGCTCCGCCCCGACATCCAAACCAGCCTGTTCCGCCAGCAAACCGACATCAGTGAACGAAGCATGCTCCGGCCCCCGCACCACCAGCCACCGCTTCCACCCGGTCATCGACGCCCAGTCGCGCTCCCACGTCCCCGACTGTTCACCGGTTCCCGGCGCGTACTGGCTTTCCCTGCCCAAGAACAAAAACGGCCGCGTAAGCTCACCAGTCAACGGCGTGCTGTTCATGCCATCGATGTTGATTCCCGCCTTGATCCGCGAATCGGCCATCATCGCATGCACACTGCTCGCGCCGCCCACCGAATGCCCCGCCATCGCGATCCGCGAACCGTCCACGAAGCGACCCCAGTCGGCCAGCAGTGAATCGATGACAAACGAAACATCGGCCGCTCGCCCATCGGCCAGCTTCTTCCAGAACGCGTCCGCGGTTTCCGGCGTTCGCGTGATTTCACAGGCCACGCACTCCGTCACCCGCCCGTCCGGGAAGGTCGTGGCCACATTCTCGTAGGTGTGGTCGACCACGGCCACCACAAACCCGTGACTCGCCAGGTCCTCCGCCAACCCCGAAAGCGTGGCCCGCGGTTTCGTGAACCCCGGCGAAAGCACCACCAGCGGCCACCGGCCCATCGGCGATGCGTCGGCCACCGAATTCATCTTGGTACGACTGAACAAGTCGTACGGCAGCGAAGTGATCTCCCCATCCTTCAACAACAGCTCCGACTCCAGCGGTGTCATGTACTGCGCCCGCCGCCCGTGCGGCACGAAGGTCGGGTGGAAGACCGAAACCATCAGCTCACGCGACCCGGCCGACGGCACCCAGGTGTCCGGGCGCGACCAATCCACCAAGTGCATCACGGTCTTGCCCACCGGCAACGCCCCGGTCGTCTTGGGCAGCCGCGGCGTGAAATCCGGCGAAGCCGAAGCGGGCACCGCACCCGCGGCGAGCGCGAGCACCCCGATCAGCACCACCACGCCCTGTCGCACACGTCTCATCACGAGGTCCCCTAACTCTATTTATCTAGCTACCTAGCACTATAGCCATAGACGACCCCGCGCGCGCAAAAGACTGTCGGTGGGCCGTGCGCGGCCGGCCACAGCGGGGTGATCGTGAACCATCAGATGGACTTGCAGAGCCCCGCGGAGCGATGATCGCGTCTCGGACCGAGCCCGGCTCGCCGACGCTGATCGGCCGCACGTACCGCTTCGCCAGCCCGCACCAGTCGATGTGCGCCTCGCTGAAACCGATCTCGTCGGCGGTCTCCGGGCCGCGCAGGTGGTGGGGCAGTTAGGTCAGCGCGGCCAGCAGCGGATCGAGCCGGTCAGGATCCGGCGGCCTTCCGGCACGGTCGGCATCCGCGGGTAGGACTTCGCGACGTAGGCGACAAGATCGAACATCCCTCACCGTCCGTAACGCCTCGATCGACGGCGACGATCTCTCCTTACCCACAACGGAAAGGGCAACCGAAATGGCCGTCGAGGTACACACCCACGCCAACAGCCGTGAGCTACACAGCAACGCGCAATCATTCGACATCCACCAGGCTTCCGGCCACCTGTACCTCTACGGGCCAGAAGACGACCAGGGCGTGGTGCGACTGCTCGCTGCCTACTCTTCGGGTAGCTGGCGCTCAGCCAAACTCGACTAGCTCAACTCAGACGGCGTGCGCGGACACCCTCCGCGTCCTTGCCCGCCGCGGGCCTGGACCGAGGGCTCACCCTCCCTGTGGGGAGGGAGCGGACTTACGGCCGCCTTAACCTCGGGCCGCATCTGGTCGCCGTCGTCGAGGAGCGCACCCCAGTCGATGGTGACCCGCCATATCGGCCGGTCGCTGGTGGCCGACGCGCCCGGCGGTCGGTGTCCGCGGTAACGATGCCCTCATGCGGCCTCAGCGTCTGCTCCCGTACGGAACGGACAGCGCAGGCCAGCAGGTGTCGCCGTACTTCGATCGTGGGAATCACGACCGTGATGGCATCCATGATGGATCCTTCCCGTAACTCCTCGTATGGCAACTCAATTCCCGAGGAATCACCGACAACGCCGAGTCCCGGATTGGCATTCGCGCGGATCTTGCCTCAAGTTCCCAGAGCTGAGAGACGCGTGGCTCGATGCCAAGCCCGGCAGCGTGGAGCAGTACGCCGCCCGGGCCATCTGCGCGGTTTGCCCGGTCCGGTTCCCGTGCGCCGTCTCCGCTCTAGAGCGGGGCGAACCGAACGGGATCTGGGGAGGCCTCGATCGCCACGATCGCAAGGCTGTGGCCCTGGAGTTTGGCTATCCGGTTCCATCGGCGCTGCCGGAGCACGGCACCAACTCGAGATACGCGAAGCACGCCTGTCGTTGCCCGGTATGCCGAGACGCACACCGGGTGTACGAGCAGGAACGGCGGCGGCGAGCCCAACGCTCATCGCTCCAGCAGTCGTAACAGTTCGCCGCGGTAGACACCGATTTCGCTGTATGTGGCGTGATCGGTGATGCCTTCTTGCCGCGCCACGGCTTGGCGATTGAGCTGGTATGGGAAGACGACGGCCACGTCGAATTCGCGGGAGAGCTGCTTGAGGCCGCGACTGGTTCAGGGCTCTAAGGCCGGCCCCGCGACGAAGATCCCGTACAAATCGGTGTATCGCCTGCACATAGAGCCGACGATCCCGACGCCGACCGGGCGGGACAAGTTCGGGCAGCTCCGCTAGGAGACGACGCGCCGGGAGGTGGCTCACCCAGCTCCGCCATCACTACGTCTCGGTGAGGCTCGCCGACGGCGTGAACATCCGAGAGCTTGCGCTGAGCGCACCGCTTCTGATCAGCAAAAGATGCCCGCCGGGCCGACCGCGCAACGGCAGCCGACCCGGCGGACAGCGAACTCACTCGAAGATCTCGCCCTTTTCGGCCTTCGCCACCAGCGACTCCGGCGGCAGGAAGTGGTCGCCGTAGCGCTCGGCCAGCTCACGCGACCGCGCCACGAACCCGGCCAGGCCACCCTCGTACTGGTTGATGTACTGGATGACACCGCCGGTCCACGCCGGGAAGCCGATGCCGAAGATCGACCCGATGTTCGCGTCCTGCACCGACCGCAGCACGCCCTCGTCGAAGCACTTGACCGTCTCCAGCGCCTCGGCGAAGAGCATGCGCTCCTTGAGGTCCTCGAACGGGACGTCCGCCGTGCCCGACTTGAAGGCGTCACGCAGCCCCGGCCACAGCCCGGTCCGCTTGCCCTCGTCGTCGTACTCGTAGAAGCCCGCACCGGACGACCGGCCCTTGCGGTCGAACTCCTCGACCATCCGGTCGATGACCGCCTCCGAGGCGTGCCCCTTCCAGGTGCCGCCCTCGGCCTCGACGGCCGCCTTGGACTCCAGCCGGATCTTGCGCGGCAGGGTCAGCGTCAGCTCGTCCATCAGCTGCAGCGGCGGCGCCGGGTACCCGGCCTGCGCCCCCGCCTGCTCGATCGACGCCGGTTCGACACCCTCACCCAGCGCGGCGACGGCCTCGTTGATGAACGTGCCGATCACCCGGCTGGTGAAGAAGCCGCGGCTGTCGTTCACCACGATCGGGGTCTTGCGGATCTGCAGCGTGTAGTCGAAGACCTTGGCCAGCGTGGCCGGCGAGGTCTTCTCCCCGCAGATGATCTCGACCAGCGGCATCTTGTCCACCGGCGAGAAGAAGTGGATGCCGATGAAGTCCTCCTGCCGCTGCACGCCCTCGGCGAGCGAGGTGATCGGCAGCGTGGAGGTGTTCGAACCCAGCACCGCGTCCGCGTTGACGATGCCCTCGATCTCGCCGAACACCTTGTGCTTCAGCTCGACGCTCTCGAACACGGCCTCGATCACGAAGTCGACGCCGGCGAAGTCGGCGGGGTCCGCGGTCGGCTTGATGCGCGCCAGCAGCGCGTCCGACTTCTCCTGCGTGGTCTTGCCCCGCGAGAGCGCCTTCTCCTCGAGCTTGACCGCGTAGCCCTTGCCCTTCTCGGCCGCTTCCTGCGAAACGTCCTTGAGCACCACGTCGATCCCGGCCTTCGCCGAGACGTAGGCGATCGCCGCGCCCATCATCCCGGCGCCGAGCACACCGACCTTCTTCGCGGTGTACTTCTCGAACCCGTCCGGCCGCGAACCGCCGGAGTTGATGTGCTGGAGGTCGAAGAAGAACGCCTTGGTCATGTTCTTCGCCACCTGGCCGGTGGCCAGGTGCACGAAGTACCGGGTCTCGATCAGCTGCGCGGTGTCGAAGTCGACCTGCGAGCCCTCGATCGCGGCGGACAGGATCGCCCGCGGCGCCGGCATGTTCGCGCCCTTGATCTGCTTGCGCAGGTTCGCCGGGAACGCGGGCAGGTTCGCCGCGAACTTCGGGTTCGACGGCGTGCCACCGGGGATCTTGTAGCCCTTGACGTCCCACGGCTGCACGGCCTCGGGGTTCGCCTTGATCCACTCCTTGGCCTTCGGCAGCAGCTCGTCCACGCTGCCGACCAGCTCGTGCACCAGGCCCAGCTCCAGCGCCTTGGCCGGCTTGTGCCGCTGCCCCTGCAACAGCACGTTCAGCAGCGCGCTCTGGATGCCCAGCAGGCGCACGGTCCGCACCACGCCGCCGCCACCGGGCAGCAGGCCGAGGGTGACCTCGGGCAGGCCGATCTGGCTGCCCTTGACGTCGGCCGCGATGCGGTGGTGGGTGGCCAGCGCCAGCTCCAGGCCACCGCCGAGGGCCGCGCCGTTGATCGCCGCCACCACCGGGCGGCCGAGTTGCTCGAGCCGCCGCATTTGGGCCTTCATCCGCCCGCTGCTCTCGGTGATCTCGGCGGCGTTCTCCGGCTTCGCCTGGATCAGGTCGTTGAGGTCACCACCGGCGAAGAAGGTCTTCTTCGCCGAGGTGAGCACCACGCCGGTGATGTTGTCCTTCTCCGCTTCGAGGCGGTCGACGACAACACCGAGCGACTCGCGGAAGTCCGCGTTCATCGTGTTGGCCGACTGCTTCGGGTCGTCCAGGGTGAGCACGACGATGCCGTCGGCGTCCTGTTCCCAGCGGATGGTCTTCGCTTCGGTCATCTCTTCCTCACACCCGCTCGATGATGGTCGCGACACCCATGCCGCCGCCGATGCACAGCGTGACCAGCGCGCGGCGCGCCTGACGGCGTTCCAGCTCGTCCACCACGGTGCCCACCAGCATCGCGCCGGTGGCGCCCAGCGGGTGGCCCATCGCGATGGCGCCGCCGTTGACGTTGACCTTCTCCTCGGGCAGGTTCAGGTCCTTCATCCACTTCAGCACCACCGAGGCGAAGGCCTCGTTCAGCTCGAAGAGGTCGATGTCGTCGACGGTCAGCCCGGCGATGTCGAGCACCTTGCGGGTGGCCGGGGTGGGGCCGGTCAGCATGATCGTCGGCTCGGAGCCGATCGAAGCGGTGGCCACGATGCGCGCTCGCGGGGTCAGCCCGTACTGCTTGCCGATCTCCTCACCGCCGACCAGCACGATCGCCGCGCCGTCGACGATGCCCGACGAGTTGCCGCCGGTGTGCACGTGGTCGATCTTCTCGACCGAGTGGTACTTCTGCAGCGCCACCGCGTCGAAGCCGCCCATGTCACCGATGGTGGTGAAGGCGGGCTTGAGCTTGGCCAGCCCCTCGAGCGAGGTGCCGGGGCGGCGGTGCTCGTCGTGGTCGAGAATGGTCACGCCGTTGATGTCCTTGACCGGCACCACGGACTTCGCGAAGTAGCCGCCGGACCAGGCCGCCTCGGCCTTCTCCTGCGAGCGGACGGCGAACGCGTCCACGTCCTCGCGCGAGAAGCCCTCCATGGTGGCGATCAGGTCGGCGCCGATGCCCTGCGGCACGATGTAGTTGTCGTACGCGGTGGACGGGTCCATGAACAGCGCACCGCCGTCCGAGCCCATCGGTACCCGCGACATCGACTCCACGCCGCCGCCGATCACCAGGCGGTCCCAGCCGGAGCGCACCTTCTGCGCGGCGATGTTGGTGGCCTCCAGGCCGGAGGCGCAGAAGCGGTTCAGCTGCACGCCCGCCACCGTCTCGGGCAGGCCGGCCACCAGCGCCGCGGTGCGGGCGATGTCACCGCCCTGCTCACCGACGGGCGAGACCACGCCGAGCACGATGTCGTCGATCACCGCGGGGTCGAGGTTCGGGTGGCGCACCTTCAGCTCGTCGATCAGGCCGACCACCAGGTCGACCGGCTTGGTGCCGTGCAGCGCACCGCCCTTGTTCTTGCCGCGAGGCGTGCGGAGCGCCTCGTAGATGTACGCCTCGTTGCTCACAACTGTGTCCTCCGAGTACTGGCCGGTAACGCTAATACAGACTAACTTATCCCGGACAAACCCCAGGGTGTCAATGGGTTGCGAGCCAACAGACACCCGCTAGAGTGTGTTCACCTATGGAACCTGTGCCCGGTCGTGGCAAACGGCCACGCGATCGCAAGAACCAGCTCGCCGGGGTGGCCGCCGAGCTGTTCCGCGCGCGGGGCTACCACGGCGTGGGCATCAACGACATCGCCGCCGCGGCCGGGGTCACCGGGCCCGCGCTGTACCGGCACTTCGCGGACAAGCAGGCCATCCTCACGCACGTGGTGCTCTCCGGCATCGACGACATGGAAGCCGCCACCGAGCAGGCGGTCTCGGACCGTTCGGTGCCCGGCCCGGCGCAGATCGAGGCCTTGCTCACCTGCCTGGCCGGGCAGGCCGTGGAACGCCGGGAGATCGCCGCGCTGTGGCGCTGGGAGGGCAGGCACCTGCCCCGCGAGCACCGGCGCGAAATCCGCCGACGCTCCGGTGAGGTGCTCGCTTCGTGGGCGAAATCACTGCAGCTGGTGCGCCCAGAGCTGTCACCGGAGGACGCCGAACTGCTGTGCTGGGCAGGGCTCAGCGTGTTCGGCAGCGTGTCCGTGCACCACACGAGTGTGGCGAAGCGCCGGTTCGCGCAGCTGCTGGTCGAACTGGCCCGACGCGTGCTGCACACCGAACTGCCGCCCGCTGCCGAGACCGTGGCCGCGCCGGAGCCACCGCCGGGAATCGGGCAGCCCTCACGTCGTGAGCAACTGCTCTCGGCGGCGACGGAGTTGTTCTCCCAGCGCGGTTTCCACGCGGTGAGCATGGAGGAGATCGGGGCCGCGGCCGGGATCACCGGGCCCAGCGTGTACCGGCACTTCCCGAGCAAGTCGGCGCTGGTGGTGGCCATCTGCCGGCGTGCGGCCGACCGGCTCGCGCTCGGCGCCGAGCACGCCCTGCGCGGCAGCGCCCCGCCGGACGAGCGCGAAGCGCTGCGGCGGCTCGCCGAGTCCTATGTGCACACGCTGACCGGTTCGGCGGAGCTGACCGTGGCCTTCTCCGGTGATCCGCTGAACCTGCCCGAGCGCGACCAGGCCGAACTGCTGCGGGTCCAGCGCGACTACGTGGCGCAGTGGGTGCACCTGCTCCAGGCGGTCCACCCGTCGCTGAACGCGCGTGAGGCGAAGATCACCGTGCACGCCGCGCTGACCATCGCGAACGATCTCGCCCGCACGCGCCGGGTCAACTCACGCCCCCAGCTGCCCGCGGAACTGCACCGCATGATGATTTCGGTGCTCGACCTGGGCTGAACCTCGTTCCGGCATGCCAATTCCGCCCCCGTTACTGGCGTTCGCCACCACTCCGGGTTAACCTACTCACGAGTAGGTAAGCGATGACGGGAGGGCGGCCATGGGCACGCCGGGGAAGAAGCGCGACGCCATGGGCCTAGGCCTCGCCGCGCTGACCAAGCTCGCGGGGGTCAAGGCGATCGACCGGGCCGGACTGCGCAAGCCGATCGAGTCGCTGGTGTCGTCGGCCACCCGCGGCGGGTTCAAGGCCGCCGGTGCCGCCGGGCGCTCGTTCAAGGCGATCCAGCGGCGTGACGCACCGGAGCGGCTGGCGACCGCGCCGGACAGCGGGCTGTTCGACCTCACCCCGTCCGAAGAGCAGCAGATGATCGTGGAGACCGTCCGCGAGTTCGCCGCCGAGCAACTGCGGCCCGCCGCGGCGGAGGCCGACGCGAAGCTGACCACGCCGGACGGCCTGCTCACGCGTGCCGCCGAGCTGGGCGTGACGCTGGTCGGCATTCCCGAGGAACTGGGCGGGGTCGGCACCGAGCGCTCGGTGGTGACCAGCGCGCTGGTCGCCGAGGCACTCGCGCACGGCGACCTCGGGCTGGCGGTCGCCGTACTGGCCCCGTCCGCGGTGAGCACGGCGCTGGTGTCCTGGGGCGACGCCGAGCAGCAGGCCACCTATCTCCCGGCGTTCGTCGGCGAGAACGTGCCCGCCGCCGCTTTGGCGTTGCAGGAGCGCGCGCCGCTGTTCGACCCGTTCAAGCCGGGCACCAAGGCTCGCCGCACTCCCAACGGGTACAAAGTGGACGGTGTGAAGTCGCTGGTGCCGCGGGCTTCGCAGGCGGAACTGTTTGTGATCTCGGCGGATCTCGAAGGGCGTGGGCCCGCGTTGTTCATCGTCGAGTCGTCGAACGCGGGCGTGAGCATCGAGGGCGAGCCCGCGATGGGCCTGCGTGGCGCGGCCACCGGGAAGCTGCACCTCGACGGGGTTTCCCTGCCCGCGTCGGCGCTGCTCGGCGGCGGCAAGCCGGAGGTCTTCGCCGAAGTGGTCCGGCTTTCGCGCCTCGGCTGGGCCGCGCTCGCGGCGGGCACGGCGAAGGCCGTGCTGGACTACGTGATCCCGTACGTCAACGAGCGGCACGCGTTCGGCGAGCCGGTCAGCCACCGGCAGGGCGTGGCGTTCCAGGTCGCCGACATCGGCATCGAGCTGGAGGGCCTGCGGCTGGTCACGCTGCGCGCGGCGGCGCGTGCCGAGCAGGGCAAGCCGTACGCGCGTGAGGTCGCGCTGGCCAGGAAACTGGCCGCCGACAAGGGCATGAAGATCGGCAGCGCGGGCGTGCAACTGCTCGGCGGGCACGGTTTTGTCAAGGAGCACCCGGTCGAGCGCTGGTACCGCGACCTGCGCGCGGCCGGGGTGCTCGAAGGCTCGGTCCTGCTCTGATTCTTGGTTCGGAAGGGTTTCCATCATGATCAATCTCGAGGTTCCGGCCAAGGCGCGGGCACTGGTCAACCAGGCCTATCAGGCGGCGGCCGAGGTTTTCCGGCCCATTTCACGGAAGTATGACCGGGCCGAGCACGCCTATCCGTCCGAATTGGACATGTTCGCCGCGTTGCTGGACGGGCTGAACTCCTCCGGTGAGGGCGGCGCGGGCGCGGCGGGCGTGCGGCGTGACGAGAAGGCGGACCAGAAGGCGTCCGGCAACCGCAACGGTGCCAACCTGAACATCGCGCTCGGCACGATCGAGATGTGCTGGGGTGACGTGGGGCTGCTGCTGTCGATGCCGAGGCAGGGGCTGGGGAACGCGGCGATCGCGTCGGTGGCGAACGAGGAGCAGCTGGCGCGGTTCGGCAAGATCTGGGCGGCGATGGCGATCACCGAGCCGGACTGCGGCTCGGACTCGGCGGCGATCAACACCACCGCGCGGCTGGACGGCGACGAGTACGTGCTCAACGGCGAGAAGATCTTCGTGACCTCGGGAGAGCGCGCCGACGCCGTGGTCGTCTGGGCCACTTTGGACAAGTCGAAGGGGCGCGCGGCGATCAAGTCGTTCGTGGTGGAGAAGGGCACGCCGGGGTTCGAGGTGGTGCGGCTGGAGCACAAGCTCGGCATCCGCGCTTCGGACACCGCGGTGCTGCGCTTCGACAACTGCCGCGTGCCGAAGGAAAACCTGCTGGGCACGCCGGAAATCGACACCAAGAAGGGGTTCGCGGGGGTCATGCAGACCTTCGACAACACCCGCCCCCTGGTGGCCGCGATGGCGGTCGGTGTCGCGCGGGCCGCGCTGGAGGAGACGGCGCGCATCCTGGCCGAAGCGGGCGTGACGGTCGACTACGACAAGCCGGCGCACCACCAGCACGCCGCCGCGGCGACGTACCTGGAGCTGGAGTCGGACTACGAGTCGGCGTACCTGCTGACGCTGGAGTCGGCGTGGATGGCGGACAACCGGAAGCCGAACTCGCTGCAGGCCTCCATGGCCAAGGCGAAGGCGGGCCGCTCGGTCGTCGACATCACGCTGCGGTGCGTGGAACTGGCGGGGGCGCTCGGCTACACCGAAGAGTCCCTATTGGAAAAGTGGAGCCGCGACGCGAAAATCCTGGACATCTTCGAGGGGACGCAGCAGATCCAGCAGCTGATCGTGGCGCGTCGCCTGCTGGGCAAGAGCAGCGCGGAACTGAAGTAGCGGACTTGAGCTGAGCCACCCGGTTTGATGGCGTTTGTCGCGTAACCGGGTGGTGTCAGCCCATCGGGGTGGCGTGGTCGCGCACTGTCGAAGCGCTGACCACTCGCCGAAAGGATGCTTCCCGATGCGCACTCTTCTCGCGCTCACCAGCGCTTTCGCCCTGCTCTTGACGGCTACCGGAACGGCCTCCGCGGCCGACGGCGTGTTCACCTACCGCTACGTCGACGAGGAAGGCCAGGTGCAGACCGGCGCACTGGTCGACCCGCCGAGCGGTGAGTGCATCGAGATCCCGGAGATCGCCGACTGGGACACGGATGCCTTCCGCCCGCGCAACCACACCGACTCACGCGCGGTGGTGTTCAAGGACAACGACTGTGAGAGCGCGGCCTACTTCTCGCTCCGCCCCCACGGCGGCCAGGGCTCCGAGCGGCTCCTGCTGCGATCGGTCGTCTTCAGCTGACCCGATACCCTGGTCGTGTGACCGTCGACACCGCCACCATCCCTGAAGCCGTTCGCGCCGACGTTGAGGCGTTGTGGCGGTTCCTCCGGATCGACGACGACCTCGAGCCGGTGGACGTGGCGATCGGGCTCGGCTGCCACGACCCGGGCGTGGCGGTCTACACGGCCGAGCTCTTCCTGCGCGGGGTGTGCCCGCTGATCGTGTTCACCGGCGCCAACGCGCCCACCACGATCGGCCGCTTCCCGCGTGGTGAGGCCGTGCACTTCCGCGAGATCGCCGTCGAGCACGGCGTGCCGGAGCAGGCGATCCTCGTCGAGCCCGCCGCGAAGCACACCGCGGACAACATCGACTTCAGCCGCGACCTGCTGCGCGACCAGGGCGTGCAGGTCGGCTCGGTGCTGATCACCTGCCGCCCGTACCACCAGCGGCGCGCCTACGCCACGGCCGCGAAGCGCTGGCCCGGCGTGGAGATCCGCTGCTCGGCCGACCGGCGCCCGCTGCACGCCTACACCGCGGGCATCGGCGACGCGACGCTGGTGATCGACATGCTCGTCGGCGAGGCGCAGCGCCTGACCCGGTACGCCGAACTGGGCCACACCATCAACCAGGACGTGCCCGGCGAGATCACCGCCGCCTACCACCGCCTCGCGGCGGCGGGCTACACCTCGCGCCTGCTCCCCTAGTCAGCCACCGAGGTGCCGCTTGACCGCCTCGTACACGTTGTCGCGAGTGCTGATGACGATGACCAGCACCACCAGCTTGCCGTCGTCGATCGTGTAGCAGATCCGGTACCCGCCGACGCGGACCCGCATGACCCCGTTGTGCCCGCTCAGCTTGCGGCACCCGGACGGCCTCGGCTCATCGGCGAGATCCTCGATGGCGTTCTCCAGCGCCTCGACGTCCGCGGGCTGACCCCGGCCCAGCTTGTCCAGGAACTTCTCGACGCGGCTGGTGAGTTCGATCTCGTAGGACACTCAGCCGTTCCGGCTCCTGGTGGTGCGCCGCCGGAACGGCACGCGCGTCTCGGTACCGTCCGCGAGCGACGCGAGCGCCTTGCGCACCTCTTCGCTGTCGACGAGTTCCTCGAGGTCTTCGAGGAGTTGCGCCTTCTCCGCCGAAACCACGGCCGCGGTACGGCGCCCGTGCTTGGTCAGGTAGGTGGTCTCACCGGCGTAGCAGGCACGGTTGATCAACTCGGGCAGCTCCGGCCGCGCCTCGGTCACGCTCATCTCGGTGGACATGTACAAAATGTACATTTTTCGAGGTGTTGCCGCAAGGCTTCAGAGCTGCTCCGCGTGGAACTCGTCGATGTAGCGCCAGGTGGTGCCGCGGGCCTTCCGGCCGGTCAGCACGCCGAGGTGCCCGCCGGGCGCGGTTTCGAAGCGGACCTCCGGCGCGTTCTCCAGCAGCCCGGTCAGCCGCTCGACCGCCGCGCGCGGGGCGATGGTGTCGTTCTCCCCGGCCACGATCAGCGTCGGCACCTTCACCCCGGACAGCGAGATGATCCGCCCGTTCAGGTCCACGCTGCCCTCGGCCAGGTCGTTCGCGCGGAAGAAGCGGTGGTAGAGCTGCCCGAACGTGCGCCCGGGGTAGGCCGCCATGTTGTCCATGAAGTGGTCGACCGCCTCGATCTGCGCGAGGTAGTCACGGTCGTCCAGGTTCTTCAGGATCGCCAGCGGCTTGGTGATCTCCTTGTTCAGCCCGGTCACCCGGAACACCCGGCTGACCAAATAGGACGGTGCGCCGCCGAGCACGCGGTAGAACGGGGTGAGCAGGTGCCCGCCGGTCAGGTCCACCAGCGGCCGGAACGGCGCCACCAGCGGGATCGCGGTGAAGTCGAACGGCGAGGCCACCGTCACCACCGACTCGACCGGCAGTTCCGGCTGGTCGGCCGTGGTCAGCAGGGAGAAGATGCCGCCGAGGCACCAGGCGACCAGGTGCACGCCCTGCCCGCCGGCGTCCTCGCTCACCCGCCGGATCGCGCGCGGCAGCACCTCCTCGATCCAGTGCTCGATGCCGAGCCGCCGGTCGGAGAAGGCGACCGTGCCGTAGTCGACCAGGTAGGTGCGCCGCCCGGCGTCGACCAGGTGCTCGGCCAGGCTGCACCCGCGGCGCAGGTCGAAGCACAACGCGGGCGCGGCCAGCGGCGGCACCAGCAGCACCGGCGGCCCGTCGGGCGCCGCCTTGTCACCGGAGGTCAGCCGGTACACCGAGCGGTTGGGGCCGTGGTCGATCAGCACCCGTGGCACCGGACGGAGGTCGGCCACGCCACCGTGCAGCACCTTGCCCAGCACGTTGGCGGTGGCGGCGGCCAGCCGGGCCGTCGGTGCTGCCATGACACGAACTCCCCTGCTCAGACGGACTTCCTGAGCCTCATCTAACCATCCGAACCGACCGATGGGGCGCTGCTCGCGGCCCTCGATTCGTATTCGGCCCTGGCGTCGGCGTGCGCGGTCGCCAGCACCTTGTCGGCGCCCAGCGAGCGCGAGATCCACTCGCCGGCCCGCCGCGGCAGCAGGCGCGTGAACCGGCCGACCACGTCGAGGGATCTCGGCACGTACACGTCGAATTTCGGCCGCCGCAGCGCCTCGGCGATGGCCGCCGCGACCTCCTCCGGCGACACCGACTTGATCATGCGTGCCTCCGGCAGGCCGCTGGCCAGTTCGGTGCGCACGATGGCGGGCATCACACACGACACGTCGACGCCGGTGTCCCGCAGTTCGAGATGCACGGCCTCGGACAGCCCGACCACGCCGTGCTTGGTGGCGCAGTACGTGGCCGCGCCGGGGAAACCGGCCTTGCCCGCCATGGACGCGACGTTCACGATGTGCCCGGTGCCGCGCGGGCGCATCCGGCGGACCGCCTCCCGGGTGCCGTGGATGACCGCGTGCAGGTTGATCTCCAGCTGCCGCCGCGTGGAGCTGTCGTCCTCGTCTTCGAGCGGGGCGAGCGGCATGATGCCCGCGTTGTTGATCAGCACGTCGATCGGCCCGAGCCGCCGTTCGACCTCGTCGAGGAACTCGCTGAAGCCCTTGGTGTCGGTGACGTCCAGCGGCAGGGCGAGCGCGTCCAGCTCACCGGCCGTTTTCTCGGCCCGGACCTGGTCCAGGTCACCGATCGCGACGGTGGCGCCGAGTCCGGTGAGCAGCTCGGCGGTCTTCGCGCCGATCCCCTGCGCACCGCCGGTGATCACCACGACCTTGCCGTGCAGTGAACGCGCTTGCCTGGCCATCTTCACCTGCTCCTTCACCGTTGAGAGAGCGTTGTTGACGTTCTGCCAATCATCACCCCGGCGAGGCCGCGCGTCCATCCCCCACTCGTTGCTCGAAGACCTGGCCCGGCCAGCCGTGGTAGTCGAAGGTGACCGTTTTGCGGAAGCCCTGCCGCTCGTAGTAGCGGACCAGGCTGCCGTCACCACCGGCGTAGCAGTCGACGCGCACCAGGCCGATCCCGCGCGCGGCCGCCTCGGCGAGCGCGTACCGGATCAACTCGGCACCGACGCGGCGGCCGGTGAAGGCACGCGCGGTGATCAGCAGGCCGAGGTAGATCTCCGGCTCGTCGACCGCGGGCACGTGCTCGGGCGGACCGGGGTCGAGAATGATCGCGCCCGCGGGCACGCCGTCGATCTCGGCCATCACCAGGTTGCCGCCGGCCGCCATGCCCCGCACGCGCTCGACCCGCTTCGGCACCGACGACCACGGTTCGGTGCCCCACTGCTGCGTGTTGCCGCGGGCGTTCATCCAGGCCACGGCCCCGTCGAACATGTCGAGCAGGTGCCCGGCGTCTTGCTCGCCCCCAGGGCGGAACTTCAGTTCACTCACAAGGCAGTGAGCTTAGGTGGCCCACACTCGGTGACGATCACTTTGCGGCGGATCCAGCACACGGCGAGCCGGGTGAGTTCCCACGCGAAGGCCAGTCCCTGCCGCAACATCTGCTTCTGGTGTGCCTCGGAAACCACCGGAACGCCATCAACGACCTTCTTGTCGCCGGGCACCACGTCGTCCAGGTGGAAGTAGCTCTGCGCGGTGAACCAGGCCCTCCGCCAGGTACGCGCGCAGCCCTGGTGCCAACTCACCCGGCGCCGGCGGCTCACCCAGCGTGGCCGCCGCCGCGTCGTTCAGTCGTAGTGTCCACACCGTCAGCGCAGGCCGAGTTCCCGGGCGATGAGCATGCGCTGCACCTCGCTCGTGCCCTCCCCGATCTCCAGGATCTTCGCGTCGCGGTAGAAGCGGCCGACGGGGAACTCGTTCATGAACCCGTAACCGCCGAAGATCTGGGTGGCCTCCCGCGCGTTGTCCATCGCCGCGTTCGAGGAGACCAGTTTCGCGATCGCGGCCTCCTTCTTGAACGGCTCGCCGCGCAGCATCTTCGAAGCCGCCGCGTAGTAGGCCAGGCGCGCGGTGTGGGCCCGCGTCTCCATGTCCGCGATCTTGAACTGGATTGCCTGGTACGTCCCGATCTTGTGCCCAAACGCCTCGCGCTCGCCCACGTACCGCACGCATTCGTCCACGCAACCCTGCGCCAGGCCGACGCTCAGCGCCGCGATCGCCACCCGTCCCTCGTCCAAAATGGACAGGAACTGCGCGTACCCGCGGCCCCGCTCGCCCAGCAGGTTCTCCTCCGGCACCCGGCAGTCGGAGAACGACAGCTCGTGGGTGTCCGAGGCGTTCCAGCCGACCTTCGAATACTTCGGCGCCACCGTGAAGCCCGGCGTGCCCGACGGCACCAGGATCGCCGAGATCTCCTTGCGGCCGCCCTCCTTCTCACCGGTCACGGCCGTCGCGGTGACCACGCGCGTGATGTCGGTGCCCGAGTTGGTGATGAACGACTTGCTGCCGTTGAGCACCCACTCCCCACCGTCCAGTTTCGCGGTGGTGCGGGTGGCACCGGCGTCCGAGCCGCCGCCCGGCTCGGTCAGGCCGAACGCGCCCAGCGCCTCCCCCGCGCACAACGCGGGCAGCCACTTCTCCTTCTGCGCCTGGGTACCGAACCGGTAGATCGGCATCGCGCCGAGCGAAACCCCGGCCTCCAGGGTAATCGCCACCGACGAGTCGATCCGCGCCAGTTCCTCCAAAGCCAGGCACAGCGCGAAGTAGTCCCCTCCCATGCCGCCGAACTCTTCGGCGAACGGCAACCCGAACAGCCCCATCCGGCCCATCTGCGCGACGAGCTCGTACGGGAACTCCTCCCGTTCGTAGTACCCGCCGATGACCGGGGCCACCTCGCCGCGCGCGAAGTCCTCGACGGTCTTGCGCAGCGCCTCGTACTCCTCGTCCAGCCGGAAATCGATCATTGTGCGTCCTCCTGCGGGGTCACCACGGCAAGCGCTTCGTCCAGTGCGACCTGTTGGCCTGCCTGGACGCGCAGTTCTTCGACCACGCCGTCGATCGGCGCGGTGATCGTGTGTTCCATCTTCATCGCCTCGACCACCAGCAGCGGGGTGCCCGCGGTGACCACGTCCCCGCGCGCGACCTTCACCACCAGCACGGTCCCGGGCATCGGGCTGACCACCGGCCCGGCCTCGGCGGCCTCACCGTGCGCCAGCTGCATGATCGGGCGTTCACCGATCAGCACCGAATGGCCGTCCCTGGCCAGCCACAGCCCGCCATCGACCGAAGCCGTTTCGTACCGGTGCAGCTCGCCCCGGTACCGCAGTTCGAGCCGCCCGTCGCGGCGGGACGCCGACACGGCGACCGGTTCGGCGTCGTCCAGGCTCACCGTCGCGCGCGCCGGTTCACCCTCGACGCGCACCAGCGCCTCGGTCTCGCCGGAACGCAGGCGGAAGGTCACCCCGCCGCCACCGCCGACGCGCCAGCCGGTCGGCACGTCCCACGGGTCCACAATGGACCCCGTGGGCCAGAGCGCGAGCAGGCGGTCCATCGCGGCGGCGACGAAGAACTCGGCGGGCACGTCACCCGAGGTCAGGTCGGCGAGATTCCGCTCGACCAGCCCGGTGTCGAGCCGCCCTTCGCGCACGTCCTCGTCGGCGAGCAACGCGCGCAGGAACCGCACGTTCGTGCCGACGCCGAGCACCGCGGTGTTCGCCAGCGCCAGGTCCAGCCGGTGCAGCGCGGCCGCGCGATCCGGCCCCCAGGCGATCACCTTCGCCAGCATCGGGTCGTAGTTCGAGCCGACCTCGGTGCCCGCACGCACCCCCGAATCCACGCGAACGCCCTCACCGGCCGGTTCCACCATGCGCAGCACGGTGCCGCCGGTCGGAATGAAGCCGCGCGCGGGATCCTCGGCGTAGACCCTGGCCTCCACCGCGTGCCCGGTCAGCCGGACGTCGGACTGCGTCACGCCCAGCGGCTCACCGGCGGCCACCCGCACCTGCCACTCCACCAGGTCCAGCCCGGTGACCTGCTCGGTGACCGGGTGCTCCACCTGGAGGCGAGTGTTCATCTCCATGAAGAAGAACTCGCTGGAGTTCTTGGCCGAAACGATGAACTCGACGGTGCCCGCGCCGGAGTAGCCAACGGCACGCGCGGCCTCGACCGCCGACGCGCCCATCCGCTCCCGGGTCGCCTCGTCCAACAGCACCGAAGGCGCCTCTTCGATGATCTTCTGGTGCCGCCGCTGCAGGCTGCATTCACGCTCGCCGAGATGGATCACGTTGCCGTGACCGTCGGCGAGCACCTGGATTTCGATGTGCCGCGGTGTGGTGACGAACCGTTCCAGCAGCAGAGTGTCGTCACCGAAGGAGGCCTTGGCCTCCCGGCGCGCCGACTCCACCGCACCGTCCAGTTCGGACGGATCTTCGACCAGGCGCATGCCCTTGCCACCACCACCGGCGGACGGCTTGAGCAGCAACGGGTAGCCGACTTCCGCGGCAGCGGCGGCAAAACCGCCAGCCGGGATGTCCAAATCGGACGCCCCGGGCACCACCGGCACCCCGGCCGCCGAGACCGTGCGCTTCGCCTGGATCTTGTCGCCCATCGCCTCGATCGCGCCGACCGGCGGGCCGATGAACACCAGCCCGGCCTCGGCGCACGCGGTGGCGAACGCGGCGTTCTCGGCGAGGAAGCCGTATCCGGGGTGCACCGCCTGCGCGCCGGTTTCCCTTGCCGCGCCGATGATCGCGGGAATGGACAGGTAACTGCGGGTCGCTTCGGCCGGGCCGATCCGCACCGCGACGTCGGCCTCCAGCACGTGCCGCGCGTCGGCGTCGGCGTCGCTGTAGACCGCGACCGAGCGAATGCCCATGCGCCGCAGCGTGCCGATCACCCGGACGGCGATCTCCCCGCGGTTGGCCACCAGAACCGTGTCGAACAAGGTGATCACATCCGGAAAACGCCGTAGGAAACATCTTCGAGCGGCGCGTTGGCCGCCGCCGAGAGCGCGAGGCCGACCACCGTGCGGGTGTCCGCCGGGTCGATCACGCCGTCGTCCCAGAGCCGCGCGGTCGAGTAGTAGGGACTGCCCTGCTCCTCGTACTGCTCGCGGATCGGGTCCTTGAACGCCTCTTCGTCCTCTGTGGACCACTCGCCGCCGCGGCCTTCGATCGCGTCACGCCGGACCGTGGACAGCACCGACGCGGCC
The DNA here is from genome assembly GCF_003312875.1 of Amycolatopsis albispora. NCBI lineage: Bacteria > Bacillati > Actinomycetota > Actinomycetes > Pseudonocardiales > Pseudonocardiaceae > Amycolatopsis > Amycolatopsis albispora. Next base: position 4,921,573 of record NZ_CP015163.1, read on the forward strand.
TGCTCACCGCCCATCACCGAAATCCGGGCGTTCGGCCACATCCACAGGAACCGCGGTGAATACGCGCGCCCGCACATCGAGTAGTTGCCGGCGCCGAACGAGCCGCCGATGATCACCGTCAGCTTCGGCACCCGCGCGCAGGCCACCGCGGTGACCATCTTCGCGCCGTGCTTGGCGATGCCGCCGGCCTCGTAGGCGCGGCCGACCATGAAGCCGGTGATGTTCTGCAGGAACAGCAGCGGGATCGAGCGCTTGTCGCACAGCTCGATGAAGTGCGCGCCCTTCATCGCGGACTCGGCGAAGAGCACGCCGTTGTTCGCGATGATGCCGACCGGGTGACCGTGCACGTGCGCGAACCCGGTGACCAGCGTGTTGCCGTACTCCTTCTTGAACTCGGCGAACCGGCTGCCGTCGACGATCCTGGCGATCACCTCGCGCACGTCGTACGGGGTGCGCGAATCGGTCGGCACCACGCCGTAGAGCTGCGCCGGGTCGACCGCGGGCGGCTCGACCGGGCGCACCTCCCACGGGCGCGGGCTGCGCGGGCCGAGCGTGGACACGATCGAGCGGACGATGCGCAGCGCGTGCGCGTCGTCGGTGGCCAGGTGATCGGTGACGCCGGACTGGCGGGCGTGCACGTCGCCGCCGCCCAGTTCCTCGGCGGTGACCACCTCGCCGGTCGCCGCCTTCACCAGCGGCGGGCCGCCGAGGAAGATGGTGCCCTGGTTCCGCACGATCACGGCTTCGTCGCTCATCGCGGGCACGTAGGCGCCGCCCGCGGTGCACGAACCGAGCACGGCGGCGATCTGCGGGATGCCGCGGGCGGACATGGTCGCCTGGTTGTAGAAGATGCGGCCGAAGTGCTCGCGGTCCGGGAAGACCTCGTCCTGGCGCGGCAGGAAGGCGCCGCCGGAGTCGACCAGGTAGAGGCACGGCAGGTTGTTGTGCAGCGCGACTTCCTGCGCGCGCAGGTGCTTCTTCACCGTCATCGGGTAGTAGGTGCCGCCCTTGACCGTGGCGTCGTTGGCGACGATCACGCACTCGCGGCCGGACACGCGGCCGACGCCGGTGATGATGCCGGCGGCCGGTGCCTCGTCGTCGTAGAGCCCGGTGGCCGCCAGCGGGGACAGCTCCAGGAACGGCGAGCCGGGGTCGAGCAGCGCGTCCACCCGATCGCGTGGCAGCAGCTTGCCGCGTTCCACATGCCGGATGCGCGCCTTCTCCGGGCCGCCCAGCCGGGCCTGGCCGATCCGCTTGCGCAGGTCCTCGGCCAGCTCGGCGTGGCCGGTGGCGTATCGGGCGTAGTCCTCGCTCCGCGGATCGGCGGAACTGCTCAGCACCGGGGTGTCCATGGCTCCTCGCGACAGGGGTTAGCGGTCGTTAACACCAAGCTCGATGTTAGCGACCACTAACCTCACTGTCCAGCGCGCGGCCGCCGTCCACCAGCTTCCAGGAGAACCCGCTCCCGCGCGCGGCGACGACGGCAGTCCGACACAGGAAGCCGGGCACAACGGGCGGGCACCAGCCACACTCCCCCTTCCCCATCCCGGTCCCCAGCCAAAAACACGGCGGAGGTTTGCTTGTCAAGGCATCTTTCCCGCCTTGACAAGCAAACCTCCGCCGTCGTCACAATCAGGCGCCGGGTTGGGGCCCAACCCGGGCCCAAGCCAACCCGATCAGGGCGTGCTGCAGCTGACCGCCGGTGCCGCCCACTGGCCGTTCGCCATCACGGTGAAGCCGAAGGTGGTGCTGGCGTTCGCGGCCAGCTGGCCGTTGCCGTTCGGCTTCATGGTCATCACGTTGCCGCTGCTGTCCCAGCTCGGCGTGCCGTTCCACGTCGCCGACACCTTCTGCGGCGCGGTCACGGCGACCGTCGCCGTCCAGCTGCTGATCGCCGACGCGCCCGCGGTGATGGTCACCTGGCCGTTGAACCGGTCACCCCACTGCTGGGTGCGCTGATAGGTCGCGGTGCACGAGGTGCCCGGGTTGCCGTCCGACGGCGCGACCGCCTGGCCGGTGGCCGTCGAGATCATGCCCGCGCACAGGTTCCGGCTGGCCAGCCCGGCGGCGATCTGCGGGATCGCGTTGATCGTCGACTGGTAGCCGTCGTGCATCAGGATCACGCCACCCGGCTGCACCTGCGCCGCGGCCTGCACGATCTGGCTGGTGCTCGCGCCGTTCCAGTCCTGCGAATCGACCGTCCAGAGCACCTCGGTCAGCCCGAGCTGCGCCTCGACCGACTTGAGCGTGCTGTTCGTTTCGCCGTACGGCGGGCGGAACAGCTTCGGCGTCTCGCCCGTCGCCTGCTGCAGCACCTGCTGGGTCTGCGACAGCTCCGAGGTCATCTGCTGCGCCGACAGCTGCGTCAGGTGCGGGTGCGACCAGCTGTGGTTGCCGACCCACATCCCGGCGTCGCGCTGGCTCTTCGCCAGCGCGGGGTTCTGCTGCACCTTGTTGCCGACGTTGAAGAAGGTGGCGCGCAACCCGGCCGACTTCAGCGCGTTGACCAGCTGCGTGGTGGTGCCGCTGATCGGCCCGTCGTCGAAGGTGAGCCCGACGTACCCGGCCGAGCAGCTCGAACCGCCCGGCGCGCCGCCGTTGAGCGCACTGAGCACCGCGTCGTACGCGGGCTTCTTGGTGCCGTTGCCGTTGAACAGCAGCGGGGTGTCGTTCGGGCGCCACGAGTCGGTGTCGCGAATGCCCCACACGGTGATGCCGTTGCAGCGCGGCACCGCCAGGCAGTCCTTCACCACGTTGGCGTAGGTGGTCGGCGAGGCGCCCTGGATGTCCAGCTCGGTGATCTGCACGTCGACCCCCAGCGCGGCGAAGCTCGACAGGGTGGTCCGGTAGTTCGACGGGTACGGCGAGCCGCTGTTCAGGTGCGACTGGAAGCCGACGCAGTCGATCGGCACCCCGCGGTTCTTGAAGTCCTGGACCATCCTGTACACGGCCTGCGTTTTGGCGTGCGTCCAGTCGTCGGTGTTGTAGTCGTTGTAGCAGAGCTTCGCGCCGGGATCGGCCGCGCGCGCCGCCTTGAACGCGGCCTCGATCCAGTCGTTCCCGGTGCGCTGGAGGTTCGAATTGCGGCGGGCGCCGCTGCTGCCGTCCTCGAAGGCCTCGTTCACCACGTCCCAGGCGACCACCTTGCCCTTGAAGTGGGTGGCCACCTGCGTGACGTGGTTGAGCATCGCCTGCCGCAGCGGCGCGCCCTCCATCGCCTGCATCCAGCCCGGCTGCTGCGAGTGCCAGGCCAGCGTGTGCCCCCGGACCTGCATGCCGCGGCTGCGTGCGTGGTTGACGATCTGGTCGGCCGCGCCGTAGGAGAACTGCCCCTGGTTGGGCTCGGTCGCGTCGATCTTCATCTCGTTTTCGGGGGTGACGCTGTTGAACTCGGTGTTGAGGATGCCCGTGTAGGTGGAATCACCGAGCTTGTTGGCCGCGACCGCGGCCCCGAAGTACCGGCCGCTTTCCGCGGCCGAAGCACCCAGCGTGGTCCCGGCGCTCGCCACGCCGGGCAGCACCACGGCCAGCGCGCCGAGCAGGCCGGTCATCCCGGCCACCGCCGTGAACCGCGCGCGTCTGCGCCGCCTGCCGGCGTCGATGACAGCAGTTTCGGACATCACTTCCTCCAAGGGTTCCGAAATTTTCGGTACAAATCTTGAAGCTTTCGGCAGCTAACCACAGAAACTTGCGTGGTCAAGCCAGTCAAACCCAGATGGAGCAAGAAGTCGTTCGCTCGAAATTTTCGACAGCAGGGCATGAAAAAGCCGGAGGGGTCAGTCGTGCAGGCGACTGACCCCTCCGGCGATCCGGCGAACTCAGCCGGCGGCCGCGGTCAACGCGGCGAGGTAACCGAGCTTCTGGCCGTTCGCGGTCGGGTGGTACGACTCGTCCACCGGCCAGGTCAGGCTGTGCAGCCAGCGGTCGGCCGCGCAGATCTCGTGCCCGGTGAACACGCCGCGCACGTCGACGAAGGTGAACCCGGCGCTCCTCGCCCTGGCGGAGGTGACCGAAGCGAGCGCGTCGGCGCCGGAGTTGATCGCCGCGCGCTTGACGTCGCTCAGGCCGACGTTGCACGAACCCGGCACCTTGTAGAAGCGCGGGTAACCGAGCACGTACACCTTCGCGTTCGGCGCCTTCTGCTTGATCTTGGTGTAGACGCCGTTCAGCAGGCCGGGCAGCGTGCTGTTCACGTAGTCCTTGGCTTCCTCGACCCGGTCGACGCAGGCCTGGTCGGAGCCGAGGGTGCAGTCGGTCATCACGTCGACGAAGCCCGCGTCGTTGCCGCCGACCGAGACGGTGACGACGTTGGTGCCCGCGGCGACCTTGTCCAGCTGGCTGAGCACGTCCGGGGTGCGCGCCCCAGAGCAGGCGAGGAAGTTCAGCGAAGCGCCGTTGGCACTGGCCCACAGCTTGGGATAGGCGTTGGCACTGCGCTTGCAGGAGCCCGAGTCGCCGTAACTGCCGGCGCCGAGCCCGGAGGAGTAGGAGTCGCCGAGCGCCACGTAGTTCGTCGCGGCCGACGCGGGGATCGTGAAGCCGAGCAGGGCGAGACCGGCGACGATGGCCACGGTCAGTGCTCGCCAAACGGGCAGGGTCGATTTTCGGACGGACGAGACCATCGTCACTCCTTAGTGAGCCCCCAACGTGAAAGAAGAAGTACCACGTGGGAAAAGCACGAAGGAAGCACGCATTTGCGACGTAACCCGAGTGGCCTAGCCCAAAAGTCGCGCGCCCGGTTTGCCCCGTTGTTAGCGATCGCTAACCTGCTGCTCTACGATGGGCTGATGCCAGCGCACCCGACCCCGCTCGTGCACGGCGAGAAGGCCAGCAGACGCGAGCAGATACTGGCCGCGGCCGCCGAACTGTTCGCCAGGCACGGGTTCCACGGCGTGGGGATCGACGACATCGGCGCCGCCGTCGGCATCTCCGGTCCCGCGCTGTACCGGCACTTCCGCAGCAAGGACGCGATGCTCGGCGAGATGCTGGGCTCGATCAGCCGCTACCTGCTCGACGGTGGCAAGGAGCTGGCCGAGCACCGCACCGGCACCGACCTGCTCGGCGCGCTGGTGAAGTTCCACGTGGACTTCGCGCTCAGCCAGCCCGCGCTGATCACCGTGCAGGAGCGGAACCTGGCCAACCTCACCGACGCCGACCGCAAGCAGGTTCGCGCGCTCCAACGCCAGTACGTGGAGTTGTGGGTGGACGCGATCAGGGCGACCGTGCCCGAGGTCGGTGAAACCCACGCCCGGTCCTCGGCACACGCCGTGTTCGGCCTGATCAACTCGACCCCGCACAACCGCTATCTGGCTGACGAGGAACTGGCCGAGCTGCTCGAACGGCTGGCGCTCGGCGCACTCCGCGCGGCACGGTGACGGACGGCTCCCGATACTCACCGGGGAGTGGTCCCAAAGGCGGCCGTGCTGGTGTTTGATAGGCACGTGCAGCCCGACAGGAGCGAGGACGAGCACCGGCGGCTCGTGGAAAAGGCGCAGCGCGCGCTGGTGGCGATGCGGTTCGGCGAGGACGCGGACGCGCTCGACCAGCTGGCGCCCGCCAGCGTCGGCCTGCCCGAGACCAGAGAGCTGATGCTGCTGCTCTTCGGTGAGTGCAGCGCGATGGTGGCCACGCTCGGCGACGGCGGGACCGCGCCGGTCAAGGTGCAGGTGTTCGACGAAGCGGGCGAAGAGGTCTCCATCGACCAGGCCGACCCGCCGGTGCGGACGGCGGTGCGGACGCTGCTGGCCGAGGTGCACGGCAACAGCGAAGCCGCGCAGGAGCAGCTGGAAATCGCCCTGTCGAGCGCGGCGCCGGAGGAGGTCGACAGCCTGGTGCTGCAGGCACTGCGGTGGACCATCCGGCTCTCCACCGAATGCCTGGAGCGGGACCTCCCGGTCACCAGCTGGATCTCCGAGGCACTGGCCGACTAGGCCCTGCGCCCGACCTACGTCAGTAGCGGCTTCAGCAGGGCGGCGACCTGCGCGGTTTCGATCAGGAAGGCGTCGTGGCCGTACGGCGAGTCGATCACGGCGGACTCCGCGCCACGGATGCCCGCCGCCAGCTCGGCCGGTTGCGCCGGCGGGTAGAGCCGGTCGCTGGAGATGCCCGCGGCGACCGTCCGCGCGGTGACCCTGGACAGCGCCGCCGCCACGCCGCCCCGGTTTCGTCCCACATCGTGCGAATTCATCGACCGGGTCAGCACCACGTAGCTCCCCGCGTCGAAGCGCGCCGCCAGCTTCGCCGCGTGGTGGTCCAAATAGGACTCCACGGCGAACCGGCCGTCACCCTGCGGGGTACGCCCGAAGCGCTGGGCCAGTTCCGTTTCACTGCGGTAGGTGACGTGCGCGATCCGCCGCGCCACCCCGAGGCCGAGGTCCGGACTCTCGCCGGTGCCGTGGTAGTCACCGCCGTGCCAGTGCGGATCCGCGGTGATCGCGTGCAGCTGCGGCGATGCCCAGGCGATCTGGTCCGCCGAAGTCGCCGCCGGCGCCGCGAGCACCAGCAGCGAAGCCACCCGTTCCGGGTACCCGGCCGCCCATTCCAGCGCCCGCATCCCGCCCATCGACCCACCCAGCACCGCCGCCCACCGCGCGATGCCGAGTTCGTCGGCCAGCACGGTTTCCGCGGCGACCTGGTCGCGAATGGTCAGTGCCGGGAACCGGCTGCCGAAGGCCCGGCCATCCGGGTCCACTGAGGACGGTCCGGTCGAGCCCTGGCAGCCGCCCAGCACGTTCGGCGCCACCACGAAGAACTCGTCGGTGTCGAGCGGCCGCCCCGGCCCCACCAGCGCGTCCCACCAGCCCGCGGTCGGGTGACCGTCACCGGCCGGGCCGGCGACGTGGCTGTCACCGGTCAGCGCGTGCTCGACCAGCACCGCGTTCGACCGGTCGCCGTTCAGCGTGCCCCAGGTTTCGTACGCCAGCGAGAAACCGGGCAGCACCCCACCGCCCTCCAGCCCGAACGCACCGGGATGGGTGACCCACCGGCGACGGCCCGGTGGATCACCCTCGCGCCAGGCACCGGTCACAGAGCCGCCTTGGCCGCCCTGAACCCGGCTTCCAGATCGGCCTTCAGGTCCTCGATGCCCTCCAGGCCCACGGCCAGGCGCACCAGGCCGGGCGTCACACCGGACGCGAGCTGCTCCTCCGGCGACAGCTGGCTGTGCGTGGTGCTCGCCGGGTGCACGATCAGGCTGCGCACGTCGCCGATGTTCACCAGCTGGCTGTGCAACTCGGTGCCGTCGACGAACTTGCGGCCAGCCTCGACCCCGCCACGCAGGTCGAACGACAGCACCGCGCCCGCACCACCGGGCAGGTACTTCTGGGCCGCCGCGAAATGCGGCGACGACGGCAGGCTGGCGTAGTAGACCTTCTCCACCTCGTCACGCCCTTCCAGCCACTCCGCGAGCGCCTTGGCGTTCGACACGTGCCGCTCGACCCGCAGCGACAACGTCTCGATCCCTTGCAGGATGAGGAAACTGTTCAGCGGCGAAATCGCGGCGCCGGTGTCGCGCAGCAACTGCACACGTGCCTTCGCGGCGTACGCGCCGGGGCCGAGCGCCTCCCAGTACCTGAGCCCGTGGTAGCTCGGGTCCGGCTCGGTGAACCCCGGGAACTTCACCGGGTCCGCGCCGAAGTCGAAGGTGCCGCCGTCGACCAGCAGCCCGGCGATCGTGGTGCCGTGGCCGCCGAGGTACTTGGTCGCCGAGTGCACCACCACGTCGGCGCCGTGCTCGATCGGGCGCAGCAGGTACGGCGTGGGAATGGTGTTGTCCACCACCAGCGGCACCCCGGCTTCGTGCGCGGCGTCCGCGACGGCCCGGATGTCGAGCACGTTGCTGCCCGGGTTCGCCAGCGTCTCGGCGAAGAACAGCTTGGTGTTCGGGCGGACCGCGGCCTTCCACTGCTCGATGTCGTCCTGGTCGTCGACGAAGCTGACCTCGATGCCGAGCTTGGGCAGCGTGTGGTGGAACAGGTTGTAGGTGCCGCCGTAGAGCGACGGGCTGGAGACGAAGTGGTCGCCCGAGTTCGCCAGGTTCAGGATCGCCGCGTTGGTGGCCGCGGTGCCCGACGCGAAGGCCAGCGCCGCCACGCCGCCTTCGAGCGCGGCGACGCGCTGCTCGAGCACGTCCTGCGTGGGGTTGTTGATCCGGGTGTAGATGTGGCCCGGTTCGGCGAGGCTGAACAGGTCGGCGCCGTGCTGGCTGTCGCGGAAGACGTAGGAGGTGGTCTGGTAGATCGGTGTGGCTCGCGCGCCGGTGGCCGGGTCCGGCACGGCGCCGGCGTGGATTTGCTTGGTTTCGAAGGACCAGCCGTCGGTCATCGTTCGGCTCCTCGCGGGCTCTGGGGGAATTGCCCCGAAGCTAGCCACCGCCCGCGCCTCGCCCAACCGCCTCTCACGACCTGGGAGCCGGGTACCCCATCGGGCGTACGCCGCGAAGCCGCTCTGGACACGACGACGAGACGCCGGTACGCGGCGATCCTGGACCGCATGACCAGGCTGCGTCCCCACACCCGCAAGTGGCTGCTGTTCACCCACGTCGTGGCCTCCGTCGGCTGGATCGGCGTGGAACTGTCCATCATGGTGCTCGGCGCGGTCGGGCTGCTCAGCGACGACACCGCGGTGGTGCGCGGGGTCCAGCTCAGCGCGGGCACGCTCGGCGAGATCTTCTACCTCCCGGCCAGCCTGCTCACGCTGGTTTCCGGAATCGCGCTGAGCCTCGGCACGAAATGGGGGCTGGTGCGTTATTGGTGGGTGGTGGTGAAAATCGCCATCACGCTCGCGCTGACCATCGGCGGCAATCTCGCGGTGGTGCCGAAGTTCGCCGACGCCGCCGATCTGGCCGCACGCGGCGAATCCATCGGCGGTACCGACGTCATGCTGGTGACCGCGATGAGCGCCGGGCTGACCCTGCTGCTGATCGCCACGCTGCTGTCGTTCTTCAAGCCCGGCGGGAAGATCAGCGCTGGACGAGCGGGAACCGGTTCCCGTCGGGGTCGGCGAACATCGACCACCAGCCCCACGGCTGCCGCGACGGTTTCGCCGGGAATTCGACGCCCTTCGCCGACAGTTCTTCGTAAGTACTGACGAGGTCGTCGGCGTAGAAGAAGAAATTGGTGTTGGGCCGTTCGCCGCCGACCTCCCAGCGTCGTTTGTCCTCGGGTGACGGGCTGAGCACCAGGGTGGTTTCACCGTCCGGAGTGGTCACTTCGAGCCACCGCTCACCCGAATCCCCGTAGGGCTCGTCGATGGCCACCGAAAACCCGAGCAGCTCGGTCCAGAAGTGCTTCGCGCGCTGCTGGTCGTCCACGCCGACCACGATCTTGCTGACTCCGCGAACTGACATCGGCCCAGTATCGTTCGCCGTGCCGCGGGCGCGCCAGTCGATACAGTTCACCCATGGCGTCGGTGCGCACGGTGGTCGACCGGGTGGGGCCCACGCTGCTGCACGCCTTGCTGCTGCCCGACGAACCGCCCGCCGTCGCCGACGTGGTGATCGCCGAACCGGGGACGCCGGGGCACCTCGCCGCCGGTGACCTGGTGCTCGCGGTGGCGGTGACCAATCCGGCGGACGCGGTGACCCTGGTCCGCTGCTGCGCGGAGAAGGGCGCGGCCGCCGTGCTGTTCAAGCCGCCGCTGGCGGCGAAGCCCTCGGTCAAGCGGGCGGCGAAGTCGGCGGACATCGCGTTGATCGAGGTCAGCGCGGCCACCTCGTGGGCGCAGCTGGTGTGGCTGCTGCGGACCGTGCTCGACGCGCTGACCGACGAGGCGGAGGCCCCGGAGAACGGCGGCGACCCGGGCGGCGGCGACCTGTTCCGCCTGGCCGACGCGGTGGCCGCGGTGGTCGACGCGCCGGTCACCATCGAGGACACCAACTCGCGGGTGCTGGCCTACTCGGCGCGCCAGGACATCACCGACCCCGCGCGCGTGTCCACCATCATGGGCCGCCGCATCCCGGACGACGTGCTGGCGCGGTTCCGCTCGCGCGGGGTGTTCCGCGAACTGTCCCGCGGCAGGCAGACGATCTTCGTGCCCGAGCAGCGCGACGGCACGCTGCCGCGGCTGATCGTGCCAATCCGGATGGGCGGTGAGCTGCTCGGCTCGATGTGGGCGGTGGTGCGCGGGCCGGTGTCCGACGAGCGGGCCGCGGCCTTCGCCGACGCGGCGCCGGTGGTCGCGCTCCACCTGCTCCGGCGGCGGGCGCACGCCGACGCGCAGCGCCGGGCCAGCGCCGAGCTGCTGCGCGCGGTGCTGCAGGGCCAGGCCAGCCCGCGCAAGGCGGTCGCCGAACTCGACCTGGCCGAGGTCCCCCATCGGGTGGTGGTGATCGACACGCCGGAGGACGGCTCCCGCAACGCCGAGGGCAGCAGGCTGGCCTTGCTGGAGCGGATCTCCAGCGGGATCGGGTGGCGGCCGGTGGCCACCGAGCTGGCCGGACTGCTCTACGCCGTGGTCCCCGACGGCGACGCCTGGGCCGAGCTGCGGGAGGTCCTCGCCCAGACGAAAACCAAGCGCGGCGCGCCACGGGTCGCCGCGGGCGGCGCGCGTGAGGTGGCCGACCTGGCGCGGTCGCGGACGGAGGCCGAGGAGGCGTTCGGCCTGCTGCGTGCCGGACTGGTGCCGGGGCGCGTGGTCACCTTCGACGAGGCGTGGACCGCGCTCGCCCTGCACCGCGCGGCCACCGCCGCCGGCGCCGCGAAGGTGACCGAACTCGGTCCCCTGCAAGCGATCCGCGCCTACGACGACGACCACCGCACGGACTACACCGACACCCTCTACGAATGGCTGCGCAACCCCGGCGACCCGCGCGCGGCGGCGCGGGCCCTGCGGATCCACCCGAACACCCTGCGCTACCGCATGCGGAAACTGGGCGAGCTGGTGCCGATCGATCTCGACGACCCGGACGTGCGGCTGGCCCTGCTCACTCAGCTGGTCGCACTGCGGTGGGCCTGATAACTGAGATCGACCGCCCGCAGGGACGACGGCCGCACCCGCAGCCAGCGGCAGCGCGCGTCCTCGTACAGGTAGGCGCGGAACCGCTGGTCCCAGCGGGTTTCGTCGTCGCCGAGGTAGCGGCGCAGCTTCCGCCTGCCCCGTGCAACGTCGAACGGCAGCAGCTCCGCCTCACCGCGGGCGACCACCTGGCGCACCAGCCCGGTGTCCAGCTCGCAGACGTCCACCACCAGCGCCAGCACCGGATCCGCGGCGACCAGTTCCGGCAGCCGCGACCACGGCCCGGTGAGGATCCAGAAGGCCCCGTCCTCCCAGAGGTACCAGGTGGGCCGCACGCTCGGCCCGGCCGCGGCGACCCTGGCGGTCAGCGGCCGGGCCAGGAAGGCGTCGACGTCGAACGGGCTCACCGCAGCAGGCCGGCGACTTCCCCGAGCAGCTCGATCTGCTCCGCGCGGTTGCCGGTGAACGGCATCGCGGCGATCCGGCCGACCCCGGCGTCGGCGTAGGCGGCGAGCCGTTCGGCCACCTGCGCCGGGTTGCCGGTCACCACCGCTTCCCGCGCCTGCGCCTCGGTCAGGCCGTAGCCGGTCAGCGACCGGATCTGCGCGTCGAGCACCGGCGACGGCACCGACCCCACCGCGAGGCTGATGTTGACCGTGATCCCCGGCGCCGGGCGCCCGTGTTCCGCCGCCAGCTCGGCCAGCCGCTTGCCCTGTTCCGCCAGCCACGACGGGGCGGAGAAGGCCGGGAACCACTCGTCGCCGAAGCGGGCCACCCGGCGCAGCCGCCCCGGCCCGGCGGCGACGATCAACGGCGGCATCTCCGCACCGGGCGCCAGCGCGAACTCCACACCGTCCACAGTGGCCGGTTTGCCCGTCACCAGGTCCGGCAGCACCTTGAGCGCCGCCGTGGTCCGCTTGCCGCGCTCGGCGAACGGCACGCCCGCCGCCCGCCAGCCGAGATCGCCGTGGGCGTCACCACCGGTGCCGACGCCCAGCAGCACGCGGTTGCCGGACAGCCCCTGGAGCGTGGCGATCTGCTTCGCCACCCAGGCCACCGGCCGCAGCGCCACCACGAGCACGCCGAAGCCGACCTTGATCCGCGTGGTGGCGGCCGCCGCCGCGGTCAGCGCGACCACGCTGTCGATCCGCGGTGACGCGGTGATCAGGTGGTCGCCGACCCAGACCGATTCGAGGCCGGCGTCCTCGGCCAGCCGCGCGTGCGTGACAAATGAGTCCACAGTGGACCCGTCGAGGTAGACCCCGAGCTTCACCGGACCTCCAGCAGGGTTTTGCCGAGCGTGGCCCGGCTTTCGATGGCCGCGTGCGCGTCGGCGGCGCGGTCGAGCGGGAAGCGCTGGCCGATCACCGGCCGCAGCCGCCCGGCCGCGGCCTCGACCAGCGCGCGGTGCGCGAGCACCGGCATTTCCTCCGGCTTCGCCAGCGGACCGCTTTCCACGCGCACCCGCCGCTCCGCCGCGTCGTCGAACTCGGCGGCCTGGCCGCTGGCCTGGCCGAACGCGAACATCCGCCCGCCCGGCCGCAGCGCCTCGAAGGCCGCGCGGCCGATCTCGCCGCCCACGCCGTCGAACACCACGTCCACCGGCGGCGCCCAGCCCGCTTCGCGGTAGTCGACCGTCACGTCGGCGCCGAGTTCCTTGGCCAGCGCCAGTTTCTCCGGTCCCCCGGCGGCCGCCACCACCTCGGCACCGGCCGCCTTGGCGAGCTGGACGAGGAGGCTGCCCACCCCACCGGCGGCCGCCTCGACCAGCACGCGTTCACCCCCGGTCAGCTCCGCCGCGCGGCTGAGCATCAACGCGGTCCGCCCGTCCGCGAGCAGCGCCACCGCCTCGTCGAGGCCCAGCCCGTCCGGCACCTCCAGCACGTTCCCCACCGGCGCGACCGCCCGCTCGGCGTACCCGCCGGACCCCCGCAGGCTGCTCACCACGCGCTTGCCGTCCAGCATCCCGCCGACCCCGTTGCCGGGGATCACCGGCGGCTTCACCCGGAACGGCCCGAAGCCGGTGCGCCGGAACTGCGTCTCGACGTAGGTGATGTTCGCGAACGCCACGTCGATCAGCACTTCTCCCGGTCCGGGCACCGGCTCCGGGGCCTCCCCCGCGACGAGCACCCCCGGCTCGCCGAACTCCCGCATCCATACGGCTCTCATGCCGCTCACTCTGCGATCTCCAGTTCGGTGGAGGTCAAGAGCTGTGCCGCGAAAACCACGAAGCGGGGTCAATCCTGTCCCGTCAGCACGATGACACCGCCGTCCGAGTGCTTCACCGTGAAGCAGAGCACCTTTTCGAACCCAGGAGGCAAGCCGTGCGGATCGCCGTCCCCCGTGAGATCAAGACCCACGAGTACCGGGTCGCCCTCACCCCGGCCGGGGTGCACGAGCTGACCCGCCGTGGCCACGACGTTTTTGTCGAGGCCGATGCCGGGCTCGGCTCGGCCATCACCGACGAGGAGTACCTGTCGGCGGGCGCGAAGGTCATCGCCAGCGCCGACGACACCTGGGCCGAGGGCGAGCTCGTGCTCAAGGTGAAGGAGCCGATCGCCGAGGAGTACGCCCGCCTGCGCGCCGACCAGGTGCTGTTCACCTACCTCCACCTGGCCGCCGACCAGCCGCTGACCGAAGCGCTGCTGAAGGCGGGCACCACCGCCGTGGCCTACGAGACCGTGCAGACCCCGAACGGCGCGCTGCCGCTGCTGGCGCCGATGTCGGAGGTCGCCGGCCGCCTCGCCCCGCAGGTCGGTGCCTACGCGATGATGAAGCCGAGCGGTGGCCGCGGTGTGCTGCCCGGCGGCATTCCCGGCGTGCACCCGGCGCGCGTGGTGGTCATCGGCGGTGGTGTGGCCGGGCTCAACGCCGCGCGGGTCGCGCTCGGGCTCGGCTCGGACGTGGAGATCCTGGACACCAACGTCGACCGCCTCCGCCAGATCGACAACGACTTCGGCGGCCGCATCCGCACCGTCACCTCGAACGCCTTCTCCGTGGAGCAGGCCGTGCTCGAAGCCGACCTGGTGATCGGCGCGGTGCTGGTGCCGGGCGCGAAGGCGCCCAAGCTGGTCTCCAACGAGCTGGTGGCGCGGATGAAGCCGGGCAGCGTGCTCGTCGACATCGCGATCGACCAGGGCGGCTGCTTCGCCGACTCGCGCCCGACCACTCACGACGAGCCGACCTACCGGGTGCACGATTCGGTGTTCTACTGCGTGGCGAACATGCCGGGCGCGGTGCCGCGCACCTCGACCTACGGGCTGACCAACGTGACCCTGCCGTACGCGGTGGCGCTGGCCGACCGCGGCTGGCAGGCCGCGCTCGCCGCCGACGCCAGCCTCGCCAAGGGCCTGAACACGCACGCCGGTCAGCTCACCAACGAGCCGGTCGCCGTCGCGCACGGGCTCACCCACACCCCGCTGTCACAGGTCGTGTGACGGCCTCCTAGTCCGGGTCCTCCGCGGCTGTTCCGCGGAGGATCCGGGCGAGGCCGTAGTCGAACTGGTCATCGGGGTCGGCCGCGTCGCCGAGCCCGAGGTACCGATTGATCCGCGGGTACCGGTCGCCGTAGGCCGCGGCGAACTTCCCGGCCACGTCGGCGTTGAACTCCGCCATGGACGCCCCGTGCGCGGCGACCCGCTGCCGCCACTTCATCTCGTTCACGATGAACCCGTAGATGAAGTTGTTCAGCACGCCCGCCATCGGCGCGATCTCCTCGCGCGGCAGCGGCGAATCCTCCAGCGCGCCGACAAAGGCGTCGTAGACACGCATCGCTTCGGGCCCGGCGTTCAGCATCACCCCGTAGAGGGTCGCGATCCACGGGTGCGCACGCACGGTGTCCCGCAGGCCGTGGGCGATCCGGCGCAGGCGGTCCACCCAGTCGCCGTCCTCCGGCGGCAGCTCGATCTCACCGGACACCGCGTCGAGGGCCAGTTCCAGCAGCGCGTCCTTGGTCGGCACGTGCCAGTAGAGCGACATCGGCGCCACGTCGAGCCGGGCGGCCAGCTTGCGCATCGACAGCGCGGGCAGGCCTTCCGCGTCCAGCATCGCCACCGCCTCGCCGACGATCTGCGCACGCGTCAGCCCCGGCTGCCGGGCGGGCGCCGCCCGGCGTTCGCTCAGCCAGATGCTGTCGAGGCCGCCGTCGGTCACGCGGTCACCCTATCCGCGCGGCGCAGCAGCGCCCAGGCGACGGCCCCCGCGGCGACCGCGGCCACCGCCCCGCAGACGAGGCTCAGCGAGATGCCCGCGACAAACGCGTCCCGCACGTGGTGCACCACTTCGGGGCAGCCGCCCGCCGCCTGCAGCGCGAGCCCGACCGACCGCTCCGCCCCGTCCGGCAGGAACGACGGCAACTCCGCGGCGAACCGCGCGGCCACCAGGCTGCCGAGGATCGCCACGCCCAGCGAGGTGCCGAACTCCTGCAGCGTCGAGGTCAGCCCGGACGCGATCCCGGCGCGCTCACGGGGAATCGCGCCCATCAGCGCGTTCGCCGAGGTGGGCATGGCGATGCCGACCCCGGCCCCGACCAGCACCAGGCCGAGCAGCGTCGGCCCGTACCCGCTGTCGGTGCTGACGAAGCTGAGCGCCAGCAGCCCGCCGCCGAGCACGGTCAGCCCGGCCGCGATGGTCGCCGGAATGCCGAGCCACGCGGCCAGCTTCGGGCTGGCCGGGGTCACCAGCAGCACGCTCAGCGCCAGCGGCATCACCCGGAACCCGGCTTCCAGCGGCGAATACCCCAGCACGAACTGCAGGTACTGGGTGAACAGGAACAGCGAGCCGCCCATGGCGAAGGCGACCAGCGCGTTGCTGGCGACCGCGCCGGTGAACCGCGGGTTCCGGAACAGCGTGAGGTCGAGCATCGGTTCCGGGGTGCGGCGTTCCCAGGCGACGAACCCGGCGGCGGCGACCAGCCCGACGGCCAGCGGCACCAGCACGCGCGCCGAGCCCCAGCCGTGTTCGGGCACCGAGATGATGCCGTAGACCACGCCGACGCTCATCACCACGGACAGCAGCACGCCAGGCAGGTCGGTGCGCCGGCTCGACGGCGTCTTCGACTCCGGCACCAGCAGCGCGATGGCGACGATGGCGATCGCGCCGACCGGCAGGTTCAGCACAAAAACCGAGCCCCACCAGTAGTGGGTCAGCAGCGTGCCGCCGATCACCGGGCCGAGCGCGAAGCCCAGCGAGGCCACCGCCGACCAGGCGGCGATCGCCTTCGGCCGCTCGCGCTCGTCGAAGATCTGCATCAGCACGGCGAGCGTGCTCGGCATCAGCAGCGCGGCCCCGATGCCCATGCCACCGCGTGCCAGGATCAGCTGCAGCGGGGTCTCGGCGGCGGCCGCGATCGCCGAACCGCCGGTGAACAACGTCAGCCCGATCAGCAGGGCGCGCTTGCGGCCGAACCGGTCGGCGAACGAGCCGGTGGTCAGCAGCAGCCCGGCGAGCACCAGCGAGTAGGCGTTGATCATCCACTGGATCTCGGCGGTGGTGGCGCCGAGCGAGTCGGTGATGGCCGGGATGGCCACGTTGAGCACGGTGTTGTCCAGCAACACCACCAGCAGGGCCAGGCACAGCACGGCGAGGATCACCCAGCGGCGCGGGTGCGAGGTGCTCTGCCCGGGCGGAGAAGGCTGCGTCACGACCGAATCCCCCTTACGGTGTACGAGTCCCTTACAGCGTACGAGGGCGGGCGCGCGAAAGCCACGGGTTTCACGGGGAGCGAAGTGCGGACATGAAGCGGCGGCCCGCTCAACCAGCCTGGGGGTCACTGGGAGCGGGCCGCCAAGGCACAGTCTAGGCACTCTCGCCGCGCTTCGCCGCCCGGGGTGCGCATGAGTTCTTCATTAGTTGTCCACCCGAAGCGCCGAGGTCTGGTGAAAGATCCAGTTGCCCCGCCGCGACCTGCGGTTTCCCCGGCTCGTCTACTCCGGACGGTCCAGTGCGACGGTGACGAACGTGACCGAGATCGCCCCGCGGCGGGGCCCGTACGGCAGGATGCCCCCCACAGCAAGCCGACGATCGGGGGCGATATGCACGACGGCAGTGGCCGGATCGTGGTGCAGAACCTCACCAAGCAGTTCGGACCGGTGACCGCGGTGCAGAACCTGAGCTTCGTCGTGGAGCCCGGTTCGGTGACCGGCTTCCTCGGCCCGAACGGGGCGGGCAAGACCACCACGCTGCGCATGCTGCTCGGGCTGGTCAAGCCGACGCAGGGCAGCGCGACCATCAACGGGCGCACCCACGACCAGCTGGGCAACCCGGCCAGGGTGGTCGGCTCGGTGCTGGAGAACGAGGGTTTCCACCCCAAGCGCACCGCGCGCAACCACCTGCTGGTCTACGCCGCCGCGATCGGCGTGCCGGACCAGCGCGCGGACGAGGTGCTCGGCCTGGTCGGGCTGGGCTCGGCGGCGCACCGGAAGGCTGGCGACTTCTCACTCGGCATGCGGCAACGGCTGGCGCTGGCCACCGCGCTGCTCGGCGATCCGCAGGTGCTGGTGCTCGACGAGCCGGCGAACGGGCTGGACCCCGAGGGCATCGCCTGGCTGCGCACGTTCCTGCGGTCCTTCGCCAAGGGCGGGCGCACGGTGCTGGTGTCCAGCCACCTGCTCGCCGAGGTGGAGCAAACCATCGACCAGGTGGTCATCATCAGCCGCGGGCAGACGATGTACCACGGCCGGGTGGACCAGTTGCGTGGCTCGCAGCAGTCACGGGTGGTCGTGCTGCCGTCGGACGGCAACAAGCTGGGCACGGCGTTGCGGGAGGCGGGGGTGGCCGACGTGCAGCCGATGCCGGACGGCTGGCTGACCGTGGCGGGCGCGACCGCGCGGCAGGTCGGTGACCTGGCGCTGGCGCAGGGCGTGGCGATCTACGGGCTGCGCGAGGAGACCGCGGACCTGGAGAAGCTGTTCTTCCAGCTGACCGCGGGCCAGTTCACCGCGCAGCAACCAGGCTGGGGTCCGCCACCGCAGCAGCAACCGCAACTCCAGCCGCAGCAGCAGTACTGGGGAGGGCAGCGCTGATGGGCAGGCTGATCAAGGCGGAGTTCCGCAAGACACTGACCACGAAGAGCTGGTGGGGCCTGCTGATCCCGGCGGTGCTGTTCGCCTTCGTTTTCTCGCTGGGCTGGGGTTTCACCACCAACGACTTCACCGACTTCCTCGGCAGTTCCGACACCCGCGAGCTGACCAGCATGCTCGGCATCAACGTCGGCGAGTGGCCGGTCGGCCTGCTGGCGATGGCGCACGGCATCAACGTGGGCACGCTGTTCCCGGTGATCTTCGGGGTGTTCGCACTGGCGGGCGAGTACTCGAAGAAGACGATCTCGACGACGTTCCTGACCGCGCCGAACCGCGGGCTGGCGCTGAGCGCGAAGATGATCACCTACGTGGCGTGGGGTGTGCTGTACGGCGTCGTGCTGGTCGGCGCGGCTTCGCTGGGCACGGTGCTGACCGTGGACAGCCAGCTGATGCCGAGCGCGCCGCAGTTCCTCGGCGTGCTCGGCGCGGGCATCCTGGCGACCGTGCTGGCGACGCTGTTCGGCATTGGTGTGGGCGCGATGTGGAACAGCGTGGTGGGCAGCGTCATCACCCTGGTCATCTATCTGCTGATCGTGGAGAACCTGCTGGTCATCGTGGCCTTCGGCTGGCTGGACGTGACCTGGCTGGGCGGCGTGCTGCCGAACGGCACGGTCAACGGCATCGTCGGCGCCATCGGCGCGGAGGCCTTCGGCGCCGCCGGCGTGACCCTGCCCGGCCTCGACGACGAACTCCAGTGGGCGCTCCAGTACGCGGCGGGTGCGCCCGGGGCCTTCTCGTGGTGGGCTTCAGCCCTGATCTTCACCGGCTGGACCGCCATCTTCTTCGTCGGCGGCTGGCTGGTCAACGCCCGCCGCGACATCACCTGACGGTCGGGGGCGGCCGCTCCCGCGACGGCCGCCCCCACGCCCACCAAGGGCCTCCACGCCCCCAGGGTCCGCCCTCCACATCCCGAGGCGCCGCCCTCCACATCCCCAGGCGCCGCCCTCCACACGCGCACAGGGCCCGCCTCCACGTCGCCCCTCCACGCGCACAAGGCCCGCCTCCACGTCGCCCCTCCACGCGCACAAGGCCCGCCTCCACGCCCAGGGCCCGCCCTCACGCCGCCGGGCCACCCGGGCCACCCTGCCCACGCCGCCCGGGCCACCCTCTTCACGCCGCCGGGTCACCCCCACGCGCCCCCCCCCGGGGCCGCCGCGCCCGAACGCTATGAATGTGGCTTTCATTGCGCCAGACGCTATGAAAGCCACATTCTTAGCGCTGCCCCACCCAGAGCGCCCCTCCGGAACCCAGGGACGGCCGAGCCCGGCATCTCGAATGTGGCCTTCCCAACACCAAACCCGCCCCCAACAACACGAATGTGGCTTTCGAAGCCCTTCCCGCGCCCCCAAAGCCACATTCGTGTCCACTGGCACCAGCCACCCAGCGGCGATTGTCGGTGCCCGCGCCTAGCCTGGCGTCGTGACCACCGCCCCACCCCTGCCCCGCACCGAGGCACCCCCGGAACTCCCCGAGCCGCCGCGGCCCGGCTGGATCCGGCGCCTCGCCGCGGCCTGCTGGCGCCACCGCGCCCTGGTTGTGCTCTCGTTGTGCGCGGCCGTGCTCGGCGTCGGGCTGCAGGCGGTCGGCCCGCTAGTGGTGCGCGCCGCGGTGGACGACGCGGTCGCCGGGCAGACGGCCCGCCTCGGCCTGCTGGCCGCGCTGCTGATCGGCCTGCAAGCACTCAGCTTCGGCACCGCCTTCCTGCGCCGGTACGTCGGCGGGCGGCTCGCCCTCGACGTCCAGCATGACCTGCGCCAGGCGGTGTTCGGCGCGGTGTCCCGGCTGGACGGCGGCAAGCAGGACTCGCTGCGCACCGGGCAGATCGCTTCGCGCGCGATCACCGACCTGCAGCTGGTGGTCAGCATCCTGATGCAGGTCCCGCTGTCCGCCGGCTCGGTGATCTTCGCCCTGCTCGCGCTCGGCGCGATGCTGTGGATGTCGCCGCTGCTCACGGTGATCGCGCTGGTGGTCGCGCCCGCGGTGGCGATCGTGGTGGCGCTGAGCAGGCGGCGGCTGTTCCCGGCGACCTGGTCCGCGCAGCAGCGCGCGGCGGACCTCGCGCAGCACGTCGAGGAGACGGTCACCGGGGTGCGCGTGGTGAAGGGCTTCGGCCAGGAGGCACGCGAGGTCGCCCGGCTCGAACGCACCGCCCGCAAGCTGTTCGGCGAGCGGCTGCGCGCGGCCCGGCTGTCCTCCTTCCCCGCCGCGACCACGGCCGCGCTGCCCGCCGCCGGGCAGGTCGCGGTACTCGGCGTCGGCGGCATGCTGGCGCTCAACGGCGAGGTCAGCCTGGGCACCTTCCTCGCCTTCGCCACCTACGTCTCGGCGCTGATCGGGCCCGCGCGAATGCTGTCCAGCCTGATCGTGCAGGCGCAGCTGACCCGCGCCGGCGCGGAACGCGTGTACGAGCTGATCGACGCGCAGCCCGAGGTGACCGAGAAGCCGGACGCGCGGCCGCTGCCGTCCGGTCCGCTGGACATCCGGTTCGACGACGTGAGCTTCGGCTACACCCGCGCCGAACCGGTGCTCGACGGGCTGTCCCTGCACGCCAGACCGGGCGAGACGCTGGCGCTGGTGGGCACGGCCGGTTCCGGCAAGTCGACCATCTCCCTGCTGCTGCCGCGGTTCTACGACGTGCACGCCGGGTCCGTCCACATCGGACAGGAGGACGTCCGCGACCTCCGGCTGAGCGAGTTGCGGCAGGCCATCGGCGTGGTGTTCGAGGAGGCCTTCCTGTTCTCCTCGTCGGTGCGCGACAACATCGCCTACGGCAAGCCGGACGCGAGTGACGAGGAGGTCGTCGCGGCGGCGAAGGCGGCCGAGGCGCACGAGTTCATCCAGCAACTGCCGGACGGCTACGACACGCTCGTCGGCGAGCGCGGGCTGACGCTGTCCGGCGGGCAGCGGCAGCGCCTTGGCCTGGCCCGCGCGCTGATCACCGATCCCCGCGTGCTGCTGCTGGACGACGCCACCTCCGCGGTGGACACCGTCACCGAGGCGGCGATCCACGAGACCCTGCGCTCGGTCACCGCCGGGCGCACCACGCTGCTGGTCGCGCACCGCCGGTCGACGCTGGCGCTGGCCGACCGGATCGCCGTGCTGGACGCGGGCCGCGTGGTCGACGTCGGCACCGCCGAGGAACTGGAGGAACGCTGCCAGCTGTTCCGCGAGCTGGTCGCGGGTCCCGATGAGAACGTCGAAGCGGTGCACCACTGCTCGCCGCTGCGCCGCAACGAAGACGGCATCACCCCGGAACTCTGGCCTGACGACGAGGACGAAGACGAGGTCGCGCGCTTGGCCGACGCCGCCGAGCAACGCACCACCACGCCGAGCGCGCGTGCGCTCAGCGGCCCGCGCGGCAGCGGCTCGCTCGACCTGCCGCCCACCGAGGAACTGATCGAGGGCGTGCGGAAGCTGCCGCCAGTGCGTGACGAACCTTCCCTGCACGGCATGGACGTGACCGCGCCAGATCCGCGGTTCCGGCTGTCCGGCATGCTGCGGCCGGTGCGCTGGCTGCTGGCCGGGGTGATCGCGCTGGTGGCGGCGGACGCGGGCGCGAGCATCGCCCTGCCCGCGCTGTACCAGCAGGGCGTCGATCGCGGGGTGGTCGCCGGTTCGGTCACCGCGATCTGGGTGGTCGCCGGGATCGGCGCACTGGTGATCGCGTTGAACTGGCTGGTGATCGCGGCGCAGACGCGGCTGACCGCGCGCAGCGGCGAGACCGTGCTGTACGCGCTGCGGGTGCGCAGTTACGCGCACCTGCAACGGCTCGGGCTCGACTACTACGAGCGCGAACTGTCCGGGAAGATCATGACCCGGATGACCACCGACGTGGACGCGCTGTCCACGTTCCTGCAGACCGGCCTGGCCACCGCGGTGGTCAGCGCGCTGACCCTGGTCGGCATTTCGGTGGCGCTGCTGGTGATCGACGTTTCGCTGGCGCTGTACGCGCTCGCCGTGCTGCCGGTGCTGCTGGTGGCCACGGTGATCTTCCGCAGGCTGGCGTCGGCGGCGTACACCGAGGCGCGGGAACGGGTCAGCGTGGTCAACGCGGACATGCAGGAAAACGTGTCCGGCGTCCGGGTCGCGCAGGCGTACACACGCGAGGAGCGCTCGGCGGAGTCGTTCGCCTCCAAGAGCGATGCCTACCGCCGGTCGCGGCTGCGCGCGCAGCGCTACATCGCGACGTACTTTCCTTTGGTGACCATGCTTTCCGGGGTGGCGGAGGCGGTGGTGCTGGTCGCCGGCGCGAACCGCGTGGCCGAGGGCACGCTGTCGGCCGGGGTGCTGCTGGCCTTCCTGCTCTACCTCGGGCAGTTCTTCTCGCCGATCCAGCAGCTGTCGTCGGTGTTCGACGGCTACCAGCAGGCGAAGGTGGGCCTCAAGCGCATCGGCGACCTGCTGCGCACGCCGAGTTCGGTGCCCGCGGCGGAAAACCCGCGTCCCGTGCCCGAGCGGCTACGTGGCGAGGTGACCTTCGACTCCGTCGATTTCGCTTACGCGGGAACGGATTCGAAGGCGCTGTCAGCGGTGTCGCTCGATGTGCGCCCCGGCGAAACCATCGCACTGGTCGGCGCCACCGGTGCCGGGAAGTCGACCGCGGTGAAACTGGTCGCCCGCTTCTACGACGCGACGGGCGGCGTGGTGCGCATCGACGGCGTGGACGTCCGGGAGTACGACCTGACCGCACTGCGGGGGAGGATGGGCGTAGTGCCGCAGGAGGCGCACCTGTTCTCGGGCACGGTCGCGGACAACGTGCGGTACGGCCGCCCGTCGGCCACGGATGCCGAAGTGGAAGCCGCCGTGCGCGCGGTGGGCGCGCTGGAGGGCGTCGCCGCCCTGCCGCAAGGCTTCCGGCAACCGGTCGGCGAACGAGGCCGCTCACTGTCGGCGGGCCAGCGGCAACTGGTCGCACTGGCGCGCGCGGAACTCGTGGACCCGGACATCCTCCTCCTGGACGAGGCCACGGCCGCGCTGGACCCGTCCACCGAAGCCGCCGTCCTGGCCGCCACCGACCACATCACCCGCCGACGCACCACCTTCGTCGTCGCGCACCGCCTCGCCACCGCCGCCCGAGCCGACCGCATCGCCGTC
The DNA here is from genome assembly GCF_003312875.1 of Amycolatopsis albispora. Classification (NCBI taxonomy): domain Bacteria; kingdom Bacillati; phylum Actinomycetota; class Actinomycetes; order Pseudonocardiales; family Pseudonocardiaceae; genus Amycolatopsis; species Amycolatopsis albispora. Next base: position 4,944,699 of record NZ_CP015163.1, read on the forward strand.
CTGGACCACGGCCGCATCGTCGAAGAAGGCCCGCATGCCCAACTCCTCACCACCTCCGGCCCCTACTCCCACCTGTGGCGCCTAAGCACCTAACCCACCCCGCCGCCCCGTTACCTTTTTCGTAGCTCCTGATCAAGGAGTCGTGGTCGCCAGGTCCGGCATGACTGACGCCCCCAGTCGAGCGCATGATCCGGGGGGTGGTGTCACCGGACCTGGTGGCATCGAGGGACCGCTGATAGGGACACGGCCGCCCGCCGGGCAGGTCTCGTCGTAACGTGGGTGCCGGCCGTCGATGCCCGACCGGCGACCACCCGCGACGAACGAACGGCAGGACGGATGACCAGCGGTTACCAGGTGTTCCTCGGCCTGGACGTCGGCAAGGGCGAACACCACGCCGTCGGCCTGGACCCGGCGGGCAAGCGGCTTCACGACGCGCCGCTGCCCAACAGCGAACCGAAGCTGCGGGCGCTGTTCGACAAGCTCGCCGCGCACGGGCCGTTGCTGGTGGTGGTCGATCAACCGGCGACGATCGGCGCGCTGCCGGTCGCGGTGGCCCGCGCGGCCGGCCACCGGGTGGCCTACCTGCCCGGCCTGGCCATGCGACGCATCGCCGACCTCTACCCCGGCCGCGCGAAAACCGACGCCCGGGACGCGTTCGTCATCGCCGACGCCGCCCGCTCGCTGCCGCACACGCTGCGCCCGGTCGACGTCGGCGACGACGCCCTGGCCGAGCTGGACGTGCTGGTCGGGTTCGACGACGACCTGGCCGGTGAGGCCACCCGGATCGGCAACCGCATCCGCGGCCTGCTCACCGGCGTCCACCCCGCCCTGGAACGCGCGATCGGCCCGAGGATCAGTCACCCGGCGGTGCTGGAGATCCTGTCCCGCTGCGGCGGCCCGACCGGCATCCGCGCCGCCGGCCGCCGCAAGCTCACCGCGATCGCCACCGCGCACGCGCCCCGCATGGGCGACAAACTCGTCACCGCGATCCTGGCCGCGCTGGACGAGCAGACCGTCGTCGTCCCGGGCACAACGGCGGCCGACACCGTCCTGCCCCGTCTGGCCGACAGCCTGAAAACCGTTCTCCAGCAACGCAAACAGGTCGCCACCGAGGTCGAAGGGATACTCGATGCGCACCCTCTTGCCGGGGTCCTGACCTCCATGCCCGGCGTCGGGGTCAGGACCGCAGCCCGCATCCTGCTGGAGATCGGCGACGCCACGGCGTTCAAGTCCTCCGGCCACCTGGCCGCCTACGCCGGCATCGCCCCGGTCACCCGCAGCTCGGGCTCCTCCATCAAGGGCGAGCACCCGGCCCGCACCGGCAACCGCAAACTCAAGCGGGCGTTCTTCCTCGCCGCGTTCGCAGCCTTGTCCGACCCCACCAGCAGGGCCTATTACCAGCGAAAACGCGATGAAGGGAAGAAGCACAACGCCGCGCTGATCTGCCTGGCGCGGCGCCGCTGCGACGTCCTGTTCGCCATGCTCCGCAACAAGACCTACTACCGGCACCCCGAGACCACTCCTGCCCCGGCTGCGGCTTGACAACCACATAGGGACACCCCCCTTTCTCGCACCCCCACCCACTGCGGCGCAGCACCCCCACTCCCACCCCCACCCGCTGCGACGCAACACCCCCACGCCCTCCACCCACTGCGACGCAACACCCCCACGCCCATCTCCACCCACTGCGGCGCAACACCCCCACGCCCAACTCCTCCACACTCCAACCCAGCCCCCACACACGCCCCAACTCCTCCGCACGCCCCAACCCAGCGCCCCTCCCCTCACGCTCACGCCCCCCACACGCCCGCGCCGCACCACACACGGCCGCACGTTCTCGCGCCGCATGCCCGCGTCCCCTCACGCCACCGAGTCCACCCTTCGCGCGGTCCGCCCCCTCCTCTAGCCCCAAACCCCAGCCTCACCCGGCGCGGCAGCAGCGCACCTTCACGCCCCGAGCCCCAACTCTGCGCGAGTTGCGGGGGCCCTCCCCGCGCCACCAAACTCCAGCCTCAGATCACACACGGTTGCATCCCCGCACCGCCGAGACCCAGCCCCACACCGCACCGCGCACGGAGCCCACGGCAGCTTCCTCGCGCCACCGAGCCGCGCCCTCGCGCAGCCAAGCTCCACGCCAATGTGGCTAGGCCCCTACGCACCACCACGCCCACGCGGCATGGGGCTGCACCTCACGCCGCCGCCCAGCGCCGCCCTCCAACCCGGACCGCCCCAGCTCAGCCGCCGTTGCACAGCCGTCGACCCGGCCACCCCTCGCAGGTGCCGTCGCGCAGCCGCCAGCTCAGCCGTCCTCGCGCAGCCAAGTCTTGCGCCGCCAAAGCCAGCCGTCCCCACGCAACCGGGCCCCACGCAACCGCGGCCAAGCGGTCGCGCGGCTAACGCCCCCACCAGCAAAGACCCCTGACGAAAAGGGCATGCCGCCGCCACTACTGCCCTGTCACCATGTCGGGCATGCAAGACATTCCGTACCGCCAGATCCGCGCCGTGCACACCGGGCGCACGATCCGCGTCTACCAGGCCTACTCCCCCGCCATCGCGGAGCCGGCGCTGGCGGCTGGCACCTTCGTCCCGCCGTTCAAGCGTGAGCGCATGACCTGGATCAAACCGTCCTTTCTCTGGATGGCGTATCGCTGCGGCTGGGCGAGCAAACCCGGCCAGGAGCGGGTCCTCGCGCTCGACCTCACCCAGGAGGGCTTCGCCTGGGCGCTCGAGCATTCCGCCCTCAGCCACTACGACCCCGAATTCCACCCCGACCGCGAAACCTGGGCGAAGAGCGTCAAAACCCACCCCGTGCGCATCCAGTGGGACCCCGAACGCGGACTGCGCCACCAGCCGCTGCCCCACCGGTCCATCCAAATCGGACTTAGCGGGGAGGCCGTCGGCCGGTTCGTCGACGAGTGGATCACCGCGATCACCGACGTCACCGCGACCATGCGTGAAATCGGCGGGCTCGTCGCCGCCGGCGACCTCGACCGGGCTCGTGCGCTGCTGCCCGACGAGCGGCCCTACACCGGCATCCTGCCGGAGAGCTTCTCCGCCTCCGCCAGGTAGACGCGCTGCTCCTCGGTCTCCGGTTCGATCCGGGCCCCGCCGCGCGTCAGCATCACCACCGACGGCCGCAGCACGCCGTCCACCATCATCCGCCGCAGTTCGTGACCGGAGCGGAAATACTCCCGGAAAACGTGCTCGGTGAACGCCTGGAATCGAACGATGTCCACCTCGTGAAAATCCGCCGCCATCGCGGTGAAACCGGTGGGCACGCCGACCAGTCCGGCCAGGCCTTCCGCCAGCGCCAGGTACGTCTCACCCACGCGCGACGCGGGGCTCCACACCGTTTCCCCGCCGACTTCGAAAACGCAGCCCACCGCACGCATCCTAGGGCTGTTTGTCCTCTTCGAGGTCAAAAACGGCCAGCATTTCGGTGATGTGCCCGATCAGCAGCACCGCCATCGGCGAACCGGCCGCCGGGCATTCCGCCAATCGCACGCACAATTCGGCCAATGCCTCGCGATCGCGAGGACCACCGGCCAGCAGCACGTCGAGACGGCCGTCCTCGAAGGTCCGCAGGTATTCGATCAGGCGCAGGTCGTCCACGTCGGCGAGCCGCCAGCCGACCAGCCGGCCGTCGGCTACCAGCAGTTCCCGATCGCGCGCGAGGCGGATCCGGACCACCTCCGCGAACCGGGAGCGCCGCACGGCCGAACCACCTCCGCCCCGCATACTCCCGCCTCGGGGCCGACGGCCGCAATGATCGCGGTCAGAGGTTGTGCCGGGCCTTCAACTCCAGGTGCCGCTCCGCCTCCGCGCGGAGGAAGGCGAGCAGGCTGGGCCAGCTCTCCCGGACCTCGGTCTCCATCTCCTCGTACAGGTGCACCCGCCCACCCGGCTCCAGCCAGTACAGCTGGTAGCCCTGGTGCATGCCGAGCAAGATCGAACCGGGCGCGATCAGGTGCTCGACCTTGTTCTCCCGCACCAGATCCCGCATCTCGTCGGCGAGTTCGACGATGCCCGGGTAGAACACCGACGTGCCACGCAGCAAATCCCCCGCGCGCCTGCCCATCCTCAGCAGGAAGTCCTCGTACGGCTGCGGCAACCAGCCGACACCGCGAACCCTCGCCACCTCTTCCTCGGTGCACGGCACCAGGGTCTCCTCGGTGGCCAGCCCCCGCTCCAGGAGGTAGGCGGCCAGGTCCTCAATCCCGCAGGTCCCGCGGATCCCGCTCAGCCCGCTTCGGCGTTCTTCAGGGCCTTGCTGGTCGCGCCTTCCCGCTCGGTGTACGCGGCCGCCGAGTCGCGGACCTTCGTGGCGGTCTCGGTCAGCGACTCGACCGCCGTCTTCAGCGCGTTGACGCCCATCTCCTCGAACGGCTGCAGCAACATCGCGAACGGCTGGCAGATCACCCCGTACGCGCTGTCGTCCATGGTCACCTGGCTCGCCGCGTCGACCGCGGTCTGCATCCGCTCGGAAAAGCCGTCGACCTTGCCGGCGTGCACGGTCAGTTCGTCGTTGAGTACCTCGTAACCCTGTGGCATCGCTCACCCCTCCTAGTCGCGGCGCAGGAAAGACTGGTCGCTGAAGTCCTCGCCGTCTTCGTCGTCCGGGCCGGGCTTCCGGCGCGGCGTCGGCTTCGGCGCGGGCGGGGCCGGAGGCGCCTTCGCGGCCGGCGGCTCCTCTTCCTCGCTCTCGTACAGCTGCCGCTGCTGCGGCTGCCCGGCGACCGGCGGCTCGTCCTCCTCGGGCGGCGCCGGGAAGTTGTCCACCGCGGTGGCCACCAAGTGCCGCGTGGTCGCGTCGTCACCGACCGTCTCGGCGGTGATCTCGGCCAACCGCTCCGGGTACTTCGACTGCGCCTTCTGCATCGCGCGCAGCACGTTGGCGGCGATCTCGTCCGGGCTCATCTTCAGCACGGCCTGCGTCATCTTGACGTCGGTGGGCAGCCCGTTGTGCCCGACGGTCACGCTGACCGCGCCCGAGGCCACCGACTCGGTGATCGAGATGCGCTCCACCTGCGCCTGCATCGCCTGGTACTTCTGCGACGTCTCCGCCGCGTTGCGCTCCCAGTCGTTCACCATGCGCTCGACGTCGGCCAGATCAGCCACCGGACACCCCTCACCTAGTCACTACTGAGCACAGACGGGCGCGCCCGCCGCGCGGTTCCACCCATCATTCCGCGTGTGCCCGCGACACCGGCGCAACCACCCTCCCGTATCGATTCAGTGACAAATGCCAACCTCCGGCGGGCTTGCTAGGGCCACTTCGGTCACACGCACCAGAGCGAGGGGGTTAGCCTGGTAGGCGCGTAACCGGACCCAAGATCGAGTATGGATAGAGGCGAGCCCAAGCCGTGTCCAGCAGCAGCCCTGCGTCACAGTTCGGCCCCAACGAGTGGCTGGTCGAAGAGATGTACGACCAGTTCCTGGCCGACCCCTCATCGGTAGATGCCGCTTGGCATGACTTCTTCGCCGACTTCAAGCCAACTCAGGACGCCCAGGCCAAGGCCGACAGCGCCCGTGCGAGCGCGAAGGCGGAGGCCGCGACCAGCCCGAACGGCCAGGGCAACCAGCCGTCGGCCAAGTCGCGCCAGAACGCCGACTCGGCCGCGCGCCAGTCCTCGGCGAAGGCGAGCGAGCCCGAGAAGGCGCCCGCCAAGCAGCCGGCCCCGGCGAAGGCGGCCCCGGCCAAGGCCGCCAAGCCCGCCGAGAAGGCCCCCGCCGCCAAGGAGCCGGTCAAGACCGAGGCCGAGAGCAAGCCGCTGCGTGGCGCGGCCGCCGCGATCGCCAAGAACATGGACGCCTCGCTGTCGGTGCCGACCGCGACCAGCGTGCGCGCGGTGCCCGCCAAGCTGATGGCGGACAACCGCATCGTGATCAACAACCACCTGAAGCGGACCAGGGGCGGGAAGATCTCCTTCACCCACCTCATCGGCTACGCGATGGTGCGCGCGCTGCGCGACTTCCCGAACATGAACCGGCACTACCAGCTGATCGACGGCAAGCCGTTCGCGGTGACCCCGGAGCACGTGAACTTCGGGCTGGCCATCGACATGAAGGGCAAGGAAGGCGCCCGCACGCTGGTGGTGGCCTCGATCAAGGCCACCGAGAACATGACCTTCCTGCAGTTCTGGCAGGCCTACGAGGAGATCGTCAAGAAGGCCCGCAACAACAAGCTCACCGCGGACGACTTCGCCGGCACCACCATCTCGCTGACCAACCCGGGCGGCATCGGCACCAACCACTCGGTGCCGCGGCTGCAGGCCGGGCAGGGCTGCATCATCGGCGTCGGCGCGATGCAGTACCCGGCCTCGTTCGAGGGCACCAGCGAGAAGACCCTGGTCGACCTCGCGGTCAGCAAGATCATGACGCTGACCTCGACCTACGACCACCGGATCATCCAGGGCGCCGAGTCCGGCGAGTTCCTCAAGCGCATCCACGAGCTGCTGCTCGGCGCGGACGGCTTCTACGACGACGTCTTCACCAGCCTGCGCCTGCCCTACGAGCCGATCCGCTGGGTGGCCGACATCCCCGAGGGCGCGGTCGACAAGACCGCCAGGGTGATCGAGCTGATCGAGGCCTACCGGATGCGCGGCCACCTGATGGCCGACACCGACCCGCTGAACTACCGCCAGCGCCGCCACGAGGACCTCGACGTGCTCACCCACGGGCTCACCCTGTGGGACCTGGACCGCGAGTTCCCGGTCGGCGGCTTCGCCGGCCAGGAGCGGATGAAGTTCCGCGACATCCTCGGCGTGCTGCGCAACTCGTACTGCCGCACGGTCGGCATCGAGTACACGCACATCATCGACCCCGACGAGCGCCGGTGGATCCAGGACCGGGTGGAGGTCCCGCACGAGAAGCCGGACCCCGCGGTGCAGAAGTACGTGCTGTCCAAGCTGAACGCGGCCGAGGCCTTCGAGACCTTCCTGCAGACCAAGTACGTCGGGCAGAAGCGGTTCTCGCTCGAAGGCGGCGAGACCGCGATCCCGCTGCTGGACACCGTGCTGGACAAGGCCGCCGAGTACGAGCTGGACGAGGTCGTCATCGGCATGCCGCACCGCGGCAGGCTGAACGTGCTGGCCAACATCGTCGGCAAGCCGATCTCGCAGATCTTCCAGGAGTTCGAGGGCAATCTGGACCCGGGCCAGGCACACGGCTCCGGTGACGTGAAGTACCACCTCGGCGCCGAGGGCAAGTACTTCCGCATGTTCGGCGACGGCGAGACCAAGGTGTCGCTGACCGCGAACCCGTCGCACCTGGAGACCGTCGACCCGGTGCTCGAGGGCATCGTCCGCGCCAAGCAGGACATCCTCGACAAGGGCGGCGAGGGCTTCACCGTGCTGCCGGTGCTGCTGCACGGCGACGCCGCCTTCGCCGGGCAGGGCGTGGTCGCCGAGACGCTGAACCTGGCGCTGCTGCGCGGGTACCGCACCGGCGGCACCGTGCACCTGATCATCAACAACCAGGTCGGCTTCACCACCGCGCCGGAGAACTCGCGTTCGTCGCAGTACGCCACCGACGTGGCGAAGATGATCGGCGCGCCGGTCTTCCACGTCAACGGCGACGACCCGGAGGCCGCGCACTGGGTGGCCAAGCTGGCCGTGGACTACCGCCAGGCGTTCAACAAGGACGTGGTGATCGACCTCATCTGCTACCGCCGCCGCGGGCACAACGAGGGCGACGACCCGTCGATGACGCAGCCGGCGATGTACGACATCATCGACACCAAGCGCAGCGTGCGGAAGACCTACACCGAATCGCTGATCGGCCGCGGGGACATCTCGGTGGAAGAGGCCGAAGCGGCGCTGCGGGACTTCTCCAGCCAGCTGGAGCACGTCTTCAACGAGGTCCGCGAGCTGGAGAAGCACCCGGTGAAGGCGAGCCCCTCGGTCGAGGAGGAGCAGCAGGTGCCCGCGAAGGTGCCGACAGCCATCTCCCGCGAGGTCGTCGAGCAGATCGGCGACGCGTTCATCAACGTGCCGGAGGGCTTCACCCCGCACCCGCGCGTCAAGCCGGTGATGGAGCGGCGGCACAAGATGTCGCGCGAAGGCGGCATCGACTGGGCCTTCGGCGAGCTGCTCGCCTTCGGCTCGCTCGCGCTGGAGGGCAAGCTGGTGCGGCTGTCCGGCCAGGACTCCCGCCGCGGCACCTTCACCCAGCGGCACTCGGTGTACATCGACCGCAAGACCGGTGAGGAGTACTCGCCACTGCAGCACCTGGCCGAGAACCAGGGCCGCGTGATGATCTACGACTCGGCGCTGTCCGAGTACGCGGCGGTCGGCTTCGAGTACGGCTACTCGGTGGCCAACTCCGACGCGCTGGTGATGTGGGAAGCCCAGTTCGGCGACTTCGTCAACGGCGCGCAGACCGTGATCGACGAGTACATCTCCTCCGGTGAGGCCAAGTGGGGCCAGCTCTCCGACGTGGTGCTGCTGCTGCCGCACGGCCACGAGGGCCAGGGCCCGGACCACACCTCCGGCCGCATCGAGCGCTTCCTGCAGCTGTGCGCCGAAGGCTCGATGACCGTCTCGGTGCCGTCGACCCCGGCGAACTACTTCCACCTGCTGCGGCGCCACGCGCTCGACGGCGTGAACCGGCCGCTGGTGGTCTTCACCCCGAAGCGCCTGCTGCGCGACAAGGCGGTGAAGTCGTCGATCGAGGAGTTCACCGAGCAGTCGAAGTTCCTGTCGGTGATCGACGACAGCGGCGTCGACCCGGCCAAGGTCCGGAAGGTGCTGCTGACCTCGGGCAAGATGTACTGGGAGCTGCTCGCCGAGCGCGAGAAGCAGGGCATCACCGACGTCGCGCTGGTCCGCATCGAGCAGTACTACCCGCTGCCGAAGAAGAAGCTGGTGGCCGCGGTGGAGCGGTACACGGCGGCTTCGTCGATCATGTGGGTCCAGGAGGAGCCGGAGAACCAGGGTGCCTGGCCGTTCTTCGGGCTGAACCTGCCGCGCAAGTTCCCGGAGTTCTTCGGCGGGCTGGAGGTCGCGGCGCGGCGCCCGATGGCGGCGCCGTCGGCCGGTTCGTCCAAGGTGCACGAGGTGGAGCAGAAGGCGATCATCGCCAAGGCGTTCAGCTGACCCGGTAGAGCTAGTGTCACGAATGTGGCTTTCGAGACGCAGAACGTCTCGAAAGCCACATTCGTGACATCGGGGCCAGGATCAGACGGTCAGGGTCCAGCTGTCGAGGTAGCCGGTGTCCGCCCGGTACACGTCCTGCACCCGCAGCTTCCAGGCACCGTTGGCGGCCTCCGAGGAGGCGTTCACGGTGTAGCTGGCGTTCAGGTCGTTGCCCGAGTCGCTGTTCGAGTTCTTCAGGCGGTACGCGGTGCCGTCCGGCGCGACCAGGTCGATCACCAGGTCACCCCGGTAGGTGTGCTTGATCTGCACGTCGACCTTGGTGGTCGCGCTGGCGTTGCGCGCGCAGTCGGCGATGGTGATCGTGCTGGTCACCGCACCGGCCGGGGCGTCGGGAATGGCCACGTCGGTGGCGTTCGCGGTGGTGGCGCACGGCGTCGGCTCCGGGTCCGGCGTGCCGGTCCCGGTGTAGAGCAGCACGTTCGGCGAGCCGGTGCCCGGGCTGGTCACCTTGCCCTTGGTGCCGTTGTTCACCAGCGCGGCCGACACCTGCGCGGGGGTGGCCGACGGGTTCGCCGCCAGGTACAGCGCGGCCGCGCCGACCACGTGCGGGGTGGCCATCGAGGTGCCGCTGATCGTGTTGGTGGCGGTGTTGCCGCCGATCCACGCCGAGGTGATGCCGCTGCCGGGCGCGAAGATGTCCAGGCAGTCACCGATGTTCGAGAAGCTCGACCGCGCGTCGGTGTTCGTGGTGGAGCCGACGGTGATGGCTTCCTTGGTGCGCGCCGGCGAGGTGTTGCAGGCGTTGGCGCCGCTGTCGTTGCCCGCGGCCAGGCCGTAGGTCACGCCGGAGGCGACCGAGTTGCGCACCGCGTTGTCCAAAGTGGTCGACGCGCCGCCGCCGAGGCTCATGTTGGCGACCGCGGGCTTGACCGCGTTGCTGGTCACCCAGTCCACGCCGGCGATGACGCCCGCGGTGGTGCCGGAGCCGCTGCAGTTCAGCACGCGGACGCCGACCAGCTTGGCGGCCTTGGCCACACCGTGCGCGGTGCCGCCGACGGTGCCCGCGACGTGCGTGCCGTGGCCCTGGCAGTCGGTGGCGTTGTTGTCGTTGTCGACGAAGTCGTAGCCGTGCGTGGCGCGGCCGCCGAAGTCGTTGTGCGTGGTCAGGATGCCGGTGTCGATGATGTACGCGGTGACGTTGGCCGCGTCGGTGCTGTAGCTGTACTTCTGGTTCAGCGGCAGGTCGCGCTGGTCGATCCGGTCGAGCCCCCAGGACGGCGGGTTCAGCTGGTCGGCGCTGGCCCGCACCACCTTGTTCTGCTCCACGTAGGCCACCGCCGGGTCGGCGGCCGCCCGCTTCGCCTGCGTCTCGCTCATGTTCGCCGAGTAACCGCGCACGGTCGCGCCGAACAGCCGGTCCAGTGTGCCGCCGTGCCGGGAGAGCACGTTCTGGGCGGTACCGGCCACCGACTGCGCCGACACACCGTCCTTGAGCACCACGATGTAGCTGCCGGGTACGGCGTCGGCGCTGTTCGCGTCGACGATCGCGCCTTCCGCCGCGGTGGCGGCGGTGGTGCCGCCCAGCACGGTCAGCACGGCGGCGCCGGTGGCCAGGCCGAGCGCGGCCAGTGGTCTGCGCTTGCTCATCTGGGGTCCTCCATGGCAGGGTTCGCCGGCCCGCCGACGGGATCGACGGGCAGCCGAAACGGGGGTTACCGGGGAACGGGAGCGTGCGCGGTGGGTGAAAGGGACTTCACCCTCTGTCGCACGCAAGAGAGCGTAAGTCCGAGATTCCCCCGAAGGTAGACCTTGAAATCCGCTGTTCCAGGGAGTATGGCGCGACTCGAACGGCCGCCGACGAAAGTAGGGATTACCCTGCGGTTGCCCTCTTCAGCGGCCTGCGGTTGAGTTCGGCGCATGCTGATCCGCCGCGAAACCGCGTCCGACGCTGCCGCCATCCGGGTGGTGCACGACGCCGCGTTCGCCAAGCCGGATGCACCGGGTGCGGAAACCGTGGAGGCCAGGCTGGTCGGCGAACTGCGTGCCGACGGTGACCTGATCCCGGCGCTGTCGCTGGTCGCGGAACTGGACGGCCGGATCGCCGGGCACGTGTGCTGCAGCCACGCACGCATCGAGAGCAGCCCGGGGCCGGTCGGCCTCGGCCCGCTGGGCGTGCTGCCGGAGACCCAGTCGGCGGGCGTCGGCTCGGCGTTGATGCACGCGGTGCTCGCCGCCGCGGACGCCCTGGAAATACCGGTGGTCGTGCTGCTCGGCTCCCCCGGCTTCTACGCCCGGTTCGGCTTCGTGCCCGCCGCCCGCCTCGGCATCACACCGTCCACTCCGGACTGGGAGCCGTACTTCCAGGTGCGCCCGCTTTCGGCCTATTCGGAGGAGTTCACCGGCGCCTTCCACTACGCGCCGGCCTTCGACCGGATCTAGCTGCTCAACCCGTTGTCACGCAAGAACTTCTCGGCGATGTCGAGCGGGTTCTGCTTCTCCTCGCTGAACTCCACGTTCAACCGGGTCAGCTTCTCGGTGGTCAGCACGGCGGAGACGTCGTTGAGCGCCTTGGTCTCCCGTTCGTTGAGCGTGCCCTTGGCCACCAGCGGCACGATGTTCTGCGCCGGGAACATCGACTTGTCGTCCTCCAGCGGCACGAAGCCGTTGCTGGCGATGGTCGACGAGGTGCTGAACAGGTCCGCCACCTGGATCTCACCGGAGCGCAGCGCGGCCACGGTCACCGGCCCGCCGGTGTCGGTGGTCCGGATCTCCTTGAACTCGCAGCCGTAGAGCGCCTTGATCTTGTCCTTCCAGCGGTCGCTCCACTGCCCTGGACCGCCGAAGACCAGCTCACCGCAGCGCGGCCCGAGGTCGGAGAAGGTCCGCACCCCGGAGTCGGCCAGTTCCTTGCGCACCACCAGCAGGTCCTTGTCCTCCGCGGGCGCCTGGTCGAGCACCTCGAACCCGGCGGGCAGCTTCTGCTCCAGCTCGCGGTAGACGTCCTCCGACGTGGTCGCCGTGGTGTTCTTGTCGAAGTACCGCAGCAAGTTGCCGGAGTAGTCGGGCACCACCGACAGCGAGCGGTCCTGCAGCGCCTTGACCACCACCTCCCGGCTGCCCACCGGCGGCCGCACGGTGACGTTGTCCGCCCCGGCGTTGCGCAGCGCGCCCGCGTAGATCTGCGCCAGCAGCAGGCTTTCACCCACGTCCGAGGCGCCGATGATGATCTCGCCGGTCGGCCCGCCCTCGGCGCCGCCTTCGAACGGGTTGCCGCAGGCCGAGGTCAACAGCGCGACCACCGCCAGCAGAATTCCCAGCCGTCGCTTCACTGAGCGCCTCCCGCCGCCTTGGCCTGCTTCCCGGCGGCCCGCGCGGCCAGCCGGACGCCCTTCGGCACCACGGCCCGTTGCAGGCCCGCGAAAATCAGGTCCAGCACGATGGCCAGCAACGCGGTCAGCACCGCGCCCGCGACCACCTTGCCGTAGTCGAACACCGCCAGCCCGTCGAGCAGGAACCGGCCGAGCCCGCCGAGCCCGACGTAGGCCGCCACCGCCGCGGTCGCCACCAGCTGCAGCACCGCGTTGCGCACCCCGCCGAGCACGAGCGGCAGCGAAATCGGCACTTCGACCTTCCACAGCCGCTGCCAGCCGGTCATGCCGACGCCCTGCGCCGCGTCGACCACCCCGTGGTCGGTGGCCTGCAACCCGGCGTAGGTCGCGGCGAGGATCGGCGGAATCGCCAGCACCACCAACGCGATCGTGGTCGCCGGACCCTCCACGGTGAACAGCAGGAAGAGAAAGGTGACCAGGCCGAGCGTGGGCAGCGCGCGGATCGAGTTGCCCGCCGCCACCAGCAGCACCGCGCCGCGTCCGGTGTGCCCGACGAAGAGCCCCACCGGCACCGCGATGACCAGTGCGATCACCAGTGCCAGCAGCACGTAGCCGACGTGCTCGGCGAGCCGGTTCGGCACCCCGTCCACGCCCTGCCAGTTGGCCGGATCACCGAACCAGCCGAAGATCTCGTTCATCCCGCACTCCCCGCGGTCACGTCGGCGGCCGGTTTGGCGGTGGCCCGCTGCCACGGCGTGCTCACCCGGAGCAGCCACACCAGCAGCAGATCGGTCAGCAGCGCCAGCAACAGCGTCAGCACGATGCCGACCACGATCGGCGAGAAGTACTCGCGCTGGAAGCCGTCGGTGAACAACACGCCAAGCCCGCCGGTGCCGATCAGCGCGCCGACGCTGACCAGGCTGATGTTGCTCACCGCGCCGACGCGCACGCCCGCGGCGAACACCGGCACCGCCAGCGGCAGCTCGACGGTGAAGAAGCGGCGCACCGGCTGGTAGCCGATCGCGGTGGCGGCCGCGATCACCGGCGGCGACACCGAGTCCAGCGCGTCCAGCACCGGGCGCACCAGCAACGCGGTGGTGTAGATGGTCAGCGCCACGATCACGTTGACGCTGTCCAGGATCTTCGTCCCGATCAGGCCGGGGATGACCACGAACAACGCCAGTGACGGGATCGTGTAGAGCAGGTTCGACACCACCATCGCCACGCGGCGCGCGGTCCGCCAGCGCTTGCCGGCCCAGCCGACCAGCACCGCCAGCACCACGCCGAACACCAGCGGCAGCAGGGCCAGGTACACGTGCTCGCCCAGGTTCTGCAGCAGTTGCGCGCGGTTGTTGGCGCTGGACAGATATCGTCCGAGCTCGTCGAAGAACTCGCCCATGTGCCCGCCCCCTATCCCGCCGCTCCCTGCGGGTGCGCCTCGATCACGTCCAGCACCTGGCGGGCGGTCACCGCGCCGATCACCCGGCCGTTGTCGTCGACCACCACGCCGAGGCTGGCCGGTGAGGACAAGGCCGCGTCCAGCGCACCGCGCACCGGCGTGCCCTTCTGGTACAGCGAACCGCCCGCGACCAGGTCGGTCTCCGCCAGCTCACCGTCCACAGTGGAATTCGGCGGCAGCCAGCCACGCGGCTCGCCGTCGCCGTTCACCGCGATGCGCCAGGTCGCGCCGTCGCCCGGCACGCTGCCGACCTCGACCGTCTCGATCGGATCGATCCGCACGTCCTCGGCGGTCAGGAAGGACAGGCCGCGGTAACCGCGGTCCTTGCCGACGAAGGAGGCGACGAAGTCGTCGACCGGGTGGCGCAGCACGTCCGACGGCGTGCCGTACTGGGCCAGCTTGCCGCCGACCCGCATCACCGCGACCTTGTCGCCGAGGCGCACGGCTTCGTCGATGTCGTGCGTGACAAAAACGATGGTCTTGCCGAGTTGCTGCTGCAGCCGGAGCAGCTCGTCCTGCAGGCCCTCGCGGACCACCGGGTCCACCGCGGAGAACGGCTCGTCCATCAGCAGCACCGGCGAGTCGGCGGCGAGCGCGCGCGCCACGCCGACGCGCTGCTGCTGCCCGCCGGAGAGCTGCGCGGGGTACCGCTTGCCCAGTTCCGCCGGCAGGCCCACGGTTTCCAGCAGCTCGGCGGCGCGGGCCCGCGCCTTTCCCTTGCCCCAGCCGGACAGCAGCGGCACGGTGGCCACGTTGTCCAGAACTGTCCTATGTGGAAAGAGACCGGCGTGCTGGATGACGTAGCCGATGCCGCGCCGCAGTTGCGCCGGCGGCGAGTCGCAGACATCCTTGCCGTCCAGCAGCACGGTGCCCGAAGTCGGCTCGACCATGCGGTTGATCATCCGCAGCGAGGTGGTCTTGCCGCAGCCCGACGGCCCGACGAACACGGTGATGGTGCCGTCCTCCACCGTGAGACTGAGGTTGTCGACCGCGACGGTCCCGTCCGGGTACTTCTTCGTCACGCCCTGGAACTCGATTGCCACGTGGCACTCCCATCGACGACCACAGGTCGGAAAACCCTAGCCCAGATCAATGCGCGGGGCACGGCATTCCATATGTTGTGCGTCGTGAGTTCACTGAACGAGGTACTGGCCTCCCACGGCGTGCACCAGCGCCCGCTGCGCACCGCCATCGGCCTGCTGGGGGACGGCTGGATCCGGTTCGACGAGCTGGTCCGCCGTGCCGCGGCCCCGCGACGGAGCGTGGAAGAACTGCTGGCCGCGCTCGGCACCGACCTCGATCGGGACGGGGATTCGGTGCGGTTGCGCCCGGACGCCGTCGAGCGGTACGCCGAATTCCGCGTGTGCGAGGAGAAGTCCGCGCCCGGCCTGCTGGCGGAGATGTCGCGGCTGATCTCGGCGGTGCCGCCGCCACTGCCCGCGCTCGACCACGTCCAGGCCACCGCGGAAACCGTGGTGCGGCGCGCGGAATGGCTCGACGCGCGGTACGACCTCGGTCGCGCGCGGCTGTTGTTCCTCGGTGACCACGATCTCACTTCGCTCGCCGTGCACACGTTGCGCCCGGACGCCGACCTGACCGTGGTCGACCTCGACGAGCGGGTACTCGCCTATGTGGACGAGCACTCCGATGGCGCGGTCCGCACGCTGCACGCCGATCTGCGCGTCGGCCTGCCGCACGCCGTGCTCGGCGGCGCCGACCTGGTGTTCAGCGATCCGCCGTACACCCCGGAGGGCATGGGCCTGTTCGCCGCCCGCGGCATCGAAGCGCTGGCCGACCCGCCGCTGGGCAGGCTGCTGCTGGCGTACGGCTACAGCCCGCGGCACCCGGCGCTCGGCGGGCAGGTGCAGCAGGAGCTGCTGCGGCTGGGGCTGACCTTCGAGGCGATCCTGCCGGACTTCCACTCGTACCACGGCGCGCAGGCCATCGGCGCGGCCGCGGACCTGTACGTCTGCCAGCCGACCGCACGGGCCCGCAAGCAGAAGGCGAAGCAGGGCATCTACACGCACGGCCCGCAGTCGGTCGAAGCCACCGGCTCGGGGGCGGCGCTGCTGGACCGCGTGCGGGAGATCGCCGACCGGCCGGTGGTCGAGACACCACGCGCGGACTGGTCGAAGCCGATCAACGGCGAGGTGCTGGCCTTCGACCTGAGTGGCGACCCCGGCCCGTGGCTGCTGCGGCTGCTGCTCGCCACGAACGCGTCACGGGTGGCCGTGCTGGTGCCGAACTCGCACCCGGACCTGGTCAGTGCCTCGGCGCAGGCCGCGCTGCACGCCCTGCTCGACCGGAAGTACCAGCTGAAACTGCTGCGGAGCCTGCCGGACAACAAGCACGCCGTGGTGGTCGCCGACCTCGTCGAGGCGCCCGCCGTCCCGCTCACCAGGGCACACGCCCGGCTGGCCAACGTGCCGGGCGTGGACCCGGCACTGCACCCGTACCGGCTGATCGACCTGCCGCGGCACACCCTGGAAACCCTGCTGCCCACGCTCTGACCCCGGACACGAATGTGGCTTTCGGGGCGAAATCCGCCCCGAAAGCCACATTCGTGTTCTCCAACCAGAGAGGCGGCCTAGGAGTTCACGCCGTCCTCGCCGGCGGCCTTCGCCACGGCGGCGGCCACTTCGAGCGCGACCCGCGGGTCCAGCGGGCTCGGCACGATCCGGTCCGGGCCGAGGTCGTCGGAGGCGACCGCGACGATGGCGTCCGCGGCGGCGATCTTCATCCGCTCGGTGATCGCCCGCGCGCCGGAGTCCAGCGCACCGCGGAACACGCCGGGGAAGGCCAGCACGTTGTTGATCTGGTTGGGGAAGTCGCTGCGCCCGGTGGCCACGATCGAGGCGTACTTGGCCGCCACGTCCGGGTGGATCTCCGGGTCCGGATTGGACAGTGCGAACACGATCGAGCCGGTGGCCATGGTGGCCAGCAGCTCCTCCTCGATGGTGGAGCCCGACAGCCCGAGGAACACGTCGGCACCCCGGATCGCCTCCGGCAGCCCGCCGGTGAGCCCGCTGGCGTTCGTCGACGCGGCCAACTCCTGCTTGACCGGGTTCAGCCCGTCCCGGCCCTGGTGGATGATGCCCTTCGAGTCCAGCACGGTGACCTCGCCGATGCCCGCGGCCTGCAGGATCCGCGCGCAGGCCACGCCGGCCGCGCCGGCCCCGGAGATCACCACCCGCTGGTCGGCCAGGTTCTTGTCGAGCACCAGGTTCGCCCCGCGCAGCGCGGCCAGCGCCACGATCGCGGTGCCGTGCTGGTCGTCGTGCATGACCGGGCAGTCCAGCGCGGCCTTGAGCTTGTCCTCCAGCTCGAAGCAGCGCGGCGCCGCGATGTCCTCCAGGTTCACCGCGCCGAACGACGGCCGCAGCCGGACCAGCGTCTCGACGATCTCGTCCACGTCGGTGGTGTTGAGCACCAGCGGGATCGAGTCCAGGTCGGCGAAGGTCTTGAACAGGACCGACTTGCCCTCCATCACCGGCAGCGAGGCGCTCGGCCCGATGTCGCCGAGGCCCAGCACGGCGGTGCCGTCGCTGACCACCACGACCAGCCGCTCGGCCCAGGTGTACTGCCTGGCGAGCGCGGCGTCCTCGGCGATGGCGCGGCTCACCTTGGCCACCCCCGGCGTGTAGGCGATGGACAGATCACGCGCGACCGAGATCGGCCGCTGGGCGGCGACGGAGAGCTTCCCGCCCTCGTGACCGGTGAAGATCTCCTCGTCGGTCACCGGCGTGCTGTCTTCGTTCATGGGTTTTCCCGTCATGGTTCCGTCTTCTTCGGAAACCGAACCTTCGACTGGTGCGTAGGTCACTGGACTTTTCTCCCGGGACTTCGAACAGGGAAACGGCAGGCGCCGTCCCTGTGTTGCGTGGGCTCCTCGAGCGCGGCTGTCCAGCGCGGTAGCGCCTACGACCGGGCGAGGCGTCCGTCGATGCCCGTGGTGAGGCTGCATCTGGTCCGGCTCCCCGGCGGGGGAACCGCGGACGCGGCGGTCCGGACAGTGTGGCAGGCCGGTCGGCGGTTGTGGCCCCCTGGTGCGGCTGATGTCACATATTCAGGGGTTTTCCCTTGCCGGAGACCGTTTTAGCAAGACGTCCGTCCGGATTGGGAAGCCCTGCCCTAAGCTCATGGGCATGCAGGTGCGCGAGTTGGCGGTACGGGATTGCTTCGAGTTCACCCCGCGGAAGTTCCCCGATCACCGCGGTGCGTTCGCCGCGCCGTTCCAGGAAGAGCCCTTCCGGGAAACGGTCGGCCACCCGCTCGGCCTCGCGCAGACGAACTACAGCGAGTCGCGGCGCGGCACCATTCGCGGCATCCACTTCGCCGACACGCCGCCGGGGCAGGCGAAGTACATCTGGTGCCCGCGCGGCTCGCTGCTGGACGTGATGGTCGACCTCCGCGTCGGCTCGCCGACCTTCGGCCACTGGGACGCGGTGCACCTGGACGCGGAGACGGTGCGCGCGGTCTACCTGCCCGAGGGCATCGGCCACAGCTTCGTCGCGCTCGAAGACGACACCGTGATGATCTACCTGTGCTCCACCAGCTTCAACCCCTCCGCCGAGCACGGCGCGAACCCGATGGACCCGGCGCTCGGGCTGCCGTGGCCGGCCGACATCGAGCCCATTCTGTCCGAAAAGGACCGTGACGCGCCGACGATGGCGCAGCTCGCCGCCGAGGGCAGGCTGCCGACCTACGAAGCCTGCCTGGCGCGTTACGAGGAACTGCGCGGGGCCGTTCCTTCCCGCTGACCCGGTTTCTTCGTGACCCAGATGGTGATCGTGCCGGTGACCACCGGTTTGCCCGCTTTGTCGCGGATCACCACCGGTACGCCCAGCTCGGTGCCGTCGTCGCCGAACTCCGGGATCACCTCGAGCTCGGCGACCGCGGTCAGCCCGGTCTCCGCCTTCGCCACGTAGTTCACCGACATGCCCTTGGGCAGCCAGCGGTGCGTCGGCGGCACGGTCGCCTCGGCCAGCATGCCCATCGCGATCTCGGCGAGGTTGCACGCCGCGATCGCGTGAAAGGTCCCGATGTGATTGTGGACTCCCCACCACTTCGGCGCGGACACCTCGCACCGGCCGGGGCGGAGGTCGCGGATGTGCGGGAGCACCGTGCGGAAGTACGGCACACGCAGGCACATCGCGGCCGAGAACAGCAGCTTCCCGCCCGGCCTCGCGGCCAGCGACCGCCACATCGGGTAGGTCCGCACGATCGGTTCACCTCCGTTGTTACTCACCAGTAGCGAAGCACACCGGCGGCTATATTCCAAGCCGTGGCACATCCCCTCTTCCTGCTCCGGCACGGCCAGACCGAGTGGTCGGCGCTGGGCAAGCACACCGGCCGGTCCGATCTCCCGCTCACCGAAACCGGGCGCGACCAGGCCAGATCCGCGGGCCGGACGCTGGCAGAGCGGCTGCCGGACGAGCCTGCCGACGTGCTGTCCAGCCCCCGGCAGCGCGCGCTGAAGACCGCCGAACTCGCCGGGCTCACCGTGTCCGACGTCACCGAGGACCTCGCCGAGTGGGACTACGGCGACTACGAGGGCATCACCACCGAGGAGATCCGCCGGACGGTGCCCGGCTGGACGGTCTGGTCGCACCCGATGCCGAACGGCGAAACCGCCGAGCAGGTCACCGCCCGCGCCGACCGCGTGCTGGCCGGGGTCCGCGAGCGGCTCGCCGAACGCCCGGTGGTGCTGGTGGGCCACGGGCACTTCAGCCGCGTGCTGGTGGCCCGCTGGCTCGACCTCGAAGCCACCGACGGCGTGCGGTTCGCGCTCGAACCCGCCGGGCTGACCGAACTCGGTGACGAGCGGGGCGTGCCCCAGCTGCGTCACCTGAACATCCCGCCCCGTTGATGTCCCCGAAAGGAAAACCGTTGCCGCAGTTCACCATCCGCCGCGTTCAGGAGTCCGATGTGGACGCTGTGGTCGGGCTGGTCCACGACCTCGCCGAGTTCGAGAAGGCACCCGAGGAGTGCCACCTGACCGCCGCCCAGCTGAAGACGGCGCTGTTCGGCGAGCGGCCCGCGGTGTTCGGGCACGTCGCCGAGGCCGCGGGCGGTGAGATCGCCGGCTTCACCCTGTGGTTCCTGAACTTCTCCACCTGGCGCGGGGTGCACGGCATCTACCTGGAGGACCTCTACGTGCGGCCGGAGCACCGCGGCACCGGCCTTGGCAAGGCGCTGCTCGCGACGCTCGCCGAGGAGTGCGTGCGCAACGGTTACGGGCGCCTGGAGTGGTCCGTGCTCGACTGGAACCCGGCGGTGGACTTCTACCGCGCGCTGGGCGCGGAGCCGATGGACGAGTGGACCGTGCACCGGCTCGCCGACGAGCCGCTGCGCAAGCTCGCCGAAACCCTCTAGGCCCTCTAGGCCTCTCGGCCCCCGCGGCGGCGCCGTTCCGCGTCGCGCTCGGACGCCTCGGCTTCGTCCTCGCCTTCGGCCATGCCCAGCACCCACGCGCGCGACGGGCGGCGGAACAGCAGGACCACCACGACCAGGCCGCCGATGATCAGCGGCACCCCGAAGCCGGGGCGTCCCGACGGGCCCGCGCTGTACCAGCCGATCCCGGCCACCATCAGCGCCACCACCACCGACGGCGAACGCGCCCAGGTGTGGCCCAGCAGCAGGCCGATGCCGCAGGCCATGGTCCCGGCGCCGAGCACGGCGTAGTACCCGGCCTCGGCGTAGATGTTGCCCGCCCGCGCCCCCTCCGCGCCGAAGGCGGTCACCAGCAGGACCACCGCGATCACCACCGAAGCCAGCCCGGGGATCGCGGTGAGCGCGCCGGCGAAGCGAACCTCACGCGGCGCCGGCTGGATCTTGTCGGCGAACGGCACGTGGACTGCACCTTCCGTACGGCCGGAGCGGGGCACGGCGCCGGTGCGGACGCTGCCGAACAGTGTCCAATGAAGACGGGTGACCGTGCGTGAACACATTCGATGTTATGCCACCCGGTCGGCCGTTTTCGCCCGGGCGCCGCACGGGTCAAGATTCGGGTGTCGTCTGATGAGCCGGGCGGTCCCGGGGTGCACTTGTCACGACGAGCGTCGCCAGTCCACACCGAGCGATGAGGAGGCCAGCCGGCACAGTGACGAGGCTCGCAGCTTCACGCTGACGGTCGGAACGCGTGCGTTTCTGACCTACCCTGCGGTAGTGCGCGCAGTGCTGATCGTCAATCCGCAGGCCACCGCGACTTCGCCCGGTGGCCGGGACGTGCTCGCGCACGCGCTGGCCAGCGAGGTGAAGCTCGACGTGGTCGAGACCGACTACCGCGGCCACGCGCTGGCCGTGGCGCGCTCGGCCGCGCGTGACGGCATCGAGCTGGTGGTCGCCCACGGCGGTGACGGCACGGTCAACGAGGTCGTCAACGGCCTGCTGGCGGACAACCACGGCGTGCCCGGCGGGGCGCACCGGGTGCCGTCGCTGGGCGTGGTGCCCGGCGGCTCGGCGAACGTGTTCGCCCGCGCGCTCGGCCTGCCGCGTGATCCGGTCGAGGCGACCTACCAGTTGCTGCAGGCCATCGAGCACGGTCGCAGCCGCGAAGTCGGCCTCGGTCTCGCCGACGGCCGCTGGTTCACCTTCAACGCCGGGCTCGGCTGGGACGCCGACGTGGTGGCCGGGGTGGAAAAGCGCCGCGGCAAGCGCGCGAGCCCCGCCCTCTACACGCGAATGGCGCTCACCTCCTACTTCCGCCCGCCGAACGGCCGCCCGCCGCTGACCGTGCGCGTGCCCGGCGAGGAACCGGCCGCGGTGCGCACGGCCTTCGTCTCCAACACCGACCCGTGGACCTACCTCGGCAACCGCCCGGTGCACCTGAACACCGAGTGCTCCTTCGACAGCGGGCTGGGATTGTTCGCGCTGCGGAGCATGGCCGTGCCGACCGTGCTCAACCAGGCGCGACAGGCGCTGCGCACGCGCAGCAGGCACCGGGGCAAGCGTTTGCTTCGTCACGATGACCTGGCGATAGTGCGCATAGACGCGGACGAGCCGGTAAACTTCCAGGTGGACGGTGACCTGATGGGTCAGCGAAGCAGTGTGGAGTTTCTCAGCGTGCCGGGCGTGCTGACGGTGATGGTGTGACGATCACCGCGGCCGGTGTCACGGAGCTGGTGATCGTGCGCGGCAAAGTGGTTGGTGCCGTTCATCGATCGGAAACCTCCGTTCACCGCATCTCCCCTTCCGCCCAGCGGCCAGTTTCGGACTGAAACCGCAGGTCAGGCCAGTCGCCCGGCCGGGTGAGGTGACTCACCGATCCGCAGAAAACCCTTGTCGAAAACGGGTCTTCGTGAAAGCATTCACAAGCACCCCAAAAAACGACCGCCATGACGACTGTGGCGCGGACTGCCGCGCCATCATGAAGGAGCTCAGTAAAATGGACTGGCGCCACGACGCGGCCTGCCGAGACGAGGACCCCGAGCTGTTCTTCCCCGTGGGGACCAGCGGTCCTGCCATCTCCCAGGTAGCCGCGGCGAAGGCCGTGTGCCACCGTTGCACCGTCGCTTCCGATTGCCTGGCCTGGGCTTTGGCCAGCGGGCAGGACGCCGGCGTGTGGGGCGGGATGAGCGAGGACGAGCGACGCGCGCTCAAGCGTCGCCGTGCGCACATCGGCACGCGCACCAACGCCTGATTTTTCTCTTCGCACCACCCCGCGGCCCCCGCGCCCGCCACATCCGCCGGCGCCACGGCCGCCAGGGACCATCGAGTCCCTCCGCCAACACGTTTGAGGGCGGGCACCGCTTCAGGTGCCCGCCCTCAAGTGTTCGCGCTCATGGCGCTGGACGGACGCAATGAAAGCCACATTCATTGCACGGACGACGCCGCCCGGCCTGGCCGCGCGCTACCTCCCCAGCCACACCGCCCTGCCCGACTCGCGCCGTATCGCCTGGTGGCACCGGTGCCTCGCCCGGCCACACCGCCCTACGTGACTCGCGCCATCTCGCCTGGCCGCGCGCTGCCCTACCCCGGCCACACCGCTGGCTTGCCCGACTGTGCCGCCCACTGTGACCGACGCCGCGTCCCAGCGGCTCGCGCCGCCATGCCTGGGTGTGCCGCTGGTCCGCCCGACCGCGCCGTCTCGCCAGGCCCGGTCGAGATCTCCAATGCGACTCAGAGGCGCCGCGACAGCGGTATGCGCAGCGCGGCTTCCGTGCCGCGACGGCCGCCGCCTTCCGCGGCGCGGCCCGGGCGCAGGGAAAGCGAGCCCCGCAGTTCCGATTCGATGAGCGTTCTCACGATCTGCAAACCGAGGCCGTCCGCGCGCTCCAGTGAGAAGCCCTGCGGCAGGCCCTGGCCGTCGTCGCTGATCACGATGTCCAGCCAGCGCGCCGACCGCTCGGCGGAGATCTGCACCTTGCCCGGCCGTCCACCGGGGAAGGCGTGCCCGACCGCGTTCTGCACCAGCTCGGCGACCACCATCACCAGTGGCGTGGCGATCTCGGCGACCACCACCCCGAACGTGCCGGTCCGCGACAGCGTCACCTGCGCCTCGGCGGTGGCCACCTCACCGACCATCGGCAGCACGTTGTCCAGCAGCTGGTCCAGGTCGACCCGCTCGTCGACGGACATCGACAGCGCCTCGTGCACCATCGCGATCGACGACACGCGCCGCACGGACTCGCCGAGTGCCAGCCTGGCCTCGTCGCTGGCCGTGCGCCGCGACTGCAACCGCAGCAGCGCGGCCACGGTCTGCAGGTTGTTCTTCACGCGGTGGTGGATCTCGCGGATCGTGGCGTCCTTCGACAGCAACGCGCGATCCCGCCGCTTCACCTCGGTCACATCACGGACGAGCACCAGCGCCCCGGCGGGCTGCCCCGCGGGCCGCAACGGCAGCGCACGGAACAGCACGACCGCACCGCGGCGCGAATCCGCTTCGGTGCGTGAGCCCGGCTTGCCGTCGAGCGCGTCGATGATGCGGTGGGACACCTCGGTCGCGTCGAACGGGTCGCGGATCAGCGAGCGGGTCAGCGGCGCGAGCCGCACCCCGACCAGATCCGACTCGTAGCCCATCCGGTGGTAGGCGGAAAGCCCGTTGGGGCTGGCGAAAACCACCGTGCCCGACTGGTCGAGCCGGATCAGCCCGTCCCCGACACGCGGGCTGGTGTGCACGTCGGTGAGCGTGCCGTCGGCCGGGAAGGTGCCGTCGGCGATCATCTGGCACAGGTCGGCCGCGCTGCCCAGGTAGGCGATCTCCAGCGGGCTCGGCACCCGCGGCGAGGCCAGGTTCGTCTCGCGGCTGAGCACCGCGATCACCTGCTTGCCGAAGGTGACCGGGATCGCCTCCCGCCGCATCGGCAGGTCGCGGTACCAGTGCGGGTCCTCCTCGCGGCTGATCTTGACCTCGCGCATCGCGCGGTCGAGCTGCGGGTGCTCGTCGACGGTGAACCGGCTGCCGACCACGTCCTCGGGATGCGCGGTCGGCGCGGTGGTCGGGCGTGCCTGCGCGACGCAGACGAAGTCGCCGCCGTCGGGCTGGACGCTTTCGGACACCGGCACCCAGAGCAGGAAGTCGCTGAACGACAGGTCGGCCAGCAGCTGCCATTCGGCCACCACCGACTGCAGGTGGTCGGCCGCTTCGCCGGACAGCCCGGTGTTCTCGGCCAGCAGATCGGAGAGAGTGCTCACCCCGCTATTCCAGCACGGCGAGCAGGTCGCCCTCCTGCACCACGTCCCCTTCGCCGACGGCGAGCCGCGAAAGGCGGCCCGCGCCCTCCGTGAGCACCGGGATCTCCATCTTCATCGACTCCAGTAGCACCACGGTGTCCCCCGTGCCGAGGTCGTCCCCGACCTCGGCGACCACCTTCAGAACGTTGGCGACGATCTCGGCCCGGATCTCCTCGGCCATCGGCGATGCCCTCCTGCGCTCGAGCGGAACCCAATCCAACCAGAGGATCGGGGCCGCGGCCCAGGCCGAACACCCCTGTTCTAGGGCACATGCCACACTAGGGGGGTTGCCCGGGTAGAGATCCACCGAGGAGTGATCCATGTCGAAGCGAGCTCGCAAGCGCCGCGACCGTAAGAAGAACGGCGCCAACCACGGCAAGAAGCCCAACGCCTGAGCTCGGCGTAGGAAAAGCCCCGGCCACCTGGTGGTGACCGGGGCTTCTTCGTGCGCGGGGGTTATTCGGTGACGCGCTCGACCTCGACCTCGGTGTGCTCGATCACCTTGCCGGAGCGCTCCTCCACGGTCCGCCGGATCGACGCGCGGAGCTTGCTCTTCAGCTCGGCCGGGGCGAGGTCGCCGCCGCACTTGCGGGCCAGGATCTGCTTGATCTGCTCGTCGATCCCGTACTCCTCGAGGCAGGGCGGGCACTCGTCGAGGTGCCTGCGCAGCTCGACCTCGTGCTCCTTGCTGCACTCCTTGTCCAGGAGCAGGTAGATCTCGGCGAGCGCCTCGTCGCAGTTGACCTTGGCCTTGCCCTCGTCACCGGAGCAGTGGTTCATCGCCCTGCCACCTCCTGCTTGGGCCCGCGGATGAACCCGCGTTCACGAGCCACGTCGGCGAGCAGGTCGCGCAGCTGGGCGCGGCCGCGGTGGAGGCGGGACATCACAGTACCGATGGGGGTGTCCATGATCTCAGCGATTTCCTTGTAGGCGAAGCCCTCGACGTCGGCGAGGTAGACGGCGAGCCGGAAGTCCTCCGGCAGGCGCTGCAGGGCGGCCTTGACGTCGGCGTCCGGCAGCTTGTCCATGGCCTCGACCTCGGCCGAGCGCAGGCCGACCGACGAGTGGTTCTCCGCCTTGGCCAGCTGCCAGTCGGTGATCTCCTCGGTGGGCTGCTGCAGCGGCTGGCGCTGCCGCTTGCGGTAGCCGTTGATGTAGGTGTTGGTCAGGATGCGGTACATCCAGGCCTTGAGGTTGGTGCCCTGCTTGAACGAGGCGAACGCGGAGTAGGCCTTGAGATAGGTCTCCTGCACCAGGTCCTCGGCGTCGGCCGGGTTCCGGGTCATCCGCATCGCGGCCGAGTACAGCTGGTCCAGCAGGGGCATCGCGTCGCGCTCGAAGCGCTCGGTGCGCGCCCGCACGTCCTCCTGCTCGGTGGCGGCAGACTCTGAGGTGCTCGGCAAACCGTTCCCTTCCCAATCCACGTCGGGCAGACGTGCGTACTTCTGCCCTGAGGATACGCGGGCCGCTCCGGCCCGGCTGGGCGCGGTGAGCCGCTCTTCGCGGGGGGATACCTTGGTCAACACGCTGGGTTTAACACGTTGACCGGCCTGCGCATTCCCGTCGTATGGTGCGCTTCATGGCGGGCAAGGGCACACCGGCGACGGCGCTGCTGGTGAAGCAGAAGATCACCCACAAGCTGCACGCGTACGAACATGATCCTCGCCACGAATCGTACGGCGGCGAGGCCGCGGCGATCCTGGGCCTGGACCCGGCGCGCGTGTTCAAGACGCTGGTGGCCGATGTGGACGGGAAGCTGACGGTCGGCGTGGTCCCGGTCACCGGCTCACTGGACTTGAAGGCTCTGGCGGCGGCGGTCGGCGGGAAAAAGGCGCGCATGGCGGACGCCACGGCCGCCCAACGCGCGACGGGCTATGTGCTGGGCGGCATTTCCCCGTTGGGGCAGCGGAGCAAGCTGCCGGTGGTGATCGATGCTTCGGCTGAGCAGTACGACACGATCCACTGCTCGGCGGGACGGCGGGGCCTGGAAATGGAACTGGCCCCGGGGGACCTGATCCGCCTGACCAAGGCAACCGTCGCCCCCATCGCGGGCGCCTAGCGCGCGGGGCCGCAGGTGTCACGAATGTGGCTTTCGAGACGTTGGGCGTCTCGAAAGTGGCTTTCGTGACATCCGGCAACGCGGGTCGCGGCGAGCCCCCTCACCGGTGCCGCTCGGGCCCGGGGAGCCCGTCAACGCCCACTCAGTCGAGGGGACGCAGGACTCGTTCCAGCCATTCCGAGGTGGCTCGTCCGACGCCGTCCAGGTCGGCGCTCAGGCTGTGGTCTCCGGCCAGTAGCACCAGTTCGTGGTGCGGCCCCGCCGCCGGGATGCCGAACGGGTCCCGCTCCCCCTGCACCACGAGCGTCGGCACCTCGACACCGTCCAGCTCCGGCTGCCGCGTCTTTTCCGGCTTCCCCGGCGGGTGCGTCGGGAACGCCAGGCACAGCACGGCCACCGCCTGCCCCGCCGCGGACGTGCGGCACGCCACCCGCGCCCCCGACGAACGGCCCCCGAAAACCGCGGGCAGCCCGTCGAACTGGTCGTCGACCGCTTCCGCGACGGTCAGCCAAGCGTTGTCCAGCTGCTTCGCCGGCGCCGGGGCCCGTCGCCCCGCCACCCGGTACGGCTGCTCGACCAGCACCACGTGCACCCCGACCGCCTGCGCCGCCCGGGTCACCACGATCAGGTCCTTCGCACCGAACCCGCCACCGGCACCGTGCCCGAGCAGCAGCACCGCCCGGCCCTCCTCGGCGCAGTGCAGCTCGACCCGCGCCGGGCCGTAGTCGGTGTCCACCTGCACGGTGGTCATTGCGACGGCACGTCGAACAACGCGCCCTTGTCCAGATCGGTCGCCTGCTCGGCGCGCTCGACCAGCTCGGGCCCGTTGTTGCGGACGTTGTTCACCCGGCTCGACACCGGCCGCAGCTCCAGCGCGTCGACCAGGTCCAGGCTCGGCGGCGCCAGCAGCTCCGAGACGTCCTCACGATCCGGATCCAGCCAGCTGCCCCAGTTGTTCTTCGCCAGCAGCAACGGCATGCGGTGGTGGATGTCGGTGAGCGGGCCGACCGCGTCGGTGGTCAGCACCGAGCAGGTGATCAGCGGCGGCGCCTCCGGGTCCTCCCGGTCGCGCCAGCTCTCCCAGATCCCGGCCATGACCAGCGTGGACTCGTCCCGCGGGGTCATGAAGAACGGCTCCTTCTCCTTGCCGTTGCGCCGCCATTCGAACCAGCCGTCGGCCGGGAGCAGGCAGCGCTTGCGCGCCAGCGCCTTGCGGAACGCGGGCTTCTCGTGCGCGGTCTCGGACCGGGTGTTGATCATCTTGCTGCCCACCGACGGGTCCTTCGCCCAGAACGGCACCAGCCCCCAGCGCATCACCCGCAGCGTGCGCACCGACGGTTCGTCCTCGAGCACCTTGCCGTCGGCGTCGCGGGGGTGGCGCTGCACCACGGCGAGCACCTTCTTCGTCGGCGCCACATTGTGATCCGGCGACGGAGCGTGACCACCGGTTTCATCGGCCGCCTCGAACTCCTGCACCAGCTTGGCCGGGTTCTTCGTGGCGGCGTAACGACCACACATCGCGGCCCCACCTCCGATCTGCGTACACGTGGCGAAACCATGGTTCCACGCCCGTGGCGGCCTTGGCGAGTGCGCCGCGTGACCGGGTGGGCCCGATGGGGGATCATCTTCGGCGTAACGGGTACCGGAAGGAGCTGGGCGGTTGAGCCGACGGGATTGGCGCAAGCTGGATGAATCGGACGTCCGCGTCCGCCCTGGCAAGGGCACCCGCCCGCGGAGCAAGCGCCGCCCCGAGCACGCCGACGCCACCACCGCCATGGTCACCGGGGTCGACCGCGGCCGCTGGACCTGCGCGGTCAACGGGGATCCCGCCCGCTCGGTGACCGCCATGCGCGCCCGCGAACTCGGCCGCACCCCGGTGGTGGTCGGCGATTCGGTGGGCCTGGTCGGCGACGTCAGCGGCCGCCCCGACACGCTCGCCAGGATCGTCCGCGTCGACGAGCGCACCAGTGTGCTGCGCCGCACCGCCGACGACACCGACCCGTACGAGCGCGTGGTCGTGGCCAACGCCGAGCAGTTGGTCATCGTCACCGCGCTGGCCGACCCGCCGCCGCGGCCCGGGTTCATCGACCGCTGCCTGGTCGCCTGCTACGCGGGCGGGCTCGAGCCGCTGCTCTGCCTGACCAAGGCCGACCTGGCCGATCCGGCCGAGCTGCTCGCCGGGTACGCCGACCTGGCCGTGCCCGCGGTGGTCACCCGGCACGACGAGGAGCCGGACGAGTTGCGCGAACGCGTCGAAGGCCGCGTCTCGGCGCTGGTCGGGCACTCCGGGGTGGGCAAGTCCACGCTGGTCAACCGGCTGGTCCCGGACGCCGCGCTGGCCACCGGCGTGGTCAGCGCGGTCGGCAAGGGGCGGCACACCTCGGTGGCCGCGGTCGCGCTGCCGCTGCCCGGCGACGGCTGGGTGATCGACACCCCGGGCGTGCGCTCGTTCGGCCTGGCCCACGTCACGCCGGACGACATCGTGGACTCGTTCGAGGAGTTCACCGAAGCCGCCGAGGAGTGCCCGTCCGGCTGCGGTCACCTGGGCCCGCCCGAGGATCCGGACTGCGTACTGGACGACGTGGTCACCGAGGGTGACGCCAAACCGGAACGGCTGGCTTCACTCAGAAGACTGCTTGTTTCCCGCGCCGGTCTCGAATCGTGACCATTAATCCGGCAACCCACACCACCGGGCGGCGCGTGTCTGGGACGCTGTAGCCCTACTGGGGGAACAACTCGCCCAGACGATCACAAGATGTGAGAGGTACCCGGATGCGCAAGACAGCGCTCGCTGCCAGCGGCTTCGCGCTGCTGCTCGCGCTCACTGCCTGTGGCAGCGAGAGCACGCCGACCACCACCAACACCGCGGCCCCGCAGGCCGCCGACAAGCCGGCGTCCTCGCTGTTCAACGACGCCCAGGAGCTGGTCCGCACCGCGTCGAGCAAGGCGGATCAGAGCAAGACCGCCAAGTTCACCATCGACATGAACATGATGGGCCAGAAGATCAGCGGCTCCGGCCAGGGATCTTTTGAGGGCACCAACAGCAAGATGTCGATGACCATGCAGATGATGGGCATGTCCCTCGAGATGCGCATGATCGACGGCCAGGTTTACATCAAGATGCCGGAGGGCCAGCGCGCCGGCGGCAAGCCGTGGATCAAGGCCGACAAGGCCGCCCTCGCCGAACTGGGCCAGTCGATGGACCAGGCCGAGCAGAGCGACCCGCGCAAGTTCCTGGAGATGATCCAGAAGGCAGGCAAGATCAACAAGGCCGAGCCGGCCACGCTGGACGGCCAGGAGGTCAGCCACTACGTCATCGACCTGGACCTGAAGAAGGCCGGCGGCATGGCGGGCGCCAGCGAGGCCCAGCTCTCCCAGCTGCCCGACGGGGTCATCGTGCCGCTCGAGCTGTGGCTGAACGCCGAGCAGCTCCCGGTGCAGATCACCATGGACATGGGCGCGATGATGAAGAAGATGGCCGAGCAGAGCGGTCAGCAGCTGCCGCCCGGTGACGCCAAGATGACCATGAAGTACAGCGACTGGGGTGCCCCGGTCGAGGTCGAGGCGCCTCCGGCCGACCAGGTCGGGACGATGCCGAAGTAACGGCACGAGCCGCGAAAACGCCCCCGGAGCCGCCTGGCGCCGGGGGCGTTTTTTCGTTGCTCAGCCCATGTGCGGGTAGCGGATGTCCGTCGGCGCGTCGAAGGTTTCCTTGATCGCGCGCGGGCTGGTCCACCGCTGGAGGTTGAACATCGAGCCCGCCTTGTCGTTGGTGCCCGACGCCCGCGAACCGCCGAACGGCTGCTGGCCGACGATCGAGCCGGTGGGCCGGTCGTTGACGTAGAAGTTGCCCGCGGTGAACCGCAGCGCCTGGTGCGCCTGGTGCACGGCCGCGCGGTCGTCGGCGAACACCGCGCCGGTCAGCGCGTACGGCGCGGTCTGGTCGACCAGTTCGAGGATGCGCGCGTAGTCGGCGTCCGGGTAGACGTGCACGGCCAGGATCGGGCCGAAGTACTCGGTGGCGAAAACCTCGTGCGACGGGTTGTCCGAGACCAGCACGGTCGGCTCAACGAAGTAGCCGATCTGGTCGTCGCAGTTCCCGCCGACCAGCAGCTCCAGCTCCGGGTCACCGTCCACACTGGACAGCAGATCGCGGTGCTTGGCGAAGGCGCGCGCGTCGATCACCGCACCGCCGAACATCGACAGGTCGGTGACGTCGCCGTACTTCACCGTGCGCGTCACGTCGGCCAGCTGGTCGCGCAGCCCACCGTCCCAAAGGGACCGTGGCACGTACGCACGTGAAGCGGCGGAACACTTCTGGCCCTGGTACTCGAAAGCGGCCCGCACCAGCGCGGTGACCAGCTTGTCCGGGTTCGCCGACGAGTGCGCCACCACGAAGTCCTTGCCGCCGGTCTCCCCGACGATGCGCGGATAGGCGCGGTAGCCGTCCAGGTTCTCCGCGATCCTGCGCCACAACAGCTTGAAGGTCGCGGTGGACCCGGTGAAGTGCAGCCCGGCGAAGTCCGGATCGGCCAGCGCCACCTCGCTCACCGCGCGCCCGTCGCCGGTGACCAGGTTGATCACGCCCGGCGGCAGCCCGGCCTTCTCGAACACCTCCATGGTGTAGTGCGCGGCCAGCTGCTGCGTCGGCGTCGGCTTCCACACCACGGTGTTGCCCATCAGCGCCGGGCTGCTGGGCAGGTTGCCCGCGATGGCGGTGAAGTTGAACGGGGTGATCGCGGTGACGAACCCGTCCAGCGGCCGGTACTCCATCCGGTTCCACGCGCCGGGCACCGACAGCGGCTGCTCGGCCAGGATGCGGCGGGCGAAGTGCACGTTGTAGCGCAGGAAGTCGATCAGCTCGCAGGCCGCGTCGATCTCCGCCTGCTGCACCGATTTCGACTGCCCGAGAATGGTGGCCGCGTTGAGCGTGTCGCGGTAGGGCCCGGCGATCAGGTCGGCCGCGCGCAGGAACACCGCGGCCCGCTCGTCGAAGGGCAGCTCGCGCCAGCCGGGCGCGGCCTCCTTGGCCGCGGTCACCGCGTCGGCGACGTCCTCCGGTGTGGCGTTCGCGGACACCCCGAGCACGTGGGCGTGGTCGTGCGGCTGGACCACGTCGAAGGCCTCACCACCGGCGAAGCGGCGCCGCCCGCCGATGGTCTGCGGCAGCTCGTGCTTCTCGCCCTCCAGCTCGGCGATCCTGCGCTGCAAGGACTCCCGCTCGCCGCTGCCGGGCGCGTAGGTGTGCACCGGTTCGTTGACCGGGTGCGGAACGGATGTCACCGCGTCCATGACTTGCTTCGCCTCCTGTGGTTTCTCGGGCCAGACGGGCGCCTTGTGGGCGCGGTGCCCATCCTGGCACGGAAACCGGGGTCAAAGCAGTTCGAGCAGGAAGGGCAACTCCTGTGGGGCATACCAGGCCAGCTCGTGGTCTTCGGCCTCGCCGAGGGCGAATTCGGCGTCGTCGTCCCCGAGGTCGGCGGCGTCGATCACCGCGGCGGCGGCCACCACGGCGGCCTCAGCCTCGGCGGTGTCCACGTGCACGGCGGCGATCTGCGCGAGTTCCACCGGACCGGAGATCCGCACCACCGCCGCGTCGAGGTCCGGCCGCGGCGTGGCCTGTTCCACGTCGGCGGAGATCACCACGCGCCGCGGCGGGTTCTTCTCGTCACCGCCGTCGTCCTGCTCGGCGGCGATCAGCCGCAGCGAGGCCCTGGCCGCGTCCAGCAGCGCGGCGTACTCCAGTTCCTCGGTGTCCCCGCTGGTGTAGGACTCGCGCAAGGCCGGGGTCAGCGCGAAACCCGTGCCGCCGAGCGGTGCGAACCGCCCGTCCTCGACCAGGCGGCGCAGCGTGCCGATCGTCGCCGGCAGGTAGACCCTCACCAGTCCGCTCCCTTGAGTTCGTCCAACGCCTCTTCGATCATCCCGCCGAGCAGGTCCACGTCGTACATCGCCTTGCGATCCCCGTTCAGTCCGAAGTAGACACCACCGTGGTAGGAGGTGACCCCGATCGCCAGCGCCTGGTTCTTCGCCAGCGGCAGCACCGGGAACATCTCGGTCATTCTCGCCGGGCCGGCGTAGAGCGGCACCTGCGGACCGGGTGAGTTCGTGATGACCAGGTTGAAGAACCGCCCGGAGAACGAGTTCGCCGCCCTGGCGCCGAGCGAGTGCAGGGTGGCCGGGGCGAAGCCGCCCACCCGCAGCAGCGTGCGCGCGGCCACCGACCGGCCGGAGTCCAGGTGCGCGGACATCGCGTGGCCGATGTGCTGCAGCCGCAGCACCGCGTTCGGCTCGCCGACCGGCAGGTCGACCAGGTACGCGGCTACCTCGTTGCCGACCAGTCCGGCCGAGGAGAACTCGGTTTCGGCGTCGCTCACCGCCAGCGGCACCAGCGCGCGCACGGTGGAGTCGGAGGTGAGCGCCGCTCCGCGCGAGAGCAGCCACTCGCGCAGGGCACCGGCCACCACTGCGAGCACCACGTCGTTGACCGTGCCGCTGTGCTCGGCACGCACCTTGCGGAAGTCCTCCAGCCGCGTGCGCACCACGGAGAACATGCGCCCGCCGGACACGGGCGCGTTCAGCGGGCCCTCCGGCGCGGGCCGGGCCACGCTGCGCAGCGTCGCGGCCACCCCGCTGATCGCCTCGGTGACCTTGCCGACGGTGGCCACCGCGTCCTTGGCGGCGCCCACCGCGGTGTTGACCAGCTCCCCCGGGCGCTGCACGGTCTCGCTGACCGCGTCGAGCAGCAACTGGGTGCGGCTGGGCTGGCGGCGCGGGGTCCAGGTGTCCTCGAACTCCGCGAGCTCCGCCGCTTCGGCCGGGGTGTCGTCGAGGATGAGCTGCCCGAGTTCGATGGTGCCGGTGCCGTCGACCACCGCCTGATGGGTCTTGGTGACCAGCGCGACGCGGTCGTCGGACAGGCCCTCGACGAAGTAGACCTCCCAGAGCGGCCGCTCCAGCGCCAGCGGGCGCGAAACCAGCCGCGCGACCAGGTCGAACAGCTGGTCGTCGGTACCGGGAGCGGGCAGCGCGGACCGCCGCACGTGGTAGTTCAGGTCGAAGTCGACGTCGTCCACCCAGAGCGGCCTGGCCAGGTGGCCCGGCACGCCGAGCACGCGCTGGCGGTACCGCGGCAGGTAGCCGAGGCGCTGGCCGATCAGGGCGAGCACGTCGGCGTAGGTGAACCCCGCGCTCGGCCGCTCGAAGACCGCGACACCGCCGACGTGCATCGGCGTCACCGGGTCCTCCATGTAGAGGAAGGAGGCGTCCAGCGCGGACAGGCGGTCTTGCATGCGGTGATCCTGACACACCCTGTTCTAATGCTCTCGTGCGTGAGTCGAATTCCGCGGTGTCGCCGAAGGACCGCTTCCTGACCGTCTACGGGCGCAAGCCCGTGCTGGAGGCGCTGGCCGACGCCGCCTTGGAAGTCGACAAAGTGATTTTGGCCGACACCGCCCGCGGCCCGGGAGCCGCCGAGATCCAGCGCGCGGCGAAGGCGGCCGGTGTGCCGGTCCAGCGCGCCAGCGCGCACCGGGTGAAGGTGCTGGCCGGCAACGGTAAGCAGGACCAAGGCGTGCTCGCCGACGTGGTGGCGCCGCGGATGCGCCCGCTGCACGCCGCGCTGGACGAGCGGGTGCCGCCGGGACGGCTCCTGCTGCTCGACGGCATCACCACGCCGGCGAACGTCGGCATGATCCTGCGCACCGCGACGGCGGCGGGGGTCGGCGGCATCGTGGTGCCTCGGCGTGGGGTGGCCGCGCTGGACCCGCTGGTGGTGAAGGCCTCCGCTGGGGTGGCGTTCCGGGCGCCGGTGCTGCGGTGCGGGAGTGCCGAGGAAGCCGCAACGCTGCTCACCGAGGCCGGGTACGCGATCTACGCGCTGGGTGCCGGTCGGCGTGCCAAGTCGATTTTCGAGGCTTCGCTGCCGGAACGCGCGGCTTTTGTGCTCGGGGGCGAGACGGGCGGGGTGAGCGAGGCCGTCGGGGAGCTGGCGACCGGCTGGCTGTCGATTCCGATGCCGGGTGAGGTCGAATCGCTCAACGTCTCGGCCGCGGCGGCGGTGCTGTGCTTCGAGCTGGTGCGCCGGTCACGAGCTGAATAGGGCGTCGAGTTCCAGCAGGGTGGCGTTGACCGAGGTGTGGTGCACGCCGACCATGCCCGCGGCGACCGCGCCGCGCACGTTGCCCGCCGAGTCGTCGACGAAAACGCACTGCTCAGGCACCAGGCCGAGGCGGTCGGCGGTGAGGACGAAGACCCGTTCGTCCGGTTTCGCGACGCCCACCTCGCCGGAGAACACGAGCGCGTCGAAGAACGGCTCGAGGCGGCGTTTCGCGGCCCCGGTGGCGCCGGGCGCGTTCGACAGCAGGGCGGTTTTGACGCCGCGGTCGCGGAGCAGGTCCACCGCGTCGAAGAGGGCGGCGGCGTCGGGATCGGTGAGCACCCCGGCGTGGTCGAGGACGAGTCCGCGCAGCATGGTCGGCCACCCTAGCCCGTCACCGGGTCGGGCGATCTTGGACCGGATTCGCGGTGGTCGCCGCTCTAGGGGTCGACGCGGCCGGTGTGGCCGCCACGGACCTGGGGAGAGACCCTGTGGATCTCAGACCGCTGAACGCGCCGGAGACCGTGCGCCGCCTGCGCTCGGTACCGGCCGGTGAGCAGCTGGAACTACCGATCTTCACCGGTGACGCCGGTGCCGGGCCGGACCGGCCGGGCCCGCCGGTGCCCGGCAGGCGGACGCTGGAGCGGATGGTCACCGCGATCCTGGAACTGTGCTGCGGCCGACGGGCGCGGGCACAGCTGCGGCCACTGCTGCGCCCCGACGTGTTCACGAAGCTGACCGCGGGGATCACGCCGCGATATGCGCTGGTGAACTCGGTGCAGGCCTGCTTCCCCAGCGCGGGTGTGATCGAAACCTGCGCCACCCTGCGCGGAGGCGCGCGGCCGGTCGCGGTGGCCGCGCGCTTCGAAGCCACTTCGAACGGATGGCTGTGCGTGGCCTTCGACTTCGTGGGGATGCCGCACACGCGGACGCGGCCAAGCCACGTGGGATAGGTGAGGAGGGCTGGGAGCCCCAGGTGCGCCTTGCTGGGGCACTTGGCTCTCTGGGCTGCCCGGGCACGCCTACGTACGACGTGACGGGTGGCCGATGCGGATGCCGCGGCCGCCCGCGCGACCGTGCGCCCGAGCCGTCCGCCCAGCGACCCGTGTGAGCCGCCCGCGCGCCCGAACCGCCGCCCAGCGGCCGTATGCCCGAGCCGCCCGCGCGCTCGAACTGTCGCCCAGCAGCCGCGTGCCCGGGCGGCCCGCCCGGGCTCGCTGCTGACCGGCGGGAGCCGGAATGGCCCGGCCGACCTTCACGTACGACCGGTCGTACGTGAAGGTCGGCCGCCTTGCCGGATGCCGGTGAGCGCGGTGCCTGGGGAACGAGGAAGGCCACGCACCCAACACGAGGGTGCGTGGCCTTCGCCGGTACAGCAGTCGCCGGGGTTAGCGGCGCGGGCCCTTCTTGCCCTTCTTCGCCTGGGCGCGGGCGGCCGCGCGGCGTTCGCGGCGGGTGCCGCCGCCGCTGGCCGCGTCATCGGCGCCGGCCGCGTCGCCGTGGGACTCGACGCCGCCGTCTTCGGCCGGGCCCGAGTAGGTCAGGCCGCGCTGCGTGCCACCGCCGAGACCCTTGCCCCGCAGGGCGGCGGGCACCGGGTCGGTCTTCGGCTGCGGCGGCACCGGCTGCGCGTGCCGCCCGTTCTCCTCCGGCGCCGCACCGTTGGCGCCACCGGTGGGCAGCGGCACCGGCAGGTCGGTCGCCGGCTCGGCCGCCGGCGGCGGGTCCTGCCGCTCGACCTGCAGGTTGAACAGCAGCCCGACCGCGTCCTCCTTGAGCGCCTCGACCATCCGGTCGAACATGTCGAAGCCCTCGCGCTGGTACTCGATCAGCGGGTCACGCTGCGCGACCGCGCGGAGGCCGATGCCCTCCTTCAGGTAGTCCATCTCGTAGAGGTGCTCACGCCACTTGCGGTCCAGCACCGACAGCATCACCCGGCGCTCCAGCTCGCGCATCGCACCTTCGCCGACGGTGGCGTCGATCTCCGCCTCACGCCGCTCGTAGGCCGCGTGGATGTCCTCGACCAGCGCGTCACGCAGCGACTCGGCGTCCAGGTCGTCGCTCTCGTCGGCCAGGTCCTCCCACTGCACGCTGACCGGGTACAGCATCTTCAGCGCGGTCCACAGCTTCTCGTGGTCCCAGTCCTCGGCGTAGCCCTCGGCGGTGGCCTCGGTCACGTAGGCGCTGACCACCTCGGTGAGCATGTTCGTCACCTGGTCACGCAGGTCCTCGCCCTCCAGCACCTTGCGACGACGGCTGTAGATGACCTTGCGCTGCTGGTTCATCACCTCGTCGTACTTGAGGACGTTCTTGCGGATCTCCATGTTCTGCTGCTCGACCTGCGTCTGCGCGCTCTTGATCGCCTTGGAGACCATCTTGTGCTCGATCGGCACGTCGTCCGGCAGGCGCATGGTGGTCATCACGCGCTCGACCATGGTCGCGTTGAAGCGCCGCATCAGCTCGTCGCCGAGCGAGAGGTAGAACCGCGACTCACCGGGGTCGCCCTGACGGCCGGACCGGCCGCGGAGCTGGTTGTCGATGCGGCGCGACTCGTGCCGCTCGGTGCCCAGCACGTAGAGCCCGCCCGCTTCGCGGACCTCCTCGGCCTCGGCCTTGACCTCGGCGTTGACCTCTTCGAGCACCTTCGGCCAGGCGGCCTCGTACTCCTCCGAGTGCTCCACCGGGTCGAGCCCGCGCTCGCGCAGCACTTCGTCGGCGATGATGTCCGGGTTGCCGCCGAGCACGACGTCGGTACCACGACCGGCCATGTTCGTGGCCACCGTGACCGCGCCCTTGCGCCCGGCGCGCGCCACGATCAGCGCCTCCCGGTCGTGGTACTTCGCGTTCAGCACCTCGTGCGGGACCTGCAGCTTGAGCAGCAGCTTCGACAGGTGCTCCGACTTCTCCACACTGGTGGTGCCGACCAGCACCGGCTGCCCCTTGGCGTGCCGCTCGGCGATGTCCTCGGCGACCGCCTCGAACTTCGCCTCCTCGGTCTTGTAGATCAGGTCCGGCTGGTCCACGCGGATCATCGGCCGGTTCGTCGGGATCGGCACCACACCCAGCTTGTAGGTCTGGTGGAACTCGGCGGCCTCGGTCTCCGCGGTACCGGTCATGCCCGCGAGCTTGTCGTAGAGGCGGAAGAAGTTCTGCAGCGTGATCGTGGCCAGCGTCTGGTTCTCGGCCTTGATCTCGACGCCTTCCTTGGCCTCGATCGCCTGGTGCATGCCCTCGTTGTAACGACGGCCGGCCAGGATACGGCCGGTGAACTCGTCGACGATCAGGACCTCGCCGTTGCGGACGATGTAGTCCTTGTCGCGCTTGTACAGCTCCTTGGCCTTCAGCGCGTTGTTCAGGTACCCGACCAGCGGGGTGTTGGCCGCCTCGTAGAGGTTGTCGATGCCGAGCTGGTCCTCGATGAACGCGACGCCCTTCTCGGTGACGCCGACCGTGCGCTTGCGGATGTCCACCTCGTAGTGCACGTCCGCCTTCATCAGCGGCGACATCCTGGCGAACTCGACGTACCAGCGCGAGGACTGGTCCGCCGGGCCCGAGATGATCAGCGGGGTCCGCGCCTCGTCGATCAGGATGGAGTCGACCTCGTCGACGATGGCGAAGTTGTGGCCGCGCTGCACGCAGTCGTTGATGTCCCACGCCATGTTGTCGCGCAGGTAGTCGAAGCCGAACTCGTTGTTCGTACCGTGCGTGATGTCGCAGTTGTAGGCCGCGCGGCGCTGCTCCGGGGTCATGTCGGAGAGGATCACGCCGACGTCGAGGCCGAGGAAGCGGTGGATGCGGCCCATCCACTCGGCGTCACGTTTCGCCAGGTAGTCGTTGACCGTGATGACGTGCACGCCCTTGCCCGCGATGGCGTTGAGGTAGGCGGGCAGCACCTGGGTCAGGGTCTTGCCTTCACCGGTCTTCATCTCGGCGACCTGGCCGAGGTGCAGCGCGGCACCGCCCATCAGCTGGACGTCGAACGGCCGCTGGCCGATCACCCGCCAGGCCGCTTCGCGCGCCACCGCGAAGGCCTCCGGCAGCAGGTCGTCGAGCGATTCCCCGTTGGCGAACCGCTCGCGGAACTCGCCGGTCTTCGCCTGCAGTTCGGCGTCCGAGAGGTTCTTGACGTCGTCTTCGAGGGTGTTGATGTGGTCGGCGATGTGGCGCAAGCGCTTGACCATCTTGCCCTCGCCCGCGCGGAGCAGGCGGTTCAGAACCATCTCAGGAGACCTCACTATGACTATGCGTACTTCGGGGGGTCGGGGGGTTGCCCGTCCACCATCGTAGGGAACGTGCCGGTGTTCGTGCACGCACCGCCGTACGAAAGATGCTGCTCGGACAGGCCGACGGCCCGCACGCGCGGAGCGTGCGGGCCGTCGGACGGGTGGACGGAACGGGTTTCAGCTCACTTCGCGAGCCGGATCACGCCGTAGTCGAAGCCCTTCCTGCGGTAGACGACACTCGGCCTGCCGGTGTCGGAGTCGTTGAAGAGGTAGAAGTCGTGCCCGACCAGCTCCATCTCGTAGAGGGCCTGGTCGACGCTCATGGGTTCCGCGTCGTGCTGCTTTTCGCGGACGATGCGGCCGGGGAGGTGTTCGGCCACACCATCGTCCCAGCGCTGCTGGGGCACGTCGATCTCGGCCGCGCGACCGGCTTCGAGCGGCAGGTCGTCGTGGACGGGCGCGTCCAATACGGCGGTGCTCGCGGCGGGCCGCCTGCCGGAATCGGCCATTCCGCCTGCCACCGAGGTCGCTTCGGCGACCGATTCGGAACGGCGGCGTCCATAGTGGACACGACGCCGGTCGTGGGACCGGCGGAGGCGGTTCTCCAGCTTGCTCACCGCGGCGTCGAGCGCGGCGTAGAAGTCGCCGGCACAGGCTTCCGCTCGGACGGCGGGTCCCTTGCCAGCCACGGTGATCTCCACGCGCTGGCAGTTCTTCGCCTGGCGGCGGTTGGGCTCGTGGAAAAGTTCCACGTCGTAACGGATGACCTTCTTGTCATAGCGTTCCAGCCGCGACAGCTTTTCGCTGACGTGTGCCCGGTAGTGCTCGGGCACCTCCACGTTACGGCCCTTCACGACGATGTCCATACACGACCTCCCTCGCTGAATTGACTGCGAGCTTGTGAGCATTACGGCGCCGGTGAAATCGGGACTGCATATTTCGGAATCCGCCGGAGCGGCAGAACGGAAG
The DNA here is from genome assembly GCF_003312875.1 of Amycolatopsis albispora. Classification (NCBI taxonomy): domain Bacteria; kingdom Bacillati; phylum Actinomycetota; class Actinomycetes; order Pseudonocardiales; family Pseudonocardiaceae; genus Amycolatopsis; species Amycolatopsis albispora. Next base: position 4,984,605 of record NZ_CP015163.1, read on the forward strand.
TACGCCTCGCTGAGAGAATCCGGCGACACGGTCACGACGTCTCGTGGCGGCCGACCGGACGCGGGCTCAGCGCGCCTCCGGCGCCAGGGACATGGGCTTCTCACCTCCCCGTCTACCGGGTGTGCTGATAGCGGAGCACGTTAGCCCGCTCTGGCCCGTAACAACAGCCCCCGAGCCGGGGGATGTCAAGCCGTGAGAAGCCGTCACTGCGAGCAATGGACTACGCCGGTTACTCGTGGGTTTCCGACCCGTTCGGAGCATTGCGCGGGCACTCCTTTCACGCCAAAGGCTCAGTGAAAGGGGCCCGGAAATCGTGACGGTGACGGCGGTGGTGAACCCGGCGCCCACTCCGGCAGTACCTACTCCCCGGGGCGCTGTGGCCACTGACCGCGTCATATCCCGACAACGGGCGGGACGGGTCGAAATGTTCCCGGCGCAGCTTCACTCGGACGAGTGAGCGTTGGTCAGCGTTAACCCGGCGGTAACCGGGTAGCCCGCCGCACGCAGCACTCGCGCGCACGCCGAAACCGTGGAACCGGTGGTCAGCACGTCGTCGAGCAGCAGGACCGGGGTGCCGGGCGGCGGCAGGCCAGCTGGTTCGGGCTTGATCCGGCCTTCGAGGTTCGCGGCGCGCTGGTGCCTGGCGAGGCCGACGGCGTCCCTGGCCCGGGAGTCCAGCACGAGACCGGGCGCGACGGCCGCCGGATGGCCGCGCTCGGCCAGCAGGCGGGCGCAGGCGCGCGCCAGCCGGAGCATGTGCGGCCCGCCGCGGACCCGGGAGGCGGCCCGGCGCGACGGCACCGGGACCAGCCACCAGCGTCCGCCGGGGGCGGGGCTCGCTCCTGGTAAGTACGGTACGGCCTTCGCGAGCAGCCCGCCGAGTACGGGCGCAAGGTCTCGGCGGCCGCGTTCCTTGTAGGCGAGCACGAGGCGACGGGCGACGCCGGTGTAACGCGCGAGCGCGAACGCGGCGACCGTGGCCAGCGGGACGGGCGTAGGCGTGCCCCAGGCACGGACGCAGGTCGCGCAGCAGGCGGCACCGGGCTCGCCGCAACCAGCGCAGACGGGCGGAAGCACGAGGTCAAGGACTCTGTTCATGCCCCGAACCCTGCCGACCACCACCGACAACCCCGAATCGAACGGCAAGATCTTGCAGTTCGACGCAGGTCGCGACCGAGGGCACGCCACCAGCGGAACGGGCACGGGTACGCAGGTGGCGCAGCAGGCAGCACCGGGCTCACCGCAACCGGCGCAGACGGGCGGAAGCACAAGGTCAAAGACTCTGCTCATGCCCCAAACCCTGCCGACCACCACCGACAACCCCGAACCGAACGGCAAGATCTTGCAGTTCGACGGACACGATCCCGGAGGTCGCGCCGACGCCTGAGGTGAGCGCTCGGCGCGGCCCCCAAGGCCGTGACGAGTGCTCACCTGAGGCGTCGGCTCAACAGCGACCTCCGCGCCTCGGCGAAGCCGAGGCCAACGACTCAGCCCGGGTAGAACGGGATGGCGTCCCCGGGGATGGAGTGGTCGTGGGGGCTCCAGACCTCCCCCACCTCCGAGGCGGTCCACAGGCCTTCGACGTCGGCGACCACGACCGGGCGGCTCGGCGCGGCGGTGATCGCGTGCAGCGGCGGCGTCAGGTTCGACAGGTTGAACTGGTCCAGCCGCAACCCGTCCACCGGCACGCGGACCACCGGCAGCGAAGCCGAGTCGGTGATCGCCACCAGGCTGTCCTGGCTCGCCCAGTCCACGTCCTTCACGTTCCGCAGCCGCTCCGCCTGGAGCATGCGCGGCGACCGCAGGATCACCGAGTCCGCGGTCCGCACCACCGACGCGACCACCAGGTTCCCCGCCATCACCATCGCGACCCGCGTGCCGTCGCGCGACAGGCGGATGGCGGAGATGTCCGCCCCCAGCGAGCGCACGGTGTCGGCGTTGACCACCTGGCTGGCCCAGGTGCCCTGCGCGGTCCGCAGCACCCGCACCACCTGCGAGCCGTCGACCACCGTCCACAGTTCGCCGCCGCCACCGGGCCCCGGCAGCGCGGGCCGCCAGGTCGGTCTGCTCAGCCTGTCCCCGCTCAGTTCGGTCCTGGCCAGTTCGTGCCCGAACTCGCCGACCCGCAGCCACAGCCGCCCGTTCTCGCGCTCGACCACCGCCAGCTGCCTGCCGTCCAGCGACTGCGCCGCGGTGACCACGTCATAAGCGCGCGCACCGGCGGGACCCGGGATCGGCGCGCCGTCGCTGAGCGAGCGCACCCGGCCGCCGGAGACCATCAACCCGTGCAGGTCCGAGCCCGGCGACGCCGCCGTTTCGTACGACGGGATGTCACTGGCTCGCCACTCTTCGCGACCGGGCACCAGCGAAACGCCGTCCGAAAGCAGTCTGATCCGGCTGCTCGTCACGCTCTGCAGCGATCTCACCACCTGCGCGGCGATCAGCAGCTTCTGCTCCTCGCTCTGCTCACCGACGCCGGTCAGTGGCACGGTCACCACGCCGTCGGGACCGCCCGCCACGTTCTGCTCGATCGCCGCCTGCTCACCCAGCGGGTTGTTCACCGCGCCGTCGAGGAAGTCCGACGGCCCGGCGAGCAGCAGGTCGATCACCCGGCCGGGCAGCCCGGACTGCGGTTTCTGCACCACGTACCGCAGGTCCGGCACCAGCGCGTTGCGGTCGCTGGCGAAGAAGTACACCGGCACGCGGAAGTAGTTGCGAGTGAAGTCCGGCTCGGTGATCACCACGTTGTTGGCGGGCGAGACGATGCGCCACTGGCCGTCGGGCTGCCGCGCCAGCTGGACCGGCTGCTCGAACCCGCCGCTCAGCGGGATGAACGCGCTGTCCGGGCCCAGCTTGCCGACGTTCGTGCCGCGCAGCAGCACGATCCGCCGGTTCTCGTCGGCCGGCTGCTGCGGCGCGTAGACCGTGTCGAACTTCTCCTCCATCACGGTCAGCCCGCGATCGGGCCGCCAGGTCGCCTTGGACGGCGGGTCGAGGAACACCCGCGCCCTGGCGTTGTCGTTGTTCGGCTGCGCGCTCGCTTCGACGAACTCGCGGACCACGCCCAGCGCGTCGAGGTCCTTCTCCGGTTCGGGCACCGGCGGTGCGGGCGGTGCCATGCCGCCCGAGGAAATGACCCGCGCCTGCGACTCCTCCGGCACGGTGGCGCACGCGCTCGCGCCCAGCACGGTCAGGCAGGCCAGCAGCGCGCCGATCGCCCGCAGTCGTTTCCTCACCTGACCTCCTCGCGTTCGGCGGCCACCAGGTCCGGCGTCACGGACACCTCACCGGCAGGTTCGTCGGGCTCGATGCCGATGAACCCGCCCGGCGGCACGTCCGGCGGCAGGTCCAGCGGGCTCTGCTCCCACTCCTCACCCTGGCGCAGCGGCAGCGTCAACCGGAAGCAGGCACCGCGGTCCGGCTCGCCCCACGCCTCCAGCTCACCGCCGTGCAGCTTCGCGTCCTCCAGGCTGATCGCCAGGCCGAGGCCGGTGCCGCCGGTGCGGCGGTTGCGTGACGGGTCGGCGCGCCAGAACCGGTTGAACACCAGCCCGGCCTCGCCGGTCCGCAGGCCGACGCCGAAGTCCTGCACGGTGATCGCCAGCGCGTGCTCGTTGGTGGCCATCCGCACCCGGACCGGCTCGCCCTCGCTGTGGTCGACCGCGTTGGCCAGCAGGTTCCGCAGGATCCGCTCGACGCGCCTGGCGTCCAGCTCGGCTTCGACCGGCGTGTCCGGCAGCTCGATCTCCAGCGCGCTGCCCGCCTCGCCGGCGATCACCTTGACCTGCTCGACCACGCGCCGCACGATCGGCCGCGCGTCGATCAGCTCCGCGGACAGCTCCTCGACCCCGGCGTCCAGCCTGCTGATCTCCAGCAGGTCGCCGAGCAGCGCTTCGAACCGGTCCAGCTCGTCGACCAGCAGCTCGGTGGACCGCGCCAGCCCCGGCGGGAACTGCTCACGCGAGGCGTGGAGCACGTCGGCGGCCATGCGCACGGTGGTCAGCGGGGTGCGCAGCTCGTGCGAGACGTCCGAGGTGAACCGGCGCTGCAGCTGGCCGAACTCCTCCAGCTGCCGGATCTGCCGCTGGATGCTCGCCGCCATCTCGTTGTACGACTGGGCGAGCTTGGCCAGGTCGTCCTCGCCGAGCACGCCGAGCCGCTGGTCGAGGTCACCGTCGGCGAACCGTTCGGCGGCGGCCGCGGCCCGGCGCACCGGGTGCACCACCTGGCGGGTGACCAGGTTGGTGATCAGCACCAGCAGGAACAGCAGCACCAGGCCGCCGACCAGCAGCGTGTTCTGCACGGTCGAGACGGTGTTCTGCTCGGCGGTCAGCGGGAAGAGCAGGTACAGCTGCAGCGGCCGCGGCGCGCCGGTGATCGGGGCGCCGATCATCAGGTACGTGGTGCGGGCGCCTTCCGGACCCGCGGTGTGGATCTGCTCGGAGAACTGCTCGCCCTCGACGAACTGCCGCAACCGCGGGGTGACCTTGTCGAACGGGCCGGCCACCACGTTGGTCTCGACGGACTTCCCGGGATCCGCGCTGGCCAGCACCGGTTCGAAGGCACCCGCGCTGGCGCTGGTCGGGTCCTGCCCGGTGGGCACGCTGGTGATCTTGCGGAGCGCGTTCTCCAGCCGCGGCTTGAGGTCGTCGGTGGCCGCGTCGATGCCGGACAGCTCGCTCTCGGCGCTGTCCAGGATGGCCCTGGTCTGCGCGATCGCGGCGGTCTTCTTGGTCTCGATCAGCCGGTCGGTGATCTGGTTCTGCAGCACCATGCCCAGCACGAAGACCACCGCCGACGACAGCGCCAGGGTGGAGATGGTGACCCGGAACTGCAGGGACTGCCGCCACAGCTCGCCGAAGTCGATGGACCGGCGGCGCAGGAACGCGGCGACCCGCCTGCCGGTGGCCGCGGTCGCCCGGCCGACGGCGACGAGCCTGCTCATCCGGCCCGCACCGGTCTGCTCACGGCGGGCCCGCCTTGTACCCGACGCCGCGCACCGTCAACACCACCTCGGGGTGCTCCGGGTCCTTCTCCACCTTCGAGCGCAGCCGCTGGACGTGCACGTTGACCAGCCGGGTGTCGGCGGCGTGGCGGTAGCCCCACACCTGCTCGAGCAGCACCTCGCGGGTGAACACCTGACGCGGCTTGCGCGCCAGCGCGACCAGCAGGTCGAACTCCAGCGGGGTGAGCGGAATGGCCTTGCCCTCCCTGGTCACCTCGTGCCCAGGCACGTCGATGGTCAGGTCGCCGATGGCCAGCGACTCGGCGGGCTCGGACTCGGTGCGGCGCATGCGGGCCCGCACCCGCGCCACCAGCTCCTTCGGCTTGAACGGCTTGACCACGTAGTCGTCCGCGCCGGACTCGAGGCCGAGCACGATGTCCACCGTGTCGCTCTTCGCGGTCAGCATCACGATCGGCACGCCGGACTCGGCGCGGATGGCCTTGCAGACGTCGATGCCGTTCATTCCCGGCAGCATCAGGTCGAGCAGGACGAGGTCGGGCTTCAGCTCGCGCAGCGCCGGCAGCGCACGCGAACCGTCCGCGACCACAGCGGTGTCGAACCCCTCCCCACGCAGCACGATGGTGAGCATCTCCGCGAGCGCAGGGTCGTCGTCGACCACCAAGACACGTGCCTTCATGTTCACATACTCGCACCCACCTGCGTGCGCGCACGCACGACCCGGCGAACTGCGGGTGATCATCGCCGCACTTAGCCCGGATGGACGATCAAGTCACCCGGTCGCCGGGGCGGGCCCGGCTCACCCGGTCGGCCGAGCCGGACCGCGCAGAACGGTTACCGTTGCGCCATGCGGAACTCCGAGCAGAGCAAGGGAGCCCCGAGCCAGGTCCAGTCCGTCGACCGCGCGATCAGCGTGCTGGAGCTGCTGGCGCGCAACGGCGAAACCGGGATCACCGAGATCGCGCACGAACTGGGCGTGCACAAGTCCACCGCGTCCCGCCTGGTCAGCGTGCTGGAGGCACGCGGGCTGGTGGAGCAGCTCGGCGAACGCGGCAAGTACGTCATCGGCTTCGGCATCGTCCGGCTGGCCGGGGCGGCCACCGGGCGGATGGACCTGGCCAGGCTGGGCAGGCAGACCTGCCAGTCACTGGCCGAGTCGCTCGGCGAGACGGTCAACATCGCGGTGGCCGACGAGGGCGGCGCGATCAACATCAGCCAGGCCCGCGGCTCGGCCGCGATCACCACGCAGAACTGGACCGGCCAGCGCACCCCGCTGCACGCCACCTCCAGCGGGAAGGTGCTGCTCGCCTACATGCCCGACGCCGAGCGGCGCCGCATCCTGCGACGGCGGCTGGAGCAGTTCACCCCGCGCACCACCACCGACGCGGCCGCGTTGGGCGCGGAACTGGAGCGGGTCGCCGAGGACGGGTACGCGGCCTGCTTCGAGGAACTGGAGCTGGGCATGCACGCGGTGGCCGTGCCCATTCACGGCGCGCACGGCGAGGTGGTCGCCGCGATGAGCGCCTCCGGGCCGTCCTACCGGCTGTCCCGCCAGCGCGTGCGGCAGCTGGTGCGCCCGATGACCGAAGCCGCCGCGGAACTGTCCGAGCAGCTGGGCTACTTCCAGCACTGACCGTCCAAAGAGGACTACTTCAGCAGGTCGCCGGCGAGTGCCGCGGTGTCCACCGCGTTCGCACCGTCGAGCACGAACCACGGGGACAGCCAGTTCTCCGCGGCGAGCTGGTCGTAGACCTCGCCGCAGCGGGCCTGCAGGCCCTGGTCGGATTCGAAGGCGTCCCTGGCGCGGTCCGCTTCTTCACGCGCACGCCGCTCGGCACGTTCCGCGGCCACCTCACGCGGCACGCGGAGCAGGATCTGCGCGTCCGGCACCGGCAGGCCGAACCGGCCGATTTCCAGTTCCCGCACCCATTTCACGACTTCGCCGCCGCTGTCCTGGTGCAGTCGCGCCGCCGCGTACGCCGCGTTGGAAGAGACGTAGCGGTCGAGCAGGACCACGTCGTGCCCGGCGAGCAGCCGCCGGATCTCGTCCGCGGCGCCCGCCCGGTCGAGGGCGTAGAGCAGGCCCATGCCGTACACGGAATCGGCGAGATCGCCGTGGCCCCGGTGGAGCGCTTCGCGCACCAGGTCGGCGTGCACGCTCACGCCGTAACGCGGGAACGCCAGCGTGCCGACGGTCGCGCCCGCGTTGTGCAACGCCTTCGTCAGGTTCTCCGTCAGGGTCCGCTTACCGGCCCCGTCGAGCCCCTCGATCACCACAAGCCTGCCCACCGCCGCAGCGTACCGGCGGCGGTGGGCAGGGGTGCGATGGACAGGGTGAGGGCTCGGCTTCCCGGCGACCTCGCCCGCCGCGCCGGAGGCGCGGCCAACAACTCAGTACCTGTAGTGGTCGGACTTGTAGGGGCCTTCGACGTCGACGTCGATGTACTCGGCCTGTTCCTTGGTGAGCTTGGTCAGCTCGCCGCCGAGGGCTTCGAGGTGGATCTTCGCCACCTTCTCGTCCAGCTTCTTCGGCAGCCGGAAGACCTCGTTGTCGTATTCCTCGTGCTTGGTGAACAGCTCGATCTGCGCGATCACCTGGTTCGAGAAGCTGTTCGACATCACGAAGGACGGGTGCCCGGTGGCGTTGCCGAGGTTGAGCAGACGGCCCTCGGACAGCACGATGATCGACCGGCCCGACGGGAACACCCACTCGTCTACCTGCGGCTTGATGTTGTTGCGCACGATGCCCGGGTACCGCGCCAGCCCGGCCATGTCGAGCTCGTTGTCGAAGTGGCCGATGTTGCCGACGATGGCCTGGTGCTTCATCTTCTCCATGTGCTCGACCATCACCACGTCCTTGTTGCCGGTGGTGGTGATCACGATGTCCGCCTCGGGCAGCACCGACTCCAGCTTCTTGACCTGGTAGCCGTCCATCGCCGCCTGCAGCGCGCAGATCGGGTCGATTTCGGTGACCACCACGCGCGCGCCCTGGCCGCGCAGCGATTCCGCGGCGCCCTTGCCCACGTCGCCGTAACCGCAGACGACCGCGACCTTGCCACCGATCAGCACGTCGGTGCCGCGGTTGATGCCGTCGATCAGCGAGTGGCGGATGCCGTAGCGGTTGTCGAACTTCGACTTGGTCACCGCGTCGTTGACGTTGATCGCCGGGAACAGCAGCTCACCGGCGGCGGCGAGCTGGTACAGGCGCAGCACGCCGGTGGTGGTCTCCTCGGTGACCCCGAGCACACCCTCACCGATCTTGGTCCACTTGCCGGTGTCGGCGGCGAGGGATTCCTTGAGCAGGCCGAGGAAAACCTTCCACTCGTCGGGATCGTTGTCGTCCGGCGACGGCACCACGCCGGCCTTCTCGAACTCGGTTCCCTTGTGCACCAACATGGTCGCGTCGCCACCGTCGTCGAGGATCATGTTCGGGCCCTCGCCGCCCCAGGTGAGCATCTTCTCGGTGCACCACCAGTACTCCTCGAGCGTTTCGCCCTTCCACGCGAAGCAGGGCACGCCCTTCGGCTCCTCCGGGGTGCCGTGCGGGCCGACCACCACCGCCGCGGCCGCGTGGTCCTGGGTGGAGAAGATGTTGCACGAAGCCCACCGCACCTCGGCACCGAGCGCGACCAGCGTCTCGATCAGCACCGCGGTCTGCACGGTCATGTGCAGCGAGCCCGAAATCCTGGCGCCACGCAGCGGGTACACCTCCGCGTATTCACGCCGGAGCGCCATCAGGCCGGGCATTTCGTGTTCCGCGAGGCGGATCTCCTTGCGGCCGAATTCGGCCAGTGCGAGATCGGCCACGGCGAAGTCGATCCCGTTGCGGGTCTGCAGCCGCGCGGCAACGCTTTCGGACGACATAGTGGTGGTTCCTCCAAGGCTCGCTGACGCCAGAACAGTACCGTGTCTTCCTCAACGAACAATTGAGCTCAGCTAAGGAGACCCGCAGTGCCATTACCAGGTCCGGACGCCCGCGTGGTGGAGATTCGCGTGGCGGGCCTGGTCGGCACCACCGGCGAGGCCCTGCTTGACGCGACCGCGGCGGTGGACGTCGCCGGGGACGGGATCGGGCAGTTCACCCGCCCGGCCGATCGGCTCCGCCGTCCGGCCCCCGGCCCGGTGCTCCAGGCGCTCGGCCGCACCGTGCCCCGCATCCTCGAGGGTTACCTCTGGAGCCGGATGACCTCCGGCGGAGTGGCGAAAGCCACTTGGGCGCTGCTGTTCCCGTTCTCGCTGGCGAACGTGGCGCACTGGATGCTGCCGCCGGTGCCGGAGCACAGCCGTGTCGCGCGGGTGCTCGCCGCGGTGTGCCGCAGCCTGCTGCGGGTGGCCTCGCTCGCGCTGACCATGTTGCTGGTCAGCCAGGTCGCGGTGATCACGCTCGACCTCGTCGCCGCGCAGTGCCTCGCGCCGAACACCGGCTGCCTGGACTGGGCCCCCTCGTGGTCCAGGGACAGCGCGGTCGCCCGGCTGTCCATCGGGCTGGTCCCGCTGCTGCTGATGATCTTCCTGCTGCACCTGATCTCATCGACGAACTGGGTGGTGACGTCGAAACCGGTCGAACCGGTCGGCGACCCGCTGCCCGGCGACGACCTGCGCACCTCACCGGACACGCCGCTGCTGCGCTGCCTGCACACGCTGTCCGCGCTGGCGTGCGTGGCGCTGCTGCCGCTCGGCGGTCCGCTGCGGCCGCCGTCCGACGCCTTCGGCGCGGTGCTGTGGGGCGTGGCGGCCGGGCTGATCGCGCTGGGGCTGATCCTGGTGGCGGTGCTGGACGTGCGCGTGCTGACCCGCGCCATGGGCCGCTGGACCCAGCGGCTAGTGCTGGGGCTCGGGCTGGCGCTGGTGATCGCGGTGGTGGTGCAGGTGCGCGAGGTGCCGCAGGTGCTGCCCGGCACGCAGGGGCTGGTCGAGGTGATCGGCGGCGGGCTGCTCGTGGTGGTGGTGCTGTTCGCGTTGCTGCTGATCCCGTCCGCGCTGCTGGCCAGGCGCGGCTGGCGGGCGCTCCCCCGCCGCCTCCGGCCGTGGATGGGCGGCTGGGCGTCGGCACCGGCGCTCGCGCTCGCCGGGCTGCTCGGCGGCGGGTTCGGCGCGGGCGTGGCGATCGCCGGGCGCAAGCTGCTCGGCACCGGCGAACTGGTGCTGCCGCGTGGGTACACGCTGCTGACCATGGTCTGGGGCCTCGGCATCGTGGTGGCCGCCGTGCTCGCGGTGTACGGCTTCGCCGGTGCGGTCCCGCGGCGGCTGCGCAAGCGCGGCATTCCGAAGGTCGTCGAGATGCTCCAGGACAAGCCGCAGGACCGCGAGGACGCGGCGGCGGCGTGGGCGCGTTCGGCCTGGGAACGGCGCCGGCTGCACCAGCTGGTGCTGGCCGTGGTGCTGGTGATGTCGGCGGCGACGCTGGCGCTGCTGGCGGTCCGGATCGGCGACCTGCCGCTGCCGTCGTGGCTCGACCCGCTGTCGGCGCTGGGTGTGTTCGCGCTGGGTGCGCTCGCGGCGGGGCTGCTGCGGGTGGTCTACACCGCGGCGACCAGCCCGGAGCGCAGCAGGCACCTGGGCGCGCTGGCCGACCTGGTCTGCTTCTGGCCGCGGGCAGCGCACCCGACGGTGCCACCCTGCTACGCGCTGAAGGTGGTGCCGGAACTGGCCGCGCGCACCCGCGTCCACCTGCAGGAGCCGAACACACGCGTGGTGCTGGCGGGCTACAACCTCGGCGGCTTGCTCGCCGTGGTCACCGCGGCGCGGCTGATGCGGGAGCTGCCGGAAGCCGACCGGTCACGCGTCGGCGTGCTCACCGCGGGTTCGCCGTTGCAGTGGGGGTACCAGCGCGCGTTCCCGGCGGTGCTGCCGCACCGGACGCTCGCGCGGCTGTACGGCAGGCTGGACGGGCGGTGGCGCGGGCTGAGCCGCGGCACGGACACCTTCGGCGGTGGTGTGACCACCTGGCGGCACGAGGTGACCGACGGCAAGCTGCACGGCGTCGGCTACCTGCCGGACGGCACGGTCGGGCCGCTGCAGCCCGCCGAATGCGGCAGCACCGGGGCCGTGGTGCTCGGCGGCGACCACTGGCTGCCGGACCCGCTGCGGGAGCCGTCGCCGGGGCACCGGTGGGCGCCCGGCGTCTGCCGGCACGCCGACTACCTGGCGGACCCCGAATGGGACCGGGCGGTGGCGTGCGCGGCGGGCCTGGAACTCCCCGGCAAGCCGATGCGACCGGCGGCGGAGCAGTTCCCGCTGTTCGGGGACCTGCCACCGGTCGAACGGCCGCGGTTCAAGCTCGACCTGCGTCACTCCCCCAACTGAGGGGCCCGAACGCGGGTTACGGCTGCTGCTTCGGGTCGGCGCCTTCGACCGGCAGCGGTGAGGCGGTCGCGCCCTCAGTGCCCTCTTCCTTCAGCCGCTTGCCCAGCAGCGAATGCCGGCGGCTGTAGACGAAGTAGACCACCACGCCGAGCGCCATCCAGGCCAGGAACCGCAGCCAGGTCAGCACGGTCAGGTTCAGCATCAGCCACAGGCAGGCGATGATCGCCGCGATCGGGATCACCGGCACCCACGGCACGCGGAACGCGCGCGGCAGGTCCGGCCGGGTCTTGCGCAGCACGATCACGCCCGCGGAGACCAGGATGAACGCGAACAGCGTGCCCACGTTCACCATCTCCTCCAGCTTGTCCGCCGGGAAGAAGGTGGCCGCCACGGCGACCAGCAGGCCGACGCCGATGGTGGCGTTCTTCGGCGTGCCGCGGCTGCCGGTCTTGGCCAGCGGACGCGGCAGCAGGCCGTCGCGCGACATCGCGTAGATGACCCGGATCTGGCCCAGCATCAGCACCATCACCACGGTGGTCAGCCCGGCGAGCGCGCCGATCGAGATGATGTTCGCCGCCCAGTCGACCCCGTTCGCGGCGAACGCCGAGGCGAGCGTCTTGCGGTCCGGGCTGCCGTCGGGCTTGGTCCCGGTGGACAGCTCGGTGTAGCTGACCATGCCGACCACCACCAGCGAAACCGCCACGTACAGCACGGTCACGATGGCCAGCGAGCCGAAGATGCCCCGCGGCACGGACTTCTGCGGGTTCTTGGTCTCCTCCGCGGTGGTCGCCACGATGTCGAAGCCGATGAACGCGAAGAACACCAGCGAGGCACCGGCCAGCAGGCCGAACGCACCGAAGCTGCTGCCCTCACCACCGAGCAGCGCGGAGAACAGCGACTGCTCGACCCCGCCGCTGGACTCGTCACCCGGCTGCGACGGCGGCACGAACGGCGTGTAGTTCGCGCCCTTGATGTAGAAGAAGCCGAGCACCACCACAAAGAGCACCACGGCGACCTTGATGCCGGTGATCACCATCGACACCCGCGAGGACAGCTTCGTGCCCAGCGTCAGCACCGTGGCCAGCGCGATCACCAGGATCAGCGCGCCCCAGTCGACGGTCGCGCCGCCGATCTCGAAGGTGGTCCGGGCGCCTTCGCCGAAGAGGTAGCCGAGCACCGTCTCGAGGTACACCGACCAGCCCTTGGACACCGCGGCCGCGCCGACCGCCAGCTCCAGCACCAGGTCCCAGCCGATGATCCAGGCCATGAACTCGCCGAAGGTGGCGTAGGAGAAGGTGTACGCGCTACCCGCCACCGGAACCGTCGACGCGAACTCCGCGTAGCAGAGCGCCGCCAGCGCACAGGCGATCGCGGCCAGCACGAAGGCCACCGACACCGAAGGACCGGCGAGGTCACCCGCCGTGCGCGCGGTGAGGGTGAAGATGCCCGCGCCGATGACCACCGCCACGCCGAAGACCGTCAGGTCCCAGGCGCTGAGGTTCCTCCGCAGCTTCGTGTCCGGATCGTCGGTGTCCGCGATGGACTGCTCCACCGACTTCGTGCGCCACAAACCCGTGCCGGGCAACGTCGACCTCCTCGGGGGTGCCAGTTCGGGGATTCACCCTAATGGTCACCACCCGAGACCGCCGCTCGGGCACCAACGCCCAGGTCAGCGCCCGTTCAGTGCCGGTTTGCGAGGTTTCGGTCGAGGTCCGGCTCCAGGTAGATCAGCCGTGCCGCGGGCACCTTGCCGCGCACGCGCTGCTCGGCGTCGTCGATGGCCTGGGCGACCTCGGCCAGCTCCAGGCCGGGGCGCATCGCCAGCTTCGCGGCGACCAGCAGCTCGTCCGGGCCGATGTACTGGGTCCGGATGTGGATGACCCGCTCGACCTTGCCCGCGGCCAGCTCGTCCTCGATGGTGCGCAGCTCGGTGTCGGTGGCGCCCTCGCCGATCAGCAGGCTCTTCATCTCGATGATCAGGATGATCGCGATGACGCCGAGCAGCACGCCGATGCAGATGGTGCCGAGCGCGTCGAAGACCGGGTCACCGGTGATCGTGGACAGGCCGACGCCGAACAGCGCGAGCACCAGGCCGAACAACGCGCCCGCGTCCTCGAGCAGCACCACCGGCAGCTCCGGGGTGCGTGACTGGCGGATGAAGCCCCACCAGCTGGCGTCGCCCTTGATCTTCTTCGACTCGACGATCGCGGTGTAGAAGCTGTAGGTCTCCAGCCCGATGGCCACCACCAGGATCACCACCGCGACCATCGGCGAGGTGAGCGCCTCGGGTTCCTGCAGCTTGTGGATGCCCTCGTACAGCGCGAACGCGGCACCGAGGGTGAACAGCATCAGCGCCACGATGAAGGAGTAGAAGTACCGGTCGCGGCCGAAGCCGAACGGGTGCTCCTTGGTGGCCTTGCGCTGGGAGGTCTTCTGCCCCAGCAGCAGCAGGCCCTGGTTCGAGGTGTCGGCGACCGAGTGCACCGACTCGGCCAGCATCGACGACGAACCGGTGATCAGGAACCCGACGAACTTCGCCGTAGCGATCCCGGCGTTGGCGAACAATGCCGCCAAGATCGCCTTGGTCCCGCCGTTTGCTGCCACCACTGCCCCCTGGAGCGTCGACCCGTTTTGTCGGGTTGCAGCCTAGAGCCAGTTCACTGTTCCGCGCCCGGTAGGTGCGAGAATTCGCGAACATCATCTCACCTACCACACGCCGGGCGATCATTCCACCCCCTGTCACGCGGGGGCGCACCGGACCGTCGGTGACTTCGCACAGGCGGCGCGCGGGCGCGGATTTTAGTCCACAATAGACGCTATGGCGGCGGGATTTTGCCGAGGGCGCATGGAATGCCGTTACGGGTCCAAAGTGGACTGAAACGTCACTCGTCGTCGGTGGCCACCAGGCTGCCGAGCAGCTGGAGGGCTTCGGCGGCCGGGCTGTCCGGATCCGCCCGGTAGATCACCAGCTGCTGGCCGGGCGCGCTGTTCACGGTCAGGCTCTCGTAGTGCAGCGTCAGCGGGCCGACCTGCGGGTGGTGGAAGCGCTTGGCTTCGGTGGTTTTCTGCCGGATGTCGTGCCGGGCCCACAGCCTGCGGAACTCCGCACTCTTCACCGACAGTTCACCGACCACCTCGATCAGCCGCGGGTCGTCCTGGTCGATCACCGCCGCGCGCAGCGCGGCGACGGTGTTCGCCGCGACCTGGTCCCAGTCCGGGTAGAAGGTGCGGGCGTCCGGGTCGAGGAAGACCAGGCGCGGCAGGTCACCGCTGTACCGGTGCCCGGCGAAGAGCGCGCCGCCGAGCGCGTTGTGCGCGAGCACGTTCAGGTACGGCCCGAGCACCACGGCCGGGGTGTCGGGCCAGGCGGCCATGCTGCGGAGCAGGTTGTCGCTGACGCGGTCGCCAGCCGGGCGGCGGGTGGGCAGCGGCCGGGCGACGCGGTGCAGGTGCGCCGCCAGTTCCTCGTCCAGGCCGAGCGCCTGGGCCAGCGCGTCGAGCACCTGCGGTGACGGGTTGCGCTCTCGGCCCTGCTCGAGGCGGATGTAGTAGTCCGTGCTGACCCCGGCCAGCAGCGCCACCTCCTCGCGGCGAAGCCCGCTCACCCGGCGGCGCGGACCAGGCGCGAGCCCGGCGTGCTCGGGCCGCGCCTGGGCGCGGCGTGCGCGGAGGAACTGCCCGAGTGGATTGCTCATGCCTTCGAGACTAGGTCGGGGGAACGGACCTGGGGAGGCCGTGGCACACCCACCCTGGTGCCCTGCGGCAGGTCAGCAGGTGCCCGCGGTGGCGCGGAACAGCTGCGCGGGCTGCGTCCCCGTCGGGGTGATCTGGACGTCCGGGTCGGCCGCGGCCAGCCAGATCGACTGCCCCCGGTTCAGGGCCAGCTCGCGCCCGTCCTCCGCCCGCACGCGGAGCGCGCCTTCGGTGCACAGCAGGATCTGCGGCCCGCTGCTCCCGGCGACCACCGGCTCCCGGTCGCTCGCCGTCCATTCGACCCTGGACAGCTCGAACTCCGGCGCCCCGGTCCGGTACACCGCACCGCAGTCGCCCTCTTCGCCCTTGAGCACCGGCATCTCGGCGGCGTTGAAGTCCACCACGCGCAACAGCTCCGGCACGTCCACGTGCTTCGGCGTCAGCCCGCAGCGCAGGATGTTGTCCGAGTTCGCCAGGATCTCCACCGCCGTGCCGTGCAGGTACAGGTGCAGGTTCCCGGCCGGCAGGTAGATCGCCTCGCCCGCCCGCAGCACCAGGCGGTTCAGCAGCAGCGCGGCCAGCACCCCGGCGTCACGCGGGTGCGCCTCACCCAGCCCGAGAATGGTGCGGCATTCGGTGTTGAACTCGCCGTGCTCCTTCACGTGCGCGACGCACGCGTCCAGCACCTCCGGCAACAACTCGTCCAGCGTGGCCTGCGGCAGCGTGATCCACGTGGTGAACAACGCGCGCAGCCCGTCCGAATCCGGCTGCGCGGCGAGCAGGCTGGTGTACTTCGCCAGCCCCGGCGTCTCGATCGCGTTGAGCAGCTTCACCGTGCGCGTCGGGTCGCGGAACCCGGCCAGCGCGTGGAACTCGGTGAGCGCGCACACCAGCTCGGGCTTCGCGGTCGGGTCCGGGTAGTTCCGGTTCGCCGCGTCACGCGGGATGCCCGCCGCCTCCTCGCGCGCGTAGCCCTCGGCGGCCTGGTCGGCCGACGGGTGCGCCTGCATCGACAGCGGCTCCTCGGCGGCCAGGATCTTCAGCAGGAACGGCAGCCGGTTGCCCCAGGTGCCGGCGCAGGTCTCGCCGAGCTGGGCCACCGGGTCGGCCTCGACCAGCTCCAGCAGGCTGCGCTCGACCCCGTCCGCGCCGACCACCTTCGACGGGTCGCCGGGGTGCGCCCCCATCCAGAGCTCGGCCTCCGGGTGCGGTGCCGGCACCGGCCGGCCCAGCAGCTCGGGGATGGTGGTCCTCGATCCCCATGCGTAGGGCCGCACGGCATTGCGCAGCAGCTCCACTGTGCTCTCAACTCCTCGGCGACCTGGTCACCACTTCGGCCGGGGCGGCCCCCGGCGCGGACTTCGACCTGCCACTCACGCGGTCGCGGACGTGTAGCGGCCTGCCCCTCCGATGCTTCCCGCGGCCAGCCCCAGGTAGATCGCGGCGAGCTCGAACCGTAGTGCGAGCACCGCCGCCCTGGTGGGCTCGTCGGCGTCGATCTCCTCGGCGGGGGCGAGCACGTCGACCCCGGCGAGCATGTCCTCGGCCTGGCGCCGGGCGGCCTCCGCGCCCGGACCGGACCGCAGCGACAGCAGCAGCACCCTCGGCTGCGGCAGCCCGCCCTCGTCCGGGTCGGCGAAGATGTCGCGTTCGGTGGTGCTGCCGACCGCGGCGCGGTGCAGCGCCGGCCGGGCGAGCGCCTGATGGTAGTCGGCCACGTCGCAGACCATCGCCGAATGCGCGGCGAACGAGTGCGCGGCGTGCCCGGCCACGGCCACCGCCACCGGGTCCAGCCCCCACAGCAGCGGGGTGCGCTCGGCCAGCCGCAGCGCCAGCGCCTTCGCCGGGTTCACGAAGGACTCGTGGCCGGGCTGGTCGCGTTCGGCCTCGGCGTCCAGCTGGTCAGCCAGCGCCTCCACGTCGGCGACCAGCACACCCAGCGCGTTCGCGGTGAGCAGCCCGGCGGCGAGCGCACGCGGGAACGACAGCTCCGGCGGCACCGGCACGCGCGGCGCGAGCAGCAGCCCGCGCCCGGACACCGCGGCGGCCACCGGGCCGTCCGGCGGGGCCGAGACCACCACGGTCGCGCCGTAGCGGGCGGCGCGCTCCAGCGACACCGCCAGCTCGCGGTCGTCGCCCTGCTCGGTGTGCGCGACCACCACGTCGAGCGCGCCGATCCAGGACGGCACCGCCTCGCTGACCACGATCGGCACCGGGCAGGTCGGGGTGAGCAGCGCGGCGAGCACGCTGGTCACCGTGCGGCCGACGCCCGGCCTGGCCAGCAGCACCAGCGCCCGCGGGCGCCCGACGTCCAGCCGGTCGGCGAGGCCGATCTCGGCCGCCGCCTCGGTGGTGGCCCTGACCTGCGCGCCGGCCATCGCGGTGGCGCGCAGCAACCCCGCGGAGTCGACGTCGGCCAGCCGCGACGGGTCGTCGAGCAGCGTGTCGTCAATCACCATCGGTCGCGGGATCCTTCTCGGCCCGTTCGGTGACCTCGGTGGCCTCGGTGGCCTCGTCGAGCAGCAGCACCGGGATGCCGTCGCGGACCGGGTACACGCGGCCACACGAGGTGCAGGTGAGCGCGTCCGCCTCCGGGTCGTCCGGAGAACCCGGCCGCAGCGGCGCGTGATCCTCGGACGGGCATGCCAGGATCTCGAGCAGCTGCTCGTCAAGCGTTACGGCCATGGTTCCTCCTTACCACCGCGAGGTCCGTGAATACCCTCGCCTCAGTCACGAACTATCGCCAGAACCTCATCGGTCAGGGCACGGACCGCCTGCTCGTCCGGCGCCTCCACGTTGAGGCGCAGCAGCGGCTCGGTGTTCGAGGCACGCAGGTTGAACCAGCTGCCGTCGGCCAGCCGCACGGTCAGCCCGTCCAGCTCGTCGACCAGCGCGCCGTCCCGGCCGGCGAAGGCGTCCTTGACCGCGACCTGGCGGGCGACCTGGTCGTCCACCGTCGAGTTGATCTCGCCGGAGGCGGCGTAGCGCGAGTACTGGGCGGTCAGCTCGGACAGCGTGCCGTCCTGCTCGCCGAGCGCGGCCAGCACGTGCAGCGCGGCCAGCATGCCGGTGTCGGCCTTCCAGAAGTCGCGGAAGTAGTAGTGCGCGGAGTGCTCACCGCCGAAGATCGCGCCGGTGGCGGCCATCTCCTGCTTGATGAACGAGTGCCCGACCCTGGTCCGCACCGGCTTGCCGCCGTGCTCGGCGACGATCTCCGGCACCGCCTGGGAGGTGATCAGGTTGTGGATGATGGTGGCGCCCGGCTCCTTGGCCAGCTCGCGCACGGCCACCAGCGCGGTCACCGCGCTCGGCGACACCGGCTCACCACGCTCGTCGACCACGAAGCAGCGGTCGGCGTCGCCGTCGAAGGCCAGGCCCGCGTCGGCGCCCACCTCGCGCACCTTGGCCTGCAGGTCGACCAGGTTCTTCGGGTCGAGCGGGTTGGCCTCGTGGTTCGGGAAGCTGCCGTCCAGCTCGAAGTACATCGGGACGACCTCGATCGGCAGCCCGTCGAACACGGTCGGCACGGTGTGCCCGCCCATGCCGTTGCCCGCGTCCACCACGACCTTGAGCCGCCGGTTGGCGGACAGGTCGACCAGGCCGCGCAGGTGGGCGGCGTAGTCGGCGAGCACGTCGCGCTCGGTCACCGTGCCGCGCTGCCCGGCGAACTCGGGCACGCCCTGGGTCACCATGTCGCGGATCTCACCGAGGCCGGAGTCCTGGCCGACCGGGGCGGCCCCGGCGCGGCACAGTTTGATGCCGTTGTACTTGGCCGGGTTGTGGCTGGCGGTGAACATCGCGCCGGGCAGGTTCAGCGAGCCCGACGCGAAGTACAGCTGGTCGGTGCTGGCCAGGCCGATGTTGATCACGTCGAGCCCCTGCGAGGTGACGCCTTCGGCGAAGGCGGCGGCCAGGCCGGGCGAGGACTCCCGCATGTCGTGGCCGATCACCACCGCGGTGGGCACGTCCAGCTTCACGAGCAGCGCGAACGCGGCCCCGAAGTCCCGGACGAGGTCGGCGTTCAGCTCTTCCCCGACAACGCCTCGGATGTCGTAGGCCTTCACGATGCCCGACAGGTCTGACACGCCCTCTCCCGGTGGTTTCGACGACGGCTCGTGCGCTCGATGCGCGTCGGAAAGCCTACCGGCGGGGTACGACGGCGGATGCAGGTACTGATGAACGGAGGAAAACGACTAATGCTTGATCGGGTCCGGCAGGACCCGGAGGTGGCCGCGGCGGCCGGAGGGCGCGTCGGGCTCCGGCGGGGCGGGCGGCCCGTCGGAGCGGCCCGCCTCCCGGACGGCTTCGGCGAGTGCGGTGAGCTCGTCACCAGAGGGCTGTGGTGCGGCGAAGCCGCCCTCGTGGCGCACGACCTCCCAGCCCCTCGGCGCGGTCAGCCGCAGGGCGTGCTCCTCGCACAGGTCATAGGAGTGCGGCTCGGAGGCCGTCGCCAACGGTCCCACGACAGCGGTCGAGTCGCTGTAGGCGTAGGTCAGCGTGGCGACAGCGGGCTCCAGGCACCCTGTCCGCGAACACTTTCGTACGCTCGGCACAAGGTCAGACGATAGCGCTTAACACGCGCCACTTCGCGCAGGCGCACCGGTGAGGCGGATTCTCGCCTCGTCCACCGGGGCGCGTACCCTTTCGTTCCGTGGCGATGGCTCGTGGATTCCGACAGCAGCAGCGCCTGCGCCGGGACCGGCACGGGCGTGGCCTGCGCGGGCCGCTGTACCCGTCCTCCCTGCCTGCCGCCTCGAGCCGGGCGGAGAAGTTCGACGCGCTGGTCCTGGACGCGCTGGAGCCGATCGAGGCACGCTGGCGGCACGAGCTGACCAAGCTGGACGTGGCCGTCGACGACGTGCCGGAGGTCCGCCGCAACGGCCGCCCGGTGAACACCGAGGGCGTGCTGCACGACGGCTCGGTCCCGCTGTCCAGGCTGGTCCCGGCCGGGGTCGACCGGGCGGGCCTGCCCACGCGCGCGCGGATCGTGCTGTACCGGCGTCCGCTGGAAGCCCGGGCGAAGGACCCGGCCGAACTCGCCGAACTGGTGCACGACGTGCTGGTCGAGCAGGTCGCCGGTTACCTCGGCGTCGAGCCGGACGTGATCGAAGGCGACTGACGGCGGCTCGGCACCGCGGTCAGCGCCGCGAACAGCAGGGCCGCGACCTGCACCAGCAGCAGGATGTTCCGCCCGCCCCCGCTGTATTCGACCACCACCTCGGCCTGCCGCGTCGGCACCGCGACCGCCACCTGGTGACCCCAGGCACGCACGATGGCCGCCTGCTCGCCGTTGACCGTCGCCTTCCAGCCCGGTTCCTCGTCCGCGGCCAGCACCAGCAGCCGCCCGGCCGGTCCGTCGGACACCCGCACCCTGACCTCCGGCGGCACCGCGTCGACCACCGCGGTCCCGGCCACCGAGGCGTCGGCCGACTGGATCTCCGGCGGCCGCCCGTTGACCGCCCGCTGCGCCAGCTCGGGTGAGATCAGCACCACCGGACCGCCGACCGTGGTCAGCCGCAGCACCTGCCGCCCGTCCGACGCCGGTGGCGCCGCGGCCACCTGCTCGTCGGCGATCGCCTGGATCGGCGCGCTGTCCACACCCGGCGGCAGCACCACGAAGAGCACCCCGTTGGCGGCCATGCCCGCCACCGCCTCCTGCACCGGCTCGCGCACACCGCTGAGCAGGTTGACCTGCCAGTCGGCGAGCCGTTCGCGCGCGCCGGTGGTCGGCACCAGCTCGTCGTCGCCGTAGGACGGCAGCCGCCCGGCCGCCTGCCGCGCCGGTTCTCCCCCACCGGCCAGCACCACGACGGATCGCTGGGTCTGCGCGAGTTCGCTGGTCAGCGGGTCGGCCAGGCGCAGCCCACCGCCCGCGGTGAGCGGGCCGTCACGTCCGGTGATCAACGCACCGGTGGCCAGCACGGCGAGCAGCACGACCCCGCCGATGGCCGCCGCCTTCGGCAGCCAGGCCGCGCTCGGTGCGGTGGTCCGCTCGCAGGCGGCGAGCACCGCCCACAGCAGACCGGCCCCGGTCACCAGCAGCGGCACCCCGGCAAAACCCGGCGTGAGCACGCCGCCCGGGCTGTCCGCGACCTCGACCGAGCGCACCAGCACCACCCCCGCCACGCCCAGCAGCGCCAGCAGCAGGCCGGGCACCGCCCGGGCGGTCGGCCGCAGGATCAACGCCATCAGCGCGGCGACCGGCACCACCACGCCGACCGGCCAGGCACCGGGTCCACCGGGCGCCAGCCCGAACAGCTCACCGGCACCGGGCTGCGGGCCGGCGGGCGCGCCCAGCCCGTGCAGCAGGAACTTGGGGTACCGCACCAGCACCGCGGGCCACGGCAGGAGCAGCAGCAACGGCAGGACCACCACGATCACCACCGACGCGGCCCGCCGCACCAGCAGGCCGGGCGCCGGGAGCACGACAAAGGCGATCACCAGGCCCACCAGGGCGAGTGCGTGGCCGAGCGGCGAGAAGGCGCCGAACACCGCCAGCCCCAGCGCGCACAGCACCGCCGTGTGCAGCCACTGGCGCCGCTCGGCGGTCAGCACGGCGACGATCCCGCCGAGCACCACGGGTAGCAGCAGGTGCGCACCGACCACGTCCAGGCGACCTTGCGCGACGCTCGCGGTGGCCGAGGGCAGCAGTCCGTAACCAGCCGCCACCACGGCCCGCACCCACCGGTGCACCCGCAGCCGCCGCGTGACGGCGTACGCGAGGAGCGCGGCGATCGGCGCTTCGAGCAGCAGCACCAGCGCGACCAGCGTGGCCGGGCCGCCGACCGGCTGGAACACCGCGCCGAGCAGGCCGAGCACGGCCAGCGTCGGTGGGGCCGCGGCCGCCGTGCCGCCGGTGACCGCGTGCCAGGACGCCAGGTAGTCCGACCACAGCTGCCCCAGCCCGCCGACCGGCAGCAGGTGCCCGCCCGCCAGGTCGAAGCCGAGCCGCCCGGAGTTGGTCACCAGCGCGATCGCGGTCAGCACCACAAAAAGCACAACCGGCGGTGAGAACACCGTCGCGGCGAGAATGCGCCGCCGGTTCACTTCGACAAAAACGAGTTCGCGCGCGGCCTCACGCGGGCCTGGCGTCGGCCGTGGCCGCTCCGGTTCGGCGGCGGGCTCCTCGGGCAGTTCGACCGCGACCACGCCGGACGGCCGCCGCAGTCCCGACACCAGCGACCGTCCCGAGCTGCGTGCCCCGGCGGGCAGCGCGTCCGGTCCGACCGGGCGGCGGCCACCGGCGGCGCCGCCCATCGCCTCCGGTGGGATCCACGCGGTTTCGGCGGCGGTGGTTTCGGGCAACCTGCCGAGCGCGGCCTCGCTCGCCACCCGCCGCCGGATCAGCAGCAGCACCAGCGCACGGGTGGCGTTGCGCAGCCGGACGAACCGGCCGACCAGCAAGCCGCGCACGGAATTGCGGTGGCCGGCCCGCTCCCGGCGCGCCGCCCTGAGCCCTGCCCGCCCACCGGCCAGGTAACCGATTGCCTTGAACTCCGCGGCCGCCCGATTTCCCCGGCGCAGCAAGGCAAAGCCGAGTCCGCGCAGCAGGCAGAGCAGCAGCAGGCGCGGCAGGCCCCACCAGAACGACAACGCCGAGCAGTTGACCAGGAAGGTGCGCAGGCCGAGCGCGCGATCGGCGGCGGCCAGCGAGCCGGGCACCGCGTGCGCGGTGCGCTGCCCGGTGGCCAGCGCGCGCACGTGCCGCATGCGCGCGGTCGGCACCGACAGCACCACGCTGCCCGCCGCGTTCGCGCGCCAGCCGAAGTCGATGTCCTCGCGCAGCAACGGGATCTCGGTGTCGAAGCCGCCCAGCTCGGTCCACAGTTCACGGCGGACGAGCACGCCCGCGCTGGGCACGGCGAGCACCTCGGTGCTCTGCTCCGGCCGGTGCTCCAGCTCACCGGCGACCGACTGCCGGTGCCCGGAGGCGTCGGTGGACAGGCCGGCTTCGGTGAGCAGCCGTGGATCGGTCCAGTCGACCGAAATCGGCCCGAGAACCCCCGCCGAGGGTGAGGTTTCGGCCGCGCGCAGCAACCGGTCGAGGCAGTCCGGCTCGGGCGCGCAATCGTCGTGCAGCAGCCAGAGCCACGAACCGGGATCACCCCAGCGCTCGGTGGCGTGCGCGACGGCGGCGGAAACCGCTTCGGCGAAACCGGTTTCACCCGAGAGTGTGAGAATCCCGTCAAGAACCGGGCCCTCACCACCGACCGCGGCTTCCGGATCGGCGGCTTCGGCGAGCAGCAAGGGAGTCCGGTCCGTGGAACCGGTGTCCACGGCGAGCACGTGCCGGGGTCGCGGGCCGCTGCGGCGCAACGCGGACAACGCCAGCGGCAGCCACGCTTCCCCGTTGTGGCAGACCAAAACCGCGAGAACGGGCACGGTGGCGAAGCTCGGCACCCGCCCACCCTACGGCCAGCGCGCCCGGGCACCCCGGCGGGGCGACTGTCGCGTTAGGAGGGTCTCGTCGGTCTCACTGACTGGAAACCCGGCCGGTCAAACGGCGAGACGGCGTGCTCCCCGGGGTGCGCGGCACACCCGGCGAACACGCCGTCTCGCGGAGCTTTTGCCTAAACCACGCGTTTCTTGAGCTTGCGCCGCTCGCGCTCGGACAGCCCGCCCCAGATGCCGAAGCGTTCGTCGTGCGCCAGCGCGTACTCGAGGCATTCGTCCTTCACCTCGCAGCCCTGGCAGATCCGCTTGGCTTCCCTGGTGGAGCCCCCCTTTTCCGGGAAGAAGGCCTCCGGGTCGGTCTGCGCGCACAGCGCGCGTTCCTGCCACTGCTGCTCCTCGGCCGGGTCGAAAAGATCAGTGAGAACCCCCAGTTCCTGCTCCGGGCGTTCGCCCCAATCCATGACCGAGCCCCCTTCCCTTCCGTCGATCGCTGACCGCATGTCCGCCTCCTCGCTTCCACGCACTCCCAGGCTGGCGGTACCGAAATCACCCGTTGATCCCCTTGCTCCAACGAATGACATCGTTGTGATTACACCCGTGTAATCGGGTCAGGTCAAGCTGAGTAGCGTGTTCGGGGGATACCGAAGACCGTTCGCGCAAGCGGACACGCCGTGCGCCACCCAACGTCGATGGGGAGACTGGACCCGTGCACCGTTCTGCCACCCGCCCAAGTCCCTTGTTCTACGCCCTGCTGGCGGTCACCGTCGCCGGCGGGGTGCTGATGGCCCTGCAGAGCCCGTTCCCGTTCGACGAGCTGACCGGCCGCGTGTTCATCGGCGAGCGCGACTGGGTCGGCACCGCCGGCGCCGTGCTGCTGATCCTCGGCGGCTGGGCGGTTTCGCTGGTGCTCCACGAGTTCGGCCACGCGCTGGTGGCCTACCGCGGCGGTGACAACGAGGTGGCCGCCAAGGGCTATCTGACGATGGACATCCGCCGGTACACCGATCCGGTCTTCTCCATCCTGATCCCGCTGCTGATCCTGGCCATCGGCGGCATCCCGCTGCCCGGCGGCGCGGTGTGGATCAACCGCTGGGCGCTGCGGTCGCGCTCGGTGTCCTCGTGGGTCTCGCTCGCCGGGCCGCTGAGCAACCTCGCGCTCGGCATCGTGCTGACCGTCTCGGTGGCGCTGATCCCGATGCCGACCGGTCTCACCATCGGGCTGTCCTACCTGGCCTCGCTGCAGATCCTCGCCTTTGTGATCAACATCCTGCCGGTGCCCGGCCTCGACGGCTACGGCGCGATCGAGCCGTACCTCTCGCCCCAGGCACGTGAATTCGGGGCGAAGGCGCGGCCGTGGGCGCCGCTGGTGCTGTTCGCGCTCATCCTCGCGGTGCCCGCGGTGGGCAACACGCTGTGGGACCTCACCGCCGCGGTCTTCGACGCCGTCGGCGGCAACTCGATGGCTTCGGCGGTCGGGCAGTACGCCTTCCGCTTCTGGACCACCTAGGACGCGTAGACCTAGACGGCCACCCGGTCGATCCAGGCGTGGGCGCGCCTGGCCACCCGCTTCAGCCCGGACCGCTCGCCGAGGTAGTCGCCCGCCATGCCGACCACCGGCAGCTTGCCGAGCGCGCGGTGGATCAGCCGCCCGCGCGGGCGCTTCTCCAGTTCGTCCACGATGGACAGAAGCGAGCGCCCGAGCCGCCACAGCGTGCGCCCGGCCGCCTTCACCGTCAGGCGGCCGTGCTCGCGCTTGGCGCCGGTGAGTTCTTCGGTCAGCTCATCGGTCCGCGAGTCCTCCGCCGAAGCGTCGTGCGCGGCGTCCTTGCCCGCGGCCAGCACGGGATCGATGTCCCGTTCGAACAGCACCCAGGCGATCAGGCGCACGCGGTCGCCGACCTCGGTGATGCCGTGCTCGCCGCTGATCGCGCACAGCAGCAGGCCCTGCGCGGCGGCGCCGAGCGCGTCCTGCACCGGCAGCCGGTCGGCCAGCGCGCCGCCGAGGCCGGGGATCGAGGTGAGCAGCGCGGTGAACCGGCCGACGCGGTTGACCCACCAGCTGGTCCGCTCGTCGGCGTCCATCGCGGCCCAGGCTTCGGTACCGGGAACCTTCACCGAAGTGAGCCCGTTGAGCAGTTTGTCGCGCAGGCCCGGATCAACGCCGTCGAGTTCCGAGCCGTCGTCGCGTTTCCGCGCGCGGGCCAGCAGCCCGAGCGGGTCCGATTCGCGCAGCGCGTCCAGCATCGGCCCGCAGCCGCGGACGAACGGCCGCAGCACCTTCACCACCTGGGCGTCCGAAATCGCCTCACCCACCGACCTTCGCCTCCCGTCCCGTTCGCAGCGAACCACCGACGGCGAACGCGCCCGGCAGCGCACCGACGGCCAGCAACAGCAATCCACGCCAGTCTCCGACGAATACCCGGTCCCCGCCGGGTCCGAACATGGCGAACGCGATCGCCGCGCCCGCCCACACCGCCAGCACCACCCCGGCGAACGGCGGGCCGACCAGCGCGCGACCGGCCAGCACCAGCACCGGCGTGGTGATCGCGGCCACCACCAGCGAGACCGGCACCGGGAACGCGCCCAGCGCGGGCAGCAGCGTGCCGTCGGCCCGCAGCGGCAGGAAGAACAGCTCCAGCACGGCCAGCAGGATCGCGTCCACGACCAGCACGGCCGCCAGCAGCGAGCGCATCAGTCCCAGCCCCCGAACAGGTCGGTGGCGGCGCCGGTGCCGTCCCCGGAGACCAGCACGAAGCATTCGGTGGTGGCCATCGGCTGCGCGAGGTTGTTGGACAACGCGAACACCCCGTCGCCGACGTGCACCTGCGTGGCGTGCGCCCGCAGAGCGGCCACCTTCGCGGCCAGGTGCCCGGACACGTCCACCCTGGTGGTGATCACCTCATCGGGGGTGGCGGGCAGCTCGCTGTCGGCTGGCACGCGGAACCCGACGTCCGCCCGCTCCCGGAGCAGGGCGAGCCCGCGCGAGGTGTCACCGGCCGACGACACCGTGTGGAACACGCGCGCCACCGACTCGGCACCGGCCACCGCGGCCATGGTGACCTCGTGCGCGCGGATGTGGTCGGGGTGGCCGTACCCGCCGAAGTCGTCGTAGGTGACCACCACCTGCGGCCGCAGTTCGTCGAGCAGCGTGCGCAGCTGACCGGCCTGCTCCTCGATCAGCCCGCGCACGAAGGCACGCGGGTGCTCGGCCGACGGCGTGCCCGCCATGCCGGAGTCGCGCCAGCGGCCGATGCCGCCGAGGTAGTGGTGCCGGGTGACGCCCAGCGCCTGGCAGGCCGCCGCCAGCTCGCCGCTGCGGTACCCGCCGAGCTGGTCACCCGCCCACGAGCCGAGCTGGGCCAGCTCGGGCGGGATGATCTCGCCCTCCTCGCCGAGCGTGCACGTGACGACCGTCACCTCGACGCCCTCGGCGGCGTACCGGGCGATGGTGCCGCCGGTGGTCAGCGTTTCGTCGTCGGGATGGGCGTGGACCAGCAGCAACCTGCGGGGTTCTGGCGAGATCACGGCTTCAGATTAATTCGTGCGTTGGTATTCCACGCGGGCGTGCCTCGGATATCCTGCCCGGCAGAGTTGTACGTGACGTGCGAGCGGTACCTCGGTTACGGCGAAAAACCGCTGTGGAAGGGCTCGCTACGTGTACCCCCACGAAGGGCATCTTGGTGAGCACTGAAGCAACAACGACCTCGGGTTCCGTGCTGTCCATCTCGGACCTGCACATCACGTTCTCCACCGACGACGGCATCGTGCAGGCCGTCAAGGGGATCGGGTTCGACGTGGCGCCCGGCGAGATCGTCGCGGTGGTCGGCGAGTCCGGCTCCGGCAAGTCCGTGACCTCGATGTCGGTGCTCGGCCTGCTGCCGAAGACCACCAAGATCGCCGGCGAGCGCCGCCTCGAGCAGACCGATCTCGGCGGCATGAAGGACGCCGAGCTGCGCAAGGTCCGCGGCAACGAGATCGCGATGATCTTCCAGGAGCCGATGAGCGCGCTGAACCCGGTCTACACGATCGGCTGGCAGATCCGCGAGGCGCTGCGCACCCACCAGGACCTGTCGAAGGCCGCCGCCGACGCGCGCGCCATCGAACTGCTGGACATGGTCGGCATCCCGAACCCGCCGGTCCGGTTCAAGCAGTACCCGCACCAGCTCTCCGGCGGCCTCCGCCAGCGCGTGGTGATCGCGATGGCGATCGCCTGCGACCCGAAGGTGATCATCGCCGACGAGCCGACCACGGCGCTGGACGTGACCGTGCAGGCGGAGATCCTCGGCCTGCTGCGCAAGCTGCGGGACACGCTGAACACCGCGATCGTGCTGATCACGCACGACATGGGCGTGGTGGCCGACCTGGCCGACCGCGTGGTGGTGATGTACCAGGGCGAGATCGTGGAGACCGCGCCGGTGCGCGAGCTGTTCGCCTCGCCGAAGGAGGAGTACACCCGCAAGCTGCTGGCCGCGGTGCCGGTGCTGGGGCAGCGCCCCGAGGGCAGGCGGCTGCTGGAGACCGAGTCGCTCGAGGTCGCCACCGAGGACATCCGGCTCGAAGACGAGGAGCTGGAAGCGCAGATCGAGGAGACGGCGTACGCCCTCGAGATCAAGAACCTGGTGCTGGAGTACCCGGGCCGCCGCGGTCAGCAGAAGAACCGCGCGGTCGACGACGTCTCGCTGCACATCAGCAAGGGCGAGATCCTCGGCCTGGTCGGCGAGTCCGGTTCGGGCAAGTCGACGGTGGGCCGCTGCGCGATCCGCCTGCTCGACCCGACCGAGGGTCAGGTGTTCATCGCCGGGCGTGACATCACCAAGCTCACCGCCAAGGAACTGCGCCCGCTGCGCCGCTACTTCTCCATCGTGTTCCAGGACCCGGCGTCCACTTTGGACCCGAAGATGACCATCGGCGAGTCCATCGCCGAGCCGCTGGTGCTGCACAAGGTGGTCGAGGGCAAGGCGCTCAACGACCGGGTGGAGACCCTGCTGGACAACGTGGAGCTGGGCGGGCACTACCGCAACCGGTACCCGCACGAGCTGTCCGGCGGGCAGCGGCAGCGCGTTTCGATCGCGCGGGCGCTCGCGCTGGACCCGCAGCTGCTGATCGCCGACGAGCCGACCTCGGCGCTGGACGTGTCGGTGCAGGCGCGGGTGCTCGACCTGTTCCTCGACCTGCAGCAGAGCCTGCAGTTCGCCTGCCTGTTCATCAGCCACGACCTGGCCGTGGTGGACCTGCTGGCGGACCGGGTGGCGGTGATGCAGCACGGGAAGCTGATCGAGGTCGGCACGCGGGACCAGGTGCTGCACTCGCCCCAGGAGGACTACACCCGGCGGCTGCTGTCGGCGGCTCCGGTGGCCGACCCCGTCCTGCAGGCGGAGCGCCGGAAGGCCTGGGAAGCGGGCAAGCTCGCCCCGGTCGCCGACTGATACCCGGCCAGGCCTGACGAGGCCCCCGCATCCCAGGTCCGCTGGGATGCGGGGGCCTCTCCCTTTTCCTGGACACGAATGTGGCTTTCGGGGCACTTTTCGCCCCGAAAGCCACATTCGTGTCCAAAGGGCGGGGCGCGAAAAGGGGAGCCACCGCGAACGGAGGCTCCCCTTTTTGGTGAATCGAGGTACGTACTACGCCTTCATCCTGCGCTGCCGCGGGTCGAAAGCGTCCCGCAGGCCGTCGCCGATGAAGTTGATGGTGAGCGAGATCAGCACCAGCACCACGAACGGGCCGAAGAACAGCCACGGCCTGCCCTGCAGCTGCGCGTAGTTCTCCAGGATGACCCGGCCGAGCGAGGTGTCCGGCAGCTGCACACCGAGGCCGATGAACGACAGCGCGGCCTCGGCCAGCACGGCCTGCGCGACGGCCAGCGTCGCGTTCACCGTGATGCTGCCGACCATGTTCGGCACCAGGTGCTTGAAGATGATCCGTCCGGTACCGGCACCGGCCGCCCGCGAGGCCTCGACGAACTCCCGCTGCGACAGCGACATCGCCTCGGCGCGGACGATCCTGGCGATCGGCATCCAGCCGAAGGCCGCCAGCACCAGCGCCACCACGTACCACGAACCGCCGCCGGCCACCTTGACCAGGATGGCCGCCGCGGCGACCTGCGGCACGATCAGGAACAGGTCGGTCAGCCGCGAGGCCGCCGAGTCGGTGAACCCGCGCAGGTAACCGGCGCTGGCCCCGATCAGCACGCCCAGCGTGGTGGACAGGATCGACACGGTGAGCGCGATCAGCAGCGAGTACTGGGTACCCCGCAGCACCTGCGAGACCATGTCCTTGCCGACCTGCGTGGTGCCGAGCGGGTGCTCGCCGCTCGGCGGCAGGAAGCCGCCGACGGTCTGCTCGTAGTCGTACGGCCAGAAGATCGGCATCAGCACGGTGACCAGCACCAGCAGCAACAGCACCGCGCTGGAGATCATCGCGGCCTTGTGGCGCAGGAACTTCCGCAGGACCAGCTTGCCCTGGCTGGACGGCTCGGGCGCGGGCGCGTTGGGGGTCGCCGACGTGCCCTCCGATGCGGTTTGCGCACCGGTCAGGAGTGAGTTCATGTCAGCCAACGCGAATCCTCGGGTCCAGGATGCCGTACATCAGGTCGGCGATCAGATTGGCGACCACCACCATCGTGGCGACCAGTACGAGCCAGCCCATCAGCACGTTCGGGTCGTTCCGGTCGACGGCCTCGACCAGCACCGACCCCATGCCGTTCCAGTTGAACACCCGCTCGGTGATGATCGCCCCGGTGAGCACCGCGGCGAAGTTGACCGAGAACAGCGTGGTGACCGGGATCAGGGCGTTGCGGAAGGCGTGCCGGAAGATCACGCGGGAGGAGGACAGCCCCTTCGCCCGCGCGGTCCGCACGTAGTCCGCGTTCAGCGTCTCCAGCATCGAAGCGCGCTGGAAGCGGCTGTAGGCCGCGAAGCTGATCGCCATGATCGACAGGGTCGGCAGCAGGAACGCGCCGACGTACTTGGTGGCGAAGTCGAACAGACCGTCCGCCTGCAGGTTCTCCGGGCTCGTGGTGCGCAGCCAGGGATTGCCCAGCCATTCGTCCCACCCGAGGTCGCGGACCAGCACGTTGATCTCGATCGCGTACTGCTTGAGCACGATGGCGACGCAGAAGATCGGCATCGAGAACAGCAGGAACGCGACCGTGGTCGCGATGTAGTCGACGATGGAGTACTGCTTGACGGCGGCGATCACGCCGACGGTCACGCCGAGGACCACCGCGAGGAGCTCGGTACCGATGACCAGCCGGGCGGTCACCTCGAAGGCGCTCATCACCTTCGGGAAAACCGGCTGCAGGCCCTGACCCTGGGCGATGGAAACGCCCCAGTCACCGGTCAGGAAGCTGCCGAGCCAGTCGAAGTACCGGGGCACCAGGCCCTGGTCAAGGCCGAGCTGGCGAGCCAGCTCGTCGACCGCCTCGCGGCTGACGTTCGGGTTCCCGCGCAGTTCGCCGAGCGGGTCGCCTGCCCCGGCGACCATCAGGAAACACAGGAAAGTGGCGATCAGCAGAATGGGAATGGAGATCGCTATGCGACGTAGTACGTAGACAACCAGGTTCAACTAATTGCTCCTCGTCGGGGCCCGGCCTGGAACGCAACCGAGCCCGGAATTCCAGGTACACCGTAGTGCCCCGGTCCCGGGCGTCAACAGCTACTTCCGAAGGGGATCGGGGCCGGCTTGTGGCCGGTCCCCGATCCCCGCCGGGTCGATCGGTGGGAAGCGGAAGAGACCAGAACTAGCTGGTCTTCTCCCACTCACCGGCGTTCCACAGCGCACCGTTGTACGACTGCATGTACACCTTGTCGATGCCCCGGAAGCCCCACATGGACGGGGTCTGGAACAGCGGCAGCGTCGCGTAGTTCTCCGCGATGTACTTGTCGGCTTCCTGGTAGGCCGCCGTGCCCTGCGCCTCGTCGGTCGCCGAAACGGCCTTGTCGAAGGCTTCCTTGATCCGCGGGTCGTTCAGGCTCTGGTAGTTCTGGCTACCGCCCTGGTCCTTCGGGATGTAGATCGAGGGCTGCTCGGCCTTGAACGGCGCCGCGGACCAGCCGAACAGGGCGATGTCGTACTCGCCCTTGTCCAGGTTCCCCTTGAGGAAGTTCGGGTCGGTCTGGTCGGTGATCTCGATGCCCGCGGCCTTGGCCTGGGCGATGATGATCTCCACGGTCTGCTTGCGGCGGTCGTTCTGGTTGTGCGTGATGGTGACCGAGAACCGCTGGCCGTCCTTGGCGAAGATGCCGTCGGCACCCTTGACCCAGCCGGCGTCGGTCAGCGTCTTGGCGGCGGCTTCGGCACCCTTGCCCGCCTTGTCGCTGTACAGGTCGGTGTAGCCCTGCTCGCCCGGGTAGAAGACGATGCTGTTCAGCGGCTGCGCGTCGGCCTGGACCTCCTTGAGGAGCTTGTCCACGATCTCCTGGCGGTTGACCACCTCGAAGAACGCCTTGCGGGTCTCCTGCTTCTGGAAGATCGGCTTGGCGAAGTTCAGGTCGAGGTGCTCGAAGGTCAGCTGCGAGGCCGAACCGTAGGTCACGCCCTGCGCGGCGAGGCCCTTCATGGTGGCCGCGGCGGTGGCGTCCGGCTGGGTCGACGCCGCGACGTCGATCTCACCGTTCTGCAGCGCGGTGGCCATCGCCTTGGTGTCCTTCATCGCCCGGACGATGATCTTGGCCGGGCCGCCCTTCTCACCGATCCAGAGCGGGTTCTTCTCCAGCGTCACCGACTCCTGGTTGGGGTCGAAGGCGGTGATCTTGTACGGGCCCGAGCCCGGCATGGTGGCCGGGTCGAAGTCCTTGAACTTGTTGGTCCAGTAGTCGCCGGCCTTCTTCAGCTCCTCGAGGGGGCTGTTCAGGTTGAGCTTGGTGATGTCGGCGATGCCGGTCTGCTTCTCCACGATGTGCGCGGGCATCATCGCGGTGGAGTTGAACATGCCCTTGTAGTCGAGGTAGGGCTTCTCGAACTTGGCCTCGAAGGTCAGGTCGTCCTTGCAGGTGGCCTCGTTGACGAGGTTGTACCCGGCGGTGGCCGCCGAGTTGAAGACCGGCGTGTCGCCGTCCTTGATCTTGCCGTTGTGCGAGAGCCAGGCAAAGTAGAAGTCGTCGCAGTCCCAGGCGTCGCCGTCGGACCACTTCACCCCGGGCTTGATCTTCCACTCGACGACCTGCGGCTCCTTGGACGTGACGGTCCACGACTCGAGCACGTCGTTGTTGAGCAGCACCTTGTTGTTGCCGTCGAGCACGTCGGCGCCGGAGAGCACCGTGGTCAGCACGTAGGTGTTGTACGAGCTGTTCGAGTCCGGCGTGTCGTTGTTGTACGCCGAGAAGCCCTGGTCGATGCCGACGATCACCTGGTCGCTGTTCGGCGCCGCGCCCAGCTTGAAGTTCTCGCCGCTCTGGGCCTTGCCCGTCGCCATACTTTTGATATCGGCGCTCGAGCCGGTGTTCGGGTCGCCGCCCTCGTTACCGCCGCCGCTGCACGCGCTCAGCAGGAGCGCGGAACCGGCGAGCAGCGACATGGCGGAGACTGCTTTGCTTCTCCTCATTTACGTGTGCCCTCCTAGCACTGGATCCCGGGGCATCGGACCTGGGGACCCACCCGCCCCGGATAGTTGAGCCGGAGCTTATGACACGCCAAGCAACCCTCAATTGGCGCACTGCGGGTGCACGCTAGAAAGCGCGGGCACACGCGGTCATCAGTTACCGCGCGATCGTGACCAAAGGGTGACTTCCCACCAACGTCCGGAAATATCTTGGTTACCGCCCGGTACCGACCGCGCAACGGACTTCACCCGGATACCACGCGGGGCCGGGTGTTCGCCCGGCCCCGCGCTGTGATCAATGATCACTCAGTCGTGCGTATACCTACTTGGTGACGGCCCACTCCCCGACGTTCCACAGAGCGCCGTTGTAGGACTGGTTGAACACCCTGTCGATACCGCGGAAGCCCCACATCGACGGGGTCTGGAACAGCGGCAGCGACGCATAGTTTTCCGCGATGTACCGGTCTGCCTCGGCGAAGCCCTCCCGCGCGACGTTCTCGTCGGTGGCCGCGACCGCCTTGTCGTACGCGGTCTTGATCCGCGGGTCGTTCAGGCTCTGGTAGTTCTGGCTGCCGCCCTGGTCCTTGGGCACGTAGATGGGCGGCTGCTCGGCCTTGAACGGGGCCGCCGACCAGCCGAACAGGGCGATGTCGTACTCGCCCTTGTCCAGGTTCCCCTTGAGGAAGTTCGGGTCGGTCTGGTCGGTGATCTCGATACCGGCGGCCTTGGCCTGGGCGATGATGATCTCGACCGTCTGCTTGCGGCGGTCGTTGGTGTTGTGGGTGATCGTCACCGAGAACCGCTGGCCGTTCTTCGCGAAGATGCCGTCGGCACCCTTGACCCAGCCCGCGTCGGTCAGCGTCTTGGCGGCGGCTTCGGCACCCTTGCCCGCCTTGTCGCTGTAGACGTCGGTGTAGCCCTGCTCGCCGGGGTAGAAGACCAGGCTGTTCAGCGGCTGGATGTCCGCCTGGACCTCCTTGAGCAGCTTGTCCACGATCTCCTGGCGGTTGACCACCTCGAAGAACGCCTTGCGCGTGGCCTCCTCCTGGAAGATCGGCTTGGCGAAGTTCAGGTCGAGGTGCTCGAACGACAGGCGCGGCGCCGAACCGTACTTGACGCCCTGCGCGGCCAGGCTCTTCAGCGTGTTGGCCGCGGTGACGTCCGGCTGCACCGAGGACGCGACGTCGATCTCGCCGTTCTGCAGCGCGGTGGCCATCGCCTTGGTGTCCGGGATGCCGCGGACGACCACCTTCGCCGGACCGCCCTTGGCGCCGATCCAGTGCGGGTTCTTCTCCAGCGTGACCGACTGGCCGTTCTGGTCGAAGGCGGTGATCATGTACGGCCCGGAGCCCGGCATCAGCGCCTTGTCGAAGTTCTTGAACTTGGTGTTCCAGAACTCGGCGACCCGCTTCAGGTCCTCGAGGTTGCTCTGCAGGTTGAGCGTCTTGATGTCGGCGATGCCGGTGCCCTTCTCGACCACGTGCGCCGGCAGCACCGCAGTGGAGTTGAACATGCCCTTGTAGTCCAGGTACGGGCTGGAGAACTGGGCTTCGAAGGTCAGGTCGTCCTTGCAGACCGGGGCGCTGACCTTGTCGTAACCGGCGATCGACGCCGACTGGAAGACCGGCGCGTCACCGTCCTTGATCTGGTTGCTGTGCGAGAGCCACGCCAGCCAGAAGTCGTCGCAGTCCCACGCCTCGCCGTCGGACCACTTCACCCCCGGCTTGATCTTCCACTCGACGATCTGCGGGTCCTTGGACTTGACCGTCCACGACTCCAGCACGTCGTTGTTGAGCAGCACCTTGTTGTTGCCGTCCAGCACGTTCGCCCCGGCCAGCACCGAAGTGAGCACGAAGGTGTTGTACGAGCTGTTGGCGTCCGGGGTGTCGTTGTTGTACGCCGAATACCCCTGGTCGATGGCGACGGTGACGGTGTCGCTGGCCGGCGCGTCCCCCAGCTTGAAGTTGTCGCCGGTCTGCGCCTTGCCGACGGCCATGCCCTTGATGTCCTCGGCCGCGCCGGTGTTCGGGTCACCGCCCTCGTCGCCGCCTCCCCCGCACGCGCTCAGCAACAGCGCCGTGCCGGCGAACAACGAGACCACCTGGACCGCTCTGGTTCTCCTCATGTCGGTTGTGCCCTCCTAGCACCTGGCCGTGGCTGTGACCGCCGGCCGTTGGTGCACGCTAGAAAGGCTCCGTCCCCCTGGTCATCAGTTGGCAGGCGATCGTGACCAAAGGGTGACGAGCGGAACAACCTCGCAATTCACGCGCAACACGCGCGCCTTCAGCTGGTACCGCGCGTCCAGTTCACCGCGTTGCCGAACGGCCCGGTCAGCGGTGGCCCCGGGGTGACCCCGGAAACGCCCTTGCTCACCGCGAGCGTGTCGGCCAGCTGGAACAGCGGGATCACCACGTTCCGCTGCCACAGCTGGGGCTCAATGGTCTCGACCACCGCGCTCTGGTCGCCGATTCCGGTGAGTGCCGACTCGATTTCGCTCCGCAGGGATTCGTCGCAGAAGGCCGCCGGATTCGACGGCACGGCGGGCACGGTCGTGGTGGTGCCGGGCTCGGTGGGCGCGCAGCCGAACTCAGAAGCCAGCGTGCGCACGGGATCGGTGCTCACCGCCTGCGGCACCACGGCGATGTCCACGCCGACCGCGCCGTCGGCGGGCGGGATCGGCGTGCCGTCACCGTCGGCGGCCGGTTGCGCGAGCAGGTTCGAGAACAGCTCACGTGGCTGCGGGCTGACCGTGCGCACGTCCACTCCGGCCGCGACGAGCTGCGCGGTCAGCTCCTTGGCGATCGTGGCGTACGGCTCCCGCAGGCCCGGCGAAGCGACCACAAGGGACAGTTGGCGACCGCTGGAATCCCGCCAGATCCCCGAATCCCGGGTGTAGCCGGCGTTGGCGAGCAGTTCACCGGCCTCCGCGGGGTCCGGTGTGGCCGGTGGGCCACCCGCCGGAATGGTGGGCCGGTAGCCGGCCGTCGACGGCGGTTTCAGCAGTGAATCGGCGCGCAGTTGCGCGGACGGACCGCCCTTGGTGCCCTCGTCGATCAGCTTGTTCCGGTCGAGCAGCGCGGCGATCGCCGCGCGCACCCGGTCGTCCTTGAGCTCGGGTCCGCTCGGCCGCAGCAGCACGCTGGCCAGCCTCGGCTTGGCCACGGTGTGCAACTGCACGGATTCACCGAGTTCACCGAGCAGCTTGAGCCCGGTGGAATCGGTGCGGGACAAGGAGAACTGCACGGTGCCGCTGCGCAGCGCGGCGGCCGCGCCCGCCTGGTCGGCGCGGCGCAGCACCAGCCGGTCGACCGCGGCGGGCTTCTCCCACCAGCGTTCGTTGCGCTCCAGGATGATCTCGCCGCGATCGCGGTCGAGCGTCTTGATGGAGAACGGCCCGCCGTACGCGGGGAAACCGCCGTCGAGCGCCCCGCGCCAGCCGCCGGGGGCGTCCTTGAACAGGTGCTGCGGCAGCAGTCCGCTGAACAAGCTCTTCCAGCCAGGGTACGGCTTGGCGAAGGTGACCTCGACGCGCTTGCCGCCTTCGCGGGACTGGATGTCGGAGATCAGCCGGTAGCCAGCCGGGTCCACCACGCCCGGCTCTTCCTTCATCGCGTTGGCCAGGTACGCGAAGTCTTCGGCGGCGATCGGCGCACCGTCCGACCAGGACGCGTCCGGGCGGATGTCGTAGGCGACCACGAACGGCATGTCCGAGCTGACCTGCGCCGAGCCGGAGATGACCTCCGCCGACTCCATCAGGTTCTCGTCCAGCTCCGGGGTGCCGTTCTCGTCGGGCCGGAACACCGACGGCAGCAGCAGCGCGGACAGCGCGTCGGTGACCGTCGACGAGTCGGCCAGGTTGTGCGGGTTGTACCCGCCCACCACGTCGTCCACGCCGATGACGATCTGCGACGGCGCTTTCCCCGCCGGGGTGGACTCCTGGGCCACCGGCGTGCTCACCACCGGCGGTGGCGGGGTGTTGGTGCACCCGGCGAGCAACGCCGCGGCGAGCAGCCCGACGGCGCCCAGCCTCGGTCGCCGCCCGCTGGTCACACCCCTCAACCGCACCTGCTCGCCTCCCGCTAGCCGGACCGCCATGCTGCCATGGGGAGCGATCCACCCGACACCGGGTTTCTGTCCCCCAGTTAGGGGACGCTCCACCATGCGTGCCGGTTCCTCAGCCGCGGTTCTTGACCCGGTTGCGCTCCTTGGCCCTGGTGTTTACGTCCAGGATGACCTTGCGGATCCGGACCACCTCGGGCGCGACCTCCACGCACTCGTCCGCGGCGCAGAACTCCAGCGCCTCCTCCAGGCCCAGCTTGCGCGGGCGGGCGAGGCGCTCCAGCTCGTCACCGGTGGAGGAGCGCATGTTGGTCAGCTTCTTCTCCTTGGTGATGTTGATGTCGAGGTCCTCGGCACGCGGGTTCTCCCCGACCACCATGCCCTCGTAGACCTCGGCACCCGGCTCCACGAAGAAGGTGCCGCGGTCGGCCAGCTGGATCATCGCGTACGCGGTGATCGGGCCGGACCGGTCGGCGACCAGCGAGCCGCTGTGCCGGGTGCGGATCTCGCCCGCCCACGGCTGGTAGCCCTCGAACACGTGGTTCGCGATGCCGGTGCCGCGGGTCTCGGTGAGGAAGTCGGTGCGGAAGCCGATCAGGCCACGCGCGGGCAGCACGTACTCGAGCTTGATCCGGCCGGTGCCGTGCCCGCCCATGTGCTCCATCTTGCCCTTGCGCGCGGCCAGCAGCTGGGTGATCGAGCCGAGGTGCTCCTCCGGCGCGTCGATCGACAGCCGCTCGAACGGCTCGTGCAGCTTGCCGTCGATGGTGCGGGTGACCACCTGCGGCTTGCCGACGGTCAGCTCGAAGCCCTCGCGGCGCATCTGCTCGACCAGGATGGCCAGCGCCAGCTCACCGCGGCCCTGCACCTCCCAGGTGTCGGGGCGCTCGGTGGGCAGCACGCGGATGCTGACGTTACCGATCAGCTCCTGGTCGAGGCGGGCCTTGACCAGCCGCGCGGTGACCTTGTCGCCGCCGTTGCGCCCGGCCAGCGGCGAGGTGTTCACGCCGATGGTCATCGAGATGGCCGGCTCGTCCACGGTGATCCGGGGCAGCGCCTCGGGGTTCTCCACGTCGGCGAGCGTGTCGCCGATGGTGATGTCCGGGATGCCCGCGATCGCGACCAGCTCACCGGCGCTGGCCTCGGTGGCCGGGACGCGGGTGAGGGCCTCGGTGACCAGCAGCTCGGAGATGCGCACGGACTGCACCGAGCCGTCCTCGCGCAGCCACGCCACGGTCTGGCCCTTGCGCAGCTTGCCCGCGTGGATGCGGATCAGCGCGATGCGGCCGAGGAAGTTCGACGCGTCGAGGTTGGTGACCAGTGCGCGCAGCGGGCCGTCCGGGTCGGCGACCGGCGCGGGCACGTGCCGCAGCAGGGTCTCGAACAG
Organism: Amycolatopsis albispora; assembly: GCF_003312875.1. Taxonomy (NCBI): domain Bacteria; kingdom Bacillati; phylum Actinomycetota; class Actinomycetes; order Pseudonocardiales; family Pseudonocardiaceae; genus Amycolatopsis; species Amycolatopsis albispora. The sequence continues at coordinate 5,022,945 of NZ_CP015163.1, forward strand.
CGGGTCGAGGTTGTCGCTTTCGGGCAGGCCGCCGTCGGCGGGCTGCTCCAGGCTGGCCTTGCCGGCGCGGGCCGAGGCGTAGACGACCGGCAGGTCGAGCACCGCGTCGAGATCGGCGTCCTCGATGTCCCCGGCCAGGTCGAGCAGCAGGTCGTGGGTCTCCTCGACCACCTCGGCGATGCGCGCGTCCGGCCGGTCCACCTTGTTGACCACCAGGATCACCGGCAGCCCGGCTTCGAGCGTCTTGCGCAGCACGAACCGCGTCTGCGGCAGCGGGCCCTCGCTGGCGTCGACCAGCAGCACCACGCCGTCCACCATGGCCAGGCCGCGTTCGACCTCACCGCCGAAGTCGGCGTGGCCGGGGGTGTCGATGACGTTGATGGTCACCGGCCCGTCGGCGGTCTGGCGCCGGATCGAGGTGTTCTTGGCGAGAATGGTGATGCCCTTCTCGCGTTCCAGCTCGCCGGAGTCCATCACGCGGTCGACCATCTCGGCGCGTTCGGCGAACGCGCCGGACTGGCGGAGCATGGCGTCGACCAGGGTGGTCTTGCCGTGGTCCACGTGTGCGACGATGGCGACGTTGCGCAGGTCGGGCCGCGTGCGGCCGGACGTCTCGCGGTCGGCTCCGGCGGCGATGGCACTGGCTGCGGGCACGCTCGAGCTCCTGATACTTCGGATTTGGGGTGGCCGACCGCGGATACCCGTGTTGGAATCGAATCCAAGGCACGCGAGAGCGGCGCTGGTCATGCGCGATCACGTACAGGGTACCTGGCAGGCGCCTGTGACCAGGGCCACGCCCCAAGATCGGTTAGCCTCACCTAACCTGGGGAGCCGGAAACCGGCGCGGCGGGAGAGTGTGCAGTGGGCAAGAAGCACGACGATCCGCGAGCGCTGGTGCGCAAGTGGATGAAGGCGGGCAAGGTCAAGAAGAAGTGCTGCCGCTCGAAATCCCGGTGCAAGAAATGCCCGGTGCTCGCGTTGAAGAAGGCGAAGGCAAAAGCCGCCGCCTGATTCCGCCGCGTGCGCTCAGTGCGCGTCAGTGCGTGAGTGCCTCGTTCACCCGGTGCACTTCGGGCGCGGTCCTGGTGGCGGAGAACTCGATCACTTCGTAGGTCGCCAGGTGCCGCAGCGCGAAGGGATCGGTGGCCAGGATGGCGTCGAGCTTCCCGCGTGGCATCGGGCGCGCGATGATCACGCCGCCCACGCGCGGGTTCCGCCTGCCCGAGGCGAGGAAATGGTGTTGTTCGTACTGCCGCGTCAGCCATTCGGCGTGGTCGGCCAGCGCGTAGTCGATTTCTTCCAGCGGTGCCGTGTAGTTCACCAGTACGACATACATCCGTTCAAGGTAACTCCGCTCCGGCGCGGTGAACCAGGTTCACCACCTGGTCGATGCCGGTCTGATCCCTTAGGATGGCCGCTATGCGCATTTCGTCTCAGCTGTGGTGGCCGCCGACGGCGGCCTGAGACCTGCGCGTGACAAAACCGGCCGCCCGATCGGGTGGCCGCTGTGCTGTCGGTGACCGGTCGGGTGGCCCCTGACCGAAGGGACCACCTCCGTGATCCGGCTGTCCGCCATCACCCCGTCCGGCCACGTCCATCTCGGCAACCACCTCGGCGCCATCCGCCGGTGGGCGGCCGAGGGCAAGCCGGACGACCTGTACTTCATCTCCGACCTGCACGGCATGACCAGCTCGCACAATCCGGCCGTGCTGCGTGCGCTGGCCAGAGAGCAGCTCGCCGTGCTGATCGCGGCCGGGGTCGGGGAGCGGACCGTGTTCGTGCAGTCCGACCTCGCTCGCGAGCTGGGCGCGCTGACCTGGGTGCTGGAGTGCACCTGCAGCTACGGCGAGGCCGCGCGGATGATCCAGTTCAAGGAGAAGAGCAAGGGCCAGGCCGGGGTGCGGTTGAGCCTGCTCACCTATCCGGTGCTGATGGCCGCGGACATCCTGCTGCAGGGCGCCGCGCAGGTGCCGGTCGGCGAGGACCAGCGGCAGCACGTGGAGCTGGCGCGGGTGCTGGCGCGGCGGTTCAACGCGACCTACGGCGAGGTGTTCACCGTGCCGGAGGCGGTGCTGCCGCCCGCCGCCGCGCGGGTGCGGGACCTGAGCGAGCCGGCCAGGAAGATGTCGAAGTCCACGCGGGACGCCGCCGGGGTGCTCTTCGTGCTCGACGAGCCGGACGCGCTGCGGCGCAAGATCAAGCGCGCGGTGACCGACGGCGGCAGCACCGTCGCCTACGACCCGGAGGGGCGGCCCGGCCTGGCGAACCTGCTGGACATCCTGGCGGGCTGCGTGGACGGCGACCCGGTCGAGCTGGCCGCCGAGTACACCTCGTACGGGGCGCTGAAGGCGGCGGTCACCGAGGCGGTGGTGGAGACGCTCGCCCCCATCCGGACCGCGGCGACCGCGCTGCTCGACGACCCGGCCGAGCTGGACCGCATCCGGAAGGCGGGAGCCACGCGCGCCGCGGAACGGGGTGAGCACCGGCTGCAGTCGGCACTCCGCCTCATCGGCGCCGGTTGAAGGGATGTCACGAATGTGGCTTTCGGGACGCCAAACGTCTCGAAAGCCACATTCGTGACATCGGCGCGGCAGCTCTACTGCAGCAGCGCGGCCAGGTCCGGGATGAGCACCCGGTCCGCCGGTAGCCAGTCCAGTGGTTCCAGGTCCGCCGGTCCCAGCCAGCGCAGGTCCCGGTGTTCCACCGCCCGCGGCTCCGCCGCCGCGTCCAGCACGGCCGCGTAGATCCGCAGCACCTTCCCGCCCGGCAACGGCACGTCCGGGCCGACCCGCTCCCCCACGCTGATCGCCGCGTCCAGTTCCTCGGCGCACTCCCGCCGCAGAGCGTCCACTTCGGACTCGTCCGGCTCGACCCGCCCGCCGGGCAGTTCCCACTTCCCCGCCGCGTCCGACGGCCAGGCCCGCTGCTGCGCGAGCAGCTTCCCGTCCCGCACGATGGCGGCACCCACAACGGTCGTCACAACCGCGGCACGCTAGCCGACCGCCACCGCACTTCGAACCGCGCCCCGCCCTCCGGCGACTCCCCGACCTGCACCGCGCCACCCCGGCGCCGCACCGCTTCGGCGACCATCGCCAGCCCGAGCCCGGTGCCGCCGGACGAGCGCGCCCGGTCGTCCGACACCCGGTAGAACCGGTCGAACACCCGGTCCCGGTGCTCGGGCGCGATGCCCGGCCCGTCGTCGTCGACCACCACCCGCACCGTCGACCGCGCCGCCAGCACCGACACCACGATCTGCCCGCGCGCGTACCGGGCGGCGTTGCGCAGCAGGTTGTTCAGCACCAGTTCGACCTCGGCGTGCGAAGCGTGCGCCCACGCTTCGCCGACCGCGCCGGTGATCCGGGTCTCGGGTGCGTCGGCGGGCATGCGCGCGACCGCGGCCCGCGCCTCGGTGACCAGTTCGACGGGTTCCGCGGGCGGCAACTCCCCCGCGTCCGACCGCGCCAGCGCCAGCAACCCGTCCAGCAGCGACGACAGCCGTTCGGCCTCGGCGAGCACGTCGGCCAGCGTTTCCTGCGCGAGTTCGGGGTCCGGATTGGCGACCGCCACCTCGGCCTGCACCCGGATCGAGGCCACCGGCGAACGCAGCTCGTGCGCGGCGTCCCCGGTGAACCGCCGCAGCCGCTGCGCCGCCTCCTCCTGCCGCGCGAGCAGTTCGTTGAAGTCGGCGGCGAGGGCACGCAGATCGTCGTGCGCGGCGGGCAGCGGCAGCCGCGCCCCGGCCGGCAGCGCCCGCACCGACCGGCGCATCCGGCTCACCGGCCCGAGCGCGGACCGCACCCCGAGCCAGGTCGCCATCGCCGCCACCAGCGCGCTCAGCAGCGCCACCCAGACCAGCCAGAACGCGCCGTCGGACACCGCCTCGTGGAAGCCGACGAGCCCGGCGCCGACCACCACCAGCCGCTGCGAACCGTCCGGCGCGGTCACCACCGACCCCAGCCACCGCCAGCGCGGCCCGCCCCCGCCGTCGTCGGTGCGCACGGGCAGGCCGGACTTCAGGTCGCGGATCTCCTTGGGCCCCAGTCCCGGCGCGGGCGGCAGGCCGTCACGCGGCGCGCCCGCGATGTCGAGCACGCGCACGGTCACCCCGGACAACGGCGTGGCCGGGCGCCCGGCGGCGACCTCGGCGGTGGCCGGGGCCAGCGCCTGGTTCAGCTCGAAATCCACCGATCGGGTGAGCAGCGGGCCCAGTCCACGACCGGCGATCAGCGCCAGCCCGGCCAGGCAGGCGAAGGTGACCGCGGCCGAGACGAGCGTGATCCGGAACCGCAGGCCGCGGCGACTCCACCAGTTCACCCCGGGGTCAGTACTTCATCCAGCTGCGGGTCCGAAGCCAGGTAGCCGTGCCCGCGCACGGTGCGCACCACCGCGCCGGCCCCGACCGCGTCCAGCTTCCGCCGCACGTATCCGACGTACACCTCGACGACATTACGGGTCGCCGCCTGCTCGTCACCCCACACCGCGCGCAGCAGCTCGTCCTTGGTCACCACCGTGCCCGCCCGGCCGACCAGCACCTCCAGCAGCGCGAACTCACGCGGGCTGAGCGCCACCGGCTCCTCGCCCCATTTGACCTCGCGCGCGGCGCGGTCCACCTGCAGCGAACCGATGCGCAGCGGTCCGCGCGAGCCGTCCGGAGCGGACCGCCGCAGCACCGCGCGCACCTGCGCCACCAGCACCACGAACGAGAACGGCTTCACCAGGTAGCCGTCGGCGCCCAGATCGAGCCCGTCCGCCTGGTCCACCTCGCCGTCCTTCGCCGAAACCAGCAGCACCGGCGTCTGCACGCCCTGCGCCCGCAGCGCCTGCAACACGCGGTAACCGGACAATCCGGGCAGCATGATGTCGAGCAGCACCACGTCGAAGGCACCGGTCTCGGCGAGCTTGAGCGCGCTCGGGCCGTCGGCGGCGGCGATCACTTCCATGCCCTCGGCCCGCAGCCCGCGCTGCAGCGCCTTCCGCACACCCGGCTCGTCGTCGACAACCAGTACCCGTGGTTTCACGATTCTCAGAATGCCCTGATCGCCGGCTTGCGCGGCGAACCTCTCAGTCAACTCTCAGCTACGCGGCGCATCTCAGCCCCATCTCAGCCTCGGGAGGGAAGCCTCGGTGGCGGGAATCCTCCACACTGGCAGTAGAGACCACAGGGAGTTCACGCGATGCAACCCAGGAAGAAAGCACTCGTCGCCGCGGCCTCGGGAACCGCGATCGGCCTGGCCGGGCTGGCCTTCATCGCCATGCCGGCCGGCGCCGGTGAGGCCCCGCCCGAGCTGCCCGCGGTCAGCGCCGAGGACCTGGTCCAGTCCGTGCTCACCGCGGACGCGCCGGCGCTGCGCGGCACGGTGACCGTCTCCGAGCAGCTCGGCCTGCCCGCCGGTCTGCCCGGTGTCGGCTCGCTCGACCTCGACGAGGCGCGGGTGTTCAACGACGGCAACGGCAAGACCAGGCTGGCGATCAAGCAGGGCGGCACCGAGAACACCGTGGTGCACGACGGCGCCACCGTCTGGTCCTACAACTCGGCGGACAACACCGCCACCAAGGTGACCTTGCCCCAGGGCACCGAAGGCGCGGCGAAGCACGAGGGCGTCACCGAGGACGGGCAGCTCACCGACCCGACCGCGGCCGCCGGGCAGCTGCTCCAGGCGGTGCGCGAGTTCAGCACGGTCACCGTGGACGGCACCGCCAGGGTCGCCGACCGCCCGGCCTACGAGCTGGTGCTCACGCCGAAGCCGGACGAGCGGACGCTGCTGCGCGAGATCCGCGTGGCGGTCGACTCGGAGACCCGGATGCCGCTGCGGCTGGAGGTGCTGACCAACGGCACCACCGAGCCGGCGCTGGAGATCGGCTTCAGCGAGTTCGCCGTCGAGCAGCAGCCCGCCGACCTGTTCACCTTCACCCCGCCCGCCGGGGCCAAGGTCGAGGAGGTCACCCCGGAGGCCAAGCACGACGACGCCGAGGCAGGCAAGGTCAAGGACGCGGTGGACCCGCAGGTCGTCGGCACCGGCTGGGACTCGGTGATCACCGGGCGCGTGCCTGCCGACCTGCTCGCGGGCGGCCAGCTGCCCAGCGAGCTGGAGGGCGAGGAAGGCCAGGAGGGCCTGAACGTGCAGGCGCTGCTCGGGCAGGTCGCCAAGCCGGTCAGCGGCCCGTTCGGCACCGGCCACGTGATCACCACCAAGGTGGGCACCGCGCTGCTGACCGACGACGGCCGGTTCGCCGCCGGCGCCGTGCCCGAGCAGGTGCTGATCGAAGCACTGGGCACCAAGTGACAACCACCTACCAGGGGGAGACCGCAGTGGCCGTTCCGGAAGGAGCGGCCACTGCGGCCGTCCCGCTGGCCGCGAAGACCCGGGGCCTGCGCAAGCTCTACCGCGGCACGGTCGCGGTGGACCAGGTCGATCTCGACGTGCCCGCCGGTGCCGTGCTCGGCATGCTCGGCCCGAACGGCTCCGGCAAGACCACCACCATCCGGATGCTGCTCGGCCTGGTCCGGCCGACCGAGGGTGAGGTGGAGCTGCTCGGCGAGCGCATGCCCGACGGCGCGGGCCGGGCGCTGCCGGACGTCGGCGCGCTGGTCGAGGGGCCGGGCTTCCACCCGTTCCTGTCCGGGCGGGAGAACCTGTTCCGGATGGCCGCCGCCGAGCCTCGACTGTCCACTGCGGACATTCCGGGGGCGGTGGCCGCGGCGCTGGAGCGGGTCGACCTGACCGGCGCCGCGCACCGGCGGTACCGGGGGTACTCGCTGGGCATGAAGCAGCGGCTCGGCCTGGCCGCGGCGCTGCTGGTGCCGCGGCGCATGGTGGTGCTGGACGAGCCGACGAACGGCCTGGACCCGGCCGGTACCCGTGACATCCGCAAGATCATCGCCGAGCTGCACGCCGCGGGCACCACCGTGGTGGTCTCCTCGCACCTGCTCGCCGAGGTCGAGGCGACCTGCACGCACGTGGCCGTGCTGCACGCGGGCACCGTGGTCGCCCAGGGCGAGCTGGCCGAGCTGCTGGAGTCCGGGTCGCCGAACCTGCTGGTGTCCACACCGGACACCGAGCTGGCGATGGAGGTGCTGCGGGAGAACCGGATGCCGAGCAAGCTCACCCCGGAGGGGGTCCGGGTCGAGCTGAGCACCACCACCCCGCCGCAGGTGCTGGAAACCCTGGTCAAGGCCGGGGTGGGCGTGTACGAGGCCCGTCGCGCCCGCACCGGGCTGGAGGACCTGTTCGCCCGGCTGACGCAGGACGACCCGATCGAGCACGAGGAACGCGCATGACCTCCCCAACGTCTTTCCGGGGGTCCGGGGGTCGCCCCCCGGCTGAATTCGGCGCTGCGGCTTTGCCGCACACCACGCCCGCGTCGGCGATCGGCGTGCCGCGCCTGCTGCGCGCGGAACTGCGCTGGATCTTCCGCCGCCCGCGCACCCTGGCCGTGCTCGGCCTGCTGGCCGCGCTGCCCGCGGTCATCGGCATCGGGCTGACCTTTGTGGACGGTCCGCCGAGCGGCGCCGGCGATGGGCCCAACAACGGCGGTGACTCACTGCTCATCGCGGCCGCTGGCAACGCGCTGGTGCTGCCGATCGCCGCGCTGACCATGGGGCTGGGCCTGCTGCTGCCGCTGGCCGCGGCGATGTCGAGCGCCGACGCGCTGGCGGGCGAGTCCTCGCACGGCACGCTGCGCAGCTGGCTGCTCGCGCCGGTGAGCCGGGGCAGGCTGCTCGTGGTCAAGGCGCTCGGCGTCGGGGTGGTGGTGCTGGTCGCGACCACGTCGATGGCGGTGGTCGGCGTGGTCACCGGGCTGCTCCTCAACGGCACGGACGCGGTGTTCACGCTGTCCGGCACCACGCCCGGTTTCGGTGCGGTGCTGGGAAAGATCGCCATCGCGGTGCTGTGGGTGACGTTGCAGGTGTGGGCGATCGCCGCGGTCGCGCTGGCCATCTCGGCCTGCACCGAGCACCCGATGCTGGTGGTGGCTTCGGTGCTGGGCGGGGTGATCATCTCCTCGGTGCTGCAGGTGCTCGACTCGCTCTCGTGGCTGCACCCGTTCCTGCTCAACTCGTCCTGGGAGGCGCTGGCCGACGTGCTGCGGGATCCGGTGCCCGCGTCCGGCCTGCTCGAAGGCGCGTTCCGGGCGGGTTGCTACGTCGCGATCGGACTGTCGCTGGCGTACGCGCGCATGATCACCAAGGACGGCTGACCACGGCGATTCCGTCCGGGTCCAGCCTGAGCCGGACGGAATCGCCCTCGGCCAGCTCGGCCAGCACCGGCGCCGCAGCGTCCACTGTGGACCCGTCTTCGACGCGGACCTTCAGCCGGACGTGGTCACGGCGGTACACCTGGGAAACCACCTCACCGCGGACGCCGGTTTCCGCGACCCTGAGCGCACTCGGCCGCAGTCCCAAGAGGACTGGACCGTCCACTTCGGCCGCCACCTCACCGAGCGGCGACCGGAGCACACCGTTCTCCCCGGTCGCGTCCACGAACCGCGTCACCCCGAGGAAGCGCGCCACCCGCTCGTCCACCGGCCGTCGCCACACCTCCCGCACCGGGCCGACCTGGCGAATCCGGCCGCCTTCCAGCACGGCGACCCGGTCGGCCAAGGTGAACGCCTCCTCCTGGTCGTGGGTCACCAGCAGCGTGCTGACCCCGGCACGGCGGAGCAACGCGGCGAGGTCGATGGCCAGCTGCTCGCGGAGTTCAGCGTCCAAACCGGACAGTGGTTCGTCCAGCAGCAGCAGGCGCGGCCGCGGCGCCAGCGCACGGGCCAGTGCCACGCGCTGCGCCTCACCACCGGACAGCTCGGTCACCCGTCGGCGCTCGTATCCCTTGAGCCCCACCAGTTCCAGGAGTTCGGTCACCCGCGCGGCCTGCTCGTCCTTCGGCACGCGGTGCATGCGCAGGCCGAACGCGATGTTCCCGGCGACGTCCCGATGCGGGAACAGCTGGCCGTCCTGGAAAACCAGCCCGAACTCGCGGCGGTGCACCGGCAGGCCCGCGAGATCGGTGCCGTTCCAGCTCACCCGTCCCTGGGTGAGCGGTTCCAGTCCGGTGATCGCACGGAGCAAAGTGGACTTACCGGAACCGGAAGGTCCCAGCAGGGCCAGCACTTCCCCGTCACCGATCTCCAGCGACGCGTCTTCGACGGCGGTCAGCGAGCCGTAGCGCACGGTCAGTTGCTCGGCGGTGAGTGGCATCAGAACTCCCCGGTGGACGGCTTGAGGCGGTCGATCACCGTCACCACCGCCGCGGTGACCAGCATCAGCAGCACACAGGCCGCATACGCCATCTGGCTGTTCAGCTCGCCCGGCCGCGAGATCAGCGCCGCGATCGCCACCGGCAGCGTCGGCTCGCCGGGCCGCGCGAGAAAGCTGGTCGCGCCGAACTCGCCGAGCGCGATCACGTACCCGAATCCGGCGGCGGCGACCAAAGACCTTGCGGCCAACGGGAAATCGATCTCGCGCCAGACCCGGGCCGGTCCGGCGCCGAGCGTGGCGGCGGCCTGGCGCAGCCGCTCGTCCACCGACCGCAGCACCGGCAGGATCATGCGCACGACCATCGGGATGATCACCAGCGCCTGCGCGAACGGCACCAGCAGCGGTGAGGTGCGCAGGTCGCCCGGCAGGTCGTCGAGCGTGACCAGGTACCCGAAGCCCACGGTGACCGCCGAGACACCGAGCGGCAGCATGAGCGCGGCGTCCATCGTCTCGCCCGCTCCCCTGGCCAGCCTGCCGGGCGAGCGCCGCAGCGACACGAGCACCACGGAAGCCAGCACACCGACGCACATCGCCAGCACGGTCGCGTCGGTCGCGGTCCGCAGCGAGCGCAGGGCAGCGTCCCAACCGGACACCGGCAACGCGCCTCCGGTGGTGGCGAGCCCTTCGAACCCGGCGATGCTGGACTTCATCAGCAGCGCCACGATCGGCGTGAGCAGCAGCCCCAGCACCACCACCGCGGCGGCCACCACCCACCACTCACGACCTTCAGGCCGGCGCACCGCCTCCGCGGCCGAACGCAGGCGCAGCGCACTCTCGCGGCGACGGCGCGCGACCGCGCCGATCACCAGCGCGGCCACCACCGCGAGCAGTTGCACGAGCGACAGCGCCGCCGCGCCGGACAGGTCGAGCAGGTTGACCGTGCGCAGGTAGATCTCGGTTTCGAGGGTGCGGAACCGGCCACCGCCGAGAATGAGCACCACGCCGAAACTGGTGGAGCAGAACAGGAACACCACGGCCGACGCGGAGAAGACAGCCGGCGTCAGCCGCGGCAGCGTCACCGAGCGGAACGCCTGCCACGAAGACGCGCCGAGCGCCCGCGCGGCTTCCTCGGCCCGACGGTCCAAATGGGACCAGAGCCCGCCGACCGTGCGCGCCACCACGGCCACGTTGAAGAACGCGTTGGCCAGCACAATGGCGAGCACCCCACCGTCCGGCCACAACGCGCGGAAGGCCAGGCCGACCACCACGGTGGGCAGCACGAACGGCACCAGCACGATGGTCCGGACCAGCGCGATGCCCGGCAGCTTCACCCTGGCCAGCACAAAGGCGATCGGCAGCCCGGCGAGCACGGACAACACGGTCGACGCGGCCGCCTGCCCGACGGTGAACCCGGCGAGCTGCCAGGTCGATGCCCTGGTCAGGACCTCGGCCACGCCACCGTCACCGAATCCGAGCCCGACGATCGCGGCCACCGGCCACGCGAAGAAGACGACCAGGAACCCGACGGGCAGGAGGGCGAGAAGCGCTAGCCCTCGATGAGTCCGCGCCACTGCTCGATCCACTGCTCCCGGTTCGCCTGGATCTCCTCACCTGGCAGCGAAGCGGGCTTCGTCGGCTGCGGCGCCGCTTCCTTCCAGGCCGGCGGCAGTTCGACGCCCTCGCGCGAGGGGTAGACGTACATGTTCTCCGCGACCGTGCTCTGGAACTGCTGGGAGAGCAGGAAGTCGACCACGCGGCCCGCCTTGTCGGCCTGTTTGCCGCCCGCGAGCAGGCCCGCGTACTCGACCTGGCGGAAGCAGGTGTCCAGCAGCGCCTTGGTGCGGGGCTTGCCGTCCTCGCCGATCTCGGCGGCCGGGGACGAGGCGTAGGAGACCACCACCGGGCGGGGGCCCTTGCCGGCGGAACCGGAGAACTCCTGGTTGTAGGCGACCTCCCAGCTGCTGACCGCCTTGACGCCATTGGTCTTCAGCTTGCCCCAGTACTCCTGCCAGCCCTGCGGCCCGTACTTGGCGACCGTGCCGAGCAGGAAGGCCAGGCCGGGCGAGCTGGTCGCCGGATTCGCCACCACCAGCAGGTCCTTGTAGCGCGGGTCGGCGAGGTCGTCGAAGGTCTCCGGCTCGGGCAGGCCCTTCTCGGCGAACCAGGCGGTGTCGATGTTGACGCACACGTCGCCGACGTCGACCGCGGAGAGCCGGTGCTCGGGGTCGATGGCGTAGCGCTGCGGGCCGCGGTCGGCCTCCGGGCTGGTGTACGGCTCGAAGACGCCCTCGCTGAGCGCGCGGGTGGCGAAGGTGGTGTCGACGCCGAAGGCCACGTCGGCGATCGGGCTGGCCTTGGTGAGCACCAGCTTGTTGGTCAGCGCGCCGGCGTCGCCTTCCTTGAGCACCTCGATGCGGATGCCGGACTGCTGCTGGAAGGCGTCGAGGATCTCCTGCGGCGCGGCGAACGAGTCGTGGGTGACCAGCTTGATGGTGGTCACGTCGTCGGCCGGTTCCTCGGATCCGGACAGCGTGCAACCGGCGAGCAGCACCCCGGCCGCGCACAGCGCGGCCACCGCTCGGACGGTGCGTGTCATGAACCCCTCCTTGCTCGGGATCATCGGCGGCAGGCGGGGGCGGACCTCCCTACGCCGGCGTGATCCGGGTCAGGTGCGAACGGTCGCGGGCGAGCGCCCGCCTCTCAGCCCGGCGCACCGGACTCCCGTGGCGAAGGTGCAGCGTACCTGCCGGGGTACCACCATGGGGTCATGGCGGAACTATTGAGTGATCAGCAACTGTCCGAAGCACTGTCCCACCTGCCCCGGTGGCAGCGGTCCGGGGAGGCCATCGAGGCGACCGCGGAGCTGCCGAGCTTCCCGGCGGCCATCGCGGTGGTCAACCGGGTGGCCGAGATCGCGGAGAGCGTCGGCCACCACCCGGACATCGACATCCGGTGGCGGAAACTGACCTTCCGGCTCTCCACTCACTCGGCGGGCGGCTTGACCGAGAAGGACACCGCACTGGCCGCGCAGATCGACGAGGTGCTGGACGTGAGCTCGGCCACACCGTCGTAACGAATCGCCTGATCAAGGCGCTGTTCCGGGCGAAGCCGCACGCAGTTTTTTCTGGACGCTTAGGACTCGCCCATGAACAACGCCGCCCCCGTCCTCACCGCCGCCCAGCGGGCCTGGATCACCGTCCTCGCGACGGCGGTCACCCTGCTCGCCGTCATCGGCCTCGGCCTCGCCGGCTGACGACGCCTGAAGGATCATCCGCCCCCTCAGGCGGACGATCCTTCAGTACCGCGGCATGTTCGGGATGGCCTTCTCCGCCACCTCGTTCCGGCGAATCCGCATCCGGTTGAAGGGGCGCAGGGTGGAGCCCAGCGGCGGGTCGAGCTGCGCACGCACGGCCTCGTAGACAGCGATGTGCCCGCCCCGGCTCGTCGCACGCAGTCCCTGGTTCTGCAGCACCGCCGCGAGTGCACGGCGTGCGCCGTCATACGCCAGCGTGTAGGCGCCTTCCGGGTCCGAGTCGATCAGCAGCCGCGCCGAGGCGATGTGCGTGCGATGAGGGCGTCGATCGCCTCGCGCCCCTGGTTCCATCGGGTCATCGCGTCTCCTGTTCGAGGTCCAAGCGGAGCAGCGGACGCTCGCGAACGCTGGTGAGGAACGGATCGGCGGTAGTGCCGGCCCAGGCTTCGGGAGCGACCCGATGAACGTTGACTTCGCGGCCGAGCTGCCGTGAGACGCGCTCAGCCAGGTCGAAAAGCGCGTCCTGGTCCGGCGTACCGACAACGAGCACATCGACATCACCAGGCGGCGGTCCCGGTTCGCCGTGGTAGCGCGCGGCCCACGAGCCGTAGATGTAGGCGTCCTGGACACCCTCCAGCCCGGACAGGGCTTCAGCCAGTAGCGGCATGGGCCCGAAGGTGACCGCGATGAGGTCGCTCAGCGGCTGGTAGAGCGGAGTATCCCGACGGGCTTTGACCAGACGGCTTCTCCCCACCCGCCGCTCATCCAGAATGCCGCCCTCGGAAAGCCTTCTCACCTCGCGCAGCGCGGCGGTGGCCGTGACGCCACAAGCGTCGGCGAGTTCGGTGATGGTGTACTCGCGTTCCGGATGCAGCAGCACGAGCGCCAACAACTCACCTTGCATGCGCGACCGCAGCAGCGGCAGCAAGCTCGGCGAAGTTTTCATTGGACGCAGTATATCCTGCGTCCAATGAAAGTAACAGTCAGTGCCGCCCGTTAACCGAACGCGTCGATGACCGGCTACGCCTCACCGGCCGGGCCGGGATCGCCGGGCAGCGGGCCCAGCCGCAGGCGGCGGACCTCGGCGAAGTAGGCGTTCGTCGCGGGCAGGAACAGCAGCACCAGGCCCGCCACGGTGAGGGCCGCGGCCAGTCCGCTGAGCACCAGGCTGGCGATGCCCGCGCCCGTCCACTCCACCACGCCGCCGACGCGCGCGGCCCAGACCGACTGGTCGGCGTACTCGACCAGGGCCGAAACCCCGGCGAGCAGCAAGGTCACCCCGAGGCACGCGGCCGTCAACGTGAGCAGCACCCGCGCCGAGCCACGGCCCGCGCGGGCCAGCGTGCAGAGCACCAGCTGCACGATCGCCGTGATCAACCCGGCGACCACCGCCGTCCCGGAATCGTCGTCGCGCTCAAGCTGGATCTCCGCCGGGTCGGCTGGCGCGGCGAAGACGCTGAGCAACACCACCGCGATGCAGGCCACCGCCACCACGGACAGGAGCGTCGTGGCCCACTTCAAGGTCTTCGGCACGCTGATTCCACCCCCAGCAGTCCGTCCCTGACGGAGTGTAACGGCGCATCGCCCTCGCCCTCACCCGACAAGCGTTCTCGCGGCGGAGAGCACCGCTCCGATTCCGAACAGCGTCACGACGATCGCCGCGGCCTTGGTGATCCACGGGAGCGCCCGCGCGAGCACCGCGCGGCTTCGCTCGGCCCCCATCACCGCGGCGACGAACAGGTCCCACGCCAGCACGATGGCGAACATCCACGCTCCGTACAACGTGAGCTGCCCGGTCGTCGCCGACGACAGCGTGGCGGCGAGGCTGACGTAGAACAGGAGGTTCTTCGGGTTCAGGAGCCCGGAGGCGAGCCCGAGGCCGAAGTTCCTGGCCCACGCTGTGCGCCCCACGGCACCTTCCGCGCCGACAGCGAGCAAGATCCGCGCACGCCAGAACGCGATACCCATCGAGATGAGGAACGCACCGCCGGCGAGCTCGAACCACGCGATGATCCGCTCGTCACCCACCACGGTGAGGCCGGTGAACGCGGCCGCGATGAACGCCCCGTTCGCCGACGCGATGCCCGCGCAGACGCCGCTTGCGCCGCGCCACCCGTGGGCGGCGGCCGTGCGGACGATCAGGAAGAAGTCGACGCCGGGAATGAGCAGCGCGAGGAAATGGGCGGCGGCGACGGCGAGAAACTGTTCCATCAAACTTTCGTCCGGACGAGCGGCAAAGACGCTCCCCAGCTTGGGGTCGCCGCGCGCTCACCGTCTTGAACGAAATTGCGTCAGCGGATGTAGGCGCCCGGCGTCGTCGCCACGTGGGCGCGGAACACGCGGTGGAAGTGGCTCTGATCGGCGAACCCCAGTGCGTGCGCGACGGAGGTGATCGGCTCCCCGCCTCGCAGCATCGCCCGCGCCCGCATCACGCGCGCGTTGTTGCGCCAGGCGATCGGCGTGAGACCGGTGGCGCGCTTGACGGCGCGGATCAGCTGATAGCGACTCATGCCGACGGCCGTCGCGAGATCACCGAGGCGCGGATCCTCGGACTGCTCCGCGAGCACGTCGAGAACCGGGCGCAACGTCTCCGCGAGGGCCGATTCTCCGACCGGGTCCTCGTGCCGGACGCTCGCGGTTCCGAGTCCCGCGAACGCGCGGCGAAGCGACCGTTCGAGACCGTCGAGATCCCGCGGTCCCTCGAACAACGCCGCGTTCACCTCGGCGAAGAGGCGGTAGGCGTCGGAGTCGCGATGCACCTGGATCGCCCCGTCGAACGCCGCGTCGTGCGCCCACGCGCGCACGCGAAGCCACTCCGGATCGAAGAGCATCATCTGGTACACCCAGTCGCCGCTGACCGGGTTGCACGAATGGACGTGCCCAGCGGGGATGAGGATGACGTCGCGCGGTTCGAGACGCACCGGCGACGCGGACCGCCCGGCGAACTCGCTGGTCCCCTCGTCGATCAGGCCGACGGCGAAGCGATCATGCGTGTGCGGCCGATAACAGGAGTTCTGCCTGCAGGAACGCCTCGATTCGAGCTGCGGGAAACGCGGATCGTGCCAGAACTCCGGCGACCGGACCCCGGTCCCGGTCGCCGCGCTCACGGGCCTGATCCTATGGCAACGGCCGCCTGGTCACGAGCAAGCAGCAGCGGAACCCAGCCCCAGCCCGCGGCTCAGACGTTGAAGCGGAACTCGACCACGTCGCCGTCGGCCATGATGTAGTCCTTGCCTTCCATGCGGACCTTGCCCGCCGCTCGGGCCGCGGCCATGGAGCCCGCCTCGATCAGGTCGTCGTACGACACGATCTCCGCCTTGATGAAGCCCCGTTCGAAGTCGGTGTGGATGACGCCGGCGGCCTGCGGGGCGGTGGCGCCCTTCGGCACGGTCCACGCCCGCGACTCCTTCGGCCCCGCGGTCAGGTACGTCTGCAACCCCAGCGTGTGGAACCCGGCCCGCGCCAGTGCGTGCAGCCCCGGCTCCTCCTGCCCGACCGACTCCAGCAGCTCCCGCACCGACTCCTCGTCGTCCAGCTCCAGCAGCTCCGCCTCGACCTTGGCGTCCAGGAACACCGCGTCCGCCGGCGCGACCAGCTTGGTCAGCTCCTCCCGCCGCGCCTGATCCGTGAGCACGCCCTCGTCGGCGTTGAACACGTACAGGAACGGCTTGGTCGTCAGCAGGCTCAGCTCCCGCAGCAGCGCCCCGTCGATCTCCGCCGAAGCCGAGAACAGCGTCCGCCCGGCGTCGAGGATGTCCTTCGCCTGCTGCGCCGCCTCCAGCTGCGGGCGGTTCTCCTTCTTCGTCCGCGCTTCCTTCTCCAGCCGCGGCAGCGCCTTCTCCAGCGTCTGCAGGTCGGCGAGGATCAGCTCGGTGTTGATCGTCTCGATGTCGGACAGCGGGTCGATCTTGCCGTCCACGTGCACCACGTCCGGATCGTCGAAGACCCGGATGACCTGGCAGATCGCGTTCGCCTCGCGGATGTTGGCCAGGAACTTGTTCCCCAGCCCGGCCCCCTCCGACGCGCCCTTCACGATGCCGGCGATGTCGACGAACGAGACCACGGCGGGCACCGTCTTCGCCGAGCCGAACACCTCGGCGAGCTTGTCCAGCCGCGGGTCGGGCAGCGGGACCACGCCGACGTTGGGCTCGATGGTGGCGAACGGGTAGTTCGCGGCGAGCACGTCGTTGCGGGTCAGCGCGTTGAACAGGGTGGACTTGCCGACGTTGGGCAGGCCGACGATGCCGAGGGTCAGACTCACGGGCTGGCAGTCTACGTGCCGCCCCCGGACGGGCGGACGGCGGACGTGACGTCGGATTTCCGCCAGTCGGGACCGCCACCCGGTGGCACCATCGAGCCATGACGATCGCGCCCGGAGCACCGGCCACCGTGAGCCTCTGGCGGGACACCGAGCGCTGCTACCGCGCGGTGGCCTCCCGCGACTCGCGGTTCGACGGGCAGTTCATCATGGCCGTCCGCACCACCGGCATCTACTGCCGCCCGTCCTGCCCGGCGAACACGCCGAAACCGCAGAACGTGCGCTTCTACCCGACCTCGGCCGCCGCGCAGTCCGGCGGTTACCGCGCGTGCCGCCGCTGCCTGCCCGACGCCGTGCCCGGCTCCCCCGAGTGGAACGTGCGCGCCGACCTGGCCGCCCGCGCGATGCGGCTGATCGCCGACGGCATCGTCGAGCGCGAGGGCGTGCCCGGCCTGGCCAGCCGCCTCGGCTACTCAGAACGCCAGCTCGGGCGGGTGCTCACCGCCGAACTCGGCGCCGGTCCGCTGGCGCTCGCCCGCGCCCACCGCGCACACGCCGCCCGCATGCTGATCGAAATGTCCTCGCTGCCGCTGACCGACGTCGCCTTCGCCGCCGGGTTCGCCAGCGTCCGGCAGTTCAACGACACCATTCGTGAGGTCTTCGCCGCCACGCCGTCGCAGCTCAGGGCCTCTCGTCCGCGCCAGGACAACGACGCGGCGGGCCTGCGCCTGTCCCTGCGGCTGCCGTTCCGGCCGCCGTTCGACGCCGCTGGCCTGCTCGCCTTCTTCGCCCAGCGCGCCGTTCCGCTGGTCGAGACCACCGGCCCCGGCACCTACGCCCGCACCCTCCGCCTCCCCCACGGTCCCGGTGTCGTCCGGCTCACTCCCGAGCCCGACCACGTCCGCGCCGAGCTGAACCTCGCCGACGTCCGCGACCTCAGCAGCGCCGTCACCCGGGTGCGCCGTCTGTTCGATCTCGACGCCGACCCGCAGGCGATCGGCGACGTGCTCGCCGCGGACCCGGCGCTCGCGCCCGTTTTTGACCCCGGCATCCGCGTGCCCGGTGCCGCCGACGGGCACGAGCTGGTCTTCCGCGCCATGCTCGGCCAGCAGATCTCCGTCGCCGCGGCGCGGACGGCGGCGGGCAGGCTCACCGCCGAACTCGGCGACCCGCTGCCCGACGCGCTGGCCGCCGACGGCCTGACCAGGCTGTTCCCCACCGCGGCAGCCATCGCCGAGCACGGCCGGGAGGTGCTGCGCGGGCCGCGCAAGCGGAACGAGGCCATCTGCGACGTCGCCGCCGCGCTCGCCGCCGGGGCGGTGACAGTCCACGTTGGACGGATCTGTGCCGAGCTGCGTGCGGACCTGCTCGCCCTATCGGGCATCGGCCC
Source organism: Amycolatopsis albispora (assembly GCF_003312875.1). NCBI lineage: Bacteria > Bacillati > Actinomycetota > Actinomycetes > Pseudonocardiales > Pseudonocardiaceae > Amycolatopsis > Amycolatopsis albispora. Next base: position 5,041,042 of record NZ_CP015163.1, read on the forward strand.
GTGGACCGCCGACTACGTGCTGATGCGTGTGCTCGGCGCGCCGGACGTGCTGCTCACCGGGGACGTCGCGTTGCGCAAGGGCGCCGCCGCGCTCGGCCTGCCGGACGACCCCGCCGCGTTGAGCGAACGCGCTTTGGCTTGGCGCCCTTGGCGTTCCTACGCGGGCATGCACCTGTGGCGGGCGTCAGCCGGCGTGTAGCGCCAGCGTGGAACCCGACCGCGCCTTCCGCACCTTGAGCCGGGTCGGGATGCGCTGGCGCAGTTCCTCCACATGCGACACCAGCCCGACCACGCGCCCGCCGGCACGCAGTTCGTCGAGCACGTTCATCACCACGTCCAGCGTTTCGGCGTCGAGCGTGCCGAAGCCCTCGTCGATGAACAACGTGTCCAGCAGCGCGCTGCCGGTCTGCGCGGCCACCACGTCGGCCAGGCCGAGCGCCAGCGCGAGCGAGGCGAGGAAGGATTCGCCGCCGGACAGGGTTTTCGCCGGGCGGACCGTGCCGGAGAAGTCGTCGAGCACGTCTAGCCCGAGGCCACCGCGGGTGCCGCGCGCGCCCGCCGCGTCGGAGTGCACAAAGGAATAACGCCCCTGGCTCATCGTGCGCAGGCGGGCCGTCGCGGCCAGCGCGACCTCCTCCAGCCGCGCGGCCAGCACGTACGACCGCAGCGAGATCTTCCGCGCGTTCTGCCCGCGCCCGTTCACCACGTCGGTCAGCGCGTCCAGCTCGGCGGCCTCCGCTTCGGCTGGCGCGAGCTTGCGCAACGCGGTGTCGAAGCGGGCACCCAGCGAGGCGAGTTCCTCGGCGACGCGCGCGGCCGCTCGATGCGCGGCGACGGCCGACTCGACCTGCGCGGATGCCTGTTCCAACGCCTCCCGCGCGCCTTCGACATCAACGACCTCGTCACCGGTGATCCCGGCGAGTTCCGGTTCGGTGAGCGTGGACCGCGCGACCGCCGCCGCCCGGTCCGCCTCGACCAGCGCCTCTTCCAGGCGTGCGATGTCGGCCTCGTCGCGGACCGCGCCGAGCGCCTTCTTCACCGTCTTGAACTCCGCGCGCCGCAGCACTTCGGCGACCGTCTCGCGTTGCTCGGCCAGGCGTTCCTCGGCGACCACCACCGCCGCGCGCACCTCGGCCAGTTCCTCGATCGCCTTGACCCGCGCCAGCAACGCGGCCCGACGCGCGGCGACGTCCTCGTACTCCTTGCGGGCTTCGTCGAGCCGCTGCGCGCGCTCGGCGACGGTGACCGCAAGCGCTTGCTGCTCGGCTTCCGCCTTCGCGGACTCGCGTTCCGCCGCCGCCCGCTGCTCGGTGAGCCGCTCGGTCTCGGCGGCCAGGCCACGCTGCTCCTGCTCCAGCCGCTCGCGGTGTTCGGCCAGCTCGGCGAGTTCCGCGACGTTCGCCCTGACCTCGGCCAGCTCCGTGGTGAGGTCCTCCGCGGTCCGGCCGAGCAAGGCTTCCCGCAACGCGCCGAGCCGGGTTTCCGCCTGGTGACGGGCTTCCAGCGCCTGCTGGCGCCGGGCATCGGCCGCCCGCTCGGCTTCGGCGGCGGCCCGTTCCTCGGCCTCACCGACCTGCTGGTGCCCGGCGAGCGCGGGCGCGGGGTGCTCGGCGGACCCGCACACCGGGCACGGATCACCGTCGGCGAGCTTCGCCGCCAGCTCGGCCGCCATTCCGCCGAGCCGCCGTTCCCGCAGGTCGAGCAGGTGCGCGCGGGCTTCCTGATGCAGGTCGACAGCCTTCGCCTGCACCTCGACCGCGGCCCGCACGGCTTCTTCGGCGGCCGGGATCCGGTTCGCCGAGGTGACCGCGCGAGCCAGTTCGTCGGCACGGGCCTGCGCGCCGTCCAGCTTCGCGGCGGCCTGCGTCGCCGCTTCCACCCGCGACCGCAGTTCCTCCGCGCGGGCAGGCATGCCCGCCAGCTTGGTGCCCAGCGTTTTCGCCCGCGCACTCGCCTGGTCCGCCTGCACGGCAAGCCTGCCAAGGCGCTCCTTGTCGCGCCGCTGCTGTTCGCCTTCCTCGACGAGCCCGGACAGCGCGCCCGCCTCTTCGCGCAGCGCACCGGCCTCCTGACGCAGCTCAGGCACGGTGGCCTTGGTGCGCGCAAGCGTTTGCGCGCGGTGTTTGGCGTTCTGCTGGACCTCGGCGAGGCGTTCCTTCAGCCGCTCTTCGGTGGCGACCGCTTCGGCGACCGGGACCGCCCGGCGCGCGGCCGCGATCTCGGCGGTCCAGCGCCGGCGTTCCGCCTCGCCTTCCTTCCACGACTGGAGATTCGCCATCGCGACCCGCACGCGGCGAACCTGCTCGACAAAGGTGCGGCCCTCCTGCAGGCGCTGGTCCGCGACCTCCCACGCCTTGCGGGCCGCGGTCTCGGCGGCGAGCGCCCGCGCCACCTCGGCGTCGGCGTTCTCACGCAGTTCGCTCGCCCAGGTGGAGCTGACCTCCTCCCGCGCTTCGACCCCGGCCGCCTGCGACAGGCGCGCCACCCATTCCCGCACGGTCTGACGGCGGATTTCCAGCTCCCGCATGCGTTCCTGACGCAGGTTCCGGAACCATGCCTCGACGTCGGAGAAGCGCTTGGTGCCGAAGAGGCGTTCCAGCAGCTGCTCGCGTTCGGCCGTGTCCGCGCGGAGGAACCGGGCGAACTCGCCCTGCGGCAGCAACACCACCTGGAAGAACTGGTCCGCGCTCATTCCCAGCAGCCGCTGCACCGTGCGCGCGACCTCGTCGATCCTGGTCAGGCCTTCGGCGGGCTGCCCGGCGGGCGTCTCGCCGACCCACGAGAGCGAGCACTTGGCGCGTTGCCGCGTGGTGCCTTCACCGCTGCGCTTGGGGCGGTCGTATTCGGGGCTGCGGACCAGGCGGAGCCGCTGCCCCTGCACGGTCACCTCGAGCACGACCTCGGTCACCTGCTCGGCCTCGGCAAGTTCGCAGCGCAGCTTCTTCGCTTCGTTGCGGGCGCCGGGAACCACGCCGAACAGCGCGAACGCGACCGCGTCCAGCAGGGTGGTCTTGCCGGCGCCGGTGTCGCCGTGCAGCAGGAAGAGGCCGTCGGCACCGAGCGCGTCGAAATCCACCACCTCACGGCCCGCGAACGGGCCGAAGGCGGCGACTTCCAGCCGGTGCAGCCTCATAGTTCCGGGCCCACCGCCTCGAGCTTGCCCGCTTCCTCCAGCGCGCGGGTCAGCAGCGCGCGCTCGGACTCGTTGGGCGCGGCACCGCGGCAGTCCGCCACGAAGGTCGACGCGATCTCCAGGTCGGAGCGGCCGCGAATGGCTTCGGAGTACTTGAGTTCACCGGTGGCGCGACCGCCTTCCGGCTCCCATTCCAGGTGCACCGCGTAAGCGAACCTGGCGCGCAGCTTGCGCATCGCGTCGATCGGGCGAACTTCGTCGGTGAGGGTCACCGACAGGTAGCACTCCTCGATTTCGGTGTGCTCAGGCGATTCGAGCAGTTCTTCGAGCTTGCCGCGCAGGGTCGCCAGCTTGCGCGGCACGGGCAGCTCGTGCCGCCGGACCTCGGCGAGACCGGCCGCGTCGAACTCCACCAGCCACACCGATTTCCGTTGCTGTGTTTCGGAAAACGAGTACGCGAGCGGACTGCCGGAGTACCGCAGGTGGTCGGCGAGCACCTGCGGGCCGTGCAGGTGGCCGAGCGCGACGTAGTCCACGCCGTCGAACACCGCGCCGTCGACGTCCTCCACCCCGCCGACGGCGATGGTGCGCTCGGATTCGCTGGGCGCGGCGCCGCTGACGAAGGCGTGCGCGAGCACGATGGACCGGGTGCCGGCGGGGCGCGTGGCGAGGTCCTCGCGGATGCGCCGCATCGCCTCGGTGAGCACGCCGGTGTGCCCCTTCGCCTCCGGCACACCGAGCGCGTGACGGGCCGGTTCCGGCTCCAGGTAAGGGATTCCGTAGCAGGCGATGAGGCCGTGGGCGTCCTCGAAGAGCACCGGCTCGTGCAGTTCCTCGATGGTGGTGCGCAGGTACAGCCCACCGGCCGCGGCGAACCCGGCGAACGCGCCCAGCCGGGCGGCGGAGTCGTGGTTGCCCGGCGTGATCACCACGCGCGCACCGGCTTCGCGGATCAGCTCCAGGCCCTTGGTGGCGGCCCGCACGGCCTCGGCGGAGGGCACCGCGCGGTCGTAGACGTCCCCGGCGACGAGCACGACGTCGACCGCCTCGGCCGAGACCAGCTCGGCGAGGTGGGTCAGCACGGCCTCCTGCTCGGCCAGCAGGTCGGTGCCGTGGAAGGTGCGCCCGACGTGCCAGTCCGAGGTGTGCAGGACCTTCATGTCCTTCAAGTTAAGTGCTGCCTCCGAGAAGACCGGGGACCTGTCGTGGGCGTGTCATCGCCCGGATTCTGTCGGTGCCGTCGGCCATGATGGGCACCGGCCCCATCGAGAAGAGGAGTGTGCTTGCGGTGACCACGGTGATCACCACGGCGGCGGTGGCCGTCGCGCTGGTGCTCGCGATCGGGATCGCCCTGGTCTGGCGGCTCTACACGGACAGCGTGCGGCGGGCGGACGCGGCGGTCCGGCAGATCGACGCCGAGCGCAAGCGGGTGGACGCGCAGCAGGCCGCGCTGCGCCGGTACGAGGTCGCGTTCGCCTCGATCAGCGGGCGCGGGGAACTGGGCGAGCAGGTGCTCGCGGAGACGGCGAAGGCGCTGGGCCTGCGGGAAGGGCTGCACTTCACGCTGCAGACCGACCTGGCGGGTGGGGGCGCGGCGAAGCCAGACATGGTGCTGCGGGTCGGTGGTGACCGCACGGTGCCGGTGGACGCCAAGGCGAGCATGGCGTGCTGGGCCGAAGCGGTGGAAACGGACGATCCGGCCGAACGGCTCGACGCGCTGCGGGTACACGTGCGGAACCTGCGCTCCCGCGCGGCGGAGCTGTCGGGGAAGGGTTACGCCCGCTGGGCGGACGCGATCTACGGCACGATCATGTTCGTCCCGTCGGACGCGGCGGTGGTGGCGGCGCTGGACACCGATCCGGAGTTGCTGCGGTGGCTGCTGGACAGGCGAGTGTTCATCTGCGGGCCGACGGGGTTCGCGGTGCTGGCTTCGTCGGCTTTGTTCGCGGTCACGGAGACGGCCCTGGCCGAGGACGTGGAACTGGTACGGGAGGCCGCCGCCTCCGCACACCGAGCCGCCGGCGGCGCGATCGACGCGCTGAACCTGTCAAGCACGCACCTACAACGCTTCATCTCCGCCCGACGACGCGAATTGGAGGCACTGGAGGGCTTCCGGGCGGCCGTCACGCCGTTGACAGAGGCCTCCGCAAGCCCGGCGCCGGTACCGGCCATCCGGCGCGGAGAGGAGCTCGCCTAGACGCTGGTCAGTCACCACCTGCGCATGCGCCACCCCCAGACGCGGTTCGGCGGTACGCGGGCCCCGGTGCCGTTCGGCCGCTAGCCGGGGCGCCAGTTCCGTCGGCCGCTGGCCGCCTTCGCTTGCACCAGGCCGCACCCTCGCCTGGCAACTCCCGGGGCGGCGAGGCCCACCGCGCACCCAAGGTCCGGTTCCGTCGGCCACTGGCCCAGTCGCCAGTTCCGACGGCCGCTGGCCACCTTCGCGTGCACCAAGCCGCACCCCGCCTGGCAACCCCCGGGGCGGCGAGGCCCACCGCGCACCCAAGGTCCGGTTCCGTCGGCCACTGGCCCAGTCGCCAGTTCCGACGGCCGCCGGTCGCCTTCGCGCGCACCAAGCCTCACCCCCGCCTGGCAACTCCGGGGGCGGCGACCCGCCGCCCCCGGTCCGGCAACGCCCGCGGTGGTGAGGGCCGCCACGCACCCGGGCGTCCGGCCCCGTCGACCATGCGCCCACGCGCCCGGTTGCCTCCGCCGCTGATCAAGCCGCCATCTGCGCGTGCGCCAAGCCGCGCCCCGGCCCGGCAACGCCCGCGGTGGTGAGGGCCGCCACGCGCCCAGCGCCCGGGTTACGTCGGCCACTGATCAGCCAGCTTCGCGTGCGCCGGACTGGACACGAATGTGGCTTTCGGGGCGCTTTTCGCCACAAAAGCCACATTCGTGTCCGAGCGCGCGGCGTGCAGCACGGCCAAGCCCCCGGCCAGCTCAGGAACGCTGGTCAAGTCCCCGCCCGGGAACGCAGCGGAATCGAGGGAGAGGTCTGCGTCACACCGCGGAGGGCGCCGCATTCGCCCTGATGGCGGCTGTGTCGATCACGCTGGGACGCCAATCGGACGAGTGGGCTGAGACAGTGGTGGCATTCCCCCCGTGACCACGGGATACGGTGTGCCTGTGACCGCCATACGCGATCGGCAGAGCGATCCCGACGCCGACGACCTCTCCGTACCCTGGGACGAGCTTCCCGTCGTGGGTACGCGGCGAGGCCTGCCCTGGTGGGGCGCGGTGCTGCTGGGCTTCGGCCTGGCCGCGGTCGGCGCGGTGGCCAGCCTGCAGATCACCGACAACCTGGAACTGATCTTCCAGGGCGCCTACTTCGTCGGCGCGGTCGGCGCGGTCGCCGCGGTGCAGCGGCGCAGCCTGTTCGGGCCGATGGTGCAGCCGCCGCTGATCCTGGCCGTCACCGTGCCCGCCGCGCTGCTGTTCTCCGGCACGCCCGCCGGCGGGGACACCTTTTCCACCGCGCTGGCGATCGCGACGCCGCTGATCAACGGCTTCCCGACGATGGCCATCACCACCGGCGCCGCGCTGGCGCTCGGCTTCTTCCGGATCTACCGCGAGCGCGACCCGGACCCGCCGATGAAGCCGATGAAGAAGGACCCGCGGCCCGCCGAAGCCGCGCGGCCGCCCGCGAAGGCGCGCCCGCGCACCGACGAGGACGCCCCGCCGCGCCGACCGGCCGCCCGTGACGCGGACCGCGCACGAGGCCGTGACCCGGAACGCGGCCGTGGGCGCGACCTGGGCCGGGATCGGGACCTGGACCGCGGACGCGACCGGGACCCGGATCGGGCCCGTGATCGGGATCCGGGCCGCGTGCGTGGCCGGGAACCGATCCGTGAGCGCGACCGGGACCTGCCGCCGCGCCGCCCGTCTGGCTCCGGAGGTGCCGTCCGGCGCCGCCCGCCCGAAGACACACCGCGCCGCCGGGAACCACTCGACCGTGAACCCCGAAAGCGCACGCCGCCGCCAGGTGACAAGCCCGTGCGCCGCACGCCGCCGCCCCCGCGCACCGGCGAGCCACCACGCGACCGCTCCGGCCGCCCACCCGGCCGTCGCACCCCGCCGCCCCGCTCCCGCCCCTGGGACGACAACAACCGCGACTGAGCCTGGCTGGCCACGCCACGTTCCGGCCGCCCCAGCTGGCCGCCGCGACCCACGACACGAATGTGGCTTCGGGAGCGCGGCTTCGAGGCACTTCGCGAACACGAACGTGGCTTGGGGACACCTCATGAACACGAGGTGCTTTCGCGGCACCCCGCACACGAAGGTGGCCTTAGGGCACCTCACGGACACGAAGGCAGCCTTCGGGCACCTCGCGAACACAAAGGTGGCTTACGCGGCGCCACGCGAACACGAATGTGGCCTTGGGGGCACCTCGGCGACACGAATGTGGCTTTCGGGACACCTCACCGACACGAAGGCAGCTTTCGGAGCGCCACGCAAACACGAACGCGGCCTTAGGCCACGCCGCCGACACGAATGTGGCTTTCGGGGCACCTCACCGACACGAAGGCGGCTTTCCAAGCACCCGAGGCCAACGAACGCGGCATGGGGGCACCCTCCGGACACGGATGTGGCCGTGTGCCCCACCGAACATAGCGTGGCGTTGGCGGGCACCCTGCGAACGTGACCTTCGGGGCACCTCATGAACACGAATGTGGCTTTCGGGGCGAAAAACGCTCCCAAAGCCACATTCGTGTCCACCAAAAGAACGGCCTATCGCGAACCATGCAGGGCGGCGTCCGCGACCCCCAGCCGGTCGGCGGCGGTCTTCGCCTGGTGCCAGTGCGGATAGATCAGCTCCGGCGCGCTCACCGCGTCCAAAGTAGACACTTCATCCGCCGACAACCGCAGCGAAACCGCGCCAAGATTGTCCGCCAGTTGCGATTCCGTCCGCGCCCCGATCACCAGCGTGCTCACCGCGGGCCGCGTCAGCAGGTACGCCAGTGCCACCTGCGCGGGCGAAACCCCGTGCCCGGAAGCGATTTCCACCAGCCGGTCCACCGTGTCGTACAGGCGTGACTCGTTCCGCACCGGCGGCTCGTCCCAAGAACTCAGGTGCCGACCCTCCGAAGCCGACGAACCCCGCCGGTACTTCCCCGACAGCAACCCACCGGCCAGCGGGCTCCACACCATGATCCCCAGCCCCTGGTCCACCGACAACGGCACCAGCTCGTACTCCGCGTCCCGGCTTTCCAGCGAGTAGTAGATCTGGTTGCTCACGAACCGCTGGTACCCGCGCGCGTCCGCGACCGCCAGCGCCTTCATCAGCTGCCACCCCGAATAGTTCGACACCCCCAGGTACCGCACCTTTCCCGACCGCACCAGGGTGTCCAGCGCCTCGAGCGTCTCCTCCAGCGGCGTCTGCCCGTCCCACTCGTGCACGTGGTAGACGTCGATGTGGTCGGTCCCGAGCCGCCGCAGGCTGGCGTCGGCCTGCGCCAGGATGTGGTGGCGCGAGAGCCCGGCGTCGTTGGGGCCGTCGCCCATGCCCATCCGGACCTTCGTCGAGATCAGCACCCTGTCCCGGCGCCCGGCAAGCACCTTGCCGACGATCTCCTCCGACACCCCGGTCGAGTACACGTTGGCCGTGTCCACCAGGTTCACCCCGGCGTCGAGGCACCGGTCCACCTGCCGCCGCGCACCGTCCACATCGGTGTTCCCGACGTTCGCGAACACGCCACCGCCGCCGAAGGTCATCGTGCCCATGGTCAGCGCCGAGACCCGCAGGCCGGACCGGCCGAGCTGACGATATTCCATCGAGCGTCCTCCCGATTTTCGTTGCCCCTCAAGGCAAACCTAACCGGGAAGCGGCCTCAGCGCACGGTGCTGCGCAGCTCCTTCGGCAGCGAGAAGGTGATCTTCTCGTTGGCCGTGGTGACCTCGTCGACGTCGCCGTAACCGCGCTCGGCGAGCCAGTCCAGCAGGTTCATCACCAGGCTGTCGGGCACGGACGCGCCACTGGTCACGCCGACCGTGGTCACGCCGTCCAGCCAGGACTCGTCCACTTCGTGCGCGAAGTCGACCAGGTGCGCGTCCTTCGCCCCGGCCTTCAGCGCCACCTCGACCAGCCGCTTCGAGTTCGACGAGTTGGTCGAGCCGACCACGATCACCAGGTCGCACTCCGGCGCCAGCGCCTTCACCGCGACCTGCCGGTTCGTGGTGGCGTAACAGATGTCGTCGCTCGGCGGGTCGGCGATCTCGGGGAACCGCTCGCGCAGCTGGTCCACCCGCTCCATCGTCTCGTCCACGCTCAGCGTGGTCTGGGACAGCCAGATCACCTTCGACGGGTCGCGCACGGTCACCCTGTCCACGTCCTCGGCGGTGTCCACCAGCTGGACGTGCTCGGGCGCCTCACCCGCGGTGCCCTCGACCTCTTCGTGCCCCTCGTGGCCGATGAGCAGGATGTCGTAGTCGCTCTTGGCGAACCGGTTGACCTCCTTGTGCACCTTGGTCACCAGCGGGCAGGTGGCGTCGATGGTGCGCAGGTTGCGCTCGGCGGCCTCGGCGTGCACCGCGGGCGAAACGCCGTGTGCGGAGAAGACCACGAGCGCGCCTTCGGGCACCTCGTCCGTCTCGTCGACGAAGATGGCGCCGCGCTCGCGCAGCGTCTCGACCACGTGCCGGTTGTGCACGATCTCCTTGCGGACGTACACCGGCGGCCCGTGCAGCTCCAGCGCCTTCTCCACCGCGATCACCGCGCGGTCGACCCCGGCGCAGTAACCGCGCGGCTTCGCGAGCAGCACTCGCTTGCCCTCGCGCGGCTTGATCGGGGCGATTTCGGCGGGCTCGGTACCAGGAGTCGGTGAGCTCATGCCACCAGGGTACGGGTAGCACCGTTGTGCCCGGGCTCACGCGTGGGTCGTTCCGCTGGGCCGTTGGAGTAGGCCGAACAACACACAGAGTTGGGCAGGACGGGCTAGGTACGGCAGGCTGTACGGCATGAAGCCACTCCCGCTCCCGCTGCGCGTCGCGGCGGGCCTCGCGGTGACGACCGTCGAGCGGGCTCGCGAACTGCCCCGGCAGCTCACCGGCCTCCCGGTCACCGTCGCCAGCCAGGTACTCCAGTTCTCCATGCGCGTCCAGCAGCACGTCACCGAGCTGGCGATCAAGGGGGACGACGTGCTGTCCACCCTGCGCCCGGTCGAGGAGTCACCCAGCTGGGCGACCTTCGACGAGGACCTGCCGGACGAGCCGTCCCGCAACGGGCACCGCCAGGACACCGGCCGTGACACCAGTCGTGACCAGGCCGAAGACCAGGCCGAGGACCCGTGGGCCGCCGAAGAGCAGGCCATCGCCGAAGAAGAGGAAGCCGTCGAAGCGAAGGAGGCGGCCCCGGCCGGGGTCGCCGGGTACGACGAGCTGACGCTGCCGCAGCTGCGCGCGCGGCTGCGGAAGTTCTCCGCCGCGGAGGTCGAGGAACTGCTCGCCTACGAGCGCGACCACCAGAACCGGGCCTCGTTCACCGGCATGCTGGCCCGGCGCCTCGGCAACCTCCAGCAGCCCGGCGAAGGCGGCCGATGAGCGAAACCGCGGCTCGCGAGGTCTCGACCGCGGAGAACCCCTGGCCGGTGCGCACGGTGGCGCGCAAGATCGGCGACTGGATCCACCGCCTCGGCGCGGTCTGGGTGGAGGGCCAGGTCACCCAGATCTCCGCGCGGCCGGGCACCGGCACGGCCTTCCTCACGCTGCGTGACCCGGCTGCCGACGTGTCGATGTCGGTGACCTGCCCGATGAGCCTGCTCCGCTCGCTCGAACCGCCGCCACGCGAAGGCGCCAGCGTGCTGGTCAACGCGCGGCCCGCGTACTTCTTCGGCCGCGGCACGCTGAGCCTCCGGGCCAGCGAGATCCGGATGGTCGGCATCGGCGAGCTGCTGGCCAGGATCGAGCGCCTGCGCCGGCTGCTCGCGGCCGAAGGCCTGTTCGCCACCGAGCGCAAGCGGCGGCTGCCGTTCCTGCCGAAGGGCATCGGCCTGATCACCGGGCGCGCGTCGGCGGCCGAACGCGACGTGCTGGTCAACGCGCACGCCCGCTGGCCCGCCGCGCGGTTCCGCGTGATCAACACGGCCGTGCAGGGCGCGCTCGCGGTGCCGGAAATCCTCGATGCACTGTCCATTTTGGAGCGTGACAAGAACGTCGAGGTGATCGTGATCGCGCGTGGCGGCGGCAGCGTGGAGGACCTGCTGCCGTTCTCGGACGAGGCGCTGTGCCGCGCGGTCTCGGCCGCGCGCAAGCCGGTGATCAGCGCGATCGGCCACGAGCCGGACACCCCGCTGCTCGACCACGTCGCCGACGTCCGCTGCTCCACGCCCACCGACGCGGGCAAGCGCGTGGTGCCGGACGTGCGCGAGGAGAGCGAGCGCGTGCGGCAGATGCGCGACCGCGGCCGCCGCGCGCTGCACGGCTGGGTGGACACCCAGCGCCGCCTGCTCGACCAGCTCCGCAGCCGTCCCGCGCTGGCCGACCCGCTCGGCCCGATCGACCGGCGCGCCGACGAGGTCGAGGTCCAGCGCCAGCGCGGCCGCCGCGAGATCCTCTCCACGCTGACCAGGGAGCAGACCGCGCTGACCGCGGCGCGTGCCCGGTTGACCGCGCTCGGTCCGGCGGCGACCCTGGAACGTGGTTACGCGGTGGTGCAGTTTTCGGATGCGGAGGGCAACCTCGGAGTACTCCGATCGGTCTCTGAAGTGTCGGAGGGAACCGAGGTCCGGATCCGGGTCGGCGACGGCGCGGTGCGCGCGGTCGTGACCGCCGGCTCCGACCGCGCAGAGGAGGGGTGAGCCGTGCTCGAACCACGGGGGAACCAGTTCCTGCCCCTGACCAGCGGTGCCGCCGCGAGGGCAGGGGCGGGCGTGGTGCTGCTCCGCGCCCAGGAAGCCGACATCGCCGCCGGTGCGTGCTGGACGGCGTTGATCGCGGGCTGCGCGGACGCCGGCCGCTGGGGCCTGGCGCCGCGGCTGCGGCAGCTGTCCGAGGCGACTTCGGAGTACGTCGGCACCCGGTGGTGGTCGGTCGAGGGCGTGTCGCACCGCAACCGGGTGGCGGGTGCGCAGTGCCAGATCGAGGACGCGATCGCCGAGGGTGACGGCCAGGAGTTCGCGAAGGCGTTCAGCGACTACGACAACGCGATGGCCAGCGCGGTAGTGTGCGGCGGACGTCATCGAGCGGAGAAGCAGGCACAGTGACCGAAGAACTCGGCTACGAGCAAGCACGCGACCAGCTGGTCGAAGTGGTGCGCGACCTGGAGGCAGGCGGGCTGTCCCTGGAGCAGTCGCTGGCGCTGTGGGAGAAGGGCGAGAAGCTCGCCAGGGTCTGCGAACGCCACCTCGACGGGGCACGCGAACGGGTGGAGGCCGCGCTGGCCTCGGTGGAGGACACCGCCGAAGAGGGCAACGCTGGGTGAGGAACCCCATGCTCGCGGGTACCCGGAGTGCTGCCGGTATCTGAGAGGATGACCGGGCGACCTGGACGACCCTGGAGGCAACATGTCCAACCCCAGCCAGCCCGAAGCCATCCGCCGCGGGGAGGCGCCCGATCGCAACCTGGCCATGGAACTGGTCCGGGTGACCGAAGCCGCCGCGATGGCGGCAGGCCGGTGGGTCGGCAAGGGCGACAAGAACGGCGGCGACGGCGCGGCGGTGGACGCCATGCGCCAGCTGGTCGGCACGGTGTCCATGCGCGGGGTGGTGGTCATCGGCGAGGGCGAGAAGGACGAAGCCCCGATGCTCTACAACGGCGAAGAGGTGGGCAACGGCGACGGCCCGCACTGCGACGTCGCGGTGGACCCGATCGACGGCACCACGCTGATGGCCAAGGGCATGCCGAACGCGCTCGCGGTGCTCGCGGTCGCCGAGCGCGGCGCCATGTTCGACCCGTCCGCGGTGTTCTACATGGAGAAGCTGGCGGTCGGGCCGGAAGCCGCCGGGCTGGTCGACCTGTCCGCGCCGGTCGCGGAGAACATCCGTCGCGTGGCGCAGGCGAAGAACAGCGGCGTGTCCGACGTGACGGTGTGCATCCTGGACCGCCCGCGCCACGAGCAGCTGGTCAAGGAGGTGCGCGAGGCGGGTGCCCGGATCCGGTTCATTTCGGACGGTGACGTGGCCGGCGCGATCGCCGTCGCGCGGCCGAACACCGGCGTGGACATGCTGCTCGGCATCGGCGGCACCCCGGAGGGCATCATCGCGGCGAGCGCGCTCAAGTGCATCGGCGGTGAGCTGCAGGGCAGGCTGTGGCCGAAGGACGACGAGGAGCGCGAGAAGGCCATCGGCGCCGGGCACGACCTGGACCGCGTGCTCTCCACCGACGACCTGGTGCGCGGCGACAACGTGTTCTTCTGCGCCACCGGCGTCACCGACGGCGACCTGCTGCGCGGGGTGCACTACCGGGCCGGTGGCGCGACCACGCAGTCGATCGTGATGCGGTCGAAGTCCGGCACGGTCCGGATGATCGACGGTTACCACCGGCTGACCAAGCTGCGATCGTATTCCTCGGTGAACTTCGACGGTCACCTCGACGACGTGGACGACGAGCTCGACGTGGTGCCACCGCTGCCGTGATCAAGCGTCTCGCCGTCTGCCTGGCCGCACTGCTGCTCGCCGCCACCCCGGTTTCCGCCGTGGAGCCGTTCATCGTCGGCGGGGTGGCGGCCGATCAGGAGTACCCGTTCATCGTCTCGCTGCAGTCGAGCACCGGGAAGCACAACTGCGGTGCCTCGCTGGTCGCGCCGGACCAGGTGGTCACCGCCGCGCACTGCGTGCAGGGCCGCAACCCGGACATGATCAAGGTGCGCGTCGGCAGCAACGACCACACGCAGGGCGGCGAGGAGTTGCGGGTCACCGGGCTGGTGGTGCACCCGGAGTACAACCCGGACGGTGCGCGCGGTGACATCGCCATGGTGCGCCTGGAAAAGGCGGCGGCCGCCGAGCCGATCCCGCTGGGCGCGAGCGCCGCGCCGGGCACGTCGACGCGGCTGCTCGGGTGGGGGCAGACCTGCCCGAAGCAGGGCTGCGGCGACAAGCCGACGATGCTGCAGCAGCTGGACACGTCGGTCGTGACGCCGGAGGAATGCGCCGGCGTGCCGTTCGACGGGGCGGTGGAGCTGTGCACGGACAATCCCGGGGACGCCGCGGGTTCGTGCTACGGGGATTCCGGCGGGCCGCAACTGGCCAAAGTGGACTCGAAGTGGGTGCTGGTCGGGGTGACCAGCAGGCCGGGCAACGATTCCGACACCTGCGGCACGGCGCCGTCGATCTACACCTCGACGATCGCGTACGCGGGCTGGATCGCGGAGCAGCTGGCGCCACCGGCTCCGGAACCCACGCCTCCGCCGGAGCCTTCACCCGAACCTTCGCCGGAACCTTCTCCAGAGCCTTCCCCGGAACCGTCGCCCGAGCCATCGCCGGAACCCTCCCCGGAGCCGACGCCCTCCCCCACACCGACGCCGTAGCCCGGCGGGCGCCTACTCGGCGTTGCTCGAGTGGCCAGGGAACAGGTGCGCGTCCGGATCGAGCGCGACGGCGATGTTGTTGACCGCCGTGGCCGCCTCCCCGAACCCGGTGGCGATCAGCTTCACCTTGCCCGGGTACGCCGCCACGTCACCGGCCGCGTAGACGCGCGGCTTCGCGGTGGCCATGGTGGAGTCGACGGAGATGGCGCGGTGGTCGATCTCCAGCCCCCAGTTCTCGATCGGCCCGAGGTCCGCGGTGAAGCCCAGCGCCGCGATCACCGACTGCGCGGGCAGCACCAGCTTCTCCCCGCCCTTCACCTCGACGGTGATCTCGCCGAGCGCGCCGTCGCCGTTGTCCCGCAGCTCGGTCACCTCGGCGTCGGTGATGATCCGCACGCCGAGTTCCCTGGCCTGCCGCACGATCGACTCCACCGCCCGGAACCGCGCGCGCCGGTGCACCAGCGTGACGCTGCGCGCGATCGGGTGCAGCGCGAGCACCCAGTCGAACGCGGAGTCACCGCCGCCGACCACCACCACGTCCTGCCCCTCGTGCGCGCGCAGCGAAGGCACGAAGTGGACCATGCCCCGCCCGAGCCAGCCGTCCCCGGCGGGCAGCGGCCGCGGCGTGAACTCGCCGATGCCCGCGGTGATCAGCACCGCGCCCGCCCGCAGCACGTCACCGCCGTCGAGGGTGACCTCCAGCCCGTCGTCCAGGTAGTCCAGGCCTTCGGCCTTGCGCCCCAGCAGGTACGTCGGCTTCCACTGCGCTGCCTGCTCGACCAGCGCGTTGACCAGGTCCCGGCCGCGCACCGCGGGGAACCCGGCCACGTCGTAGATCATCTTCTCCGGGTACATCGCGGTGACCTGGCCGCCCGCCTCGGGCAGCGAGTCGATCACGGCGGTGGACAACCCGCGGAAACCGGCGTAGTAGGCGGCGAACAGTCCGGTCGGCCCGGCACCGACGATCGCCAGGTCCACCCTCGAATCGGGCAAGCTCATCCTGAAGTATCCCTCCGCCGTGCGGTGGTGGTGTGGCAGCAGTCACAGCCCAGCCTAGTGCGAAACACCACTGCGCAGGCTTGCCTTACCTGGGCCAGACTGGGGGCATGCCTGAACAGGAATTCCGGATCGAACACGACACGATGGGCGAAGTGAAGGTGCCCGTCGACGCGCTGTACCGCGCCCAGACGCAACGCGCCGTGGAGAACTTCCCGATCTCCGGCCGCGGCCTGGAACGCGCCCAGATCCGCGCGCTCGGCCTGCTCAAGGCCGCGACCGCGCGGGTGAACGCCAAGCTCGGTGTGCTCGACGAGGACCTGGCGAACGCGATCGCCGCGGCCGCCGACGAGGTCGCCGAAGGCAAGCACGACGCGCACTTCCCGATCGACGTGTTCCAGACCGGTTCCGGCACCTCTTCGAACATGAACGCCAACGAGGTGATCGCGACGCTGGCCACCCGCGCCCTCGGCCGCGACGTGCACCCGAACGACCACGTCAACGCCTCGCAGTCGTCCAACGACACCTTTCCCACCACCATTCACGTCGCCGCGACGGAAGCAGTGCTCTCGGATGTGATCCCTGCTCTCGAACACCTCGCGTCGACCATCGAAACCAAGGCCGCGGAGTGGGCGGACGTGGTCAAGTCCGGCCGCACGCACCTGATGGACGCCGTGCCGATCACGCTCGGCCAGGAGGCCGGGGCCTGGGCCGCGCAGGTGCGGTTCGGCATCGAGCGGCTGCGCTCCGGCCTCGACCGCCTCGGCGAGTTGCCGATCGGCGGCACCGCGGTCGGCTCCGGCCTCAACGCGCCCGACGGCTTCGGCGCCGCGGTCGCCGCCGAACTGGCCACCGTGACCGGCCTGCCGCTGACCGAGGCGCGCGACCACTTCGAGGCGCAGGCCACCCAGGACGGCGTGGTGGAGACCTCCGGCCACCTGCGCACGGTCGCCGTCTCGCTGAACAAGATCGCGAACGACCTGCGGTGGCTGGGTTCCGGCCCGCGCACCGGCCTCGCCGAGCTGGCGCTGCCGGACCTGCAGCCCGGCTCGTCGATCATGCCCGGCAAGGTCAACCCGGTCATTCCCGAGGCGACGCTGCAGGTGGTCGCGCAGGTGATCGGCAACGACGCGGCGGTCGCCTTCGCCGGCGCGCAGGGCAACTTCCAGCTCAACGTGAACCTGCCGGTGATCGCCCGCAACGTGCTGGAGTCCGCGCGCCTGCTCGCCGCGGTCTCGCGGCTGCTGGCGGACAAGGTTTTCGCCGGGATCACGGTGAACACCGACCGCGCGCGCGAGTACGCCGAGGGCTCGCCGTCGATCGTGACGCCGCTGAACAAGTACATCGGCTACGAAGAGGCGGCGGCCGTGGCGAAGCAGGCGCTCAAGGAGCTGAAGACGATCCGCGAGGTGGTCATCGAACGCGGGCACGTGGCCGACGGCAAGCTGACCGAGGCCCAACTGGACGAAGCGCTCGACGTGCTCCGGATGGCGCGCGGCGGCAAGTAGTCAGGCGAGTTCGCGCAACGCGGCGGTGAGCGGACCGGCCAGCCGGTCCGCGAACCCCGCCGGCGCCGGTTCGCGCAGCATGTGCAGCCACGCGAACACGGTGCCGAGCAGGATGGCGTGCACGGCGGCCGGGTCCGGCCTGGCCGCCAGCTCGCCGCGGGCCACCGCGCGGTCGAGCATCCGCACCAGGTAGTCCCGCTGGCGCCCGACGAACTGGGCGCCGAAGCGCTCGGCGAGTTCGGCGTCGGCCCGCACGTCGGCGAGCAGGCCGGGCAGCGCGCTGGCCGCCGCCGGACCGTCCAATGAGGACTGGATGACGGCGAGCACACCGGCCACGTCCCCGCGCAGCGAACCGGTTTCCGGTGGCGGCGGCAGGCTTTCGTCGTGCACCACCGCGGCGAAGACCAGCTCCGCCTTCGACCGCCAGCGCCGGTAGACCGCCGCCTTCCCCACCCCGGCGCGTGCCGCGATCATGTCCACTGTGGACTTCTGATAGCCGGACTCGGCGAGCAGCTCGTGCACGGCGGCGCGCAGCGCGTCGTCGATCCCGGTGGTGCGCGGCCTGCCGCGGCGGGGTGAGGTCATGGCCACAGTTTACGGAACTGACAGTTCCATATATCTTCGGGGCATGACCTGGACACGTAGTTCCACCCAGCTGCTCGAAGTCGGCCGCGAGCTGGTCTGGCCGGCGTTGGCCGATCTGCCGGGCTGGTCGCGCTGGGATCCCGACCTGGTCGAGGTGACCAGGCACGGCGAGGGTGGCGACCTGGTGCCGCCGGGCCGGTTCTGGGGCGCGGTGCACCGGAAGGCGGCGGGGCCGTACAAGCTGGTCGCCTTCGAGGAAGGACGGCGGATCGAGCTGCACCAGCCGATCCCGCTGGGCATGATGCGGCTGGAGTACCGGCTGGCCGACGCGCCGGGCGGGCGCACCGAGTACACGCAGCACGTTTCGCTGTCCGGGCCGATGGCGAGGGTGATGGTGTGGGTGGTCGGCGCGAACGTGGTGCGTCACTTCCCGGAGAAGTGCGCCGCGCTGGAACGGCTCGCCTCACCCGCGACGGCGTAACCCGACCAGCACGCCGAGCGCGACCAGGCCGACGCCCGCCAGGTCGACCAGCTCGAGCCGCTGCGCGCCGAGCAGCACCGCGACGAGCAGGCCGGACACCGGCATCACGCCGATCAGCACCCCGGCACGGTCGGCGCCGAGTACCGATACGGCGAAGTACCAGAAGCCGAACGCCACCGCGGTGACCACCACGGCGAGTATCAGCAAAGCGGTGAGCTGGCGGGCATCCGGTCGCACCCAATCCTCCACAAAGGACGATAGAACGGCGCTGCCGGCGGCCGCCGCCACGCAACTCCAGGCAGAGGTCGCGAGCGGCCCGAGCCGCTCGACCAGGCCCACTGCGAAGAGCGTGAAACACGCCTCGCAAAGCATCGCGAGCACGGCCAGCGCCAGCCCGGTGCCGGTGGCCGCGCCGCCACCGGTGAGCACCACAACACCGCCGACGGCCAGCGCCGCACCCAAAACCGGCGCGGCCGACGGTTGCCTGCGGGCGAGCAGCGGCCCCGCGACGGCGAGCACCAGCGGGCTGCCGCCGAGCACCGCGGCGACGAGGCCGGGTTCGGCGTGGCGCTGGGCGTAGAGCAGGCAGGCCTGGAAGCCGACCATGCCGGTGGCGGCCAGTGCGAGCAGGGCGGGCAGGTCCGTCCACTTCGGAATCGGCAGCGGACGGCGGCGGAGGCCGAACCAGGCGAGGAGGAGCAGACCGGCGAGGCCGTAGCGGAGGGCCTGGCCGAGCAGGAGGGGGTAGGCGTCGAGCAGCCCGGTGACCGGCACCGACCCGCCGACGATGGCCGCGGTGGCCACACCCGCGGTAATCCCGAGCCGGTCGCGGTTCGGGGCGAGGGTTGCAGTCATGGCGCTGAGCTTGGCGAGGAATCGGCCCATTCAAAAGGACCACCTGACCCCTGCCAACCTGGTCCACCCGACAACCATCGTGCCCACCTTCGCCGCCCCGCCCGACAACGCTAGCCAGGCGACTGGGGAAGGCTGCGCGTGCCATGAGAGCAGTGCTCTCCAAAATGAGCACCGCTCTCAGCGAGTCTTGGAGCGGTGCTCACTTACGAGAGCACCGCTCTCGCGGTTGACCTCAGGCGCCACCCCGGCAACGCTTGCTCGCGCACGCAGGCGGCCAGGGTGCTCGGTTCACCGACGCTGCCGAGACCGCCCCCGGACAGGCGGCTGTTAACCGGCGGATTATTGGTGCGCGTTATTGGTTCGAGCCGAAAGGCACTGCCCAACCGGCCGGGGATACTGGAGGCATGAGCGACGCCACCGAACTCGGCCGGTTCCTGAAAGCGCACCGCGCGGAACTGGCCCCGTCCGACTTCGGCGTGCCGCCCGGCGTCAACCTGCGCAACATCGCCACCCCCAGGCGCCGCTCGCCTGCCCAGCGCACCGGCGGCTTCGAAGCCATGGCACCGAAGGAACACAGCCTTCCGCGCCTGTTCTTCAACGAGGCAGCCGCCGGATTGTCCGAACGCAGGCGGAACCTCCGCGTCTCCCGAGTGGCCGAGGCCGCCCGTGCCCGATAACGCGTTGCGCGAGTTGCTGCTCCCGGCGATCGACGCGGCCGGGCGACCTGGCAAAGCCGCCGAATCCGCGCTGCGCGACGCGATCCGCTCCGGCAGGCTGCCCGCGCACACCCGCCTGCCGTCGAGTCGTGACCTCGCCGCGCAACTCGGCTTGGCCCGCGGCACGGTGATGGCCTTCTACGCGCAACTCGTCGCCGAGGGGTATTTGTTCGCCGAGCGTGGTTCCGGCACGCGCGTGGCGCCGCTCGCCGACACCAGCGAAACCCCCGCGGCACCACCCCCGAGCGCGCCGTCCTGGCGCTACGACCTCAAACCCGGCCTGCCCGCGCTCGGCGCCTTTCCCCGCGCGGAATGGCTCGCCGCCGAGCGTGATGCGTTGAACTCCTTGCCGGACAACGGACTCGGCTATCCCGACCCGGCCGGGCTGCACGAGCTGCGCGTCGAACTGGCCAGCTACCTCGGCCGCGTGCGCGCGCTGCCGACCACCCCCGACGACGTCGTGATCACCAGCGGTGCGGCGGAGGCGCTGTCGCTTCTCTCGACCGTGCTGCACCAGCGCGGCGCCCGCCGGATCGCCGTCGAGGACCCCAGCCACCTCGGGCAGGCGGACCTGCTGGCGTCCCACGGCCTCGAACCGGTCGGCGTCCCGGTCGACGAGGACGGCATCGACATCGGGCAGCTGACCGATCCCGGCTGCGGTTCGGTGCTGGTGACGGCCGCGCACCAGTTCCCGCTCGGCATGGCGCTGCACCCGTCGCGGCGGCGCGCGCTGCTGTCGTGGGCCGAACGCACCGGCGGGCTGGTCATCGAGGACGACTACGACGCCGAGCACCGCTACGACCGGCCCGCGCTCGGCGCGATCCGCGCGCTCGACCCGGCTCGCGTGGCCTACCTCGGCAGCGTGAGCAAGGTGCTCATCCCCGCGTTGCGCATCGGCTGGCTGGTGCTGCCGCCGGACCTGCGCGAGGCGGTGGTCCGGACCAAGCACTGGCACGACCTCGGCTGCGCGCCGCTGCCGCAGGCCGCGCTCGCCAGGATGCTGCGGTCCGGCGGGTACGACCGCCACCTGCGGCGCACCCGGCGGCTGTACCGCCAACGACGCGACGCCCTGCTCGACGCGCTCGCCACCGCGCTGCCCGGCTGGCGACCGGTGGGCATCGCGGCCGGGCTGCACGTGGTGGTGCGGCTGCCCGACGGCACGGACGACACCGAGGTGCACCGGGCGCTGGCCGCGCGCGGCATTCACGCGCCCGCGCTGTCGGGGTACGCGCATTCCGCGGCGGGCCGTCCGTTTCCCGGGCTGGTGCTCGGATACGCCGCGTCGTCGCCGGACCGGCTGCGTGCGGCGGTGGCCGAAATGGCGGAGGTCACCGGGCGCTGAACCCCCGGTGAACAGCCGGGGTTTTCCCGTGGCCACGGGGAATCCGCCACCTAGGATCCGGCGGTGTGGGGATCGGCCAGCTGCTGCAGTCGCTCGCCGAGCTGCTGACCTCCGACCAGGGCAGCCTGCTGCTCGGCATCGCCGCGCTGGCCGCCATCGGCGCGCCGCTGGCCGACCGCTACCTGGTGCGGCGCAAGCGGATCCAGTTCCGCGTGCTGTACAACTCGAAGATCGGGCTGAACCCGGTCGACCTCAACGGCGAACCGGGCGTCGACCCGCAGCTGCGGCGGCTGGCGCAGCTGCTCGACCGGCTCAGCGTGGTGGTCATCCGGATCCGCAACACCGGCGGTTTCGACATCGGCCCGGACGACTTCGACACCCCGATCGCGTTCACCTTCGGCAAGCGGATCGTCTGGGACGCCAGGGTTTCCGAGGCGAGCGACCCGGACCTGCGCAAGCTGGTGCGCGAGAACATGGAGTTCTTCTCCACCGGCGTGCCCGAGGAGGGCCTGTCCGAGCTGCGGAAGTCGATGGCCGAGCGGTTGCGCGGCATGTTCGGCGGCAAGCCGCAGCCGGTGGCGCCGCCGCAGTGGCACGGCGTGCGGCTGAGCAAGCTTTCCTTGAAGTCCAAGGAGAAGTTCAAGCTCGTGGTGGTGCTGCGCGAGCCGGACGACGATCCCACCTCGGAGATCACCAAGGAGTGGCACCGCGAAGGCCGCATCACCGGCGGCCGGATCAAGGACGAGAAAACCCAGCGGCGGCTGAGCTGGCCGGTGCTGACCGTGGCGGTGGGCGTGCTGCTGACCGG
Organism: Amycolatopsis albispora; assembly: GCF_003312875.1. Lineage (NCBI taxonomy): Bacteria > Bacillati > Actinomycetota > Actinomycetes > Pseudonocardiales > Pseudonocardiaceae > Amycolatopsis > Amycolatopsis albispora. Next base: position 5,062,924 of record NZ_CP015163.1, read on the forward strand.
CGCCCTGCTGGCCACCCTGCTCACCGCCGGTTCCCGGCCGGACCTGGCCGAGCAGTGCGCCGAGGGCACGCTCGGCGTCGAGGGCTCGAGCGCCTTCGAGCCGATCATGCGGAACATCGCGGCCGAGTACGCCAGCGGCTGCTCCGGCGCCGCGGTGACCACCCGCGCGACCGGCAGCAACGACGGCATCCGCGCGCTGAACACACTGCCGCCGGAACGCCAGCACGAGCTGGCCGTGCTGTCCGACGGGCTCGCCGGGGAGGCCGGTCCCGAGCTGGTGTCGCAGAAGGTCGCGGTGGTGGTCTACGGCGTGGTGGTGAACGCGTCGGCCGGGGTCGACGGCCTGACCATGGACCAGTTGCGCGGGATCTACGAAGGGCGCTGGCGGGACTGGAAGGACGTGCGCGGCGGCGAGTCGCTGCCGATCCGGATCGTCGGGCGCGGGCAGGAGTCGGGCAGCAGGCAGGTCTTCGAGCGGAAGGTGCTCGGCGGAGCCGGTGGCCGGATCTCCGAAGGCGTGCTGTCGTCGGACTCGTGCGAGGAACCGACCGTGGCCGCGCCGACCACCCGATGTGAGCGCAGCAGCACCGCGCAGGTGCTGGAGGAGGTCGCCGCGACGCCAGGTGCGATCGGGTACGCGGACGCGCCCGCGGCGAAGCTGGCCACCGCGCGGGACCCGGCCGTGGTGACCGCGAAGGTGGAGGGCCGGTACCCGGACTTCACCGCGATCGAGCCGGGCTATCCGTTCTGGACGATCGAATACCTGTACACGAAGGGCGTGCCGAAGAACGACACGCTGCTGAAGAAGTTCGTCGACTACCTGGGCAGCGACACCGCACGGGCGGAGCTGCAGGACGCCGGGTACACCCCGTGCGTCGGCAAGGACGGTTTCCCGCACCCGCTGTGCGTCCGGGGCGAGTGACGCGCGAACTGTCGGGGGTCGGCCGCACAATGGGGCCATGTTGCTCGCCGACGCCGTGCAGGCCTCCGCCGCGCTCAGCGCGACGCGATCTCGCAAGACGAAGATCGCCACGCTGGCCGAGGTGCTGCGTGCCGCCGCGCCCGAGGAGCTGGCGCCGGTGGTCGGCTTCCTCACCGGCCAGCTGGTGCAGGGCCGGATCGGCGTCGGCTGGCGCACGCTCGCCGAGCTGGGCGTCACCCCGGCGAGCGAGCCGGCGCTGACCATCGCCGAGGTCGACAGCAGGCTCACCGACATCGCCGGGATCACCGGGTCGGGCTCCGGCAAGCCGCGCACCGAAGCGCTGCACGAGCTGTTCGGCCGGGCCACCGAGGACGAGCAGCGGTTCCTCGTCCGGTTGATGACCGGTGAACTGCGTCAGGGCGCCCTCGAAGGGGTGATGGTGGACGCGGTCGCGGCCGCCGCCGAGGTGCCGCTCGACGTGGTGCGCCGCGCGTTCATGCTGTCCGGGCGCCTGCCGGCCACCGCCGTCGCCGCGATGACCGGCGGGGCCGCCGCGCTCGGCGAGTTCCGGCTGGAGCTGGGCAGGCCGATCCGCCCGATGCTCGCGTCGCCGGCCGAATCGCTGGCCGAGGCCGTCGCCGCGCACCCGAGCGCGCTGGTCGAGTACAAAATGGACGGTGCGCGCATCCAGGTGCACCGCGACGGCGACGAAGTCCACGTGTACACCCGCACGCTGCGGGAGATCACCGGCTCGGTGGCGGAGTTGGTCGAGCTGGTGCGTGCGCTGCCGTGCACCTCGGTGGTGCTCGACGGCGAGACGCTGGCGCTCACCGACGACGGCAGGCCGCGGCCGTTCCAGGAGACGATGAGCCGGTTCGGCAGCACCCGCGACGAGCAGGTCCGGGCGCTGCTGCTGCGGCCGTACTTCTTCGACTGCCTCCATCTCGACGGTGAGGACCTGCTCGACGCGCCCCTGCGTGAGCGCAACGCGGCCCTGCGCAAGGTGGCGGGCGAGCACCTGATCCCCGGTGAGGTCGAGCCGGCCGATCCGGCGCGCCTGCTCGCCGATTCGCTGGCCGCCGGGCACGAGGGCGTGATGGTGAAGGACCTCGATTCGGTCTACGCCGCCGGGCGCCGCGGCAGCGCCTGGCTCAAGGTCAAGCAGGTGCACACGCTCGACCTGGTGGTGCTGGCCGCCGAATGGGGGCACGGCCGCCGCACCGGCTACCTGTCGAACCTGCACCTCGGCGCGCGTGATCCCGACGGCGGCCCGCCGATCATGGTCGGCAAGACGTTCAAGGGCCTGACCGACGAGCTGCTCGCCTGGCAGACCGAGAAGTTCCAGCAGATCGAGCGCGAACGCGACGACTGGACCGTCCACGTCCGGCCGGAGCTGGTGGTGGAGATCGAGCTGGACGGCGCGCAGGTGAGCACCCGCTATCCCGGCGGGGTCGCGCTGCGCTTCGCCAGGGTGGTCCGGTACCGGCCGGACAAGGACCCGGGCGACGCCGACACCATCGACGCCGTCCGGGCCACGCTGGTCAGCGGTACGCCACCGTCTTGACGACCCCGCCGTGGGACGGGAAGTTCGTCGGGCAGCCGATCTTCGAGCCGTCCTTGAAGTAGACGGTCACCTTGCCGCCGCATTCGAAGGCCTCGAACCCGCCCCAGGTCCGGGTGCCCGGCTTGAGGCAGAGCGCGTCCTTGCCGAACCGCCGGATGTAGCCGGCGTACCCGTCGCCGCAGGTGCGGATCACGTCGCTGGGTGCCTGCGCGGCGGTGGCGCCCTGCTCGGCGGCCTGCGCCGGGAGCGACAACCCGGTCACCACGATGCCGAACACGGCCGCGGCGGTGGCGAATGCACGCATGGAAGTCCTCCTCAGTAACAACGGGCCGACGAGATGGCGTAGGTGTAGTTGTTCGTCGCGTTCGAAGTGACCTCGAACTCGATCTGGTAACCGAGCGGCGGCTCACCGAAGATGTCGGTGCTCACCTTCTTGTCCTTGCCCGGCCCGACCACGCCCTTCCACAGGCCCTTGTCGAACTTCACGTCGCGAATGGTGACGAGCATGCCGCGGTAGTCGTGGTTGTGGACCTTGATGGTGATCTTCTGGTCGGCCAGCACCTCGGCCCGCGTGGTCTGCCCGCCCTTGAGCTGGCCGCCCGCGCACACCCGCTCGGCCGCCGAGCCCGCTGGTGCGGTCGCCAGCGGCACCGCCACCGCCAGCGCGAGCACCGCGCCACCGCGCCTGAGCCATCCGGAAGTAGTCATCGTCTGTGCTCCCCGTCTGTCGTCTGTGGACGGAACTGACGCTAGGGAGCCGTGTGGTCACCGCGGAAGCACTCGACCGGCCGCGGGCCGGATGGCCAATGTCCACGCAGGTCAGCGCATTTGGCCACCGGCGGCGGTAGCCAACTCAACCCACCACGGTGAGCAGGAAGTACAGGCCGCGGTTGCCGGGGAGCAGCAGGCGGCCCTGCGCGTCGGCCAGCTTCCAGTAGACGTGGCAGTGCCCCGGCCGCGACGGCGTGCGCACGTCGACCGAGATCCGCACGGTCTGCCCCGGCGCGGTGTCCGGCACCGGCACCCGCGGCGGGGTGACGCACTCGTCGGGGTTGCCGAAGCCGCCCTCGCGCCGGAGCACGCGCCCGACCCACGGCACGCTGCCGCTGTTGCGGATCTCCCAGGTCTTGATCACCTGCGTGTCGGTGGGCACGCGGGCGCCGTCCGGCAGCGTCACGTCGCTGACGTACTCGGACGCGTCGCCGTCCACGATCGGCGCCGCGGGCGTGGCCTGCTCCGGCGGGTCTTCCTGGGTGAACACCAGCACCAGCCCGCCGGCCAGCAGCACCGCGACCACGGCGGCGACCGCCACCACCGGCCACCGGCTCCGCGGCGGGGGCACGGCTTCTTCGACGGGCGACTGGGCGCGTTCCCACCGGCCCCGCCACTCGTGCCGCACCCGCTCGGCGTCCTCCCCCAGCACGCCGACCGCCAGCACGCGGACGAATTCCCAGGTGGTGTCCCAGGACGGCAGCCGCGTACCCCGCGCGGCGGCGGACAACGCGGACTTCGACGCGAGCGCGCCCAGCTCGTCCCGCATGCGGTCGTACGACGGGTCCCCGGCGGCCCGCTTCAGCTCCCAGAGCCGGTGCGCGAACTCCGCCACCGGCCCGGCCGCGGGATCCGGCCCCTTCGCCACCCGCCCCCGGCGACGCACGTCTGTCATCGCCTCAGCGTAACCAGTGGTCACTGCGGGTATCAGCCGGACCGCAGCTCCCCGGAACGCGCACGCTGGAGGCTGCGCTCGGTGCCGAGTTCCGCGCGGGCCGCCGGGTTGTCGAGGTAGAACATGATGAAGTGGTAAAGCAGCGTCCGGTCGATCGCGAAGGCGGCGCAGTTGACCGCGATCATCGGTTTCGGCGGAAGTCTGTCGATCCGCCAGAGCGGCGCATACTGCTTGCGCTCCCACGGCGCGTTCGCATAGGCGATGGCCAGCACGTACGGCGTCCCGCGAAAGGTGGCTTTACCGCCGGCGAAGGCAGTCCAGGGCAGGAACGAGGTGTAGGACCAGCCCCGGTGCCGGATGCCTTCCGGCGAAAGCCGGACCTCACCGCGACGAAAGCGACCAGCCGCGACCAGCACGAGGAAGCTGCCGAAGAACAAGGCCGCCAAGGCGCAGAGAACACCGGGGATCTGCTTGGCGGGAACGTCGGGACCGGCTCGGAAGTAGTCGACGGCAGCCATCCCGAAGAACAAGGTCAGACCCGCGAACATCCCGACGAGCAGCGAGAAGATCAACAGCGATCCCGCAGCACGGTGGCCGCCACTCCATCGCGGTTCACGATCGCGATGTCGGACTCCCGGTGCCGCGGCCGCAGTTGCGAGAAGTAGCCGAACGCGGCGGTCAAGAACATCAGCACCGAGAAGACGAGCGCATACCGCAGCCCACCAGGGATCCCGGCGGCCACGAACCCGAAGCCGACCGGAATGCCGGCCAGCCCGAGGAACACGACAAAAAGCAGGCTGGTGACGACCTTGCCCGATCTTGTCTCCGGCCATTCGTCCGGCCGCGGTAGGAGCTCCAACGGCATTACCTCCGGCATCAGCCGGACAGGGCCTTGCCCAGTTCGGTCGGCCCGTGCAGCACGGAATTGCCGAGCCGCCTGCTGTAGATGAGCCCGGCATTGCGCAGCACGGTCGCGTGCTGGCTCGCCGACGCAGTCGAAACGCCCAGCTCACGCGCGATTTCCGTGGTCGTGCGCCCGCCAGCGGATTGCGCGATGCAGGCGAGCACCTGCTGACGCGTCGGCCCGATCAGCGCGGCGATCGCGCCCGCTTCGGCCTTCGGCTCCGACCAGTCCGCGGCCACCGGATACACCAGCACCGGCGGCAGGTCGGGGTCGCGCAGGCTGGTCGGCCTGCCGCGGCAGAAGGCCGACGGCAGCAGCACCAGCCCGCGTTCGTCGAGCTCGAGTTCCTGCTCCACCGGGAAGTCGACCTCGAGCACCGGCGCCCGCCAGCGCGCGAACGGGGTGAAGGAGTCGAGCAGCGCCTCCACGCCCTGGTCGAGCAGGATCCGGTCGCGGACCATGCGCTCGGCCTCGAACATCGCCCGCAGCTGCCGCGAAACCGGCGCGATCGCCACCTCGTGGAACCGCGTCATCGCCCCGGCCAGCCCGCCCAGCCCGGTCTCGGTGACCCACCTGGTGTGCTCCCAGCGCTGGTCACCGAGCAACCGCAGCTCCGCCTCCACCCGCTCGGCCGGGGTCTCCAGCAGGGTGCGCAACCCGTCGTCGAGCGTGGCCTCGCCCCTGGTCGGGGTGAGGAAATCCGGGAAGTACCCGCGGGTGGGCAACACGGTGGCCAGCCGGTGCACCGCCTCGCGCCCGCCGGGCGTGCGGGCCACCCGCTCGCCGGCCCAGGTCCGCCAGCCGCCGAGCGCGGACGGGCCCTCCGCGGCGCGGAGCCGTTGCAGGCCGAGCGCCACGTTCCACAGTTCGTCGGGCTGGCGGGCAACGCGCACCCGGCCCAGATCGGCCGACGACAGATGAATCCGCAGCATGCGTGCGTCTCCTGTTGTTCGCTCAGGCCCGCTCACGGTATCCGGATCGGGGCACCGGCGCACAGGTGAAATTCTTTCAGCCGCGCACCCGGCGGAAGGCGTTCAGCGGATCGCTGATCCCGGCGTGCACCAGCGACCGGAGCGCCCCGCGCCGCACGTCCACCGGCTTCCCGGCGGCGATCCGGTGCATCTGCTGGGTGTGCCACTGGATCTCCAGCCAGCTGTCGGCCAGCCGGACCCCGGTTTTCGGGCACCGCCGCTCGGCGCCGATCTCCTCGCCGTCGAGCAGCCGCCCGACCAGGTCGGGGGCGACGGTCAGCGGGCGCCCGAGGCCGATCACGTCCAGCGCGCCGAACCGCAGCGCGTCCGCCATGCCGTCGGCGGTGCTGAACCCGCCGGTGACCATCAGCGCCACGTCGGTGACCTTGCGGGCCTTGGTCGCGTAGTCCAGGAAGTACGCCTCGCGGCGGCCGGTGCTTTCCCTGGTCACGCCCATCATCGCGGCGCGCTCGTAGGTCCCGCCGGAGACCTCCAGCAGGTCGATCCCGGCCTCGCCCAGCTCACGCACCACCGTCAGCGACTCCTCCTCGGTGAAGCCGCCGCGCTGGAAGTCCGCGCTGTTCAGCTTCACCGACAGCGGCACCGAGTCCCCGATCGCGGCGCGCACCGCCCGCACCACCTCCAGCAGGAAGCGGCTGCGCTCGCGACCCCAGACGTCCGTGCGCCGGTTGGTCAGCGGGGAGAGGAACTGCGAGATCAGGTAACCGTGCGCGCCGTGCAGCTGGACACCGCTGAAACCCGCCTCGACGAAGGTGAGCGCGGCGAGCGCGAAGCGGTCGATGATCGCCTCGATCTCGTCGCCGGACAGCTCGCGCGGGGGCGCGAACACCGAGCGGATGCCGCGGGTCTCGAACGGCACGGCCGAGGGCGCGACCGGCTGGCGCGAGAGGAACCGCGGGCTCTGCCTGCCGGGGTGGTTGAGCTGCACCCAGAGCTGAGCGCCGGTGCCGGTCACCGCGTCGGCCCAGCCCCGGTACTCGGCGGCGTCGGGTTTCGCGGGCAAAGCCACGTTCCGCGGTTCACCGAGCGCGGCCGGATCGACCATCACGTTGCCGGTGCAGAGCAGGCCGGAGCCACCACGCGCCCAGGTCCGGTACAGCTCGACCAGTTCCGGCGACGGGCGGTTGCGGCGGTCGCCGAGCTGCTCGCTCAGCGCCGACTTGGCGATCCGGTGCGGCAGCTTCGCCCCGCACCGCAGTTCCAACGGCTCCGCCAGCAGTTGCACCGCACCCATGCGCGCCATTTAACGGGACAGTAGATACCGCCAGTATCTGAAGGTGATCCCGGTCACTGTTAGGGTCCGGCGGCATGACGGCGATAGTGCAGAACGTGGTGACCTCCGGCGTCTTCCAGCTCGACGGCGGCAGCTGGGACGTGGACAACAACGTCTGGCTGGTCGGCGACGACCAGGAGGTGCTGGTCATCGACGCCGCGCACGACGCGACCCTGATCGAAGAGGCGATCGGCGACCGCGAACTGGTCGCCATCGTGTGCACGCACGCGCACAACGACCACGTCAACGCGGCCCCCGAGCTGGCCAGCCGCACCGGCGCGCCGATCCTGCTGCACCCCGAGGACCGCGTGCTGTGGGACCTCACCCACCCCGGCCGCGAACCGGACAGCGAGCTGGCCGACGGGCAGGAGCTGACCGTCGCCGGGACCACGCTCAAGGTGATCCACACCCCGGGCCACGCGCCCGGCGCGGTCTGCCTGTACGCGGCCGACCTGGGCACGGTGTTCACCGGCGACACCCTCTTCAACGGCGGGCCTGGCGCCACCGGACGGTCCTATTCGGACTACCCGACCATCAAGAAGTCCATCCAGGACAAGCTTTTCGCGCTGCCGCCGGACACCCGCGTGAACACCGGCCACGGCGAGGGCACCACGATCGGCGCGGAGAAGGCCGCTTCACCCGGCTGGGACTGACACCCCGAACGGATTGTCGATCTCCGGCCGGTGGACCACGCGCGTGCTGCGCCAGCTGATGTCCGGCCCGCGTTCCTTGATCGCCCTGTAACCTGGGGCATCGTGCGTTTTCTCGATGGCCACCGGCCTGCCCACGACCTGACCTACGACGACGTCTTCCTCGTCCCGAACCGCTCCGACGTGGAATCCCGGTTCGACGTCGACCTCTCCACCGTGGACGGCACCGGCGCCACCCTCCCGGTGGTGGTGGCGAACATGACCGCCGTCGCGGGCCGCCGCATGGCGGAGACCGTGGCCCGCCGCGGTGGGCTGGTGGTGCTGCCGCAGGACGTGGACCCGGCCGCCGTGGCCGACATCACCGCCTGGGTGAAGAGCAGGCACGTGGTCTGGGACACCCCGCTCGTGCTGACCGGCGGCGACGCCGTGGCCGACGCCCTGAACCTGGTCGGCAAGCGCGCCCACGGCGCGGTGGTGGTGGTCGACGACGACGGCCGCCCGGCCGGCATCGTCACCGAGGCCGCCTGCCAGGGCGTCGACCGGTTCGCGCGGCTCGCCGAGATCGTCGAGCCCGCCGCGGTCACCGTGCCGCTGGACACCGCACCGCGTGAGGTCTTCGAGCGGCTGCACGAGCACGGCGACCCGCTCGCGCTGGGCGTCGACGAGAACGGGCGGCTCGCCGGGGTGCTCACCCAGGTCGCCGCGCTGCGGGCGGAGATCTACACGCCCGCGCTGGACGCCGCGGGCAGGCTGCGCGTGGCCGCCGCGATCGGCGTCAACGGCGACGTGGCCGCCAAGGCGGAGGCCGTGCTCGGCGGGGGCGTGGACGTGCTGGTGGTCGACACCGCGCACGGGCACCAGGAGAAGATGATCGCCGCGTTGAAGGCGGTCCGGTCGGTGTCGCCGGCGGTGCCGGTGGTGGCGGGCAACGTGGTCACCGCCGAGGGCACGCGCGACCTGATCGCCGCCGGTGCCGACGTGGTCAAGGTCGGCGTCGGCCCCGGTGCGATGTGCACCACGCGGATGGCCACCGGCGTCGGGCGCCCGCAGTTCTCCGCGGTCGCCGAATGCGCGGCAGCGGCCCGTGAGCTGGGCAAGCACGTGTGGGCCGACGGTGGCGTGCGGCACCCGCGCGACATCGCGCTCGCGCTGGCGGCCGGCGCTTCGGCGGCGATGGTCGGCTCGTGGTTCGCCGGCACCCACGAATCCCCCGGCGACCTGCGCTACGACGAGCAGGGGCGGCCGTACAAGGAGTCGTTCGGCATGGCGTCGAAGCGCGCCGTCGGCGCACGGACGCGCACGGACAACGTGTACGAACGCGCCAAGAAGGGCCTGTTCGAGGAGGGCATCTCGTCCTCGCGCATGGCGCTGGACCCGGCGCGGCCCGGCGTCGAGGACCTGCTGGACTCGATCGGCTCGGGCGTGCGCTCGGCGTGCACCTACGCGGGCGCGCGCACGCTGGAGGAGCTGCACGAGCGGGCCGTGCTGGGCGTCCAGTCGGCCGCCGGCTTCGCCGAAGGCCGCCCCCTGCCCGCCGGCTGGTGAGTGTCACGAATGTGGCTTTCGAGACGTTCTGCGTCCCGAAAGCCACATTCGTGACGTCCGGTCAGCCGTGGTCCTCCAGCATCTCGGTCACCAGTGCCGCGATCGGCGAGCGTTCCGACCGTGTCAGCGTGACGTGCGCGAACAGCGGGTGCCCCTTCAGCTTCTCGATCACCGCCGAGACCCCGTCGTGCCGCCCGACGCGCAGGTTGTCGCGCTGCGCCACGTCGTGCGTGAGCACCACCCGCGACGCCGTGCCCAGCCGTGAAAGCACGGTGAGCAGCACGTTCCGCTCCAGCGACTGCGCCTCGTCGACGATCACGAAGGCGTCGTGCAGCGACCGGCCGCGGATGTGCGTCAGCGGCAGCACCTCGAGCATGCCGCGGTCGAACACCTCGTCCAGCACGTCCTGGCTGACCAGCGCGCCGAGGGTGTCGAACACCGCCTGCGCCCACGGCTGCATCTTCTCGCTCTCGGAGCCGGGCAGGTACCCGAGGTCCTGCCCGCCGACCGCGTAGACCGGCCGGAACACCACGACCTTGCGGTGCGCACGGCGTTCCATCACCGACTCCAGCCCGGCGCACAGCGCGAGCGCCGACTTGCCGGTGCCCGCCCGGCCGCCGAGCGAGACGATGCCGATCTCGGGGTCGAGCAGCAGGTCCAGCGCGATCCGCTGCTCCGCGGACCGGCCGTGCAGGCCGAAGGCCTCCTTGTCACCGCGGACCAGCCGGATCCGCTTGTCCGGGGTGATCCTGGCCAGCGCGCTGGAGCTGCCCGCGAGCAGCCGCAGCCCGGTGTGACAGGGCAGCTCACCCAGTTCGTCGAGCCCGAACTCGGCCGGGGTGACCGGCCCGTCGTGGAAGAGCGCGTCCAGCACCGGCTGCTGCACGTCGACGTCGTGCATGCCGGTCCAGCCCGAGGGCGTGACCTCCTGCGCCCGGTACTCGTCGGCCACCAGCCCCACCGCGCCCGCCTTGACCCGCAGCGGGATGTCCTTGGTCACCAGCGTCACCGCGTCCAGCTCGACCGCGAGGTTGAGCGCGCAGGCCAGGATGCGGTGGTCGTTGGAGTCGGTGCGGAAACCCGGCGGCAATACCGACTGGTCCGAGTGGTTCAGCTCGACGTGCAGCGTGCCTCCGCTTTCGCCAATGGGAACCGGGGCGTCCAGCCGACCGTGGGTGCGCCGGAGGTCGTCGAGCAGGCGGAGCGACTCGCGCGCGAACCAGCCCAGCTCGGGGTGGTGGCGCTTGGCCTCCAGCTCGCTGATGACCACCAGCGGCAGGACCACCGCGTGCTCGGCGAACCTGGTCACGGCCCAGGGGTCGGACAGCAGGACCGAGGTGTCGAGCACATAGGTGTGCCGCGGGCTTTCTGGGGATTCGAGAACTTTCTCAGTGCCGGAAGCACTGGTCGAAGAGCGGCCGGAGGCCTTTCGGGGCAAACGCTGCGCAGTCACGACGGCATCTCCCTCGTGGGCGTGGCACCACGCCCGCACTCGCTGGGCCGGGCACTGCCCCGGTTGGTCCGCTCGGGCTTCGACGCTGTGCGCCTCAGCCTTCGCGGCCACGAGGGCCGGGTGCCGGCCCACTCGTGCGTATCACGAGCGGTTGGACCGCTCCTTCTACGACCGCCACGACCAGGGCCTCCCGTGATGGCCCGCAGGGGTCGCGGTCCATCACTTCGCAAGCTACCTGCGGATCGCGACTACTGCAGGCAGCCACCCAGGTGATTCGTCAAACCGTCATCTCACCGTCAGTCGCAGGTTACGAACAGGGAGTGAGACCAGGTGCGTTGTCACCCTGCGTAGTTGATCACCCGGACCGGGTACACCCGCGCGATGTGCGTTCACCACGCCGAATGAACAATCGAACGCGCGTGATTGTCCACTTTGTCTTTAGCACAGGACATTGTGGACCGCCCGGCGAGAATGCGAACGGCACCCGGAACGGGTGAGCGGCCCAGGAAAAGGCTCACACAATGGTGGCACCAAACAGACAGCGAGCCGGAATCGGTAGTAATTTTCACGTCGAGGGAAACGCAGGGACCCCCTCGACTCCCCCGGAGTTCCATTTCTACCTAGGAGTGTGCGCAGTGCTGAAGAAGGCTGGTTTTGTGGCCGCTACCGCCGTGGGCCTGATGATGGTCGGCGGCACCGCGTTCGCGCAGACGCCGGACACCGACTCCAACGCCACCGACAAGGTGACCTTCTCGGACGCCTACTACACCTTCATCGAGGGCGGCGGCGCACTCGGCTACGGTGCCGCTTCGCTGGTCGCGGGCGCGTACGCCGGTATCGCCAACACCCCGGCGCTGATCCTGTACTCGTTCGACGAAGACTGATCGAACGAGTAACCATGCAAAGGGCCCGGAGTTCGCTCCGGGCCCTTTGTCATGTTCGACTGAAATGGCGGCTTGCGGTCAGGCGCCGAAACGGCGGTGCCGCACCGCGAAGTCACGCAGCGCACGCAGGAAGTCGACCCGGCGGAAGGCGGGCCAGTACGCTTCGGTGAACCAGAACTCCGAGTGCGCGGACTGCCAGAGCAGGAAACCGGACAGCCGCTGCTCCCCCGAGGTCCGGATGATGAGATCGGGGTCGGGCTGGCCCGAGGTGTACATGTGCTCGGAGATGTGGTCGACGTCGAGGATCTTGGCCAGCTCGCGGATGCTGGTGCCCTCGTCGGCGTGGTGGAGCAGGAGCTTGCGCACGGCGTCGGCGATCTCCTGGCGGCCGCCGTAGCCGACCGCGATGTTGACCTCCATGCCGGTGCGCTTGTCGGTGCGCTCGGCGGCGGCGGTCAGCCGCTTGGCGGTGTGCTCGGGCAGCAGGTCGAGCGCGCCGACCATGCGCAGGCGCCACGGCGTGTCCGGCCCGGACAGCTCGTCGACCACGTCGGGAATGATCTCGAGCAGCGCCTCGACCTCGTCGGAGGTCCGGTTGAGGTTGTCGGTGGAGAGCAGCCAGAGCGTGACCACCTCGACGTCGGCCTCGCGGCACCAGCTGAGGAAGTCGGCGATCTTCTTGGCGCCGACGCGGTGGCCGTCGCTGACGTCGGTGAAGCCGGCCTCGCGCGCCCATCTGCGGTTGCCGTCCAGCATGATCGCGATGTGCCGCGGGTGCTTGCCCGCGGCCTGCTGGATGAGGCGCCGCGAGTACGCGCTGTACACGATGTCGGCGACGAATGATCGAACGCTCACGTCGGCACAGCGTACGCAACCCGTGCGGGTGGCGGTGTGCCGCGCCACGGTCGAGTGGAAATCGACCTACGGTCCCGTAGCCTGGTAGGGGTGAGCCTTGCTACTGACCTCGAACCCAAGCCAGGCCCCGAAAGCCGCCCGCGCTTGCGCGGACACATCCACTTCTGGTCGTTCTTCGTCTCCGTGGCCGCCGCGGCGACGCTGATCAGCCTGGCCGCGGCGACGGTGTCCGGCGTGGCCGCGCTGGCGACGTCGGTGTACGGCCTGACCGTGCTCGGGCTGTTCGGCGTGAGCGCGCTCTACCACCGCCGCATCTGGAGCCGGAAGGCGTACCAGTGGATGAAGCGGGCGGATCACTCGATGATCTTCCTGTTCATCGCGGGGACCTACACACCGTTCACCCTGCTCGCCATGTCGAAGCCGACGGGCTATGTCGTGCTCGCCATCGTCTGGGGCGGCGCGATCGCCGGTGTCGCGCTGAAGCTGCTGTGGCCGACCGCGCCGCGATGGCTGGGCGTGCCGATCTACATCGCGCTGGGGTGGGTCGCGGTGTTCGTGCTGCCGGAACTGCTGGCCAGCGCCGGCGTCGCCGCCCTCGTGCTCCTGCTGGTCGGCGGGGCCTTCTACACCGCGGGCGCGGTCTTCTACGCGGTCAAGTGGCCGAACCACTGGCCGCACGTCTTCGGTTACCACGAGTACTTCCACGCCTGCACGGTGCTGGCAGCCGCTTCGCACTACATCGCGATCTGGCTCGCCATGTACGCCTAGCAGCGGTTCCCGGCTGAGCGGATGAGGCCGTTCTCACAAGTCGATAATGATCGCGTCCGCTCGGCCCCACTGCCCCCAGCCGCCTCTCGCGGCATCGATGACCCGGCGTTGAAGATCTGCGTGCGACAACCGCACACAGGGACACCCCACCGCGGGCACTGGCGACGGGTGGCAGCGAAGGGCCAGCGCCCGAGCCAGTTCGACGGGCGCACCGTGTCGACAGAGGTCGCGCGTCCTCTTGGGCCTGTTACAGCAAAGCGTGCGGCTGTAGCCGCCGCGAAGCTTGATCGTGACAACTGCTGTCAGTGGGGTGTCAGGCGTATCAGGGGGTTGCCAGTGCCGTGTGCGGGTGGTGCCAGGTGGCCCAACCAAGCTCCCAAGGTGAAAGCGGTCAGCCATGAGGGCTGCCCCATTTCCCCCTAGGAGCTACAAAATGCGCAAAAACGTCACGATCATCGGAGCTGGGCTTGGCGGGTTGACACTCGCGCGCGTGCTGCACGTCAACGGCATCCCGGCGACCATCTACGAAGCCGAAACCTCCCCCACAGCCCGCGCTCAGGGTGGGTTGCTCGACATCCACGACTACAACGGCCAGCTCGCCATCACCGCCGCCGACCTACAAGACGAGTTTCGTGCGCTCATTCTCGAGGGGCATGAGGCGATGCGCGTGCTCGACACCGACGGCAAGGTCCTGGTCGACAAGGCCGACGACGGCACCGGCGGCCGGCCCGAGGTGCCGCGTGGGGAACTCCGGCAGATGCTGCTCGACTCCCTCCCCGACGGCACTGTCCACTGGGGACGCAAGGTCACCACCACCCGCTCCCTCGGCGACGGGCGTCACGAGGTGGCGTTCGCGGACGGCAGCACCATCGTCACCAGTCTGCTCGTCGGCGCGGACGGGGCGTGGTCCCGCGTCCGCAGCCTGCTCACCGGCGCCACGCCCGAATACGCCGGGATGTCCGCCGTCGAGACCTATCTCTTCGAGGCCGACACGCGCCACCCGGCCACGGCGAAGGCCGTCGGCGGCGGGATGTTGATCGTGCCCGCGCCGGGCAAGGGGATCCACGCGCACCGCGAGGTCGGCGACACGCTGCACGCCTATATCCAGCTCCACCAGCCCCTCGACTGGTTCGAAGCCATCGACTTCACCGACGCCGCCGCGGCCACCGCGCGGCTCGCGCGGGAGTTCGACGGCTGGGCCCCCGAACTCACCGCGCTGATCACCGAAACCGACACCGCCCCGGTCTGGCGGCCCCACTACGCCCTGCCGGACGGCCTCCGCTGGGAGCGGGTGCCCGGCGTCACCCTGCTCGGGGACGCCGCGCACCTCGCCGTCCCCGACGGTGAAGGCGCCAACCTCGCCATGCTGGACGGCGCGGAACTCGCCAAGGCACTCGCCGCGCATCCCGGCGACACCGAGGCCGCCATCGCCGAGTACGAGCTGGCCATGTTCACGCGCAACGAAACGCGCGTCGACGAGGAATTCCTCCTGGAGACCTTGTTCGGCGACAACGTGCCGCAAAGCGTGGTCGACATGTTCAACGAGAACTGACGAGGTGCATGACCACGTCGGCGTCCTCGACGGTCGGCGGGTCCAGCGGGAAGTAACCCTGCGGCGGCGTGGTGTCGGTCCGGACGGCGGCCTCGGGAACACCGCGGATCAGGCCCCAGTCGGCAAAACGCGGCTGCAGCCAGGCTTCGTAGGTGCCCGCCGGCGGTTCCGCCAGCCCGATCACCTCGCTGCTGCCCAGGCTGCCCGCGACAAAGGTGTACGTCTCGTCCGAAACGGCGTTGACGATGGCACCCGCCGACGACCAGCGCAGCTTCATGTCCCACATGTCCAGCACGCTGTCGACCCGTTGCAGGTGCCGGTTGTGCGAGAACACCAGCGTGCCCCCGCGGGCGCGCTCATGGCTCCGGATGCTCAGCAGGTTCCGCGCCATGAGCGCGTCCCGGACCCCGCCCAGCTCCGACACCCGCGTGTCCATCGGCTCCACCGGCCTGGCGCAGTGCTCGTGGTACCGCAGCAGCGCGATCCCCGCGGTCAGGTGCACCTCCGCCCGGCGCCAGGCCGCGCGCGAAGTCTTCGCGATCAGCGAAGGCGCACCTGAATACAGCAGCACCAGCAGGTCGTCGGCGAGCACGCGCAACCGCACGGCTTCCGGCGTGGCGCCTGGCGAATCGGCGTAGTTCATCACCGCTTCCGTGCGGCTCCAACGGTGGTCGTCCCCGGCGAGACCGGCGATGTCGTGGTCCAGACCGAGGTAGTCGCGGGCCTGTTCGAGGTAGGGGCGCGGGCTGGGCGCGCTCATCGTCTCCATCGGGGTGTCGAAGCCGTGAAACGTCAGCTGCTCGGCGGACGGGCGGCCGTCGTTGTGCGAACGCATCCAAGCGACCAGCTCGCGGTTGAACTCCAGCTCGCCGAAGCCGTGCGAGAAACCGTCGCGCAGCGCGGTTTCGAGGGTGCCGATGCCGTCGCACACGAAGTCGTTCACGAGCTGCGCGCTCACCCGGTCGGTTTCCAGCGCGATCGACCGGAACCCGCGCGACGACACCAGCTGCGCGAACAGCTCGTTGCGCACGCGGGCGAAGCCCGGTTCCTGGTGCGTGGGCTCGCCGAAGGCGACGATGTCGGTGGAAGGGGTGACGAACTCTCGGATGTCCTGGCTCATGTGGGTAAAGCGTATCGTTGAAAGGTCCGTTGAAACTTGCTCGAACGCAGCCCTGGATGTGATGCGGTAAGTTTCAAACGGTGAAGAAGCGACCGGCGGACCTCGCGCGCGAGCACGGCATCTCGGCGCAGGCCGTCCGCAACTACGAGCAGGACGGTTTCCTCCCGCCCGCCGAGCGCACCGCCAGCGGCTACCGGATCTACACCGAGCTGCACGCCGCCGCCCTCCGCGCCTTTCTCGCGCTCGTCCCCGCTTACGGCCACGCGCTCAGCGGGCAGCTGATGAACGCGGTCCACAATGGTGCGCTGGACGAGGTCCTGACCGCCATCGACCGCGGCCACGCGCAGCTGCTCCGCGACCGCGGCACCCTCGATTCCGTGCGGCAGGCGGTCGGCCACCTGACCGCGGAAGCCGAACCGGCGCCGGCCGCGAAACCCCGCACCATCGGCGAACTCGCGCACCAGCTCAACCTCACCCCGGCCACGCTGCGCAACTGGGAAGCCGCCGGAATCCTTGCCCCGCAACGGGAACGCGGCACCGGCTACCGCATCTACCGCGCCAGCGACGTCCGTGACGCCGAACTCGCGCACCTGCTCCGGCGCGGCGGTTATCCGCTCGGGCACATCGCGACCGTCGTCGAGCAGATCCGCACCGCGGGCGGCACCGACTCGCTGGCCCGCGCCCTCGACGACTGGCAGCGGAAGCTCAACCGGCAGGGACTCGCCATGCTCAACGCGGCCCGGCTGCTCAGCGACTACCTCGAACTGGCAGGCGTCGGTCCAGGAACTTGAACAACACGGCAAAACCGACCGCCAGTGCGTGAACGCGCCCGCGACGGTGCCCCAGCTCATCCGGGGCCGTGGGCCGAAGACCGATGGTCGCCACCAGCGCCGCGCCGGTCAGGTGCACCTGTGGCGCCAGCACGATGGCAAAACCAGCCCGGTGATCAGGATGCCCAGCAGCGCGTCCAGCCGGACGACCCGCCAGCGGCGCCCGTCGGCGGCCGGGTTCCGCACCAGCACCAGTGCGCCGTGCCACCACCGGGAGGCGCGGTTCACGAGTCCAGCAGTGGGGCCCGCAGGAACTGGGACGGAACGGCGAAGCCGTCCACCAGGACGCGGGCGTGTGGCCGCAGTTCCGCGCACAGCGAGTTCACCGCGGACACCACGGCCTTCGAACGCGCCGACGTCAGCCGCCCGTGTTCGAGGAACCAGGCGCGGTCGGCTTCGATGTTGGCCAGGGCGTACAGATCGCACACCCGCTCCAGCAACGCCGCCGCGGCGGGGTCGGCGCACCGCGCGATCGCGGCGACGAAAGCCTCCAGCACCAGCCGATCGACGTGCACGCGGCCCGCGCGCAGCACGTGGTCCTGCGCGTTGTTGAACGCCTCGAACGGATCACCGCCGTCGACGGCCTTGCGCAGCCGCCGCGCGACACCGCCCAGCACATGCTCTTCGCGGTCTTCGAACAACTTCAGGTGCCACTCGCGGTTGAACAGCACGTCGTCGTCGTTCGCGCTCGCCAGGCGTTCCACCACCTTGCGTGCCGACGTGCGCTCGATGACCGTCTCCACGATCTGCTCGGCCACGAACCGCACGGTGCCGAACGTGCTCAGATCCGCGAACTGGTCCTTGTAGCTGGTCAGCAGGCCCTTCGCGACCAGCTGCAGCAACACCGTGTTGTCGCCCTCGAAGGTGGTGAACACGTCGGTGTCCGCCTTCAGCGCGGGCAGCAGGTTCTCCGAGAGATAGCCCGCGCCACCACAGGCTTCCCGCGCCATCTGGATGGTTTCCGTCGCGTGCCAGGTGGTGATGGCCTTGACACCCGCCGCGCGCGACTCCAGTTCGCGCTGCTCCTGCTCCGGCGGCTCGGTGCCGAGGTCGTGCAGCTTGCC
The DNA here is from genome assembly GCF_003312875.1 of Amycolatopsis albispora. Lineage (NCBI taxonomy): Bacteria > Bacillati > Actinomycetota > Actinomycetes > Pseudonocardiales > Pseudonocardiaceae > Amycolatopsis > Amycolatopsis albispora. The sequence goes on from NZ_CP015163.1 coordinate 5,080,966, forward strand.
GACCAGCTCCTCCTGCGCGAAGTGCAGCGCGTAGGTTTTCGCGATCGCGGGCAGCAGTTTCCGTTGGTGCGCCAGGTAATCCAGCAGCACGACCTCGTCACCGCCGGGCTTGAAGAACTGCCGCCGCCGCTCGCCGTACCGCACGGCGACCGCGAGCGCGCGCTTGGTGGCGTTGCCCGCGCTGCCCGCCACGCTGATCCGGCCGCGGATCAACGTGCCCAGCATGGTGAAGAACCGCCGGTTGTCGCTTTCGATCGGGCTCGAATACGTGCCGTCCTCGGCCACGTCGGCGAAACGGTTCAGCAGGGCTTCACGCGGCACGCGCACGTGGTCGAACGACAACCGTCCATTGTCGACACCGTTGAGACCGGCCTTGAGCCCGCAGTCGCTGATGGTCACGCCGGGCGCGGGCCTGCCGTCGATCCGGATCGGCACCAGGAAGGCATGCACACCACGGGTTTCGCCGCCAGTGATCAGCTGCGCGAACACCACGGCCAGCTCACCGTCACGCGCCGCGTTGCCGATGTACTCCTTGACCGCCGACTCGTCCGGCGTGTTGATCACGAACTCGCCGTGGTCGAAGGTCGCCGTGGTCCGCAGGTGCTGCACGTCCGAACCGTGCCCGTGCTCGGTCATCGCGAAGCAGCCGAGCAGGTCGAGGCCGGTGATGCGCCGCAGGTACTTCTCGTGGTGCCGCTCGGTGCCCAGCAACTGCACGGCACCGCCGAACAGGCCCCACTGCACACCGGCCTTGACCATCAGCGACAGGTCGCCGAAGCCGAGCATTTCGAACGAGGTCAGCGAGCCGCCGACGTCACCGCCACCGCCGTACGCCGGGTCGTAGCCGAGACCGGGCCGATCCGTGCGCGCAAGCGCTTGCAACTGCTCCAGCACCTGCGCGCGATGGGCCTCGGTGTCCAGCTCGGTCGGGTCGCGGAACTTCTCCTCGGCGATCTGCGCCCGGACCTCGCGCTTGAGCCCGGCCCACCGGCCGTCGAGTACCGCGGTCAGCGCTTCGGCTTCGACTTCGAGGTCGGGCACGGCTCCTCCTGGGTCGGCTGGCAGGCTGGCTACTGGTTAGTAACCAGCCTGCCGCAGAGCCAAACCGAACGCGACCCGAGTCACTCAACCGAGGTCGGGGCCCTTCGCCCGCAGGTCGTCCACCTTCGACATGGCATCACGCAGCTCGCCGAGCCAGGTGTCCGCGTGCTCGCCGACCAGCCGGACCGCCCACGCCAGCGCCTCCGACCGCGACCGCGCCACGCCGGAGTCCACCAGCGTGTCGAGCACCAGCCGCTCCGGCTGCCGCAGGCGCGTCATCACCGGCGCCGAGACCGTGGTGAACAGCTCCTGCGTGCCGCCGAGCCGCGCGCCCCACGAGACCTTCCGCTGGTAGCGGTGCTCGGCCTGGCGCGCGATCTCGATGCGCTCGTCGCGCGTCTCCTCGCGGAACCGGCTGATCCGGCCCGACTCGGCGGCACTGCGCGCGGCGTCGTCGGCGAACTCGCCTTCCAGCGGCGGCAGCTCGCCGACCAGCAGGATTTCCTCCCGATCCACGGTGACCGTGGGTGCCTCGGTGAACCAGCCGTCGGGCAGCCGGCCGGCAAACCAGGCCGCCGCGTCGTCCGCGGGTGGTACCTCGGTCTGCTGCCAGCCACCACGGCCGCGCCATCCTCGTCCCATGACCGCCTCCTTGATTACATGATTACGTTGCAACTCACGTTACGCCGGTAATCAGGCAAGGCGAGGTCCGTTCACTGTCGGCGGACAGCCGGGTCAAAGTGCCGCGCGGAGGTCCTCCACGCTGGTCACCGGGCGATCGCAGACGTAACCGCGGCACACGTAGGCCGCCGCCTGGCCGTCGACCAGCGGCCGGTCGGCGAGCAGCGGCACCCCCTCGGCGTCGGGCGCCCCGCCGAGCACGATGCCGCCGCCGTGCACCCGGCACGCGGCCTCGGCGACCAGCTCGGCACGCGCCGCGGCGTCCGCCCCGACCACCGCGACCTGCACCGGACCGGCACGCAACGCCTCGGCCACGCTCAGCCAGTGCCCGGCGAACCGCGGGATCTGCGACGACAGCGCACCCGTGCGGCTGACCGCCTGCTCGGCCGCGTCGCGGTACCGGCCGGCCGCCGCCGAACCGGCCAGCGCCGAAGCCGCCACCAGCGCACCGGCCAGCGCCGACGCGCCCGACGGGCTCGCGTTGTCACCGGGATCGGACGGCCGGTGGACCAGTTGCTCGGCGTCGTCCGCGGTGTCGTGGAAGGCACCGGGCACCTCGGGATCGGCGAACCTGGTCAGCGCGACCTCCAGCAGTTCGGTCGCGTCGGTCAGCCAGCGCGCCTCCCCGGTCGCCTGGTGCACCGCGAGCAGCCCGTCCGCCAGGCAGGCGTAGTCCTCCAGCACGCCGGCTGCTTCACCGACCACACCGTGCCGCGAACTCCGGCGCAGCCTGCCGTCGATCACGTGGTGGTCCACCAGGAACCGCGCGGCCTCGGCGGCGGCGTCGATCCACTGCGGCTTGCCGAGCGCCTGGCCCGCTTCGGCCAGCGCGGTGATGGCCAGGCCGTTCCAGGCGGCGATCACCTTGTCGTCCAGGCCCGGCTGCGGGCGGTCGGCCCGCGCGCGCAGCAGTGCCGCGCGGATGCGCGCCAAGCGCTCGTCGTCGTCCGGGTCGAGTTGCAACTGCAGCGTGGACGCCCCGCCTTCGAAGGTGCCCTCCTTGGTGACGCCGAACAGCTCGGCCGCCCATTCGCCGTCCTCCTCGTCCAGCACTTCGACGAGCTGGCCGGGCGTCCAGACGTAGGTCAGGCCCTCGATGCCCTGGGTGTCCGCGTCCAGTGACGCCGCGAAGCCACCCTCACCGGTACGGAGGTCGCGGAGCAGGAACTCGGCGGTCTCGACGGCGATCCGCTCGGCGAAGTCCGAGTCGGTGCGGCGGGCGAGGTGCGCGTAGAACCGGAGCAGCAAGGCGTTGTCGTACAACATCTTCTCGAAGTGCGGCACCACCCAGCCCGCGTCCACCGAGTACCGCGCGAAGCCACCGGCCAGCTGGTCGTACAGGCCACCGCGGCCCATCGCGTGCGCCACACGCTCCACAATGGACAAAGCTGCGGCGGAACCGGTGCGTTCGTGGTGGCGGAGCAGGAACTCCAGCACCATGGACGGCGGGAACTTCGGCGCACCGCCGAACCCGCCGTTGACCTCGTCCTCGTCCTCGGCCAGCTTCGCCACCGCACCGGCCAGCGCCTCATCGTCCACAACGGACTCCTGCAGCGGGCCGGTCCGCTCGGCCAGGTGCGCCATCATCTGCCCGGCGCCGTCGCGCAGCTCGTCCGGCCGCTCCTGCCACGCCTCGGCGACGGCGACCAGCAGCTGCGGGAACGACGGCATGCCGGGCCGCGGCCGCGGCGGGTAGTAGGTGCCGCAGTGGAACGGCTGCCCGTCCGGGGTCAGGAAGCAGGTCATCGGCCAGCCGCCCTGACCGGTCATCGCCTGGGTGGCGGTCATGTAGACGGCGTCGATGTCCGGGCGCTCCTCGCGGTCCACCTTGATGTTGACGAAGTTCGCGTTCATCAGTGAAGCGGTGCCCTCGTCTTCGAAGGACTCGTGGGCCATCACGTGGCACCAGTGGCAGGCGGCGTACCCGACCGACAGCAGGATCGGCACGTTGCGGCGCTGGGCCTCGGCGAGCGCTTCGGGGCCCCAAGGCCACCAGTCGACCGGGTTGTCCGCGTGCTGGAGCAGGTACGGGCTGGTCGCTGCGGCGAGTCGGTTCGGCATTCCTCTAGCGTTCCAGAGAAAGGGGGGCGCCGCGCAGCGGCTCGGTTGAGGGCGGTGGTGGGCTGGCGGGAGGGAAAAGCGCGTGTGCCGAACTCGGTCGCCCTGCACACTGTTCCGGTGTTGCTGACGATCTCCACCACCCACCGGCCGGCCACCGACCTCGGCTTCCTGCTGCACAAGCATCCGGAGCGCGCGCAGTCGTTCCCGATCTCGGCCGGCACGGCCCACGTGTTCTACCCGCGCGCCACCGAGGACGCCTGCACCGTGGCGCTGCTGGCGGAGATCGACCCGATCGCCCTGGTCCGCGGGGGTGCCACCACGCTGACCCAGTACGTCAACGACCGCCCGTACGCGGCGGGCTCGCAGCTCGCGGTGGCCCTGCGCACGGTGTTCACCACCGCGATGACCGGCCGCTGCGACGCGCGTCCCGAGCTGGCCCAGCAGCCGATCCCGCTGTCGATCCGGGTGCCGTCGTTGTGCTCGCGTGGCGGGATCGAGCTGGTCAGGCGGTTCTTCGAGCCGCTGGGCTGGCAGGTCGACGGCGAGCCCGTGCCGCTGGACGCCGAGATTCCCGGCTGGGCCGAGTCGCGGTATGTCGACGTGACGCTGACCGGTGAGCTGCGGCTCGCGGACGCCCTGCGCCAGCTGTACGTGCTGCTGCCCGCGCTCGACGGCACCAAGCACTACTGGGTCGGCCAGGACGAGGCCGACAAGCTGCTGCGCGCCGGCGACGGCTGGCTCGCCGCGCACCCCGAACGTGAGGCGATCACCAAGCGCTACCTGGAACATCGCCGTACGTACGTGAACTACGCGCTGGAACGACTCGGCATCGACGACGAGCCCGAGGAGCCGCGCGTCACCGAGGCGCCCGAGCAACCCGAGTCGCTGGCCAAGCAGCGCCAGGGCAGCGTGCTCGCGGCGTTGCGCGCGGCCGGGGCGCAGCGGGTGCTCGACCTCGGCTGCGGTGGTGGCGCGCTGCTGCGCGTGCTGATGCAGGAGCCGTCGTTCACCGAGATCGTCGGGCTCGACGTCTCGGCGAAGGCGCTGGACCTGGCCGAACGGCGGCTCAAGCTGGACCGGCTGCCGGACCGGCAGAAGGACCGGATCAGGCTGCGCCAGTCCTCGCTGACCTACGCCGACCCGTCGCTCACCGGCTACGACGCCGCCGTGCTGATGGAGGTGATCGAGCACCTCGACGAGGAGCGGCTGCCCGCGCTGGAACACGCCGTGTTCGGGGTCGCCCGGCCACGCGCGGTCATCGTGACCACCCCCAACTCGGAGTACAACGTGCGATTCGAAACCTTGCCCGCCAACACCTTCCGGCACTCCGACCACCGTTTCGAGTGGACTCGCGAGCAGTTCGGCCGGTGGGCGGACGGGGTCGCCGAACGCCACGGCTACACCGTGCGACGGCTGCCGGTGGGCGCCGAGGACCCGGAAGTCGGCGCGCCGACGCAGCTCGCGGTGTTCACGGAGGTGGCGGCATGAAGCTGACCATTCCCGACATGTCGCTGGTCGCGCTGGTCGGCGTGTCCGGTTCCGGCAAGTCGACCTTCGCGCGCACCCACTTCGCGCCGACGCAGGTGCTGTCGAGCGACTACTTCCGTGGCCTGGTCTCCGACGACGAGAACAACCAGCCGGCCAGCGCCGACGCCTTCGCCGCGCTGCACTTCGTCGCGGGCAAGCGGCTCGCGGCCGGACGGCTGACCGTGGTCGACGCGACCAACGTCCAGCGTGGTTCGCGCGCCGACCTGGTCAAGCTGGCCAAGGAGCACGACGTGCTGCCCACGGCCATCGTGTTCGACCTCCCCGAGTCGCTGTGCGTGGCGCGCAACGAGGCCAGGCCCGACCGGGACTTCGGCGCGCACGTGGTCCGGCGCCAGCGCGGCGAGCTCAAGCGGTCGCTGAAGTTCCTGCAGAAGGAGGGCTTCCGGCGGGTGCACGTGCTGCGCTCGGTCGAAGAGGTCGAAGCCGCCGAGATCGTGGTCGAGCCGCTGATGAACGACCGGCGCGACCTGACCGGGCCGTTCGACGTGATCGGTGACGTGCACGGCTGCCGCGAGGAACTGGAGGAACTGCTCGGCGAACTCGGTTACCTGCACGACGGCGCGTACCACCACCCCGAAGGCCGGACCGCGTTGTTCGTCGGCGACCTGGTGGACCGCGGGCCGGACACGCCCGGGGTGCTCGAACTGGTGATGGCCATGGTCGAGCGCGGCAGCGCGATGTCGGTGTGCGGCAACCACGAGCAGAAGCTGGTGCGCGCCCTGCAGGGCAAGAAGGTGCAGGTCACGCACGGCCTCGGCGAGTCGCTCGAGCAGCTGGGCAAGCGGGACGAGGCCTTCCGCGCCAAGTCGCTGGAGTTCTGCGACGGGCTGATCGCGCACTACGTGCTCGACGGCGGCAAGCTGGTGGTCGCGCACGCCGGGCTGCCCGAACGGTTCCACGGGCGGGCGTCCGGGCGCGTGCGCAGCACCGCGTTGTTCGGCGAAACCACCGGGGAGACCGACGAATTCGGCCTGCCCGTGCGGTATCCGTGGGCCCGCGACTACCGCGGCCGGGCAACAGTCCTCTATGGACACACGCCGACCCCGGACGCCGAGTGGGTCAACGGCACCATGTGCCTGGACACCGGATGCGTGTTCGGCGGCAAGCTGACCGCGCTGCGGTACCCGGAACGCGAAGTGGTTTCGGTGCCCGCGAAGAAGGTCTGGTACGAGCCCGTGCGCCCGCTGGGCCCGGCCAAGCGCGAGCCGACCGTGCTCGAACTCGCCGACGTCACCGGCAAGCGCATCCTCGAAACGCGCCACCACGGGCGGATCGGGGTCTCGGCCGAGCAGTCGGCGGCCGCGCTGGAGGTGATGAGCCGGTTCGCCGTGGACCCGCGGTGGCTGCTCTACCTGCCGCCGACCATGGCGCCGAGCGCCACTTCGGACCGGGAGGGCTTCCTCGAATACCCCGAGCAGGCCTTCGCCGAGTTCCGCGCGGCCGGTGTGCAGTCCGTGGTGTGCGAGGAGAAGCACATGGGCTCGCGGGCCGTGGTGCTGGTCTGCCGTGATTCCGGGGTCGCGCCCGCGCGCTTCGGCATCGAGGGCGACGGCGCGGTGTACACGCGCACCGGCCGTCCGTTCTTCCGCGACGGCGAGTTCCTCGGGCGCGTGCGGGAGGCGGTGACCGGGGCCGGGCTGTGGGAACTGCTCGACACCGACTGGCTCCTGCTGGACGCCGAGCTGATGCCGTGGAGCCTGAAGGCCGGGTCGCTCATCGCCGACCAGTACGCGTCGGTGGGCGCGGCCGCGCAGGCCGTGCTGCCCGCCGCGGTCGCCGAACTGGACGCGGCGGCCGCACGCGGAATCGACGTGGGGCCGCTGCTGGAGCGCACGCGGTCACGGGCTTCGGCGGTCGACGCGTACCGGACCGCCTACCGGCGCTACTGCTGGCCGACGGACGGGCTGAGCGGGGTGCGGCTGGCGCCGTTCCAGGTGCTGGCCTCCGCGGGCGCGGCGCACCACACGAAACCGCACGCGTGGCACCTCGACCTGGCGGCCCGGCTGGCCGCGGCCGATCCGGACCTGTTCGCCACGACCGCGACGAGGTTCGTCGACACCACGGACGCCGATGAACTGGCCGCGGCCACGCGGTGGTGGCTCGACCTCACCGAGGCCGGCGGGGAGGGCATGGTGGTCAAGCCCGCGGGGAACCTCACGCGAGGCGCGCGCGGGCTGGTGCAGCCCGGCGTCAAGGTGCGCGGGCGGGAGTACCTGCGGATCATCTACGGCCCCGAGTACCTCGACCACCTGCCGGAACTGCAGAGCCGGGGACTGGGCCGGAAGCGGGCGCTGGCGCTGCGCGAGTACGCGCTGGGCCTGGAAGCGCTCGACCGGGTCGCGCGGGGCGAGCCGCTCTGGCGCGTGCACGAATGCGTTTTCGCGGTGCTCGCGCTGGAGTCGGAGCCGGTGGACCCGCGGCTCTAACTGGAGGGCTTGACGTCCTCGGCCTTGGCGGTCTCGGGGGCCTCGGCGGTTTCGGGCTTGGGTTCGGTCCCGGCCTCGGCGGGCTTGTCTTCGCCCGCCGGGGCCGGTTCGTCGAAGCTGTCCGGCACCCGCTTGAGGTGTTTGGTCATCGAGCGGACCAGCAGCACCACCGCGATCAGGAACAGGATCAGCACCAGCAGGCCGACCGGCGAGGACTTGCCGAAGTCCTCGCCCTGGCCGCCGTTGTCGCCGTTGCCGGGCTGCTGGGCCAGCACCGCTGTCGCGGTGACCGGCACCGCGGCCAGGTCCGGCAGTACAAAACTCATGGGCTCACCTTCTCAGAGCTTGGCGGGACGTCCTTCGGCCGCCCCCGCGATGCCCGCGAACAAATCGTCCTCCGGAACCGTGCTGTCCACCAGGGAGCGGACCAGTTCGTACTCCTCGGTGGGCCACAGCTCGCGCTGGATCTCCAGCGGGGTGGCGAACCAGCGGCTGTCCGGGTCGATCTGGGTGGCGTGCGCCTTGAGCGCCTCGTCACGCACCTCGAAGTAGTCACCGCACTCGACGCGGGTGGTCACGCGCTCCATCACGTCCGGCTTGTCTTCGCTCCAGCGCTTGAGCCACTCCTCGTACGGCGACTCCAGCCCGGCCTTGAGCAGGGCCTCGTGCATCGCGGTCATCCGCGCGCGGGAGAAGCCGTGCACGTAGTACAGCTTCAGCGGCTGCCACGGCTCGCCGGCCTCCGGGTACTTGTCCGGGTCGCCTGCCGCGTCGAAGGCGGCCATCGAGATCTCGTGCGTGCGGATGTGGTCCGGGTGCGGGTAACCGCCGTTCTCGTCGTAGGTGACGATCACGTGCGGGCGGAAGTCGCGGATGGCCTCGACCAGCGGGCCGGTGGACTCCTCGATCGGCACGGTGGCGAACGAGCCCTCCGGCAGCGGGGGCAGCGGGTCGCCCTCGGGCAGGCCGGAGTCGACGAAGCCCAGCCACCGGTGCTGCACGCCGAGGATCTTCGCCGCGCGAGCCATCTCCTCGCGGCGGATCTCGGTCATGTTCTCCAGCACCTCCGGCCGGTCCATCGCCGGGTTGAGGATGCTGCCCGCCTCACCCCCGGTGCAGGTCACCACCATGACCTCGTGCCCTTCGGCGACGTAACGCGCCATGGTGGCCGCACCCTTGCTGGACTCGTCGTCCGGGTGGGCGTGCACCGCCATCAGCCGAAGCCCCATAACCGGCATGTCCCTTCTCTGCGCAGACCCCACGTCAAGCCCCCAGACAGCCAACGCGGATACTCAGGTCAGCTATTCCGCTCCCATTGTCCCCGTGACCCCGACAAGACGGCCCGGAGGCCCGGTTTGCCCACCGAAACGCCCGCTCGCCTGCCGGAAGGCCGCTACGGCAAGCCGTCCCGGCCCGCGCCGAAGCGGTGGCGCGTGTGGGCGCTGAGCGTGGCAGGCCTGCTGGTCGGCGGCGCCGTGGCGGTCCTGGCCTACGCCAATCTCGGCACCGCGCCGATCGAGGGCCAGCGCCGGTTGTTCACCGAGCTGCCGGGGAACGCGATGGAGATCACGGTCGACGTGACCAGGGACGAGCCCGAGCTGCCCGGCGTCTGCATCGTGCGCGTGCGCGACATCACCGGCGCCGAGAGCGGCAGGCGCGAGGTGCTGGTACCGCCCGGCGAAAGCAGCACCGCGGTGACGGCGGTGATCAAAAGCGCGGGACGGCCGGTGACCGCCGACGTATTCGGCTGCTCATACGAAGTACCGGAATATTTGTCAAGCCCGTAGCGGCCAACGGGGTGAACAGGGCGGTCAACGTCCGTTGAACGGTCGGAAACAGCGGCCTCGGGGCCGCTCGCCGTGTTATGCTGATCTACCGGCACGGCCCCAGGCGGGCCGTGTTTTTCCTTATATCTCTGCCTCGCCGGCGAGCCACGCCGGCGAGGTAGCCGGCTTGTATACCCAAGACCGGCAGGCCCGACGAGGAGATGGTGACCGTGAGCGACACCCAGGTGACCTGGCTGACCCAGGATGCCTACGACAGGCTCAAGAACGAGCTCGACGAACTGATCGAGAATCGTCCGGTCATCGCCGCGAAGATCAACGACAGCCGGGAAGAGGGCGACCTCAAGGAGAACGGTGGCTACCACGCCGCCCGCGAGGAACAGGCCCACCAGGAGTCCCGCATCCGCCACCTCCAGGAGCTGCTGCGCGCGGCCAAGGTGGGCGAGGCACCGGCGAACGACGGACTCGCGGAGCCCGGCAAGATTCTCACCGTGCGTTACGAGGGCGATGACGAGGACGAGAAGTTCCTGCTCGCCACCCGTGAGGAGGGCGCCGAGGGCGACCTCGACGTGTACTCCCCGGAGTCACCGCTCGGCCGCGCCCTGCTCGGCGCGAAGGAGGGCGAGGCTCGCGAGTACGAGCTGCCCAACGGCAACACCCAGAAGGTCACCCTGATCAAGGCGGTCCCCTACACCGGCTGATCCGCCGCTGTCTTCCCGAGTGGGCTATGCCGACCTGAAGAATGCACGCCCGGCCGTGAGCTTTGCCCATGGCCGGGCGCGCATGTATCCGGTTAGCTGAAAGCCAAAGCTTTGGGAGGCAGTTTTGAGCGACTTACCTATTTGCGGGACCTGCGGGACCCAGTACGCGACGCCACAGACGGAATGCCAGATCTGCGAGGACGAGCGCCAGTACGTCCCCCAATCCGGCCAGACCTGGACCAGCCTCGCCAAGATGCGCGCCAGCGGTGACTATTCGGCACGCATCGAACACCCGGGCGAAGGCCTGATCGAAATCGGCACCGAGCCCCGGTTCGGCATCGGCCAGCGGGCGCTGCTGGTCCAGGCCGCCTCGGGCAACCTGCTCTGGGACTGCGTCACCTATCTCGACGACGAAATCGTCGCGGCGGTCGAGGCGGCCGGTGGCATCACCGGCATCGCCATCAGCCACCCGCACTACTACGGCACCATGGTCGAGTGGGCGAAGGCCTTCAACGTGCCGATCCACCTGCACGAGAAGGACAAGGAGTGGATCGGCCGCACCGACGACGCGATCGAGCTGTGGAGCGGTGAGTCCAAGCAGCTCGCCGACGACCTGACGCTGATCAACCTCGGCGTGCACTTCCCCGGCAGCACCGTGCTCCACTGGCGCGACGGCGCCGCCGGCCAGGGCGCGCTGCTCACCGGCGACATCGTGCAGGTCATCCCGGACCGCAAGTTCGTCGGCTTCATGTACAGCTACCCGAACCTGATCCCGGAGCGGCCGAGCATCGTCAAGCACGCCGCCGAGATCCTGGAGCCGTACCGGTTCGACAAGCTGCACGGCGCCTGGTGGAACTCCTCCATCAACGCCGACGCGCACGGCATCGTGCAGCGCTCCGCGAAGCGCTACCTCGAGCACGCCCGCGACTGATTCCCCGGTTGCGACCCCGGCAACTGTCACGAATGTGGCTTTCGAGACGTCTGGCGTCTCGAAAGCCACATTCGTGACATCCCCGGGGGCGATCTCAGGCCTGCCGCGCGGTGCGTTCCAGCAGGGGGCGCACCCGCGGCGGCACCGGCGTGGACAGCGCGATCGAGGTGGAGGTCCGCAGCACGTCCGGCACGCCGACCACCTCGTCGATCACGCGCTGCAGGTCGTCGTTGTCCCTGGCCACCATGCGCACGAACAGGTCGCCCTGGCCGGTGGTGGCGTGCACCTCGCACACCTCGTCGATCGCGGCCAGCGCCGCCGCCACCTCGGCGCGGCGGCCCTGCGCGATCTCCAGCCAGGCGAACGCGGTCAGCCCGTAGCCCATCGCGGCCAGGTCCAGTTCCGGCGGGAAGCCGCCGAGCACGCCCTTCGCGGCCAGGCGGTCCAGCCGGGCCTGCACGGTGCCGCGGGCCACCCCCAGCCGCCGCGCGCATTCGAGCACACCCAGCCGCGGCGCGTCGGTGAGCAGCAGGAGCAGGCGCGCGTCCAGCTCGTCGACAGCTTCTTCGGACATACGTGATCTCCTGCACAGGTTGTCCACTCTGACCGGCGAGTTCCCGGGTTCCTTGAGCATACTGCCCAGTGAATTCGAGGACTGTTGCTCATCTTGCCCGGCAGGCCGATCCTCAAGGCATGACGCACACACTCGACCCACAAGGCGCACTCGACGACGTCAGCTATGACCAGCTGCGTCAGCTCGTCGGCCTCGTCGACCACGACGCGTCGGCCGACCCGTTCCCGGTGAAGGCCATGGACGCCGTGGTCTTCATCTCCGGCAACGCCACGCAGACCGCGTGGTTCTACCAGGTGGCCTTCGGCATGCGGCTGGTCGCCTACTCGGGTCCCGAGACCGGGCACCCCGAGCGCAAGTCGTTCGTGCTGAAGTCCGGTTCGGCGCGGTTCGTCATCAACGGCGGGGTCAAGCCGGACTCGCCGCTGCTCGACCACCACCGCCGCCACGGCGACGGCGTCACCGACCTCGCGCTCGAGGTCACCGACGTGGACAAGTGCGTGGAGCACGCCCGCGCGCAGGGCGCGACGGTGCTCGAGGAGCCCTACGAGATCTCCGACGAGCACGGCACCGTGCGCATCGCGTCGATCGCGACCTACGGCGAGACCCGCCACTCGCTGATCGACCGCTCCCGCTACACCGGGCCCTACCTGCCCGGGTACGTGGCGCGCGAAAGCACCGTCAAGCGGCCGGAAGGCGCGCCGAAGCGGCTGTTCCAGGCGATCGACCACTGCGTCGGCAACGTCGAGCTGGGCAAGATGGACTACTGGGTGGACTGGTACCACCGCGTGATGGGCTTCGTGAACATGGCGGAGTTCGTCGGCGACGACATCGCCACCGAGTACTCGGCGCTGATGAGCAAGGTGGTCTCCAACGGCAACCACCGGGTCAAGTTCCCGCTCAACGAGCCGGCGATCGCGAAGAAGAAGTCGCAGATCGACGAGTACCTGGAGTTCTACGGCGGCGCGGGCTGCCAGCACATCGCGCTGGCCACCAACGACATCGTCGGCACCGTGGTGGCCATGCGCGCGGCGGGCGTGGAGTTCCTGGACACGCCGGACTCGTACTACGACGACCCGGAGCTGCGGGCGCGGATCGGTGAGGTGCGCGTGCCCATCGAAACGCTGAAGGAGCACCGGATCCTGGTCGACCGCGACGAGGACGGCTACCTGCTGCAGATCTTCACCAAGCCGATCGGCGACCGGCCGACGGTGTTCTACGAGCTGATCGAGCGCCACGGCTCGCTGGGCTTCGGCAAGGGCAACTTCAAGGCCCTGTTCGAAGCCATCGAGCGGGAGCAGGAACGCCGCGGCAACCTCTGACCCACCCTCGCGAAAAGGGGCACCGCCGGTACTCGGCGGTGCCCCTTTTCCGTGCTACATCACGGTGTAGCCCGCGCGCTGCAGTTCGGTGGCGACCTCGGTGCAGTGCTCCGGCCCCCGCGTCTCCAGGTTCAGCGAGACCTCGACCTCGCCCAGCCGCAGCGCGCCCGAGATGCGCGAGTGCTCCACGTCCACCACGTTCGCGCCCAGCCCGCTCACCTTCGACAGCACGCCGGCCAGTGAACCCGGCCGGTCCGGCACCCGCAGCCGCAGCTTCAGGTACCGCCCGCCCGCGGTCATGCCGTGCTGGATGATCTGCAGCAACAGCAGCGGATCGACGTTCCCGCCGGACAGCACGGCCACGATCGGCGGTTCGAAGACACCCGGGTGCTGCAACAACGCGGCCACCGCCGCCGCACCGGCCGGCTCGACCACCAGCTTCCGGCGTTCCAGGCACAGCAGCACCGCGCGCGACAGCGACTCCTCGGTCACCGTCACCACGTCGTCCACCATCTGGGACACGTGCGCGTAGCTGACCGGCCCCGGCTCACCGACCGCGATCCCGTCGGCCATCGTGCTCAGCTCGGTCAGCCGCACCGGCGCGCCCGCCGCGAGCGAAGGCGGGTACGCGGCCGCGTTCTCGGCCTGCACGCCGACCACCTTGACCTCCGGGCGCAGGGCCTTCACCGCCGAGGCGACGCCGCCGACCAGTCCCCCGCCGCCGGTGGCGACCAGGATGGTGGCCACGCCGGGCACCTGTTCGAGCACCTCCAGCCCGACGGTGCCCTGCCCGGCGATGACGTCCGGGTGGTCGAACGGGTGGATGAACACCGCGCCGGTCTGCTCGGCGAACGCGATGGCCTCGGCCAGTGTTTCCTCCAGCACCGCGCCGTGCAGGTGCACGTCGGCGCCGTATCCCCTGGTCGCGGCCAGTTTCGGCAGCGGGACGCGTTCGGGCATGAACACGGTGGACTTCGCGCCGAGCAGCGCGGCGGCCAGCGCCACGCCCTGCGCGTGGTTGCCCGCGCTCGCCGCGACGACACCGCGGGCGCGTTCCTCCTCGCTCAGCCCGTGGATCCGGGTGTACGCGCCGCGGATCTTGAACGACCCGGTGCGCTGGAGGTTCTCGCACTTGAGGTGGACGGGACCGCCGTGGAGCCGGCGCAGGTCACGCGCGTGCTCCATCGGGGTCTTGCGGACCACGCCGGCCAACAGGGTTCGGGCCGCCTGGATCCGGTCGAGACTGACCAGTTGCATGCCTGGGGATCATGCCAGCTTCAGCGGCTTCGGCGGAGTACGCGGGCCGGACCAGGTACCCTGAACTCGTCACCGGTTTTCCACAGGGAGTGAAAGCATGTCACGGGTGTCCACCGCGGGCCGGTCGGTCGGCGTGCTGCCCCTGATCGCCGGCGTCGCCTCGGCCATCGCGCTCACCGGCGCGGCCTTCTACACCGTGGAGGCGGCCAGCTGCGGGGATCCCGGCCAGTACATCCGCCACGACGACCACCTCGAGCTGGTCGGTGGCTGCGTGGACGGCAGCTCGCTGCCGCACTCCCCGGAGAAAACGGGCAACGAGGCCGTCCCGCAGAACTACCGCCCCTAGCCGAGCGCCTTCAGCAGGTCGTCCAGCAGGTCGCGGCTGTCTTCGATGCCGACCGACAGGCGCAGCAGCTCGGCCGGTACCTGCAGGGTCGAACCGGCCACGCTGGCGTGCGTCATGCGGCCGGGGTGCTCGATCAGCGACTCGATGCCGCCGAGGGACTCGGCGAGGATGAACAGCTCGGTCCGCGCGGCGGTGTCCAGCGCGGCCTGCTCACCGTCGGCGTGGGTGAACGAAACCATGCCGCCGAACCGGCGCATCTGCTTCGCCGCGATCTCGTGGCCAGGGTGCCCGGGCAGGCCCGGGTAGTAGACCTTGGCCACCTTCGGGTGCGCGACCAGCGCGTTCGCGATCAGCTCGGCGTTGTCGCAGTGCCGCTCCATCCGCACCGCGAGCGTCTTCAGGCCGCGCAGGGTGAGGAAGGCGTCGAACGGGCCGGGCACCGCGCCCGCGGTGTTCCGCAAGAAAAAGAGCTGCTCGCGCAGCTCGTCCTCGCTGGTGATGACCGCGCCGCCGACCACATCCGAATGGCCGCCCAGGTACTTCGTCGTCGAGTGCAGCACCACGTCGGCGCCGAGCGACAGCGGGTTCTGCAGGTACGGGGTGGCGAAGGTGTTGTCCACCGCCAGCCGCGCGCCCGCCGAGTGCGCCAGGCCGGACAGCGCGGCGATGTCGGCGATGCCGAGCAGCGGGTTGGTCGGCGACTCGCACCAGATCAGCTTGGTCTCGGGGCGGATCGCGGCCCGCACCTCGTCCAGGTCGGACAGGTGGGCCACCGAGTACTCCACGCCCCAGTGCGCGAGCACCTTGTCGATCAGCCGGAAGGTGCCGCCGTAGGCGTCGTCACCGAGGACCAGGTGGTCGCCGGGGCGGAGCAGGGTGCGCAGCACGGCGTCGGTGGCGGCCATGCCGGAGGCGAAGGCGAGGCCGTGACGGCCGCCTTCCAGGGAGGCCAGCGCCTGCTCGAGCGCGGTGCGCGTGGGGTTGGCGGTACGCGAGTACTCGTAGTCGCCCTCGCGGGTACCGCCCACGCCGTCCTGGGCGTAGGTCGAGGTCTGGTAAATCGGCACGATGACCGCACCGGTTCGCGGATCGGGTTCCTGGCCCGCGTGGATCGCGCGCGTTTCGAACCCGAACCTGAAGACGTCGTCAACCATGATCCCAGGGTACGACGAACGGGCGACCGTCCCGTCAGGTGGGACGGACCTCACGGGACTGGACGCGGCAGCACCCGAGCCGGATACTGCCGCGCCCGGTGGCTCAGCCCTGCCGCAGGTACCGTCCGGTCGGCGGAACGGCGGCGAGCACCAGCGTGGCGATCGCGGGCAGGGCCACGATGACCGCCATGCCCATGGTGCCGCCGACCACCGCGCCACTGGCCCCGACCTCGGAGGCGACGATCGAGGTGTTCACGATGGCCAGCACGCTGGACACCAGCGCCAGCGCGCACCCGGCGATCACCATCCACCGGCCGGCCGGCTTCTTCACGAAGATCAGGATGCCGCCGACGAGCAGCAGCACGGCCTCGACGCCGATCAGCCCGATGCCGATCATGCTGATCACCGGGAGCTCACCGCCGAAGTCGGCCAGCACGACGATGGTGCTGATGGCGGAGAACAGTCCCCACAGCGCGCCGAGCACGGCCAGCACGCCCGCGGTGATCGCGGTGCCGCCGCTGGGCTTCGGCTGCATGGCACCCGGGTACGCGGGCGGCGCGGCCGGGTACGGCTGCGCGGGGTAGCCGCCCGAGTTCGGGTACTGCGCCGGTTGCCCGCCGGTGCCGGGGTACTGCTGGTACTGCGGTTGGTTCGGTTGTGTCACTTGTCTAACTCCCCATTCACCGGGCGGGTGGCTCCATCGGTCGGTCAGCGTAGCTGGCCGGTCGGACAGAATCCGGCGAATCGGCGTCCTCGTGCACCCATCGTTCGGTCGCGGGCACCATGACCAGGCCCAACGTCACGATCGCGGGCACGATGGTGATGATCAGCACCGCCCCGGCCATGGCGAAACCGGCGCCCGCGGCGCTGTCGGTCAGCCCGGTGAGCCCGCCCAGGATGACCAGCAGGTAACTCAGCAGGGCCGCGCACACCCCGGCGATCACCATCAGCCGCCCGTACGGACGCCGCCGCAGCAGCTTCACCGAGCCCGGCAGCAGCAACGCGGCCACCGCCAGGTTGAACCCGACCCCGACCACCACCTGGAACCAGCCCGCCTCGGTGGTGACCAGCGAGGTTGCCGCCGCGACCAGGCCGAACAGGTGCCACAGGCCGCCGAGCAGCGCCAGCACCCCGGCGGCGACCGCGGTCTTCACCTCACCAGCCCTGTTGCGGCGGGTATCCCTGCGGCGGGCCGTAGATCGGCTGCGCCTGCGGTTTGTGGCCGAGGTACCGGAAGGTGGCCGGCAGCACGGCGAGGATCAGCGTGAGCGGCGCGAGCACCATGATCATGAACCGCAGGATGGCCTCGGACTGCGCGAATTCGAACACCGCCTCGTAGTGGCGGCCGTAGAGGCGGTCCCAGAGCGTCGGCTCGATGAACACCGCCACCGCGCCGAGCAGCGAGGAGAACAGCAGCAGGATCGCGCCCGCGGTGGCGCGGAAGAACGTGATCAGCGCGCCGACCAGGCCGAACAACGCGCAGGCGGCGAGCATGCCGTAGTAGGTGAGCACCCCGCCGGGCAGGTCGTCGAGGCCGATCGCGACCGGCATGTCGATGAACAGCTCGGCGATGGTGAGGTAACCCGCCGTCCCGGCGAGCACCAAGCCGAGCACCGCCGCGATGATCGCGGTGGCCCCGCTCGGACGGCGTTGCGGCGCGGGATAGCCCTGCTGCGCGGGGTAACCGGGGCCCGGCTGTGCCTGATATCCGTACGGGTTCGTCACGGGCTTCTCCCAGGTGGCTCGCGAGTCCTCAGGCAGCCACCCTAGCGGGCCGGACCCGAAAAAAGGTGCCCTCGGCGCAACGGCCGAGGGCACCCTCATCGAGCTGTTATCCGGTCACCACTGCTGCGGGGGCTGCTGCCCCGGCGGCGGCGGGAAACCACCGGGCGGCGGGGGCTGCTGCCCCGGCTGCCCGAACGCGGGCGGCTGGCCGTGCTGGCCCTGCTGCCCCGGCTGGCCCTGCTGCGGGAACCCACCGCTGGGCGGCCCCTGCGGCTGGCCGAAGCCACCGCTCGGCGGACCCTGCGGCGGCTGGCCGAACCCGCCACTCGGCGGGCCCTGGGGCGGGAAGCCACCCGGACCACCCGGAGGCGGGCCGAAGGCACCACCGGGAGGCGGGCCACCGAAGCCACCGGGACCACCGGGGCCACCCTGACCGGGACCACCGAAGGCGGACCCGCTCTCGATGCCGACCCACGGCTGGGTCTGCGGGAAGAAGCCGAGCACACCGGCACCAGCCGTGAGCAGGCCGACGAAGAGGCTGAAAATCATGCCGCCGGCGAAAGCGGCCATCACGGCCGTGATGATGGTGAAGAGGATCAACGCACCACCGGATGCGGCCAGCACGTACCTCGAGATCGGCTTGCGCATGAAGATCAGAGCCGCACCGGCCACCGCACCGGCGAGTGCGATAAGCACGAGCACCGCCATGATGACATCCACCGCGTCGTAGAGCGGCGAATCAGCCCAGGTGATGACAACGATCAAGCACAAGATCAGCGACAGGCCGGCGAGACCGGCGATGGCGCCGGCGATGATCATCGAGATCATCTTGTTGTTGTCACTGCCCCCGCTGGGCGGCGGGCCGTACCCGGGCTGGCCGAAGCCACCGGGCTGGCCGGGCGGCGGCCCGAAGCCACCACCGGGCGGCGGGCCGAACCCACCGGGTCCACCAGGTCCGCCGGGCCCACCGGGCCCGCCCTGGGGCTGGCCGAAGCCGCCGGGACCACCGGGGCCGCCGGGCTGCTGGCCCTGGCCGGGGTCGAACCCGCCGGGCCCGCCGAAGCCGCCGCCGGGCTGGCCGAAGGTGGCGTTCGGGTTGTCCGCCGCGCTGGGCGGCGGGGCGTACGGAATGGCGGGCGGCGGCTGCGAACCGGGGGGCACCAGCTGGGTGGAGTCCGCACCGGGCTCACCGCCACCCTGCACCGGGTTCACCACCTGGGTGGCACCGGCGTCACCGGGCTTGGCCGGCTGGACCACCTGCGTCGGCTCGGGGGTGTCGCCGAACTGGCCGCCCCCGGCCGGGGGCTGGCCCGGCTGCACGACCTGGGTCGGCTCGGCCTGGCCGAACGGGTTTTCCTGTTGCGGGTTGGGACCACTCGGCGGGCCTTGAGACGGCTGCCCGCCGCCCCAAGGCTGGTCCGGTGGCTGCGGAGCACTCATGTGGGTCTTGAACCCCCTTGACGAGGACCTGGGCTATTCACTCAACTCGCGCACACGCTATCTGATGGTGGGGTGGAGTGCGCGTAACGCCCCGGCCCCGCCACACGATGGAATTCTTCTACCTCCCGGCGAGGAACGCGAGGAGATCCTGCCTGGTCACGACCCCGGCCGGCTTGCCGTCGACGAGCACCAGCGCGCCGTCGGCCGCGGTCAGCGCCTTCATCGCCGAGCCGACCGGCTCCCCCGCGCCCATCGTGGGCAGCGGCGGGGACATGTGCGTCTCCAGCCGGTCGGCCAGCCCGGCCTTGCCGGTGAACAACGCGTCGAGCAGGTCGCGCTCGTTGACCGCGCCCACCACCTCGGCCGCCATCACCGGCGGTTCCGCGCTGACCACCGGCATCTGGCTGACGCCGAACTCGCGCAGGATGGCCACCGCCTCGCCGACGGTCTCGTTGGGGTGGCTGTGCACCAGGTCCGGCAGCGAACCGTCCTTGCGCCGCAGCACGTCACCGACGGTGGCGCCGGTCGAGTCCGGGGGCAGGAAGCCGTAGGAGGCCATCCACGAGTCGTTGAACACCTTGGTCAGGTAGCCGCGGCCGCTGTCGGGCAGCAGCACCACGATCACGTCGTCCTCGGTGCCGCGTTCGGCGAGCTTCAGCGCGGCGGCCACGGCCATCCCGCACGAGCCGCCGACCAGCAGGCCCTCCTCGCGGGCCAGGCGGCGGGTGACGTGGAAGGAGTCGGCGTCGGAGATCGGGATGATCTCGTCGGCGACCGACCGGTCATAGGTTTCCGGCCAGAAGTCCTCGCCGACGCCCTCGACCAGGTACGGCCGTCCGCTGCCGCCCGAGTACACCGAGCCCTCGGGGTCCGCGCCGACCACCTTGACCTTGCCGTCGCTGACCTCCTTGAGGTAGCGCCCGGTGCCGGAGATGGTGCCGCCCGTGCCGACCCCGGCGACGAAGTGGGTGATCCGGCCGTCGGTCTGCCGCCACAGCTCCGGGCCGGTCGAGTGGTAGTGGCTGGCCGGGTTCTCCGGGTTGGCGTACTGGTTCGGCTTCCAGGCGCCCTCGATCTCGCCGACCAGGCGGTCCGAGACGTTGTAGTAGGACTCGGGGTGCTCCGGCGCGACGGCGGTCGGGCAGACCACCACCTCGGCGCCGTAGGCCTTGAGCACGTTGCGCTTGTCCTCGCTGACCTTGTCCGGGCAGACGAACACGCACTTGTAGCCCTTGCGCTGGGCGACCATGGCCAGCCCGACGCCGGTGTTGCCCGAGGTCGGCTCGACGATCGTGCCGCCGGGCTTCAGCTCGCCCGAGCGCTCGGCCGCCTCCACCATGCGCAGCGCGATGCGGTCCTTCACGCTCCCGCCGGGGTTGACGTACTCGACCTTCGCCAGCACCAGCGGCTTGAGGCCGTCGGCCAGCGCGTTCAGCTTCACCAGCGGCGTGTTGCCCACCAGATCGACGATGTGTTCGGCGTACTCCACTCCGGCTCCCTGTTCCGCGAAAAGGCGCGCCCGGTCGGGGCGCGCTTACACCCTAACCGGCCGCGGGGCTTGCCCTGCGGCGCCGAGCGTGGAGGATGGGTGAGCGCCCGCTTAGTTGACTCGAAGGAGAACCACCATGCCCGAAGCCGTGATCGTGTCCGCCGCGCGTTCCCCGATCGGGCGTGCCAACAAGGGGTCGCTGGTCAGCATGCGCCCCGACGACCTGGCCGTGCAGATGGTGCGTGCCGCGCTGGACAAGGTGCCGCAGCTCGACCCCGCGGCGATCGACGACCTGATGCTCGGCTGCGGCCTGCCCGGCGGTGAGTCCGGCTTCAACATGGGCCGCGCGGTGGCCGTCGAGCTGGGTTACGACCACCTGCCCGGCTGCACCGTCACCCGCTACTGCTCGTCGAGCCTGCAGACCACCCGGATGGCGCTGCACGCGATCAAGGCGGGCGAGGGCGACGTGTTCATTTCCGCCGGGGTGGAGACCGTCTCGCGGTTCTCCAAGGGCAGTTCGGACTCGTGGCCGGACACGCACAACCCGCTGTTCGCCGAGGCCGAGCAGCGCACGAAGGAGACCGCCGAGCAGGGCGCGGACAGCTGGACCGACCCGAGGGAGAACGGGCAGCTGCCCGACGTCTACATCGCGATGGGCCAGACCGCGGAGAACCTGGCGCGGCTGAAGAACGTCTCCCGCGAGGAGATGGACGAGTTCGGCGTCCGGTCGCAGAACCTGGCGGAGAAGGCGATCGCCGACGGGTTCTGGGCCAAGGACATCACGCCGGTGACGCTGCCCGACGGCACGGTGGTGGCCAAGGACGACGGGCCGCGCGCCGGAGTCACGCTGGAGGGCGTGTCCGGGCTGAAGCCGGTGTTCCGGCCGGACGGCCGGGTCACCGCGGGCAACTGCTGCCCGCTCAACGACGGTGCCGCGGCGCTGGTGGTGATGTCCGACACGAAGGCCAAGGAACTCGGGATCACGCCGCTGGCGCGCGTGGTGTCCACCGGGGTTTCCGGGCTGTCGCCGGAAATCATGGGCTACGGGCCGGTCGAGGCTTCGCGTCAGGCGCTCGCGCGGGCCGGGCTGTCCATCGGGGACATCGACCTGGTGGAGATCAACGAGGCGTTCGCCGCGCAGGTCATCCCGTCGTACCAGGATCTCGGGATCGATCTGGAGAAGCTGAACGTCAACGGCGGCGCGATCGCGGTCGGGCACCCGTTCGGCATGACCGGGGCGCGCATCACCTCGACGCTGATCAACTCGCTGCAGCACCACGACAAGCAGTTCGGCCTGGAGACCATGTGCGTCGGTGGCGGGCAGGGCATGGCGATGGTGCTGGAGCGCCTGTCCTGAGCCGTACCGGGTGCGCGGGCCCCCGCGCACCCGGGTCCGGTCAGCAGATGCTGTCCGACGGCTTCGGGTTGCCGAGGCCGAACAGCGGGCGCAGCTTGAGCCCGATCCAGGTGCCGCCGAGCGCGAACAGGCCCCACAGCCAGCCGTGCAGGCTGCCCACGGAGATGCCGCCGAGATAGGCGCCGATGTTGCAGCCGCCCGCCAGCCGCGCGCCGATGCCCATCAGGACGCCGCCGAGCACCGCGGCCACCGCGGTGCGCCACGGGATCTGGCTGTGGATCTTCCACGCCCCGGCCGCCGCGGCGGCGATCGCGGCGCCGATCATGATGCCCACGTTGGTCAGCGTGGTCTTGTCCGTCCACACAGGACTCGCGAGTGCCTTGGCGTTGCTCGTGCTCTGCCAGAACTCCCAGGCCTCCGGGTGCAGGCCGAACAGCTGCAGCACCTTCGCGCCCCACAGCGCGAAGGCGAAGGTGACGCCCCAGATCCCGCCGGACACCAGGAAAACCGCGCCGGCGAGCACGCCGAGCACCACCGCGCCGACCAGGATCGGCCACGAGCCGCGCAGGATCCTGGCGAAGCCGCTGGCGGTCGGCACCACGTCCACCGGCGGCGGGTTCCGGCGTGCCTGCACGAGCTTGGTCACGTAGACGATGGCGACCAGCACGGCGATGGTGATCAGCCAGGAGCCGAACCAGCCGACGTGGTCGGCCAGCAGCACGCCCGGCAGCGACGGCCAGCCGTCGAAGAGCGGGAAAGCCCAGGTGTAGAGCACGGAACCGGCGATGAAGCCGCCGAGCGTGAGCACGATCGTCGACTGCCCGGAGCCGACCGCGAACAGCGTGCCTGACGCGCAGGCGCCGCCCAGCTGCATGCCGATCGCGAAGAGCACCGCCCCGGCGAACAGGGCCAGGCCGATCGGGCCGCCGGTGGCCTTGGGCACCGAGCCGAACAGCCCGGAGCCGGTGGACACGATGAGCGCGATCAGCGTGGCCGCGGTGCCGAGGAGCAGGGTGTGGGCGCGGAGGCCCTGGCCGTTGCCGACGGCGATCAGCTGGCGCCAGGCCGAGGTGAAGCCGAAGCGGGAGTGGAACAGGGCCAGCCCGAGGCCGAGCCCGAGTGCGAGGAGGACGCCGTTTTTGGCGCCGTAGGAGGCCCAGACGTACCAGGTCAGCCCCACCGCGAGCAGCCCGGCGACGGCCAGCGGCACCACCCGGACCGGCTCCTCGGGCCGCGGCGCGGGGGCGGCGCAGGAGGTCGGGAAGGCGGGGAGGAACTTCGGCTCGGACTTGGACTCGGTCTTGGACGCGGCCACCATGACTCCAGGCGATCATCGGGCGGAACGCACCGAAGGTAGGTGGCGGGCACACCCCGTCGCACCCCATCCCACAGAGTGCGACGCACCCTTACGGCCGCACCCGCACCGCCGAACGCAAGCAGCGCCGCACGCCCCGCTCGGCGCCGCACGCCCCTCGGCGCCGCACGCCCCGCTCGGCGCCGCACGCCGCCGCCGACGCATTCCCCTCGCCCGCACCCACACCGCCGACGCACGGCCCTCCCCGCACCCACACCGCCGACGTATGCCCTTCGCCGCACCCACGCCGCTGACCCATGCCCCTTCCCGCGCCGCACCTCGATCCCGACGCGCGCCCCGAGACGAATACGGCCCTCGGCAGGAGACCGGCGCAGCCCCCGTCGCGCGCGCCGGTGGGCGACGGGCGAGCGAAATCCGCCCCCAAAGCCACATTCGTGTCCCGCCAGCGCCCCCAAAGCCACATTCGTGTCCGGCGGGGCGGAGGCCCGGCCCGTGGGCCGCGGCTGGGCACTCCCCCGCCCCTCCCCGCGCCGCCGACTGTCACGAATGTGGCTTTCGGGACGCCAAACGTCTCGAAAGCCACATTCGTGACACCTCCGCGCACAAAAAGGGGCGGCACCCGGCCCAAGGCCGGATGCCGCCCCTTCCACCAAATCCGGAGCGCTAGTCGCTCTGCAGGTACGAGAGCAGCCGCAGGATCTCCAGGTACAGCCAGACCAGCGTGGTCATCAGGCCGAACGCCGCGAACCACGCCCACTTCGACGGCATGCCCTCGCGGATCATCCGGTCGGCCTGGTCGAAGTCCAGCAGGAAGCTGAACGCCGCGATGCCGATCACCACCAGGCTGAAGATGATCGCGATCGGCCCGCCGTCGCGCAGCGGGTTGAAGCCGAAGAAGCTGGTCACCAGGTTGACCAGCATCAGGATCGCGGCGCCGACGACGGCCCCGATGATCCACTTGGTCAGCTTGGGGGTGACCTTCACCGCGCCGGTCTTGTAGACCACCAGCATGGTGACGAACACACCGGCGGTGCCGATGATGGCCTGCAGCGCGATGCCCGGGTAGAGCATCTCGAACAGCCCGGAGATCGCACCGAGGAACACACCTTCGGCGGCCGAGTAGGCCAGCGTCAGCGGCCCGCTCGGCTTCTGCTTGAAGATGATGACCAGCGAAATCACGAGGCCGACCAGCATGCCGCCGATCATCACCCCGAGAATCGGGCCCATCGCGTTGGCCGCGGCCTGGCCCTGTGCCCAGATCGCGGCGATGATGCCGGTGATGAGCGCTACGCCGAGGCTCATCCCGGTCTTGATGACGACGTCGTCGACGGTCATGGGCCGGTCGGCGGAGCCGGCCGGAGCCTGCGGCGGGCCGTAGCCGGGCACGCCACCCTGCGGCTGGCCGAAGCCCATGTTCGGCCCGTACTGGGTTCCGTTGCCCACGGGCAAGCGCCGGAACGCGGGGTTGCTGCTGGAACGCACCTGATCCTCCTGGATCTACTGGCACCTTGCATCGGGTATAACGACCGCGCGTGCCGGCCGGTTCCCGTCGGGTAAAGACAACTTTACTCATACCGGCGAGTGCCGGTGCACCACACACTAGGGACCGTTGATCACGGTTGTACCCGCACCGCGGTGGCACAATGCACGTCCGGCGAACTTCTGGAGGAAAAATGGCGACCTTCCTGGTGACCGGGGCGACCGGGCTGATCGGCCGCCACTTCACGAGCCGCCTGCTCACCCGCGAGGAAGTCGACTCGGTCACGCTGGTGGTCCGCGAATCCTCCCGCGCCAGGCTGTCCGCCCTCGTCGACGGCTGGCCGCATCCCGAACGGGTGAAACTGGTCACCGGCGACCTCACCGAACCGCTGCTCGGCCTGGACGAGGCCACCCGTGACGAGCTGCGCGGCCAGGTCGACCACGTCATGCACCTCGCCGCGCTCTACGACCTCACCGCCGACGACGAGGAGAGCATCCGCGCCAACGTCGAGGGCACCGCGCAGGTCCTGGCCCTGTCCGCCGACCTGCGGGCGGGCCGCCTGCACCACGTGTCGTCGGTGGCCGTGGCCGGTGACTACCAGGGCGTGTTCACCGAGGAGATGTTCGACGCGGGCCAGCGCCTGCCGACCCCGTACCACCGCACCAAGTTCGAGGCCGAGCGCCTGGTCCGCGAGCAGCACGAGGTGCCGTACCGGATCTACCGCCCGGCCGCGGTGGTCGGCCACTCGCGCACCGGCGAGATGGACAAGATCGACGGCCCGTACTACGTCTTCCCCGCCATCTCGCGGCTCACCTCGCTGCCGAGCCTGCCGCTGGTCGGCCCGGACATCGGCGACACCAACCTGGTCCCGGTCGACTACGTGGCCGACGCGCTGGTCGCGCTCAGCCTCAAGCCCGGCCTGGACGGGCAGGTCTTCCACCTGGTCAACCCGGAACCGCAGCCGGTCACCGACGTCTACAACGCCTTCGCCAAGGCCGCGGGCGCGCCGACGATCAGCACCGAGCTGGACGAGCGGCTCTCGCGCGGGGTGCTCAAGCTGATCAGGTTCAGCGAGAACATCCCCGGGGTCTCGATCGCGCGCGACGCGGTGCTGGAACGGCTCGGCATCCCGCCGGTGCTGCTGGACACGATGACCTTCCCGTCGGTGTTCTCCTCGGCGAGCACGCGCAAGGCGCTGGCCGGGTCCGGCGTGGAGGTGCCGCGGCTGGACGACTACGCGCCCGCGCTGTGGCGGTACTGGCGCGAGCACCTCGACCCGTTCCGCGCGCGCAAGCACGGCCCGCGCGGTGAGCTGGACGGCCGCCGCGTGATCATCACCGGCGCGTCGTCGGGCATCGGCCGGGCGACCGCGCTCAAGGTGGCCGAGCAGGGCGGGGTGCCGCTGCTGGTGGCGCGGCGGCAGCACGAACTCGAGGAGGTCCGCGACGAGATCATCGCCGCCGGCGGGCACGCCTCGGTGTACCCGGCGGACCTGACCGACGAGGAGTCGGTGCACAAGGCGGTCGACGCCATGCTCGCCGAGCACGGCCGCATCGACATGCTGGTGAACAACGCGGGCCGGTCGATCCGGCGCTCGATCAAGCTGTCCTACGACCGCTTCCACGACTACGAGCGCGCGATGGCGATCAACTACTTCGGCGCGGTCCGGCTCATCCTCGCCGTGCTGCCGCACATGTCGGAGCGCAAGTTCGGGCACATCGTGAACGTGTCCTCGATCGGCGTGCAGGGCATCGCGCCGCGGTTCTCCGCGTACGCCGCGTCGAAGGCCGCGCTCGACTACTTCTCGCGCATCGCCGCCACCGAGACCCACGGCGACGGCATCACCTTCACCACCATCCACATGCCGCTGGTGCGCACGCCGATGATCCGGCCGACCAAGATCTACGACGCGTTCCCGACAAAATCACCCGATCAGGCGGCGGAGATGGTGCTCAAGGCGCTCAAGGAGCGGCCGAAGCACATCGGCACGCCGATCGGCCAGGCCATCGGGCTGGCCTACACGCTCACCCCCGGGCTCACCGATGCCGTGGCGTACCAGGGCTTCCGCATCTTCCCGGACTCGACGGCGGCCGGCGGCGAGGGCGGGCTCAAGATCGGCCGTGGCGAACGTCACCTGTCGAAGGCGGCCACCGCACTCGCGAAATTGACCAAGGGATTCCACTGGTAGGGCAGGTCGAACGCGGACGCGGTCCCGGGCGCGGGTAACGTCGAGGCCATGGCTGGAAGTGCTGGACGGTCCTCCGAACGCGAAACCGGATTCCTCCCCCTCCGTCGGGAATACGGGCAGGCGTGGCACGGGTTCGATCGCAGCCAGGTGCTGCAGTACCTGGACCACGTCGAGGCCCAGGTGCGCCGGATCATGGCCGATCGCGATTCGGCCATGGCGCAGGCCAGCACGCTGTCCAGGGAACTGGAGAACGCCCGGCGGGAGATCAGCAACCTGCACGCGCGGGTCGAGGAGCTGAAGAAGCCGCCGGAGCGGCTCGAGGACCTCGACGAGCGCATGCAGCGCACGGTCAAGCTCGCCCAGATGCGGGCCGAGGAGATCACCCAGCGCGCGAAGGTGGCCGCCGAGAACCACTGGACGGCGACCACCGAAGCCGCGGACAAGCTGCGTGACCGCTACACCAAGCTGCTGGCCGAAGTGGACAAGCAGGCCGACGCGATCCAGCGCGAGCAGCGTGCCGCGCTCGACGCCACGCGGGCCGAGGTGCAGCGCCTGACCGTGGACGCCACCCGCCACCGCGAGCGGCTCGACATCGAGGCCGAGCGCAAGCGCCGTTCGCTGGAGATGGAGTTCGACGCCAAGCACGCCGCGGACCACGCCGCGCTGGAGAAGCACGTCGCCGACCAGCGCGCGGCGAGCAAGCAGCAGGCCGAGCGCCGGCTGGCCGAGGCGACGGCGGAGGCCAAGCGCCGGGTGGACGAAGCCACCGCCGAGGCCAAGCGCCTGGTCGACGAGGCCACCAGGGACGCCGAGCGCCGCACCACCGACGCCACCACCAAGGTCAACAAGCTCTCCGAGCTCCAGCAGCAGGCGCTCGCCCGGCTGCGTGCCGCGGACGAGGTGCTCAGCCGCAACGCCGAAGCGCTCGACCCGCTGGAGGACGAGGCGGACGAGTCGATCACCGCGCCGGCCGACGCGGAGAAGGCCGCCGCTGCCGAGTCGAAGGACGAGGACAAGAAGCCGTCGCCCAACGGAAACGGCAGCGGCAGCGGCAGCGGCAGTGGCAGCGGCAATGGCGGTGGCAACGGCGTCAAGCCGGAACCGGAGAAGGCCAGCGCGTCGTCGTGACCGCCGGGAAGTCCACGTAACCCTTCAGCGCCGAGCCGTAGTGGAGCTGCTTGTCCACCTGGACCAGTGGCGCGCCGGTGGCGAACCGGGCCGGTAGGTCCGGGTTGCCGATGAACAACCGGCCGAACGCGATCACGTCGGCCAGCCCGGCCTCGAGCAGCCGTTCCGCGTCCTCGCGGCCGGACGGCGGGCCCTGGTGCAGGTTGCCGACGAGCAGCCCTGGCCAGTGCGGCCGCACCTCCGGGAACACCTTCTCGTCGGTGCCGACCACGTGCAGGTACGCGAGCCCGAGCCGGGTGAACTCGCCCAGCAGCTCGCGGTAGAGCGCCGGCCAGTCCTTCTCGACCAGGTCGTTCTCCGGGTTGCCCGGCGAGATCCGGTAACCGACGCGGTCGGCGCCGACGGCCGCGACCACGGCCTCGGTGACCTCCAGCGGGTACCGGATCTTCTCGCGGTAGCGGTCGGTGCGCAGGTTCGTGTTGTCGGCGAGGAACTCGTGCAGCAGGTAACCGTTCGCGCCGTGGATCTCGACACCGTCGAACCCGGCGTCGATCGCGTTGCGCGCGGCGGTCGCGAAGTCCTCGACGAGCCGCTCCAGCTCGGCGGTGCTCAGCGCGCGCGGAGTGGTCGTCCCGGTCCAGCCGCCCTTGACGTAGACCCGGCCTTCGGCACGCACGGCCGAGGGCGCGACGGTCTGCTCGCCGATCAGCGACGGGTGGCTGACCCGGCCGGCGTGCCACAGCTGGGCGAAGACACGCCCGCCCGCCGCGTGCACCGCGGTGGTCACCTCACGCCAGGCGGCGACCTGCTCGGCGGTCGCGATCCCGGGCACGCCGGGGGTGCTCTTGCCGGTGCGCACCGGCCAGATCCCCTCGGTGACGATCAGCCCGGCGCTCGCGCGCTGGGCGTAGTACAGGCTGGTCAGCGGGTGCGGGACGCCGGTGTCGTCGTCGGCGCGGCCGCGGGTCATCGGCGCCATCGCGACGCGGTTCGGGAGCGAGAGCGAGCCGTCCCGGTAGGGGCGGAGCAGCGGGCTTTCGGTAGGCATGCGGCGAAGCTAAACCCTCACACTGGCGTGAGGGTCAAGCTAATCTCTCCCCATGAGGATCGGTGACCTGTCCCGGCGCACCGGGGTCAGTGTGCGGGCTCTGCGGTACTACGAAGAAGAGCACCTGCTCCAGCCCGGCCGCGACGCCAACGGGTACCGCTGCTTCCAGGAGAGCGACGTCGCCAAGGTCGTGCAGATCCAGCTGTTCTACTCGGCCGGGCTGTGCAGCAGCAAGATCGCGCAGCTGCTGCCGTGCGTGGAGGGCACGGCGGAGTACATCGTGCCGGGGCCGGGGCTGGCGAAGGACCTCGAAGTGGCCAGGCAGCGCATCCGCGGCCAGATCGCCGAGCTGGAGACCTCGCTCGGCATTCTCGAACGCGTGCTCGCGGCGTCGAACGGTTCGGCCGAGCGCTGCGTGCCGGTCACGCGCGGGCCACGCGGCGCGGTGGACCTGAACATTAGTTGAGCTAGGCTGGCCGCATGGCCGTTGCCCAGGAGTTGACCATCGGGGAGATGGTCGAGCGCTGCGGGGTGCCCGCGTCGGCACTGCGCTTCTACGAACGCGAGGGGCTCATCCGGAGCCGCCGCACCAGCGGGAACCAGCGGCGCTACGGCAGGCACATGCTGCGGCGCGTGGCGTTCATCCGGGCTTCGCAGAGCGTCGGCATCCCGCTCGCGGTGATCCGCGAGGTGCTGGACTTCCTGCCCGCGGATGCCCCGCCCACCAAGGAGTTCTGGGAGCGGGCCTCGGAGTGCTGGCGCAAGGAGCTGAACAGCCGCATCGAGAAGATGGAGCGGATGCGCGACCGGTTCACCGAGTGCATCGGCTGCGGCTGCCTGTCGTTCGAGCAGTGCCAGCTGATGAACCCGGAGGACAAGCTGGCCGCGCTCGGCCCCGGCCCGCGACGGCTCTAGCCCTCGGGGAAAAGCTGCTTCAGGGTCACCGCGCGGTTCGTCCGCACGTGTTCCAGCGCGCAGGTCCTGGCCCGCTCCGGATCACCGGAGGCGATCGCCTCGTACAGCTCGCGGTGCTCGTCGAACAGGTCGGACCAGTGCTCGTTCTGACTGGTCAGCCAGTGCAGCCGGTCGGCGAGCGGCTGCATCACGGTGGACAGCAGGCTGTTGCCCGCCAGCGCGATGATCTCCTCGTGGAACCGGCTGTTCAGCTCGGCGATGCGGGCGGGCCGGTTCGCCGCGGTGGCGCGCCCGGCCTGGTCCACCAGCTTCTTGAGCCCGCGCAACCCGGCCGCGTCGGCACGCTCGGCGGCCCGCGCGGCGGCCATCGACTCCAGTGCCTCGCGCACGTCGAACAGCTCCTCGACGTCCACTTCGGACAGTTGACGGACCACCACCCGGCGCGGTGACTGCACCACCACGAAGCCGTCGGCCTCCAGGCTGCGGATCGCCTCGCGCACCGGCACGCGCGAAACCCCGAGATCCTCGGCGAGGTCACGCTCGACCAGCCGGTCCCCCGGCTTCAGCCTGCCGTTGAGGATGCGCTCGCGCAGTTCGTCGCGCACGCGCTGCCGCACCGCGGCCAGCGGCTGCCGCGCCGTGTCGGTGTCCACTCGCTCCCCTGTCCCGCCTCAACACGGCCGTAACCAGCCGTTACCCGAGTTTATCGCGGCGCCCATTGACGCCCGGCTTGTCGTGCGTCACATTTGGGATACCAAAGTTTGGGATACCAAACCCCCGTCCCGCGAGTACAGGAGGCACCGTGACCACCGTTGGCACCCCCGCGCCGGAACTCCGGCAGGACCCCCGCCTGTACAACGAGGACCTGGCTCCCGCCCGCGAGCGGAAGTGGAAGGTCTACGACATCTTCGCGCTGTGGATGTCGGACGTGCACAACCTCGGCAACTACACCTTCGCCGCCGGGCTCTTCGTGCTCGGCCTGTCGGCGTGGCAGGTGTTCACCGCGCTGCTGTTCGGCTTCGTGCTGATCTACGTCGGGATGAACCTGATGGGCCGCATCGGGCAGCGCACCGGCGTGCCGTTCCCGGTGGTGGCGCGGATCAGCTTCGGCACCTTCGGCGCGAACCTGCCCGCGTTGATCCGCGCGGTCATCGCGATCTTCTGGTACGGCATCCAGACCTATCTGGCGTCGGTGGCGATCACCGTGCTGGTGCTGGCGATCGACCCGTCGATGGAATCGTGGACGCGGGTGGGTTTCCTCGGCCTGCACGCGCTCGGCTGGGTCTGTTTTGTGGCGCTGTGGCTGGCGCAGGCGCTGGTGCTCACGCGCGGCATGGAGTCGGTGCGCAAGTTCCAGGACTGGTGCGGGCCGGCGATCTGGGTGGTGATGATCGCGCTGGCGGTGTGGATCCTGGTCGCCGCCGACTGGAACATCTCGCTGACCTCCAGTCCGACGCCGTTGTCCACGGGCGAGCAGTTCCGCCAGTGGTTCGGCGCGGTGGGGTTGATCCTGGCCATCTACGGCACGCTGATGCTGAACTTCTGCGACTTCTCGCGGTTCACCCCGGACCAGAAAACGGTGCGGCGCGGGAACTTCTGGGGTCTGCCGATCAACTCGACGGCGTTCGCGCTGCTGTCGGTGGTGGTCACCGCGGGCAGCCTGGAGGTCTTCGGCGAGGCGATCACCGACCCGGCGGAACTGCTGGCGCGCGTGGACAACACGGCGGTGCTGGTGATCGGCGCGCTCACCTTCGCGATCGCCACCATGGGCGTGAACATCGTGGCGAACTTCGTTTCGCCGGCCTACGACCTGGCGAACATCTGGCCGCGGCGGATCAGTTTCAAGGTGGGCGGCATGATCAGCGCGGTTGCCGCGTTGTGCGTGCTGCCGTGGAAGCTGTACTCGACGCCCGCGGTGGTGAACTACTTCCTCGGCGGGCTGGGCGCCTTTCTCGGGCCGCTGTTCGGCATCATGATCGTGGACTACTACCTGATCAAGCGCGACAAGGTGGACGTTTCCCGGTTGTTCGACGGTTCGCCGGACGCGCCGTACCACTACCGCCGGGGCGTGAACCCGGTGGCGCTGTGGGTTTTTGTGCCGACGGCGGCGTTGAGCGCGGTGATCGCGCTGGTGCCGTTCTTCGCCCCGGCGGCGCCGTATTCGTGGTTCATCGGCACCGCCGCGGCGGGCCTGCTGTATCGGCTGGCCGCATGAGGATCCTGGTGACGAACTGCAACACCACGGAACGCATGACGAAGGAGATCGAAGCCGGGGCACGCGCCGCCGCGAGCCCCGGCACGGAGATCGTGGCGATGACGCCGGCCTGGGGGCCGGAGTCGGCGGAAGGCTGGCTGGACAGCTTCCTGAGCGCGGCGGCGGTGCTGGATCTGCTGCGCGGCATCGACGAAAACTCGTTCGACGCCGTGGTGCTGGCGGGCTTCGGTGAACACGGCCGCGAGGGCGCGCGGGAGTTGTTGCGCATCCCGGTGGTCGACATCACCGAAGCCGCCGCGCACCTGGCCTGCCTGCTCGGCAGGCGGTACGGCGTGGTGACCACTTTGGACAGAACGAGCGGCATGATCGAGGACAGCTTGCACACCGCGGGCGTGTTGCCGAACTGCGTCGGCGTGGTCGGCACCGGCCTCGGCGTCCTGGAACTGGGCGACGAGCAGCGCACCGCCTCGGCCCTGGTCACCGCCGCGCGGCGGTTGCGTGACCGGGGCGCGGAGGTGGTGGTGCTCGGCTGCGCCGGCATGACCGGCATGGACCGGCGGATCAGCACGGAACTCGGCGTGCCCGTGGTCGACGGAGTGGCGGCGGCGGTCCGCCTGGCCGAGACACTGGCGGGTTTGTCTTTGCGCACCAGCCAGATCGGCTCCTACGCACCACCACTCCCGAAAACCCGCCGCTGGCACCGCTAGAGCGTGTCACCGACCCAGATTCGGCTGGTCAGGTCGCGGCCCCGCACCACTTGGACGCGCCACGGGTCCAAGCGCAGGACGTGGTATTCCGGGTCATCGGGGCCGCCTCGCCAGAAGCGGATGGGGTCGTAGCCGACGCCCGGCGGGCTGCCCTTGCGGTACAGCTCCCACACCTGCCGCCGCACCGCGGGATCGTCGTCCCAGCGGGCCACGCAGTCGATCGCGACGGCGTTCTGCCGCGGGCTCCAGTACGAGAACGTGGTGTGCGGGTTCTTCGCCAGGTGCGCGACCTTCACCGGCGTCCGGTACGCCGCCAGCCAGCCCCGCGGCTTGCCCTCGACCACCTCCCACACGGCCAGCATCACCCGCGCCCGCGGCCGGTTACGACTGTCCACTGTGGTCATCGTGGCGTAGCCGATGTCGGCGACGTACTCGAAGAAGGCGGGCTGGATCTCGGCGAACGACTCGACCTTCACCGGGTCACCGCCAGCGCGGGCGCGGCCTCGGCCACCCGGGTGCGCATGCCGAAGGCGATCACCACCGCCGCCAGCGCGGCGCCGATCAACGGCACCAGCAAAGCGGTGCGGAACGCCTCCAGCGGCGCGGCGGCGTCGAGCGCGGCGACGTTCACCGCGGTGACCACCGAAAGCCCCAGCGCCGCGCCGAACTGGAACGCCGTGTTGAACAGCCCGCTCGCCAGCCCTTGTTCCTCCGCCGCGACCTTCTCGGTGGCGGCGATCGTGAACGGGCCGTAGGTCAGCGAAAACGCCACGCCCAGCAACAGCATCGTCGGGAACATCGCCGCATAGGTCCAGTCCATGCCCACCGGCAGGAACAACGCGTACCCCGCGGCCGCCAGCACCAGGCCGATGAAAATGGCCCGCACGTTGCCGAACCGGTTGACCAGCCAGGGGGTTGCTAGCGGTGCTAGCACTGCGTCGATGCCGATCGCTAGCATTGCTAGGCCGGTTTCGAGCGTGGACCAGCCGCGTAGTTCCTGCAGGTACAGCGTCACCAGGAACTGGAAGCCGAAGAACGAACCGGCGAACAACGCGGCGCTGAGGTTCGTCCGCACCAGCGGTGCCGAGCGGAGAATGCCCAGCCGGACCAGCGGCGCGGGCGAGCGCCGTTCGATCACCACAAATGCCGCCAGCAACGCGACCCCACCGGCGAACGCGGCAACCGTCCAGCCCCAGCCCTGCGCGGGGTGTTCCAGCCGCACCACCCCGTAGACCAGCAGCAGCATCGAACCGGTCACCGCGACGGCGCCCGCGAAGTCGGTGCGCTGCCGCTCCGGCCGCGCGGTGTCCTTCTTGATCAGCGGGAACGCGGCGGCCAGCAGGATCGCCGAGAGGAACACCGGCGCGAAGAACACCCACCGCCAGCCCAGCGCGGCGAGCAGCCCGCCGGCCACCAGGCCGAGCGAGAACCCGGCCGCCGCAGTTCCGGCGTAGACGAGCAGCGCGCGATTGCGCTGCGGCCCTTCGGCGAAGCTGGTGGTGATGATCGACAGCCCGGCCGGGGTCATGAACGCGGCCGCGACGCCGGTGACAAAGCGCGCGAGCAGCAGCATCCAGCCTTCGGTGGCGAGCCCGCCGAGACCGGAGAAGAGCAGGAAGACCACCAGCCAGGCGATGAACATCCGGCGGCGGCCGAACATGTCCGCGGCGCGGCCGCCGAGCAGCATGAACCCGGCGTAGCCGAGCACGTACGCGCTCACCACGCCGCTCAGCATCGCGGTGGACAGCCCGAGGTCGGCGCGGATGGACGGGAGGGCGACGTTCAGCATGGCGATGTCGATCCCCTCCAGGAAGATCGACCCGCACAGCACGAACAACACGCCCCAGGCGCGCCGGGTCAGCCGTTCGGGCGGCGAGGTCTGCGGTGTGGACACGGATGAGCCCCTTCGAGCGAGCGGACCGGCCGGTTACTCCACGGCCGGTCGGTTCCTTCTTGTAACCATTGGCATCCTGCGGCACCATCGGTTGACGTGGAAGAAGGCACTTCGAACTCACCGAGTTACTCCTGCCGCACCGAGGACGACTACGGCGTCATGCAGTGGCACGTGCGGGAGGACTGCGAGGTACGGCAGATCCTCGACCGGATCGCCGACAAGTGGTCGCTGCTGGTGATCTCGCTGCTCGACCGGCAGACGCTGCGGTTCACCCAGCTGAAGCAGGAGATCGACGGGATCTCGCAGCGCATGCTCACCACCACGCTGCGGCACCTCGAACGCGACGGCCTGGTGCGGCGGACCGTGCACCCGGTGGTGCCGCCGCGGGTGGACTACGCGCTCACCCCGCTCGGTGCGACCCTGCACACCACGATCCAGGCGCTGGTCGACTGGACGGAGCACCACCAGCCGGAGATCGCCGCCGCGCGCGCCGCCTACGACGCCGCCGCGGCGCAGTCCGCGCCCTGATCTTCCGCCTGGCGGCAAAGGAAAAAGGGCGTTGCTCGCGGGGGGTGCGAGCAACGCCCTGGGGGGAAAGCGGTTCCGCGGAAAGCCGATCAGGCTCCGGTGCAGACGGCCACCGCGAACGGGCCGGAGGCGGTGTTCGTCGCCACCTCGACGCCGTCGACGGTGATCTTGCAGGTGATGTCACCGCCGTTCTCGTCGGCCATCACGGTGAGCATGCCGCCCTTGATGATGCCCTTGTTCTCCGTCTGCTTGGTCCACGGCAGCGTGGAAACGGTCTCGCTCTGCGGGTTCAGCGCCTCGCCGTAGGTGACCTCCACATTGGACCCGGTACCGGTCACCTCGTAGGTCACCGCGGCGGTGCGGTTGTACTCGTCCTGCACCTCGTTGACCGCCGAGTTGAAGATGAAGATCCAGGCGATGCACACGCCGAGGCCGAGCACCGAGGCCACGATGCCCACAATGGACAGCACCTTGTTGGTGGCGACGCCCTTGTTGACCCGCACCAAACCGAAGATCGAGAAGATCAGGCCGAGGATGACCAGCGGCCAGGCGATCACGCCGATGAACGGGATCGGCGAGAAGATCAGCCCCACCAGGCCGAGCACGAAGCCGGTGATGCCGATGCCGTTGCGGGGCGGCTGCTGCTGGGGCGGCGCCTGGTAGGGCATGGCCGGCGGGTAGGGCGTCTGCTGGGTCACGGGGATGTTTCCTTTCCGAATGAACTGGCGACGGGGATGCAATCACCCGAACGGGTTCCTTCGCGTCCTCCAATAGCCTCGCCGCGTTACGACAAAAGTCGTCACTTCCCCGTTCCGGGTAAGCCCTTTCGCTGATGAGGACCCGTGCTCACCCTGCGTAGGCTCTGTTTCATGGCCCGGCGTGTACTTGGCGTGCTGATCACCGTGCTCGCGGTGACCGCGAGCGTGCTCAGCAGCATCTTCGTCTTCGCGTCCACCGGTTACCTGCCCGAGGCCGACACCTTCGTGCCCGACGTGTGGTCGACGCTGAGCTTCCTGACCGCCATCGCCGCCGCCGTCATGCTGTGCTGGCGCCACCAGTGGCCGCTGGTGGTCACCGGGATCGCGCTGGTGCCGTCGCTCCTGCTCGGCGCGGACGCCCTCGCCGCGCTGATCGCGCTCGCCGCGCTGGCCGCCGCACGCCGCGACCTCTGGCTCTGGGCCGGTGCCGCCGCCGTCTACGCGGCCACCGCGCTCGCGCTGGCCAGGGACGCCAACCGGCACGAGGAGGTGTCCATCGCCGGCGCGATCGTCGGCACGCGGCACAGCCTCGGCCAGATCATCGGCATCCTCGTGCTGGCCTCGTTCATGACCGCGATCGCGCTCGCCGTCGGCATCGTGCGCGGCGTCCGCGGTGACCTCGCCCGCCGTGAGGCGCAGGAACAGGAACTGCGCGCGGAAATGACCCGGCGCGCCGAGCGCACCCGCATCGCCCGCGAAATGCACGACGTGCTGGGGCACCGGCTTTCGCTGCTGTCGCTGCAGGCCGGTGCGCTGGAAGTCAGTTCCGGCACCGAAGGCTCGACCGAGGTGGCGCGCACCGTCCGCACCACCGCACGACAGTCCCTTGAGGACCTCCGCCAGGTGATCGGGGTGTTGCGCGACGGCCAGGGTTTCGGCGAAAGCGAGGCCGGGCCCCAGGCTCCCGAACGTCCACAACCGACACTCAACGACCTGCCGGAGCTGATCGCCGGCGCGCGGCAGTCCGGCCTCCCGGCGAGCGCCACGATCATGCTCGACCAGGCGGCGGCCGCGCCGATGCAGCTGGGCACCACGGTGTACCGGATCGTGCAGGAGGCCCTGACCAACGTTCTCCGCCACGCGCCGGGCTCCCCCGCCGACGTGACCGTCCGTGGTGAACCGGGGGTCGGCCTGTCGATCGAGGTGGTGAACCCGCTGCCCGCGACCACACCCGAGCCGTCACCGGGCTCGGGCACCGGGCTGACCGGCGTCAGCGAACGAGTGTCGTTGCTGGGCGGGAACGTCAGCGCCGGACCGACCGACGACCGCGTTTTCGCCCTCCGGGCGTGGCTGCCGTGGGAGCCGCACTAGCATGACCGGGTGACCCAGCGCCCCTTACGTGTGCTGCTCGTGGACGACGACGCGATGGTCCGGACCGGGCTGTCCATGATCCTGGGCAGCACGGGGGACATCACCGTGGTCGGCGAAGCCGGGGACGGGGACGAAGCGGTGGCGAAGGTGACCGCGCACGCGCCGGACGTGGTGCTGATGGACATCCGGATGCGCCGCATGGACGGGCTGGCCGCGACCGCCGCGGTGACCGCGCTCGCCCGGCCGCCGAAGGTGCTCGTGCTGACCACCTTCGACCTGGACCAGTACGTGTTCGACGCGCTCGGCGCCGGCGCGAGCGGGTTCCTGCTCAAGGAGTGCTCACCGCAGGAGATCATCGACGCGGTGCGCGTGGTCGGTGCCGGTGAGGCGATGCTTTCCCCGCGTGCCACCAAAAAACTGATCGGGCACTTCGTCTCGGCGCGGTCGAACCCGCGGCGCAACCGCGCGCTGCACGGGCTGAGCACGCTCACCGAACGGGAACGCGAGATCGTCACGGCGGTCGCCCAGGGCAAGCCGAACTCGGAGATCGCCGCCGAACTGCACCTGAGCGAGGCGACGGTGAAAACGCACATCACCCGCATCTTCGCCAAGATCAACGCGGCGAACCGCGTGCAGATGACCATCTTCGCCTACGAAGCCGGGCTCGTGGTGCCCTAGTCGGGGTCCTTCGTCCGCTGCGCCGGAACACGCGGCGCCGGAACGGCGCGGTCCTGCAGGCCGATCACCATTACCGCCAGGCAGGCGACCCCGGCGGAGATCGCGGCCTCACCGCCCCAGCGGTAGGAGCCCGACGCGCCCTGGGTCACCAGCAGCACCCCGGCGCCCAGGAATCCCAGACCGAGCACGGCGGCGGCAAAACAGCGAAAACCCACCATGGCGCCGCATTCTCCCGAGCGGCGGCGCCCCGGGTCAATGGTGCCCCCGACGGGGTTCGAACCCGCACTGGGCCGATTCGATTTCGAGGCGGCAGTGCTTGTTGTTTGCGCGGCTGCTCGCAGCCGACGTCACCGGTCTGGAACCGTCGACGCTCACTGCCGCTTGGTGCCTCGCCTCGAGCGGCGGACGCGCTGGTCAGCGTGGTCCGAAGGGGCCTAGAACCCTATTCCGGGGGTAGACCGGGGAGGTGATCTAGAACCGCCTTCGGGCAACCCGCTGATCAGCGCCGCAGTGCCCCCGACGGGGTTCGAACCCGCACTGGGTCGATTTTAAGTCGACTGCCTCTGCCGGTTGGGCTACGGGGGCACGGCCCAGCCTATGCGGCCGGGCCCCGCTCCCGCAGCTCAGGTCAGGACTTCGTGGCCCTGGTGAACTCTTCCTTCGGGTTGTTGATCTGCCCGAGCGAGACCACCTCGCGCCGCAGCAGGCCGCCGAAGACCCAGTCGAAGAAGATCCGGATCTTCCGGTTCCACGTCGGCATCGCCTTGACGTGGTACGCCCGGTGGAACACCCAGGCCGGGAAGCCCTTGATCTTCAGGTTCAGCGCGTCGGCCACGCCCTTGTGCAGGCCGAGACCGGCGACCGCGCCCAGGTTCTTGTGGTAGTAGTCCTTCGGCTGACCGCCGCGCAGCACCTTGATGATGTTCTTCGCCAGGTGCCGCGCCTGCCGCACCGCGTGCTGTGCGTTGGGCGGGCAGGTGGCCGACGGGTCCTCCTCGGTGCGCGACAGGTCCGGCACCGCGGCGTTGTCACCCGCGGTCCACACGTCGGGATGCCCGACGACCTGCAGCGCCGCGGTCGCCTCGAGCCTGCCGCGCTTGTCCAGCGGCAGGTCGGAGTCGGCCAGCACCGGGTTGGCCTTCACGCCGGCGGTCCAGATGATCGTGTCGCTGTCGAACTCGGTGCCGTCCGAGAGCACCACGTGCCCGTTCTCGAACGACTTCGCCGCGGTCGACAGGTAGACCTCGATGCCGCGCTTCTCCAGCTGCTCCACGGTCCACACCCCGAGCGTCTCGCGGACCTCGGGCAGGATCCGGCCCGCGGCCTCGACGAGCACCCAGCGGATGTCCGAGGGCTCGATGTTCTCGTAGTACCTGGTCGCGAAGCGGGTCATGTCCTCGAGCTCGGCGAGCGCTTCGATGCCCGCGAAGCCGCCGCCGACCACGGTGAAGGTCAGCAGGCGCTTGCGCAGCTCGGGATCCAGGGTGCTGGCCGCCTGGTCGAGCTTGGTCAGCACGTGGTTGCGGAGGTAGATGGCCTCGCCGATGGTCTTGAAGGCGATGCCCTGCTCGGCGAGTCCGGGAATGGGCAGGATGCGCGCCACCGCGCCCAGGGCGACCACCAGCACGTCATAGGACAGCTGCTCGATGTGGCCGTCGGCCGCCTCGACGGTGACGGACTTGCGTTCGTGCTCGATCTTGGTGACCCGCGCGGTCAGCACGTGGCACCGCTTGAGCACGCGCCGCAACGGGACCACCACGTGCCGCGGCTCGATCGCGCCCGCCGCCGCCTCGGGGAGGAACGGCTGGTACGTCATGTGCGGCTGGGGGTCCACAACGGTGACGGACGCTTCGTTGGCCCGCAGCATCTTCTGGAGCCCGAACGCCGTGTACAGACCGACATATCCGCCACCGAGGACGAGGATCCGTGTCGGTTCCGACTTCGCTGCCATGCGTCCATGGTCGCACCCATCCAGGGCCCTCGCTCGTGTACCCCGCGCTGCTGTGACCAGCGTCGCCACCGAAGATTGAACGATTCAGCGGGCCGCACCGCCGGGTAGTCGGGCGATTGCGGAGCGTAGAGCGAGTAAGGCCAGAATAAACCCATAGCGGGTGAATTCAGCCAATTTCGCCACTCTCCGCAACCGGTGAGCGAACTCACTCCAGCTGCCAGACCACGTCCACCCCGGCCATCCCGGGCCGCGCTTCCTCCCGTCCAGGGTCGTGCCGCGCGACCTCGGTGAAGCCCAGCCGCCGGGGCACGCCCGCGCTGGCTTCGTTGGCCGCGTCGTGCCAGATCTGGATCCGGTCGACGTCGGGCAGCGCGAACGCGACCGGCACCAGCGCCGCGACGGCTTCGGTCATCAGCCCGCGCCCGGCCCAGGACGGGTGCAGCCAGTAACCGATCTCGATGCCGCCGGGGCCGATGCGCCGCTCCAGCCCGACCGCACCCGCGATCCGGCCCTCGGTGCGCAGGGCGTAGGGATAGGCCTTGCCCGATTCCCACTGCTCGTCGGCCAGGTGGAGGAAGTCGGCCGCGCGGTACTCGCCGTAAGCCCAGAACAACCACGGCTTCAGGTACTCCTGCGCTTCCTCGACCACCCGCTGCAACTCGGCGGCATCCGCCGAAGACCACCGCGTCAACCGCACGCGCCGCCCGACGACCTCTTCCGGCGGCTTCACGGGATGCCCGCCGCGGTTTTGGCGGTGGTCAGCACCTCGCGCACCATCGCCGGGGTGAGGCGCCCGGTGAAGGTGTTCTGCTGCGAAACGTGGAAGCAGCCGAACAACCGCAGCTCCGTCGGCCCGTCGAGCACGTACTGCACGCCGTGGCCGAACTTCGGGCGTGGCCGCGGCACCTCCCAGCCGGCGGCAGCGAGCACCGGCAGCAGCGCCTGCCAGCCGAAACCGCCGAGCACCACGATCGCGCGCAGCGTGGGCCGCAGCAGTTCCAGTTCCCTGGCCAGCCACCGGCCACAGGTGTCGCGCTCGGCCGGGGTCGGCTTGTTCGCGGGCGGCGCGCAGTGCACCGGCGAGGTGATCCGGGTGCCGATCAGCTCCAGCCCGTCGCCGATGTGGTGCGCTTCCGGCTTCGTGGCCAGGCCGACGTCGTACATCGCGCGATACAGCACGTCACCGGACCGGTCGCCGGTGAACATGCGGCCCGTGCGGTTCGCGCCGTGCGCGGCGGGCGCCAGGCCGACGATGCCCAGCGACGCGTCGGCGGGCCCGAAGCCCGGCACCGGGCGGCCCCAGTACGTCTCGCCGGCGAAGGCCGCGCGCTTGGTCTCGGCCACCTGCTCGCGCCAGGCCACCAACCGCGGGCAGGCCCGGCAGTCGATCAGCTCGGCGTCCATCTCGGCCAGGGTCATCCCACCATTGTGATCTAGATTCGGGGCATGCCGGAAACAGCTAAGACCGACGGGGAAACCAAGCCGCCCGAACCCAGCGACGACCTGGTCACCAGCACGCACACGCTGGCGATCGACGGCCGCGACCTCGCCTACACCGCCCAGACCGGGCGGATCGTGCTCAAGAAGGAAGTGCTCACTGACGGCAAGTTCGACGGGCACCTGGCCAAGGCCGAGGTCTTCCTCACCGCCTACACGCTGGACGACGCCGACCCGGCGACCCGCCCGGTGACCTTCGCGTTCAACGGCGGACCCGGTTCGTCGAGCGTCTGGCTGCACCTGGGGGTGCTGGGGCCGCGGCGCGTGGTGTCCGGGGACGTCGACTCCCCCGCCCCGCCGCCGTACGGGCTGGCGGACAACCCGGAAAGCCTGCTGGCGCACAGCGACCTGGTGTTCATCGACCCGGTGTCCACCGGTTTCTCGCGCGCGGTGACCGGCGAGAAGCCGAAGGACTACCTCGGTTTCACCCCGGACGTGGAGTCGGTCGGCGAGATCATCCGGCTGTGGACCTCACGCAACGGGCGCTGGCTCTCGCCGAAGTTCCTGGCCGGGGAGTCCTACGGCACGCTGCGCGCGGCGGCACTGGCGGCGCACCTGCAGGAACGCCACAGCATGTACCTCAACGGGCTGCTGCTGATCTCGTCCGTTCTGGACATGGGCTCGATCCGGTTCACCGAGGGCAACGAGCAGGCCTACGTCAGCTACCTGCCCACCTACGCGGCGATCGCGCACTACCACGGGTTCCACGGCGACCGGCCGCTCGACGAGGTGCTCGCCGAAGCCGAAGCGTTCGCCGCCCGCGACCTGCCGTGGGCGCTGCAGCGCGGTTCCCGGCTGACCGCCGACGAGCGGGCGGCGGCGGTGCGCGAGGTGGCCCGGCTGACCGGGCTCAGCGAGTCCTATGTGGACCGCGTCAACCTGCGCATCGAGCACGTGCGGTTCTTCACCGAGCTGCTGCGGGACCGCGGGCTGACCGTCGGCCGGATGGACGGGCGGTTCACCACCTGGGAGCCGGACGGCGGCCGCGAGCAGATGAGCGACGACGCCTCGATCTCCCGGATCATCGGCGCCTACTCGGCCGCGTTCAACCACTACGTGCGCGCCGAACTGGGTTACCAGAGCGATCTGCCCTACGAGATCCTGTCGATGGACGTGTTCCAGCAGTGGTCCTACAGCGACTTCGAGGGCCGCGCGGTGTCCGCGGTGCGCTCGCTGAGCTCGGCGATGCGGGCGAACCCGCACCTGAAGGTGCACGTCGCCTTCGGCCACTACGACGGCGCGACCCCGTACTACGGCTCGGAAAACGTGCTGGCGCACCTGGAGATCCCCGAGGAACTGCACGGCAACATCGACCGCGCCTACTACCCGGCCGGCCACATGATGTACGTGCACGAACCCTCACGGGTCCAGCAGGCGGCCGACCTGGCGGCGTTCATCCGCTCGGCCGTTCCGTCCTAAAAGGCCGTCCTAAAAGGCCGTCCTGAACGGACGTCCTAAGTGGTCGTCTTCCAGCCGACGCCCGCCAGGCCGCGGGACTTCTCCGGCTGGTCGGCGAACAGCTCGTCCCCGTCCGGCTGCCACTGCGGCAGCCAGACGAGGCCGGGGTCGGCGAGTTCGAGCCCTTCGAAGAAGGCCTCGATGGCCGGCCTCGGCCGCGGGACGGCCGGGTTGTTGGTCTGCTTGCGGTACGCGGCGGCGACCTTGTCACCCGCGGCGATCGTCGCGAGGTCCTTCGGGTCCACGTGGATGTGGGAAATGGCGACCATGCTGCCCGCGGGCAGGCGGTCGAGGTAGTAGCGCAGCGTCTCGTGCGGCTTGGTGTCGTCCGGCATGAAGTGCAGCAACGCCACCAGCAGCAGCGCGACCGGCTGCGTCTCGTCGATCAGCCCGGTGTTCCGCACGCGGCGCCACAGCTGCGGGCCGTCGAAGAAGTCCGCGTCGATGGCGCGGTGGCGCGTCGGGTCGGCGGTGCGTTCGAGCAGGATTTCCGCGTGCGCGCGGGCGATCGGCTCGTTGTCGATGTAGACCACGCGGCATTCGCCCGGCGCCGCTTCCTCGGCGACCTCGTGCACGTTGCCCTGCGTGGGCAGGCCGGAGCCGATGTCGACGAACTGCCGGATGCCCGACTCCACCGCGTACCGCACCGCGCGGCCCAGGAACGCGCGGTTGGACCTGGCGAAGCGCTTGATGTCGGGTAGTGCCTTCATCTGCTCGTCGGCGAACGCGCGGTCCGCGGCGTAGTTGTGCGTGCCGCCGAGCAGGTAGTCGTAGACCCGGCCGACGGAGACCTTGTCGATCGAGTCACCGAGGCGGCTGGCATCGCTCGTGGTCATCGGGCTCCCATCCTGGACGCGGTGTGCCACAGTTCTACCCCACAACCGGGCAAAAGTCGTGGGCGCCAAGGTTTCCCCGGCGCCCACGACTTCTCGCGAATCCTTACCCGCGCAGGTGCTCCTTGCCGCGGGTCACCGCGGCGTAGG
This sequence comes from Amycolatopsis albispora, assembly GCF_003312875.1. Classification (NCBI taxonomy): domain Bacteria; kingdom Bacillati; phylum Actinomycetota; class Actinomycetes; order Pseudonocardiales; family Pseudonocardiaceae; genus Amycolatopsis; species Amycolatopsis albispora. The sequence goes on from NZ_CP015163.1 coordinate 5,124,854, forward strand.
CGTCGACGGCGCCGTGGCCGTAGAAGCCGTTGAACGCCGTGTCACCGGTGCAGGTGGCGGTGTAACTGGCGTCGCGGCCCTCGTCCAGGTAGTCCACGGTCCGCGGCACCGGGCAGGCGATCTTCGCCGCGGTGCCCTCCAGCACGCGCTGCACGGCGTCCGGGTCCATGCCGAAGCCGCCCCGGCCCGGCTTGCCGTACTGGGCGACGATCAGCGCGGCCACGCCGGTGGCGTGCGGCGAAGCCATCGAAGTGCCCTGCAGCCACTGGTAGTAGCCGACGCGGCCGTCGGGCGCGGTGGCCTTCTGGACCCCGGCCTCGACGCCGTCCGGGGTGATGTTGCCGTCCGCGTCGATCATGCCCTCGGCGACGCCGACGTTGCGCGGATAGGTCGACAGGATCTGGTTTTCCACGGTGGAGAACCACGGCGTGCCGAAGTAGTCGCGGTAGTAACCACCCGGCGCGGACACCGAGATCTGCTCGACGCCGTAGTTCGAGTAGTCCGCCTTCGCCTGCGACGGGCCGAACGCGGAGACGCCGATGGTGTGGTTGCCCTCGACCGGCAGCGTCACGCACGACGCGTTGTCGATGTCGCGCTGGTAGTTGGTGTCCACCGGGAAGTTCGGGCTGACCGTGTCCGGCTGCGGCGCACCGAGGTCGCTGTGCTGGTTGCCGAGCGAAACCACCTGCGTGACGCCCTTGCCGTGCGCGTAGTCGAGCGCGCGGTTGACCGCCTCGGTGATGGTGCGCTGCTCGCGCTGGCGCTCCGGCGAGTCGGCCGGGTTGGCCTGGCAGTTGTACAACCACGGGTCCACGAAGAAGCTCATGTTGATCACGTCGAGCCGCGCGTCGCCGGCGTAGGTGATGGCGTCGACCACGGGTTGCAGGAAGAAGCTGCCCGAGTCCTGGCCGGCACGCACGTTCACGATGCTGACGTTCGGGGCGACGCCGGACAGGCCGAAGCCGTTGGCCGCGGCGCCGATGGTGCCCGCGACGTGGGTGCCGTGCCCGCCGTCGTCGTGGTTGACCGGGTCCACGCAGCCGCGGAACTCGCACGGCCCGTCGACCTCGTTGCCCGCCTCGTCGGCCGGGATGTCGCGGACGAAGTTGCGGGAGAGCGCCGCGTCGAAGTTCGGCGCGATGTCCGGGTGGGTGCCGTCGACGCCGGTGTCGAGCACGCCGACCTTCACCCGGTGGTCACCGGGCTGGACGGTGCGCGCGAGGTCGGAGCGGACCGACTTGAGGCCCCACAGCTGCTCGTCCAGCGGGTCGGTGCCGACCGGGGCGGACGCGTTCGGCTTGCCCTTCTTGGCCGCCGGGGCCTGCCGCGACTCCTTCTCCACCACGTCGGCCTTGGGCGCGGTGTCCCGCACCGGCGCGTGGCCGATCGCCTGCGCCTTGGCGGCGCCGTAGATCGCGTGGTCGGCGGAAACCCGCTCGCTGAAACCGTTCGCCGGCGCGCTCGCGGTGACCAGCCCGATCGCGGCGTTGGACTTCACCACGGTGCCGCCCGCGTCGCGGACCGCCCGCTCGGCGTCGGCGACGCTCTGCCCGGGCGCGGCCAGCACGGTGAACTCGGTGGCGGCGCCGGACAGGTCCGGCCGCGCGGAGACCGCGGGCGCGGCCAGCACCCCGCCGGCCAGCGGCACGGCGAGCACCGCGAACAGGAGCTTGCTTCTCTTCACGCTGATTCCTCCCATGAAAGCAACGGGCGGAATCTACCGATGCGCACCAAGAACGGAACACCGACGAAAGTTAGGGAACAACGTGGCGTTCTTCGGCGAAATGACAGGCGCTGGAATGCCCGCCCGCCCGCGGTTCGAGCGCCGGGGTCTCCTCGGCGCAGCGGTCCCGCGCCTTCCAGCAGCGTGTCCGGAATGGACAGCCGGACGGCGGGTCCACCGGGCTCGGCACGTCGCCTTCGAGCCGGATTATCTGGCGGTTGCCGCGCAGTGACGGGTCGGCTACCGGAACGGCGGACAACAGCGCCTGGGTGTACGGGTGGGACGGTCGATGGTAGATCTCGTCCTCGGTGCCGATCTCCACGATGCGGCCGAGGTACATCACCGCGACCCTGGTGGACAGGTGCCGGACCACGGAAAGGTCGTGCGCGATGAACACATAGGACAAACCGAATTCGGCGCGCAAATCCTCCAGGAGGTTCATCACCTGTGCCTGAATGGACACGTCGAGTGCGGAAACGGGTTCGTCGCAGACGATGACCTTCGGGCGCAGGGCGAGCGCGCGGGCGATGCCGATGCGCTGGCGCTGGCCGCCGGAGAACTGATGGGGGTAGCGGTTGAGATGCTCGGGGTTGAGGCCGACGACCTCGAGCAGTTCGCGCACCTTGCCCGCCCGGTCACCTTTCGGGGCGACTTCGGGATGGATCTCGAACGGCTCGCCGACGATGTCGCCGACGGTCATCCGCGGGTTGAGCGAGGTGTACGGGTCCTGGAGCACGATCTGGATGTCGCGACGGAGACGGCGGAGTTCGGCCCCGCGCATGGCGAAGATGTCGCGACCCTCGAAGTACGCGCGGCCGGCGGTGGGTTCTTCGAGCCGGAGGAGGACCTGGGCCAGCGTGGACTTGCCACACCCCGACTCGCCCACGATGCCGAGCGTCTCCCCGGCGGCGAGGTCGAAGGAGACCCCGTCTACGGCCTTGACCTGCCCTACGGTCCGCTTGAAGAGGACGCCGGTACGGACGGGGAAGTACTTGACCAGGCCGGAGACCCGGAGAATCGGCTCATTCACGGTGCCTCACCCCGTCGCTTCGCTCGGTGGAGTTGGGAGCTTTTGGTGACCGAGGGCTTTGCCTTTGGCTCGGCGGCCGAAGTCGCGGTGGGCGGAGGACACGAATGTGGCTTTCGTGTTCGGCGCGGAGGGGCGGGTTGGGGCCCGGCGGGGCGAATTGGGATTCGAAGCGTGAGTCGGGGCGAGCGGCAGGGGCGCGAGGGGGCGCCGGTCGGTGTCACGAAAGCCACATTCGGGACGCCCAACGTCTCGAAAGCCACATTCGTGACGCGCGCCGGAGTGGGGACGGGCGCCGGAGTGGGGACGGGCGCGTTCGTGGCACTCGCCGAGGGCGGAGCCATTCGTGACGCTCGCCGGGCGGAGGCTCGGCGTTGGTGAGGCTCGCCGAAGCGGAGGTGAGAGCGTTCGTGGCACGCGCCGGAGCGGGGGCGTTTGTGGGTTCGCCGGGGCTGGGAGTGGGGGTGTTTGGGACGTGCGCCGGAGTGGGGGCGGGGCGTGAGGCAGGCGGAGGCGGAGGCGGAGACCGAGACCGAGGCGGAGGCCGGGGCGGAGGCGGAGGCCGGGGCGGAGGCCGGGGCCGGGGCGGAGGCGGAGGCCGGGGCGGAGGCCGGGGCCGGGGCGGAGGCGAAGGCCGAGACCGAGGCTGAGGCCGGGTGGCGTGGGTGGGTGGCCGAAGGGAGTGGCGGGAGCCCGGTGCGGGTTAGGCATTGTGCATTACCTCGGCGGCGAAGTGGCAGGCGCTGTACCGGCCCGGTGCTGGTTCCAGCAGGGGCGGGCGGTCCGTGGAGCAGACGCGCTCGGCTCGCTTGCACCGTGGGTGAAAAGGGCAGCCCCCGGGGATGTTCAGCAGGCTGGGCGGTAGGCCCCTGATCGTCTCCAGGCTTTGCCCCTTCTGGTCCAGACGCGGCAGCGAGTTCATCAGCGCCGCCGTATAGGGGTGCGCGGGGGATTGGAACAACGTATGGACGTCGGATTGTTCAACAATCCTACCGGCGTACATTACGGCAATCCGATCGGCCACTTCGGCGACAACCCCCAGATCGTGCGTGATCAACACGAGGCCCATCCGCCGCTCAGCCTGGATTTCCGCCAGCAGGTCCATGATCTGCGCCTGCACCGTCACATCCAGCGCGGTCGTCGGCTCGTCGGCGATCAGCAGCTCCGGGTCCAGCGCCAGCGCCATCGCGATCATCGCCCGCTGCCGCATCCCGCCCGAGAACTGGTGCGGGTACTCCCGCACCCGCGAAGCCGCGTTCGGGATGTGCACCAGATCGAGCAGTTCCACCGCCCGCGCCCGCGCCGCCCGGCGGCTCATTCCCTTCCGCAACCGCAGCTGCTCCTCGATCTGGAACCCCACCGTGAACACCGGGTTCAACGCCGAAAGCGCGTCCTGGAAGATCATTGCGATGCCGCCACCGCGCACCTCGCGGCGACGGCGGGCACCAACACTAAGCAGGTCCTCACCCCGGAACCGGATCGAGCCACCGGTGACCACGGCCGGCGGCGTGTCCAGGATGCCCAGCACCGCCTGCGCGGTCACGCTCTTGCCCGACCCCGACTCCCCCAGCACGGCCAGCGTTTCCCCCGCGTCCACGTGGTAGCTCACCCCGTTGAGCACCGTGGCCACCCCGTCCGGCGTGCGGAACTCCACCCGCAGGTCGTCGATCTCCAGCAGTCTGTCCATTGTGGATCACCGGGCCCGCGGGTCGAGTGCTTCGCGGACCGCGTCACCGAGCATGACGAACGCCAGCACCGTGGTGACCAGGAAACCCGCCGGGAACAACAGCAAATGCGGGGCAGCCCGCACGTACGTCCGCGCGTCGTTGATCATCACGCCCCACGAGACCACCGGCGGCCGCAGCCCGATGCCCAGGTAGGACAGCGTCGCCTCCACCCCGATGAACGCGCCGAGCGCGATGGTCGCGTAGACCAGCACCGGCGCCAGGCAGTTCGGCAGCAGGTGGCGGAAGATGATCCGCCGCCCGCCGGCACCGAGCGCCCGCGCCGCCTTCACGTAGTCCTGCTGCTTCGCCGAAATCGCCGCCGAGCGCATGATCCGCAGCGAAACCGGCCACGACAGCAGAGCGATCGACAGCACCACCTGCACCACGATCCGCACCGCACCGGCGTCACCCGCCGAGTTCAGCGTGGTCAGGATGACGATCGCGCCGAGCACGAACGGCAGCCCGAAGAACACGTCCGCGATCCGCGAGATCACCGTGTCCAGCCAGCCGCCGTAGTACCCGGCGAGAATGCCGAACACCCCGCCGAGCAGCACCACGCCCAGCGTCGCCAGCACACCGACCACAATGGACGCTCGCGCGCCGTGGATGACCCGCGCGTAGATGTCGTAACCCTGGTTGTCGTAGCCGAACCACGCCTCGGCGGACGGTGGCTGCCGCTGCCGCGTCAGGTCGCCGAGGTTCGGGTCCGCCGAGGTGAACAGCGACGGGAACAGCGCCATCACCACGATCACCAGAATGATCGACGACGAGATCCAGAACATCGGCCGTCGCCGCAGGTCGCGCCACGCGTCGCTGAACAGGCCTCGGGGCCGCGCGGACACCCCGGTCGCCGCGGTTGCCGGGTCAGTCATAGCGGATCCTCGGGTCGAGCACGCCGTACAGCAGGTCGACGAGCAGGTTCATCACCAGGTAGACCAGCACCAGCAGGACCACCAGCCCGGTCACCGTGGCGCCTTCCTTGGCCTGGATGGACTTGAAGATCAGCCCGCCGATGCCGGGAATGTTGAAGATGCCCTCGGTGACGATCGCGCCGCCCATGAACGCGCCGAGATCGGTGCCGAGAAAGGTGATCACCGGCAGCGCCGCGTTGCGCAGCATGTGTACACCGACCACCCGCGACTGCGGCAGCCCCTTCGCCACCGCCGTGCGCACGTAGTCCGCACGCCGCGTTTCGGCGATGCTGGCCCTGGTCAGCCGGGCCACGTACGCCATGGACAGGCTGGCCAGCACGAACCCCGGCACGATCAGCTCACCGAAGCCCGCCTTCGACGAAACCGTGGGATTGATGATCCCCCACTCCAGCCCGAGCACCAGCTGCAGCACGTACCCGGTGACAAAAACCGGGATGGAGATCAGGAACAGCGTGGACACCAGCACCAGGCTGTCCAGGAACCCCCGCCGCCGCAGCCCGGTGACCACGCCCGCGGTGACCCCGATGAGCGCCTCGATGGCCAGCGCCACCAGCGCCAGCCGCAGCGTGACCGGGTACGAGTTCGCGATCAGCTCGCTCACCGGCACCTGGGAGAACGTCTCGCCGAAGTCACCCCGCAGCAGGTTCCACAGGTACTTCCCGTACTGCACGAAGATCGAGTCGTCCAGGTTGTACTTCTCGTTCATCGCCGCGACGAACTCGTCCGGGCAGTCCCGCTCACCGCACTTCCCGGCGAACGGGTCCCCCGGCAGCGCCCACACCAGCAGGTAGATGCCGAAGGTGGTGCCGAGGAACACCGGCACCATCTGCAGCAGCCGCCGCAGCACATACCGGCCCAACTCAGGCCACTTCGACGCTGGTCAGGTCGAGCTGCCGGAACGCGCTGAGCTTCGCCGAGGCCAGCCGGTCGCTCTTGCCGCCGATGGTGTTCTGCGTCCACAGTGGAACGAACGGCAGGTCGTTCAGGATCATCTTCTCGGCTTCGAGGTAGAGCTTGATGCTCTCCTCCTCCGACGGCGCGGTGTCCGCGGCGGCCAGTTTCGCGTCCACCTCGGGGTTCGAGTACTCACCGTCGTTCGAGGACGCGCCGGTGCGGTAGATCGGGTTGAGGAAGTTCTCGATCGACGGGTAGTCGGCGACCCAGCCCGCGCGGTACATGTCGGTCATCTCGCGGGCGTTGATCTTCTGGCGGAACTCGCCGAGGCTGGTGGCGGGCTCGAAGACGCACTCGATGCCGAGCGTGTTCTTGATGCTGTTCGCCGCCGCGGTGGCCCATTCGCTGTGCCCGCCGTCGGCGTTGCTGATGATCTTCAGCGTGCCGGTGAACCCGGACTTCGCCAGGTGCTCGCGCGCCTTCTCCGGGTTGTACGTGCACAGCTCGCCGCACTGCCCCTTCTGGTAGCCCTTGAGCAGCGGGTGCACCAGGCCGTCGGCCGGCTGCCTGCTGCCCTCGTAGATGCGGGTGGTGATCTCCTCGCGGTTGATCGCCATCGAGATCGCCTTGCGCAGGTCGGGGTTCTGGTACTTCTCCTCGTACAGCGGGAAGGCCAGCGTCTGGTTGATCAGCGAATCGCGTTCCACCACGCGGTCGCCGAGATCGGTCTTGTGCTGCTGCCCGGCCAGCGCGCTCGGCGGCAGCTCCTCGATGAAGTCGAGCTGGTTGCCGACCAGGTCCGGGTAGGCGGCCTCGCGGCTCTGGTAGACCTTGAAGGTCAGGTCCTTGAACTTCGGCTTGTCCAGGCCCGCGTACTCGTCGAACCTGGTCAGCCTGACGTCGGTGCCGACCTGGCGCGAGACGAACTTGAACGGCCCGTTGCCGATCGGCTTGGCCTCGAAGGCGGCCTTGTCGGCGAAGAACGAATCCGGCAGCGGCGCGTAGACGGTGTACCCGAGCTTGACCTTGAACACCGGCGACGAGTTCTTCAGCGTCACCTCGAAGGTGTGGTCGTCGATCACCTTCAGCCCGGACATCTTGTCCGTGGTCGGCTGCGGCGCGGACTGCGGCCCGCTCTTGCCGTCCGGGTCGGCCGGGTTGACCTCGTCGTAGCCCTGGATGTCGGAGAAGAACGGCGCGCCCTGTGTGGCGTTGGGCCCGTACGCGGTCCAGTTCCAGGCGTCGACGAAGTTCTTCGCCTTGACGTCGGTGCCGTCGTGGAACTTCCAGCCCGGCTTCAGCTTGAAGGTGTAGACCTTCGAGTCGACGTCGGTGATCGAGTCGGCGACCGCGTTCTTCACCTCGGTGGTCTGCGGGTCGTAGGCGATCAGGCCGGTGAACATCGCGTCCAGCACCTGGCCACCGCCGAACTCGGTGGTGTTGCCCGGCACCAGCGGGTTCTCCGGTTCGGTGTTGAACACCGAGATGGCCGCGTCGGCGTCGCCGGTGCCCGGGTCCTCCCCACCGCCCCCGCACGAACTCAGCACGAGTGCCGCCGACATCGAGATCACCATGAGCCGCGTGGTCCGCATTCTTGCCTCCATCGAAGGGAGAAAGACTGCAGGCACGCTATCCGGCGGGGTGAGCCAGACCACAGACGCAAATCATTGCGAAAGAATCACGATGATCCACATTACTCCGTCAGACTTACACCGGCGGAGCAACGTGAATCCGCTGAATGCCGTAAACCCCGCACCGCGTTTGTCACGACACCAGGGAAAGCGCGATCCCGTCGAGAATGTCGTGCTCGCTCACGATCAGCTCGGCCGGGCCGCCGCGCGCGGCGAACTGCTCGGCCAGCGCGCGCACGATCACCGCGCCACCGCCGATCACGTCCACCCGGCCGGGGTGGATCACCGGGTTCGCGGCGCGGGCGGCGTGGTCCACGCCGAGCAGGCTCTCGGCGAGCCGGTCGATGTCGGCGCGGGACAGCTTCGACAGGTGCACGCGCTCGGTGTCGTACTGCGGCAGTTCCTGCGCCACCGCGGACAGCGTGGTGACCGTGCCCGCGACCCCGATCCACGAGTTCGCCCGCGAAACGTCCACCGCCTCGAACGCCTCGGTGAGCACCTCGGTGGCCAGCTTGTGCGCGGCGGTGATCTCGTCGGCGGTCGGCGGGTCCGACTTCAGCGTGCGCTCGGTGATCCGCACGCAGCCGATGTCCACCGAGCGCGCGGCCAGCACGTCGGCGCGCTTGCCGTCCCAGGTGCCCAGCACCAGCTCGGTCGAGCCGCCACCGACGTCGACCACCAGGAACGGGCCGTCTTCGGGGTCCTGCTCGCCGACCGCGCCGGTGAAGGACAGGCGGGCCTCCTCGTCACCGCTGATGACCTCGGCCTCGGTGCCCAGCACCTCGCGGGTCATCGCGAAGAACTCGTCGCGGTTGCTCGCGTCGCGGGTGGCGGAGGTGGCCACCATGCGCACCTTCTCCACGCCCTTGCGACGCGCGGCGATGGTGTAGTCGGCCAGCGCGGCGCGGGTGCGCTCGAGCGCCTCCGGCGCGAGCCTGCCGGTGGCGTCCACCCCCTGCCCCAGCCGCACGATGCGCATCTCGCGGTGCAGGTCGCGGAGGTCGAACGTGCCGTCATGGCGTTCGGTCAGCTCGGCGACGAGCAGGCGGATGGAGTTGGTCCCACAGTCGATGGCGGCTACACGAGGCATACCGCCACCCTAACGGCGAACGCCCACCGGCCCGTGCGGGCTGGTGGGCGTTCGCGCCTGGCGTGCGATCAGGGAGCAGGCGTGGTCGAGGAGGTGTCCTCGCACAACGGCGGCTCGCCCTCGGCAGGCGGCTCCGGCGTGGTGCCGGGCTCCGGCTCCACGCAGTCCGGCGGCGTCGACGAGCTGGGCGGGTTGCTGCTCGAGGGCGGGTTCGACGACGACGGCGGGTTCGACGAGCTGGGTGGGTTCGACGAGCTCGGCGGCTTGGTCGAGGAAGGCGGGTTCGTGGTGCTCGGGATCGACGACGAAGGCGGGTTCGACGAACTCGGCGGGTTCGAGGTGGACGGCGGGTTGCCCGGGGTGGTCGGCGGAACCGACGGGACCGGCACCTCACCCGGCGCGCCGCCGCCGGTCGGGGCCTGCGGGGCGGCGAGGACCGGACCGTGCTGGTCCGTGGTCGGGTGCACGCCCTTCGCGTACGCCTCGGCCCAGGCCAGCACCGTGCGCACGTACGAGTCGGAGTGGTTGTAGCGGAAGACCGCGGTGGCGCGCTGGGCCGGGTCGGCGGTGTTCAGCCCGCCGGAGCACAGGTACCGCCCGGCGCCGAGGGTGGCGTCGTAGATGTTGTTCGGGTTGCGATCGCCGTCCCCGTTGCCGTCGGAGGCGTAGCCCTGCCAGGTGGACGGGATGAACTGCATCGGGCCGACCGCGCGGTCCCAGACCGTGTCGCCGTCGTAGGCGCCGCCGTCGGTGTCGCTGATCGCGGCCACCGGGCCGGCGCCGTTCAGCACCGGGCCGAGGATCGGCGCACGCGTGTACCCGGCGGCGTCGACGTTGCCGCCGCGCGCGTGGTTCGACTCGATCCGGCCGATGCTGGCCACCAGCGACCAGTGCAGGTTGCAACCCGGCTGGCTGGCGGCGAGGTGGTCGGCCGCGCGCGTGTACGCCTTCAGTGCGGAGCCGGGAATGCCCAGCGGCCCCGACGGCAGGCCCGCGTTGCCGTTGAGCGCGTCCGCGTTGGCCGCGTCGGCGAGCAGCTGCTCACCGATGGAGTCGCCGTTGGGCAGGCTGCCGTCCACGCTGAGCGGATTGCCCTGCGCGTCCACCGGTTGCCCCTGTGCGTCGAGGTAGCGGCTGGGCCCGGAATCCTGGGCCAGCAGGGAGAACCCGCCGATGCCGCTGGCGGGCACCATGAGCGGTAGCGCCAGCAGCGGCGCCCCCCAAGCCATGGCCCGCGTCCGCCGTCTGCTCTGTCCCGCGCGTGTACCGCGCCTCTGCCACACCCGCACCCGGTGACCTCCACGTCGCGCCGTTACCGCACTGCGTAGCTCAGCATGCCGGATGTGAAGTGGGCGAAAACACCGGCAACACGCAAAAGCCCGCAGCTCTGTCAGATTTCCACAACCGGGGCGGATCTGTTCATCGAACGGCAACAAACGGCGGCCGAACGGCCTAGTTCTTTCGTTGTACAGAACGTCGGCGGGTACTTAGGGTGCCGATGCCCCCGAAAGCACCGCGGACGACGACGGCGGCGTGCTCGGCTCGCACGGCGGCAGCGAGGACGACGGCGGTGTGCTCGACGAAGGCGGCGCCGAGGAACTCGGCGGCGTGGATTCGCAGGTCGGCGGCGGCTCGCTCAGCGACGGCGGCAGCGACGACCCCGGCTCACCTGGAGCAGGCGGGTTCGGCGGGTTCACGGGGTCCGGCCCGGGATCCACCGGCGCGGGCGGCGGCGCGACCGGCGCCGGCGCGGGCGTGGCGACCGGATTCGGCGCGCCCACCGGCACTTCGCTGTCCGGCAGCGGGGTCACCCCGGTGCGGTAGGCCTCCGCCCAGGCGAGCACCGTGGTCACGTAGCTGTCGGAGTTGTTGTAGCGGAAGACCGCCGTGCGCAACTGCTCCGGATTGGCCAGGTCCAGACCACCCGAGCACAGGTAGCGGCCGGAGCCGAGGGTGGCGTCGTAGATGTTGTTCGGGTCGGTCACGCCGTCGGCGTTGCCGTCCGAGGCGTAGCCCTGCCAGGTCGACGGGATGAACTGGGTGGGACCGACCGCCCTGTCCCACACCGGGTCGCCGTCGTAGCGGCCGCCGTCGGTGTCTCGGATCGCGGCCACCGGGCCGACACCGTCGAGCACCGGGCCCAGGATCGGTTCGAGCGTGTTGCCCTTCTCGTCCAGGTACCCGCCGCGTGCGTGGTTCGACTCGATGCGGCCGATGCTCGCGATCAGCGCCCAGTCGATGTGGCAGCCGGGCTGCTCGGAGCCCAGGAGATTGGCCGCGTTCTGGTACGCGCGCAGGGCGGAGCCGGGAATGCCGAGCGGACCGGGCGGTGGCACGTCCACCAGCAGCGCCTCGGGATCGGGCGGCTGCGGCAGGCTGCCGTCCACGCCGACGATGCCGAAGCCCGGCTCACCGCCGCCGGACGGCGGCACCAACTGGCCCGTTTTGTCCAGCCAGCCCTCGGTTCCGCCGGTGAGCCCGAAGGTGGGCGCGACCGCGAGCAGCGCGCCGAACACCGCGATGGCCGTCCGGTGGCGCAGGCCGAATTCCTGGGACACTCCACCGGCCGCGCCGGAGACCGCGAACAACCGCACGCCGAGAACGCCTTTCCCCGCAGATGCCTACCCGGTTGAGCTATCTCCGGCGGCGGCGGGAACGTTACTGTCCTTTTGCGACAGTCGGCGCGCAGTCGCCGGACGGCCAGCCTTCGGCGCGCAGCAGCTCCAGCGTCTCGTCGCCGAACGGGTTCACGCCGGGCCCGCAGGCCAGCGTGTGCGCGAGGTGGACGTGCAGGCACTTGACCCGGCCCGGCATGCCACCCGCGGTGACCTCGTGCCCGAGCGGCTCGATCGCGTCGCGCTGCGCCAGGTACGACCGGTGCGCGCGCAGGTAGGCCGCCGCCAGCTCCTCGTCCTCGGCCAGGCGGTCGGTCATCTCCTTCATCAGCCCGGACGCCTCCAGCCGCCCGACCATCGAGGCCAGGCGCGGGCAGGTCAGGTAGTACAGCGTGGGGAACGGCGTGCCGTTCTCCAGTTTCGGGCTGGTCTGCACCACCGACGGGTGCCCGCTCGGGCAGCGCGCCGCCACCGCGCGCAGGGCACGCGGCGGACGGCCGAGCTGCTCGGCGATCACCGCCCTGTCCTGCTCGGTGACGGGTTCGAACTGGGGGGTTTCGGTGCTGCTCACGGCGGTCAGCGTAACTACCCCGTCGCCTGGTCCCACAGGCGCTCGTACCACGGCCCCGACGGGGGCGGTGCCTGCTCGGCCGGGCCCTGGTTCGGCGCCTGCTGCTTGTCCTCCGGCAGCTGCACCATGTACGGGGTCTCGCCGGGCATCACGTACCGCAGCCGCCGCCGTGCCTCCGCCTGCACCTGGGCCGGGTCGGCCAGCTCGGCCTTGCGGGCCTCCAGCTGGGCGACCTCGTCACGCAGGCGCTCGCGTTGCTGCTGCTGCTCGGAAACCTCCGAGCGCTGGGTGAGGTAGGTGCGCAGCGGCACGGCGATGGTGAAGGCGAGCGCGCAGACCACGATCGCCACCACCGCCGCGCGCCGGGTGTTCGACAGGCCGAGCACGCGGGCGGCCCCGGAAGCGCGTTTCGCGCTCCAGCCCCGCCGCAGCCGGGCACGCCTGCCCTCGCGGTGCACACGCGCCGGCCGGCGGGCGTAGGTTTTCCTCGCCCGCCCGCCGGTGCGCTCCCGGCTTCTTCCGCCGCGCTCGGCCATGCTGGATCAGGACTCCGGGGTGAACCTCGGGAAGGCCAGGTCACCGGCGTACCTGGCGGCGTCGGCCAGCGTCTCCTCGATGCGGAGCAGCTGGTTGTACTTGGCGATGCGCTCACCGCGGGCAGGCGCGCCGGTCTTGATCTGGCCGACGCCGGTGGCGACCGCCAGGTCCGCGATGAAGGTGTCCTCGGTCTCGCCGGAGCGGTGGCTCATCATCGACTTGTAGCCGTAGGAGGTGGCCAGCGAAACCGCGTCCAGCGTCTCGGACAGCGTGCCGATCTGGTTGACCTTCACCAGCAGCGCGTTCGCCGCGCGGCGGGTGATGCCGTCCTCGAGTCGCTCCGGGTTGGTCACGAACAGGTCGTCACCGACCAGCTGGACGCGCTCGCCCAGCTCGGCGGTCAGCCGCACCCAGCCGTCCCAGTCGTCCTCGCCCAGCGGGTCCTCGATGGACACCAGCGGGTACGCGTCGACCAGCTCGGTGTAGTAGCCGATCAGCTGCTCGGCGCTCTTCTTCGCGCCCTCGAAGGTGTAGGCGCCGTCGGCGAAGAACTCGGTGGCCGCCACGTCGAGCGCGAGCGCGACGTCACGCCCCGGCACGTAGCCGGCCTTCTCGATGGCGGTGATGATCAGGTCCAGCGCCTCGCGGTTGTTCTTCAGGCTGGGCGCGAACCCGCCCTCGTCACCGAGGCCGGTGGCCAGGCCGCGGCCCTTGAGCACCGACTTGAGCGAGTGGTAGACCTCGGTGCCCCAGCGCAGCGCCTCGCGGAAGGACTCCGCGCCGATCGGCGCGATCATGAACTCCTGGATGTCCACGTCGGTGTCGGCGTGTGCGCCACCGTTGAGGATGTTCAGCATCGGCACCGGCAGCACGTGCGCGTTCGGCCCGCCGAGGTAGCGGAACAGCTCCAGCTCGGCCGAGTCCGCGGCGGCCTTGGCGACCGCCAGCGAGACACCGAGAATGGCGTTCGCGCCGAGGCGGGACTTGTCCGGCGTGCCGTCGAGGTCCACCAGCTTCTGGTCGACGATGCGCTGGTCGACCGCGTCCACGCCGGCCAGGTCGGGGCCGATCTCGTCGAGCACCGCGGCGACCGCGCGCTCCACGCCCTTGCCGCCGTAGCGGGCGGTGTCGCCGTCACGCAGCTCGACGGCTTCGTACTCACCGGTCGACGCACCCGACGGGACCGCGGCCCGCGCCAGCGTGCCGTCGTCGAGGGCCACCTCCACCTCGACCGTCGGGTTGCCGCGCGAATCCAGAATCTCGCGCGCGCCTACCTGCTCGATTACCGCCACGCCTTGCTCCTCGTCCGGTTGTCCCAGCCACGACGCCGCCCAGCGTAGCCGTTGCCGGGTGTCACCCGTTGGAGGCTCACGTCACTCGTTGCGGATGACCTGCCAGCCGGCCGGCAGCTCGACCTGGTCGGACACCTGCTGCCAGAAGGTCCAGCTGTTGCCACCGCAGTCGGGCACGGTGAACACCCGCGCGCCGTAGGGCTGGTCCTGCGGCGGCGCGAGGTCGGCGTCCTCGCCCAGCGCCGCGCAGACCCGGGTGTACTGCGCGTCGACGTCGTCCACGTAGACGATGTTGAGCTGGCCGACCGGTCCTTCGACGCCCTTGGACTCCCAGTAGTCGGAGCCGGCGCCCGCCAGCTGCACCTCGGCGTCGCCGGCCTGGAGGGTGGCCTGGAACACCACCCCGGAGGCGTCGACGAACCGCACCTTCTCGGTGAAGCCGAACACCCTGACCAGCCAGTCCAGCGCCTCGGTGGCGTCGGTGTAGTAGAGGTACGGAGCCAGCCCGAGGTACCGCGGCCCTTGTTCGTGCTCATCGCTCATGACGGGCAAGTCCACCATGTGAAAGCCGGACGCGCGGCACGCCCCCTCCCGGATGCCGGGTTGATCACCAATCCAACCGTCGCGTGGGACCACGTGCGCGGGTACCGTCGAAAGGACCATGGTTGCTCATGAACAGGATCCCGCAGAGGACCGGTTCGCGGCGTTCCGCGAGGCGGAGCACCTGGTCGGGGCCCGCCGCCCGCTCGAGGCGCTGAAGCTGCTCGAGCCCGTGCTCGCGGCCGAGCCGGACAAGCCCAGCGTGCAGTTGCTCGCCGGGCGCGCCTACTTCCTGTCCGCCCAGCTGCGGCACGCCGAAGCCGCGCTGACCCGGGTGGTCGAACTGGACCCCACCGACCACTACGCACGGTTCGTGCTCGGGCGCACGCTGCAGCGGATGGGCAGGCTCGCCGAGGCGCTCGGCCAGATGCGCATGGCGAACGCGATGTACCCGGTGGCCGACTACCAGGACGGCGTGTCCGAGCTGACCGCGCGACTGGCCCTGCGCGAGGACAAGCCCTAGCGCCGCCCGGCTTTCGCGCGCAGGTGGGCGCGTTCGCCCTGCTTGCCGAACAGGGACAGCACCTCGACCGGGTAGTCGCCCGCCGCGCCGAACCAGTGCGGCACGCGCGTGTCGAACTCGGCGGCCTCCCCCGGCCCGAGCACCATGTCGCGGTCGCCGAGGACCAGCCGCAGCTTGCCGTCGAGCACGTACATCCACTCGTAGCCCTCGTGGACCTTGAGCTCCACCTCGCCGCGCGGCGGCACGATCAGCTTGTACGCCTGCGGCTGGCCGGGGCGGTTGCTCAGCGCCATGGTGGTCATGCCGTTGGCCCGCTTCGCCTCGATGCGCACCCGCGGATCGCCGGTCGCGGGCGCGCCGACCAGGTCGTCCAGCGGCACCTGGTACGCGCGGGCCAGCGGCAGCAGCAGTTCCAGGGTGGCGCGGCGCTGCCCCGACTCCAGCCTGGACAACGTGCTCGACGAGATCCCGGTGGCTTCGGCAAGCGCCCCGAGCGTCATCCGCCGCTCCCGGCGCAGCGCTTTCAGCCGCGGCCCGACTCCGCTCAGTACCCGCTCGATCTCGGACATGCCCCGATTTTGCCAGATTGGCAAACATGTTTGCCAGATCGCCCGCGGCTGCGGATGCTCGAGGCATGAGCGAATACGACGTGGTGATCATCGGAGGCGGGCCGGCCGGGCTGAACGCGGCTCAGGTGCTGGCCAGGGCGCGAAGGCGGGTGGCGGTGGTCGACGGGGGCAACCCGCGCAACGCCCCGGCCGACGGCGTGCACGGGTTCGTTTCCCGCGACGGCATGCCGCCCGGCGACCTGCTCGCCATCGGACGGTCCGAAGTGGAGGGTTACGGCGGCGAGATCGTGGACGGCGTGGTGCGCCGGGTGCGGCACGACCGCACGGTCGAACTGGCCGACGGGCAGCTGCTCAGCGCCAAGCGGCTGCTGGTGGCGACCGGGCTGACCGACGAGCTGCCCGAACTGCCCGGGGTGCCCGAGCTGTGGGCGATCGACGTGCACCACTGCCCGTACTGCCACGGCTGGGAGGTCCGCGACCAGCGGATCGGCGTGCTCGGCAGCTCGCCGAACTCGGTGCACCAGGCCGAGTTGCTGCGCGAATGGAGTGACGACGTGGTGTTCTTCGGGCACCAGAGCCCGCCGGACGCCGACGCGCTGGCCCGGCTGAGCGCGCGCGGGGTGAAGGTGGTGTCCGGGCCGGTCGCCCGCCTGGCCACCGCGGAGCACCGGCTGCGCGGGGTGGAGCTGGCCGACGGCACGGTGGTCGAGCGGGACGCGTTGTTCGTCGCGCCGAAGTTCGTGCCGAAGGACCGCATCCTGACCGGGCTCGGCTGCGCCCACGGCGACGATGGACTGGTGCAAGTGGACCGGACGGGGCGGACGAGCGTGCCGTGGGTGTGGGCGGCGGGCAACGTGATCGACCTGCGGGCGCAGGTGATCACCGCCGCCGGTGACGGTGCGCGAGCGGCCATCGCGATGCACGCGGACCTGATCGGAGCGGGCGAATGAGCGAGGCGACCGAGTTCTGGGAGGGTTTCTACGCCGAGCGCGAGGTGTGGTCGGGCAAGCCGAACGCGCTGCTGGTGCGGGAGGTGGCCGAGCTGCGGCCGGGTACCGCGCTGGACCTCGGCTGCGGTGAGGGCGCCGACGTGGTCTGGCTGGCGTCGCAGGGCTGGCGCGTCACCGGGGTCGACGTGTCGGCCACCGCGTTGAAGCGCGCCGCCGCGCACGCCGCTGAAGCCGGGGTCGCCGACCGCGTCGAGTGGCAGCGGCACGACCTGTCGGTGTCCTTTCCGGACGGTGAGTTCGACCTGGTCTGCGCCTCGTTCCTGCACTCGCCGGTGGCCGGTGACCACGAGCGCAACCACATCCTCGGCCTGGCGGCGAAAGCGGCGGTCGCGCCGGGCGGGTCGCTGGTGATCATCGGGCACGCCGGTGAGCACCCGGAGCACGGGCCGCTGCCGACCACCGAGGAGGTGCTGTCCGGTCTCGCGCTCGGGCCGGAGTGGGTGATCGACACCGACGAGGTGGTCGAACACCCGGAGAGCAAGGCGGGCACCGGCCTGGACAACGTGCTCCGCCTGCGGCGTCAGGGTTTGCGGCCGTAGACCAGGAAGACCACGCGGTCACCGGATTCGAAGCGGCGGGCCCGCACGCCGGCGAACCCGGCCGCGACCGCGGCCGCTTCGTCCACATCGGACGGAATGGGCAGGTCGGTGGCGACGTGCTCGGCGATCGGCCCGGACGGGTTGAAGGTCCCCGCGAACGGCAGCGTGAAGGCGACCTGCCCGCCGGGCCGGAGCACGCGCCGCCAGTCCGCCAGCGCGGCCATGCCGAGGAAGTGCAGGGAGGAGGCGCACAGCACCAGGTCCACCGGGTCCTTTTCGGACATCGGCGCGGGCACGGCGGGCGCGGTCAGCCAGTCGATCCGCCCGTCCGGGTCGAGTTCGGCGGCGCGTTGCTTCGCGCGCTCGATCATGCCGCTGGAGAGGTCGATCGCGGTGACGCGCGCGGGCTCGAGCAGGCGCAGCGCGGCGAACGCGGCGGCTCCGGTGCCGGTGGCCACGTCGAGCACGTTCGCCGCCGGCGCGTCGAGGCCCGCGACCAGCTCGGTGGCGACCAGCTCGTGGAATCCGTTGGCGTCGTAGGCGGGTGCTTGCTCGTCGAACAGGAATGCGGGCCCCATGATCGCCGATCCTACTGCGCGGGAACGGCGGTGGCGTAGGCATCGGCGCCGCTGAACACGTCCTGGCCGTAGGGCACCGATTCGTTGTAGGTGAGCACGGCCTTCCACCAGCCTTCCGGCTGGCTCAGGTCGCCGCCGGAGGAGCAGAGGTAGCGGGCGGCGGTGAGCGCGGCGTCGTCGATGTTCTGGGGGTCGGGGGTGCCGCCGTCACCCGCGGCGCGGGCCGCGTGCCGCTGCCAGGTAGCGGGCAGGAACTGCATGGGGCCGACCGCGCGGTCCCATTGGGTGTCGCCGTCGAGCTTTCCGCCGTCGGTGTCGGGCACGGCCTTGACGCCGGGAGAACCGTCGAGCGGGATGCCGATGATCGGCTTGGTCACGCGGCCGTCGGCGCCCACCTCGGCGCCGCCGAACCCGCCGTGCTGCGATTCGACACGGCCGATCCCGGCGAGCGTGGACCACGAGATGTGGCAGCCCGGTTGCTGCGAGCGCATCCACATCTCGGCCTTGCCGTACCCGGCCAGGACGCGCTCGGGCACCGAGGTCGCGCGGCCGACGCGCTGCGCCCAGGCGTCGAGCTCGGCCTGGTCGGAGGCGTTGAGGCGGTCCTCGGGCGCGGGCAACGCGGCCTTCGGCACCGCGGCGCCCGGCTGGGGGCGCTGGTCGGGCACCGGGAGCGGGGCGGTCCGGGATTCGCGCTGGTCGTCGCGGGTCACGCCGATGGTGAGGATGAGCACGAGCCCGGCCACGATCAGCGTCGCCACCAGCGCGAGCCGGGCCACCAACCCGGACCGGCGCGGCCGCGGCGGACGAGGCAACGCCTCAACAGGCGAAGACGAGGGTTCGACCACCCGTTCAGGTTACGTGCCCGGCCCCGCCTGGCGCCCAGCAATGCTGCGAGTAGTACCGCGGCGATGCACCCAGCAGCCACGCCCTAACGACTGTGCCCCACCCGCAGCCCACCTCACAAAGGTGCCCACCACCATCCAAACCGAGAGCCCATCCAAACCGAGAGCCGGGGCGCAAACCCGAGACCGGGCCCAAACCGAGAGCCGGGCACCACACCCCAGGAACCCACCCAGACTCCCCCTTCCCCATCCCGGCCCACAGCCAAAAACAATGAAAAGCCGGGGTGGGACCCCGGAATGCACCAGGTCAACCCACCTCAACGCGGCCAGAAGCGGCGCCAGGCCTCAGCTTCCAGGGTTTGCGGGTTGATCCCGGCAGCCCTCGCGGCGGCTTCGGCGGCTCGCACGTCGGCGGCGAAGCGCTTCGCGACGGCCCTCAGTTCGCCTTCCGGGTCCAGCCCGCCACGACGCGCGCCCGCGGCCAGGCGGAAGAGCCGCTCAGCTTCGGAATCGCCCGACGGGAACAGGTCGTACGGCAGCCCGGCCCGGCCCGTGCGCTGCCCCAGCTTGCCCGCCAGCGCCACCGCCGGCTGCCCGAGCGCCACGCCGTCCACAATGGACTCCCGCTGCTTTTCGGTCTGCTTCAGCTCTTCCCAGCGCACCTGCTGGTGCTCGGCCGTGTGGACCACCTCGTCACCGGCGAACACGTGCGGGTGCCGCCCGACGAGCTTCGCCACCAGCTCCCCCGCGACGTCCTCGATGTCGAACGGGTCCTCCGAAGACTCCGCCGCCACGCGCGCGTGGAACAGCACCTGGAGCAGCACGTCGCCCAGTTCCTCGCGCAACGCCGCCCTGTCCCCGTCTTCGATGGCCTCCAGCAGCTCGTAGGTCTCCTCGACCAGGTACTGCCGCAGCGAGTCGTGCGTCTGCGCGGCGTCCCACGGGCAACCACCCGGCGAGCGCAGCCTGTCCATCACGGCCACCGCGTCCACCACCGCGGGCACCGGCACCGAGACCAGCGCCGCCCCGGCCCGGAGCAGCGCCGCCGCGCCCGGCTCGCCGCGGTCCGCCGCGACCAGCACCACGGAACCGGTGGCGCGCAGCAGTTCCTCGGGCTCGGGCGCTGGTTTCGCGTCCAGCGCCACCCTGGTCACCTCGGGCAGGTCACCGGCCGCGTAGACCACGTCGGCCGCCCGCAGCGCGGGCCACGCGGCGGCGGGCAGGACAGCGGGCAGCGCCGCGGGTGCCAGGACGACCGTCGCGCGCGAAAGGCTCATGGACGCAATGGTTGCACGGCCTTGGCCGGGAACTGGTAGCCCGTCGCCTCGTCGGCGTTCGGCAGCACCGCCATGCTCGCCACGTCCCACACCCCGTACCGCGGGTTGACCTTGATCCCGAGTTCCTCCGCGATCGGCTGCAGCAGGCGCTTGCCGAGCTGGTAGACCGCCTCCGAATCCGGTGCGATCGGCGTCTGCGGCGCCGAGGACGCCGTCGTCCGGTTCTTCACCAGCGCGACGAACCAGCCCGCCTGCTGCTGGCTCGGCTGCACGACCACCACCGTGCCCGGCTTCGCGCCGAACAACGCGCTGCCCGGCAGCGCTTCCGCACCGCTCTGCTCACCCTGCGTCGCGGCCACGTTCAGCGGCTGCTCCAGCACCCGGTAGCTCGACTCGCTGATCACCTCACCAGCCCGCGCGGGCTGGTCGGCGATCTTCTTGGCCAGTGCGAGCGCCTGGTCCTTCGCGGTCGATCCCGGCGCCTCCTCGGTGATCACCGTGCCGACCACGTCCACCGACAGCGAAGACGCGTACTTGGCGCCCAGCTCCTGGGTCAGCAGGAAGTCGGAGACGAACTCGGGCACGCGCTCCACCGAGGTGTTCACGCGCGGCGCGATGGCCGCGGCGCCACCGCTGCGCTCGATGAGTTCGTTGACCTGCATCGGATCCGCGCGCAGGCCTTCGCGCTGCGCCGCGATCGAGATCAGCTCGTGCATGATGCGGCCGTCGACCACCACCCGCGCGTTCAGGTCGAGCTTGCGCTGCTGCTGCGCCTGCTGGGCGTCGGGCGAGTTCTTCAGCAGCCAGCTGACTTCCTGCTGCACCGACTCCAGCGGCACGGACCGGTCGCCGATGATCACGGCGGAGTCCACCTGGCTCGGCCCGGCCCCGCAGCCGGCGAGCAGAAGACCGGTGGTCAGAACGGCAACCAGCGCCCGCGGGCGACCCATGATCCGCATCACAGCGCCTACCCTCTCACATCAGTTCCCCGCGGGGGAACGACCGGGTTGACTCAGCCGACCGCGGCCGGCGCCTTCGACAGCGACTCCAGCAGCTTGGTGCACCAGTCGAGCAGCGGCTCGTCACGCAGCTGCGGCGCGCCCATCCGGCCACCGGCCGGGCCCTCGGTCGGCTTCGGCACCGACACCGTGTGCGTCACCGCCTTGTAGACGGCCTTGGGGTACAAGCGCTTCAGGCGCACCAGCTGCGAATCCGCCAGCGGCAGCGGCGCGAACCGGATGCTGTTGCCCTGGGTGGACACCTCGGTCACGCCAGCCGCCCGGCACGCCTGCCGGAACCGCGCCACCGCCAGCAGCCTGCCCACCGAAGCCGGCGGCTGGCCGTACCGGTCGACCAGTTCCTCGCGCACCGCGTCCAGCGCGGCGCCGTCGGTGGCCGCGGCGATCTTGCGGTACGCCTCCAGGCGCAGCCTCTCCCCGGGCACGTAGTCGTGCGGGATGTGCGCGTCCACCGGCAGGTCCACCCTGACCTCGGCGGGTGCCTCGTCCTCCAGCGGCTCGGCGCCCGCGCTGCGGCGGAACACGTCCACCGCCTCGCCGACCAGCCGCACGTACAGGTCGAAGCCGACGCCGGCGATGTGCCCGGACTGCTCCGCGCCCAGGATGTTGCCCGCGCCGCGGATCTCCAGGTCCTTCATCGCGACCGCCATGCCCGCGCCCAGCTCGGTGTTCTGCGCGATGGTGGCCAGCCGGTCGTGCGCGGTCTCGGTGAGCGGCGCCTCCGCCGGGTACAGGAAGTACGCGTACCCGCGCTCGCGGCCGCGGCCGACGCGCCCGCGCAGCTGGTGCAGCTGGGCCAGGCCGAGCAGGTCACCGCGCTCGACGATGAGCGTGTTCGCGTTGGAGATGTCGAGCCCGGTCTCCACGATCGTCGTGCACACCAGCACGTCGAACTCGCGCGCCCAGAACCCCTCGATGATCTTCTCGAGCTTGTCCTCGTTCATCTGGCCGTGCGCGGTGACCACCCGTGCGTCCGGCACCAGCTCGCGGATGCGCTTCGCCGCCTTCTCGATCGACGAAACCCGGTTGTGCACGTAGAAAACCTGGCCGTCGCGCAGCAGTTCGCGGCGGATGGCGGCGCCGACCTGCTTGTCGTCGTAGGCGCCGACGTAGGTCAGGATCGGGTGCCTGTCCTCGGGCGGGGTGAGAATGGTGGACATCTCGCGAATGCCCGCCAGCGACATCTCCAGCGTGCGCGGGATCGGCGTCGCCGACATGGTCAGCACGTCCACGTGCGTGCGCAGCGCCTTGATGTGCTCCTTGTGCTCGACGCCGAACCGCTGCTCCTCGTCCACGATCACCAGGCCGAGGTCCTGGTAGCGGATCCCGGTCTGCAGCAGGCGGTGCGTGCCGATGACGATGTCCACCTCACCGGCGGCCAGCCCCTCGAGCACCAGGTCCGACTCGGTCTTCGAGGTGAACCGCGACAGGCCCTTGATGGTCACCGGGAACGACTGCATGCGCTCGGTGAAGGTGCTCAGGTGCTGTTGCGCGAGCAGCGTGGTCGGCACCAGCACGGCCACCTGCTTGCCGTCCTGCACCGCCTTGAACGCCGCGCGCACGGCGATCTCCGTTTTGCCGTAACCGACATCACCGCAGATCACGCGGTCCATCGGGACCCCGCGTTCCATGTCGGTCTTGACCTCGTCGATGGCGGCGAGCTGGTCGCCGGTCTCGGTGAACGGGAAGGCGTCCTCCAGCTCGCTCTGCCACGGCGTGTCCGGGCCGAAGGCGTGGCCGGGCGCGGCCTGGCGGGCGGCGTAGAGCTGCACCAGCTCGGCGGCGATCTCCTTGACCGCCTTGCGCGCCTTGGCCTTGGTGTTCTTCCAGTCGGAGCCGCCAAGCTTGTTCAGCGTGGGCAGCTCGCCACCGACGTAGCGGGAGACCTCGTCGAGCTGGTCGGTCGGCACGAACAGCCGGTCGCCCGGCTGGCCGCGCTTGGACGAGGCGTACTCCAGCAGCAGGTACTCGCGGGTGGCCCCGGCGACCGTGCGCTGCACCATCTCCACGAACCGGCCGATGCCGTGCTGGTCGTGCACCACGTAGTCGCCCGCCTTGAGCGCGATCGGATCGACCGCGTTCCGGCGCCGCGACGGCATCTTGGTGTTCAGGTCCCTTGTGGACGTTCCGGCGCCCGCGCCGCGGCCGGTGAGGTCCGCTTCGCTGAGCACCACCAGCGCCTGGTCCGGCAGCGCGAAACCGTCGACGAGGCCACCGCAGGTGATCGTCACGACGCCGGTTTCCGGTGCCTTGTCCAGCCGGTCCACCTGGCGCGCGGGCACTTCGGCCGCGCCGAGCTGCTCGGCGACCCGGCTGGCCGTGCCGTGCCCGGCGACCACGATCACCGCCGCGCCACCGGACGCGGTGTGCGCACGCAGGTCGGTGATCGCGCGCTCGAACTCGCCGCGGTAGGCGGGCGCGGCCTCGACCGCGACGTGCACCACGTCCTCGCCCTCGGTGGTCAGCTGCGACAGCGTCCACCACGCGCGCTTGGTGTCCTGCGCGTGCGCGGCCACCTCGCTCAGGTCGCGGTAGGCCGACGCGCCGAGGTCGATCGGCGCCGAACCCCCGCCCGCGGCCGTGGTCCACGAGGCTTCAAGGAACTCCTGCCCGGTGCGGACCAGGTCGTGTGCCCGCGCGCGGATCTTCTCCGGGTCGGCGAGCAGCACGTGCGCACCCGCCGGCATCGCGTCGGTGAGCAGCTCCAGCTCGCCCTCGCACAGCACCGGGATGAGCGCTTCCATGCCCTCGCAAGGGATTCCGTCCGCGAGCTTGGTCAGCATCTCGGCCAGCTGGGCGTCCGCGGCGTGGGTCTGCGCGAGTTCGGCGGCGCGGGCCTTGACCTCCGGCGTGAGCAGCAGCTCGCGGCACGGCGGCGCGACCACGGCGTCGATCTCGCCCGGCAGCGACCGCTGGTCCGACACCGCGAACGCGCGGATCTCGCTGACCTCGTCGCCCCAGAACTCGACGCGGTGCGGGTGCTCGGCGGTCGGCGGGAAGACGTCCAGGATGCCGCCGCGCACGGCGAACTCACCGCGCTTCTCCACCATGTCGACGCGCGTGTAGGCCAGCTCGACCAGGCGCGAGAGCACGCCCTCGAACTCCTGCTCGGCGCCGACCCGCAGCTCGACCGGCGCCAGCGTGCCCAGGCCCGGCGCCATCGGCTGGATCAGGCTGCGGACGGTGGCCACCACCACCCGCAGGCCGCCGCGATCCGGGCCGTTGAGCCGGTGCAGCACGTCGAGGCGGCGGCCGACGGTGTCCGCGCGCGGCGAGAGGCGCTCGTGCGGCAGCGTTTCCCACGACGGGAAGTCGGCGACCGCGTCCGGGCCGAGCAGCGCGGACAACGCCGACGTCAGCTCGTCAGCCTCGCGGCCGGTGGCGGTGACCGCGAGCACCGGGCGATCGGCGCCGTCCGGCGCGGCGAGCGCGGCCGCGACCAGCTGCCGGGCGGCGGTCGGCCCCTGGAGTTCGAGCAGCGGGGCACCCGCGCGGTCGAGCACGGGGCGCAGCGTGGCGCCGGACAGGGCTGAGCCCACGAGACCGGACAGGACGGCGTCAGTCACCGAAACTTCCCCTCACCTGGTGCGTCCCGCCAAGCCTACGTGGAGCGGACGACACTTTCGCGGCCGGTCACCACGGTGCATGCTGTGCTCCATGCCCGCACGAAAAGCCGGATTCGCGATGATCGCCGCGCTGGTCGCGCTCACCTCGGCCTGCAGCGACACGCCCCCCGCGCCGGACGCCGCCACGCCGGCGCCTGCCCCGTCGAACGCCGCGCCCGCCGGGAAACCGGGCAGCCTCGCGCTCCAGGTCGAGGAGGTCACCGGCGGGCTCACGCACGGCTGGGACATCGGCTTCCTGCCCGACGGCAAGGCGCTCGTCACGCAGCGGCCCGGCAAGATCGCGCTGGTCTCCGGGCTGCAGCCGGGGGCAACCGCGACCGAGGTGAAGGCCGACTTCTCCGACCTGTTCGTGGAGCACGAAAGCGGGCTGCTCGGCCTGGTCGTGCACCCCGATTTCGCCCAATCGCGCAGGTTCACCACCTGTCAGAACTACAAACAGGGCGAGACGCCGACCGACGTCCGGCTGATCACCTGGACGCTGTCCGCCGACGGCACCTCCGCGCAGCGCGTGCAGACGCTGCTGACCGGCATGCCGGTGAACCCGAACGGCAGGCACAGCGGCTGCCGGCCGACGCTGGCCGAGGACGGCGCGCTGCTGGTCGGCACCGGGGACGCGGCCGACAACCCGGACGTGCCGCAGGACCGCACCAATCTCGGCGGCAAGGTGCTGCGGATCGACCTGAACACCGGGGAAGGCCTGCCGGACAACCCGTTCGCGTCCTCGGCGAACGCGAACGAACGGCGCGTCTACACCTACGGCCACCGGAACGTGCAGGGCGTGGCCGTGCGCACCGGAACCGGGCAGGTTTTTGTCTCCGAGCACGGGCCGACGAACTTCGACGAGCTGAGCCTGGTCAAGGCGGGCGGCAACTACGGGTGGGACCCGTCGCAGGGCGGCACGGTCGACGAGTACGACGAGAGCGTGCCGATGACCGACCTGGAGCGGTTCCCCGACGCCGTGCCGCAGGCGTGGACCTCGGGCAAGACCACCGAAGCCCCGTCCGGCGCGACCTTCCTGACCGGCCCGCAGTGGGGCGACCTCGACGGGCGGATGGTGCTGGCGGCGCTGCGCGGGCAGAAGCTGCTGGTGTTCACCATGGACGGTCCGGGCGCGGTGACCGACGTGTACCTGCCGCCGGAGTTCAACGCCGAGTTCGGCAGGCTGCGCGGGGTGCGCACCGGCCCGGATGGCGCTCTCTACGTCACCACCTCGACCGGCACCGACGACAAGCTGCTGCGGGTCACCCTGGCCTGAGCGGGCAACGTCACGAATGTGGCTTTCGAGACGTTTTTCCTGGATCCACCGATGTGTTTTGTCGGTGGATCCAGGTGGTGGTTGTTGATCTTGTGGTGGTGGTTGGGCGTGTGGGATTGACCGGTCTCGCATCCGGTGTGTCCACTGTGGCTTGGTTGTGGGGTTGGGGGTCAGGGTGTCCGGGTGTGGGTGGCGGTGAATAGGCCCTGGTAGCTGGCTTGCCAGGGCCAGTTGGTGGGCAGTCGCAGGGTGATGCGGCGGGCGGTGCGGATGATGCGGGCTGGGATGGTGATCAGGTGCCGGCGGAGGGTGCCGGTGCGGGCTTTGGCGTGAAAGACGCTGGCCAGGCAGCCGGCGGCGCGGAGCAGGTTGTGGGTGAGGCAGGCCAGGATCAGCCAGGCGTGGTTGGCCGGGAAGCGGCCTGAGGGGAAATGTGCCAGGGCGGAATCGTTGAGGTCGGCGAAGACCTGCTCGATGATCGCGTGCTCGCGGTGGTGCTGGTCGGCGGTGGGCAGGTCGAAGCCGGTGTCGGTGAAGATCGCGTGGTAGTTCCAGGCGCGGAACAACTCGCCCTGGTCGTTGCGCTTGTTTCTCGGGGTGCGGCGGACCAGCAGCCGTGCGGTGACCTGGCGGCCGGGGTTCTGGGTGGTGTTGACGAACGCGGTCAGGGTGGTTTCGGCGATCTGCGCGTGCGTGATCAACTCGCCGGTGTCGGGGTCGGGGATCGGGTGACGGTAGGCGATCTCGGTCCAGTCGTCCTCGCCGATCCGGTCGATCACAGCCTGGGTGGCCACGTTTTTCTGGGCGGTGACCGAGAAGGACGCGCCCGCTGCGCGGATCGCGGCGATGATCGGGCCGGTGAAGAACGCCGAGTCGGCGCGGACCACGATCATGCCGGTCGCCCCGGCCCGGCGGGCCAGCCCGATCGCTTCGGTGATCATCGAGGCCGCCCCGCGGCGGGAATCGCAGGTCCCGCCGCGCAGCCGGGCGGTCAGGATCACCGGCGCGCAGACCGGGCTCGACAGCGTGGCGATCAGGTGGTTCAGGCCCCGGACCCCGGTGTAGCCGAATCCGCTGCCCTGTTTGCGGTGACCATAGGTTCGCTTGATTTTGGCGTCGATATCGACAAACGCCAGCCGGTCGACCCCGGCCAGCAGTGACGGCACCCGCCCGGCCAGCCGGACCAGGGCCTCCCCGGCAGCGGAGGCGAGCTGGCGGGCGTGGCCGTGGGTGAACCCGCGCAGCCACGAACCGCAGGTCGAAGGCGCCCGCACCCGATCGAACAACCGCCCCATCCCGCCGTGCCGGATCACATCCAGGTCATCGATCGAATCAGCACCAGCCACCATCCCGGCCACGACCGAGAGGGCTTTCGCGTCCGTGTTCGCCCCGACCGCCATCCCCAGATCGACCCGCTCATCGATCAACACACCCAGGCCGATGCCCTCGGCCAGCCGCAGCATCGGCACCAGCCCCGCGCACGACACGAGACTCTCCTCGTCGAACCTCACCGACACCGACCCGGCGCTATGAGACGATCGCATCCAGCAGATGCCCTCTCACTCAGTGGACTTTGTTCCCTCGCAAGAACAATCATCCCAAGTCAGAGGGCATCTGCCCCTCAACGACACCACTCCACCACCACAAACACCGGTGGATCCAGGTTTTTCGTCCCGAAAGCCACATTCGTGACACTCAGGAGCCCAGGTGGGCGCCGCCGTTGACGTGGAGGACCTGGCCGGTGATGTGCCCGGCGCCCTCACCGGCCAGGAAGACCACCGCGTCGGCGATCTCGTCCGGCTGCCCCGCGCGCTTGTTGATCGCCGCGGACAGCCTGCTCTCCAGCCACTTCTCGTCCAGTGTGCCCTGGAAGAACTCGGTTTCCAGCACCACGCCCGGCGCGACGACGTTCGCCGTGGCGCCCGAGGTGCCCAGTTGCTTGGCCAGGTTGACGTTCCACGACTCCAGCGCCGCCTTGGCCGCGCCGTACGAACCGGAACCGGCCTTCGCCGCGATCGAGCCGATGGTCACCACCCGCGCCCGCTCGGCCAGCCGCGGCTGCAGCGCGGTGGTGATCAGGACCGTGGTCAGCACGTTCGCCTCGTAGTTCGCGCGCCACGCGTCGGCCACCCCGGCCAGGTCGGTGGCCTTCTCGCGGACGCGGTCGGTGTTGCCGCCCGCGTTGTTCACCAGCACGTCGACGCGTTCCGGCAACTCCGCGAGCGCCCGCTCGACCGCGGCCGGGTCCGCCGCGTCGAAGGCCACGTACTTCGCGCCGAGCAACGCGGCCGACTCGGCCAGCACGCCCTCGCGGCGCCCGGTGATGGTGACGCTCTCCCCCGCCGCCGCGAACTTCGCGGCCACGGCGTAGCCGATCCCGGTGCCCCCACCGGTGACGACGACTTCCCTGCTCTGCCCCATCGTGTTCCCCTTGCTACGGTAAGCGCTTTCAGCGTTGTCGACGGCGGCGGGAAACCGACCATACCCGATCGCCCCCTACCCTGCGCCCATGATCTTTTCCCCGGCCACCACCGCACTGGTACTCGTCGACCTGCAGCCGCGCACCCTGGGCATGCTGCCGTGGGAGCCGTACACCGGGGAGCGCGTGGCGTCGGTCGCGCTCGAGCTGCGAGCCGCCTTCCACGCCGCGAACGCGCCGGTTTTTGTGGTGCGGCACCACTACCCGGACGGCGAAGGCGCCGAGCTGGTCTTCAGCCTCGACGACCGCGAAACGCTGGTCACCAAGCGGACGGTCGGCGCCTTCCAGGGCACCGGCCTCGACCAGGGACTGCGCGCGGCGAACGTGGAAACTGTCGTATTTGCCGGAATAGCCACGAATTTCGGGGTGGAATCGAGCCTGCGTGCCGCGCTCGACCTCGGTTACGAAGTGGTCGCCGTGTCCGACGCGATGACCTCGATCGACGCCGAAAGCCACCACCTGGCCGTGTCGAAGATCTTCCCGCGGCTCGGCCGCGTGGTCACCGCCGCGGAACTGCTACGGGCTGAGCCGTAGCTTCGGCTTGTGCTCCAGGTGGGACAGGCCGTTCCAGGCCAGGTTGACCAGGTGCGCGGCCACTTCGTCCCGCTTCGGCTTGCGGGCGTCGAGCCACCACTGCCCGGTCAGCGCCACCATGCCCACCAGCGACTGCGCGTACAGCGCGGCGAGCTTCTCGTCGTACCCGCGCGCGGCGAACTGCTGGGCCAGGATGTGCTCGACCTGGCTGGCGATGTCGTTGAGCAGGGTGGAAAAGGTGCCCGTGGAACTGGCCACCGGCGAATCGCGGACCAGGATGCGGAAGCCGTCGTGGGAGTCCTCGACGTAGGACAGCAGCGCGATCGCCGCCTGCTCCAGCATCACCCTCGGGTGCCCACCGTGCAAAGTGGACACCATGCGGTCCAGCAGCAGC
Source organism: Amycolatopsis albispora (assembly GCF_003312875.1). NCBI lineage: Bacteria > Bacillati > Actinomycetota > Actinomycetes > Pseudonocardiales > Pseudonocardiaceae > Amycolatopsis > Amycolatopsis albispora. The sequence goes on from NZ_CP015163.1 coordinate 5,154,081, forward strand.
TGGGTCTCGCGGTCCACCACCACCGCGTAGATGCCCTCTTTGCCGCCGAAGTGCTCGTACACCACGGGTTTCGAGACGTTGGCGCGATGCGCGATCTCCTCGATCGACGCGCCCTCGAACCCCTTTTCGGCGAACAGGGCCCGCGCCACGTCCAGCAGCTGCTGGCGGCGTTCGGCCCCGGTCATCCGGACACGGGTCACCGGGGTGCTGGGACGCACCCCGGTGATCCCCTCACGTTTCCCCCGACGTTTGGCCGCCACCGGGGCAGCCTAGCGCCCGGGCGCGAGCCCTAGTGGCTCTCCGTCGAAAGCCGGGCCAGCCGCTGCGGCGTCGGCCACCGCACGCTGTGCACCCAGCCGAGCTTTTCGAAGATCCAGATCAGCCGCGCGGAGATGTCGATCTGCCCGCGCTGCACGCCGTGCCGCGCCGAGGTCGGGTCCGCGTGGTGCAGGTTGTGCCACGACTCGCCGAAGCTGAAGATGGCCAGCGGCCAGAAGTTCGCCGACCGGTCGCGCGCGGTGAACGGGCGCTCGCCGATCATGTGGCAGATCGAGTTGACCGACCAGGTCACGTGGTGCAGCACGCAGATCCGGACCAGCCCGGCCCAGAAGAACGCGGTCACCGCGCCCCACCACGACCAGGTGATCAGCCCGCCGAGCAGGGCGGGGGCGAACAGGCTGACCGCGGCCCACAGCCCGAACAGGCTGTTCACCCTGGCGATCGCCGGGTCCTTGACCAGGTCGGGGGCGAACCGCTCGGCGTTGGTCTGGTCGCGCTCGAACAGCCAGCCCATGTGCGCGTGCCAGAAGCCCTTGGCCACCGCCACCGGGGTGGTGCCGAAGGCCCACGGCGAGTGCGGGTCGCCGTCGCGGTCGGAGAACGCGTGGTGGCGGCGGTGGTCGGCGACCCAGGTGATCACCGGGCCCTGCAGCGCCAGGCTGCCGGAGATGGCCAGCACCACCCGCAGCCACGGCTTGGCCTTGAACGAGCCGTGCGTGAAGTAGCGGTGGAAGGCGACCGTGATGCCCAGCCCGCTCACGCAGTAGAAGAACACGAAGAGCCCGACGTCCACCCAGCTCAGGCCCCACCCCCAGGCGAAGGGAACCGCGACCAGCAGCGCCAGCAGGGGTGCGATGACCCCCAGGTAGACCGAGAACTGGATGGGAAAGGACCGCTGACCGCTGAGGACCGGTTTGGGGCCTTTGGCTGCTGGGGAATCTCCGGAGGCGGAACGGTCAAGGGTGGCCGTCATACACGTCACTTCTTCCTACGGTGGACCCCTCATCACCAAGGGTGTCCTTACCTACGATGCCGTAAGTTACGGTACCGGAAGTTCCCCGGCATGGGGAGAGTCAAACCTCGCGGGGGCATACGCCACCAGGCATGATCGCGCGCGAGGCCAACCCGTGTGGCCCGGCTCGCACCGGGCTGGCTATCCTGACCAGGCACGATCCGCCGTAGTGTAATTGGCAGCACTTCAGATTTTGGTTCTGACAGTTCAGGTTCGAATCCTGGCGGCGGAGCACGCGCGCCCGATCGGAGACGGCCGAGGGGGTTGAATCCACTGCACGACGACGTGAGTGAGCCCAAGCAGCAGGCCCGGCGCCCGGCGCTGATCGAAATGTCGGACGCCTGGCTGGTCGGCCGTGCCCGCGAACTCATCGCCGTCGTGCAGCGCAGCGAGTACGCCGAGCAGATCGGCATCATCGAGACCCTCGACGAGCTGCTGGAGGAGACCCAGCGCCGCGGCGAGCCGATCCTGGTCGCCCAGCTGCTCCGGTCGGTGTGCCTGGCCAGGCTGGTCACCAAGGGCATGGCCGCCGACGCCGAGCCCACGCTCGACGAGATGCTGGCGCACACCCGGCGCCACGGCTTGGCCCTGCTGCGGGCCGACGCGCACGCGCTGCGCGGGCGGCGCCTGGTGCTGGCCGAGCAGGAGGACGCGGCGCTCACCGAGATCGCCAGGGCGCTGGCCATTCTCGACGACTCCGCCACCCCCGACGTGCAGCTCGGCCGCCGCGCCTGGGACAAGCTGCTGGCCAGCGCGCTGATCGACTGCTGGCTGGTGCTCAACCAGCTCGGTGTCTACGAAGCCGCCGAAGAGGTGATCTCCCGCGCGCACCAGGCCATCCGCGACAGCGCCGGGCCGCACGAGATCACCCTGCAGCTGATCAACCGGGTCAAGATGATGCTCGGCTGGGGCCTGCGGCTCGAACGCGTCGGCCGCTACGACGAGGCGGTGGAGAAGTTCCGGACCGCGGCCTCGATGGCGGTGGCCGCCGAGGCGCCGTTCGCCGAGTCGCTGTTCCCGCGCAAGACCGGGGTCCCGGCGATTGACCAGGTCGGCGTGCTGGCCGCCGCGCTCGCGCTGGCCGCGCCCGACGCCGCCCACCTGGACCGCCTGCGCGGCCTGCTCACCGAGCCGGGTTACCCGCACGAGCAGGTCATCGTGACCATCGCGCTGGCCAGGTGCCTCGACCACATCGGCCGCCGCGACGAGGCGCTCGAGGTGCTCAACGCGGCCCGCGCGAACGCCGCCGAGGACACCTCGCAGCCGTCGATGCGGCTCAACCTGGTGCGTGAGCTGGCGAAGCTGGAGACGCACCAGAACGAGGACCTGGCCAAGGAGTCGGACGGCCCGGCCGCGGCGCCCACGCTGCTGCTGAACTACGCCGGCGCGCTGGAAGCCGAGCTGTGGACGCTGCGCGAGTCGCAGATCGCCACGCTCACCGCGCGCCGCGAGCACGAGCGGCTGACCGCCGAGCACGGCGAGATGACCCAGCAGGCGCTCCAGGACCCGCTGACCGGCCTGCCCAACCGCCGCGCGCTCGACGAGCGGCTGCGGGCGCTGGCTTCGTCGGCGACGTCACACCCGCTCGCGGTCGCGCTGGTCGACCTGGACGGGTTCAAGGGCGTCAACGACCGGCATTCGCACGCGGAGGGTGACGACGTGCTGCGCGTCGTGGCCAGCACGCTGCGGGACGCGCTGCGCGGGGACGACATCGTCGCCCGCTACGGCGGTGACGAGTTCATCGTGCTGCTGCCCGGCGCGCCGGTGTCGGCGGCCACGCAGGCGCTCAGCCGCGCTGTGACGGCCGTCGCGTCGCTGCCGCACCACCTCTCGCACGGGGTGACCCTTTCGGTCGGTCTTGTTTCGATCCGCGCGCAGGAACGCGCCGAGCAGGTGCTCTCGCGCGCGGATGCCGCCATGTACCAGGCAAAACGCCGGGGCGGGAACCAGGTCGCCTCGGCCTATCTGGAAGCCGGCGAGTCCGCGGCGGACTGGCCGGGCGAGCCCGCCGACACCGACCCGGCGTGGGGTCTGCGAGAGCACACGTAGGATCGGCTCCCGGCGGAAACGCACACGAGGAGCGCTAGGAGCGTTGTGACCGGGCCTTTGACAACCCTGATCCTCGCCGCGGGCGAGGGCACCCGCATGCGGTCGTCCACCCCGAAGGTGCTGCACCCGATCGCCGGGCGGCCGCTCGTCGAGCACGCGGTGCGCGCGGCGGCCGGGCTGGACCCGGAGCACCTGGTGGTGGTGGTCGGACACGGCCGGGACGCGGTCACCGGGCACCTGGACGAGGTCGCCAAGCTGCTCGGCCGCCCGGTCGGCACCGCCGTGCAGGAGGCGCAGAACGGCACCGGGCACGCGGTGTCGTGCGCGCTGGCCACGCTGCCGCCGCGGCTCACCGGCACCGTGGTGGTCAGCTACGGCGACGTGCCGCTGCTGGACACCGAAACGCTGGCCGCGCTGCTCGCCGAGCACCACGGCACCGGCAACGCGGTGACCGTGCTGACCGCGGTGGTCACCGACCCGACCGGTTACGGCCGGATCGTGCGGGACGCCGGCGGCGCGGTGACCGCGATCGTCGAGCAGAAGGACGCCGACGAGACGCAGCTGGCGATCACCGAGATCAACTCGGGCGTGTACGCCTTCGACGCCGAGGTGCTGGCCGACGGCCTGTCCCGGCTGTCCACCGACAACGCGCAGGGCGAGCTGTACCTGACCGACGTGCTGGGCATCGCGCGCGGTGACGGCAAGCCGGTCGGCGCGCTGGTGGCCGGTGACCCGTGGCTGACCGAGGGCGTGAACGACCGGGTGCAGCTGTCCGTGCTGGGCGCCGAGCTGAACCGCCGGATCGTGCGCCGCTGGCAGCAGGCCGGGGTGACCGTGGTCGACCCGGCCACCACCTGGCTGGACGCGGGCGTGACGCTCGCGCGTGACGTGCGCATCGAGCCGGGCGTGCAGCTCAAGGGCGCCACCACGGTCGGCGAGGGCGCCACCGTCGGGCCGGACACCACGCTCACCGACGTCGAGGTCGGCGCGGGCGCGACGGTCGTCCGCACGCACGGTTCGGGCGCGGTCCTCGGCGAGAACGTCACCGTCGGGCCGTTCGCCTACCTGCGGCCGGGCACCCGGCTCGGGGACAAGGGCAAGATCGGCACCTTCGTCGAGACCAAGAACGCCGACATCGGGCGGGGCACCAAGGTGCCGCACCTGAGCTACGTCGGCGACGCCACCATCGGCGAGCACAGCAACATCGGCGCGGCCAGCGTTTTTGTCAACTACGACGGCGTCAACAAGCACCACACCACCATCGGCTCCCACGTCCGGATGGGCTCGGACAACATGTACGTCGCTCCGGTGACCGTCGGCGACGGTGCCGCCAGCGGCGCCGGTGCGGTGATCCGGCGGGACGTGCCGCCGGGCGCGCTGGCGGTTTCCGGGGGACCGCAGCGCAACATCGAAGGCTGGGTGGCCCGGAAGCGACCGGGCACTCCCGCGGCGGAGGCGGCCGAGGCGGCACTCGCCCGAAACGAAGTGGAAAACGACGGGGAGTCGCAGAAATGAGCCCGAAGTCCGGTACGCCGAAGAAGAACCTGATGCTCTTCTCCGGCCGCGCCCACCCAGAACTGGCCGAAGAGGTGGCCAAGCACCTCAACATCACCATCACTCCCCAGACCGCGCACAACTTCGCCAACGGCGAGATCTTCGTCCGGTTCCAGGAGTCGGTGCGCGGGTGTGACGCCTTCGTGCTGCAGAGCCACCCGCAGCCGATCAACGAGTGGGTGATGGAGCAGCTGATCATGGTGGACGCGCTCAAGCGCGCCAGCGCCAAGCGGATCACCGTGATCATGCCGTTCTACCCGTACGCCAGGCAGGACAAGAAGCACAAGGGCCGCGAGCCGATCTCGGCGCGGCTGATCGCGGACCTGTTCAAGACCGCCGGCGCCGACCGGATCATGACGGTCGACCTGCACACCGCGCAGATCCAGGGCTTCTTCGACGGGCCGGTGGACCACCTGCTGGCGCAGAACGTGCTGGCCGACCACATCAACAACACCTACGCCGAGCACGAGATCACCGTGGTGTCCCCGGACTCCGGTCGCGTGCGGCTGGCGGAGAAGTGGGCCGAGCAGCTCGGCAACAAGCCGATCGCGTTCATCCACAAGACCCGGGACCCGGACAAGCCCAACCAGGCGGTGGCCAACCGCGTGGTCGGCAAGGTCGAGGGCAGGCTGTGCGTGCTGATCGACGACATGATCGACACCGGTGGCACGATCGTGAAGGCCACCGAGGCGCTGCTCAACGAGGGCGCTTCGGACGTGGTCATCGCCTCGACGCACGGCATCCTCTCGGACCCGGCCACCGAGCGGCTGTCGAACTGCAAGGCGCGCGAGGTCATCCTGACCAACACGCTGCCCATTCCCGAGGAGAAGCGCTTCCCGGGGCTGACCGTGCTGTCGATCGCCCCGCTGCTGGCGCGCGCCATCCAGCAGGTCTTCGAAGACGGCTCGGTCACCAGCCTCTTCGACGGCCAAGCCTGACCGTTCCTCCGATGTCACGAATGTGGCTTTCGGGGCAAATAACGTCCCGAAAGCCACATTCGTGACACCCCAGCGGAGCACCTCCCCGAGGCGAGCCAGGCGCTTTTCCGAGGGAGCGCCCAGCCTCCCGGTCACCCGTCGCCACGCTATGAATGTGGCTTTCATTGCGCCAGACGCTATGAAAGCCACATTCATAGCATTCGGCTCGCGCGCCGGCTCCCGCTCAGCCCACCGCGAAATCTTCACCATGCCCAGCTCGCCGCCGCTAACGTCCGCGGTATGCGCGAATTCAGGTTCGGCGTCTCCCTCCGGTCCATCGGCGATCCCCAGCAGTGGGCGGCGAAATGCCAGTCCGCCGAGGAGCTGGGCTACGACGTAATCACCATTCCCGACCACATCGGCGCCCTCGCGCCGTTTCCCGCCATGGCGGCCGCCGCCGCGGTGACGCGGCGCATCAAGGTCGGCACCCTCGTGCTCAACGTGCCGTTCTACAACCCGGCCCTGCTCGCCCGCGACGTGGCCGCCACCGTCCGGCTCTCCGGCGGCCGCTTCGAGCTGGGCCTCGGCGCGGGCCACATGAAGGCCGAGTTCGACGACGCCGGCCTGCCGTGGCAGGACCTCCGCACCCGCCTCGACCACCTCACCACCACCATCACCGAACTCCGCCGCCGCCTCGAAGCCGAAGACGTGGAAGTACCGCCGCTGCTCGTCGCGGGCGGCAGCAAGGGCGTGCTGTGGATCGCCGCCGAACACGCCCAGATCGTCGGCTTTGCCGGGCTCAAGCCAAAACCCGGCGCCGAGCCGGGCATCTGGCGCCTCGCCACCGAGCCCGAACTCACCGAAAGCGTCACCTTCTACGCGAGCCTCGACGACCAGGCCGAGCGCAACATGCTCCTCCAGGACGTCGTGGTCACCGGCGAAAAGCAAGCCGCCGCGAAAACCTGGGCCGAGCAAGCCGAGTCCACAGTGGACGAAATACTCGCCGCGCCGCAGCTGCTGATCGGCACCGAGGCCGAGATCGTCGCCCGCGTCCACGAACTCCGCGAGCGCTACGGCTTCACCTACTTCACCGTCTTCGAACCCGCGATGGAGACGTTCGCGCCGATCATCCGCGCGCTCAGGGCTTAACCGCCGAGCGTCGCGAACTCCGCCTCGATCTTCTGCTTGATCGCGCCGACGTCCACCGCGGCGATCGCCTCGCCGGTGGCCGACGGCATCGAGGTCACCTGGTAGGACGCGGTCCGGTTGGGCACGTTGAACCGGACCGTGCACGGCACGTCCACCACCGAGTTGGGCGCCGCGGTGGCCTCCGCGGTGCAGGTCTGGCTGCCCAGCTCCGGCGCGCTCACGTCCGCCTTCGCCACCACGCGCACCGACGAGACGCGCGCCGCGTCGCCGGTGACCGAGTTGCGCACCTTGATGGTCGAGGTGCACGACCCGCTGGTCTGGCACTGCAGGTCGTTGCCGTCGACCAGCACCACCAGCTCGGCGGCGTAGTCGAAGGCCTGCGCGAACGCGTCCACCGCGCCGCCGAGACCGTTCTTGAACTGGGCCAGCGCGTCCCCGGTGAGCCCGCCGGGGGTGACCGTGGTGCCCGCGCCGAACGCCTTGCCGACGCCCTCGACGAGCCCGGCGTCGAACGAGACCACCCGGTGCGGCTGGGCCGCGCTGATCACCAGCTTGCCCTTCGGCAGCGTCAGCTCGTAGGCCTCGGAGCCGTCCGCGAGCCGCGTCTTCACCGGGTCGGCGAGCTGGTCGATGCCGAGCGACGCGTCGTAGAGCGCGTTGCGGATCTCGCGCGGGGTGAGCACCTGGCTGGCCCGCAGCGGCAGGTCGGACTGCTCGACGAACATCCAGCGCTTGCCGTACTCCTCGGCCTGGCCGTCGTTCACGCCTTGGGTCTTCCAGTAGGCGGGCGGCGCGGACAGGTACGGCTTGCCATCCGCCTCGACCACGTTCACCACCTGCCCGCCGACGCCGACCGCGCCGTAGGTGGTGCCGTTCTTGGTCACGTTCAGCGCGAGGTCGACCAGCTCACCGGCGTCGTTGCGCAGCTGGCTGCGGTAGGCGATGGCCTCCTGCCCGGCGAGGTCGTCGACGGCGGCCTTGACCGCGTCGCGCTGCGCGGCGCGTGCGTCGGCCTTCGCCTGGTCGGCCGCCGCGGGCCCGGCCGCGCCGATGGTGGACACCTCGCAGCCGGCCAGCACCAGCGCTGCCCCGGCGGCGAGCGCGGCGAACCCCCGCACCCGGCTCCTCCCCATGACGGCCCTCGCTTTCGTTTCGCCTGACGAAATGTACTCATCCGACGCCACCGTTGGATAACGGTTCCCGCCGCCCCGCCGCAAAGCCGCTGGACCGCCTTGCTCTACACTGTGCGGGTTGTCTCGGCGAGGCGGACTCCACGCACGCACCAGGTGGTGTCCGACGTGATCGACGCGGCGGCTTGAGTCGCCACGCGTCCAGGTCACGTCGTGGAATTCGCCGCCGGCGCAGCCGAGATGGGTCTCCCCCAGACCTCACCACCTGAGTTTGCCGAAGAAGATTTGTAAGGAGTGCTTCACCGTGTCCGAGGTACGTCTGTCCGTCGAACCGCGCACCGAGTTCGGCAAGGGCGCCGCGCGTCGCACGCGGCGCGCCGGCAAGATCCCCGCGGTTCTCTATGGTCACGGCTCGGACCCGCGGCACCTGTCGCTGCCGGCCATCGAGTTCGCCCGCGTCGTCCGTGAGAACGGCAGCAACGCCGTCATCACGCTGGACGTGGAGAACTCCAGCGAGCTGGCGCTGACCAAGACCATCGTGGTCCACCCGCTGAAGAACTACATCGAGCACGTCGACCTGCTGGTCGTCAAGCGCGGCGAGAAGGTCACCGTGGACGTGCCGGTGGTCATCACCGGCGACGCCGCCCCGGGCACCCTGGTCTCGCAGGACCTGGACGCGCTGCAGGTCGAGGTCGAGGCGCTGCAAATCCCGGAGCAGGTCGAGGTCTCCGTCGAGGGCCTCGAGGCCGGCACGCAGATCAACGCGTCGCAGGTCCAGCTGCCCAAGGGCGCCGAGCTGGTGACCGACGGCGAGTACCTGGTCGTCGCGGTGAACGAGGCCCCGAACGAGGCGGCCATGGAGGGCCAGGTCGACGCCGAGGGCGCCGGTGTGGTCGAGGACCAGCCCGAGTCCACCGAGGAGTAATTCCCCCGTGGAAACCGACCTGCCTGGGGCCGGCGAGCAGATCGTGCTCGCCGGCCTCGGCAATCCGGGGCCCCGGTACGCGGGCAACCGGCACAACGCCGGTTTCCTCGTGCTGGACGAGCTGGCCGCCCGCATGGGCGGCAAGTTCAAGTCGCACAAGAGCGGCGGTGAGGTGCTCGAAGGGCGCCTCGCCGGGCGCAAGGTGGCGCTGGTCAAGCCCCGGTCGTTCATGAACCTCTCCGGCGGCCCGGTCGCCGGGGCCGCGCGCTTCTTCAAGGTCGGGCCGGATGGTGTAGTCGTCGTGCACGACGAGCTGGACCTGCCCTACGGCGCGCTGAAGCTCAAGTTCGGCGGCGGCGACAACGGGCACAACGGGCTGCGCTCGATCACCAAGTCGCTCGGCACCAAGGACTACTTCCGGGTGCGGTTCGGCGTCGGCCGCCCGCCCGGCCGGATGGATCCGGCCGACTACGTGCTCAAGGACTTCTCCACCGTGGAGCGCAAGGAGCTCGCGCTCAACCTCGACCGCTGCGCCGACGCCGTCGAAGCGCTCGTCGAGAAGGGGCTGCTGGCGGCCCAGAACGCCTTCCACGCCGGCTGATCGGCGGTGACCTGTGCCTCGGCGACAAGGGTGACGATCGACACCCTGAGTGCCCGGATGCTCACCCGAAGGCGTGCGGTCCCGCCCCTGTTCGAGTAGCGGGTCTTCCGCGCGCCGCCTCGCGCGCACTAGGACGGACAGGGGACGTAACCGAAACCCTAGGGAGACCCCTCATGTCCATGACCGCCGATGACGCCCGGAGCACCGCCTTCGGGAACGCCCCGATCGGCAGGCGCGGTTACGCCAAGAACGAGGTGGACGACTTCGTTCAGCGGATCGCCGCGACCCTCGACGGGCAGGACGACCTGACCGCGGCCGAGGTGCACCACGTGCTGTTCGGCAAGCCGCTGATCGGCAAGCGGGGGTACGACGAGCGCGAGGTCGACGAGTTCCTCGACGCCGCCGAGGAGGCGCTGCTGTCCCATCTCGGCGCCGACTGGCGGGCACACCAGGTGCCCGCGGCCAGGGCGGCGTCGCAGGCCACCGACGCCAGGGCCCGCTCGGCCCCGGCCGACGAGTACCTGGAGCGGTGATGGCCGTCTCCGCCGCCGATGTGCTGACCATCCAGTTCCACCGCGCGCCGATCGGCACGCGCGGGTACAACGAGGCGGACGTGGACAAGTTCCTCGACCGGATCGCCAAAACCCTCGACGGCGAGGAGCACCTGACCGCCGCCCAGGTGCACGAGGTGTCGTTCGGCAGGCCCGCGCTCGGGAAGCGGGGATACGACCAGCAGGAGGTCGACGCGTTCCTGCGCCAGGTGGAAAGCACGCTCGCCGAGCGCGAAGGCTGGACCCCGCACTCGACGAACGCCTACATCGCGCCGGCGCTGGAACACACCCACTCACGCAAGTCCCTGTGGCGGCGGGTGCGCAGCTAGGGGCCGTTCACCTGCCCTCACGTGCAATGAATGTGGCTTTCATAGCGTCTGGCGCAATGAAAGCCACATTCATTGCACGGCTTGCCCCCTGCTCCGGTGGGGGCGCTGCGCTCGAGGGTGCGGGGGTGGCCGGGGTGTCACGAATGTGGCTTTCGAGACGTTCGGCGTCCCGAAAGCCACATTCGTGACACCGGGCAACGCGTGGGGGGCAGGTACTCGTCGACTGCTGAGGACTTTGCGCTGCGGCCGCCGCCGCGTCCACTGGCCACCAAGTTGGACACGAATGTGGCTTTCGGGGCGAAATCCGCCCCGAAAGCCACATTCGTGTTCGGGTAGCCCGTGCTTACCGCGCTGCTTGCTCGATCTGCTCGGCGTACCGCGTCGCGGTGGCGGCGCGTTTGACTTTGCCCGACGGCGTCTTGGGCAGGCTGCCCGCCGGCAGCACCACCACGGCGAACGGCCGCACGTCCACCGCGTCGCGCACGCGGGCGGCGACCTCCTTGGCCAGCCGTCGTTCCTCGGCCTCGTCACCGGCCAGTTTGGACTCCAGCACCACGGCGAACCGCTCGCGCCTGCTGCCCGCGTCGATCCGGACCGCGACCGCGTTGCCCAGCCGCACCCCCTCCACCGAGGTGGCGGCGCGCTCGATGTCGGTCGGGTAGATGTTCCGGCCGCCCATGATGATCACGTCCTTGCGGCGGCCGCAGATCACGATCTGCCCGTCCACCAGGTAGCCGAGATCGCCGGTGTCGATCCAGCCGTCGGCGTCCTGTGTCTCCAGTGGACCGTCCACAGTGAAGTATCCGGGGGTGACGGCCGGCCCGCGCAGCCGGATTTCGCCGACCTCGCGCTCGCCGAGCACCTTGCCGGAGTCGTCGGCGATCTGCGCTTCGAGACCGTCGAGCGGACGGCCGAGCACCGCGAACGAACGGACCTCCTCGGTCCCCCGGCGCGGATCGCCTTCGGGCACCGGCACCGCGCGGTTGTGCGCCTCCAGCGCCTCGGCCTCCACCACGTCCAGGGTCAGCCCGGTGAACAGCGGCGCGAACGACACCGCCAGCGTCGCCTCCGCCATGCCGTAGGCCGGGAAAACGCACTCCGGCGGCATCTTGAACCGCGCCCCGGCGTCCACAAAGGTCTGCACGGCGGTCTCGTCGATCGGCTCGGCGCCGTTCAGCGCGATCCGCAGCTTCGACAGGTCGAAGTCCTCGTCGGCCCGCGCCATCCGCTTGCCGACCACCGCGTAGGCGAAGTTCGGCGCGGCGGTGGTGGTGCCGCCGTACTTGGTGATCAGCCGCGGCCAGATCAGCGGCCCGGTGAGGAACTCGACCGGGGTGATCTTGATCAGCTCGACGCCGAAGGTCATCGGCACGGTGAGGAAGCCGACCATGCCCATGTCGTGGAAGGTGGGCAGCCACGACACCATCACGTCGGTCTCGAAGTCGAACTCGGCGCGCTCGACCATCGCCTTGACGTTGGTGTACAGGTTGCCGTGGGTGATCCGCACGGCCTTCGGCTCGGCGGTGGAACCACTGGTCAGCTGCAGGAGCGCGAGGTCGTCCTCACCGACCGGCACCGGCTCGGCGATCGGCTCGCCCGCGTCCAGGTCGATGATCGAGTGGAAGGCGATGCCGTGCTCGGTGAGCACCGGCGCCAGCTGGTCGAACGGCTCGCCGAGCAGCACCAGCTCCGAGCCGATCATCCGCAGCACGCGCAGCGTGTCCTCGGCCCACTCGGCCAGGTCGGTGCGCGGGGTCGGCTGGTGCAGCATGGTCACGCTTCCACCGGCCAGCCACACGGCCTGCACGGTGGGCGCGATCAGCGACGGCGCGGCGGCCAGCACGGCGACCGCGCTGCCGCGCTCCAGCCCGCGGTGGATCAGCTCGCCGGCGAACCGCCTGGCTTGCTCGTGGACCTCCGCCCAGGTGCGGCGAACCGGTTCCTTCGGCTCCCCAGTGACCATGCCCCGCTGCTGACCGCCCGCGGCCGCGGTGGCGACCAGGGTGTCCACGAACCGACTCATGGGCTCACTTTAGAGGGCGCCGCCGGAAGCCCTGTGCGGGCTGGGTCACTCGATGGCTTCGGAGGTCTCCAGCCAGCGCTGCTCGACCTCGTCCTTCTCCGCCTGCACGGTCTTCAGCTGAGCGTTCAGCTCCATCAGCTTCGCCGGATCGGTGGCCGCTTCGAGCAGTTGCGCGTGCAGCTTCTGCTCCTTGTCGTGCAACTGGTCCAGCTTGCGCTCCAGCCGCGACAGCTCCTTGCCGAGCGCGCGCACCTCGGCCGAGGACAGCTTCGGCCCGGCGTCGGCGGGTTCCGGGGCCTTCTTCGCCGCGGGCCGGTCCTGCGTCGCGGTCAGGCGACGCCGCAGGTACTCCTCGATGCCGCCGGGCAGGTGCGTGATGCGCCCGTCGCCGAACAACGCGTAGACCGCGTCGCAGACCCGTTCGGTCAGGTACCGGTCGTGCGAGACCACCACCATCGTGCCCGGCCACGAATCGAGCAGGTCCTCCAGCTGCTGCAGGGTGTCGATGTCCAGGTCGTTCGTCGGCTCGTCGAGCAGCAGCACGTTCGGCTCGGCCATCAGCAGGCGCACCAGCTGCAACCGCCGCCGCTCACCACCGGACAGATCCTCGACCGGCGTCCACTGCCGCGCCGGCGGGAAGCCCAGCTTCTCGGCCAACTGCGACGCGGACAGCTCCTGCTTGCCGAGCACCACCCGGCCGGCGACCTCTTCGACCGCCTCCAGCACCCGCAGGTGCCCCGGCAGGTCCTCGAGTTCCTGGGTCAGGTGCGCCAGGCGAACGGTCTTGCCCTGGATCCGGCGGCCACCGGCCAGCTCGGTCTCCCCCGCCAGCGCCTTGAGCAACGTGGTCTTGCCGGAGCCGTTCACCCCGACCAGGCCGATCCGGTCACCCGGGCCGATGCGCCAGGTCACCTTGTCCAGCAAGGGTTTCTCTCCGGCGACCAGGGTCACGTCCTCCAGCTCGACGACCGTTTTCCCCAGCCGCCGCCTGGCGAAGCTCATCAGCTCGACGGAATCGCGCGGCGGCGGCACGTCGGCGATCAGCGCTTCGGCGGCTTCGATCCGGTACCGCGGCTTCGACGTGCGTGCCTTCGCGCCTCGTTGCAACCAGGCGAGTTCCTTGCGCGCCAGGTTCTGCCGCTTCTCCTCCAGCGTCGCGGCCAGCCGCGCGCGTTCGGCCCGCGCGAAAACCCAGTCGGCGTAACCACCTTCGTACTGCTCCACGCGCCCGCCGACGACCTCCCAGGTCCGCCCGCACACGGTGTCGAGGAACCAGCGGTCGTGCGTGACCACCACCAGCGCGACCTTGCGCGCCAGCAGGTGGTCGGCCAGCCAGCGCACCCCCTCCACGTCGAGGTGGTTGGTCGGCTCGTCGAGCACCACCAGGTCCAGTTCGCCGACCAGCGCGGCGGCCAGTGCCACCCGGCGCCGTTCGCCACCGGACAGCGTGGCGGTCGGGTTGTCCAGGCCCAGCGCGGTGATCCCCAGACCCTCCACAATGGACCGGACGCGGGCGTCGGCGGCCCATTCGTGCTCGGCGTCGTAGGCGGCCAGCGCGGCGTCGCGCACGGTCTCGCCGATCAGCTCGGTGCGCTGGGTGACCACGGCCATGCGCAGCCCGCGCACCTGGCTGACCCGGCCGCTGTCCGGTTCCGCGATGCCGGTGAGCACCTCGAGCAGGGTGGTCTTGCCACCGCCGTTGAGGCCGACGACGCCGATGCGCTCGCCCTCGCCGACACCGAGCGAGACGTTGTCCAGCAACGGCCGGACGCCGTAGGACTTGGACACGGATTCGAGGTTGACCAGGTTGACCATTACGCGTGCACCTGCGGGGGAGCCGGACGGGGGTCGTTGTCGCCGCCGCCGACCATCCGGGCGCCGGGCACCGGCCCGTGCGCGACCCGGACCGTGCGGCACACCCCGGCGCCGGACAGCTCGGCCGCCACTTCGAGCGCGGATTCGGCGTCCTCGCAGAGGAAAGCGCAGGTCGGGCCGGAGCCGGAGACCGTGCCGGCCAGCGCACCGGCGTTCACCCCGGCGCGCAGCGTGCGGCGCAGGCCGGGGCGCAGCGAGACGGCGGCGGCTTGAAGATCGTTGCCCAGCAACAGGGCCAGCTGTCTCGGGTCGCCGGACGCGAGCGCTTCGACCACCGGCGCGTGCGAGCCGATCCGCGGTGGATCGCCCTCCTCGCGCAGCCGGTCGAGTTCGGCGAACACCCGCGGCGTGGACAGGCCCTTCTGGTCGAAGGCCAGCACCCAGTGGAAGGTGTGCCGCGAAAGCACCGGCACCAGTCGCTCACCGCGGCCGGTGCCGAGCGCGGTGCCGCCGTAGAGCGCGAACGGCACGTCGCTGCCGAGCTTCGCGGCGACCTCGGCGAGTTCGTCGCGGGAGATCTCCAGCTTCCACAACGAGGCCAGCCCGACCAGGGTGGCCGCCGCGTCGGCGCTGCCACCGGCCATGCCGCCGGCCACCGGGATGCCCTTGCGCAGCACCACCCGGATCTTCGGCTCGCTCTCCGCGCGCCCGACGTGCGCGGCCAGCGCCTGCACCGCCCGCCAGGCCAGGTTGTTCGCCCCGGTCGGCACGGACTTCTCGCCCTCGCCGTAGACCTCGACGCCCGGGTCGTCGGTCACCGCCACGGTCACCTCGTCGGCCAGCGACAACGCCTGGAACACGGTCACCAGCTCGTGGTAACCGTCCTCGCGCAGGTCACCGACGGCCAGGTGCAGGTTGATCTTCGAGGGCACCCGGACGGTGACTGGTGGCGGAACGACAGCGAGCACGAGCACAGCCTACGTGGCCGAAAAAAGGCCGTGGGTGCTCAGGGCCGTTCTGACGGCCCCGGCACCCACGGCGGGTGGACGATCAGGCGGCGACGCCCTGCGGGCCGCTGACCGGGTGCGTCACGTGCGCACCGCGCTCAGCGATCCAGGCCAGCGCGCCGTCGGCCTGCTCACCACGCAGGCCGATGCGGAACCGGCCGACCGGGGTGTCCCCGATCCGGGTCAGGCCACCGCCGATGGTGGCGATGTCGATGCCGAAGCGGGTGGCGGCCTCCGGCAGCAGCGCGCCGACCGAGGCGAAGCCGATCAGCACCACGTCGACCGCGCGGTCGTAGCGGGCCGACTGCGCGCGGGTGGTCTCGATCGCGGGCAGCAGCGCCTGCGCGGTGCGGCTCGACGGGTCGACCAGCAGCGAGAGCACGTTGCCGTTCTCCACCACGCGGCCGTCTTCGAGCACCGCGACGTCGTCGCAGATGCGGCGGACCACGCCGGCGTCCGGGGTGGTGACCAGCACGGTCAGGCCCAGCTCGGCGCGGGCCCGGTCGAGCGCGGTGAGCACACCGGCGGCCTCCTCGTTCTGGAGCCCGGCGGTCGGGTCGTCGGCGAGCAGCACGGCGGGCGAGGTGGCGAGCGCCTTGGCCACGGCCACCCGGCGGCGCTGCCCCGGGTTCAGCTCGGCCGGGTGCTGGCCGCCGCGCTGGGTCAGGCCGACCAGGTCGAGCAGGTTGCCGACGCGGGTGCGGCGGCGCGGGCCCTCGACGCCGAGCTGTTCCAGCGGCGAGGCCACGTTCCCGGCGACGGTGCGCTCGGGCTGCAACGCGACGCGGGAGTCGACGATGCCGACCTGGCGGCGGATCTCGCGGAGGCGGCGGCCGTCGAGCGTGCCGGTGTTGAGCCCGTCGAGGCGGACCACGCCGCGGTCGGGACGTTCCTGCAGCGCGACGCACCGCGCCAGGGTGGACTTGCCGGAGCCCGCCGCGCCGACCACGCCGTAGAGCGAGCCTGCGTTGATGTCGAAGTTGACGTCCCGCAGCGCCAGCACGGGCGCGGAGTCGCCGGGGAAGGACTTGGTCAGGTTTTCGAGCGTGATCACGTGAATGCTCCAACAGCTGGGCGCGGGCGCGCGCCGACCACAAGGAAGCACCGCCGAGACGACGGTGAGGCGTAAACCGGAAAGCGGCGAGAGTGGGTACTGGGGTCAGTCGTTGGAGCGACGACACGCACTTACCGTGCGGCGACCTTCATCCACTACTCGGCGTCGAGTCAGCATTCGCGACCGGTACACAGGATTCCTCCATCGGTCCTGGCGTTAGCACCTGCCCTCTCGGGTGGTTGCTGCGACTTCGGCGAGCCAGGCCTCTCAGTCGCTCGGGATGGATGCACAAGGAGTACACCCGATCCGGTTCTCCGAACGCAAGCCCGTGGTCGCAGATCACACGAACAGCGGCGTTATCCCTCGTTTTCCGCCGCCGCCGCGATGCGGGCGAACTGCTCGACCGTGAGCTGCTCACCCCGGGTCCGTGGATCGATACCGGCCGAGGTCAGCAGCTCGCCGGCGCGCTCGGCGGACCCCGCCCAGCCCGCCAGTGCCGCGCGCAGGGTCTTGCGCCGCTGCGCGAAGGCCGCGTCGACCACGGCGAACACGGTCTTCCGCTCAGCTGGATAAGTGGCCTCGACGCGCTCGAAGGCGACCAGCGCGGAATCGACGTTGGGCACCGGCCAGAACACCGCGCGCGGCACCGCGGCCACCTTCTTGGCGCGGCCGTACCAGGCGAGCTTGACGCTGGGCACGCCGTAGGTCCGGCTGCCGGGGCCCGCGGCCATGCGGTCGGCCACCTCGGTCTGGACCATCACCAGGCCGCGGCTGAGGGACGGCAGCTCGGCGAGCAGGTGCAGCACGACCGGCACGGCGACGTTGTAGGGCAGGTTCGCGACGAGCGCGGTGGGTTCGCCGACGTCGGCTTGGCGGACCTTGAGCGCGTCGGCGGGGACGACGGTCAGGTTCCCGGCCGCGCCGGGCGCGTGCTCGGCGACGGTCGCGGGGAGGCGCTGGGCGAGGACGGGGTCGATCTCGACGGCGACCACGCGGGCGCCGGTGGCGAGCAGACCCAGCGTCAGCGAGCCGAGCCCGGGACCCACCTCGAGCACGACGTCGTCCGCGGTGACCCGGCCGAGCTCGGCGATCCGGCGCACGGTGTTGGGGTCGTGGACGAAGTTCTGGCCGAGCTTCTTGGTCGGCCGCACGTCCAGCTCGGCGGCCAGGCCGCGGATCTCGGCGGGGCCGAGCAGCCCGGCGGGTTTGGTCACGTCCGGGAGTTTAGGCGCCCGGGTTCGGGCCCACCCCGCTGCCCGACGTCACGAATGTGGCTTTCGAGACGCCAAACGTCTCGAAAGCCACATTCGTGACATGGGAGCGGAGCGGAAACGAAAAGTGGCCTCCCGCGCGACTGGGCGCGGGAGGCCACGTTCGAGAGAGTCAGTGCGTCAAGAGAGGCCGAGCTTCTTCGAGCAGTGCGGCCAGGCACCGTAGCCGCCGCGGGAGTCGCGCAGCTTGGTGGCGACGGCGATCTGCTGCTCCCGGCTGGCCTGGTGCGGCAGCGCCGCGTACTGCGCACCGCCGTAGGCCTTCCAGGTGCTGGCGTTGAACTGCAGGCCGCCGTAGTAGCCGTTGCCGGTGTTGGCGGCCCAGTTGCCGGTGGACTCGCACTGCGCGAGCCGGTCCCACACCGAACCGTCCGAGATCGCGGGCGTGGGCGCCTTCTTGGTGCCGACCCGGACCTTCTTCGGCTTGGCTTCCTTGGTGATCTCCTCGGAGATCTTCTCGCGGGCGACTTCCTTGTCGTTCTCCTTCGTCACCCGGTAGGTGACGTTCTTCGAACCGGCTTCGCCCTCTTCCTCGACAACGGTCTTGCCCTTGTCGAGCGTGTCGTCCTTGATCTCCTCGACCGGCGGCGGGATCTCTTCGTCCTCGTTCACCACGGACACGCCGGTGCGGCTGATGTGCACCTCGGCGCCGTCGGTCAGCTTGTAGTCCATGCCGCCGTCGACCTTGTCCTCCGGACCGATCGTCAGCTGCAGCTCGCCGAAGAATTCCTTGGCGGTCACCGCGTTCGTCTGCACCTGGCGGGGCTCGTTGCCACCGTCGTACAGCGTGATGTTCTTCAGGGTCTTGACCTCGAGGGTCATCCCCTCGAGCGGGATCTGCCCGTCGCCGCCGACCGACATCCAGGTGCCGGGCTTGGCCGCTTCGGCAAGGCCGAGCTGGGTCAGCGCCTCGGAAACCGTGGTCGCGCGCACCCACGCCTCACGCGGGCTGCCGTCGACGATCAGGTTCAGCTGGCGGCCGCGCTCCAGGGTGATGACCGTGTCGTCGGCGACCTTGGCGTCCGGCGACGGGGAGATCGCGTCGTGCGCGCCGATCTCGTACCCGGCGTCCTTGAGCACCTCGCCGACCGTGCCGCCGAAGGTGTTCACCGTCTGCTGCGCGCCGTCGACGTCGACCGTGACGCTCTTGTTCATCGCCATCGCGGCGGCGCCACCACCGGTCAGGGTGATCAGCACGGCCAGCACGGCGCCCTTGAGGAAGCGCTTCTTCCAGGTCTTGGCGGCCTTGACCACGCCGTCCTCGACCGGCAGCGGCTGGCCCTGCGCGACCCGGTCCTCGCTGATCTCGTCGGGGATGACGATCGGCGGGAGCATCGTGGTCTCGGCGTTGATCAGCCGGATCAGCTCGTCGACGTCGACGTTGGCCTCGGCCATCAGCGCGTCGGCGTCGGGGCCGAGCACGGTCAGCACGTCGTGCTGGGTGACGTTCAGGTCGTCGGAGAAGTCCGCGAAGTCGAGTTCGCCCTCGGGGTTGGGCCAGTCGAGCGTGCCGACGCCCCCACCGGAGGAGGCGAACATGCTCGTCGGGTTGTCCTGGCGCGCGTAACCGCCGCGCCCGTAACCACCAGTCACTGGGTCGATCCCTTTCAGCAAAAGGCCGTTGCCTTCATTTCGGCGCCATGCGCCGGTTATCCGGCTCCCGCAGCCAGCGCCATCCAAGTGCTCCCGGGATTCGGGGTCCCGGCCTCACTTCCCCGACGTGCACTGACGTGACTGTGGGTGTCCCGGCCGCCGCCCCTCTGCGGGCAACCGACCGGCACGATCACGGGACAGTAACGAAGACTCGGGGGCAACGCAAACACCCCTCGCAGTGTCGTGATGTGCGTCACTCCTCAGATGGACCAGTGGGCCGGATCTTTTGTCGCAATGCGTCAAACCCTAAGTAACGGTGGGGAGTCGGAAAACCCGTTCGGCGGTCTCGCGCACCGCGTCCGCGATCGTTTCGACCGGCTCTTCCCGCAGCTCAGCGAGGTTACGCACGGTGTAGGCCGTGCAGTAGGGCTCGTTGGGCCGTCCCCGGTACGGGTGCGGGGTGAGGAAGGGCGCGTCGGTCTCGACCACGAATTGACCGAGGGGCGAAATCCGCGCCGCTTCGTGCAGTCCGCGTGCGTTCTTGAAGGTCACCGTGCCCGCGAACGAAAGCACGTAACCGGCGTCGAGACACTTCCGGGCGAACTCTCCGTCACCGGAGAAGCAGTGGAAGACCACCGTGTCGGGGGCGCCCTCCTCGGCCAGGATGCGGAACACGTCGTCGTGCGCGTCGCGGTCGTGGATCATCAGCGTCTTGCCGAGCCGCTTGGCCAGGTCGATGTGCCAGCGGAAGGCCTCCTGCTGGGCGTCGTGCGGGGCGTAGTCCCAGTAGTAGTCCAGCCCGGTCTCGCCGACCGCCACCACCCGCTCACCGCGGGCCAGTCGCTCCACTTCGGACCGTTCCGCCTCGCCGAAATCCTTGGTGCGCGTGGGATGCACTGCCACCGCGGCGAACACTCGGCTGTCCCAAGTGGACGCTTCGGCGGCCCAGCGGGCGGCGGCGAGGTCGTCCGCGACGGTGACCACGCGGGCCACGCCGGCCGCCTCGGCGCGGTCGGCCATGGCGGTCACGTCGGCCGCGGTAACCGCGCCGCAGGCGTCCATGTGCGTGTGCGCGTCGACCACCGGTGCCGGCAGCCTGTCCGGCACCGGTGGGAGTTCTTTCTTGCTCACGGCTCGATCGGCGCCCAGTCCGGCCCGGTCTCGCCCAGCTTCGCGTCGAGCTTGGCGAACAGCGGCGACGGCTTGGCCAGCGGACGCCCCACCTCGATCGGGGTGGACGCCCACGAAGCCTGCTCGGCCGCGTAGTCCCCGGTGAGGATCGGGTTCACGCGACCGTCGATGTCGAGGTCCTCGACGTCCTGCAGCTCCGGCTGCGCCGCCCAGACACCCGTGCCGCCGAGCGCCTCGTGCACCTTCTGCGCCGAGTGCGGCAGGAACGGCGTCAGCATGGTGTTCGCGTCGGAAACCACCTGCAGCGCGGTGTGCAGCACGCTGTCGCGCCGCTCGGGGTTCTCCTTGAGCTTCCACGGCTCCTGGTCGGACAGGTACTTGTTCGCCGCCGAGACCACCTTCATCGCCTCGCCGAGCGCCAGCTTGAACCGCGAGCGCGCGAGGTGCCCGCCGACGGTGTCGAACGCCTGCCGCGACAGCGCCTTCAGCTCCTCGTCGGCCGGCGCGGGCGCGGACGGCGCGGGCACGCCGCCGTTGTTCTTGTGCGCCATCGAGATCGACCGGTTGACCAGGTTGCCCCACTCGTTGGCCAGCTCGAAGTTGGTGCGCCGGACGAACTCGTCCCAGGTGAACGCGGTGTCCTGGGTTTCCGGCCCGGCCGCGGCGATGAAGTACCGCAGCGTGTCCGGGCCGTACTCGCGCAGGAAGTCGTTGACGTAGATGACCGTGCCGCGCGAGGTGGAGAACTTCGAGCCGCTCATGGTGAGGAACTCGCTGGAGACGATCTCGCTGGGCAGGTTCAGCTCGCCGTACGGGCCCGGCTCACCACCGCGGTCGCCCTGGCCGTTGTGCCCCATCAGCAGCGCGGGCCAGATCTGCGCGTGGAAGGTGATGTTGTCCTTGCCCATGAAGTAGTACGACCGGGCGTCCGGGTTGTTCCACCACTGCTGCCAGGCGTCGGGGTCGCCGGAGCGGCGCGCCCACTCCACGCTGGCCGAGAAGTAGCCGATGACCGCGTCGAACCACACGTAGAACCGCTTCATGCCCTGATCGCGCCAGCCGTCGAGCGGGATCTTCACGCCCCAGTCGAGGTCGCGGGTGATCGCCCTCGGCCGCATGTCGTCGACCAGGTTCTTGGTGAAGTTGAGGACGTTCGGCCGCCAGTCGGTCTTGGTGGACAGCCACTTGCCCAGGGTCTGGGTGAACGCGGGCAGGTCGAGGAAGTAGTGCTCGGTCTCGACGAACTTCGGGGTCTCGCCGTTGATCCGGGACTTCGGGTTGATCAGCTCGGCGGCGTCGAGCTGGTTGCCGCAGTTGTCGCACTGGTCGCCGCGGGCGCCGTCGTACCCGCAGATCGGGCAGGTGCCCTCGACGTAGCGGTCGGGCAGGGTGCGCCCGGTGGACGGGCTGATCGCCCCCCGCGTGGTCTTCGGCACCACGTACCCGTTGCGGTGCAGCGCCAGGAAGATCTGCTGGGTGACCGCGGCGTGGTTGCCGGTGCTGGTGCGGGTGAACAGGTCGTAGGTCAGGCCGAGGCCACGCAGGTCCTCACCGATCTGGCGGGTGTACTTGTCCGCCGTCTGCTGCGCGGTCAGGCCCTCCTTGTCGGCCTGCACGGTGATCGGCGTGCCGTGCTCGTCGGTGCCGGAGACCATGAGCACCCGGTGGCCGGCCATTCGCTGGTAGCGGGAGAAGACGTCGGACGGAACGCCGAAGCCGGACACGTGGCCGATGTGGCGGGGGCCGTTGGCGTAGGGCCAGGCCACCGCGGTCAACACAGGGGTGCTCATACCGGATTAGCCTACGGAAGCCGTCACTCGCGTTCTGTCCTGGGAGGCCCGTTGTCCGCGACCCGCTTGCTGGTGCTCGGCGTGGTGCGGATCAGCGGCCGCGCCCACGGCTACCAGGTGCGGCGGGAGCTGCTCAACTGGCGTGCGGACAGCTGGGCCAGCGTGCAGCCCGGCTCGATCTACCACGCGCTGAAGAAGATGGCGCGCGAAGAACTCCTGGAAGAGGTCGAGACCGAGTCGGGGCGCGGCCCGGACCGCGTGGCCTACCAGCTCACCGAAGCCGGTGAGCGCGAGTTCTTCCGGCTGCTGACCGGCGCGCTCACCGACGCCGACATCACCGGGCACGAGCTGTCCGCCGGCATCGTGCTGATGCCGATGCTGGAGCGCTCGCGCGCCATCGAGCTGCTGAAACTGCTGGAGGTCCGGCTCGACGGCGCGACCGCGGAGACCGCGCACACCGCCGAGCACGCACGCGAGTGGGGGCACCCGCCGCACGTGGTGCGGATGTACGGGCTCTGGGGCGGGCTCACCGAAACCGTGCGCTCCTGGGTGCACGACCTGGTCACCGCGCTGGAGGCGGGCGAGTACCAGATGGCCGACGACGAGCCGCCCACCTTTCCCGTGCACCGGTAATCCCGGTTGACCCGATCGCGATAGCCAGGGAACATACCGGTCGCTTCACTAGTCAAATTTGATTACCGAGAGGGGAAGGCATGATCACCGCACGCGGCCTCGCCAGGCGGTTCACCGCCCGTGGCCGCACGGTCGACGCCGTCAAGGGCGTCGACATCGATGTGGCCGAGGGGGAACTGGTCGGCTTCCTGGGGCCCAACGGGGCAGGCAAGACCACCACGCTCCGGATGCTCACCACGCTGCTCAAGCCGACTTCGGGGCAGGCCACCGTCGGCGGTTGCGATCTGCTGGCCGACCCGGTCGGGGTGCGCCGCCGCATCGGGTACGTCGCGCAGGCCGGCGGCACCTGGCAGG
Source organism: Amycolatopsis albispora (assembly GCF_003312875.1). NCBI lineage: Bacteria > Bacillati > Actinomycetota > Actinomycetes > Pseudonocardiales > Pseudonocardiaceae > Amycolatopsis > Amycolatopsis albispora. The sequence goes on from NZ_CP015163.1 coordinate 5,177,248, forward strand.
ACTGCAAGGTGATCGAGGAGATCGAGATCCAGGGCAGGCTGTACGGACTGTCCAAGGCCGACTCGCTGGCCCGCGGCGCCGAACTGGCCGAGCAGCTGGACCTGGCCAGCCTGGACCAGCGCCAGACCAAAACGCTCTCCGGCGGCCAGCGCCGCCGCCTCGACATCGTGCTCGGCCTGATCCACCGGCCCGGCCTGGTTTTCCTGGACGAGCCGACCACCGCGCTGGACCCGCAGAGCCGCGCCAACCTGTGGGAGCACATCCGCGCGCTGCGCACGCAGCACGGCGTCACGGTCTTCCTGACCACGCACTACCTGGACGAGGCCGACTCGCTGTGCGACCGTGTGCTGGTCATCGACAACGGCGAGATCGTCGCCGAGGGCACGCCCGACTCGCTCAAGGCGCGCGTCTCCGGTGACGGCGTGACCGTCGGCGTGCCCGCCGAGTCGGCCGCCGCCGCGGCCGAGATCGCCGGGCGGCTGACCGGCGCGCACGAGGTGTCCATTGTGGAGGACACGGTGCGCTTCCGGGTGCCGCGCGGTGACGTGGCGATGCCCGAACTGCTGCGCGCGCTGGACACCGCGGGCATCACGATGGAGTCCATGCAGGTGCACCGGCCGACGCTGGATGACGTTTTCCTCACCCTGACCGGTCGTTCCCTGCGCGACGCCGAGGCCGCCACGCCCGCTCCGGAGGCCGCGAATGTTCCGTGACATCTGGCTGATCTTCAAGCGGGACATGACGCTGTCCCTGCGCAACCCGGCCTGGGTGCTGATCGGCATCATGCAGCCGCTGCTCTACCTGTTCTTCTTCGGGCCGCTGATGGAGAAGGTCGTGGAGAACACACCGGGCTTCCCGCCGGGCAACTCGTGGGCGGTGCTCACCCCGGCGATCATGGTGCAGACCGCGTTGTTCGGCACCTCGTTCGCCGGGTTCGGCCTGCTCGCCGAATACCGCGCGGGCGTCACCGAGCGGTTCCGCGTGACGCCGATCAGCCGGGCGGCCCTGCTGCTCGGCAAGCTGCTCGCGGCCAGCTTCCAGGCGATCGTGCAGGCGCTGCTGATCATCGTGGTGGCGTTCCTGGTGTTCCCGCTGGACGCGCCGGTGACCGGGGTGCTGATGAGCCTGGTGATCGTGGCGCTGCTGGCGATCACGCTCGGCTCGGCGTCCTATTCGGTGGCGCTGCTGATCAAGAGCGAGACCGCTTTCCCGGCGCTGCTGAACGCGGTGCTGATGCCGTTGCTGCTGCTGTCCGGGATCCTGGTGCCGATCACCACCGGGCTGGCCCCGGCGTGGTTGTACAACCTGTCGCGGATCAACCCGTTCTCGCACGTGGTCGACGCCGAGCGCGCGGCGTTCCGCGGGGACATCACGATGGACGCGTTGTTCACCGGTTGCGTGGCGCTGCTGGTGATGGCGGTGCTCTCCCTGTTCTGGGGCGTGCGGACGTTCCAGAAGGAAAACGCGTGAGCGGCTGACATTTTCGGACACGCTGGACCGGTGAGGCCACCATATGTGCTGATCGCACGTATGGTGGCCTTTCACTTACCTCGGGGGGAGGAGGCGAATGCGCGAACCCGAGCCCGAGCGCGGGATCAACCTGTCCCACCACGAAACGGTGGACGACTGGAAAACCGTGCGTGCCAACGGGGTGCTGTTCTCCAGCGTGACGATCACCGAGAGCACGAACTGGAGCGATACAGCGGCGATCCGCAACGTCCGGGCCGCGCAGTCGGCCGGGCTGCACACCGGCGCACGCCACTTCGCCCGGCCCGGTTCGGTGCACGAGCAGGTCACGCACTTCCTGCGCACGGCGAGCCCGCTCGGGGTGTTCGCGCCGGGTTCGCTGGCCCCGTCGCTGGACGTGCGCGCGCCCGGCATCAGCGACCGCTTCATCAAGTCCTGGATCCGCGGGCTGCGGCACGCGGCGAACATCAAGCGGGTACTGGTGTACGCGGGCTACGAGCAGTGGCTGCACGAGTTGCACCCGGACAAGTGGGCCGATTCCGAAGTGGTGCTGTGGCTTGCCCGGCACAACGGGATCCCCGGCCGTCCCGGCTGGTTCCACTCGCGACTCGGCGTGCACCAGCACGGCAGCGGCGACGACGCACCCGGCTTCCACGGCGAGATCGGTTACGACGCCGTGGTGTACCCGTTCGTACTGGCGGACCTACTTCTCTAACTTGCTCCTCATCAGGAACACGTTGTACGGCCCCCACTGCGAGATCAGGTAGTAGATCTCGTCGCCGTCGAGCGCCCACGGGTGCAGGTAACCGCCGTAGAGCGCGGGCCAGTCCTGTCCGGACACCACCACCTCGCCGTCGGACCACGGCCCTTCGAGCCGGTCCGCGGTGCGCAGCACGATCGCCGCGCGGTGCTCGTCGAGGTGCATCGCCAGCCAGCATCCGAAGTGGACGCTGTACTCCACGGACAGCTCGCCGACCGGGCCCGGCAGCACCGGCGCGGCGGCGAACTCGTCGCGGCCCCAGCCGTCGCCGGTCCAGTACCGGTAGGCCGCCGGTTCGAGCACGGACGCCGGGTCGACGCGGGCCAGGTAGGCCGGTCCGAAACGGCCGTTGGTGGTGCCGAACAGGTAGACGTGGTGGTCGTCGCGCGCGAACGAGCCGATCTGGAACGGGTGGTCGCGCTCGGCGCGGTTGATCCAGCGGGCGCGGGCCGGCTGCGCCCAGGTCTCGCCGCCGTCGTCGGACACCGCGATGCCGCCGTAGTTGGTGTGCCACTGGCCGGGCGGTCCCCAACTGCGGACCGACATGTAGTGCACGTACTGCCTGCCGTCGATCGCGATACCGGCGTTGGGAATGATCGTCCACTCGTCACGCGGGTCGGCCGAGGCGAGCACCTGCGCGGCCAGCCCGTCCTCCCTGGTGACCACGCCGTCCAGCACCAGCCCGTGCGACAGGTCTCGCTGGGACGAATGGGCGAGCACGTTGCACCGCCAGTCCGCCTCCGGCGGCCCGGCCCCGTCACCACCCCAGCCCGCGCCGTAGGTGTCGCCGAACAGCACCAGCACCCGGCCGTCCCCGGCGTCCCAGAGCACGCCGAGATCGGTGGCGTGGATGCCGAACCGCTCGTCGGTGCCCGTGCCGGCCCCGGTGACCTGTGCCACTCGCGTGGTTTCCAGTACTCGGACCATGCCCCGACGGTAGGTCACAATGGCCGCCATGCGGTTGGTGCGCGCGGCGATGCACTCGACGGTGGCGCCCGAGGTGGCGCTGTCGCTGCTCGACGCGCGCGCCCGCGCCCGCGGCCTGCCGCCACCGGCCGCGTTGTCGGGCGAGTGGTTCGGCTCGCGCGCGGTGCTCGCGCCCAGCGTGGCGATCGGCGAGGTGGCGCCCGATTCGGCGTATTCGCTGCCGATGCTCCCGGTGGACGGCGTGGTGCCCGGCGCGATCGGCGGCGGCTGGTTCGGTTACCTGTCCTACGACCTGACCGATCCCAGCGGGCGGCGCACGCCACTTCCCCGAGCCGCCTGGGGCTGGGCGGATCACGTGTTGCGATTGGACAGTGACGGCACGTGGTGGTTCGAAGCGCTGGTCGACGGCGACGAGCCGCACGAACTCCGGCAGGAACTCGAAGCCGTGTTGCGCGGGGTGCCGCCCCGGCACGGCTGGACGCCCACCGAACTGCACCGGCCACTGCCCGCCGAGCACCACGACGCGGTGAAGGCTTGCGTGCACGCGATCGAAGCGGGCGAACTGTTCCAGGCGAACATCTGCACGCGCTTCTCGGCCGCCTTCGACGGCAACGCCGCCGAGCTGTTCGGCGAAGGCACCCGGCGGCTGCGGCCGCGGCGAGCCGCGTTCCTCACCGGCGACTGGGGTTCGGTGGTTTCCCTGTCGCCGGAGCTGTTCCTCGCCCGGCACGGCGATCTGGTCCGCTCCACGCCGATCAAGGGCACGCTCCCCCGCCGCGGCCCGGACGACGACCACCTGGCCGGGCTGCTGCGGCAGTCCGAAAAGGACGTCGCGGAGAATGTGATGATCACCGACCTGGTGCGCAACGACCTCGGCCGGGTCTGCGCGGTCGGCAGTGTCCGGGTGCCCGAGCTGCTCGCCGTGCGCCCGGCGCCCGGCGTCTGGCATCTGGAGTCCACTGTGGAGGGTCGGGTGGTCACCGGGGACGCCGCGCTGCTCGAAGCCACCTTCCCGCCCGGCTCGGTGACCGGCGCGCCGAAGATCCGCGCGCTCGACCTGATCGCGGAACTCGAGCCCGTGCCGCGCGGGGTGTACACCGGCGCGATGGGGCTGGTCTCCCCGGTCGCCGGGCTCGAGCTGAACGTCGCGATCCGCACCTTCGAACTGCACGCGGGCCGGCTGTGGCTGGGGGTCGGCGGCGGCATCACCGCCGACTCCGACCCGGCCCGCGAATGGCAGGAGTGCCTGCACAAGGCGGCACCGCTGGACCGGCTGCTGGCTACGCCCTGGGGTTGAGCAGCAGCTTGCCGGTGGTCGCGCGGGATCGGATGTCCTCGTGCGCCCGGCGGGCGTCGGCCAGCGCGTACTCGCCGCCGTTGATCGCCTTGACCTGACCGCTCTTCGCCAGGTCGAACAGCTCGGCGAGGCCGCGCTCGAACACGCCGCCCGGCAGGCGCAGCGCGTGCGGCAGCCAGATGCCGGAGATGGTGGTCGAATGGCCGAGCAGGTTGCGCAGCTCGACCGGCTTCGGCTGCTCGCGGCTGGCCATGCCGTAGAAGGCGAGGCGGCCGAACGGCGCGAGCGCGGCGATGCTCTCGTCGGTGATGCGACCGCCGGTCATGTCGAGCACGATGTCCACCCGCTTGCCACCGTTGGCCTCGCGCAGCACGTCGGTCATGTTCTCGGCCCGCGAGTCCACCGCCACGTCGGCGCCGAGGTCGACGGCCAGCTCGCGCTTGTCCTCGGAACTGGCGGTCGCGATCACGCGGCCCGCGCCCCACGCCTTCGCCAGCTGCACGGCGAGCGAGCCGACGCCACCGGCGGCCGCGTGCACGACCACCGACTCACCGGCCTCCAGGTGCGCGTTCTTGCGGAGCAGCAGCCACGCGGTCATGCCCTGCGCGATGAACGCGAGCGCCGCGGTGTCGTCGACGCCGTCCGGCACCTCGTAGGTGGTCGCTTCCGGCGCGATGGCCTTCTCCGCGTAACCGCCCGCCTTGTGGAGCAACGCCACCACGCGCCTGCCGTCCGGCGTGCGGCCGACCACCTCACCACCGGGCACCAGCGGCAGCTCGGTCGGCGCGAGATAGCTGTTCTCGGCCTGGTGCGTGTCGGCGTAGTTGACGCCGGCGTGGTCGACCTCGATCAGCACCTCACCGGGGCCGGGCTCCGGATCGGGCAGCTCCACCAGCTTCAGGACCTCGGGTCCGCCGAACTCGGTCACCTGCACAGCACGCATTCCAGCCAGCCTTTCCCTCGTCGAATGAGACGATCCTACCGATCGTCTCATGGTGAGACAATGTCGTGTTATGTTCCATACGTGGTCTCCACCAAACCGGACGTGACGGACGCGTTCCAGCTGGCGCGGCAGTGGTTCCTGGCCGGGCGGCGGATCGACATGCAGGAGCTGGCCGCCGAGCTGAAGGTCGGGCGGGCCACGCTGTTCCGGTGGGTCGGCAACCGGGAGCAGCTGCTCGGCGAGGTCATCTGGTCGATCACCGAGCGCACCTTCGACCGGCACAACCGCGCGGTCGGCGGCTCGGGCGGGGCGCGGATCGCCGAGGTCGTCGGCACCTACGTGCGCACGGTCAACAACGACGGGCCGTTCCGCGCGTTCCTGCGCCGCGAGCCGGAACGCGCGCTGCGGCTGCTCACCACGAAGGCCAGCCTGGTGCAGCGCCGCACCATCGCGGCGGTCGAGTCGATGCTGACCGAGGAGATCGACCGGGGCGCGCTGGAACCGCCGCTGCCGGTGCACGACCTGGCCTACCTGATCGTGCGGATCGCCGAGTCGTTCATCTACACCGACATCATCTCCGGCGAGGAACCCGACGCCGACAAGGCGCGAGAGGCCGTCGCCGCGTTACTTCGCTGACTTGCGCGCGGCCAGTACCGCGTCGTACAGCTCCTTCTTCGACACGCCGGTCGCTTCGGCCACCTCGGCGGCTGCCGTCTTGAGGCGCTCCCCGGCGGCCACGCGGTCCGCGACCTCGCCGACCAGGTCCTCGACGCTGGCCGAGCGCGGGGGCGCGGGCTCGACCACCACGGTGATCTCCCCGCGCACGCCCTGGTCGGCCCAGTCGGCCAGCTCGCCGAGGGAACCGCGCTTGACCTCTTCGTACGTTTTGGTCAGCTCGCGGCACACGGCGGCCCGCCGATCGGGGCCGAGCACCTCGACCGCGTCACGCAGGGTGCTGGCCAGCCGGTGCGGTGATTCGAAGAACACGGTGGTGCGTGGCTCAGTGGCCAGGCCACTCAGCCACCTAGCCTTTTCGCCACTTTTGCGCGGGGCGAAGCCGTCGAAGCAGAACCGGTCCGACGGCAGGCCGGACAACGCCAGCGCGGTGGTCACGGCGGACGGGCCGGGCAGGCAGGTGACCGGCAGCTCCTCCTCGACGCAGACCGCGACCAGGCGGTAGCCGGGATCGGACACGCTGGGCATGCCCGCGTCGGTGACCAGCAGCACGGTCTCGCCCGAACGGATCGACTCGAGCAGCTTCGGCAGGCGCGCGGTTTCGACGTCCTCGTAGAAGCTGATCACCCGGCCGGCAGGCGCGACCTCCAGCGCGGCGGCGAGATTGCGCAGGCGGCGCGTGTCCTCGGCGGCAATCACGTCAGCCGCGGCCAGCGCCTCCACCAACCGCCGGGACGCGTCACCCACGTCCCCCAGCGGTGTCGCGGCGAGCACCAGCCGCCCGGTTTCGGCCATGGCGAGAGCCTAGATGAGCGGTTGCTTGAAGCCGGCGGTCGCCACCCCGGGGGTTGGGGCGGGCGGGACCAGTCGGACCAGCCGGGCTGGGCAGCCGGGACACGGCCGGGCACAGCCGGATCGGCGGACTGGCGGAGCGGCCCGGGCTGGGCGCTCGCGGCGTCCTCACACCTCGGCGCCTAGGATCGGGTCCCGTGACCGCACTCCTGACGCGCCCGTTCGGTGACGGCCCGCGCCCGGATCCGGTTGACGAGCACGCCCCGCCCACCGACCGCGAAGCCGTCCTGCTCGGCCGTCCGATGCCGGTCGACCGGCTCCGCGGCTGGCTGGTCACGCTGGTACTGGTGGTCATCGGCGGCGTGATCCGCTTCCAGAACCTCGGCGTCCCGACCGACAAGGGCACGCCGGTCTTCGACGAGAAGCACTACGTCCCGCAGGCGTGGCAGATGCTGCGCAACGGCGGCTACGAGGACAACTACGGCTACGAGCTGATCGTGCACCCGCCGGTCGCCAAGCAGCTGATCGCCATCGGCGAGTGGCTCTTCGGGTACAACGGCTGGGGCTGGCGCTTCTCCGCCGCGCTCGCCGGGACCGTGCTCATCCTGCTGGTCATCCGCATCGCCCGCCGGCTGACCAGGTCCACCTTTCTCGGCGGTGTCGCCGGGGTGCTGGTCATCTGCGACGGCGTGCTCCACCTGCAGTCGCGCATGGGCATGCTGGACATCTTCACCGCGCTCTTCGTCGTCGCCGCGTTCGGCTGTCTGCTGATCGACCGCGACCAGGTGCGTGAACGCATGGCGCTGGCCGTGCGCGAAGGCTGGGCCGACGAATCACCGTACGGGCCGCGGCTCGGGTTCCGCTGGTGGCGGTTCACCGGCGGGGTGATGATCGGGCTTTCGCTCGGCGTCAAGTGGTCCGGGCTGTACTACATCATCGCGTTCGGCCTGCTCTGCGTGGCCTTCGACGTGGCGGCCCGCCGCGCCGCCGGCGTGCCCCGGCCGTGGGTGGGCACGCTGCGGCGCGACGTCGCCCCGGCGCTGTGGGGCCTGGTCGCCATCCCGGTGCTGGTCTACCTGGGCACCTGGACCTTCTGGTTCGCCAGCGAAACAGCCACCGACCGGCACCTGGTCGAACTGGACAACATCCAGCCGTGGTGGATCTTCGGCTGGGTGCCCGACGCGCTCGCCTCGCTCGTGCACTACTCGCTGCACGTGCTCGACTTCCACTCCGGGCTGAAAACCCCGGAGAACGACCCGCACCCGTGGGAATCCAAGCCGTGGACGTGGCCGATGGGGCTGCGCCCGATGCTCTACGCCTACGAGTCCGGGCCCGCCGCGGCCGGCTGCGGTGAAGCCGACTGCGTGCGCGCCACCATGCTGATCGGCACCCCGGCGATGTGGTGGCTGGCCGTGCCGGTGCTCGCGTGGGGCCTGTGGCGCTGGCTGTTCCGCGCGGACTGGCGCTACGCCTCCGTGCTGGTCGCCTACCTGGCCGGCCTGCTGCCGTGGTTCGTCAACCTCGACCGCCAGATGTACTTCTTCTACGCCACGCCGATGGCGCCGTTCCTGGTGCTCGGCCTGACCCTGGTGCTCGGCCAGGTGCTCGGCGCGGTGCAGCAGGGGTTCGAACGGCGGGGCACCGGACTGCTCGTGGTGTCGTTGTACGTCGGGCTGGTGGTGGCCAACTTCGCCTGGCTGTGGCCGATCCTGAACGGCGATTCGATCACCAACACGCACTGGCAGGCCGAGTTGTGGCTGCCGTCGTGGCGGTGACCCGCGCTCAGCGGAAGGCGTCGGCGTTCTCGCGCGCCCACTGCGCGAAGGTGCGTGCCGGGCGGCCGGTGACCCGCTCGACGGTGTCCACCACGGTGTAGCCCTCGACCGGCGGATCGGCGTACCAGCCGATGACGTGGTCGACGGCCTCCGGTGAGGCACCCATGTCCCGCAGGCGGGCCCTGGCCTGCTCCTCGGTCAGCTCGACGAACCGGATGTCACGCCCGGTGGCCGCGCTGAGCTGCGCTATCTTGTCCGGCACGGTCAGCACCTCCAGCCCGCTGAGCACGTATTCGCGGCCGTTGTGCCCGGGGTTCAGCAGCGTCTCCACCGCGACGGCGGCGATGTCGGCTTCGTGCACCATCGCGCTGCGCAACCCGGCGAACGGATCCCTGGCGACGCCCTCGGTGCGGATGGAGTCCGCCCACAGCAGCGTGTTGGACATGAACTCGACCGGCTGCAGCGTGGTCCAGGACAGCCCGCTGGCCGCGATGTCCGCCTCCAGCGGGCCGGGTTGCCCGCTCCAGAGCATGGTCACGTGCCGGACGCCCGCCGCGAGGGCGCGCTTGGCGATCTCGGGTCCGGTGGTCAGCGCCGAGCCGTCGGAACCGTCGAAGGTGATCAGGTAGGCGGCGCTCACCCCCTCGAACGCGGCGTCGAGCGTCTCGGGCGCGGCCAGGTCACCGGCCACCACCTCGACGTCGTCCGGCAGCTTCGCCGCCGCCGGGTTCCTGGTCAGCGCCCGCACCGGCACCCCGCGTTCCCGCAGCTGGCGGAGCACGTGGCCACCCACGTTGCCGGTCGCGCCGGTCACCAGAATCGTCATCGGAATTCCCTCCTCGTTGGCTGGTCGCGACGCTAGAGGCTCCAGTTGACTCGAGGTCAAGCTGTTGCTTTTCGGCGCATTGGACCAGACCATGGCCGTATTGGTTTAGACCACAAGTCGCCGAAGGAGCCGACATGTCCCCGCGCAAGTCCCCGCTCGCCGCACTGGTCGCGACGGTGTTCCTGCTGCTCGCCGGGTTGCCCGCCACCGCGGGCGCGGCGGTGCCGAACAAGCACCTCACCGGTTACTGGCAGAACTTCGTCAACGGCGCGAAGCCGCAGAAGCTCGCCGACGTCCCGGCCGCCTACGACGTGATCGTGCTGGCCTTCGCCAACTCCGACCCGGCCCGCCCCGGCGCGGTGACCTTCGGCGTGGACCCCGGACTGGCCAGTGCGGTCGGCGGGTACACCGATGCCGACCTCAAGGCCGACATCGCCGCGAAGAAGGCGGCTGGCAAGTCGATCCTGCTGTCCATCGGCGGGGAGAAGGGCAACGTCGACCTCAGCTCACCGGCGAACGTGACCAGGTTCGTCGACAGCTTCGCCGCGATCGCGCAGAACTTCGGCATCCAGGGCCTCGACGTGGACCTCGAACACGGGCTCAACGTCGCGAACACGGCCAGCGCGATCAAGCAGCTGCGCTCGCGGCTCGGCGACGGGTTCCTGCTGACCATGGCGCCGCAGACGATCGACGTGCAGCCCGGCGGCCGGTACCTGCAGCTGATCGAGCAGACGAAGGACCTGATCACCGCGGTGCACACGCAGTACTACAACTCGGGCAGCATGCTCGGCTGCAACGACCAGGTGGTGCACCAGGGCAACGTCGACTTCATCACCGCGCAGGCCTGCTTCCTGCTGCGCACGCTGCGGCCGGACCAGGTCTCGCTCGGCCTGCCCGCTTCGCCGTCGGCGGCGGGTAGCGGGTACGTCAACCCGACCGTGGTGAACAACGCGCTGAGCTGCCTGGCCAAGCGCACGAACTGCGGTTCGTACGTGCCCGCGACAGCGTTCCCGGCGATCGGGGGCGTGATGACCTGGTCGACCAACTGGGACGCCACCAGCGGCGGCGCCTTCTCCACGCCGGTCCGGGCGCACCTGAACTCGCTGCGCTGACCGACGTCACGAATGTGGCTTTCGAGACGCGGAACGTCTCGAAAGCCACATTCGTGACATGCGAGCGGGTCAGTGGGCGCGCGGTACCACTCGGGTGACTGGGCCATCCGGGGACTTGCCCGCCCGCGACAGCCACCCCTCGACTTCCTTCCGCACCGAAGCCAGCGTCGGACGACGGCGTGGTTCCGGGTCCAGCGAGGCGATCAGCAGGCGCGAGTGCACACTCCGCTGCGGCAGCTTGTTCGCCGGTTCCGCCCGCGCCGCCGCCATCAGCGCGGCCATCGGCGTCTCCCGTGTGCCCCGCGGCGGCTGGCCGGACAGGGCGTAGCTCACCGTCGCGGCCAGTTGCCAGGCGTCCGACGCCGGCGACGCGGGCGCGCCCGCCGCGGTCTCCGGCGCGGTGAAGTCCGGCGTGCCGATCATCATGCCGGTCGCGGTCAGCTGCGAGTCGCCCTTGCTGCGGGCGATGCCGAAGTCGATCAGGTGCGCGATGCCCGCCGGGTCCAGGATCACGTTCGACGGCTTCACGTCCCGGTGCAGCACACCCTTCTCGTGCGCCGCCGACAGCGCGCCCGCCATCGTCGCCCACAACCGGCCCGCGGCCACGTCGTCCAGCGGGCCGCCGGTGTCCACCGCGGCGCCCAGCGGCTGCCCCTCCAGGTACTCCATCACCAGCGCGAGCCCGTCCGGCTCCTCGACCAGGTCGTACACCTTCACGCAGTTCGGGTGGTTGACCACGGCCAGCGCCCGCGCCTCACGCTGCATGCGCTCGACGGTGTCCCGGTCCGGCGCGTGCGCGATCTTCAGCGCGATGGTGCGGCCGAGCTGGTTGTCCACGGCCTCCCAGACGGTGCCGAACCCGCCGTGCCCGAGCCGCCGGACCCGGCGGTACCGGCTGCTGCCCGCGGAACCGCTCGAACCGGGCGGAACGGGCATCGGCCCCGGCGTGTTCGCCAGCCCGGGGCTCTCCGCCGGCTGCGGTTCGGGTGCCTGCGCCAGCGCGGTCTTCGGGTACTCCTTCGGCGGCGCGGGCGGCGGCAGCTGACGCTGCTGCGAAGGCGGCGGCACGTATGGCGGCGGTTGCCGCGGCGGCTCCACCGGCCGCCGCTCCGGCGGCCGTTCCGAGCGTTGCAGCGTCGACCAGGCAGGCGGGCCGACCAGCGCCACCGGCATGATGCCCAGCACGATCACCGGCAGGAAGCCCAGCCACAGGTGCACCGCGGTGTTCGCGGAGACCCCGATGCTGAAGAAGAACATCAGCACGAACGGGATCCAGAAGAACCGGGCAGGCCACTTCGGACCGCGGCGCAGCGCGGTGCGGGCCAGCAGCATGACAAACAGCAGGGTGAGCGCGGGAAGACCGATCAGCGCACCGAGGTAGTAGCCGTAGGCCAGCCCGCCCGACGGGTAGAACAGCGCCTCGTAGACGTTCTGCCCACCGCCGAGGTAGTCGCTCTGCTTGCCGATGAAGTCGCAGCGGTTGTTGCCCAGCTCCTCCATCAGCCCGGCGGACAGGTCGGCGCTCTCCCCCGCGCGCACCGCGCTGAAGTTGCTCGACACCCCGATGAACAGCAGCCACGGCATGATCAGCGTGAAGAAGCCGGCGACCAGGCCGATCACGGCCATCATCGTCGGGTCGTACCGGTTCCCGGTGAACTTCCGGATCAGCGCCACGATCACCGCGCCCGCCACCGGGAACAACGCGATCAGCGCGCCCGCCATGCTGGTCGCCCACACCGCGCCACCCGGGCAGAAACCAGGCCCGAACACCTCGTATGCGAACGACAGCAACGAGCTCGCGAATGAATCCACTCCCCGCTCCTTGTCGTTGCCTTGCTACCCGGCTCCAGTATGTCGGGTCTGTCGTTGGACGCGGGCGTCGCCCGGCAGGTTCATCACGGTGCGGACTCGACCGCGTCGGTCGCGTCACCGCCGAACCGGCAATGCTACCTGCCACCAGGGGTGTTTCCCCTGGTCAAGCGGGTTCGTTTCGCTCACGCCGGGCAGCCGGTACAAGATGGGCGTGCCGGCTCGTCGACGAGGAGGTCCCCATGGCCCAGTACGCCGAAACCTATCAGCGGAGCATGTCGGATCCCGAGGGTTTCTGGCTGGCCGCCGCCGAGGGGATCGACTGGACCCGGAAGCCGTCCCGTGCGCTCGACGACTCGGCCGCGCCGCTGTACCGCTGGTTCCCGGACGGCGAGCTGAACACGTCGTACAACGCGCTCGACCGGCACCTCGCCGACCGCGGTGCGCAGGTCGCGCTCATCCACGACTCCCCCGTCACCGGCACCACCAGCCGCTACACCTACCGCGAGCTGCACGAGGCCGTCGCCCGCTTCGCCGGCGCGCTGCGCTCGCTCGGCGTGGACCGCGGCGACCGGGTGATCATCTACATGCCGATGGTGCCCGAGGCGGTGATCGCCATGCTCGGGTGCGCGCGGCTGGGCGCGGTGCACTCGGTGGTGTTCGGCGGCTTCGCGCCGAAGGAGCTGGCGGCCCGCGTCGAGGACGCCAAGCCGAAGGTGATCGTGGCCGCGTCCTGCGGCATCGAGCCGACCAGGGTGGTCGAGTACAAGCCGATCATCGAGGAGGCGCTGCGCGGCACCGAGCACCAGCCGGACAGCGTGGTCGTGCTGCAGCGCGACGCGGCCCGTGCCGAACTCGGCGAGCGCGACATCGACTGGACCGAGCTGGTCGAGGACGCGCAACCGGCGGACGCGGTGCCGGTCGCCGCGACCGATCCGCTGTACATCCTCTACACCTCGGGCACCACCGGGAAGCCCAAGGGCGTGGTGCGGGACACCGGCGGGCACGCGGTCGCGCTGGCGTGGTCGATGGGCGCGATCTACGACATCCACCCCGGGGACGTCTGGTGGACCGCCTCCGACGTCGGCTGGGTGGTCGGGCACTCCTACATCGTCTACGCGCCCCTGCTGATCGGGGCCACTTCCGTGCTGTACGAAGGAAAACCGGTCGGCACGCCGGACGCGGGCGCGTTCTGGCGGGTGATCGCCGAGCACGGGGTGAAGGCGTTGTTCACCGCGCCGACCGCGTTGCGCGCGATCAAGAAGGTCGATCCGGACGCCACCGAGCTGGCCAAGTACGACCTGTCGAAGTTCGGCACGCTGTTCCTCGCGGGGGAACGCCTCGATCCGGAGACCTACCACTGGGCGCGGGAAAAGCTCGGCACCCCGGTGATCGACCACTGGTGGCAGACCGAAACGGGCTGGCCGATTTCGGCGAACCTCCGCGGCATCGAGCCGATGCCGGTGAAACCCGGTTCGGCGACCGTGCCGGTGCCCGGGTACGACGTGCGCATCCTGGACCAGGAAGGCAACGACCTGCCCGCCGGGAAGGAGGGCGCCATCGCCATCAGGCTGCCGTTGCCGCCGGGCACCCTGCCCACGCTCTGGGGTGACGACGACCGTTACGTCGAGGCGTACCTTTCGCGGTACGAAGGCCATTACCTCACCGGCGATTCCGGTTTTCTCGACGAAGACGGTTATCTGTTCGTGATGGGCCGTACCGACGACGTCATCAACGTGGCCGGGCACCGGCTGTCCACCGGTTCGATGGAGGCCGTGCTGGCCGCGCACCCGGCGGTCGCCGAATGCGCGGTGATCGGCGTGCGCGACCCCCTGAAAGGGCAGCTGCCCAGGGGATTCGTCGTGCTCAAGTCCGGTGTGGACATTGACGAAGCGCGGCTGCGCGAGGAGCTGGTGGCCGCGGTGCGCCGCGATATCGGCCCGGTGGCGGCATTCCGCGACGTGTCCGTGGTGGACGCTCTGCCGAAAACCCGGTCCGGCAAGATTCTGCGCAAGACCATGCGCGGGATCGCCGACGGCCGCGACGAGCCGGTGCCGTCGACCATCGAGGACCCGCAGGTGCTCGACGCGCTGCGGTCCGTCCTGCGCGGCGAGTGATCGCGCGGTTACGGATTCCCTGTCCGGGCGACGCCCGCGAAATTCCTCAACCCCACCAACGGCCGTTGTGCTGCCCGGTTTATTGGTCTATACCTTTATGCACTCTTAAGTCTCCCTGCCGGAGGTGCTCCGTGAGGAAGCGTTTGTCCTTGTCCGCCTTGCTCGGTGCGGCCGTGCTGGCCGTGTCGACGGTGGCTTCCACCGGGGCCGCCGCCGCGGCACCCGAGGAAGCGGCGGCCCCGTCGAACCACGGCGGAACCCAGCTGACCGACGTGCTGCCCGCACCGGTCGAAGTCAAGCCGGACGAGCGGTCCCGGTTCTGGCTCACCCCGCTCAGCCGCATCCGCACCCAGCCGGGCTCGAAGGAGGCCAAGCAGGTCGGCGACTACCTGGCCGGCCTGCTGCGCCCGGCCACCGGGTACCCGCTCAAGGTCAGCTCGGCGCCGTCGTGGGCGCCCGGCATCTCGCTGCTGCTCGGCGGTGCCGACCCGCGCATCGGTGACCAGGGCTACCAGCTCGACTCGAACCTCGCCGGCGTGACCATCCGGGCCAACTCGGCCGCCGGGCTGTTCAACGGCGCCCAGTCGCTGCGCCAGCTGTTCGGCACCAAGATCGAGGCCGACACCCCGCAGCGCACCGCCTGGTCGGTGCCCGGCGGGCGGATCGTGGACTACCCGCGCTTCGGCTACCGCGGTGCGTTCCTGGACCTGGCCCGGCACTTCCACACGCCGGACGAGATCCGCGCCTACATCGACCACGTGGCCCAGTACAAGATCAACTACCTGCACCTGCACCTGACCGACGACCAGGGCTGGCGCATCCAGATCGACAGCTGGCCCAAGCTGACCACGGTCGGCGGCGGCCCGGGCACCGGCGTGGACGGCGTCGGCGCCGGTTACCTGACCAAGGCCGACTACGCCGCGCTGAACAAGTACGCGGCCGAGCGGCAGATCACCATCGTGCCCGAGATCGACATGCCGGGGCACACCAACGCCGCGCAGTCCACCTACGCGGAGCTGAACTGCGACGGGATCGCCCCGCCGCCGCGCACGGACATCGAGGTCGGCTACTCCTCGCTGTGCATCGACAGCGAGCTGACCTACAAGTTCGTCGAGGACGTCATCCGCGAAGTGGCGGCCATGACGCCCGGCCCGTACATCCACATCGGTGGCGACGAGGCGCACGCGACCACCGACGAGGACTTCAAGAAGTTCATGGAGCGCGTCATCCCGATGGCGGCGAAGTACGGCAAGA
This sequence comes from Amycolatopsis albispora, assembly GCF_003312875.1. Lineage (NCBI taxonomy): Bacteria > Bacillati > Actinomycetota > Actinomycetes > Pseudonocardiales > Pseudonocardiaceae > Amycolatopsis > Amycolatopsis albispora. The sequence continues at coordinate 5,193,002 of NZ_CP015163.1, forward strand.
AGCCGTTCGGCTGGCACGAAATCGCCAAGGCGAACTCGCCGGCCACCACCACCCCGCAGTACTGGTGGAGCACGCCGGACGGGGACGCCGCGGTCGCCGAGGCGGTCAAGCGCGGCAGCAAGGTCCTGGTTTCGCCGGCCAACAAGGCGTACCTGGACATGAAGTACGACGAGAACACCAAGCTGGGCCTCAAGTGGGCCGGCTACATCGAGGCCAAGACCGCCTACGACTGGGACCCGGGCACGTTCGTCCCGGGTGTGCCGGAGTCGTCGGTGCTCGGCGTGGAAGCCCCGCTGTGGTCGGAAACCCTGCGGAACATCAACGACATCGAGTTCATGGCGTTCCCGCGGCTGACCGCGATCGCCGAGCTCGGCTGGTCGCCGCGGGCCAAGCACAACTGGGAGAACTACCGCGACCGGGTCGCCAAGCAGGGTCCGCGGTGGACGCTGCAGGGCATCGACTTCTACCGGTCGCCGCAGATCGAGTGGAAGTAGGTCACAGCTGAGCCAGGCGGGCGCGGATTCCGGTCCGCGCCCGCCGGTACGCGTCAGCATCCCCGTACAGCACGGAAAACGCGTTCGCCGCGCGGGCGAGCGCCTCGATTTCGAAGACCACCTGCTCGGCGTCGGCCACCCCGTCGAGCGATTCCACCAGCAGCCGGGTCCAGTTCCGGCTCCGCGCGACCAGTGCGTCGTGCACCCGGCCGTCCCGTGCGTCGAATTCGGCGCACGTGTGGAAGAAGAAGCAGCCGCCGGGAAAGATCCGGGCCTCCGAGTAGTCGAGCCAGCGTTCGCACAGCTCCCGGCACCGGTCCGGACCGGTCAGCGAGGCGGGCACCGGGTCCACCACGTGCTCGGTGAAGATCGCGTTCGCGGCTTCGATCGCGGCGAGCTGCAACTCCTCCTTCGAGCCGAAAACCGCGAAGACCCCGCTCTTGCTCAGGCCCAGTTCACCGGCGAGCCTGCCGATGGACAGCCCGTCGAGCCCCTCCACCGAAGCGAGGTCGACCGCCCGCCGCAGCACCTCGCGCCGGGTCGCGTCACCCCGCGCCAGCCTGCCGTCAACCGGCATCGCGCGCCTCCACCCGCTGCAGCTTGCCGAGCAGGCCGTGCCGGAACTGCTCGGCCAGCGCGGGTGCCTTCACCGCTCGGCGCGCCAGGTCCAGGTACGCGGCCCGCTGCCCGGCGTCGAGATTCGACGGATTGGCGAACGAGATCAGGTACAGCTCGGTGATCGTCGGACTCGCTTCGTCGCGCTCGACCAGGGTGAGCGAGCCGTTGGTGGGCACCGTGCCCGGCTGCCGGACCCGCAGGTACCAGCCGCTGCGGCCGGAGTCGATCATCGCCGGGATGAGGTCGCGGCGGCCGGTTTTCATGCCGAGCTTGTAACACGGCGTCCGCGGCTGGGACACCTCGACGACGGCGTCTCCCCACGACCAGACGTCACCGATGCGGATGGTGGATTCGTCCGCCCCGAGCAGGGAAAGGTTCTCCCCGACCGCACCCGGTTCCAGGTCGAAGGCATCGGCGGCCCAGCCGCGGTAGTGCTCGGCCGGGTAGGCGTAGACGGCCTTGTCCGGGCCGCCGTGCACGCTGAGATCGGCCTGGGCGTCACCGGCGAGGTTCACCTCGGACAGCTCGAGGTGCGCCTCGCCGGTCCTCGCCTTGGTGATGCCGCTGAGCACGGGCTCGCCGCGCTGGTACCCGAGCACGCTCGGCTGCCCGACAAAAACCCCGTTGATCAGCAGTTCGGTCATGGTAGAGAAATTAGCACGACCGTTCGTACTACTCCAGCAGTTTGGACCGGATCAGGAAGCGCACGCCCTCGGGCGCCTCCAGCGAAAACCCGCTGCCCCGTCCCGGCACCACGTCGATGGTCAGGTGCGTGTGCCGCCAGTACTCGAACTGCGGCCCGGACATCCACACCGGCACGTCCTCGATGCCGTCCACCTCGAGATCCCCGAGGTGGACGTCCGCGGCACCGATGCGGAATTCGCCTGCCGGGTAACACATCGGCGCGCTGCCGTCGCAGCAGCCGCCGGACTGGTGGAACATCACCGGCCCGTGCTGTGCCACCAGCTCCCGCAGCAACTCGGCGGCCTCCTCGGTGAGGGCCACCCTCTCCATCAGAAGAAGCCCAGGGCGTTGTCCGAGTAGCTGACCAGCAGGTTCTTGGTCTGCTGGTAGTGGTCGAGCATCATCTTGTGGTTCTCGCGCCCGATGCCCGACGCCTTGTACCCGCCGAACGCCGCGTGCGCCGGGTAGGCGTGGTAGTTGTTCACCCACACGCGGCCCGCCTGGATTTCGCGGCCCGCGCGGAAGGCGACGTTGCCGTCCCGCGACCACACCCCGGCGCCGAGGCCGTAGAGCGTGTCGTTGGCGATCTTCATCGCGTCGGCGTAGTCGTCGAACTTCGCCACCGAGACCACCGGCCCGAAGATCTCCTCCTGGAAGATGCGCATCTTGTTGTGGCCCTCGAACACCGTCGGCTGCACGTAGTAACCGCCCGCGAGGTCGCCGTCCAGCTCGACGCGCTCGCCGCCGGTGAGCACCTTGGCGCCCTCCTGCTTGCCGATGTCGATGTAGGACAGGATCTTCTCGAGCTGGTCGTTCGAGGCCTGCGCGCCGATCTGCGTGTCGGTGTCCAGCGGGTCGCCCTGCTTGATCTTCTTCACGCGCTCCACGGCGTCACCGAGGAAGCGGTCGTAGATGCCCGACTGGATCAGCGCGCGCGACGGGCAGGTGCACACCTCGCCCTGGTTCAGCGCGAACAGGGCGAAGCCCTCCTGCGCCTTGTCGTAGAAGGCGTCGTTCGCGGCGGCGACGTCGTCGAAGAAGATGTTCGGGCTCTTGCCACCCAGCTCGACGGTCACCGGGATGATGTTTTCGCTGGCGTACTGCAGGATCAGCCGCCCGGTGGTGGTCTCGCCGGTGAACGCCACCTTCCGCACCCGCTGGCTGGACGCGAGCGGCTTGCCCGCCTCCACGCCGAAGCCGTTGACCACGTTCAGCACACCCGGCGGGATCAGGTCGCCGATCAGCGAGAGCAGCAGGTGGATCGAGGCCGGGGTCTGCTCGGCGGGCTTGAGCACGACGGCGTTGCCCGCGGCCAGCGCCGGGGCCAGCTTCCAGGTCGCCATCAGCAGCGGGAAGTTCCACGGGATGATCTGGCCGACCACGCCCAGCGGCTCCTTGAAGTGGTAGGCCACGGTGTCCGCGTCGATCTGCGAGATGCCGCCCTCCTGGGCCCGCAGCGCACCGGCGAAGTAGCGGAAGTGGTCGATGGCCAGCGGGATGTCCGCGGCCAGCGTCTCGCGGACCGGCTTGCCGTTCTCCCAGCTCTCGGCGACCGCGATCGTCTCGAGGTTCTGCTCCATCCGGTCGGCGATCTTGAGCAGCACGCCGGCGCGTTCCTCGGGTGAGGTCCGGCCCCACGCCGGCGCCGCGCCCTCGGCCGCGTCGAGCGCCTTCTCGATGTCGTCGGCGGTGCCGCGGGCGATCTCGGTGAACGCCTTGCCGGTGACCGGGCTGGGGTTCTCGAAGTACTGGCCCTTGGCTGGTGCCACGTACTCACCGCCGATGTAGTGGTCGTAGCGCGTCTCGTAGCTGACGACGCTGCCTTCGGTGTTGGGTGCCGCGTACCTGGTCATCTGCGCCCTGACCTCCTGCTTCGTTGCCCGGATTGGCGTTGGCGGCGAAGGTAGGCGCGGTGACGTTGCACGGACGTTGCAGCGCCGTGACGGCGCTCACTACGCTCGTCCACATGGCGGAGCGGCCGGCACCGGAGCTACTGCGCGACCCGATGGAGTACGCGCAGCTGCTGCGTGCCGTGCACGAGGCCGTGCTGTCCGGCGTGCCGTCGCCGCGGTCGCCGCGCTCGCTGATCTCCGAATCCTGGGACCGCTCGCTCGCCGCGCACGTCGATCCGGACCGCAAGCTGCCGCCGGTGGTCTGCGACCGGGGTGAGGTCGCCGACCTGCGGGAAGCGCACCCGCTCGCGCCGGTGCTGCCGCTGCTGCGCCAGACGCTGGTCAGCATCGCCGACGACGCCGAGCACATCATGATCGTCACCGACGCGGACGGCCTGATCCTGTGGCGCGAGGGGGCCAGCGACGTCTGCCGCCGCGCCGACGAGGTCCGGCTCGCCGAGGGCACCCGCTGGACCGAGGACGTGATCGGCACCAACGCCATGGGCACCGCACTGGCCACCGGCGAGGCCGTGCAGATCTACTCGGCCGAGCACCTGGTGCGCACCTACCACACCTGGACCTGCGCGGCGGCGCCGTTGCGCGACCCCGACACCGGCGCCCTGCTGGGCGCGATCGACGTCAGCGGGCCGCTGCGGACGGTCCACCCGGCGATGCTGGCGCTGGTCACGGCGTCGGCGAGCCTGGCGGAGGGACAGTTGCGGGCGCAGCTGGCGGTCCGCGACGAGAAGACGCGGCGGGCCAACATGCCGCACCTGGCCGCGTTGCGCGGTGAACCGGGCGCGCTGCTGTCGGCGAGCGGGCGGGTGCTGGCCACCGAGTCGTGCGAACTGCCGTCCACAGTGGACATCCGGCGGGCCGGCGGCGCGGTGACCCTGCCGGACGGCCGCCTCGGCACCGTCGAACCGCTGCCCGACGGTTATCTGCTCCGGGTCAAGCGCGGCACCAGGGTGACGCGAACGCCGAAGCTCGCCCTGCGGTTCCTCGGCGACGGCTACCCTTCGGCCACAGTGGACGGTCGCGAGGTGCCGATCACCCTGCGGCACGCGGAAATCCTCACCCTGCTGGCGCTGCACCCGGCCGGGCTGACCGCGGACAAGCTGGCCTGGCAGCTCTACGGCGACGCGGGCAACCCGGTGACCGTGCGCGCCGAAATCCACCGGCTGCGCGGGCAACTCGGCCCGGAGGTGGTGCGGACGCGCCCGTACCGGCTGGCCGCCGAACTGGACGCGGACTTCCTGCGCGCCAGGTCCGCCGCGCGTCGTGGCTTCACCGTGGACTTCCCCGGGCCGCTGCTCCCGGAGTCGGAATCGCCCGCGGTGCGGGAGGAACGGGAATCGCTCACCGCGCTGGTGCGCCACGTCCTGCTGACCACCGGCGACAGCGACGCCCTCTGGTCCTATTGGGACACTTCATGCGGGGTCGACGACACGGAGATCATGGACGCCCTGCTCGACGCACTCCCCCGCGAGGACCCGCGGCGCTCCCTGGTCCGCACGCACCGCGGCCGCCTACTCGCCCCGTAGGAACGGCAGCAACGCACCGAGCAGAGCCGCCGGGTTGTCCTCCTGCACCAGGTGCCCGGCGCCCTGGATCAGCCGCAGCCCCGCACCCGGCACCAGCCCGGCCAGCTCCGACGCCTTGGCCACCGGGATCCACTGGTCGTCCACACCCCAGCAGACCAGGAACGGCAGGTCGATCTCCGGATATCGCGGCTGCACCTCATCGGTGTAGCGCTGGTCGGCCTGCGCGATCTGCCGGTAGAACGCGGCCTGCCCGACCTCGCCGAGCCACGGTTCGGTCAGCTTCGTCAGCACGTCCGCGTGCAGCCCCGGCGAACTCGCCGAGTTGATGTACTCACGCACCAGCGCCTCGTGCAGGAACGGCGGCAGTTCCTCGAAAACCGCGGCATTCTCCCGCACCAGCCGGAAAAACGGCGACCCCCACGGCGCGAGCGCCACCGGGTCGACCACCGCGAGCCGCTCGTACGCGCGTCCGTGCAGCAGGTGCGCGCGCAGCGAGACGGCGCCGCCGAAATCGTGCGCGACCACCGCGGGCCGGTCCAGGCCCCAGTGGTCCAGCAGCTCGCTGAACACCCGCGCCTGCGCGGCCAGCGACACGTCCTGGCCGTCGAACTTCGCGGACTGGCCGTAACCCGGCATGTCCCAGAGGTAAACCCGCCACCACCCGGCCAGCACCTCGGCGAACCGGCGCCAGACGAACGACGACCACGGCGTGCCGTGCAGCAGCACCAGCGGCGGGCCGTCACCGAAGCTCGCCCACCGCACCTGTCCGGCCGAACTCTCGAACCGCTCAGTCAGCTCCATGCCCCCACCCAACCAGAGACCCGATGTAGACGGCGTCTACATGGGTTTGCTACAAAGTGGGACCGGGTTGAACAGACGGCGACGGAGAGATGAATGGGTTACGAACGCTTTGTCGCGCTCGGCGACAGCTGCACGGAAGGGCTCGACGACCCGCATCCGGCGGACGGGCGCTACCGCGGCTGGGCCGACCTCGTCGCCGCCCGGCTCGCCATGGACGCGCCCGGGTTCCGCTACGCCAACCTGGGCGTGCGCGGCCGTCGGCTGGACCAGATCACCGTCGAGCAGGTACCCGCGCTCAGCACGCTGCAACCCGATCTGGTCGCCCTGTTCGGCGGCGCCAACGACGTGCTCGCCGGCGCGAGCGCGGCCGAACTCGCGCGCCGCGTGGACACCGCCGTGCACCGCGTCACCGGGCTCGCCCCGAAGGTGGTGCTGTTCACGCTGAGCGACATCTCCCACCGCATGCCGTTCGGCAAGCGTTTGCGCCCCCGGATCGAAGCGCTCAACGACGCCATCCGCGACGCCGCCGCCACCTACGGCACCGAGCTGGTCGACCTCTGGCCCGACCGCGCCGCCGACGACCTGCGGTACTTCGGCCGCGACCGGCTGCACCTGTCCGACCTCGGCCACCGCCGCCTCGCCGCGCACCTGCTCACCGCATTGGCGGTGCCGTTCGAGCCGAGCTGGCTGGCCGACCTGCCCGGCGCGCCCGCCCGGCCGGACGCCCGCGCGCACGCCGAATGGCTGTGGCACGTGGTCCGGCCGGTCGCCATCACGCGCCTGCGCAACCGGCTGATCGGCCGCTCCCCCGGCGACGGCTTCCTGCCGAAGCGCCCGGAACTGTTGCCGGTCTCGACCGAGGAGATCAGGGCATGGATCTCCGCCCCGCTCCCCGGCAACGCCTGATCGACGGCGCCGTCGCCCTGCTCGCGGCCGACGGCGTCGAGGCGGTCACCCTGCGCGGCATCGCCAAGCACACCGGCGTCTCGCACGGTGCCCCGCTGCGCCACTTCGCCGGCCGCGCCGAACTGCTCTCCGCCGTCGCGGCCACCGGGTTCACCGAGCTGTACGCGCGCCGCGAGACGCTGCCGCCCGGTCCGCCGCGCGCCAGGCTGATCGCCGCCTGCCACGCCTACATCGAGTTCGCGCTGGGCAACCCGGCGATGTTCGAGCTGATGTTCCGGCACGACCTGCTCGACACCGAGGACGCCGAACTCGTGCGCGCCAGCAGCGCGGTCTTCGACTTCTTCGCGGACCTGGCGGGCGCGGCGTCGGAGCCGGACACCGATCCCCGCCTGACCGCCGCGTCGCTGTGGGCGGCGCTGCACGGCCTGGCGGAGCTGTGGCTGTGGGGCGGCCTCGCCAAGGCCAGCTTCGCGCCGTCGATCGACGTGCTGCTGGCGGTCACCCTGGACGCCTACCTCGGGAGTCAGCCGGCCACCGGGCGGTAGACGATCCGGACCGCGCCGCCGGGGAACTGCTCGGTCTCGGCGACCTCGAAGTTCACCTGGGTGTTGTCGAACAGGCGCTCGCCCTTGCCGAGCACGGTCGGGTGGACCAGCAGCTCCAGCTCGTCCAGCAGGCCCTCGGCCAGCAGCCAGCGGACCACGCTGACGCTGCCGGAGACCAGGATGTCCCCGCCGTCGCGGGCCTTCTCCTCGGCCAGCTTCGCCGCCGCGTCGGTGTTGATCAACGTGGAGGGCGTCCAGTCGACCGAGTCCAGCGTGGTGGACAGCACCAGCTTCGGCACGCTGTTCAGCACGCCGGCCAGCGCGTCCTCGGTCTCGTTCGGCCAGTGCGACGCGAAGATCTCGTAGGTCTTGCGGCCGAGCAGGAGCGCGCCCGCCTCGGTGAACCGCGAGCCGGTGACCTCCCCCATCCGGTCGTCGAAGAACGGTCCCTGCCAGGTTTCCGGTGCCTCGACCACCCCGTCGAGCGAGATGAAGAGGCTCGCAACAATCTTCCGCATGCAGGCAGCGTCGCGGACGCGGCTCTACGCGCGCTCGAGAAGCCCCAGACCGTCGAGCAGGGTGCGCACCCAGCCTTCGGCCAGCTTCCGCCGAGTGGGCTCGTCCTCACGCCGCTGGTCGAAGTTGCTCAGGAAGCCTTGTTGCAGGCACGCGCCGAGCAGCAGTTCGGCCGCCGCGCGCGGATCGGCCTTCACACTGATCCGGCCGAGGCGCTGTTCGGCTTCGAGATAGTCGGCGAGCATGTCGCCGACGTGCCGCGGGCCCTTGCCGCGGTCGTGCACCACCTCGCGGTGCGCGGTGAGCAGGTGCGGATCGGAGAACAGCGAAGCGGCGATCGGGAACGTCTCGCCGTAGAAGGCGATCGCGGCCTCGGCGAACTCGGTGAGCACCTGCTCGACCGGATCCCCGCCGACCCGCTCCGGCAGGCCGCCGATCAGCAGGCCGAGCCCGGTCGGCATCCGTTCTTCGAGCACCGCGAGGAACAGGTCGGTCTTGTCGCGGAAGTGCTTGTACAGCGCGGCTTCGGAGAAGCCCGCCGCCTTCGCGATCTCCTTTGTGGTCGCCTTCGCCAGCCCGTGGCTGCGCATCACCCGCGCGGCCGCGTCGAGGATCCGGTCCCGAGTGCTCAAGGCGCCTCCCGCTTGACAAGTAAGTGAGTGCTCACCCACTATACCGGTTAGTGAGCACTCACCAACCAGGAGGGATCATGAAGATCACCCTTTTCGGGGCCACCGGCGCCACCGGCAAGCACGTGGTCGACCAGGCGTGTGCGGCCGGGCACCAGGTCACGGCCGTGGTCAGGGACGCGTCGAAGCTGACCAGGGGCGACGTGACCGTGGTCGAGGCCGACACCATGGACCCCGCGGCGATCGAGCCCGCGGTGGCCGGAGCCGACGGGGTGATCTCCGCGCTGGGCAGCCGGAACGGCCGCGCTCCCACCACCGTCTGCACCGACGGCGCGGCGAGCATCCTGCGCGCGATGGCCGCGGTGGGCACCCGGCGGCTGGTGGTGGTCAGCGCGAGCGGGCTGGCCAAGGACAACGACGGCCCGCTCACGCGCGTGCTGGTCAAGCCGCTCGTGCAGCGGATGCTGCGGAACCCGTTCGCCGACATGACCCGGATGGAGGAACTCGTCCGCGAAAGCGAACTCGACTGGACGATCGTGCGCCCGCCGATGCTCACCGAAGGGCCGCGCGGGCCGTACCGGACCGCGGTCGACACCGGCGTGCGCGGCGGCATGCGGATTTCGCGGGCAAATCTCGCTCACGCGCTCCTGCGTGCGCTGCCCGACGAAGACACCTACGGGAAAGTCCTCACCGTGGCGCGATGAGTTCCGTGCCTTCGCCGGGTTACAGGGGTGGACGCATTCGGCGAAAGGACGCGGTGATGAACGACCAGGAGCAGATCCGGAGCCTGATCGAGCAGTGGATCGGGGCGGTGAACCAGCACGACCTGCCGGGCGTGCTCGCGGAGCACACCGACGACGTGGTCATGTTCGACGTGCCGGAACCGCAGGACGGGGTTCGCGGCATCGAGGCCTACCGCGAAACGTGGCCGCCGTTCTTCGAATGGCTTGCGAACGGCGCGATTTTCGAACTGGTGTCGCTGGAAGTCACCGCCGGCGCGGACGTCGCGTTCGCCTTCGCCCTGCTGCGCTGCGGCAAGCCCGCCGAGATCGGCGACCAGCGGCTCCGGATCAGCTTCGGCCTGCGGAAAGAGGATGGGCGCTGGCTGATCGCGCACGAGCACCACTCGTTCCCGCTGGTCGTGGACGGTGACGCGCGGGTGCGCGCAATCCACGAGGAATGGTTCGAGGAAACCGCGCGCAAGGACCTCGACGGAATGATGGCGCACATCGCGGACGACGTGGTGTCGTACGAGCACGACGGCCCGCTGGAGTTCGTCGGCCTACCGGCGGTGCGCGAGGTGTGCCGGGCCGGGCTCGAGCAGAGCACGGGCAAGGTGGAATGGCACATGCCGGAAATGACCGTGCTCACCGGGGACGACCTCGCCGTGGCCTGGGGCATCAACCACCTGCGAGCGGAGCGGCCGGACGGCACGTTCGCGGAGGACCGGTCGCGGGGCACGCGGGTCTTCCAGCGCCGTGACGGCCGGTGGCGGATGGTTCACCAGCACGTGTCCTTCCCGCGGGATCCCGACACGGAACCGTCCGATATGGCACGATTTCGCGAGTGAGCAGTAGCAGACCCGCGGCGACGCAGCACCTGCGCGACCTCGCGCGGCTGCGTCGCGTCCGCGACCGCATCGACCGCGAGTACGCGCGGCCACTGGACGTCGAAGCGCTGGCCCGCGGGGTCAACATGTCGGCAGGTCACCTCAGCCGCCAGTTCCGCGCCGCCTACGGTGAGTCGCCGTATTCCTATTTGATGACCCGTCGCATCGAACGGGCGATGGCGCTGCTCCGGCGTGGTGACCTCAGCGTCACCGAGGTCTGCTTCGAAGTCGGCTGTTCCTCGCTCGGCACCTTCAGCAGCCGCTTCACCGAGCTGGTCGGGGTGCCGCCCAGCGTGTACCGGCGTGAGGCGCAACAGGCCACCGAGGGCATGCCGTCGTGCGTGTCGAAGCAGGTGACCAGACCGATCAGGAATCGAGAAGCGCCCGCCAGCAGCCTCACCTAGCGTGACGGCCATGGACATCAGCATTCACTCCAGCTTCCTCCCGCAGGACGATCCGGAGGCCGCGCTCGCCTTCTACCGCGACACGCTCGGCTTCGAGGTCCGCAACGACGTCGGTTACGAGGGCATGCGGTGGATCACCGTCGGCCCGGTCGGCCAGCCCGGCACCTCCATCGTGCTGCACCCGCCCGCCGCCGATCCCGGGATCACCGAGGAGGAACGCCGCACCATCACCGAGATGATGGCCAAGGGCACCTACGGCGGTATCAACCTGGCCACCCGCGACCTCGACGCGGTGTTCACCCGGCTGCAGGCCGGTGACGCGGAGGTGGTGCAGGAGCCGACCGAGCAACCGTACGGGGTCCGCGACTGTGCCTTCCGCGATCCCGCCGGGAACATGATCCGCATCCAGGAACTGCGCTGATGCTCTCCCTCAACGCGGTTGGCGTGCCGGAAGGCGGGCGCGCCCTGTACGACGACCTGCACGTCGGCGGCCAGGTCGAGCTGACCGGCGCCGGAGCGCCGCCGGACGCGGGGTGCGTGCTGACCTACATCGTCGACCAGCCGAGCGAGGTGGAAACCGTGCTGGCCACCGCGGTCCGCCACGGCGCGGAGGTGCTCAAGCCGGCGAAGAAGTCGCTGTTCGCCGGATTCGCCGCGACCTGCCGGGCGCCGGACGGCACGGTGTGGAAGCTGACCGCGCCCACCAGGAAGGACACCGGCCCGGCCGCGGACCAGCCGGCGCCGACCGAGCTGGTGGCCATTCTCGCGGTCGCGGATCCCAAGGCGGCCAAGGCGTTCTACGAATCGCTGGGCATGGCGGTGGACCGCGACTACGGTGCCAAGTTCATCGACTTCCAGCTGACGCCGGGACGGCCGCGGCTGGGCCTGATGACCCGCGAGGCACTGACCAAGGACGCCGGCGGCCTGGGCACGGCGGTCCTCACCTGCACGGCCGATTCCCGCGAAGAGGTCGACCGGGTGCTGGCGGCGGCGGTCGCGGCAGGCGGCCGGATCACCGCGCCCGCTCAGGAAAACGGCGGCTACGCCGGGGAGTTCGCCGCCCCGGACGGCCACCGGTGGAAAGTCCGGTTCACGCACTAGCTAGTTGGAGGGGCACAGCATGAGCAGGAGCACGCGGACGGGCCAGCGGTCGCCGCACGTTGCCGACAGCCACGATCTGATCCGCGTGCACGGCGCGCGCGTGAACAACCTGAAGGACGTCACGGTCGAGATCCCGAAGCGCCGGCTGACGGTGTTCACCGGCGTTTCCGGGTCCGGCAAGAGTTCGCTGGTGTTCAGCACGATCGCCGCCGAGTCGCAGCGGATGATCAACGAGACGTACAGCGCTTTTGTGCAGGGGTTCATGCCGACGCTGGCGCGTCCCGAGGCCGATCTGCTGGAGAACCTGACCACGGCGATCATCGTCGACCAGGAGCGGATGGGCGCCAACCCGCGGTCCACTGTGGGCACTGCCACCGACGCGAACGCCTTGCTGCGCATCCTGTTCAGCCGCCTGGGGAAGCCGCACATCGGTTCGCCGAACGCGTATTCGTTCAACGTGCCATCGGTGAAGGCCAGCGGTGCGATCACCATCGAGCGCGGCAACAAGAAGACGGTGAAGGCCACCTTCAACCAGACCGGCGGCATGTGCCCGCGCTGCGAAGGCCGCGGTGCGATCAACGACATCGACCTGACGCAGCTCTACGACGAAACGAAGTCGCTCGCCGAGGGCGCGATCACCGTGCCCGGTTACAACCCGGACGGCTGGACGGTCCGCTACTTCACCGCGTCGGGCTTTCTCGACGCGGACAAGCCGATCCGGAAGTACACCAAGCGGGAGCTGCACGATTTCCTGTACAAAGAGCCCACCAAGGTGAAGATCGAGAACACGAACATCACCTATGAGGGCCTGGTACCGCGTATTCAGAAATCCTTCCTGTCCAAGGACAAGGAAGCAATGCAGCCGCACATCCGCGCGTTTGTCGAACGCGCGGTCACCTTCACCACCTGCCCCGACTGCGACGGTACCCGGTTGAGCGAGGCGGCGCGGTCGTCGAAGATTTCCGGGAAGAGCATCGCGGATCTGTGCGCGATGGAGATCCGGGACCTGGCCGAATGGGTCCGCAAACTCCAGCAGCCCACCGTCGCGCCCCTGCTGGCCACCCTGCAGCACACCCTGGACTCCTTCGTCGAAATCGGCCTCGGCTACCTCTCCCTCGACCGCCCCGCCGGCACCCTGTCCGGCGGCGAAGCCCAGCGCACCAAACTCATCCGCCACCTCGGCTCCGCCCTCACCGACGTCACCTACGTCTTCGACGAACCCACCATCGGCCTGCACCCCCACGACATCCAGCAAATGAACGACCTGCTGCTACGCCTGCGCGACAAAGGCAACACCGTGCTCGTCGTCGAACACAAACCCGAAACCATCGCCATCGCCGACCACGTCATCGACCTCGGCCCCGGCGCCGGCAGCGACGGCGGCACCATCACCTACCAAGGCCCGCTGGCCGGCCTGCGTAAAAGCGGCACCCTCACCGGCCGCCACCTCGACGACCGCGCCACCCTCAAACCCGAAGTCCGCACCCCCACCGGCACCCTGGAAATCCGCGGCGCCACCACCCACAACCTGCAACACGTCGACGTCGACATCCCGCTCGGCGTGCTCTGCGTCATCACCGGCGTCGCCGGCTCCGGCAAAAGCTCCCTCCTGCACGGCTCCCTACCCACCGACGCCGGAGTCATCACCGTCGACCAAACCCCCATCCGCGGCTCCCGCCGCAGCAACCCCGCCACCTACACCGGCCTGCTCGACCCCATCCGCAAAGCCTTCGCCAAAGCCAACAACGTCAAACCCGCCCTGTTCAGCCCCAACAGCGAAGGCGCCTGCCCCGCCTGCAACGGCGCCGGCGTCATCTACACCGACCTCGGCATCATGGCCGGCATCACCACCACCTGCGAAGAATGCGACGGCCACCGCTTCCAAACCGCCGTCCTCGACTACCACCTCGCCGGCCACAACATCAGCGACGTCCTCGCCATGTCCGTCGCCCAAGCCCACCACTTCTTCACCACCGGCGACGCCACCACCCCCGCCGCCCACACCATCCTCACCCGCCTGCACGACGTCGGCCTCGGCTACCTCAAACTCGGCCAACCCCTGACCACCCTGTCCGGCGGCGAACGCCAACGCCTCAAACTCGCCACCCACATGGCCGACAAAGGCGGCATCTACCTGCTCGACGAACCCACCACCGGCCTGCACCTCGCCGACGTCGAACAACTCCTCACCCTGCTCGACCGCCTCGTCGACACCGGCAAATCCGTCCTCGTCATCGAACACCACCAAGCCGTCATGGCCCACGCCGACTGGCTCATCGACCTCGGCCCCGGCGCCGGCCACGACGGCGGCCGCATCATCTACCAAGGCACCCCCGCCGACCTGGTCACCAACCCCACCACCCTCACCGGCAAACACCTAGCCGAATACGTCACCCGCTGACCGGAAACTCAGCGGCATTGCCGGGTAGCGTCGAGAACGGCGGCGTACGAGATGCGTTCTTGCTCCAGCCGCACAGAACTCCCCAGCACGCCCTCCACAAGATCGGTGTAGAGGCTTGCCTCGTCCGGAAGAAGTGCCTCGAGGTGCTCGTTGGTGGGGTTGGGCTCCCCAACCCATTGCTCCTCGTGGGCCAGGAGCGTGGCCCGGTCCATGAGCATGGACCGGGCGCCTCCGAACGAGCGGCGCACGCTGTTCAAGATCGCGAAGCCGTGGGTGTCGATGTCACCCCAGTAGACAAGATCCTTGTGCGCCAGCCACTTCAACGGACGCAGCCGGGCGGCCGCGTAACCCTCACCGAAGAGCTAACGCGCGATGGCGGCGAACGGCTAGTAGCGATCCTGCTGGGCCGAATCGTCGAGCACGGCGAAGTCACCACCGGCGAGCCGGGCGGCCGGATCGGTTTGCGCTCCATAGGCCATCTGGCGCAGCAGTTCGAACACCGTGTTCAGGCGGGACTCGGTACCGACGAACGAACGCTCCCACAACTCGTCGTCGAGACGGCTCGTCAGCTCGGTCGCCGAAATCGAGCGCACGTTGTCGTCGACGAACACCTTACGGAGAAAGCCCAGCACCAGTGGTGCGTGGTCAGCGCGCAGCAGCCGCCACGCCGGGTCATGACGACGCAGGGAGTCGAGCTCGTCGAAGTCCATCAGTGCTCACTGTCTCACCGCTACCATTCGTGTCCGCGAGCAGAGTCGGCGAACCGGATGGGCAGTGAGCGAATACCAGTACTACGAGTTCCTGGCGATCGACCGTCCGCTGGACGAGGACGCACGGGCGGTGGTCCGCTCGCTGTCCACCCGGGCGGCGATCACCGCCACCAGCTTCGTGAACGAGTACCACTGGGGCGATTTCAAGGGCGACCCGGAATGGCTGATGGAACGCTATTACGACGCGCACTTGTACGCCGCCAATTGGGGCACGCGCCGCGTCATGTTCCGCTTGCCGTCTGATCGGCTGGATCCGGACGTCGCCGAGGACTACTGCGTCGGCTACCAGGTCACCGCCCGGGCCGCGGGTGATTTCCTCGTGCTCGCTTTCACCAGCGAGGACGAACCCGACGAATTCGACGACGATCACACAGCTTCGCTGTCCGCCATCGCCGGAGTTCGCACCGAACTCGCCGCCGGTGATCTTCGGCCGCTCTACCTGGCCTGGCTCGCCGCCTACGGCACCTGGGAGCGCGACGAAGACGCCTTCGACCGCGAGTCCGATGACGACCTCGAGCCGCCGGTACCACCCGGCTTGCGCACGCTCACGGCGGCACAACGGGCCCTGGCCGACTTCCTCCGCCTCGACGACGACCTGCTCGAAACCGCTGCTGAGACTTCTCCGCCACTCGAAGTGGTTACCGGCGACGTCACCGCTTGGGTGGCCCAACTGCCCGCCACCGAGAAGACCCACTTGCTGACGAGAGTCCTGAACGGCGACGCCGCACGGGTGCGATGGGAACTGCTACATCGCTTCCGTGGTCACAGCACCGCAGCCATCCCACCCCGCCGAACCGCCGGCGACCTACTGGACACCGCCGCCCGCCGCCGCACCACCCGACCACCGCAGGACTTCTAGAATTCCACCCCACCGAATCGATAGCTGCCCGATCAGATCAACGCAACCACGCGGGGGTCCGGGGGCGAAGCCCTCCGGGCGGGGCGTGGGGGCTGCGCCCCCACAAAACACGCGGAACGCAAAAGGCGAGTGCTCTCCGCGAGCACTCGCCTCCCATGCGTGGACTTTAGGGGTGCTTACTCGAACATAAAAGACCAGGTCAGAGCCCTGGAGGAGCTCCGTGAGAAGCTCCCCAGCCTCGATACGCCCGAGCCGCCGTCGATCGAGCGCGATCGACCCCGGCGTGCCCGGCAACTCCATGCCGATCAAGTCGAGCAGTTGATTGCTGCCTACCGGTCCGGTGCGACGGTGTACGAGCTCGGTGACCGGTTCGGCATCGAACGGCGCACGGTCAGCAACATCCTCCACCGGCACGGCGTGGCGATGCGCCGCCGCGGCCTCTCGCCCGAGCAGGTCGACGACGCTATCCACCTTTACAACCTCGGCTGGTCGCTGGCGCGCGTCGGCGATCACCTGGGGGTCAACCACACGACCGTGCTGAACAAGCTGCGTGAACGCGGCATCCCCACGCGAGACAGCCATGGACGTCCGCGCGTCGAAGCAGGTGGTGCTCGATGACCAGGCGTGCAGCTGTGTCGACTCGATCAGGTTCGGACGGGGCTGCTGTGGTTCAGGCCGTCACCGTGATCATGGGCGTCGTCGTCGGCCTTACTTTCCTGTTCGGCTTCGGCAACGTCCTCAACCTCGCACTCCGACTCGGCGTGCCCGCCTGGGTCGCGCCGCTGGTGGCTCCAGCAGTTGACCTTTCGATCCTCGGGCTTCTGCTTGGCACGCGGCACTTGGCCCTCACCGGCGCGTCCCCGGAGGTGCTACGGCCCGCTCGCCGGCTGTTGATCTTCGCGAGCGTGGTCACCCTCGCGCTGAATGTGGCGGAGCCTCTCGTCGCGGGCGAGTTTGGTAAGGCGGCGTTCGACGCGGTAGGGCCGCTCCTCCTGATCGGATGGTCGGAGGTCGGCCCTGGCCTCTTGCAAGCGATCGGCGCAACGAGGCCAGTGCACAAACGACAAGACTTTCATCAAACAGAACGGCAAGCGCCAGCGAGGTCCGAAGCTAGTACCGACGTGGCGCAGGCTCGCCCAAAGGTAGATCACGTCATGCGGCCTGGTGACCAGCCTCCGCCTAGCAAGCGGTCACCGGAGGCCTTACTAGTGCAGGCGCGACAAGAGGACGCAGCTCACCGCACAGCTCATCAAAGGCCGATATCGGCTGACACGCTGCGCGTTCGGCTTGGGATAGGGGCTGCTCAGGCGCGACGGCTCGTCAAGATCATCCGGGCCGAGTTTGATGCGCAGCCAAGTTCGCGGCGCCCCAGCGGTAACGTGGGGGAGACGCGTAGCGTGGCAGCCGCGTGAATGCATCACCGATCCTGCTTGCGCCAAGCCGAGCGCCCAAACGACTGCTTCGGTGGCAAGGCGTGGGCTTGCTCGGCCTGGTGGCGGTAGGCAGCAGAACTGCCCTCTATTGCCGTGCTCGGCACTTCCGCAGCGAGGTCACTCGACCTCCCATTCGTGGTGCGGCCGATGTGTCAGACGGGGCCATGATCCTTGACGGCGTACCGGCGGACACGAGCCCGCGACAGCCGACTCGCCTGCCAGATCCCGGTGACGACGAAGACTCGTGGAAATCCCGGAAACACAGCTGTGATGCCCAGGCTTGGGCATCCTCACCTGTCCTTTCGGCAGGCGGTTGATTCGCGCTCGACCAAGAAGGTCGTTGGCTCGGGGAAATCGGTGTTCACCGGACGATCTTCGGCGCGGCGGATCGCCTGTTCGGCCATCCAGCGGCCGACGCCCACGCTGTCGATGCCGACCGTCGAAATCGTCGGCGCGAAACAGGACGCCATCGGTGTGTTGTCGTGCCCGATCACCGCCAGTTCTTCCGGCACCGAGATGCCGGCACGGATCGCGGCGCCCACGATGGTTCCTGCGACTTCGTCGTTGAACGCGACCACGCCGGTAACACCCGCCGCGAGCCATTCGTGCAGCACTCCCGCCAGATCGGCGTCCCGGTAGTCGATCCGGCGAGCGTCGACCAGGTCCAGCCCCAACCGGGCAGCTTCACGCTCCACTGTGCGTCGGCGGACCGCGGACAGGTCGGCCAGCCGGGTGTCCGGCGTCGCCGCGAACGCCAGCTTGCGGTGGCCGAGCGACGCGAGGTGGCGCACCTGGAGCTGGGGCCCGGCGAGGACGACAGGCATCGCGTCGAGGGCGACGTGATCGTCCGGATCCGGCACGATCCGCGTGATCCCGGCGGCGCGAATGGACCGCACATCGTCGGGCGTGAACGGGACGAGCCCGGCGACGACTTCCGGCTCGACGAGCTTCCACAGCGGCTGGGCGTGCTCCGACTCGTGGTGGGTGTGGATGATGGTGGCGTAGCCGGCCTCGTCCAGCATCCGGGTCGCCTCGTCCAGCTGCGTGCGCAGGGAGAACTCGATCGGCCAGTCCGGCAGCACGATCAGGACGATCCGCGACCGCCCCCGCGCCAGCGCCTGCGCGACCGTGCTGGGCTGGTAACCCAGCCGCTCGGCCGCCTGCAGAACCCGCTCCCGTGTTTCCGGGGAGATCCGGGCGCCGGGCGTGTCGTTCAGGACGTAGCCCACGGTCGCCCGGGACACCCCGATCGACCGCGCCACGTCGGCCGCGGTCACCCTCCGGCCGTTCCTGTCCTTCACGTCACCGTCAACCATGCGTTGTCCCCAGCGTGTGCTTGTGCGCGCAACCACACGCAGAGTAGCAGAGCAAGTCGTGCTTGCGCGCGCAACCAGCACGTCGTACCGTCACTGCTCACAGCCTGGTTGCGCGCGCCACCACGTCGAGACAACGGAGTCCGCATGACTACTGAACCCCTTGGCACCCAGCCGCCCCCGGATGTCCCAGCAGTGGCCGCCGAAACCGTCACCCTCGACCCGGCCGAGCCGGACCTCAAGCCCGTCAGCGCCTGGTTCATGACCGTCTACTCGCTGACCAACTTCGGCCTGGCGCTCGTGCTCCTGACGCCGGGGCTGTTCAGCCTGGCCTACAAGATCCAGCTCATCGATCCGGCTTCGAAGGAGAGCAGCCTCGGGCTGGTCATCGGCGTCGGCGCGCTCGGAACGATCATCGTGGGCCCGATCATCGGCGCGCTCAGCGACCGGACCCGGCTGGCGTGGGGGCGTCGGCGGCCGTACCTGGTCCTCGGCATCGCTATCAACGTCGCCGGTTCGCTGATGATCGCCACGGCGTCGTCGGTCACGGCGGTCCTGTTCGGGTGGGTGGTCGCGAACCTCGGCGGGACGTTCGCGGGAACGGCGGTGACTCCTGTCATCGCCGAATGGGTCCCAGAATCGCAGCGGGGAAAGTTCGGGGCACTGGGCGGTGTCACCGGTCAGCTGGCCGGGGTGGCCGCTGCCCTGGTCGGGAGCCTGGTTCTCGGCAACCAGGTACTGCTGTTCCTGTTGCCGGTGCTGGTCTTGGCGGCGACCTCAGTGCTGTTCCTGTTCACCGTCCCTGACCGTCCCGCCCCGGCCACCATGTCGTCGGTGTCGGTGTTCCAGTTCTTCAAGGATCTGGCCTTCAACCCGTTTGCCCACCGGGACTTCTCCCTCGTCCTGATCGGGAAGTTCCTCATCACCTTGGGGACCAACTTCTTCACGACCTACCAGCTGTATTTCATGCTGGACCGGTTGAAGCTCGTCCCGGCGGAGGCCGGGCAGAAGCTCGCGCTGCTGGGCGGGATCGGATTGCTGGTCGGCATGGGGTCCGCCGTCGTCAGCGGGATGATCTCCGACCGGATTCGGCGCCGGAAGCCGTTTATCTACGGGGCGGCCATGGCGATGGCGAGTGGCCTGATCGTGGCCTCCACGGCGAGCGAACTGGTGCTCTACAGCGTGGGTGCGATCCTGCTGACGCTGGGCGTCGGCATGTTCGGCACGGTGGACCTGGCACTGGTGAGCGACGTCATGCCGGACCGGAAAACCCAGGCCGGCAAGTACATGAGCATCTACTACAACATCGCCAGCAATCCGGCCGGCGCGATCGCCCCGATCCTCGCACCGCTCGTGCTGGCCATCGGCGGTGGTGGCAACTACGCCGCGCTGTTCCTCACCGCCGCCGTCCTGGCCGCGGGCGCGGGCTTGACGGCCTGGCGGATCCGCGGCGTCAAGTAAATCCCGGACAACTTCAAGGAGATCTGCTGTGACCCGTATGTTCCCCGGCGGATTCCTCTGGGGCGCGGCCACCGCGGCCCACCAGGTAGAGGGCAACAACCTGAACAACGACTGGTGGCAGCTCGAGCAGGACGCGGCTCCGCACGTCCAGTACAGCGGCGACGCGGTGGACAGCTACCACCGCTACGAAGAGGACATGAGCCTGCTGGCGGAGGCCGGTTTCACGGCCTACCGGTTCAGCCTCGAGTGGTCGCGTATCGAGCCCCTGCCGGGGAAGTTCTCGCGCGCCGAGCTCGCGCACTACCGGCGGATGATCGACACCGCGCTGCGGCTGGGACTCACCCCCTTGGTGACTCTGCACCACTTCACCCACCCCCGGTGGCTGGGCGCACACGAAGCCTGGCTTCGGGACGATGCCGTGGACCTCTTCGCCCGGTACGTCGAGCAGGCCGTCACCATCCTCGACGGCGTCGAATGGGTGTGCACCATCAACGAACCCAACGTCCTCGCGGTCAACCACGGTTCGCTGGCCGAAGTCGCCGCCGGCCGGCCGTATCCGTTCGGGGCACTGCCCGACGTCAAGATCGGGACGGCGCTGATCGAGGCGCACCGGGAGGTGGCCCCGCTCGTGCGGCAGGCCGCCGGCGCCAAGGTCGGGTGGACGGTCGCGAACCAGGCGCTCGTGCCCGCCGAGGGCGGCGAAGCCAAGCACGCCGAAGTGCAGGGGATCTGGGAGGACATGTACCTCGAAGCCGCTCGTGACGACGACTTCGTCGGCGTCCAGTCCTACACCAGCCAGCTCGTCGACGAGAACGGCATCGTGCCGCATCCCGAACACCCCGACAACACCCTTGTGGGCTGGGCGTACCGCCCGGACGCGCTCGGGATCGCCGTCCGGCACACCCGCGAGGTCGTCGGTGACGTCCCGATCGTCGTCACTGAGAACGGCATCGCCACCCCCGACGACGAACGCCGCATCGGCTATACCACGTCCGCTTTGCAGGGACTGCACGACGCCATCGAGGACGGCATCGACGTGCGTGGCTACGTCCACTGGAGCCTGCTGGACAACTTCGAATGGGGACGGTGGGAACCGACCTTCGGGCTCATCGCCGTGGATCGCGAGACCTTCGAGCGCCGCCCCAAGCCGAGCCTCGGCTGGCTGGGTTCCGTCGCCCGCGCCAACGCTCTGTAAGCCGCATCACCGACTACGACAGGAAGCACACTCGATCATGGACACCACCAAGCTGACCCTCGAGCAGAAGGCCGAACTGCTCAGCGGCCAGGGCCCGTGGCGAACGCACGCCTACCCCGAGGCGGGCATCGGCTCGATCTTCCTCGGCGACGGTCCACACGGGATCCGGCGGGAAGTGGTCGAGGACTACTCGAAGGGAATCCCGGAAAGCATTCCCGCGACCTGCTTCCCGCCGGCGGTCGCGATCGGATCCAGCTGGGACACCGAAATCGCCGAACGTCTCGGTGCCGCACTCGGGCGGGAAGCCCGTGCCGCGGGCGTCGCCGTCCTGCTCGGGCCGGGCGTGAACATCAAACGCTCGCCGTTGTGCGGGCGGAACTTCGAGTACTTCTCCGAAGACCCGCTCCTCTCCGGCGTGCTGGGCAGCGCTTACGTCCGCTCCCTGCAGAACGAGGGCGTGGGTGCATCGGTCAAGCACTTCGCCGCCAACAACCAGGAAACCGACCGCATGCGCGTCAGCGCCGACGTCGACGAGCGCACTTTGCGGGAGATCTACTTTCCCGCCTTCGAGCGCGTCGTCACCGAGGCGCACCCGGCCACTGTCATGTGCTCCTACAACCGGATCAACGGCGTGTACGCATCGCAGGACCGGTGGCTGCTGACCGACGTCCTGCACACCGAATGGGGCTACTCCGGCACGGTGATCTCCGACTGGGGTGCCGTCGTGGACCGGGTTGCCGCGCTCGCGGCCGGACTCGACCTGGAGATGCCCGGTACCGGCGGGCTCAGCGCGCAGAAGGTCGTCGACGCGGTGCGGTCCGGAGAACTCGACGAGTCCATCGTGGACAGGTCCGTGAACCGTGTCGCGGAGCTGACCCGGCTCGGCGACGTCGACGAGTCAGAAGCCTTCGACGCACAGGCTCACCACGCGCTCGCGCGGCAGCTCGCGGCCGACTGTGTCGTGCTCCTCAAGAACGACAACGCCGTACTGCCGTTGGAAGGCGCCACCACGATCGCGGTGATCGGCGAGCTGGCGGTGACCCCGCGGTACCAGGGCGACGGCAGCTCTCGGGTCAATTCGACCACTGTGGACATTCCGCTCGATGAGATCACCGCGCTGGCCGCCGAACGCGGCGCCACGGTCGTGCACACGCGCGGCTACTCTCCCGGCGAGGCGGAGGTCGTGGCCCGCCGGGCCGACGTCGCCGTGGTGTTCGCGGGGACGGCGATCGAGGCCGAGGGCTACGACCGGACGTCGATCGACCTCCCCGCCGAACAGGTGGAGACGATCCGGGCCGTGGCCGCGGTAGCCGAGCGCACCGTTGTCGTGCTCAGCAACGGCGGCGTCGTCTCCCTGGAGGACTGGCACGACGACGTCGACGCGATCGTCGAAGGCTGGCTGCTCGGCCAGGCCGCCGGCGGCGCGCTCGCCGACGTGCTGTTCGGCGTGGTCAACCCGTCCGGCCGGCTCGCCGAAACGATCCCGCTGCGGCTCGAAGACACACCGTGCCACCTGAACTTCCCCGGCGAGGCCGGACACGTCCGGTACGGCGAAGGCGTGATGGTCGGCTACCGGTATTACGAGACGGTCGGCCGGGAGGTGCGCTATCCCTTCGGGCATGGCCTGAGCTACACCCGGTTCGAGGTCGGCGACCTGGACGTCACGGCGACCGGACCGGACACCGCCACGGCGACCGTGCGAGTCACCAACGTCGGTGCGCGCTCGGGCAAGCACGTGGTGCAGCTGTACGTGGCTACCAACGCGGGTGAAGTCCGGCGGCCCGCGCGCGAATTGCGAGCGTTCCGGAAGGTGTTCCTGGAGCCCGGCCAGACCGCCGAAGTCACGTTCGACCTGGACCGCCGCGCCTTCGCTTTCTGGGACGTCACCACCTGGGGCTGGATCGTCGCGGGTGGCGCCTACCGGATCCAGATCGGGGAAAGCTCGTCCACGATCGTCGCCGAAGCCGGAATCACCCTGACCGGCGACCCCGTCATCCGGGAACTCACGATGGAATCGACGTTCGGCGAGTGGTCGGCGCACCCGGTCGTCGGTGCGGAGTTCCGGCAGAGTCTGGCCCGGAACATGCCTGCGGACCAGCCGGACGACTCGAACCGTGAGGGCCTGGCTATGGCGGCGAACATCCCGATGCGGTTGTTCACGCAACAGGCGCCCGGGCTCTTCTCCGAAGAAACCCTCGAACAGCTCATGAAAATCAGCCGCACGGTGCCCGTGTCGCAGGAAGAGGTTTCGGCATGACATCGCGCGACATCGACGCTCTCATCCGCCGTCTGGACGTCGACCAGAAGATCGCCCAGCTGCAGGGCCTGTCGGTCTACGACCTGGGTCTCGTCGACCAGGCGGCGACCGGCCGGAGCTGGGACTTCGGCAAGCTGCCCGAGCTGCGGCCCCACGGGGTCGGGCACCTGTCGATGGTCTGGTTGCTGGACCCGGACCCGGCCGTCTTCCAGCGGCTGCTCGGCGAGCTCCAGGAACGGGCGCGCGAACTGAGCCCCTTCGGGATCGGCGCGCTCGTGCACGGCGAGGGTGTCAACGGGTTCCTGCACGAATCGGGTACCCAGTTCCCCACCGCGTGGGCACAGGCCGCGACCTTCGCGCCCGAGCTGACCCGGGCCTGCGCCGCCATCACCAGCGCCGAAATGCGCCAGACAGGCACGCAGCTGTGCTTCGCACCGGTGCTCGACGTGGCCAGGGACCCCCGCTGGGGCCGGGTCCACGAAACCTACGGTGAGGACCCCGAGCTGATCTCCCGGATGGGCATCGCGTTCGTGCGGGGGATCAACGGAGAGCACGGCGAATCCGGCGTGGCGGCTGTGGCCAAGCACTTCACCGGCTACGGCGCTTCCGAAGGTGGGCTGAACCAAGCCGCCTCCCCGCTGGGACGACGCACCATCCGCGACATCTACGCCGAGCCGTTCCGGCGCGCGATCACCGAGGCCGGTCTCGACCTGGTGATGAACTCCTACAACGAGATCGACGGCATTCCCGCGGCGGCCGACCCATGGCTGCTCACCGACCTCCTGCGCGGCGAACTGGGCCTGTCCGGAGCCGTGGTCAGCGACTACGACTCGATCGGCATGCTGCTCAAGACCTACCACACCGCCACCCGGCCCGCGGAGGCCGCCGTGCAGGCGCTGCGGGCGGGCCTGGACGTCGAACTGCCGAGCAACGAGACGTTCTCCTCGCTCGGCGAGGCCCTCAAGGAGGGGCTGATCGACGAGGAGCACCTCGACCGGGCGGTGGCCCGGGTGCTGCGGCTCAAGCAGCGGCTCGGCCTCGTCCCGGAACTTCCCTCCCCGGCGACACCTCGGCCGGTCATCGGACCGAACCCGGGGAAGGACATCGCCGAACGGGCCATCGTGCTGCTGGAGAACGACGGGACGCTCCCGCTCGGCACCGCGGAGCGGGACATCCTCGTCGTCGGACCGGCCGCGGACGAAGTCCGCATCCACTTCGGCGCGTACACCGACGTGGCCAACCGTGAGGTGCCACTCGGCCTCGCAGAGATCATGGCCGGGCGAGTTCCGGAGCAGGTCTTCACCGACCTGTTCCAGGTCCGCTTCCCCGGCATCGAACCGGCCTTCGAGGCGCACGCCCGCCACCTGCACCCCGAAGTACCCACGGTCCTGGATGCCCTGCGGGAACGGCAGCCGCGCGTGCGGTACGCAAGCCTCGGGTCACTCGACGCCGATGCCGAACCGGTGGACGCGGAAACCGTCCGGACCGCGGTGGGCGACGCCGATGTCGTGATCGCCGTCGTCGGCGAACGCACCGGCTGGGTCGGCAACAACACCGCCGGTGAAGGCCAGACCAGCGCCCGGCTCGAGCTGCCGGGCAACCAGGACGCACTGCTCGCCGCGCTGGCCGAGACCGGGCGGCCGGTGGTGACCGTGGTCGTCTCGGGCCGCCCGCTGCTGCTGGCGGACGCCGCCGCTGCCTCGTCGGCGATGGTGCTGGCCCCGCTGCTCGGGCAGTACGCCGGCGACGCGATCGCCCGCGTCCTCGTCGGCGAGGTCAACCCGAGCGGCAAGCTGCCCTCAACGTTCCCCCGGGTAACCGGGCAGCTTCCGCTGTACCACGGCCACCACTACGGCAGCGGCTACGAGCACCCCACGGGCCTGCGTCACGGCTACGGCGATCTCGCCGCCAACGGTCCCCTGTACGCCTTCGGGCACGGCTTGAGCTACACCGGCTTCTCGCTCGAACTCGACCACGTCGGGCTGGCCACGAACGGCTCGGGACAGACCACGATCCTGGCCACGTGCACTGTGGCCAACACCGGAACGCGGGACGGCGCCACCGTCGTCCAGCTCTACGGCCGGGACGAGGCTGCTTCCGTGGTGAGACCCGTGCGCCAGCTGCTCACGTTCGAGCGCGTGGAACTTGCGCCCGGCGAGCGCCGTGAACTCACCTTCGAGGTGCCCGCTGCGCGTCTCGCCTACACGTTGCCGGACGGCGACCGCGGGGTCGAACCCGGCGAGGTCACGCTGATGGTCGCGTTCGCGAGTGACGACGTTCGCGGCACCGGCTCGGTGTCGCTGCCGGAGGTGCACGCGTGAAGCGGCAGCAGTTCTGCGAGGACTGGACCGTCCGCCCGAAGGTCAACGAGTTCGCCGAACTCGGCGTCTCGCCACCCGAGGAGCCCATCACCCTGCCGCACGACGCCGTGATCGGCACACCGCGGGACGCCGAGCGAGGCGACGGCGCCCCGACCGGCTTCTTCCGCGGCGGCACCTGGGAGTACACGAAGAAGTTCTTCGTGCCCGAGGAGCACGCCGCCAGGCGGATCCGGATCGAGTTCGAGGGCGTCTACCGGTCGGCGCTGGTCTACCTCAACGACGACCTCGCCGGGTGCTGGGCGTCCGGTTACACCGGCTTCTCGGTCAAGGCCGACGACTTCCTCCGCTACGGCGAGCAGAACGTGCTGCGGGTCGAGGCGCGGGCCCATCGTGATTCACGCTGGTATTCGGGTGCGGGCATCCACCGTCCCGTCCACCTGATCGTCGCCGAGCCGGTCCACGTCGCCCTCGACGGCGTGCGCGTGACGACGCGCGATGTCGACGCGGCGCGGGCCGTCGCCGAGATCGCCACGACGATCGAGAACGAGGACGTCCGTCTTCGCACGGTCACCGTCGAAACCACGCTGCTCGACGCCGAAAACAGCGTCGTCGCGACGGACAAGGCGCCCGTGAGCGTGCTACCCGGCGAGGACGCCGTGTTCCGGCAGCGGTTGGCCGTGCCGGATCCGGCACTGTGGAGCCCCGAGATGCCCTCCCTCTATCGGGCGGTCGTCACCATCCGGATCGGCGATGAGATCACCGACGAAGCCGAAACGACGTTCGGCATCCGTACGTTCCAGCTCGACCCGGCTCGCGGGTTCCGCATCAACGGCGAAGTCGTCGACCTGCGCGGCGCCTGCATCCACCACGACAACGGCGTGCTCGGGGCCGCAGCGATCGGCCGGGCCGAGGAACGGCGCGTCGAGCTGCTGAAGCAGGCCGGGTTCAACGCCCTCCGCAGCGCGCACAACCCGATGAGCCGGGCCATGCTCGATGCCTGCGACCGGCTCGGTGTGCTCGTCATGGACGAAACCTTCGACATGTGGACCCGGAGCAAGAGCGACTTCGACTACGCGCTCGACTTCGCCGACTGGTGGGAACGCGACATCGAAGCCATGGTCCGCAAAGATCAGAACCACGCCTGCGTCTTCGCCTACTCCATCGGCAACGAAATCCCGGAAGTCGGCACCCCGCACGGCGCGGTCTGGGCCCGGCGGCTCGCCGAGCACGTGCGGTCCCTGGACGACACGCGGTTCGTGACCAGTGGCGTCAACGGCCTGCTCACCGCGCTCGACGACTTGAAGGCCGCGGCCGCCGAGGGCACCGGCGTCAACACGGCGATGGCGAACTGGGGTGATGTGCTCGACCAGGTCGGCGCCTCGGACCTGGTCACCGAACGCACCGCCGAGGTGTTCGCGACGCTCGACATCGCGGGCATGAACTACCTCGAAAGCCGCTACGAGATCGACCGCGAACTGTTCCCCCACCGGGTCATCGTCGGCTCCGAAACCTTCCCGACGCACATCGACAAGCTCTGGGAACTGGTCAAGCGGCACCCGCATGTCATCGGCGACTTCACCTGGACCGGCTGGGACTACCTCGGCGAAGCCGGCGTCGGCCGCCCCCAGTACGGGGACACCCCGGCCGCGTTCCTGGGCGGCTACCCGTGGCTGACGGCCTGGGTCGGTGACATCGACATCACCGGGAACCGGCGACCGGCGTCGTACTACCGCGAGATCGTCTTCGGTCTGCGTCCGGCGCCGTATATCGCGGTGCAGCGGCCAGAAAACCGCGGCCGAGCCGCCGTGTCCTCGCCGTGGGCCTGGTCCGACGCGCTACCGGCCTGGACATGGCCCGGCCACGAAGGCAAGCCGGTGATCGTCGAGGTCTACAGCGACGCCGACGAAGTCGAGTTGCTGCTCAACGGCACCTCCCTCGGCCGCCGCCCGGCCGGGAGGCAACACCGGTACCGCACGGAGTTCGAGGTGCCGTACACGCCGGGGACCCTCGAGGTTGTCGCCTGCACGGGCGAACGCGCCGAACTCCATACCGCCACCGGCGAGCCGAGTCTCACCGCGACCACCGACCGCCCGGTCGTCCGGGCCGATGTGGACGACTTGGCCTTCGTCGACATCGCCCTCGTCGACGCCGACGGCGTCGTCTTCACCAGCGTCGAGCGCCAGGTCCGGGTCACGGTCGAGGGGCCGGGCCGGCTGCAGGGCTTGGGCAGCGGCGACCCGACGAGCACTGAGTCGTTCGCCGACGACAGCCATCCGACGTTCAACGGGCGTGCGCTGGCGGTGATCAGGCCCTCCGGACCCGGTGAAA
This sequence comes from Amycolatopsis albispora, assembly GCF_003312875.1. NCBI lineage: Bacteria > Bacillati > Actinomycetota > Actinomycetes > Pseudonocardiales > Pseudonocardiaceae > Amycolatopsis > Amycolatopsis albispora. The sequence continues at coordinate 5,221,083 of NZ_CP015163.1, forward strand.
TCCGGATCGTCGTCACCGACGACACAGGCTTGCGTACCGAAGTCACGGTGACCGCGGAGAAGATCGAGAAATGACAGCACCGATCATCGCCGGGTTCTACCCCGATCCGAGTATCTGCCGGGCGGGAGACGTCTACTACGTCGCCAACTCCAGCTTCGAGTACGCGCCGGGCGTACCGATCCACCGCAGCACCGACCTGGTGACCTGGACGCCCATAGGCAACGCGCTACGGCGTCCCAGCCAGCTGGACGTCCGCGCCGCTCCGGCGAGCACCGGGGTGTATGCCCCAACCCTGCGCCACCACGCCGGCAAGTTCTGGCTCGTGACGACGAACGTGCTCGAAACGCACCGCGGTCAGCTGATCGTCACGGCTGATGACCCAGCGGGGCCGTGGTCGGATCCGGTCTACGTGGACGGCGCCATCGGGATCGACCCGGACCTCGCCTGGGACGAGCACGGGGTCTGTCACCTCACATGGGCCTCAAACGCGCCGGGAATCGCGAGCATGCCGATCGATCCCGCGACGGGGACGGCGCTCGGCCCGTCGCGACTGCTGTGGCAGGGCACCGGGCTGGCGTATCCCGAGGGACCGCACCTGTACCGGCGGGACGGCTGGTGGTATCTCATGCTCGCGGAGGGCGGCACCGAGCGCGGCCACACCGTCACCATCGCACGTTCCCGTTCCCTCAACGGACCCTACGAAGCCGCGCCGGCCAACCCGATCTTCACCCACCGCAGCACCACGCATCCTGTGCAGAACACCGGTCACGCCGACCTCGTCGAGCTGGCCGACGGCTCGTGGGCGATGGTCCACCTCGGCGTCCGTCCCCACGGCCGCACCCCGATGTTCCACGTCAACGGCCGCGAGACGTTCATCGCCGGGGTGCACTGGGTTGACGGCTGGCCGGTGGTCGATGAGGAGCGCTTCGCCCCGGTCACCCCGGACCACTCGTTCGACGACCGCTTCGACTCGGCCGAGTTCGACGACCGCTGGGTATCCCCGAACGTCTTTCCGGACAGCTTCACGCGGCGAGAGGACGGCCGTCTCGTGCTGATCGCTCCCTTCGAGGGCGGTCCAAAGCCGGTGCTCTCGGCGCGGGTGCGTGACCGGGAATGGACGGCCGAGGCCGAACTCGACACGTCTGCGGGCACCGGACGATTCCTCGTCCGGATCGACGGATCGCACTGGTACGGACTCACCGCCGACGCGGAGACGGTCACGGCCACCGTCGTCATCGGCCCCGCCCGCACAACCATCGCCGAGGTCCCGGTACGTGGGCGGGTGACCCTGCGCATTTCGGTCCGCAAGCCCACAGCGGTCCCTCCCATGCCTGCTCATGAGCCCGACCTCATCGAGCTGGCCGTCGTCGGCCACGACGGGACGGCGGAAGTGCTCGGGACTTTCGACGGACGCTATCTGTCCACCGAAGTGGCCGGCGGGTTCACCGGGCGCACCTTCGGGGTGGAGCCCGTCGCGGGCGAAGTCGCGGTCCACCACATCTCGTATCGTTCCCATCGCTGAAAAGGAAACTCGTGGAGCATCCCCGGAAGACCACCTTCGTCGCGCCTGCGGCGCCGGACAGCGCGGCGCCGTACTTCCGACGCGAGTTCACCGCCGCAGAACCCCGACGCGCGACGCTGAACGTCACCGGGCTCGGCATCGTCGAGCCCTACCTCAACGGCGTCCGCGTGGGCGACGAGGTGCTCGCACCGGGCTGGACGTCTTACCGCCACCGCCTGCACGTGAGCCGGCACGACGTCACGGACCTGGTACGCGAAGGCGCGAACGCGGTCGGCGCGATCGTCGGGGACGGCTGGGCAGTGGGCCGGATCGGGTACGAGGGCCGGCGCAACCACTACACCGACCGGCCTGCGCTGTTCCTCCAGCTCGAACTCGACTACGGCGACCGTACCGAGGTTGTGAGCACGGCGGAGGGATTCCGCTACGGGACCGGCGCGGTGCTCGCCGGGGATCTGCTCGACGGCGAAACCTACGACGCGCGGCTCGAGCCCGAGGGCTGGAACCTGCCCGGGTTCGACGACCGCCACTGGACGCCGGCCGCGCTGTTCGAGTGGGACCGCGGCACCCTGGTCGCCACGGGCGCGCCACCGATCCGGCGGATCGAGGAGCTCGCCCCGATCTCTGTGACCACGAGCCCGTCCGGGAAGACGATCGTCGACTTCGGACAGAACCTCGTCGGCTGGGTCCGGATCTCCACCTCTGGCCCTGCTGGAGCGACGATCACCCTCCGGCACGCGGAAGTCCTCACCGGCGGCGAACTGGACACGTCGACGCTGCGCACCGCGGCCGCAACCGACCAGTACACCTGCCGTGGCGGCCGGGAAACCTGGGAGCCCCGGTTCACCTTCCACGGCTTCCGCTACGCCGAGGTCGATGGGCCATACGACGAAATCCGGGCCGTGGTGGTGCACAGCGACATGGCGCGCACCGGCTGGTTCAGCTCCTCGCACGAACTGCTCAACCGCCTGCACACCAACGTCGTCTGGTCGATGCGCGGCAACTTCGTCGGCGTGCCGACCGACTGCCCTCAGCGTGACGAACGGCTCGGCTGGACCGGAGACCTCAACGCGTTCGCTCCCACCGCGGCGTTCCTGTACGACGTGCGGGGCGTTCTCGGTTCTTGGCTCGCGGATCTGGCCGCCGAGCAACGGGACAAGAGTTACGTGCCCATGGTGGTCCCGGACGTGCTGTCAACACCGTCGCCCCCGACCGCGTTGTGGAGCGATGCCGCGGTCAGCGTGCCGTGGGCCCTCTACCGTGAGTACGGCGACGAGGAGGTCCTGCGCCGCCAGTACGACTCCATGGCGATGTTCGTCCGGGACGTCGAGGGACGGCTCGACGAGAACGGCCTGTGGAGCACCGGGTACCAATTCGGCGACTGGCTCGACCCCGACGCGCCGGACGACAATCCCGCCGGCGGCAAGACCGACCGGTACCTCGTCGCCGCGGCTTTCCTGTGCCGGGTGACCCGGGAAATGGCCGACACCTCAGCGGTACTCGGGAAGGACGGGGACGCCCGCCACTTCACCGCGCTCGCCAAGCGGGTGCGAGCCGCGTTCCGCCGCGAGTACGTCACGGCCGCCGGCCGTGTCAGCGGCGAGACAGTCACCGCATACGCGCTCGCGATCTGCTTCGGCACCCTTGATCCTGCTCAGGAAAGCCATGCCGGTCACCAGCTCGCGCAGCTGGTCGCCAAGGCCGGCTACCGGATCTCCACCGGATTCGCTGGTACCCCGTACGTGTGCGAAGCGCTGAGCCGCACCGATCACCTCGACGAGGCATACCTGGTCCTCCTCGAAACCGGCTGCCCCTCGTTCCTGTACCCGGTCACCATGAGCGCCACCACGATCTGGGAACGCTGGGACGCCATCCGCCCGGACGGCACCCTCCACCCGTCCGGGCTGGGCTCGCACAACCACTACGCACTCGGGGCGGTGGCGAACTGGATGCACCGCGTCGTTGGCGGCCTCTCCCCGATCGAGCCCGGCTACCGCACCATGCGCATCGCGCCTCGTCCGGGCGGCGGCCTCACCCACGCCACGCTCACGCACGACACGGTCCACGGCCGGGTCGTCGTCACCTGGCGCATCGCGGACGGCCGCCTGCGCCTGGAGGTCACCATCCCCGAGGGAACGGCGGCGACCGTCGAGCTGCCGCTGCACGCGGGCGGACTGGCCGAGGAGATCACCGGAGGCGATCACTGCTGGGAATACGACCTGCCTCGAGCGCAGCAGCGCGAGTACACCTTGGACACTCCACTTCGGACACTGGCTGACGATCCGGAGGTCTGGCGCGCGGTCACCGCCGTGTTCGGCAAGCACCTTCCCGGCATCCCGATCGACGGCAGCACCCCGGGTGTCTCGCTCAACACCGTGCTCGGGTACTTCCCGGCAACACCGGCCGAACTGAAGGCCGACCTCGTAGCCGCTATCGGCGACAAGGGAAAGAGCTGACAAACCTTAGGCGGTCCCGGCCCAGCCACGCTGCGACGGTGAAGGTCTGCGCAATCCTGGTCACGGTCAGGCACCGGGCCGACGGGGCTCGAGGACGACAACCGGGATCTCGCGATCGGTCTTGTCCTGATAGGAGTCGTAGTCGGGCCAGGTCTCCACAGGCCCGGCCCACCACGCGTCGCGTTCCTCACCCTCGGCACGGCGCGCGACGTACTGTCCGACGATCGCGCCGTCCTGCAACGCGACGTGAGGATCAGCCAGGACTCCGTGCCGCCGGTGCGTTCGTAACGTTCGACCTGCTCGGCGATCCAGGACGCTGGGCTCGGCGCGTACTCCCCGGTCGACGACAGCGCGATTCCCCTCGTTCAGCTGGTACTTCAGGAAGATCTTTCAGTCGTCCAATATCAGGCCGAGGGCCTGGGCGAACGCGGGAGCCAGTTGCAGCAGCTGGACGTTGTTGATCCGCACGCCCGCCAGCGAGTCGTAACCACTCTGAATGTCGACCTCGGACGCGCCGCGCAGATCCACGTTCTCGGCTTTCATTCCGTCCAGGTGGAGCGAGGAAATCCGCGAGCCGGGGAAGGAAACATTGGTCAGCACCGCATCCGCGAAATCAACATCCTGCATGACGCAATTGGTGAACGTGACATTGCGGAGCTCGGCGTTCCGCAGGTTGGTTCCCACCAATTTGCAGCCGAAGAAGCCGACTCGGCTCATCGCCGAGTCGAACAGCGCGGTCCCGGCGAAGACTGTCGTCCCAAACTCGACATCGAGCCAGCTCGTCTGGGCGAAATCAGCGCTGTTCATCCGGCAGTTGTCGATCCACACGTCGTTGAACCGGCCTCGCCGCAACTGGGCGCGATCGAAGTCGACGCCCGTGAACGCGGACTCCAGGAAACTCGAACCGCCGGCCTGGACGCCCTCGAACGAAACATCCTGGAACAGGGCAGTGTCGAACTGTTCCCCCTGCACCGGGGCGCTCTCCGCCGCTTGCAGGTGGGAAAAGTAGGGCAGGTCGCTGATATTGCGGGGTTCGGGCACTGCTGACCTCAAATCCTGTGATGGGTGCTTCGGACGTTGAAGCTCGGATCAGGCTGGAGCCACCTGCAAGTACCTCTTCAGCGACAGGCTCGTGTCCTCGGCCTTCTCCCGCGGCAACGAGACTCCCGCGCCGAGTGCCTTGCGCAGGACCAGGAAGTCGGCGGGGTTGTTGACACACTCGGCGGCGACCAGGTGGGCACTGCGGTACCGCAGGACGGTCATCCTCCCGGGCCGGGCGTCCGGCCGGATCACGATGTCGTCGTCCGCGCGGGCCAGCCCGGCGATCTGGAGCTTGAGCGCCCCCTGATCGGACCAGAACCACGGCACGCCGCGATATGGCCGCGGCGCACCGACGAGCGTGGCCGCGGCGACCTTGGCCTGCTCGACGGCGTTGTCGACGCTCTCCAGCCGCAGGCGCGGTGCGGGTTCCGGCGCCGGGGACGGATCGGGCAGGTTCGCGCAGTCGCCCACGGCCAGGGTGCGGCCGTCGGAGGCGAACGAATGCTCGTCGACGATGATCCCGTCGTCACAGCGGAGACCGGCGGCGCGGGCGAGTTCGTCGCGGGGACGTGCGCCCACGCCGACGAGAACAAGCTGGGCGGGCAGTTCCCGGCCATCCTCCAGTACGACCGCACTGACCGCACCACCCTCACCGTGCAGCCGGTGGGGTCGCACCCCGGTGAAGACCCGCGCTCCGGCCGCAAGGTGCGCAGCCTCGACGAAGCCGGCCGTGGCAGCACTGACCACCCGGTTCATCAACGCGGGCGCCGCCTCCACCACGCTGGTCCGCACGCCAGCCGCGGTCGCGGTCGCGGCCACCTCGAGACCGACGAACCCGCCGCCGATCACGACGAGATCGGTGACCGTCGCCAGGCGCTGCGCGAGGATCCCGGCGTCCCGGACGTCGCGCAGCATCAGGACGCCGTCGAGGTCGGCACCGTCGATCGGCAGCGGTCGCGGTTGCGCTCCGGTGGCCAGTACGAGACGGTCGAACGGCCAGCGCCGTCCCGAAGCGGAGACCGCCTCTTCGCCGGTCAGGTTCAGGTGAGCGACCTGTTCGTCCAGCACCAGGTCGATCCGCTGCTCGGCGTAGAAGGCCACGCTGCGCAGCGCCAGAGACTCGAGCGAGGCTTCGCCCTTGAGGAACGCCTTCGACAGCGGTGGACGTGCGTAAGGCGCGTGCGGCTCTTGGCCGATCAGCGTGATCGGCCCGTCCCAGCCGAGTCCCCGCGCGCTGCTCGCGACCTCCACGCCCGCCTGGCCCGCGCCGACCACGAGTAGCCGACCGCTCACAGCTGCGCTTCCGGGACGGTCACCCGGACTTCCTGGCCGTCGGCGAGAACGAGCTGGCAGGAGAGCCGAGAGTTGTCCTCGCGTTCGGTGGCCGCGCAGTCGAGCATCTCGTCCTCGTCCTCGCTGACCGGTGCGAAATCGTCGGCGTTCTCTTCGGCGAGGAAGACGTGGCAGGTGGCGCACGAGAGCGACCCGCCGCACTGACCGACGATGCCGCTGACGCCGTTGCGGACCGCGGTCTGCATGACCGAATCCCCGGCGACGGCTTCGACGACGGTCTCGGAGCCGTCCGGCTGGATGTAGAAGACCTTGGGCACGGGATTCACCAGGCGATCGGGAGGTCGGTCATGGGCTGGGTGAGCACGTCGCGGCGGACGACCGGTTCGCCGGCCAGCCGCAGCGTCGGGATGCGCTTGAAGATCTCGGCCAGACCGACCTGCATCTCCATGCGGGCCAGCGGCGCGCCGAGGCAGTGGTGCAGGCCGTGGCTGAGCATCAGGTGCGGGTTGTCCTTGCGGGTTATGTCGAAGCGGCCTGGGTCCTCGATGGCCTCGGGGTCGTGGTTGGCCGAACCCGGATCGATGCTGACGGCTTCCCCCTTGGCGATCAGCTGACCGTCCACGACGACGTCCTCGGTCGCCACGAACGGCACCAGCCCGCCCCCGCCGCCCACCGGGCCGCCCAACGCGAACCCGCCGTGCCGGAGGACTTCCTCCGCGGCGGTCGGGGCCAGGCCGTCGGGGTCGGTCAGGAACAGCTCCCGCTGCTCGTCGGAGTGCAGCAGCGACATCACCCCGGTGGTCAGGAAGTTGGCGGTGTTGTCGAACCCGCCGACGATCAGGATGAACGCGATGGGCAGGATCTCCGCGTCGGTCAGCGTCTCGTCCTTCTCGCGGGCGTGCGCCAGTGCGCTGAGCAGGTCGTCACGGGGCTCCTCGCGCCGCTGGGCGATCAGGTCGGTCATGTAGGCCGACAGCTCGGCCAGGTCGGTGGCGACCTCGTCCTCGGACTTCCCGGCCACCGCCATCGTCGAGGAACTCCACCGCTCGAACTTCTCCCGGTCGGCCGACGGCACGCCGAGCAGGGAGCTGAGCATCTCGATGGGCAGCGGCACGGAGTACTCGGTGATGAGGTTGCGGACGCCGCCGCGGGCGATCATGCCGTCGATCAGCTCGTTCGCGAAAGCCACGGCGGAGGCGCGCATGTCCCGCACCCGGCGGGGCGAAATAGCTTTCTGGACCAGCTTGCGCAGCTTCGTGTGCTGGGGCGGGTCCTCGAACTGCAGCGTCGTGCGCAGGAAGTCGGGAAACGGCACGAAGAACGGCACGATCCGCTCGCCGGTCCGGAACGGTTCCCGGACGAACCGGCGGTCGGCGAGGATCGTCCGCGCGGCCTGGTTGCGGTGGACGATCCACACGTCGCCGCCGTAGGGCATGGTCGTTTTGGTCATCGGCCGGTCGGCCATGAGCCGCTTGAGGTGCTCGATGGCGTCCGCCGGCGGCAACGGCGCGAACGGGAACTCGGTGCCGGCGGTGGTGGTTTCGGTCATCGGATCCTCCGGGAGTCAGGTGGTCTGCGGGACGGCTACGGTCGCCGGCTGCGCTTCGGGGGTGATGGCCATGACCTCGTCGAAGCGCTCGGCCACGGTCTCGACGGTCAGGGCGGGGTCGTGGATCCCGGTGGTGGTCACCATGGCCAGGCGGTTCACCGCGCCGCCCGCGGCGTTGAAGACCTCGCCGGTCACCTGGCAGGCCGGGTGGGCCAGGAAGGCCACCACCGGTGCGACGTGCTCGGGCAGCAGCTGTGTGCGCAGGTAGGCCATGACCTCCGGGGACAGTGACTCGGCCGCGTTCTCCGCCATGCGCGTGCCCGCTCCGGGCGCCACGGCGTTGACGAGGACGCCGTGCTCGGCGCCTTCGACGGCGAGGTTGCGGGTGAGCGAGAACACCGCGCCCTTGGAGCTGCCGTAGTGGGTCATCAGCGGGGTGCCCAGCATCGCGGCCGAGACCGTGTTGACCACGCGCCCGGTCCCCGAAGCGATCAGGTGCGGCCATGCCGCCCGGCACACGTGCAGGGAGCCGAAAAAGTGGACATCGAGGTAACGCTGGTACTCCGCGGTGCTCAGCTCGTCGAAACGGGCGGTGCGGACGATCCCGGCGTTGTTCACCACCGCGTGGAGCTTGCCGAAATTGTCGATCGTCGCGTCGACCAGCGCCACCGCGCCGGCCTCGGTGGAGATGTCCGCTCGCGAGGCAACCGCACGGCCGCCGGCGGCCCGGATCTCGGCGACGACGTCCGCGGCGGGATCATCACCGTCCACTCCGGACCCGTCGACGCGGGCGCCGAGGTCGGCGACGACCACAGAGGCCCCGCGTTCAGCGAGGAGCAGCGCATGCGCACGGCCGATGCCGCGGCCCGCGCCGGTCACGATGACGACGCGGCCTTTGAAGGACAGTCTGTCCATGGGAGATTTCCGTTCTTCAGGGGCGGTTGTCGCCGCCGCTCGTGCGAACCTCGGCAGTCCAGACCGTGCCGTTTCGGTTGCGCCTCGACTCCTCGAAGTCCATGACGTCCAGGCCCGCGCAGACGAAGAGAGTGCGCCGGTCCGGGCCGCCGAGGACACACGCCGGGGGCAACGCCCGCGTGGCATCGAACCGGAGGATGTCGGTGACCGCGCCACCCTCGGTGATCCGGGCGACCGCTGGGACCGAAGGCATCCCGGCCCAGACTCCACCGTCGTCGTCCAGGCAGATTCCGTCGGGCAGGGACGGCGTCTCCGCGAAGATGCGGCGGTTGCCGAGACGACCGTGATCGTCACGGTCGAGCACGGTGATCCGGTTGGCGAACGCCTCCGCGGTGAACACCTGGCTCCCATCGCCGCTGACGGCGATGCCGTTGGCGCCGGCGAAGCCGCCCAGCTCGGTCACGGCACGGGCGGCGCCGTCCGGTTCCACGACCAGCAGGTCCGAGTCCTTGGGGGATTCGCCGGCGAACAGCTCGAACCCAAGCTGGGTGACGTAGGCGCGGCCGTCGGCGTCGACGACCATGTCGTTGATCGGGCCGGTGGCCAGCGGGCGCAGGTCGGCGTACTCGGTGAGGCTCTCGCCGTCGAATGCCAGGACCAGGCGCTCGTGCATCGAGGTGGCGATGAGCCGGCCGTCGGGCAGCCAGCCGAATCCGCCGGGGATGATCTCGGCGCCGTTCACCGAGGTGCGCGTCGAGAGGTCGACGACGGTTTCCGGAATTCCCGTCGGGTCGAGCCGCAGGATCCGGTGGGCGTACATGTCGCTGAACCAGAACGCGCCGTCGTGCCATCGTGGGCATTCGGCCCAGGTGTAGCCGCGAGACAGCTCCTGCGGGGCGATGTCGACGGCGTCGGCGAAGGGGTCGGTCACGGAGACTCTCCTGACGGTCAGAACGGGAGGGGGTGGGCGAACTTGGCGCGCAGCAGGGCACCGGTCTCGGCGATGGCCAGACGCCCGCGGGCGAGGTAGGCCGCCTGGAGCGCGAACCCGTGGTAGGAGCCCGGATAGCGGGTCAGGGTGGTCTGCACGCCGGAGTCGCGGAGGCGGTGTGCGTAGCGTTCGCCCCAGTCGCGAATCGGGTCGCACTCGGCGGTGGCGACGATGGCCGGGGGCAGGCCGGTGAGGTCGGCCGCGTACGCGGGGATCCGGTAGGCGTTGCCCGGATAGCCACGCCCATTGTCGGCCAGCTCGTTGAGGTACAGCACGTCATCGCGGCTGAGGATCGGCGCGTCCGCGTACTCAACGATGGATCGGGCGCCCAGGTCGCGGTCGAGGCCGGGGTACATCAGGACCTGACAAGCGATGGCGGGCCCGCCGCGGTCCCGTGCGGCGAGCGCGACGGCGGCAGCGAGGGTGCCACCGGCGCTGTCCCCGACGACCGCGAGCCGTCCGGAGTCAACGCGCAGCTCGTCCGCGTTCTCGGCGACCCAGGCCGTGGCGGCGTAGGCGTCGTCGAACTGGGCCGGCGGTGGGTTCTCGGGCGCGAGGCGGTAGCCGACCGACACGACGGTGGCGCCGCTCGCGGCGGCCAGGTGACGGGCCAGGGGCTCGAACGAGTGGATCGTGCCCATGCACATGCCGCCGCCGTGGAAGTACACCAGCACGGGTGCCCGCTCGTCCTCGGCCGGCCGGTAGATCCGCACCGGGATGCCGCCAGGGATCTCGCGGTCCTCGATGTCCACCGTGGGCAGCCCAGGCGGATGAGGGACGGCTTCGAGGGCTTCGCGAATCGCGGCGATGCCCCGCGCGCGCATCGGCGGCAGGTCGGCCGTCGCCTTCGCGATGGCCGCGGCGTCGGAGTCCAGCGGGGGCAGGGGCATCGTGCGCTCCGGGGTCAGTCGGTGGGGAAGGTGAGTTCACCCGGCGGCAGGACGGGAGCTCGTCGGTGGACCAGTACGTCCGCTCTGGCCGCCATGGCGTCCCGCACGAAGTCCTGGGAGGTCAGGTAGAACTCGCCGGCGGCGGCTTGGTCGAAGAAGACGCCGGCTGCGTCGACAGGGTCCATCGCCTGCTCTTTGATCTTGAGCATCGCGGCCCGGTGGTCCTCCGCCGCGGTGACGTCACCGGAGTCGACCGCGCCGGCGGATTCGAAGATGTTCGACGCCACTGCCCCGGGCAGAACGGCCTGCACGTGGACGTGGTCGGTGTGCCCGGCGAGTTCGACTTCCTGCCGCAGGCATTCGGTGAGTGCCAGCACGGCGTGCTTGCTCATGATGTAGGGCGCCTGCAGCGGGCTCGCGCTGACGCCGCCGACTGAGGAGAGGTTCCAGACCCACGACTGGCGCGAGTCGGCCAGCATTCGCGGCAGGAATGCCCTGATGCCGTGGAAGACGCCGCTGATGTTGATCGAGAGCAGGCGGTCCCAGTTCGCGACCGGCGTGTCCCAGAGGTAGCCGAACTGCTCCACACCTGCGTTGTTCACCAGGAGGGTGACCGGCCCGGCTTGTCCGGCGAGCCGCTCGAGCGCGTCCGGATCACGCACGTCGCACGTCACCGCGACGGCGTTCGGCAGCTCGGCCTGCAGTGCGGTGATCGCGGGCGTGTCCACGTCGGCCAGGACGACCTTCATGCCCAGTTCCCGGGCCGCATAACGCGCCAACCCGGCGCCGATGCCCGCACCGGCCCCGGTGATGACGGCAGTGCCGCTGCCGAACAGCTCCTTCGCCGTACTCATCGGCGCTCCCTCTCACGCACGATCTCGCGGATCGCCCGCACGACCGGCGCGAACGTCCGTTCCGGCTCGACGACGGCCGGGGTGTCCATGTCGTTGTGGCAGATCGCGACGGCGACGCGGTCGCGCAGATCGGCCCAGGCGAGCGAGCCGCCGGCACCGGGGCTGTAGATGACTTCGCGGTGGTCGCCGACCAGCGGATCGGACGCTCCTTCCTCACCGCCGAGCCAGAAGCCGTTGGCGCCGAACCAGACCGGGATCGGGAGCACCTTGTCCGGATCGTGGGCGTTCTCGCGCGGCCGGGTGAAAGTCGCGACCCGCTCCGGGGACAGCAGCCGGACACCGTCGAGCGTCCCGCCCTCGGCGAGCATCGCGAAGATCCGGGCCACCGCTCCCGCCGTGGCTACCGCGCCGGCGCCGGGATCGACCGCCTGCAGCACCGTGCGCTGGTTGTGCACGTCGGAGCCGGGGAAGACCGCGCGCGGGCTGATGTTGTACTCGTCGATGATCGAGAATTCGTTGCCGCCGTGGAGCTTCGTCACTCGCGGTAGGTCGGCGTCGGGAACGCCGAGGTGGAAATCGGTGACCCCGAGCGGCGCGCAGATCTCCTCGGCCACGAACCGGTCGAAGGACCGCCCGGCGGGATCGGTGTGGCGCACCACCTCGCCGAGGATCCAGCCCCACACCAACACGTGATAGGCGTTCGCGGTGCCCGGCTCGTAGACCGGCGTGAACTCGGCGATGCGGTTGATCATCCAGTCCCAGTCGGCCATGAGCTCCGGCGTGACGCCGTCCGGCATCTGCGGGATGCCGGCACGGTGCGAGAGGGCGTGCTCGACGGTGACCTTCTCCTTACCCCGGCGCCCGAATTTCGGCCAGTAGCGCGCGATCGGCGCCTGCAGGTCGATAAGGCCACGCTCGGCCTGGAGATGCACCGCCGTCGCGGTGACACCCTTGGTGACCGAGAAAATCGGAAAGAGGGTGCCGCTGTCGGCGCCGGCCACCGCGTCGACGATCAGCTCGCCACGGTGGTAAGCCGCCCCCACCGGCGCGTCTCGTCGCCCGACGGGGCCTCGACCTTGATCACCTCCGCGCCGTGGTCGGCGAGCATCTGCGCGCAGAACGGCCCGGCCAGCACCCGGCTCAGGTCTAGGACCCGCAGCCCCCGCAGCGCGCTCATTTCACGCCGCCCGTCACCAGGGACCACCACGCATCTCCGCCCCCCGTGGCGAGTTCGTCCTGCCACCGGCTCTCGCTCCCGAACTCCTCACGCCAGGACCACAGCCGGGTCGTCGCCGTTCCGAGGTGGTGTTCCTGCGCGTAGCCGAGGGCACCGTGCAGCTGGTGGCCGATCGCAGCGACGACCTGCGCGCTCGCCGACGTCGTCGCCTTGGCCGCCGCGACGGCGACATACGCGGCCGGATCCCCGGCTTCGACCGCGAGCACCGCGGCATCCGCACTGACCTGCATGGCGACGGTCTCGGCAGCGAGAGCGGCCAGATGCTGCTGCACCGCCTGGAAACGCGCCAGCGGACGACCAAACTGCTCCCGCTCGCCGACGTGGCGACGGACCGATTCAAGAACCGCCCGCGCCGCACCGGCGAGCTGGACCGACCGTGCCAGCGCACCTCGCCGCAACAAGACGTTCGCGTCGACATCGGGCGGCGCCACCACGGCTTGAGTGACCGCAACACCGTCGAGCACGAGCGTGTCCCGCGGCTCACCGGCCAGGTTCTCGGCGAACTCGATCGACAGCCCAGCGGTCGGTACGACGGCGACCAGCAGCGCGTCACCGCGCCAGGCCAAGGTCACCACCTGGTCCGCATGCCGGCCCCAGGGCACCCGCACCCGTCCGGACAGATGAGACACGCCGTCCGTCCGGGCTTCATCGAGAGACGCGACTGTGAGCCCGTCCGGCACCGTGAGCCCGGCCTGCGACAGCAACCAGCCGGCCAGGAACGCCGACTCCGCGACCGGCACCGCGGCGGCTTGATACGCGGTCAGGTCGACCACCGCAGCAAGTTCCCGCAGTCCGCCACCGCTGCCGCCCGCTTCCTCGGGCACGCCCAGGAGGTGAAATCCCGCGTCGGTCAACTTCTTCCACAGTAGACGGTCGAAGCCGTCCTCGGGGCTGCAGTCATTCAGCATCGCGTTGACGACCGAGCAGATTTCCTCGCGCAGGTCGTCGGTCACCGGACCCCCAGCCCGCGAGCCACGACCGACCGGAGGATCTCGTTCGTGCCGCCCCGCAACGTGAACGCCGGAGAATGCAGGATCCCTTCGGCGAGCAGCCCGGCCAGTCCGGGTGCGCCTCGCCGCGGTTCCATCCGGGCCAGCCGCCGCACGGTTTCCACCACGTCTCCTTCGAAGCGGGAGCCGATGTCCTTCACCAACGCGGCCGCGACGTCAGGGGAGCGCCCGTCGGCCAGCGCGGCCGCCACCGACAGCGAGAGCTGCCGCAGCGTCCAGGCCCGGGCCGTCAGCCTGCCCAGCTCCCGGACCGCGACCGAGTCACCCTCTTCGCGCACCAGGTCAGCCCACGCCCGCAGAAGGGGGACCGTGCTCAGCAGCCGTTCCGGACCGGATCTCTCGTAGGCGAGTTCGGTCGTGACCTGCCGCCAGCCCGCGCCACGCTCACCGAGCAGGCTGCTGTTCGGAACCACGGCGCCGTCGAACACCACCTCGTTGAAGTGGTGTTCTCCGTCGATGGTCACGATCGGCCGGATCTCCACGCCGTCAGCCGGGAGGTCCACGACAAATTGGGACAGGCCCGCGTGCCGGTCCGCCGGCGTGCCGTCCGTACGCGCAAGTACCACGATCGCATGAGCGAAGTGGGCTCCGGTCGTCCACAGCTTCGTCCCAGTGATCTCCCAGTCGTCGTCGACCTGCCGGGCTCTCGTCCGGACCGCGGCCAGATCGGACCCCGCGTCGGGCTCACTCATCCCGATGGCGAAAAAGCACTCGCCGCGGGCGATCGCGGGCAGGTATCGCCGTCGCTGTTCTTCGCTGCCGTGACGCAGGATCGACGGCGCCATCTGGCGGTCGGCGATCCAGTGCGCGGCGACCGGAGCGCCCGCCGCGAGGAGTTCCTCGGTGACGACAAACCTGTCCAAGGGAGACCGCTCGTGGCCGCCGTACTGACGCGGCAGGGTCATGCCCAGCCAGCCGCGCACCCCGAGCAGCCTGCTGAACGCCGGGTCCGCCGCCGTCATCCAAGCATCGCACCGCGGCACGAACATCCCGGCTTCCCGTTGGGCGGCGAGGAAGTCCCGCACCTCGGCCCGCAGTGTGTCCGCCGCCGGTTCCAGACGGTGGGCGGAGAGATCGATCGTCGTGGTCAACCGTGCTCCTCATCAGGTCTCTCACCACCGTAGGAGGTTGAATCCAAAACTGGATTCAGATGTTCCGGTCAATGGACGACCTGCTCGGTCAGCCTGCGGACGGAGGCGCGGCGCCGGCGTGCAGCATGAAATCCAGGTGTGCGTCGGACCCGGCGCGGTGGGGCATCCATCAGGGCCACCGGGCAGTCCCGGTCCCCATCGGGCAGGGCAGCCACTATTTTCCGGTGCCCGGCGACGATCCGGGGCCGCCCGGCCTCGTCGTGGAGGTAGACCGAGTGACACGGCAGGGCCCAGGTTCAGATTCGGGTGATCTCGCCGACGAGCAGGTTGAGCTCGCTCAGCCCGAATATCGCCAGGTGGAATTCGGTGTTGCGGGCGCGCATCCGAGAAGGATCGCCCCGGCGCGGTCGCCCGACCTAGGTTGTCACGCTGCCGCCGTTGAGGTTGAGGGTCTGCCCCGTCATCCAGGACGCCTCGGCGGAGGCGAGATAGACCACCGCGGCCCCCACGTCCTCGGGTGTGCCGAGCCGCCGGGTCGGGATTCGCGCCGCGATCGCGGCAGTGGCGTCGCCCGCGGCATTGGTCTGAAGCCCGAGCGCCAGCGTGTTGACGGTGACGCCGAAGGGGCCGACCTCCTGGGAGATGTGCCGGATGAAGCCCTCCACCCCGCTCTTGGCCGCCCCGTACAGCGAGAGCCCCAGATCGGATCCCGTGCGCGCGGAACCGGACGAAATCTGCACGATGCGCCCCCAACCCGCTTCGCACATCTCATCAAGGACGGCCGACAGGCAGTGCATCGCGCCGAACAGGTTGATTTCCACTGGTCCTCGCCAGCGGGCCGGGTCGAGGGTGCGGAACTGGCCCTGCCCGAAGTCGGCGGGAATACCCGCGTTGTGGACCAGTATGTCGATGTGCCGCCCGAACTCCGCACGTGCCTGGCCGACGCCGTCGCGGACCGCGTCCGGGTCGGTGACGTCGAAGGCGATCGGAACGGCACGCCCGCCGGACGCAGTGATCTCGTCGCTCACCGTCTTGGCCCGCTCGGCTACGAGGTCGTTCACCACCACCGAGGCGCCCTGCGCGGCCAGCGCCCGGGCGATCCCCGCTCCGGCGTTCTGACCGGCACCCGTCACCAGCGCGCTGCGGCCTGACAGATCGAACATCTATTCCTCTTCCGTAGTTCCGCCACTGCGGTCATTCCAAATCACAGATGCTGGACGATCTCCAGCAGATGTCCCTCCGGGTCCGCCAATTCCGCGACCTTCATCCCGCCGGCGGGCATGGACCGGGGCTCGGACCGCACGGTGCCGCCCGCGGCTCGCGCGGCACAGGCTGTCTCCTCCACATCGGCGACGGTGAAGCCGAGCACGGCTTCACCTGGGTGCGGAGTCGCACCGTCGGCGTAGTGGATCAGCAGCAGCGACGGGCCGTCACCGGCCGCGGAGCCCATGACAATCTCCTCGAACGCCCGAAGGCCCTCGCCGCCGCTGAACCGATGCCTCACCACCTGCCCGAACACCGCGGCATAGAAGCTGGCCTGTGCGTCGAGGTCATCGACCACGATCTTGGTGAACACGAAGGACGACACCTGAGCGAGTACAACGGCTCTGTGACCGCGCCGGTGGTGAATATTCCAGTGAGCGGGAGACAGATGCCGAAGCCGACGTGGCCTTCCTGGATGCCGCCGACGCTGGCATCTGCGACACTCGCCAGCCTCGCGGGGGCTCGTCCCACTCAAGATTGGAGGTTTCGAGCATTCCGTCCCACGTAGCAGGCCGCGCAGGAGCTGTCGTTCAACATCATGCGGGCCAGGTGGCCGAAGTTGGAACAGGCAACCGTCACCGAGGGCACCCTTCGACCGTTGTCTCGGCGTGGAAGAGCGGATACCAGTCCTGCGGCGCGCGGTTGCTGGTCAGGATCAGGGAGCGTCCGGCGCGTTCGGTGATCAGCTCGTAGAGGTCGTCGGCCTGGGTGGTGGTGAGTTCCCGCATGCCGAAGTCGTCGAGGACGAGGATGTCGGGGCGGGTGAGCTCGCGTAGCCGTTTGTCCCAGGTTCGGTCGGCGTGTCCGCCGGCGAGGTCGGCGAGCAGTCGGCTGGTCTTGAGGAACCGGACCTCGGCGCCCTGGCGGATCGCGAGGTGCCCGAGCCCTTGGGAGATGTGGGTTTGCCGACCCCGACCGGGCCGTAGAGCACGACGGACTCGCCGCCGCGCAGCCAGCGCAGCGCGGCGAAGTCGAACTCCTCCAAGGTGGCTTGCTGATCGAACCGGGCTCGCTTGAGGCGGCGGCTCATGGCCATGGTCTCGCGGTGGCCGAGTTCCTCGGCGCCGTTGCCGCGGTCGGCGCGCTCACCGCCGGTGTCCGGGTGTAGTCGGTCGGGCATCTCGCTTGTCGCGGCAAGTCCGGCGACGACAAGCCGACAGGCCGGATCCACGCCACGGGTTCTCGCTGCGCCTGCTTCTATGATTGCGGGGCGATGGTGAACAAGGTGGGTCGTCCGAGTAAGGCTCGCGAGCGGATGGCGACGATTCTGCGGGCAATGGCCGGAGTGGTAGCGCGAGACGGACTCGCCGATACCACATTATCGAACGTCGCGGCCGCCGCTGGTATGCAGCGCTCCCTGGTGCTGCACTATTTCGGCAGCCGCGAGGGTTTGCTACAGGCCTTCGTCAACGAAGTCATCTCCGCCTACGGGTTGTCGATGATGCATCGCGACCCGGCGGCACCGTTGAGCGCGCGGGTCGACGCAATGTTCGAGGAAGCTGCCTACCACAGCCGCGAAGACATGATCGTGTGGAGCGAACTGGTGGCGCTGGCGGCTCGTGACGCCACTGTGCGTGAGCGGGTGAGCAGGCTATGGACCGAGCGGTGGCTGCCGGACATCGAACGCCAGTTGGCTGAGGAGTATCCCTCGGCGGAGCCGCGCCACATTACCTCGGCGGCGTACGTATTGGCATGCTTGTTCGAAGCGCACTGGGCGTTCCAGCTACAAGGGCTCGACGATCCGCAGCGACGGGACCAGGTACGGGAAGCCGCGCGCGCCATTCTCGCGAATCTGGCCGCTCCGATCGACGGGGCGGCCGCAGCATCGGATTAGATGCTGCGGCCGCATGATTTTCTTGGTGTTGAGACCTACCGCCTGGCCCGCTCGGTCAACTCTGGACGCGGTCCCAGTAGAAGGGGCAACGTGCACCGCCGTAGCCGATCGTAGTGGCGCGTTCGAAACGGAATCCGTGCTGTGCGGGATCGATCGCACCCATCCAATTGGTATCGAAGTCACACATCAGTGGTGCCAGGTCGGTTGCCGAATGCGCATCGAGCACTTGGTAGTAGAAGCAGCGGACGACATCGACGTGGTAGCGCTGGTCATCGTCGGCGCGACGGTCGAAGGTGAAGCCCGCCCCGAAGGTGTGTTTCTCGCGGGCCTTCGCCGACGCGACCATTGCGGCGAAGGGGTCCTCGGCGGCATCGAGCATGGCCCTGGTGCTGTCATGGACGATATCGGCGAGCGGTTCGATGAAAGCGGCGCGCAACGCTGCGAGGGTCGCCTCGCGCCCGATCTGCGGTCGTAGTGCCCGGTCAGCCACAACCACGGCCAGTGTCATCCTCAGATTGGCCGCGGCTGCCTGGTCGACGACGCGATGGGCGTTCGCGGACTCCAATTCGGCAAGTTCGGCGCGCATCCGGGGGACGAAATCATCCGGAACAGCGTCGTGCTGCACATGTGCTGCAAGGTGGTCGAAAAAACTGTCGACCACGGCTTTCGCGGTGGCTTCGGCGTCTGGGACGTACTCGTCGTCGGTAGGGAGGGGGAGGTCGGCGGTCATGCTGTGTCCTTTCGAGACATCGTCGGTCCCGCAACACAGCAGCAAACCAAGGGGGAGTGCTTGCCGTGCCCGTCAACCGACGAACACGCCAACGCGCTCCACCGACCTACCTGGCGCTGACGATATGGATGAGATACCCGGCAAGGCGCCGGATGCGTGGAACTTAGCGGATTGCCGCGCGACCTGTCCAGCATCTCAACCCATCACCTCGCTGTGCTTGTCCGACCGGTCTAATATATTTACTATCGTATCGGTAAATTAACTCAGGAGCGTGATCCGTGCGAGTACTGGTGCTAGGTGGAGCGGGCGCGATGGGCCATGTCGCGGCGCAGGTCCTCGCCGCCTCCGGGGCGGTTCAGGAAGTGATCATCGGCGATCTCGATGTCCGACGAGCCGAGTCGGTGGCCCAAGCCCTGGGCCCCAAAGTGACCGGCCGGGGTGTGGATGTCACGGACAGTTGCGAGTTGGGCGCGGCGCTACGTAAGTGCGACCTCGTGGTGAACGCCGTCGGGCCGTTCTTCAGATTCGGAGCATCGATTTTGTCAGCGGCGGTGGACGCCGCATGCGACTATGTCGACATCTGCGATGACTGGGAGCCAACCCTGGAGATGTTGGCTCTGGACGATCGCGCCCGCACTGCCGGGGTCACAGCCTTGGTCGGTATGGGGGCGAGTCCAGGAGTATCGAATCTCCTTGCCGTGATCGCCGGCCGTGAACTCGATACCGTCGATAGCGTAGCCACGGGATGGAGCATGACCGTCGCCGCTCAGCCCACTGCGTCACACGCCAGCCAGCCCGGCGCAGCTATAGAGCACGGGATGCGGCAGCTCAGCGGAACGATCCGCATCCTTCAGGACGGCCAGTTCGCAGAGCGACCAGCACTCGAGAAGGTTGTCGTGGACTATCCAGGTATTGGCCGGTTCCAGGGCCGCACCTTCGGGCACCCCGAGGCCGTCACCCTGCAACGAGCCTTCCCCGGCCTACGCGACAACATCAATATCACTGTCGGAGATCGGATGACCTGCGCGGCGCTGTCCGTGCTGCGATTCGGCATCAACCGCCGCATTCTGACGCCGCGCCGCGCGGCGCGTATCGCAGCCTTCACCGACACGCGACACCGAGCGGTTTCGCCGACATCTTCAGAGCCGCTGGCCCACCGCCCCTGTTCGCCGTGGCCCGCGGTGTCCGCGACGGCAGGCCGGCTACATCGGCGACCGCACTGGCGCAGATTCCCGGCCTGACAATGGCCGAAATCACCAGCACCCCTTTGGCTGTCGCGGCACTGCTACTGCCATCTGTCCGTCGCCCTGGGGTGCACACACCGGAGACATTGATCGACCCCGAGCGGTTCTTCGCCGCCTTCGCGCCACACTGCATCGGAGCTCCCGTCCCCGCCAAGATGACGGTCACAACCCGTTCGTGGGCAACACCTGCGGCCAACGCCCAAAACCTCTCCGACACCCTTTTAACAGCTTTCCTTGCACCGCAACCACCGGCATCGCGAGCCCCAGCGGAGCTTCGCCAGGCCGTTGGCCCACCCCATCGTTTGGGTCCCGGTCGTGGTAACTGACCGACAGCGGACGGTGTCCTTCTCGAAGCGTAGTTGGAACTTGATCGGGGTGCGGTAGTCGAGCACGACCGCGCCCGCACCAACCTCGACGGACACCCCGACTACACTCGCCGCCGGGCACAGGACAACACACGCACCACTTGCCGAATGACGGGCGTCTCGAGTCGTGGTGCCGCCCCCCTGCAAGGTTGCCGAGCAGCTGATGCTGGAGTCTTGAGAGGATCGTGGTCATGACGACACGATCTGTTGGCATTGTTGGATTGGGCCGGATGGGGTCGACCCTGGCCGTCGGTTTCAGCAGAGCGGTCGAGCCGGATTGCCTGTTTGCGGCGGGCCGTTCGGCAGCGAGCGTCGCGCGCGTCACTGAGACGGTGCCCTCCATCACGATCGTGCCATTGGCCGAGTTGGCCGACCGGGCCACGCTGATAGTGCTCTGTGTGCGCAACGCCGACCTTCCAGTCGTGCTGGGCGATATCCGGCCTGGTCTCACAGACCAACACGTCCTCATCACGATCAACAACGGGCTACCACTGCGCGCCTTGGCAGCCACCGTCCCCGGTCCCGTGGCCAAGTTGATCCCCAGCGTCGGCAACGAAATCGGTGTCGGCGCAACGCTGCTCACGCCCGGCCCCGGCCTCGGCGAGCGCGCCGTAGACGAGCTGGTCACGCTGCTGCGTCGGTTTTCCCGACCGTTCTTGATCACCGAAGGCCAGGGACGCGCGGCCACCGACCTTGCCTCGTGCGGCCCAGCGCTACTGGCCAGCGCCGCGCGATCGATGGTCCGCGCACAGCTCGAGCGGGGCACGCAATTGCCGCCCGATCTGGCCGAACAACTGGTCACGCAGAGCCTCATCGCCGCTAGTCAGCTGCTAGCAGAAGGCGCGTGCCTGGACGAGATCATCGACCGAGTCGCCGTGCCAGGCGGCAACACTGCAGCCGCTGTCGAGGCCAGCCGCGATGATCTGACCGCAGCATGGCGCGCCGCTTTTCAAGCGACCGCCAGCAACGAAGGCGGCAAACCTCTCCCCTCCCTCTGACTTCTCGGCGCCAACCACCGGCGATCCCACGACCCAACAGCTAACGCCGGCTGCGGGTACCGACCCCGCCCCAGGGCAGGCATAGCGCCAACCTCGACGTTCCACCTGGCCAGCCTGTGTCGCGCCTCCCTGGCCAGGCACTGATCGATTCGCTCCACATAACGAAATCGATTCAATTCGCCGTCGCGTGTCCAAAACACGTCGGTGGAGGTTAGGGGACCTTACTCGAACATAAAAGACCAGGTCAGAGCGCTGGAAGAGCTCCGTGAGAAGCTTCCCAGCCTCGATACCCCCGAGCCGCCGTCGATCAAGGCCGACCGACCGCGCCGGGCCCGGCAACTCGGCTCCGAGCAAGTCGAGCAACTGATCGCCGACTACCAGTCCGGCGCGACGGTGTACGAACTCGGCGACCGGTTTGGCATCGAACGGCGGACGGTCAGCAACATCCTCCACCGGCACGGCGTGCCGATGCGCCGCCGCGGCCTCTCGCCCGAGCAGGTCGACGACGCCATCCACCTCTACAAGCTGGGTTGGTCGCTGGCGCGAGTCGGCGACCACTTCGGGGTCAACCACACCACCGTGCTGAACAAGCTGCGTGAACGCGGCATCCCCACGCGAGACAGCCATGGACGTCCGCGCGTCGAAGCAGGTGGTACTCGATGAGCCGACCTGCAGCTATGCCAACTCGACCAGGCTCGGACGGGGCTTCTATCGTTCACGTCGTCACCGTGATCATGGGCGCCGTCGTCGGCCTGACCTTCCTGTTCGGCTTCGGCAACGTCCTCAACCTCGCCCTCCGGCTCGGAGTCCCGGTCTGGGTCGCTCCGCTCGTCGCACCTGCGGTCGATTTGTCGATCCTTGGTCTGCTGCTGGGTACCCGGCATCTGGCACTCGCTGGCGCGTCGGCGGACATACTGCGGCCGGCTCGTCGACTCCTGATCTTCGCGAGCGTAGTCACGTTGGCGTTGAACGTGGCCGACCCGGTAGTGGCAGGTCAGTACGGAAAGGCAGCCTTCGACGCCGTCGGGCCGCTCCTCTTGATCGGCTGGGCTGAAGTAGGCCCCAGCTTCCTACAGGCGATCGGTGAATGCAGTTCCTCGACGGCCACGCGCGGTGCGGCTGCTGAAGAGCAGCCGCAAGTGCTCGTGCAGGAGAAGCCGGAAGCCAGCCCGGCGGGCAGCGAGACCAAACTGGACGAGACAGCCGGCCAGGATGGGCCTCGCTTGACACGGCAGAGGCGTTCGCCGGAGAAGCTCTTGGAGTTGGCGCGGGAAGCGGACGCTGCGCATCGTGCCGCGCACCAGAAGCCGATTTCGGCGGACACGCTTCGTGCTCAGTTGGGCATAGGTGCGACTCAGGCGCGGCGGCTGGTCAAGGCCGTGCGTTCCGAGTTTCAGGCGCGGATCGAGGGCAATCAGCGGCTGAGCGGCGTTCCGCAAGACGCAGAGCGGGGCGAGCCTGTTGCCGCCTGATGTACAAGATCAGGACATCGGAGCGGTCACGGGGTTGAACGAGCTCAGGGCAGTGCCGATATGGGCACGCGGCTGCCACGACCAGCAACACGGCCGCCGTGTGCTGGGTGTCAACGCCTGCTACGGCCCCAACGAGAGTCCCGTCGTTCCGACGACTGGGGTCGCGCAGGCCAAGGTCGCTGTGGGGTGCGGCTGCCAATCCTGACCTGCTGTCGGGTCGACGTGCCTGAGTGAGAGTCTGAAGGGCGTGAGTCTTGATGACGACGCGATTGAGGAACTCGACCTCGTGCTCGGGCAGACGCATCACCTACTTGGTGAGGCTGGCGACGAGTTGGCGCAGCGCCTCGTGCAGGCGGCCAAGCTGACTCTGCGCCGTGACGGCGGGTACTTCCACCCGATGCCCGGCGACAACTGGCGGTCGGATACCTACGAGGCCGTGTTCGAGGTGACACCATCGTTGGTTCCGGAGTTCACCAGCGAGATTGTCGACCGTATCTGGAGCAAACTGGAGCAAGTGCTGCGACAACACGGCCGACAGGATGTCTTCGGAGTCGTCGTTGAACCGACGGTACCGCCGCTGCCGGAGGTGGCTGCTGACTGGCGGGCACGAGCCGAGCAGCCACCGGTTCCTCTGCCAGGCAACCAGGCCCGGCGGGAGCGAGCGGATGGCGGCTACCCGGTGTCTGACGGGCTAACGTTCGGTAGTCGAGCCGAGATTGTGGTTTATGAGTTGCTCGTCGAACTCCAGCGGGCGTGTTCCCGACACCGAGCCATCGCAATGATGCCGTTGCCAGCGGCCAAGCTGCGCGACGCCGGTGTGCGCACCCCGGACTTCGTCGTTCTCGGCAACGGCCGCGCGGTAGTGATCGAGGTCGATGGACCGCACCACTACGGCACCACACGGAAGGCCGACGACGCCGACCGTGACCGGCACTGGGATCGCTGTGGCGTGCATACCGTCCGGATCGGTGCTCATCACACCGACGAGCCCGCAGCGCTGAAGGAGCTACTACGGGAAGAGCTGGACCGGTGGCTCTTCCAGACAAGGTGATGATCAGCAGCGGAATGCCCACGTACGGGACGATGCACGTCCCGTACGACACGGCTCAATCAGGGCCCATCCACCTGGTGCCCGCAATGACTAGGGCTATGGACTGCGACTAAGAGCCGTACGGCTTGTACGTCATCGTCCAAGGCTCGCGTGGCGGCGCAACGAGATTGTCGCCCGGCCAAAAGGGCCCCTCCGCCACCAAGCGGCGAATGTGTCCCGTCAACTCGTCCAGGTGCTGTTGCCGGTCGGCTGACCCGGCTTGAGAGCGGGAGCCATCCGGGTGGTGCAGTTCGTGGACAGTGCTCGGGCCACCACCGATCAGGACGGCCGTCAGTTGCGGCAAGCCCATCGGCATCGCGTCGCACTCGCGGTTCCGTGCCACGTGGACCACCGCTTCGACGACCCGTTCCCAGTCTCCGATGCGATGCCACAACATGCCGCCGTCCAACTCGTACGTCAATGTGGACAGCGGCACCAGGCAGCCCGGCGTTCGTCCAGGGAACTCGGTCAAGCACCGGAACATCCGGCCGCCGTCGGGTTGCGGCACCATCGGATGCAGCAAGGTCAGAGCGTGCACGATCGTTGCGTTGATCGGTACCGGATGCCGCGGAGACTGGTAAGGCTCGGGCAGCGTCAGCAGGTACACGTCCTGCACCGTCACGGCTGCCTGTAACTTCTTGATGTCACACCAGTTCCGTTCACTTGAAATCGTCGGCTGAAGCGCCGATGCGTTCTGGCCGGCCATCTGGACGCTTCGGGTGCAGCGTGATCTTGACTTGGTGGGTTCGCTGACCGGTGAGAGTGCCGCTTGCGCCCGCCTCGATCACCCAGACCTTGACTCCGGCGTTGGCCTTGCCTTCACGAGTGAGGGCGACGGTGAACTGCATCTCGACGGGGCCGACTTCGAACTCCATGGGGCTGCCCGCGCCAAGTTCCTTTGCGCGCAGCAGTTCGGCGCGCACAGCCTCGACGGCTTCGGCCAGATCGGTCGATGCTTCCTGCACTTGCACTCCTGTTTGTCGTCATACGGGGTCAGTCCGATCCAGCAGCGCCGAAATCCTCGGCGAGTTCGTCGAGCCGCTGTCGAATGTCCGTGATCTCCGAGGCGAGCTCCGTCAACGCAGGGCCGAGTTCATCGAGCACGCCGGGCGCCTTACTGAAACTGTTGCGATACGGCGAAAGCTCGTCGAGCCGGCCTACAACCCGCTTAGCTGCATCACGGGCCTTTCGCGTGGTTTCCACCGCGTACTCGTTGTATCCGTAACCGCCGCGACCGGTGGCCTCGGCGAACTCCCCACCTTCGGCGAACGCGCGGAACAGCGTATCCAGATCGTCGGAGACGAGTGGAAGCATCTCCATGCCCGCGCCGATTCCGTTGGTTAACCCCGGCCGGACGATGCTGAGCAGTTCCTGGATGCTCGCCGCCCTGCTGGCCGCTCTCCGGAGCTGGGCCTCCGGAAGGTTCGAGTATGCCTGGGAGTAGAGGTTCCACAGTTCGCGTCGGGCCTGATCGGAGGGTGTTTTGCCGCTGAATGCCGCCACCACTGCCCGTTGGGCGGGACGCAGTTCGCGATGTGCCTCGGCGATGACCGCAGCGATGCCACGGGAATCGGGCACCGCTACCGCGGCACCGGCGAGCAGTTCAAACGGCATACGGTGCCGATGTTTCTTCGCTACACTCGCGACATGACCCCACAGGACTTTGTCGGTCGGCGCCGCGCGGCTGAGCAACGTCAACGCGTGCACCAGTTGGTAGTCGCGTACGTGAGGAAGGGTGCCGATGATCACCCATGGTTGGGCGTGAATCCGTTCGACCACAAGATGTTCAGCGAGCGAACTGGGATGGACTGGCTGCCAGTACCCGTCCGACGGGTGGCCGAGTAGCCGAGCGAGGAACTCGGCGATGCGTCCCATCGATTCTGGTTCGTCTCTCTTGGCGTAGTGCGCGAGGACTGCGAGAGCATCGGCTCTGGTGCGCGCACCGTACAAGCACACGAGCGCTACCAGATCATCGAGCAGCCCTTCGGGAAGTTTGTCGACGCCGAGAAACTCGTGTGCGGTGCGCAGCCAGTACCGGCGCTCGTGCGCGAGCAGTTGGTCACGCGTGGACTGCGCGACGATGTCGTCGCCGACGGCTCCAGCGGCGAGCAGGCCCGTCAGCGCGGCGATCTGGCACGCCATTGGAGAACCACTGGTCCTGTCATACAGCGGTGAGCTGGCCGCGAGACGCTGAGCGATGCCAGTCCAGTCCTGCCCGGCGCATTCACGAATGCTTGGAAGGCGTTCGGCGAAGCCGCGCACTGCCTCGATGTACACCTTGATCTGCTGGTCAGCGGTCAGAGGCTTTGCGACGAGTCGATGCACGCGCGCATCGTGAAGCACGTCATCGAGCATGGTGCTACGCGTGCGCACCAGATCCCACCAAGTTCCTGCTGACCGAGCCAGGAGCAGGAGCTTCACCGGAAGCTCCTCGTCCTCGTTCTGGGACAAGCTTTCGATTAGGCGACGAACTACGTCGGGTTTGGTTTCGGCGTAGTCGATCACCAGCAGGGTCTGATGCCGCAAGCGGGTCAGCCGAGCAAGGCTGTCTCGGGCTTCGGAGTTGATGTCATCGAACTCAGCAACGAACGCAGCCGCACCGCCGCGCTTGGCCACGGCGCGCACTAGCTCGTGCGCGAGCCGGGTCTTCCCGACGCCCGTGGCGCCGTGCAGAAGGCAGGTGTCGAAGCCCTCCTGGGAGGCCCAGCCAAAGAGGTCGACAAGGTCGTCGCCCTGCGAGCGGTACGGCACAACGTCAGCGGTCGGGCGGAGGAGCGAAACCCACGAGCGCGGTTTCTGCCACGGCAAGTTGACGCTCACGATGCCGTCGAGGTCGGCAGGTTCGACTACCGAATCATGGTGGACGCTTGCCCGAAGTATCTGCTGCATCCCCTTGTCGAAGATGAACTCGGTGATCGGAGTGGCGGCGAGTCGGTTCGAATCGCCTACGGTCTCGGTGGTCACTCCGATGAGTCGGCCACGACACAACACTGGCGCGCCGGACATACCCGGCCATGGACGCGGACCACTTCGCCATAGTTTGCTGTCGACGCTGATGTGAAGCTGGCGTCGTGCGGCTCCCGACAGCGGATTCACATGACCGTCAATCTGTTCGTAGTCACGAGGAGCGCCTTCGCCGAGCGCCTGAAAGTTCGGAAATCCGTGGGCTTCCACCAGTACCCGCGGTGCCCCGGAACTCAGCAGGCCCCATCGAACCGGCGGGACAGCAGCAAGGCCGATCGCCTCTAGTTTCAGCACAGCAACATCGAGGTCGTCGTCGTGCCACACCCGTCGAAATGGCAGCCAGTTGTCGGTGTCGAAGAGCTTGACTTCACCAGACTCATCTACGACATGAGCCGCTGTGAGAACCAGGTCGTCGGAGATCCGGTGGCCCGAACCGCCCTGGGACGAACGCACCATCACCACGCGGTGTGCAGTCCGCGGCACGAACAGACCTCCATCAGGCTGTGCAGGGTCACGCTCAGATTCAGGTGACTCACGACGACAAGATCAGCACTGATAAAAGAGCAGCGAACCTCGCGCTGGATACAGGTCAGCCCAGTCTTCACCCGATTGGACGTGGAGTGGGCCAGCCAGCCGACCGGCGTGAGCTGCGGTGTCAGCCGGAGTAGCGCTCTGCGAGCCGGTCGAAGAACGCGGCAAGCTCCTTGTCCGTAGCCGAGCCCTCGGTAAGCTCGGCGCCGCCGAAGCGGTAGACCTCGTAGCCGCGCAGCCGCAGTTCACGGTCCTCGGCGACCATCTCGGCGTACCGTCCTGAGTCGGCACGCCCGGCCTCGTCGGCGTAGTGCTGGCGGCCGTCGCACTCGATCACGATGCGGATTCGCTGCGGCAGGAGCAACAGGAAGTCCATGCGCTGGCGCGGCAAGGAGCAGCGCCGGGAACGTGGTGCGCTCGGGTGTACGGGTCGTAGTGCAGGTACACCTGCGGGATCAGGGCCGGGATGCCGTCGCCGAGTCGGACATAGCGGTCGGCGTACGCACGCAGGATCCGCCGCTCTGCGTCGTTGTCGCCTAACGAGCGGTCGAGCCGCCGGTACAAGCTGCGCGAGACTTCACGTGCAGGTGCTCCCGTGAGCCCTTCGCGGTCGGCCCACCAACTGGTCAAGTCGGCCCAGGTAAGCCCATGTGCCGCCAGTGGCCGGTCGTAGACGAGGCAGAACTCTTCGTTCTTGACCACCCGGACGTCGTTGTTGAGGGCATCACTGAAGACGATCTCGGGCTTGGGGCCGTCGGCGGCGAAGATCAGGTTCTTCATCGAGCCAGGCACGCCTGCGCCGATCCTGCGGCCGGCGAAGACCGGGGCGCCGCTGATGGCGTCGACCTGGACGATCTCGTAGCCGTCGTGAATCAGGGTCTGATTGAGAAACGTGTGAAGCTGCTCGACTTCGGCCAGGCTCGTCCGGACGGCTGGGTGCAGCATCTCGGCCAGGAACTGCAGGAGCGCGTTGTCGCTGCTGGCCAAACCGAACCGCTCGTCGTCAACGATCCAGTCGTCGGGCCAATCGTAGTTGGCGATGCAGTGCTGGATGATGTCCTGGCGCGCGGTGGTGTACCGGGAGTCAGTGCTCGGCAGCGTGTCAAGGTTGTAGAGGCGGTCGAGGAACTCAATCTCGTTGAGAGCGCCGTACCACGCCGCGGCGGCGAGGCCCTCAATGAGGCGTCGGCGGGTGACGTCGGTGATACGGCTCGCCATGGCGTTCGTGTGCCTCCAGGGAGTCGGTTGCCGAAGGTGAAGACGGTCGTCGGTCATGCAGGCGACTGACCGTGGGTGCCGAAAAACCGCTGTTGGTTCTCCACTACTGCATTCCGCGCTTCGCTAGTCGGAATCTCCCAAAGCCGTGCCAGGTGATCGAGTGTGCCCAGGAGATCAGACGGGACGGCTGATCGGCTCCCGGAGCGAGCGAAGGGGCCATCGGTTTCAAGCAGCACGTGTTCCGGTGGAAGCCGTTGGAGCAGGGACGCGGCCTTCTTCGAGCGCACCATGGCCGGGTTGATCGAAAACCAGAGCCCTGCGACAAGTGCGTCCTCTACAGCAGACAGTGGCCCGGTGTACCAGTGCAAGATTGCTGGCACCTGCGCTTGCGCGAGGCGGGCGATGGTCTCCCGCTCGGCGCCCCGGCTGTGGACGGTGACAGGTCGAGTTCGCACCTGGGGGTCGGCCAAGATGGCCTCGAACACGCGACGCTGTTGCTTGCGGGTTGCGACTCCGGCGCGAGAGAAGTCGAGTCCGATCTCGCCGATCCACGTTGCCTGCGGCAGGAGCCGGAGAAAGCGGGCTAGATCGTGAGGGGATGCTGCTCCTGCGCGAAGCGGGTGAAAGCCTAGTGCGACATCGACGCCGTCGCGTCGGCCGAGGCGGGTGCGCAGCAGGCGGTACTTGCCAGGGTCCTCGGTCACCGCGATCACGTGTACGCCTGCAGCGCGGGCGTCATCCAGTACGGCGAGCGGGTTGTCGTAGGCGTCGATATGGCAGTGGGTGTCGGTCAGCACCGCAGTGGTCACGATCGAGACTCCACCAGCTCAGCCAGTGCGCCGCGGGCTCCGCTGGCGAGCCAGGTACGGAGCTCGGCGAGTCCACGTCGCCAGACCCCCGTGAAGGCGGCGCGTTCGCCTTGTCGGAGCGGGCCGTTGCGTAGGACGTCGCGATCCGGTCGATCCGCGAACGCTCCGACGATTACGGCTCGCAGGTCGGCTCCGCGGCGGCTGCGGCGGTTGAGGAGGATCGTGGAGTCGTCCTCGGCGAACACGTTGTAGGCGTACTCGTCGTCGTCCCATCCAACGTGTGCCAGCGAGGCGCGGCGGATCAGGCAGGGGAAGCAGTATCCGCAGTTGCCTTGCTTGCGACCGACGTAGCGGGCGGTCTCGGGGTGGGAGCAGGAAACGCTCAGCGGGGCTAGGCGCCGCAGGAGAGCGGCGTTGCGGGATTCGGCGAGCATCTCACCCTTGGTGCGCAGGCGATACGGGTTGATCACGCGGTTCGATACGCCGATTGCGGCGCTGGCCGTAGCGAGTAGGTACATGAAGTGTGGGTGTGTCGTGCGGGTGCTCGCGCTGCCGACACGAGCTCGGGTGAGCGGCACGTTGATCCCGATGAAGCCGTTTTCGGGCACATATACCGGCACGGCCGGTCCTTCGGCGGCGGCGAGGGCCAAGGCAGCGGACAGGAAGAGCAGGGATCGGGACCGGGTGGTGTTCTCGCGTGGCCGGGGCAGAGGCCGGGCCTGGTGGTTGTTCGGAGGTGCGGGGCGCAGGTAGAGGCGCCGGGAGCGAATGCGTTCAGCGCCGTAGTATTCGTTGAGTTCGTCGAGCAGAAGTTGTTGCGCGGTGGATGCTTGTCCGCCTTCGTTGTGGGACAGCAGGCACAGCCGTCGTTCGGGGTCCTCTTCGAGGAGATCGATGACGCCGCACAGTGAGTCGAGGCCGCCGGAGAACAGGCACACGCCGTCGACGCCGAGTCCGATCGGCCGCTCGGCAAGGGGGACGCCGGCCACACCGGCGAGAGGATGCCGGCTGGCGTCGTAGGGCTGGATCTCCCAGTGATCGCCGGTCAGAAATCGCAGGGCGGCGTCGAAATCGGCGTTTCGCCAGGCGGCAGTGGCCTCGACGGGGAGCTTGAGGGTGATGTCCCTGGTCCAGGAGTCCGGCGTGCCGCGTCGTCGGGTCGTCTTGTCGGCGCAGTACACGGCCGCGCCCAGCAGCAGGAGGTCGGCGGCGGCACGCGGTGGTCGCCAGCCCGTGAAGAACTCGGGACCAGCGTCGCCAGTTTGGATCGTGGCCGCAACCCGCCCAGGAGCCCAATCCAGCAGCCGGACGTCGTCGGGTTCGGTCACCGGGGCGGTGAGATCCGTGCGCACCAGGTAGGTGGTCACTGTGCGTCTCCGTCCAGCCCCTGCAGGGCCTCGTAGGTCATGCGGACGGTGTCCTCGGCGATCTGGCGTCCCTCCGGGCCGGCCCAGTCGACTATGAAGGGGTCGTCGGGGATGCGTAACGAGACCAGGACCTGGATGATCTGGCGCATTTCCTCGTCGGCTTGGCGCACGGCGTGCAGGTCGGTGATACGGCTGAGACGTTCGGCGATGACGGGAACCCGGTTGTAGACGTACTGGGCGAGGAACGTTTCCAGCATGGTGAGCAGGTTCTCGCGCGAGACGGTCATCTCGACGGTGTCGGTCAACTCGGTCCAGGTATCGGCGTCGCCGAAGACCTCGTCCAGCACGTCGCACGCGGCGTCGCGGGCGGCTTGGGAGTCCAGATCATCGCCGTCACCGGCGATGAAGGTGATCAGTTCGTCCAGCACGTCGAACCGGGTCCGGCCAACGAGAGTGGCCAGTCCCAGCGAGGTCAGCGTGTTTTCAAGCCCGGTTCCACCGACTCCAGCGAGCAAGGCGCCGAGGCGCTGGACGCCGCTGCGTCCGGCACGGGCGCCGGCTGCAGCACCGCCAGCTCCCCCTAACACGGGAACGTGGCGAGCGAGCACCCGCTGGGCGTACGTGCGGGTGCTCGGAGATCCGGAAGTAAGCCCGCGCACATAGGACGCGGTCGCGTGTTTAAGCGGAGTCCACGCTCCGCCGCTGCCCGCGGTTCGATCAGCCGAGGTGCCCATCAGCGCCGGCCGCCGCGTCGTTGAGCTTGACGCGCGGCGCCGATCACGCCCTTCAGACCAGGGGCGTCGCTGTTTTCCCACCGGTCCAGCAGGGCGGACACCATCGGGTTCTCAACTGGGAGGCGGAGGACGGCGTTCCCGGCCTGCCCGCGTGGGACCGCCTCGGGTGGAATCCTCATCAAGGCGTCGCAGATGGCCGACAGGGTGTCGGGCGCCCGCTCGGCGAGTTCAATCGCGGCGAGGAAGGCCGGGCCGCCCGGTCGCCGCGTCAGCACCTCCACCAACGCCTCCACGAGCTGGACACGCTCGTCGTCAGGCAGCTTTCCGATCTCATCACAAGCGAGCCGCCGCACACCGGCGACCTCGGTCTGCACCCTGGCGAGCAGCTCCTGCAGGTGCGGAAGCAACCGCGTGACGGCGACGCCGAAGGCGAGCTTGTCGCGGGAGTAGGTGAAGTACGGCCCCAGATCTAGCTCGCCGAGCGGAGGCTCCAGCCGCAGCCACGCACGCACGTGCGTTTTGTCCGCCCACGTCCGCACCTCTTCGGCGACCTGCGGCTGTTGGGCGACCCT
The DNA here is from genome assembly GCF_003312875.1 of Amycolatopsis albispora. Lineage (NCBI taxonomy): Bacteria > Bacillati > Actinomycetota > Actinomycetes > Pseudonocardiales > Pseudonocardiaceae > Amycolatopsis > Amycolatopsis albispora. The sequence goes on from NZ_CP015163.1 coordinate 5,253,120, forward strand.
CCGCCCCCGCTTGGCGGCGGATGCCCGGCGGGCGCCCGAAGACTCGTCGGCGGTCTCGCCCTCGTCTGGGCGCGACGTGTCCCCTTCGTCGTCCGGTTCAGAGGTGGTTGATCCGGCCCGCGCGATGGACTCCGCAGCCGCGAGCTCCGGGATCGGTCCGGGTGAGGTGAGTTGCCAGTCGAACAGCCGCTGAAAGTCGCTGAAGTGCTGTTCCTCCAGGACCATGAGCTTGGCCAGCACAGGTAGGTCAAGGGCGATCCTCCGACGCTGCGCGCTGCGGTGCTTAAGCAACAGGTTGTTGAGGAACCGCTTGAGCTGCCTCGGATTCCCGCGCAGGCCGCCCCCGAGTACCTCGGCGATGCTCGCCGCCCAGTTCAGGTCGCGCACCAGATCGGGCGGCACGTCGCCGAGGATCGCTCCGGCCATGCCGACGTTGAACGCCACCTGCAGGTTGCCGGCTTCGCGGCGACGGCGAGTCTCGGCGAGGACCTTGGCGAACTGCTCGTCGTCGAGGCGTAGTTCGGCCAGCAGCAGGTTGACGTAGGTGTCGGCCTCCGGCGCGGACAGCGGCGGGATGGCCACCTTGAGCTGCAGCATCTTCTCCAGATAGTCGGCCCCGATCCCGGCGCCGTCTGGCCGCTGCAGCTGCGGGTAGCGCGAGTCGATCGCGGACTCCACGACCGCCTGGTTGGCTGCCAGGACGTAGGCGGTCTTGGGCGTGTTGAGGAACAGCCGGATCGCCTCGAAGGTGTCCACCACGGTCTCGGGCAGGCACCGGTCGAGGTCGTCGATGAACACCACCACGGCGTCTACGGCTTCCAACATCGAGACGACCTTCGCGAACTCCGCCCGGAACCGTCCCGCGTCCGTGATTGCCTCAGCCGTGCCGTTGCCCGAGACGGCCTGCTTGGCCTTGGGGTCTTCCAGCAGCTTGTTCGCCTCGCTCGCAGCCGCATTCACCCCCGCCTTCGTCACGTCCAGGACCTGCGGAGCCATGCTGGGATCAATCGCCAGAAGCGCGAGAGGTGCCGCGGCCTGGGCGGTAGACACCGCGACCCGTCCGCCCCTGCGCCCCCACCGGCCGAGGCCCTGGGCGAACCTGCGGAGCCTGGTCACCTGTTCCTGCTGATCACGACCGGCTCGTGCGCCGATCGCGTCGAGCACGGTCGTCATCAGCGCGACCTTGACGTCGTCGTAGTCCTCGTACTGCCAGGGGCTGAACTCGACGCACACGTACCGTGACGGTGACTCGTCGTCGTCCCGGATCTTCAGCAGCTCCTGCCGGGTGATCCGCATCAGGCTGCTCTTCCCGGAGCCCCAGTCCCCGAGCAGGCCCACCGTCAGTGGGAGCAGTCGCGGCTCGGTGAGCGCCACGAACAGGGTGTCCACCAGGAAGTCGAAGCCGAGAAGATCAACCTCGGTTTCGTTATCCGCCCACATCGCCCGCTCCGTCCGACGCGGCAACTTGAGGCATCCGCTCCTCGGTGGCCGCTGGCCGAAGGCGAACATCGAGGATAGATCGGCGATCAGCGTCGATGGTCATTTGACAGAAGTGTCGCCGCAGACCACGTACTGTTACGGTCAGTTACCGAGGCGTGATCAGTATGTTGCGATCACGGCGCAGCTGGCAGCAGTGTCCAGGCGGTGTCTTCGCGCCGTTGCAGACCGCTGAACGAGACCCCTCAGGCCCACTGGTCCGTCGCTACGTTTCTATAGAGTTCAACGATCGGCCTCCTCACCCGCTAGTCGGGTGCGACGATCTCAGGAGCCATAAAGTTTAGGTCGTGGCCTTGCATGGTTATGACGATGTCGAGCCCGCTCGCCAGGACAGCGTCGACATCTGCATGTAGATCGACATCGACAACTGCGACAGCTAGGCCAGACTCGCTGACAATCTGTAGTTCGGAAGGCGCGTCAGTCGTTGTCGAAATGTAGACGATCTCTGGTGTCTGGTGGGAAATTGTAAGCTCACTGCGAAGCCTCACCTGGGCGCGTCCTGTCTCCAGCAGAGATCGCAGCACATTGTTTCGGCGAACTCGGATGAACTGCAAGAGATCGAGCACCTCGCGCGCCACGGCGTCAAATGTGCTCCGCCAGCCTCGGATGTGCATGCCTGCGAGCCAGGACCGGACATCTTCCACCTCGACACCTTGGCGCTGCGCCTCGCTCCCAATGACATGTGCCAGTCGACGAGAACGGACTCCTTCATTGAGCAACGCCAGGGCATGCGGCGTGTTGACGCCGTGTCGGATACACCACGCAGTGTCTGGTCGAAGGCGACTTACGAGGCCGGCCTCCTCAAGGCTAGCGTTGGCCTGCTCAATGAGCACCCCCACAGTCCAAGCCAGGTAATGTTCGAATGTTGAGCTGATGGCGTCAACAGTCTGCTCCAACTGCCACTCGACGGCCAGGCCGGGAAGAATCCGTTCGGCAAGAGCGGGAACGTCAAGGCCGTTTATCCACCCTGTCAATCCATCCACAATGGACACATCGATTAGGTTCTTGTCTCCCTTAGCTCTCGTCGACCAGAACTTCCAGCAGTTGTCGGCCTCCGGTTGCGCCAGCAGTCGCGCGAGTACTTGTTGTTCCGCCAGAAGAAGAATGGTGTCGTTGAGCGGCCAGTACCAAGCGTCATCAGGGATAGCCAAACCTAGTTGGCGAAGCTCGCCTTCCCGCGTGACAACGGCATCAACTACCTGACCGGCAATCGCATCTAGCCGTGCCGCTGTACCGAGCGAAGTCCCGGCAGCTGTCCAACGCCGCCGCTGTGCCGGGCTTGTACGTTCGTAGGTGGCTCGAACCTGCTCGGCCAGCCGCAGCCAACGTTGCCGAAGCGCCGGATCCATCTGCTGAAATGCCAGTAGTTTACCGAGGACGATGTCCATCTGTATGGGGTCGTCGAAGAGCGTCCACAATGGCTGCAGCGTCGTCAGGACAAACCACGTATACGACACGAAGTCAGACACGACCGTGTCTGGCGCAAGCTGAAATACGGCGTCAGCCGTAGTGGCGATGAGCTCTTCGGCGTCAGCCAGAGCTGTCAGCGACTCCTCTGCCAAGAGAGTGGAACGGGCTTCGAGCGCCTCGTCATTCGGGCGGAGCTCGTCGAAGTCCTTCAGCTCGGACTGCTTTTGCAGCGCAAGCACGATCCAGCCTTCGGACTCACGGCCGGCTCGTCCAGCTCGCCCGATGGCGTTCATGAGCCGTGCGGCTCCGAGTTGGGCTCCAGGGTGCTGACCTTCGAATCGAGTTTCGGCGATCACGACCGTTCGAACCGGCAGGTTTACCCCGTCGGTCAGCGTGCTTGTAGAAACGATCGCCAGCACGATCTCAGTCCGGACTGCTTCCTCGATCGCGTCGAGGACGTCTACAGGCAGGCCGGCATGGTGGTACGCGACGCCGTGCTCGGCGCAGGCAATGAGCGGATGCTGGTCACCCAGCCGCTCACGAAGGAACTCGACAAGCTCACGCGTGGGTTCGCGTGGCGGTAGGTAGCCTGCCAATGCTTTGGCGGCGTCACGGGCCATAGTCCGCGACGAGACGATCATCAGCAGACTGCCCGCATGCGTCAATATCGACGCTGCGGCGGCGAAGATCTTGTACGCTGGCGTGCCTCCGCTGTCCTTGGTGAGTTTGCCGCCGGAATCTTCCTTAAGGACCAAATTTCCGAGTGGCTCTTCTGGACGCGTTGTCAGTTTTGTAACTGGCCCCGCCTCGGCGGGACGTAGTCGCAACTGTGCCACCTGCGGCACGGTAACTCGCGTTGGCCACTGAGCCGACTTGCGAGGACTCCGCACTGCGGCTTCCCAGACCGGCTGAGTGTTGAGTAGGGCATGGAGACGGCGCGGCCCCCGCCAAGCGGACGTGAACAGTACTTCCGGGCGCTCCGCGTCGAGCCAGGACGCGAGCGAGGCAGCATTCCCGAGTACACCGGAGAGAAGCACGATCCGCGGGTTGTCGGCCGCCGCCATGAGGTAGGCAAGCAGTCCTTCGACGGTGAATCCTCGGCCCGGTTGCGCCAGTAGGTGTGCTTCGTCGATGACGAATAAGGAGAAGCGTTGCATCACAGCGTCGGCGTCGTGACGCAGCAGGTGCATCAGTCGTTCGGGTGTCGTGACCTCAACGTCAGTGGAGTCTTGCGAGAAGGACAGTATGTCGAAGAGGTCGCTGTCTTCACTCAACTCACGGTTGAGCACGCGGAGTCGCCCCGACAGCGCCTTCCGCATCTCTCGTCCAAGACTGCGCAAGGGGGTGACGTAACAGACTCCACCAGGCTGTGTCGCGACGTGTGTGCAGATGATCAGCTGCGCGAGCAAAGTTTTCCCGGCGCTGGTGGGTACTGACAAGAGCAAGCGGCGCGTCGCTGGATCCAAAGGGTTCATTCCTGGCCGCGCAAGCAGTTCTCTTTGGGGTGGCCACAGGGTTAGGACTGGCGGGTCAGCCAGACAGAACGCCTGTGCCACGGCGTTCGGAGTTCCAGGGGGAAGGATCGAGTAGAGGCTGCCGGATTCGAGGCCATCGGCGATCGCCAACAAGTGCGCGGCTACCCAGCGAGCGTCGAGGTCTCCAGTTCCCGCGGTACCGTCCAGAACGGACAGCAAAGCGGCTCGGGCTACTGGCAGCTGACGACCGGTACCGAACGCCAAGAAGCGAAGCAGCGACCACACGGCGCGTACTATCTGTTGCGCTGGACCGAACATCGTCGACTGGAGATCATCGAGTTCGACCGTCGCGGCAAGTTCGGTGAGCTGGCGTCGCCAACTGCGAAGTAGAGGGAACAGGAACCTCGTGTCGAGACCGAGGAAGGCGACGCCAGCCTCGACTGCCAAGGTTTCAGCGTGGTCGACAAGTGGGGTGTTGTCGACCAATAGATCCGAGACACGGCGATATACGGCTGTCGCGTTCGGATCAAGATCAGCCCGTCGGTAGCCGACTTGCGCACCGAAAGCGAGGTTCAGGCGTTGACGTGCATCATGGCGGGGGTCCGCCAAGGTCAAGTCGAAGACGTGAGCGCTTACCGCGAAAGCCCGACGCTGTCGTGCTGGTGTGTACAACTCTGCGGCTTCGGAGGCCGATGCGACGGCGTGGAGGTACCACGCGGCACGTTCGAGGGTTTCGTCAACGGCGAAGTCTCCGCGGAAGGCCCGTATTTCGACGTCAGCGATCAGGCTCGCCAACTCTTGTGGTGAGGGCAGGACGCCCGGTTGGTGGACACCAAGCGCCTCGACGAGGTCTGGCAGGTTCAGAGCGCGCTCCATACCATCCTCCTGACTTCGACGGCGAACTCAGTGAAGTTTTCGATCACGCAGAGCAGCCCTTCCAGTTGCCCTGCGTTGGTGAACTGGCCGAGGGTGCTTTCCAGTGGGGAGAAGCACGCCTCGGGAGGGCTCACAGTGCTGGTGGCAACACCGACTCCGGCTCCTGCTCGTGGGTCTGCGTTGATCCATAGATCACCCAGCTCGGCAAAGAGAATTCCGAGATCACCGTCTGTCTGGCGATGAGCACTGGTGAGCTTGGCCAGATACTGCAGGCCCCTGGTGTTGAGTTGGTCAGACGCACGCTGCACAGTCGCGGTGACTACAGAACTTTCTGTGTTGTGCTTCTTTATTTCCCACAGCCTGAAAAAGAGTGAGACGTTCGTGCCTGGTGGTGCATAGACGGCAAACCCATCTTCGCCTTGCTCTGTTACAGAGTAGCTCGGTTCGCTGAGGTATTTACGCTCGCGATGCGCGGCTTGCTGTTCTTTCATGATGAGATGCCACAGCCACTCGGCAACGAATCCCTCTAGGTGATTGCTTTTACCCTGCTTAGCCTTAGTGTCGCCGGGTTCAACAGCGCCAGGTCGACCAAAGACGGAGATGAGAAACGATAGAACAAGCTCTCGATCGTCTTCTGCTACAGCATTCGCGGACAAGGCCGCTGTGCGCCAACAAGCGAACGCTCGTGAGTTTCCGCATCGAAACTTCATGATCGCCTCTGCGATGATCCACGCGACTGCGCTGCGGCGGTCGGCAGGGAAGTCGACCATTGCCACGAGATCCCATGCGCATTTTCCGGGTGCATGCTGACCTCTTGACTCGCTTGCCAAGAGGCGGCTGACCTGGTTGTCGTGCTGAGCTGCCAGTCGAGCAGCCTCGGCTGGGCTCGTCGACGGTGCGATGGTCACATCGGGGTGGTCACCTTCTGAACCGTCCTCCTCGGACGCGCTCCCGACGACGCTCTCCACCCGGTGGACCCTACGCCGATGTCACCTCTGACCTGGAGAAGCTCGCCGACAGCGCCCCCAAACGGCCTAGCCGGACCTGTAGAGGCTCGTCGGTAGAGCGCCGGCACCTGGTGTCGCCCTTGCCTACTCGCATTTCCGCAGTGCGGTGAACGGAACGAGCTGGTCAACCAGCTGCAGCTTATTGCCTCGGCCGTCTGCAAACGGGATCTCATAGTTGACGACACCGAGCCAGCCGCCGTCGACGGTGGGAAAACGGCCGTGGAGTCGACTTTGAACTCGACCGGCCATGTCCAAGCCGGTCGCGATGCGTGTCGGGGGAGCACCAGGTGGACGAGCGAGGAGGTCGTCCAGGCGCACCCAGACGCTGGTGAGCACCGGCCTTCGGCCGTGAAGGGGGTCGGCCGTGGAGGGTGTCGCCCTCACAGGTGGTGAACGGGCTATTGATCACCTTGGCCACCCGCCAAGGACGGTGTTGTCCGAGCCCGATGGAGGACGAGGTCGCGATAGGTCTCCTCGTCCAGCTCGGCCCGGTCGGGTGTGGGGCGACTCGTGGTCAGTCGCCAGCAGTGGTCAGCGCCAGCGGCGGCACAGGCTGGGCAGCTGATGTGGACCTCGCCGTCCTGCACGACTGCCCGGAACTCGGATGGGACGAGCGTGTGCAAGCCCAGCTTGCACCTGGCCGGCTTGTAGAGAGGGTTAAAGCTGACCATTGACCGATCGTCAGGCATGCATCCGCTTGGGACAGATCGTGGCCGCGATCCGCCGGGCGGCCGGTGGCGGCGTGTAGTCCCGTGTGTTAGCGGGTGGCGTGGTGGTCGCAGGTGTTGCACCAGGTGAGCTGGTGGATGGCGGTAGGCACGGCGCCATCCTCTTCGACCAGGTAGGTGATGACGGTCGCGCACGCTGCCTGGCAGATCTCGCACCAGAGGTCGTCGTCAGTGTCGAGGACCATGATGCGCAGGTAGATGACCGGCAGTGTCATGTGTTGACACCTCCCGATGTTCGCCTTGGGCTTCGGGTGGGTCGCGGTGTGTGGGGATGCCCGGTGGTGGTGGGACTAGGCGGGGGGAGGTCGCGCCACCACCGGGCTGGCTTGTGGTTAGGCGAGGCGGTGTTGGAGGTCTTCGAGTTCGTCGAGCAGGGCGTGAGGGAGTTTGTCGCCGATGGTGGCGAGCCACTGCTCGATCAGGGGGATCTCGGCGCGCCATTCGTCGGGGTCGACGGTGAGCGCTGCCTGGACGTCGTCCGGTGGGGTGTCGAGGCCGTTGAGGTCGAGGGCTTCGGGTGTGGGGACGAGGCCGATGGGGGTTTCGGTGGCGGTGGCGGTGCCGTCGAGGCGGTCGATGGCCCATTTCAGGACGCGGGAGTTCTCGCTGAATCCGGGCCATAGGAACCGGCCGTCTCCACCGTTGTTTCCGGCGCGGCGGAACCAGTTGACGTAGAAGATTTTCGGCAGCTGGGTGGCGTGGGCATGGTCGCCGGTGTCGAGCCAGTGCTGGAGGTAGTCGCCAACGTGGTAGCCGACGAACGGCAGCATGGCCATCGGGTCGCGGCGTACCACCCCGACCTGCCCGGTGGCGGCGGCGGTGGTCTCGGAGGAGAGGGTGGCGCCGAGGAACACGCCGTGCTGCCAGTCGCGGGACTCGACCACGAGCGGGATGGTGGTGGCGCGGCGGCCGCCGAAGAAGATCGCCGAGATCGGCACACCCTGGGGGTCGTTCCATTCGGGTGCGGCGATGGGGCATTGCGCGATCGGGGTGCAGTAGCGAGAGTTGGGGTGGGCGGCGAGCCGGCCGCGGGCGTAGTCGGTGGTGAGGGTCCAGTCGTCGCGGGTCCAGGTGGTGAGGTGGTCGGGTGGGGCGTCGGAGTAGCCCTCCCACCACACGTCGCCGTCGTCGGTGAGCGCGACGTTGGTGTAGATGGAGTTGCCGCGGTAGAGGGTGCGCATCGCGTTGGGGTTGGTTTTCCAGCCGGTGCCGGGGGCGACGCCGAAGAACCCGGCTTCGGGGTTGGTCGCGTAGAGGCGACCGTCGTCACCGAACCGCATCCAGGCGATGTCATCGCCCAGGGTTTCGGCCTTCCAGCCGGGGATCGATGGTTCGAGCATGGCGAGGTTGGTTTTGCCGCAGGAGCTGGGGAACGCGGCGGCGATGTAGTGGACCTTGCCCGCCGGTGAGGTGAGTTTGAGGATGAGCATGTGCTCGGCCAGCCAGCCCTCGTCGCGGGCGATGACCGACGCGATGCGCAGCGCGTAGCACTTCTTGCCCAGCAGCGCGTTGCCGCCGTAGCCGGAGCCGTAGCTCCAGATCATCCGGTCCTCGGGGAAGTGGGTGATGTACTTGGTGGTGGCGCAGGGCCAGGGCACGTCTTCCTGGCCGGGTTTGAGCGGTGCGCCGACCGAGTGCAGGCACCGCACGAACTCCGCTGCGGTGTCGGTGCCGTCCCCGAACAACGTGAGGGCTTTGCTGCCCATGCGGGTCATGATGTGCATGGAGACGACCACGTAGGGCGAGTCGGTGAGCTGCACCCCGAGTTGGGGATTCTCGGCGGTGAGCGGGCCCATGCAGAACGGGATCACATACAAGGTGCGGCCGGCCATACAACCGCGGTAGTGCTCGGTCATGACGATCGTCATGTCGAGCGGGTCCATCCAGTTGTTGGTGGGTCCCGCGTCGGCCTCGTTCTTGGAGCAGATGAAGCTGCGGTCCTCGACCCGCGCGACGTCGTCGGGGTCGGAGACGCACCAGAACGAGTTGGGTTTCTGCGACAGCCGGACGAAGGTGCCGGCCTCGACCAACTGGTCGGTAAGCGTCTGCCACTCCTCACGGGAGCCGTCGCACCACACCACCCGTTCGGGGGTGGTCAGCGCGGCGGTCTCGCGGACCCAGTCCAGCAGTGGCTGATGGGTGGTCGGCGCCTGGTCCAGGCCGGGGATGGTGCCCGCGCTTGTCGGGGTCATGAGGGTCATCGGGTCTCCTTGCGGGTGGCCGGGCGTTAGCGGGCGGATCGGCCGGAACGGGAGGTGCGTGGGTGCGGGACGCGCGCATCCAGGGCCTGGGTCGCGGCGTCGGCGACCCGGTCGGCGAGGTCCCGGTTGGGCACCTGGGGTAGTTGCTGGTGCGAGGGGGTGGCCATCACCAGCGCCAACGCGCAGGCCAGATGAACCTCGACGTCCAGGGCGATGGTGCGCGCCGCGTCGGGGGCCTGGATGATCGCGCGGACCAGGCCGGGGAGCGCGAGCAGCGGGTCACGCTCGGCGTCAGGCGCGATCACCGCTGGCTCGCCGAGGTCGGCTGTCGTGTGCTCGTGGGTGGGCCATACGCCGAGCAGGTCGATCACCGCGTCGACGCCTTCGGCGACCCGGCGCAGCGGGAACGCGACCGCGTCCTGGTGTTTCCAGGTGGTGATGTCGCCGATCCCGGCGGCCACCAGCAACCGGCACAGCATCGGCAGGGTGTCCGCGCCGGCGATCACGACCCGGCTGGCTCGGGGGGCCCGACCGCGGCGGGGCAGGCTGGTCAGCAGCGCCGCGGTGACCGCGATCGCGGCGATGTCCCGCTCGGCGAGCACCGGCGTCGGATCGGCCGGGTCTCCCAGGTGGAGTGTGTCCGCGGTGCGCGCGCCGGTGAGGACGACCGCACCGGCCTCGGCCGGCAACGGGACATGCTCCGGCTGGTCCAGCCGCTGGTTCTGATCGAGCAGGATCACCTGGCTCGGCAGACCGGCCAGGTCGTGGATCAGTGCCGCGTACCGGTGGGCCTGCGCCGCGGTGGTGGGGTCGCCGACGACCGCGACGACCCGGCCGGTGCCGCGCTGCTCGGTCCGGTCGGTGCCAGCGTCGGTGCCGGAGGTCGTGGTCGTGTCGTGGTCGGGCAGGTGCTGGGTGGTCATGAGGCACGCTCCGTGCGCAGTTCGGCCAGCAGCTGCCGCTGGCCGAGGGACAGGTGGGTCAGGATCTGACGCGCGGTGGCCAGCAGTCCGGTCACCTCGCCGGCGGCGAGCGTGTACTCGACGGTGTTGCCGTCGCGCCGGGCGATAACCAGGCCGGTGCCGCGCAACACGGTCAGGTGCCGGGACAGCCCCGAAGCCTCGACCGCGAGCGCGTCCAGCAGTTGGCGCACCGTCTGGGGGCCGTCGTCCAGCAGTTCGAGCACCCGAATGCGGACTGGGTGGCCCAGCGCGCGGAACAGCTCGGATTTCGCCTGGTACAACGGCACGTCCATGCCCAGGCCTCCGGGGCTCACGTTCACCAATGTCAGCTGGCGAGGGACACGGAGTCCAGCAGGGTCGGGTCGACCCAGGTGCCGGTGTCGATGCCGTGCCGCGCGCCCAGGTCCAGCAGGTCCTGGATCCGTGCGCCGTGCAGGTGGGACTCGTACTCAAGCCCGGCTCGCTGGGCGGCCGCCAGCTTCTGCTGGACGTCGCTGACCTGACTGCGCAGGGTGGTCTCGAAAACCTTCATCGTCCCCACCTTCCTCAACTACCGCGACGGCACACCCACGCACCGTCAACAACTCCATCATCTTCGCACTTAAAGAGTTCTGCAACTGCTGTATCGCGCAAGACACACCGGGATGTGAGGCGGTTCACGGCCCTGGGCGACACAAGGGGGCCGATCACCGCGCGAGTCGGACTGTCAGCAGCGGAAGTCCGAGTGGGGTACGTCGACGGTGATGTCTGGGGGTTGATGTCTGGGGTTGGGAGAGTGGGCGCCGGGCCGTGATGGGACTGGTGCTCGTGCGGCCGTCAACGGTCGTGGAGCCGATAGGCTCGGATGCGCCGGGCGTCGTACTGCGGAGGGATGAGGATGATCATCGAGTTCGCCGCAGGGTCGCGCAGATTGATCGAGAAACGTCGATTCCGCCCAGTCCGCGCCTGAACGGTGGGCAGTATCAGGAGGCGACGACCGAATCCGTTCCTGTGGCTGTACTACCAGTACGGTGGGAGGCTGTCGAACGCCTACCGGGCGTGGGTGCTGCATGACAGCGCCTGCCGCACCTGGTTGCTGCGGGTCGTGCTGTGCGCGCTGGTGCACCTGGCGCCGGTCATGGCCGGGCTTGCGTTGTTCCTGCGTGCCGTGCTGGGCGGGCCGTGGGCCCTCGTGCTCGGCTCGCTCCTGCTCGGCGTGCTGGTCTACCTGCGTTTTGTGCTGACGCTCGCCCAGGACAGCACCGATTCCCGGTTGACCCGCTACGGCTATCCCGCCGGCTACGGCACCGCGATACGCGCCCAGGCGGAACAGGAACGCGACACCAGGCGCTGACGGTCCTTCTGGCCGTATCGCCTGCACCGCGTCGCCCGCTCGCCCCCCGGACATGGGCTTTGACCGCACACCGGTTACAGGTCGTTGCCGGCGTAGGAGAGGTTGAAGCTTTTGTTGGTCAGCGGGAAGTCGGGGACGATCGTGTCGGCGAGGGCGACGGGCAATGCGGGCCAGTTGAAGAAGCTGGGGTCGACGATCTTGACGCGGGACAGGGTGCCGTCGGAGGCGAGTTCGACGCGGTGCACGATCGTGCCTCGCCAGCCCTCCACGATGCCAACCCCTGAACGGCCCCCCAATCGCCCGGTGACGGAGCCGGTCGTTGGTGCGCCCGGTGCCGTCGCGCGCTCGTCGCCGAGCGAGCCGTCGAGCGTTTCCGCGAGGTGGGTGATCCGGTTGAGGGAGTGGGAGATTTCCTCGGCGCGGACCAGGAACCGGGACAGCACGTCCCCGTCGGTGCGGGTGTGCTCGGCGCGCGGATGATCCTCGGTCAGGGTGGGGTGGTCGTGGCGGGCGTCGAGGGCCAGGCCGCTGGCGCGGGCGACATAGCCGAGGGTGCCCAGGTCGCTGGCCTGCTGGCGGGTGAGGACGGCGGTGCCGGTGAACCGGTCGGCGACGACGGTATTGGTCAGGGCCAGGGTGACGATCTCGGCGATGTCCTCGCCGATCGCGGCGAGCCGGTCGAGGTCGAGCAGCGCGGTGAGGCGGGCGCCGCCGGGCTGGATCGCGCCGCGCAGCAAGCGATGGCCGGTGACCTCGTCGTTGATCCGCAACAGCTGTTCGCGTACGCGCTGAGCGTGGGTGTTGAGGATGCCATAGCCGACGTCGTTGCACAGCGCGCCGATGTCGGTGATGTGGTTGTAAAGCCGTTCCAGTTCCAGCAGGATCCCACGGATCCGGTGGGTGTCCGCCGGGATGGTGAGGCCCAGGGCGTCTTCGATGGCGTGGCAGAAGGCGAGGGTGTGTCCGACGGTGGTGTCACCGCTGATGCGTTCGGCCAGTTCGATGCCCTGGTCGGGGCGGCGACCATGGAACAGCTTCTCGATTCCTTTGTGGACGAACCAGAGGCGGGCTTTGAGGTTGAGGATGGTTTCGCCGACCACAGAGAACCGAAAGTGGCCGGGTTCGATCATGCCGGCGTGCACCGGTCCGACCGGGATCTCATACACACCCGGTCCCTCGACGGTACGGAACGGGTATGGGCCGTCGACGTCACCGAAGGGGGGCGGGTCACCCGCGTCAGCGAGCATCGGGTGCCAGCCGGTGGGCCAGTGGAAGTGGCGCACCAGCCGCTGCGGTAATGGGTGGTCGGTCGGGGTGATGCCGAACAGGTCGTGCATCTCCCGTTCGAAGCGCCCGGCGGGGAAGGACAGGGCGGCCAGGCTCGGCACCCGCGGGTCCGAGGCGTCGAGGGGGACATGGAGTTCGACCCGACGATCCGGGATGGCGCCGGTGGCACCGCCGGTGGCGGGGGCGGTGAACAGGTACACCGCCCGCAGCCGGCCACCGCCACGATCAGCGCCCGTGTCGACGTTGACGTTGGCTGCCCCGTCGATGTCGTGGTGGCCGGCGACGAGGGCGACCCGGTATCCCTGTGCCAGCAACGACTCCGCCCGCCCGGGCAACTCGTCCGCGGTCAGGGGCAGCGCGGTCCGGCGGTCCCCAACCGGCTCGCCCGGCACCGGCACGTCCTCCTCCGACCGAGGTTCGGACCGGCTGTCGGCACCGTCCGGGGATGTCGGGTCCTGGGATGGTGTGTCCTGGGGTGTGTTGGGGGTCATTGCGGTCCCAGCAGGGTGTCGGCGGCGGCGTGCAGCAGGGAGGACAGTGGCCCGGCGGTGATGCCCAGCACCGCGCAGACCGCCAACCCGGCCCCGAGCGCGAGGGCGGTGGAAGCAGGGAGCCGGCGTGGTGCGATGGCCGCACCCGGCCCTTCAGTTGGTTCTGGTGGGGTGCCGAGGAGCATGCGGCTGGTGTGGCCGACCAGGGCGGCGGCGATCACCAGCACCAACACGACGGCGAGGACCATCGCGGTGGTGGTCACCCAGCCCAGCCCGGCGGCGAACCCGGCGCGGGCTATCCCGAGTTCGCTGGCGAACAGGCTGAACGGGGGCAGTCCGAGCAGGGCGAGGACACCGAGGCCGACACTCCCGGCGAGCACCGGGTGGCCGGCGGCGAGTCCGCGGACCTTGTCGATGCGGCTGGTGCCGGTGGCCTGGAGGATGCGGCCTGCGCCGAGGAACAGCACGGCTTTGGCCAGGCCGTGCCCGAGGATATGGAGAAGGATGGCGGCCAGGGCGAGCGGGCTGCCGATCGCGGCGCCGAGGGCGACCAGACCGAGGTGTTCGATGCTGGAGTAGGCCAGCATCCGCTTGTAGTCCCGTTGTGCCACCAGGAGTGTGGCCGCGAGGAGCAGGGACGCGATGGCCATCACGATCAGCACGGTGCGGGCGAACTCGGGGCCGAGGGCGGCGTCGGCGATCACTTTGACGCGCAGGATGGCGTAGAACGCGACCGACAGCAGCACCCCGGACATGAGCGCGGAGACCGGGGCGGGGGCTTGGGAGTGGGCATCCGGTAGCCAGGCGTGCAGGGGTGCGAGCCCGGCTTTGGTGCCGAACCCGAGGATCAGCAACGCGACCGCGATCCGAGTGACTGCGGGGTCCAGGTGGTGCGCGTTCGCCGCGAGTGCCGCGAGATCGAGGCCGCCCGTGCCGGGTGCCTGCTGGGAGGCGTAGTTGAGCAGGATGGCGCCCAGCAGCGCGAGCGCGATCCCGGCCGAGCAGATCACCACGTACTTCCACGCCGCTTCCACGGCGGCGCGGGTGCGGCGTTGGCCGACGAGGAACGCGGTCACGATGGTCGTGGCCTCGATCGCGACCCACACCACCCCCAGGTTCGCCGCGAGCACCGCCAAGGCCATGGCGGCCAGGAACAGCTGGACCAGCACACTGTGCCACCGCGCGGTCCGCGCGGTGGCCCGCCCGGCGGCGATCTCGGCGGTCAGGTAGGCGGGGGTGGCGGTGGTGGCGAGCAGGGCGACCGCGCCGATCACGATGAGCATGAACGCCGACACCGCGTCCACCCGCAACAAACCCCCGACCGCGGTGTGTGGCCCGGAACCGACCACGGAGACCGCCACGGTGATCGCGGACGCCAACATCAGCGCGGCGCTGGCCGCGCTGACCCACGCGGTGGCCGGGCGCCACCCCAGCACGGCGTAGATCAGCGCGCCGAGGGCGGGAACGGCGAGCGGGGCGAGCAGGAACAGGGTGGTCATCAGTCGTGTAGCTCCCGCAGTTCGTCCAGGTCGGTGTCGCCGAAGGTCTCCCGCATCCGAGTGGTGAGGATCTGCAGCACCAGCACCGCGAGCAGTACGTCCAGCGACACGCCGAGTTCGACGATCAGGCCGACGCCGGAGGTGGTGAGGAACCCGATTGCGGTGATCCCGTTGTCCATCAGCAGGAACCCGACCAGTTGGGACAGGGCGCGGCGGCGGGTGACCAGTACGAAGAACCCGATCAGCACCACGGTCACGCCGACCGGGATCGCGGCGGTCACCGGCGACGGGGCCAGCTCCACTAGCGGCCGGGACGCCGCGTACGCCAACAGGGTGAGCACGGCGGCGGCCAGCAGCGAGGAAGCGACGTTCACTACGGGGCGGGTTTCCCGCTGCGTCTCACCAGCGCTGGCCAGCGCCCGCCGCAGCAGGTAAGGGAGCATCCCTGCGCGCAGCGCCAGCACCCCGGCCGCGACCGCCCACAACTCCCCGGAGCCCTCGCGTGCGGCCAGCACCGCGACCAGCGCGGCGAGCGCGACCCCCTGCAGCGCGAACACCCGGATGATCACGGCCAGTTCGCGGCGCCACAGCACCAACACCGCGGTCAACAACAAGGCCCCGCAGGCGAGGTCCAGGAGCTGGACGAACAGTGTCTCGCTCATCGGTTCTCTTTCAGGCCAGGAAGAATGACGCGCCGACGGCCAGCAGCGCGAGCAGGAACGACCCGGCCAGCAGTTCGGGCACCCGGAACAACCGCAGCTTGGCCAGGAACACCTCGCCCGCCGCCAGCAGCGCCCCGAGCACGCCGATCTTGACCACCAGCGCCACCACCCCGACCAACAGGGCGAGCGGCGCCGCGGTGGTAGCGACACCCCAGGGCAGGAACAAGTTCGCCAGCAACCCGAGGAACACCGACAGCCGCATCGCCGACGCCAGCTCGACCAGGGCGAGGTCGGGGCCGGCGTACTCGAGGATCATCGCCTCGTGCACCATCGTTAGCTCCAGATGGGTGGATGGGTTGTCCACCGGCAACCGCCCGGTCTCGGCGATGATCACCACGATCAGGGCGACCGCGGCGAGCAGGCTGGCCGGGGAGATCACCCGCCCGGGGTCGTGCACCGTGGCCGAGACGATCGCGGCGAGGTTGGTCGACCCGACCCGCACCGACAACGCGAAGATCGCCACCAAAAGCGTTGGCTCCACCAGCGCGAGGATCGTCATCTCCCGGCTGGCACCCATCCCACCGAACGCGGTCCCCGTGTCCAACCCGGCCAGCGCCAGCGCTACCGCACCCAACGCGAGCAGCGCGACCACCGCGAACAAGTCCGCCGCCGGATCTACCGCCGAGTCGGTGGTGACGAACGGCGCGACCACGGTGACCACCAGAGTGGTGGCCACCAGCACCAGCGGGGCGACCCGGAACACCTCGCTGGTGCCGCGCGGAGTGATGCGTTCCTTGCCGAACAGTTTCCGCAGGTCCCGCCACGGCTGCATAACCCCTGCGCCGGCGCGGCCTTCCAGCCGGGCCCGCACCTGCCGCATCATCCCGACCAGCACCGGTGCCCCGGTCACGATCAACACCGGCTGCACCACCGCACCGACAATCCCAGCCATGCTCATCGGGTCACCGCCAGCAGGAGCAGCAGCCCGCACACGGTGTAGAAGCCGTAGCCCAGATACCGGTGCACACTGCCCGTCGCCAGCCGCCGCCCGACCCGGCCCCACGCGGCCACCAGGTTCAGGACGGGTTGGTAGAGGCGGCGTTCGATCCGGTCGGGCACCTTCCGCCGGTATTCCACGGCGGCCACCAGATACCGGGACTCCTCGTGATGGGTGACGTCCACGTCGGTCTCGGGCTGTACCACGTTGTCGAACACCCGCTGCAACGGCTCGGCGAACGAGGTCGCGGTGTACTCCATCCGCGCCGACATCGGCCCGGCGCCGCAGTCCCACAACCGCGCTTCCCGCCGCGCAGCTCGCCGGGCGGTGACCGCGCGGAGCACACCTGCGGCCAGCACGAACGCGGCCAGCAACGCGACGGTGATGATCAGGGGCGACAGTGCCCCGGTGACCCCGGTCAGCCGCAGCGTCACCGCCGCGGCCACCGCCGGCTCCCCGGCACCCAACACCACACCCGACGCACTGGCCACGCCCGGCAGCACCACGCCGGGCAGCACCGCCAACACCACACACGCCACCGCAGCGAGTCCCATGGCGGCGCGCATCGTGGCCGGGCTTTCGCGGGCGGTGGCAGCGGATTCGCTGCGGGGTTTGGCGAGGAACCCGACGCCGAATGCCTTGACGAAGGTGGCCACCGCCAGCCCGGCGGTCAACGCGACCGCCGCGACCGCCACCGGCATCGCGACCGCCAACGCCGTCCCGGGATCGCCTGACCCGGACGGCAGGCCATGGATGAGCGCCTGCAACAGCAGCCACTCGGACACGAACGCGGTTCCCGGCGGCAGCGCTGACGCGGCCAGCGCGCCCAGGCCGAACGCTGCGGTGGTCTGCGGCATCCCCGACCGCAGACCACCGAGCGCGTCCAAGTCCCGGCTACCGGTGGCGTGCAACACGGACCCGGCGGCCAGGAACAGCAGCGTCTTGAACGCCGCGTGGTTGATCACATGCAACAGCGCCGCGGCCAGCGCGACACCCGCCAGGACCCGGTTCCCGGAGGAGGTGAACAGTCCGGCCGCGCCCAGCGCGATAAGCACCAGGCCCATGTTCTCGGTGGTCGAGTGCCCCAGCAGGCGTTTGAGGTCGGTGCTCATCGCGGCCTGCAGAATCCCGTACACCGCCGAGAGCGCCCCGAGCGTGAGCACGAGCAGCCACCACCAGGTCGGGCCACCGGCTGAAGCACCGCCGAGCAGGTCGAACCCGACCCGCACCATCCCGTACACCCCGAGGTTCACCATCGCCGCCGACATCAACGCCGACACATGACTCGGTGCCTCCGGATGCGCCCTCGGTAACCACGCGTGCAGCGGCACGATGCCCGCCTTCGACGCGAACCCCGCCAACGTCACCACGAACACCACCCCGGCCACCCCTGGGGACAAGTCCCGGGCGGCGGCGCGTAGCGCGGTGAACGAGTCGTCGGTGGCGTGGCCGGCGAACACCACCAGCCCGATCAGCACCGCCACGAACCCGAGATGGGTCATCACCGCATACCAGCGGCCCGCCGACGCCACCTCCGGGCGCCGCCGGTGCTCG
This sequence comes from Amycolatopsis albispora, assembly GCF_003312875.1. Taxonomy (NCBI): domain Bacteria; kingdom Bacillati; phylum Actinomycetota; class Actinomycetes; order Pseudonocardiales; family Pseudonocardiaceae; genus Amycolatopsis; species Amycolatopsis albispora. The sequence goes on from NZ_CP015163.1 coordinate 5,271,099, forward strand.
GCCACCACCAGCAACAGCGAGAACAGCGCCATCAGCTCCCAGCACACCAGGAAGCTGCTCACGCTCCCCGCGGCCGGCACCAGCAGCATCGCCACCACGAACAACGGGAACACCGCCTGCACCGGGCGCGCGTCCAGACCGTGGGAGCGGGTGTAGGAGATCCCGTAGATCCCGGCGGCGACGGCAACCCCGCTGGTCACCGCGACGAACACCCCACCCAACGCATCCAGCGTCAGCGACACCCCGAACAGCGGCAACACACCCGACAGACGCACCGAAAACACTCCGCCGGTCGTGGCGGCGATCCCAGCCACCACTCCCGCCGCCCCGGCGAACGCGGTCCCCAGCCCGGCCACCGTCGACCGTGCCCGCACCGGCACCGCCACGGCGGCCACCGCCGCCACTACGCCGATCGCACATGCGGCGGCTAGCGCTGTCGCCGCGAGGCTCATCGGCCGGTCAGCTTCCGCAGACCCTCCACGATCGCCTCCGGCCGCGGTGGACACCCGGCGATCTCCACATCCACCGGGACCACATCGCGTACCGCCCCGGCCACCCCGTACGCCCCGGCGAACACCCCACAGTTGCGGGCGCAATCCCCGACCGCGACCACCGCCTTCGGGCCCGCCACCGCCTCGTAGGTGCGCCGCAACGGTGCGGCCATGTTCCGGGTCACCGGCCCGGTCACCAGCAACGCGTCCGCGTGCCGCGGCGAGGCCACCAGCCGCGCGCCGTACCGCTCGGCGTCATACACCGGCCCGAACACCGACCCGATCTCCACCTCACACCCGTTGCATGAACCTGCGTCCACATGCCGGACCTGCACCGACCCACCCAGTTCGGCTGTTATCGGCGGCACCTCACCGCCCGCCAACGGCGGAGCGGGCTCAGCCACCCGCCCCGTCCGGCGGATCTTGCGCCACAAACCCAGCACAGCAGTACTCCCGCATGAGATTCCGACTAACACGTTCACAGAAAGACAGAGAGAAAGAGGGGCCGTGGGATGCGGCCATCCCGCCGGGCGACAAGCCAGGGATCGAGCGGGATGACCGCAAGCTCAACCACTCGGCGGCACGGAACCCGATCTACCCCCACCCGTATCCGACCCGTCCCTCACAGACGCCCCTGAAGACGCTGCCGTGGCCGCTGGAGTGCGCAGGTCTTCCAGCAGTTCGATCTGTCCGGACAACACCCCGGTCAGGATCGACCGCGCGACCGCGAGTAACTCCGCCACGTGCGGGCTGGTCAACGAGTAGAACACCGTCGAGCCTTCCTTGCGGGTGGTCACCAGACCCGCGCGGCGCAGCACCGCCAACTGCTGGGACAGGTTCGCCGGCTCGATCCCCACCTCCGGCAGCATCTCCGACACCGCGTGCTCCCGCTGACTCAACAGCTCCAGCACCCGGATCCGCGCCGGATGCCCCAAGGTTTTGAAGAACTCCGCCTTCAACTGGTACAGAGGCCTGCTCACCGGCACCCCACCTCGCCAGCGCCCGGCACGCCACCGGCGGCCCGATCGTCGATCGCCGCCATAACCGTCGTCATAGCCGTCGATCCTTCCTGGTCACCGCCCGCAGCGGCGATAGAAACACCTACTCGCACGGTTCAACAGTTGCTAACCTTAGCAAGTCTTAAGACTGTTGCCGCGATGGTGGGCTACCCCACACGGCCAGCGGGGCGAAAGTGGAGGTGCATCAGATGCACGAGCCAACTGTCGCTGTCTTCACGAACCCCCGGGTGATCACCGCCGCCCTCGACACCCCGTTCCGAGAACTGGTCGGCACCATGATCGCCCACGACCTCGACGCCCTGCCCGTCATCGACCTCACCGGCCGACCCTTGGGTGTGGTCACCGACGCCGACGTGCACGCCAAACTGGAATTCCACAACGGCACCGACAGCCCGCCCCTGCTCGCCGGTGCCCACTGTCGTGCCCGGTGGCGCAAATCCTCCGGCGCGACCGCCGCCGACCTCATGACCACACCCGCGACCACCATCAGCGAACACGCCCCGCTCACCGAAGCCGTGCACCTGCTGGGTATCGCGCGCAGCGTCTACGTCACCGACCACACCCACCGGCTCGTCGGCGTGCTCACCCGCCACGACACACTGAGGCTCTTCCTCCGCAGCGACCACGCCATCCAAGCCGACATCGAACGCGACATCCTCACCCCCGTCCGCGCCGCCGAAGCCCGCCACCTCACCGTCCACGTCACCCACGGAATTGTCACCCTGGAGGGCACCCTCACCCTCCACAGCACCGCCGAAACCCTCTACCACCACACCCACCACGTGCCCGGCGTCATCGCCGTCCACAACAACCTCCGCTACACCGTGGACGACCTCATGATCACCGGAATGTGACCCGGTCGGGCCCCGATGTGACACCCACACCCCGCCATCACCCTCTGCCAGATACAGATCTGACCGTTGACCGGTCTGGGCGCAGGGAAGGCGAGTCGGTGCCGCCGGCCTAGTAGCGCGTGTTGATCCGGGTCACGTCGGCGGCGGCTTCCAGCTGCCGCTGGAGCTTGTCGTTATCGAGAGTGAGCCGCTGGATGTTCGCGACGGCGATCTCCAAGTGTTCGGTGAGATCGTGATTGTTCCGGCGGAGCTTGTCGTTGTCCCGTTTCAGCTGCTCGAACTGGCTGACACCGATAGGGCCCTCGGGTGAGGACGGGGACCGGAGTGGGTGCAGGTCGGTGGTGATGTCGGGGAAGTTGCGGCGGAACGTGGTGTTGGCCAGCCCGAGATGACGCGCCAGGGCCACGACCGTCGGGGGCTTGCCGGCGGCTTCAGCGAGGTGCCCGATCGCGGCCCGGACCTCGTCGAGGCTGGGCAGGGCGACGCGGCGGGTCACCCGGTCTCCGGGACGTGGCGGTCGAGGAAGTGGCTAATCTGGTCACGGCGGCTGCGGATGCGGTGCTGGAGCAGCGGCGGCAGGCTGGGCCTGGCGGCGAGTTCGTGGTCGACACGGTCGCGTTCGGCGCCGAGGGCGGCGGTGTTGTCTGCGGTGAGCGCGACGTTGGCGCACTCCAGCGGCCGGCAGTCGCCCAGACCGGGCTGGGTGGTGCCGTGACTGTCGCGGTGCTGGTGGCAGAGTGCCTTGTCGCGGTTGAACACGCAGGTGGCGAACGTGCCCGGATAGACCGCCGGGTCCGCGCGCCGCAGCAGCCGCGCGAGCCGGTGCGGGTCGGTGAGCACGGTGCCTGTGAACCGGGCCTGGCCGGCGAAACCGTCCAGCCGGCGCCGGGCTTCCTCGGCAGCTGGCCCGGCCAGGGTGGTGTGCTCGTGGCCGTCGATCATCGCGAGCAGGTGTTCACCGCGCGCGAGGGCTTGTTCGCTTTCGACCTCGGCGCGGAAGCCGGAGTCGGAGGTGCCGGCATAGCCCTCGAACATCTGGACGCTCAGATGCCGGTACTGGATGGCGCCGGCGATCGAGCCACCGGGACGGCGGGCGATGAACCACGCCAGGGTCCGCCGGAACTGGCGGGTCGACAGCCGCCAGCGTTGCCCGTTGATCAGCGGGATGCTGTCGGTGCGGCCGTGCCGGGCGCAATAGTCGTTGATCCAGCGGACGAGTTCGCCGAGCTGGGCGTTGGTGACGCCGGTGCTTTGTGCCTGGTCGGCGCTGGTCTTGGAGGATCCGGCGGCGTTGCTGTGCGCGAGATGGGAGAACAGCAGGGGGCGGTCGGCGGGTTGCAGCTTCTCCAGGACGGCGACCGCGCGGGCGGCCGGGTGACCGATTATCCAGGTAGCCTCGGTGCCGGTGGCGTCGGGTTCACCTTTGAAGGCGCGGCCGGTCAGCTTCCAGCGGTAGGCTCTGCCGTCGCTGCCGCGCTGAACGCTGACGCACCCCCGGCGCAGATGCTTGACCTCGCTGTCGCGGATCCCGGACAGGAACGCGATCACGACATAGCAGGAGACCTGCAGCAGCCGGGCCAGCTTGCGGATGGACTGCGTGGGATGGGTCAGGGCGATGTCGTTGATCCAAGGCGTGTTGTCCAGCCGCCCGCAGATTGGCGTGCCCAGCCAGGTGTGCTCGGTCACGCCGACGAGCGCGGCAGCGTCCAACACCGTGTTGCGGTGCCGGCGCAGCAGGCCGGTGATGCTCATACCGATCTCGGCAGCGATAAACTGCAGGTTCGGTCGTCCCTCATAGCCGGGCAGCGGAAGTCCACTTCGGACATGATCGTCTATATAGGACTGGAGATTGGTGGCCACCCCGGCGTTGTGGCCGCGTTTGCCGTTACGGAACCGGGATCGGTAGTCCCGCCAGCGTTGGTCGGCATCGAGGACGTCGGGGGCGAACTCGTCGACGAATCGCAGCGCCCAGGTGATCAGTGGCCCGAGGACGGGTTCGGGGACGCGGTCGGTCGTGTTCTCCTTGGGGCGTTTGCTGTGTGACCAGCTGTCGACGTGATGGGGGTCGATCAGTAGCGGGTCGGTCAGGCCGGTGCGGTAGCGCCAGAACAGGCGAACGGCGCGACGGGCGTGCTCACGGGCGCTGACGTTGGGCAGCGCCAGCAGGTGCCGGTGGTAGTCGGTGAGGTCGCCTCCGGTCAGGGTCGCGAGGTCGGGTTGTTCGGTCGCGGGTGGTCGGGTGTCTAGCCAGTGCAGGAACCGGCGCAGCTCGCTGAACACGCTGCGGATGCTGAGCAGGCTCTGGCGCTTCTCGCCCGGTGGCAGCGGGCCGGCGAGCATCGCGTAGCACAACTGCTTGGCGTGCAACCGATAGCGCTCAGGAACTGTCGCAAAGTCCAGCGCCAGAGTTTTGACGTGCTGCTGCAGCAGACCGTGTTCCAGTCGCCAGACATCGTCGGCGAACCGGGAGGTCTGGGCCAGCACGACACCGGGCCGCAGAGGTCGGCCCGCCAGCACCCGCTGGTCTCCGCCGGGTGCGTCGTGCAGTTCGGGCATGGTCGATGTAAAGGTCGAGGTCACGGGTGCTCCCAGGGGTCTTCGGCCAGCTCCAGCAGCGCTTCGGCTGGTGTGGCCTCGCGGGCTGCGGTGAGCTCGGCTGGGGTGAACTTCGGGAGCACGTCGCTGCGGATCGCGGCCCAGGCCGGTCCGTAGCGGGTCCACCAGTCGGTCTCACCGAGCTGGTCGCGTCGGTTGGCGAGGTCGTCAAGGAGCGCGAGGATCGCCGGCAGGTGTGAGCGGGTGATCAGGCAGTTCCCGCAGTGGAAGCAGTCCAGAAAGGACATCCGGCGGCAGGGCTGGCCGGTGTTGGGGTGCTGGTCGGGGTCGCTGCAGGCGGTCCAGGCACCCTCGTGCGCGTGGTCGGCGGTGGTGGGGGCGGGCTCGATCCGAAGCGCGGTGCGTCCGGACTCCTGCAGGGCACGGTGATGTGCCGCGAGTGCGGCTTGTTCGGCGTCGATGACCGCGTGGCCGAGGACGTCCTCGGCCCAGTCGCGGGCGGTCGGGTCGCCGCGCAGGTAGTTGGCGAACAACACGCCGACGGTGTTCGAGCGGGCCGCCGAGGGCAGGTGCCCGCCGACCGCGCGGGTGCGGCGGACCTCGACGCTGGTGCGCACGCGCGGCAGCCGTACCTCCAGCAGCGGCGGCGTGTCCTGGCTGGCGGCCTGCTCGTCGGCCGGGTCGGCGCGCAAGTCGTGTCGGCGCGCCCACTGGGTGAAGTTGATCGAGGTGGACAGGCTTGCGGCGTAGGGATCCTGATGCTCGTGGGTTCCGGCCAGGCCGCCGGTGCGGGCGTTGCGCCAGACCGACCAGATCGACACCGACTGCGAGGCGGTCTCCGCGGCGTGGAACGCGCGGCCACGGGCCATCAACCGGTGCAGCAGCAAGTAGAGGCCGCCGGGGGTATGCAGCGCGCGGTGGGGTGGGCCGATCTCCCAGGTGACCGTGTCGAACCAGCGCTGTGGCCCGTGGCGCCGCTTGGTGACCCGCAGCTCGACCGCGCGGTCGTCGAGGATGCGGTGCGCCGCGGGCAGTTCCTTGAGTGTCTCCGGGTTGCGGCCGGTTACCGCGCCGAGCAGCACCAGCAGCGGTTCCCGATCGGCCTGGGTGACGAACAGCCGCTGCGCCACCGCGGTGCGCGCCCGACGCTCCAGACCGATCTCGGCCCGGAGCCGGGGAACCACGCCGGTCGCGGCGATCCGTGTCAACTGCTCGGCCACCACCTGGTCGGCGTGGCTGAGGGAGGGTGGATCGGCGGACCAGGCTGCCAACAGGCGCTCACCGGCGTCGATGTGGTCGCGGATCGCGGCCACGTCGGCGCGAGCCGCGGTGACCAGCCGCGTCCACTCGCCGTCGGAGTAGCCCGGTGCGCCGGGTTTCTTGGTCTTCTCGCCGCGCCGTGCCAGGTAGTTCAGCACTGCGGTCGACACCAGGTCACGCAGCGGGGGTCGTTGGACGATCCGCCGCAGCACGCCCATCTCCATCCAGGCTGCCGGGGCGCCGATGGCGTCGATGCGGTGCAATAGGAAGGTATCCACCTGGGTGGCGGTCAGCTGCTGCGGAACCACTGGCGGGATCGGTAAGCGCGCCAGGAACCGAACAAACCGCCCCAGCGTTCCCCAGGCTGTCGTCGCCGACGCGAGGGTGCGGCGAGTGCCTGCCGGGCCGACCATAGCGGCGAACGCCGCCGCGAGCACGGCATGCCATCCCGGTAGCGGCAACTCACCAACCGAGAAGCGCCCGTTGCGGCCGTCCTCGCCGACGAACTCCACCACCCGCCCGTGGTCGGAGTCGGCAACCTCCAGCGGTGGGTCGTAGACCTGCTCGGGAACGATGGCCGGGCGTCCGGCGTGGGTGCTGCCCCGTCCGTCACGTCTCTGCTCGCCACGTCTCTGTCCGTCCCGCGTCATCGGTTACGACCGGCGGCCGGGTCGTGCTCGGCGTCATCGTCGACCGGCAGCGCGTCCACCGGGATGGCACGCGGGTCTTCCCAACCGTCGGGGACCAGCGCCATGCGGGTCTGCATCTCCAGCTCGGACAAGGCGTGCAGGTAGATCTGAGTCGTCACCACCGAGCTGTGGCCCAACCGTCGGCGAACCCAGTCCAGCGGGTCACCGAAGATCCGCGCGTAGTGGCCGCGCTGCTCCTCGGTCAGCTCGGCCAGCGCGGCGATGTGCCCGCGCTGCAGCTGCTCCAACGTCACCACTGCGAAGGTGTGGCGCAGCAGGTGGGCGTGCGCGGCCAGCCCAACACCAGCCTTCCCGCACCGGGCGTTGGCTTCGTCGAACATCTTCTTCCACCGGTGCACCGACAACGGCCAGCCGTGCTCGCCGAGCCAGAACAGCGCCGGTTCCAGTCCACCCGGTCCCTCGATCAGCAGCAGCCGACGCTCGGCGGCGTCGAGTTGGGCCACCTTGACCCGTCGCCGGACCCCAACCCCCGTCACCTGAGTGGCGATCGGCTGAGACGGATCCTGCACCACCAGCGGTCGGCGCATCCGCCGGTACCGGTGTTGAGACGCCGCGACCACCTCAGGGCGATCGATCGCCACATAAGCAGCCAGATCAGCGAGCACCGACGCCGGAACATAGATCCACCGGGCTGAGCCTCCCTTGGCGATCGACGCTGGCAGCCAGAACCGCCGATAGCCGCCCAGGCCTTGATCCAGCGGAACCTCGAACACGCTCAGCGCGGCTTGTTCGGACAGCCGAAGCCCGGTGCGCACCATCAAGTCGCAGAACGCCGCGTTCCGCGCCGCCCACCGACCTCGGAACCGCTCGTCGGGCAGACCCGCACCGGTGAATCCCCGAACGCCCACATCCCGCCATCGCCGATACTCCTGCGGTGGCAGCCACTCCACCCGTTCCCGGACCGCATCGTGCGAGTACGTCGCCGGCCGCTGCTCGTCCAAAGTGGAACGATTGGCCCACCCAGCCTCCACCGGAACAGGGCGTCGCGATGTCTGTGGGATCGGGTTGACCTGCACGTGCCCGCAGCCCAGCGCCCACCGGTAGAACCTGTTGACCGCAGCGACCTCCCGATCCCACGCGGCACCCGCCACCCTCGGCCCAGCCGGGTCGCGGCGCCGCCAGTGCAAATAGGCCCGGTGATCGGCCTCTGTCGCGTCCCGCCACGAGCGTTGCTCCCGCGCCGACCACAGGAACGTCAGGAACGCCGCGAGATCCCGCGCGTAGCCCGACTGCGTGGTCGTGGCACTGGCCACCATCTTCACACTCTGGAAGAAGTCGTTCAGCACGACGTCGTACTCATAGGACGGCGACAACAGAAACGGCGTACCCGGAACCACATCCGCCCGCTGGAGCCACTCGTGCCAGTCGTTCGGAAGATCGGCGACGAACGGCAGCGGAGCGGTCAATGACGGCAACTCGGAGCGGGTGAATCGGACATGCCAACGCATCGTGATCATTGAGGCGACATGTTCCGGTCAGAGACCGGTTATGCACAAGCTGGGAGGAGGGCCACAGGTCTACCGGTGCTGTCGCGGCCGTATGCCAGCTTGCCGTCCGGTTGAGAAGTTCGGAGTAGCTGCAGGTCCATGACCAGCAAGGTACCACTCGTTCGCACATACGTTCGAGCGACGTAGGGGACCGCCTGGCGGCTGTCTCACCGGGCATTCGCGCTCGATCGCAGCACGTCGTTCGCTTATCCCTCGGCGTCGGGGGGTCGGTTCGAGTCCGGGCGCTCGGAGAGCTGGCCGACAACCAGCATGATCAGCTCTTCCAGACTCTGAGGGCCGGTCGCGGTGATACTGGCCCCTGCGGTGACCGGTTCGTCCGGGCGCTCGGTGGGCTCGAACAAGGACGGCAGCGGCGGCCACCTCAACGTAGCCAGCAGCATGACGACGTGGGGGTCGCTGGTTGATCCGGGCTCGATGGTTTCGCACCGGCGCAAAACCGCGTTCAACTCCGTGACGATGGGCGTCAGTGCCATCCGGTCATGACCTGCGAGCACCTCACCCGTGTCAGGATCGATTGCGCGGAACGGGGCCGGCTGCCGAATGAACTCCTCCTCGGCCAGGTCTGTCCACGACTTCGGGAGGCGCTGGCTGCGGACAAGGTCGTCGATGCGTTCGTCGAAGTGATCGGCGGAGTCCCGGACTTTTCTGTCCCGGAGGGCCGAGGTTTCGCTGACCATCAACTCTGTTCGCAGTCGATCGGCGCGGAAGCGACGCCAACGGGACTTGAGATCGGCTCCATCGGCCCTGACGGGCCACAACAGCTTGCTGATGATGGCGGACGCGGTGAGGAACGACTGGACCGCTGGCCACGCCTCGGAACGCCGCTGCGGATCCCGGCTGAGACTGAGAGCCTGTTGCACCGCGGCCAAGGCGTAACTCGCCTGCCGCACGATCTCGGCGACGTAGAACCGCCGGGCTCCCGATGCCCAGCGCAGCTCCCAGTCATCGCTCACTCGATCATTGTGTCCCGTCAACGACGTAGGCGTTGGCCATCCAGTCCAGGCAGGAGCCGACCGTCATGTTCCCCGTCGCTCCCTCGGCGTAGGTCCCGGTAGCGGGTGACGGCGTGTGCGCCGGGAGTCCGTACCCACAGTGGAGCGCCGATGAGGATACGTTCGACGTCTGGGCTGATGCCGCCGTCGCGGTCAAAGGTCCACCGGTCTTTGTCGAGCACGACGTCGCTGTAGATCTGTGCGAACCACTCGGATTCAGTCGCGTGGCCGAGCGTGAAGCCTCGTGTCCAGGGCTTGTCCTCGTGTTCGTCCCAGGTTCCGGTCACGCCCTGCTCGGTCGCGATCTTCAGGGCCTCGACCGCGAGGGACTCCGGGTCGTCCCACTGTGAATTGTTGATCGTTCCTCGGCTCCGGATGTACAGAGCAATCGCCCGAGCCGCGGAGGACGACCATCCTTCCGGTGGCTTGTCGGAGCCGCCGACGTAGTCGGCGGTGTTCTCAAGGCTGCCGAACATGCACACATCGACGCGGACGCCAGTGCTGCTGCGAGTGCTGGCGTACATCACGACGCCCTGTCGCTTCTCAATGCCGCCCGTGAACTGGGCGAACTCGACACGGCCGACGCCCTTGGCGAACACCGCCGGCGGCGGGGTGACGAAGTCCTCGACTGCAAGGTCGCCGATCGCCGTTTCGATTCGACGCGCCACCTCAGCACGGTCTAGCGTGCGCGCCTCCTGAGCAAATTCGAGCCCACCGATCAAGGGAATCGACGCCGTCTTGGCCTTCCAACTCACGCGCCGTTCGAGGGCGATGCCGTTTGCCGACGCGATGTCCCGGATACGGCGATCCGACCAGTAGGCGTAACTGCGGATCGCACCTAGCTCGCCCATGAGCAGGCCCCTCCAAGCGCCAATTCGTCGAAGCGGTCCCGTCAGGGCCAGCACGTTCGAAGCCTACCTATCCACCCTCGCACTCAACCGGGTGAACCATGCCGCCGCTGCTATCGAGCTCACGTGTGGTGTCGCCTCATTGGCGCCTCACCAGCGCCTCGCCGCCGCTCTGGTTCAGATCTTGATACAGCCGTCTAATCGCCCACACGAATCGACCCGGCCGGTTCGACTGGTGCTGGTGCGCCGCACGTCACGACAGGTGGGTCGACCAGACGCACGGTGAGTCGGCTCGTGATGGCGAGACGGGGTGGGGAGAACGTCACGGTGATGGCGACGCATGAGAGCGCGTCAGGTCTTGAGCAACAGGTAGACCCCGACGCGCCGTCGCTGTCCCGGATCTACGACTACCTGCTCGGCGGTGGGCACAACTTCGCGGCCGACCGTGCCGTGGCCGACAAGATCACCACCCTGGTGCCTGGGTATGACGTATTCGTCCGCAAGAGCCGCACCTTCGTCCGCCGCGCAGTCCTTCACATGCTCACGGCCGGAATCGAGCAGTTCCTCGACCTGGGTGCGGGCATGTTCAGCGCCCACCCCGTGCATCATCTCGCCCAGGCTGAACGTCCCGACGTCCGCGTCGTCTACGTCGATCGCGACCCCATAGCCATCGCCGGTCTCGGTCTGATCGTCCATGCGGACGATCAGAGCACCGGGGTGATCGAGGCCGACCTGCGGCACGTTGACGAGGTGCTCGACCATGCAGTGACCACTCGGCTGCTCGATCTGACTCGCCCGGTGGGCGTGGTGGCCGGGTCGGTGTTGCATTGCCTGCCCGACGCCGAGGATCCGGCCGCCGCATTGGCCAGGTACCACGAGCGGCTGGCACCCGGCTCGCTGTTGGCCGCTTCACACGCCGACGGCATCGTCCTCGGGCTGGAGTCGGCCGCTGCGGTCGAGGACTGTCTCGCCAGGGCCGGGATCACGCTCGTCCATCGAAGCCGGCGGCAGTTCGCCGACCTGCTGGGACCGTGGCAACCACACCCGGACGGCGTGGCGCCGATCGGCTTGTGGCGACCGGACGGGCTCACCCTGCCCGTACGCGAGTGCCTGTGGGGCAACGCCGTGCTCGCCGACCGCCGTCCCGAGCCCGCGGAGCGAGCATGAACGAGGCCGAGCACATCAACACCGTATCCGGATCGGTCCACGGCCAGGTGCTGCAAGCCCGCACGGTCACCGCCGACACCATCGTCCTGCACGCTCCCGAGCACCGAGTGCCGGTGCCCCGGCAGCTTCCGCCGCCCGCGCACACCTGGGTCGACCGAACAGATGAATTGGAGCGGTTGGACCGTCTGCTCACCACGGCGGGCCCGACCCGCGTGGTGGTGACCGGCCTGGGTGGGGTCGGCAAGACCGGCTTGGCGGTGCGCTGGCTCGACGGACACCACGAGCGCCACCCCGACGGCGTGCTGCACGTCGACCTCAACGGCTGGAGCGGCCACCCGCCACCGGCCACCGCGCAGGTCCTCGCCGGATGGCTCCGCGCGCTCGGCGTCGCCGCCGACGACCTGCCGGGCGAGGTGGCCGAGCTGGTCGCGCTGTACCGGACGGTCACCTCGGACAAGGCGGTGGCCATGCTGGTCGACAACGCCCGCTCCGCCGAGCAGGTGCAGGCCCTGGTACCTGCCACGGCGCGCGGCACGATCCTGGTCACCAGCCGCAATCGGCTCGCCGAGCTGGCCATCGCGGGCTTCCGCCACCTCGACCTCGACTGCTTCCCGGCCGCCACCGGCGCCGCGCTCCTGACCGGCCTCCTCGACGAGGAGCGACAGCCCATCGGCGAGGAGCTGCTGCATGCGCTGGCCACCCGCTGTCACGGGCACCCGTTGGTCTTAACCATCGCCGGGGCCCATCTCGCCGCCTACCCCTGGCGCGACCCGGCGCGCCTGATCACCCGCCTGACCCACCTCGCCGAGGCGTCCACTGGCGCTTTGGACCCGCACGAGCTGTCCGTTGAAGGAGTGCTGCAGATGAGCTACGAGGACCTCGACGCCACCACCGCCCGGCTCTACCGCGGCCTGGCCGAGCATCCCGGCGTCGAGTTCACCGCCGAGCCGCTCGCGGCCGGGCTCGACGTGCCGGTCGCCGAGGTCGGCCGCGGGCTCGGGCGGCTGGTGGAGGCGAACCTCGTCACCGAGACTGGAGACGAGCGTTACCGGCTGCACGACGTCCTGCGAGAGCACGTGCAAACCCTGGCAGGCCAGGATGACCAGGCCAAGCGGCTTGCGGTGCGCCGCCGGATGATCGAGTGGTACCTGCGGCGCGCGGCGGCGGCCGACAAGATCATCAATCCTTTCCCTCGCCGGTTCAGCCCCGTCTACACCGGTCTGGACACCGGCGTGTTCGCAGCGAAGGCTGCCCTGGAATGGGCCGAGACCGAACGCGCCAACCTTCTCGCCGCTCAACAGGTCGCCGCCGACCAGGGCTGGACGGAGCTGGTGTATCAGTTCGGCGAGGTCCTGTGGAACCCGCTGCGCCCCAACTACACCGCCGGTGAGTTGGTGAGCTCGCAGTTCCTCGGGGCCAATGCCGCGGCCGACGCCGGGCACATCCTGGAGGTCGTCTGCCGCACCCGCCAGGGCTTCGGCGAGACCAACCTCGGTCACCACGAGGCCGCCGTCGCCATCTGCACGATTGCCGTAGAGCGCGCCGCCGAAGTCGGCGACCCGTGGCTGCACTCCGGCGCGCTGTCCACCCGCGCCCGCGCCCACCTCAAGGCCGACGACCCGCACGCCGCCCTCCCTGACCTCGAACATGCCCTGGAAATCGCCGAGGGGATGAGCGACGCCCGCAGCATCGCGCTGCGGCACCGCCGCCTCGGCGAAACTGCCCTGCACCCCAAGGTCGCCGACGCCCCGCTCGCACTCCACCACCTGCGGCTGGCGGCGAGCATGTTCACCGGCATCGGCGATGACATCGGCCACGCCCGCACCGTCCTGCACCTGGCACGGGCCCTGACCCTGAACGGGCAAGCCGCCGAGGCAGTGTCGGAGCTCGCCGCGATCGAGCAGGCCGTGCGCGACTACGGCTCGGTCGGCTACTTGGCCGACCTATGCACCGTGCTCGGCGAGGTCCACGCCGCGCTCGGCGACACCGCCGAGGCCCACCGCCGCTACGGCCAGGCCATCGACTACTACACCGCCGCCGGCCCCGGCGCCGACAAGAGCAAGGCCACCGTCATCGCCCGGCGCGACGCCCTCGACTCCGACCAACCGACCGCCTGAACGCGAAGAGGAGCGAACGGCATGGCAGCACACACCACGGCCAAGGGACGCCGGATCACCGGCGAGGCCCGCATCAAGATGGCCGCTGACCTGAAGAAGAAGTACGAAAAGGGCGCCAGCATCCGTGCGCTGGCCGAGGCCACCGACCGCTCGTACGGCTTCGTGCACCGAATCCTGTCGGAGTTCGGTGTGGTGCTGCGTGGACGCGGCGGCGCTACCCGGACCAAGCCCAAAGCCTCATAGCCCAGCGACAGCGGGCACGAGAACGGCTCGCGACACCAGCCCATCCGATACGCGAGCGGAGATCATGATGCCCAGACGGGTCTTGCGGGGCTACCGCCTGGGAACGCACACTGGCGAACCGGATTGCGATGCGCGGCCGGCGCCGCGGATTCAAGTCCGCTTCGCGTGCCGAAGAGGACACGAGTTCACCGTGCCATTCTCGACAGACGCCGAGATACCCGCCGTCTGGAGATGCCCACGACACGGCGTCGAACATTGCCTCCGCATCAATGAAGACTCCGCCTGGCAACCGCCCAAGGGAAAGCCTCCACGCACGCACTACGTCATGCTCTTGGAACGACGCAGCATCGCCGATCTTGAAGTCCTCGTCGACCAGGCGCTGGCGGGCATCCTCCTGCAGCGCCGATCACCTTACGGTCGCGTGCCCATCGGCGACCGAACCTACGGTTTCCGGTTCGAGCCATGATTGCCGGCCCGAGAAGGCGTAACAGGCAGGCTGGCTCTGATGTTTTCGAGCCGACTACCTCGGAGCATGCGAGGTATCGAGCCCGAGGGCGCCTCGCCTCATCATCGACGTGCAGGTCGCGGTCTACGGTTTGGGCTGGCCGGTGCCGGAGTTACGAGCCGGTGAGCCGCGCAGTTCCGTGACGCGCTCGCGGAATGGTGCGCCGACCGGCCCGCGCAAATGCCGACCCACGGGCACCTCTTTGTGTTCACAGTTTCCTTCGCTATGCCCCCAGGTGTTCATACACATGTTTGCTCGATACGGGCCGCGCCAGTACCGGTGGCGATAGTGAGGCGAGCGGCGGCTGTTGTCCGACGTGTCGTGGTCGGCGTTGTCCTCTCCGTCGTCGGGAGGCAGGTCTTTGGTCCTGAACCGCGGGTGTACCCGGACGATGTTCACGTCGATCGTCGCGATGATGCCGGCTCGGGCGTCGCCTCGGGTCACTGATCGCGGAGCTGCGATCACATCGGTGTGGGTCAGCGGTTTCTTGACTTTGTGGTCGAGCAATTGCCATAGGCCGTAGACGGTCTGGACCCACCCGGCGCAGTGGTTCGCGTCGGGTTCGGGGAGCAGTTCACCGAACTGGAGGGTCGCGGTGAAGGTAGCGAGTACCGGCATCGGGCTCATCCGGGCCGAGACAGTGCGGACATGGTCGGCGAAGTAGCCCGCGCTGTATCGGGTCTTTGTCGCTGCCCACTGGGCGACGAACGTGTCCGGGGGCAGGCCGTCCCAGTGGGGCGGCCGATTTGGGGTGTAGAACGACAGTTGGACCCGGTCCTCGTGCGGCGGTGGCAGGCGTGACCAGCTGATGGCGACGATTGGGGCCTCGACGTAACCGGAGACGTCGTAGAGCCAGGGGGCTGGTGTCCATCCTGAGCCTGGCAGGTCTTGCGCACGCGCGGCGTCATAGAGGGCGCCGCCGATGCAGCTCTCGAACAGCATGAAGCCGGTCATGCTGGGCATTCGGTCCGGGCTGGCGGGTTCGGTGGACGGGGTGGACGAGTAGGTCACGGCCATCTCGATCGCCTCGTGGTCGACCCACGTCAGGCTCGCGTTCTTGAGGCGGCCGGCTTCATCGCGGGCGTATCGGCGTACTTCCCGATCCTCGCTCTCCACCGCGGCGGCTCGCGCGACCTGGCCTGTTCGTCCTTGCTGGGCGCCCTCGGCCGCGATGGTGGTGTAGTGCTCGTGAAGCCGCCGGCGGAGGAAGGGAAGCTGCTCGGAAGACGGAGCGACCCACGGCGCCGGTTGGAAGATCGAAGCGTCCGGGATCGGGTCGGGAATCGTGAGGCCATCGGTTGCCGGGTGCATGAAACGGACTCCAGCCAAGGTCGCGGCGGCGCTGGTCACAGGCGGCGCAGTGCTTGCAGCACGCGGTCGAGAAGCGCCAGATGCTCGTCGTCGGGCCGCGGTCCCTCCAGCGCGGCCCGACGCGCGGCGGCCCGTTCCTCGTCGAGGTCCAGCGGAAGCGCGGACGGCCCCGTGGCGGGCAGTTGTCCAAGGCTGGGGAGGTACTCGGTGAGTGGTCCGTTGTCGGCATGGCGGCGCGCGGCCTTACCGTGGACAGCATCGAACGACAGTCCGGGGGTTTCCGGCGAGCAGCGAGGACTCGGCACGATCACCATCGCGTCCGCCTTCGTGTCCGGCTCCGCACTACGGTTCACCGCTCTGCGGCAAGCCGGTCGGACTCATGACGGGTTCGGGTCGGTCGTCATCGGGCCAAAAACGGGTACCACGCAAGACCCGCAGGAAGGGCAGCAACTCGTCGCGAAGTCCCGGCGTGGTGGCGATCGCGCACCGGGAACGGGTGGTGTGAGGGCTGGCGTCAGCATCCAAGACGAGGGCTCCCGCCTCGCGGGCGATGACAGCCCCGGCCGCGGTATCCCACGTCCGATTGCCGAGCAGGACGCAGGCGTCAAGGGTGCCGTCGGCGACCCAGACGAGGTCAAGCGCGGAAGAGCCATAGCGGCGAAGCCCTTGTGCCCGTGCAGTGAGTTCCCGGTCCACAGTGGAGCAAAGCACGTCTCGCAGGGCGGTGTCCTGGCCGCTGCCATAGTCGCTGAACCCGATCAGGGCTCGATCGAGCGACTCGGTGACCGAGACGGCGATCGGCTCTCCGTCGCGGTAGGCGCCTTGCCCGTCGGTCGCCCAGTAGCGGTGTCCGAGAAAGGGAAGCGCGGTGACGCCGAGGATGGGCCGGTGGTTGTGCACGAGCCCGAGGGCGATCGCGCACAAGGGACTGCCGTGGTGGTGGTTGATCGTGCCGTCGATGGGATCGAGAACCCAGTAGGTCTCCTGGCTACCAACCGCGCCGGTTTCCTCTCCGAGGAACCCGATCTCGGTGTGCCCGTCGGCAATCAACCGTTGGCGGACAACGTGTTCGACGTCCTCGTCCACTTCGGATACAGGGTCGCGGTCGCCCTTGTATCGGATCGAGCGAGGACGGTGGCTGAGGACATGCTCGACGGCAAGATCGATCGCGGCCTGTGCCGCGGTCAGGGCAGTGGTGAAGTCGGGTGCCGACAGCATGGTTCCTTCGGTTCTTCGGACACACCCGGCTCGCGCAGCAGCGCCGAATGGTCCGGGCCGTGGACTGTGAGGGTCAGGAGTGGTGCGGCCACCACGGGCGTTCGACGGTCAGCGCGTCGCTTCGCAGTCGTTTCGCGATGACCGCGGGGCGCAGCTCGATTTGGTGGAGGTCCGCCTCGGCGAGCCACCGCAGTTCGTGTTCGCTGGCCCAGGCGGCTTCGGGGCCGGCGAGAGTCACGTCGAACAGCAGCGCGAGCTCATAGAGCGCAGGCCCGTCTGGTGAGTTGTGGTCGCGCAGTTCCACCGTCGCGCAGAAGTCGAGGTAGGCGATGTCGACGTTGGTCTGTTCCCGCAGGGTGCGCCGCAGGGCGTCCTCAACGGATTCACCGGGCCGTACTCGACCGCCGGGTAGCCGGAAGGCGCTGGCGTCCCGGTCTCGTACGAGTAGAAGGCGCTCGTCGTGCCCGACGAGGCCGTATACCGCGACAAGCGGACCGAGAGCGGGAGTGGTGGAGGAGGTCATCATGGTGCTCTCACGATCGACGGACAGGACGATCGAGGCGACGCCTCGAAGTGAGCAAGGACTTGTAGGCCGCGTGCAGTTCTTGGTGCTCATCGCGTCACCGGGGGTTCGTAGACGGCGGTGTTCAGCCGGGTCTCGCGGACCAGGACCCGCTCGACCCGCGCACCGTCGGCGCGGGCAAGTTCGGCCAGCGCGCTCTCCGCGACTCGGCCTAGCAGTACCGCCACGGCTTCCACCGTTGGCCACGGCAGCCCGTATCCGAATTTTTCGGCGTCGTCGGCCGGGCGCTCGGCTCCAAAACGGAACACTCGGTTGCCATCGGCGACCAGCGGGGCGATCAGCCGATCACGGACACCGAGCATCGTGGCGTGGTCGAGGTGCTCGTCGATCCAGCGCCGCACCCCGACCTTCAAAGCGCCGAACTCCACGACGGTCACCTCGGGGCTCAGCTCTGCTGCGCTCACCGTCACGGCAACCGACCAGGAGTGGCCGTGCAGGTTTACGCATTTGCCGCCCAGGTGCGGTAAGCGATGCCCGGACTCGAAGGAGTGCTCGATGGTGATCTTGTGCGACATCAGCGGGGCACCAGGTTCGACTGGTCAACCGGCGCGGGTGAGCGTGCTGGTTGCACCTCGCGCATATCCACTGAAACAAGCTCACTTTCCGTAGCGGAAGGATGGCTGAGACCGGTATGGCCTGCGGTGGGCGGTCGGGGGTCGCCCACCGCAGGCCGAATCCCAGTCAACGACGCCGCCCTTGCCGATCACCAGAGCGGCCGTGCGGCGAGAACGAGGCGTCAACGGGGCGACCCAGGCGCTGACCAGCGCGCTGTTGGTCTGCTGGAGCGAGGGGCTTCACCCAGATGGGCATGCAACTGCGATTGGCGATCAGTCGGGTCGTCAGCCGTGGTCGAGAACGGAGCGGCCATGAGGCAGCGATGAGGCGACACCCTCCCTACGCTGCGAAAACCGGCGAGTACTGTGCGCTATGGAGGGTCTGGAAGGAGGGACAACGACGATGGCAGCACGGCCTCTCACCCCGCTCGCCGTTGCCCGCGAGGCCGCTGGTTATACCCAGGAAGCCCTCGCCGTCACCCTGAAGGTCGAACGGACCACCATCGGACGTTGGGAACGTGGGGTCCAGTCACCTCAGCCTTGGCAGCGGCGCGGCCTCGCCACCGCCCTGCAGGTCTCGCTCGACGTACTCGACGACCTGCTGCGACGTACCCTTCGGCGACCTGCTGCCAACATCACGACGGTCCTGGTCTCACCTTCGTCGAGCCTGGTAACGACCCCCGTCGAGCAAATCGTTCACCAGGACGGACCGGAGCCCGAGGCCGACGTCATCCACGCCGCCATCCCGCGCCTGCGCCGCGCGCTTGACCGGCTGGATCTGCCTGACGACGGACCAACCAGGTCTCCGGACGATCTGCACGGCGAGATCATCCGCGCCAGCGACGACCGGCTGCAGTCCCGCTACGGCAACCTCGCCCGCCGCCTGCCCGACCTCATCGCCGAACTCGCCCGCGCCGGTCAGCTGGGCGACGCGGCAGGCCAGCGCCACGCCGCCGCCCTACTGACCTTGGCGTTGCGGGCTGCTGACGGCGTGGCGTTCAAGTTCGGATACCTGGATCTGTCCGCCCGCCTGATCGACCTGATGCGCTCGGCCGCCCAGATCGCCGAGGACCCGCTGCTGCTGGCCGCCGTGGCATACGTGCGCACCGAAACCTTCTTCGCCACCGGCGACCTGGACACCGCCGCTCGCGCTCTCGAACTCGCCGCTGACCACGTGCCCGATCTCGACACGACCTCCTCCTTGGCCGCGTTCGGCGCCCTGCACATGCGCGCCGCGGTGGTGGCCGGCCGGGCGGGCAAAGCTGACCTCGCGGCCGACCACCTGCGTGAGGCCCGCCGCGCCGCGGGCAGTGTGCCCGAGGGCATCTACGTGGGCACCGCGTTCGGCCCGGCCTCGCTGCGCATCCACGAACTCGCGGTCGCCGTCGAACTTCGAGATCCATTGGGTATCGAACGCGCCGCGTACTGGCACCCGCCCCACGAACTGCCCGCCGAGCGTCGCTCCCACTACTTCATCGATCTGGCCCGCGCCCAGCTCACCCTCGGTCGCCACGAAGACGCTCACCTGTGCCTTCAGGCTGCACGCCAGGCCGCGCCCGAGCACACCCGCACCCACCCGCAGGTCCGCCAATCCCTCTCGTCCCTCCTGCGCACCCACAGCACGCCCAGCGCCGGCTTGCTCGACCTCGCCGCTTGGGCCCGCGCTCGCTGATCCGCCTGTCACCAGCCGCTCAGCGCAGGGACAACAGATCCGGCAGGTCGTAAAGGGAGTCGATCACCCAATCCGCGTCGCGACGCACCAGCGGGTCATCAGCCCACAGGTAACCCCACGGGCCCCGCCGGATCAACGCCGTGCAGAAGCCCGCTGCCTTCGCGGCAACCACGTCGTTGTCCCGGTGGTCACCCACGTACACCGTCTCGCCCGGCCCGTCGGGCACCATCTCTGCCACGCGGGCGAAGAACTCGGACGACGGCTTGGCGGCACCCCATTCCCCCGAGGTCGCGATCCGGTCCACCGGCAGCTCCAGCGCACGCAACAGCTCGGCCGCGCGAGCGGTCTGGTTCCCAGCTACCCCGACCCACAAGCCGCGTTCTCGCAGCGCAGCCAGGCCGGGCCGCACATCGCTGTAGAGGTCGCTGTCCTCGATGCGCTCACCCAGGCCAGCCTCCTCGCGCAGCCGCCGTTCCCGTGCGACGTCGAAGCCCGGCTTGAAGTACTGGAACGTCTCGGCATTGTCCCGGCCAGCGGCGGTGACCGCACCCAGCACAGTCGAGAAGGTATGACGGGAAACGCCGATCCAGTCGGCCCACGCACCCCACTCCCGCGAGTCGTCCAGCAACGTCTCGCCCACGTCGAACACCACCGCGGTCACCATGCTCTTACTCCTACGTCACGTACAGCCACCGCGCGACAGCGAGGCCCTTCGGCCGCCCAACCCACTGAGATTCGGGTCCTGGCACCCGCCCGGCGTCCGCTTCCCGGCAGCCTTGGTCGACGCAGTTCGAACAAACGGTCAGCCCGAGCCTCGGCCTGACGTCCGCAGCAGCACAGCGGCAAGGAGACTAGCGGCTAGGTCACCTAGTCAGGTCGCCGTAGGTTAGGACAAACCTGCTGTGTGTCTTGTCGATGGCGGGCCCGCCAGTTCGCTGTCCGGGGTATCAGCCGGATAGACGATGAGCGATGGCGTGTGCTGGTTCCGCTCGGGCGCCCAGGATCGGATCTCGTCGCAGAGGTACTGGGTCAGCTCGGCGGCGGCTGGCCCGTGACCGATCGCGCCCAACTCCCAGTGCACCTCGTCGCCGGATTCCAGTCTGCGGGCGGTGAGGGAGACCAGCGTGTTGCCCTCGGCCAGCGCCATACGCCACCAGTCCGGTGCCGGGTTGCATACCTGGGTGGACGTCGGCGCGGACCTTGAGCGCTTCGACGATCGATGGGGCATGTGGGCTCGATCAGGTGAGGGGAAGCCCGAAAAGTGCGGCGGTGGCGCCGAGACCGGCGCAGACGGCCAGGGTGCGCAGCATCGGCCAGCGCAGCGCGAACACCAGGACGAGGGCGATGGCGGTGATCGCGGCGGCCACGGGTCGGAAGCTGGCTAGTTCGGGCAGGTTCACCTGCACCGGCCCGAATCGGTGGACATCGCTGGTGGTGAAGAGGGTGTGCAGGGCGAAGTACAGGGCGAGGTTGGCGATCACACCGACGACAGCGGCGGTGATGCCGGTCAGTGCGGTGGAGATGCCGCGGTTGTGGCGGAGGCGTTCGACGTAGGGGGCGCCGAGCAGGATGAACAGGAAGCAGGGCACGAAGGTGACCCAGGTGGTCAGCAGCGCCCCGAGCACCCCGGCGACCCATGGGTCGAGGCTACCGGGGTGGTGGTAGGCGCCGAGGAAGGCCACGAACTGCACGACCATGATCAGCGGGCCGGGGGTGGACTCGGCCAGAGCGAGGCCCCGCACCATGTCTTGGGCGGAGAGCCAGCCGTAGACCTCGACGGCGCGCTGGGCGACGAAGGCGAGCACGGCGTAGGCGCCGCCGAAGGTGACCACGGCGGTGCCGGAGAAGAACAGCCCCTGCGTGGTGAGCGTGCTGCCCACGCCGGTGAACACCGCCACCGCGGCGATCGGGGCGGCCCAGAGCAGCAGACCGACACCGAGCACGGTCAGGCTCCGCCGTGTAGAGGGGGCTTCGTGGTGCAGGGCGTCGTCGGGGATCAACGGTGCTGGTCCGTCGGCGGCGCCGTTGGTGGGCGGGGGTTTGATCGTGCGGGGTGCGAACCGGCCGAGTGCCCAGCCGATGGCCGCTGCTGCGGCGATGACGATCGGGAACGGGACCGCGAACACCGCCAGCGCCACAAAGCCGGCGGCGGCGATCCCGATGAGCGCGGGGTGGTGCAGGACGCGTTTGCCGACCCTGGGTACGGCTTGGGCGATGATCGCGACCACCGCGGGTGCGAGCCCGGCGAAGATCGCGGTCACCAGGGTGGTGTCGCCGAACGTCACGTAGATGGCCGACAGCGCGAGCAGGGCAACCATGCCGGGCAGCACGAACAGGGTCCCGGCGATGATCCCGCCGCGGCGGCCGTTGAGTAGCCATCCCACGTAGATGGCCAGCTGCTGGGCTTCGGGGCCGGGCAGCAGCATGCAGTAGTTCAGCGCGTGCAGGAAGCGTTGTTGGCCGATCCAGCGTTTCTCCTCGACCAGGGTGCGTTGCATGACCGCGATCTGCCCGGCCGGGCCTCCGAACGTCTGCAGCGAGATCAGAAACCACGCCCAGGTCGCGGTACGCAGTGGGATGACGTCCCGGTTCGCGGTTTCGGACATGGGTGAGCGTCCCTCCTCGTTCAACTCCACGCGCAATGTAACCATGGTTGCACTAGTGCGGTGGAGGGGTGTCCAGGTGGCGGGATGCGGGCTGGCCGAGGCGGTGGGAGTGGTCGGTTAGTGGGGTTCGGGGAGTGGGATGAGGCGGTGGGCGTGGTCGAACAGGGCGTGTTCGACGAGCCGGGCTGCGGTGAGAGCGGCGAGTGCGGTGGCGGCGAGCAGCATGTACATGACCACGATCTGGTAGCGGATGGCGGTGAGGGGGTCGACGCCGGCGAGGATGAGTCCGGTCATGGCTCCGGGCAGGCTGATCAGGCCGACGACCTTGGTGGAGTCGATCGCGGGCAGCAGCGCGGTGCGCAGCGCGGAGCGTTGGTGGGGCAGGAACGCGTCGCGGGCGGGGAGCCCGAGGCAGAGCCGGGCTTCGATGGCTGGGCGGGCCTGCTGGGCGTCTTCGCGCAGGCGGCGCAGGGCGACCCCGGCGGCCTGCATGGCTCCGGAGACGATCATGCCGCCGATCGGGACGACGACCCGCGCTTGGGTGGAGATGATCCCGAGGCCCAGCAGCGTGGCGAGGGTGACGAGGCTGCCGACGGCGACCCCGAGGGTGGCTGCCCACCGGGCTCGGGGCAGGCCGGTGCCGCGGCGGCCGGCGACCTGTCCGGCGAGGAGGATCATGATCGTCACCCAGCCGAACGCGCCGGGAAGGCCGGTGTGGGCGAAGATCACCAGCAGCAGGACGCCGACCGCGGCCAGCTGTGCCCCGGCGCGCAGCGATGCGGTGATCAGCTCGCGGGTCAGGTGCAGCCGCTGCCGGTAGGCCACCGCGGCGGTGAGGGCGATCAACAGCAGGGAGGCGGCGACGCCGCCCCAGCTGGGCACGGACAGTCCGGTCATCACCCGGCCTCCAGGTAGTCGATGTGGTCGGGGTGCCCGTGGGCGACCAGGCGCCCGTGGTGCAGGACCAGCACGTGCTCGGCGATGCCGCGAACGAGGGGGAGGTCGTGGCTGACCAGGATCACGGTCCCGCCCGCGGCGGTGTGGTTGCGGGCGGCCTCGGTGATCACCGCTGTGGTCACGGCGTCCAGCGCGGCGGTGGGCTCGTCCAGCAGCAGGACCTCGGGTTCGACGGCCAGCGTCCGGGCCAGGCACACCCGCTGCGCTTCGCCGCCGGACAGGCCGCTGGTGCGGCGTTGCGCGAAGCGTGCGGGCAGGCCCACGAGATCGAGCAGGTGCTGGATGCGGTGCTCGGTCAGCTCCGCGCGTCCGACACGCAGCTCCTCGGCCACGTGGTTGGTGAGCAGCACCGGCTGTTGCGCGACCAGGCCGACCCGGCGCCGCAGTGCCAGCACTTCGAGCTCGGCGAGCGGGGTGCTGTTGAGCAGGATCTGGCCGGTACTGGGGTCCTCCAGCCGGTTGAGCAGGCGCAGCAGGGTGGACTTGCCGGCGCCGCTGGGACCGACCACCGCCGTGCACGCTCCGGCCGGGAGACGGGCGCAGACTCCGTCGAGCAGTCGGGTTGGGCCGCGGGTCACCGTGACCCGGTCCAGAAGAAAACCGGGCACGGTGCTCATCCGGGTGCGGCGGCCGGGGCGTCCGGAATGGTGGCGTCGGGATGGTTGGCGGCGGGGAGGGTGAGGATGACGGTGGTGCCGCCGTCGGGATGGTTGGCGGCAGTCGCGGCACCGCCGTTGCGGCGGGCCAGCGCGGCGACCAGGGCCAGGCCCAGTCCGGTGCCGCCGCCGGTGCGGGCGTCGTCGGCGCGGGTGAAGCGGTCGAACGCGTGCGGCAGGAACTCGGGGGCGATGCCGGAGCCGTGGTCACGCACCCGGATGCTCACCCCAAGCTCGGTGTCGGGCGGGCTGGCCGTGATGATGATGGGTGGCTGCCCGTGCCGGGCGGCGTTGTCGATCAGGTTGCTCACCGCCCGGTCGAGATCGCCGGGATCGGCGCGCACCGTGAGCTCCGGTGTGCAGTCCAGGATCACTTGGTGCTCGTCGAGGGTGCTGCGGTAGCGGGCGATCACTGACTCCAGCACGGGACGCACCGGGGTGGGCTCGCCGGGCCGGGCCGGCGGACCGGCCTGGTCGGTGCGGGCGAGCAGGAGGAGGTCCTGGGCCAGGCGGGATAGTCGTTCGGTTTCCTCCAATGCCGAGCCCAGCGCGGCGGTCAGTTCCCGTGTGGTGCGGGGTCGGCGCGCCGCGAGTTCGAGTTCGGTGGTCAGCAGGCTGAGCGGGGTGCGGAGCTCGTGGCTGGCGTCGGCGACGAACTGCCGTTCCCGCTCGACAGCGGCGTGCAGGCGGTCGAGTAGATCGTTGAACGTGGTGCCCAGCCGGGAGATTTCGTCGCGAGCCGACGGCACGGGTAGACGCTGCGTGGGGTGTGCGGCGGTGATGGTGGCGGCGCGGGCGCGCATCCGTTCCACCGGTCGCAGTGCGGCGGCGGCCAGCAGGTAGGCCCCGACCGCGGCGGCGAGCAGCGCCAGCGGCAGGCCGACCGCCAGTTCTTGGCGTAGGTCGGCCACCGCGGCGTCGCGGTCGGCGAGGGTCACCGCGGCCACGGCGATCCGGCCGTCCGCACCGGTGGGGGCGGCGGCGATACGCACCGGCCCGTCCAGCTGTCCGGCGGTGGCGTGATCGACCACGAGCTCGCCGCGCCGCGCGGTCGCCAGCTCCGCTGGAGTCAGCAGGGGCTGGTCGGCCACGTCCGGGGAGCTGGCGATGATCTGGCCTGCGTCGTCGAGGACCTGCTCGCCGGTGTCCCGGCCGCCGCTGGACAGCACTGGTGCGGCGGTGGTGGCGATCGGTTGGAGGTCGCGCAGCCGGTGCTCCAACGATTCGCTGATCGAGGCGTCGAGCGATTCGCGTGTGTGCGTCACGGTGACGATCCCGACTCCGAGCAGGACCAGCGCCATCATCACCGTGAACGCGGCGGTGAGCCGGATCCGGAGCGGCCACCGCCGGATCATCGCGCCCCCACCCGCGGCCGTCCACCATCCGGCCGGAGCCGGTACCCGGCGCCGCGCACGGTCTCCAGCGAGACCACCGCGAATGGCCGGTCGATCTTGTCCCGCAGCGCGCGGATGTGCACCTCGACGACGTTGGAGCGGGATTCGTAGGCGAAGTCCCAGCAGTGCTCCAGCAGCAGCTCGCGGGTGAGCACCACGCCGGGCTGGCGCAGGAACATCTCCAGCAGCGCGTACTCCTTGGCCGTCACCGCGATCTCGGTCTCGCCGCGCCAGCACCGCCGGCTGGCCGGGTCGATCCGCAGATCGCCCGCGGTGAGCACGGTGGGGCGGGCGACCGGGCCGCGGCGGGTCAATGCCCGCAACCGAGCGAACAGCTCCTCCAGGTGGAACGGCTTGGTCAGATAGTCGTCCGCGCCGCCGTCCAGGCCGCTGATCCGATCGGTCACCGCGTCACGGGCGGTGAGCATCAGCACCGGCACCCACACCTGCTGGCGGCGCAGTCGCCGGCACATCTCGAACCCCGACAGCCGGGGCAGCATCACGTCCAGCACCACCGCGTCGTAGTCGCGGCTGACCGCCGCCCCGAACCCGTCGGCCCCGTCTGTGGCGACATCGACGGCGTAGCCCTCCTCGACCAGGCCACGGCGCAGCAGGCCCGCCATCTTCGGCTCATCCTCCACCACCAGTACCCGCACCATCCATCACCTCTCTTCAGGCGCCACCCCCGAGCACCCTGCACAGGCGCCCCTTCACGGGCACGGTGCCACCACATCCGGGTGACCGCCGTCGTGTCTTCATCACGGCTTCATCTCCACCGACTACCCATACCCATGCAACCACCTCATGCAACCACGGTTACAGGAGCGTGGAGAATGGAGAAGGCATGAACCGCAAGACGAAGATCGGGATCGGGATCGCCGCCGGAGTGCTCGTCCTCACTGGTGGGGGCGTGGGCCTGGCCTCCGCGATGTCCGGCGACGGCGACGAGGTCAGCGGCCCCGCGGCCGACCAGGCACGAGCCGCGGCCGTGCAGTCCGTGCCCGGCGGGAAGGCCGGCGCTGTCGAGACCGAGACCGACGAGGGCGCCGCCGCCTACGGCGTCACCGTCACCAAGCCCGACGGCTCCACCGTCGAGGTCCACCTCGACAGCACCTTCCACGTCGTGGGCACCGAGGCTCCCGGCCAGGACCACGACGCCGACGGTGACGAGGGCTGACCGCGTACCACCGACCACGATCTACACCGACCACGATCGAGTTCGAGGAGGGCAAGGACATGCCGTTCACCCCCGCCCGCGCGGCCCGCGTGGTGTTGCCGCTGGCCGCGCTGCTGCTGGTCCCGCTCGCCGGCTGTGGCACCGACACCACCCCCGCCAGCGACACCGCTGCCGACGCCGAGCATCGGCGCCACCAGCCGATCCCCACCACCGAGGCGGACTGGAAGCCGGTCACCGACACCCTGGGCCGCACCGGGAAGTTCGGCGACAACAACACCGTCTACCGCATCGGCCTGCCCCGCACCGACCTGCAGGTCACCTCCGGCGGCGTCGAGATCAAACCAGGGCTGTCGCTGGGCGGCTACGCCGCCTTCGCGAAGTACCGCGACGGCGTCATGCTCATGGGCGACCTGGTGGTCACCGAGGCCGAACTGCCCAAGGTCACCGACGCACTCCAAGCCCACGGCATCGCGCAGACCGCGCTGCACAAACACCTGCTGCAGCAAACACCGCCGGTGTGGTGGACCCACATCCACGCCATGAGCGACGACCCCGCAGCGCTCGCCCAAGGCGTGCAAGCCGCACTGGACGCCACCGCCATCCCAGCCCCGGCGCCACCAGGTCAGCAGCCGCCGATCGACCTGGACACCGCCGGCATCGACCAGGCCCTGGGCCGCAAGGGCACCGCCGACGGCGGCATCTACAAGTTCAGCATCGCCCGCAAGGAGACCATCACCGACGACGGGCATGTCCTTCCGCCCACGTTCGGGGTGACCACCGCGATCAACTTCCAGCCACTCGGCGGCGGGCGGGCCGCGATCAACGGTGACTTCGTGATGACCGCACCCGAGGTCCAGAAGGTGATCCAGGCGCTGCGTACAGGCGGGATCGACCTGGTCGAAGTGCACAACCACAGCCTCACCGAGCAACCCCGCCTGTTCTACATGCACTTCTGGGCCGTCGACGACGGCGTCACCCTCGCCAAAGCCCTCCGCCCCGCGCTGGACGCCACCAACCTGCAACCCCCAGGCTGATACCACTCACGCCGACAGCGTTTCCGGCCCCGTCGTGACGATCGGCGGGGCCGGACAAGCACCATGACAACGAGCATGACAACGGGAAGGAGCGCAGGATGCGGCCACGCACCGTTTTGGACTGGATCGCTTTCGTGCTACTGCTGATCGGCGCGTTCGCCTGGGCGGCGTTCGTCACCGACATCAACGTGCTGGATCGGGCACTGGAACCCATCGCCGATCCGCTCGACGACATCGTGTTCGTGCTGATCGGACTCGCGGGCCTGTACTGGATCGGCCGCGTCGTCGTCGGAGACCGAACACATCAGTGAGCAACTCCACCGATCCAGCGCACGAGCGACCATCGACGGGATCGGCAGCGCCGCGGCAGGCAGGGCAGCGGGCAGGGCAGTGGGTGTTGCTGTCCTACCGCATGCCCCGCGAGCCGTCCACCCCGCGGATCACGGTCTGGCGCAAACTCAAACGCCTCGGCGTCGCCCAACTCGGCGACGGGCTGGTCGCGCTGCCCGCCGACGCCCGCACCCGCGAACACCTCGACTGGATCGCCGACGAGATCCTCGCCGCCGGCGGCACCGCCGGCGTGTGGCTGGCCCAACCAACCAGCCTGGCACAGGAACGCCGCCTGGCACAGACCATGGCCGCCGCCCGCGCCGCCGAGTACCGCGCCGTGCTCACCGAAGCCGAACAAGCGCGCTCACTCGGCGAGGCCGAGCGACGACGCGCCCTGCGCACCCTGCGCGCCGAGCTGCGGCGTATCCACCGCCGCGACTACTTCCCCCCACCCGAACGCGACACCGCGCAGGCCGCTGTGGACGCCCTGCACCCCGACCACCACACCGAGGAGACCGCATGAAGTGGGCCACCCGCGAACACATCCACATCGACCGCGCCGCCTGCGCCTGGCTCATCCGCCGCTGCATCGACCCGGACGCCGCCTTCGTGTTCGTCACCGACCCCGCCGACGTCCCCCCAGACGCCACCCCGTTCGACATGCGCGGCGTCGACCTCGGCCACCACGGCGACGACTGCAGCTTCGAAACCATCCTGCGCCGCCACGACCTCACCGACCCCGTGCTCTGGCGCATCGCCGAAATCATCCACGAAGCCGACCTCGACGACGAACGCTACGACGCCCCCGAAGCCCCCGGCCTCGACGCCATCCTCCGCGGCCTATCCATGATCGGCGACGACCAGCACACCCTCACCATCACCAAACCCATCTTCGACGGCCTCTACGAGTACTACCACCGCGCCCAGATGCTCGGCCGCGAACCCGCATGACCGCAGGGAACATCCGCCGCGCCACCCTCGGCATCCTGGCCGCCCTGCTCTGTGCAAGCCTGCTCGGCACCGATCACCCCGCGACAGCGACCCCCTCATCAGCGGTGCCCTTGCTGGAAGAAGCCACCCCACCAGCGAATGCCGTCCTCACCGAACCGGTCGACTGGGTGTACCTGACCTTCGACCGACTGATCAACACGTTCAGCATCCGGGTCACCGGCCCCAACGGCCACGACGTCGCCCGCGACAACGCCATCGTCAAGCACGACATGATCTCCCAGCCACTGCACACACTCACCCAGCCGGGCACCTACCGCGTCACCTGGCAGGTCATCGACCTCGACGGCCACCAGGCCAGCGGATCACACAGCTTCACCATCACCCCCGGCGTCACCACGACCCCCGAAAACACTGCCACCACACCAGCCACCACCCCCCACTCAGTACCGCCGACAGCGCCACCAGCCACCAACCAGTCCACGATCACCACGCCGCTGGCCGCCACGATCGCACTCAGCCTCCTGGCAGGACTAACCCTCCTCACCATTCGTCACCGTCGACGCGTCCGCGCATCACGTGCGCAGCGGCCAGACCGGACATGACGACAACCGCAGTCACGAGACATTCGGTCGGCATAGCTCCCGTAGTCCTGGCCTACCAGCGCGAAAGCCAATGCGGTGTCAGATTCCAACAACACCAGAGCCATCGACTCACCGCCAGCCTGGCCGTGAGAAGCTCAACAAGCTGACTTGACAGGGAACCGCAACGGGGCGACCAGCCGTTCTCCAGGTGCGAGCTGCTTCCACCACTGGGCGGGGATGTCCCACGGTGAGACCGTGGCGATCATGCGGTCGTACGGGGCGTGGTCGGGGTAGCCGAGCCCGCCGTCGCCAGTGATCACGTGCACGTCGCCGTAGCCGGCGGCGGCCAGCGCTTGTGAGGCTTTCGCGGTCACGTCCGGGTCGACGTCGATGGTGGTCACCAGGTCCGCGCGGCCGGTCAACTGGGCGAGCAGGCTGGCGTTGTAACCGGTCCCCACTCCGATCTCCAGGATGCGGTTGCCCGGCTGGACGTCGAGTTGGTCGAGCATCGCGGCTACTAGCCAAGGTGCCGACGCGCAGGACAACGACCGGCCGTCCTCGAACCGGTGGGTGACCACCGCCTGCCACGGGTCGTAAGCGACCGCCAGGTCGGCGTCCGGCACGAACTCGTGCCGCGGTGTGTCGCGCAAAACCCGCTCGACGTCGCTGTGCTTTGCGTGCCCGGCCTTCTGGATCCTCTCGACCATTGCCGCACGTAGCGCTTCCGGCGAAGTAGTGGTGGTGTGCATCGTTCCTTCGTATCAACGATCGTCGGGTTGGCGGGCATCGTTAGTGATCGACACGGGCTGTTTCTCGGGCCGAGGAAGCAAACCCGTTGTGGTGCAACGGCTTCACTAGGACCCGCCCTACGGGTTCGCTGGAGCGTTGACGTTGCAGGACATCGTCTTCACGCTGCGTGCCATGGCCTCTTCGGCGCAGGCTAGTGCTGTCGTGAGGTCTGCCAGCAGTGTGGCCGGGAGCGTGCCGCTGCCGAGCGCGCACGCTTCGACCGAATCGGACAACTCGCGCGCTTGGGAGTCGGTGAGCAGCTCGCGGCAACCATTGTGGGCGAGTACATCGCGAGCGACGTATCCGTCTCGTGTCGCGGCGGCGTAGTCGATCAGATCAACGGCGATCTGGTGCACGGGTGGATCGTCAACGGTGCCGATGGCGTCGATGAAGGACAACCCGAGCCGTGTGTGGAAGACCGCCAAGCCGGGCGCGGAGGTGTCGAGTCGGTGGTACTGGTTCAGGAGCGTGGGCAGATCGGCGACGCCCGAGGCGCCGTGGCACTGGATGGTCAGGCAGGCGGTCACGGCGTTCTCCCAAGGGTCTCCTGGTGTTGTCTCGGCGAGGAGAGCGAGGGCGCTGTCGGCGTCCCCGGATACGGCGTGTGCGATGACCGCGATCTGGCGACCGTCAAGCATCCGTCGCCCGACGCCCTTGTACGCGTCGAGCCGGGCGCGTGCCTCCGCCCAGCGGCCGGCTGCGGCCAGAGCGCGGCCACCGGTGGCCAGCAGGACTGCCCACAGCCAGCTGCGGATGTGCTGGTGCGTCTCGGCGGAGTCGGTGAGGTCGGCCGGGATCTCGATGCCGTCGACGATGGCGTCAGTTCGGGCGGAGACCGCGGTGAACAGGGTGTCCATGAGCGCGAAGGCGCGCTCGCCCTGACCCTCGCGGATGTAGAGGCGGGCGAGGTTGGTGATCGGTTCGAGAGCGAGGCGGGCTACCTGCGCGCCCAAGGGGCGGGCGCGCAGGTAGATGTTCACCTGCTGGTGGCACCACCGCCGGGCCAGTTCGGGCAGGCCGCAGTCGGAGGCGATGAGCGCCGCGTTGTTGTGCACGGCGGCGGCTTCGGCGAGGTCGCCGCTGTGCTCGACTTGGCGTGCTCGGTCGCACAGCTCGGCCACCCGCCGAGCCAGCGGGAGGCAGGCCGGGCGGGTTCGGGCAACGAGGGGGAAGCGGCGGGCGAACTGGCCGGCGGGGTCCACGGGCGTCACTCCCAGGTGACGGTCATGGGCTTGGTGGCGCGGTCCAGGACCACGAAGCCGGGGTTGGTGTCCGGCTGGGGCGCGGTGTCGGGAATGGCGAATCGGACGGTGCTGGAGCGGAAGCTCTGGTCCCACGTCGAGATCTCGACCGAGACCTGCTCGGCGAGTTCCTGCGCGTTGGGGCCGTGGCCGATGACGCCGACCTCGTAGCGTCGGCGGCCGTCCGGATCGGGGTCTGCGGCGCGGATGGTGAGGTATGCGAGGCTGCCGTCGGCGGCGGTGGTGGCCATCGCCACCGAGGGGAACATCGGCCGCACAAGGCCGCTTTCCTTCGCGGCGGGAGCGACCTCCATGCGCATCAGCGGGTTGGGCAGGTGGCAAGCCAGCCAGAGGTCCAGCCATTCGAAGGATTCCATCGGGACGAAGTGCACGCCGGTCCACACTTCGCAGGCAGGGCTGTCAAAGACCCCGGCCAGGGTGTCCGGATCGGTGGCGTGGTTGTTGTCCTTGTGGATTTGCAGCGTCACCTCCCCGGTGCCGGTGAGGTCCAGAACGCGGCGAGCGTCGTCGCCGAGGCCACGCAGGGGCATGAAGATCGCCATCTCGCTGTCCAGGCTGCGCCAGCCGTCCTGGTCGCGTTCGAAGACGATGCTGCGAGAGGCACAACCACGCAGGCGCACCGGAGCCACCAGACGCCCGCCGGGTGTGAGCTGGTCGAGCCAGGCAGCCGGGACCTCGTGGGCACCGACAGTGGCGATGACGCGGTCGAAAGGCGCGGTTTCTGGGTGGCCGAGTGCGCCGTCGGCGGCGACCGCCTCGACGTTATCGATGTTGGCTGCGGACAGGTGCTCGCGGGCGCCGTCGACGAGGTCTTCGTCGATGTCGATCGTGGTGACATGCCCGTCGGCACCGGTGAGGGTGGCCATCAGGGCGGCGTTGTAGCCGGTGGCCGCGCCGAGTTCAAGCAGCCGTTCGCCGGGCTGGATGCCGAGCTGTTCGAGCATCATGGCGACGATCTTGGGCTGGGACGCGGCGCTGATTCGGGTGCCGTCGCCCTCGTGTTTGGTGTAGACAGGCTCGTCGGCGTACGCCTCGACCAGGGGGACGTCGGGCAGGAACAGGTGTCGGGGCACCTGCCGGAACGCGGCCTCCACAGCGTCGGTGCGGACGGTGCCGTCCTTGACGAGGCGGTCGGCGAGCTTGGTACGCAGCTCGTCGGCGGAGCCGGTGGAAGCGTCACTGACGGTGGTTGTCATTGCGGGAACCCTAACGGTGTTGGAGGTGGTCCCGGCTGGTGCCTGCCGGGTAGGCGTGCTGTGGAAAACGGTGTCGACGGCCAGCGCGGCGAGGGTGGCCTGGTCGGTGCCGGAGAGACCGGCGCGGTTGGCGTGGAAGATGAAGTGGTGCGCCAGAACGGCGCGCAGGCCCCGCTCGAGGTGTCCAGCGCGAGCGAGTTCGGCGAGTTGGCGGCCGGCCGTGTCGAACGCTGTCCACCAGGTCTCGGGAACCACGTCGGGGGCGACGTCGGCGACCTTGTGCGTGTTGGTGGTCATCAGTCGGCGCACCGCTTGGCTCAACCGCTCGGTGTGCGGAGAGTTGTTGGTGTGGGGTTGGGCGGTGGGCCGGAGCGCAGCCACCTTGCCCCAGACGTCGCCCTGCTCGAACCAGTCCAGCCCGGCGGCGCGCAGCATCGAGCTGAACAGCAGGACGGTGGTCTCTCTCTGACCCAAGGCAGCGGGTTTCGTGGCACGGGCGAGGCAGTGGCGGCTGTCGTGGTGAAACAGCGAGTGCGCGATGTCCATCGCGGCGGGTCCACCGAAGGCAAGGGTTTCGGGTTCGTAGATGCCGCGAGTCCAGCGCGCGAGATGCCCATCGGCCTGCAGGTCGGACAGCAGCGTGTCGACCGCTTTCGTCTCGGGGTTGACCGATTGGTAACGCAGCCGCCAGGCGGGTGTCTTGCGCAGGTGCCACCACGTGTCGAGTTCGCCGTCCTGCTGGGCCTGGTCGAGGGCGGGCACGAGCAGGGTCGCGGCGGTGTGCTCGGCCGTGGTCGGGTCGGCGAACTCGACCAGGTAGTGGTGCCAGCTGTCCGGCAGCATCAGCGCGGAATCTCCTCTCGGTCGGACGGATCAGGTTCGGACGGATCAGGTGATGAGCAGGCCGGTGCCCCAGCCTGTCGCGGGCTCGATCTCAGCGGCGAGGGCAGCTAGGCCGATCCCGGCAGCACCTTCGAGGAAGCCGGGGCCTTCGGGAACGGCCTGGGCGCAGGCGCGGTGCAGCATCTCGGTGGCCAGCGCGCGGAGTCGGGAAGCGGCCGGCTCCGGTGTGTCGATGGCGGTGTGAGCGGTGATCCGGGCGAGTCCGGCGTAGCCGTGGCACAGCGAAGCGTCGCTGATCAACGCATCCTGTTCCGGGTCGGTCACCGCACTGATCACGGCTTCCTCGGCGATCTGGCGGCGATCGGCGTCGTCGAGGGCCAGGGCGGCGAGGTGCAGGGTGCGGGCGATGCCCGCTGTTCCGTAGCACCAGCTCGGGCGTCGGCTGGCCCCGCTGTGCCGCACGTACATCGGCGTCGAACGCGCCTCGTCTCGGGTGACCATGTAGGGCCACCGGTGCCCGCTCGGAGTGCTTATGCGCCAGGAGTCCAGCCACGCGCAAATCGTCGCGACGGCCTGGCGCTGCCCGTCCACGGCGATGCCCCGGCGCAGGGCCTGGGCCAGCAGTGCCAGCGGGCCGCCGATGCCGTGTGCTACGCCGAAGTTGCCGTGGCCTCCGGGGAACTCCTCGTCCGCGTGGCCGGTGGGACCGGTGAGGGTCCACCACCCCGGCAGGGCCTCTCCTTCGACCATCACCGGTTGGGTGAGCCGCACGAGGGCGCCCAGAACGGCCGGCAGGGCGGTGCCGTCGGGGTCGTGGTGCAGCAGATGGGCACCGAGACCAGCGAGGCCCCGAATCGTGTCGAACTCGGCCATCTGCGGCAACATCCCGACGACGTCCATGCGCTCGTGGGCCTTGTCGACGCGGTTGTGGGCGTCGGCGGCGATCTGCCGGGTCAAGGGCGTGAGGGCGGACTGGTACGTGCCGGGACGGACTGTGGCGGCGCCCGCGAGGGCGCGCGCGACTGCCGGCGCGCCGTAGAACAAGCCGGTGCTCGCTCCGGCGGTGATCGGCTTGCTGGTGACGGCGGTCAGCCAGTCGTGGGCGCGGTCGAACGGCCGTATCCCGGCGGCTGCCAGCTCGATGTGCAGCAGTGCCACACCGGGAGCGCCGTGGGCGAGGGATTGGTGCCACCACGGCTCGTCCGTGGGCAGGTGGGGGGCGTCCGGCCGGGCGAGGCGATCGGCGATCCCCGTCGCGTACTCGACCGCGGCATCCGAGGCGAGGTCGGCGTTCATCGCGGTCCTCCGGTGCGGGCGGCGAAGGTCAGGGCCGCGGTCCGGGCCAGGTAAAG
This sequence comes from Amycolatopsis albispora, assembly GCF_003312875.1. Taxonomy (NCBI): domain Bacteria; kingdom Bacillati; phylum Actinomycetota; class Actinomycetes; order Pseudonocardiales; family Pseudonocardiaceae; genus Amycolatopsis; species Amycolatopsis albispora. The sequence continues at coordinate 5,305,835 of NZ_CP015163.1, forward strand.
GCACACCGCCTTGTCGTCGGGCTCGATGCCGTAGGCCCGCAGGAAGTGCGTGTGCAGCAACGAGCCCAAGGCGGCGTCCGGGTCGACGCCCTCGGCCTCAGCCCCGGACAGGTGCGCTCGGTAGGCAGCTACGGTCTGGGCGCGCTCGGCCCATGTCGCGACGACCGAAGCCGCACCCGGCGTGCTGCGCAAGGCGCGGAAATTCTCGGAGGGGTCGGCGAGGCATTGTGCCTCGGTGAACACCGGCCGGGGCACGACGGTAGGAGGTTTGGCCGGGACATGGTCGACCAGCCACCGCATCCCGGCCTCGGTCCCTCCCATGAAGGCGACGGCGATGGCGGCGAAGTTCGCCGCGGCCAGAGCATGGTCGTGCGGTCGCGCGGGCCAGGCGAGCTCGGCAAGCACGGCGCGGGAGTCAGCCGTGAAGAACGCCTCGACGGCTGATAGTGCCGCACCTGAGCCCCAGCGGCCGGTCTCCGGGTAGGAGGTCGCGAAAGCGATGTCGCGCAGCAGGCCGAGGCGGCGGAGCCGGTCGGCCCAGGCGCTGACCCGGCCGGCCGCCTCGCCGAACACCACTGGCTCAGTGCTGAGGAGACTGATCCGCAAGCGCAGGTAGTGCTCGTTGCCCTCGCGGAATCGCAGAAACCACCACCGCGGTTGGGCATCGCCCCACTCCGCCAGCAGTGCGGGCAGGTGCTTGGCGAGCACGGTGTTGTGACGTTGCGGGTCGCCGTAGAGCTTGGCGAACAGCATGGGGGAACCACCCGGCGACAGCCCGTGCTCACCTGGCCGGACGATCCGCTGGGGCGTCGGGCGCGGTGGCCGCGTCGTGGCCTGCGGCTGACAGCTGGCCATGGGCACGACGACGTCGTGAGCACGGCCATCGAGCCATCCGGCGGCGTCCTCAGCGGGTCCTTCCTCCAGCACCGCGTGGGGGTGGGTACCGAGGTGCTCGCGCAGCAGGACCCGGTGTGCGTCCTCGACGAGATCGAGCGGCAACCGCCAGTCCCCGTCGACCAGGAACACCGCCTGCGGGAGGCGGCGGCGGGTGCGCCACTCGGCCAGGGCGCTGTCCCAGGTCGCCCAGCTGGAGGTCCGGTCGGGAAGGTCGGCTGCGGCCAACCGCCACCGGGCCGGGGACAGCACGATGCGGCCGAAGCGCAGCCGAGGAAGAAACGGCAACGTGGCCGCCGTGCCCCAGTCGAAGTCGGTGACCTCCGCGCAGTGTGCGCGGGTCAGTTCGACCAGGAGGCGGGCCAGCGGCGGAGTGTGTTTGCGTAGGTTGAGTGCGTGCAAGCCCCACGCTTCGACCCTCGCGCCGAGGGCGGGTGCGGTCAGATACAGGCGGTCGCTGTCGCAACTGACCGCCAAGTCCGCCGCCGTGAGGACCGCCGTTGACGCGGCGGTGTCGCGGTGTTCGGCGAGGCTGACGATGGTTGGCAGGACCTGGGCGCTGCGGGCGACGTGTGCGGTGGCGGGGTCCAGAGGCGGGAATGACAACTGGGCCTGGATTACCCCGTCAGACGCGGGCGGGGCGAGCGGCGTGATCAGCATTCGGCGGTCGTGTTCGTCGAACAGGTGCAGGAAACGGCCGCTGACGACGCCGGCCGATCGCGAGACTGAGGTAACGACGAGCTGGAAGTTGCCCTGCTTCAGGGCTTGCAGGCTCGGGGAGTCGACACGGGCGCACAACTCGAGGTGCGAGGGCAGCCGCATCGAGTGCACAGGCGCCAGCTCCAGCTCGGCGATCAACCTCTCGCCGAGGACGACCTCTTGCTGACCGTCCAACGCGGCGGCCTGGGCCAACGCCAGCAGCCGTTCGTCCCGAGGCGTCTGCTGGGGTCGTGTGACCACTCCGCTGGTGCCGGGGTAGCCGTCAGGCCAGCCGATCCCGCTGTCGGCAATGACCTCGAGCAGTGGCACCTGTGCGCCGGTGCCGAACCGCTGGTAGAAGCGTCGGTGGAAGTCCGCCCAGGCTGCCGTACCGCTGGCGCGGGAGGTCAGGCGCGCCAGGACCAGCGCGGCACGTTCCGCTTCGCGGGCGACTGCGCTGGGGAGCACGACGTCCAGGTCCAGCCGCAGGTCGACCGTGACTGGGCTCCGCCGTGACGGAGCCAGGCGGCTCATGGACGCGGCGGCGTCGGTCCGTAGCCTGCGCCGCGCTTCCGCTGGGCTGTTCCGATGTCGCCGCAACATGTCGTGGATGTCGTTCAGCGTCATGCACCGCTCGGTGGCAGCCTCGCCGACCGTGGCCAGCTCGCGCACCAAGTGGCCAAGTGCGTCGGGCTCCGTGCTCGGCGCATGGAGGTTGGTGACGAGCACGCGACGAGCGACCAACGTGGCCAGCAAGCCGGTCACCGTGCTCCCGGCGGTGCTCGGGAACTCGGCCTGTACCTGCTCGCGCATGTCATCGAAAGGAATCGGTGTCCGCGCAGCTCGCACGGCCGCGCGCACCGGGCCGGTGTAGCGAAGTTCGACTTCGACTGCGCCGGTGCCTCGATGGTTGACGGTCGGCTGGTACGGAACCACAAGCCGCTCACCGCGCACCATCAACGTGGAGTTCGCGACGAGGACCAAGCGCTCCAGGATCTCGGCCTGACCTTCCAACCGTCGGATGACCTCGGCCAGCCACCCGGCGTCGGCCGCAGCGTCCGCGCGATGATCATCACCCCAACGCTGAGAGGGATCCGCGTCGAACCGCGCGGCGGTGACCCCGGCGAACAAGCCGTTGGGAGTCGGACGGCCGGTCAACCGTGCCAGGTACCGCAGAACGGACAGCACCACGCGCCGGGATTCGCGCTCGCTGGCAACCTGAGCGCCACACAGGTTGTGGACGCGGTCAGCAAGGACAGGGCTGGCCAGGCCGATGGCGTCACGGACGGCTTCGACCTCCCACACTTCGCGCAGCCAGTCCACCCACGCGGTGACGGCGTCGGCCCCGGTCGCGGTCAGCGTCGGCCACGGCGGAAGTTTCAGCTCGCCCTCTGCAACAGCCCGGACCAACAGGCCACCCGCGGCTCGAAAGCCGACGCGGTCGGGCAAGGCCGTGGACACGGGACACCTCTCCAAAGCGACGGATGGAAACCGGACGCCCGCCCAAGAAGCCCCTGGCGGGCGTCCGGTCGCTCGTGACAATCAGGCGGCGCTGATGCAGGTCGACTTCTCGCACGTCGTCCCGCAGCCGTCATCCGTCATGTTGATCAGATGCGCCGGGTCCACCACCTCGACCAGCGTGATGTCGAGGTCGAACTCCGAGCCCATCTCGACCTCCGCGGCGGGCGTGGCCACCGTGGTCGGCGACCACTCCATCTGAACCGTCACAGATCCTCCTTCGTGGGTTTTACGCTCCGAGTCCCGGCGAGTCGGCCGTGACTTCGCCCGCCAGGCGGACCAGCCCGGAACTCGACCGAGGTACCGAGCGCTCCCGCCAGCACACCCGCGAGCGGAATTCCATCGAAGTGGAGGGCAGTCCTACCACCACACACCCCTCGACGGCACGTCCCGGTGAAAGACGCTTCCGGATACTCGGGCTGCGCCGAAGCGGAAGCTCGCCCGGACCGCAGCGATATCAGTCAAACCCCTGGTGATCAACGATAGCCAGAGCGCCGACGCGGCGTCGATGAGGCGGCAATGAGGCGTCATCACCTCTGACCTGCATAAACGCCTTTTCAGAGGCGGTAGTCCGAACGGGTACAGCTCGCCGAGCGGGTGATCAGCCTTGACCCGTAGCTGGCTATCGTGGCAGGTGACCGACGGGGTGAGGTGGTGTTCATGAGTGACCGACGAGATGCCTTCGCCGCGCGGCGTGAGCAGATGGGCTACACCCAGGAGAGCTTCGGCGCGGCGGTGGGCGTGGAGTTCTCCACGGTCGGACGCTGGGAACGCGGCACCCTGACCCCGCAGCCGTACCGTCGACCGTGTTTGGCTAAGACCCTCGATGTGAGCCTCGACCAGTTGGATGCGTTGCTCACGCCGAACCGGCAAGCTTCTACCGTTGCCACTGAACCAGCCGACCCTGCGGAGGCCGACGACATGAACCGTCGTGACCTGCTGCGCTTGTTCAGCATGACCGGCGCGTTGCTCGCGCTGCCTGCTGGCGAGACAGTACTCGGCGACGTCGACCGGCTCGCCGCCACAGCTCACGCGGGCACGGTGGACACGGCGGGAGCAGCGGAGTTCGCCCAGCTCAACTCCCACCTGTGGCGCGTGTACGCACTGTCGCCGACCAAGGCCCAGGTGCTGCCGCTGGTCCGAGCCCAACTCGGTGTACTCAGCGACTCCTTGCGACGACCGCAGACACCGACCATCCGACAACGGCTCTGCGAGCTGACCGCCGACCTCTTCCAGTTGGCGGGGGAAATCTTCTTCGACGGCAACCGATACACCGACGCCGCTCACTGCTACACGCTTGCGGCAACAGCGAGCAAGGAGGCCGTCGCTTCCGACCTGTGGGCCTGCGCGTTGACCAGGCATGCTTTCGTCGCCGTGTACGAGCGCCGATTCGCGGATGCCGCGCCGATGCTCGACGTGGCCGCCACCATCGCACGTCGAGGCGACCCCAGCCTGTCGACCCGACACTGGGTCGCCGTGGTGCAGGCCGAGACCTTCGCCGGCCTCGGCGACTTTGACTCCTGCCAACATGCCCTCGACACCGCTGCTGAGGTCCAGCGCCTACGGGGCCAGGTGCACAACGGCGGCTGGCTCCGGTTTGATGGCTCCCGCTTGGCTGAAGAACGCGGAACCTGCTACGTCACGCTGGGCCGCCACGACCTAGCTGAAGCGGCTCTGGTCGACGCCCTGCAGGGCACCTTGACCGCCCGCCGGAAAGCAGGCGTCCTGACCGACCTGGCGATGATCGGCGTGCACCGTCGCGACCCGGACCAGGTCGTCACCTACGCCGACACCGTCCTGACTACCGCCCGCCAGACCCGCTCGGGGGTCATCGCACAGAAGCTGCGGGTCCTTCAGCCACACCTTGCTTCCTTGCTCAACGACCAACAAATCCAGCGACTCGATGCCGAGATCACCAAACTCGTCGGCAACCGCGCCGCGTGATGGAGGACGACCGAATGCACAACGACCGTGGCCGCGTGTTCCGCGAGGCGTGGATCGCCGGAGTCACCAAGCACTACCCCGGTGAGCCGAAGCCTGGCTACATCACCCCGTGGGACCAGACCCCCGACTGGGAACGCGACGCCGCGACCGCCGTGTACGACCAGGTCGTCGCCTTCATCAAGGCCACCGACGGCGCCACCACCAAACTGACCCCAGACCAGAAAGGCCGCTTTGTGGCGTTGTGCTGGATCGGCCAGATCTTCAAGCACTTCCCCGAGCCGAAGCCGTCGTACGTCGCGGACTGGAACGATTTGCCGGACTGGCAGAAGGCGACGGATATCGACATCTTCGAGCGCATCGAACGCGATGCCTGACCAGGCGACGATCGACGCTGCGGCCGTCGATGCTCGCCTTGCCGAGACCGAGTACGACGACGCTCAGGCGTGGCTACACGCACGTTCGACCGCGTTGGAGCCGCTCGCAGCCGAGGTCTGGGTCACCGACCCGGAGCACCGCCACGTGCTGCTCGTGCGGCACCGGGTGCGAGGCTGGGTACCGCCTGGCGGAACCGTCGAGCCAGGCGAGACGCCTCGAGCCGCAGCAGCCCGTGAACTCTTGGAGGAGACCGGCCTGCTGGGCGAGCTGCTGTCAGTGCCGGCGGCCGTCGCTGTCCGCTCTTTCCGCGCCGACTGGACGCCAACGCTGAGCCTGTCCTACGGAGCCGTCATCAACCGCGACGCGCCACTCGGCGGGGAGAAGGGACAGCCGCCGAAGTGGGTCGACCTGGACGAATCGTGGGAGAGCGTGTTCCCCGAGGATCGCGACCGAATCCGCGCGTATGTGCGCAGGCTCGCGGCAGAGCACGCGGTCGAGGCGCGCTGATCCTGTCGGGCGGGGCTTTAGTGTCAACGGCGGGCGAATCTTGACCCCCTGGCGGCACCTGGGTTAGGCGCCACGCCGGGGTCAGTTTTCACGCGCCGTCGACAGCTTTAGTTGGTGGCGGCCCCTGCGGACATGCACAGATCGTCCCAAGCACCATCCCGCTCTGGCGTTTTCATGGGCGGTCTGGGTCGCACGTCCGGACGTGAACGTCCGCCGTTTCGTCGTTGACATGGCCGCTGATCAGGTCCGATCAACGCCGGGTAGCGTGGGTGCGCTAGCGAATCTGGGAGTGATTATGGCGATACGACGAGATGCTCTCGCAGCACGGCGCGAGGCTCTCGGCTTCACCCAGGAAACCCTCGCCCAGGAGCTTGGGGTGGAGCTCTCGACAACCTGACCTCGCCTGCGAGTGGGCCGCTCACCTGGAAGGGAGGGACGACCGACGAACGTTCAGCGGGGTCGCCGACGGTGCTCATCACGGGCTGCTTCCTGTCGTGCCCGTGACCCTACTTGGTCAGGGCGCGCAGGCGGTGGTGAGCGCGGCGGCCTGATCGGCCCTGGTCTGCAGCCAGGCGGCTGGAGCACTGGTGAGGGTGTCCAGGGTGGCCGTCTGCAGGGTGGCGGCCAGGTCGGTGATGGCGCGGCCGATGTCGGTGTCGCTGGTGGTCGCGGCCAGGTCGGTGAGCTCGGTGGCGGTGGTGTGCGCCTGGTCCAGTGCGGCCTGCGGTGCGCTGAGGTCGGGCGGGTTGGCGACCAGTGCCAGCGCGTCGCTACACACCTCGGCGGCGGCGACCGCGCCGGTCACGGTGTCCGCGGCCGAACCGGCGGTGTCGCCGGCCTGCTGGACAGCGCCGCAGCCGCTGATCGCCGCCACGACGCCCACGCCGAGCAGCACAGAGGTCCATCGAGTCGAGATGCGCATGAGCGGGTTCCTTTCCGGATGGGCTGGGTCTGTGGGGTGGTGCCGCCCACCGCTGGTGGGGGGAGTGAGCGGTGGGCGGCACCGGGGCGGTCGACGCGCGTCAGTCGCGCGTCGACAGGCCAGTGGGCGAGGACGGGGCCGTCTCGGCTGCGGCCGCCCCGGTTTGGGCTGGCTCGGTCGTGACCGTGTCGGGCTCCGCACCGGCCAGCGAATCGGCAGAGGCAGCCGCTGGGGTGGCCGGGGTGGTGCGGGTGCGGATCCAGCTGGCCGTGACGGCGACGGCGAGCAGGAGGGCGACCACGGCCAGCGAGAACCAGGTGGGGATCTTGTAGAGGTCGAGCAGCAGCATCTTGATGCCGACCCACACCAGCACCAGGGCGAGGCCTAGCTTGAGGTAGATGAAGCGGTGCATCAGGTCGGCGAGCAGGAAGTACATGGCGCGCAGGCCCAGGATGGCGAAGGCGTTGGAGGTGAACACCAGGAACGGCTGCTGGGTGATGGCGAAGATCGCCGGGATGGAGTCGACGGCGAAGACGATGTCGGTGACCTCGACCAGCACCAGCACCGCCAACAGAGGGGTGGCCACCCAGCGCCCGGCCTGGCGCACCAGGAACTTCTGCCCGTGGTACTCCTCGGTGGTGGGGATGACCTTGCGGAACAGGCGCAGCACGACGCTGCGGTCGGGGTCGATGGTCTCGTTGCGGTGCACGGCCATCCGGACACCGGTGGCGACCAGGAAGGCGCCGAACACGTACAGGATCCAGGCGAAGGACGCGATGAGCACCGAGCCCGCGGCGATGAACACCGCCCGGAACACCAGTGCGCCGAGCACGCCGTAGAACAGCACGCGGTGCTGGTACTCGCGGGGAACGGCGAAGTAGCCGAAGATGATCGCGAAGACGAACACGTTGTCCACCGCGAGGGACTTCTCGATCACGTAGCCCGCGAAGTACTGGGCGGCGAACTCGCTGCCCCACGCCCACCACACGATCGCGCCGAACCCGAGGCCGAGCGCGACCCACACCGCCGACCAGGCGGCGGCCTCGCGGACCCCGACCACGTGTGCGCGGCGGTGGGCGAACAGGTCGATCGCGAGCATCACCAGGATCACGCCGAGCACCGCGGCCCACGCCCACAACGGAACAACCACAGTCAAGCACCTCCGGTCACGTCGAGTGAAACCGGAGGTCTCCCCAACCGCCAGAGCACGTGCGCTGGGTCCGGTGGCGCCGGGACCGGGCAGCCATCGAACTGCCGTAATGACGATCCCGGACGTGGTGGGTACTCCCCTCCGCACCACCAGAATGACGAAATACGGTTCGCCTGTCAAGGCTTGACTGGCGAACCGTACTTCGTCAATCTGGAAATGAGGCCAGCGCGCGGCCTCCTCGATCCGTGCCGTGGAAAGCAGGTCCGCTGATGCCCGCCCAGTGCACAACCCTCGTCTGCGTCGTCGACGCCACCGATCCCGCGCCGGCCGCCGAGCTGCCCGCGGCGGTCGAACTGATCGCCGACCACGGCCACCTCGTGCTCGCCGTGCTGCACCCGCCGCCGGGGCTCACGCTCAACGCGCGGCTGATCGCCTGGCAGCAGGTCCGCCGGGAGCAGGTCACCGCCGCGGCGCTCGCTCCCGCGCTGTCACGGCTCCCGTCATCCGGGCTGGCCGAGCGGGGCGTGCGGATCCACACCACCGCGTGGCATCACCGTCGCGGGCCGGGCGGCCGGCATCGGCGCGTGGCCGCCGCCCTGCTGCGACTGTGCCGAGTGCACGACGCCGACGTGCTCGTGTTGCCCGCCCATCCTCGCGCCGAGCTCCTCACGCCTGCGACCTGCCAGTACCTGCTCGGCCTCACTCAACCTCGGCTGCGGATCCGCCGCGCAGACGAGCACACCCTGCCCGACGCGATGCTGGTCTGATCACACCCGGTCGAGCAGCTCCCCGCCGATCCGGACCCCGCGCCGACAGCGGCATCGAGAGTGGAAGGAATGCCTTATGGTCGGCCCCATGCGGCCTGCCGAACCCCCACCCGACCACGCCCTCCCCACCCCAGCGGGCTCGGATCCCACCGACTCCGGCACGGTGGATTCTGGCGTGGTGGATGCTGGTGCGGAACCGGCCGACGCCGCCGCGTCGCAGACGCCAGGGTCGTGGATGTTCCTGAGCAACCACGCCCACGTGCTGCTCTGCCTGGCCGCCGACCCGCACCAGACCCTGCCCGTCATCGCCCAGAAGGTCGGCATCACCACCCGCGCCGTCCAGCTCATCCTCACCGACCTCATCCAGGGCGGCTACATCGAGCGCACCAAAGTCGGCCGCCGCAACCACTACCGCATCAACCCCGACGGCCATCTGCGCCACCCGCTGGAAGCCCACCACCGCATCGCCGACCTCATCACCGCCGTCGGTCCCGCCACCCCTGACGATGCTCGTGATGCTTCGGCTGACGGCGCCTCGACTCCTCCGCGTCGTCGCCGCACCGGATAACTCGCCACCCTTGGTAAACGAACCACAGTTCGTCATTCTCGACGTTGAGGGGGAGTACCTCAACGACCAAGCCCCGCGTCGTCAACACGATCTGGCCGACCCGGATCCGGCGCAGGCACCCGCCGCCCCACCGCGCGGGTCCAGGAAACCTCACGCCACCGACGCCAGCACCACCAAGCACGCCCTGGCAAGGGCTACGTGGCGTGGCCGGGCGGTGTGCGGACAGGACCTCGCGACGACCAGCGCCCCTCTCGCTTCGCACCCCACACTGACACGCCACCCGGGACGGCGTGTGTTCATCGTGGCGGGCGGGGCGGCACCAACGCTGCGCAGGTGATGACCAACGCCAGCAGAATGAGTGCCGTGACAGCGATGTCGATGAGGAATCCGGTGAGCATGGTGAACATGGTCAGTCCTTCTCAATCACGTGCTGCTCGGCTCGGCGGCGGGTGCGCAGGCTCGCCGCGATGACGACGGCGAGGATGGCCACGATGACAGCGAGGGAGACCGGCGTGGGGATCTGCGGGGTGGCCGGCCAGATTCCGTGGGCCCAGTGCAACACCAGTTTCAGACCGATGAACGCGAGAATGACCGCCAGGCCGTGGTTGAGATAGACGAGCTTGGCCAGCGTGGCGTGGAGCACGAAGTAGAGCGCGCGCAGGCCGAGCAGCGCGAAGGCGTTGGTGGCGAATACCAGGTAGGGGTCCGCGGTGATGCCGTAGACCGCGGGGACCGAGTCCACGGCGAACACCACGTCGGTCACGAACACCGCGGCGACCACCACCGCAAGCGGCGTGAGCGCGCGTCGTCCGTGCTCCCGTACGGTCAGCCGGGTGCCTCGGTAGTCGTCGGTGACGGGCATGAACCTGCGGAGCAGTCGCACGATACGCATCTGGGATACGTCGCGGCCCGCGAAGGCCGAACCGGTGTGCACCTCGTGCAGGATCTTGCCCGCGGACACGAGCAGGATCAGGCCGAAGAGGAGGAACGCCCAGGTGCCTGCCTGCAGCAGCGCCGCGCCCGCCGCGATGAAGATGCCCCGCAGGACCAGGGCACCGGCGATGCCGTACAGCAGCACCCGTTGCTGAATGGGGGACGGGACCGCGAACCCGGCCAGGATCAGCATGAACACGAACAGGTTGTCCACCGACAGTGACTTCTCCACCACGAAGCCGGTGATGAACTCCAGTGCCGGCCCGCTGTCGAACACCGCCCACAGCCAGATCCCGAACAGGACGGGCAGCGTGAGATAGAACACCGACCAGCCAATCGCTTCCCGTATCGACACCTCGTGGGGACGGCGGGTGACGGCGAAATCGGTGACGAGGAGGCCGAGTATTACGGCGATGCTGGCGACCCACAACCAGGGCGACCCGATCGACGAGGACCCCACCGAGTCGGCGGGCGCGGCCACGGACAGAGACGACACCACGGGATGAAAGGGCACGAAGACCTCCGCGCACGGACGACGTTCGAGGTCTCCTTCACCCTGGTGAGGGCGGTCGCCCGGGGACACCATGGGGTGTCCGTATTGACCAGGCAGACACTTAGGGAAGTACTCCCCTCTGCACGCAGTGTCACTGGCCGGAATGTGGCTGTCAAGGTTGATCGGGGGTGGATCTAGGATCGGTGGCGTGAGGCGCGCCGGGGTATGGCAGTGGCTGGACGGTCACGTCGACCATGAGCGGGGGGTGGGGGTCGCTGCTGGTGGGGTGGTGTCGCAGGCCCCGACGACCGTGGTCATCGAGCGGCTGCTGCGCACGCTCGGCCGGCCCGAGCAGCGGGTGCCGGTGATCCTGGTGGCCGGCACCAACGGCAAGAGCACGACCGCCCGGATCCTGGCCGCGGTGCTGGCGGGCAGTGGACTGCGGGTCGGGTTGTACACCAGTCCTCATCTGCACCGGCCGCAGGAGCGGATCACCATCGATGGTGTCACGATCACCGACGACGAGTTGGCGGCGGTGCTCGACCCGCTGGTGGCGGACGAGCGCACCGCGTCAGAGCTGGGGCGGCCCAGTTGGTTCGAATTGATGACCGCGGCCGCGGTGGGCTGGTTCGCCGACCAACGTGTTGATGTCGCGGTGGTCGAGACCGGTCTGGGTGGCAGCGGCGACGCGACCGCCGCGCTCGGCGCCGGCCTGGTGGTGGTCACGTCGGTGGGCGTCGACCACGTCGAGTACTTCGGTGACACGCGGTGGGACAACGCCGTGGCTGAGGCTGGCGCGGTTCCTGAGGGCGCGACCGTGGTGCTAGCCGAAGCGGACCCGGCCATGCACCCGCCGTTCCTGGGCCGCCGCCCCTCGCGCGTGGTGACCGTGGATCGTGACTTCGGCGTGGCCGCCGACGCGCCGGTCGCGGATGGCCGGACGGTGTCGCTGTTCACGCCCGGGGCGACTTATGACGACGTTTTCCTGCGTCTGCTGGCACCGTGGCAGGCGGCGAACGCGGCGACGGCGTTGGCCGCCGCCGAGGTGTGGCTGGCCCGGCCGGTGGCCGACCAGGTGGTGCGGGCGGTCTGCGGGGCGCTGCGGGCTTCGGGCCGCTTTGAGCTTGTCCACACCCCCGGCCCTGTGCTGATGGACGGCGCCCACAACGAGGAAGCGGCCACCGCGCTGGCACGGGCGCTGCGGGAGCGGTTCGACGGCGTCTCCCGCACCGTGGTGGTCGGTATGACCGGGACCCGCGCGCCGGAGGCGTTTCTGAGTGCCCTGGGGGTCGGGGCTGGTGACTGGGTGATCTGCACCTCGCCCCGGACACCGCGAGCGGTGCCGCTCGCCAGGCTCGCCGCCGCCGCGCGGGCGGTGGGCGCAGGATCGGTCGCGGTCGAGGCGGATGTGGGTGATGCGGTGCGCCGCGCGGCGGCGGCGAATGATAGCACGCTCACGGTAGTTACCGGGTCGCTCTATGTGATCGGCGAGGCGCTGCCCGTCGTGCGAGCGCTGGTGACGTGACCACCCGTGCTGCCCGGGCTGAGCGCCGCGCGTGCTGATCGGGAAGAGAGGGTACGAGATCCGGTCTCGAAATGGGTCCGGCGGCGCGGGGGCAACGGTGATCGCGCGAGCCGGTGGTGTGTCAGACTGCAGTGGTGAGGGGTGAACGGGTGATGTCGGATCAACCAGGCATCGCGCCTGAGCGCGTGGGACTCGATGTGGAACGCGCTGCTGGCACCCTGCGCGCGGGTGGGCTGGTCGCGTTCCCGACCGAGACCGTGTACGGGCTCGGCGCGGACGCGGAGAACGTCGACGCGGTGGAGCGTGTCTTCGCCGTGAAGGGGCGGCCCTCGACGCACCCGCTGATCGTGCACCTCAGCGGGGCGCGTCAGCTCCCCGACTGGGTCGCGGAGGTGCCCGACGCGGCGCGCCGCGTCGCTGACCGTTTCTGGCCTGGCCCGGTGACCCTGGTTCTTCGTCGGGGCCGCCGTGTTCCCCGCGCGGTCACCGGCGGTCTGGAGACGGTCGCGCTGCGGGTGCCCGACCATCCGGTCGCCCGCGCGCTGCTCACGGCGTTCGGTGGCGGTGTGGCGGCGCCATCGGCCAACCGTTTCGGCTCGGTCAGTCCCACGGCGGCTGCTCATGTTGGCGACGGGTTGGGCGCCGACGTCGACTACGTGCTGGACGGCGGCCCCTGTGCGGTGGGTGTCGAGTCCACGATCGTCGACCTCACCGGCGCACCTGCGATACTGCGCCCAGGCGGCGTGACACGAGAGGATCTTGAGCGCGCACTGGGTTGCTCCGTGCCGGTGCGGGCGAGGAGTGCCGTACGCGTTCCGGGCCAGCATCCGTCGCACTACGCGCCGAGGGCACGGGTTGTCCTGGTCGAGCCGGGCCAGGTGATCGGCCACGCCGAGTACCTGGCAGCGCAGGGCCGGCGCGTCGGCGTCCTGCTGCCGCCCGAGTTCGCGGGCGGTGCCGGTGCGTGTGCCGGGCAGCGCGTTATCGCGGTGCCGGACTCGGGTGCGCGGTACGCGCGGCGGCTTTTCGAGTTCCTCCGTGACTTCGACCGGCATGAGTGCGAGGTCGTGGTGGCCTCGGTTCCTACCCCGGACGGGCTCGGATTGGCGATCGCGGATCGGCTCCGCCGAGCGGCCGGGTCGCGCAGCCAGACGGCCGCGACTCCGGGCTGCTCAGCGGTTGCTGAGCGCGGCGACGAGGTGTTCGAGGTGGGCGGCGCGGGATGCTTTGATCAGGACGAGATCGTCGGGACGAAGGATTCGACTTAGCACGTCGTGGGCGGCCTGGCTGTCGGGAACGGCGATGATGTCGAGGGTGCTGTGCTCGGTGTCGGCCGCGTCGGCGATCAGAGGCGCGGTCCGGGTGCCGATGGTGATCAGGACGTCGAGGCCGGCGCGTGCGGCGAGCACGCCGAGGTGGTGGTGGGCGCCAGCGGCGTGGTCGCCGAGGTCGGCCATCTCGCCGAGGACGGCGATCCGGCGGCGGGCGGACATGGTGCTCAGGGTGGTCAGCGCGGCGGCCATGGAGTCGGGGTTGGCGTTGTAGGCGTCGTGGAGGAGCGTGACCCCGTCGCCCCGCACGATGGTTTGCATGCGCCCGCCGCTGGCGGGTTCAGCGGCGCTCAGGGCATCGGCGATGGTGTGGTGGTCAAGGCCGAGGCCGAGGGCGAGGGCGGCGACGGCGAGGGCGTTGCCGACGTGGTGCCGGCCGGTCAGGCGGAGCGTGACGGGTGCCGTGCCCTCGGGAGTGTGCAGGGTGAAGCACGCCCGGCCGCGCGGCGTGACGTGCACATCTCGGGCGTATACGCCGTTGGGGTGGGGGCGCTGGCTCCACCAGCGGGTGCGGGCGGGGGTGAGCGGGGCCATCGCGGCGACGAGCGGATCGTCGGCGTTGAGGATGGCCAGCCCACCGTGGTCTGCAGAGGGGAGCCCGGTCAGTAGTTCGCTTTTGGCCGCGGCGATCCCGGTTTGCCCGTCGGGGTATTGACCGAGGTGGGCGGTGCCGACGTTGAGCACGACCCCGACGTGGGGGGTGACCAGGCCGCACAGGTAGCTGAGGTGTCCACGGCCCCGGGCGCCCATTTCCAGGATGAGGTAGCGGGTGTCGGGGGTGGCGCGCAGGACAGTGAGGGGAAAACCGAGCTCGTTGTTGAAGGAGCGGTCTGTGGCGGCGACCGGGCCGTGGTGTGCCAGGACCTGGGTGGCGAGATCTTTGGTCGTGGTCTTGCCGTTCGACCCGGTGATGCCGATCACGGTGGCCGGCAGTCGGTCTGCCACGTGGCGAGCCAGGTCGCCGAGCGCGCGGGTCACGTCGGTGACCTGGACGGCAGGGGCGGGCACCGGGCGTGCGGCCAGCACCAGGGCGGCTCCCGCAGCGAGGGCCGCTGATGCGTGGTAGTGCCCGTCGGTGCGCCGGCCGGGGAGGGCGGCGAACACGCCGCCGGGGTGGACCTGGCGGGAGTCGATGCTGGCGGGTGCGGTCACCAGCAGCGACGGGTCGGTCCCCGGGACGAGGTGACCGTCGGTGGCCGCGGCGATCGCGGCGGCGGTCAGGGGGATCATCGTGGTGACGCTCCTTCGGACGTGCAGTGGCTGGGGCCGGCCGGGTGGGTCTGCGGGGGTGGTGTCCGGGGGTTACGGGTTGCAGCATTCGCAGAACGTGGGATCGGCACGTCGTTGGCCGTCATCGCGAGGGTGGCGGCCGCGGTGCGGGCAGCGGGCACACCCGTGGATCGTTGCCAGGGTCAGGCGGGTGGGCTCGCCACACGTGCCGCAGGGCAGACCAGGTTCGCGGTCCACCGGGCCGAATCCGGGGGTGCCGCAGGCCGGGCACAGGGTGGCCAGACGCGAGGCGAGTTGGTGGGCGAGCACGCTGATCTCCCGCATGCGGGTGGGGTTGACGTGCGCGCGCATGTCGGTCTCCAGTCGCGCCAGGCCATCGGTGGAGTGCGCGGTGCACCGGCTGATCGCCGCATCGAGGTCGGCACGGGTCTGGATGCCCTTGCAGATGGGGCCTGGAGCCCGCACGTCGGCGGGGCTGTGGGGACGGACGATGACCGCGTGGGCACCGAAACCGACGCGCGCCAGGTAGGCGTCGGTTTCCTCGTCGAGGCGGCGGGTCGTGGTGTGGCTGAAGTTCGTCGGTGTGGTTCGGCGCTCCAGGATGCAGACGTCCCGCACCGTGTCGAGGAAGGCGAGGATCTCCTGGCCGGCGCTCAGCATTGGCGCGACCGGGTGCGGGCCGAAGGAGCCTTCGCTGGCCACGGCGAGTCCGAGGCCGGTCGACTCGATCGCGAGGCGCGCCTTGCGGACCGCGGTCTCGGCCGCCGACCCGGCGCGGGGGATCTCACCGGTGAAGGTGCCGAGCTGATCGGTGTCCACATCGTGGGCGAGCACAAGCCGCATGCCGGGGATCCGCGCCAGGGCGGCAGCGAGGGCTCGCTGCTTGCCGTGTCGGGTGGCCATCGCGACCGGTGCGCCCGCGTAGGGGTGCACGGCGAGCATTACACGAGGTTGCCGGATCGGGCGTCGATGCCGGTGAGCAGGGCCACGAGCTGCCCGATGGCGGTGTCACGGTCCATCGGGTGCCGCAGCGGCAAATCCGGATGCAACCGGTACCGGTTGCGCCGCCCCTCCCTGGTGCGTTCCAGGTAGCCCGCCTCGACGAGGTCGGCCACGATGCGCTGCGCCGCCCGCTCGGTGATGCCCACCACCTCGGCCACATCCCGCAACCGAACTTGTGGATCCCGCACCACGCACAGCAGTACGTGGGCGTGATTGGTCAAGAACGTCCACTCCTGCATGGCCGCAACTGTACCTCGTCGGGGGTAACGCATGTCACGCTTGCCAAAGCACGTCATCAATGTCGTATGATTCATATCGCGTATTAGAACACAGGTCATTGGTAGCGTGCTTGGGAGGTGGGTGTCATGGGCGACGAGGAGATGGCGCTCCCGTGGGAGAACCTGCTGCGGGAGGTGGGCGCGGTGGTCGACGCCGAGATGGCGGGCGTACTGACCGGCGAGCGCGCGGCCGATGAGGTGGCGCGGCGCTGGGCGCACCGGTGGGCCTCGCCGCCGCCGGACGTGGTGATCGACACCAGCCCGCCGGGCGTGCGGCGGGGGGCCGCGCAGAGCGTGGGTGCCTACATCGCCCGGGAGCTGGAACGGGGGCGGTCGCTGTACTGCGTGGTCCACGACGAGTTCGTCCGGGTGCGGATCGGGGGTTTCGACGGGCGTGCGTTGCCTCCGCATTGCCTGGAACACCTCGGTTCGCCGCCCGAGCCCGCTGCGGGCACCGGTGCTGAGCCGCGCGCCACCGACCTCGCCGGAGCCCCGGCGACGCGCGGCGCGGCGGCGCGCGCGGGTCAGGAAGGTACGACGGCGTGACAGGGGTGACGCTGCTCGTTTTGGTGGCCCTTCCCGCTGTTGCGGCCATGGCCGGGTCGATCCGGCGGCTACGAAGCTTGGCGCCCGCGTTGGGTGCGGGTGCGGCGCTGGTGGCCACCGCGCTGGCGGGGACGCTGGCCGTGACGGTGGTAGTCGGCGGGCCGGTGGCGATGGTGCTGGCCAACCCGGACGGGCGAGCCTGGACCGGGCTGGTGGTCGACCACGTCGGGGCGATCGTTCTGCTGCTGGTGTGCACGGTCAGCGCCGTGGTCCAGGCGTTCGCCCGCCGCTACCTGCACGGCGATCCGGCCGCGGCCCGCTTCGCTGTCGCGGCGGGGGCGCTGACCGCCGCGACCACGGTGATGGTGACCGCGGCGACTCTCGTCACCCTGGCGGTGGCGTGGACGCTGACCGGGGTGATCTTGTGCCGTCTGGTGGGGATGTATCGGCCGGCGCCCTCGGCCGTCGATGCCGCACGGCGCACCACCCGTGCCGTCGTCGCCGGGGACGCCGCGTTGTGGACTGGGGTTGTCCTCGCGGTCACGGTCTGGGGGGATCTCGACCTGCGCCACCAGGGCGACGCGGCCCTCGGCGGTGCGGTGGGCACGGTGGTGGCCTGTTCGCTGGTGGTCGCCGCGGCCGTGCGGTGCGCGCAGCTGCCCTGGCACCGATGGCTGCCGGCGACCCTGGCGGCACCGACCCCGGTTTCGGCTCTGCTGCACGCCGGCGTGGTCAACGCCGGCGGGGTGCTGCTGGTGAAGCTGTCGCCGATCGTCGGTGCCGCGCCGGTGGCGACACACCTGGCGTTCGCCATCGGAGCCGCCAGCGTCGTGGCCGCCACCGCGATCATGCTGACCCGCCCCGACATCAAAGGGGCGCTGGTGCACTCCACGATCGGGCAGATGGGGTTCATGCTCATGACCTGCGGGCTCGGCCTCTACGCCGCGACGGTGGTGCACCTGGTGGCGCACGGGCTGTTCAAAGCCACCCTGTTCCTCGGCTCGGGGTCGGCCGTGCAGCGGCACGCTGGCCACACTGCGGCTCCTCCCGCGCCTCGGTTGGCTCCTGCCCGCGCAGCGCAGGTCGCTGTCCTCGCCGGGGTCGCCGCCGTCGCGGCGGTCGGGGTGGCGGCCTGGTTGCTACCCCTTCATGCCGGTGGCGTCGCGTTGTCGCTCTTCGCCGTGGCCACCGCCGCGCGGCTGGCGTGGGGCTGGCTGCGTCGTCACCCGACCGGCGGCGCGCTGGTCACGGTGGTGATCGTGCTGCCGGGCGTGGCGATCGGGTACCTGGCCCTGGTGGGCGCGGTCACCGAGCTCCTGGCCCCGAGCCTGCCCGCAAGCGGGCCCGCCGCTGTCTCGGCCTGGGTTCTCGCGACCGTGGTGGCGGTGCTGGCGGCCGGTGCGCTGCTGCTCCACCTGGCACCCGCGGTCGGTCTGGGCCGGTGGCGCGACCGGCTGTACGTGGCGGCGTTGTCCGCCGGGCAGCAGCGCACGTACACCGCCGCCTGGGGTCACCCGCCATGGCTGGTACCGACACCGCGTCCGCGGCCGGTTCCCCAACTGGAAGGAGCTCGGGCGTGACTCGCCCCCACGCGCTCGACGGCATCCCGCGCAAGCGGGTCGCCGCCATGACAGGTGAGTCACCGGCTGTCCCGCACGCGTGGCTTCCCCTGTTCTCCACGGTCGCACGTTCCGCCACTTGTCGCGTCGTGCTCGCGCAGGAGGGTTCACACTCATGACCACCGGCCCCGCCACCAACCTCGCCCCCGATGCCGTCTCTGACGTCGCCACACAGCAGGCGGCAGTGCGCGCCGAGATCGCCGACGCGGCCGGATTCCTGGCTCCGACCTGGCCATTGGCGGACTTCATCGCGGTCAACCCGTTGTCCGGCCTGCTGGACCGCCCGTTCGCCGACGCGGCCACCACCGCCGCGGATCTGCTCGGAGCACGAGTCACCCCAGACGAGACCTGGCTACGTGCCGCCTGGCAGCGCGGCCGGATCACCGACGACGACCTGCGCGCCGCGCTGGCCCGCCGCCACCCCACGGCGCTACAGCGGGGCCCGCTCACTCTCGGCAACCGCGCCTACGACCCGGTCGACCTGCTGGTGGCCGATCTGCACCAGGGCATCGCGTGTCCACCGCCGCGCCGTCAGGCACGCACCGCGGCCGAAGCACTGGCCCCGGAGGTGGCCGCCCTGCTCAACACCCACACGATCCAGTGGTGCGCGGCCTACCTGGACGAAGGCCAGTCCACCTGGCGGATGCCGGGTCGTGACCGCGGCTTCTACTCGGCGTGGCGGGCGCTGGCCGCCCATGACGGAACCTTGCCGCGGCCGGTGCGGGCGCGGCTGCGGCACCTGCCCGAACGCGCCGAGCACACCATCCTGGACGCGCTGGCCGCGCTCGGTGTCCCGGACGACCAGCGGACCCGCTACCTGCAGGCCCACCTGGCCTGCTTGCCCGGCTTCGCCGCCCACGTCCGGTGGCGCGGCGAGCGGCCCGACAGCGGCATCGACCTCGTCGACTACCTCGCGTTGCGGTTGGCCGTCGAAGCCGCCGCGCTCGCCGGCTCCCACGCTCCCGGCACAGCGTGGTCCTGGGCCTCCGCGAGCCGGTTCGACACCCGGCAGGCCACCGTCGACCCGCACGACCGGGCCTACCACCTGTTGGGAGCGCTGGAAGTCACCGACACCGATGCCGCCCAACGGAGCGAGCTGGTGGAGCTGCTCGACCAGCTGCCGATCCAGCAGCGGGCGCTGGTCTGGCTGGACGCCTACGAGGACCACTACCGGAGCCGGCTGCTGCTGCGCATCCTCGGCCGGCCCCAGCCCGAACTGCCCGAAGCCCCACCGCGGGCGCAGGTGGTGTGCTGCATCGATCCCCGCTCCGAAGGACTGCGCCGCCACCTGGAGGTCCTCGGCAGCTACCAGACCCTGGGCTTCGCCGGTTTCTTCGCCGTCGCCATGCGCTACCGCGACCTCGCCGGGGGTGCCGCTCGCACCCAGTGTCCCGGCCCGATCACGCCTCGCCACACCCTCACCGAGCACCCCGCCCCTGGTCGGCGGCGCGCGGCCGAGCGGTCACTGGCCGGCCGCAGGGTGCTCGCCGCCGCCGAGCACTCCCTGCACGCCGCCAAGGACGACCTGCTGGCGCCGTTCGCCCTCGCCGAAGCCGCCGGCTGGCTGGCCGGGCCGCTGGCCGCGGCCAAGACCTTCACTCCCCGTGCCGCCGGCGCCACAGGCGCGTGGTGGGCCCGCCGCATCACGCCCGAGCCGCAGACCGAGATCTCCATCGCCGAGGCGCTCACCCCCGAGGAGCGTGCCGCGACCGCCGAAACCATCCTGACGTTGATGGGCCTGACCCGCGGGTTCGCGCGGCTGGTCGTGTTCTGCGGGCACCGCGCCCACACCGACAACAACCCCTACCAGGCCGCGCTGGACTGCGGCGCCTGCGGGGGACATCCCGGAGGTCCCAACGCCCGCACGGCCGCCGCCCTGCTCAACGATCCGCAGGTCCGCCTTCACCTGGCCGACCGCGGCATCACCGTTCCCGACGACACCTGGTTCGTCCCGGCCGAACACGACACCACCACCGACACCGTACGCCTGCTGGACACCCACCTCCTGCCCGCCACCCACCGCCGCGACGCTGACAGGCTCACCGCCGACCTCCGCACGGCCGGCACCCGGCTGGCCGCCGAACGCTGCGCCATCCTGCCGGGCGCACCCACCCGGCCCCGCCCGCGGCACGCGGCGCGCCACACCCGCGCCCGGGCCCGTGACTGGGCCCAGGTCTTCCCGGAATGGGGTCTCGCCGACAACGCCGCCTTCCTCATCGCGCCCCGCGCCCTCACCCGCGGCATCGACCTGCACAGCCGCGTGTTCCTCCACGACTACGATCCCGACCTCGACCCGACCGGCACCGTCCTGGAAACAATCCTCACCGCGCCGCTCGTCGTCGCACACTGGATCAACAGCCAGTACTACTTCGCCACCGTCGACCCGCAGTCCTTCGGCGCCGGCAGCAAAACCCTGCACAACGTCACCGGTGGGGGCCTGGGCGTCATGACCGGCCACACCAGTGACCTCCAGCCCGGCCTGCCCTGGCAGTCCCTCACCGACGGCCACCACGCCCGACATGAACCGCAACGCCTGCTCGCCATCGTGCAGGCACCCCTGCCCAGGCTGGACACCCTCATCGCCCGCCACACAATGCTGCACCACATGTTCAGCCACGACTGGATTGGACTCGCCGCACGGGAACAGCCCGACGACCCGTGGCACCGCTACACCCCCACCGGGTGGCAGCCCTGGCACCCCAGCACCGACACGCCAGCACCGACATCCCGGCAGGCGCTCCCGTGACCGCTCCACACCACCCGATGGCGGCGTCCCACCCGGAACGACCTGTCCTAACTCCCCACGTAACAGAGCCGCTTGGAAAGAGAGGTACCCGATGAGCGCGCTTCTACTGATCTCAAGTGTGGACCACGCCGAGGTCGCCGTCGAGCAGGCGAGCGACTACCTGGTCCACCACCGGCGCTACGGCGGCGATCCAGCTCAGCGGGACACCCTGCGTGACGCCCTGCTCGGGATTTGGATCCGCCGCGAGCTTGACGCGGACCTGCCCACGTTGTTCCCGTGCGGCGAGCATGTGCAGACCTGCGGATGCGCCGTCGGGGACCCCACCGAAGGGCGCCCGCCAGCAGTGCCGGTGGGGATCCGGACCTCCTCCTCGGTGTCCGGGCTGTGGTCGCTGTGCTGGCTGGACGGTTCCGCCCTGCGCGAGGCACACAACCCCCACCAGCGACGGCGCCTGATCCTCGATGTCCTGGTGCAAGGCGCGGCGCCCGCAGCGAGCCTGCCGGGAGCGTTCTTTCCGGTCTTCGCGCACACCGACTCCCGCGACACCGTCCACGCCACCCTGACCGAACTCGGCAGCCGCTACCCGCGCCTGGTCGCGACCCACTGGTACATCGATGACCCAGAGCAGGGCATCAGTGGACCGTGCGGCACGACCAGCGCCGGATGCCGGCTCGCACGCGGCACCGCCACGACTCGCCCCTAGCCCATCCAGCGTCCCGTCCCGTCACGTCCTCGGTCTCAGGAGCAGCATGACCACGCATTCCACATCCGCACCGATCACCGTCGCCCACGGAGACGGAATCGGTCCGGAAATCATGGAAGCCACCCTTTCGGTGCTCAACGCCGCAGGCGCGGCCCTTGACATCGACACGATCACCATCGGAGAGTCGGTCTATCAGGCTGGCAACCCCGCCGGCGTCACTCCCGAGGCGCTCGAGTCGATCCGCCGCACGGGTGTGTTCCTCAAGGCGCCCATCACCACCCCGCAAGGCGGAGGGTTCAAGAGCCTCAACGTCACCGTGCGCAAGACGTTCGGTCTCTATGCCAACGTCCGGCCATGCGTCGCCTACGCACCGTTCGTCGCCACCAAGCACCCTGGCATGGACGTCGTCATCGTTCGGGAGAACGAAGAGGACCTCTACGCCGGCATCGAGCACCGCCAGACCGACGAGGTCGTGCAGTGCCTCAAGCTCATCTCCCGGCAGGGATGCGAGCGGGTAATTCGCTACGCCTTCGAGTACGCCACAGCCTATCGGCGAACCAAGGTGACAGCGTTCACCAAGGACAACATCATGAAGATGACCGACGGCCTGTTCCACCGGGTGTTCGACGAGGTCGCCGCCGACTACCCCGATATCCAGGCAGAGCATTGGATCGTCGACATCGGTGCGGCCAAGCTCGCCGACACCCCCGAGGCGTTCGACGTCGTCGTCCTGCCGAACCTCTACGGCGACATCCTCTCCGACGTCGCCGCCCAGATCGCCGGATCTGTCGGCCTCGCCGGAAGCGCGAACATCGGCGAGCGAGTCGCCATGTTCGAAGCCATCCACGGATCCGCCCCCCGGCGAGCCGGCCAAGACGTTGCGAATCCTTCAGGGCTGCTGCTGGCCGCGGTACAGATGCTGGTCCACATCGGACAAGCCGACGTCGCGAGCCGAGTCCACAACGCCTGGCTGCGGACCATCGAAGACGGCATCCACACCTACGACATCTACGAGCCCGATACCAGCACCTCCAAGGTCGGCACCACGGCGTTCGCGGCATCGGTCATCGACCGTCTCGGCCAAGAACCCACCCGGCTGCCGGCAACGCACTACGCCCAGCACAGGCCGATCACCGTCAAGCTCGCGGGCCGATCCGCTGCCGCCAAGACCCAGCTCGGCGTCGACGTGTTCGTCCACAGCCCAGACACCACCCCAGACGAACTCGCCGCCAAGCTTCGTCCGTTCGCCGCACCCCTGCACCTTGACATGATCTCCAACCGGGGACAGAAGGTCTGGCCAGGCGGCGCGCCCGAGACCCTGCTCACCGACCACTGGCGATGCCGCTTCCTCGACCCGCGCGGGACCACCACCGCCGCCGAGGTCGTCGCCCTCCAGGCCCGCATGGTCGAGCACGGCATCGAACCGATCAAGACCGAAGGACTCTACGCCTTCGACGGCGAACCCGCATTCACCCGAGGCCAGGGCCAATGAAGGGCCGAGCTGACCAAGCGAAGCCGGGAGAAGACATGGACCCGCGTCACCGTAGCCGAATCGTCACCGACGGCGTCACCCGAGCACCGGCCCGGGCGATGCTGCGGGCAGTCGGGTTCGCCGACGAGGACTTCACCCGGCCGCAGATCGGTGTGGCCGCGGCCGCCAACGACCTCACACCCTGCAACATCGCCCTGGACCGCCTGGCAGGCGCGACGGCCGACGGGGTCAGGAAGGCGGGCGGGGTGGCGATGCGGTTCTCGACCATCGCCATGTCCGATGGGATCGCCATGGGGCACCGCGGCATGCGCGCGTCCCTTCCCAGCCGGGACCTCATCGCAGACTCGGTCGAGTGTGTCATGGAGGCCGAACAACTCGACGCGATGGTCACCATCGCCGGCTGCGACAAGAGCCTTCCCGGGATGCTCATGGCCGCCGCACGCCTCAACGTACCCACGGCGTTCTTGTACGGCGGCTCCTCCCTCCCTGGGAGCTGGCAGGGTCGGCCGGTGACGATCCAGGACGTGTTCGAGGCCGTCGGCGCGCAGGCAAGCGGCCTGCTCAGCACCGACGACCTCGACGAGCTGGAGCGCGCCGCGTGCCCAGGAGCCGGATCGTGCGCCGGCATGTACACCGCCAACACGATCGCCGCCGAAGCCGAAGCCCTCGGTATCGCACTGCCCGGCTCGGCATCCGCCCCCGCCATCGACCCCACACGCCCCGGCATCGCCCACGACACCGGAGCGGCCGCCGTCGCCGCCCTGCGCGCCGGGATCCGCCCACGCGACATCCTCACCCGCGAAGCCTTCGAGAACGCCATCACCGTGGTCATGGCCCTGGGCGGGTCGACCAACGCCGCGCTGCACCTACCCGCCATCGCCCACGAAGCCGGCGTCCGCCTGACCCTCGACGACTTCGACCGGATCAGCCGACACACCCCCCACATCGCCGATCTCCGTCCCGGTGGGCGCCACGTCATGGCCGACCTGCACCAGGTCGGTGGCGTGCCCGCAGTGCTCGCCGCGCTGCTGGACGCCGGACTGCTCCACGGCGACTGCCTGACCGTGACCGGAGCCACCCTGGCCGAGAACCTCGCCGAACTCGCAGCCCCGAAACCCGACGGTACGGTCCTCCGAACGCCAGATGACCCGCTCCGCCCCGACGGCGGCCTGGCCATCCTCCGCGGGGCACTCGCCCCCAGCGGCGCGGTGGTCAAGATGGCCGGCCTGACCGTCGACCGCTTCCACGGCACAGCCCGGGTCTTCGACAACGAAGACGCCGCCATGGGCTACGTCTCAGGCGGTCGCCTCACCGCAGGCGAGGTGATCGTGATCCGGTACGAAGGCCCACGCGGCGGACCGGGAATGCCGGAGATGCTCGCCGTCACCGCCGCTGTCCGCGGCACCGGCCTGGGTGACCAGGTGGCGCTGGTCACTGACGGCCGCTTCTCCGGCGCCACCACCGGCCTCTGCGTCGGCCACGTCGCCCCCGAGGCCGCTGCCGGCGGGCCGCTGGCGCTGGTCGCCGACGGCGACCCGATCATGATCGACATCCCGGCACGCACCATCGATCTCGACGTCAACCCTGCCGAACTCGAACGACGCCGTCACCGCTGGCACCCACCCCCTGCCCCGACCGGCAACGGCTTCCTAGCCAAGTACAGCCGCCTCGTCGGCTGCGCCTCGCAGGGGGCGCTCGTCGGCGCCACCCCACGATGAGCAGCCCCACCCGACGCAAACACCATCATGTCACGCGAGCGATCCGGCTTTTCTCCCATCGCCGTGCCGGCGGCACGGCCTGCGGGGCGCATCGGCGGTGCCGCCAGCGCCGACCGCCCTGTCGAAGGAATCACCGCCACGACCGGACCCTGCATCCGCCGGGCCATCGACGTCCACCAAGCGGTCACGACCCACGCCTGCCGGGCCGCACACACCAACCCCCGCGAAGGAGCCGCACTGTGTTGGACGGCAAGCACATCCTGGTGACCGGGGTCGTCACCACCGACAGCATCGCCTTCGCCGTCGCCCGCCGCGCCCAACAACTCGGCGCCGAGGTGCTGCTCACCGGGCTCCCCCGCGATCTCGATCGGGCCCGTGCGGCGGCAGCGCAGCTCACCGGCGACATCGACGTCATCCCCTTCGACGCCACTGCCTCCCACGACACCGCCCGGCTCACCGCAACGATCGCTGAGCGGTGGGAGAGACTCGACGGCGCCCTGCACGCCATCGCCTTCGCACCCGCCGACGCCCTGGAAGGCCCCCTACTCAACGCCCGCCCCGAAGGGATCGGACTGGCGTTCCAGACCAGCACCGTATCCCTCGCCGCGCTCGCCGCGGCGGTGAACCGGCTCGCCCCACCCTCCGGCGCCAGCCTGGTCGGGCTCGACTTCGACGCCAGCGCCGCGTGGCCGGTCTACAACTGGATGGGCGTCTGCAAAGCCGGACTGGAGTCGCTCAACCGGTACCTCGCACGCGACCTCGGGCCTGCCGGAATCCGGGTCAACCTCGTCGCGGCCGGGCCGATCCATACCCGGGCGGCCACCGGCATCCCCGGCTTCGAAGCCCTGCTCGACGCCTGGGCAACCCGTTCGCCCTTGCGGTGGGACCCAGCCGACTCGACCCCGGTGGCCGACGCCGTCTGCTTCCTGTTCTCCGACCTCGCCCGCGCTATCACCGGCGAGATCCTCCACGTCGACGGCGGCTACCACGCCATGGCCGCGCCCCTGCGCCAACAGGGATCATGATGGGCCACGAGGACATCCAACACCTCCACACTGATCAGGGCAGGTGCCCTGGCGCAGACTGGGCAAGATCTCGGCTGGTTGACCCGGTGGGCGCTCCATGACCCGACCTAGCCGACTCATCCTGGTCACCGGCACCGGCACCGAGGTCGGCAAGACCTGGGTGACCGCCGCCTTGTCGCGACGATTGCGAGCATTTGGCATCGAGGTCGCGGCCCGCAAACCGGCGCAGTCGTTCACACCCGGTGATACCGCGACCGACGCCGCCGTGCTCGGCGAGGCAACTGACACGCCCGCCGACACGGTGTGCCCGCCACACCGGTGGTACCCGGTACCCCTCGCGCCACCGATGGCCGCCGACACCCTACAACTGGCTCCGATCCTGCTCGACGACCTCGTCGCCGAACTCGACTGGCCCTCAGACGTCGCCATCGGCTTCGTCGAGGGCGCAGGCGGGCTGTGCTCACCAATCGCCCATGACGGCGACACCCTCTCACTGGCGCAGCGGGTGAGACCGGACCTCGTGCTACTGGTCACCGAGCCTGTCCTAGGAGTTGTGTCCCAGGTGCGCCTCGCCGCGCGAGCCCTCACCGGACACGAGGTGCTAGTCGTCCTGAACCGATACGACCCCAGCGACGAGGTGCACCGGCGTAGCCGCGACTGGCTGACAGCCATCGACGCGCTCGCCGTACTCACCAACCACGACCTCGCCGACACCGTTGATTCCGACGCGGCCTGGCGCGCCATCAGCGGCGAGCCCCCCTCGGCACGCAATCCCTGACCACGCCCCTCGGTCACTGACCCGCTTACCCACGTCCTGGACCCGAGCGGTTGGTCAGACCGGGTCAGTTTCACCCGGCAGCGACAGTCACCATGAGTGATCGCGAGAGGTGAGAACTCGACGCGGAACGGTATTGCTCTGCGCCAGCAGGCTCGCCTGAGTCGTGGCGAGGCTGCCAGCAGCGGCCGGCGCACTGTCGACACCTGGCTTCCGATCCACGACTGGACCGAAACCCAGGTATGGCAACGCATCCATGCGTCAGGTGTGCCGTACCACCCGGCCTACGACCAGGGCATGACCCGCCTGTCGTGCTCCCTCTGTGTGCTCGCCAGCCGCGCGGATCTGGTTCGCGCCGCACAACTACGCCCGGAACTGGCCGCCGAGTACGCGGAGCTGGAAGCCGAGATCGGGCACCGGTTCCGCAACGACCTGTCCATGGCCGAGATCATCACCGCCGCCGAGCAAGCCGCAACCGCGGGACACACCGAGGAGACAGCCACGATCGAGCTCGGCCAGGGCCAACTGTGGTGGCCGAGGTTCGAACGCCAGTCCGACCGCTACGGCACCGTGTTCCTGCTCACCGGTCCGGATGCCGAGGACTACGTCTCGTTCGAGAACGCACCCGTCGGCCAACCGGGACGACTCGTCGCCATCGTGGTCGAGACACGTCGCTCCGAGCACTGTGGCGACATAGCGCGGTCCCTGGCACCCGTCACGCCGACGGTCGGCGAGGAGATCACGCTCGGCGCCGGCACGTTGTTCACCGACACCGATGCCGATCTCGGCATACCCACCGCCGTCGGCCTCGCGCCGGACGACAACCGGGACGCCGACTGGCTCGACCCACGCGCCTTGTACCGCTGCCACAACCAAACCGTGCGGCTCGAACTCCGCATCAGCAGCCACACCAACAAGCGCGCACACGACACCAGGCCACGCGCAGCCTGAGAGCCGTCGCTGGCGCGGCGAACAAAGTCACAAAGGCCGTCCCTGCTCAATCGCCACACGAACCCCACCGCACACGCCGAGTGCGGGAAGAAGGAGAACGTACGTGACCAGGCTGATCGAGTCCGGCTATGACGGGCAGTTCGTCACTGACCAGGTCGGTCATTCCCACGCGGCGACCACGGCGATCTACACGGCGGTCAGCAGCGACTTCAAAAACCTAAAGGTCCGCGAGCACCTGGACGCGGTGCCGAGGAAGCCGTGCTGCAACGCGCCTTCGCGATGGCCGAGACGGAGGCGGAGATGGACGACGACTTCAGCGATCACACGTCAGGTGAGCCTGCTGGCCGCCGGAGGAGGGTGCGATGAACGCGGTGTCCCGGCAAGGACCAGACGAGCAGAACGACGACGTGCAGGTCCGGCAGCCGCGCTACGAGTGGCGGCTGCGTGAGCTGATGGCGGTCCGCAAGAACTGGTACACCACCACGAAGCTGATCCCGGAGTTGCGCAAGTACGGCTTCGAGTTCGACCGCAGCTCGATCTACCGGCTCGTCAGCACCGAACGTCCGCCGAAGATGCCGATCGAGTTGATCCTGGCCTTGTGCAAGATCCTCGACTGCCGCTTCGAGGACCTGGCGGTGGAGGTCGAGCCGCAATCGGCCACCGAGGAGCCGGCTCGCCGGGGTCCGCGGCCGGCCGTGCCGGACATGCCGTTGTTGTCCGCGGACTTCTTCGACGCCGAGAGCTGACCGGACACCGGGTCACGCACGTGGGGAAAGGGCGAGGTGTCTGCGCCAGCTGTGGATGCGACCGATCTCTGGTCGCTAGCGGGCTGTGCCATACCTGCTACCACGCCCGCCGGGACAAGGAGAGCTGTGTCGGGTGTGGCCGTCTGACCGTTCCGATTGGACGTACGGCGGAGGGGGCGTGGTGCCAGAACTGCAACGGAAAGCGCCGGGCCGAACCGTGCTCGCTGTGCGGTCGGTCGGGGCGGGTGGCCGCGCGGCGCTACGGGCAGCCGGTGTGTTCGCGGTGTTGGCAGCGCGAGCGGCGCGTCCCGCTGCCCTGCTCGGTATGCGGGCGGACGATGAAGGCCACGAAGAACAGCCCGCAGGGCCAGGTCTGCTACACCTGCCACCGCAAGACCGTTCCCCGCGAGCCCTGCTGGATGTGCGGCAAGGTCGTGCTGGCCGCCGCCCACACCGAGGAAGGAGCGTGGTGCGAACGATGCCGCCGGACGCATCTGGCCGAGCCCTGCTCACGATGCGGCCAGACGGCGCCGGTCACCGTCCGCGACGACGAGAAACGGCCGGTGTGCCGGCGGTGTTGGCAGCGCGGGCATCAACGGCCGCTGCGCCGGTGCATCGACTGCGGCGAGGACAAGCCTGCGGCTCGGCTCATCGAGGACGGGCCACTGTGCGAGAAGTGCGACAACCGGCGTGCGCCGGAGGTGCTGTGCCCGCGCTGCGGGAAGACCCGCAAGGTCGGGATTCTGAGCACGGGAGTTTGCCGGGCCTGCGCCCAGCAAGCTGGGCCACGCCAGCCGTGCCACAACTGCGGCCGGACCAGGTTGGTGGCCTACCGCGACGCCGACGGCGAACCGTGGTGCGACGGCTGCCGCCGCCAGACGCTGGCCGAACCGTGCTCGGGCTGCGGCGTCCACAAGGTGGTGTGCGCGCGTGACCATAATGGACCGTGGTGCAAAGCGTGCTGGGAAGTGGTGCGGCCCGGTCCGCCGTGTACCGACTGCGGGCAACGACCGTCGATGTCCGTGCCAGCTACGGACGGTGTGGCCAGGTGCGTGCCGTGCTACCTGGCCGCCCAGGTCCCCTGCACCCGATGCGGAACCACCGCCCGCGCCGAACGACATTGGCCGGAGGGCCCGGTCTGCCTGTCCTGTGTGGACGCGGTACGGCTCACACACGAGCACTGCCACTGCTGCGGCCAACTAGCCGCGGTGTTCCGCCGCGAGCCCGCCGGGCCGTTGTGCCCGGACTGCGCGGGCGTCACCTTCTCCTAGGGGGACCGCCGGGATACGGGAGAAACCTGCCAAGTGGTCGGGTAGTGCCTGGTAGAGGGCGCTAGAGATCGTTAGAGAGCCCGTGTGACGTGGGTGCGGCGGGTGTTGGTTAGGGTGCGCTGGGTTACGTCCGCTGGCTGGGCCTGGGGTGCTGGGTGGCTTCGATCGATCGGACCGCCTATCCGCGGTTCAAGCGGGTGGTGTCGGTCCGTGAGCTGGCGGAGGCGTTCACGCCGGTCGCCGGCGAGATTGAGTGGGCTCGGGGGCGGAGTCAGGGCGAGCCGAACTTCCTGGCGTTGGTGGTGCTGCTGAAGTGCTACCAGCGGCTGGGGCATTTCCCGAAGCTGGCTGACGTGCCGGTGGTGGTGATCAACCATGTCCGGGCCGCGCTGGGCCTGGCCGAGGACGTCCTGGCGGTGCACGAGTCGGATCGGACGTTGTGTCGCCACCGTGACTACGTCCGTGACCGACTGAATGTGGTCTACAAGCCCGCCGAGGCACGCGCGATCGCCGAGAAAGCGATCCGCAAGGCGGTCACCACGAAGGACAACCCGGCCGACCTGATCAACGTCGCGCTGGAGGAGCTGGTCCGGGCACGGCGCGAGCTGCCGGGGTTCACCACGCTGGACAAGATGGTCTCCGCGATCCGCACCGAGACGAACACCGCGTTGTTCGGGCTGGTCGCGACCCGGCTGGACGCGGCGGACCGGCGGCGGCTCGCGCGGCTGCTGTGGCTGGACCCGACATCGCGGCGCAGCGAGTTTGACCGGCTGAAGACGCCGGCGAAGGCGGCGTCGGTGGGAAAGTTCAAGCTTCGCCTGGCCCACCTGCAAGCGCTGGACGAGCTCGGCGCGACCGAGCAGTGGCTCGACGGCATCCCGGCGACGAAGATCGCGCATTTCGCCGGGGAGGCGCGGGTGACCGACGTCGGCGACATGCGGGATATCGGCGAGGCGAAGCGGTGGACGTTGCTGGCGAGCCTGATCCACGAGTGCCGGACCACGGCCCGGGACGAGGTCGCGACGATGTTCTGCAAGCGGATGGCGGTGATCCACAAGAAGGGCAAGGAGCGGCTGGTCGAGCTGCATGAGCAGCACCGCGCCGAGTCCGAGCGGCTGCTGGACGTGTTCGGTGATGTCCTGGCCGGCGCCCGGGAGGCCACCGCACCAGACAACGACGGCGCGACCGCGCCGGAACCCGCGGCCGCGGTGGCCGAGCGGGCCGGGCGGCTGCTGCTCAAGACGCTGGCCGACGCGGGCGGGGTGGAGCAGCTCTCGGCAGCGCATGAGGTGGTGTCGGCGCACCACGGCAACAACTACCTGCCGTTGCTGGAGAAGTTCTACAAGAGCCACCGCTCGGCGCTGTTCACCCTGCTCGACACCCTCGACCTGGAGCCGACCAGCGCGGATCACAGCGTGGCCGACGCGGTGGAGTTCCTGCGCGCGATCCGGGGCCGCACCGGCGAGTACGTCCCGGAGAAGGTGACCGTCGGGCGTGGGGCGGACGCGGTGACGGTGGCGATCGACATCGACTTCGTCACTGAGGCGTGGCGCAAGATCCTGGTGGTGAAGGACCGGCCGGGCAAGCTGGTGCGCCGTCACCTGGAGGTGTGCGTGTTCTCCTACCTCGCCTCCGAGCTGCGCTCCGGGGACATCGCGGTGGTCGGCGCCGACTCCTACGCCAACCTGCACGCGCAGCTGATGTCCTGGGATGAGTGCGTCCCGCTGGCCGAGCAGTTCTGCGGCCAGGCCGGGATTCCCTCGGACCCGAAGGAGCTCACGGCGCACTACCGGGCGGCGCTGACCGATATCGCCGCGGTGGTGGACGCCGGGTTCCCGCACAACACCGACCTGTCCTTCGAGGACGGCCGCCCGGTCCTGCGGCGCCGCAAGGGTGCCGACCGGCGCCCGTCCGCGCTGGCGCTGGAGGAGTCGATTCACCAGCGGCTGCCCGAACGCGGGCTGCTGGACATCCTGGCCCGCACCGCGCACCTGGTCGGCTGGCCGCGGCACTTCGGGCCGGCGTCGGGATCGGACCCGAAGATCCGCGACGCGATGGCCCGCTACGTCCTGACCGTGTTCGCCAACGGCACGCTTCTCGGCCCCGCGCAGGTCGCGCGGCACATGCGTGACCAGGTCAGCGCGCACGAGCTGTCGATCGCGGCGAACAAGCACACCACTTGCGCCAAGATCGACGCCGCGTCCACCGACGTGATCAACGAGTTCGCGAAGCTCGACGTCGCCGGGATGTGGGGCGACGGCCGGGTGGTCGCGGTGGACGGCACGCAGGTGGACACGTGGGAGAACAACATCCTCGCCGAGTCCCACATCCGCTACGGCGGCTACGGCGGGATCGCCTACCGGCACATCTCCGACACCTACATCGCCCTGTTCAGCCACTTCATCCCGTGCGGGGTGTGGGAGGCCGTCTATATCATCGAAGGGTTGCTGCGCAACGACTCGGAGATCCAGCCCGACACGATCCACGCCGACACCCAAGGCCAGTCCCTGCCTGTTTTCGGGCTCGCCGCGCTGCTCGGCTTCGACCTGCTCCCGCGCATCCGCAACTGGGCGGATCTGAACTTCTACCGGCCCAGCGCGGACACCGGGTTCGCGCACATCGACTCGCTGTTCGGCGACAACGTGATCGACTGGGGCCTGATCGAGACGCATTGGACGGACCTGCTGCGCACCGCGATCTCGATCAGCGAGGGCCGGTTGTCGTCGGTGACGCTGCTGCGCCGGCTGGGCAACAACTCGCGGAAGAACCGCCTGTACCGGGCGTTCCGGGAGCTGGGCCGGGTCATCCGCACGATCACGCTGCTGCGGTTCCTCGCGGACGCGCAGTTGCGGGAGCAGATCACCGCGATCACCAACAAGGCCGAGGCGTTCCACGGGTTCTCCGCGTGGCTGCGTTTCGGCGGGGAGGCGATCGGGCGTAACGACCCGGACTACCAGGAAAAGATCATCAAGTTCAACGAGCTGCTCGCGAACTGCGTGATCTACTCCAACGCCTGCGACATCACCGCCGCGGCGAACGCGCTGGCCTCCGACGGGCACCCGATCGACACCGACGATCTGGCCACGATCTCCCCGTACATCACCCACACCATCCGCCGCTTCGGGGACTGGGTGCTCGATCTGTCGCCGCCTGACGCGGTGCCGGTCACTACGCTGGACCTGGTGCCGGGGGCGCTGTTCCCCGGCGACGCCACCGCGCCGCGCCGGACAAGGGCGCGCGTCACCGCGAAGTAAGGGATCCTGATGACCACCCGTTGGGTCCGCTACGTCGTTCCGGTCATGGTCGAGATCGACTGCGACAACGACTCCATCGCGGGCTGCGCGCAACCCCAATCGCCGGGAAGCGCCCCCTGGGGGAAACTGCCTCGCGCGCGACGCGCATGCGTCTCGCCACTTAGGGCGCGATCCGACGCCCCAACCCCGCACGACGAGGTTTCACGTTTCATCGCTGCTCGGGGAGCGGCGTGCCCGGATGTTCGGAGTCGCCGGACTGGCGATCCCGGTGGGGGGGGCCGCACTGGAGACCGTTGCACTGGAGACAGTGGCTGTGGCCTGGCCGCATATGGCGGGCGTGGTGGCGTGGTCGAGTCCTCCGGGACGCTTATCGGACCGTTGCCTGAGGGTGGCTCGTCATTCTCGCTATCGCCATCCCCGGTCAGGATGCAAAAGTCGGTGAGGAAGCAAGCGACCTCGCCGTCGGCGGTGCGCCCAACCCAGGTTGGATAGTGCCCGTCTCCGCTACCAGAGGGAAACGCCACCGCAAGGGGCCGGTCCCCGTCGTCGGCCAGTGTGGCGGGCGCGGTGCGGTCGGTCTCGCCGAGGATGTGGATGTCCAGGTTAGATAGCAGCTGGTTGCTGTAGTCGTCGTTCTCGCGCAGCGCCGCGATGTTCGCCGCGTCCACGAAGCCGCCGGCGCCGCCGTCGACCGGATAGCCGAAGTACTCGTCGTCGCCCAGTTCGGCGGCATCCTGGCCCGCGCACGTCGCCATCTCCCAGGAGGCGGCTGGCTCGTCCCGGATCATCAGCCGGGCCGCCGCGACCCACTCCTGCGCATCCTGCTCGTCCGGTTCGCCGAACACGGCGAGCACCAGCACCACCGGATACCGGCCCGGTGGCACCTGTTGGACAAACCTGTCCTCGGAGCCGGACATCGACAAGAACATGGCCGGCTCGCCGGCGACGACCCGCCCGGACGGCAGCCACAGCGAGGCGTCCTGCCGCAGCCGGACGGTGGCGACATCGCCGCGGGACAGTGTGTGATGCGTTCCTGGGGCGAACAGCCATTCGAAATCGGGTGCGGACACCGGCATAACTGCTCCTTCGACGAGTTTCTTCACTGTCCACCGGCGCCGAAGACGGATGACACCTTGGCGACACCTGATGAAGCGATCGTAGCCACCTCTTCTCCCCGGCCTAGCCATGTCCACCGGCAAATGTCCTAACGGATCCGATCGGATACCTGGAAGGGCACCGGTGTCAGGCTTCGCGCGGCAAGGGACCTGTAGTTTCTCTCATAAATGAACCCCCCCCCGTTACCTTTTTCGTAGCTCCTGATCAAGGAGTCGTGGTCGCCAGGTCCGGCATGACTGACGCCCCCAGTCGAGCGCATGATCCGGGGGGTGGTGTCACCGGACCTGGTGGCATCGAGGGACCGCTGATAGGGACACGGCCGCCCGCCGGGCAGGTCTCGTCGTAACGTGGGTGCCGGCCGTCGATGCCCGACCGGCGACCACCCGCGACGAACGAACGGCAGGACGGATGACCAGCGGTTACCAGGTGTTCCTCGGCCTGGACGTCGGCAAGGGCGAACACCACGCCGTCGGCCTGGACCCGGCGGGCAAGCGGCTTCACGACGCGCCGCTGCCCAACAGCGAACCGAAGCTGCGGGCGCTGTTCGACAAGCTCGCCGCGCACGGGCCGTTGCTGGTGGTGGTCGATCAACCGGCGACGATCGGCGCGCTGCCGGTCGCGGTGGCCCGCGCGGCCGGCCACCGGGTGGCCTACCTGCCCGGCCTGGCCATGCGACGCATCGCCGACCTCTACCCCGGCCGCGCGAAAACCGACGCCCGGGACGCGTTCGTCATCGCCGACGCCGCCCGCTCGCTGCCGCACACGCTGCGCCCGGTCGACGTCGGCGACGACGCCCTGGCCGAGCTGGACGTGCTGGTCGGGTTCGACGACGACCTGGCCGGTGAGGCCACCCGGATCGGCAACCGCATCCGCGGCCTGCTCACCGGCGTCCACCCCGCCCTGGAACGCGCGATCGGCCCGAGGATCAGTCACCCGGCGGTGCTGGAGATCCTGTCCCGCTGCGGCGGCCCGACCGGCATCCGCGCCGCCGGCCGCCGCAAGCTCACCGCGATCGCCACCGCGCACGCGCCCCGCATGGGCGACAAACTCGTCACCGCGATCCTGGCCGCGCTGGACGAGCAGACCGTCGTCGTCCCGGGCACAACGGCGGCCGACACCGTCCTGCCCCGTCTGGCCGACAGCCTGAAAACCGTTCTCCAGCAACGCAAACAGGTCGCCACCGAGGTCGAAGGGATACTCGATGCGCACCCTCTTGCCGGGGTCCTGACCTCCATGCCCGGCGTCGGGGTCAGGACCGCAGCCCGCATCCTGCTGGAGATCGGCGACGCCACGGCGTTCAAGTCCTCCGGCCACCTGGCCGCCTACGCCGGCATCGCCCCGGTCACCCGCAGCTCGGGCTCCTCCATCAAGGGCGAGCACCCGGCCCGCACCGGCAACCGCAAACTCAAGCGGGCGTTCTTCCTCGCCGCGTTCGCAGCCTTGTCCGACCCCACCAGCAGGGCCTATTACCAGCGAAAACGCGATGAAGGGAAGAAGCACAACGCCGCGCTGATCTGCCTGGCGCGGCGCCGCTGCGACGTCCTGTTCGCCATGCTCCGCAACAAGACCTACTACCGGCACCCCGAGACCACTCCTGCCCCGGCTGCGGCTTGACAACCACATAGGGACACCCCCCCCGGTTTTGACAGAGTTCTGAGAGACTGGAGGTATGCAACTCGGACCCGACGACGCAGCGGCCGCGGTCGAACGCCACCCCTGCCCGCAATGCGACGTCCCCGCCGGCAGCGCCTGCCGCACCCGCGCCGGGAAGACCGCCGCGAAGTACCACACCGCGCGCTTCATCCTCGTGCCCGCGCTACGCGACGAACTCACCGTACCCGTCCCGGCCGATCGCGGGCCCGGCAAGAAGTGGACGCAGTGCCCCGAGGTCGCCGCGCCGGCGCCTGAGACGAACGGGGCGCCGATCCGGATCGGCTACGCTCGCTGCTCGACGGCCACCCAGGAGTTGCAAAGCCAGCTCGACGCGCTCGCGGCCGCGCACTGCACGCGGGTGTTCTCCGAGAAGATCAGCACCCGCATCAAGATCCGCCCCGAGCTGGAGAAGGCACTCACCCTCGCCCACGAGATCAAGATCGCGGCACCGGACCAGCCGGTGATCCTGACCGTGCACGAGATGAAACGCCTTGCCCGCAACGCCGCCGAGCTGATGACGCTGTCCGCCCAGCTGCAAGGTGGCGGGGTGCAGCTGGAGCTGCTGAGTGGGCCGCTGACCGGCATCTACGACCCACACGGTATGGGATCGATGCTCTTCGCCGTGCTCGCCGTCGCCGCCCAGCTCGACCGCGACTACATCCGCGAAAAGACCCTCGAAGGCCAGCAGGCCGCCGCCGCACGCGGCAACCACGGCGGCCGACCCAAGGTGATCGACGAAGACGACGTGCTCTTCGCCCGCGCCCTGCGCGACAAGGGCACCCCGATGCCCGACATCGTCAAGAAGCTGACCATCAAGACCGGCAAGAACGCCGGCCGGCACCCCTCAGTTGCCTCGCTCTACCGCGCCCTCGCCGACAACGACGCCTGACCAGGCACTACCCGACTACTTGGCAGGTTTCTCCCGTATCCCGGCGGTCCCCCTCCTACCGCTGCCCGACCTGTGGGGCCATGGGCCGTCTGCTGCGCGGGCACTGCGTATCCTGCATCGCGCGTCGGGACTTGGTCGAGCTGTTCACCCAGCCCGACGGGCAACCGGCCGCCTGGTTGGCGCCGCTGGCCGAGCTGCTGGAGAGCTACGACAACCCGTACTCGCTGTGCCTGTATCTGCGCCGGCCCGGCGGACAACTCATCCGCCGCATGGTCACCGGCGAACTGGCTTGCTCGCACGAGGCACTCGACGAGCTCCGGCAGACCACCGCGGTCCAGCACCTGCGCGGTACTCGCCGAGATCCTCGAACCCCGCGAGGAAGAACTCGCCCAGCTCACCCGCGACGTCCAGACCCTGCTGGCCCGAGTAACCGTCCAGCAGGACAAGACCATCCTGGCTCGCTACGTCCGGTGGCACCTGATGCCCCTGGCCCACCAGCGCGCCGAGCGGGATTCCGGCTTCACGCGCTACCAGCGCGAACACCTCCGGCGGAAGCTCGACGCCGCCCGCCTGTTGCTGAGCTACCTCCGCGCCCGCGGCATCAGCCTGGCCGCCCTCACCCAACCCGTGATGGACCGCTGGCTGATCCGCAACCGGCCCCGCCAGCGTTACGCGCGCCCGTTCCTGCTGTGGGCCGCAACCAACGGCCTCGCCCCCGCCCACGTCGCGATCGGCACCTCGGCCCACACCGGCAACCGGGAGATCATGAGCGACACCGACCGAGTCCTGCTCGCCGTCAAGCTGGAGACCGACGACACCCAGGCGCTGACCGATCGTGCCGCCGGCTGCCTGGTCCTGCAATACGGGCAAAGCTGCTGGCGACTGGTCAACCTCACCACCGACGACGTCCTCGCCCACCCGGACGAGCCCGGCGTCCTCGGCCTGCAACTCGGCCGCGACCCCTTGTGGCTACGCCCCCGGCTGTCCGTACTCCTGCAGCAGCTCGTCAACAACCGCCGCCCGCTCGCGGGCGCGCTGCGGCACCGCCCGACTCCCTACCTGTTCCCAGGGCTGCGCCCCGACCGGCCGATGACGTCGGCCACCCTCCAGGCCCGGCTGCGCAAGCTGGGCGTCCCCAGCGCCCGCACCGCCCGCAACGGCGCCTGGATGTCACTGGTTGGTTCCGTCCACTGGAAGATGCTCGCCGACCTGCTCGGTGTGGCCGACACCACCGCCAGCGCCTGGCACCGGGAGAACGGCGGCGACCGCGCCAGCTACGTCGCCAGCCGCCTTCGCCAGGGACAACGAAGCGTCGCACCCGAGTAACCGTGGCGCCATGTGTGTCCACTATGTGTCCACGTGGGTGTGTCAGTCGAACTGTGTAAGCCGTGGCCCTGACAGGCTGGCGGGGAGTTGATCTCCCCGCTGGCCGGAAGGGCGCGACGCAGTGACCGATGTAGGAAGTAAGGGCAATGATCGCGAGGTGGATGGTGGTGGCGCCGAGTCGGATGTGGTGGAGCAGTTGCTGCGCCAGGCCGACTCCTCGGGGCGTCAGCTGGTTGGACCCGGCGGGCTGCTCACGGAGCTGACCCAGCGGGTGCTGGAACGTGCACTGGATACCGAGATGTCTGATCACCTCGGCTACGAACCTGGTGACAAGGCCGGGGTCGGGTCGGGCAATTCCCGCAACGGCCGGACCGCCAAGACGGTGCTGACCGATGTCGGCCCGGTCGACATCACCGTTCCCCGGGATCGCAACGGCACCTTCGAACCGGCGATCGTGCGTAAACGGCAGCGCCGTCTGGACGGGCTCAACGACGCGATCATCTCCCTGTATGCCCGCGGCATGACCGTGCGCGATATCCAAGCCCACCTCACCGACATCTACGGGGTTGAGGTCTCACCCGACCTGATCTCCAAAGTCACCGACGCGGTGGCCGAGGAGATCACCGAGTGGCAGAACCGGCCGCTCGGCTCGAGCTGGGCGGTGCTGTTCGTCGACGCCCTCTGGATCAAGATCCGCGAGGGTCAGTTTCCCCGCCATCCAAGGGGTTCAGGCATGGTGGCCGGGATTTCGAATCGGCGTCGAAGATCACGACACGATCCGCTACCGAGCGAGGCAGGCGGGAGAGCATGTCGGTGACGAGGTCGCCCTTGGGGTCGATGAGCACGATCCCGCGTCCGGCCTCGGCGTCGGCCAGGATCATGTTGCCCAGCAAGGTGGATTTGCCGGAGCCGGTCGCGCCGATGACGTGCAGGTGGTGCCGCGCGTCCGGGACACGCAGCGCCACGGGTCGTTCGTGTCCGGTGTCGGTGACGCCGATCGGCTTGGCCTCCGGGCCGGGCGTGGCGATGCCGGGTGGCGGGGAGATCGCGCGGGCGCCGGCACGCTGCACGCCGGGGATCGCCTCGTCGGTCGGCAAGTGCGCCAGGGCCGCCAGTTCGGCCACGGACAGCAGGTCGCCCTTGCCGAGGCGCCGGTCGGCCAGGACGGGGCCGGGGTGGCGGACGCGGTGGCGGGTGTAGTGGTTGTGCTCGGTGTAGGAGGCGAAGCTCGCGGCCAGCGCGTGTGCCCGGCCGCGGGCGACATCCCGCGCCTGGCGGACCTCGCTCTCAGCGGCGTCGGCGGGCAGGAGGGTGGCGACGGCGTAGCGGATGACCGTCTCGTACTGCGAGCCGCGCTGTTTGGCGACGATGGCGCGGTTCTGCGCCGCGTACTCCAGCGAGGTCTGTGGATCGCTGTGCAGCGCCCCGGACTTCGCCGTGCGCCGGACGGAACCGGACTTCAGGCCGGGAGTGACCAGATCGAGCAGCCGACCGACCACTCGGGTGGAACCGCCGGTGTGTACTCGCCGCGCGGAGCGGCGCGCCTTCGCGACGCGGCGGCCGGTGACCGGGCGGGCGAGGATCTGGACGCAGGCGTACTCGTCGCGGCCGAGGCCGACCGGGGCGCCGATCAGGGCACGGAGCGGGTCGGCGTCGAAGTCGGTGCGGATCGGTAGCGCCTCGGAGCGGGCGAGGCGGAGTTCGCCGCCGACGACCAGCCGCCGCTGCCCGTCGCCAGGTGATGGCAGGGGCGGGTCGGGGGTGCCGACGCGGGTGTGTGAGCCGGGCCAGGCGGCCTCGATGGCGCGTTCGACGAGGCCGGGTGGGATCACGCCGGGCACCCACAGCCGGATGCCGACCCCTGCCTCGGAGAACGTGTACTCGCAGGCCACATGGGGCTGCCCGGTGAACCACCGGCGCCAGGCCGGGCGCAGCAGCCCGACGAGGTTGGACCACAAGGCCGCGCCGCCCGCGGGATCCACGGTGGGCGGGGCGAGCACGGTGACCTGGCGGGCGTCGGCGACCATCCTCGCGTGACAGCGCCGCGCCCACCGGCGCCGGCCGATCACGAAGCCCGCGATGCCGACTGCGAGCATTGGGCCGACAAACGGCCCCCAGGTGATCGCCCAGTCCCGCAGGTGACCGAGCAGCGTGAGCAGTGCACCGCCGGGGTCGCGCAGGTAGTCCCCGAGCCACCCATTCGTCAGGCCCGTCCGCACGATTCCGTGAGCAGCCAGCGCATTGGACGGCTCGGGGTGGTTGAGGACAGCCGGTATCCAGGAAAGCATTACGGTGTCCTTCCAAGAAAGTAAGAAATGCTCAAGCGGAAAAGGGACGGCCGATGTCAGGCGGCGTCGAGTTCGATGTCGTCATCAGCACCGAACGAGCCGAACTCATCGCCCCCGGCCGCATACGCCTGCTCGCTGGCGAAGCCCAGGTTCACGAAGGACTGCTCCTCGGCGTCGGCCTCGCCGGGGTCGACGTCGGCGGCGTATCCGGCGAGTTCGGCCGGATTACTCGTGACGAGGTAGTGCTCTGTGGGCGAGGCGATACTTTGGAACGCGACGCGCTGGGTGCCCGCCGACAGCAATCCCTGACCTCGGTCAGCCGACAGCAGGAATTGCCGTTCTCCGGCCGACAGATCGAAGGTTTGGGTGATCTCGTCGATGGCTTGCGACGCCTGCCGCAGCAGCACTTGGGTCGCCGCGTTGGCCACCACGGCTTTGCCGAGATCGTTACCGAGAACATCGGCGGTGTCTTGGGTCGCGACCGTCAAGCCTGCCCAGTGTTTCCGGGAGGCTTTGGCCATGCGGAACAGGAACTCCGCGCCTGACTTCTCTTTCATCAGCAGCCACGCCTCGTCCACGACCACCAGGCGCGGGCGGCGAATCGCGGGGTTGGACACCCGCCGCCACACCGCGTCCAGGGTGAGCAGCGTGCCGATGGCTTTCAGCTCGTCGGGCAGGTCCCGCAGACTGAACACCACCAAATGGCCTTCCGGATTGGTGGTGGTCGGGCCGTCGAACAGCTGCTTGAACGCGCCCTCGACGAACGGGTGCAGCCTCGCCGCGAGCTCGGCGGCGGCCCGGTCGCCGGCCTGGCCCGCGGTGGCCAGCTGGTCGCGCAAGGTCCGCAAGGTGGGTGAGGGGCGAGTCCACGTGCGGGCGTCGGCGGTGATCCCCACCGACTGGTAGGTAGCGGCGATGCCCCGGTCCAGCGCGGCCCGCTCGGCGGCTTCCAGCTCACTGCCGACGAGCACCGCGATGACGGTGTGCAGGAACAGCGACCGCCGCACGAGGGCGTCTTTCGGTGCGGTCCGGCGGCCGTCGGCGCGGGTGTGGATGGGCAGGTCGAACGGGTTGAGCCGGACGTCGCGGGCACCGAGATGGACGTAGGTGCCGCCCACGGCGGCGGCCAGGCGGGCGTACTCGTCTTCCGGGTCGACGACCGCGATCTCGATTCCTCGGTACAGGCTGCGCAGGAGTTCGAGCTTGACCAGGTAGGACTTGCCCGCGCCGCTGCGCCCGAGGATGACGGAGTTGTGGTTGTGCATCCCGTCGCCGAAACGGTCCCAGTGCACCAGGCCCTGCGATCCGACGTTGTAGCCGTAGAGCACGCCGGACGGCGCGGCCACCGAGGTCGGGTCGGCTGCGGGCAGGTCGGGCGAGGTGAACGGGAACGCGGCCGAGAGCGCACTCGTGTCGAAGGTGCGCCTCATTCCGATCAGGTCGAGGCCCATCGGCAGCGTTGACACCCAGCCCTGCAGTGACCGGTAGGTGGTGTGCTTGGCGTCCAGCAGCAGGCTCGCCGCCAGCGAGCGCAGCGCCGCTACCTCGTTGGCCAGCGCCTGCTCGGACGGGGCGTGGATCGTGAGGTACAGCCCGACACGGAACAGCTTGCCTTCGCCGCGCGCGACACGGGAGCTGAGGTCGTAGGCGTCCTCGGCGGCGGCTTCGACCTGCGGGTCGTAGAGGCGGCCGTGCTCGGCGGTGTGCCGCCGGCCGCTCTCGAGTTTGGCGAGCTGCTTCTTCAGCCGCGAGGCGGCGGTGGCCGGGTCGATCGGCCCGACATGCAGCGCGACGTCCAATCGGCCGGGGTAGATCAGCAAGGGCGCGAGCCAGCCGGGGTGTACCTCACGCGGGAACCCGGTCACGGCGAAGCTGGACACCCACTCGTTGCCGACTTCGAGATGCCGTGCGCCGACGGACAGGGCGTCCGGCGTGAACGCGGCTGCCCGGTGGTGCGCGGCGGGCCGGGTGTTGGGACGGCGCTGGCCGCGCCGCGTTCGGGTGGTCATCACAACCGCCCCCTCTCCGGGTAGTCGTCGTCGTCCTCGTAGTTCCAGTCGTCGACCTCGCCGTCGTCCGGGCCGTACTCGTCCTGGTCGACCGCGGCACGGTCGTCGCCCTGCCAGAACGTGCGGTCCTCGGCGAGTTCGCCGTCGTCCAGGTCGGTGCCGCCGGCGGTGGTGATGACCTCGTCGGCACCGGCCAGGGCCGCCGAGGGCGGCAGCAGGGTGTCGGGGTTGCACGCAGAGGCGAGCACGGCAGTGGCCTGCCCGGCGTCCAGCGGGGTGACCACGATCCCGGCGGGCGAGAGCAGTTCGATCGCCTCGCTGAGGCGGCGCACCAGCCGTGACTCCGCCGCCCGTCGCGCGCCAGCGCTCGCCTGTGTGGTCTCGGCATTCGCGCGGCGTTTACCGCGGGTCAGCGAGGACAGCACCGCCAGCGGGCCGGGTCCGCCGAGCCCGTCGGTCGGCCCGGCGGCGCCCATTCGCTCGCGCAGGATCAGCAACACCTGACGGCGCAGCAGGTCGGTCTGCTCGCCGAGCTGCACCAAGTAGTCGGCGTGCTCGATGGCGGCGGCCTCCAACGCCGGGTGTGGCAACCCGCCCGCACGCGCCCGCAGCTCGGCGATCTGGCCGGACAGGTCGAGCCGTTCGGTGCGTACCAGCACCTGCACGGGCGCGGTCAGGCTGTGCAGGTAGCGGCCGAAGCTGGCGACCAGGGACTCCTGCTCGGACGCTGTCCGCAGCGCGAAGTTCACCGTGGAAGCGACCGCGACGACGGCCAGGCCGTCGGTGCCCAGGTCAACCACGCCGGTGTCGGTGACCGCCTCGGCGGGCAGCCGCAACGCC
Organism: Amycolatopsis albispora; assembly: GCF_003312875.1. Classification (NCBI taxonomy): domain Bacteria; kingdom Bacillati; phylum Actinomycetota; class Actinomycetes; order Pseudonocardiales; family Pseudonocardiaceae; genus Amycolatopsis; species Amycolatopsis albispora. Next base: position 5,348,938 of record NZ_CP015163.1, read on the forward strand.
GACGGCGAGATCTGCTCGGGCACCGCCGCCTTGCTCTTGGCCTTGGCCGACCGGCCTTTGCCGGTGCCTGCGGTCCGGCTCGCGCTCGTGGCGGCGGTCTGGCTGGTCAGCCATTCCGGCGCGGGGCGAACGCCTTCGGGGGCAGCGACGCGGTGGCGCGGTCCCATGCGTTGCCGGATCGCGGCGACCAGCAGTCGGTCCATCGAGATCCCGTCGCGCTGGCCGAGCGCGATGACGGCCGCGCTCACCCCGATCGGGATGGCCAGCGCGAGGAACACCGGCAGCGGCACGACCGCGCGAGTGGTGGTCCAACCGGCGTAGAGCACCAGGCCGGTCACCGCGAGGATCGCCAGTTGGCGGGCGGTCAACGGGCCGATCACTTTGTCGGCCATGTCGACGTCGGCGGGAATGCGAACGGGCGAAGTCACGACTTACCTCCGGGCTTGGGTGGTGGCGGCGAGGGGCGCCGCGGTGGTTTAGGCAGGTCCAGCGGGAGCCGGAGCTGCTGCCCGGCGGGCGAGGCCGGTCGCGGCGGTGGCGTCGCCGGTGGCGGGGTCGACGGGCGCGGTGTGCGGTGCACACCGTCCAGCGGGAGCGGGTACTGCCCGGAGCGGGTTGCCCGGTTGCCCTTGTACGGGTCGAAGGGCAGCTCCATCTGAGTGCCGCGAGCTCGAGCCGGGGGTGCGGGCGGGGGCGGCGGGCTCGGCGGGCGCGGTGTGCGGCGCACACCGTCCAGTGGCAGCGGGTACTGCCCGGACCGAGTCGGCCGGTTGCCCTTGTACGGGTCGAACGGCAGCTCCATCTGCTGCCCGCCCCGACGCCGACCACCCGGCTGATGGGGCGATGCCGGAGGCGTTCTCGGCTTGACCCGCTCGGCGTCCAGCGGCAACCGGTACTGGCCGTCGCGCCCGAGGACTGGCTTGTTCTCCGGCCAGTCGTCCCCGAGCGGCAGCACCAGCTGGCGGCCCTGCCCGGCCTTCGGTTTCGGCCCGGGAGCGGGCTTGGGCTTGGCGGCCGGTCGGCTGCGGCGAACACCGGCCAGCGGCAGCACGTACTGGCCGTCAGCAGTGGTGCGAGCGTGGGCGTAGGGGTCCGTCGGTCCGCGACCGCCGCCCCCGTTGCCTCCGCGACCACCACCACCGCCCCCGGACGGGCGAGGCTTGCGGCCACCGCCGCCTCGGCCACCGAGCAGGCCGAAGGTCTTGTAGGCGATGAAGCCGCGCACGATCGAGCCGAGGATCGAACGACCGCCGCTGCCTTTGACCGAGGACAGCACCCAGAACGGGATCTTGAACAGGATGTACATCAACGCGAGCGCGACGAGCAGGTTGACCAACCCGCTGACGGTCGGGCCAAACAGGGTGAACCCGCCGGGCGCGAGGAACACCTTCATCGCGGTGATCAACGTGAGGCTCTGGCAGACCTGGATGGCCAGGCAGCCACCGAAGGCTTTCCACCACCAAAGCGCGATGCCCTCGGTCTGCGGGAGCGCGTGGAACATCAGCGCGATCGGCGCCCCGGCGACCAGTATCACCGTCAACGCGACCCGGACGACGTAGGTGACCAGCAGAACGACGAGCATCCCGGCGAGGAAGATGGCGAGGAAGATGATGAAGATGCCGCCGTTGAGCGACCCGAGGACGAGGTTCTTCAACGTCTCGCCGGCCGAGCTGGCGTCCAGGCCGCCACCCATGACCGCTTGGGCCAGTCCGTTGGCAATCTGGATGCCCTTGGTCGCCACCCACAGCGACAGGGCTCCGGCGAGGAACCCGACCACGATCCGGGGCGCGATCTCCTTGATGGAGTGCCGGGTCTGCAGTGTCTGGTAGCTCATTGCCAGGATCCCGGCGATGAGGATCAACATCCCGTAGCAGGCGAGCAGGATCTGCCAGGAGTTGGTCCACAGCTCCCCGATCCGCGGGAGCGAGTCGGGCGTTGGGGTGGTCAGCAGCGTCTTGGACAGCAAGTCCAGCAGCGGGTTGAGCGCGGCGGTGACGATGCCCCGGAAGAACGCGTTGATCGCGTTGGTGATGCAGCCGCCGATGTCGGTGATCCCGCAGTCGGCCTCGCCGTCATCGCCGTTGCCGGGCTGGCCGGTGCCAGGATTGGCGGGCGGTGCCGACGTCGGCGGTTGCGGGATGCAGCCCTCCCCCGTGCAGGGTGGAGGAGCCGGAGTGGTGGACGGGTGCGTGCACTCGTACTGCAGCGAACCGGGGAAGCACGTCACCGGCGTGGTCGGCCCGGCCGGGATCGGCAGCGGGACGCCGGTGAGCGGCGGAGTCGTCGTGGGCGCGGGAAGGTGGCAGACCGGCAACGACGAGTCCGGTGTGCACGGATCAACGGTCGGCAACGGCAGTGGTGGAGGCGGCGCGGGCTGTGCCGCGGCCGGACCGCCGGGCGTTGCGGCGGCGCTGACGGCGAGTGTGCCGCCGAGCAGAACGACCAGGCTCAGCGCCAGCATTACGAGCGCTCGGCTCCGCGTCATGCGCAGCCGCCGCACCCATCGACCAGTGCGCCGGCCACTGGTGCGCCAGGTGGTGCTCGCGGGCGGGGGCGCGAGCAGTTCCCGGCTGGCGCCGGTGGCCTCCGCGCGAGCCGGTGCGGCCTCGTCGGAGCGCAGGCTGCGGACAGTCGGAGCGGCCGATGTCCGACGACGGGCGGGCCTGGTCGTGGACATGGCTCAGGCCCCCACGATGCCCTGGAGCACGGTGACGACCAGGGGTGCGAGCGCGGCCAAGCCGTAGCCGATCGCGGCGGCCTTGAAGCACTCCTTGGCCTTCTCCTGCTCGCCGGGATCGCCGCCGCCCATCACACGGCGCACACCGCCGATGGACAAAAAGACGGTCGCGAGCCCCGCCAAAATGCCCATCACCCAGTTGCGGATGTTGGTCAGAACCTGATCAACAGATCCGGCCAGGGCGACCACCACGGTGTCCGCGTGCGCGGCCGAGGCAGGCACGAACAGCGCGACGACGGCCACGCCGGTGAGCAGCGCGAGGTTCCGCCGAAGCGTGGTCCGACGGCAGCCGGCCGACAGGGAAGACATCCGAGGCGTGGTGGACGTGGGAGTGGTCGGCCGTGACGCGCAGGAGGTAGCCCGGCGGGCTCGGCGAGCCGCTCCAAGCGAGAGAATGACGGGTCCACGGCGAGGCCGACGGTCGCTGCTACGACGGTCTGGCCGGCGTCGGACGGGCGAATGGGTCAGGCGCATCGCGGCACCTCCGGAGTCGTGCTCGACAGCTGCCGGGGCGTTCCGGTCGAGCGGTCGAGCGAGGTGGTGTGCGCGGGAGCGGCTGGGGTCCTCCCGCAGCCCTCGACTCCGGATTCGGGGCCCTTTTTCCAGGCGCGTGACCGAACCGTTACCAACGACTTTCCGCCGATCCTGGTCACCGTGCGTGACTTTCGAGTCGGTCGGCGCGGGACACGGCTGGCCTCACTCGCGGCGGCGGTGATGGCCGTCGCGTTCACCGCGCGGATCTCCACATCGCGCTCGCGGCGGTCGGCGGGGTCGTCGTGCGGGGCCTGGTCGGTGAGCCAGGCGAGCAGGCGTGCTTCGGCCTGGCTGCGGACCCAGTGCAGGGCGGTGACCTTGACGCCGCGGTCGGCCGCGGCGGCGGTGAGCGTGTAGTCCTCGAGGCGGGTGGAGCCGATCAGTTCGGCCTCGTCGCCGGTGATCGCTCCGTCGGCCACGGCACGGGCGAGGACGAAGTCCGGGTGCCCCCACGGCGGGGTCGGCTCGCTGGAGTGGAAGTCCTCGTCCGAGGGCATCGGACGGTCCAGCGCCTCGCGAATGAACAGGTGTCCCGCGCGCAAACCGGCGCAGCGCAGCCGCCACATGACCCACGGCCTGGCGAGGTCGATGGTGGCCAACTCGGACAGGAAGCCGGTCAGGATCGCGGCGTGGATGTCGCGGTGGTCGTCGGCGTACGGCGCGGACAACTCGGCGGCAATAGAGAACAGCGCGGGCAGCGCGACCCCGACGCACGCCACGGTCCAGGTGCCGCCCTCGTCGCGAGAACGGGTGACCAGGTGGACCCAGATCGGGTCCACGGTGGACATCGGAAGATTGGCGTCGAGCAGCAGGTCCCGCAGCTCGTCCAGGGGCACCCGCCGACGGGGCAGGCCGGGGAAAAGCCAGCCCTCGATCGAGACCGGGCTCGGCCCGGTGACCAACCACTCGAACGCCGTCCGCGCGGAATCCAGCGGAAGCGAGTCACGCTCAAAAGACGTACGGCGGAATATGCGATTCGGGGCCATGTCGGCTCCTTTGCGTGGTCCGAGAAACAGTGACCAGGCAAGGAAGCCAAATCAGGTCCACCAAAACGCCACGAAACCGCCACCAAATGGCCTCCAAAGCGCCACCGATGATCTTGACTGGCCACCTTCGGCCGCCACCAAGATCATCTAAGCCCTGGATACGCACTCGTCTCGAAGGTCGGACAAGATCATTTGATGATCGCCGGTAATAGACCCCGAACTGCGGTAACTCTGGTTTGGTGGCGTTTTGGTGGCGTTTTGGTAATAGCCCACGGGGTGAGGATCGGGCCGTGGTGCGGCCCGGACTGCTCTCGCGCCTTGAGATCGCCGGAAAATTGTGGTCCCGCTCGGCGGATAGCTCGACACAAGCCCTACGCGGGCACACGCGCGCGAGCCTCATGCACATTCTTTGACCCCGAATGGCAGCAAAAAATTGCCGATAAAGATTCGGTAACAGCCCTGGAAAAGCGGGTCGTTTTTCGGAGTTGGGGGGTGTCACAGGGCGCCACGTATCGCGGCGCGCAACCCCCCAAGGTTCTGCGAGGATTCCATGACCCAGTCCGACCACTCCGCGAGCCGCGGACCGAAGCGGCGCGGTGACAGCGCCCGCCCGGCGAGCACCCGCTCCGATCCCCGCCGCGGCGGGGATCGCCGCCCCTATCCGACCGCGTCGACCACCACCAGGGTCAGTCCCGCCAAGCCCGGTTCCGCGAGCACCCGCTCCCGGTCGCGGGGGTCCACGGCGACGCCCACCCCGGCGACGGTCTGGACGGCTGGCCCGGCGCCGATCGACCTCGACACGGCCTGGCCGGAACCGATCGTCAGCAAGATCGTCAGCTCGTTCAGCGAGCCCGGCGGACGGGTCGCATTCCTGCCCTGGCCGACCTCCGACGGCCGTGCGCCGCTCGCACCGGTCGGCGCGGACGGGGTGATCGACCACGCCCCGGCAACCGAGCCCGACCACGCGCTGGCCGACGCGCTCGCCGCCGTCGAGGAGCTCAACCGGACCGGCCGCGTGGAGCGCGTCGCGGCGGACCCGACCGCCACCGGTCCGGGTGCGCGACCGTTTTGGGCCGACCTTGTCGGCGACTCCGATCGCTCGGCAGTGACGTTCTTCTCGCCGGCGCGGTCGGACCTCGGCGACGGGGTCTTCGACGGTGCCGAGGACGCGCCGGCCGACACCGACCTGATCATCACGAGCCTGCGCCCCGAGCACGGCGGCGACCAGTCCAGCGACCTCGTGGCGTTGGTCGCGGCCCGGCTGCTGCGGGTCGGCGGGATCCTCGTCGTGCTCACCCACTGTGACTGGCCCGCTGGTGAGCTGATCGACCCGACCGGCGCGGTCGTGGCCTCAGCGCAGAACGCCGACCTGCTCTACCTCCAGCACATCGTCGCCCTGCACGCCCCGGTGCGCCACGGCCGGTTCGCCGCCGAATCCCTCACCGAGCCCAGCGGCCCGGCGGCCGAGAACGAGGCGCGCGCTCGACACCGCGCGGCCGTGCGCGGGCTGCCCGCACCGCATCGGCGCATCCACTCCGACGTCCTCGTCTTCGCTCAGCCGCACGACTACGAGCCGCCTCGTCTGAGCCCGGCGGACGCGGCGCTCGAGAGCGGAGTCATCCGATGAACCACGGCCAGATGTCGAATCCTGCCCAGCCCGAAGACCACCGCCAGGAAGGCACGACCGTGGCCGACGACCGCTTCCCGCGCGCCCTGTCCGATACCGGCCCCAGCCCGGCCCCGGCCCGTGCGGAGAGCCCGGTGGACGGGCCGACTCAGCTCGTCCCGCGCGCGCTCATCGACGGCCTCGACGGCACCACAGGTACGCCGTCCGAGCGGGTCGCCGACAACTCGGTGGGAGACGTTGCGGTGTCGGTGTGGACGACCGCGCAGACCTCACCGGCGGCCCAGCGCAAGGGCCGCTACACGCCCGAGTCGACCGCGCATCCGGCGAAGATGCTCCCGGCCGTGGCCGCGCACGCGATCGCCCACTACACCGAGCCGGGCGACCTGGTTCTCGACCCGATGTGCGGCATCGGCACCACCCTCGTCGAGGCACTGCACGCTGGGCGCCGCGCGGTCGGCATCGAGTACGAGCCGCACTGGGTCGATGTCGCCCGCGCCAACCTCGCGCTCGCCCACGACGCTGGGGTGCAGCACGAGGGCCGGGTGTTCCACGGTGACGCCCGCCAGATCGCGTCGCTGCTACCGCCGGAGTACGTCGGGCAGGCCGCGCTCGTGGTCACCTCGCCGCCGTACGGGCCGTCCACGCACGGGCAGGTGTCGGTCGCGCCGGGCGCGGGGGTGCAGAAGTACCACCACCTCTACGGCAACACCCTCGACCGCGGCAACCTCGCCAACATCGGGCACCACCGGTTGCTGGCCGGGTTCACCCGCATCCTCGCCGGACTCACCACCTATCTGCGGCCGGGCGGGCACATCGCCATCACCATCCGGCCCTGGCGCGAACACGCCGAGCTGATCGACCTGCCCTCGCAGATCCTGGCGTGCGGTCTGCACGCCGGTCTGATCCCGGTCGAGCGCTGCGTTGCGCTGCTGGCGCGGGCCGCCGAGCACGACCTCGTTGCGCGTGGCAGCTTCTTCCAGCGCGACTTCATCCGCAAACAGCGCGAAGCCGGGCTGCCGCTGCACCTCATCAGCCACGAGGATGTGCTGATTTTCCGCACGGCCCTGCGCCGCTCGGCGGGTTCAGGAATCTCGACGGACCGTCAGGATTCGCGACAGTTCCTCACCAGCCGAGCACGACACACCGAGAACCTGAGGGGCGAGTCGGGTGTGTCAGAGAGCTGGGCGGCATGACCACCCGGCCACACCGCACCCGAGCTCGGTCGGGGCGCGACTCCGCCCCCGCCCCCGTCGCCGTCACCACGACGGCGGCGGGGGCGGTGCGGGCGGCCACCTCTCAGACGTGGCGGGAAACCGACGTTCCGGGACCGGTTGTCGGGTCGGTCTGCACCGGCTACGGCGGACTGGACCTCGGGGTGCTCGCCGCCCTCGGCGGAGGCCGCCTCGCCTGGTGCGCCGACCCCGACCCGCACATCTCCGCGATCCTCGCCGCCCGGTTGCCGGGCATCCCCAACCTCGGCGACGTCCGCGCCATCGACTGGACAAGCGTCGAACCGGTCGACGTGCTCACGGCCGGGTTCCCGTGTCAGGACATCTCCGCCGCCGGGCGGCGCGTGGGTATCGAGAAGGGCCACCGCAGTGGACTGTGGACAGACATCGTGGCGGGCGTTCGCGTACTACGACCCGCGCTGCTCGTCGTGGAGAACGTCGCCGCGCTTCGCTGGCGCAACGGAGGTCTCCACCGTGTACTCGGCGACTTGGCCGAAGCGGGGTATGACGCGCTCTGGCGTAGCGTCCGCGCCGCCGACATCGGCGCGGCACACCGCAGAGAACGGGTGTTCCTGCTCGCCTGGCCCCGCCCCGTTGCCTCCCCGGATGCTGCCGACCCCGCAGGCCCGCGACGGCGACAACCGAGGTCCGGCGGACCCGGTGCGGCGTCGAGCTGGTGGGCATCAAGTGAATCTGCACGACGCGGTGGACGCGGTGATGAAGCTGCTGCCTACGCCGACCGCCTCGGATGCGAAGAACTGCACTCACAGGACGCAGGGTGGTGGTCCGTCGCTGCCCGACGAGGCGCGGCTGCTGCCGACGCCGAGGGCGTCGGACACCGGCACGGCGGGTCGCCGGGCGGGTGCGGGTTTCCGGCCGCCGTTGTCGCAGCAGGTGCTTCCGCTGGTCGACCCCGAGGCGTTCCTGCCGACGCCTCGGGCGACCGACGGGACGAAGGGCTGCCCGGCGCAGCGGGGGTCGAAGGGCGACCTGATGCTTCCGTCGGCGATCATGCGGCTGCTCGCACCGGACGCCGACGGCGGCATCTCGTAGCCGTCGCCGACCCGGATCTCGCCTCGCCAGCATCGGTGCATCCCGAGGTGGACTGGGGCGACTACGCGCCGGCCGTGCGGCGCTGGGAACAGGTGCTCGGGCGACCCGCACCGTTCCCCACGCAACCGGGCGTCCATGGGCGCCCCGTGCTGGCCCCGGCCTTCGTCGAATGGCTCCAAGGGCTCGAGCCGGGCTGGGTAACGGGACTCCCGCTGCCGCGCACCGCGCAACTTCGTGCGTTGGGCAACGGCGTCGTTCCGCAGCAGGCCACGTATGCCGTCGGGTTGCTGCTCGCCGACCTCGCCGCGCTCCTCGGCGCCGGTTCCACCGAGCCCTCCGGATATGCGGAGGAGGCGAACGCGGCATGACCAATCCAGCCTCCGTTCACGACGCCGGTCCGGTCTTGCGATGCCTCTCGCTCGGCGCCGGAGTCCAGAGCAGCGCCGTCCTGCTGCTGGCCTGCGAGGGCGTGATCCCGCGCTTCGATGTCGCGCTGTTTGCTGACACCGGCTGGGAACCACGCGCGGTGTACGCGAACCTCGCCCGGCTCCGTGCGCACGCGGCGAAGTTCGGCATTCCGGTGCGCACGGTGTCGGCGGGCAACATCCGCGACGACGCGCTCGACCCGGCCCACCGGTTCGTGTCGATGCCACTGCATGTCCTCAACCCCGACGGCAGCCGTGGCTTGGCGCGTAGGCAATGTACTAGCGAGTACAAAATTTCGCCGCTGAAGAAGACGGCACGCGAACTGCTCGGCTACCCGCATCCACGACGGGTGCCGCGCGGGGTGTACGTCGAGCAGGCCATCGGCATCAGCACCGACGAGTTCACCCGCGCGAAGGACTCGGGCGTGCGCTACCTGCGCAACGTCTTCCCGCTGATCGACCTCGGCTGGGACCGCACGCGGTGCGCCGACTATCTCGCCGAGCGCGGGTTCGGCGAGACGGTGAAAAGCGCCTGCGTCGGGTGCCTTATGTGGAATCTGAGCTGGCTAGGTTGCCAGTTCATGATCACAGTGCAGTGGGAGCGCTATCCCCTGGTAGACCAGCATCCTGAAGGCCGTCGATGGTTGCAGTTCACAGCGAACATCGGGCGAGCCTGGAACACGGTGGACGCCTACGGACGCGCGGTGGATGACCATCTCGCGTTCTGCTTGACGATCGGCACCAGCCCGGAAGCGGCGCGGCCGGATGTCGTCGCGGCGTGGATCGGTGACATGCATCAGCGGCCGAACCGGAACGGCGGCGTCGGGCTGGCGAACTCGACCATCCAGGTACGGATCATTGGTGTCCGGTCGTTCTACGATTTCCTTGTCGAGGAAGGGATCCGGGAACGCAACCCGGTCCGGCGTGGACAGTCCAGCCGCCGAGGAGGTCAGGCGAGGCAGGGCTTGGTACGGCGGGTGGAGAAGGCGCCGTGGATCCCGAACGACCATGCCTGGGACCGCATCCTGCGGGCGTGTGAGCACGAGCCGGTGCGCAACCGGCTGATGGTGACCTTCGCCTACGACGGCGCGCTGCGCCGCGAGGAGCTGGTGTCGCTGGAGCCGGGGGACCTGGAACCGGCCTGGTCGTTGATTCACCTGCGGGCGGAGACGACCAAGTCCAAACGCGCCCGCGAGGTGTCCTTCGGCACCACCTCCGCGCAGCTGCTGGTGGCCTACCTGCGCCAGCGCGGCGAGCTGTTCGGCCGAGTCGACAGCGGCCTGTTCCTCAGCGAGTCCCGCCGCAACCGCGGCGAACCGCTGGGCCGATCGAGCTGGTCGAAGATCGTTACCGGCGTCGCGAAACGGGCCGAGGTTCCGCAGCTGTCCACCCACACCTTCCGGCACCTGCGGCTGACCGACCTGGCTCGCGCGGGGTGGAGCATCGACGAGATCGCCCAGTACGCCGGTCACCGTGACCTGTCCACGACGCTGAAGTACATCCATCTGTCCGGTCGGGAACTGGCCGCCAAGCTGCACAAGGCCACCCGCTCGTTGCAGGCTGACCGCGAGCGCCGTCTCGCCGCTCTGGTGGAGGCATGGTGACCGCGCGGAACGGCGAGCTGACCGTCACCGAGCGGGAGGCGCTCGCCAAGACCTACGACCAGCCCTGCCCTCGGTCGAGCCAGGCGCGCAGGCTGGTGCTGCGGAGGCTGCTGGAGCCGATCAACGAGGTGACCGGTCACTGGGGCGAGAAGAACGCCGCCCGCGTCTGCAACAGCGTACTGGGCCGGGTGCACAAGGAACAGCGGCCGTACTGGCGCTGGGATGAGGCGACCTGGATCGACCTCGCCGAGCAGGCCGGAGTCTCCAGCGACCGCGCGCAGCGCGCGCCGGTGATCGCCGTGGCGCACCTGCTGGGCCTGCACCGCAGCTTGCACCACCATGTGCAGGTTCAGGAATCGAGGGTTGCCGACCTGGTGTTCGGCCGCGACGCGTTCCAGGTGGTGTTGGCCGAGGTGATCGACACGTTGCGCTCGTGGGACGCGTCCCAGCACACCGTGGTCGGCCAGATCCCGGCGGCGTTGAGCGACCTGCTGCTGGTGACCGGCACGCCGCGCCTGCAGGACATCACCGAGCAGCGGATCCGCGAACTGGCCGAGCGGTATCCGGCAGGTGCGCGGCGGCGCGGGCTGATCAAGATTTCGCGGGTGCTCGCGCACAAGGGCATCATCGCCACGGCGCTGCACGGTAACGACACTCAGCGCGGACCGCGGCCGGACACCCTGGCCACGGTGCCACCGAGCTGGCTGGCCTGGGCGCAGCGCTGGCGAGACCTGTCCACTCATGAGCCGGGCACGATCCGCGGGATGTTCTCGGTGATCCTCATCGCCGGACGCTGGGCGGCCGAGAAACACCCCGAGGCGCTCGAACCGCAGCTGTGGACCCGCGATATCGCCGCCGAGTACGTCGCCGACACCCTGCACGCGGTCCACGGGCAATGGGCCGGGCACAACCGCAACACCACCAAGCGCGGCCAGCCGCTGACCGCCGTGGGCAAGGTGCAGCGCATCGACAGCCTGCGCGGGTTCTTCTCCGACTTGATCGAGTGGGAGTGGATCAAACCCAGGTTCGACCCGCGCAAGGCCCTGGCCGGACCGCTGTCGGTGCGCGCCCAGATCGGCCCGAATCCACGGATCATCGACGAGGTCTCCTGGGCCAAGCTGATGGCCGCCGGGCTCACGCTCAACAGCGAGGACCTCAACGAATACGGCACCCCGCGGGCCAAGGCCACCGCCGATGGCCGGCGGTTGTACTACCCGATCGAGATGGTCCGCGCCCTGGTCGGCGTGTGGCTGTTCGCCGGGTGCCGCATCGACGAGATCCGCCGACTGGACGTCGACTGCATCGACCGGGACGAGGGCCGCGACGACAAGACCGGGGAGACCTTCCCGATCTGCCTGCTGCGAGTGCCGCAGAACAAGACCTCGCGGCCGTTCTCCAAGCCGGTCGACCCGATCGTCGGCCAGCTCATCGATGCGTGGAAGCACGTCCGGCCGTCGCAACCCAAGATCGTGGACCGCAAGACCGGTGAGCACCGCGAGTTCCTGTTCTGCGTCCGCGGCGAGCAGATCGGCCGGGCCTACCTCAACGACACCGTGCTGCCCGCGCTCTGCCGCAAGGCCGGTATCCCCGAATCCGACTCCCGAGGAGCGCTGACCAGCCACCGCGCCCGGTCCACCATCGCCACCCAACTACTCAACGCACCTGAGCCACTGTCCATTGCGGACCTGAAGGAATGGTTGGGGCACAAGCACTTCTCCAGCACCCGGCACTACGCTGCGATCCTGCAACGCCGACTCACCGCCGCCTACCGCAAGGCCGACTACTTCGCCCGCAACGTGCGCACCATCCAGGTGCTCATCGACCGGGAGACCATCCTGTCCGGCGGCGCGACCGATGGTGAGCAGCCGTGGAAGTACTACGACCTCGGGGACGGGTACTGCACCTACGACTTCTTCGCCAAATGCCCGCACCGGCTCGCTTGCGCCCGCTGCCCGTTCTACCTGCCCAAGGAATCCAGCGCCGGGCGCTTGCTCGAAGTCAAAGACGGCGTCGACCAGATGCTCGAACGCCTCACCCTCACCGACGACGAACGCGCCGCCCTCGAAGGCGACCGCGACGCCCTCGCCACGCTGGCCGAACGCCTCGCCAAAGTCCCCACCCCCGCCGGGCCTACACCGGAGCAACTCGGCACAGATCGCGCGTTCGTCGCGCTCACCACCGTTCAGGACAGCCTCACCGGAGGACGACCATGAACACCCCACCACTACTCGGATCCAGGCCCGAACAACACCTCGCCGTCACTGCCACCGAGCAGAAGCGTGAACCGGTTGAGATCGTTGCGCAGCTGGCGGGTGTCGTAGGCGCGGTTGCCGACGAAGCTGCTCAGCGACTCGTCGACGTGATCGGCCTCGGTGGCAAGCCAGTCGTGGACGAACTGAAACAGCTCGACGAGCTCGGCCGCGTCGCCGATGTCCAGATTTACAGAGGGCATGATGGGCACAATCCTTGGTCAGGGTTGGCTGAAGGTTGGGGATCAGCCAGACGAGTCTGTGCCGGACTCCTGCTGGCCAGCGGGCAACGGGATTGGGACAGTGGTCTGCCCGCCGGGATGTTCAACGACCAGGGTGAGAGCGCGTGCTTGTTCCGGTGGGCCTGGTTCAAGCGTGCACCTCTCGACAAACAAGACGTGCGACCCCGATCCACCCCCGCCTCCGCCTCGATACTGGGTTCCGACATCATCCCACCCGCGCCAGCGCACACCTGGTCCGAACCGTTCTCGCATCCGACGCGCATCGATGTCGACATGCGCGAGATTCAGCGCGAGGAAGGTCGACCACACCTCCAGGATCACCAGATTCGCCGTTACCTCCCCGATCGTGAGGCTGCGTCCCACCAACGGAACAATGTGGCGCAGTACGGGAGTGGGCGGATCTTCGATTGCCCGCCGCCACTCGGGTCGCTCAATGCCCACTCGCCTGGCCACAGCCTCGCCGCTGCTCGTGGCCGACGTCTCCTGTCGCACGACCGTGAGCCAACCGGAACGCTGCAGGGTCACCTCCAGGTCGGCGAGGATCTGCTCGGCCTCCTCCTGACGGAGTGCCCCCGCGGCCACCAGCCCGATCGCCACCCCACGGATCTCAAACCGGTTGAAGCTATTTTGCCTGCCGAGTGCCGGCTGTCCCTTGCCCGCTCCCAGACTGTCGGCAATCAGCTTCTCCAGATATCCACGCCCGTCCATACCGTCATCCTGCACCACCGAGAGCGGGAAACGGGCCTCGTTCTGCGAAGTCTCGTGTCGCTGGAGCAGAGGCAAGGATCATTGCCCGCCTTGTCTCGGCAGCAGCGGCCCGGTCGAACCAATCGACTCCCAACCAGCGTCACCCTCGCGCGACAGCACAGCAGGCGGGCACATCGTTACCGGATATTCGCAATAACTTGCCCATTCCACGGCAACGCGGGCTGACGCTGGCTGCGCGACAACGACCCCGACGGCTGGGCCGAGGCGGTCGAGTTCGACAAAGCCATCCGCGACGGCTACCCGCACGCCACGACTCAAGGTCAGCAATTGCGCGGGCAGTACTTCTTGCACCGGTCTTGTCGACCACTCGGCGAAGTCGACCTCGACCCGCCCGCTCTCGGAAAGCGGCACCTGCGGCTGGTCTCCACCAAGGCGGTGGAGGAGGACGATCCCGACGGCTGCTCGCCGTGGTCGTGCCGGTCCGGCGCACCGGTCACTGTGGAGCGTGCGGCATGACCGGGCTGCCGCGCTCGCCCGCGACGGCGGGGCACGGGCTCGTCTGGGCGGGTCTGGCGGTGTCGGCCGCCTACGTCGGCTCGGTGGTGATGGCGAACTGGGCCTCCACGCACTGGTCGGCTCTGCTCGTCAGCTCGCTGATCGTGCCCGCCGGCACGCTGTGGGCCGGGGTGACGCTGACGCTGCGAGACCTGCTGCACGAGACCCTGGGCACGTCGGGCGTTCTCGCCGCGATCGTGGTGGGGGCGTGGCTGTCCTGGTCGTTGGCCTCACCGCAGATCGCCGTCGCGAGCGTTGTCGCGTTCGCCGTGTCCGAGTGCGTCGACTCGGTCATCTACGGCCGGATTCGGGGCCGGTCGCGGCTGGGCGCGGTCGTCGGCTCGAACGTCGTCGGGCTGGTGAGCGACAGCGTGCTGTTCGTGCCGCTGGCGTTCGGGTCCTTCGCCGCAGTGCCCGGTCAGATCCTCGGCAAGGCGGTCGCGACCGCGCTCACCGTTGCGGTGTTGCTGCTCGCGAATACCGCTCGGCGGGCGGTGTCACGATGAGGTTCTTCCTTGGGACCCATCAGCCGTCCTGGCTCGCCCGCGATCTCGGTGTCCCACTGTTGGTCTCCCACCGCAGGCTGGCCGATCGGCGCAGCCTTCCGCGCGCGAGCGCGCCGTGGGCGTGCGACTCCGGAGGCTTCACGGAGTTGTCGATGCACGGCAGGTGGCGCATCGACGAACGCGGCTACGTCGCGGCGCTTCGCCGCTACGCCACCGAGATCAGCAACCTCGCGTGGGCCGCGCCAATGGACCACATGACGGAGGCTCATGTCTTGGCACGCACCGGTGCGACGGTGCGCGTCCATCAGCACCGCACGGTCGCGAACTACCTGCGGCTGCGTGATCTCGCCCCCGAGTTGCCGATCATCCCCGTACTGCAAGGCCAGTCCATTGCGGACTACAACCGGTGCGCGGACTTCTACGAACGACACGGCGTCGATCTCGCCGCACTGCCGCTGGTCGGGGTGGGCAGTGTGTGCCGACGCCAGCACACCGCTGAAGTCGAGCAGATCATGCGGTCGCTGTCGGCTCGCGGGTACCGCTTGCACGCTTTCGGAGCGAAGGTGCTCGGGCTGGGGCGCTATGCCGACGCGATCTCCAGCAGTGACTCGGCGGCCTGGAGTTTCCGGGGCAGGTATGTGCCCGGCTGCACGCCCAGCCACCGCAGCGAATCCAACTGCCTGCGCTTCGCGCTGGCTTGGCACACCAGGCTTCTGACCTCCTTGCGCGCCGAAGAACCCGGCCATCAGTCCGACCGCGGGCCGACTTCCGCGCGCGGCAAGGGACCGCGAGCAGGCGGCCAGAGAACCGGACGCACCCGCCCTGGCTCGCCGCGTCCGCGCCAGGCCGGAGGCCGGACGGCCGCTCGCACGCAGAACTCGCGCGCCTCATAGCCCTTCACGGAATTGGAGAACCGCCATGCCTTCGAACACCACCGCGCAGGATGAGTCCGGCGACCGCATTCCGCGTTGGGCTGCGACCGCCGGCCGCCAGACTTTCGGGCAGCGCCTCACAGCGATGGGCGTCCGGCTGTTCGGGTCGGCGACGGAGCCGGACACCGGTGAGGTCACGCCGTCGTGGCGCGTGCGGCAGCACGTCCTGCGCGACTACCACGCCGCGAACCTTGTTGCGGCCCGCACCGTGTCCGAGGAATTGGTTCGCGCCGGTTTCAACACCGGAGACGTGCCTTATGGCTATCGCGCTCGGCGGGTCCGGGTCACTCCGGCGGGCCGACGAGCGCGCTGGCGCACTCGGCTGCAGATCGAACCGGTCGAAGCGTCCACGGTGCGGATGATTTTCGTGTGGAGGGGCGAGGATCGCTTGTCCACCACGGAGATCCGTCGCCGACTCGCCGCGTCCCGCTACCCCGCGCCGTTGGACCCCGAGACAGGCGAGCCAGGCGTGTGGACGGTGGCGATTGTGCGGGCGATCCTGCGTAACCCGAAGTACCTCGGCCGCCAGGTCTGGGGGCGCACCCACCACGGAAAGCCGACTCCGCAAGCTGACTGGGTCTGGTCGGAGGTGTGGGTGCACCCGCCGCTGGTGACCGCCGAGGAGTTCGCCGCCGCCGACCGGCGCTGGTGGGGTGTCCCCGCCTCGGCCGGGGCCAACGACTTCTCCGCGAATGCGCTGCCGCCCGACCAACGGCGGGCCGCGTGATGGCCACGAACCACTACCCGGACGGGTTGACGATCGAAGCCATCACCGCACTGCAGCGGGAAGTCGACGATGAACTCCGGCGGGAGGGCTACCCCGTTCCGCCAGTCCAGCAGGCGTTCGTGGCGGTCCGGCCAGCCCCGGCCCACAGGCTCCGGGCTGACCACTCGTCACCACGAGCCGAGGGCTCGCCTACGCGGTCGCTGCCGACCGGAGATGGCCCCGTCCGGAGCCCCCAGCGGTCCAGCGGACAACGAGTGCGCCCGGCCGACGACGTGGCCTCCCGTTCCGGGTCGGGTGACCTATGACTCCGCAGAGAAAGAGAAGGCAGAGAAAACGCCATCCCGCCAATTCTGGGGGCGTTGCGATCCGAGGCATTCGTCACGATCCGCCTGACATTCGCAAGCTCGCAAAAGTCATCGTGAGTCTCGCAACAACAGCAAGGCAAGACGAAGACGCGCCCGAAAACGACTCGTTCGGTACGCAAGAATCAAACGTTGCATCGGAAGAGCAGCAAATCGACCATTCGGAAGCGGCGTAAAGAATCACGGCACATCGAGGTAATATTTGAATTGAAAAAGGAGACGCCGACTTTCGAGCGGCAGCCATTTTGTGGCGATCTCCATTCCGAAATAGACGAGAAGAGCGTGGGATGACGGGCGCGAACGCAGAACCTTCCGGAAACTGGTGCAAAGGTGTTTTCTCCGCAACGCTATCGGCGGCCTCGACCGCAGCGGAGCCGAAGCTTCGGGTCGTCACCTACCGGCGTATGGCATCAGACGCCCCGGCCACGGCTGCCTCCCTGGACGCGCAGCGCGCGGCGTGCCAACGCCTTATCGAAGAGCTCGGCCTGCACCTCGTTGACGTGTTCATCGAGCCCGAGCACTCGGCGACCGAGACGAGCGCGCGATGACCAGTGCATACGACGATCTCGTCGACGAACTGCTCGGGGATGACGCTCTCCCTGCCGTCCTATCGACGGTCGCCGAAGCGGTGGAGCCGGGAAGCCGGGCAGTGATCTATCTGCGGGTGTCATCGGCTGGCCAGGTCAAGAACGACTACGACCCCGAAGGTATCTCGATACCCGCCCAGCGCGTCAAATGCCAGCGCAAAGCCGAGCAACTCGGCTTGACGATCATTGATGAATACGTCGAGCCTGGTCGCACAGCGACCGAGATGTCGAAGCGAGTCGAGTTCCAGCGGATGCTCACGCGAGTTCGCAACGCGGGCGACGTCGACTACATCATCGTCTACAAGCTGTCCCGGATGGCGCGGAACCGGCTCGACGACGCCATCGTCATGGCCGATCTCCGTAAGCGCGGGGTCACCCTCGTGTCGGCCACCGAGTCCATCGACGACTCGCCGGTCGGTCAGCTCATGCACGGCATCCTGGCCACCTTCAACGAGTATCAGTCGCGGGAGTCCGGCGCGGACATCGCGTACAAGATGAAGCAGAAAGCCAAGAATGGCGGCACGATCGGCCGCGCGCCGCTGGGCTACCTCAACGTCCGAGACCGGTTCGACGGCCGCGAAATCCGCACCATCGCCGTCGACCCCGAACGCGCGCCCTTTGTCCAGCTTGCTTTCGAGCTCTACGTCACCGGTGACTACTCGTTGGAAGACCTGTCCGACGAGCTCTACGATCGCGGCCTGCGCACCCGGCCCACCGGTCGCCATCCCGCCAAGCAAGTCTCGATCAACAAGCTCTCCATGATGCTGCGAGACCGCTACTACCTCGGATACGTAGAGGTCGATGGCGAGGAGGTCCAAGGCCGGCACGAGCCACTCATCGACGAGGACCTGTTCGATCGCGTCCAGGATCTCCTCGAATCCCGCTCCACGGCAGGAGAACGCCGCCGCGAGCACCCCCACTACCTCAAGGGCTCGTTGTTCTGCGGACGCTGCAAACGAGCGGGCATCACCCAGCGGCTGATCGTCCAGCACACCGTCAACTCCCGAGGCAGCGAATACACCTACTTCTTCTGCCGCAACAAGCAGAACGGCAGCTGTGAAGCACCGCACATCAACGTCGCCCTTATCGAAGACGCCGTGGAAAACCACTACGCCACGATCCGCTTCAGCGCCAAGTTCGTCGCCACCGTCCGCGCCGAAGTCGCCCGCACCATCGACGAGCAAGAAGCGTCCGAGCGACTGCTCCACAAACAACTCACCACCGAGTTGCAGGCGCTGGACACCCGCGAAGAGAACCTCATCGAACTGGCGGCCGACTCCACCATCGGGCAGGACAAGATCAAGACCAAGCTCCGCGAGATCGCCCGCCAGCGACGACGCCTCGGCGAACGCCTCACCACCACGACCGAGAACCTCTCCGACAGCGCCCGGCTCATCGAAGCCGCGCTCACCTTGCTGGAGAACCCCCAAGAGCTCTACCGCCGCTGCGACGAACAGCAACGCCGCATGCTCAACCAAGCGATCTTCCACAGCATCTACGTCGATGACGACCAGATCGCCGACCACAGCCTCCGAGAGCCCTTCGCACATCTGCACGCCGTCCAGAGCGACTGGCAGACCACCGACGTGACCGTGCCGGAGCCACGAACCGACACCCGACCCCGAAATGCCAAAAGGGCCGCCTCCCAAAAGGGAGGCGGCCCCGTGGCTACCAACGGTCTTCAGGTCCTACTACGTGGCGTTGTTTCGGTGCCGTGTTCTAGTAAGACCCCTAGGGTGGAGCTGAGGGGAATCGAACCCCTGACCTTCTCGATGCGAACGAGACGCGCTACCAACTGCGCTACAGCCCCTGAAAGCTCGTTCAGCATAACAGTGGCTGTTCGCTGCCCGAGCCGGGGGGTCCTATTCGCCGGCTGCCCGGCGGAAGGACCGCTGACCTGGGTCGTCGAGTTCGTGGAAGGCCGGGTCCTCGTCCTCCGGGTCGACCACGACGGCGTGCCGGCGCAGGCGCGAGGTGGGCGACGGCTTGCGCTCCGGGATCTCCCGCCGCGGCGGTCGTGGCGGCGCGGCCACCGGGACATCCGCCTCGTCCTCGTCCTCCCGTACCGGGCGCCGGGTGACCCGCGTGCCCGCGTTCAGCCGCGACGACCGGCGCTGCCGGATCTCGTTCTCGATCCGGACCTGGCGGCGCAGGTACGCGAGGTACCCGACGAGCACCAGGTCGACCGCGCCGTGCGCCCACCACACCAGCGGCGTCAGGAACGCGGCCAGCGCGGCGGTGACCACGGCCAGCACGAGCAGGATGACCACCACGCGCTGCCGGTAGGCGTACTTCGCCCTGGCCGCGATCTCCGCGGCCTCCGGGTCGTAGCCACCCCGGCCCGGCCGGTACTGGCGGCCGCCCTCGCGCGGCTGCGGCAGCGGCGGCAGGTCGCGGCCCGCCGGCGCGGGCTCCACGTCGTCGAGGTCGTCGAGATCGTCCACCTCGTCTTCGAGTTCGACATCGACCTCGTCGAACTCGTCGTCGGCGTCCTGGTCGTCGCGCGCCTGCGGCTTGCCGGTCTCGGACATCGCGAACTCCTCTCGCCCCTCGTGGCGTGTGCTCCCGCTCCGCACGACCCTGGCGGCCAACGCGGAGTCGGCGGTGCGCGCGATCTCCTGGCGCTTGCGCGCGATCATGGGAACGAGGACGACGAGCCATGCCGCGGCCAGCGCGACGATGATCAACGAGCTTGGCATCTCCCGTCACCTCCCCCGACGTGAACTCCTACGTTCGTCACGTTAGTCACAGGAGTAACAGATCTCCGGAAGGCTCGCCGGGTTCAATACCGGAACTTGTCACTGAATTAGGTGAAAACAGCCCGATGTGGTAACGGGCGACCCGCGCGGTCACGCGTAGTCAGCGTGTCCGGCGGCGATCAGCCGGGCGGTGAGCCCGAGGCCGGTTTCCTCGGCGGTGATCCCGAAGAGCAGGTGGTCGCGCCAGTCGCCAGCCACGTCGAGATAGCGCTGGAGCAGGCCCTCCTGCCGGAACCCGGCTTTGGTCAGCACCCGGATGCTGGCCGTGTTCTCCGGCCGCACCGTCGCCTCGATGCGGTGCAGCCCGGCGACGCGGAACGCGTGGTCCACCACCAGCGCCACGGCCGCGGTGGCCACGCCGCCCCGAACGGCCGAAGTGGACACCCAGTACCCGACCCACGCGGACCGCAGCGAGGCCCTGATCACATTCCCGACGGTGATCTGCCCGGCGAACTTGCCGTCCACGGTGATCGTGAACGGCAGGCACTGCCCGCGCCGGGCCAGCGAGCGCAGCGCCGACCACTGCGGGGGCCACGACCACGTCGAATTCCGCTCCGCCCAGGTGCCGGTGCCGGTCGGCTCCCACTCCTCCAGGTGCGCGCGATCCCGCAGGCGCGCCCGGCTCCACTCACCGCCGTCGCGCAACCGCACCGGCCGCACGGCGACCAGGCCGGCCTTCACCCGCAGCGGGCCGAGCTTCGCAGGCCAGCCGGGGTGCCTGCCTTCCACGCCGTAGAGCTGCGACACCCGCTCAGCCGCGCTGCGCCAGGAAGGTCACCTTGACCTCGTCGCCAGCGGCCACCTCGGTCAGGTCCTCGTCGATGTTGATCAGGCAGTTCGCCTCCGCCAGCGAGGCCAGCAGGTGCGCGCCGGAGGTGCCGAGCGGCTGCACCAGGTACTCGCCGTTGCCCTCGTCGCGCAGCAGCTGCCCGCGCAGGAAACCCTTCCGCCCCTTGGTGGAGGTGATCGGCGACAGCAGCCGCGCGCCGACCATGCGGCGGTGCGGGTTCCGCGTGCCGCGTGCCGCGCGGATCAGCGGGCGCACCAGCACCTCGAAGACCACCAGCGCGCTCATCGGGTTGCCGGGGATCAGGAAGGTCGGCACCGCGTCCGGCCCGAGCCTGCCGAAGCCCTGCACCGAGCCCGGGTGCATGGCGACCCGCGTCAGGTCGATGCGGCCCAGCTCGGACAGCGCCGCGTGCACTTCGTCACCCGAGCTGCCGCCCGCGCCACCGGCCACCACGACCACTTCGGACATCAGCAGCCTGCCCTCGACCACCTCGCGCAGCCGTTTCGGGTCGCTCGGCACGATCCCGACGCGGCTCACCTCCGCGCCGGCGTCGCGCGCCGCGGCGGCCAGCGCGTACGAGTTCACGTCGTAGACCTGCCCGACCGACGGCGTGCGATCGATGTCCACCAGCTCGTCGCCGACGGACACAATGGACACCCGCGGTCGCGGGTAGACCAGCACCTTGGCCTTGCCGACCGCGGCGAGCAGGCCCACCTGCGCCGAGCCGATGGTGTCGCCCTGACGCACCGCGACGTCGCCGATCTGCACGTCCTCGCCGGTCCGCCGCACGTACCCGGCCGACGGCACCGGCTTGTGCACGGTCACCTTGGCGTGGTGGTCGTCGGTGTAGGCGGTCGGCACCACGGCGTCGGCGAGCGTGGGCAGCGGCGCGCCGGTGGCCACGCGCACGGCCTGACCTGGCTGCAGCCGGCGCGGCTGCCGCGACCCGGCCGGGATCTCGCCGACCACCGGGAGTTGCACCGGCTCCTGCCCGGCGGTGCGCACGTCCACGCTGCGCACCGCGTACCCGTCCACAGCCGCCTGGTCGAAGCCGGGCAGCGCGTGCTCGGCGACGACCTCCTCGGCACACAACAGTCCCTGCGCTTCCGAGATCGCCACCCGGACCGGCCGCGGGCGCACCGCGGCTTCCAGGGCAAGGGCGATCTGGGCGTCGACGGAGCGGAACTCGGCGAGTTCCTCGGCGACACCCTCCGCGGGCGCGGCGGGGTTCGGCGCGTCGGGGACGTCAGGCGCGTCTGGGGCGGTCATCGGCTCGCGTTCTCGATTCGTTCGGTCAGCCAGGTGCGCAGCGACGGCCCGTACTCGGGGTCGTCGAGCGCGAAGTCGACGGCTGCCCGCAGGAAACCGCCGGGGTTGCCGAGATCGTGCCTGCCACCGCGGTGGACCACCACATGAACCGGGTGACCCTCCTCGATCAGCAGGGCGACGGCGTCGGTCAGCTGGAGTTCCCCGCCGGAGCCGGGGGTAATCCGGCGCAACGCGTCGAAAATGGCCCTGTCCAGCAGGTATCGCCCCGCCGCGGCGTAGGTGGACGGGGCGTCTTCCGGCTTCGGCTTCTCCACCATGCCGTGCACGCGCTTCACATCGGGGTCCTCCGTGTCGGTCACGTCGAACACCCCATAGGGGGAGATCTGCTCGCGCGGGATGTCGAAGGCGCACAGCACGCTGCCGCCCTCCTTCGCGCGCACCGCGGCCATCCTGGTGAGCACTCCGGTCGGCAGCACGAGGTCGTCCGGCAGCAGCACGGCGACCGCTTCGTCGTCGTCGTTCAGGTTCGGCTCGGCCTGCGCGACGGCGTGGCCGAGGCCCAGCGCCTGCTTCTGGATCGCGACGTCGACGTCGAGCAGGGCAGGCGCCCGGCGGATCTTGTCCAGCAGTTCGGTCTTGCCCTTGGCGGACAGGGTTTCTTCGAGTTCGGGCGCGGACCGGAAGTAGTCGACCACCGATTCCTTGCCAGGGGAGGTGACGATCACCAGGCGCTGCGCGCCCGCTTCGGCGGCCTCTTCGGCGACCAGCTCGATGCCCGGCCGGTTGACCACCGGCAGCAGCTCTTTCGGCACGGCCTTGGTGGTCGGCAGGAATCGGGTGCCCAGCCCGGCGGCAGGCACGATGGCGGTTCGGAACGTCTGCGTGGTTTCGGCGCCCGTCATGGGCGCAAAGCCTAACCTGAGCTGGTGCGAGCAGTGGGCAATGAGCACCTGAGCAAGGCGGAGTGGCGCGAACGGCTGACGGCGGCGCGGTCGGCGGTGCCGATCGCGCGCCGGGTCGCCGAGGCGAGCGCGCTGGCCCGCTTCGTCGCCGGACTGCCACCCGCGGAGACGGTGTGCGGTTACGTGCCCTTCGGGTCGGAGCCGGGTTCACTCGCGCTGCTCGACGTGCTGCGTAATGCGGGTTCACGGGTGCTGCTGCCGGTCGTTCCAGCCGAGCCGGGGCCGCTGGACTGGGCCGAGTACACCGGCTCCGCGTCGCTGGCCCCCGGCCGGTTCCGCGGCGTGCTGGAACCTGTGGGGGCCCGGCTCGGCGCGACCGCGGTCAAGCAGGCCACGCTGGTGCTCGTACCCGCGCTCGCGGTCGATCACCACGGCGTCCGGCTGGGCCGGGGCGCCGGGTTCTACGACCGTTCACTCGGTGCCGTTTCGCACGCTGACCTGGTGGCGATCGTGCGTGACGAGGAGCTGGTGCCGCGGCTGCCCGCCGAACCACACGACGCCCTGATGACCGGCGTGCTGCTGCCCGGCCGCGGTTTTGTCCGCCTTCCGCTCGCGCGGCCAGGGGTGTGACGAAGGCTGGTTTGCGTTCGGGGAATGATCTGAAGCACAATTGGGTTAGCACTCTTGAGTCCCGAGTGCCAATGCCCCGAAGGAGCAGCTGTGCCCACGTACCAGTACGCCTGCAAGGAGTGCGACCACCGCTTCGAGGCGGTCCAGTCGTTTTCCGACGACAGCCTGACCGAGTGCCCGCAGTGCACCGGCCCGCTGCGCAAGCTCTACGGTGCGGTCGGCGTGATCTTCAAGGGCAGCGGTTTCTACCGCAACGACTCGCGCTCCGACTCGAAGTCCTCGTCGAGCAAGTCCGGCTCGAAGCCCGCTGAGACCTCGGCGACCTCGGCCAAGAGCGACTCGTCCAGCTCTACTTCTTCGACCACCTCCTCGGCGTCGTCGTCTTCGTCGTCCTCCTCTTCATCTACCACGACCAAGGCCGCCGCCGCTTCCTGATCCACCGAGTTGTCCACAGGCGCCCACTTGTCCACAGGCGCCCCGCCAACCGCTGGCTCCCCCGCACCCCCGCGCCATAACGTCCCCACCGCGGGGGATCACCAAGCCGATCCCCCACCGGCAACGGGGGAATCGTGCAACTCTTCGAAGATCTCTTCACGCGGCTGAACGCGCTGGTCAGCGGCCATCGCCTCCGGAAGGCGCTGGCCGCGCTGCTGGCGCTGACCGCCATCGCGCTGGCCCTGGCCCCGGTGCTGCTACCGCGCGGCCCGTCTGGCGAGCCCACCCTGGTCGCCGCCCGTGACCTGAGCGCGGGCACCCTGCTGACCGCGGCTGATACCAAAGTCATCCACATCCCGGCCGAGCTGCGCCCGGCGGGCGCGCTGTCCGGCCAGGGGCCCGAGCGCATGCTGGCCGGGGCCGCCAGGGCGGGTGAGCCGCTGACCGATGTGCGCCTGGTGTCCCCTTCGCACGGTCCGCCCGGCACGTCCACGGTGCCCCTGCGGCTGGCCGATCCGGGCGTCGCCGAGCTCCTGCATCCCGGCACGCGGGTGGACGTGGTGGCCGCGAACGAACATCGTCGCCAGCTCGCCTCCGCGGTGACCGTGGTCACGGTGGTCACCTCGGCGGGTGAGAGCAGGTCACGGCCACATTCGGCGAAAGGCCCGCTCGTGCTGGTCGCGGTGCCTTCGGAGGCCGCCACGCCCCTCGCTTCCGCCGCGCTCGACGGGCCGGTAACCGTTACGCTCCGGTAGCGTTTTTTGTCCCTGCTGGAAAGGAGAAACCCCCGTGCTCAAAGGCTTCAAGGACTTCTTGATGCGCGGCAACGTCGTCGAGCTGGCCGTTGCGGTCGTCATCGGCACGGCCTTCACCGCGATCGTCACCGCCTTCACCACCGGCCTGATCAAGCCGTTGATCAACGCCATCGGCGGGTCGGATGCCGCACAAGGCCTGGGTTTCTACATCTTCTCCGGCAACCAGGGCACGTTCATGGACCTCGGCGGCGTGATCAACGCCGCGATCAACTTCCTGATCGTCGCCGCGGTGGTCTACTTCCTGTTCGTGCTGCCGCTGCAGAAGGTGCAGGAACGCCGCAAGCGGGGCAAGGAAACCGGCCCGGCCGAGCCGACGGATGTCGAGCTGCTGAAGGAAATCCGCGACCTGCTGCGCCAGCAACAGCAGTCGGCCGACACCCGCGACCGCACCCCGCGCCCCTGACCCCTCTCTCCGGTCCCCACTCCCCACCCAGACCCCAGCCGCCGCCCCAGCGCCGCCGCCAGCGACGGCCATCCCGCGACCTGCTGCGCCAGCAACAGCAGTCGACCGACACCCGCGACCGCACCCCGCGGCCCTGACCCCTCTCTCCGGTCCCCACTCCCCACCCAGACCCCAGCCGCCGCCCCAGCGCCGCCGCCAGCGACGGCCATCCCGCGACCTGCTGCGCCAGCAACAGCAGTCGACCGACACCCGCGACCGCACCCCGCGGCCCTGACCCCTCTCTCCGGTCCCCACTCCCCACCCAGACCCCAGCCGCCGCCCCAGCGCCGCCGCCAGCGACGGCCATCCCGCGACCGACTGCCAGTCGATGCGGAAGGTGGCGCCGGGGCACGGGTGGATCAGCACCTGCCGCCCGGGGTTCCAGGCGGGATCGAAGTAGAACCGCCGTTCGTGTGCCCAGCCGGGCAACTCGGCGCGGACTCCCCACACACGACAGGCTCCCTGCAAGCAATAGCACGCACCCAGCCAACATCCAGGCAGGCGCCTTCCTCAACGACGGGTGGGGCGCCTGCGACAGTCGGCACCAACCGACAACCGCACGCCAGCCGACGAACAGGCCACCCACCAGGGCAAGCATCCGATGCCCAGCCCAGAGCCGACACCCGGACTGCAGCCGAGCCCTGGCCGCAGCCGCCACCGGACCGCAACCGGGCCCTGGCCGCATCCGCCGCCCAGGCTGCCGACGACGAGTCGCGCGACAGGCGACCAACCTGCCAACCCACGACGGCAGACACCCGATGCCCAGCCCAGAGCCGACACCCGGACTGCAGCCGTGCCTGGCCGGAGCCAACACCGGACCGCAGCCGGACCCTGGCCGCATCCGCCGTCCAGACTGCCGACGACGAGCCACGCGCCAGGCAACCAACCTGCCAACCCACGACGGCAGACATCCGACGCCCACCCGGCGTCGGACACCCGGACTGCAGCCGAGCCCTGGCCGCAGCCAACACCGGACCGCAACCGGACCCTGGCCGCATCCGACGTCCAGGCTGCCGACGACGAGTCGCGCGACAGGCGACCAACCTGCCAACCCACGACGGCAGACACCCGACGCCCAGCCCAGAGCCGACACCCGGACTGCAGCCGAGCCCTGCCGCAGCCGCCACCGGACCGCAACCGGACCCTGGCCGCATCCGCCGCCCAGGCTGCCGACGACGAGTCGCGTGACAGGCAACCGGCCTGCCAACCACGACGGCAGACATCCGACGCCCACCCTGCGTCGGACACCTGGACTGCAGCCGGGGCCGGGGCTGCAACCGCCGTGAGGCTGCCGACGACGGGCCGCGACAGACGACAAGCATTCGACCAACGCGACACCAAGCGCGACCCACAGCTCGGCGATGCTGTGCGGGCGGATCGGGTGCTCGGCACAGACCGGCTCGGCGGTGCCGAAGCGGATGTGCAGCTCGTCCGGGCTGAGCTCGGTCAGCAACGCCCGGCCGACGGAGATGCACGCCGAATGCCGTCCGCTGCCCGCCAGCTAGAACGGGTGCCCAGGCGACACCGAGAAACAGTTCAGCACGCCGTTTCCCGCAACACGCACAGGTGCGTGGCCTCCGCGACCTCGGCAGCCAGCGGTGCATCACCGGTTCGGCCTGCCGCTCCAACCGAGCCTCCGCATCCGGCACCCGGCGTGCACCCCACGCCAGGGCTGGAGGCGAGGTCCAGCTTCCAGGCACCTCGGCCCGCGACCGACGCTCTGACTGCAGCCGCGGCCCAGTCCACGGCGGCGGACGTGCCGGGGTTGCAGGGTGACGGGGGGCACGCCAGCTGGGCGGGTCGTGCACCGCGGTGTAGGGCAGGCCGTTCATCCAGACGAGCCGACAGACAAGCCACCACGACGGCAAGCCTCCGCGTCCAACATGCATCGGGCTGCCTGGCTGCAGGCGGCGGGCATACGACGATCCGGGCGCTGACTACCCGCCGGACAAGGGGGCAGCAGGCGGCCTCACCAGACCGGCAAGTTCCGCGGGTAACCAGGGCTCGGCCAGCTAGTGGCCTCGGCAGGCCACAACGGCGGCAGCCAGACAACTTCGGTGGCCAGACAACTTCGGTGGCCAAATCGACGCAAATAGGACCAACCGGGCCAAATAGGGCTGGTAGGGCACCAGCCTGGTCCTGAACCTGGCAGAGCATGCCACCGCTCCGGCCCCAAAACCCTGTCCAGGCCGCCACCTACCTGCCCGACCGTCGAAGGCAACGCGGACAAAAAGGACGCCTGCTCCACGCACACAGGAGCAGGCGTCCAGAAAGCGGTCAGCGGTCGTGGTGGGGTGGGCGGTTTTCCTCGTACCACGCATCCTGGTCGCCGCTGGGTTCCTGGGGGCGTTCGTCCGAGGTGGTCTCCGGCAGCACGTCGCCGAAGATTTCCTCCAGGCGGCGGCGATCCGGATCAGCAGGCGAAGACATCAGGACTCGTTCAGCCCGGACAGCTCGTCGATCACGTAGGGCACCAGCGCCGAAAGCGTCGCCATGCCGTCGCGGACGGCGGCCCTCGAGCCCGCCAGGTTGACCACCAGGGTGCTGCCCGAAACGCCGACCAGACCACGCGAAATCCCGGCGTCCACCGCGCCCGCGGCCAGGCCGGAGGAACGCAGGGCCTCACCGATCCCCGGGATCGGGCGGTCCAGCACACCCGCCGTCGCGTCCGGGGTGACATCGCGCGGCGACACGCCCGTCCCGCCGACGGTGACCACCAGGTCCGCCCCGCCGATCACGGCCGTGTTCAGCGCGTTCCGGATGGCCACGGTGTCGGCGTGCACCACCACGGTGCCGTCCACGATGAACCCGGCCTCTTCCAGCAACTCGGTGACCAGCGGACCAGCGGTGTCGTCGACCTCGCCGTGGGCGGCACGGTCGTCCACGATCACCACAAGGGCACGGCCCAGCCGTTGTGCACTGCGTTCCATGTGCCCACCGTAGCGCGAACCCGCCGCGGACGATCACCACGCAGCCCGGGCGGGCAATTGTGACGGAAGCCTGACGGCCACCCCGCAGCGCTGCCCCCGGCACCCCCGGCCGCCCTAGCGTGATCCGGGTGCGAGTACTCATCACCGGCGGAGCCGGGTTCATCGGGTCCCACATCGCCGATCAGCTGGCCGCCCGCGGCGACGAGCCCGTCCTGCTCGACAGCCTCACCCCGACCGCGCACCAAACCACCCCCGAATACACCCGCGACCACGAGTTCATCCGGGGCGACGTCACCGATCTGCGCGCCGAACAACTCGACGGCTTCGACGCCGTCTGCCACCAGGCGGCGATCGTCGGCCACGGGGTCGATCCGTCCGACGCGCCCGCCTACGCCTGGAACAACGACTACGGCACCGCCGTCCTGCTCGCCGCCATGCACCGCGCGGGCATCACCAAGCTGGTGCTCGCCTCCTCCATGGTCGTCTACGGCGAGGGCCGCTACGCCTGCGCCGAGCACGGCACCACTCCGCCCTCGCCCCGGCACCAGTCCGATGTGGACGAAGGCAGGTTCGAGCCGCGCTGTCCCCGCTGCGGCGAGGAACTCGAATCCCGCCTGGTGCCCGAGGACGCGCCCCTGAACCCCCGCAGCACGTACGCCGCCACCAAGCTCGCCCAGGAGCACCTCGCCGGCGCCTGGGCCCGCCAGACCGGCGGCCAGGTCTGGGCGCTGCGCTACCACAACGTCTACGGCCCGCGGATGCCGCGGAACACCCCGTACGCCGGCGTCGCCTCCCTGTTCCGCTCGGCACTCGAACGCGGCGAGGCCCCGACCGTGCTCGAAGACGGGCGGCAACGGCGCGACTTCGTGCACGTGGACGACATCGCGCTGGCCAACGTCCGGGCCCTCGACACCGATCCGCCCGAGGAGATCACCGCGGTCAACGTCTGCTCCGGCGTGCCCCACACCGTCGGCGACCTGGCCACCGAGTTGGCCCGCGCGTGCGGCGGCCCGGAGCCGCGGATCGTCGGCGGGGCGCGACCGGCCGACGTGCGGCACGTGGTCGCCGACCCCACGCTGGCCGAGAAGGTGCTCGGCTTCACCGCCCGCGTCGGCTTCACCGAGGGCGTCGCCGACTTCGCGACCGCGCCGCTCCGAAGCGCGTAATCTCGAACGGCATGACGGCGGCGACGACCACCCAGCTCCGGACCGTGCGTTACCCACCCGGCGAACTCCTGCTCAGCCTGCACGCCCGCTTCGGCCCGGCGATCCGCGTCGGCCCGAAGTTCGCCTACCTGCTCGGCCCCGAGGCCAACCAGTTCGTCTTCGCCAACTCCCACCTGTTCAGCTGGCGTGAGGCGTTCGACCTCCTCGTCCCGGTGGACGGCACAACCGCGCTGATCGTCAGCGACGGCGACGACCACCGGCGACGGCGGCGGCTGGTGCAGCCCGCCCTGCACCTCCGCCAGATCGACCACTACCTGCGGATCATGGCGGCCACCGCCGACGCCACCATCGACGCGTGGCGCCCCGGCCAGGTGCTGGACCTCTACCAGGAGTTCCGCGCCGCGATCCGGCGCAGCACCATCCAGTCGCTGTTCGGCGCGCGGCTGGCCGGCGCGGCGGACTTCTTCGGCACCGAGCTGCAGCCGCTGCTCGACCTGATCGACCGCCTGCCGCAGGCGGTGGACCTGCACCGGCGCCTGCGCACCCCGCTGTGGCGGCGGGCGATGGCCGCCCGCGCCCGCGTCGACGAGCGGATCTACGCCGAGATCGCCAGAGCCCGCGCCGGGGAGTCCGAAGTGGACGATCATGCGCTGGCCACCCTGGTGCGCGACGGCGAACTCAGCGACCTGGAGGTCCGCGACCAGGTAGTGTCGCTGATCGCCGCCGGGTACGAGACCACCAGCGCGGCGATGGCCTGGGCGCTGTACGCGGTGCTCGGCGACCCCGCCACCCGCGAGCGCGCGGCCGCCGAAATCCGCGACGTGCTCGGCGAACGGCCGCCGGATCGCGAAAGCCTCAAGGCCATGCCGTTCCTCACCGGCATCGTGCAGGAAACGCTGCGCCTCTATCCGCCCGCGGTGGTTTCCGCGCGAAAGGTGGTCGAGGGCTTCGAGTTCCACGGCAAGCGCTTCCGGCCGGGCACCCTGCTGCTGTACAGCCCGTACGTCACACACCGGCTGCCCGGGCTGTGGGAGGACCCGCTCGCCTTCCGCCCGGACCGCTGGCGCGACGGCAAAGCGGGCCCGCACGAGTTCCTGCCGTTCGGCGGCGGCCCGCACCGGTGCATCGGCGCGACCATGGCGACCACCGAACTCGCCGTCATGCTGGCCCGCGTGCTCGCGCGCGCCGACCTCCGCCTGCGGCCGCAGCGCATGCGGGCCACCAGCCTCGCGGCCATGCGACCCCGGGACGGGCTGGTCGCCGAAGTGGGCCCAAGCCAGGTCGGCTAAGCCAGCGGCAGGTGCACCTCGAACCGGCAGCCCGGTCCGTGGTTGCGGACGAGGATCCGCCCCCGGTGCGCCTCCACCAGGCCCTTCGCGATCGCCAGCCCGAGCCCGCCGCCCGCACCATCACGCTCGGGCGTGCGGGCGCGGGTGCCGCGGAAGGCGACGTCGAAAACGCGTCCGATCTCGTCCTCGGGAATGCCACCGCAGCCGTCATCGACGGCGATCAGCGCCTCCGAGCCGGCCACGCCGATCTGCACCGCGACCGTGCCGTCCGGCGGGGTGTGCCGGATCGCGTTCGACACCAGGTTCCGCACGATCCGCGCCAGTTCCGGATCGCTGCCGCTGACCACCGGCGACGCCTGGGCGTGCGCCTCGACGCGCACGCGTTTCCGGTGCGCCACCGGAGTTTGCGCGGCGATGGTGTCGCTGACGACGTCGCGCAGCTGCACCGCGGACATGGTCAGCCGCAGCGCGCCCGCGGTGATCCTGGACAGCTCGAACAGGTCGTCCACCATGCCCGACAGCCGCGTGCTCTCGCCGCCGATGCGCTGCGCGTACCCGGCAACCTCGGCGGGTTCGGAGACCACCCCGTCCGCCAGCGCCTCGGCCATCGCGCGGATGCCGGCCAGCGGGCTGCGCAGGTCGTGGCTGATCCAGGCGACGAGTTCACGGCGCGACGCCTCCGCCGCGCGCTCGCGTTCCCGCGCCTCGCGTTCCCAAACGCTGCGCCGCGCGATGGCCCGGCCGAACACGATCGCGCAGGGCACCACCACCACCGCGACCAGCAGGCACACCAACACCATCGTGGTCAGCGTCGAGTTGAACATGAACCCGCTGACGCCGAGCACCCCGGTCAGCGTGGCGACCAGCGGGATCAGCACCAGCACGGTCAGCGTGGCCGCCAGTGAACCGTGCCGCAGCCGGTACAGCACCAGCCCGCCGAGCACCACCGCCGGCAACGCGAACAGCAACGCGAACGGCAGGATGTGCCACGCGTGCGTGAGCATGGCACCGAAGGATTCGTCGGGTTCGATCATCGTGACGCCACCGGGTCGTAGCGGTAGCCGACGCCCCACACCGTGGCCACCCGGACGGGTTTCGCTGGCTCCGGCTCGATTTTCTCGCGCAACCGTCGCACGTGGACGGTCACCGTGGACTGGTCGCCGAAGTCCCAGCCCCAGACCTTCTCCAGCAGGTCGGTGCGCGAGAACGCGGTGCCGGGATGGGTGAGGAAGAAGGCCAGCAGGTCGAACTCGCGGGCGGTCAGCGGCAGGTCGACCCCGCCGAGCGTGGCGTCGCGCGCGCTGGTCCGCAGCACCAGGTCGCCGTCACGCAGTTCCTCGGCGGGTGCCGCGGGACGGCTCGGCAGGCGCGCCCGGCGCAGCACCGAGATCACCCGCAGCGCCAGCTCGCGCGGGCTGAACGGCTTGGTCACGTAGTCGTCGGCGCCTAGTTCGAGCCCGGCGATCCGGTTCTCCTCCTCGCCGAGCGCGGTCAGCAGCACCACCGGCACCTGGCTGATCTGCCGCAGCCGGCGGCACACCTCCAGCCCGCTGATCCCCGGCATCATCACGTCGAGCACCACCAGGTCGGGCGCCCGCTCGGCGAACACCCGCAGGCCCTCCTCGCCGGTGCCCGCGACCTCGACGGCGAACCCGGCGACCTCCAGGTACCGGCGCACCACGTCGCGCACGGTCTCGTCGTCGTCGACCACGAGCACCCGCCCGCTCTCCTGCGTCATGCCAGCTCCTACCAGTAGGTGAAGACCAGATGGTTCACCACGAGCGCGGTCACCGCCTGCGCGGCCAGCCACCAGCGCCTGCCGGGTGCGGGCAGCAGCGCCGCGGCGGGCAGCAGCCACACCGCGAACGGTAACCAGATCCGCTCGGTTTCGGCCTTCGAAAGCCCCGAAAGGTCCGCGAACGCGACCGCCAGCAGTGCCGCGAGCCCGAGCAGCACCACCGGATCGGACCAGCGGCCGGCGATCGTCCGCCGCGCCCCGGCGACCAGCGCCGGGCCCGCCGCGATGGCCAGGCAGGCGAGGTTCGCCCACACCCAGTAGCCGTACGGCCGTTCGCTGGCGATGCCCTGGTAGTACCGCTCGACCACCAGGTGGTAGCCGTCCAGCCACCAGAACCCGGCCAGCGCGAAGATCAGCACCACGGCCAGCGCACCCGACAGCGCCAGCGCGAACGTCCGCCAGCTGCGGACCACCGCCATGGCGAGCAGCCCGAGCAGTACCAGGCCGTACGAAAGGAAGATCCCGAAGCCGAGCACGATCCCGGCGGGCAGGGCCAGCAACGGCCGCTGCCGGGCCAGCGCCAGCAACGCGATTCCGGTGGCGGTCACCCCGGCGAACAGGCCGTCGGCCGAGACTCCCACCCAGATCGCACCCGGGAAGAGCACGGCGAACGGCAGCATCGCGCGGGCCGCCTCGGGTCGCCCGAGCGCCGCGACGGTCACCGGCACGGCCACCACGAACAGGCAACCGACCAGGACGCAAACGATTGCGGCCCAGGTGCCGCCACCGAGCCCGAGCCGGTCGAGCCAGACAAAAACCAGGGTCGCGCCCGGTGGATGCCCGGACACGTGCGTGGTCCACGAATCCGGCTGGAAATCGAGAATGCGGGAGGTGAATTCACGCAGCATCACCGGGATATCGGTGATGCCGGGGACCTCACGCAGGTATTCGTGCTCGCTTTCGAGCCGACCGGAGAATCCGGTGCGGAACCCGTCGATCAACGCGAGCGCCATCGTCCAGCTGACCGCTACGCCGTAACCGAGCGCGAGCAGCGGGCGCCAGGAAAGCCGTTCGGACAGCGCCGGACCCCACATCACCACCGCCGCGGCGATCAGGACGGCAAAAAGCGAACCCGGGCCGACGCGTGGCAGCCAGTCGCCGTAGAGCGGTGGCGCGAACGCAAAAATGACCACGCCCGAACCGGGGCGGTTGAAGTAGAGGCCGAGCGCGGTGCCCAATGCGACCAGTACCGCGGCCACGCCGACGGCCAGCAGATCACCTCGGGACGCCACGGATTTGCGCGGCAGGACGTCGACCACCAGCGCACGGTAAGCCCGACGGCACCGGCGCGTCGAGCGTTCGCGGTGGTTCGTCACCAGCCGGTAAGAACCTCGCCGCTGTCACAGTTTGGTAAGCACAGCAAGGGTTTTGCGGTGTCCACGGCGGACCTAGCGTGCCCACCGTGATGGTCGACGTGATACTCCCCTGCCTCGACGAAGCGGCCGCGCTGCCCGGGGTGCTCGGCGCACTGCCCGGCGGTTACCGCCCGATCGTGGTCGACAACGGCTCCCGTGACGGCTCGCCGGAGATCGCCGCTGATCTCGGCGCGAAGGTGGTCCACGAACCGCGGCGCGGTTATGGTGCTGCTGTCCACAGAGGACTGAAGGCGGCGAACGCGGAGCTGGTCGCCTTCCTGGATGCCGACGGTTCGCTGGATCCCGGCGAGCTGCCTGTGCTGGTGGCCGCCGTCCAGGGCGGCGCCGACCTGGCCGTCGGACGCCGAATGCCGACGAGCGGCAACGCGTGGCCCTGGCACGCGAGGGCGGGCAACGCGCTGCTTGCGGCCTTGCTGCGCCGTCGCGGGCTCGCGGTCAGCGACATCGCGCCGATGCGCGTGGCTCGGCGAGAGCACCTGCTCTCTTTGGAGATCACTGATCGCGCTTTTGGTTATCCGCTGGAACTGCTGGTGAAGGCCGGGCGCGCGGGCTGGCGGATTGACGAGTTCGAAGTCAGTTATCGCGAACGCACCAAGGGCACGAAGTCGAAGGTCTCCGGCTCGGTGCGCGGCACGCTGCGCGCGGTCCGCGACATGGGGCGGGTGCTCGCCCGATGAACCGGTTCGCCCTGCTCGTGGTCGCGAAAGCACCCGTGCCCGGCTTCGCCAAAACCCGCCTCTGCCCGCCCGCGACCCCCGAACAAGCCGCCGGGATCGCCGCCGCGTCGCTGCTCGACACGCTGGACGCCGTGCTCGCCACGCCCGGCGCGGTCCCGGTGGTCGCCTTCACCGGCGACCTGCACGCGGCCGCGAACCGCGCCGAACTCACCGAAGTGCTCGCGCGCACCACGGTCCTCCCCCAGCGCGGCGACGGTTTCGGCGAACGGCTGGCCAACGCGCACGCCGACACCGCCGCGCACTTCCCCGGTCTGCCCGTGCTGCAGATCGGCATGGACACCCCGCAGGTCACGCCGGACCTCCTGGCCACCACGGCCGCCCGGCTCGACGAGCGGGAAGTCGTGCTCGGCCCGGCCGACGACGGCGGCTGGTGGGCGCTCGGCCTGCGCGATCCGCTGCGGGCGCGGGCCCTCACCGAAGTCCCGATGTCCCGGCCGGACACCGGCGCGCTCACCCGGAAGGCGTTGTCCGGCCTCAGCATCGACATCGCCACCCGGCTGTCCGATGTGGACACCATGGCGGACGCGGTCGCGGTGGCTTCGCGCGCGCACGGCCGCTTCGCCACCGCGGTGCTCGGGTGGGCGGCATGACGGCCTTCGACACCGGCCTGCTCGGCGGGCCGTGCTGGCTGGAATCCGGCACCGGCGAACGCGTCCGGCTGCCCGCGGAACGCTGGAGCGAACGCCCCGGCGCGGGCGACGAGCTGCTGCTCGGGCGCTGCACCGGGCCGACCGTCGATCTCGGCTGCGGGCCGGGCCGCCTCACCGCCGCGCTGACCGCCCGCGGGATCACCGCGCTCGGCGTCGACCATTCCGCCGTGGCCGTCGGCCTGACCAGGGCCCGCGGCGCGGTCGCGCTGCACCGCGACCTCTTCCGGCCCCTGCCCGGCGAAGGCCGCTGGCGGCATGTCCTGCTCGCCGACGGCAACATCGGCATCGGCGGTGACCCGGTGGCGCTGCTCGACCGGGTGCACCGGCTGCTCGGTCACGACGGGACCGTGCTGCTGGAACTCGACCCGCCCGGCCGCGGCCTACGGCGGAGCGACGTCCGGATCGGCACCGGTTCGTGGTTCCCGTGGGCATGGGTGGGCGCCGACGCGCTCGGGGAACTCGCCAGCCGCACCGGTTTCCGCACCGAATGGACCGCGATCAGCGACCACCGCTGGTTCGCCGAACTGAGGCGACGATGAACCACTTCCGCGCCGCCGCACACTCCCCCGCGGTGACCTCACGCACCGGCGGTGGCCCGGTGGCGCTGCTCGACCGCGTCCACCTCCTGCTCGGCAGTGACGGGACCGTGCTGCTGGAACTCGCCAGCCGCACCGGTTTCCGCACCGAATGGACCGCGATCAGCGACCACCGCTGGTTCGCCGAACTGAGGCGACGATGAACCACTTCCGCGCCGCCGCGCACTCCCCGGCGGTGACCTCACGCATCGGCGCCGCGCTGGGCGTCACCTTCCTGCTGTGCTTTCTCACCGGCCTGCTCAGCCACCTCATCCAGCACCCGCCCGGCTGGTTCACCTGGCCGAGCCGCCCGGTGCAGCTGTACCGGATCACGCAGGGCGTGCACGTGATTTCCGGGATCGCGTCGATTCCGCTGCTGCTGGCGAAACTGTGGACGGTCTACCCGAAGCTGTTCGAACGGCCCGCCGTGCGCTCGATTCCGCACGCGCTGGAACGGCTGTCGATCCTCGTGCTGTCCGGCGCGGCGTTCTTCGAGGTGACCACGGGCCTGCTGAACGTGGCGCAGAACTACCCGTGGGACTTCTACTTCCCGTCGCTGCACTACGCGGTCGCGTGGATCGCGATCGGTTCGGTGGTGGTGCACGTGGCGGTCAAGCTCCCG
Source organism: Amycolatopsis albispora (assembly GCF_003312875.1). NCBI lineage: Bacteria > Bacillati > Actinomycetota > Actinomycetes > Pseudonocardiales > Pseudonocardiaceae > Amycolatopsis > Amycolatopsis albispora. Next base: position 5,385,186 of record NZ_CP015163.1, read on the forward strand.
ATCATCCGCGGCCCGAAGGAACCGGAGAAACCGGAGAAACCGTCGCCGGGGCTGTCCCGCCGGGGCTTCCTGCGGTCCACCTGGCTGGTCACGGGCGTTGCGGTCGTCGCCACCGCGGGCGCGACGGTTCCCTGGCTGCGCCACGTTTCCGGGCTCTCGTGGCGGACGGACAAGGGCACGCAAGGAGTTCCCGTGAACCGGACCGCGGCGGCGGCGGGCGTGCTCGAAATCCCGCCGGGCTGGCGCCTGGAAATCGCGACCACCGCCGGCACCAGGTCGTTCTCGCTGACCGACCTCGTCGCGCTCCCGCAGACCACCGCGGAACTGCCGATCGCCTGCGTTGAGGGCTGGAGCCAATCCGCGGTGTGGACCGGGGTCGCGTTCCCCGACCTGTTGCGGGCCGCCGGTGCCGAACCTGGCTCGGACGTGCGCGTGCTTTCCCTGGAGCGCAACGGTTTGTACGCCACGAGCGAGCTGCCGGGCACGCACACCGCCGACCCGCTGACGCTGCTCGCGCTCCAGCTCAACGGCGAAGTGCTGGCGCCCGACCACGGTTACCCGTGTCGCGTGATCGCCCCGAACCGGCCAGGTGTGTTGCAGACCAAATGGGTTCGGCGGCTGGAGGTCCGATGAGATATCTGCTGGCTCTCCCGGGCATCGCCGCGCTGGTCTACGGCGTGGCTCTGCTGGTGCCGCTGGCCGACGTTTCGGTCGGGCTCTGGCTGGTCGCGGGCCCGCTGGTGCACGACCTGCTGCTCGCGCCGGTGGTCGCGCTGGCCGGTTACGCCCTCTCCCGATCTGGGCCGCTACTGGTCGGCGGGGCGCTCACCGGGGTGCTGTGCCTGCTGGCGATTCCGCTGCTGTGGCGCGACCACGGCACCCCGCCCAGCCCCGGCCTGCACGACGGCAATCCCTGGCTGGGCCTGGGCCTCACGCTCGCCGCCGTCTGGCTCGGGATCGGCGTTCATGTGCTGACCCGAAAGAACCGCGGGGACCAGGAGGGGGCTTCCTGATCACCCGCGGTTCATCTCGACCGGTTCCCCGCCAGGCCGGGAGTTGGTCTCGGTCGCCAGGCGACCGAGCGTTTAGTTGGTCGGCACCGGCTGGCCGCCGAGGGTCACTTCGAGCACGTTGCCCGAGGCCAGCGTCAGCTTCACCTTCTCGCCGGGTGCCTTCGTGCGGATGGCCGCGACCAGCGCGTCCGAGCTGTCCACCACCCGCTCGTCGATCTTGGTCACCACGTCGCCCGCCTTCAGCCCGGCCTGCTCGGCGGGGCTGCCCTGGGTGATCTCGCGGATCGCCGCGCCGCCCTCCGGCGCGTCGGTCACCGTGGCGCCGATGAAGGTCTGCGTGGCCTGACCGGTTTTGATGATCTCGTCGGCGGTGCGGCGGGCCTGGTCGATCGGGATGGCGAAGCCGATGCCGACGTTGCCACCCTGCGACTGGCCGCTGCTCGGCGGGCTGTAGATGGCCGAGTTGATGCCGATGATCTGGCCGGACATGTTCGCCAGCGGACCACCCGAGTTGCCGGGGTTGATCGCCGCGTCGGTCTGCACCGCGTCCATCACGGTGGCCTGGCTGCCCTGGTCACCGCCCGCCCGCACCGGCCGGTGCAGCGCGCTGACGATGCCCGAGGTGACCGTGCCGGACAGCTCGAACGGCGAGCCGATGGCGACCACGCCCTGGCCCACCTTCAGGTCGTCGGAGCGGCCCAGCTCGACCGGGGTCAGCCCGCTGACGCCCTCGGCCTTCACCACGGCGACGTCGGAGCTGGGGTCGCGGCCGACCACGGTGGCCGGCGCCTTGCGGCCGTCCTGGAACACCACCTGGATCTGCCCGCCACCGTTCGCGGCGTTCTCCACCACGTGGTTGTTGGTCAGGATGTAGCCGTTGCCGTCGATGACGAAACCCGAGCCGCCGTTGGCCTGGCCACCCCGGCCGGCCACCTGCAGCTGGACCACGCTCGGCGAAACCTTCTGCGCCACCGCTTCCACCGAGCCGGCCGGCGCGTTGCCGGTCTGCCTCGCTGGCTGCGGCGCCTCGAGCGAGCTGGCCGTCGGCGTGGCGCCGTCGGAAGCCAGGTACCCGCCGACCGCGCCCGCGCCGCCACCGACGAGCAGCGCCAGCACGGCCACGCCGGCGACGAGCTTGCCCGCGCCCTGGCCGCGCTGCTGGCCCTGCCCGGGGTGCTGCTGCGGGTACACGGCGGTGCCGGCCGGCTGGTACTGCTGGTAGTACTGCTGACCGGGCGTCGCGTACGGGTTGTGCTGGGGCTGCTCCGAGTGCGCACCCTGCGCCGACCACGGATTCGGCGCGGTGTACTCGTTCCCAGCGGAGTTTTCCGGCTTCTCCTGAGCGTCCGGCCCCTGGCCGTGCGGGTCGTTCTCGGTCATGTCTCCACCATGCGCTCCGGTCCTGAGAGGCACCTGAGCCGAAGCTGTGGGTTGGACCAGAACGACTCAGTGCGCGGCGCGCAGCCTCTCCGCTATCTGCTCCGGGGTGGTGTCGTTGACCCAGACCGCCATCCCGGACTCCGAACCCGCAAGGTACTTCAACTTGTCCTTGCTCCGCAGCACGGAGAACAGCTCGAGGTGCAGCCACCAGTCCTCGCGCCCCGCCCCGACCGGGGCCTGGTGCCACCCGGCGACGTACGGCAAGGGCCGGTTGTAAAGCGCGTCACACCGGCCGAGGACTTCCAAGTAGACGGACGCGAAGTCGTCGCGTTCGGCGTCGGTGAGCGCGGGGATGTCCGGTACCTGCCGGTGCGGCACCACCTGCACCTGCACCGGCCAGCGCGCGGCGGGCGGCACGAAGGCGGTCCAGTGCGCACCGCGCGCGACCACGCGCACCCCGGACGCCCGCTCGGCGGCGAGCACGTCACCGAGCACGTGCCTGCCGTGCTCGGCCTGGTAGGCACGCGCGACTTCCAGCATCCGCGCGGTTTTCGGGGTGACGAACGGATAGGCGTAGATCTGCCCGTGCGGGTGGTGCAGGGTGACGCCGATCTCCTCACCCCGGTTCTCGAACGGGAAAACCTGGCGCACACCGTCCAAAGCGGACAGCTCGGCGGTGCGGTCGGCCCACGCCTCGACCACCGTGCGCACCTGGCGGTGGCTCAGCTGCCCGAACGAGCGGTCGTGGTCGCTGGTGAAGCAGACCACCTCGCAGCGGCCGCGGCCCGGCGCCGTCGGCACCATCGGCAGTCCGTCCACTGTGGATTCCGAGCCGGAGACGGCCTGCGCGAAGGACGGGAAGCGGTTCTCGAACACCGCCACCTCGTAGTCGGATTCCGGGATCTCGCTGGGTTTCCCCGGCTTGCTCGGGCACAACGGGCAGAGATCGGCAGGCGGCTTGTAGGTGCGCGTCTGGCGGTGCGCCGCCATCGCCACCCATTCCCCGCTGAGCGGGTCGAGCCGGATCTCCGAGGCCGCCGCGACCGGCGGCAGGTCCCTGGTGTCCACCGCGGTGCGCGGCGGCGCGTGCTCGTCGGCGTCGAAGTAGATGATTTCCCGGCCGTCCGCGAGCTTGTGCGACGTGCGCCTCACTCGTCGTCCCCCGGCACGTTCGCGATGATCAACTCTCCAGCTTTCTCACGGAGGATTTCGATGGCACGTTCGGACAGGCCGTCGTCGCTGACCACGACATCGGCCTCGTCCAGGTCGGCGATGGTGGAGATGCCGACGATCTCCCACTTGGTGTGGTCGGCGAGCACCACCAGCCGGCGGCCCGCCTCGACCAGCGCCCGGTCGGTCTCGCTCTCGGTCAGGTTCGGCGTGGTGAAGCCGGGGCCGTCGGCCATGCCGTGCACCCCGAGGAAGACCACGTCGAGGTGCAGCGAGCGCAGGCTGTTCACCGCGACCGGGCCGACCAGCGCATCCGACGGGGTCCGCACCCCGCCGGTGAGCACCACGGTGCGGTCGGGCTGGCTGGACCCGCGCAGCACGTCGGCCACCTGGATCGAGTTCGTCACGATGGTCAGGCCGGGCACCGAGTCCAGCGCCCTGGCCAGGGTCCAGGTGGTGGTACCCGCCGAGATGCCGATCGCCGTGCCCGGCTTGACCAGCCCGGCGGCGATCTCGGCGATGGCCTCCTTCTGCGCGCGCTGGCGCACGGACTTCGCCTCGAAGCCCGGCTCGTCGGTGCTCTTGCCGACCACCGAGGTGGCGCCGCCGTACACCTTCTCGACCAGCCCTCGGCTGGCGAGCACGTCGAGGTCGCGGCGCACCGTCATGTCGGATACGCCCAGCCTGCCGACGAGGTCGCTGACCCGGACCGCACCGGTCCGCCGCGCCTCTTCGAGGATCACCGCCTGTCGCTGCCGCGCCAGCACTTTGTCGACTCCATCCCGAACCCCATCAACTACACAAAATCCTACACGATCAAACACCGATGGCGATCGCCAGGATTTTGTCAGCCGGGGACCCCGGGGAGCCGGATGGTCAGCAGCGCACCACCGCCGGGCGCCTGGCCCGCGTACACCGTGCCGCCGTGCCGTTCGGCGGCCTGCTTGACGATGGCCAGGCCCAGGCCGGAGCCGGGCAGGGTGCGTGCCTCCGACGAACGGTAGAACCGATCGAACACCTTCGGCAGGTCCTCCTCGGCGATGCCCGGGCCGGAGTCGGCAACCTCGACCACCGCCGTGCCGTCACCGAGCGGGTACAGCCGCAGCCGCACGTGCCCGTCCGGCGGCGAGAACTTCACCGCGTTGTCCAGCAGGTTCATCACCGCCCGCTCGAGCGCGCTGGAGTCGCCGCTGAGCACCCACGGCCGCAGGTCCACGTCGAACTCGATGTCGCCGGCGCGGCGCCGGGCGCGGTCCAGCGCGCGCTCGACCACCTCGACCAGCTCCACGCGCTCGAACTGGGCACGCGGCTCGTCGGCCCTGGCCAGCTCGACCAGGTCACCGATCAGCTGGGTCAGCTCGTCGAGCTGGGCGCCGATGTCGGCTTCGATGTCCGCCCGGTCGGAGTCGGCGAGCTTGGGCGCGCCCGCCCGGTTCGCCGCGAGCAGCAGTTCGAGGTTCGTGCGCAACGAGGTCAGCGGGGTGCGCAGCTCGTGGCCGGCGTCGGCGACCAGCTGCCGTTGCCGTTCCTGCGACTCGGCGACCGTGCCGAGCATGGTGTTGAAGCTGTGCGTCAGCCTGGCCAGCTCGTCGTCGCCGCTGACCGGGATGGGCGTGAGGTCACCCGTTTTCGCCACCCGTTCGGTGGCCTGGGTGAGCCGTTCGACCGGCCGGAGCCCACCGCGGGCCACCACGGTGCCCGCCAGCGCGGCGACGATGATGCCCGCGCCGCCGATCAGCAGGAGCACCACGGACAGCTCGTTGAGCGTGCGCTTGGTGCCTTCCAGCGGCTGGGCGATGATCAACGCGAGCGGGGTGCCGCCGGCGACCTCGTACGGCACCGCGAGCACGCGCGAATCGGTCCGGCCGTCGGTGCGGATCGACTGGCCGGTGGTCCTGGCTGCGACCTGGCGTTCCTGCACCCCGATCGGGGGACGCTCGGTGATCTGGTCACGCAGCGCGCTCTCGCCGTTGGCGTAGATGACGTCGAACTGCACGTCGGCGAGCTTGAAGATGTAGCTGGGGATCTCGGCGCCACCGGTGCGCACCACGTCGCGGTCGTTGAGCACGGTGCTGGCGCGTGCGCTCAGGCTCTCGTCGATCTGGCTGTACAGGTTGTCACGCACGGTGAAGTAGGCGCCGAACGACGCCAGCGCCACCGCGCCCGCCACGCAGACCGCGGCGAGCATGGTGACGCGGAAGCCCAGCGACATGCGGCGACGGCCCGAGCCGGGGGTGGGGTCCTCCCCGACCACGACCGTTTGCACGCCTGCGCTCACGGCGGGGTCTCGCGAAGCACGTAGCCGACCCCGCGCACGGTGTGGATGAGCCGGGGCTCGCCGCCAGCCTCGGTCTTGCGCCGCAGGTAGCCGACGTAGACCTCGAGCGCGTTGCCCGAGGTCGGGAAGTCGTAGCCCCAGACCTCCTCGAGGATGCGGCCGCGGGTGAGCACGTGCTTCGGGTAGGAGAGGAACAGCTCCATCAGCGCGAACTCGGTCCGGGTCAGGCTGATCTCGCGGTCGCCGCGGCGGACCTCGCGGGTGCCCGGGTCCAGGGTGAGGTCGGCGAAGGACAGCGTCTCGGCCTGCTGGCCGGGCTGCGCGTCGGGGCTGGCGCGGCGGAGCAGGGCACGCAGGCGCGCGAGCAGCTCCTCCAGCGCGAACGGTTTCGGCAGGTAGTCGTCGGCGCCGGCGTCCAGCCCGGACACCCGGTCGGAGACGGTGTCGCGGGCGGTGAGCACGAGGATCGGCAGGTCGTCGCCGGTACTGCGGAGCCGTCTGGCCACCTCGAGGCCGTCGAGGCGGGGCATCATCACGTCGAGCACCATCGCGTCGGGCCGGTTGGCGATGATCGACTCGAGGGCCATCGCGCCGTCGCTGGCCAGTTCGACCTGGTAGCCGTTGAACTCCAGGGAGCGGCGAAGCGACTCGCGGACCGCCCGGTCGTCGTCGACAACGAGAATGCGCATGGGCACAGTCTTACCCGCTGGTCTGAGACAGTCCTAAGAGCACGCGCAGAATCAGGTGAATGAACTCGGCGGGGTGCCCTTCGCGACCGGGGCGTTCCAGCGGCGCCACAGCGCCAGCACCCGGATCGTGACGGTGGTTACCGCGGCGACCGTGGTGACCAGCCCCGGCGGGAGCCGCAGCAGGTGGCCGACACCGACCAGCACGCAGCCCGCCAGCGCGGCCACCGCGTAGATCTCCTTGCGCAGCACCAGCGGGATCTCGCGGAGCAGGAGGTCACGCACGGCACCACCACCGATACCGGTGGTCATGCCAATGAGGCAGGCGGTGTAGACCGGTGCCCCGGCGTGCAGCGCGGTCGAGGTGCCCGCGGTGGCGAACACGCCGAGCCCGAGCGCGTCGGCCAGCAGCACCGCCCGCCGCAGCCGCGCGACCTGCGGGTGGAACAGGAAGACCAGCAGCGCGGTCGCGGCGGAAACGGCCAGGTAGGGCCAGGTGCGCAGGGTGGTCGGCGGGGTGATGCCGAGCAGCACGTCGCGGATGATGCCGCCGCCGAGCGCGGTGGTCAGGCCCACCACGACGACGCCGAAGAGATCGAGCCTGGCCTGCACCGCTGCCAGTGCGCCGGAGCCGGCGAACGCGACCAGCCCGATCATCTCCAGCGCGATGAGCATGGGTTCAGTCGATCAGGCCGCCGCGGTAGGCGAGCAGCGCCGCCTGCACCCGGTTGGCCGCGCCGATCTTGGACAGCACGGCGCTGACGTAACCCTTGACGGTGGCTTCGGACAGGTGCAGCCTGCCGCCGATTTCGGCGTTCGAAAGGCCCTGCCCGATCAGGCCGACGACCTCGCGTTCCCGTTCGGACAGCGAGGCCAGCAGCTTGCGCGCGGGTTGCGCGGCGCGCTGCTCGTCGCGGTGGGCGTTCACCATCCGCGCGGCGACGCCGGGGTCGAGTACGGCGCCGCCGCGCGCGAGGTCGCGGATGGCCCTGAGCAGGGCGGCGGGGTCGATGTCCTTGAGCAGGAAGCCGTTGGCGCCGAGCCGCAGGGCGAGGCTGACGTACTCGTCGATGTCGAAGGTGGTCAGCATGGCGACGGTGGGTGGTTCGGGGAAGGCCTGGATGGCCCTGAGCGCGCGGATGCCGTCGTCGGCGGCGCGCATCTTGATGTCGAGGAGGACCACGTCCGGGTGAAAGCGGCGCGCGGTCTCGACGGCTGATCTGCCGTCGCTGGCCTCGCCGACGATCTCGATGTCCGGTGCCCCGGACAGCATCGCGCGCAGGCCCGAGCGGACCAGTTCCTCGTCGTCGGCAAACATCACCTTGATCAACGGACGCCTCCGGCTGCCGGGGGACGCGGGGTCCCCGCTTCCCATCGCCGAAGGTTACCTAGGGGTAGCGTCGGTTTCGAAGCGAGCCACACCCGCCCGGCGACCACCGGCAATACGGTGACGGCGAGCGGGCGGTTCTATGACGCGTCGTGATCAATCCCTGATCTTTCCCCTGGCCTGCGGTCGCGCTCCCGGGCCGGGTAGGCTGAGGGCGCACGTCCCCGCCCTCGTAGCTCAGGGGATAGAGCACCGCTCTCCTAAAGCGGGTGTCGCAGGTTCGAATCCTGCCGGGGGCACTCCATCGCTGGTCAGCGCAGAACCCCGCCACCCCGGATTCGAACTCGGCGGATCGTTGGTCCAAAGACCGTCCAAATAGGCTCAGACGACCCACTAGGCGCGCACTCCACCGGCAAATCGCCTGGTGTTGAGTGCGTCGCCGAACAAGGACGAGCGCAATTGTGTGCCCGAGCCGCAAGTGGGTCCCACGGCTCAGCTGGCGGTGGGCATTCCTTCGTTGCTCCCGTGGGCCGGATCCCAGCGGGCGCCGTAGCGCAGGCCGGGGAGTAGGCGCCGGAAGCGTAGGTGGACATCCCCGGCGCGGTCCACTGGTTGCGGGCTGCCGCGCTCCGGACCGGTGTGCTGTCGCACGTCGCGCAGGGTCCAGACGTGGGGTGGCCGCTGGTCCCGGCCGAAGCGCACGCGCAGGTCGAACAGATCACACGGCTCCTGCACCACATACGAACCCAGCGCCTCCCGGCGCGGCAGCCGGAACCGCACCGCGAAATCGTGCGTGCTGCCCGCGGGCAGCGGCTCCGGCAGGGCGAGCGCCAGCCGGTTCGGCAGCAGCGTCCCGCCGTAGAGCACATCGACCTCGTGCCCCACCGCCAGCGGGGACGCCAGCTCGACCTCGTGCAGCCCGTCCTGGTCGACCAGGATCCGGTGGTGCTCCAGGACTTCCGGGTACGCGCTGTCCAGCGTCACCACCACGTGCAGCTCCACCGTGCGCCAAGCGCCCGCCGGTGCGCTCGGAATGGTGGCGACCAGTTCCGCCAGCTGATCGATGGCGTCATCCACGCGACGGCGGACCGTGCGCGCGTCGCGGTCGATTCTGGTCGCCGCCCAGCGGATCCGGTCCTGGTAGAGCGGCAACCGCACCTCGGGGGTGAGGCCGAACGCGGCCACGGTCGACACCCGCAGGTCGTCCGGCAGCTGCTCAGCCAGGTCCGACAGGCGGCACACCAGCTTCTCCCGGATGGTCACCGGCCCGTCGTCACCGGTGATACCGCACATCAGGCGCAGGTTCGGCCCGATCCGGTCACCGATCCGGCCGGCGTGCACCCCCCGCCCCTTCCGCAGCGACCTCAGTTCGCGGACCAGCTCCCCGTGCGTGTTCATCGACTCGCCTCCCCTGCCTTCTCCGGTACGCCGGGAAGCGTGCGGGAGGCGAGTGGACCAGAAGTGGACATGTCGTGGATCGCCCCCTGCGACGCCCGGACCACCGACGCGGTCAGCGCGGCACCCACGCGCACCCCGTCCCGGCCGAGGAACAGCCGCGACGTGCCGATCCGCCCGAGCGTGACCGCGTCGGCCGCGCCGACACCGAAGGCGACCACCTCCGGGTGCGTGCCCCGCGCCGGGTCGGTCAGGTCCGCGAACGCCGACGGCCAGCCCGGGTCGGCAGGCCGCCCGTCCGAGATGAAGAAGACCAGCGGACGGCACAACCGCAGCCCGCGCGCCAGCAACTCGCGCGCGTCGCCGTCGATGGTGTCACGCAGGAACGCGAAGACCGCCCCGAAATCGCTGCCACCATCCAGCACCGGCCCGGCCACCCCGGTCAGCTCGATCGCCGGGCACAACGGCCGCAGCACCCGCGGCTCGTCCGCGAAGCCGATCACGCAAACGCGAACCCTGGCGGCGACGGCCCGGTCCGCGTGCGCCGTGCCGCGGAACTCCCGCAAACCGGCGTCCACCGCCGCCAGGTGGTCGGTCATCGAGCGGGAAAAGTCGCAGACCACGTAACACGGCAGCACGTCGAAACCCATGTGTCCTCCTCGCAAAACCCCGGTACCACCGCGAAACTGCCGCACCCGTGTCGACCAGAAGTCGAAAGAACGCGGATCCGGCGACACACGGATGGCCGCTTGCGCGACGTAATGACAGACATCAAGCTCGCGAACCGGGAGGCGGAGTGGAATTCCGAATGCTGGGTCCCCTGGAGGCATGGCACGACCACGCCCTCGTGCCGCTGGGAGACCAACAGCAGCGCTTCATCCTCGTGGTGCTCCTGCTGCACGCGAACAAGCCGCTCACCGCCGAGCGGCTGACCGAGATCGTGTGGGCGGGCAACCCCGAGCGCAAGAACCTCGTCCGCGGTTACATCAACAAGCTGCGCAAGGCGTTCCGCGACGCCGGCGACGTGGAGATCGAGACCACGGCGACCGGCTACCTGCTGCGCGTTTCCGAAGACCAGCTCGACCACCACCGGTTCGACCGCCTCCGCGCGGAAGCCCAGCAGGCACAACGGGACGGGAACCAGCGCCGGGCGATCGAGCTGTTCCGCGCGGCCGTCGACCTGTGGCGAGGCGATTTCCTGGAGGACATCGACATCGACCGGGTCGGCGGCACCGACGTGGTTTCCCCGCACGACAGCTATTTCGACACCGTCGGCGACCTCGCCGAACTGGAGCTTTCCGCGGGCGACCACCGGTCGGCGCGCGACCGGTTGCGCCGCCTGGTTGGAAAAGACCCGGCACGGCAACGGCTCGCCGAGTTGCTGATGCGCGCGCTGCTCGCCAACGGCGACCGGGTGGAGGCGATCCGGGTCTTCAACAGCACCGCGCACGCCCTCGCGGAGCTCGGCATGGAGCCGGGTTCCGTCCTGCGCAACATCGCGGCGCGGGCGGAACGCGGCGAACCGGCGAGTTCCCTGCCCTCCCGGCCGGGCGGATTCACCGGCCGTTCCGCGGAACTCGAGACGATCGAGACGGCCGCCGCCCACGGACGCCGCGCCGTGTGGGTGAGCGGCGCGCCGGGTGTCGGCAAGACCGGACTGGCCGTCGAAGCCGCGCACCGGCTGCGGGCTCGCTTTCCCGACGGCCAGTTCCTGGTGCGGCTCAACGGGTTCACGCCGAACGTGCCGCCGATGACGGTGGGCGACGCGCTCACCCAGCTCCTGCGGGAACTCGGCGTGCCCGCCGAGCAGATCCCGGCATCGGTCGGCCGGAAGGTCTCGCTGTACCAGACGGAACTGTACGGAACCCGGACCATGGTCGTGCTGGACAACGCGGCCTCGGCGGAGCAGGTGCTCGCCTTGCTGCCGGAAGCTCCCGGCTGCTTCGCGATCGTGACGAGCCGCCGCGTGGGCGAGCCGGACACCGGCGAGCAACTGCGGCTCACCCCGCTGCCGCCGGACGACGCGGTCTCGTTGTTCGGCGCGCTGACCGGTCCGCTGCGGGTGCGCGGCCGGGCCGCCGACGTGCTCGCGGTGGTCCGGCGGTGCGGGTACCTGCCGATGCCGATCCGGCTGGTGGCCGCGTTGTTCCGCAGGCACGACCGGTGGCCGCTGGACCACCTGCTCCGCCTGTTGGAGGAAAGCGGGCCGTGGCACGCGGACACCGACGACGTGGCGGGCGCCGCCGCGGTTCGGGTTTCGTACCAGCAGCTCGGCGAAGACCAGCAGCGGATGTTCCGTTTCCTCGGCCACGTCCCGGGACCGCACCTCACCGTGGCGGGCGCGGCGGCGCTCGCGGACCGCGCCCTCGGCCAGGCCCGCCTGGTGCTCGACGAACTCCACGAGGTGTGCCTGCTGGAGGAACTCGCGCCGGAGCGGTACCTGATGCTGGACCCGCTCAAGGAGTTCGCCGCCGCCGAGCCGCCGGTCACGCCGTCCGAGCACGCCGACGCCGTGCGCCGGCTGCTCGACTTCTACCTCGTCACCCTCGCCGACGCGACGAGCGTGGCCTACCCGTTCGAGCGAGGCCGCCTGCCCGAGGTGCACCGGGCCTGCCCGGTGGCGCGAACCTTCGACAACGCGGACGACGCGATCGCCTGGATCGCCGCCGAACGCGACAACCTGGTGGCCGCCATCCGGTACGCCGCCGCGCACGAACTGCCGGAGCACTGCTGGCGGCTGGCCGTGCTGATCTGGCGGTACTTCCACACCACCAGCCAGTTCGAGGACTGGATCGAGACCATGGAACTCGCCAGGCGGATCGTTTCGGCCGATCCGGGCAACGCCCGCGGCCAGGCACACGTCCTGCTCCGCCTGGCGACCGCGCACAACCGGCTCGGCAAGCTCACCGAAGCACTCGACCTCGCAGGCCAGGCACTGACCCGGTGGACGCGGCTTGGTGACGCGCGCGGTGAGGCGGCCACGTTGTGCGCGATCGCCATTCCCACCATGGAACTCGGCAGGCACAACGAAGCGATCAAGCATTTCCAGGTGGCGCTGGAGCGGTACGAGGAAGTCGGGGACCTGCGCGGACAGGCGCACGCGCTGAGCAATCTCGCCTACCTCAACGAACTGCACGGGCGGCTGGACACCGCGTTGCGTCAGCACCGCGCGGCCGCGCCGATCCTGCGCGAGATCGGCCACGTGCAGGCGCTCGCGCACGTGCTCAACAACCTGGGCTCGGTCCGGCGGAAGCTCGGTTTCCTGACCGAGGCGCTGGCCGACCACCGGGAAGCACACCAACTCGCCGGTGAGGTGGGCGACAACTGCGTCGTGGCCTACGCGCTGACGAACATCGGCAACGTGCACCGGGCGGCCGGGCAGCTCGTCGAGGCCGAGCGCTACCAGGCGCGGGCCACCGCGGTGGCCCGCGATGTGCACGACGCCGACCTGCAGACCCAGCTCTTCCGCGACCGCGGCGCGACCGCTCGCGCCAAAGGTGACCAGGCCGGGGCGCTGCGGCTGTACCGATCGGCGCTGGATCTGGCCACCAGCACCGGAAACCGCACGCATCGGGCACACGCCGAGCACGGCGTCGCGCGGGCACTGCACGCACTGGGCAGGCACGAGGACGCGACCACGCACTGGGAAACGGCCGAGCGCGAACTCGTCGCGCTGGATCTCCCCGAAGCGAACGACGTCGAAGCGGAACGCGCGGCCTTGACCTGTGCTTGTTCGCCCGCGGGGTGAGGTCAGCCCTGCTGTCGCAGCACACGCCGCAGCGCCGGGTACACCTCGCGGACCGCACCGTGGTTGTGCCACCGGCCGAAGGTCCTGGCCAGCTCACGCAGATCCGTCCGCACGGTGGCCGAATCGACGTGTGCCGCGTCTTCGAGCGTTTCGGCCAGGGTCAGGCAACTCTGGTCGACCTCGCCCGACAACGCGTGGGCCAGCGACCGGCGCGCGCCGAACCGGGCCCGGGAACGACGGGACGACGCGGGCAGCCGGGCCAGCTCGCGGTCCAGCACGGCGGCCGCTTCAGCGGGTCGTCCCAGGTCGTACAGCGACCAGCCCCTGGCCAGTTCCACCGAACCGGGCGCGGTCGAGCCGAGCACGGGATACGCCCGCGTGTCCTGGGCCGCCGAGCCGTGGAGTTCGACGGCCCGGTCCAGCGCCCGCTCGTAGGCCGCCCGATCACCGGCCAGCGCGTGGCCCTGCGCTTCCCGGCGCGCGGCCAGCGCCAGCGTGCGCGTGCTGGGCCTGCCGCTCAACTGCGCTTGCCTGGCCAGGTCGATCGTGGCGATCGGGTCCTGGCGGTAGAGCGCGAGCCCGGCCTCCCGGACGAGCGCGTAGCTCGCGATCTCGCGGTCACCGCCCGCGGCCGCGAGTTCCGAAGCACGCCGGGTCCACAGGAGGGCACGCTGGTCGTCACCGGCTTCCTGGCTCATCCACCCGGTGTACTCGGCGATCCGCGCGGCGAGCAGCAGCAGTCGTGACCTGGCGGGTTCGGGGTTTTCGGCGGCCAGCGCGTACACCGTGCGGACCTGTGCGGTCAGCGATTCCAGCACCACCACCGGGCTCGTCTGCGTGCCGAGCTCACGCAGGTGCTCGAACGAGGTGCGGATCCCGGTGAGCACTCGCTCGTCCGGCACCGGCCGCGGGCCACCGGCCAGCGTCACGCCGAGCACCGTGCCCGCGACCAGCACCTGGCGGCGGTCGAGCGTGACGGCCTGGTCGCGCGCCGAACGCGCGGCCGCCACGAGCGCCCCACCGGCGTCCAGCACGCCGTCGCAGAGCCGGGCCATGGTTTCGTGTGGTGGCTTGAGCCCGTTTTCGATCTTGCTCAGATAACCCTTGCTGTAGTGGATGCGCCCGGCCAGCTGGCCCATCGACAAACCGGCGGCGGTGCGGTATTCGCGCAGCAGTTCCCCAAATGTTCCGGCCACCAAAGCCTCCTGCTCCGATTTGCTCCGAGTACACCACTTCACAACGCTCCCGGTAAACACCCGGCCGTGGCGCGGAATACCGCGAACGGCCGGGTGCGCCGGACGGCCTCAGTCGTGCCACGGGTTGCCGTCGGGGTCCGGCGGCGGGTTGGTGGTGGTGACCGGGGGCGGCGGCGGGTCGTCGGTGGCGGCGCCGCTGCCGGCCCCGGCGACCAGCAGGCAGCCCATCGCCAGCACGGACGCGGTGGCGGCGGCAAAAGCGGACATGTTCTTGCGCATGGCGAATCCTCCACGGGAATGGGAAATGTGATTTCGGGTGCTTGACCGTCCGGTTCGGCACCCACTTCGAGGATTCATCAGCGCAGCACGGCGCCGACAGATATTTGCCGTTTCCCGGTGTGGTGGGAAACGGGAAACCGGCGGCGATCCACCGCTGGTCCACTTCTGGTCGACACCGGCGGTGAATGCTGCGCGCACACCGGCGCCGAGCCGGTGGCCGGAATGAACAGGAAGGCTGGGTTATGAGTGAAAACGCGACCTACGACGTCGCCGTGTCCTTCGCCGAGGAACTGCGGTCCGCGGTCGGCGAGGTGGTCGAGACCTGCCGGCAGCGCGGGCTGACCGTGCTGCACGGGCCCGACCAGACGCACGAGTGGTGGGCGCACAAGGACGGCGGCGACCTGCCGGACGCGCGGGTGCGCTTCTTCCTGCCCTTCGTGTCCACTGTGGACGACTTCACCGCGGCGATGCTGCGAGCGGTCAAGCAGGGGAACGAGCACGTGCTCCCGGTGCTGGTCGGCGATTTCACCGTGCCGTCGGAACTGCTGCACCCGCACGTGAGCTACCTGCGCCTCATCGAGCACCGGGCCGACCAGCTGACCGAAGCGCTCGCCGGGCGGGTCGAGGCCGCGGAAACCTCCGGCGCGGACCGCGCACCGGTCGCCGAAGTGGTGGCCACGGCACGGGAAACCGCCCCGGCACCGGCCGTTCCCGCCACCTTCAGCCGGTACGCCGAGCAGAACGCGACCATGCGCTACCTCGGCGAGCAGCTCACCGCGGCCATGCCGGGCCTGGAGCGAACGGGTTTTGTCGGCACCGTGCACCTCGGCGACTCACGGATCAGCGTCCGGGTCGAGCGGGCCGGGGACACGGTGTACGCACTGGACATCCAGCGCGGTGGCATCGGCGGCGACGAAACGATCAACTTCGTGGTGGGCCGCCACGACGCGGGCAGCGTCTGCAGCAACGGCTGGGCGCGCCCGGTGTACAGCACGGAAGCCGGTTCACCGATGCTCGAACTGCACGACTTCTCGGTGCTCGGCCGCAGCACCGGCGAGCCGCGCACCTATCGCCGTGAGGACCTGTTCGCCGCGTTGTGGCAGCGGATCAACACGGTGGTCACGGCCACCGTCCGCTGAGCCCGGACGCCACCGCGCCCCTCACCTCCCGTGGTGAGGGGCGCGGTGTTCAGCGTGCGGCGCGAGCCCGTTCCAGCACCTCTTCCAGGCGCAGCGGGCTGGGCGGGTGGTGGCTCAGGCACAGCGGCACCCGCATCCGCCGGAAGCCGAAGTTCTCCCCGGTGACGTAGAACTGCCCCCGCTCCAGCCGGGAGATGTTCCCGATGGAGCTGTTCTTGGCCCTGGCCATGTCGGTCGCCGCGGCGATCTGCGCGGGACTGTTCAGCCTGCCGAAGAACTGGGTGGTGGCGTTGCCGACCACCTGGTTGTGCACGCCCTTCGGCGCCTGGGTGGCGAGCAGCAGGCCGAGCCCGTACTTGCGGGCCTGCGAGGCGAGCAGGATGGTGCTCTGCGTGCTGGCGGTCCAGGTCCCGGACGGGGCGATGGTCTGCGCCTCGTCCATCACGAACAGCCCGCCGAGCGGCCGGTCGGCCGCCGGGTGGCGCTTGATCCAGGCGAACACCTCCCACTGGAGCTGGCTGACGAACCCCTGCCGCTGCTCCTCGGACGGCAGTCCGATGAAGCTGATCACCGAGATCCGCGCCCGTTTGCCGTCGGCGGGGGCGAGCAGCGCGGCCGGGTCGGTCGCTTCGGCCGGGCTGGCGAGCAGCGGGTCGTTGACCGTGGCGGCCCGCAGCGTTTCGGCCAGGTCGGCGGCCGTCGCCGCGGCGGTGTTGAGCTTGCTCACCCCTTCCGGCAGTTCGGCGAGCACCTCGATGAACTGCGTGAGGTCCCGCTTTCCGGTGCGCGCGTAGTGGGTGAGCGCCTCACGCAGCACGGCCCGGCCCCGGACGGCGCTTTTCGACCCGTTGGCCACCCGCGCGTGCGGTACCAACCGCGCCACCGCCGCCTCGACCGACGCGGCGAACTCGTCGGCGTCCTGGCGCACTTCTGCGAAATCGGGCAGCGGGTGGAAACTGAGCGGCCGCCCACTCGCCCGGCCGGGAGTCCACACCACCACTTCGGTGTTGGCCAGGTAGTCGGCGGCGCTGTCCGCGTCCCCCGGCCGCCAGTCCGCGGGCGGTTCGGGCCAGGCGTCACCGAGCCTGGCCAGGTCGTTGTTCGGATCCAGCACGATCGCGGAGACGCCGCGCAACGCGCATTCCTCGACGATCCGGCGCAGCAGCACGGTTTTGCCGCTCCCGGAGCCGGCGAACACGATGGCGTGCTTGCGGAGCGACTCCAGCTCGATGCGGATCTCCCCGTCCATGCCGAGCGCGATCTCCCCGGGTTTAGGCTTTTCCGGCGGCGGCCTCGTCTCCTGGTGCCCGGCCTTGGCTTCGCCGTTGCCGGGCAGGATCTCCCGGAGGAAGGTGGTGCTGCTCGCCGGTTTCCGCGCCACCAGCCAGGTGAGCAACTGATGGGTTTGGGCGGACAGCATCTCCTTGAGCGCGCTGAACGTCCGGATGTCGTCGTCGGTCACGTCGACCCGCCGGACCAGGCCTTTCCGTTCCAGCTCGATGAATTCCTTCTTCGTGGTCGGCCCCGACCAGCCCTGGGAACCCCGGCGGATGAGCACCAGGTGCCGGTCGTCGGTGCCGGAGCGAACGCCTGCCGCGTCACGCGCGTTGCGCATCCGGTGGAGCACCGTGGTGCCGTGGCCTTCCGAAATGAGCCGAAACGACCAGTGCTCCTGCGTGTCGAGCGCGTCGTTCACGGTCCGGCGCAGGCCCGCGTGCAACCGTTTGTCGTCCGGCAACGGCTCGGGATGCCACCGCAGATCGTCGTTGCCCACCTCGGTGATCCAGGACTTCACCCCGGCCAGCAGCAGGGGTGGCACCACCTCGTTCTCGTTCTCCCTGGTGATGTCGGCGGCGGTGACGTCGGCCTTCTCGCGCATGCGCTTGAACCGGTTGTCGTAGTCGGCGAAGTAGGCGGGTTCCGGCCCCGTCGGCACGGCCACCACCTCGGGGATCTCCTCGTCGAAGGAGCCGAGTTCCCGGATTTCGCCGTACAGGCACGCTTCGGCGTGCGCGTGGATGCGCTTGAGCAACTGCCGCGGGGTGTGCGCCTGCCACGCCTTGCCGAACGCTTCCGGCGACACCGGCCAGGTCGAGTGGGGCGGGGTGATGCCGTTGCGCTCGTAGATCACCCCGAGCCACTTCTCCACCAGCTTGCGCCCCAGCTCGGGGTCGCTGATCGACCCCAGGACCGGTGTCGTGGTGAAGCGATCGGCCACCGTGTCGCTGGCGATGGACTGCAACTGCATCCAGGTGTTGGGCAGGCACGCCACGATGGTCAGCGTCCGCATGGTGGACTGGCGAAGGGCCATCAACCCGTCCGAGATGAGCGCGATCTCCTGGATCAGCTCGGCGTTCGTCACCTTGTCCTCGATGGCGTCCTGGCCCTTGTTGACCAGGGTGTCGAGCTGGTCGACACCGATGACACACGGCCCGGTCATCGCGAGAACACGGGAGATGTCCCGCACGAGCACCCTGGATGACTTCGACCGGTGCTGCATGCCCCAGTGCCGACGATCGTCCTTCTCCCCTGGCTGGCCCTGGAGATATTCCAGGCCGACATTCGCGTTGTCCGAGCCGTACAACGCCAATGCCCTGATCGTGTCGCCGCATTCCACCGCGATCCGGCTGTCCACCTTGCGCAACCCCTGATGCAGGATGCGCAGATGATCCGGCGTCAATGGCGCTTCGCCGGCGATCGCCCGGCCGACCTCCTCCGGCACGGCCGCGCCCGTGCACAACTGCCGCAGCAACAGGGAAAGCTGGGAATCACCATCGTCGTTGGTCCGCTGCAACTCGCTGCGCATCGCCTCGGCGAGGTCGTCCCAGAAGGCTTCGCCCGTGGTGAGCTCGACCAGGAAGAAGTAGCCGCCCTTGCGTTGCACCATGCGCCGCACCGAGCCCAGCAGATGCGTCTTCCCGACTCCTTTCCGCCCTTGCAGCACCAGGCCTACCGGGCTCGGCCCGGTACTGGCCCTCGCATCCTCAATGCCTGCCCTGATGCGGTGTTCAGCCCTGACGTGCAGCCCCTCGATGTGGGACGGAGGCGCCTGCCAAACATCGTCCGGGGTTTCGACGGAGTTGAAACGCAATACCGCCAAGGCCTCGCGTAAGTGCTCGGTCATGATTCCTCGATCGTGATGAGGTGGTTGTCCTCGCCACCCACCCGGATGGCCGCCTCATGGTCGGCCTCGGTCAGGACCTTGCGGTTGGAATCCGGGGCCAGGTGCACCGTTCCGGTCTTGATCATCTCCAGCAGCACCTCGTCCACTTCGGACTTCGCCGCGCCGTTGAGCTTCGGCCGGATTCGCGCCAGGCGGATCCAGTCCTGCGGTCCCTCCGAGAGCGCGTGGTAGGTCTCACGGATCAGCGACTCCAGATCCCCGCTGCGCAACGCCTCGGCGAGCAACCCGCGTTGCCGCAGGAAGTGGACCAGGCGTTTCAGCACGTCGAACTGCAGCCGCGCCTGCGGGCCCGACCTCGCCGGCAGTTCCCCCTCGACGAGGTCGTTCATGCACCACTCGATGCCCTTTTCCGTTATCCGGTGCACGAACGGCCGAACATCCTCATCGGTCTCGAGCAGCTCGGCCTTGTTCAGCTTCCAGCGGTCCTTGGGACCGAGCTTGACCTTGTGCTCCTTCACCAGCACGGTGTTGGGGACCTCCCGGCCCGCCAGCAACAGCGCCATCAGTGCCGCTCTCGCGCTCGGTGAGTACTTCTCCGGCATTCTCCCCGCCTTTCAGTCGGTGAACGCGTTGATCCGTCGATCGATCCGGGCGAGCAGGACACCCACCTCGGCAAGCAGGCCCTCCGGCGCGGCGACCCCGTCACCGTTCGCGTGCGCCTTCCCGAGCAGCGCCAGGTCCGTCGACCGGTCGAGCAGCAGGTCCAGGTCTCCCTCGTCCAGCGCCGCCGACATGCCGCGCACGGTGTCCTGGACCAAGGCGAACCGGTCGGCGTACGGCAGCGTGGGCGGCAGCCCGCGCAACGCCGACGCGGCGCTCTCCAGCGCCTCCTGCCCCGGCCCGACTTCGACGGTCGGGACCGCCTCGATGAGGTCGTGCAATTCCCGCGCCACCCGCACCGGCGGCGCGCCCGGCAGGAATTCGAGGTGCCGCAGGCTCCGCAGGAAACCCGGCAGCTTCTCGCGATCGGTCCCCTTGGCCAGCACGCAGAACAGCTGCCGTTGACCGCCTTCCGGCCCCAGGGTGTGCCGCAGGAAGCCCTCCGCCTCGTTCGCCTGCCAGCGGCTCAGCTCGCCGTCCACCATCAGGCACAGGTGCTTGGCGGGCTGGACGGCCTCGTCGAGGAATTCCGGATCGCCGGAGGACGACCAGGCGGCCCGCAAGCCACGTAGGCGCAGCTCCTCGACCAGCTCCGTCGCGGTCCGCATCGCCCGTCGTGGACTGGACACCAGCAGGTCCAGCTCGAACTCCCGGCGCCGGTCACGGGCGGCGGCCACGTAGGCGTCCCGGTTGTCGGCCAGCACGTCGGTGCGGTCGAAACCCTGCGCGATCACCGCCGCGACGGTTTCCAGCGCGAACGAGATCTGGTCGGCCTTGGGCACGATCTCGTCCAGCACGGGCAACTGCTCGCCGAAACTCCAGTACGAGACGTACGGCACGGTGAGGTGCCGCATCATCATCTCCGCGGAGACGGTTTTCACCAGCCAGTTGCGGAAGAACGGCGCGACCACCTCGGCGCACCGGCGCTGCCACTGCTCCGCCCGCTGGTACTCCACCCGATTGTCCAATCTGGACAGTACGGGCAGCACCGAATGCCGCGGCCGGTCGTAAGGCAGCCGGTCCCTGGCCTCGTCCGCGCGCCGGGCGACGTCCACCACGTCGTTGAGGTTCTGGTCGTTGGCGGTGAACACCACCACAAGCCGGTCCGGGAGCTGCGCGGTGCAGATGCTCGCGATGTCGGAAACCCCGGTGCGGCTGTCGATCAGCACGAAGTCGTACTGCTCGGTCCACTCCGCGCGGCACCGCTCCAGGAAGGCGGCGAACCCCTGCTGGTACAGGTCTTCCCAGTTCAGCGCCTGCATCCGGCCCGAGTAGGAACTGTCCAGCTTGCCGTTCTCCACTCGTCCGGCGGCCAGCAGATCGAGCCTGCCGCCCTCGACCTCGACCCGGACCGCGTGCGAACCAGGATTCCGTTGCCCGGCAAGGAACTCGTACGCGAGATCGACTACTCCGCGCTCTGGTTCTTCGGACAGCTGATCGGCGAAATAGTATTGCAGCCCGGGCGCCTCCAGATCCCAGTCCACGACGAGCACCCGGTAGTCCCAGCGCGCCAGCAGCACGGCCACATTGGCCAGCGTGAAACTGCGCCCGACGCCACCCTTGTACGAATAGAACGTGATCACGGTCCCGGTCATACGAACCTCGGCAACGGTGGTGTCGGCATGAGCACGGGTTCGGGCTTTTCGATGATCGGCCAGCCGGGCTGCCACTCCGGCACCTGCCGCACCAGTTGCGTCAGATCCCTCGCCAGCTCCTTGACCTTGCGGTGGAAGATGTTGTAATCGGTGCTCTGCTGGTACACCGGGTCCGGGTAGGCGACGTCCTTGAAGTCGTGCCACGACCGCTGTCTGGCCTCGATCGGGAAGTTCTCCGAGTCCCCGTACAGGATCGGGTAGATCAGGCCCTGCGAAATCCCGTTCCCCGCCAAGCCCAGCACCTCCTCCCGAGCTTGCATGCTCTGCATCTCCGCCAGGCACCATGGCGATTTGAAGTAGGGCGGGGTGAGCAACTGGACCATGATCTTGCTGTGCAGCAGGGCGTCCTGCAGGTTGGACGGCCAGTGCACGGCACGCGGCATTTCGCGGTCCATGTACACCCGCAACGGTTCGAACTCGTCAGCGAGGCACTCGCACAGCTTCTCGTAGAAGTGGTTCAGCAACCATTTCTGCACGCTGCCGTGACGGCTGTAGCTGATGAACAGATCCCACTTGTAGCCGGACACGTCGTCGATGGTAGGTCGCGGCACCCTGCGGAAAACGGCCAAAAAGTGGCTATTACCGCCACTACTGGCCAGCAAAATGGCCAGAAATCGGACGCCGCGCCCGTTGCGTCGATCAGTAACGTTCGGCGTAGTGGGTGGGGGATTCGCCGAACATGGTTTTGAAGTCGCGGGTGAAGTGGGCCTGGTCGGCGTATCCGAGGTCCGCGGCGAGCGCCGCCCAGTCGATTTCCGCGCCGGCGGCCAGGCGTTCGGTCACCTCGTGCAGGCGGTACCGCCGGATCACCCACTTCGGCCCGATGCCGACGTGTTCGGCGAAGAGGCGTTGCAGGGTCCGCGCGTTCATGCCGAGCGCGTCCGCCAGCAAGGACACCCTGGTGATCTCGGGTTTTGCGATGATCATGCTGACGGCATCCGCGGCGATATCGGCTCGCGGGTCCGGGTCGGGCAATTGCGCCAGCAGGAACTGTTCGACGCTTTCCACCGTCAGCGGGTTCGGGATCGGCTCGCGGAATACCTCGGCGACATCCACCGTCGTGTCCGTGAGCGTGGACACCGACCGTCCCAGGAAAGGCCGGAAGCAACCCGGGCGGAAGGCAACGCCGAATACGCCGTCCGAACCCTCCAGCACGCGGATCACGTGCCCGGATGACACACCGGTCACATAGGCACCACCACTGCGGTTGAACACCAGGTGCACGTTCGGATAAGGCACGATCAGCTGCCGGTACGGCGTCTCGTAGTCCCACGACACGACCCAGTACCGATCGACATAACGCGCCACCTCCGGCGACGGGCGCGGAAAGGCGTGGCGCTGGTACTTCGTCCAGGCGCTCCCCAGCTCCCGCTCGTCCCTCACGCCAGCAGTCTAAGCAGCCGATCCAGTACGACCCCGTTGCTCACCCGGAGCCCGTCGTGGCCGTAGTCGCTGGTCAGCCACGGTCGCAGGCCGCGGATCAACTCGGCCGTGGACAGCGACAGGTCGCGCGCGATGTACATGTCGTCGGCGTAGATCGCGGCGGCGACGGGCACCTCGTTGGCCCGCAGGCGATCGAGGTCGTACAGCGCGGGCCAGTGCCGTTGCGCGAGGTCGTGTGCCAGTCCGCGGAACGGCCGCAGCCACGGATCGTTGTCGAACATCCACGGATAGATCATCTCGCCGAGGAAATCGAGGTCCGGGAACTCGGCGCGCACACGCTCGGCCGACCAGCCGGTCACGCCGTTCTGCGCGTACGTCGCTTCGTGGAGCAGCGCGTAGATCGGCGACATGCTCGCCCAGGACAGCTCCCGCTCGACCTGCACGAGGAAGGCGTCCGACAGCTGACGCGCGCAGAACGGGTCCTCCACGAGGTAGTGCAACTGCCTGCTGCCCGTGCTGGCGCCCAGCAGATTGCCGAGCAGGCGGAACGCGTCGGCGGTCAGTACACGGCCTCCCGGCAACCGCACCTCGCGGCCGCGCAGGTACTGCACGATCCTTCTGACCTGGTCGTAGTCACCCGGGAAGCGTTCGTAGTGCGCGGCGATCTTCGCCGCCACAACCGGGTACAACTGCCGGTACACCGCATCCGCGTCAGCCTGCACGCCGGGCAGGCCGCCGGTGATGATGGCTTCCCGCAGGCCCTCCGGCGCGATGGAAAGGTACGTCACGGTGCAGTAACCGCCGAAACTCTGGCCCAGGACGGACCACGGCTCGTCGCCCACGAGCGTGTGCCTGATCAGCTCGGCGTCCCGCACGATCGAATCCGCGCGGAAGTGCTCCAGGTAGGGCCCGAGGCTGGTGAGCGTGTGCCGGTTGAGCGGGGTGGACCGGCCCGTGCCGCGCTGGTCGAGCAGCAGGACGCGGTAGTCATCGAGTGCCCGGCGCAGCCAGCCTTCGTCACCGTTGACCCGCGGCGCCGGGAAGCCGGGACCGCCGTTCAGGTACAGCAGCCACGGCCGGTCACGGTCGGAGCGCACCTCGCGCGCGAAGACCTCGATCTTTTCTCCGTCGGGCTCTTTATGGCTCAGTGGCACCAAAAACCGGTGCTCCACGAAGGTGGGCGAAGGCACCGCCCGACGCTACCAACGCCAAACTGTCGGGGCACCCGCTTATCGTCGCCGACGTGATGCACTACCGGCTCGACATCCCCGAAGCGGAGCTGCTCGACCTCCGCGACCGCCTCCTGCGCACGCGCTGGCCGGAGGCGGAAACGGTCGGCGACTGGTCGCAGGGCGTGCCGCTGGCCTACCTGCGTGAGCTGTGCGAATACTGGGCCACCGGGTACGACTGGCGGCGCGTGGAGGCCCGGCTCAACGCGCTGCCGCAGTTCAAGACCGAGATCGACGGGCTGGGCGTCCACTTCCTGCACGTTCGCTCACCGCATCCCGGCGCCGTGCCGCTGGTGCTGACCAGCGGCTGGCCCGGCTCGATCGTCGAATTCCTCAAGGTGATCGAGCCGCTGACCGATCCGCCGGATCCCGCCGACGCGTTCCACGTGGTGTGCCCGTCGATCCCGGGTTTCGGCTTCAGCGACAAGCCGGCCGAGCCGGGGTGGGGCATTGAAAGGATCGCCGGGGCGTGGCTGCGGCTGATGAGCGAACTCGGCTACCAGCGCTTCGGCGCGCAGGGCAGCGACTGGGGCACCAGCATCACCACGAGCATGGCGCAGCAGGCGCCGGACAGGCTGATCGGCATCCACCTCATGCCACCGATCGCCGCGCCCGATCCGGACACGTTCGACGACCTCACCGAAGCCGAGCAGGCCTCGATCGACGCGCTACGGCACGCGAGCGAATGGGAGGACGGCTATTCCGCCGAGCAGTCCACCAAACCGCAGACGATCGGCTATTCCCTGGTCGACTCGCCGGTCGGGCTGTGCGCGTGGATCGTGGAGAAGTTCCGCGCGTGGACCGACTGCGGTGGTCATCCGGAGAACGTGCTCAGCAAGGACGAACTCCTGGACAGCGTGATGTTCTACTGGCTGCCCGGCACCGGCGCGTCGTCGGCGCGCCTGTACTGGGAGAGCATCCGCCAGGTGCGGGAGTGGTTCACCACGGCCACCACCGATGCGGTCGAGGTGCCCACGGGCTGCTCGCTGTTCCCACGGGAAACCCCGCGCCCTTCCCTCCGCTGGGCCGCGAAGCGATACACGAACATCGTGTACTGGAACGAGCCTGACCGCGGTGGCCACTTCGCCGCGCTCGAGCAGCCGGTCCTGTTTGTGGAGGAGGTGCGTGCCTTCTTCCGAAAACTCGACAACTGAATACCGCCCGGCCACAGGACGCGCCGCTGATCTACGGGACCGGCTAGCTCGGCTGATCCGGTGAACCAGCTTGCTCGGCTGCCCCGCCGGACCGGCTTGCTCGGCTGCCCCGCCGGACCGGCTTGCTCGGCTGCCCCGCCGAACCAGCTTGCTCGACCGACCCGCCGAACCCGGCTTGCTCGACCGACCCGGTGAACCAGCTTGCTCGGCGATCCGCCGGACCGGCTTGCTCGGCTGACCCGCCGGACCGGCTAGTTCGACTGACCCGCTGGATCGGCTTGCTCGACTGATCCGGTGAACCAGTCTGTTCGACTGATCTGCTGGACCGGCTTGTTCGGCTGGCGCCGAGTCAGGCAACCAGCCTGCTCGGCCGCGCCGACCAGGCCACCCCAGGCCCGTTCGGCCCGCCTAGCAGCCGGCCCTGCTCGGCCGCGGTCAGCCAGCCTGGCCGACGCCGATTCGGTGGCCCAGCCACCCGGGCACAGGCTCGCCAGGGGATCGCGGTGGCTCGCCAGGGGATCGCGATCGAGCAGGGAAGGGATCCGGCAAGGCCCCGCCTCTCCTGGCGAAGGGAGCATCTCGCTCCTCGCGAGGGGTGCATCCGGTGAGCGAAAGCCTGCCAGGCCCGACACCGCCTCGGCCCGGCACGTGACCGGCAACGCCCAGCCCAACGATCACGATTGGCATCTACTTTCCGAGTCGCGTACGCTTTCCGTATGGAAAGAAGTTGCGGGACGGAGGAAGGTCATGCCTGACCGGTCTGAGCTGGACCAAGTCGCCGAAGCACGTCGCCGGATTGCGGCCCACGCCCGGTTTCCCGTCGCCTACTGGGTGTTCTACGGGGTCGTGCTGGTGCTGCTCGCGGGGTTGCCGATCTGGATGACGTGGCTGCGCCCGGCCGACAGCACCTACGTGACCTGGGCGATCGCCGCGATCGGCATCGGGTCGGCGATCTACTCGTGGGCCCGTCGCCGCCGCTCCGGCGTCCACCTCGCCAAACGGATCAGCGCGTATCCCAGCGCCCGGCCGAGCTGGCTGGTCGGTATCGGCGTCACGCTGGCCGGGTTCGCCGGCATCTACGCGCTGGTCGAGCACGGGCAGCGCGGGCTCGCGTTCCTGGTGCTCCCGGTCGTGGCGCTCGTCGTGTTCGTCGCGCAGGTCAAGACCCGGTCCGCGATGTACCGGGACATCGAAGCCGGCCGGGTCCGGCTGTGACCGAACCGGGCACGGGCCGGGACCCGATCTTCGAGACCGGGCCACGGCTGGCGCTGTGCGCGCTGCTGCAGGGCGCCGAGTGGGTCGACTTCGCCACCGCGCGCGACATGCTGGGCGTGAGCGACTCCGCGATCTCCAAGCACAGCCGCACTCTCGAAGAGGCCGGCTATCTCGAGGTGCGCAAAGGCTCGGTGGGCCGTCGGCCGCGGACCTGGTTCCGGCTGACCAAAACCGGTCACGTCGCGATCCGCGGCCACCTCGACTGGTTGTCCCAGCTGCGCCACGCCCTCGACGCGCCCTGAGCCTCAAAGGTCTTCGAGGCGCACCAGCCCGTCCTGGATGGCGCGGGCGACCAGGCCCGCTTTGGTCGGCGCGGCACGTCCCGCGTTGGCGTACTTGATCCGCACGCGGTCGATGTACGAATTCACCGTGCGCACCGAGAGCCCGAGCTTTTCGGCGACCATGTCCTTGGACTCGCAGGCAAACCAGTTGACCAGCACGTCCACTTCGCGGGCGCTCAGGCGCGGCCGGTCGGGCCGGGTGTCCACGCCGATCGCCCTGGCCATCGAGGGCGGTGTGTACGGCAGGTGCCTGGCGGCGGCGTGGATCGCGGCGACCAGGTGCGCGGGCCCCTCGGCCTTGGTGAGATAACTCGACGCGCCGATGTCGAGGCAGGTCAGCGCGGTGTCCTTGTCGTCGCGCATGGTGTAGACCACGACCTGACGCCCGGCGTCGACCAGCCTGCGGAGATCACCGTAAGCCGGGGTCGGCGCACCCAGTTGCAGGTCGAGCACGATCACGTCGGCCTGGCTGCCGGGATCGAGCCAGGCGACGGCGACCGTGGGGCCGGAGTCGACCACCCGCACCTCCGGTGTCGCGGCGGCGCACCAGGCTTCGATGCCGCTGACGATGGCGGGGTGGTCGTCGATGACCACCGCGGTGATCAGTTCGTCGTCCACACGGCCTCCACCCAGTGCTTGCCGCCGGATTCGCGATGCGTGACGGCGACCGGCCCCGCCGACGCGAGCGGCGCGGGCGGTGGCGCGTCGGTCACCACGCTGACGGTCGCGGTGCCGGGCGCGCCCAGCACGGTCACCCTGGCCTCGGCCACGGTCGCGGCGAGGCAGGCCACCACCGGCTCGGTCAGCGCGCGGCGAACCGGGACGGGCAGCTCCGGCCGTTCGCCCAAGGTGCCGAGGAACACCGTGACTCCCTTGCGTTCGGCCACCTCCGCACAGGCACGCAGCTCGTGCAGCAGCGGATCGTCGACATCGTCGGTTTCGGCGAACAGGCGGCGCATCCTGGCCGCCTCCACCGCGTAGGACGCGCGGTCGCGCACCGGGGTTCCGGCGGCCAGCCGCGCCAGCAACGGCACGGTGGTGGTCGCCAGTTCCTCGAAGCGGGCACGGCGATCGCGGTGCAGCTGGTCGGCGACGGCCTCGGCGGTGCGGGTGCGTTCCTCCTGCGCGGCGGTTCGCTGGGCCATCCGGGCCATCCGGCTCAGCGCGGCCGTCGCCGCGGCCACGGTGAGCTGGTAGCCGAGCACCAGAATCGCCACGGTCGCCAGGCTCGCCAGCGTCAGCCGGTCGCTCTGCCCCACGACGATCAACTGCCCGAAGCTGAACACCTGGTGCGCGGCCAAGGCCAGCAACACCGCGGCGAACCGGTGGTCGGCGAGCAGCAGCAGGCAGAACCAGCCGATCGTGCCGTAGGACCATTCGGCTTCGGTGACCACGAGTTCCGCTGGCACGGCGAACACCGCGGCCGCCGACGCGGCGAACACCGCGGCGAGCGCGGGCCAGCGCGACCGGCCGAGTGGGCGGTCGCGCCAGATCCGCCAGCCCGCGAAAGCCAGAATCCCGCTCAGCACGGCAAAAGCGGCGACCTCCACCGCGAACGAGTGGTACACCTCGGCGTTGGCCAGCAGCAGCGGCAGGTTCAGGCCGAGCAGGGTGACCGCGGTGATCAGCAACGTCGCCAGGCGAAGGCCGCGGAACAGCTTGGACACGGTGAGTTCAGCCATGCGCCCACTCCAGCCGGACCGTCGTGCCGTGGCCGGGCGTGCTCCGCACCCGTGCCGTGCCACCGACTTCGGCCATTCTGTCCACAATGGACCCTGACAGCCCGTGCCGGTGCGCGGGAACCGACGCCGGGTCGAATCCCTTGCCACGGTCGGAAACTTCGACGCAAACGGCGTTCAACTCATGCCGCACGCTGATCACCGCGGAATCGACACCCGCGTGGCGTGCGACATTCTCCAGCGCCTCACCCACCGCACGGCACAACGCGACGGCCGGTGCCGCCGGGAGCCGGATCGGCCCGGTGGCCCGGATTTCGACCTCGACCGGGCGGTGCCGTGCGCTTTCGTCGAGCATTTCGACCAGGTCCACCTGGCCTTCCGGCAGTTCCGCGCGACCCGAGAGCGCCTCGAGATCACGCGCGGCACGCTCGGCCAGCCACGGCTCGCGGCCGGTGACCATGCCGGTGCCGACCGCCAGCAGGGTCGCGGCGGCGGTGTCGTGCATGGTGGCGAGGTGCTCGCGTTCGTCGGCACGGCGAGCGGCGGCGATCTCGGCCTCGCGGCGCACGCGCTCCCCCGCCGCCGTCCCGCGGTCGACCACCCGGCCGGCGTGACGCACCAGGATGCGCAGGCCACGGGACAGTCCGGCTTCCGCCAGCGTCCACAGCCCGAGCGGCAGCGACGCGGTCCACCCAGCCGGATCCGCGATCGCCGATCCCGCGAGATAGGCCGCGATCAGCACGAACGTGAGCACCAGGCCCGGCATCGGTTCGCACAGCCACTGGTGGCACACGGCGGTGATGGACACCGCGACCAGCACCCAGCTCGTGCTGTCGTGCAGCAGGACGACCGGGTCGATCCACCGCGCCCCAAGGCAAACCAGCGCGATGACCGCGGTGTCGAGCGCGAGCACCCTGGACGCGCGGGTCCAGTAGAAGGCGCTCCACAGCGCCAGCGCGACCACCACCGGCGCGGATCGTTCGAGTGGCACGGTCAGCAACGTCAGCGCGGCGACCGAGAGCAACACGGCCGTCCGCACCACCACCGCGTACCGGCGGCCGACCCGCTCGACCTCCCGCTCGGCGGGACCACCCGATGTGGGTTGATCGACCGGCACCGCGCCTCCATCACCCGCACTAGCTTCGGTTTTCCAGCCGACCATGGAGGAACGCGGTGGACCAGGTTCAGCTGGACGCACGCGACGTCGCGCTGCGCACCCAGGTCGAAGACATGCTAGCGGGCGGGTGCAAGCACGCCGCCGAGCCGAAACCGCTGCCCGGCCGAGGGGGCCGGACAGCGGCGGGCGAACCGGTCACCAGCAACACCGAATACACCCGGGCACTGGGGGTCGCGGCGGGGCCGTCGCTCCGGCGGCCCCGCCGCGTTTTCAGGGGGTGGCCAGTGCTTCCGTCGGGGACAGGCGGGACGCGCGGATGGCTGGGTAGAGCCCGGCCAGTGCGCCGATCAGCAGGGTGGCCGCGATGCCGCCGCCCAGGGACCAGGGTGGGATGACGGCGGGCCAGTCGCGGGAGAAGGCGTAGCCGACCGAGACGGCGGCGCCGAGGGCCGCGCCGCCGACACCACCAAGAGCGGACAGCAGCAGCGACTCGGCCAGGAACTGGCTTCGGATCCGGCCCCGGGTGGCACCCAGTGACCGGCGCAGGCCGATTTCCGCGCGCCGCTCGAGCACCGAGATGACCATGGTGTTCGCGACACCCACGCCGCCCACCAGCAACGCCACCGCGCCCACGCCCAGCAGCAGCCCGGTGAACGCCTCCGTCGCGGCCTGCTTCGCGGCCAGCGCGTCCGACGGCCGCGAGACCTCCACCTCGTTCGGCGCCTCCGGGTTCGCCGTAGCACCGAGGACCGCGCGCACCGCCTCCACCTGCGTTTCCTGCGAGCGCGTGTAAATGGTCGTCGGGTGGCCGTCGAACGACAACGCGGCCTCGGCCGCCGGCCAGCCGACCAGGGCCGCCGCGTCCAGTTCCGGGGCCAGCTCGGCCGGTTCGAGAATGCCGATCACGGTGAACCACTCACCGCCGATCAGCACCTGCGTGTCCGGCTGCGTGATGCCGAGACGCTCGGCCGCGACCGCGCCCAGCACCGTCGCGCGGTACGAACCCGTCGCGTCGTTGAGCCACGTCCCGCTCCGCACGCGCCCCGCGATCGTCGGCAGCAGGTCGCTGCGGGCCGCGTAGGCGGACAGCCCGTTCGTCTGCGACTCCGGGATCTTGTCGGTGCGGTACACCTTCGCGTCCTCGACCCGGCCGACCGCGGACAGCGACTCCACCGGCGAAATCCGCTCCGTCATCGCCTCCGACGCCAGCGGCAGCTGCGCCTGCTCCCCCATCATCGTGGTCCCCGGCCCGACGGTGAGCAGGTTCGTGCCCAGCGCGTCGAGCGTGTTGTCCAGTTCCGCCCGCGACGACGAGGAAATCCCCACCACGGCGACCATCGCGGCGATCCCGATCGCGATGCCCAGCGCGGACAGGAACGCCCGCATCGGCCGCGTCCGCAACCCGACCGCGCCCACCTTCAGCACGTCCCGCGGCCACATCCGCGCGGGTGCCAGCACGTCCGCCATCAGTCCACCAGCCTGCCGTCCCGCATCCGCACCTGACGCGGCAGCGACGCGGCGATGTCCCGGTCGTGCGTGATGATCACGACCGTGGTGCCCGCCGCGTTCAGCTCACGCATCAACCGCATCACGCCCTCCCCCGACGCGGTGTCCAGCGCCCCGGTCGGCTCGTCGGCGAGCAGCAGCGGCGGGTCCCCGGCCACCGCCCTGGCCACCGCGACCCGCTGCCGCTCCCCGCCGGACAGCTCGTGCGGGCGGTGGTCCATGCGGTGCGCCAGGCCGACCCGCTCCAGCGCCGCGCTCGCGCGCCGCCGCCGCTCCCCCGCGCGCAGGCCGGTGTACAGCAGGCCGTCCGCGACATTGTCCAAAGCGGACACTCCGGCGGCCAGGTGGAACTGCTGGAATACGAACCCGATCCGGCGCGCCCGCAGCACGGACAGCTTGGCGTCGGACAGCCTCGCCACGTCGTAGCCGTCGATGTGCACGTCCCCCGACGTCGGCCGGTCCAGGGTGCCCAGCAGGTTCAGCATGGTCGACTTCCCCGAGCCGGACGGCCCGACGATGGCGACCAGTTCCCCCTGCTCCACCCGCAGCGAAACCCCGCTCAGCGCGGCGACCCCGCCCGGGTAGTGCTTGCTCACGTCGGTCAGCGAGATCACTTCGGCACCCCCACCACGGTGCCTTCGGCCAGTCCTTCCCCGGTGATCTCCACGCGGCCGTCGGCGAACAGCCCGGTTTTCACCGGCACGTAACGGGTTGTGCTGCCCTCGACCACCTCCACGCCGAAGCCGCCTTCGGCCAGCGCGAGCAGCGCGGCCACGGGCACGGTCAGCACGTTCTCGCGCTTGTCCGCGGTGAAGGTGACATCGACCGAGGCGAGTGCGTAGGACTCGGCGGCCTGCTGGTCGTCAAAACCGACGATCACCTCCACCTTGGTCGAGGCCTCCTGGTTCTGCCCGTCGCCCGGCTGGATGATCGTGGACACCTCGTCCACCCGGCCGGCGATCTCCTTGCCATCGGGCAGTTCTATCCGCACCTCACTGTCCTTTTTGGCCAACCGCTGATCCGCGGGCTCCAACTCGACCGTGATCGCCTTCTCGACGCCGGTGTAGGACAGCACCTTCTGGCCGGGCGCCGCGGGTTCGCCCTGCTTCGCCTCGACGGTGTCCACCCGCACCTCGCCGTCCGCGAACACCACGCGGCCGAGTTCGACCACGCCCGTTTCGTCGAGCCCCAGGTCCTCCTGCCAGTTCGTCACCGCGGTCGCGGTGGCCGAGGTGAACTCGTCGTCCACGGTGAAGCCGGTGTAGCCGAGTTCACGCAGGTTTTCCTCCAGCTGACGCACATCCGGCCCTTCCACACCGTCGGCGAGATCGCGGTAGGCGGGCATCGAGCCGTACAGCAGGCTCACCGGCTTGTCGTCCACTTTGTACAGTGGCTGGCCGCGGGCGATCCTGGCGTCGCCGTCCGGGACGAAGGTGAGCGTGCCCGGCAGCCGGTTGCTGATCGTCGTGGTGGTGCCGTAACCGAGTTCACCGTCGGCTTCGCGTGAATCGTTGAGCGTCTGTCTCGACACCTTCGCCGTGCTGGGCGGCAGTTCGCTCGCCGCGGTGTCACCGGCCTGACTCTGCTGCTGGGTGAACACCAGCATGCCCGCCGTGGCCGCCCCGGCCACCACGACCACGGCCACCCCGGCCGCGACCTTCCGCCGCATCACTTGGCCTCCGGCAGCGCCATGATGTCCTTGCAGGCCTCCTGCGCCTTCTCGAAGTCCGGGTCCTCACCGATCTCCGGGGTGATCCGAATGCCCGGCTGGTTGGGGTCGGGGTCGGCGAACGCCTCCACCCCGTTGGCACGCATGCACTCGGCGAACTTGCGGGCGTTCTCCTGCATTTCCGGGCGCGCCTTGCCGTTCGCCTGCGGGCTGAACTCGCGGCAGGCTTCCTGCGCCTTGTCCACCACTTCCTTCGGCGTGTTCTTGTCCACCTTGAGCTGCACGCCCTTGCCGGGTTCGGGGTCGGGCATGTCCACGCCGTGCTCGCGCATGCACTGGGCGAACTTCACGCCGAGGTCGCCTTTGTCGGCGTCCGGCGCGGCGCTGGCCGGGGCACCGGTGGCCGGCTGCCCCGCCGAGGCCACCTGGTTCCCGCCGTCGTCGGCACCGCACGCGGTGAGCAGCAGGGTCAGCGCGGCAAAGGCGCCGAGGGTGAGCCGTCGCATCGGGTCCTCCAGTCGGTTGAATCGTCGGGAGGCATGCAACTCCGGCACCCGTTTCCAGGCGGTTTCCACGTTCGCTAACGGCGACGAAACACCTCGATCGGGGATCATGCGCGGATGAGGGTGCTGGTGGTCGAGGACGAACCGCTGCTCGCGGACGCGATCGCGGAGTGGCTGCGGGACGAGGCACACGCGGTGGACATCGCCTACGACGGCGGTCAGGCGCTCGAGCGGATCGGCGTGCACGCCTACGACGTGGTGGTGCTCGACCGCGACCTGCCGGTGGTGCACGGCGACGACGTGTGCCGCGAACTGGTCGGCTCGGCGGCCTCGGCCCGGGTGC
The DNA here is from genome assembly GCF_003312875.1 of Amycolatopsis albispora. Taxonomy (NCBI): domain Bacteria; kingdom Bacillati; phylum Actinomycetota; class Actinomycetes; order Pseudonocardiales; family Pseudonocardiaceae; genus Amycolatopsis; species Amycolatopsis albispora. The sequence goes on from NZ_CP015163.1 coordinate 5,418,375, forward strand.
TCATGCTGACCGCCGCCACCGAGATCACCGACCGCGTCGACGGCCTCGGGCTCGGTGCCGACGACTACCTGACCAAGCCGTTCGCCTTTCCCGAACTGGCCGCCAGGGTGCACTCGCTGGGCAGGCGGTCCCGGCCCGCCGCGCCGCCGGTGCTCAGCCGCGCGGGCATCAGCCTCGACCCGGCGCGCCACCAGGTGTTCCGCGACGGCCACTACGTGCCGTTGTCCAAGAAGGAGTTCGCCGTGCTGGCCGAATTGCTGCGTGCCGACGGGGCCGTGGTCTCGGCGGAGCTTCTGCTGGAAAAAGCCTGGGACGAGCACGTGGATCCGTTCACCGGCGTGGTCCGGCTGACCATTCTGAAGCTGCGGCGCAAGCTCGGTGAGCCTTCGGTGGTCGAGACGGTGACCGGTGTGGGATACCGGATCCCGTGACCGGCCTGCGCCCGCGCCGGGTCACGCTGCGAACCCGGCTCACGCTGATCTACGGCGGGTTGTTCCTGGTGGCCGGGCTGGTGCTGCTCGGCGTCACGTACGCGTTGTTCAACCAGCAGCTGACCGGGCCGAAGGTGCTCGCGAAAACCCAGCTGCCGCCCGATCCGGCGCAGCCCAGGAAACAGCACTTCGTGGTGATGACCGGCAACGGCGACATGCTGACCGGCGCGGGTGCCGAGCAGTGGATGAACGACCAGCAGAAGCAGCTCCGCGACGCGGCGGCGACCTCGCTGTTCACCCAGGGCGGCATCGCGTTGCTGGTGGTCGGCGGGCTGGCCGCCGGTTTCGGGTGGCTGGTCGCCGGCCGCGTGCTGGTGCCGTTGCACCAGGTCACCAACACCGCGCGGCGGATCGCCACCGCCCCGGCCGCGGACCGCAACCTGCACGAGCGCATCGCCCTACGCGGGCCGGACGACGAGGTGAAGGACCTGGCCGGGGCGTTCAACACGATGGTCGAGCGGCTCGACCGGTCGTTCGACGGGCAGCGCCGGTTCGTCGCCAACGCGTCACACGAACTGCGGACCCCGCTGACCGTGAGCCGTTCGCTGGTCGAGGTGGCGATGCACCGGAAAACCGCGTCACCGGACGTCAAGCAGCTCGGCGAGACGCTGCTGGAGATCAACACCCGGCACGAGCGGCTGATCAACGGGCTGCTGCTGCTCGCCGGTTCGGAGAACGAGATCCTGGACCGGCGGCCGGTGGACCTGGCCGACGTGGTGTCGCACGTGGTCGCGCAGACCGCCGCGGAGGCCGAGGCGGCGGGGATCGAGGTGCGCGCCGACGCCGGTGAGGCGATGACCACCGGCGACGCGCTGTTCCTGGAGCGGTTGGTGCAGAACCTGGTGGAGAACGGCATCCGGCACAACACCGGCGGCTGGGTGCACGTGGTCAGCCGGACCCGGGCAGACGGGCGGGCCGAGATCGAGGTGAGCAACACCGGCGCGGTGGTGCCGCAGTACGAGATCCCGGCGCTGTTCGAGCCGTTCCGGCGGCTGGCCACCGACCGCCTGGCCACCGCGAAGGGCGCCGGGCTGGGGTTGTCGATCGTGCGCTCGGTCGCGCGGGCGCACGGCGGCGAGGCCACCGCGCGACCGCGGGACGGCGGGGGTCTGGTGGTTTCGGTCGTGCTGCCTCAGTGAGCCACTGAGAAGCGTTGGCGGCGGTGGGCGGGCTTGTCCAGCTCGTCGACGAAGGCGAGCGCGTAGTCGTCACCGCTGATGTTGTCGCCGATGATCTGGTCGCCGCCGACGCGGTAGCGGCCGAGCTTCTGGCCCGGGTTGAACGAGCCGAACGCGGGCGCAGGGCTGACGTAGAACCAGTCGACGTCGTCCGGGAGGGCGCGCAGGGCTTCGAGCACCCCGACGTGGGCCTGCGCCTCACCCTTGGCGAACGCGGGAAATCCGGGCGTGTCCACCAGCTGCGGGCCACCCGGCGCGACCTGGAGGCTGCCCGCGCCGCCGACCACACCGATCCGCGCGCCGGTCTTGGCCAGCGCCGGAACCGCGTCGGCCAGGCCCTTGCCGTCCGCGGGCGCGGCGGGCACCGCGACGACGACGGCGTCCGCGCCCTTGGCCACGTCCAGCACGAAGGACTCGTCGTGCACGGACCCGGCGGTGATCCCGGCGCCGGGCTTGCGGGCCACCCTGACCACGTCGTGGCCACGCCCCTCCGCCTCGGCGGCGATCTTGCCGCCGGCGTACCCGGTCGCGCCGAACACCACAATCCTGGCCATCGCTTCACTCCTGTGTCGAGGTCGGGCTCAGCTCCACGCTAATCGCGAGCACGCCTGTGGCAGGGCCCGACAACCCCACCTCTAGGGGATTCCCGGTTACCTTGCACAGCACGGGCCGCCAATTAAAGTTTGATACCCTAAACCTTAATTGGCGAGGGCTTGATGCAAGGATAGGGAGCTTCGCGTGGCCGAACTGCACGACGAGCACTGGGAGCCGTCGTTCGACGGCCCCACGCGAAGTGCGCGCAAGGGCGGCCGGTATCGGACCTATTGCCCGGACGAGCTGGCGGAACGACCGTTGTCGATCGACACGGCGCTCAGCTTCCGCGCCCAGGAGGTCGAAGCAGGCGTTCGCCGGCTCGCGACCTCACCGCGCTCGAGGTGCCTCGAAGGCCTGGCTCGGTTCCTGCTTCGCTCGGAGGCGCTGGCGTCGTCCCGGATCGAGGGCCTGCAGGTCTCGGCCCAGCAGGTCGCGCTGGCCGAACTCGCCCAGACCGATCAGACGGTGACCCGCGGCTTCACCGGGAACGCGGCACTGGTGGCGAACAACATCCACACCCTCAAGCAGGCGACCACGGCGCTCGCGGCCGCGCCGCGGCTCGACATCCCCGGCATCGACGCGTTGCACCACGCGCTCCTGCCGGACGAAAAGCACCAGGGTCTCCGAACCGTCCAGAACTGGATCGACGGGAACGACTGGAGTCCGGTGGGTGCGGACTTCGTGCCGCCGAGCCCGGAGCTGGTCGAACCGCTCATGCGTGACCTGGCCGGCTATCTCAACGGTGGCGCACACGCCCCGCTCGTCCAAGCCGCACTCGCGCATGCCCAGTTCGAAACCATCCACCCGTACACCGACGGCAACGGCCGAGTGGGCCGGGCACTCATCCACACCGTGCTCGTGCGCCGCGGCCTCACCCCGGCGGCGGTGCTCCCGATCAGCCTCGTCCTCCTGACCCATTCCCGCGCCTACCTCGACGGGCTGAACGCCTACCGTTATCTGGGCACGCCGACCTCGGCGGCAGCCAAAGCCGGCGTCTCGGCCTGGCTGGCCACCTTTCTCGAAGCGGCGGCCGCCGCGACCACGCAGGCAGGCAAGTTCACCGACGCGATCGAAGACCTCACCCGGAACTGGCAGCGCCGCCTGGCCGAGTACCGCTCCGGGCAGGGCGTCCGAAGCCAGCCGCGCGCCAACTCGGCCTCGGCGAAACTGCTGGTCGCACTCCCGGAAATCCCGGTGCTCACCACCAGGACGGCCGAACGCGCGCTCGGCGTGTCGTTCCCCGCCGCCCGCACCGCGCTGGAGGAGTTCGCGGAGGCCGGGATCCTGAAGCGGAAGCAGGTCGACCGTGGCACCACCGGCTATCTCGCGAACGAGGTGTTCGACCTGCTGACCTTCGCCGAACGCGAACTGGCCAGCACGCAGTGGGACACGCGGAAGGTCAAACCCGGCCGGGTTGTTCCGGCACGTCCGCAGGGTTAGGGCTGCCACCGGCCGCTCAGTTCGCCCGGTTTGGGGGCCGGGCCGGGCAGGGGGTCGTCGTTCGTGGTGGTCAGGGTGCGCAGCAGCATGGCCAGCACGCGCCGCCGTAGTTCGCGGGTGCGGTCGGGGTCGTCGAGCCGGATGGCGGAGCAGGCTTCCAGGGTGAGCCCGATGTCCTGCGCCACCGCGTCCTGGCGCACCGCGCCCGCGTCTTTTGCCCGCGAAAGCAGGGTGGCCGCGAGTTCGTTGGACCGCATCGCGTCCGCGCCCATCTCCTCGGTCGGGGTGAAGGTGCCCGCCAGGTGCACGGTCAGCGAGTGCACGTCGGCCTCGACCACGCGCTCGACAAAACCGGTGAACGCCGTCGCCGGGTCCGGGTCCGCCAGCGCGGCTTCGGCTTCGGCGTTGTACCGGCGCAACCCCTCGTGGCACAGGTGCCGCAGCAGGTCCTCCTTGCCGGGGTACCGCCGGTACAACGCGCTGATGCCGACCCCGGCGCGCTTCGCCACGGCCGACACCGGCGCCTTCGGATCGGCCAGGAACACCTCGCGCGCCGCGTCCAGAATGATGCCGTCGTTCTGCGCGGCCTGCTGACGGCGTCCCGACAGCCCGCTGCCCTGCGTGGTTGACATGCCACCCAGACTAACACTGGAACAGATCGTTCCGCTCTGCTACAGTTCGAACAGAACAAAGCATTCCGTTCCACTCTTCCGAGGAGACACCATGATCCGCCCCTTCCGCATCGACATCCCGCAGACCGCGCTCGACGCCCTCGCCGACCGCCTCGAAAACGCCCTCCTGCCGAACGAGATCCCCGGCACCGGCAGCGCGTACGGCATGCCGGTCGACCGCGTCCGCGAGCTGGTGCGCTACTGGCGCGAGGAGTTCGACTGGCGCGCGCTGGAGGCGCGGCTGAACGCGTACCCGCAGTTCACCACCGAGATCGACGGCGAGGACATCCACTTCCTGCACGTCCGCTCGTCCCGCGAGGACGCGACGCCGCTGGTCCTCAGCCACGGCTGGCCGGGCACGATCCTCGAATACCTCGACGTCATCGAGCTGCTGACCGAGCCGGCCGACGGCCCGGCGTTCCACCTGGTCATCCCGTCGCTGCCCGGGTTCGGCTTCTCCGGCCCGACCCGCTCCCCCGGCTGGAACCGCTACCGCACCGCCCGCGCCTGGGCCGAGCTGATGAGCCGCCTCGGTTACCAGCGCTACGGCGCGGTCGGCAACGACGGCGGTTCGCTGATCTCACCGGAGATCGCGCGGATCGATCCCGAGCACGTGATCGGCGTGCACGTGACGCAGCTGTTCTCGTTCCCGTCGGGCGATCCCGCCGAAATGGCCGACCTCAGCGAGGCCGACCAGGCCGCGCTCAGGCACCTGCAGTGGTTCTACGACTTCTCTAGCACATACCCGTTGACCTGCATCTTTGCCTTTGAGAGCCCTCTCAGGCCGTCACCAGGCCGTCCGAGGATCATCCGGCGGCAGACCTTTGCTTCGGAACGAAGACCGTGTTGACGGCAGAACGAGCCCGCGCATGACTAGACGGCACCAGGTGCGTGTAGATCTTCAGGGTGTAGCCGGGATCATGGTGGCCCAGATACTCCGCGACCTCCTTAATGGAAACGCCGTTAGCGAGCCACACGGAAGCGCAGAAATGGCGCATTGCATGCATTCCGTCTCGATAGGGAGTGTAATCGAGACCAGCGGCATCGAATGCATCTTTCCAAACATCATATGTGAAATTGGCGCCATCGATAACGTCTGGCACACGCTCACCAAAGTACCTAGTGCGCGGCTTCGCTTTCCTAATCAGCAGATTAACAGTCACGGGACGGCCATTCGGTTCCAGCCAAGGCAACGTGACCGAAACGGGATCAAATTGCTCTAAATGCTTATCAACCTCCCCAAGAACGCCTTCCCCAAGGGGAACTTCGCGAGTCTTACCGCCTTTAGGCGGAGCAAATACGGGCCTATTGTCTACCCACCTAATTTGCCGTTGAACCCGGACAATCATCTCTTCGCGGTTAATATCGTCAGGGCTAAGCCCGAAGATTTCCATCTGCCTAAGAGCTAGACCCGCCCCCAATGGCACGATTACGGAATACTCCCGCGGCAACGCGAGCTGAACCGAACGCACGCGACTATTCGACCACGGCACTACTTTTTTCTGCTCCCCCTTGGGCTTCTTAATACTCTTCACTTTACACGGATTCCGCCGAATCTTCCTGTCGTCGCACGCAGATTGCAGGATCGCCGATACGATCCCGAACAGAAGCGCCCGATAAGAAGCTTGAAGCCCTCTCCCGCCTTCAGATTTCGGCTTCTCCATCCATTCTAGCCAGTTCCTGATAGTGTCCGTCTTCTCGACAACGGAAAGTGACTTATCGCCCAGGAATGGAAAAATTCCCGTCTTAAGCTTGCTGTTCACTGAGTGTCGAGTAGAAGCATCCGAAGACTGCCCCTTGAGCCATTGCGCAGTGTACTTCCGGAAGGTCACATCCCCAGCGTTCGGGTCGATGTACTCGCCGGATAGAACATCGTGCTGCATCTTGAGCAGAAAGTCATCAGCCTTGCCCTTCGCCTTATCCGGGAAGGACTTGCTACGCTCGTTATTTTCCTCATCGTAGTAATGAACCTTATAGCGCAGCCCCTTCCCGTAAAGCTCGGTCTTCTCTCGAACAGGGCGACCGGTGCTCGTGTACATGAGCTTGTTATTGGCGTCTTTCTTGTGCCTATACCATCGATCCTGAACATGGCCTTTCATGTTGACCTTTCCATTAGGCAGAGTTTCAACGCTTCCCGTGTCTCTGCCACTGAACAGAGACACGGGAAGCGTGTGGGCAATTCCGATTTGATTTACGTCATGCCGGAGTCCGCGAGTTGCGACACCCAGGCTTGCACCGCGTCCGGCAGGTAGCGGACATGTTTGCCCATCTTGACCCAGCGCGGCCCGTAGTTCTTCGTTCTCCATTCACGCAGAGTCTTTTCCGGGATGCCCAGGAATTCGGCCAGGTCATCCGGAGTCCACAGTGCCTCTACGGTGAGAAGCCGTGTCCGTGTGCTCATCGGGTCCCCCTTCCCGCGTGCGCTCAAGCAGCCTCCCGCCGTGTTGCCGAAGTTTCCAGACCGTCTCCGCCTGGTGGTCCCTGCGCGGCGAGTAGTGCCCGGTCGTATTCGGCGCGCCAGGAGATCCGCTCCGCGATGGCTCGCAGGATCAGGTGGTCACGCGGGGGCAGGTGCGGGTCCGAGGACTCGACCTTGCGCCAGACGAACCGGGCCGGGTCCGGCTGGGCCTTGACGATGCCAACCCCGGCCAGCATGTCCATCACATACTTCTGGCGGTCCGCCTTGTGATCGGCCACCGTCTTGCCCGACCACCTGCGCGAGACGAGCACTCGACGCCCAGGCAGGCCCAGAGTCGCCCGCCTGTGCGCGCGGCCCCGGCAGTGACCGGGAACCGTCTTCGAGCTGGCTCCCTTGGGCACGATGCCGTAAAGCAGCCACACCGCGCACCGAGGCGAACACGGAGTCACGGCCAGCTCAGCGTGAAGCCGGTCATGGTGGTCGGCCTGGCGGGCGGACTCGGCCGCCACAACCTCCCCTGTGGACTTGGTGAGGTACTTCGTCAGGTAACCGATGTGCCGCCCGGATTCCTCAGTGCCGCCAAGGATTCCCTTGGAGTGCACCTGCGGGCCGAAGCGCACCACATGCGCCGGTTCGGTCAGGTCTTCTAGTGCGTCCTCCCACTCTGTCAAGGGTTCCCGGGTTTCGGGGTCTACAAAGGACTTCGGGCGCGGGTCCCACAGCGGCATCCGGTCGCCGTAGACGATCTGGTCATGGTTGGGCCACCACACCTGGTGGTAGGTGGCTTCGGTGACCATCCGGATGACCTCATGGGAGATCGAGCCCCGTAGCGCGGTGTGCAGGTGCGGAGCCGCCCGTTTCTGCGGTTCCACGGTGGCGAAGTACTGCACGTCCCAGCCCACGACCCGCCGTAGGTTCTGCCACCACCGGTCGATCAGCGCCGAGAAGTGCACCGCGTCCCGCGCTGCCCGCCGGTAGTCGTACTCCGCCGGGTTGACCGGGGCACCGTCGCCGCCGACACGGCCGTAGGTGTCGCAGGTCAGCGTGACGAACATCGACGGCCGGAATCGCCCAGCGAACTCCCGGCCCACGGTGGTCTTGGCGACCTTGCGCCGAGGCAGGTTCGGAGCATCCTGCCGCCGCCGCGTGGACCGCTTCACCGCCGCCCGTGTCGGCAGGTCAGGCGAGGGCAGGCGCCCGCGCATCCCGAGTTGCCGAAGTTCTTCGTCCACCGAGCTGATTTCTTCGCGCAGCTCCGCCGCCTGCGCCCGATCTTCGTCGGTCACCTCCTTCCCATCTCCGGCGAGCGCGGCGCGGTAGTGCGCCACCAGGTCCGCCCGCAGCTCCATCAGCTCTGTCTGTGCCTGCGACGGTGGGTGCACCTCGTCGGCCGGAGGTTCGGTGTCGCGGTGCCACCCTTCCCGGCACTGGGCCTGACGCAGCGCCTTGGCCTTGCGCGCACACGGAAGGCACACCGATTCCACCGTCGAGCCACACGGCATCGGCACGTACCGGAGTTCTCCGGTGTCCGTGTCGCCTACCTCCATCGTGAACGGCCGGACGCACACCCCGTGCTTCTCCGCCGTCGCCCGCACCACGTCAGCGGCGAGCGGCGCTAGCTCGCGGCGCACACCTTCCCGCGGCTTGCTCTGCGGTGGCTGGGGGCTGACCTGGACGGCAGAGGCGGACACCGACCCGGCACCGGTCACCGATGCTGGCGAGTCCGCCTCCGCCGGCCCGGCAGCCGCGCCCATCTCCTGACCCTGCGCCCACACCTCCTGCTCAGTCATCGGCGCACCCCCTCAGCACGCACCACACGCGTGTTCGCGCCCTCGTTGGTGACGTAGCGCTCGAACGCCTTGATGCGTTCGTCGGAGACCCAGCCAGCACGCACCCGTACCGGTTCCCGCAGGCCCTCACCCCAGACGAACCCGACACCGGGGGCGTCCTCGCTGATCCGGTTCGCCCACGCCCCGCGTTCCCACGCGCCCTCACCCAGGGCAAGGCCCACGTGGGTCTTCGAGGTCACGCGCAGACACACCCGGCGGGGGAACAGCTCCCGCACCGGCACCGTGTCTTTCGTCGGCTCCTGCACGTAGCCGCGTGCGGTCACCCCGAGCGCGCGGCCCTGGGTGGTGATGATCGCGACCTTCTCCACAATGGACTCGCGGGTCTTGCGGTCCACGTACCGCGTCAGCGCCCCGATTTCGTCGATGTCCAGCACCTCTAGCGGGTGCTCGATCGAGATCGGGACGGACCGCAGCAGCCCGGCGAACTCCCGCTTACGGTCCTCCATCACGCCCAGCAGGTCATCCAGGACCGCGAGAGCGTCCTTTCCGGACACCGCGTACCGGGTGTAGATCCCGCGTCCGTAGGCGAGCTCCATGCCCTTGGGATCGATGCCGGAGAGCCGGACCACGCCGGTACGGATGGGGCCTGCCACCGAGATCAACGGCGACCACATCACCGAGTTCTTCCCCGCGCCGGTCGCGCCGACCACGAGCGTGTGCGCACCGGGGCCGGTCAACGGCACCGACCACACCCCGCCGTACTCCGTGCGCCCAGCAGGCACCCGCCGCAGGTCCACCCCATCGACCGGTCCGCCCGGCTCAGGCAGGTCCGCACACGCCACGGGATGGGCCAGCAGGTCCCGCCGCTGGAAATCCAGCGAGACCACGTTGGGTGCCAGCTCGCGCACCTGACAGCGCGAGACCTTCCGGGCCGAAGCCAGCGCCCGCGCCGCGTCATCGAAGTCCTCGGGCTTTTGCCCCGGCACCAGCTCAACACGCACCTCATCCCACGAAGCGCCCGAGCGCACACCGAGCAGGCGAGGCACTCGCACCCCACCGCCCGTGGCAGACTCCGAGGACAGCTTGCGACGGCCGACCAGGTTCACCGTCACGTGCACCGGTACCGCCGACTCCGACACGGCCAGCCCGCACGCACGCAGCCAGCCCGGCAGCTTGCGCCCGTAGAGCGCCCACCGCAGCCACCACGCCCGCAGGAACCGGCCGCACCAGTGATCGAACGGCACCGGCCGCCACAGTCGTCCGACGATGAGCACCAGGCCCACCGCCCCGGTAGTGATGGCCAGCGAGAACCAGCCCAGCCAGTGACACCAGGCCGCCACCGCCAGCACGGCCAGCGTGGTCCGCCAGCGCGTCACGAGCTGCGAGCCCAGCCACCACGCCGCGCGGCCGAGCGCGTACAGCGCCGCACTGACCGCGACCAGACCGGCCAGCGTTTCGGCCACCGCAGCGAAGGCCCGGCCGACCTTGGCCAGCACCCACACCACCACGGCCAGGCCGCCCGCACCGAGCAGCCACATCCCGATTGAAGATCCATTCATCGGGCACCACCCGCCCCGAAAAGATCACAGGGCATTCGGGTGACCCCGGCTAGCAACGTATTGTTGTCATCGTTTATCGTTAGCAACGTTCATCTCCGGGTGAACAGGCGCAGAAGCGGTTGAAGGTTGGTAGCCAGATGGCCGCTTCTGCGTTTTTTAGGGTCATTTTTTGCGCACAAGGACGTGTTTATATACGGCACGTCCCTGCACGCGACTTGATCAATTTCTGTTCAGTTGTTCGCCGTGGATGTCACGACCCAGTGCAGTCCCTCACTCCTTCCTTGGCCTTCGAGCAGTCCTCGGACAACGCGCACGCAGCGGAGTTCCGCTCCGGCGGTTCGACCTCCAAGCCCTGACCCCGCAGCATCCCGTAGACAAACCCGCACGTCTGTCCGATGCTGCGCGCCATCTCCGAAATCGACTCACCAGCCTGGTAGCGCCTACGCAGACCCCAAGCCAGCGGCCCAATCTCGTGTTGCCGAAACTGCACCCGCCTGGCCATTGGTCACCTCCTTCCCGAACGCATTTCGCGCACTAGCTTCTGGCTCCCGCCCCCACGCGCCCGCAGCGCCGCGCCGGACTCAGCCAGCAATTGGTGCACCGCCCCGTACGAGCGCCCGGTTTCGTCAGCCAGTTCACGAACCGTCGCCCCCGATTCGTAACGGCGCCTGAGTTCTTTGCCGACCTCCGCGCGCGCTTCCCCGGTAACACGAAAGTGCTTTTCAAACTTCATTGCTTGGCGACCCACATTGTCACTTCCTTTCGGGCCTGCTGCGGCTCCAGTGCTTCAACTTCCCGCGCCAGGCGCGACATCATCTCTTCCCGGGGTATATCCAGTACGTCAGCCAAACGAAAAAGCGCACGCAGCTTGAAAACGAATGCCTCCGCACTGAGGCGGCACTCAATATTGCGCAAGGTGCGCACACTCAACTTGGCCAACCTCCCCGCGACCTCCAACGATTTGCCCTCCTCGTGGCGACGAGCCCGCAGCCAGGCTCCAAAGGGCGCGTCATCGCTGACCAGTGCGGCCGCTTTCCTCTGGCTCACCGCGCACGCTCCCTGTTTCCTGCACGCAGCCCGAGGCGGGAGGCGTTCGGCTCACTCACCGCTTCCAGGCGAGGCCGGACAGGCGGGGAGCTGTCGCCCAGCTCCCCAACCTGCCCCGCCGCCACAGCGGCCCAGCGCTGCGCCTGATCGGTAAACGCCTGCGCGGCCGACTCCACCGCCGCCACCACCCACCACGGCGGTTTGTGTTCGCCTGCCAGCACTGCCCGCCACGCCTGCGCCAACTCGGCCGACACTCGCGAATAACGTTCGACCACATCACGCGGAGCTGGCCGCAGCCGCGTCATGTCATTCGAGGCGTACTGGTACTCCTGGTAAAGCCGCTCCCACTCTCGAACTCTTACCCACTGTGGCTGGACCACGACACCGGTTCCCTTCGCTGGTACGCCGACCGCTACGCGGCCTTACTTGCGCCATCCGAACCGGCCCCGTCCGCGCTGCGGCCTGCCGACTTGCCACCCGCACCCGAACGGACCGCCTTGAAGCCGGTCGCCCGGAAGATGAAGCCCTGGTACTTGAACTCACCCTGACCCATCACCCGGGGCTCCGCCGTCAGCCCCTCCAGCTCCACCGGCCGAATCCCCGGAATCAGCTCGGTTGTCGTCGGTACCGGCTGCACATCAGCCAGCAAGGTCACTTCGAACGACGCCCGCTTCGCCTTCTCTTCGTCCGGGTCCGTCGCGGTGAACTTCCACTGTCGCAAACCGGTCACCTCATCTACGCGTTGCCGAACCGGACGATTCTGCGCCTTATCCTCTCGTGACTGGAATTCGTTGTCCGGCGATACTTCGCCCGTCATCACAAGTCCCCGCGGGAACGCCTCATCGAACGAAATTGTGAACCGGTGACCCCTATTGATAGCCATACGATTTGAAGCCCTTCTGTAGACCTGTATTGGTTAGCTGCTTGCTTCTTGGGCAATTTCCTTCGTCATGTACTCATCGCAGATCTGCGAAAAGCGAATTGCGTTGCGGGCTAGGTCCCTTGCGAAATGGGCAGCCAGTTCAGCACTTCCCGGCTCCTGGTCGATCTCCAGGACGGCCACGGCGTTCTGGCCGACCTCGATGACCATGGACGGGCGCCCGGCCTGGTCGGTGGACACCTGGGCCGAGTCGCCGAACCTCGGCTGGACGATCACCCGCAGCGGCATGTCTCTCCCTCTCTCTACCTGCTGGTTTGGCACGTTCGTGCCCCTTGCTGATCACTTAACGCGGTAGACTGGGTGGAAGGCCACGAGATGCAGCGAGGCTGCATGACATGCGCATATGCGGGAGGTGAATGACCGGGTGGAATCCTTCGGTGACCTGCTGAAACGCCTGCGGTCCGCTGCGAAGATGACTCAGAGTGACCTTGCGTCGGCCGTCAATCAAAGTCAGAGCTGGATCAGCCGCGTCGAGTCGGGTCAGGTGGGCATCGACGCCGACAGCGCCAAGCGCCTCGATGACGTCCTGGGCACCTCTGGCACCCTCGTTGCCGCCCTGCTCAAGCAGCAGGAGGACCCATCGCCGATCGTTGTACCAGGGCGGGACACCTGGGCCTTCAGTGACCTTCTACGCAAGATACACAAAACGAACGTAGGGTCTGAAACGATCGATCAACTCCACGTCATCACCGAGCAACTTTGTTGCGAGTACGTATCGCGGTCCGCTGAAGATTTGCGCTTCGATGCCCACAAGCAGCTCGAATATGTTCAAGAGTTGCTGGCTGGTCCCACTTCACTTTCCGAGCACAGAGAATTGCTTGTCATTGCCGGATGGCTATCCTTGTTAATAGGTTGCGTCAATTATGACCTTGGCTTAGCGAGGGACGCAGAAGCCGCCCGCGCGGCGGCTTATCAATTAGGAAAGGAAGCAGGCCATGGTGAAATCATGGCCTGGGCTTTCGAAATGAGCGCCTGGTTCGCGCTCACGCAAGGGCGCCTTAAGTCTATCGCGGACTATTCCAGGGCCGGGCTTGAGGCGGCATCGAACGCCTCAGTGGCAATTCAACTGATTGGGCAAGCGGCCAAAGCGCAGGCGCGAATGGGGGATAAGAGCGCGGTTAGGCGCGAACTGGACAAGGGTGCTCACCTGCTGGAACGGCATGAACGCCCGCTCCGTCCGGAGAACCATTTTGTGGTGGATCCGTTGAAATGGGACTTTTATGAGATGGACTGCTACCGGATGGTCGGCGAGGACGAGCGCGCGGCGGAGCATGCCCATGAGGTGATCCGGCTGTCCGAGCGCCCGGACGGCACGGATCGAAGCCCGATGCGCGCAAGTGAAGCGCGCCTGACCCTGGCTACAACTTCGCTGCGCGCGGGCGACCTGGACGGGGCCGTAGAGTGGGCGCAGAAAGCGTTCAGTGCCGACCGGCAATCAGTACGTAGCCTGTCGCTGATAGCCGAAGAGCTGTACCAAGAGACCCAGGCCAAATATCGCACGGACCCGGCTGCCACGGCTTTGAGGGAAGTTATCGCGGCGTTCTACGCGAACGTAAACGGCCGGGTATAGCCACTGTCTCTCTGAGGCTGCTCATCCCGACTGATGCGCGTGGACGGCGCCCACCTTTTCGCGAAGCCTGCCGAATTTGGCTCTATGGGATCAAGGCGCCGCCGCCGTCGGCGCGCCCGTCACCCCGCGTCCGGCGGGGCCAGCCCTGGCGACACGGACGGCCTCCGCTCCGCTCTGGCCGCCGGTCGCGGGCGCCCCGCCGAACAGCAGGCCCCGCACGCGCGCCACCGTCACCGGCCCAGATGCCCAGACGGCCACCCGGACAGTCCACACTCAGCGCATCCGCCGACCACTTCCCGTGGCTGGCAACGCCCTGGGCGACGGGGACGGACACCGACCCAGCCCAAGACAGCATGATGCCCCGGCAGCCCACACCCCACAGGAGCTACCAGGGCTCACCACACCTATCCGCAACGCGGCTTCACCAACCATCCCTCGCCTCTCAGCGTCTAACGGCGAACCGACCGCATCAAGGCGGGAAAGCGTGCCTTGACACGGCCAGCTCCCCGCTAGGGACAGCAGGGACGAGGGAAACGGAGCAGCACAGGGACCACCCGTACCCAACTCCACCACGCGCCTTGCCCCGAGCCCGCCAGGCCGTCGCCAGGCCGTCACAGGGCAAGACCGTCCCGGACACAACCGGACCCAACGAGCAAAAACCAGCAGCTCAGAGGGGGTGCGCGTAGCAACGTTCCCAGGTCGCTCCGGCCGGGCAGTGGTTCTACGACAACCACTTCGCCTTCAACCAGCTGCACAGCCAGCAGCCCCAGACGCTGGCCTTCGCGCTCGCGGACTCGCCGGTCGGCCTGCTCGCCTGGAACGCGCAGCTGTTCAGCGAAACCCTGGACCCGGCGTTCGTCGTCGGCAACGTGGCCATCCACTGGCTGACCGGCACCTCCGGCTCGGCGATCCGGTTCTACTACGAGGACGCGCACGCCGGCGAGCAGCCGGCCGAGCCGACCACGACACCGGTCGGGCTGGCCATGTTCGCCGGGGACTTCCAGTCGATCCGCCGGTTCGCCGAGCGCGACCACCAGCGGATCACCAGCTGGAACTCCTACGACACCGGCGGCCACTACGCCGCGCACGAGGCACCCGAGGTGCTCGCCGCGGACATCCGGCAGTTCTACGCCACGATCGGTTGACCTCCAGCTAACTGGAGGTTGAAGGCTGGAGCCGTGACAACGATGAGAGCGGTTCGGGTCAGTGGGTTCGGGGGACCCGAAATGCTTCGAGTGGAGGAGGTCCCGGCCCCGGTTGCGGGGCCGGGACAGGTGGTGGTCGGCGTTGCCGTCGCGGACACCCTGTTCCTCGAGACCCAGCTGCGCAGCGGCTGGGGTACCGAGTACTTCGGCCTGACCCCGCCCTACGTGCCGGGGACCGGGGTGGCCGGGCGCGTGCTGTCGACCGGCGAAGGCGTCGATTCGGGCTGGGCGGGTAAGGAAGTGGTCGCCGGGATCGACGGCGGCGGATACGCGGAACAGGCCGTCGCCCCGGCCGAAGCCCTGGTCGAGATCCCCGCCGGGCTCGACGTGCAGACAGCCGCGGGCCTGCTCCAGACCGGCCCGGCCGCGCTGAGCCTGCTCGACGCGGCGAAGCTCCAGCCCAGCGACCGGGTGCTGGTCACCGCGGCGGCCGGTGGGCTCGGCTCCCTGCTGGTGCAGTTGGCGAAGGCAGTCGGTGCGCACGTGACCGCCGCCGCCAGGGGAACCGAAAAGCTGAAGCTGGCCGCGGAACTCGGCTCGGACACCGTGGTCGACTACAGCACCGAGAACTGGGCGGACGGCATCGAAACCGACGTGGTCTTCGACGGTGTCGGCGGTGAAATCGGGCAGGCCGCCTTCGGCACGGTCACCCGCCGGTTCTTCGGTTACGGCGTGCCGAGCGGGGGCTTCACCGAGGTCGATCCCGCCGAAGCCGAGCGCCGCGGGATCGAGGTCACCGGAATCGAGCAGGTCCAGTTCAACCGCGAGGAAATGCGCGCACTGGTCGAGCGGACACTGGCCGAAGCCGCGGCGGGCCGGGTGAAACCCGTTATCGGGCGGACCTTTCCGCTCGCGCGCGCGGCCGAAGCACACGCCACAATGGAGAACCGAACGGTGCTCGGCAAAACCCTACTGCTCGTCTGAACGGGAAAAGGACAAATGGCACAGGCAATCCGGTACGCCGAATACGGCGGGCCCGAAGTACTCGAGCTCGAAGAAATCGCGCTGCCCGAACCCGGGCCCGGCCAGGTCCGGATCGCGGTCCGCGCCGCCGGGATGAACCCGATCGACTGGAAGATCCGCAGCGGCGCGTTCACCCCCGGCCAGCAGCTGGCGAAGCCGCGGGGCACCGGTGTCGAGGCGGCCGGGGTGGTCGAAGCGGTGGGACCGGACGTGGACACGGTCGCGCCCGGCGACGAGGTGTTCGGCAACGTCGGCTCCGGCGCGGTCGCCACGCACGTGCTCGCCGAGGCCACCGCGCTGGTGCACAAGCCGGACTGGCTGAGTTTCGAAGAGGCCGCCGCACTGCCGGTGGCCGCCGAGACCAGCGTGCGCGCGCTGCGGTACCTGGATGTCCAATCAGGACAGACGTTGCTGGTGCACGCGGCGGCGGGCGCGGTCGGCCTGGTCGCGAGCCAGCTGGCGATCGCGCGCGGGCTGACCGTGGTCGGCACGGCCAGCCAGGCGCGGCACGAGTTCCTGCGTGAGCTGGGCGTGCGCCCGGTGACCTACGGCGAGGGATGGGCGGACCGCGTGCGCGAGGCCGCGCCGGACGGCGTCGACGTGGTACTCGACGCCTCCGGCCGCGGGGTGCTGGCGGAGTCGGTCAAGCTGACCGGCGACCCGGCGAAGGTGGTGACCATCGCCGACGGCGGCGCCGCCGAGCACGGGGTCCACTTCACCGGCGGCGGCCAGGACACCGTGCCCGCGGCGGAGGTGTTCACCGAGGTGCTGCCGCTGCTGCGGGCCGGGCGGCTGCGCCTGCCGATCGCGAAGACCTTCCCGCTGGCACAGGCCGCCGACGCGCACCGCCTCAGCGAAGACGGCCATGTGCTCGGAAAGATCGTCTTCCGCGTGGCCTAGTCGCCGCGTTGTTCGGCGACCGCCGCGCGCATCTTGGCTTCCTTCTCCTGCAGTTCCGGGGTGAAGGCCTCGCCGAAGTCCTCGGCCTCGAGCACCCGCCGGATCTCGACCTCCTGCTCGGGGCCGGGGATGCGCTTGACCCAGCTGATCGCGTCTTCGAGCGACGGCACGTCGAGGATCCAGAAGCCCGCGATCAGCTCCTTGGCCTCGGTGAACGGCCCGTCGGTGACGGTGGCGCCGTCCTTGCTGAGCTTGACCTTGGCCCCCTCACGGCTGGGCGCGAGCCCCTCGCCGCTGAGCAGCACGCCGGCGCCGACGAGTTCCTCGTTGAACTTCGCCATCTCGGTCATCTCGGCTTCGGTGGGCGCGCGGCCGGTCTCCACCTCGTTCTCGTCGGACTTGAGCAGGACCATGAATCTCATGTTTCTCTCCCTCGAGGTTGACGGCTCCCAGCCTTCCCTGTGGCCAACGGAACACAACCCCCGGCACGCGTTCGCTTGCGCAAATTTCTATGTGCGCATGAGGTTTCCGCCTGCGTAGCTTCGGCCGCATGCGCGAAAGACTCACCCGATCCGGCGACGTCGAACTGTGGACCCAGGCGATCGGCGACGCGGGGTCACCGGCCCTGCTACTGAACGCCGGCGACTGCCAATCCTCGATGGACTGGCCGGAACCGCTGGTGCACCGCCTCGCCGAGGCCGGGCACCTGGTCATCCGCTACGACTACCGCGACACCGGGCGGTCCACCCACCGCGACTTCGCGGCCGCCCCCTACAACTTCGACGACCTGGCACGCGACGCGGTCGCCGTGCTCGACGGCTGGGAGGTCGATCGCGCGCACGCGCTCGGCTTCGGCATGGGCTCGGCGGTCACCCAGCTGCTGGCTCTCGACCACCGCGACCGGCTGACCGCGATGACCCTGCTCGGCAGCTGCGCGATGGACGTGGACTTCTTCGGCAACTGGGAGCGGGCGCTCACCGGCGAACCCACGCTCGACGGCCTGCCGACGCCGAAGCGATGGTTCATCGAACTGGCCTTCAACCCCAGCGATATTTCGGAGATCGACTTCTACCGGCGGCTTTCCGGCGACGAGCTGCCGTTCGACGAAACCGAGCTGCGGCAGCGGCTCGCCCGCGCGCGGGCACACGCGGTGGCCGAGGAACCCGTCGAGGAGCACCCGCACGGCTCGATCCGGCAGGACTGGACCACGCGGGCGGGCGATCTGGCGGGCATCACCACGCCCGCGCTGGTCATCGAGGCCCCGCTCGACCCGATCCACCCGCCGCCGCACGCCCGTCACCTCGCCGAGGTGCTGCCGGACGCGCGGCTGGTCACGATCCCGGGCATGGGCCACTACCTGGGCACGGCCATCCACCAGCCACTGACCGACGCGGTCACCGCCCACACGCTGGCCAACCAGGAGGCGCGACGGTGACCGCTACCGGCGTGGGCCGTGGAGTGCAACGGTGGCGATTGACCGGTCACCGAAGATGATCGAGGCGGCGGAACCCGTCGGCGGCCTTCGAGACCGTTTCCTTGCCCGAGGCCGATTTCGGTGTCCGCCGGTTCGACCTGATCTTCGGCATCCACATCGGGTGTTCGCCCGCGGGAACCCGGCGGCGATAACGCGGGACGCGCCGGGCGCTGGGGGTCACCCGGCGCATCCCGCCGCTCGTGGTGGTTCTTCGGACCGGACGAATTCGACCTCACCGGCCGAGTCCAGATCATCGACTTCGAGCGGGCAACCGTCCTCAGTGAACAGTTCCGAACCTGCCAATACCACCCTCAGTGCCGTCACCCGGTCCACGATGCCCGAGCACGACTAGTGCTTCGGCTAGGGCGCGTTTCACCAGTCTTGTTCGCGCTCTTCGCGCCCAGGTGGTTCCTGGCGGCACCGGGCCTTCGGCCGAGTACGCCCAGTACGAGGCCGAACGCCCGGCACCGCCAGGAACCACCTGGATCACGAAGCCCATCGAACAGACTGGTGAAACACGCCCTAGCTTGAGTTTTAACGCCTGAGTGGTCGGCGGTGACCCCTGTTGATCATGAGTGAAGCCCTTGGGTGATCCTTCTTCTTGCGACAGAGGAAGATCGAGACCAAGGGCTTCAGTTGATCAGTGTGCATCACGCCCGTGACGCCGGTGCGTCCGGGGAGCTGTCGGTGTTCCGGCAGGAGTTCTACCGGTGCCTGACCCGGCGGGCGGACGCGTTGTTCGAGTTGGCCGACGCGGTGTTGTGCGCTGACGGGCCGGTGCGGTCGGTCGCGGAGTTATCGCTGGCCGGTGAGCATCGCCGTGGTCATGGCAGTGGCTATGCCGCGCTGGCGCGGGGTCGTGTCGAGGTCAACCGGCTGCGGACCGCGCTGACCAGCGTGTCGCTGCCGCGTGCCGCGGACGGGCGGCTGGTGCTGGCGGTGGATGTGACCTGCTGGCTGCGCCCGGAGGCGCACACGTGTCCGCAGCGGGTCCTGTGTCACACCTACGGCCGCGGCAAGGACCAGCACATGATGGTGCCCGGCTGGCCTTACTCCGTCGTCGTCGCGCTGGAAGCGGGACGGAGTTCGTGGACCGCGCCGCTGGACGCGGTCCGGCTCGCGCCCGGCGACAACGCCGCGAGCGTGACCGCCCGGCAGATCCGGGGCGTGGTGGACCGCTTGACCGCAGCCGGGCACTGGCGGCCGGGAGACCCGCACATCCTGCTGGTCGCCGACGCCGGCTACGACGGTCCCCGCCTGGCCCATGTGCTGGCCGATCTTCCGATCACCGTGCTGGTGCGGATGCGCACCGATCGGGTGCTGCATCGCCCGGTCCCGCCGCAGCCGCCCGGCACGATGGGCAGGCCCCGCCGCCACGGTGACGAGTTCGCTTTCGGCGACCCGAACACCTGGGGCGAGCCTGATGTCGTCACCGACACCACGACCCGGCTCTATGGTCCCGCGCTGATCCGGGCCTGGGATCGGCTGCATCCACGGCTGACCCACCGCATCGCCTGGGCCGGCCACAACGGCGCCCTGCCGATCATCGAGGGCACCGTGATCCGGTTGCAGGTCCAGCGTCTGCCCTCCGGGGCGATCCCGAAACCTGTGTGGCTCTGGCACTCGGGCACCGGCCTGGACCAGGCCGAGGTCGATCTGGCCTGGCAGGCGTTCCTGCGCCGCTTCGACATCGAGCACACCTTCCGCATGCTCAAGCAAACCCTCGGCTGGACCACCCCGAAACTCCGCTCACCCGAGGCCGCCGACCGCTGGACCTGGCTGCTGATCACCGCCTACACCCAACTCCGCCTCACCCGCGACCTCACCGCCGACCTGCGCCGCCCCTGGGAGAAACCCCGACCAGCCCAGCGGCTCACCCCGGCCAGAGTCCGCCGAGGGTTTCGGAACCTGCGCCCACAACTCACCTGTCCCGCCGGTGTCCCGAAACCCTCACGGCCCGGCCCCGGACGCTCCGCCGGAACACCCAATCACCGACCCGCACCACGCCACGACGTCCACACCGTCACCAGCACGAACACCCGAAAACCCAAGCACAGCAAGAACACCAAAACGAGCACACCTCGACCACGACGAACAGGTTAAAACTCAAGCTAGACGGATCAGGCGGGCACCACGGCGTCGAGGTCCTGCGCCAGCAGCTCGGAAAGCTCGCGCAGCGTCTCCTCCGCGCCTTCGCCCTCGACCACCAGCACCACGTCCTCACCACCGCCGACGCCGAGCGACATCACCGCGAGAATGCTGGCGGCGTCGACCAGCGCGTCTTCCGAGCGGCCGATCCGGACGGAGGCGGCCTGCTTGCCGGCGGCTTCGGCGAGCAGGCGAGCCGGGCGGGCGTGCAGGCCGACCGAGGATCCGATGGTGACTCGTGTGCTGAGCACGCTTGCGTCCTTTCGATCAGGAACCAGCTGCCTCCTCAGCGTAACCACACCGATGTGGGTTAGCAAGCGTTTCGCGTTGGTTTGTCTTCGTTGAAGTTGTTTCACATGTGGTTCACTGGGTCGTGAGCTGCAACCGCAGGTCCTCGACGCGCTGCCGCTCGTCGGTCACGTCACCGTCGGCCACCGGCCCGAAACCGTCCACTTCGGACAGCAGACGCCGCGCGTCGTCGTCCGCGCCCAGCCGCACGGCCAGGTCGGCACGCAGCACCAGCGCGCGGAACCGCAGCGCCGCGGGCACTTCCTCGTCGAGCGCCAGCGCGCGGTCGAGCACCCGAACCGCCGCTTCCGGATCGTCGTGCGAATCGGCGAACATGGTCGCGGTCTCCAGCGCCCGGCCCAGCTTCGGCCCGCCGGGCGACCCCTTCGCGAGCCCGTTGGTCTGCTCGGCGAACGGCTGCCCGATGCGCACGTAGTTGCCGGACGGATCGATCACGATGAACTGACGATTGCCCGAACGCAGGTTCTTCAGCGGGTTCACCCGCGGCAGGCCACGCGAAGGCAGCTTCCCCAGCGCCGCCCGCAGCCCGCCGGTGAACCGCTCGTACAGCACGTCCACCCGGTCGGTGAGCACGTAGCAGGTGCTGAAGTTGTCCTGCGGCACCAAGCCTTTCAGCACGTAGAAGTGCAACTCGATCTCGTCGAACGCCACCACCGCGTAGACGTTCGGCGCCTTCTGCCGGTAGGTGATCTCGAAGCCGAGCGAGCAGTAGAAGTCCAGCGTCTCGGTGATCGACACGCAGGGCAGGAGCGGAATGGTCTTCTCCACGGGGGCCGCCTTCCGGAGAGCACTCAAATTTGAGCAGAGCCGCGAGCCTAGCACGCGCGGTACTCAAACTGGAGTGCTCAGGCCCGCGACCGCAGGCGCCGCAGCATGCGGGCGTCCTCGAAGCCGACCGACCTGGCCGCACGCTCCACGGTCATGCCCTGGCCGATCAGGTGTTCCGCGCGCTCGAGGCGCAGGACCTGCTGGTAGCGCAACGGGGTCAGCCCGGTGACCCGGCCGAACAACCGCGTGACCGTTCGCTCGCTGCACCCGGCCGACCGCGCGAGATCGGCGAGCCGCAGCCGCTCGGCGAAGCGCTCGTCGATCAGGTCCTGGATGTGGTGAACGGCGTCGTTCAGGTGGTCGCGATGCCGCAACATCGCGCTGGCCTGCGGTTCCTCACCGTTGCGCCGGGAGTAGACGACCATTTCGCGCGCGATCCGCGCGGCGGCGCCGGGTCCGTGACGCACCGCGATCAGGTGCAGGGAGAGGTCGATGCCGCTGGCGATCCCGGCCGAGGTGACCACCCGGCCGTCGGTCACGTACAGCACGTCGCGGACCACGGTGGCCAGCGGATACCGGCGGGCCAGCTCGTCCTGCAGGCCGTGGTGGGTGGTGCAGCGACGGCCGTCGAGGAGCCCGGCGCGGCCGAGTGCGTCGGCGCCCGCGCACACGCTCGCCACCAGGCCGCCGGACTCGTGGTGGGCGCGGATCCGGGCGAGCGTCGCGTCCGAGATCGGCCCGGTGTGCTTCAACCGCGGTGCGCGCCAGCCAGGGACGAGCAGGATGTCGTCCCGGGTCAGCTCCGGCCAGTCCACCTCCGCGCGCAGCGGAACCCCTTGTGCCGTCGGCACTTCCGGCTGTTCGGCGAGGTAGCGGAGGCGGTAGCCCAGGCCGAGGTCCCCGGCGGTGGAGAACACCTGCGCCGGGCCGGCGAGGTCGAGCAGGTGCAGCTTCGGCACCAGCAGGAAGGCGACGGTGGTCACGATCCGGTCAGCGTACCGGCCACTTCGCCGATGCTCCGGATGGTGGCGAACCGGCCAGCCAGCGCGTACTCGGTCCGCGCGATGATCTCGTCGGTCTGGAGCGTGCGCGGGTCGGCGAGCACCTCGTCCGCGGTGCGGTCGGCGGGCGCCTCCCAGTGCGGCAGCGGCGTGGTCGCGGTCGCCTCGGTGACAAAGGTGACCTGGTAGCCGAGGTCGGAGGCGACGCGTGCGGTGGTCTCGCAGCACTGCTCGGTCCGGATCCCGCTGACCACCACCTCGCGAATGCCGTGCGCGGTCAGCAGTTGCTGGAGATTGGTGGTGGTGAAGGCGTTGTGCGCGGTTTTGTGCACCACCGGCTCACCGGGCGCCGGGTCGAGGCCGTCCATCAGCCGGACGAACCCGCTCGCCGGGTCGAACACCCCGCCCGTGCCCGGCTCGTTGTGCAGCACCCAGACCACCAGGTCACCACCGGCGCGGGCGGCGGCGACCAGCCGGTTCACCCGCTCGACGATGTCCGGGTTCGAGACGTGCCGCCAGTTGTCCCGCTGCCGGAAGGATTCCTGGACGTCGATCACCAGAAGCGCGCTGCTCATGCCGTCCAGCCTGCCTTCGCGCCGTGGTCGGCGACAGGCCCGATCAGGGCGCGATGCGGACCGATCCGGTCACCGGCTTGTGGTCTGTACCTACTGGTATGTACGGTTGGCGCATGGACACGCGCGACAGGTTGATCGAGAGCACGCGCGAACTGCTGTGGGAACGCGGGTACGTCGGCACCAGCCCGAAGGCCATCCAGCAGCACGCGGGCGCCGGGCAGGGCAGCATGTACCACCACTTCGCGGGCAAGCCCGAACTCGCGCTGGCCGCGGTCGAACGCACCGCCGAAGCCCTGCGCACCCAGGCCGACGCCGAACTTTCCGGGCCTGGCAAGGCATCCGAACGCATCGCCGCATACCTGCACCGCGAGCGCGAGATCCTGCGCGGCTGCCAGATCGGCAGGCTCACCCAGGATCCCGAGGTGATGGGCAGCCCCGAACTGCGCCGCCCGGTCGAGGAAACCTTCGACTGGCTGCGGAACCGGCTCGCCGAGGTGATCACCGAAGGGCAGGCGGACGGCGAGTTCACCGGGCTGGACCCCGCCGCCACCGCCGCCACCGTGGTCGCCACGCTGCAGGGCGGTTACGTGCTGGCACGGGCTTCCGGCGCGTCCGAAGGCTTCGAACGCGCCGTCGAAGGCGTGCTGAACTTGCTCGTCAGGAGGCCGTGATGCAGGCAATGCAGTACGAGATCACGCTGCCCGCCGACTACGACATGGGCATCATCCGGCATCGCGTGGCCACCCGCGGCCACGCGCTCGACACCTTCGACGGCCTCGGCTTCAAGGCGTATTGCGTGCGCGAGCGCGAGGTGCACGGGGTCAACCAGTACGCGCCGTTCTACTGGTGGGATTCGGGCGAGTCGATGAACCGGTTCCTGTGGAGCGACGGTTTCCGCGGCCTCTGCGACAGCTTCGGCAGGCCGCCGATCGCGCACTGGCTCGGCGTCGAGGTCCGGCGCGGCCCGGCGCCCACGGCGACGGCCGCCACCAGGACCACCGAGTCCATTATGGACGGCGAGGCCCCGGCGGACGCGGTCGCCCGCGCCCGCGAGGTGGCCGTCGGCGATTCCGTGTACGCCACCGTGCTCGCCGTCGATCTGCGTCGCTGGGAGCTGACGCGGTTCACCCTGCACAACGGCGAATCGGCTGATGAGGGCGTCCGCTACCGCGTGCTACACCTGTCCGATCCGGGTCAGCGCGGGGCGTAGCTGGTCGAGCAGCCACTTCACGCCGGCCACGTTCGGCGCCTGCAACATCTGCGCGGCATCCGAGCTGACGCCCTGGTACCGCCCTTCGGTGATCACCTTGAGCCGCTGCACCAGCGAATTGCCCTCGAAGGTCGTTTTGTCGACCGCGCTCGGATAGGTCATGAACAACGCGTCCGCGCTGTCGAGTTGTTCGGCCTGTTCGTAGGACAGCCCGATGGTGCCGGGCGCGAGATCGGCGCTGGTTGGCACGTTCGCGAAGGCGTCCGGGACCTTGAGCCCGAGCGAGCTCATGAACTTCGTCGACTGGTTGTCCTTGCCGACCACCAGCGGAATCACCTCACCGCGGGCCTGCCCGAACAGGTACGACCTGCCCGCCAGGCCCGGCAGGTCCGCCTTGAGCTCGGCGATCTCCGCGGCGGCCTGGTCGACCAGCCGCCGCGCACCGGCCTCGTCACCGACGGCCCGGCCGATCCGCAGCGCGTCCTCCTGCATCGACCCACCGTACAAAGTGGACTCGAACGGCAGCGTCGGCGCGATCTGGCTGAGCTTTTCGTATCCCGGCGCGTCGAGGGTGACCATCGAAACGGCGAGGATGACGTCCGGCCGGTAGGCGGCGACCTTCTCGAAGCTGATGCCGTTCATGTCCAGCGCCAGCACCTCCGGCCCGTGCTGCTTCGCCAGGTACGGCGCCTGCGGCACGCCGGGGTCGTAACCCTTGACCGCGCCGACGACGTTGAGGCCCATCGCGGTGGCGACGGCGAGGTCGTTGTAACCGAGCGCCACCACGCGCTCCGGCCGCTTGGTGAAGGTCGTCTCGCCGAAGGCGTGTTGCAGCGTCACCGAGAACGCGGCGTTCCCGCCAGCCGCGGGTTCCGGGCCGGACGAGCAACCCGCGAGCGTCAGCACCACCAACGCGACCAGCGCAAACGATCTTTTGAGCACGGGTTAGGGTAACCTTGCCTTACCGAATGAGCAAGGGGCCGGCTCACTCGATCCCGGCCTCCTCCGCGGTCCCGCGGGCCAGCCCGGCGAGCTGCTCGAGCGCCGCCCGCAGGCGGTCCGGCGGCGGACAGCTCAACGCGAGCCGCACCGCGCTCGGTGCGTGCCCGGCGCCGACGGTGAAGGCGGCGGCCGGGCTCACCGCGATCCCCCGGCGCGCGGCCGCGGCGACGAAGGTCTCCGCCCGCCACTGCTCCGGCAACTCCCACCAGCAGTGGTACGACCCGGGATCCGCGCGGACGGTGAACCCCGCCAGGCAGTCGGCCCGCACCTCCTGCCGCGCCCGCGCGTCCCGCCGCTTCGCCGCTTCGATCTCGGCGAGCGTGCCGTCGGCCATGCACCGCGTCGCGACCTCCATCGCGAAGCGCAGCGCGGTCCACCCGCCCGACCGCAACGCGGCGGCCACCCGCTCGGCGAACTGCGGCGGTGGCACCAGGAAACCGAGGCTCATCCCCGGGGCGAGGCGCTTGGACAGGCTGTCCACCAGCATCACGTGGTCCGGCGCGAGCGCGAGCAGCGGCGGCAGGTCGGCGCGGAGGAAGCCGTTGACCCCGTCCTCGATCGCGGGCAGGTCCAACTCGGTCAGCACGTCGGCCAGTTCCTGCCGCCGACCGGCCGGCATGGTCATGCCGAGCGGGTTCTGCACGGCCGTCTGCACGTAGATCGCGCGCAGCGGGGTGGCTCGGTGTGCCGCGCGCACGGCGTCGGGCCGCATGCCGTCCTCGTCCACCTCGATCGGCACGAGCGTGATGCCGAGCCGGGCGGCGATCGCCTTGACCACCGGGTAGGTCAGCGCCTCGACGCCGATGCGCTCGCCGATCCCGGCCAGCGCGCTGAACGCCGCCGAAATAGCCTGCCTTCCGTTGCCCGCCAAGAGAATCCGGCCGGGATCGGGGGTCCAGCCGCCGCGCCGCAGCGCGGTGGCCGCGGCTTCGCGCACCGCCGCGGTGCCCGACGGGGTGGTCGGCTGGAGGCCGGACCCGAGCGCGTCGGCGCGGATCAGGCCGCCCAGGCTCTTCGCCAGCAGCTCCCCCTGCTCGGGCAGCAGCGGGAAGTTCAGCTCGAGATCGATCGGCGCGGCGGCCGGTTCGGCGAGCGCGGGATCGGCGGGCGGCCGGGCGGCGCGGATGAACGTGCCGCGCCCGACCTCGCCGACCGCCAGGCCGCGCCGGACCAGCTCGCCGTAGACGCGGGTCGCGGTCGAGGCGGCGATGCGGTGTTCACGGGCGAACCGGCGCTGCGGCGGCAGGCGGTCGCCGGGGCGCAGCCTGCCCTCGCTGATGTCGGCGGCGAGGCGGTCGGCGATCAGCCGGAAGTCATCCATGCATTGTCCCGAATTGCACCGAGATCATTGTTTTCATTGCCTCCGCAATCTACCGGGGATTAGCCTGCGATTGTCAAGCATTGACGGAGAGAGCAGGGAAAATGGCCAGGATTGATCTCGGTGCAATTTCGGTGGCTTACACCGACGAAGGCACCGGTGCACCCTTGGTGCTGGTGCACGGGCACCCGTTCGACCGGTCCATGTGGCAGCCGCAGGTGGACCGGTTCGCGGGTGCGGACTGGCGGGTGATCGCGCCCGATCTGCGCGGGTACGGCGAGACCACCGTGGTGCCGGGCAAAACGCACCTGGAGACCTTCGCCCGTGACCTCGCCGAACTGCTCGACCGGCTCGAGGTGGGGCGGATCGTGCTCGGCGGGCTGTCCATGGGCGGGCAGATCGTGATGGAGTTCCACCGGCTGTTCCCGGAACGGGTGCGTGCGCTGGTGCTCGCCGACACCTCCCCGGTCGGGGAGACTTCCGCGGGCAAAAGACTGCGCAACGAGACGGCGGACCGGTTGCTGCGCGAGGGGCTCGGCCCGTATGCCGACGAGGTGCTGCCGAAGATGGTCGCGCCGCACAACCTGGACGCGCTGCCCGAGGTCGGCAAGCACGTGCTCGGCATGATGCGCGGCGCGCCGGCGGAAGGCGCGGCCGCCGCGTTGCGCGGCCGGGCGGAACGCCTCGACTACGTGGAATCGCTGGGCTCGGTGGCGGAGCCGACGTTGATCGTGGTCGGCTCCGACGACGAGTTCACGCCGGTCGCGGAGGCCGAGCTGATGCACCGGCGGATCAGCGGATCCCGGCTGGCGGTGATCGAGGGGGCCGCGCACATGCCGAACCTCGAACGGCGGGACGCGTTCGACGGGGAGCTTGAGGCCTTCCTCTCTTCGGTCGCGGACGGCTCGGACGGGGAAGTACGGTTCGGCTCGTGAGTACGCGACAGAAAACCGTCTTCGTCACCGGGGCCAGCGCGGGCTTCGGCGCCGCCATCGCCCGGCGGTTCGCCGCCGAGGGTGACAAGGTGATCGCCACCGCCCGGCGCGCGGACAAGCTGGCCGAACTCGCCGCCGACCTCGGTGACGCGGTGCACCCGCTGGAACTGGACGTGCGTGACCGCGACGCGGTCAACGCGGCCTTCGCCGGGCTGCCCGCCGAGTTCGCCGAGGTCGATGTGCTGGTCAACAACGCGGGGCTGGCCAAGGGGCTCAACCCGGCGCACCAGGCCGACCCGGACGACTGGCAGCAGATGATCGACACGAACTGCGCGGGCCTGGTGCACTGCACGCGGGCCGCGCTGCCCGGCATGGTCGAGCGCGGGCGGGGGCACGTGGTGAACCTGGGTTCGGTCGCGGGCACCTACCCGTACCCGGGCGGCAACGTCTACGGGGCGACGAAGGCTTTTGTGCACCAGTTCACCCTGAACCTGCGCAGCGACCTCCACGGGACGGGCGTGCGGGTCACGTCGGTGGAACCCGGCATGGTCGGGGGGACGGAGTTCTCGGTGGTCCGCTTCGAAGGCGACCAGGACCGGGCGGACCAGGTCTACTCGGGCATGCAGCCGTTGAGCGCCGACGACATCGCCGAGTCGGTGCACTGGGTGACCTCGCAGCCGGCGCACGTGAACGTGAACGTGCTGGAGCTGATGCCGGTGGCGCAGAGCTTCTCGCCGTTCCAGGTCCACCGCGCCTGACTCGGTGGCCAGCCACCCCGGCACTCGATTGTGACGACGGTGACCGGGGCGGGAGGGGGCAGTGTGGGTGGCTCGGGTTGAGCGCCCCGCTCCCGGCTCCCGGCTCCCGGCCGGATGGGGGGCGGCGGCTATCCGTGGACACGAATGTGGCTTTCGGGGCGGATTTCGCCCTGTCGTGTCTCGGGAGATCTGTCGCAGTGTTGTCTCGGTTGTTGTGACACATGTTAGGCGGCGGGGGTGAGGGTGCCTTGCCAGTCTTTGGTGTGGTCGAGGTGGGTGTGGCCGATGGGGTGGCCGTGGCTGGTGTAGGCGGTGATCCGGTCGCCGTCGCGGATGATGGTGATGGTGTTGCCGGTGTGTTCGCGGCCGATGAGTAGGCGTTTTCGGTGTCCGAGATAGATGGTGCCGAGTTTGCTGACGGTGAGCCGGTGGATGGTGGCGTCGGTTTGGACGGGCGGGTGGGTGGGGCCGCCGTGGTGTTCGGCGTGGGTCCAGGCGTGGTGCGGGGTGTGGCGGCCGAGCGCGCTGTGCCCGCGGCGGGTGTTGTAGTAGTCGCGGTAGGTGTCGAGCAGTGTTTGCAGGCTGGTCAGGGTGGTTGGTGGGTGGGGTTGGCGAGCCAGCCATTTTTTGAGGGTTTGATGGTGGCGTTCGACTTTGCCGCAGGTTTGCGGGTGGTAGGGGCTGGAGTGGATCAGGCGGGCGCCGGTGGTGGTGACGGTGCGGGCGAACTGGGTGGGGCCGGCGTGTGGGTGCCGGGGATGGGCGGTGAAGGCGGGGCCGTTGTCGGAGAGCACGATCGCGGGTGGGCCGTGCTCGGTGAACGCGGCACTGATCGCGGTGCAGGCCGCCGCGGCGGTTTCCGACCGGGCTGCCTGGCAGGCCAGCAGCATGCGGGTGCAATCGTCGAGCACATCGAAGACCACGGCCTTGCTGCCGTCGGCGAGCACGATCTCGGTGGCGTCGATCTGGTAGCAGTCCCGGGGCCGGGCATAGCTGAACCGCCGCCAGGACGACCGCGGCCGTTTACGGGGGTTGCTGACCAGCAGGCCTTTCCGGTCCAGGACGCGGTTGATCGTGGCCCGCGACGGCACCGGCCAGCCCTGTCCCGCCCAGTCCCGCTCGGCCGCGAGCACCTCGAGCCGGTCATGGATGAAATCCGCGCCGTTGTCCGGCGCCAGTTCCTGGCGTAACCGCACGATCTGAGCCACCACCGGCTCCGCGGTGGCGTGCGGGACAGTGACCGGACGCCGGGACCGAGGACTCCACTGTCCCTCGGCCCGGGCCCGTTCCCGATGCCGGTAAAACGTGCGCCGGTCAACACCGTTGACCCGGCACCACTCCGACACGTTCCCGACATCAGCCCCCGCAGCCACCACCGCATCCATCAGATGCATCATCGCCCGTTTCCGCGCCATGGCCAGCCACCACAACGCCGTCCAGGCAACAGACCCCGCAGCATCACCCACCCAGGGTGTGTCACTTGCTCAGAGACACAACCTGTGTCACATCAGCTGAGACTGAACAGGGCGGATTTCGCCCCGAAAGCCACATTCGTGTCCAGCGCGTTCGTACGGCCGCCGGGGCACGGGGCCGCCCGGATCACGAGGCTGTGCGTGCGGGTAACGCGGCACCACCGCCCTTCAGGTGGGTGGCGCCCAGGTTGGCGCGTCGGCCGGCGAAGTGGCCGTCGGTGTAGCCGGTGCCCGAGAGTTGCCGGGGGCCGGCTGGGCGCAGGTTGCCGTACTGGGCGTCGTAGGCGGCGTTGACCAGGTTTTTCCGGTCCAGCACCACGAGTTCCGCGGACCGTCCGCCCGGCTCGTGGTGTTCGGCGACCGCGCGGGACTCGGCGGCCTTCAGGCGCAGGCGCACCGCGGACGCGAAACCGGCCAGCCACGTGCGCCGGTACGCCGCGACCGTCTGCCCCTGCCCGGCCCAGCCCGGCCGCACCTTCGCCAGCTGGGTCGTCGCCTGCAGGAGCAGGCTGGTGAACAGCAGCTCCACCCGGTCCAGATCGGACCGGAAGCCGAACACGGTCACCGCCTGCACGGCCTGCCCCCGGCACAGCAGCACCACCCGGCACCGCAGCGGATCGGCCACGCAGGTCAGCAGGTGCGCCTTGTCCTTGCTGTACGGGTTGTGCAGCGGGATCTTGACGCTGGTGATGGTGTCGGTGTGGCGACCGGCCGCGGCCAGCACCGCGCGGTCGATGCCGTAGCGGGCGATCAGCTCGGCCGCCTTGGTGTTGTACGCCTCGGCCTCGGCCTCGGTGACCGCCGGGTCCTCGGCCTTCGCCAGCAGCTTGCGGACCCGCGTGAGCAGTTGTTGATCAGACACGAACGCATGTTCGCATCCGGGCCCGACAAAATCGAGTCCGCGTTTCGCTCAGGTGTGCGGGTCAGGCATTGTCCGCTTCGTAACTTAAGCCGACCGCGG
This sequence comes from Amycolatopsis albispora, assembly GCF_003312875.1. Lineage (NCBI taxonomy): Bacteria > Bacillati > Actinomycetota > Actinomycetes > Pseudonocardiales > Pseudonocardiaceae > Amycolatopsis > Amycolatopsis albispora. The sequence goes on from NZ_CP015163.1 coordinate 5,449,073, forward strand.
CACGCCAGCGGTCCAGGGTGCGCATGTTCGCCAGGGTGTCCGACCAGCTCATCTCCGGTGCCTGCCTGGCCTCCACGTGCTCTGCCACGTAGTCTGCCTCAGCGGCGAACAAGTGCTGGTCAGCGCGCACTTCGATGGTTCCGCCGGGCGTCAGTTCGATGGTGGAGACGCCGGGGTCTCGCATGCCGTGCGCCCACGGCGGCCGCGTGATCAGCAGGTGCGCTTCCGTGCCGTAAACCCGGACGTAATCCGCGCGCGTAACTCCGGTCGCGCACGAAATTTGCGCCAGAATCCCGCCCGGAAAGCGCAGCGCGGCCACCGCGTTGGTGTCCACGCCCAGCTCCGGGTCGATGGTCGCGAGCCCGGTCACCGCCTCCGGCTCGTCGGAACCGGTGGCCGCCCGCGCGACCAGCCGCGCCATCGAGATGCCGTAACCGCCGATGTCCAGGATCCCGCCGCCACCCAGCGACCAGGTGCCAAGCCGCTCGGGCGCGCTGTCGGGCGCGCGGTAGCCGAAGCTCACGTCGACCGCGCGCACCTCGCCGAGCGCCCCGCTCTCGATCAGCTCCACCAGCCGCCGGGTCTGCGGGTGCGGCCGGTACATGTACGCCTCCATCAGGAAGACGTCGTGCCGCTTCGCCGCCTCGATCACCTCGACGGCCTGCGCGTGGTTGATGGTGAGCGGCTTCTCGCACAGCACGTGCTTCCCCGCCTCGGCCGCGCGGATCGCCCAGTGCGCGTGGGCGGTGTGCGGGGTGGAGATGTAGACGACGTCGACCTCGGGATCGTCGAGCAGCGCCTGGTAGTCGCCGTAGTGGCGCGGTATGTCGAACCGCCGGGCGAACGCGGCGGCGCGCGAAGCGTCCCGTGCCGCGACGGCGGCCAGTTCCCCGTGGCGCGAAAGCCGCACCCCGTCAGCGAATTCGGCGGCGATACGCCCGGCCGCGAGCAGGCCCCAGCGAAGGTTCACCCCACCACCCTAGAGTCGGCGCATGCGGCGCAGAGTGCTGATCGTGGAGGACGAGCGGACGATCGCCGAATCGGTCGCCGCCCGGTTGCGGGCCGAGGGCTTCGCGGTGGACCTGGCGCACGACGGACCGGCCGGGGTCGCCGCCGCCGAAGCGGGCGCTCCCGACCTGGTCGTGCTCGACATCATGCTCCCCGGGTACGACGGCCTGGAGGTCTGCCGCCGCATCCAGGCCCGCCGCCCGGTGCCGGTGCTGATGCTCACCGCGCGGGCCGACGAGAACGACCTGCTGGTCGGGCTGGCCGTCGGCGCCGACGACTACCTGACCAAGCCCTTCTCCATCCGGGAACTCGCCGCGCGCGTGCACGCGCTGCTCCGGCGCGCCGACCGCGCGGCACCGGCCAACCAGGACCGGATCGTCGTCGGTGACCTGGAGATCGACCAGGTCCGCCGCCGCGTCCGCCGCGCGGGCAGCGAACCGCACCTGACCCCGATCGAGTTCGACCTGCTCACCAATCTCGCGCGACGGCCGGACGCGGTGGTCTCCCGGGAGGAGCTGGTGGCCCAGGTCTGGGGCTGGGAAGGTCCACCGAGGACGGTGGACAGCCACGTGAAGGCGTTGCGCCGCAAGCTGGGCGCCGACCTGATCCGGACGGTGCACGGCGTCGGTTACGCACTGGAGGCGCGATGAGCCTGCCCCGCCCGCTGGACCCGGTGCGGTCCATCAAGCTGAAGCTCGGCCTGCTGGTGGTGGGCGCGACCGGCGCCGCGTTGATCTTCTTCCGCTACCAGATCGGCTGGCTGCCGCCGCGGACCGCGATCGCCGCGCTGGTCATCGCGCTGGTCACCACGCAGTTGCTGGCCCACGGCATGACCAAGCCGCTGCGTGAGATGACCGCGGCGGCCCGCGCGATGGCCGGGGGCGACTACTCGCGGCGCGTCCGCGCCACCTCCCGCGACGAGGTGGGTGAGCTGGCCGCCGCGTTCAACCGGATGGCCGCCGATCTCGAAGCCGCCGACCAGCAGCGCCGTGAGCTGATCGCGAACGTCTCACACGAGCTGCGCACCCCGATCACCGCGTTGCGGGCGGTGCTGGAGAACGCGGTCGACGGCGTGACCGGCGAGGACGCGCTGAAAACCGCGCTCGGCCAGACCGAGCGGCTCGGCAGGCTGGTCACCGAGCTGCTCGACCTGTCCAGGATCGACGCCGGGGTCGAGCCGCTGCACCGCGAAACCTTCGAAATCGAGCCGCTGCTGCGCGAAGCCGTCGCGGAAACCCAGGCCGACGTGCGGTTCACCGTGGTGGTCGAGCCACCCGGCGCGCGAGTGCACGCCGACCGGGAACGCCTGCACCAGGTGGTGGCGAACCTGCTGGACAACGCCGTCCGCCACGGACCGGCCGGCGGAGAGGTCCGGGTGCGGGCGACGGCCGTCGGCACCGGCCTCGCCATCGAGGTCGCCGACGACGGGCCGGGCATCGCCCCCGCCGACCGCGAGCGCGTGTTCGAGCGGTTCACCCGCGGTGAGCGCGCCGGGAACGGCGGCACCGGGCTCGGCCTGGCCATCGCGCGCTGGGTCGCCGAACTGCACGGCGGCCGGATCGCCGTGGTCGGCGACACCGGCTGCCGGATCAGGCTCGACCTGCCGGGGTCCTGAGCGGCGGGGCCTGCTCCGGCACCCGGCCCGGCCACCAGGACGCCTTGCCCAGCAACGACAGCGCCGCGGGCAGCAGCAGGATCCGCACCACCACCGCGTCCAGCAGCACCGCCAGCGCCAGGCCCAGGCCGATCTGCTTCATCTCGATCCGGTCGATGAACATGAAGCCGAGGAAAACCGACACCATCACCAGCGCGGCACTGCTCACCACGCGCGCCGAGCCGGTGATGCCGTCCACCACCGCCTCCCTGGTCGGCAGGCCGCGGGCGACCGCCTCGCGGATCCGGCTCACCACGAAGATCTGGTAGTCCATCGACAGTCCGAAAAGGATCGCGAAGAGCATCAGCGGCGTGCGTGAGCCGATGAACCCGGTGGAGGTGAAGCCGAGCAGGTCCTCGGCCCAGTTGCCCTGGAAGACCACCACCAGCGCACCCCAGGCGGCCAGCACGGACAGCAGGTTGAGCACCAGGCCGAGCGCGCCGATCACCACCGACCGGAAGGCCAGCGCCATCATGGCGAAGGTGGCCAGCAGCACGAACCCGACCACCCACGGCAGCCGTTCCGCCTGGTGCGCCGAGTAGTCGACACCTCGCGCGGGCTCACCGGAGACGGCGAGTTCCACCCCCGGCGGCACGGGCTGGGCACGCAGCTGCGCCAGCGAGTCGTCGGCCTCGGGAGTGCCCGCCGAATACGGGATCGGGAGTTCGACACGCTGCGTCCTACCGTCCACAGAGGACACAACGCGCGCGTCGGGCGTGGCCAGGTCCGCGGCCACCTGAGCGGCGTTGTCCCCGCGGACGACCACCATGTGCGAAGCGCCGCGATCCGGGAACGCCGCGACCAGCTCGTCGTACGCGGCGATCTCGGGAACCGACCGCGGAAAGGTGTTGATGCCTTCCACACCCAGCTTCATGTTCAACCCGGGGATCGCCAGCGCGCCGATCAGCAACAGGCCGACCAGCAGCGTCGGCACCGGGTGCTCGACGGCCGGGCGCAGCAGGCGGTTCCACAGCCGCGGCGGCCGCGGCCGGCGCGTGGTTTCCAGGCGCGGGCCCAGTTTCGCCAGCAGCGCGGGCAGCACGGTGACCGCGCTGAGCACGGCGACCGCGACCACGATGATCGTGCCGGTGGCGATGGACGAGAAGATGACGTCGGTGGCGAGGTACAGCCCGGCCAGCGAAACGATCACGGCCAGCCCGGAGACCACGATCGCGCGACCCGAGGTCGCCGCCGCGATTTCGACCGCCGCCGCGTGGCTGAGCTGCCCGCGCGAACGGTCCCGTTCCTCACGAACGCGTTTGAGCGCGAAGAGCGAGTAGTCGACGCCGACGGCCATGCCCATCATCAGCAGGATGCTGGTGACCGCGCCGCCCGCGTCCGGGAAGAACGCCGACGCGAGCGCATAGAGACCGAGTGAGCCGAGGATCGCGGTGAGCGCGAGCAGCAGTGGAATGCCCGCCGCCAGCAGCGAACCGAACACCAGGAACAGGATCAGCAGCGTCACCGGCAGCGTGATGGCCTTGGTGATCAGCACGCCCTGGCCGAGTTGCGCGCCGAGACCGCGTTCCTGCGACGCGTCGCCGGTCTGCACGAGCCGGATTTCCGGGTGCGCGGCGGCCACCGCGCCGGTCTGCTCGATGACCGGCTCGACGTGCTCGCCCGCCTGCTGGTCGTCACCGGCCATGGTGATCACCACGAGCAGGCTGCCGCCGTCCGGCGACCGCACCGGCTCGCCGACGTCCGCCACGCCGGGCAGGTCACGCACGCGGTGCGCCACCTCGGCGGCGGCCGGTTCGGACGCGGGTGTGATGAGCACGTTTTCCACCGGTGGCCGGGAAATCCCGCCCTCGGCGGCCATCTGCTCGGCGCGCCCGGCCTCGCCGATCCAGAAGTCCTCGCCCCGCGCCTGGTTCGTGCCCGTCAGGGTGCCCGCGGCGAAGGCGATCGCGACAAAGGCGAGCCACCCCACGATCGCCTGCCAGGGATGGGTCGCGCTCCAGCGCGCGATACGCCGTACCGTCATGGCCCGAGCATTTCGCGCGAAGTGCCCCGGGGCACTGGAGTGCGCCGGAGGCCGCGCGGTGGGGTCCGCCCTACCGGAGCGCTTCGGCGGTCATCACGCGGAAGAACGGAATGATCGTCAGCGCGCCGAGCGCGGCGAAGAAGCCGAAGGCCACGCCGAATCCGGCCAGTTCGGCGAGCACGCCCGCCAGCGCCGCGGCCACCGGCGCGGCACCCCAGCTGACCAGCCGGTACGCCGCGTTGAACCGGCCGAGCAAGTGGTCGGGCACCAGTTCCTGGCCGAGCAGGCGCGCGTTGACCGTCCACATCGTGCCGCCGACCCCGGCGGCGAACGCGGCCGCGCCGACCGCCCAGCCGGTGTGCCACACCGCGGGCACGGCGACCAGCAGGAAGGACCCGACCAGGTCGGCGAACATGGCCCAGCGACGGCCGATCAGCCGGTTGACCGGGCCGACCACCAGCGCGCCGAGCACCCCGCCCGCGCCGAGGCAGGTGAGCAGCAGGCCGTACCCGCGCGCGTCGAGACCGAGCGGGCCGGGCGCGACGGCGTACAGCGGCAGGATCGCCAGCCAGGCGTGCCACGCTCCCGCCATCACCGCGACGAGCAACGCCATCGTGCGCAGAACCCGGTGCTGCCAAAGGAAGTTGAGGCCGTCGCGGATTTCGAGGTGGACCGATCGGCGTTCGGCGGGTTTCGCGGCGAAGTTCCCGGCGAGCACGAGCAGGAGCAGCGCGCCCGCCGCGTAGACGAGCCCGGTGACGCCGAGCGCCAGCCCGGCCCCGGCGGCGACGAGGAAACCGCCGACGGGTGCGCCGAGAAAACCGTTGCAGAGGTACTCGACCGCGGTGATGCGCGCGGTGGCCTTGTGCCGCCGGATGGGGGCGACGGCCGCCGGGATGATCGACGCGCCCGCGGTCAGCGCGACCACTTCGGCGACGCCCAGCACCCCGGCGACCCCGAAGATCAGCGGAAGGCTGGTCGTGCCGGTCAGGTACGCGGCGAAGGCGACGCCGATCGAGGCGAGGCGCGCGAGTTCGGCGGCGAGCATCAGGCTGCGGCGGTTGAGGCGGTCGACCAGCACGCCGACGTGCAGCGCGGTGAGCAGCCACGGCAGGGAAAGCATGGTGGCGACGCCCGCGACCAGCGTCGGTGAGCGGGTCAGCGAGGCGGCGAGCAGCGGCAGGGCGACCTTGGTGACCGCGTCGGCGAGATTGGTGGTGGCGGTGAAGACCAGCAACGACCACTCGTTGCGGAGGTGCGGCGGCGCCTGGACCGACATGGCTCTCCTAACCTGTTACGGTTCATAACCGGTTATGAGCTTCTATCGGTTAGAGTGGGGTTGTCAAGCAGGAGGTGGTGGCGATGGCTGGCGCACCGCGGGTGTTGCCGGAGTACCTGGCGCCGGTGCTGGAGTTCGTCAACTCGATGGACGTCGAGGAGGGCACGGACCAGCTGACCGACGCCGCCGCGCTGGCTTCGTGGCTGGGCGTGGCTTCGGCTACGGCCGCCGAGTTCCGGCTGGCGCTGGAGCTGCGGACGGCGCTGCGCGCGTTGGCACTGGGGAACCACGCTCCGGCGCCGGAACCGGATGTGCGCTGCTTCGACCGGCTGCCGTTCACCGCGACGACCGGCGCGGAATTCGCGCCGCGAGCCACGGCTCCGGCGACGCGGGCGCTGACGCAGCTGGTGATCGGGTATGCGCGAGCGCAGGCCGCGGGCGAATGGCAACGGCTGCGCATCTGCCCCGGGGACAACTGCTACTGGGCCTTCTGGGACTCGTCACCCCGGGGCGCGCGGCGGTGGTGCAGCATGCGCGTCTGCGGAAACCGGGCGAAGGCGCGAGCCTATGCCGCCCGGCCGCACTAGCTTGAGTTTTGACTCAAGCTAGGTCAGGCGGTCCACCACGGTCACGCCCTGGTGCGCGGCAACGGGTTCGTTCATCGCCATCAGTGCGTCCGGGACCTCGTCGAGGCTGATCCGGCGGCCGATCAGCCGGTCCAGGTCGAGCCCGGCGGCGGCTACCAGCGAAAGCATCGCGGGGTACTCGTGCGCCGGCAGCCCGTGCGTGCCGACGATCCGCAGCTCCCCCGCGATCACCTCGTGCATGGCGATCGGCGGCACCCCCTGCGCCAGCGGCATCAGCCCGACCTGCACGTGGATTCCCCGTTTGCGCAAGGAAGAAATCGACGCCGCGCAGGTCGACGGCAAACCCACGCAGTCCAGCGACAGGTGCGCGCCGCCGCCGGTGATCTCCTTGACCGCCGCGGCCGTGTCACCACCGGAAACCGTCGCTTCGGCACCCAGGGAAGAAGCCAGCGCCAGCGCCGACGGCGACAGATCGACCGCGACCACCCGCGCCCCGGCCGCCACCGCCAGCATCACCGCCGAAATCCCCGCCCCACCGCAGCCGTGCACCGCGACCCACTGCCCGGCCCGGACCTCGCCCTGCCGCAGCACCGCGCGGAACGCCGTGGCGAACCGGCAGCCGAGCGCGGCCGCGGTGACCGGCCCCAGCTCGTCCGGCAACCGCACCAGGTTCACCGCCGCCCGGTCGATCGCGACGAACTCCGCGAACGAGCCCCAGTTTGTGGCACCCGGCTGGAACTGCCGGTCGCAGATCTGCCCGTGCCCGGCCACGCACTGCTCGCACGTCCCGCAGGCGCAGACGAACGGCACGGTCACCCGGTCACCGACCGACCAGCCACGCACCCCGCCCCCCAGCGCGCTGATCCGCCCGGCCAGTTCGTGCCCGGCCACGTGCGGCAGCGTGACGCTGGTGTCGTGCCCCTGGAGCGAGTGCCAGTCGCTGCGGCACACGCCGGTCGCCTCGACGGCGATCACCACACCGTCCTCGGACGGCACCGGATCGGGGACCTCGCGCAGCACCGGCCGCACCCCGTACTCGTCAAAAACCACCGCGCGCATCTCACTCCTCGTTCCGAGTTGACCCGATCCGGTGAAGAGATCAAACTCTGCCCCCATCGTCGCCGACGGACCAGGGGGCAGCATGAGCGAGCTGAACCACGCGCTGAGCACCCGCCAGCTGTCGATGATCGCGATCGGCGGCGTGATCGGCGCCGGGTTGTTCGTCGGCAGCGGGAAGGCCATCAAAACCGCCGGTCCCGGCGTGCTCATCGCTTACGTGGTGGCCGGCGCGGTGGTGGTGCTGGTGATGCGCATGCTGGCCGAACTGGCCGTCGCCTCGCCGGACACCGGCTCGTTCGCCACCTATGCCACCCGTGAGCTGGGCTCGTGGGCGGGCGTCACGATCGGCTGGCTGTACGCCTACCAGTGGTGCGTGATCATCGGCTTCGAGGCGATCACCGGCGCCGCGATCACCGTCAAGCTGGTGCCCGCGCTGCCGTCCTGGCTGGCCGCGTTGCTCTTCACCTCGGTGCTGACCGCGGTGAACCTGGTCAGCGTGCGCTCGTTCGGCCGGTTCGAGTTCTGGTTCGCGATGATCAAGGTGTGCGCGATCGCCGCGTTCATCGCCATCGGCGCCACCGCGATCCTCGGCCTCTTCCCGGACCACCCGGCCCCCGGCCTGGACAACCTGACCGGGCAGGGCGGCTTCCTGCCCAACGGCTGGGGCGCGGTGCTGACCGCGATGACCGTGGTGTTCCTGTCCTTCTTCGGCACCGAGATGGTCACCGTCGCCGCGGGTGAGGCACAGCACCCGGAGGACGCCGTGCGCCGGAGCATGCGCAGCGTGGTGTGGCGGATCCTGGTGTTCTACCTCGGCTCGATCCTGGTGGTGGTCACGCTGCTGCCGTGGAACTCCGCCGAGGTCACCGCGAGCCCGTACGCCGCCGTGCTCAGCGGGCTCGGCTTCCCGGCGGTGGGCGTGGTGATGGACCTGATCGTGCTGACCGCGGTGCTGTCCTGCCTGAACTCCGGGGTCTACGCCTCCTCGCGCATGCTCTACTCGATGGCGGGCCGCCGCGAGGCGCCGCCGGTGTTCGGCCGGACGAACCGGCGCGGGGTGCCGGTCGGCGCGGTGCTCGCTTCGTCGTCGATGGGCTTCGCCACCGTGGTGGCCAACTACTTCCTGCCCACCGAAACGGTGTTCAACTTCCTCATCGACTCCTCCGGCGCGGTGGCGTTGATCGTCTACCTGTGGATCACCGCCACCCAGATCCGCGGCAGGCTGCGGGTGCGGCGCGAAGGCGGCGAGGCCGCGCTGTCGCTGCGGATGTGGGCCTTCCCGGCACTGTCGCTGCTGGTCGTGGTGGTGCTCGCGGCCGTGGTGGTGGCGATGCTGGTCAACTCGTCGAGCCGCACCTCGATGCTGCTGACCCTGCTGGTCACCGCGTTCGCTGTCGTGGCGGGCGTGGTGCAGCAAGCGAGGCTGAAGGCCGCCGCCGCGGCGGCGGCAGCAGGCGGGTGAGCGAGCCGGGCGGCACGTCGAGCACGTCCTCCAGCTCGGTCAGCGCGGCCAGCGACTCCGGCCGTTCCGGGCGGCAGCGGCCCGACTGCCAGTAGCTCAGCGTGGCGAGGCTGACCGGCACACCGCGGTCGCGCAGCCGGTAGCGGATGCGTTCCAGCCCGAGCCCGCGCGCCCGGATCGCGGCGCGCAGCGCGGCCGCGAACGGCCCGGTCTCCAGCAACGACCGGACCTCACGGCTTTCGGTTCGCGCGCTCATCGCGGCTCCACTCCTGGCCACCCCGGGCAAAGCAGGGTAAGCCGGGCAGCGGCTTGATCGGTAGGCCCGCCACCGAAGCGCAACAATTCCCGGCGCGGGCAGCGAATCTCCAACCCCGCCGTGTGTCTACTGTGGACTGATCAGCGGGCGCGCACGGCCACGCTGAGCGCCTGCGCGATCTCCTTGCCGAGCGCGTGCGTGGCGGCGTCCGGCGGGGAACCCACCTTCACCACGATCGGCCCGCCGAACGGCTGCCGCTCGACGACTTCGATGCGCTGACCGAGGTTGATCGCGTGCTCGGTGAGGTAACGCAGCAGGTCGGGGTCGGTGTCCCAGACGCGCACGATCTCGCCGACCACGCCCGGCTGCAGTTCGTCCAGGATGGCCGTCTGCAGTTCCTCGATGCTGCCGTCGGCGGCCGGGATCGGGTCGCCGTGCGGGTCGCGGACCGGGTTGCCGAGCTTCACCGCGATGCGCTCGACCAGGCGGTCCGACACGGCGTGCTCGAGCGCGTCCGCCTCGGCGTGCACCTCGTCCCAGGTGAAGCCCAGCTCGGAGACCAGGTAGGTCTCGATCAGCCGGTGCCGCCGCAGCACCGCGCGGGCGAGCAGCCTGCCTTCGGCGGTCAGCTCGATGCCGCGGTAGGGCACGTGCGCGACCAGGCCCTGCTGCGACAGCTTGGTGACCATGCCCGACACCGAGGACGGGCTCACCTCCAGCCGGCCGGCCAGTGAGGTGTTCGACACCGCCTCGCCGCGCTCCACCAGCCCGTAGATCGCCCGGACGTAGTCCTCGATGGACGACGATCGGCGAGTGGTGTGGTCAGACATGCCCAACAGCCTACGTGTTCGGGGCAGGCCGCCAGCGGTAGCGGATCCACCCGGGGACCGGCTCGGCGCCGAGCTGGGCGTAGAAGGCTTCGGCCCTGGTGTTCCCGGCCTGCATGTCCCATTCGACCCGGCCGGGGGTGCGCCGGGCCAGCTCGTCGAGCAGCTCACGGCCGAGGCCGTGCCGCCGGTGCTCCGGCCGGATGAACAGGTCGTCCAGCCAGATCCCCGGCCGCGCCTCCCAGGTGGAGAAGTTCCACGAGCAGAAGGCGAACCCGGCCACGGCGGCCGAGTCCGGCGGCGTCGCGATCAGCACCCAGGCCTTCGGCGACGGGCCGAAGAGAAAGCCGCCCATCTCGGCCCGGTCCAGCTTCAGGTCGTCCTTGCCTTCGTAGACCGCGTGCTCCTCGATCAGCGCGCAGATCTCCTCGATGTCACCGGCGACCGCGTCGCGTACGGGCATCAGTCCTCCTCGTAGACGATCTCGCCCGCGACGGCGGTCGCGAGCACCCTGGCCTCCGGCAGGCTTTCGGCCACCGTCGGATCCGCCGACAACACCACGAAGTCGGCGAGCTTGCCCGGCGACAGCGTGCCGAGTTCGTGTTCCCGGAAGGCCGCGTAGGCCGAGCCGTAGGTGTACGCGCGCAGGGCCTGTTCCGGGGTCAGCCGCTCCTCCGGCCCGAACAGGTGACCACCCGCCGTCCGCCGTTGCACCATGTCGTTGAGGCTGAGCAGCGGCGCGCCGTTCACCACCGGCCGGTCCGAGCTGGCGGGCAGCACGCAGCCCGCGTCGAGCACGCTGCGTAGGCGGTAGCACCAGCCTTCACGCTCAGGACCGAGCGCCGCGCGCATGCCGTCACCGATCTCGTTGACGAACCGCCCCTGCGGGGACGGGATCAGCCCCAGCCCGGCGAGCTTCGACACCTCCTGCGGCCGCAGCACCCCGCAGTGCTCAATGCGGTGCCGGTGGTCGGCACGCGGGTGGGCGGCGAGCGCGGCTTCGTAGGCGTCGAGCACGGCCGTCACCGCACGATCGCCGATCGCGTGCGTGGCGATCTGCCAGCCCGCGCGGTGCGCACGCAGGATCGTCTCGGCCAGCTCGTCCTCGGGCACCTGGAAGTAGCCGCGGTTGCCGGGGTCGTTGGCGAAGTCGTCGTGCATCGCGGCGGTCCGGCCGATCAGCGAGCCGTCGGCGAACAGCTTCATCGGCCCGATCCGCAGCCACTCGTCACCGAGACCGCTCCGAATGCCCAGGTCGATGCCAAAACCGACGTCTTCCAGGTCGTGCAGCACGCTGGAGGCGACCATCACCGTGGCCCGGACGCCGAGCAGGCCGCGGTCGCGGGCCAGCTGGTAGGCGGCGACCTCGGCGGGTGTCTCGCCGACCAGCCCGCCGCCGACGCCCGCCTCCTGCACGCTGGTGATGCCCTCCGCCAGGAACCGCTCCGACGCCCGGCCAAGCCCGCGGACCACGGTCTCCAGCGGAGTCGGATAGGTCAGCGGGCGCAGCAGCAGCTGGGCCTGTTCACGCAGCAGGCCGGTCGGTGAGCCGTGCTCGTCGGTCACCACGTCCCCGCCGACCGGCACGTTCGCCAGGTCCAGCTGGTCCAGCACGCGCGAGTTGACCACGGTCATGTGCCCGGAGGTGTGCTTCAACCGGACCAGGTGCTCCGGCGCCGCGCGGTCCAGGCCGTGCCGGGTCGGGTGGCCGCCGTCGAGCTTGTTCTGGTCGTACCCGCTGCCGATGATCCAGGCACCCGGCGGCAGCTCACGCGCACGTGCGGCGATGGCGTCGTAGACCTCCGCCACGCTGCGGCACGCGCCGAGCGGCACGTCGTCGAGCCCCATGCCGAACCACGCCATGTGGTTGTGGGCGTCGTGGAAGCCGGGCACCACGAAGGCGCCCCCGAGGTCGACGCGACGGCGTGCGGACAGCTCGCTCGCGTCCTCCCCGAGCGCCACCACCCGGCCGTGCAGCACCGCGACGGCCTCGGTGCGGATTTCGCCCGTCCACACCCTCGCGTTCTCGTACACCGCGTCCACCTGCATGAATTCACCCTATCGATCGATCGATCGGGCGTCTAGGCTGGCGGCATGACCGGCACCGTGGAACTCACCGTCGAAAAGGGCGTCGCCGAAATCCGGCTGAACCGGCCGGACCGGCTCAACGCTGTCTCCGCCGAACTCGTCGACGACCTGCTGGCCGCGCTCGACGCGGTGGCGGGCTCCGGCGCGCGGGCCGTGGTGCTCGCCGGGCGCGGCCGCGCGTTCTGCGCGGGCCACGACCTCAAGGAAGCCCCCCAGCCGGGTGACTCGCGTCCCCGGATCGAGCGACTCCAGGAGGTCACCCGGCGGCTGCGTGGCCTGCCGCAGCCGGTGATCGCCGCGGTGCACGGGTACGCGGTCGGGGCCGGGGCTGAATTCGCGCTCGGCTGCGACCTGATCCTGGCCTCCCAGGACGCGGTGTTCGCCTTTCCCGAGGTCGGGCTGGGCCTGAGCGTGACCGGCGCGGCCTCGCGGCTGCTGCCGCTGCTCGTCGGCCCGCTCAAGGCCAGGGAGCTGCTGCTGTTCGGCGAGAAGATCGAGGCGACGGCGGCCAAGGACATGGGCCTGGTGAACCAGGTCACCGGCAGCGACGACCTGCACGAAACCGCCCGGACCTGGGCGGAGAAGCTGGCCGAGCGCCCGGCGGCCGCGGCAACGCTGGCCAAGCGCGCCATCGACCACGGCATCGACTCGGCGCTCGAAGCCACGCTGGAACTGGAAGTGGCGCACGCGCTGATCACCGAGACCTCACCCGACTTCGCCAAGTCGGCCGACGACTTCCGGAACCGCACATGACCGCGCTCACCGAAGTAGACGACCTGGTCACGCTGGTCACCCGGGCCGCCACGCAGTGGCCGGACAAGGAAGCCTGGCACTTCGACGCCACCGGCGAACGCCTCACCTTCGCCGACATCGACGCCCGCAGCACGGAATTCGCCGTCGCGCTGGCCGAACTCGGTGTCGGAGAAGGTGATCGCGTCGCGGTGATGTTGCGCAACCAGCCGGAGTTCCCGCTGCTGTGGCTCGCGCTGGCCAAGCTCGGCGCGAGCCTGGTGCCGGTCAACACGAACTACCGCGAGCTCGACGGCAAGCACGTGCTCGCGCATTCCGGTGCCAAGCTCGCGGTGGCCGCCGAGGAGTTCGTGGAACTGCTGACCACCATCGCGCCGGAAACCTCGGTGCGCCAGGTGCTCACGCCCGCCGAGCTGAGCAAAACGGGACCCGCGCGCGAATTCACCGGTGCGGGTGAGCGCGCGGCCAACGTGCAGTACACCTCCGGCACCACCGGCGCGCCGAAGGGCTGCGTGCTGCCGCACCGCTACTGGACCACACTGGCGAAGTCGCTGGTGCTGCACGATCCGGAGGTCTACTCCGGTGACGTGCTGCTCACCGCGCAGCCGTTCCACTACATCGATCCACAGTGGAACGTGGCGCTGGGCCTGGCCGCCGGCGCGAAGCTGGTGGTGCTCGACCGGTTCCACCCGTCCACGTTCTGGGCGAAGGTGCGTGAGCACCGCGTCACCTGGTTCTACTGCCTCGGCCTGATGCCCACCCTGCTGCTGCGTCAGCCGGAATCGCCGGAGGACCGCGAACACCACGTGCGTGCCATCTTCGCCTCCGCCATCCCGCGCGAGCTGCACGCCGAGCTGGAAGCACGCTGGGGTGTGCCGTGGTTCGAGGCCTTCGGCATGACCGAGACCGGCAGCGACATCCGGGTTTCCGCGCACGACCACGACGAGCTGGTCGGCACCGGCTGCATCGGCCGCCCGAACCCCGCCCGCGAGGTGATGATCGCCGACGAGCACGGCAAGCCGTTGCCGCGCGGGGAAACCGGGGAGCTGCTGATCCGCGGGATCGGCCTTATGCAGGGCTACCACGATGATCCCGAGGCCACCGCGCACGCGTTCCGCGGTGGCTGGTTCCACACCGGCGACCTGGCCAGCATGGACACCGAAGGCCGCGTGTTCTACGTCGGCCGGACCAAGGACATGATCCGGCGCAGCGGCGAGAACGTCTCCGCCGACGAGGTGGAGCGCGCGCTGCTGCTGCATCCGGAGGTCCGGCTCGCCGCGGTCATCGCGGTGCCGGACGAGCTGCGTGGTGAGGAGATCAAGGCCTACGTGGTGCTCAGCGGCGAGCGCGCGGTCGACCCGGAGGAGCTGGCGAGCTTCTGCGGGGAAAAGCTGGCGTACTTCAAGGTGCCGCGGTTCTGGGTGTACGCCGACGCGCTGCCGCTCACCCCCTCCGAGCGGGTGGCCAAGGGCGAACTGCGCAAGGAGGACCCGCTGGCCGGCGTGTACGACAGAACGGAGTCGCGGTGGCTGCCGTGACCTCCGCCGACCGGGTCCGCCGAGCCGCCATCCGGTTGTTCGCCGAGAAGGGCTTCCACGGCACCGGCATCCGCGATCTGGCGCAGGCGGCGAACCTGTCCTCGGCGAGCCTCTACCACTACATGGGGACCAAGGAGGAACTGCTCGCGGGCATCATGCGCGAATGCCTGGAAAGGCTGCTCGAAGGGGCCGGAAAAGCGACCGAAGGGGTCACCGATCCGCGGGAACGGCTGGGCAGGCTCGTCGCGCTGCATGTGATGAGTCACGCACTCCGCCCGGACGAGACGCGCGTGGTGGACAACGAACTGCGCGCGCTCTCCCCCGCCGCGCAGGAACCGGTGGTGCGCCTGCGTGACGCCTACGAGCAGCTGTGGGCCACCGCGATCGCCGACGGCATCGCCTCCGGGGTGTTCTCCGCCGGTGAGCCGTCCATCACCCGGCTGGCGCTGCTGGAGATGTGCAACGGCGTTTCGCGGTGGTACTCACCCCGTGGCCCGCTCACCCTGGAGTCGCTCGCCGCCGAATATGCCGGCCTGGCGATGCGGGCGCTGATGAGCGCCGGAAAAGGGCCCGATCCGGATCTCCGATATTGCCGTGCGGTGGTCGCGGACGTGTGGAACACGCCAAATCCGCACGCGGCGCCTTGCTCAGACGGCATTACTGGGGGACGCTCGAAGGGTGACTGAGCACACGATCCAACTCGAACTGGACGAATCCGGTCTCGCTCCCGGTCTGCCGACCCCGGAGAACCCCCGCGATCAGGTACAGGATGTGCCGTATCGTCCGGTCGAATTCCGCGATGACGAGCTGCCCGCGGCGCTGGAGCGCTGCGCAGCCTGGCTCCGCCAGGCACAGGAATGGCTCGGTGAGCCGATCGACGTACTGGCCCTGCACCTGGACTACGACGAGCGGGAAGGCCGGCCGTACTACGACCTCAAGCTCCTCTGCAACGAGGAAGATCTGGCCGGCGTTCCGCTCGCCGTCCGCGCCCAGTCGAAATAGCCCTGTGCGGTTCCCGTAGTACGTCAGATTCCCGGCTTCACCAGGACGCGTGCCAGCCGCCCCTCGGCCAGTTCGCCGAGGGCGGCCGGCACGCCGTCCAGGCCGATCTCCTTGCTGACCAGCGCCGGCAGGTCCAGCCGCCCGGCACGCACGTGCTCGATGTAGGCCGGCAGCTCCCGATCCGGGTCGAGCGAGCCGTTCACGCAGGTCAGGATGCTGCGGGCGAAGTGGTAGAGCTCCAGTGAGCTGAACTCGACCACCTCGGTCCGGCCGCCGATGCCGACCACGGTGAGCGTGCCGCCCCGCCGGGCGGTCTTCCAGCCCTCCTTGATGGTCGCGGCGAGCCCCACGCAGTCGAACACGTGGTCCGCGCCACGTCCGCCGGTCAGCGCCTTGACCCGCTTGCGCACCTCCGGCCCGGCGAGCAGCGTTTCGGTGGCGCCCATCGACGCGGCCAGCGCCAGCTTCTCCTCGACCCGGTCCACCGCGATGATCGGGTCCGCCCCGGCGATCCGCGCGCCTTGTACGGCGGCCAAGCCGACCCCACCGAGGCCGACCACCACCACCGACTGACCACTGTGGACGTTCGCGGTGGACAGCACCGCGCCCACCCCGGTGGTCACCGCGCAGCCCAGCAACGCGGCCAGGTCGAGCGGGATGTCCGCGGGCAGGCGGCGGCAGGCGGCCACCGGAACCACGGTGTACTCGGCGAACCCGCCCACGCCGAGGCACGGGTGGGTCGGGTTGCCGTCGTCGTCCACGCCATGCGAACCGGCCCAGTGCCGCTCGATGTTCTCGCACAGGTACGGCTCGCCCTGCGTGCAGTACCAGCACTCGCGGCACGGCGGATTCCACAGCAGCAGCACCGGGTCGCCCTCGGCGAAGCCGTCCACCCCCGGCCCGGTTTTCGCCACCAGCCCCGAGGTCTCGTGCCCGAGCACCACGGGCTTGTTGTGCACCAGCGTTTCGTTGGCCACCGACAGGTCCGAATGGCACACGCTGGCCGCCGCCACCCGCACCAGCACCTCACCCGGGCCGGGCTCGCGGAGGGTGATCTGCTCCACGCGCGCCGGTTCCCCCGCCGCGCGCACCACCACCGCTCTGGTTCTCACCCGAGCACCCCGCCCACCTTGACGTGCCCCTTGAGCAGGTTGCGGGCGATGGTCCGCCGCTGGATCTCGTCGGTGCCCTCGTAGATGCGCAGCAGCCGCAGTTCGCGGTACCAGCGCTCGATCGGCAGCTCACGGGTGTAGCCCATGCCGCCGTGGATCTGCAGCACGCGGTCGACGATCTCGTTGGCCTTCACCCCGCCGTAGAGCTTCGCGATGGACTGCGCGTGCCGCGAGTCCAGGCCCTGGTCCACCTGCCACGCCGCGTGCAGCACCAGCCAGCGCAGGGCTTCCAGCTCCACCCCGGAGTCGGCGATCATCCACTGGATCGCCTGGCGCTCGGCGATCGGCGCGCCGAAGGTCTCGCGGGTGTTCGCGTGGTCGATGGCCATGGTGAGCAGCCGCTCGCACGAGCCGATCGCGCGGGCGGGCAGCAGGTAGCGGCCGCGGCCGATCCACTGCATGGCGAGCTTGAACCCGCCGCCCAGCTCACCGAGGATCTGGCTTTCCGGCACCCGGACGTCCTCGAAGACCAGCGCCGCCGGACCCCACTCGCCCATCGTGTCGATGTACTCCGAGCGCCAGCCCATGTCGCGGTCGACCAGGAAGCAGGTGACCCCGCCGTCGGCGCCCTTCTCCGGGTCGGTGATCGCGAAGACCATGGTGAAGTCGGCTTCGTTGCCGCCGGTGATGAAGGTCTTCTCGCCGTTGATCACCCAGTCAGAGCCGACCTTGCGCGCGGTGGTGCGAATGGCCTTGGCGTCCGAGCCGGCCCCCGGCTCGGTGATCGCGAAGCAGGACTTCCGCTCACCGGAGATGGTCGGGAGCAGGTAGCGCTCCTTCTGCTCCTCGTTGGCGTGGAACAGGATGTTGTCCGCCGCACCGCCGAAGCGGAACTGCACGAAGGTGCGCCCCAGTTCGGCCTCCAGCAGCGCGGTCATCACCGCGGACAGCCCCATGCCGCCGTAGTCCTCCGGCGTCTGCACGCCCCAGAACCCGGACTCCTTGGCCTTGAGCTGCAGTTCGGTGAGCTCGTCCTCGGTCAGGCCGGGCTGCCCGGCACGCTCGCGGCGCAGCACCTCCTGCTCGCGCGGAACCAGCTCACGCTGGACGAAGGTGCGCACCCAGTCACGCACTTCGCGTTCTTCGGTACTGAGGGTGAAGTCCATCGGCGGGCCTCCCAGCAGATAACTAAGCGCTTGCTTAGTCGACGGTAGCACTCGGCTGTACGAGAACTGGGTGTTGCCGTAGGTTTCCGCCCGGAAAACTGATCACGGGGTCCGCGCAAGGAGAGCCAATGGCGACCGAACCGCCGCAGACACGACGTCGCGACCGGACGCACTACCTGTACATCGCGGTGATCGTCGCGGTGCTGCTCGGCATCGTGCTCGGCTTCGCCGCACCGGAGCTGGCGAAGGAGTTCAAGCCGCTCGGCACCGCGTTCGTCAACCTGATCAAGATGATGATCTCGCCGATCATCTTCTGCACGATCGTGCTCGGCGTCGGCTCGGTGACCAGGGCCGCCAGCGTGGGCAAGGTCGGCGGGCTGGCCATCGGCTACTTCCTGGTGATGTCCACCGTCGCGCTGGTGATCGGCCTGGTGGTCGGCAACATCCTGCACCCCGGCGACGGGCTGAACCTGACCGAGTCGATCGCCAAGTCCGGGCAGAGCCAGGTCAAGGAGAGCGAGTCGACCACGGAGTTCCTGGTCGGCATCATCCCGACCACGCTGGTGTCGGCGTTCACCGAGGGCGAGGTGCTGCAGACCCTGCTGGTCGCGCTGCTCGCCGGGTTCGCGCTGCAGAAGCTCGGGCCGAAGGGCGAGCCGATCCGGCGCGGCATCGAGCACATCCAGCGGCTGGTCTTCCGCATCCTGGCGATGATCATGTGGGCGGCGCCGATCGGCGCGTTCGGCGCGATCGCCGCGGTGGTCGGGGAAACCGGCTGGTCGGCGCTGCGCAGCCTGGCCATCATCATGATCGGCTTCTACCTGACCTGCGCGGTCTTCGTTTTTGTCGTGCTGGCGCTGATGACCTGGTTCATCGCGAAGGTCAACCTCTTCTCGCTGCTGCGCTACCTCGGCCGCGAGTTCCTGCTGATCCTGTCCACCTCGTCGTCGGAATCGGCGCTGCCGCGGCTGATCGCGAAGATGGAGCACCTCGGGGTGAGCAAGCCGGTCGTCGGCATCACCGTGCCCACCGGCTACTCGTTCAACCTCGACGGCACCGCGATCTACCTGACCATGGCGTCGCTGTTCATCGCCGAGGCGCTCAACGCCCCGCTGTCCATCGGCGAGCAGATCTCGCTGCTGGTGTTCATGATCATCGCCTCGAAGGGTGCCGCCGGGGTGACCGGCGCCGGGCTGGCCACGCTGGCCGGCGGGCTGTCCTCCCATCGGCCGGAACTGGTCGACGGGGTCGGTTTCATCGTCGGCATCGACCGGTTCATGTCCGAGGCCCGCGCGCTGACCAACTTCGCGGGCAACGCGGTGGCCACCGTGCTGATCGGCACCTGGACCAACCAGATCGACCGGGAGCAGGTGCACGAGGTGCTCGCCGGACGGCAACCGTTCGACGAAGCGACGCTGCTCGACGAACATGGTGAGGACAGCAAACCCGTCGCATCCAAGGAGAGTTCGTGATCGACTGCACGGTCTGGTGGGCGGCGCCGCTGCCCGCCACCGCGGACCGGCTGGCGCTGCTGGCCCCCGAAGAGGTCGACCGGTACCGGGCGTACCGCAAGGACGAGGACAAGCTGCGCTTCCTGACCGGGCGCGTGCTGGCGAAAACGGTCTCCGGTGAACGGCTGGGCCGCGCGCCCGGCTCGATCGAGCTGGACGCCACCTGCGAGGACTGCGGCAAGCCGCACGGCCCGCCCCGGGTGCCGGGTGCCGATTTCCGGTTCTCCATCTCGCATTCGGGCGACTGGATCGGGCTGGCGATCGCGGACGCGCCACTGGGCCTCGACGTGGAGACGGCCACCCGGCGCGCCGACGACTCGCTCATCGAATACGCGCTGAACGACGCGGAACGCGCGGCGCTGGAAGGACTTTCGGCGGCCGAGCGGACCGAGGCGTTCTTCACCTACTGGACCCGCAAGGAAGCGCTGATGAAGGCGACCGGGCGGGGGCTGAAGATCCCGCTGCAGGCGCTGACCCTGTCGCCGTTCGGCGAACCGGCGCGGCTGGTCCACTCCGGCGACGCCGCGCTGACGCCCGAAGGCACGCGGATGGCGGACCTGAACCCGGGTGAGGGCTACCGGGCCGCCGTCGCCGTTCTCACCACCGACGAGATCAAGGTGACCGAATCGGTCTGGCCTGCCTGAACCGCGTCCCGGCGCTTTCCGGTTCAGGAAAGCGCCGGGAAAGCGGCGTGGTGAGGATGACTCCCGAAGGAAGGGAGCACCCATGCGACGGATTCTGGTCACGGCCGCGGTACTGACCGCCGGTTTCGGCCTCGCCCCGGCCACGGCGTCGGCCGACGTCTCCGCGGCGGCGGCCACGTGCAACAGCGTCAAGAAGATCTCGCTCGGCAACAACTACATCCGCCAGCCGGTGAACACCAACGGCGCGGGCCGGAACTGCCAGCTCTCCTACGGCGACTCGGGTTCCGCCGTGACCGCGCTGCAGCAGGCGCTGAAGCTCTGCAACTACAAGGCGAACATCGCCGCCGACGGCGATTTCGGTGAGCAGACCCTGAAAGCGCTGATCTACGCACAGGAAAAGCGCGGTGTCGACAACGACGGCATCTACGGCCCGATCACCCGCGGCGTGCTCGGCTGGCCCGCGTACAACGGGAACGGCTTCACCGGCTCCTGCGCCAAGGACGTCTGACGCTCAGCCCGCCGGCCGGAAGGTGAGCTCCGGGCTGTACCGGGGTTCACCGTCCGCGGTGTCGCCGAGGTAGAAGTGCGCGGACATGGTCCGGGCGCCGAGGTCGAAAACCGTGCGCCACAACGTGCGCAGCGGGTAGTCCCCCGCCTTGCCCGCGGTGAACCGCACCTCGTCGAGCGCCTCGCGCAGCAGCGTCGGTGACATCGGGCCCGACGCCGTGCGCTTGCTCAGCCGGTCGAGTCGTTCGTGGCTGAACATCGTTTCCTCGCCGTCGTTCGACGCATCCGCGGGGCGGTGGAGGAAGTGGTTCGTCACGCACAACGCGTCACCGTCCGGCTCGACGATGTGCTCGACGCCGCCATGAGCGTGCTCCCAGACGAACGACCGCCCGGACGCGTCGGCGATCAGGTAGTGCAGGGGCACACCGAGGTCGTACTGCTTGGCGTCCAGCAGTGCCGACTTGGCCTGCTCGACGTTCTCGCAGGTGTCCAGCAGGAACCTGGGCAGCTGGGACGGGCTGAGCCCGACCTGCGGTCCGGCGGGCACCGGCGCGCCCGCGTTCTCGGCGTCGGCGATCAGGAGCACCACGGACAGCCCGTGCTCGTTGATGCCGTCCATGGCGGAGTCCAGCTCGTTCATCGTCACGAAGGTCACCGCGGGCCCGTCGTCGGGCACGGTGGTCACGACGTACGGCCGCGCGGCCACGGGCGGCTCGTGCTCGGGGGCTTCGGTGCCCGACATCAGCGCGAACATCTGCGCCCAGCCGACGGTGAAGAAGTCGTAGTTGCGGCCGAGCAGGCCACCGTCCGGCGTCGCACACCAGGTGGCCGAGCAGCCCGAGCCCGTCGGGACCCCGGCGAGGGCGTCCAGGTGGACACTGGTTTCGTCCAGTGGCACGCCAGCCACCTCGGCGGCACCGACCAGGCGCGCGTGGTGCTGCGGCCAGTTGCGCTCGAACCAGGCCCGCCGCGCCCGCTCGATGGTCGGGTCGGCGGGCGTCGGCTGCCAGCCGTGGACGTCCCTCGCCTGTTCGGCGAGCGCCCGCCCGATTTCCGCCTGCGTTCCGGACAGCTTCAGGTGCCGCACGGTCATGAATTCGCCGGTTCCCCCGGCTACGATCTCGCTCATGAATACACCGTATCTATTCGGGGTTTCCGTCGGCCGTTTTCCGTTGTATTCATAGCTTTCCCTCAGACTGTGTCCTAGTATCGCGGCGAGTGTACTAGTACAATCGCGGCCATGCCGAAGCCAGCCGAGCCGCCGTACCGCCGGATCGTCAGCTCGATCCAGGCCCGCATCGACAACGGTGAGCTGCGGGCGGGCGACCGGCTGCCGTCGATCCGGCGGATCGCCGACGACTGGGGTGTGGCGGTGGCGACGGCCACCAAGGCGATGGCGGTCCTGCGTGATTCGGGTGTGCTGGAAACGAAGGTCGGTTCGGGCACGGTGGTCAGCGCCCGCGCGAGCAGGCCGCGGCGGCGGGAGGGCGCGGTGGCGCCGGACCGGGGTCAGCTCGTGCGCGCCGCGATCGGCGTCGCCGACGCCGAAGGCCTCGACGCGGTCTCCATGCGACGGCTCGCGACCGAGCTGGGCGTCGGCCCGATGTCGCTGTACCGGCTGGTGGCCGGCAAGGACGACCTGGTCGCGCAAATGGCCGACACCGTGTTCGGCGACAACGAGTTGCCCGACCCGGGCCCGGACGGCTGGCGCGCCAAACTCGAGCTGGCCGCGCGGTTGCTGTGGCACCTGGCGCAGCGGCACCCTTGGCTGCCGAGGGTGATCTCGTTCACCCGGCCGATGTTGCTGCCGAACGCCATGGCGCACACGGAATGGACGCTGCGCGCACTGGACGGCTTGGACCTTTCGCCCGCGGACCGCGCCCGGGAGGCGGTCATCCTGCCTTCGCTGGTGATGACCACGGCGCTGTCGCTGGCCGCCGAGATCGAAGCCGAGCAGAGCACCGGCGAAACCTTCGACCTGTGGTGGCTGGCACGGGAAGCCCGGACCACCGACCTCCTGCACCGCGGCAACTACCCACGACTGGCAGCCATCCCGCACGAGGTCGTCGCGGACCTGGACGGCCTGTTCGAATACGCCCTCACCCGCCACCTCGACGGCCTCGCCGCCCGCTGACCCATGTCACGGCCGCCGCCGGTCGCCGCCGCCACTCGATCACCTGGCTGCGGCCGCCACCTGGCTGCGGCCGCGCCCGCCGCCATCGGCCCGCCCTCGCCGCCCGCCGCCCTGCCGCGAGCGCCCGTGCCACCCGCCGAACCCAAGCCGCACCGCCGTGCCCGCCGTGCCGCGCCGCGGCTTGCCCGCCCTCGCTGCTGCCGGGCCCGCAGCGGTGCCGCCGCGCGGTGCCGGGCCGCCGCGCCATGCCTGGCCGCCGGGCCGCGCCTGGCCGCCGGGCCATGCCTGGCCGCCGGGCCGCGCCTCGCCGCCCACCGAACCGGTGCCGTGCCGGGCCACGCTGCCGTGCCGGGCTGCGGGCTGGGCCTCGCCGCTCGCCGGACGGACCCGTGTCCTGCCGCGCCGCCGAGCCGTGCAGCCGTGCAATGAATGTGGCTTTCATAGCGTCTGGCGTTATGAAAGCCACATTCATTGCACCCGACACCCGGCAGCCCCCGACTGGCACGGTCCCCGTTATGGGTGACCCAGGCCCATTGCCCGCAGCACCGTTTCGAATTTCGCGGTGGTTTCGGCGAGTTCGGCTTCCGGGTCCGAGTCGGCGACTATGCCGCCGCCGGCGTAGAGGCGCAGCGTCCGCGCCGCCGCCTCCGCGGAGCGGATCGCGACCGCCCATTCCCCGTCGCCGTCGGCGTTGACCCAGCCGACCGCGCCCGCGTAGTAGCCCCGGTCGAACGGCTCCAACTCCCCCACCACGCGCCGCGCGGTTTCGGTCGGGGTGCCGCAGATCGCCGGCGTCGGGTGCAGCGCGGCGGCCAGGCGCAGCGCGGTGATGTCCCGGTCGGCCAGCGTGCCGGTGACCGTGGTGCCGAGGTGCCACATCGTCGGCGTGCCAACCACTTCCGTCGGCGCCACGCGCAACTGCGTGCAGAACGGCCGCAGGTTCTCCACCATGTCCTCGATCACCACGGCGTGCTCACGACGGTCCTTTCCGGACTCGGCGAGCCGCCGGGCGTTCTCCGCGTCGATGCGCGGGTCGGCCGAGCGCGGCGCGGAACCGGCGTGCGGGTGCGAAACCACGCGCTCACCGTGCCGTGACAGCAGCAGTTCCGGTGTCGCGCCAAGGAAAGTCGAACCACCCGGAAGGGGGGTGGCGAAGGTGAAACCGGACGGGTTGCCGCGCACCAGATTGCGCAGGATGGCCTCGGGCCGGAGAGGTTCGTCGAATTCGAGGTCGAGCACCCGCGCCAGTACCACCTTGCGCAGCCGCTCGTCACGCAGCATTTCCACCGCGCGGGCCACCGCGGCCACATGGGCGGCGGGTTCGGGCACCGGGCGCATCGCGGACGGGACGCCGACGCCCGCCTGCGGCAGCGAGGCGGCGGCAGGATGGGCGGGCCCACTGGTCCGCACCTCGCGGGGGAACAGCACGTGTCCCGGCGAAGTCGCGTCCGGGCCGGTGTCGAACGGCAGGATCCCGACCGCCAGCCGGGCCTCCGACAGCCCGTCGGCCACCCGCTCGGCCAGCACCACCGGGTCCGCTTCGGACAGTGCACCGTCCACTCCGGAACCCAGCAGGGTGTGCCGGTCGGTGCCGAAGAAGAAGTCACCCGGCGCGTACCCGTCCAGCAGATCCGCGACCCGTGCACCTTCGTGCGCCGTCGCCGTCATCAGCCCACTTCCTCTCGGCGGGATCTCCGCGTCCACCTCAAGTTTCCGCCCGCCGCCGGAGTTTGTCCGTGGCCGGTCGGCTCGAAGTGAGCAAGAGCACCGCCGAGCACGCGTGCGGGTAGACCGGTGACGGTCCCCCGTCACCGGCCCCGCACGCCTGTGAACTGCGCGAAGGCTACTTCAGCGCGTCGATCAGCGCCTGGCGCTGGACATCACCCAGCCCGGCGGCGCGCCGGTCCTCCGGGATCTTGGCCTGCTCCAGCAGAGCGGCCACCTTCACCGCACCCAGGCCGGGCACGGCCTTCAGCAGCTGCGTGACCTTGGTCTTGCCAATGGTCTTGTCCTCCTTGGCACGGAGCAGCACCTTGTCGATGCTCTCCTTGCCGGACTTGATCGAAGCAAGCAGCTCGGAGCGGGCCTTACGAGCCTCGGCCGCCTTGGCGAGGGCTTCGGCACGCTGCTCCGGCGTCAACGTAGGCAGAGCCAACGTATTAGTCCTTTCCTTCTCAGGTGTCCGCTGTCGCGGCGGTGGCCGAAAGTCTCGACGCAAGCTTTAGCCATGCGCTGGCCAGGCCACCTCGTACCACCGGCCCAGTAAACGCCACGAGGCCCACCCTTGTGCAACCGACACGCACTTAGTACCCGTCCTTGGCTGTACGGGCAACCCCACATCCCCCGGCCCCGGCCTGCGGAAACACCCCCTGGGACTGTCCGGTTGGGAGCGTTCCGGCCACTGGGACCACTCGCCGGGTGATCACCGAGCGAACCGGTAACCGGCTATTCGGAACAGTCGATTTTGTTGGCACCAAAGAAATGCCGGTAATTCCGCGGACAACTGCGCACACCGCGCACCGGCACCGGCGTCACCCTTCCGAAGGACCGTTCACAACTCGGACACACCTGGTGCCGAACGGGCGCACAACCCTGCCCGATCGGCCGTCCCCGGATTAGAGTCGGCCCCAACTTGGTCCGCCGGAGCACCGATCGGGAGACATCGATGTTGAGCACGATGCAGGACGGGCAACTTTCGCTCGGCAATTTGCTGCGCCACGGCACCACCGTGCACGCCGGGAGCGAAGTCCTCACCTGGACCGGTACAGAATCCCGCCGCGAGAACTACGGGGAACTCGGCGCGCACGCCGCGCGGCTGGCGAACGCGCTCCGTGGTCTCGGTGTCACCGGCGACCAGCGCGTCGGCACCTTCATGTGGAACAACGCCGAGCACCTGGCCGCCTATCTCGCCGTGCCCGCGATGGGCGCGGTGCTGCACACGCTCAACATCCGGCTCTTCCCCGAGCAGCTGGTCTTCGTGGCCAACCACGCCGAGGACCACGTGGTGATCGTGGACGGCACGCTGGTGCCGCTGTTCGCCAAGCAGCTGCCGCAGATGACCACCGTCCGGCACGTGATCGTGGCCAACGGTGACGCCTCGACCCTCGAAGCCCCGGACGGCGTCCAGGTCCATTCGTACCGCGAACTGCTCGCCGGGCAGCCGAGCGAGTTCGACTGGCCGGAAGTGGACGAGCGCTCCGCCGCCGCGATGTGCTACACCTCGGGCACCACCGGTGACCCGAAGGGCGTGGTCTACTCCCACCGCTCGATCTGGCTGCACTCCATGCAGGTGTGCATGTCCGACTCGATGCGGCTGGCCCAGTCCGACTCCGCGCTGGCGATCGTGCCGATGTTCCACGCGATGTCGTGGGGCCTGCCCTACGCCGCGCTGATGGTCGGCGCCACGCTGGTCATGCCGGACCGCTTCCTCCAGCCAGAGCCGATCGCGCAGCTGCTGGCCACCGAGAAGCCCACCTTCGCCGCCGCCGTGCCGACCATCTGGCAGGGCCTGCTGCAGTACCTGGACACCAAGCCGCAGGACATCTCGCACCTGCGTGAGGTGGTGGTCGGCGGCTCGGCCGCGCCGCCGTCGCTGATGCACGCCTTCGAGGAGCGCTACGGCGTGCCGATCCTGCACGCCTGGGGCATGACCGAGACCTCGCCGCTGGGCAGCGTGGCGCGCCCGCCGGAGTCGGCCACCGGCGACGAGCGCTGGCGCTACCGCTACACGCAGGGCCGGTTCCCCGCCTCGGTGCGCGCGCGGCTGATCGGCGACAACGGCGAGGTGCTGCCGTGGGACGACAAGTCGGTGGGCGAGCTGGAGGTGGCCGGGCCGTGGATCGCCGCGTCCTACCACGGTGGCGCCGAGGTCGACCCGGAGAAGTTCCACGACGGCTGGCTGCGCACCGGTGACGTCGGCCGGATCACCCCGGACGGCTTCCTCACCCTGACCGACCGCGCGAAGGACGTGATCAAGTCCGGCGGCGAGTGGATCTCCTCGGTGGACCTGGAGAACGCGGTGATGTCGCACCCGGCGGTGGCCGAGGCCGCGGTGATCGGCGTGCCGGACGAGAAGTGGGACGAGCGGCCGCTGGTGGCCGTGGTGCTGCGCGAAGGGCAGCAGGCCACCGCCGAGGAGCTGCGCGAGTTCCTGGCCGACAAGGTGGCCAAGTGGCAGCTGCCGGAGAACTGGACCTTCATCGAGGAGGTGCCCAAGACCAGCGTCGGCAAGTTCGACAAGAAGCGGCTGCGGGCCTTCCACTCCGAGGGAAAGCTCGACATCTCGCAGCTGTGACGACTTAAGTACTGCGCCAAACGTGACAAGTATTCGCGTTTGCCTTCCCCAGGGTTCATCCGGTGGTTAACGTCGTGCGCCAGCGTGCACGTGACCACCGGATCCCTGGGGAGTTGAGCGCATGACCGGACTGAGCAGGCGTGGATTCGTCACGGCGGCGGGTGCCACCGGCGCGGGGCTGCTGCTGAGCACCCCGACGGCCGCCGCCATCGACCGCGCGATGGGCTACAGCGCGGCGCGGGCGGTGAGCACGGCGGGCACCACGCTCGAAGCCGTCGCCACGCCGGTCACGCCCGGTCCGGCCTACAGCAGGCTCACCGCGGGCCCCGGCTGGCCGCTCGTGGTGCGTGAGGACATCGCCGCGGCGAAGCCCGGCCGCGACGACCGCCGGGCCGCCATGGCCTCGTTCGTGCAGTTCACCGACATGCACATCACCGACGTCCAGAGCCCGGCCCGGTTCGAGTACCTGCACCAGTTCGTCGGCTCGGCGCACCGGCCGCAGGAGGCGCTCGGCCCGTCGGCCACCGCGTCGCTGCTGCGGCGGGTCAACGGACTGCCCGGCGGCCCGTTCACCGGCCGGAAGTTCGACTTCATGATGACCACCGGGGACAACACCGACAACCACGAGCAGATCGAGCTGAAGTGGTTCCTGGACATCCTCAACGGCGGGCGCGTCAGGCCGAACACCGGTGATCCCGATCGCTACGAGGGCGTGCAGGACTCCGGCGCGCCGCTGTACTGGAATCCGGGCAAACCGCTGGATGACCCGTACACGCAGAAGGGTTTCCCGCAGCTGCCCGGCCTGCTGGACGCGGCCATCGCCGAGTTCGAGTCGCCCGGCCTGGACATCCCGTGGTTGTGCACCTTCGGCAACCACGACAACACCCCGGTCGGCACGCTGCCGGCCAACCTGCCCGGCATCGACCACTGGTACACCGGCAAGTACAAGCTCATCGGCAAGGACGAGAGCGAGGCGAAGCAGCTCGCGGCGTCGTTGAACACGGGTGGCGCGCCGGTGACGCAGCTGTTCGGCGGCAACGGCACGGTCCGCGAGGTCACCCCGGACGAGCGCCGCCGCACCTTCTCCACCGCCGAGTTCGTGCAGGCCCACCTGGACGCCGCGAACACCGGCCCCGGCCCGGAAGGCCACGGCTTCACCGGCAACAACGCCGACGGCCGCGACGTCTACTACACCTTCCGGATCGCGCCCGGCATCACCGGGATCAGCCTGGACACCACCACGCTGGCCGGGCTCGCCGACGGCTCGATCGGGCTGGGCCAGTACCTCTGGGTGGAGAAGACGCTGCAGCGCGGCAGTTCGACGTACTACGACTTCTGGGGCAACAAGGTCACCCAGCAGGTCACCGACGAGCTCTTTGTGCTGTTCAGCCACCACACCAGCGACACGATGGGCAACGTCCTGCCCGACGCGCGCCACCCGCTGGAGCCGCGGCTCAACGGCGACACCTTCGTCGGCCTGCTCAACCGCTTCCCCAACGTGCTGGCCTGGGTCAACGGCCACACCCATCTCAACGGCATCGTCGCGCACGCCGGCAAAACCCCGGCGCAGAGCTTCTGGGAGATCAACACCGCGTCGCACATCGACTTCCCGCAGCAGGCGCGGATCATCGAGGTGGCCGACAACGGCGACGGCACGCTCTCGCTGTTCACCACCCTGGTCGAGGCCGACGCACCCTACGCGGCGGACTACGGCGACACCTCGGCGCAAGCGCTTGCGTCGCTGTACCGCGAGCTGTCCTACAACGACCTGCACGCCGACCCGATCCGGCTGGGCCAGCCCCGCGACCGCAACACCGAGCTGCTGGTGATCAACCCGCTGGCGTGAGCCGCCCGCACAACAGGCCCCCCACCCCTCGCGCAAGCCCCGTGCATGTCACGAATGTGGCTTTCGAGACGCAGAACGTCTCGAAAGCCACATTCGTGACATCGCCGCGCCCGGGTCGAAGAGCCGTGATCAAGGCGGCCCGCTCCCGCTAACGTGAGCTGGGTGACCGACTTTGCGAAGCTGATCCCGTTCGCCGAGCGCCTCGGCATCGACATCACCGAGGCCTCGGCGGAGGTGGTGCGCGGCCGCGTCGATTGGGCGGCGGACCTCACCACCACCGGCGGTTCACTGCACGGCGGCCTGCTGATGTCGCTGGCCGACACCACCGGCGCGGTCTGCGCCTTCCTCAACCTGCCCGAGGGCGCGCAGGGCACTACCACGATCGAGTCGAAGACCAACTTCCTGCGCGGGGTCCGCGAAGGCCACGTGGTGGGGGCGTCGACCCCACTGCACACCGGACGCCGCGTGATCGTCGTGGAGACCGAACTCCGCGACGCCGCGGAGAAGCTGATCGCCAAGGTCACGCAGACGCAGGCGGTGTTATGAACCTGCCGCCTGCCAGCGGTTTACAGCGGCTGACCCAGCGGTAAAAATCTCTGACACCCGGGGCGTCCGGTACTGGAGGGTGGAGAGAAAGCATGCGTGGACGGTTGGTGCTGTCGTTGCTCTCGGTCGGCCTGCTGGCCGTGACCGCCGCCCCGGCGAGCGCCGCGCCGCCGGTGCACGACGAGGCGATCGACTACCACGAATGGGCCTCGACCAGGGACTTCCGCGCCGGTCAGCTGGAGGGCGTGTCGATCGGCCACGACGGGCTCCGGCTGAGCCGACCGATCGGCACGATCGAGCGCACCGAGCCGGCGCTGGGCACCACGCGCACCTACGAGTACGCCCGCTGGACCTCGCCGGACTACCGGCACGGCTTCGACGCCACCGAGCTGATCGCGTCGTGGAACGCGCTCACCCCGGCGAAGACCTGGCTGCAGATCGAGGCCAAGGGCACCACGGCCACCGGCGAGAGCACCGCCTGGTACGTGCTGGGCCAGTGGGCGTCCGGCGACCAGGACATCCACCGGACCACCGTGGAGGGCCAGTCCGACGCGCACGCCTCGGTCAGCGTGGACACGCTGGTCACCAACGACGGGGTCACGCTCAGTTCCTATCAGCTGCGCGCCACGCTCTACCGTGAAGCGGGCAGCGCGGCCACGCCGCAGGTCAGCGCGCTCGGCGCGATGGCGTCGAACGTGCCGGACCGGTTCGAGGTGGCCAAAACCGAGCCCGGCGTGGCGACCGGCATCGAGCTGGACGTGCCGCGGCACGCGCAGAACCTGCACAAGGGCAAGTACCCGGAGTTCGGCGGTGGCGGGCAGAGCTGGTGCAGCCCGACCTCGACCGCGATGGTCACCGAGTTCTGGGGCAAGCGCCCGAGCGACGAGGACATGTCGTGGCTGCCCCCGGACTACGTCGACCCGACGGTGGCCCACGGCGCGCGCTTCACCTACGACTACTCGTACGAGGGCACCGGGAACTGGCCGTTCAACACCGCGTACGCCGCTTCGCTGGGGCTCAAGGGCCACATCACCCGGTTGCACTCGCTGAACGAGCTGGAGACCTACATCGCCAAGGGCATCCCGGTGATCACCTCGCAGTCGTTCCTGGCCGAGGAGCTCGACGGCGCCGGGTACGGCACGGCCGGGCACATCTTCGTGGTGGTCGGGTTCACCGACGAGGGTGACGTGATCGTCAACGACCCGGCGACGAACAGCAACGACACCGTGCGCAACGTGTACAAACGCGACCAGTTCGAGAAGATCTGGCAGCGCACCAAGCGGTACACCGCCAGCGGCAGCGTCGCCTCCGGGCCGGGCGGGGTCGTCTACCTGATCACCCCGTAATTCATTCAGCTGTCGCGATAGGCGCATTCCGCGTGGCAGAGTGCGGGTGGTTGACCCGACGCGGAAGGTGGTCGCGCATGCCGTACGAAGTCCAGGGCGTGGTCTCGCGGGAGAAGGGCGCGCCGGTCTCGCTGGAGACCGTGCTGGTGCCCGATCCGGGGCCGGGTGAGGCGGTGGTCTCGGTGCAGGCCTGCGGGGTCTGCCACACCGACCTGCACTACCGCGAGGGCGGGATCAACGACGAGTTCCCGTTCCTGCTGGGCCACGAGGCCGCCGGCGTGGTCGAGCAGGTCGGCGCCGGCGTGACCGACCTGGAGCCGGGCGACTTCGTCATCCTGAACTGGCGCGCGGTCTGCGGCACCTGCCGCGCCTGCAAGCGCGGACGGCCGTGGTACTGCTTCTCCACGTTCAACGCCGCCCAGCCGATGACGCTGGCCGACGGCACCGCGCTGAGCCCGGCGCTGGGCATCGGCGCCTTCCTCGAGAAGACGCTCGTCCACAGTGGACAGTGCACGAAGGTCAGCCCGGAGGCCGAGCCCGCGGTGGCCGGGCTGCTCGGCTGCGGGGTGATGGCCGGGATCGGCGCGGCGATCAACACCGGCGCGGTGGGCCGCGGCGATTCGGTCGCGGTGATCGGCTGCGGTGGCGTCGGCGCGGCGGCGGTGGCCGGGTCCCGGCTGGCCGGGGCGGACCGGATCATCGCGGTGGACACCGACGAGCGCAAGCTCACCTGGGCGAAGGACTTCGGTGCCACGCACACGTTCGACGCCGCTGGCAAGAGCGAGGACGAGGTCGTCGAGGCCGTCCGGGAACTGACCGGGGGCTTCGGCGCGGACGTGGTGATCGACGCGGTCGGCCGCCCGGAGACCTGGCGCGAGGCGTTCTACGCGCGTGACCTGGCGGGCACCGTGGTGCTGGTCGGCGTGCCGACGCCGGAGATGAAGCTGGAGATGCCGCTGATCGACTTCTTCTCACGCGGCGGCTCGCTCAAGTCCTCCTGGTACGGCGACTGCCTGCCGTCGCGGGACTTCCCGATGCTGGTGGAGCTGTACCGGCAGGGCAGGCTGCCGCTGGACAAGTTCGTCACCGAGAAGATCCCGCTCGACGGCGTGGAGCAGGCGTTCGCCCGGATGCACGCCGGTGACGTGCTGCGCAGCGTGGTGACCTTCTGAGAAAGCTGTTCGACGACGCGGAGTACCCGGCCGAGCCCTATCCGGGGGCCCGGCCGGGGTGCTCCTTCGTGCATTTCGACGGCGCCGGCTACGAGGTGCCGGACCCGCCCGATCTCGAAGGCCGCCTCCCGGTGCTGGCCTACGGTTCGAACGCCTGCCCGTCGAAGATCACCTGGTTGCGGGAGACGCTGGGGCTCACCGGCGCGGTGACCGTGCTGCACGCGAAGTGCACCGGGCTCGCCGCGGTGTGGGCGTCGGGCAGGCGCGTGGTGGACGACCAGCGCCCAGCCACCCTGGCCGCGATGCCGGGCGTGGTCGAGGAACACGCCGTCTGGCTGGCCACGCCGGAGCAGTTGCGCGTGCTCGACGTGTGCGAAGGACGCGGACACCGCTATCATCTCGCGCGGGTACACACGGGCGAGGTAACCCTCGCGAACGGTGCCGTGCTGCCGGACGTGCTCGCCTACGTAGGGGCGTCCGCGATCCGCCTGCCGCTGCTGGTCGGCGGGAACCCGGTGCGGGTCGCCGACGTGCCGCAGGCGCAGGCCGGGGCCCTGATCGGCGAGACCGCCACCACGCACGGCCTCTCCGTGACGGTCATCGAAACGGAATAAACATCCGAATCGCGATTCGACCCTATTTTGTGAATCGCACCGTTGTGATTCTACCGGGCCGCCTCACTCGTTTGTGTCGGCCGGTTGCAGGCCCGGTGGGGCGGGATGATCGTGAAAGGCAGATCCGTTTCGAAATCGCCTGGAACGAAAGGAAGCGGTAGCCATGACCGGCACGATGCGCCCGCAGGACCTGATCGACTCGCCCGTGGTCGACCCGGCCGGAAGCAAGATCGGCAAGGTGGGCACGGTCTACCTGTCCGACGACACCCACCAGCCGGAATGGGTGACGGTGAAAACCGGGCTGTTCGGCCATCGCGAGAGCTTCGTCCCGCTCAGCGGCGCGGACCTGGCCAGCGACGGCCTGCACGTGCGGGTCGACAAGGAGCAGGTGACCGACGCCCCGCAGATCGACGCCGACGGGCATCTGTCCCCTGAGGACAGTGGGGAACTGTACCGCTACTACGGGTTGCCGATGCAGCGCGACCGCGCGGGCCAGGACCACGCCGACAAGCAACAGCAGCGCGGTGACCTCCGCGGGGAGCAGGCCGCGATGGGCGCGGCGGGTACGGCCGGCATGGCGGGCACCGCGGGTATGGCCGGGAAGCACGACCGGTCCCGCGGCGGCAACGAAACCGCCATGTCCGGCCAGCAGGCCGGAATGTCCGGCAAGGCGGGCATGGCGCCGGACAAGCACACCGCCACCGGCGGCAAGCACGAGCAGAAGGACGCCAAGCACCGCGGTGGCGAGGAGATCATCCGGTCCGAGGAGCGGTTCAACGTCGGCACCGAAGAGGTCGAGACCGGGCACGTGCGGCTGCGCAAGTACGTGGTCACCGAGGAGCAGCAGGTTTCCGTGCCGGTGAGCCACGAAGAGGTGCGGATCGAGCGCGAGCCGATCACCGACGGCCAGCCGGGTCAGGCGAAGATCGGCGAGGCCGAGCAGGACGTGGTGCTGCACGCCGAGAAACCCGTGGTGCACAAGGAAGCCGTGCCGGTGGAGCGGGTGCGGCTGGGCACCGAGAAGGTGACCGAGACCGAAACCGTGACCGGTGAGCTCCGCAAGGAGCAGATCGAAATCGACGACGACACCAAGCGCGACCGCCGCTGACCCACCGCCGTCGGACACGAATGTGGCTTTCGTGGCAAGTCACGCGCCCCGAAAGCCACATTCGTGTCCGGGTCAGGGCAGCAGCTTGCCCGGGTTCATGATGCCGGTCGGATCCACCGCCGCCTTCGCGGCGGCGAGCACCGACAACCCGATTTCCCCGATTTCGGCGCTCAGGTACGGCGCGTGGTCCATGCCGACGGCGTGGTGGTGCGAGATCGTGCCCAATCCGGCGATCGCCTCACACGCCGCCTTTTTCGCCCGCAGCCACTGCCCTTCGGGATCCTCGTCGGAACGCGCGGCGAGCACGGTGAAATAGAGCGAAGCGCCCGTTTCGTAGGCATGCGAAATGTGGCACATCACCACCGAGGAATCGAATGCCCCGCGCAGCGCCGAACGCACCGCGTCCCGCAGTTCGTCCAAAGAGGACCAGTGCGCCGCGGTTTCCAGCGTTTCCACGCACACCCCGAGGTCGAGCAGCGCGTCCCGCTGGCGCGGCCCGTTGAACCGGCCCTTGCGCCACGACTCCCCCGCCGCCGCACCGAGCGAAATGCCGCCCGCCGCCCGGACCAGGCGCACGGTTTCCGCACGCCGCAACGCGAGTTCCCTGGTGGACTGCGTCTCCCAGCCGAGGATCAGCAGGCAGGGCGAGGAAATCCCGCGTGCCTTCAGGTATCGCCGCACCAGCGCGGTCTTCCAGCCGCCGCTGAGGGAAAGCGACACCTCGGTCTCGTCCTCGTCGGACAACCGGGTCACGTCGGCCAGCGCACCCGACTGCGCCAACTGCCGTACCAGCGCGGCCGCCGATGCCCAGCCATCCAGCACAAAGCCCTGGTAGCGGCGGACCTTCGGCACCGGCCGCACCCGCACGCCGACCTCGGTCAGCACGCCGAGCGCGCCCTCGCTGCCCACCGCCAGCTGCCGCAGGTCCGGCCCGGCCGCCGAAGCCGGGGCGACGCCGAGGCGCCACTCACCGCTCGGGGTGGCCAGGCGCACACCGGTGACCATGTCCTCGAACCGCCCGTACCCGCTCGACGCCTGCCCGGCGGACCGCGTGGCGGCAAAACCGCCGATGGTGGCCCGCTCATGGGACTGCGGGATGTGACCGAGCGTGAACCCGTGCTCCGCCAGCAGTTCCTCGGCCCGCGGCCCGCGCACTCCGGCCTGCAGCACGGCGATCCGCGACACCGGGTCGACCGACACCAGCCGGTCCAGCCGCACCAGGTCGAGCACGATCACCGCGGCCTTGTCACCGCGTACCGCCCGCACCCCGCCGACCAC
The DNA here is from genome assembly GCF_003312875.1 of Amycolatopsis albispora. NCBI lineage: Bacteria > Bacillati > Actinomycetota > Actinomycetes > Pseudonocardiales > Pseudonocardiaceae > Amycolatopsis > Amycolatopsis albispora. The sequence goes on from NZ_CP015163.1 coordinate 5,483,845, forward strand.
CGAGGTGCCGCCACCGAACGGCACCACCGCGACGTCGAACCGCACGCAGACGTCGAGCACCCGCTGCACCTCGTCCGGGTCCGCGGGCAGCACGACGGCGTCCGGCACCGGCAGTTCGCCGGGGTGACGCCGGTGCAGCAGGTCCAGATAGGACAGGCCGCCGGAAACGCCCAGTCGGTCCGCACGCTCCGTTTGCACGTGCGCCGGGCCGACGACCTCGATCAACGCCGCGCGCGCGTCCGCTGCCAGCGAAGATCCCGGCACGGACAGTCCGGAGGACGGAACGACCGGTGCGGGGGAACCCGGATTCCCGATACGCTCGGTGAGCCAGCGCATCGCCTTTGCCGGGAGGTGTGCCGCGTCCGGGCCTTCGGGCGTCCACGCACCCCGCAGGCGGTGGTCAACTAGTTCACTCACCGGTATAGTGTGACATATGCCTGTCGAACGTAACATCAGTGCAGCTCGCGGTGCCTCGGCACTGGCCGACACCCGCACCCGGCAGGCCGCCACCCGGGTTTCCGACGACGTGCTGCTCGACGCCGCGCGCGAATGCGTGCTCGCCGCCGGTGTGCGCCGCACCACGCTCGCCGAGATCGCCCGCACCGCCAAGGTCAGCCGGATGACGCTGTACCGGCGGTTCCCCGACGTCCGCAGCGTGCTCGCCGCCTTGATGACCCGCGAATTCGGCGCGCTGCTCCAGGGCGCGAGCGCACGCGGCGCCACCGCGGAGACCGCGCGCGGCAGGCTGGTCGAAAGCGCGGTCGAGGCGGTGCGCGCGCTGGCCGCCGACCCGCTGATGCGCACCGTGCTCGACCTCGACGCGGAGCTGATGCTGCCCTACATCGTCGAGCGGCTCGGCGGCACGCAGCGCCTCGCCGAGCAGGTGATCACCGCGTTGCTGGCGGCGGGCTGGTCCGACGGCACCATCCGCCGCGGCGAAACCGTCGCGCAGGTGCGCACGGTGCTGCTGGTGGTCCAGTCCTTCGTGCTCTCGCTGCGGCCCGCGACGGCCGATGTGGACGAGGAAGCGCTGCTCGGCGAGTTCCGGCACCTGCTCGACGCGGCGCTGCGCCCGTGACCCCGGCCTCACTCAACGCCGCGCGGCGCGAGGCGGACCTGGCGCGCGTGGCCGGCGGCGAACGGTTCGACCTCGCGGTGGTCGGCGGCGGGGTGACCGGCGCGGGCATCGCGCTGGACGCGGCCGCGCGCGGGCTGTCGGTGGTCCTGCTCGAAGCGGACGACCTGGCGTTCGGCACGTCGCGCTGGTCGAGCAAGCTGGTCCACGGCGGGCTGCGCTACCTGGCCAAGGGCGATTTCGCGCTGGCGCACGAGAGCGCGGTCGAACGCGGCATCATGATGACCGTCACCGCGCCGCACCTGACGCGTACGCTGCCGCAGCTCTTTCCGTTGCACACCACGACTTCGCGCGCACAGCAGGGCGTGATCGCGGCCGGGCTCCAGGCAGGCGACGTGCTCCGGCGCGTCACGCGCACGCCGGGCCGTGTGCTGCCGCGTCCTCGCACGATCACCCGGCACGAAGCGCTCGCGCTGGCCCCCGGGCTGCGCCGCAACGGCCTGCGTGGCGCGCTGCTGTCGTTCGACGGCGCACTCACCGACGACGCGCGCCTGGTGGTGGCGCTGGCGCGCACCGCCGCGTCGCACGGCGCGCGGATCCTGACCAGGGTGCGCGCGACGAAGCTGCTGGCCGACCGGGTGCAGGCGACCGACGAGCTGAGCGGGCAGACGCTGGAGGTCCAGGCGCGGCAGGTGATCAACGCGACCGGGGTGTGGGCCGGGGAGCTGGTCGACTCGGTGCGGTTGCGGCCTTCGCGGGGTTCGCACCTGATCCTGCGCGGCGCGGCGGCGGGCACGAGCGTCAGCTCGGTGATGATCGGCGTGCCCGGGGAGACCAACCGGTTTGTCTTCCTGCTGCCGCAGCCGGACGGCAATGTCTACTTGGGACTGACCGACGAGCCGGTCGACGGCCCGGTCCCCGCCGTGCCAACGGTTCCCGAGTCCGATGTGGACTTCCTGCTGGAGGTGGCCTCGTCAGCACTGGCCCGGCGCCTGACCACCGACGACGTGATCGGCCGGTTCGCCGGGCTGCGGCCGTTGGTTTCGGGTGGCGGGCGGAGCGCGGACCTCTCGCGCAAGCACGCCGTGCTGCGCTCGCCGGACGGCGTGCTCACCGTGGTCGGCGGCAAGCTGACCACCTATCGCCGCATGGCCGCCGACGCGGTAGACGCGGCGGGGCTGCCCGCGGGCCCGTCCACCACGGACAAGCTGCCCCTGGTCGGCGCGGCGCCGCGGGCTCGTTTGTCCACTGTGGATGCCCCGAGGCGGCTGATCCTGAAGTACGGCACGGAAGCGCCACGGATCGCGGCCATCGGCGAACTGGACCCGGCACTTGCGGAGCCGGTGTTCGACGGCAGCGAGATCACCGGCGCCGAGGTGGTCTGGGCCGTCCGCCACGAAGGCGCCCTCGACGTCGATGACGTCCTGGAGCGGCGGACCCGCCTGGGCCTGGTCCCAGCGGACGCCGCGGCAGCCCGGGAACGCGTCGCCGATTTGGTGGACCGCTCCCTACGAGGCCTGCCCACCCCCACCTAACCCACCCGCCCTCCCCCACCTGACCCACCCCGGCCCGCGCGAACCGGGCACGCTCCCCGCCTCGAAAGTCACCTTCGAGACACGGCTCGCCCCGCCCCACGGGCCAGCCGCGCCACCGCCGAGCCCGACCCGCCACGCCACCGCCGAACCCGGCTCGCCTCGCCGCCGCTGAGCCCGGCCGCCGCGCTGCCGCCGAGTCCGAACCCGGCCCGCCACGCCATCACCGAGTCCGCGCCCCACGGGCCACCGCCGAGTCCGCGCCCCACGGGCCCAGCCGAACCGGGCACCACTCCCGCACCGCCGAGGCCTCCGCCACCTGCCCAGCGGGACACGAATGTGGCTTTCGGGGCGGATTTCGCCCCCAAAGCCACATTCGTGTCCTCCACCCCAACTCCCCCACCTCCGCCAATCGCCCTCCGTAGTCAGCCAGAATCGTTGGGCAAGCTTGACGCGTCGTTGGGTTTTTGCAACAGTACGTTTCATGAGCCCGGTCAGACGTGGCAAAGAGCTGCCGATACACAACCGGCTCCAGGTGTTGCGGGCCGAGCGCGGGATGAGCCGCGCGCAGCTCGCGGAGGCGGTGGAAGTGAATCCGCAGACCATCGGCGCGCTGGAGCGCGGCGACCACTACCCCAGCCTCGACCTGGCCTTCCGGATCTGCGACGTGTTCGGCCTCCCGGTCGAGGCGGTGTTCAACCGGCAGCCGTTCACGCCACTGTCCACACAGGTCTATTCAAGGGGGAATCCGTGAACTCACTACGCGAGCGCTTGACCGCGTCGTGGGAGAAGCAGCTGGAAGTCCAGGCACGCAAGGAAAGCGAGCGCGCGCGGATGCTACCCGGGTGGCGCACCCGCGCGCACCGCAGGCGCTTCACCGTGGTCATGCTGGCTGGCAACCTGGTCATCATCGGCGCCGCGGCGATCGTGCATCGCGAAAACTGGGTGCTGTTCGCCGGGCTGTGGTTCGGCGGGATGGCGGTGTGGATGACCGGGTTCATCCTGCTGCGCATCCTCACCGGCCGGATGAGCACCGCCTTCTCCGCGCTGCTCGACGAGCGGGAGCGCGAGTGGCGCCACCGCGTCAACTACGTCGGCTACCAGGCGATGTTCTTCGTCATCATGATCGCCTTCGCCTACCTGATGGTGATCAACGACACCGCCAACGCGGCCTACCGGGGCGCGATGATGCTGGCCGCGCTGATGATCCTCGGCTCGTCCGTGCCCACCCTCGTCCTCGGCTGGAGCCTGCCCGACGACGACCCGGAAGACTTCATCGAACCGGCTACCGGAGAGGAATCCGATGCCTGAAAACCGGCTGGAGATCGACGGCGTCTCCAAGCGATTCGGCGACCTTGTCGCCCTCGACCAGGTCAGCTTCGACGTCCGCGGCGAGCTGTTCGGCTTTGTCGGCAGCAACGGCGCCGGCAAGACCACCACCATGCGCATCGTGCTCGGCGTGCTGGCCGCCGACAGCGGGCAGGTGCGCTTCGGCGGCGCCCCGGTCGACCACCGCACCCGCACCCGCATCGGCTACATGCCGGAGGAACGCGGCCTGTACCCGAAGATGAAGGTGCTCGACCAGCTGGTCTACCTGGCCAAGCTGCACGGCATGAGCACCGACCAGGCGCACACCAGCGCCGAGCACTGGATCAACCGCCTCGGCCTCAAGCAGCGCCGCACCGAGGAGGTCGAGAAGCTCAGCCTCGGCAACCAGCAGCGCGTGCAACTCGCCGCCGCCCTGGTGCACGACCCGTCGGTGCTGGTGCTGGACGAGCCGTTCTCCGGGCTGGACCCGCTCGCCGTGGACGTGATGAGCGAGGTCCTGCGCGAAAAAGCGGCCGCCGGCGTGCCGGTGGTCTTCTCCAGCCACCAGCTCGACCTGGTGGAGCGGCTGTGCGACCGCGTCGGCATCATCCGCGGCGGCCGCATGGTGGCCACCGGCTCGGTCGGCCAGCTGACCGCCGACGCGGCCGTGCGCCTGCGCATCACCGCGCCCCAGGCGCAACCGGGCTGGGCGGCCACGCTGCCCGGCGCCCGCGTGCTCACCGAGGACGGCGCCACCACCGAACTCGAACTCGAAGCCGGCGCCGACGACCAGGCCGTGCTCAGCGCCGCGCTCGCCACCGGACCGGTCACCGAGTTCAGCCGCCGCGTGCCGTCGCTGACCGAGCTGTTCCGCAACGTCGTCACCGAGGAGACCGAGGAGAAGGCCCGATGAACCCCAACCACTCGGCGAGCGGCTTCACCGCGGTCCGGCTGGTCGCGCAGCGCGAGCTGAACACCCGGCTGCGAACCAGGTCCTTCGTCATCGGCACCGTGCTGATCCTGGCCTTCCTCGGCGGTTACGTGCTGCTGCAGGCCTCGTTGTTCAGCGGCGCGGACAAGCAGACGGTCGGCCTGGCCGGGCAGACCGGGAGCATCGCGGAAACCCTGAAGCAGCAGGGAAAGCAGCTCGGCGAGGAGATCGAGACGGTCACCGTCACCAATCCCGACGAGGCCCGCGCCCAGATCGAGAACGACGACCTCGACGCGCTGCTCACCGGCAGCCCCGGCGACCTCCAGGTCCTGGTGAAAACCGAGCTGGACCCGCAGCTGGGCGCCATGCTGAACCAGATCGCGCAGAACGAGGTGCTGGTCGGCGAGCTGGCGCAGGCCGGCGCCGATCCCGACCAGGTGCTGGCCACCGTGCAGAGCAAGACGGTCAAGGTGGACCAGCTCGAGCAGCCCGACCCGGAACGCGGCCAGCGCCTGGCCATCGGGCTGGCCATGGTCGTGCTGCTCTACATGAGCATCACCACCTACGGCACGATGGTCGCGCAGGGCGTGGTCGAGGAGAAGTCCAGCCGAGTGGTGGAGATCCTGCTGTCCACCGTGCGCCCGTGGCAGCTGCTGCTCGGCAAGGTGATCGGCCTCGGCCTGGTCGGCCTGGTGCAGTTGCTCATCCTGGCCGGGGCCGCGCTGGCGATGACCACGGTGTCCGGGGTGATCACGCTGTCCGGCGTGGCCACCGGCACGATTCTGTGGGGCCTGCTCTGGTACCTGCTCGGCTTTTTCCTCTACGCCACCATCTTCGCCGCGGCCGGCGCGCTGGTTTCACGGCAGGAGGACATGCAGTCGACGATGATGCCGGTGACCATGGTGCTGCTGATCGGCTTCCTGGTCGGCTTCAACGTGCTCATCCAGAACCCGGAAAGCGGGCTGGCCGCCGGGCTGTCGCTGGTGCCGCTGCTCTCGCCGGTGCTGATGCCGGGCCGGATCGCGGCCGGGGTGGTCAGCGGCTGGGAGGTCGCGCTGGCGCTGGTGCTCACCGTCGCCGCGGTGGCCCTGTTCACCTGGCTGGGCGGCAAGATCTACCGCAACGCCGTGCTCCGCACCGGCAGCCGGGTCAAGCTGGCCGACGCGCTCAAGGGCTGAGTTCGCCGTAGCGTTCCAGTGCCACCCGGCGTTCGTGGGCGTGCTCGACCACGGGCGCCGGGTAGCCGTCCGGCGGGCCCGCTTTCCACGGCTGGTGCACGGTTTTGCCGGACAGACCGGCCAGTTCGGGCACATACCGCCGGACGTAGTCGCCCTGCGGGTCGAACTTCTCGCCCTGGGTGGTCGGGTTGAAGATCCGGAAGTAGGGCGCGGCGTCGGTGCCGCTGCCCGCCACCCACTGCCAGTTGAGCTGGTTCGAGGCGAGGTCGCCGTCGACCAGGTGCCGCATGAAGTGGCGCGCACCCCACCACCACGGCAGGTGCAGGTCCTTGACCAGGAAGCTGGCCACGATCATCCGCACCCGGTTGTGCATCCAGCCCTCCGCGAGCAGCTGCCGCATCCCGGCGTCCACTACGGGATAGCCGGTGCGGCCCTGGCACCAGGCCTCGAACGCCGAGCGCGCGGCGGGGCCGGTCTCCAGCTTCATCGCGTCGAACTTGGTGTTGTAGTTGCGGCGCGCGGTTTCCGGCCGGTGCCAGAGCACGTCCGCGTGGAATTCGCGCCACGCCAGTTCGGCGCGGAACGCCTCGTCCTCGTCGCCCAGTTCGGCGAGCAGCGTGCGCGGGTGCACGCAGCCCCAGCGCAGGTAGGGCGACAACCGGCTGGAGGCGTCGAGGTCCGGCCGGTCGCGCCGGTTGTCGTAGTCGGGCAGCGCCTCGTCGCGAAAGTGATCCCATGCCGCCAGCGCGGCCCGCTCCCCCGGCTCGGGCAGTGTCATGGAACCCAGGTCGGGTGCGTCCGGGATGTCCACGCCGGACAGGCCGTCCGGGTCGATCCAGTCCACTGTGGACGCCGAGGTGTCGGCCGGGGACGGCCAGCCGTGCCGCAGCCAGGCGCGGAAGAACGGGGTGAACACGCGATACGGCTCGCCGTCCGGTTTTGTCACGCGGCCGGGGGTGATGGCGTACGACGATCCCGTCTCCACCCAGTCGACGCCGCGGCGCCCCAGCTCCGCGGCGACCTCCTGGTCGCGCCGCCTGCCGTAGGGCGCGGTGTCGGCGTGGACGTGCACGCTGCCCGCGCCGATCGCCTCGGCCACCTCGGGCACCGCCCGGACCGGATCGCCGTGAACCACCAGCAGGCGCCCGGAAAGCTGCTCGTCGAGCGCACGCAGGCAGCCGGACAAGAACGCCGTTCTAGGCGCGCCGGAGGGTTTCAGCAGGGCGTCGTCGAGCACGTAGAGCGCGAGCACGCGGCTCGCCGACTTCGCCGCGGTGAGCAGCGCCGCGTGGTCACCCAGCCGCAGATCCCGGCGGAACCACAGGATCGCCGGTGCGTTCTCGGCCATGCCCGGAAACGATATTGCCCCCGAACGCGGTTCGCACGCTCAGGGGCAACACCAAGAACACTCCGCGAGATCGCGCCGGCCACTGGAGTGGGCCGCGACAGGCCGCCCAGCGGCATGGCGTGGTCCGCTCCAGTGGCCGGCTCAAAAGCGATCTCGCCGCCGCGCCGGAGGCGCGGCAGAATTATCGATCTGAGATCGGGGTGTAGTCCCGTTCCTTTTCGCCGGTGTAGATCTGCCGTGGGCGGCCGATCTTGGTGGCCGGGTCGTTGATCATCTCGCGCCAGTGCGCGATCCAGCCGGGCAGGCGGCCGAGCGCGAACAGCACGGTGAAGTACTGCGTCGGGAAGCCCAGCGCCCGGTAGATCAGTCCGGTGTAGAAGTCGACGTTCGGGTAGAGCTTGCGCTCGATGAAGTAGTCGTCCGAGAGCGCGGTCTCTTCCAGCTTCTTCGCGATGTCGAGCAGCTCGTCGTTGACGCCGAGCTTGTTCAGGATGGAGTCCGCGGTGGTCTTGATGATCTTCGCGCGCGGGTCGTAGTTCTTGTAGACCCGGTGCCCGAAGCCCATCAGGCGGACACCCTTTTCCTTGTTCTTCACGCGTTCGACGAACTTCGCCACGTCGCCGCCGTCGGCCTGGATGCCCTCGAGCATGTCCAGCACCGCGCTGTTCGCACCACCGTGCAGCGGGCCGAACAGCGCCATGATGCCCGCCGAGATGCTGGCGAACAGGTTGGCCTCGGACGACCCGACCAGCCGCACGGTCGAGGTGGAGCAGTTCTGCTCGTGGTCGGCGTGCAGGATGAACAGCAGGTCGAGCGCCTTGGCGACCTCGGGGTCCACCTCGTACGGCTCGGCGGGCAGCCCGAAGGTCATCCGCAGGAAGTTCTCCACCAGGCCGTAGGAGTTGTCCGGGTAGAGGAACGGCTGCCCGATCGACTTCTTGTAGGCGTACGCGGCCAGCGTCGGCACCTTCGCCAGCAGGCGGATGGTGGACAGCTCCACGTTCGGCTCGTCGAACGGGTTCAGCGAGTCCTGGTAGAAGGTGGACAGTGCGGACACCGCACTGGACAGCACCGGCATCGGGTGCGCGTCGCGCGGGAAGCCGTCGAAGAAGCGCTTGAGGTCCTCGTGCAGCAGGGTGTGGCGGTTCACCTTCGAGGTGAACGACTCCAGCTGCTCCGGGGTGGGCAGCTCACCGTAGATCAGCAGGTACGAGACCTCGATGAAGTTCGAGTGCTGGGCGAGCTGTTCGATCGGATAACCGCGATACCGCAGGATTCCGGCGTCACCGTCGATGTAGGTGATGGACGAGGAGGCGGCGCCGGTGTTCACGAAACCGGGGTCGAGCGTGATGTACCCGGTGGAAGCCAGCAACTTGCCCAGTTCGATACCGGGGGCGCCCTCGACAGCGTGAACCACTTTCAGCTCGTGCTCGCCGTTCGGCAGCCGCAGCGTCGCGGTCTGGGAGCCGCTCGGCGCGGACGTAGCGTCCGACATGAAAGTCCCTCTCACTGTTCACACGGGCCGGCGGCGCCTGCAGGTCGCACAGTTGCCTCATGTCACGCGCGAGGCGGCCGTTGGCCTCGCTGCACACCGCCCCGCTGGGGTATGAATTCTCCTCTACGCTAGTCGAGAGGTGCCCCCTCGCGCAGCCACTGTGTTATCCGTGACGAACGGTTTGCGACGAGATTCACACGCCCGGTGAGACTTCCCGCTATCCGGGCGCGTCCAGTTCCGCCTGGGTGGGGGGTTCGGCTCCGCTGCGCGAGACGGTGACGGCCGCCGCGCGGGCGGCGTAGGTCAGTGCCTCGGCCCAGGACGCGGCGTCCAGCTGGGCAGGCTCGCGCACCTCCCGCTTGGCCAGCCAGGCCAGCAGCGCGCCCTGCACGGTGTCGCCGGCGCCAATGGTATCGACCAATCGCGCCGGTGCGGACGGGACGTGGGCCAGGTCGCCGCCGCGCGTGTGCGCGGACAGCCCCTTCGCGCCGTGGGTGAGCACCACCGCGCCGGCGCCCGCGTCGAGCCAGGACCGCGCGGCCGCGGCCGCGTCGGCGCCGCCCGCGAGCCACTCGGCGTCCTCCGCCGAAAGTTTCAGCAGGCGCACGTGCGGCAGCCAGGAGGCGAACCGCGCGCGGTAGGCGTCCGGGTCGGCGATCAGGTCGGCCCGGATGTTCGGGTCGAGCGCGGTGAGCAGGCCGCGCTCCGATTCCCGCCGCAGCAAGGATTCATACGCCGACGCGCCCGGCTCCAGCACCATGCCGAGGGTGCCGAGCGAGAGCACGGTCGCCGCCGCGGGCAGCGGGCCGGGATCGGTGAACAACCGGTCCGCGGTGCCCTCGGTGTAGAAGGTGTAGTGCGCCGAGCCGGTCTCGTCGAGCGCCACCACGGCGAGCGTGGTCGGTTCGTCACCGCGCTGCACCAGCGAGGTGTCCACTTGGGAGGCGTGCAGCCGGTCGATCAGCGCGGCGCCGAACCGGTCGGTGGACACCCGCGACAGGAACGCGGCGGGCACGCCCAGCCGCGCCGCGGCGAGCGCCACGTTGTACGGGCCACCTCCCAGCCGGGGCAGCAGCGGCCGCAGGCCACCGTCCAGAGTGGACTCACCGGGCACCAGGTCGACCAGCGCTTCACCACCGACAACGATCACGCGGCAGATGCTACCCCGCGGCAAGTCCACCGAGCAGCAGCTCGGACAGCGCGGTGAAGGCCTCGGCGTCGGAGACCTGGACCCGCGAGGCGATCACGCCGGTCTGGATGCCCTCGATGATCAACCCGGCCATCTCGGCGATCAGAGTGGCCTGGACGGTGCGGAAAACCCCGTCGCGAACGCCCTTGTTGATGAAGCCGCGGATGCGCTCGGCCGCCGCCCGGCTGTTCAGCTCGTAGGCCGCGCGCGCCGGGGCGAACTCGGCGATGTCGCGCATGAACGCCGGCGAGGCGCGCTTGAGGTGCTCGGCGGCGCCGTCGAGATAGGTGCCGATGAGCTCCCTGGCGTCGGTGAGGTCGGCGATGCTCGCCTCGATCCGCTCGGCCGCGCCGCGGAAGAAGCGGCCGACGACCTTCACCGCGAGCTGCTCCTTGCTCGGCGCCAGTGCGTACAGCGTCGACTTGGAGCAGCGCATCCGCGTGGCCAGGTCGTCGAGGGTGAACTCGGCGAAGCCCTCGGCCAGGAAGAGCTCCTCCAGGTCGGCGAGCAGGGCGCGCTGCCGCGCGGTCGGCTGCCTGCGGGGTGCCCGTGCTCGGGCATCGACATCAGCCATGCCGATACAGTACTCTGAGCTGTCCCTCAGTACTGTTTTCAGTACTCTGATCTTTTCTCATCGTGGAGGACAGTAATGCCAGCGGAGCGCCTGCTGCCGACGACGGAGGCCGAGGACCTGGTCGCGCTCGCCCGCGAGATCGCCCGCGACGAGCTGGCGCCGCTGGCCGGTGAGTACGAGGAGGCGGCCCGGTTCCCGCGCGAGCAGTTCGCGCTGCTGGGCAAGTCGGGCCTGCTGGGGCTGCCGTACTCGGAGCGCTGGGGTGGCGGCGAGGTGCCGTACGAGGTCTACCTGCAGCTGCTGGAGGAGATCGCGAGCGCGTGGATGTCGGTGGGCGTCGGGCTGTCGGTGCACACGATGTCCTGCTTCGCGCTGGCGCACCACGGCACCGACGCGCAGCGTGACCGTTGGCTGCCGGAAATGCTCGAAGGTGGCTTGCTCGGCGCATACGCCCTTTCGGAGCTACAGGCGGGCTCGGACGCGGCCGCGCTCTCCACCCGCGCCCGGCTGGACGGCTCGGAGTACGTGGTCAACGGGACCAAGGCCTGGATCACGCACGGTGGCGAAGCGGACTTCTACACCACGATGGTGCGAACTTCGGACGAACCGGGCAGCGCGGGCATCTCGTGCCTGCTGGTCGACGGGTCCACGCCGGGCCTGTCCGCATCGGCTCCCGAGCGGAAGATGGGACTGAACGGCTCGACCACCGCGCAGATGCGGTTCGAGGACGCGCGCGTGGACGCTTCGCGGCTGATCGGGCCGGAGGGGCACGGGCTGAAGATCGCGCTCGCGTCGCTCAGCTCGGGACGGCTGGGGATCGCGGCTTGCGCGGTCGGCCTCGCGCAGGCGGCGCTGGACGAGGCGGTGGCGTACGCGAAGGGGCGCACGCAGTTCGGGCGGTCGATCATCGAGTTCCAGGGCGTGGAGTTCCTGCTGGCCGACATGGCCGCCGCGGTGGAATCCTCGCGGGCCATGTACCTGGACGCGGCGCGCCGTCGGGACCGGGGCCTGCCGTTCCAGCGGCAGGCGTCGATCGCGAAGCTGGTCGCCACGGATGCCGCGATGAAGGTGACCACCGACGCCGTCCAGGTGCTCGGCGGCGCCGGGTACACGCGGGACTTCCCGGTGGAGCGGTACATGCGGGAGGCGAAGGTGCCGCAGATCTTCGAAGGCACCAACCAGATCCAGCGCGTGGTGATCGCCCGAGAACTGCGAAAGGCCTGACGGCGACTACTCTGAGCACCGCGCGACAACCAAGGCGACAACTGGCATATGCCACCCGCTATCCTGTGGTGCGACGTGAGGAGATGCCGTGACAGCACTGCCGGAGCCCATTCCGCAGCCGCTTGAGGTGGATCATCTGCTGACGGTTGCGGAGTACGCCGCGCTCGGCGAGACCGAGCACGGCTACACGGAGCTTCAGGAAGGCCGCCTGGTGATGTCGCCCAGCCCCAGACCTGCCCACAACCACGCTTGCGGAGAGCTGTACGTCCAATTGAGAAGCCAGCTCTCCGAGGAGTGGCGCGCGCTCCAGGACATCGACATCGATCTGGAGTTGGCCGGGCCGGACGAGCCCGGGTTCTCGCGGCGCCCCGATCTGATCGTCGCCGGGCTCGACGGGATCCGGCGGGCGGAGGAAAGCGGCCGGCTGATCTCCGCCAAGGACGTGCTGATCGTGGTCGAGATCGTGTCGCCGGGGTCGCGGCGTACGGACACCGTGATCAAGCACGGCGAGTACGCCGACGCGGGCATTCCGCACTACTGGATCGTCGACCTCACCGAGCCGGTTTCGCTCACGGCCTGCCACCTCGCCGAGGGCTTCGGCTACCAGAACGCGCCGGAGGTGTCCGGCAGGACCACCCTGCCGGAACCCTTCCCGCTCGAGATCGACCTCGGTCAGCTTTCCCGGTAGCGGCGCGGGGCGACCACGCCTTCACCGCTCGCCTCGTCGAAGTGGTAGACCTGCCGCCCCCGGACGAACACGCGCATGGCCCGGTTCATCACGTCCAGCGGGTCACCCGACCAGATCACCACGTCGGCGTCCAGGCCCGGCGTCAGCGAGCCGACCCGGTCGTCGAGACCCAGCATTTCCGCCGGGTTCACGGTCAGCGAGCGCAGCGCGGTCTCCGGGTCCAGCCCGTCCTTGACCGCCAGCGCCGCCTGGTAGACCAGGAAGTTGATCGGGATCACCGGGTGGTCGGTGGTGATCGCGATCTTCACCCCGGCCCGCGCCAGGATGCCCGCCGAGCGCAGCGTCCGGTTCCGCAGCTCCACCTTGCTCCGCGTGGTGAACAGCGGCCCCAGGATCACCGGCACCTCCCGCTCGGCGAGCAGGTCGGCGATCAGGTGCCCCTCGGTGCCGTGGTTGATCACCAGCCGGTAGCCGAACTCGTCGGCCAGCCGGATCGCGGTCACCATGTCGTCGGCCCGGTGCACGTGCTGGTCCCAGTACAGCTCCCCGTCGAGGACCTTCGCCAGCACCTCCTTGGTCAGGTCGGTCTCGAACGGCTTGCCCTCGGCACGCGCGTGCTCGCGCTGCGCCGCGTAGTTCCGCGCCTTCGTGAACGCCTCGCGCAGCACCGCGGCCACGCCGAGCCTGGTCGAGGGCGTCTGACTTTTATCCCCGTACACGCGTTTCGGGTTCTCGCCCAGTGCGCTCTTCACGCTGACGCGCTCGGCGAAAACCATGTCGAGCGCGGTCCGGCCCCAGGTCTTCACGCCGACGGTCTGCCCGCCGATCGGGTTGCCCGAACCCGGCTTGATCACCGCGCTGGTCACCCCACCGGCCAGTGCGTCGTCGAAGCCGGTTTCGGTCGGGTCGATGCCGTCCAGCGCGCGGAAGCGGGCGCCGTTCGGGTCGGTCATCTCGTTGACGTCATTGCCCGACCAGCCCTCGCCCTCCTCGTGCACGCCGAGGTGCGCGTGCGCGTCGATGAACCCGGGCAGCACCCAGCTCCCGGACGCGTCGATCAGCTCGGCGTCCTCCGGAACGTCCACATCGGCCTCGGCGCCGACGGCGGCGATCTTCCCGCCTTCGATCAGGACCGTGCCACCGTCGATCGGGTCACCGTCGACGGGCACCACATAGCCACCAACAATCGCGCTCACCATGGCCGACACGCTAAACCAAGTCCGTTCAGGACACGCGGATCCCCCAGCTCCCCGTCCAGGATTCGCCAGGGGACAGCTCGATCAGGTCGGTACCGGAGTTCAGCGCGTCCGCCGGGCAGGTCATCGGCTCGATCGCGACCCCGCGGCCGCGCCCGACCAGTTCCGCGGGCGTGAACACCTGCACCCACTTGAAGTCCGGGCCCGCCCAGATGTCGAGCTGCCGGTCCTCGTGGCTGAGCCGGAAGTGGTGGTTGCCGTCGGCTTCGGTGGTCAGGCCGCCGAACGCGGTGTCCAGGTCCACACCGCCGAGAATGACACCTTCGCGGAAGTCGTACTCGGTGCCTTCGACGTCCTGCTCCTCTTTGTACGGCAGCTGCGCGTCGGCGTCGTACGGCCGCACGCGGGTGGCGGGCAGGGTCAGCGTCAGGTCGTCGGTCGGCGTGTCGCCGATCCGGAAGTACGGGTGCGTGCCGAGGCCGACGCCGATCGCCGACTCGCCCTCGTTGCGGATCTCGTGGGTCACGGTCAGCTCGCGCGGCGCGACCTCGTAGGTGGTCGTCGCGCGCAGCGGCACCGGCCAGCCCGGCTGCTCCGGCACGTCCACCGCCATCGTGATCGACGATTCGGCGTGCTCGAGCAGCTCCCACTCCTCGCGCCGGGTCAGCCCGTGGATCGCGTTGCCCCGCTTCTCCTCGGTGACCTCGAGCTGCTGCTTCTCCCCCTGGTAGACCCACTGCCCGGCCTTGGTGCGGTTGGGCCACGGCAGCAGCACCTGCCCCGCGCCCTTCGGCGGCTTCTCGTCCTCGCCGAAGGTTTCCAGGAACGGCACCCCGCCGACCTCGAAGGCACGCAGGCCGGCGCCGATCTCGGTGACGACCGCGCGGGCCCCGCCGCGGGTGATCTCGAACTGTGCTCCTGTGGGATTGGCCATGGCGCACCAATCTACCGGCTGGACAATCGGGCGCGGGTGCGCGAGCTTGGTCCGCGTGAAGGTGCATCACTTGAACTGCGGCACGTTCCGGCCCACCGGCGGCAGGCTGGTCGACGGCCAGGGCGGGGCGGCCCACCGCGCGCGCCTGGTCTGCCACTGCCTGCTGATCGAAACCGGGAACGGGCTGGTGCTGGTCGACACCGGGCTCGGCCTGCAGGCGCTGGAGCAGCCGGGACCGTGGATGGGGCCGTCGCGCTGGCTGCTCAGCGCGACACCGCGCCGCGAGGAAACGGCCGCGCAGCAGATCACCGACCTGGGGTACGCCCTCGGCGACGTGCGCGACATCGTGCTCACTCACCTCGACTTCGACCACGCGGGCGGGCTGGCCGACTTCCCGCACGCCACCGTGCACGTCTACGAGCGCGAGCACCGGGCGCTGACCGCGCCGGCCAACGCCACCGAGCGGCTGCGGTACCGGCACGCGCAGTTCGAGCACGGCCCGAAGTGGCGGACCTACGCCGAGCCGGGCGAGGACTGGTTCGGCTTCCGCGCGGTGCGGGAGCTGCCCGGACTGCCGCCGGAGATCCTGCTGGTGCCGCTGGCCGGGCACACCATGGGGCACGCCGGGGTCGCGGTGGACACCGGGAACGGCTGGCTGCTGCACGCGGGCGACGCGTACTTCTTCCACGGCCAGCTGAACCCCGGGCAGCCGCACTGCCCGCCGGTGCTCACCGCGTTCCAGACCTTCACCCAGACCAACCGGCGGGCCCGGCTGGAGAACCTGGGCAGGCTGCGGGACCTGGCGATCGGCCACCGCGACGAGGTGACCGTCTTCTGCGCGCACGACCCGCTGGAACTGCGCCAGGCCCAGCGCCCCTGATGTCACGAATGTGGCTTTCGAGACGAAAAACGTCTCGAAAGCCACATTCGTGACACTCAGCCGACCGGGGGTTCCAGTGGTTGCCGGTCGGCTTCGGAGTGGGTGGCGCGCATGATCAGCCAGTTGATGCCCCACAGCACCAGGCCGACCGCGAGCAGGATCGCGGCCACCGTGTAGTCCCGCGCCGGCCGTCCCGACAGCGGGGTGACCAGGTACACGCAGAAGATCGCGGCCAGCACCGGGATCACCGTCGGTGCCCTGAAGTGCTTGTGCGCCGCCTTTTCCTTGCGCAGCACCAACACCGCCACGTTGACGATGGCGAAAACCACCAGCAGCAGCAACGCCGTGGTACCACCCAGCA
Organism: Amycolatopsis albispora; assembly: GCF_003312875.1. Classification (NCBI taxonomy): domain Bacteria; kingdom Bacillati; phylum Actinomycetota; class Actinomycetes; order Pseudonocardiales; family Pseudonocardiaceae; genus Amycolatopsis; species Amycolatopsis albispora. The sequence goes on from NZ_CP015163.1 coordinate 5,499,758, forward strand.
CGCCGATGTCCACAAAGGACACGAGGCCGATGGCGATCAGGCTGGTGAACACGATGGCCACCCACGGGCTCCGGCGGAACGGGTGCACCGTGCCCAGCTGCTTCGGGATGATCCGCTGGTTCGCCATGCCGTAGAGCAGGCGGCTGGCCATCAGCATGTTGATCAGCGCCGAGTTGATCACCGCGAACAACCCGATCGCGGAGAAGACCTCACGCGGGAAGCCGGGCGCGCCGACGTCGAGCACCTTCAGCAGGGCGCTGCTCTTGGCCGCCTCCAGGTCGTCCGCCGGGACCAGCAGCGAAGAGGTCACCGAGACCAGGATGTAGATGGTCGCGGCGATGACCATGCCCCACAGCATCGCCTTCGGGAAGATCCGGATCGGGTCCTTGCACTCCTCGGCCATGTTCACCGAGTCCTCGAAGCCGACCATCGCGAAGAACGCCAGCGAGGTGGCCGAGGTGATGGCCACCAGCATGGTCTGGTTCTCGGTGTCGAACTGGGTCAGCCGCGAGGCGTCGCCGTTGCCGTTGAGCACCGCCCACACACCGACCCCGATGATGATCAGCAGCCCGCCGATCTCGATGCAGGTCAGCACCACGTTGGTCTTCACCGATTCGGCGACGCCCCGGAAGTTGATCAGCGCCAGGCCGATCACGAAGAGGATCGCCACCAGTGGCATCGGCGCGGTGATGAACTCCGCGAGATAGGTGTCACCGAAGGCCTTCGCCGCCGACGATGCCGAGGTGATCCCCGAGCACATCACCGCGAAGGCCACCATGAAGGTGAGGAACCTGATCTTGAACGCCTTGTGCGTGTACAGCGCCGCTCCGGCCGCCTGCGGGTACTTGCCCACCAGTTCCAGGTAGCTGAACGCGGTCATGAACGCGACCACGAACGCGAGCAGGAACGGCAGCCACAGCGCCCCGCCGACCCGGCCGGCCACCTGCCCGGTGAGCGCGTAGACGCCGGTTCCGATGATGTCCCCGACCACGAAGAACAGCAGCAGCTTGGAGCCCATCACCCGCTTGAGGCTCGGCTGACCGGCCGGACCGGTCTCGGGCTCGGTTGTCGTCGTGTCCGCCATGCGGCAAGAGTGTGCCGCATCACTTCCGTGACCGACAGTCCGGCTTGATCTGTTCTTCGTCACGTCTTGGCGACGGGGGCCCGGTAACGCCAGAAAGCGGGCAGCAGCATTACCGCGACCACCAGTAGGGCGATCACCAGCAATCCGCCGCCGCTGGTCGCGACGGCCGTGCCGACCCCGGCCGCGGCCCAGCCGTGCGACAGGTCGGCGATGCGCGGCCCGCCCGCGACGACCACGGTCAGCGCGCCCTGCATCCGGCCGCGCATCTCGTCGGTGGAGGCGGCCTGGAGAATGGCCATCCGGTAGATCGCGCTGACCATGTCGGCCGCGCCGGCCAGCGCCAGGAAGACGATCGCCAGCCACAGCGAGTCGGCCAGGCCGAAGGCGAACACGCACAGCCCCCAGGCGGCGATGGAGACCACCACCGCCACGCCGTGCCTGCTGATCCTGGTCAGCCAGCCGGACATCAGCCCGATCAGCATCGCGCCGAGCGGGATCGCGGTGTACAGCCAGCCGAGCGCGAGGCCGCCGCCCGGCGGGTCGCCGAAGGTCCGCTCGGCCATCTCGGGGAACAACGCGCGCGGCATGCCGGCCACCATCGCGATCACGTCCACCACGAACGAGGCCAGCAGCACCTTCTGGGTGGCCATGTAGCGGAACCCGTCGAGCACGTCACGCAGGCCGGCGCGGCGGACCTGGCCGGACAGCGGCAGCATCGCGGGCAGCTTCCACACCGCCCACAGCGTCAGCGCCAGCGCCACCGTGTCGAACAGGTACAAAGTGGACAGACCGACCACCGGCAGCAGCGCACCGGCGGCCAGCGGGCCGAACACCGCGCCGAACTGGCTCATCGTGCTCTGCAGCGCGATCGCCGGCGGCAGCAGCTCCTCGGGCACCAGCCGTGCGACCACCGCGCTGCGCGTGGGCATGTTGATCGCGAAGAAGGCCTGGTTCACGCCGAGCAGCACGAGCACCACCCAGACCGAGTTCACCGCGAAGAACGCTTGCGCCCACAGCAGGGCGGCGGTGACCGCGATGCCGGTGTTGGTGACCATCAGCAGCTTGCGGCGGTCCACAGTGTCCGCGATGGCGCCGCCCCACAGGCCGAACACCAGCAGCGGCACCAGCGCGACGGCCCCGGTCAGGCCGACGTAACCGGACGAACCGGTCAGGTCGAACACCTGCTTGGGCACCGCGACCGCGGTCAGCTGGCTGCCGATGGCGGTGACCACGGTGGTCAGCCAGAGCCGCCGGAAGGCCGGGATCCGCAACGGACGCGTGTCCATCACGATCGAGCCGAGTACCTTGCGGGCGCCCTTCGGTTTCCTGGTTCCCGCGTCAGTGCTCACCGAAGAAGCTTAGCCGGGCTAAGCTGTTGCGGTCGCGTGATTTTCGCTACGGGGCGACGCGCTCGATCTTCCAGCCGTCGTCGGTGCGGACGTACCGCAGCCGGTCGTGCAGGCGGTCGCGCTGGCCCTGCCAGAACTCGACCACGTCCGGGCGAATGCGCCAGCCACCCCAGTGCGGCGGGAAGGGCACCTGCTCCACGTCGGCGAACCGGCGCTCGATCGCGTGCAGCGCGTTGTCCAGCGCGCGGCGGCCGTCGACCACCCGCGACTGCGGGCTGGCCCACGCCCCCAGCTGGGAGCCGCGCGGGCGGGAGGCCCAGTACTCGGCGGTCTCGGTGATGTCCACCTTCTCCACCTCGCCGCGGACGTGCACCTGGCGGTGCAGCGGGTACCAGGGGAAGGTCGCCGAGGCGTACCGGGTGACGGTCAGGTCGTGGCTCTTGTTCGAGGTGTAGTTCGTGTAGAACACCACGCCGCGCTGGTCGAGGCCCTTGCAGAGCACGGTCCGGCTGGACGGGCGGCCGTCACCGTCGGCGGTGGCGAGCACCATCGCGTTGGCCTCCGCGACCCCGGCGGAGATCGCCTGGTCGAGCCAGGACTGCAGCTGCTCGGTCCAGGTCGGGGCGAGGCTCTCCTCGTCCAGCGACTCGCCTTCGTAGGCCACCCGCATGCCGGGCAGCCGGATGGCCACGTCACCCACGTCAGCCGCACCGTTCGCGTTGTCGAGCTCCGGCATGTTCGTCAACCTCCGTGCCCTGTAGGGCCGTCACTGGTCCACCCGACGGTAGGGCTTGTAAAGCGGTGGCGAAACCCACAGAACGGTGACTCCTGCCACCCCGTTGTCCCCCACTCGTAACGCACCGCTTACCTCGCGCCACACGGGCGCAAAACCGCGTACCTACCTTCGGGCTGCTTCCCGGACTGGAGGTACCCATGACGGAGACCGTTCCAACTAGGAAAACCACCCCGCCGAAGCGGCGCTACGCCAAGCTCGCGGCGAACGAAAACCGCGAGGACTACTCACTCCGCTTCGCCGCCCACTCGTTCCGCCGCTGGCGCCCGGCCGTGGTGGCGACCACCGCGCTCGGCGGCATCGCCTACCTGGCCGACTTCGCCATCGGGGCCAGCATCGTGTTCAGCTACGGCTTCACCTCGGGGGTGCTGGCGATCCTGGCCGCCGCGCTGGTCATCTTCGTCACCGGCACGCCGATCGCGGCGGCCTGCGCGAAGTACGGCGTGGACATGGACCTGCTCACCCGCGGTGCCGGGTTCGGCTACTTCGGCTCGACGCTGACCTCGCTGGTCTACGCGAGCTTCACGGTGATCTTCTTCGCGCTCGAGGGGTCGATCATGGCGCAGGCCTTCGACCTGGCGCTGGGCGTGCCACTGCCGGTCGGCTACCTGCTGTCCACGCTGATCGTGCTGCCGTTCGCGCTGTACGGCATGGGTGCGCTGGCGAAGATGCAGACCTGGACGCAGCCGCTGTGGATCGTCGGCTTGGTGCTGCCGTTCGTGGTGGTGGCGGTGCGGGAGCCGGGCAGGCTGGCGGAATTCGCCTCGTTCGGCGGCACCGAAGGCGCCGGCTCGCAGTTCTCGGCGATCGGGTTCGGCTTCGGCATGGGGGTGGCGCTGTCGTTGATCGGGCAGATCGGCGAACAGGCGGACTACCTGCGGTTCATGCCGGAGAAGACGGCGGAGAACAAGCGCTCGTGGTGGGCGGCGGTGCTGGCGGCGGGCCCCGGCTGGGTGATCCTCGGCGCGGCAAAGCAGATCGGCGGCGCGCTGTTGGCGTTTCTCGCACTGGGCGCGGTCGGCGAGGCACACGCACTGGAACCCATCGCGCCGTACCTGGAAGCGGTCAAACCCGCACTGGGCCCCGTTGCGCTGACTTTCGCCGCACTCTTCGTCGTCGTCTCGCAAATCAAAATCAACGCGACGAACGCCTACTCGGGTTCACTGTCTTTCGCGAACTTCTTCTCGCGTGTGCTGCACCGGCATCCGGGGCGGGTCTGGTATGTGTTGGTGAACTGCGGGATCGCGCTGGCGCTGATGGAATTCGGTGCGTTCGCTCTGCTGAACAAGATCCTGGGCTTCTACTCGAACGTGGCGATCGCTTGGATCGGCGCGGTGTGCGCGGACCTGCTGATCGTCAAGCCGCTGGGGTGGTCGCCGCGGTACGTCGAGTTCAAGCGGGCTTACCTGCACAAGGTCAACCCGGTCGGCTTCGGCTCGATGGTCTTTGCTTCGGCCGTGTCGATCACCGCGTATTTCGGGGCTTTCGGGGAGTTCCTGGCAGCGTTCAGCCCGTTGCTGGCGCTGGTGATCGCGGTGGTCTGCGTGCCGCTGCTGGCCTGGCTGACCGGTGGCCGGTACTACCTGGCGCGCCCGAACACCGTCCAGACCGGCGAGCTGCGGGCCACGCACAACTGCACGGTTTGCGGTGACGCCTACGAACTGCCGGACATCGCGGACTGCTCACGCCAACAGGGTGCGATCTGCTCACTCTGCTGCACCCTGGACGCCACCTGCCACGACGAGTGCCAGAAGCCAGGCGCGTCACCCACCTCCCTCCCCATGCCCACCTTCCACCCACCCACCTAGCCGCCCGGGGCGCACCCCCATGTCACGAAAGCCACATTCGAGACGCCAAACGTCTCGAAAGCCACATTCGTGACACTGCCCAAGCCCCGCCCCCCTGGAAAATCAACGTGCCCAGCCGACCATCCAAACCAAACGTGCCCAGCCCCCATCCAAACTCAACGCGCCCAGCCAACCATTCAAACTCAACGTGCCCAGCCGCCATCCAAACCGTAAGCCGGGAAAGGGAGCCGACGACCACCCACACTCCCCCTTCCCCGCCCCGGTCCACAGCCAAGAACACGGCGAAGACCCGCTTGTCAAGGTACTCTTCCCAGCCTTGACAAGCGGGTCTTCGCCGTCGTCACAATGAAACACCGGGGTGGCCCACCCGCATCAACAAGAAGACCCAGCCACATTCCCCGCGAACCGGGACCCCAGCCATTCCATCGCCACCGGCCCACCCACCGCAACACCCCCGATATGCTCCACCAACGGAAACGCCCGCCACTGCACCTTTACCCCCGCCCCGCAATAGCGCGACAACAAATCCTTCCCCACGCGGAACGGAATCAGCTCGTCCAAAGTCCCGTGGTACAGGAAAACCGGCGCGGTCGGCGCACGCTCGCCCGCCCGGTTCTCCGCCAGCCGCACCTGCCAGCGCGGGTCGCCCAGCGGGTCCTCGACGGTGACAAAATCAGCCAACCGCCCGAACGGCGCCGCCGCGCCCAATTCGATCGTGCAGGCGTCCTGGATCCGCGCAACCACCGACCGGCCCCGATCATTCAGGATCGACTCGAACGGCACGTCCGAATAAGCCGTCGCCAGGCCCGTCGCGGCCCCTAGCACCAAGCCGAACGCCGGGCCACCATCGTTGAACTTCGCGACCTCGTTCAGATCGGCGGGCACCCCGCCCGCCGCCACCCCGGCCACCTTCAACTCCGGCGCGTACGACGGGTGCAGCTCACCGGCGAACGCCGCCGCCTGCCCGCCCTGCGAATACCCGAACACCCCGACCGGCGCATCCGGCGACAAGCCCGCCTCACCGACCGTGAACGCCGCCCGCGCCGCGTCCAACATCGCGCGCCCCTCGGACTGACCCGTGGCGTACGTGTGCGTGCCAGGCGTGCCGAGGCCTTCGTAGTCGGTCAGCACGACCGCCCACCCCTTGCCCAGGGCCTGCCCGATCAGCGCGACCTCGTTCTCCGTGCCGGTGCGCAGCTTGTACGACGGCGCACACGAATCCCCGATGCCGTGCGTGCCCACCGCGTAGGTGAGCAGCGGCCGCGGCCCGTTCGCCCACGGCACCGGCGGCACGAGCAGTGTGCCGGACACCGCGTTCGCCTCACCGGTCGCCGAGGTCGAGCGGTACAGCAGCTGCCACGCCTTCACCGGCGCCGGGAACGGGCCGACCTTCACGTCCACGGCACGCTGCCGCAGCACGTCACCGGGCGAGCCGGTGAGCTGGTCGGGCGGGGTGTAGAAGGGGTCCTGCGACGGCACCGGCGGACTGGCCGCCTGCGCGGGAAGGGCACCAGCGGTCAAAGTCACCAGCGCGACGGTCAGGGCGGCCAAGGCTCGGCGCATGGATTTCACCTCCGTGCCGCGAAGCGGCTCCGTTGAGGGTGGTGGTGGGCTGACGGGTGGGACTCCGAGGGACTCCGAGATTCGAAAACCAGGATTTTCGCAATGTAGGGCACCCGCTATAATTTGGCAATCGCGATTACCGGAATTCACCGGTTGGAGGGGGTCGAGTGGTTCGGACCTACGGCGGCGTCGCGCCCGAGCAGCGCCGCGCCGAGCGGCGGGAGAAGCTGCTCACGGCCGCACTGGAACGGTTCACCGCGGACGGCTACGCGCAGACCAAGATCGCCAGGCTGTGCGCCGAGGCCGGGGTGTCCACCCGCAACTTCTACGAGGAGTTCAGCAGCAAGGAGCAGGTCCTGCTGACCCTGCACGCACGCATCAACGAGGCCGCCTACCAGCGCGTGAGCGCCAAGCTCGACGAACTCGGCGAGCTGGACGCGGTCACCAGGATCTCCGCCGCGCTGGACGTCTTCGTCGCCACGGTGACCTCCGATCCGCGTCTGCCGCGCCTCAACTACGTGGAGGCCGTCGGGGTGAGCCCCGAACTCGAACGCCAGCACCAGGACTGGGTCACCCGCTGGGCCGAGTTCATCGCGGCCGAGGCCGAGCGCGCGGCCCGCCACGGGCTCGCGCCCGCCCGCGACTACCGGCTGACTTCGATCGCGCTGGTCGGCGCGGCCACCGGCCTGCTGCGCGAGTGGCAGGCCCACGAACCACCACTGCCGGTCGAGGACATCGCGGCGGAGCTCAAGGGCGTCATGCTCGCCGCGATCACGCGCCAGTGAGCATGCGCTCGGCGTCCACGGTGCTGTCGGCGAGCGCGGTCACCTGCGCGCCGCCCCCGGCCAGCGGGCTGACCGACCACCACTCACCACCGCCCGGCTCCACCGGTTTTCCTTCCAGCAGCAGGATTTCCGTGGCCAGTACCCGTCGTCCGGCCAGGTAGGCGAGGCTGGCGCCCAGCGCGGGATCACCGATGTCGAGCGTCTGCCGCAGCACCGCACGGCCAGCACGCACCACGTGCTGCGTGCTGGTCAGCCGCCCGGGCGCCTCGCCTTCACGCCCGAGCACCAGCACCTCACGCGCGCGGAACTCGGCGTCCCCGGCCAGCGAGACCCGCAGTTCGGCGACGTGCCGCGCGCCCGCCGTCACCACGGTCGGCTCCGGCAGGTACACGAACCGCCCGCCAGCCTCGACCTCAACCTCCACAATGGACGAACTCGCCTCGCCAAGCGGACCCGGCAGCGCGAGCGTCGCCGCCACCCCGGACAGGGTCAGGCGCGCCCCGGCCCCGACCCGCACCTCCAGCCGCAGCTCGTCCCCACCGAGCGGCGAGGTCGCCGAATTGACCAGGTGCACCAAGGCGTCCGGGGCACGCCGCCGTCGCGGGAAGAGGGTGAGCGGCGCCATCGACCGCAGCTCCCGCAGCACCGTGCGCCCGGTGGTGTCCCGTTCGGCGACCAGCCGCGCGGTGGCCTTCACCCCGCACGGGCCGGGACCAGCGACCGCACCCAGTCGGCCACCGCCGGCGCGTCCGGAGTGTCCACAAGGGACTGCGTGATCACCGGCAGCTCACCGCGCATCCGGTGCGCGTCGGCGGTCATCACCGCCATGTCCGCGCCGACCAGGTGCGCGATGTCGATCTTGTTGATCACCAGCAGGTCCGCCGTGGTGACGCCGGGACCGCCCTTGCGCGGCACCTTGTCACCCCCGGCGACGTCGACCACAAACACCTGGCTGTCGGCCAGCCCGCGGCTGAACACCGCGGTCAGGTTGTCCCCACCGCTTTCGATGATGATCAGGTCGAGCCCGGGGAAACGCTCCTCCAGCCGTTCGGCGGCGTCGAGGTTCGCGGTGATGTCGTCGCGGATCGCGGTGTGCGGGCAGGCGCCGGTCTGCACGGCCTCGATCCGCGCCGGGTCGAGCACCCCGGCCCGGCGCAGGAAGTCGGCGTCCTCGGTGGTGTAGATGTCGTTGGTCACCACCGCCAGGTTCAGCTCGTCGCCGAGCGCCCGGCACAACGCGGCGACCAGCGCGGTCTTGCCGCTGCCGACCGGGCCGCCGATGCCGATCCGGTACGGCCGCCCGTCCATCGACGCGGCCGGGAACTGGTCCGGTTCGGTGGCGGTGGGATCGAAGTTGACCGGGTGCACGTGGCCGTGCCCGTGGCCATGACCTTCAGCTGGCAAAGAGACGCACCTCTTCCTTGTGTCCGCGCCAATGCGCTTCGGCGAGCAGGTCCAGCGCCGGCGCGCCCGGCGCCGGGAGTTCGGCGGGGTGCTCCCCCGCGACCGAGGCCGCCGCTTCGGCGACCGCGTGGAGTTCCCCGGACAGCCTGGCCACCACGGCGTTCACCACGAAGGGGTCGAGCCCGAGCAGGCGGACCGCCGCGCTCGCCGGTCCGCTGACCGCGAGATAGGCGACCGCCAGCGCGGCGTCGAGCGGGGTGCCGCCGGCGATCCCGGTCAGCGCGCCGACCGCGATCGGGTGGTGCGGGCGCGGGGTGACGCGCAGGAGTTCGTCCAGCACCGGCGACGGCCAGGCGACCTTGCCCGCGCGCACCGTGCCACGACCCTGCGCGCGCGAGGATTCCCGTTGTGCGGAGGACGGAGTGCGGGCGTCCAGTTCGGTGTCCAGCAGCGCCCAGTCCGACTGGCGGCACGCCGCCGCGGCGAACGAGGCGGCCAGCGCGCCCGCGGTGTGCAACCGTCCACTGAGGAACGAAGGCAGGTCGCGCTCGGTGCGGACCAGTTTGCGCACCACGGTTTCCTCCAGTCCGCCGGAGTGCACGTGACCACCGCCGGGGAAGCGGGAGTCGGCCATGATCAGCGCGGAAACGTCCATCAGAACAGGAAGTACCGTTGTGCCATGGGCAGTTCGGTGACCGGCTGGGGCTCGATCAGGTCACCGTCCACGTAGACCGCGAAGCTGTCCGGCTCCACCCGGATGTCCGGCAACGCGTCGTTGAGCACCATGTCCGCCTTGCCACGACGACGGGTGTTCGCCACCGGCACCACCCCGCTGGTCAGCCGCAGCCGCTCCGCGATCCCGGCGTCGATCGCTTCTCCCGCCACAAAAGTCAGGCTGGTTTCGGCGGCGACCACCGGTGACGCACCGAACATCGGCCGGGCCAGCACCGGCTGCGGGGTCGGGATGGACGCGTTGGCGTCACCCATCGCCGCCCAGGCCGCGAACCCGCCCTTGAGCACCACGTGCGGCCGCACGCCGAAGAACTTCGGCTCCCACAGCACCAGGTCGGCGAGCTTGCCGACCTCCACCGAACCGATCTCGGCTTCCATGCCGTGCGCGATCGCCGGATTGATCGTGTACTTGGCGACATAACGACGCGCACGCAGGTTGTCCGCCGCGCCGTCGCCCGGCAGCGCACCGCGGCGCCGCTTCATCACGTGCGCGGTCTGCCAGGTCCGGATGACCACCTCGCCGATCCGGCCCATCGCCTGGGAATCCGAGCTCATCATGGAAATCGCGCCCAGGTCGTGCAGCACGTCCTCGGCGGCGATGGTGGTCGGCCGGATGCGGCTCTCGGCGAAGGCGAGGTCCTCGGGCACCGACGGGTTGAGGTGGTGGCAGACCACCAGCATGTCGAGGTGCTCGTCGAGGGTGTTGGCGGTGTGCGGGCGGGTCGGGTTGGTCGACGACGGCAGGATGTTCGGCAGCCCGGCCACCTGGATGATGTCCGGCGCGTGCCCGCCGCCGGCGCCCTCGGTGTGGTACGCGTTGATCGACCGCCCGCCAATGGCGTCCACAGTGGACTCCAGGAACCCGGCCTCGTTCAGCGTGTCGGTGTGGATCGCCACCTGGACCCCGGATTCGTCCGCCACGGTCAGGCAGGCGTCGATGGCGGCCGGGGTGCTGCCCCAGTCCTCGTGCAGCTTGAACCCGCCCGCCCCGGCGGCGAGCTGCTCACGCAGCGCCTCGGTGCGCACGGTGTTCCCCTTGCCCAGCAGCAGAACGTTGATCGGCAACTGGTCCATCGCCCGCAGCATGCGCCCGAGGTTCCAGGCGCCGGGCGTGACCGTGGTGGCCTTGCTGCCCTCCGCCGGGCCGGTGCCGCCGCCGACCAGCGTGGTCAGCCCGGCGGCCAGCGCGGTGTCCACCAGCTGCGGGCAGATGAAGTGCACGTGGCAGTCGATGCCACCGGCGGTCAGGATCTTCCCGTTGCCCGCCAGCACTTCCGTGGCCGGGCCGATGACCAGCGCCGGGTCCACGCCGTCCATGGTGTCGGGGTTCCCGGCCTTGCCGATGCCGACGATCCGGCCGTCGCGCACCCCGACGTCGGCCTTGACCACACCCCAGTGGTCGAGCACCACCACGCCGGTGATCACCAGGTCGGGCGCGCCCTCGGCGCGGGTGGCCATGCCCTGGCCCATCGACTCGCGGATCACCTTGCCGCCGCCGAAGAGCACCTCGTCACCGGAGGCCGCGCCCATGCTGCGGTCCTCGGTGACCTCGATCAGCAGGTCGGTGTCGGCCAGCCGGATGCGGTCGCCGACGGTCGGCCCGAACAGCTCGGCGTAGCGCTCGCGGTCGATCTGGGGCACGGTCAGTCCTTCCTGCGAAGTCCGGGCACCACACCACGACCGGCGATCGGTACCAGCGTGACCTCGCGTTCCACCCCCGGTTCGAAGCGCACCGAGGTGCCCGCCGGGATGTCGAGACGACGGCCGGCCGCCTGCTCTTTGTCGAAGTCGAGTGCCGGGTTGACCTCGGCGAAGTGGTAGTGCGAACCGACCTGCACCGGCCGGTCGCCGGTGTTGCGCACCCGCAGCGTCACCCGATCGCGCCCGGGGTTCAGCTCGACCGGCTGGTCGCCGGTGATGATCTCTCCTGGCCGCATGCGCCGCGCTCCTTAGACGATCGGATCGTGCACGGTGACGAGCTTGGTGCCGTCCGGAAAAGTGGCTTCGACCTGCACCGAGTCGACCATTTCCGCAATGCCGGGCTGCACCTGTTCCCGGCTGAGCACGGTCCGTCCGCTGGCCACCAGCTCGCTGACCGTCCGGCCGTCCCGGGCGCCTTCGAGCACGTGGTCGGTGATCAGCGCGACGGCCTCCGGGTAGTTCAGCTTCACCCCGCGCTCCAGCCGCCGTCGTGCCACGTCCGCGGCCACGTGGACCAGCAGCTTGTCCCGTTCCTGCGGCGAGAGGTGCATGGCTAGAGGTTTATCACCGGTCCCCCGGCCGTGCGCGTTCTGGAAACACAGGATTTACGCGGCCGACACCCGATGGTCTGAATCGTTCTCGTAATCGTGACCGAAACCACGACTTCTTTCGATTGATCCGAGACCGTGACAGGAGGATGGTTTGTCCATCGCGCGCTGGGGCGCAAGTGCCGTCCCCTGACGCGCCACGCACGCCAAATCATTCGGGGAACGCGCATCGAAAGGTTCCACTCAAGTGACGACAGCGCCGGTATCACCAGCACCCGCACCTGCGGACGAAACGGACGACGGCTTCCGCCCGGGGCTGGAAGGCGTGGTCGCCTTCCGGACCGAAATCGCCGAACCGGATCGTGACGGCGGCGCCCTGCGCTACCGCGGGGTGGACATCGAGGACCTGGCCGGCAAGGTCACCTTCGGCGACGTCTGGGGCCTGCTGGTCGACGGCCGCTTCGGCCAGGGCCTGCCGCCCGCGGAGGCCTTCCCGATCCCGGTGCACACCGGCGACGTCCGCGTCGACGTGCAGGCCGCGCTGGCCATGCTCGCGCCGATCTGGGGTTACCAGCCGCTGCTGGACATCACCGACGAAGAGGCCCGTGACCAGCTGGCCCGCGCCTCGGTGATGGCCCTGTCCTACGTCGCGCAGTCCGCGCGCGGGATCGGGCAGCCCGCGGTGCCGCAGTCGCGCGTCGACGAGGCTGCCACGATCACCGAGCGGTTCATGGTCCGCTGGCGCGGCGAGCCGGATCCCGCGCACGTCAAGGCCGTGGACGCGTACTGGGTTTCGGCCGCCGAGCACGGGCTGAACGCCTCCACCTTCACCGCCCGCGTGATCGCGTCGACCGGCGCGGACGTGGCGGCGGCGATGTCGGGCGCGATCGGCGCGATGTCCGGGCCGCTGCACGGTGGCGCGCCCGCGCGCGTGCTGCCGATGATCGCCGAGGCCGAGCGCACCGGCGACGCGCGTGCCGTGGTCAAGGGCATTCTCGACCGCAAGGAGCGGCTGATGGGCTTCGGGCACCGGGTCTACCGGGCCGAGGACCCGCGGGCCCGCGTGCTGCGCCGGACCTGCCAGGAGCTGGGCGCCGAGCGGTATGAGGTGGCCGCCGCGCTGGAGCAGGCCGCGCTGACCGAGCTGCGTGAACGCCGCCCCGACCGCGCGATCGAGACGAACGTGGAGTTCTGGGCCGCGGTCATTCTCGACTTCGCGCAGGTCCCGCTGCACATGATGCCCGCGATGTTCAGCTCGGCGCGCACCGCCGGCTGGGCCGCGCACATCCTGGAGCAGAAGAAGACCGGCCGCCTGGTGCGCCCGTCGGCCAAGTACGTCGGCCCCGGCCCGCGTCAGCCGGAAGAGGTCGAAGGCTGGGCCTCGCTGAACCGGTAGGGAGGTCGCGCCGGTCAACGGAGGGAGGCGCGACGGGCCGCCCAGCGGCACGGCGTGTCTTCCTCCGTTGACCGGCTCAACGGCGACCTCCCCGCCTCGCCGGAGGCGAGGCAAAAGACACAGTAGCCGGGTCGTGAGTGGCGGTCACGGTCAGCATCGCGACGAGCTGGTCCACCAGCCAGGTGTCCAGCTCGTCGCGCGGCAGCGCGCCCTCCTGCAGCCAGCTCAGCAGGGTGCCTTCGACCACCGCCGTCCAGCAGCGCAGGGTGACCAGCAGCAGCGGTGACGGCTCGGCCACCCCCAGCTCGGCGAGGATCAGCTCGACCGCGCGGTTGCGGACCTGGTCCACCAGCGCCTCGGTTTCCGAGGTGGCGATCACGGATCCGCTGCGCAGCAGGGCGATGTAACCGGCGCGGTACTCATCGGCCACCGCGATCAGGCCGCGCACCACCGCGCGCAACCGGTCCAGCGGCTCGCCTTCCGCGTCCACCGCGAGCCGGTCGATCAGGCCGTCGGTGACCGTGCGCAGCGCGGCCACCTGGAGTTCGCGGATGCTGGAGAAGTAGCGGTAGAACAGCGGACGCGAGACGTCGGCGCGCGCCGCGATGTCGTCCACCGAGACGCGTTCGGGCGGGCTGGTGCTGAACAGGTCGAGCGCCGCGGCGATCAGGTCGTCGCGACGCGCTTCGCGCGACATGCGCCGGGGTTTGCGGGTCACCTCGGGGTGAGGTCCAGCCGGGCCGCGGCCCGCAGCACGCCCGGGGTCAGCCTGGACAGCGCGAGCGCCGCCTTCGCCTCCGGTGTGGACGGTGCGACCGCCGCGTTCTTCTCCACGGCGCGCAGGATATCGCGCGCCACCTTCTCCGGGCCGAAGCTCCGCTTCGCGTACAGGCTGCTGCTCTTGCGCTGCCGTCGGCGCTGCTCGACCTCGTCCACGCCGACGAACCGGGTCCGGTCGGTGATGCCGGTGTTGACGATGCCGGGGCAGATGGCGGTCACCGCGATCCGTTCCGGCGCCAGTTCCGCGCGCAGGCATTCGCTCAGCATCAGCACGGCGGCCTTCGAGGTGGAATACGCGGGCAGGATCTTCGACGGCACGTACGCCGCCATCGACGCCAGGTTCACGATGTGGCCGCCCTCGCCGCGTTCCACCAGCTGTTCGGCGAAGGCGCGGCAGCCGTGGATCACGCCCCACAGGTTCACGTCGAGCACGCGTTCCCAGTCGTCCACGCCGGTGTCGAGGAACGGGCCGGACATGCCGATGCCCGCGTTGTTCACCACGATGTCCGGCACGCCGTGCTCGGCACGCACGGCCTTCGCGAAGGCGTGCACCGCTTCCCCGTCTGCGGAGTCCACTGTGTACTCGTGCCCGCGGACCAGTTTCGCGGTCTCCGCGGCGGCCTTGGCGTTGACGTCGGTGACCACCACCTCGGCACCTTCACCGGCGAAGGCCAGCGCGGTGGCGCGGCCGATCCCGCTGCCCGCGCCGGTCACCACCACCAGCTGGTGCGCGAACCGGCCGCGTCCGTCGGTGCGCACCCGCGCCCGCGCGAGCGACCGCGGTTCCGGCGCGCCTTCGACGTGCTCGATGAGTTCGGTGGCCGCACGGGCGATCAGCTTCGGCTTCGACCGCACCACCCAGTGGGAGCCGGTGATCCGCCGGACCCGCAGGTCCGGCACCCAGCGCTCGATCTCGGTCTGCAGCGGGGTGCTGACAAAGCCGTCACCGGTCGGGGCGAGCACCTGCACCGGCATGCTCGCCGGCCGCGGCGCCGGGCGGCCGAGGCGCGACAGCATGTTCGCGCGGTAGAGCTGGAGCCCGTGGACGCCGTCGGACACCGCGGGCGCGGTCTCGGCCGGTTCCATCCTGGCGATCAGCTTGCGCATCAACCCGGTGCGCCACAACAACTCCGGCAGCACCGGAAGCTGGAAGGCGGTGATGTACTGCGAATGCAACAGCTGGTTGAGGGCGTTGCGCAGGCGCCTGGGCGTGGGGCGGGTCAGCTGCGCGCGGAACCAGGCGCCCGCGTGGTCGAGGCTGGGGCCGGAGATCGAGGTGAACGAGGCGATCCGGCCGGGTGCCCAGTCGCCGGTCACCGCGTGCCAGGCCTGGATGGAGCCCCAGTCGTGGGCGAGCAGGTGCACCGGGGCGTCCGGGCTGACCTCGTCGGCGACCGCGGCGAGGTCGGCGGCGAGCTGGTCGAGGCGGTAGGCGCGGCGGGCCTTCGGCTTGTCCGAGTCACCCGCGCCACGGACGTCGTAGACCACCACGCGGTAGAGCCCGCGCAGCTCGGCGGCGACCGGGTCCCACAGCGAGCTGTTGTCCGGATAGCCGTGCACCGCCAGCACCACCGGGGCATCCGCGGGACCGGACTCCCGCACCGAGAGCCGCACGCCGTCGCTGGCCGTCACCCACTTGTGAGACATCTCGTCATGTTAGACAGAGTGTCAGCAAGTCAGCCATCCCTCTTGCGGAGGAGGCTGATGCCGGTCCAGACGGTGTCAACGAGGAAGATCAGGCACCAGATGCGGCCCGCGTTGAGCAGCCAGTGGCCGCTGTCGTTGAGGATGAAGTGGAGATCGTCGCTGCCCAGGGCGGCGACGGGCCAGCTGTACCCGGCGATGGCCAGCACGACCTGCGCGATGGTGAAGATGGCGGCGTGAATGGCCCAGTTGCGCCAGCCCGCACCCCGCTTCGGTGGCGCCTCGGGTTTTTCGGGTTCATCCACCTCGCTGGACACGAATGTGGCTTTCGGGGCGTTTTCCGCCCCGAAAGCCACATTCGGGTCATCCGGAACGTCGTTCCGGAGCCGGTCAGCTTCCACCGGGCGGTCGAGCACACCCACCTTCGCCACCGCGCCCGGTACCAGCAAAGACGTGACCAGCAGCAGGCCCGCCGCCCCCAGGCAGGCCATCCACCAGCCGTCGCCCGCGGAGTAGAGCAGGCCGGCGGTGAACGTGCCGATCGTCGCGCCGAGCAGGGTGGCGCCCTCGTAGATCCCCATGCCGCGCCCCAGGCTGACCCCGGCCGCCTCGGCGACGATGGCCTGCTCGACCGGCACCGCCGCGGCGAACGCGACCGCCGACAACACCCACAGCACCGCGATCACCGGCGGGTTCGGCGCGAACGACAACGCGGCGGCGAACAACGCGCTGCTCACCATCGCCAGCGACAGCACCATCCGCCGCCCGAGCCGCCGCACCACGCGGTGCAGGTGGTCCGGCAGCAGGCTGTAGACGATGAACCCGGGCAGGAACACGGCCGCGATCTCGCCGAGTTCCAGCTGGTGCCCGCGCTGCAGGTGCATCAGCAGCAGCAACGCGACGCCCGCCTCGGCGAGCGCGGTGACCACGACGAGCCCGAGCATCGGCCACATCCGGCCGCCCAGTTCGCGGAACTTCGGCGCGTCATCCGGTACCGGTGTCCCCCGTGGCGAGGCCACCAGCACCACCGCCGCGACCAGGCAGGCGACCGCGCCGAGCGCAAAAACCCCGCGGTAGTCGATGCGCGCGACAAGCGTCATCGCCGCGACGAAGGCGATCCAGGTACCCGTGCCTTCCGCGGCGAAGAGCTTGCTGAACGCGCCGTCGTCGTCACGGAGCCCTTCACCGGCCCGCGCCCGCAACGCGACCCAGAACAACGCGCCACCGGCACCGCCGAGCACCGCCGCCACGTAGGCGTACGCCATCACCGGCGTCACCGCGTACACCACAAAGGACAGTCCATAGAGGACAGCGCCGACCGCGGCCAGCCTGCCGCGGTCGAACCGGTCGGCCAGCGCGCCGGCCACCGGCCGCACGGCGAACGAAACGAGCGTCTCCAGCGCGGTCAGCGCGCCGACCTCGGCCGCCGACGCGGCCAGGTGACTGCCCGCCCACAGCGGCAGGAAGAAGTCCAGCACCTCGGCCGGGCCCTTGGTCAGCCCGGCCGCCAGGCGGGTGCGCTCGGCGGATTTCGCCACGGAAGTCATTACCCGTCCCCCTGTTTGAGAATACGACTGTATCCTAAACCCGGCGTCCAGGTACGGTGGCGGCGTGCCCAAGGTGGTCGATCGAGCCGAGCGCAAGCGTGAGATAGCCGCCGCGCTGCTCACCCTCGTCGCGCGCGAGGGCATCGAGGCGGTGAGCATCCGCACGGTCGCCGCCGAGGCGGGCATCTCGGCCGGTGCGGTGCAGAAGTACTTCGCCACCAAGGAAGAACTGCTGCGCGAGGCCTTCGACCTGACCGGGCTGGCGCTGGTCGAGCGGTGGCGCGAGCTCGACACCACCGGCTCCATTCTCGACGTGCTGCGGCGGCACATCCACGCCGCGCTCCCGCTCGACGAGCCGAGCCGGTCGGAGTTGCTGGTGGTGCTGGTGTTCACCGCGCAGGCGGTGACCCGGCCGGAATGGGTGGACAAGCTCCGCGAGGACTACGCCTGGACGGTGGACGTGACCACCCAGTTCATCCGGTACGGCCAGGACAACGGCGAATTCCGCGCGGAACTGCCCGCCGAGCGCCTCGCCGAGGTGGTGATCGCGCTGACCGAGGGCATCGCCAGCCGCATGCTGCACGCCGAGCCCGGCGGCGAGGTGCACACCGGCCTGCTCAGCTCGCTCGACCTGGCCCTGCGGGAGCTGCTCATCCCCCGCTGACCCGGCCGTGTCCATCGATCGGCCGACAGCCGCGTTCCATCCGCCGGCCGTTCCGCCCGGCCCCGGGGTCGGCGAGGCTGAACGGCATGGAAGTAGCGGTGAGAGTGCGCGGGCTGCGCAAGGAGTACCCCGGCCACACGGCCGTCGACGGCATCGATCTCGACATCCACCGGGGCGAGGTCTTCGCCCTGCTCGGCCCGAACGGCGCCGGGAAGACCACCACGGTGGAGATCCTGGAGGGCCACCGCCGCCGCAGCGCCGGTGAGGCCAGCGTGCTCGGCGTCGATCCGGGCCGCGGTGGCCGCGCCTGGCGCGCGAAGCTCGGCATGGTGCTGCAGACCGCGACCGACGCGGCCGAGCTGACCGTGGCCGAATCCGTCCGGCACTACGCGCGGTACTACCCGCGCCCGCGCGACCCCGAAGAGGTGATCAAGCAGGTCGGGCTGACCGAGAAGGCCAACACACGGGTGAAGTCGCTCTCCGGCGGGCAGCGGCGGCGGCTGGACGTGGCACTCGGCATCGTCGGCCGTCCCGAGCTGCTGTTCCTCGACGAGCCGACCACCGGCTTCGATCCCGAGGCCCGCCGCCGGTTCTGGGAGCTGATCCGGCTGCTCGCCCTCGACGGCACCACGATCCTGCTCACCACCCACTACCTCGACGAAGCCGAAGCGCTGGCGGACCGCGTGTCGGTGATCGCGAACGGCACCATCGTCGCCGAGGGCAGCCCGGCCACGCTCGGCGGTCGCGCCGGCGCCGAAGCCACCGTGCGCTGGGAGGACGCCACCGGACCGCAGGAACGCCGCACGGCGACACCGACCGCGCTGGTGCGCGAGCTCTCCGCTGGGGGCGGGGAACTCGCCGGGCTCACCGTCACCCGGCCGACCCTGGAAGACACCTATCTCGAGCTGATCGGACCGCACTCATGACCACCACCAGCGCGGCCCTGCCCGGCACCCTGTCGCTCGGCCTGGCCAGGGGTGCCGCCGAGCTGCGGCAGTTCTTCCGGCAGAAGGAATTTGTCGTCTTCACCTTCTCCCTGCCCGCCTTCCTGCTGATCCTGCTCGGCTCGATCTTCGGTGAGACGCTGCCGGGCTCGGCGGTGACCTCCAGCCAGGTGTTCGCCGCCAGCATGGTCGGCGCCGGGATCATCTCCACCTCGTTCGTCACCATGGGCACCGGCGTCGCGCTCGACCGCGAGGACGGCACGCTGAAACGGCTGCGCGGCACGCCGATGCCGGTGACCAGCTACTTCATCGGCAAGCTGATCCTGGTCGCGGTGGCCAGCGTGGCCGAGGTGATCGTGATGCTGGCGGTCGGCGTGCTGATGTTCGACGTCCGGCTGCCGTCCGACCCGCTGGACTGGGTGACCTTCGCCTGGGTGTTCGGGCTCGGCGTGATCGGCTGCGGCATGCTCGGCATCGCGCTCAGCGCGGCGGCCAAGGGCGTCAACGGCGCGTCGGCGGCCACCCAGATCGTGTTCCTCGGGCTGCAGTTCACCTCCGGCGTGTTCGTGATGATCTCCGAGCTGCCGTCCGTGATGACCACGGTGTCCTCGCTGTTCCCGGTGAAGTGGATCTGCCAGGGCATACGCTCGGTGTTCCTCCCGGACGAGATGGCGGCGTACGAAATGGCGGGGCGATGGGAACTCGGGCTGACCGCGGGCGTGCTGGGCGCGTGGTGCGTGGCGGGGCTGGTGCTGTGCCTGCTGACCTTCCGCTGGAGCAACCGGTCGAACTGAAGTTGCTGCGCTACTGGGAGCTGTTCTACCTGTTCGCGCTGCTCGCCGGGCTGGTCGCGCTGCAGTTGCAGGACGGCCCGTCACCCGGCGCCCGCGCGGGTGCCTCGGTGCTGCTGGTGGCCGGGTTCGCCTGGTACTGGTGGTTCGGCCACCGGCCGCTGGTGCGGTACGAGGGCGAGGTGCCCGCGAAGGTGGGCGCGCTGGCGGTGGCCGGCGTGCTCGCCTGCTTCTTCGGCTCGCTGCTGCTGGTGCCGGGCGCCGCCTGGGTCACGCCGTCGGTGATCTCGCAGGTGTTCTGGCTGCTGCCGCTGCGCGCGGCGGTGGTGGCGGTGGTGCTGATCAGCTTCGTGCCGGGCCTGGTCTCGCTCAGCGACGGCGGTGACCTCTCCGAGCAGCTCGCCACCACCATCCCGGCCGGGGTGATCTTCTGCTCGCTGGCGCTGATGCTCGGGTTGTTCATCCACCGCATCGCGCAGCAGAAGGAGGAGCAGGCGGTCCTGATCGAACGGCTGGCGGCCAGCCGGTCCGAGGTGGCCAGGCTGTCGCACGAGGCGGGCACGGCGGCCGAGCGCGAGCGGCTGGCCAGGGAGATCCACGACACGCTGGCGCAGGGCTTCACCAGCATCGTGGCGCTGGTGCAGGCGATCGAGTCCGAACTGGACACCGATCCGGCGGCGGCGCGGCGGCACCTGGAGCTGACCGCGCGGACCGCGCGGGAGAACCTCGACGAGGCACGCTCGATGGTGGCCGCGCTGACGCCGTCGGCACTGGCCGCGGGCTCGCTCGCCGACGCGGTGCGGCGGCAGGCGGAGCGGCTGGACGCCGAAACCCCGCTCACCGTCACCTGCCGGGTCGCCGAAGGGCTGCCGAAGCTGTCCACCGCGGCGGAGGTGGTGCTGCTGCGGGCGACGCAGGAGGCGCTGCACAACGTCCGGCGGCACGCGCACGCCACCACGGTGGCCCTCGACCTGTCTATTGTGGACGGCAACGTGCGACTGTCGGTGCGTGACGACGGCGTCGGCTTCGACCCGGCGGCACCCGGTACCGGGTACGGCCTGACCGGCATGCGGACCAGGGCCCGTCAGGTCGGCGGCGAGCTGACCGTCCACAGTGGAGAAAAGGGCGGGACCGAGCTGGTGGTGGAGGTGCCGGGGTGATCCGGATCCTGCTGGTGGACGACCATCCCGTGGTGCGGGAGGGGCTGCGCGGCATGCTCGACACCGAGCCGGACCTGACCGTGGTCGGCGAGGCGGGCTCCGGCGAGGAAGCCGTGGCGCAGAGCCGGGTCAAGGAACCCGACGTGGTGCTGATGGACCTGCGCATGCCGGGACTCGACGGCGTCGGCGCCACCCGGCAGATCCTGCGCGCGGATCCGTCGCGCCGCGTGGTCGTGCTGACCACCTACGAAACCGACGCCGACATCCTGCGCGCGGTCGAGGCGGGCGCCGCCGGTTACCTGCTCAAGGACGCTTCACGCGCCGAGCTCGCCGGGGCCATCCGGGCGGCGGCGCGGGGTGAGACCGTGCTGGCGCCGTCGGTGGCCGGGCGGCTGGTCAAGCAGGTGCGCACCCCCACCGGCCCGCAGCTTTCGCCGCGGGAGGTGGAGGTGCTGCACCTGGTCGCCCGTGGGCACACGAACGGTGAGATCGGGCGGGCCCTGCACATCAGCGAGGCCACCGTGAAAACGCACCTGCTGCGGGTGTTCGGCAAGCTCGACGTCTCCGACCGCACGGCGGCGGTCACCACCGCGATGTCGCTGGGCCTGCTGCCACCCGCCTGAGTTCTCAGGACAGGTGCTCGACAACCCATTCGACGGACTGGGTGAGCTTGGTGATGTCGTCCGGGTCGATGGCCGGGAACATGCCGACCCGCAGCTGGTTGCGCCCCAGCTTCCGGTACGGCTCCACGTCCACGATGCCGTTCGCGCGCAGCACCTTCGCCACCGCGGCGGCGTCCACCTCGTCGGTGAAGTCGACCGTGCCGACCACCTGCGAGCGCAGCGCCGCGTCGGCGACGAAGGGCGTGGTGTACGAGGTCTTCTCCGCCCACTGGTACAGCCGGGTCGAGGACTCGGCCGTGCGCGAGGTGGTCCACTCGAGACCGCCGTTGCCCAGCATCCACTCGATCTGGTCGGCCAGCAGGAACAGCGTGGCCACCGCCGGGGTGTTGTAGGTCTGGTCCTTGCGCGAGTTGTCCAGCGCGGTGGTCAGCGACAGGAACTCCGGGATCCAGCGGTCCGAGCCGCCGATCTCGCCGACCCGCTCGACCGCGGCGGGCGACATCAGCGCCAGCCACAGGCCGCCGTCCGAGGCGAAGGACTTCTGCGGCGCGAAGTAGTAGACGTCGAAGTCCTCGGCCTTGACCGGCAGCCCACCGGCACCCGAGGTGGCGTCGATCGCGACCAGCGCGCCTTGGCTGCCCTCCGGGCGGCGGACCGGCACGGCGACCCCGGTCGAGGTCTCGTTGTGCGCCCAGCCGACCAGGTCCGCCCCGGCCTGGTAGGCGATCTCCGGCGCGGTGCCCGGGTCCGACTTGACCACGATCGGGTCGGCCAGGAACGGCGCGCCCTTGGTCACCGTGGCGAACTTCGAGGAGAACTCGCCGTAGGTGAAGTGCTGGGCGCGCTCGCGGACCAGGCCGAACGCGGCCGCGTCCCAGAACGCCGTGGTGCCGCCGTTGCCCAGCACCACCTCGTAGCCATCGGGCAGCGAGAACAACTCGGACAACCCCGCGCGCACCCGGCCGACCAGCGACTTCACCGGCTTCTGGCGGTGGGAGGTGCCGAGCAGGCCGGCCCCTTCGGCGGCCAGGTGGGCGAGCTGCTCCGCGCGCACCTTGGACGGTCCGCAGCCGAAGCGGCCGTCAGCGGGCTTGAGGTCTTCCGGAATGGTCAACGCTGCGACGTCGGTCATGTGCGCAGTCTCTCACCCGATCCGCCAGCCCTTCGGGTCAACCCCGCCCGGCACCGGCGCCGCCGGGTCGTACGGGGTGCGGGTGAAGATGAAGGTCGCCAGGTCGAGATGGGTGACCGTACCGTCGGTGTCCTTGACCACACGCAGCGTCTCGCCGGTGTAGTACCCGTCGAGGCCGGTGAAGGTGCCGTCCGGCTGCGGGCGGAACCGCGAAGCCCGCCCCGAACCGCTCGCCGGGCTCAGGTCCAGCCAGCCGCCGGGCAGCACCCGCAGGTGGTACGGCGTCGGGCCCCAGTGCCACAGGCCGGTCAGCGCGAGCAACTCCGGCTCGACCTCGGACGGCCGCCATTCGGCAGGCAGCCGCGGCTCGTAGTCGTCGGCGATGGTGAGCAGGTCCACCGCCAGCGACAGGATGGCCACGCCCGAGGTGGTGTTGGTCATCGCCAGCGCGCCCGTCTGGGTGGCCGGGTCGATCAGCGTGGTGGCCAGGAAGCCGGGCATCGAGCCGGTGTGCCCGGCCAGCCGCCGCCCGTTGTGCCGGAGCACCTGGAAGCCGAGGCCGTAGCCGACGGTCCAGGCGTCGCCGTCGTCGACCGCGGCCATCTCACGCATCTCGGCGACGGTCTCCGGGCGCAGCACCTCGCCGGTGCGCCCGCCGACAAAGGCCGTCCAGGTGGCCAGGTCACGCACGGTGGACCAGAGCTGCCCGGCGGGCGCCATGGCGCCGGCGTCCGGCGACGGCTCGGGCAGCAACACGTCGGCGAACGGGTGCACGGCCCAGCCCTCGGCGTGCTTGCCCTCGGGGTGCGGGCTGGTCCTGGTCATGCCGAGCGGGTTCAGCACGCCGGTGCGCAGCGCGTCCAGCCACGACGTGCCGCGCAGGCGCGCGATCAGCTCACCGAGCACGCCGTAACCGACGTTGGAGTAGTGGAACCGCGAGCCGGGCCGCAGCTTGATCTCGTCGGCGCCGAGGCTCGCGTCGAGCGCGGCCCAGTCACCGCCGGGGCTGCGCTCCCACCACGAACCGGGCGACTCGGCGGTGATCCCGCCGGTGTGCGAGAGCAGCTGCGCGACGGTCTGGCCGCCGAGCGCGGTGCCGGGCACGTGCTTGTCCAGCGCGTCGTTCAGGTCGAGCTTGCCCTCGTCACGCAGGCGCAGCACCTCGGCGGCCACGATGGACTTGGTGATCGAGCCGAGGCGGTACTGGGTGTCGTCGTCCGGCGCGTCGCCGCCGACCGTGCCACGCGCACCCGACCAGACGATCTCGCCGTCGCGGACGACGGCCGCGACCAGTGACGGCGCGCGGTTGGCGGACTGCTCGGTGGCGATGCGGCGCAGCAGGGCGAACTCGGTCGTAGGGAGCATGGCCGTCATTCTGCCCGCGCGGTCCGGCGACCTGAAGCGACCCACGCCACCGCGCCCAGCAGCAGCGCGCCGAGCAGCACGTAGCTCTCGCGCAGCGGCCACACCTCGCGGTGGTTCCACAGTGGACTGTCCACGAACACGTACACCGACACCGCGGCCAGCACCAGCAGCACCACCTGCCGCACCCGGTTGCCGTCGCGCAGGGCCAGCAGCACCAGCAGCCCGACCACCGGCCCGCTCCACACCCAGTGGTGGGTCCAGGACACCGGCGACATCAGCAGCGCGCCGAGCGCGCAGGCGAACATCGCGAGCACGCGGTTGCCGCCGGTCAGCGATCGCCGCACGACCAGCGCGGTCAGCCCCAGCACCACCACGACCGCGAGCGCCCACACCACGGTCTGCGTCCCGGGGTCCAGTCCGAAGCGCGCGATCATGCCGCGCAGCGACTGGTTGCCGATGTACCCGGGGTCACCGATCCGCTCACCGGCGAAAACCAGCTCGGTCCAGTAGTGCGCGGACGCCGAAGGTGAGATCAGCCAGGCCGCCGCCGCGCAGCCCGCGAAGGCCAGCATCGCCCGGCCCGCCGCCTTGAAGTCCTTCTCCAGCAGGAAGAACAGCACAAAGGCGGCCGGGGTCAGCTTGACCGCGGCCGCCACCCCGAGCAGCACCCCGCGACCGCGGCGGACGGCCAGCAGGTCCACCGCGACCAGCACCATCAGCACCAGGTTGATCTGGCCGAAGCCGAGCGTGGCCCGCACCGGCTCGCTGACCAGTGCGACCGCCTGCACGGCCAGCACGGCGGCCCCGGTGGCGAGCAGTTTCGGCTGGTAGTCGGCGAGGCTCAGCGCGATGACCACGCCGAGCGCGAGCACGCCGACCACGGTGATCGCGACCAGCGCCACGTCCAGCGGGATCACCAGCAGCGGCGCGAAGGCGATCGCGGCGAACGGCGGGTAGGTGAACGGCAGCCAGGTGCCGTTGCGGGTCGGCGGCAGCGGCCCGTACGGATCACCGCTGGTGAAGAAGGCCTCCGCGCCGATCCGGTAGACGTCCAGGTCGAGCCCGTCCAGCCGCTTCCACACCAGCACCACGGCCAGCAGCACCAGCTCGGCGGCCACCAGCACGGCGAGCGGGCGGCGGCTCCGGCTGCCCGGTTCGATACTGCGCGTCACCCGGACATCCAACACGAAGGCCGTTCACGTGAAGCACCCGCAGCCGACGCGGCGCGCCGAGCTGAGCACGGTCTCGCTCGCCGCGGTTTCCACCTCGGCCAGTATCCGGCTCCGGTCGGCCGGGCCGAGGTACCGCCCGCGCGTCACCACCGCGTGGATCCGGCGGAAGTTGGCGGCCGCGGCGAGCGGGTTCGCGTCGAGCACCAGCAGGTCCGCCACCTTGCCCGCGGTGACCGTGCCGACCTGGTCCTCGATGCCGAGGAACCGGGTCGCGTCGCGGGTGGCCACCTGCAGCACCGACATCGGCGACAGCCCGGCGCCGGCCAGCAGCTCCAGTTCGTCGTGCACGCCGGAACCCGGGTAGCAGTACGGATTCCCGCAGTCGGTCCCGGTGATCACGCCGACCCCGGCCTCGTACGCGGCGGCGACCAGGTCCTGTCGCTGGCGGAAGAACACCTTCTGCTGCTCGATCTGCTCCGGGGTGACCGGCGCGTACGCGGTGACCGCGGTTTTCCAGGCCTCCCGCGCCGCGGGCCAGATGTACTTGAGGCGCTCGTCCACGGCGAAGGTTTCGGCGGGTGACGACATCACCTGGTTCACCCGCAGCGTCGGCGAAATCCAGCAGCCGCGCGCCTTCTTGGCGGCGAACAGTTCCGCCGCGCGCACCGGGTCGTGGTCGAGCGACGCCAGCCGCTCGATCTCCTGCGCCCGCAGGAAAAATGCCCTCGGGTCGGCCGCGTCGAACGGAATGGCGTCCAATCGCGACTGGAAGTCGTCACGACCACGAGCGGTCGCGATCGGCAACCCGAAGAGGTGCTCGAAGCTGCGGTAACCGGCTTCGACCACCTCGCCGTAGGGCACGCGGTACGGCCAGTGCCCGGTCACCGGAATCCGCGCTTCGGCCATCACCGCACGGAATTCCGGCGCCCCGAGATAGGAGTAGGTCTTGACGAACTCGGCGCCGAGCGCCTGCTCCTCGCGCACCACCGCCCGCGCCTCGTCCGGAGTGGACACCGAGCGCACCGGCGGCCCGAGCCTGCTCACCGGGCCGTCGATGATGCCGCTGCCCACCACCATGCGCGGCCCGAGCAGCTCACCCCGCTCGATCTTCCCGCGCACCAGGTGGGTTTCCGCGGTGCCCCACATCTCCCGCACCCCGGTCACGCCATTGACCACATGGGACGGTGGCACGATCCGCTCGACGGCACGCTCCGAAAGGTGCGAGTGCATGTCCCACAACCCGGGCACGAGGTACTTGCCCGCCAGCTCGACCACCTGGCCGCGGGGCGCCAGGTGACGCGGGCCGACCCAGGCGATGGTGTCCCCGGCGAGCACCACCGCGGTGTCCGGCCTGGCCGGCGCGCCGGTCGCGTCGATCACGGTGGCCCCGGCCAGCACGGTCCACTCCAGGCGACCGGCCCGCGCCGGTCCGGCGAGCGCCGCGGGCAGCACCAGGCTCGCCGCGCCCACCGAAACCGTGCGCAGGAACTCCCGCCGTGAACTCGCCATCTCGCACTCCTGTCACACCGGAAGAACCCCGTGTGCTCCAGGGTAGGCGGCGGCGACCCTCCTTTCCGGACAGTTCGAGCCGAGGTCGAGCCAAGATCAAGCCAGCGCCCTGGTCGGCGGCAAGCGGGCCGCGCGCATCGCCGGGTAGGCCCCGGCCACCGCGCCGACCACCGCCGCCACGCCGACCCCGCCGAGCAACGCGGGCACCGGCAACACGGCGGGCCAGTCCTGGCTCAGCGCGTAACCGGCGGTCGCCAGCACCCCGAGCAGCACCCCGCAGGCGCCGCCGAGGCCGGACAACAGCATCGACTCGGTGAGGAACTGCCCGCGCACCTGGCCACGGGTGGCGCCCAGCGCCCGGCGCAGCCCGATCTCGCGGCGGCGTTCGAGCACCGAGATGACCATGGTGTTGGCCACGCCGACCCCGCCGACCAGCAACGCGACCCCGCCGAGCCCGAGGAACAACGCGCTGTAGGTGTTCTCGGTCAGCCGCTGCGCCTCGATCGCCTCCGACGGCCTGCTCACCTTGACCTCGTCCGGCTGCTCCGGGTTCAGCGTGGCCGCCAGCACCTGGCGCACACTATCCAAACGCGACTCCTCGGCGCGGACGTAGACCGTGCTCGGGTGCCCGTCGAAGCCGAGGTAGCGTTGCGCGGCCGGCCAGCCGACCAGCGCCGACCGCTCGATCTCGGCGGCCAGCGGGGTCGGTTCGAGAATGCCGATCACGGTGAACCACCGGTCGCCGATCCACACCTGCGGCCGGGTGTCCACGCGGTCGATGCCGAGCCGGGTGGCCGCGACCGAACCGAGCACCACCACCGGGTATTCGGCGTTCGCCGCACCGAGGAACTGCCCGGCCTTCATCTTCGCTTCCAGCAGTGCCAGCAGCTCCGGGTTCGCGGCCTGCACGGACAGCCCGGAGGTCTCCGACTCGGCCACCTTGTCCGTGCGGCGCACGGTTTCCCCGGTGCCGCCGGTGGCCGCGGCGCCGAGCACCGGCCCGATCCGCTCGGCCATCGGCACGGCGGTGTCGGGCAGCACGGCGTCCTCGCCGAACAGGGTCTGGCCCGGTTCCGCGCGCAGCAGGTTGGTGCCCAGGGCGGCCAGTTGCTCCTGCAGTGCCTTGGCGCTGGACTCCGGGATCGCCAGCACCGAAACCATCGCGGCGATGCCGATCGCGATGCCCAGCGCGGAGAGCACCGCGCGCAACGGCCGCGTGCGCATGCCGTGCGAGCCGAGCGAAAGCAGGTCCACCGGGCCGAGCCGGGCGGGTGACGGCGGCTTCACCGCAGCGCTCCGACCGGGGTGCCGGTGTCGAGCCGGACCGTGCCGTCGAGCACCTCGATCCGCCGCGGCGCACCGGCGGCGATGTCGCGGTCGTGCGTGATCAGCACGACCGTGGTGCCGTCACCGCTCAGTTCCGCGAGCAGCCGCAGCACCGAAGCGCCGTTCTCGGTGTCCAGGTTCCCGGTCGGTTCGTCGGCGAGCAGGATCATCGGGCGGTTGACCACCGCCCTGGCGATCGCCACCCGCTGCCGTTCCCCGCCGGACAGCTCGCTCGGCAGGTGCCCGGCGCGGTGCGCCAGGTGGACGCGGTCGAGCGCGGCCAGCGCCCGTTCCCGGCGCTGCCGCCTCGGCACCCCGGCGTACAGCAGGCCGGTGGCCACGTTGTCCACAGCGGACACTCCATCGTTGAGGAAGAACTGCTGGAAGACAAAGCCGATCCAGCGTGACCGCAGCGCCGACAGCTGCCGGTCCGACAGCTCGGCCACGTCCAGCCCGGCCACCTCGATCCGCCCGGTGGTCGGCCGGTCCAGCGTGCCCATCAGCTGCAGCAGGGTCGACTTGCCGGAACCGGACGGCCCGGCGATGGCCACCATCTCCCCGTCCTCAATGGACAGTGAGACTTCGCGGAGTGCGTGCACCCCACCGGGATAGGTGCGGCCAGCCGAGTGCACCGCGAGCACCGGGGTCATGAGGTCGTCACCACCTTGGTGCCCTCGGTCAGTCCCTCACCGGTGACCTCGACCCGGCCACCCGCGAACAACCCGGGATCGACCGCCACCAGCCGCCGTTGCGCACCATCGACGACCTCCACCGCGTAACCGCCCTCGGCCAGCGCCAGCAACGCGCCAACGGGCACCACCAGCACGCCTTCGCGCTGCCCGGTGGTGACCACCACCTCGACCGGCGCCGAGTCGAAACCCGCGACGTTCGGATCGTCCAGCTTCACCGTGACCGCGACCTTCGGCTCCTCCTCCTGGCCGGGCGGAGCTTCCTCACCGGAGCCGGAATCGGTCTCGACCTCACTGCCCACCGCCGAAACCGTGCCCTTGGCCTGCTTGCCACCGGCGATCGTCAGGTCCACCTTGTCGCCCACCTTGAGCAGGCCCTGCTTGGCCACCTCGACCTCCATGGTGACCACGCGCTCGGTGCCGGTGGCCTTGAGCAGCGGGCCGGTGCCCTCGCCGCCGAGCTTCGCGCTGACCGTGCCCACCCGCAGCGCGCCGGTGTCCACCACCACGTCGACCGGCGCCACCCGGCCGGTTTCCTCCAGC
Source organism: Amycolatopsis albispora (assembly GCF_003312875.1). Classification (NCBI taxonomy): domain Bacteria; kingdom Bacillati; phylum Actinomycetota; class Actinomycetes; order Pseudonocardiales; family Pseudonocardiaceae; genus Amycolatopsis; species Amycolatopsis albispora. The sequence continues at coordinate 5,528,810 of NZ_CP015163.1, forward strand.
TCCAAGGACTTCTGCCACTTGCGCACGGCCGTCGCGGTGGCCGCGGTGAACTTCTCGTCCGGCTTTCCGAAACCGCCGAAACCGAGGTCGCGGAGGTTCTCCTCCAGCACCTTCACGTCCGGGCCGTGGCCGGCGCCTTCGCCCAGCTCCCGGTAGAACGGGAGCGCGCCGTAGAACAACGGCACCGGCTTGTCGTCCACTTTGTACACCGGCGCACCGCGGTCGACCACGTCACCGGGCGCGGGCAGCCAGGTGATCGTGCCCGGCTTGCGCCCGGCCACCTCGCGTTCGCTGCCGTACCCGAGCGTGCCGTCCATGGTCTCCTGCTGGGCCAGGTCCGCCCTGGTCACCTCGGCCGTCCGCACCGGCTCGGCCGGTGGCGGTCCGTCGCCGTCCGAGCCGGCGGCGACCCGTGCCACCACCACGGTCGCCCCGGTGCCGAGCACCGCGACCCCGGCCAGCGCCGCCAGCAGCCACCTCGTGCGCCGGGTCCGGCGCACCTGTTCGATCTCGGTCACGGTCACTTCCCCGGCACGGCACGCATGACCGGCATCCCGTCGGCGGCGCACTCCTCGAGTGCCTTCTTCATCCTCGGGTCGTCCGGGCCGACCTCCTCGGGCATGGTCATGCCGGGGTTCTGCGGATCCGGGTCCGGCACGTTGATGCCGTGGTCGCGGAAGCACTGGGCGGTCTTGCGCATCTGGTCCAGCTCTTCCGGCGTCGGCGGCTTCGGCACCCCGCCGTTGGGCAGCAGGTGGCGGCACGCCTCGTTGGCCTTCTCCATCTTGGCCGCGTCTCCGGGACCCCCGGCTTCGATGGTGATCCGGCCGTCCACCGGGTCCGGCATGTCGACGCCGTTGTCCCGCATGCAGCGGGCGAACGCGAGCTGCTCGTCCTTGGTCAACTCGTCGTCGGCCGCGGGAGCCGGCGCCTGGCTGCTCTGGCCGGTCGAGCCGTTGAGGCTGGCCACGCCGTCCCCGCCGGGGTCCTCACCTCCGCAGGCGGCCAGCGACAACGCCGCCGCCACGAGCACCAGTCCGTACTTCACCCTCATGGTGGTCCCTTCTCCGTGGTTTCCGCGGGCGGGGCCGCCCCCGACGACGGCCCCGCCCGGTGGCTGGAGTTCTACGGATCCGGTGATCTGCGCCCGTTAAGCGAAGTCGTTTATCTCCCCCTTATCCCCCCTTGGCGGAAACTGTGCGGACGGACCGGAGAGGGAGGCCTGGGTGCGGGTGCTCGTCGTCGAGGACGAACGGCTGCTGGCGGACACCGTCGCCGAGGGGCTGCGCAGGCTGTCCATGGCGGTGGACGTCTGCTACGACGGCGCGCAGGCGCTGGAGCGGATCGGCGTGCACGCCTACGACGTGGTGGTGCTCGACCGCGACCTGCCGGTGGTGCACGGCGACGAGGTGTGCCGGGCGGTGCTGGGCAGTGGCGGGGTGGCGCGCGTGCTGATGCTGACCGCCGCCGCCGAGGTGGAGGACAGGGTCACCGGGCTCGGCCTCGGCGCCGACGACTACCTGACCAAGCCGTTCGCCTTCGCCGAGCTGGTCGCGCGCGTGCAGGCGTTGTCGCGGCGCGCCCGTCCCGCGCTGCCGCCGGTGCTCGAAGGCGGTGGTGTGGTGCTCGACCTGCCCCGGCACCAGGCCGCCAGGGACGGGCGGTTCCTGCCGTTGTCACCGAAGGAGTTCGCCGTGCTCGAAGTGCTCATGCGGGCCGAAGGCGCCGTGGTCAGCGCCGAGGAGCTGCTGGAGAAGGCGTGGGACGAGCACGCCGACCCGTTCACCAACGCGGTCCGGGTCGCGGTGATGACCCTGCGCCGCAAGCTCGGCGCGCCGGGGCTGATCGAGACGGTGCCCGGCGCCGGCTACCGGTTCGGCTCGTGAGCGGGCTGCGGCTGTCCGTCCGGACCAAGCTGACCGCGCTCTACGGCGGCATGTTCCTGCTCGCCGGCGTGGTCCTGCTGCTGATCAACTACCTGCTGGTGAGCACCACGCTCCCGGCCACCCAGCCGTTCGCCACCGCGGCCGTCGCCGGTCGCGCGCAGCCGGGCCCGGCCGACACCACGGTGGTGTACCCGCCAGCGCCGACCGTCGAACTGGTCAGCACCTCGCTCGACGAGTACCGCAGCTCCACGCTGTCCAACCTGCTGCTGCAGTCGGGCGTCGCGCTGGTCATCGCCGCCGGGCTGGCGGTGCTGCTGGGCTGGCTGACCGCGAGCCGCGTGCTGCGGCCGGTGCACGAGGTCACCTCGGCCGCGCGCAAGCTGGGCGCGGAGAACCTCGACCGCCGGATCAACCTGGACGGCCCGCAGGACGAGCTGAAGGAACTGGCCGACACCTTCGACCGCATGCTCGACCGGCTGGCCGGTTCGTTCGACAGCCAGCGGCGGTTCGTCGCCAACGCCTCGCACGAGCTGCGCACGCCGCTGGCCGTGCAGCGCACGCTGATCGAGGTGGCGCTGGCCGATCCGGAGGTCACCCCGCAGGTCCGGCGGCTCGGCCAGCACCTGCTGCACACCAACGAGCGCAGCGAGCGGATGATCGAGGGCCTGCTCACGCTGGCCCGCAGCGATCGCGGGCTGCCGAGCCGGGTGCCGGTGCAACTCGCCGAGGTCGCCGCGAACGTGGTGCGCGCGCTCGGCCCGCTGGCCGCCGAGCACGAGGTCGAGGTGCACGCCGACCTGGCCGAGCGGACCGTGGCCGGTGATCCGGTGCTGCTGGAACGGCTGGTCACGAACCTGGTGGAGAACGCCATCCGCTACAACCGGCCGGGTGGCTCGGTGCACGTGCGGGTCGGCCGCAACCCGGCGCTGACCGTGCAGAACACCGGCCCGGTGATCACCGCCGACGCCATTCCCCAGCTGTTCGAGCCGTTCCGGCGGCTGGACCACGAGCGCACCAGCGGCGCCTCGGGTGCCGGGCTGGGCCTGTCCATCGTCCGGTCGGTGGCCCAGGCGCACGACGGCAGCGTGTACGCCCAGCCCGCGGAGTCCGGTGGCCTGGTCACGGGCGTGTGGTTACCGGAATCGAGATGATCGGTCACTCCGCGTGTCGGCACGGTTCGCGGCCGGTCGTCGGGCAAGATCGGCAAAAGAAGTCGAACGGATGGGTCAAGCATCGGCGCGCCTACCGCGTCAAGCCGACGCGCCGATTTAGCCTGGACACCCACATGAGTGTTCCTCGTGCGGGGTCAGGGCTGACGGATCGGCCGGCGGTGGACGGAGCGGAGAGCAGCGGGGAGGCGAAGAAGATGCGAGCGCTGAGGGTGGTCGGGTTGCACGAGGACGGCCGGTCCATCGTGTGCGAAGACACGGCCCGCGGTGAGCGCTTCCTGCTGCCCGCCGACGAACGGCTGCGGGCCGCCGCCCGCGGCGACATCACGCGACTGGGGCAGATCGAAATCGAGCTGGAGAGCCAGATGCGTCCACGCGAGATCCAGGCCAGGATCCGAGCCGGGGAGTCCGTCGAGCAGGTAGCCAACAGCGGGGGCATCCCGGTGGCGCGGGTGGAGCGGTTCGCCTACCCGGTGCTGCTGGAGCGCTCGCGCACGGCGGAGATGGCGCAGGCCGCGCACCCGGTGCGCGAGGACGGGCCCGACGTGCAGACGCTCGGCGAGGTGGTGGCCTACGCGTTCGGCGTGTTCGGCCAGGACTACACCAACGCCAGCTGGGACTCGTGGAAGGGCGAGGACGGCAAGTGGGTGGTCGGCCTGAACTGGCAGACCGGCCGCTCGGACAACCGCGCGCACTGGTGCTTCGCGCCGGGTGCGCACGGCGGCACCGTGACCGCGCTGGACGAGAACGCCCAGGCGCTGATGGACCCGAACGCCTACCGCTCGCTGCGGGCGGTGGACGCGCTCGGCAGGCCGTCCGCGCCGGCGCCGGTCGAGGACCAGCCCATGCTGGACGCCGAAGAGGAGACCGTGGTCGAGGCCCCGGTCGCCGAGGTGCCCGAGGAAGCACCCGCGGCGGCCACCGCCGACGGCGGCCTCGCGCTGCCCGGCGTCGAGGAGCAGGTGGAGGCCGCCAAGGCCGCCCCCCGCCCGGCGAAGAAGAAAAAGGGCCACCCAGCGGTGCCCGCGTGGGAGGACGTCCTGCTCGGGGTGCGCTCCTCGCGCGGTTAAGGCAGCTGCGCGACGAGCGTCTTGGGCGCGACCTGTTTGTATGCCCGCCCGTCGCCCACCACCACCCTCAACGGAGCGCTTCGCGCCAGCCCAGTCCTGTGACCACCGCGGCGAGTTCGGTCCAGTCCACCTCCACGTCGAGGTAGACGCCGAGCCAGCCGCGGTGGCCCACGTACGGTGGCCGGAAGAACCGTTCGGGCTCGGTCTCGACCAGCTCCTCCTGCACACCGGGCGGCGCCGCAAACCAGAACCCGACCCGATCGTCGTGGTGGTGGTCGGAGTAGGTGACGAAAACTTTCTTGCCCCGCACGAACCAGGTGGGCTCGCCGTGGCTGAGCCGCTCGGTGGTCTCGGGCAGCGCGAGGCAGATCCGGCGGAGCTTCTCGAGCGCTTGTTCGGTCACCGGGCGATTATTGGACGCATGACCACACCGGACAACACCGATGACGAGCCCTTGGACCCCGCCACCGACGGCCCCGTCGGCGGCGGCTACACCGGCGGCGTCCGAGACCTACTCCCGCCACCCCCTCCAGACGACGACGAGGACGAGTAAGCCCGCCACCATCCCATCGCAGCCACCACCATCAAACGTGAGCCGGGCACGGGAGGCGACGACCACCCACACTCCCCCTTCCCCACCCCGGTCCACAGCCAAAAACACGGCGAAGACCCGCTTGTCAAGGTACTCTTCCCAGCCTTGACAAGCGGGTCTTCGCCGTCGTCACACTAAAAAGCCGGGGTGGCCCACCCCCAAAAACCTCAACCGAAAACGACCGCCAATACCCCAATCCAAGAAAACCCGATCCCCGCCGCAGCCCCCAGCACGACCCACCGCAGGATCGGCAACTTCCGCCCCAGCCACAGCGACGGCGCCAGCCCCGCCGAAACCAGCACCGCCGCCACAAAAGCCAGCAGCCCGCTCGTCTCCGCGGCCAGTGTCCGCGCCAGCGCGAGCATCGCGACAAAAACCACCACGCCGACAAACGCCGCCACCGTCAAGCCCGTCGCCCACGGAGTCGGCTCCTCCGGCCGCGGCGCCGGGCGGCGCACTAGCGCTTCCGGAGGAGTTATCACCGAACCCGCGTCGGTCACCGGGTCGACGTAGTAGACCGTCGTGCCCATCACCTCGGCGACCCGGCCCGCCAGCTGGCGACCGCGCTGCGACACCACGGCGGCGGCTTCCGAGTCGCCGTTGGCGCGGCGGACGGCGGCGGCGACCCTGGCCCACTCGTGCAACGCGTCGGCGAGGTCGGCACCGATCGCCACGTTGTGCGGATCGACCTCCTCACCGAGCACCGCGCGTTCACCGCGGACCCGCAGTTCCACTCGCCAGCCTCCCGCTCGTCCTGCCCGTGCCGCCCAAACCTACCGAGCGCCACCGAGTTCGTAGAACGCGACGGCCGCGGCGGTGGCCACGTTGAGCGAGTCGACACCGTCGGCCATCGGGATCCGCACCGCGAGGTCCGCCGCGGCCAGCGCCTCCTCGGTCAGCCCCGGCCCCTCCGAGCCGACCAACAACGCCACCTTGTCCAGCTCACGCACCTCGCGGAGCGAAACCGAGCCGGGACGTGGAGTCAGCGCGGCCACGCGAAAACCGTGTTCCCGGAGCAGGCCGAGCCCGTCCGGCCACGGTTCCAGCCGCGCGAACGGCACGCGCAGCACGTTGCCCATCGACACGCGGACACTGCGCCGGTACAGCGGATCGGCGCAGCCGGGCCCGAGCAGCACCCCGTCGATGCCGAGCGCGGCGGCGTTGCGGAACAGCGAGCCCAGGTTTTCGTGATCCCCAACACTTTCGAGCACAGCGAGTGTCCGCGCCCGTGCGATCAGTGCACCCGCGTGCGGCTGCGGCGCGCGATCGGCGACGGCCAGCACACCGCGGTTGAGATGGAAACCGACCACGTCAGCCATGGTCTGCGCGGGCGTGACGTAGGCGGGCACGTCCACCGGCGCCAACTCCGCGGTCAGCTCCTCGATCCGGCGCTGCACACCCAGCAACGCCCGCACGGGGTAGGCCGATTCGAGCAGCCGCCGTACCACCACCGTGCCTTCGGCGATGACAAAACCGCGGCCGCCGGGGCGATCCGGCCGCCGATCGGCGGTGGAGAGGTTTCGGAAGTCGTCCAACCGGGGATCAGCCGGGTCGTGGAGGTGAATCGTGTGGGCCACCCGGCGAGTCTGCCATCCGGTCATCGCAGGGCCCGGTGGGCCGAACACCACGGGTGGTCTAGTGCAAATGGATGATTATCGCGGATAGTTAAGGAAAGGTAACTCACAGCACCAGTTTGGGCCTAGCTCATCCGCATGGGCTGTGTAACGGTTGTCCGCCGGGCTGGCAATCGCCAAGGCGCGCAGGGGCCGCCTCGGCCGAACGAACAGGGATGGGCCATGGGCAAGGACGTGTCAGCGGACCCGTTCAACCCCCGCGACCGGGGGCGGTACCGAAGAAAAGTGCAGCGCTGCCTCGACACCCTCGCCCGGATGCTGTCGGACGGGAGTTTTTCCTTCCCCCGCAAGCACATCGGGCTCGAGGTCGAGCTGAACCTGGTGGACGACAAGATGCGCCCGTCGATGACGAACGCGGCGGTGCTGGAGGCGCTGGACGACCCGTCGTTCACCACCGAACTGGGCCAGCACAACATCGAGCTGAACGTGCCGCCCCGCCCGCTCGCCGGGAATTCCGCGCTGGAACTGGAAGACGAGCTGCGTTCCTACCTCCGCCGGGCCGCCGCGAAGGCCCGCGAGGTGCACTCGCACCTGGCGCCGATCGGCATCCTGCCGACGCTCGGACACGAGCACTTCGACCAGAAGTGGCTCACCCCGAACGCGCGTTATTCCTTGCTGAACGACCAGATCTTCGCCGCGCGCGGCGAGCAGACCGTGTTGTCGATGGAGGGCGCCGCGCTGCCGGGGCAGCAGGCCGAGCGGCTGCGCAGCTACGCCGAATCGATCCTGCCCGAAGCCGCGTGCACCTCGGTGCAACTGCACCTGCAGGTGGCGCCGGAGGAGTTCGCCCCGCACTGGAACGCGGCGCAGTGTCTGGCCGGCGTGCAGGTGGCGCTCGGCGCGAATTCCCCGTTCCTGCTGGGCAAGGCGCTGTGGCACGAGACGCGGATCCCGCTGTTCCTGCAGTCCACCGACACGCGGCCGGAGGAGCTGAAGAACCAGGGCGTGCGGCCGCGGGTGTGGTTCGGCGAGCGGTGGATCACCTCGATCTTCGACCTGTTCGAGGAGAACGTGCGGTACTTTCCCGGCCTGCTCCCGGAAACGGATGCCGAGGATCCGGTTGAGGCGCTGGAGGCCGGGCAGGCGCCGAAGCTGACCGAACTGCGGCTGCACAACGGCACGGTCTGGCGGTGGAACCGGCCGGTGTACGACGTGGTGGACGGGAAACCGCACCTGCGGGTGGAAAATCGCGTACTGCCCGCCGGTCCGACAGTGCTCGACACGATGGCCAACGCGGCGTTCTTCTACGGCGCGCAGCGCGCGCTCGCGGAGGCCGAGCGGCCGATCTGGACGCAGATGTCCTTCCAGGCAGCCGAAGAGAACCTCTACGCCGGCGCGCGCAACGGCTTCGACGCGCAGCTGTACTGGCCGGGCATCGGCTGGATCCCGCCGGACGAGCTGGTGCTGCGCATCCTGCTCCCGCTCGCGCACGACGGGTTGCGGCAGTCGGAAGTGTCCGATGTGGCCAGAGAGCGCTACCTCGGCGTGATCGAGCAGCGCTGCCTGACCCGGCGCACCGGCGCGCGCTGGCAGCGGGACACCGTGCAGCTGGCGCAGGAGCGCGGCGCCGACCGCGATTCGGCGCTGGCCGCCATGCTGGCGCGGTACCTCGAACTGGCGCAGACCGACGAACCCGTGCACAGCTGGCCCCTTGACTAGACGCGCCTGGCACCCCCGCGACATGTCACGAATGTGGCTTTCGAGACGTCTGGCGTCTCGAAAGCCACATTCGTGACACCGGGCCGCGCGAGCCCGCCCACGCGGGCGGCCGGTCGCGGCGCCTCGCCAGGGTTGGGGAGCGGGATAGAATCGCACCTCCCACTGGGAGGTGCGGATGCCCAAGATCATCGGCGGCTCGCTGAACGCCCATCGCGAACAGGTGCGCCAGCGGGTCTTCACCGCCCTGCGCAACCAGCTCTACGAGCGCGGCTTCGACGCGATCACGCTGGCCGGGGTGGCCGCCGAGGCCGAGCTGGGCCGCACCGCGATGTACAACCACTTCCCCGACAAGGAGAGCCTGCTCGTCGCCTTCGTCGAGGAGGAGGCCGCGCAGTACGTGCGGCGGCTGGAGGCGGCGGTGGACGCAGCCGCCGATCCGGTGGACCAGCTGGCCGTGTTCGTCCGGCTGCAGCTGCGCGCGCTGGCCGAGTACCACCTGCCGCCCGGCAGCGCGCTCGCCACCACGCTCGGCCCCGCCTCCTACCGCCGGATCGCCGCGCACGCCGACCCGATCACCCAGCGCCTGCGCACCATCCTGACCGACGGCATGGCGGCGGGCCGCCTGCCCGAGGAGGACCCCGACCTGCTCATCCCGATGATCACCTCCGCGCTGGCCAGCAGGCAGATCATCGACGTGCCGCCCGAGCAGCTGGACGCGGCGATCGCCGGGGCCGTCCGGTTCATCCTGCGCGCGGTCGGGGTGAAAACCGGCAAATAAGGGTAGCCTAACCCGGAAATATCACCTACGCTCTTTCTGACAGATTGTCAGATCGTCAGGAGGGCGCGTCCCATGGCTGCACCGGTGACCGAGGAACTGGCCCTGCGCCCGTTCTCCGAATCCCTCCGCAACTCGACCAAGGCCGTGCACGAGCGCGCGCACCACTCCACCTACATGGACGCGCTGCTCAGCGGGTCCCTCACGCTGGAGGGTTACGGCCTGCTCGCGGCCCAGTACTACTTCATCTACCGCGCGCTGGAGCAGGTCACCGACGCCATGGCGGGCGACCCGGTCGGCGGTGACTTCGTCATCGACGAGCTGCGCCGCCTGCCCAAGCTCGAAGCCGACCTGGCCTTCCTGATCGGGCCGGACTGGGCCGAGAAGATCGAGCCGGTCCCCGCCACCACCGCCTACGTCACCCGGCTCGGCCGGATGACCGACTGGGCCGGCGGGTACGTGGCCCACCACTACACGCGCTACCTCGGCGACCTCGCCGGTGGCCAGGTGGTGCGCGCGCTGCTCAAGAAGACCTACGACGTCACCGGGCCGGGCGCGTTGTTCTACGACTTCGAGAGCGCGGGCAGCCCGAGCGCCTTCCGCAAGCGCTACCGCGCCCTGCTCGACGCGGCGCCGTGGGGCGTGGACGAGCGGCGGCGGATCATCGACGAGACGCTGCTGGCCTTCGAGCTCAACATCGCGGTGCTCACCGACCTGGCCGAGGCAACCGGCCTGGAGTCGGCCTGATCACACCGCATTGACCTCCACCTAGCTGGAGGTAGGACGGTGGGTTTGCGGAGGTGTTGCCCCGGGTACCGCCACCGCACCGGCATTGTCCCAGCGGGCGGCCCCAGCTCGCCCCGACCTGGTGATGGGCACTAGGTTTGACAGTGCAAGAAACCTGCGTCGAACACAGAAGAAGGAGGGCCGATGGCCCGCTACGAGCTTCCCGACCTCGACTACGACTACGGCGCCCTCGCCCCGCACATCTCCGGCGAGATCAACGAGCTGCACCACAGCAAGCACCACGCGACCTACGTCAAGGGCGCGAACGACACGCTGGACAAGCTCGAAGCCGCCCGTGAAGCCAACGACTTCGGCTCCATCGTCGGGCTCGAGACCACGCTGGCCTTCAACCTGGCCGGGCACGCCAACCACGTGGTGTGGTGGAAGATCCTGTCGCCGGAAGGCGGCGACAAGCCGACCGGCGAGCTGGCCGCCGCGATCGACGAGGCGTTCGGCTCGTTCGACAAGTTCAAGGCGCAGTTCACCGCCGTGTCCACCACCATCCAGGGCAACGGCTGGGGCGCGCTGTCCTGGGACCCGATCGGCAAGACGCTGATCACCCAGCAGCTGCGCGACCACCACAACAACCTGATCCTGCCGACCACGCCGATCCTGCTGGTCGACGTCTGGGAGCACGCGTTCTACCTGGACTACAAGAACGTGAAGCCGGACTACGTCAAGGCGCTGTGGAACATCTTCAACTGGGCCGAGATCAGCAAGCGGTTCGACAACGCCGTCGCCGGCGGCAACGGCCTCCTGCTCGGCTGAACGAACGCTCGACCCCAACGGGGCTCTCCCACACCGGGAGGGCCCCGTTTTTGTGTTCGCCCGTTGACCTCCACCTCACTCGAAGGTGCAGGCTGGCCCCATGGACGCCTACCTCGAGCGACTCGGCCTGACCGAGCGGCCCGCCGCCGACCTCGGCGGCCTGCGCCTGCTGCAGCGCACGCACCTGGCGAAGGTGCCTTTCGAAAACCTCGACATCCACCTCGGCGTGCCGGTCACGCTGACCGAAGAGTCCGTTGTGGACAAGATCGTGCACCGGCACCGCGGTGGCATCTGCTACGAGCTGAACGGCGCCTTCGCCCTGCTGCTGCGCGACCTCGGCTTCGACGTGACCCTGCTCGGCGCGGCCACCTTCCGCGAGAACGGCGATCGGTACGCGAAGCTGGCGCACCTGGCGCTGCGCGTGGACCTGGAGGAACGCTGGCTGGTGGACGTGGGCTTCGGCCGGTTCGCGCGGGAGCCGCTGCGCCTGGACGAGCGCGGCGAGCAGCACGACGAGGACGGTGTGTTCACCGTGACCGAGCTGCCCACCGGCCAGTTCGACGTCCACCACGACGGCAGGCCCGCCTACCGGATCGACCCGCTGCCGCTGCGCCTGGCCGACCTGGTGCCGAGCTGCTGGTGGACCACCACCGCGCCGGATTCGCCGTTCACCGAGAAGCCGACCTGCTCGCTGCGCACGGACGCCGGGCGGTTCACGCTTTCCGGTGATCGGCTGATCACCACCGTCGACGGGGAACGCACGGAGGTGACACTGGCGGACGACGACGCCATCCTGGCCGAGTACCGGACCCGGTTCGGCGTCGAGCTGGCTCGGGTACCCCGGACATGAACGAGGCCCCGCTCCCGGGGTGCCCGGTTGCGAGGCCTCGTCCGTTCCCGAACTGACTGCCGCTCCCACCACGAAGCGGACGTGTATGAGGTTAGCCTAACCTGATTCGTCCGCGCAAGGGGCGTTCAAAAGCGGCGCAGCCGCTTGCTGTGGGCCGCCACCCGCACCGCCACGCAAGCCACGCTCACAACTCACTCACCTGCTGTTGCCGTACTTCCAGCCGAGGTAGTTGGCGAAGTAGCTCTGCTTGGCGTGCCCGATGCGGCCGTTCACGCTGGTCGCCCACACTCCACCATTGCCGTCGGCCAGGCCCACGTGTCCATACTGCGAGATGTTCCAGAAGACGAAGGCGCCCCGCGGCGGGGTGCCCCTGGTGTGCCGGGCGCCGTCGGACGAGCGCCAGTGCGCGATCGCGCTGGCGTGGTGGGTGCGGCGGTTCCACGCCAGCCGCACGGCGCGCTCGCAGTAGCCCTGGTAGGCGGTGCTGCCGTTGCGGTTGCGGAACCAGCTGATCGCCCCGTTGACGGTCTGCGCGGCTTCGAAGCCGGTGTCCTCCGGCCCGAGCACCGCGCTCGGGTCGGCGATGTCGGCGGCGGTGATCTCGCTGTAGAGGTCGGCGGGCACCGGCTCCGCCGACGCCGTGCCGGTCGCCGCGGTGGTCGCGCCGGCGAAGGCCAGCGTGGCGGCCACCACCACCGCCCGGCCGAACTTGGTGAGCTGCATGTTTCCTCCCTGTCCACGGATTCGGGAGGAGCGTGCCGCGCGCCGCTACGCGTTCGCTAAGCGCCGCGGCGGTCCAGCACGCGCAGGCCGGGGAACCGCCGTCGCGGCAGGGTGACCCCGCCCCGGCGGACCAGGATGACCGCGCACACCAGCGCGGCGATCGCCGAGATCGCGCCGCCGATGACAAACGGTGACCGCCCGCCAAAGGCCTCGGCCATCCAGCCGGTCATCGGCGCCCCGATCGGGTTGCCGCCGACCAGCACCAGCACGTACAGCCCCATCACGCGCCCGCGCATCTGCGGGCTGACCGCGGTCTGCACCAGCGCGTTCGCCGTGTTCAGGAAGGTGATGGTGGCGTACCCGAGCGGGATCAGCGCGATGCCGAAGGCGAGATAGGTCGGCATGTACCCGGTGGCGATCTCCAGCAGGCCGAGCGCGAGCGCGGACAGCAGCAGCACCCGCACGCGCGGGCGCCCGCGTGATCCCCGGCGAGCCGACATCAGCGCCCCGGTGAACGTGCCGACGGCGAGCAGCGTGGACAGCAGGCCGTATCCGTCGGCTTCGGTGCCGAAAACGTTTGCGGCCACGATCGCCAGCGACGTGAAGAAGGTGATGCCGAAGGTGCTGACGAAGAACACCAGCACCATCACGGTCATCAGGTCGGCGCGCCGCCGCACGTAGCTCAGGCCCTCGCGCAGCTGCCCCTTCGCCCGCGCCACGCGCGGCCCGCGGAACAGCTTGTCCGGGTTCATCAGCAGCAGCCCGGCCAGCACGGCCAGCGTGCTCACCGCGTTCGCCAGGAACAGCCAGCCGGTGCCCACCCAGACGATGACAAAACCGGCGATCGCCGGGCCGACGATCCGCGCCATGTTGAAGATCGTGGAGTTCAGCGCGACCGCGTTCGCCACCTGCTCACGGCCGACCATCTCGGCCACGAACGACTGCCGGGTCGGCACCTCGATCGCGGCCACGCAGCCGAGCACGAAGCACAGCGTGAACACGTGCCACATCTCGACCACACCGGTGATGTCCAGCAGCCCGAGCACCAGCGCCTGCGTGCCGGCCACCACCTGGACGCCGATCAGCAGCTTGCGCTTGTCCGCGCGGTCGGCGAGCACCCCGGCCCACAGCGAGAGGAACAGGATCGGCAGGAACTGCAGGCCGACCGCGATGCCGAGGGCCACCGGGTTGTTGCCGCTGAGGGTGAACACCAGCCAGTCCTGCGCGATGCGCTGCATCCAGGTGCCGATGTTGGAGATCACCTGGCCGCTGAAGAACAGCCGGTAGTTGCGGATCTTGAGCGAGCTGAACGTGCCCGCCCGGCGTGGGCGCGCTTCGGGAGCGGGTACCGGTTCCCGGGTAGCTGTCGTCGTCGGAGTGGACTCGGCTTCGCTACCCAGGTTCCTCGGCACCGCTGTTAGTTCCCCGCCATCCTGTCGATGATCTCGGCGGCTCGGGAGAGCACTTCGCGCTCCTCGCCGCTCAGTTCCGCCAACTGCGCGTCCAGCCAGGCCTCCCGCGCGGAGATGGTCTGCCGGATGTAGGCCAGCCCGGTGGCCGACAGCTCCACGATGGCCTGCCTGCCATCGGTGGGGTGCGGCCGCCGTTCGACGTACCCCAGCTCCTCCAGCGCCGCGATCACCCTGGTCATCGACGGGGGCTGCACGCCCTCCTTGGCCGCCAGCTGCCCCGGGGTCAGCGCCCCGCACTTGTGCAGCGTGGACAGCGCCGAGATCTGGGTGAGCGAGATGGTCTCGGTCGCGCTCTGCGCCCGCAGCCGCCGGTTCAACCGGACGACGGACAGCCGCAGCCTGCTCGCGAGCGAGCGGTCCTGCGCACTGTCGGGCATATAGTTAGCATACCTCACGATCGGCGGTGGACGCCGCCGAGGTCACCTGCTCAGGGCATCGGCTCAGGTCAGGGCCGCCCGGATCGGCCCGATCGCGAAGTAGATCACGAACGCCACCGCGACCACCCACATCAGCGGGTGCACCCGGCGGGCCTTCCCGGTGGCCACCTGGATCAGCACGTAGCTGACGAACCCGGCGCCGATGCCGTTGGCGATCGAGTAGGTGAACGGCATCACCACGATGGTCAGGAACGCGGGCAGCGCGATGGAGAAGTCGCTGAAGTCGATCTCGGTGACCTGCCGGATCATCAGCGCGCCGACGATCACCAGCGCGGGCGCGGCCGCCTCCACCGGGACCACCTCGTACAGCGGGGTGAGGAACATGGCGGCCAGGAACAGCAGGCCGGTGACCACGTTCGCCAGCCCGGTCCGCGCGCCCTCGGCGATCCCGGCGGCCGACTCCACAAAAACCGTGTTCGAGCTGGACGAGGCCGCTCCCCCGGCCACGGCCGCCGCGCTGTCTACGAACAACGCCTTGCCCACACCCGGCAGTTTGCCGTCCTGGTCGATCAGCCCGGCTTCCTTGCCCAGCCCGGTCATCGTGCCGATGGTGTCGAAGAAGTCGGTCAGCACCAGGGTGAACACCAGCAGCGCGGCGGTGATCGCCGGGATCTGCACCCAGGCGTCGAAGTTGAACGCGCCGAGCAGGGACAGGTCCGGGACGCCGAGCACGTTCTCCGGCAGGCCGGGGTAACCGAGGTTCCAGCCGCGCGGGTTCGTGCCCTGTGACGGCCCGGCGTTGACGATGGCCTCCAGCACGATCGACACCACGGTCGCGGTGAGCACGCCGATCAGGATCGCGCCGCGCACCTTCTTCGCCACCAGGATGCCGGTGAACACCAGCCCGAACACAAACACCGCGGTCGGCCAGGAGGCGATGGACCCGTCGATGCCGAGGCCGACCGGCACGGTGGTCTTCGCCTCGTCCGGCACCCGGCGCACGAACCCGGCGTCGACCAGGCCGATCAGGCAGATGAACAGGCCGATGCCGACGGCGATCGCGGCCTTGAGCGCGGCGGGCACCGCGTTGAACACCATCGTGCGCACGCCGGTGACCACCAGCAGCAGCACCACGATGCCGTTGACCACCACCAGGCCCATCGCGGCGGGCCAGCTCATCTGCGGGGCGATGGTGACCGCGACCAGCGAGTTCACCCCGAGGCCGGTGGCGATGGCGAACGGGTAGTTGGCGACCAGTCCGAACAGGATGGTCATCACCCCGGCCACCAGCGCGGTGACCGCGGCGACCTGCCCGACCGGCAGGATGGCGCCGAAGGCGTCCTTGTGCGCCCCGGCGTCGTCGGCGGAGAAGCTGCCGAGGATCAGCGGGTTCAGCACCACGATGTAGGCCATCGTGACGAAGGTGACGATGCCGCCGCGGATTTCCCGCCCGGGCGTCGAACCGCGCTCACTGATCTTGAAGAAGCCGTCGATCTTTTGCTTCATCCGAGGGATTCCCTGCCTCCGCTGTGATGCCGACGCGGGGTACCCTGCCTGACGTGGCCGAATCGATCAATTCCGGGGCGGTAAAGAGCAAGTTTCAGCACACTCCGGAGCTGCCGGAGCGCTGGATCGCGCTCTGGCCCGTGGTGGTCGTCGGCACCGGGCTGTGGGCGCTGGCGTTCCTGGTCCTGCTGGTGCTCAAGCTGATCAACGGCACCGGCTCGGACGTGTGGTTGTGGACCTGCGTGGCCGGAGTCGGGCTCGGCTTCATCGGCCTCGGCATCATGACCTGGCAGCGGGCGGCCTTCCGCCGCGGCTCGAAGTCGGCGCAGCGGGCGGCGTAGCGCCGGTCAGCCGTCGCGCGAGCCGCTGACAGGCCTCCGCCAGCTCGGGTGGCCGCAGCTCGGTGAGTTCGGCGTCGAAGGTGGCGAGAATCCCGGCGACGCCAGCCCACGACCAGGCACCGAGCGTGAGGCGGCTGTGCCCGGCATCGAGGTGCTCGACCACCGAGCCACCCGGCGCGAACCGCGCCACCACTTCCGCTGGCAAATCCAGCCGGGCGCTGCCCAGGCACTCCCAGACCGCCGGGGTGTCCCCGCGGTCGTGGCTGCTCATCACGAAGTGGGCGAGGTCGCCGCCGGGCAGGTCCCTGGCGGTGAAGCGCTGGCCGGCCGGACGCGGGTGCAGGCGGTCGACGCGGTGCACCCGCCATTGCTCGTCGGTGAGGTCGTAGGCGACCAGGTACCACCGGCCCGCCCAGACGACCAGGTGGTGGGGCTCCAGGCGAGCGCGGCGGAAGTCGTCGTCGCCCGGGTCGGGACGCGTGCCGTCGGGCCGCAGGGTTTCGGTGACGAGGACCTGCCGGTGCCGGGCCGCGGTGCCGACGGCGGTGAGCGCGGCCGGGTCGATCGGCGGCGCGGGGAACTCCCAGTAGTTCCGCAGCCGGGTCAGCCGCAGCGCCTCCATCGCGGCCCGCAGCTCGGCGGGCATCACCTGGTGCACTGTGGACAGTGCGCGGGCGGCGTCGTGGTCGAGGCCGAAGGTGGTGGTGGGCGCGGTCTGCAGGGCCACCGCGACGGCGAGCGCCTGGTCGTGGTCGAACAGCAGCGGGGGCAGGGTGTGCCCGGCGCCGAGGCGGTAACCGCCGTCGGGACCGTGGACGGTGGTGATGCGGTAGCCCAGGTCGCGCAGGGTCTCGATGTCACGGCGGGCGGTGCGCGTGCTGACTTCGAGCCGCTCGGCGAGTTCCCCCAGCGGCCACTGCCTTCGCGACGCGAGCAGGGACAGCAGCCGCAACGCCCGGTGTGAGGTGCTCGCCATCGCTCCATCCTGCCCGGGTGGTGGCCATTCGATGTCCACCACCGCTGCCAAAGTCGCGTTCATGCACAACACAGGCAAGGTCGTGGTGGTCGGCGGCGGGATCGGCGGGCTCGCGCTGGGGGCGGGGTTGCGCCGCCGGGGGTGCGAGGTCGCGGTGTACGACCGCGACACCGACGTGACCGCGACCGGCGGATACCACATCACCCTGGACGAACGGGCCCAAACCGCGCTGCGCAGCCTGGTGGAGCCGGAGATCATGCGACGGCTGCTGGCGTCCGGGTCGGCGCTGCGGCTGCGCGAGCGCGACGTGTTCCGGGATCACCGCGGCCGGGTGCTCGGGCACGGTCCGGACCTGCGTGACAGCGCGAGCATCGACGTCGACCGCATCACCCTGCGCACGCTGCTGGCCGAGGCCGTCGGGGACGACCTCCACTTGGGACGGACGGTTTCCGGTGCCGAACCCGGGCGGGTGCTGTTCACCGATGGCACGTCCACGGCGGCGGAGCTGGTGGTCGGCGCGGACGGCGCCCATTCGGTGATCGCCCGGCAGCTGGCGGGCGGCCCGACCAGCCGGCCGGCGGGCATCATCGGCTTCTCCGGCCGCACGAACGTGGCCGACCTCAGCGAGGCCGGGCAATGGGGGCCGCGGTCGGGTTTCGCCATCGGGCCGCGGGCTTCGGCGCTGTACGTCGGCTTCCTCGATCCCGTCGGCAACACCGCGCTCGACGCGCCCGAGCTGCGGATGTCGGTGACCACCGGGCCCACCTACATCTGGGGCGCGATGCTCGCGGAATCCGCGGAAACCGAGGCACTGCGGGACCTACGCGGTGAGCGGCTGCAGGCGGCGCTGCTGGACCGGTTCCGCGAGCGGGGATGGGCCATGCTGGAGGTGATCGAACGGTCCGCGCCGGAGACCGTGGCCGCTTTCCGCTTCCACGCCGCGTCGATCGATGCCGCCGACCTCGCCCCCTGGCCCGCGGGACGCGTCACCGCCCTCGGTGATGCGGTGCACGCGACGCCGCCCACGGCTGGTCAGGGCGCTGGTGCGGCCATCCGCGACGCGGCGGGGCTGATCGAGCAGCTCGGTAGCGCGGCCGGCCTCACGGAGGCGGTGGCCAGCTTCGAGGCCGACATGCGACAGCGGGGCAGCGAAGTGCTCACCTTGGGCATGCACACCGTCCAGCGAATCCTGGCCGCCCCCTGACCCCGGGTGTCACGAATGTGGCTTTCGAGACGCCAAACGTCTCGAAAGCCACATTCGTGACACAGCCCGGGGCGGCGAACTAGGCGTGCAGGCTTTCCGCGGTGGGCTCGTCCAGGAAGGCGGTGATGGTGTGCCGGTCGTTCCAGCGGTCCATGGCCCAGGCGAGCGCCCGCGCCAGCCCTTCCGAAGTGTCCGCGGCGTGCAGGGCACCGTCGTACCACCACGGCACCGCGACCGAAGTGCCGCCGAAAGCCACGGTCAGCTCCTCGTGGATGTGCACCCCACCATCGGGCAGCTCCAAGCCGAGCAGATCGGCGACCACCACCACCGCGGCCAGCTCGCGCCACGGGATCAGCTCGCCTTCGCTGTCCACCCGCACCTCGGCCACGCGCTCACCGGCCAGCGGCAGATCGAGCAGCTCGGCCAGCCGGGCCGCGCGTTCGGCCCCGGGCAGTGCGGCGACCACGCGCGACGCGGGCAGCACCCCCAGCGGCCACGGCGTGTCCAGCACGACCGCGTCCTCCGCGTCGCACACCGAACCGTCCAGTGCGCGCACCCGCGAAGGCACGTAGTCCTCGGTGAATTCGGCGTCCGCGAGCACGGTGTGCGCCCGCGCCGCGAGCCCCGGCGAGACCTCGCGCGAATCGTCGGCGAGGCGGTCCATCAGGTCGGCCACGTCGTCGGCGTCGCTGACCGCCAGCGAGGTGCGCACCCCGGCGGCGATCAGCACCTCGTCGGGCAGGCCGACGTCCGGCACCGGGTCGTACAGCCCGGCCAGCGTGGTCGCGTCCGGCATCCGCCAGTCGGCGGGCGGGCGACCGGCCAGCTCGGCGTGCACGGCGAGCCACCGCGCGGTCCGGCTGTCCGGATCGGACAGCACCCGCCAGGTTTCCGGGCGCGCGGCGAGCAGGCGCAGCGCGTCGGGCCAGCGGTCGTCGGCGACCAGGTCGAGGTCGCGGACCTCCGGCTCGTCTTCGTCTTCTTGCAGCACGAAGGTGTCGAGCACCCCGGCGCCGGCGAGCACGTCGGCTGGCCAGTCCTCGGCGAAGTCGGTGTCGAGCACGTCCAGCGGCGCGTCCTCGCCGATCGCCTCCGGGTCGAAGATGCGCAGCAGCGGCGAAGTCGGCAGCACCAGCTCGTCGGCACGCCGCCAGCCGCGTTCGGTCGGCAGCACGAGCGAACCCAGCCAGTCGACCGGCGCCTCGTACGCCAGCCGCAGCACGGCCCCGGCCAGCGGCACCACGTCCGAACCCTCGGCACCGCGTTCGACGGCCTCGCGCAGCGCGGGTGACTCCAGCAGGTCCCGCGCCTCGGCCTGCTTGGCGCCCAAGCGTTCCAGCAGCGGGTGCGCGGCATCGGGGTGGACCAGCCGCAGGCCGCCGATCCCGGCTTCGGCGAGCAGCTCCAGGAGGTCGTCGGCGGCGCCGAAGAGCAGCGAGCCGCGCGGACCCGGCAGCGTGCGGCCGTCCACCAGCGGCACCGGCAGCCCGCCGAGTTCGTCGGCGGACACCGAATGCGCTTCCAGCAACGGCAGCAGCTGGTCGTACAGGTCGCGCCACCACGACGGGTCGCGCGACAGGCCGGTGATCTGCTCGATCACCTGCGCGATGGTGATCGGCTCCACGCCGACCGGCGCGAGGTCGCGCTGCACCCGCGGCCCGGACAGCGCGATCAGCCCGGGGATCGCCTCCGCCAGCAGCTCGACCAGCTTCGGCGACTCGGCGGTGAGCACCCGGCCGCGCCCGCCGGTCAGGTCGTCCCCGTCGGCGGCCGGGAGCCAGGCGTCCGCCCGCAGCCGCTCGGTGATCAGCTCCCGCAGCGTTGTGTCCACTTCGGACAGCGGGAAGGTGGCGGCAGGCACCAGCGCGGGCCGGTACTCCGGGTGCAGCTTCCGCACCAGGCCGGGATACGCGGCGGCCGCGGCTTCCAGCGCGGACCGCACGCCGGGGCCGGGCAGCACCCGGCGCCGCGACGGCTCGATCGGAATGGTCGCGATCAGCCTGGCCGGCAGGGACAGCCGTTCGTCGGTGGGCGTCGGCGCGTGCAGCACGCTCGACTCCAGCCGGATCGGCTCCCCCGAGGCGAGCACCTGCACCGCCCACACGCAGTCGATGTCCAGCGAGCCGTGGGTGAGCCAGCGGCGGGTCTTGCCGTCGGGCGCGGTGATCACCAGCGCCCCGGCCACCTCGGACCGCAGCCACACCCGGCCGTCGATATCCACCCGGTTCAGCCAGGGCAGCGCGAGCAGCAGGTCCTCGGCGGCGGAGTCCAGCTCGGCCAGCAGCGCCTTTCCGTCCACAGTGGACCGCAGGGGCAGGCGGACCTCGGTGTCGAAGCCGGACGGCAGCGGCGGCTCGCCTGCTTCGGTCGGCCACGGCAGCCGGAGCACCGGCACCTCGCCCTCGCGCCCGGACTCCTCGCGGGTCCGCGCGGCGGAAAACCGCACCCCACCGGAGGTCGAGACCACACGCGGTTCGTCGGTCACCGCCAGCACGGCGGCAAAACCGACGCCGAACCGGCCGACCAGGCCCTCGCCCTTCGCGGACGCCCGCAGCGAAGCCAGCGACGCGACCCCCGCCGCGTCCAGTGGTGCACCGGTGTTCGCCACCCGCAGTTCGCCGTCCACAATGGACACCCGGAGCGTGCCGGGCCCGCCGCCCAGCTTGGCCGCGTCGGCGGCGTTCTGCGCCAGCTCGACGAACAACCGGTCGCGGTAGCCGCCGACCCGCAGGTCGCGCTCGGTGTTGGTGTCCTCGGTGAACCTCGTCGGCGAATCTCGCCAGGCCGTCAGTACGGGGGTGCGAATGCTCTCGGTGCCGAAGGGATCACTCGGAAGTGTCACTCGCGCGATTCTCTTCCTCTGCCGGAGCGGTGTCCAGCATCGAATCGTCGTAGACCAGTTCGGCCACCGGGACCGAGGAGGTCACCTCGACCTTGATCTCGGAGTGCGCGCCGCAGCCGTACTCGACGTCGACCACGTGGCCGTCCGCCGGGGAGATGTCGTTGGCGCAGGCACCGAAGGCCGCCCGCAGCGAGCCGGCCAGCGGCAGGAAGAACCCGCAGGTGCCGCAGGACCCCGGCGCGCTGCGCGCCATGTCCGAGCGCGGGCCGAACTCGCCGTCGTGCCACCGGGCGGCGGCGTCCTCGCGGCCGTACCGCGACAGCACGTGCACGCGGCCGAGGCCGAGCTCGGTGGCGACCTCCTCCACCGCCGGATCATCGGAGGCCAGGTAACCCGGCGCGAGCCGGAGATCGTTCTCGTCGGTGGGGAAGATGTCCCCGACACCGAGGTCGCCGGCGCGGACGCGGCGCTCCCACGGGATCCACGAAGGCGCGGTCAGCGCCTCGGGACCGGGCCGCAGCACGACCTCGCTCACCGTCACCGGCTCACCGGCGCCCGCCGTGGCCACCGTGACCGACCAGCGCCAGCCGCGATAACCCGGCACGTCGGCTTCGAACAGGTGCGTCACGGACACCGCGTCCTCGCGCTCGACGCCGGCGTGCGCGCCCACCTGCCCTGGTCCGGCGTCGCGCTCGGCGGCGGCTCGAGCCAGCTCGACGGCTTCGACCAGGGACTCCCGCACGGAACCGTCGTCGAAGGTCAGCAACAGCGTCATGGTGTCCATGATGCCGCACGGCTTCGTGGGAAGCTGGGCCGGTGCGCACTCCAGCTGCTCTGGCTCTCACCGTTGTCGTCGGGCTGACCGGCTGTGCCGCGAACGGCACGGAGAGTCCCGGTGGTCAGGCCACCGAGGAACTGCGCGTGCAGGTGCTCGAGACCCTGCCGCACGACACCGGCGCCTTCACCCAGGGCCTCGAACTGGACGGCGGCACGCTCTACGAGGGCACCGGCCTGGCGGGCAAGTCGGCGCTGCGCGCCGGCCCGCTGGGGCAGCCGCCGGTCACCGAGATCCCGCTGCCGTCGCCGTTGTTCGGTGAGGGCATCACGGTCACCGGCAGTTCCGTCTGGCAGCTCACCTGGCAGGACGGCTTCGCCATCGAATACGACAAGGCCACCCTCACCGAGCGCCGCCGGGTGCCGTACGAGGGCGAAGGCTGGGGCATCTGCCAGCAGGACTCCGGGCGGCTGGTGATGAGCGACGGTTCCGCCGAGCTGACCTTCCGTGATCCGGTGACCTTCGCCGAAACGGGTTCGGTGTCGGTGGGGCGGGATAAACTCAACGAACTGGAGTGCGTCGGCGACTCGGTCTACGCGAACGTCTGGCAGACCGACGAGATCCTGCGGATCGGGCCGGACGGGGCGATCACCGGCCGCGTCGATGCCTCCGGCCTGCTCAGCGCGCAGGAGAGGGGGAACGCGGATGTGCTCAACGGCATCGCCGCCGTGCCGGGCACGGACGAATTCCTGCTCACCGGCAAGCTGTGGCCCAAGATGTTCCGGGTCAGGTTCGTCCCCGCGGCGCCTTGACCCGGCGAACGGCTCCGGTGATACGGCAAGATTGCAGGTGTGATGCGTTTCGGTTCGTCCTCGGGCAAGGGTCGTGCCGGGAAGAAGGGCAAGCGCAAGTGGACCCCGGAACCCGGTAGCACCCGGCGCGAGTCACCGCCCCCGCCGCCGCCCCCACGCGAGCGGCCGCCGACGCGCGTCATGCCCGCCGACCCGGGCCAGCCCGACTACCCGCCGCGGCGGACGCCACCCGCCGAGCAGGGCTATTCGGGGCACCGCGTGCCGCCCGCCGAGCAGAGCTACCCGGGTAGTCGAGTCCCGCCCGCTGAGCAGCGGTACGCCGCCGACCGTGTGCCGCCTGCGGAACAGAGCTACCCGGCGAATCGGGTCCCGCCCGCCGAGCAGGACTATCCGGCGAATCGCGCCGCGGACCAGGGCTACCCCGGCCACCGCGTGCCGCCTGCCGAGCAGAGCTATCCGGGGCATCGGGTGCCGCCCGCGGACTATCCGCCCCGGCGGGTGCCGACCGCGGACGACGCGCCCACCGGCGCGGTCCCCCAGCAGTCCTACGCGCCCAACCCGGACCACTTCCTCACCCAGCCGGTCCGCCGCGACCGCGACCGCGAGCGCCCGGCACCCCCGCCGCCACCGCGGCCGGGCACCCGCTCGAACCTCCCGCCGGTGCCGCCGCCCCCGCTGAACCGCCCGCGCGGCCACTCCGGCGAGCACGAGCGCTACGACACCGGCGGCTTCGCGAACGAGCAGCAGCGGCGCTCCTTCGAGGAGTCCGAGCACGCCGAAGCCGCGCACGGCTTCGAACCGCCCCCCGACGAGCGCGGCCGCAGCCTGCCCCGGCTGCCGAAGAAGCTGACCGTGACGCGCGTCGCCGCGCTGCGCAGCCGCCAGCTGACCGGCCAGGCGGTGGACGCCTTCCAGCGCGCGGCCAAGGCCGACGGCGCGGACAAGTCCGGGCTGACCTCGCTCACCTACGCCACCATGCTCAACTACGCCAGCGACGCGGCGATGGC
Organism: Amycolatopsis albispora; assembly: GCF_003312875.1. NCBI lineage: Bacteria > Bacillati > Actinomycetota > Actinomycetes > Pseudonocardiales > Pseudonocardiaceae > Amycolatopsis > Amycolatopsis albispora. Next base: position 5,552,034 of record NZ_CP015163.1, read on the forward strand.
CGTCGCGCTGGCGAACACGCTGTTCTTCGCCGCCAGCAGCGGGGAGAGCAAGGGCAAGGTGGCGCTGTACCTGCTCATCACCATCGCGCCGTTCGCGCTGGTGGCGCCGGTGATCGGACCGGCGCTCGACCGCATCCAGCGCGGCCGCAGGCTGGCCATGTGCGCCACCTCGGCCGGTCAGGCGCTGATGTGCGTGATCATGGCGCTGCACTTCGACGACTGGGGCCTGTACCCGGCGGCGCTGGGCAAGATGGTGCTGTCCAAATCGTTCATGGTGCTGAAATCCTCGGTGACCCCACGCGTGCTGCCGCCGGAGATCACGCTGTCCAAAACGAACGCGAGACTCACCGTGTTCGGCCTGGTGGCGGGCGGTGTCTTCGGCGCGATAGCGGCCGGGGTGAACGGCATCTTCAACTCGTCGGGCGCGTTGTGGTTCACCGCGGCGATCTGCGTGGTCGGCGCGGTGCAGGCGATGCGCATCCCGTCGTGGGTCGAGGTCACCGAGGGCGAGGTGCCCGCGTCGCTGGCCGCGCACCCGCAGCGGAAGAAACGGCAGCCGATGGGCCGCCAGATCGTGGTCTCGTTGTGGGCCAACGGCTCCATCCGGCTGGTCACCGGCTTCCTGTTCCTGTTCGCCGCGTTCGCGGTGAAGGCGCAGACCGAGGGCAGCGGGCAGAGCCCGTTCATGCAGCTGCTGCTGCTCGGCGTGATCGGTGGCGCGGCGGGCGTCGGCGGTTTTGTCGGCAACGCGCTGGGCTCGCGGATGACCTTCGGCAAGCCCGACCAGGTGGTGCTCGGCTGCGCGGCGGCGACGCTCGCGTCGACCGTGCTCGCCGCGATACTGGCCGGGCTGGCCACCGCGGCCGTCGTCGGCCTCGTCGGCGCCACGGCCAGCGCACTGGCGAAGATCAGCCTCGACGCGGTGATCCAGGCCGATCTCCCGGAGGAGTCGCGGGCTTCGGCGTTCGGCCGCTCGGAGACCGTGCTGCAGCTGGCCTGGTGCTTCGGTGGCGCGATCGGGCTGCTGCTGCCGCCGAGCTACTGGATCGGCTTCCTGGTGATCTCCGTGTTGCTGGCGCTCGGGGTGGTGCAGACGATGCTGGTGCACCGCGGCAGCTCGCTCATCCCCGGCCTCGGCGGCGACCGTCCACTTCGGCCGGACGCGACCAGCACCCCGCCGCGTGGCGTGCGCAGCGGGGGACCGGCTCCTTCGCGCGGACCGACGGGCTCGTAGAGTTCGGGGCATGCGTCGTTTCGGTGTTCTGGCCGTTCTCGCCGGTGGGGCCTTCGCGCTGTCCGGCTGCTCCCCGGTGCCGCCGCCCGAGGTGACCTTCTTCGCCGACGGCAACACCGTGCGGACCGGCCCGTTCATCCACTGCGACGCCGTGGTGTCCAGCTGCGAGCAGCACGACGGGGCCGAGGCGCGGTTGAAGGTGCGCCCCGGCAAGCCCGTGCAGATCTCGCTGCCGAGTGAGATCGTCGACACACCGTGGCTGGTCAACGTCCAGTACCAGGACGCCGCGGGCAACCTGCAGCCGGTGAAGCAGGAGTTCTTCTCCCCCGGCGAGCAGCACGCCTACACCGCCACCGCCGGTCCCGGCGACCAGCTGGTGGTGGTGGAGATCCAGCAGATCAGCGCGGCCACCGCGATCGACGGCACCGGCGCGGCCATCGAAGACGACCAGGGCAACCCGCAACTGGTCGTGCGCGGCATCTGGACCCTCCAGGTCGAACCGGCTTAGGGATCGAGGCCGCGAGACCCGCCCTGCTGCTCGAGTCGGCTTAGGGCTCCAAGTCGCGCGCTCGACGCCGCAGATCGAGTCGGCTCAGAGTCCGAGGCCGCGGGCCACCCGCGCGCCGGACGCTGCGGGCCGGGCGCGTGCCACCGCGACACAGGGCGAACCGGTTTAGGGGTCCAGGTCGCGCGCGACCGCGCGCATGATCTCGGCGATCTGCTTGGTGTGCTTGCGATCCGGATAGCGGTTGCGCCGCAGGTCCGGCTGCACCTTCGCCTCGAGCAGCTTGATCATGTCCTCGATCAGGCCGTGCAGCTCCTCCGCGGGACGGCGCCGCGCCTCGGCCACCGAAGGCGGCGGGTCGAGCAGCCGGACCGACAGCGCCTGCGGCCCCCGGCGGCCGTCGGCCACGCCGAACTCCAGCCGCTGACCGGCCTTGAGCGCCGCTACGCCCTGCGGTAGCGCGGCTTTCCGGATGTAGACGTCCGCGCCGCCATCCTGGGTGACGAAACCGAAACCCTTCTCCGCGTCGTACCACTTGACCTTGCCGGTCGGCACTGCCCTCACCCGTTCCTTCACTCACGTGTCCCACGTCGCGCAGCCATGCACGACGAACGCGCGCCCAGGGCGTACCCAGACGCGCGTACCTACAAGCGTATCCCCCACCGTCCGGTGAAGCGAAGCACATACCGGACACACTGCGTGGCGCTCTAATCTGGTGCCCATGGAGAGCCTGCCCAGGACCAAGCCGCTGCTGATGCGTGCCGGGATCGGCCTGTTCGCCGTCGGCATGCTCGCGGTGCTCGCCGTTTTTGTGCTGTTCGCAGCGGGTCTGGAGGACCTGCCGGTGTGGCTGAGCGCGGTCGCCGGCGTGCTCACCCCGCTCGGGCTCGGGCTCGGCCTGTGGGCCCTGATCCGCGAACACCGCAAAGCGGCTAACCGCGAGGACTAAGCCCCTCGAACCAGCCCGGGAACTCCGACAGGCTGTCGAACACCACCCGCGCCCCGGCCTCGACCAGCTCGTCGCGGCCGCAGGGTCCGGTGGTCACGCCGACCGGCACCGCCCCGGCGGCCAGCGCGCCGTTGATGTCGCCGAGGTGGTCGCCGACGTAGACCTCGGCCCCGTGCTCGGTGAGCGCGGCGGCCTTCCCGGTCGACCACAGCTCGCCGACCAGCACGTCCACCTCAAAACCGAGCGCCTTGATGTGCAGCGCGGCGTTGGGCGCGTACTTGCCGGTGACCACCACCGTGCGCCCACCGCCGCGGTGCACCGCGTCCAGCGCGGCGTGCGCGCCGGGCAGTGCCACGGTGCGCGGCACGACGATCTCCGGATAGATCTCGCGGAACCGGTCCACCAGCGCCGGGATGCGTTCCTCGGGTGCTTCGAACCCGCGCAGCACGGCGTCCAGCGGCGGGCCGAGATTGGCGGCGAAGTGCTCGCCGTCGAGCGGCAGCCCCGATTCCTCGGCGAGCGCGTCGAGCGCCGCGACCATGCCCGGCCGCGGATCGATCAAGGTCATGTCGAGGTCGAACCCCACGGTGATCCCCACGCCTGCACGGTAGCCGACTGGACAGGCACCCGTTCGACGTCAACCGTCTTGACATATGGGCGACCTGTGTCAAGCTGAAGTTGTGTCCGAGGTCACTTCCTTCACCCAGCGCGCGAAGGCTTCGCTGCGCGAGGAACTGCTCGTCGCGGCGACCTCGCTGCTGATCGAGAAGGGCTACACCGCGCTGCGCATGGCCGACGTGGCGGCGCGGGTCGGGGTGAGCAGGCAGACCCTCTACAACGAGTTCGGCACCAAGGCCGCGCTCGCCGAAGCGGTCGCGCTGCGCACCACCGCGGAGTTCCTCGACGGCATCCACCAGCGGTTCGAAGCGGCGCCCGACCTGCTCGGCGGCGTGCGCTCGGCCACCGCCTTCACCATCGAGCACGCGCGGGAGAACCCGCTGGTCGCGGCCGCGCTCGGCACCGGACCGGCGGAGGACCTGCTGCCGCTGCTGACCACCCGCGCCGAACCCGTGCTGCGGGCCGCGGCCGACGCGGCGGCGGAGCACTACCGCTCGCGCGTGCCCGGCCTGGCCGACGAGCACGCGGAACTGCTCGCGGAGACGGTGGTCCGGCTCAACCTGAGCCACCTCGTGCTGCCGACGCACTCCCCCGCCGAGGCGGCGGACCAGGTGTGCGCGGTGATCGCCCCGGCGATCGAGAAGTACTCCTCGTCCACAATGGAGTGAGAGGTTCACATCATGACCACGACCGAAATGCGCAGCGGTTTCAGCTCACTGCGCCGGGGCGGGCTCAACTGGGACTCGTTCCCGCTGCGCCTTTTTGTCAAGGGCAACGCCAAGTTCTGGAACCCGGCGGACATCGACTTCAGCCAGGACCGCGCCGACTGGCAGACGCTGACCGACGACGAGCGGCGGTCGGCGACCTACCTGTGCGCCCAGTTCATCGCCGGCGAGGAGGCGGTGACCGAGGACATCCAGCCGTTCATGAAGGCGATGGCGGCCACCGGCCGGTTCGGCGACGAGATGTACCTGAGCCAGTTCTGCTTCGAAGAGGCCAAGCACACCGAGGTGTTCCGGCGCTGGATGGACGCCGTCGGGCTGACCGAGGACCTGCACCCGTACGTGGCCGAGAACCCGCACTACCGCAAGCTGTTCTACGAGGAACTGCCGCAGTCGCTGGGCGTGCTGGCGTCCGACCCGAGCCCGGCGAACCAGGTGCGCGCGAGCGTCACCTACAACCACGTCGTCGAAGGCAGCCTCGCGCTGACCGGGTACTACGCGTGGCAGAAGGTGTGCACCTCGCGGAACATCCTGCCGGGCATGCAGGAACTGGTGCGCCGCATCGGCGACGACGAGCGGCGGCACATGGCGTGGGGCACCTTCACCTGCCGGCGGCACGTGGCCGCGGACGACTCGCTGTGGGACGTGGTGCAGGAGCGGATGGGTGAACTGCTGCCGCACGCGCTGGGCATGATCCAGTGGGTGAACGAGCAGTTCGAGGAGCCGCGGCCGTTCGACAACGACCCGCAGGAGTTCATCTCCTACGCCGCCGACCGGGCGCAGCGGCGGCTGGGCGCCATCGAGTCCGCGCGCGGCACCCCGGTGGAGCAGATCGACCTCGACTACACGCCGGAGATCCTGGAAGACACCTTCGGCGAAGAGGACGCGAAGGCCTTCGCCGAAGTCATCGCCACGGCCTGAGAGACGTCACGAATGTGGCTTTCGAGACGTTTCGCGTCTCGAAAGCCACATTCGTGACATCGCGTCACTCAGGCGTGCTTGGAGGAGGCGGCGGCTTCCAGGCCCAGCAGGGTCACCGCCTGCTCCCGCATTTCGACCTTCCGCACCTTCCCGGTCACCGTCATCGGGAACTCGTCCACCACGTGCACGTACCGCGGGATCTTGTAGTGCGCCAGCTTCCCCGTGCAGAACTCCCGCAGCGACTCGGCGGTCAGCGGGGCGGCGCCCTCCCGCAGGCGCACCCACGCCATCAGTTCCTCGCCGTACTTGACGTCCGGCACGCCGATCACCTGCGCGTCGAGAATGTCCGGGTGCGTGTAGAGGAACTCCTCGATCTCCCGCGGGTACACGTTCTCCCCACCGCGGATCACCATGTCCTTGATCCGCCCGGTGATGTTCACGTAGCCCTCGTCGTCCATCACGGCGAGGTCGCCGGTGTGCATCCACCGCGCGGCGTCGATCACCTCGGCGGTCTTCTCCGGCTGCTCCCAGTAGCCCAGCATCACCGAATACCCGCGCGTGCACAGCTCGCCCGGCTCACCACGCGGCACCGTCAGCCCGGTCTCCGGATCGACCACCTTCACCTCGAGGTGCGGCCCGACCCGGCCCACGGTGGACACCCGCCGCTCCACCGAATCGTCCGCCCGCGTCTGCGTGGACACCGGCGAGGTCTCCGTCATGCCGTAGCAGATCGACACCTCCGCCATGCCCATCCGCTCGATCACCTGCTTCATCACCTCGACCGGGCACGGCGAACCGGCCATGATCCCGGTGCGCAGGCTGCCCAGGTCGTAGTCGTCGAAGTCCGGTTCGGACAGTTCCGCGATGAACATGGTCGGCACCCCGTACAGCGAGGTGCACCGCTCGGCCTGCACCGCTTCCAGCGCCGCCTTCGGCTCGAACGACGGCGACGGGATCACCATGCATGAACCGTGCGAGGTCGCCGCGAGATTGCCCATCACCATGCCGAAGCAGTGGTAGAACGGCACCGGGATGCAGATCCGGTCGGCCTCGGTGTACCCGCACAGCTCACCGACGAAGAACCCGTTGTTCAGGATGTTGTGGTGCGAAAGCGTCGCGCCCTTGGGAAAACCGGTGGTGCCCGAGGTGTACTGGATGTTGATCGGGTCGTCGGCGCCGAGCGTCTCGCCGACGCGTGCCAGCCGGTCCGCGTCGACCTCGTTGTCCAGCAAGGCATCCCACGCCTCGGTGCCGAGCAGCACCACGTGCTCCAGCCCGGCGCACTCCGGCCGGACCTGCTCGATCATCGCCGCGTAGTCGGAGGTCTTGAACGACTCGGCGGCCACCAGCAGCCGCACCCCGGCCTGGTTCAGCACGAACTTCAGCTCGTGCGACCGGTAGGCCGGGTTGATGTTGACCAGGATCGCGCCGATCTTCGCGGTGGCGTACTGGAGCAGCGTCCACTCCGCCCGGTTCGGTGACCAGATGCCCACGCGGTCACCCTTGGTGATGCCCAGCCCGAGCAGGCCGATCGCCAGCGCGTCCACGTCGGCGGCCAGTTCGCGGTAGGTCCACCGGCGCCCGGTGGGCCGTTCGACCAGCGCGTCCCGATCACCGAAGGCGGCCACCGTGCGCGCCAGGTTGTCGCCGATGGTGTCGCCGAGCAGGGGCACATCGGAGATTCCGGAGGAGTAACTCGGGACGGCGGGCATGGGTGTCCTCCTGCTGGTCGACGGTGACTCCGTGCCCAGCTTAAATCGGAGTATGCGCATGTACCTCGTGGACTCGTTCACCGATCACGCCTTCGCGGGCAACCCGGCGGGAGTGGTGCTGCTCGACGCGCCCGCCGAGGAAGCCTGGATGCAGTCGGTGGCCGCGGAGCTGAAGCATTCCGAGACCGCCTTCGTGGTCACCACCGGCGAGGGCGCGAAGCCGTTGCGGTGGTTCACGCCGGTCGCCGAGGTCGCCCTGTGCGGGCACGCCACGCTGGCCACCGCCCACGTGCTCGGCGGCGACCAGGTGTTCAGCACGAAGAGCGGGGAGCTGCGCTGCACTGCGGACGGCGGCTGGGTGCGGATGGACTTCCCGGCGGACCGGTCCGAACCGATCGAGATCGATCCGGCGGCCGCGTTACCCGGCGTGACCGTCGAGCACGTCGCCAAGGGGAAGTTCGACCTGCTGGTGGTCGCCGGGAACGCGGCCCAGGTGCGCGAACTGCGGCCGGACCTCGACGCGATCAGGGCGTTGGACGTGCGCGGCCTGACCGTCACCGCACCCGGTGACCGCGACGGCATCGACTTCGTCAGCCGGTTCTTCGCCCCGGCGAAGGGCGTGGACGAAGACCCGGTGACCGGTTCGGCGCACTGCACGCTGGCGCCCTACTGGGCCGGACGGCTCGGCCGCGACGAGCTCGTCGGCGAACAGGCCTCCCCGCGCGGCGGGGTGGTGCGCGTCCACCTGAACGGCGACCGCGTCACCCTGTCCGGACAGGCCGTGACGGTGTTCTCCGGCGAACTCCACGCTTGACCCGGACTTCACGGGACAATGGGGACATGAAGACGATCCTGAACGTCATCTGGCTGGTGCTCTGCGGCTTCTGGATGGCGGTGGGCTACGCGATCGCGGGGGTCATCTGCTTCGTCCTGATCATCACCATCCCGTTCGGCCGCGCCGCGTTCCGGATGGCGAACTACGCGCTGTGGCCGTTCGGCCGGACGCTGGTCGACCGGCGCGGCGCGGGCGCGGCCTCGGTCCTCGGCAACATCATCTGGATCGTGGTGGCCGGTTGGTGGCTGGCCATCGGGCATCTGGTCACCGGGCTGGCGTTGTGCGTCACCATCATCGGCATCCCGCTGGGCGTGGCGAACTTCAAGCTGATCCCGGTTTCCCTGGTGCCGCTGGGCAAGGAGATCGTGCCGGTGCCGTGAAAGTGGCTTCACGGCACCGGGAAAGCGCGTCAGAACGCGGCGACCGGGGTCTCGTCGTAGTAGCCCCGGAATTCCGCAGCCGCGCGTGAACCGGCGAAGTTGGCCTCGACCTCGGCCTTCTCCTTGGCGTTCGGGTACGCGTTGGTGCACGAGACCGGCGCGCTCGAACCCGACATCAGGTCCTGGCACAGCCCGGTCCGCCGGTCCGGCAGGCCGAAGATGTGCCCGATCTCGTGCGCGGCGATCCGGGTCACGTCATAACCCTGGTTGACCGCCTGGCGCCCGAACCAGATCTTGCCGCGCCCGAGCGAATACGTCTGCGCGCGCGGCCAGCCGTTGTCGGCCACGATGACCAGCGAAGCGGGCGATCCCTTCACCAGCCGGACGTTCTTCACGCTGTTGTTCCACACCGCGGCGCCGGCGTCCACGGCGTTCTTGAACTCCGCCGCGCCGCTCGAGTCGTAGTACACCGTGCGCACGGCGATTTCGGCCGCCCCGGCCGGCGCGGCGGTCGCGAGTTGCGCGACCACGAGCGGGAACAGCAGGGCGAGCGCGGCCAGTACCGATCTGAAGGTTTTCCTCGTCGACACCTGGAACTCCTCACGGGGATACGGGTTCTTCCGTGTCTCGAAGAGAACCGCCCCCGCCGGAAACCCTCAAGGGCGAGGTTTTCACAGTTTTGGGAAAGCGCAGGCCAGAGGATGCCCGGCGGTCGCCGGACGGCCGATCGTGGGAGCCATGCGCAAACTCCTCGTTCTGCTGACCGCGGCCGCCGCGACGATGGTGCTCGGCGCCACCCCCGCGGCCGCGGGCACGGTCACCGTCGACTACCACTGCGCCGCCGGTGGCGGGATCGTGGCCTGGGACGTCCAGTACCGCACCACGATCACCGCACCGGCCACCGTCACCCAGGGCCAGACCGCCACGGTGACGATCGAATACACCGGCGTGAAGGACTGGACCACGCACAGCCCGGCGGGTACCTACCGCGGCTGGGGCAGTTTCAAGCTCGGCGGCGCGGCCACCGGCACGGTCACCGCGCCCGGGCTGACCAATCCCGAGGTGCGGCCCGGCGAGAAGATGCGCTTCACCGGGGCCAGCGCGCAGGTGAGCTTCCCCGCGAAGGGTCAGGTCACCTACACGCCGGCCACCTTCAACTACGGCCCGAACTGCATCGTGTGGAAGCCCGCCGGAGTGGCCGCCATCACCACGGTCAGCTAACCGACCACGGGCCAGCTAACCGACCACGGGGCCCACGCGACACGAAAGCCACATTCGTGTCCGTGGGCGGTGGCTTGAAGGCGGTCAGAACGGGCGGTCACCCGCGATGGCCACGCGTTCGGCCACCCGGTTGTGCGGGAAGTAGTCGTTCACCGCGTAGTGCTGGGTGGCCCGGTTGTCCCAGAACGCCACCGAGTTCGGGCGCCATTTGAACCTCACCTGGAACTCGGGCACGTGCGCCTGCTGGAACAGCAACCGCAGCAGCCGGTCGCTCTCCTCCCGTTCCAGGCCCACGATGTGCGTGGTGAAGGCCTGGTTCACAAAAAGCATGCGGCGGCCCGATTCCGGATGCGTGCGCACCACCGGGTGCTCCACCGGCGGGAACTCGTCCTGCTTGGCGGCCAGGAAATCCGCGTCGGAGAACCGTTCGAAGCCGGGGATGAAGTCGTGCACCGCCTTGAGCCCGTCGATCCGGGTGCGCACTTCCTCCGGCAGGTTGTCGTAGGCGGCGGCCATGTCGGCCCACATGGTGTCCCCGCCGAGCGGCGGCACCTCGATCAGCCGCAGCACCGAGCCGAGCGCCGGCTCCGGCCGGAAGGTGACGTCGGTGTGCCAGATGTTCTCGAAACCGGGCATGGTCGCGCTGCGGGCGAACCGGGTGACCTGCTCGCTGTCGCCGGTCGGGATGAACGGGTTCGTCTCAAGTGGACCCCAGTTGCGCGCGAAGGCCCGCTGCTGCTCGGAAGTGATGTCCTGGTCGCGGAAGAACAGCACCTTCCACTCGAGCAGCGCGCGGTTCAGCTCGGCCCGCAGCTCGGGGGTCAGCGGGCGGCCGAGGTCCACGCCGTCGATCTCGGCGCCGATCACCGCACCGAGCGGGGTGAGCGAAAACAGTTCGTAGGGCCGGGAATCCGGGCGGTTGAGCACCCGCGGCCCCTCCAGGATGCCGCCGTCGGGAACGCGGGCCGGGCGCAGGGCAGCACGAATCGGCAGGTCGACAGACAATGCGTTTCCTCACTGTGCGAAGGGATCGGTACTGAACGCGGAAAAAACGCGTTACCTCGGCGGGGAGCCGAGGCGGCCGCGGCGCACGAGCAGCGCGCAGACGCCGGTACCGACCAGGCGGTGAGGAGACCGCCTCGGCCGCGGGACAACACAACGGTGACCCTGGGCTTCGGACATACCAGAACTATGGACCTGGTTCCGGACGATGGTCAAGATGTCCCACGACCTGGAAGTTTGCGAGGTCGCTCAAAAGCGACCTCGCCGCCGCGGCGGAGCCGCGGCCGAAGACTCAGTCTTCTGGTTCCCACGGCAGGGGAACGATCAGGCACGGCCCGCCGACGAACAGGCCGCCGTCCACCCCGAGCACCTTGCCGCCCGCGTACAGGTACGGCGCCTCGATCTGCGCCGGGTGGATGCCGAGTTGGTCGGCGATCACGCTGTGCCCGTGCACGATCCGCTCGCCGCCGAGCCGCTCCAGCAGCAGCTTCGCGATCTCCGGCCCGTTCGGCCCGCGGAAGGCGTACCGCGTGGTCATCCGGCGCCACACCTCCCACCACTCGGAGATGTCGTCGCCCGCGAGCACCTCGGCCGCGTTCCGGTTGATCTCCTCGACGTCGGCACCCCATTCGAGGTACTCCAGCGTGTCGGAGTGCATCAGCAGGTAGTCCTCGGCGTGCGCCAGCAGCGGGCGCTCGACCAGCCACTCGATGTGGCGGTCGGTCAGCTTCTCCTGGTCCGACGGCTGCCCGCCGTTGATCTCCCAGCTGCGGCCGAAGCTGCGCGGGCCGAAGTCCGACGGCACCTCGGTGTCCCCGAAGCGGTGCATGCCCAGCAGCAGGATCTCGTGGTTGCCGAGCAGGCTGTGCACTTCGCCGCCCGCCTCCGCGGCCTGCTCCTGCAGGCGCATCACCAGGTCGATCACGCCGACGCCGTCGGGGCCGCGGTCGACGAAGTCGCCGAGGAACCACACGCGGCTCTTGCCACCGGCCCAGTCGCCGTCCTCGTCGATCAGCTCCTTCGCGGTCAGCGCCTCGGCCAGCCCGTCCCGATGCCCGTGTACGTCACCCACCACATAGGTCGGCTGTCCCGCCGCACCGGCATCGTTCATCCCCTGAAGATAAGGCCTGCTCGATCGAGAGGTTCGTCACCCCTGCGCGAACGGATCCTTGGTCCGCCCGATCAGGTCGGCCACCGAGTCGAGCACCAGCGTCGGCCGGTAGGGGTAGAGCTCGGCGGTCTCCCTGGTGGAGATCCCGGTGAGCACCAGGATGGTCTCCAGCCCGGCCTCGATCCCGGCGTGCACGTCGGTGTCCATCCGGTCGCCGATCATCAGCGTGTGCTCGGAGTGCGCGCCGATGGCCCGCAGCGCCGAGCGCATCATCAGCGGGTTCGGCTTGCCGACGAAGTACGGCTGGCGGCCGGTGGCCTTCTCGATCAGCGCGGCGACCGAGCCGGTGGCCGGCATCGAGCCCTCCAGGCTGGGGCCGGTGGCGTCCGGATTGGTGGCGATGAACTTGGCGCCGGCCTCGACCATCCGGATGGCCTTGGTGATCGCGGTGAAGCTGTAGGTGCGGGTCTCGCCGAGCACCACGTAGTCGGGGTCGCGGTCGGTCAGCACGTAGCCGACCTCGTGCAGCGCGGTGGTCAGCCCGGCCTCGCCGATCACGAAGGCCGAGCCGTTCGGGCGCTGGCGGTGCAGGAACTCGGCGGTGGCCAGCGCGGAGGTCCAGATCGACTCCTCCGGCACGTCCAGCCCGGTCCTGGCCAGCCGCGCCCGCAGGTCGCGCGGGGTGTAGATGGAGTTGTTGGTCAGCACCAGGAAGCCGATGCCGTTGGCGCGCAGTTCGGCGAGGAACTCGTCGGCGCCGGGCACCAGGTGCTCTTCGCGGACCAGCACCCCGTCCATGTCGCTGAGATAGCTCCAGCGCGGTTCGTCGCTCATGGGTGCCACCCTATTAGCCGGTGGGGGTCTCGACGATCACCTGAGTTGCCTTGACCACGGCGACCGCCAGCGAGCCCGGTTTGAGGCCCATTTCGGCGACCGCCTCGCTGCTCATCAGCGAGACCACCCGGTGCGGCCCGCACTGGATCTCCACCTGCGCCATCACCTTGTCCTGGACCACCTCGGTGACCAGCCCGACGAACCGGTTGCGCGCGGACCGGCCGACCCGCGACGGGTCCGGCGGCTCGTCGGCGTGCGCCCTGGCGAAGGCGGCCAGCTCGGCACCGTCGACCACCTTGCGCCCGCTGGTGTCGTCGAAGGCGGTCAGCTGGCCGGCGCGGACCCACCGGCGCACGGTGTCGTCGCTGACCCCGAGCAACCGGGCGACCTCGGCCAACCGAAACTGCGGCATGCGCAGCAGGCTAACTCCGCAGGTGCGGATGCGCCATCAAGACGCCACCGTCTCGTCCGAAGCTTGACCGCTGATCGTCCGGATCGGCACTACCCTGGGGAGGGTGACGGCGGTAGATCTTGGCATTCCCCGGGTGTCCGGGAAGCGGCAGAACCCCGCCGAACCCCGGCCCGACCACCCGGGGCTGATCGACTCGTTCGGCCGGGTGGCCACCGACCTGCGGGTGTCCCTGACCGACAAGTGCAACCTGCGCTGCACCTACTGCATGCCGGCGGAGGGCCTCGACTGGCTTCCTGGCGACCAGGTGCTCAGCGACGACGAGCTGCTCCGGCTGCTGCGGATCGCGGTCGAGTCGCTCGGGGTCACCGACATCCGGCTCACCGGCGGTGAACCGATGCTGCGCCAGGGGCTCGAGCGGATCGTCGCGGAGGTGTCCGCGCTGCGGCCCAAACCGCGGCTGTCGATGACCACGAACGGCATCGGCCTGGCCAAACGCGCCGAGGCACTGGTCGCGGCCGGGCTGGACCGGATCAACGTCTCGCTGGACACCATCGACCGCGAGACCTTCACCGAGCTGACCCGCCGCGACCGGCTGCGGCACGTGCTCGACGGCCTGGCCGCCGCCCGCGACGCCGGGCTGTCGCCGGTCAAGGTCAACGCGGTGCTGATGCGCGGGGTCAACGACCACGAGGCCGTGCCGCTGCTGCGGTACTGCCTGGACAACGGCTACCACCTGCGGTTCATCGAGCAGATGCCGCTGGACGCGCAGCACGGCTGGGACCGCGGCGGCATGATCACCGCGCAGGACATCCTCGAGCTGCTCGGCGCCGAGTTCGAGCTGACCCCGAGCGAGGCGCCGCGTGGTGGCGCGCCCGCCGAGCGCTGGCTGGTCGACGGCGGTCCCGGTGACGTCGGTGTGATCGCGTCGGTGACCAGGCCGTTCTGCTCGGCCTGCGAGCGCACCCGGCTGACCGCCGACGGTGCCGTGCGGTCCTGCCTGTTCAGCAACGACGAGACCGATCTGCGGGCCCTCCTGCGCGGGGGCGCGCGCGACGAGGAGATAGCCGACGCCTGGCGCGAAACCATGTGGGGCAAGCTGGCCGGGCACGAGATCAACGAGGCCGGGTTCGCGCAGCCGATCCGGCCGATGAGCGCGATCGGCGGTTGATGCGGGTGACCACGGTCCAAGTGCGGTTCTTCGCCTCGGCACGGGCCGCGACCGGGGTGGACAGCGAGGTGCTGACGCTGCCGTCCGGCGCGTCGGTGGCGGAGGCGGTGGAGCAGCTGCGCCTGCGGCACCCGGAACGGCTGCCCAAGGTGCTCGAGGTGGCCAGCTTCCTGCTGAACGGCGTCGCGGTGCGGGACACCTCGTACCGCCTGCCCGACGGCGCCGAGCTGGACGTCCTGCCGCCTTTCGCCGGTGGTTAACCCGGCGGTCACCCGCCGGACGCCGCGTTCACCGAGGCTGGCGCGCATGCGCCGCCTCCTCGTGCTCCTGCTGACCGCTTTTGCCGTGGCCGGGCTGGCCGCGCCCGCTTCGGCGGGCCACTGGGTCAAGCCGCTCGCGCGGGCGCACGCGCACAACGACTACGAGCACCCCCGCCCGCTGCACGACGCGCTGGACCAGGGGTTCACCAGTGTCGAGGCGGACATCTACCTGGTCGGCGGGCAGTTGCTGGTGGCGCACGACCTGGTGGACGTGCGGCCGGACCGCACGCTGGAGGCGCTGTACCTGGAGCCGCTGCGGCAGCGCGTGCTGGCCAACCACGGGCACGTCTACCCGCGGCGGATGCCGTTCCAGCTGCTGGTGGACATCAAGAGCGGCGCCGAGGACACCTACGCGGCGCTCTCGCGGGTGCTGGCGTCCCCGCGGTACTCGTTCCTCTTCACCGCCTACCGGGACGGCTGGGTGCGCGACAAGGCGGTGGAGGTCGTGCTGTCCGGCAATCGGCCGCGAGAGGTCCTCTCGGCCCAGCGGGAGCGGCTGGCCTTCTACGACGGCCGTATCGCCGCTCAGGACGATCTGGGGCCCGGTTCCGACCCCCGCCTGACGCCGCTGGTCTCCGACAACTGGACGAAGCTGTTCACCTGGACCGGTGAGGGCGAGTTCCCGGCGGCCGAGCGGGCGCGGCTGCGGGAGATCGTGGCGACCGCGCACCGGGCCGGGCAGCGGGTGCGGTTCTGGGCCACGCCGGACGCCCCCGGCCCGGCGCGAGAGGCCGTCTGGACCGAGCTGACGGCCGCGGGTGTGGACCACATCAACACCGACGACCTGGCGGGCCTGGCGGCCTTCCTCCGGGATTAGCGCACATAACGCATATGCGCTCCAACGGCGTAGAGGTGCGTTTTCCACGTGACCCAAGCCTCACGATCAGTGAATTATCTCGGGAAGGATACGGCCCGGTAACGGCCAGCTGAGCTGGGAAAACACCGGAATCGCCAAAGGTTGCGCCTCGTTACAGTGACGTAGGTCACACCCCGAATAATTTCCGATCACGCCGAAGGTTACGTACCGTCGCTTTTCGGTTGGCCCCGACCGACCAGAGCAACACCGGGATTCCGAAGCGCCGAACCCTGTCCGGCGGAATCCCGGCCCAAACCCCGAGCGAAAGAAAACTTCTCGGACAGGGACGGCAATGAACCCCCCGATGTTCAGCAGGCGCGGGAAGTGAGTAGTAAACCAATGGCTTACCGAGGCAAGCACCGCAAGATGTCCGCCGCTACCAAGCACATCGCCCGCGTGGCGATCGCCGGTATGGCGGTCGGCGCCCCGCTCGCCATCGCTGCGACCCCCGCGCAGGCCGAGGGCACCAACTGGGACGCCATCGCCCAGTGCGAGAGCGGCGGCAACTGGTCCATCAACACCGGCAACGGCTACTCCGGTGGCCTGCAGTTCTCGCCGAGCACCTGGAAGGCCTACGGCGGCAAGGGCAGCGCCCACAACGCCTCCCGCGAGGAGCAGATCGCCGTGGCCGAGCGCGTCAAGGCTGGTCAGGGCATCGGCGCCTGGCCGACCTGCGGCAAGAAGGGCGGCTCGTCCGCCAGCTACAAGGGCAAGAACACCCAGGGCTCGGTGAAGAAGAGCGCCCCGGCGCCGAAGAAGGCCGCGCCGAAGTCGTCGGCCCCGGCCCCCAAGTCGGCCCCGGTCACCACCGGTGTGGCGAAGTCCAACCCGGCCGGCGACTACACCGTGGTCGCGGGTGACACCCTGTCGAAGATCGCGCAGGCGCACAACGTCGAGGGTGGGTTCGCGAAGCTCCAGGAGCTGAACAAGGACTTCATCCCGAACGCCGACTTCATCGTGGTCGGCCAGAAGATCGCCACCAAGTGACCTTCCGCCCCGAATTCGGGCGAGCACTACCGGTGATCACGGCTGGGTAACGCCGTTATCCGCAGAAAGGGTCCCACCGCCAATCCCCTGGGCGGTGGGACCCTTTCGCCGTGTGCGGCGCCTTTTGCACGCGGGAAAACCCCAGTCTTTCGGGCGGTGCGTTTCGCCTTTGCTCACTGAACGGAGTTGGCCACTCACACCGCCCGCAAATAAGGGGGCGCCCGGGGAGGCCGGAGTGTCACGAATGTGGCTTTCGGGACGCCATACGTCTCGAAAGCCACATTCGTGACACCCCAGCCGAAGGGCTCAACCGCTGGTCAGGGGGAGTTGACCCATTCGTCGGTGCCGTCGGTGAAGGTCTGGTGCTTCCACACCGGCAGCCGCGCCTTCACCTCGTCCACCAGGTCCGAGCAGGCCAGGAACGCCTCCTTGCGGTGGTCCGCCGCCACCGCGCAGGCCAGTGCCACGTCCCCGATGGCCAGCGTGCCGATCCGGTGGCTGACCGCCACCGCCCGCACGCCGTCGAACCGCGAGGCCAGTTCCGACACCACCCGAGCCAACACGTCCCCGGCGCTCGGGTGCCCCTCGTATACCAGGCCCCGCACGCCCTTGCCGCCGTCGTGGTCGCGGACCACCCCGGAGAAGGTCACCACGGCACCCGCCGCGTCGTCGGCGACCAGGGCGGCGTGCTCGTCGACCGAGATCGGCGCGTCCGTCACCGCGGCCAGCGCGATCCGCGCCCCGGACGTCCCGGCCGACGGCACGTGGTCGCCACCGTGCAGCTGCTCCACCGCGTGGTCCAGCACGCCCTCCAGCACGCCGAGCCCGTCCTTCACACCACCACGCGAGCCCGGCAGGTTCACCACCAGCGTCCGCCCGGCCACCCCGGCGACACCCCGCGAAAGCACCGCCGTCGGCACCGCGGGCAGCCCGGCCGCCCGCACCGCGTCCGCCACCCCGGGCAGCTGGTAGTCCAGCAGCGGCGTGGTCGCCTCCGGCGTGCGGTCGGTCGGGGAGATGCCGGTGCCGCCGGTGGTGATCACCACGTGCACGTCCTCGGCCAGGCAGGCCCGCAGCGCCCGCGCCACCGGCTCGCCGTCCTCGACCACGATCGGGTCCGGCACCTCGTAGTCACGCTGGGCCAGCCAGTCGGCGATCACCGGCCCGGTGCGGTCCGGGTACACCCCGGCCGCGGCCCGGTTGGAGGCCACGATCACCCGTGCGCGCTTCATCGCTCACCACGCTCCCAGAGGCCGGTCTTGCCGCCCTCCTTGCGATCCAGCCGCACCTCGTCCAATGAGGCGGCCGGATCCACCGCCTTGATCATGTCGTGCACGGTCAGCCCGGCCACCGCCACCGCGGTCAGCGCCTCCATCTCCACGCCGGTGCGGTCCTTCGTGCGGACCGTGGCCAGGATCCGGATCTCCGCCTCGCCCAGGGTGAACTCCACCTCGACCCCGGACAGGGCCAGCTGGTGGCACAGGGGGATCAGCTCCGGCGTGCGCTTGGCGCCCATGATGCCGGCGATGCGCGCGGTGGCCAGCGCGTCGCCCTTGGGCAGGCCGTTCGACGACAGCAGCCCGACCACCTCGGCGGTGGTCCGCACCACGCCGCTGGCGTAGGCGACGCGGACCGTCGAATCCTTGGCGGAGACGTCGACCATGCGAGCCGCGCCCGCCGCGTCGACGTGCGTAAGTTCGCTCACCCGCCGGAGACTACCCCCTGGGCGTGCCCGGCGGCGCCGGCCGATGCGCCTCCCGCCCGGGCACACCCCTGGACACGAATGTGGCTTTGGGGGCCGATTTCGCCCTGTCGTGTCTCGGGAGATCTGTCGCAGTGTTGTCTCGGTTGTTGTGACACATGTTAGGCGGCGGGGGTGAGGGTGCCTTGCCAGTCTTTGGTGTGGTCGAGGTGGGTGTGGCCGATGGGGTGGCCGTGGCTGGTGTAGGCGGTGATCCGGTCGCCGTCGCGGATGATGGTGATGGTGTTGCCGGTGTGTTCGCGGCCGATGAGTAGGCGTTTTCGGTGTCCGAGATAGATGGTGCCGAGTTTGCTGACGGTGAGCCGGTGGATGGTGGCGTCGGTTTGGACGGGCGGGTGGGTGGGGCCGCCGTGGTGTTCGGCGTGGGTCCAGGCGTGGTGCGGGGTGTGGCGGCCGAGCGCGCTGTGCCCGCGGCGGGTGTTGTAGTAGTCGCGGTAGGTGTCGAGCAGTGTTTGCAGGCTGGTCAGGGTGGTTGGTGGGTGGGGTTGGCGAGCCAGCCATTTTTTGAGGGTTTGATGGTGGCGTTCGACTTTGCCGCAGGTTTGCGGGTGGTAGGGGCTGGAGTGGATCAGGCGGGCGCCGGTGGTGGTGACGGTGCGGGCGAACTGGGTGGGGCCGGCGTGTGGGTGCCGGGGATGGGCGGTGAAGGCGGGGCCGTTGTCGGAGAGCACGATCGCGGGTGGGCCGTGCTCGGTGAACGCGGCACTGATCGCGGTGCAGGCCGCCGCGGCGGTTTCCGACCGGGCTGCCTGGCAGGCCAGCAGCATGCGGGTGCAATCGTCGAGCACATCGAAGACCACGGCCTTGCTGCCGTCGGCGAGCACGATCTCGGTGGCGTCGATCTGGTAGCAGTCCCGGGGCCGGGCATAGCTGAACCGCCGCCAGGACGACCGCGGCCGTTTACGGGGGTTGCTGACCAGCAGGCCTTTCCGGTCCAGGACGCGGTTGATCGTGGCCCGCGACGGCACCGGCCAGCCCTGTCCCGCCCAGTCCCGCTCGGCCGCGAGCACCTCGAGCCGGTCATGGATGAAATCCGCGCCGTTGTCCGGCGCCAGTTCCTGGCGTAACCGCACGATCTGAGCCACCACCGGCTCCGCGGTGGCGTGCGGGACAGTGACCGGACGCCGGGACCGAGGACTCCACTGTCCCTCGGCCCGGGCCCGTTCCCGATGCCGGTAAAACGTGCGCCGGTCAACACCGTTGACCCGGCACCACTCCGACACGTTCCCGACATCAGCCCCCGCAGCCACCACCGCATCCATCAGATGCATCATCGCCCGTTTCCGCGCCATGGCCAGCCACCACAACGCCGTCCAGGCAACAGACCCCGCAGCATCACCCACCCAGGGTGTGTCACTTGCTCAGAGACACAACCTGTGTCACATCAGCTGAGACTGAACAGGGCCGATTTCGCCCCGAAAGCCACATTCGTGTCCGCGGGCGTGGCTCGAAGGCCTAGTTGCGGGCCGCGTTCTTCACCGCTTCGGCCACCGCCGGGGCCACCGCCGAGTCGAAGACGCTGGGCACGATGAACGAGGCGTTCAGCCGCTCGCCGTCCACCACGTCGGCGATCGCGTCGGCCGCCGCCAGCAGCATCTCGTCGTCGATGTGCCGCGCGTGCGCGTCGAGCAGGCCGCGGAACACCCCCGGGAAGGCGAGCACGTTGTTGATCTGGTTCGGGTAGTCGCTGCGGCCGGTGGCGACCACCGCGGCGTGCCGCTGCGCCTCCAGCGGGTCGATCTCCGGGTCCGGGTTGGCCAGCGCGAAGACCACCGCGTCGTCGTTCATGGTGGCCACCTGCTCGGCGCCGAACAGGTTCGGCGCGGACACCCCGATGAATACGTCCGCGCCGACCAGTGCGTCGTGCAGGGTGCCGGAGATGCCGTCCTTGTTGGTCGCGGCGGCGATCTCGGTCAGGTTGTCGTCGAGGTTGCCGCGCGCCGAGTGCACGATGCCGTCGATGTCGGCGGCCACGATGTCGGCGGGCTTCTTGCGCAGCAGCAGCCGGATGATCGCCGACCCGGCCGCGCCCACCCCGCTGACCACGATCTTGCAGTCCTCGATGCGCTTGCCGACCACCCGCAGCGCGTTGCGCAGCGCGGCGACCACCACGATCGCGGTGCCGTGCTGGTCGTCGTGGAAGACCGGGATGTCCAGCAGGTCGCGCAGCCGCGCCTCGATCTCGAAGCAGCGCGGCGCGGCGATGTCCTCCAGGTTGATGCCCGCGTAGACCGGGGCCAGCGCCTTGACCGTGCGGATGATCTCCTCGGTGTCCTGGGTGTCCAGGCAGACCGGCCAGGCGTCCACGTCGGCGAACTTCTTGAACAGCGCCGCCTTGCCCTCCATCACCGGCAGCGCGGCGGCCGGGCCGATGTTGCCCAGCCCCAGCACGGCCGAGCCGTCGGTGACCACGGCGACGGTGTTGCGCTTGATGGTCAGGCGGCGCGCGTCCTCGGGATTGGCCGCGATGGCCTGGCAGACGCGGGCCACGCCCGGCGTGTACGCGCGGGAGAGGTCGTCACGGTTGCGGAGCGCGACCTTGGGGGTGACCTCGATCTTGCCGCCGAGGTGGATCAGGAAGGTGCGGTCGGAGAACTTCCGCACCCGCACACCGGGCAGCGCGTCGAGCGCCTCGGTGATGTCCTGGGCGTGGTTGGCCGAGAGCACGTTGGCGCTGATGTCCACCACGATCGAGGTGGGGTGCGACTCGACCACGTCGAACGCGGTGAGCACCCCGCCGACGCGGCCGACCGCACTGGTCAGATCGCCCGCCGCGCTCGCCGAAGACGGCGCCTCGACTCGGACGGTGATCGAATAACCAGGACCGGGAACCGGCATGGGAGTACCCCCGCGATCTGCGCTGGAACAGTTGTGCCCAGCACACTAGCCCCGTGATCGCGGACACTGCCGATCTGCCGGTTTACCAGCCGGTAACCGCTATTTGTTGATCTTGGTCTCCGGGTGCACGTAGGGCACCGAGTCCAGCGGGAAGGTCACGTCGCCGAACGGGGACAGCGCGCCCTGGCGGTCCGCGGCCAGTTCGGACACCGGGTGCTCCCCCTCGGCCACGTGCGGCCAGGTGGGGTCGATGCCGTTCTTCTTACCGGTCTTGGCCTTCGCCACGTCGTCCTCCATGGTTCGAACTCGCGGGTCCAGTGTGCCAGGTGACCCCGGCACGGGTCCGAACAGGCGATATTCTGGACCGGATGCCCGGAACCTCATTGGCGGACTGGCTGCGCTCCAGACCGGACGGAACGCTGGCCGCGCTGTTGCAGACCAGGCGCGATCTGGCGACCCCGCCACCGTCCAACAGCACCGTGCTGGCCACGCGCGCGGGCACGCCCGGCTCGATCTCACGCGCCTGCGAGGACCTGGACACCTTCACCCTCGCCGTGTTCGACGCGCTGCTGCTCGCGGGCGCGGACACCGAGCCCGTCACCATCGGGGAGGTCGACAAGCTGCTCGGCAGGCCCGCGAAGGGCGGGCTGGAGCGGCTGCGCGACCGCGCGCTCGCCTGGGGCGAAGACGACGCGATCCGCGTGCCGCCGACGGCCAGGGAGGCGCTCGGCCCGTTCCCCGCCGGGCTCGGCAGCCCGTCGCCGGCACTGTCCGGAATCGACTTGGCCGCCGCGGTCGACGAGGTGACCGAAGCCGAGCGCGCACTGCTGCAGAAGCTCGCCGCCGGGCCGCCGATCGGCAACACCCGCGACGCCGGTGCGATGGTCCCGCTTGACGAGGCGACCACACCGGTGCAGAAGCTGCTCGCGCGCGGGTTGCTGCTGCGCCGCGACGACACCACCGTCGAGCTGCCGCGTGAACTCGGCATCCTGCTGCGCGGCGGGCACGCGTTCAGCAGCGCGCAGCTGACCGAGCCGGAGCTGCCCACCCACCCGCACCAGCAGTCCACAGTGGACCAGGCGGCGGCCGGGGAGGCGATGGAGTTCCTGCGGCACACCGAACGCCTGATCGCGCTGTGGTCGGAACAGCCGCCGCCGGTGCTCAAGTCCGGCGGGCTCGGCGTGCGCGAGCTGCGGAAGCTGGCTCGGGAACTGGATGTGGACGACCAGCGCGCCACCCTGGTCGCGGAGGTCGCCGTCGGGGCCGGGCTGGCCGGTGACGACCAGAGCGGCACGCCCGAATGGGTGCCGACCGTGCTCGCCGACAGCTGGCTCGCCTCGGAACCGGCGGCGCGCTGGGCGATGCTGGCGCAGGCGTGGCTGGACCTGCCGCGCTCCCCCGGCCTCGCCGGGCAGCGCGACGCGAAGGACAAGCCGCTGGCGCCGCTGTCCGAGGAACTGCGCCGCCCGCTCGCGCCCGCCGGGCGTCGCCGGGTGCTCGCCGCGCTCAGCGAACTGCCCGCGGGTACCGGGGTGAAGAGCGTCGAGGAGCTGGTCGCCGCGCTGGCGTGGCAGGCACCGCGGCGGGGTGGGCGGTTCCGCGACGAGAACGTGCGCTGGACCATGTCCGAGGCGACCGCGCTCGGCCTGGTCGCGCTCGGCGCGGTCACCACGGCCACCGGCGCGCTGCTCGAAGACGACCGTCCGAACGCGACACTCGCGATGGCGGAAGCCTTGCCGGACCCGGTGAACCACGTGCTGGTGCAGGCGGATCTCACGGTGGTCGCGCCCGGCCCGCTGGAGGCCGACCTGGCCACCGAGATCACCGCGGTGGCCGACATCGAGTCCGCCGGGCACGCCACCGTCTACCGGGTCACCGAGACCTCGGTGCGGCGCGCGCTGGACACCGGGCGGACGGCGGCCGAGCTGCACGCGTTGTTCGGCGAGCGATCGGCGACGCCGGTGCCGCAGTCGCTGACCTACCTGATCGACGACGTGGCGCGGCGGCACGGGCGGCTGCGCGGCGGGGTGGCCGGCTCGTTCCTGCGCTGCGACGACGAGGTGCTGCTGGCCGAGGTGCTCGGCAATCCGGCGGCCGAGCAACTGGACCTGCGCAAGATCGCGCCGACCGTGCTGATCAGCACCTACCCGCTGGCGGAGGTGCTGGACGGGCTGCGCGCGGCCGGTTTCGCGCCCGCGGCCGAGGGTCCGGACGGCCGGGTGGTCGACCTGAACCGCAACCGGGGGCGCCGCATCCCGGCGCGGGGACGCAACGCGCGGCGGGTGCACGCCGAGCCCAGTTCACCGGGCGGTGACCAGATCGCGTCGATCGTGGCGAACCTGCGCGCGGGCGACCGCGCGGCGGGCACCCGGCGCGGCACCGCGGTGCGTGCCCCCGGCGGTGGTGGTTCCGACACGTCGATGACGCTCGCGCTGCTCGCCAAGGCGACGCGGGAACAGCGCGAGGTGTGGATCGGCTTCGTCGACGCGCACGGCACGGCCGCGCAACGGGTGGTCACCCCGGCGCGCGTGGGCGGCGGGATCCTGGAAAGCACGGACAACGAGCGGTACCCGTTGCACCGCATCACCTCGGCCGCGCTGGTCGAGGACTAGAGGTCGCGCAGGCCCTGGAGCACGCGCTCCATGAACTCCCTGGCCGACGGGTCGCCCTGGATCAGGCTCGACTGGTGGATCAGCACCAGGCCCGCGTCCGCCAGGTCCCCGACGAAGACCTTCACCACGCCCAGCGGCAGCCGCAGGTAGGCGGCGATCTCGGCGATCGAATGCGTGTCGTGGCACAGCTCGCAGATCAGGCGGTACTCGGTGGGCAGCGAGCCCGTCTGGCCGCGGCCCTGGTCCGTGGTGGAGATCAGGGCTTCCAGTGCCAGGTCGTGCGCGGAATGCGTGCGGCCGCCGGTCCTGGCGTACGGGCGGACCAGCGAGCGTGACGCGCGCCCGGCAGGCCACACCGGCGCGGTGGGCCGCGCGGCCGGGCGGACCGGGGCCATCGCCCGCAGGGGGGCGGGCTCCGGCTCGGGCTCCGGCTCATCAGGCCACGACGGCTGTTCACCAGGCCACGATGGCTGCTCGGCACGCCACGACGGCTGCTCAGCTGGCCACGACGGTTGCTCGGCACGCCACGACGGCTGCTCAGCTGGCCACGACGGTTGCTCGGCACGCCACGACGGCTGTTCAGCTGGCCACGACGGCTGCTCGGCAGAGGAAGGCTGCTCGGCAGGCCATGCCCCCGTCGACCGCGAAGGCGCGGCTGGCGGCGTCACCGGAACGGTGAACCGGCCCGTTGTGTACTTCGTGATGTCGAACCGGCTCGGTGAGTCGAGCCCTTCGCGTTCGCTGCCCGCGTGCAGTACGTCCCAATCTGCGCTCACCGGCTGCGGATCTCGTCCGAAGTTCCCAGGAAAGCCCATCGTCAGCCGCGTACCCCGCCTTGCAGTTGCGCACGCAGTTCCGGGGTCAGCTGCTGGCCGACCCGGTCCACCAGCAGGGTCATCTCGTAGGCCACCGTCCCGATGTCACTGGTCGGCGCGGCCAGCACGGCCAGGCTCGAACCGTCCGAAATGGACATCAGGAACAGGTAACCCCGCTCCATCTCCACCACCGTCTGGTTCACCACACCCGCCTCGAAACACCGCGCCGCGCCCTGTGTCAGGCTGACCAGCCCGGACGACACCGCCGAGAGCTGCTCCGCGCGCTCCACCGGCAGCCCGTCCGAACTGGCGAGCAGCAGACCGTCCGCCGACACCACCACCGCGTGGGCGGCACCGGGCACCCGGCGCACGAAGTCGGTGACCAGCCAGCCGAACCCACCGGACGCGGTGGAAGCCATCACAGTCCCTCCTTGCTCCGGCGACTACCCGGTGCGCGTGCTCGAACCAGGGTATTCGCGTCCGGGGCGGGGTTCGACCCCGCCCCGCGGTCAAAAAGGGGGAACTTCAGCCCGCCCGCAGCGCGGTGTCGTGCTGGATGGCGTGCTGGACCACCGAAATCAGCACCTGCTTCGCCGACTCCCGCTCCCGCGCGTCGCACGCCATGATCGGCACCGACGGCGAGATGGTCAGCGCGTGCCGGACGTCCTCGATCTGGTGGTGCAGCAGGCGGTCGAAGCAGTTGATCGCGACCACGTACGGCAGCTTCCGGTTCTCGAAGAAGTCGATCGACGGGAACGCGTCGGACAGCCGCCGCGTGTCCACCAGCACCACCGCGCCGATCGCGCCGAGTGCCAGGTCGTCCCACATGAACCAGAACCGGTGCTGCCCCGGGGTGCCGAACACGTAGAGCACGATGTCCGAGTCCAGGGTGATCCGGCCGAAGTCCATGGCCACCGTGGTGGTGGTCTTGTTCGGCGTCGCCGAGACGTCGTCGACGCCGGAACTGGCCTCGGTCATCGAGGCCTCGGTGGTCAGCGGGTCGATCTCGGAGACCGCACCCACCAGCGTGGTCTTTCCCGACCCGAACCCGCCCGCCACCACGATCTTCGCCGACGAAGTCGGCCCCGCGGCCGCCGACGTGTTCGCGTCGGAGCTAAATTCTCCGAAGCCCACTGAGCACCCTCTCCATGAACTCGATACTCGGCCTGTCCCCGACGACCGTGTTCCCGCTGTGCACGAGAACCAGCCCGAGACCGGCGACGTCACCAATCAGCACCCGCACCACACCGAGGGGCAGCCGCAGATGCGCGGCGATCTCGGCGACCGACCGGGTGTCCAGGCACAGGTCGCAGATCGACCGGTGCTCGGGCACCCGTACCGAATCGATCAGCCTGCCCCGTTCACTGGTCGAGATCAAGGCCTCGATGGCCAGGTCGTAGGTGGGCTTGGTCCGCCCGCCGGTCCGGAAGTACGGCCGGACCAGGCCGGAGGTCTCGACCGGTTCCTCCGGCGGTGTGCTCGGGCGCGCGGACGGGATGAACTGCTCCGGTTCCGGTTCCTCCGGCCCGCCGAAGGCGGTGAACCCGCCGGCCGCGTCCCGCAGCGAGCCGCCGCCGACGCCGTAGAGCTCCGAGACCGGCCCGCTGAGCAGGCGGTCGCGGAAGTCGTCGACGTTGAAGTCGGCGGGCCCGCGCGTGACCGGCTGGTCCGCCGGGTTCAGCCAGGCACCCGGATCGGGGGCGGCCGGCTCCGGTGCCGGGTCCTCACCGCCTCTCCTCGACCGCCACTCGCGGTCTATCCGGTCCCGGAAACTCTTCCAGTCCTCTCCTGCGACCTCGCCCCCACGGCTGTCCGAAATGTTCGAGTTGTCCGACTCATTCGGCCAACGCGCACTGGAGAAGTCGTCGTCGAACCGACGTTCGCCTCTCGAGCGCCCCGAGTCCACGGTTATCTCCTCTGTGTCCCGCGCCTGCCCGCCCTAGCGGCGGGCGGCGCCCTGCAGCTGAGCGCGCAGTTCCGGCGTCATCTGCTGGCCGACCCGTTCGACCAGCAGGGTCATCTCGTAGACCACGAGCCCGATGTCGCTGTCCGGCGCGCCCAGCACCGCCAGGCACGAGCCGTCCGAAACCGACATCAGGAACATGAACCCGTTGGCCATTTCGACCACCGTCTGCGCGACGGCTCCGCCGTCGAACACCTTCGCCGCGCCGCGGGCCAGGCTGGTCAGCCCGGACGCCACGGCGGCCAGCTGATCGGCCCGGTCCTTCGGCAGCCCTCGTGAGGCCGCCAGCAACAACCCGTCCGCCGAGACCACTACCGCATGCGCGGCACCGGGCACCCGGTGCACGAAATCGGTGATGAGCCAAGCGAAACTGCCCTGCTGACCGGCCCCCGGCTGCTGCACCGCCTTGCCCGGCTGCGGCTGCCCGCCCGGCTGCACTGACCCCGCCCGTGTCACTCTCACTCCTTCGCGCTTGGTTCAGTAGGTCGTTCGGCCACGCCGTCCTCCGCGGCGCCCGCGAACGTGCCCGGCACCGAGGTACCGGCCTCCGGATTCTCCTGGACGGCATGCCTGCCGCTCTGATAACCCCGCTGGAAACTGACCATACGGCTTCTCGCCACCGAAGCCGACCTAGTCATTGACGGGGCCGCTTGCGGTTGCGGGGAGGAATCGTCGGCGAAGGCGCTCGGCTCGGCCGGTTCCCCGGTCACCGAGCCGGGGACCAGGTAGGCGTTGGGCACCCGCTTGGGCAGGCCGGCCTCGGTGATCTCTTCGCTCTTGTCCTCGAGCAGCGACTGCGCCGCCTGCCAGCCTTCGTCCGAGGCGCTCTGCCATCCTCCGTCGGTCACGCCCGCTCCCTCTCGCCCCTCCGGCGCGGCCGCGGCCCCTTCAGCGTCCGCGGGCCAGCCGGTTTCATCCGATCCGGTGTCCTCCGCTTCACTGAACCACCGGGAGAGCACGGACTGGTAGATCGGCAACCGGCGAGTCGGCACGTCGTCTTCGAGCGCGCTGCGCTGGTCCTCGTCCGAGGTCTCGGCCTCGGGCCTGCCGACCGGCGGGACGAAGGTCGGTTCACGGGTGGGCAGGGCCAGCGGGAACGGTTCGCTGCTGTGCCCGTTGGTGTCGGCGTGCCCGCGGCCGTTGGTGCCCGCCGCGGGGGTGGTGACGGTCGGGAAGGCGTTCTCGTCGAACTCGGCGACCGGGAAGCCCTGCTCGTCCACCGGCTCCTTCGGCGGCTCCGGGGCGTCGCTGAGGAACGGGCCCGCCGCGCTGGACGAGCCGTGCACCAGGTCGTCGAGACTGATCGGCTGGTCGAGCGCGACCAGCCCGCCGGTGGCCGGACCGGACCCGGTGGCCGGTACCGCGGGCTGCGGGCGGCTCGTCTCCGCCGGTTCCTCCGGCGGCGCGGTCTCCTGGTTCAGCGGGGTCAGCGTCATCGGCGAGGTCAGCGAGTCCGCGCCCAGCTCGCTCGGCGGCTGATGCGGCGGCACCGGCGCCATCTGCGGGAACGACGACTCCGACCGCGGGCGGTCGCTGGCCGGCACGCTGGTCAGCAGCTGCGGCGGGACCACCACCCTGGCGATGATGCCGCCGTCGATGTCCTCGTTCTCCCGCAGCTGGACCTCGATGCCGTGGCGCTGGGCCAGCCGCGCGACCACGTACAGGCCCATCCGGCGGGTCACCGACACGTCCAGGTCGGGCGGGTCGGCCAGGCGGCGGTTGGCCTCGTTGATCTGGTCCTCGGACATGCCGACGCCCTTGTCGGTGACCTGGATGGCCAGCGCGCGGCGGCGGGTCATCACCGCGCGCACGGTCACCTTGGTCTCCGGCTCGGAGAAGTAGGTGGCGTTGTCCAGCAGCTCGGCCAGCACGTGCACCAGGTCGTGAATGGTCAGGCCCTGGACCGCGACGTCCGGGATGACACCGACCTCGACGCGCGAGTACTGCTCGATCTCCGAGACCGCGGCGCCGATCACGTCGGCGGCGGGCACCGGCCGCGGCACCGACTTGGCCAGCCCGGCACCGGAGAGCACCAGCAGGCTTTCGCCGTTGCGGCGCAGCCGGGTGGCGAGGTGGTCCAGCTCGAACAGGCTGGCGAGGTGGTCCGGGTCCTGCTCGTCGGCCTCGAGCCGGTCGATCACGCCGAGCTGGCGCTCCACCAGCCGCTGCGACCGCCGGGACAGGTTGACGAAGATGCCGTTGACGTTCTCGCGCAGCATGGCCTGCTCGGCGGCGAGCCGCACGGCCTGGGCGTTGACCACGTCGAAGGCGCGGGCCACCTGGCCGATCTCCTCGGTGGTGTGCACCGGCACCGGATCGATGGCGCGCTCGGCGGCCGCCTTCGGGTCCGACTCCGACATGATCTTCTCGACCGCTTCCGGCAGGTGCCGTTCGGCGACCTCGAGCGCGTTCGTGCGCAGGCTGCGCAGCGGCACCAGCATCGAGCGGGCCACCACGAACATCAGCGTCAGCGCGACCAGCAGCCCGGCGAGAATGCCGGCCGAGACGAAGATCAGCGTGCGCTGCTCGCTGCCCGCCAGCCCGCCGGTGTACGAACCGGCCTCGTCGAGCAGCCGGTTCTCCACCTGGCTGATCAGGTTCAGCGTGGCCGCCGAGGACTGGGCGACCGCACCGGGGTCGATCGCCACGTTGATCTTCGCCTCCGCGCGCAGCAGCGCCAGCTGCTGGTACTGGAAGCGCCGGGAGACCAGCTCACCGGTGATCGTGTTCGAGTAGTCCTGGCGGGCCTGCGGGGTGGCCACGTTGGTGAAGGCGTCGATCTGGGAGACCAGGTTCGCCTCGGCGGTGTTGATGCTGGACAGCTCGGCCGGCTCGAAGCTGCCGCGGATCGCCGCGTTGCGCAGGAAGGCGTTCTGCTGGGCCGAGTACTCCTTGGCGTGCGACAGCGCGGCGAGCGCGTCGTGCCGGTCCTGCAGGCCCTTGTCGGTGACGTCGGCGCCGAACTCGTCGGAGACGGCCAGCAGCGCGTCGATGACCCCGGCGTAGGACTCGAGCGCGGCCAGCGCGGCGAAGGAGGCGTCGTTCGCGGAGACCCGCAGCTGGCCGAGGCCGTCGAGGCGGGCGGTCGCCTGGCCGAACAGCGCGGTGGTCTGCGGGTCGTCGATCTCCTCGACCTCGGGCGCGTCCCGGAGCGTGGTGGCGGCGCGGTCGGAGCGGGCGATCTGGTCGTCCAGCTCACCGCGGCCCTGCGGGCGGCCGGAGACGATCCAGGCGGACATGGTCTCGCGCTCGGACTGCAGTTCGTCGACCGTGGCGGCGACCTTCTGGCTGAGCGCGATGCGCTGCTCGGCGCGGTCGTAGACGCCGATGTCCTCGAAGCCCTCGTAGACGCGCAGCCCGCCGAGGAAGAGCGCGGCGATGGTCGGCAGGAGGAAAACCACGATGAGCTTGTTGCTCACCCGCCAGTTGCGCAGCCCGCGGGTGCGCTGGCCCCCGGGAGGCGGGGCGAGGGCGCCGGACCGCGACGAGGTTACTCCGTTCGGGCCGTCCTGTGTTGCCGCGTCATTACCTTCTGCGACACGAGGGTGCGCCGAGGACACCGCCTTGCGACCGTGCTCCCCGCTCGTGAGCTGGGGCACCGAGGACTTCCTTCCCGTTTTCCGTTACCGCTGTCCGGTGGCAACCAGGTTCCCACGCGCCGGGAGCCCGGGCAGCCCGATCCGCCCGGCTGGGTCGCCGAGAAAAGAGGCCGCCCCCAAGCCCGGGCACATGACGCCGGTCACCCGATTGGGGCTAGAGGGTATCGATAACAAGCGAGAAACGGAAGCAGGGCGACCTGCGTCACTCCGGCGAACGGGGCAACTGTCAGCCGACCGAAATTCGTCCACCCGGCACTATGGTGATCTTCTCGCTCTTCTGGTGATCTTGAGGTGAATATTTCGCACCGATCATCGGTTCCCACTATCTGAGAGGCGGCCCTGGACCTGTGAAAACAGTGTTTTTCGGTCCGGCGAGCACTCCCGGCCGGCGTCGGCCCTGCTTGACGCGCCCGGTTGGGCTGAACCATTCTTCGGCCCAAGCGCCGTGTGTTCGCTTCGCACCACTGGGTGAGCTTCGGGACGTCGCGTGCTACCAGAAGTAGCACTCTGCGGTGGCACCGCTCGATCCGGCGCACGGCTGCTCGTCGGTGCTCGCCGGGAAAGGAACGAACGAACCATGGCCAAGGCGTCTTCGACGCGCAGGAGGATCGCGCTGATGTGCGCGGTCGTCACCTTCGGAGCGACGGCTGGTGCCTGCTCCGGCGGCACCGAAGCGGTTCCGGGGGCGAACAACGCCGCCCAGAGCATGCTCGACCGCGCCCCGGTGGCCACCGAGGCGGAGCTGGCGGCCAGCCCGACCGCGATGGCGATCAAGCAGCGGGGCGAGCTGTTCATCGGTGCCTCGCTGGAAACCCCGCTGATGTCCCAGCAGAACCCCACCACCGGTGAGGCGGAGGGCTTCGACGCCACGCTCGGCAAGCTGCTCGCCAAGTACATCCTCGGCGAGCCCAAGCGCAAGATCATCACCACCACCCCGCAGATCCGCGAGGCGCTGATCCAGAACAGCACGGTGGACGCGGTCATCCAGAACTACTCGATCACCCCCAAGCGCGCGGAGAAGGTGTCCTTCGCCGGCCCGTACTTCATCTCCGGGCAGGCTGTGGCCACGCTCAAGGGCAAGCCGGACATCAGCAGGCCGGAGGACCTCAACGGCAAGAAGGTGCTGGTGGCCACCGGCAGCACCGGCGCCGGCGTGGTCAAGGAACTGGCCCCGCAGGCGCAGCAGATCGCGTTCAACACCGATCCCGAGTGCGTGCAGGCGCTGGAGCAGGGCCGCGGTGACGCCTGGGTGAAGGACCTGCCGGTGATCGCCGGCGAGACCAAGCTGAACGACAAGATCCAGCTGGCCAGCGGCACCTTCGGCAGCGACCCGTACGGCATCGGCATCAAGCACGGCGACGAGTCGTTCAAGAAGTTCGTCAACGGCTGGCTGAAGAAGATCCAGGACGCGGGGCTGTGGCAGCAGGCCTACCAGGAATCGCTGGGCACGGTGATCCCCGGTGAGGTCCCGCAGCCGCCCGCCATCGGCTCGGTCGCCGGCTCCTGACCCGCGCGGCGGGCCGGGTTCTGCTGAGTTTTTCCGAACCCGGCTCGCCGCCGCCAGGCCTGACTAGATGAACGTCCTCCTCGACTACCTCCCCGAGTTCGGCCGCGGTGTGCTCACCACGATCGAGCTGACCGTGCTCTCCTTCGCCGGCGCCATGCTCATCGCGCTGGTGGTGGTCTCGTGCCGGGTGTCCCCGGTCAAGCCGCTGCGTGCGTTCGCCATCGCGTATGTGGAGGTCTTCCAGAACATCCCGCTGCTGCTCTGGCTGATCCTGATCATCTTCGCGCTGCCCGAAATCGCCATCAACTTCGACCTGTTCGCCTGCGCGGTGCTCGCGCTCTCCTTGTATTCGGCGGCCTACTACGCCGAAGCGCT
Source organism: Amycolatopsis albispora (assembly GCF_003312875.1). Classification (NCBI taxonomy): domain Bacteria; kingdom Bacillati; phylum Actinomycetota; class Actinomycetes; order Pseudonocardiales; family Pseudonocardiaceae; genus Amycolatopsis; species Amycolatopsis albispora. Next base: position 5,583,292 of record NZ_CP015163.1, read on the forward strand.
GCGGTCCGGGATCAACTCCGTGGCGAAGGGACAGGCCGAAGCCGCCAGGGCGCTCGGGCTCGGCTTCCTGCGCACGCAGACCAGCGTGGTGCTGCCGCAGGCGCTGCGGTCGGTGCTGCAGCCGCTGTGCAACATCACCATCGGGCTGCTGATGAACACCGCGATCACCGCGGGCACCGGGATCCCGGAGCTGACCGCGGCGGCCAACGCGGTCAACGTGATCACCTCCGACCCGCTGCCGGTCTACATCGGCGCGGGCATCGTGTACGGCCTGCTCGCGCTGCTGATCTCGCTGGTCACCTCGCGGCTGGAGAAGAAGCTGGTGATCCACCGATGAACGTGCTGTTCGACGAGCCGGGGCCGCGGGGCAGGCGCCGCATCCGGATCGCCACCGTGGTGGCGATCGTGCTCGGCGCGGCCGTGCTGGCGCTGGCGCTGAACCAGTTCGCGGTGAACGGCCAGCTCGACCCGCGGAAGTGGCAGCCGTACGGCACGTGGCCGATGTGGAAGTACCTGCTCAACGGCCTCGGCGGCACCCTGCTGGCGGCCGGGCTGGTGCTGGTGCTGGCGATGCCGCTCGGCTTGCTGCTGGCGCTCGGCAGGTTGTCGGAACGGCGCTGGATCCGGTGGCCGGCGCGCACCTACATCGAGGTGTTCCGGGTGGTGCCGGCGCTGCTGATGGTGTTCATGATGTTGTTCGCGCTGCCGCGGTACGGGCTGGACCTGCCGACGCTGTGGAAACTGGTGGTGCCGCTGACGCTGAACCGGTCGGCCCAGCTGGCCGGGGTGTTCCGCGCGGGCATCCTGTCGCTGGACGCCGGCCAGGGCGAGGCGGCGGCCGCGCTCGGGATGCGGCCGTGGCAGGCGATGTGGCAGGTGATCCTGCCGCAGGCGCTGCGGCACGTGCTGCCGTCGCTGATCAGCCAGTCGGTCGGCACGGTGAAGGACACCTCGCTCGGGTACGTGCTGAGCTTCGCCGAGGTGATCACCATCGGGAAGCAGCTGGCGTCGTACAACCGGTACCTGATCCAGACGTACCTGGTGATCGCGCTGATCTACTTCGTGATCAACTTCGCGCTTTCGCGGCTGGGTCGGTGGCTGGAACGCCGGGAACGGCGAATCGGCCACGTGGCCGCACCCGCCGACCCGGGCATCATCTGAGCCACGGGCCGCCGGACCGCCGGCGGCGTGCAATGAATGTGGCTTTCATAGCGTCTGGCGCAATGAAAGCCACATTCATTGCGTTCAGGGGGCGCCGCGCCGGGCTGAGTTCGGCTTGAGCCGCGGGGCCCCGGCCGGTGTCACGAATGTGGCTTTCGAGACGTTTCGCGTCCCGAAAGCCACATTCGTGACATCCCGGCCGCGCTGAGCTGCGGCTTTAGCGGCGCTGCCTAGTCTGCGCCGGTGGACGTGCAGCTGGGAACGCCCCTGAAGTACTGGCTCGCCGTGTTGTCGGTGGCGGTCGGCACCTTCTCGATCGTCACCTCGCAGCTGCTCCCGGTGGGCCTGGTGCCGCAGATCGCCGCGGAGCTGGGCGTGTCCGAGGGCACGGTCGGGCTGACGCTGACCGTGCCGGGCCTGGTCGCCGCCGTGGCCGCGCCCGCGCTGACCGTGGCCGCGAGCGGGCTGGACCGGCGGCTGGTGCTCACCGGGCTCAGCGCGCTGCTGGTCGGCGCGAACCTGGTCAGCGCCATCGCCACCGACTTCACCGTGCTGCTGGCCGCGCGCATCCTGGTCGGGCTGAGCGTCGGCGGGTTCTGGGCCATCGCGGGCGGGATCGCCGTGCGGCTGGTGCCGGAGCGGGTGGTCGGCCGCGCGACCGCGACCATCTTCGCCGGGGTGTCCACGGCGACCGTCGCGGGCGTGCCAGCGGGCAAGCTGCTCGGCGACCTGACCGACTGGCGCACCGCCTTCGCCGTGGTCGGCGTGGTCGCGCTCGCGGTGCTCGCGGCGCAGCTGGTCCTCCTGCCGCGACTGCCAGCCGGTCGCGCGACGAAGCTCGGCGATCTGCTTTCGCTGTTCCGGCACCCCGAGATCCGGGTCAGCTTCGTCGCGGTGTTCCTGCTGGTGATCGGGCACTTCAGCGCGTACACCTTCATCACCCCGATCCTGCGCGAAGTCGGCGGAGTGCCGCCCGCGCTGGCCACCGCGCTGCTGCTGGCCTACGGCGGCGCGGGATTCGCGGGCAACTTCCTCGGCGGCACCGCCGCCTACCGGAACCCGCGCCGCACGCTGGTCGTGGCGGCGGGCGGGCTCGGGATTTCGCTGCTGCTGTGCGGGATCGCCGGTGGTTCGCTGCCGTTGCTGGTGGTGTTGCTCCTGGTGTGGGGCGCGGCGTACGGCGCGGTGCCGGTCAGCCTGCAGATCTGGCTCGGCAGCGCGGTCCCGGACCGGCGGGAGGTCGCCGGTTCGCTGTTCGTCACCGCGTTCCAGGTGTCCATTTCGGTCGGCGCGCTGTCCGGCGGGCTGTGGGTGGATTCCTTCGGGACCGCCGGCGTGCTGCTGTTCGGCGGCACACTGACCGCGCTCACCGCGGCCGGATTGCTGGTGCTGCGGCGAAAATCAGCCGTGGACTAGCTCGGCCCAACGGCGCACGGCCGCCGCGTCGACCGGCTCCTGCCAGCCCAGCGGCCGCGCCCCGGAGCCGATGTGGAACGCGTGCACCCCGGCCTCGCGCAGCCGCGCCACCTGGTGCGCGCGCAGGCCGCCGCCCGCCATGAGCACCGGTGGTTCCTCGTGGAGCGCGAGCTGTTCCAGCGCGGGCGCGCCCTCGGTGACGCCGTCGGCGTGCCCGGCGGTGAGGATCGTGTCGCAGCCGAGCCGAGCCGCCGCCGCGTAGGCCACGCGCACGTCGCGGGCGTGGTCGACCGCGCGGTGGAACGTCCAGTTCGCGCCGTCGAGCTCGCGCACCAGCGCGCGGGTGGCGGGCTCGTCGACCCGGCCGTCGGCGGTGAGGAAGCCGAGCACGAACTCGCGGGCGCCGAGCGCCAGCAGTTCGTTGGCGCGGGCGCGGAGGCCGGGGAGGTCCGCCGCCAGGAAGGAGCCGGACTTGCGCAGCATCACGCGCACCGGCAGATCGGTCGCGGCGAGCACTTCGCGGATCACGGCGTCGGCCGGGGTGAGCCCGTCCAGCGCCATCTCGGCGACCAGCTCCACCCGATCGGCGCCGCCGAGCTGCGCCTGCTCGGCGTCCCGCCCGTCGAGCACGATCACTTCCAGCAACCGGTTCACTCGTACCCTTTCTCGCGTTGCCGGTCACGCACGTAGCGCCCGCGCTCGACCCCGTTCTGCAGACTGGACATCCTGCCGCGCACGGCATCGGGGCTCAGCGTCAGGATGGCCTGCTCCGCGCTGGCGCGCGCGTGGCGGGCCGGGTGCGTGGTGGCCTCGTCGTCGCGGAACCAGCGCGTCAGCACGGCTTCGTAGGCGGGCATGCGCTCGGTCGGCCCGTCGAGACCGGCTTCGTCTTCGAGGTGGACGTCGTCCTCGGTCGGCCAGCTGGGCGGTTCGAACTCGTGGACCGGCGCCCGGGCAGGCGGCTCCACCGGCCGCCGAGGCTCCGGCGGGAGGCGAGGACCGGGTGGCTCGGGATCGGCCTCGGGCCAGTCCGGTTCGTAGGACGCGTGGCTCGCGTAGGACTTGTGGGTCTCGTGGGTTGTGTACGGCGCGTGGGTTTCGCGGGGTTCGTAAGGCTCGTGGGACCCGTGAGTTTCGTAAGGCTCGTGGGACCCGTACGGCTCGTGGGTTTCGCGGGGGCCGTAAGGCTCGCGGGTCTCGTAGGGATCGTGGCGCCCGTGGGTTGCGTAAGGCTCGTCGGTTTCGTCGACGGACTCGGCTGGCCACTCGGGCTCGGGCTGGTAGGCGTGGCGCTGGTCGGATTCGTACCCGGCCTCGAAACCATACGACCGGTCGTATTCATTCCGCGGCTCGGTCTCGTAGCGCCCCTCGGTTTCGTAGCCCGGCTCGGCCTCAGAGCGCGGCTCGGCCTCAGAGTGCGGGGCGGTGTCGTAGCGCGGCTCCGGCTCGTAGCGCGGCTCGGGTTCGTAGCGCGGCTCGGGTTCGTAGCGCGGCTCGGGTTCCTGGTGCGGCTCGGGCTCGTAGCGCGGCTCGAGGTCTTGGTGTGGCTCCGGCTCGTGGCGTGGCTCGGGTTCGGGCAGCGGCTCGGGAACGTACGACCGGTCGTATTCCGGCTCGTAGGGCACGTCAAGCGAGGGCTCCGGCGGGGTCACCACGATCTCCGTGGCGGGCAACGCGGGCAGCGGCGCCGGCGCTGGTTCCGGCGGCAGCAGCGAAACCGGCGCCGAAACGGTGACCAGTTCCGGTGGTACCACCACCGTCGCGGTCATGCCGCCACTGCGCCGGTTGGCCAGCCGCACGCTGATGTTGTGCCGGGTGGACAGTCGCGCCACCACGTACAGGCCCATCCGCCGGGACACCTCGACGTCCACCTTGGGCGGTTCGGCCAGCCGCGCGTTCGTCCGCCGGACCTCCGCCTCGGCCATGCCGCTGCCGCGGTCGACGATGTCGATCTGCCAGCCACCGTCGTCGAGCAGGGTGCTGACCACCGAAACCATGGTGGCGGGCGGCGAATACGCGGTGGCGTTCTCCAGCAGCTCGGAAATCACGTGCACCAGGTCGCTGACCGCCTCCGCGCGCACGGTCAGCTCCGGCGCCGCGGGCAGTTCGATGCGCTGGTAGTGCTCGACCTCCGACAGCGCCGCGCCGACGATCTCGTCCGCGCTGACCGGACCCGCCACCTCGCGCGCCGGGTCGGTGCCGGAGAGCACCAGCAGGTTCTCGCTGTTGCGGCGCATGCGGGTGGCGAGGTGGTCCAGTTCGAACAGCCCGCCGAGGATCTCCGGGTCCTGCTCGTCGGCCTCCATCCGGTCCAGTACCGACAGCTGCCGCTCGACCAGTTCCTGGCTGCGCCGCGAAAGGTTCACGAACATCGAGTTGACGTTCTCGCGCAGCCGCGCCTGCTCCCCCGCCAGCCGCACGGCCTCACCGTGCACCGCGTCGAAGGCCCGCGCCACCTGACCCAGCTCTTCCTTGCTGAACACCGGAACCGGCGCGATCCGCGGCTCCGAAGACGAACCGGGGTACGGCGGCTCCGGATCGGTGAGAATGCCTTCGACGGCCGCGGGCAGCTGGTGCTCGGCGACCTCCAGCGCGCTGCGGCGCAGGATCCGCAGCGAACGCAGCAGCGAGCGCGTCACGATCACCGCGAGCACCCCGCCGATGAGCACCACGCCGAGCACGATCGCCGAGTCGCGGATCGCCGAAGCCCTGGCGTCGGCGGCGAGCGCTTCGGTGCGGGACTGGCTGTTCTGCTGCAGCGCGTCCTCGACCTGGCGCACCAGGTTGATCGTGTAGGTCGACGCGATGTCCCACTGGATGGGATCGAGCCCGGTCAGCGGCTGGTCCGCTTCGGACCGCCGCAGCACCGACTCGACCATGTTGTTGCCGTTGTCGACCACCAGCCCGAGCACCGTGTCGTCGTACATGCGGCGCTGGTCCGGGGTGGCGAACTGGCGGAAGTCCTCGCGCGCGGCCTCGTATTCGGCTTCCGCGCCGAGCAGCGCGCGCGTGCGGTCCACGTTGAGCGAGCCCTGCGCGAGCGCGTCGGCGAGCACCGCGCGCTTGACCGACATGGTGTCCTTCACCTTGGCCAGCGCGTTCACCGCCAGTCGCAGCCTGGCCAGTTCCGGATCGGTGATCTCGGCCGCGGACTGATCACCGACGGTGAGCGTGCCGGTGATCAGGTCGCTGTAGGAGCGCAGCACCGATTCCGGCGGGAAATCGGAGAACTCCCCGGCATAGCGCAGCCCGGTCAGCCCGCCCAGCTGATCGCGGAGTTGGCGGAAATCGGCGGCCACGTCCGGCGCCAACCCCGATTCCGCGTCGGCCAGCGTGCGTTCGAACGCACCGAGTGATTCGTTGACCTTGTCGCGCTGGCCGCGCAACTCCTCGATGCCGGTTTTCCGTCCAGTGGCGACAAAACGGACGGTGAGATCACGTTCGCGCTGCAGCCGGTGGGTCAGCTCGGCGAGCGTGGTGTCCACCCGCACCCGGGTGGCCGCTTCGGCGAGCCTGCCCGCCTCGCCGAGGTCGAGCCGGACGCGCAGGCCGACCAGCGCGATCACCGCGACGGTGGGGATCAGCAGCACCGCGAAGAGCTTGGTGCGCAGCCGCCAGTTGCGCAGCCGCCACCGGCCGCCGGCGTCGCCAGGCAAACTCTGCGCAGATGGGGAATCCGTCGCATAACCCGTTCGGGGCTCGGTTCCGCGACGGTTCACCTGGCTTCCTTTTCCACCCAGCTCGTTCGATCGCGGTCTGCCCGCCGGCAACCTACTGGAGGGTAACGTGAGTCTCGAGTAGTCCGATGGTAGCTGTCCGCCAGCACCGCCCTTGCGGCGATGGTATGGGCAGAAGCCTTTAAGCTCCAAACAGATGCGACATTTCCCGGCCACGAGAGGCGAAGATGGGCACCGGAGCGGGGCGAGCTTTCCCGGCGCTGCTGATCGTGGCGCTCGTGGTCGCGCTCAGTGGTTGCTCCGCCTTCGACCAGAACCAGCAGGCCACCCCGGCCGCGCCGGAAAGGAACACTCTCCGTGTCGGTGTGGGTAACCCGATCGAGAGTGCCCCCTTGCGCATGGCCGTGGCCGACGGCTCGTTCACCGCGGGCGGGCTCAAGGTCGAGCTGATCGAGCAGGCCAACGCCGGCGACGGCCTCGCCAAGCTCGCCGCCGGCGATCTGGACGTCGCGTTCGGCAGTGACGTCGACCTGTTCAAGGCCGCCGGAAACGGTGTGGCGCTGCAACTCCAGGGCGAGGCGTACACCGCGGGCACGGACACCATGGCACTGGTGACGCTGCCCGATTCGGCCTATTCCACGCCCACCGCCAAGCGCTCGCCGACGATCGCGGTGGACGCGCTGGACGGGCTCGGCACGCTGACCAGCCGCTCGGTGCTGGCCACCGCCGGGGTGGACGTCAACCGCATCAGGTTCACCCAGCGTGGCGCCGACGAGATGATGTCCACCCTGCGGGACGGCGAAGCCGACGCGGCGTGGCTCGTCGAACCGCAGATCACCATGGCGCAGCAGGAGTTCGGCGCGAAGGTGCTCGCCGACACCGCCCGCGGCGCCACCCTGGAGTTCCCGGTTTCGGCCTACGCGGCGAACGCGGTGTTCGCGCAGGCCAATCCCCGCACCATGGCGTTGTTCCGCGCACTGCTGGGCCAGGCGCAGCAGAAGGCGGCGGATCCGGCCATCGTGCGGCAGGCCCTGCCGTCGTTCGCCGGGATCAGCGCCAACACCGCGGCGCTGGTGTCGCTGGGCAGCTACCCGAGTTCGCTGAGCGGGGTGCGGCTGCAGCGGGTCGCGGACCTGATGCACGGCGCGGGCGTGCTGAAGCAGCGCCTCGACGTGCAGGCGCTGCTGCCAGCCCCCTAACCGAGGCCGAACTCGGCCAGGCCGCTGCGCAGGAGCTTGAACGCCTTGCGCGCGTCGGCCACCGCGTCCGGGTAGGCGTCCACGGCGCGGGTGCCGTTGGTCAGCCGCCGGATGTTGTCCATCAGCAGGGTGCGCTGGGTGGCCACGATCTGCGCGGCGGCCAGCCGCGCGATCAGTTCGTCCGCGCCGTCGCCGGTGACCAGCTCCTGGACCAGCGCGCGCTCGCTGCCCTCGTAGAACTGCAGCAGCCGCGCGGACAGGCTCGGCGTCGCGGTCACCATCGCGTACAGCGCGATCTGGTTCGGGTCGTCGTTCAGCCCGGTCACCGGATCACGCCGGAGCAGGCCGTCGAGGAAGTGGGCGCGCAGCGCGATCAGCGGTGTCTGGCGGGCCGTGCGGCGGCGCACCACCTCCGCGTTCTCCCCTTCGTGGTGGGCGTAGCGGTGCACCACCAGGTCCTCTTTGGTCGGGAAGTAGGCGAACAGGGTGCGCTTGGAGACCTCTGCCGCGTCGGCCACCTCGGCCACCGAGACCGAGTCGAACCCCGAAGCGAGGAACAGGTCGATCGCGGTGTCGGAAATGAGCCTGCGCGTCAGCTGCTTCTTGCGCTCCCGGAGGCCCAGCTGTTCAACCACCTCACCATGGTAGACCCGGTTCACCGCCTCTTCGGCTCAGCGGAAGCGGGGGGAACGTATAAAGGAGGGCGTGACCGATGGCCCGTTGATCGTGCAGTCCGACAAGACCGTGCTCCTCGAAGTCGACCATCCGCGTGCCGAGGACGCCCGGATCGCGATCGCGCCGTTCGCCGAGCTCGAACGCGCGCCCGAACACGTGCACACCTACCGGGTCACCCCGCTGGCGCTGTGGAACGCGCGCGCCGCCGGGCACGACGCCGAGCAGGTGGTCGACGCGCTGACCACCTACTCCCGGTTCCCGGTGCCGCAGCCGCTGCTGATCGACGTGGTGGACACGATGGCCCGCTTCGGCAGGCTGCAGATCACCAACCACCCGGCACACGGGCTGGTGATGACCACCACCGACCGCGCGGTGCTGGAGGAGGTGTCCCGCAGCAAGAAGATCAGCCCGATGCTGGGCACCCGGCTCGACCCGGACACCGTGGTCGTGCACCCGTCCGAACGCGGGCGGCTCAAGCAGATGCTGCTCAAGGTCGGCTGGCCCGCCGAGGACCTCGCCGGGTACGTCGACGGCGAGGCGCACCCGATCGCGCTCGACGAGAACGGCTGGCAACTGCGCGAGTACCAGCGCCAGGCCGCGCAGGCCTTCTTCAAGGGCGGCTCCGGTGTGGTGGTGCTGCCGTGCGGCGCGGGCAAGACGCTGGTCGGCGCGGCGGCGATGGCGCACGCCAAGGCGACCACGCTGATCCTGGTCACCAACACCGTGGCCGGGCGGCAGTGGAAGCGCGAGCTGGTGGCGCGGACCTCGCTGACCGAGGACGAGATCGGCGAGTACTCGGGTGAGAAGAAGGAGGTCCGCCCGGTCACCATCGCCACGTACCAGGTGATCACCCGCAAGTCGAAGGGCGAGTACAAGCACCTGGAGCTGTTCGACACCCGTGACTGGGGCCTGGTGGTCTACGACGAGGTGCACCTGCTGCCCGCGCCGGTCTTCCGGATGACCGCGGACCTGCAGTCGCGGCGGCGGCTCGGGCTGACCGCCACCCTGGTCCGCGAGGACGGCCGCGAGGGCGACGTGTTCTCGCTGATCGGCCCCAAGCGGTACGACGTGCCGTGGCGCGACATCGAGGCGCAGGGCTGGATCGCGCCCGCCGAATGCGTCGAGGTGCGGGTCACCCTGACCGACAACGAGCGGCTGCTCTACGCCACCGCGGAGCCGGAGGAGCGGTACAAGATCGCCGCCACCGCGGCCACCAAGACCCCGGTGATCAAGTCCATTGTGGACAAGCACCGCGGTGAGCCGACGCTGATCATCGGCGCCTACCTCGACCAGCTGGAGATGCTCGGCGCCGAGCTGGACGCGCCGGTGATCCAGGGCTCCACCAGGAACAAGGAGCGCGAGGAGCTGTTCGACAGGTTCCGCCGCGGCGAGCTGGACACGCTGGTGGTGTCGAAGGTGGCCAACTTCTCCATCGACCTGCCGGAGGCGTCGGTGGCGATCCAGATCTCCGGCACCTTCGGCTCGCGGCAGGAGGAGGCGCAGCGGCTCGGGCGGCTTCTGCGGCCGAAGGCCGACGGGCGCCAGGCGCACTTCTATTCGGTGGTCGCGCGGGACACCCTCGACACCGAGTACGCCGCGCACCGGCAGCGCTTCCTCGCCGAGCAGGGCTACGCCTACACCATCCGCGACGCCGACGACCTGCGCGAAGGCCGGTGAGGTTTGCCGCCGTGCGCGGGCGGTAAGCCTGGTTCGTGGCGGACATCAGGATCGGCACCTCGGGCTGGCGGTACGGCCCGTGGCGCGGGAAGTTCTATCCGAAGGGCCTGCCCCAGCGGCGGGAGCTGGAGTACCTCTCGCGCCGGTTCAACTCGGCCGAGCTGAACGGCTCGTTCTACTCGCTGCAGCGGCCGGAGCGGTACCGCACCTGGTTCGCCGAGACGCCGGAGCGGTTCCTGTTCGCGGTCAAGGGCGGCCGGTTCATCACGCACATGAAGCAGCTGCGTGACGTGCACACCCCGCTGGCGAACTTCTTCGCCAGCGGGGTGCTCGCGCTGGAGCACAAGCTGGGCCCGTTCCTGTGGCAGCTCCCGCCGCGGCTCGCCTTCGACGCCGACCGGCTCACCACCTTCTTCGAGCACCTGCCCCGCACCACCGGCAAAGCCGCTGACCTGGCCAAACACCATGACGACAAGCTCAAGGGCGAGGCGCATGCTTCTGCGGGGAAAAGCAGATCGCTGCGGCACGCGCTGGAGGTGCGGCATCCGAGCTTCGCCACCAAGGAGGCCGTCGACCTGCTGAGGAAGCACAAGATCGGGCTGGTCGTCGCGGACAGCGCCGGGCTCTGGCCGCAGCTGGAGGACGTCACCGCCGACTTCGTCTACGTCCGGCTGCACGGCGACGAGGAGCTGTACGCCAGCGGCTACTCCGACCAGGCGCTCAAGGAGTGGGCCGAGAAGGTCCGGGCCTGGCACGAGCGCGGGCTCGACGTCTACGTCTACTTCGACAACGACATGAAGGTGAAGGCTCCCGGCGACGCCGAGAAGCTCGCGGAACTGCTGGGGGTGGACAACGACCCGTAGGATGTTCGCAATACGCACACCTGGTCAGAAAAGGGCGTACTCATGTCCCACGGCCGACATTTTGTCCGGTCCGTCGCCAGAGCCATGGCGGTGCTGCGCGCGTTCGACGGGGACAGACCCGAGCTGACCCTGAGCCAGGCGGCCAAGGCCACCGAGCTCGACCGGGCCACCGTGCGCCGCCTGCTGCTCACGCTGACCGAACTCGGATACGTGACCCGGCGCGGGCGCGTGTTCCGGCTGGCCCCGCGCACCATGGAACTCGGCCGCGCCTACCTGGCCGGGCTGTCCACTTTGGAGCGTCCGGATCACCAGTCGTAGCTCAGCCACGGCTTGGCCACGTTCACCGCGGCCTCCTCGAAGGCCCGGTTCGCGCCCTGCAGCGAGTACCGCCGGCGCGCCAGCTTTCCCGGCGCGAACTCGCCGCTGACCAGCGCGTCCACCGTGGCCGGGAAGTCGGTGGGGTGGTCGTAGCCGTGCGAGCCGCGGACGATCAGCTGCCGCCGGAACAACTCCTCGCCGTCCGGTGGCGCGGCCGCGCCGGTGAGCAGCACGACCGTGCCGCCGGGCAGCAGGCCGTCGAGGCTCTCGGCCAGCGCGCCCCGCTTGCCCGAGTTGTCGAAGAGCACGTCGAACTCGTCGTCACCGTCGGACCACGGCTGCGCCCCGAGCGAGCAGGCCAGGTCCAGCCGCTCGGTGATCGGCTCGCGCACGGTCACCTCCAGCCCACGGGCCCGCAGCACCAGGCACAGGAACAGGCCGCGGGTGTCCGCGCCGAGCAGGAGCGCGCGCTGCCGCGGTTGCGCGGCCGCGCGCCGCGCCGCCGCCACGGCCTCGGCGAGCGGTTCGGCGCAGACCAGGTCCTCCAGCGGGACCGCGCGCGGCGCCGGCCAGGTGAAGTGCGCCGGGACCGCGGCGAACTCGGCGAGCAGGCCGGGCCGGTCCAGACCGAGTGACACCCGTTCGGGGCACGCGGAGGAGAACCAGGCGGCGCAGGCACGGCAGCCGCGGCAACAGAAGTCCGGCTCCACCACCACCTGCTGGCCCAGCCGGTACGGCCGGGTGACCCGCTCGCCGATCGCGGCGATCTCGCCGACGCCCTGCCTGCCCAGCAGCCACGGCACCGGGCCGACCGGGCGGCGCCCGCGGAAGGCGGCCACGTCCTGGTCACCGAGGCCCAGCGCGCTCATCGCGAGCAGCACCTCGTGCGGACCGCACTCCGGCGGATCCAGCTCGACCGCCTCGAGCCGGCTGGGACCGGTCAGCACGACGGCCCTCATCCCACCTCCTGTGCACAGTGCGCACGCGTGATGTTAGCGCAGGTGACGAGCATGATCCGCCGATGACAGCGAGGAGTCAGCGAGGAGTGAGCGGGGTGCGGTTGAGTACTCATACGGGCGACTGCTCACGCGCTGCACTACTGGGGGTCAGCGCGTGGGCAGGTCCGTGCCCACCAGTCCGGCGAGCTTCGCCCGTACCTCCTCGGCGAACGGGTGACCGGTCTCGGTCAGCACGTGCACCGCGCGCAGCCAGTACGCCCGCGCCTGCTCACGATCGCCGAAGTGCAGGTGGATGGTGCCGAGCTGGGCCAGCACGTCCCCCGCCTCGTACAGCTCGCCGCGCGCGGTGAACATCTCGATCGACTGCAGCACGCACGCGATGCCCTCCTCCCGCCTGCCCAGCCCGAGCAGCGCGCGCCCGCGGCTGTGCACCAGGAACGGCTGGCTGTCGGCCAGCCCGATGCGCTGCCAGATGTCCAGCGCCGCGTCGACCAGGCCGAGCGCGGTGGCGTGGCGGCCGAGGTAGGTGTTGGTGTCGGCCATCGCCTGCAGGCTGTCGGCCTCCAAAGTGGACACCCCGAGTTCGCGCGCCAGCCGGATGGCCTCCCGGCCGTGTTCCAGCGAGCGGTGCGCCTCGTCGGTGTTGTGGTAGGCCATCGACAGGTTGTATTGAACGCGGGCTTCGCCCTCGCGGTCACCGATCTCGCGCTGGATGGCGAGCACGCGTTCGAGGTAGCGGATGGCCTCCGGTTCCTCCCGCGCCACTCCGTGCAGCACCCCGAGCCCGCTGAGAATGCCCGCCTGCCCGCGCCGGTCACCGCAGGCTTCCGCGGACGACAGCGCGACGTCGAACACCGCCTTCCACTCGTGCAGCCTGGTCCGGACCATGAAGTAGGACTGGAGCACCCAGGCGAGCTGCCAGGCCCGGTCGTGCGCGCCGATCCGGTTCGCCAGCCGGACCAGCGCACCGAGATTGGCCGCTTCGGCGTCGTGCCAGGTCAGCGCGGTCGTGCGGTCCGGGAAGGTTTCGTGCGGGACGAGGCCGCGACGCGGGATCAGCTCGTACCGGCGGCCGGGACGCAGGCGCCGCGCGGCTTCGAGCGTGCTGTCGATCGCCCAGCTGAGCAGCCGGTCCAGCGCCTCCCGCCGGGCCGTCTCGCTTTCCGTGCGGCGGCACAGGTCGGCGGCGAACTCCCGGATCAGGTCGTGGAACTGGTACCGCCCCGGCCGCGGCTCGGCGATCAGGTGCGCCGAGGACAGCCGGTCCAGCGCCATCCGCGCGTCACGCAGCCCGACCCCGGCGAGCGCGGCGGCCGAAGCGGCGGTGAAGTCCGCTTCCTCCTCCGGCAGGCCGAGCAGGCGCAGCATTCGCGCGGAAGCGCCGTCCAGCGCGTGGTACGAGCGGGCGAACACCGCGCGCAGATCGGTTTCTTCGCCGTCGTTGAGGTCGAACGAGCCCAGTTTGTCCTGTTCCCGGTCGAACTCCTCGACGAAGTCGGCGACCGTCACCTCGGGGAACTGCGAGGCCCGCACCGCCAGGATCCGGATGGCCAGCGGCAACCGCCCGCAGCGCGCGACGAACTCGCGGGCGGCGATCGGATCGGCCCGCACGGCCGCCTTGCCGACGATGCCGGCCAGCAGCTCGACCGCGTCCGCCACCGGCAGTTCCTCCAGCGGGATGCGCCGGGCGCCGTGCACCGCGGCCATCGACCGCAGCCGCGAACGGCTGGTCACCAGCACCAGGCAGCCCGGACCGGGCAGCAGCGGCCGCACCTGCTCGGTGCTGCCCGCGTTGTCCAGCACCACCAGCACGCGGCGGCTGGCGGTGTGCGTGCGCCACAGCGCGGCGCGCTCGGCCAGCCCGGCCGGCAGGTCGTCGGCGGGCACGCCCAGCGCGGTCAGCATCATTTCCAGCGCCGCCAGCGGTTCGAGCGGGCTGCCGGGGCCGTAACCCCGCAGATCCGTGTAGAACTGCCCGCCGGGGTACTGCCCGGCGACCTCGTGGGCGAAGTGGACGGCCAGCGTGGTCTTGCCGACGCCGCCCATGCCCTCGATCGACGCGATCGGCGCGGATTCCGTGCGGACCAGCTCACGCAGCCTGCCGAGCGCGTCCTGGCGACCGGTGAACCCGGCGAAATCGCCCGGCAGCTGACGCGGGATGAGCGTTTCGCCGCGGTGACGGGTGTGCGTGCCGCGCTCACCGGCGAGCACGGCCTGGTACGCGCGCCGCAGCGACGGTCCGGGGTCGAGCCCCAGTTCCTCGGCCAGCGCGGTGCTGATCGAGCGGTACACGGCGAGCGCGTCGGCCTGCCGCCCGGACCGGTGCAGGGCCAGCATGAGCTGCTCGTGCAGGCGCTCCCGCAGCGGGTTCTCCCTGGCCAGCGCCATCAGCCGCGGCACGACGGCGTGGTGCTCACCGAGCCCGAGCATCACCTCGGCCCACTGCTCGCGCACCCCGAGCCGCTCGTCGTCGAGCTGGCCGACCTCGTCGCGGAGCAGCGCGTCGGACTCCACATTGGACAGCGCGGGCCCGCGCCACTGCGCCAGAGCCTCGGTGAACGCGGCCGCGGCGTCACGCAGCTCCCCGCGTTCGGCGGCCTGCCTGCCCCGGTCGGCCGCGGCGCGGAACCGCCCGAGGTCCAGCGCCTCCGGGTCCACCTCCAGCAGGTAGCCACCGCGTTCGGTGCGCAGACGCGCGTGCTCACCGAGCGCGCGCCGCACGCGCAGCACGTAGGTCTGCAGCGCGCCCTTCGACCAGCGCGACTCGTCGCTGTCCCACAGCCACCACGACAGCTCCTCGACGCCGACCACCCGGTTGGCCCGCAGCAGCAGCCCGGCCAGCACGATCAGCGGCTTGCTGCCGCCGACCGGCACCGGCACGCCGCCCGCGGTCACCTCCACCGGCCCGAGCACGCCGAACTCGAGCGCCGGCCCCGGGTTTGCCACCATGTGGTCCATGCCCTCCTCGTCGTCGGTCCTGGTCTACGCGGCGCCGATGCGCCACCGCTTCCGCGGCATCACCACCCGGGAAGGTGTGCTTCTGCGGGGAAAAGCAGGGTGGGGCGAGTTCTGCCCGTTCGCCGAGTACTCCGACGCGGAGAGCGTGCCATGGCTGGCCTCGGCGGTGGAAGCGGGTGAGCTGGGCTGGCCGGAGCCGGTGCGCGAGCGGATCCCGGTCAACGCCACGGTGCCGGTGCTCGGCCCGGAACGCGCGCACGACCTCGTCGCCGCGTCCGGCTGCGGCACGGCGAAGGTCAAGGTGGCCGGCCAGGGCACCACGCTCGCCGAGGACTGCGACCGGGTGGCCGCGGTGCGCTCGGCGCTCGGCCCCGGCGGGAAGATCCGGGTGGACGCCAACGCCGCCTGGACGGTCGACGAGGCGGTGCACGCCATCCGCGAACTGGACCGCGCGGCAGGTGGGCTGGAGTACGCCGAGCAGCCGTGCGCGTCCATCGAGGAACTGGCCGCGGTCCGGCGCCGAGTCGACGTGCGGATCGCTGCGGACGAATCGATCCGGCGGGCCGAGGACCCGCTGAAGGTGGCCGTCGCCGGGGCCGCCGACGTGGCGGTGATCAAGGTCGCCCCGCTCGGCGGGGTGCGGCGGGCGCTGCGCGTGGCCGAGGCGTGCGGCCTGCCGTGCGTGGTGTCGTCGGCGGTGGAGACCAGCGTCGGGCTGGCCGCCGGGCTGGCGCTGGCCGGGGCGCTGCCGTCACTGGAGTTCGCCTGCGGACTGGGCACGGCCGCGCTGCTGGCCAACGATGTCACCTCGACTCCACTGTCCCCTGTGGACGGTTACCTGCCGGTGCCGCGCCGGGCTCCGGAGCCGGACCTGGCCGACGCGGTCCGGGCCGACGAAGCCCGGACCGCGTGGTGGCTCGACCGGCTGGCGCGCGTTCAGCCGATCCAGGCTTCGGCGAACCGGTCGTAGGTGCCGTCGTTGCGGGCCAGGTTCAGCCACTGGTCCACCCACTCCTGGAGCACCACGTCGCCGCGCGGCAGCAGGTAGGCCTTCTCGGCGAAGGTGAACGGCTCGTCGGGGTGCACCGAGCACAGTTCCGGGTGCTGCTTGGCCTGCCAGCGGGTCTCCACCGCGTCGGTGATCATCAGGTCCGCGCGGCCCTCGATGATCTCGGTGAAGATGGTGTTGTTGTCCGGGTGGCGGACGATGGTGGCCTGCTTGAGGTTGGCGTCGGCGAACTGCTCGTTCGTGCCGCCGGGATTGACGATGGCGCGCACGCCCGGCTGGTCGATCTGCTCCAGCGTCTGGAAGCGCTCGGCGTTCTCGCAGCGGGTGATCGGGGTCTTGCCGTCCTTGACGTAGGCCTCGGTGAAGAAGGCGCGCTTGGCGCGGTCGAGGGTGATCGAGATGCCGCCCATGGACAGGTCGCAGCTGCGCCCGAGGTCGTCGACCAGCGTCTTCCAGGTGGTGGGCACGATGGTGAGCCGCACACCGAGGCGGTTGGCGAGGTCACCCGCCATGTCGATGTCGATGCCGGTCCACTGCCCGGTGGCCGGGTCGCGGTAGGTGAAGGGGCGGTAGTCGCCCGTGCTGCACACCTTGATCTCGCCGCGGGCGAGGATCCGGTCGAGTTCGCTGCGTGAGTGGGTCGCGGGGCTCGCCGCGCTTGCCGTGCCCATGCCGAGCAGGGCGAGCGCGACCAGCCAGAGCACCGTTTTCCGAACCGTCATACCCGAGCTAACCACACTCTCAGGGTCGCCGATTCCGGGTTGGGCCAGGGCTGTTCCCTGATGTCGGCGGAGCGGCGGTTTCGCACCATGGAGGCATGACGAACAACGTGTACCAGTCCGAGACCAAGAAGCTCCGCCGCAGCACGAGCGACAAGATGGTGGCGGGCGTGTGCGGTGGCTGGGCGCGCATGCTCGGCGTGGACGCCGCGATCCTGCGCATCCTGCTCGTCGCCGCCACGATCTTCGGCGTGGGAACGCCGGTGCTCATCTACGCGGCGTGCTGGATCCTCATGCCGGAAGACACGGCGAGCTGAGCCCGGGTTGCCCGCGACCGGGGGCTCGGCGAGAACACGAATGTGGCTTTGGGGGCGGATTTCGCCCCGAAAGCCACATTCGTGTCCGGAGGGCGGGGGCCACGGGATGGAGGCGAGCAGCGGAGGCCGGAGGCACGAGGGGCGAGCGCGGTGCACTGGGGCCGCGGGGCTGGCACCGTGGCGAGGGGGCAGCCGCGCGCATCGCCCGGCGGATGTCACGAAAGCCACATTCGAGACGCCAAACGTCTCGAAAGCCACATTCGTGACACCGGCCCGAGGCCGCGACGCGGGCCGAAGCCTGGGGCCGGGCGCGAGTGCCGGGGGCGCCGCGGCACGGGGCCGCGGGCACAGGGGCCCGGCGGCCGCGGGGCGCCGCCGGGCGAGCGCGGGCTCACCGGGCCCGCCGTGCAATGAGGTGATCTCAGCAAGGGGAGGGTGACACGCCCATTCCGGTCGTAGTGGGCGGTGCTGGCATGAGGCGCGGGGTCCCCGGTAGGGACGTTCTCACCACAAGACCTATCCCGGTGAGGACCCCGCGCAATGCCCCATCCTGCCACCCGCGATGTCTCCCGCGCGCTGACCTGGTACGTGGCCCGGCTCCTGGCCGCGCACCGGCACACCCTGGGCACCCGCCGCAACAGCAGGGCCCTGACCTGCTACCGGCAGGCCACCCTCGGGCTGTACTGGTTCCGCCACACCCGCACCGACATCACCGCACTAGGCCACAAGCACGGCGTCTCCCGCGCCACGGCCTACCGCTACATCGACGAAGTCATCACCGTGCTCGCCACCCAAGCCCCCGGCATCCACGACGCCCTCGACCACGCCCGCGCCCGCAACCTGCCGTATCTGATGCTGGACGGGAAAGTGTTCCCCACCGACCGCCTCGCCGAGAAAACCCTCAGCGTCAAAGGCGAACCCATCGACCTGTGGTACGCGGGCAAAGCCCGCGCCTTCGGCGGCAACATCCAACTCCTCACCGACCCCGCCGGCTTCCCCCTCTGGGTCTCCGACGTCGAACCCGGCTCGGTCCACGACATGACCATCGCCTCCGACCAGGCCCTGCCCGCCCTCTACACCGCAGCCGCACACGGCATGCCCACCCTCGCCGACTCCGGCTACGACCGCGCCGGAATCGGCGTGCACACCCCCATCAAACACCCCAGCAAAAACCACCACCTCGACCCGGACAACCGCACCCGCAACGCCCTGCTCCGCGGACTGCGCGCCCAGGCCGAACGCGGCTTCGCCCTGCTCACCGGACGCTGGCGCACCCTGCACCACACCACCAAAAGCCCCCGCGCACTCGGCGCCATCGTCCAAGCCGCACTCGCCCTCACCCACTACGAACACAGCAAGAACATATGAACCTTGCTGAGATCACTTCAATGAATGTGGCTTTCATTGCGCCACACGCTATGAAAGCCACATTCATTGCACGAGCCACCCACCCGCCCCCGGATAGCGAAGAGCCCGGTCCACGCGAACGTGGACCGGGCTCCCCGGCGTAGCTGACGCTGGACTCAGAAGTCCATGCCACCCATGCCGCCGGACGGGTCGGCCGGAGCGGCCGAGGCCTTCTCCGGCTTGTCCGCGACGACAGCCTCGGTGGTCAGGAACAGCGCCGCGATCGAGGCGGCGTTCTGCAGCGCGGAGCGGGTCACCTTCGTCGGGTCCGGCACGCCGGCGGCGAGCAGGTCCTCGTAGGCACCCGTGGCGGCGTTCAGGCCGTGGCCCTGCGGCAGGCCCTTGACCTTCTCCACCACAACGCCGCCCTCGAGGCCGGCGTTGATCGCGATCTGCTTGAGCGGAGCCTCGACGGCGACCTTGACGATGTTCGCGCCGGTCGCCTCGTCACCCTCGAGCTTCAGGCCCGCGAAGGCAGCCTCGGCGGCCTGCAGCAGCGCGACGCCACCACCGGCGACGATGCCCTCTTCGACGGCGGCCTTGGCGTTGCGCACCGCGTCCTCGATGCGGTGCTTGCGCTCCTTCAGCTCGACCTCGGTGGCGGCACCGGCCTTGATCACGGCCACGCCGCCGGCCAGCTTGGCCAGCCGCTCCTGCAGCTTCTCGCGGTCGTAGTCCGAGTCCGAGTTCTCGATCTCGGCGCGGATCTGGTTGACGCGACCCTGGATCTGGTCGGCGTCACCGGCACCCTCGACGATGGTCGTCTCGTCCTTGGTGATGACCGCCTTGCGGGCGCGGCCCAGCAGCGACAGGTCCGCGTTCTCCAGCTTGAGGCCGACGTCCTCCGAGATCACCTGGCCACCGGTCAGGATCGCGATGTCCTGCAGGATGGCCTTGCGGCGGTCACCGAAGCCCGGCGCCTTGACGGCGACGGACTTGAAGGTGCCGCGGATCTTGTTGACGACCAGGGTGGCCAGTGCCTCGCCCTCGACGTCCTCGGCGATGATCAGCAGCGGCTTGCCGGACTGGATGACCTTCTCCAGCAGCGGCAGCACGTCCTTGACGTTGGAGATCTTGGAGCCGTACAGCAGGACGTACGGGTCCTCCAGCTCGGCTTCCTGGCGCTCGGCGTCGGTCACGAAGTAACCGGAGATGTAGCCCTTGTCGAAGCGCATACCCTCGGTCAGCTCGAGCTCGAGCCCGAAGGTGTTCGACTCCTCGACGGTGACGACACCTTCCTTGCCGACCTTGTCCAGCGCCTCGGCGATCAGCTCACCGATGGTGCGGTCGGCAGCCGAGATGGAGGCAGTCGCGGCGATCTGCTCCTTGGTCTCGACGTCCTTGGCGGCCTTGTGCAGCTGCTCGATGACGGCCTCGACGGCCTGCTCGATGCCGCGCTTGAGGCTGATCGGGTCGGCGCCGGCGGCCACGTTGCGCAGCCCCTCGCGGACGAGGGCCTGGGCGAGCACGGTGGCGGTGGTGGTGCCGTCACCCGCGACGTCGTCGGTCTTCTTGGCAACTTCCTTGACGAGCTCGGCCCCGATCTTCTCCCACGGGTCCTCGAGCTCGATCTCCTTGGCGATGGAGACACCGTCGTTGGTGATCGTCGGCGCGCCCCACTTCTTTTCGAGCACGACGTTGCGGCCACGCGGGCCGAGCGTCACCTTGACGGCTTCGGCGAGGGTGTTCAGGCCGCGCTCGAGACCGCGGCGGGCGTCCTCGTCGAACGCGATCAGTTTGGCCATTGCGGTGTGGTCCTCCGGTATTGGGCGCCGCCACCTCGTAACGGGGGCGGCAGGAACACTTCCTCGGCCAGGTGCGGTGCCCGCGACGGACGACCGGCTCGGTTTCCCGGCCCGGCCTCACCGTCCCGACCTTTCAGGCGGGCGATCGGTCTGACCGCCCGACTGGCACTCAGGCAGCCCGAGTGCTAATGCCTGTTTAGCACTCTCCGGGGTCGAGTGCAAGAAAGCCTGGTCAGCCGCCCGGCTTGATCGGGATCGAGGTGGGCGGCGGCTTGTTGCCGCCGGTCTCCCCTGGCTGCCCGGTCGCCGGGCCCTCACCGACCGGGATGGACGGCGCGGGCTGGTTGGTGCCGCGATCGGTCGGCGTGCCGCCGCTGGAGTCGTCGCCGCTGGTGAGCACGAGCACCAGCACGATGCCGCCGGCGACCACCACCAAGCCGACGATCAGCCAGATCAGCCACGCCTTGCCGCCGCCGCTCTTCTTCTCCTCCCACGGGGACATGCCCGCCGGCGACGGCGGCCGCAACCGCATCGGGTCGCCAGGCTGGCCGTATCCGGGCGGGGGTCCCTGGGGAGGCATGCCCTGCGGCGGCATTCCCTGGGGCGGCATGCCCTGGCCGTAACCGGGCGGCGGACCGCCGTAGCCGGGCGGCGGGCCCTGCGGTGGCATGCCCTGCGGCATGCCCTGCTGCTGCGGCGGCATGCCCTGCGGCGGCCCGTAGCCGGGCGGCGGTTGCTGCTGCGGCTGCTGAGGACCGCCTTGTCCGTACGGGTGCATCCGGGCCCCCTCACCCTGTGGTCGTTGAGGTGCACTCTGCTGCGCCGGCGCGCTGACGGCAACCGGTTGCGGTTGCGACGGCGGTCCGGTGGGCACCGGCTGCGGCTGCGACGGCGGCCCGGTGACCGGCGGCGCGGTTTCCAGCGCGCGACGGGCGGCGGCGATCAGCTCGACGCAGCTGCCGTACCGGTCGGCGGCGCTCTTGGCCATGCCCTTGCGGACCACCGCGTCGATCGCGGACGGCAGCGAGACCACCCGCGACACCGACGGCGGCTCCGCCTGCAGGTGTCCCTTGATCACCGCGGGCACGTCGCCCTTGAACGGCGGGCTGCCGGTCAGGCAGGCGTAGAGCACGCAGGCCAGCGCGTACTGGTCGGTGCGCCCGTCCAGCGGCTCCCCGCGCAGGTGCTCGGGCGCGGCGTAGGTCGGCGAGCCGAGGAAGTCACCGCCGCGCGTGCGGTGCCCGGTGGCCCCGCGGCGGGTCAGCCCGAAGTCGGCGACGTAGACGTGCTCACGGGCCGATTCGCGGCTGGTGACCAGCACGTTCGCCGGTTTCACGTCGAGGTGCACCAGGCCGCGGTCGTGCAGCGTGTCCAGTGCGTCGGCAACCTGCTCGAGCAGGCCGAGCGCGCGTTCGGGCGCCATCGGCGCGCCGTTGATCAGCCCGGCCAGGTCCTTGCCGTCGACCAGGCGCATGGCGATGTACAGCATTCCGTCGAGCTCACCGAAGTCGTACAACGGCACGACGTTGGCGTGGTCGATCGCCGAGGTGCTGCGCGCCTCGTCGACGAACCGCTCGCGGAACTCGGCGTCGGCGCCCAGGTGCTCGCCGATCACCTTCAACGCCACCTTGCGACCCAGTCGCACGTCGGTGGCCCGGTACATCACGCTCATGCCGCCCTTGCCGAGCACCCCGTCAATGCGGTAGTTGCCCAGCCGGCGACCGGTGAGGTCCCCCGACACATCGCCTGTCACGCCGTGCAGCCTAATGCCCGGTCCACGGGCGCCGCTCCCGGTTCGGCGTCTCGGCGATTTTCACTCCGCGAAAGGACCTCAGGAGACCTTGCGGACGTCGGCGGCCTGGCTGCGCCCGTCCCGGCCCGACTGGACCTCGAATTCGACCCGGTCCCCCTCGTCCAGGGTGCGGAATCCGTCGGCCTGGATCGCCGAGTAGTGCACGAACACATCGGGACCGTCCGAGCACTCGATGAAGCCGTAGCCCTTTTCCGAGTTGAACCACTTGACCGTGCCGACCGCCACGCCCGTCCTCCTTGTATTGCACGCCGAAGCGAAGGGTGAGGTGGATTCACGCTACCGGATCGAACCCGCCCGGCAATGGTCAATTCGTCGCAAAATCACGCCGTTCTACCGCGTGCTGCGGGCCTGCACGAGCACCCGTCCCGGCCCGGCGAAATCGAGTGCCAGCCCCTCGCCGGTGCGCACCGACTGCGGCCCCGCCGGGTCGATCGCGCGCAACCGCACCTGCACGCTGTCCGGGTAGGCGACCAGGAAGCCCGGCATCACCGTGACGATCTCGCCGGGGTCCAGGCTGAACACCTCGACCGGCCCGGTGCAGCTCAGGATCAGCGGCCCGACCCCGCCGTAGTGGTCGAGGAACCCGGCGTCGCCGCCGAACAGCGACTGCAGCGCGGGCCAGTGCTGGTCCCGGCGCACCCCCGCCGGACGGCCGAGCACCGCGTCCTTCGCCACGCACCAGCCCTGCGTGCCGTCGAACTCCAGCGGATAGACGTCACCGGCCCGCTTCGGCGCCAGGTCGACCCAGCCGCCCTCGGCGGGCGCGGTGAACACCACCGGGCCGCCCTTGCGGGCCGGCGCGCTCGGCGCCACCCCGAAACTACTGGCCAGCAACGCTTCCGCGGCCGCCTGCACGGCCTCGCCAGGACCGAGCACGACCCTGGCGACGCCGAAGGCGGGCGTGTGCCGCGTGTGCACCCGCATCCCGTGCGCGCCTTACCGCTGCGGCACCTGCGCGACGACCCACGCCGCGAGCGCCGACGGGTTGCGGGTCTGGGTCAGCACCTGGCCCGGCCCGGCGAAGTCGAACACCAGGCCCTCCCCGCTCTTGATCGACTGCATGATGCCGCTGGCCACCTTGCGGGTCTGCGTCTGCACGGTGTCGGCGTAGGCGACCACGTGCCCGGAGTCGATGGTGACCACTTCCCCCGGCTGCAGCGTGACCGTCTCCAGCGCGCCGTAGCAGGCCACCACCAGCTGGCCCTGGCCGTGCGCGTGGGTGAGGAAGCCGCCTTCGCCGCCGACGAGGTTGCCGAAGCCGCCCCAGCGGGTCTCCGTGGTCACCGCGTGCGAGGAGGCCAGCCATGAGCCCTTGGTCACACACCAGCCGGTGCGGCCGTCGAGATTGATCACCTGGATGTCACCGGGCAGGTTCGCCGCCACGTCCACCCAGCCGCCGTTCTGCGGGGCGGTGAAGGTCGAGATGAAGAACGACTCCCCGGAGAGGAACGCCCGGCCCAGCCCCTTCATGATCCCGCCCTGCGCCTTGGACTGGACCTGCACCCCGTAGCTGGTCGCCATCATCGCGCCCGCCTCGACCTGGGCCGGTTCGCCCGGTGCGAGCATCAGCCTGGCGACCGCGAACGACGGCTGCTGGCGGACATTGACCTGCATGGAACCCCTCCGTGACTTCATGTCGAATCGCCGTGCGGCGGGGAGAGTCTTGCACGGCGGGCGGTGGCGGGGAGGATGGTCCGCGTGATCTCCGTCGAACACCATCGCGCCGAGGCGACCGCCCTGCTCGGCACCAGGACCCCGGTGCGGCTGCCGGTGGCCGGATGCGCGGGGCTGATCCTCGCCGAGGACGTGACAGCCGACGTCTCCCTGCCACCGTTCGACAACTCCGCGATGGACGGCTACGCGGTGCGCGCGGTCGACGTGGCCGGGGCGAGCGAGGACAGCCCGGTGGAGCTGCCGGTCGCCGAGGACATCCCGGCGGGCCGGGTGGATTCGCCGCCGCTGCTGCCCGGCACCGCGCACCGGATCATGACCGGCGCCCCGATGCCGCCGGGCGCGGACACCGTGGTGATGGTGGAGAAAACCGACGGCGGCACGGAAACCGTGCGGGTGTTCGCCGCCGTGCCACCGGGCAACCACCTGCGGCGCACCGGTGAGGACGTGCAGCGCGGCACCACCGCGCTGACCCGCGGCACGCTGCTCGGACCGGCGCAGGTCGGGCTGGCCGCCGCGGTCGGGCTGGATTCGCTGGTGGTGTACACGCCGCCGCGCGTGCTCGTGGTGTCCACCGGTACCGAACTGGTCACCGCGCCGAACCCGTTGAAGCACGGGCAGATCTACGAGTCGAACAGCGTGATGCTGGTGGCCGCGCTGCGGGCGCTCGGCTGCGAGGTGGAGACCGTGCGCAGCGTGGTCGACGACGTGGACGAGTTCCGCGCGGTGATCGAGCCGAAGCTGGCCGCCGCGGACCTGCTGATCACCTCGGGCGGGGTGAGCGCGGGCGCGTACGAGGTGGTCAAGGACGCGCTGACCGGCGCGGGCGTGGAGTTCCGGAAGGTGGCCATGCAGCCGGGCGGGCCGCAGGGGCTCGGCCGCTGGAACGGCGTGCCGGTGCTCACCCTGCCCGGCAACCCGGTGAGCAGCCTGGTCTCCTTCGAGGTCTTCGTCCGGCCCGCGGTGCTCGCGTCGATGGGGCATTCCATCGTGGACCGCCCGAGGGTGCGCGCGAAGCTGACCGAAGCGCTGCGTTCCCCGGCGGGCAAGGTGCAGTTCCGGCGTGGTTTCTACTCGCACGTCGACGGCGAGGTGACCGGTGAGGTCGGCCCGCGCGGTGGCCCCGGTTCGCACCTGCTGGCCGCGTTCGCGCAGGCCAACTGCCTGATCGTGCTGCCGGAGGAGGTCACCGAGGCACCGCAGGGCGCCGAGGTGAACGTTCTCCTGCTGTGACTTCTTGTCATTGCCCCCACACGAACAGTGGTCAAGCTGCCGCTGTGTGGAATAGAATCCGGCTTCCGCGGGTATTCCGGGACGAGTACCGGGCGCGTGCACTCGTCGGGGGGTGCACGTACCCGGTCGGTAATCCGGTGGACTCCGCCGGGCGGTAGCGTGGCCCCACCACTGGGCTGGCAAGCCGGCCGCCGACCACGACCCCGGGGATGCAGCAGAGATGAGCGCCAACGCGCCCGCCAACCCGATCAAGCACGCGATCACCCTCGCCCGCGAGACCGTGCCGCCGATGCACCGCGCCGGGCGCCCGTTCGTGCTGGGCGGCCTCGCCGCCACCCTGGTGCTGCGCCGGTTCTCCAAGCCGCTCGGCCTGCTCGCCGGACTCGGCACGGTGGCCACCGCCGCCTTCTTCCGCGAGCCGACCCGCGTGCCGCCCACCCGCTCCGGCCTGGTGCTGGGCGCCGCCGACGGCCTGGTCTCACTGATCGAGGAGGCCACGCCGCCGCCGGAGCTGGGCCTGCCGGCCGAGCCGCGGATGCGCGTCAGCGTGTTCCTGTCCGTGTTCGACGTGCACGTCCAGCGCGCGCCCGCCAGCGGTGTGGTGGAGAAGGTCGCGTACCGGCCGGGCAAGTTCCTGTCCGCCGACCTCGACAAGGCCAGCGACGACAACGAGCGCAACTCGCTGCTGCTGCGCACCGAGGACGGCCACGAGATCGTCGTGGTCCAGATCGCCGGCCTGGTCGCCCGCCGCATCCTGTGCGAGGTCGGCGACGGCGAGAAGGTCCGCGCCGGTGACACCTACGGCCTGATCCGGTTCGGTTCGCGCGTGGACACCTACCTGCCACCGGGCAGCAAGGTGCTGGTGAGCAAGGGGCAGCGCACGATCGGCGGCGAGACGCCCATCGCCGAACTCCCGGTCTAGGGGGCCAGCGTGACCGTCCGGACCAATCCGGGTGTTCGGCTGCTGCCGAACGCGATCACCGTGCTGGCGCTGTGCGCCGGGCTGTCCGCCGTGCAGTTCGCGCTCACCGGCAACTACGCGATGGCGATCGCCTCGATCGGCATCGCCGCGGTGCTCGACAGCCTCGACGGCCGCATCGCCCGCCTGCTCGACGCCACCTCGAAGATGGGCGCCGAGCTGGACTCGCTGGCCGACGGCATCTCCTTCGGCGTGGCCCCGGCGCTGGTGCTCTACGTGTGGCACTCGGACGGCGAGCGCATCGGCTGGCTGGCCGCGCTGGTTTTCGCGGTGTGCATGATCCTGCGCCTGGCCCGGTTCAACACGCTGCTGGACGACACCGAGCAGCCGCCGTACGCGGCCGAGTTCTTCGTCGGCGTGCCCGCGCCGGCCGGCGGGCTGCTGGTGCTGCTGCCGCTGACGCTGACCCTGCAGTTCGGTGAGGGCTGGTGGTCCGCGCAGGTGGTGGTGTGGGTGTGGACGGTGGCCATCGCCGCGCTGGCGATCAGCCGGATCCCCACGCTGTCGCTGAAGACGGTCAAGGTGTCGCCGAAGGCGGTCGGCCCGCTGCTGGTCGCGGTCGGCGTGCTGGCCGCCACGATCATCCTGTACCCGCTGATCGCGCTGGCCGTGGCGATGCTGCTGTACCTGGTGCACCTGCCGTACGCGGTGCGCCGCTTCCGCTGGCTGGCCCGGCACCCCGAAGCCTGGGACGTGCCGCCGCGCGAGCGCCGGGCGATCCGCCGGGCGCGTGGCGCGCGGCGGCTGGGCCTGCGGCGCCCGCTGCGGCGGCGGGTGGCCGGTGCCGCCCGGCGCGCGGTGCGGCTGCCGCGCAACGGGGACGGCGGCGGGCACGGCCCGAGCGGGCGGCGCGACCGCAAGCGCAGCTGGCGCAGCCTCGGCATCCGGCAGCGCGGCAACCGTCCCGACTGAGCTCCGGCCGTTTTACGGATAGGGTTTGGGCGTGAGTGCCCCGCAGATCACGCTGACCGTCCGCCACAGCCCGTCCGCGACCGATACCCGGCGCGGGATCGTGCGCCTGCACCCGGAGGTGCTCGACGCGCTGGGCCTGCACGCCTGGGACGCGGTGCACCTGACCGGCGCGCGGGTGAGCGCCGCGCTGGCCGCGCCGTCCGACGGCGACGGCCCACCCGGTGTGGTGCTGATCGACGACGTCACCATGTCGAACCTCGGGGTCACCGAGGGCGCGGAGGTGGTCGTCGCCCCCGCCGAGGTCTCCGCCGCCCGGTCGGTCACCGTCGCCGGTTCGCGGCTGGCCAGCGTTTCGCTGACCCCGGCCACCGTGCGGCTCGCGCTGATCGGCAAGGTGCTCACCGTCGGGGACGCGGTTTCCCTGCTCCCCCAGGACCTCGCGCCGCCGCCGGGGGCGGATGTCGGCGCGGTGCGCAGCAAGCTGTCCAACGCCATCGGCGGCACGTGGACCAGTGAGCTGCTGACCGTCACCGCCGCCGAGCCGTCCGGCCCGGTCGCGGTTGGACCGTCCACTGTGGTCGCCTGGCGCGACGGCGCGCGCACCGGCGACGCGGTGCCCGTGCCCGAAGGTTCGCCGCGGCCCGGCACCGCGGTCACCGTCACCGCCGCCGCTCCGAAGTCCACTGTGGACGACTTCATCGAGGCGGAGGTGGTGGAGGAGACCGAGGACGAGCCGGTGGTCCCGGTCGCCGACCTCGCCGGGGCGGCGAGCTGCGCGCGCCGGCTGTCCGAATGGTTCGAACTCGCCTTCCACCGTCCCGAGTTGCTGGCGAAACTGGGCACTTCGGCGCGGCTGGGCGTGCTGGTCTCCGGGCCGGAAGGCGTCGGGAAGACCACGCTGGTGCGTTCGGTCGGGCAGGCGGAGGAGGTCCGCGTGGTCACGCTGGCCGCGCCGAACCTCGCCGTGCTGGAGCCGAACGCGGCCGCGTCGCGGCTGAACGAGGCGATCGAGCGCACCGCGGGCGGCACCACCCCGGCGGTCCTGCTGATCACCGACATCGACACGCTGCTGCCCGCGTCGTCCCCGCCGCCGGTGGCGACGGTGCTGCTGGAGCAGCTGCGCGGCGCGCTGACCCGGTCGGGGGTGGCGTTGATCGCGACGACGGCACACCCCGAAGGCGTCGACCCTCGGCTGCGGGCCGGTGATCTGCTCGACCGGGAGCTGTCGCTGGCGTTGCCGGACGCGAAGGTGCGCACGGAATTGCTGCGCATCCTGCTGCGGGACGTGCCGCTCGACGCGGACGTGGACTTCGGCGCGATCGCCGAGCGCACGCCCGGTTTTGTCGCGGCGGACCTGCTGGCGCTGCGCCGCGAGGCCGCCCTGCGCGCCGCGCTGCGGCAGCGTGACGCGGACGAGCCGGTGATCGGCGGGCGGGACCTGCTCGACGCGGTCGCCAGCGTGCGGCCGATTTCGATGTCCACTTCGGACAACCTGGCCACCGGCGGGCTGACGCTGGAGGACGTCGGGGACATGACCGAAGTGAAGCAGTCGCTCACCGAGACCGTGCTGTGGCCGCTGCGGTACCCGGACTCGTTCGCGCGGCTGGGCGTGGCGCCCCCGCGTGGGGTGCTGCTGTACGGGCCGCCCGGCGGTGGCAAGACGTTCCTGGTGCGCGCGCTCGCGGGTACTGGCGCGCTGAACGTTTTCGCGGTCAAGGGCGCCGAGCTGATGGACAAGTGGGTCGGCGAGTCGGAGCGGGCGGTGCGGGAGCTGTTCCGCCGGGCCGCCGAAGCCGCGCCGTCGCTGGTGTTCCTGGACGAGATCGACGCGCTGGCGCCGCGGCGGGGGCAGTCGAGCGATTCGGGGGTGTCGGACCGGGTGGTCGCCTCGCTGCTCACCGAGCTGGACGGGGTGGAGCCGATGCGCGAGGTGGTGGTGCTCGGCGCGACGAACCGGCCGGAGCTGGTGGACCCGGCGCTGCTGCGGCCGGGCAGGCTGGAGCGCCTGGTCTACGTGCCGCCGCCGGACGCGGAGGCCCGCGCGGCGATCCTGCGGGCCACCTCGAAGAACACCCCGCTGGCCGCCGACGTGGACCTGGACCAGCTCGCGTCCACTTTGGACCGCTACTCGGCGGCGGACTGCGCCGCGCTGATCCGGGAGGCCGCGCTGACCGCCATGCGCGAGTCGCTGGACGCCACCGAGGTGACGGCCGCGCACCTGGAGAAGGCACGGGGGGCCGTCCGCCCGTCACTGGACCCGGCGCAGTTGGCCGACCTGGAAGCCTACGCCGCCAACCGCGCCGACTGACTCCGTTCGAAGCTAGATGTCACGAATGTGGCTTTCGAGACGTTTCGCGTCCCGAAAGCCACATTCGTGACACCTACCCGCCAGCCACGCCGCCTGAACCCACGCAGCACGCCGCCACGCGGCGCCGGCGCGACGGTCCATTGAGGATGGTGGTGGGCGACGGGCGGGCATCCCGAAAGCCACATTCGTGACACTTGCCTCGCTGCCCCTGGCCCCACGCAGCATGCCGTGCCGCGAGTCCGGCTCATCCCGGCCGCCACTCATCGCGGGCCCGGCCGCGCGCCCGGCGCCGGAGCGGCGTTCCGGATGACACGAATTCGTGTCCGGGGTTGCGACGGGGAACGGGGCCTACTTGCCCTTGGTCGAGGCGCCTCGGTAGTCGTTGGTCACTATCACGATGACACCGCCGCTCGAGCCCGCGATGCCTTCGAACCGCGGCTCCACCCGCATCCCGAAGGCGGCGCCCAGCGCCCGCGCGGCGGTTTCCTCGTCGGCCACGCCGGGGCGGTAGTACGCGGTGGTCGTCGGGATGATGCCGCCGGAGTAGTTGCTCGTCTCCGCGACGTTCCACCCCTGCGCCCGGAAGTCGTCCCCGGCGCGCGCGGCCAGGCCGTGGATCGTGCTGTTGTTGTACACGCGCACGGTGACCCACTTCGCCGACGCCTGGTGCTCCTCCGGGCTACCGGGCGCGGGCGGCACCGGCTCACCCGGCGGCGGCGCGGGCGACGAGGGCGGCGGCGCCGGCGACGAGGGCGGCGGCGCCGGCGAGGACGGCGCGGCGGACGAAGGCGGCGCGGCCGAGGACGGCGGCGGCACCTCCGAAGTCGGGGGCGGCGGGTTCTGCGCACTGCCCGAGTCACCGGGCGGCGGTGTCGAGGTGGGCGCGGCGGTGTCCCCGCCGTTGCCCCCGCTGAGCGCGGTGACGCCACCGGCCACCGCGGCCACCAAGGCCAGGCCGATCAGCACCAAGCCCGCCAGCCGCAGCGGCCGCCCCTGGATCCAGCTCATCGCAGATCTATCCCCAACCGTCGTGCCGCGCGGGTCCGCTGACGGGCGGCACGCGTCTTGCGCAGGCGCTTGACCAGCATCGGGTCGGCCTGCATCGCCTCATGTTTGTCGATCAACTGATTCAGCACCTGGTAGTACCGGGTGGACGACATGGCAAACAGCTCGCGGATGGCCTGTTCCTTGGCCCCGGCGTACTTCCACCACTGCCGCTCGAAAGCAAGGATCTCCTGCTCCCGCGGCGAGAGCCCGGCCTGATCGGCGGCGTCCGGCGGGCGGCGACGGCGAGCCATCGACTCCGCGGCGTCCATCTGGGCCCTCGCAATCAAGTTCGCTTGCGTGCGCGAATCACACGGTTGTCGTTTCCGCGGCGCCCATTAGATCACGCGCGTAGCCGTCCGTCCCGGCATCACTCCCGGCGCGTCACGGCGAAGCCCTCGGTAAGCTCCCCGACCGTGACCGTCCACCCCATCGTGATCGCCGGCGAGCCCGTCCTGCACCAGCCGACGCGTGAGATCGACACCTTCGACGAGCAGCTGCGCACGCTGGCCGACGACATGTTCGAGACCATGTACGCCGCGCGCGGAGTCGGCCTCGCCGCCAACCAGATCGGCCTGGACCTGCGGATCTTCGTGTACGACTGCCCCGACGACGAGGGCGTGCAGCACAAGGGCCTGGTGGTCAACCCGAAGCTGGAGACCTCCGAGATCCCGGAGACCATGCCCGACCCGGACGACGACTGGGAGGGCTGCCTGTCGGCCCCCGGCGAGTCGTTCCCGACCGGGCGCGCGAGCTGGGCGAAGGTCACCGGGCAGGACCTCGAAGGCAACCCGATCGAGGTAGAGGGCACCGGCTACTTCGCGCGCTGCCTGCAGCACGAGACCGACCACCTCGACGGGTACATCTACCTGGACCGCCTGGTCGGCCGCTACGCGCGCGAGGCGAAGCGCATGCTCAAGCGCAACAAGTGGGGGGTGCCGGGCAACTCGTGGCTGCCCGACCCCGAAGCCGACCCGGAAGACTGAGCCCTCAGCAGGACCCGAGGTAGCGGCACCGCACCACCGCGGGCTGCTCGATCACCTTCCCCTCCTGCACCGACCACGCCAGCCGGACGAACTGCGCGTGCGTCCAGGCCAGCGGTGTCGCCGACTGGTTGCCCTTGCCGGTCGGGAAGCCGGGCTGCCCGGACGGCGCGTGCTCGTCCCACACCTGCTCGGGCATGGTGTCGCCGGTCCCGGCGACCCGGCCGAGGTCGCGCAGCCGCCGCTTCGCCGCGGCCGGTTCGCCGTTGGCCAGCTCGTACTCGCCGCGCTCACCGGCGAGCAGCGGCCACAGCCGTCCGAAGGTCTGCCGCGAGCCCGGCGGCAGCTCCATCTCCCACTGCGAGCCGTCGGCTTTCTCGCCGTAGCCGTCGCCGGTGTAGCGGTGCCAGAACTGCCCGGTCGGCGTGGTGTACGAAATCTCTTTGTCGACCACGTCGAGGCTGTTCCGGATCACCGGGTCGTCCGGCGCGTAGATGCCGAGGCGCACCAGCTCGAGGAAGCCCGCGTCGGCGACCGCGCGCTGGTCGGCGTCGTAGCTGGAGTTGCCCAGGTTGTAGACGGTGCCGTTGTCGGCGTTGCCGTCCTTGGTCAGGCGCACGAAGTACGGATCGTCGGAGAGCGGGCCGTTCGTGGTCACCGTCCACCCGGCCAGCTTGCCCTTGAACTCGTCGGCCTTGGCCAGGTAGCGCTCGGCGGACGCCGCGTCGCCGTGTTCCTTCGCCAGCTCGGCCGCGCAGACCAGCCCGGCGATCACCGACGCGATGGTGGACGGCGAGTACCCGTCCTGCTCCTCCCAGCGCTCCTGCTGCGACCACGGTGACGCCTGCCCGTTCGGACCGCGGTAGTCGATCAGGAAGTCGGCGGCCCGGCGGATGTTCGGCCACAGTTCCTCGGGAATGCCGACCTGCTGCGCGAGCACGATCGGCAGCGCGGTCTCATCGAGCTGGACCGAGGTCCAGTACGGCGTGCCGTCGACGTCGGTGTTCTGCGCGAGGTGCCCGTCGGGCTGCTGCTGCCGGGTGAACATGTACTCGATCGACCGGTGCGCGGCGCCCTCGTCGCCGGCGGCCAGCATGCCGGTGGCGATCTGGTACAGGTCACGCGGCCAGACCAGGTGGTAGGTGCCCGAGGGCAGCCAGCCGGGGCCGTTGTCGCCGAACTGCCACGGCATGCTCGGCGACGCGATGAACGCGCCGGGGTTCTGCTTGTCCTCGCTCGCGGCGAGCATCAGCATGGACGCCTCGTACAGGTCGCGGTCACCTGCCACCGAAGCCGGGGTCTTCTTGAGGCCACGCAGGTAGTCGCGCCAGCCCGCCTCGTTTGCCTTGCGCGCCGGGCCGAAACCGGTTTTCAGCGAGGCTTTCGCGGTGTCGGCGGCCTTCTCGCCGAACCCGAGCGACAGGGTGGCTTTCCGGGATTTGACGCCATCAGCCGCGAGTTGCCCGGTCTGCACGACGTTGCCCTTGCCCGCGCTGTCGTAGCTCTTCAGCTGGTACGACTCGAGCAGCTGCGTGGCGCCGTCCGACGTACCGGAGAAACCGTTGCTGGTCTTGGTGAACGCCGGATTCGCGGCGAGCGCCGAGGTGACTTCGCCGTCGGTGGCGACCAGGGCGTCGCCCTCGGTTTTCGCGGTGTCGTCGGTGCCGTTGTTGGCCAGGTCCGGGTCGAGCACGGCGTAGAGCTGGTACGGCTTGCCGGTCAGCGAGGTGAAGTCCACGTCGACCAGCACGCTCGCGCGCTTCGGATCGGTCACGTAGGTCTTGCGCAGCTTCCAGCGCTTCCGGTCGTCGGTGATCGTCTGCTCGTAGGTCAGGCCGTCCTGGCGGCGCACCTGCTCGAACTTCGCGTCGGCGTCGGTGGCCGCGAAGCTCTCACCGTCGGTGACCACGAACGCGAGCGAGCGGATGCTCGGCGTGGACAGGTCCGGGTAGTACACGTCGGACATCTGTCCACTGTGGAGTGTGAACCAGACGTTGCTGGCCTGGTCGCGCGCACCGCCGAAGCCGGTTTTCCCGGCGGGCAGCCAGAGCGGGTGCGCACCCGGCGCCCCGGGCGCGGGCCCGCCTTCGGGTCCGGCGATGGCTACCGCGGGTGACAACCCGGCTGCCAGCATTCCGGTCAACGCGAGGATCAACGGCCTTCGCATGCTCGCCCCAATCTGCACCGTTACAGAAGCGGGCTCATTCTGCTCGGGAACTTCTGTCCGCGCATGGCCCATCCAGGTGAGTTCCTGACCGTGAAACCTGCTCGCGTCCCTCGGGCATCGGCGGGACACTGTCGTCATGACCTGGGGAAACCTCACCGCCTTCCTGCTCAGTTCGTTCGTGCTCGCGATGGTGCCTGGCCCAGCCACCGCGCTGCTGGTGCGTCAGTCGGTGCACGGCAGGCGCGCGGCCTTCGCCACCGTCGCGGGGATCGAGACGGGCGTGCTGATCTGGGCGGTGGCCGCCGCGCTCGGCATCTCGGCGCTGCTGACGGCCTCCGAAATCGCCTACCAGGTGCTGCGGATCACCGGGGTGTGCGTGCTGCTGTGGCTGGGATTCCAGGCGCTGCGCGGGGCACGGGCGGCGGCCGCCGCGCCCGAGCCGCCGACGATCGGTTCCGGGTACCGCTCCGGCCTGCTGATCAACCTGGCCAACCCGAAGCTGGGTGTGTTCGCGATCTCGTTCCTGCCGCAGTTCGTGCCTGCCGGGCCCGGCCACCAGCGCGACCTCCTGCTGCTCGCCGCGTTGTTCGTGGTGATCGACACCCTCTGGTATTCGCTGATCGCGAGCGTGCTCAGCCGGTTCACCGAGTGGCTGCGCAAGGCCGAGGTCAGGCGGCGGCTGGAGCGGCTCACCGGGGTGGTGCTGATCGGCCTCGGTGTCCGGCTCGCGTTCGACACCACCCGCTGACCCCCTTGTTCATCCGGCCGTCGGCATGGCATGGTCGGGGGACAACCGAACACCGCAACCGCGGGAGCTCGCGCCTTGGCGGGCTGAGAGGGTGGCTGGTGTCCTTTCGTCGGGACCCGGTGCCGCCGACCGCATGAACCTGACCGGGTAATGCCGGCGTAGGGAGTGAATGTCGTTGACGACACTGGAAAATGACGCCACCGTCACGCCCACCGTGACCACCGGGCCGATCACCGGATCGCACAAGGTCTACCACCGCACCGAATCGGGGCTGCGGGTCCCGGCCAGGCGGATCGACCTGTCCAATGGGGACCACTTCGACGTCTACGACACCTCGGGGCCGTACACCGATCCCGACGCGGTCATCGACGTCCACAGTGGACTTCACCGGCTGCGGGCAGGCTGGTCCGACGGGCGCGAGCACCACACCCAGCTCGGCTGGGCGAAGGCGGGCGTGATCACCAGGGAGATGGAGTTCATCGCCGCCCGCGAGCGGGTTTCGCCGGAGTTCGTGCGCGACGAGGTCGCCCGCGGCCGCGCGGTGATCCCGGTCAACCGCAGGCACCCGGAGAGCGAGCCGATGATCATCGGCAAGAACTTCCTGGTGAAGATCAACGCGAACATGGGCAACTCGGCCGTCTGGTCCTCGGTCGAGGAAGAGGTGGACAAGATGGTCTGGGCCACCCGCTGGGGTGCCGACACCATCATGGACCTGTCCACCGGCAAGCGGATCCACGAGACGCGCGAGTGGATCCTGCGCAACTCGCCGGTGCCGGTCGGCACCGTGCCGATCTACCAGGCGCTGGAGAAGGTCAACGGAGAGCCGGAAAAGCTGTCGTGGGAGGTCTACCGCGACACCGTGATCGAGCAGTGCGAGCAGGGCGTGGACTACATGACCGTGCACGCCGGGGTGCTGCTGCGGTACGTGCCGCTGACCGCTCGCCGGGTCACCGGCATCGTCTCGCGCGGTGGCTCGATCATGGCTGCCTGGTGCCTGGCGCACCACCGGGAATCCTTCCTGTACACGCATTTCTCCGAGCTGTGCGAGATCCTGCGCGAGTACGACGTCACCTTCTCCCTCGGGGACGGCCTGCGCCCCGGCTCCATCGCGGACGCCAACGACCGCGCGCAGTTCGCCGAGCTGGAAACCCTCGGCGAGCTGACCCACATCGCCCGCGAGCACGACGTGCAGGTGATGATCGAGGGGCCGGGCCACGTGCCGATGCACAAGATCAAGGAGAACGTGGAGCTGGAGGAACAGCTCACCGGCGAGGCGCCGTTCTACACGCTCGGTCCACTCGCGACGGACATCGCGCCAGGGTACGACCACATCACCTCGGCCATCGGTGCGGCCCAGATCGGCTGGTACGGCACGGCGATGCTGTGTTACGTCACGCCGAAGGAGCACCTGGGCCTGCCCAACCGGGACGACGTGAAGACCGGGGTGATCACCTACAAGATCGCCGCGCACGCCGCCGACCTGGCCAAGGGGCACCCGTACGCGCAGGAGTGGGACGACGAGCTGTCCAAGGCCCGCTTCGAGTTCCGCTGGAACGACCAGTTCAACCTGGCGCTCGACCCGGACACCGCGCGGGCGTTCCACGACGAGACGCTGCCCGCCGAACCGGCCAAGACCGCGCACTTCTGCTCGATGTGCGGGCCGAAGTTCTGCTCCATGCGGATCACCCAGGACGTGCGCAAGTACGCCGAGGAACACGGACTGTCCACTGTGGAGGCCATCGAGGCCGGGATGCGGGAGAAGTCCGCGGAGTTCGGCGAGCACGGCGGCAAGGTCTACCTCCCGGTGGTCGAGCAGCCGTGACCGCGACCCCGCGCACCGCGCTGACCATCGCCGGCTCCGACTCCGGCGGTGGCGCGGGCATCCAGGCCGACCTGCGCACCTTCTTCGCCAACGGGGTGCACGGCATGACCGCGATCACCGCGGTCACCGTGCAGAACTCCTTGGGGGTGCAGGGGTTCACCGAGATCCCGGCCGAGGTGGTCACCGCGCAGATCAAGGCGGTGGCCGGGGACATGGGCGTGGACGCGGCGAAGACCGGGATGCTGGCCACCGCGGAGATCATCCAGGAGGTGGCCAAGACCCTCGACGAGGTCCACATCGGACGGCATGCGGAGATCCCGTTCGTGGTGGACCCCGTCGCGGCCTCCATGCACGGTGACGCGCTGCTGCGCGAGGAGGCGCTCGAGGCCATCCGCACGGAGTTGTTCCCGCGCGCCAGCCTGGTCACGCCGAACCTGGACGAGGTGCGGTTGCTCACCGGCGTGGCGGTCACCGACCGCGAGAGCCAGCGGGAGGCGGCCGGGGCGCTGCTGGAGTTCGGCGCGCAGTGGGTGCTGGTCAAGGGCGGGCACCTGTACGAGGATCCGGAGTGCACCGACCTGCTCTCGGACGGCGTGCAGTTCATCGAGCTGACCGGGCCGCGGCACGACACCCCGCACACCCACGGCGGCGGCGACACCCTGGCCTCGGCGATCACCGCGGGGCTGGCGAAGGGCCTCGGCATGCCGGACGCCGTCGAGGCGGGCAAGCGGTTCATCGAACGCTCGGTGGCGGAGGCTTACCCACTGGGCGCGGGCGTCGGCCCAGTCTCCCCCTTCTGGCGCCTGGACCACACCTAGGGGCGGCAGCCGAGCAGTGTCACGAATGTGGCTTTCGAGACGTTTGGCGTCTCGAAAGCCACATTCGTGACACTCCGGAGGCCCACCTGCAAAACCGCCACCCGGCAACACAAGGTGACCACCCGCCCAACCAGGCCCCCCCATCCCGGTCCACAGCCAAAAACACGGCGGGGGTTCCGTTGTCAAGGCATCTTTCCCGCCTTGACAACGGAACCCCCGCCGTAGTCACACTGAAGACCCGGGGTGGGCCACCCCCGACAACCCCGGACAACAACCCGATTCCGCCAGCGTCTCGGACAGCACGCGCAGATAAACCTCCCGCGCCCGGTCGAGCACCTCGCCGCCTTCGTCGGTGAGCACGGCGTACACCTCGCGCCGGTTGTGCTCCGGCCGGTCCCGCCGCACCCGGCCGCGCTCCACGTGCCAGTCGATGATCCGCCCGCCACGCGTGACACCGAGCCGATCGGCCAGCGTGAGCATCTGCAGCTGCCCGCGCTCACTGCAGCGCAACGCGGTCAGCAGGTCGTGGTCCGACGGTGAGCAACCCGCCTCCGCCTCGATCCGCTGGTCCAGCAGCCGCCGGACTGGTGCAGGTTCCCTCAGGCCCGATGAAGCGCCAAGTCCGGCGAGCCGCGCACCACCCCGCTCGCCTACTTCCCCGACGGCGACGGCTGGATCGCCAAGCACCCCGACCGCGTCACGATCGAGGTCGGCGGCGGGAGATCCCGGTTCTCCGGCTCACCCGCTCGCCGGAGGCCTGACCAGGGCGGGACACTGGGGGGCATGACGGAAGCTACGAGCCCGCCTGCCGCGCTGACCATCGCCGGCTCCGACTCCGGTGGCGCCGCCGGACTGCAGGCCGACCTGCGCACCTTTCTCACCTGCGGGGTACACGGCCTGGTCGCGGTGACCGCGGTGACCGTGCAGAACACGCTCGGGGTGCACGACCGCACGGACATCCCACCGCACATCGTCGCCGGGCAGATCGAAGCGGTCGCCGCGGACATGCGGGTCGGCGCGGCCAAAACCGGCATGCTCGCGTCGGCGGAGATCATCGAGGCGGTGGCCGCGGCCTGCGACGCCGCCGAGATCGGCCGCGACCGGCGCATCCCGTTCGTGGTGGACCCGGTGGCCGCCTCCATGCACGGCCACCCGCTCTTCGACGCGGCCGGGCTCGCCGCGCTGCGTGACCTGCTGCTCCCCCGCGCCACCGTGCTCACCCCGAACCTGGACGAGGTGCGGTTGCTCACCGGCCTCGACGTGACCGACCGCCAGGGCATGCGCGACGCGGCGGTGGCGCTGCACCAGCTCGGGCCGCGGCACGTGCTGGTCAAGAGCGGGCACCTGGTCACCGATCCCGAGTGCGTCGACCTGCTCTTCGACGGTGAGGACTTCGTCGAACTGCCGGGCCCGCGCTTCTCCACGCCGCACACGCACGGCGCCGGTGACGCGATGGCGTCGGCGTTCACCGCCGGTCTCGCGCGCGGCATGCCGGTGGTGGAAGCAGCCAGGTTCGGCAAGTGGTTCGTCAGCAACGCGGTGGCGAACTCGTACCCGATGGGCGCGAAGGTCGGCCCGGTTTCGGCGTTCTGGCGGCTGGCCCCGGAGGAGCGCGCGTGACCCGACAGCGGGTGGGGGCCGTTGTCGAGAGCAGGCGGTTCCAGAACTTCATCATCGCGGTGATCGTGGCCAACGCGATCACGCTGGGCCTGGAGACCTCACCGCGGATGGTCGCCGAATACGGCACCTTCCTGCACACGCTCGACTACCTCGCGCTCGGCATCTTCGTGCTCGAACTGAGCGCGAAGTTCTACGCCTTCCGCGGCGCGTTCTTCAAGGACGCGTGGAACCTGTTCGACCTGGCCGTGGTCGGCATCGCGCTGGTGCCCGCGACCGGGCCGTTCGCCGTGCTGCGTGCCCTGCGGGTGCTGCGCGTGCTCCGGCTGATCTCGGTGGTGCCGTCGATGCGCAAGGTGGTCACCGGGCTGCTCGCCGCGGTCCCCGGCATGGCCTCGATCGCCGCGCTGCTGGCGTTGATCATCTTCGTCGCCGGGGTGATGGCCACCAAGCTGTTCGGCACGATCACCCCGGAGCACTTCGGCGATCTCGGCACGTCGCTGTTCACCCTGTTCCAGGTGATGACCGGCGAAGCCTGGCCGGACATCGCCGACGACGTGATGGCGCAGGCACCCGCGGCCTGGATCTTCTTCGTCGTCTACATCCTGATCTCCAGCTTCGCGGTGCTGAACCTGTTCATCGCGGTGGTGGTCAGCGCGATGGAGGACGAGCTGCGCGACGAAATCCGCGAAGAGGAGGACAAGCAGGCGGCCGCGCAGGCCGCCGCGAACCAGGAGATCCTGGACGAGCTGCGGGCACTGCGCGCGGAGATCGCCGAGCTGCGCGCGCGGGAGCGGGACTAGGACTTCTCGTCGTCGGAAAGCAGGGCCTCCAGCGCGGGCAGCGCGTCGATCAGCTGTCGCCGCTGCTCCTCGGACAACCGCTCGATCCGCCGGTTCAGCTCCTGGATCCGGGTCGAACGGACCCCGGAGACCATGCGCTCGCCCTCCTCGGTGGCGGTGGCCAGCCAGGCGCGGCGATCGACCGGATCGGACTCGCGGCGCACGTACCCCGCCTCGACCAGCGCGGCCACTATCCGCGACATGGTCGCCGCGGCCACGCCCTCCTTGGCGGCGAGATCACCGAGCCGCAGCTGCCCGTAGTTCACCAGGGTGGCCAGCGCGGAGATCGCACCGTGGCCGGGGCCCGGCGCGCCCGCCTGCCGCAGCGAGCGGGAAAGCCTGCCGACGGCCAGGAAAAGCCGGCCGGACACGTCCTGAGACGGCGACGTGGTCACCTCACGCTCCTTACCGCGCACGGAAGGTGTGGCGCGCGGGTCAGCCCCGATGTGGTCGAAAGTGCCGTCAACCTTACGTGCCGCCACCCGGGGTTCCGCGTGAACCCGCCGGGATTGTGATGGACGACTTCCGCTCAGCGGGGAGGCGAGCTGGCCTGGGCCCAGAACCGCTGCGGAATCCGGCCGGCGCCACGCGCCAGCCGTCCGGCGGTGACCGCCGACCGCATCGCCAGCGCCATGCGCTCCGGGTCCTGCGCGCGGGTGACCGCGGTGGACAGCAGCACGGCGTCGCAGCCCAGCTCCATCGCCAGCGTGGCGTCCGACGCGGTGCCGATCCCGGCGTCCAGCACCACCGGCACCCGGGCCCTGGACACGATCAGCTCGATGTTGTGCGGGTTGCGGATGCCGAGGCCGGTGCCGATCGGGGCGCCGAGCGGCATCACCGCCGCGCAGCCGACCTCCTCCAGCCGCAACGCGAGCACCGGGTCGTCGTTCGTGTACACCAGCACGGTGAAGCCGTCAGCGGCCAGCTGCTCGGCGGCGTCCAGCGTTTCCAGCGGGTCGGGCAGCAGCGTGCGGTCGTCGGCGTGCACTTCGAGCTTGATCAGGTCGGTGTCCAGCGCCTCGCGGGCCAGTCGTGCGGTGAGCACCGCCTCGGCCGCGCTGCGGCAGCCCGCGGTGTTCGGCAGCAGCTTGATTCCCAAGCGCCGCAACAACTCCAGCACGCCCGAGCCGCCTTCGGCGTCGGCCCGCCGCATCGCCACGGTGGTCAGCTCGGTGCCCGAGGCGACCAGCGCGCGTTCGAGCGCGGCCAGGCTGCTCGCGCCGCCGGTGCCGATGATCAGCCGGGAGTTCAGCTTGTGCTCACCGATGAGCAGCTGGTCGCCGGTTTCGGTCATGTCAGCC
This sequence comes from Amycolatopsis albispora, assembly GCF_003312875.1. NCBI lineage: Bacteria > Bacillati > Actinomycetota > Actinomycetes > Pseudonocardiales > Pseudonocardiaceae > Amycolatopsis > Amycolatopsis albispora. Next base: position 5,623,650 of record NZ_CP015163.1, read on the forward strand.
TCCTTGGACGGCGGTGAGGATGTCGAGCGAGCTGCCGTCGGCCGGGACAAAATCGGCCCAGTCGCGGCGGGCGACCACGTCGGCGTCGACCGCCACCGCGACGCCCTTTTCCTCGATGCCGAGGGCTTCGAGCAGACCCCGCACGGTGGTGCCGTCGGGGAACTGCCGCTCGTCTCCGTTGACCACGATCCGCATCAGACACTCTCCTTCTCACGAAGCCGGGCCGGGTCGGCGGCGGCCACCCCGGGCGGCGGCGGGGTGCCGTCGAGCGCGGCGAGCACCGCGTCGGCGGTGATCGGCGCCATCAGCAGGCCGTTGCGGTGGTGCCCGGTCGCGGCGAACACCCCGTCGGGCAGCCTGCCGATGAAGGGCAGGTTGTCCACACTGGCCGCGCGCAGCCCGGCGGCGGTTTCGGCCAGTTCGTACTCGGCGATCGCCGGGAACACCCGTTCGGCGCCTTCGAGCAGCTCACGCACCCCGCGTGCGGTGACCACCTCGTCGAACCCGGCCTCGTACTGGGTCGCGCCGAGCACCAGCTCGCCGCCCGCGCGCGGCACGAGATAGATGGGACGGCCCTCGGCGTACGCGCGGACGGTGTGCGCGGGCGGGCCGAGCGTGGTGCGACGGGCACGCAGGCGCAGGATCTCGCCCTTGAGCGGGCGGACGGCGTGCTCCAGCGCCGGGTGCAGGCGGGCGCTCCAGGCGCCGGCGGCCAGCACCACGAGATCGCCGCGCAGCGTCCGGCCGGTGGTCCGGACGGTCTCCGGGCCCAGCTCGACGACCTCTTCGCGGATCGGGTCGAGCGGTTTCCGGAGGGCGTCGAGCAGGGCGCGGTTGTCCACGGACAGGTCGCCCGGCACGGCGAGGCCCCCGCGGAGGGAGCCCGCGAGACCGGGTTCTCGCCGCTTCAATTGTCGACTTGTCAGCTTTTCCGCCTCGCGGCCCGCGCTGTGCAGATAGGCCGCGAGCTGGTCGAGAACGCCCAGGTCGGCACTGTCCAGCGCGGCGACCAGCGTGCCTTTCTCGGACAGTCCGCAGCCACCGAGGTCCTCGGCGAACTGCGGCCAGCGCCTCAGCGACTCCTCACCGAGGGTGAGCACTTCCTCTTCACCGGGCCACGCCTCGGTGACCGGGGCGAGCATGCCGCCCGCCACCCAGGACGCACCACGCGCCGGTCGCGGGTCGACGAGGGTGACCTCGTGGCCGCGGGCCTGGGCGCGCCAGGCGACGGCGAGGCCGACGACACCGCCACCAACCACGGTGACCTGGTGCTTTCGCTTCATGGGATCACGCTCCCTGCGCCGGCATGACCCGGATCAGGTTCCACGGTCGGAGCGGCAGCTCCCTCTCAGCCCGTGCCTCGGGCTCCCGTGCGGACGTTTCCACCGTAACACCGACGAGTACCGTCGCGAACATGCCAGGGCTGGATGGTGACGAGATCAGGAAGCGCCTCGACGAGGCACGGCTGTACCTGTGCGTGGACGCGCGGTCGGCGCGCGGGGACCTCGCGGAGTTCCTCGACGCGGCGCTGGCCGGTGGGGTGGACATCGTGCAGCTGCGTGACAAGACCAGCGGCGCGCCACTGGAGGCGAAACAGGAACTGGCGGCGCTGGAGGTGTTCGCCGCCGCATGCGCGAAGCACGGTGCGCTGCTGTCGGTGAACGACCGGGCGGACGTCGCGCTGGCGGCCGGCGCCGACGTGCTGCACCTCGGCCAGGACGACCTCCCGGTGCCGGTCGCGCGGCGCGTGCTGGGTGACGACGTGGTGATCGGCCGGTCCACGCACTCGGGCGCGCAGGCCCGCGCGGCCGCCGCCGAGCCGGGCGTCGACTACTTCTGCACCGGGCCCTGCTGGCCGACCCCCACCAAGCCCGGCCGGGACGCGCCGGGGCTGGACCTGGTCCGGGAAACCGCCGCGCTCGGCACTGGGCGCCCGTGGTTCGCCATCGGCGGCATCGATCTCGAGCGCCTGCCGGAAGTCCTGGAGGCGGGAGCCACGCGAATCGTGGTCGTCCGCGCCATCACGGACGCCGAAGACCCGGAATCGGCGGCGCGTGCCCTGAAATCCGCGCTGGTTTAACGGAGACCGCCGAACACGAATGTGGCTTTCGGGGCGCTTTTCGCCCCGAAAGCCACATTCGTGTTCTTCACCGCGTTTTTATTGCGCCGCGGCGGGGGCGCTTTGCTGCGGGGCGCTCGGTTCCGGGTTTTCGGTGGTGGTGGTGACCGATGGCTCCGGGGTGCTGCTGGTCGGCTGCTCCGACGGCTCGGCCGGTGCCGTGGTGGTGGGCGCGCCGGATTCGCTCGCGGGCGCCTTCGACGGGGTGCTCGCCGGGGCCTCGCGGGTTTCCGAGGCGGGGGCGTGCTCGGCGGGCTTCTCGTGCTCGCCGCCGCCACCGCCGACGATGTGGCCGATCGTGCTCCGGCCGTCGCCGGAGATGCTGCCGCCGGTGGCGAACTCGAACCCGGTGATCAGCAGGATCGCCAGCACAAAGCCGACCAGGCTGGTCCCGATGACCAACGGCCACCGCAGCTTGCGCAGGCGGCTGACCGGCTGCTCCGCCGATTCCGAAGCCACCCCCGAGGCCGCCCCGGATGACTCAGCGGCCCCTCCCGAAGCCGCTCCAGAGCCAGAGTCCGAAGCCGAATCCACCCCCGAAGCCGCTCCAGAGCCCGAAGCCGCCCCAGAAGCCGCCCCAGAAGCCGCGCCGGAGCCCGAAGCCGCCCCAGAAGCCGATCCCGGAGCCGCTCCAGAAGCCGAAGCCGATTCCGGCGCCGAACCCCGGGCGTCGGACTCCTCGTCACCCGACTCGGCCGCCGGCGACCCGATCCGTTCGGCCATCGGCGCCGTCGCCCCCGCCCGGCCCGACGCCAGCACCTGGGTGCGCGTGGCCAGCACCTTGGCCTTCAGCGCCGCTTCCTTCGTGCGGTCCAGCGAGCGCAGGTACAGCTCGCCGCCCACCGTGGTGATCACGCTCGCCAATCCCGCGCCGAGCACCGTGCCCGCGACGCCGAGCGTCGAACCGAGCAGCGCCGCGGTCACCGCGGCCAGTGCGGCCGCGGCCACCTGAATCGGTCTGACCCCTGACTTCTTTTCCTTCTCCTCTGACATGATCCGTTTCTTCTCCACACCCCTGCGACTACCCGAACCCCCAACGAATAAGGCGCGCCAGTTGCTCCCCGCGTTGCCCGATGGTGAGCCCCGCCACGCTGTCTGTCCACATTGGACTACGCGCGATTCACCGATCCTTGACATACTCACCGTTATGCAGCTGATCTCCCTCGAGCACATCCGGGCCGCCGCGGGCCGGATCGCCGGCGCCGCGATCCGCACCCCCCTGCTGCCGCAGCACTGGGCGACCGGCGCCCCGCTCTGGCTCAAAGCCGAGAACCTGCAACCGATCGGCGCGTTCAAGATCCGCGGCGCGTACAACGCGATCGCCGCGCTGAGTGAACCCCGGCGTCAACGCGGAGTAGTCGCCTACTCCAGCGGGAACCACGCGCAGGCCGTCGCCGCGGCCGCGAAGATGTTCGGCGTCCCGGCGATGATCGTGGTCCCGGACAGCACCCCGCGAACCAAGGTCGAGGCCACCGCGGCCCACGGCGCGAAGGTGATCGAGGTGCCGATCGCGCAGCGGGAACTCGCCGCGCACACCCTCGCCGACCAGCACGGCTTCAACCTCATCCCGCCGTTCGACCACCACGAGGTGATCGCCGGGCAGGGCACCATCGGCCTGGAGATCGCCGAGGACCTGCCGGGCACGCAGGTGGTGCTCGTCCCGGTCAGCGGTGGCGGGCTCGCCTCCGGCATCGGGACCGCGATCAAGTCGCTGCTGCCGTCGGCCAGGGTGTACGCGGTGGAGCCGGAACTCGCCGCCGACACCGCGGAGGGCCTGCTCTCCGGCACCAGGGTCGACTGGCCGGTGGAATGGCGGGCACGCACCATCGCCGACGGCCTGCGTGCGCAGCCGTCCGAGCTGACCTTCGCGCACCTCAAGCGGGTGATCGACGGCATCGTCACGGTCAGCGAGGACGAGATCCGCGCCGCCGTGCGGGTGCTGGCCACCAAGGCGAACCTGGTCGCCGAGCCCAGCGGCGCGGTGACCACCGCCGCCTACCTGTTCCGGCGCGACGAGCTGCCGGAGGGCCGCACCGTGGCCGTCGTCTCCGGCGGCAACATCGACGCGGCCCTGCTCGCCGAGCTACTCCGGGCGTGAGCGCGCGTAGGCCGACGGCGGCGCGTCCACCCCGCAGTGCAGGCACTCCCCCGGCTCCGGGTGGTCGTGCACGGGTTCCGGCTCCCCGCCGGGCACACTGAGCACGTCGTTGCGCACACCGAGCGCCACCAGCCCACCGGCCACCGCCAGGCCCGCGCACACCAGCAGCGCCGTGCGCCAGCTCGCGGTCAGCGCCACCGGGTCGGCGTAGGCCGCCCCGGTCAGCCCGGCGACCGCGGGCAGCAGCGCGATGGCGAGCAGCCCGCCGGTCCTGGCGATCGCGTTGTTCACGCCGGAGGCCACCCCGGCGTACTGGTCCGGCGCGGCGGCCAGCACGGTGGCCGTCACCGGCGCCACCACCGTGGCCAGCCCCAGCCCGAACACGGTCACCGCGGGCAGCACCGCGCCCAGGTAGGACGCCCCCGGCTCGACCCGCAGCAACAGCAGCATGCCCACGGCCACCAGCATCGGCCCGGCCACCAGCTGCGGCCGCGGCCCGATCTTCTGCGCCAGCCGTCCCGAATACCCGGACAGCACGAGCATCACGACGGTGATCGGCAGCCCGGCCAGCCCCGCCGCCGTCGGCGAGTACCCGAGCGACACCTGGAGCTGCAGCACCATCAACATCATCACGCCGCCGAGCGCCGCGTAGACCACCAGCGTCAGCGCGTTGGCCACGGTGAACGTCCGGCTGGCGAACAACCGCGGCGGCACCAGCGGATCGGCCGAGCGCCGTTGCAGCACCACAAAAACCACCAGCCCGGCCAGCCCGGCGATCCCCGACCCGAGCACCAGCCAGTCACCACCCCGCACCGGCAGCTCGACCAGCGCCGCGGTGAGCCCGGCCAGCCCGAGCGCGCCGACCACCGAGGACAGCACATTCGGGCGGCCGGTGTGCTCCTGCTGGTCACACGACTCCGGCACGTACTTGCGCGCCAGCCAGACGCAGACCACCGCCAGCGGCAGGTTGATCAGGAACGCCAGCCGCCACGACCACACCTGCACCAGCAGCCCGCCGACCAGCGGCCCGATCGCGGCCGCGATGCCGCCCAACCCGGACCAGGCGCCGATCGCCCTGGCCCGTTCGGCCCGCGGGAACGCCGACTGCAGGATCGCCAGCGAGCCGGGCGTGAGCAGCGCGCCGCCGATGCCCTGCAGGACCCGGGTGGCCACCAGCATCTCGGTGGTCACCGCGAGCCCGCACAACACCGACGCGACGCCGAACCACACCACCCCGATGACAAAAACCCGCCGCCGCCCGTACCGGTCGCCGAGCGAGCCGGCGATCAGGATCAGCGACGCCAGCGCCAGCAGGTACCCGTCGAGGATCCACTGCAGACCGGAAACCGAGGCCTCGAGCTCCCCGCCGATCCGCGGCAGTGCGACGTTGACGATGGTGCCGTCGAGCATGGCCATGCCCGACCCGAGAATGGTGGTGGCGAGCACCCCGCGCGCCGCCGGAGTGCCCCAGCGGACGACGCCGGGCGCGGTCACGGGCGGTTGAGCGTGGTGACGAACTTGTACCGGTCGCCGCGGTAGATGGAGCGGACGAACTCCACCGGCTTGCCGTCGGCGGCGAACGAGTGCCGTGACAGCAGCAGCATCGGCATGCCGACGTCGGCGCCGAGCAGCTCGGCCTCCTGCGGCCCGGCGAGCGCGGTCTCGATGGTCTCCTCCGCGCGTTCCATCTCCACGCCGAACTGCTCGCGCAGCACCGCGTACAGCGAACCGCCCGCGGTGACGTGCTTGCGGAGCCCGCGGAAGCGGCCGAGCGGCAGGTGCGTGGTCTCCAGCGCCATCGGCTCGGCGTCGGCCAGGCGCAGGCGGCGCATGCGCAGCACCTTCGCCCCGGCCCGGATGCCGAGCAGCTTGGCCAGCTCGCCCTCGGCGGGCAGCTCGTCGATCTCCAGCAGCTTCGACGACGGCTCGCGCCCGGACGCGCGCATGTCCTCGGTGTAGGACGACAGCTGCAGGCGCTGGGCGAACTTCGGCTCGGCGGCGAAGGTGCCCTTGCCCTGCACGCGGTGCAGCCTGCCCTCCACGGTCAGGTCGGCCAGCGCCTGGCGGACGGTGGTCCGCGAGACGCCGAACTCGCCGGCCAGCGCCCGTTCGGTGGGGATGGACGACCCGGCAGGCAGTGCGTCCAGCAGGTCCAGCAGGTGTTGCTTCAGTGCCCAGTACTTCGGCTCGCGTTGCCCCCGGGTGCCGGTGGCCGAGCCGGATTCCCCGGGCGGTGATGTCTCCAACATGAGCGGCTCCTTCACAACACGCGCGACTCCTCACGGAAAAAGTACTCTTCGACGGAAACAGGTCGACCGGCTAGCATTGGTCTAGACCAGATCTGAGGAGACGCATCATGACCGTAGAGGGTGCGCGGCCCGGCGCGCACATGGCCGCCGAGATCGCCGAGCAGCCCGCCGTGCTGGCGGCCCTGCGGGACCGGCAGCCGGAGATCGCCGAGGTGGCCGAAGCCATCGCGAAACGCCCGCCACGCTTTGCTTTGCTGGCCGCGCGCGGGTCCAGCGACCACGCCGCGCTCTACGCCAAGTACCTGATCGAGGTGCTGCTCGGGCTGCCGGCGGGGCTCGTTTCGCCGTCCACGGTGACGCTCTACGGTGCCGCGCCGGACCTGCGCGACGTGCTGCTGGTGACGGTCAGCCAAAGTGGAGGTTCACCTGATCTGGTGGAATTCACCGAGTCGGCACGGCAGCAGGGCGCACTCACCGTGGCGGTCAGCAACACTCCGTCGTCGCCGCTGAGCGCCGCCGCCGAGCTGGCCGTGGACATCGGCGCCGGGCAGGAGCAGGCGGTCGCCGCGACCAAGACCTACACGGCCACGCTGCTCGCGCTGTACCTGCTGGTGGACGCCGTGCGCGGCGGCAAGGGCGCCGACGCCGACGGCCTCGGCGAACTGGCCCAGCAGGCGCTCGACCGCTCGGCGGCCGGGGTGCAGCGGGCGGTGGACCGGTACCGCTTCGTCAACCGGGTGATCACCGCGGGCCGTGGTTACTCCTACGCCACCGCGCTGGAGGCTTCGCTCAAGCTCGCCGAGACCAGCTACCTGGCCGCGCGCGCGTACAGCGGCGCGGACCTGCTGCACGGCCCGGTCGCCGCGATCGACGGCGAGACCGCCGTGCTCGCGCTGACCAACCGCGGCAAGGGCGGCGACGCGATGCGCGAGGTGCTCGACGCGGTCTCCGGCCGGGGCGCCGACGTGCTCGCCATCGGCTCGGCCGCCGCCGACGTGCCCGCCGCGCTGCGGATCGAGGTGCCGCCGGTGGCCGAGGAACTCGCGCCGATCCTCGACGTGCTGCCGGCGCAGAGCCTGGCACTGGGCCTGTCCCTGGCCAGGGGCGGCGACCCGGACCGCCCGCGGGGCCTGAACAAGGTGACCAAAACCCGCTGACCTTCTGAGCGGGCTGGGTGACCGGGCTGTGTCCGGCAAGCCAGCTCGACGGGCTCCGCGATCCAGGGAGTCACCCAAAGCCGCTGATCTTCTCGGCGGGATGGATGACGCGTGACGTGATTCACGGCATAGTCACCATCGTGTTGCGAGGAGGCCCCCAGTGAGTGACCCCAGCCGTCCCCGGGTCGTCGGTGTCGACGCGGGCGGAACGTCCACCCGCGCGCTCGCCGTCGACGCCGACGGCATCGTGCTCGGCAGCGGCCGCGCGGGCGGTGCCAATCCGAACGCGCACCCGCCCGAGCGGGCCGCGGCGAACATCGCGGCCGCCATCGGTGACGCGTTGCGTGACGCCGATCCCGCTTCGGTGCGCGCGTGCGTGGTCGGCATGGCCGGGGTCAGCAAGCTGACCGATCCCGCCATGGCGAAGGTGTTCGACGACGCCTGGACCGGGCTCGGGCTCGGCAGCGGCGTGCGCATGGTCGCCGACGCCGAGGCCGCCTTCGCCTCGGCCACCGACGCCCCCGACGGCACCGTGCTGGTGGCGGGCACCGGCGCCATCTCGGCCCGCATCCGCAAGCGGCGCCTGGTCTCCACCACCGGCGGCTACGGCTGGCTGCTCGGCGACGAGGGCTCGGCGTTCTGGATCGGCCGCGAGGCGGTGCGCGCCACGCTGACCGCGCTCGGCCGCGGCGGGCCGTTCGACGGGCTGCCGCTGGCCGTGCTCCGCGAAGCCCTGCACCTGTCCGATTTGGACGCATTGCGCGCGCAGACCGAAACCGACCGGTTGCTCACCTCGCGCCGGTTGATCACCACCTGCAACTTCGAATCGCCGATCCGGCTCGCCCGGTTCGCCCCGCTGGTCAGCACGGCCGCCGCCGAAGGTGACGCGACCGCGCGGAAAATCACCGACCACGCGGCGGAACTCCTGGTGGCCAGCGCACTCGAAGCACGCGAGCCCGATGAGGACACTCCGCTGGTGCTCGTCGGCAGCGTGCTGGTCGGCGACAGCCCGGTCGGCGCGAAGGTGCGGGAAACGCTCCGTGGCCTGGAAATCCGGTCCGCCACCGATGGCGTACTCGGCGCCGCCTGGCTGGCGGCGGTGGACGGCTTCGGCGAGAACGCTCCGCGACCGGTGCTCGAAATCCAGTAGAGCGCGCGAAGCCGGACATCGACGATCCGCGGCTTCTGCGAGTACGGTGGTAACCGGCCCCCGGACCCTCCCCCCTCGCCGGGGGCCGTCTACTTCCCCTCGGTGCCCGGTTCGGTTCCGGGCACCCGCGGGTGCCGCAGGCCGGGATGCCCGTCGGGCAGCGAGCGGTACAGCACCCAGCCGCTGACCGCCAGCGTCAGCGCCACCAGCGGCCACGACAACACCGTCCGCGCGATGCCGAGTGCCACCACCTGGCCGCTCCACCACAGCGAGCCGTAGACCAGCACGCGCAGCGTGTACTGGCCGAACACCCAGATCCAGCTCGCCCGCGAGTACGCGCGCAGCAGCTCGGGATCGCGGCGCCAGCGGGTCTTCTGCCCGAGCGCGAAGCCGACCACCACGCCCAGCAGCGGCCACCGCACCACGATGCTCGCCGCCCACAGCAGCGCACTGGCCACATTGGACAGCAGCTGGATCAGGAAGAAGTCCTCCGCGCGCCCGGTGTGCAGCGCGATCAGCGCCGCCGCGATCACCGCGGCCAGGCTGACCACCACCGCGCGGGCCTTGTCCCCGGTCACCAGCCGGAAGACGCCCAGCAGCACAGCCACCCCGATGGCCACCCCGGCGCCCCAGGCGATCGACGAGTCCGCCGCGAGCCAGCCGACCACGAAGGCGGCGGGCGGCACGCTCGCGTCCAGCGCGCCCTTGCGCCCGCCCAGCAGCTGGGCCAGGGACTCGCGCGATTCGGTCACAGGCGGCTCGGTCACCCCTACAGCCTGCCTCAAACCACCGACGAAGGGCACCCTTACCTTCCGGCGAACGCCTAGATCATTCCCGAGGATGATGCCGGGCGGCCGCGCGAAGGCGTCTAATTACGGGTGCCAAGATGACGGTGGACGTACGACACTGTGACGTCCGAGCAAAACAGAGGTTGCGGCAATCGGGATTGTGGGGCGATCTTCGAGTGTTGAACCCGCTACCGGAGAGGTTTTCGCAGGGCACGGGGTGGAGGGAGACCCAGAGTGTTTGGCTTTGACAGCTACGTCGCCGTCGGCGACAGCTTCACCGAAGGGCTGAACGACGAGCTTCCGGACGGCAGTTTCCGGGGTTTCGCCGATCGGCTGGCCGAGATTCTGGCTGGGGGCCGGAGTGACTTCCGTTACGCCAACACGGCGCTGCGGGGCAAGATGCTCGCCGAGATCGTGGAGGAGCAGATCCCGGTCGCGCTGGAGTTCAAGCCGGACCTGGTGACGCTGTGCGCCGGCGGCAACGACATCGTGGTGCCCGGGGTGGACGTGGACGCGGTGGCCGCGCGCTTCGAGGAGGCCGTGGTCGCGCTGCGGTCCGCCGGCATCACCGTGGCGGTGTTCACCGGACCCGACACCAAGATCATGTCGGTGATGAACCGCCTGCGCGGCAAGGTGGCCATCTACAACGCCCACCTGCGCGCGATCGCCGACCGGCACGGCGCGCACGTGGTCGACCTGTGGTCCATGGACGCGCTGCACGACCTGCGCGCGTGGAGCGACGACCGGCTGCACTTCACCCCGGAGGGCCACCGCCGGATCGCGCTGCGCACCGCCGAGGTGCTGGGCGTGCCGACCGAGCAGGACTGGCGCGAGCCGTGGCCGGCCTCGCCGGAACCGACCTGGATCTCGCTGCGGCGGTCCGATCTGGAGTGGACCAGGGTGCACCTGCTGCCGTGGATCCGCCGCCAGCTGCGCGGGGAGTCGCTGGGTGACGGGCTCCGGCCGAAGCGACCGCGGCTGGACCCGCTGCGTCCCGCGGAGGCCGGGCTGGTCGAATCGCAGCCCGCTCCCTGAGCGGTTTTCCGGACACGGGCGTCGGGAGTGGACTATTGTCCGCTACCTGAGTGACTGGGGGAGGCGGTTTCGTCGTGTCCACGTGGCAGCAGCCGGCGGATGTCGGCAAGTGGCTGAACGAGGTGCCGTGGGTGATCACGGACTCGCCGCAGGGGGCGGCGGGTCCGCCGTCCGGCGGGTTCGCGATGAGCCGCAGCGAGATGATCAACGTGCTGACCGAGGCCAAGCAGCTCCGGGTGCTGGTCGACAAGCAGATCATGGGCACCCAGCCGCTCAGCCGGATCACGCCGCCGGGGCGTGATCCGGCGAGCGAGCGGTACGTGGCCGCGGCGAACGCCACCGGCTTCAACTACCTCAACCACCTGCGGCTGCAGTCGAAGTACCTGGGTGACCTGATCGGAAAACTGAACAAGGCACTGGGCAACGTCGAGGAGACCGACGCGAACGCGGCCGCCGCGGCACGGAAGGCCGGCGAGCACTGATGGGCTGGTTCCTCGGGGAAGCGGGCGGGTCGTGGGCCTGGCTCGACGAGTACCTGAAGAAGCTGGAAGAGGACGGGGCCTTCATCCCGCCGGGCGATCTGGTGCAGATGATCCGCGACGGCGCGGGCCCGGCCAGCCTCCAGGAAGCCCGGCAGCTCGGCCTCAACCAGCACGACGAGCAGCGTGAGCTGGAGGACGGCGCGCGGCGGCTGGTGGCGAAGCTGGAGTCGGCGTGGAACGGCGCCGCCTCGGACGCCGCGCGCGCCAACATCCAGCCGCTGGCCACCGTCGCCGAGACGGCCGCGAAGACGCTGAAGGTCAACTCGGAGATCGTGCAGAACCAGGTGCACAGCTTCGAGGCGCTCAAGGCCAACCTGCACCAGGTGTCGAACGACCCGCCGGAGAAGGGGTTCTGGGACAGCGCGACCCCGTGGGACACCGACACCGAGGACCAGATCAACCAGCGCAACCAGCAGGTCTCCGAGAACAGCGAGAAGTACTCGGTGTACGTGCAGACCAGTGACGAGAACAAGGCGTCGATGGTCGCCGACTACGGCCACGTGCCGGGGTACAGCGGGAACGACTTCGAGGTCGAACCGCGCAAACCGGGCGATCCCGGTGACGACAAGGGCGATCAGGACGGGAAGTACCGGATCCCCAAGAAGGACGATTCGACCAGCGTCAGCGGATTCACCGGGCATCCGACGACCACTCCCCCGCCGAACATCCCGCCGCCCGTGCCGCCGCCGCACCACCCGCCGGTGCCGCCGCCGACCCCGGGCATCCCGATCGGCACCACGCCGTCCGGCTACCAGCCGCCGAGGCTGAACAAGCCGTCGTGGCCGGGCATTCCGGGCCTCGGGCCCGGCAATCCCGGTGGCTTCGGCCCGCGTGGTGGCGGTGCCGGTGGTGACTTCGGCGCGGGTGCCTTCGGCCCTGGCGGCGGCATTCCGTCGGCCGGTTCCGCCGGTGGTTCCGGTTCCGGTGGTGGCGCGGGTGCGCCGGGTGCGGGCGCGGGGGTCGGCGCGGGCGGCCTGCCCGGTGCCGGTGGTCCCGCCGCGCCTGGTGGCGCGCAGGGCGGACAGGGCGCGGGTGCCCGTGGCGGCATGGGCTCCGGTGGTGGCGGTGGTGGCGGAGGCGGCCGTGGTCAGGGCGGCGAGGACGCCGAGCACCGCCGCGCCTCCTACCTGGAGGAAGCCGATCCCGACGCGATCTTCGGCACCGACGAGCGGACGGCCCCGCCGGTGATCGGCCAGTGACCGTGCGACTGCCCCGGCCGATCGTGCTGCCGCTGGCGGCGTTCCGGCAGGCGTGGAAGTGGCAGCGGCTGGGCCCGCTGCACCCGGTGATCGGCATCGAGGAGCGGTGGGCCGACTCGGACACCCAGCGCGACCTGGAGAACCGCATCGCCGACGGGCTCAACCGCGCGGGACTGGCCCGCAACGGCGTGCCGAGCAAGCACTTCAAGGAGGTGCTGGCCGTGCTCGCCGAGGCCGACCGCGAGTTCTACGGCTGGGTCGGCCTGGTCGACTCCGGCAACACCGCCGGGGTGCTGGTGGCCACCGACGAGTTCGGCAGCGCGGTGCGCGTGTTCCGCGACGACACGCACCTGCGGCTGGACCACGCCGAGTTCGACGCCCCCGAGCGCTGCCTGGTCGACTCGCTGCCGCGGGTGCCGCCCGCCAGGGTGCCGGAGCTGCGGGTGCCGAAGTCCCGGCAGGACGCGGTGACCGAGGTGACCGGCTCGCGGCGCACCGGGGTGCACAAGCTGCACGCCGCCCGGCCCGACCGCGGCGGCTCCCGGCGGCGCAGTTCGCCGCTGACCGTGCTCGACCTCGCCGGCCGCGGCCGGGTGATGACGTTCGTCACCGAGGAGAAGGGCGCCGAACCGCAGGTCAGCTGCGTTCCCGGCACGCCGGAGGCGATGGTGCGGCAGTTGCGCGCGGCGGATTCCGCCCTCCGGCCGTACTGAGGATTAGCACCTGGAGGAACCCCCAAGTTATGGTCAGAACATGTCCGGCCGCCTGCTGCTGATCCCGTTGGCGCTGGTGGTGACCGCCGCGATGGCGCTGGTCATCACCTGGACCGACGGTGCCCGGCTGGAGGCCGAGATGACGCAGCGGACGGCCGCGCCCGCCGCGGCGCCCCCGGTCCAGCCCGCGATCGCCGCGGAGGGCGGCGACGCGAAGCAGGCGCTCCAGACCGAGATCGACCGGCTGCTCGAAGCCGAGCCGATCACCTTCACCCCGGACACCGCCGAGTTGACCGGGGAAAGCGAAGGCACCGTCGGCCGGATCCGCGAGGTGCTGGCCAAGGCGCCCGCCGACGCCACCTTCGAGGTGGGCGGGCACGTCGCGAAGACACCGGGTGACGAGGAGGCGGGCCTGGAGCTGTCACGGCAGCGCGCGGAGGCGGTGGCGAAGCTGATCGCCGGGGAGGGCGTGCCCGCCGAGCGGATCACCGCGAAGGGGTACGGGGACACGCGACCCAAGGCGGGCGGTGGGGACGACCGCCGGGTCGAGATCACGGTCAAGTAGGGGGAGTCGACGATGCTGTGGTTGTTCGGCCAGATCTGGGTCTGGTTGCTGGTCGCCTTCGGGCTGGGCGTGCTGCTGACCTGGGTGGTGCTGTCGATGGTGCACCGCAAGGAGCTGGCCAGGGCCGAAGAAGCCGCGGCGATGCCGTCGAGACCGTTCTACGAGGATCCTCCCGCCCCTCCCGCGTTTCCCGCGCAGGACGAGCCGGTCTATCCGCAGGACGACTACGACGACGGCTTCACCCACGACGACCGTCCCCGCAACGGCTACGCCCACGCCGAGCCCGGCGCCTACCTCGACGACGACGGCTACCCGCGCGAGGACCACGACGCGCGTTATCCGGAGGACCCGTACCCCGAGTCGTACCCGGGCAACCTGCACCCGGTCGCCGCCTATCCCGAGGACGGCTACCCGCGCGACGACTACGACGAAGAGCCGCGCGGCGGTCAGCTGCCCGCGGACGACGACGGCCATCCCGCCTATCCAGGCGAAGAACCGCGGCCCACCGAGGGCCAGATCGACTGGCCGGTGGAGAACGCCCAACCGGCCTGGCCGACCGACGAGGACTGGCCGCCTGTCCAGCCCCGGCAGCGCAACTGGTAATTTCGGCTGTCCATTCGAGGAGGGTCGATGCCGCTGCCGCACTGGACCGCGGACGGGGTGCTCCCACCCGGCGCGCATCCGGCGGATCTGGCCGATATCTACGAGCGCCTGGTCTGCGACGCGCCGTACCAGAACGAACGCGAGATCCTGTTCGGCGCGCTGAGCAGCTATCTCGGCGTGGTGTGCCGGATCATCCCGTCCGGGCGCGCCTGGATCGACGGCGGGCTCGCGCTGTGGTCGGAGGAGCCGCCGGGCACCGTCGACGTGGTGCTCATCCCGGACGAGTGGGGCAGCCTCAAGAAGCTCGACGGCGCCGCGCGTGCCGCGCTCTACGGCATGGTCACGCTGCGTGGCGCCATCATCGGCCAGCCCGCGATGTACCTGGACCAGGTGCAGCCGGTGCACGGCCTGCTCGACGGCTACCTGTGCGTGCCGGGCCACGAAGAGGTGTGGGCGCAGACCTGGTCGTCGGTGCGCGGGCCGTACGGTCCGGTCGAGGGGCTGGTCAAGGGGTACGCGGAGGTGCGGTGGTGAACAAGTTCCGCGAACTGGCCGACGACATTCCCGGCGGTACCTGGCTGGACGACCTGGCGCGCGCGTCGGCGATGGCGGCACACGCGAAGTTCGAGCGGACCTCGCGCTCACCGCTGCTGCGGGTGTCGGTGCTCGGCTCGTCGCAGCAGGACGCGTACACCTTCTCCGACATCGGCCGCGCCCTGCAGGACGCGGCGGCGAAGATCGGCCGGATCATCCGCGACCCGCAGAGCGAGATCACCTACGTGCAGCCCGCCGACCGCGAGAAGGCGCCGCTGATCCAGCGCGGGCAGGCGGGCAACACGCTGTTCTTCGGCTTCCCCGAGCCGGAACCGGCCGACGCGCTGATCCACGACGGCATCGAGACGCTGTCCGAGCGCGCGGTCAAGGAACTGTGCGACTTCCTGCCGGCCAACGGTTCCGACGACGGCGCGCTGGACGCGGTGCTGCTGCAGCGGGACACCGTGCGGAACGCGGTCAGCGACATCGTGGCGGCGGTCAGCAAGAACGCCGGGATCGGGTTGCAGCTGACCACCACGGCCGGTGAGGACGTGCTGCGCAGCATGACCACCGAGCAGGCGCGGGTGCTGCGGAGCAGCTTGCGCGAGTCGCGCGAGGAGGTCGGGTACGAGACGGTGTCGGGCAGGCTCGACGGCGTGCGCACCCGGCGGCGGATCTTCTACCTGGAACGCGAATCGGGCGGCACGGTGCAGGGCGCGGTGGCGCCGGACCTGCTGGACGAGATCAAGCTGAACCTGGATCGGCCGGTGACCGCGCGGCTGCGCGTGGTCCGCACCACCACGATCGACGGCCGCCGGGGCCGACCGGTCTACGAACTGCTCGAGATCACCCCGGAAACCAGCCTCTTCTGACGCGGACCCTCCGCTCGCGCGCCGCGGCCAGAACACGAATGGGCTTATGGGGCGGATTTCGCCCCGCGCCGAGGCGGCGTCGAAGGTCGCCCGCAGGGTGTGCGAAAGCAGCGGCAGCGCGTCCTGTTCGTGCGCGGCGCCCGCCTCGCCGGGCGTGCCAGGGGTTACCTCGCGGATGAGCAGTTCGACCAGCCCGCCGTCGACCTCCATCCCGGCGCCGCGCGCGGGCTCGACGATCGCCGCCCGCAGTTCGGGTTCGGTCATCGGGCCCACCACAACCCGAAAGCCACATTCGTGTCGCGGCTGGCGCCCCGAAAGCCACATTCGTGTTCACCGGCCCGGGCAGATCACTGGTGTGCGCGACCGGCCGGCGCTCCCCCTCGGCGCGCCGGCCGGCCGGTGGTGCGCCGGACCCTCCCCCTGGCCCGGTCCGGCGCGGTGGCTTCCGCGCGCGTCCCACCGCGGGACGGAAGCCGCGGTGACCCCGGCTTTCGGCCCTCCCCGGCCGCCGGACGATCACCGCGATTTGAACACTACGCGTGAGCGCCGCCACCCTGCTAAGAGTTCACTAAGTAGATATTTCACCTGTCCGCCAAAATCTTCCGCTCGATGGACATGGCTGGTGACTTACCGCTATTCGGCCACTGCGGCGAGTTCCGCACCCAGTTCCGCCGGCCACGGCGCGCCCGCCTGCCGGAACCGTTCTTCGGCGAGTTCGAGCTGCTCACGGGCCTGCACCCGGTCCCCGCGAGCCCGCAGCACCCGCCCCAGCGCGGCCCGCGAAACGCCCTCCTGCAAGACGAATCCACGGCTGGTGGTCAGCTCTATCGCCTGCCGCGCATATCGTTCCGCCTCGCCCAATTCCCCGGTTCCGAGGTGCAGCTCCGCCAGGTTGTTCAGCGATACCACAGCGTAACTGTCGTCCCCCAGCTCACGGTCGATCGCGAGCGAGCCGAGCTGGTGCTCGATCGCCTCCGCGTACCGGCCGGACAGCTTCTCCGCCTCCGCGCAGTTGTTCAGCGCCTGCCCGCGCAACGCCGGGTCGCCGGTCCGCTCGGTCTCCTCGATCGCCTGCCGCAGCCGGTCGATCGCCTCGTCGTACCGGCCGGAGCTGCTCAGCGCCGCGCCCACGTGGATGTTCGCCGACACCAGCAGCCGCTTGTCCCCGACCTCGGCGGCCAACGCCAGCGCGTGCTCGGCGTCGGTCAGCCCGCCGCCCTCGATGCCGAAGGTGAGCGCGATGGCGCACCGCGAAATGAGCATCCAGCAGTGCGCGAGCGGGTTCCCGGACGCCTTCGCCGCGGCCAGGCCCAGCTCGACCAACCCCGTCCACTCGTCACGCAACGGCCGCACCACCCGATAGGTGTGGACCACGCGCGCGAGCTGCCAGGCGTCCTCGTAGCGCCCGGCCCGGTACGCGGCTTCGCAGGTTTCGAGCAGGTTCGGCCATTCCAGCGCGAACCAGTCGAGCGCGTCGTCGAAGTCGGCGAATTCGGGCAGCTCCGCTTCGGGCAGCGCGGCGGCGAAGTCGAGCGAGTCCACGATGCGCAGCAGCCGCCGCCGCGCCCGGTCGGCCGCGGCCTGGTAGTACCGCACCGACCGCCGCAGCACCGCCTCGCGTTCGGTGGCGGCCAGCTCGGTTTCCGCGAGCCCGCGCAGGTACAGCCGGACCAGGTCGTGTGGTGCGAACACGTCCCGGCCGACCTCGGTGAGCAGGTGGTAGGCGGCCAGCGTGCGCAGTCGGCGGCGGGCCTCGGCGACCCCGGTGCCCCCGAGCGCGGCGGCCAGGTGCGGCCCGATCGACGGCCCGGTGAACGCGCCCAGCAACCGGAACAACGCGCCGACCGGCTCCGGCAGCCCGCGGTGCGACACGTCCAGCGCGGCCCGCACGCTGGTCTCCGCGACGTCCACCCCGGCCACGTCGAGCGCGGCCAGCCGGGTGCGCTCGTCGGCCAGCTCAGCCACCAGGTCCTCGACGGTCCACTGTGGACTCACCACCAGCCGGGCACCGGCGATGCGCAGCGCGAGCGGCAGGTACGCGCACAGCTCGGCCAGCTTGCCGTAGTCCCCCGGCCCGGCCAGTTCCTCGATCAACCGCACCGCGTCGGCCGGTGGCATGGATTCCAGCGCCCGGAGGCGTGCCGCGCTGGCGACCACGAGCCCGTCGAGCCGCGCGCGGCTGGTCACCACGGCGACCGAGCCCGGCGCGGGCGGCAGCAGCGGGCGGACCTGCTCGGCCGAGCGCGCGTCGTCGAGCACCACCAGCACGGTGGCGTCGGCCAGCAGCGAGCGGTACAACGCGATGCGCTCGTGTGGCTTCTCCGGCAGTTCGGCGGGCCGCACGCCGAGCCCGAGCAGGAACTGGGTGACCACCTCACCCGGCGCCAGCGGCGGGTGCTCCGGGTCGAACCCGCGCAGCGTCGCGAACAACACGCCGTCCGGGAAGTCCGCCGCTCTCCGGTGCGCCCACGAGATCGCCAGCGCGCTCTTGCCGACGCCGGGCGCGCCGGTGACCACGCCGACCATGCTCGCGCCCTGCCGGGCTTCCTCGACCAGGCCGTCCAGCCAGGCCAGCTCGTCGGCGCGCCCGGCGAAGCGGGGCACCGCGGCGGGCAGCTGCGCCGGGTTGACCCGCACCAGCCGCGGTGGCGGCCCCTTCGGCGACGACGGGTCGGCGAGGTCGTCACGCAGGATGCGGTCGTGCAGCTCCCGCAGTTCGGCGCCGGGATCGATGCCGAGCGTGCCGACCACGTGCCGGGCCGCGCGGCGGTACACCGCGAGCGCGTCGGCGCGGCGTCCGGCGTGGTAGAGCGCACGCATCAGCTGGCCGATCGTGCGCTCCGCCAACGGGTTCTCGCGCACCATGGTGGTCAGCTCGGAGATCAGCTCGGCGTGCCTGCCGAGTTCGAGGTCGGCGTCCACGCGGGCGCCGTGCACCGCGAGCCGCAGGTCCTCCAGTTCCGGCGCGTGCACCGAATCGGGGACGCCGGACAGCACCGGCCCCTTCCACAACGCGAGCGCCTCGGCGAGCACGGCGGCTCGGCGCTCGGCCCCGGCCGCGGTGGCGTACTCGAGCAGCGCCCGCGCGCGGTGCACGTCGATCTGCGACGGGTCGACGGTCAGCTGGTAGCCGGGCGGGCGGGTGTGGATCTGCGCGCCGTCGCCGCTGTCGCCCTGGATGGACCGCAGCACGCGGCGGAGGTGCGAGACGTTGCCGTGCACGATGGTGCGCGCGGTGGCCGGTGGATCGTGCCCCCAGAGCGCGTCGATGATGTCGTCCAGTGGAACAACTTTGTTGGCGTGCAAGGCCAGCAGCGCCAGCAGCCCCCGCACCCCCGGCCCGCCGACCGGCACCGGCCGCGAGCCCGCCAGCAGCTGGACCGGGCCGAGCAGCTGGAACCAGGCCTGGTGGGACCCCAAATCCCCTTCGCTCACTACGCCTCCCCTGCGTCGTGGACGAGCAGGAGAAGACGTTACTCGCAAACCCGGCAACCGGCGTGTGGAGTTGGGCATGCGCGGCGCCGGTGGAACAACCCCCGGACACAACACCGCCCTGCACCATCAGTCCCGATCTGATGGTGCAGGGCGGTGTTGCCGACTGCCACGGCCGGCGCGCGGGCGGTCTCACCCCGAGCAAGGAGTAACCGCCGCGTCACTTCGACCGTGACGGAGACAACGTAACAGGCCACGAAGGGTTAGCGAAGAGCCACCCCTTCGCGGCCTGATAACGATTATCGCCGGACCGGGGTGAAGTCGCGGGCCGCGATGAACTCCGGCCGTCGCTTCTCCGCGGCGAACGGTTCCACCACCGCGTTGTCCACGCTGTTGAACACCAGGAAGATGTTCGAGCGCGGGTACGGGGTGATGTTGTTGCCGGAGCCGTGCATGATGTTCGAGTCGAACCACAGCGCCGAGCCGGCGGCACCGGTGAACTGCTCGATGCCGTGCTCCGCGGCGAGCTTGGCGATCTCGTCCTCCGACGGCACGCCGATCTTCTGCTCCTTGAGCGAGGACTTGTAGTTGTCCTCCGGCGTCCGCCCGGCGCACTGCACGAACGTCCGCTGCGAACCCGGCATCACCATCAGCCCGCCGTTGAACGGGTAGTTGTCGGTGAGCGCGATGGAGCAGCTGACCGCCCTCGGCACCGGCATGCCGTCCTCGGCGTGCCAGGTCTCGAAGTCGGAGTGCCAGTAGAAACCGTTGCCGCGGAACCCGGGCATGTAGTTGACCCGGCTCTGATGGACGTACACCTCGGACCCGAGGATCTGCCGCGCCCGGTCGAGCACGCGCGGATCCCGGACCAGCTCGGCGATCAGGTCGCTGATCCGGTGCACCTCGAAGATCGAGCGGACCTCGCCGCTGCTCTTCTCGGTCACCACTCGCTCGTCGGCCTTCAGTTCCTCGTCCCCGGACAGCCGGACGAGTTCCTGCCAGTAGGTCTGCACCTCGGCCGGGGAGAGCAGGCCCTCCACCACCGAGTAGCCCTTGGCGTCGTGCGAAGCCAAGGTGGCCGCATCGATCGGACCGTCCGCCTCACCGCCCCACACGGTGGGGTCGAGGCGGTCGATCGCCCCGGCGTCGGCCGCCGGGAGTCGGGTCGGGTAGGCGTCCCCGATCCGGGTGTCCATCAGAGTCAAACTGCTCGCCTCCTCGTGATCGTGCTCTTTTCGCTCAGGACTCTTCGGTCACCAGCGGGTACACGCCGTTCTCGTCGTGGACCTCGCGTCCGGTGACCGGCGGGTTGAAGACGCAGACCGTCTTCATGTCGGTCTTCGGCAGCACCTGGTGCTTGTCGTGGTCGTTGAGCAGGTACAGCGAACCGGGCTTGAGCTGGTGGCGCTCGCCGGTGGCCTTGTTGACCAGCTCGCCCTCGCCCTCGTAGACGAACACGGCCTCGATGTGGTTGGCGTACCAGAAGTCGTTGACCGTGCCCGCGTAGAGCGTGGTCTCGTGCACCGAGAAGCCGACCTTCTCCTTCGCCAGGATGATGCGCTTGCTGCGCCAGTTCGGGGTCTTGATGTCGGCGTCGGTGTCGGTGATCTCGTCGAGGGTGCGGACGATCAAAGTCGTGTCTCCTTAGCTTCCTACTTGGTCAGCACGGCGCGAACGGACTCGCCGATGATCTCCAGGCCCTGCTCCAGCTCGGCGTCGTTGATGGTCAGCGCGGGGAGCAGCTTCATCACTTCACCGTCGGGCCCGGAGGTCTCCATCAGCAGACCACGATCGAAGGCCTCCGCGCACACCGAGCCGGCCAGCTCGCCGCTGGCGAACTCGATGCCGCGGGCCAGTCCACGGCCCTTGGCCACCAGGTTCGCCTCGGGGTGGGCTTGCACGATCTCGTCGAACACCGAGCCGATGCGCTCGCCCTTCGCGCGGGTGGACTGCTCGAGCTTGTCGTCGCTCCAGTACACGCGCAGCGCTTCGGTGGCGGTGACGAAGGCCGGGTTGATGCCGCGGAAGGTGCCGTTGTGCTCGCCCGGCTCCCACACGTCCAGCTCCGGCTTGATCAGCGTGAGCGCCAGCGGCAGGCCGTACCCGCCGATCGACTTCGACAGGCAGACGATGTCCGGCTTGATGCCGGCGTCCTCGAAGCTGAAGAACGGGCCGGTGCGGCCGCAGCCCATCTGCACGTCGTCGAGGATGAGCAGGATGTTGTGCCGTTCGCACAGGTCGGACAGGCCCTTGAGCCACTCCAGCCTGGCCGCGTTGATGCCGCCTTCGCCCTGCAGCGCCTCGACGATCACCGCGGCGGGCTCGTTCAGGCCGCTGCCGGAGTCCTCGAGCAGCCGCTCGAAGTACAGGAAGTCGGGGTAGGCGCCGTCGAAGTACTTGTCGTACGGCATCGGGGTGGCGTGCACCAGCGGCACCCCGGCGCCGCCGCGCTTCATCGAGTTGCCGGTGACCGACAGCGCGCCCAGCGTCATGCCGTGGAAGGCGTTGGTGAAGTTGATGACCGACTCCTTGCCGGTCACCTTGCGCGCCAGCTTGAGCGCGGCTTCGACGGCGTTCGCGCCACCGGGGCCGGGGAAGACCACCTTGTAGTCCAGCTCGCGCGGCCCGAGGATCTTCTCCTGGAGCGTCTCCAGGAAGTCGCGCTTGGCCACGGTGAACATGTCCAGCGCGTGGGTCACGCCGTCGCGCGCGATGTAGTCGATCAGCGCCTGCTTGAGCGCCGGGTTGTTGTGGCCGTAGTTCAGCGCGCCCGCGCCGGCGAAGAAGTCGAGATAGCCCTTGCCGTTCTCGTCGTAGAGCATGCTGCCCTGCGCGCGGTCGAAGACCACCGGCCAGCCGCGGCTGTAACTCCGCACCTCGGATTCGAGTTTCGAGAAGATTTCCATGTTCATCGCCAGTTCCGTCCGTCCCTGTGGAGTGATCCCGTTGCGGTGTGCGAATTATCTGTGCGTCAACGGTCCGATTCGATAGAGATCCTCGGGTTCGTGCACAACGTTGTCTTCCGGGAAATCGTCGGAACTGAACAGTTCAGCGCTTTCCAGATCGGCTTCCCAGCGCTTCGCGAAGGACTCGAAGAGCTTGATGGACGCCTGGTTGTCCGGGGTGATGGTGGTCTCCAGATAGCGGACGCCTTGGCCGACCAAGCGGTCGAACAAGGCGTCCAGCAAAGCTCCGGCCAGCCCTTTTCCGCGTTGTGAGGCGTCGACGGCGACCTGCCAGACCAGCGCCGTCTCGGGATCGGACGGCTTGCGGTAGCCGATCACGAAGCCGACCGCCGCGTCACCGGATCGTGCGACCACCGAGGTGTCGGCAAAATCGCGGCACCACAGCAGATAGGCGTACGGCGAGTTCAGATCGAGCTTCTGGGAATCGCGCGCGATTCGCCAGAGTTCGGCGCCATCCGCCTTGGTCGGGGATTCGATCAAGTGCTTTCCGGACATGTCAAACGAACTTAACAGAATCGCAAAGCCGACTCAGCCCGGACGAACTAGTGCAACTGGCCTACCAGCGCAGACACAGAAAACCCTGTGACTATGGCAACAGTAACGTAGGTTTGCCGCAATCGGTGGACTACAATGCCGCAGCCGACCGCCACCGCTTCGTGACGAAGCGGTTTCACTTCGGACACGGTAGTGGCCACGCTCACGAGATGCGACTCAAAGAGCACGTTTGGCCTAAGCATACGCTGGGTACTCCGGTACTTTTCCCAGCGGGAGCCACCTATTCGCCGACCTGGCCGTCGGCGAACTCACGCAGCACGTCGAGGTGCCCGACGTGCCTCGCGGTCTCCTGCACCAGGTGGGTGAGCACCCATCGAACGGTCTTGTCCTCGCCCGGCCGTCGCACCGGGTCATCGGCCGACAACCCGGCCAGGGCGGCACGCGAGATCCGCCATTCCTCCTGGTAGGCCGCCACCAGCTCGGCCGGCGAGTGCTCCTTGCCGAGGCGGAAGAGGAAGTCGTGGTCGCCGGTGTCGCCCCAGAGATCGGGCAGCTCGCTGCCGCCGCCGACGATGGTCAGCCACCACCGCTCGACCGCGGTCAGGTGCCGGATCACCCCGAGCGCGTTCATCTCCGGCGACGCCGGGAACGGCGTGCCCGCGGCCTCGGCCCGGCTCAGCCCGGCCACCTTGTTGACCGCCGTGGCCCGCAGGAAGTCGAGGAAGCCCCAGAGCAGGGTCAGCTCGTCGTCGGCCCGGGTTTCCGGCCACGCCCGCTCGACCGGATCCGCCATTTCCTTCGAACTCGAGTTCGACACGCGGAAAAGGTATCAGGCGGCGAAGTGTTCCAGCAGCAGGACCTGCGCCTCACCCACGGCGAAGCCGAGCAGCGCGCCGGTGGCGATCAGGATCCATTCGTCCTGCTGGAAGGCGGGCCGGAGCAGGCCCTCGAACTCGGCGGGCGACAGCTGTTTCATCTTGGTCACCAGCAGGTTCCGGATGTCCATCGCGTCTTCGGCGTAGTCCTCGACGTAGGTCATCGTCTCCGGCAGCCGCGCCATGATCAGCTCGGAGATCCGCAGCTTCATCGCCTGGTAGCGCTTGCTGCCCACCGCCATCACCACCAGCGGCCTGGCCAGGCTGGTGTGCTTGGCCAGCTCGGCGTCCACCTGGCGCTGGACCAGCGCGAGCACCTTGTCCGACGCGGGCCCGCGCAGCACCGCCTCGATCACGTTGTGCGGGGTGATGATCTCCTTGGCGATCAGCGCGCCGTAGGCCTCGGACACCTCGGCGCGGCGCTTGAGGAACAGGCCCTGCCACTCGAACAGCCCGAGGTAGCGCTTCGGCTGCTGCGGCCGGAAGATCATCTTCAGCGCCAGCCAGTCGGTGAACCAGCCGGTGAACAGGCCGAACAGCGGCATGATCAGCGGCGCCTTGAACAGGATCCAGGCGCCCATCTGGATCACCCCGATCAGCCCGCCGAAGACGATGCCGGAGCGGGCGATGAACTTGAACTCCTTGTCGCCCGCCTCCTGGAAGATCCGGTTCAGCAGCCGCTTGTCCTTGACCAGGCTGGTGACCACCATGTCCTTGAGGTCGAAGACGCTGTCCACGTCCTGCTTGACCCCGTCCATGATCGAGGCGACCATGCGCGGCGCCTCCGCCTGCACCCGCGTGATCACCATTCGCTGCACGCGCGTCGGCAGCGATTCCCACAGCCCGGGCTGGTATTCGGCGGCCACCACCCGCACGATCTCCTCGACCCCGGCCAGCAGCGGCTTCTCGATCTCCTTGGCGATGCGCTCCGGGTCGAGCCGGTTGAGCACGTCACCCGGCTTGATCAGCTGCTGGGTCATCGTGTCGCAGGCGATGCCAGCCATCCGCGCGGCCCGCTTCGGCACCACCCCCTGCCAGCCCAGGAATGGTTTGATGCCAACGAATTCCACCGGCTGGAACATCATCCGGATGGCCACCAGCTTGGTGGTGTAGCCGATCAGCGCGGCGATCAGCGGGATGGAGCAGTAGAGCGGCCAGTTCCGCGCGAAGTCGTCGATGATGCCGCTCATGGCTCATGATCACACGGGGGTCCACCTGGGACAATGATCAGCTTCGCGCGGGGTCGCAGGCCGCCCAGAATTCCTTGCCCAACCGCGAGATGTGCACGGTCCGGCGAACGAACTTCACCCGTTTGACCGAGTTCTCCGCGGCCCGGACCGCGTCGTCGGTGAGCAGGATTTCGTACTGGGTCTCGAGTTCCGGCACTTCCTCGTCCGGTTCGGCCAGGCCGAGACCGATCAGCCGGGTGACGTAGGCGGGCACCTGGTCGAGCAGGGTCACCCCGGCCGCCTTGCCCACGGTGGACGCGTTGCGCAACACCACCCGGCCCGCGCCGCCGAGCCCGTTGCGCTCGGTGACGTCGATCAGCGGGAACGGCGCCCCGTCGGACAACGCGGAGAGAATGCGTGCTTCGTCCGGCGTGAGCTGGCGCAGGATGATCGCGTACAGGTATTCGCGGGCGCGCTCGCGGCCGAATCCGATGGATCGGTTCAGCAGCTCGGCCATCGCCGCGCGCAGCGGCTCGACGCTCTCCGAGGACGGCATCACCACCACGGTGCCGCGGATCTCGCCGTTCAACGGCTGGACGTGCCGCCCGTTGCCGCCGACGTTCATCGCCGACGCGGCGCTCAGCGCGGCCAGGTACGGGTCGTCGACCTCTTCGAGGCGGCGCCGCAGCTCGGTCAGCGCGAGCCGTTCCAGCGAGCGCAGGCCGCGCTCGGCCGCGTCCGCGCCGGGCAGCCGCTTGCCGAGCGAGTAACCCGCGCGGGCGGCGATGCTGGCCAGCTTGCCCGCCCGCTCGGCGAAGTTCTCCGGAGCTCCCACGGCGCCACTCCCCTCCTTGACGCCCGGAATACTACTTTTCAGTAGGTTCGCTGGGCCGAACGGACGTCCGTTGCCTCCATCACACCACGAGCCAGGCCTTCGCGGCGGCCAGGCCCTCGAGCGTGATCTGGTGGCCGCCCGCGTGCCGGTGCTCGGTGACCTCGGCCGACCGTTCCCGCAGGAAGTCCACGTACTGCTCGGTCGAGGCCAGCGGCGCCATCGGGTCGCGCTCGCCGTTGGACAGGAAAACGCGGGTGCGCCGCAGCTCGCGCTCCGGCGGCTCCGGCACCGGCGACATCGCGGCGAACAGGATCGCCTCGGTCACCGCGTCCGGGCGCAGCAGGGTGGTCGCGGCGGCGATGTTGGCGCCGTTCGAGAAGCCGACCGCGACCAGCCGCCGGTCACCGAGGTCGTACAGCTGCCGTGCTTCGAGCACGAAGTCGGCGAGCTGGTTCGCGCGGAAGATGACGTCCTGGGTGTCGAACACGCCCTCACGCAGGCGGCGGAACCACCGCGCGGCGCCGTGCTCGGAAACCGGTCCGGCCGGGGCGAGCAGCGTCGCCTTCGGGTTCAGCTCGCCGGCCAGGCCGACCAGGTCGTCCGGCCCGCCGCCGGTGCCGTGCAGCAGGAGCAGCACGGGGGCCGACGGATCGCCTTCGACGAACTTGTGCTCGAACTGGAGGTCGGTCATTTCCGCTCCAGGTTGTTCTCGGCGGGCAGTTCGAGCTTCGGCAGCGAGGCTTCGATCTGCTCGCGGGTCGGCTCCAGCCACGGCGGCAGCTTCAGCGAGCGACCCAGTTCCAGCAGCGGCTCGTCGATCGCGAAGCCGGGCTCGTCGGTGGCCATCTCCAGCAGCGTGCCGCCGGGCTCGCGGAAGTAGATCGAGCGGAAGTACTGGCGGTCGAGGATCGAGGTGACGTTCACGCCGCGGTCGACCAGTTCCTCGCGCCAGGCGACCTGGGTCTGCTCGTCGGGCACCCGCCACGCCACGTGGTGCACGGTGCCGGAAGCGACCAGGCCGCGTGGCGCGTCCGGCGTGACCAGCACGTCGACCAGCGCGCCGGGCCCACCGTCACCGGCGGCGAAGCGGAACCGGTTGCCGTCCTGCTCGCTGAAGTCCAGCCCGATGCCGTCGGTCAGCATCTCCGCGGTCGCGTCCTCTTTGGACACTGAAAGGGTCACCGAGTGCAGGCCGCGGATGGCGTGCTCGGCGGGCACCAGCGGGGTGTCCCACGGGTCGCGCGGATCGCCCTGCGGGTGCGCGACCAGCGCGAGCTTGAGGCCGTCGGGGTCGGTGAAGGTGAGCGTGTCCTCGTTGTCCCGGTTGGTCACCCGGCCGGTGTCCAGGCCGGTGGCCTCGAGGTGCTGCTTCCACCAGCCGATCGAATTCTCCGGCACGGAGAAGGAGGTGGTGGTCGCCTGGCCGGTGCCGTGCCTGCCGCTGGGCGCGTCGCGCCACGGGAAGAAGGTCATCAGCGTGCCGGGCTTGCCGGACTGGTCGCCGTAGTAGAGGTGGTAGGTGCCGGGGTCGTCGAAGTTGACCGTGGTTTTCACCAGGCGGAGGCCGAGGGTGCGGAGGTAGAAGTCGGCGTTGCGCTGGGGGTCGCCGCCGATGGCGGTGACGTGGTGGAGGCCGCTGGTCTTGATGGACATCGCTACTCCTGACGGAAGCGGGGGTGAACTCAAGCTAACCCGAAAACCTCTTCCGCGCAAGATATATTCCAGCGAGAGGTCTGGGGTACACTGGCGGCGTGACGCGACCGGATCCGTGTACCGACGACGACGAGATCGTGACCTGGTGGGGCCTGGTGATCGAGGGCTACCTGGCCACGCAGAACAAGCTGATGGGCGAGATCGCCGACCGGTTCGGCCTGGCGCCCGCCTCGTTCGACATCCTGCTGCGGCTGGTGCGGTCGCCGGAGAACCGCATGCCGATGACGCGCCTGGCCGGTGAGGCCGCGCTGTCCAGCGGTGGTTTCACGAAGGTGGCGGACCGCCTGGTGGCCGCGGACCTGATCTGCCGCGTCCCTTCCCCGGACGACCGGCGGGTCACCTACGCGGTGCTCACCGAGCACGGGCTTTCGGTCGCGCTGGAAGCGCGGCGGGCGTGCGCCGAGATCCTGCGGAAGATCGTGCTGGCGCCGCTCGGCACGGAAGCCTCCACCGCCCTGGCCGACGCCATGCGCACACTGCGCTCAGCGAACTCCTGACCTCGCCTCAGGCGCCGAGGGCTTCGGCTCGGGCGGCGTGCGTGGTGCGGATGGTTGCCGCCACCCAGCCCACGAAAGCCCAGATGACCAGCGAAGACAGCACGTCCGTGAAGATCGTGGCGAACCAGAACGCGGGAATGGCCGGCACCCCGAAGAAGAAGTGCCCCAGGCTCGCCAGCCCCGACAGCGAGAACACCAGCAGGTACGCGTTCGCTGCCCAGTAGCGACGGCGTCGATAAGCCACAAAGGCGAGCACCGCGAAGGCCGCGAAGAGGAACCAGCCGCCGCCCACCAGGAAGCGCGTCGCGAGCAGGCTCAGGCCTTCGACCGGCGGGTAGTCCTCCGCCCGGATGGTGTTGTGCGCGTAGTGCAGGCCCGTGGTGAGCAGGCTGCCCAGCAGCACCCACCGCAGAATCCGGAACCCCCGCTCGTGCCGGTCGTCCATGACCGCCTCCCCAGATTTGATAGATCGCTCTAGCGCCGAGGGTAGGCCGGAAAAGGCCCCCGGACAAGAGCCCGGGGGCCTCCGCCAGGAATCAGCGCTGACGACCGTAGAGGCGCATGGTGATCGGGCCGAACACGGCGATCAGCACCGCGCACGAACCGAACACCCACAGCAGGTCCGAACCGGCGACCGAGCCGTGCATCAGCCCGCGCACCGAGCTGACCAGGTGCGTCACCGGGTTCACCTCGACCACCGCGCGCAGCCAGGACGGCATGGTGGCCGGATCGACGTAGATGTTGCTGCCGAAGGTCAGCGGCATCAGCACCATCATGCTCCAGCCCATCACCGACTTCGACGTGGACAGCTTCAGCCCGAACATCGTCCACACCCACGACAGGCTGAACGAGAACACCAGCAGCATCGCCACCCCGGCGACCACGCCGGTGAACCCGCCGTCCGGCCGGAACCCGAGCAGCAGCCCGAGCAGGATGGTGATCGTCGCGCCGAGCAGGTACCGCACGGCGTCGCCGAACAACGCGCCGACGATCACCGACGGCCGCCAGATCGGCAGCGAGCGGAACCGGTCGAAGATGCCCTTCGAGATGTCCTCGTTGATGCCGACCCCGGTGTACATGGTGATCATCACGACGCTCTGCACCAGGATGCCCGGCAGGAAGAACTGCAGGTAGTTCTCGGTGGACCCGGCCAGCGCACCGCCGAACAGGTAGGTGAACATCAGCGTCATCATGATCGGGAACGCGGTCACGTCGAACAGCTGGTCCGGCACGTGCTTGATCTTCAGCAGCGCGCGCCAGCCGAAGGTGAACGAGGTGGTCAGCGCGTTCGGCTTCGGCGGCCGCTCCCGCGTCGCCAGTGCCTTGAGCAGCCCGTCGTCGACCACCTGACTGGACGTCGCCTGCGCGGATGTGGTGGTCATGCCACGCTCCCCTCGAGCTCTTCCTCGGCTTCTTCGGCGGTGTGCCCGGTCAGCGCCAGGAACACCTCGTCCAGGCTCGGCTGCCCGAGCGAGTAGGCGGCCACCTTGACCCCGGCGGCTGGCAGCTCGGCCAGCGCCGCGGCCACCTTGTCCGGCTCCGGCACGCGCACGGTCAGCGCCACCGGATCGGAATCGTGCTCGACCGGCACGTCGAGCACGCGCCCGAGCACCCGGGCCGCTTCCTCGCGCATTTCCGGCTCGGCCACGCGGACGTGCAGCGCGCCCGTGCCGACCGAGGCCTTGAGCTGGCCGGAAGTGCCTTCGGCGATGATCTTGCCGCGGTCGATCACCGCGATCCGGTCGGCCAGCTGGTCGGCCTCCTCCAGGTACTGCGTGGTGAGCAGGACCGTGGTGCCGCCCGCGACCAGCGCGCGCACGATGTCCCAGACCTGGTTGCGGCTGCGCGGGTCGAGCCCGGTGGTGGGCTCGTCGAGGAACATCAGGTCCGGCGCGATGACGATGCTCGCGGCGATGTCGATCCGCCGCCGCATGCCGCCGGAGTACGTCTTCACCAGGCGTTCGGCGGCTTCCTCCAGCCCGAACGCCTCCAGCAGCTCGGTCGCCCGCCGCTTGGCCGCGGGCCGCGAGAAGCCGAGCAGCCTGGCCAGCAGCACCAGGTTCTCCATGCCGGACAGGTCCTCGTCGACCGAGGCGAACTGGCCGGTCAGGCTGACCCGCTGGCGGACCGCGTCCGCCTCGGTGGCCAGGTCGTGCCCGAACACCCGCGCCGAACCGCCGTCCGGCTTGAGCAGCGTGGCGAGCATGCGGATGGTCGTGGTTTTGCCCGCGCCGTTGGGCCCGAGGAAGCCGTAGACCCGGCCCTCCGGTACGGCCAGGTCGACCCCGTCCACCGCTCTCGTTTTGCCGAACGTCTTCACCAGGCCACTGGCCTCGATCGCCAAATCCATGGCACCCCCATCGGGTAGGTCTTCGGGAAAAGCTCGTCAAGTTCCACGCAGCAGGTCGGCGAACAGCTGCTCGAGCCGCTCCTGCCAGGCGCCGAGCACGGTAGCGCGCACCCCCGACAATTTCGCCGGAATTGTCTGGGTCAGCTCCACGTAGGTGGCGAGTTCCGGGTCGTGGACCAGCCGCCAGCGCACCAGCCCGGCGGGCTCCCCGTCGTGCGTCCACCGGTAGGTCAGGCCGCGCGGCGCGTCCACCGCGGTGACCCGCCCGGCCGGCACCGGGCCGATGGTGCACGGTAGCGGCGGCTCCTGCCCGATTTCAACCGGTTTGCCCCCGGTGAGCGCGGCCCACACGGTCTCGAACGGGTGCCACACCACGTCGAGCACGAAACGCACCCCGTCCTCGGTGGTCTCGCCGCGGGCCAGCTGGTATTCGCGCAGGTAGGACAGCATGAGCGGACGGTGGTCGAGCGGTTCCTCGGTCCGCCCGTCGAGCTGCGCCACGAGCGCGGCGAGGCAGACGTCCCAGCCCGCCGCGTTGCGCGCCACGGTGAAGCGCGCGCCCGCGTCGACGGTGTGCGTGAACACCAGCACGCAACCGTCTTCCGCGGGCAAAAGCTCGAACCGCAGCACGTCGGAGTTCCAGCGGAACGCGTACACCTTGGGTGAGTCGTATTCGAGGACCTCGCCGTAACTCACCTCGTCCTCACCGGGAAAGGTGAATTCCATCTTCGCCCCGGCTTTCGGCTCGGCGGAGATCAGCGCCGGGAACCAGTTCGCCAGCTCCTTCGGCTCGGTGATCGCCCGCCAGACTTTTGCGGGCGAATGCCGGAGCGTGCGCTCGAACCGCAGTACCGGCTTGCCATCGACGGTGCTCAGCTCGGCTGGCGTCATGACGGGTCCTCCTCGTCGGGCATGGTGTCGAGATGGCGTTCGAGCGCGTCCAGTCGCGCGTTCCACAGCGCGCGGTACGGCGCGAGCCAGGCGTCGATTTCGGCCAGCGGCTCCGGGCACAGCCGGTACCACCGGCGCTGCGCGTCCTGGCGCACCTCGACGAGACCGGCTTCGCGCAGCACCTTCAGGTGCTTCGACACCGTGGGCTGGGTGAGCGTCAGCCGGTCGACCAGTTCGCCGACCGGGCGTTCGCCGGCGCGGAGCAGGTCGAGGATCTCGCGGCGGCGGGGTTCCGCCAGCACTTCGAACGTAGTTGCCACCTCGGCAATATAGCCCCTGAGGCATTTAAGGTGTCAAGCGGCCCCGCAAGCTGAACTGCACAACCTGCGGGACCTCGGCCGAGTAAGCGCCCGGGCACACACCCAACCTGGCGAGCGGGTACCCGATGCCCGGTTCCGCACACACGGACTCGCGAACCGCATCCACGACGGACAGAATGGGCCGATGGCCGATCTGAAACCACGCAGCCGGGACGTCACCGACGGAATGGAACGGGCGGCCGCGCGCGGCATGCTGCGCGCCGTCGGCATGGGAGACGAGGACTTCGCGAAACCGCAGATCGGCATCGCGTCGTCGTGGAACGAGATCACCCCGTGCAACCTCTCGCTGCAACGGCTGGCGCAGGCGAGCAAGCAGGGCGTGCACGCCGGCGGCGGGTTCCCGATGGAGTTCGGCACCATCTCGGTGTCCGACGGCATTTCCATGGGGCACGAGGGAATGCACTTCTCGCTGGTGTCGCGCGAGGTGATCGCCGACTCGGTGGAGACGGTGATGCAGGCCGAGCGGCTGGACGGCGCGGTGCTGCTGGCCGGGTGCGACAAGAGCCTGCCCGGCATGCTGATGGCCGCCGCGCGGCTCGACGTGGCGGCGGTGTTCCTCTACGCGGGCTCGATCCTGCCCGGCACGGTGGACGGCCGCGAGGTCACCATCATCGACGCCTTCGAGGCGGTCGGCGCGTGTGCGCGCGGGCTGATTTCGCGGGAAGAAGTCGACAAGATCGAACGCGCGATCTGCCCCGGCGAAGGCGCGTGCGGTGGCATGTACACCGCGAACACGATGGCGTGCGCGGCGGAAGCGCTGGGCATGTCGCTGCCCGGTTCGGCCAGCCCGCCGTCGGTGGACCGCCGCCGCGACCGGTTCGCGCGCGAAAGCGGCGAAGCCGTGGTCGGTCTGCTCGCCGCGGGCATCACCGCGCGGCAGATCCTGACCAAGGAGGCCTTCGAGAACGCGATCGCCGTGGTGATGGCGCTCGGCGGGTCGACCAACGCGGTGCTGCACCTGCTGGCCACCGCGCACGAGGCCGAGGTCGAGCTGACACTGGACGACTTCACCCGCATCGGCGACCGGGTGCCGCACCTGGCCGACGTGAAACCGTTCGGGCGGCACGTGATGACCGCGGTGGACCGGGTGGGTGGCGTGCCGGTGGTGATGAAGGCGCTGCTGGACGCGGGCCTGCTGCACGGCGACTGCCTGACCGTCACCGGGAAGACGATGGCGGAGAACCTGGCCGAGCTGGCGCCGCCGGAGCTGGACGGCGAGGTGGTGCGCAAGCTGTCCGACCCGATCCACCCGACCGGCGGGCTGACCATTCTCCACGGCAGCCTCGCGCCGGAAGGTGCGGTGGTGAAGAGCGCGGGCTTCGACTCGACGCGTTTCGAAGGCACGGCAAGGGTTTTCGACGGTGAGCAGGCCGCGATGGACGCGCTGCCGTCGTTGCAGCCGGGTGACGTGGTGGTGATCCGGTACGAGGGCCCGCGTGGCGGGCCGGGCATGCGCGAGATGCTGGCGGTGACCGGCGCGATCAAGGGCGCCGGCCTCGGCAAGGACGTCCTACTGCTGACCGACGGCCGGTTTTCCGGTGGTACCACGGGATTGTGCGTCGGGCACGTGGCGCCGGAGGCCGCGCACGGCGGACCGATCGCCTTTGTCGCCGACGGGGACCCGATCGT
Organism: Amycolatopsis albispora; assembly: GCF_003312875.1. Taxonomy (NCBI): domain Bacteria; kingdom Bacillati; phylum Actinomycetota; class Actinomycetes; order Pseudonocardiales; family Pseudonocardiaceae; genus Amycolatopsis; species Amycolatopsis albispora. Next base: position 5,656,506 of record NZ_CP015163.1, read on the forward strand.
GCTGGACCTGACCACGCGCACGCTGGACGTGATGATCGACCCGGCCGAACTGGCGCGGCGGCGGGAAGGCTGGACGCCGCCGGAGAGCCGTCGGACCGGAGTGCTGGGGAAGTACGCGCGCCTGGTGGGCTCAGCCGCGCAAGGCGCCGTCTGCTTCTAGGGCGCGGTGGCGTGCAATGAATGTGGCTTTCTTAGCGTCTGGCGCAATGAAAGCCACATTCATTGCAGTGGCAGGCCGCGGCGGCAGGTCGGCGGGCAACGGGCGGAGCGGCGACACCGCGGCGCGGTGGCGCGGCGGCGCGGTGGCGCGGTGGCGCGGCGGCGCGGCGGCGCGGCGGCTCGGCGGCTCGGCGGCTCGGCGGCGCGGCGGCTCGGCGGCTCGGCGGCGCGGCGGCTCGGCTTCGAGAACACGAATGTGGCTTTGGGGGCGGATTCCGCTCCGAAAGCCACATTCGTGTCCGTCCCGCGACACGAAAGCCACATTCGTGTTCTCGCCGGTGTCACGAAAGCCACTTTCGAGACGCCAGACGTCTCGAAAGCCACATTCGTGACATCAGGACCCGCCGTGGAGTTCCAGGATTCGGCTGACTTCGGCGGCCAGCCGGTCCCGGCCCGCCGCCAGGTACGCGCACGGGTCGTGCACCGACGGGTTCCGGTGCCGGTATTCCATCACCCCGTCCGCGAACACCCGCCGCACCAGGTCGGTGCAGGTCAGGCGCAGGACGCCCGCGCGGACGGCGGCGGCCAGCTCGCCGTCCGTGGCGACCGGGCAGTCGGCCAGTGCCAGCGGTACCCCGGTCCGCTGGCGCAGCCGCGAGATCAGGCCGAGGTCCGGCAGCCCGTCCCGCGCGCCGACGGCGAGCGTGTCCACGCCGGTGGCCGCGGCGAATTCGCCCGCGTTCACCGGGTCCACCCGGCCGCCCAGCCCGGCTTCCACCCAGACCCCGTTGCGGTGGCAGTAGTCCACCACCTCGCGCGTCACCAGCAAGTCCGAAGTGGACACTCGGAACAGCACCGAGCCGAAGCCCAGTTCGACCACCTCGGTCATCCGCGAAAGCGAGTCCACGTGGTCGAAGTGCAGCGCCACCGGCACGGTCGCCGACTTCGCCGCGGCCAGCGCGGCGGCCGCGATCGGCGCCAGCGCGCCGTGGTACCGCACCGCGGCCCGGCTGATCTGCAGCAGCACCGGCGAGCGCACCGCCTGCGCCCCGTCGATCACCGCGCTCAGCTGCTCCAGCTGGATGACGTCGAACGCGACCCGCCCCGGCCGCAGGATTTCACGCGCCGATACCAGCGGCATCCGTCACCTGCCAGGCGAGCAGCCCCGCGCCGAGGCAACCGGCGCGATCCCCGAGTTCGGCCATCCGCAGTTCGGGCGCCCGCTGGAAAGTGAGGTACTCCCCCAGCGCGCGGCGCACCGGTTCGACCAGGAACTCCCCCGCGCCGAACAACCCGCCGCCGAGCACCACCACCTCCGGCGCGAGCACCGTGGTGAGCAACCGCAGCCCGCGTGCGAGCGCGTCCACCGCCTCGTCGAAGATCGCGCGCGCGTCCGGGTCACCGGCTCGCGCCGCGTCGACCACCACCCGCGCGCCCTCGTCGGCGCGCCCGGTCCGTTCGGCATAACGCCGCCCGATCGCCGAAGCCGACGCGACCGCCTCCAGGCAGCCGACCGCACCACACGGGCACGGCAGCCCGTGCCCGACGTCGGCGTGCCCGATCTCCCCGGCGTAACCACCCGACGCGTACGGCTTCCCGTCGATCATGATCGCCACCGCGATGCCCGTGCCCACCGGCAGGAAAGCCGAATTGGCCACCCCGCGCGCGGCACCGACGGTGGCTTCGGCCAGCCCGCCCGCGCGCACGTCGTGGTCGAAGGCAACCGGCACGCCGAGCCGTTCGGCCAGGATCGCCGCGAACGGCACCTCCCGCCAGCCCAGGTTCGACGAATAGTGCGCCACCCCGCCGTCGACGATGCCCGGCACCACCACCCCGACCCCGGCCGGCCTGCCGCCGCCGGTCAGTTCCCCGGTCAGCGCCACCACCTGCTCGGCGACCGCCGCCGCGGTGGTGTGCCCGCCGAGCGCCCGCGCGGTCGGCTGCCGCAGCACCTTCAGCTCGGTCAGCTCGCGGTCGAGCAGCGCGGCTTTGATCGCCGTCCCGCCGATGTCCAGTGCCACCACCGCAGAATCCATGCGGCTGATTCTGCCCGACCTCGCCGACCGCCCTGATCAACGGCCGTCGAGCAGGAGCTCGATGCCGTCGAGCACCCTGGCGAGACCGAATTCGAAGGCCTGGTCGAAATCGGCGATCCCGGGCTGCGCCGCCATCAACGCGCTGAGCTGGGGGTGGCGTTCGCTGACCACCACCTCGCTCGCGATCTCCCGGCCGGGGCCCTCCCACCAGTCGGCGAGTTCGACACCCGAATTCAGCCGCTGCTCACGGTCGTTCGCCATCAGCAGGCCGACCCCGCTGGTGTAGTTCGTCACGGTCATCACCAGCTGGAACTTCTCCACCGGCGTCAGGTCGAACCCCTCGAAGGAGGCCAGGGACCACTCCACCTCTTCGGACATGTTCTGCAGCAACACGGTTCGCGGGCTGGTGACGAACGGCAGCACCCACGGGTACTTCTGGTACAGCTCCCAGTCGTTGCGCGCGACCGCGGTCATCCGCTCCCGCCAGCCGGTCAGCTCCGGGGTGCGCGCCGACTGCCGGGCGATCACCTCTTCGACCATCAGCACGAGCAGTTCTTCCTTGCCGGGCACGTACCGGTACAGCGACATCGTGCCCGCGCCGAGTTCGGCCGCGATCCGGCGCATCGACAGCGCACCGGCGCCTTCCGCGTCGGCCACGTCGATCGCCGCCTGCACGATCGCGTCCACCGTCAGCGAGCGCTCCGGATCCGCGGTCGCGGCCCTGGTCACCGTCGCCCCGGCGGCCACCCGCGCGCGGTACGCCTTGGCCTGGCAGGACCGCGAGCAGTACCGCGGGCGACGGCCGCGCGAGGGCACCTCGAGCGCGGCCCCACATTCCACACAGCTCATTTCCGCACACCCCGTTCTCGTGACGAAAAGATACCACACGGCGTGACGAAAACAGCCGCGTGACGTTTTGACCTGCGCAAATGCCCCTTGTGGCCCGGATTCGAGCGTGCGTATCTTGTACGCAGAATCTCCGCGTACACCGTATTCCCGAGGGGACCCTGCCATGACCGCCAAAGCCAGCCGCAAGGACTGGTTCGGCCTCGCCGTACTCGTGCTCGCCTGCCTGCTCGTGTCGATGGACATGAGCGTGCTGCTCTACGCGATCCCGTTCCTCAGCGAGGACCTCACCCCGACCAGCACCCAGCTGCTGTGGATCATCGACATCTACGGCTTCCTGCTGGCCGGGCTGCTGATCACGATGGGCTCGCTGGGCGACCGGATCGGCAGGCGGCGCCTGCTGTTGTTCGGCGCCGCGTTGTTCGGCCTGGCCTCGGTGGCCGCCGCCTTCGCCCCCAGCCCTGAACTCCTGATCGCCGCGCGTGCCCTGCTCGGTGTCGCCGGTGCCACCCTGGCACCGTCCACTTTGGCCCTGATCAGGAACATGTTCACCGATCCGGACCAGCGCCGGGCCGCGATCGGCATCTGGACCGGCGGTTTCGCCGGTGGCGTGATGGTCGGCCCGATCGCCGGTGGCCTGCTGCTGGAGCACTTCTGGTGGGGTTCGGTGTTCCTGATCAACGTGCCGGTGATGGTGCTGCTGCTGGTGCTCGCGCCGCTGGTGCTGCCCGAGTTCACCGACCCGCGCCCCGGCCGCTTCGACCTGCTCGGCGCGGCGCTGTCGCTGGCCACGGTGCTGCCGATCATCTACGGCATCAAGGAGCTCGCGGCGGGCACGGGTGGCTGGCAGCCAGTCGCGTCACTGGCCGCCGGACTGGTCATCGGCGTGGTTTTTGTGCAGCGGCAACGCTCCCAGGACGATCCGATGATCGACCTCCGGCTGTTCGCCGGCCGCCGGTTCAGCACCGCTATCGGCACCACCACGGTGACCCAGTTCGCGATGATGGGCCTGGCCTACTTCAGCACCCAGTACCTTCAGTCGGTGCTCGGTTTCAGCCCGCTCGAAGCAGCACTGTGGACACTGCCGACGATGGTGGGCATGTTCATCGGGCTGGCGCTCGGCAGCACGCTGGCCACCAAGGTCCGCCCGGCCTCGCTGATCGGTGGCGGGCTGGCGATCGGTGCTTCGGGGTACGTCGTGTTCAGCTTCTCCACTCCGGACAGCGGGCTGCCGCTGCTGCTCGCCGGTGGCGGGCTGATGACGCTCGGCATGGGCATCGTGACGGTGCTGGCGACCGAGGTGGTGCTGGCCACCGCCCCGCCGGAACGCGCGGGCGCGGCGTCGGCGCTGTCGGAGACCAGCACCGAATTCGGCGGGGCACTGGGCATGGCGGTGCTCGGCACCATCGGCGCCGCGGTCTACCGGTCCAATGTGGAGATTCCGGCCGGGCTGCCGGCCGAGGCCGCCGCGGCCGCGCACGACACGCTCGGCGGCGCGGTGGCGGTGGCCGCCCACCTGCCGCCCGAAGTGGCGCCCGGTTTCCTGCGTGGTGCCTACGAAGCGTTCACCGACGGCATGACCGTGACCATGCTGATCGGCGCCGGAGTCCTGCTGGCCGGCGGCGCGCTGGTCGCGCTGCTGCTGCGCCAGGTCAACCTGTCCTCACGAGTCGAAGTCCACAGTTAACGCGTCGGCCGCCGGGAAGGTCTGGCAGGTGAGCACGAAGCCCGCGTCCACTTCGGACGCTTCGAGGGCGAAGTTGCGCCGCATGTCGGCCTTCCCGTCGGTCACCTTGGCCCGGCAGGTGCCGCACACCCCGCCCTTGCAGGCGAACGGCAGGTCCGGCCGCAGCCGCTGCGCACCGTCCAGGATGGACTCCTCGCGGGACAGCGGCACGGTGGTGGCCCGGCCGTCCAGCACGATGGTCACCTCGCTGCTCGGGCCCTCGATGCTCGCGTCGGGGTGGCGGACCGGCGCGGGCGGCATATCGTCCACATAGAACAGTTCCTGGTGCACCCGCGCACGCGGCACACCCCGGCGCTCCAGCACGTCCTGCGCGTCGGTGACCATGCCGTACGGACCGCAAAGCCACCAGTGGTCCACCCGCTCGGCGTCCATCAGCCGGTCGATCAACGCGCTCAGCTTCTCGCCGTCCAGGCGTCCGCTGAACAACTCCGCTTCGCGTGGCTCCCTGGACAGCACGTGCACCAGTTCCAGCCGCTCGCGGTAGCGGTCCTTCAGGTCGGCCAGCTCGTCGGCGAACATCACGGTGTCGCTGCGGCGGTTGCCGTAGAGCAAGGTCGCCGAGGAGTTCGGATCCGCCAGCACCGAGGCCACGATGGACAGGATCGGCGTGATGCCGGAACCGGCCGCGATCAGCACGTGGTGCGCGGCCTGGTCCAGGTCGGGGGTGAAGTTCCCGGTCGGCGGCAGCACCTCGATCCGGTCGCCCGGCACCACCTCGTGCACCAGCCAGCTGGAGAACAGCCCGCCCGGCACCTCGCGCACGCCGATCCGCGGCCGCGCGCCCGCCGGCGCGCAGATCGAGTACGACCGCCGTTCCTCCCGGTCGCCGACCATCCGCCGCAGCGTGAGCGACTGCCCCGGCCGGAATTCGTAGTCCGCCGCCAGTTCCGCCGGCACGTCGAAGGTGACCGCCACGGCGTCGGCGCACAGGCGCTCCACCCCGGCCACCCGCAGCGAGTGGAACTCCGAGCGCCGGCGGGTCTTCATCGTCGTCACTCAGATCTCCTTGAAGTGCTCGAAGGGCTCGGCACAGCTGCGGCAGCGGTTCAGCGCCTTGCACGCGGTGCCGCTGAACTCCGACAGCCGCTCGGTGTCGGCGGAACCGCAGTGCGGGCAGGCGGTCCGCGTCCGCGGTGCGCTCAGCGTGAGCGGGATCGGGCCGGAGGTCCGCTTCGGCGCGGCACCCGGCGGCGCGATGCCCGCTTCGGCGAGCTTGCGACGCCCGGATTCGCTGATCCAGTCGGTGGTCCACGCCGGGTGCAGCACGGTGCGCACCTCGACCTCGCGGTATCCGGCGCGGCGCAAGGCGTGTTCGAGGTCGTCGCGCATGGTGTCCATGGCCGGGCAGCCGGTGTAGGTCGGCGTGATCGCCACCGTCACCCGTCCGTCCTCTTCGGACACCTCACGCAGCACGCCCAGCTCGGCCAGCGTCACCATCGGCAGTTCGGGATCAGTGACGGTTTCGGCCACGGAACGCGCGTCCAGCATGGTGATCACCACTTCGCTCCGGGGTGCGCACGCGCCACGCTCTGCATTTCGGCGAGCAGCGACTCCAGTTCCGCGGTGTGCGAGCCTTCGCGCCCGCCACCCTCGGCGGCCGGGCTGTCCGGAAGTCGCAGCGTGGCGGCGGAAAGCACCTGCGCGAGCACGTCGTCGAACTCCCCGCGCAGCCCGGAATCGGTACCGGCGAACAACTCCGCCACGTACGGCCACACCGCGTCCAAACCGGACTGCATCTTCTGGTGCGACAGCTCGGTTCCGTCCCCGAGCCGGACCGTCCACTGTGCCGCGTAGTCGCGGTGGTAGGTCAGTTCCTTGACCGCCTTGGCCGCGATCGCCGCGAGCACCTGGTCCGCCGACGAGGTCAGCCGCTGGCACAGGGCCAGCCGCCAGGTGCTGAACACCAGCAGCCTGGCGATCGAGAACGCGAAGTCCCCATTGGCCAGTTCGACCAGCCGGACGTTGCGGAATTCGTGGCTGTCACGCAGGAAGGCCAGCTCGTCCTCACCGCGACCGCTGCCGTCGGCCTTGCCCGCCCGCGCCAGCAGCAGCCGCGCCTGCCCGAGCAGGTCGAGCCCGATGTTCGCGAGCGCGACCTCGTCCTCCAGCTCGGGCGCGTTGGTGCACCACTCCTGCAGCCGGTGCGACATGATCAGCGCGTCGTCACCGAGTGCGAGGCACCGCGCCGCCAGTTCCCCGGCGTCCACATCGGACGGAACGGTGGTGTCGATGCCGGCGAGCGGGTCGTCGAAGCCGGTGCCGAACGCCCAGCGGGAGTCGTCGGCGCCCTCGGTGAGCGCTTCGTAGGCGTTGTCAAAGGACATCAGGCACTCACATGTGGGGAACGTTGTCGGGGATGTCGTAAAAGGTGGGGTGCCGGTACACCTTGTCGCCGCTGGGCGCGAAGAACGGGTCCTTCTCGTCCGGGCTGGACGCGGTGATGTCGGCGGCCTTGACCACCCAGATGCTCACGCCTTCGTTGCGCCGGGTGTACAGGTCGCGGGCGTGCCGCACGGCCATCTCGTCGTCCGCGGCGTGCAGCGAGCCCACGTGCACGTGGTTCAGCCCGCGCTTGCCACGGACAAACACCTCGTACAGCGGCCAGTCGTGCTTCATGCCGTCGCCCCCTTCTTCGCCGCGTGCGCGGCGGCTGCCTCGCGCACCCAGGCGCCGTCCTCCTGCGCCTTGCGGCGGCGCGCGATCCGCTCGGCGTTGCACGGGCCGTCACCCGAGATCACGCGCTTGAGCTCGGACCAGTCGATCTCGCCGAAGTCGTAGTGCCCGCGCTCGGCGTTCCACTGGAGATCGGGGTCCGGGAAGGTGACCCCGAGCGCCTCGGCCTGCGGCACCGACATGTCCACGAACCGCTGCCGCAGTTCGTCGTTGGTGTGGCGCTTGATCTTCCACGCCATCGACTGCGCGGTGTTCGGCGACTCGGCGTCCGGCGGGCCGAACATCATCAGCGACGGCCACCACCAGCGGTTCACCGCGTCCTGCACCATTTCGCGCTGCGCCTCGGTGCCGCGCATCATGGTCATCAGCAGTTCGTAGCCCTGCCGCTGGTGGAAGGACTCCTCCTTGCAGATCCGGATCATCGCCCGCGCGTACGGGCCGTAGGAACTGCGGCACAACGGGACCTGGTTGCAGATCGCCGCGCCGTCCACCAGCCAGCCGATCACGCCGACGTCGGCGAAGGTCAGCGTCGGGTAGTTGAAGATCGAGGAGTACTTCTGCCTGCCGTTGATCAGCTTGTCGGTCAGCTCGGCGCGGTCGGCGCCCAGCGTGGTCGACGCCGAGTACAGGTACAGCCCGTGCCCGGCCTCGTCCTGCACCTTGGCCAGCAGGATCGCCTTGCGCCGCAGCGAGGGCGCGCGCGTGATCCAGTCGCCCTCCGGCTGCATGCCGATGATCTCGGAGTGCGCGTGCTGGGCGATCTGGCGGATCATCGTCTTCCGGTAGCCGTCTGGCATCCAGTCGCGCGGCTCGATCCGCTGGTCGCGCTCGATGGTGTGCTCGAAGTGGGCCTGCAGGTCCTCTTCGGACAGTTCGGCGACGGCGGTCATTTCGCCTCCTTCTCCACCAGCGTGAGCACGTCGTACCTGGCGACCGACGTACCGTCCTGTTTGGTCACCTCCGCATCCCACCGCACTTCGCCGTATTCGGCATTTTCGCGTGGGGTGATCTGCTTGGCGGTCAGCGTCACGGTGAGCGCGTCACCGGGGAACACCGGGGTGAGGAAACGCAGGTTTTCCAGGCCGTAGTTGGCCAGCACCGGACCCGGTTCGGGGGAAACGAAAAGCCCGGCCGCGAACGACACGATCAGGTAGCCGTGCGCCACCCGCCCGCCGAAGAACGGGTTGGCCGCCGCGGCTTCCTCGTCCATGTGCGCGTAGAAGGTGTCGCCGGTGAACTCAGCGAAGTGCTCGATGTCCGCCAGCGTCACCGTGCGCGGGCCGGCGGTCACCGAGTCGCCGATCTTCAGCTCCGCCAAGGACTTCCGGAACGGGTGCACCTCGGCGGTGGTCCGGTCGGCGCCGTCGACCCACCGGCCGGTCACCGCGGCCAGCACCTTCGGGCTGCCCTGCACGGCGGTGCGCTGCATGTGGTGCAGCACACCGCGCATGCCGCCCATCTCCTCGCCGCCACCCGCGCGACCCGGGCCGCCGTGCACCAGCTGCGGCATCGGCGAGCCGTGCCCGGTGGACTCCTTCGCGTCGTCGGCGTCGAGCACCAGCAACCTGCCGTGCCACGGCGCGACCCCGATGACCACCTCGCGGGCGAAGGCCGCGTCACCGGTGACCACCGAACCGGCCAGGCTGCCCTGGCCGCGGGCGGCGAGGCCGACCAGCTGGTCCACCGAGGTGAACGGGATCAGCGTGGACACCGGGCCGAACGCCTCGACCTCGTGCGGTTCGGCGCGGTCCGGGTCGTCGGCGCGCAGCAGCACCGGCGAGATGAACGCGCCGCGCTCGGGGTCCGCGTCCACCACGTCAACGCGCTCGGGGTCGCCGAAGACGACGCGACCGGCGTCGAGCAGGGACTTCAGCGAGCGCCGGACTTCCTCGCGCTGCTCCAGGCTGGCCAGCGCGCCCATCCGCACGCCTTCGCTGGTGGGGTTGCCGATGGTGACCTTCGCCAGCCGCTCGCTCGCGGCCTGCGCGACGTCGTCGATCAGCTCGGCGGGCACGAACGCGCGCCGGATCGCGGTGCACTTCTGCCCCGCCTTGACCGTCATCTCGGTGACCAGTTGCTTGACGTAGAGATCGAATTCGGTGGTGCCCGGCTTGGCGTCGGGGCCGAGCACGGACAGGTTCAGCGAGTCGGCCTCGGCGTTGAACCGGACCGAGTTCCGCACCACCGCCGGGTGCGCGCGCAGGTGCTGCGCGGTGGACGCGGAACCGGTGAACGACACCAGGTCCTGCCCGGTGACGTGGTCGAGCAGGTCACCGGCACTGCCCGCGACGAACTGCAGCGCGCCCTCGGGCAGCAGCCCGGACTCGACGATCAGCTCGACCAGCCGCGCGGTCAGGTAGGCGGTCTGGCTGGCCGGCTTGACCAGGCTCGGCACCCCGGCGATGAAGGCGGGCGCGAACTTCTCCAGCGGCCCCCACACCGGGAAGTTGAACGCGTTGATCTGCACCGCGACCCCCCGCAGCGGGGTGGCGATGTGCTGCGCGACGAAGGTGCCGCCCTTGCTCAGCGGCTCGACCGCGCCGTCCACGTAGACCGTGTCGTTCGGCAGCTCGCGCTTGGCCTTGCTGGCGTAGCTGAGCAGCACGCCCATGCCGCCGTCCACGTCGAACTTCGAGTCGCCGAGCGTGGCGCCGGTGCGCGCGGACAACGCGTACAGCTCGTCGCGGTGCTCGCGCAGGTACAGGCCGAGCGACTTCAGGATCGCCGCGCGCTGGTGGAAGGTCAGCTCACGCAGGGCGGGGCCGCCGACCCGGCGCCCGTGCTCCAGCGCCGCGCCCATGTCCACCCCGGCGGAGGAAATCCGGGCCACCTCGTCCCCGGTGACCGCGTCGTGCAGCGGGACGCCTTCCGCGTCCGGCGTGTGCCAAGCACCCGAGACGTAGCTGCGGAGCACTGCCATCGAGTCCGACCTCCCGGAATTACCAACCGTACGTTCAGTAAGTACTGTAACCGGCCGCGCCGGTGAACACCAGCGCTCAGCCCCAGCGCAGCGGCAGGTGGAGCACCCCGTTGATGAAGTTCGACGTCAGATGCCGGACCTCCCCGCCCAGTTCGACCTGCGGCAGCGCACGCAGGAACTCGGTGAAGAAGATCCTCATCTGCAGGCGGCCGAAGTGCGCGCCGAGGCACAGGTGCGGCCCCTGCCCGAAGGCCAGGTGGTCGTTCGGCTCGCGGGTGATGTCGAAGTCGAACGGGTTCGTGAACGCGCGTTCGTCAAAATGCGCCGACGCGTGGTAGACCACCACCTTGTCGCCCTCGCGAATGCGCTGACCGGCGAGTTCGACGTCGCGGGTGGCGGTCCGCCGGAAGCTGAGCACGGGCGGGTGCCAGCGCAGCATCTCCTCGATCGCGCTCGGCAGCAGCTCGGGGTGCGCCCGCAGGCGCGCGTACTGCCCGGGGTGCTCGACCAGCGCGAGCACCCCGCCGGGCAGTGCGCTGCGCACGGTGTCGTTGCCCGCGATGACCACCAGGAAGAAGAACATGTCCAGCTCGGCGCCGTCGAGATCGGCGCGGACGAGCGCGGTCATCAGGTCATCGCCGGGTTCGGCGCGCTTGCGCTCGGCGAGCTGCCGCGCGTAGGCGAACATGTCCGCCAGCATCGCCGGCGACCGCGGGTTCAGCGGCTTGCCGTCCTCGCCGAGCACCACCTCGGCGTGCTCGGGGTCCTGGTAGCCGATCACCCGGTTCGTCCAGTGCAGCAGCAGTTCGCGGTCCTCGGCGGGCACGCCGAGCAGGTCGGCCAGGTTGAGCAGCGGGAAGTCGTCGGTCACGTCGACCGGCAGGTCGCACTCGCCGTTCCCGGCGACCGCGCCGATCAGCTTCCGCGCGCGTTCGGCGATCCGCTCGGCCGAGCGTTCGAGCCGCCTGCGGGTGAACACCGCGGCGACCACCTTGCGCAGCCGGTTGTGCTCCGGCGCGTCCATGTTCAGGATCATCCGGCGGATGAACGCCAGGTCGTCCGGCTCGGGATCGCGGATCTGCGTGGCCCCGAGCCAGGACGAGAAGACCTCCGGCGTGCGCAGCACGTGCTTGACGTCGGCGTGCCTGGTGACCGCCCAGTAGCCGGGACCGGCTGGCCAGCCGAGCACCTCCGGCTCCTCCTGCCAGGCGACCGGCGCGGTGTCACGCAGCTCGCGGAAGGCTTCGTGCGGCAGGCCCGCGGCGAAAACCGTCGGATCGAACACGTCCGGCATGGCCGTCAGCTCCAGTCGTGGAAACCCTTGCCCGTCTTGCGGCCCAGTTCGCCCCTGGCGACTTTTTCCCGCAGAAGCCGCGGCGGCTCGAAGCGGTCGCCGAGCGTGCTCGCCAAGTATTCGGCGATGGCCAGCCGCACGTCCAGGCCGACCAGGTCGGTGGACCGCAGCGGGCCCATCGGGTGCCGGTAGCCCAGCTCCATCGCGCGGTCGATCGACTCGGCGTCGGCCACGCCCTCCTCCAGCATGCGGATGGCTTCGAGGCCGAGCATCACGCCGAGCCTGCTGGTGGCGAAGCCCGGTGAGTCGCGCACGACCACCTCGTTCTTGCCGAGCAGCCCGACCCAGTTGAGCACCTGGTCGCGCACGGCGGCGGCGGTCTCCGGCCCGAGCACCACCTCGACCAGCTTCGACGCGGGCACCGGGTTGAAGAAGTGCATGCCGATGAACCGGTCCGGCCTGGTCAGCGCGGCGGCGAGCTCGGTGATGGACAGCGAGCTGGTGTTGGTGGCGAGCACGGTGTCCGGGCCGACGGCCTGCTCCGCGGCGGTCAGCACGTCCAGTTTCAGCTTGATCGTCTCCGGCACGGCCTCGACCACCAGCGCGGCGTCCGACGGCAGCCCGGAGATCGCCGAGCCGACGCTCACCCGCTCCATCACCCGCTCCGGCGTGCCGTCGAGCTTGCCGCGTTCGGCCGCCCCGCGCAGTCCGGTGAACACGCGTTCATACGCGGCGTCGGCCGCCGCCGCGTCGCCCTCCACGACGTGCACCCGCGTCCCGGCCGCGGCGAAGACCTGCGCGATCCCCGCCCCCATCCGGCCACCGCCGATGACCCCGATCGCCTCCACGCGCACCTCCGCACTTGACACCGATTCCGGCCGGAAACATTATTAACCGTCCATTCGGTCAGTTAGCAAGAGTAGGGAGCCGATGGATCCCACAGCCGCACACCGCATGTTCGAGGCCGATGAGGCGTCCAGGGCGCTGGGCATCGAACTCGTCGAGGCCGCCGGCGGCACCGCCGTCGCGCGGATGAAGGTCACCTCGGCGATGGTGAACGGGCACGACATCGCCCACGGCGGCTACCTCTTCCTGCTCGCCGACACCACTTTCGCCTGCGCCTGCAACAGCCACGGCCCGGTGACCGTGGCGGCGGGCGCGGAGATCAACTTCGTGGCCTCGGCCCGGCTCGGTGACGAACTCACCGCGACCGCGACCGAGCGCACGCGCTACGGGCGCAACGGGATCTACGACGTGACCGTGTGCCGGGCGGACGGCGCGGTGATCGCGGAGTTCCGCGGCCGCAGCCGCGTGATCGGACAGAAGGACAAGTCGTGAAAGCATCCGAGCTCCAGGCCGTCCAGCTGGAACGTCTGCAGTGGACACTCGAGCACGCCTACCGCAACGTGCCGCTCTACACCAGGAAGTTCGACGAGGCCGGGGTGAAGCCGTCGGACTGCCGATCGCTGGCCGACCTGGCGAAGTTCCCCTGCACCACCAAGCACGACCTGCGGGAGAACTACCCGTTCGGCATGTTCGCCGTGCCGCAGGACCAGGTCCGCCGCATCCACGCCTCCAGCGGCACCACCGGCAAGCCCACCGTGGTCGGCTACACCGAGCGCGACCTCGACACCTGGGCCACCGTGATGGCGCGCTCGATCGAGGCCGCCGGCGGCCGTCCGGGCCACAAGGTGCACGTGGCCTACGGCTACGGCCTGTTCACCGGCGGGCTCGGCGCGCACTACGGCGCGGAGAAGCTCGGCTGCACGGTGATCCCGGCGTCCGGCGGCATGACCGCGCGCCAGGTGCAGCTGATCACCGACTTCCGCCCCGAGATCATCATGGTCACCCCGACCTACCTGCTCACCCTGCTCGACGAGTTCGAACGGCAGGGCGTCGACCCGCGGTCCACCTCGCTCAAGATCGGCATCTTCGGCGCCGAGCCGTGGACCGAGCAGATGCGCGCGGAGATCGAAGAGCGGATGAACATCGACGCCGTGGACATCTACGGGCTGTCCGAGGTGATGGGCCCCGGCGTCGCGCAGGAGTGCGTGGAGACCAAGGACGGGCTGCACATCTGGGAGGACCACTTCTACCCCGAGGTGATCGACCCGGTCGACGAGACCGTGCTCGGTGAGGGCGAACGCGGTGAACTGCTGTTCACTTCGCTGACCAAGGAGGCGCTGCCGATCATCCGGTACCGCACGCGGGACCTCACGCGGCTGCTGCCGGGCACCGCGCGGCCGGAGTTCCGGCGGATGGAGAAGGTCACCGGGCGCACCGATGACATGATCATCCTGCGCGGGGTCAACCTGTTCCCCACCCAGATCGAGGAGATCGTGCTGCGTGCCGAGGCGCTGGCCCCGCACTTCCAGCTGGTGCTCACCCGGCCGGAACGGATGGACCACCTCACCGTGCACGTGGAGGCGCGGGAGGGGGCTACCGCCGAGCAGCGCGCCGCGGCGGCCGCCGAGCTGGTGCGCGAGGTGAAGGACAGCGTGGGCGTCACCGTCGACGTGTCGGTGGTCGACCCGGACACCCTGGAGCGTTCGATGGGCAAGATGCGGCGTGTGCTCGACCGGCGAGAGCGGGCATGACCACGGCCAAACCGGGCCGCCGGGGCAGGCCGGGCTACGACCTGGAGTCGCTGCTCACCGTGGCGGTGAAGCTGTTCAACGAGCGCGGTTACGACGGCACCAGCATGGAGGACCTGTCCAAGAAGCTGGGCATCACCAAGTCGGCGATCTACCACCACGTGCCGAGCAAGGAGGAGATGCTCCGGCTGGCCGTGGATCGCGCGCTCGACGGGCTGTTCGCGGTCGCCGACGAGGTGGCCGACGGTGACGGCCCCGCGATCGACCGGTTGGAACGGCTGGTGCGCGGCAGCGTCGCGGTGCTGGTCGAGCGGCTGCCGTTCGTCACGCTGCTGCTCCGGGTCCGCGGCAACACGAAGGTGGAGCGCGCCGCGCTGGCCCGCCGCCGCGAGTTCGACCGGATCGTCACCGATCTGGTGAAGGCCGCCGAGGCCGAGGGTGACGTGCGCCCGGACGTCGATCCGGCGGTGACCAGCAGGCTGCTGTTCGGCATGGTGAACTCGCTGATCGAGTGGTACCGGCCGCGTGGTGGCGCGTCGGGTGACGAACTCGCGGACGCCATCTGCAAGATCGCTTTCTCCGGCCTGCGCCGGGGATGATGTCCGGGTGGAGATAGCCGCCCAGCTCGTCGGGCTCATCGTGGCCGTGCTCGTGGTGACCGCGATCGCGCGCCGGTTCGACTGGTCCGAGCCGCTGTGCCTGGTGCTCGCCGGGGTCGGCGCGTCCTTCGTGCCCGGGGTGCCCGAGTACGAACTGCATCCCGAAGTGGTGCTGCTCGGGCTGCTGCCCCCGCTGCTCTACGCCACCGCGATCCGCACGTCGCTGGTCGACATCCGGCGCAACCGCGGGCCGATCGGGCTGCTGTCGGTCGGGCTGGTGGCGTTCACCACGATCGGCGTCGGCCTGGTCACCTGGCTGGTCATTCCCGGGCTGCCGCTGGCCGCCGGGCTGGCGCTGGGCGCGGTGGTCGCGCCGCCGGACGCGGTCGCCGCCACGGCCGTCGCGCGCCGGGTCGGCATGCCACGCCGGATCGTGCGCATCCTCGAGGGCGAAAGCCTGCTCAACGACGCGTCGGCGCTGGTCGCGCTGCGCACCGCGATCGCCGCCATCGCCGGTTCGGTGTCCCTGCTCGAGGTCGGCGGCGACTTCCTGCTCGCGGCCGGTGGTGGCGTGCTGGTCGGCCTGGTCGCCGGGAAGATCGCCTACCTGCTGCGGGCGCGGATGGAAGACCCCGTGCTGGACACCGCGACCTCGCTGGTGGTCCCGTTCGCCGCGTACCTGGCCGCCGAGGAGGTCCACGGCTCCGGCGTGCTGGCCGTGGTGATCGCCGGGCTGATGATGGGCAACCACGAGCCACGCATGCTGTCGGGCTCGTCGCGGCTGGCGAACCGGCTGAACTGGCGGACCGTGCAGTTCCTGCTGGAGAACCTGGTCTTCCTGCTGATCGGGCTGCAACTGCGGCGCATCCTGGACGAGGCGGGCCGCTCCGAGCTGGGCATCGGCGCGCTGGCCGGGGTGTGCGCGGCGGTGCTCGCGGCCACCGTGCTGACCCGGATCGCCTGGATGTTCGGCATCGGCACCATCCGCCGGCTTCTGCGGGGAAAAGCCTGGCCGTGGTCGTACTCGGCGGTGATTTCCTGGGCTGGCATGCGGGGTGTGGTCACCCTGGCCGCCGCGTTCGTGCTGCCCGCCGACACCCCGCACCGGCCGGTGCTGGTGCTCGCCGCGTTTGTGGTGGTGGCCGGCACGCTGCTGCTCCAGGGCATGACCCTGCCGAGGCTGGTCCGGTGGCTCGGCCTGCCGCCGCCCGATCCCGCCGAGGACGCGCTCCAGGAGGCGGCGCTGCTGCACGACATGACCCGCGCCGCGCTCGACGAGCTGGACCGGGTGCGCCGCGAGGAGGACCCGCCGGAGGTGGTCGAGCGGCTGCGCGACCGGCTGAGCCACCGCTCGGATTCGGCGTGGGAGCAGCTCGGCCGCCAGAGCGAGCTGACCGAGACACCGAGTGACGTCTACACCCGCCTGCGCCGCGAAATGCTGGAGGCCGAGCGCCGGGTGCTGCTCGAAGCGCGCTCGTCCGGACGGGTGGACGACGATGTACTGCGGCGCGTGCTCGAAGCGCTCGACATCGAGGAGTCCATGCTCACCGAGCCGGAGGACGTCGACCTCGACGACGAGCGCGAGCTGAGCACCCCCGCCGCCACCGCGGGCAGCTGCAAGCACCTGGCGAAGGCACCCGCGGACACCGAGCCGGAAACCCCGGACGGCTGCGCCGAGTGCCTGCGCGACGGCTCTTCGTGGGTGCACCTGCGCCTGTGCCTGGCGTGCGGTCACGTCGGCTGCTGCGACTCGTCACCCGGCAAGCACGCGAGCGCCCACTTCCACGACACGCGGCACCCGGTCATGCGCAGCTTCGAGCCCGGCGAGAGTTGGCGCTGGTGCTTCGTCGACGCGAACCTGGGCTAGCTAGGCTGGACGCGGTGAAATCATGATCAATGGCCTCGCGACCGCGCTCATCATCGCCACCCTCGTGGGTGCGGTGTGGGTGCTGGTGCACGTGCTGCGCAACCGCCCGCCGAACCGGCCGCTCTACGGCGCCCTCGCGGTGCTCGAACTGGGACTGCTGGTGCAGTCCGTCGCCGGGATCGTCAACTTCGCGAACACCGACCGGCCGGTCAACGGCCCGGAGTTCATCGCCTATCTGGCCGGCATCCTGGTGATCCTGCCGATCGCGGTGCTGTGGTCGATGGCCGAGCGCACCCGGTGGGGCACCGGTGTGCTGCTCGTGGCCTGCCTGGTGCTGCCGGTGATGATCGTGCGGATGCAGCAGATCTGGGAGTTGCGTGGTGCCTGAGACCAAGCCCACCACCAGCACCGGGCCCGGCCGGGTGCTGGTGGCGGTGTACGCGATCTTCGCCATCGGCGCGACCTCGCGCTCGGCCGTGCAGATCGCCACCAGGTTCGACGAGGCCCCGCTGGCCTACTCGCTTTCGGCGGTGGCCGCGGTGGTGTACATCCTGGCCACCTTCGGCCTGGCCAGGGGCAACCGCGGCGGGCGCCGGGTGGCCACCGCGTCGTGCCTGTTCGAGCTGGCCGGGGTGCTGGCGATCGGCACGTTCAGCCTGGTCGACCCGGCCGCCTTCCCGCACGCCACGGTGTGGTCCGCCTACGGGAAGGGCTACCTGTTCATCCCGCTGGTGCTGCCCGTGCTCGGGCTGCTCTGGATCCGCCGGACCCGCGCCCGCTAGCGCTGGTTCTCGCGGCCGGGGTTCCGCTGGTCGGTGTCGGTGGTTCTCGGCTGCTCGGCGGTGCTCTGCTGCGGCCGCGGCTGCTGGCCCACCTCGTGGTGGTGCGTTTCCGCGACCTCGAAGTCATGCCGGCACCGGCGGCCGAACCGCCGGGCTCCGCCCGTCATGACCGCCGTCCCTCTTCCCAGGTGACCGTCCTCATGACGCCTCCTTAGCCGCGCCGATTTTACGCCCGGGACGCCCGTTCGCGCGCGGTCGTTTCGGGGCCGGGAATCGGCGGCGCGGCCAGGCGGTTGAACCGGACAGGAACCCACCGGAGGCAAACCATGATCGAACTGGCCGAGCGGCTGCTCGCCGAGCACCGCACCATCGCCGTGGTCGGGCTGAGCACGAACCCGGAAAAGGCCGCGCATTCGGTGCCCGCCGCGATGCAAGCCGCCGGGTTCCGCGTGCTCGGGGTGCACCCGAGCGCGGACACCCTGCTCGGCGAGCCCGCCTACCGCAAGCTGGCCGAGATCCCCGAGCCGATCGACATCGTGAACGTGTTCCGCCCGGCCGCCGAGGCACCGGAGATCGCCCGGCAGGCGGTGGCCGTCGGCGCCAAGGCGCTGTGGCTGCAGCAGGACATCGTCTCGCCCGAAGCACGCCGGATCGCCGAAGAGGGCGGGCTGGACTACGTCGAGGACCAGTGCATGGCCGTGGTCCGCGCCCTCTCCGGCGCCCGGAAGAACTAGCGCCGCCCCGGCTAGGCGACCCGCTTCGCCGCCGGTGGCTGGTGGCGGTCGGTGCGGGGGCGGCGCTTCGGGCGGGACGGCTCGGCGTCCGCGCTGGCGACGAACGTGTCGGCGTCCTCGTGCACGTGGCTGCCCGGTTCCGGCGCCCGCCACCGGCCGAAGCCGAGCAGGATGGTGCACAGCACGCCGAGCAGCAGCGGCACGTGCCCGCTCAGCCGGTACCAGCCGACCTGCCCGCCCAGAACGTCCACAATGGACAGAAACACCAGCACCCCGGCGAAGCTGAGCAGCAGCGGCAGCTGCGTCCGCGCGCGGTACGGCCGCGCGGCCACGAACAGCAGCCCGACCGCGATGGCGAAGTTGAACGCGGCGGTCTCGTGCTGCAGGTGACCGCCGTGCGCGGCGCCGGTGATGCCCGGCATCGGCATCAGCAGCTGCGAAACCACCACCGAGAACTGGCACACGGCGACCAGCACCAGCGCCCACCGCAGCCGGTCCACGCCCGGTTTCGCGGCCACCCTGGCGTACACCCGGTCCGGCACCACCGGCGGCTCCCCCACCGGCGCCAGCCGGGCCAGCCTGGTGATCCCCGCCGCCGCCTCCTGCCAGGCGGCGCAGTCGGCGCAGCCCTCGACGTGCGCCTCCAGCTCGGCCACCGGCACGCCAGGGTCCTCACCGTCCAGCGTCGCCGAAATCCCCTCGCGAACGGTCGAACACTCCATGGCTGTTCAGTCGTCGGCCGGTCCGGGAAAGTTCCCGCATCCCGGCGAGTGTTGGCAAAACGGTTACCCCACCGCATAGGGTGATCCCTTGTGGATGACGACGAGATCACCCGCCACGCGTTCCGCGCGGCGGGCGGCGACCGGCGCGCCGCCGAGCAGTTCGTCGCCGCCACCCGCCACCAGCTGCACCGCCTGCTGAGCTACCTGTCCGATCCCGGCTCGGCCGAGGACCTGGTGCAGGAGACCTATCTGCGTGCCTTCGCCGCGCTGCCGCGGTTCGCCGGCCGCTCCCCCGCGCGGATGTGGCTGCTGGCCATCGCGAAGCGGGTCGCCGCCGACCACCTGCGCGGAAACCGCCGCCGCCCGCGCACCACGCCGCTCGAGGACACCGCGGCCGAGACGGTGAACACGCCGGACCACGGCAGGCTGGTGGTGCTCCAGCAGCTGATCGGCAAGCTGGACGAGGACCGGCGCGAGGCGTTCGTGCTCACCCAGATCAGCGGGCTGTCCTACGCCGAGGCGGCCGAGATCTGCGAGTGCGCGGTCGGCACCATCCGGTCCAGGGTGTTCCGCGCCAGGGACGAGCTCACCGCGGCGCTGGCCCAGGGTGACGGCGGCCGTCGATCGGCGACCACCGGCTGGTGACCCGGGGTGATGTTGCGTTCACCCACATGTGGACAACCCCTGTGGACAACTCCCGATCAGGGTGTGCACAACACCACCGGGGTGTCCAGCGGCGGCCGTTCCAGCACCTGCACGGTGTGCCAGCCACGCGGCGGGCGCCCGTCCGCCAGCCCGCGTTCCACCCTCGCCGCCCGCCGCACGTGCCGGATGAACGAGCTTTCGGCCAGCACCCGCCCGCGCGCCCGCTGACCGGCTGCGGCCTCACCCGGGGTGGTGTGCACCCACAGCAGGTGGCGGCTGCGCCCGGCGAGCACGGCCATCACGATCAGCAGCGCACGCGTGGTCGCCCTGGTGGCTGGCTCGTGGGCCACCACCCCGCGGCCGCGGCGCAGGGCGAACAGGAAGATCCGCGAGCGGTGCCCGAGGTGCACCAGCGGCCGGTACCAGCGGTAGCGCACCCACGACGGCAGCACCGCGCTGAACCAGGCGCGGACCTGGTCGGAGTCGAGCAGCGCGGCCCCCGCCTCGTTCTCCGCGCGGGCCAGCAGCGTGCTCTTGCCGGCCCCGGGAATGCCGGCGACCACCACCAGCCCGCGAACCGGCACCGGCAGTTCCACCTTCGCCCGGCACATGCGCGGGCAACGAGCCGCCTGCCCGGATCGTTCCGTACGCCCGTCTCCGTCCACGCGGAAAGTTTCCACCAAGCGTCGTGAACCGGTTACGCACCGGCGACCGAGGTGCAATGCGGATCGGTCACCGTCACAGGGCCCATTACCGTCCCCACCTGGAGGTTCCTGTGCCTCGCTGGACCGTTTCCGCCGTCGCGGCCGTGTTGTTCGCCAGCACCCTCACCGTGACGATCACCACCCCGGCCGGTGCCACCCCGCCGAACATCCCGAGCAAGTCCACCGCGCAGTCGGAGCTGAACTCGCTGACCGTCGCCGCCGAAGGCAGCCTTTCGGGTTACTCGCGCGACCTGTTCCCGCACTGGTCCACCGTGTCCGGCAGCTGCAACACGCGGGAAACGGTGCTCAAGCGGGACGGCCGGAACGTGGTCCAGGACTCGTCCTGCGCCGCGGTCTCGGGCAGCTGGTACAGCCCGTACGACGGCGCCACCTGGAGCAACGCGGCCGATGTGGACATCGACCACATCGTGCCGCTGGCCGAGGCGTGGCGCTCCGGGGCCAGCTCGTGGACCACGAGCAAGCGCCAGCAGTTCGCGAACGACCTCACGCGGCCGCAGCTGATCGCCGTCACCGACAACGTCAACCAGGCCAAGGGCGACCAGGACCCGGCTTCGTGGCAGCCTTCGGTGTC
The DNA here is from genome assembly GCF_003312875.1 of Amycolatopsis albispora. Lineage (NCBI taxonomy): Bacteria > Bacillati > Actinomycetota > Actinomycetes > Pseudonocardiales > Pseudonocardiaceae > Amycolatopsis > Amycolatopsis albispora. The sequence goes on from NZ_CP015163.1 coordinate 5,677,420, forward strand.
CTCGTACCGCTGCACCTACGCGAAGATGTGGATCCGGTCCAAGCACTACTGGGGCCTGCGCGCGCAGTCCGCGGAAAAGAGCGCGCTCCAGTCCATGTTGAACACCTGCAGCTCGTAGGCGATACCGGGAGGTCGCCACTCAGCGACCTCCCGCGTTTCGGCGGAGCCGAAACAGAGCTACTGTGATGTTCGTCACATGAAACTCGCGTGATGAGCGGCTGGTCCGGGCGTCCCAAACGTACCGGACCAGACGCGCTCGGGGGCGCGCCTGGCACGGGACTTCGTTGATCCCGCAGCACGGGTGGAGGTGCCGGATGCACAGGTGGTACGGAAAGTCGATGCACCGGTGCCGCCTGTCCTCGGCACCCGAGGGCGTGGCCTGGGCCGAGTTCGAAGCCTCGGTGCAGTTGTTCACCGCCGGGCTGGCCACCATCGAGCCCGCTTCGCCGGACCAGGCCGACCACGCCGCGCGGCTCACCCTGGTCAGCTCGCCCACCAGCAAGATCACCCAGGCCGACCTGCCGCCGGTGCGGGTGTCCATCGAGGAGTCCGCGGACTTCGTCGGCTTCTACGTGCTGGAGCACTCGCCGTGGTGGATCACCACCGGCGGCCAGGAGATCATGCACGCGCCCGGCGAGCTGCTGATCTCCGCGCCCGGCCCGCTGCGCGCGGTCAGCCGCGCCCGCGGGCTGGCCACCGCGATGTGGGTGGCGGCGGACCGCCTCACCGTCTCCCGCCGCGAGCTGGACCGGCTGCGCAGACGGCCGACGCCGCTCCCGCCCGCGCTGCGCACCCTGCTCACCACCGCCGCCGACAGCCTCGCCGAATCCGGTGACCTCGACGTGCTCGGCTCGGAGAACTACCTGACCGGACTGGCCGACCTGGTGGTGCGCTCGCTGCTCGGGATGACCGCCGCGCCCGAACCGCGCCAGGCCCGCAAGCAGCAGATCCGCGAGTACATCCAGCAACGGCTGGACGACCCGCGGCTCGACGTGGATTCGATCGCCGCCGCCCACCACATCTCCCGCAGCGCGCTCTACCAGATCTTCGAGGACGAGGACGGGGTCGCCGGTTACGTCCGGCGCCGCCGCCTCGTCCTGGCGAAGGAAATGCTGGCCGACCCGAGCCGGACGAACGAAACCATCGGTGCGATCGCCCGGCAGGCCGGATTCACCAGCCACGCCCATTTCAGCCGCGTCTTCACCCGGACCTTCGGCGCGAAGCCGAGTGAATTCCGCGCCGGGTAAGCGGGCTTATCACGCGGAGAACCGCACCGGCGGCAGCGCGTCCGGCTCGACGATCCCGAGGCGGAATGCGCGTCCGACCGCGTCGCACCGGTTTCGCGCGGCGAGCTTCTTCAAGATGGACTTCACGTGGGTGCGCACGGTTTCCACGGAAATGTTCAGCGTCTCGCCGATGGTGCGGTTGTCCAATCCCTCCGCCATCAACCGCAGCAGCTGCGACTCGCGCACGGTGAGCGGGCTGACGTGCGGGCGCGCGGCGGGCGCCGAAGTGGCGGCGGTGAAGCCGGGACGCAGCCGCGGCGAGAGGTAACTCTGGCCGTGCACGGCCCGCCGCAGGCCGGTGGCCAGCACCTCGGCCGGGCTCGCGCTGTCCAGCACCACCGTGGCTCCGGCCCGGACGGCCTCGCTGACCCGCACCGGAACCGGCCGGTCGCCGCCGGGGTCGAGCATCACCACGATGCCGCGGGTGGACCGGCGCCGGGCGAAGACCTGCACGAAGCCCAGGTGCGGATAGGCCTTCTCGTGCACCCAGAACAGTCCGTCACCAACGCGCTGGGCCAAACGGGTGGCGCCTTCCAGATCGGTAGCGGAATGCACAACAACCCGGCCGAAAACCTGCTCCAGCGCCCGTGCCATTCCCTCGCGGATCAGCGGAACGGGGCTGACCACCACCGCCGCTGGCACCTCAATTCGCGGGGCCTGCCGCTCGTCGAAGACCGGAAAAGGGCGTATTTGCAGCGATCGCCGCACCCCCGGGGCGCCATTGTGGCCGTGGTCCCCGCTTCTGTCCGCCGGTTGCCTCTCGGTGACGTACGACATCTGAATCCTCCTCGGCGGCGGCGCGGAGAAAGAATTTTCCCCGGCGAGTTCCTGCCACTGTAGACAGCCGTTATCGGATTACGTTGCCCAGTTGTGCGGCGCTATTGCGGGTTTGCGCAGTCCAGCGGACCTTTTGCCCAGGGGTACAAAGTGTTTGCCCATCCGTCCACAGCGGCCGGTTACGCCGGCGCGGGCCGCATAATGGCCATGGGGTAGGGAGGTGGGAGATGACGCACCCCTCTGCTGACGGTGCCCCGATCAGCGCGGTCTACGCACTCGAGTTCAACTCCGCCAAGGGACCGGCGGAGGGTGACGTCGAGCGGATCGCGTCCCTGCTGATCGGGCGCGCCAAGGTGGAGGGGGTGCTGTGGGGGCTCAAGCCCAGTTCGGCTCGGATGAGGGTGCGGGCCGGCCTGGGCGCGGCGATCGGCTCCGGTGACTACGACCTCGACCGCTGCATCTGGCACATCAACCCGGACGACGAGGACGGCGAGTGGCTGCTGCTGTCGTTGTGCCGCACCGCCGAGCGGACCGTGCTGGTGGACGGGCGGCGGCTGACCGTGCCCGCCGGGCAGCTGATGGTGAGCACCTCCTCGGCCGCCCACTCGGTCGTCCACAATGGACCGTCCGAGTGGTGGGCGCTCCGGGTGGACGCGGCCGCGGTGCACCTGCCCCACCGGCTGGTCGACGAGCTGCTGTTCCGGCCGCTGCCGATCGGCAAGGTGCTCACCAGGCTGGTGGTCAACACGCTGCCGGAGCACCCCGCCGAGGAACCGGACGACGAGATCGACGCGGCCGGGTTCGACCACTACCTGACCGGGCTGGCCGAGCTGCTGCTGCGCTCGGTCGGCCCGCGGCGGCCCGGCGCTTCGCGCAGCGGGTCCACCCGGCGGCTGGAGGTCGAGCGGTTCATCCTGCGGCACCTGGCCGACCCGGGGCTGTCGGTGACCTCGGTCGCCAGCGCGCACGCGGTCTCGCGGCGGCGGCTGTACCAGCTGTTCGAGGACACCGGCGAGGGCGGCGGCATCGCCGAGTTCATCCGGCAGGCGCGGATGGACCGCGCGCGGGAGCTGCTGGCCGACCCGGCGCACCGCGAGGAGCCGATCGCGCAGGTCGCCGCCCGCTGCGGCTTCGTCAACGCGGCGCACTTCACGCGCCTGTTCCGGGACGCCACCGGCCTGCCACCCGGCGAATACCGCCGCCGCAAGCTCACGGGCGACTAGCACCAGCCTGGTGAGTGTCACGAATGTGGCTTTCGAGACGCAGAACGTCTCGAAAGCCACATTCGTGACACCCGCCACCGGGCCCGGCGCAACGACTAAGCTCGCGCCGGTGGGCAAAACGCTACGTGACTTCGGGACCGGTGCCGGTCTGCTGGCCAGGGGCTTCGGCCTGATCTTCAGCAGCGGCAGGCTGTTCCTGCTCGGTGCGATACCGGCACTGCTGACCAGCCTCCTGCTCTTCGGCGGCATTCTCGCGCTCGCGCTGAACGCGGACGACCTGATCACCTGGGCCACCCCGTTCGCCGACGACTGGTCCCAGACCTGGCAGACCGTGCTCCGCGTGGCCGCCGGGGTGTCCATCGTGGTCGCCGCGGTGGCGATCTCACTGCTGCTGTTCTCCGGGTTGACGCTGATCATCGGCGGCCCGTTCTACGAGGCGATCGCCGAGCACGTCGAAGACCGCGAACTCGGCGGCGTGCCCGGCACGCAGCAGGTGGGCTGGGGCCGGTCCGCCTGGATCGGCCTGCGCGACACCGTGCTGCTGGTGCTGCTGGCCGTGGTGTTCGGCATCCCGCTGTTCGTGGCCGGCTTCATCCCGGTGCTCGGCCAGACCGTGGTACCGGTGCTCGCCGCGCTGGTCGGGGCCTGGCTGCTGGCGCTGGAGCTGACCGCGATCCCGTTCACCCGCCGCGGGCTGAACCTCAAGGTCCGCCGCCGGACGCTCGCCGGCAGGCGCGCGATGACGCTCGGCTTCGCGACGCCCGCCTACCTGCTCTGCCTGATCCCGCTGGCGGGCATCGTGGTGCTGCCCGCGGCGATGGCGGGCGGCACCCTGCTCGCGCACCGCGCCCGCGAGTTCAGCACCGGTTCAGCATCTCCGACAGCGCCGTCTTCTCCCGTTCGGTGACCGTCAGCCCGTAGTGGTGCTTGACCTCGATCCAGTCCCCGGCGTAGGCGCACCAGTAGGACACCAGCGGCGGCTTCCACTCGTCGGGCGCCTTGTCGCTCTTCTGCTGGTTGACGTTGTCGGTGACGGTGATCAGCTGCGGGCGCTCCAGGTCGTTGGCGAACTGCTCGCGCCGCTCCTTCGTCCACGACCGCGCCCCGCTGACCCAGCTGTGCCCCAGCGGTACCACGTGGTCGATGTCCACATCGGACGCTTTGGTCCAGGTTTCCCAGTCGTACGGGCTGGTCCAGGTGCCGGAACTGGGCGCGCAGTCGGAGCCCGTCCGCACGTCCGTGCCGTCGCGCTTGAGCACCAGCTCACGGGTGTTGCAGTTGTTCTCGTGCGCCGACCAGTGCGGGTACTGCTCGCGGTCGTACCCGGCCATGCTGCCGCGCTCGGCGACCACCAGCTGGCCGAGCAGCTGCGCCGCGTCACCGGACGGCTGCGCCGGCTCGGTCCGCACCGGAGCGGCACACGCCGGAACGAAGAACACCAACACCAGCAACACCCACCGCGACCTCATCACGGCAGGAGTATGCGGCCGGACGCCCCGTCACGGCGGGATCGACGCGCCGGGCTCAGATCCGCGCGGCGAGCCGGGTGCCCTGCTCGATCGCCCGCTTGGCGTCCAGCTCGGCGGCCACGTCGGCCCCGCCGATCAGGTGCACCGGGAGGCCGTCGAGCTGCCCGGCCAGCTCCCGCACCGGTTCCTGGCCGGCGCAGATCACCACGGTGTCCACGTCGAGCGCCCGCGGCCGCTCGCGCTTGGGGCCGAAGGTGATGTGCAGCCCCTCGTCGTCGATCCGCTCGTAGTTGACCCCGGGCAGCTGCTCGACGCCCTTGGCCTTCAACGCCGCCCGGTGCACCCAGCCGCTGGTCTTGCCGAGCCCCTTGCCGATGCGTTCGGCCTTGCGCTGCAACAGGTACACCTTGCGCGGGGAGGGTTCCGGGCGTGCTTCGGCGAGGCCGCCGCCCTCGGCGACACCCCATTCCGCACGCCACTCGGCCAGGTCCAGCGCGGGTGAGGAGGCGTGCGTGAGGAACTCGCTCACGTCCACCCCGATGCCCCCGGCGCCGATCACGGCGACCTTGTCCCCCACCGGTTTCCCGTGCCGTACGACGTCCACATAGGACAGTACCTTCGGGTGGTCGATACCGGGAATGGCCGGCATGCGCGGGGTCACCCCGGTGGCCAGCACCACCTCGTCGAACCCGGTCAGCTCGGCGGCGGTGGCACGCGTGCCCAGGTGCAGCTTGACCCCGGCCAGTTCCAGCTGGCGGTGGTAGTACCGGATGGTCTCGGCGAACTCCTCCTTGCCGGGAATGCGCCGCGCGATGCCGAACTGCCCGCCGATCTCGTCGTCCGCCTCAAAAAGCTCCACGCGGTGCCCGCGCTGCCCCAGGTTGACCGCGGCCGACAGGCCGGCCGGACCGGCGCCGACCACCGCCACGTGCTTGCTCCGCCGCGCGGGCGACAGCACCAGCTCGGTCTCCCGCCCGGCCCGAGGATTGACCATGCACGAGACCTTCTTGTGCACGAACGCGTGGTCCAGGCAGGCCTGGTTGCAGGCGATGCAGGTGTTGATCTCGTCGCTCAGCCCGGCTTCGGCCTTGCGCACCCACTCCGGATCGGCGAGCAGCGGGCGCGCCATCGACACCAGGTCCGCGCCACCGCGCGCGAGCACCTCCTCGGCCACCTGCGGCATGTTGATCCGGTTCGAGGTGACCACCGGGATGTCCACGTGCGGCTTGAACTTCGCGGTGATCTCGGTGAACGCGGCGCGGGGCACGGAGGTGACGATGGTCGGCACGCGGGCCTCGTGCCAGCCGATGCCGGTGTTGATGATGGTCGCCCCGGCCGCCTCGACCTCCTTGCCCAGCGCGACGATCTCGTCCCAGGTCTGCCCGTCCTCGACGAATTCCGCCATGGACAGCCGGTAGACGATGATGAAGTCGGGCCCGACGGCGGCTCGCACGCGGCGCACGATCTCCACCGCGATCCGGCGCCGGTTCTCCGCGCTGCCGCCCCAGCGGTCGGTGCGCTTGTTCGTGCGCGGCGCGAGGAACTGGTTGATGAAGTAACCCTCGGAGCCCATGATCTCGACGCCGTCGTACCCGGCTTCGCGGGCCAGCGCGGCACAGCGGGCGAAGTCGTCGATCTGCCGCCGGATCCCGCGATCGGAGAGCGCACGCGGGCGGAACGGGTTGATCGGCGCCTTGATCGCCGACGCCGAAACGCTCAGCGGGTGGTAGGCGTAGCGGCCCGCGTGCAGGATCTGCAGCGCGATCTTGCCACCCGCCTCGTGCACGGCGCCGGTGATCCGGCGGTGCCGGCGTGCCTCGGCGTGAGTGGTCATCTTGGACGCGAACGGCAGCAGCCAGCCCTCGCGGTTCGGCGCGTAACCACCGGTGATCATCAGGCCGACGCCGCCGCGGGCGCGCTCGGCGAAGTACTCGGCGAGCTTGCCGGCGTCCCGCGCGCGGTCTTCGAGCCCGGTGTGCATCGAGCCCATCACCACGCGGTTGCGCAGGGTGGTGAACCCGAGGTCGAGCGGGGACAGCAGGTTCGGGTACTCGCTCATCGGTTCTCCCTGTCCAGCGCTTCGGCGACCTCGTCGCACCATTCGACGAACGACTGCTCGGCCCGCACGCCCCCGCGCAGCACCAGGTACTGGTGGAGGTCCTGCCCGGTGAGGCCGTCCGGGTTGGGGAAATCGCGTTTCTCGATCTCGCGGTAGACGTCGAGGCGCTCGGCGTGCCGGTCGCGGTGGCGGCGCACTTCGGCCAGCACGGCCGCGCTGTCGCCGAGGCTGGCGCCGCGGACCTTGACCGCCAGCTCGTCGCGCAGGATGGCGGGCTCACCCGGCTCGGCAAGCCATCGCCGCAGCTCGGCGCGGCCCTGCTCGCTGACGCGGTAGACCTTCTTGTCCGGCCTGCCGTCCTGCGGGACCAGCTCGTTCGACAGCCAGCCCGCCTCGGTCATGCGCTTGAGCACCCGGTAGATCTGCTGGTGGGTGGCGCCCCAGAAGAAGCCGATGGACCGGTCGAACCGGCGGGCCAGCTCGTACCCGGAGCCGTCCCGCTCGGTCAGCGAAACCAGGATCGCGTGCTCGAGCGCCATGGTTCCGGAGGCTAATATGCACCTAGGTGCAATGCAACTAGGTGCATAGTGAGGTGAGCAACTCGGCCACCGCCTCGACGGCCGGTGACGCCCACTGGTCACGGCGCCGCAGCAGCCACAGGTGGTAGCGCGCGATCGGTGGCGGCCGCAGTTCGACCAGGCGCCCGGCGTCGAGTTCCGGCGCGACGGTGACCGTGGGCAGCAGCGCGAGCCCGAGACCCGCCTCCACACAGCGCTTGACCACCTCGACGCCGCCGTAACGCGGCGGGGCGTCGGCGACCATCTCGGCGAGTTCGTCGTTGTAACCGCAGCCGCGTTCGAGCAGCAGCACGCCCGCTTCGGTCAGCTCGGCAGGCGTGATCGCCCGCGTGCGGGGCAACGGCGTGTCCGGCGGCGCGACCAGCGAAAGCCGTTGCCGCCCGAGATCCACACTGTCCACTGTGGAGTAGCGGATGACGGGTTCCATCGCGAGCGCGAGATCGGCCTGCCGCTCGCCGAGCGCCCGGACGGCCGTGCGGGTCGGCGCGGGCACGAGCGTCAGCCGGACCTCGGGCAGCCGGCGGGTGATCTCACGCAGCACGGGCGGCAGCCGGTAGGCGCAGACCGACTCGGGCGCGTACAACCGCACCGGACCGGCGGGCCGCTGTTCGGTGAGTTCGGCGAGCATGCGGTCTTCGAGGTCGAGCAGTTGCCGGGCGTGCTCGGCGAGCCTGCCGCCGGCGTGCGTCGGCGTGACCCCGGCGGCGTGCCGCTCGAGCAGCCGGGTGCCGGTCAGCCGCTCCAGCGCCTGGACGTGCGCGGTGACCGTGGACTGGGCGAAGGCCAGCTCACCGGCGGCGGTGGTGATGTTGCCGGTCCTGACCACCGCGAGAAAGCTGCGCAGGAGTCGGGTGTCCATCGAGATCTCCGATCGCAGACATCGAAAGTCATCGTTGGACATGATGGCAGACGAGGCCCAAGCTGTGTGTATGACCAACATCGAGCGATACACGGCCTTCGACGTCGACGGCGAAGGCGGCAACCCGGCGGGCGTGGTGCTGGACGCCGACGGCCTGGACGACGGGCAGATGCTGAAGATCGCGGCCGACCTCGGGTACTCGGAGACTGCGTTCCTTTTCGAAGGCAGCCGCATCCGCTACTTCAGCCCGCTGGCGGAGGTCGCGTTCTGCGGGCACGCCACCATCGCCACCGCCGTCGCGCACGCCGGCCGGTTCGGTGCTGGCACGCTGGCGCTGAAGACCATGGCGGGTGAGGTCGTGGTCCAGACCAAGAAGGAGGACGGCCGGCTGCTGGCGACGCTCACCAGCGTCACCCCGTCGGTGCGCGACGCGGCTCCGTCCCTGGTCGACGAGGTCCTGTCGGCCCTGCGCTGGTCTGCGGCCGACCTGGACCCGGCACTGCCGCCGCGCGTCGCCTTCGCCGGGAACCACCACCTGGTGCTCGCGGTGTCTTCGCGGGAACGCCTGGCTGACCTGGACTACGACTTCGAAGCCCTGGGCGCGCTGATGTCGCGGGAGGACTGGACCACCGTGCAACTGGTCTGGCAGGGCCCGGACGGCTTCCACGCCAGGGACCCGTTCCCGCCGGGTGGTGTCTACGAGGACCCAGCCACCGGCGCCGCCGCGGCGGCTTTCGGGGCCTACCTGCGGGAGCTGGGCGTGACCGGGCGGATCACCATCCACCAAGGGGAAGACATGGGCCGCCCGAGCCGGTTGCTGGTGGACATCCCGGCCACCGGCGGCATCGCGGTCAGCGGCACCGCCGTACCACTGCCCGAAGCTCGGTGAAGAGGGTCGCCCGGGCCGCGGACTGGACCTCCAGTGTGGTCGAGGGTGCAGCATCGATCCCATGCACAGCACCGAGAACGCGGACGACACGTGGTGGGTGTGCGTTCCGCGTCCCGGTTACCCGCTGGCTACTGCGAGGAGAAGCGCGATGAGCGAATGGCAGTTGGGAGATCTGGACCTCGACGCCTACCTGGCGCGGATCGGGCACGCCCGTGTCGCGCCGTCGGCGGCGGCGTTGCGGTCGTTGCACGAGGCCCACGTGCGATCCATCCCGTTCGAGAACATCGACGTGCTCCTCGGGCCGCATCCCGGCCTCGGGTTGAAGGTGATCGCCGACAAGCTGGTCCACCGGCGACGCGGCGGCTACTGCTTCGAGCACGGTCTGCTCTTCGCCGCGGCGCTGGAACTGCTCGGCTTCGAGGTGCGCCGCCGGATGGCGCGGGTGCGGCCCGACCGGCCGTCCGCCCGCACCCACATGGTCGTGCTGGTGCGGGTGGCCGGCATCGACCACCTGGCCGACGTCGGCTTCGGGACCGGGCTGGTCACGCCGATGCCCCTGGTCGACGGCCACGAGCAGGACCAGAACGGCTGGCCGCACCGCATCACCCGCGATGGTCCACTGTGGATTCTCTGGCGCCGGGACGCGGACGGCTGGACGCCGGTGCACGCCACGGACGACCTGCCGCAGTACCCCGTCGACTACGAGGTGGCGAACCACTACGTCTCGACGCACCCGAAGTCGCCGTTCAGCGGCCAGCTGGTCGCCATGGCCCGCGGCGACCGGCTCACCACCCGCCTGGTCGGCACCGAACTCACCACCGAACACGCCACCGCCCCCGAGACGACCCGCACCATCACCCCGGCCGAGCTGAAGCCCACCCTGCACGCACTGGGCATCGACCTGACGGACGCGGAACTGACCACCCTGCAAGCCGCCCTACCCTGACCCGACTCGACCCGGCTCCACGCGGCAAATCGCGCACCTTGACCCCAGACCACCCGACAACCGCCGTGCCCAGCCCAGCCGCAACCAGCAGCTCACGCCTTCCCCGGCATGCCCCACCCCCATGCGAGGTCGCGCCGGTCACTGGGGCTGGGCGGCGTCAGGCCGCCCAGCGGCATGGCGTCGCCCAGCCCCAGTGATCGGCTCAAAAGCGACCTCGCCGCCGCGCCGAAGGCGCGGCAGACAACACGCGAGCCGACAAGGGGACTCGAACCCCTGACCTGCTGTTTACAAGACAGCTGCTCTACCAACTGAGCTATGTCGGCCTGTGCTCCGGAGTATATAGATGTCACACGCACTGCTCGTCCACGACGTCGGTCAGGCGCTCCCGCCTGCGGTACGCGGCCAGCTGCCGGTCCGCTCCGCCGCCGGTGGACCGCAGCCGCGACAATACGTCCAAAGCGAAGTCCAGGTCCCCGCTGGCGCCCAGCGGCTCCCGCAGGTTCGCCACCAGTTCGTCCACGACCGTCCAAATTGGCACCAACTCCCCGCTCTCGGGGTGCAGGCACGAACCGCCGAGGCCGTCCCGCGCGGCCCGCCACAGGTTCGCGCGCAGGACCTCGTCGGGCGTGCTGACCGGCGCGCGATCCGCCGCCACGTCCCGCAGCGCCAGCCTCACCAGCCCCCGGATCAGCACCGCGGCGAGCGTGGCCTCCTCCGCCGACGCCGCCACGTCACCGATCCGGAACTCGAGCGTCGGCTGCTTGTCGGAGAGCCGGACGTCCCAGTACAGCATCGCCCGGTCCATCATCGCCCCGCTGCGGAGCATCGCGGCCACGCTGTTCTCGTAGTGCTCCAGCGACACGAACATCGGCGGCGGCCCCGCCGACGGCCAGCGCGACCACAGCACGTGCCGCCAGCTGCGGTACCCGGTGACCGTGCCGCCGTCGATCGGCGAGTTCGCGGTGATTGCCAGCAGCACCGGCAGCCACGCCCTGGTGTGGTTGCTGACCCGGACCGCGGTCTCCCGGTCGGCCACCCCGACGTGCACGTGGCACCCGCAGGTGGCGCTCGACCGCGCGATCGCGCCGAACTGCTCGGCCATCCGGTGGTACCGCGGCTTCCGGGTGATCTCGTGGCCGCTGCCCGGCAGCACCGGCGTGCCGCTCGCCAGCAGGCGCAGCCCGCGTGCGGCCGCGCCGCGCGCCAGGTCGTCCCGCAGGCTGGTCAGGCCGTCGAGCAGCGCGGCCGAGGTCCGGCACACCGGGGTCGCCGTCTCCACCTGCGAGCTGATCAGTTCGCGCTGCAGTTCCCCGTCGCGCTCGGTGGTCCCGTCGACCACCTCCGGACCCCGCGGCACCAGCTCTCCCGCGGCGTCCACCAGGAAGAACTCCTCTTCGACGCCGAAGGTCAGTTCGTCGTCGTCCGGGGTCATCCGCCGCTCCTTCACGCCCTCGCGTGCCCGCCGCCGAATACCCGGATCGGGTGATCTGTAACCAACGGGCAGAACGTGGTGGACGCCACTGTTCCGATCATGCAACGGTCGGACCTCGAGCGTCGATGGTCCCCGGGAATGACCAGGGAGGTGGACGGGTAGATGAAGATCAACCAGCGTGGCCGGGCAGCCGATCGCAAGCGCGGTTGGCAGATCCTCGAAGCGCCGGCGGACAAGAGGCCGCGCAAGACGAGCAGGCGCCGCGAACGCGGTTCGGAGCCGCGCAGCCGCGCCTGGCAGATCCTCGAGGCGGACACCGGCGAGCAGCCGGCGGCCGCGCAGGAGAACGCGATCGGGCCGGCGCTGCCCGACGACTCCACCGTCAACTTCGTGCTCGACCTGGCCCTGCGCATCGGCGAGGTGCAGATGGCCAGCGGCGCGGGTGCCTCCGACGTCACCGCCACCATTCTCGCGCTGACCTCGGCGCTCGGCCTCCCGCACTGCGAGGTCGACGTCATCTTCACCTCGATCACGGTGACCTGCCACCGCGGTTCCGAGCGCTCCCCGGTCACCGCGCTGCGCGTGGTGCGCGCCCGCGGCCTCGACTACAGCCGCCTCACCGACACCGAGCGGCTGGTGCAGCGCATCACCCGCGGCCGCGTCAGCGCCGAGGACGCCTACACCGAACTGGAGCTGATCACCAACCGGCCGCACCCGTACCCGCGCTGGATCTCCACCCTGGCCTGGGGCGGCATGGCCGCGTTCATCTCCCTGCTGATCGGCGGGGACTGGGCCACCGCGCTGATCGCCTTCGTGATCAGCTCGGTGATCGACCGGGTCGGCCGGGTGCTCAACCGGTTCGCGCTGCCGTTCTTCTTCCAGCAGGTGGCCGGCGGGTTCATCGCCACGCTGGCCGCGGTGCTGGTGGTGAACACCAACTGGCTCCCGATCGAGCGACCCACGATCGTGGTGGCCGCGGCGATCACCGTGTTGCTGTCCGGGCTGAGCACGGTGTCCGCGGTGCAGGACGCGATCACCGGCTACAACGTCACCGCCGCCGGGCGCACCACCGAGGTGGCGATGATGTCCGCCGGGCTGATCACCGGCGTGGTGCTCGCGCTGAACACCGCGCCGCTGTTCGCCATCGTGCAGAAGACCCCGCCGCCGGCGGTGTACAACAGCACCGCGCTCGACCTGCCGATCATGGTGGTCGCCGGTGCGGGCGCGGCGCTGTGCTTCGCGCTGGCCAGCTACGCCCGGCCGCGTTCGCTGCTGATCGCCGCCGCGGCCGGTGCGGTCGGCAGCGTCGGCTTCGGTGTGCTCGGCCTGTTCGGCGCGGACCAGATCACCGCCTCCGCGGTCGCCGCCACGCTGGTCGGCTTCTCCGGTGGTGTGCTGGCCCGGCGGTTGAAGGAAACGCCGCTGGTCATCGCGGTCTCCGGGATCACCCCGCTGCTGCCGGGGCTGTCCACCTACCGCGGGCTGTACGAGATGGGCGTCTCGCCGGGCGGTGAGCTGGGCACGCTGATGACCGCGGTGGCGGTCGGGCTGGCGCTGGCCGCGGGCGTGGTGCTCGGCGAGTACTTCGCGCAGCCGGTGCGCACCGGGCTCGGCAGGCTGGAGCGCAAGCTGGCCGGGCCGCGGATGGCGGGCCCGCTGCGGCCGAAGACCGGGCGAGTGGAGTAACCCGCGCGACCGGAACCGCGAGCCGGGTGATCGGGCGGGACAAGTCTCACGTTCTCACCCGGTCCGGGCCGCGCCGGTCGCGATAGTCTGCGGGCATGACCGAGCCTGTCAGCACGGCCGCCGATTTTGTCGTGGTGGCCAACCGGTTGCCGGTGGACCTCGATCGCTCCGCCGACGGGACCCAGCGCTGGACGGCGAGCCCCGGCGGGCTCGTCTCCGCGCTCGAGCCGTTCCTCCGCTCCCGCAAGGGCGCCTGGGTCGGCTGGCCCGGCGTGCCCGACGTCGAGGTCGACGAGTTCTCCGACGACGGCTTGGTGCTGCACCCGGTCACCCTCAGCTCCGACGAGGTGGCCGACTACTACGAGGGCTTCTCGAACGCCACGCTGTGGCCGCTCTACCACGACGTGGTCGCCCGTCCGGTGTTCGACCGATCGTGGTGGGACAGCTACGTCAAGGTCAACCGCCGGTTCGCCGAGGCCAGCGCGAAGGTGGCCGGCGAGGGCGCGGTGGTCTGGGTGCAGGACTACCAGCTGCAGCTGGTCCCGAGCATGCTCCGGGAACTGCGCCCCGACCTGCGGATCGGCTTCTTCCTGCACATCCCGTTCCCGCCGGTGGAGCTGTTCATGCAGCTGCCGTGGCGCGCGGAGATCGTGCGCGGGCTGATCGGCGCCGACCTGGTCGGGTTCCACCGGCCGGGTGGTGCCCAGAACTTCCTGTGGCTGGCGCGCCAGCTGATCGGCCTCGAGCCCAGCCGGGGCGCGGTCGGCGTGCGGTCGCGGCCCGGTGTGGTCCAGGTCGGCGACCGGACCGTGCGCGTTGGCGCCTTCCCGATCTCCATCGACGCCGCCGGGCTGGACAACCTGGCGCGCACGAAGAAGGTGGCCGAGCGGGCCGCGCAGATCCGCGCCGACCTGGGCAATCCCAAGACCGTGCTGCTCGGGGTGGACCGGCTCGACTACACCAAGGGCATCGACCTGCGGCTGCAGGCCTTCCACGAGCTGCTGCAGGAGGACCGCGTCAAGCCGGAGGACGTGGCGTTCATCCAGCTCGCCACGCCCAGCCGGGAGCGCGTGGAGCACTACCAGCGCATGCGCGGTGAGATCGAGCAGATGGTCGGCCGGATCAACGGCGAGTTCGCCAGGGTGGGTCACCCGGTCGTGCACTACCTGCACCAGTCCGTTGACCGAACGGAGCTGGCCGCCTTCTTCTCCGCTGCCGACGTGATGGTGGTGACCCCGTTGCGTGACGGCATGAACCTGGTCTGCAAGGAGTACGTGGCCTGCCGCCACGACCTCGGGGGCACGCTGGTGCTCTCCGAATTCGCCGGGGCGGCAGCCGAGTTGAGCAGTGCCTTCCTGGTCAACCCGCATGATCTCGACGGGGTTAAGAGCGCTTTGGCGGCTGCCATTACGCTCGACCCGGCCGAGGGAAGACGGAGAATGCGCGCGCTTCGACGTCAGGTCCTCACCCACGACGTCGACCGCTGGGCGCGCTCGTTCCTGGAAGCACTCGGGTCCGAGCCCTCCGCCTGAGAACCCGAACTCCCATACCCCACGTACTTGCTCCTAGGAGGAGTGTTGACCGCCGAGGCCCTGCCCGCCGAGCTGCGGCGTGCGATCGTGCAGATCGCGCGGACGCCGCGCTTGCTGGTCGCCTGCGACTACGACGGCACGCTGGCTCCGATCACGTCCAACCCGGACGAGGCCCGCCCACTTCCCGAATCGGTCGGTGCCCTGCGATCGTTAGCCGGCCTGCACGAAACCACCACCGCGGTCATCTCCGGCCGCGCGCTGCGTGATCTCGCCACGCTCTCCCGCCTGCCCGCCGAGGTCCACCTGGTGGGCAGCCACGGCTCGGAGTTCGACATCGGTTTTGTGCACGCGCTCGACGCGAAGGCCCGCGAACTGCACCGCAGGCTCGAAGCCGAGCTGGAGCAGCTCGTGCTCGATGTTCCAGGGGTTTCCCTAGAAGTGAAGCCGGCCAGCATCGCCGTGCACGTGCGCCGCGCCGAGTACGACGCGGGCCGCCGCGTGCTCGCCGATGTCCACAATGGACCTTGCACCTGGCCGGGGGTGACCACCACCGACGGCAAGGAGGTGGTCGAGCTGGCCGTGGTGCAGACCGACAAGGGCCGGGCCCTGGACACCCTGCGCCACCAGGTGAACGCCACCGCCGCGGTGTTCCTCGGCGACGACGTCACCGACGAGAAGGCCTTCGCGCGGCTGTCCGGCCCCGACCTGGGGGTCAAGGTCGGCGACGGGGAAAGCCTTGCCGCGTACCGGGTTCCGGACACCGTCGACGTGGCGACCGTGCTCGCGTTCCTGCTCGAGGAGCGGCGCCACTGGCTCTACGGCGAGCAGGCCCCGCCGATCGAGCGGATCTCCATGCTGGCCAGCGAGCGCTCGGTCGCGCTGCTCACCCCGGACGCCAAGCTGACCTGGCTGTGCCACCCCGGCCCGGACGCGCCCGCGGTGTTCGCCGACCTGCTCGGCGGTCCCGGTGCCGGGCACTTCTCGATCAAGCCGCACCGCAACGGCCTGCCGCTGGGCCAGCGCTACCTGCCGAACACGATGACCGTGGAGACGCGCTGGTCGCGCCTGCTGGTCACGGACTACCTCGAGCCGGACAGCCCGCCGCACCGCACGGACATCGTCCGGGTGATTTCCGGTGAGGCCGCCGCGCAGGTGGTTTTCGCGCCGCGCCCCGAATTCGGTGGCGTGCCGGTGAAGCTGGTCACCGAGGAGGACGGGCTGCGGGTGCTGGGCACCTCGGAGCCGATCGTGCTGCGGGCGCCCGGTGTGCGCTGGGAAATCAACTCCGACGGCATGCACGACACCGCGGTGGCACTGGTCGAACCGAAGCCGGAACGCCCGGTGGTCCTGGAACTGCGTTGCGGCACAACGGATCTCGGCCCGCATGAACTGTCCGAAATGGACCGCCGCGCGCGGGCGGGGGCGTACTGGAGCGACTGGGCCGCCACCCTGAAGGTGCCCACCGTGCAGCCGGAACTGGTGTCGCGCTCGGCGCTGACCCTGCGCGGGCTGTGCAACACCGACACCGGCGGGGTGCTCGCGGCGGCCACCACCTCGCTGCCCGAGGAGATCGGCGGGGTCCGGAACTGGGACTACCGCTACTGCTGGATCCGCGACGCCGCGATGACCGTGCGTGAGCTGGTCACGCTCGGCTCCCTGGACGAGGCCGACGGGTACCTGCGCTGGTTGCACGGCGTGCTCGCCACGCTGGCCGGGCCGGAGCGGCTCCACCCGCTGTACACCCTGTCCGGCAGCGTGATCGGCGCCGAAGCGGTGATCGAGTCGCTGCCGGGGTACGCGGGCTCGCGGCCGGTGCGCGTCGGCAACCTGGCGAACCACCAGGTGCAGCTGGACGTGTTCGGGCCGGTGGTGGAGCTGGTGGTCACCCTGGCCGAGGCCCGCGGTGAGCTGCGCGACCAGGACTGGCAGATGGTGCGGGCGATGGCCGAGGCGGTCACGCGGCGCTGGAACGAGCCGGACCACGGCATCTGGGAGGAACGCCACGTGCCTCGGCACCGCGTGTACTCCCGGGTGATGGGCTGGGTGACCATCGACCGCGCGATCAAGCTGGGCGAGATCTACGACCGGGAGATCCCGGTTGGCTGGCCGGAGCTGCGCGACACCATCGCCGCCGACGTGCTGGAGCACGGCTGGAACGACGAGGTGCAGGCGTTCACCACCGCCTACGACGGCACCGACCTGGACGCGGCCTCGCTTTTTGTCGGGCTGACCGGCCTCATCGACCCGAGCGACCAGCGGTTCCAGTCGACCGTGACCGCCATCGAGGCCGAGCTGCGCAGCGGCTCGACGGTCTACCGCTACCACCGCGACGACGGCCTGCCCGGCAGCGAAGGCGGCTTCCACATCTGCGCGGCCTGGCTGATCGAGGCCTACCTGATGACCGGCCGCCGCACCGAGGCGGAGGAGCTGTTCGAGCAGTTGGTCGACGCCGCGGGCCCGACCGGGCTGCTGCCCGAGCAGTACGACCCGATCGCCGAGCGCTCGCTGGGCAACCACCCGCAGGCGTACTCGCACATCGGCCTCATCCGCTGCGCGAACCTGCTGGCCAAGTAGGTCTTCCGAGGTGCCGGGAGGGCTCGCCCTCCCGGCACGCGTGCCTCAGCCGCCCGCCACCGACGGGATGATCATCAGCTCGGTGCGGGCGGCGAGCGGGGTGTCCGCACCGGCGAGACGGCGGCATTCCTCGCCGTCGACGTAGAAGTTGACGTACCGCCGCAGCGCGCCCGACTCGTCACGCAGCCGCCGTTCCAGCGCGGGATACCTGTCCCGCAGCTCGTCCAGGGCCGCCGCGATGGTGGCGCCCTCGACCTCCAGCACGGTCTGGTCGCCGGCGATCGGCCGCAGCATCGACGGCAGGTGGACCTTCGCCACCTAGATCACCGCGGCCCGCACGCAGAGCACGTCCGGCAGGTGCTCGACCACGCGCTGCCAGTGCTCGCCCTCGTCGGCGCTGGCCCACACCTCACCCGAGCGCGAGCCGAAGTACACCCCGGCCGGGTCGGCGTCGTCCACGCACATCGCGTCCCGCAGCACCGCCGAGTAGAAGCCGTTGTCCGGCAGGCCACCGGACAACGCCGTCCAGCTGCCGCCGCCGTCCTCGCTGCGGTAGACGCGGCAGCGCCCGTCCGGCGGGAAGCGGTGCTCGTCGGCCTGCAGCGGGAAGTTGTAGATCACCTCCGGCTTGTGCGGGTGCACCACCATCGGGAAGCCGAAGTCGGACGGCAGGCCGTCGGCGATCGACTGCCAGCTCTTCGCGTGGTCGTCGCTGCGGTACACGCCGTGGTGGTTCTGCGCGTACAGCGTGTCCGGCCGCGCCGGGTGCCGCGCCACCTTGTGCACGCACTGGCCGAACTCCGGGTACTCCTCCGGCAGGAACTTGACGTGGATGCCGCGGTTGGCCGGCGCCCAGGTCTTGCCGCCGTCGGTGGTGTCGTAGACGCCGCCGGTGGACATCGCCACCGTGACGTGCTCCGGCTCGGTCGGGTGCGGCAGCACGGTGTGGATCGCCATGCCGCCGAAGCCGGGCGTCCACTGTGGACGATGGGGGTGCTCCCAGAGGCCGCGGACCAGCTCGAAGGACCGGCCGCCGTCGGCCGAGCGGAACAACGCCGACGGCTCCACCCCGGCGTAGACCACGTCCGGCTCCGGCGCGGGCGTGAGCTGCCAGACCCGCTCCAGCGCGGCGCCGGTGTCCTCCGGGAAGGAGATGGGCGCCTGCTCCGGCTCCTGCCAGGTGACGCCGAGGTCGTCGCTGGTGGCCACCCCCGGGCCCCAGTGCTCACTGGTCACGCCCGCGAGCAGGCGCGGCGAGCCGGCGCGCTGGTCGATCGCCAGCGCGTAGATGTCGGTCATCGGCAGGTGCGGCCCGGTGACCTGCCAGTCGGCCCGTCCGTTCGAACTTCTCGCCAGCCAGAGCCCCTTGCGCGTGCCGATCGCGAGCAGCGCTTCCATCAGATGCCTCCCTCTGTGGTACGGATCACAGCGGGAGCTTACGCGGCACCACCGACAAAATCGGGCGCCGCGGTCGCGCAGCTGACCGCGGCACCCGTCCAGCTGTTTCAGCCGAGGCTGAAACGGATTTACGCGGAATACCCCTTTGGCGGAATGAGAGTGGCCAGCTGGTTGAAGGTGAGCCAATAGACGCCCTGGCTGAAACCGGCCGAGTCGGCGATCTTCACCGTCATGTTGTCGCTGTTGTAGCCGATCACGGTGAAGTAGTGGTAAATGGTGTAGTTGGGGTAACCGGGCGGGTGGTTGTTCGCCGGGGCGACGATGTTCGCCACGATCGGGTAATTGTTGTTGATGTCGAGCACCACGTCCCGCCAGAGCAGATCGCGCTGCGCCTGGGTCGGCGGGTCGTTCGGCATCTGTTTGGTCTCGTACCAGCCGGTGCCGAGATTGTTGTTGAGCACCCTGGTGACCTGGCCGATGTGGTCGGTGCCGCCGGTGTGCGTCGGGAGCTGCTGGGCCAGGCTGGCCTGCGACGGCGGGTTGGCCATGCGCGCGGACAGCGCCATCCTGGTCGCCGCCGGGCCGCACCAGTAGCCGGTCTGCTGCCATTCGTGGCGCACGTTGAGCTCGACGACGGCGGGCAGTTCGGAAATGTCGATCTCGGCGGTTTCGGCCGGACGGGTGGCCGGTGCCGCGGGCGCGGCGGTGGCGAGCGCGGGCGCGGCGGTGATTCCCGCGACCACGGCGGCGAACACGGCGAGCAGCTGGCGTCTCATCATTTCGGAGTTTCCTTCCCCAGTGCGCTGGCGGTTGGTTTCCGTCACACGAGGGAAATAGTCCGGAAAATGGTGACTCCTGTCGCCGGTTTCACCCGTTCGGCCGCCGACCAAAGTCGGTGGCGACAATTGTTCGAGGCAGGACGCGGCGCCCCCGGGGAATTTGAGGTTTTTCCCGGGAGCGCCGCGAAGCGGGTGATCAGGCCGCGTACCCCTTCGGCGGGATCAGTGAGGCCAGCTGGTCGAAGGACAGCCAGTAGATCTGGTTGCCGCCGAAGTTGGCCGAGTCCGCGATGTGCACGGTCATGTTGTCGCTGTTGTAGCCGATCACGGTGAAGTAGTGGTAGATCGTCTCGTTCGGATAGCCCGGCGGGTGGTTGTCGGGCGGGGCGACGATGTTGGCCACCACGGCGTAGCCGTTGTCGATGTCGGTGACGATGTCCTGCCAGAGCAGGTCCTTCTGGGCCTGCGTCGGCGGGTCGTTCGGCATCTCCTTGACCTCGTACCAGGTGGTGCCGAGATTGGCGTTGAGCGCGTTCGCGATCTGGCTGATGTGGTCGGTGCCGTTCTCGGTGGTGCCCATCTGCGCGGCCAGGTCACCCTGCGACGGCAGGTTGCCCGTGCGCGCGGACATCGCGATCCGCGCCGCCGCCGGCCCGCACCAGTACCCGGTTTCCTGAACCTGGTACTGGATGTTGAGCGATTTGGCACCAGCTGGCTGGACCCCGGCTGGCTGGGCCTCGGCGGCCTGGACCCCGGCTGGCGCGACCGGCGCGGGGCTCGCGGCGACCGCCGCCCCCGGCAGGACGAGCGCCCCGGCCGCGGCAACCCCGGCCACCGCCCGGAGGAAACCTCTGCGCTGCACTGGTTACTCCTTCCCCAGTTACTTCGTCGGTTATTTTCCGTCGAATAGCCGAGATACTGGAGAAAGCGGGCAACCCGGCACAAGGGGTTTCAGTCAGAACCGAAACACCCGTGCCGCGGGACCACCCGCGAGGCCGCACGAGCAGCAGCGCCGAGCCAAGCGCCGCGGTCGCGCGAGACGAGCGGCGCCCCGAGAGAGCCGCGCGGGCCGGAACGCGGCGCCCAGTGGGCCACCGCGACGCGAGCAGGAACGCCGAGCCAAAGCCGCGCCACCGGGGCGAGCAGAAACGCCAGACCAGGTGGACTGCCCGGGCGCGAGCAGGAGCACAGGACAAGCGGCGCGATCGCGGGCAACGAGCAACGGGCGACGGGCGACGGGCGACGGGCGACGAGCAGCGGGCGACGAGCAGCGAGCAGCGGGCTGCGGGCGGCGATCGCGGGCAGCGAGCAGCGGGCAGCGAGCAGCGGGCAACGAGCAGCGGGCAACGAGCAGCGGGCAGCGGGCAGCGGGCAGCGGGCAGCGGGCAGCGGGCAGCGAGCGGCGGGCAACGAGCAGCGGGCGACGGGCGCGGGCGGCGGCCGAGGGCGGCGGGCGGCGGCCGAGGGCACGTGGGGCGGAGCGGCGTGCAACGAGCAGCGGGCAACGAGCAGCGGGCAACGAGCGGCGAGCAGCGGGCAGCGAGCGGGGAGCAGCGGGCAACGAGCAGCGGCAGCGGGCAGCGGGCACGTGGGCCGGAGCGGCGGGCCAGGTGGGGCCACCGCTCTCCCAGATCGGGGCGAACGAGCGGCGCCCGGGAGGCGGGCCAATCCGCCGGGCAGTTCCGTCGAGTCCGGTGTCACGAATGTGGCTTTCGAGACGCATAACCTGGATCCACCGATGTGTTTTGTCGGTGGATCCAGGTGGTGGTTGTTGATCTTGTGGTGGTGGTTGGGCGTGTGGGATTGACCGGTCTCGCATCCGGTGTGTCCACTGTGGCTTGGTTGTGGGGTTGGGGGTCAGGGTGTCCGGGTGTGGGTGGCGGTGAATAGGCCCTGGTAGCTGGCTTGCCAGGGCCAGTTGGTGGGCAGTCGCAGGGTGATGCGGCGGGCGGTGCGGATGATGCGGGCTGGGATGGTGATCAGGTGCCGGCGGAGGGTGCCGGTGCGGGCTTTGGCGTGAAAGACGCTGGCCAGGCAGCCGGCGGCGCGGAGCAGGTTGTGGGTGAGGCAGGCCAGGATCAGCCAGGCGTGGTTGGCCGGGAAGCGGCCTGAGGGGAAATGTGCCAGGGCGGAATCGTTGAGGTCGGCGAAGACCTGCTCGATGATCGCGTGCTCGCGGTGGTGCTGGTCGGCGGTGGGCAGGTCGAAGCCGGTGTCGGTGAAGATCGCGTGGTAGTTCCAGGCGCGGAACAACTCGCCCTGGTCGTTGCGCTTGTTTCTCGGGGTGCGGCGGACCAGCAGCCGTGCGGTGACCTGGCGGCCGGGGTTCTGGGTGGTGTTGACGAACGCGGTCAGGGTGGTTTCGGCGATCTGCGCGTGCGTGATCAACTCGCCGGTGTCGGGGTCGGGGATCGGGTGACGGTAGGCGATCTCGGTCCAGTCGTCCTCGCCGATCCGGTCGATCACAGCCTGGGTGGCCACGTTTTTCTGGGCGGTGACCGAGAAGGACGCGCCCGCTGCGCGGATCGCGGCGATGATCGGGCCGGTGAAGAACGCCGAGTCGGCGCGGACCACGATCATGCCGGTCGCCCCGGCCCGGCGGGCCAGCCCGATCGCTTCGGTGATCATCGAGGCCGCCCCGCGGCGGGAATCGCAGGTCCCGCCGCGCAGCCGGGCGGTCAGGATCACCGGCGCGCAGACCGGGCTCGACAGCGTGGCGATCAGGTGGTTCAGGCCCCGGACCCCGGTGTAGCCGAATCCGCTGCCCTGTTTGCGGTGACCATAGGTTCGCTTGATTTTGGCGTCGATATCGACAAACGCCAGCCGGTCGACCCCGGCCAGCAGTGACGGCACCCGCCCGGCCAGCCGGACCAGGGCCTCCCCGGCAGCGGAGGCGAGCTGGCGGACGTGGCCGTGGGTGAACCCGCGCAGCCACGAACCGCAGGTCGAAGGCGCCCGCACCCGATCGAACAACCGCCCCATCCCGCCGTGCCGGATCACATCCAGGTCATCGATCGAATCAGCACCAGCCACCATCCCGGCCACGACCGAGAGGGCTTTCGCGTCCGTGTTCGCCCCGACCGCCATCCCCAGATCGACCCGCTCATCGATCAACACACCCAGGCCGATGCCCTCGGCCAGCCGCAGCATCGGCACCAGCCCCGCGCACGACACGAGACTCTCCTCGTCGAACCTCACCGACACCGACCCGGCGCTATGAGACGATCGCATCCAGCAGATGCCCTCTCACTCAGTGGACTTTGTTCCCTCGCAAGAACAATCATCCCAAGTCAGAGGGCATCTGCCCCTCAACGACACCACTCCACCACCACAAACACCGGTGGATCCAGGCAGAACGTCTCGAAAGCCACATTCGTGACGTGGGACGGCTAGGCGCGGGCGTGTTCAGCCGCCGACAGGGCCAGGCCGACATCCCCCACTTCGAGTACTCGGATGCCCGGCGGGAACTTGCCGGAGTCCGGCGGTACGAGGGCGTGCGTGAAGCCGAGCCGCGCCGCCTCCGCGATTCGCTTGCCGACGTTCGAAACGCGCCGGATCTCCCCCGCCAGTCCGACCTCGCCGACCGCCACCAGCCGCGGCGACAGGGCGACGTCGGCCACCGAGGACGCGATCGCCAGCACCAGCGCCAGGTCCACGGCGGGCTCGGTGATCTTCATGCCGCCGACGGTGGCCAGGAAGACGTCCCGCTTGGCCAGCTGCATGCCCGCCCGGCGCTCCATCACCGCCAGCACCATCTGCACCCGCGACGCGTCGAGCCCGCTCACCGCCCGCCGCGGCTGCGGCAGCGTGGACTCGGCGACCAGCGACTGCACCTCGCTCATCAGCGGCCGCTTGCCCTCCATCGCCACCGTGATCGCGGTGCCGGACACCGGCTCGGTGGTGCGGTTCATGAACAGCCCGGACGGATCCGGCACCCCGACGATGCCGCCCTCCCCCAGCTCGAAGCAGCCGATCTCGTCGGCGGCGCCGAACCGGTTCTTCACCCCGCGCACCATGCGGAGCGTGGAATGCCGGTCGCCCTCGAACTGGAGCACCACGTCCACCAGGTGCTCCAGCACCCGCGGCCCGGCGATCGAGCCCTCCTTGGTGACGTGCCCGACCAGGATGATCGGCAGCCCGCGCTCCTTGGCCAGCGCGACCAGCCCGGCGGTCACCGCGCGCACCTGGGTGACGCCGCCGGGCGCGCCGTCGGCCTGCGGGGAGGACATGGTCTGGACCGAATCGACAATCAGCACCCCGGGCTTGACGTCGTCCACATGGCCGACGATGGCGCCGAGATCGCTCTCCGCGGCGAGGAACATCTGCTCGTGCACGTTCCCGGTGCGCTCGGCGCGCAGGCGCACCTGCCCGGCGGACTCCTCGCCGGTGACGTACAACGACGGGTGCTCGCCGGTCCGGCCCGCCGCCCACTGGTAGGCGACTTCGAGCAGCAGGGTCGACTTGCCGACCCCCGGCTCCCCCGCGAGCAGGATCACCGCGCCGGGAACCAGCCCGCCGCCGAGCACGCGGTCCAGCTCGGGCACACCGGTCTGGCGCGCCCTGGCCGCCTCGACGTCGACCTGGCCGATCGGCCGCGCGGGCGCACTGGGCGCCCCGGCCACCACACGCGCGATGGCGGGGCGGGCGTCACCGCGTTCCTCGATCGTGCCCCACGCCTGGCACTCCGGGCACCGGCCGACCCACTTGGCAGCCTCGTACCCGCACTCACCACAGCGGTACGAGGTGCCGCTCTTCCTAGCCACGGGCGCTCACGCTAGTGCGCGGGTACGACAGTTCTATCCCCCGTGGTTGCCGTGGTCGCCTTCGACCGGGCCCGCGTGGGAAGCGGGCGGCGCGCCGTGCTCCTGCGGGGCACCGGCGGGCGGGGCGGGGTGCTCGCCGTGCCCGCCTTCGGAACCGTGGTCGGCGCGCGGCCGGGTGGAGCTGGCGATCGGCACGTCGACGACGACCGAACCCGCGTCGCGGAAGGTGAGGGTGACCTTGAGGGTCTGGCCCGGGTACATCGGCGCCTTGAGGCCGACCAGGTTGATCACCGCGTGCCCGACCGGGTGCTCCTCGACCGCGTCGGCCGGAGGCGGCGGCGGGGCCTGCGAGGCGGAACCCGGCGCGTTGCTCGGCGGGTTCGACGCGCTCGGCGGCTGCTGCGCGCCGGACGGCTGCTGCGTGCCCGAAGGCGGCTGGGCGGCGTGCGCGGCGGGCTCGTGCTCGTGTCCCATCGGGCTGACGGTCAGCTTGCTGCCCGACACGACCGCCTGGTAGCCCTGGATCTCCGCGTCGGCGGCACCCTCGGAGCTGACGTCGATCAGCTCGTCGTCGGCCGGCCCGTTGTTGGCCACCACCATTTCCAGCGGCGCGGTGGCACCGGCCGGGTAGAACGCGGCGTCACCGGGGAAGGTCAGCTTGGCGTCCCGGACCGCGAGCTTGCCGAGATCGGCGAAGCCACCGGTGACGGCGGGCAGCTGGGTGTCGGTCTGGGTGATCTGACCGGCGCCGCAGCCCGCGAGCGCCAGTACCGCGCCAAGGCCGAGCGCGGCCACGCCGAGCACGCGTCGATTCTGCTGCCTCACGGTCTCGTGTCCCTCCTGCGCGTCCTGTTCCCCGCGAAGGGTAGCCCGGCCCCCGGCGCCCACCGGAACCCGGTGGCCGTTGTGCGCGGCGGATTCGAAGATCAATGGTCCACAGTGGAATTCCCGGCGCGCGCGCCGCGATTTGCGGCTCACCTGCATGAGCATGGGAAATGCACGTTTGTCAACCCCCGTCCGGCCCACGATCCGGCCGCTGACCTGCGACGACGGAACTCGGGGCGCTAGATGGTGCCAGTCGAGCCGTGCTAGGATGGTGGTAGCGAAAGGGGCAGAGGACACATGGTTTTCAAGGTCGGAGAGACCGTCGTCTACCCGCACCACGGTGCCGCACTCATCGAAGCGATCGAGACCCGTGTGATCAAGGGCGAGGAGAAGAAATACCTCGTCCTCAAGGTCGCGCAAGGGGACCTCACCGTTCGCGTACCCGCAGACAACGCCGAGATCGTCGGTGTGCGGGACGTCGTCGGGCAGGACGGTCTGAATCGCGTGTTCGACGTGTTGCGTGCGCCGCACACCGAGGAGCCCACGAACTGGTCTCGTCGGTACAAGGCCAACCTCGAGAAGCTCGCCTCCGGCGATGTGAACAAGGTGGCCGAAGTGGTGCGCGACCTCTGGCGGCGAGAGAAGGATCGTGGCTTGTCCGCCGGCGAGAAGCGGATGCTGGCCAAGGCACGGCAGATCCTGGTGAGTGAACTGGCTTTGGCCGAGGGCACCGACGAAGGCAAGGCCGAGGTCCTGCTCGACGAGGTTCTGGAAACCGCGGCGGTCTGAGCAGCAGCGGAACCACCGGACAGCGCACGGCGATGAACCACGTCGCTCTGCTCGTCGCGGACACCAGCCAGGGCGCACTCGCGTCCCTCCGTGGCGAAGCACTGCTCACTCATGCGGTTCGTGGCCTGCTCGGTTCCGGCTGTGCAGATCTGACAATTGTGCTGGATTCGGACCGCCGGCTCGCCGAGTGCGAGTCGGCGGTTCGACTCGTACCCGGAGCCGCCCAGCGCTACCGGGTTTTTTCCGGGTGCGCGGATCGTAGCGAGTCCCTGCGCGGGGCCCTGCACGTGGTCGCCCGAACACGCTCCGAAGTACTCGTGGTCCACGAGGCCACCCGTGCGCGCACACCCGCGGCGCTGGTCAGCGCGGTGGTGGCGGCCGTGCGGAACGGCGCGCCCGCCGCGGTCCCGGTGCTGCCGATGACCGACACCGTCAAGCTGGTCGATCCCACCGCGCGCATCACCGGCACCAGCGATCGCACGCGCCTGCGCACGCGGCAGACCCCGATGGCCTTCCACACCCGCTTGCTGCCCGAACTCGCCGAGCACGGCCCCGAGCGGCTGCTCGACCGGCTCGGCGCCGAGGTCCGGCTGGTCGACGGCCATCCCGACGCCGCCCGGCTGGCGTCGGAGTTCGAACTCGCGCTCGCCGAGGCGGCGCTCGCGGAAGCTCACGGAGGAACGCGGTGATTCCCGGCATCCCCAGGGTCGGCCAGGGTGTGGACGTGCACCCGGTGGAAACCGGTCGCGACTGCTGGGTCGCCGGGTTGTTCTGGGAAGGGGTGGACGGCTGCGCCGGGCACTCCGACGGCGACGTCGCCGCCCACGCGCTGTGCGACGCCCTCCTGTCCGCCGCCGGTCTCGGTGATCTCGGCGCCGTCTTCGGCACCGGCGACCCGCGGTGGGCCGGTGCGCACGGGGTGGACCTGCTCGCCGAGGCCCGCCGTCGCGTGGAGCAGGCGGGGTTCGCCGTCGGCAACGCGGCGGTCCAGGTGATCGGCAACGCCCCGCGCATCGGCAAGCGCCGCGAAGAGGCGCAGCGGCTGCTCTCGGAGGCGGTCGGCGGGCCGGTCAGCGTGGCGGGCACCACCACCGACGGCCTCGGTCTCACCGGCCGTGGCGAGGGCATCGCGGCGATCGCCACCGCCCTGCTGCTCCCGGTAGCCTGACGCCGTGACGATCACTGCGGCGATGTTCGACTTCTCGGGGACCGTCTTCCGGCTGGAGCAGGACGAGTCCTGGCTCGCCGACCTCACCGACGACGGCGGTGCACCGCTCGACCTCGAAGCCCAGACCGAGCTGATGCGGCGGATGACCGCGCCGGTCGGGCAGGTGGCCCAGTTCGACGACGAGCACCAGCACGCATGGGAAAACCGCGATCTCGACGTGGACCTGCACCGCAAGGTCTATCTCGACGTGCTCCGCCAGTCCGGCGTGCCGGACCTCGCGCAGCGCGAGGCACTCTACCAGCGGCTGATTGATCCCGCGATGTGGACGCCGTACCCGGACACCGAAGCGGCGCTGAAGGGGCTCGCCGGCCGTGGTGTCAAGGTGGCCGTGATCAGCAACATCGCCTTCGACATCCGCCCGGCCTTCCGCGCCCGCGGCTGGGACGCCTACGTGGACGCCTTCGTGCTGTCCTTCGAGGTCGGAGCCATCAAGCCGCAGCCGGAGATCTTCCAGGCCGCGCTCGACCAGTTGGGGGTCACCGGCCCGGAGGCGCTGATGGTCGGCGACTCCGAGGAGGCCGACGGCGGTGCGCGGGCGCTGGGCTGCGCCTTCGCGCTGGTCGATCCGCTGCCGACGAGCGAGCGCCCGGACGCGCTGCTGACCGCGCTGAGGACCCACGAACTGCGCTGAACGCCGATCGGTGCGGCCTTCGTCACGGCGAACCCGTACCATTTCGGCGTGGCCCTACACCTATACGACACGGCGTCCAGGAGTTTGCGGGAGTTCCAGCCCGCCCGCGGTGGAACGGCGTCGATGTACGTGTGCGGGGCGACCGTGCAGGGCATCCCGCACATCGGGCACGTCCGCGGGGCGCTGAACTACGACGTGCTGCGGCGCTGGCTGGTCCACAGTGGACTGGACGTGCTGTTCGTGCGGAACGTCACCGACATCGACGACAAGATCCTCACCAAGGCCGCGGCGAACGAGCGGCCGTGGTGGGAGTGGGCGGCCACGCACGAGCGCGCCTTCGAGGAGGCCTACACCGCGCTGGGCTGCCTGCCGCCGTCGATCGCGCCGCGGGCCACCGGCCACGTGACGCAGATGGTCGAGCTGATGCAGCGGCTGATCGATCGCGGGCACGCCTACGTGGCCGGCGGTGACGTGTACTTCTCGGTGAAGTCGTTCGACGGTTACGGCGCGCTCTCCGGCCAGCAGCTCGACGACGTCCAGCAGGGCGAGAGCCTCGCCGAGGGCAAGCGCGACCCGCGTGACTTCACGCTGTGGAAGAGCGCGAAGCCCGGCGAGCCGTCCTGGCCGACGCCGTGGGGCGACGGCCGCCCCGGCTGGCACCTCGAGTGCTCGGCGATGTCGACGGCCTACCTCGGCCGCGAGTTCGACATCCACGGCGGCGGGGTCGACCTGGTGTTCCCGCACCACGAGAACGAGCGCGCGCAGTCGAACGCGGCGGGTGACCCGTTCGCCCGCTTCTGGCTGCACAACGCGTGGGTGACCATGTCCGGCGAGAAGATGTCGAAGTCGCTGGGCAACGTGGTCGCGATTCCGGAGATGCTGCGCCGGTACCGGGCCGTGGAGCTGCGGTACTACCTGGTGCAGCCGCACTACCGGTCGACCATCGAGTACTCCGACACGGCGATTTCCGAGGCCGCGCAGGGATATCGCCGGATCGAGCAGTTCCTCCGGCGGGTCGCGGGCGCGGCGGGCGCGGTCGAACCGGGAGCGCTGCCCGCGGAGTTCACCGCGGCGCTCGACGACGACCTGTCCACCCCGCAGGCGTTCGCCGTGATGCACAACACCGTGCGCGACGGCAACGCGGCGCTGGACTCGGGCGATACCCAGCGGGCGCTCGAACTGGCCGGGTCGGTGCGCGGCATGACCGCGGTGCTCGGGCTCGACCCGCTCGACCCGAAGTGGGCCGCCGGGCAGGAGAGCCCGGCGCACCAGGCGCTGTCCGACCTGGTCGGCGGGTTGCTGGAGACCCGGCAGCGGGCGCGCAAGGAGAAGGACTTCACGCTCGCGGACTCCGTCCGCGCGTGGTTGCAGAACGCGGGTGTCACGGTGGAGGACACCCCCAACGGTCCACAGTGGACCCTTAAGGACTCGTAGCAATGGCAGGCAACTCCCGTCGTCGGGGCGCGATTCGCAAGGACGGCACCAAGAAGGGCGCCGTGGTCGGCTCGGGCGGCCAGCGGCGCAAGGGGCTCGAAGGCAAGGGCCCGACCCCGAAGGCCGAGATGCGGCCGGGCCACCCGGCGCAGCGCCGGGCCGCGGCGGCCGCCGCGCGCGCGGCCAAGGCCAAGCAGCGCGACAAGGACAAGAGCGAGGCGCCGGAGCTGATCGCCGGGCGCAACCCGGTGGTCGAGGCGCTGCGCGCGGACGTGCCGGCGACCGCGCTGTACGTGGCGCTCAACATCGAAGCCGACGACCGCGTCACCGAGGCCGTGCGGCTGGCCGGCGACCGCGGCATCTCGATCCTGGAGATCCCGCGCGAGGAGCTCGACCGCAAGACCAACCGCGCGGTGCACCAGGGCCTCGGGCTGCAGGTGCCGCCGTTCGAGTACGCGCACCCGGACGACCTCCTGGCCGCCGCCCGCGACTCGGGCGAGCCGCCGCTGCTGGTGGCGCTGGACGGGGTGACCGACCCGCGCAACCTGGGCGCGGTGATCCGCTCGGCGGCCGCGTTCGGCGCGCACGGTGTGGTGCTGCCCGGGCGTCGCAGCGCGGGCATGACCGCGGTGGCGTGGCGGACCAGTGCCGGTACCGCGGCGAAGCTGCCGGTGGCGGTGGCCACGAACCTGACGCGGCAGCTGAAGGCGTGGGCCGCCGACGGCCTGATGATCGTCGGGCTGGACGCCGACGGCTCGATGGACATCGACGAGCTGAACCTGGCGACCGATCCGCTGGTGATCGTGCTCGGCTCCGAGGGCCGCGGGTTGTCGCGGCTGGTGCGCGAGACGTGTGACGCGACGGTGTCGATCCCGATGGCGGCCGGTGTGGAGTCGCTGAACGCCTCGGTGGCGGCCGGTGTGCTGCTGGCCGAAGTGGCGCGGTTGCGGCGAGTGACCGGGCGGATCTGAGCGCTGCGGCCGCGCCCCCTCGGCTAGGGTCACAGAACTGACACGTCACCAGGGGGAGCCGCTCGGCCATGTCGTTCGTTTCGCCGCTGTTCCTGTGGTACTTCATGCCCGCGGTGCTGGTCGCCGTGCTGGTGTGCCCGAGGAGCTGGCGGAACGGCATCATCGCGGTCGGCAGCCTGATCTTCTACGCCAGCGGCGCCGGGGTGTTCACCCTGCTGCTGCTGGCGTGCATGGTGCTGAACTACCTGGCCGGGCCGGCGCTGGAGCCCAGCGAATGGGACCGCGCCAGGGACGCGCGGCGGCGGGTGCTGTTGCTGTGCGTGATCGGTTTCAACGTCGGCATGCTGGTGGTGTGGAAGTACGCCGGGTTCGCCACCGAGCAGATCGCGTGGTTCGCGCAGGCGTTCGGCGGTGACTTCCCGATCGTGGAGCTGGCGCTGCCGATCGGGATCTCGTTCTACACCTTCCACCACATCTCGTACGTGGTCGACATCTACCGCGGTGAGCGGCAGGCGCTGAAGAACCCGGTGTCGTTCGCGACCTACATCTCGATGTTCCCGCAGCTGGTCGCCGGGCCGATCGTGCGGTACCGGGAGATCGCCGACCAGCTGCCGCAGCACCGGTCGCACCGGCTCGACGACATCGCCGCCGGGTTCCCGCGGTTCGCGCTGGGGCTGTGCAAGAAGACGATCATCGCGGACTCGATCAGCCCGATGGTCGACGCGTGCTTTTCCACGCCGCCGGGTGACATGACCTTCGCGGTGGCGTGGCTGGGGGCGCTGGGGTACACGCTGCAGTTGTTCTTCGACTTCTCCGGATATTCGGACATGGCGATCGGGCTGGGGCGGATGCTCGGGTTCCGGCTGCCGGAGAACTTCGCGCGGCCGTACTCGTCGGTGACCATCACCGAGTTCTGGCGGCGGTGGCACATGTCGCTGTCGCGGTGGTTCCGGGACTACGTCTACATCCCGCTGGGCGGCAACCGCGACGGCGCCGCGAAGACCTACCGCAACCTGTGCATCGTTTTTGTGCTCACCGGCTTCTGGCACGGGGCGGACTGGACTTTCCTGGTCTGGGGCATGTTCCACGGCGCGTTGCTGATCATCGAACGCGCCTTCGGCTGGTCGGCGGCCCCGAAAGCGCGAGGCGCCATGATCGCGCGGCGGGCGCTGACCTTCGTGCTGGTGGTGTTCGGCTGGGTGTTCTTCAAGTCGGCCGACCTGACGCGGGCCCTGAACATGATCGGGCACATGCTGCTGCCCGACTTCGACGGCCTGACCGACGTGGTCGAGGCGGCGCTGACCAACCAGCGGCTGGTGCTGTTGCTGATCGCGCTGGTGGTGGTGTTCCTGCCGGCGCACCCGGTGACCGGGCCGCTGCTGGAGTCGTCCCGCAGCAAGCCGGCCACCGGCCTGAGGATCGCGGTGATGACGGTGGGCCTGGTGTACGCGTCGATCCTGGTGGCTACGGGCACTTTCAGCCCGTTCCTCTACTACCAGTTCTGACGCAACGTCACGATCGATTACGCTAAGCTCAACACACTCGCGCGCCGGTTCGCGGGGCGGCATCGAGTACCTAAACTGGGGGGCACGCGACGTGGAAGGGCTCGAGATGGCGGAGTTGAGAAAGCGCAGGCCGGCCAGGAGCGTGCCGCGCGCCCGCACCGCCGAGCAGTTGAAGCGCAAGTACGAGCAGGGCAAGAGCATCCGCGCACTGGCCGAGGAGGCTGGGCTCTCCTACGGCTCCGTGCGCAGGATGCTGGCGGAATCCGGTACCCAGATCCGCCGGAGCGGCGCGGCAGCTCCAGCGAAGGACAAGCAACGCGCCGAAGCACACCAGTTGCTGGACAAGGTGCCCGGCTCCCGCCTGGACGAGGCCGCCGCCTTCCTCCGCGAACTGGCCGCGCCAGCGCAGGCCGACAAACCACAACGGCGATTCCGCACGGTCGGTGTTTTCGACGGTGAACCGGATCTGGGCAGGCGCGCCAAGGAAGCAGCCCGCCGTGAACTCGGTGGCAGGTCGACCAGAACCGCGTGATCATCCTGGACACCGGCCCGGTGGTCGCCATGAGCAACCGCCGGGACGACGACCACCAACGGTGCACGCGGTTGCTGACGACCACCCTGGAACCCTTGGTGCTGCCCGAACCACTGCTCACGGAAATCGGCTACATGCTCGGTTCCCGCGCCGGAGCGCAGGCCGAGGCGGATTTCCTCCGCGACATCGCCGACGGCGTCTACACCGTCGAGTCCATGCATCGCGCCGACATCGGACGCGCGGCGGATCTGGTCGAGCAATACGCGGACCTGCCGCTGGGAACGGCAGACGCGTGTGTTGTAGCACTTGCGGAAAGGCTGGGCGTGACGCGCATCGCCACCCTGGACGAGCGGCACTTCTCCGTGGTCAGGCCGCGGCACGTCCGCTCCTTCGACCTACTGCCTAGCTAGCTTTGCGGAAGTGGTCGACGAGGCGGGAGTAGCTGTCGTTCGCATGGCCGGAAGCGATGGCGCGCGTTACCAGGTTCTGCGTGTAGGCCGGGAACTCCGCATCGATGCCGCGCGCTTTGCTTTCCCGGACGAGGTCGGCCAAAGAGGGCAGGTGGTGTTGCAGGGCACCGAATTCCAGCGCGAACGAGCCACTGTCCACTTCGGAGGCGAGCGACGGGAGGTGTGAAAGCAGCGCCGAAACCGAGGGGGTGGCCTTGTCCAGGAAGTCCGAGACCTGGATGCCGGCGTCCGTCAGCAGGGCGGCCGCGTGCAGGAAACCGTTCAGGGCGCCCCACATCGTGTCGTGCACGGCCATGCCGTACAGCGTCGGCGCGCCCGGGTCGGCGGAGATGTAGGTGCCTCGCCCGCCGAGCAGTGCCAGTGCCTCCGAGTGGCCTTTGTGGACGGAGGCGTT
This sequence comes from Amycolatopsis albispora, assembly GCF_003312875.1. Taxonomy (NCBI): domain Bacteria; kingdom Bacillati; phylum Actinomycetota; class Actinomycetes; order Pseudonocardiales; family Pseudonocardiaceae; genus Amycolatopsis; species Amycolatopsis albispora. The sequence continues at coordinate 5,710,449 of NZ_CP015163.1, forward strand.
CCCGCCGAAGAAGATCACGGCTTCCGGGTGGCCGATTCCGGGTGCGATGGTCATGATCTGGCCGTGCAGGTACGCCACCCCGGCCGAAACAGCCCAGTCCGCCACCGAACGCGCCTCGTCCGAGGTGCCGTCGGTCAGGTTCAGCACCGAGCGTCCACGTAGGTCACCCGCCGATTCAAGCAGCGTGCGCGCCACCTCGTTGCCCTTCACGCTGACCACGATCAGCCCTCCCGCCGCGACGGCATCGGCCACCGTCGCGGCCTCGCGGGTGCCCGACGGGGCCTTGCCCGGGGTGCGGTTCCACACCGCGGTGGGGTGCCCACCGGCCGCGAACGCCGCCGCGAGGGCGTGGCCCATCTCGCCGAGGCCGAGCACGGTAATCGGGTCAGTCATTTCATGGATCCTCTCCGGACTGGCGTCAGTGCAGTTCAGCGACCATATGACCTCAACCAAAGTCGAGGTAAAGGGCCAGTGTGGACCGGGGGCTGGTTGCCTGCCCCACACCGGGGTGAGAAGATCCGGGTCCCGCCTGTCGACCGGCACCGGAAAGGAATTCCCGAGTTATGCCCGACCGCGTCGACGACTCGCCTCCGCTCGATTTCGCGCTCTACGGCCTGAGCGACTCCTGGCAGGGCGCCCGCTGGCTGGCCGCGCTCGAAGGCAAGGTCGGCACTCCACTGTGGGCAGCCTGGCTCGGCCACTTCTCGAACGACGCCGCGGTGTTCACCGGCTCGGCCGCCCGCACACGCCACGACGAACTGCACACCGCGCCCGGCGCCGACCGGCTCAGCCAAGTGGCCTTCACCGCCGCCTTCGCGATGTCCAACTTCACCCTGCCCGCCGCCGCCGACCAGCGGCCGGAGAAGGTGCTGGACGCGGTGGTCGCCGAGGTCGAGCACGCCGCGGCCGAGCACCACCGCTGGGAGAACGCCTCCTGGGAACTCGACGGCGAGATCCTCGCCGCGAAGGTCTGGCGGTTCGCCGGCGCCTGGTGCGCCTTCACCGACACGCTGACCGACGAGTACCTGTTCGCCTACGGCATCGGCGTCGAGCCCGATGACCTCGAGTTCAGCAAGGTCACCGACACCCAGCAGTACGGCTTCTCCCGCCGCCAGCGCCTCGGCCCGGCCGCGCTCGCCGAGATCAAGAAGCCGAATCTGCCGCGTCCGGCTCAACTGCACGAGGACCACCGGAAGCTCGTCTCCTGACCAGGCGCGCCACCACCATGGCCGCCCCGGTCACCACGGCGAGCGCACCGAACCCGAAGCCGGTGACAACGGCCCAGGTCAGCGGCCCCGGCAGGGTCTCGGCCGGACGCGGTTCGGCGAGCCCGGCCGTGACGAAGGCACCCGCCTGCGGCAGGTTGCGCTCCGCGCCGTCGGCCCCACGTTCGGCGACCACCCGGCCACGCACCGCGGACAATGGCAGTGCGGCGCGTTCCGGGCTGTCGGCGAATGCGCGGGAATCGAACGCATTACCGCGATTGTCCCCGAGCAGGAACACCGAATTAGGCGGCACAACCACCCTAAAGGGAAATGTGCCGCGATCCGGTCCGAGGTAATCCTCGTGCACCGGAATGCCGTTCACCACCAGTGCGTCGCGGTGGTCGCAGCAGAGCACCGTGTCCCCGCCGATGCCGACCACCCGGCTGACCAGCTGCCCCTCCCGCTGCCACGCCCCGGCGTCCACGACCACCACGTCACCGCGGCGCACATCGCCCGGTTCTCCCAGCAGCAGCAGGCTTCCCGGGGTGTACGCGGCGCCCATCGACCGGTCACCGGCGGCGGTCTGGACCGCCTGGTCCGAACCATCCAGCGCCGCGGTGATGCGCGGGTGCAGGAAACCGAACGCGACCAGGAAGCCGCCGACGATCAGCAGCGGCAGCAGGATGAACGGCGCACCCCGCCACCACCACGGCCGCGATTGTCTTCCCGACAGTTCTTCACCAACCCCTGGCACCGAATTCACCCCGCTCGCGAAGATCGCCAGCGAAAAAATATCGGCGCGCGGCAAAAAAGGGCGGGGTCGCGACAGAACCGTAGCAAAAGTCTCAGGCAAAGCTCAGCTGGTTGCTTGCGCTATCCACCTACCCACTCGAACACGTGGGGCGACGCCGGACCTCGGCGATGCGCAGCCGTCGCGGCCGAAACCTGCGAGAATCGGCCGAAACGGCATACGGCACGGTGATTCCCCTGACCTCGATCACGATCGGCATCGGCATCGCGACCCTGGGTGCCGCGTGCGTGCACACCATCGCGGTGGACGAGGACGGCCGGGTGCGCGCGTCGGCGGTGGTACCGCTGCCGCCGCCGGTTCGCGATCGGCCGGGGCACAGCGAGCAGGATCCGCGGTTGTGGTGGCCCGCGGTCGAACGGGCGTTGTGCCAGGTCACCGCGGACCTGCCACGCGGGGAGATCGGCGCGGTGGCGGTGACGGCCACCGAGGGCACCATCGTGCCGGTGGACCGGCGGGGGCTCCCGGCCGGACCGGCCCTGCTCCCGGACGACCTGCGAGGTGCGGCCTTCAACAACCGCGCGATGGAGATCGGCGGGCGCGCGGAGGGAACGCCGTCAGCTGCGCTTGGGCGGGTGGCTTGGTTGGCTGAGCACGCTCCCCAGGCACGCGGGATCCGGCACGGGCCCGAGGTCATCGGCACCCAACTGACCGGAAAACGCGTAGCCGTGGACTCGGGGCATGCGCGTGGGAGTGGTTACGACCCGCGTGCCGACACCTGGGCGAGCGAGCTGCACAAATCACTCGGCATACCGTCGAAGTGGTTGCCCGAAGTGGTACCGCCGTCGACCGTGCTCGGCACCGTTTCCCGTACCAGCGCCGCCTTGACCGGGCTGCCGAAGGGCTGTCCGGTGGTGGCGGGCATGCCGGAGGACTGCGCCGCCGCGCTTGCCGCCGGTGCCGTCTCGCCCGGCCGGTTCGCCGCGATGCTCGGGGAAACGTATGTCCTCAAAGGAGTGTCGGACACCCCAGCACCGGACAGCTACCGGCTGCCGGGTGGCCGGTGGTTGCCCGGCATCACCTCGAACCTCGGCAGTGAGGCGCTCCGGGACATCGCACGGCTGGACGCGGCGGCCGCCGCCCGCGGGCCCGCGGACCTCGTGCTGTGCCGGAAACCCTTTGACGCCAGCGAAACCAGCGAGTTCATCACTGGAGAACCGGCGGACGAGGTGGAGTTGCACCGTGCCAGGCTCGAGAGCGCGGCCTTTGTCGAGCGGCTCGCCCTGGATCACTTGCGGCGGCTGCGCCTCGTGCCCGCGGAACCACTGCTGACCGCGGGGCCCGGCACCAAAAAAAGTCTACTGTGGACACAGATCAGGGCGACCGTGAGCGGAGTACGCATCAACGTGGCACCGCACGCAGAACCGGCTTACGGGGCCGCACTGCTGGCCGCCGCCGGGGTGTGGCCGGGCGGCCTGCGCGACCACGGCGGCAGCACGCCGGTGGAACCGGTGGCGGCCGAGCGGGACGCCCTTCTGGCCTCGTACCACCGGTTCTGCGGCGAACTACACCAACGCGGCTGGATCGACGACGAGCTTCACGCCGTCACGACGAGCTGACCGGCGAAGGCTTCGGCTTCTCGGCGGCGGCAGCCGCAGGCTTGTCCCCAGATCCAGCACCAGAGGCAGGCTTTTCGCTGGCTTCTTCCGGCTCGGCCGGGCCGAGCTGTTTGACCGCTTCCAGCACCGCGCTCTGTGCCGCGCTGATCCGCTCGGTGACCCGGCGCCGCAGGTCCAGCGCGAGCTTGCGGTCCTCCGTGGCGTCGGCGAGCTTCTTCTCCGCGTCGGCCAGCAAAGCCGCGGCACGTGCCTTGACCTCGGCTTCGTGCTTCTCCAGCGCGGCTTCGGCTTCGGCCTTGCGGGCGAGCAGCTCGTCGGCGGCCTTCTTGTCGGCCTCGTCGCGGCGGGCCTGCGCCTCGGCGTCGAGCCGGCGGCGCTCCTCGGCGGCGGCCTCGTTGAGCTTCTCGATTTCGGCGCGGCCGTCGGCGAGCAGCTGCTCGTGCTCGGCGGTGCGCTCCTTCGCCAGCTGCTCGGCGGCGCGGCGCGCGTCACGCGAGTACTTGTCGGCCTCTTCCCTGGTGGCGGCGGCGTCCTCGTCCGCCTTGGCGCGCAGCTCGGCGATCTCCTCCTCGGCGAGCTGCATCATCATGCGGACCCGTTCGGCCATCGCGGAGGCCCCGGTGGGGCTCGCGGTCAGCCTGGCGAGGCCGTCCTTCGCTTCCGCGAGTTCCTTTTGCGCGTAGCTGAGCGCCTTGGACAACTCGGCGACCGAAGCCAGCGCCTCGTCACGTCCTCGCGAGGCGGCCTTCAGGTCGGCGGACAGGCGCGCGAAGCGCTCGTCAACCTGACGCTGGTTGTATCCGCGGCGAGTCAGTTCGAACTGGGCGGGGCCGGGAGCCGGAGCCGGGGCGGTCTTGTCGGCAGCAACCATTCGTGCACTGTAGTGATGGGAGGGCTCACAGCCCATACCGCCAAATGGGGTATCGGTTACTGTTGCCGGGCGGCCAACGAGCGGAGGGGTTCGTGCGCGCCATACTCGACGACATCGCCGCCCATTGGCACGTCTACGCGACGATGCCGCTCATCGCCGCGCTCATCGGATACGTCACCAAGCGCGTGGCCATCAAGATGATGTTCAAGCCGCTCGAATTCCGTGGTGTCCCGCCGTTTCTCGGCTGGCAGGGCGTCATCCCGGCGAACGCGCGGCGCATGGCCACCACCGCGGTCGAGCTGCTCACCAGCCACCTGGTGGACCCGCGCGAGCTGTTCGCCAGGCTCGACCCGGACCGCATGGTCGCCGAACTCGAGGAACCACTGCTGCGCGCGGTGGAGGACGTCACCCGCGAAGTGATGGAGCAGCACCAGCCCAGGTTGTGGGAACTGCTGCCGGCCAGGGCGCAGCGGCTGCTGCTCGACCGGATCCGCGCGCAGGCGCCGAAGGTGGTCGCACGGCTGCTGCGCGAGGTCTCCGCCAACATCGACGACGTACTCGACGTCAACGACATGCTGATCGAGGCGATGGTCCGCGACAAGGCGCTGACCGTGCGGCTGATCGAAGAAGTCGCCCAGCCGGAGCTGAAGTTCATCGCCCGCTCGGGGATCTACTTTGGATTCGTCATCGGGCTGGTGCAGTTCGCCGTGTGGGCGCTGACCAAGGAACCGCTGATCATGCCGTTGTTCGGCTTCCTCACCGGGTTCGTCACCGACTGGCTGGCGCTGAAGATGATCTTCCTGCCGCGCGAGGAGAAGCGGTTCCTGTTCTTCCGCTGGCAGGGCCTGTTCCAGAAGCGCCGCCGCCAGGTCGCGCAGGACTACGGCACGCTGATCGCCGACGAGGTGCTGACCGTGTCGAACGTGCTGGAGGCGGTGCTCACCGGGCCCAAGTCGGACCGGCTGTTCGCGCTCATCCAGCGCGAGGTGCAGCGCACCATCGACGAGCAGGCGAGCATCGCGAAGCCGCTCGTCGCGCTGACCGTGGGCGGCAAGGAGTACCAGGAGATCAAGCGCGCGGCCGCGGCGAAGGCGATCGAGCACCTGCCGGAAACCGTGCGGCACGTGGAGAAGTACGCCACCGAGGCGCTCGACGTGCGCAACACCATCGTGGACAAGATGGGCCAGCTGAAACCGCTGGAGTTCGAGGGCATCCTGCGGCCCGCCTTCCGGCAGGACGAGTGGAAGCTGATCGCCGTGGGGGCGGTGATCGGCGGAATCGTCGGTGAACTGCAGGTACTCCTGCTGCTGCACTGATCAGCGCCCGCTACCGTGCACCCCGACAGGGAGGGGAACAGGGTGGACGCGGTGCTGGCCGATCTCGCCGAGCACTGGCCGCTGTACGCGCTGATCCCGTTCGTCGCCGCGCTGATCGGTTACGTGACCAAGCGCGTGGCGATCGAGATGATGTTCCGGCCGCTGGAGTTCGTCGGGATCCGGCCGTTCCTCGGCTGGCAGGGCGTGGTGCCCAAGCACGGCGGCCGGATGGCCGCGGTGGCCACCGACCTGCTCACCGCGAACCTGCTGGACCTCAAGGACATCGTCGACCGGATCGACCCCGACCAGATCACCGGCGAGATCGAGCAGCCGCTGCTGCGCGCGGTCGACGAAATCGCGCGCGACGTGCTCGCCGAGTACCACCCGCGACTGTGGGAGGTCCTGCCCTCGATGGCGCAGGAGCTGATCATCAAGCAGCTGCAGGCGTCCTCCCCGCGGGTGGTGCGCGAGCTGATGCTGGAGATCCGCGAGAACCTCGACGAGTTCCTGGACGTCAAGCACATGACCGTGCAGCACCTGACCAGGGACAAGGCCCTGCTGGTGCGGTTGATCCGCGAGACCTCGCGCCCGGAGATGGCGTTCATCGCGCGCACCGGCATCTACTTCGGCTTCGGGCTCGGGGTGGTGCAGGCGATCGTCTGGGCGCTGACCAAGGAACCGTGGGTGCTGCCCATCTTCGGCGGCTGCATCGGGCTGTTCACCGACTGGCTGGCGATCAAGCTGATCTTCGTGCCGCGCGAGCCGGTGCGGGTGCTGCCGAGGGTGACCCTGCAGGGCAAGTTCCAGCGGCGGCGGGCCGAGGTGGCGCGGCAGTACGGCGAGCTGATCGCGCACGAGGTGCTGACCGTGCACAACCTGGTCGACGCGATCCTGCGCGGGCCGCGCTCGGACCGGCTGGTGGCGCTGGTGCAGCGGATGGTGGCCAAGGCCATCGACGAGCAGACCAGCATGGCCGGGCCGATGGTGGCGGTGACCATCGGCCCGCGGCGGCTGAACGAGATGAAGCAGGCCGCCGCCGCGCGCGCGGTGCAGCGGCTGCCGGAAACCGTCCGGCACGCCGAGGGCTATCTGACCAAGGCGATGGACGTGGCGCACATGGTCGAGGAGCGCATGCTCAACCTCACGCCGAAGGAGTACGAGAACCTGCTGCGGCCCGCGTTCCGGCAGGACGAGTGGAAGCTGATCGCGGTCGGCGGGGTGATCGGCTTCGTGGTCGGCGAACTGCAGGTCCTGCTCATGCTCCACTGAGTACGGTGGGGAGGTGTCCCGACGACCCCAGCAGCTGCCCGCGGTGCACGAAGCCTGGCTGCCCCGCGAACACGCCCTCTACCGGCCGCGGCACAGCGGCCGCCAGCGGACGGCGTTGATCTGCGCGCTCGCCTTCTTTGTCACGCCGACCCTGCTCTGGGTGTTCGGCGCGCGGCCTGCCGAGATCGAGAACCACAGCCTGAAGTCCTTCCCCAGCATCTCCGACGGCTGGGGCCTGGTCACCGACCTGCCGGAGTGGGCGACCGACCAGCTGATCTTCCGCAGTGGCGCGATCCAGGCCGCGGACGGGATCAGCCGCGCGCTGTTCGGCGAAGCCGCCCCGCTCGACCAGGGCGGCGCGCCGAAGTCGGGGCCGCTGCCGGGCAGCCCGCCGCCCCCGGCGGGTGAGCAGCCGCCGGTCGGGCCGGGCGGGCCGACCAACGGCGACGCCGGGTTCCGGCAGGTCGTGGAGGGTTCGGACGGCTGGCTGTACTACGGACAGGACGCCGAGGCGAAGTGCTCGCCGACCCGGAACATCGGCGAGACCGTCGGCCAGCTGGCCAAGCTGCGTGACGCGGTGGAAAGCTCCGGGCGCCAGTTCGTGCTGGTGGTGGCGCCGGACAAGACCACGATGGTGCCGCAGCACCTGCCGTCGAGCTATCCGGGCAAGGACTGCGTCACCAGCAACACCCCGGAGCTGTGGCGGCGGATCGTCGGTGAGGCGGGCGCGGTGGACCTGCAGCCGTACCTCAACGACGCGCAGCGGAAGATGAACCGCCCGATCTACCCGCCGAACGACTCGCACTGGTCCGACGAGGGCGCGATCGTGCTGTCGCGGCAGGTGGCCGAGGCCATCCGGCCGGGCGTGACCCGGCTCTGGCAGACCCCGCTGTCCGGCGACTACACCATCGACGCCGACCTGCCGCCGCTGCTCGGCAAGCGCGCGCCCAAGACGAACACCAAGTTCGAGCTGCGGCCGGACGGCGTCGAAGACCGCACCGCGGAACCGGTCGAGGGCATGGAGCAACCGCAGCGCCGCACGCAGCGCCCGCTGCCCGGCATGGTGACCAAGAAGACGCTGCTCTACGGCGATTCGTTCGTGAAGGTCAGCTCGCGGTACCTGACCGCCGCCTTCAGCGACGTGACCATGCTCGCCTACCACAACCAGCGCAACAGCACCGCCGACGCGGTGAAGGCCTTCGCCGATTCCGAGGTGGTGGTGCTGGAGGTGGTCGAGCGCGGGGTGGCCGCCGGGAACCTGCCGTTCCTGCAGGACGGGTTCATCGACTCGGTGCGGACGCAGCTGGCCGCTCGGCCGATTCGGTGACCGTCTCGGCCCGGCGCGCCCGGCCGCGCACGGAGGAGATGATCCGGCAGACCAGGTAGATCAGGAACGAGATCGCGGTGACGAAGGCGCTGGCCGGGGCGCCGGGCGCGAGCGAGAGCACGATGCCGCCGAGCGCGGCCACCTCGGCGAACACGATGGCCAGCACGGTCGCGCGCAGCGGGCTGGCGGTGACCCGTGCGGCCGCCGCGGCCGGGGTCACCATCAGCGCGACCACCAGCAGCGCGCCGACGATCTGCACGCCGATCGCGGTGGCGATGCCGACCAGCACGGCAAAAACCACGGACAGCGCGTGCACCGGAACGCCGCGCGCGAGCGCGACCGAGCGGTCCACGCTGGCGAACAGCAGCGGACGGTAGATCACCGCGAGCACGGCCAGCACCACCGCCGCGGCGAGCACCAGCACGGTGGCGTCCACCGAGTCCACGGACATGATCTGCCCGGTGAGGATGCCCATCTTGTTCGCCGCGCGGCCGGGGTAGATCCACAGGAACAACACGCCGAGGCCGAGCCCGAAGGACAGGATCGCGCCGATCACCGAGTCGCGTTCGGACTCGCGGCCGCCGAGCAGGCCGAGCAGCAGCGCGGCGACGACGGCACCGGCGAGCGCGCCGTACTCCACGCCGATGCCGAGCAGCAGCGCGCCCGCCGCGCCGGTGAAGGCCAGTTCCGCGGTGCCGTGCACGGCGAACGACATCCGCCGCATCACGATCAGCGGGCCGAGCAGACCCGCCACCACGCCGAGCACGGCCGCGGCGAGCAGCCCGCTCTGCACGAAGGGCAGGCCGAGGAGACGCTCGGTGAGCGTGAAGTCGAAGAGCTTGTCCATTCAGGAAACCTGGTCGGTGAGGTGGTGGGATTCGTCCTCGCAGAGCGCGCTCTGCGCGCCGGCGACGTGGATCTGCCCGCCGACCCGCAGCACCTCGACGTGGGTGCGGTACAGCTCGGACAGCGTGGCCGAGCTCATCACCTCGTCCGGGGTGCCGATGCGGAACTCCCCGTTCACCAGGTACAGCACCCTGTCCACATAGGACAGGATGGGGTTGATCTCGTGCGTGACGAAGAGCACGGCGGTGTCGGCGGCCCGGCGTCGCGCGTCGATCAGGCCGCTGACCACCCGCTGGTGCGCGAGGTCGAGCGAGAGCAGCGGCTCGTCGCACAGCAGCACCTCGGGGTCGCCGATCAGCGCCTGCGCGACGCGGAGGCGCTGCTGTTCACCACCGGAAAGCCTGCCGACGGGCGAATTCGCGTACGACTCGGCACCGACGGCTTCGAGCGCGTCGGCGATCCGGCGACGGCGCTTCGACAGGCCGAACAGGCCGGTGCCCCAGCGGTGCCCGTCCAGGCCGAGGCCGACCAGGTCGGTGCCGCGCAGGGTCAGGCCCTCCTCCAGCGCGCGCTGCTGCGGGATGTAGCCGATGTTCGGGTTGCTGCCGCCCGGCGCGTGCCCGGCCACCCGGACCGTGCCCGCGCTCAGCCCCTGCTGACCGAGCAGGACACGCAGCAGGCTGGTCTTGCCGGAGCCGTTCGGGCCGAGAACGGCGAGGAACTCCCCCGGCCGCACCTGGAGGTCCAAACCGGACCACAGGGTGCGCTCGCCGAAGCTCAGCCGGGCCCCGGAAATCTCGACAGCAGGTCGGGTGGGTCGGGTCATCGGCCCAACGCCGCGGCCAGGTCGTTCACCTCTTGGGTCATCCAGGCAATGTAGTCGGTGACGCCGGCCGGCAGCGTCTCGGTCACGTCGACCACCGGCACGCCGGCGCCCTTCGCGGTGTTCACCAGCTGCTCGGTGACCGGGGTGGTGGTCTGCGCGTTGTTGATCACCGCGTTCACCTGCTTGCCGGTGACCAGCTGGTTCATCGCGTCCTGCGCGGCCGCGGGCACCTCGGACTCCTCCTCGATGGCCTTGGCGAACTCCGGCGGGGTGGCGTCGGCGACCTTCGCGGTGTCCAGCAGGTAGTGCGCGATGGGCTCGGTGGCGACCACCTTGCGGTCCGGGTGGGTGGTGCCGATCTGCTCGGCCTGCTTGATCAGCTCGTCGAGCTTGCCCTTGAACTGGGTGGCGTTCGCGGTGAACGTGGCGGCGTCGGCGGGCTGCAGTTCACCGAGCTGGGTGGCGACCTGGTCGGCGACCTTGCCCACGGTGGGGAGGTCGTACCAGACGTGCTCGTTGACCTCGCCGTGCGCGTGGCTCTCGTGACCGGCCTCGCCTGCGTGACCGGGCTCTTGGTGACCGGCCTCGCCCTCGTGACCTGGCTCGCCTTCGTGGCCGTGCTCGCCTTCGTGGCCCGGTTCGGCGGCGCTGGGTTCGGCGTGGCCCGCGTCGCCCTCGGCGGCGTGTCCGCTGACGTCGAAGGCGACCACCTTGCGCGCGTCCGGCGCCTGGTCAGCCATCTGGGTGAAAAACTCGTCGTAACCCCCGCCGTTGGCCAGCAGCAGCTTGGCGCCGGCCACGTCGGCGGCGTCCTCCGGGGTGGACTGGTAGGAGTGCGGGTCGCCGCTCGGGTCGTCGATGATCGCCTTCACCGACACCTTGTCGCCGCCGACCGCGCTGACCACGCTGCCCCACACGTTGGTGGAGACCACCACCGGGACCTTGCCGTCGGTGGAGGCGGCCTGCTCGCCGTTGCCGCAGGCCACCGCCCCGAAGGCGAGGGCGGCGACGGCCGTGGTGGTGGCGGCCAGGCGGAACGGGCGGCGAGGGGTCATGGCTGGTTCTCCTGAACGGGGGCGGTCCGGGTACCGCGAGTAGCTAATGGAAACCGTTGTCGAATTCACTTTACCCCATCGGGTGAGGCGGGCAGATCAACTGTGACCAGGCACCCGCTTCACCATCGGGAACTGAACCGTTACGGTGACCGGATGGGTCGTCCAATTCGCACCAGGCGGCAGGCGACGCTGGCGTCACTGGCCGCTGAGTTGGGCGTGTCCAGGACCACGGTGTCCAACGCCTACAACCGGCCCGATCAGCTGTCCCCCGAGCTGCGCCGCCGCGTGCTGGAAACCGCACGACGGCTGGGTTATCCGGGTCCGGACCCGGTGGCCCGGTCCCTGCGGACGCGCAAGGCGGGCGCGGTCGGCCTGCTGCTCACCGAGAACCTCTCCTACGCCTTCCGCGACCCGGCGGCCATCGGCGTGCTCGAAGGGCTCGCGCTGGCCTGCGAGGACGCGGGCGTCGGCCTGCACCTGGTGCCCGCCAGCCCCGGCCGCGAGGACGTCGCGGCCGTGCACCGCGCCGGGGTCGACGGCTTTGTCGTCTACTCGGTGCCCGACGACGACCCCCACCTGGCCGCCGTGCTGCAACGGCCGGTGCCCACGGTGATCGTCGACCAGCCGCGGGTGGAGGGCGTGGACCGGGTCGGCCCGGACGACGCGGCCGCCATCACCGGCATGGCCAACCACCTGGTCGAGCTGGGGCACCGGCAGATCGGCGTGCTGTGCATGCGGCTGGCCCGCGAGCGCAACGACGACTTCGCCTCGGTGCAGCGCCAGCGCGAGGCCCACTTCCACGTGCAGCGGACCCGGCTGGCCGCGCTGGCGAAGGCCTTCGAGGCGGTCGGCGTGGACTGGTCGAGCGTGCCGGTGGTCGAGCGGTTCGACCACACCGTGGACGACGGCGCGTCGGCGGCGCGGCAGCTGTTGGACGCGTATCCGCAGGTCACCGCCCTGGTCTGCACCTCGGACATTCTCGCGCTCGGCGCACTCGCCGAAGCCGACCGGCGCGGCCTGCGGGTGCCGGCCGAGCTGACGGTGACCGGGTTCGACGGCATCGCCGAGGCCGAGCGGCACGGGCTGACCACCGTGCACCAGCCCGTGCTGGACAAGGGCAAGGCGGCCGGGAAGCTGCTGCTGGCCTCGGCCGAGCACGGTGCGCCGCGGGTGATCACGCTGCCGACGGAGCTGAAGGTCCGGTCGACCTCCGCCCCGCCGCGCACCGCCGAGCAGATGTGGTTCGGCCCCTAGTTCGCTAGGCCGCGTGGGCGGCGCCATGCCGCGAACGGGTGGCCTGCGAGGCGCCGCTCCTGCGACACGGGCCCCTAGGCCGCCTGCGCCGATTAGTGTCACGAATGTGGCTTTCGAGACGCCGAATGTCTCGAAAGCCACATTCGTGACATCCCACCTAGGCCGTTCGGCCCAGTTGGTTCATCAGGCGTGTGGTCTCGTCGGCGCCGGGTGTGGTGGGCACGGCGGGGTCGAACAGGCCTTCGGTGCCCGCGCCGCCGAACGGCCGCACGTAATCCCCCACCTTCCGCACCAGTTCCGCGTCGAGCGCGGGTGGCACGCCGAGCGCGGTGGCCAGGTCCCAGCTGTGCACCACGATCTCGGTCAGGAAGAACGTGTCGAGCATGGTGCGCAGCGGTACCGGCCCCACCGGTGCCGCGACTTCCGCGGTGAAATCGGCGTTCGCGAGCACGTCCTCCAACGCGTACCGTGCCTCCCGCCAGGCGGCGACCGGGTCGGCCTCGCGTTGGTCCTCCGCTTCCTGCGGGAACTCGGCGCCCAGCGCGAGTTCGCGGCCCAGCCGCACAACCGCGACGACGTGCGAAGTCAGGTCGGCGATCGTCCATTTGGCGCAGGGCGTCGGCCGCTCCCAGCCGTCCGCGGGCACCGCGGCGAGCAGTTCCTCGAAGCGGTCGAGCGCGAGCTTGGTGGTCATCTCTTCTCCTTCGTCCGACGGGCTTTCACCAGCCCGACGAACGAGGTGCCCCAAGACCGACAAGTAAGATTCCGGCAATGTCCATCGACGCCGACACCCTGATCGACTGGTTCGCCGCCCACGCCCGCGACCTGCCGTGGCGGCACGCCGAGCGCACCGGCTGGGGCGTGCTGGTCAGCGAGATCATGTTGCAGCAGACCCCGGTCGCCAGGGTCGAGCCGATCTGGCACGAGTGGATGGCGCGCTGGCCGCGCCCCTCCTCGCTGGCCGCGGCCACCCAGGGCGAGGTGCTGCGGGCCTGGGGCAAGCTCGGCTACCCGCGCCGCGCGCTGCGGTTGCACGCCGCGGCCGGGGTGATCGCCGCCGAGCACGGTGACGTGGTTCCGTCCGATGTGGACACACTGCTGGCGTTGCCCGGCATCGGCGCCTACACCGCCCGCGCGGTGGCCACTTTCGCGTACGGGAAGCGCGCCCCGGTGGTGGACACCAACGTCCGCCGGGTGGTGGCCCGCGCGGTGCACGGCGCGGGTGACGCCGGTCCGCCGTCCACCACGCGGGACATGGCGGACGTGGAAGCCTTGCTGCCGCCGGAAGAAGATCGCGCGGCGAAGCTGTCGGCCGCGTTGATGGAACTGGGCGCGTTGATCTGCACCGCGCGCACACCGCGCTGCGCCGACTGCCCGGTGTACGCGGGATGTGCTTGGCAACGCGCGGGACGCCCGGCTTACGCGGGTCCGGCGAAGGCCGTGCAGAAGTTCGCCGGTACCGACCGGCAGGTCCGCGGCCTGCTGCTGGACGTGCTGCGCGGCACCGAAGGACCGGTGGAGAAGGCGCGGCTGGACAAGGCGTGGGCGCAGGCCGGGCAGCGCGATCGCTGCCTGGACTCGCTGCTGGTGGACGGGCTGGTCGAGCAAACCGCGGACGGGTTGTTCGCGCTGCCCGGTGAACATTGATCTTTAGGGCAGCTTCCCACAATTCCAGACCAAAGTTGGTTATCTATTGTCTGTACGTGGCCGGGCGGTTACCGTTCCGGAGCGCACCCTGCGATGAACACCTGCGCATAACCGAATGACCGCCAGAAACCGATCTGGGCCGGTGGGCCTCGCGTTCCGCCGCGCCCTGGCCGAGGGAGATCGAATGGCCGGAAAACCGGGTTTTGACCGACGTACCGCGCTCAAGGGCGGCCTGACCGTGACCGCGGTCGGCGCGTTCGGCGGCTGGACGGCCCACGCCGCGAACGCCGAGCTGGCCGCCGGGGCCGCACCGGAACCGACGATCTACAGCACCACCGCCTGGGGCGCCCGCCCGCCGAGCGGGGCGATCACCATCGAGAACCACAAGCCCACCTACATCGTGGTGCACCACACCGTGGAGCCGGGCAACACCGACGACTTCTCCAAGGAACGCGCCTTCGCCATCTCCAAGGCGATCCAGAACTTCCACATGGACACCCGCGGCTGGATCGACACCGGGCAGCAGTTCACCAACAGCCGCGGTGGCTACATCACCGAGGGCCGTCACGAGAGCCTGAAAACCCTGCGCGGCGGCACCAAGCACGTCCAGGGCGCCAACGTCGGCGGGCACAACAGCCAGGTCATCGGCATCGAGAACGAGGGCCTCTACACCGAGGTCGACGTGCCGAAGGCGCTGTGGGACTCGCTGGTGAAGCTGGTCGCCTACATGGCGAGCCAGTACGGCATCGGCACCGCGAACATCAAGGGGCACCGGGACTTCAACTCCACCGAGTGCCCCGGCGGCGTGCTCTACGGCAGGCTGCCGGAACTGCGCACGGCGGTGGGCGAAGCACTCGGCTCGCCGGTGGAGCAGCCGCTGGAGTGGCCGCTGCTCAAGCCGGGCGAGTCCGGCCCGCGGGTGCTGGCCGCCCAGCACCTGCTGCGTGACGCCGGGGCGCGGAACCTGCGTGCCGACGGTGTGTTCGGACAGTCCACGAAGGACGCGGTGAGCGGGCTCGTGGCGGCACGCGGCATCGAGCCGCACCAGTGCACCGCTTCGGCGCACGCCGACGAGACCGGGTTCTTCGGCGCGGACATCTGGCCGCTGCTGGCGCGTCCGGTCAAGCCGGGCACGGACAGCGAAGCGGCCCGCGCGGCCGCGGTGCTCGCCGACGCGGCGGGTGCCCGCACCGCCGGGGTGACCGAGCTTTCCACGCGGGCGTGGAAGGAACTGCTCAACGACTGAGCACTTCGGACAGGAAAGCCTCGACCGCGCCCCGGTAGGCCCGGGGCGCGGCGAGGTGCACCACGTGGTGCGCGCCCGGCACGAGCACGTGCCTGCCGTCGGCCGCCCGCGCCGCGACCCGCGCCTGCTGCCCCGGCGGCATCGAGCCCCGGCCGCCTTCGACCACCAGCAGCGGGCACTTCACCGCGTCCACAATGGACCAGTAGTCGCGGACCCCCCATTCGGCCGCGATCTCGTACAGGTTCTCGAGTTCCGCGGCGAGGTGGAAGCCGTCCTCGCGCTCGACCACGCATTCGGTGAAGTAGTCGCCGAGCTCACCGAAGAAGGCGCGCACGTGGGCGAGCGATTCGAACGGGACCGGCCATGAGTCGAAATACGAGCGCCACCGGTCCACCGTCTTGCCGACCTGGTCGGGCGCCATGTCCTCGGAGACCACCGCACGCACCAGGTCCGGGGCGGCCGCCGCGGCACCCCAGGCGTGCAGCCCGCCCATGGAGTGGCCGATCACGATCGCCGGTCCCTCGTCCAGCCACCGGATGGTGTCCAGCACGTCGCCGACAAAGCGCTCGGTGGTCCACGGCCCGGTCCGCGCGGCACGCCCGTGCCCGGCGGCGTCCAGCGCGACCACGTGCCCGTACGGCTTGAGCCACTGCGCGGGCGTCCACCAGGTGCGCGCGCGGCCCATCAGCCCGTGGAGCAGCAGGATCGGCGGGCCGTCGCCGCCGAAGTCAACAACAGTGTCACGCCGGTCCATCTATGCTCCCGCCCATGCGCCGCCGCCCGTTCCTCGTCCTCGGCGGTCTGGTGCCGCTCATTATCGGCTGCACCCCGGCCGCGGATCCGCCGGCGGCGCCCGTGCCGGGCGTGGCCACCCCGGGCGCGCCGGGTGCCGGTGATCCGGCGTACCCGAACGACGGCAACGGCGGCTACGACGCGCTCGGGTACGACGTCTCGATCACCTACGACCCGCCGTCGAAGCACCTCGACGGCGACACCACCCTCACCGCGACGGCCACGCAGGACCTGAGCCGGTTCAACCTGGACCTGCGCGGGCTGGACGTGGCGTCCGTGGAGGTCGACGGGCAGCGCGCGGAGTTCACCCGTGACGGCGAGTTCGAGCTGGTCATCACCCCGGCGCAAACGCTTGCAACTGGGCAGACGTTCAAGACGCGGGTGCGGTACTCGGGCCAGCCGAGCAGCGGTGAGGAGGGTCTCGGGGCCGGCGGCTGGCACCCGTCGCCGTCCGGTGGGGCGTACGTCGTCGGCCAGCCGCACTCGGCCGCGTACTGGTACCCGGTCAACGAGACCCCGCGTGACAAGGCCACCTTCCGGGTGACCGCGCGCGTACCGGAGGGCTGGTCGGTGGTGTCCGGCGGCATCGAGGAGGGCACCAGGACGGACGGCGGCTGGACCACCTCGACCTGGCGTGACGACACCCCGGCCGCGAGCTACCTGACCACCGTCGCGATCGATCGCTTCACCTTCGACCGGAGCACGCTCCCCGACGGAAAGCCCCTGGTGAACGCGTTTGCGCCGGGTGCGGAGGGCAAGCGCGAGGTGGCCGCGCGCACGGCGGAGGCGGTGGAGTTCCTGGCGTCGCGCTTCGGCCCGTACCCGCAGACCGCGGCCGGTGGCATCTACACCGACGACCGGATCGGGTACTCGCTCGAAACGCAGGGGCGGCCGACCTACGCGAACTGGGCCGACCTGGAGACGGTGGTGCACGAGCTGGCGCACCAGTGGTACGGCAACTCGGTTTCCGTGCGCGACTGGTCGGACGTGTGCCTCAACGAATGCGTGGCCAGTTACAGCCAGTGGCTGTGGGCCGAGGCGAAGGACGGCGAGAACCTCGACGACCGGTACCGCTCGACGATCGACCGGACGCGGGAAAGCACGCGGCTGTGGTCGTCGAAGCTGCACGAAGCCGCCGCGGGCGCGGAGTTCGACGGCGTCTACGACAAGGGCATTCTCGCCATGCACGCGCTGCGGCGGACAATCGGCGACGAGCCCTTCGCGGCCGTGCTGCGGGAGTGGCCGTCGCTGCACAAGGACGGGAACGCCACCTGGCGGGAGTTCGAGCAGTTCGTCAGCGCGAAGGCGGGCCGGAGCGATCTCGGCCCGTTCTTCGACGCTTGGTTCCGCGGCACCGAACTGCCCGCCGACGAGCACCTCTACCCCGGCTCCCTCCGCCCCTGACCGGTGGCCCCGCCGATGTCACGAATGTGGCTTTCGAGACACCAGACGTCTCGAAAGCCACATTCGTGACATCAGGGCGGCAGCGGAACGCAAGCCGGGGTCGCCGGGTAGCACGTACGCTAACCCCATGGCTGTGGTGAAGATCAACGCAATCGAGGTTCCCGAGGGCGCCGGGCCCGAGCTGGAGAAGCGGTTCATGGCCCGGCTCCACGCGGTGGACGGGCAGCCCGGCTTCATCTCGTTCGAGTTGCTGCGCCCGGTCGCCGGGGACAACCGCTACTTCGTCTACTCCAAGTGGGAGTCCGAGGAGCACTTCCGCGCCTGGGCCGACGGCCCGGCCAAGGAGGCGCACGGCGGGCAGCGCAAGCCGGTGGCCAGTGGCGCCAGCCTGCTGGAGTTCGAGGTTGTGCTGAGCACGCTGGACCAGCACGACCAGTGACGGACGCGGTGGACCGTGCCGCCGAGT
Source organism: Amycolatopsis albispora (assembly GCF_003312875.1). Lineage (NCBI taxonomy): Bacteria > Bacillati > Actinomycetota > Actinomycetes > Pseudonocardiales > Pseudonocardiaceae > Amycolatopsis > Amycolatopsis albispora. Next base: position 5,728,340 of record NZ_CP015163.1, read on the forward strand.
GGATCGGCGGCGCGGAAGCGCTGCTGGTCTGCGCGGGCGCGGGCATGGGCGTCGACTCCGGGCTGCCCGACTACCGCGGTGACGAGGGCTTCTGGCGTGCCTACCCGCCGTACGCCCGGCTCGGCCTGAGCTTCGCCGAGCTGGCCGATCCGGGGCACTTCGGCGCGGATCCGGAACTGGCCTGGGGTTTCTTCGGCCACCGCCTGCACCTGTACCGCGAAACCACGCCGCACCGGGGATTCGAGATCCTGCGCCGGTGGGGCGCGGGCAAGCCCGGCGGCGCCAGGGTGTTCACCTCCAATGTGGACGGACAGTTCCAGCGGGCGGGCTGGCCGGCCGGGCACGTCGGTGAGGTGCACGGCTCGATCCACCACCTGCAGTGCTTCAGCCGCTGCGGTGACCGGATCTGGGCAGCCGACAACATCGAAGTCGAGGTCGATCCGGAGACCATGCGTGCGCGGCCGCCGCTGCCGTCCTGCCCCGACTGCGGTGGCCTGGCCAGGCCGAACATCCTGATGTTCGACGACTTCGGCTGGCTCCCCCACCGCAGCGACGGCCCGCTCGAAGCGCTCACCGCGTGGCGCCGCAAGCACCGCGACCTCGTGGTCGTCGAAGTGGGCGCGGGCAAGGCCGTGCCGACCGTGCGCCGCTACGCCGAGCTGGCCAGCGCGGCCACCGGCAAGCTGATCCGGATCAACCCGCGTGAGCCCGATGTCCGCCACGGGCGCGGCATCTCGCTGCCGCTCACTTCGCTGGATGCGTTGTCCCGCCTCGATTCGGCGCTCACACCGGCACGGTGAGCTGGGCGTAGACCGCGTCGTGGTCGCTGGCCGCGACGTCGAACACCTGGAAGTCGCGGACGGCCACCCGGTCGTCGACCAGGATGTGGTCGATGGTCACCGGCGGCGGGAAGACCTTGCCCGGCCAGGTCGGGCGCCAGCCCTTGCCCAGTTCCGCCGCGGCGTCGGCGTACCCGGCGTCGATCAGCTCGCGGAACGACGCGTGGTCGAAGGTGGCGTTGAAGTCCCCGGCGAGGATGCGCACCGGCAGGTCGGCCGTCGGCTCGGGCAGCCCGGCCAATTCCGCCTTCCAGTCCGCCGGGGCCTCCACCGGCGGCATCGGGTGCACCGCGACGATCTCCACCCCGCTGCCGTCGCCGAACTCGACCCGCGCGCTCGGCTGCCGCAGCCTCGACGGCCCGGCCAGGTTCGCTTCGGTCAGCGGGTACTTCGACACCAGCCCCGACCCGGCCCCACCGCGGATCGGGTGCAGCACCCGGTGTGGCAGCAGGGTGAACAACCCGGCGCGCTCCAGGTCCCCCACCATCGCCGGGCTCAGCTCCAGCAGGCTCAGCACCTCCACCTGGTTGGCCCGCACCAGGTCCACAATGGACTGCGCCTCGGCGCGGCCGAGGAACAGGTTCGACGCCATCACCCGCAGGTCCCGGCCGGTCACCGCGGGCTGTTCCTCGGCGACCATGCGCGGCACCACCACCGATACCAGCGCGGCGACCAGCACCAGCACCACCGCGCCGGTTTTCCACCGCCGCAGCACCAGCGCCAGCACGCCCAGCAGGAACCCGGCCACGGTCAGGTAAGGCGTGAGCGCGAGCGCGGCGGTGGTGTAGGCGTTGCCGTCGATGCCGAGCAGGCGCATCGCGACGAGCACCACCAGCGGCACGGTGGCCAGCACCAGCAGCCCGGTCACCACGCGCGCACCCAGGCTCACCTTGCGTGGCGGCGCCTCCTGCTGATCGATCATGCCAGCCAGTATGCCCAAATCCGCTGGCACGACCTGGCAACTCCTGACAGCGCGCTGTGCGTGCCCTGCCAGCTCCCCCGGCCATCGTGGGCGGCGAGCGCGACACGTGAAGGAGGACACCATGTCGCATGCGATCCGGGCCGAGGGCCTGGTGAAGACCTACGGGCAGACCAGGGCGCTGAACGGGGTGGACCTCGAGGTGCCGACCGGCAAGGTGGTCGGCGTGCTCGGGCCCAACGGCGCCGGCAAGACCACCGCCGTCCGCATTCTCGCCACGCTCATCCAGCCCGACGCCGGGCGCGCCGAAGTCGGCGGGTTCGACGTGGTGAAGGACCCGGTGCGGGTCCGCGGGCTGATCGGCGTCACCGGGCAGTACGCCTCGGTGGACGAGGACCTGTCCGGCACCGAGAACCTGGTGCTGATCGGGCGGCTGCTGGAGTTCAGCCGGGCCGACGCCAGGGCACGGGCCAGGGAACTGCTGGAGCAGTTCGAGCTGACCGACGCCGCGACCCGGCCGATCAGGACCTACTCCGGCGGTATGCGGCGGCGGCTGGACCTGGCCGCCAGCCTGGTCGGCCGGCCGCGGGTGCTGTACCTGGACGAGCCGACCACCGGGCTGGACCCGCACGCCCGCAACGAGGTGTGGAGCGTGGTCCGCGGGCTCATCGCGGACGGCGCCACGGTGCTGCTGACCACGCAGTACCTGGAGGAGGCCGACCAGCTGGCCGACACCATCACCGTGTTCGACCACGGCCGGGTGGTGGCGAACGGCCGGTCCGACGAGCTGAAGCGGCGCGTCGGCGGGCAGACGCTGCAGGTGCGGCCGACCTCGGCCGCCGACCTCGGCCTGGTCGAGCGCATTCTCGGCGAGCTGACCGGCGCCCGGCCGCACCGCGACCGCGACACCGGGCTGCTCACCGCACCGGTGGCCGACCCGATGCTGCTGTCCACTTTGGTCCGCAAGCTCGACGAGGCCGGGGTGACCGCCGACGAGCTGGCCCTGCGGCTGCCCAGCCTGGACGAGGTGTTCCTGGCGCTGACCGGGCACGCCGCCGAAGAGACCACCGAACGAGAAGGGAGCCTGGTGTGACCACGTTGACCACCGCACCACCGCGGTACGTCAGCCCGGCCAGGGGTCTGCGCCACGGGCTCACGCTGGCCTGGCGCGGCGTGCTGAAGATCCGCAAGAACCCCGAGCAGCTGGCCGACGTGGTGCTGATGCCGATCGTCTTCCTGGCCATGTTCGTCTACCTGTTCGGCGGGGCCATCTCCGGCGACACCGGCGCCTACCTGACCATGGTGGTGCCCGGCGTGATGGTGATGAACATCATGCAGGTCAGCCTGACGATCGGCGTGCACATGAACACCGACGTGACCAAGGGTCTCTACGACCGGTTCCGCAGCATGCCGATCGCCCGGTCCGCCCCGCTGTTCGGCGCGGTGCTGGCCGACGTGGTGCGGTACCTGGTGTGCCTGGTGGTGCTGCTGGTGGTGGCCACCGTGATGGGCTACCGGATCAGCACCGATCCGGCGTCGCTGGTGGCGGCCAGCGCGTTGGTGGTGTTGTTCGGGCTGTGCTTCTGCTGGATTTCGGTGTTCGTCGGCATGCTGATGCGCAGCCCCGGCGCGGTGCAGGGGCTGATGTTCGTGTTCATCATGCCGCTGTCCTTCGGCAGCAACGTTTTTGTGCCGTCGGAGACGATGCCGGGCTGGCTGCGGGCGTGGACCGACATCAGCCCGGTGAGCCTGCTGTCGGACGCGTTGCGCGGCCTGCTCAACGGGGGCGCGGTGGCCGGGCCGCTGCTCGGCGCGCTGGCCTGGATGGCCGCCGTGCTGGCGGTGTTCTTCCCGCTGGCCATGCGGTCCTACCGCAAGCGCGTCACCTAGCCGGTCGCCTGGTCCGGGTCGCCTACCTGCGCCAGCAGCTCCGCCACGGCGTCCTGTTTGGACAGCCGGGAGCCGCGCAGGTAGGCGCCGCGGTAGGCGTCTTCACCGAGCACCGCGACCAGGTTCTCGATCGCCTCGGCCAGTTCGGGCTCACCGTGGTCGAACATCCCGCGCAGCGCCTCGCTGACCCCGAGCATGGTCGCCGCGTCGAGCGCGTTCCCTTCGCGGTGCAGCACCAGCGCCAGCACCTCGGCGTTGCGGGACATGTCGGCCACGTCGTGACCGGTGGTCGCGGAGCGGGCGGAGATGCCGAGCTGCCGCCGCGCCTCGGCGAACCTGCCCTCGGACATGGCGAGCGCGGCGAAGCCCCGGCCCGCCCACTCGACCGCGCTGTTCTGCGGGATCGGCCCGTCCACCGGCTGGGCCGCCAGTTCGGCCAGCATTTCCCGGCACAACGCGAAATCCCCGCCGCGGCGAGCCAGTTCGGCCTTGGCGTACAACAGGAGAATGGTCAGGTCGAAGTGGGAACGCTGCTCGTGGAGCCGTTCCAGCTCGGCCAGATCCGCCCACGCGCCCGCGAGGTCGCCGGTACGGGCGCGTTCCAGCGCTATCCGCCAGACCTGCTGCCCCATCTCCTCGGCCAGGTTCAGCTCACGCGCCATCTCGTAGCCGCGCCGGTAGGCCTCGATCGCGCCGTCGTGGTCACCGCGCAGCGAGCGCTCCTCGGCCACCATGGCCCACGCCATGCTCATGCCCCAGCGGTCACCGAGCGCCTCGAACTCGCTCAGCGCGCCGACCCTGGCGATGTTGGCGCCTTCGCGGTCGCCACGGTCGCCGAGCACAAAGCCCTGGACCCACTGGCCGGAGGCGCGGGCCCACTTGTCGCCGCTGTTGCGCGCCCTGGCGATCTCGCGGTCGGCCAGCTTGCCGTCGCCGGTGACAAAGGCGACCATCGGCAGCGCGATGGCCAGCATCGGGAACCGGTCCGCCGCCCCGCTCTCCACGCATTCGTCCACAAGGGACAGCAGGTCTGGCCCGTCGGCGGTGCCCAGCCGGAGCACCTCGGTCATCGCGTGCACCAGCCGGAAGATCGCCGTGGCGTACCGGGGCAGCCGGTCGGCGACGGCGAGCAGCTCACGGGCGATCTCGACGGCCTGCGGGTGCTGGCCGCGCACCATCCAGATCCACAGCATGGCCAGCGCCAGCCGGTGCGCCGGCTCGTACTCGCCAGCGCTGATCGCCCACCGCAGCGCGGTCATCAGGTTGTCGTACTCGGCGTCGAACACGGCGATGGCTTCGAGCTGCTCCGGGGTGCGGGTGCGCGGCTCCTCGCGTTCGGCCAGTTCGACGAAGTAGTCGGCGTAGCGGCGTGTGTACGCCTCGCGCTCGCCCGCCTCGGCCAGCCGCTCGTCGGCGTAGGCGCGAATGGTCTCCAGCATCCGGTAGCGCGGCTGCCCGTGCTCGTCCGGTCGCGCGTCCACAATGGACTTCTCGACCAGCGAGCCGAGCACGTAGAGCACGTCGCCACCGCAGACGCGCTCGATGGCTTCGATGGTGGCGCCGCCGGAGAACACCGACAGCCGCCGGGCCAGTTCGCGCTCCGGCTCGTCGAGCAGGTCCCAGCTCCACTCGACCACCGCGCGCAGCGTGCGCTGGCGTGGCAGCGCGCTGCGGCTGCCCGAGGTGAGCAGGCGGAACCGGTCGTCGAGGCGTTGCGCGATCTGCGTCGCGGTCATCGAGCGCAGGCGGGCGGCGGCCAGTTCGAGCGCGAGCGGCATGCCGTCGAGGCGATGGCAGATCTCCACCACCGCGGGGGTGGTGGTCTCGTCGAGGGTGAAGCCGGGGCTGACCGCGCGGGCGCGGTCGGTGAACAGGCGCACGGCCGGGGCCTCGTCGGCGGGCACCTCACGGTCGGGCAGGCCCAGCGGGCCGAGCGGGCACAGCACCTCACCGGTAATCGCCAGCGCCTCGCGGCTGGTGGTCAGCACCCGCAGCGCGGGGACGCGGGCGAGCAGGTCGCTGGTGAAGTCGGCGACCGCCTCGATGACGTGCTCGCAGTTGTCGAGCAGCAGCAGGCACGAGCGGTGGCCGAGCACCTCGGTGACCTGTTCGAGCACGTCCGGCATGGTCAGGTCGAGCGAGGTGCTGTCGATGACACGGCGTTCGCGGATGCCGAGCGCGGCGGAGACGGCGGCGGGCACGTCGGCCGCGTTGCGCACACCGGCGAGCGGCACGAACCAGGCGCGGCCCTGACCCGCGTCGGGATGCCGGGCGGCGGCCTCGGTGGCGAGCCGGGTCTTGCCCGCGCCTCCCGGTCCGACCAGCGTGACCAGGCGGTGCTCGGCGAGGCGGGCGGCGATCGTGGCCAGCTCGTCGTCCCGGCCGACGAAACTGGTCAGGCGGGCCGGGAAGGCGGCGGGATGCGTGGTGGCCGGGGCCGCGGCCGGTTGGGGCAGGGTGCCGCGGAGCACGGCCAGCTGGGTTTCGGTCAGCTCGGGTGACGGGTCCACGCCCAGCTCGTCGGCCAGCGTCTGACGCACCTGGTCGAACACGGCGAGCGCCTCGGACTGGCGGCCCGCCATGGACAGCGCCCGCATGCGCAACGCGGCCAGGCGCTCGCGAAGCGGATGGCGCTCGGCGGCGGCCTCCAGGTCGGCGAGGATCTCGGCATGCCTGCCGACGGCGAGTTCGGCCTCGAACCAGTCCTCGTGGGCGGCGGTGCGCAGGTCGTCGAGCCGCGCGGCGGGGGCGGCGGTGAACCCGGCGTCCCGGATGTCGGCGAGCGCGGGGCCCTGCCAGAGCGCGAGGGCCTCACCGAGCAGGGCGGCGGCCTTCGCCGGGCGGCCTGCCTTGAGCTCCGCGCGCCCCTGGGCCGCGAGGGTCTCGAAACGGGCGGCGTCGACGTCGGCGGCCAGCTGGTAGCCGCCGCCGGCGGAGGTGAGCACGCCGGACTCGGGCAGGGCCTTGCGGAGGCGGGAGACCAGGGACTGGAGCGCGTTGGCGGCGTCGGCGGGCAGCTCGCCGCCCCAGAGATCGGCGGTCAGCGCCTCCGCCGTCACCACCCGCCCGGCGGCGAGCGCGAGACGGGCCAGGAGCATGCGAAGGCGCGCGCCACCGATGGTGACCGGAGGCCCCTGATCCGCATGAACGCGGACGGGGCCGAGGAGTAGTACGCGCACCACCCCAGCCTTCCAGACCGGGGGGCGCGGGCGCCGCCTCGGTCGGATGGCGGGGGTGGGGTGTCACGAATGTGGCTTTCGGGACGTTTGATGTCTCGAATGTGGCTTTCGTGACGGTGGGGACGGGGGCGCGCCGGGGATGGGCGGGCGCGACATGGGCGAGCCCGGCTGGGGCGGCCCCCGGTTGGCACGGGCAACCGGCCGACATGGGCGGGCGCGGCTGGGGCGGCCCCCAGTTGGCACGGGCAACCCGGCCGACATGGGCTGGCGCGGCTGCCGCGGGTGGGACACGAATGTGGCTTTCGGGGCGAAATGTGCCCCCAAAGCCACATTCGTGTCCGAAAGGAGGCGGGAGCCGGGTACGGATGGCGCCCGCCCAGGGGCGAATGGCGTCCCGGCGGGGCACCGGGGAATGGCTGGGCCCCCGGCTCACGCGGGTGACACGAAAAGCCGCGGCGACGAAAAGCGCCCCCGGAGCGTGGGCTCCGGGGGCGCGTTCCGAGCGGGTGTTACTCGCTGTCGGGCTCCTGGTGGTCGTCACCGGCGGCCGAGGCGCCGATGCTCACCGGCGGCGAGTCCGGCACGCTGGACGGCCGGGCCTCACCGCGGAAGGTGAACTTCGCCTGGTCGTCCTTCTCGCCCTCTTCGCCGTTCCAGCCTTCGACGTCGACCACGATGATCTGGCCGGCCTCGACCTCGCCGAACAGGATCTTCTCGGACAGCTGGTCCTCGATCTCCCGCTGGATGGTCCGGCGCAGCGGCCGCGCCCCCAGCACCGGGTCGAAGCCGCGCTTGGCCAGCAGCGACTTGGCCTTCTCGGTCAGCTCGATGTCCATGTCCTTGGACTTCAGCTGGGTCTCCACCCTGGCGATCATCAGATCCACCATGGCGATGATCTGGTCCTTGGTCAGCTGGTGGAAGACGATGATGTCATCGATCCGGTTCAGGAACTCCGGCCGGAAGTGCTTCTTCATCTCCTCGTTGACCTTCTGCTTCATCTTCTCGTACTTCGACGAAACGTCGTTGCCGGAAGTGAAGCCGAGGCTCACCGACTTCGAGATGTCCTGCGTCCCGAGGTTCGAGGTGAAGATCAGCACGGTGTTCTTGAAGTCGACGGTACGACCCTGGCCGTCGGTCAGGCGGCCGTCCTCCAGCACCTGCAGGAGCGTGTTGTAGATCTCCTGGTGCGCCTTCTCGATCTCGTCGAACAACACCACCGAGAACGGCTTGCGCCGCACCTTCTCGGTCAGCTGGCCACCCTCTTCGTAGCCGACGTAGCCCGGAGGGGCACCGAACAGCCGCGAAGCGGTGTAGCGGTCGTGGAACTCGCCCATGTCGATCTGGATGAGCGCGTCGTCCTCGCCGAACAGGAAGTTCGCCAGCGCCTTGGACAGCTCGGTCTTACCGACACCGGACGGGCCGGCGAAGATGAACGAGCCGGACGGGCGCTTCGGGTCCTTCAGGCCGGCGCGGGTGCGGCGGATGGCCTGCGACACGGCCTTGACCGCGTCCTCCTGGCCGATGATCCGCTTGTGCAGCTCCTCCTCCATGCGGAGCAGACGCGTGGTCTCCTCCTCGGTGAGCTTGAACACCGGGATACCGGTCCAGTTGGCCAGGACCTCGGCGATCTGCTCGTCGTCGACCTCCGCGACGACGTCCAGGTCACCGTCCTTCCACTGCTTCTCCCGCTCGGACTTCTGGCCCAGCAGGGTCTTCTCCTCGTCGCGCAGGCGCGCGGCGCGCTCGAAGTCCTGCGCGTCGATGGCCGATTCCTTGTCCCGGCGCACGTCGGCGATCTTCTCGTCGAACTCGCGCAGGTCCGGCGGCGCGGTCATCCGGCGGATGCGCATCCGCGCGCCGGCCTCGTCGATCAGGTCGATCGCCTTGTCCGGCAGGAACCGGTCGTTGATGTAGCGGTCGGCCAGCGTCGAGGCCGCCACCAGCGCCGAGTCGGTGATCGAGACGCGGTGGTGCGCCTCGTACCGGTCACGCAGGCCCTTGAGGATCTCGATGGTGTGCTCGAGCGAGGGCTCGCCGACCTGGATCGGCTGGAAGCGGCGCTCCAGCGCCGGGTCCTTCTCGACGTACTTGCGGTACTCCTCGAGCGTGGTGGCACCGATGGTCTGCAGCTCACCACGGGCCAGCATCGGCTTGAGAATGGACGCCGCGTCGATCGCGCCCTCGGCGGCACCCGCGCCGACGAGGGTGTGGATCTCGTCGATGAACAGGATGATGTCGCCGCGGGTCTTGATCTCCTTGAGCACCTTCTTCAGGCGCTCTTCGAAGTCACCGCGGTACCGGGAACCGGCGACCAGCGAACCCAGGTCGAGGGTGTAGAGCTGCTTGTCCTTCAGCGTCTCCGGGACCTCGCCCTTGACGATGTTCTGCGCCAGGCCCTCGACCACGGCGGTCTTGCCGACGCCGGGCTCACCGATCAGCACCGGGTTGTTCTTGGTGCGGCGGGAGAGCACCTGCATCACGCGCTCGATCTCCTTGCCGCGCCCGATCACCGGGTCCAGCTTGCCCTCGCGGGCCGACGAGGTCAGGTTGCGGCCGAACTGGTCGAGCACCAGCGAGGACGACGGAGTGCCCTCGCCGCGGCCGCCACCGGCCTCGGCGGGCTCCTTGCCCTGGTAACCCGACAGCAGCTGCAGGACCTGCTGGCGCACCCGGTTGAGGTCCGCGCCGAGCTTGACCAGCACCTGCGCGGCCACGCCCTCGCCCTCGCGGATCAGGCCGAGCAGGATGTGCTCCGTGCCGATGTAGTTGTGGCCGAGCTGCAGTGCCTCGCGCAGCGAGAGCTCCAGCACCTTCTTCGCCCGCGGCGTGAAGGGGATGTGCCCGCTGGGCGCCTGCTGCCCCTGGCCGATGATTTCCTCGACTTGCTGGCGAACGCCCTCCAGGGCGATGCCCAGCGACTCGAGCGCCTTGGCGGCGACACCCTCACCCTCGTGGATGAGACCCAGGAGGATGTGCTCGGTGCCGATGTAGTTGTGGTTGAGCATCCTGGCCTCTTCCTGGGCCAGGACGACCACCCGCCTCGCGCGGTCGGTGAACCTCTCGAACATTCCCACTCCCTCGACTGCTGCGCCGGCGGTGAGTACCCACCGATTCCTTCCACGATGAGTTCAGCACCGTAAGACCACTGTAGTAGCCATGCGGTCGCGCTGGCGTACCACTACGTCAGTTGGTGCCTCAGTCAGTCGGCATACCCGGCCGCCATCGGGCCGGGCTCGAATTCAGACGTTTCCGCTGATGGTTGACGTGTGGTCCAACGTCGCAGGTCGCCGGGGGATTCCGGCGGCACCGCGCTGTCCGCTCAGCGCGAACAACCCGAAGGCCCGTGGATCGTCCCACTTTCGGGGAACCCGGGTGGCGCGCTTCCCGACCGCCTGTAAGGTAAGGCACGCCTAATCACCCGAACAGCCCACGCAGGAGGCTCGATGTCGGTCCGCGGCCCCGGTGACCTCACCGTCGCCGTCGGCGGGCTCGCCGAGTCGCTCCGCCGGGTGGACGGGCTCCAGGACCGGGCCGGCATCCGGTTCGACCTGCCCACCGGGCCCAGCCGCGGCCAGTGGCAGCGCTGCGAGGAGCTGATCGAGGACCCCACGCTGTTCACGAAGTGGCACGACCTGCTCGGCGACTGGCTGCGCGCGCGGCACGGCGCCGCGCCGAAGCGGACGGCCGCCGGTTACGTCATGTCGTGGTACCTGCACGTGCCCGCCTACGCCGCCGCGCTCCTGCTGCACCACGAGCGCCGGGTGCCGTCGCTGCGCGCGGCCGAACTGGCGTTCAAGCTCTCCGGTGACCGGCCGCACCCCGACGGCATCGCGGTGCTCGGCACCGAGTTCTACTGCCTGCCGAGCGACCCGGGCTCGACACTGCCGGAGGCGACCGTCGTGGCCGACGAGCACGAGCTGGTCGCCGTGCTGCGTGCCCGCTACATCGCGCACGCGGCCCGCTTCGTCCGCGCCTACCGCACGGTGAGCCCGCTCGGCGCGCGCACGCTGTGGGCCGCGGCCACCGACGCACTGGACAACTCGCTGTGGTGGGCGGGCAGGCACGGCGGCGACGAAGGCGCGGGCGTGGCCGACGCCGCCTTTGTGCTCGACACCACCTACCCGCCGCTGACCTCGGCCTCCACCCTGCGGATGACCGAGCAGCGCGAGTGGGCGCGACGGCGGGAAAGCTGCTGCTTCTCCTACCTCCTGCCGGAGGAAGCCGAATGCGCCGGCTGCCCGCGCACCTGCGCCCGCCCGTCGTAGCACGTTTGTTATCGGGCCGGGGGCGTCCAGGACGGGTCGCGGCCGGTCAGGCCCAGCAGGCGGTCCAGCATCGGCGCCGACGCGGGCACGGGGACCTCGGGGCCGTACACCTTCATCTGCCGCGCGGTTTCCGCGTTCGCCGCGATGTCCTCGTACAACGCGGCGGCGACCCCGGGATCGATGCTGAACGGGCGGCCGGTCGCGCGGGCCAGGTCCCAGCCGTGCACCACCAGCTCGCCGAACACCATGCCGTGCAGCATCGGCGCGGGCAGTTCCGACGTCCCGAAGCTCGCCATGCCCTCGCGCGCGCCGGGGCGCGCGAATGCTTCGACGAGGTCGGCGGCCTGGCGCTCCAGGCGCGGCGCCCAGTCGTCGGGCACCACGAGCCCGGTCTCGTCTCCGGCCGCTTCGGGCGGGGCCGACCGGCGTGCCCCGGCCAGCAGGAATGGTCCCCAGTACAAAAGGTGCCGCAGCAGCGCCCGTACGTCGTAGTCGGCGCAGGGAGTGGGCGCGCCCAGTTCACCGGGTTCGATAGCGCGGACGATCTCGGTGAACCGATCGGCCGCGTGCGGAAGCAGTTCTGGCATGCGCCGATTAGCTCACACCCGGTGCGCGCTGTCTTGAACAAACGCGACAAGCCGCGGTTCGAGTTGACCACCCATCAAGGACGCAAAACCGGCGAGGTCGATTCAGCGGCCAAAAGCGGCACAACCAGCGAATCAGCCACTAACCGACTGCCCTAAGCAGCCGATCGCGCTCGGCCGGGCCGGGGAAGTCCCGGCCCGGAATTTCCGCACCACGACACAGCGCAGGGGCACCGGCCGATGGCCGATGCCCCTGCGCGGCAAGAGCGGGGTAATGCTCAGTTCTTCTTGTGGTAGGCCTCGACAACCTCGGACGGGATGCGGCCGCGGTCGGAAACCTGATAGCCGTTCTTGCGGGCCCAGGCGCGGATGGCCTGGTTCTGCTCGCGGTCGACGGTGGCCGGACGGGCAACGGCCTTGGCGGCCGGGCGGCCACCGGAACGCTTGCGGCCACCGGCGCGCCGGGCGTGCTCGACGTACTGGGCAAGCGCGTCGCGCAGTTCCTCGGCATTGTCCGCCGACAGATCGATCTGGTAGCTCACACCGTCCAGACCGAACTCGACGGTCTCTTCGGCCTCCGAACCGTCCAGGTCGTCCACAAGTGAGACAAGGACCTTCTGCGCCATTGGGTTTCCTCCTGCTTAGGGCTAGCTCGCAACTTGGTCAGGAAAGATCGGGTGTGGGGCCACAAGCCCCTTGACAGGAGCTGCCGGTTAAGACATTAATACTCGCTCGAGCGAGTAAACGCAAATCTCGATTGGGTTATTCGGGTCGAACCAGCGGGAACAGGATGGTCTCCCGGATACCGAGCCCGGTCAGCGCCATCAGCAAGCGATCGATACCCATTCCCACTCCCCCGCTCGGCGGCATTCCGTACTCAAGGGCGCGAAGGAAATCCTCATCCAGCCGCATGGCCTCACTATCCCCGGCGGCGGCCAGCCTGGACTGGTCGGCCAGCCTTTGCCGTTCGACCACCGGATCGACCAACTCGGAGTAGCCGGTCGCCAGTTCGAATCCCCGAACGTAGAGGTCCCACTTCTCCGCCACGCCCGGCTGCGAGCGGTGCTGCCTGGTCAGCGGCGAGGTCTCCAGCGGGAAATCCCGGACGAATGTGGGCGCGTGGAGGTGATCACCGACGAAGTGTTCCCACAGTTCCTCGATCAGTTTGCCGTGGCCGAGTTTGGGATCGAACTCCAGATCGTGCGCGGTGGCGAAGGCACGCAACTTCTCCACCGAGGTCTCCGGGGTTACTTCCTCACCGAGTGCCTCGGACAACGAGCCATACATTGTCAGCGTGGCCCACTCGCCGGACAGGTCGTACTCACTGCCGTCGGAAAGGGTCACCACCTGCGTGCCGAACACCGCCTCGGCGGCTTCCTGGACCAGCTCCCTGGTCATCACCGCATTGGTGTCGTAAGTGGCGTACGCCTCGTAGTACTCCAGCATGGCGAACTCGGGCGAATGGGACGAGTCGCTGCCCTCGTTGCGGAAGTTGCGGTTGATCTCGAAGACCTTCTCGATACCGCCGACCACGCAGCGCTTGAGATACAACTCCGGCGCGATCCGCAGGTAGAGGTCCATGTCGAAGGCATTGGACCGGGTGACGAACGGGCGCGCGGCCGCACCGCCGTGCAGCGTCTGCAGCATCGGCGTCTCCACCTCGGTGAACCCGCGGCGGTGGAAGGAATCACGCAGCGAGCGCACTACCCCGGCCCGGGTTTCCACCACTTCCCTGGCCTTCGGGCGCACGATGAGATCCACGTAACGCTGCCGGATGCGGGTTTCCTCGGCCAGTTCCTTGTGCGCGACCGGCAGCGGCCGCAGCGCCTTCGAGGTCAGCCGCCAGCCGTCGGCCATCACCGACAGCTCACCGCGCTTGGAGGTGATCACCTCGCCGGTGACAAAAACGTGGTCACCGAGGTCCACATCGGACTTCCAGGCGGCCAGCGCGTCCTCGCCCACCTTGGCCAGGCTGATCATCGCCTGCAGCTCGCTGCCGCCCTCGCGCAGGCTGGCGAAGCACAGTTTCCCGGTGTTGCGCATGAACATCACGCGACCGGTGATGCCGACGTGCACCCCGGTGGCGGTGTCGGCGGGCAGCCCGTCGTGCGCGGCGCGGATTTCGGCGAGGCTGTGCGTGCGCGGTACCTCGACCGGATAGGGCTCGATGCCTTCCGCGAGAATCCGCTCCCGCTTCTCCCGCCGGACGCGCATCTGTTCGGGCAGGTCGTCTTCACTCGTAACGGATGCGGGGTTCTCGCTCATGCGCACAGGGTACGAACCCGCTGATCGGCTACGCCAACCGGATTACCGATTTTGGTAATCCGGAAAACGGCGAGTACTCAGCGCTCGGACTGTTCCTGCAGCAACGCGTCCAGCCGGGCCGCGTCGACCGTCTCGGCGACCGGGAAGCCCGCGGCGTCCATGCCCTGCTGGATCACCGGCAGCGAGCCGTTGAGCAGGCCGGAACCGTCCGGCACCTCGGCCGGGTCCTGGCCCTGGACCAGCACCTCGTTGTCCGCGCCGACGAACACCACCCGCGGCTGGTGGGCCGCCGCCTCGGCGTTGTCCAGCTGCGCGTAGGAGATGATGATGACCAGGTCGCCGGGGTGCACGTGGTGCGCGGCGGCGCCGTTGATGCCGATGATGCCGGACCCGCGCTCGCCGGCGATGACGTAGGTCTCCAGCCGCGCGCCGTTGGTCACGTCCACCACGCACACCTGCTCGCCGGGCAGCAGGTCGGCGGCCTCCATCAGGTCCTCGTCCACCGTGAGCGAGCCCACGTAGTGCAGGTCCGCCTGGGTCACCGTGGCCCGGTGGATCTTGGACTTCAGCATCGTGCGGTACATGTCGGTGTACTACTCCCCGGTCGGGATGCCGTGCTCGGCGGCCGCACCGAGCAGGACGGATACGTTGTCGATCAAGCGCGTGCGGCCCACGCGTGCGGCGATCAGCAACCGTGCTTCCCCATCGACGGGGGCCGGGCCGAGATCGTTCCCGCGAAGTTCGAGGTAGTCCACGTCCACCCGCGGAACCGCGGCGAGCGTGGCACGTGCCGCGTCGAGCACGGCTTCGGCGCCCTCACGACCGGCGTGCGCTCCCGCGGTCAGCGCCTTGGACAGCACCACCGCGTCGGCCCGCTCGCTGTCCGAGAGGTAGACGTTGCGCGAGGACAGCGCGAGCCCGTCGGCCTCGCGGACCGTGGGCACGCCGATCACCTTGGTCTCGAAGTCCAGTTCCGCGGCCATCTTCTTGATCAGGACCAGTTGCTGGTAGTCCTTTTCGCCGAAGAACGCGTAGTCCGGACGGACGATGTTGAACAGCTTCGCCACCACGGTCAGCACGCCGGCGAAGTGGCCGGGCCGGGCGGCGCCCTCCAGTTCGTCACCGAGCGGTCCAGGGTGGACGGTCACCTGCGCGCCGGGTCGGTACAGGTCCGCGGCGGTCGGCGTGAAGGCGAACTCCGCCCGCACCTCACCGAGCACCTCCAGGTCCCGCTCCAGCGGGCGCGGGTAGGCGTCGAAGTCCTCGTTCTCCCCGAACTGCAGGGGGTTCACGAAGATCGACGCGCCGACGACGGTGTTCGGCAGCCGCTTCGCCCGGCGCAGCAGCTCGCGGTGACCGGCGTGCAACGCGCCCATGGTGGGCACCAGCGCCACCTGGTGGCCGACCTGGCGCAACGCCCTGGTGACCCGGCGCAGGTCTTCGGGGCGCTGGTAGGTGTTCAGCCCGCCCCTGGTGAACTTCGGCGCGGTTTTTGGTGTGGTCATTCAGGAATCAGCCCCTCGGGCGTGGTCGTCGAGCAGGCCGGTCAGGTCCGCCGCGGTGTCCGTGGCCAGCAGTCCGGCACCCGCCGCGCGGGCCGCCGTGCGACGGGCCAGCGCGGTGTAGGCGGCGGACACCTCGGGCGCGCGTTCGGCCAGCACCCGCAGGTGCGACCGAACGGTCCCGGCGTCTCCCCTGGCCACCGGACCGGTCAGCGCACGATCGCCCTGACGCAGCACATTGTCCAATGCCGCGGAAAGCAGCGGTCCGAGGACCCGCTCGGCGTCGGAGATCCCGGCGCCGCGCAGCAGTTCCGCGCAGTCGGCGACCAGCGTGACCAGGTGGTTCGCGCCGTGCGCGAGCGCGGCGTGGTAGAGCGGGCGGGCGGGTTCGGGAATGCGCACCGGCTCCCCGCCCATTTCCACCACCAGCGCCTCGCCGACGTTCCACGCCGCGTCGTCGCCGGTGGTGGCGGTCACGCCGACGCAGCAGTTCGCCATGCGCTCGATGTCCTCTTCGCGCCCGGTGAAGGTCATCACCGGGTGCAGCGCGAGCGGCAGCGCCCCGGCTTTCGCGGCTGGTTCCAGGATTTCCACGCCGTGCGCGCCCGAGGTGTGCACCACGATCTGGCCGGGGCGCAGGGAATCGGTGGCCACCAGGCCGCGGACCATGCCGGCCAGCGCGTCGTCCGGCAGCGCCAGCAGCACCAGGTCGGCGCTGCGCACCACCTCGTCCGGCGGCAGCAGCGGCACCCCCGGCAGCAGCCGGTCGGCACGGCGCACGGAGGCGGCGGACAGTCCGGAAGCGGCGACCACGGTGTGCCCGGCCCTGGTCAGCGCGGCCCCGAGCACGCTGCCGACCCGGCCGGCCGAGACCACGCCGATGGCGAGCCTGGCCGGACGATCCATGGCGCGGCTATCTCCGACGCTCATACCGGTCATGCTCCCTCATGCGTTCCGGTCCCGCCTCATCGCGCCCGGCTTGCGGCAATTCGGCGAGATTAACCGCCGGGCCAGGTGCTGTCGGCGGGGAGGTGATGAGCTTCACCCGGTCCCGCTCCCCTCGCGGGGCGCGTTCCGCCTGGACAGCCGGACCGCCTCGGCCCTGGACGCGCGCAGCGTCGCGATCAGTTCGTCCTGGTGGCTCTCCGCGTCCGCGGGAGCCGTTCCGGTGGCCATCGCGCGGCGCAGGAAGGCCAGTTCGGTGACCGCGGCCTGGTAGGCACCGACCGCGCGCGCCGCCGCCCGGCCGGACTCGCGGCCCGCCTGGCGCCGCCACTTCCGCCGTCCCGGCAGGCTGGCCAGAAGGTCCACTTCGGACGGTGCGACCCAGCGCGCGGACACCATCGCGGGCAGTTCGGCGGCCACGATCCGCTGCTCGCGGCGCCGGTGCCAGACCACCAGCATCAGCACGCCGACGAACATCGGCACCATGATCAGGAAGTAGACGTTGAGAAAGGCGTCGGCGCCGCCGATGGTGGCCGCGCCGTTCCACAGCGCGTGCAGCGCGACCGCGGCCAGGTAGCCGCCGAGCGGCGCCAGCACCCGCACCGGGCGGCTGGTCGAGCGCGCGGCCAGGCCGATGCCCAGGCCGGTGAACACGGCGAACAGCGGGTGCGTGAACGGCGAGAGCACGCCGCGCAGGAAGAACGCGGCGAGCACGCCCGGGTGCGAACCGTCACCGAAGCCGTTCTCCGCGAAGGCGCGGCCGAAGTAGTAGATGTTCTCGGTGAAGGCGAACCCGGCCGCGGAAATGCCGGCGTAGACGATGCCGTCCACCACGCCGTCGAACTCCTTGCGGCGGCGCAGCAACACGATCAGCACGATCGCCGCCTTGACCGCCTCCTCCACCAGCGGCGCGGACACCACCGCGCTGACCGTGGAGCCGTTGCCGCTGCCGAGCAGCAGGTCGCCGACGGTTTCGGCGGTGTTGTTGATCAGCAGCGCGGTGGCGGTGGCGACGAAGGCGCCCCAGGCGAAGGTGACCAGCAGCAGGCCGGCTGGTTCCGGCTCCCAGCGATCCACCCAGAGGAACGCGGCGACCACCAGCCCCACCGGGATCAACGCGGCGGCCACCCCGATCACCACGGCGAGCACGCCGACGCGCGAGGTCAGCACGCCGAAGAGGATCAGGCCGCACAGGGCGAGCAGGATCAGCCCCAGCACCGGGAGCAACACGGTGATCCGGCGCGGGCGGTGCCGTCGCTGAATCGTCGAAGTGGCGATCACGGTCTGCAGACCATACGCAGTCCGATGAGGAGCAGCGCCCCGTCCTCCGGCCGGTGGACACGAAGGTGGGGACGGGGACGTCACGAAGGTGGCTTGGGGAGCGCTGGCGGGGGACGCGGAGGTGCCTTTGGGGGCGCTCGCTGGACACGAATGTGGCTTTGGGGGCGCTCGCTGGCTGGACACGAATGTGGCTTTCGGGGCGCTCGCTGGACACGAATGTGGCTTTCGGGGCGCCAGCGCGCGGGCGCGATTGTGGCCATGGGGCGGCCGCGCGGGCACGAAAGCGACCCTTCGGGACGCCCGCCGGACACCAGGGCGGCCATCGGGGCGCCAGCGCGCGGGCGCGAATGTGGCCTACGGGGCCCGGCGGACACACACCAAGGTGGCTTTCGGGGCGCGCGCCGAATACGAGTGCGGCCATCGGGATGGTCGCCGGGCACGAAAGTGGCCAACCGGGCGGCCGCCGGACGCAAAAACGGCCATCAGGGCGGTCTTCGAGACACGAAAGCGCTCATCCGGGCGGCTGCCGGAGCGAAAGCGGCCATCAGGGGCGGCTGCCGGAGCGAAAGTGGCCATCGGGGGTGGTTGTCGGACACGAATGTGGCTTTCGGGGCGAAATGCGCCCCCAAAGCCACATTCGTGTTCAGGGGGCCGCCCCCGGCGTGGAGGAGGCTTCGGGCGCGGGTCAGTCTTCGGCGCGTCGGCGGCGGCGGGGGGTGGTGCCACCGGCGCCGTGTGCGGCGAGCAGTTCGTTGACCGAGCGGCCCTCGGCGTGGGTGCCCTCCGGCTTCTCCGCCTCCGGTTTCGCGTGCCCGCCGGTGTGCCGCGAGCCGTTGGCCGGGGCGGCCTCGGCGAGGCGTTCCCACGAAGGCGGCTCCCCCTCGGCGCGGCGCCGGCGGCCACCGCCGTTCACCGGCTGGGCCGGCTCCGGCTTCGGCAGCGGCAGGTTCGCCGAGGACTGGTAACCCCCACCCTCGTCGTCACTGCGGCGGCGACGGCCACCCGGACGGCCTTCGCTCTGGATGGCGCGCACCGAAGGCGGCAGCGTCGGGTTCTGCTTCGCCGCGGCGGGCTCCGGCGCGCGACGCGCGGGCCGCGACGGCTCAGCGGGCCGCGACGGCTCGGCGGGCTTCGCCGGTTCCGGCGGCTTCGGCTTCGCGGGCTCCTGGCGCACGGCGTCGAACTGGCCGGTGTCGGCACGGCGGCGGCCACCGGACCGCGTCCCGTTCGACGTGCCGTTGCGGCGACCCGACTCCCAAGCCGGCTCCGCCGTCCAGTCGAGGTCGAACTCCTGCGACAGCTCGGTCGGGCGCCCGGTGGGCAGGTAGCGGTCGGCGGGCGGCTCGGCCCGCGCGGCGGCCGGCTTCGGCGCGGCGGGCTTCGGTGCCGCGGGCTTCTGCGGCTCCGGAGCCCGTGCGGGCTTGGGCGCGGCCGGACGCGGCGGTGTGATGCCGGGGCGCGTCAGGTCCTCGCGACGCGGACGGCGTTCCTCCGGCTTCGGCGCGGGCGGCGGCACCCGGCGCTTCGAAGGCGGCGGCGGGGTCATCGCGGCGTGGTCCAGCTCGGCCTGCTTCGCCTGGCGGCGGGCGGACTCCGCCCTCGCCTCACCGGCGGCCTTGCTGGCACGCGCGGCGGCCGAGCCGACGTTGTCGGCCGGGCGCACGCGGCGGGTCGGCGGACCGGCGGTGTCAGCGGGCTCCGGGCGCCTCGGCTGCTGCTGCGGTGACGGCGGGTTGAGCACGTTCGGCAGGCTCTGGGAACTCTCACCAGGCGGCTGCACGGCTTCGGCGTCGATGATCCGGCGACGGCGTTCCGGCGTGACCAGCTTGCGCTCGACCACGTGCTCGACCCGCTCGATCAGCTCGGTCGGCCGGTCCGCCGGGTCGGCCTGCTCGCCGGCGGCCTTCTTCGGCCCGGCGATCTGCGCGGGCTTCGCCGTCGAACTGGACGCCTGCACCAGCCGCTGGTCCTCGTTGACCGAGCGCATCCTGGTCGCCTGCGCGGTCAGCGCGATCTGCTCGAACAGCACGTCACCGCCGAACAGCGACTGCAGGCTCTCCCGCAGCGCGCTCACCTCGGCGCGCAGCGCGTCCAGCTCCTCGCGCGCGTCGTCGGCCGCCCGCTCGCGGCTCTCCGCCTCGATCTCCAGCTCGAACTCGCGGCGCGCGGCGATCTCCCGCTCCAGCTCCAGCTCGTAGACCGCCTGCGCCTGGGCCACCTCGTCCTCGGTGGCCGTCACCTGCCTGCGGTACTTGGCGGCGATGAAGGCCCCGATCAACGCGGCCCACAGGGCGGCGATGATGCCCAGCCGCAGCCAGCGGAGGTCCTGGGCGAGCACCAGAGCGGCGGTCGCGGCGACCACGAGGGCAAAGCCGACTACGAGCCACGGCCTACCCGAACGGCGGCCGCGCGAGTCGTCACCCACGCCAGTCATGCTCAATACCGTACCTTCTAGTAACCCGACCGAGACCTAGTCGGTACTTCGAGCGGTGATTTCTGTGCGTTAACCGGTCGGCCGCCCCGGATGATCGGAATCACGCGAGTCCGGCGCGCGGCAGCAGTGCTCCAGCCACAGCGCGGCCCCCGCCAGCACGGCCGCGCACACCGCCCCGATACCCGCGCCGGGCAGGTCATCGGCGGCGGCGGCGACATCGCCACCTCGCGGAACAAGGTACGCCAACACGCCGAGCCACGCACCGGTCATGAACGAGCCCAGCAGCGAGGACGCCTTGGCGAGCGCGACCGCGCGCGCGACGGCGATCGGGTCCAGTACCCGACC
Organism: Amycolatopsis albispora; assembly: GCF_003312875.1. Classification (NCBI taxonomy): domain Bacteria; kingdom Bacillati; phylum Actinomycetota; class Actinomycetes; order Pseudonocardiales; family Pseudonocardiaceae; genus Amycolatopsis; species Amycolatopsis albispora. The sequence goes on from NZ_CP015163.1 coordinate 5,748,788, forward strand.
GGCGCGGATGCGACTACGCAGCGTGAACCCGAGGATGACCTCGACCGCGGCCACGATCAGCAGCGGCAGGCCCGCGAGCAGCGGGAACCGCGGCAGTTCGCCGTAGAAGAGCTCGACCAGCGCGAAACCGAGGACAAGGCCGATCAGCCCGGCGACAACCAGCTCGCGGGGCCTGGTGAAGTGCATTACCCCACGGTACCCAGGCGCGGCTGGCAGGCTTGACCCTCCAGCGACTGGAAGGTTCAGCATGCCTGTTGTGCACTCCGCGACCGCGCCCCGGTTCACCATCGGCGAGCTGGCCAGGCGCACCGGCCTGCCGGTGAAGACGATCCGGTTCTACTCCGACGAGGGCCTGCTGCCGCCGACGGACCGGACCCACGCCGGGTACCGGCTCTACGACGCGCAGGCGATGGCCCGGCTCGAACTGGTCAAGACCCTGCGTGAACTGGGGCTCGGCCTGCCCGAGGTGGAACGCGCGCTGGCCGGGCAGGCCAGCGTGGCCGACCTCGCGGCGGTGCACGTGGACGCGCTCGACGAGCAGATCCGGCGGCTGCGGTTGCGGCGGTCGGTGCTGCGCGCGGTCGCGAAACGGGGATCCGAACTGGAGGAAGTGAAGCTGATGAACAAGCTGGCCTCGATGTCCGACGAAGAACGGCGTCGGCTGATCGACGAGTTCTGGGCCGAAATGGTCGAAGGACTCGACGTGCACCAGGAGTTCTACGACCGGATGCGGTCGGCGAAGCCGGAGTTGCCGGAGGACCCGTCCGCCGAGCAGCTCGAAGCCTGGATCGAATTCGCCGAATTGGTGCAGGACCCGGACTTCCGGGCGCTGATCCGGCGGATGAGCGAGCAGCATTCCGCGGCCCGCGAGCGCGGCGAGTCGATGGCGCCCGCGGACCAACCGGACTACACCACCTTGTTCACCCGGGCGAACGAGGCGCTGGCAGCCGGGCTAGCGCCGGATTCGCCAGAAGGACGAGCGCTGGCCGACGAACTGTTCAACGCCTCGGCCGGTGAGCGGGACGCGTCGGATGTGTTATATCGGCGTGAAGTGCTCGAGCGATTCGCCCAAGGTGGTGATCCACGCGCCGAGCGGTACTGGCAGCTGCTCGCGATCATCAACGGCTGGCCGCCGATCCCCACCCAGGCGCCCGCCGTGCGGTGGCTCATCGAGGCGATGCGAGCGACGATCGACTAACCGAGCACCAGATCGCGGCGCCGGTGCACGCCCGCGTCGGGCAGGGCGGCCAGCAGGTCGGCGATCGGGCCGTGCCCCGGCAGCACGGCGTCCGGCTCGATCTCCAGCCACGGGATGAGCACGCTCGCCCGCTCCGGCGTACCGGGGTGCGGGAGCAGCAGTTCGGGATCGGCCGAGCGCACGTCGTCCACGGTCACCACGTCGACGTCCAGCGTGCGCGGCCCCCAGCGCAGCTCCCGGACGCGGCCAGCCGCGCGCTCCAGTTCCTGCCCGGCCCGCAGCCACGCCCAGTGGTCGCGGGCCGGGTCGTCCACCACGCACACCGCGTTCAGGAAGTCCGGCTGGTCCTCCACACCCCACGGCTTCGTCTCGTACACCGAGGACACCGCGACCGGCCGCAACGCGGTCACCACCGAGTTCAGGTGGCCGAGCCGGTCGCCGAGGTTCGAGCCGAGCGAGAGCACCGCGCGGCTCATCCGCGTGCCCCTCGCCGCGACCGGCGGATGGTCACCGCCACGTCGTCGAAGGTGAGCGAGATCGGGGCCGACGGCTTGTGCACGGTCACCTCGGCCGCGTGCAGCCGCGAGTCCTTCATCACCTCGTCGGCGATCCGGCCGCCGACGCTCTCGATCAGGTCGTACGGCTCACCGGCGACGATGTCCGCGGCCAGCTGCGCCAGTTCGCCGTAGTGCAGCGTTTTGGTCAGGTCGTCGGTGGCGGCGGCCTCGTCCAGGTCCAGCCACACGGTGATGTCCACGACGAACTCCTGCCCGTCGCGCTTCTCGTGCTCGAAGACCCCGTGCCGCCCGAACACCCGCAGGCCGGTCAGCGTGATGCGGTCGGTCATCCCCGCCTCCAGGCCGCGGCGACGGCGACGGCGTCCAGTGAGGCGCCGACCTCGTGCACGCGCACGCCCCACGCCCCGGCCGCGGCGGCCAGCGCGGACACCGCGGCGGTGGCGTGCTCACGACCGGCGGGCGGCCTTGGTTCACCGGCTTCGTCGGCCAGCAGCCTGCCCAGGAAACGCTTGCGCGAAGCCCCGACCAGCACCGGGAAGCCGAGCGAAAGCACCGCGTCCAGGTGGTGCAGCAACGCCCAGTCGTGCTCGGCCTGCTTCGCGAAACCGAGGCCGGGGTCCAGCACGATCGCGCCGGCGTCGACCCCGGCGGCCAGTGCCGCGTCCACCCGCGCGGACAGTTCCGCGCGCACCTCGGCGACCACGTCGGAGTAGACGGCCAGCTTGGTCATCTCACGGCTGTGCCCGCGCCAGTGCATCAGCACCCAGGGCATTTCGGTGGCCGCGGCCACCTTCGCCATGTCCGGGTCGGCGAGGCCGCCGGAAACGTCGTTGATGATCTGCGCACCGGCCTCCACCGCGGCCGCCGCGACCGCGGCCCGCGTGGTGTCCACCGACAGCACCATGCCCTCTTCGGCGAGCGCCCTGATCACCGGCAGCACGCGCGCGATCTCGGTCGGCGCGTCCACCCTGGCCGCACCCGGCCTGGTCGACTCACCGCCCACGTCGATCACGTCCGCCCCCCGCGCCCACATCTCACGGGCGTGCGCCAGCGCGGCATCGACGTTGAGGTAGCGGCCGCCGTCGGAGAACGAGTCCGGGGTGACGTTCAGCACGCCCATCACCGCGCACCGCTCCGGGGCCGGCAGCGCGGGGTTCACCCGCGGCCTTTGATCAGGTTCAGCGCCTCGGCCCGCGAGGTGGCCGACGTCCGCAGGATGCCGCGCACCGCGGAGGTGGTGGTGCGCGCGCCCGGCTTGCGGATGCCGCGCATCGCCATGCACAGGTGCTCGGCCTCGACCACCACGATCACTCCGCTCGGCTGCAGCTTGCGGTCGAGCGCGTCGGCGACCTGCGAGGTCAGCCGCTCCTGCACCTGCGGGCGCTTGGCGTACAGGTCGACCAGCCGCGCCAGCTTCGACAGCCCGGTCACCTTGCCGTGGGAGTTCGGGATGTAGCCGACGTGCGCCACCCCGTGGAACGGCACCAGGTGGTGCTCGCAGGTGCTGTACAGCGGGATGTCGGTGACCAGGACCAGCTCCTCGTGACTTTCGTCGAAGGTGCGGTCCAGCACCTGGTCCGGATTGCTGTACAGCCCGGCGAACATCTCGTGATACGCCCGCGCCACCCGCGCGGGCGTCTCTACCAGACCTTCGCGGTCCGGGTCCTCGCCGCACGCGAGCAGCAGCTCGCGCACGGCCTTCTCGGCACGATCCTGATCGAACACCGGACCATCATCGCTGACCCGGTGCTCAGCGGCGCTGCTGGCCGTCCTGATCGTCACCCTCCGGCCGCTGACCGCCCTGGGCCTGGCCCGGATCGGCGGGCGGCGGCTGGTCGGCGGGCCGCCACGGCTGGGCCGGCTGCCCACCCGGCGACGTGGCCGGGGTCCAGCCGGGAGGCGCGCCGTAGTGCGGCGGCCCGGCCGGGTTCTGCCCGCTGCCCGGCTGGTACGGCGGCTGCCCGCCGTACGGCTGCGGTGCCTGCGGCTGCGGCCAGTGCGCGGTGCCGTTCGGGCCGTTGTGCGGCCGGGCGCCGTTCGGGTAACCACCGGGGGGCGGCGGGGCGAACGGGTTCGGGTTCGGCGGCGGCTCCGGCGCGCCGTGCGGCGGCCCGCCGGGCAGGTCACCCCCACCGGGCGCGGTGCCGACCGGGGTCGGCGCCGGGCGCACCACCGGCTTCTCCTGCGGCGGGGGCCACGGCTCCCCGCGCTCGATGGCCAGCTCACCGGGGGTCTTGATCGGCGGCTTGTCCGACGGGGTGCGCTCACCGAACTCGTTGAACACGGTGATGTGCGGCCGCTTCTCCACCGTGGCGAAGATGCGCTCCAGGTCCTTGCGCTGCAGGGTTTCCTTCTCCAGCAGCTCGATGACCAGCTCGTCGAGCACGTCGCGGTAGGTGTTGAGCACCTCCCACGCCTCGGTGTGCGCGGTTTCGATGAGCTTGCGGACCTCTTCGTCGATCTCGTGCGCGACCTCGAGCGAGTAGTCCGCCTGGCGGCCCGCCGACCGGCCGAGGAACGGGTCGCCCTGCTCCTGGCCGTACTTGACCGCGCCGAGCCGCGCGCTCATGCCGTACTCGGTGACCATCGCGCGGGCGATCTTGGTCGCCTGCTCGATGTCGGACGAGGCGCCGGTGGTCGGCTCGTGGAAGACCAGCTCCTCCGCGGTCCGGCCACCCATCGCGAAGACCAGGCGCCCGATCATCTCCGACCGGGTCATCAGCTCCTTGTCGTCCTCGGGCACCAGCAGCGCGTGCCCGCCGGTCCGGCCGCGGGGCAGGATGGTCAGCTTGTACACCGGCTCGATGTCCGGCATCGCCCACGCGGCGAGCGCGTGCCCGCCCTCGTGGTAGGCGGTGATCTTCTTCTCCTTCTCGGAGATGATCCGGCTCTTGCGCGCCGGGCCGCCGATCACCCTGTCCACCGACTCCTCGAGCGCGGCGTCGGTGATCACGTGCCCGTTCTGGCGGGCGGTGAGCAGCGCGGCCTCGTTGATCACGTTGGCCAGGTCGGCACCGGACATGCCGACCGTGCGCTTGGCCAGCGCGTCGAGATCGGTGCCCTGCGCGATCGGCTTGCCCTTGGAGTGCACGGCCAGGATGGCGCGGCGGCCGCGCATGTCCGGCGCGGACACCGGGATCTGGCGGTCGAAGCGGCCGGGGCGCAGCAGCGCCGGGTCCAGGATGTCCGGGCGGTTGGTGGCGGCGATCAGGATGATGCCGCCGCGCGCGTCGAAGCCGTCCATCTCGACCAGCAGCTGGTTCAGCGTCTGCTCGCGCTCGTCGTGCCCGCCGCCGAGGCCGGCGCCGCGCTGGCGGCCGACCGCGTCGATCTCGTCGACGAAGATGATGCACGGCGCGTTCTGCTTGGCCTGCTCGAACAGGTCACGCACGCGGGAGGCACCGACACCGACGAACATCTCCACGAAGTCCGAACCGGAGATCGTGTAGAACGGCACACCGGCCTCACCGGCCACCGCGCGCGCCAGCAGCGTCTTACCGGTACCCGGCGGCCCGTAGAGCAGCACGCCCTTCGGGATCTTCGCGCCGAGCGCCTGGTAGCGCGCCGGGTTCTGCAGGAAGTCCTTGATCTCGTACAGCTCTTCGACGGCCTCGTCGGCGCCGGCGACGTCCCCGAAGGTGGTCTTCGGCATGTCCTTGTTGAGCTGCTTGGCCTTCGACTTGCCGAAGTTGAGGACGCGGTTCCCGCCACCCTGGGCGTTGTTCATCATCCACATCAGCAACAGCAGCAGCAGGGCCAGCGGGATCATGTAGATCAGCAGCTGGGTGAAGATCGAGTCCTGGCTGACCGTGGTGCCGAACTTGATCGGCTGGCCGTTGTTCTTGGCCTGGATCAGCCCGTTGTAGATCTCGTCACCGGCCTCGGCCGGGTACTGCGTGCGGATCTGCGTGACCTGCTTGCCGTCGACCTCGATCGGGTTGGCCAGGGTCAGCTTGAGCTGCTGCTCCTTGTCCTCGAGGTTCGCTTCCTTCACGTTCCCGCTGGTGACCTGGGCCATCGCCTGGGAGGTCGGGGTCTGCGTGTAGGCGCGGTCGCTGTCGAAGATCGTGGAGAACACGAAGTAGAGCAGCACGAGGGCGAGGATCCACAGCAGTGGGTTCTTGAGCAGGCGCTTCCGGTCCATATGACTCGGCCGTGGTGGCCTCAGCCCTCCCTGATTAGGCGGTTTGTGTGACATCCGCCGTCACGATCTTGACAAGTTCAGCGGCGCACGGGGTACGCGTCCCACCAGGGTACCGCCCACCTCGGACGGGCACCTGTGCGCGCCTCCCGCAGGTCAACGGATGTGCGTGCGTGTGTGTTCCCTACCGGGTCTCACCCAGTGCGGCCACCATCTCACCGAGGCGGCTGCGCAGCGTCTTCGGGTCGGCGGGAGCCACCGTCACCCATTCGCTGCCATCCCGCCCCGGCCGGGAAAGGCTGAGGTACCGGCCGGTGGAGGTGTCGAACCAGGCGAGCACCGGCGAGCGGCGGCGGGTGCCCATCGAGTTCCGCGTGTTCGCCGCGAGCTGACCACCGCGGATGCGCGGCTGCCCGGAGAGCAGGGCGTACGCCTCACGCGGGTCCGACGGCCGGTCGGCCAGCGAGGGACGGCGGCGTTCGCGGCCCTTGCCCTCGCCTTCCTTGGCGGCCGAAGCGCCGGAGAGCACCGGCCGCTTCGGCGGGGTGCGCATGGCTTCCTGCAGCGGGAGCGTGATGGACGCCTCGGTGCCGCGCGGACCGGACGGCAGCAGGTCGATCACCGACGAGACCAGGCTCTCCGGATAGGCGGGCCGCAGCCAGATGCCGTCGGCGTCCTGCACCGCGACCACCGCGTCCCGGCCGTCCGAAGCGGCGAGCACGCCGACCGGCGGGGCCTGGAAGTCGGGGATGTGCAGGGCGTCGATGCTGGTCGTCGGCCTGGCGAGCAGGGTGAGCCAGTCCTCGATGTGGGGTTCGAGCCTGCCGTGGGTGTCGCGCACACCACGGGCCTTGAGCTCGGCGTTGACGCGGTGCCGCAGCGCGATCCGCTCGTCCTCGGTGGCGCCGTGCGAACGGACCCGCAGCGGGTACGGGAGTTCCCCGATGTTCATCGCCTCCCAGAGGAAGTCGAACGCCATCGGCGTGAAGAACTCCTGCGCAGCGGGCACTTGCTCCTCCTGTGGAACGGGTTCAGATGCGGGCGGCGCCGGCGTCGCTGGCGGCACCCGAGAGCATCTCACCGAGGCGGTTGCGCAGGGTCGGCGCGTCCGCCGGGGCGATGGTGATCCAGTCGCGGCCGTCGCGGCCGCGGGTGGCCTGGGTGAAGTAGCGGCCCGACTCGGTGTCGAACCAGCTCAGCACCGGCGTGCGCACCTTGCCGCCGGTGCGGTTGCGGGCGTTCGCGCCGATCTGCCCGCCACGCAGCCGGGGCTGCGCGTGCAGCCTGGCCAGCGCCTTGCGGTCCTCGTCGGCGCTCGACCGGCCGTCGGCCCCCGCCGGGCCGCGGCGCTGCATGAAGTCCACCCCGGAACCGGAGATCAGCTGCTCCAGCGGCACCGTGATGGACTTCTCACTGCCGCGGGGCGCGGGCGGCAGCAGGCCGACGATGGCGCTGGCCAGCCCGTCCGCCGGGGTCTGGTGCAGGTGCAGGCCGCGGTGGTCCTGCACGGCGAGCAGGCCCTGCCCGCCAAGCGCGCAGGCCACCGCCAGGATCGGCTCGAGGCCTGGATTCGGCAGGTGCACCGAATCCAGGCTCAGCTCCGGCGCGGCCAGCAGGCCGAACCAGTCCTCGATGTGGGGCTCGGGGCGGCCGCGGCTGTCGGCCACCCCGCGCTGCACCAGGCCGGTCAGCACCTGCTGCCGGAGCGTGGCCCGCTCGTCGACGGTTTCGCCGTGCGAGCGGGCCTTCAGCGGATACGGCAACTCGGCGTTGCCGTAGGACTCCCACAGGAAGTCGAGCTCCAGCGGAGTCAGCAGCTCCGCCTGCGCCATTAACGCTCCTCGTCGTCGGTCCACGCGCCGATCACCGGCGGCGGCGTGGCCTCGTTCGCGCCGAACGCGTCGTCGGGGTCGGGCTCGATCAGGAACGAGGCGTGGGTGTGCTCCTCTTCCTCCTGCGCCTGGGCGCCGTGGGCCCCGCCCATGCCACCCATGCCGCCCATGCCCATCGGCGGCGGGGTGCCCTGGCCACCGATCGTGCCACCGGGCGAGACCACGCCCGCGTTCTGCGGGGCGGCGCTGGCGGCGCTGTTCGGGGCCTGCTGCGCGGCGGCACCGGTCTCCGACGCGGCCGAGCGGGTGGCCCCGCTGCGGTTCCCGCTGCCCAGCGCGCGGCCACCGGCGAGACCGGCGGCGCCACCGAGGCCCGCGGCACCGAGCGCCGCGGCCGGGTTGCCGGCCGGCGCGGCGGGCGGCGGGGTCGGGGCGGCACCGGCACCCACGCCGGTCCCCACTCCGACGCCGGTACCGGGCGCGTAACCGGCCTGCGTGGTGGCCGAGCTGACCGATGCACCGGGCGTGGCGGACGAGCTGCTGCCCAGCCCCGGAGCGCCGGAGGCGTAGTCACCGCTGTAACCGCCGTACGGGCCGGTCACCGAGGCACCGCCGACCGACGGCACACCACCGCTGACGCCGGTCAGGCCGAGACCCGACGGGCCGCTGCCGGTGAACGGCTTGAGCCCGAGCGACTCGGGGCCGAAGCTCGGCGTGGTGCTGTCCACCTCGGACATCGCCTGGGTGTAGCGGTTGAAGAAGGCCACCTGCTGCGCCTTGACCTCGTCCGCGGCGTCCGACTGCGCCTTCATGTCCGCGACCATCGCCGCCGGACCGCCGGCCAGCATGGCCTCGGTCTGCTTCTGCGGGTCGAACTGCTTCGGGGCCGGCATCTTCTTGACCTCGGCCGCCGCGGCGGCCTGCTGGGCCAGCCGGCTGGACATGGTGCTGGCCGCTTCCGAAGCGGTGGCGCTGGAGTTCGCGATGGCCACGAGCGTGCCCTGCGCGGCACCGGCACCCTGGCCGACCCACGCCGCGCCCAGCTCGCTGATCGCGTTGTACAGGTCGTTCGCCGCCTGGTTCAGCTCCTTGCTGTGCTGCGTCCAGACCTGGCTGGTGGCCTCGGCGGTACCGGGGTCGTTGTTGACCGTGGCGCCTTCGTAGAGCTGCTGGCTCTCCTGCGCCTGCCAGTTCGGCGGGTTCGTGATCGCGCGGTCGGAGCCCATGTCGGGACCGTCGGCCCGGCCACGGGCGCTCTCCACGATGTCCACGGTCGACGAGTTGTCCCCGAGAGGGACGTTCGACCCATCCTGCGGTGCCATGCTCGGTTACCCCCTCGGTCTCACGCGCGGCCGTTGAGCGCGTTGACGGTGTCGTGCTCGAAGTCCTGGTAGTGCTTCATCGCGGCGAGAATGCCCTGCTCCGCCTGCTCGTACTGGTAGAGCAGGTTCTGCAGCGCAGTGGCGTAGGAGTCACCGCCGCCCTGGGCGCGGTCGGAGACCTTCGCGGCGATGGCCTGGCCGACCGGGTTGGCGCCGAGCTTCGGCGGCTCCGCCAGCGTGCCGGCCCCGTTGAGCAGGGCTTCGACGGCGTCCTTGCCCGTGCGGATCTTGTTCAGCACGGTCTGCGCGGCGTCCGGGTCCACCCCCACCTGGCCGGTGGCCGCGGCGTTGCGGAAGGCGGCGGCGTCCGCCAAGCTGCTGTTCCCCATCCTGCCTCTCCTGTCCCCAGGTTCGGTGGCCGCGTCCACGTCGCGCGGCCGGCTCCGTCCTTCGCATAGGTTAACGCAACCGATGCGGCCCTATGACGCGTTCTCCCGCACTGCGGTTCCGGGTTTTCCCGCCGGTCAGGACGAGTAGACCTTCGGGTCCAGCGTGCCGATGTAGGGCAGGTCGCGGTACCGCTCGGCGTAGTCGAGCCCGTAGCCGACGACGAACTCGTTCGGGATGTCGAAGCCGATGTACTTGACCGGCACGTCCACCTTGACCGCCTCCGGCTTGCGCAGCAGCGAGCACACCTGGAGCGAGGCCGGGTTGCGGCTGGCCAGGTTCTTCAGCAGCCAGGACAGGGTGAGCCCGGAGTCGACGATGTCCTCGACGATGAGCACCTCCCGCCCGGCGATGTCGCGGTCGAGGTCCTTGAGGATGCGCACCACGCCCGAGGACGAGGTCGACGACCCGTAGGAGGACACCGCCATGAACTCCAGCTGCGCGGGCACCGGCAACGCGCGGGCGAAGTCGGTCATGAACATGACCGCGCCCTTGAGCACGCCGACCAGCAGGAGGTCGGTGCCACCGGGCGGGTAGTCCGCGGCGACCTGCTCGGCCAGTTCGGTGATCTTGTCGTTGATCTGCTGCTCGGTGATGAGCACGGAGGCGATGTCGCCTTCGTACACGGGTTTCCCCTTTACCTCTTGGTCCGTCCGGGTGGGAGCAGGCTCAGCCTGCCATGCGCCCTCCCGGCCACCAAGTCGCCGGGTAACCAAACGCCGCCCTGGCCCCGCCAGGCACCGACCAAGTCGTCCACCGAGCGCAGGTGGGCATCGGTGAGCTCGCGCACACCGGCGTCGAGCAGCCATCGCCGCAGCGCACGGCGGCGCAGCGGCGCGGGCACGCCGAGCAGCGGCTCGATCTCCAGCACCGGGCCGTTGCGGGCGGACAGCAGCACCTCGTCGGCGAGCTGGTCGAGCGCCTCGGAGTCCTCGCGCAGCTGCTTCGCTGTCCTGGCCAGCGCGGCGGCGACCCCGCCGGAAAGCACGTCCTCCAGCAGCGGCAGCACTTCGCGGCGCAGCCGGACGCGGGTGAACCGGGGATCGGTGTTGTGCGGATCCGACCACGGTTCGACGCCGAGTGCCGCGCAGGCGGCTTCGGTGGCCGACCTCGGCAGGTCGAGCAGCGGACGGCCCCACGGCGGATCGAGCGGGCGCATGCCGGACACCGACCGCGGCCCCGACCCTCGCCCCAGCCCGAGCAACACGGTTTCGGCCTGGTCGTCGCGGGTGTGCCCGAGCAGGACGAGCGCGCCGGGCAGGGCACCGGCCAGCGCGGCGTAGCGGGCCCGGCGCGCGGCTGCTTCGGGTCCACCGGGGCCGGTCACCTCGACGGGCAGCACGGTCGCCCCGTCCACACCGAGCTTGAGCGCGGTCGCGGCCGCGTGCTCGGCCACCTCGGCGGATCCGGGCTGCAACCCGTGGTCCACCACCAGCGCCCGCACGCGCACGCCCAGGCGGTGCCCGGTGAACGCGGCGGCCTCGGCGAGCGCGAGCGAATCCGCGCCGCCGGAGACGGCGACCCCGAGCTCACCCGAGGTCAGCGCCGAGGTCCGCACCGGATCGCCGAAGAACTCCCGCACCGCCCGGCGCACCCGCGCGACGGCCGGATCCGGTTTCACCGGCCCATGCGGCGCAGCCACGCGTCCGGATCGGCGATCTCCGCGCGGCTGGGCAGCGTGTTCGGCGAGGTCCAGACCGCGTTGAAGCCGTCCATCCCGGCCTTGGCGACCACGTGCCTGGTGAACGCGGCGCCCTCGGCGTACTGGCGGATCTTCGCGTCGATGCCGAGCAGGCTCCGGAGCAGCCTGTCGAGCAGGCCGCCGCCCTTGCGCCGCTCGGTGAACCGGCTGCGGATGGTGGCCACGCTCGGCACCACCGCCGGGCCGACCGCGTCCATCACGTAGTCCGCGTGCCCTTCGAGCAGGGTGGACAGCGCGAGCAGCCGGTCGAACACGGCCCGCTGCTGCGGGGACTGGAACAGCTCGGCGAGGTTCCGGCGGTTCTTCACTTCCTTGAGCGTGTCCGGCAGCCTGCCGAGCAGGTCACCGATGCCCTCGGCGTCGGCGAGGCCGCCGACCAGCCGCTCCACCTCGTCGGCGAAGTAGTCGCGCAGCCAGGTGACCGCGGTGAACTGGAGCCGGTGGGTGCACTCGTGCAGGCAGACCCACATCCGGAAGTCCCGCGCGGGCACGTTCATCGCCCGCTGCGCGGCCACCACGTTCGGCGCGACCAGCAGCAGCTGGCCTTCCTTCTCCGGCCCGCCGAACGGGTCGTACTGCCCGAGCACGCGCGAGGCCAGGAACGACAGCACCACGCCGGTCTGCACCCCGGCCCCGGCCGCGAGCACCGGCGCGAACGGGGTGTTCTCCCTGGCCAGGGCCTTGTGGGTGAGCGAGTCCAGGCCGGCGGCCGCCGAGCGGACCCACGCCGGGCGGTCGACCACCTCACCGGGAAGCAGCGGCAGCCCGGCGCCGAGTCCGGTCAGCTCGCGGACGTGTTCCTCGGCGGGAATGGTCAGCTCACGCAGCTCGGTGACCGCGGTGTCCGCCTCACCGCGCGGCACCACCGGGCCGCTGCGGACCAGGAAGGCGCCGGTCGCGGCGGCCAGCGACCAGTCGACCACCGGTTTGGTGCGGTCCGTTTCGCCTGCGGATTCCGGGGACTTCGGAGACTGGACGGTCATGCCATCGACGATACGGGCTATCGGCAGCCGCAACCGCGCAACTCGGCGACCACGGCGTCCAGTGCGCTGCGTGCGCCGTCGGACTCCGAGCCCAGCGACATCAGCGCGAACACCAGCAGGTGGCCGTCCTTGTCCAGGACCACCCCGGCCAGCGTGTTCACCCCGGACAGCGTGCCGGTCTTCGCCCGCACCCAGCCGCGGCCGGCCGCCTCCGGCCCGGAGGTGTACCGGGTGACCAGGCGGCCGCTGCTGCCACCGGCCACCGACAGGTCCCCGAGCAGCGGGCGCAGCTTGGCCGTGCGCGGGTCCTTGCCGTCCGGCGCGGCGGCCACCGCGAGCACTTCGGCGAGCACCTTGGCCGGGATCCGGTTGTCCACGGAGAGCCCGCTGCCGTCGGACAGCTCCACGCCGTCGAGGTTGAAGCCGTTTTTCTTCAGCACGTCCAGGGTGGCCTTGGCGCCGCCCTGGAAGGAGGCCGGTTCGCCGGTGGCGAGCGCGGTCTGCCTGGCGAGCGCGTCACCCATCAGGTTGTCGGAGTGGTTCAGCACGTTGCTGATCAGCTCGGTGAGCGGCGCGGACTTGACCTCGCCGAGCACCTTGGCGCCTTCGGGCGCCTTCGCGGTGCCGCCCGCCGAGGCGCCGAGCTTGCTCGCGAACTTCTCGGCGAACCCGCGCGCCGGGTTGGCGACGCGCATCGACTTCTCGTCGGTGGCGCTGGAGCGGCCGCCGTCGAGCATCACCGGCTCGACCGCGGCGGCGTAGGTGGACGGCGCGTCCTCCGGCGCCCAGCCCGGCCCGATGCCGTCGCCCTGGTAGACGCTGAGGTCCAGCTGGACCTGCTCGATCTTGCCGCCGGAGGCCTCCATGACCTGCTTGACCAGGTCGTCCAGGTGCGCCGAGCCGGGGTAGATGGAGTCCTTGCCGGCGGGCAGCGAGTTGATCGTGGGATCGCCGCCCGCGACGACGATGGCGGTGCCGGGATCGGCGCCCTGCACCACCTTGGTGGAGATCTGGTGGCCGGGGTCCAGCGCCAGCAGCGCGGCGGCGACGGTGAGCACCTTGGTGGTGGAGGCCGGGGTGAGCGGCTTGTTCGCGTCCTTCGCCCAGAGCGCGGTGCCGGTGGCGGGGTCGATCACGCTGCCGCTGAGCGTGCCGAGCGCGGCGGCGCCGGCCGGGCCCTTGAGCGCGGCCTCGACCCCGGCCGGGGTGGGGCTGGGCGCGGACGGTCCCGGCGGCTGGAGCTGGCGGTTGACCGCGAGCGGGGCGGGTGGGTCGCCCTTGGGCTTGTTGGGCGCCCACGGGAGCTCGAGGCGGTTGGCCACGGCCGGCTGCACGGCGGCGAACGCCCCGCCGCCGAGCACGAGCAGGACCACCAGCACGGCCGCGATCCACGGCCACTTGCGCCGCCTCCTGGGCGGGGCTTCGGTCGCGGCGATCGGAGGTTCTTCGGAGCCGGTTGTGGCCGGGGCGGGATGCTGCTCGCCGGTGGGCTCGATGCGCATGGGCTGGGCGTGCACGGTGGCGGGCACGACGGGGACCTGGGGCCCGGACTGCTCGGCGGGGCGGGGTGGCTCGGCTTGCTGCCGGTTCCACTGGTCGCCGCGCTGCTCGCCTTGACGCTGGGACTCGCCTTGCTGGCGGTTCCACTGGTCGCCGTTGTACTCAGCCTGACGTGGGGGCTCGCCCTGGCGCGAGGACTCCCCCTGACGTGGGGGCTCGCCCTGCTGCGGCCGATCCCGCTGCTCGCCTTGGCGCTGGCCCTGCGGCGGCTGCCCCCACTGATCGCCGCGCTGCTCGCCCTGACGCTGGGACTCGCCCTGCGGCGGCCGATTCCGCTGCTCGCCTTGGCGCTGGCCCTGCGGCGGCCGCCCCCACTGCTCGCCATTGCGTTCGCCCTGGCGAGGGGGCTGGGCCTGCTGCTGGTTCCATTGCTCAGCCTGGCGTGGCTGCTGCTCGGCGTCGGGGCGCTGGGGCGGGCGGTTCCACTGCTGGGCTTCGGCCTGCTGGGCTCGCTGCCACGGTTGCTGGTCCGGCCGCCGCTGGTCCGGCCCTGGCGCCTGGGGCGACTGGTCCGGTGGCCAGGCCACTGGCCTGCCCGGCGCCTCCGGCTGCCCGCCTCCCCTGCCCTCCGGCGGAGTGTTCGGCTGGAACAGCGACCCCTGCTGCGACCCCTGCGGTCGCAGCTGCCGCACCGGCTGGGTGGCCTGGGGCACCTCCCCGGTCCGCACCCAGAGCGTGTCCTGCTCGGCCGGTGAAGGTGGTCCGGCCTGCCCCGGCGAGTCGTCGTGATCGGCCGACGGCCACTGCTCGTCGGCCGGCCATCCCGGCTCGTCCGGCCTGGTTCTGTCCGGCACGCACCCCTCCTCCGGTGTCCCCCAGCTCACACCAAGAACCCATCGGTGCGGGTCCGTGGTCACGCGTGGTCCACACTAGTGGTGTCAAGCCAACGAACCGGTGAGCCGCCCGCCTTTGCCCGGGCTTGCCAAAACAAGATCAGCGAGGATCGGCGTGGAGTTCGACGTCACGATCGAAATCCCCAAGGGGGAGCGCAACAAGTACGAGGTGGACCACAAGACCGGGCGCATCAAGCTGGACCGCACCCTGTTCACCGCCACCCAGTACCCGGCCGACTACGGCTTCATCGACGACACCCTGGGGCAGGACGGCGACCCGCTGGACGTGCTCGTCCTGGTGCAGGAGCCCACCTTCCCCGGCTGCCTGATCCGCTGCCGCGCGATCGGCATGTTCCGGATGACCGACGAGAAGGGCCCGGACGACAAGGTGCTCGCCGTGCCGTCGTCGGACCCGCGCCTGGAGCACCTCCGGGACATCCACCACCTGAACGAGTTCCACAAGCTGGAGATCCAGCACTTCTTCGAGGTCTACAAGGACCTCGAGCCCGCCAAGAGCGTGGAGGGCTCCACCTGGGTGGGCCGCGTCGAGGCCGAGTCCGAGATCGAACGCTCCTACGAGCGTGAGAAGGACCGCCTGGCGAAGCTCGCCGCCGAGAACGGCACCGCCGAGCACTGAGCACCGCAAAAAGGGCGGCTTCCCCGATCCGGGGGAGCCGCCCTTTCGCGTGAATTCAGTGCGCGAGCGCGGGCACCGGCCGCACCTCGTTGTCTTCGGCTTCCTGCCGCAGTTCCAGCGCCGACTTGTCGGCCAGCGGGGTCTCCCGCAGGAACCACAGCAACACGAAACCGGCCACCAGCAGCACCCCGCCGACCAGGAACACCGTGCTCATCGCGCTGGAGAAGCCCTCCAGGATGGGCCGCGCCAGCACCGGGTCCAGCCCGTTGAGGAACGACGTGTCGTTCAGGTCCAGCTGCCCGCTCGACAGCCGGGCCGCGAACTCCGCGTTCGCCGGGTTGGCCAGCGCCGCCGCGTAGGCCGGGCCGGACAGACCAGCCGCAGCCTGCGCCACCGCCGCCACGATCCGGTCACCGACCGAGCCGAACAGGACCGACAGGAACACCGCGGTCCCGGCCGTGCCGCCGATCTGCCGGAAGAAGGTGGTCGACGAGGTGGCCACGCCCAGGTCCGACGGGTCGACGTCGTTCTGCGCGGCCAGCTGCAGGGTCTGGAAGGCACCGCCGAGGCCGAGGCCCATCAGGAACGCCATCGCCATCACGATCGCCAGCGGGGTGTCCACGCCGATCGTGCTGAACAGGAACATCGCCGCCGCCATCAGGCCGAGCCCGAGCACGCCGAAGATCTTGTACCGCCCGGTCGACGCCACGATCCGGCCGGAGAGCAGGCTCGCCACCATGATCCCCGCGGTCAGCGGCAGCAGCTGCAGCCCGGCTTCGGTGGGCGTGGCGCCCTTGACGATCTGCAGGTACAGCGGCAGCGACATCATCGCGCCGAACATGCCGGCGCCCTGCACGAAGGTGACCACCGTGCTCAGCGCGAACGCCGGGCGCCGGAACAGCCGCAGCGGCAGCAGCGCCGCGTCGCCCATCCGCCGCTCGTTCAGCACGAACGCGACCAGCCCGGCGGCGCCGACCAGGTACATCAGCACCGCGGTGAGCGAACCCCAGCCCCATTCGCGGCCCTGCTCGGCGACGATCAGCAGCGGCACCAGCCCGACGGTCAGCGTCGCCGCGCCCACGTAGTCGACCCGCTGCTCGACCCGGGTGTGCGGGATGTTGAGCACCCTGGTGACCACCACCAGCGCGATCAGCGCCACCGGCACGTTGATCAGGAACACCCAGCGCCAGCCGGCCAGCCCGGCGAACGAGTCCAGCCCGGCGAAGGCACCGCCGACCACCGGCCCGAGCACGCTGGACACGCCGAAGACCGCCATGAAGTAGCCCTGGTAGCGGCCGCGTTCCCGGGGTGCGGTGATGTCGGCGACGATGGCCAGCGCCAGCGACATCAGGCCGCCGGCGCCCAAGCCCTGGAAGGCGCGGAAGGCGGCCAGCTCGTACATCGAGCCCGCGAAACCGCTGGCCAGCGAACCGGCGAGGAACAGCGAGATCGCGGTCAGGTACATCGGCTTGCGGCCGTAGAGGTCGGACAGCTTGCCGTAGAGCGGGGTGGAGATGGTCGCGGTGATCAGGTAGGCGGTGGTCGCCCACGCCTGCAGGGTCTGCCCGTGCAGTTCGTCGGCGATGGTTTTCATCGCCGAGGACACGATCGTCTGGTCGAGCGCGGCCAGGAACATGCCCATCATCAGCCCGGACAGCACGGTGAGGATCTGCCGGTGCGACAGCCCTCCCCGTGCTCCGGGCTCGGTTGCTTCGATGGAATCGGCCATTCTCGCTCCTCGGATCGTGCCCCCGGCGGGCCTACTTGCTTGCATCACTCAACTACATGACTGACGCAAGTATTCCGAGATCCTGTTGTAGCGTGCAACTAAATTTCTGTGCGCTCCGTCACCACGGCCGCGGTGTCCGGTCCGTCGGCAACGCCACCTGGCCGGTGACAAAATGGCTCCACAGTCCGAAATTCAGCGGTTTGCCCGGTTTCGCGCTGGTTTCGGCGAAGCTGTGGGTGCGACCACCCTCGGTGATCGTGGCGCCGAACGACACGCGGAACCTCGTGGTCGCCGCCCGCTCCCCCGGTGGCTGAGTGGACGGGTTGGCCAGTTCGTCCGAGCCCCAGCGGTAGTCGGCGCGGTACTTGCCGACCACCGGCTCGAAGGTGTTCTCCAGCACCAGCCCGCCCGCCGGGATGGTGATCAGCACGCCGCGCAGGCCGTTGGCGTACTTCGTGTTGAACACCGCGACCTCGGCGACCGTCGACGGATAGAGGTCGGCCTGACCCGAGCCGACCTTCGACCCCGGCGGGCAGGCCTGGGGGCCACCGGCCTCGAAGGTGGCCCGGTCGCAGGTCGGGAACGCCTCCGGGTTGAACCGGATGGACTTGTCGAACAGGAACACGAACTGACGCATCGCAGCGGGCTTCTCGCCGGTCGCGGTGCGGCTGGTGCGGTCGTAGAAGATCTCGATCCCGTCGCGCGTGCCGCCGTCGGGGCGCACGGTGACGTCGAGGTTGTCGATGTTCTCCGGGCCCGCGACGTCGGGTTCGACGATCGGCGCGGGCCCGCCGGGGGTCGGCAGCGGGAACTTCGGCTGAGCGGCTTCCGCGGGCAGAAGACTGCTCGCGGTGGTGAGGGTGGCGAGAACGAACAGCTTGATCGTGGATCGCATGACGCCTCCTGTCGTCTTTTCGAGACATCTCGAATAGAGCAGACCGGAGGTAGAGTCTTCGTGAACCGTCGAAAAGAAGGACGCACCCTTGCCGCTCGGACGCTGGACGCCGCTGACCCACCCGGAGATCGACGAGGTGGCACTGGACGACGTGCTGCAGGCCCTCGCCGACCCCACGCGGCGCAAGATCGTGCGAATGCTGATCGACGAGGGCGACCGGGCGTGCGGCACGTTCGGGCTGAAGGTGGCGCCGTCCACGTTGAGCCACCACTTCCGGAGCCTGCGGAAGGCGGGCCTGATCCGGCAGGAGGACGTCGGCAGGCAGCGGATGAACACACTGCGCCTGGCCGAGCTCGAGCAGCGCTTCCCCGGCCTGGTGGACCGCATCCTCGACGCCGCCGCCGAATAACCTCGGGAGCCCGTCGTCGTGGTGTGCCCGGGAGCCGACGTGTCACGAATGTGGCTTTCGAGACGCCAAACGTCTCGAAAGCCACATTCGTGACATCGGGCCAGCGGCGCGAAAGGGTGGTGGCTGTCGCCGAATAAAAAGCGGGTGCGGGCTGGGCGCTCACTGGTGTGAGATCCGCGCATGACGATCGTGTTGGGGGAGCCTCGGGTCGACGAGCTGGGCAGCGCGGTGCGAGCGCTGCGCGAGTGGCAGTACGACGGCTCGCCGTTCCAGTTGCATCCCGGTGACATCGGCTGGTTCTGGCGGTTCGGCCCCGAGGCCACCGCGGCGGCGGTCCGGACGTGGAGCCGTGACGGCCGCATCCTCGCCATCGGCCTGCTGGACGGGCCCGACCTGCTGCGGCTGACGATGGCCCCCGACGTCATGCGCGACGAGGAACTCGCCCGGCAACTGGCCGACGACCTGGCCGGGCACCACGTCCTACCGGCGGGCAAGGTCTATCTCGAGGCGATCCAGGGCGCACTCGTCCACGACCTGCTGACCGACAACGGCTGGGGCGTGGACGAGCCGTGGACACCGCTCCGGCGTGACCTCACCGAACCGGTAGCGGACCCCGGCGTGCGGATCGAGGTGGTCGGACCGGACCTGGTGTCCACGCGAACGGCCGTGCAGCGCTCGGCGTTCGGCGGGTCGACGTTCACCGACGACCGCTGGCACGCGATGGCCGCCGGCCTCCCCTACGCCGACGCGCGCTGCCTGCTCGCCTTCGACGACAACGGCGACGCCGTGGCGACGGTGACGGTGTGGTCGGCCGGCCGGGGAAAGCCCGGCGCGGTCGAGCCGATGGGCGTGCACGCCGACCACCGCGGCCACGGCCACGGCAGGGCGATCACCCTCGCCGGGGCGGCCGTGCTCCGCGAACTCGGCTCGTCGAGCGTCGTGGTCTACACGCCGAGCGCCAACGTCGGCGCCGTGGCCACCTACCGGTCCGCCGGTTTCGAAGCGGGCCCCGAGATCCGGGACCGGCGCCGGGACGCCTGACCGAGGCGTCCCGGCGAACCGGCGAAAATCAGGCCGTGTACCCCGGAATCGGGTACGCGCCGAGGAACTCGCGGATCTCCGCGGCCACGGTGTCCACAGTGGACTGCTCGTCGGTGGCGGCCGCGGTGATCGCGCGGTCGATCCACTCGGCCACCTTCGGCTGGTGCTCGGGGCGCAGGCCGCGGGTGGTGATCGCGCCGGTGCCCAGCCGGATGCCCGACGGGTCGAACGGCTTGCGCGGGTCGAACGGCACGGTGTTGTAGTTCAGCTCGATGCCCGCCCGGTCCAGCGCCTGCGCGGCCGGCTTGCCGCCGATCTCCTTGTTCGTCAGGTCGACCAGCAGCAGGTGGTTGTCGGTGCCGCCGGACACCAGGTCGTAGCCGCGCTCGGTCAGCGCCTCGGCGAGCGCCTTCGCGTTGGCCACGATCTGGTGCGCGTACTCACCGAACTCCGGCTTCGCCGCCTCACCGAGCGCGACCGCGATCGCCGCGGTGGTGTGGTTGTGCGGACCGCCCTGCAGGCCGGGGAACACCGCCTTGTCCACCGCCTTCGCGTGCTCGGCGTCGGACAGGATCATCGCGCCGCGCGGGCCGCGCAGCGTCTTGTGCGTGGTCGTGGTGATCACCTGCGCGTGGCCGACCGGCGACGGGTGCGCGCCACCGGCGACCAGGCCCGCGATGTGCGCGATGTCGGCGACCAGCACCGCGTCCACCTCGCGGGCGATCTCGGCGAACGCCGGGAAGTCGATGGTGCGCGGGATCGCCGTGCCACCGCAGAAGATCAGCTTCGGCCGGTGCTCGCGGGCCAGGTCGCGCACCTGGTCCAGGTCGACGCGGCCGGTCTCCTTGCGCACGCCGTAGCGCACCGCGTTGAACCACTTGCCGGTGGCGGACACGCTCCAGCCGTGGGTCAGGTGGCCGCCGTCGGGCAGCGCCATGCCGAGCACGGTCTCACCCGGCTTGGCGAAGGCGAGATAGGCGGCGAGGTTCGCCGGGGAGCCGGAGTAGGG
Organism: Amycolatopsis albispora; assembly: GCF_003312875.1. Lineage (NCBI taxonomy): Bacteria > Bacillati > Actinomycetota > Actinomycetes > Pseudonocardiales > Pseudonocardiaceae > Amycolatopsis > Amycolatopsis albispora. The sequence goes on from NZ_CP015163.1 coordinate 5,769,044, forward strand.
CTGCACGTTGGCGTGGTCGGTGCCGAACAACGCCTTCGCGCGCTCGATCGCCAGCGTCTCCACCGGGTCGATGTTCTGCTGGCCCTCGTAGTAGCGCTTGCCGGCGTAGCCCTCGGAGTACTTGTTCGTCAGCACGGTGCCGGTGGCCTCGAGCACGGCCCGCGAGACGTAGTTCTCCGAGGCGATCAGCCGGATCTTGTCGTGCTGGCGGCGTGCCTCGTCCTCGACCAGGCCGGCGATCTCCGGATCCGCGGCGGCGAGCGTGGGCAGGGCGGGCTGGTGCGTCATGGTTCTTCTCCAGACGATGCTCGACCCGACCCAGGCGCGCGGTGCGGGCCTTTCGCGTTCGCTTCCCGGTGGTGCTCCACCTCAAGGCGCCAGTCGCTGCTGCACGGGCAACTCTAGTCGACGCCGCCGGATCCGCCCGTCAGCCTTCGTGGCCCAGCCGCGCGGACAGCGTGGCCGCGGCCTTCCGCACGGTCGGCGTCAGCGCGACCAGGTCGTCCCGTCCGGCGCGGACCGCCGGAATGGACACCGACAACGCGGCGGCGACCGAGCCGTTGTGGTCCCGGACCGGCACCGCGACGGCGACCACGCCCTTCACCCGTTCCTCGAGGGAAATCGCGTACCCGTCGGCGCGTACACGGGCCAACTCCCCCTCGAGCCGGGCAGCGGCGTCACCCAGTCCGGCGAGTACCCCGTCGATCACGTCGGCGGGCGCGTGCGCCAGCAGCACCTTGCCGGGCGCGCCCTGGTGCGGCGGCTTCGCCGCGCCCAGGTCGGTGTAGGTGCGGCGCAGCGCCTGCAACGACTCGACCTGCGCGATCGTCCGCCTGCTCGGCACCGCGTCGAGGATGTGCAGGCCGACCGTCTCGCCAGTTTGGTCCCGCAGCCAGGCCATCACCGGGCGGGCCTGCACGTCCAGCGACAGCTGCTCACGCGCCGCCTCGGACAGCCCGAGCAGCCGCGGCCCGAGCGAATAGGCGGCGGACCCCGGCACCTGCGCGAGCATGCCGTGTGCCGCCAGCGCGCTGACCAGCCGGTGCGTCGTGCCGCGGGACAGGCCCGTGTGCTTGGCCAGCTCGCTGATCCCGACCACCGGCCGGGCGCGGGAGAACGCGGTCAGGATCGCCACCGCGCGGTCGATCGACTGCACGCCGGACGGCTTGTCGCCGCCGTCGCCCTCCGCTGCCGTCACGGCGTCCAGCCTATCGGCGCCCCTTGCCTTCGACGTGCCCTGCCTCCTATGGTGCCCGCATTACGGAACACGGTATCGCATTACGGGCACTCCCGGAGGATGCATGGAAACCCAGGTCCGCAACGGCGCGGCACCGGCCGCTCAGGAACGCTTCGACACCATCCGCGGCCGCGCGGGGCTGGTCATCGGCCCGCTGGCCTTCGCGCTGGTCCTGCTCGCCACGGGCGGGCTCCCGTGGTCACAGCGAGCACTGGCCGCGGTGCTCGTGCTGGTCATTTCGTGGTGGGTCACCGAGGCCGTGCCACTCGCCGTCACCGCGATCTTCGCGATCGTGCTGTGCGTTTTCCTCGGGGTCGCCGACGAGGACACGGTGTTCGGCGCGTTCGGCAACGACACGATCTTCACCTTTCTCGGCGGGTTCGTGATCGCCCGCGCGATGACCGTGCACGGGCTCGACCGGCGCATCGCGCTGCGGGTGCTGTCCGCCGGCGCGGTGGTCAGCTCCCCCGCGCGCACGGTGATCGCCTTCGGCGCGATGGCCATGGTGATCTCGGCGTTCATCTCGAACACCGCCACGGTCGCCATGCTGTTCCCGATCGGCATCGGCATCGTCGGCGCGGTCAGCGCGATCAACCGCGAGCAGGACGGCCGCGACCTGCGGTATTCGCGCTGGTCCACGGCGCTGATGCTGGTGATCGCCTACGGCGCGTCGATCGGCGGCCTGCTCACCCCGATCGGCGCCCCGCACCAGCTCATCGGGCGTGACCTGGTCGAGGAGCAGACCGGGCGCACGATCAACTTCGTGCAGTGGGTGCTCACCTTCGCGCCGATCGTGCTGGTGATGTTCGTGGTGCTGTGCGCGGTGCTGCTCTGGCTGAACCGGCCGGAGGTCCGCCGGCTCGAAGGCGCGGCCGAATACGTCGCGGCCCAGCGCGCCGAACTCGGCCGGTTCTCCCGCGGTGAGGCGAACACCTGCGTGGCGTTCGCGCTCGCGGTCGTGCTGTGGACCGCGCCCGGCATCGGCAGCCTCGTGCTCGGTGACGACCACGGGTTCGTCAAGCTGATGCACGAGCACCTCACCGAAGGCGTCGCGGCGGTGTTCGCGGCGACCGCGTTGTTCCTGCTGCCGCTGGGGCGTTCGGCAGGCCGCCGGGAAGCCACGCTCACCTGGGGTGAGGCGGTCAAGATCGACTGGGGGGTGATCCTGCTTTTCGGCGCGGGCACGGTGATCGGCTCGCTGTCGTCGAAGACCGGCCTGGCCGGCACGCTCGGCTCCGCGCTCGCCGAGCACCTCGGGGTGTCCTCGCTGACCGCGATCACCATTCTCGCCGCGGTCACCGGGCTGATCATCTCCGAGACCACCAGCAACACCGCCAGCGCGGGCATCGTCGTGCCGATCGTGGTGCCGATCGCCGTCGCGGTCGGGGTCAACCCGCTGGTGCCCGGGCTGGTGGCGACCGCGGCCGCGGGCTACGGCTTCATGCTGCCCGTCTCGACGCCGCCGAACGCGATCGTCTACGGCTCCGGAATGGTCCCGATGACCCGGATGCTGCGCAGCGGCGCGGTGTTCGACGTGCTCGGCGTGGCCGTCCTCGTTTCCGGCGTCCTGCTCATGTCCCACCTCGTCGGTTTCTGAACCAGGTAAAGGAGATCCATGTCCAGCCCGCTCGACCGGCTCGCCCGGCTGATCACCACCCGCCACGACCGGCCGTTGCCCGCCGAGGTGACCGAGGCGGCGCGGCGCACGCTCTACAACGCGCTCGCCACCGCCGTCGGCGCCGCCCGCGAGCCCGCGATGGACCTGGTGGCGACCGCGCTGACCGGGTTCGGTGAGGGAACGGGCGTGCTGCCCGGCCGCGTCGAACGCCTGCACCCGCTCGACGCGGCCCTCGCCACCGGCATCGCCGCGCACCTCGACGACTACGACGACACGCACCTCGCGACGGTCATCCACCCGGGCGCGGTGTGCGTGGCCGCGCTCGTCGGGCTGCAGGACGAGATCGGCGAGCGCGACGGCACGGAGATCCTGACCGCGTTCGCGTGGGGTGTGGAAGCACAGCTGCGCCTCGGGGTTTCGGTGTCACCGGAGCACTACGACGCCGGGTGGCACATCACCGGGACCTGCGGCGCGGCCGGGGCGGCGGTGACCGCGGGCCTGCTGCTGGGACTGGACGCCGAGCGGCTGCGGATCGCGCTCGAATGGGCCGTCGAAGGCGGCCTCGGCAACCGCGAGGGCTTCGGGTCGATGACCAAGCCGTTCCACCCCGGCAAGGCGGCGGTGCGGGGGTTGCGGTCGGCGCTCGACGCGGCGGCCGGGCGGCCGGGGCCGGGTGACACGCTGACCGGCCCGGACGGCTTCGTGGCGCGCCTGGCCGGCGGGAAGTTCGACCCCGATGTGCTCACCGGCGACCGGTGGGAGTTGCTGGACAACACGTTCAAGCCGTACCCGTGCGGAATCGTCACGCACCCGGCGATCGAAGCGGCCGAGGCGGTGCGCCCGTCGCTGGCCGGGCACGGCGGACCGGCGGCGGTGACCGCGATCCGGCTGGCGTGCCACCCGCTGGTGCCCGAGCTGACCGGCCGCGTGCAGCCCGCCGACGGTCTGCAGGCCCGGTTCTCCACGGCACACGGCATCGCCGCCGGGTTGCTGCTGCCGAAGGTGGATCTCGCCGGGTACGCGACGGACTTCGTGGTTTCCCCCGAAGCGCGGCGGTTGCGGTCGCTGGTGGAGTTCGAGGCGACGCCGTCGTGCGCGCGGGACGCCGCCCGGCTGTCGGTGACCCTCGACGACGGGACCGTGCTGGAGCACACCGTCGAGCACGCCAGTGGCAGCCTCGCGCGACCGCTGACCGACGCGGAACTGCGGGCCAAGGCCGAGGGCCTGGTGGACCGGATCGTGCCGGGTGGCGCGGCCGCGCTGGACGCGGCTTCGCGGCACGAAGGCCCGGGGTACGTCCGGAACCTGCTCGACGCGGTGAGTGCGGCGAAACCCGCCGACGAGAACGAGGACCACGAGCTGGCCCGCCTGCTCGCGTCCACTGTGGACGGTCGCGAGCAGGCGGCGGCGCGGGCGGCCGAGCTGGTGGCGGCCGGGCGGGACCCGCTGGCCGCGGTGATCACCGCCGCCGGAGGTGGCGAGGTGAGCGACGCGGTGTCGCGGGTGGCCAAGCGACTGGACGTCCCGGCCGAGCGCCTCCTCACGCTGGCCGCGACCTTCTCGGCCGTGGTCGCGCGAGGACTACCGGCGTCGGCCGCACTGCGGGCGCTCGGCCTGGCCGCCACCCAGACCACCACGGTGACCGGCACGGCGGCCGGCACCGAGGTCGCCGCGGTGCGGGCCGCCCACGCCGCGGCCGACGGCGTGGAAGCGGCGGTGCTGGGCGCGCACGGCTTCACCGTGCCCACCCACCCGCTGACCGGCCGCCGCGGGTTGCTGAGCCTGCTCAGTCCTCGACCTTGACGCCCATCGAGCGCGCGGTCCCGGCGACCGTGCGCATCGCGGCTTCGACGTCACCGGTGTTGAGGTCCGGGAGCTTGCGCAACGCGATCTCCCGGACCTCCGCCCGGCTCAGGATGCCGGCGGTCTCGTGCCCCGGCCGGGCGGAACCCTTGCCGCCCAAGGCTTTCCGGATCAGGAAGGCGGTCGGCGGGGTCTTGTAGACCAGCTCGAACGAGCGGTCGTCGAACACCGAGACGACCACCGGCACCACGTCGCCGCGCTGGGCCGCGGTCGCCGCGTCGTAGGCACGCTTGACCTCGACCAGGTTGACGCCGGTCTGCCCGAGCATCTTGCCGAGGTCGACCACCGGCGCCTCGCCCGCCGGGAGCTGCAGGGTGGTGCTGAACTGGAGCTTCGGTGACTTCCGTGTCTTCGGTGCCATGTCCCGGCACGCTAAGCACTCCAGTTACCGGAGGGTCAACCGTCGAGCGGCTCGATCCCGTCCGCGTGCCGCCGCGCCAGCTGCTGGTAGACCGCCGCGTTGTGCTCGACCCAGCCGCGCGCGGAGTCGGACAGCGGCACGAACTTCTTCGCCGGGCTGCCCATCGCGATCACCTCGGGCGGCACCACGGTGTTCGGCGTGACGGTGGACCCGGCGGCGATCAGCGCGCGCTCGCCGATGCGCGCCTGGTCGAGCACGGTCGCGCCGTTGCCGATCAGCGCCTGCTCGCCGACCGTGCAGTCGTGCACCAGGCACATGTGCCCGACGGTGACGTTCCGGCCGATCTCGCACACCCCGTCGTTGACGTGCACGACGGAGTTGTCCTGGATGTTGGCGCCCTCGCGGATGACGATCCGGCCGAAGTCGGCGCGGATGACCGCGCCGTACCAGATGGACACGTCCTTCTCGACGGTCACCGCGCCGATCAGCGTGGCGGTCGGGGCGATCCAGGCGTCGGGGTGCACGGTGGGGCTCACGCCCTCGAAGGAGAACAACGGCATGAGCCCCACACTATGCGGTTACACAGCGGCGTTGATCAGGATGTCAACGGCCTTGTCGTTGCGGGCGGTCTGCGCCGGGATCACCTCGTCGGGCGGGTAGAACCCCGGGTTCGAGCCCTTCGGGTACATCTCGAAGGTGTAGCTCAGGATCTTGTGGGCGTACCACATCCAGTCGTTCACCGAGCCGTCGGTGATGTACAGGTCGCTCGCCTGCTGCGGGGTGTAACCGTTCGTCGCCGCCATCTGCTGGCCGAGCGACTTGAACTTCTGCGCCTCGGCCGCGGTCATGCCCGGTGCGGTGTCGGCGTAGGTGTAGCCGAACGGCCACAGGACCAGCTCCGAATAGGTGTGGAAGTCGATGTGCGACTTGATCTGCTGCACCCCGCCGACCCGGCGGGTGCCGACGAAGTCCGCCACGGCCTTGACCTCCGGCGCGGAGAACGCCGCCGTGCCGCGGTAGGTCTCGCTGGCCGGGTTGCCCGAGGAACCACCGCAGCAGCCCCACCGGTGGCCCCAGTTGCGGTTCGGGTCGGTGCCCTGGCCCTGGCGGTTCTTGCGCCACATCTTGTAGCTGCCGCCGGAGATGTCGTACTCCGAGCCGTCCGGGTTCACCGTCGGGACGACCCAGATCTCCTTGCTGTCCACCATGTTCTTGACGTTGGCGTCGGTGGCGTAGTTGTCGGTGAACCGCTTGACGATGTGCAGGCACATCTCGGTGGTGAGGTGCTCGCGCGCGTGCTGGTTGCAGGTGAACAGCACCTCGGGCTCGGCCTCGTCGGTGCCCACGTTGTCGCTGATCTTGATCACCGGCAGGGTGCGGCCCTGGTAGGAGGTGCCGATGCTGGACACCTTCGCCAGGCTCGCGTGGTCGGTGACCGTCTGCTGCAGTTCCGAGACCACCTCGGCGTAGGTGTGGTACTTCTCGTCGCCCGCCGGGAAGTCGGCGGCCGCGGTGGTCACGTCGGCGCTGCGGCTGGCCCGGTACTGCTCGAAGCCGGGGCGCTTCTCCACCTTGAAGCCAAGGCCGCGCAGCTGCCGCGCGTCGGCGCCGGTGCCGATGATGGTGGTGGTTTCGCCTGCCGTCACCACGTCCACGCCGGTGGCGGAGACCTTCGTCCGCAGCTGCGGGGAGTTCGTGCCCAGTACCTCGTAGAAGTCCAGCTGCGTCGCGGCTTCGGCCGCGGCGGTGTCCGGTGCCGCACCCACCGAGGGGCTCGCCGCCACCGCCGCGGCGATCAAGACGGCCGCCGACAGCGCGGCTGCCACGCTTCTTCTCTTGCGCATCTGCTCTCCTCGTCGTCAAGCCCGGAACAAGGCCCGTCGACCCACCCTGCTCACCCAGGGAGGTCGGCACAATCCGTAGCGCTACGGAACAAAAGCCCGTAACTACCCGTAGCCCGGCTGAGGTTGCCAGCGATTAACCAAGTCCTGGCACCTACGGAAGACGGTTGACTTCTGGGGCGCTCCCGACGACGCGGGCACGCAGGTACCGGCCCCAGCCGGGCACAGCCGCTAGCCTCATGCGGTGGAAGGGGGTGACCGTGGCGAATATCCCGAGGCTGGTGACGTACTCGCTCCAAAAGCTCGTTGACCTGGCCTTACACGGCGAGATCCGGATACCGGCATTCCAGCGCCCGTTCGTCTGGCACGCCTCCCACGTGATCGACTTCTTCGGCAGCCTGCTGCGGGGCTACCCGGTCGGCATGCTGCTGTTCGCCGAACGCCCGGCCGAAGCGGACACCCTGGCCTTCGGCCCGGTTGTGGTGGACGCACCGGCCCGCGAGCGGGCGCTGTGGATCATCGACGGCCTGCAGCGGACAACCGCCCTGGTGGGCACACTCGGCCCGGCGACCGACACCGGTGATCCTCGGTTCGACATCGGCGTCGATCTCGACACCGGTCAGGTCAGCGGCGCAACCGCCGACGCATCGGCGGCATGGGTACCCCTGCGCACCCTCTTCGGCCAGGACCAGCGGGCCGTCTGGCGCCGGGAGAACGCGCACTGGCTCACCGACGGCCACCACCGCGCCCTGGACCAGTACGCCTCGCGACTCGTCGACACCGTTCTTCCCGGCAACATCTTCACCGGCGACGAAACCGAGCTGGTGGAGGTCTTCAGCAGGCTAAACACCGGCGGGAGGCGGCTCACCGACGAAGAAGTGGCGCACGCGGGCAGGTCGACGAGTGGCAACCCGTTCGACCGGGCTGGTTTCGGCCGTGTTCCGGCAGCTCGGCTCAGCGCCGTTCACCAGGCGGTGCAGGCGGTGGCCTCAGCCGGCGGACCGTCTCCGCAGCAGGTCCTGTTCCAGGTCGCCACCACGCTGCGCCGAGATGTGCACATCCCGCACCTTCGGCTGTTGCCCCACAACTCGATGTTGCTCGTGCTCGTCGCGTTCGTCGCCAGGTTCGGTCCCCCCCAGGGGCGCACCGCGGACCTCGTCCGCCGCTGGGTGTGGCGGACAGCGATACTCGAGCCAGGGCCATATCCGGAAGCGCAGCTTTCCCGGTTAGCGGCCGCGGAATCGCCTGAGGCGGCCGTTCTCAGCCTGCTCGAAGCCGCCCCCACCCAGGTCGGCGACTGGTCTCCCGACCTGGACCACCACACCGAATGGCGAGCTTCCGACCGTCTCAACGCGCTCGGCCTGTGGTCGGCCGGACCACGGCACCTCGACGAGAATCACGCACCTCTCAGCGCCGCGGAGATCTTCGACAGCGGCGAACCGCTTCCCGAGGCGGCTCCGATCGATGGCTGGCCAGGTCTCCTGCTGCACCCTCCGTTGGGGCGGCTCGACTTCGTCCGGCAGGACGTGGACACCCTCGCCAGTCACCTGATCGACACCGCAGCCAGGAAGTTCCTGCTTTCCGGCGACCAGGAAAGCTTCGGCGCACACCGGGCCGACCTGCTCGCCCAGGCGGTCCGCACCGTGCTGGACCGCAACGCCGAATGGGGCGCCCGCGACTCGTTCTCGGCTCGGAACCTGCTGGGCAGGGCGGCTCGTGATGCGTGAGCCGGTGACCGGCCGAGCGGCCGTCCTCCTCCAGGACCGCCAGGTCGGCGAACTGAGCTTCGCCAAGGGCGGCAGCACGTTCGAGTACACGGACGACCTGTCGGATCGCGACCACGAGGTGCTCGGCCAGGTCTTCGAGGAACGACCACGGCACCGGTTCGCGAATCCGGTCGGGCTGCCCCACTGGTTCGCCAACCTGCTCCCCGAACAGGGCAGTGGGCTTCGCCGGTACTACGCCGCACAGTTCGGCGACCGCCACCTCGACGACGCGAGGCTGCTGCTCATGCTCGGCGCCGACCTTCCGGGTGCGGTCTCGGTACGAGCGGTCGACGTGCCGGAGAAAGGTGTACTGCTCCCGCCGATCAAGCCCGAAGTGGACGGCACCGGCCTGCACCTGTCCGCGCTGGCCGGTGCCCAGCCCAAGATGTCGCTCGTCCGCAGTGGCGAGCGGTTCACCCTGCCCGGCAAGGGCCAGACCGGGGAACTGATCGCGAAACTGCCGGACCGGGCGTTCGACCGGCTCTGCGAGAACGAGTACCTGATGATGCGCTGGGCGGCCACCGGTGGGCTGGACGTGCCGGAGGTCGAACTCCGCCCGGTCAGCCGCGTGCCTCGGCTCTTCGACACCGTGCTCGACGAGGACGCGATGGTCTACTTGGTCCAGCGGTTCGATCGGCTCGGGGCTCGGCGGGTGCACATAGAGGATCTCGCCCAGGTCGCCGACCAGCCGCCCGCACTGCGCGACCGGAACGCGACCTACGACGGCATCGGCGCACTGGTACTGGCGCTCGCGGGAGACAGCGCGTTCGACGAGTACATCCGCCGCCTCGTGGCGATGGTGCTGATGGGCAACACGGACGCCCATCTGAAGAACTGGTCGCTCCGGTATGCCGACGGACGCACCCCTGAGCTGTCACCAGCCTACGACCTGGTCTGCTCCAGCGTGTACCGGTCGCTCCGGCACGCCCCGCTGACCTTCGCGCTCGGCGGGGAGAGGATCTCCACCCGCGTCGATCTCGACTCCTTCGCGAGGCTGGCGGACACCGCCGAGGTCGGCGCGGACCGAGTGCGCGACCTCGTGCTGGAGACGAGCGCCCGCTTGGTCGATGGCTGGCAAAGCATTCGCATGGAACGAAAACTGTTTCCCAGCTTGATCGAGCACATCGACCAGCTACTGGCCCGGCACCCGCTCAGCCGCCCCTCGTTCGGGTGAACCTCGGGCGGGGGCGCGGGAGCGCGAGCAGGCGCGCGAACAAAACCAGGGCCCCTCCGGATTCCGGAAAGACCCTGGTCAACGGTGGAGCCGCCTAGGGGAATCGAACCCCTGACCTATTCATTACGAGTGAATCGCTCTGGCCGACTGAGCTAAGGCGGCAGGACCGGCTCCCAGTGTAACGGTAACCTCCGGCGTCACTTCACCACCCCGTCGTCGTTAAGCCGGGCACCAGCGCCTGCCCAGCTCAGGAGGACCTCGCCGATGCGGTCGAGTCTGCCCCGGATGCTCGCCCTGCCGCTCACGGCAGCGGTGCTCGTCCTGTCCGCCGTGCCAGCCGCGGCCCAGAGCACCACCATCCCCACCACACCGATCCCCCAGCCGAACGATCCTGGCCAGGCGCCGATCACGCAGCCGCCGAACCCGCAGCCGCTCGGCCGCGCGGTCGGCGACGCGGGCACCGGGCTCGGTGTGCTGCGCCTGCTGCCGAACGCCGTGCCCACCAACGCGATCCTGCCCGGCGTCGGCGAGCAACTGCCCAAGCAGGCAGCCTTCGAAGCCGGGATGGGGCTGGCGAGCGCGCAGGCGAACTCCGAGTCCTACCTCGCCTACGAGCGGTCCATCGCGCAGTCGTCGCCGTTCGGCATCGCCGTCGGCGGCAACTCGCCGCAGGCGCCCGGCACGCTGGTGCAGACCGCGCTCCCGGACAACCCCGAACCCCGCACCGGCGGCTTCAACGCCCCCAAGAACCCGCTGCTCAACGTCGGCCTGCTCAACGGCAGCGCGCACGCGCGCTGGAGCGCCACCGAAGGCCCGTGCGTCGGCACCATCGCGGACGCGGTCACCGAGGTGGCCAGCCTGTCCGCGCTGAACGTGATCCCGTCGCTGCCGAACGTCGGCCTGCCGAACCTGCAACTGCCCGACGGCGCCAAGCTCGCCGAGGGCTTCGAACCGGGCAAGGGCCTGCAGGCGCTCGGCGGGCTGCTCGCCGGTGGCGGGCAGACCAGCGCCGACGGCACCAACGCGCTGCTGAGCCTGCCGAACACGCTGTCCGCGCGCTCCACCGTGCGGCTGGTCGACCTGCCCGGCTCGAAGAACAAGGCGGTCGAGTCCACCTCGACCCTGCAGGCGGCGAACATCAACCTGCTCAAGGGCACCCCGCTGGAGCTGACCATCAAGGTGGCCAGCCAGCCCACGCTGCGCGTCACCTCCACCGGCAAGCGGGAGACCTCGAAGGTCGAGTACACCGCGCCGGTGCTCACCGTGGAACGCCAGGGCAAGGTGCTGTTCACGCTCGACGCGGCCAACCCGACCAAGGACATCCCGGTCGGCCTGCCGCTGGACGCGCTGACCCAGCAGTTCGGCCCGGTGGAGAGCGTGCCGGTGGTCGGCGGGCTGGTGTCCACGCTGACCAAGGGCGTGCAGCCGGTCGGCGACACCGCGGGCAAGGTGCTCGACCTCGGCGTGCTGCGGCTGGGCATCGCGCAGCTCGACGACAAGAAGCTCGACATGACCGACCCGTTCAAGGGCTTCCAGCTCGGCGCCGCGGCCCGGCTGCTCGACCTCCAGGTGCTGCCGACGAAGGCGCTGAAGCAGTCGCTCGGCGAGGCGGGCAACGCGCTGCCGTCGTCGCTGGCGCAGCTGACCCTGGGCGAGCAGGTGGCGCGGGCGTACGCGCCGGAGAACGGCGTGGAGTGCGGCAGCACTTCGACCCCGCCGCCCGCCGGCGGTGAGGCACCGGGCGTGCCGAAGAAGCTCGCGCAGACCAGCGCCGCGTACGCCACCGTGCCGCTGTTCTGGAGCGGGACGGCGTTGCTGCTGATCGGGGTGGTCCTGGTGGCCGCGCTGCCGCGGCGCCCGCGCAAGGCCGCGCCCGCCGCGTTCAAGCCGTCACCGCGCCCCCGGAAGTAGGCCGCGCGACCCTGCGCCGGGGTGTCAGCCCTGGCGCAGGGTGGTGACCATGGCCTCGATGGCGATGCGGGGCTTCACGTTCCACTCGATCGCCTCACGGCATTCCAGCACCGCTTCCAGCCGCCGCAGCGTCGACTCCGGCGACCACTGGCGCGCGGCGGCGGTGATGTCGGACGCGCGGTCGGGATGGGTCAGCGTCGCCCCGGACCGGCTCAGCGTGACCAGCACGTCGCGGTAGAACCCGGCCAGGTCGATCAGCGCCAGGTCGAGCGTGTCGCGCTGGGTTCGCGTGGCGCGCGACTTCTGCTTCTTCTCCAGCGCCTTCACCGCGGCGTCGGCGGCCCGCTTCGCGCCCCCGAGGCCCTTGCCGGTCGCGTCACCGCCCATCGCGGTGCGCAGTTCGGTCTTCTCCGACTCGTCGCGGACCTTGCTCTCCTCGGACGCGTCGGCCTCGGCGACCTTGATCAGGCCGTCCGCGCAGGTGAACACGTCCGACGGGTGCCGCAACCCCAGCGGGATGCGCAGCACCGCCTCGCGGCGCTCACGTGCGTTCTCGTCGGTGGCCAGCCGCCGCGCGCGGCCGACGTGCCCGCCACACACCGAAGCCGCCCATTCCGCGCGGTCCGGCGGCACCCCGTCGCGCTCGGCGAGCACCTGGGCGATGGCCGCCGCCGACGGCGTGCGCAGGTTCACCAGGCGGCACCGCGAGCGGATGGTCACCGACACGTCCTCCGGGTGGTCCGACGGCGCGCAGAGCAGGAACACCGTGCGCTCCGGCGGTTCCTCGACCGCCTTCAGCAACGCGTTCGCCGCGCCCTCGGTCAGCCGGTCGGCGTCCTCGATGATCACCACCTGCCAGCGCCCGGTGGTCGGCCGCCGCGCGGCCGCCTGCACCAGCGCCCGCATTTCGGCCACCGAGATCGACAGTCCCTCCGGCACCACCAGCCGCACGTCGGCGTGCGTGCCCGACAACGTGGTCCGGCAGCCGGGGCACTGCCCGCAGCCGACCCCGGTGATGCACTGCAACGCGGCGGCGAAGGTGCGCGCCGACACCGACCGGCCGGATCCCGGTGGCCCGGTGAACAGCCACGCGTGGGTCATCGCACCCGCCGCGGCCGGCTCGCCGTCGACGATCTTCGCGGCCGCGTCCGCCGCGGCGGAGAGCACCTCGACGGCGGGCTCCTGGCCCACCAGCTGCGACCAGACGCCAGACGTCACGCCGTGTCCTCCTTGCCCTCCTCGGGCGGCGCGGGCGCCAGCCCGGCATACGGCCCCACCAGTACCGCGCGCACGGCCGTCCGCACGCGCTCGCTGACCTCGTCCTCGGTGCCCTCGGCGTCGACCACCACGTACTGCTCCGGATTGGCCGAAGCCAGCTCGGTCAGCACGTGCTGCACCCGCCACTGCTGGTCGGCCACGTGCTGCGGCGCGGGCTCCGCCGCCCCGTCCGGCGCGGCGTCCAGCAGCACCGTCACGTCCGGCCGCAGCTGCCCGGTCGCCCAGTCGGCCAGGCCCTCGAACTCCTCCGCGTCCAGCCCGGCCACCGCGGACAGGTGCGCGAGCGGCGAGTCGACGAACCGCTCCATCACCACCACCGAACCGGCGTCCAGCGCGGGCTGCACGTCGCGCTCCACGATGTCCGCGCGCACCGCCGCCGCGGCCAGCGCCTGCGCCCGCGCCCCGGACAGCGAGGCGCCGGACAGCAACGCGGCCAGCCGCTGCTCGTCCAGCGCCGGGTCCGCCGCGAGCACCACCGTGCGCGGCCCCTGGCCCAGCCACTCGGCCAGCTTGGCGGCCTGGCGCGCGGTGTCCGTGGTGGTGGTGCCCTCCACCGCGATCAGCAGCCCGTTCACCCGCCGCGGGCGGCGGCGCAGCGCGTTGCGCAGGTCGGACAGGATCGGCTCGCTCCGGCGCGAGTCCATCTGGCGGTAGGCGATGACCCCGACCAGCGCGGCCAGCAAGCCGCCGCCGAGCATCACCGGGCGCGTGCCGTCGACGATGATCGTCCCGCCCCAGACGCTGACCTGACGCGGCTGCACCAGGCCGACCAGCAGCGGCACCAGCGCGATCGAGCCGCCGAGCACCACCTTGAGCATGGACTGGTAGATCGCGTTGATCCGGCCGCGGATGGCGTCGTCGATCTGCGAGCCGATGATCGTCACGCCGGTCAGGAAGGCCGCGCCGGCGCAGGCGCCGACCACCGCGACCACGATCATCGACACCGCCAGGTGCGGGGACAGCGCGACCAGGATCAGCGCCAGCCCGGCCAGCACGATGGCGATGCCGAACAGCCGGTCGTGCGGCAGCCGCCGCGCCAGCTTCGGCGCGCCGACCATGCCGGCGATCAGGCCGAGGAACACCGAGATGAGCAGCAGGCCCCAGGCCGACTCGCCACCGAGCAGGCTCAGCGCGTAGGTCTGCGCGGAGCCGACCACCGCGCCACCGGCGGCGAAGGCACCCATCATGCCGATCAGCAGGCCGCGCACCAGCGGGGTGGTGCGGATGTAACCGCCGGCTTCCTTGATCATCTGGAAGAAGCCGGGATTCTCCTCGGCCGGCTTGACCAGCTCGCTGCGCCGCGGCGCGGCGTGCACGTTCCGCAGCGACAGCTCGGGAATGCGGGTGGCGATGCTCAGGCTGCTGACCAGGTAGAACAACGCGGCGACGATGATGCCGAGCTTGATCACGCCGTTCGCGCCGAACAGGTCGTCCGGCAGGTGGAAGGTGGTGCGCACACCGGTGATCACGGTGAAGATCCCGGCACCGAAGAGCACCGAGACCCCGTAGGTCATCACCAGGCCGAGCTGGTTGGCCGTCTCCACCTGCTCCGGGCGGCGCAGCAGGTTCGGCACCGCCGCGTCCTTCGACGGGATCCACATGCTCGCCGCGCAGTTCAGCAGGAAGATCGCGGCGTAGATCCACCACAGCGTGTCCACCAGCACGATGGACACCAGCAGCCCGGCGCGGAAGATGTCGGCGACCACCATCACCTTGCGGCGGTCGAACCGGTCCGCGAGCAGCCCGCCCAGCGGCGCGAACAGCAGGCCGGGGATCAGGCTGGTGAAGATCACGCTGCTGAAGGCGAAGTTCTTGGCGATGTAACCGCTGGCCATGTTGCTGGCCAGCGCGGACACCGCGAGCAGCTGCAGCCAGTCGGCCGTGCTGCAGAACCCGGTGACTCCCCAGAGCCGCCGGAAGGGCCTGATCGCGAGCACCCGGCGCGCGCGATAGATCGTCGACGTTTTCGTCGACGGCTTCGCGTCCGCCTCGGCGGTCACGCCCGTACCCTCACTGTTCGCCCCACCTCGCACGACGGATCCCCCGGCCTCGCGGGCCAGGGTATCCCCAGTCGGCTGAGAGGCGCCCAGCCAGGGGTTAGCTGAAGATCCCGGTGATACCGCTGACCAGGCTCGACACCAGCTGGATCGCGATCACCACAAAGAGGATCAGCAGCACCACGGCGATGGCGACACCGGCCGAACCGCGGGAAGCGGGCGTCTTCGGCACCACCGACTTCGGCGACTTGGCCGCGGCCGCCGCGGACTGGCGCGCACCCCGCAGGCGCTGGCGGAGCAGCTGCTGCGGCCGGGCGGGCCAGGTGCGCTGCTGGGGGATCAAGCCCATCGGCGCGCCACCGGGCGGTGGCGGCGGCTCCGGCTTGGCGGCGGGCGGCGCCTCCGGCTCCGGCGGTGTTTCGGCTTCGGGCTTCGCCTCCGGGGAGGTCCGCGGGCCGAACAGGTCCGGCTCGTTGGCCATCGCCGCGCGGACCATCTCCTGGACCGCGTCGGCGTCCGGCTCGATCGGCTTCGCGACCTCCACGTGGTACACGTCGTCGTCGCGGACGGCGCCGGCGATCCCGGTCATCGGGTCGGCGAAGGCCGAAGGCGGTGCCGGGGGCTGCGTCCCGTCGCCGTCGTACAGCTTGTCGTCGCCCACCACACGCTCCTCGTGGTCCCTGGAAAGCGGTCACTTCCCAGGGTATCCACGAACGAGCGGGCTGAATCCGCCCAATGGCTGAGAGGGCTGGTTACGCTCAGCTCTTGGACTTCGCCGTGGTCTTCTTCGCCGGTGCCTTGCGCTTGGCCGGTGCCTTCTTCTTCGGCGCCGGCCCCTTCGCCCGCTTCTCGGCGAGCAGCTCGGAAGCGCGCTCGGCGGTCAGCGACTCGATGCTGTCGGTCTTGCGCAGCGTGGCGTTGTACTCACCGTCGGTCACGTACGGGCCGAACCGGCCGTCCTTGACCACCATCGGCTTCTTCGACACCGGGTCCTCGCCGAGTTCCTTCAGCGGCGGCTTCGCGGCGGCCTGCCGTCCCCGGCGCTTCGGCTCCGAATAGATCTTCAGCGCCTCTTCCAGGGTGATCGAGAACAGCTGCTCCTCGGTCTCCAGCGACCGCGAGTCCGTGCCCTTCTTCAGGTACGGCCCGTAGCGCCCGTTCTGCGCGGTGATCTCGTCGCCGGACTCCGGGTCCTTGCCGACCACCCGCGGCAGCGACAGCAGCTTGAGCGCGTCCTCCAGGGTCATCGTCTCGATCGACATGGACTTGAACAGCGAGCCGGTGCGCGGCTTCGGCTGCTTGGCCTTGGCGGCCTTCTTCTGCGCGGCGGTGGCACCCTCCGGCAGCGGCTCCGGCTCGGGCAGCACCTCGGTCACGTACGGCCCGAAGCGGCCCTCCTTGGCCACGATCTCGTGCCCGGTCACCGGGTCGGTGCCCAGCGAACGCCCCTCCTGCGGGGTGGCGAACAGCTTCTCCGCGATCTCCGCGGTCAGCTCGTCCGGCGGCAGGTCCTCCGGCAGGTTCGCGCGCTGCGACTCGCCGTTCACCTCACGCTCGAGGTACGGCCCGTAGCGGCCGACGCGGACCACCACGGTCCGGCCCTCGTCGTCGCTGAACAGCGGGATCGAGTTGATCTCGCGCGCGTCGATGTCCTCGACGCTGCCCTCGACCAGCTTCTTCAGCCCGCCGAGACGGCCGATCGAGCCGTCCACGCCCATGTCGCCGCCGAAGTAGAACTTCGACAGCCACTGGGTGCGCTGCTCGTCACCGGCGGCGATGCGGTCGAGCTCGTCTTCCATGCCGGCCGTGAAGTCGTAGTCGACCAGCCGCTCGAAGTGCCGTTCCATCAGGCCGATCACCGCGAACGCCACCCACGAGGGCACCAGCGCGGAGCCCTTCTTCCAGACGTACCCGCGGTCCTGGATGGTCTTGATGATCGACGCGTAGGTCGACGGGCGGCCGATGCCCAGCTCTTCCAGCTTGCTGACCAGGCTCGGCTCCGAGTACCGGGCGGGCGGCGAGGTGGTGTGCCCGTCCGGGCTCAGCTCGGTCGCGGTCAGCGCCTGGTCCTTGACCAGCTGCGGCAGCCTGCTCTGCTTGTCGTCGGCCTCGCCGCCGGTCTCGGTGTCCACCGCCTCCACGTAGGCCTTGAGGAACCCGGCGAAGGTGATCGTGCGGCCCGACGCGGAGAACACGCACTCCTCGCCGGAGGTCGCGTTGCCGGTGATCCGGACCGAGATCGTGGTGCCCTTGGCGTCGGCCATCTGCGAGGCGATGGTGCGCTGCCAGATCAGCTCGTACAGCCGGAACTCGTCGGCCTCCAGCTCACCGGCGACCTGCCCCGGCGTGCGGAACACCTCACCGGCCGGCCGGATCGCCTCGTGGGCCTCCTGCGCGTTCTTCACCTTGCGGGTGTACTGGCGCGGCTTGTCGGCCACGTGGTCCTTGCCGTACAGCTGCGCCGCCTGGCTGCGTGCCGCCTGGATCGCCGTCTCCGACAGCGTCGTGGAGTCGGTACGCATATAGGTGATGTAGCCGTTCTCGTACAGCCGCTGGGCGGTGCGCATGGTGCGCTCCGAGGAGAACCGCAGCTTGCGCCCGGCCTCCTGCTGCAGCGTCGAGGTCATGAACGGCGCGTAGGGCCGCCGGGTGTACGGCTTCTCCTCCACGCTGGAGACGGAGAACGCCTGGTCGCGCAGGGCCTGCGCGAGCTGGTTCGCCCCGGTCTCGTCGAGGATGCGCACGTCGGCGGCGCTGGCCTTGAGCTGGCCGTCCGGGCCGAAGTCACGGCCGGTCGCCAGGCGCGAGCCGTCCACCGAGAGCAGGCGCGCCGGGAAGGTCTGCGGCGAGGCGTCGGGCCCGGCGTCCATGGTCGCCGAGATGTCCCAGTAGGACGCCGACTTGAAGCGCATCCGCTCGCGCTCGCGCTCCACCACGATCCGGGTGGCCACCGACTGCACGCGGCCCGCCGACAGCTTCGGCATGACCTTCTTCCACAGCACGGGCGAGACCTCGTAGCCGTAGAGCCGGTCCAGGATGCGGCGGGTTTCCTGGGCGTCGACCAGGTCGCCGTCCAGTTCACGGGTGCTGTCCGCGGCGGCGCGGATGGCCTGCTCGGTGACCTCGTGGAAGACCATCCGCCGGACCGGGATCTTGGGCTTGAGCGTCTCCAGCAGGTGCCAGGCGATGGCCTCGCCCTCGCGGTCGGGGTCCGTGGCGAGGTAGAGCTCGTCGACGTCCTTGAGCAGGCCCTTCAGCTCGGTCACCTTGGACTTCTTGTCCGGGGTGACCACGTAGAGCGCCTTGAAGTCGTTGTCCACGTCCACGCCGAGGCGGGCCCACGACTCGCCCTTGTACTGGGCTGGCACGTCGGCGGCGCCGCGCGGGAGGTCACGGATGTGGCCGACCGAGGACTCGACGACGTACCCGCCGCCGAGGTAGGGCGCGATCTTGCGGGCCTTGGTCGGCGACTCGACGATCACCAGGCGCCGCACGACCCCGTTGCTTCCGGCGCCGCGCCCCGTCGCCCGGCCGCCCGCGGAGCCACCGGTGCCCGCAGTCTTCTTCGTCCGTGTCGATCCAGCCACGCTGTTCCGCTCTCCGCTCATTCCTCGTCGCCGTCACCGCGACGCCTGTTCGACCCGCCAGTGTGCACGCCGATGCCCGTTCGTGTCCGCACAGGTGGCGCAACACGCCGTTGACCGCACGTCCAGCGCATCGGTCAGGCGGCCGATGACGTTTCTCTTTCCAGAGCTAACACACCTCGTCCACCGGAATATTCATCGGCCCCCTGCGTAACCGATCGCCTACCCTCTGCGGTGACCACCTCGCCGATCCGGAAAGGTCACCGAGATGACCCGACGCCTGCTGGGCGCCATCCTGCCTGCCACGGCCGCGTTCGCGCTGGTCAGCGCCATGCCGGCGGCCGCGGAAACCGCGGCCGTGGACTTCGCCGGCGCGGTCGCGCTGTCGAACTGCTCCGGCTCGGTCGTCAGAACCGCTTCGGCGGCGGCGGACGACCCGGCCCTGGTGCTGACCAACGGCCACTGCCTGGAAGAAGGCTTCCCCGAGGCCGGCGAGGTAATCGTCGACCAGCCGTCCGCACGGACCTTCTCCCTGCTCAACGCGGACGGCTCCGGTCCGATCGGCGAGTTGCGCGCCAACCGGCTGGAGTACGCCACGATGACCGGGACGGATGCCGCGCTCTACCGGCTTGATGTCAGTTACACCCAGATAGAGCAGTCCTACGGCATCAAGGCGCTCGAGTTGGCCGCCCGGCCGGAGGAAGGCGCCGCGATCAGCGTGGTGTCCGGTTACTGGCAGAAGATCTACAGCTGCTCGGTGGACGGTTTTGTGCACGAACTGCGGGAAGCCGACTGGACCTGGCAGGACTCGATCCGGTACACGCCGGAGTGCGACACCATCGGCGGGACCTCAGGCTCCCCGATCGTGGACAACGCCAGCGGCAAGGTGGTCGGCGTGAACAACACCGGCAACGAGTCCGGTGAGCGGTGCACCATGAACAACCCGTGCGAGGTGGACGAGCAGGGCAACGTGACCGTCCGCCACGGCCGCAACTACGGCCAGCAGACGCACCAGATCCCCGGCTGCCTGACCGCGGGTAGCCGGATCGACCTGAACCAGGCCGGCTGCGAGCTGCCCAAGCCGTCCTCCCTGCTCAAATCGCTGGTCAGGCCATAGCCGACCGCACGTAGGGCTGGTCGGGAACTTCGACCGCGCCGCCCGGCCACCGCGCTTCCGCGCCGGGCGGCGGGTCCCCGATCAGTTCGGTGAGCGTGTCCAGCCGCCGCCTGCCGCGCACCCGCACCGCCGGCCCGCCCCCGCGCGGGCCCACCACCGGTCCCGGCACACCCGCCGCGGCCAGCGCCGCGGTGAGTGGAGCGTGCGTCTGCGGCGCGTCGGGATCGAACGGGAAGAAGTAGCCCCGCGGCTCGTTGCGCCCGGCGGCCAGCGCCCACAACCGCAGCATGCCGCCGTCGAGCCGGAAGCCCGGCGGCACGATCTTGTCGTCCCCGTCCAGCCAGGCGTTGGCCATCGGCAGCAGGTCCACCTGGAAGGCCGTGCGGACCAGCGGACTACCGCATTCGGCCGTGGTCAGCGTGACCCGGACACCACGCCAGGCGAACTCGGCGGCGAGCAACCGCGCCCGCCATGGCTCTTCGACCACCACCTGCAGGCGCGCCGCCGTCCGCCCGAACGCCGTCGCCCTGCCCTGCGCGCACAGCACCCCGGCGAGGTCGGACAACCGTGGCCCGCTCGCTTCCACCGAGAAGAACGAGATCTGCCGCACGCCGGACAGCGTAGAACATCCGTTCGAATCTGGATAGTCACTGTGCGTTCAGCCAGGTCGCTCGGGAGCGACCTCGCGCTCAGGCGGTGGGCGGCGGCGGTGTGGCCAGGCTCGGCGCGCTGCCCTCTTCGGTGAGCGAACTGCAGGTCGGCGCGCGACGGCTGGCGTCCTGGAGGCGTGGCGCCGCGGCGAGGCCGCTGAGCAGGTCGGCGCTGGCGATCTCGTCGAGCGCGTTGC
Source organism: Amycolatopsis albispora (assembly GCF_003312875.1). NCBI lineage: Bacteria > Bacillati > Actinomycetota > Actinomycetes > Pseudonocardiales > Pseudonocardiaceae > Amycolatopsis > Amycolatopsis albispora. Next base: position 5,789,638 of record NZ_CP015163.1, read on the forward strand.
CCGCGGCGCTGATCGCCTCCTGCCCCTGCCGGGTGCCCGGCCCGGCGCTGTCCAGCTGTTGCTTGGCCTGCTGCACGCGATCGCGGATCCCGGTGTAGCTGTCGACGGCCGCGCGCTTGGCCTGGTCACCACCCGGCGCGGGCGAGGCGGGCAGGCCGTTGAGATTGACCAGTGTCCGGTCGAGACCACCGACCAGCGTGCCGAGCATGTCGCTGGCCGTGGTGGCGGCGCTCTGCGGGCTGGTCGGATCCACCCGAGGCATGCCGGCCATCGTCTCCAGCAGCCCCACCACCGCACCGCAGTACTGGTTCGCCCAGGTCACTTCCGGATCGCTCTCGGGAGCGGACTGCGGCTGCGCCCCCTGGCCGATCCGCGACCCCGTCGCGTTTTCGCCGACCGGCTGCCCGCAGGCACCCAGCAGCACACCAACACCCACCACCACCGCGGCGAAAACACCCATCCGGGGCCGCAACGCCTACACCTCCTGTGACACCGGGGGCAAAGCCGCATCCGACGGTACAAGGCCCGGGGATGTTCGCAACCCATTGGGGGCTCGGTTGGCAATTTTCCGCCTGACCGAGCCCCCGTCAACGAAGGTCAGCCGTTGAGCTTCTGGCAGTTCGGCTGGTCCTTGCCGGCCGCCTCGACCTCGGCCGTGCCCTTCGCCGAGGACATGCCCGTGCTGGCCTTCTGCAGGCCCTTGCCGACGTTCTGCAGGCTGGTCGCCGCCTCCTTGACCGCGTTGGCGTCGTTGGCGGGCGCCGCGTCCAGCTTCTCCTTTGCCGACTTCGCCTCGTCCCGCACCGGCTTGAACAGCTCCAGCACCGAGGTCTTGGCGTCCTCACCGGCCTGCATCGGCGCCTGGCCGAGCTTCTCCAGGTCGTCGACCACCGGGCCGACGCTGCCCTCGATCTTGCCGAGGAAGTCCCCCACCGCACTGCGCGCGCCGGCCAGGTCGCCGGGCTGCATCTCCGGCGGCTTCAGCTGGCCGAGGTCGGCCAGCGGGGCCAGCGCACCGCAGAAGTCGTTGACCCACGCGCCGGTGTCCGCGTCCGCCGCGGCGGACGACGGTGCCGCCGCCGACGAGGGCGGGGCGGCGGGCGGTGCCGCCGCGTTGTCGGCCGGCTTGTCGTTCCCGCAGGCGGTGAGCGTCAGCGCGCACGCCAGTCCGGCGGCGGTCACGGCGAGGCGCGAAGCCTTGAGCCCCATCTGTACTCCTTCGTTCGGTATGCAGACGAGCGCGCCGAGCGTACTCCGTTCAGCACAACCCACTGCTCCGCATCACCGGACGAAAACGGGCCCGCCCGCACATCGTCGTGCGGACGGGCCCGTCGGTCTTGCCGTGGCGTCAGGACGCCTTCGCGGCCTCCGCGTTCGCCGGGGTGTCGGCGATGGAGGTGCTCCGCCGCTTCGACACCACGATCGCCACCACGATGATCGCCACCGCGACCAGCGAGATGGCCACCCGGATGCCCACCGACGCGTCCTCGCCGATGGAGAACTGCACCACCGCGGGCGCGATCAGCAGCGAGACCAGGTTCATCACCTTGATCAGCGGGTTGATCGCCGGGCCCGCGGTGTCCTTGAACGGGTCACCGACGGTGTCACCGATGACGGTGGCGGCGTGGGCCTCGGAGCCCTTGCCGCCGTGGTGCCCGTCCTCGACCAGCTTCTTCGCGTTGTCCCACGCCCCACCGGAGTTGGCCAGGAACACCGCCATCAGCGTGCCGGTGGCGATCGCGCCGCCCAGGTACCCGGCCAGCGCGCCGGTGCCGAGGCCGAAGCCGACGGCGATCGGCGCGAACACCGCGAGCAGGCCGGGGGTGGCCAGCTCACGCAGCGAGTCGCGGGTGACGATGTCGACCACGCGGCCGTACTCGGGCCGGGTGGTGCCCTCCATGATCCCGGGGATGTCGCGGAACTGGCGGCGCACCTCGTAGACCACCGCACCGGCCGCGCGGGAGACCGCGTTGATGGCCAGCCCGGAGAACAGGAACACCACCGCGGCACCGAGCAGCACGCCGACCAGCGTGTTCGGGCTGACGATGTCGCTGACGAACCACTTCATCGCGTCCGTGGTCGCGCCGGTGACGCCTTCCAGCGCCTGCCGGATCGAGTCCTGGTAGGAGCCGAACAACGCGGTCGCCGCGAGCACCGCGGTGGCGATCGCGATGCCCTTGGTGATCGCCTTGGTGGTGTTGCCGACCGCGTCCAGCTCGGTCAGGATCGCCGCCGCCTTCTCGTCCACGTCACCGGACATCTCGGCGATGCCCTGCGCGTTGTCCGAAACCGGGCCGAAGGTGTCCATCGCGACGATGACGCCGACGGTGGTCAGCAGGCCGGTGCCGGCCAGCGCGACCGCGAACAACGCGACCGAGCCGCCGAGCAGGTAGGCGCCGAACACCGCGCCGCCGATCACGATGGCGGTGTAGACGGCCGACTCGAACCCGACCGACAGGCCGGACAGGATGACCGTCGCCGGGCCGGTTTCCGAGGTCTTGCCCACGTCCTTGACCGGCTTGTACTCGGTGCCGGTGAAGTAGCCGGTCAGCCACAGGATGATGCCGGCCAGCACGATGCCGATGATCACCGAGACGGTGGCGATCACCGCCGGGTTGCCGGTGTGCTGGGCGAACTCGGTGCCGAAGTCGGCGAAGCTGCCGGGCAGGAAGACGAACGCGGCGATGGTGGACAGCACCGCGGAGATCACCGCGGAGATGTAGAACGCCTTGTTGATCGTGGTCAGCCCGCTTTCGCCGACCTTCGCCTTGGTGATGTAGACCCCGATCACCGCGGTGATCACGCCGATGGCCGGCACGATCAGCGGGAACAGCAGCCCGTCCACCCCGAAGGCCACGCTGCCCAGGATGAGCGCGGCGACCAGGGTCACCGCGTAGGACTCGAACAGGTCCGCGGCCATGCCGGCGCAGTCACCCACGTTGTCACCGACGTTGTCGGCGATGGTGGCGGCGTTGCGGGGGTCGTCCTCGGGAATGTTCTGCTCCACCTTGCCGACCAGGTCCGCGCCCACGTCGGCGGCCTTGGTGAAGATGCCGCCGCCGACCCGCATGAACATGGCGATCAGCGCGGCACCGAAGCCGAAACCTTCGAGCACCTTCGGGGCCTGGCCCGCGTACACCAGCACGACGACCGCGGCGCCGAACAGGCCGAGGCCGACCGTCGCCATGCCGACCGCACCGCCGGTGCGGAAGGCGACGCGCATGGCTTTCTCCCTGCCGCCGTCCTCGCGCGAGGCGGCCGCGACCCTGAGGTTCGCCTGCGTGGCGAGCCACATGCCGAGATAACCGATCGCGAACGAGAACCCCGCGCCGACGAGGAAGAAGATCGACCGCCCGATGCGCTCGTTCAGGTCCTCCGCCGGCAACGCGAACAGCAGCAGGAACACGATCACGCCGAAGACGGCGAGGGTGTTGCGCTGGCGCTTGAGGTAGGCGGCCGCGCCTTCCTGCACCGCCTTGGCGATCTCCTGCATCTTCTCGGTGCCCTGGCCGGCGGCCAGCACCTCCTTGAGCAGGAAATAGCCAACGACGAGTGCGGCAAGGGCGACCACGGCGACCACAGCCACGATGCTGTAGTCACCTCCGGAGAGCACTGGGCCCTCCGCGAGGAACTGCCGGGACATTCGTCCTCCTGGAAATGTCGCCTGTGATCGGCGTGACCAGGCCCGATGAAAGCCGTGTCGACGCCGACATGGGATCTACACCACAAGTGGTGTGGTTTGCCGGAGTGTATTGGTACTGCGAGAGGCGTCGGCAAGGCGTCCCGGCGAGAACACGCTGCGTGAAGGTCGTGAGCTTGATCACTTGACCGTTCTTGTTGCCCCGCAACGCACTCCGCGAAACCTGTCGGTGCCCTGTGCGAAGCTCTTCGAGTGCGACCAGCGACCAACGGTGACCGAGGGCGACACCTGCTGCGTCGGATCACCGCGGGCATTCCCGAAGACAGGAACCCGGTCACGCACGTCGCCGAGCTCCCGGCGCGGGCGCCCGGCTACCGCGACTGGCCGTCGTGGGCCCCGGAGGCGGTGACCGGGCGCTTCGTCGCGGCCGGCGTCGAGCGCCCGTGGACGCACCAGGTCGAGGCCGCCGACGCGGCGTGGTCGGGCAGGCACGTGGTGATCGCCACCGGCACGGCGTCGGGCAAGTCGCTGGCCTACCAGCTGCCCGTGCTCTCCGCGCTGACCGCCGACGAGAAGGCGTGCGCGCTGTACCTGTCCCCCACCAAGGCGCTGGGCGCCGACCAGCTCCGCACAGTGTCCTCTTTGGACGTTCCAGGGGTGCGCGCGGCCACCTTCGACGGCGACACCCCGATGGCCGAACGCGACTGGGTCCGCGCGCACGCGCGCTGGGTGTTCACCAATCCGGACATGCTGCACCGCGGCATCCTGTCCGCGCACACCCGCTGGTCGCGGTTCTTCCGCAAGCTGTCCTACGTGGTCGTCGACGAATGCCACACCTACCGCGGGGTGTTCGGCTCGCACGTCGCGCTGTTGCTCCGGCGGCTGCAACGCGTCGCGCGGCACTACGGCAGTTCCCCGGTTTTTGTGCTCGCTTCGGCGACGACCGCCGAGCCCGCCGAGTTCGCCGGGCGGCTCACCGGGGTCGAGTGCGTGCCGGTCACGGAGGACGCGTCGCCCCGCGGCGCGCGCACGGTCGCGCTGTGGGAGCCGCCGCTGCTCGACGAACTCGCCGGGGAGAACGGGGCGCCGGTCCGCCGCTCGGCCGGTGCCGAAGCCGCGCGGATCCTCGCCGAGATGGTGATCGAAGGCGCCCGATCACTCGCTTTTGTCCGCTCCCGACGTGGCGCCGAGCTGACGTCGTTGGGCGCGCGCCGCATCCTCGCCGAGGTCGATCCGCTGCTGCCGGAGAAGGTGGCCGCCTACCGCGCGGGTTATCTGCCGGAGGAACGCCGCGCGCTGGAGAAGGCCCTGTTGTCGGGAGAACTCCTCGGTGTCGCCACCACGAACGCGCTCGAGCTGGGGGTGGACATCGCCGGCCTGGACGCCGTGGTGCTCGCCGGCTATCCGGGCACGCTCGCTTCGTTCTGGCAGCAGGCCGGGCGGGCGGGGCGCTCCGGTGACCAGGCGCTGGTGGTGTTTGTCGCCCGGGACGACCCGCTCGACACCTACCTGGTCCACCATCCCGCCGCGGTGCTGGACCGGCCGGTGGAAACGGCGGTGCTCGACCCCGGCAATCCGTACGTGCTGGGCCCGCAACTGGCCTGCGCCGCCGCCGAACTGCCGCTGACCACCGGCGAACTGGACGCGTTCGGCGGCGACGGTGCCCGCCAGGTGCTCGACGAGCTGGTCGCCGACCGCGTGCTCCGGCGCCGGTCGAGCGGCTGGTACTGGACTTCGCGGGATCGCCCGCAGCACCAGGTGGACATCCGCGGCTCGGGCGGTGAGCCGATCGCCGTGGTGGAGGGCGACACCGGCCGCCTGCTCGGCACGGTCGACCACGGCTCGGCCTGCAACACGGTGCATCCCGGCGCGCTGTACCTGCACCAGGGTTCGTCGTACGTGGTCGACGAGCTGGACCTCGAAGAGGGCCTGGCGATGGTGCACGCCGAGGAACCGGAGTGGAGCACGTCGGCCAGGGAGGTGGTCGACATCGCGGTGCTGGAAACGCACGAGCGCCAGGAGTTCGACGGCGTCACGGTCTGCCTCGGCGAGGTCGCGGTGACCTCGCAGGTGGTCGGCTACCTGCGCCGACTGCCGTCGGGCGCGGTGCTCGACCAGGTCGCGCTGGACCTGCCGGAGCAGGTGCTGCGCACGCGGGCCGTCTGGTACACGATCACCGACGGCCTGCTGTCCGGTGGGGACCGGGGAGTTGAGGGCAGGGCGCCGGGTCGCGCCGGGGTCGAACCGGCGCGGGTCCCCGGCGCCCTGCACGCCGCCGAGCACGCGGCGATCGGCCTGCTACCGCTGTTCGCTACGTGCGACCGCTGGGACATCGGCGGTGTGTCAACCGCGCTGCACGCTGACACCGGGGAGGCGACGGTGTTCGTGCACGATGGCCATCCCGGGGGTGCGGGATTCGCCGATCGCGGTTTTGCCGCGTTGGTCCCTTGGCTGGCCGCTACGCGGGAGGCGATCGTCTCCTGCGAGTGCCCGGCGGGTTGCCCGTCCTGTGTTCAGTCGCCCAAGTGCGGGAATGGGAACGAACCACTGGACAAGGCGGGGGCGGTGACCGTGCTGGAGCTCGTGCTGGGGGCTGTTGGTCGTCACGAGTTCCCGCGTGGTCACGGGGTCGATCAGGCCGCCGACGGTTCGGCGACGGCCAGCTGAACTCGCGCTCCGTCGAGCGCGCGGGAAAGCACGTCGTGCACGACGGCCGCGTCCGGCAGTCGCCAGCCCCAGACCTCGGGCTTGACCCGCCAGTGCACCACCCCGTGGTGGAACGGGGTCGGCGGCAGCGGGATCCAGCTGCCCTCGCCGTGGTACCGGACCGACTCGCGGTCCCGCAGTGCGGCGGGGCACTCGCCGGCGGCGGTGGTGAGGAACAGCCACCGGCCGTTCGGCATGGCCACGATCGGCGCCGGCTGGCCGAGCGCGCGGAGCAGGCAGGCCGCGCGGCGGCCCAGCGCGTCGTCCACCTCGACCGCGTCGACCACGGTGCCGGTGGCGACCAGGAGGCTGTACGGCGCCTCGGTCCACCAGGCGGCGACCCGGTGCGGGTGGGCGCCGACCTCGTCACGCCAGTTCGGGTACACCGGGACCGGGCTCTGCCAGTCGGGGTCGGCCCCGGCTTGGTCAGTCACCGACTCCGGAACCGCCGGGTAGGTGCCCGGGAGCACCGGCCAGCCACGCCCGGCGAGTCCGATCGCCTCGGCGCGCAGTTCGATGCGGAAGGCGCCGCGCCAGCTGTCCGACCAGTCTGTGTCCAACATTTTCCTGCCTGCTCTCCTAGCTGCTTCAACCGCGTGAGCGGCTCTGCACTCAAATAAACGGCAACTTGCAGAACGCCGGAAGTACTCACGCGACGGCCGGTGCGAATCGGACGACGAATGAATCCCCGGCCACCGGAGAACCGAAGATCGGCCGATTCGCGGCCTCCGCGTCGCCCGTTGTTCACCTGAAGCGGACATTTCCTCGCTATACCAACGGTTTTCCCGAATCCGGCGGCGATCGGGAAGCACACAGTGATACGTGAACGCAACAGAACGTGATACCGCTCACCGCGCCTGGCCGACCGTTGCTCGTGGCTGCCGACGGCCGCTCGCCGTACGCGCGAGCAGTGGGACCGTTCAGCCCTGCCGTTCGTCGCAGGACCTCACGACGAGCTGTCGACCGGCCCGGCTCGCGCCCTGCCCGAGGCCGCCGGGAACCGGGCCAGCGGCCCCGGCAGCCCGGCCCGCGTCTCGACCAGCGCGTCCCACCCGTCGAGCCGGCATCCGGCCAGCTCCACGCGCATCTCCGCGACCACCTGCCCGGCCTTCGCGCAGGCGGCTTCGGCCCCGTCGATCGCGGCTCCGGCCGCCGCGAGCGCCGCCAGATCGGCGGCGGCCGACGCCCGCTGCCTGGCGAGCACCACGGCGCCCAGCCCGTACAGGGCGGTGGCCACCAGCACCAGCGCCGCGACCGCGGACGCCGCCCAGACGGTGGCCACCCCGTCATCCCGGCGCACGGTCCACCACCTCCGGTTCGTACAGCGCGTAGGCGTGACCGTTCAGCCGGAGCCCCGGCAGCAGCCTCGCCCCGGCGGCCACCTCGACGGTGACCGCGTCACCCGCCGGCCGCACGACGTACTCGGCACCCGCCGGGCCGATCTCGCGCACCGCCCGCTCGGCCGACTCCGGCTGCCCGCGGGCGACCAGCCGGGCCGCTTCCCTGGCCGCGTCCGCGCACCGCAGTTGGTCGGTCATGGCCACCAGGCCACCGATGAGCAGGAAGAAGAAGCCGGACAGGGCGCCGAGCGCGATGGCGGTCTCCACGGTCACCGCCCCGCGGTCGAGCGCCCTCATCCCGGGGCCTCCAATGCGTCCTCGACCAGGGCCGCCAGCAGATCGACGACCATTCCGCCGGTGACCAACTTGAACAGCACCGCGGCGAGCGCGGCGGCGACCAAGATCACCACCGTGTATTCGACGGCCGCGGAACCGGCATCCCGGTGCAGCTCGAGCGCGTTCATGGTTGGGTCCTTTCTCCAGGGGTTCAGGGCAGGGTCAGCTGGGCCGCCAGCCCGGCGAGCACGGGCAGCACGCCCCAGCAGAGGAAGGCGGGCAGGAAACAGAGGCCGAGCGGCCCGGTGACCAGCACGCCGGCGCGCTGCGCCCGCGCCTCGGCCTGGTCGCGCATCGCGGCTCGGACCCGCTCGGCGAGCGCGTCGGCGACCCCGGCCAGCGCCGAACCGGACCGAGCCGTGCGACGAGCGGCTCTGGCCAGCTCAGCGGTGTCGGCGCAGGTGCTCGCCGCCGCCCAGGCGTCGCGGGGGTCCGCGCCCAGCGCGAGCAGTTCGGCTGTCGAGCGCAGGGCCGAGGCCACCTCGTCCGGCGCGCCCGCGGCGACCGCCCGGATCGCGACCGGCACCGGCAACCCGGCCCGCAACGCCGCGGCGAGCAGATCCCAGCCCGCCGCGAGCCGCCGGGCGTCGGCCGCCGAAGGCACCCGAGGCCGCCGAGCGGCGAACCGCATGCCCAGCACCAGCCCGATCGCCACGACCATGCCGCCGACTCCGGCCAGCACCGCCATCAGGCCCACCGCGGTCAGTTCGAGCAGCAGCCGAGGCGGCTTCCTGACGTGACGCGGGATCTCGCGCATTCCCGGCCAGAGCGCAACGGCACCGGCGAGCAACGCCATCGCCGCGGCCATCACGGCGAGATCCTGGTCAGCCGGGCCGTCCACACCACACCCGCGGCGAGCAGCGCCGCGCCGAGCAGCAGCATCAGCTGCCCGAGCCCGGTGTTCGCCAGCAGGTGCACCGGCCGCGCGCCGATTGCCTCGCCGAGCCCGATCCCGGCCACGGGCAGCGCGGCGAGCACCACCGCGCTCATCCTCGGCCCCGCCATGGTGGCCTGGACCCGCCTGGTGAACCGGAGGCTGGCATCGAGGTCGCGGCGTACCGCGCCCAGCACTCCGGCCATGGGCAGGCCGTGGCGGTGGGCCAGCAGCCAACTGCGGGCCAGTTGCGCGGCGGCGCCTTCGGACAGGTTCGGGTCATCGCCCAGCCGGACCGCACCGGACACGGCCCGGACCGCCTTGGCTGTCTCGGGCGGCGAATCCATCGCGGCGGTTTCGGCGGCCGTGGCGGGATCGGCACCGGCGTCGAGTTCGGCTGCCATCGTGCGCATGGCCTCGGCCATGCCCTCGGCTTCCGCGATCCGCGCCTTGCCCGCCGCGACCGAGCGCCAGAAGTACCGGCCCGCGGCGGCCAGAACCAAGACCGCCACCGGCCCGGCCGGCCCGAGCGCGAGAAAGGCCGCCAGCAGAGCGGTCACGCAGCCCGTCACCGTCGCAAGTAGACGGACACGTGGCTGGGGTGGGGTGCGCGGGAGTTCCACCGCGCGACCAGGCCAAGTGAGCAACGCGGCCGCGGCGAGCAGCAGGGTGAGCGTCAGCATCTCTTGCCTCCGGGGTCGCCCGGGAGCAGGGTGCGCAGGGCGGGGCCATGCTCGGTCCAGATGCCGTCCTGCCAGGCCGTGAGGACCTGGAGCCCGTCACCGCCCCGGCGCACCACCGCGATCTCGGCGAGGCGTCGCGTGTTGTCCGGACCGCGAACCATGTGCAGCACAACGCGGATCGCGGCAGCGACCTGGCTGTGCACGGCATCGCGTGAAAGCCCGCCCAGCGCCGCCAGCGCTTCAAGCCGCGCCGGGACTTCGTTCGGCGAATTGGCGTGCAACGTGCCGGAGCCGCCTTCGTGCCCGGTATTGAGCGCGGCGAGCAACTCGCATACCTCGCGACCGCGGACCTCACCGACGACCAGTCGGTCCGGACGCATGCGCAGGGCCTGGCGAACGAGTTCGCGCAGCGTGACCTCGCCGACACCCTCCACATTGGGCGGTCGCGCGACGAGCCGGACGAACTGCGGGTGCGAGGGATGGAGTTCGCCCGCGTCTTCGACGCAGACGATGCGTTCGGTCGGCGGCACCGCGCCGAGGAGGGCGGACAGCAACGTGCTCTTCCCCGCACCGGTGCCGCCGGTGACCAAAAAGGCCAGCCGGGCGGCGACGATCGCGCGGAGCACCGAGGCGCCGGTCGCGCCGAAGGTGCCGAGGCGCTGGAGTTCGGCGAGGTCGTGCTTGGCCGGACGGAGCACGCGGAGGGACAGGCAGGTGCCGTCGGGCGCCAGCGGTGGCAGGACCGCGTGCAGCCGGACGCGGCCGTGTGGACCGGGAATCCAGCCGTCGGCAAACGGCTGCGCGTCATCGAGGCGACGCCCGGCCGTGGTCGCCAGCCGCTGCGCGAGCCGCCGAACCGCGTCCTCGTCAGCGAAGGCGACCTCGGTTTTGCGGAGGCCTTCCGCGCCCTCGACCCAGACTTCGGTGGGTGCGGTGACGAGCACGTCGGTCACGTCGGGATCGGCGAGCAACGGCTCAAGCGGTCCGGCGCCGACGAACTCGTGGCGGACCATGCGGAGCGTCTCGAGCAGTTCCTGATGCCCGGCGATGCCATTCGCCTCGGCACGCACCGCTTCGGCGAGGGCCGTGGCTCCGGTGCCCTCCCTGGCCAGACGACGGCGTACCCGATCGACGAGATCAGTCGTCATGGTGGGCCTCCGGTTTGTGCGTTCTCTCGGCGGTGCCGCGTCTTGCGGGTTGGGAGTTCCGGGTGGTGGTGATTGGCGGGCATGGCTGCGCAGCGGGCGGGGCTTGATGCGCGGGCGGGATTTCGGGCGCGGGCTGCGGGTCGGGTGTGGACGGAGGACTTGGCGTGGGTGAGGTTGGCTGCGGGGACAGGGGCCTGGGCGGAGGCTTGGGGACAGGCCGCGGAACAGGAGCGGGCGGCATGGTGTCCGGAGGCGGCTCAGGGCTGGTCGAAGACGGCCCGGCCGGTGACTGGGGTTTTTGCGCGACGAGCAGTTCGGCCGGGGATTGGGATATGTGCACGACGAGCGGCTCGGTCGCAGGCTGGGCTTTGTGAGCGGCGGGCGACTTGGCGCTGGACAGGGTGGGTAGCGCGCGAGCGGTGGGCGCGTTCTTGGGATGCGGGGGACATGGGTGCGCCTTGGGCGTAGAGGTAGCGGGACGGGCCAGGCGATGAAGAGCGTCGGGAAAGGTCCGGCGGCCGAGGGCTGCGTGACGGGTAGGGCGCTCGGGCGCGGCGGGAGAGGCAGGGCGATGTAAAGCGGCGGGGTCGGCCTGGCGGTCGAGGGCGGCGTTTTGAGCCGTGTGATGCATGGCGGCGGAATGGGCACGGTGGTCGAGGGCAGCCGGAAGAGCCTGGCGGTGTATGGCGGCGGGGTGGGCCTGGCGGTGCACGACGGCCGGATGAACCCGGCCATGCAAAGCGGCGGGACTGGGCGGGCAGCACAAGGCGGCGGAATGAGCCCTGCGGTGCACGACGGCCGAATGAGCCCGGCGATGCGAGGCGGTGAGATTGGGCGGGCAGCACAAGGCGGCGGGATGGGCCCGGTGGTGCAGGGCGGCGGGATGGGCGCGGGGATGCGAGGCGGTGGGATGAGCCTGGCGTTGTGAGGCGGCGGGATGGGTTTGGCGTTGTGAGGCAGTGGGATGGGGCGGACTGGGCGAGGTGGAGGGGTGGGGCGCGGGTTGGAGGGTGGTGGTCATGGGGTGGGCTCCTGGCGTGGGAGGGCGGTTAGGGCGGCGACCGCTGCGGAGTGGAGGGGGCTTCGGCGGCGTGGGGGTGGGTAGGTGCCCCGGGCGAGGGAGCGGGTGAGGCGGGACTCTCGCCGGTATTCGGCCAGCAGGGGGGCGCCGATGCGGGTGGCGGCTTCGGTGGCGGTGGGGCCCGTGTGGGCGGGGCCCTGCGCGACGATGCGGGTGTCTGCACCCGCGCTTCGCAGGAGGGCGACCACGTGCTTCGCGGCGGAGCAGGCTCGGTGTTCGAGTGGGACGACCACCACGGCCAGGTCGGCACGCGCCGCGGCTTCGGCGGAGCCGTCGCCGAGGTGGCGCGGCAGGTCGCACACCACCAGGCGGCCGGCGCGGCGGGCCGACTCCACGACGCCGGCGATGGCATCGCCGCTGGGACGGCTGCCATCGGCCGACAGCCAGCTGAACCAGCCCGCCCCGCACTCCCGTCGCGGCAGGGCCTCGTCCAAAGCGGACAGCAGCACCCTGCCGGAGTCCACGCGCAGGTCGGACCAGCGCGACTGACCGTGGTTTTCCGCGCCCAGCAACAAATCCAGGCCGCCGCCGAGTGGATCGCAGTCGATCAGGAGCGGGTGCTCCCCCGCTCTCGCCGCGACGGTGGCGACCCCGGCGGCGAACACCGAGGCGCCGGCGCCACCGCGCCCGCCGAGCACCGCGAGCACGCGTCCGCCCGGCCGGGCCGGACCGTCCACGATTTCGGCGAATGCCTTCAGCACCGCGGTTTCGTCATCGGGCAGGGAATGCACCTGTTGCGCGCCGACGGCGAACGCGCGCTGCCAGGTCCCCGGCTCCGGCGGCCCCTTGCACACCACCAGCACACCCTTGCGCCGCGGCAGCTCGACCGGGTCGTCCTCGGTGACGGCGGCTTCGTCCACCAGCACCAGCGGCGCTTCTTTCCAGCGCGCCCGCGCGGCGAAAAGATCCGGTACGCATTCCGTTTCACAATTCGCGACCGCGGCGAGGCGCAGGACTTCGTCGAGTACGACCGCGTCGGCCGCGACTACGAGGGCGCGGTTTCCGGTCACTGGTATCCCCCCCATTTGGTTCGGCGGCGAGTGGCTTGGGTTCCACGGTCGCCTGGGGGTGGGGAGGGGACAAGCGCGGGAGAGCGGGGCTGTGGACAAGTGGTCGGTTGTGGACAACCGGGAACACACAGCAACCCAGGAACACACCGCGACCAGGTCACCAAAGCGGACATAGAACGACCCCCGCCAGGGGGGAGGGGCGGGGGTCGCTGGGGGTCCAGCCCCGGGGGGGGTCGGACTGAACCGGCCCGGGTGACACCGGGCACTCCCACTGTAACCACGCGCTGAGCGCGTTATCGCTGTTCAAGACGCCCACAATTCGGTAACGGAACTCCGGATCGGCGCCGGTCCCCTGTCGTGGATTTTCCGCCCGCACCGGGGAACAGTGCCGGGGCCACGCCTATTGTTGAACGGTGGCAGATCCCCGCTTCACGCCGCCGGAGTCCCCGGTGGCCGCGTTTTTCGACCTCGACAAGACGATCATCGCCTCGTCCAGCGCACTGGCGTTCAGCAAGCCGTTGCTCAGCCGCGGCCTGATCAACCGCCGCGCCGCGTTGAAGAGCGCGTACGCGCAGCTCGTGTTCTCCCTTTCCGGTGCCGACGCCAGCAAGACCGAACGGATGCGCGCGGAGATTTCCGCGCTGTGCCGGGGCTGGGACGTCTCGCAGGTCCGCGCGATCGTCGCGGAAACCCTGCACGACGTGGTCGATCCGCTGGTCTACGCCGAAGCCGCGGAACTGATCGCCGAGCACCGCGAGCAGGGCCACGACGTGATCGTGCTGTCGGCGACCGGCGAGGAAGTGGTCGCGCCGATCGCGGAAATGCTCGGTGCCACGCACAGCGTGGCCACTCGCATGCAGATCGTCGACGGCCGCTACTCGGGCGAAGTGGACTTCTACTGCTACGGCGAGAACAAGGCGGTCGCGGCGAAACGGCTCGCCGCCGAACGCGGGTACGACCTGTCCGCCTGCGCCGCCTACACCGACTCCAGCACCGACATCCCGCTCCTCGAAGTGGTCGGCAGCCCGCACGTGGTCAACCCGGACCGGACGCTGCGCCGGCTGGCCGCCGAACGCGGCTGGCCGGTGCTCGCCTTCACCCATCCCGTGCCGCTGCGGAACCGCCTCGCGGGTCCGGCCATCGCGGTCGGTCTCGGCGTGGGCGCGGTGGCCGCCGGAGCCACCTGGTACGGGCTGGCCAAGCGCCGGAAAGGCAAGGAAGGCAAGGCCTGACAAACCTCACCCGGATGACATAACCGCTGGTAGCGCAGGGTGTCGGGGTCACTGAATCGTGCCTCTGTACCGGTGCACCCGATCGCGCCCTTGAAGTGACCGGCATCACTGGCGTACAAAGTGAGTGCGGACATCTTGTCGGCCAGGGACGAGGCGAAGAGAAGCCTCACTCCACCCCGAAAGAGCTCCGTGCGCGGACTCCGGGCACCCACGCGCAGCACGCCGCGGGAGGCTTGTCGTCTAGGGATTGCGTACCGGGACGCCGGACGCCGAGTCCAGGTAGGTACGACTGGAGTTGCACGCTTGGTAACCCAGCAGTCCGCGCGAGCAGGCGGCGCCGATTCGTCGGCGCCGCCTGCAGCATGTTCGGGGTGCGCACAAACGTTTGAGACACGCCGGAATCACGGTGTGAGCGCTGCGTACTCCGAACGGCACAGCGGGTCGTTGACCGGCGCTGGTTCGGTGAGTAGCTTCCCGATGCCGGTCCAAACAGGTGAGTCCCCAACTCCATACCGGCTATACCTGTCAGCCAAGCGGAACCGAACAGGGAGGCCGACGTGAGTATCGGGCGCACGAGCAAGCAGCGACGGAGGAACCATGCGCTCGCCGCGTCCCTCGCCGCGCTGCTGGCGACCACCGGCGTGGCGGGCGCGGTGCCCGCGTCGGCGATGAACCCGGCCGACACCCCGGTGAAGCGGCAGCAGGCGGCCCAGCGGCAGGACGACGCCGAGACGGCCGAGGCGAAGCAGTCACTCGCCCGGATGACGCTGGAGCAGAAGGTCGGCCAGTTGTTCGTCGCCGACGTCTTCGGCAAGTCGGCCACCGAGGTGCACCCGAGCAACCAGAAGAAGTACGGCGTGGGCACCGCCGCCGAGGTGGTCCAGAAGTTCGGCGTCGGCGGGGTCATCTACTTCAACAACCCCGGCACCGACAACATCGACGACCCGGTCCAGCTCGCGAAGTTCTCCAACGGCCTGCAGAAGGCCGCGCTGAACTCGGGCGCGAAGCTGCCGCTGATCCTGTCGATCGACCAGGAGGGCGGCCGGGTCACCCGCCTCGGCAAGCCGGCCACCGAGTACCCCAGCAGCATGGCCGTCGGCGCGGGCCGCAGCACCGAGGACGCCAAGCGCCTGGCCACCATCAACGGGCACGAGCTGCGGGCCGTCGGCATCGCGCAGAACTTCGCGCCGGACGCGGACATCAACTCGAACCACCTCAACCCGGTGATCGGCTCGCGGTCGTTCTCCTCCGACCCGGCGCTGGCCAGTTCGCTGGTCACCGCGGAGATCGACGGCTACCAGCGGTCCGGCCGCGCCACCGAGACGGTGTCCAGCGCGGCCAAGCACTTCCCCGGCCACGGTGACGCCGCCGAGGACAGCCACACCGGCCTGCCCGAGATCGACCGCACCGAGCAGGAGTGGCGCGAGATCGACCTGCCGCCGTTCAAGGCGGCCATCGAGGCGGGCGCCGACTCGATCATGACCGCGCACATCACCGTGCCGAGCCTGGACCCGTCGGGCAATCCCGCCACGCTGTCCAAGCCGATCATGGGCGACCTGCTCCGCGGCGAACTCGGTTACCGCGGTGTGGTGGTCACCGACTCGCTCCAGATGGCCGGTGTGCGCAAGCTGCACCCGGACCACGAGATCCCGGTGCTCGCGCTGGAGGCAGGCGTCGACCAGATGCTCATGCCGCCGAACCTGGACGTGGCGATCAACGGCGTGCTCGACGCGGTGAAGAGCGGCCGGATCACCGAGGAGCGGATCAACGAGAGCGTCATCCGCATCCTCAAGCTGAAGCTCAAGCGCGGCATCTTCGCCCAGCCGATGGCGGACGTGAACGCGGTCAAGAAGAAGGTCGGCACGCCGGCGCACCTGGCCGACGTGCAGGCGCTGACCGACCGCACCACCACCGTGCTGCGCAACGATGCGAACCTGCTGCCGCTCAAGGACCCGGGCAAGGTGCTGGTCACCGGGTACAACCGGCCGGACTACCCGGGGTACCCGGCCGAGCCGGTCGCCGCGCTGGCGAAGGCGCTGGGCGCGACCGGCCTGTCCACCGGCACCAGCCCGAACGCGGACACCGTGGCGAAGGCGGTCGAAGCTGCCAAGGGCGCGGACACCGTGATCGTGCTGACCAACGGCCTGCGCACCAGCGCGAACCAGGTCAACCTGGTCAAGTCGCTGCAGGCCACCGGCAAGCCGGTGATCGCGGTCGGCGTGCAGGAGCCCTACGACCCCGGCTACGCGGACGTGCCGACCTGGGCGGTCACCTACGACTGGCGTGAGGTCACAATGAACTCGCTGGCGAAGGTGCTCAAGGGCGAGATCTCACCGCAGGGCAAGCTGCCGGTGAACATCCCGGCCGCGGACGGCCAGGTCCTCTTCCCCTTCGGCCACGGACTGAGCTGGTAATCCCATGGGCTTCTCCCGAAGGCGACTGCTCGGCGGCGCGGCCGCGGCCTCCCTGCTGACCGTCGGCAGCGCGAGCGCGCAGGAAAACGAGACACAGCACCACGGCGGCGTGATCACCGGCGCGGACCAGCTGGCCAAGCAGGGCTGGCAGCAGCTCGCCGGGCGCAAGCTCGGCGTGCTGTCCAATCCGACCGGAGTGCTCGCGAGCCTCGACCACACCGTCGACTCGATGGTGGCCGCCGGCGTGCGCCCGGTGGCCGTCTTCGGGCCGGAGCACGGCTTCCGCGGCAGCGCGCAGGCAGGCGGTTCGGAAGGCGACTACGTCGACCCGCGCACCGGCGTCCCGGTGTACGACGCGTACGGCGCCGACGCCGCGAAGCTGGCCGGGATGCTGACCAAGGCGGGTGTGGACACCGTGGTGTTCGACATCGCCGACGTCGGCGCCCGCTTCTACACCTACATCTGGTCCATGTACACCGCGATGGTGGCCGCCGCGAAGACCGGCGCCGCCTTTGTCGTGCTGGACCGGCCGAACCCGCTCGGCGGCCGGGCGTACGGCCCGATGCTGGACCCGGCGTTCGCCTCGGGCATCGGGCGCAAGCCGATCGTGCAGCAGCACGGCATGACCGTCGGCGAGCTGGCGCGGTACTTCGCGGGCGAGTTCCTGCCCGCCGAGGGCGTCGAACCGCCGGAGCTGGAGATCATCCAGGTCAAGGGCTGGCGCCGGGACACCTTCTTCGCCGGGACCGGTCTGCTGTGGACACCGCCGAGCCCGAACATGCCGACGCCGGACACCGCGCTGGCGTATCCGGGCACCGGCCTGTTCGAGGGCACCGTGTTCTCCGAGGGCCGCGGCACCACCAGGCCGTTCGAGATCATCGGCGCGCCCAAGCTGGACTGGCGCTGGCGCGAGGCGCTCGACGAGCTGAACCTGCCGGGCGCGCGGTTCCGTGAGAACTACTTCGTGCCGACGTTCCACAAGTTCGTCGGCGAGACCTGCGGTGGCGTGCAGCTGACCGTCACCGATCCACGTGCCTTCGACGCGGTCCGCACCGGCGTGGCCATGCTGGTCACCGCGAAGAAGGTGCATCCGAACCTGTTCGGCTGGCGGCCGGACAACTTCATCGACAAGCTCTCCGGCTCGGCGCGGCTGCGGACCATGGTCGACGCGGGGGCGGGCGTGGACGAGATCGTCGGCTCGTGGCAGGGCGAGCTGGCGGACTTCGACCGCAGACGGCGGCAGTACCTGCTCTACAAGTAAGAGGGGGAAGCGATGAGGCTCGGCGCGCTGATCGCGATCGCGGCGGTCACCATGGCGGGTATGACCTCGAGCGTGGTCGCCGCCGAGGGCGAAGCGGTGACCGGCCGGTTCGACCGGCCGCAGCAGGGCTTCGCCCCGCCGGGCACCACGCTGCGCCCGGCCACGCCGGAGGAGGCCGGGCTCGACCCGGCCCCGCTGCTGGCCGCCGAGCAGAAGATCGACGCCTGGACCAGGCCGGACAGCACCGGGCACCCGCTGTTCGCCGGTGCCGTCGGCATGCAGGTCCACGACGGCATGGTGGTGAACACGCACACCGCCGGCTCCGCGCTGCGGTACGCCGACGGCGCCGGCACCGAGCTGCCGCCCGATCAGCAGGTGCCGATGCGGATGGACACCATCTTCGACCTGGCCTCGATCTCGAAGCTGTTCACCTCGCTCGCGGTGATGCAGGTGGTCGAGACCGGTCAGGTGGACATCGACGAGAAGGTGGCCACCTACCTGCCGGAGTTCGGGGTCAACGGCAAGGAGTGCATCACCGTCCGGCAGCTGCTCACGCACACCTCCGGGCTGGAGCCGTTCCTGCCGCTGTGGCGCGACTGGCCGGACAAGGCCGCGCGCATCAAGGCCGTGATGGACGTCAAGCCGGTGTACGAGCCGGGCAGCACTTACAAGTACTCCGACCTGAACCTGATCACGCTGGGCGTGCTGGTGGAGCGGATCACCGGGCAGCCGCTGGACGTGCGTGTGCGCGAGGGCATCACCGAACCGCTCGGCATGGTGGACACCGGCTACAACCCGCCCGCCGAAAAGC
This sequence comes from Amycolatopsis albispora, assembly GCF_003312875.1. NCBI lineage: Bacteria > Bacillati > Actinomycetota > Actinomycetes > Pseudonocardiales > Pseudonocardiaceae > Amycolatopsis > Amycolatopsis albispora. Next base: position 5,808,174 of record NZ_CP015163.1, read on the forward strand.
TGGACCGGATCGCCGCGACGGAGTTCATGACCGTGCCGGACCGCGGCATGATCCGCGGCCAGGTGCACGACGAGAACGCGTGGTCGCTGGGCGGGGTCGCCGGGCACGCCGGGGTGTTCTCCACCGCCGCGGACCTGTCCGTGCTCGGGCAGGCCGTGCTCAACGGCGGCGCCTACGGCGGCAAGCGGATCCTGCGGCAGGACACCGTCCGCCAGATGCTCACCGACTACAACCAGGACTTCCCCGGCAACGCGCACGGGCTGGGCTTCGAGCTGGACCAGCTCTGGTACATGGGCGGGCTGACCTCGCCCGGTACCGCCGGGCACACCGGGTTCACCGGCACTTCGCTGGTGATCGACCCGGCTTCGCGCTCGATCGCCATCCTGCTGACCAACCGCGTGCACCCGACCCGGACCTGGGGCTCGATCAACGCGGCCAGGGAGGCCTGGGCGACCGGGCTGTCGCGCGCGCTGGCGGTGCCGCCGAAGCACGGGCCCGACGCGTGGTTTTCGGAAATCGGCAACCTGTCGACCGCGACCCTGACCACGAAGCCGCTCACCGTGGGTGACCGACCACTGAGAGTGACCTTCGACACCTTCGTCGATACCGAATCGACCGACCAGCTGGTGCTCGAGTCCTCCACGGACGGGACGACCTGGCAGCCGGTGTCACTTCGGGCAGCCGGGCCGGGAGCGCCCGGCGGGGAGGTCAGCGCGCTGTCCGGCACCGGGCACCGATCTTGGTGGTCGGTCAGCGCGATGGTGCCGCCCAGTGAAAATGTGGCCCTGCGCTGGCGTTACACCACGGACAAGCAGTACACCGCGCGCGGCGTGCTGCTGGACGGCGTGCAGGCCGTGGTGTCCGGTAACGCGGTACTCGACCTGGAACGCGAGCCGGAAGCTGTAACACCGCAGGGATGGCAGTTGCGTAGTCGCTGAGTCACAGCGCGCTCATTGAACGGGCGCAAAGATGTTGAATCTTCTACGACTAGTCACAACATCGTTACCCATTTGGGCCAATCACCGCCGATAGTTTCACTGGGTGTAGCAAGTTGCGAAGTTGTTAACAAGTGAACGTTAACATCTTCGACCTGGTTAGCGACTTTCACAGCAACCAAGCATGAGCTGCCCGACCAGGAGACACCGTCGGGTGGCACTCTCCTCCGAAGGGTGTGGGTTGCCTTGTCGCAGATTCCTACGGTTAGTAAGTTTCCCACGGTGACCAGCCCTGAGTCCGGCACCGACTCCGCCCCGGAACCCGCCCCGGCGCGGGACGCCGTGCGCGAGTCCGAGGCCAGCCCGCTGGTCCGGATCCGGTCGCTGCTGCCCGGCCTGGCCAGGGCCGAGCAGCGCGTGGCCAAGGTAGTGCTCGACGACCCGTCCAGCGTCGCCAGACGCAGCATCACCGAGGTGGCGCTGGCCGCGAACACCAGCGAGACCACGGTGACCCGGTTCTGCAAGGCCATCGGCGTCGGCGGTTACCCGCAGCTGCGCATCGCGCTGGCCGCGGACACCGCGCGCACCGAGGCCCGCTCCAGCCGCAACCTCGGCGGCGAGATCGGCCCGGACGACGACCTGGCCGCGGTGATCGGCAAGGTCAGCTTCGCCGACGCCCGTGCCGTCGAGGAGACCGCCGACCAGCTCGACGTGGCCGCCCTGCAGCGCGTGATCGACCTGATCGCCGGCGCCGGCCGGGTGGACGTCTACGGCGTCGGTGCCAGCGCCTTCGTCGCCGCCGACCTGCAGCAGAAGCTGCACCGCATCGGCCGGGTCAGCTTCGCCTGGTCCGACACGCACATCATGCTGACCTCGGCCGCGGTGCTGAAGCCCGGCGACGTCGCGGTCGGCATCTCGCACACCGGGGCCACCACCGACACCGTGGAAGCGCTCCGCGTGGCCCGTGAGCACGGCGCCATCACCGTCGCGCTGACCAACTTCCCCCGCTCCCCGATCACCGAGGTGGCCGACCACGTGCTCACCACCGCGGCCAGGGAGACCACCTTCCGCTCGGGGGCCACGGCCAGCCGGATCGCCCAGCTCACCGTCATCGACTGCATGTTCATCGGCGTGGCGCAGCGGCACATGGATGCCGCCGTGTCCGCGCTGGACGCCACCCGCGACGCCGTCGGCCACCACCGGCTCGGCGTCCGGCCGGACGGCCGCCGCCGGCCGAGGGAGACCGGGAAATGAGTGATGTGAAGGTGAAGGACACAGTTCGGCCGCTCGTCGGCCTGCGCCGCCAGGTGGTCCACGTGGACTCCCCGACGGAGCAGCGGAACCCCCGCACCATGGACATCGACCTGATGTCCACCGTGGGCATCCTCGGCGCGCTGAACGCCGAGGACAAGCTGGTCCCGGACGCGGTCAACGCGGTGCTGCCGCAGCTGGCCCGCGCGGTGGACTACGCGGTGGAAGCCCTGCGTGCCGGACACCGCGTGCACTACGTCGGTGCCGGTACCTCCGGCAGGCTCGCCACGCTCGACGCGGCCGAACTCGTTCCGACCTTCAACGTGCCCGACGACTGGTTCGTCGCGCACCACGCCGGTGGGCCGCGTGCCCTGCGGCAGGCCGTGGAGAACGCCGAGGACGACGACGACGCCGGTGCCGCCGAGCTGCGCGAGTCGGTGGAGCCGGGTGACTTCGTGCTCGGCCTCACCGCCTCCGGGCGCACGCCGTACGTGCTCGGCGCGCTCGCGGCCGCTTCGGAGGCCGGGTGCCGGACGGCGCTGGTCTCGGGCAACCCGCGTTCGCAGAACGTGCCGGGCGTCGACGTGCTGATCGCGGTGGACACCGGCCCGGAGGCGATCGCCGGCTCCACCCGGATGAAGGCGGGCAGCGCGCAGAAGATCATCCTGACCGCGTTCTCCACCGCCACCATGATCAAGCTCGGGCGGACCTACTCGAACCTGATGGTCAGCATGCGGGCGACCAACGCGAAGCTGCGCGGCCGCAACGTGCGCATCCTGCGTGAGGCCACCGGCATGAGCGAGCACGACTGCTCCGAGGCGCTGGCCGAATCCGGTGACGACCTCAAGGTCGCACTGGTGCACCTGCTGTCCGGTGTGGACACCAAAACGGCGGGCAAGGCGCTGGAGGCCAACCAGGGGCACGTGCGCAACGCACTCGCGTCGCTGCACATGCGCGCTTCCTAGGATTTCCTAGGAGCCCGCGGAATCCGCGATGCCGGTGGCCTCCCGCGCGCCGGTTTCGTAGCTCTGGCAGCAGAACAGCAGCCACTCGCGGACACCGTCCGGCTCGCCGGAGGCGAACGCCTCCGCGGCCGCGGTGTACCGCCGCACGTGCCGGAAGCAGGCGACCTCGGGCACGGTGAGCGCCTTCGGGTCGAGCCCGGTGGCGATCATCGAAAGCCGCGCGGCGGCTCGTGCCAGCACGCCGTCCGCGGTGCCGAACGGCCGCAGCGTGAGCAGTTCCCCGTGCACCACCGCGGTGAGCACCGGCCCCGGCACCGAGGTGGCGCCGGTGACCAGCTGCGCGAGCAGCTCGAGGCGTTCGGCGGTGCCCGTGCGCGGCCTGCCGAGCGCGTCGGCGTCGGCGGTCAGGTCCGCGGCGGCGAGCACGTGCAGCTTCGCCAGCGCCTGCAACGGCGCCCGCCGCCAGGTCGGCAGCAGCGACTCCGCCGCTTCGGCCACGCGCAGCGAGCCCGCGAGCACCGGGTCGGTGACCGAGCCCTCGGCCGGGATGTCGGGATCTCCGCCGTCGATCCCGGCCGACGCGCGGGCGGCGCGAACCGAGGCCTCGGCGGCGGTCGCGGCTCCCGCGCGCAGGTTGGCCGGGTGGCGGTGCACGGCGAACACGGCGTCCTGCGCGGACTTCACCGCGGCGGCCACACCGTCGAGGTCCAGCAGCGGGGCGAGCGGATCGGTCATGCGTCCAGCACCTGCGCTGCCCGGGTGATCACCGGCGGCTGCGAAGACCACGGGAAGTTGATCCACTTGTCGGTCCGCCGCCACACGTACTCGCAGCTGACCTCCGACTTCGGCTTCTCGTAGACCACCGCGCAGCGCACCTCGGCCACGTGGTCGGCGCAGAAGTCGCGGACCAGCTTGAGCGTGGCACCGGTGTCGGCCACGTCGTCGGCGATCAGCACCTTCTTCTGCGTCAGGTCGACCACGTTCGGCACCGGCGGCAGCATCACCGGCAGGTCGAGGCGCTGGTTCACGCCGGTGTAGAACTCCACGTTCATCACGTGCAGGTTCTTCACGTCGAGCGCGTACCCGAGCGCGCCCGCCACGAAGAGCCCGCCGCGCGCGATGGACAGGATGAGGTCGGGGTCGTACCCGCTGCCGGCGACTTCTTCGGCCAGTGCCCGGCTCGCCTCACCGAACAGTTCCCAGGTCAGCTCTTCGCGTTCTGCCACTTCCCGAGCATAAGCACGAGCAAGTGGACTGCTGGAACTGGGTGAAAATGGATCTGTGCGATATCCACTTGCCCGGCCTACGGTGGGCGGCGTGAACGACTGGACCCGCCGTCCGACGCTCGTCGGCAAGCACGTGCGCCTCGAACCCCTCACCACCGACCACGCAGCCGGGCTGCATGAAGCCGGGTCCGACCCAGTGGTCTGGACCTGGCTGAGCCTGCACCGGCCGGAGACGGTGGCCGCCACCGAGGCGATGATCGCCGAGGTCCTCACCGACCCGGACCGGCTGGCCTTCGCGCAGGTGGACGTGCGTACCGGTGCCGTCGCCGGCACCACCTCCTACTACGGGATCGTGCCCAAGCACCGGATCCTGAGCATCGGGCACACCTGGATCGGCAGGCCCTGGCAGCGCACCGCGTTGAACACCGAAGCCAAACTCCTGTTGCTGCAGCACGCTTTCGAGGAACTGGACGCGAACAGGGTGGCGTGGGAGACCGACATCAACAACGTCCAGTCGCAGCGCGCGATCGAGCGGCTCGGCGCGAAGAAGGAGGGCGTCCTGCGCGGGCACCGCGTCCGCAAGGACGGCTCGGTCCGGGACACCGTGCTGTACTCCGTCACCAAACCGGAATGGCCATTCGTACGCGATTCCCTGGCCGCTCGTCTGGGCTGAGCCGCCGTTCGTCCGCGCGCGGCCACCATTCGTCGGACCAGCCGATCCACCTGCCCGTGTGTAACCTCGAGGCAACCTTTTACTTCGGGTACCAACGTCGCTACGGTGCCCTCCGGGGTAGCCCAGGATTCGCGAATCAGGAGGCAGCGCACCATGACCGAGCAGTCGCCGGCGCTCGACAATCTGCTCACCGAGAGCCGGACCTTCCCTCCCAGTGACGAGTTCGCCGCCCAGGCCAACGCGAACGCGGACCTCTACGCCGAAGCCGATGCCGATCGCGAGGCGTTCTGGGCCAAGCAAGCCGAGCGGCTGCACTGGGAAACCAAGTGGACGCAGGTGCTCGACTGGTCCGACGCGCCGTTCGCCAAGTGGTTCGTCGGCGGCAAGCTGAACGTCGCCTACAACTGCGTGGACCGGCACGTCGACGGCGGCCACGGCGACCAGGTCGCCATCCACTGGGTCGGCGAGCCCGGCGACACCAGGGACATCACCTACGCCGAGCTCAAGCGCGAGGTTTCCAAGGCGGCCAATGCCTTCGCCTCGCTCGGGCTGGTCGCCGGCGACCGCGTGGCCATCCAGCTGCAGATGATTCCCGAGGCGATCTTCTCCATGCTCGCCTGCGCGCGCCTCGGCCTCACGCACAGCGTGGTCTTCGGTGGCTTCTCCCCCACCGCGCTGCGGTCCAGGGTGGACGACGCGGCGGCGAAGGTGGTCATCACCTCCGACGGCCAGTTCCGCCGCGGCAAGGCCGCGCCGATGAAGGCCAACGTCGACGAAGCGCTCGACGGTGCCGAATCGGTGGAAAAGGTCATCGTCGTCAAGCGCACGGGCGAAAAGCTCGAGGGCGAAGTGCCGTGGACCGAGGGCCGCGACCTCTGGTGGCACGAGCTGGTCGATGGCCAGTCCGACGAGCACACCCCGGAGGCCTTCGACTCCGAGCACCCGCTGTACATCCTCTACACCTCCGGCACCACCGGGAAGCCGAAGGGCATCCTGCACACGTCGGGCGGTTACCTGACCCAGGCCGCGTACACGCACCACTACGTGTTCGACCACAAGCCGGGCCAGGACGTCTACTGGTGCACCGCCGACATCGGCTGGGTCACCGGGCACAGCTACATCGTGTACGGGCCGCTGGCGAACCGCGCCACGCAGGTGGTCTACGAGGGCACGCCGAACACCCCGCACGAGGGCAGGCACTGGGAGATCATCCAGCAGTACAAGGTCTCCATCTACTACACCGCGCCCACGCTGATCCGCACGTTCATGAAGTGGGGCAAGGAGATCCCGGAGAAGTACGACCTGTCCTCGCTGCGCGTGCTGGGCAGCGTCGGCGAGCCGATCAATCCGGAGGCGTGGATCTGGTACCGGGACAACATCGGCGCGGGCAAGGCGCCGATCGTGGACACCTGGTGGCAGACCGAAACCGGCGCGATCATGATCTCGCCGCTGCCGGGCGTCACCGCGGCCAAGCCGGGTTCGGCGCAGCGCGCGCTGCCGGGCATCTCGGCGAAGGTGGTCGACGACCAGGCGGCAGAGGTCGGCCACGGTGGTGGCGGTTACCTGGTGCTCGACAAGCCGTGGCCGTCGATGCTGCGCGGCATCTGGGGCGACAACGAGCGCTACCGCGAGACGTACTGGTCGCGGTTCGCCGACCAGGGCTTCTACTTCGCCGGTGACGGCGCGAAGTACGACAACGACGGGGACATCTGGCTGCTCGGCCGGGTGGACGACGTGATGAACGTGTCCGGCCACCGCATTTCGACCACCGAGGTCGAGTCGGCGCTGGTGTCGCACCCGACGGTGGCCGAGGCGGCCGTGGTCGGCGCGTCCGACCCGACCACCGGGCAGGGCATCGTCGCCTTTGTCATCCTGCGCGGCAACGTGGCGCAGGACGAGGCGAAGGGCGAGGAGGCCATCACCGCGCTGCGCAACCACGTGGCGAAGGAGATCGGCCCGATCGCGAAGCCGCGGCAGATCATGGTGGTGCCGGAGCTGCCGAAGACCCGCTCCGGCAAGATCATGCGCCGCCTGCTGCGTGACGTGGCCGAGAACCGCCAGGTCGGTGACGTCACCACGCTGGCCGACTCGTCGGTGATGGACCTGATCTCCTCCGGCCTGAACTCCGGCAAGTCCGACGAATGACGCGTGCTTCCGGGGTCGTGGGCGGCGACGCGGCCGCGCTACGCTTGCCCACCCCCGGCCGTGCGGTGATCGAACGCATGTTCTAGGCTGTCGCGCTGGGAGAACCCATCTATTGCGGCAAGGAGACAAGACCTGCGATGACCGTGGATTCCTTGACAGAACCCGAGGCGCCGGCCGCGACGCCGGAGCCGGTCTCCGAGAACGGCCAGGCGGAAGCTCCCCAGACGCCCGAGAACGGCCAGGCCGAGGCCAAGCCCAAGCGCGGCCGTCCGAAGGGCCAGACCACCGCCAAGAAGACCCGCACCGTCGAACTGACGCTGACCGTCACCGGCACCGCCGACGGTGAGTGGCAGGCGGAGCTCAAGCACGGCAGCAAGTGGATCGCCCGCGGCATCGAGATCCCCGCCGCCGCCGTTTCGCGCGCGGCCAAGGAACTGCACGAGGAACTGTCCGGCCCGATCGACGAGGTCATCAACGCCGCCCGCGAACAGCAGGCGCAGAAGGTGGCCCAGCTCGAAGCCGAGCTGGAAGAGGCCAAGAAGGCCCTCGCGGAACTCGAGCAGTAAACACCTGCTCACAACAAAAATCGGGACTGTCGCGACCAAACGCGGCAGTCCCGATTTCCGTTTTCAGGTGCTCAGCGGCGCCCGTCCCGGCAGCGGCGACTTGAACTCCAGCCAGTGGCTGTCCTCGATCGCCTCCACGGTGTGCGGCACGCCGCGCGGGTGCACCACGGTCTCACCGGGGGCGAGCCGGACCTCCCGGCCGTCGATCGTGCCGCGCAACTTTCCCGACAGCAGATAGATGACGCTGTCGTGGTCGTGCCGGTGCTCCGGCGAACCGACCCCGGCGGGATAGCGGATTTCGTACAGCAGCCCGGAAACCGCGGTCTCGCGGGTGCGGAAGGTGCCGGTGCCGCCGACCAGCGGCCGACCCTCCACAGTGGACAGAACCTGCCAGTCGATCATGCCAGCGTCCGCGGCTCGTGCCGGACCGGGAAGTTCACCGAACGCGCGATGTAGCACTTCGAATGCGCGATCGCGTGCAGCTTCTCCGCGGCTTCCACCATGCCCGGCTCGGCCACGGTGACCACCGGACGCAGCGTCACCTCGCGGAACTGCCCGCCACCACCGGGTTCCTCGACCATCACGCCGTCCGCCTCGTCGGTGTAGCCGGTGATCACCACCTTCTCCATCGACGCGAGCGCGAGCACCCAGAGCATGTGGCACTCCGACAGCGAGGCGACCAGCAGTTCCTCCGGGTTCCAGCGGGTGGCGTCCCCGCGGAAGGCCGGGTCGGCCGAGCCCGCCAGCACCGGCTTGCCCGGGATGTAGACGTCGTGCGCCCGCGAGTAGTCGCGGTAGGTGGCGGTGCCCTTGCCCTGGTCGCCCGTCCAGGTGACGGTCATGGCGTAGCGATGTTCCTTCATTCGGCTCACGTCCTCCGGCTTCCGTGGCATGTACTATTCGTATACAGGTCGTATACAAAGTCTAGGGGGATGGATGGCCGCCCGCTCCGGCCGTGAGAAGGCCTACGAGTTCCTCAAGGGCGAGGTGCTGCCCGATCCCGCCGCGCAGGGGCAGTTCATCAGCGAACAGGACCTCGCGAGCCGGATCGGTGTCTCGCGCACGCCGATCCGCGAAGCACTGCTCATGCTCGCCGCCGAGGAACTCGTGCAACTGGTGCCCAACCGCGGCGCCTACATCGCCCCGCTCACCGGCCGCGACCTCTCCGAGCTGATCGAGCTGCGCGGCATGATGGAGCGCTTCGCCGCGGAGAAGACCATCGCCGGTGACGGCGTGCCGGTCGAGCGCATGCGCGCCACCCTCAAGCAGCAGGCCGAACTCGCCGATCCCGCGCAGGCCAAGGAGTTCATCGAGCTGGACACCGCCTTCCACACGCACCTGATCGACGCGGCGGGCAACGCCATGCTCAGCAAGGCCTACGCCGGACTGCGCGACCGGCAGCTGCGGGCCGGGCTGGTCGCGTTGTTCGCCTGCCCGAACCGCCAGCACGCCGTCTGCGAGGAGCACCAGGCGATCGTCGACGGCCTGGCGGCGCGCGACCTCGCCGCCACGCACGCCGCCATCGACCACCACCTCGGCACCACCCTCAAGCTTCAGCTGACCAGCTGATCGGCGTTGTCGTGCGCCTCGTACTCGGCCGGGTCGGGGTCGCGGCCGATCAGCACGCCGATGACCGTCACGATCGCGGTCACCAGCACGTACGCGGCGATCGCCAGCCAGGTGCCGAACCCGGCGAACAACGCGGTGAACAGCAGTGGCGCGAGCGCGCCGCCGACCACCCCGGCCAGCGTGTAGCCGAGTGAGCTGCCGGTGTAACGCAGCCGCGGCGAGAACTGCTCGGTGACCAGCGCGGCCTGCGGGCCGTACAGCAGGGCGTGGATGACCAGTGCGAGCACGATGCCGACCACCACGGCGAGGAACGAGCCGGTGCTGACCATCGGAAAGAAGATGAACGGCCAGATCCCGGCGGCGATGGTGCCCGCCAGGTACAGCTTGCGCCGGTTGACCCGGTCCGAGAGCGCGCCGGCCGCCGGGATGAGCACCAGCTGGCAGGCCGAGCCGATCATCACCGCGGTCAGGCCTTCGCTGCGCGACATGTCCAGTTCCTGCGTCATGTAGGTCAGCACAAAAACGGTGAACAACGCGTAGAGCACATCGGGGCAGACGCGGATCAGCACGGCCGCGACCAGCCCGCGCCGCTCGTCGCGGAACACCTCGGAGATCGGCGCCTGCGGCCGGTCGCCCTTCTCCGCGATCTTCTTGAACACCGGGGTTTCTTCCAGCTTCAGCCGAATCCAGAGTCCAAAGAGGACAAGCACGCCGGAGAGCAGGAAGGCGATCCGCCAGCCCCACGAGTTGAACTGGGCCTCGGACAGCAGCACGGCCAGCAGCGCGAGCACACCGTTGGCGAGCAGGTTGCCCGCGGGCGGGCCGACCTGCGCGGCCGATGCCCAGAACCCGCGTTTGCGTGGATCACCGAATTCGCTGGAGAGCAGGACCGCGCCACCCCATTCACCGCCGATGCCGACGCCCTGCGCGAACCGGAGCGCGACCAGCAGCACCGCGGCGAGCCCGCCGATGTTCTCGTAGGTGGGCAGCACGCCGATCAGGAAGGTGGCGACGCCGGTCAGGATCAGCGTGAACACCAGCACGCGCTTGCGGCCGATCACGTCGCCGAGCCTGCCGAAGACAAAACCGCCGAGCGGGCGGGCCAGGTACCCCACGGCGTAGGTGGAGAAGGCCGCCATGGTGCCGGCGAGCTTGTCACCGGCGGGGAAGAACAACTCGCCGAAGATCGTCGCCGCGGCGACCGAGTACGCGGCGAAGTCGTACCACTCCAGCGCGGTCCCGGACAGGCTCGCCGCGAAGGCGCGCCGCAGCGAGCGGCCGTCCACCTGTTCTTGTGCAGTCATCGCTCACATCCCGTTTGGCTATGGTGCCGAGTTGCGGTAATACTGGTTGTATACATCTTGCATGCGCAAGTCCCAATTGAGTTTTACCTGGTCAGGAGGTCCCATGCCGGAGTACCCACGGCTCAGCTTCACCCTGCCGGACGGCAGCGAGGTGCACACGGACGTGCACACGCTGCTCAACGCGGGTTACGCCGGCCGCAGTCAGGACGACGTCGCCGCGCACGTCGCGGAGCTGGCCGAGCTGGGCGTCCCGGCGCCGTCGACCACCCCGGCGCTGTACCCGGTGGCGCCCTACCTGGCCAGCCAGACCGACGAGGTCCCGGTGCAGCACGGCCGCACCTCCGGCGAGGCGGAATGGGCGCTGGTGATCACCGGGCCGTCACCGGAGGACGTGCTGCTGACCGCGGCCTGCGACCACACCGACCGCGCGCTCGAGGTGCACGGCGTGGCGTGGAGCAAGAACGCGGGCCCGGACGTGCTCGCGCGGAAAGCGTGGCGCCTGGTCGACGTCGAAGACCGGCTCGACGACCTGGTGCTGCGCGCCTGGGCTGGTGACGTGGAAATCCAGCACGGGAAGCTCGCGGAACTGCTCACGCCCGCGTACTGGCTGGACGTGCTGCGCTCGAAGGGCTGGTACGAGCCGGGCGTGGTGCTGATCTCGGGCACCATTCCGATGCACCACGGCGTGGACCAGTTCACGTCTTCCTGGCGCGTCGAACTGAGCGACCCGGCGACCGGGAACGTGATCGAGCTGGGCTACCGCGTGCGGCCGCTGCCGGAACCCATCGGCTGACGCATCAGTCCTTTGTGGACTACCGCCCCGGCGTCAGCGGGGCGGGTACGGCGGTTGCTGCGGCGGATACCCGGGCTGCTGCGGATACCCCGGCGGTGGCCCCTGCTGCGGGTAGCCGGGTTGCGGATATCCCTGCTGCGGCCCCGACTGCGGAAAACCTTGCTGCGGCTGCGGCCCAGAAGCCGGAAAGCCTTGCTGTGGCTGCGGTCCCGACGGCGGGAAGCCTTGCTGGGGATACGCCTGCTGCGCCTGCCCCTGCGGCTGCGGCGGGAAACCCGGCGGCGGGCCACCCGGCGGGAACTCACCGGGCGGCGGACCGGCGGGGCGCTTCTTCCGGAACTGGGTGTAGCTCCAGAACGCCCCGCCGCCCAGCATCAGCACCCCGCCGCCCAGCAGGAGCCAGCCGGTCCGCGTGTTGTCCCCGCGCTGCTCCTCCAGCGACCGCTCGGTCGAGGAACCGCCGCGGCGGGAGGACTCCACGCAGGTGTCACCGGCCTCCATGGTCTGGCTGCCGCATTTGACCGTGTCATCGGAGAGCGTCACAAAACCGCCGATCAGCAGGAAAACCCCCACCACGGTGGTCAGCACGGCATAGATCTTGTCCCGCAAGACTCTCCCCTCAGCGACGAAAGCGGCCCCATCCTGCCACGCTCAGCGCACGCCCGACATCAACTTCCGGATGAACGGCGTGCCCAGCACCAGCAGGATGCCGATCCCGATGCAGATCGCGCCCAGCGTGCCGAAGTACGGCACCTCGCTGTCCGCGCTGTAGAACCGCGCCAGCCAGCCGGACAGCGCCGTGCCCAGCGCCACCGACAGGAAGTTCAGCGCGACCATCTGCGTCTGGTACGCCTCCGGCGCCAGCTTCGTCGACAGCGACAGGCCGACCGGCGAAAGGCTCAGCTCGGCCACGGTGACCACCAGGATGATCCCGACCAGCGCGAGCAACGGCGTCGACGCCGGGCCACCCCCGGCCAGCGGCAGGAACAGCAGGAACGAGACGCCGGCGATCCCGGTGCCCATGGCGAACTTGATCGGCGACGACGGCTGCCGCTCGCCGAGCTTCGTCCAGATCGCCGCGACCACCGGTGCGAGCAGCAGGATGAACACCGGGTTCACCGAGTTCATCCACGACACCGGCATCTCCCAGCCGAACAGGTTCCGGTCCAGCCGCTCGTCGGTGTAGGCCGCGATCACCGTGAACTGCTGCTGGAACAACGCGAAGAACGCGGCGCTGGCGATGAACATCGGGATGAACGAGGCCACCCGCTTCCGCTCCACCGGCGTGGTCTTCTTGCTGGTCAGCAACACCGCGAAGTAGGCGACCGAGGCGATCACGATCACCAGGATGGTGCGGTCGGACAGGTTCTCCGCGGTGACGAACCCGGTCAGCACGGCCACCACGATCAACGCGACGACCACCACCGCGAGCACCGCCACCAGCGGACGCCGGTTGGCGGGCAGCGGGTTCGGCACCACGCGCCCGCTGTCGGGCAGGTTCTTCCGGCCCAGCGTGTACTGGATCAGCCCGGCGGCCATGCCGATCGCGGCCAGCCCGAAGCCGTAGTGGAAGCCGAGTTCCTCCTGCGCCAGCCCGGTCAGCAGCGGGCCGATCCAGCCGCCCAGGTTGACGCCCATGTAGAACAGCGTGAAGCCGCCGTCGCGGCGTTCGTCGTGCTCGCCGTAGAGCCCGCCGACCAGCGCGGTCGCGTTGCCCTTCAGCCCGCCGCTGCCCAGGGCGACGCACACCAGGCCGACGCCGACCCCGGCGAACCCGGGGAGCAGCGCGAGGCTGATGTGCCCGGCCATGATCAGCAACGCGCTGTAGAACAGCGTGCGCTCGGAGCCGAGCAGCCGGTCGGCGATCCAGGCGCCGACGACGGTGGACAGGTAGACCAGGCCGCCGTACGCGCCGACGATGCCGAGCGCGGTCGGCTTCTCCAGGCCGAGGCCGCCGTCCGTGGTCGAGTAGTAGAGGTAGATGGCGAGAATGCCCTGCATCCCGTAGAAGGAGAAGCGTTCCCACATCTCGACGCCGAAGAGGTTCGCCAGCCCTCGTGGGTGCCCGAAGAACCCCTTGTCCTTGCCGACCTCGGTAGAGGTAGTACTCACGATGTGTCCATCCTGTTTCGAGACATCGTTGTCAAAGCGCATGGTAGGACCGGCGGTGAACAACGAACAGGTCCGGTCGTATTGACGGTGCTGTCTGACAAGTCACCCGTGGGGAAGCCCACCTTCGCCACCGCGACCACCCGTTCGGGCGCTAAAATCGCGTAAAGGTGTGCCGGGAAGTCTGGTCGGCGAAGCTGAACCCGACCCCGGAAACGGAGCTTGCGTGAGCACACCCGAACCCCGGCTTCCCGCCAAGGCCGCCGAATTCGCGCGGTACCTGCGCACCGAGACCACCGGCGGGCTGATCCTGCTGGCGGCCACCGCGCTCGCCCTGCTGGTGGCCAACTCCCCGCTCGGCGACATCTACCGCGACATCCGGGACTTCCAGCTGGGGCCGCACTTCCTGCACCTGGACCTGTCCATTGGGGACTGGGCGAAGGACGGGCTGCTCGCGCTGTTCTTCTTCGTCGCCGGGCTGGAGCTCAAGCGTGAGCTGGTGGTCGGCGAGCTGTCGAAGTTCAAGCAGGCGATCCTGCCGATCTTCGCCGCGCTCGGCGGCATGATCGTGCCCGCGGTGGTCGCGCTGGGCATCGGCTGGGGCGAGCCGGGCATCGACCGCGCGTGGGCCGTGCCGGTGGCCACCGACATCGCCTTCGCGCTCGGTGTGCTGGCGCTGACCGGGTCCAACCTGCCCAGCAGCGCCCGGGTTTTCCTGCTGTCGCTGGCCGTCGTGGACGACCTGGGCGCGATCATCGTGATCGCGGTGCTGTTCACCACCGGCTTCGACCTGGTCGCCGCGGCGATCGCGCTGGTCGCGCTGGCGCTCTACGCCTGGCTCCAGCACCGGCGGGTGCGGGCGTGGTGGCTGTACGTGCCGCTGGCGGTGATCACCTGGGTCGCGGTGCACTCGGCTGGCATCCACGCCACCATCGCCGGGGTCGCGCTCGGCCTGCTCACCCGCGTCCGCCCCGACGAAGGCGAGGAGCACGCACCCGCGATCCGGCTGGAGCACCGGCTGCAGCCGTGGTCGGCGGCGCTGGCCGTGCCGCTTTTCGCGTTGTTCGCCGCGGGCATCGAGATCGACGGGGACGCGCTCGCTTCGGTGTTCACCTCGGCGCTGCCGCTGGCGATCATGATCGGCCTGATCGGCGGCAAGGTGATCGGCATTCTCGGCGCGAGCGCGCTGGCGGTGAAGCTCGGCTTCGCCGCGAAACCACGGGGCATGGGCTGGCGGGACATGACCGCGTTGTCGGTGCTCGGCGGCGTCGGGTTCACCGTCAGCCTGCTCATCGCCGACCTCGCGCTGGACGGCGCGCTGGCCGAACAGGCCAAGGCGGCGGTGCTGATCGCCTCGGCGATCGCCTCGCTGACCGCCGCCGCCCTGCTGCTACGCCGCAGCCGAGTCCACGCGAACGCCGAAGACCCCGAGGTCACCGACGACTAACGGCGCGCCCGCCGAGCCTGATCTTTCGGCACGTGGCACGATGAAGCGCGTGAGCAGCCCCAAGCACCAACTCAACGATGCCGATGGCATGGGCGCCGTCCCCTACCTGCCGCTGTCCGACGACAGCGAGCGCAACGGGGAGCAGTCGATCGGTGCGCTGGTCAAGGACGCCACACAGCACCTGTCGACGCTGGTCCGTGCCGAGGTCGAGCTGGCCAAGTCGGAGGTCGTCGGCGAGGTCAAGAAGGGCGTCAAGGGCAGCGTCTTCTTCATCGTCGCTCTGGTCGTCGCCCTGTACAGCTCGTTCTTCTTCTTTTTCTTCCTCGGCGAACTGCTGTCCGAGTGGCTGCAGCGCTGGGCCGCCTTCGGCATCGTGTTCGCGCTGATGCTGGTGGTCGCCGCGCTGTGCGGCTTCCTCGGTTATCGCAAGATGAAGAAGATCCGCGCGCCGGAACGCACGATCGACAGCTTCAAGGAAACCGCCGCCGCGCTGAAGTCGCGCCAGCCGTCCGGGGACGAACTCCCCGCGGTGCGCGACTGAGCCAGCAGCGTGCACGCGGGTCCTGATCCGTCCACCGTGCGGTTCGGCGGTCCATGGACCCATCGCGACGTCTCGGCCAACGGCATCCGGCTGCACGTCGCGGAACTGGGCTCCGGGCCGCTGGTGTTGCTGCTGCACGGGTTCGGCGAGTTCTGGTGGGCGTGGCACCGCCAGCTGACCGGGCTGGCCGAAGCCGGTTTCCGGGTGGTCGCCGCGGATCTGCGCGGCTACGGCGACTCCGACAAACCGCCACGCGGCTACGACGCGTGGACGCTCGCCGGTGACGTCGCGGGGCTGGTGAAGGCGCTCGGGGAACGCCGCGCGCACCTCGTCGGGCACGCCTGGGGCGGCATGCTCGCCTGGACCGCCGCCACCCTGCACCCGCGGGTCGCCGCTTCGGTGGGCGCGCTCGGCGCCGCGCACCCGCTGGCCCTGCGCGGCTCGGTGGCCAGGACGGCCTGGCGCGGCCGGGGCGGCAACCAGGCCCGCGCGATCGGGCACCTCTTCGGCTTCCAGGTGCCGATGGCGCCGGAACGCAGGCTGGTCCGGGACGACGCCGCCGAGGTGGAGCGGCTGATGCGGGCCTGGGCTGGTCCGAAGTGGACGGAGACCGCCGAGTTCGCCGAGGCGGCGGCGAAGTTCCGGCAGGCGATGCAGGTGCCCGGGGTGGCGCACAGCTCGCTCGAGTACTACCGCTGGGCCTTCCGCGCGCAGTTCCGCGGTGAGGGCAGGCGGTTCACCGAAGCCGCCGACAAGCCGAGCCCCGTGCCGGTGCTGCAGTTGCACGGCCAGGAGGACCGCTGCGTGCTGCCGCGCACGGCCGAAGCCTCCGAACGCTGGCTCGGCCCGGACTCGGTGCTGACCACGCTCGCCGGCGTCGGCCACTACCCGCACCTGGAAGCCCCGTTGCGCACCACGGAGATCCTGGTGCAGTTCCTCACCAAGAGCGCTTGAGCCTCAGGCGGCGCACGGCCCGGTGCTGACCGCGGTCCCGTAACCCGGCGCCGCCGCCACCTCCGGGGCCACCTCCGCGGCGGTCAGCGTGAAGCCGGTGTCCGGGTCCTCGACCGCGGCGCCGAACACCACGCCGATCACCTCGCCCTGCGGGTTCACCAGCGGCCCGCCCGAGTTCCCGCTGCGGATCCCGGCACGCACGGTGAACACGTCCCGCTGCACGGTGTTGGTGTCGTAGATGTCCGGACCACGCAAGGTGATCTGCTGCCGCACACGCGCCGACGTCGCGGTGTACGGGCCGTCGAGCGGATAGCCGAGCGCGATCGCGTCGTCTCCAGCGCGCGCGGGCTGGTCGGCGAACGACAGCGGCTCGGCCTCGAGCCGCGGCACGGCGAGGATCGCGACGTCGGTCGCGGGATCGAAGTGGACCACCCTGGCCGGGAGCCTGCCTTCCGGCGTCTCGACCGCGGTCTCGTCGGTACCGGCGACCACGTGCGCGTTGGTCATCACGCGCTGCGGCGCGATCACGAAGCCGCTGCCCTCCAACGCGCGGGAGCACGAAGGCGCGTTGCCCCTGACCTTCAGCACGCTGCCGCGCAGCTGACGCACCACCGAGCTCGCCTGCAGGTTCTCGTCGGGTGGCGCCACATCGGCCTTCGGCGCCTGCTGGAACGGGGCCACGATGGACGGGAAGCCCGAGGCGTCGAGCAGCTTGCGCAGCTCGTTCGGCAGGCCCTGCGCCGAATCCGGCATCACCTGGTCGACCCCGCCGAGCACGGTCGAGTTGTTGATCGCCCTGGACAGCCCCGGCAGCCCGGCCACGCTGGTCAGCGGCACCGCGATCAGCCACGCCACCACGAAAACAACCAGGCCCTGCACGATCGCGCCGAGCGTGTTGTCCACTCCGGACAGCTTCGGTGAGCTGATCTTGTTGCGCAGCTTGCGGCCCGCCCACACCCCGAGCGTTTCGCCCAGCGCCACCAGGAAGACCACCACGCCGACCACCACGGCCACGCGCAGCGCGGGATTGTCGAACAGGTCCACGATCAGCGGGGCCAGCCGGATGCCCGCGATGGCCCCGATCAGCACGCCGAGAAAGGCGGGCAGCGCGACGAGCACGCCCTGACGCGCACCGGAGATCGCCGCCAGCACGGCCAGCAGCACCACGAGCACGTCGACCCAGTTCACGATTGCTCCCTCTCCCTGGAGCCACCGTTGTACACCGCCCGTGCCCGCGCCGCGTGCGCGGCCAGCGCTTCGTCGAGATCCCGGACGTCGGATTCGTCCCACTCGCGGTGCCAGCCGCCGAGCCGCAGGATCGTCGACAGCAGGCCGGCGGTGAAGCCCCACACAAAAAGCCCGTCGACCTCGAAAACCGGTCCCACCCAGTCATATCCCTTCCGGCGCACCTGGAACCGGTTGGCCGGGTCGAGCAGGTCCTCGACCGCGACCCGCGCCACCGCCGCGGTCTCCCCTGGATCTACGGCGTGCACCGGCGAAGGGTTCACCCAGTGGGCGAGCACGGGGGTGACCGAGAAGCCGGACACCGGCACCCACAGGTCCGGCAGCACGGCCACCGGGCGCACCCCGGACGGCAGCACACCGGTCTCCTCCTCGGCCTCCCGCAACGCGGTCCCGACCGGGCCGCCGTCACCGGCGTCGGCGCCACCACCGGGGAACGCGACCTGACCGGCGTGCGAGCCGAGGGTGTCGGCCCGGCGCAGCAGCAGCACGTCCGGCCCGCGCGGGCCCTCACCGAAGAGCACCAGCACCGCCGCCGGCCGGGTCTTCGTGCCACGCGGCGGGCGGAACCTGGTGAACGCCGACGCGTCCACCTCCCCGCTGGCGGTGACCAGCGGGCCCAGCCATTCCGGCACGCTCCCGGCGTCGACCAGCGGCCCGTGTTCGCTCATGCGGAGTACCTCGCCACGGCTTCGCGCACCTGCCCCACATCGGCGAGCAGGCGCGGGTTGTCGATGAACCGGACCTCCCCGCCCGGGGTGACCAAATAGGACGCGGGCAGCGCGGGCGGCACCTTCAGCGCGGTGCGCACGGGCCCGGCCTGCCCCTCACCGTCATACACCGCGGGCAGGCGCACGCCCAGTTCCGCGAGCAGCTCCAGGCCGTCCGACGGCGAGCTGGCGACCTGCACGGTGAGCACCCGCGCGGCGCCCGGCTCGGCCGCGTAGGCGGCGAGCACCGGCAGCTCGGTGCGGCAGGGCTGGCACCAGGTCGCCCAGATGTTGACCAGCGTCGGGCCGGGGCCGAGCGCGGCGGCCAGGTCGACCGGCGAGCCGTCACCCAGGCATTCCGTGCCCACACCCGCGAGCGCGGGACCCGGCGTGCCCGTGGTGCACGCGGCCAGTGCCGCCTTCGCCCGCGCGGGACCAAGATCCTCCGACACCTGGGGCGTGTGCTGTGTTCTCGGCAACACCGCGACGATCACCGCGAGCAACAGCACCGCCACCGCGAGCGCCCACTTGGTCGCCGTGGTCAAGAGTTCGCCACCATCGCCAGCAGGTGTTCGCGCTCCTCCCCCTTGACCAGCTTCGCGGCCTCTTCGAACTCGGTCGGCCCGGTGCCGTAGGACGGGCAGTCGCGCGCCAGCGGGCAGGCCCCGCAGGCCGGCTTGCGGGCGTGGCAGACGCGCCTGCCGTGGAAGATCGTCCGGTGGGACAGCATCGTCCACTCCTTGCGCGGGATCAGCTCGCCGACCGCGTGCTCGACCTTCACCGGGTCCTCGAGCGTGGTCCAGCCCCAGCGGCGGACCAGCCTGCCGAAGTGGGTGTCCACGGTGATCCCCGGCACGCCGAAGGCGTCCCCGAGCACCACGTTCGCGGTCTTGCGGCCGACGCCGGGCAGGGTGACCAGGTCGGCCTGGTTGCCCGGCACCTCGCCGTCGAACCGCTCGACCAGCGCCGCGCCGAGCCCCATCAGCGAGTTCGCCTTGGCCCGGTAGAAGCCGGTCGGCCGGAGGTACTCCTCCAGCTCGGTGCGGTCGGCACCGGCGTAGTCGGCGGCCGTGCGGTAGCGCGCGAACAACGCCGGGGTGACCTGGTTCACCCGGACGTCGGTGGTCTGCGCGGACAGCACCACGGCCACGAGCAGCTCCAGCGGCGTGGTGAAGTCCAGCTCGCAGTGGGCGTCCGGATAGGCCTCGTCGAGGCAACGTTTCATCCGCCGGGCGCGTCTCACCAATGCCAACCGGCTTTCGCCGTCGGCGGATCGGGCGGCGGCGCCACCCTTACGGGGGGCTTTACGGGCTTCGGGCGGCACCCCGATAGCCTACGGGCGCCATCAGTTCAGGCGCGAAAAGGACCGAGCCGCAAGCGAGGATCTGAAAGCTATGACCGTCTGGTTCGTTATCGCGGTACCGCTCGTGATCATGTTTTTCGCCCTGATCATGGAGCGCGTGGAGAGCCGCCTCCGGCACGTGGCCGTGCAGGAGGAAGAGGTCGAACAGTTCCTGGAGCAGGCCCAGCCCAACGAGATCAGGGCGCTCCACGGCCACGGGATCGGCCGCGCGCTGGAGCTGTTCCGGCTGCGCCGGCTCGGCGGACGGGCGGCCAAGCTGCGGCCGCGCCGGGTGCGGAGTTAAGCTCTGCCGCTGACCGAGATCGTCTTAACTCCTCTCGTCCGCGCGACGAGCGGTGTCCGGGTGAACACCGATCGCCCCGGCTTCGGCGAGCCATGAGGCGATCTCGCTGGCACGCCCTACACTGCACGCAAGTGATCGGCGACACGCTCATCCGTCCTGGACCGCGGGTCGCCACCGATGAGGAGGCACGAGGTGGACGAAACCCTGGCCCGCGCGGGCATCTTCCAGGGGGTGGAACCTGCCGCAGCTGAGGCGCTGGCGCAGACCTTGGAGAGCGTCGAGTTCCCCCGCGGCCACGTGATCTTCAGTGAGGGCGAACCCGGCGACAAGCTCTACATCATCCAGTCCGGGAAGGTGAAGCTCGGCCGCAAGTCCGCGGACGGGCGCGAGAACCTGCTCCAGATCATGGGCCCGTCCGACATGTTCGGCGAGCTGTCGATCTTCGACCCGGGCCCGCGGACCTCCAGCGCCACCACGGTGACCGAGGTGCGCGCGGTGATGATGGACCGCCCGGCGCTGCGCCAGTGGATCTCCACCCGGCCCGAGATCGCCGAGCAGCTGCTGCGCGTGGTCGCGCGACGGCTGCGCCGGACGAACAACATGGTCGCCGAGCTGATCTTCACCGACGTTCCCGGCCGCGTCGCGCGGGCCCTGCTCCAGCTGGCCCAGCGCTTCGGCAGCCAGGAGGCCGGCCTGCTGCGGGTCACCCACGACCTGACGCAGGAGGAGATCGCCCAGTACGTCGGCGCGTCGCGGGAGACCGTGAACAAGGCGCTGGCCGACTTCGCGCACCGCGGCTGGCTGCGACTGGAAGGCAAGAGCGTGCTGATCCTGGACCCGGAGCGGCTGGCTCGACGGGCTCGCTGAGCGGGTTGCTCACGTTGATCGCAACAACATGAGGGGCCGGGCGCCACCCCCGACGTGGCGCACCGGCCCCTCATGCCGTGCGCGGACCATCCCCCGACGATCCGCGCTCCCCGCCCTCCGGTCGCAGGCCCCGACCCTTATGCCGGAGGGAGCTGAGAAGTCCTATCAAGTTCTGACGATCCATCCACCATGAACGGCTTGAGGCCCTCACTTCAAGGCCGTTCACCCTCAAGGACGCCAACCGCCGCAGTTTGTTGCGCCGTTTCGCCCAAAAAACTCGGTTCGTTACCCAACCGAGACACGAATGGCCCAACCCGGCTGGTCAGTCGCTGTCCATCTTGCCCGTTCAACGACCCGGGCGCCGGATTCATTCCCGTCCCATCCCACACTTCCGCAGGATTTCTGGTCACAGCTTGGTGACGAAGGTCGCTGGGAAATAAGTGGTACAGACGTACCACTCAGCGGCATACTGGTACACATGTCCCACTCTGCCTCCGGCGGCACCACGCTGGCCGACTACCGCGCCGCGCTGACCGCACCCGGTACGCGCGGCCCGGTGATCGCCTCCGTGCTGGCCCGCCTGCCGATCGCGATGATCGGCATCGCCGCACTGCTCTACGTGCAGCGGGAGACCGGGTCGTTCGCCGCCGCCGGGCTGGTTTCGGCCGGTTCGCTGGTGGGCGTGGCCGCCGGTTCGGTGGTCCAGGGGCGGCTGATCGACCGCTTCGGCCCGACCCGGCCGCTGCTGACCACCACCGTGTTGTTCGCCGCCGCCGTCGCGACGTTGATCACCTTCATCGAGGCGGGCGCGCCGACCGCGTTGCTGGTGGTGCTCGCCGGCGGGATCGGGATCACCGAGCCGATGGTGGGCTCGGCCTCGCGCGCGCTGTGGGGGCGGCTGGTGCCCGCCGGTCCGGCCAGGGCCGCCGCGTACTCCTACGAGGCGATCAGCATGGAGGTCTTCTTCATCCTCGGGCCCGGTTTCGCCGGTGCGCTCGCGGCCGCGCCGTGGGCGGGTACCGGGCTGGTGCTCGGTGCTTCGGCGATGGTCACCGGATCGACCCTGTTCGCGCTGAGCCCGGTCGTCCGCGCCTGGGGCGCCGCGCCGTCCGGCCGCCGCCCGCTGCTCGGCGCGCTGGCCAGCCCCGGCATGCGCACGCTCGCCATCGCGGCGCTCGGTTTTGGTGTGGTGATCGGCTTTGTCGAGGTCGCCGTGCCCGCTTCGGCGACCAACGCCGGGCACGCCACGGTCGGCGGGCTGCTGCTGTCGGCCTGGTCGGTCAGCTCGGTGGTGTTCGGCGTGGCGTACAGCCTGCGCCCGTGGCCGCGTCAGATGGGGCTGCGGTTGCCGGTGCTGCTGGCGGCCTTCGGCGGCATGGTGGCGCTGCTCGCGCTGCCCGGCTCGCTCTGGGGACTGGCGCTGGCCATGCTCGGGGCGGGCGCGCTGATCACCCCGCAGTCCACCGCGCACTCCGCGGCGATCGAGCTGGTCGCGCCGGAGGGCACCGCGGCCGAGGCGTTCGGCTGGGTGATCACCTCGGTCACCCTGGGTCTGGCGTTCGGGCAGTCGGTCAGCGGTTACCTGGTCGAGGCGAGCGGGCCGCCCGCTTCGTTCCTCGCCGCCGGGGTCGCCGCGGTCGCACTGGCCGCCGTGGTGTTCGGCCTGCGCCGCACGATCCGGCCCGCCACCACGCCCGCGCCCGCCGAACTTGTCGGTGCCGCCGCCTAGTCTCCGCGGCATGGATCTCACCGCGTCCACCCCGGCGCTGGCCGCCGCCCTCGCCGATGCCGTTCGCCTGCTGCCGTCCGGCGGTCCCGGCCTGCTCCTGCGTGCCGACGCGCACGGGCTGGTGCTGGCCGGGAACGACCACGAACGCCCGGTCCGGCTGGCCTGCACCGCGCTGACGCACACCGACGGCGAGGTGCTGGTGCCCGCCCGTCCGCTCGCCGAGACGGTGAAGGTGCTGGACGAGCCGGAGGTCCGGCTGGTGGTGGAGGGCTCGCGGCTGGCGATCCGCACGGCCCGCGGCAGGTTCGCGCTGCCGCTGCTGGACCGGGAGCTGTACCTGGACGGTGGTGAGCTGCCGGTGGTCGGCGAGATCGACGGCGCGCTGCTGTCGCGGGCGCTGGCCCCGGTGTCCGCGACCGCGGCGAGGGACGACGCGCTGCCGATGTTCACCGGCGTCCGCGTCTCGTCTTCCGCGCGGGGGTTGTCGCTGCTGGCCTCGGACCGGTTCCGGATGGCCGCCGCCGACCTGCCGTGGACGGGTGGCGAGGTGGACGCGCTGGTCCCGGCCGGGCTGCTGGCGGAGGTGGGCAAGCAGGTCAGCGGCACGGTCGCGGTGCACGCCGACGTGAACCGGTTCGGCCTGAGCTGGGGGCGGAGCACGGTTGCCACGGCCGTGCTGGACGGCGGTTTCCTGACCGAGGGCAGCATCTCGATGGGCGCGGTGGAGACCAGGCTGACGGTGGCCGCGGACGAACTGGCCGCCGCCGTGCGCCGCACCAGCCTCTACGCCGGGCCGCGGGGTGTGGTCACGCTCGACGTGCAGGACGGCACCATCCGCGTGGCGGGCACCGACCCGCGCGCCGGGGAGGCCGAGGAACTGGTGAAGTCCACTGTGGACGGCAACCGGGCGGCGCCGAGCTACCAGGCGCGTTACCTGCTGGACGCCCTACGCCCCTTCAGCGGCGGGGACACCACGCTCGCCCTGCAACCGGGCCTGCGGGCCACCCTGCTCACCGCCGATTCGACGCCGCTGCGGTACTACGTGATGCCCATGCAGCCCCCGGTGAACGTCACCGCCGGGCCAGGCCGATCACCTTGACCAGCGGCTCGAGATCCTCGAAGTCAGGGGCGTTCCTGGTCACCAGCGGCAAACCGTGAATGGCGGCGACCGACGCGATCAGCAGATCCATCCGGCGTGGGCGCGGGCTTTTGCCAGCTTCCAACACCATCGCGTAAAGCTGGCCGTACATGCGAGCCGCCGCTGGCGAGAAGGAAAGCGACGCGATGCTCGCTTCGACGCGCTGCAATCTCGCGAGCCGGACCGCCCGCTCGCGAGGCCGCGTCGCGGCGTGCACACCCGCGGCGAGTTCGGCCAGCGTGATGGCACTGATCGCGACCTCGCTGTCCGGCGGGAGGTCGGCTCGCTCTGGCGGATCGAGCACGGCCGACGTGTCGAGCAGGACCCTGGGGCGTGCCGCGCTCATCGCTCGCTTTCACCGGCCGCGCGGAACGGATCCGGGTCCACCGCCGCGTCCAGATCGGCGTAGAACTCCTCGGGATCCGTCGGCGGCAGGTCAGCGAGCAAGCCGAGGAAATCCTCGGCGGGAACGAACTCGGGCCGCTGCCGGTGCGGCACCAGGTCCGCGATCTCGGTGCCGTTCCGGGTCAGGATGAAGCTCTCACCATTCTCCACCGCACGCATGATCGCGGGGGCGTCGTTGCGCAACTCACGTTGCGTGATCTTGGTGGCCACCTGGCCAGGATAACACCCGTCCCAGCCAGGTCGCTACGATTCGCTACAGCGTGCGTAGGTAGTCCAGTTGGGCCCGCACGCTGTGTTCCGCGGGCACCCACAGCGCCCGGTCCACATCGGCGTAAACGAGTTCGACGACCTGCCGGGGCGTGGCGTCCGGACCCAGCTCACGCAAGGCGGCCCGCACCTGGTCCAGCCGCTGCTCCCGGTGTGCCAGGTACTCGCGCGCGGTCGCCCCCAGGTCCGCCAACTCCGGCCCGTGGCCCGGCAGGCCCAGCGTGCCCGGCGGCACCGAGGCCAGCACGCGCAACGAGCCCAGGTACGCACCGAGATCATCCAGCACCGTGGTGCCGCGCCCCAGGATCGTGTCGCCGGTGAGCACCTCACCGCCGATCCGGAACGACACCGAGTCGGCCGTGTGCCCCGGCGTGTGCAGCACGCCGATCTCCAGCCCGGCCACCGAAACCACCTCGTCGGCGGCCAGCGCCTCCGCGCCGATGCACAGCGAAGCGTCGAACGCCCGTACCGGCGCGGAGACCTCCGAGGCCAGCCAAGGCGCGCCATCGGCGTGGTCCGGGTGGTGGTGCGTCAGCAGGATCAGCTCGACCGGCGCCGAGGCCGCCAGCAACGACAGGTGTTCCCGGTCGTCGTAGCCGGGGTCGACGATCACGCACGACGACGCCCCCGGTGCCCGCAGCACCCAGCTGTTCGTGCCCTCCAGCGTCATCGACGACGGGTTGTTCTCCAGCAGCACCGACGCGGTCGGCGAGACCTGGCGCAGCACACCGTAAGCGGGATGGGTCACGACGGCTCCAGCACGATCCGGGCCCGGTCGCCTTCACGGACCAGGGTCGGCGTGATCTTCTTGATCGAGCGCTCCGCCGTCAACGCCTCCCGCACGCTGGTGAACTCGCCGATCTCGGTGAGCGTGAACCAGGTCGGCGGCATCAGCGTGCTGCGCCCGGCTTCGGCGTCGCCGAGTGCGTCGGCGGCGGCCCGCCAGCCGGAGGCATCGGCTTCGGTGGTGGCCCCGTCCGCGCGCTGGCCTTCGGGCAGCGCCGCGACGAAGAACCGTGTGTCGTACCGGCGTGCCTCCTGCGGCGGCGTCACCCAGTTCGCCCACGGGCGCAGCAGGTCGGCCCGCAGGGTCAGCCCGGCCTCGGCGAGGAACCCGGCCAGCGACTGCTCCCGCGAAACCAGCCGCTCGCGCGCGCCCGCGAACTCGGCGGTGTCCGCGACCACGGAGGTCTCCGTACCCGCCAGCAGCACGCCGGACTCCTCGAAGGTCTCCCGCACGGCGGCGCACACCAGTGCGCGCGCGAGCGATTCGGAGCAGGAGAACTTCGACGCCCACCAGGCCGCGTCCGGGCCGGCCCAGCTGATCGACGCGTCCGCGTCCCGCTTGTCGACACCGCCGCCGGGGAACACCGTCATCCCGGCGGCGAAGGCCATCGCGGCCACGCGGCGCTGCAGGAACACCTCGACGCCCGAGCCGCCCTCGCGGAGCAGCACGACCGTCGCCGCGTCCTTCGGCGTGGCCGGTGGACCCTCCGGATCCGGCAGGTCCGAAGACGACTTCAACGACATCTTGCTCAGGTCGACGACGACCTCGTCAGGTAGTTCGGCCACGTCCCGCAACATACGTCACGAGGACCGGCCGAAGCGCCTCAGGCGCCGGAGAAACCGTCCACCCAGCGCCGGTTCTCGCCGCCGCGGCCCGCCCCGTTCAGGCGCAGGCGCGCCGCCTCCGCCCGCTCCCGCTGCGCCAGCTCCGCGTGGAGCTCCCGGAGGAGCTTCCGGTCCCGGTCGCTGAGTTTTGGGTCGTTCAGGTCCAGCTCGGGCAGCTCGACCACGTCGCCGCCGGGCAGCTTCGCCGAAGCGATGGCACGCCCGGTCTCCGGGTCTTCGGCCAGCGCACGCCGCAGCTGCGCGACCTCGGCCGAGCTCATGTCCGTGGTGCTCTCCACGCCGCTGGAGTACTCGGCCTGGTGGCTGAGTGCCTCCTGCCGTGCGGCGGTGATCGCAGGAGGCTCAGCTTTTCCCACCGGGGCCGGCTCCGGGGCCGGCTCGGGTCGCTGGACCTCTTCGGTGCGGTGCTCGACCGGTGGCTCGGGCCGCCGGTCGTCGGCCAGCTCGTGCCGGGGCTTCGACTCGGCGGTCGCCACCGGGGCGGGCGCGTGCGAAGCGGCCTTGGGCGGCGCGGGCGGCACCGAAGGCGCCTGCCCGCCGGACGGCGCCGTGCCGGCGTGCCACGCCCGGTTCGCCGAGGTCATCGCGTGCTTGTAGTAGCCGGTGCGGTCGGCGCCGGGACCGGTCACCTCGACCACGGACCGGATGCCGACGCGGCGCAGCGCGGTGTCCACGCGGAAGGCGACGGCGGGCGGGTGGCCCTCCGGGCCGATCTCCACCAGCACCACCCGCTGCGGCAGCGGTCCGGGCACGCTGCCGGCCGGCGTGTTCCGCCAGACCGCGTGCACCGACCGCAGGTCCGGCAACACCTGCAGGGCCCGGTCCAGCGCGTCGGCGATGCCGCGCTCCGGCTCGTTCTCGCCGGTGAACCGGTGCGAGATCTCGGGCTCGTTCTCGTCGATGAGCACCTCGTCGACCAGTGTGGCGTCCGAGCGGCTCATCTCCAGGATCAGCGCGAGCTCGCGCTGCTCGACGGAGCGGACCGGGATCTTGCCGGCGATCAACGCGCCGGCGGTCAGCTCCGCGGCCTCGTCGAGGCGCGAACGCGCGACCAGTTCCCGTGCCTCGGACAGCGCACTGTCGTCGAGGCGGCCGGCCATGGCGAGCAGCAGGTTGTGCAGCCTGAGCGGCACACCGAGCCCGTCGTGGGCCTCCACCATCGCGATCTCTCCCTCCAAGCTCGCCGGAGGCAGCGAGCCGTTACGCGGCGACGAGTCGGTGCCCGGCGTCCACGGCGCCCACGCAGACCAGTTCGGAGTTCGCCAGCGCGGCTCGGTGGTACTCGGGGAGCTCGAACCGCGGCGGAAGCACCTCGATGCTGGGTTCCTCGTCCCCCAGCACACGCAATACCCGCTGCAGCTCACCGGTCAGCCTCGGCATTCCGGACACCGCGCTCACCAAGAGGACCCTCTTGGGCTCGCGCTCACCCGGAGTGCCGTTATGCCGCCAGCTCGCCCGCACCTCACCCACGTCTGGGCGACCACGCAACGTTGCGTGCACGACCACGGACACAGAGTCGACGGAGTTCACCCGATCGGGGGCACTCTTCGTGAATGTGTACCGGTTCCCGCTGCCGTCGTCTACCCCAAGGGTGGAACTGACCTGGTGCCAATCGGCGCCGTGCGGAATCAATCCAGCCACGAGCAGGCGATACTCCGGCTGATCGAGGTCGATGCTGTGCTTCAGCAAAGATCTTGGGATGGTCCGCGCGAGGGTGGCCATGGCGCCCTCGGCGAGCCAGTCCCGGAAGCGCCAGAGCGTCTTGTCCGGCAGGCGCCCGGCCAGCCGGAGGAGCAGCTCGTGCGTCGCCTGCTCGATATCGGGGTCCATCACGACACCTCCACGATGACTTCGATCTCCACGGGCGCCCCCAGCGGCAGCTCGGCCACGCCGACCGCGGACCTGGCGTGCACGCCCGCCTCGCCGAAGACCTCGCCGAACAGCTCCGAAGCGCCGTTGATCACGGCGGGCTGCCCGGTGAAGCCCTCGGCGGAGGCGACAAAGCCGACCACCTTGACCACGCGGGCGATCGAGTCGACCCCGGCGAGCGCGTGCACGGCGGCGAGCGCGTTGAGCGCGCAGGTGCGCGCGTGCGCCTTGGCCTCTTCGGGGCTGATCTCGGCGCCGACCTTGCCGGTGGCGGCGAGCTTGCCTTCGACGAACGGGAGCTGACCGGAGGTCAGCACCTGCGAGCCGCTGCGCACCGCGGGTACGTAGGCGGCCACCGGCGCGGCCACCCCGGGCAGCTCGATGCCCAGTTCGGCCAGCCTGGCACTCCAGCTCATGCTCAGCCCTTCTGCCGCTTCAGGTAGGCGACGTGCTGCTCACCGGTCGGGTTCGGCAGCACGGTGACCAGTTCCCAGCCGTCCTCGCCCCACTGGTCGAGGATCTGCTTGGTCGCGTGGATCAGCAGCGGAACGGTGGCGTACTCCCATTTGGCGCTCATGGCCGCGAGCGTAACGACCCCGTCCAGACCGCCGGGGACGAACCCGCGTTCGGCCAAGATGGTGAATCTCCGCCGGAATCGGGACCAATTGTGTTTCACTTCACACCTACTCACGAGTAGATAGGAAGTGGCATGCGGACGACGAGGTCCCTGGGCGCACTGGCCCTGTCCCTGCTCCTGCTGATCGGGCTCGCCCCGGCCGGGCAGGCCGCGCCCCGGTACTTCGTGCCGTGGACGCTCGCCGCCGCGGTCCCGGCGCAGCTCGCCAAGCCGGGCGGCCCGCCACCCGGCGCGAACGACTGGACCTGCCGTCCGAGCGAAGCGCACCCGAACCCGGTGGTGCTCACCCACGGCCTCGGCGCGAACCAGACGGTCAACTGGCAGACCTTCAGCCCGCTGCTGGCCAACGAGGGCTACTGCGTGTTCTCCCTGACCTACGGCGTGCCGGGCACGCCGAACCCGGTGTACCAGCCGGGCGGGCTGCTGCCGATGGAACAGAGCGCGGCGCAGCTCGGCGCCTTCGTGGACCGCGTGCTCGACCGCACCGGAGCGTCCAAAGTGGACATACTCGGCCACTCCGAGGGCACGCTGATGCCCAGCTACTACGTGCAGTTCCTCGGCGGGGCGGCCAAAGTGGACAAGTACGTCAGCCTGACCCCGCTGTGGCAGGGCACCACGCTGCTCGGTCTGTCCACCTTGTACCAGTGGGGGCAGACGCTCGGGCTCAAGCCGGTGGTCGACGGGGTGCTCAACCCGGTCTGCGGCTCCTGCCCGCAGTTCCTCAAGGGCTCGGACTACCTGACCAAGCTGCACGACAGCGGCATCTTCGCGCCGGGCGTCGAGTACACGAACATCGTCACGAAGTACGACGAGCTGGTCATCCCGTACACCAGCGGGCTCGGCAGCGGGCCGAACGTGCGCAACGTGGTGCTGCAGGAGACGTGCGGGCTGGACTTCGCCGAACACGCCGGGGTCGCCGCCGACCGCAACACCGCCGGTCACGTGCTCAACGCACTGGACCCGGCCAACGCCAAGCCCGTGCCGTGCGTGCCCGCGAGCCCGATCGGCAGCTGAGTGGTTGCCATCGGAAGTCCGGGTGACCACTAAGTTCGACCGCGTGGAGACCTGGCGGATCGTCGCGGCCGTGGTGCTGGTGCTGCCCGGGCTGGCCGGCGTGCCGATGATCATGGCGAAGGTGCGTGATCGGACACAGTCGTCCAGCTCGGTGGCGGTTTCCGGGGCGGTGTCGCTGACCGCGCTGGCCGTGCTCACCCTGCTGGTTCTCACCGTGCTGCCGCCGGTGGTCAGCTGGGTGGCGGCCGTGACGGTGGTCGCGGCCGTCGGCGTTCTGCTGCTCACTGGCTAGAAGCTCAATTAGGCTGGCGAGGTGACCACACCCCTGGCCGGCTGGACCGACGAACTCGCCAGAGCCCGGCTCCACTTCGTCACCGGCAAGGGCGGCACCGGGAAGACCACGCTCGCCGCCGCGCTGGCGCTGGCGCTCGCCCACGGCGGCCGCCGGGTGCTGCTGGTCGAGGTCGAGGGCAGGCAGGGGGTCGCCCAGCTCTTCGACACCGAGCCACTGCCGTACGCCGAGCAGCGGATCGCCTCCGCGCCGGGCGGCGGTGAGGTCCGCGCCCTGCACATCGACGCCGAGGCCGCGCTGCTCGAGTACTTCGAGATGTTCTACAACCTGGGCTTCGCCGGGCGGACGCTGCGCCGGATGGGTGCCATCGAGTTCGCCACCACGCTCGCGCCCGGCCTGCGTGACGTGCTGCTCACCGGCAAGATCAAGGAGTGCGTGCGGCGCACCGAGTCCGACGGCCGCTACGCCTACGACGCGGTGGTGGTGGACTCGCCGCCCACCGGCCGCGTGGTCAAGTTCCTCGACGTCACCAAGGCGCTCACCGACCTGGCCAAGACCGGCCCGATCCGCGGCCAGGCCGAGGGCGTGGTGCGCCTGCTGCACTCCGGCGAAACCGCCGTCCACCTGGTCACCCTGCTCGAAGAGATGCCGGTGCGCGAGACCGTCGAGGCGGTCGCCGAACTCGACGGCGCCGACCTGCGCCCGGGCGCGGTGCTGGTCAACCGGGTCCGCCCGCCGCGCCTGCCCGCCCGCTCGGTGACCGCCGCCGCCGACGGCCGCGTGGACGCCTCGCGGGTGCGTGCCGGGCTCACCTCGGCCGGGCTGGAACTGGACGGCGAAACCCTGGACGCGCTGGTCGAGGAGACCGTCGAGCACGCCATCCGGGTGGCCGCCGAGCAACGCGCCCGCGAGCAGCTCGCCGAAGCCGACCTGCCGACCATCGAACTGCCCGACCTGACCGACGGGGTGGATGTGGCCGCGCTCTACGACCTCGCCGAAGCACTGGTCGACCAGGGGGTGCGCTGATGGCCGAAGTGCTCGACATGGACGCCTTGATCGACGACGAGAACACCCGCGTGATCGTCTGCTGCGGTTCCGGCGGCGTCGGCAAGACCACCACCGCGGCCGCGCTGGCCCTGCGCGCGGCCGAACGCGGCAGGCAGACCGTGGTGCTCACCATCGACCCGGCCCGCCGCCTGGCCCAGGCGCTGGGCCTGCGGGAACTCGGCAACCACCCGCGGCAGGTCAGCGTCGAGGGCTTCGAGCCGAAGGGCGAGCTGTGGGCGATGATGCTCGACATGCGCCGCACCTTCGACGACATGGTGCGCGTGCACGCCGGGCCGGAACGCGCCGAGCAGCTGCTGGCGAACCCCTTCTACCAGACCATCTCCACCTCGTTCTCCGGCACGCAGGAGTACATGGCGATGGAGAAGCTGGGCCAGCTCGCCGCCACCGGCGACTGGGACCTGATCATCGTCGACACCCCGCCCAGCCGGTCGGCGCTGGACTTCCTGGACGCGCCGACCCGGCTGTCCACCGCGCTCGACGGCCGGATGATCCGGCTGCTCACCGGTCCGGCGAAGGCGGGCAGCTGGGGCCTGCGCAAGGTGGTCGGCGCCGGGTTCAGCATGTTCGCCAAGGCCGTCTCCACGATCATCGGCGGACAGCTGCTGACCGACGCGTCGGCGTTCATGCAGGCCTTCGACACCATGTTCGGCGGCTTCCGCGAGCGCGCGCGCAAGACCGCCGAACTGCTGCGCTCGCAGGGCACCGCGTTCGTGGTGGTGGCCGCGCCGGAGCCGGACGCCCTGCGCGAGGCCAGTTACTTCGTGGAACGGTTGTCGGAGGAAGCCATGCCGCTGGCCGGGCTGGTGGCGAACCGCACCCACCCGGTGCTCGCCGAGCTGTCCGCGCCCAAGGCGCTGGCCGCGGCGGACTCGCTGGAGCGGGCGGCCAAGCCGGCGCCGCTGGCGGTGGCCGTGCTCCGGCTGCACGCCGACCGGGTCGCGCTCGCCGAGCGCGAACGGCGGCTGCTGGCCAGGTTCACCAAGGCCCATCCCGGGGTCCCCGTGGTGGGGGTGCCCGCGCTGCCGAGTGACGTGCACGATCTCGACGGACTGCGTGACATCGGGGACCGGCTGGCCGGCGGGTGAACTAGCCCGCGCGGACGGTGGCTTCCTCTTCGTCGACGCCGGCGAACTCGCGCTTGGCCGTCATCAGCAGTTCCTGCCAGGACACCACGTCCGGGCGGCGGCGCAGCAGCGCGCGGCGTTCCCGTTCGGTCATCCCGCCCCAGACCCCGAAGCTGATCCGGCTGTCCAGCGCCTCGGCCAGGCATTCCGTGCGCACCTGGCAGCCCATGCAGACGAGCTTCGCGCGGTTCTGCTCGGCACCCCGGACAAACAGCTCGTCCGGATCGCTGTCCCGGCAGGACGCGTGGACTCGCCAATCAGACTGGTTGTTTTCCATGCCCCCAAGCTCCCTACCTGTTCGATCCCGCAGGCGGGCCTCCCCGGGGTGCAGCATAGACACCCTGGTACCCGCGAGCCGGTCTCCCTCTGCTCACGTCGACCCGGGGGCCCTCCCTTGGCCACCGGTACCGCCGAACCGATTAGTCCACTCGGGCGAGGACTAACCCATCCGTTGGCTCATTCCGTGAGTTGTGACGGACTGTATTGGCCATCGGTTCCCGCGCCAAGTTGCCGGTGGTCTTTCGTTACCTCTGCACACGCCACCCGAGGTCACCGGAGGTCACTGGAGCCACACGTGGCACGCGTACGCTGGAGCGCGTGCGGAAAGCGGACGGACTGTTCAAGCTGCTCGGCCTCTGCCTGCTCGCGGGGGTGCTGGTCGCCGGGGTGCTGTTCCCGGTCGCCGGTGCCGCCGGGGTGGTCTCCAACCAGGCGAGCGAGACCGTCGACAGCATGTCGTCGGACCTCGCCACCGACCCTCCGCCGCTGGTCACGACGGTGACCGACCGGGACGGCAAGCCCATCGCGACGCTGTACTCCCAGTACCGGATCCCGACCGCGGCGAACGAGATCTCCGACGCGATGAAGTACGCGCTGATCTCGGTGGAGGACCGCCGGTTCTTCGAGCACCGCGGGGTGGACTGGAAGGGCACCATGCGCGCGGCGATCTCCAACGCCAGCGACGGGGACACCCAGGGCGCGTCCACGCTGACCCAGCAGTACGTCAAGAACTACCTGATCAACGTGGTCTACCGGGACAACAAGGTCGGGCAGGAAAAAGCACAGGAAGCTTCCATTGCCCGGAAGCTCAAGGAAGCGCGGATCGCGATCCAGCTCGAAACGAAGATGAGCAAGGACCAGATCCTGGCCGGCTACCTGAACGTGGTCGAGTTCTCCCGGCAGATCTACGGCATCGGCGCGGCCGCGAAGGCGTACTTCAACAAGACGCCGAAGGAGCTCGACGCCAAGGAATCGGCGTTGCTGGCCGGCCTGGTGAACAACCCGATCATGTTCGACCCGTGGAAGAACCCGGAGCGCGCCACCGAGCGCCGCAACCTGGTGCTCGACCGCATGGTGGACAACTTCAAGCTGGCGCGCGAGGACGCCGAGCGGCTCAAGGCCGAGCCGCTGGGCGTGGTCGAGGGCGCACCGTCCAAACCGGCCGCGAACTGCACCGGCGCCGGTCCGGAGAACGGTTTCTTCTGCCAGTACGTGGAGGACTACCTGCTCAAGAGCGGGATGTCCAAGGACGACCTGTACACCGGCGGGTACACCATTCGCACCACCATGGACCAGAAGGCCAATCACGAGGCCAAGGTGTCCGCGGAAACGCAGGTGAAGAAGAACCAGAAGAACGTGGCGAACACGCTTTCACTGGTGAAACCCGGCAAGGACCGGCACGAGGTGGTGGCGCTCGCGGCGAACCGGGACTACGGGCCGGACGCCAGTCGCGGGCAAACGCAGTTCGCCCTGCCGTCGGGCATCTACAACACCGGTGGCGCCGGCTCGAGCTACAAGATCTTCACCGCCGCGGCCGCACTGGAAAAGGGCGTCGCCGGTATTCACAGCACGATCCAGACGCCGAGTTCGTACACCTCGAAGGTGTTCACCGGTGGTGGTCCGCAGTGCCCGACGGTGGCACGCGGTACCCGTGCCTACTGCCTCACGAACGCCAGTGAGGGATTCGGCGGTTCGATGAGCCTGCAGAACGCGCTGGCGACCTCACCGAACACCGGTTTTGTCATTCTCGAGGAACAAACCGGAATGGGCCCGGTGGTGGACATGGCGAGCCGCCTCGGCCTGCGCGAGACGATGGCCAGCAACCTCGGCGGCGGCCCGGTGAAGCCGGAGTCGCAGGAGTCCGGCGAGAACGTCAGCCAGGCCACCTTCTTCGGCCCGAGCGACCGCTCGCCCGGCCAGGGTTCGTTCACCCTCGGCCCGAGCCCGACCTCCGGCCTGGAGCTGGCGAACGTCGCCGCCACCATCATGAGCGGCGGCGTGTGGTGCCCGCCGACGCCGATCGCGCAGGTGCTCGACCGCGACGGCAAGCCGGTGCCGGTCAAGGAGCAGGGCTGCGAGCAGGTGATCGAGGAGCCGCTGGCGAACTCGCTCGCGGTCGGCATGAGCAAGGACGACATCCCGCCGGGCACCTCGGCCGGCGCGGCGCAGGGCGTCGGCTGGAGCCGGCCGATGATCGGCAAGACCGGGACCACCCAGGGCAACGGCTCGGCGACCTTCGTCGGCGCCACCCCGCAACTGGCCGGCGCGGCGATGGTGTTCCGGCCGGAAGGCGGCCGCGGCGGGATCTGCGACGGCGGCGTCGGCAACGTCTACACCTGCGGCACCGGGAACATGTTCGGTGGCAAGACCCCGGCCCGCACCTGGTTCGGCGCGATGTCGAAGATTCTCGAGGGCCAGGAGGCGCTGCCGCTGCCCCCGTCCGACCCGCGGTTCGAACGGGCGGGCCGCCGATAGGCCGCACGGACGACATCGTCACCCGGGCAGGGCGTTGACACCGTATTGTGGATGATGTGAGCACGCAGGGTAGCACTGGGAACACCGGTCAGCAGGGCAAGCGAATTCGGAACCTCGCACTGGGCACGGTCGCCGTCGGCGCGGCCGGCCTCGGTTACGCCGCCGGGATCGAGCGCAGGCACTGGACCCTGCGCACCGAGGAAATCCCCGTGCTGGCACCGGGTTCGCGCCCGATCAAGGTGCTGCACATCTCCGATCTCCACATGCTGCCGGGGCAGCGCTCCAAGCAGCAGTGGGTGGCCGCGCTGAGCGAGCTGAAGCCGGACCTCGTGGTCAACACCGGCGACAACCTCGCGCACCGGCAGGCCGTGCCGTCGGTGCTGCGCGCGCTCAACCCGCTGCTCGAGGTGCCCGGCGTGTTCGTCTTCGGCAGCAACGACTACTACGGCCCCAAGCCGAAGAACCCGGCGCGCTACCTGATGCCGAAGGGCCGCAAGAAGCTGATCCACGGGCTGCACCTGCCGTGGCGGGACCTGCGGGCCGCGCTGATCGAACACGGCTGGCTCGACCTGACCCACGTCCGGCGCACCGTCGACGTCGCCGGGCAGCAGGTGTTCGCCGCCGGGGTGGACGACCCGCACCTGCACCGCGACCGGTACGCCGACATCGCCGGTCAAGCCGACCGCGAAGCCGCGCTGCGCATCGGCGTCACCCACTCGCCGGAGCCGCGCGTGCTCGACCCGTTCGCCGCCGACGGGTACGACCTCGTCTTCGCCGGGCACACCCACGGCGGGCAGCTGCGCATCCCCGGCTACGGCGCGCTGGTGACCAACTGCGCGCTCGACCGCAGCCGCGCCCGCGGCCTGTCCCGCTGGGGCGCCAACATGTGGCTGCACGTTTCCGCCGGTCTCGGCACCTCGCCGTACGCGCCCGTGCGGTTCGCCTGCCCGCCCGAAGCCAGCCTGCTGACCCTGGTCGCCCGCGACGAACAGCCCCCAAGGCACCAGAAGGCGACCCGCCGCAAAGCCCGCACGGACGTCCGCTAGACTTCTCCTCGGCCCGTTAAGAAGAAGTACCTCGGGGTGTGGCGCAGCTTGGTAGCGTGCCTCGTTCGGGTCGAGGAGGTCGTGGGTTCAAATCCCGCCACCCCGACGCAAGAAAAGTGGGGAGACCCCTGTTCGCGGAGAGCGCGAACAGGGGTCTTTTCGTTGCCGCGTCTTCCGGGGGTCGGACCCCCGGGCCCCCGCCAGGGGGCAAGCCCCCTGGACCCCCATCGGGGTGGTCACCTTGGGAGCGTTGGTTGTTGTGGTGCGTTAGCAGGTGCCCATGTTGGTGGATTCCAGGGCGAAATCGGTGACGCGGCCCTGGTGGAAGGCGAAGCGGTAGTGGCGGTCCGGGTGGGCCGGGACCGGGGTGCGGAACACGCCGGGGACCGGGGTGACCGGTTCCAGGTTCGGGTAGGCCCGGCGCACCTGGAACTCCCGCGAGCCCAGCGTGATGCCTTCCGGTGTGTGCGACTTCGCGGTGCCCCCGATCATCACCAGGCCGAGCGCCGGATCGGCGAACACCCCGCTGCCGACGTTCGTCTGCCCCTCGTCCGGGTGCAGGTGGTACAGGTGGCACGCGCTCCCGGCGTCCTTGTCGACCAGCAGCCCCGTCGATTCGGCGACCGCCTCCGGCTGGCCCAGGTGCAGCGCCTTGTACCCGTCCGGCCCGAGCACCCCACCCCCGTCCACCGGTGCCACCAGCAACGCCGACGCCAGCACGCCCGCGGTGATCACGCTCATCCCCGTCTCCCTCCGTCGTGAACAGGAAGACGTCTCCCCCGGCGCTCAGGTTGCTTCTTGACCGATGTGGGTGATAGTCCGTTATCGATTGGCGACGACGTCCACCCAGCACTGGCTGAACTGGCCGTCCCCGCCCCGCGACCACACCCAGGCGCTGCGGGCCGCGCTGGCCAGCTGCGGGTGGTCCGCCCCGGCCGACTCCAGCCCGGCGATCAGCCCGTTCTCCACCTCGCGCGACAGCTCCCGGTAGGTCAGGTCCGCCCGGTGCCGAACGTGTTCGCGCACGTTCCCGAACCCGGCACTGGCCACCGCCGCCGCGATGCCGCGCCCGGCGAACGGGTCACCGCCGTCGCGGCGCCGCAGCAGGTAGTACCCGCGCAGCGCGGCGACCACGTTCGCCGTCTTCGGCCGCAGCTTCGCCCGGCTCCAGTCCGGAGTGGACAGAGCGAGCACGCCGCCGGGCCGCAGCACCCGCCACAGTTCGGCGAGCACCGCGTCCGGCCGCGAGACCGTCTCGAACAGGCCGTGCGCGAAAGCCAGGTCGATCCCGCCCTCCGGCAACGGCAGCGCGTATTCGGAACCGGCTACGAAGTCCACAATGGACGAACCGACCGCGTAGCCCGCGCTCTCGCCGACCGGGCCTGGCACGTGGTCCACCCCGACCACCCGCAGCTCGTCGGCCGCCGAAGCCAGCCCGTGCGTGGTCACCCCGGTTCCGCAGCCGAGGTCGAGCACGCGCATGCCCGGCCGGATCCAGCGCAGGGCGAAGGCCGTCCGCTCGGCGCCGACGCGCGCGGACACCTCCGAGAGCTCGAACGGGGGACGTCCCGGCGCGAATGCCTCCTGCACTCCGCACACAGTACGGCCACGACCACCTCCGTTGGCGAAAAAGATTCCCGAACACCGCCCGCGGCCACCCCGATGGCGCAAGCTGGCAGGATCGAGCCGTGAGCACCCAGTACCCACCCGCCCAGGTCCCCGAACGGCTCTTCGACGACGAGGCGGCCGAAGCGCGGTGGCGCGCCCGCTTCGGCGCGCCGCGGATGTCGGTGCCCGAATGGGCCATCGACGCGCCCGACGCCAACATCTACGTCTCCAACTCCAGCGGCGTCTGGGAGGTCTACGCCTGGGACCGCGCCACCGGCACGCACCGCCGGGTCACCGACCGGCCCAACGGCACGCTGCACGCGGTGCCCTCGCCCGACGGCCGGTGGATCTGGTGGTTCAACGACACCGACGGCGACGAGTTCGGCTCGTGGGTGCGCCAGCCGTTCGAAGCCGAGGCGGGCGCGGCCACGCCCGCGATCCCGGACGTGCACGACGGTTATCCCGCCGGGCTGGACATCGGGCACCGCATGGTGGTGGTCGGCGTGTCCACCGACGAAGGCAGCGAGCTGTTCGCGCACACCGGTGGCGAGACGAAGACCTTCTACCGCCACCCCGACGACGCCGGGGTCGCCGGGCTCTCCCGTGACGAAACCCTCGTCGCCATCTCACATTCCGAGCACGGTGACTCGCGCCACCCGGCCGTGCGCGTGCTGCGCACCGAGGACTTCGCCGCGGTCGCCGACAAGTGGGACGGCGAAGGCAAGGGCCTGACCCCGCTGGAGTTCTCCCCGGTTTCCGGTGACCAGCGGCTCCTGCTGCTGCACGAACGCCGGGGCCGCGAGGAGCTGCTCGTCTGGGACGTCGCCGCGGACACCGAGACCGAACTCGATCTCGATCTGCCCGGTGAGGTCAGCGCGGGCTGGTACCCGCGGGCCGACGCGCTGCTCGTGGTGCACTTCCACCAGGGCCGCAGCTCGCTGTACCGGTACGACCTGTCCACCGGCGAACTGTCCTCATTGGACACACCGCCGGGGCGCATCGGCGGCGCGGGCGTGCGCCCGGACGGCACGGTCGAGTACTCGTGGTCGAACGCCGCGAAACCGCCGGTGATCCGCGCGCGGACCGCCGACGGTGACGAGCGCGTCCTGCTCGCGCCGCCGGGTGAGCGCGCGCCGGAGTCGGTGCCGCTGGTGGACGCCTTCGTCGAGGGCGTCGGCGGCCGCATCCACGCGCTCGTCTCGCGGCCGGCCGGTACCGGCCCGGTCCCCACGGTTTTCGCGCTGCACGGCGGTCCCCACGCGGCCGACGAGGACCGGTTCTCCGCCTACCGCGCGGCCTGGCTCGACGCCGGGTTCGCGGTGGTCGAGGTGAACTACCGCGGGTCCACCGGCTACGGCTCGGCCTGGCGGGACGCGATCGAGGGCAGGCCGGGGCTGACCGAGCTGGAAGACGTGGCCGCGGTGCACGACTGGGCGGTCGAAAGTGGACTGGCGGACCCGGCGAAGTGCGTGGTCAGCGGCGCTTCCTGGGGCGGCTACCTGACCCTGCTGGCGCTGGGCACCCAGCCTTCGCGCTGGGCGGCGGGAGTCGCGGGCGTGCCGGTGGCGGACTACGTCGCCGCTTACGAGGACGAGATGGAGCAGCTGCGCTCGTTCGACCGGGCGCTGTTCGGCGGTTCACCGGAGGACGTGCCCGCGGTGTACCGCGAGTGCTCCCCCATCACCTACGTGGACGCGGTGGCCGCGCCGGTGCTGGTGCTGGCCGGGGACAACGACCCGCGCTGCCCGATCCGGCAGATCGAGAACTACCTGGACAAGCTGGCCGCGCGCGCGGCGCCGTACGAGTTCTACCGCTACGACGCCGGGCACGGCTCGCTGGTCATCGCGGAGACGGTGAAGCAGACCGCCATCGAGGTGCACTTCGCCCTGCGCGCCCTCGGCCTCCGCTGATGTCACGAATGTGGCTTTCGAGACGTTTGGCGTCTCGAAAGCCACATTCGTGACGTTCCCGCGTTCGTCAGGCGGCCTGGGCCTGCCACATCCAGTGGGCCTCTTCGAGCTTGTTGGTGATCTCGATCAGCAGGTCCTGGGTGACCAGGTCGCTCTTGTCGGTCTCGTCGATGCGCTTGCGCAGCCGCTGGATCAGCTCGGCGAGGATGTCGACGATGGCGGCGACGGTCTTCTCGTCGGACTGCCAGTTGTCCGGGAAGTCCGGCAGGCCCGAGCTGGCGACCACCGTCTTCGCCTTGCCGTTCGGGGAGACCCCGATGGCGTTGGCCCGCTCGGCCACGGAGTCGGTGTAGGTCCGCGCGGTGTCCACCAGCTCGTCGAGCTGGAGGTGCACGCTGCGGAAGTTCTTCCCGACCACGTTCCAGTGCGCCTGCTTGGCGATCAGGGACAGGTCGATGAGGTCGACCAGGGTCGCCTGCAGGGCGTTGCCGGTGACTTCCTTGTCGCTCTCGCTGAGCGGACTCTTGATCGGCGCGTTGGCCATGGTGTGCTGCCCTCTCAATCCGTGGTGGTGGCGGTGACCTTGACCTCGATGTTGCCGCGGGTGGCGCTGGAGTACGGGCAGAGCTGGTGCGCCTCGGCGACCAGTTCGTCCGCCTTGCCCTGCTCCATCCCGCTGAGCCTGGCCTCGAGTTCGACGGTCAGTTCGAACTTCCCCAGGTCGTTCTTGCCGATCCCGACCCTGGCGGTGACCTGGGAGTCGCCGGGGTCGGTCTTCAGCTGCCGGGCGGCCGCCTTCAGCGCGCTGTGGAAGCAGGCCGCGTAACCGGCGGCGAACAGCTGCTCCGGGTTGGTGTGCTCCCCACCCGGACCGCCGAGTTCCTTCGGCGTGGTCAGGGTTTCGTCGATGATTCCGTCGGACGAGGTGACTTCGCCGTCGCGACCTTCACCTCGGGCGACCGCTTCGGCGGTGTAGAGCGCCTGGACCATCGTCGCCTTCCTCCGTTGTCGGGTGTCCACCTGGTATAACGCCAGGCGGCCGGGGATGCATGCCGTGTCATGACAGGCGTCACCCAGCCTGGTTACCCACCGGGCGGAAGATCAATCAGCGACCGGCGCGGTACCGCGCGAACTCGACCACCTGCGCGCCGATGGTGCGGAGGGTGAACTCGGCCTTCTCCGACGAGCAGCCACCGGCCTCGTCGAACTTGACCTCGGCGGAGTTGATCGCGCCGCCGAGCGGCGTCGGCCACCCGCGCAGCGAGTGCGTGATGGTGCGGAGCTGGGCGAGCGTGGCGACCGAGGCCTGCCAGCCGAAGGCGATCGAGGCGAGGCCGACAGCGCGGCCGTCGAGGTACGGGCGTTCGTCGCCACGCAGGTCCTCGATGTAGTCCAGGGCGTTCTTGACCAGGCCGGACAGGGCGCCGTGGTAGCCGGGTGAGGCGATGATCACGCCGTCGGCGGTGCGCAGGGTTTCCACCAGGTAGGCGGCTTCCGGGCCGCGGTCGACGTCGGTGGCGTCGTAGAACGGCAGCACCAGCTCGGAGCCGGTGATAGCGACGGTTTCGGCGCCCGCGGTCTCGGCGCCGGCCAGTGCCAGCCGGAGGGCGCGCTCGGTCTGGGAACCGTCTCGCAGCGAGCCGCCGAGGCCCACCACCTTGATGGCCATCCCCATCACCGCGCCTTCCCGTCCCCAGTCAGCCTGACACCCTTCACTCAATCGAGGCTAGTCCCTCCACTTAACTGGAGGACCAGGCATTCCACCCGAGTTCCACGTCACAACCGGCCCTGGCGAGCGTTGCTACTGACAAGTAGTCTCATACCGCCAGTATCTCGGCCGGGAGGAAGCTCACCATGACCGTGCCCGTGCAGATCCGCGTGCAAGCCGCCGCGGCCCAGGTCCTCTACGCCCTGCCGACGCCGGTCAAACGGCTGATCGCCGGGCGCCCGATCCGGATGGACGGGCAGGAACTCGCGCTCGACGCGCAGTTGCTGCTCCGGTTGCAGCAGCTCACCGGCGCCGAACTGGCCGGAACCTCGGTGGAACGCTCGCGCGCGGACCTCGACGTGGCCCGCCACCTGGTCAGCGGCAAGCCCGTCCAACCCGTGCACACGCGCGAGCTGCTCATCCCCGCGGAAGCCGGTGAGGTCCCGGCGACGCTGTACACGCCGGAAGGGCTGCCGGAACCGTCCGGGCTGCTGGTGTTCTTCCACGGCGGCGGCTGGGTGGTCGGCACCAGGAACAGCCACGACAACACCGCGCGCTTCCTGGCCAAGCACGCCGGCGTGCGGGTGCTGTCGGTGGAGTACCGGCTGGCGCCCGAGAACCCGTTCCCAGCGGCCGTGGACGACGCGCTGACGGCCTTCGACTACGCCTACGCCAAGGCGGGCGAGCTGGGCGCGGACCCGGCGCGGATCGCGGTCGGCGGGGACAGCGCGGGCGGCAACCTGGCCGCGGTCACCGCGCTGGTGACCACCCGGCGCGGCGGCCCGGCCCCGGCCTTCCAGCTGCTGTTCTACCCGGGGGTGGACGCGAGCACGCGCCGCCGGTCGCGGGAGATCTTCGGTGACGGGTTCTTTCTCACCGACGCGCAGATGACCTGGTTCATCGACCACTACGCGCCCGAGGGCGTCGACCGGACCGACGTGCGGCTCTCCCCGCTGCTGGCCGACGACCTCAGCGGGCTGCCGCCCGCCTACCTGGCCACCGCCGGGTTCGACCCGCTGCGGGACGAGGGCGAGGAATACGCGAAGAAACTGGAGGCGGCGGGGGTGCCGGTGGCGCTCAGCCGCCAGGAGGACCTGATCCACGGATATGTGAACTTCCTCGGCGTCGGCCGCCGTTTCCGCGAGGCGACCGCCGAAGCCGCCGGTGCGCTCCGGCTCGGCCTGAGCAAGAAGAAGAATTGAACAACCGTAATCCCGGCACGGGATTTCTCCCGTGCCGGGATTACGGATCCCCCCGATTCATCGGGTCGGGCTGGCGCTTTTCCGATCAGGGTGCGGGCAGTGCGGGCACCGCCGGTACCGCCGGCACCGGCAGCGGCACCGCCGGGACGGTGGCCCCGCCGAGCAGGCTGCCCAGCAGCGTGGTCAGCGTGGTCAGCAGCGACTGGAGCAAGCCGGAGACCATGGTCAGCGGGTCGGGCAGCGGGGGCAGCCCTGGCACCGGCGGCACCTGGCGCGGTTCGGAGTTCGGGGTCTTCAGCACCCGGGACACCTCGGTGTTGTAGTCACGGGCCACACCTGCGGTTTCCTGGGCTTCGGACTGGATCGCGTAGCGGTCGCCCGCCGCCAGATCGGTCAGCAGCGGGTCGAGCTGACCGACCGCACCCTGCGTGCCGGAGACGTCCCCGGCATAGGCGACCTTGGCGAGCTGGTCGCGCAGCTCGAGCACCCTGGCACCGGCCGCCTGGGTGCTGGAGGCACCCTTGCCGTTGTCCACGACGCTCGCCGCGGCGACTCCGGACGAGGCCACCGCCAGCAGGCTGCCGACCGCGATCGCGGCAATCGAGCGGGCAATAATGCCTTTCATTTCCTACCTCCGGCCTCTGAAAGTCTCAGACCTGACCCGACAATGGATACCAACCGTGTTGGCCGGGGGCCACCCGATCACCGGCAAAGGCGCTTTTCGCGCGCTCACCTGATGAATTCGTTTTCGCGGAAATAGCCCGCAACTGATTACCCCGCGAAGCTTCAGGCTCGCTAGGTTGATCATCCGGCGCGGCCCGGATCGCCACGCACAGCCACCGGCCCACCCGTTCGAGCGGCACGGCCACCCGATAGACCTAATTGGATGATCAATTCCCACCATCACCCCGTGGTGCGGGCGTGTCGGCTAGACCATCGGGGCGGCGGTCACCCACGTTCGTCGCAATCTCCCCAGCCGTCCCAGGCCAGGGTGAGCGCGGGAGGAAGCGGCCCCGTGGAGTCCGAAGTGGACTCCACGGGGCCGCGTGTGGTGGGAGCGTCCGCCCCAGAGGGCGGTAGTTACTTCTGGAACGCCGCGGCGACCTTGTCGCCGAGGTTCTTGTCCACGTTGCGCCAGTACTCGAACACGCGCTCCAGCACCGGCTGGGAGACCTCGTTCGACGCGTGGCCGATGATGTTGCTCGCCAGCCGCTCGCGCTGCGCGTCGTCCATCACCTCACGCACCAGCGTGCCCGGCTGCCCGAAGTCGTCGTCCTCGGCGTGCAGCTTGTAGGCCGAGCGGATGACCTCGTCCTCCACGCCGTACGACGACGCCGTCTCCGACGCCAGGCTCGCGTCGGCGTGCGGGCCGCCGAACGAGTTGGGCGCGTAGACCGGGTCGCCCGGGTTGTTGAACCGCATCTGGCCGTCGCGCGAGTAGCTGTTCACCGGCGACTTCGGCGCGTTGACCGGCAGCTGGGTGTAGTTCGCGCCGATCCGGTAGCGGTGCGCGTCCGGGTAGGCGAACAGCCTGCCCTGCAGCATCTTGTCCGGCGACGGGCCGATGCCCGGCACCAGGTTGGCGGGCTCGAAGGCAGCCTGCTCGATCTCGGCGAAGTAGTTCGACGGGTTGCGGTCGAGCACGTAGCGGCCGACCTTGATCAGCGGGTAGTCGCCCTGCGGCCACACCTTGGTCAGGTCGAACGGGTTGAACCGGTAGTCCGCCGCCTCGGCGTAGGGCATCACCTGGACGTAGAGCGTCCAGCTGGGGTGGTTGCCCTTCTCGATGTTCTTGAACAGGTCGCGGATGTAGTAGTCCGCGTCCTCACCGGCGATGCGGTCGGCCTCGGCCTGGGTCAGGTAACCGATGCCCTGGTCGGTCTTGAAGTGGTACTTGACCCAGAACTTCTCGCCGCCGGCGTTCTCCCACAGGAAGGTGTGCGAGCCGTAGCCGTTCATCTCGCGCCAGTTCGATGGGATGCCGCGATCGCCCATCAGCCAGGTCACCTGGTGCGCCGACTCCGGGCGCAGCGTCCAGAAGTCCCACTGCATGTTGTGGTCGCGCAGGTGGTTGTCGGCGCGGCGCTTCTGCGAGTGGATGAAGTCGGGGAACTTGATCGGGTCGCGGATGAAGAACACCGGCGTGTTGTTGCCGACCAGGTCGTAGTTGCCCTGGCTGGTGTAGAACTTCACGGCGAAACCGCGCGGGTCGCGCCAGGTGTCCGGCGAGCCGTTCTCACCGGCCACCGAGGAGAACCGGATGACGCTCTCGGTGCGGGTGCCCGGCTGGAACAGCGCGGCCTTGGTGAACTGGCTGACGTCCTCGGTGACCT
Organism: Amycolatopsis albispora; assembly: GCF_003312875.1. Lineage (NCBI taxonomy): Bacteria > Bacillati > Actinomycetota > Actinomycetes > Pseudonocardiales > Pseudonocardiaceae > Amycolatopsis > Amycolatopsis albispora. The sequence goes on from NZ_CP015163.1 coordinate 5,852,853, forward strand.
CGAGAAAGCCGAACGCACCGCCGCCCTTGGCGTGGACCACGCGCTCCGGCACGCGCTCGCGGTTGAACTGCGCGTTCTTCTCGATGAGGTAGTGGTCCTGCAGCAGGATCGGGCCGTTGGCGCCCAGCGTCAGCGAGTCGTTGTCGCTGGCGACCGGGATGCCCACGTTGTTCGTGGTCGGCTTGGTCACGCCGATGCCTCCTTGGAGTGGTGGGATTGACTGGCGCAGTCGGGGCAGAGACCCCAGAACACGATCTCCGCCTCGTCGATCAGGAAGCCCGCGGTGGCCGAGGGCTCCAGGCACGGCGAAGCGCCGCGCACGCAGTCGACGTCTTCGGTGCGGCCGCAGGCGCGGCACACCAGGTGGTGGTGGTTGTCGCCGGTCCTGGTTTCGAACCGGGCCGGGTGGCCGGCGGGTTCGATCCGGCGGACCAGGTCCGCGCCCGCGCAGGCACCGAGCACGTCGTAGACGGCCTGGGTGGAAACCGAGCCGAGCCGTTCGCGGACCCCGGCGGCGACCTGGTCGGCCGTCGTGTGCGGGTGGTCCGCGAGCCACTCGAGCACGGCCACCCGCGGCGCGGTGACGCGGAGACCGGCCGCTCGGAGGTGGTGCCGCACGGGGCTTTGCTGCGTTGACATGACCACTACAGCTTTACGCGGTTATCTGGAATGAGTCAAGAAAACCTCCCCGGTTGGGGTGGGTGAAGATCCGCAGGCGGGGCATGAAGATCCCCACGCGGAAAGAAGTTGCACGGGTGTACCAGGAATTGGTGTCATCGGTCACGTGCCCCTTCAGCCGTACCGCCGCCTGCTCGCCCTGCCGTCGGTGCCCAGCTCGATGCTGCTGATGTTCTTCGCCCGGCTGCCGATCACCGCCATGGGCATCACGCTGACGCTGCACGTGGTCACCGACCTCGGCCGTGGGTACGGCGAGGCCGGGCTGGTCGGCACCGCGACCACGGCGGGCAGCGCGCTCGGCGCGCCGCTGATCGGGCGGGCCATCGACCGGTACGGGCTGCGGCCGGTGGTGGCCGTGTGCGGGGTGGTCTCGGCCGGTTACCTCCTGGCGACCCCGCACCTGCCGTACCTGGCACTCGTGCTGGTCGCGCTGCCAGCGGGGCTGCTCGCCGTGCCGGCTGGTTCGATCGCCAGGCAGGTGCTCGCCGCGCAGGTGCCGGCGGCGCAGCGGCGCACGGCGTACTCGCTGGACACCGTGTCGGTCGAAGTGACCTTCATGATCGGGCCGTCGCTGGGGATCCTGATCAGCACGCAGGTGTCGTCGGCGGCCGCGCTGACCTCGATCGGCGCGCTGTCCGGGGTGGTCGCGGTGCTGCTGTACCTGATGAACCCGCCGGTGCGCGCGGACCACGAGGTGGTCACCGGCGAGCGGCCGCCGCTGCGGTCGTGGCTGAGCCGGGAGCTGGTCGCCACGCTGCTGATCGCCACCGGCGCGCTTTTTGTGCTGGTCGGCATGGAGCTGGCGGCGCTGGCGTCACTGCGGGAGAACGGCGAGGTCGACTGGACCGGCGTGGTGATCGCGTTGATGTGCGTGGCTTCGCTGGTCGGCGGCATCGTGCACGGTGCGGTTCACCGGTCGCTTTCGCAGGTGACGCTGATGGTGCTGCTGGCCGTGCTGACCATCCCGGTCGGCCTGGTCGACACGCCGTGGTGGCTGCTCGCGCTGGTGCTCGTGCCCGCGAACCTGGTCTGCGCGCCGACGCTCGCCGCGACCACCGAGGCGGTCAGCTCGCTGGCGCCGGTGCGGGTGCGCGGCGAGGCGATGGGCCTGCAGGACTCGGCCACCCGGATCGGCCTGGCCATCGGCGGGCCGGTGGTCGGTTTTGTGATGGACCACTCGGCGCCGGGCTGGGGTTTCGTGGCGTCGGGCCTGGGCGGGCTCGCGCTGGCGTCGGTGGGCATCGCGCTGCGGGTCCGGTTCGGTGCCCGCACCGCGGTACGGGCACCGGCCGGGTCCTAGGGTTTCCGCGGAGCTTTCTCAGCGGTGCAGCTTTCTCAGCGGTGCAGCTTTCTCAGCCGCCGAGCTTTCTTGGAGGCGGAGCCTTCTCGGAGGCCGAGCTTGCTCAGAGGCAGGCTTTCTGCAGCTGCTCGAGATTGGTGAGACTGCGCTGCAGCCAGTCGTTGACGTTGCCGAGCTGGTCGGTCTTGCGCTGCTCCAGCTCGACGTAGGAGTCGGCCATCGCGAACAGCGTCTGCTGGACGTCCTGCTCGGCGACCTGGTTGCCCAGCTCGCGCAGCTTGGTGGCCTTCTCCCCGGCCTCGGCCTGCAACTGCTCGGGGTTGACGTTGGGATCGAAGTTCGCGATCCCCAGCGCCTCAGTACACGCGGCGGCTTTGCTCGTGGCGTTGTTGGCCTGGTCCACCGCCTGCGACACCTCGTCACACCCGGCGAGCACCAGCCCCAGCACCGCGATCCCGATCAGGTGTCGTCCAGCGAATTTGGTCATAGCGCCCAACCTACTCGAATCCGGCGCCGCAGCCACGAGCCCCCGCTACCGGGTCACACGTGCCCTCGGGCCTCCTTTGGCCTTGTTGCGGCGGACGAACCTACACCCCCGCCCATCCCTGGGGGGCGTCCCCGAGTCCAGCGTACTCAGGTTGCGGGGGTGGGTGGGAGGTTCTGGGGCTGCCTGTGGATGGCGGGAGCCGGTGTGGATGGACCAGGGAACATGCGGAGCGGGGCCCACCCCGCGATTTCAGTGTGACTACGGCGGGGATGGTCTTGTCAAGGCGGGAAAGCGTGCCTTGACAAGACCATCCCCGCCGTGTTTTTGGCTGTGGACCGGGGTGGGGCGGGGGGTTTGGGTGGTTCCCCTTTGGTTGGTAGAGCTGGGCCGGTGGGTGACCGGGTGGGTTCGGATGTCGGGTGGGGGCTCGGACGATTCGGATGCGTTGGGTGACTGGGCTACTTCGGATGTGCTGGTGCGGGCGTCGGTGCTTCGAATGTGTGTTGGGTGGGCTCGGGGCTCGGGATTTTGTTGGGCTCCGGCGCTTCGAATGTTTGTTGGGTGGCTCGGGATTTGGCATGTTGTTGGGGTCCCGCGCTTCGAAGGTGGGGCTTGGGTGACTCGGATGTGCGTTACGGAGCCGGGTACTTCGGATGGGTCGCGGGGTTGGTTGGGCGGGATGAGCGCGGGGTGGCGGAGGCGTGGGGGTGTCACGAATGTGGCTTTCGAGACGTTTGGCGTCTCGAAAGCCACATTCGTGACAAGGGGCCGAAGCTCAGCCCTTCACGCAGATGACCTGCTTCAGGTGCGCGACCACCTCGACCAGGTCCGACTGCGCCGCGATCACCGAGTCGATGTCCTTGTAGGCGGCCGGGATTTCGTCCACCACGCCCGAGTCCTTCCGGCATTCGACGCCGTCGGTCTGGGCGGCGAGGTCCGCGGCGGTGTACAGCTTCTTCGCCTTGTTCCGCGACATGCGACGCCCGGCGCCGTGGGAGGCGGACTCGAAGGAAGCCTCGTTGCCCAGCCCGCGCACGATGTACGAGCCGGTACCCATGCTGCCCGGAATGATCCCGAGATCCCCCGAACCCGCCCGGATCGCGCCCTTTCGCGTCACCAGCAAATCCACACCGTCGTACGTTTCCTCCGAAACATAATTGTGATGGCAGGAAATGGCGTCGTCGAAAGCAACCTGCGGGAGTTCGTCCTTGACCGCCTGCTTCACCAGCGCGACCATCGTCGCCCGGTTGCGGGCGGCGTAATCCTGCGCCCAGAACAAATCCCGCCGGTACGCCTGCATTTCCGGCGTGCCCGCCACAAACACCGCCAGGTCGCGGTCCGGCAGATCCGCGTTGTGCGGCAGCTTCCGCGCCACGCTCATGTGCCGCTCCGCCAGCTCCTTGCCGATGTTCCGCGAACCCGAGTGCAGCATCAGCCACACCCGCCCCTCGTCGGGACCGCCCTGCTCGAGGCAAACCTCGATGAAGTGGTTCCCACCACCGAGGCTCCCCACCTGCCGGTGCGCGCGTTCACGCAGGTCCTGCACACCCGCGTGCAGCTCACCGAACCGGTTCCAGAACTCCGCCCAGCCGCCGACCCCGTGCACCCGCGCGGTGTTCACCGGCGTGCGGTGCATGCCGAAGCCGACCGGCACCGCGGATTCGATGCGGCGCCGCAGCTTGCCGAGGTCGTCGGGCAGGTCGGCGGCGGTGAGCGAGGTGCGCACCGCGCTCATCCCGCACCCGATGTCCACGCCGACAGCCGCCGGGGAGACCGCGTCGCGCATGGCGATCACGCTCCCGACGGTGGCGCCCTTCCCGTAGTGCACGTCCGGCATCACGGCCACCCCGTGCACCCACGGGAGGTTGGCGACATTGTGGAGCTGACGCATCGCCTGCTCCTCCACCGAATGCGGGTCCGCCCACATCCGGATCGGCACGCGAGCACCCTCCACCGCGGTGTACATGGCTGTTCCTTTCCCAGTGATCTGCTGTCTCCCACCAGCGTCGCCGGGAAAGCCGATCCGGACAACCGGTTTTGACAACGGAAAGGCCGTGGGTGCCAGCGCGCACCCACGGCCTGTCCGGGAAACTACTCAGCCCAGTTGCGGGGCCAGGGTTTCGGCGATCTCGTAGGTGTTCAGCGCCGCGCCCTTGCGCAGGTTGTCCCCGCACACGAAGAAGTCCAGCGTGTTCGGGAAGTCCAGCGCCTGGCGCACCCGGCCGACGTAGGTCGGGTCCTCGCCGACCACGTCACCCGGCGTCGGGAACACGTTGTTCTCCGGGTCGTCCACCAGCACGATCGTCGGCTGCGCTTCGAGCACCTTGTGCGCTTCCTCCACGGTGACCTCCCGCGCGAAGGTCGCGTGCACGGCCAGCGAATGCGTGGTGACCACCGGCACCCGCACGCAGGTCGCCGACACCTTCAGGTCCGGGATGCCGAGGATCTTGCGGGATTCGTTGCGCACCTTGAGTTCTTCGGAGTACCAGCCGTCGCCCTTGTAGGAACCCGCCGACGGCACCACGTTGTAGGCCAGCGGCGCCGGGAACGGGGAGTCCGAAATGGACAGACCAGCCGACTCCAGCGTCGCGCGCACGTCACCGGCGGACACCCCGACCGGCTTGCCCGCGACCGCCTCGAGTTCGGCGTAGAGCCGGTCGACGCCTTCCTTGCCCGCACCCGAAACCGCCTGGTACGACGCGACCACGAGCTCCTTCAGCTCGAACTCGCGGTGCAGCGCGCCGAGTGCCGCCATCATCGACAGCGTGGTGCAGTTCGGGTTCGCGATGATGCCGCGCGGGCGCTCGCCGACCTTGTCCGCGTTCACCTCCGGCACCACCAGCGGCACCTGGTCGTCCATCCGGAACGCGCCGGAGTTGTCCACGGCCACCGCGCCCCGCGCGGCCGCGACCGGCGCCCATTCCGCGGAGATCTCGTCCGGCACGTCGAACATCGCCACGTCGACGCCGTCGAACGCCTCCGCGGTCAGCTCGATGACGGTCAGCTCCTCACCACGCACGGTGAGCTTCTTGCCCGCCGACCGCGCCGACGCGATCAGCCGGATTTCGCCCCACGGCACGGTTTCCCGGTGGTTGATGATGTCGATCATCACGGTGCCCACCGCGCCGGTGGCACCGACCAGAGCCAGTACAGGAGCCATTTCTACCGCCCACTTCCCGCGTAGACGACGGCCTCTTCGTCGCCGCCCAGTTCGAATGCGTCATGGATGGCGCGCACCGCGTCGTCGAGCTGCGCGTCCCGGATCAGCACGGAGATCCGGATCTCGGAGGTGTTGATGATTTCGATGTTCACCCCGACCTTGGACAGCGCCTCGCAGAAGGTGGCGGTGACACCGGGGTGCGAGCGCATGCCGGCGCCGACGAGCGAGACCTTGCCGACGTGGTCGTCGTAGAGCACCGAGGAGAAGCCCAGCTCCTCCTTGATCTTCTCCAGCGCCGCGACCGCCTTGGGCCCGTTGGCCTTCGACAGCGTGAAGGTGATGTCCGTGCGCCCCGACGAGGTGTTGGACACGTTCTGCAGCACCATGTCGATGTCGATCTCGGCGTCGGCGATCACCCGGAAGATGCGGGCGGCGGCACCGGCGTGGTCCGGCACCCCGGTCACCGTGATCTTGGCTTCGGAGCGGTCGTGCGCCACACCGGTGATCAACGCTTGTTCCACGGGGATCTCCTCGATCGATCCGGCCACCGTCGTGCCCGGCTTGTCACTGTAGGAAGAACGGACTCGGATCGGCACGCCGTAGCGCCGCGCGTACTCCACCGACCGCAGGTGCAGAATCTTCGAGCCGCTCGCCGCCAGCTCCAGCATTTCCTCGTACGGCACGGTGTCCAGCTTCCGCGCGTCCGGCACGATCCGCGGGTCGGCGGAGTACACACCGTCCACATCGGAATAGATCTCGCACACGTCGGCGTTCAGCGCGGCGGCCAGCGCCACCGCGGTGGTGTCCGAGCCACCGCGGCCGAGCGTGGTGATGTCCTTGGTGTCCTGCGCCACGCCCTGGAATCCGGCGACCAGCGCGACGTAACCCTGTTCCAGTGCTTCGCTGACCCGGCTCGGCGTGACGTCGATGATCCGCGCGTTCCCGTGCACGGCCGTCGTCACCACCCCGGCCTGCGATCCGGTGAACGACCAGGCCTGCGCGCCCTGCGCGGAGATGGCCATGGCGACCAGCGCGTTGGAGATGCGCTCACCCGCGGTGAGCAGCATGTCCATTTCCCGCTCCGGCGGTACCGGGTTCACCTGCTGGGCCAGGTCGAGCAGTTCGTCGGTGGTGTCGCCCATCGCCGAGCAGACCACCACCACCTCGTTCCCGGCCTTTTTTGTGGCCACGATCCGCTCGGCCACGCGCTTGATCCGATCAGCGCTCTCCAACGACGATCCGCCGTACTTCTGGACTACGAGCGCCACGGCCCGAACCTCCTCGCCGAGCGGGCGCGAGCCCGCTCCATCGAATTCGACTCAGTCGGTGAGCCTACCGGGATCGGGCAGTTCGGGCGTGCCCTCATGTGGCCCCGGCCACTGCCGATGACCTGCTCGTCTACCCTGGTCGGCGTGTCCAGCACCTCGGTGACCGACCTGACTGGCGCCGCCGATGCCGGGCGCGGCGGGAATTCCGGCGGCGCGCACCACCGGCGGCAGGACGAACGCCGGGACAGGGTGCGCAGAGCCGGTTTCTTTCTGTTGCCCGCACTGCTGTTCCTGGCCGTGCGCCAGCTCGGCGTGGTGGTGCTGTCCGTCCTTTCCGGAGTGAACAACACCACAACTCGCGAGGCGCTGCGCTCGTGGGACGGCGAGTGGTTCCTCGGCATCGCGCAGGGCGGTTACGCGGGAGTACCGCCGGGGCTGGTCGACGCGTTCGGCAACCGCAGCGACGAAACCCCGCTCGCGTTCTTCCCCGGTTATCCGACCGCGATCCGCTGGCTCACCGAGCTCACCGGGCTCCAGCTGACCACCGCCGCGCTGTTCCTCAGTGGCTTCTTCGGCGTGCTGACGGCCTACGCGCTGGTGCGGCTCGGCGAGCTGATCCGCGGTGGTTCGACCAGGACCGGGCTCATCCTGGTGGTGCTGTTCGCCGCCTCGCCGATGGGCGTGGTGCTGTCGATGGCCTACTCGGAGTCGATGTTCTGCGCCGCGGCCGCGTGGGCGCTGGTCTTCGTGCTCCGGCACCAGTGGCTGGCCGCCGGCGCCTGCGCCGCGGTGGCCGGGCTGGTGCGCCCGACCGCGGCGGCGGTGCTGCTCGCGATCGGTGTCGCGGTGCTGGTGCACGTGGTGCGGCGGCGCGAGATCTGGCACCCGCTGGCCGGGCTGCTGCTGGCGCCGGTCGGCCTGGTCGGTTACCTGACCTGGGTCGGCACTCGGATACGGCCCGGCGCGGGCTGGTTCGAGCAACTGCAGGCGTGGACGGACCTGCAGCAACGCGGCTGGGACTCGCGGTTCGACTGGGGCGTGGCCGCGGTGACCTTCGCCGGGAAGGCGCTCGGCCATTCCGGCAACGTGCTGGAGATAGCCACCATCGCGGTGCTGGTGGCGGCGCTGGTGCTGGTGGTGATCGCCGTCAAGCAGCGGCTGGAGCTGCCGCTGGTGCTCTACGGCATCGGCGTGCTGGTGATGGACCTCGGCTCGAACGGGCTGATGAACTCGAAGGCCAGGCTGCTGGTGCCCGCGTTCACCCTGCTCATCCCGGTCGCGCTGGCGCTGGCGAAACGCCGGACGTCGACGGTGGTGCTCACGCTGACGGCGGCGGCCGTGGCCAGCGCGTGGTTCGGCGCGCACTCGCTGACGATTTGGCAGTATGCGATCTGATGAAGGACGCCGAGACGAGTGTGCCGGTCCACGAGCTGATCCGGCGGCGGTGGAGCCCGCGGGCGCTCGACGAGACGGCCGTGGTGACCAGGGCGCAGGTGACCGCGCTGCTCGAGGCCGCGCGCTGGGCGCCGTCCTACGGCAACACGCAGCCCGCGCGGTACCTGGTCGGCTTTCGCGGGGACAAGACGTTCGAAGGCATTCTCGGTGCGCTGAACTCGGGGAACCAGTCGTGGGCGCACCGCGCGGGGGCGCTGCTGATCGGGGCCGTGGTCACCGCGAACGAGAAGGGCGACATCCCGTACGCCGAGTACGGGCTGGGCCTGGCCAGCGAGAACCTGGTGCTCCAGGCGATCGCGGAGGGGCTGGTCGCGCACCAGATGGCGGGGTTCAACCCGCACCTGGTGCGGCGCGAGTTCGACCTGCCGGACGAGGTCGTGCCGCTGGTCGCCATCGCCGTCGGCACGCCGGGCGACCCAGCCCAGCTGGACGACCGGCGCCGGGACCGCGAACAGGCGGCCCGGCGGCGCGTGCCGCTGTCGGAATTCGCCTTCACCGGCCGCTGGGGCCGGTCCTTCTAGCCGGTCAGACCCCGCCGAGGCGGCGCAGGATCTTGGCCAGGATCGACGAGACGATCAGCCAGAAGATCGCCGCGATGCCGTAGTTGACCAGCACCTGCGCCTTCGGGTCGGAGATGTTGGTGAACAGGTCGCCGAAGCCGAGGGACAGTGGCTCGGCCCAGCTTCGGATGAACTGCGTGATGCTGTTGTCCGGATTCGCGCCGCCGACGGTCAGGATCACGTGGACCGCCAGGATCAACGCGAAGATCAGCCCGATCCAGCGGACCACCGCCGCCAGCAAGCCGCCGATCTTCGCCCTGGTCGCGCGCCAGTTCACCCGGCGGCGCTCCTCGGCTTCGGCCACTTCTTCCTCGCGGAACATCTCCGCCCGTGCCGGCGTGCCCGCGACCGGCGGCAACGCCTGCGTCGGGGCCTCTTCCTGACCCTTCGCGGACTTCTCGGAGTGCTCACCCATGCCTGGCAGTTTCGCACGCCGAAGCCACCCGAGGCTACTTGTGAGTAACAGCTGCGGGTTTGTTCCCGAGCCGTAACCGTGGTTAAGCTGACCGGCGTGGCACGCGCTCTCCTGCTTCGCTGCCGCGACGGGGCCTGACCAGACCGGCTCCTCGTCGCGGGGCTTTGTGGTGCTGGCAAAACACCGCGCCGGTCGTTTCCCCCGACTTTCGAAGCAGCAGGAGTAGCCAGAACATGAGCACGCCCGAAAAGCCCGCGGCCAGCCGGATCCGCAAACCGTCCCGTCCCGCGCCCGCCGGTCAGCCCGAGTGGAATCCCCAGCGCGGCACCTCCATGCCGGTACACCGCTACCGCCCGTGGTTCGAGCTGGTCGAGAACATCGAACTGGCCGACCGCACCTGGCCCGACCGCCGCATCGAGCGCGCGCCGCTGTGGTGCGCGGTCGACCTGCGTGACGGCAACCAGGCCCTGATCGACCCGATGTCGCCAGCCCGCAAGCGCAAGTTCTTCGAGCTGCTGGTGCGCATGGGCTACAAGGAGATCGAGGTCGGCTTCCCGGCCGCCAGCCAGACCGACTTCGACTTCGTGCGCGAGATCATCGACGAGGGCGCGATCCCCGACGACGTGCACATCCAGGTGCTGACCCAGTGCCGCCCCGAGCTGATCGAGCGCACCTTCCAGGCGCTCGAAGGCGCGCCGCGGGCGATCGTGCACATCTACAACTCGACCTCGATCCTGCAGCGCCGGGTGGTCTTCCGCGAGGAACGCGAGGGCATCAAGAAGATCGCGCTGCAGGCCGCCGAGCTGGTGGTGGAGTACGCGGCCAAGTACTCCGACACCGACTTCCGCTTCCAGTACTCGCCCGAGTCCTACACCGGCACCGAGCTGTCCTACGCGGCCGAGGTGTGCAACGCGGTCACCGACATCTGGCAGCCGACCCCGGCCCGCCCGGCGATCCTGAACCTGCCTGCCACCGTCGAGATGGCCACGCCGAACGTCTACGCGGACTCGATCGAGTGGATGCACCGCAACCTGGAGCGCCGCGACTCGGTGATCCTGTCGCTGCACCCGCACAACGACCGCGGCACCGGCATCGCCGCCGCCGAGCTGGGCTACCAGGCCGGGGCGGACCGGATCGAGGGCTGCCTGTTCGGCAACGGCGAGCGCACCGGCAACGTGGACCTGGTCGCGCTGGGCATGAACCTGTACAGCCAGGGCATCGACCCGCAGATCGACTTCTCCGACATGGACGAGATCAAGCGCACGGTCGAGTACTGCAACCAGCTGCCGGTGCCCGAGCGCAGCCCGTGGGGCGGCGACCTGGTGTTCACCGCGTTCTCCGGCAGCCACCAGGACGCCATCAACAAGGGCCTGGACGCGCTGGCCAAGCAGGCCGAGAAGGCGGGCGTACCGGTGGACGAGCACCCGTGGGAGGTGCCCTACCTGCCGATCGACCCGAAGGACGTCGGCCGCAACTACGAGGCCGTGATCCGGGTGAACTCGCAGTCCGGCAAGGGCGGCGTCGCCTACATCATGAAGAGTGAGCACCAGCTGGACCTGCCGCGGCGGCTGCAGATCGAGTTCTCCAAGACCATCCAGCGGCACACCGACACCGCTGGTGGCGAGGTGGACCCGACGACCATGTGGGAGGCCTTCTCGGCCGAGTACCTGGAGCCGAAGGTGCCGCTGGAGCTGGTGCGCCAGCACGTCACCGACAGCGGCGGCGGTGAGTACGAGATCGCCGCGACGGTCCGGGTGGACGGCGACGAGCACGACATCACCGGCCGCGGCAACGGCCCGATCGCGGCGTTCTTCGACGCGCTGGCCGGGGTCGGCTTCGACCTGCGGCTGCTGGACTACAGCGAGCACACGCTCACCCCCGGTGACGACGCGAAGGCGGCGTCCTACATCGAATGCGCGATCGACGACCGCGTGTTCTGGGGCGTCGGCGTGGACCCGTCGATCGTCACCGCTTCGCTGCGGGCCGTGGTGTCCGCGGTGAACCGCTCGCACCGCTGAGCCGTGCGCGCCGAGCGGCTGGTCGCGCTGCTGTTCACCCTGCAGCGCAAGCGGGGTGCGACCGCGGCGGAACTGGCCGCCGAGCTCGGCGTGTCCGAGCGGACCATGCACCGCGACCTGGCCGCGCTCCGCGACGCCGGCGTTCCACTGTGGACGGAGACCGGGCGCAACGGCGGGGTGCGGCTGGTCGACGGCTGGCGGGCGCGGCTGGACGGGCTGACCTCTCGCGAGGCGGTGGCGATCTTCGCCTTCGGGGTGCCGGAGGCGCTGGGTGCGCTCGGCCTCGGCACCGCGGTTTCGGCGGCGCACGCGAAGGTCTCGGCGAGCCTGCCCAAGGAACTGCGGGAGCAGGCGGAACACGTGGCCGGGCGCTTCCACCTGGATGCGCCCGGCTGGTTCCGCGGGGAGGACTCGGCGGGCTCGCTGGCCACGGTGACGCGGGCGGTGTGGGAGTCGCGGCGGCTGCGGGTGTCCTACCGGCGCCGGGACAAGATCGCCGAACGGCTGCTGGAACCGCTCGGGCTGGTGCTCAAAGCGGGGGTTTGGTACCTGGTCGCGCGAGTCCCCGAGGACGACGCGCTGCGCACCTACCGCGTCGGGCGGATCAGCGAGGCGGAGTTGCTGGACGAGCGGTTCACGCGGCCGGAGGGGTTCGACCTCGCGGGCTGGTGGCGGGAGTCGTCGGCGGCGTTCGAGCAGTTCACCATGCGGATCGAGGTACGCCTGCGGTTGAGCCCGCGTGCGTTCCGGCAGCTGCCGCGGGTGCTGGGCCCGGAGGCCATGCCGTCCGCGCTGCTCGAACGGCACGACCTGCCCGACGGCTGGATCGAAGCGCGACTGGCGATGGAAACCGAGGAGATCGCCATCGGACAGCTGACCTCGCTCGGGGGTGACGTGGAGGTGCTGTCCCCCGAGTCGATCCGAGCGGGACTGGCGGCCATCGGCGCCGAGATGGCCGCCAGGAACGCCCCGCTCGACTAGCCAGGTGTCACGAATGTGGCTTTCGAGACGCCAGACGTCTCGAAAGCCACATTCGTGACATGACGGGTTACCGGTAGCCGGTGGCGTCGGCGGGTTTGCCTACCGACTCGACCTCTTCGATGTAGCGCCACGCGTCGGGCCTGCTGCCGTCCACGTCGTTGATCGAGTACAGCTTGGCCAGCTGGCCGCTGCTCACCGTCTTCCCCGCGAACCTGGCCCGGTCCGGGTCGGCGGCCAGCGCCGCCACCGTGCGACCGGCGAACGTCGGCGTTTCCGAGATGACGAAGTGCGGGTGCTCCGCACACGCGTCCCGCCAGTTTTCCTCCGTGACGCCGAATCCTTCCAGCATCGCCTCCGAGCGGAGCCAGCCCGGCGTGAAGCCGATCGCCGTGCAGCCGTACGGTTCCAGCTCCGCCGCCTGCCCGATCGCCAGCAGGTGCCCGTTCGCCTTCGCCAGGTAGTACGGCAGCGTCGCCCCCTTGCGGTAGTTCGCGTTGTACTCCTGCGTGCCGTCGGTCATCTCGACCACCAGCCCACCCGGCTGCCGGATCATCAGCGGCAGCAGGTGGTGGCTGGTGATCAGGTGCGAGTGCACACCCAACTGCAGCTGGCGCAACCCGTTCTCCAGGTTGTGCTTCCAGATCGGCGCCTCCCATTCCAGGTACGGGTCACCGCCCCACAGGCCGTTGACCAGGATGTCGAGCCGCCCCTGCTCCCGGTCCACCCGCTCCGCCAGCGACGCCACCTGCGCGCTCTCCAGGTGGTCGACGCGCACCGCGATCGCCTTGCCCCCGGCGTCCTCCACCAGCTCCGCGGTGTCCTCAATGGACTCCGGCCGGTCCACTTCGGACCGCTCGGTCCTGGTGGTGCGCCCCGTGACGTACACCGTCGCCCCCAGGCGGCCCAGTTCGACCGCGATCGCCCGGCTCGCGCCACGCGTCGCCCCGGCGACCACCGCCACCTTGCCCGACAGTGCTGCTCCCATGCCCGCTCCTTCTTGTGCGTTTCCGGACGAGCACCAGCATCGAACCGAACCATGACAGAACCTGGCATGGTTTCCGCGAAAACCACCTGAGACGGCTCTCAGCCCGCCGTGCGTTGAGCCGGTTGTGGACCTTGCCCTGCTGGCGTTGTTCGTGATCGCGGTCGTGCCCCTGCTCCCGACCGAGGTCGCGTTGATCGGGCTGGCCGCGACGGCGGCGCAGCAGGAGGAGTCCGTGCTGCCGGTGCTCGTGGTCGCGGTGACCGGCTGCCTGGTCTCGGACCAGCTCGTCTACCTGGCCGGCGCGCGCGGTACCGGACTCGTCGACCGGCTGCGCCGAAGGCCCAGCGTGGCCAGCGGGCTCCACCGGCTGGCCGAAACGAGCGAACGCCACCCCCGTGCGCCGCTGGTGCTCATCCGCTGGCTGCCCGGCGGCGGCACGATCGGCGCGCTGGTCGCCGGGGCGCTGCGCTGGCCGTTCCGCCACTTCCTGGCCGCGTCGGCGATCGGGGTGACGCTCTGGTGCGCCTACATCGCCACCATTGGCTATCTCGGCGGCAGTCTGATCGACGAACCGGCCGTCGGATTACTGGCCTCGCTCGCCGTCGCCGTCGGGCTGGGCGCGTTGCTCAGCCTGGTCGACCGCGTCCGGCAGGGTCGCCGCGGCGACCTCGGCGTGTAGCGCGCCGAGCACCGCCGCCACCGCCGGGCGACCGGCGGCGCCCTTGCGCAGCACCACCTCGATGTGCCGGGCCGCGCGGATCCCGGCCAGCGGCCGCCGCAGCAGGCACTCACCGGCCGCGCGGCTGATCGCGTACCGGGGCAGCAGCGCCACCCCGTGCCCGGCCGCGACCAGCGCCTCGATCACCCGGAAGTCGTTGATCCGCTGGAACACCGTCGGCTGCACGCCGGTGCGCACGGTCAGCGAGCGCAGCACGTCATCCACCGGGAAGCCGACGTCCACGCCGATCCACCGCTCCCCCGCCAGCTCCGCGAGGTCGACCCGTTCCTCACCGGCGAGCCGGTGTCCCGGCGGCAGCGCCACGTCCAGTGGTTCGCGCAGCAGGTGGACCACGTCGAGCCGGTCGGAGTCGAACGGCGGCGCGTGCTCGTCGCGATGGGTCACCACCAGGTCGAAGTCGGCGACCAGGCCGGGCACCGCGGCCGGGATCATGTCGATGTCCCGCACGTCCACCTCGAGCCCGTCGAACCCGGCCACGCGGTGCAGCAGCCCGGGCAGCAACAGCAGCGCCCCCGACGGGAAGATCGCCAGCCGGACCCGCCCGCGCGGCACGCTGCGATAGGTGTCCAATTCGGACTCCGCGCGGTCGAGCGCGGCGAGCACTTCGTCGGCGCGGCTGACCAGCGCCCGGCCCGCGTCGGTGAGCCGGAGCCCGCGCCCGGCCGGTTCGGTCAGCGGCAGGCCGACCTCGGCCTGCAGGGCCCGCAGCTGCTGGGAGACCGCGGACGGTGTGCAGTGCAGCGCCCGCGCGGCCGCGGTCACGCTGCCGCGGTCGGCGAACTCGCGCAGGGTGCGAAGGCGGCCGATGTCCACACCCGGCAGCCTAGAACAACCATGAAGGCCGACTTCAAGGTCATTGCAGATTTTCTCGCTGGTGCTACATGATCCCCAGGTTGCATGGTGGGGCCATGGCCCGCCGAGATCTGTTCACCGCCTTGCTGGTCGCCGTGCTCTGGGGCTGCAACTTCCTCGCCATCCACGCGCTGCTGGGCCACTTCCCGCCGCTGTTCGCCGGCGCGCTGCGGTTCGCGGTGATCGCCGTGCCGACCGTGCTCTTCGTGCCGTGGCCGAAGGTCAAGCTGCGCTACCTGCTCGGCTACGGCCTCGGTTTCGGCACCGGCCAGTTCGCCTTCCTGTTCATCGCGATGGACAACGGCATGCCGACCGGGCTCGCGTCGCTGGTGCTGCAGGCGTCGGCGCCGTTCACCGTGCTCCTGGGCGCGGTGTTCCTGCGCGAGAAGTTCACCGTTCGCCAGACCGTCGGCATCACCGTCGCGATCGCGGCGATGGTGATGATCGCCGCGCAACGCGCCGAACACGCGGCCCTGATGCCGGTGCTGCTGACCCTGATGGCCGCGCTGAGCTGGGCGGTCGGCAACCTCAGCACCCGGCGCGCCCAGCCGTCGAACGCCCTGCACTTCACGCTGTGGATGTCGGTGGTGCCGCCGCTGCCGATGCTCGCGCTGTCCGCGGCCGTCGAGGGCCCCGGCGCCGGCTGGACCGCGCTGACCACGGTGAGCAGCACCAGCGGCTGGACCGCGCTCGCCGGACTCGCCTACATCGTGCTGCTCGGCACGGTCGCCGGTTCCGGGCTGTGGACCATGCTCATGCAGAAGTACCCGGCGGGCCGGGTGGCGCCGTTCTCGCTGCTGGTGCCGGTGGTCGGCATGTCGGCCGCGTTTGTCTTCCTCGGCGAACGGCCGCACATCGTGGAGATCGTGGCGGGCGTGGTGCTGGTGGCCGGGGTGCTGCTCGGCTCCACCACGGGTTCACTCGATCGACGCCAGCGCGGCCCCGACCGGGACCTCACCGCCGAGGACGTCGAACCCCCGGTTCTCCGTGAGCGGCTCGTTCAGTGACGCCACCAGCACCGCGGCCACGTCCTGGCGGGAGATCCGGCCCGGTTCGAGGTGCCCGGCGACCTTGACCCGGCCGGTGAACGGGTCGTCGGTCAGCGTGCCCGGCCGCACCACCGTCCAGGTCAGGCTGGACCGCCGCAGGATGCTGTCGGAAACCTGCTTGGCCAGCAGGAACGAGCGGACCAGCCGGTCGCCCTGGTCCGGCGAGTCGGCGAACTGCGCGGACAGCTGGAGGAAGCGCGCGACGCCCGCCTTCTCGGCGGCGCGGACCGCGGCGATGGCGCCGTCGCGGTCGACCAGGTTCACCGCGGAGGGGTCCGGATCGGCGGCACCGGCGGTGTTGATCACCACGTCCGCCCCGGCGCAGGCGTCGACCAGCGCCTCCGGGAAGGAGGCCAGGTCGGCGACCACGGTCTCGGCGCCGAGCGTGGCCGCCGCCTCACCGCGGCGCTTGCTGCGCACGCCCGCCCGCACCGTGTGGCCCTGCCGCAGCAGCAACCGCACCACGTGGATCCCGGTCCGCCCGGACGCCCCCAGCACTGTGATCCGCATAACAGCGATGTTGCCATGAAAACGGCCCCACCGGCGGCTTTGCCGGTGGGGCCGTTAATCAATTGCTGCGTTCGGCCCTCAGGCGTCCATCGCTTCGACCACCGAGGCCACGTGCGGGACGTCGGGGTTCACGCCCGGGTCCACCTCGACCAGCGCCGGGTCCACCGCGTGCGGCTGGATCCGGCCGTCGCGGATGTCTTCGGCCCAGTGGCAGGCCACCCGGTGCCCCTCGGCCGCGCCGTCGAGCACGCGCAGCTGCGGGCGGTCGGTGTCGCACAACGTCTCCTGCTTCCACGGGCACCGCGTGTGGAAGCGGCAGCCGCTCGGCGGATTCGCCGGCGACGGCAGGTCGCCGGCGAGCAGGATCTGCTCGCGGCTGTCCTCCACCACCGGGTCCGGCACCGGGATCGCCGAGAGCAGCGCCTTGGTGTACGGGTGCAGCGGCTCCTCGTACAGGGCGTCGGAGTCGGCCTCCTCCACCAGCGAGCCCAGGTACATCACGCCGATCCGGTCGGAGATGTGCCGCACCACCGCCAGGTCGTGCGCGATCACCAGGTAGGTCAGCCCGAGCGAGTCCTGCAGCTGCTCCATCAGGTTGACCACCTGCGCCTGCACCGACACGTCCAGCGCGGACACCGGCTCGTCGGCCACGATCAGGTCGGGCTCCACGGCCAGCGCCCGCGCGATGCCGATGCGCTGGCGCTGCCCACCCGAGAACTCGTGCGGGTACTTCCGCAGCGAGCTTTCCGGCAGGCCGACCGCGGTGAGCAGCTCGCGCAACCGCGCCGCGGTCTGCTCCTTGCCCTTGTCCAGCCCGTGTGCGCGCATGCCCTCGACCAGGATCGACTCCACCGACTGGCGGGGGTCCAAACTGGACAATGGATCCTGGAAGATCATCTGCATGCGCCGACGCATCCTGCGCAGGTGCTCGCCCTTGAGCTGGGCCACGTCGGTGCCGTCGAAGACCACCGAGCCGTCGGTCGGCTCGGTCAGCCGCAGCATCGCCCGCCCGAGGGTGGACTTGCCGCAGCCGGACTCGCCGACCAGGCCGTAGGTCTCGCCGCGCCGGATGGACAGGTCCACCCCGTCCACCGCGTAGACGTAGCCGACGGTCCGGTCGAAGACCACCCCGCGCTTGATCGGGAAGTGGACCTTCAGGCCCTCGACGCTGACCAGCACCTCGTTCGGCTCGGTGGTCGGCTCGGTGTTCGCCTCGGTCATCGGGTCCCCTCCCCCGCGGTCGCCGCGGCCCGTGGCTGCACCGGGTTGTGGCAGCGCAGCAGGCCGGGGCCGTCCGGTTCCAGCGCCGGGGTCACCTGGCGGCAGGTGTCCAGCGCGTTCGGGCAGCGCGGCGCGAAGGCGCACCCGCCGTCCCACGGGATGTTGTCGGCCACCGAACCGCGGATCGGCACCAGCTTCTCCCCGCGCCCGGCATCGAGCCGCGGGATCGAGGCGAGCAGCCCGTGGGTGTACGGGTGCCGCGGTTCGGCGAACAGCGCGTGCCGCTCGGCCCGTTCCACGATCTTGCCGCCGTAGAGCACGTTCACCTCGTCGCACAGCCCGGCGACCACGCCGAGGTCGTGCGTGATCATGATCAGCGCGGTACCGGTGTCGCGCACCAGTTCCTGGAGCAGCGCCAGGATCTGCGCCTGGATGGTCACGTCCAGCGCGGTGGTCGGCTCGTCGGCGATCAGCAGCCGCGGACGGCACGCCAGCGCGATGGCGATCAGCGCGCGCTGCCGCATCCCGCCGGAGAGCTGGTGCGGGTACTCCGTCAGCCGCCGCGTCGGGTCCGGGATGCCGACCTTGGCCAGCAGGTCACCCGCCTCCACCATGGCCGCCTTGCGCGACATGCCGCGGTGGCGTTCGAGCACCTCGGTGACCTGGATGCCGATCGGGATGACCGGGTTCAGCGAGGACAGCGGGTCCTGGAAGACCATGCCGAGGTCCCGGCCGCGCCGGTCCCGCATCTCGCCCTCGCCGAGGGTGAGCAGGTCCGTGCCCTCGAACTTGACCGAGCCGGTGACCTTGTTGCCGCGCTTGGCCAGCAACCGCATGATCGCCAGCGAGGTGACCGACTTGCCGCAGCCGGACTCGCCGACCAGGCCGACGGTCTGGCCGGGTTCCACGTCGAAGCTGACCTCGTCCACCGCGGTGAACGGCCGCTCGCCCTTGCGCTGGAACACGACCTTCAGGTCGCGTACTTCGAGCAGCGCCATGTCATCTCACCGCCTGTTCTTCGGGTCGAGTGCCTCGCGCATGGACTCCCCGAGCAGGGTGAAGCCCAGTGCCACGATGATGATCGCGATGGCCGGGTAGAAAGCCAGTTCCGGGCGGATGTCCAGGAACTGCCTGGCCGCCTTGCCCAGCATCAGGCCCCATTCCGCGCGGGTCGGGTCGGGGTCGCCGAGGCCGAGGAACGACAGCGCCGCCGCCTCGATGATCGAGGTGGCCAGCGTCAGCGTGGCCTGCACGATCACCGGGCCCAGCGAGTTCGGCAGCATGTGCCGCAGCACGATGGTGTGCCGCTTGACGCCGAGCGAGGTCGCCGCCAGCACGTGATCGCTGGAGCGTTGCGCGAGCATGGTGCCGCGCAACAGCCTGGCGAAGATCGGCACGCTCACCATGGCGACCGCGATGATCACCGTCCACTGGCTCGGCTTCGCCGCCAGCGCGGCGATCGAGATGGCCAGCAGCAGGCTCGGAATGGACAGCATGACGTCCACCAGGCGCATCAGCACGGTGTCGATCCAGCCGCCGAACGCGCCCGCGATGCCGCCGATGACCATGCCGATGGCCAGGCCGATCAGCGTGGCCATCACGCCGACGAGCAGGGTCTGCTGCGCGCCGACGAGCATCCGGGAGAGCAGGTCGCGGCCGAAGTCGTCGACACCGAGCGGGAAGCCCTCACGCGGGCCGGGAATGATGCCCTGGCCCAGTGCCACCTCACCCTGGAGGTAGCGCTCGTACGGGTCCTTCGGCGCGATGAACGGCGCGAAGATCGACAGCAGCAGGAACAGGCCGGTGATCACCGCGCCGGTGATCGCCACCGGGCTGCGCGCCATCCGGCGGAAGGCCTGCTGCGCCAGGCTGTGCCCGGCCGACGCGGCGAGCCCGTCGACCTTGTCCTTCTTACGGGTCAGCAGGTTGGTCATCGCACACGCACCCTCGGGTCGATGATGCCGTACGAGATGTCGACCAGCATGTTCACCAGCACGTAGACCACCGCGCCGAGCAGGATCAGCGCCTGCAGCCGCGGGTAGTCACGCCGCTCGATGCCTTCGGCCAGCAGCGAGCCGATGCCGTTGAGGTTGAACACGCGCTCGGTCAGCACGGCACCACCGAGCAGCAGGCCGGTCTGCAGGCCGATCGTGGTGGCCACCGGCAGCAGCGCGTTGCGGAGCACGTGCCGGCGGCGGATGGTCGGGGCACCGAGGCCCTTGGACTGGGCGGTGCGGATGAAGTCCTCGTTCATCACGTCGAGCACCGAGGCGCGGGTGATCCGGACGATCACCGCCAGCGGGATCGTGGCCAGCGCCGCCGCGGGCAGCACCAGGTGCACGATGGCGTCCCACGACGCGTCCCATTCCTGGGTGAGCAGGCCGTCGAGCACGGCGAACCCGGTCACGTCGGTGGCGCCGATCAGGGTGTCCTGCCTGCCGCCGACCGGGAACCAGCCCAGCTGCTCGGCGAAGACGAACTGCAGCAGGTAACCGAGGAAGAACACCGGCACGGCGACCCCGACCAGGGTGGCCATGATGGTGGTGTTGTCCAGGAAA
This sequence comes from Amycolatopsis albispora, assembly GCF_003312875.1. Taxonomy (NCBI): domain Bacteria; kingdom Bacillati; phylum Actinomycetota; class Actinomycetes; order Pseudonocardiales; family Pseudonocardiaceae; genus Amycolatopsis; species Amycolatopsis albispora. The sequence goes on from NZ_CP015163.1 coordinate 5,873,089, forward strand.
CCGCCGCGGAAGCGGGCGGCGACGTAACCGAGCGGGATGCCGAGGCCGACCGCGAGCAGCAGCGCGGCGACGGACAGTTCGATGGTGGCGGGCAGCGCGAAGGCGATCTCGTCGAGCACGGGCTGCGTGGAGATCAGCGAACTGCCGAAGTCCCCGGTCAGCACGCGGCCGAGGAACTTGAAGTACTGGACGAAGATCGGCTGGTCCAGGCCGAGCACCTGGTTGAGTTCGGCGATCTTTTCGGGAGTGGCCTTGTCGCCGAGCAGCGCGCCCGCTGGTCCACCGGGCAACGCGCGGAGCCAGGCGAAAACAAGGATGGACAGGATCAAGAGCGTCGGGATCGCTTGTAGCAACCGACGCACGATGAATCGGAGCATGGGAAGAAGGTCTCTCTTGGTAGCCCTAGTGGTGGCGGGCCAAGGGGCGGGACGCTGTTTCGCGCGTCCCGCCCCTGGTCGGCTGAGTGCCTCTGGCTAGGGCTAGCCCAGGCTCACGGTGTTGAAGCGCTCATCGGTGAGCGGGCTGGGCACCATGCCCTGCACCTTCGGCCCGACCACGAGCGCCGGGGTCGGGTACGCGATCGGCACCGCGGGCAGGTACTCCATGATCTGCTTGTTCACGCCTTCGTACGCCTTGGCGTGCGGGCCTTCGCCCTGGGTGGCGTCGGCGGCGGCCAGCGCGTCGAACAGCGCCTGGTTCTTGAAGCCGAACTCCGGCTTCTCGCGGCCGAAGAAGGTGCCGACGAAGTTGCCGGCGTCGTTGTAGTCACCGGTCCAGCCCAGCAGGTGCAGGTCGTGCTTGCCGAGCTTCTGGACGTCGTCCTTGTACCCGCCGTTCCACGGCTTGGCGATCGGCTCGATGTTGATGCCGATGGCCTTGAGGTCCTCGGAGATCGAGGTGAAGGTGTCCGCCGGGTTCGGCATGTACGGCCGGGTGACCTCGGTCGGGTAGTAGAACTTCAGCGTCAGGCCCTCGGCACCGGCTTCCCTGAGCAGCTGCTTGGCCTTCTCCGGGTCGTACGGGTACTTCGGCACGTCCTCGGTGTAGCCGGCGATCGCCTTGGGCACGAACTCGGTGGCCACCTCGGAACCCTCGGCCAGCTTGCTCTTCACGAACTGCTCGCGGTTGATGCCGTGGGCCAGCGCCTGCCGCACCTTGACGTCCTGGAGCTTCGGGTTGCCCGCCTGGTTGATGCCCAGGTAGAGCACGTTGAACGAGGGGCGGATCAGCACGTTCTGGCCCTCGTTGCGCAGCAGCTGGTAGTCGGCGGGGGCCGGGTAGTCGAAGCCGTGGATGTCGCCGGTCTTCAACTGCTGCTTGCGGCCGTTCTCGTCCTTGATCACCTTGAAGATGAGCTTTTCGAGCTTGGCCTTTTCCCAGTGCGCGTCGTTGCGGACCAGGGTGACCTCGCCCTTGCCCTGGTCGTAGCCCTCGAACTTGAACGGACCGGTGCCGGTCGGGTGCAGGTTCGCGTAGTCGCTGTAGGAGAAGGAGTCGCCGGTCTGGGTGACCTGGTCGGCGTTGTACTTCTTCAGCGCCTCGGGGCTGGACATGGACAGCGACGGCAGGGTGAACGCGGCCGGGAAAGCGCCCTTGGCCTTGTTCAGGTTGAGCACCGCGGTCGAGTCGTCCTTGGCTTCGCAGTTCTTGTAGACCGGGTCGCCGGAGGCGTCGCCCTCGTTCTGCGCGAAGCCTTCGAAGACGTCGCCGTAGTAGATCATCTGGCTCTGGGCCGCCTGGCCCTTCATGTTGAACCAGCGGTCGAAGTTGAAGCAGACGGCGGCGGCGTTGAACGGGGTGCCGTCGTGGAAGGTGACCCCCTTGCGCAGGGTGAACGTCCAGGTCTTGCCCTCGTTGCTGGACTCCCACTTCTCCGCGAGCGAGCCGACCACCTCGGCGGTGCCCGGCTTGTTCTGCAGCAGCGTGTCGTACATCTGCCGGGTGATCCGGAAGGTCTCACCCTCGTCGTTGAAGATGGGATCGAACATCTTCGGGCTGCCGGCCGCTCCGAAGATGAACGTGCCCGTGTTGTCGGCCCCGGCGTCACGCTGGGATTCGGCACAGGCGGTCACAGAGAGCGCGAGCGCACCGGATAGCCCGATCAGGGCGATACGGCGCGTTCGAGCGCCTCGCGATTGGAGCATGTTGGCACCCCTTGGACATGTTCAGATCGGACCGCCCGGATATCGGACATCCGGGCGGCGCATTGGTGTGGTGGCCGACACTAGTCGGTTATCGGGCGCTCACTTAAGCACGCGAGGTTACGATCGCGCTACGTGAGTGACGCCGTCGGCGCAATCCGCTCACAAATGGTGACTGTGGGTGGCAAATTTCGGCCCCACTGGTACGAATGGACGCACCGCGCTGGACTCGATGCGGATCGTCGCGGCGTCCGCCGTGCGGTCGGCGGCAAACCAGCCGAGTTCGAACTCCTGCCAGCCGGAAAGGTGCTTCCGCTCGGTTTCGCCGTCGCGCGCGACGGCGCGTTCCAGCCGGGTGGCCTGGTCCAGACCATCGAGCCAGGCCAGGCACGTCAGGTGAGCACGCACCGACGCGCGGCCGGACGAGACGCCTTCGAGCACGAGCACTTCCGGTACACGCACAGTGATCAACTCGCCGGGAACCGGGGCGCCGGAGGTCCAGTCCATTCGGCGGTAACCGCCGCGGTGGCCGCGCGCGAACGGGCGCAGCACGCCGTCGCGCAGGCGTGGCCACCACGAAACCGGGTCGTCCCAGGTGGCGAATTCGTCGGTGCCGATGCCGAGCGCGTCGGCCCCGCGATCGGTCAGCTCGGCGAGCAGGTTCCCGGCGAGCGTGGTCTTGCCCGCGCCGGACGGCCCGTCCACGGCGACCAGCCGGACACCGCCGAGCGCGGGCCGTCCCGCGAGCACCTGCTCGGCGATCACAGGGCGCGGCGTCCCGACAACGCTCGCCCCAGGGTCAGTTCGTCGGCGAACTCCAGGTCACCGCCCATCGGCAGGCCCGAGGCCAGCCGGGTGACAGTCAGGCCGGGGAAGTCGCGCAGCATGCGGACCAGGTAGGTCGCGGTGGCCTCGCCCTCGGTGTTCGGATCGGTGGCGATGATGACCTCCTTGACCTCCTCCCCGCCGATGCGGGCCAGCAGCTCACGCATGCGCAGCTGCTCCGGGCCGATGCCGGACAACGGGTCGAGCGAGCCGCCGAGCACGTGGTAGCGGCCCTTGAACTCGCGGGTGCGCTCCACCGCGAGCACGTCCTTCGGCTCCTCGACCACGCAGATCAGCGACAGGTCGCGGCGGGTGTCCCGGCAGATGCGGCAGTTCGCCTGCTCGGAGACGTTGCCGCAGATCTCGCAGAACTGCACGCCCTCCTTGACCTTGCCCAGCACCTCCTGCAGCCTGCCGATGTCCACCGGGTCGGCGCCGAGCAGGTGGAAGGCGATGCGCTGGGCGCTCTTCGGGCCGACCCCGGGCAGCCGCCCGAGCTCGTCGATGAGGTCCTGGACTACCCCTTCGTACAAGGTCGCTTCCTACTGGCCGGGCAGACCCGGCAGGCCCAGCCCGCCCAGGTCCGGCATGCCGCCGCCGAGGCCGCCCGCGAGCGGGCCCAGCTTCTCTTCGGTGAGCTTCTGCGCGTTGGCCGTGGCGTCGCGGACCGCGGCCACCACCAGGTCGGCCAGGGTCTCGGTGTCCTCGGGGTCGACCACCTTGGGGTCGATGGTCAGGCTCTTCAGCTCCAGGCCGCCGCTGACCACCGCGGTCACCAGCCCGCCGCCCGCGGTACCGGTGACCTCGGCCTTCGCCAGTTCGTCCTGCGCGCTGACCAGCTGCTCCTGCATCTTCTGCGCCTGCTGCAGGATCTGCTGCATGTCGAAGCCGCCGCCGGGTTGCACCATGTTCGAGTCCGATCACTAGCTCGGGTGAGTACGCCTGCCTCCCAGCCTAGCCGGGGCCGCCGGTATGACACGGTGTCGGTGTGATTCGACGGGCGCTGGCCGTGACGGCGGTCTTCCTGGTGGTGGGCTGTACTGCGGAAACACCGGCGCCTCCGGTTGTTTCGGAGGTGCCTTCTCCGTCGCTTTCGCCTTCGCCTTCGAGTGCGCCGCCCGTGACGCCGTCGTCACCGAGCGCACCGCCCGCCGAGGCGCCGGTGGTGGTGCTCGACCCCGGGCACAACGGCGGCAACGCGGCGAACCCGGCGGCGATCAAGCGCCAGGTGCCCGCCGGGCGTGGCCGCAGCAAGCCCTGCAACACCACGGGCACCAGCACCAACGACGGTTACCGCGAGCACGAGTTCACCTTCGACGTGGCGCAGCGGGTCGGGAAGTTGTTGACGGACAAGGGAATCCGGGTTGTCTACACGCGCTCGGACGACACCTCCGTCGGTCCGTGCGTCGACCAGCGCGCGGAAATCGGCAACTCGGCGGGCGCGGCGGCCGTGGTGTCGATCCACGCCGACGGCAACACCTCCCCCGGTGCCAACGGTTTCCACATCGCGTACTCGGCTCCGCCCTTGAACGAGGCACAGGGTGAACCTTCGTCGAAGCTGACTCACGCGTTAAGGGATTCGTTGCGGGACACCGGTTTCCGGTATTCGGACTACCTCGGCGAGCAGGGGTTGTCCGCGCGCGACGACCTGGCCGGGCTGAACCTTTCCGAACGCCCGGCGGCGCTCGTCGAATGCGGGAACATGCGCAACGCCACCGAAGCCGCCCGAATGTCCACTTCGGACGGACGTCAGCAGTACGCGGCCGGGATCGCGGGCGGCATCCTGAGCTACCTCGGCGGCTGAGCCGTTCCGGCGTCGAAGCGCTCCTGCGCGTCGACCACGGCCTCACCGCAGGTCTCGGCCCACTTGGTCAGCACGGCGATCGGCTCGACGAGCGTTTCGCCGAGTTCGGTGAGGCGGTACTCGACGCGTGGCGGCACCTCGGCGTAGGCCTGGCGCTCGACCAGCCCGTGACGCTCGAGGCGGCGCAGGGTCTGGGTGAGCATCTTCTTCGAAATGCCGCCGATCAGGCCGATCAGGTCACCGTGCCGCCGGGGACCGCGGCTGAGCGCGAAGACCACCACGACCGCCCACTTGTCGGCAATGATCTCCACGGCGAGGCGGGCCGGGCAGTCGGCGAGGAAAACGTCGGCGCCACCGGAAAAGTCACCCACGGTGCCCAGGGTACCGGTGGGTGCCCGTCGGATTTCTAGTGTCGAGCACATGAAGCTGCCCGAGAGCACGTACCGGTTGTTCGAGTCCACGCACCACGCGACCGTGGTGACCAGCAATCCCGACGGGACCCCGCAGACGTCGCTGGTCTGGGCCGAGCGCGACGGGGACGAGATCCTGATCGGCATGGAAGGCACCCGGCCGAAGGCGCGCAACCTGCGGCGCGACCCGCGGGTCACCCTGCTCATCGAAGACCACGAGAACGACGAGGTGCGCGGACTGCGGCAGTACCTGCTGCTGCACGGCACCGCCACCATCACCGGCCCCGGCATCCCCGCCGAGTTCGACGCGCTGATGGACGCCCAGGCGCGGCGGTACCTGGGACTGCCGCGCTACCCCTTCGAAAACCGAAGCTCGACCACGGCGGTCATCGCCCGCATCACCGCGACGCGCATCACCGGGAACGGCCCCTGGGCCAGCTAGCGGGCTTGGGGCCGGGTGTCACGAATGTGGCTTTCGAGACGTTCTGCGTCCCGAATGTGGCTTTCGTGACACGGAGCCGGATCAGTCGAGGGGGCCGGGCGTCACGAATGTGGCTTTCGTGACGTCATGCGTCACGAAAGCCACATTCGTGACAGTCGAGCCCGGTCAGTCCAAGGGGCGGGCGCCCAGTTGCTCGGAGAGGAGGCGGTGGGCTTTTTCCTCCGCCTCGTCCACCTGCGGGGTGGGCGGCGGCGGGGGCGGCGGGACCGAGCCGTTCGGGGGTGGCGGGGTGGTCGCCGCGTCGAGGTATTCCTCTTCGTCCTCGGGCTCGGGCGGGAGCGGGATGTCGGGCTCGGCGGTGGTCACCTTCGGGCGCGGCGGCTCCGGCGGTGCCGGTGGCGCCGGTTCTGGCGCGGGCCTGCCCTCCGACGGACGGCGGAACCGCTTCTCCTCCGCCGCCTGCTGCGGTGGCGCCTGCCGCTGCTGCTGGACGGGCTGCGGTTTCGCGGCGGCGTTGCCGTGCACGCAGGTGACCCGCCACTCGCCGCCAAGGACGTCGCGCAGGGCGCTGGCGATCTTCTCGGAATTGTGCGGATCAGCGAGGCGGCGCGCGAGCGGCTCGGCGGTGTGCGTGAGCACGACGGACGTGCCGTCGACGCTCTGCACCCCGGCCTGCGTCAGCATCGCCTCGGTGCTGCGGCCGCCCGGGATCTTGCGGATCGCCGCCAGCAACTCCGGCCACACCCGGCGCACGGCCGCCGCATCCATGCCCCCGGCCGCCGCCCCCTGCTGACCGGAAGGCTGCGCGGCGGCCGACGGGCCGGACTGCGGCTGGCCACCGGCCTGCCCGCCCGACTGCTGACCGGAAGCTTGGCCGACCGGCTGGCGGCTGGCGGCCGGGGCTGGCGGCTGAGCAGCGGGTGCCTGCCCGCCGGACGGCTGCCCACCGGACGGGTGCGTCGGCGGCTGGGCAGGTGGCGCCGCGGCGGGCGCCTGCTGAGCGGGGGCTGATGCGGCGGGTGGCTGCTGCCCAGGCGCCGAAGCGGCGGGTGCCTGCTGAGCGGGAGGTGCCTGCTGCCCGAGCGCCGAAGCGGCGGATGCCTGCTGGCCGGGTGCCGGTCGGCTCGGGGCCTCGGCCGATGGCTGGGCAGCGGCCGGAGCAGCCGAAGCACCGGCGGCCTGGCGCTGGGAAGGCCGCTGGAACCGCTCGGCCCCACCCGACGCGGCCCCACCCGGCGAAGCCGTACCCGGAGAAGCAGCCGCGGCCGTGCCATCGGGCGCGCCGCCTACCGTGACCCGCCGCTCCAGTCGTTCCAGCCGCTGCAGCAGGGCCGCCTCGCCGTCGGCGGCCGAAGGCAGCAGCATCCGCGCGCACAGCAGCTCCAGCAGCAACCGCGGAGCCGTGGCCCCGCGCATTTCCAGCAGCCCGTTGTGCACGATCTCCGCATACCGCGAAAGCGTCGCGAGCCCCGCGCGTTCGGCCTGCGCGACCATGCGGTTCAGCTCGTCCTCCGGTGCCGCGACCAGACCGCGCGCCGCCGCGTCGGGCACCGAGCGCAGCACCACCAGGTCCCGCAGGCGGTCCAGCAGGTCACTGGCGAACCGGCGCGGGTCGTGCCCGGCTTCGGCGAGGCGTTCGACCGTGCCGAACACCGCCGTCGAATCGTCGGCGGCCAAACCTTCGACCATGTCGTCGATCAGCGCCACGTCGGTCACCCCGAGCAGCGAGACCGCGCGCTCGTAGGTCACCCCGTCCGGCCCGGCCCCGGCGAGCAGCTGGTCCAGCACGGACTGCGTGTCCCGCGCCGACCCCCCACCGGCCCGGATGACCAGCGGGTACACCGCGGGCTCCACCGGCACGCCCTCGGCGGCCACGTTCCGCTCCAGCAGCTCGCGCATCGCGCTCGGCGGGATCAACCGGAACGGGTAGTGGTGCGTCCGCGACCGGATGGTGGTGAGCACCTTGTCCGGCTCAGTGGTGGCGAAGATGAAGATCAGGTGCTCTGGCGGCTCTTCGACGATCTTCAGCAGGGCGTTGAAGCCCTGCGTGGTGACCATGTGCGCCTCGTCGATGATGAACACCCGGTACCGCGACTCGGCGGGCGCGTAGAAGGCGCGGTCACGCAGCTCACGGGCGTCCTCGACACCACCGTGGCTGGCCGCGTCGAGTTCGGTGACGTCGATGCTGCCGCTGCCCTCCGGCGCGAGCGCGCGGCACGAACCGCATTCACCGCAGGGATCGGGCGTCGGCCCCTGCTCGCAGTTCAGCGAGCGCGCCATGATGCGGGCGCTCGAGGTCTTGCCGCAGCCGCGCGGCCCGGAGAACAGGTACGCGTGGTTGATCCGGCCGGCCGCGAGCGCGGTGCGCAGCGGCTCGGTGACGTGCTCCTGACCCACCACCTCGGCGAAGGTGGCCGGGCGGTATTTGCGGTACAGCGCTAATGCCACGGCGGAAGCCTACCGGCAGGCACCGACACCGGAACGGGCCCCGAACGTAAGGGGACCCCCGCACCCGTCAGAGCCTGCTTATCCTTGCTGCCTTCCGGCCCTGGGGAGGTTCACAGGATGGACGCCGCGGGGGTCCGCCGACCAGTGTACCTATCGATCTCGCCGGTACTGGGCCGGGGAGGTCCGGGTGCCGCGATCCTCGTGCGAACCGGCCCTGCCGCGGTCGACGTGGAACGTGGTCAGCGTGCTGACCGGCGAGTTCGGGTCGCGCCGGTCCCCGATCACGCGCAGGTGCGTGCTCCACCGCCGCGGCGTGACCTCGTAGACGTCGTAGCCGTACCGGTTGCCTTCGAAGTACTTCAGGTGCGGGTTGGCGCCGCCCATCACCGGCCCGTTCTCGGCGTTCCATTCGGGTGAGTAGGCGCCGGAGGACACCGAGTGCGCGGTGAACTCGGTGCCGATGACCGGGGCGTCCGGGTTGTCGAAGTCGGGCCGGATGTCGTCGACGAAGGCCGAGTGCCAGTCGCCGGTGATCACCACGAAGTCCTCCAGCCCGGTGTCGTGCACGTGGGTGAGCACCTCACGCCGTTCAGCCAGGAAGCCGTCCCACTGGTCGGTGAAGTAGTACCCACCGCCCGGCTTGGCGAGCTGGCTCAGCATGATCGAGTTCACCCAGCAGTGCCAGGCGTTCCCGGCGTTGCTGACCCGGTCCTTCAGCCACGCCTTCTGCTCGGCGCCGAGGATGGTGCCGTCCGGCAGGTTCTGCGCCGACCGGTACTGGCGCAGGTCCAGGATCGACAGGTCGAGCAGGTCACCCCACGACCGCTGCCGGTAGACCTGCGGCGTCGCCGGGTGGTCGGGGCGGACCGGCAGGTGCTCGAACCACGCCTGGTAACCGGCGTCACGACGGGCACGCAGCGACGGCGTGGTCCCGCTGTAGTCGTTGACGACCTCGTGGTCGTCCCAGGTGATGAACCAGGGGTGCGCGGCGTGCGCGGCCCGCAGCGACGGGTCGCCCTTGTACAGCGCGTGCCGCCGCCGGTAGGCGGGCAGCGTGGTGACCGCCGGGCCTTCGTGGTCGCGGACGTGGTCCCCGCCGACCTGCCCGTGCTCGTAGATGTAGTCGCCGAGGTGGACCACAAAATCCAGGTCCTCGTGGGCGATTCCGCGGTGCGCGGCGTAGAAGCCGTCGTGGAAGGCCTGGCAGTTCGCCGACGCGAAGCGCACGCGCCGGACGTGCCCGGCGGGCGCGGTGCGGGTGCGGCCGGTGCGGCTGGTCCTGCCCAGCGCGCGGAACCGGTAGTAGTACCGCCGCGCGGGTTCGAGGCCGGTGACCGCGATGTGCACGCTGTGCCCGAGCGCGGCGGTGGCGGGCGCCGACCCGTGCGCGACCCGGTGCCGGAACGCGGTGTCGGTGGCGACCACCCATTCCACCTCGACGGTGTCCGGCAGCGGTTGCTCCTCGGCGAGCGGCTGCGGCGCGAGCCTGGTCCACAGCACCACGCTCTCCGGCAGCGGATCCCCCGATCCGACGCCGACGGTGAACGGGGCTTCGTCCCAGCTGGCCCCCAGCGCGGCGGCGGCTTCCTCGGCCTGGGCGAGCGTCAGCCCGCCGCTCAGCGGCCAGGCCACGCCCAGCGCGCCAGCGGCGGCGGCCCCGCGCAACAGATCCCGTCGGTTCAGCGGCATTTGCGGCTCCTGTCAGTTCGGCTCCCGACACCGAACCCGGCCTACCTGACGCGAAGACCACCCACAAGTGAACCGCTCATGGCGATCCGATCACCGACAACAACGGCAGTACCACGCAGAACTCCGTTTTCCCCGGCTTGCTCCGCACCCACACCTTCCCGTGGTGCGCGGCGACCACCGCGGCCACGATGGCCAGCCCGAGCCCGGTGCTGCCCGCCGCCCGCGACCGCGAGGTGTCCCCGCGGGCGAAGCGCTCGAACACCTCGGGCAGCACGTCCTCCGGAATGCCCGGCCCGTCGTCGGCCACCACCAGCCGCACCTCACCGTCCTTTGTCGACAGTTCAGTGCGGACGGTGGTGCCGGCCGGGGTGTGCGCGCGGGCGTTGCTCAGCAGGTTCAGCACCACCTGCTGCAACTGCCCTGCCTCGCCGATCACGCGGATGGGCTCGGCGGGCAGTTCGAGCAGCCACCGGTGGTCCGGCCCGGTCACGTGCGCGTCGGCCACCGCGTCGGCGACCAGCCCGGACAGCTCGACCGGGGCGTGCACCACCGGCCGCCCCTCGTCCAGCCGCGCCAGCAGCAGCAGTTCCTCGACCAGGGTGGTCATCCGGGTGGACTCCGATTCGACCCGGCTCATCGCGTAGACGAAGTCCGGCGGCAGCTCGGCGGTGCTGCGCCGGGTCAGCTCCGCGTAACCGCGGATCGACGCGAGCGGGGTGCGCAGTTCGTGGCTGGCGTCGGCGACGAACTGCCGTACCCGGCTCTCGCTGCGCTGGCGCGCGGCCAGCGCGTGCGAGACGTGGTCGAGCATCCGGTTCAGCGCCGCGCCGACCTTGCCCACCTCGGTCCGGGTGTCGGTGTCCACTTCGGACACCCGCATCGGCAGTTCCGGCTCACCCCGGTCCAGCGGCAGTTCGGCGACCTTCGCCGCGGTGGCCGCGACCCGGTCCAGCGGCCGGAGCGTGCGGCGCACGGTCAGCGCGGCGACGCCGCCCGCCAGCACCAGCCCGCCGAGCGCGACGCCGCCGAAGATCCAGCCGAGCCGCCACAGCGTGTCGTTCACCTCGGCCAGCGGCAGCGCGCGGAACCGGATCTCGCCCTCCGGTCCGGTGGTCGCCTGCATCCGGTATTCGCCGAGGTCGCCGATGGTGATGCTGACCGGGCGGCGCGGTGAGGTCAGCCCGGTGAAGGTGGCCGCGTCGCTCGCGCTGAGATCGGTGGCGGCCCCGTCCCCGAGGATCTTGGCGTCCAGCACCTGACCGCCGTAGACCACGCCGAACACGGTGTCCTTCGGCTGCCCGAGTTCGAACCGCACCCGCGGCCCCGGCAGGCCGCCCGGCGGTGGCGGGTGGTCCTCGAAGGTGGTCAGCTGACTGTCCACCCGTTCGAGCAGGAAGTCACGCAGCGCGAACTCGGTGACCACGCCGATCACCAGGCAGACCAGCGAGAGCAGGGCCACCACCTGCGCGATCAGGCGGCCGCGCAGCGACCACGGCCGCCGCAGCTCAGCTCGCAGGCTTGAGGACATAACCCGCGCCCCGCATGGTGTGGATCATCGGCGCGCGGTCCGCGTCGATCTTCTTGCGCAGGTAGGAGATGTACAGCTCGACGATGTTCGCCTGCCCGCCGAAGTCGTAGCTCCACACCCGGTCCAGGATCTGCGCCTTGCTGAGCACCCGTTTCGGGTTGCGCATCAGGTACCGCAGCAGCTCGAACTCGGTGGCGGTGAGCGTGATCGGCTGCCCGGCGCGGTGTACCTCCCTGGTGTCCTCGTCCATGGTCAGGTCACCGACGGTGAGCAGCGAATCCGACGCCGCGGTGACCACCCGCGCGCGGCGCAGCAGTGCCCGCAGCCGCAGGGCGACCTCCTCCAGGCTGAACGGCTTGGTCACGTAGTCGTCACCACCGGCGGTGAGCCCGGCGATCCGGTCCTCGACGGCGTCCTTCGCGGTCAGGAACAACACCGGCAGGTGCTCGAACTCGGTGCGCAGGCGCCGGATCACCTCCAGCCCGCTGAAGTCGGGGAGCATCACGTCGAGCACCACCGCGTCGGGCCGGAACTCACGGGCGACGCGCACCGCCGTGGTGCCGTCGCCCGCCGTGCGGATTTCCCAGCCCTCCATCCGCAAGGCCATGGACAGCAACTCCGCCAGCGGCGGCTCGTCGTCGACGACGAGCACACGCACCGCGCGGCCAGGCACACCGGTCATAACAGCAGTGTCGGCGACCCGGGTAGGCCTCGCCTGTGGAAAGCCTGTGCGCCACCTGTGAACCGGTAACAAGCGACTTTGTGCCAAGCTCGGGATCGTGCGGGACATCACCGGGTCGCTGGCGCGGCAGGCGTGGCTGATCGCGGTGGTCTGCACGGTCTCCGACGTCAGCGTGGCCCTGCTGATCGGCCCGCCGCTGACCGGCTGGCGTCCCTGGGCCGTGGTGCTCGCGACGATGGCCGCCGACCTGGCGCTGGCCGGGCCCGCGCGGTTGTCCGGGCTGGTCGCGCTGGGCCACGCGGTGCTGTACCCGCTGACCCCGCTGCTGCTCAACGACCTGCCCGGCGCCGAGGCCTCCAACACCGCGGGCATGCTGATCGCCGGCTACCGCGCCGGGGCCTGGCTGAGCACGCTGCCCGCGGTCGCGGCGCTGCTGGCGCTGCTCACCGGCTCGGTCATCGGCGAGTTGCTGGAGCGCAACCTGGCCGGGCGCGACTGGCGCCTGCTCAGCGCGATCCTGCTGGCCAACACCGTGCTGCCGTGGCTGGTCGGCCGCTACACCACCGCCCGCCGCGCGCGGATCGCCGAGCTGGAACGCCGTGAGGAGGCGGCCGTGCGGCGGGCGGTGGCCGAGGAACGCAGTGCGGTGGCCCGCGACCTGCACGACGTCATCTCCCACCACGTCAGCGCGATCGGCATGCACGCCGGCGCCGCCCGCCTCGGCCTCCCCGACGGCGCGGACACCCCGGTGCACCGGTCCCTGTCCGCGGTGGAGACGGCCAGCCGCGCGGCCATGCAGGACCTTCGACGGATGCTCGACCTGCTGCACGGCGAGCAGGCCGCGGTCCGCCAGCCGGGCGTCGGCAACCTGGAGGAACTGCTGGAGGGCACCCGCGCGGCCGGGCTGCCCGCGCGCCTGCGCACCAGCGGCGTGCCCGGTGAGCTGCCCGGCTCCGTGGACGTCGCGGTGTACCGGGTGGCGCAGGAGGGCCTGACCAACGCGCTGCGCCACGGCGCGGGCGGTCCGGTGGACGTGGAGCTGTGCTACCGACCCGAGGAGATCACCTTGAGCGTGACCAATCCGATCACGCCCGGCGCGCGGCCCGCCGCCGGCGAGGGCACCCGGCGCGGCCTGGCCGGGCTGCGCCAGCGTGTCGCGATGTTCGGCGGCGAGTTCACCAGCGGACCGTCCGACGACGGCCGGAGCTGGCGCATCTCGGCGACCTTCCCGATGGAGGCGGGGTGACCACGCGGGTGCTGCTCGCCGACGACCACGCGATGTTCCGCTCCGGCATGCGCGCGGTGCTGGACACGCAGCCGGACCTGGAGTGCGTCGGCGAAGCGGCCGACGGGCGGGCGGCGGTCGCCGAGGTCGCCCGCCTGCGTCCCGACGTCGCCGTGCTCGACGTGCGCATGCCGAAGCTCGACGGGCTGGCCGCCACCGAGGCGATCCTCGGCACGCCCGGCTGCGTGACGAAGGTGCTCGTGCTGACCACCTACGACCACGACGACTACGTGTACCGCGCGCTGCGTGCCGGGGCGAGCGGCTTCCTGCTGAAGAACCTGCCGCCGGAGGAGCTGGTCTCGGCGATGCGGGTGGTCGCCCGCGGGGACGCGCTGATCGACCCGTCGGTCACCCGGCGGCTGGTTTCCCGGTTCACCACCAGCATCGAGCCGCCCGCCGGGCCCGCCGAGCTGGACCGGCTCACTTCCCGCGAGCGCGAGGTGCTGCTGCTCATCGCGGACGCCCGCAGCAACGCCGAAATCGCCGAGGCACTGCACGTCGGGGACGAAACGGTGAAAACACACGTGTCGCGCATCCTGGCCAAGCTCGGCCTGCGCGACCGCGTGCACGCGGTGGTCTACGCCTATCAGCACGGCCTGGTCAGGGCGGCTCCCCGGGACTGACCCGGGGGTCGTCCCCCGTGCAGGGGACGCCGGAATCCCCCGCCGCTGTGACGCTTTGTGCTCGCGTCGTGCCTAGCTTGGACAACCGTGAGGCTCAAGGGGTGGGGCGCGGGGGCGCTGGCCGTGCTGGCGGGGATCTTCTGGCTGCTGCTCGGCGCGGGTCAGGCGAACGCGGACGGCGGGCCGATCGGCACCGACGTGCACGTGGCGCAGACGCTGGGCGAGCGCGAACTGACCGTGGTGATCCGCCGGGTGACCGAGGTGCCGGGCCCACTGAGCGTGGACGTCATCACGCACGCCGGGACCGCGCCGGGCAGGCTGGACCTGGCCGCGTCGTTCGCCGGGACAGCGTCGGCCCGCACGCAGGTGGAGCTCGGCGCGACCCCGGGCACGTACGGCGCCACGATGACGGTCGACCGGGCCGGTCCGTGGGAACTGGCCGTCAGCGACGGCACGCAGGTCGCGCGCATCCCGTTCGTGGTGCCCGCGCAGGTGCCCGCACCGTGGGAAAAGGCGGCGTACGGCGGTTTTGTCGCGGCGGGCGTGCTGCTGCTGGTCGCCTTGTACGCCGCGGTCCGGGCGCGGAGGTCGTGGCACGCGCTGCTGCCGGCGACCGGCGTGGTGGCCGCGCTCGCCGTCGCGATCACCGCGGCGCTGCTGTCGTCGAGCATTCCGCCGCCCGCGCGTGACGTGCTCGACCCGACCGTGGACACGGTCAACGACCCGTACGCCCCACTACCCTCCACAATGGACACCAACCGGCCGCCGCTGAACCTGGCGGTGAGCGGCACCCCGGCCGGGTTCACCCTGCGGCTGACCGACAGCGCCACCGGCCGCCCCGCCGACGACCTGGTGGTGCACCACAACGCGCTGGTGCACCTGGTGGCGATCGGGCCGTCGGGCCGGTTGTGGCACCTGCACCCGGTGCGCACCGCGCCGGGCACCTACACCGCGCGCTTCGGCACCACCGAAACCGGCCGGTTCGCGTTGTCCGCCGAGGTGGCCAGGCGCGGCGGCGGCACCCAGCTGCTCCGGTCCACATTGGACACCGAAGGTGGGCCAGGAGCGCCGGAACCGGTGCCGGGGCTCGGCACGCGGACCATCGACGGCGTTCCGGTGACAGTGCACGCGGGTGAGGTCCGCGCGAACGCCGCCACCGCGATGACCGCGAAGTTCGGCGACACCGGCACGCTCCAGCCGTGGCTGGGCATGACCGGGCACCTGATGGTGGTCGGCCCGCTGCCGGATGCCACACCCGTCGGCGCCGCCACGGCCACCGCCCCGACCTGGGCACACGTGCACTCGATGACCGGGCTGCCGGTGATGTCCGGCCGCTCGGCCGCGGGACAGCCGGACGAGACGGTCGCCGCCTACGGCCCCGAAGTCCGGTTCACCTACACCTTCCCGGCACCCGGCCGGTACCGCCTGTGGTTCCAGGGCATGCGTGATTACGCCGTGATCACCGCACCCGTGGAACTCGACGTGCCCGAAGGAGACCGCCCGTGAAAAAGCCCGTCGCACTGGGGATCGCGGGGGCCGCGCTGCTCGCCGTGCTGGCCTGGCTGCTGTGGCCAGCCGGTTCGGACGGCGCGGCCAGCATGGAGGTCGCCGGGCAGCACCACACCGTGCGCCTGCGCGTCGAGGCCCCGAAAACCGGGCTGAACGCCTTCGACCTGGAGGTGGCCGACGCGCTCGGGCACCCGGCCGAAGGCCTGGAGGTCACCGTGGAACCGGTGATGGCGCAGATGGGCCACGCGCTGGAGCCGGTGCCAGCGACACCACGCGCGCCCGGCCGCTACCACGCCGCGGACACCCTGCTGCCGATGTCCGGGCAGTGGGAGATCACCGTGCGCCTGCGTGACGGCACCGCGGGCACCGAAGAACTGGTTTTCCCGCTGCTCGTGGGAAGTTGAGGGAGGAAACGATGGATCTCACGGCTTCACTGTCACCCCCGGTGGCCACCACCAGGGCCGCGGCCGGGGCCAGGGCCTGGTTGCCGGCGTCCGGCCTGCTCGCCGGCACGCTGATCACGCTGGTCGGGCTGACCTGGGACGTGGAGTGGCACGACGATGTCGGCCCGGACACCTTCTTCACGCTGCCGCACCTGTTCCTATACACCGGCAGCGCGATCGCCGGGCTGGTCAGCCTGGTGGTGGTGCTGTCCACCACGGCGGCGCAGCGCGCCGGGCGGCCGGTGGACGAGGCGGTCGGCGGCCGGGCGGTCGGCGTGTTCGGCCGCACCTTCGCCGCGCCGGTCGGTTACCTGGTCGCGGGCACCGGTGGTGCGTTGTTCCTGCTGTACGGCCTGTGGGACCTGTGGTGGCACAGCCTGTACGGCTTCGACGCGGTGATCGACTCGCCACCGCACATCGGGCTCCTGCTGTCGGTGATGGTGACCATGGTCGGCACGGTGATGGTCTTCGCTGCCGCGCGGTCGCACCGGTGGGGTGTGTTCGGCACGCTGGCGAGCGTTGCGGTGCTGCTGTCGTTCAGTTCGGTCACCGTACTCGGGTTGTCCGATGTGGACACCGCGGTGAACGCGGTGACCATCGGCATGACCTTCCTGTCGGTGATGCTGATCCTGGTCGCCCGGGGTTTCCTCGGCAGGCCCGGTGGTGCGCTCGGCGCGGCCGTGCTGCTCGGTGCCTGGCAGGCGTTCTCGTGGTGGTTCTCGCCCTGGGCCGCGCACGCCTACGCCGCCGCGGTCGGCCTGCCGCTGCGCGACAACGTGGACGACCTGGCCTCGATGCCGGCGCTGATGCCGATGTGCCTGGTCGGCGCCGCTCTGCTGGCGGAACTGGTGCTCTGGGCCACCAGCAGGCGCGGCTCGGCGCCGCGCTGGGCCGGTGCGCTCGCCGGTGCCGTCGCCGGATTCGTGGTGGCGGGCGCGCAGCCGTTCCAGGACGCCTGGCTCTACGAGACCGGCGTGCCCGCCGCCGGGCAGCTCCTGGCCACCGCCGGCGTGGGAGCCTCGTTCGGCCTGCTCGGCGGCTACCTCGGCTGGCGCTTCGGCGGAATGCTGCGGCTGCTGGCCCCCGCTCGCGAGAAGGAGACGGTGTGATGCGCAAGCTGCTCACCCTGCTGGCCACGATCGGGCTGCTGGTCGCCTCGGCCCCGGCGGCCTCGGCCTACGAGCCGGTCAACATCGTGCACACCGAGCGGGTGCAGGCCGGGCCGTACGGGCTGACCGTCGGGTTCAGCACCTGGCCGCTGAAGGCCATGCAGTCGCTCGACTTCACCTTCATCCCGGACGGCGGCATCGCGGACAAGTCCGGCGTGTTCGCGATGACCAATCCGGAGACCGGGCGGCAGGGCCGGGAGAACCCGCTGACCAGGCACCCGCGCAAGCTCGACGTGTGGGGCCTGGACATCAGGGCGCTCAGCAGCCAGGGCGACTGGAAGTTCCGGTTTGTCATCGACGGCCCGGCCGGGCGCGGGGAAGGCGAGCTGAGCAGGCTGCCGGTGCTCGAGCAACCCGGCCCGCCGATGGCGCTGAGCTGGTCGATCAGCGTGCTGCCGCTGGTGGGGCTGATCGGCTTCCTCGCGGTGGCGTGGCGCCGCACCCGCGACCGGCTGACCGAGCGCGGCTGAACCCGGCTGAACACGCTGTACACCGATCACCGCCGGGAGAGCGGCTTTTTCAGCAGGTCGTGAAAATTCTCTGATCAGATCTGTGAATTAGCGCACGTTCTTCCACGGGCTGAGAATCGCGGCTCTCCCGGCGGGATTTTCACCGCAGGTCGAACTGACCCGCCTTCACCGCGGTCACGAAGGCGTCCCATTCACCGGCGTCGAATACGAAGACCGGACTCTCGGTGAGCTTGGTGTCGCGCACCCCGACCAGTCCGGGCACGCCGAGGTTGACCTCCACGCAGTTGCCCCCGTTGGGCTCGCTCGCGAAGGACTTCTCCCAGGCAGAAGCCTCGAACCGCGCCGCGGCCGTGCCCGGGTCGTAATCGGTGACCCGGGGATAATCCGCCATCTGACCTACCTCCATGCCTGCATCACGAACCCGCCACACCTGGCCCAGGTGGACCCGCTACTGGCAACCCTCCGTGAGAAAACCGCCGTGCGGGCGGGGCCACCCGGGTGATCACCCGTCGATCGCTCGACAGCAAGATTAATCTAGGAGTAGGATTATTCCTAGCGGCATGGGGGGCACGGTCAGGATATCGCCGTCGCGGCGGCCCGATCGGCCAGGCGGATCCTCAGGGGAGGACACAGGTTTGCACACAGGGGACGTTTTTCCGGATCGAACCGACAACACCCAGGCCGGGAACGGGAGGAGCTGACCGATGACCGTGCGCCTGCTGGCCCCGACCGAGCGCCGCGAAGAGCCGGACTCAGCCCTTCCTGGCGACCCCGCCGAGCATGAAGGACGCTGGCGGATTATGCGCGACCTCGGCGGTAGCCTCGGATTCCGCCTCGTCAAGACGCCACTCCGGAAGCCAGACCACCCCCGGGTCCACCACGGCGAAGTCACCGAACAACGCCGTGAACTCGGCGCGGGTGCGCAGGGTGACGGGGGTGCTGGACTGCTTGTACTGCTCGTGGACGGCCTGGAGCTGAACCAGATGCTCGGGCGGCACCCCGTCGGTCGTGCCGTGTGACATGATCAACAACGATCCCGGCGGCAGCAGCTCGCGGTAACGCGCGACCGCCGCCTCGCCCCCGTCCTCGGGGGAAACGAAGTGCAGCACGGCCACCATGAGCAGGCCGAGCGGCTTCGCCGGGTCGAGCACGCCGGTGGCGAAGGCCTGCTCCCACACGTTTTCCACGTCACGCAGGTCTCCGTGGAGGACCGCGTGCCTGCTCGGATCGCCGTTCTCCTCCAGCAGGATCTTGCTGTGCGCCACCGCGACCGGCTCGTTGTCCACGTAGACGCAGCGGGTGCTCGAATCGAGCTTGTCGGCCACCTCGTGCACGTTGCCCACGGTCGGCACGCCGGAGCCGAGGTCGAGGAACTGGGTGATGCCGTTGCGCACCGCGTAGGTCACCGCCCGGCCGAGGAACTCGCGGTTCACGCGGGCGTTCATCCGGCCGTGCGGCACGGCCTTGAGCGCCTTCTCACCGAATTCCCGGTCGATCGCCCAGTTCGCGGTGCCGCCGAGGAACCAGTCGTAGACGCGCGCGGCGTTCGGGCGCTCCAGGTCGATGCCCTGCGGGGCGAAAGCTGGCTCGTCTTGCTCGGTCATGGCGCGCTACCCCCTGTGGCGATGAGGATCCCAGCCTATCCCTTGGCGGCACTGTCCTTCGCGAGCTGCACCCGGTAGTGCTCGGCCAGTTCCTTGAAGAACTGCCGCGTGTCCTGGTGCTCCAGCGCCGCCCCGCGCAGCCTGTCCCACGAGTCGACGAAGAGCTGGAAGTCCTTGACGTCGTCCAGGTACAGCCCGCCCGCGGAATGCTCGATGTAGACAAAATCCCTGGTGCGGTCGGGAAAACGCATGATGGTGAAGTCGTTGGGCACCGAGGCGAGCCTGGCCTCGAAGGGCAGCACGTGCAGGTAGACGCGGGCCCGCTTCTCCAGCTCCAGCAGGTGTTCCACCTGGTCGAGCATCACGCCGGGCGAATGCCCGCCGGGTGCCCGGCGCAGCGCGGCCTCGCTCAGGATGAACCGGTAGTACGGCGGCTGCTGCTGGTCGAACACGGCCTTGCGGTCGAGCCGGTTGCGCACCAGCGAGGTGACGTCGGTGGCGCCCGCCTCGGTGAACTGCTTGAGCATGTAGTGCTCGGACTGCAGCGGGCCGGGAATGCGCTCGCCGTGCCAGGTGAGGATCTCCGCGGCGGCCGGTTCGAGATCGGTGAAGGTGCGGAACCAGTGCGGCACCACCGAGCGGTAGCCGGACCAGTGCCCGCGCTGCCCGGCCGCGGCACGGGCCAGGTTCATCAGGGTCTCGGCTTCGTCGCCGACGATGCCGAAGGCGTCCAGCATGGCGCGCACGTCGCCGAGCTTGACGCCGACCGCGCCCGACTCGATCTTGTTGACCTTGCCCTGGGTGCAGCCCAGCACGTCGGCGACGGCCTGTTGCGTCATCCGCGCCGCGTTGCGCGCGTGCCGCAACTCGTTGCCCAGCTGCTTGCGGCGGGAGGTGATGGTGCTCGCCATCAGCGACCCCCAGACCGACCGGCCAGTCCCACGGCACCCCTACACAGACGTAAACGTATTAATCGGTGATGACGCTCCGACATTACCCTCTCACGCAGCGGAAATCGACTGGCCGCGCGCCCGGAGTTCGGTGACTCGCCCGTAACCGGCGTCCGCGACTAATCTGCGGACGAGGTCCAAGACGGAAGGCGGCACATGAGCAAGAAGGCGAGCATCGGGGTCACCGGGCTGGCGGTGATGGGCCGCAACCTGGCCCGGAACCTGGCGCGGCACGGGCACACGGTGGCCCTGCACAACCGCTCGGCGCAGCGCACGCGCGACCTGGTCGAGCAGTTCGGCTCGGAGGGCGAGTTCATCCCGGCGTACTCGGCCCAGGAGTTCGTCGACGCGCTCGAGCGCCCGCGCCAGGTGGTGATCATGGTCAAGGCGGGCGCGCCGACCGACGCGGTCATCGAGGAGTTCGCGCCGCTGCTGGAAAAGGGCGACGTGATCGTGGACGCGGGCAACGCGCACTTCGCCGACACGCGCCGCCGCGAGGCCGAGCTGCGTGAGCGCGGGCTGCACTTCGTCGGCACGGGCGTCTCCGGTGGTGAGGAGGGCGCGCTGCACGGCCCGAGCATCATGCCCGGCGGCTCGCCGGAGTCCTACGAATCGCTCGGCCCGCTGCTGGAGGACATCTCCGCGAAGGTGGACGGCACGCCGTGCTGCGCGCACATCGGTCCCGACGGGGCCGGGCACTTCGTGAAGATGGTGCACAACGGCATCGAGTACGCCGACATGCAGCTGATCGCCGAGTCGTTCGACCTGCTGCGCGGCGCCGCCGGGTACGAGCCGGCGCAGATCGCCGAGGTCTTCCGCACCTGGAACACCGGGCGGCTCGACTCCTACCTGATCGAGATCACCGCGCAGGTGCTCGCGCACACCGACGCGGCCACCGGCAAGCCGTTCGTGGACGTGGTCGCCGACCAGGCCGAGCAGAAGGGCACCGGGCGCTGGACCGTGCAGATCGGCCTCGACCTCGGGGTGCCGATCAGCGGGATCGCCGAGGCCACCTTCGCGCGGTCGCTGTCCGGGCACGCCGGGCTGCGCGCGGCCGCGCGCGGGCTGGCCGGTCCCACGCGGGCGAAGCTGACCGGCTCGGAGGCGGAGAAGTTCGCCGACGACGTCGAGCAGGCGCTGTACGCGTCCAAGGTGGTCGCCTACGCGCAGGGCTTCAACCAGATCCAGGCCGGGAGCGCCGAGTACGGCTGGGACATCGACCTCGGGCAGGTCGCCACCATCTGGCGTGACGGCTGCATCATCCGGGCGAAGTTCCTCGACGACATCCGCTCGGCGTACGCCGCCGAGACCGAGCTGCCGACGCTGCTCACCGCGGGCCAGTTCCGGAAGGCCGTCGAGGACGCGCAGGACGCGTGGCGCTCGGTGGTCGGCACCGCGACGCGCCTCGGCATCCCGGCGCCGGGATTCGCCACTTCGCTGGCGTACTACGACGGGCTGCGCGCGGAACGCCTGCCCGCCGCGCTGATCCAGGGCCAGCGGGACTACTTCGGCGCGCACACCTACCGCCGGGTGGACCGGGAAGGCTCGTTCCACACCCAGTGGGCCACCGACTCACGCCCCGAGCAGCCCGCCTAGCACCCGGCCAATGTCACGAATGTGGCTTTCGAGACGCCAAACCTGGATCCACCGATGTGTTTTGTCGGTGGATCCAGGTGGTGGTTGTTGATCTTGTGGTGGTGGTTGGGCGTGTGGGATTGACCGGTCTCGCATCCGGTGTGTCCACTGTGGCTTGGTTGTGGGGTTGGGGGTCAGGGTGTCCGGGTGTGGGTGGCGGTGAATAGGCCCTGGTAGCTGGCTTGCCAGGGCCAGTTGGTGGGCAGTCGCAGGGTGATGCGGCGGGCGGTGCGGATGATGCGGGCTGGGATGGTGATCAGGTGCCGGCGGAGGGTGCCGGTGCGGGCTTTGGCGTGAAAGACGCTGGCCAGGCAGCCGGCGGCGCGGAGCAGGTTGTGGGTGAGGCAGGCCAGGATCAGCCAGGCGTGGTTGGCCGGGAAGCGGCCTGAGGGGAAATGTGCCAGGGCGGAATCGTTGAGGTCGGCGAAGACCTGCTCGATGATCGCGTGCTCGCGGTGGTGCTGGTCGGCGGTGGGCAGGTCGAAGCCGGTGTCGGTGAAGATCGCGTGGTAGTTCCAGGCGCGGAACAACTCGCCCTGGTCGTTGCGCTTGTTTCTCGGGGTGCGGCGGACCAGCAGCCGTGCGGTGACCTGGCGGCCGGGGTTCTGGGTGGTGTTGACGAACGCGGTCAGGGTGGTTTCGGCGATCTGCGCGTGCGTGATCAACTCGCCGGTGTCGGGGTCGGGGATCGGGTGACGGTAGGCGATCTCGGTCCAGTCGTCCTCGCCGATCCGGTCGATCACAGCCTGGGTGGCCACGTTTTTCTGGGCGGTGACCGAGAAGGACGCGCCCGCTGCGCGGATCGCGGCGATGATCGGGCCGGTGAAGAACGCCGAGTCGGCGCGGACCACGATCATGCCGGTCGCCCCGGCCCGGCGGGCCAGCCCGATCGCTTCGGTGATCATCGAGGCCGCCCCGCGGCGGGAATCGCAGGTCCCGCCGCGCAGCCGGGCGGTCAGGATCACCGGCGCGCAGACCGGGCTCGACAGCGTGGCGATCAGGTGGTTCAGGCCCCGGACCCCGGTGTAGCCGAATCCGCTGCCCTGTTTGCGGTGACCATAGGTTCGCTTGATTTTGGCGTCGATATCGACAAACGCCAGCCGGTCGACCCCGGCCAGCAGTGACGGCACCCGCCCGGCCAGCCGGACCAGGGCCTCCCCGGCAGCGGAGGCGAGCTGGCGGACGTGGCCGTGGGTGAACCCGCGCAGCCACGAACCGCAGGTCGAAGGCGCCCGCACCCGATCGAACAACCGCCCCATCCCGCCGTGCCGGATCACATCCAGGTCATCGATCGAATCAGCACCAGCCACCATCCCGGCCACGACCGAGAGGGCTTTCGCGTCCGTGTTCGCCCCGACCGCCATCCCCAGATCGACCCGCTCATCGATCAACACACCCAGGCCGATGCCCTCGGCCAGCCGCAGCATCGGCACCAGCCCCGCGCACGACACGAGACTCTCCTCGTCGAACCTCACCGACACCGACCCGGCGCTATGAGACGATCGCATCCAGCAGATGCCCTCTCACTCAGTGGACTTTGTTCCCTCGCAAGAACAATCATCCCAAGTCAGAGGGCATCTGCCCCTCAACGACACCACTCCACCACCACAAACACCGGTGGATCCAGGCCAAACGTCTCGAAAGCCACATTCGTGACACCGCCAGCGGTCAGCCGACGTTCTGCGAGATCCAGTCCGAGTACGCCGGCGCCGAGGTGTAGATCGACGGGCCGGTGGCGCAGGTCGGGTCCCCGTTGCCGGTGCGGCTGGTGACGCCGATCAGTTCGTACTTGCCCGCCGAGCCGACGATCTGCGGGCCGCCCGAGTCGCCGTAGCAGGCACCCGCGTCACCGCCCGGGTTGTCGGTGCACAGCTCCACGCTGCCGTCGATGCCGGTGCACTTGTCGGCCTCGACCACCTGGGTGTCGAGCTGCTGCAGCTGGACCGGCGCGTCGCAGCCACCGCGCTCCGGGCAGGTCTGGCCCCAGCCGAGCAGGCGGGTCTTGGTGCCCGCGTCGGTGGTGGTGCCCAGCGAGATCGGCGCCGACTTCGCCGGTGCGGACAGCTTCACCAGCGCGATGTCACCGCCTGCCCCGGTCCCGGTGTAGTCCGGGTGCACGACGACCTCGGCGGCCTGCGCCTCCTCGCCACCCGAGGTGCGGTCGTTGCTGCCGATCCGCGCGCTGATCGAGTCGGCCGAGGAGCCCTGCACGCAGTGCGCCGCGGTCAGCACCCACTCGGGGGAGATCAGCGAACCGCCGCAGAAGTGGTTGCCGCCCTCCTGCAGCGAGACCATCCACGAGTACTCCTGGTCGGCGTCGTTCCCGCCGACGATGAACGGGGTGACATCGGCACCGGCCGGCGTCGCACCGGCCACCGCGGCCACCGCGCAGGCCGCACCGGTGAGCAGGCCCACGACCAGAGAACGTGCCTTCATCCGCATCTCCTTCTCCCGGCCCCCTTGCCTCCCGTGGGGGATGAGACGCAGCGTAGGCAATGTTGGTAAATCATTAACACCCTTCGAAAGTTCCAACTCACTCGACAGAGTGGCCGAAGGAACCTTGTGTGATCGGCGCGCTTCCACTATCGGGCGTCAGCTAATTTGGCCGAGTGAGCTATCACCTCCAGACCCGCGGCCCCGCCTATCGCTGGTGGCGGCCGCTGCTCGGCGCCGTGGTCCTCGTGGCCGTCGGATTCGCTTGCCTGACAACGTTTTCCGCGCTCACCGCGGCGATCTCGGAGAGCACCGACCAACGCTGGGAAATGGTGCTGAGCTTCGGCGCGATCGCGGTCGTGCTGCCCGCGGTTTTTGCCGCCGCGCGTTTCGGCGAGGGCCGCCGCCCGGGCACTTTGTCCAGTGTGGACGGTCGGTTGCGGTGGCGGTGGCTGGCCGAGTGCACCGGCTGGGCGGTGGCCGCCTTCGCCGCGGCGGCCGCGGTGGACCTGCTGCTCGGCGCGGGCTGGGACGCGGCGACCTGGCCCGGCCTGCCCGCCTACCTCTCGATCGTGGCGCTCACCCTGCTGCTGGTGCCGTTCCAGGCCGCGGCCGAGGAGTACGTCTTCCGCGGCTGGCTGCTGCAGGCCTTCGGCGCCTGGCTGCGCACCCCGTGGCCGGGCGCGGTGCTCGGCTCGGCGGCCTTCGTGGCCACGCACGGTTACACCTCGGCGCCGATCCTGGCCGAGCTCTTTGTCTTCGCGATGATCCTGTGCTGGCTGACCGTGCGCACCGGCGGCCTGGAGGCGGCCATCGGGCTGCACGCGGTGAACAACATCGCCACCATGGTGCTGGCGGGCGGGGCCCCGATTCCCGACCAGAGCACGGTGACCGCGACCTGGGGTGACGCGGTGCTGATCGCGGCACCCTCGATCGTCTACGCCTGGGTGGCCGACCTCAGGTACCGGAAGCGGACCGCTCGGCCAGCACCTGTGCCAGCGCCTGAGTGATCACCTCTTCAGCGCCGTCCTTGGTGATCCCGGCGCCGGCGAGCACCTCGGCCGCGTTGCCGTCACCGAGTTCCAGCAGGCTGAGCAGGAAGTGCTCGGCGCCGATGTAGTTGTGCCCGAGCCGCAGCGCTTCGCGTGCGGTCAGCTCGAACAGCTTCTTGCCGCGAGCGCTGATGGTGGCCTGCTCGGGCGGGGTTTCCATGGCGGGCTCGAAGCCCTCGACCAGCTTCGCCCGCAGTTCGTCGGGCGAGCCGCCCAGCGCCACCACGGTCCTGGTCGCCAGGTTCCCCTGGTCGCTGATCAGCGCGGCCAGCAGGTGCTCCGGCTCGATCCGCGCGTTGCCCGCGGCGAGCGCGACCTGCTGGGCGCCCACCACCGCCTGCCGCGCGCGATCGGTGTAGCGGGTGAAGGTCTGCATCAGCTCGGCCAGCGGCTGGCCGTCGTTCTCCTTGGGCACGAACCGCTTCTGCACGGCCTGCTTGCTCACGCCCATGCTGCGGCCGATGTCGGTCCACGACGCCCCGGACCGCCTGGCCTGGTCGACGAAGTGGCCGATCAGGTGGTCGGCCACCTCACCGAGGTGATCGGCGGCGAGCACCGCGTCGGACAGGTGCTGCAGCGGGTCGGCTTCGGGTCGCTGGGTCTTGATGAACTCGATCATTTCGTCGAGCTTCACCGGGTTACCTTGGCTCATACGTCAACCATAGGTTGACGACACGAGGTCGTCAACCCTGGGTTGACCAGTTCAGCCGCGGCCGCCGACCACAGGCCGCCCGCTCACCTGCGGCTCGCCACTCCGAACACTCAGTAATGGACAGTCACAGCATGCAGTATTGTGTGTGCCCAGGTGCTACTACATCTAACTGTTGATCTCAAAGATCTGACCCTTATCTCTATCCGGAGACAAAGAAACGGCCTCCCCTGTCGGGAAGGCCGTCGGGCCAGAGCTGCTCGCCCTGGCGTGGTGTATGGACACCATACATCACACCTGCGCCGAGTGGCCAGGTTGACCGAAGGGATGCATCCCCGTGCAGCGCGTCGTGGCCTTCGTCGACGGATTCAACCTGTACCACGGGATCAGGCACAAGCACGGTCGCCGCGCGTGTACGCAACGCGCCAGATTCGGAGCAACGACAGTCTGACTACATCGACGCCCTGGTTGCCCACAGTACGAAGCTTGAAGTAGTGGACGGGCGCTTCCAGGAGAAGGACCGGCACTGCCGCAACTGTCAGTCGACCTGGACTGTCTACGAGGAGAAAGAGACAGACGTCAGCATTGCGGTGGCGCTGATCGAAGCCGGCGTAAATGACGAGTTTGACGTGGCCCTTATCCTCTCCGCCGACAGTGACCTCTGTCCCGCGGTGCGGGCCCTGGGGCGCCTTCGGCCGGACAAGCGAGTTGTTGCCGCTTTCCCGCCTCGCCGTAGATCGGGCGAACTCCGCCGCGCCGTCAACGCCGCCTTCACCATTGGTGACGCAAAGCTCCGGCAGGCGCAGATGCCCGCCAAGGTCGTCACTGCCACCGGCGTGACGCTGGACCGCCCGGCCCACTGGGCGTAGCCAGACCAGAAGGCCGAGGGTCCGAATCCTTCGAGCGTGCGTCTGGTTGAGACAGTGAGAAGCCCCTCCCAGCAGGCCGAGAGAGCAAGCCGGCCGGGGCGGCGGCCCCGGCCGGGTCAGCCGCGGCCGCCGACCACCAGGCTGGCTCGTCTGGCGCGCGGCGCGCCCAGGGTGCGGGAGATCCCCCGGGCCGCCGCTCGCACCGCCGGCACCAGCGTGCGCGGATCGGTCCCGGTGGCCGGGACCGCCACCGAGATCGCCGCGACCGCGGTGTCCTCGGCGCCGAACACGGGGGCGGCGACGGAGAGCCCCACCAGCTCGATCTGGCCGTCGCTGATCGCGATGCCCTCGCGGCGGACGTCGGCGAGCACCCGCCGCAGCCGCTCCGGCGACGCGATCGTCTTGTCGGTGAACCGTTTCATCGGCCGCGCGAGCACCCGCTCGGCGACGTTGGCCGGCGCGTGGGCCAGCAGCGCGAGGCCGACCCCGGTGGCGTGCGCGGGCAGCCGCCCGCCCGCCCTCGACGGCATCGGGCCGTGCCCGGAAATCCGCTCGAGGTACACCACGTCGGGTGCGTCGAGCACGGCCAGCTGCACGTTCTGCCGGGTGGCCTCGTGCAGGTCCTCCAGGAAGGGCATCGCGGTGTCGCGCAGGCCGAGGCCGTGCGGCGCCAGCGAGGCCACCTCCCACAACCACAGGCCGACCCGGTATCGCCCGGATTCGGCTCGCTCGAGCGCACCTCGCCGCACCAGCCCCCGACGATGCGGTGGGTGGTGGACAGCGGCAGGCCGGTGCGCCTGCTCAGCTCGGACAGGGTCAGTTCGGGACGCTCCGTGCTGAACGCGTCGAGCACGTCCAGCACCCGGTCGGCGACCGATGGAGTTCCCGGGGCGTTGTGCCGCATTAAGCCAGCCTCGGTGGTCAGTGCGCGACCGAACGGCCCAGCGGGTTGCCGGTCCCCTCGGCAGCCGGCCCGCCCTGCTCCCCGCCGAGCACCCCCGCGGACTGGGCCGGAACGACCACGACCGCCACGGGTCCCCCGGTGGAACGCCAGCCAGATGGCGCCTGCACCGAAGCGGTGAGCAGTACCGCGAGCACGGCGAGCGTGCGCAGGTACATGGGTATGTCTTCGACCTGGATCACTTTTCTCATCGGCGCTCTCCCCTGCTAGCCGAGGATCGCTCCCAGCTTTCAATGTCCGCGGCTGACCGGCCAGGGCCCCATGCCCCGCACCGGTCCGGGTCCAACGGCCCTACCGCGAGCACCACGGAAACAAGGAGGCGCGGAAATCCCCGCCAGATACACCGGGCCGAAGGGTTTTTCTCGGCCGTTCGCTCAGACCCAGTCCTCGCCGGTTTCCTCGACCACCGCGCCACCGCCGGTGGCCTCGGCCAGCCACGCGCGGAACCCGGCCACCTGATCGGGCCGGACGCCGACGTCGAAGCGGGCCGCGCTGTCGTAGTGCGTGCCGAGCACCCGGTACTTCGACGAGTGCAGTTCGCCCTCGATCCGCCCGGCGCGGCCGTAGTCCACGCTCACCCGCAGCAGGCTGAGCCGCCGGTACTCGACCGTGCCGACGGCGTCGATCGCGTCGGCGACCGCCTGCCCGTACGCGCGGATCAGCCCGCCCGCGCCGAGCAGCACCCCGCCGAAGTGGCGGCTCACCACGGCAACGGTGTCGGTCAGCTCGCGCCGCCGCAGCACCTCGAGCATCGGCGTGCCCGCGGTGCCCGCCGGTTCGCCGTCGTCGCTGGAGCGCTGGATGCGGCCGTCCGGGCCGAGCACGAACGCGTGGCAGTGGTGCCGGGCCGCCGGTTCCGCGCGACGCCGTTCGGCGATCACCTCGCGTGCGGCCTCGGCCGAATCGACCGGCGCCAGCGCGCACCGGAACCGCGACCGGCGCACCTCGATCTCGTGCACCCCGGCCGCGGCGACGCTGCGGTAGGTGTCGCGGTCAGGGATGGGACCGCCTGCGCTTGGTGGCATACACCGCGGCCTCCGTCCGGCGTTCGAACCCGAGCTTGTGCAGCAACGACGATACGTAGTTCTTGATCGTCTTCTCCGCCAGCCCGAGCCGGACGGCGATCTGGCGGTTGGTCAGCCCGGCCGCGACCAGGTCGAGCACCCGGAGTTCCTGCGGGCTGAGCTGGTCGTACCCGGGATCGGCCGGCCCGTCGTCCCCGCGCAGCCTGCTCAGCACCGACGCGGTCAGGTGGGCATCGAGCAGCGAACCGCCCGCGGCCACCGTGCGCACCGCGTTGACCAGGTCACCACCGGAGACCTGCTTGAGCATGTACCCGGCGGCCCCGGCCATGATCGCGCCGAACAACGCCTCGTCGTCGGAGTACGAGGTGAGCATCAGGCAGGCGGGCGGCGGCTCGACCGACGCGCGGATCTCCCGGCACACCGAAATGCCCTCGCCGTCGGGCAGGCGCACGTCGAGGATCGCCACGTCCGGGCGCGCCGCGGGGATCCGGGTGAGCGCCTCGGCGGCCGTCGCCGCCTCCCCGCACACCACCAGGTCGCCGCTGGCCTCCAGCACCGTGCGCAACCCCGTGCGCACGAGCTCGTGGTCGTCGAGCAGGAACACCGATACCGTCATTTCGCCCTCTCACCGGGCAGCCGGATCGCCCAGTCGACGGTCGTACCACGGCCGGGTTCACCGTGTACAGCGCTGGTCCCGTGCCAGCGCGCGGCCCGCGCGGCCAGGTTCGCCAGCCCACTGCGCCGGACCGGCTCGCCGATGCCGGTCCCGTTGTCCGCCACCGTCAACCGCAGCTCGCTGCCCTGCCCGTCCACCGCCACGGTCACCGACACCTTGGTCGCGCCGCTGTGCCGCGCCACGTTCGACAACGCCTCGCGCAGGGTGGCGAACAGATCCGCCTCCACCGCCGGTGGCACGGCGGCGTCCACCGCGCCCGCGAAACCGACGTGCGGTTCGAACCCGAGGCTCGACGCCGCCTCGGCGCAGGCCCGCGCGATCCGCGCGCGCAGGCCCTCCGCCGGTTGCTGCAAGGCGAAGATGCTGTTGCGGACCTCGGTGATGGTGGCGTCGAGGTCGTCGACGAACCGCCGCAGCCGCTCGGCCACGCGGGGCTCGTCGAGCAGCAGCCCGGTCGACTCCAGCCCCAGCGCGATCGCGAACAACCGCTGCACCACCAGGTCGTGCAGGTCGCGCGCGATGCGGTCGCGGTCCTCCAGCACGGCCAGGCGCTGCCGGTCCTGCTCGGCCCTGGCGAACTCCATGGCCAGCGCGGCGTGCGCGCCGAAGGTCAGCGCGAGCCGGACCTCGACGTCGGTGAACGGCACCTCGTCACGCAGCTTGGCCACCACCAGCACACCCAGCGACTCCCCGCCGACCCGCAACGGCACGGCCACCGCGGAGTCCAGGTCGCCGACCACCGGCGGCAGGTCCACTCCGGACTGCTGCACGGTCACGTGGTCGCCGTAGCGGCGCACCACCACCGGCTCGCCGCTGGTGAACGCCATGCCGGTGGCGGTGCCCTCGGCGGGCACGGTCAGCCCGGTCAGCCGGTCGGCGTCCGGCCCCGGTGGTTCGACCACCGCGAATTCGAGCACGGCGGCGGTTTCGTCGGTGGGCCGCGCTATCCCGCCCGCGGTCGCGCCGGCCACCTGGCACGCGCGCCCGGCGATCAACCGCAGCGTGGCCTCGGGATCCTCACCGGACAGCAGCGCCGAAGTCACGTCGTGCGAGGCACGCAGCCAGCGTTCGCGCTGCTCGGCCTGCTCGTACAGGGCCGCGTTGCCGATCGACCCGGCCGCCGCGGTGAGCAGCGTGCGCACCAGCCCGGCGTCGGCTTCGGTGAACTCCTTGCCGGTCAGCCGGACCTCGCCGAAGCGCTCGCCGCGCACGTCGATCGGCACCACCAGCGCGCCGTCGGCCGATGTCGGCGCGGCGCCGGTGCGCAGCACCACGCCTTCGGGCGCACCGGTCAGCGCGCACGCGGCGGCGGCCACCCGGTGCAGGATCTCGGGCACGCCGGAGCCGTGGGCGATGCTGATGACCGCGTCCAGCAAGCGCTGGGCGCCGTGGTCGTTCACAGGGTGCGCACCGGTCCCGTTCGGCAGGGGATCTTCCGCCAGAGTGGTCGAGTTCGGCGGGCTGTTCGTTACTGGCCCACGCCCACCCGGCGCCCCGCCACCACTTCGAGTGAAATGCGCACCACGCACTCGCTTCCGGTTTCCTCGGCCGGGTCCGCGTGCCCGAGCACGGTGACCCACCAGCCGTCGTCCAGTTCCGGGGTGAGCGAGTCGGCTTCGAAGGCCAGCACGTTCCCGCGCGCGGCCGACGCGAGCAGGCTCGCCGCCGGTACCGCGAACCGCAGCGCGTGCTCGTCGAGCGCGAACCGGACCGGCTGCACGGCGGGCATGCCCCGATCGGTGAAGACCACCCGGCCGACCTCCGCGGTGCCCAGCAGTTCCAGCGACTGTGCCCGGTCGAGCACCTCCTGGCCGAACGAGTCGAGCATCGGCTTCCCACCCGTCCTCACCGCGCCTTCCCCCATGGCGACACGGTGCCGGGAACCGCCGGAGTCCACTAGGGCCGTTGGACCCGCTCCCCGAGCATCAGCCAGGTCACCAGCGCCACCATCACCATCGACGACAGCGCGGCCAGCACCACCGCCATCACCAGCACACCGCCGCCCTCGGCACCCGCGCTGGTCGCCAGGTACCCGGTCCCGGCCACCAGCACCGGCACCAGCAACGCGGTGACCTGCGCCCCGAACGACCGCCGCGGCTTTTGCCCGCGAAAGGTGATGGCCAGGCAGCAGAGCGCGCTGACCAGGAAAAACGCGCCGAGCGTGTCGCTGAGCCGGTGCCAGCCGAGCACCACGGTGGACGCGGCCACCCACGCCACGCCCAGCGCGCCCGGGATCGCGGCCCACCACCGGTACCGGCGCGGCAGCACCAGCATGGTGGCCAGCAGCACGGCCATCGCGGCGGTGACGTGCCCGCTCGGGAAGCTGTTGTGCCCCGGCGCGCCGTCGCTGTCGCCGAGTCGCGGCCGCGGCAGCACGGCGAGCTTGAGGAACTGCGCGGCGGCCAGCGAACCGAGCAGGGTCACCAGCGCGCCGCCCGCCAGCGCGTACCGGCGGCGCGCCAGCGCGAGCAGCGGCAGCACCACCGCGGTCACCCCGAGCACCGGCACAAAATCCACGTCTCGCAGCAATCCCGCAATCGAGTCCGTTGTGGACGGACGACCGGCGAGCAGCGCGTTGTTCTCGATCCGCTGCCCGGACGGCGTGAGCACGAAGAACCAGTAGGTGTAGGCGAAGGCGAGCACACAGCCGAGCGCGCCGAGCAGCGGGAGGGCGGCGATCCGGCGGCCGCGGCGGTGCCACGCCGGGTAGGCGTGCACCTTCTCGGCGGGTGCTCCAGCCGGGCCGAGCGAGTTTTCCAGAACCAGACTGACCTGCATGAATCCCATGCTGGCCACGCCGTTTCGCGGTCTCGTCCGGGTAATGTCATGGTTTTGCCACAAAGGCGGGCACGGATCGCGAACCGGCCACGCCGTCGGTTTAATGACCCGGTGGCCATGGTGTTGTTGGTGGAGGACGACGCTGCCGTGCGCGAGGGGCTCGGGCTGGCCCTGCGCCGCCAGGGGCACGTCGTGCACGCCGCGGAGTCCGGTGAGCACGGGCTCGACCGGCTGCGTGAGCACCGCCCCGACATCGTGGTGCTGGACCTGATGCTCCCCGGCATCGACGGCTTCGAGACCTGCCGTCGCATCCGCGCCGGCGGCGAGACCCCGATCATCATGCTCACCGCGCGCAGCCACGACTTCGACGTGGTCGCCGGGCTCGAAGCCGGTGCCGACGACTACGTGGTCAAGCCGGTGGAGCCGCGCGTGCTGGACGCCCGCATCCGCGCCGTGCTGCGGCGCGCGGTCAGCGAGCAGCAGACCGCCACCGAGCAGTACGGCGACCTGGTGATCGACCGCACCGGGCTGGTGGTCACCCTGCGCGGGGAGCCGGTGCAGCTGACGCCGACCGAGCTGAAGCTGCTGCTCGAACTGTCCCGCACGCCCGGCCGCGTGCTCAGCCGCCAGCAGATTCTCGAAGCGGTCTGGGAGCACGACTACCTCGGCGACTCGCGCCTGGTGGACGCCTGCGTGCAGCGGCTGCGCGCGAAGATCGAAGACGTGCCGGCGAGCCCGCGGCACGTGGAGACCGTGCGCGGCTTCGGGTACCGCTTCAACCGCCCATGAACCGGAACCGGCCGTGGCAGTGGCTGTCCGGGCTGCGGCCCCGGCTGCTGGCCGCCTTCGCGCTGGCCACCGTGCTCGGCGCGGCCGCGGCCAGCGGCGCCAGCTACGTCTCCGCCCGCAACACCATGCTGGCCACCGCGCAGGACGACTTCATGAACGAGGTCAAGCAGCGGGTGGCGGACACCCTGCCGCAGTTGTCCGTACCACCGGGACAGGCCGATCTGGACACGCTCGCCAGCCGCGTCGACGGCGCCACCGTGGTGACCTACCAGGGCAGCACCTCGGCCAACCGCGGCATGCCGATCACCGCGGTGCCCGCGCAGCTGCGCTCGGCGGTCGGCGGCTCGGAGCGCATCCAGTTCCAGCGGGTGGATTCGAGCGGGACGCCGATGTTCTACGTCGGCGTGCCGGTGCTGGGCCCCGACGCGACGGGGGTGACGGGCCCCACCGGTATCGAGGTGTACTCGTCTATTTCGCTGGCCGACGAGCAGAACGCCATCGAGGACCTGGCGCGGTGGGCCTGGCTGACCGTGGCACTGGTACTCCCGCTGGCCGCCGGGCTCGCGCTGCTCGCCGCCCGCGGGGTGCTCCGGCCGGTCCGCCAGCTCAACCTGGCCGCGCGACGGCTGGCCGAGGGCAAACTCGACACCCGGCTGCGCGTCCGCGGTTCCGACGAGCTGGCCGAGCTGGTGGCCACCTTCAACGAAACCGCGGTCGCGCTCGACCGGACCGTCGGCGAACTTCGGGAGATGGAGGCCGCCGCGCGCCGGTTCGTCGCCGACGTCTCGCACGAGCTGCGCACCCCGCTGACCGCGATGAGCGCGGTGACCGGGGTGCTGGACGAGGATGCCGGGCAGCTGCCACCGGACACCGCCGTGGCCGCCCGGCTGGTGTCCGCCGAGACCCGCAAGCTCGCGCGGCTGGTGCAGGACCTGATCGAGATCTCCCGGTTCGACACCAACCGCGCCGACCTGCAGCTCGACCAGTGGGACCTGGCCACCGCGATCACCGACAGCATGGCCGCGCGTGGCTGGCGCGAAGGCAGCGAACTGGTGCTCGACCTGCCCGAGGGCGTCAGCGCCGTGGTGGACCGGCGGCGGCTGGACGTGATCGTGGCGAACCTGGTCGGAAACGCGCTGCGTCACGGCGGTCCCCCGGTCGAGGTGACCCTGCGGGGGACCGACACGATGGTGTCGGTGGAGGTGACCGATCGGGGCCCCGGCATCGATCCGGCGGTGCTCCCGCACGTGTTCGAGCGGTTCTACAAGGCCGACAGCGCCCGCGCGCGGTCCGACGGCAGCGGGCTCGGGCTGGCCATCGCACTGGAGAACGCACGCATGCACGGCGGTGACCTCCAGGCGGAGAACCGGGCCGGCGGCGGCGCGCGGTTCACCCTGCGGCTGCCCCGGTTCCCGGTGGTGCCGCGATGAGGCGCGTGCTCGGGGCCGTCCTGCTGTTGTGCCTGCTCACGGCCTGTGGCGTGCGGCCGACCGACGGTCCCATCCCGGCCGGTCCCGGCCCGGCGTTCCCGGCGTCGAACCGCGCGGAAATGACCCTCTACTTCCTGCTCGACGACCGCATCTACCCGATCAGCCGGTCGACTCCGGGACTGGCGAGTCCGGAAAGCGTGCTCACCGCGCTGGTCCGCGGCCCGAACGCCGAAGAGCAGAAACGCGGGCTGTCCACCCACATCCCGACCGGCGGGAAGGTCGCCTTCACCGGCCAGCTCGCGGTTTCCCTGCCCGTCCCGCTGGAGCAGGTGCCGGAGACCGCGTTCGACCAGCTCAGCTGCACCACGGTGGCCACCGGCCTGTGGGGCGCGCTGCGGGTCACCGGCACCAACGGCAGCCGCGACCTGTTCGGCTGCCCCGCCGGTTGACCGGCGAGCGTGTTCGCCCAGCTCAGACCCCGCAACCGGGTCCCGGGCGGCGGTCCTGTAGCCTTCTCGGCGGAGGATTGGCCGAGCGGCCTAAGGCGCACGATTGGAAATCGTGTTGGGTGTAAAAGCCCTCACGGGTTCGAATCCCGTATCCTCCGCCAACCAGCGAGGTCCCCGGCAGCGTGCTGCGCCGGGGACCTCGCTGCGTGAGCACGGGCTACCCGTTCGCTGGATTCTCCGTGCCACCTCCGGGCCCGCATACTGCTTTGACACTAGTGCCGCCAAGCGTTGGAGCCCGCCGATGAGGCCACGATCTCGCGCTGCCGCACGCTCCCCATTCCGGAGGCGAAGGGCGCCGACGCTAATACTGGCAGCCGGTCCGGTGCACGGGGGGTTCGGTCCGTCGTTGCCGCGCGCTACCACTAGTGTTTCCGCCGTCTACCGGCCCCGGACGGCACCTCGTCCGGGGCCTGACCCGTTCGGGGTCGCGGCCGGGCACCCTCGCCGAAGACCGGACGCGACCACGCACCATCGATCGTTCAAGGAGCCAACAACCCCATGCCCGGAGTGGATGAGATCCGCGCGGGAATCGCGCTCTCCAAGGAGAAGGCGAACGCCAGCGTCGCCGCACTCCAGCAGGCCGCGCAGGCCCTCGAAGAAGCCCAGCTCTCGCTGGCGCAGGCGACCTCGGGCAGCAGCCAGCCGGAGGTCGGCCAGGCCCACGGCATGTTCGCCGAAGCACTGCAGGGCATCACCGGCACGCAGAGCACCATTCAGGCGGCCATTTCGGCCGCCGATTCCTACTCGGCCCGGCTGTAATCGCGCCGATGTCCGTTTCCGAACTCCACGAACGGCTGACGGCGGTGCGCGCCGCCGCGGCGGACGCGGTGGCGCACCTCGACCGGGCCGGCGAACTGCTCGCCGAGGCGCGCCGCGCGATCGTGGACCCGCAGGCGCAGGCGGATCCGTGGATCCCGCCGCAGCTGACGCAGGCGGCCGAGCAGCTGGACACGCACAAATCCCGGATCGCCGGGGCCGACGAGGCGCTGGGCACCTATCTGGCCATGCTGTAGTCGTAGTCGTGAGGCGGAAATGAGCAAGCGCAGCGAGCAACGCGGACGCGTGACGGCGGCACTGGACCAGCTCCGCCGTCACCTCGGGCTGGCGCTGGGCGCGGCGGCGAGCGCGCGGGAGACCGCCGAAGCCGACCTGGCCAAGCTCGAGCTGGAACGGATGATCGTGCGCGCCGGCATCGAGCGGGCGGGCGCCGACGAGGCGATCGCCGAGCGCTCGCGGCAGCCGGGCATGGCCGAGGTGGTCAACTGGCTGCAGACCGTGCGCGGGCAGTTCTACCAGGACTGGGCCGAAGGGCCGAACACGCTGCGGGAACTGGTGGCCGCCGCGGCCCCGGGACCGGCCGGGCAGCCGCCGGGGCACTGGCTCGGCCGCGTCGGCACCAATCCCGGCACGTCGGTGCCGGAACTGTGGCGGATCGGCACGTCCACAGTGGACAGCAAGACCACCGGGGTGGCGCAGACCTTCGACGTGGCGGTCCCGCTGCTCGACGAGTCGCACCTGTCCATCACCTCCGCGCCGAAGACCAGGGCGACGGTGGACGCGCTGGTGGAGAACCTGCTGATGCGGGTGCTGTCCACCTTCGAACCGGGCGCGGTCCGGGTGCACCTGTGGGACGTCGGCCAGCTCACCGCGGTGCTGCCGAACCTGTACCCGCTCAGCCGCACCGGCGCGCTGAACATCTGCGACCCGACCCGCCTGCAGGACCTGCTCGACGAGCTGGCCGGGCACATCCGCCGCATCCACGCGCACACCATGCAGGGCGGGCACACCTCGTTGCGGGCCATGCGCCTGGCCACCGGCAAGCGGCTGGAGCCGTGGCGCATCGCGGTGCTGTTCGGCAACGGCGAGGAACTGCAACCGGAACGCCTGCGCGACCTGCGCCGCGTGGCCAGCGGCGCGTTGTCCGCCGGGATCTCGCTGATCCTGGTGGACGTGCCGAC
The DNA here is from genome assembly GCF_003312875.1 of Amycolatopsis albispora. Classification (NCBI taxonomy): domain Bacteria; kingdom Bacillati; phylum Actinomycetota; class Actinomycetes; order Pseudonocardiales; family Pseudonocardiaceae; genus Amycolatopsis; species Amycolatopsis albispora. The sequence goes on from NZ_CP015163.1 coordinate 5,909,875, forward strand.
CACGCTCGGCGGTTCGGTGGAGGGCATCAGCCTGCTACCGGACGAGCGCAAGGCGATCTGCAGCATGACCGGCTCCGAGCTGGTGGTGACGCTGGACCCGCCGCTGCCGTCCGGCCAGGTCAGCATGGCCGCCACCCGGCTCGCCGAGGCCTTGATCCAGAAGCAGGGCGGGCCGCGCTCGTTCGCCGACCTGCTGCCGGAGGAGCTGGGGCAGGAGCGTTCGGCCCAGGAACTCCGCGCCCCGGTCGGCTTCTACGAGGGCGACCCGGTCGAGGTGGTGATCGGCGACGCCAGCCCGCACGCGCTGATCGGCGGGCCCAGCGGATCCGGCAAGACGAACTTCCTCTACGCGCTGCTCGGCAGCCTCGCCGCGCGGTACTCCCCCAGCGAGCTGGCGCTGTACCTGCTCGACTTCAAGGAGGGCGTGTCCTTCGCCGGGCTCGCGCCGGGCCGCAAGGACTCCAGCTGGCTGCCGCACGCGAAGCTGGTCGGGGTGAACGTCAACACCGACCGCGAGTTCGGCCTCGCGCTGCTGCGCTTCCTCGCCGACGAGCTGCGGCGGCGGTCGGCCGCGGCCAAGGACCACGAGGTGACCAACCTCGCCGACCTGCGCGAACAGGACCCGAACGGGCACTGGCCGCGGATCGTCGCGGTGATCGACGAGTTCCAGTACCTGTTCGCCGGCCGCGACACGGTGACCGCGCAGGCCACCTCGCTGCTGGAGGACATCGCGCGGCGCGGCCGGTCGCAGGGCATCCACCTGGTGCTGGCCAGCCAGGACGTGGCCGGGATCGAGGCGTTCTGGGGCAAGCCGGCCATCTTCGAGCAGTGCACGCTGCGCATCGCGATGCCGAAGGCGCGCCGGGTGCTGGCCGAGACCAACGAGGCGGCCGTCTCCGCGCCGCGCTGGCACGCGGTGATCAACCACGATTCCGGGGTGTCGCACGGGAATCAGCTGGCCCACGTGCCGGACGCGTCCACAAAGGACGTATTTCCCAAACTTCAACGCCGGCTGTGGGAGCGCTACGCCAGCGGTACCGCCGAGCCGCGGCTGTTCGACGGTGCGATCTCCCCGCTGCTGGAGGAGAACGACGAGTTCAAGCGGCTGGGGCCGAGCACCCGGCCACGCACGCTCGTCGGGCAGACCATCGACGTGCAGAACGCGGCACACGGCGTGGAGCTCTCGCCGACACCCGGCCGGAACTTCGCGGTGCTCGGCACGGCGATCCGCGAAGCACTGTCCATCATGGACTCCTGCGCGCGGTCGCTGGCCCAGCAGTACACCGAGGGCCAGGTCGAGTTCGTGGTGTGCTGCCTGGTCGAGCGCTGCCAGCCGTCGGTCGAGGAACTGACCAAGCGACTGGCCGGAGTCGGGCACGAGGTCACCACGGTGGCCCCGGCCGAGTTGTCCGAGAAGCTGGCCGAACTGGCCGACGAACTGTCCTCTGTGGACAAGCAACGCGTCCTGCTGCTGTACGGCGCGGAGGCCGCGCTGCCCGCGCTGGAGGCGAAGGCACCCGGGGTGCTCAAGAGCGGCCTGGACCACTTCCGGGTGCTGCTGAAGCAGGGTCCCGGTGCGGGTTTCCACACGATCGGCTGGTGGCGGGCGATCGCCAGGCTCAAGGACACGCTCGGCTTCGCCGGCACCGACGACATCGGGGCGTGGGCGGCGCTGGACGTGCAGGGCAGCGAGCTGAGCCCGTTCTGCGCCGGGCAGGTGGTGCACTGGTCACCGCGGCCGGGCCGCGCGTTGTTCTTCGACCGCACCACGCACGCCAGCCCCGAAGTGCTGATTCCCTTCCACCACCCCGATCCCGAGCAGGTGAGCGGATGAGTACGGCGGCCATGCGGTACAAGGAGATCATCGGACTGGCCAGGGGCGCGGAGGAGAACCTGCGCACCTGGGAGCTGGCCAGGGCCGACGAACTGGAGCGCGTACTGGCCGACGCGCACGAGGCCGTCGCCGCGGCCAGGGAACGCGAGGCGCAGACCATCGAACGTGTCAACCGCTGGTGGCGCATGGCCGACGACAACGTCTCGCGGCTGTCCTGGCTGGAAGCCGGTGACGGGCCGGAGCCGAACCCGTCGGCACGCGGCGCGTACCTCGACCGTTACCTGGAAGAGGTCCGCGCCGCGTACCAGGACCTGGTGCAGGCGATCCTGAAACTCGGCTGGCGCGCCCGCTAGGGCCGGTGCGCGAGCAGCTGCTCGAGCCAGTCGAGCAGGTCGGAAAGGCCGTCCTGCACGGCGTTCCCGCTGCCCGGCCGGAACCGCACCACCTGCGGGTCGTGGTCGCTGGCCTGCTCGGCGAACTCGGCGTTGATGTGCACCACGTCGTAGTCCACGCCCCGCGGCGCCCGCGACGTCAGGATGTGGTCCAGCACCTGCGAGTTGCCCTCGAACACGTAGCTGTACCGCTCGTTCTCGGGCAGCGTGTCGATCAGCGCCTCGAGCGCACCGCCGTCGGTCAGCGTCCGCACGGCCGGCGAGAACGGGTAGTCGTTCAGGTCACCGGCGACCACCACGTTCGCGTTGCGGTCCGCCGCCAGCAGCTGGTCGACAAAGCCACGCAACACCTGCGCCTGCTGCAGCCGCTGGGTCTCCGAGGTCCGCGCAGGCGGCTGGAACCGGCCGTGCGTCGGCTGGTCCCCGCCCTTGGAGGCGAAGTGGTTGGCCACCACAAAAACCTTGCGGCCCTGGAAGCTGAACTCACCGGCGAGCGGCTTGCGGCTGTTCTCCCAGGCCGCGTTGGCCGGGTCGACGCGTCCGGGTGAGACGGTCAGCTTGGCCTTGCCGCGCTCCTTCTCCACCCCGACCGGGGTGGTCGCGTCGCCACCCGGGCGGTCCACAAAGGACACCCGCGCCGGGTTGAACAGGAAGCCGACGCGGATGTTGCCGCCCGGCTCACCACCGTCGCGCACGTCCTGCGGGTCGATCTGGCGCCACTCGTATCGCGGGCCGCCCTTCGCCGCGATGGCGTCGGTGAACCGCTTGAGCGTCTGGTCGGCGGCGACCACGCCGTCGCCCTCTGCTTCGGCGCCGTTGTTGTCCTGGATCTCCTCCAGCGTCGCGATGTCCGGCGACGCCAGGTGCTTCACCACCCCGTCGGCGAGCGCGTCGAACTTCGACTGCTCGTCGACCGCGGACAGGTTCTCCACGTTGTAGGTGGCCACGGCCAGCTCGCCGGTGCGCTGCTTGCGCGTGGTCTCGCGGACCAGGCCGTTGTCCTTGACCTCACCGAGCACGCTGGCGAACAGCGTGTAACCGCCGAAGCTGTCGTACTCCACCGGGCCCGAGGTCAGGCCGGTCAGCACGTCACCGGTGTTGGCCCGCGGGAACGGGCGCTCGGCGAACGGGATCAGCGATTCGACCTTGAGCAGGCCGGTGTTCGGCCGGTCGTAGCCGAGATAGGCGCTGCCACCGCGGGCGGTCGCGTTCTCCTGCGGCTTCGTGGTCACGTACAGCTCGTTGTACTGCGTGCTGCGGCTGACGATCCGCGCGTCCGAGACCTGCACGATCTCGCTTTCGTGGGCTTCCCAGAAGTCCAGCGAGTACTTGGCGGGTTCCAGGTCGAGGCCTTCGATGGTGCCGCCCGGCTGCGCGACCAGCGCGTCCGGCACGGTTTCCGGCCCGGCGACGGTCGGCGCGGGCAGCTCGTTGCCGCTCGACGTGACCGTCCACTGTGCACTGGTCAGCTCGGTCAGCGACTGGTAGTTCGAGCTGGCCGGGTTGTCCGGGTAGAACTCCTTGACCGTGCCCGACGCGGTCACCGCGTCACCCACCTTGACCGACGGCGTGGTGCTGCCGGTGAACACGAAGAGGCCCTCGCTGGTGCGCGGGTCGTCGTCGGGAGCCGGGTCGGTCAGCCAGAAACCGCGGGCGCTGCCGAAGGTGCGCAGGGCGGTGACCACCCCGGTGAGGTCCTTGACCCGCTTGCCGTCGAACGGCGACAGGCGCTTGGTGCCCTGGATTTCGTGGATGCGCGCGGGCACCCCGGGTTCGGCGCCGCCGGGGGTCTCGCCCTTGCTGTTCACCGGGGTCGGCTCGCCGGTGGCGAAGTCGGCCGCGTTGTTGTCGGTGTCGGCCAGCGTCGCGCGCGCGGACGAGGTGGTGTTCGCGGTCGCCGCGGCGGCGGTGCCCTCGCGGACCACGGCCGAGCCGTAGCCGACGAGATCGCGGATGCGCGGGTCGGCGGCGCAGTCGGCGGCCGTGCGGCAGGTCAGCCGCTCGGTGCCGGTGACCAGCGCGACCGTGCCCGCGGTGGCGGACAGCGCGATGGTGCCGGTGGCGTCCGCCGTCGGCAGCTGCGTGGTGCCGCCGGCGCCACTGGCCTCGGCGACCAGGTACCGGCCGCCGGGCTGGAGGCTGCCGGCGAGCGGGGTGACCTGCCACTGGCTGGACGGGCTCGCCGACGCGGGCAGGTACTGCACGCTCCAGCCGTCCAGCGCGACCGCGCCACCGGCGGTGGCCAGCTCGATGAAGTCCGTGGTCAGCGAGGCGCCGGAATTGCCGCCGCCTCCGTAGACCTCGGCAATCACCGCGTCCGGGCTCGGCGCGGCCAGCGCCGCGGGGGCGAGCGTTACGGCAAGGGAGACGGCCACCGCACCGGCGATGGTGGCCGGCCCGGTTCGTCTGCGTCGGAGCGAGGTCACCCGCAGTCCTCTCGTTCGGTAAGTACCGGAGGCATCCTTACCCAGACGGGTGAACGAGGGAAGACGTATGCGCAACGGTTACCGCCGTGCGCACGAAGACGGGCACCGGGGTTTCCGGTGCCCGCCTTCGCTGGTGCGTCGAGGAAGTACTGCTGGGTGGTGCTTAGAGGCCGAGCCCGTCGGTCAGGTCGCCGACCACCGGCAGGTTGCCCACCTGCGGGGCCAGGTCGCCCACCGGGGTGTTCTCGACCAGGCCGCCGACCGGGCTGTCCTGGACGGCGCCGGTGACGGAGCTGGTGACGTCGCCGACCGCGCCGGTGACCTCGCCGACCGCGGGCAGCTCGTTCGCGACCGGGAGGTCGACGGGCAGCTCGGTGGGCAGCTCGGTCGGGAGGCTGGTGGGCAGCGCCGACAGGTCGGTCGGCAGGTCCACCGGCAGCGCGGAGGTCAGGTCGCCGAGGCCGTCGAGGCCGAACGAGCCCAGCGCGGAGTCGGTCGGCAGCTCGGCCGGGAGGCTGGTGGGCACGTCCACCGGCAGGGCCGAGGTGACCTGGTCGATCGGCAGGGCCGAGGTGACGTCGTCCAGGCCGAACGAGCCCAGCGGCGAGTCGACCTGCAGGCTCAGCGCGTCGGCCGGGTTGCCGGTCAGGTCCGCGCCGACCTGGAGGCCCAGGTCGCCGACCGGGGTCTCGAGGCCGCCACCGACCGCGGCACCCTGGGTGCTCACGGCCAGCGCGCCGTCGCCACCGCCGAGCACGGTGTCGACCTCGGTGCTGCCGGCGAGCCCGTCGAGGCCACCGGCCGCGGCCAGGCCGACGCCCGCGGCGTCGGTGCCGACGCCACCGCTGGCGGCGAGGCCGTCGAGGCCGACCGCGGTCGCGCCCTGGGCGGCGAGGCTGTCGTTGCCGAAGCCGAGGCTGCCGGCCAGGCCCTCGGAGCCACCGGCGGTGGCCAGGCCCAGGTCACCCAGCGCGGTGCCGACGCCCTGGCTGGCGGCGAACTCGGTGCCGTCGGCGGCGATGGCGCTGCCGCCGGTGAGGAGCTCGTTGGCGAAGCCGAAGCTGTTGGCGAACGCGCCGTCCTCGGCCTGCGTGGCGGAAGCGAAGTCACCCAGCAGCGGGGCGACCTGGCCGGTCACCTGGTGGGCGAAGAACTCGAGGGTCTGCACGGCGCTCTCGGCACCGTCGGTCGGCAGCGCGCCGAGCAGGTCGGTGACGGGCAGCCCGGCCTGGTCGGCGACCAGCGGCAGCACCTCCTGCACGTCCTGCGCGGTGACGTCACCCAGGCCGGCGTCGCTCAGCACGGCGGTGGGGTCGGCGGCGAAGGCGGACCGGGCAGCGTCGTCGGTCAGCAGGTTGAGCACGAAGTCGTGCAGGGTCACGTCCTGGAGAGACAAGGTCGAACTCCTCATAGGCGGGAAAAGCGTCCAGGCACGACGGCGAAAACCGGCCCGCGTGCCGGGACTGACGTTATGGACTCGAGACCGAACGGTCATCGGGGATCACACGCGGCGATCCCCCTCATCCGAACGAGGGGACACCTACTCACCCATTAGGGGGTTAGGGGATCACCAACTGGGTGGGCGTCCCCAACTGCGAGTTTTCCCACCGCACGCCCGGGTGGTTCCGGGGGGTGAGGGGCACCGTGACAGCATGACGCGGTGCTCCGACCTGATCAACTGCGCTGGACCGGCCTCGCCGGGGTGCTGCTGCTCGTGGTGACCTCGCTGGTCAAGGGCGGCGCGCCGGTACTGGCGGCCGGGGTGGCCGGGATGGGGCTGCTGGTGCTGGCCTGGTTCCTGCTCGGCCGGGCCGAGGAGCTGCCGGACGCGCGGTGGCTGCGGTGGACGCTGGCGCTGTGGACGGTGCCGCTGCTCGCCGCCCCGCCGCTGTTCAGCGGGGATCTGCACAGTTATCTGGCGCAGGGGGAGATCGCCGCGCGCGGGCTCGACCCGTACACGATCGGCCCGGCGACGGGTCTCGGCGAGGCGTCCGCGATGACCGAGCGGGTGAGCGGCTACTGGCGTGACTCGCCGTCGCCGTACGGTCCGCTGTTCACCGAGTTCCAGGCGTGGATCGCCGGGATCGTCGGCGAGAACCCGGTCGCCGGCCTGCTGGCGCACCGGTTCGTCGAGGTGGCGGGCCTGCTGATGATCGTCTGGGCGGTGCCGCGGCTGGCCGCGCTGGCCGGTGTGCCCGAGCGGACGGCGCTGTGGCTCGGCGTGCTGAACCCGCTGGTGCTGTGGCACTTCGTGGCCGGGGTGCACAACGACTCGCTGATGCTGGGGCTCATGCTGGCGGGCACCGCGCTCGCGCTGGACGCGCTGGCGGGCCGGATCGAATGGGCGAAGCTGACCGTCGGCGTGCTGCTGGTCACCGCGGGCGCGCTGGTGAAGCTGCCCGCGATCGTCGCGCTGGCGGTGATCGGCACCGCGCTGGCGCGGCGGTACGGCGCCACCTTCCGCCGGCTGGTGGCCTGGGGTGGGGTGATGGCGCTGACCATGGCCTTCGTCGCGACGGCGGTGTCGGTCGGCACCGGCTTCGGCTTCGGCTGGGTGCGGACGCTGACCACGTCCGGCACGGTGAACAGCTGGATGGCCCCGACGAACTGGTTCGGCTTCCTGCTTGGTGGTGCCGGTTCGCTGTTCGGGGCGAGCATCACGCAGACCATGATCGGCGTCGGCAAGCTCATCGGATACGCGGTGATCATCGCGGGTGTGGGCCTGGTCATCCACCGCCAGCTGACCGGTCGGCTGGCCGCCGTGCCCGCTTTGGGCGCGATGCTGGGTTTTGTGGTGGTCTTCGGGCCGGTGGTGCAACCCTGGTATGTGCTGTGGGCGGCGATCCCGCTGGCCGCCAGCCTGCCCGCGGGTCGGCTGAGGACTTGGCTGGCGGTGGGCCTGGGGGTTTTCTCGGTACTCCTGCCGCCGCTTTCGGGGAACGTCCTGTCCCTGATCACCGGCTACCTGGGCGGTGCCCTTCTGGTCGGCTTCGCCTACTTCGCGCTGACCCGCGCCCCACAACGCACAGCCGCACCAGCCGCGACCCCCTGATCCGTCCTATTTGGACACACGCGGCAAGCCCGCGCACGACAAAGCCCCCGCCTGGCGGACCAGGCGGGGGCTTTGGTGGCGGTAGCGGTGGGATTTGAACCCACGGACGGGGGTTACCCGTCACACGCTTTCGAGGCGTGCTCCTTCGGCCGCTCGGACACGCTACCGCCGACTAGGTTACTGCATGCCCTCTCGAGCGGTCATCCGGGGGCGCCTCAGCGGTCGCGCTTCAGGTCCTGCACCGCGCCCTTGGCCTTGTCCCTCAGGTCGTGACTGGCCTCCTTGACCTGCCCCTCGGTCTGGTCCGCCTTGCCCGAGTCGCGCAGGTCCTCGTTGTCCGTGGCGTGGCCGAGCTTCTCCTTGGCCGCGCCCACCGCCTGCTGCGCCTTGTCCTTGGCCTTGTCCACGAAGCTCATCGGGGCTCCTCCTTCGTTGTGGTCCTACCCGGGTACCCACCACGATGTGGAACAACCAGACGATCACTCGCCGGGGTGAGCGCGGCGGCCCGCGAAGAACTCGGCCAGCAACGCCGCGCACTCCGCCTCCAGCACCCCGCCGTAGACCTCCGGCCGGTGGTTCAACCGCGGATCCCGCACCACGTCCCACAGCGAGCCGACCGCGCCCGTCCGCGGCTCCCACGCGCCGAAGACCAGCCGCGACACGCGCGAAAGGACCAGCGCGCCGGCGCACATGGTGCACGGCTCGACCGTCACCGCGAGCGTGCAGCCGTCCAGCCGCCAGCCGTCACCGAAAACGCGTGCCGCCGAGCGCAGGGCCAGCACTTCCGCGTGCGCCGTCGGGTCGCCGAGTTCTTCGCGGGCGTTGCGCGCGCGGGCCAGCACCGAGCCGTCCGGGGCGAACACCACCGCGCCGATCGGCACGTCGTCGCTGGTGAACGCCTCGCGCGCGACCTCGATGGCGGGTCGCACCAAGCCCTCGAACATCACACTTCGTCGAGCAGCTTCGCGAACTCGTCACCGAAGCCGCAGCGCTGCGCGATCATCAGGAGCTGCTCGTCGGGGTAGCGGTCCACCTCACCGACGATCACCTCCAGCTCGGCGCCGGGCAGGCCGAAGTCGGCGAGGATCTCCAGGTCGCCTTCCGGCCAGATGGCGTCGTCGTCCTCCTCCGGCGGATCGACCCGCAGCAGGTCGAGCACGTCGGCGGCGATGTCGTAGTCCAGCGCCGCCGCGGCGTCCGACAGCAGCAGCGACGCGCCGCGCGGGCTCGGCCGCACGATCACGAAGAACTCGTCGTCCACCGCCAGCAGGCCGAAAACGGCCCCGGTGGAGCGCATCTTCGCCAGCTCGGTGATCGCGGCGTCCAGCTCCGCCAGTGCCCCGGTGTCCAGCTGCGAACACCGCCAACGGCCGTCTTCGCGCACCACGGCCACCGCGAACCCGGTGATCGCCTCCTGCCCCGCCATGCGCACACCGTATACCGCGTGCCGACCACGCTGCGCCCGCAAAACACGCCGTTTCCCGACTGGTGCCACTATCGGGACATGAGCCCTTCCGGTCCCACCGATCTGCCGCCCCTGCCGGGCGCCCGTTTCGCCGGGCTGCTGGCCGCGGCCAAGGCGTTGCAACCGAAAACCGTCGACCTGCGGCGCAAGCTGCACCGGCACCCCGAGCAGGGCCTGCACCTGCCGAAAACCCAGGCCGCGATCGAGCAGGCGCTCGACGGCCTGCCGCTGGAGATCACCCGCGGCAAGTCGACCACCGCGCTGACCGCGGTGCTGCGCGGCTCCCGGCCCGGCCCGTCCGTGCTGCTGCGCGGTGACATGGACGCGCTGCCGCTCACCGAGGACACCGGACTGGACTACGCCTCCGAGGTCGAGGGCACCATGCACGCCTGCGGGCACGACACGCACGTCGCGATGCTCGCGTCGGCCGCGCACCTGCTCGCCGACCGCGTCGACGACCTGGCCGGTTCCGTCGTGTTCATGTTCCAGCCCGGCGAAGAGGGCTACCACGGCGCGCGCCACATGATCCACGAAGGCGTGCTCGATGCCGCCGGTGAGCAGGTCAGCGCGGCCTTCGCACTGCACACCTACGCGAACGCCGAATCGGGGAGGATCCTCACCCGGCACGGGCCGATCCTGGCTTCGGCCGACAGCTTCAGCGTCCGGGTGATCGGCAAGGGCGGCCACGGCTCGGCCCCGCACCAGGCGCTCGACCCGGTGCCGGCGGCCGCCGCGATGGTCGGCGCGCTGCAGACGATGATCACGCGCCGGGTCAGCGTGTTCGACCCGGCGGTGCTCTCGGTGACGCGCATCTCGGCGGGCACCACCACCAACATCATTCCGGAGACCGCCGAGCTGGAAGGCACCATCCGCACGCTGTCCGAGCGCACGCGCGCGCTCGTGCGGGCCGAGCTGCCGAAGGTCTGCGAGGGCGTCGGCGCCGCGCACGGCTGCCGGGTGCTGGTGGACATCGAGCCCGGCTATCCGGTCACCGCCAACGATCCCGGCCAGGCGGACCTGGTGAACGCGCTGGCCGAGGAGGTGCTCGGTGTGCAGTACGCCCAGCCGATGCCGGAGCCGATCATGGGCGCCGAGGACTTCTCCTATGTCCTGCAACGGGTTCCGGGGGCCTTCGCGTTCATCGGCGCGTGCCCGCCGGAGACCTCTTTGGACGAGGTGGCGCCGAACCACTCGAACCGCGTGCGGTACGACGAGGAGGCGATGGCGAACGGCGTGGCGATGCACGCCGCCTTCGCGCTGGCGCACCTGGGCTCGTAGAACTGGCACTATGTCCCCCGTGCGAGACGTCTGCGTGATCGGGCTCGGGTTGATCGGCGGTTCGGTGCTGCGTGCCGCCGCCGCGGCGAAGAGGACGGTGTGGGGTGCCACCACGTCCGAATCGGACGCCGCGGCGGCGAGAGCGCAGGGCTACGACGCGGAAACCGACGTGGCCGCGGCGCTGCGCCGGGCCGCCGAAGCCGACGCCATGGTGGTGCTCGCGGTGCCGTTGACCGTCGTCGACGAGACCCTGCACCTGCTGGCCGAGCACGCACCGAACGCGCTGCTCACCGACGTGACCAGCGTGAAGGGCCCGGTGCTGCGAGCGGTCCGCCGCTGGGCGCCCGAAGCGAGGTACGTCGGCGGGCACCCGATGGCGGGCACGTCGCGGTCCGGTTGGGACGCCGGTGACGCGGAGCTGTTCCAGGGTGCGGCCTGGGTGGTCGAAATCGAAGACGACACCGACCTGGCGCTGTGGGCCGAGGTCGCCGAGTTCGCCGTTTCGCTGGGAGCGCACGTGGTGCCGCTCTCGGCAGCGGCGCACGACGAGGCCGTGGCGCGGATCTCCCACCTGCCGCACCTGCTCGCCGCGGTGCTCTCGGCAGTCGGCGCGGAGGGCGGTCCGGTGGCGATGGCGCTGGCGGCCGGTTCGTTCCGGGACGGCACGCGGGTCGCGGGCAGCCGCCCCGAACTGGTCCGGGCGATGACGGAGGGCAACCGGGAGGCGCTGCTCTCGGTACTCGACGACGCGCTGGGCAGGCTGGGCGCCGCGCGCGGCTCACTGGCGTCGACCGGCGGGCTGGCCAAGACCATCGAGGCCGGTCACCAGGGTTCGCTGGCCTTCGCCGAGCACCGCGAGCAGGACCGGGCCGGCGTCCAGCTGAGTCTTTCGGCACCGGACGCCAGGGAGGCGTTGCGTGCGCTCGGCGAACGGGGCGGCCGGATCACCGGTATCTCCGGCGACCAGGCCACCGCCGAATCAAGCTGAGGTCACTGGGCGGGCGGGGGTGGTGGCGGCGTCTGGCCGCCCGGCTGCTCACCGCCGCCCTGGTTCTTGTGCAGGAAGCCCTTGGCCTTGCCGGTGGCGTTGTCGATCTTGTCCGAGTGCTTGCCGAACTTCGACTTCGCCACCCCGCTGGCCTTGTCCAGGCCCTGTTCGATCTTGTCGCTGTTCTTCTCCAGCGCGTTCTTGGCCTTGTTCTTCAACTCGTCGAAGTTTATGCCCATGTACCCATGAAACAGCAGTTCAGCGATACCGCAAGCCGGGGACTCAGGTCCAGCGGTCGAGCAGGAAGCGCCGGACGAACCGCATCGGCGAGCGTTCGGTGAGATCCGGGCCGCGCACCGCGTCGAACACCGCGGTCAGCCCGTCCACCACCCCGGACAGCTGGTCACCGCCCGGCATGGCCATGCTCGCCGGTTCCCGTTGCTCCCGCACGGCCGCCGCCAGCTCGGTCAGCGCCGCGGTGATCTGCTCGACCGCGGCCGGATCGGGGGGTGGCGCGCCGTGCTCGACGGTGACCACCACCTCGGTGACCGCGTCGGTGAACCGCTCCAGTTCGACGATCACCGGCCACCACGCCACGGCCTGCCGTCCCGCCGCCGACGGTTCCACGATGACCTGCTGGAACGTGGTCCGCAGATCGGCCAGCGCCCGGTACGCGCGGCGGCGGCCCCGCGACCGCTCGGCCCGGTCGTCGGCCGAATCGACCGGCCGCAGCGCCCGCGACGCGTACTCGGTCACCTTGTCCAGCGCGTCGGCCAGCTGCCCGCCGACCCGCGGCCGCATGCTGCCCGGCCAGAGCAGGTAACCGAACAACAGCACGATGGCGCAGCCGAGCACGGTGTCCACCAGCCGCGCCAGCACCACCGACCAGTCGCCGTGGCTGGACAGGTCCATCTGCAGGATGATCAGCGGCGTGACGAAGGTGGCCAGCAGACCGTAGTTGCGCACCTTGCCGATGGCCACCCCGGCGGCGAACAACGCGCTGAACGCGACCAGCCACCAGCCCTGCGCGCCGAGGCCGAGCACCGCGGCGCCGATCGACACCCCGGCCACCGTGCCGAGCCCGCGCAGCACCGCGCGCCCGAACACCGAGCCGAAGTCGGGCTTGAGCACGATGCCGACGGTCAGCGTGATCCAGTAGGACCGCTCGAACGGCACCAGCAGGCTGACCACCTCGGCGATCGCCACGCACAGGGTCAGCCGCAGCGTCGCGCTCCAGGTCACCGGCCCGGCGAGCGAGCTGAGCCACTCGCGCAAGCGCTTGCGCAACGGGTCGGGTTCGCGGCGCTTGCGTTCCTTGCCCTTGCCGATCTTGACCAGCCCGGCCCGCAGCGCCACGGCCATCGGCTCGTCGCTTTCGAGTTCGGGCACCGGCGGCAGTTCGGCGTCCATCCGGACCGCCGTGGCCAGCCGGACCAGGTAGTCGATCAGCTCGCGCGGCGGCCGCTCCCCCGCGTTGACCATGGCCACCGACGCCTCGACCGCCGGCGTGCTCGCCGACAGCAGGGTGAGCAGCTTGCGGTAGGTCTCGTCCCGCCCGGACAGCCACGACCGCGCGGTGAGCAGCCGGTCGTAGGCGGTGTTGAGCGCGGAGGTCAGCTGGTGGCGGGCGGCGCGCTGGGTGTCCTCGTCCTCGGCGGACAGCATGGCCGCCAGCTCGATGAACACCTGCGTGACCGCGGACCGCTCCGGTGAGGTCGCGCGGACCGTCCAGCCGAACAACGCCACGCCGAGTCCCCAGACCGCGCCCACCACAAAGCAGATCAGCGAGATCTCGACCTGGACGCCGAGCAGGTGCTGCCCGGTGCCGAGCACGCAGAAGACGAACATCTGCAGCGCCGCGATGGACGCGTTGCTGCCCGCCGCGCTGATCAGCGCCGACAACGCGGCGACCACGATCACCACCGGCACCGACACCGCCGGATTGCCCCCGCTGAGCAGGCCCGCCGCGTACCCGGCGAAGGCGGCGACGGCCGCACCGGTGATGCGCCGCGCGCGGTAGCGGTACGGCCCGGCGGCCTCGGAGAGCACGGTCGGCAGCGCACCGGTGGAGACCACCGCGCCGAGCACGATGTCCCCGAGCGCGAAGCCGATCGCCAGCGGCAGGGCCAGCGCGATCGGCGCGCGGATCGCGCGCGTCCACGGCACCGGGTCCGGCTTGCTGCGCAGGAGGTGCACGAGCCAGTTCGGGGCGGACAGATCGCGCGAGCTCACGCGCTCACTGTCTCATCCCGACACGACGTAATCAGCCCAGATCCGGTAGCCCTCCGGTCCGGGGTGGAATCCGTCGGCGGCGAAGGCGTTCGCGGTCATCCGGTCCACCGGCATCACCGAGTGCCGCACGCCGGGCAGCGCGGCCAGCGACGCGGCCGCCGCGTCCAGCGCACGCGACCGCAGGCCGAGCACGTCCCGCAGCGGCCGGGGCAGCGCGGGGAACCGGCCGAGGTGCGGCACCCCGGTGAGCACCACCGGCACCGGGCCGAGCGCCCGCCGCAGCGCGCAGACCAGTCGCAGCAGGTCACGGCGGTAGCGCGCGGGCGAATGCAGCTCGATCGTGTCGTTCACGCCGAGTGCGACCACCACCAGGTCCGCGGGTTCGGCGACCGCGTCCGGCAGCAGCTCGTCGTGCACCACGCGCGCGTTCGCGCCGGTGCGCCCGGCGACCCGCCAGGCCACCCCGCGCCCGGTCTTGGCGGCCAGCGCGACGGCCAGCCGCCCGGTGAGCGCCTCCTCGTGGTCCCGCGCGCCCACGCCGTCCACAGTGGACTCACCGAGCACGAGCAGGCGCAGCGGATCGGGCCCGGGCACCAGCCCGCGCACCGGCCCGGCCGCGCCGGGCAGCCGGAGCGTCTCGCGGCGGACACGCAGGCCCTGCCGGACGAGCACCGGCGCGAGCAGGAGCGTGGCCAGGTCGGCGCGGCGCCTCATCTGTCCTTCTCTTGCCGCCACCGGTCGATCAGCACCGGGATCTCCTTGCTGATGAACTCGAAGAACCCCTTGGTCTCGGCGATCCGCTTGCCCGCCGGGGTCTCCGGCCCGACCGCGTCCACGCCACGCCCCAGCACCTCGGAAAGCTGCTGGTAGATGGCGTCCTTGCGGCCGAAGCCCTCGTACCACTGGTCGTCGCTGATCAGGTAGTGGTCACGCCGTTCACCGGGCATCCGCGCGCGGGTGACCATGCCGATGTGCGTCAGGTAGCGGACCGCGCCGGACACCGCGGCGGGGCTGATCTGCAGCACGTCAGCAAGCTCACCCGCGGTGAGGCTGCCCTTCTGGGTGGCCAGCAGCGCGGTGAACACGCGCGACGCCATGCGCTGCAGCCCGGCGTCGGTCAGCATGATGGCGAAGTCCTCGATGAACTGCCTGGTCTCCGCGTCGCCCGGCGGACCGTGCTCCTCTGGGGTGGTCGACATGGCTCCCATCCTTCCCGACCCGGTGAACGTGAATCACGTGGTCCATACGTTTTCTTAACTTCACAACTTTGTGAAATCAGTGTAGCTTCGGCGGCATGGACAACGCCATCTCCATCTCCGGCCTGGTCAAGACCTTCGGCCGGACGAAGGCCCTCGACGGCCTCGACCTCAACGTCGCCACCGGGGAGGTGCACGGATTCCTGGGCCCGAACGGCGCCGGGAAGTCGACCACCGTCCGCGTCCTGCTCGGACTGCTGCGGGCCGACGCCGGGCACGTCCGCCTGCTCGGCGGCGATCCCTGGCGCGACGCGGCCACCCTGCACCGGCGGCTGGCCTACGTACCCGGCGATGTCAACCTCTGGCCCAACCTCTCCGGCGGCGAGGTGATCGACCTGCTCGGGCGCCTGCGCGGCGGGCTCGACCAGCGCCGCCGCGCCGAGCTGATCGAGCGGTTCGACCTCGACCCGAAGAAGAAGGGGCGCACCTACTCCAAGGGCAACCGGCAGAAGGTGGCCATCGTCGCCGCACTGTCGTCCAAAGTGGACCTGTTGATCCTGGACGAGCCGACCTCCGGGCTGGACCCGCTGATGGAGGCCACCTTCCAGTACGCCATCCAGGAAGAGCGCGAACAGGGCCGCACGGTGCTGCTGTCCAGCCACATCCTCGCCGAGGTGGAGGCGCTCTGCGACCGGGTCAGCATCATCCGCAACGGGCAGAACGTGGAAACCGGCACGCTGGCCGAACTGCGTCACCTCACCCGCACCTCGATCACCGCCGAGCTGGCCGGGCACCCGAACGGCCTGTCGAACCTGCCGAACGTGCACGACCTGCACGTCGAGGGCAACCGCGTGCGGTTCGACGTGGAGACGCACTCGCTCGACGAGGTGCTGCGGCAGCTGACGAACGTCGGCGTGCGCAGCCTGGTCAGCCAGCCGCCGACGCTGGAGGAACTGTTCCTGCGCCACTACACCACCGAAGCGCAGCGAGAGGCGGCCGTGCGATGACCACGCACCCGTTGCTCAGCACGCGGCACCTGGTCCGCCTGGCGCTGCGCCGCGACCGGATCGTCATGCCGGTCTGGATCCTGCTGCTCGGGGTGATCCCGGCGGCGGTCGCCGGTTCCTACGGCGAGCTGTACAAAACCGAGGCCGAACGGCGGTCGCTGACCACCGGCATGGCGGCGAACCCGTCGCTGAACCTGCTCTACGGCCCGCCGTTCGACCTGTCCGACGCCGGTGGGTTCACCGTCTGGCGCTACGGCACGATCATCCCGTTCTTCCTGGCCATGGCCTGCGTGTTCACCGTGACCAGGCACACCAGGCAGGAGGAGGACACCGGCAGGCAGGAACTGCTGTCCTCGGCGGTGCTCGGCCGGTTCGCCGCGCTGACCGCGGCGGTGGTCACGGCCGCGCTGACCGCGTTCGGCACCGGCCTGCTCACCGTGGTCGCGCTGACCGGCGCCGGGGTGCCGCTCAGCGGCGCGGTGGCGTTCGGCGCGGCGATCTCGCTGACCGGCCTGGTCTTCACCGGCGTCGCCGCGATCACCGCGCAGCTCGCCGAGTATTCGCGCACGGCCAACGGGCTGGCCATGGCGGTGCTCGGCGTCGCCTTCCTGCTCCGCGCCATCGGGGACGCGGCGAAGGACGTGAGCTGGCTGTCGTGGCTGTCACCGATCGGCTGGTCCACCCAGGTCCGGCCGTTCGCGGGGGAACGGTGGTGGGTGCTCGGGCTGCTGCTCGGCACGGCGGTCGCGACGGGGGCGGTCGCCTACGCGCTGAGCACGCGGCGGGACGTGGGCCTCGGCCTGCTGCCCGCGCGGCCCGGCCCCGCCACCGCCGCTCCCGGCCTGCGCAGCCCGCTCGCACTGGCGTGGCGGCTGCACCGCGGCTCGTTCGTCGGCTGGACCATCGCGTTCGCGGTGATGGGCGCGTTGTTCGGCTCGCTCGCCGCCGGGATCGGTGACGTGGTCGGCGAAAGCCAGGCCACCGCGGAGATCTTCGAGCGCATGGGCGGCGCCGAGCAGATCGTGGACGCCTTCCTCGGCACGCTCGGCCAGATCTTCGCCATCATCGCGTCGATGTACGGGGTGCAGGCGGCGCTGCGGATGCGGTCGGAGGAGACCGCGGTCCGGGTGGAGCCGCTGCTGGCCACCCGCGTCGGGCGGCTGCGCTGGACCGCCGGCCACCTGCTGTTCGCGCTGCTCGGCTCGGCGGTGATGATGGCCGTCGCCGGCGTGCTGGCCGGATTGCTGCACGGGCTGCGGATCAGCGACGTGGCGCACCAGGTGCCCGCGGTGCTCGGGGCGACGATGGCGCAGCTGCCCGCGGTGTGGCTGGTGCTGGCGGTGACGGTGTTGTTGTTCGGGTTGTTGCCGAAGTACACCACGGTGGCGTGGGCGGTGGCCGGGGTGTTCGTGACGTTGAGCCTGTTCGGGCCGGTGCTGCAGTTGAGCCAGCCGGTGCTGAACCTCTCGCCGTTCACGCACATCCCGAAGCTGCCCGCCGCCGAGTTCACCGCGACGCCGCTGCTGTGGCTGACCGGGCTCGCCGTGGTGGTGTTCGGCGCGGGCCTGGCCGGCTTCCGCCGCCGCGACATCGGCTGAGGAGACAGTTCGGCGGCGCAAGCGGGGCGGTCTGCCGGCACCGCTTGCGCCGCACTGTCCGAAGTGGACTATCGCTCGGGTGGCCACCCCCGGGCACGCCGGACTGGCAGTCTGGAGATCATGCCGACCTGGGGGCTCCTGCGAAAACCTGACTTCCGCGCGTTCTGGACGGCGGACCTGCTGAGCCAGTTCGGCACCCGTGTCGCGTTTCTCGGTGTGCCGCTGCTGGCGACCACCACGCTGAACGCGACGGCGACGCAGGTGGCACTGCTGCGTGCGCTGGAGAGCAGCGCGTACCTGGTGCTCGGCCTGCAAGCGGGTGCGTGGTGCGACCGGCTGCAGGCGCGTCCGGTGCTGATCCTCGCCGATCTCGGGCGTGCGGTGCTCATCGCGTCGGTGCCGGTGTGCGCTGTGTTCGGGGTGCTGACGCTGTGGCAGCTGTTCGCGGTTGTGCTGCTCACCGGGTTGCTCACGGTGTTCTTCGACGTCGCTCACCAGACGTACCTGCCGCGTCTGGTGGATCGCGGCGAACTGCTCGAGGGGAACGCGAAGCTGCAGACGAACATGTCCGTGGCGGCGATCGCCGCTCCCACCGCGAGCGGGTTCCTCGTCCAGTTGCTCGGCGCCCCGGCCGCACTGGGCGCGACGGCGCTCGGTTACCTGTCCTCGGCGGGCTGGCTTTCGCGGATCCGGGCCCGCGAAGCGCGGCCGGTGGTGGAGAAACGCAAGCTGCGCAGGGAAATCGGCGAAGGCCTGCGGGCGGTGTTCCGGCACCCGGTGCTGCGCGCACTCGCCCTGAGCGGGGCGTCGATCAGCGCTTTCCAGTCCGTGCACATCGCGAGTTCCGTGGTGTTCCTGATCCGCGAAATCGGCCTCGACGCCGGTGCTGTCGGCCTGCTCGGCACCCTCGGCCTGACCGGCGCCCTCGCCGGCGCGGTGAGCGCCCGGCGGCTGGCAAGCGCACTCGGCCACGCCCGCGCGCTGTGGCTGATGACGCTGCTGCTCGGCCTCGCCTACCTGTTCTACCCGCTGACCGGCCCGGGCTGGGGCCTCGTGTGCTGGTCGGTGGCCGGTTTCGGTACCGCGTTCGGGGTCATCGTGGTCAACGTGCTGCAGCTGACCTACCAGCAGCTGACGTGTCCGGACGACCTGCTGGGCCGGGTCAACGCCACCATGCGCTTCCTGTCGCTAGGCATGGTTCCGGTCGGGAGCGCGGGCGCGGCCGTGCTCGCCCCGCTGATCGGCCTGCGCGCCACGCTGTGGACCGCCGCCGTCGGCGTTCTCGCGTCCGCGACTTGGCTGTTCTTCTCACCGCTGCGCACCCGCCGGAACTGACCCCGGTCGCCGAGCGGCACCGCCGCGAACCACTCCGACCGGGCCACCCACGCACACGCCTCGAGCGGTCCCAGCCCGCCACCCGGGCCATCACCCCACACGAGCGGCAACCCCCACGCGTCGAGCGAGCCCCAGCCCACATACCCGAGCACGTCGCTCCACACCCCGAGCACGTCGCCCCACACACGAGCGGCGGTCCACACCTCGGGCGAGCACCAGCCCACCCACCTCAAGCGGGCTACTCCGGGGCGGGGCCACCCCACGCACAACAGCCCACCCACCCCCAGGCAGGCCACCCCACGGCCATCCACCCGAACTCCGGCCCCCCACCCTCCCTGGGGGCGGCCCCTGCAACCACCCTATTCGCCGAGCGGGCCGGGGTGGGGCGGGTTGAGGGTGCCCTGTGGACAAGTAGGCGCCTGTGGGCAACTTCGTGGCGAATGGACGCCGAGCAACACCCGAACGGGCGAACAAGCAAGCCTGGACCGTACGCGCGGTCAGCCGTTACGGTGACCGCGGTAACAGCTCAACGACGTGCTGTGAGCCCCGATCCCGCCCTGCGTCCCGCCCGCGGGTGTGGCTTGGCGCCCGCAGGAGGAGTCCTGATGGCTACCCCCACCACGAACGAAAGCGGCCAGGGAACGGGTTCGGGCTTCGGCCGGCGCGGTTTCCTGGCCTTCCTGGTCGCCGCCCCGACCCTGACCATCGCCGCCGATCTCGCCGTCGACCAGCAGGCCGAGGCCCAGCTTCCCAGCCTGCCCGGCCCCGCCGACATCGTCGACCTCGGGGACGTGCTGATCCTGGCCGGCGCCCCCACCTCGCACATGCTCGTGCTCGAAGTCGCCGAGGACGGCCGGATCCGGCTCCAGCTGCCGCGGGCCGAAGTCGGCCAGGGCATCACCACCGCGGTCGCGATGCTGGTCGCCGACGAGCTCGGCGTGCCACTGTCCCAAGTGGAGGTTCCGCTCTCGGACGCCCGCTCCGAGCTGTTGTTCAACCAGCTGACCGGTGGTTCGAACACCATCCGCTCGGTGTACGGGCCGGTGCGCGCGGCCGCCGCGGCCGCCCGCGCCAGGCTGGTCACCGCGGCCGCCGAGAAGTTCGGCGGCGACGCCGCGAAGTACAGCGTGCGCGGCGGTTCGGTCGTCGCGCCGGACGGCCGGTCGGCCACGTTCGGCTCGCTCACCACGGCCGCGGCCAAGGTCCAGCGTTCCGCGGTGGGCGCCGAGCCCAAGGCCGAGTCGGAATACCGCCTGGTCGGCAAGCCGACCTCCCGCATCGACGCGCTCGCCATGGTCACCGGCAAGAAGCAGTACACATTGGACCTCGACGTGCCGGGCGCGCTGCCGACCGTGCTCAAGCGGCCACCGACGATCCGCGGCACGGTGAAGTCCTTCGACGACTCGGTCGCCCGCACCATGCCGGGCGTGGTCGACATCGTGGCCGTCGACAGCGGCGTCGCGGTCATCGCGGAGACCTTCGGCCAGGCGATCAACGCCAAGGACAAGCTCAAGGTCACCTGGAACAAGGGCACCGTGGACGAGCTGTCCGACGCCGACATCAGGAAGAAGCTGCGCGCCGCGGCCCTGCCCTTCGCCGTGCCGCCGGTGCTCACCCAGCACGTGGACGCGGAGTTCGACTTCGCCTTCGTCAGCCACGCCCCGCTGGAGACGAACTCCGCGATCGCCGACGTCCGCGCCGACCGCGCCGAGATCTGGTCGTCGCTGAAGTCGCCGATCGTGGCCAAGCAGACCATCGCCCGCGAAATCGGGCTGCCGGAGAACAAGGTGACCGTGCACGTCGTGCAGGGCGGCGGCTCCTTCGGCCGGCGGCTGTTCTTCGACGGCGCGCTCGAGGCGGCCAAGGTGTCGAAGAAGGCGGGCCGCCCGGTCAAGCTGATGTGGACGCGCATCGACGACATGCGTCACGGCCGCGCCCGCGCGGCCACCCACCACAAGGTGCGCGCCACCTTCGCGCTGGGCAACGTGCTCAGCTACGAGCACCGCGTCGCCAGCATCGAGACCGACTTCCGCCACGGCCTCGGCGAGATCCTCACCGCGACCGCGGCGCACCTGCCGGTGGGAGGCAACCTCAGCTTCGCGCAGACGGTGTTCCTGACCACGGTCAAGGTGCCCTACAACTTCGGCGTGGTCACCGAGTTGCTCAACGAGGTGCCGCTGCCGATGAACACCGCCAGCTGGCGGTCGGTGTACTCGGCCACCACCCGCGGTGCCGAGGAGATCGTGGTCGACGAGATCGCGAAGAAGCTCGGCAAGGACCCGTACCAGTTCCGGCGCGCCTCGCTCAAGGACGACAAGCAGCGCGCGGTGCTGGACAAGGTCGCCGAAGCCGGGAACTGGGGCAAGAAGATGCCCGCCGGGTTCGCGCAGGGCATCGCCTTCCACGAGGAGTACAAGTCGCGCACCGCCTGCCTGGTCGAGATCGACGCCCGGGACCCGAAGAAGCCGCGGGTCACCAAGGCCACCATCGCGGTCGACGTGGGCAGGCCGATCAACCCGCGCGGGCTCGAGGCGCAGATGCTCGGCGGGCTGACCGACGCCATCTCCACCGTGCTCACCGCGGGCCTGCACCTGGAAAAGGGCCTGCCGCTCGAGGGCAGCTACTCGCAGTTCCACTACGCGCGGCAGAAGAACAGCCCGCCCGACGTGCAGGTTTTTGTGCTGCCCGCGAACGGGGAACCCGGCGGCGCCGGCGAGCTGGGCGTGCCCGCCGCGGTCGGCGCGATCGCGAACGCCTACGCCAGGGCGACCGGCACCCAACCGCGCAGCTTCCCGATCAATTTCGACGTCGACTTCGAACCGTTCCCCCGCTGAGGAGTGCTCCCGTGCCCAACTACACCTTTTCCGTGAACGGGAAAACCGTCACCGTCGACGCGCCCGCCGACCTGCCGCTGCTGTGGGCGCTGCGGGACAAGCTCGGCGTAAAGGGGCCGAAGTATGGCTGCGGCATCGACGTGTGCAAGGCGTGCACCAGCCACCTCGACGGCGAGGCGATCAATCCGTGCGTGACCCCGATCGCCGAGGTCGAAGGCCGTGAGGTCACCACGATCGAAGGACTCGCCGACGGCGACAAGCTGCACCCGGTGCAGGAAGCCTGGCTGGAGATGGACGTGGCGCAGTGCGGGTACTGCCAGCCGGGGCAGATCATGGCCACCGTCGCGCTGCTGAAGAAGAACCCGAACCCGACCGACGCCGAGATCGACGCGATCGAGAACGTCTGCCGCTGCGGGACCTACTTCCGGATCAGGGAGGCCATCAAACGCGCCGCGGCGAAGTGAGCACAATGGGGGGATGAGCACCCCGGGATGGCCGGTCGCTGGCAAGTCACCGGCCATCCTGGCCGCCTTCACCCGGAGCGTGGCCGAACGCGGCTACGACGGCACCAACTTCGGCGACATCGCCGGCGAGCTGGGCATTTCCAAGGGCACCATCGTGCACCACTTCGGCACGAAGGACCGCCTGCTCGCCGCGCTGCACGAGTCGTACATGCAGCGGCGCCTCGCCGAGGCGCGGCTGATCCGCCAGCGGCTGACGACCCCGCCGGAGCAACTGGCCGGGCTGCTGTTCGCGTTCATGCTGTACCAGGTGCACGACCGCGCGGCGACGGTCGCCTTCCAGCGCGAGATCGCCCGGCTGGCCGAACACGATTCGATGGCCGAGGGCGTGCGGCTGCGGGAGGAGTACCTGGCGCTGGTGCGGTCGGTGCTGACCGCCGGCCAGGAGGCGGGTGACTTCCGAGAGGGTGATTTCCGTCTCCGGAGCCTACTGATGTTCGGCTCCGCGCACTGGGCGTGGACGTGGTTCGACCCGAACGGCCCGGACAGCGCTGAACAGGTCGGAGCCTGCTTCGCGGACCTGGTACTCGGCGGTTTGCTCACCCGGCCGGAGCAACTGGCCGCACTGACCTCTTTGGACGGACCGGTGCTCGCGGTGGTCCGGGACTGCCTGGGGTGATCGGTTTTACGGTGGTGAGCGGGGCTCCGGACAGGGAGACTGGTTCTCGACAGACCAGACAGGAGGCCCGCATGCCGAGTACCGGAAGTGACCAGGGCGGAACCCAGCTGAGCCCCGCCGCCAGGGAGCGTCTGGAGGGGGAACTCGCGCGCCTGCGTGAACAGCGTGCCGTGAACGCGCCCAACTTCCGGGACGAGGACCCGATCGGTGACAGCGCGGACCAGGCGGACGTGATCGAGCGCGCGGAGACCACGGCGTGGATCGACCGGCGCATCCGCGAGGTGACCGACCTGCTGACGCACGGCAAGAGCCAGACTTCGCCGAGCAAGGAAGGCCTGCTGCCGGACGGCACGGAGGTCACCCTGCGCTTCGCCGACGGCGACGAGGAGACCATGCGGGTGGTCGAGTTCGCCGATGAGGCGACCGCGCCGGACGCGTCCGCGCTGACCAGCGACAGCCCGCTCGGGCGGGCACTGGTCGGCCACAAAACCGGCGACACGATCACCTACCGCACACCGGGCGGTGACCTGAGCGCCGAGATCGTCGCGCTGAAGCTGCCCGCCTGACGCCGTCCGCGCCTGGCTGACGAGGGCGGGGCCTTCCGCCGCCACCGCCTTCAGCACGCCCGCACCGAAGCACGCCCGGGCGGGCGCCCCGGCCGGAGGGGCGCCTGACCCGGACGGGTGTCCGGGCGAGGCGCGCTCGGGGGCGGGGCACAGCCTGGGCCGAGGCGCGCGCCCATACCGAACGTCCGGACTGTGCCGCATCCGTGGAGCACTGCGCTCGAGGAGTGCCGCACACCCGGGGTGCCCGCGCGGGCTCCGCTCCCAGACTCACCGCGCCCGGACGGCACCCGCGCCTAGGCGGCGCCCATGTCCACGCGTCCCAGCAGCGGCCGCGCCCAGGCGCCCCCGCTGGCGGTGCCCACCTCCAGGCGAGGTGAGCCTGCCCAGCCGCATGCGTGTGAGGCTGCTGCCATCGTGAGTGCTCAGGTGCTGCCCTGAGCACTCACGACCGGGTCAGCGGTAGCCGGCGCGCTTGAGTGCGTCCGCCAGTGCACCACCTCCGCCGCTGTTGCCGCCGCGGTCGTTGCCGCCACGCCGCTGGCCACCGCCACCGCCGCCCTGCCGCCGGGGCTGCTGACGGCGTTCGTTCGGACCGGCACCCCGCTCCGGGCGGCCACCCGGCGTGATCTCGTCGTCGAGGCGCAGCGTGAGCGAGATGCGCTTGCGCGGCACGTCCACGTCCAGCACCTTCACCCGCACGATGTCACCCGGCTTGACCACCTCACGCGGGTCCTTGACGAAGTTCTTCGACAGCGCCGACACGTGCGCGAGCCCGTCCTGGTGCACGCCGACGTCGATGAAGGCGCCGAACGCCGCGACGTTGGTGACCACGCCTTCCAGCGTCATGCCCGGCTTGAGGTCGGACAGCTTGTCCACGCCGTCCGCGAAGGTGGCGGTCTTGAACGCCGGACGCGGGTCGCGGCCGGGCTTGTCCAGCTCGCTCAGGATGTCGGTGACCGTGGGCAGGCCGAAGGTGTCGTCGACGAACTTGGCCGGGTCGAGCTTCTTGAGCACCGGCGTGTTGCCGATCAGCGCGGGCAGTTCCGTGCCGGTGGCCGACAGGATGCGGCGGACCACCGGATAGGCCTCGGGGTGCACCGCGGAGCTGTCGAGCGGGTCGTCACCACCGGGGATGCGGAGGAAGCCCGCGCACTGCTCGAAGGCCTTCGGCCCGAGCCGCGGTACCTCCTTCAGCGCGGTGCGCGAGCGGAACGGCCCGTTCTGGTCGCGGTGCGCGACGATGCTCTCGGCGAGGCTCGACCCGATACCGGACACGCGCGTGAGCAGCGGCGCGGACGCGGTGTTGACGTCCACGCCCACGCCGTTCACACAGTCCTCGACCACCGCGTCGAGCGAGCGCGACAGCGAGACCTCGGACAGGTCGTGCTGGTACTGGCCGACCCCGATGGACTTCGGGTCGATCTTGACCAGCTCGGCCAGTGGGTCTTGCAGGCGGCGGGCAATGGAGACCGCCCCGCGGATGGACACGTCCAGCGAGGGCAGTTCCTGCGCGGCGAAGGCCGAGGCCGAGTACACCGAGGCGCCCGCCTCGGAGACCATCACCTTGGTGAGCTTGAGGTCGGCGAACTTCTTGATCAGGTCGCCCGCCAGCTTGTCGGTCTCCCGCGAGGCGGTGCCGTTGCCGATGGCGATCAGCTCGACCTTGTGCTCGTGCGCCAGCTTGGCGAGCTTGGCCAGCGACTCGTCCCAGCGGTTGGCCGGCTGGTGCGGGTAGATGGTGTCGTGGGCGACGACCTTGCCGGTCGCGTCCACCACGGCCACCTTGACGCCGGTGCGGAAGCCGGGGTCGAGGCCCATCGTGGCGCGACTGCCGGCCGGCGCGGCGAGCAGCAGGTCACGCAGGTTGGCGGCGAACACGGCCACCGCGTCGTCCTCGGCAGACTGACGCAACCGCATCCGCAGGTCGATGCCCAGGTGCAGAAGGATCTTGGTGCGCCAGGCCCAGCGAACGCAGCCCAGCAGCCAGGTGTCCGCGGCGCGGCCCTTGTCCGCGATGCCGAAGCGCTGCGCGATGCGTACCTCGAACTCGCCGGGCCCGGTGATGACCTCGCCCTCGGGGGTCTCGTCCGGCTCCATGGTGAGGTCGAGGATCTCCTCCTTCTCACCGCGGAACATGGCCAGGATCCGGTGTGAGGGGAGCTTGGTGTACGGCTCGGAGAAGTCGAAGTAGTCGGCGAACTTGGCGCCTTCTTCCTCCTTGCCCTGGCGGACCTTCGAGCGGAGGCGGCCGCCGGTCCACATCTTCTCGCGCAGCTCGCCGAGCAGGTCCGCGTCCTCGGCGAAGCGCTCGACCAGGATGGCGCGCGCACCGTCCAGCGCGGCCTGCGGGTCGGCGACGCCCTTGTCGGCGTCGACGAAGGCGGCGGCCGCGGCCTGGGGATCGGTGTCCGGCTCGTTCAGCAGGCCGTCGGCCAGCGGCTCCAGCCCGGCCTCGCGCGCGATCTGCGCCTTGGTGCGGCGCTTGGGCTTGTAGGGGAGGTAGATGTCCTCGAGGCGCGCCTTCGAGTCGGCGGCGAGGATCTGCGCCTCGAGCGCCTCGTCGAGCTTGCCCTGCGAGCGGATCGAGTCGAGCACCGCGGTGCGGCGGTCCTCGAGCTCGCGGAGGTAGCGGAGGCGGTCCTCGAGGGTGCGGAGCTGGGTGTCGTCCAGCATGCCGGTGGCCTCTTTGCGGTACCGCGCGATGAACGGCACCGTCGCGCCGCCGTCGAGCAACCCCACCGCGGCGGTGACCTGCCGCTCCGCCACGCCGAGCTCCTCGGCGATCTTGCGCTCGATGCTGACCGTGCCGCTGGAAGTAGCCAAAACCCTGAACCGCCTCTACCTAGTACCGATTGCGCGGAAGCATTCTCCCCACTGCCCGCGCTGCCCGGACACCCTATCCCGCGGCGGTGACAAGCCAGGGAAATCGGGCCGAGTTGTCCACAGGCAGCCGCACCTGTGGACAACTCCTGGGGACAGTCGCGGCGACGCGCTATGGTCTTGTCAGTAGCAGCGAGCGAGCAGCCCGCCCCGCCGAGCGCTTCGACGGCCGTGTCCACGGCGGTGAGATCGCCCTTGTTTTCCTCGGCCACCGCGTGCACCTGATCGGCCAGCACGTCCACGCATGAGCCGTCCCGTGACGACGATCGATTTCCCGTTCAGCACCACGATGTCCTCCCGGGGATGTCGCCACGAACCAGCAAAGGAGGATTTCCGTGGCACAGCTGGCTTTTTCGCGAGCGCGGTTACAACCAGCCGGCGTCTCTGGCGATTCTGATGGCGTCGATGCGGTTGCGCGCGCCCACTTTTCCGATGGCGTTGGAGAGGTAGTTCCGCACGGTGGCCGGGGACAGGGACAGGCGACGGGCGATTTCGCTGGTGGCGATGCCGCTGTCGGCGGCGCGCAGCACGTCGGTTTCCCGTGGGGTCAGCGGGCTCGAGCCGGTTTCGAGCGCCATCGCCAGCAGTTCGGGGTCGATCACGCGCTCCCCCGCCGCGACCCGCCGGACGCCGTCGGCCAGGGTTTCGGCCGGGGCGTTCTTCACGATGAACCCGCGCACGTGGGCGGACAGCGCGCGCAGCAGGTGGCCCGGCTGGTTCATCCCGGTCAGCACCAGGGTCCGGCAGTCCGGCAGCTGCTCGTGCAACGCCTCCGCCGCACTGAGCCCGTCGAGCCCGGGCAGGCCGATGTCCAGCACCGCCACGTCCGGCCGGGTGGCCAACGCCGCGGGCACGATCTGGTCACCGCGGTCCAGCTCGGCCACCACCTCCACGCCGTCCTCCATGCTCAGCAGCGCGGTCAGCGCACCGCGGATCATGTGCATGTCCTCGGCGATCAGGACCCGGATCACGTAGCCTCCCGCGGAATCTCAACCGACAACCGGAACCGGCCGTCGCCGGTGGGCCCGGCCACCGCCGAACCGGACAGCGCGGCCACCCGGTCGGACAACCCGGCCAGCCCACTGCCTTCCCCGAACTCGTCCCCCGCTCCGTCATTGACGATCTCCAGCATGTACTTGCCGTCCCGCGTTCCGCCACTGATCGCGCAGGTGCGGGCGTGGCTGTGCCGGAGGATGTTGGTGACCCCTTCGCGCAACGCCCAGGCCAGCGTGGCGTGCACGCGGTCGGGCAGTTCGTGCGGCGGCGGCAGGTCCAGCCCGAGCTTCACCTCGATGCCCGCCGCCGCGAGCAGGGCCGCCGCGCCGTCGGTCTCCTTCGGCAGCGACGCCACGTGCTCGTCCCTGGTCACCGCCCGCACCCCGCGCAACGCCTCCTGGGCGACCCCGACCAGGCTCTCGATCTCCGCCTTCGCCTTGCCCGGTTCCTGGCGCAGCAGCCGGATCGCCAGGTCCCCTTTGAGGGACACCGCGAACAGGCTCTGCCCCAGCAGGTCGTGGAGGTCACGGGAGAGCCGCAGCCGCTCGCGCTCGGCCGCCAGCTCCCCCAGTTCGGTGCGCGCGGCCTGCAGTTCGTCGACCAGGCGGACCAGCCGTGCCGCCCCGTAGAGCGCCACCGCGATGATCGACAGCAGCACGCCGGAAAGCACCACGTAGACGAACTGGAAACCGTCGCTTTCCGGCCCCGCCTGCAGCGCCGAGGACACCGCGGTGACCACCAGCGGAACCGCGGCCACCGGTACCGCGCACCGCCGCGGCACCACCATCAACGCCGACGCCGCCAGCAGCACCTGTGCGTCCAGCCAGGGGCTGCCGAACCAGAAAAGAGGGAGGTAGACCAGCAGCGTCATCGCACCCAGCGTCCACGGCCAGCCCTCCGGGCGTTCCCCGCGTGCCGAGGCCATGCTGTGCCGCAGCTGCAGCGCGGCCAGCAGCACGCCGAGCACGATCGGCAGCACCGCCGGGTACTCCGACGGCGGGGTGGTCGGTGTGCCGACGATGGTGAACACCGGCGGTGCGACCGCGATCGGCAGGTTGACCACCACCAGGAACAACCCGGTTCGCCGGGTGGTCCAGAACGGGTTCACCGATCGCCGTCCGCGGTGCTCAGGCCGCGGGCGATCCGGCGGCGCACCGCGGTCAGGGTGGCCCTCGACCGCAGCGCCAGCGCACGCAGCTCGGCGTCGGCGGCGTCCGGGTCGCCGGTCAACGCGGCCGCGCGCTCGCCCTGCTCGATGATGCCCTCCAGCTCGACGCCGACCGTGCGGCGCACGTCCCGGTCGATCCGGATGCGCTCGCGCACGGCGGCCTGCTCGGCCAGTTCGAGCCGGGCGTCGTGCAACTGCCGTGCGGTGGCGATCACCCAGGTCAGCAGGGCCAGCGACAACGCGAGGAACAACGCGTCGAGCACCAGCGAGACAGCCCACTCCAGGTGCCCGGAGACCGAGGCGAGCGGCACCAGCGCGGCGGCCACCCCGGCGAAGGTGAAAAAGGACAGCGGCGGCGGGATGACCAGCAGGACCGAGGCGGCCAGCGCGTAGAGCGCGCCGAGCCAGTCGATGCCAGCCACCGGGATGGCGCCGATGATCAGCGCCATCATCACGCCGACCGTCCACAGTGAACGCGGCGGCCGCTCACCGCGCGCGGCGTAAAGCACGTTGCGGATGTGCGGCGGCAGGTAGCAGATGATGAAGATGAGCGCGGGCAGCACCCGCACGGTGTCGATCGGCACGGTGGCCACGCGGTAGATCGTCAGCACCGGGGCGACGGCGCCGTAGAGCACCACCCCCACCGTCGCCAGCCGGATCATCCGGCTGGACCGCTGCTGATCGTTCAGCTTCATCACCCGTGATCGCCCAAGTGGCCGCCAGAATAGGCGGGCCGGCACCGGCGGGGCCAGGACGTGGGTCACTCCGGCCAGCCTGCCAGCGGGTCGCGCCGCCGGAGAAGGGCCGGATGTCCCCGGCGCGCCATGATGGATGTCATGGACGGTCCCAGCTTCGACGTGCCCGCCTTCCTCGCCGAACGCCTGCGCCCGGCCAGCGTCGCCACCACCGGCCGCGCCGGCGGGCCGGCGCTGGCCACCCTGTGGTTCCTCGCCGAGCACGGCCGGTTCTGGTTCAACACCCCGAACGACCAGCCCAGCCCGTTCCTCGCCGCGGCCCGCGCCGGTCGTGAAGTCGCGGTGCTGGTGTCCACCTTCGACCCGCCCGGTGACGTGCGGCAGCTGCGCGCCACCGGACCGGCGCGGCTCGAGGCCACCGACCACGACCGGCTGCGGCGGCTCTACCTGCGCTACGTTCCACAATGGACGGACGAGTGGGCGGCGCACGCCTTCTCGCCGCGCTTCACGCTGTGGTCGATGTCGCCGGAGCGCGGCATGGCGGTGGCGTTTCCCGAACTCGCCGACAGCCCGACTTTCCGCTGGTCGGAGGCGGTCACGGCACCGCTTGCACCTCGGCCGGGCTCGTCAGCCGGGTGAAGTTGTCGGCGAGGAACTCCCACACGCCGGGCACCAGCAGCACGGCCAGCACCAGGAAAACCGGGAACACCAGGCGGTTCTCCACGTTCTTGCCGGTGCGGAACCGCAGCTTGCGCGGCGGCCGGATCTCGTACCAGGTCTCGCCCTTGATCAGCAGCGGGAACAGGAACGGGCAGCCGGATTCGGTCAGCGAATCGCCAAGGCAGTGCGTGAAACAGCCCGCCGCCACCGCGATGCCCAGCCAGCCGGCGATCTGCTCCAGCTCGCCGAACGCGTCCGGGCCGACGCTGAACACCCACCAGACGATCGCCACCCCGGCCACCGGCAGCACCCAGTCGCCCAGCGCGTCCTCGGCCAGCAGCAGGCCGAAGATCACCACCCCGGCGACCGCCCAGTGCCCGCCCGCCTCGGTGCCCCACGCGGTGAGCAGGCCGAGCGCCACCGCGAACAACACGGTGTGCGAAAGGTGCCGATGCGTGCCCGTGCGCCGCTCGTCCTTGGGCCCCTTGGTCACCTTGTAGAGCCCGGCCGACGCCCGGCGCAGCAGCCACGACAGCCCGCCGGTGATCGGCCCGAGCAGTTTCGACGCCCGCGCACCGGGGTGGTCGAGGTCCGGCAGCAGGGCGAACCCCGCGGTGGTGGCGGCGAACGCGACCGCCTGGTGCACCGTGCCCGCGCCGACCACCGGCGCCAGTCCCAGCCCCGCGCACCAGCCGGTGAGCGCGTGCGTCCGCCCCATCATCCCCGCGCATCCCCCAGCAGTCCCGGCAGCCCCAGCAGTCCCACCATCTAACCGGGAACCGCCGGTGGTTCACACCACCGGGTGAGTCAAAGCTCCTTGCCGAACCAGTGCTCGGCGTACGGGTCGTCGCCGTAGGGCGGAATCGGCTGGTAGCCGTGCTTGGCGTAGAACGCCCTGGCCTCCACCAGGTCGTCGCGGGTGTTGAGCCACATCGACTTCGCGCCGATCTCCCGCGCCGCGTCCTCGGCCGCGCGCACCAGCAGCCCGGCGCCACCCGACCCGCGGTGGCCCACGTCGACGAACATCCTGGTCAGCTCGGCGATCTCGGGCGTGTACACCCGCACGCCCACGCACCCGGCGGGCTCACCGTCCAGCCGCGCGAGGAGGAACACCCCGGTCGGCGGCGTCAGGTCGTCACTGGGGAACTCGGCCATGATCTGCTCGACTTCTTCCCGCGGAACCCGCCGCCGGTAGTACCGGCTGGCGATCTCGTCGTAGTAGCAGAACAGCATGCGGAGTGCGTCGGGATCGGTGGGCGCGACGCGGGCCACCGACCAGTTGAGCACCTGGTTTCCAGTCACGGACCGATTGTCGGCCCGCCGTCCATCGAATTTCCGCCACGCCGTCCGGTCACGCCGTCCACCGGCGCCGCGAACCGGCGTCGTAGCATGGCGCGATGTCGAAGCGCCTTGGCCTCAACCTGTCCGACGACACGCACGCGCAGATCAAGGCCCGTGCGGACGCGGCGGGCGTCTCGGTGCACTCGTGGATCATCGCCGCGATCGAGCGCGAGAACTTCCGCCAGCTGTGCCAGGAGACCAACGACTGGTGGGCCAGCCGCCCGGAAGCCGCCGAGCGGCAGGTCGCCGAGTACCACCGCCGGCGCGAGGTGCAGAGCGGCCGTGACTCCTCCGCCGCGTAGGGGCGAGATCCGGCGCGTCGCCGGTGATTCGGGCCGCCGGGTGCTGGTCTACTCGGGCAACATGTTCAACGATCTGCCGGACGTGCCGTACGTGATCACCATGGAGATCACCTCGGTCCCGGAGCCGATGGACGTCGCGCTGGCCGACGGCTCGCGGGTCGCCTACACCCGGCTCGACCACCTGCCGAAGTCGCTGCTCGGCGACCGCGTCGGCACGGTGCCGCACGAGGTGATGGAGAAGATCAACACCCGGCTGTTCATGGTGCTGGCCACGCAATGAAGCGCGCCGAGGCGATCTTCCTGCTGGCCGTGGTGGCCGGCGCGCTGGTCTGGTCCGGGATCGGCGCGAAGAGCACGCTGACCTGGCTGCTCGAGGTGGTCTGGATCCTCGTCGGCCTGCCGCTGGTGCTGGTGTTCCGCAAGCGGTTGCCGCTGACCAGGCTGCTGCTCTGGCTGCTGGTCTTCCACGCGCTCGTGCTCTGCTACGGCGGCCACTACACCTACGCCGAAACCCCGCTCGGCAACTGGGTCCAGGAGAACTGGGGCACCTCACGCAACCACTACGACCGGTTCGCGCACGTGGTGCAGGGCTTCGTCCCGGCGATCCTGGTCCGCGAACTGCTGCTGCGGCTGACCCCGCTGCGTCGCGGCGGCTGGACGTTCCTGCTGACCGCAAGCGTTTGCCTGGCTTTCGCGGCCTGCTTCGAATTCATCGAATGGGGTTCCGCGGTGGTGCTCGGCGCCAACGCCGACGAGTTCCTCGCCACCCAGGGCGACATCTGGGACACCCAGTGGGACATGTTCCTCTGCCTGTGCGGCGCCGTCGCGTCCCAGCTGCTGCTCCGGCGCCCGCACGATCGGCAGCTCAGTGCTCTGAGTCCAGGTGCTCCATGAGCGGTTCCGGGTAGCGCGGCCCGGCGGCGGCACCGGCGGGCACCGCGGCCTCGATCGCCGCGAGGTCCTCGTCGGTCAGTTCGAGGTCGACCGCGGCGAGCGCTTCGGCCAGCCGCTCCGGCTTGCGCGCGCCGACCAGCGGCACCACGTGCTCCCCGCGGGTGAGCACCCACGCGATGGCCACCGCGGTCGGCGTGGCGCCCTTGGCTTCGGCGACGCCGCGCAGCGCGTCCACCAGTTCGAGGTTCCGGCGCAGGTTCTCGCCCTGGAACCGCGGGCTGATCGCGCGGAAGTCGTCGGCGGGCAGCTCGCGCTCGGCGGTCCAGTGCCCGGACAGCAGCCCGCGCGAAAGCACGCCGTACGCGGTGAGCCCGATGCCGAGTTCGGTGCAGGTGGGCAGGATTTCGCGCTCGATGTCCCGCGAGAGCAGCGAGTATTCGATCTGGAGGTCGGCGATCGGGTGCACCGCGGCCGCGCGGCGGATCGTCTCGGCGCCGACCTCGGACAGCCCGACGTGCTTGACGTACCCGGCTTCGATCAGCTCCGCGATGGCGCCGACGGTCTCCTCGATCGGCACCGCCGGGTCCAGCCGCGCCGGGCGGTAGATGTCGATGTGGTCGACGCCCAGCCTGCCCAGCGAGTACGCCACGGCGTTCTTCACCGCTTCCGGGCGGCCGTCGAAGCCGAGCCAGTCACCGGCCGGACCACGCAGCGCGCCGAACTTCACGCTGATCACGGCCTGCTCGCGGCGGTCGCGCAGGGCCCGCCGGATGAGCAGTTCGTTGTGCCCGGCGCCGTAGAAGTCGCCGGTGTCGAGCAGGGTGATCCCGGCGTCGAGCGCGGCGTGGATGGTGGCGATCCCGTCCTCTTCGACGGCCGGGCCGTACAGGTCCGACATGCCCATGCAGCCCAGGCCCAGCACGGGGACCTCGGGGCCGGTGGTGCCGAGTGAACGGGTGCGCATCACAGACTCTCCTCCATCGGTTGACAGGCGCACACAGTATTCGCCGCGGCGGGTAACCTGCGCCGGTGGCCAAGGTGAGCGTGTCGGCTCGAATCGCTTCGACGCCCGAGCAGACCTGGTCGGTCGCCGCCGACCTGACCAGGTTCGACGAATGGCTAGTGCTGCACGAAGGCTGGCGCAGCCCGATCCCGCCGGAGATCACCCACGGCACCACGTTCACCTCGGTGGTGTCGGTGAAGGGTTTCCGCAACCGGATCACCTGGCGGGTGGACAGCTACGACGAGCCGAGCGCGATGTCGATCTCCGGTGACGGGGTCGGCGGCGTGCGCATCGCGCTCGCGCTGGCGATCCGGCCGGTGGCCACG
Organism: Amycolatopsis albispora; assembly: GCF_003312875.1. Classification (NCBI taxonomy): domain Bacteria; kingdom Bacillati; phylum Actinomycetota; class Actinomycetes; order Pseudonocardiales; family Pseudonocardiaceae; genus Amycolatopsis; species Amycolatopsis albispora. Next base: position 5,943,483 of record NZ_CP015163.1, read on the forward strand.
GGCTCGGAAGTCAGCATCGACGCGGATGTGCGCGGGAAACCGGTGTTCGGGCCGGTCGGCATGGCCATCGGCCGGGCAGTGCGCGGGGAACTGCGGCGCTCGATCACGAACCTGAGCGCGTTGATCGGCTGACGCTCAGCACACCAGCGGCCAGATGATGCACCTCGAGGTGGTGGTGGTCGTCGTCGGCTTCTTCGACGTGGTGGTGGTCGGCGGGTTCTCGCCACCCGGCTCCGACGGCTGGTTGGTCGTCGTGGTGGTGGCCTTCTTCGACGTGGTGGTCGGCGGGGTGGTGGTTTCCCGCTGCCGCGTGGTGGTCTCTTCTTCCTCGTACCAGGCACCACCGCCGGGTACCAGCTTCGGCTCGTCGGAAGCGACCGTCGCCTCCGGGCCGGCCACCCCGCTCGGGGTGCGCGCCGGCGGCTGCACGATGCCGACGTCTTCGACGATGGTTTCGGCGCGGTGCTCCGGGGAGGGCGCGTGGACCACGCGGACCAGCAGCGCGGCGATGCCGCAGCCGATCACCACGGCCGCCATCACGGAGAACAACTGCAGCCGCGACCGCGACTTCGGCCGGCGTCTGGCGTCCCAGCCCTCGCGTTCCAGCAGCTGAGCCACCGTCACTTCGTGTTTCACGCGGAGACCCCTCGACAGTAGAAGACGCGCGCAGGACGCCAGTTTTACCGGAAAGCAGGGTCTGGTGGGGGCATTTCCCACAAAGTCGGCCCAAGATACTAGGCCGGACGTTGCAACGCTCGGTCAACCAGACAGATCCACCCTATCGGGCTGACCCTCCGTGGTTGATGACCCTCCGTCACCTCACGCCCGGTGACGGCGACGCCACGACTTCGCCGCGCCCCGTGGCGACCGGAGAATTGCCGGAGGACGTTCGAAAAAGGCCTCCGACGCCGTCACCTTCTTCGACCGAATTGACTTGCCGATAGTGGCCCGCGCCACCGTGCACGCCTAGTGCGAGTTCTTCCGGCTCAGGTCATCCATTAGGAGTAGTACAAGCGTCAGAAAACGCGTGAACCTCCGGCGAGGAGGCACCGGAAGTGGAAAGTTCGCTGCTAAAGTCCGGCTAACTGTGCCACTTACGTGTGTGCTCACACCGCGCTCACGATGACCCGGGACGTGCATGCCGGACAACACTGACGGAACTCCGAAATACCACCAGATCGCGAACAGCATCCGCCAGCAGATCATCACTGGCGAGCTGAAGCCTGGGGACAGCGTGCCGTCGGAGCGACGCCTCGAAAAGGACTGGAACGTCGCCAGGCCCACGGCCGCCGATGCGCTGAGGCTGTTGCGACATCAGGGATACGTGGAAAGCCGGCACGGTTCGGGCACGTACGTGCGTGCCGACCTGCCCGGCGGGCACGGTCGCCGGTTCGCGCGCTCGCGCACGGTCGACGTCAGCTTCGGCCCCGGCGGCGGCAGTGTCGAAGTGCTGCTCACCGAGGAGACCACCGTGCCCTCGCACGTCGCGGACGCGTTCGGGCAGCACGCGGACGTGACCGGGATCCGGCGGCAGGTGCTCATCAACGACGAGAACGGCACGCCGTCCGAACTGCGCACCTCGTGGTTCACCAAGGAACTCGCCGAGCAGGCGCCACAACTGCTCGACCCCGCCAAGTCACCCGAGTCGATCGACGATTACGTGACCGCGCAGACCGGCCGCAAGGCCACCTACGGCCGCGACCAGGTGTCCGCGCGGCTCGCCACGGCGGCGGAGCAGAAACGGCTGCACCTGCCGAATCCGTCGGCCGTGCTCGAGCAGCACCTGATCCTCTTCGATGCCACAGGCAACGCCCTCCGGTTCGACGAGTCCGTTTTCCCCGCCGAGGTGTGGAAGCTGCTGTATCCCTATCCCCTGGCCGAATCCCCCTCCGAAGATCGCTCTTGATCAGTGGACTAGGCCACCTTACAACAGCAGTGGCATAGTCCACAACCCGGAGTCGCTGGTTCGGCACTGTCGGTGCGACATCCGCGCTGGCAGACTCGGCTGCCATGAAGCGGATCATCGGCGTACTCGCCGCTCTCGTGCTCACCACCACGATCGCCGCGCCGGCCGCCCAGGCCACCGGGCACGGCAAGCTGGACCCGCGGCCCAGCACCGCGAAACTGGCCTGGGAACTGCAGAAACTGCAGTGGACCAGCCACGGCCGGGTGCAGGTCGGCAAGATCGGCAAGTCCAACGAAGGCCGTCCGGTCTGGCACGCCAGAGTCGGCACCGGCCCGCAGCGCGTTCTCTACGTCACCCAGCAGCACGGCGACGAGCCGCTCGGCACGCCCGCCGCCCTGGAGTTCCTGCGTCAGGTCGGCACCGGGAACGCCGGCTGGCAGCGGGAACTCCGCGCCCAGGTCACCGTGGACATCGTGGTCCGCGCGAACCCGGACGGGCACGAACGCGACTGGCGCTACAACTACGACCCGGACGCCGATCCCGAATACGGCGAAAAGGGCAAGGGCTACGACATCAACCGCTACCACGACCCGACGGTGGCGCCGGAGGACAACCCGGCCACCGAGGCGGGCCTGATCCAGCGGCACGCCGCCGCCTTCCGCCCGTCGATCGTGGTCGACTACCACATGCAGGGCCGCTACCGCGGTGCCGACGGCCGCGAGATCACCGCGTCCGCGATGTGGCCGACGCACCCGGACGTCCAGCCCGCCGCCGTCGACTTCGCCAAGCAGCTGACCGTGGTGGCGCAGCGGGCGATGGACGCCGACGGTGGCAACGTGTCGCAGTACCCGGGCGGCAACTACCAGGGCATCGCGCGCAACGCCTACGGCCTGGTCGGTGCCGGGAGCGTGCTGATCGAGCTGAGCGACATGGGCGCCGAGCACGAGCAGTCGCAGATCCGCTCGGCGCTGGCGGCCATGCTGGCCATCGCGAAGAGCGCGGGTGACGGCTCGGTCGGCCAGCTCGATCCCGCGCTGGCGGAGCAGATCCCGCCGCGGGGTGCCCCGATCGAGTCGGCCGGCACTGCGCACCACGACTGATTCAGGCAGGCTTGAAGAGGGCTGCGAGCGGCGAAACCCCCGGAGTACGGTCCCGCGTTACCAGATGACCAGAACTGGGGGTACGTCGTGATCAGTTTTCGAAGGCTGGCTCCGGCACTGGCCGCGGCCACCCTGTCCGCAGCCCTCTTCGCGCCGCCCGCGGTGGCGGCGATCGACCTGCCGCCGGGCATGACGGCGAGCTACGTCGTGCTCGACCGGGCGTCGGGCAAGAAGGTCGCGGACGGTGAGCACGAGCGGTTCCGCTCGGCTTCGGTGGTCAAGGTGCTGATCGCGCTCGACTACCTGGAAACCCTCGGCGCCGGACGGGAAATCCCGCCCGCGGACGCGGCGCTGATGCAGCCGATGCTGCGCAGCAGCGCCAACGACCCGGCCAGCGAACTGTGGGCGCGTGGCGGTTACGGCGCGGTCGTCGACCGGATGGTGGCCAAGCTCGGGCTCACCGACACCGCTCCCCCGGCCGATCCGGGCAGGTGGGGCTTCACCGCCACCAGCGCGGCGGACGTGGCCAGGGTGTACGAGTACATTTTGGACAGTGCGGATGCCGGGCACCGCGCGTTCGTCATGGGTCACCTGCGCGCGTCGACGAAGTGCTCGGACGCCTGGGACCAGTCGTGGGGCATTCCGAGCGCGGTCGGCGAGGCGTGGGCGGTCAAGCAGGGCTGGTCGGCCTGGGGTGACGCGCCGCCGCCCGGTGATCAGTGCACCGGCGGCCGCAGCGCGCCCGCCCCCGAAGGAGCGTCCACTTCGGACGTGGACCTGACCAGCCCGCTGATGCACACCAGCGGCACGGTCGGCGCCGGCGACGAGAAGATCGTGGTGGTGCTGACCCTGCAGGACAAGGACACGCCGTTCCGGGAATCGGCCAACCGGATTACCGCACTCACCAAGACGGTGGTTTCCGCCGCCTGACCCGGTCGAAGCGGGGATATCGTGCGGTATGAACCGGCGGCGGGCTGATTTCACCTCCTCGCTCTACCTGGGCATGCGGCACGCCAGCACCGAACTGCCCGGCTGGTCGGGGCTGACCACCGGGCGGCCGGCCGCGCTGGGGGTGCCGCCGGTCGCCGAGGGGGTGGCGAAAGCGCTCGCCGACCTGCAGGGCACCGAAACGGCGCTGCTCGCGCGGTCGACCCTGCACGCCTTCGCCGACTGCCTGGAGGTGCTCGCCGACGAGCAGAGCGGCATCGTGCTGGACGTAGCGGCCTATCCGATCGCGCGCTGGGCGGTCCGGCGCGCGGCCGGGCTGGGCCGCCCGGTGCTGCGGATCCCGCACCAGGACCTCGGTTCGCTCGCGGCCGCGCTCGACCGGCTGCACGCGCGCGGGTTGCGGCCGCTGGTGGTCGCCGACGGCGTGTGCGGTGGTTGCGGGAAGCCGTTCCCGCTGCCCGCCGCGGTGAGCCGGTTGCCGTCGCGCAACGGGTTGCTGCTGCTCGACGACAGCCAGTCGCTCGGCCTGTTCGGTGACCGGCCGGGGCCGGGGCACCCGTTCGGTGACGGGGGCGGTGGCTCGCTGCGGCTGGCCGGTACCAAGGGGCCGGTGGTGCTGGTGTCGTCGCTGGCCAAGGCCTTCGGCGCGCCGATCGCCTCGATCGCCGGGCCCGCGGTGCTGCTGGAGCGGATCCGCAAGCACGGGGGCAGCGCCATGCACGCCAGTCCGCCGTCCACTGTGGACATAGCGGCGGCGGCGCACGCGCTGCGCGTCAACCAGGTGGAGGGCAACGCGCTGCGGGAGCGGCTGGCCGGGCGGATCCGGCTGCTCCGGCGGACCTGCGGTGAGCAGGGGCTGCCGCTGGCCGGCGGGTTGTTCCCGGTGCAGGCCACCCCGCCGCTCACCGCCCAGCGCGGGAAGCGGCTGCTCGACCGGCTGACGGCGGCCGGGATCGACGCGCTGCTGCGCCGCGACTGCCGCGGTGGCACGGCGGTGGCGCTGGTGGTCACGGCCGGCCACACCACCGGTGAAATCACCGAAACCGCGGCGGTGCTCAGCGCCGCGTGGAACCGCGAGGAGTGATCAGAGACCGGCTTTGCGCAGCTCGTCGAGGAAAGCGGGCCGCCGCTCGTTGTCGCGGCGCAGGCTTTCCACGTACTCCTCGAATTCCTCGTCGCTGTCCAGGAGTTCGTGCACCCGGCGGAGTTTTTTCAGCAGCACCACGGCCTGCCGGTAGCCGTCGCGGCTGGCCTGCTTGACGCAGTCGGTGGCGAGGAGGCGGTAGACCCCGGCGACCTCGGCGGGACGGGATTCGGCGACCTGGTCGGCCACGCGCAGCCACGCCGACTGCGAACAGCCGAACTCGGCGGCGGCGTCCCACGCCTGCGTTGTCTCGCCTTCGTCGAGCAGGACGTCGATGAGCTGGTCGGCCTGGCGTTCGCGGGCCGAGGCGCGGAGCACCCGGAGCACGCGCTGACGCGGTTCCGGCCAGGTGCCGAGGCGTTCGCAGAGCGCTTTGAGCTGGTCGTAGGCCTGCTTGGTGGGCGAGCGCCAGAGCAGCCGCTCCAGCACGGCGGACGCCTGGGCCGGGCGGTCGGCTTCTAGGTGCACGCCGACCAGGAATTCGGCCAGCTCACCGCAGCGGTTCGCGGGCAGCTCGGTCATGCTGTGCTCGGCGCGTTCGATCGCCTCGTCCACGCGGCCGGCGTCGTAGAGCGCCTTGGCGATCCGGACGTGGTCCACACGCGGGTCCTCGGCGAGCAGGCTCACCAGTTCGTCGACGTCGCCGAGCGCTTCGACGGCCTGCTCGCGGAACTTTCGGTCGTCCCCGGCGAGTTCGACCAGCTGGCGGAGCCCGTCCTCACCGAGCGCTTCGGCGAACGGCCGGATTTCCAGCCAGCCGGGCAGTTTTTTCTCGAACCCGGCGAGCCACGCGGCGAGGTCTTCGGGAGGGTCGGCCGCGCAGGCGCGGGCGTACAACGCGATGGCGCGGAGCAGGTGCGCGGCGGCGGCGCCGGTCTCGTCGTCGATGTCGGGGGCCACGTCGGCCATCACCTCGACCGCGCGGCGAATGAGGTCGCGATTGGCGGCGAGGTCCTCCTCGAGCAGGTCGAGCACGTCGCGCGCGTCCTCGAGAAAGGCCTGTTCCTGGGCGAGCGCGTCGACCCGCCCGCTGAGGGTGCCGGTCTGCTTGGCCACGGCGCGCAGGGACAGCCGGCGCAGCAGGGACGCGTCCCTGGCCGCCTCGTTCGCGACCAGCTCGACGAGGTCGTCCTTGGTGAGTTCGGTGAGGTACTGGCGCACCAGGGCCTGGTCGCCGACCGGCTTGACCCCGCGAAGCCACGCGAGCCCGACGGCCACCGCGTGCTTGCAGAAGGCCCCGTCGGCCGCGAAGGGACAGGTGCAGCGGGCCTCGATGGTGCCGTGGCGGGCCTTGAGCCCCACCCGATACGGCTCCGACCCGACGACCACCGCGGTGACCCCGTCCACCAGGCCGCCGAGGTCCTCCACCTTCCCCACCATGCCGCGGCCGCGCTGGAACACCGCGTTACCGGCGATGGACCGGAGCTCGTCCTCACTGAACCAAGTCACGCCCACCATTGAACCAAGCCCGTCAGCTGTGTCGAGCCCGGTGATAGTCCACGTACTGCGGATCCACGATGTGCCCAGGACGTTTGATCAACTGCTTCTCTTCCCCGTCCAGCACGAAGGAAAGATCACTTCGGATCAGGATGGCGCCGTTATCGAACCGAACATGGCAGTTCGGGCACAGGCACAGGATGTTCTCGGGCACGTCCGGCCCGTCGTGTGGGCGACCGAGCGCCCGGATATGCGCACCCTCCGAGTAGCCGCGGCCCTGGATCGTCAACCTGGTACCGCACAGCTGGCAGGTGTGGTCATGCAGGCGCTTCACGTAATCGGCGGTAGCCGTCGACCGAACAACTCGCTGCACCGACGAAGTCCGTCGCACTGGGCTGAGGTTGCCCTCCGGAGCGACTGGGACCAACTCCACCAGGTCCCCAGGAGCGATCTTGACCATGCGGAACCGACAGACGGCGAAGCCACGTAGCCCCGGCTCACGCCAAGACTTTTCCACCCGGAAGAGCCCGTCGTAGCGGTAACCCGTTTTGGTGTTACCGCGAACCACGCGCACCGGGGTGCCCCTGATCCCACTGGTGCGCAACGCAGCGTTGCCACTTGCCGAAAACGTCTGGTCAGCGATCTGCTCGCCCGACTCGGATCGACCGCCGTGCCCGGTGTAAATGATCACGTCACCATGGTCTTCGTCGTCCTCGTAACCACCGGAAACGACGATCGATTCGGCACCTTCGCGCTCGTTGCCGACGATTCCCGCCTGGATGTTTCGATGTACGCCCTTCGCCGCCACCTCAGCGCGGTTGACGAACGTGGTGCCCTCCGGCACCCCGTCGATTTCACCGAGCGTGACCAGGTCCTTCTTGCGTGGTCCAACTCGAAGGTCACGGACGTCAAAACCCAGTTCAACGGCCTTCGCCACCACGGTGGCTTCGCCCCCGCTGAACTCCGCTGCCTTGAGCGGCACACCGTTGGTGTATTTGTGCGCGACGCCGAGCAAGGCCTTCGAGTCGTAGTCGCGGCCCGCCGTGACCACCACATAACGAAGAGATGGCCGGTACCCGTATCGCCTCAGGAACTCATCGCGTCCCAGCGTGTCGTACTCCGCCATGGCGGCGAGCACGTCTTTCCTCGAGATGTCCCCGAGACCCATACCCTGCACCTTACGAGGTTGGAGAAACGACAGTTCGCAGCACACCAGCGAGGTCGTTCTGGAATGTTTCCGACGAGCAAAAGGTGACCTTGCCGGAGTGGGTCACCCCGGTGGTGGGCTGTTCGATCAGCTCCTGCGGCCCCACCACAAAAGCTTCTCCGGAGTCGGCGAAGTGCGTCCTGATCTCCGAGAGATAGGTGACGACCTGGCTGTACCCCTCGCGGATGTAACTCGGTTCCGAACTCAACTTGCACTCGACCACCACGGCAAATCGCCGTTTCCTCTCGATCAGCAAGAGGTCAGGCGTCTTTTCGTGCCCGCTCTTCACCACCCCCGCTGTCGCTGCCACATAGGGCTCCACGATCTTCGCCTGCTTCCAGATCCTCAGCGCTTCGAACCACAACTCCCACGAGGCGCCGCCGGGATCGACGAGCTCGAACGCCGGGCCTGCCTCAGCCGCGCCGGACAACGGTCGAAGGCTGAACACCTGCCAACCCAACTGCCGGGCAGCACCCAACACCAGGCCGAGCACACCGAGGTGGAACAACCGGGAGCGAAGCTCGTCGTCCGGTTCGATCTGCTCCTGCGAGAGCCGCAGGAGATCACGGGTGTCTTCCAAGCGCAGCAGCTCGGCAAGCGCCGAGGTGTTCCGCCAAAGCACCCCGGATCGGCTGAGCGCGGAGAGCGTCACCCGGTCGGGCAGAACCGGGGTGGCCTTGTCCGCGCCCAGTGCGGCGGCGGCGTTTTCCAAGGCTGCCAGCTGCGGCTGCACCCCTTTGTCGAGGTTCCGCTCCACCCCCACGGCATCCCGCTGGACGCTGGGCAGCCGTTGCGCCACCCAGGTGAACACCGAGATGGCGATCGGGTCCGAACGCCGGGTACGGGTGCGGCCCTCGAACGATCGCGGTGGCCACCCGTGCCGACGGGTAGCCACCCAATCCGTGCCAGCACTCGGCGCGCTACCGCGGTAACGCCGTGGTGCGGAAGAAACCGGCAGCTCAGCCAGCCACTTGTCAGCCTTGGTTGGCAACCGCAGGAGCACGTCCACGCACTTTTGGAACAAGACCCGGTGCGCTCGTCGTCGCACATCCTCCTCTGTCCAACGCCGGCCTGCATCGTCGGGAACCGCAGCCAGGCTGGCAAAGAGCTCGCCCTTCCCCGACCAGTAGCGGAGGAGTTCGTGCACCCCTTCCCACGGCAGGGCCAGCCGGCCCGTCTTTTCCTTCCGGCTTTCGGTCACCGCAAGCCGCCGAGCTTGCCAACGAGCCAATCCCACTGGTCACCGAGCACCTCGGGACGCTGGAATTCACGGCCCAGTTGCTCGAGCGCGTTGTCGTCGAGCGTGGCGAGCCACGTGCCCATCCCCATGAGGTAAGACTCCGCGATCCGCTGCCGAAGTTCAGCGGAGGACAAAGGCAGGTCCTTGGCGTCGAGGTACTCCGGTATCGACAGCAGCGCAGCCGGCCCCATTTCCATGCCGGACAACCCCGCGTGCGCTTGGTAGATGCGCTGCAACACGGAAACCAGTTCCGCCTGCACCGAGTCCTCCAGCGGGGTGGGCAAATTCGAAAGCCGGTTCCCCAACGCCTGGGTGAACCCCTCCACCGTGGGCATCTCGATCGGCACGTGGGCAAAGCGGCGCCCCAGCGCCAAACCGAAGCGGAACACCCGCTGCGCATCGACCGCGTTGTAGGTGCCGAACAGGCGCCATTCCTTACCAGCGAGGTAATGGACGGCACCCTGCCCGTCATCGGGTGTGTCAGACCGGAGCAGCTCAGCACCGATCACTTCACTCTTCGGGCCGTCGGCCCAGCCGAGAAAGATCGGGCTGGCTTTGGGGTCGCCACTCACCCGGCCCACCGTGACCGTGTTGCCGGTCAACCAGGTGAACAAGCCCGAGAAGATGCGGTCGAGGTCTGCGCGGTTGGCCTCGTCCAGCACCAACCACCGGTCCTCGGCGATCGCTTCGAGCACGTAACCGGGGCTGAACCGGAGCTTGGACGTGTCGTCCACGGTTTCGCCGCCGACCAGTTCTCGCGCGCTCCACGACTCGTCCGGGGTGACCACCAGGTAGTCGTGGGCCATGGTCATCCCATAGTTCGCCGGGGCCCCGGCCACCTCGTCGATCACCTCGCCGACCAGCTGCGTTTTGCCGGTTCCGGGCGGTCCGACCAGCATCACCGCACTGCGCGAAGCCACCGCTCCCCGCAGCATCCGGCGGGTGCGATCATCGATCACCAACGGGTGCTCAGCAGCCCGCAACGAGCGGCCCGGCCACTTGCGCACGCGCTCACGCGCTTCGACGTGTTCGACTTGGAGCGACAACTGCGTCGCCAAGCTCGACACCTGCGCTGCGAGGTCACTCCCGGCTTGTTCGGCTTCCATGGCCAACCAGGAGGACCGCCATCCCCCGGCCGGATCGCGCTCGAACACCACGGCGGCGGGCACTCCGCCGCTGCTCAGGTAGCGCCGCACCGCTTCCTGCGTTGCCTTGACCTGATCAGCATCCTTGACCACCACGGCCAGTACGAGCGCGTGGTTCGCCGGCACAGACTTGACCAAAGCAGCCAGCTCGGCCGCCCGATTGACTGCCACCGCATAGACCTGATTCCGCGGCAGGTGGACCAACGCCGCGAGCACGTATTCGAATTCGGCGAACTTGGTAGTGCTCGGCGAGTCGAGGTCAACGTCATCGAGTGCGGCGCTGAGCTCTTCTGCTTCCCCAGCGTGTGGATCGGTCATGAACCGACCGTACTGGCTCTTCGCTCACTCAGCGCTCAAAACGCGACTCCTAGTCGCAGCTATGATCACACCGAAGCGTGACGGGGACCGCAGGGGTGTGAAGTGCCGTGAACGAGGACGAGCTGTTCGACCAGTTGCGTAATTTACGAACCGCAACCTCGACTGCCGGTCCAGCTGCCCACAAGCCGCTGTTCCTGCTGTGGCTCTTCGGTCGCGCCGTCACGACCAGGTCCACCGAAACGACCTACGCCGACGCAGAAGGCCCCGTGGGGAAGCTCATCGATGAGTTCGGCCCAGCGAACCAGCGGCCCCGACGTGATCGGGCTGCTATGCCGTTCGTGCACCTGGAACGATCCCTCTGGATGGTGGAAGACGACGGGGGCAACCCGATTCCGCCCACCCCCTCCCGCAGCGGCAGTTGGTTGCGGAGCAACGGCGCCCGCGGCCGGTTACGCCCGGAGGTGGAGGACCTGCTGGCGTTACCGGGAAAGATCCACGCCGCCGCCAGATTGTTGGTCGAAACCTATCTCGACAAGGCCGACATCGACCACATCGTCAACGCAACGGGACTCCGCCGCGCCTACCGGGTGAGCGCGCTCCAGCTCGCGCGGTCCACCGCAGCCTCGAAGGCGGTCAATGCGCTCATCGATGCACCCGACGACTACGACAGTCGCTTCCGGCGCCACGCATTCGAGTGGTTGGCCGAGCTGAGCAAGGAACACGGCGGACGGGTGCCGTTCGGCCTGTTGCAGGAGTTCAGGTTCGAAGGCAAACGCATCGCGCTGATGGACCAGCAGGCTGGCATCCGCAAGCCGAAGGAGCTCAACGCAGCCCTGTCGCTGCGCACCACCTATACGCCGCCGAGCAAGCAACGACCGTACGAAGACGAGCTCGATGAGAACGGTCTCCTTCGCTACTACATGTACCGGGGTACCGATCCGCAGCACCACCAGAACGTGGCCATGCGACGCGCATTCACCGAAAACCGACCGATGATCTGGTTCAAAGGCGTGGCGAGCGGCCTCTACCAGCCGCACTTCCCCCTCCGACTGACCAAGGATGAGCCGGAGAACCTCCGCTTCTTGACCAGCTTCGACTGACAGCCAAAGGGAAGCGCTTACTGCTGTCCCCAACACAGGCAATAGCAGCGTGACGCCCACTGACCGACTCATCAGTGCTCAAGGCACCACCCGCGTTGGCGGTAGACTCGCACGAAGCGAGACGGGGACAACAGGAAGTGCGGCGTCCAATGCACGAGCACGAGCTATTCGAGCAGTTGGGCAGCCTTGAATGCGCCCCCACTGGTGGTGGCCGTGCTAGTGCTCTGTCCATGAACGTTGGCCGGTTTGGTGACACGCCGGTCAGCGTTCGGGGTGGGTGATCGGCTTGCCGTCAGGCTGGATGGATGGCAGATCCAGTCCGGGTGCGCAGGCTGACCGATCATGAAGGGCAGCGGCTGCAGCAGATCGTGCGAAGAGGAACAGGCTCCGCGGTGCGGCTGCGCCGGGCGATGGTGGTGCTCGCCTCGGCCGGCGGTAACACTGTCCCGGCGATCGCCCGGCTGGTCCAAGGCGACGAGGACGCGATCCGCAATGTGATCCATCGGTTCAACGAGACGGGCATGGCCAGTCTGGACCCTCGGTGGGCGGGTGGCCGTCCCCGCCTGATCAGCCCTGAAGACGAAGCCTTCATCGTCGCGACGGCCACCACGCGACCCGAAGCACTCGAGCAGCCCTTCACCCGCTGGAGCCTGCGCAAACTCGCCGCCTACCTGGCCCGCAACCCGCGGCGGGTGGTGCAGGTCGGACGGGAACGGCTGCGGCAGTTCCTGCACAAACACGAGATCAGCTTCCAGCGCACGAAAACCTGGAAGGAGTCCAACGACCCGGACCGTGACACCAAGCTGGCCCGGATCGAGCACGTCACGAACTCGTTTCCAGACCGGGTGTTCGCCTTCGACGAATTCGGGCCACTGACCATCCGGCCACACCCGGGTGCCGGCTGGGCTCGACAAGCACATCCGGACCGGCTGCCCGCGAACTATCACAAACTGCACGGAGTCCGGCAGTTCCACGGCTGCTACTCCGTCGGCGACGACACCCTCTGGGGTGCGGTCCGCACGAAGAAATCCGCCGCGAACACCCTGGCCGCCCTCAAATCCGTCCGCTCCGCACGCCCGGACGGGGCACCGATCTACATCATCCTGGACAACCTCTCCGCCCACCGCGGCCGGCCGATCCGCAGCTGGGCGGCCCGTAACAAGGTCGAGTTGTGCTTCACCCCGACCTATTCGTCCTGGGCCAACCCGATCGAGGCCCACTTCGGGCCGCTGCGCACCTTCGTCATCGCTGGCTCCGACCATCCCAACCACCCAGTGCTGGCACGTCGGCTGCACGACTATCTACGCTGGCGCAACACCAACGCCCGGCACCCCGACATCCTTGCCGCGCAACGCCGTGAACGCGCACGAGTCCGCAGCGAGAAGGGCATCCGCTGGGGCGGGCAACACCTCACCCCAGCCGCCTGACCAACCCGGCGAACCTATCTGGACAGAGCACTAGCCACAAAGCTTCGTGCACTTGGAGCGCACGCTCTGGACACTGCGCGACGGCGATGGCAACCCCGTGCTGGCCTTCCCTCCGCACAGTGCCACCCAGCCGGTAAGCTACTCCTCGTGGCTGTCGCACCACTCTGTGCGAGGCGACCTGCGGGCTGAAGTGGCCGCCCACCTCAGCCAACCCGAAACGCTCGGGATAGCCACGCGCCTGCTTACGATCGCCTACCTCAGCGCACATCAGCTCGGTCAGGTCATCGAGGCAACAGAGCTGAGCCACGCCTACCGAGCTCACTTGCGGGCAACCACCCGTCACCCCACCACCGAGCAGATCCAATCGATCATCGACTCCGCGGATTACGACCGACGACTTCGACGCCATGCCTTTCGGTGGCTCACCGAGCTCGATGCGATACACCGCGGACGTGTCCCGTTCGCAACGCTGCAGAACTTCAGCTTCGAAGGCAAGCGTATCGCGCTGATGGACCGGCAGGCCGGGATCCGCAAGCCGAAGGAACTCAAAGCTGCCCTCTCGCTGCGCACCACCTACACCCCACGGAACAAGCAACGGCCGCACCACGACGGCGTCGATGAGCTCGGACTCCTTCGCTACTACATGTACCGGGGTACCGATCCGCAGCACCACCAGAACGTGGCCATGCGCCACGCGTTCGCGGAGAGCCGTCCGCTGATCTGGTTTGAGGGGTGTCGAGCGGTATCTACCGACCACATTTTCCGCTCTGGCTGTCGAAAGACGAACCTGGGGAGCGGCGCTTCCGGACCAGCTTCAGCTGATTTGGAAGCGGGCAAAGAAAAGAACCCCCTGTTGCCAGGGGGTTCTTCGCTGTCTCAACCAGACGCGCGCCCGAAGGGATTCGAACCCCTAACCTTCTGATCCGTAGTCAGATGCTCTATCCGTTGAGCTACGGGCGCTCGTGTTCAGTTGTGCCGGTCGGACGACCGGGGTGCGGTGCTCGGCGGACCGAACTCCAGCGGAGGCTCCGGGATTTGAACCCGGGAGGGGGGGTTACCCCCAACCGCATTAGCAGTGCGGCGCCATAGACCAGACTAGGCGAAGCCTCCCAGGTCGAACGACCACTGCTCGTAAAGATTACACACCGCCCCCCCGGCGCGTGAAGGGACCCCCCGAACACGGCATAACCGCTGGTCAGCGGGCACCCAGGGCGACAAACGGGGTCAGCGCGTCCGGGTTCATCAGGGCATCCCGGCTCACCGCGCGCTCCGGGGCCACCCCGGACAGGATCTTCTTCACCGGCACCTCGCACTTCTTGCCGTTCAGCGTGCGCGGCACCTCCGACACCACGACGAACCGGTCCGGCACGTGCCGTGGCGAAAGCGCGCTCCGCAGCTCCTTCCGCAGCGCGGGCTCGATCTCCTCCAGCGAGGCACCCGGCGCGAGAACCAGGAAGCACAGCAGCTCGCCCTCGGCACCCGCCGCGGAGGTGTCGATCACCAGCGAGTCCGCCACCTGGTCGAAGTTCTCCACCACCCGGTAGAACTCGGCCGTGCCCATGCGCACGCCGCCGCGGTTGAGGGTCGAGTCGCTGCGACCGTAGATCACCGCCGAGCCGCGGGAGGTGATCTTGATCCAGTCGCCGTGGCGCCAGACGCCCGGGTACACGTCGAAGTACGCCTCGCGCAGGCGGGTGCCGTCGGGATCGTTCCAGAAGAACACCGGCATGGACGGCATCGGCCGGGTGATCACCAGCTCACCGACCTCGTCCACCACCGCGTTCCCCGCCTCGTCGAACGCCTCCACCGCCGCCCCCAGCGAGCGGTTCGACAGCTCGCCCAGCCACACCGGCGTGTCCGGCGACGAGCCGACGAACGCCGTGCACAGGTCCGTCCCGCCCGAGACCGAGCAGATCTGCACCTTTCGCCCCACCTCGTCGGCGATCCAGCGGAAGCCTTCCTGGCTCAGCGGCGCCCCCGTCGAGCCGATCGCCCGCAACGCGGTCAGGTCGAAGTCCCGCGAAGGCGAGATGCGCGCCTTCAGGCAGCTCTGGATGTACGGCGCCGACGTGCCGAAGTAGGTCACGCGGTGCTGCTCGGCCAGGTGCCACAACGTGTTCAGGTCCGGATGCCCCGGGCTGCCGTCGAACAGCACGATGGTCGACCCCACCAGCAACCCGGAGATCAGGAAGTTCCACATCATCCACCCGGTGGTGGTGAACCAGAAGAACCGCTCGCCCGGCCCCAGGTCGCTCTGCAGCGCCAGCGCCTTCAGGTGCTCCACCACGATGCCGCCGTGCCCGTGCACGATGCCCTTCGGCAGCCCGGTGGTGCCCGACGAGTACAGCACCCACAGCGGGTGCGCGAACGGCACCGGATCGAACGCCAGCTCCGCGCCGGCGTGCGACTCCAGCAGCGTGTCCCAGTCGTGCGCGCCCGCCAGCGGACCACCCGCGTAGTCGATCAGCACGGTCGCCTTGAGCGCCGGGATCTCCTCGCGCAGCTTCGTCACCGTCGGCCGCGTGTCGAACCACCGGCCGTTGTACGCGTAGCCGTTCACCGCGATCAGCACGACCGGCTCGATCTGCGCGAACCGGTCCACGATGGCCCGCACGCCGAAGTCCGGCGAGCACGACGACCACACCGCACCGAGGCTCGCCGCGGCCAGGAAGGCGATCAGGGTCTGCGGGCAGTTCGGCGCGAGCGCGACCACCCGGTCGCCCTTGGTCACGCCCAGTTCCTGCAAGGCCGACCGGGCGGCAGCCACCTTCGCGCGCAGCTCGCCGTAGGTCAGCTGCGACGACAGGCCGTCCTCGCGGTGGAAGATCACCGCCAGCTCGTCGTCCGCTTTGGGCGCGCCGGCGACGCCCGGGCTCAGCGCGTGTTCCGCGTAGTTCAGCGTGCCGCCGTCGAACCAGCGCGCGGACGGCATTTCCCCGGAGAGCACCTCGGCCGGCCGGTCGTGCCAGCGCACGCCCAGGTACTCCGCCGACGCGGCCCAGAACGCGGCGGGATCAGCGGTGGAGAACTCCCACAGCGAGGTGTAGTCGTCGGTCGCGACCCCGCGTTCGTCCCGCAGCCACCTGCGGAAATCCGCGATCTTGGTCTCCCGGTTCGGGTCCGGCCGCCACAGCACTTCGGGTGTGTCGCTGGTCATGCGGCGGAGCCTACTGACCGACGAGCTCCCCGACCATGTCCTGCGCCCACACCCGCAACCGCAGCTGGTCCACCGGCGTCGCGGTGAGCCAGCCGCCGCGCGTGCGCAGCGCGTACCGGCCCTCCTCGGTGTCCACCCAGTTGACCACGCTCGCGGCACGCGACCAGCGTCCCGAACGCCCGCGCACCCCGGCGCCGAACTGACCACCGCCGGTGCGCCCGGTCAGCAGCTTCAGCAGGACCCCGGCCTCGCCACCGCGGACACCGCTGTCCTCCAGCCTGCCGAGGAACCCGGCCCGGCCGTCGCGCTCGCCCTCCGCGCAGGCTTCGTGGAAATCCTCCAGCCGCACGTTCGCCGGTCCGCCCGGCGCCGCGGGCAGCGGCTTGAGCGCGTCGAGCATGGTCGCCACCAGCAGCGGCTCGCGGACCAGGCCGATCCGCACCTCTCCGCCGACCACCTCGGCCGTCGCGGCACCCTGACGACCGGCGGCCGAGAACGACCGCACCTCACGGCCTTCACCCGCCAGGTGCAGGTCGAGCCGCAGGTCGCTCTCCCCGAGGATCTTCAGCGCCTGCACCAGATCCGGGGCGGGGTAGTCCAGCGTGCCGAGGTCGCGCGCGCTCAGTTCGGCGTCGGCCGCCTCGGCCAGCCACCGGCGCGCGGCGGCCGTCCGGCCGACGTGACCGATACCGAGCACCGCGGGCGGATCGCCCAGCCCGAGCCGCGTCCACAGCAGGAAGAACTCGTTGGGGTAGAGGCGAATCCACCCGGTGTCCGGATCACGCACGGCGACGCGGCCCCTCCTCGCCGAGCACCGGCGGCGCAACCTTCAGGTCCGCCGCGAAGATGTTCTCCTCTTCCTGAAGATAGCCGGGCAGCTTGTGCTCGACGTCCTCCTGCCGCTGGGCTCCGGCGCCCATCGGCATCGCGCCCATCGGCATCCCGCCCATGCCACCGCGCGCCGCGGCGGCGGCGGGCGCGACGCCGGGACCGGGCGCACCCGGGTGGCCGCTGCCCGCCCGCGGACCCGGTGTGGGGTCCTGCATGGCGCCGCCGACCTGGCCGCCACCGCCGACCATCGGCACCGGGGTGGACGGCGCGACCTCACGCGGCGGCGGGGTGTAGCCGCCGATCACCCCGTCGACCGGGCCGTCGCCGCCGGTCACGCCGCTGGTGCCGGTCGAATCGTCGGGGACCTCGGGCTCCTCGGGTTTGGGGTCCGGCTTCGGCTGGTCCGGCGGCTCTTCCGGCGGGCTGTAGATGATCGGGTCCCCGGTCGGCGTGCTGAACTCCGGCACGGTCCCGTAGACCTCGTAGGAGTCCTGCTGGAACTGCGTCATCACGTCGGCGGCCCGCTGGTGCAGTTCCTCGTTGTCCCGGCGGCCCGTCTCGTCGTCCGCGACGAGCTCCGGACCGGCCGAGAACGACATCGCGGCGGTGCCACCGGCAGGCATCGGGTACGGCAGCACGGTCGGCTGCGGTTCGGGCATGTTGTTCTGGGCGATGCGCACGTTCTCGGCCTGCCGCGTCACGCACGCGCAGACCTCGGTCGCCCGGTCACCGGTCTCCTCGGACCAGGCGGAGAGCCGCTCCACGGTCTCCTTGGTCCGCTCGGCGGCCGCGCCGGTCCAGCCCTGGCTCGCCTTGACCATCGCGGCCCGCAGGTCCGCCGCGATCTCGGTCAGCTTGTCGCCGATGGTGGCCCAGGTCGCGGCGACGGTCTGCGCGCCGGCGAGGTCCACCTCCTCGTGCACCATCCGGTAGAGCTCGCGGTGCCGGTAGGTCAGCCAGTCCACCGGGATGCCCAGGTCACCGCTGACGGGCTCCGGCTCGCCGGGCGGATAGGGCGACGGGTGGGGCAGGCACTTCACCTCGTCCGGGCGCTTCATCGGGACTCACCCCCGTAACCCTCGACGTCGTCCAGCCGGCGGCGGGCCTTTTCCAGCTGTTCCTTGGCGTCGGCGTCGGTGGTCTTGAAGTTCTTCCGCGCCGCGCGCACGGTCAGCTCGAGGTCGTCGAGCACGCTGCCGAAGTCCTGGAGCACCGGCGTCGCCGCGGAGGTCGCCGCCTCGCGCAGGCGGTCGCTCATCGTGCGGCCGACGAAGTTGTTCCCCAGGCGCAGCGGCACGTCCAGCTCCTTGGAGTCCCGGACGAGCTGGTTGACCGTGGCCTGGATTTCGGCGAGCGCGGTGAGCAGGCCCTCCGCGGCTTCGTCGCTGAGCTGCAGGCTGCCCTTCTTGGCTTCCTTCTTGACGTCCCGCACGTCACCCGCGATCGGGGCGAGTTGCTTGGACGCCTCCGGCGCGAAGGAAGGCGGCGGCGGGGACGTGACACTCGCCGCGCTCGTCGGTTTATTCACAGCAGCCATTTCGAATCCCCACCCTGCGTGACACTCAAAGCTGAACTGTACCGCCTTGGACGCGGGTGGGGACCCGTTCGCTCCCAGTCAGCGCAGATGGGCGTCGAACCAGCTCAACGTGCGTTGCCAGGCTTCGGCGGCGGCACCGGGGTCGGCGTCGAACCGGTGGTTGGCCCCTGGATAGCGGACGACGTTCGTGGCCACCTTCGACGAAGCAGCCACCTCACGCAGGCGCTCCACCTCGGCCACCCCGCTCTCGTCGCCCGAGTCGCCGTAGATGCCGAGCCACGGACTGGTCAGCTTGCCCGCGATGTCCACCAGCGCGGGCAGGTCGTTCGCCGAGGACTGGCCGCCGACGCTGACCGCCGCGCCCAGCTTCCGGCTCGAGGCCACCACCAGCGCCGCGGTGCCGCCGAGGTCGAAGCCCACCACGCCGAGCAGGTCGGCCTGGACCCCGCGCTCGACCAGCCAGGCCAGCGTGATGTCGGTGGCGGCGAGCACGTCCTGCCCGGTGAGCTTCCCGTCCGCGGCGCCGTCGTAGATGTGCGGGGCCACCGCCAGCCAGCCTTCCTCGGCGAGGCTGGTCACCAGGAAGCGCACGCCGTCGGTGACGCCGTCCGCCTCGTGCAGCACCACCAGTCCGCCGCGGACCACGCCGTCCGGCTCGGCGAAGGTCAGGCGCAGCGCGCGGCCGTCGGCGCGCCGGTAGTCGTCGGTGTGGGTTTGCGTCATGCGCCTACTCAACCACTGGTTGGTGAACGTGAGTCAACCTCAACCTGCGGATCCAGCCGGGTTAACGTGGGCAGGAGCAGACCAAGTGACCCACGAGGAGCCTTGATGTCCACTCCGTCCGTCGTGCCGACCCGCGCCGGTCTCGAGTCGCTGCCGAAGTACGTGCCAGGCCGGACCGTGCCGGGCGCGATCAAGCTGGCCAGCAACGAAGTCCCGGCGGGCCCGCTGCCCAGCGTCGCCTCGGCGATCGCGGCCTCGGCGGCCGACATCAACCGCTACCCGGACATGGGCGCGTGGGCGCTGGTCGACCGCATCTCCACCCGGTTCGAGGTGCCCCAGGAGCGGATCGCGGTCGGCTGCGGCTCGGTCGCGCTGTGCCAGCAGCTGATCCAGGCGCTGTGCGAACCCGGCGACGAGGTGATGTTCGCCTGGCGTTCGTTCGAGGCCTACCCGATCCTCACCCAGATCGTCGGCGCCACCGCGGTGACCGTGCCGCTGGACGCCGGGCACACCCACGACCTGGACGCCATGCTCGCCGCGATCACCCCGAAGACGCGGCTGGTTTTTGTCTGCAACCCGAACAACCCGACCGGGACCGCGGTCCGCCGCGCCGAGCTGGCGCGCTTCCTGGACGCGGTGCCGCCGCACGTGCTGGTGGTGCTGGACGAGGCGTACCGCGAGTTCGTCACCGACCGCGAGGTGCCGGACGGGCTGGAGCTGGCCGCCGGCCGCGGGAACGTGGCCGTGCTGCGGACCTTCTCCAAGGCGTACGGGCTGGCCGGGCTGCGGGTCGGCTACGCGGTCGCGCCGGAGCAGGTCACCGCGGCACTGCGCCAGGTCTACATCCCGTTCAGCGTGAACTCGCTCGCGCAGACCGCCGCGATCGCCTCGCTCGACGCCGAGGAGGAGCTGCTGGCGCGCTGCACGAAAATCGTCGCCGAGCGCTCGCGGGTCCGGGATGCCTTGCTGGAGACCGGTTACCAGGTCCCCGAGACGCAGGCGAACTTCGTCTGGCTGCCGCTGGGCGAGAAGACCGCCGACTTCGCCGAGCACGCTTTGGCGAACAAGGTGATCGTGCGCCCGTTCGCCGGTGAAGGCGCCCGCGTGACGATCGGCAACCCGGACGAGAACGAGGCGTTCCTCACCGCGGCCAGGTCGTTCCCGGCGCTCACCTGAGCACCAGCTGCACGATCGCGGCGAGCCCGACCACCACGATCACCCCGCGCAGCACCACCGGGGACAGCTTGCGCCCGATCTTCGCGCCGAGCAGGCCGCCGAGCACCGAGCCGGCGGCCAGCAGGCCGACCACGGCCCAGTCGACCGGCGCGACGAAGGCGTAGATGGTGCCTGCCACCACGTTCACCACGGCGGAGAGCACGTTCTTGATGCCGTTGATGCGCTGCACCGGATCGGACAGCAGCATGCCCATGCAGGCGACCATCATGATGCCCTGCGCGGCGGTGAAGTAACCGCCGTAGATGCCCACGACGAAGAGCAGGAACAGCAGCAGCGGGCCGTACCGCTTCTCCGGCTTCTCCTTGCGTTCACGGCGCGCGGTCACCCAGCCGGCCACCTTCGGCTGGATGATCACCAGCACCACGGCGAGGCCGACGAGCACCGGCACCACGGTCTCGAAGGCGTCCTTGGGCAGCGCCAGCAACAGCAGCGCACCGCCGACCGCGCCGAGGAAGGACGCGACGCCGTAGACGGCCAGCCGCTTGCCCTGCCCGCCGAGTTCGTGCCGGTACCCCCAGGCACCGCTGATCGTGCCGGGCGCCAGCCCGATCGCGTTGGAGGTCGTCGCGGTCACCGGCGGATAGCCGAAGGCGACCAGCACCGGGAAGGTGACCAGGGTGCCCGAGCCGACGACCGCGTTGATGGTGCCCGCCCACACCCCCGCCAGAGCGATCAGAATCGCATGCCACCACGTCACTGGGTCATCACAACCGGCACCCTAAGCACCCGCCCGCGCTGGCACGCAGCGGGTGTGTTCGGCTAGACAACGTGACGAGCGTCCCAGGAGGATCGCTACGGGTTTCGGGATTTCGCTCGCGGGGTAGAAACGCTGCGCGACGGTCGAAGACGAGGTGGACGTGACAAACGGCAAACAGCCGGCGGTGGACGAGATCGGCCCGCTGGACGACATCGAGGTACGCCTGGGCGCCGATCTGGCCCACCTGCCGATCATCCGCGCCCTGGTCTCCAATCTCGCCGTCCGCGCGGACTTCGACCTCGACACCATCGCCGACCTCCGGCTGGCCATCGACGAAGCCTGTTCGACGCTGATCACCCGCGCCGCCACCGGCAGCCTGCTGACCTGCCGGTTCGTCCTGGAGGACGGGCAGCTGCGGTTCCGCGGCACGGTGCCGTCGGCCGACGGGGAAGCACCCAGCACCGGCTCGTTCGGCTGGCGCGTGCTCACCACGCTGGCCGATTCGGCCGCCAGCTGGGTGGACCAGCCCGCCGGTGGTGAGCAGGTCGTCCACATCGAACTCGCCAAGCGTCGCGCCGACGTACGGCCGGGCGCGTGACGGGTATCCAACCGCCGGACAGCAACGGGTACGAGCACCTCGCACCACTGTTCGGCGAGATGGCCGCGCTGGCCGAGGACGATCCCCGGCGCGCCGAGGTGCGGGACAAGCTGGTGACCGGCTACCTGCCGCTGGCCGAGCACATCGCCCAGCGCTTCGCCGGTCGCGGGGTGGCCAAGGAGGACCTGGTCCAGGTGGCCAGGGTCGGCCTGATCAACGCGGTGGACCGGTTCGACGCCGAGCGCGGGTTCGACTTTCTCTCCTTCGCCGTGCCGACGGTGATGGGTGAGGTGCGGCGGCACTTCCGCGACACCGGCTGGGTGATCCGCGTGCCTCGGCGGCTCAAGGAACTGCACCTGACGATCAGCAACGCCAGCACCGAGCTGGCGCAGCGCCTCGGCCGCGCGCCGACGCCGAGCGAGCTGGCCGCGCACCTCGGCATCGACAAGGACGAGGTGTACGAGGGCCTCGAAGCGGGCAACGCCTACCACTCGATGTCACTCGACGAGGTGTTGTCCGGGGACACCGACAACGTCTCGCTCGGGGACACGCTCGGCGAGGAGGACAGCGCGCTCGCGGACGTGGAGAACCACGAGATGCTCCAGCCGCTGATCCGCGACCTGCCCGAACGCGAGCGCAAGATCCTCGCGCTGCGGTTCGTGCACAACCTGACGCAGACGCAGATCGCGGAGAAGATCGGCGTCTCGCAGATGCACGTCTCGCGGCTGCTGGCCCGCACGCTCACCCAACTCCGTGAAGGGCTCAGCCACCGCCCCGGCGAATGAGAGTACGCTTCGTTCACAAAGTTGTGAAACTTCATGAACGGGGGAATCGGCGATGGTGCGGGTGCAGCTCAGCGGGACCAAGGAGACGATGCTCGCCACGCTCTGGGGGCGGGCGCTGGACAGCCGGTCACCGCGGCCGGTGCTCGGGGACACCGCGGCGGACGAGGCGATCGGCAGGCTCGACTACGACTTCGGCAAGCTGATGAAGCCGAGCATGGCGCTGAGCGTGGCGCTGCGCGCGAAATCGATCGACACCATGGCGCGCGACGCGCTGGCCGCCCGGCCCGGCGCGACCGTGCTGCACCTCGGTTGCGGCCTGGACACCCGGGTCTTCCGGCTCGACCCGTCACCCGAGACGCGGTGGTTCGACGTGGACTTCCCGGAGATCGTCGAGCTGCGCCACCAGCTGTGGCCCGAACTGGACGAGCGGCCGGGTTACCGGGTGATCGCCTCCTCGGTGACCGACCGCGCCTGGCTGGACGAGGTGCCCGCCGAGCAACCGGTGGTGGTGATCGCCGAAGGCCTGACCATGTACCTGCGTGAAGCCGAGGTCAGGGAGCTGTTCGGGCGCATCACCGAGCGGTTCCCCGGCGGCGAGTTCGTCTTCGACCTGTTCAGCAGGCTGGGCATCAAGGCGCAGAAGATCAACTCGGTGGTGCGCAAGAGCGGCTCGACCCTCTACTGGGGTCTCGACGACTCACGGGAGCTGTCGGACTACGGCCTCGAGCTGGTCGAGGAACGCATGGCGGCCCAGTTCGCGTCCGAAGAGGACCTGGGCCGGGTGGGCACGGTGCCGCGTCTCCAGCTCAAGGCGTTGCGGTGGTTCCCGGCGGTGAACAGGATGGGGCGCATAGTCCGCTGCCGGTTCTGACGTTTTCGCGGGGGTGCGCCGATGAAGGTCCAGCGTGAGCCGATGCTGGCCACGCTGTCCGACCGCCCGTTCACCGATCCGAACTGGATCTTCGAACGGAAGCTGGACGGCGTGCGGGCGCTGATCGTCCGCGAGAACGGCGGCGAGCCGCAGCTGTGGTCGCGCAACCAGAAGCTGATGAACGGCGCGTACCCGGAAATCGTCAAAGCGCTGGCCACGCAGGGCGGCCCGGACTTCGTCGCCGACGGCGAGGTGGTGGCCTTCGACGACAACGGCCACACCAGTTTCGCGCGCCTGCAGCACCGGATGCACCTGCGTGATCCCAAGGCGTCGGTGGCCACCGGCATCGAGGTTTTCCTGTACCTGTTCGACCTGCTGGCCTTCGGTGGCATGGAGGCGACCAGCCTGCCGTTGCGCCAGCGCAAGCAGCTGCTCGCCGACGCGTTCGACTTCGACGACCCGCTGCGGTTGTCCGAACACCGCGACACCGAGGGTGAGAAGTTCCTCGCCGAAGCCCGCGACGAGGGCTGGGAGGGGCTGATCGCCAAGCGCGCCGACGCGCCCTACCGCGCCGGGAGGTCATCCGACTGGCTGAAGTTGAAGTGCGTGCGCGAGCAGGAGGTGGTGATCGGGGGCTACACCGATCCGACCGGGACCCGTGCCGGGTTCGGCGCGCTGCTGGCTGGGTACTACGAGGGGGAAGTGCTCCGGTACGCCGGCAAGATCGGCACCGGTTTCGACCAGCGGACGCTGCGCGAGCTGCACGCCCGGTTGCGGGAACTGTCCAGACCGGACTCCCCGTTCACCGGCGAGGTGCCCGAGCGGCGGCCACACTGGGTGGAGCCGGAGCTGGTGGTGCAGGCGGGCTTCGCCGAGTGGACCTCCGACGGCCGGATGCGCCACGCCCGGTACCTCGGGCTGCGGACGGACAAGGCACCGCGGGAGGTGGAGAGCGAGATGCCCGCCCTGGACGTGAAGACCACGCGGCTGGACAAGGTGTACTACCCGGCCGACGAGGTGACCAAGGGCGAGGTGATCGAGCACTACCGGACCGTGGCCGAGGTGATGCTGCCCCACCTGCGCGGACGGCCGCTGACCATGCGCCGCTACCCGCACGGCGTCGGCGGGGAGAACTGGTTCCAGAAGGAAGCGCCGTCGCACTGGCCGGACTGGATGCGCACCGAGGACGTGCCGCAGCACGACGGCAAGGGCACCACCCGGCACGTGTTCGCCGAGGAGCCGGAAACCCTGGTCTACCTGGCGAACCAGGCCGCGCTGGAGTTCCACATCTGGACCTCGTCCTGGGAAGCGCTGGACCACCCGGACCTGGTGGTGATCGACATCGACCCGCCGAACGGGACCGCGGTGGACTCGCTGCGCGAGGTGGCCAGGGCGGTGCGTGAGCTGTACAAGGCGGTCGGATTGACCGCGTACGTGCAGGCCACCGGCGGTCGCGGGTACCACGTGGTGGCGCCGCTGGATCGCTCCAGTCCACATGAGACCGTCGTGGCGTTCGCCCGCGAGGCGGCCGACTTCCTGGCGTCGAAGGCGCCGGCCATGCTCACCACGGAGTTCCGGAAGAACAAGCGCGGCAAGCGCATCTTCCTGGACACGGCCAGGAACGGGTACGCGCAGACCTTCGTCGCGCCCTACTCGCTGCGCGGCCGCCCCGGCGCGCGCGTGGCCACCCCGCTGGACTGGGACGAGCTGGGCCGGACCGAACCGGACGCCTACGACATTCCGAAGCTGCGGCGCCGGCTGGCGCAGAAGGCGGATCCCTGGCAGGACATGCACGAGCACGCGGGCTCGGCCGAGGCGGCGAGGGCGCAGCTCGCCGAGTTTTCCTAGAACGGTATTGGAGGCTGGCGATGGCGCGACCGATCTGGTCCGGTGCGGTGAACTTCGGCCTGGTCACGGTGCCGGTCGAGCTGTACAGCGCGACCGAGGACCACACCGTCCACTTCCGGCAGTTCGAGCGCGGCACCTCGGACCGGATCCGGTACCGCCGGGTGAACGAGCGGACCGGCAAGGAGGTCGACTACAGCGACATCGTCAAGGGTTACGAGCTGCCCGACGGCGACTACGTGCTGATCGAGCCGGAGGAACTGGACGAGATCGCGCCGGGGCGGTCGCGCGCGCTGGACATCGAGGCGTTCGTGGACCTCGACGAGATCGATCCCGCGTACTTCCAGAAGACCTACTGGCTGACGCCGTCGAAGGAGGAGTTCGAGCGGGCGTACACGCTGCTGCTGGCCGCGATGGAGAAGACGAACAAGGCGGCGATCTCGAAGTTCGTCATGCGCGGCAAGGAATACCTGGCCGCGGTGCGTGCCGGCGACGGCGTGCTGGTGCTGAACACGCTGCACTTCCCGGAGGACCTGCGTGATCCGGCGAAGGAGCTGCGGAAGCTGCCATCGAAGCAGAAGCCGCGGGGCAAGGAGCTGGACATGGCGGTGGCGCTGGTCGATTCCATGTCCGAGCCGTGGAAACCCGAGGAATACCACGACACCTACACCGCGCGCGTGGAAAAACTGGTACGGGACAAGAAGGCCGGGCGCACGGTCACCCCGGAGGAGGAACCCGCCCAGGCGACGCAGGTGGTCGACCTGTTCGAGGCGCTGCAGAAGAGCGTGAAGGGCCGGAAGCCCGACGCCGCGTCGGACACGGCCGCGGACCTGTCCTCGCTCAGCAAGGCCGACCTCGACAAAATGGCCCGCGACCTGGACATCAAGGGCCGCTCGAAGATGACCCGCGCCGAGTTGGAGAAGGCGGTCAAGAAGGCTTCTTCCGGCTCGCGGAAGCAGAAGAAAGCTTCGTGACCGACTGCGCGATCTGCGCCAAGCACCGCGGCACCGGTCCGCTCGTGGGCCCGGTCCTCTGGGAGGACGACCTCCTTGTGGTGTCACACCGGCCGCTCGGCGACCTCGCGTTCCCCGGTTACCTGTTCGTCGAGACCAGACGGCACGTGGCAGCCCTCGACGCGCTCGAACCGGCTGAGGTCGGCGCGGTGGCGCGAGCCGCCTGGCTGGCGGCACGCGCCCTGCGCGCCGAACTCGCCCCGCAGCACGTCTTCTCCGCGATCGCGGGTCGTCAAGTGGCGCACTTCCACCAGCACGTATTCGCCCGCCACGCGGGCACGCCCGAGCACATCGGCTGGATGGACCCGTGGCCGGGCGCACCGCGAGTCACGGCAACCGAACTCGACGCGTTGTGCGCACGGTTGCGCACCCATTTCGGTTGACTCAGCGCGTTTCCAGCACCTGCGCCAGGAACCGGTGCAGCTTCTCTTCCAGCCGCGCGACGCGTTCGTCCAGCGTGACGGTCTCGTTCGCCTGCGGGGTGTCCGGCTTGAGCTTGCCGCGCAGGTAGTCCGAGCAGCGCAGGTTCGCGCACAGGTACAGCCCGAGCGTGTTGCCGTCCTTTCCGGACTTGCCAGCCCGGCGCGCGGAGAACAACGCCACGTCGACCAGCCCGTGCGTGGTCATGCACAGCCCGCACATCCCGCTGCGCAACCGGCTCTTCGGCGGCTCGGTCGCCCGCAGCGACAGGCCGACCACCTCCCCTTCGTGCCGCGCCACCAAATACGCGCGCTGCGTTGCCCGCGGATCCCGCCACGCCAGGAAATCCAGCTCCGACCAGCGGAGCTCCTCCGTCCGGGCCGGTAGCGTCAGTCCCTTCGCCTCGCCCTTCGAGCAGTTGACGAACGAAGCCCTGATCTCGGCCTCTGTGAGCGGTTCCACCGCGTTTCCCCTTTCCGGCTACAACGACCGGCCAGGGTAATTTCCGTCGCGAAGCGCGGCCACGCATTTTCGCCGCGTGCGCTCCGTAGGATCATCCCGTGCGCACCGGCCGCCTCCGCCAGAGTCTCCCTCCGCGGTTCCCCCTGCTGTTGCGCACCAGCCTCGGCTTCGCCGCGCTCGGCGTCGGCTCCAGTGTGTGCGGTTCCGGCGTGGTTTTCCTCCTTCTCCTGCTCCAGGGCATTCCGCACGACGTCGGCGAGCACGGCTGGACCATGCTCATCTGCGCCGCCGCGTACATCCTGTTCTCGCTGCTCGCCGGTTCACTGTGGACGGCGCTGCTGCAGCGGCGGACCGCGGTCTGGTTCCTCTTCGACCGCGAGCCGTCCGAGGACGAGGTCCGCCGCGCGCTCCGGATCCCGATCGATCTCGCGCTGGTCAGCGGCACTTTGTGGCTGGCTGGTTCGGTGGTGCTCGGCACGCTCGCCTGGGTGCTGGGCTCGGTCTGGGACGCGCTGGGTGTGGGATTGGTCATCCTGCTCGGCGGGCTGACCACGGCGGGCCTCACCTACCTGCTCGCCGAGCGGCTGGCCCGGCCGGTGATGACGGTCGCGCTCAAGGCCCGCCCGCCCGACGGCACGCTTTCGGTGACCGTGCTCACCCGGCTGGTGGTGACCTGGGCGCTGGCCAGCGGCATGCCGATGCTGGGCGTGCTGCTGGTGGTCCTGCCGCCGAACCTCGGCAGCCGCGATCCCGGCCCGAGCCTGGTCCTGCTTTCCGTGCTCGGCCTGGTGCTCGGGGCCGTCACGACCGCGTTGCTCGCCCGCTCGGTCGCCGCACCGCTGCACCAGCTCAAACTGGCGCTGGACCGGGTCGCCCGCGGGCGCACGGACGTGCGGGTCCCGGTCGACGACTCGAGCGAGATCGGCAAGCTCCAGGCTTCGGTCAACGACATGGTCGACGGCCTGCGTGAACAGGCCCGGCTGCGTGACCTGTTCGGCAGGCACGTGGGCGCGGACGTGGCGCGGCACGCGCTCGAATACGGCGCCTCGCTGTCGGGTGACGTGCGCGAGGTGACCGCGTTGTTCGTGGACGTGGTGGACTCGACCGCGATGGCGTACCAGTCGCCGCCGGTCGAGGTGGTGCGCAAGCTGAATCGGTTCTTCGCCTCCGTGGTCGACGCCGTGGGCACCCACGGCGGGCTGGTCAACAAGTTCCAGGGCGACGCGGCCCTGTGTGTTTTCGGTGCGCCGACGCGCCTGGCCGATCCGGCGACGGCGGCGTTGCAGGCGGCGCGGGCCATCCGCGACTCCGTGCGTGACGCCGGTGAGCTGGACCTGGGCATCGGGGTGGCCAGTGGCCGCGTGTTCGCCGGTCAGCTCGGATCGAGCAGCCGGTTCGAGTACACGGTGATCGGCGATGCGGTGAACGAGGCCGCACGCCTCACCGACAACGCGAAGAAGGTGCGCGGGCGGATCCTGGCCAGCCAGACCGTGGTCGAGGCCGCCACCACCACCGAACGCACCCGCTGGCGCCGTCACCGGCGCCTGCAACTCCGCGGACGTAAACAGCCTACGGTGACCTACACCCCGACGGCCTGAGTTGTCCACAGGCGGCTAGTTGTCCACAGGCTGCGGCCCGACCGGCAGCGAACCCCGCCCTCACCGAGGCAAAGTCAAAGCGTGCTTCGAGAAATCCCGGCCGTCACCACGGCCTCACACATTCGCCAGAGCGGGCCAGCGCAGCAGCGTGGCGCCCCAGGTGAGGCCCGCGCCGAAGGCGCTCAGCAGCACCCGCTGCCCGGCGAGCAGCGTGCCGTCGCGCTGCGCGTCGGCCATCGCCAGCGGGATGGAGGCGGCGCTGGTGTTGCCGGTCCGCTCGATGTTCACCACCAGCGCGTCCTGCGGCAGGCCGAGGTACTTCGCGGTGGTCTGCAGGATGCGGATGTTGGCCTGGTGCCCGATGAACCGGTCCACGTCGCCGACGGTCCACCCGGCCTGCTCCAGCACGCTGCGCGAGGCCTCCGCCATGCGCGTGCCCGCCTGCCGGAACACGGCCTGGCCGTGCATGTCGAGAAAGTAGTCGTGCGGGTTGTCCGAACGCCGCTGCTTCGCGCCGCCCGCGGGCACCATCAGCAGTTCGGCCAGCCCACCGTCGCTGTGCAGGGCGAACGGGCCGAGCGCGCCGAGTTCGTCGGCGTCGCCGGCCCGCAGCACCACGGCACCCGCGCCGTCCCCGAAGATCGGCACGGTGCCGCGGTCGTCCGGATCGACCAGCGTGGTGAAGGTGTCCGCCCCGATCACCAGCACCCGCCGCGCGATCCCGCCCGCGATGAACCCGCTCGCGGTCGCCAACGCGTAGAGGAACCCGCTGCACACCGCGTTCACGTCGACCGCGTTGACCTCACCGAGGCCGAGCCGCGCGGCCACCTGCGGCGCGCTCGCCGGGCACACCTGGTCGGGTGTGGCGGTGGCCAGCACCACCGCGTCGACCTCGGTCAGCCCGGCCGAGTCCAGCGCCTGCCGCCCGGCGGCCACCGCCATGTCCACAGTGGACGTTCCAGGGTCGGCCACCCGCCGTTCGGCGATCCCGGTACGGCTGCGGATCCACTCGTCGGAGGTGTCGAGCCTGGCGGCGATCTCCTCGTTGGCGAGCACGCGCGGCGGCAGCCACGCGCCGAGTCCACACAGCACGGCGGCCACTACAGATTCCTCCACCGGCCAGAGGAAGGGAAAACCTGGCCGCCCCTCTCTTTTAAGACCTACCTCTCGGTATACCGGCGGGTTGTGTCCCAGGTCTCATCTCGAATAGTTTTCGTATTCGCTGCCTTAGCACGGAACTCACCCGAGAAATGCCAGTACCGCGAGAACCCGCCGGTGCCCGGCCTCGTCCGGCGGAAGATCGAGTTTCGCGAAAATGTTGCCGACGTGCTTGTGCACCGCCCGGTCGGTGACCACCAGCCGCCGCGCTATTTCCCCGTTGGCGAAGCCCTGCGCCATCAGCTCCAGCACCTCGCGTTCCCGCGCGGTCAGCGCCGCCAGCGGATCGTGGCGCTTGGTCAGCAACTGCGCGACCACCTCGGGGTCCATCGCGGTACCCCCGGCGGCCACCCGCTCGAGCGCGTCCAGGAACTCCGCCACCCGCGCGACGCGGTCCTTCAGCAGGTAACCGACGCCACCCTCGCCGCTGGACAGCAGCTCACCGGCGTAGGTCTGCTCGACGTACTGCGAGAGCACGAGCACCGGCAGCCCGGGCGTCTCGCGCCGGGCCCGCAGCGCCGCACGAACGCCCTCGTCGGTGAAGGACGGCGGCAGCCGCACGTCCACAATGGACACATCGGGCCGGTGCCGTGCCGCCGCCTCGACGAAGGCCGGGGCGTCGGTGACCGCGTCGACCACCTCGTGCCCGGCGGTGCCCAGCAGCAGTTTCAGGCCTTCGGCGAGCAGGACGTTGTCCTCGGCGATCAGGACACGCACGGGCAGTCCATCGCCACCACCGTCGGGCCGCCGACCGGGCTGTCCACCACGAACTGGCCGTCCAGCGCGGCGATCCGGCGCCTCATCCCGGCCACGCCGGTGCCCCTTTCCTCGTTGATGCCGCCGCGCCCGTTGTCCAGCACGACCACGCTCAAGGTATCGCCGATGCGCGTCACGGTGACCTGCGCGCCGGTCGCGCCGCTGTGCTTGACCACGTTGGTCAGCGCCTCGTTCACCACGAAGTACGCGGCAGCTTCCACCGGGGCGGGCACCTTGCCGAGCGAGGGCACGTCCAGCTCCACCGGCAGCGGGCAGTTCGCCGCGACCGCGGCCAGCGCGCCTTCCAGCCCGCGGTCGGCCAGGATCGGCGGGTACATCGAGCGCAGCACGCCACGCAGCTCGGTCATCGCCTCCTCGGCCCCTTCCCGCGCCTCGGCGAGCAACGCGGCGACGGCCTGCGGATCCCGCTCGAGCTGCTGCTCGGCGAGGCCGAGCCGCATCGCGATGGACACCAGCCGGGCCTGCGTGCCGTCATGCAGGTCGCGCTCGATCCGCCGCAGTTCGGCACCATGCGCGTCGACGGCTCCGGCGCGGGTCTCCTCCAGCGTTTCGACCCGCTCGGTCAGCTGTTCCCTGGTCGACGGCGCCAGCAGCAACGCCGAGATGCGAGCGCTCAGGTCGGCGATCCGCGGCGTGACGAAGAAGGCGAGGCCGAGGCACAGCACCAGCTGCACAAGCCCGAGCCCGGCCGCGCTGCCCCAGCTGGTCACCGGGATGTTCGCGATCACTCGCATCGGATCGTCTTCGGGGAAGAGCCACCACAGCGAGATCGCGGGCACGGCGAGCACCGGCAACACCGCCAAGCCGATGCCGAGCGTGCCGAGCACCAACCCGGCGAACATGTTCGCCGGCACCCAGCGCAAGTCGCGGAGCGTGGCGGGATCGGCCAACTGGGCGCGCAGGTTACCGGCGGCCCCCTCGTGGCCAGGGATCTCCCGCCCCAGCCGGGCCCCCGCACGCCACCGCTCGAAGTCGGCGATCTGGCCCAGCCACCGCAGCTCGTGCGGCAGGGCCAGCAACCCGATGCCCAACATGCTGACCGCGGCGGTGAAGAGCAACACCGGCACCCCCACCGCGGCGGCGATCCCCGTGGCCAAGGTGCCAAGGTTGTACCGAAAGGCCGCAACCACCCGGCGCCATGCGTTGTCCATACCGCCGATTCTTCACCCGTCCCGCCGCCCGCGCGGTAGCACCAGCTACACCATCCGCCCAGCCACCCCATCCCACCGCTGCCAGCCCCTCACCGAACCCGCACACACCACCGCCTCTCTCGCTGAGCGTCGCCTGCATCTAGTGCTCTGTCCATGAACGTTGGCCGGTTTGGTGACACGCCGGTCAGCGTTCGGGGTGGGTGATCGGCTTGCCGTCAGGCTGGATGGATGGCAGATCCAGTCCGGGTGCGCAGGCTGACCGATCATGAAGGGCAGCGGCTGCAGCAGATCGTGCGAAGAGGAACAGGCTCCGCGGTGCGGCTGCGCCGGGCGATGGTGGTGCTCGCCTCGGCCGGCGGTAACACTGTCCCGGCGATCGCCCGGCTGGTCCAAGGCGACGAGGACGCGATCCGCAATGTGATCCATCGGTTCAACGAGACGGGCATGGCCAGTCTGGACCCTCGGTGGGCGGGTGGCCGTCCCCGCCTGATCAGCCCTGAAGACGAAGCCTTCATCGTCGCGACGGCCACCACGCGACCCGAAGCACTCGAGCAGCCCTTCACCCGCTGGAGCCTGCGCAAACTCGCCGCCTACCTGGCCCGCAACCCGCGGCGGGTGGTGCAGGTCGGACGGGAACGGCTGCGGCAGTTCCTGCACAAACACGAGATCAGCTTCCAGCGCACGAAAACCTGGAAGGAGTCCAACGACCCGGACCGTGACACCAAGCTGGCCCGGATCGAGCACGTCACGAACTCGTTTCCAGACCGGGTGTTCGCCTTCGACGAATTCGGGCCACTGACCATCCGGCCACACCCGGGTGCCGGCTGGGCTCGACAAGCACATCCGGACCGGCTGCCCGCGAACTATCACAAACTGCACGGAGTCCGGCAGTTCCACGGCTGCTACTCCGTCGGCGACGACACCCTCTGGGGTGCGGTCCGCACGAAGAAATCCGCCGCGAACACCCTGGCCGCCCTCAAATCCGTCCGCTCCGCACGCCCGGACGGGGCACCGATCTACATCATCCTGGACAACCTCTCCGCCCACCGCGGCCGGCCGATCCGCAGCTGGGCGGCCCGTAACAAGGTCGAGTTGTGCTTCACCCCGACCTATTCGTCCTGGGCCAACCCGATCGAGGCCCACTTCGGGCCGCTGCGCACCTTCGTCATCGCTGGCTCCGACCATCCCAACCACCCAGTGCTGGCACGTCGGCTGCACGACTATCTACGCTGGCGCAACACCAACGCCCGGCACCCCGACATCCTTGCCGCGCAACGCCGTGAACGCGCACGAGTCCGCAGCGAGAAGGGCATCCGCTGGGGCGGGCAACACCTCACCCCAGCCGCCTGACCAACCCGGCGAACCTATCTGGACAGAGCACTAGCGGAGTGCGGAAGCCCCGTCCATCAACGCGTGGTGCACCTTGCCGTACATCGCGAACCGGTCGTCCCGGAAGCCCTCCACCAGGCGGACTTCCCACAGTGGACGGCGCCGGTCGAGCAGCGTGCTGTGCCAGCGGCCGGTCAGTTCCAGCAGCTCGCGCATGCGGCTGGGCGTGCTCTGCTGCGCGTACATGCTGTTCAGCCTGGACGTCGTCACCTGGCTGACCTTCGCCGGCTGGATGCTGTTCGGCCTGGTGCTCTACTTCGCGTACGGCATGCGGCGCTCGAAGCTGGCACGGTCATGAAGGTCATGAAGGTCGCAGTGTTCCAGGGCCCCGCTGACAGCGCGGACTTCCTGCCCCGGCTGGCCGGCGCGGCCGCCCGCGCGTCGGGCGCCGACCTGCTGGTCTGCCCGGAAATGGCGGCCACCGGGTACAACATCGGTGAGGCCGCCGAGGACCTGGCCGAGCAGGCCGACGGCCCCACCGCGCGCCGGGTCGCCGAGATCTGCCGTGCACACGGGCTGGCGATCGCCTACGGCTACCCGGAACGCGCACTCGGCACCGTCCACAACTGCGTCCAGCTGATCGACGCGACCGGGCGGGCGCTGGCCAACTACCGGAAGACGCACCTGTTCGGCGAGCTGGACAAGGCGCACTTCTCCCCCGGCGACCGCGCGGTGGTGCAGACCCGGCTGCGGCAGCACGGAACGCCGAAAGTGGTAGTCGAATTCGACGCCCTCAGCCCAAGCGGCGCAACCCACAGTGTTCACCGGCCGGGCGGGACGGCGGCGGAAGCACGACGGACCTCGGAGCGGTCGAGCAGCCTGCGCCGGACCACCCACGCCCGTCACCTCTCCACCGACCCCAACCCTTCACCGCCCTACTTCGCGCTGTTCTCCACCATCATGGGCGTCGCAGCCGACCGGACGAAGATCATTCCGGGCAACCCGTGCCGAGGTGTGCGGGTCGGGTCAGGCGAGTACGAAGAGGAACGTCTCGTCGCCAGCCCCGTGCAGGTCCTGCGAGCCGCGGTGCGCCTGTACCAACGGCGCCGCGGCCGCCGCGGCGATCACCGAGCCGGGGCGCTTCCACCAGGTCGAGCTGGAGCTGGCGGGCGACTACCTGCCGATGAAGCGGATCGCCGAAATCCTGTCCGATGCTTGGGAAACGCCGTTGTCCGCGCCGGACATGACCGAGGACGAAGCCGTCGCCGGCGGGATGCAGCCGATGGGTGCTTCGCTCGAGTGGCTGAACCTCGTGGGACAGCCCGCCCGCCCGGAGTTCGCGGCCGAATTCGGCCTCCCGCTCCCCAAGTTCGACGACGAGGGCTCGGACTCGGCGGGTTCACCATGTGCTTGCTGGACGCCTACACCGGCGCCCGCTGGAGAGAACTCGTCGGGCAGCAACGCCACGAATACGACCCCGAAGGCAGCCGGATCCGAATCTGCGCGCCACTCAAGGAGGTCAGCGGGAAAGTGTTCAAGGGCGGCAGCCTCGCTATGCGCGCCGAGGGAGCGACCTCACACCCGACACCGACACGCCCAGGACGTCGGCGGCGCAAGGGGAAGAAGGGCCGCACTATGACCCCGGCCGGGACCCGATGGGGGCCTGCCGCCGAGCATCGCGACGTTCTACGCCCGACACCACCCCCTCACCGCCCCCACCGACGCCGCCCGCGCCACCGCCACCGCCCTCGCCGCCGCAACCGCCACCAACCCTCGCCACCGCCCGCACACCAACAGTCACCAGCCACGACGCTCCCCTAGGCGCCCACCAGCCGCCCCGACTGCCGCACACACGCGCCCTCAACCACCGCCCGCGCTACCCACCCACGACACCCGCAACCTCAACCACCACCCCACCTGGCCCAACTGCGGTACTCGCACCCCTCGATCACCACCTCCCCGAGTCAACTACGGCACCCGCACCCCAACCAGCCACGGCACCCCCGCCCCCGACCACTACGTGCCCGGCCCAACAACAACACTCACGCCCCCAACCGACCGCGCCACACCACCCGGCCCAACTGAGGCACTCACGCCCTCAAACACCCCCAAGCCCAACCACCGCACCCGCGCCCACAATCGCCGCCCCACCAGCCCACAACCACGGCACACGCGTCCTCGATCACTGCCCCAACCCGACTGTGCGGGCTGCCGGTGGACGAGCAGCGCTCTGATCCTGGGTGCCGGCCGGCGGGTGTTCGCCGAGGGCGGGCTCCAGGCCGCCACCGTCAACCAGATCGCCGGTGCCGCGGGGCTCACGCCGCAAGCACCATGCCCAACCGACACCCGTTCGGAGGCCCGGGCCTCGCCGACCGGACGAGCACTCATGCCGCCTATTCCAATGCGGCAACGCGCTCCCCACTGCCCGCAAGATGAAGGCGCCGCGCTCGACGGGGCACCGGGCGCCGACGACGTGGCGGCGCGCTACCCGCACACGGCAACACGACTCGCACACGGCCTGGCCAGGCCGACCGACGGCGACTGGCGAACCGAGTTCGGCCTGGGCGCGGGTGGTCTGCGGGCCGGTGCCACCGCGGCGTGCGAACTGTGCCTGGCCTGGCTGGCCTACGTACGTGGCTTCATCGCCGAAGTGGGCTGGCGCGGTGGGCGTACGGCCCGCCGCGGCTGGGCTTGGGCTGCCCAGCCCGGCGGTGGGCCAGTGCCCAGGGAACGCAGCGGGGTCAGTCGCTGATGGCGATGCGTGTGCGGTGGTGTGCAGGCGTTTCGATCTCGTCGACGATGGCGGTGGCCAGGTCCGCGTAGGAAAGGTGGTTCGGCTCGCCGAGGGGCTGGTCGCCGCCGGTGCGGTAGTGGCCGGTCCGCGGGCCTTCATCGAGCATCATGGGAGGCGAGAGCATGACCCAGTCCAGGTCCGGCGGGGCGGCTCGCAGGACGTGCAGGCCGGCGGTGTGGCCGAGGGCGAACGGCAGGTACTCGGCCGGGAAGTCCGGCTTGTCCATCAGCCTTACCCCGGGCTCGACCTCCAGGTTCGCCCCCACGCCGATGGCCACCAGGCGGTGCACGCCCGCCCGGGGCAGGCCGTCGAGCAGGGCCAGGGCGGCCTCGGCGAAAACCAGGTCAGCGGGCCGGTCCAATGACGCCGCCGCGTGGACGGCGGCGTCGTGACCGGCGGCCACCTTGGCGACGCTGTCCGCGTTGCCGACGTCCCCGGTCACCACGTCGGCGGCCAGGTCCGGGTACTTGGCCGGGTCACGCACCACCGCCGTGACCCGGTGACCCCGCCCGGCTGCCTCGGCCACCACGGCGCGGCCCGCCCGGCCGCCCGCCCCGAAAACCACGATCGCGCTCATCGGAAATCCCTTCGTTCACTGCCGACCACCGGACCGCACCGAACGTATTCAGGAAAAATCCGTTACCGCAACGAAAGCGAGTTACCCCGAGGAAACCTTCAAATCATCCAGGAACGCCAGGCAGGTGGCCCGCATGCGGCTCACCGGCATCGCCTTCGAACCGAGCAGCACCTGATAAGCCAGGCCGTCGATCATCGAGATCAGCATGTTCGCCAGGTGCACCGCGTTGCCCGGCCGCAGCTGCCCGCCGCGCTGGCCGTCGCGGATGACGCCCGCCACGATGCGACGCCAGTCGCCGTACATGCGGTCGTGCAGGTCACGCAGCGCCGGCTGGTGCATGCCCTGCGACCACAGCTCCGCCCAGACCTTCCACGCCTCGGTGGTCTCCTCGCCGTCGGGCAGGTAGGAATCCACCACCAGGCGGAGCTTCTTCACCGGGTCGTCGGTGGTGTCCAGCAGCCAGCGGCGCCGCTGCAGCGAGCGCGTGTAGTTGTCCTCGAACGCGGCGTGCACCAGATCCTGCTTGGTGTCGAAGTAGTAGTGCACCGTGCCGCCGCTGACCCCGGCCGCGGCGGCCACATCGGACACCCGCAACCGGGCGAAGCCCTTGTCCGCGATCACCGCGCACGCCGCCCGCAGGATCTGCGCGCGGCGCTCGGCTTCCACGCTGGGACGGGGCATGTTCAGACGCTACCAATCGACCCGGAAATCGTGGCTCTTCGCGGCCGGTTCGGCGAACGAAAGCAGCTCCGCACCAGCCTTTTCCAGCGCGGCGGTGTCCTTTTTGGAAAGCTTCTCGAACGGTTCCACGGTCAACGTGGCGACGCCCGCGGCGCGCGTGAGGTCCCAGCGGCCGCGCACGAAACCGTCGGTCAGCACCACCTGCGGGATCAGCCCGTTCTTGGTGAAGATCCGCTTGCGGTACTCGTCGCTGAGCACGCGCGTGCGGTCGGCGAACGAAAGCAGGTTCTGGTCGAAGCCGCCGAGGAAGCGTGCCGGGGCCGGAGTATCCGGGTCCGGGCGGGGCGCGTCGGGCAGGTCGAACAGTTCGCGCCCGGCCTCGTTGCGGAACGAGCGCAGCCGCGGCCGCAGCCGCTCGACCACCTCGCCGAGCCTGGTCAGCCCGCACCACGCCTGCACGTCCAGCACGCTCGCCGGTCCGAACGCCCGCAGGTAGCGCAGCACAAAATCCTCCGGCGACGGGCTCACCGCGACCGGCTCGCCCACCCATTCGTCCAGCGTGACGTAGGTAGGCTGCCCCGACTTGCCCCACACCCCGCGCGGCGGGATCTGGACCAGCGGCAGCAGATTCCTGGCGGCCTGCCCCAGCGCGGACGGCGTGTACCCGGGCCAGCGTTCGACCAGCGCGAGCCCCAGCTCCTTGCCGGTCATCGGGCGTTCGGCGAGCAGCTTGCGCACGTCCGCCGCCACCCCGGCGTGGTCCAGCCCGCGCCACTGCGGATCGGTGCGCAGGTAGTTGTCCAGCAACGGCTGGGTCAGCGGACGCCAGTCGAGGGCGTCGCGCGCGGTGAGCAGGTGCACGGTGCCGCGCATGGTGACGATCCGGACCACCTCGCGGTCCAGCAGCAGCCGCGCCAGTTCGTCCGGCTGGAAGTCCACCAGCCGCGTCCACAGCGCGTAGTACGGCGGAAACGGGGCCTGCGCCTGCAAACCGGCGAGGTGCGCCACCGCGTCAAAGGCGGACATGCGCGCCCGCGCCAACAGCAGCTGACGGCTCAGCGTGGCGCGGTTCAGCGCGCGCGTGGTCAGTACGTCCCCAGGCATGCGCCGAGCCTAGGTCTTCTAGCCACGCAGGTGGATCACGGTCGGGCGATCCGCGTCGAAGGCGTCGCCGAGCACCTCCACCAGCCCGTCGTAGTCGGGCAGCGTGACGCCGTGGCAGCCCATCGACCGCCCCAGTTCGGCGAAATCGGGGCTGGGCAGGTCGACGGCGAGCGGGAGGTCGCCGCGTTCGGCCATCTCGTCGCGGATCTCGCCGTAACCGCCGTTGTCCACCACGAGCACCGGCAGCGGGAGGTCGAGCGCGGCGGCCGCGGCCAGTTCCGCCACGGTGAACATGATGCCGCCGTCGCCGTGCAGGGCGGCGACCCGCGACGACGGGCGGCCGAGCCGGGCGCCGATGGCGGCGGGCAGGCCGTAGCCGAGGGTGCCGAGCCCGGTCGGGTACAGGAACGAGCCGGGGGTGTAGCGCGGCAGGTTCGACAACGCGCCGTAGTAGCAGACCATCGCGCTGTCGGCGGCGAGAATGCCGTCGCGGCCCAGCGTTTCGTCGAGCGCGGCGAGGATCGGCAGCCACGGCCCGCCCTGCCGGGTGGCCTCGGCGAAGAGCTGCTGCCGCCAGCGCGCCACCCGGCCGAAAGAGTCCGAAATGGACACCCGGGTGAGGCCGTCGAGCAGGGCGCGCAGCGTGGCCGCGGCGTCGCCGACCAGCGGCACGTCCGGATTGGCGTTGGTCACCACGGCGGCCGGGTCGATGTCGATGCGGATCAGGCGGCCGGTGAACCGCAGTGGGCCGTTCCACAGGTCGGCGGGTGCCAGCTCGGTGCCGACGGCGAGCACCACGTCGCAGTCGGCGGTGAAGTCCGCAGCGGACAAGTGGTGCAGCCCGGCGCCCAGCGCGCAGGCGTGGTCCTCGGGCAGGATCCCCTTGCCGTTGGCCGTGGACAGCACCGGCGCGCCCAGCCGCGCGGCGAGTTCGGCGAGCGGTTCCGCAGCACCCCGCGCCCCACCGCCGACCAGCACGCCCGGCCGGTCCGCCGTGTTCAGCAGCTCGAGTGCCCTGGCCAGCGCGTCGGGCGCGGGCACCGGGCGCGCCACCGGGATCGGCGGCACCGGGTCCACGTCGTCCGCCTCGTCGATCAGGTCGAGCGGGAGTTCCAAGTGGACTGGACGCGGCCGCCCGGACCGCAGCTGCGCGAACGCCTGCGCGACGGCGGCCGGGATCTCGGCCACGCTGGTCACCCGGTGGCTGCCCGCGGTGACCGCGGCCATCGCGCCAGTCTGGTCGCGCACCTCGTGCAGGATTCCGTTGCCGCGCCCGGGATGCCGCACCGGCGGGCCCGGCGAGATCAACAGCATCGGCACCGAATCGGAGTACGCCTGCGCGGCCGCGGTGGCCGCGTTGAGAATCGCCGGACCGCTCGTGGTCAGGCACACGCCGGGCCTGCCGGTGACGCGCGCGTACCCGTCGGCGGCGAAACCGGCGCCCTGCTCGTGCCTGGTCAGCACGTGGCGGATGCCGCACCGGCCGAGTTCGGCGTAGATGCCGAGGTTGTGCGTGCCGGGAATGCCGAACACCACCTCGACCCCGTGCGCGGCCAGCGACTCCACCAGTGCGGCCCCACCGCTGAGCTTCACGTGCGTTCCTCTCCGGCCCTGGTGAGCAGCGCGTCGACGGCGATCACGCCGTCGGCGCCGACCCGCACCGGGTTCAGTTCGATCTCGGCCACCGCCGCGCAGCCGGCCAGCACCGAGGACACCGCCGCGACCGTTTCGGCCAGTGCCTTCACGTCCAGCGGCTCGCGCCCGCGCCAGCCGTCCAGCAGCGGATAGCACCGGAGCCTACGCAGCATGGTCATCGCCCGCTCGGTGTCGACCGGGCCGAGTTCGATCGTGGTGTCGCGCTGCAGCTCGGCGTCGGTGCCGCCGGCGCCGACCATGACCAGCGGGCCGAACGCGGGGTCGCGCCGCGCGCCGATGATGATCTCCACGGTGTGCTCGCGGGTGTCCATCTCCTCCAGCACGTACCGGCCGGGGCCCAGTTCGTGCAGCATGTCCTCCAGCGTCCACACCGCCGACATCGCGTCCGTCAGCCCGAGCACCACGCCGCCGGCTTCGCTCTTGTGCGCGAGGAAATCCGCCTTGACCGCGTACGGTGGCCGCAACCGTTCCGCGGCGGCGAGCAGGCTTTCGCGATCGGTCACCGCCGCACCCGCGGGGAACCGCACGCCCGCCGAAGCCACCAGGTCACGCGCGGCGAGATAGCCCTCGCCGACCGGTGCCGCACTGCCCCACACGAGCGGCAGCGGGCAGGGCGGCGCGAACTGCGCGGCCGTGCCGAGCGCACCCGCCGCCGCCTCGACGGTGTGATAGGTCGGCACACCGCAGTCCCGCAGCGCGCGCACCGCGTCGGAATCGGCCGACATGCTGTGCACCACCACCGGAATCCCGGTGCGGTGCACCGCGAAACCGAGTTCGGCGACCACACCGAGCTCGGTTTCGCGCAGCGTCGGCGTGTCCTCGCCGTAGCTGCCGAAGTAGCCGGTGAGCAGCACCGCGTCCACCTCGCCGCTGCCGGTCAGCTCGCGCACGACGCGGGCGTAGCTGCGCAGGTCCTGCTCCCCGCCACCGGCCAGGTCGATCGGGTTGACCGAGTTCGCCGCGTCCGGCAGGCCCGCTTCGATCCGGGCGGCGAGCACCGCGGGCAGCGGCGTCACCCGCAGCCCGGCACGCGCGGTCACGTCGGCGGCGACCGCGCCCTGCCCGCCGCTGTCCCCGACGATCGCCACGCGCTTGCCCTTCGGCCGCGTGGTGAGCAGCAGGTACCGCGCCAGGTCGATCACTTCCGCCGGCGTCCGCACGCGGACCGAGCCGGACGCGCGGCAGGCCGCGTCGACCACGTCGAGCGAGGAGGTCAGCGCGCCGGTGTGCGAGCGCGCGGCCGTCCGCCCGGCATCGCTCTCGCCGACGGTCAGCACCACCACCGGCTTGCCCGCCTCGGTCAGCCGGGTGATCGTGCGGACCAGCTCGCGGCCGTCGCCGAAGCTCTCCGCGTAGATCGCCACCACCCGCGTGGACTCGTGCTCGACCAGCTCGCCGACCATCTCCTCCAGCGTCAGGTCCGCTTGGCGCCCCACCGACACGAACCGCGAAACGCCAATGCCCGCCGAGGCGGCCAGCCCGGCCAGCTCCAGCCCGACCTGGCCGCTCTGCGACACGATGCCGAGCGCGCCCGGTTCGAACTGGCCCCACGCCAGCTCCAGCTGCGTTTCGGCGTCGAACAGGCCGAGGCAGGCCGGGCCGAGCAGCCGCGCCCCGCCCGCGCGCACCCGGCGCGCGAGTTCGTAGTCGTCTTCGATCCCGGCGCTGATCCCGACCAGCCCGCGGGCGCCCAGTTCCAGCGCCTTGTCGACCACCTCGGGCACGGCGGACGCGGGCACGCTGAACACCACCAGCTCGGGTGGTTCGGGCAGGTCGTCGAGGCTGGCGTAGGGCACGCGGCCGGCCACCGCGCCACCGCGGGAGTTGACCAGGTAGACGCGGCGGCGGTCCTCACCGGCGAGCGCGCCCCTGGCCAGCCAGTGCCCCCACTTGGCCGGATCCGCGCTCGCGCCGACCACGGCGACCGACGCCGGATCGGTGAACGGGCCGGGTTCGGTGCTCATGCCCTGGCCAGCCTTCTGGCGATGACCAGCCGCTGGATGTCCGAGGTCCCTTCCTCGATCTCTTCCAGCTTGGCGTCCCGCATCCACTTCTCCACCAGGAATTCCTGTGAGTAGCCCCAGCCGCCGAGCGTCTGGACCGCCGCCCAAGTGCACCACATCGCGTTCTCCGAACCAACCAGCTTGGCCGCGGCGGCTTCGGCGGTGACCGCCTCCCCGGCGTCGAACAGCCGGGCCGCGCGCTGCGTGAGCAGGTGCGAGGTGTCCACCTTGACCGCCATGTCGGCGAGCCGGAAGGCTACCGCCTGGTGCTCGATGATCGGCACCCCGAACTGGATCCGGCGGCGGGCGTAGTCGAGCGCGAGGTCCAGTGCGGCACGCGCGAGCCCGGTGGTGGACGCGCCGATCAGCACGCGTGACGCGTCGAAGGTGCGCATCAGGCCGTAGAAGCCCTGGCCTTCCTCGCCGAGCCGGTTCGCCACGGGCACGCGGACGTCGTCGAGGAACACCTCCGCGTTGACGATGGCACGCTGGCCGAGCTTGCGCACGGGCTTGCCGACGGTCAGCCCCGGCGTGTCGCGGTCGACCACGAACGCGGTCACCCCGCGGGCGCCGCGCTCCGGGTCGACCGTGGCGAACAACACGAACCACCGGGCGTAGGGCGCGTTGGAGGTCCACGCCTTCTGTCCATTGAGGACATAACTGTCGCCGTCGCGGACGGCGCGCGTGCGCAGCGAGGCCGCGTCCGACCCGGCGTCGGGCTCGGTGACGGCGAGCGCGGTCAGCGGCGGGTCGTCGCCGGTGAGCGGCGCGAGCCAGCGGTCGTGCTGCTCCGGCGTGCCGAGTTCGAGGATCGGCGCGGCGAAGAAGCCGTTCGAGGTGATCAGGTTGCCGATGCCGATGTCCCCGTGGCACAAGGCTTCCTGCACCAGCGACTGGGTGAGCAGGTCGGTCACCCC
The DNA here is from genome assembly GCF_003312875.1 of Amycolatopsis albispora. NCBI lineage: Bacteria > Bacillati > Actinomycetota > Actinomycetes > Pseudonocardiales > Pseudonocardiaceae > Amycolatopsis > Amycolatopsis albispora. The sequence goes on from NZ_CP015163.1 coordinate 5,986,375, forward strand.
GCCACCGCCGACCGACTCCGGCAGCATGAACCCGGTCAGCCCGACCGCCGCCGCGCGGCGCCACAACTCCAGCGGTGACTCGGTCTGCGCGTCGTCCACCGCCCTGGCGATCGGGCGGATCTCCCTGGCCGCGAACTCCGCCGCCAGCGCGCGGAACTGGCGTTGCTCCGCGGTCAGCTCCAGTGCGTCGCGAAGGGCGTGGGGCATGGGCGTTCTCCTGTCGGCGACGGCGGCGAGAGGATAGTTGACTGACGGATCAGTTATTCCGAGGGTCGCCCGCCGCCCGGTCCGCTGTCAACCCCGCCGGTCACGGCGTGACGACGGTGTCGATCAGCTGCGGACCGTCCAACAGGGAGCGGTCGTTGTGGTCGGCGCCGTGCACGGGCACCGCGCGGGCCCGGCCGGCGGCGGCCACCTCGATGCTCTGCTCCGGCGGCACGATCGAATCGGCGTCGCCGTAGACCACGACGATGGGCGCGGTGACGCGCCGGACGTCGTCGGCGACCGGGTAGCGGTCCCACATCATCGAGCGCACCGGCAGGAACGGGTACTGCAATTCGCCGATCGACGGCAGGTCCACGAACGGCGACCGCAGGATCAACGCGGCGGGCGGCTGCTCGGTCGCCAGCTTCGCGACCAGCGAGCACCCGAGGCTCTCGCCGTAGTACCGCAGCCGGTCCGGCGGCACCCCGAGTTCGCCGACGAGGAACCGGTGCGCCGCGCGGATGTCCTGCGTCAGCCCCTCTTCGCTCGGCGACCCGGGGTTCCCGCCGAAACCGCGGTAGTCGAACAGCAGCACGCTCAGCCCGCGAGCGGCCAGCGCGCGGGCTAGCGGCGCCCGCAGCGACCGGTCACCGGCGTTGCCGGGGGCGACCAGCACGGTGAACCCGGTGTCCTGACCGCGGGCGGGCACGAACCAGCCGCCGAGCCGGAGGCCGTCGGCGGTGTCGAAGGCGACGTCACGCGCCCCCGGCAGCACGGTCGCCGCGGCGGGGACCACGTCGGCCGTCGGCAGGTAGATCACCTTGCGCTGGAAGGCGTACAACAGGGAGACCAGGAGCAGCGCCACCGCGGCCAGCCAGCCCAGTCCGATCAGCCACGACCGCCACATCCGCACAGTGTGCCACGCGGCCCGCGTGGCAAGAGTGTTATTCGATATTCACCCGAACGTGTGGGTCCGTACGTAGGAATTTTCGTTGCTTACTGGACGTGACATCTCGGCTCACACGTCCGAGGGAGTTACCGCCGGAACAGGTGAAGAACACGAGTTGACTACTCAGTGTCATCCGGGGTCCACCAGAAGTCGGCAAAACGGTGACATTCCGTTCCGAATCGACCTTTTCACCAGGCGATTCGCCGGGTTGCACAAGGTTTACCAGCGGGTGCCCGACTGCCTAGGCTCCGCTCAGCGCGGTGACCTGCCCCAGTCACCCGTTGTCGAGGAGCGAGCCATGATGTGGATGGCCCAACGCCCTGCAACCGCCGTGCCGACGGTGCCACTGATGCCACCGTTGTCCTCGGTGCTGTCCGTGCGGACGAGTTCACCCGTGCTCGTCGGCCGGGACACCGAGCTGACCACGCTCGTCGAGCTGGTCGCCGAGCGCCCGTCCGCCGTCCTGCTCGAAGGCGAGGCGGGCATGGGCAAGACCCGGCTGGTGCAGGAACTGCTGCGACGGCCCGAACTCGCCGGCACGCGCGTGCTCACCGGCTCGTGCCAGCCGCTGCGAGAGCCCTTCCCCTACGGCCCGGTGCTGGAAGCGCTGCGCGGGGTCGCCGATTTCCCGATCGGGCCGCTGAGCCCGGTGGCCGGTGTGCTCCGGCCGCTGCTGCCGGAGATCGCCGACCTGCTGCCGCCGCGCCCGCAGCCGCTGGCCGACACCGCCGCCGAACGGCACCGCGAATTCCGCGCCATCCGCGAGCTGCTCGGCGCCTGCGGGCCCGCGCTGCTGGTCATCGACGACCTGCACTGGGCCGACGAGCGCACGCGCGACCTGCTGTGGTTCGTGTTGTCGCGGCCGCCGGAGCAGCTCGGCGTGGTGGTCACCTACCGCAGCGAGGACCTGCGCACCGGTGGTCCGCTCGGTGTGCCGTACCGACCGGCCGAGGGTGTGCGCGCGGCCCGCGTGCAGCTCGGCCCGCTGGACGTGCCCGCGGTGCGCACGCTGGCATCGACCATTCTCGACGCGCCGCGCGTGGCCGAGGAGTTCGCCGCCAAACTGCACGAGAGCACCGCCGGCATCCCGTTCGTGGTGGAGGAAACGCTGCGCGCGCTGCGTGGCCCGGCCGGAGCCGTCGAGGTCGACCGCGCGACCGGGCACCGGCTGCTGGACAGCCTCGAGGTGCCGGTCCTGCTGCGTGAAGCGATGACCGAGCGGATGAGCACGCTGTCCGACACCGCGGTGCGCGTGGCGCGCTCGGCGGCCGTGCTCGGGGTACCAGCCGAGATCTCGCTGCTCGGCGCGCTGGCCGGGCTGCGCGGGCGCCCGCTGTCCACCGCGCTGGCGCAGGCGCTGGACGCCGGGGTGCTGCGCGAGGTGACCCGCGACCGCTACGGCTTCCGGCACGCGCTGGCGATGAAGTCGGTCTACGACGCGATCAGCGGCCCGGAAAGACAGTTGCTGCACGCGCGCGCGATGCGGGCGCTGGCAGCCATCGAACCCCCGCCACTGGTGCAGCTGGCCGGGCACGCGAAAGCGGCCGGTCGCATCGGGGAATGGCAGCGGTACGCCGAAGCGGCGGCGGACCAGGCCATCGAACTCGGCGAAACCTCACTGGCCATCGACGCGCTGCAGGCGGTGCTCGACGGCACCAAGCCCGCGGCCGAGGACGCGGGCCGGATGGCCGAGAAGCTCAGCCGCGTGGCGTTGCGCGGGCTCCGCCCCGACGTCACCAGGACGCTGGAGAAGGTGATCGGCGAGTACGAGCTGTCGGCGGTCACCCGCGGCACCATCCGGATGAACACCGGCCTGCTGCTGGTGCGCAAGAGCGGTGAGCTGTCCCGCGGGCGCGCCGCCGTGCAGAAGGCCATCGACGAACTCGCCGGTGACCCGGAACTCGCCGCGCGCGGCATCAACCTGCTGGCGCAGCCGATCGACGGCACCACCCCGCTGTCGTGGCACCAGCACTGGATGGACCGCGCGCGCCAGGTCCACGACCAGCTCGACGACCCCGAACTGCGGCTGGCGCTGACCGCCGACCGCATCGCCGGGCGCGCGCACATCGGCGACGGCTCGGCGTGGGACGAGTTCGAGCGGTTCAAGTCCGAAGCCGGTGAGGTCGCGGTGACCGTGGCCGAACGCGTGCAGCAGGCGCGGTTCTGGTGCAACCTCGCCGACGCGGGCGCCTGGGTCGGCCACTTCGACCGCGCCGCGCGCATCCTCAAGGACGGCCTGCGGATCGCGAACTGCGCCGGCGCGCTCTTCGTCACCGGCAACGGCCAGTCGACCAGGGCGCGGCTCGACTGGCTCACCGGCAACTGGTCCGGGCTCGCCGAGTCCGCCGAGGCGCTGCGTGAGAAGTACCGCGACCTCTCGGCGATCACCTCGGAGTCGGCGCTCGTGCTGGCCGGGCTCGCGTGTGTGCGCGGCGAGTTCGAGGAAGCCGAAAAGCACCTGGCCGCAACGAATCTGCTCAACCCGGACCAGGGCGTGATGACCGTGGTGCTGAGCGCGGCGGGCATGCTCGCGCGGGTGCGCCTGGCCGCCGGGGACGTGCCGGGCGCGTGCGCGGCGGCCGACCACGGCATGACCACCGCGCGGCGCAAGGAGATCTGGGTGTGGGCGGCGGAACTCGTGCCGTCGGCGGTGGACGCCTACGTGCACGCGGGCCGGTTCGACGACGCCGAGCTGGCGATCCAGGACTTCGAGAGCGGCATCGCCGGGCGTGACGCCCCGGCGGCCTCGGCGGGACTCGCCTCCGCCCAGGCGGTTTTGCTTGCCGCACAAGGGAAGCACGCGGACGCCACGGAACGCTTCGCGAGCGCGCGCGAACTGGCGGACGCGATGCCGATGCCGTACCTGGCGCACTGGGCGCGAGAACGCGGCGCGTTGTCACGGCTGGAAACCGGCGACACCGCCACCGCGCTCGCCGAACTGGGCGCCGCCGCCGACGGGTACGAAGCGCTCGGCGCCGCCCGTGACGCGGGCCGGTGCCGTCACCGGCTGCGTGAGCACGGTGCCTGGGCGCCGTCACAGCGAGGCAGGCGCGGTTACGGTCAGCAATTGTCACCGCGTGAGAAGGAGGTCGCGGAAATGCTCGCGGCCGGCCGGACCAACCGGGAAATCGCGAACGGCCTGTTCCTTTCGCCCCGGACGGTCGAGCAGCACGTGGCGAATGTGCTGCGGAAACTCGGCGCGCGCTCACGCACCGAGGTCGGTCGGAAAACTTCTTTAAATACGTACCCCTAGTGAAATATTTGCGGATTGTTCGCCCGGTGGCCCGGGGCGACGATTTTTCGTGAGGACCCCAGCCACCGGATTCGACGGGAGTACCCATGGTGAACATCCGCAAGCCGTTGTACGCGGGCCTGCTGGCCGCGGTGACCGGACTGAGCGTCGCCGTCGGCGGGACCGCCGCGGCGCAGCCGGAAGAGGGCCAGATCAGGGGCGCGGGCGAGGGCGCCGCGATCCCCGGCAGCTACGTCGTCAAGCTGAAGGACCAGCTCGGCATCAGCTCGGTCGGGGACACCGCGGCGGAACTGACCGCGAGACACGGTGGCTCGGTCGGGCTCACCTACACCGCGGCGATGCAGGGCTTTTCGGCGAACATGAGCGAGAAGCAGGCGAAGCGGCTGGCCGCCGACCCGCGGGTGGAGTACGTCGAGCAGAACGCCGTGCTGACCATCCAGGGCACGCAGAACAACCCGGTGTGGGGCCTGGACCGGATCGACCAGCGCAACCTGCCGCTGAGCAAGACCTACACCTATCCCAACGGCGGTGAGGGCGTCACCTCCTACATCGCCGACACCGGGATCTACATGCAGCACCCGGACTTCGGCGGCCGGGCGACCAGCGGGTACGACTTCATCGACAACGACACCAACGCCTCCGACTGCCAGGGCCACGGCACGCACGTGGCGGGCACCGTCGGCAGCACCACCTACGGCGTGGCCAAGTCGACCAGCCTGGTCGCGGTGCGCGTGCTGAACTGCTCCGGTTCCGGGTCCTACGCCCAGATCGTGGCGGGCATCGACTGGGTGGCCAAGAACGCGAAGAAGCCCGCGGTGCTGAACATGAGCCTCGGCGGGGGCGCGGCGTCCAGTGTGGACACCGCGGTGCGCAACGCCAGCAACGCCGGTGTGACGGTGGTCGTGGCGTCCGGCAATTCCAACGCGAACGCCTGCAACTACAGCCCGGCCCGCGCGCCGGAGGCGATCACGGTGAACGCCACCGACTCCAGCGACAACCGCGCGAGCTTCTCGAACTACGGCACCTGCTCGGACATCTTCGCGCCCGGGGTCAGCGTGACCTCCACGCGGAACGGTGGTGGCACCACTTCGATGTCCGGCACCTCGATGGCCTCGCCGCACGTGGCCGGTGCCGCGGCGATCTACCTGTCGGCCAACCCCTCGGCCACCCCGGCCCAGGTGCAGACCGCGCTGAAGAACGCCGCGACCAACGGCGTGGTGAAGAACCCGGGTTCCGGTTCGCCGAACAAGCTGCTCTACGTCAGCTGACCCGGTAGCAAGCAAACCGGCCCGCCGCTTTCCCAGCGGCGGGCCGGTTTCTCGTTCTCTCGTGCCTAGCGGCCGCCTCTGGCCTGGGACACCATCTGGTCGAAGACCGGGCCGACGAGTTGCTCGAACTGTTCCTCGAACTGCTCGACGGGGTTCTTCGGCTTGGGCTGGGTGGTTTGGACCGGCAGGTCGCTGCGTGCCTCGGCGGTCGCGGCGGGCTTCTTCTTCGGCTCGGGCTTCTTCTTGGCCTTGGTCTCCGAAGCGGCGACCACCGCGGTGGCCGGCTTCGGCGCCTCCTCCTTCGGCGTTTCCGGTGGCACAGCGGGCTTTTCCACCACCGGTTCCGGCTCGGCGAGCACCCGCGGCGGCGCCTGCACGGGCGCCTGCGCGGTTTCCAGCGGGGTCGGCACCTGCGGCACACCGTGCGTGCCGAGCCAGCCGACGAAGAACAACGCCGCGGCCGCACCCATCACCAGCGCCGCGTGGCGCAGGCCACCGCGCTCGGCGGGCTCCAGCGGATCCCCGGCACGACGCCCGACTTCGCTCGCCCCGATGATCCCGGTGCGGTCGTACAGGTTCGCGGGTGCGGGCGTACCACTGGGCAGTCGACGCCGCCGATGCCGAAAAGTCCGCGTCACCAGACCAAACCTCCGATGCTTGGTGTCACCGGCTTTGCGCCGACAGTGACCACGCGAGTGAGGGGAAGCTACCAGCGCGTTCAGCCCCGGCGGAACCGCACCCGCGCCACTCACCTGGCCGGTGCGCCGAGAACAACTCGATCGGGTGACACCGAAAACGGCGGGCCGGCGGGCCGTTCGCCCCCCTTCAGCGAACGGACCACCGGCCTTGCTCGATCAGTGACCCCCTGGCTTGGTGTGGTTCTGACGCAGATGGGCGATCAGCCGTTCCCGCAGCGCCGCCCCGGACGGCTCGGGATCGACCATGCCCATCGCGTGCACGGACCGGCTCGGCGGCGGTGGCGGCGAAATGGTCGGGATCCGCTCGTGCGTCACGTCGACCCCGGCGAGCAGGCGCGCGGCCAGCGCCGGGTCGCCGCTGGTGACCAGCCTGCCCAGCGCGCCGCGGTGCATCTGCCCCAGCCGGAGGCGGCCGCCGGGGTGCCCGGCCCGGCCGCGCACCGCCGGATCGACGTGCAGCCGCACCGAGCACGGTCCAATGTGGAGCGCCGGGTCGGCGGTGAAGAACTCCAGCTGTGCGTTGAGATCCGCTTCTGCGTCGGCGTAGGCGTCGATGTCGTAGGCGGCGGTGATGTCACGCAGGAACGCGGCCAGCGCGGGCCGGACGGTGGCGGCCACGTCCCGCACCCGGCGCCGCACCACCTGACCGGGGCTGTCCACGCGGCAGGTGCAGCGCACCTCGGCGTCGAAGGCCAGGTCCGGGTCCTCGGCGGGCAGGGACTCGGTGAAGGCGAGTTCGTGGTCGGCCAGGTCCACCAGCCACGACCGCAGGTAGTTGCCCAGCCAGGCGTCCGGCACGCGGCCGTCCGCGTCCACCACCACCGGTTCGCCCTCACGGGGTTCGAGCACCAGCGCGGTGCCGCGGCGCGGTGGCGGGATCGGCGCGAACAACCGGACCGCACGGGGGCGGCGCACTTCCAGGATCGGGTCGAAGGTCGGATCCGCCACCAGAACTCCATTCTCGGAAAAGCGCCAACGTTCCAGGCGGACCGGAAAAAGAATCTCCGGTCCTGCGCTGAATGCCGTACGCCGCCAGTCTCAAAGGAAGCAGCTGGAAAAAACAAGTCCGTACCACCGGTGAAAAGATGACATTTCCGGGACGGCTGCCGTCGAGTGGAAACCCGGCGGTTCAGCGGCCGTCGGCCTGCTCGTAAACGGTCGGCGCCACCGGGGTGTAGCCAGCCGAAACCGGTTCGCCGAAAACCGGGTTGAGCTGGACACCAAGCACAAAACCACTGATCAACCCGACCAGCAGCGCGGTGGCGACAATCCTGATCATCAGCGCTGGAGCGCACAGCATTCGCATCGGGAATCACCTTTTCCGGTAGCCATTTACCGTCGCAAGATCACGGTATCCCGGCCACCGGGAACCTTCTGCGTCAAATGACGTGCAACGCCGAACTCAGCCTTCGGCCTCGTCGAGCAGCGCGCGCAGGGCCGGCACGCGCACGCTGATCCGGCCGCGGCCGGTGGTCACCACTTCCCGGCGCCGGAGCTCTTCGAGCACCCTGGTCACCGAAACCAGTGACGCGAGCACCATGTCCGCCAGTTCGCGCTGCGTCAAGCGAATCGTCACGAGTTCCCCGGAACGGCTCTCCACGCGGGCGAGGTCGAGCAAGCACTGCACGGTGCGGCGGCGGGTGTCGAAGCGGTGCTGGTGGCGGTGCAGGTCGCTGTCGCGCAGGCGGGCCACCGCGTTGGTCAGCACCGGCCAGGCGATGCGCGGGCGCTCGCGGCACAGCGCGGCGAACCGGACCGCGGGCACCACCAGCGCGCGCACCTGGCGCAGCACCTGGACGGTGGCCGACACCGGGCCGCCGTCGACCGCGGCCATGTCACCGACGATCTCGCCGGGCCCGCGGCGCGCGATGACCGTCCGGTTGCCGCTCGAGTCGGCGCGGAACACCTCGACCAGGCCGCCGTAGAGCACAAAAACGCCGTCGGCGCCCTCGCCTTCGCGGCAGAGCGTGGCCGGGCGGGGGTAGGAGCACAGCGCACCGGCGACCGCGAGCGCTTGCCGGTCCGGCTGTTCGAGCGCACCCCAGAAGGTGGCGGGGTCCGCCTGCGGTAGTGGGTCACGCCAGGTCACGGGCCGCGCCAGGGGCGGGTGGCGCACAACGCGCACGGTGCGCAGGACGGCATGACAAAATCCCCCTCCCCCGCCCGGTGGCTCAGGCGTCCCGGTTGCGCACCACGGAATCCGCTCCGGGGCTGACCAGCGCCTCGTGGCCGTCGGGGAACCGCACCCGGTACGGCGGGGTGCCGTCCTCGCCGAGCACTTCGACGATCTCGGCGAACCGGTCCTGCTGGCCGACCACCCGGCCGTGGGTCAGCAGCTTGTCGCCGACGCTTGCCTGCATGGTTTCCTCCCATCTTCGCCGTGTTTCCAGGATGCCCCGTACGCGCGCGCGAGCACAGGGTGCGCCAGGGTGAACCACGATTTCGAGCCGATTTCGAGCCGGCCGACGTATGGTGGTGCCATGTGCCGCAACATCACCAACCTGCGCGGGCTCGAGCCGGTCGCCACCGACGAGGAGATCCAGGCCGCGGCCGAGCAGTACGTCCGGAAGGTCGGCGGGGTCAGTTCGGTTTCGAAGAACAACCGCGAGGCCTACGAGACCGCGGTCGCCGAGATCGCCGCCGCGACCGAGAAGCTGATCAACGCCCTGCCCGCGCGTCGCAAGCCGCCGGCCGTGGTGCCGCCGCTGCGCCGCCCGGAGGTCCAGGCGAGGATCGCCGCCCGAGAGGCCGCGAAAGCCGCCGCCGAGGCCTGACCGGGGTCTTCAGCGCAGCTGCCGCAGGAGCGCGTCGTAGACCGGCGCGTCCTCGAACGGCCGCACCTGCCCGAACACCTCCCAGCCCCAGGAGAGGTACGCGGTCCGCGCGGGTGTGTTGGTGGGCTTCACCAGCAAGGTGGCGCGCTGCTCCGGGCGGTCGCTGAGCAGCGCGTCGTGCAGTTCGCAAGCGTGCCCGCGCCGCCGGAAGACGGGGCGCACCATCAGCTGGGTCACCGCGAACGTGCGTTCGCCGTCCTCCACCAGCAGTTCCGGCTCGACGTCGCCCAGGAACCCGCGCCACCACGCGGACCGCGGCGGCAACCGGTAACCGAGCGAGTACCCGACCAAGCCTCCGTGGTGCAGCGTCACGAGCGAGAAGCCAGGCCACTTGGCGTAACTCTCCAGCCGCTCCCAGAACCGATCGGGCGCGAAAAAGGGATCATCCAGCTGATCCGCGTAAACCTCCTGGTACACCGCCAGCAGTGCTTCGCGCTGGGCTCGCATACCGGCCGCGTCATGTCGGCTGAGCACTGATCCCCCTCACGCGGTCGAGGAACCGCTCGACGCCGGGAGCCCCGCGATGCCGAGCGATCTCCCGCCGCACCCGGCCGAGTTCCGTGCTCACCCGCCAGCTCTCCAGTTCGCCGTCGAGTTCGTCGAGCACGGCGTCCACCGCTTCGACCGCGCCATCGACAGCGCCCGCTCGCAGTCGCGCCTGGGCGAGCCGGACCCGGTAGAGCGCGACGTTGCGGGCGAAAGCGCCGCCGTACCCGGCGATGGCCCGCTCGAACAGCAACTCCGCCCGGGCGTGGTGACCGGTTTCCACCGCGCAGGTCGCTTCGACCGCGTCGATTTCGAGCGGGCTCAGGAAGGCCGCCCAATCGGCAGCCACGTCACCACGATCGGCGTCGAGCGCGCGACGCGCTCCCGCGATCGCCTTTCCGGCCTCCGCCGCGTCACCGCTACGCGCACCTCCCACGGCCGCGGACAGCAACGACGCGGCGGTCGCCCGTGGCGTCCGGGGCAGCCGCGCCGCCGCGGCCGCGGCTGCCTTGGAGTAGCGCAGGCCCTCACGCGGGCGGCCGAACAGATTGCTGTGGAACCCGAGACCGGCCAGCGCGCGGGTCTCGATCTCAGCGTCGGCGGCCTGCCTGGCTACCGCGAGCGCGTCCGTGAAGCTGGCCTGCGCCACGTCGTGCTGACCGGCGTCGCAGGCCAGCCAGCCGGTGCGGATCTGCAGGTTCCCGGTGGCCGCGAGCAGCTGGTCGCCGATCCGGCCGCCGTAGGTGCCGCGCTCCAGCATGAGGTGCGCCTGCTGCGACCAGTTCACCCCGGCGCGCCACAGGGTCTCACCGCCGTGGCGGTGGTCGAGGCCGCACAGGCGCGCCGTCGCTCGCCGGATCGTGGCGACCTCGGCGGAGCCGAGCTTGCCCGCCCCCAGTCCCGCGGTGGCGGTGGCGGCGAGCCCCCACTTGACGAGCGTGCGGCGCCTCATGGGATCGGACGGTACCTCGTCGAGGAGGCCGGAGAAGCGCGTCCGGACGTCGTCGGTGGCGCGAGCGAGCGCGGTGTCGAGCACCGCCTGCATCTCGGGCGTGGGCCGGATGTCCGCGCCCCGCGCCTCCCACTTGGAGACCGTCCGGGTGCCCACGCCGAGGTGGGCGGCGAAGTCGCGGACGCTGGCGCGCATGGCCGTGCGCAACAACTTGGCTTCGCGGCCGGTCCAGGTCCGCACGATCGTCATCACCGGACTGTAATCAGGCTCGTACTTTGGGTGCAACGACCGCGTCTCGCCGGTGCCACACCGGTACCTGGCCCGATCGCCGGGTTCGCTGCTGGGAACGAAGACTGCGCTCCTTCGCCGAAGGAGAAGGGATACCGATCGTGAGCATCTATTACGAGTTCACCACAGGCTCGCACGACGCCTTCGACGAACTGGCCACGATCGGCGCGCGCTACGTGCTCACGCCGTCCCTGCGGCACCTGGCCGCGAACACCCTGCTGCAGAACACAATGCTCGCCCGGCTCGAAAGCGCCGAGACCGAAGTCCTCACCCTCGACGACCTACGGCGAACCCGCGAAATACTCGCCGCGTTCCGAGGCGGTGGCGATGGCGGAAGCGGAGGGATTTGAACCCCCGGTTGGTTTCCCAACGCTCGCTTTCAAGGCGAGTGCATTCGGCCGCTCTGCCACGCTTCCCTGCCCCGAGCCTAGCGCCCCGCTGGTCACCAGGCGCCCCCCAGGTGGTCGTTGACGCGCGTGAACGCCTGCCCCAGTACGACCTGCTCCTCTTCGGTGAGCAGGTCGATCAGGTGCTCCCGCACGCCCTTCACGTGCGTGGGCGCGGCCCGCTCCAGCAGGGCGCGGCCACTGTCCGTGAGCACCGTGATCACCCCGCGCCGGTCGGCCGGGTCGCGCTCGCGCTGCACGTGACCCTCGTGCTCCAGCCTGCCCACCTGGTGCGACAGCCTGCTCTTCGTCGAACCCAGCATGGCCGCCAGCTCCGACATCCGGACCCGGCCGTCCTCGCAGGCCGACAGCGCGACCAGCACCTCGTAGTCGATGAGCGAGAGGTCGTGCTCCTCCGCGAGCTCGCGGTGCAGCCGCTGCCGCAGGTGCAGCGTGGCGACGATGTACGACCGCCAGGCGAGCATTTCCCGCTCGCTCAGCCACCGCGGTTCTTCCTCGCTCATGCTACGCAGAGTAGAACCCGCGCCCACCTCCTCCGCAGCGGGGATCTTCCGCCGAAAGTGGTCGCCGAAACGGTTGTCTGACCGCCGCCCGAGGCGCATCCTTGGTTGTCAAGCGGATGGCACGACCCGCACCGCGGCACACCGGCCAGGCGCGCCGGGACGGGCCTCCACCCGGGAGAGGGTTAGGTGGTGCAGTGACGAATGATTCCTCGCGGTTGACCGCCGGCTGTGTCCCCACGACCGGGGCGACCTCACAGGCGACCAGGTCGTGATTGTGAACAGCGCGAGCGCGGGTATTCCACGTGCGCTCGGGTCTTGAAACGCGCATTTCGGCGTCTTTCGAGCCTGTGTTATCGGTGTGGCCTCGGTGACCTCACCGCCAGCGCTCATCGCCGGCCCGGCAATGCGGCCGACCGCGGTAGTTTCCATGACAACCTCGGTAGTCCTGGGTGTGCGTCCCGCAGCGGGACGCACACCCAGGCTTTTTCTTGCCCGCGCAGGGTTTCCCGACCGCGGTTAGGCTTTGGCCGTGCGATTCGACGAAGGTGCGGGCCTCGACCTGTCCGAGGTTTCCGATCAGCGCGGCGGCGGTGGGATCGGCGGCCGGGTCGCCATCGGCGGTGGCGGGCTCGGTGTGCTCGGGCTGGTGGTGTACTTCCTGCTGTCCCAGTTCGGCGGGGTCGCGCCCAGCGGCAGCGGGCTGTCCGGCCTCGGCTCCGGCGAGCAGACCGACAACTCGTCGCTCTCCTCGGAATGCCGGACCGGCGCCGACGCCAACCGCAACCGCGACTGCGCCACCGTCGCGGTGATCAACTCCATCCAGGACTACTGGGCCGCCGAGTTCGCCCGCTCCGGGCAGACCTATCGCAAGGCCACCACGAACTTCTTCAGCGGCGGCGTGCGCACCGGCTGCGGCAACGCCAGCTCCGACGTCGGCCCGTTCTACTGCCCCGCCGACTCCGAGGTCTACATCGATCTCGCGTTCTTCCAGGAACTGCGCTCGCGCTTCGGCGCGCAGGGCGGCCCGTTCGCCGAGGCCTACGTGCTCGCCCACGAATACGGCCACCACGTGCAGAACCTCAACGGCACCTCGGACCGCGTCCGCACCCGCAGCGGCCCGGCGTCCGACTCGGTGCGCCTGGAACTGCAGGCCGACTGCTACGCGGGCGTCTGGGCGAACCACGCGACCACCACGCCGACGGAGAACGGCAGGCCGCTGGTCACCGACATCACCCAGGACGACATCAACCGGGCGCTGGACACCGCCGCCCGCATCGGCGACGACTACATCCAGCGCGAACTGGGCGGCGGCCAGGTGGACCAGTCGAAGTTCAGCCACGGCAGCTCGAAGCAGCGCGAGAAGTGGTTCACCACCGGCATCAGCACCGGTGACCCCGCCCGCTGCGACACCTTCAGCACCCGCGACCTCGGCTGACCCCGGACACGAAGGTGGCTTTCGGAGCGAAATCCGCCCCGAAAGCCACATTCGTGTTCATTGCCAGGTGATCAGGCGGCGACGTCGTGCGTGTGCTCGGCGTGTGCCGAGAACGCGCGCTGCGACTGCCGCTTCGCCGCGGTCGCCTGCTTGTTCACCGCACCCTGCGAGCTGACCCCGTTGACCTCTTCGGTGCTGATGCCGTAGGTGGCGGTCACCCAGGCCAGCGCGTCGGAGTTGCGGTCGAGCGCCTTGCGGTCGACGTTGCCCAGGTTGTCGCACGGCTGGTGGTAGCACGGGTCGTAGGCCACCCCTGCCGTGCCGCCCCACTTCGCGGCCTGCGCCTCGGTCTTGATGCCCTCGGCACCGGTGAACAGCCCACCGGCCGGGATGCCCAGCGCGATGAAGCCGCCGTAGTCGGAACGGCCGCTGAAGTCGGTGTCCTCCACCGCGATGCCCTGCGAGCCGAGGTAACCGACGAACTGCTGCTCGATCTGCGCCGAACCGTACGGGCCGGGGCCCGCGCCCTCACCGGCCGAGTCGTCGCCGTCGTAGGCGAAGTACGCGGCGTTCGGCGAGCCGATCATGTCGAAGTTGAGGTACAGCGCGATGTCCAGCTGCTGCTCGAAGCTGAGCTGGGCGGTGTAGTAGTCCGAGCCGACCAGGCCGAACTCCTCGGCACCCCACCAGGCGAAGCGCACCGCGTTGTTCACCTTCGGGCTGCCGCCCAGCTGCAGCGCGGTCTCCAGCAGCCCGGCCGAGCCGGTGCCGTTGTCGTTGATCCCGGCGCCGCCCGGCACGCTGTCCAGGTGGGCACCGGCCATCACCACGTTGTCCTTGCGGCCGGTCTTGGTCTCGGCGATCACGTTGTAGGTGCTGCGCTCCTCCTGGATGGTGCGCAGTTCCAGGGTGACCGAAGCGCCGTTCTGCGTGGCCAGCGACTCGCCGGCGGCCTTGGTGATGCCACCGGTCGGGATCTTCGCCGACGCCGGGTCGCCGAGCGTGCCGTTGAGGTCACCGTCGGTGTTGTTGTAGATGACCGCGCCGACCGCACCGGCCTCCGCGGCGGCCTGCTGCTTCTGCGCGAACGAGCAGGCACCGCGCGACACCAGCACGATCTTGCCGGTCACGCCGCTGTAGTCGGTCGCCTCGCAGCCCGGCGTGGCATCCGACGGCACCACGGCCAGCGGCGCGGTGATGCCCCCGACCGGCGTGGACGGGCTGTAGGTCATCACGATGATCGGCACGTCGGCCCGGCCACCTTGAGGCTCTCGGCGAGCGTCTCGGAGTAGGTGAACGGGAAGTGCTGGCGGGTCACGGTGAAGCCCGCGGCCTCCAGCTTGGTGGCGACGTACTCGGCGGACTTGTCGTAACCCGGCGTGCCGGCGGCCCTGGTGCGGCCGTTCTGGTCGGAAATGCGCTGGAGGGCGATCAGGTGCCGGTTCACGCCACCTACGTCGACCTTCTTCACCAGCTGCTTGGCCAGTGCAGGCCCGTCCGGCACCGCCTGCGCCTGCGCGCCTGCGGCCGGGGCGGTGCCCAGCGCCAAGCCCGCGCAGGCCGCCAGAGCGACCGCGGGCGCGAGCTTTTTTCTCACGGATGACATCGAGCGGTTCCCCAATCTCACGTGGAATCGGCACCCGGCCACGCATGTCCCCCGACACCGCCGGTTGCCGCGATGCGCATCACCTTCAGCTCTTTTCCGGTCCTGGTCAAGAGGCATTCGTTGGATTCGGGGACAGTAACCGTTTAACCGCCGTTTACCACCGCCGGTAACGAATTGACATTGTGGGTTTATCGTCGACGGTATGCACGCGATCACGATCAGCGAACCAGGCGGACCCGAGAACCTTCGCTGGAGCGAGGTCCCCGACCCGGTACCCGGCCACGGCGAGGTGCTGGTGGAGGTGGCCGCCAGCGCGGTGAACCGCGCGGACCTGCTGCAACGCCGCGGCCTCTACCCGCCGCCGAAGGGGGCCAGCGAGATCATGGGGCTCGAGTGCTCCGGCGTGATCACCGAACTCGGCGAGGGCGTCGAGGGCTGGTCGGTCGGCGACGAGGTGTGCGCGCTGCTCGCGGGCGGTGGTTACGCCGAGAAGGTGGTGGTGCCCGCCGGGCAGCTGCTGCCGGTGCCGGGTGAGGTCAAGCTGATCGCCGCCGCCGGGCTGCCTGAGGTGGCCTGCACGGTCTGGTCGAACGTGGTGATGCACGCGGGCCTGGCCGAGGGCGAGGTGCTGCTGGTGCACGGCGGCGCGGGCGGCATCGGCACGCACGCGATCCAGGTCGGCAAGGCGCTCGGCGCGACGGTGGCGGTCACCGCGGGCTCGGCGGACCGGCTCGACCGCTGCCGCCAGCTCGGCGCCGACGTCACCATCAACTACCGCGACCAGGACTTCGTCGAGGTGCTGCGCGCGGAAACCGGGGGCGCCGACGTCATCCTGGACAACATGGGCGCGGCCTACCTCGGCCGCAACGTCGACGCGCTCAAGCCGGACGGCAGGCTGATGGTGATCGGCATGCAGGGCGGCGTGAAGGGCGAGCTGAACCTCGGCGCGCTGATCGGCAAGCGCGCCAGCGTGACCGGGCTCGGCCTGCGCGGGCGGCCGCTGGAGAACAAGGCACGCATCGTCAGCGCGGTCCGCGAGCACCTGTGGCCGCTGGTCGAGCGCGGTGAGGTGATGCCGGTGGTGGACCAGGTGCTGCCGATGTCCGACGCCGGTGCCGCGCACCAGGCGCTCGACGACGGCGGGGTGTTCGGCAAGATCCTGCTGGCCGCGCGGTCCTAACGCAGCTCTTCCAGCACGCGCACCAGCTGGTTGATCTCGAAGACGTTGGAGTAGTGGGCGAGGCCGATGCGGACCGCACCGCCGACCTCGCCCACGCCCAGCGACGCGAACACGCCACCGGTGCCATCGTCGGCGAACGCGCAAAGTCCTTGCGAGGCAAGATATTCGGCCACTTCGGGCGCTTTCTTGCCCGCCACCGTGAAGGCCAGCGACGGGATCCGGCGCATCGCGTCACCGATCACCATCACGTGCCGCAGCGAGCGCAGCTCGGTGCTCAGCTGGGCGAGCAGGCCCGCGTGGTACGACTTCGCCGAACCGAGCGAGGTGACCAGTTTCTCCCGCCGCGAGCCGATCGCGGCATCGTCCAAACCGGACAGGTAGTCCACCGAGGCGACCAGGCCGGCCAGCAGCGGGTGGGCGTGCGGGCCCAGCTCCAGCCGGGCCGCGCCGCGGGCCGCGGCCTCCAGCGACACCGACGGCAGCCGCTCCAGCAGTTCCGGATCGCGGAAGGCCAGTGCGCCGACCGCCGGACCGCCCCAGGCCTGCGCCGAGAGCACCATGATGTCCGCGCCGAGCGCCTGCAGGTCCAGCGGCACAAAAGGGGCCGCGTAGGTGGCGTCGACCACCACCAGCGCACCGACCCGCTTGGCGAACTCGATGATCGTCGGCACGTCGGGGCGGGTGCCCACCGAGCCCGAGGCCAGCGTCACCGTGACCACTTTGGTGCGCGCGGACACCAGGTTCTCGTACTGCCACGCGGGCAGTTCGCAGGTCTCGATGTCGATCTCACCCCAGCGCACCACCGCGCCGACCCGCTTGGCCGCGCGGCGCCACGGCGCCAGGTTCGCCTGCTCGTCGAGCCGGGAGACCACCACTTCGTCCCCGATGGTCCACCGCTCGGACAGCACGTCCACCAGGCGCTGGATCAGCACCGAGGCGCTCGCGCCGAGCACCACCCCGGCCGGGTCCCCGCCAACCAGGTCGGCCACCGCCCGCCGGGCCGCCGACACGATGCTCTCCGCACGCTGTGAGGCCGGAAACGCACCCCCCGGACCGGAAACCGGGGCCCGCATCGCGGTCGACACCGCCGAGGCCACCTGTTCGGGGACCAGCATGCCGGCGGCGCCGTCGAAGTGAATCCAGCCGTCACCCAGCGCGGGGAACAACCCGCGAATCCGAGCGACGTCGAAGGCCATGGGCACACGGTACGGAGCCTGCGAATCACCGTGTGCTCCGGGGTTGGCCTGGGAACCGCGTGACCAGCCACGGACCGCTAGACGAGTAATGCGTAAGTCGGGGTGGTAGCCGGGGAAGGACGAAGGGTGTTCAAGATCCGTTTGTGACGACAGACCTGAACACCCTTCTGACCGCACTCTACGTCAGGATCGACGACCACCTCGCGAGCAGGCGCCGCCTGGGCAGACCGCCCAGGCTGACCGACGCCGAGCTGGTCACCCTCGCGGTGGGCCAGGCATTGCTCGGGTTCACCTCCGAAGCCCGCTGGCTGCGGTTCGTACCCGCCCGTATGCCCGGCGCCTTTCCGTTCCTGCCTGGACAGCCCGGCTACAACCGCCGCCTGCGTGCCGCGTTGCCACTGATCAAGCAGGTGATGCGCTGGCTGGCGGCGGACACCGACCTGTGGACCGACACGACCTGGATCGTCGACTCCACCCCGGTGGAGTGCGGCCGCTCCCGGCCAACGGCCAAGCGTTCGGACCTGGCGGGCTGGGCGAAATACGGCTTCTGCCGTTCGCACTCCCGCTGGTTCTGGGGCCTGCGCCTGCACCTGGTCTGCACCCCGGCCGGGCTTCCGGTCACCTGGGCACTGGCCGATCCGAAGATCGACGAGCGGCAGGTGCTCATGGCCCTGTGCGACCATGAACCCCACCTACTCGGCGAACGTCCCGGCCTGCTGATCATCGCCGATAAGGGCTACGTCTCCCGTGAGCTGGACCGGTTCCTGCACGAGCGTGGGATCCGGCTGATCCGCCCGTCCTACCGCAACCGCACACCACATCCCGGCGAACCGCTGCTCAAGTCCATCCGCCAGCTCATCGAGTCGGTCAACGACACACTCAAAGGTCAACTAAACCTCGAACAACACGGTGGGCGCACCATCGAGGGCGTCGGCGTCCGCATCGCCCAACGACTACTCGCGCTGACCGCCGCCATCTGGCACAACCGCGCCACCGGCCAACCCGTCACCCGATCCCTTACCGCCTACGACCACTGACCGACTTACGCATTACTCGTCTAGGCTCGGGGGCATGACCGAGCCGAATCATCCGAAAGCAGACACGAACGGCGAGTCCGCCCAGCACGTCGTGGTGGTCGGGCCGGACGGGTCCCCGGTCGGCACGGCCAGGATCGCGCCGAGCGAGGAGGCCGAGCAGAACGAAACCGTCGGCGACCTGGTCGAAGAGCCGGCCAAGGTGATGCGCATCGGCACGATGATCAAGCAGCTGCTCGAAGAGGTCCGCGCGGCACCGCTGGACGACGCCAGCCGCAACCGGCTCCGCGAGATCCACGAGACCTCGATCAAGGAGCTGGAGCAGGCGCTCGCGCCGGAGTTGCGCGACGAGCTGGAGCGCCTGGTCGCGCCGTTCACCGAGGACACCACGCCCACCGACGCCGAACTGCGGATCGCGCAGGCGCAGCTGGTCGGCTGGCTGGAAGGGCTGTTCCACGGCATCCAGACGGCCCTGTTCGCCCAGCAGATGGCCGCGCGCGTGCAGCTCGAGCAGATGCGGCGCGGCCTGCCGCCCGGCGCGTCGGCGGGCGCGAACGAGCACCACGGCCCCGGGATCAGCGGCACTGGCCAATACTTGTAGGGCACCGCGCCGCACTCCGCCGGATGTACTAGTGCACCCGAAAACGGGCGCCCTATAACGCAACTACCGGTTCACGGCGAGTCGGCGCGTGCGTACACTCCTGGCTTTCGGCGCGGCCAGGCATCGGGGCGATTGGGGGCCCCACCAGCCGAGCCTGCGAACGAGGGAGGCCCCTGCGGTGCTCGACAGAATCCATCAGCTGCTCAGAGGCGAAGCAGTGCGCCGGTCGATGCGCGAGAAGTTCATCCGCGCCATGGCCGAGGTGATGGAACCGTTCCAGAACGAGCAGCGAGAACGTCTCGACCGCCTGGAACACGAGCTGCGGCAGGACGCCAAGCACGCCTTCGACCGGCTCGTCGAGTTCGAGGTCCGCAGCCGGCGGGACATCGTCTACGCGGCCGACCAGGAGGCGGCGATCGAGGCGAACCGCTTCGTGCGCAACCACATGCCGACCGCGCCGCACTTCGGTGACCCGCACGCCACGCTGGAGCACGCGCTGTCACTGGCGCCCGCCGAGGGCATGGCGCTGGAGTTCGGCGTCTACACCGGCACCACGCTGAAGATCATCGCGGCCGCGCGGGCCGGCGAGGTCTACGGCTTCGACTCGTTCCAGGGCCTGCCCGAGGACTGGCGCAACGGGTTCCCGGCGGGCACCTTCACCGTGGACGGGCTGCCGGACGTCTCCGGCGCGGAACTGGTCCCCGGCTGGTTCGACGAGACGCTGCCGAAGTTCCTCGACGAGCACCCCGGCCCGATCGCCTTCCTGCACGTCGACGGCGACCTGTACAGCTCCGCGAAGACCGTGCTCGACCTGTGCGGGCCGCGGCTGGTCGAGGGCAGCATCGTGGTCTTCGACGAGTTCTTCAACTATCCGGGCTGGCAGCGGCACGAGTACCGGGCGTGGATGGAGTACGTCGGCGAGACCGGCGTGGAATTCACCTATGAGGGTTACACCTACTCCGACGAGCAGGTCATCGTCCGCATCGGCGGGCGGTGAGGGCTGGTCTCGGTCAGGTCAAGCTCGTCGGTACCCTCGTATCTCGTGCACGCCACCAGCACCATCGAACAGGTTCCCGCGCCCCCCGCGGTCTCCGACAGCCGCACGTTCAAGCGCGCCATCCGCGATCTGCGCCAGGGTTACGCCAATCGTGAGCTCTGGAGCCACCTCGGCTGGCAGGACATCAAGCAGCGCTACCGCCGCTCCGTGCTCGGCCCGTTCTGGATCACCATCAGCCAGGGCGTCATCGCGCTCGGCCTCGGTGTCCTGTACGCGGTGCTGTTCGGCGCGCCGGTGGCGACCTTCCTGCCGTACGTGGCCACCGGCCTGATCGTCTGGACCTTCATCAGCGGCTGCCTCACCGAGGGCATGGAGTGCTTCATCGCCAACGAGGGGCTGATCAAGCAGCTGCCCTCGCCGCTGTCGGTGTACGCGCTGCGCACGGTGTGGCGCCAGATGCTGATGTTCGCCCACAACATCATCGTCTACGTGATCATCATGCTGATCTACGTGGCGACGCTGACCGGGCCGTACACGCTGACCGGCGACGGCACCTGCGGTGGCGCGAACGCCGCGTGGACCTGCCACCCCGGCATCGGGCTGGACATCCTGCTCGCCATTCCCGGGTTCGTCATGGTCGCGCTGAACGCCGGCTGGGTGACGATGCTGCTCGGCATCATCTCCACCCGCTTCCGCGACATCCCCCAGGTGATCAACGCGCTGGTCCAGCTGCTGTTCTACCTGACCCCGATCGTCTGGCCGCTGGACCAGGTCAGCGCCGTCGGCGGCAACCGCCACCAGCTGGCCGAGACCGTGCTGCCGATCATCCAGCTCAACCCGATCTACCATCTGGTGCAGGTGGTCCGCGCGCCGCTGCTGGGCCAGCACCTCAGCATCTACAGCTGGCTCGCGGTCGCCGGGATGGCGATCGTCGGCTGGGGCCTGGCCCTGGTCGCCATGCGCAACTACCGTGCCCGCGTCTCCTACTGGGTGTGACAGGAAACCAATGGTCAGCATTGATGTTCGCAACGCCTACGTCGACTTCCCGATCTTCGACGCGAAAACGCGTTCGCTGAAGAAGAAGGTCATCGGGAAGGTCGGCGGCAAGATCGGCACCGGCAGCCGGATCCCGATCATCGAGGCGCTTCGCGACGTGACGATCTCGCTGAAGGAAGGCGACCGCGTCGGCCTGGTCGGGCACAACGGCGCGGGCAAGTCGACCCTGCTGCGGTTGCTGTCCGGCATCTACGAGCCCACGCGCGGCTCGGCGCGGGTGGTCGGCAAGGTGGCGCCGGTGTTCGACCTCGGCGTCGGCATGGACCCGGAGATCTCCGGCCTGGAGAACATCATGATCCGGGGCCTGTTCCTCGGCATGACCCGCAAGGAGATGGAGAAGCGGGTCGACGACATCACCGAGTTCACCGAGCTCGGCGACTTCCTCCAGATGCCGCTGCGCACCTACTCCACCGGCATGCGGGTGCGCCTGGCGCTGGGCATCGTCACCTCGATCGACCCGGAGATCCTGATCCTGGACGAGGGCATCGGCGCGGTGGACGCGGCGTTCATGGCCAAGGCGCGCGACCGGCTCAAGGACCTGGTGCGCCGGTCCGGGCTGCTGGTCTTCGCCAACCACTCCGACGAGTTCCTCGCCGAGTTCTGCGATTCGGCGATCTGGATGGACGAGGGTGAGGTCAAGCAGCAGGGCTCGCTGCGGGAGGTGCTCACCGCCTACAAGGGCCGGGACCCCTTCCAGAACCTGAGCCCCGAGGCGCTGGAACGGATCGGGCAGGCCCCGGTCCTGAGCGGGAACGGCGGCGAGTAGACGTGGAGCAAGCGCTGGCGGCGGGTTCGGTGGTGGCCGTGGTGGTCACGCGCCACCGGCGTGAACTGCTCGCGGACTCACTGAAGGTCATCGCCGCGCAGACGCGGCCGGTGGACCACCTGGTGGTGGTGGACAACGGGCCGGACCAGTCCGCCGAAGACGTGGTCGCCGCGTTCCCACTGCCCTACACCTACCTGCCCTCGCACCGGAACCTCGGCGGGGCCGGTGGTTTCGCGCTGGGCATGCTGCACGCGCTCTCGCTGGGCGCGGACTGGGTGTGGCTGGCCGACGACGACGGCAGGCCAGCGGACGAGAACGTGCTGTCGGTGCTGCTGGAAGTCGCCGAACGGCGGAACCTGGCCGAGGTTTCGCCGGTGGTGTCGAACATCGAAAACCCGGACAAGCTGGCGTTCCCGTTGCGGCGCGGGCTGACCTGGAAGCGCTCGGCCGCCGAACTGGGCGACGACTTCCTGCCCGGCATCGCTTCGCTGATGAACGGGGCGCTGTTCCGTTCGTCCACTTTGGACGTCGTCGGCGTGCCGGACCTGAGGCTGTTCTTCCGCGGTGACGAGGTCGAGCTGCACCGGCGGCTGGTGCGTTCGGGGCTGCCGTTCGGGACCTCGCTGCGCACCACGTACCTGCACCCGGACGGCTCGGACGAGTTCAAGCCGATGCTGGGCGGGCGGTTCCACGCGCAGGACCCGTCGAACGAGGTGAAGCGGTACTACACGTACCGGAACCGGGGATATTTGCTGTCGCAGCCGGGGATGCGGAAGATCGGCGCGCTGGAGATCGTCCGGTTCGGCCTGTACTTCGTGGGTGTGAAGCGGGATCCGAAGGCGTTCCTGCAGTGGCTGAAACTGGTGCGCCAGGGGCGGCGGGAACACTTCTTCCGGTACTGATCTTGTTTTAGCTGGTGTAGGGGTACAGGGTCAGCTGGCCCGGCTCGATGGTGACCAGAATCCACTTCCCGTGGATTTCTTCTCCGGTCGGTATTTCCATGGTCACCACGGAACTGCCCAGCCGGACGGCAAAGAGGTCGTCCCCGAGGGCGGATTCCACCAGCCCGACCAGTTCGATCCGGCCTTCGCGCCAGGCCAGGCGGGGTGCCCGCTCCGGGGTTGGGCCCCAGGTGAGCAACTCGGCGATCTCCAACTCGACTTCGCCGGTCGAAACGGGCCCAGCCCACTTGGCCACCGCGGCACCATAGGGCGAGTCGAACTCAACCAACCCGGCTTCGCCCTCTTTACGAACCACAACCCTCATCGCCGACTGCGCACGGTTTGCGGGAGCACTCCGGCACCCCACAGCTTGTCGAGGTGGCCGAGCAGGCCCATCAGGTCGCCTTCCCGAAGGCGCCGAAGTTCGGCCGAATTCTCCCCCGGATCGTCGCACCACGTGTCACGAATGTGGCTTTCGAGACGTTCCGCGTCTCGAAAGCCACATTCGTGACACTGCCCCTCGCTGATCGCCGCCCGCAGGTACAGGGCCTCGACCCGCTCGTACTCCTCGCGCGGGTCGTAGGCGCCAGCGTCACCGTACTTGGTCACCTTGTGCTGGAACGGAGGCAAACGACCTCCACCCAAACAGCGCGAAGGCAGGCTATTCGCCGATTACCGGGGGTGCGGTGCGCTGGTCGGTGCCGAAGATCTCGTCCGGGTCGCCTTCGAGGAGGTAGTTGGGGCGCGTGTGCTCTTCGTCCTCGCCGCCCTGGCCGCGGGCGCCGCCGGCGCCCATGCCGCCGCCCATGCCCGCGCCGCGGCCGGCGGCCGCACCGGGGCCGCCCATGCCGCGACCGGCGGCTTCGGCCGCGCCGACGCCGCCCGGCTTTGCCATGCCGGCACCGGACGCCGAACCCGCGCCGGCGCCACCACCGCCCGGACCGAAGCCCGGGGTGCCCGCGCCGCCGCCACCGCGGCCGATCTTGCTGTTGTAGTCACCGGCGCCACCACCGGGACCGAACTGCCCCATGCCGCCCATCGGCATCGGCGCGTACGGGCTCGGGTTGGTGGGGTTGATGTTCTGCCCGCCGGGATTGCTGAAGTTCGGCGGCTGGTACCCCTGCGGATTGGTGTTCGACGGCAGCGAGCCGGTGCCGATCTTCGAACCGTCCTGCAGCTGCGGTGGGGTGCCCACGGAACCACCGCCGCCGATGCCACCCGAGCCCGAGCCGCCGCCCGAACCGGAGCCGCCGCCGGGGATGTTGCCCGCCGAGCCGCCGTTGGAGCCGGAGCCACCGGTGCCGTCGTTGCCGTTGCCGCCCGGCGGGGTCACCGATCCGCCGCCACCGTCGTCGTACTTCGGGGGCTCGGCGAACACCGGCTGCTTCGAAGCGGCCTCGTACAACTCCTTGTCGTAGTCCGCCATCACGCCCGCGGCTTCGGTGTGCGCCTGCTGGCTCTTGTGATAGGTGTCGATGGACTCGTTGATGTTCGACATCAGGTCGAGCGGGTTGCTGCCCCACTTCTCCATCTCGGTGTTCCAGTCGAACGGAACCTCCTCGGGCATCTTGTTCTTCGCCCTGGTGGCCGCGTCCGCCTGCTGGAACATCACCTCCGACGCCAGCTTCGCGTTCTCGGAGTTGCCCTCGGACCAGGTGGCCAGGCTGCTGAAGTACTTGCGCGCGGAACTCGCGCCCTCGCCCTCCCAGGCCCCCATCGACTTGTTCACCGCGTCGCTGAGCGAGGTGGCGAAGTCCTTGAAGTCCTTGTGCAGCTGGTGGTAGGCGTCCGAAACCTGGACGACCTGCTCCGGCTTGAGATTGCTGTTGACGTACGAGCTGATCTGCGAGTGGTCGTGGCCGAGGTAGTCGGCGTCGGACGGCTTGAGCCCCTCGACGTACTGGACGTCACTGTTGGCGGTCAGCGTCCGGACGTTGTTCTCGCCCATCTTGTCGGCCTCGCCCTGCGCCTTCAGGCGGGCCTGCATCTCCAGGATCGGGCCGAGCAGCCAGCTGTCCTGCGGCACCCCGTTGGCAGCCTGTTCCTGCAGGTAGGCGTCGCGCTGCGAAGGCGACATCTCCTGCAGTTCCTGCGGCGTCTTCGGCGCTGCGGGGGGCGGCGTGGTCATCTCGGTTCCCCTCAGACGTTGTAGGTGGCCACGTCGGACTGAGCCGTCGCTTCGGTCTCGTCGTAGATCCCGGCGGCCCGCTGCAGCGCCTCGGTGGCCTGCACGAGCACCTGGTCGAACTGCTGGAGCACCACGTTCGCCGAGCCGGCCTCGTTGTCCGCGCCCTTCTGGTCGTGCGCGGCCACGGTGTAGCCGTAGTCGTGGCTGCCGAGCTGCGGGACCTGCCGGAGTGCGTCGTTGAAGGCCATCTGCGCCTTGAGGCGGTCGCGCATCTTGGTGATCGAGTCGATCATCCCGTGGACGGCGCCCTCTTCGATCTTGAACCCGCCCGACTTCGCGGCCTCGACCAGCTTGTGGGTCTCGGCCTTCGTCGAAGCGATGGCGTCGGCGTTCATCGAGCCCGCGAGCGGCTTCAGGCTGGAGAACGAGCCTTCAGCGGGAATCATCCTTGCCCCAACTCCTCAGTACCGTCAGCTGTCCCACCCGGATTCTACTCAGCACTCCGACGCCGGTGAATCACAAACGGTTCCATTGGCAAATGAGGGCGCTCACAGCGCTACAGATACCCCTCGAGCTGCTGGAACAGCTGCTGGGCGATGCGCGCGTTGTCGGCCGGGGCGTAGGTCAGCCACTGCTGGCCGTCGGCGGCCTGGCGCATGGTGCTGAAGTAGCGGCCGTCCTCGTTGTCGAACCAGGCGATCGGCGCCAGGTTCACCGGGGTGCCGTCCTGGCCGCGGACGAACGCGGTGAACTGGCCGATCCGCTTCTTCGGCTTCTCGAAGATGCGCTCGACCGCACGCAGCTGCGGTGGTGACGACGAGTGCGTCCGCGGTGCGGCGACACCGGCGAACGGGTCGTAGCTGTCGTCGGCGTGACGCGGGCGCTTCGGGCGCGGCGCGGGCTTGGCGATGGTCACCGACTGGCCGGGACCCGCCGGGGTCATCGGCAGCAGGTCGACGATGGCGGGCACCACGCCGGTCGGCCGCGCCTCCTCGAAGACCAGCAGGTTCTCGTCCTGCCGGACCACCACGCCGAACTGGCCGTCCGCGGCGGACCTGGCGAACAACCGCTTGCCGCCTTCGAGCTGCGCGGCCGCGGTGATCGCCACCGGCGCGCGGACGAAGGCGCCGAGCGCGATTTCGACGTCACCGTCGAGGCGGCCGCGGTGCAGCATGCCGCGGGATTCCAGGTCGCGGAAAACGGCGTCGCGCACCTGCATGCGCTGGGTGCGCGTGGTGCCGATGTGCGGTATCTGGAAGGGAAAGGGCGCCCGGCCGAGGCGGGTGTGCTCGAGCAGGATGTCCACCGCCGCCAGCGACAGCGAGAACGAGTGGGCCATTTCCTCTTCCCCCGTTGAACGCGCGAAACCCGGTCGCCACAGCACGTTAGCCCACCGGACGGCTCCGCTGTCAGCGAACCGCCTTGTCCGCGGGAGATCAACGCTGCTGTGCTGGGACCATGACCGAATCCAGGCCCGCACTCGTCGTACATCTGGCCACCGGTGGCGAGCCGCTGGTCTTCGCCCTCGAACCCGAAACCGACCTGGTCGAGTTCCAGAAGCGGCTGCGCCTGCAACTGGAGCACGGCTCGGTGGACGCGGTGAAGACCAAGGAGGGCACCACGGTCTTCGTGCACTACGGCAAGGTGGCCGCCGCCTACGTCGAAGACCTCCAGCGCAAGGGCAAGGTGTTCGGGCTCCACTAAGGGACGAGCAGGTCGAGCAGCGCGGCCTTCGTCTGCGGCCGTCCGGCCGCGATCAGGGTGAACACGGCCTCGCGGGCGAGCCGCTGGGGGTGGTTCGCGCGGAGCACGCTGGCACTGCCGGTGGCGGCGACCAGCACACCGGCGGCGCGGTGGGCCAGTTCGGACGCGGCCGCGCGCGCCGGGTACAGCAGGTCCGCGTCCGCCAGCCCGGCGTCGAGGCGGCGGCGGACCTCGTCGAGCTCGGCACGCAGCTTCGCCGCGCGCCCGGTGTCGCCGAGTTCTTCGAGCAGCCGGATGATCCGCCCGGTCAGGCCGCAGGCGAGGCAGCCGTTGAGCCGGGAGCCGACCACCTGCCCGGCCGGCATCTCGGCGTGCGTGGTCTCGCCGACCACCTGGTCCGCGGGCAGTTCGTAACCGTCGAATTCGAGGCGGACGGTGCTGGTGGCCTGCGCGGCGACCAGGTCGAGGCCCTCGACCCGCAGCGTGCGCCCGGCGGCCGGTTCGACCAGGCCGTTGATCACCTGGTCGCCGTCGCGGGCGGAAACCTGCAGGAAGTCGATGTTGCCCCAGCCGCTGACGAACGGGGCTTCACCGTGCAGCCGGAACCCGCCGTCCACCCGCTCGGCACGCAGCCGCGGCACCGGCGGAATGGCCCCGGCGAACGCGACCCCGAAGCGGGTCTCACCCTTGAGGGCCGCCGCGAGGTGCTGTTCGCGGAGGTCGGCGCTGGGCGTCGAGCTGAGCGCGAGCACCACGCCGTGGTGCTGCATCCAGGTGAACGTCGTGCTCAGGCAGCCGCCGACGAGCGTCTCCAGCACGGCGACGATCTCGGGCAGTTCGAGGCCGGGACCACCGATCTCGGCGGGCGCGGCGAGGGCGTAGAAACCCTCCTCGGCCAGCAGGTCGAAGTGGCTGCCCGGCACCACACCGCGCGCGTCGACCGCGTTGGCGGCCGGGAAGAACACCTCGTCGGCGATGCGCCGGGCCCGATCAAGGAAAACGCCCATGGACTTAGGCTAACCTAAGTCCATGGGCGGAAAGCACTAGCTCACAGCTCGTAGAGGCGCGTCCAGTTCTCGCGACTGGTCAGCTCGGGCATCGCGCGCTTGTACTGCTCCTGCACCGCGGCACCCTCCTTCCGCAGCCGCTGCAGCACCTTGATGCCGCGCTTGCCCAGTTCGAACATGCGGTCCCGGTCGTACTTGCGGACCCGCACGCCCTCCTGCGAGGCGTCGGTCACCACGGCGGTGTCGAACAGCGAGATGTGCCACCAGGTGGCCTCGTCGTTCGGCACCGCGCCCAGGCTGAACCGGTGCTTGCCGAGCAGCCGGTCGATGATGCGCTTGAGCAGGATGACCCGCTGCAGGCTCGGCCGCGGCGCCGCGTTGATGATGCCGATGTCCGAGGACGCGATGCCCGGCACCTCGGTCGCCTTGTGGCGCTTGGTCTCCGGGTACTCCTCGCGGATCTTCCGGATCTCCTTCATCGCCGCGACGCCGCCGTCACGCAGGATCTCCGGGCCCTCGAGAAAGTCCTCGACCGCCTTGATCAGCGTGGCCGACAGGCCGTACTGCATGCCCAGCAGGTACCGGACCAGCTGCGCCACCAGCACGCGCGTGAGCAGGTTCAGGTTGAACGGGCTGTGCAGCGCGGCGGTGATGATCGAGTTGCGCAGGTTGAAGTACCGGTGCCACTCGTCCCAGTCCTTCCAGCCGAAGTCGGCGTGCCAGACGCCGGCCCCGGGCAGGGTGACCGTCGGGAAGCCCTTGCCGCGGGCGCGGTAGCTGTACTCCGCGTCGTCCCACTGGAAGAAGAACGGCAGCGGGTAGCCGATCTCCTTGACCACCTCGTACGGGATCAGGCACGACCACCAGCCGTTGTACCCGGCGTCGAGGCGGCGCTCCTGCCGGTTCGGCTTGCCGGTCTCCTCGTCCACGCCGAGCAGGTCGGCGGTGTTCAGGGAGTGCTCCACCGGCTGGCCGGGCTCCAGCGTGTTCAGCCGCGCGTACTCGGCGCCGACGTGCAGCTGGTCCGGGTGCAGCAGGTTGAGCATCTGGCCGCCGACGATGATCGGATTGGCGGCGCGGTTGGAGAACGCGGTCAGCCGGATCACCAGGTCCGGCTCGAGCAGCACGTCGTCGTCCATGAACAGCACGTTCGCGTGCTCGGTCTCGGTGTGCCCGGCGACCTCGTACAGGCCGCGGGTGAAGCCACCGGCACCGCCGAGGTTCGGCTGGGTGATGTAGTGCAGCTTGTCGCCGAGGTCCTTGACCACCTGGGCGAAGCCCTCGCGGCTCTCCACCCGGTCGGTGCCCTGGTCGGCGACGTAGATCGCGTCGAGGGTCTCCAGCGAGTTCAGGTCGCCCGCCAGCGCCTGCAGGTTCGACAGGCAGTCGTCGGCGCGGTTCATCGTGCAGATGGTGACCGCGGTCGGGCGGATCCGCTCCGGCGAGTCGACCGTCCAGCGCACGCGCTCCACGGTCAGCTGCTGCCCGGCCTCGGTGGACAGGTCCAGCCAGAGCGCGCCGCCGTCGTAGAACTTGTCGATCTTCGCTTCCAGGCTGACCTGGGTGGCGTTCGCGCCGGTGATCTCCCGCGCGGTGACCGTGCGGTGCTCGCCCTCGAAGTCGGAGGCACCGATGGTGAGCAGGCCGTCACCGGTGACGGTGGCCTCCACCCGCACCTTGTCCACGGTGGTCCAGCGCTGCCAGTAGCTGGCCGGGAACCGGCCGAAGTAGGTGTTGCCGGAGACCTTCGCCGACGGCTCGAGGGTGACCCCCGTGCGGCGACGGGCGGCCACGCCCAGCGTCACCTCCGCGTACAGGTCCTTCGACACCACCTCGGACGGGCCGGCGAACAGGCCGCGCTGCGCGAGCAGCCGTTCGGAAGGGGTGCGCTCGGAGAACACCGTCTGCTCCTCACCGGAAGCGTCCGGAAGGGTGCCGTTCGACGCCATGTCCTTGACCGCGGCGCCGCCAGGCTGTCCGGTCACTGCTTTACCGGGCATTAATCCTCAGTCCTCCAAGGGGGATTCCAACACGCGGTCACAAAGTACAGGTTGAGTCTGTGAAGAGTTCACAGACGGTCACTGAGTCACGACTTCTCGCGAAACACGACCCACTTGAGCATCACGAAGTTGATGGTCGTCGCCATGCCCTGGGCGATCACCCAGGCCAGCGCGACCCGCCAGCGGAAATCGGGGAGCAGGCTCAACGCCAGCGCGTTCGCGCCGACGTTGACGAAGAACGTGACCGTGTAGAGCAGCACGAAGCCGCCGAGCTGGCCGGCACCGCCGGTGGTGGCGGCGGTGAAGGTGAATCGGCGGTTCAGGAAGTACGCGGTGGTGGTGCCCGCGATGAAGCTCACGGCCTTCGCCAGGTGCACCCAGGTCCCGGCCTGCAGCAGCAGCCAGTACAGCCCGGAGTCGACCAGCGCGCAGAAGCCGCCGATCAGCACGAAGCGGACCAGCTGGCCCAGTAATCCGGGCGAGGCCGATCGGGCCGGGACCGCCTCTGGCTCGGTTGCCACCACCGCGCTACCTCATCGACCTGGGGTCATTGACGGCAGCCAGTGTAGAAGCGCGTGGTTAAAGGGCCGTGATGGGGCGGTGACTTCCCTGGCTACCCTGGTCAGGGTGAGCCAACCGAGCCCGAAACTCCAGACCGAGCGGCGGACACTGACCGGGTGGGGGCGCACTGCGCCGACCGTCGCCGAAGTGCTGAGCACGCCGGACGCCGACCTGATCGCGAAGGCGGTGGCCCAGGCGGGTGGCCGCGGTGTGATCGCGCGTGGCCTCGGCCGCTCCTACGGCGACCCGGCGCAGAACGCCGGTGGCCTGGTGGTCGACATGACCGCGCTGAACCGGATCCACTCGATCGATCCCGACGGCGCGGTGGTCGACGTGGACGCCGGGGTGAACCTCGACCAGCTGATGCGCGCGGCGCTACCGCACGGGCTGTGGGTCCCGGTGCTGCCCGGCACCCGGCAGGTGACCATCGGCGGTGCCATCGCCAACGACATCCACGGCAAGAACCACCACTCCGCGGGCAGCTTCGGCAACCACGTGCTGTCGATGGAACTGCTCACCGCGGACGGCCAGGTGCGCACGCTGACCCCGGACGGCCCCGAGGCCGAGCTGTTCTGGGCGACCGTGGCCGGCATCGGCCTGACCGGCATCATCCTGCGCGCGAAGATCGCGATGAAGAAGACCGAGACCGCGTACTTCGTGGTCGACGCGGACCGCACGGACAACCTGGACGAGACGCTGGAGCTGCTCACCAACGGCTCGGACCGCAACTACGACTACTCGATGTCGGTGCCGGACCTGATCAGCCGTGACGAGCGGCTCGGCCGGGCCACCTTCTCCCGCGGCTCGCTGGCCAAGCTGGACGACCTGCCGCCGAAGCTGCGGGCCGACCCGCTGAAGTTCGACGCGCCGCAGCTGCTCACCCTGCCGGACGTGTTCCCGAGCGGCCTGGTCAACAAGCTGACCACCACGCTGGCGGGCAACGTCTGGCTCCGCACGGTGCCGAAGAAGGGCATGCGCGGCAAGATCCAGAACCTGACGCAGTTCTACCACCCGCTGGACATGCTCAGCGAGTGGAACCGCGGCTACGGTTCGAAGGGCTTCCTGCAGTACCAGTTCTCCGTGCCGTTCGGGGCCGAGGACCAGCTCAAGGGGCTGTGCCGGCGGATCGCCGAGTCGGGCCACTACTCGTTCCTCAACGTGTTCAAGCGGATGGGTGACGCCAATCCGGCGCCGCTGTCCTGGCCGTCGCCCGGCTTCATGCTCAGCGTGGACTTCCCCATCCGGGGTGATCTCGGCCGGTTCTGCACCGAACTGGACGAGCACGTGCTCGCCGCGGGCGGCAGGCTCTACACGGCGAAGGACTCGCGCACCGCGCCGGAGACCTTCGCGAAGATGTACCCGCGCCTGGACGAATGGCGCAAGATCCGCAATTCCGTTGACCCCGAGGGCGTGTTCGCGTCCGACATGAGCCGGAGGCTGGGACTTTGATCGACGCCGTGGGAAACCCGCAATCGCTGCTGCTGCTCGGCGGCACCTCGGACATCGCGCTGGCGATCGCCGAGAAGTACCTCGCCGACGGTGGCCCGCTGCGCGTGGTGCTGGCGGCCCGGCCGTCCGAGCGGCTGGAGGCGGCCGCGCAGCGGCTGAAGAACGCCGGGGCCGAGGTGTCCACGGTGCCGTTCGACGCCAAGGACACCGGCTCGCACCCGGCGGTCATCGAGCAGGCCTTCGCCGACGGGGACATCGACGTCACGGTGGTCGCGTTCGGGCTGCTCGGTGACGCCGAGGAGGTCTGGCAGGACCACGCCAAGGCCGTCGAGCTGGCCACGGTGAACTACAGCTCGGCCGTCTCGGTGGGCGTCGCGCTCTCGGAGAAGCTGAAGCAGCAGGGCCACGGCACGATCATCGCCATGTCGTCGGTGGCCGGTGAGCGCGTGCGCCGGTCCAACTTCCTCTACGGCTCGTCCAAGGCCGGGTTCGACGGCTTCTTCCTGGGCCTCGGCGAGGCGCTCGCGCCGTACGGCGTGAAGGTCACCGTGGTCCGCTCCGGCCAGGTGCGGACGAAGATGACCGAGGGCATGAAGGACGCCCCGCTGACCACGGACGCCGAGCAGGTCGCCACCACCGCGGTGGACGCGGCCCGTCGCGGCAAGGACCTGGTGTGGTCGCCCGCGCCGTTCCGGTTCGTCATGTCGGCGCTGCGGCACGTGCCGCGGCCGATCTTCCGCAAGCTGCCGGTCTGAGCGACCAGCTGCCCGGGCGCGGGCACGCCTGCCCGCGCCCGGCTGTCCCTTGTGGACGGTCCGGGGACCGGCGTCATTCGCGCGCCAGTCCGAGGAACTCCTGCTGCTCGCGGTCGTACCGCTGGGTCAGCCCGTTGCCGTAGCGGTCCCACCAGTTCTGCACCTGGCCGCCCTGGCGGGTGGTGGTGTTGCCGTAGATCTCGCGGTCGTACTCCAGGCGCGTGTCGCGGAACTGCTGCTGGAACTCCTCCGGGGACAGCCCCTGGATGTACTGGATGGTGTCCTGGCTCAGCCTGCCGCTCTGCTGGATTTCGGCGCCCGCCATGGAGTTCAGGATCGCCTGCACCCCGCCGACCCCGCGCATGTGCGCGCCGGACATGATCGCCGCCTGCACGCCGGCGTCGGTGAAGTTCAGCGCCCCCGCCTGCCGCGCGCTGTCCGACATGTGCCGGGTGACCACGGCGATCTCCTCCGCGCTGCCCTGGCCGTGCAGGCGCCGCGCCTCCATGATCTCGCGGTACGCGGTGCCGTTGCCCTCGCGGAAGCCGTACGCCTCCTGGCGGCCGCCCTGCTCGCCGGAGGCGCCCTCGGACCGCATGATCGACTCGACCACGCGCGGGTCGAGCTGGTCCGGGTTGCCGCCCGCCGCGGCTCCGCCACCTTGGGCCTGTGCCTGCTGGACCTCGCCGTTGCCACCGTACCCCCGCGCGGTGGCGCGGTCGGCGTCGTCGTAACCGTCCACAGCGGACTTCAGCTTCTCGGTCAGGTCCTCCACCAGGTTGACGAACCGGCTCAGCCCGCTGACCAGCTGCTGCTGCAGGTTCGCGTTCGCCCCGGCGACCGAACCGCCGATCTGCGCGAACGCCAGCCCGTCGAGCACCAGCCGATCGAGGTCCCTGGTGGTCTCCATGGCGGTGGACCCCAGCTCGCGCACCGTGCTGGTGATGCTGCGGACCTCGGCTGGCTCGATTCGGTACTCTCCGGCCACGGCGACTCCTCTCGATCCGGCTTGGCAGGTCGAGAATTCACCAAATCGAGGCGGGCCTCCACGGCCGAATTACCCACCGGAGCGGCGGCACATCCACCGATCGGCTGACGGCGATTCCACCGGCTCCCTAATGGTTTTCCGGTCCGAGCTGGGAAATCATGGCGGCATGACGACCGTCGAACTGCCCGCGCCCGGCACCTACCGCATCGATCCCGCCAGTTCGCTGGTCGCGCTTTCGGGGCGGCACCTGTTCGGGCTGGCGCCGGTGCGTGGCCGGTTCGCCGTCCGGGCGGGCACCATCCAGGTCGCCGACCCGATCACCGACTCGCTCGCCGAGGCGTCGATCGACGTGGCCAGCTTCGACACCGGCAACAGCCAGCGCGACAACGAGGTGCGCTCGCCGCGTTATCTCGACGCCGGGCGGTACCCGCTGATCGAGTTCATCTCCGGCCGGGTGGCGCGGGAGGACGGCGCGTGGAAGCTCACCGGCGAACTGACCGTCCGGGACACCACGCGCGAGGTCACGCTCGACATCGAATCCGCCTCGCGCGCGGACGACGGCTTCACCGTGCGCGCCCGCACGAAGGTGAACCGCACCGATTTCGGCGTCACCACGCTGCGCGGGCTGGGCGGCAGCGTTTTCGAACTCACCCTGGAGGTCACCGCCGTCACCGCCCCCCACCCGGCCTGACGGCACGAGTCACCAGGGCTGGCCGGTGGGGCGGGCGTTGTCGGCGGTGACCAGGTACAGCTGCTGCGTGCCGGACCAGGGTGAGCTGATCGTCCAGCTCGCCAGCGCGGTCGGCGGCGGTGCCTCGTGCGTGACCTCGAGCACCAGGTCGGTGTCCGCCGGGGCGATCGAGTGGTCGAAGAACCGGAAGTTCAGGTCGATCAGCGCCTTGCCGAGCGCGCTCGCCCGGCTCTCGCTCTCCGCGATCGCGGGCGCCACCGCGCCCCGGTCGGAGAACAGGTCCACGATCGGGCAGTCACAGGCGTAGGCCAGCGCGCCGATCTCGCCCGCGCTGTGCACCTTGCGCCCCTGCGCGACCTGCGCCAGCTGCTCCCCGATCGCCAGGTACTGCTCGGACGCGGCGTGGTTGCTGGTCAGCGGCGCGTACTGACGCGGCAACCCGGGCGCCAGGTAGACCGCGACGGCCACCGCGGCCACCACCGCCGTGCCCGCCAGACCCGCGCCGGCCAGGACCCGCTGCCGGAAGGCCACGCCGTCCACCGAGGCCACCGCGGCCGCCAGGAACACCGTCGTAGCGGCGATGCTGGGCCCGTAGTACCAGTGGTACGGCGGCACGTTCAGCCACGAATACGCCAGGTAGTGCGCGAAACCCGCCATCGCGAGCACCCCGAACGGCTGGATCCGCCGCGCGGTCTCGCTCCCGCGCGCCAGCAGCGCCAGCCACAGCAGGCACAGCAACCCGGCCAGCACCACCGGCAGGAACGACAGCACGGTCTGCGCCGGGTAGTCGCGGAGGTACAGCAGCGGCCCGTTCGTGAAGCTCCACTCACCCCACGACCGCTGCAGCGTCTTGATGATCACCGTGTCCGGCACGGCCGAGCCGAGCCCGACCCAGCTGATGGTGAACCAGGGCCCGGCCACCGCCAGCGCGGCGAAGAAGGTGCGCCAGATCCCGGTCCAGAACGACCGCCGCGCGACGAAGATGACCAGCGCCATCACCAGCAGGTCGAACCGGACCAGCGCGAGCGCGCCGACCACCAGCCCGAGCGCCACCGGACGGCGTTCGGTGGCGAAGACCAGCGCCCAGACCACCCCGGCCGCGCCGAGCGCGATCTCCAGCCCGATCGACGAGATCAACAGCGGGTTGATCGTGGTCAGCGCCACCGCCAGCGGCGCGAACCAGGCGGGCAGCCCGATCCGCTCGCCGAGCCGCCGCAGCCCGAGCGCCAGCAGCACCTGCGCCAGCACGAAGAGCACCGCCGCGGCGAACACCGCGTCCCGCAGCACCACGGTCAGCGCGGCCAGGCACAGCACGTTCGCCGGCGAGGTGGCGGTGTTGGCCACGCCGTCCGCGATCAGCCCCCAGTGCCCGTGCAGGGCGAGGTTCTTCGCGTACGACAGCGTGATGTAGGTGTCGTCGATCAGGTGCGGCTTGGCCAGCGCGAAGACCACGGTGGACACCGCGGCCACCCCGGCCGGGAAGTACCAGAACCTCGCGGTGCGCGGACCCGGTCTGGCGCCCGAGTCCGGCGACGTGACGGACTCGGTGGCTTCGGGTAAGGCGCTACGCATCGCTGAAGAGTGTAACCGCTACTGTGATCCGTCCGTTATCTGCGCGATATTAAGTTCCCATTGCTGTGCTTGCCTGCACGGGGGACGACCCCCGGACCCCCGAACTGCTTAGGGCCGAGAGGCCGGTACCAGCGAAAAGTGCCCCACGCCCTTGGCCGCCGAGTGCACCGTCCAGCTGTCCGGTCCGGTGGCCGGGCCCGCCGCGTACTTCAGCTCGTACTGGATCGGCTCCGGCTTGATCGACCGGTCGAAGAAGAAGTAGTTCACCCGCAGCGCGAAGCTGGTGATCGGGTTGGCCTCGGCGATCCGCTTCTCCACCTTGTCCACCACGCGCCCGCGGTCGGAGAACTCGTCGACGATCTTGCATTCGCAGTAGTAGGCCAGCGTGCCGATCTCACCCGGGCTGGACACGGTGGCGCCGTTGAGCCGTTCACCGAGCGCCTTGCCGACGCGCGCGTAGTCCGGCGCGCTCGCCCAGTTGCCGAAGATCAGCGGCGACTCCCACGGCACCCCCGGCTTGGCGATCACCGCGATGTTGCCCAGCAGCGCCAGCCCGACTAGGCCGAGCACCAGCGCGGGCGGCCGCGACTCGAGCCGCTCCTGCTCACGCGAGCGGGCCAGCCAGAAGGCCACGATGGCCACCCCGGACATGCTCAGCGAGACGATCGGCGCGACGAAGTACCAGTGGTACGGGCCGACGCCCATCAGCGTGTAAACGCCGTAGTAGACCACGCCACCGGCGCCGAGCGCGGCCAGCGGACCGATCTTCACCACCTTCTCCCAGCGCACCGCAAACCGCACCAGGAACCAGCTGACCAGCACGAACAACCCGGCGAGCGCGGGCGCGAAGGCGATCGCGGTGACGATCTTGCGGCCGGTGAAGTACATCACCGGGCCGGTGAAGAAGCTCCACTCGCCGAACAGCCCGCCCTGCAGCTGCTTGATCACCAGCGTGTCCGGCACCGCCGAGCCGAAGGCGATCCAGCTGAACAGGTACCAGGGCCCGGCCACGGCCACCGCCGCCAGCACCGCCCTGACCAGCTTCCGCCGGATCGCGGCCGCGGAGAACGCCAGGATGAGCACAAAAACGACCAGGTCGAGCCGGATCATCACGGCCAGGCCGGCGATCGCGCCGAACCACACCGGGCGGCCTTCGACGGCAAAAACCGTGAGCAGGATCAGCGCCGCCGGGATGAGCAGGACCTCGAGCCCGATCGCGGAGAGCACGAACGGGTTGAGCAGCACCACCGCGATGCCGAGCACCCCGGCGAACGACGGCAGCCGCAGCGCGGCCACCAGTCGCATCCACGCCCAGCCGATCACCCCGCCGGCCGCCACGGTGACCAGGCCCAGCGCGATCACCGGGTGCGCGTCGCCGAAGATCCGGGTGAGCAGCGTGGCCAGCGCCAGCAGCAGGATGTTCAGCGGGGAGGTCGCCGAGTTGGCGTGCTCCCCGGCGATCAGGCCCCACTCGCCGTGCACCGCGAGGTTCTTCGCGTACGCCAGGGTGATGTAGGCGTCGTCGGTCAGGCTGTCCT
The DNA here is from genome assembly GCF_003312875.1 of Amycolatopsis albispora. Taxonomy (NCBI): domain Bacteria; kingdom Bacillati; phylum Actinomycetota; class Actinomycetes; order Pseudonocardiales; family Pseudonocardiaceae; genus Amycolatopsis; species Amycolatopsis albispora. The sequence continues at coordinate 6,023,422 of NZ_CP015163.1, forward strand.
TGACCACCAGGAACAGCGCCGCCGTGGCGACCACCGCGAACACCGGCAGCCACCACGCCGCGCGCACGTGGTCGCGGACGGAGGTGGTCACCTCAGCTTCTTGAGAACCCGCCGAGATCGGCTCCACCGTCTGCCCTATCGACATGTGCGTGAGTCTTCCGTTTACAAGTAGTAGGCCAAGCCCAGCGTGACGACCCACGTCACGCCGAGGATCTGCAGGATCCGGTCGCTGAGCGCGATCTCCTCCGGCTCGCCCGCCTTGCCGCCGTCGACGTCGACGGCGTACCGCAGCACCGCGACCACGAACGGCACCATCGAGACCACCGGCCACACCGAACCGTCGGCGCGCTCACGCAGCTCGAAGGCCCACAGGCTGTACGACATGATCAGGATGGCGGCCGAGGTCGCCCAGACGAACCGCAGGTAGCTCGCCGAGTACTTCTTCAGCGAGCTGCGGATCTTCGCCCCGGTGCGCTCGAACAGCATCACCTCGGCGTACCGCTTGCCGGCCACCATGAACAGCGAGCCGAACGCGGTGACCAGCAGGAACCACTGCGAAAGCGCGATACCGGCCGCCACGCCACCGGCGATCGAGCGCATCAGGAAGCCCGAGCCGACGATCGCCAGGTCGATCACCGGCTGGTGCTTGAGCCCGAAGCAGTAACCGAGCTGCACGGCCTCGTAGACCACCAGCACGATCGACAACTGCGGGCTGGCCAGGAACGAGATGCCCAGCCCGACGCCGAAGAACACCACGGCCGCGGCGTAGGCCACCGGGACGGGCACGATGCCCGCCGCGATCGGCCGGTTCCGCTTGGTCGGGTGCGCCCGGTCGGCTTCCACGTCGATCGCGTCGTTGATCAGGTAGATCGAGGACGCCACCAGCGAAAACGCCACGAAGGCGATGGCGGCGTCCAGCAGCACGCCACCGTTGCCGAACTGCGCCGCGGTGAAGGGGGCGGCGAAGACCAGCACGTTCTTCACCCACTGACGCGGGCGCGCGGTCTTCAGCACCCCCATCGCGGTTCCGAACGGGCCCTTGCCCTTCGCGGGCGCGACCGGCTCCGGTTCCGGCGCGTCTTCCGCCGTCTCCAGTTCGTCGGACAGGACCGGCTCCTGCTCGGTCTTGTCCTTCTCGTCGGTTCGCTCGGTTGCTTCACTCATCTTTGCTTCAGCTTCCGTCGGATGAGACCGCCGACGACCCCGCCCAGTGCCGCTCCGGCGAGCACGTCCGTCGGGTAGTGCACGCCGAGCACGAGGCGTGAGGCCAGCATCGGCGGCACGAGTGCAGGCACGAGGTTACGCCCGGTCAGCCCGGAGTAGAGCACCGCCGCCGCCGTGGTGGACGTGGCGTGCGAAGACGGGAAGCTCAGCTTGCTCGGGGTGCCGACCAGCACCTCGACGCTCGGGTGCTCCGGCCGGGGGCGGCGGACCACCCGCTTGACCGCGATCGACGCGGCGTGCGCGCCGACCACCCCGGCCGCCGCGACCAGCCAGTCCTTGCGCCGCTTCTGGTCCACGGCGGCGCCGAGGAGCCCCAGCGCGAACCAGCCCGCACTGTGCTCACCGAAGTGGCTCAGGCCACGCGCGGCCTTCACTGTGGCCGGGCGCTTGATCGCGCCCTGGACCTTGGCGAGCACCTTCACTTCGGGCGCGGGCTCGTTCTTCTCAAGCATCGAGCGACCCGTCGAGCGGGGCACCGTCGGTCAGGTGCGGGGCGATCTTGTTGTCGAAGGCGGTCAGCGCGGAGCCGATCGCCATGTGCATGTCGAGGTACTTGTAGGTGCCGAGACGGCCGCCGAAGAGCACGTTGCGCTCCTTGGCCTCGACCTTGGCCAGCTCCCGGTACTTCTCCAGCTTGTCGCGGTTCTCCGGGGTGTTGATCGGGTAGTACGGCTCGTCCTTCTCGTCGGCGAACCGGGAGAACTCGCGGAACACCACCGTCTTGTCGTTCGGGTAGTGCTTGCGCTCCGGGTGGAAGTGCCGGAACTCGATGATCCGGGTGTAGGGCACGTCCTCGTCGTTGTAGTTGACCACCGAGGTGCCCTGGAAGTCACCCGTTTCGACGACCTCGGACTCGAAGTCGACCGTGCGCCAGGTGAACCGGCCGGCGGAGTAGTCGAAGTAGCGGTCCAGCGGCCCGGTGTACACCGTCGGGGTGCCCGCGGGGATCTGGTCGCGCACGTCGAAGTAGTCGACGTTCAGCCGCACCTCGATGTTCTCGTGCTCGGCCATCTTCTCCAGCCACGCGGTGTAGCCGTTGACCGGCAGGCCCTCGTAGGTGTCGTTGAAGTAGCGGTTGTCGAAGGTGTAGCGCACCGGCAGCCGGGTGATGATGTTGGCGCCGAGGTTCTTCGGGTCGTTCTCCCACTGCTTGGCCGTGTAACCGCGGATGAACGCCTCGTAGAGCGGGCGTCCGATCAGCGAAATGGCCTTTTCCTCGAGGTTCTTCGCGTCCTCGGTGTTGAACTCCGACGCCTGCTTGGCGATCAGTTCGCGCGCCTCGTCCGGCGTGTGCGACTTGCCGAAGAACTGGTTGATCAGCGCGAGGTTCATCGGCAGCGGGTAGACCTGCCCCTGGTACTTGCCGAACACCCGGTGCTGGTAGTTGGTGAACTCGGTGAACTGGTTCACGTACTCCCACACCCGCTTGTTGGAGGTGTGGAACAGGTGCGCGCCGTACTTGTGCACCTCGATCCCGGTTTCGGGCTCGGCCTCCGAGTAGGCGTTCCCGCCGATGTGGCTGCGGCGCTCGAGCACCAGCACCCGCTTGTTCAGCTGGGTGGCGGCCCGCTCGGCGACGGTCAGGCCGAAGAAACCCGACCCAACCACGATCAGGTCGTACCCGGCGAATTCGTGTTCAGTAATCTTGACGGGGTTCGTCTGCGCGCTCACGGGCGCCCAGGGTACTCACGTACCCCGGACGGACTGCGCGCCGCCCATTGCCAACCCCTGGAATACACCGTAGGAAGCCGTGCCAACACCGGATACGTTCTGGACCTCCCTGAGCACGATCAGTGTCTACCTGGTCGTGCTGGCGGTGCCGGGCGGATTGATCGGGATCGGCGCCGGCCTGCGGGGCTGGGCCCTCGCCGGGCTCGCCCCGCTGTTCACCTACTTTTCACTGGGTTCGGCCGGGCCGTGGCTGTCCATGGCCGGCCTGCCGTACAACACGGCCACCGCCGCCGCCTTCTCGCTGCTGATCGCCGGGCTGGCCTTCGGCGTGCGGATGCTGGCGCGCTCGCGTGGCTGGGTGTCGAAGGTGCCCGAGCCGAAGGGCCCCACCTGGAGCAGGCGGGCACACGCGGCGGTGATCGGCTGCGTGCTGCTGGCCACCGCGCTGTCGATGATCGTGGTGCTCTCGGCCGCCGACGGCGCCAGCTCGGTCTTCCAGCGCTGGGACACCGTCTACCACGCGAACGGCATCCGCTACATCGCCGAGACCGGCGACGGCTCGCTGGTCGGCATGTCGACCATCAACTGGTACCCGGACGGCTCCTTCTACCCGAACGCCTACCACCTGGTCGGCGCGCTGGTGTACTCGATCTCCGGGGCCAGCATCCCGGCCGCGCTGAACGGCATCACGGTGCCGATCGCCGGCATCTTCGCGCTGTCACTGGTCGCCGCCATCCGCCAGTTCGGCGGCCGCGCGGCCTTCGCGGGCAGCGCCGCCATCGTGGCCGGGGCGGCCACCACCGGCGCCTACGAATCGGTGTCGAGCGGGCTGCTGCCGTTCGCGCTGGGCATCGTGCTGACCCCGCTGGCCGCGGTCGCCCTGCAGCGCTTCCTCACCCGGCCGGACGTGGAGTCCGGCATGGTGTTCACGCTGACCATCGTCGGCCTGCTGCTGGCGCATTCGAGCGCGTTGTTCGGCGCCATCCTGTTCACCGTGCCGCTGCTGCTCCAGCGCTGGTTCAGACGCGAGGGGGTGTGGTGGCGGGACCTGCTGCGCATGGTCCCGGCCGGGGTCGCCGCCCTGGTGCTGGCGGCACCGCAGATCCTCGGCGCGATCGCCTTCACCTCCAGCTCCTACCCCTACATCCCGTGGGCGTCGGACATCCCGGTCTCCTCGGCGCTGGCCCAGCTGCTGACCTTCCGGCAGGTGCTGCAGGAACCGCAGATGGTGCTGTGCGTGCTGCTGGTCGCGGGCATCCTGACCGCGCGGGCGCTCGGCTCGATGCGCTGGGTGGCCTTCTCCGCGCTGCTGCTGTCCGGCATCTTCGTGCTGGTCGCCTGCTACGGCGCGCTGCCGTGGGTGATCTCGTTCTCCCGGCCGTGGTGGAACGACCGATACCGGCTGATGTCGCTGGCCGCCATCCCGCTCTGCCTGCTCGCCGCGCACGGCCTCGCCGAACTGCAACGGCTGCTGGCCAAGGTGGCCGCGGGCTGGGACTGGGTCAAGGCACGCCCGCGCCTGCCAGCCCGGATCGGCGTGGCCAGCGCGGTGCTGCTGGTCAGCGTGCTGGCCGTGGGCACCAACGGCTTCTACACCACGGCGAACGCGACGGCGGTGGCCTACGCCTACCACAACGGCCCGGAATCGGTGGGCCGTCCGGTGCCGGTGACCGACTTCGAAGTCGACGCCATGCGGGAGATGGGCAAGTTCGCCGTGCCGGGTGAGAAGGTGCTCAACGACCGGCTGGACGGCACGGCGTGGTTGTTCGCCATCTCCGGCGTGCGGCCGGTGGCCGGGCACTACGACCCCGGCGTGGCCCCGCCGGACGCCACCTACCTGTCGAACCACTTCCGCGAGTACGACACGAACCCGGAGGTGCGCGCGGCCGTGGAGCGGCTGAACGTGCACCACGTGCTGCTGGGTTCGGGCTCGATCAAGCCGGACGTGCTCCGGGCGCCGGGGCTGCGCGACCTGGACGGGCTGCCGTTCCTGGAGAAGATCTACGCGAACCCGGACGCGATGATCTACCGCATCCTGCGCTGAGGATTCTCCGCCGCGAAAACGGAGAGACCTCCGCGTGGCCGGGCCGCCCCTGCCCGTGTGTGGCCACGCGGAGGCCGTCTCGCCCCCAATCACCCCCGGGGTGATCCTTCGAGTCCGGGCGTCACCCGGCTCAGTCTGGTTCGCGCTACTAGAACGATGACTCCCGAGACCAGTAATCGGTTTCCATCTCGACCAAGTGTCACTCGATAGGGTGAATCTCAGCTGGCTTGCAGCGCGGGGAGTACATCCGCCGCCACCTCTTCGAGCACCGCCTCGCGGCCCTCGTACCAGCTGCTCGACCGCGGCCAGTGCGAAACCACGTCGGTGAAGCCCAGCTCCCGCGCGCGCCCGGCGGCGTCGGTGAAGGCGCCCACGCTGCTCAGCGAGAAAACCGGCGCCGCGTCCAGGCTCAGGTAGCGGTCGATGCCGTCGTGCTCACGGCCCGCCGCGGCGAGGATCTCGTCGAACCTGGCGACCGCCTCGCCGACGCCCTGCCACCACTGCTCGAGGTCGTCGGTCTTGCGGCCGGTGGTCACCCAGCCGGAGCCGAACCGGGCGGCCAGCCGCATGGTCCGGGGCCCGTTCGCGGCGACCAGGAACGGCAGCCGCGGCCGCTGCACGCAACCCGGCAGGTTCCGCACCCCGCGTGCGGTGTAGTACTCGCCGGGGTAGTCGAACTTGTCCTGGGACAGCAGGCCGTCCAGCGCCTCGACGAACTCGGTGAACCGGTCGGCTCGCTGGCGGTCGGTCAGCTCCGGCTCGCCGATGGCTACCGCGTCGTAGTGTGCGCTGGAGACCCCGGCACCCACGCCGAGCAGGGCGCGGCCGTCGGAGATGTCGTCGAGCGTGATCAGCTCCCGCATGAACGGCACCGGGTGCCGGGCCACCGGGGAGGCGACCAGCGTGCCCAGCCGGATCCGCTCGGTGACCGTGGCGGCGGCGGTGAGCGTCGGGATGGCGCTGAACCACGGGCCGTCGACGAGGTCGCGCCAGCCGAGGTGGTCATAGGTCCAGGCGTGGTCGAAGCCATACTCCTCGGCCGCCCGCCACTTCGGCTCGGCCGCCCACCAACGATCTTCGGGAAGGATCACAATGCCTACTCGCACCAGCTCAGCGTAGGGGCGAAGCGGTGGGTGACCATGCCGGGTCGAGCCCGGATCAGGTGCGCTCTGGAAAACTGGCGGGGTGGAGAAACCCCTGCTGATCGCGTCCGACATCGATGGCACCCTGCTCTCACCGCTGGCCGAGCTGACCGCGCGCACGCTCGCCGCGCTCCGGCGGGCGGCCGCGGACGGCGTGCCGGTGGTGCTGGCGAGCGGCCGCCCGCCCCGCTGGATCCCGCCTGTCGCTCGCCCAGCCGGGTTAACCGGTTACGCTGTGTGCTCGAACGGCGCGGTCATCTACGACATCGGCAAGGACGAGGTGGTCGAGGTCCGCGGGCGGCTCGAGCCGGTCCAGCTGATCGACTACGCGAAGGAACTCGAACGCGCCATCCCGGACTGCCGGTTCGCCGCGGAACGCGTCGGCAGGCGCGCGGTCGACCCGGAGATCCACAACTACGTCTACGAGACCGGCTACCGGAACCCGTGGGGCGACGGTGAGGGCTTCTCGGTGCCGCGTGCCGAGACGCTCGGGCACCCGGCGGTGAAGCTGCTGGTGCGGCAGCAGGACATGACCTCGGACGAGATGGCCGAAGCCGCGCGTACCGTGCTCGGGGAGGCGGTGGACATCACGTACTCGTCGAACTCGGGGCTGATCGAGCTGGCCGCGCCGGGCATGACGAAAGGCAGCGGGCTGGGCTGGGTGACCGAGCGGCTGAACGTGCCCGCCGAGCGGGTGGTCGCCTTCGGGGACATGCCGAACGACATCGACATGCTGAAGTGGGCGGGGCACGGCGTGGCCATGGCGAACGCGCACCCCGCCCTGCTCGACGTCGCCGACGAAACCACCGCACCGAACTCGGAGGACGGAGTCGCCCAGGTCCTGGAACGCTGGTTTTGAGCCGCGCCGATGTCACGAATGTGGCTTTCGAGACGCCAGATGTCTCGAAAGCCACATTCGTGACATGGCCTATTCGCGGCGGGCGTCCATGGCGGCGGCGGCTTCCGGGGTGGGGGCGGTGCCGCCGAGGTGGGCGGGCAGCCACCAGCGGTCGTCCTCCGCGGCCGGTTGTTCGGGGTAGTCGGCCTGCACCCGTTCCAGCAGCGCGCTCATCCGCGCCCGCAGGTCCTTGGTGAGCACCTCCGCGTCCTCCTCCGGCTTCGGCTGGAACGGCTCGCCGGCCCGGATCAGGATCGGCACGTGCCGCTTCGTCAGCGTGCGCGGGCGGCCCTTCGTCCACAGGCGGTGCGTGCCCCACAGCGCCATCGGCACCACCGGCACCCCGGCCTCCGCCGCCATCCGCACCGCGCCCGACTTGATCTCCTTCACGGTGAACGACCGGCTGATCGTCGCCTCCGGGAACACGCCGACCACCTCGCCCGCCCGCAGGCGCGCCACCGCCTCCCGGTAGGAGGCGGCACCGGCCGAGCGGTCCACCGGGATGTGGTGCATGCCACGCATCAGCGGCCCGGCGACCTTGTTCGTGAAGATCTCCTGCTTCGCCATGAACCGGACCAGCCGCTTGGCCGGCTGCGCGCCCAGCCCGCAGAAGATGAAGTCCAGGTAGCTCACGTGGTTGCAGGCGATCACCGCCCCACCGGTGGCCGGGATGTGCTCCGCCCCGTCCACCCGAAGCTTGTTGTCGAGCACGCGGAACATCAACTTGGCCGCCAGCACGACGGGCGGGTACACCAGTTCAGCCATACCCGCCAGGTTACGCGACCGTAGGTTACTGTCCAGTTCGCCGTTACGGGCAGGGCACGTAGGTGAACCGCGGATCGGCGTCCAGCCGCTCGATCAGCCGGGGCGCGTGCTCGGCCCGCGGATAGACCGCGATCCAGTGGTCGGTGCCCTCGCGGCGGAAGGTGGCCACCGAGTACAGCGCCGCGTACACCGGGTCCGCGCCGCAGCGCTGACGGTCGGAATACCCGCTGCCGGTGGTCACCGCGAGCGCGGGCCGCCTGCCGTTGACCACGTAGTCGTAGTCGTTGGCGATGTGCCCGACCGGGCCGAGCGTCTCGTCGCGGTGGCCTTCGCGGGCGATGTGCTCGTCGGTCAGCCCCAGCACGTCGACCACCACGAGCTGCGTGCCCGCGCGGTAGGACAGCGCGCCGTTGGCGTAGGTGCTGATCACCGTGCCCGGCGGCAGCCGCTCACCGAGCCACGAGCCGACCTCTTCCATCTGCGCGATCTTGCCGCGCCATTCGTGCATCAGCGGCAGCGCCGACGGGCTCATCGCCGACACCAGGAACGACAGCAGGCACAGGCCCAGCGCCACCGCGGGCACCAGTTTCCCGCCGACCGGCTGCGTGCGCGGCCGCGGCGACGGCACCGCCCCGGTCACCACGCCGTACGCGGCCACCGCGCCCACCGCGAACAACACCGGCACCGGCGCCAGCAGCCGCCACGCCGGCATCCAGTCGCCGCCCGCGTAGGTCATGAACAGCAGGTAGGCGAACCCGAGCGCGAAGACCAGCCACCCCGCGGACCGGCCGCGCTTCTCTTCGGCGGTCAGCTCACGCCGCCGTCGCAGCAGCGCGGTCACCCCGGCGACGGCGATCAGCAGATAACCCTGGTGCACCAACGCGAACGACGACAGGTACGTCCAGCCCTGCTCCAGTTGCCAGCCCAGCGAACCGCCGAGCTTCGCCGCGACGGCGTTCGGCACCAGGTGCCCGTAGTAGGTGACCCGCCAGGCCGTCCACGGCACCACCAGCACCAGCGCGCCCAGCGTGAACCCGCCCGGCCACCACCAGGTGACCCGCCCGCGCGCGGCCGCGTTGACCAGCCACAGCCCGGCGACCACCGCCAGCACCACCCCGTCGGGCCTGGTCATCGTGGCCAGCGCGACCACCACCCCGGCCACCACCGCGCGGCCCGCCGCGAGCGCGTGGCACATGAGCAGCGCGAGCAGCACAAAAAGCGGGGTCTCCAGGCCGGACGGGCCGTAGGCGGCCAGCCCGGTCGCGCCCGCGGTCAGGATCGCGGCGGCGACGCCGAGGCCGGGCGTTTCGGTGACGACGCGGTTCACCGTGAAATACGCGGCGAGCACGCAGGCCAGCGCGCAGAGCACCCCGAGCACCGACGCCGTGCGCACGATGTCGAAACCGAACAACGTCTTCGGGATGGCCACCAGTACCACCCAGAGGAAGTTCGAATATCCCTCGACGCGTTCCCCCGCGTTGAACACCGCGCCGTGGCCTTCGGCGATGTTCTGCGAATAGCGGAAACTGATGAACGCGTCTTCGGCGACGGTGGCGAACAACAGTTGGTGAATCAACGACAGCGCGAGCGTGAGCAACAACGCGGCCACTCGCCACGCCCGCACCGAGTTGATCTGCCGCCAGGCCGCGAGCACCCCGACGGTGAGCGCGAGCCACGCGCCCAGCACGGCAAAAACCACCTGACCCTCACCCTCCGCCGCCGCACCGCCCCCAGTCCGGTGGTCACGTGAAGGTATCGAAATTCGCCCTGGAACGTTTCATTCCACCCTTTCGAGGCAACCGTGCCACCCGGCAGGGCGTGAACTCGACGTATCGCCGGGGAAACCGGGGAGTTTCGGCGACACTCGAATTCCGTTTCCCGCCGGCGCCGCCGGCGGCCTCACCACGTGCGGGTGCGTTGTGCCCATTTCGACTTCCGGCTGGTCCGCGTTGTGGCCGGTCGGCGCTTTCCTGCTGGTGCTGGGCGCGCCGGGGGTGCTCGTCGGCGCCGCCGCCGGGCTGCGCGGGTGGCGCCTGGCCGGGCTGGCCCCGCTGCTCGGGTACGCCGTCGGTGGCATTTTCGGCCCGTTGTTGCCACTGGTCGGCCTTCCGTTCAACGGATACTCGTTCGTCGCGGGCACCTTGCTGCTCACCGCGCTGGCCGCGGCCACGCGGCGTTTCCGCCAGGCGGGCGTGGTCCACGATCGGGTGTGGGCGCCGCGGGCACACGCCGGGGTCGTCGCCTGCGTACTGCTCGCCGCCGGAATCGGCGCGTACGCGGTGTACAGCGGGCTCGGCGGCATCGACGCGATTTCGCAGGGTTTCGACGCGCCGTTCCACGCCAACGGCATCCGGTACATCGCGGAAAGCGGGGACAGCGGGCTGTTCGGGCTGGGCTCGCTGCACTGGTACGACGACGGCCTCTTCTACCCCAACGGTTACCACCTGCCCGCCGCGCTGGTCTTCCAGCTCACCGGCGCCACCGTGCCCGCCGTGCTGAACGCGCACACCATGCTTTCCGGTGGCCTGCTGGCGCTGTCCACGGTGACCATGGTCCGGCACTTCGGCGGGCGCGCGGTGCTGGCGGGCGCGTGCGCGCTCACCACCGTCGGCGCCACGATGGTCACCTACGGCGCGTGGAGCAGCCCGCTGCTGCCGTACACGCTGGCGGTCGCGCTGACGCCGTTGATCGTCGTCGCCGGGCACCGGTACCTGCAACGCCCGGCGGCCGACACCGGGCTGGTGCTGGCCGCGGGCGCGGTCGCGCTGCTCGCCGTGCATTCCAGCGCGTTGTTCGGCGGCCTGCTGTTCGTGGTGCCGCTGCTGGTGTGGCGACGGCGGGCGCGTGACCTGGTGGTGCTGCTGCCGGTCCTGCTCGGTGGTGCGGTGCTCGCGCTGCCCCACCTGCTCGGCGCGCTGCAGCTGGCGAGCAGCTTCACCTACACCGGCTGGGTCGCCAACACCACGCCGTCGCAGGCCGTCGGCGAACTCCTGTTGTTCTCGCACAATTCACTCGATCCGCAGCTGCTGCTGGCCGGTGCCGTGGTGCTCGGGCTGATCGGCTTCCGGCGGCTCGGCGAGCTGCGCTGGACCGCCGGTTCGGCCGCGTTGTTCGGCCTGCTCTACCTCGCCGTCGCGACCTCGGACCACCCGCTGGTGATGGCGATCGCGCGCCCGTGGTGGGACGACAAGTTCCGGCTGGTCGCGATGGCCGGGCTGGCCATGTGCGTGCTCGCCGGGCACGGCATCGCGGAGGTCCAGCGGGTGCTGCGCGACCTCGGCGGCCGGTTCGCGCCGCGGGTGGCGGGTGCGCTCGCCGCGGTGCTCGCCTTCGGCGGTTTCCTCGTCCTTTCACAGGGCTCCTACCTGCGCGACAACGCCGATTACGTCGCGCTGACCTGGGGAAACACCGCGCGTGCGCCGGATGCGGCCGTGGTGGTCACACCGCACGAAGCGGCGGCCATGCTGGAGCTGGGCAAGCGCGCCAAGCCCGGTGAATGGGCGATGAACGACTGGTTCGACGGCAGCGTGTGGACCTACGCGATCGGCGGCGTCCGCACGATCATCGCGCACGACGAGCGCGCGGGCAGGCAGGCCGACACCGAGTTGCTCACGCAGCACTTCGCCGAGTACGGCACCAGTTCCGCGGTGCGCGACGCGGTCGAGCGCCGCAACCTGCACTGGGTACTGGTCACCGCGAAAAGCGGCGAGGTCAACTCCACCAAGCGATCCCCGGGCATGGCCGCGCTGGACGGCCTGCCGTTCCTCGAAGTCGTCTACCGCAATCCGGACGCGACGCTGTACCGAATCCTCCGTGCGGAGGCACCGGACGAGACGAACGTCGTAGCCGCGCCGGGGTGATCGGCTGAGCCAGGCCCCGAATCGGGTGAACTCGGCCATCGTTAGGCTCACCCGAGATTCCGCGCGGAACCACCTAGCCCGGGGGAAGTGTGCCCACCAGTACCAGCCCAGTGTTCGACGCCCTCACCATCGCGCTGTACGCGCTGGTCATCTTCCTCCCGGGTCTGCTCACCGGGTTCGCGGCCGGGCTGCGCGGCTGGGTGCTGGCGGGCATGGCGCCGCTGTTCACCTACGCGATCGGCGGGCTGGCCGGGCCGTGGCTGGCGGCCATCGGGCTGCCGTTCAACGTGCTCACGTTCGTGATCGCCACGATCGTGTTCACCGGGGTGGCGTTCGGCCTGCGCTGGCTGGTCACGCGGCGCTCGCGTCCGGAACCGGATGCCCCGCTGTGGGCGCGCACCGGGCACCTTTCCGTGCTGGCCTGCCTGCTGTTCGCGGCGGCGGTCGGCATCTTCACCGTGTGGCGCGGGCTGGTCGAGCTGGACGCGATCTCGCAGGGCTTCGACGCGGTGTACCACGCGAACGCGATCCGGTACATCGCCGACACCGGCGACGGCAGCCTGTTCGGCACCAGCCTGACGAACTGGTACGCCGAGCGCGGCGGGCTGTTCTACCCGAACGCGTACCACCTGGTCGGCACGGTGGCCTACCAGCTCAGCGGCGCCACCATCCCGGCCATCATGAACACGAACACGCTGCTGCTGCCGGGGCTGCTGGCGTTGTCGCTGGTCGCCGTGGTCCGCGAGTTCCGCGGGCGGGCGGTGCTGGCGGGCGCGGTGGCGCTGGTGGCGATCGCGCCGACCGCGGTGATGTACCAGTCGATGTCGCGGGGGCCGCTGCTGCCGTTCCTGCTCGGGCTGGCGCTGACCCCGCTCGGCACGGTCGCGCTGCACCGGTACCTGGTGCGGCCCGCGCTCGACACCGGGCTGGTTTTTGTGCTCGCCGCGGTCGGGCTGCTGACCGTGCACTCGTCGACGTTGTTCGCCGGGATCGTGTTCGCGCTGCCGATGATCGTCCAGCGGTGGCTGTCGGCCGCGAAGTGGAAGGCGGTCGGGCGCGACCTGCTGGCGCTGCTGCCAATCGGCGTGGCGAGCGTGGTGGTCGCCGCGATGCAGTTGTTCGGCGCGATCGGGCTGGCCAGCGGGGACGTGCCGTACTGGGGGTGGCCGAGCCAGGGCACCACCGGCTCGGCACTGGGCACGCTGCTGAGCTTCCAGCACGACATGCCGCGGCCGCAGATCTGGCTGGCCGCCGCGTTGTTCCTGGGTTTTGTGTTCTTCCGGAAGCTGAACGGGCTGCGCTGGATCGGCGGGACCGCGCTGGTGTCCGGGCTGCTGTACATCGCGGTGTCCTCGTCGAACCACCCGCTGGTGATGGCGATTTCGCGGCCGTGGTGGGACGACCCGTACCGGTTCGTGTCGATGGCGATGGTGCCGCTGTGCGTGATCGCCGCGCACGGCCTGGCCGAGCTGGCCACGTGGCTGAAGGACGGCATCTCGCGGTGGCGCTCGCCCTCGTGGCTGGCTCCGGTGACCGCGGTGGTGGTTCTGGCCGGGTTCGTCGGGATCACGAACGGCCTGTACACGGGCACGAACACCGGCTGGGTGACGCCGGGGTACGGCAACGGGCCCGGGGTGGACAAGCACAAGCTGCCGGTCAGCCCGGACGAGGCGCAGGCGATGCTGGAGCTGGAGAAGCGCGCGCAACCGGGCGACTGGGTGATGAACGACCGCTTCGACGGCGGTGCGTGGGTGTACGCGATCAGCGGGGTGCGCGGCGTGGCGGGCCACTACGACCAGGCGCTGCCCCCGGCAGACGCGCTCCTGCTGGCCGACCGCTTCCGCGACTACGAGACGGACCCGGCCGTGCGGGCCGCCGTGCAGCGGCTGAACATCCGCTGGGTCCTCGTCGGCCAGTACGGCTACCCGCCGGAAGCCACGCGGCAGAAAGGCCTCGTCGGTCTGGACGGGCAACCTTTCCTGCGGCTGGTCTACCGAAACGCGGACGCTTCGCTCTACCAACTGGTGCCTTAAGCGGCTTGGTTGTCACGAATGTGGCTTTCGAGACGTTCAGCGTCTCGAAAGCCACATTCGTGACACCGACGCCCTGCCCACTCGTACGTCCACCCGAATACACCCAAATCAATACACCCCCGCCACTCCCAGGGGGGCGTCCCCAAGTCCAGCGTAGTCCCGCCCTTGGGCGGTGGGGCGGATGTGCGCGGCGGCTGTGGACAAGTGGGCGGGTGTGGATGAACGCGGATTCAGCTGGCTCGCCGGAACCTGCTGGCTCTCCTGAACCCGCTGGCTCGCCTGCACCCAAGGGGACGTTGGATACGAATGTGGCTTTCGGGGCGGATTTCGCCCCGAAAGCCACATTCGTGTCCATCCCGTGAGCCCCGGCGCGCGGGAACCGGCGGCCGGGCACCCATAGCCAGCCAAGAAGCACCCAGTCCCCACCTCACCCCGGTCCCAAGCCCAGAACACGGCGAAGACCTCGTTGTCAAGGTAAGCCCCCCAGCCTTGACAACGAGGTCTTCGCCGTAGTCACACTGAAAAACCGGGGTGCCCCACCACCCCAGAAGCGCGAGTTGTCCACAGGGGTGGGGACACTTGGGGATAACCACGTTTCCCCAGGTCAGCCGCTCTACAACCGCGTACCGACCGGGTAGTACCCCACAGGGGGTCAGGCCGCGCGGCGCGCTTGCAGCCGGGCGGTCAGCGCGGCGCCACCGGCGGTGATCAGGTCCGCCACGGTGAACATGACCCGCGAGGCCACCGCGAACGCCAGTGCCTGCGGGCCCGAGATCGCGGTGGCGGTCAGCACGGCGACCATGGCGAACTCCCGCGCGCCCACCCCGCTCGGCAGGATGAAGGCGAAGGTACCCGACGTCATCGCGATCGCCATCGCGCCGATGCACAGCACAAAACCGCCGAAACCGGGCGCGCCGACCGAGTTCGCCAGCAGCCACAGGTGCGTGCCCTGCAGCGCGTAGACCAGCACCAGCGCGCCGAACACCTTGCCGATCAGCTTGTACGACAGCCGGTGGTCCAGCGGCGGCCTGCGCAGGATCTTCAGCACCAGCGAAGTGCCCCAGGTCAGCACCCGCGGGTGCAGCGCGGTGAAGCCGATCGGCAGCAGCACCAGCAGCCACCAGGCGTGCGGGCTGTTCGCGAACACCGCGGGCATCGCCAGGATCGACAGCACCAGCGCCGCCACCACGCCCACCCCGAGGTGGATCAGCGACGCCGTGAAGATCCTCGCCCGCGCCAGGCCCGCCTTGCGGCCCAGCTCCATCTGCAGCAGGTACGCCCACACCGAACCGGGGATGTACTTGCCGAGCGAGCCGACCAGGTTGATCTGCGCGCCCCGCGCGTACCCGATCGGCTTCCCCAGCTCGTCGACGATGATCTGCCAGGCGTACACCCCGACCGCGATGCTGCCGACCAGCGCCACCAGCGACAACGCCGAGGACAGCCACGGGATGCCCTTCATGGTCACCCAGAACTCGTCCCAGCTGGTGATCAGCGAGCGGGCGGCGAAGAAGATGACCACGGCGATCGCCAGCCAGCGGGCGGCGTCGATGAGCTTCGCCTTGGTCGACTTCGGCCCCTTGGCCACCTCGACGGCGGTCTGTTCGGGCTCGACGGTCGTCATCGGTCGTCGTGTCTCCTCGTCGGGCGTGCTCACACCGGAACACTCACCAAGCGGCTGAACTCGGCCAGCAGGTCGTAACCGTCCCAGACGGCGGAGAAACTGAGCGCCGAACCGAACGGAACGATTCGGTCCACCCCGCGCCCCGCCAGTTCGGTCGCGAACTCAACCAATTCCTCGCGGCCGAACCCGAATTGGCTGACGGTTTGATCTTTGCGCACCACGATCGGCACCAAGTCCGAAAGGGTACGCACACTCGCCGAGGCGAAGGTGCCCGCCCCCAGCCATTCCCGCGGCAACGCCGCCGGCTCGGTCAGTTCCAGGGTGGCGACCGCGTTCCCGTCGAAGGTCATCGAAGTGACCAGGCCGTCGACCGCGGCACCGTAGGCCGACACGCGCTTCTGCACGGCCATCGCCGGTTCGGTGACATGCTGCTTCGCGGCGAGCACCTCGCCGAGCAGGCGCCGGAACTCGACCCCGGCCGAGGCCGCCGCGTCGGCGTCGCCGACCCAGAAAATCGCGCGCGGCGACGAGCAGGCGGCCTGGTCGAACCAGTACGAGTCGTTGTAGAAGCCCTCGGCGGCACCCCGGCGCTCGGCTTCGGACGCGGCCTGCCACCCGGCGACCGAGACCACCGCGAACGAGGACCGGTCGGGAAAGGTCAGGTCCCGCGCGTGCGGTGCGAGCGGGTACTGCCGCAGCGCCTTCACCGAACCGTCACCGCCCCAGATCACCCGCAGGTCGGCGGCCAGCGACAGCGCGCCGCTGATCTCGTCGCTGCGGTCGTAGGTGATCATCCGCTGGGTCTGCGTGATCACCCGCGCGGTTTCCGAGTCCACTTCGGACAGTGCGGCGTTCAGCGCGGCGAGCACTTCTTCGGCGGCACCCGCCGAACGCGAGGAAACCCGCACCACGTTGTGGTTTCCGGCAAGCGCGGACAACGCCCACGAATAGACGAAAATGGTGTCCACATTGGCCGGTGGCACGTGGAAGACCAAGCCACGCGGGAACCGCAGCGCGTCGCCGGTGTCCGACAACCCGGAAAGGGCCTTCTGGATTTCCCCCTTGCGCAGGAAAAAGCCCAGCGAAGCCAGTTCCGGGTAGCGCCGGGCCACCGCGGGCGCGAGCAGCTTGCGCGCGAACTTGGTCAGGAACTCGACGATGCGCGGGTCGCCGACCTTGAGCCTGCCACCGTCCGGTTCGGACTGCAGCCGCGAGACCAGCTCGGTCACCGGCACTTCCGGACCCACCGGGAAACGCTGGGTGAGGCTCATGCCGCCTGCCCCGAGAAGGTGTCCGAGCAGCCGCGGGCCTCGGCCTTGGGCAGCCTGCCCAGCACCGAGAAGTGCTTGCCCGGCCAGTCCCCGTCGTCGATGCCGTTGTACACGCCGAGGTCCTCGGTCAGCAGCACGTGACCGGGGTAGGACCGCGGCAGGGTGCTCACCACCTCGATGACGCCGGGCTTGCCGACCGGTTGCTCGGCCCAGGTCTCCGGGTCGCGGATCACCACGTCGGCGAAGTCGGGGCAGTACAGCGAACCACCGGACGGCCCCTCCAGGAACACCGTGCCGATCTGCTCGATCATCCCGTAGTAGTTGTAGATCTGGTGCAGGCCGGTGTCCTCGCGGAAGCGCCGGCGGAACTCGTCGTTGTCCACGGACCGGTCGATCAGCTTCTTCCAGCCGCCCGAGTGGATCAGGATGCCGTTCGACAGGTCGAGCCCGTTGTCCCTGGCCACCTCGTACAGGTACAGCCAGACCATGAAGGTGAAGCCGAAGATCAGGAACGGCTGGTCGCCGTGGCGCTCCAGGAAGCCCTTGACCGCCTCGACGTCCGGCTTGTCGTGCTCGTCGAGCACGTAGACGTGCTTGCGGCCGAAGTTGGCCATGCCCAGCACCCCGGCGCCGCGCGCGGAGAACGACCGGCGGTTCTTGATGATGCCGACGGTGTCCACCATCAGCATCGGCAGCCGCTCACCGCCGAGCACGGTCTGCAGGGTGGCGCCGAGCTGCCTGGTCTGCGCGCCGGCGGCCTCCTTGTCCAGGTAGATCCGCGACGCGCCGGAGCCGGTGGTGCCGGACGAGGTCAGCGTCTTGAACACCTCGTCGTCCGGCACGCTCTTCAGGTCGTGCGTCTTGAACATGCGGACCGGCAGCCACGGCAGCTCGGCGATCGAGCCGAACTCGGCGTCACGCGCGATGCCCAGCGAGGACAGGATCCGGTCGTAGCCGGGCGAGTTGGCGCGGTGGTGGGCGGTCAGCTCGGCCAGCTGCGGCAGCAGCGTGGCCTCCCGCTCCGCCTGCGACAGGGTGAACACGGTCATACCTGGCTCTCCAGCGTCCGATAGTCGATCTTGCCGCTGGCCAGCAGCGGCACGGTGTCCAGAGGACGCACGTCGAAGCCGCTGGTGTGCAGGTGCAGCCGCTCCGACAGGGCGCGGGAAGCCGCCTTGCAGGCCTCCCGATCAGCGCCTTCGGCGAAGAGCACGACCTTGTCCCCGGCCGCGACCGCCGCCACCACGTCGATCCCCACCGAAGCAGAACGCACGGCCTGCTCGAGATCATCCAGGCTGACCCGGTTGCCGAAGACCTTGCCGATCCGCTTGAGCCTGCCGGTGATGAACAGGTAGCCGTCCTCGTCGAGGTAACCGAGGTCGCCGGTGGCCAGCTCGCCGCCGTATTCGTCACCGGCGGCCAGCTCGCCCTCGTTCTCCGCGTACCCCATCATCACGTTCGGCCCGCGGTAGAGGACCTCACCGACGATCTTCGGGTGCGTGGTCTCCTCGCCGTCGTCGCGGCGGATGGTGAACCGCCCGCCGGGCAGCGCGGGACCGACCGAACCGAGCTTCTCGGCGAGCCGGTCAGCGGGCACGGTGGAGATCCGGGGCGCGGCCTCGGTCTGGCCGTACATCACGTACATCCGGCCGCCGACCGCGCGGATCTTGTCGTTGAACTCGGTGATCAGCTCGCTGCGGAGCTTGCCGCCCGCCTGGGTCAGCGTGCGCAGGCTCGGGTACTTCTCCGGATCGAACTTGAGCCGCCGGAGCATCTCGTAGTGGTAGGGCACACCGGCCAGCGACGTGCACTTGTACTCGTCGACGGCGTCCCAGAAGCCGCGGCCGAGCACGCCGGACGGCTCGACGACCACGGTCGCGCCCCGCACCAGGTGCGAGTTCAGCACCGACAGCCCGTAGCTGTAGTGCAGCGGGAGGCTGGTCGGCGCGACCTCGTCGGCGTCGATCTCCAGCACCTCGGCGATGGCGTCGGCGTTGGACAGGATCGCCGAGCGCGAGAGCCGGACGAGCTTGGGATTGCCGGTGGAGCCGCTGGTCGGCAGCAACACGGCCAGGTGCGGGTGCGGTTCGACGCCGTCGAGCGCCGCACGCACCCAGTGCCCGTCGGTGAGGTCGTAACCTGCGGGCGCGGGCGCGTCCGGCGCCTGCAGCACGGCCGCGGGCCGGAAGCGTTCGATCAGCCCGGCCAGCACGTCGGCGTCCAGCGCCGGGTCGATCAGCGCGACGGCCCGGCCTGCCTCGAAGGCGGCCAGGTAGCGCAGCACGCTGTCCAGGTCGACCGAGGTGCGCGCGAACAGCACCCCCGGCGGCAGCAGCTGCAACCCGGCCGCGAGCCGCGCGACCTCCTCCTCGAGTTCCGTCCCGGCTAGCGTGCGGCCCCCGGCCGCGTCGATCAGCCGAGCACCCGCACCCAGCAGCGTCACAGAACCAAGCCTCCATCGATGCCGAGCACCTGACCGGTGATGAACGAAGCCTCGTCGCCGGCCAGGAAGCGGATCGCCGCGGCGACCTCCTCCGGCTTGCCGAGCCTGCCCAGCGGGGTGCTCTCCGCGTTCGACGCGCGCACCTCGTCGCTCAGGCTCTCGGTCAGCGCGGTCTCGATCACGCCCGGCGCCACCGCGTTCACCCGGATGCCGGAGCGCCCCAGCTCCTTCGCCGCGGACCTGGCGATGTTCGCCACCGCGGCCTTGGACGCCGCGTACACGGTCTGCCCGGCGCTGCCGTACTCGCCGACCACCGAGGCCAGCACCACGATCGAGCCGGTCTTCTTCCGCATCATCGCGCGCGCGGCCGCCTGCACCGTGTGCAGCGTGCCCGCCACGTTCGTGGCCAGCGTGCGGTCGACGTCCTCGGCGCGGATCATGCCGAGCAGGCCGCCCTCCATGATCCCGGCGTTGGCCACCGCGATGTCGAGCTGCCCGTGTTCCTTGGCGACCCCGCGCACCAGCGACGCGACCGCCTTCGGGTCGGTGACGTCCAGCGCGAGACCGCTCACCTGACCGTCGATCGACTCCGCGACCTCTTTGGCGGCCGCTTCGTCACGACCGGTGAGCACCACGGTGGCGCCCGCCTCGGCGAGCGCCCGTACCGTGGCCAGGCCGATCCCGCGGGTACCGCCGGTGACCAGTGCGACCTTTCCCGAGAGCGTGCTCACGCCTGCTCCTGCAGCTCCTTGACCATGTCCACGGCCACCTTGAAGCTGCTCATGTCGATCACCTGGTCGGTGTCGAACTGCACGTCGAACTCGTCCTCGATGGCGGCGACCAGCGCCATGTGGCCGACCGAGTCCCACGCCTCGATGTCGCGGTACTTCAGGTTCTCGACGTCGACCCCGTCCTCGAGCTGGAGAGCCTCGACGAAGACTTCCTTCAGCTTTTCCTGCACAGCCATGTCTACCTGGCACTTCCTTATCAGATGGGGCCGATGACCACCGACGACGGTACCAACCCCGGCGGGTCAGCCTTCGAGCGCGGGCAGCAGCTCACTGAGCGTTTCGATGTAGGTGTCCGCGCCCTCCGGCCGGAATTTCAGCGACTCGTTGCGCACGATCACGCTGCGTGCTCCGGCGGCGTGCGCGGCCTCCACGTCGTGGTAGGTGTCGCCGACCAGCACGGCCTCCTCCGCCGTGACGCCGAAGTGCTTGAGCACCGCGTGCACGCCTTCGGGGTCCGGTTTGAGCCGGGCGACGTCCTCCCGTCCGATCACGAACAAGCCGTCCGCGAGGTTGCCCAGCGCGTCGAACACGCAGTGCCGTGAGTTGCGCGTCACGATCGCGAGCTGGTACCGGCCGGTGAGCGCTTCGAGCAGCTCGCGGGCGCCGGTGGTGAACTCGCCGCGCGGCACCGACTCGCGTTCGTAGCGGGTCACCACGTCCAGCCCCTCGGTGTTGCCTTCGTCGAGGTACTGCTGGAACAGCGGGCCCAGCTTCGCGTCCGGCGCGAGCCCGAGATCGGCCTTGAGGCCCGCGAAGTCGACCGGCAGCCGGAAGAGCGTGCCGTCGAAATCGAAGGCGAGCACCCTCAGATCTGCTTGGCGGTCCATTCGCCTTCCTTGACCAGCTTGTACCCCATGTCGATCATGCGGACCCAGTACAGGTCGTCCGGCAGCGGGTTGTACACGGCGGGCTTCTCGGTGAGCTGCTTGCCCAGGCCGAGCTGGATGTACATGTCGGGCATGTTCAGCCCGGCGTGCGCGAAGAAGTTGCTGGTGGTGAAGAACCGGCCGACGTTGATCTCGGTGACCATCGGCACGCCGCCGGCGTTCTCCTTCATGTCCACGCAGAACACGCCGCTCGGCTTGGCCGAGACCGCGCGGACGGCCGCCTCGCCGATCTTGTTCACGTCGTCGCGGTTGACCGTCTTGGCCACCGACGGCGACGAGCTCTGCCCGCTGGGGGTGAGGTTGCCGAAGATGTACTCGATCCGCGAGCGGGCCTGCGAGGTGATCAGCTCGCCCTCGTGCCACAGGCTCTGCCAGGCGAACTCCTCGCCGGGCAGGTACTCGCTGGCCATGAAGTCGCCGTAGTCGAGGCCGCGGAAGCCGCGCCAGTAGTCGATCCAGGCGTCGCCCTGGTAGTAGGAGTTGATCGGCAGGCTGCCACGGGACCCGGCGCCGCGAATGGCCCGCAGCCACACCCGGGGATTGATCTTGAGCAGTTCCTCCAGCGCGCCCTTCAGATCGGCCTGGGAATCGATCTTGATGGCTTCCGGCACCGAAACGCCGTTGGCCTTCATGTGCGCGTTGAAGGCCATCTTGTCGTGGCACAGTGCGATGGCACCGGCGTCCGGCAGGAACGTGGGGGCGTTCAGCCTGTCCCGGTTCTCGGCCAGGAAACCGACCTCGACGTCCGGCTGCGGGTGCACGAAATCGATTCGCTCGGCCTCGATGACGCGGTTGATCGCGTCGGTGTATCCGGGGTCGGAGACCGGCGGCACCAGGTACTTCGCCTCCACGTCGAGCAGCTCGAGGTGGTACGGCTTGATGTCCGTGCCGACCACCGAGTACTCGTTCGGCGAGACCGCGAGCGCGTCCCGGAAGTTGTAGGCGGCCGAACCACCGGCGCCGGTGATCAGAATGCGTGCACTGCTCATTTTGTGTGTCTTCGCCCTTATTGTTGAGGCCCGCTTTCAGGCCCGCGCACCAGGGCCGAGGCGGCAGCGGGAAGCCACTTGCGACCGGCGGGTATCGTGACGCCCGCGTCAGTGCCAGCACCGGTGCCGACCCAGGGGGCTACTAGCCATGCCGAGGCACGACTGTACCTGACGCGCCGGAAGTGTCCGCCGAGGTGAAAGACTGCTGCATGATCCCCATTACCGTGGTCGACGTCCGCGATGCGGAGGACCTGGTCGTCGAAGTGCTGCGATCCGGCGCCATCGCGCAGGGCCCGATGGTGAAGCGATTCGAGGAAGCCTTCGCGGCCGTTTCCGGCACCAAGCACGCGGTGGCGGTGAACAACGGCACGACCGCGCTGGTCGCCTCGCTGCAGGTCCTCGACCTGAAGCCGGGTGACGAGGTGATCACCTCGCCGTTCACCTTCGTCGCGACGCTCAACGCGATCCTCGAAGCGGGCGCGACCGTGCGCTTCGCCGACATCCGGCGCGACGACTTCGCGGTCGACCCCGACGCGGTGGCCGCGGCCATCGGCCCGCGCACCAAGGTGCTCATGCCGGTGCACCTGTACGGCCAGACCGCGGACATGGGCAAGCTGGCCCCGCTCGCCGCCGAGCGCGGGCTGCACCTGGTGGAGGACTCGGCGCAGGCGGTCGGCGCGACCTTCGACGGGCGCCGCTCCGGTTCGTTCGGCCTCGGCTGCTTCTCGCTCTACGCCACCAAGAACATCACCACCGCCGAAGGCGGCGTGATCACCACCGACGACGACGAGCTGGCCGACCGGCTGCGCGTGCTGCGCAACCAGGGCATGCGCGCCCGCTACCAGTACGAGGTCGCCGGGCACAACTACCGGATGACCGACCTGCACGCCGCGGTCGGCATCCCTCAGCTGGCGAAGCTGGACACCATCACCGCGGCCCGCCAGCGCAACGCCAAGCGGCTGACCGAGGGCCTGGCCGGCACGCCGGGGCTCGACCTGCCGCAGGTGCTGCCCGGCCGTGAGCACGTGTGGCACCAGTACACCGTGCTGGTCGGCCCGCACGCCTTCCTCTCGCGTGACGAGCTGGCCGCCGCGCTGACCGAGCGCGGCATCGGCAACGGCATCTACTACCCCAAGGTGGTCTTCGACTACGACTGCTACCGCGGGCACGAGCTGATCCCGGACGCGAGCCTGGACAGCGTGCCGGTGGCGCGCTCGGTGGCCGCGCAGGCGCTTTCGCTGCCGGTGCACCCGAAGCTCACCGAAGACGACCTGGACAAGATCATCGAGACGGTTCGCGAGGTACTCGGCGCATGACGCACCGCATCGCACTGGTGGGCACCGGCACCATGGGCTCGCTGCACGCCCGGGTGCTGTCGCAGAACGAGCGCGTGGAGCTGACCCGCGTGATCGACCCGCGTGAGGAGGCGGGCCGCGCCGCGGCCGAGCGGTTCGAGACGCGGTGGACCCCGGAGATCGGCGAACTGTCCGATGTGGACGCCGTGGTGCTGGCGGCGGCCACCGAGGTGCACCACCCGCTGGCGCTGGAGGTGCTGGCGCAGGGCAAGCCGCTGCTGGTGGAGAAGCCGGTCTCGAACAGCTTGGAGGCCTCGCAGGAGATCGTCGAGCTGTCCGCGGCGAAGGACATCCCGCTGATGTGCGGGCTGCTCGAGCGCTACAACCCGGCGGTGATGACCGCGCGGGCGCTGGTCAGCGAGCCCATCCACCTGATGGCGCGGCGGCACGGCCCGTACGCCCCGCGCATCAAGACCGGCGTGGCGTGGGACCTGCTGGTGCACGACGTGGACATCGCCATCCAGTTCTTCGGCGGGCAGACCCCGGCGCGCGTCACCTCGGGTGCCGGGTACTTCCACCCGTCGTCGGTGGAGGGGGCCGAGGACACCATCGAGACGGTGCTGACCTTCCCGACCGGGCTGGCCACGGTGTCGGCCTCGCGGCTGGGCCAGCGCAAGGTGCGCTCGCTGGTGGTGTCCGAACTGGACCGCCTGATCGAAATCGACCTGCTGCGGCGGGACGTGACCATCTACCGCCACGTTTCGCACGACGCCGTCACCCCGGACGGGCTCGGCTACCGCCAGCAGACGGTGATCGAAATCCCGGAGCTGGTCACCGCGCGAGAACCGCTGGCCACCCAGCTGGACCGGTTCGTGGACCTGCTCGAAGGCAAGATCGACGCGGCGGAGGAACGCGCCTCGATCCTGCCGTCGCACCAGGTGGTGGCCACCGTGAAGGAAACCGCTTCGACCCCGGCGTGAACAGTGAGGAGTGCGCAGGGCCGCGTCGGCAGCCCTGCGCACTCCTTTTTTCGTGAGTGATCTTTCAGCGGGTGACCTGGAGCCCGGTGAGGAAATCGGCCAGCTCGGCCCGCATTTCGGCTTCCCGGTCTTCGGGGGCGTCCCCCACCACCCGCAGCACACCTCCCGGTTTCAGCCGGAAGTACGCCTCGGCCCGGAACAACCGGTGCGGCCACTTCACCAGGCGCAGCGTCTGCACCAGGCCGGTGCCCTGCGCACCGGACAGCTCGTCGCGTCGCGTGACGCCCACGAACAAGGCCGCGGTGCGCAGCCGGAGCACCGATTCCTCGGCACAGTCGAGCAAGGACGCGCCGGTGTGGAAGTGGTCGACGGTGATGCCGTCCGGCAGCCCCATGATCACCCCCCGCCGAGCAGGGCCGCGGCCTGGTTGAACACGTCCTCGACCGGTTTCAGGTCAACACCGACGTCGAAGTTCATCGCGCCACCGATGCCAGGGGAGACACCGGCCCGGCCTTTGAGGTGCCAATTGCCGTCCTCGCCCTTTTCCACGCCGAGCCCGGCCGTCCCGCCGAAACCCGACCATGCCTCGGGCTGCGCCGAGAGGGTCAGCGGCCCGAAGTCGTCCTTGTATTCGTTGAGCTGGACCTTGGACCCGGCCAGGGCTTCGACCTCGGCCTCGAGGCCGTCCCGCGGCGTGGCCCCGACGGTGCCGCCGAGGTGCAGCCCCAGCTTCGTCTCCGCCTGGCCGCCCACGTTCAGCGGCCCGGACTGGTAGTTCTGCTCGGCTCCCGCGCCCCGCAAGCCGAGGAAGGTCTGGGCCTCGAGCTTGGCGCCGTCCTTCGGGGAGATGCCGCCCGTCACTTCGATGTCGGCCCCGTAACTGGCCTCGCCGATCGTCGTGGCCGGTCCGCCATGACGGTTGATCGGCGGGTTGAGGAAGGTGACGTCGCCGACGTTGGCGTGGGCCTTGAACCCGCCGAAACCACCCTTGCCGTCGGGTGGGATGGGCTCGAAACCGTGAGTCGGCCCGTTGACCACCGCGCCGGGCACACGCTGGCGCAAGAACTCCACACCCATTCCGCCGCCGGGGCCGATCAGGTCGCCGATACCTCCGTCGAGGTCCGGGGTGTGCTGGGCGGGCCGGGTCCGCGTACTCGCGGGGCGGATGGTGTTCTGCTTGTCCGCCGGATCGAGCGAGCCGAGCGTCGCCGCGGACCGCATGGTTCGTGACGCGGGAAGCGCGCTCACCGGCGCTTGCCCTGGCTGGGCCGCCGGGCCACCGTGCCGCGCGGCCGGTGCTTGCCGTTCTTCCAGGCGTTTCACCTCGGCCCGGGTATTCCTGACCTGCTCCGAAAAGCCGAAGCCCGTGGCGTCTGCCTTCCGCTGGGCTTCGGCCGCGTCCTCCCTGGCTTGCCCGAGTTGGCGCGTCAAGCCGGTGCCGGGGTTGCCGCCCTTCTGGGCTTCCGCGTAGTCGGCCCGGCCCGGCGCGGTCCGCTGCAGGTCGCGTAGCGCGTCGTCCCGCTTCTTGCGCTCCGCCTGGCTTTCCGGACGCGGCGACAGCATCCTGTCCTCGACCGAAACGGGCCGCGGCTGCCCCAGGGACTTCAACGCCTCCTCGATGGGTGTCTTGCCGCGAACCTCCTTCGGTGAAGTCCGCTCAGGATCACGAGGGCCGGGCATCGGCGGCCCGTACTTCTCCCGCTGCTTCTTTGTGGCCTCAGCCTCGCGAGCCTGCCGCACCTCCAGGCGTTTCACCTCCGCCTCGGTCTTCGTGACTCGCTGCGCAGACCCCTGACCCGCGTCGCGGCGAGCCTCGGCCGCATCCTCCTTGGCCCGTTCGAGCTGACGCTTCAGACCGGTACCGGGGTTGCCGCCCTTCTGCGCATCCGCGTAGTCGGCCCGGCCCGGCGCGGTCCGCTGCAGGTCGCGTAGCGCGTCGTCCCGCTTCTTGCGCTCCGCCTGGCTTTCCGGGCGAGACTCGGCGGTCCGGGAGCGATCGTCCTTCGAATGCGTCGAAACCCGCTTCAAGCCGGCGCCCGATCCCGCACTCGGACCGGCCCCGTCAGCCGACCGCGACACCCCCGCCTTCTTCTTCTCACCCGAGTCGCTCGACCCCACCGACACACGATGACGACCCGGCGAATTCGCCAACGAAGACGAAACCTCCTTCTTCTCCGAGGACTCCTTCTTCCGCGAATCCACCGCCGTCCGCACCAAACCAGCACCCGAACCAGACCGCGGACCACTCGAAGCCGACGAACTCCCCGTCGACCTCTTCACCTCCGACTTCTTCTTCTCACCCGACTCACCCGAACCCACCGACACACGATGACGACCCGGCGAATTCGCCAACGAAGACGAAACGTCCTTCTTCTCCGAGGACTCCTTCTTTCGAGTCGAAGTGCTCTCCTGCTTGCCCGAACCCGTACCGCTCGCCCTCGTCACACCCGACTTCTTCTCCGACGACGACTCCTTCTTACGAGCCGAACCGCTCTCCTGCTTGCCCGAATCCGACTTCCTCGACAAACCGGCACCCGGCCCCGAACGCGGACCGTTCGCCGAAGAACCCGTACCACTCGCCCTCGTCACACCCGACTTCTTCTCGGACTTGCCCTCGTTCTTGCTGGCCGTCGGCGCGGGGGCGGTTTTGCGCTGGGGCGCGGCCGGCGTCTTCTTGTCGTTGGACTTGCCGACGCCGGCGATCTTGGCCGGCGCCCCCTTGTCAGCGGCGGCGGCCTGGGCGCTCGCCGTGCCCAGCAGGCTGAAAACAATGGCGAGGAAACCACCCGACGCGGTGTAGAGAATGGTGCGCTGGACGGCAGTCATGTGGGAACTCATGGTTCACGCACCGTTCGTGACGGAGACCGAAACGGAACCGGTCGGGGTCTTCTTGGTGACGGTGCGGCTCTCGCCGGGCTTCAGGTTCGAAGAGCTGAGCTTGACCTCGACCTTTTCGGGCTTCTTCTTGTGCTCGCCGTGCTTTTCGCGGAGTTTCTGCTGGAAGTCGCGAGATTCCTTGCGGGCCTTGGTCAGTTCGCTCTTGGCTTCCTTGAGCTTGGACTTCGCCTGGCCGAGGGACTTCTCGGCCTGGTCGACGCCCTTCTCGGCCTCGGTGACGGCGGCTTTCGCCTTGTCCAGTTTGGACTGTTCCGGCGGGGTCGGCTGCACCGCCGGCTGTTCCGGCTGCACCACGGCGAGCTTGTGCACCTGCGGCGCGCGCACCACCGGGGACCGCTGCGGCTGCTTCACCTTCACCGCCTTGGCCGCCGGTTTCGCGGCGGGCTTGGTCACCGCCTTCGGGGCGGCAACCGGGCGCGCCACCGGGGCGGCGGCTGGCTGCGGCACCGCGGCGGCAGCCGGCGGTGGCACAACCGGAGTGGCGGCGGGCGGTGGCACGACCGGGACCGCGGCCGGTTTCGGGGTGGCTGGTTGCGCGGCGGCGGTTTTACTCGGTGCTGGGTCGTCGTCGCTCATCAGGTTGACGGCGGTCACCCCGATGGCCACGCCGGCCAGTCCGGCCGCTCCCGCGACGGCGATTCGCTGCACCTTGCCGAACTGCTGCGTCATCGTTCACTCATCTCCAGTTCCCCATTTCGACCTGCCTTCCGGTCGTAGGCCTCTTCGGCCAGCGACCGGCCCATCAGCCCGCCGAACACCCCGGCCGCCACCCCGGCGACCATGCCCGCGACCGGGCTGACCACCAGGCTCGGCAGCACCCCCGAAACCACCGAGGCGGCGAACCCGCCCAAGCCGGTGGCGGTGGCCCGGCTCATCGGCTTGCGCTCGTGGTCGAGGTAGTAGTAGTCCTCGGGATATTCCTCGACCGGCTCCGGCGCGGGCTCCGGTTCCGGGGCGCGCTGGTGGCGCCACGCGTCGTCGGGAATGACCATGAAGCGCGCGGTGTCGGCCTTGCGGCGCAACCCGGCCCGCTCGACCGCGGCCCGCACGACGTCGTTCATCGTGCGCGGGGCCGCCAGCATCGCGGTCATTTCTGCGGGGCGAGGTCGCGCAGCTTCTTGGCGACCTCCGGCGAGACGTCGACCTTGCCGGGCAGCTTGATCTTGACGACCTTGCCCTCGGTCTTCTTTTCCTTCTTCTCGGCCTTCTTCGCTTCGCGCTTCTTCTTGTCCTCGGCGATGTCCTTGCGGATCGACTCGACCTCGCCCTTGGCTTCCTTGAGCTTGGTCTTCGCGTTGGAAAGCGACTTCTCCGCTTCGGTCACCGACTTCTCGGCCTCGTTGAGCTTGGCGACGGCCTTGTCCAGCTTCTTGGTTTTCTCGTCGGCCTTCTTCTCGGCCTTGTGCTCGGTCTTGGTTTCCGGCTTCTTGGCCTCGGCCGGCTTGTGCTCCTTCACCACGATCGGCTTGCCGGACTCCGCGATCACGGTTTTGGTGCCGTCGCTGACCACCGCGTACGACTTCGCCGACGGGCCGGTCGAGGTCGCGCTGACCGACGGCTGCGCGGCGGCCTGCACGATGACCGGCTTCCGGACCACCTTCTCGACCACCTTGCGCGGCCGCTCAGCCGCCTGGCGGACCTTCGGCTCGGCCTTCTTGACCTGCTGCACCGGCTCGGCCTGCTTGACCGGAGCGGGCTGGGCAGCCGGAGCGGGCTGCGCGGCCGGAGCGGGCTGCGCGGCCGGAGCGGGTTTGGCGGCCGGGGCGGGCGCGGCCTGCGGAACGGGCGCCGCGGGCTGGGCGGCTGGCGGCTGCGCGGCCGGAGCCGGCGCCACCTTCGCCCCAGGAGCGGGTGCGGGCGCGGGCGCCGGTGCCTGGTTCGCCGCCGGTGCCGGTGCCGCCTGCGTGGCACCGGACTCCGGGGTTTCGTCCTCCGCGGTCATCGCGTTGACCGTGGACGCGCCGATCGCCGCGGTGACCAGACCGGCCACCCCGTAGACCGCGGCTCGCTTCAGATTGCTCGACTTGTTCATCGGTCCCACCTCGTCGATCCACCAGTGACGAAGTGAGCCTGGACCAGGCCGGTCCAGCGGAGGTACAGCAGCGGTACACCGGCTAGCCCCGGTCCGTGCGCCTCCCCGCGATCAGCAGTCCGGCACCCGCCAGCAGCAGCCCGATCCCGATGAACAGCGGCGTCCACACCTGGGCACCCGTCTTCGCCAGCGGCGGCTTCGGCCCTGGCGGGACCGGCGTTGTGGTGCCGGTGTCATGGTCCCCGCCGCCGCTGTCGGTGTCGCCGTCCACGGTGACCTTCGCGGTGCCGGTGTCCGTGACCGGCTTGCCGGGCTGCTCGGTGTCGGGCGTGCCCGTGCCGGTCGCGACGTTCACCAGGTCACCCGACGACGGGGCGGTGGTGGTGCAGGTCCACTCGCGGCTCGCGCCCGGATCCAGCCGCTCGAAGGTGCGGGCGCAGTCCGGCAGCGTGCGGTCGGTGACCACCACCGGCGCCAGCGCGACGTTGCCGGTGTTCGTCGCGGTGAGCGTGAAGGTCACCGTCGCCCCCGGCGCCACCCGCTCGGCCGACACCGTCTTCGTGACGTCGAGCCCCGGCTTCGCGACCTTCGCGACCGCGTCGTCGGAGCTGTCCACGGGCTTGCCGGTCGGGTCGGTCCCGGTCGCGATGACGGTGTTCTCGATGTCCCGCTCGGCCATGGTCACCTCGCAGGTGACCGGCTCGGCCCGTTCGCCGACCGCGAGCGAGCCGATCGCCACCGCGCAGCCGGGCGCCACCTCGTCGGTCAGCCGGACGTCGGTCAGCGGCACGTCCCCGGTGTTCTCGACGACCACGGTGAAGGTGACCTTCTGCCCGGGGAGCACCGGCTTGGCCGGGCCGGTTTTGGTGACGGTGATGCCGGGGCCGATCACGTCGACCTCGGCCTCGTCGGTGCCGGTGACCTGGCGGCCGGTCGGGTCGGTGCCGGTGACCGACGCCGTGTTGGTCACGTCCTCGCTGACCACGACCGTGCAGGTCCGCGTCTCGGTGGCGCCCGCGCCGAGCTGGGCGAGGGTGAAGCCGCAGCCAGGCGCCTTGTCGTCGGTGACGGTGACCGCGGTGAGCGGCACGTCGCCGGTGTTGGTCACGGTGATGGTGTAGGTGACCTCGTCGCCGGGACGCACCTGACCGGGCTCGGCCGACTTGTCGATTTGCACGCCCGGGTGGACCACGTCGACGACGGCATCGTCCTGAGTGGACACATCAGGGCCCGTCGGCGGGGTGCCCGTCACGGTGGCGACGTTGGTGACGTCGTCGTCCGGCGCGGTCATCGTGCAGGTGTACGTGCTGCTGCCGCCCGGTTCGAGGTCGCCGATCGTGCGGGCGCACCGCGCCGCGATCGGATCCGTGACCTCGACGCCGGTCAGCGGCACGTCACCGGTGTTCGTCACCTTGATCGTGAAGGTCACCTGGTCACCCGCGTGGAACGGGCCCTCGTCGGCGGTCTTCTCGATGCTGATCCCCGGATGCTGCACCACAAAGGTGGCGTCGTCGGTGTCGGTCACCGGGCGATCGGTCGGATCGGTGCCGGTGACCGACGCCGTGTTCGTGAAGCCCTCCTGCCCCGCGGTGACCTGGCAGGTGAACGTGGTCGTGGCCGATGGGGCCAGCGAGCCGATCGTGCGCGCGCACTCCGCCGCCAGCGGGTCGGCGACCTGGACGCCGGTCAGCGGCACGTCACCCGTGTTCGTCACGGTGAGGGTGAAGGTGACCCGATCGCCCTCGCGCACCGCCGCCGGTGACACGTCCTTCGTGATCGTCACCGCCGGATGGACCACGTCGACCAGCGCATCGTCCTGAGTGGACACATCAGGGCCGGTCGGCGGGGTGCCCGTCACGGTGGCGACGTTGGTGACGTCGTCGTCCGGCGCGGTCATCGTGCAGGTGAAGCTCGTCGCGCCGGAGATGCCGAGGTACCCGATTTCGCGGGCGCAGCCGGCCGCGATCGGGTCGGTGACCTCGACGTTCGTCAGCGCGACGTCACCGGTGTTGGTCACCGTGATGGTGAACGACACCGGGTCACCGGCGCGGAACGGGCCACCCTCGGTGGTCTTGGTGATCGAAATCCCCGGCTGCTGCACCACAAAGGTGGCGTCGTCGGCATCGGCCACCGGGCGGTCCGTCGGATCGGTGCCGGTCACCGTCGCCGTGTTCGTGAACCCGGCCGCCCCGGCCGTCACCGAGCAGGTGTAGGAAGTCGAGCCGTTCGCCGCCAGTTCCCCGAGCGTGCGCGCGCAGGACGGCGTCTGATCGTCCACAACGGACACTCCGGTCAACGGCACGTCCCCGGTGTTGGTCACCGTGATGGAAAAGGTGACCTGGTCGCCTGCACGAACCGCCGTCGGCGTCGCGACCTTGGTGATCGACACCGCCGGGTGGATCACGTCCACCGCCGCGTCAGCCGAGTCCGAGACCGCGCCGCCGATCGGATCGGTGCCGGAAACCGTTGCGGTGTTGGTGAAATCGTCCGCCGGTGCCGCCATCACGCACTGGTAGGTCTCCACCCCGCCCACCGCCAGGGCACCGATCGAACGAGCACACGAAGGCGCCATCCCATCGGCGACCGCGACCGAAGTCAGCGGCACGTCACCGGTGTTCGTCACGGTGATGGTGAAGGTGACCTCGTCGCCCTCGCGGACCGAAGTCGGCGCCGCCGCCTTCTCGATCCGGACGCCCGGCTCGATCACCGTGACCGTGGCGCTCGCGGAGTCCGTGGCCCGCTGCCCCACCGCGTCGGTGCCGGTCGCGGTCACCGTGTTCGTGGTGGTCGTCGCGGGATTCCCGGAGCACGTCCAGGTCTGCTCGGCACCCGGGGCCAGCGCGCCGAACGTCCTGGCGCAGGCGGGCGTGGTGTCGTCGCCGATCACCACCGGGTCCAGCGTGCTGCCGCCGGTGTTGGTCACGCTGATCGTCCAGGTCACCGGCGCACCGGCGTGGACAACCGGCGGCTCGGCCGACTTCCGCACCTCGATGGCGGGCGCCGCGATCGGCACCGGCGCGTCGGCGGAGTCGGTGACCTGCTTCCCGAGCTGGTCACTGGCGGTGACCATCGCGGTGTTGACGTTCTCCGGCACCGGCGCGGTCCCGGCGCAGGTGAACTCGGCCGAGGCGCCCGGAGCGAGCGGGCCGGGCAGCGTGCGCGCGCAGTCCGCGGTCTTCGGATCGGTCACCATCAGCGACGACAGCGGCGCGTCCCCGGTGTTGGTCACCCGGATGGTGAACACCACCCGCTCGCCCGGCTGGTAGACGGCCTTGTCCGTGGTCTTGGTCAGTTCGACGGCCGGGTTCAGCACGTCCACGTCCGCGGTCGCGGTGCCTTCGAGCGGATCGTCGAGCGCGCTCGTGCCGGTCACCGTCGCGGTGTTGGTGAAATCGGCGTCACCCGCGGTCCCGGTGCAGGTGTAGCTGGTGCTCTGCCCGCCGCCGAGCGCGCCGATGGTCCGCGCGCAGGACGGGAACAGCGGATCGGCGACCCGCACGCTGGACGCCGGCGCCCCACTGGGATTGGTCACCGTGATGGTGAAGGTGACCTGGTCACCGGCGTGCACGGCGGCCGGCTCGGCGGTCTTGGTGATTTGCAGCTCGGGCACCGGCGTGGAGAAGGCGAGGTTCTGCGCCAGGTAGGCGTCCCCGCCGGTGCCGAAGCTCATCTTCGCGCTGGTCGCCCCGGCCGGGATGTCGGTCGTGGTGAACGACTTCGCGTCCACGCTGAAGTTGTTGCCCACCGCGGGCTCGGTGGCGCCCTGGCCGTTGGAGATGAAGAAGTTCGACGCGTCGCCGGTGTCCGGTTCGAACTGCGGCTGGTCGTTGATCGCGAAGGTGTCGCGCGGCAGGCCCCAGTCGCCCTCGTAGGCGGTCACCCCGACCCTGGACTCCGGGGAGGTGGCGCGGAACCCGGTGATGTTCACGCTGGTGGTCGGGTCCGAGCTGTTCTGCCGCACGTGCCCGTCGTAAACGAACACCTCGCGCTTGGCCGGGGCATACGCGGGATTGCGCTCGGGATAGGCGTAGACCACCGCGATCGACCAGCCGCCCATGCAGCCGAAGCCCTTCGGCGCCCACACGTTGCCGACGGTCAGGTCGAGCGGCGATCCGGTCGGCGCCCCGGCGAAGGCAGCGGTCACGTCGGCGTAGGCGGAGTAGTACTGACCGCCGGTGTGGGAGGCCGACGGGTCCTCGGTGTAGGACGCCGGGCTCACGTCGACGGACGGCGCGCCGCCCACGGACAGCCGGACCGCCTGCCCGGCCGGGCTGCCCGGCGGCAGCACCGCGGGCTGGTTGCCGTTGCGGACCTGGCACATCTTCACCGGCGACGGGTTGCCGGCCGAGGTGTTGTAGACGCCGGTGTTGCCCGCCCAGTTCAGCCGGGCGAACTTCACCGCGGCACCCGGCGGAATGGTCACCGACGCCCGGCTGGAGTCGAAGGTGCCCGCGTCCGCGTCCACGTCGGCCCACTGCATGAAGAAGTTGTCGTTGACCTGCGTGGTCGTGCGGTTCGCGCTGCTCGCGCAGGCCGCCGGGGTGTTGCCGGAGCCGGTGGTCGGCGCCCCGTCCGCCGGGACCGGGCAGCGCAGCGACCCGTTCCCCGCGTAGAGGAAGTCGCCGTAGACGGCCTCGTTGAAGTTCAACGCGAACGGCTTCACCACCGCGGCGGCGGCCGGGGTGGTGAACACGACGAGGCTCGCGACGGCGAAGGCGGGCGCGAGCGCTATCCGGCCGAACCGGCTCACTGTGGGCACGCGGATCACTCTTGTTGTGATCCACAGTGGACTCAATCACCCCGACAGGGGTCTTGAACAGGGTTCACCTGTCAGGGTGAGGAGATCACCCGGCCGGGTCGGTGTCCCCCGGCTCGCTGAAGTCACCGGCCGGCGCGCCCCACGGGCCGACCTCCATGCCGCGCTCGGCGGCCAGCTTGCGCCGCCGCTCGTTGTCCTCGCGTACGCGCTTGACCTCATTCTCGATGTACTCGTCGTCGTAGCGCTGGAACACGCGCGCCGGGTTGCCCGCCACCAGCGAGCGCGGCGGCACGTCCTTGGCCACCACCGAGTTCGGCTGCACGGTGGCGAAGTCCCCGATGGTCACCCCGGCCATGATCACCACCAGGCCGCCGATGAAGCAGCCCTTGCCGATCTTGACCGGCTTGCGCTCGATCAGGTCGCTGCCCGAGTGGTTCTGCAGCGTCATGTTCGCCAGCCAGCTGGAATGGGTGAAGATCAGCGTGTTCAGCCCGATGCTGGTGTGCTCGCCGATCTCCAGCCCGCCGCTGGCGTCGAGCACCGCGCCCTCGCCGATCCAGCAGTGCTCGCCGATCTTCAGGTTCTCCGGGCTGACGATCTTCGCCCGCTGCCGGATCCGGGTGGTCTCCGGCAGGCCGAACAGCTTCGCCCGCTCGGCGTCGTTCATGTACTCCCCGACCAGCTCGGTCAGGATCTGCGGGCGGAGCCGGTTGCTGCGCTCGTCGTCGAAGAACATCAGGACTTCTTCTTCCCGCTCGACTCGGCGATCAGCTTCTCGAAGGTGCGCAGGTGCTCGTCGGTGACCACGTCGAGGCCGAAGTTGTCGCGCACCATCGCGCTCTGCCGCTTGGCCAGCTCGGCGCGCTTCTCCGGGTGGTCGAGCAGGTCGATCACCGCTTCGCCGACGGCTTCGGCGTCGTCCGGCGGCACGATCAGGATGTTGTCGCCGTTGCGCAGCTCGATGCCGGGGTAGTTGTCCAGCGTGGTCGAGGTGATCGTCGCCGTGCCGGACAGCATGGCCTCCAGCGAAGCCGTGCCGCAGCCGCCGTTGAGGTCGTGCGTGACGATGTCCGCGGCCGCGAAGTACGACGGCACGTCGGCCTTCGGCACCGCGCCCTTGACGATGAACCTGTCCGCGATGCCGAGTTCCTCGGCGCGCTTGATGAACGCGTCGTGGTAGACCCGGCCGACCACGATCACCTTGGTGTCCGGGTGCTTCTCCAGGATCGCCGGCATCGCGTTGACCAGCGGCATCCGGTCGCGCAGCGGGATCACGTGGCCGAGGGAGACGATCAGCGGCGCGTCGCCGATGCCGTTCTCCTCGCGCACGTCCTTGGTCAGCGGCTTGTCGAAGTGCGCGGTGTCCACCGCGATCGGGAAGTAGTCCGAGTTCGCGTCGCTGGTGCCGTAGCGCTTGACGCAGTAGTCCACGCCCAGCTTGTCCAGGATCACGTACCGCGGCTTGATCACGCTCAGGATCGGGCGCACCAGCACCGCGTCGAGCATCCGGAACACCGAGCTGTACAGCTTCTTGTCGCTGATCAGCAGGGTGTGGATGGTGACGACCACCGGGATGCCGCGGCGGCGCGCGTACAGCCCCACCATCCAGGACAGGTCGAAGAACTGCCCGTGCAGGTGGATCACGTCCGGCGCGAAGGCGTCCAGCATCTTGAACAGCCTGCGCCAGTTGCCCGGCCGGACCGACGCGAAGGTCATGTCGAAGTCGATCGACAGGCCCAGCTGCGGCATCTTCATCGCCGGCAGCCGGACCACCCGGTAGCCGTCGCGCTCCTCCTCCGCCGGTGCGTCGGCGTAGGCGGCGGTGATGGCGAGCACGTTGTTGCCGCCGGCCGCGTACTGCTCGGCCAGCGACGCCGACATGTGCGCGCTGCCCCCCACCCGCGGCGGGAAGAAGTTGTTGACCACGACGATGTTCATCGAGCGCCCCTCTGCCGATCCGGCCGGTGGTAAGCCCATCAGCCGGCGGCCTGGCTCATGTGCAGCTTGACCAGGTCGTGCATGCCCTGCTCGACCGGGATGGTCGGCTCCCAGCCGAGGACCTCCTTGGCCCGGGTGATGTCCGCGGCCCGGCGCGAGACCAGCACGTCACGCTCGTTGAACTGCGGCTCGACCTGCACGCCGACGGCGTCGATGAGGATCTTGGCCAGGGTGGCGATGGAGGTGTCGATACCGGTGCCGATGTTGATCGGCAGGTTCGCCTTCTCCGACTCGAGCGCGGCGACCACGGCCCGGGCCAGGTCGTGCACGTGCACGAAGTCCATCGACTGCTCGCCCTTGCCGTCGATGATCGGCGGCTGGCCGTTGCGCAGGCGGGTGATGAAGTGGTTGATCACCGAGGTGTAGTACGCCTCGCTCTTCTGGCCGGGGCCGTACACGTTGAAGAAGCGCAGCGCGTTCCAGGACAGGCCCTTCTGCCGCTCGTAGAAGCCGAGCAGGTCCTCACCGGCGCGCTTGGTGATGCAGTACGGGGTGAGCGGGCGGAGCTTGTCGTCCTCGTGCATCGGCAGCCGCTCCGGGTCGCCGTAAACCGAGGCGGTGGAGGCGAACACCAGGCGCTGCACGCCCTCGTCCGCGGCGGCGGCGAAGACGTTGTGGTTGCCGGTCATGTTGATGTCGACCGACTCGTGCGGGTCGGCGATCGACTTGTTGATCGACACGGTGGCGAAGTGCACCACGTGCGTGCAGCCGCGCATGGCCTCGCGCACCGCACCGCCGTAGCGGACGTCCTTCTCGACCAGCTCGAGGTTGCCGGTGGCGGCCCACTCCTCCATCCGCGGGCGGTCGCCGCGGGTCATGTTGTCGAAGGCGCGGACGAAGTAGCCGCGCTCCATCAGCATCGGGATCACGTGCCCCGCGATGAAGCCGCCGGCGCCGGTGAACAGGACCGTCTTCTTTTCGGACATGGTGTGCGTTTTCTCCTGTGCTGGTTCGTCCGCTGGATCAGGAAAGCTCGGTGACGACTTCGGTGACCGCCTCGACCACCCGGCCGACCTCGTCTTCGGTCAGGTTCGAGTGCATCGGGATGGCCAGGTGCCGCTTGAACGCGTCGGCCGACACCGGCAGCTGCTGGCGCTGCCCGTAGATCGGCTGGACGTGCGAAGCGTAGGTGCCGAAGTTGCAGCCGATGCCGCGCTCACGCAGCCGGAGGGCCACCTTGTCGCGGCTGATCTCGGGCGCGATGGTCAGCACGTAGGCCTGCCACGGGTGCTCGCGGTCCGGCAGCGCGACCGGCACCTCGACGCCGTCGAGCGAGGCGAAGCCCTCGTGGTAGGTCTTCGCCGCCGACCGGCGCACGGACAGCAGGTTCGGCAGGCGGTCCAGCTGGACGTTCATGATCGCGGCCTGCACGTCCGACATGCGGAAGTTGTAACCCAGCTCGTGGAAGCTCGGGATGGGCAGCTCGTCGCTGCCTTCGCGGCTGAACGCGGGCTCGATGCCGTAGGTGTGCAGCTTGCGCGCGTGCGCGATGAGGTCCTCGCGGTCGGAGACCAGCGCGCCGCCCTCACCAGCGGTGATGCCCTTGCGACCGTGGAAGGAGAAGGCGGCCAGGTCGGCCAGGCTGCCCGCCGGGCGGGTCTTGTAGGTGGCGCCCGCGGAGCAGGCGGCGTCCTCGAACAGCCACAGGCCGTGCTGGTCGGCGATCGCGCGGTACTCGTCGAAGTCGCCGGGCTGGCCGAACACGTCCACCGCCAGGATGCCGACGGTCTTCGGCGTGATCAGCGCCTCGATCGAGGCCGGGTCCGCGCTCCAGATGTCCGGGCGGATGTCGGCGAAGACCGGGGTCGCGCCGGCCTGGAGCACGGCGTGGCCGCTGGCCGGGAAGGTGTAGTCGCCGACGATGACCTCGTCGCCGGGCTGGACCCCGAGCACCTTGAGCCCGAGGAACAGCGCGGTGCCGCAGTTGCTGGTCGCCAGCGCGTGCTGGGTCCCGACCGCGGTGGCGAAGCGCTCTTCGAACTTGCGGCAGGTGGGGCCAGCTCCGGCCAGCCATCCGGACCGGAAGACCTCCGCCACGGCGGCGAGCTCTTCCTCCCCGACGGTCGGCTGGCCCAGGACGATCGGCTTGGAGCTGTCAGACATACCTCTCCCATTGCATGAGGACGGGTCGCAGTGTATTAGAGCGCCGCCGCGCTCTTGGCAGCCCCGTACCTCGACGCACCGACCAGGGCGAAGGTTGCCCCGCGTGGCGGAGGTCGCGCCGCGACGCGGGCGCCCGCCCGAGGCACCCGGCGGGGCCACGCGGCCACCGCCAGTGATCACGCCATTACCGCAAAACTCGTGTTATGCATTAGTAAACCCATTTTGTGACCGGCGAATCCACTACGTAACAGCAGGCACAAAGATCAAGAATAACCGCGCGGACTACGGCCGCGCACCCGAACGGACGCGGTGTGCATGATTTCAATGCACCAAGTGCAAAACATGAGCCCGTTCAGCGGAGTCCCCGGCGAACCAGCCCGGATACCCTGAACCACCGCCGCCACGATTAGTTGTTCACGACGCATCAGAAGGGTGCATCATGTTCACTGCGCTGGCTGCCAGTGCCCTTGCCCTGTCGGCGATAACCACCCCCGGTTCCGTGGCACCGGCGGAGGCCCCACCGGAACAGGTGACGATCAGCATCGTCACGGTGAACGGCTCGGGCTGTCCCGCGGGAACGGCCGCGGTCGCGGTGTCACCCGACAACACGAACTTCACCGTGACCTACAGCGATTACCTCGCGCAGACCGGCGCCGGCTCGTCCCCGATCGAATTCAGGAAGAACTGCCAGCTGAACCTGCGGGTGAACTATCCGCAGGGCTTCACCTTCGGCATCGCGCAGGCCGATTACCGCGGCTTCGCCCACCTGGCCAAGGGCGCCTACGGCTCCCAGCGGGCGAACTACTACTTCCAGGGCCAATCGGCCAATGCCACCGCGGTCCACCCGTACAACGGGCCGTACAGCGACAACTGGCAGGCCACCGACAAAACGGATTTCGCCTCCATTGTGTACGCGCCGTGCGGCGAGGTGCGCCACCTCAACGTGAACACCGAGCTGCGGGTGAACGTCGGGACCTCGGATCCCAAGACCACCACCAGCTTCATGTCGATGGACTCGACCGACGGCAACGTGGACACCAAGTACCATTTCTCATGGAAGAAGTGTTGAGAATCCACCATTCACGGCCAACGCCCTACCCTGCCCTTTTCCGCCGACGATAAACCAGAACAAAAAAAGGCACCCGTTTAGCGGAATTGCGGTAGCGGACGGCACGCTAACATTCAGGAACCGCCGCCACCTGGAGTAAAAACCCCGGAAAGGTGTGCACATGTTCAGCGCGCTGGCCGCTACCGCATTGGCAATGTCCATCGTGTTTCCGCCGGGTGGTGCCCCCGGCACCACGCCGCCGCCCGACCATTTCACGATCGACGTGGTCACCGTCAACGGTTCCGGCTGTCCAGCGGGTACCGCCGCCGTCGCGGTGTCCCCGGACAACAAAGCATTCACCGTGACCTACAGCGATTTCCTGGCCCAGGTCGGCGTGGGCGCCAGCCCGACCGACTTCCGCAAGAACTGCCAGCTCAACCTCCGCATCAACGCGCCGTCCGGGTTCACCTACGGAATCGCGCAGGCCGACTACCGCGGTTTCGCGGCACTGGCGAAGGGAGCCTCCGGTACCGAGCGGGCGAACTACTATTTCCAGGGCATGTCCCCGACCGCCTACATCAGCCACACCTACAACGGGCCGCTCGAGGACAACTGGCAGGCGACCGACCAGACCGAACTCGTTTCGGTCGTCTACGCCCCGTGCGGCGAGAAACGGCACTTCAACATCAACACCGAGCTGCGGGTCAACGCGGGCACCTCGGACCCCAAGACCACAACCAGCTTCATGACCATGGACTCGACCGACGGCAACTTCTCCACCACGTACCACTTCGCCTGGAAGACCTGTCCATGACCTAGAGCCGCTGGGGGGCGGGATATCGGCGGCGTTTCCCGTCCCCCCAGCACCCACCCGGCCGTCCGGGAGAGGATGTGCCGGTGCGGTACGGCATCCTCGGCCCGGCGGAGGTCCTCACCGCCACCGGCGAGCCGCTCCCGGTGGGCGGGCCGCGGGTGCGCGCGCTGCTCACCCTGCTCCTGCTGGACGCGGGCCGGGTGGTGCCTGCCGAACGGCTGCTCGACGGCCTCTACGGCGGCGAGCCGCCGGCCAACCCGGTGAACGCGCTGCAGTCGCAGGTGTCGCGGCTGCGTCAGGCCGGGATCGCGGTGGAGCTGCTGCCCGCCGGGTACCGGCTGGACGTGGCCCCGGAGCAGGTGGACGCGCACCGGTTCGAACGGCTCGCGGACAGCGGCCGCCGCGCGCTGGCCGCCGGTGACCACGCGGGTGCCGCCGCCCGGCTGACCGAGGCGCTGGCGCTCTGGCGTGGTCCCGCGCTGGCCGACGCACCCAACGCCGGGGCCGCCGCGGCCCGGCTCGAAGAACTGCGGCTGGCGGCGCTGGAGGACCGGATCGACGCCGACCTGGGCCGCGGTGAGCACCAGGCGCTGGTCGCCGAACTCGGGGAGCTGGTCGCCGCGCACCCGCTGCGCGAACGCCTGCGTGGTCAGCTGGTCCGCGCGCTGCACGCCGGTGGCAGGCGGGCCGAGGCGCTGTCCGCGTTCGAGGACGCGCGCCGGACCCTCGCCGACGAGCTGGGCGTCGACCCGTCACCGGAACTCGCCGCGATCCACCTGGACGTGCTGCGTGCCGAGGCACGGCCCGAAGCCCCGCGCTCGACCCTGCCGACCGCGCTGACCAGCTTTCTCGGCCGGTCCGGTGACCTGCGTCAGGTGAGCGCGCTGCTCGGCGACGGCAGGCTGGTCACGCTCACCGGCCCCGGCGGCGCGGGCAAGACCCGGCTGGCCGTGGAGGCGGCGCGGCACTGGCCCGGCGAGACCTGCCTGGTCGAGCTGGCCCCGATCGACACCGACGTCGCGCAGGCCGTGCTCAGCGCGCTGGGCCTGCGGGAGAGCACCTTTCCCGCGGACCGCCCGGCCACCCCGCCCGCCGACCGGCTGGTCGCGGCGCTGGCCACCCGGAACCTGCTGCTGGTGCTGGACAACTGCGAGCACCTGGTGGACGAGGCCGCCGCGCTCACCGCCCGCCTGCTGGCCGCCTGCCCGGCGTTGCGGGTGCTGGCGACCAGCCGCGAGCCGCTGGCGATCACCGGCGAGGCCACCTGGCCGGTGGCGCCGCTGCCGGTGGCGCCTCCGGGCGCACCACCCGCCGACGCGGTGACGTATCCGGCCGTCCGGTTGTTCGCCGAGCGGGCGGCCGCCGTGCGCCCCGGCTTCACCGTCGACGAGCGGACCGTCGGCGACGTGCAGCGCATCTGCGCGGCACTGGACGGGCTGCCGCTGGCCGTCGAACTCGCCGCGGCCCGCGTCCGGTCGCTCCCCCTCGGCGAGATCGCCGTCCGGCTGGACGACCGATTCACCCTGCTCTCGCGTGGCGACCGGACCGCGGCACCACGCCACCGCACGCTCCGCGCGGTCGTCGAATGGAGCTGGGACCTGCTGGACCCCGAGGAGCAAACGCTTGCGCGGCGGCTGTCGGTGTTCGCGGGCGGGGCGACCGCGGCGGCGGTCGCGGCGGTCTGCGGGGCCGGTGAGATCGGCGAGCTGGCCGAGAAGTCCCTGGTCGAACTCGGCGCCGACGGCCGGTACCGGATGCTCGAAACCATCCGCGCGTTCGGCGCGGAGAAGCTGGCGGAGGCGGGCGAAACCGAACGGCTGCGGCGGGCCCACGCCGAGCACTTCCTCGCCTTCGCCCAAGCCGCCGAGCCCCAGATCCGCAGCGCGGAGCAGCTGGACTGGCTCGCCGCGCTGGACGCCGACTACGAGAACCTGCTGGCCGCGTTGCGCTGGGCCACCGAAGCCGAGCCGGAACTCGCGCTGCGCCTGGTGGCGCCGCTGTGCACGTACTGGTGGATGCGCGGCCGCCGCTTCGAAGGCTCGATGCTCTGCCGGGACGTCGCGTTGCGTGTCGGCCCCGAACCGCCGCCGGGACTGCACGACGAGTTCGTGCTGTGCGTGGCCAACGCGGTGGCGGGCACGCCGGCGCACGAACCGCTCGACGAGCACCTGGCCGTCGTCCGCCGGTTCGCGCGCGACTGGACCCGGCCGCCGCGGTACCCGATGGTCGCGATGGTGGTCGGCCTGGTCGCCGGGCCGCCCGATCCCGGCACGCCCGCCGACCGCCGCGGGCCCGAGGGTTTCGCGCGGGATCCGTGGAGCCAGGGCCTCGCGTTGATGGGCACCGGGCTCAAGCACATGCTGCAGGGCGACAACAACGGCGCCGAGCGGCTGCTGCGCGACGCCGTGGACGCCTACCGCGAACTGGGCGAGCGCTGGGGTCTTTCGCTCGCGCTGAGCCACTACGCGCTGCTGCTCGGCAGACGCGGGGAGCTGGCGGCCTCGGTGACGCTCTCGGACGAGGCGCTCGCGCTGACCGAGCTGATCGGCGCCACCGACGACACCACCGAACTGCTGTACCAGCGGGCCGACCGGCGGCGCGTGCACGGTGACCTCGCCGGGGCGGAGGCCGACTACGAGCGCGCGATCCACCTGGCCAGGCGGGCGGGCACGCCGGAGGCGCTGGCGTCGGCGTTCCACGGCCTCGCCGAGATCGCGCGCCTGCGCGGGCGATACGCGCTGGCCCGCGAACTGCTCGGCCGGTCGCGCGCGGAATGCTCGACCGGCGGGTTCACCCAGGAGATGATCCAGGCGCAGTTGCTGGTCACCGAGGGCCGGATCGACGAGGCGACCGGTGCCGTGGAGGCGGCCGAGCGGCGGTACCGCGAGGCGCTGGCCGCGCCGGTCAGCGCCCGCGACCACACCGCCGCCGCCGACGCGGTGGACGGGCTCGCCGGGATCGCGCTGCACCACGGTGAACCGAAACGGGCCGCGTTCCTGCTCGGCGCGGCGGTCGCGCTGCGCGGGGTGCGCGCCGGGGACGCCGACGTCACCCGGATCACCACCGCGGTCCGCGAAAACCTGGGCGACGACGCCTTCGACCGGGCCTACGCGCGCGGGCAGGCGCTCAGTCCGCCGCTGGCGCTCGACGCCGCCGGGGCATGACCAGCGGCAGCGCGAAGCGGTCCCCACCGCGGACCATGCCGATCAGCGGCTTGACCAGCAGGCCCAGCGCCTTCGCCGCGCCGGGGCGGTCGTTGCGCCGGGCCAGTTCGGGGCCGAACGCGCCCATCAGCTCGACCAGCGCGGGCAGCGGCCGGACGAACAACGTCAGCTCCTGGATCAGCCCGTCCTCGTTCAGCCGCGCCACCGCGGCCTCCTCGATCGGCACGCCGTTGATCCGCCCGGTGTAGACCAGCGCGCGGGTGTGCTCGTCGCCGGTGTCGGTGTGGAACCGCATGCCCTCGATCCGGGCGAAGGCGACCGCGACGATCTTCGCGATCTCCGCCTTGCCGGTGAACCGCGCGCGGTCGGTCAGCGGTGAGATCAGCACCGCGTCCTCGGCGAACGCGCTGAGCACCAGGTCCAGGTCTGCCTTCTCGCCGCCTTCGCGGTACCGCTCGGTTGCCGTCATGGAGCCTCCTCGGTAAGCCGCCGCAGCCCGTGCCACAGCAGATCGGTGGTCAGCGCGACAACTCGTGCGCGCGGCAGGTCGCGGTGGTGCCACCACCAGCCGGCGATCGCGTTGACCGCGCTCTTGTAGGTCTCGGCGAACAGCTCGTTCGCGCGGGTGCGGTCGAGGTCGGTGGCCAGCGGCACGGCGGCGAACAGCTCGGCGAGCTTCTCCGTGGCGCGGGCCTGCGCGCGGCGGTGCACCTCGGCCACCTCCGGATCGGCGGGCGATTCGGCGA
The DNA here is from genome assembly GCF_003312875.1 of Amycolatopsis albispora. NCBI lineage: Bacteria > Bacillati > Actinomycetota > Actinomycetes > Pseudonocardiales > Pseudonocardiaceae > Amycolatopsis > Amycolatopsis albispora. Next base: position 6,066,901 of record NZ_CP015163.1, read on the forward strand.
AGATCATTCGCCAGCCGCGTTCGTTGCGCTCGATCCAGCCGAAGATGGCGTCCACCGTGGTGGTGAACAGTTCCTCGGCGTCACGCGGCGCCGGCCGCTCGCCCCAGGCCGCCTGCAGGCTGTCCACTTCGGACTGGAGCAGCCCGGAGTACAGCTGGGCCTTGGCCGGGAAGTGGTCGTAGAGCACCGGGGTGCTGATCCCGGCGCGGGTGGCGACCTCGCGCATGCCCGCGCCGTCGTACCCGCGCTCGGCGAACACCTCGGCCGCCGCCGCGAGAATGCGTTCCCGGCGTTCGCCCCGGGTCAGCCGCTTACCTGACATCTGTTAGGTACTGTACCTGACAGACGTTAGGTTGAGGCGCCGCCCGGTCCGCGGACGGCTCACGTACGCTGCGGGACCGTGCGCAAGAACGTTGTTGTCATCGGCGGCGGGATCATCGGGCTGGCCACGGCGTGGGAACTGACCCGCCGCGGCGAGCACGTCACCGTGCTGGAGAAGGAAGACCACTGGGCGGCCCACCAGACCGGGCACAACTCGAACGTGGTGCACGCCGGGTTGTACTACAAGCCGGGCTCGTTCAAGGCGCGGATGTCGGTGGCGGGCAACCGCTCCATCATCGACTTCGCCAAGGAGCACGGCGTCGGCGTCGAGGTCTGCGGCAAGCTGGTGGTGGCCACCTCCGAAGCCGAACTGCCCGCGCTGGGCGTGCTGGCCCAGCGCGCCGAGGCCAACGGCGTGCCGGCGAAGCTGATCAGCGCCGACGAGGCCCGCGACTACGAGCCCGAGGTCGCCTGCGTCAGCGCGCTGCGGGTGGAGTCCACCGGCATCATCGACTTCCCCGGGGTCTGCCGCGCGCTGGTGCGCCTGCTCGAAGAAGCCGGGGCCGACCTGCGGCTGGGCACGCCCGCGCTGGGCATCCGCAGCCGGAACTCGAAGGTGGAGGTCGCCACCGGCACCGACGTGCTGCGGGCCGACGCGCTGGTCAACTGCGCCGGGCTGCACTCGGACCGGATCGCGCGGCTGGCCGGGCTGACGCCGAAGGCACGCATCGTGCCGTTCCGCGGTGAGTACTACGAACTGCGCGAGGACCGCCGCCACCTGGTGCGCGGGCTGATCTACCCGGTGCCGGACGCGTCACTGCCGTTCCTCGGCGTGCACCTGACCCGGATGCTCGACGGCAGCGTGCACGCCGGGCCGAACGCGGTGCTGGCGCTGCGCCGCGAGGGCTACCGCTGGGGTGACATCTCGCCCGCCGACCTGGCCGAGGTGGCGCGGTTCCCCGGCATCTGGCGGCTGGCGAAGAAGTACGCCTACCCGATCGGCCTGGACGAGGTGCGGCGGTCGTTCTCGAAGAAGCGGTTCGCGAACAGCCTGGCGAAGCTGGTGCCCGCGGTGCGGCCGGAGGACATCGTGCGCCACGGTTCGGGCGTGCGGGCGCAGGCGCTGCTGCCGGACGGCTCGATGGTCGACGACTTCCTGATCGAGACCGCGCCGAACCAGGTGCACGTGCTCAACGCCCCCTCCCCGGCGGCGACGAGCGCACTGGAGATCGCCAAGCACGTCGCGGACCAGGTCACGTGAGGTCGCAGCGGAGCCGAGACCAAGTTACGGCAGGTTCGCGGCTACCAAGGGCGCCGCGCGTTTGACCTCGTCGCAGTAGGGGCCGTTGTCGCTGTCGCTGCGGTTGACCAGGACGCTGGACCTGTCGTCGTAGGCGAGGATCGCCGTGCACGCGCGGTCCCCGCCGGGGTGCAGCGCCCAGGTCCGACCGCCCGTGTCGAAGGTCTCGCCGGACGCCTTGTAGTGGTAGTCGAGTTCGTCGGCCGACCGGTCCGGCGCGACCAGCACCGCCAGCAGGTCGAACTCGCTGTTCCCGGTGGACAGCCGCCATTCGCAGCCGCCGGGCAGGTTGCCCGCCCAGCCCGGCTCCAGCTTGCGCGGGTTCGGCCGCAGGCCCAGCTCGTCGGCCTGCTCCTGGGTCAGCAACGCGCAACCGTCCACCGAGGCCAGCGGGCTCGGCGCCGGTGGCGGCGGCGCGGGCTCACCGCCGGGCAGCTGCGACGCGACCAGCCGCACCACCTCGCGCACCGAATCGCAGGACTTCTCCGGGTTCCGCCGGTCCCCGGAGCCCACGTAGACGAAGGACCGCCCGGACAGTTCCGTCGCGTAGGTGCAGTAGCTGTCGCCGAGGATCTGGTCCTTGTACCGGGTCCAGGTGAACCCGCCCAGCTCGACCGTCTCGCCCTGCTCCGACGAGCCGAAGTACTCCGCCAGGCTCAGGTCGGTGCTCAGCCCGACGCTGACCGCGTCCTTCCGGTCGTCGCTCGCCTGCGGCCAGTCGCAGGTCGGCGGCAGCTTCAGCGTGGGGTTCGCCGGCTTGCTCACGCCCGGCTTCAGGTCGAGCCGCCGCACGTGCTCCGGGGTGAGCAGCGCACACGGATCGGCGGCCACCTCCTTCGGCACCGGCGTGGACCCGGCGACCGCCTGCCCGGGCACCTTCGCCGCGCACCCGGCGAGCAGCGCCACCGCGACCAGTGCCGCGAACCGCCTCACGAGCCGGGGAGCTTGGGCGCGACCAGCGGCGCGGCGGCCTTGGCCAGCTCGCACGTCTTGTCCGCGGCCACGAAGTTGCTCGACATGACCGCCACGTGCGAGCTCTCCGAAACGGCCGTGACCACCCGGCACATGCCGTCGATGTCGGCTGGCTTGTCGAAGATCTGCCACCGGCGGCCCCCCAGGTCCTCCTCGGCGTCCGGCTTCTCGCCCGGCGCCGAATCCGCGATCGATTCCTCGTACTCGAAGGTGACGGTGATGTCCTCCCGGCCACCGCTCTCGTCGGCCGGTGACCACTGGCAGCCGTCCGAGGTCTCCCCGGCCGGGAACGGCTTCACGCTCGACGCCCGCAGCCCGATCTGCTCGGCTTCCTCCGTGGTCAGCGTGGCGCACGGGTCCTGCCCGATCAGCGGCGACTGCTGCTTCGCCGGTGGCGGCGGCGCGGGCGCGCCGCCGGGCAGCTTCCCGGCGACGAACGGCGCGGCCAGCTTCGCCACCCGGCACGGGTCGCCGTCACCGGAGAAGTCGCTGCTGCCGACCCGGGCCCAGCTGCGGTCCGGGAACTCGACCACCAGGTCGCACAGCGATTCGATGACCACGCCCTGGTACACCTGCCAGGGCAGCCCGCCCGCTTCGAACGAGGTGTCCGCCACCGCGCCCGCCATGTACTCGCGCACGGTGATCTCGGGGGTGCTGATGCCGATGTCGACGGAGCCGCCGTCCTCGACGATCCACCGGCAGCCGTGCGGGATCTTGCGGTTGACCTCGGCCGGGTAGTACTGCGGCTCCTTCAGCTCCAGGAACGCCAGCTGCTCCGGCGTGAAGATCTCGCACGGCTGCAGCGCGGCGAGCCCGGTGAGCACCGGACCGTCCTGCGCGGGCCGCGGGACACCGCCGACCTCGGTGGTGCAGGCGGTCAGCAGCAATGCGGCGGCGAGCAGGACTATCCGGTGGAACATGCTTAACCCTCTTTTGGCGGGGGGTTCGGGGGGTCGTCCCCCCGGGCATCACCGTACTGGGGAGAGCACCTCTCGACCGGCGAAATAGGGCCGGAGTGCCTCGGGAATCCGGACCGAGCCGTCCGGCTGCTGGTGGTTCTCCAGTATCGCGACGATCCACCGGGTGGTGGCCAGCGTGCCGTTCAGCGTGGCCGCGGTCTGCGGCCTGCCGTTCTCGTCGCGGTACCGCACACCGAGCCGCCGCGCCTGGAACGTGGTGCAGTTCGAGGTCGAGGTCAGCTCGCGGTAGGCCTGCTGCGAAGGCACCCACGCCTCGCAGTCGTACTTCCGCGCGGCCGAGGTGCCCAGGTCGCCGGTGGCGGTGTCGATCACCCGGTAGGGCACCTCGATCTTGGCCAGCATCTGCTCCTCCCAGTCCAGCAGGCGGGCGTGCTCGGCCTCCGCGTCCTCGGGACGGCAGTAGGTGAACATCTCCACCTTGTCGAACTGGTGCACGCGGATGATGCCGCGGGTGTCCTTGCCGTACGACCCGGCCTCGCGGCGGAAGCAGGACGACCAGCCCGCGTACCGCGCTGGGCCGTTCGACAGGTCGAGGATCTCGTCCGCGTGGTACCCGGCGAGCGAGACCTCCGAGGTGCCGACCAGGTACAGGTCGTCGTCACGCAGCCGGTAGACCTCCGACGAGTGCGCGCCGAGGAACCCGGTGCCCGCCATGATCTCCGGGCGCACCAGCACCGGGGTGATCATCAGCGTGAAGCCGTTCTCCGCGGCCTGCGCCGAGGCCATGTTCAGCAGGGCCAGCTGCAGCTGCGCGCCGACGCCCTTGAGGAAGTAGAACCGCGAGCCCGACACCTTCGCGCCGCGCTCCATGTCGAGCGCGTCGAGCCCCTCGCACAGCTCGAGGTGGTCCTTGACCTCGAAGTCGAACTCGGCGGGCGTGCCGACGTGCTTGAGCACGGTGAAGTCCTCTTCACCGCCGACCGGCGCGTCGGGGTGCACCACGTTCGGCACCAGCCGGTGCAGCTCCTCGAACTCCTCCGAGGACTGCGCCTGCTCGGCCTCGGCCGCCTTCACCTGCGCGGCCAGTTCCTTGCCCCTGGCCAGCAGCGCGTCCCGTTCCTCACCCTTGGCCCGGCCGATCTGCTTGCCGAGCTGCTTCTGCTCGGCCCGCAAGGAGTCGGCACTCGCGATCGCGGACCGGCGGCGGGCGTCGAGGTCGAGCAGTTTGCCGACCACGCCCTCGTCCTCACCACGGGCGCGCTGCGACGCGCGCACGGCTTCCGGGTTTTCGCGGAGTGTCCTGGGGTCAATCACGAGAGGTGAGCGTAGTCGCAGGCCCGGCGACAAAGCCCGCCACCACCCGCCCCAGCTCGGCGCCCGCGTCCTCCTGGAGGAAGTGACCGGCGCCGCGGATGGTCGGGTGGTCGAGTCCGGCCGCGCCCTTGAGCTTGCGCACCTCGGGCTCCCAGCCGGCGGTGATCGGGTCGCCGTCGGAGAAGGCGGACAGGATCGGCAGGTCAGCGGTGGTCAGCGTGGCCAGCGCGAGCCGGTTCGCCGCGCTCGCCGGGTCGTCCGGGGTGATCGGCACCAGGCCCGGCATGGCCCGCGGGCCCGCCTTGTACATCTCGTTGGGGAAGGGCGCGTCGTAGGCGGCGCGCTCGGCGCCGGTCAGCTTCGTTTTGGTCCCGGCCTGGACGAACCTCGCGATGTCCATGATCTGCGCGGTCTCCATCGCCTGGCGGAAGGCGTGCCACTCGGCGGGCATGTCGGTGTCGCCGGTGGGCAGGCCGGTGTTCGCGGCCACCACCCCGGCCACCCGGCCCAGGTTCTCCGCGGCCAGGCGCAGCCCGATCAGCCCACCCCAGTCCTGGCCGACGATGGTCACGTGCCGCAGGTCGAGCGCGTCGAAGACGAGCGAGCGCACCCACTCGACGTGCCGGGCGTAGGAGTGGTCGGCGATGTCGGCGGGCTTGTCGGACCGGCCGAAGCCGACCAGGTCGGGCGCGATCGCCCGGAGCCCGGCGTCGGCCAGCACCGGCAGCACCTTGCGGTAGAGGAACGACCAGGTCGGCTCCCCGTGCAGCAGGAGCACCGGCGGTCCGTCCGGCGGTCCCGCCTCGACGTACGCCATTCTGACGATGCCGCAGGCGGGGTCTTCCAGGTCCGCGTAGAACACGGGGAAGTCGAAGTCGGGCAGGTCCGTGAACCGGTCGTCCGGTGTCCTCAGCAGGCGCACGCCTCCCACGCTAGTGGTTGCGATCGGGAGTTCGCTGGGGGTATTCGGTGGATCCAGGTTTTCGCTGGGCGTGCGGCCGGGAGACCCGCGTACCGGTGTTGTACTCGGGTCTTCCGGCCGTGCGTCCAGCGGGAAGCTGGGCCGCCGAGACCCCCGGCAGACTTCCGATCGTGACCACTGGGTGGAAGGCGGTACCGACTATCAGCTGATGCCGACGGCCACCACAAGACCGAGGGCGAGGTGCGCGGCGGCCACCACGATGCTGGCCGGGGCGAACTTCTCGCTCTCGATGGTGGAGCCGACGTCGATCCGGGTGGCCCATTCCAGCAGGCGCACCGCCAGCACCTGGACCACGATGCCAAGCAGGCCGTAGACCAGCGACGTGATCAGGCCCTCGGTCAGGTCGCTCGCCGAGTTGAAGATCGCCACCACCACGATGAACGCCATCGACAGCAGCCCGGAGGCGGTGACGATGACGGCGTTCGGCAGCCCGCGGCGGACCAGGTCGGACAGCTTGCCCGGGGTGGTCCAGTCGATGGCGTAGAACCCGATCAGCATGAGCAGCAGGCCGATCACGCCGTAGAGCAGGATGGCGCCGATGCCGCGGACCAGGTCCGAGCCGAAGGTCTCGGACAGGGCGAGAGTCGTCGTCACAGGTACTCCCAGGTGCTAGGGCGAGTGCTCAGCGCGGATTGTGCCTGATCATCCGATTCGCGGGTCACTCGGGGATGCGGTGGGGGATGAACGCGGCGCCGTCGTCGGTCACCAGGCCCGCCGTTTCGCGGATGCCGAGCCCGGCCGCCTGGTCGCCGACGATCCACGCGCCCAGCGCCGGGCGGAAGCCGTCGAACTCGGGCAGCGGGTCGAACGCCTGGTAGACGTAACCCTCCGCGCCGTAGACGCCGCCGGTCTGCGTTTCGTAGCCGGTGGCCACGATCTGCACGTTGGCGCCCTCACGGCCGAGCTTCGGCTTGCGCACGTACTCGGTGAGCAGGCCGGGGTCGTCGTTGAAGGCGGGCAGCAGGTTCGGGTGCCCCGGGTAGTTCTCCCACAGGATCGCCAGCAGCGCCTTGTTCGACAGCAGCATCTTCCACAGCGGCTCGACCCACAGCGTGCGCGGCAGCGTCTCCACCGCGTAGCGGCCGAACTCCTCCTCGACCACCCATTCCCACGGGTAGAGCTTCACCACGGTGTTCATCGGGGCCTCTTCGAGGTCGACGAACCGCTTGAGCACCGGGTCCCAGCCGATCTCCTCGATCGCCAGGCCGACCGTGTCCAGGCCCGCCTCGGCGGCGGTCTCCTGCAGGTAGGAGGTGGTGATGTGGTCCTCACCGGTCGGGTCCGCGGTGGACCAGCTGAAGTGCAGTTCCTTCGACGGCAGCAGGTCGCCGATCTCGCCCCAGCGCTCGACCAGCTTCTCGTGGATGGAGTTCCACTGGTCGTCGTCCGGGAACACCTCGGTTTTCCAGTGCCACTGGATCACCGCGGCCTCGAGCAGCGAGGTCGGGGTGTCGGCGTTGTACTCCAGCAGCTTGGCCGGGCTCTTGCCGTCGTAACGCAGGTCGAAGCGGCCGTAGACGTGCGGATCGCGGCGCTTCCACGACTCGGCGATGTGCGGCCAGACCCATTCGGGGATGCCGAAGTCGCGGTAGCGCTCGGTGAGGATGACGTTGTCGACCGCTTCCAGGCACATCGAGTGCAGCAGTTCCACGTCGGCTTCGACGGAGAGCACCTCGTCCATCGGCAGCACGTAGTGCACCGACTCGTCCCAGTAGGGCCGCGACTGCCCGCTGCCGTACCGCGCGGGCGTGCCGAACACCAGGCCCTGCTCCTCGACGGTGCGCTGCCAGTCCCGCCGGGGAGTGCTGGATTCCCTGTGCAAGTCAGGAGCCCCCGCTCTTGCCGGTGCCGCTGGAGCCCTTGTTGCTGATGCCGAAGCCGCCGCGCTGCACCGACTTGCCGGACTTGGTGGTCACGTTGGCGTTCGAGGGCGCGGTGTAGGAACCGCCGCTGATCTTCTGCCCCGGCACGCCGGTGCCGCCGTAGTTGTAGCGGTACTGGTTGTAACCGCCGCCGGGGATCGGGATGAACATGAAGCCACCGCTGTAGTGGCCGCCGTGGCTGGTGACGTAGCTCTCGTCGCAATAGTCGTCGTTGTCCACCACGGTGCCGTCGGCGGTGGTGCAGGTGGCGGTGACCTCCTCGGGCGTCGCCGCGATGTACCACGCCGCGACCAGGCCGACCAGTCCGACGGTGACCCCGCTGCCGATCAGCACCTTCCGCTTGGTGGAAGCCTTGCGCTCGGCCTCGGCCCGTGCCTGCTGTTCGGCGATCTCCCGGTCACGTTCGGCGGCGAGCGCCTGCTTGCGGGCGCGCTGCTCCGCCAGGGTGGGTTCGCGGGGGGTGGTGGTCTCCGCGTCCTGGAAGCGCATGGAACCGCGCTTGGGCTGCTGGTCGGGGGGCTGCGCTCCCCCAGGTGTGTTCTCCGTCATCGAGCGCTCCGTAACCGCTGGCCAACCGCACTACGCCCTGCCCACACTAGTCACCCGAACGCTGGCGCATTTGGGCGGCGCAGGCATCATGGAGTAGATGCCTGCCGAATCGGAACGGTTCCGTTCCCGGAACGAACGCGTGCGCACCTGGCTGCTGATGGCCGGGGTGTCGCTGGGCGCGATCATCGCGCTCTCGCTCAGCGTGCTGTTCTCCTGGGGGAACGACGACATCACCGGCGGCGGTGGTGGCGGCCGGTCGGAGGCAGAGAAGGCCGCGCGCGAAGCCTTCCACTCGCCCCCGGGGACCTGCCTGACCTGGGAACTCCCGGACGCCGCCGACGCGAGGAAGGTCGGCTGCGAGCAACCTCACCTGTTCGAGGTGATCGGCGTGGTGGACGTGGCGCCGCAGTACCCGCCGGGCGTGCCGTCGCCGGATCTGGCGCAGTGGCGGCAGCTCGGGCAGGAGCGCTGCGCGGAGACCGCCGAGAGCTACCTCAAGAAGCCGCTCGACCCGGTGGGCAAGCTCTCCATCGGCGTCCTCCACCCGAGTGAGCCCGAATGGGCCGAAGGTGACCGCCAGTTGCGCTGCGGCCTCCAGTGGGCCTCGCCCGGCGGGCAGCTGCAGAAGCTGACCGGCAGCGCGGTCGACGAGGACCAGTCGAACGTCTGGCAGGTGGGCACCTGCCTGGCGCTGACCGGCAAGACCGTCGGCGACCCGATCGACTGCGCCCAGCCGCACGCCTACGAGATCATCGGGCTGCTGGACCTGGCCGACAAGTTCGACGGCGACGAGGTGCCCTCGGAGGACGACCAGAAGACCTGGCTGGACACCGAGTGCAGCAAGATCGCCGAGGAGTACACCGGCGGCACCGACCTGACCGAGAAGAAGCTGATCCTGACCTGGGACCTGCGGGAGGCCGAGAGCTGGGAGGCCGGGTCCACCAAGGTCAACTGCAAGGTCGGCGCGAAGCTGGAGGACGGCAGCGGGCTGGCCCCGGTGACCGGCAGCCTGCACTCCGACGGGCAGGCCCCGAAGACCTCCACCGCCACCCCGGAGCCGCCGCCCACCTCCGCGGTACCCGCCGACCCGAACGCCGGCAACGAGCCGCCGTCGGACAACCACGAGCAGGTTCCGCCGTCCGGCGTGGAGTCGCCGGTGCCGCCGGAACAACCACAGCCGCCCCCGGGGACCTGATGCCGGTCGAAATGACGCTCGCGCGGTTCGAGGAACTGGTCGCCGAGGCGCTGGACGAGGTGCCACCGCAGTTCGCCGCCGCGATGGACAACGTGGTGGTGCTGGTCGAGGAGTACAACGAGGAGGAGCCGGGCATTCTCGGGCTCTACCACGGCATCGCGCTGACCGAGCGCAACTCCGACTACGGCGGGGTGCTGCCGGACCGCATCTCGATCTACCGGCAGCCGCTGCTGGCGATGTGCTCGTCGGAGGCGGAGGTGGTCGAAGAGGTGCTGGTCACCGTGGTGCACGAGATCGCCCACCACTTCGGCATCGACGACGCCCGGCTGCACGAACTCGGCTGGGGCTGAGCTTTCCCGGCTGAGCGGTTCCACCTAGGGGATCTGCCGGATGACCGCACACCCCGCGGTTCGGGACAATGGGGGACATGACCGGCGTTTTCTGGATCGACATGGTGTTCGGCCTGGTGCTCGGCCTGTTGCTGCTCTGGCCCGCGCTGCTGCTCGCTCTGGTGGTCTGGCGGCCGAAGGGCGGGTTGCTGCCCGAGGCCGTGCGCCTGCTGCCCGACCTGCTGCGGCTGCTGCGCGGCCTGGCCGCCGACAAGAGCCAGCCGGGTGGGGTGCGGATCCGGATCAGCCTGGTGTTCGCCTATCTCGCCTCGCCGATCGACCTGGTGCCCGACTTCGTGCCCGCGGTCGGCAGGCGGGACGACGCCATTCTGGCCACCGCGGCGCTGCGCTCGATCGCCCGCCAGGTCGGCATGGGGCCGATCCACCGCCACTGGACCGGCAGCCCGCAGGGTTTCGCCGTGCTGCGGGAACTCTGCGACCCCGAGGTGATCGCCGCCCGCGAGCCGGACTACGCCGAACGGCCCACGAAGCCGAACCAGTACCCCTGAACCGAGCACTGCGGAACCGGGACGGGCCTGGCACGGTAATAGCCGTGAGCGTGCTCCCGAGAGTCCTGGACGTGGTCGCGGATCGCGCCGTCGTTCCCGGCTACACGAAGCTGGGTTTCCTGCTGCGCCGCCGGTTCTGGGATCCGTTGCCGCCGGATGCGCTGCGCGGCAAGGTGGTGGTGATCACCGGCGCGAACTCGGGCCTCGGCAAGGCCGCCGCCACCGGCATGGCGCGGCTCGGCGCCGAGGTGCGGCTGGTGGTCCGCGACCCCCAGCGCGGCGAGCGCGCGAAGGCCGACATCCTGGCCGAGGTGCCCGGCGCCGCGCTGCGCGTGGACCGCTGCGATGTGTCCGATTTGGACGATGTGCGCCGGTTCGCGGCCACCGTCTCCGAGCTGGACGTGCTGGTGCACAACGCGGGCACGATGCCGGCCGCACGCGCCGAAACCACGCAGGGCAACGAACTCACCCTCGCCACGCACGTGCTCGGCCCGCACCTGCTGACCGGACTGCTCGTGCCGGTCCTGCGCGAGGGCGTGCCGGGCCGGGTCATCTTCGTGTCGTCCGGCGGGATGTACACGCAGCCACTGCGCGTCGACGATCCGCAGTACCGCGAGGGCGAGTACAACGGCACCAAGGCCTACGCCAGGACCAAGCGCATGCAGGTGGTGCTCGCGCTGCTCTGGGGCAGGCGGCTGGAATGCGACGGGATCACCGTGCACAGCACGCACCCGGGCTGGGCGGCCACGCCGGGCGTGACCGGCTCGCTGCCCGGTTTCGCCAAGGTGATGGGCCCGCTGCTGCGCGACGCCGGCCAGGGCGCGGACACCGTGATCTGGCTCGCCGCGGCCGAGGAGGGCGGACGCCCGGAGACCACCGGCCGGTTCTGGCACGACCGCGCGCCGCGACCGGCGCACTACCTGCCGCGCACACGGGAAACCGCGGCACAACGCGACGCGCTCTGGCAGTTCTGCGAGGAACGGACAAGAAGATGACCGGGTTGGTGCTGGGCCCGCAACTGCGGCACGTGGACGAGAATTCCGCCACCATCTGGGTGGAGACCGACGGCCCGTGCACGGTCAGCGTGCTCGGCACCAGTGTGCCCACCTTCGCCGCCGGCGGGCGCCACTACGCGCTGGTGGTCCTGTCCGGGCTCGAACCGGCCACCAGCACGCCGTACGACGTGCGCCTGGACGGTGAGCAGGTCTGGCCGCCACCCGGGTACACCCGGCCCGCGCCGCGCATCCGCACGCTGTCCGAAAAGGACGGTCGATTCCGGATCGTCTTCGGTTCCTGCCGCAAACCGCGCGAAATGCCCTCGCTCGGTTACGACGCGCTGGTCGCCTACGCCCGCCGGATGGCCACGCTCGACGAGTCCGAATGGCCGGAATCCTTGCTGCTGCTGGGAGATCAGGTCTACGCCGACGAGACCACCCGCGAGATGCAGGCGTGGCTGGCTTCCCGGCGCGACACCGGCAAGCCGCCCGGCACCGAGGTGGCCGACTTCGAGGAGTACGCGCGGCTGTACCAGGAGGCGTGGCACGACGACTGGCTGCGCTGGCTGCTGTCCACGGTGCCGACGTCGATGATCTTCGACGACCACGACGTGCGCGACGACTGGAACACCTCCGAGGCCTGGCGCGAGCAGATGGCCGCGCTCGACTGGTGGCCACAGCGCATCCAGGGCGCGCTCGCTTCGTACTGGATCTACCAGCACATCGGCAATCTCTCCCCGGCCGAACTGGCCGAGGACCCGACCTTCCAGCAGGTCACCAAGTCCGGTGTGGACAATCTGCCCGCGCTGCGCGAGTTCGCCCACGAGGCCGACGCCGAAGCCGACGGCAAGAAGGGCGCGCGGTGGTCGTACCGGCGCGACTTCGGCCCGGTGCGGTTGCTGGTGATCGACACCAGGGCGGGCCGCGTGCTGCACGACGGCCACCGGTCCATGGTCGACGAGGACGAGTTCACCTGGATCGAGCGCAACGCCGACGGTGAATACGACCACCTGCTGATCGGCACGTCGCTGCCGTGGCTGCTGCCCCGGTCGCTGGCGCAGCTCCAGTCCGCCAACGAAGTCGCCTGCCGTCGCCCCGGCCTGCGCGGCCGCGTCGCCGAATGGGTGCGCCAGACCGGCGACCTGGAGCACTGGTCGGCCTTCCGCACCTCGTTCGACCGGCTCTCCGGGCTGATCACCCGCACCGGCCGCGCCGAGCGCGGGCCCGCGTCGATCTCCGTGCTCTCCGGCGACGTGCACCACGCCTACATCGCCAAGGCCGGCTACGCGCCCGAGGTGCCCGCCGCGATCAACCAGCTGACCTGCTCGCCGTTGCACAACACGGTGCCCTGGTACATGCGCCTGGTGTTCCGGATCGGCTGGTGGCGCGCGGCCGAGGCGGTGGCCGACCGGCTGGCGCGGCGGGCCGGGGTGCCGCCGCTGCCGCTGCGCTGGACGCGGACCTCGGGCCCGCACTTCGGCAACGCCATCGCCACCATCGACGTGGACGGCCGGGACGCGGTGGCGTTCCTGGAACAGTCGGGTGAGGCCGGGTTGACGCGGCTGCCCCCGGTGCGGCTCACTGAGCGCTGATCACCAGGAGGCCAGTTTGCCCAGTGTCGCCGACCGCATCCGCGAAACCCCGCCGGAGCAGCGCCAGGCCGAGATCGTCGAGGTGCTCGTGGACGCCTTCGACGAGCTGATGCGCGCGGACGCGGGTGCGTTCCGCCGCAAGTTCCGCAAGATGGCCGCCGCGCCGTTCGCCTTCTACCGCGGTTCGGCGTGCCTGTTCTACGCCGACATGGCCGCCGAGCACGACCGCTGGGCCGACGACCGGACGAGTCGCGTGTGGATCGAGGGCGACCTGCACGCGGAGAACTTCGGCACCTACATGGACGCCGCCGGCGCGCTGGTCTTCGACATCAACGACTTCGACGAGGCCTATCTCGGCAGCTTCACCTGGGACCTCAAGCGGCTGGCCGCGTCGGTGGCGCTGATGGCCTGGGGCAAGGCGATCTCCGACGTGGACATCGAGCAGCTGATCGCCACCTACCTGCGCAGCTACGTCCGCCAGGTGCGCGAGTTCGCCGAACGCCCCGGCGACGAGATGTTCAAGCTGCAACTGGACACCACCGAGGGCCTGCTGCACGACGTGCTGCTGCAGGCGCGGCTGTCCACCAGGGTCGGCCTGCTCGACCAGGTGACCGTGGTGGAGGACTACGACCGCCGGTTCCGCCTCGGTCCCGGGGTGCGCGAGCTGGACCCGGCCGAGCGCACCGCGGTCGAGCGCGCGTACGAGTCCTATTTGGACACCATCCCGGCGGGCAAGCGGTTCGGCAGCGCCACCTACCGGGTCAAGGACGTGGTGGGGCGCAAGGGCTTCGGCATCGGCTCGGCCGGGCTGCCCGCGTACAACATCCTGGTCGAGGGGCCCACCCAGGCGCTGGACAACGACGTGGTGCTGTCGATGAAGCAGGGCAACGTGCCCGCGCCGAGCCGGATCGTCAACGAGGAGCGCATCCACGAGTACTTCCGGCACGAGGGCCACCGCACGGCGGTCTCGCAGCGCGCGCTCCAGGCACACGCGGACCCGTGGCTGGGTTACACCGAGCTGGACGGCACCGGGTTCGTGGTCGCCGAGCTGTCGCCGTACGTGACCGATCTCGACTGGTCGGAGCTGACCGAGCCGGAGGACATGGCGCCGGTGCTGGACTACCTCGGCCGCGCCACCGCGAAGATGCACTGCGTGGCCGACTCGGACTCGGAGCAGACGCTGGTCCAGTTCCAGTGCGAGGAAGCCATCGCGGCGGCGATCGGCACCGAAGAGGACGCCTTCGTCAAGGAGCTGACCGAGTTCGGCACCGCCTACGCGGAGCTGACCCGGGACGACCACCGCCTGTTCGTCGACGCGTTCCGGAACGGCCAGATCCCCGGCGTCTGAGCACGGGAAGATCTCAACCCGCCCGGTTGCCTGTACACCCAGGTCAGCGGGTGGCTAAATACCCGATCGTGGGCGACGACGAAGCCGGCCCCACCACCCAGCTGTCCAAGGGGCAGGTGCTGGCCGGGGTGATCGGGTTCGTGCTGGGCGGGTCGGTGCTCGGTGCGCTGTGGGCGCTGTCCGGGTCCGAGACCGGGCCCGCCTCCGACGCGCGCGCGGCCTGCGCCGCGCTGGCGCGGATCGAAGGGCTGTCGGACACGTCCGGGCCGGTCAGCGGGCGGAGCCTGCCGCCGGGCACGCTGGACCGGCTGGCCGCGGCGAAGTCGCTGGCCGAGGCCGCGGCCGAACTGCAGCCCGCCTACGAACAGCTCGCCGACCACGTCGACGGGGTGCACCGCATGGTGGTCAGCCTGAACTTCGACGCGGGCGGCCGCTGGCACCTCGACCAGGCGACGGAGATCTGCTCGCGAACCTAGCCACTACCGCTGGATGGTCTTCACGGTGAGCTGGTTGCCCGGGATCTGTTCGCTGGCGCAGCCGGTGCCCTCGAACGGCACGATCTTGTACGCGGTCTCCTGGGGCGGGTAGACCTTGATGCCGGTGACCGGCGTCGGCTGGCAGGTGCCGGGGTCGTAGTTGCGGACCTGCACGAAGCCCACGTCGGCGGTGGCCTTCTGGCCCGGCGCCAGCTCGATCGGCTCGCCCTTGGTGCCCTCGCGGAAGGCGGCCGGGCCGACCTGGTGCTCGTCGCCGCCCGCGGTGTACGAAACGCCAGGGAAGCCCTGGATGGTGCAGGTGCGCTTGCCCGAATTGATGAATTCGAGCTGGCGGTAAACGGTGCCCGCCGCGCCTTCGCCGCCACCGAGCGTGATGGTCAGGTCGTCGACCTTGCACAGGTTGTCACCGTTCGCGCCGGGTGCTTCTCCCCCTGGTGACGCACTGCTCTCGGTGGTGGTGGCCGGTGGTGTGGTGGTCGTCTCCGAAGTGGGCGACGCCGAGCTGGTCGGTGTGCTCGCCGCGGGGGAGGCCGTCTGCGGTGCCTGTTCGCCGCAGGCCGCCAGGGCGAGGCCCAGCGTCGCGAAGGTAGCCACGGTGACCCAGTTACGATTTTTCATCTTGTTCCGCCTCCCCGTTACCAGGTGACTACCCAGTAGACGTGCCGACCACACCCGAGGTTGCGCCGGTAGCTTGGGCACATGCCCGGATTCTGTGACGAAGCGTGGCGGCGCACGGCGAAGCTACAACAGTCCGTGTTGGCCCACCCGTTCAACGAAGAGCTGGCGGCGGGCACGTTGTCGCCCGAACGGTTCCAGTTCTACCTCGCCCAGGACGCCCGTTACCTGATCGGGTTCGGCCGGGCGCTGGCGGTGGCCGCCACCCGCGCGCCCGACCCCGCCGACCTCAGCTTCTTCGCCGGTGCGGCCCGCGAAGCCGTGGTGGTCGAACGCGCGCTGCACGAGGGCTACTTCGAGAAGTTCGGGCTGAGCGAAGCCGATCTCGACGCCATCGAGACCTCCCCGACCTGCCTCGCCTACACCTCGTACCTGCTCGCCGTGGCCCAGGCGGGCAGCTATCCGGAGCTGATCGCGGCGCTGCTGCCGTGCTTCTGGATCTACCAGCACGTCGGCGAGCACATCCTGGCCAACCAGAGCGGCGACGCCGAAAACCCGTATCAGGCGTGGATCGACACCTACGCCGACGACGAGTTCGCCGCCGCGGTCACCAGCTGCCGCGAAGCAGTGGACCGCGCCGCCGAATCGGCTGACGAGGTGACCCGATCGCGCATGTTTTCCGCGTTCACCCGCGCGTGTGAGTACGAATGGCTGTTCTGGGACTCGGCGCACCGGATGGAGGCCTGGCCCACCGCGCACCTGCGCTGAGCCTCACACCGGGTCGTCCACCCAGCGCAGGCACCGCCAGCCGCCGTCCACCGACTCCAGCTGCACGATGCCGGTGTTGGGGATCAGGCCGGCGTCGGCCAGCTCCGGCCGGACGTTGTCGCACAGCCATTCGGCGGCCAGGCGGATCGAGCCGCCGTGCCCGACCAGCACCACCACCCCGTCGGCGTCGGCGGCCTCGTGCTTGGCACGCAGGTCGCCGACCGCCTTGCGGTACCGGTCACGCACCTGCGCGCCGGTCTCCCCGCCGGGTAGCGGCACGTCCAGCTCTCCCCGCGTCCACGAGTGCATGACCTCGGCGAACACCTTCAGCGCCGCCTGGTCGGCGCGGTCCTCCAGGTCACCGACGTTGATCTCGTGCACCCCTTCGACCGGCTGCACCCGCATGCCGAACACCTCGGCCACCGGCGCCGCGGTCTGCTGCGCCCTGGTCGCCATCGAGGCGTACACCGCGCGCACCGGCTCGTCGGCCAGCCGGTCCGCCAGCGCGGCGGCCTGCTCCCGGCCGAGCTCGGTCAGCGGCGGGCCCGGCAGCGCGGTGTTCAGCGTCTTGAGCACGTTCGACTCGCTCTGCGCATGCCGGATCAGGTACAGCTTCACGCCAGTTCTCCTCTCCGGACCGCGGCCACCCAGTCCACGGCTCCGGTGAAATCGTCGTTCGCGGCGCCCGGCTGGATGGTCGCCGCCACCTGGTCGGCCCGCGGGTGCGAGCCGAGGAAGCGCAGGCCGGAGCAGCGCCGCCGCAGCGCGGCCAGCGCGTCGCCGATGCGCGGCTCCGAAATATGCCCTTCGAAGTCCATGAAGAACAGGTATTCGCCGAAGTTTCCCTTGGTCGGCCGCGCGTCGAGGCGGGTCAGGTTGATGCCGCGGGTGGCCAGCTCGGTGAGCAACTCGGCCAGCGTGCCGGTGCGGTTCGCGGCGGCGGCCACGATCGAGGTGCGGTCGGCCCCGGTCGGCTCCGGCAGCTCGCCCGGCGGCTTGAGCAGCAGGAACCGCGTCCTGGCGTCCCGCACGTCGGCCACCTCGGTGGCCAGCACGCGCAGCGGGTAGTGCTCGGCCGCCACCGGCGCGGTCACCGCCGCGTCGAACTCGCCCTGCCGCACGCCGACCGCGGCGGCCGCGGTGGACGACGCCGCCACCGGCCGCGCGTCCGGCAGGTTGACCTCCAGCCACTGCCGCACCTGCGCGAGCGCGTGCGGATGGCTGGCCACCGTGCGGATCGGCTCGCCGTCGGTCCTGGCCAGCACGGTGAAGTGCACCGGGAGCAGCGCCTCGGCCACGGCCACCAGCAGTTCCTGCTCGGCGAGCCCGTCCAGGGTCGCGGTGACCGGTCCCTCCACCGAGTTCTCCACCGGCACGCAGGCCGCGTCGGCCTCGCCCTTGCGCACCGCGGCCAGCGCCGCCGGAATGGTCTCCACCGGGAGCAGTTCGTCGTCAACGGTCAACGTGCGGGCGGCCTGCTCGGTGAAAGTCCCCTGCGGGCCGAAATAGGCGATTCGAGACACACGGCAAGGCTACGCACTCACTTTCACTCGCATAGCCGGTAGGCCGGGCGGTTACGCACACCGCCGATTTTTGCGATGCTGTGGGCGTGACCGCACATCCGGGCACACGCACCGGCCGTCAGAGTTCGCCAGTCAGTTCCACCGCGGGCAAACCCGAACTGGTGTTGTGTGCCGTCGACGAACCGCTCGCCCGTGCCTGGCGGCACGTGGTGGACACAGTGGACGGTCCGGTCCGGGTGCACCGGGGCTCGGTGCTCGACGTGCCGGCCCAGGCCGTGGTCAGCCCGGCGAACTCGCACGGCTGGATGCGCGGCGGCGTCGACGCGGTCTATTCGCAGGCCTTTCCCGAGGTGGAGCAGAACGTGCGCAGCGCGGTGCTCGCCTACCACGGTGGTGAGCTGCCGATCGGCGAGGCGCTGGTGGTGCCGACGGGTGAGCCGTCCCCGGCGTGGCTGATCAGCGCGCCGACCATGCGGGAGCCCGGCGAGCCACTGCCGCCGGACACCGTGCACCCGTTCCTGGCCGCGCGCGCGGTGTTCCGGCTGTGGCGTGACGGGCAGTTCGAACACGGCGGCGAGATCCGCGACGGCGTGGAGACGATCGCGATGCCCGGGCTCGGCACCGGTGTCGGCGGAGTGGCCCCCGACACGTGCGCCCGGCAGGTGGCGGCGGCGTGGTCCGAGGTCTTCCCCAGCTCAGACGCGGGTTCGTAACGCAACTCGAGCGGTTCGCGATTCGAGGTGGACTTCGTCACAGGGCGTTTGCCCCCGGTAAGCCCTACCGTTAGATCGACGTTGTAACCCACGTCGATTTCATGCGGCGCAGCCGGCCTCGACGCCGAGGGGAGTGCGGATGCCACGGGTTCGTGAGCTCAGCCCCTATGTGGAGCTACACCGCGATCAGTGGCGGGAGCTGCGCAGATCCACTCCGCTGCCGCTGACCGCGGAGGAACTGCTGCGCCTGCGCGGGCTCGGCGAGCAGGTCGACCTGGCCGAGGTGGCGGAGGTCTACCTGCCGCTGTCCCGGCTGATCAACCTGCAGGTCGCCGCCCGGCAGCGGCTCTACGAGGCGACCACCACGTTCCTCGGCGAGGACTGCCGCGGGACGAAGGTGCCGTTCGTGATCGGCATCGCGGGCAGCGTGGCGGTCGGCAAGTCGACCACCGCGCGCATCCTGCGCACCCTGCTCGCCCGGTGGCCGGACCACCCGCGCGTGGACCTGGTCACCACCGACGGGTTCCTCTACCCGCGCGTGGAGTTGATGCGGCGCGGCATCATGCACCGCAAGGGCTTCCCGGAGAGCTACGACCGGCGGGCGCTGCTGCGTTTTGTCACCGAGGTCAAGTCGGGGGCCGAGCGGGTCAGCGCGCCGGTGTACTCGCACCTGGCGTACGACATCCTGCCCGGCGAGGAGCAGGTGGTGGAGCAGCCGGACATCCTCATCCTCGAGGGCCTGAACGTCCTCCAGCCCGGCCCGCGGCTGACGGTTTCGGACCTGTTCGACTTCTCCATCTACGTGGACGCGCACACCGACGACATCGAGCGCTGGTACGTGGAGCGCTTCCTGAAGCTGCGGCACACCGCGTTTGCCGACCCGGCTTCGCACTTCCACCACTTCGCGGGCCTCCCAGACGACGAAGCCCGCGCCGAAGCCCGGCACCTGTGGCACACCATCAACGAGCCCAACCTCATCGACAACATCAAACCCACCCGCCCCAGAGCGACACTGGTGCTACGCAAGGACGCGGACCACTCGATCAACCGAGTACGCCTGCGAAAGCTGTAGCGCTCAGCCGGCGAGGCGGTCTCGACCGCGTTTTGGCGAAGGACCACCGACGGCTTTCCGCGATGCGCATCCACGCCACGCTCAATGCCGCGCACCAGAAGACCTCGCCAGAGGAGGCGTCGCTGGCAACCGCGCCTCCGACACCACACCCAGCCAACAACGCCCCCACACGATTCCCCCAAGGGGGCGCGCTTCCCGACGAACTCCGGCCCCCCACCCTCCCTGGGGGCGGCCCCTGTCACCACCCTATCGGCTTGGGGGTGGGGGCGGGGTGGCTTGGCTGCCCCCTGTGGACAGTTGTGTGCCTGTGGGCAACTGCACCCGGCGGGCAACTGCGCCCGGTGGGCAACTTCGTCAGTAGGCGACTTCGTCTGGTGGCAACTGCGTCTGTAGGCGACTTCGTCTGGGGGCAGCTGCGCCTGTAGGCAACGGGGGCAGCATCGCCTAGGAGCAGGGTCGCCATCGACGAATGCGGCTCCGCAAACCCCAAGCACCACACGTGTGTAATTACAACCGTGGCATTGACGCAGCGTTTTGCCGTCTCGGCCGTTCGGACGAGGGGTTCGCAGGTGCACTAACCGGTTGGCCGATACCGGGCGCGACCCGCCCCGGCGACCCTGGAACCGGGAAACGGAGTTTCTGACCAGGGAGGAGGCGCGGCCATGTTCACGACCATCATGACTTGGGTCGGCGCGATGTTCGGTGTCGCGGTTCTGCTGGTGATGGCCGCCGGGGCGTTCTTTGTGGATTTCGAGGACACCGCCGGCGACCGCAAAGTCAAAAACGGCAAGTCGTGACCATCAGCGGAGCGCGTTGAGCGCCCGCTGATAGCTTTCGACGTCCAGCGCGATTCCGCCGCCGGATTCGTGCGCGTTCTGCAGCAATACCCGCCGCAGCCGGTCCAGTACGGCCGTCCGGTCCAGGCCCTGCTCCCGCAGGGTCCGCGCCGCCGCCCACACCTCGGGCGGCTCGTTGTCCCACAGCTGGTGCACCACCATCGCCTTGGTGCCGAGCAGTTCGGCCGCGCCGGGGTCCAGGGTTTCCCCGGCGACCGCCTCGTGCAGTTCGGGGTGTTCGCCGAGCACCAGCAGCACGCGGTCGTCGAAGTCGCCGGGGTCCAGGTCGACCGGTTCGCCCCCGATCGTGGTGTGCGCGTCCGGCAGCGCGAACCGCCGCCGCTCCAGCACCTCGGCCACGTCGTCGGTCTCGCCGACGCCGTCGAGATACGGGTCGCTTTCGTCGAACAGGCCTTCGGCCACCTCGAGCACTTCATCGAGCGCGTCCTCGGACAGCCCGCGTTCCGCCGCGCACCAGCGGATCCACGCCTCGACCAGCTCCGGCGTCGCTTCCTCCGGCAGGTCGTCGGCCAGGAACACCATCAGCTCCGGGCCGATGTGCAATTCCCACCGCGGCTCGAACTGCTTGCTGAACCCCACCAGCCATTCGACCAGCTCGCGGTGCTCCTCACCGAATTCCGGATTCGCCGCCAGGAACCGGCTCGCCGCCGCCTCGACGTCGATGTCGGCGTCCACCAGGTCCGGCGGCACCTCGCCGAGCAACCGCAGCCGCGAGATGACCAGGCTTTCGATGGCGAGCTGCTCCGGCATCAGCGGATCGGTGCGGATCAGCGCGTCGGTGAGCAGCTGCCGCGCCCGGTCGCCGGAAATCCGCTCCAGCACGTCTTCCTCGCCGAGGTTTTCGCGCAGTTCGGCGAGCACGCCGGCCGGGTCCCCGATGACCTCCAGCTCGTCGATCTCACCGCCGAGGCCGATCAACGCCAGGATCGCGTGGTCGCTCTCCCCTTCGCGGCTGAACGAGCACAACACGATGTGCTGCTCGTCGAACCGGTCCCGGCACAGCCAGCACTCCCCCGGCTCGGCGCGGCCGATCCGCTCCGCCCACACCGGCGGCCGCAGACCCTTGGCCATCAGCTCGCGCAGCGCTTCGTCCGCCTTGACCGCCGGCTGCCCGGTGGCGGCGAACACCCGCAGCGCGGCGAGCAGGTTCGCCGTGCCGGGGCCCGGACGGCGGCGCGCGTAGGAGATCAGGTCGAGCAGTTGCTTGGTGGCCCGGTCACTGAGCGGATCCATGCCCGGCGCGGCCACCTCGGCGGCCCGCAGCTCGATCTCGAGCAGGTCCTCGTCGGGCTCGATTTCCGCGAACTCGGCCAGTATCCGGTTGTGCAGGCTGTTTTCCGCAGCGCTGCTGGCCTGCGGCTTCTTCTTGCCACCGGCAGGCTTCTTCTTGCGACCACGGCTCACAGGGCTCATGCCGCCATGGTTACACGAATCAGCGCCAGTCCTTCGGCAGGGCGATCCGCGCGTTGCGGATCTCGGCGATGAGCCGCGTTTTCCGGCGGTGCTCGGCCAGCAGGCCGGCCAGATATTCCCCGAACTCCTGGGCGATCCCCGCCCGCCGGTACAACCCGCGCAGTTTCCGCAGTTGCTTCGCCGCGTGCCGATAGTGCCCGGCGTCGCCGTAAGCGATCAGTTCGGCGACGTGCTCGCGATAAACCGGCAGCACGTCGGCCGGGTGTTCGCGTTCGCGGAATTCGGCCACGCGCAGCCTGTCCGCCAGCGAGCCGCGCTGCGCGATTTCCCAGGCGTCGTCGTATTTTTCGGTCTCGATCAGTTCGTCGAGATCCGCCGGGTTCTCGGTGTCGGGGGCCGGACGCGGGCGTGGCAGCTCGGCTGGTTCGGTCACCTGCGCGCTGACCACCGGGCCCTTGCCGCGCACCAGTGCCTTGGCCGCGTGCGCGATCGCCTCGCTGTGCCGTCCGGCGTCACGCAGCACCCGGACGATGCGCAGGCTGACCTCGCGGCTGGGCAGCTTCGCGGACAGGATGGCTACCAGCGCGTCCACGTCACCGGAGATTTCGGCGAGTTCCTCACGCAGCCGGGCGGCCACCGCCGCGTGGCGCTGGTCATCGTCGCCCACTTTGTCCACAAAGGACTTTATCCGGGCGATGCCCTTGTCCCCCAGTGATTTCGCGAAGGCACGCAGGTCGAGCACGGGCCAGCCGGGCCGGTCGAAGGCAACGCTGATGATCCAGTCGGCGAGCGCTTCGGGCGGCGGCGGGTGCGCCACGCAGGCCCGCGCGTAGAGCGCGACCGCGCGCCGGAGCTGACCGGCGGTGTCCTCACCACGCGCGAACGCGTCCCCGATCTTGTCCATCGCGCGCTTGGCCAGCGGCGCGAGATCCGCGCGGGTCCCGGCGTCCAGCAACCGCTGGAGGGTGTCGAGCACCGGTTCGATCCCGTGCTCGGCGGGGTCGGCGCTCTGGGCGTCGTCCAGTTCCGCCGCCCGCTTCCGGAGGCGTTCGCCCAGGTCGGGGTCCCGCTCGGCCTGTTCGTGCAGCAACGCGGCGAGCGTGGGAACGTCCAGCGAGCACAGGTACTCGAGCAGGCCGGGGGAATCGGGATGCGCAGTCATCGGCTCACATTCTGGGCCACTAGCCCGAATGCGTCGCCAGGCATCACCGGAATGCCGTAGTCGGCTTGAGCCGGAAGGCCTCGGTGAACCGGCCGTAGGCCACCACGTTGTCCGCGTACTGGCGCGCGTCGCGGTCGAACGCGCCACCGCAGGTGATCAGCCGCAGCTCCGGCTGGGCGGTGTCGCCGTAGACGTCCTCCGACGGGAACGCCGACTTCGGGTGCCGCTCGACCCGGTAGACGGTGAACACCGCGCTGATCCCGTCCCCGCGGTGCACGGTGACCCGGCTCCCGACACGCAGTTCGGCCAGCCGCGAGAACACGCCCGGCACGTGGTTGTAGTCGACGTGCCCGGCGATCACCGACGGCCCGACCTCACCCGGTGTCGGGCTTTCCGTGTACCAGCCGGCGGTCCTGGCGTCCTGGGGAACCTGCAGCGAACCGTCCGGCCGCAGGCCGAGATCGATGATCTGTCCGGTGTGGACACCCAGCTCCGGGATCTCCAGCGAGGCCGGCTTTCCCGGCGGCAGCACCTTCACGTCGAGGCGTTCGGTGCTCACCTCGGGCACGCTCGGCGGCGCGGGCGCGGCGGCCAGGGTGGACGACGACGTCACCGGCAGCGGCGTCTCGGCCACCGGCGCGGCCGCGGAGAACGGCGCCGGGTGCTGCTCCGGCGTCGGCAGCACGAACAGGATCACGCCGACGGCGATCACCACCACGAGCGCCGATCCGCACGCTCCGGCGACCTTCCAGCGCGCCTCCATCTCAGCGTCCGGCTCTGCGGCGGCCGGCGAGCACCAGTGCGGCACCCCCGCCCAGCAGGGTCAGCCCGCCGAGCGCGGCGACCCCGCCGAGCGAGGAACCGGCCGCGGCACCACCGGTGTCCACGCCACCCGTCGGCGTCTTCTTGACCTGCGGCTCACCGAACTGCGATTCGCAGGCGTAACCGTCCTTGTCCGCGTCGAGCCCGTGTGGATCGCTCGGGTCCTTCGCCAGCTCGGCCTGCGCCGCGGCCTGGGTGGGGAAGTCGGCACAGTCCTTGTCCCCGCTGGTGGTGCTGGTCACCGAGCTGGACGACGACGGCGGACTGCTACTGCTGCTCGACGTCTGGGACGTCTGGGATGACTCGGACGGTTTGGCCGGGCCGGGCGGAAGCGTCTGCTGAGCCAGCGAGGGACCGGCGGTCAGCACGAGGGTGGTCAGCGCGGTCAGCACGGCACCGGCGGCGAAGCGGAACGAGCGCATCGGAAGGGCCCTCCGGATGGCGGTCTGGAGCTGGAGGTGGATGGTTCCGTTTATCGCCGCGCGGTCCGGGTTGTTACTCGGGTGCGGCGTGATAGGCAGTGCCGGTGACCCTCGAAGACCTGATCCGGCGACTCCGCGAGTTCGCCGACGCGCGTGACTGGGAACAGTTCCACACCCCGAAGAACCTGGTGATGGCCCTGTCCGGGGAGGCGGGCGAGCTGACCTCGCTGTTCCAGTGGCTGACCCCGGAGGAATCGGCGAACTGGCGGTCGGATCCGGAACTCGAGGCGAACGTGCTCGACGAAATCGCCGACGTGACGCTCTACCTGGTCAGGCTGGCCGACGTGCTCGGCATCGACCTCTACGAGGCCGCCGCCGCGAAGATCGAGCGCAACGAACTCAGATTCCCTCGAAAGAGTTAACGAGCCGCCTTCACCCGGTTCCGGCCGCGACGTGGCGCGGGCACCGGCGGCTCCGCCGGCTGCTCGTGCCGCTGCTCCTCGGTGGGCAGGTCGGCGAGCAGCTTCCTGGCGAGCCGCCGCCCTTCGCGGACCACCAGCACCTCCTCGCGCTCGCCCTGCACCGGGAGGTGGGTGGCGCCGAACAACACGGTCCGCCGGTCGATCACGGCGATCTTGCGGTGTGCCGTGCGCGCCCGGACCACCGTCACGCCACGGTTGCGCAGCGCGCGGATCAGCGGGTTGCCGTCGGGCCGCAGCACCGCGTACACGTCCACTCCGCGCTCGATGGCGGCGGTGACCGCGGGCAGCAACTCGGGCACTTCCTCCTCACTCCACGGCGCCCACAGCCACACCGACTCCCGCGCGCGGCCGAGGTGCTCGGCGACCTCGGCGGCGGCACCGGGCGCGAGCAGGTCGGCCGCCTGCTGAACCTCCAGTTCCTGTTGCAGGCGCAGCGCGTTGACCGCGCCCAGCGCGCTGCCGATCGGCGCGGCCTTGACCGCACCGAGGTCCGCGAGCAGGTAGAGCCGGTCACGGGCAGCGGCGGCCCCGGCGGTGAGCAGAGTGCGCTGAACGGCGTCGGTGGCGCTGAGCAGGTCGACGGCGACCGCGTCGAAGCGCGGCCCGGCCAGCGTGCGGGTGGTGCCCGCCGCCGCGGAAAGCGCCGGGTCGGCGTCGCGGACCGCGGCCAGTTGCACGCCGAGCCGTTGCGGGTAGCCGGTCAGCAGGCCGAACGATTCCCCGCGTGTGCCGTGGATTTCGGTGAGCCGCCCGGCGAGCAGCCCGCCGATCGGCGACCAGCCGGCGGACCGCTGGTACGGACGGCACAGCTCGGGCAGGGCCAGCGTGTCGACCAGCACAACCTCCGGGCCGGTGTGGTCCCCGTCGAGAAAGCCGTACGCGACGGCGTTCGCGAGCGCGCGCTCACCGGTGTACTGCCGCCGCAGCACCACACATCCTTCGTGCTCGCGCGCGTCTTCCGGGGTCCTGATGCCGCAGTGCGCGAAGACGTTCGTGGCCAGCCAGGTCCGCACGACGGTGGTCTCGGTGAGCTTCGCGGGCCGCACTTCCGGGCCGGGCAGGCGGAAATCGCCGAACAGCACCGCGGTTTCCCCGGCTCTGGCCACCGCGAGCTGCACGTCGGCGAGCCGCAGCGCGGCGGCCCTGTCGACGAGCACCACGTCGAATTCCCGATCCGGCACCGCGTCAGCGACCAGGACGCGCTTGGTCGCGGCGGTTTCCGCGTCGAACTCCCGGTGTTGCTGGAGGACCTGCTCGGTCAGCCACATCAGCCGCTTCTCCAGCCGGGCCCGCCGCCGCGCGCGCTCCTCGGCACCGGCGCGGAGGGTTTCGCGTTCGCGGTGCAGTTCGGGCAATGAGCGGCGGGTCTGGTCGGCGTGCCGTTGTCTGTCCTCTTCGGACACCGCCCCGCCGGCACGGGCCTTGAGAATGTGCCGCCGCAACGCGATCACCTTGAGGTAGGCGTCGCTCTCGACGCGGGCGGCTTCGTCCAGGACCCGCTCGGCCTCGGCCAGCTGCTCGTCCAGGCGGGTGATGTCGGCTTCGGTGATCGGGTGCGCGGCGCTGATGTGCTCCTCGATCAGCTCGCTGACCCTGGCCTGCTCGCGGTGCAGCCGCCGGTCGGCGGGCTTCACCTTGGACAGGTGGCGGTCCGGGGTGAGCCGCTCCAGCTCGGCGATCAGCTCGGCGGCCTTCGCCAGCTGCCCGCGTTCGTATTCGACCTGGCCGCGCTCGACGCGCGCCGCGCGCAACGCCGCCTGCGCCTCTTCCAGCCGGACGGCCGCCGCCCGGTGCAGTTCGGTGGTCTCGGCGAGTTCGGCCTCCAGCCCGCCGATCCGGTCCTCGCGCTCGATGCGCTCGGCCAGCGCCTGGAACTCCTCGTGGTCGTAATCGGCGAGCTGTTCGTCCACAAAGGACATCCGCGCGGCCACGCCGTCCAGCTCGGCGAGGTCGTCGAGCACCGCGGTCAGTTCCGGGTTCGAGGCGGGCCGCTCCGGCGAGAACTTGGCGGCCAGTTCCTCGTCGGCGGAGAGCACCAGCACGCTCTTGCCCGCCTCGGCGAGGTCCTCGACCGCCTTCTTGAGCACCCGGGTGCTGCCGGTGCCCGGCGGCGCCCAGACCAGCCGGACACCCGGGGTCAGGCACGCGCGGTACGCGGCGGCCTGGTCGTCATCGAGGCCGTCCACCGGCGTGACTTCGGGCAGCGGGTCCAGTTCACCGGCGGCGAGACGGTCGGCCAGCGGCGCGTCCTCGAGGCCCAGGAGCCCGTCGGCCACGCGTCGCCGCAGGTCGCGCGGGGACCGCACCTCGGCCCACACGCGATCGCACCCGGCGGGCAGCGGGCCGGCGACCCGCAGGCGCAACACCCCGGCGTGCACGCGGCTTTCCTCCACCGGCACGGAAACCCCGCCCGCCGCCCCGGCCACGCACAGGTGCACCAGGTGCTCGCGGCCGATCCAGCGGCCACGCAGGTCGGCCGCGTACCAGCCGCCCGCGGCCAGCGGCCGCACCTTGCCCAGCACCAGCCAGCCGCCCCCGTCTCTGGCGTGCCCGAGCTCCACCACGACCGCCCGGGCAGCCACCTCCCGCCAGTCCGCCATCCCACTCCTGTTCCGCGATCACCGGTCCGACCACCGAGTAAACCAAGAGTGCGGAACGTTTTACACAGAGTAACCCGATGGTGCTAACACCACCGCCGTCCGCGGCGATGAGCAGGCATTCGGCTCGGCGTCCGGCGCCTTTTCTGGGGAGAAAGACATGACCGAACAGCGGTGGCCCGCGCCGGTGCTGCCCCTGCACGGACCCGCGCGCGCCGCCGGCACGCTGATCGTGCTGTCCGCAGTGGCCGGGGTGGCGGTGACGGTCGCCGACTGGCACACCTCCTCGGTGGCCGACGAGTACATCGCGGACACAGCCGAACTCACCATCGACGACCTGCGCGACGCCGAGGCGCTGGCGGCGCTGGCCTCGTGGGGCTACCTGGGCATCACGCTGCTCGCCGCACTGGCGTTCATCCTGTGGTGCTGGCGCGCCCGCCTCAACGCCGAAGCGCTCTCGCCCGCGCGGCACCGGCTGACCCGGGGCTGGGTGATCGGCGGCTGGTTCTGCCCGGTGGTGCAGTTGTGGTTCCCGTACCAGGTGGTCTCGGACATCGAAAAGGCCAGCCGCCCCGATGCGACGGCCGACCTGCGCGCGAACCCGCTGATCGGCCGCTGGTGGGTGATGCTGGTGGTGAGCCTGCTGCTCGACCAGTACGTGACGCAGGTGGTGCTGCGGACCGTCTCGGCGGAAACCCTGCGGGAAGCGGCGGGCCTGACCACGGTCGCCAGCGGGCTGCAGCTGATCGCCGCGGTGATGGCGCTGGTGATCCTCCGCCGCATCACCGCGGCGCAGGCCGCGTAGGCGGCCAATACCCGTCGACCGCGGCAAGCGGTGATCCCAAGGCCAGCCGTTCGGCTGCTGGTGCACCGGCCGGGTACCAACGACGCTGTTAATCGTGACTGTTGGTCAGGACGCAGAGGTGCCGTTCGGCACGCGAATCGGAAAGGACTTCATCGCCGAACTCCGCCTGGCTGGCACGCGGCGGCCGTTCACCCGTGGCGAGTTGCTCTTCATCGAGGGGAGCGCGCCGGCCAACGTCTTCTACATCGAAACGGGTTCGGTCAAGGTGCATGTCCACTCCCCCGACGGGGACGAGCTCATCCTGGGGGTCTACGGACCGGGGGATCTGCTGTGCGAGATGAGCGCGCTGGAGCGCGGTCCACGTTCCGCGAGTGGCACGGGACGCACGACCGGCTCGGTCACGGCGGTTCCCTGTGCCCGGTTCCGCGCGCTGGTGCACCAGAATCCTGCCGCGATGATGCACGTGCTCAGCATCGTCCAGGCGAGACTTCGCCGGGCAGACCGAGAACGCCTGTCCTACCTCTCCGACGACGTCAGCGCCCGGGTCGCACGCAAGTTGCTCGAGTGGGCACGGCGCTATGGCACGAGTCACAGCGACGGACGGCAGACGATCATCAAGTTCAGCCGCAAGGAACTGGCCCAGAGCGTGGCGGCCTCGGAGAAAACCGTCGATGACGTGCTCACCGAGCTCTGCGACAAGGGCCTGCTGTCGACCGGTCGCCTTCGCTTCGAACTCCTGAACCCCGGCGGGCTTGTGGCCTGGGCGTTGGCTAGGTCACGAGTCTAGTTCTGTCTCCCGGTTTCCCGGGTGTAGCGGCGGCGCCGGCGACGAACACTCTTCCCACACCACACGGGAAGGGCACGTCATGAGGCGAATGCCAGCTACCAGATCAATGTTCGGCTACGACATCGTCGGCTCTTCGTCCAACGAAGACGATGAACTCGACGAGATGCGCCGCAACGCGGCTCGCTATGTCGAAGAAGCTTTCGCCCACTCGGGCGTGCAAACAGCGCACAGAGCCAACTACTCGTCGACTGGCGACGGCGCGTTCGCCAGCTTCCCCGAAACGGATCTACCAGCGCTGATCGACAGCGCACACTATCTCGACGGCCAACTGCACATCCACAACAGGAAGTTCCTGCCGCCCATACGCCTGCGACTCTCCGTGCATACTGGACCACTTGAGGTAACCGACAGTCACATTTTCCAGCGGCGCACGATCGAGTTGGCCAGAGGACTGGACGCCCGGTCGTTCAAGAAGATCACCGAGCAGATCGAGCGGTACCGACCGCCGACAATCGCCCTCATCGTATCGGACCAGGCGTATCGGGTCGCAGTGCAGGGCAGATACACCGAGCGCCTACACCCGCACAACTTCGGCGAACTGGTCGTCAGGAACAAGGAATTCACCGAACGCTGCTGGGTGCACGTGCCCGGCCTGGACGCGGAGCGCGTCAAGGAGCTGACTCAGGACGTCGAGCTGAAAACAACGTCCGAGCCGAAACAACCGCGGACGCATCGCAACAACAAGAACAGGGGAAACCTGGTCAACGGCGACAACAGTGGAACACTGATCAACAACGTCAATGAGGGCAGGTATCATGCCTGAGGACGAACGACCAGAAGACGAACACGAAGAGCAACCAGAAAGCCACGGCCAAGAACCATCGGAGTCCCCCGCCGATCAAGCTTCCGATTCCGACGAAAAAGGAAATGCCGTAGCGGGCGACAACACGGGGACAATGATCAACAATGTCAACAAGTTGATCATAGCCGAGCAGAAGATCCCGCGCGACCGGCCCGTTGCGCATGCAACAAAAACCATCGCACAGAATGCCTTTTGTGAACCAGGTGGTTTCCGAAAGGCACTGAACATACTCACCGCCGAAAACGTCGTCATGATCTGCGGCGTCGGCGCCGGCCGCTCACTGGCGGGAGTTCGGCTGCTATTGGAAACGAACAGCGAGCCCCTCGAGATGCTGGATCCGGAAAGAAAAGTCGGGTCGCTGCTACCCGAAGAGGTACAAGAACACGGCGGATACCTGCTGGACGATTACCCGAAGGAGAGTCTGACCGACTTCACCGACCAGACACTCGCCGAACTGTCCGACACACTCAGCGCAAAAAGGGCACACCTTGTCATTGTCGCTGAAAACGATTCGGTCATGCACGGAAAAGCCCGCCTCTATTCCGCGCAACTAGTTCCGCCGGACCCCAAGGAAGTAGCCAGGGCGCGGATAGCCGCAAAAGCGCCGCAGGAGAACGGACCACTGGCTCTTCTCGAAAAGGTCGACCTGCAACGAGCGCTGCTTTCGCATACCGCCCCAGCACGGGGTGCAACCATCGCGGACCTACTGCTCAAGACGGAGCAGGGTTACGAGTTCAGCGACATCGAAGACGACCTCTACCGAGTCGACGACCACGACATCGAAGAGTGGTTCGAACGCAATCAAAGCCCCGCCGTGCGGGCACTGTGCATTACCACAGCCTTTTTCGAAAAGCAGTCATACTTCCGGATCGCCACAATGGCCGAACGGCTGACCAAGGTACTGGAGAATCCCGAGAAAGGCGAAATATGGCCCTATGAGGTGCCAGATCTCTTCAGTAGGACAAGGCAGGAAATGCTGGATTCGATCACCGCCCGCCTGGAACACGGGAAATTAGAGGAAGTACGGTTCAGCAGGCCAACCTGGGCCGGCAGGCTCCGGTGCTATATCTGGCGAGAATACGATAAGCTCCACACATATCTTCGCGACTGGCTCAAGGATGCCTACGAAAACAACCTTGTATTCGATAATCATTCGGCCATGGAGGCGTACGGCAGCCTGCTCGCGGAACGTTACGACCAAAACTGGCGAGACTGGATCTTCGAATGGGCGTCCAGCTCCCGGCACACGCATCGGACCATGGCCGCGAAGACACTCAGCGGACTGCTGCTGAATGGAATCGATCCAGTTATCATTCGAGCACTCGTCCGAGCCTGGGCCGAACCAGACGCGCCCATCCAGTATCGCCGCACGGCCGCCATGACCTGCCAAGGAGAACTCGGCAGGCAAAACCCCCAGTTCGCGCTGGATCAATTGAGGAAGTTGGCGGGGACGGCCGATTACCCGCTGATGATTGAAATCAGCCAAGCCTTGGTTTCCTTGTTCGAGGAACCCAGCAACCAGACGCTCGTGCTGAGCTTTGTGCACAAGATCCTGTCCGGCGAGAAGTCGAGCACACGAAGGCTGACCATGGACGCCGCGATGGATTTTCTGACGAATTGCACCCATCCACCTGAGTTCGTAAATTCCGACTCGTGGATGATCTGCGACATATTCGATTTCCTGTTGCGAGACGGCAGGCGCTCAACATTGGTCACCAAGCGCATCATCCGCTGGGCCAGGGTGACGCCGCCGACTGACGAGCACCACGCCAACGTCAAGGCCATGCTCACCACGCTCCTGCACAACCCGGACAAACAGGCTTCCGGACGGCTGAGCTACTACCTCGACAAAGCGATTCGGCACAACCCGGCCAGCGCGAATCCGTTGGTCGGCTTACTGCGAGAAATCCTCCTGGAGGGCACCCATGACTGACAACCGAGAGTATTGGCTGCCCATCACGCGGAAGCACTCACCAGTTCGTGCGATCGCCTCACGCCGCCGGCGCCGGGCGACCGACCAGGTACTCGTCGCGGAACTACATGACGGCCGGTGGGCCAGCACGAACATTCAGCTCGGCAGCACCACTCAGGTCACCGCGCTCACCCTCGGCATGGCGCTGAACAGGCAGGTCAAGAGGCTGTACGAGGTCGACACCAGCCCGCAGACCCTCGTCTTCACGAGCCTGTTCGAAACCGAGACGGAGGGTAAGGTGCTCGAAGGAGACATCGTGGTGACCTGGCGGATAAGCGATCCCGTAGCGGCGGTGACCACGCCGAAGTTCGACCATCTCGGTGATATTCGATCCGCCGCCGAGGACCTGCTGCGGGCGATAGCCCTCAACGCCGACGTCGAATCCGTCAGTGACCTCTCGAACAAGGCCGATCAGGCGTTGGCCCCCATGAAGAGACTGCCGAACGGGGTCATCTCCTGGGGTGATGCGGCCACCCAGTTCCGGCTCACTGGCATGGGCACGTTGCATCGACACTCGGTGGAATCGATCCGCCGGGCGCGCATCGTGGACCGGGAACAACGGGAACTCGACCGGGAAAGAATAAACTTCTACAGCGATGTCATCAAATCAGGACGGATAAGCTTGCTGGCCCTGATGCTGAGCAACGAGAAGGAACAGGTCCAGAAGGTGCTCGACTACATCCAGCTCCACGAGATCCCGTTGGGAAGTTCGGTGCTGGACGGCCAAGACCCCGTGCGTCACGCCATCGGCCAGATCATGAGCACCGCGGATGACTTCGAGTTGCAGCAGATGAGGAGTTCCCTGCTGCGCACATGGCAGTCACAACACCAGGACGACGCGCTCGGAATTCTTCGAGACGCACTGGGTAGCGGGACCTACGACAAGCACCAAAGCCAGCAATGAGACAGCACGCCTCCTGCCGGTTCGGGTGACGCCACGTATCCTCGGGAGGTGCCGATCCAGGTCCTGCTTGTCGACGACCACGAGGTGGTTCGCCGCGGGCTGCGTGACCTGCTTGGCGACGAGCCCGACATCGAGGTGGTCGCCGAAGCCGGTGGGGTGGACGAGGCCCTCGCCCTCGCGACGCACCTTGATCCCGACGTCGCCGTGGTGGATGTGCGGCTCGGCGAAGGCAGCGGCGTGGAGCTGTGCCGCGAGCTGCGGTCGCGGCCGAATCCACCGCAGTGCCTGATGCTCACCGCCTTCGACGACGAGGAGGCGATCGTCGGCGCGATCATGGCCGGGGCGTCGGGTTACCTGCTCAAGCAGGTGCGCGGGCAGGACGTGGTCAACGCGGTGCGCGAGGTGGCCGCGGGCCGGTCGCTGCTCGACCCGCTGACCACGGCGAAGGTGCTGGAGCAGATGCGGCAGCCACCCGCGGACGAGCTGGCGGAGCTGACCGAGCGCGAACGCAGCATTCTCGAGCTGATCGGCGAGGGACTGTCCAACCGGGAAATCGCGGAACGCCTGTTCCTGGCGGAGAAAACGGTGAAGAACTACGTCACCTCGGTGCTGGCGAAGCTCGGCATGCAGCGGCGCACCCAGGCGGCGGCGTGGATCGCGCGCCGCGAAAAGCACTAGAGCGGCAGGTCGAAGGCAACCAGCGTGCCCAGGCTCGGCGACGAGTTCAGGTAGAACTTCCCGCCGGAGGCCTCGGCTCGCTCGGCGAGATGACGCAGGCCGCGCTTTGCCACGTCCTGCGGCACGCCGGAACCGTTGTCCCGCACGCGCAACCGGACCTCGTCGGCGTCGCGGTACAGGGTCACCCGCGTTTCACTGGCACCGGAGTGCCTGACCACATTGGACAGTGCTTCGCGAAGGGCGGCGCGGATGTGGTCGGCGCGTTCGGCCGGGATGTCGGCCAGTTCGCCGGAAAGTTCCAGGGTGGGCGGGAAACCGAGGAGTTCACCGGCGATGCGGACCTCGGCGCGGGCAGACTCGGCGAGGTCGGTGGCGGGCAGCTGCTCCTGCTCCGGCTCGGGTGAGCGCAGCGCGCGGACGGTGCCGCGGATCTCCTCGATGGTCTCGTCGAGCTGGTCGATCGCCTCGCCGAGCCGCGCCTCGTCGGCTCGCGCGAACCGCTTGTGCATCCGCCTTCGCACGCGGTCGAGCTGCATGCCCGCGGCGTAGAGGCGTTGCACGATCACGTCGTGCAGCTCGCGGGCGATGCGTTCGCGTTCCTGGTAGAGCGTCACGCGATGCCGGGCGTTGGCGCCCTCGGCGAGCGCCAGCACCACGCCCGCCTGGGTGGCGAACGCGGTCAGCACCTCGACGGTTTCCTCCGAGAACGGCTCGCTGCCGTGCTCGCGGTAGACGGTGAGCACGCCCAGCCGGCGGCCGCCGCTGCCGAACGGCGCCGCCGCGAACGGGCCGAAGCGGGCGAGTTCCCGCGGCACGTACGGGGCGGTGCGCGGGTCGGTGGTGACGTCGGCGGTGACCACGGACTCGGCGCCCTGCGCGACCCGGCCCGCCGCGGATTCGGCGGGCAGCTCCAGGCCGAGCACGTTCTCCCCGGCACCCCCGGCGACGGCTTCGACCACCACCTTGCCGTCCTCGGCGCGGACCATCAGCAGGCCGAGGTCGGCACGCGCGAGTTCGGCGGCGTGCCGGACGACGGAACCCAGCACCGCCGCCGGGTCGTCGCCGGACAGGGCGGTGGTGGTGATCTCGGTGGCGGCCGCGAGGGCGCGCGCGGCAAGTGTCGGGTCCATCAGCGTCAACAAGTTAAACACCGCTTCGCGACAGCACGTGCACGCGCCCGTCCCGCACGTCGAGGTGCAGGTCGGCGACGGCGGCCTCCTCCAGGCGGTGCGTGACCCAGACCACGGTTTTGCCTGCCAGTGCTTCGTCGAGTCCGGTGCGGACCTCGAAGGCGGTCTGCTCGTCGAGGTGCGAGGTCGGCTCGTCGAGCAGAACGAGATCACTGCTCTCGGCGGCGAGCAGTGCTCTCGCCAGCGCGACCCGCTGCGCCTGCCCACCGGACAGCCCCGCGCCACCGCTGCCGAGGAGGGTTTCGGCGGGCACGTCGGCGAGACCGGCGGTGGCCAGCGCTCGGTCCAGTTGCTCGGGAGTCGCGTGCGGGTCGGCCAGGCGCAGGTTCTCGGCGATCGTGGTCGCGACGAGCCCCGGTTCCTGCGGCGCCCAGGCCACCGCGCCCGGCGTCCGCACGCGACCGCGTTCCGGCGCGAGAAAACCCAGCAGGAGCGCGAGCAGGCTCGACTTGCCCGCGCCCGACGGTCCGGTGATCGCGACCTTCGCGCCACGCGGAACGGTCAGCGTGACGTCCCGCAGCACCGGCTCGGGCGCGCCGGGCCAGCGCACGTCCACGCCGGTCAGCTCGATGTGGTCGGCGTGCTCGGGCTTCGGGCCGTCCGGGGCGGTGAGGACCGCGGCGAGCCGGGTGCGGGCGCGGCGCAGTTCGTCCCAGTGCTGGGCGACCGGCGGCAGTTGCAGCAGCACCTCGGCGAGCGCCAGCGGAACCAGGGCGACGATCGGCGCGAGCACCGGGTTGAGCGTGGGGTCGGCGGCGGCCGCCACGGTGGCCGCGACCGTCGCGCCGCCCATCGCGAGCACCACCAGCGCTTCGGCGGCACCGGCGCCGAACGCCTGCCGGTGCGTGCCCGCGGTGAGCCGCTCGTCGGCACGGGCGAGCGCCTGGCGCTGCTGCCGGTAAGCACCGAACGCGAGCAGTTCCGCGGCGCCTTCGAAGAGGGTGAGCACGCGGGCCGACACGTCACGGCGGCCTTCGGCGAGCGCCGAAGTCGCACGGCGTTCGAGCAGGAGCGCGAGTGCGGGCGCGAGCAGTCCGGCGAGCAACGCGGCCACCGCGAGGTAGAGCCCGGCGATCGGGAGCACGGCGGTCTGCACGGCAACCGCGCCCGCCACCACGAGAACGGCGACCAGCGGCGGCGAGACCACCCGCGGCAGCAGGTCACGCACAGTGTCCACATCGGACACCAGGCGGCGCTGGCCCTCGCCGTCGCGCAGTGCGCTGGTGCCGACGGGACCGCTGCGCACCAGCGCCCGCCACAGGTCCACGCGCAGCCGGGTGGCGACGCGGAAGGCGCCGTCGTGGGTGGCGAGGCGTTCGAGGTAGCGGAGTCCGGCGCGGGCGAGGCCGAAGGTGCGCACGCCGACCACCGCCACGGTCAGGGTGAGGATCGGTGGTTGCTGCGACGCCTTGGCGATCAGCCAGCCGGAGGTGGCGGTCAGCGCGATGCCGGACAGCAGCGCGGCGGCGCCCAGTCCGGCCCCGGTGAGGAAGGCGCGATCGGTGAGGCGGCGCAGGCCGATCGGCTTGGCTTCGCGCTCGGCTGGTGCGTCGGCGGCGGTGATCGGTTCGGCCAGTTCGTCTTCGGTGAACGAGGTGAGCCGGTCGTGCGCGGCGATCACCACGGTGGCGCCGCCCTGCGCGACCTCCTTGATCGCCGTCATCACGCGTCGCGCCGAGGCCGCGTCGAGATGTGCGGTCGGCTCGTCGAGCAGCAGGAGCCAGGCGCCGTACCGGGCCCGCAGCAGCGCCCTGGCCACCGCCACCCGCTGCCGCTGGCCAGTGGACAGGTGGCTGACTGGCTGATCCACTAAGCCACTCAGCCACACAGCCACCAGGACACTGAGCAACTCATCCTCTTCGGGCTCGACGCCCTGGTCGGCGAGGGCGAGCCGGAGTTCCTCGCGGACCGTGCCGCCGGTGAACGCGGGCGACTGCGGCACCCAGGCGACCTGGCGGCGCCAGTGCGGGAGATCGGCTTCGGCGAGCGGTTGCCCGCCGACGGTGACCGTGCCCGATTCGGGCCGGACGAAGCCGAGCAGCGCGGCGAGCGTGGTGGACTTCCCGGCGCCGCTCGGGGACCGCAGCCAGGTCAGCTCGCCGGGCCGGGCGGTGAAGGTCTCGCCGTCGGGCGCGAAGGCACCACGGCGGAGCACCCGCAGCCCGCGGACCTCGATCTGTCCTTTGTGGAGTTTCCGGCTGCCGGGCGACGGCACGGGTTCGGCGAGCACCTCGGTGACCCGGCGGACCGCCTCGACACCGTCCTCGCTGGCGTGGAAGGCGGCGCCGGCGGCCCGCAGCGGCTGGAAGCACTCCGGCGCGAGGATCAGCACCCCCAGCCCGATGGCCAGGGTCAGGTCCCCGGACACCAGCCGGACGCCGATCACCACCGCGACCAGTGCCACCGAAAGCGTCGCGGCCAGTTCGAGCACGAAGGCCGAGGAAAACGCCACGCGCAGGGTTTTCAGGGTGTCGCGGCGGTGGCGGTCGGAAACCCGGCGCACCACCTCGGCCTGCGCTCCGGCGCGGCGGAAGGCGGCGAGCACCGGCAGGGCGCGGATCAGTTCGAGCAGGCGGCCGGACAGCCGGTGGGTGGCTTCGGTCGCGTCGCTCACCCGGTCCGCGGTGTACTTGCCGACCAGGATCGCGAACATCGGCAGCAGCGGCACGGTCACCGCGATGATCACCGCCGACGGCCAGTCGGCGAACAGCACCGCCGCGCCCGCGCCGACCGGCACCACCGCGGCGGTGACCAGCGCGGGCAGGTAGGTGGTGAAGTAGGCGTCGAGCGCGTCGAGGCCGCGGGTGGTCAGCGCGGTCAGCTCGCCGGTGCCGCGGGCGGCGATCCACTCCGGGCCGAGCGCCGCGGCGTGGTCGACGACCTTGGCGCGCAGTTCCTCCTTGGCGCCCGCCGCGGCCCGCGCGGAGGCCACCCGCACCGCCCAGCCGACCAGCGCGCGTCCTCCCACGGCGCCGAGCAGCCAGGCGGTGCGGCCCCCGATCTCCTCGCCGCCGCCCCCGACGATCGAGGCGAGGATCGAAGCCAGCAGGAACGCCTGCGCCACCAGCAGCGCGGCGTTGGCCGCGGCCAGCACCGCGGCGAAGGCCAGCGCCCGGCGCGCCACCGGCGAAAGGGAAGGCAGCGCGCCGAGCGGGCCCGGTCCCGGCCGCACTGTGTCCACTGTGGACAACTTGGCGGGAAGGGTGGTGCGGCCGGGAGTCATGGGGTGTGCACCGGGGGGATGTGGCGGGTGCCGATGCGCTTGCGGAACACCCAGTACGTCCAGCCCTGGTAGACCAGCACGGCCGGGGCGCCGAACGCGCCGACCCAGGTCATCACCTGCAGGGTGTACGGGCTGGAGGCCTCACCGGCGATGGTCAGCGTGTTGGCCGGGTCGCCGGTGGAGGGCAGCACGTCCGGGTAGAGCGCGCCGAACAGGGTGATCGCGGCGGTGGCGATCAGCACGCCGAGCGCGGCGAAGGCCTGCCCGTCGCGGTCGGCGA
This sequence comes from Amycolatopsis albispora, assembly GCF_003312875.1. Lineage (NCBI taxonomy): Bacteria > Bacillati > Actinomycetota > Actinomycetes > Pseudonocardiales > Pseudonocardiaceae > Amycolatopsis > Amycolatopsis albispora. The sequence goes on from NZ_CP015163.1 coordinate 6,104,814, forward strand.
CCAGCCGGAGCCAGGCCACGATCGCCGACAGCGCCGCGACGGCGAGCGTGACGACCGTCCACAGTGCACCTTCGCGGAGCTGGACGAGCACCAGGAAGGCGAACATCGGCACCAGCGCGACCGGCATCAGCTTCAGCGCGGTGGCGCGGGCGCGTTCGCGGAACTCGCCCTCGGTTTTCAGGGTGAGGAAGGTGGCGCCGTGCACCAGGGAGAACCCGGCGAAGGCGAGCGCGCCGAGCAGGGTGTCCCAGCGCACGGCCTCGAGCGGGCTGCCGATGCGGTCGCCGTTGGCGTCGAGCGGGAGGCCGAGCATGGTGGTGGCCAGCAGCAGGCCGACGCCGAGCGGCGGGAGCCACGAGCCGAGCACGATCACCCTGTCCCAGGCGCGGCGCCAGCGGTCGGAGTCGACCTTGCCGCGGTACTCGAAGGCGACGCCGCGGCCGATCAGGGCCAGCAGCACCACGAGCACGGGCAGGTAGGCGCCGGATAGCAGCGTCGCGTACCAGCCGGGGAACGCGGCGAAGGTGGCGCCGATCGCGACGATCAACCACACCTCGTTGCCGTCCCAGACCGGCCCGATCGTATTGATCATGACGCGGCGCTCGGTGTTGTCGCGGCCCAGCCACGGCAGCAGCATGCCGACGCCGAAGTCGAAGCCCTCGAGGAACAGGTACCCGAGCCAGAACACGGCGACGATGACAAACCAGACCGTCTCCAGGTCCATCTCAACTCACCTCCGCTTTCCGGCTGGCGTTCCGGGGACTTGTGCCACGTGAAACCTGTTTTCCCCAAGTTGTGCACAACGGACGCAGTTGTCCACAGAAACCTGTGGACAACCAAGACGGGGGCTTGTGGGCGATACGCTGGAGCTGGGGACGCCCCCCTGGGAGCGGCGGGGGTTGCACTCGGGTGGGGTGTGGACGGGTGGGGTGGGGGTGCTGGGGGTGCTGGGGGTTGTGGGCGCGCTGGATGTTGTGGGGGTGCTGGGCCGGGTGGATAGGGCCGGTCGAATGTGCGCGCTGGGTTGAGTGGGCGTGCCAAGTCCGGTCGGTGCGCAGGATGGCGTTGGCGCCCCTGAGCCGTTGGGTGCGCAGGATGGCATCGGCACGACGGAGCCGTTGGGTGCGCGGGGTCGCGTCGGCACGACGGGTTGGGTGGGTGCGCCGGGTCGCGGTGGCCCCGCGGGGCGCGTGGGTACGAAGGGGCGCGTCACCGCGAAGGGGTGCATCACCGCGAAGGGTGGGGCGCGGAGCGGTTGCGGGCATGGTCGTGGCTTTCAGTAGGCGAAGGAGAGGGCCGTGTCGTCTGGGTCGGCGTCGGCGGGGGGTTTGGGGGGTGGGGGCATCACGCCTTCGATGCCGCCGCGGATGTACTTCCGCAGCAGGAACACCTCGACCACACCCAGCGCCAGGTACACCGCGGTCAGGCCGATCAGCGAGATCCACACCTCACCGGCGCTCAGATTGGACACGGCCGTCGCGGTGAACATCCAGACGCCGTCGACGCCGGTGGGGTTCGGCACCACCACGAACGGCTGGCGGCCCATCTCCGTGAAGATCCAGCCGGCGCTGTTCGCCACGAACGGCGTCACGATGCCCGCCAGCATCAGCCGCGGGAACCAGGGGCTCGACGGGATCCGCCCGCGCCGGGTCAGCCACAGCGCCAGCACCCCGAGCCCCGCCGAGATCGCGCCGAAGCCGATCATCGCGCGGAAACCCCAGTAGGTCACCGGCAGGCTGGGCACGTAGTCGATCGGCTGCCCGGCCAGCTCACCCAGCCGCGGGTCGTCGGGATAGTTCGTCCCGTACCGCGCCTGGTACTCGGTGACCAGGTCCTCGACACCCTTCACCTCGGTGCTGAAGTCGTTGTGCGCCAAGAAGGACAGCAGCGCGGGCACGGTGAAGGTCTTGACGTCCTCGCACTGCGCGTCCGCCACGTCGCCGATCGCCAGGATCGAGAAGCTCGCCGGCGCCTCGGTGTGGCACAGCGCCTCCGCCGAAGCCATCTTCATCGGCTGCTGCTCGAACATCAGCTTGCCCTGCACGTCACCGGTGACCGCGAGGGCGGCGAAGGCCACCACGCCGACCCAGCCGCCGAGCCGGATCGACGAGCGCCACACCGCGCGGTGCTCGTCGTCGGCCGACCGCTTGCGCCACAGGTGCCAGGCCGCGACGCCGACCACGAACGCCGCCGCCACCGAGAAGGTGCCCGCCACCGTGTGCGGGATCGCGGCCAGCGCGGTGTTGTTCGTCAGCACCGCCCAGATCGAGTTCATCGTCGGCTTGCCGTCGACGAACTCGACGCCGACCGGGTGCTGCATCCACGAGTTCGCCGCCAGGATGAAGTACGCCGAGGCGACGGTGGCCAGCGAGAAAGCCCACACGCAGGCCAGGTGCACCTTCTTCGGCAGGCGGTCCCAGCCGAAGATCCACAGCCCCAGGAAAGTCGACTCGACAAAAAAGGCGACCAGGCCCTCCATCGCCAGCGGCGCGCCGAACACGTCACCGACGAACCGGGAGTACTCGCTCCAGTTCATCCCGAACTGGAACTCCTGCACGATCCCGGTCACCACGCCCATGGCGAAGTTGACCAGCAGCAGCTTGCCCCAGAACTTGGTCATCTTGAGGTAGCGCACGTCGCCGGTGCGCACCCAGGCCGTCTGCATCCCGGCGACCAGCAGCGAGAGCCCGATGGTCAGCGGGACCATCAGGAAGTGGTAGACGGTGGTGATGCCGAACTGCCACCGCGCGAGTTCCAAGACCTCCACGAGAGCAAGCGTCGTCTCGCGCGCGGGCGCCCGCCAGTTCAAACAGTCCCGTTCACCCCGGGACCTAGGTCCTGACTATCGCGTCTCCTCGGCCAGCCAGCTCAGGTAGGCCGGGCTGCCGCCGGTGATCGGGGTGGCGATCACCTCCGGCGTGTCGTAGCTGTGGTGTTCGAGCAGGTGGGCGGTCAGTTCCTCGGTGCGCCGCGCGGCGGTCTTGATCTCCACGCGCCACTCCTGGTCGGTCTGCACCGCGCCTTCCCAGCGGTAGACGCTGGTGATCGGGCCGAGCACCTGCGCGCAGGCCCCGAGCCGGGCTTCGATGGCACCGGCGGCCAGCGCCCTGGCCGCGGACTCGCTGTCGGTTGTGGTGGTCACCACGACGTTCTCGGCAGTCATGAATTCATTTTACCCCGTCCGCAAGAATTAGTTTCGGCACGCCAAAAACAATTTGTCATCCCCGCTCAACCGGCGATTCGCGATTCCCATCTGCTGGCCTTTTCCAAATACCCCCTTTATCGTTGAAGTGAAAGGGGGCGACCATCGCGATGTCTGCCGCATTACTGGCACTGATCAGCACGTTCGGCCTGGTGCTCGCCGTCGAGCTGCCGGACAAGACGCTGGTTGCCACGCTCGTGCTGACCACCCGTTTCCGGGCCTGGCCGGTTTTTGCCGGGGTGGGCGCCGCATTCGCCGTGCAGAGCACCATCGCGGTGTTGTTCGGCAGTGTGCTGACCCTGCTGCCGGAAACGCTGGTGTCCGGAATCGTCGCGGTGATGTTCGGCATCGGGGCCTACTTCCTGCTGCGCGAGGGTTTCGCCCCCGCGGTGGACGGTGCGGAGGACGCCGCGCGCATCGGCCCCGGGCCGGTCTCGTTCCTGCGGTCCGCGATGACCTCGTTCGGCGTGTTGTTCGCCGCCGAATGGGGTGACGCGTCGCAGCTCGCCACGGCCGGGCTGGCCGCGCGCCTCGAGCAGCCGGTCGCGGTCGGCATCGGCGCGTTCTGCGCGCTGATCGCGGTGGCCGGGATCGCCGTTTTCATCGGGCAGAAGGTGCGCAACCGCATCCGGCCGAAGCTGATCCAGCGGGTCGCCGGGTTCGTCTTCGCCGCGTTCAGCGTCGCGGCGCTCTGGCAGACCCTCGCCTGACCCGCTCCCGCCTCGAAGATCTCATTCGCATAACATGGCTGGCTCGTGTCTGTTCTGCGAAGCCGAGGTGAACACGAGTGAGCACGCTGCCCACCCGCGAGGCCGGTCCGCACGGCCGCATCGCGCTCGCCGGCATGGGTGTCGCCGTGCTCATCGCCGTCCACCTGCACATCCAGCTGTCCAGCCAGGTCAGCCCGCTGTGGCGGACGCTGTCGGAGTACGTCAACGCCGGGGCCGCGCCGAGCTTCGGCGTGATGTGCCTGGCGCTGGCGGCCGGTTCGCTGGCCCTGCTGGTCGGCATCGCCAGGGCGCGCCGCGGTGGCGCGGTGCCGGTGCTGCTCGGCCTGTGGTGCGCGGGGCTGGTGGTGTGCGGGCTGTTCCCGGTGGATCCGGACGGTGCCGCGCGCACGCTCAGCGGTCAGGTGCACAACGGTGGCGCGGTGCTCGCGTTCATCTCGCTGCCGATGGCGGGCTGGCTGCTCACGCGACGGTCGAATATGCAGTGCATGTGGGAGCCGAGGCGGACCACGATCCGGCGGTTGTCGGTGGCCAGCGCGGTGACGCTGGTGGTGGTGCTGGCCAGTTTCGCCTGGATCATGAGCACCGAACCGGCGGATCCGGTGGTCACGCTCGGCCTGTTCGAGCGCGTGCTGTTCGCCGTGGACCTCGCCTTGCTGCTGACGATGACCCGCCCGCTGCTCAGCTCAGCACGCCGGTGAGCTGAGCGGCCGCCTCCACCACCTTCGGGCCGACGGCGTCCGCGTCCAGCGGGTCCAGTGAGATCACGCCGATGCTCGCTCGCAGCCCCGGCAGTCCGCGCACCGGCGCCGCCACGCCGGAGGCGCCCGGCTGCAGCTCGCCGGTGGTGGCCACCCAGCCCGGCTCCCCGCGCAGCGTGATCGCCTTGCCCGCGGCCCCGGCGGTGACCGGGTGGCGGCTGCCCACGCGGTAGGCCACGTGGAAGTTCGTCCACGACGGCTCGACCACGGCGATCGCCTGCACCTGCTCGCCCTCCGCCACCGACAGGTGCGCGGTGGCGCCGACGGCCTCCGCCAGGTCACGCAGCACCGGCTGGGCGGCCTGGCGCAGCTGCGGCAGCACCTGGCCGGACAAGCGCAGCAACCCGACCCCGAGGCGCACCTTCGACCCGTCGCGCCAGACCAGCCCGCGCTCGGCCAGCGGCACCAGCAGCCGGTACACCGCCGGCCTGCTGGCGCCGATCGCGGCCGCCAGCTCGGAGATGGTCGCCGCCTCACTGCCCGCGTCCGCCACGGCCTGGAGCAGGGCGAGCCCCCGCTCCAGGGTCAGCGAGCCCTCGCGGCTCATCTCCGGCTCACAGCAGGCCCAGGCCCTTCAGGTCCCCCACCGGCTCGTCGAGCGAGGCCGAAGCGTAGGACCCGAACAGCTCACGAACCGCCTTCGCGGCGGGCTCGGACAACGCGGCGGCCTCCTTGGCCAGCACGGCACCGTCGGTCTCCTCCAGCGCCGCGCGCACGTCCTTGCCGGACAGGCAGCGGGCCGCGGCGACCAGCAGGTTGAGGAAGCCGTGGTGGGCGAAGCCGGTCTCGGCGTCCGCGTGCCGGACGGCGCGGTGGAGGCTGTTGGTGGCCTTGAACGAGGCGCCGGAGTGCGCGCTGACCACGGCCAGGAAGTCGGCCACCTCGTCCACGCTGGGGAAGTTCTCGCTGGACAGCCCGCCGCAGCGGATCTTCGGGCGGCTGCCGTGCTCGATCACCTTGCGCACGCCGTCGAGCCAGCCGACCCCGCGCCGCGGCTCGACCACCCGGATGACGTCCTCCGGCACGAACTCGGAGACCCGTTCCAGCCAGACCTCGTCCACGTCCGACGGCGCCGGCATCTCGACCATGCGCAGGTCGAGCAGCTCGTCGCGGGATTCCACGATCGAGATCGCCTTCGGCACCCCGCCCAGGCCGGTGTCGATGATCAGCGACAACGGCAGCGGGGTCTTCGGCTTGATCTTGATCAGCTCGGTGATCAGCTCCGGCAGCCGCGACGCCTGGCACAGGAACAGGCCGACGAGGCCGGCGTGCTCACCCGCCCTGGTTTCCAGGTACGAGCGCAGGGCTTCGGGCATCGCGGCGTCCCCGGGAGGGAAGAGCGCGGAGTCGTCGACGAGCCGGGCGAACAGGGGCGGAATTCCGCGGGGGCCGGGGGGCGTGAGTTCCACTGCGCTTGACACGACTGACACGCTAGTAGCGTACGACATCAGGACAAACACGTCCGTAAAACGGACACGTTCGAGACCTTTCCGGAGGGGCAAGTGCCTTACTACCGCCGAGTCGGGGAGATCCCGCACAAGCGGCACACCCAGTTCCGCTCACCCCAGGGCGGCCTCTACGCCGAGGAGCTGATGGGCGTCGAGGGGTTCTCCGCCGATTCCGCGCTGCTCTACCACCGCTACCTGCCGACGGCGATCGTGGACGCGGTCGCGGTGCCGGACGAGCGCGGCCAGCTGACCCCGAACCACCCGCTCAAGCCGCGGAGCTTCCGCACGCAGGACCTCAAGTTCACCGCCGACGCCGACGCGGTGACCGACCGGCGCCGGCTGTTCGGCAACAACGACGTGACCATCGGCTTCGCCGTGGCGACCGTGCCCAGCCCGCTGTACCGCAACGCGACCGGCGACGAGCTGTTCTACGTCCAGGGCGGCAGCGGCACGCTGGAGACCATCTACGGCGCGCTGGAGATCGGCGACGGCGACTACGTGGTCATCCCGACCTCGTGCACCTACCGGGTGGTGCCGCGTGAGCCCCTGCAGCTGCTCACCATCGAGGCACGCGGGCACATCGGCCCGCCGAAGCGGTACCTGTCGAGCAAGGGGCAGTTCCTGGAGCACTCGCCGTACTGCGAGCGCGACATCCGCGGCCCGTCGGCGCCGCTGCTGGCCGAGGGCGAGGACGTCGAGGTGCTGGTGCGCCACCGCGCCGGGCTGACCCGCTACACCTACGCCAACCACCCGTTCGACGTGGTCGGCTGGGACGGCTGCCTGTACCCGTGGGTGTTCAACATCGACGACTTCGAGCCGATCACCGGCCGCGTGCACCAGCCGCCGCCCGTGCACCAGACCTTCGAGGGGCCGAACTTCGTGGTGTGCTCCTTCTGCCCGCGGAAGGTGGACTACCACCCGGAGTCGATCCCGGTGCCGTACAACCACGCGAACGTCGACTCCGACGAGCTGATGTTCTACGTGCGCGGCAACTACGAGGCACGCAAGGGCTCCGGCATCGGCATCGGCTCGCTTTCGCTGCACCCGTCCGGCTTCACGCACGGGCCGCAGCCGGGTGCGGCCGAGGCGTCGATCGGCGCGGACTACTTCGACGAGACCGCGGTCATGGTGGACACCTTCGCGCCACTGGACCTCGGCGAGGCGGCGGAAGCGTCGGAGGACCCCGGCTACGCGTGGACCTGGTCGGGACGCGGTCCCGGCCGCTGATCACCCTGGCGTCGTGGGCTCGGACAGGTTAGCCTCACCTAAGTAAGAGGAGGTGGATCTTGACCGAGCCCACGACGACCACGCGCCGTCCGCCGGCGCCGAATCCCGCCGAGCGCGCCAAAACCATCGCGTCGCGGGACTGCCCGGCGACGCTGGTCCCGTCGGTGGACCGTGTCGAGCCCGGTGAGGGCCGGGTGGTGCCGGTGCTGCACCACGTGCACGCCAGCGGCAGCGTCAGCCTGCTCCTGCCCGACGGACATCCGCTGGTGGAAGCCGCAGCGGAGACACAGCGCGGCGAGTTCGGGGTGATGCTCGAACTCGCCGACCACGCCCCGGTGCCGCTGCGCGAGCCGATCCGCGGCCTGCTCTGGATCACCGGGTTCCTGCGCCCGCTGGACCCGCCCGCCGCGCGGGCGCGGGCGGTGGCGATCGCCGCCGACCGGCCGGACCACCGGCTGCTCGACGTCAACCACGGGCTCACCATGCTGCGCCTGACCCCGGCGTCGCTGGTGCTCGCCGACGCCGACGGCACGCACTCGCTGCGGCCGCACATGTTCAGCGCGGCCACGCCCGATCCGTTCCACGACTACGAGGCACGCTGGCTCCAGCACCTGGAGACCGAGCACGCCGACGTGGTCGAGCAGCTGGGCAGGCACCTGCCGGAGGAGCTGCGCGGCGGGGTCATCCGGCCGCTCGGGCTCGACCGGCACGGGCTGCGCCTGCGGGTCGAGTCCCCGGCGGGCGACCACGACGTGCGGCTGGCGTTCTCGCAGCCAGTGGACAGCCCGCCGCAGTTGGCCGTGGAAATCCGGCGGCTGGTCGGCTGCCCGTTCTTCTCCGAGCGCTAGGCGAGTTCGGGCGGGAAGCCGCCGGTGGCGATCGGGCCCCAGCGCTCGATGGTCAGCCGGATCAGCGACTTGCCCTGCTCGCGCATGGCTTCGCGGTACTCGTCCCAGTCGGGGTGCTCGCCCGAGATCGCGCGGAAGTAGTCGACCAGCGGCTCCACCGACTCGGGCAGGTCGAGCACCTCGGCCGTGCCGTCGACCTGCACCCAGGCGCCGTTCCACTCGTCGGACAGCACGCACATCGACGCGCGCCGGTCGCGGCGGAGGTTGCGCACCTTCGCCCGCTGCGGATACGTGGCGATCACGATGCGGCCTTCGTCGTCCACCCCGCAGGTCACCGGCGACAGCTGCGGGCTGCCGTCGGCGCGGCGCGTGGTCAGGATGCCGTGGTGACGCGGGCGCAGGAATTCGAGCAGTCCGGCGCGCTCGACCGGGGTGTTCGTGGCGATGGTCCGTGGCATGACCTCGACGCTATCCGCCACGAGGTAGCTTGCGCGAATGCGCTCCTGGTTGATCAGCGACCGCCCGGCCTTTCCCGAGGTGGTCACCGACCCGGCCCAACGCCGGGTGCTGAAGTTCGAGCTGCTGGTCGTCTTCGGCATCACGCTCGGGCTGTCCGGGGCGAGGAGCCTGCTGTCCCTGCTGGACTCGCTGCTGCGCCCGGAACCGCTCAACGAGCAGCAGGTGGCGCTCAACGTGCCGCAGGCCGCGACCGGGCTGATCGACCTGCTCAAGCAGGTGCTGAGCGCGACCCAGCTGATCGGCTGGGGCGCGCTCGGCGTCTACCTGCTCTACCGCGGCGGCATGAAGCTGGCCGAGGTCGGCCTCGACCGGACGCGCCCGCGCCGCGACCTGCTCTGGGGTGCCGGGCTGACCGCGCTGATCGGCATCCCGGGGCTCGCGCTGTACTTCGTCGGCTGGCAGCTCGGGTTCAACCTGGCCGTGCAGCCGTCCACGCTGACCGAGTCGTGGTGGCGGCCGATCACCCTGACGCTTTCGGCGTTCGGCAACGCCTTCGCCGAAGAGGTGCTGGTGGTCGGCTACCTGCTGACCCGGCTGCGGCAGCTCGGCTGGCGGGAGAACTCCAGCCTGTTCGCCGCCGCCGTGCTGCGTGGTTCGTACCACCTGTACCAGGGCCTCGGCGGGTTCGTCGGGAACCTGGTGATGGGGCTGGTGTTCGGCAGGCTGTGGCAGAAGACGAACCGGCTGTGGCCGCTGGTGGTCGCGCACACGCTGCTCGACGTGGTGGCCTTCGTGGGGTACGCGCTGCTCCGGGGCAAGGTCTCCTTCCTGCCCTAGTGGCAGTCGCCCTGGCGGCCGAGCGTTTCCACCGGGGTCGCGCCGGGTCGTGTCCACTGCGCCACGGGACGGCTGGTCGGGCCCCAGGTGGCGGTCCCGTCCGCGGCCGAACGCCAGTACCAGCACGGCACGTCGCCCTCGGGCCAGCCGTCCGGCTTGTCCTCCCAGGCCTCACCACGGCCGTACGGCGTCAGGTCGAGCAGGCCGAAGGACCCGTTGGCCACTTCGAGGCCGCGGCCCGTGGTGGAGTAGGTGAGGAAGGTGCGGTCGCCGTCGCGCAGGAAGCTGGAGACGCAGCCCATCTCGCCGCCGACCGGCGCGGGCACGTCACGCACCGAGTACCAGGGCTGGGTGTAGCCCATGAACTCCACGAAGGGCGCCACCTCCTCCCAGCGGCCGGTGGTGACGATGGCGAACGAGACGCCGCGGGCGTTGAGGTACACCGCGTCCCGCAGGTGCCAGGCCATGTTGGTGCAGCCCTCGCACTGGCCCTGGTGCGGCGCGCCGTCGTGCCACATGTGCTGGTAGAGCAGGAGTTCGTCACGGCCTTCGAACAGGTCGAGGAACGGCACGGGGCCGTTGGCGCCGACCACCTCGACGGTGCCGTCGAACTCCACCATCGGCAGGCGGCGGCGGGCCGCGGCGATGGCGTCGCCCTCGCGGGTGTGGGCCTTCTCGCGGGCCAGCAGCTCGTCGCGGGCGGCCTGCCAGGTGACCAGGTCGACCACGGGCGGTCGTGCGTTCGACACGGGTGTCTCCGTTCTGTCCGGGTTGTCCTCGCACCGAACCTACGAACGGGAGCGCGCCGGAACGACCTCCGCGGTGCTTCTTTTCGGGGGATTTTCCGGGGATTTTTCAGAGGGCCAGTGGCGCGGAGCCGAACGCGACGTTGAACCGGTCGCACCAGATGACCACGCTGCGCAGGCCGGTCAGCTCGGCGTCGGCCGGAATGGCGTAGTTCTGGTTGCCGTCGGTTGCCTTGATCTTGCCGAGCTTGACCACGGCACCGTCGTCGTACTTGCCCCATTCGCCACCCGCGGTGGCCTGGCTGAGCCACACGTGCACGTCCGGGCCGTCGGAGGTGGAGAAGCCCTCCAGGCGCAGCACGCGGTTGCCGTCGCCGAGGTCCACCACGCGTGCCTTGCCGCTGGTGTCGTGTTCCTGGCTGACGAACTCGCCGGTGGCCAGGTCACGGGGTTCGGGCGGCTTCGGCGGAGTCACCGTGGTTTCGACGGACGTGGTTTCGGCCGGAGGTGCGGTGGCCACGGCCACCGGCGCCACGGGCAGCGCCTCGTCCACCGTGCTGCGGGTGAACGCCTTCCACGGCTGGAACGCCCACAGCCCGGCGGCGGCCACCACCAGCCCGAGCCCGAGCGCGGCCAGCAGGATCTTCTTCTTGCGCGACATGCGTCCACCCTGGGCCACCGCCCGCGTGGTGACCAGGCTCCGGGCGCTTACCGAACCATTACCGGCACTGAAGTGGTTGGTCAGTGATTAGTCTCAGCACGTGACCGTCGAGCAAGCGACTTCCGAGACCTTGTCCGCGCCGCTGGTGGAAAGCGAGGTCGGCCCACTGCGCTCGGTCCTGCTGCACCGCCCGGGCGCCGAGCTGAAGCGCCTCACGCCGCGCAACAACGACCAGCTCCTGTTCGACTCGATTCCGTGGGTGGACCGCGCCCAGGAGGAGCACGACGCCTTCGCCGAGGTGCTGCGCGGGCGCGGGGTCGAGGTGCTGCTGCTGCCCGAGCTGCTGCGCAGCGCGCTGGACGACCCGCGCGCGCACGCCGCCGGGGTGCACGCCGCGGTGGACGACCGCAGGCTCGGCGCCGAGCTGGCCGACGTGCTCCGGTCCCATCTGTCCTCTGTGGACTCGGTGGCGCTGGCCGAGGTGCTGATGGCCGGAATGACCTTCGAGGAACTGCCCGCCGCCGAGGGCGCTTCGCTGGTCCGGAAAATGAACCACCCGCGTGATTTCGCCGTCGACCCGCTGCCGAACCTGTTATTCACCCGTGATTCTTCGGCGTGGATCGCCGACCGCGTCGCCATTTCCTCGCTGACCATGCCAGCCCGCCGCCGGGAAACCGCGGTGCTCGACCTGGTTTACGCCTACCACCCGCGATTCCGGCAGGCCGCGCGTGCCTACGGCGCGCATTCCGCGCCCATCGAAGGCGGCGACGTGATGCTGCTGGCGCCGGGCGTGGTGGCGATCGGCGTCGGGGAACGGACTTCCGCGGCGGGCGCGGAATCGCTGGCGCGCTCGGTGTTCGCCGACAACCTCGCGCACACCGTGCTGGCGGTGCCGATCGAGCAGTCGCGCGCCACCATGCACCTGGACACCGTCTGCACGATGGTGAACACCGACGCGGTGGTGATGTACCCGCTGGCCAGGGATTCGCTGGTGGCGTACACGCTGTACACCGGCGACGACGGCGCGCTGCGGGTGGACGGGCCGGAGCCGTTCCTGACCGCGGCGGCCAAGGCGATGGACATCGACCGGCTGCGGGTGATCGACACCGGCCTCGACCCGGTGACCGCGGAACGCGAGCAGTGGGACGACGGGAACAACACGCTCGCCGTGGCGCCGGGTGTGGTGGTCGGCTACGAGCGGAACGTGGAGACGAACGAACGGCTGGAGGCGGCGGGCATCGAGGTGCTGCGGATCGCCGGCTCCGAACTCGGCTCCGGCCGCGGCGGGCCGCGCTGCATGTCGTGCCCGGTGGTGCGGGACTCGCTGCGGTGAAATGCACGGGAACGCATGAATGAATTAGGTAAGGCTAAACAAAATTAGTTCCGCCTACTTTTGGGAATGGTAACCTAATAGGGCGGGAATCACCAGCCTGAATTGGAGAAAATTGCCGGGCTTTGTTACCGTTGAATACATGGCCCTCACCAAGAAGAATCCGCGTTCGAAGTTCTACGAGCTGCTCCAGCAGCAGGTGCACAACGAGTTCAACGCCTCGCAGCAGTACATCGCGCTGGCGGTCTGGTTCGAGAACGAGGACCTGCCGCAGCTGGCGAAGCACTTCTTCCGGCAGGCGAACGAGGAGCGCAACCACGCCCTCGCGCTCGTGCAGTACATGCTGGACACCGACCACCACGTCGAGATCCCCGGCACCGGGGAGGTCCGCAACGACTTCTCCGAGGTGCACGAGCTGATCGAACTCGCCCTCGCGCAGGAGAAGGAGGTCGCGGCCGACATCAAGACGCTGGCCAAGGCCGCCCGCGACGAGGACGACTACATCTCCGAGCAGTTCGTCCAGTGGTTCCTCAAGGAGCAGGTCGAGGAGATCTCCGCGATGTCCACCCTGCTCACCATCGTCCAGCGCGCCAACGGGAACATGTTCGAGGTGGAGAACTGGCTCGCCCGCGAATCGGTCGGCGACGGCGGCGACGACCCGCTGATGCCCCCGGTGGCCGGCGGCGCCATCTGACGGCCCGCGAGGGCTGACCTCGTCGAACCCGGGTCCTCCAGTGGAGGGCCCGGGTTCACTCGTAGCAGTCCTGCCTGCTGTCGTCGAGGTAGACGTGCTCGACCACCTCGGCCCCGCCCACCACCACGCGGTACCGGTAACCGTTGCCGAGCGGGACCACGTCGCCGTTGGGCCCGGTGGTCGCCTCCGGATAGGTCTTCCGCAGCTGCTCGCGCGTGGCACCGGCGCCGATGCCCTCCGGGGTGGTCGCGGGCACCGACGGGTTGATGTACACCACGCCGCGGGTCGGTGAGACGACCACCGAGCCGCCGCTGGGCACGCCCGTTCCGCTGAAGTAGTAGGTGGTGCACCCGCCGTCCACGCCACCGGCGTTCTCCGGCGTGAAGTTGATGCCCACCGAGGAAGCCTGCTCCATGCTCGAGTTCAGCTGGAGCTTGCCGTAGCCACCCGGCCCGATGACCGGCCCCTTCACCCCCGTCTGGGCCGAGGCTTCGGGCGGGGTGGAGTGCGCCGGGGCCGGCGGCGGCGCCGACGGCAGGCCGGGCTGGTGGATCGGCGGCGGCTGCGCGGCGGGCGGCGCCGGCGGCTGGCTGGTCGGCTGTGGCGCCGGGATCATCGTGACGCTCGGGCCGATCTGCAGGGTGGGGTCGATCCCCGGCGGCTGGGCCACCGGCGACGGCACCTCGTGGCGGAACCCGCCGCCGGTCAGCGCGAAACCACCGGCGACCAGTGCGACCACGCCGAGCGCCCCACCCGCGACGGACATCCGGCGACGGCGGACCCGGCGGCGCTTGGCCCCGGCGGCGATCAGCTTCCCCGCGTCCGGCAAGGGACGCAGCGCGAGGCGTTCGTCGTCGAACAACCGGCGCAGTTCACCGGCCAGTTCGTCGTCGTCGCTCATCCCGCTTCCCTCCCTCCGCTGCCTTCCACCGCCGGCTTCAGCTTCACGCGCAGGGACGCGAGAGCCTTGCTGGCCTGGCTTTTCACCGTGCCCTGGCTGACCCCGAGCGAGGCCGCGATCTCCGCTTCGGACAGTCCCTCGTAGTAACGCAGCACCACCACGGCGCGTTGCCTCGGCGGCAGCGCGCGCAACGCCTGCCACAGCGGCTCGTGCTCGAACGGGTCGGCGTGCTCGTACGGCCGGGCGTCCGGGATGTCGGCGACCAGGTTCTCCCGCTTGGTCCGCCGCCACCGGCTGATGTGCGCGTTGGCCATCGAGCGCCGGATGTAGGCCATCGGGTCGCCGGTCTTGCGCTGCACGTGGGTCCAGCGGGAGCCGATCTTCTCCAGCACCGTCTGGACCAGGTCGGCGGCGTCGTGCGGATTGCCGGTCAGCGCGTGCCCGTAGCGCATCAGCCCGGGCAGGTTGGCCGTGACGAACTCCTCGAAGTCAACGAGGTCGCCCGACACCGCCGTTCCCCTCTCCCGGCGCGCCTCGACGACACGGCTCCCGGCCAGCGAAAGGGCCGGCGCAACCGGCGCGCACGCGGTCACCGTATCGCCTCCAATCCCGGTGCTCGACCGCTCCCCACCGTCTGACTCACGCATCCGCGCCCCCGCAGGTTGTCCATCGGTGCCGCCCGATCGGACAGACGCACCGAACGGGTGGCCGTTGCGGGGCGTTACCGGTTCGCGATGGCCGGTGGCAGGTGGAAGCGGCCGTCCGGGCCGGGCGGGAACTCGTGCACCGCGACCACGGCTTCGCGCGGGATCGGGCCGTAGACGTGCGGGAACCGGACGCCGGCCGGGTGCGGCGGGTCGCCGTCCTCCCAGCGCAGCGGCACGTCGAGGCGAGCCGGGTCGATCTCCAGCAGCACGAGGTCGGTGCGCCCGGCGTAGAGGGCGTCCGCGGGCAGGTGCGCGGTCCCCGGGTCGGAGCAGTGGATGAAGCCGGCGTCATCGAGCGAGGGCGCGCGATAGGCGCCCTCGCTCGACTCCCAGTCCTGCTTCGAGCAGATGTGCAGCAGCATCTAGCGAATGGTGATCTGACGGCCGATCAGCCCGTCGCGCGCGCGGCGTTCGGCGGCGTTGAGCGGCTCCTCGTCGAGCGAGGCCAGCGCCTTGTCGAGGCGCTCGCCGAGCTGCTGCGCGGGCTCGGCCCATTCGCGGGCGTGCGCCTCGGGGTCGAGGTCCCACACCGGCACCAGCAGGCCGTGCGCGCGGAACGAACCGGCGTACCGCGAGTCCTCGCCGAGGCCGATCTCACCGGCGGCGGAGAGGCGGGCCAGCGCCTGCAGCACCTTGCCCTCCGGCTCCGGCCGCACCCAGCGCAGGTGCGCCTTCTCGCCGGCGTCGACCCAGTACGCGCCGGTGCCGAGCCGCTCGGACGGCATGATCGCGCCGTTCGCGCGCTCCAGCGACAACGCCACCTCACCCTCGGCCTCGGTGCCCTCGGGCAGCCACCACGAGAAGTCGGTGTGCATCTGGACGTCGAGCTCGGCGGCCGGGTCCAGCAGGTCCTGCAGCCGCTCGCCCTCACCGCCGGGCGTGATGGTGTCCGGCACGGAGAGCACGTCGCCCTCCTTGGCCTCGAGCGCCCAGCGGATCGACCGGCCGATGTCGCGGCTGACGTCGGTGGACCGGGTCTGCACCTGGAGGCCGACGAAGGCCTGACCGTCGGCACGGACGAACGCGGCGGCGGCCATCGGCAGCACGGTGCCGAGCACCACCTTGCGCCCCTCGGTGTTCTTGAGGGGCAGCTCGACGGTCGCGGACGGGACGAACTCACGCAGCGCGATCAGCTCCGGCTCCGCGGCGAGCCCTTCGAACGGCTGGCCGACAAAGACTTCGCGAACCTTCTTGGGAGCGCCGTCCTTCTTCTTCGGGCCCCTCTTGCGCGCCGCTTTGCCCACAGTTCCTCCTCGCGATCGGTCGGGCCGACGGTACCGAACGGATAAGCTCTTGCCGTGTTCGACCCGAGCGACCCCGAGTTCCTGACCGATCCCTATCCGGCGTTCGCCGAGCTGCGGGCGAAGGCGCCGGTGCACCGCCACGACGGGCTCGGGCTGGCCATCGCGGTGGCCCACCCGGCGGCCTCGGCGGTGCTGCGGCACCGGTCGCTCGGCCGCATCTGGCGTGACGCGACCCCGGCCGAGCAGTTCGTCTCGTTCAACCTGCTGCACCGGAACTCCTTGCTGGAGAACGAACCGCCCGCGCACACGCGGCTGCGGCGCCTGGTGTCCTCGGCTTTCGCGCGCGGGCACGTCGAACGCCTGCGGCCGCGTGTCGAGGAGATCGCCGGTCGGCTGGTCGGCCGCCTCGCCGAGCGCGTCCGCGACGAGGGCACCGCGGACTTCCTCGCCGAGGTCGCGCAGCCGCTGCCGGTCGAGGTGATCGCCGAACTGCTCGGGGTGCCCGAGGCCGACCGGTCGCGGCTGGTGCCGTGGTCGAACCAGATCGTGAAGATGTACGAGTACGGGCTGCCCGAGGACAAGCGCGTGGCGGCCGAAACCGCGGCCGGTGAGTTCGTCGCCTACCTGCGGGAACTGTCGGCCGAGCGGGCCGCGAACCCGGGCGACGACCTGATCAGCGACCTGGTGCGCGTCCGCGACGACAACAACGGCAGGCTCTCCGACGACGAACTGGTCGCCACCGCCGTGCTCCTGTTGATGGCCGGGCACGAAGCCACGGTGAACGTGCTGGGCAACGGCCTGCGTGCGCTGCTCGACCGCCGCGACCAGTGGGCGTTGCTCCCGTCGCACCTCGATTCGGCGGTGGAGGAGGCGATCCGGTTCGACTCGCCGCTGCAGTTGTTCGAGCGGACCGCCACCGAGGACGTGGAGATCGCCGGGTTCCGCGTGGAAGAGGGCCAGAAGATCGCCGCGCTGCTCGGGGCCGCCGCGCGCGACCCGGAGGTGTTCGCCGAGCCGGACACCTTCGACGTCACGCGCTCGCCCAACCCGCACCTCGGCTTCGGCGCGGGCATCCACTTCTGCCTCGGCGCGCCGCTGGCCAGGGTGGAGATCGCCGCCGCGTTCCGCGCGCTGACCACGCTCCCGGAACTGGAGCTGGCCGGGGAACCGCCGCGCCGCCCGGAGTTCGTGATGCGCGGCTACCAGGAACTGCTCGTCACCGGGGTGCGGTAGCCGGGCGGGCCGGGCGCAGTTCGGGCTCGGGCGCGCCGGTCACGCTGAGCACGCGCAGGTGCCGCAGCTTGTCCTCGCCGACCGGCGCCAGCAGGCCGGTCATCCGGCGGACCAGCAACGCGGTGAGCACGGCCAGCGCGGCCGCCGAGCCGTCGGTCAGCACGGCCAGGAACACCCCGTCGGCCTGCGCCTGCACGCCGTCCCGCAGCCGCCAGACCACCGAGACGACCAGCAGCACGCCATTCAGCACCCAGGCACCCCACCAGCCCAGCACCAGGCGTGACGGGCGCGGGCGCTCGGTGCCGGGACGCCGCAGCACGCTGTGCTCGGTCTCCGCGACGATCGATCCGGCGACCACCAGGTTCGGGCCGGGCACGAAGAACCCCGCGACCACCTGCCACGGCGGCCGGGCCGGGCGCTCCCCCAGCTCGTCGGCGGCGACCACCCGCGCGACCAGCAGCCACCACAGGCTGACCCCGGCGGCGAACAGGGCGAGCGCGAAGGTGAGCAGCGACGCGGTGAGCACGAGCGCGTCGGAGGCGCCGACCACGTCGGCGTCGAGCGCGGAGTCCCGGCTGATCAGCAGCAGCACGTACCGCCAGCCCTCGGCCAGCGCGGCCAGCCCGGCGAACCCGGCCAGGACCCACAGCAGCACGGTGGCGTTGCGGGAGAGCACGCGCAGCCGCTGGGCCGGGCGCGGGGCGTTGGACGGGGTGCCGGGCACGGCCGTCGGCAGCCGCCAGACCACGTTCGGAAAGCCCCAGCGCGGCGGCACCCGGTACGACGGCGGGCCGTGGTACCGGTGATCGACCGCGCGGCGGCGGTGCACCGGGCCGTAGGGCGGGGTCGCCACCCAGCGCACGCGCTGCGGTGGCCGCGGCACGTGCGGACGCTGCTGGTAGTGCTGGGGGTAGTGAGGATGGTGCTGGGGATGGGGGTGCGGTGGGTTTGGCGGGTGCACGCTCACACCACCTGCGGCTCGGCACCCTGTTCGGTGACCATCGGCCTGCCGTTGGCGTGCCAGGACTCCATGCCGCCCGCGACGTTGACCGCGTCGCGGCCCTGGCCGTTCAGCCAGGCCGCGACGTTCGCCGAGCGCACCCCGCTGCGGCAGATCACGTACAGCGGGGTGGCTTCGGGCAGTTCGGCGAGCCTGCCGGGCAGCTGGCTCATCGGGATGTGCACGGCTTCGGGCGCGTGCCCCGCGGCCCACTCGTAGTTCTCGCGGACGTCGAGCAGCGCGAACTCGCCGGGCAGCTCGGTCACGTCCACAGTGGGCACTTCAGCAGGGTTCACCACGGCACCATGCTCGCACGAAGCCGCGTTCAGCGCGTGTGAACAGGGCCTCTGGCGTGGTCACCTCAGTGCGGCACCGCCTTTTCCGCGCCCGCGCCGGTGAGCGAGCGCACCTCCATTTCGGCGTACTTGTCCTCGTTGTGCTCCTTCGACAGGACCGTGCCCAGCCAGCCGAGGAAGAACGACACCGGGATCGAGACGAGCCCGGGGTTCTGCAGCGGGAACCAGTGGAAGTCCACGCCCTTGATCATCGACGTCGGCAACCCGGACACCGCGGGCGAGAAGATGATCAACACGACCGTGACGCCGAGGCCGCCGTAGATCGACCACAACGCGCCCGAGGTGTTGAACCGCTTCCAGAACAACGAATAGAGAATGGTCGGCAGGTTCGCCGACGCCGCCACCGCGAACGCGAGCGCCACCAGGAAGGCGACGTTCTGGTCCTTGGCGAGAATGCCGCCGACGATGGCCACCGCCCCGATCACCACCGCGGTGATCCGCGCGACGCGGACCTCGGCGTTGGAGTCGGAGACCTTGCCCTTCTTGATCACGTTGGCGTACACGTCGTGCGCGAAGGACGCCGAGGCCGTGATGGTGAGCCCGGCGACCACGGCCAGGATGGTCGCGAAGGCCACCGCCGCGATGAACCCGAGCAGCACCGGCCCGCCGAGTGCCTGCGCCAGCAGCGGTGCCGCCGAGTTCTCCTTGCCCGGTGCCTTGTTGATCGCGTCCTTGCCGACGATGGCGCCCGCGCCGTAGCCCAGCACCAGGGTGAACAGGTAGAACAGCCCGATCAGGCCGATCGCCCAGACCACCGACTTCCGCGCGTCCTTCGCGGTCGGCACGGTGTAGAAGCGCATCAGCACGTGCGGCAGACCCGCCGTACCGAGCACCAGCGCGATGCCCAGCGACAGGAAGTCGATCTTCGAGGTGTCCGAGACGCCGTACCGCGCGCCGGGGTTCAGCACGGAGTCCGAACCGGCGCGCTCGACGGCGCTGCCCAGCAGGTCCGACAGGTTGAAGCCGTACCGCGCGAGCACCCACACGGTCATCGCGAACGCACCCGTGATCAGCAGCGCGGCCTTGATGATCTGCACCCACGTGGTGCCCTTCATGCCGCCGACCAGCACGTAGATGATCATCACCACGCCGACCACGGCGATCACCACGGCCTGCCCGGCGGTGCTGGAAATGCCGAGCAGCAGCGACACCAGGATGCCCGCGCCCGCCATCTGGGCCAGCAGGTAGAAAAAGCTCACCGCCAGCGTCGAGGTCGCCGCCGCCGCGCGCACCGGGCGCTGCTTCATGCGGAAGGCCAGCACGTCGCCCATGGTGAACTTGCCGGTGTTCCGCAGCAGTTCCGCCACCAGCAGCAACGCCACCAACCAGGCGACCAGGAACCCGATCGAGTACAGGAACCCGTCGTATCCGTAGACCGCGATGGCCCCGGCGATGCCGAGGAACGAGGCGGCCGAAAGGTAGTCACCGGCGATCGCGACGCCGTTCTGCGGACCGGAGAACGCGCGACCGGCGGCGTAGTAGTCCGACGCGGTCTTGGTGTTCCGCGACGCGCGGAACACGATCACCAGCGTCACCACCACAAAAGCACCGAAGATGCTGATGTTCAGCGCGGGGTTGGACCCCTGGACTCCCTGCGCCAGGTTCACTTCGCGCCCTCCTCTGTGCCCTCGACTTCGTGACGGATCTGGTCCGCGACCGGGTCGAGATGACGGTTGGCGTGGCGCACGTAGAGCCCGGTGATCACGAAGGTCGAGACGAACTGGAGCAGCCCCAGCACCAGGCCGACGTTGATGTTGCCGACCAGCTTGGTGGACATGAACCCGTGCGCGTAGTCGGCCAGCACCACGTAGAGCAGGTACCAGCCGAGGAACAACGCGGTCATCGGGAAAACGAAGTTCCGCAGGCGCCTGCGGAGTTGGCGGAACTCCGGACTGGCCTGCACACGCTTCCAGTCGGCTTCGGTTACCGGTTCGCTGGTGCTCACTGGATACCTCCCTCGATCAAGCGGCTTGCCGAGGATCATCCTCCTGATGGGGGAGTTACGCAGGCCACACGATCAGGGGGTCGGGGTAACCGTGAGTAGAATCGTTATTTCCGGTGCCTGCCACCGCGCCCGGGACGCACCTTCTCCTCCGCCTGGCCGAACCGGGCCACCGCCCGGTCGCGCATGAAGCCCAGCGGATCCGGCGCGTGCAGGCGCAGCATCACCGCGTTCAGATCGTCGGGCACCCGGCGCGCGGTCGCCTTGCTGACCACCATGGTGGCCACGAAGGCCGCGGGCACGGTGAACAACGCGGGCTGCACGGTGAACCACGGCGCCCAGTCGCCGGTGTACCCGCTGATGATGTTGATCGCCAGCGCGCCCAGCACCAGCGTGCCGCCGACCACCATGCCCGCCATCGCCCCGGTCCAGGTCAGCTTCCGCCACCAGATGCCGAGCAGCAGCATCGGGCTGAAGGTGGACGCGGCCAGCGCGAAGGTCATGCCCACGCTCAGCGACAGGTCGTCCTGGCGCAACGCCAGCGCGATGCCGAGCGGGGCCATCGCCACCAGCACCGCGGCCAGCCGGAAGTCGCGGACCCGGCCGGGCAGCACGTCGGTGGACAGCACCCCGGCGACGCTGACCAGCAACCCGGACGCGGTGGACAGGAACGCCGCGAACGCCCCGGCGGCGGTGACCGCGCCAAGGATCTGCCCGCCGACCCCGCCGAGCACCGCCGACGGCAGCATCAGCACCGCGGCGTCGGTCTGCCCGGTGACCAGCAGCTGCGGCACGTACAGCCGGGACAGCGCGCCGAGCAGCGCCGGGAACAGGTAGAACAGCCCGAGCAGCAGCAGCACGTGCACGGTGGTCCGGCGCGCGGCCTTGCCGTCGGGATTGGTGTAGAAGCGGACCAGCACGTGCGGCAGGCCCATCGTGCCGAGAAAGGTCGCGAACATCAGCGAATACGTGCTGAGCAGGTCGGTGATGTCGTCGGAGGCGGGCAGCAGCCAGGTCGCGTTGTCGGTGACCGCGCCGGTCACCACCGGCACCGGCGACCCGGCCGGGAAACGCAGCTCGGTGCCCTCGCCGACCTCGGGGCGCACCTCCGGCGACCAGAACACCACGCCGTCGGACCGCACACCGTCCACCACGCCGTCGGCGTAGAGCACGGTCGGCACGGCGACCTCCAGCGTGACCGGGGTCTGCACGTCGACGGTGGTTTCCTCGGGGAACACCGGCGGCGCCGGCGTGCCCAGCGAACCGGCCGTCGGGCCGCCGCCCCCGCCGATGAACACCACGCACAGCACAAAAGTGGGCGCGGCGATGGCGAACAGCTTCAGCCAGTACTGGAACGCCTGGACCACGGTGATCGCGCGCATGCCACCGGCGATCACGTTGATGGTCACCACCACGGTCACCACCACCGCGCCGACCCAGGCCGGCGTGCCGAGAATGGTGGTCAGCCCGAGCCCGGCGCCCTGCAGCTGCGGGACCATGTAGAGAATGCCGATGAACACCACGAACGCGGTGGAGAACCGGCGCAGCGCCATCGAACCGAGCCGGGCCTCGAGAAAGTCCGGCAGCGTGTAGGCACCGGACCGCCGCAGCGGCGCCGCCACGAAGAGCATCAGCGCCAGGTAACCGGCGGTGAACCCGATCGGGAACCAGAGCGCGTCGGCGCCCTCCTTGAGCACGATGCCCGCGACGCCGAGGAACGAGGCCGCCGACAGGTACTCACCGGAGATCGCCGCCGCGTTGCGCCGGGACCGCACGGTCCGGCGGGCGACCAGGAAGTCGTGCGTACTGCTGGCGAACCGCGAAGACCGGTGGCCGAGGTAGAACGTGACCATGCCGACCAGCACGATGCCGGTCAGCGCCCACGGGTTCAGCTGCACTCGAAGATCCTCGCACGCGGGACGTGGAAGTCAGTTCTCGATCATGTCGACGAAGGCCCGCTCATGGCGTTCGGCCAGGCGGTTGTACCACAGGCCGACGCCCAGCAGCAGCGGGAACGGCGCCACCCCGAGCAGCAGCCACGCCACCGGCACGCCGATCACCCGCAACCCGGCGAACCCCGGGGACAGGAAGAACGCCAGCGGCAGCGCGCCGAGCAGCACCACCACCAGCAGCCCGAGCAGCACGCCGGTGCGCAGCTGCGCCTTGACCAGGTCCTTGATCAGCAGCTCGCCCCAGCTGGTCTGCTCCTCCAGCTCGACGCGGGCGCGCAGCGCGTTCGACTGCTTCGGCCCGGACAGCACCACCCGCTGGCGGCGCGGCCGCGCGTGGTGCTCGGGTTCGCGGTGCTCGGCGGGCAGCGGGCCGGACGGCACCGGCTCGGTCTTCGAGGCGGGCACCGGTTCGGCGCGCGCCTGCCTGCCCAGGTTCTTGCCCAGCGTCGGGTCGGGTTCGCGCACCCCGCCGATCTGGCGGTACGGGTCCCCTCCGAGCGTCATGGCTAGCCGTTCCGCGAGGAGCCGACCAGCCGATCCTTCAGCTCACGGGTGTGACGGCGGCTCACCGGCAGCAGCTTCTCCTCGTTGCCGATGACCACCTGGTAGCCGCCCTGGCCCATGCGCAGCTCGGTGATCAGCTGCAGCGCGACCAGGTACGAGCGGTGGATGCGGACAAAACCCGCCTTCTCCCACCGTTCTTCGAGCTGGGCCAGCGGAATGCGGACGAGGTGGCTGCCGTCGGTGGTGAACAGCCGGGCGTAGTCGCCCTGCGCCTCGACCCAGCGGACGTTGGCGCGCGGGATGAGCTTGGTGTTGCCCGCCAGCTCGACCGCGATCACCTCGTCGTCGGTCTTCACCGGCTCCTGCCCGGCCGGGGCGGCGGGCGCGGGCGCGGCCTGCAGCGACTGCAGCACCCGCTTGATGGCCTTGTCCAGCCGTTCCTGCTTGCACGGCTTGAGCACGTAGTCGACCGCGCCGAGGTCGAAGGCGTTCACCGCCTCCTCCGGGTGCCCGGTGACAAAAACCAGCACCGGGGCCGGGTTGAGCGTGGCGAACACCCGCGACATCTCCATGCCGGACAGGCCGGGCATGTTGAGGTCGGCGAACACCGCGTCCACCGGTGCCATGCCGCGGTCCTTGCGGTAGCGCACCTCGGCGTCGTCGGAGGCGAGCAGGCGCAGCGCGTCGGTGGCGTCGGTGCAGGTGAAGATCCGCCGGATGTGCGGATTGTTCTCCAGGCAGTGGGCGAGTTCCGACAGCCCGTGCGGCTCGTCGTCGACGGCCAGCACCAGGAGTCCCGAAGTGTCTTCGTGTGTACTCACAGTGACAAGCATCCTGCCTAGTGAAAGTGGCGATGTCCAGCCTCAGTTATAGGCGACGCGGGGGCGGAATGTCTGCTGCCCCCGCGTCGCCGATTGGTTACGGTGCGAAGGAGAACCAGTTGACGTTGACGAAGTCCGACGGCTGACCGCTGCGGAAGCTCAGGTAGACGTCGTGGGTGCCGGTGACCCCGCTGATGTTGGCCGGGATGGTCCGCCAGCTCTGCCACCCACCCGTGTTGGCCACCGAGAACGACCCGATCGGCGGATTCGACAGGCTGTCCAGCCGCACTTCGACCAGCCCGCTCACCCCCGCGGCCGCCCCGGAAGCCACCCGCGCCTTGAACTGGGTGGCGGTCTGCGAGCCGAAGTTGACGCCGTTGTACCTGGCCCAGTCGCCGTTCGCCGCGGTGGCCACGTTCTGGCCGCCACCCGAGTCGGTGGTGAGCTGCGTGCTCAGGCCGCTTTGCTGCTGGTAGTTCTCGGCCTGGATGGTGCCGTAGGCGTCGGTGCCGCCGGGGTTTCCGGTGCCACCACCACCGCGGGTCCACGCGGCCACGTAGTCGACCACCATCGGGTGACCGGGCACGGTGGCCGCGGTCGGCGTGCCGAACCCGGCCACGCCGTTCGGGAAGGCACCGCCCATGGCCACGTTGAGGATGATGAAGTAGCCAGCGTGGCTGGTCATGTTGTGCCACGTGGTCGCGTCCAGCTGGTTCTGGCTGACCTGGTGGAACTGCTGGCCGTCGACGTACCAGCGCAGCTGGTTCGGGCTGGTGCTGCGGTCCCACTCGAAGCCGTAGGTGTGGAACCCGGACTGGCAGCTGGTGCCGGGACACGGGCGGCTGGCGCCGATGCCGTTGTTCTCGTTGCACGGCCCGCCGGGCGCGGTGCCGCAGTGCAGCACGCCCCACACGGAGTTGAGGCCGTTGACGTTTTCCATGATGTCGTACTCGCCGATGCCGGGCCAGTTCCACCAGTTGCCGCGGTAGGGCGAGCCGAGCATCCAGAAGGCGGGCCAGTAGCCCAGTGCGGCGTCACCGGTGACGTTCGGCATCTGCAACCGGCTTTCCACCCGGAGCACGCCGTTCTCCGGTGCCTTGAAGTCCTGCTTGTTGGTCTCGATCCGGGCCGAGGTCCAGTTCCCGGCGCCGTCGCGCAGCGGCGTGATGCGCAGGTTGCCGCTGCCGTCGAGGCTGACGTTGGCCGGGTTGTTCGTGTGGGCGGCGATCTCGCCGGTGCCCCAGTTCGCGGGCCCGCCGGGATAACCGTGGCCGAGGCTGAACCGCCAGTTGTTGCCGTTGGGCAGGGTGCCGGCAGCACCGTCGAAGTCGTCGGCCCAGACCTGCGTCCAGCCGGTGGGCGGTGGCGGGACCGACGCACCCGCGGGCACGGTCAGCGGAACGGTGATCAACGCGGCAGCGGCGGCCGCCGCGACGGCCGCCCTGGTGAGGCGGCTTTTCCGGGCTTTGCGGGGTTTCCGGGCAGGTGGGGAGTGGGGAGGAACGGGCATGGGGATGACCTCCTTGTCAACCCGTACCAGTGGGGAGAGTGGTTTTGTTGTGGCCAACAACAAAGACACGCCTATGAGAACCCAGCCCCGACCCGGTGTCTGTAGCCCGTTCAGGTAGCACACGCAATCACTAACCGTGACCGACGATCGGTCAAACCACCGTCAACCGGACAAAGCCCAGCTCAGCCGAAGCGCCTAGAGCCCGAAGCGGGCCCAGGTGGCTTTTGCCGACACGGCTTCGAGGAGCGAAGCGGCCGGGGCGCCGATGCCGAGTTTCGCCAGCAGCGGCTTCTTCGGCTCCGCCACGGCGATCTCCGCGTCCGGGTAGCGCTCCGCGAGCACCTCGCGCAGGTTCCCGACACCATCGATCAGGCCCAGCTCAACCGCCTTCGCGCCCAGCCACACATCCCCGGTGAACAGCTCGTCGCCGGCGTTGAGCCGGTCGCCGCGGCGCTCCTTCACCCACGTCACAAAAAGCTCGTGCAGCTGCGAGTGGAGCTTCTTCAGCCACTCGACGTCCTCGGGCTTCTCCGGGCTGAACGGGTCGAGCCGCGACTTGTTCTCCCCCGCGGTGTGCAGCCGCCGCTCCACGCCGAAGCGCTCCAGCAGGCCGGTGAACCCGAACCCGCCGCTGATCACGCCGATCGAGCCGACCAGCGAGGTGCGGTGCGCGAAGATCTCGTCGGCCGCGCAGGCCAGCCAGTACCCGCCCGACGCCGCGACGTCCTCGGCGAAGGCCAGCACCGGCACGCCCTTCTTGTCCGCGAGCTGCCGGATGCGCTCGGCGACCAGCCCCGACTGGGTGGGCGCGCCACCCGGCGAGTTGATCAGCAGCGCGACCGCCTTGAGCCGGTCGTGGTCGAAGGCGCGGGTCAGCGCGCTCTCCACCGCGGACAGGTTGATCGCTCCTCTGGTCAGCGGCGAGGCCTGCGGGGTGATCACCCCGTGCAGCTTCACCACCGAGACCACGTCCTTGCGGTCACCGCGGTCGGCGAGGCCGGGGATCCGGGAGGTCAGCTTGTCCGTCACGCTCATGGCGCCACCCTACCGGCGGTCAGCGGGGTCCCGCCGCCGTCGGCCTGCCCTCGCGCGTGGCCTGCGGGCGGTGCCGCGCGGCGTGGCTGCGGCCCCGCTGCGGCTGCACCACCGGCTGGTGCACCACCGCGGCGGGCACCGAGTCGGCGGCGGGCTCGCGGTCCGGCGACTCGGTGTACTCCGGCACGCTGGCGCGCACCCCGCGCGCGTACTTCGGCACGCGCAGCGTCACCTTCATGCCCGCGCCCGGCGCGGTCTCCACGGTCAGCGCGTACTCGTCACCGAAGAGCTGCCGCATGCGCTGGTTGATGTTGCCGAGCCCGACGTGCGCGCCGGTCTGGTGCGAGTCGTGCAGTTCGGACAACCGCGCCGGGTCCATGCCGACGCCGTCGTCCTCCACGCTGATCAGCGCCTCGTTGCCGTGGTCCTGCGCGATCACGGTGACCGTGCCGCCGTTCGGCTTGTTCCACAGCCCGTGCTTGACCGCGTTCTCCACCAGCGGCTGGATGATCAGGAACGGCACCACCACCGAGAGCACCTCGGGCGCGATCTTCAGCCGGACGTTGAGCTTCCCGGCGAACCGCGCGCTCTCGATGGTCAGGTAGCGGTCGATGTTCCGCAGTTCCTCGGCGAGCGAGGTGAACATGCCGGAACTGCGGAAGATGTACCGCGTGAAGTCGGCGAACTCCTGCAGCAGCTCGCGGGCTTCCTCCGGGTCGGTGCGGATCAGCGACGAGATGGTGTTCAGCGCGTTGTAGACGAAGTGCGGTGAGATCTGCGCCCGCAGCGCCTTCACCTCGGCCTGCTGCAGCTGGAGCTTGGAATCCTCCAGCCGCGCCAGCTCGAACTGCGTGCAGACGAACTGCGAAACCGCGTCGGCCATCTCGACCAGCCGCTTGCCGCGCGTCCGGCCGACCACGATCAGCACCGCCTGGGTCTGCTCCTCGACGATCAGCGGCACGATCACCGCGGTGCGCATCAGGCAGTTGCCGCGGTGGTTGCAGGGCAGCTTCTCGTGGCCGACCACCTCGCGCCGGTGCCGCCGGATGGTCACCGCGATCGCGTCGCGCAGGTCGTCGTAGTGCTCGTTGGCCTCGCCGTCCCAGGACAGCAGCGTGCCGTCGGCGTCGGTGATGCCGACCGCCACGCACTTGAGCGTCTCCAGCATCTGCGTGGTGATCCGGTCGGCGGAGCTCTCGTCGAGACCGCGCCGCAGGTCCGGGGTCGCCTTGGACATCCGGCGGACGGCTTCGAGCACCGCGTCGTCGACGAAGCTCGCCGGACGGCGGCTCCGGACGAGCACGACGATCAGCAGGATCACCGCGACGGCGGCGACGCTCCACGGGATGATCTGCGCGAGGGGCAACCCGGACACGGCGTTTATGCTCTGCGCTCCGGCATCCGGGTGCAAGGGGCTTTCCTCCACTTTCTGTGCATGATCAGCAACACGGTGCTACCCATTGTTACACCGGTGGGGGAGCCCCCACCGCTGACCTGGTGGTTCACCGGCTGGCCCGGTGCCGGGCCGGGCAGCACGCTCGGTGCATGACGAACCGATCACGGAAGCTCCTGGTGGGCGCGCTGGTCGCCGGAGTGCTCGCGGCGGGCGTGAGCCCGGTCACCGCGGCGGCGGACCCAGTTCACTTAGAGTTGCGCGCCAACGTCACGAACGGGTTCCCCGGCGCGCTCGCGTACGTGCGCGAAGGCGAGCGCGAACGGCGGTTCGGCGTCGGCGTGGCGAACCTGGCCACCGGCGAGCGCGCCCGGCCGCACCAGCGGTTCCGCACCGCCAGCATCACCAAGTCGTTCACCGCGACGGTCCTGCTGCAGCTGGTCGCCGAGGGTGAGCTGGGCCTGGACGACCCGGTCGAGCGCTGGCTGCCCGGCGTGCTCCCCGACCGCGGTGTCACCGTGCGGCAGCTGCTCGACCACACCAGCCGCGTCTACGACCCGGCGTCCACGCCGGAGTTCTTCGCGCCCTACCTGGAGCACCAGGACTGGGGCCACGTGATCACCCCGGCCGAGGTGATCCGGCGCGCGGTCGCGCACGGGCCGTATCCCGAGCCGGCGTACTCGAACACGAACTACCTGCTCGCCGGGCTGGTCGTGGAGCGCGTCACCGGGCACGACTTCGGCACCGAGCTGCGGAACCGCATCCTGGCGCCGCTGCGCCTGCACCACACCGAGCTGCCGCTGACGGATCCCCGGCTGCACGGCCCCCACCTGCACGGGTACAACCTCGCCCGCGAGGACCACACCACGTTCAGCCCGTCCTACGACTGGACCGCGGGCGCCATCGTGTCCACTGTGGACGACGTGGCGAAGTTCCAGCGGGCGCTGCTCGGCGGCGAGCTGCTGCCGCCGGAGCTGACCGCGCTGGGCCTCGGCCTCGAACCGTTCGCCCTGCCGTGCGAGGGCGGCACGCAACGCGTCCAGGGCAGTCAGGGATCCGGACCCGGGTACTTCAGCTTCGCCTACACCAGCGAAGACCGGTCGCGGCAGATCGTGGTCGTGCTCAACAGCTACGACCTGGGCGCCGACGTCGGCGGGCAGGGCAAGCAGCCGTATCCGGGACCGCGGGAGGGACCGCTGCCCGCCTTGTCCGCGGCACTCTGCCAGCCGGCTACTTGAGCAGCCGCGACAGCCGCCGGTCGGCCAGCGGCTTGCCGCCGGTCTGGCAGGTCGGGCAGTACTGGAAGGCCTTGTCCGCGAAGGAGATCTCCCGCACGGTGTCCCCGCAGACCGGGCACGGCAGCCCGGCGCGGGCGTGCACTCGCAGGCCAGAGCGCTTCTCGCCCTTCAGCCGCGCGGCCGCCTGGCCGACCGAGCGCTCCACGGCGTCGGTGAGCACCCCGGAGATCGCGCCGGACAGCCGGTCCAGCGCCTCCTCGGAAAGCTTGCCGGTGGTGGCGTACGGGGAAAGCTTCGCGGTGTGCAGGATCTCGTCGGAGTAGGCGTTGCCGATGCCGGCGATCAGGGACTGGTCGGTGAGCGCGGTCTTCAACCGCTCGGTCCGGCCGTGGAACAGCTCGGCCAGCTTCGTCCGGTCCACGGTCAGCGCGTCCGGCCCCAGCCGCGCGATGCTCGGGATCTCGGTGGGGTCGCGGGTGATCCACACCGCGAGCCCCTTCTTCGTGCCCGCCTCGGTCAGGTCGAACCCGGGACCGGACAGGTGCACCCGCAGCGCCAGCGGTCCCTTGCCGGGCTTGGGCGGCGTCGGCGAAAGCGAGTCCGACCAGCGCAGCCAGCCCGCCCTGGCCAGGTGCGTGACCAGGTGGATGCCGTCGCAGTCGAGGTCGAGGTGCTTGCCGAACCGGCCGGCGCCGGTGACCTCGCGGCCGTGCAGCTCGGTCCACGCCGGGCTGACCGTCTTGAGCACCGTCATCGACGCCACGTCGACCCGGCTGACCACCCGGCCGACGGCGAACTCACGCAGGTGGTGCGCCAGCGCTTCGACCTCGGGCAGTTCGGGCATGAGCTACTCCACCGGGTGCAGCGGCCCGTCGAAATCGGGCAGCGAGTGCTTCTGGATGGTCTTGGCGATCCGGCTCATCTCCCCGCGCACGGTGAACATGCCGCGCACGGTGCCCACCCAGCGCTCCGACGGGCGCTCGCCGGTGGGGTCGCCCTCGGTCTCGGCGACCACCGTCCACGGCCGCCGCAGGATCCAGCGCAGCGGGAAGAAGATCACGATCAGCAGCAGGGCCAGCAGCACCCAGCTGGGCACCACCACGTCCTCCGGCATCCACACCACCAGGACCACCGCGAGCACCACGGTGACGAAGAGCATCGCGATACCGGGCGTGTGGCTGCCCGCGACGTCGTGCTCGAAGTCGTCCGCGGTGGCAGGGGGCCGCCACTCCAGCTGGCTCCGGAGCACCCATTCACGACCGTCGGCACCATGTACCAGGCGGTTCATCCCTCAGCCTCCAGGCGAGCAGCGCGGTATGAGCCCGACCACGGTACCGCGAGCCGCTCGTCCGGCGCGAGATCGGAAAGTCACCCGGTGGTTGCGCTCGGTGCCGACGCGGTCACTTCCTCGCTGGGCTGGTCCTCCGGCGCACTGGTGTCGCTGGTGCTCGTGGGCTTGATGCTGCTGCTCGGCGCGGGCACCTCGGAGGTCGCGGGCTCGCTGGTTTCCGGCGGGGTGTCGGTGGTGCTGAGGGTCTCGTCCGGGTACGGCTCGACGTCGTCACGCGGGGAGTTGCTCGGGTCCGGGTTGTTCGGGTCGGTGACCATCGGCTCGTCGCCGGGCTGGTCGCCGGTGCCGGGCAGGTCGCGCTCGCCCGGCAGCACCACGCCACCGGCGCCGCCCTCCGGCAGCGCGGGCAGCTCAGCCGGGCCGAGCCCTGGCTCGTGCGGCGGCTGTTGCGGACCCGGCGACGGCGGCACTTCGTTGACCAGCGAGCCGGTGGCGATCACCGGCGGCCGCGCCGGCGCCGGCGGCGGCACCACCGCGGGCTCGGCGGCGATCAGCTCCTGCCCGGCGAGTCCCGGCAGCCCCAGCCGGAACGGCTGCGCCGACTCGTCCACCATCGGGCCGACCGCGACCCCGACCACACCGGCCGCCGCCGTCGACGCCACGGCCATGCCGACCTTCATCTTCGAGCCGACCAACAGCCCCTTCAGCCCGGCCAGCAACCCGCCCGCCTGCAGACCGTCCAGGGTGAGCGCGGATGCGGGCAGCAGCAGCACGATCACCCCGGAATGAGCCCGCAGCGAGGAACAGACCTCCCGCAGCTCGTCGGCGGTCGCCCGGCACGACGCGCAGCCCAGCAGGTGCGCCTGGATTCGGCGGGCCTCGGTGCCGGTGACGCTGCCCGCGGTGTACCCGCCGAGCTTCTCGATCACCGCGCGGCAGCCGTCCGAGCCGCGGTGCACCGACAGGTGGGCTTGGAGGTAGGCCGCGCGCAGGCCCTGGCGGGCACGGCGAGCCAGCGCGGCGGTCGCGTTCGCGCTCAGTCCGAAGTGGGGAGCCACCACCGCGGGCTGCTCACCCTCCACTTCGGTCTGCCAGAGCACGGTTCGCCAGCGCTCCGGGAGACTGGTGAAGGCGCGGGTGATCAGCGTGTGCTCGGCGGTACGGGCGTGCGCGTCGGCACCGGCACCGGCGCGGTGGTTCAGCTCGTCCTCGGACACCGGCACGTCGCGCTTGGCGCCGTGCCACTCCCACGACACGCGCCGCGCGACCGTCAGCAGGTACGCGCGCACGTTGTCCCGCGGGCCGGAACCGCGGCGCAGCGCCTGCAACACGCGGAAGAAGGTCTCCGCGGTGATGTCCTCGGCCTCCGACCGGTCCGCCGCCAACCCCAGCGCCAACCGGCGCACCGCGGCCGCATGCAGCTCGAACAGCTCGCCGAACGCCGCATCCTCGCCGTCGCGGAGTCGCTGCAGGAGCTCGGGCTCCCCGCTCAGCGGAGGCGGCGCCGTACTCTGCTCGGTCATCCAGCCAGGCACCTCCCCGCCAAACGCTAACCCGTTCGGTTGAATGTGGACACCATACGGAGCGAACTCGTGGCCGTCACCCCTCGTGCGCCAAGGGTAACCAAAGAGCCACCGTCCGGGTGGGTAAAACTGCCCCTCCGGGCCGTTGTATAGTGTGCACCGCACCGGCGGGAACCGCCGGGGCAATGCGGACGTAGCGCAGCTGGTAGCGCATCACCTTGCCAAGGTGAGGGTCGCGGGTTCGAGTCCCGTCGTCCGCTCGCATCTTGTGGTGCCGCGTGGTCGGCGTGCCGCCTTCCCGGCGGCGATTCTCGCAATGTTTTGTGGGGGCCGAGCCCCCACACCCCCGGCCGGGGGATGCCCCCGGAGCCCCCATCTCGGCTGGTTCCGTTGATTGCCGGGGCTTGGCTTTTGTTCGGCTGGGCGCCGGTTGTGGTCGAAGCCCAGGCTCCGGTTCGGCTGAGGCCGTTGATTGCCGGGGCTTGGCTTCCGCTCGGCTGATCCCGTTGGTTGCCGTGCCTGGCTGCTGCCGCGCCCTGTTCCGGTTCGGCGGAGCCCGATGGTGCGGCGCCATGCCCTGCGCCCGTCCGAACCAGGCCGCGGCAACCGAACACCTCAGCCGAGCCGCTTCTCCCCGGTTCGCGTGGTGGGTTGATCACGGTATGTGCTGAGTGTCCGTTTTGCTGGCCGTGGTGCGTCCGATTGAGGGGGCGCGCCGAGGGGTGGCGTCACTGGTGGTGGCCGGCGGGACGTTGGTCTAGTCCAATTGGGTTTTGGTCTAGACCATGGTGACGGTGGTCACTTAGACTCGGTGGACCCAGCTCCCCGTTTTCGCTTCGCTTATCCACCAAGGAGTAAGCATGGCCAAGAAAATCCTGGGCAGAATCGCCGCGATCGCGGCAGGCTGCGTCGCGTTGCCGGTGGTGCTCGCCGGTGTGGCGCAGGGCCACGGATACACCACCAACGCCCCGAGTCGCGCGTACCTCTGCAAGACCGGGGCGGTCACCAACTGCGGCCCGATCCAGTGGGAACCGCAGAGCGTCGAGGGACCGAAGGGCTTCCCGGCGGCCGGTCCAGCCAACGGCAAGATCTGCGCCGGCGGGCTCGGGCAGTTCGCCCAGCTCGACGACCCGCGCGGCGGCAACTGGCCGGCCAAGCAGGTGAGCAGCGGGTCCAACATGACCTTCAGCTGGACGCTCACCGCGGCGCACGCCACCACGTCGTTCCGCTACTTCATCACCAAGAACGGCTGGAACCCGGCCGCGCCGCTGACCCGCGACCAGCTGGAGAGCCAGCCGTTCTACTCGGTGCCGTTCGGCGGCCAGCGGCCCGGCTGGACCGTCACGCACACCGGCAAGCTGCCCGCGAAGTCCGGCAGGCACCTGATCCTCGCCGTGTGGGACATCGCCGACACCGGCAACGCCTTCTACCAGTGCGCGGACGTGCAGTTCTGATCCGGTGAAGACTCCGGGGCGGGCCGTCCTGCTTCCCTGCGGCGGCCGGTCCGCCCCGGTTTCAGAATTCGGCGTACGCGTCCGCGTCCGCCACCGTCGGCACCACCGGCGACAGGAACGGGTCGGCGCATTCGGTGACCTGCCCGCGCACCATCCGGTACACCCGGAATTCGTTGCCGTGCGCGAAATCCTCGTCGTCGTGGACGTGCAGCAGGCCGTAGGAGGCCGGCGCCAGCTCCCCCACGCGGATGAACAGGTGCAGCAGCGAGGCGCCCACCGTGCTCGGCCGCTTCAGCACCCCGCCGAGGTGCAGCACCGGCACGTCGTTGGCGTAGCGCAGGTCCACCAGCTGGGCGTTGCCGAACTCGCGCACCACCCGCCCCACGCGGTCGACCGCACGGTCCAGCAGCCCGTCCGGTTCGTCGCCGTCCGCACTGACCTGGATCGTCACCCACCCGTGGTATTCGAACATGGCCGAAGCCTAATTCCCGCGGTCACGCCGGCTCCTTGAAGGGGTCGTGCCCGGCCAGCAGCTTGTCCAGGCGCGCCTGGTCGACGCGGCTGAGGAGGTAGCTGTCCTCCTGGCGGTCGCGGACCACCTTGGCGAGGGTGAACGCGGACGTGATCGCGTAGAGCATGGCGACGCCGAGAAAGGCCCTGATCCACGGATCCACCGGGAGGAACGCCACCCCCAGCCCGACGGCCAGCACCGCCGAGCCGAACGAGATGGCCGCCTGCGCGAAAAACGCCCCCGTGGTCGGGGACGAGGAAGACACCGGTTTGCTCATACCCCGAAGCGTCGGTGAACGCCGCGACCCTGTCTTGAGTACGGCTACTCAAGACAGGGTCACAGCTCGGGTCAGGCGACCGGTTCCCAGAGGGCGAGGAAGGCGGCGGCTTCGCTGCGGATCCAGTGGTCCAGGCGGTCCCGGTCCCGGCGGCCCAGCGTGTACGCCTTCGACCGCCGGACGTCGAGGACCAAGGGGGCGCCGCCGCTGGGCAGCAGGTCCTTCATCCGCAACTCCATCAGGCGCAGCGCCAGGTGTGCGGCGTCCCGGGTGAGCGGCTCTTCCTTGAAGTACAGGTGCACGGCGTGGTCCCCGGCGGCCGAGCGCAGGCCGAACTGCGGGGTGATGCCGACCTCCAGCGCGCCGCAGCGCCAGCGTGCTCGCCCGACGTTCAGCACGGCGGGTTTCCGGCGGCCGAGGTACCGCAGCCAGCCGTCGGCGACCGCGCGGTAGTGCGGTGCCGAACGCGGCGTGGCGTTCGCGACCAGGATGTCCATCGCGGTGGCATCCATGTCGGCCTCCCGGCCGGTGCGGATCGCCGCCGCGGCCCGCCGGTAGAAGTCGAAGCCGGACGGCTCCGGGTTGTCGTACATCCGCCGTTGCCGCCGCACCAGCGTGGCGCGCTTGGCGCCCGCACTGCTGCTGCAGCTGACGAAGGTGGGCAAGGTTACATAGGCCACAGCGCCCTCCAGCTCTCCCGCGCGACTGCCTCCAGTATAGAACATATGTTCGAAAAATGCCCCTCAAGCTGCGGATTTACCGGGTTCGAACAGCCACGAGCGCACCTCGGGCCGCGCTCGGGCGAGCGGCGTATGCCGACGTTCGGCGGTTGTCCGGATTTCGACCGGTTTCATAAGGTTCGGCCAATGCTGGGGAAACATCCGACCGATGGGGTACGCACATGGCTGGGATTCGACGTCGCGACGTGATGACGGGCGCGGTGGCGCTGGCCGGTGCCGCCGCCATCGGGCTGAACCCCGCGACCGCCGCGGCGGCGGGCAGGCAGCGCCCCGGCGCGGCCGCCAAGCCGGACCTGGCCTTCGGCGACTACCCGGTGGTCGCCAGGGTCCGCGCGCAGCGCGCGCTCGAGCACCTCAAGGTGCTCAGCGACCAGATCGGCCCGCGCATCGCGGGCACCCCCGGTGAGCTGAAGGCCCGCGACCACATCGCGAGCACGCTGCGGAAACTGCGGTACCAGGTGACCGTGCAGCCGTTCCCGATCGCCGACAAGTTCCTCGGGCGGATCCGGATCGGTGACGAGAACTGGCAGACCGGCTCGTCACCGCAGGGCGCGCAGAACACCACCTTCTCCGGCGAGGTGGTCGACGTCGGCAGTGGCGCGGCGGACAGCTTCCCCGCCGACGTCACCGGCAAGATCGTCTTCTACGCGGGCATCACGAACGACGCCAACGCCTACCAGCTCGCCGCGCAACGCGGGGCGGCCGCGGTGCTGATCGGGCGGCTGAGCGCGAGCGCCGACCGCAAGCTCTCGGCGTTCTCCCCGACGCTGCCCGCCCCGGTAGGGATCCCGGTGCTCGGCGTGGCGCAGGTGCAGGCCGAAAAGCTGCGCGACCGGCTGCGGTCGGGCACCACGCGGCTCGAGGTGTCGTCGGACCACTACACGAACCTGACCTCGTACAACGTGCTCGCCGAGCGGCCGGCCACGGTGCCCGGCGGCGACCAGGGCGTGGTCATGATCAGCGCGCACTACGACAGCGTGCCCGGCTCGCCCGGCGCGAACGACGACGGCAGCGGCACCGTGCTGTGCCTCGAACTCGCCCGCGTGCTGCGGTACCTGCCCACGCGCAAGGCGGTGCGCTTCGCGCTGTGGGGTTCGGAGGAGTACGGGCTGATCGGCAGCCGGTACTACGTCAACAACCTGCCCGACGCCGAAGCGCGGCGGATCGCGGGCTGCTTCCAGAACGACATGGTCGCCACCAGCTACGACCCGGCGACGGTGTACTGGCTGCTTTCGGTGGACGGGGCCGACAACGCGGTCACGCAGGCCGTCGGCGCGGCCGCGCAGCGCCTCGGCTACGACCCGCGTGTGCAGGGCCCGGTGGCACGCGGCTCCAGCGACCACGTGCCGTTCTTCGAGCGGGGCATCGCCTCGGGCAACTTCAGCTGGCGCGGCGAAACCGGCCCGGCGGCGCTCGAGCCGACCTACCACACGCCGGAGGACACCATCGCCGACAACGTCAGCCTGGAGCGGCTGCAGGTTTCGCTGGAACTGATCGGCGCCGCCGCCTACGACCTCCTCCGGCGGGAGTGAGCGGTCAGCTGTCGGCGACGCCGAGGCCGATCGGGCAGGAGACGCCCGTGCCGCCCAGGCCGCAGTAGCCGTTCGGAACCTTGTGCAGGTATTGCTGGTGGTAGTCCTCGGCGTAGTAGAACGCGCCCAGCGGGGCGACTTCGGTGGTGATGGCGCCGTGGCCAGCCGCGGTCAAAGCGGGCTGGAAGCTCGCGCGCGACGACTCGATCTCGGCGCGCTGCGAGTCGTCCGCGAAGTAGGCCGCCGAGCGGTACTGCGTGCCGACGTCGTTGCCCTGCCGCATGCCCTGCGTCGGGTCGTGGCCTTCCCAGAAGACCTTCAGCAGCTGCCCGTACGAGACCCGCGCCGGGTCGAAGACCACCAGCACGACTTCGGCGTGCCCGGTCAGCCCGCTGCACACCTCTTCGTACGTCGGGTTCGGGGTTTCGCCGCCCGCGTAGCCGACCGCGGTCGAGTACACGCCGGAGGTCTGCCAGAACAACCGCTCGGCACCCCAGAAGCAGCCCATGCCGAACACCGCGGCGCGCAGGCCTTCGGGAAACGGCGGCTTGATCCGGCGGTCCGGGAACACCGCGTGGAAATCGGGGGTGACCAGGGGTTCGGCGCGTCCGGGAAGCGACATGCGTCCACTGTACGCACCCCTGCCCCGGCCCCCGGACCAGTGATCACGCACCATGTGAGCCACTATGGGTAACCGGGGAGGGAAACGCAGCGTGGTCGTCACGGCCGCGCTCCTCGCCGTACTCGCGATCCCGCCCACGGCCGCCTGGCTGGCTTGGGGCAGTGGCGCGAACCCGGACCGCGAGGTCCAGCCCACCGCGCTGGCCGACCCCGAACCGCGACGGCCGGGCCCGCCGCCGCTGCCGCTGGTCACCCCGCCCGGCGACCTGCTGATCGACCGTGCCAGCCGGATCTCCGCGCTGGTCTCCTACCAGCTGTTCAGCCAGGAGGAACTCGACGAGCTGGTGGCCACCGGCGTCGCCGCCGCGCATCTGCGGATGACCCGCGAGAACGGGGTGAACCTGCTGCTCAGCCGGTTCACTTCGCGCGACGACGCCGAACCGGAGAAAACCAAGGAAGCGCTCGACGGCATCTACGCCGCCGGCGGGCACCAGCGCGTCGACCCGGCACCGGCCGGGGTGACCGTCCGCCGGTTCAGCGAGGCACCCGACGCCCCGACCGTCTCCTACCACGCCCACTACGTCCGCGGCCGTGACGTGCTGCGCATCGACGCCAGCGGTGAGGCGGGCGTCCTCGGCGAGAAGATCGACCAGGCCTTCGGCTCGCTGCTCGGCGAGCAGACCGAGGCCTTCCCCGCCGGGGAACCGCGATGAGGACCCCGGTCGTGCTGCTGTCCGCGAGCGCGGCCGTGCTCACCGCGTACGGCTATCTCTTCGGGCAGTGGGCCGACCGGCACGACCAGCGCTTCGCCGTGCTCGACGTGACCAGGGAGTGGATCGCGCGCCCGCTCGGCCTCGGCGAGGACTTCGGGCCGCTCGGGTTGATGCTGCTGCTGGTCGCCGCCGGGTACGCGGCGGCGGCCGGGCGCGCGCCCGGTGAGCTGTACCCGCTGGCCGTGCTGGTGGTGGTCGCGCACCTGCTGCCGCCGACCGCCGGGCTGGTGCCGCTCGGCTGGGTCCCGGTGCTCGCCCTCGCCGGGTTCCTGCTGGCCAGGGGCACCGCGCTGCTCCCGGCGCGGTACCGATGGACCGGGCAGCTGGCGCAACTGGTGCTCGCGCTGAACGCCGTCGCGCTGGCCGACTTCGTGCCCGACCTGTCCGCCGCGGCCGCCTTCTTCCCGCTGTTCGTGGCCGGTCAGCTGCTGCACGCCAACCGGGCCGGGCTGCTGCCCGCGTGGGGGTGCGGGCTGCTGATCGCCGCCGCGCTCGCGGTGGTCTCGATCGCCGACCGGGTGGTGCCCGAACTGGACGGCTGGTGGTACCCGCTGGCCGCGACCTACGCGATGCTGCTGGGTGCGGTGGCCTTCCTGCTGGCCGGGCCCACCGCGGACCGGATCGCGGCGAACCCCGTGCCCCGCTGGCTCGCCGAGCGGGTGTGGTGGCTGGTCCCGCTCTACGCCGCGGTCGGCCACCCGCTGGCCGGCCTGCTCCCCCACCCGGCCGGGATCCTGGTGGCCGCGGTGGGCGTCGGACTGCTCGCCGAGGCCGGGCACCGCGGTTCCCGGCTGTTGTTCCAGCGCACCAAGGAGGCGGTGTGACCCAGACCGCCGAGCGACCGGCTCCCGCCGGTGCGCCCGCCCGCGGCTCGCACTACATGCACGGGCTCGACGTGCTGCGCGTGATCTGCTCGGTCGCGGTGCTCTACAACCACGTCGCGGGCTGGGCGAAGATGCGCGGCTCGGACGACTTCTGGCTGGCGGACCTGATCGAGGGCGGCGTGGTCGAGTCGCTGCACCTCAACGAGCTGCTCGGCTTCGTCGGCGTCGGCACGTTCCTGGTGATCAGCGGGGTGGTGGTGACGCACGTCAGCACCCGCGAGGCGCCCGGGCAGTTCCTCGCGCGCCGGGCGGTCCGGCTGTTCCCGGCGCTGTGGGTGGCGATCCTGTTGGCCTGGGTGCTGGCGCTGACCGGGGTGCTCGGCGTGAACCACCCGCCGGAGTTCGGCGACCTGCTGCTCAACCTCGGCCTGCTCAACTACAGCGTGGCGGACGCGTCCACGCTGCTCGCGGTCACCTGGACGCTGACCGTGCAGGTGGTGTTCTACCTGCTCGCGGCGGCGACCATCCCGCTGCTGCGCCGATGGCCGTGGCTGCCGCCGGCGATCGGGGCGGCGCTGGTCTCGGTGCTGATCTCGGTCACCAACAACCCCACCGAAGGCGGTCCGGCGAGCCTTCGGATCATCGCGTCGTTCCTGCCGGTGCTGTTCCTCGGGCAACTGGTGATGCTGGTGCGCGGCAAGCGGCTCGCCCCGCTGCCCGCGATCGCGCTCGGGCTGGTGCACCTGTGGCTCGCCGCGCGGGCGGCGGCCACCTGGAGCGGAACGCCGGACGGACCGGCCTACGTCCGCACGCTCGTGTTGATCCTGCTGCTCCTGCTGCTGTGCACCAGGGCGAACGGCCGGATCGCGCGGTCGCGGGTGATCAAGGTGCTGGCGGACCGCACCTACGCGGTCTACCTGCTGCACTTCGCGGTGGTGCTGGGCACGCTGAACCTGCTGGCCGATCCGCTCGGCTTCTGGCCCGCGCTCGGCATCGGCCTTATTGTGCTCGCGATCACAACGGAACTGCTGCACCGGTTCGTCGAACGGCCCCTGGCGCGGGGTTTCCGCCGCTGGGAGGCCCGGCGGGCGGCGCGCAAGACGGAATTCACCCGATCCAGCGACCGGTAATCTCCCGATAGGGCACACTGGTCCCGCCGAACAGACCGACCATGGAGCATGCGATGGGCTGGCAGGAAGAGCTGCGGCTGCTCGACGCCAAGCTGGCCGACGGCAGCCTGACCCCCGCCCAGCACCGCAAGATGCGTGACGAGCTGCTGGCCGCGGCGTCGGGCGGTGGTTCGACCTCCCCGGTGGCCGCGCCGCGCCGCGAGACCGATCCGGCGATGCAGGAGACGGCGGTGCTGCCCCGGATCCCGGTGGCCGGCCAGCCGATGCCCGCGGGCCAGGTCAAGCCGCCGCCGAACGCGGTCGGCGAAGCCCGCCCGGCGCCCAAGGTGGTGGAGAGCAGGCCGACGCTGCCGCTGGGCAATCCCGACCACAAGCAGCCGCCGAACGCGGCGGCGCTGCTGGCCGGTGACCGCCCGACCACCGCGCCGAGCCCGGCCGACCAGCGCGCCACCGAGTCGATGGCGGTGCCGCCGCGCGGGCTCTCGCGCGGGCGCAGCGTGCTCTCGCCGGTGGCCGCCCACCAGCCGACCCGGCCGTACGCCACCGAAGCGCAGCGCAGCTGGACCGATCCGCCGCCGCCCCCGGACTACGCCCAGGACGACCACAGCCCGCGGCGCACCGGCTCGACCTGGCTGTTCCTCGCGCTCGGGGTGCTGCTCGCCGGTGGCCTGCTGGCCGGTGGGGTGTGGTTGCTGTCGAAGGACGAGCCCGCGGCCAGCACCGCCGCCCCGCCGCCGTCGGCTCCCGCGCAGTCGAGCGAGCAGCTGCCGCCACCACCCGCGAATCTGCCGCTCGAGCAGCGGCTGCCCGAGCTGCCCGGCACGCAGAACGCGAACAACTCGACGATGCCCGTGGACAGGGGCACCGAGCTGAAGCTGTACGCGCCGGAGACGGCGAACATGTTCAAGCAGAACGGCGCCAGCGAGGTGGTCTACCGGTCCAGCTCCGACGGCACCGACGGGTACCTGGTGATGGTGGTGCCCGCGGGTTCACCGGAGGGCGCCAAGAACATCGCGGACGAGCTGCGCAAGGCGGCCGCCGACACCGGCTTCACCCAGCTCAACCTGGGCATGCCGCCGGGCAAGAGCGCGCTCGCCGGCTCGAACACGGTCGGCCGGATGAACGCGACCTGGTACACCTCGGACAATCTCGCCGTCGCGGTCTGGGTCTCGCAGGGTTTCGACAAGCAGCAGTTCGCGCTGGGTGAGCGGCTCAAGGGCACGCTCGCCAAGGTCGAAGCCGCCCTGCCGCCCGACTGACCGGCGCTGTTCACGGTGTCTGGCCGGGCCGCAGCCGGTCACCGCAGGCAGCACGCGGCTCGGCGTGGCGCTCGCGGTTGACCCGGCTGGTCACCACCTCGGCGTAGTCGCGGAGTTCCTGCAGCTTGGCCATCGACGGCACGGCGTCCTTGCGGACCCAGTCGCCCTTCGGACCGCCTTCGTACAGCGGGAAGTAGTCGCGGTCGAGGCGCGCGTCGGCGGTGATGCCGCTGATCTGCGACCACGGCTCGTGCGAGTGCACGAAGGTCGGCTTCACCTCGTCGAACAGGTAGTCCCGCAGCTGGCCGTGCTCCCCGGCCCCGGCCAGGTCGGCGATGCGCGCGTGCGTCAGGCCGACCAGGTCGACCACGCGCAGCCTGCTGGTCAGCGCGGTGCCGCCGACGTCCGGCACGAGCAGCGTGCCGTCGCGGAGGCCGAGCACGTCCGCGTACCCGTTGAACACCCGGCCGTAGCGGTCGGCGACCAGGCACGCGGGCACGATCGGCGACTCGACGTGGTCGCGGGTGGACTCGGCGAAGGCGGCGAAGGTGGGCAGCGCGGCGACCACCACAACCGCGATCACCGCCACCCGGCGGATCCCGCGCACGAACGCGCTCACCTCGGCGAGCACGAACACCACCAGCAGCGCGGCGATGGGCCAGAACGGCGTGGCGAACCGGAGTTCGCCGCCCGGCTCCGGGCCGAGCACGGAGAACACCACCGCCGCCAGCCCGAGGAACACCAGCAGCACGGCCAGCACGTCCCGCCGCGCCGACCCCTTCGCCAGCAGCACGCCGACGCCCGCGGCCAGCACCAGCGACAGCCACGCCCCGGCGTAGGCCAGCAGGTCACCGGCGAGGGCGAAGGTCTCCAGCCCCGGGAACTCCTGCCCCTTCGCGATCGCGGTGTTCGGCACGAGCCTGCCGAACTCCAGGTACCGCCAGACCAGGTAACCGCCGTACGGCACGGCGAACACGGCCACCGACACCGCACCGGCGCGCAGCACGTCCGGCACCCGGTACCGGCGCACGAACATCAGCAGCGCCAACGGGTACGCCACCACGTACAGCGCGCCGTCCGGCCGGGTCAGCGCGGCGAGCGCGGCCAGCAGCCCGGCGGCCACCGCGAGCCGCGCGCGGGTCAGCTCGTTGCGCGGCACCGCACGCAGGACGAGCGCCATGAGCCAGCAGACCGCCAGCGCGTAGAGCGAGTTCTCCAGCCCGGACACCGCCCACATCACGTACGACGGGACAAGCGCGAGCAGCGCCCCGGCGCCGAAGGTGAGCGGGCCCGGCCGCTTGCTGAAGCCCTTCGCCGCGTGGTGCAGCGCGGCGAGCACACCCGCGGTGGCGAGCAGCCCCAGCAGTTTCGGGAAGAACACGTAGTCCGGAACGCCGAACAGCGAACCGGTGTCGAAAACGCCGAGCAGTTTGCCGAAGATCAACAAAGCCAGCCAGGCCGGGTTCGAGAAACCCTCCACCCGATCACCGCCCGGCTGCAGCACCGGGCCGAAGCCGTCGGCGATGTCACGCGCGTACGCGAAGGTGATGGCGGCGTCGTCGATCAGCCAGTTTCCGTAGAGCAGGCCGTGCGCGGCGACCAGGGCGGTACCGCCGAATGTGGCGAAGACCCCGGAACTCCGCCCGGTGAATGCGGCCAAGTCGAGGTCCTCCCCCTCCGGTCCGGAATACACTCACTTATCAACCGCCGAACGTTCGGCATTACGCGCTGCTTGTCACCCGAAGGAAGTCCGGCCCGATCCGAGGGCCGGTCACCCGGGCGTGCACAATGGCGCAGGTCACCGCACCAGTAGTCGCAGGCGGCCGCGAATTGGATCCGCACCGCCGGAAGAGAGGGGCCAGAGGGTGTCCTGGCAGGAGGAGCTCCGCAAGCTGGACGAGGAACTCGCCTCGGGCCGGCTTTCCGCCGATGACTACCGGATTCGCCGGGATCAGGTGCTCTCGTCGGCGGTCGCGCCGGGCGAGAACCCGGCGTCCGGTGGGTTCGCCCAGCAGCAGGCGCCGCAGCAGCAGCCGATGTTCCAGCCGCAGCAGCAGCAACCGCCCCAGCAGCCGCAACCGCAGCAGCAGCCGCCGCAGGCCCAGCCGGGTGGTGCCGACGCGACCCAGGTGGTCTCGCCGGTGAGCCCGCCGCAGGGCACACCGCAGCCGAACTCGGCCGAGGCCACGCAGATCGTGCCGAGCGCCGATCCCGGTGCCGACCGCACCCAGGCCGTGCCGCGCTGGCAGACCCAGGCCCCGCCGCAGCCGAACTACCAGCAGCCCGGCTACCCGCAGCAGCCGCCGAACTCGCCGGCCGGCGGGTTCGCGC
The DNA here is from genome assembly GCF_003312875.1 of Amycolatopsis albispora. Lineage (NCBI taxonomy): Bacteria > Bacillati > Actinomycetota > Actinomycetes > Pseudonocardiales > Pseudonocardiaceae > Amycolatopsis > Amycolatopsis albispora. The sequence continues at coordinate 6,147,857 of NZ_CP015163.1, forward strand.
AACCCGGGTACCAGCCGCAGGGCCCGCACTCGGGCGGGTTCAACCAGCAGCACCCGCAGCAGCAACAGCAGCCGCAGCCGGGCTGGAACCAGCCCGAGGGTGACCTGAGCCCGCCTTGGGGTGGCTCGGAATTCCCGCCGCTGTCCCCGGCGTCCAGTTCGGAATGGACCCGCCAGGGCCCGGAGCTGTTCGAGGAGTCCAGCGGGAAGGGCAAGGGCGGCAAGGTGGCCCTGCTCGCGCTGGTCGCCCTGCTGGTGGTCGGTGGCCTGGTGACCGGTGGCATCCTGCTCTTCTCCGGTGACGAGGAGCCGAACCCGCCGGTGGCGCAGTCCAGCCAGGCACCGCCGCCCCCGCCCAGTTCCGCGCCGCCGACCAAGAGCTCGCCGAAGCCGGTCGACCCGAGCGCGCCGCTGATCGAGCGCATCCCGGCGCCGCCGGGCACCGCCGACAGCGGCAGCGGCAAGCTCGAGCTGGCCCAGCTCGGCGAGAAGTCCATCATGGACGGTGAGATGGTGTCGGCGCTGAACAGCAACGGTGCCACCGAGGCCGCCTGGCGTGGTTCGGTCAAGGGCGCCGACGCGAACAGCCCGTACCCGGACAAGTTCTCGATCACCGCGGTCCGCCTGCCGGACGCGGAGAAGGCGCAGGCCTCGCTCGCCGCGATGACCGGCCGGATGGACGACCTCGGCTACATCGCGGTGAAGGACCCGCTGGAGAACATCCCGTCGGACGTCCAGTTCTACAAGGACGTCAACGAGAAGAAGGCCGCCTACTACGGGGTCTGGGTTTCGCAGGACGTGGTGATCCAGGTGCACGTCTCGCTGGACCCGCTGCCGTCGCCGGCCAACGACGCCGAGGCCGCGATGAGCGGTAGCTACCAGCGGCAGGTCATCGCCACGCTGGCGAACTTCCCGGTTTCGGCCAGCTGAGGGCAGCGGTGGGTTCCCGGCTCACCACGGCGCTGGCCGGCGCCATCGTGGCCAGGGCCGGGGACCGCTCCGCGCTGAGCGACGAACTGCACTTCGCCGCGAAGGACCCCGCGGAGCGGTGGCACCTCGACCGCGGGCGGGCGAACCTGGTGCGCGCATTGGATCTTCCGGCGCGGGCGAAGGTGCTGCACCTTGGCGCGGGCAGCGGTTCGCTGACCAGGTACCTGGCCGAGACGGTGTCCGAAGTGGACGCCGTCGAACCGGATCCGGAACTGGCGAAGATCACCGAGGACCGCGTCGCCGGGCTGACCGGCGTGCGCGTGCTCGGGGAAGTTCCGCGGGGTCACTACGACGTCGTGGTCGCGGCCGGAATGCTGGAAACGCTGCTGGACCCGGGCGAGCGGACGGCCTTTCTCCGCGCCGCCCGCGAACGGCTCGCTCCCGGCGGCACGCTGTGCCTGGCCGTGGAGAACCAGTTCGGCGTGCGGAACCTCGCCGGGGCCCCGGATCGGCACACCGGCCGCCGCTGGGACGCGGTCGAAGGGCATCCCTTCGGCGGGCCCACCCGGCTGCTCGCCCGGCGTCCACTGGAGAAACTGGTGCGCGAGGCCGGGTTCGGCGCGCTGCGCGTGCTCGGCTGCTTCCCCGACTTCCGGTACACCCGCGTGGTTTTCGACCGGGAACTGCTCGACGCGCATCCCCGGCTGGCGATCGAGCTGCCGCGCCTGCCCAGTCCCGACGAGGGGTTCGACGCCCCGCGTCCGGTCGACGAGGCGAAGGTGTGGGCGCAACTGGTCGAGGCCGGTCAGGCCGAGGACGCGGCGAACGCTTTCCTTGTGCTGGCAACGGTTTCCGGCGACTCCCCGCTTTGGCCGGACGGCCGGCTGGCGAAGTACTTCAACACCGATCGCGCGGCCAGGTGGTGCACCGGCGCGGAGGTGACCCGGCACGAGGTCCGGCGGGCACCGCTGCTCGGCCCCAGCGGCGACGGGCCGGTTTCCGTGCAGGCGTGGACCGATCCGATCCACGACGGGCCGACCATGATCGGCGTGCTGGCGGAACGGCCGTGGCTGGCCGAGGAACTGCTGCTCGCCTGGCGTGGTCTGGTCCACCAGCACGCGGCCGCGCTCGGCCCGGCGCTGTGGGACCTGCTGCCGCACAACCTCGTGGTCACCGGCGACGGGGTGCCGCGGCCGATCGACCTGGAATGGCGGTTCGCCGAGGCGGACCCGGACACCGTGGTGGCACGCGGCCTGCTGCTCACCGCGGAACGGCTCGCCGGGCTGGCCTGGCGGGGCGCGGGCCCGTCGAGCACGGTGCGCGACCTGGCCGCCTGGCTGGGCGTGCTGCTCGGCATGACGCCGGACTACGTGGACGAGGCGGTGGACCGGGAAGCGCGGTTCCAGGCCATCGGGGTGCACGGGGGCACCGCGACACCGGATACGGAGAGCACAATACGGGCGGCTTGGCACGACCGGCTCGCGGAGGCCGTGGCCGTGCCGGACGAACTACCAGGGGTGGATGGATGAGCGAAACGCTGGACGAGACCGTCGCACGCGTGATGGCGGGCGTGAACACCACGATCGCCGACGGCGACAGCATGTTCGCCGGCAGCACCGAGCACTACTTCAGCGTGTCGCGGGACGCGCTGCGCGCGGTGCTCGCCGCACTGCACGTCACCGGGCGCGGTGAGCCCAAGCGGCTGCTGGACTTCGGCTGCGGGTACGGCCGGGTGCTGCGCTCGCTGCGGGCCGCCTTCCCGTCGACCGAGCTGATCGCCTGCGACATGGATCCGACCGCGCTGGCCAGCTGCGCCGAAGCGTTCGGCGCCCGCGCGATCACCGGCGCCCCGGACCCCGACCACATCGAGCAGGTCACCGACGTGGACCTGATCTGGTGCGGTTCGGTGCTCACCCATCTCGACGCCCCGCAGTGGGGCCCCCTGCTGCGGTACTTCTCGCGCGCGCTCGCGCCCGGCGGGGTCGCGGTGGTCACCACGCACGGCCGCCGGATGGCCATGCGTGCCGAGGCGGGCAAGGACTACGGGCTGGACGCACGCGCCATCGACCGCGTGCTCGCCGCGTACAAGGCCTGCGGGTTCGGTTACAACGACTACGTCGGCTACGACGGCTACGGCATCTCGCTCAGCTCGCCCGGCTGGGCGGTGCAGCGCGCGCTGGAGGCGCCCGACCTGCGGCTGGCCGGGTACGACGAGGCCGCCTGGGACCGCCACCAGGACGTGATGGTGCTGGTCAAGGACGCCAACGCGACGCTGAAGGCGGACCTGTGAGCGACGGTCCCAGAGTCCACTTCGAACTCGACCACCCGCCGGCCGAGTTCGTGGTGCCCGGTGACGTGCTGCCGGTGAGCGGCTGGGCGCTGATGGACGGGTTCGCGCCGAGCTTCGCCGAGGTGCTGGTCGACGGCGCCGCCCCGGTCAGCGCACGCATCCGCATTCCGCGTGCCGACGTGGCCGCCGGGTTCCCCGATTTCGGCGAGGCGGGCACCTGCGGGTTCGAGGCGCGCGTGGCACTGGACCTGCCGCCCGGCGCCGAGCACCGCGTTTCGCTGCGCGTCCGGCTGCGCCACCACGAAGTCGGCGAGTGGACCTCGCCCGCGCGCTACTGCACGGTCCGGAATCCCGCGCGCGACACCGACGACGAGCAGCTCGCGGCCGCGTTGCGCACGCGCTCGGGCAGCCTGCTCACCCACGTGCGCACCGAGGCCGATCCGCGGCACGTGCTGGTGTTCTCCCACGGCCTGCACCTCGGCGGCGGCCAGCTGTGGTTGCAGGAACTGCTGAACGGGCTGGTCAAGCAGCACGGCTGGCGGGTCACCGTGGTCACCCCGGTGGACGGGCCGCTGCGGCAGGACTGCGCCGATCTCGGCATCGACGTGCACCTGACGCGTCCGTACCAAGTGGACACCGTCGCCGCCTACGAGGGCCACGTCGCCGAGCTGGCCCTGATCGCGAAGACCTCCGGCGCGAGCGTGGCGCTGGTCAACACGATCACCGCCTTCCCCGGCGTGGACGCGGCCAAGCGCGCCGGGCTGCCGGTGACCTGGGCGGTGCACGAGAGCTTCCCGCTGGGCACCTTCGCCTACGAAACCTGGCGCGCGGGCCTGAACCCGACCGTGCGGGCGCGCTGGGAGGAGCTGTTCCGCGAGGCCGACCAGCTGACCTTCGTCGCCGACGCCACCCGCGAGATGTACGAGCGGTACAGCCCGGCCCACCGCGGCCGGACCATTCGCTACGGCACGCCGATGGTGCGGTTCGACGGCCGGACCAGCGGCCGCGTGCGGCACGACGCCCGCGAGCGGCTCGGCCTGCCGCCGGACGCGCTGGTGGTGCTCAACGTCGGCATCATGGAGCCGCGCAAGGGCCAGGCCGGGCTGATCGCGGCGATGGACCGGGTGCGGCGGCGGCACCCGGAGGTGCTGCTGACCGTGGTCGGGTACCACGAGTCGCAGTACGGGCTGGCCACCGCGGAGCTGGTGCGCCGGATGGGCCTCGGCGACTGGGTGAACCTGGTCGAGGTGCAGCGCGACCCGGTGCCGTGGTTCCAGGCCGCCGACCTGTTTGTGAACAGCTCCGACCTGGAGTCGCTGCCGCGGTCGATCCTGGAGGCGGTGTGCGTCGGGCTGCCAGTGGTGGCCAGCGACGTGTTCGGCGCGCGGGAGATCGTCGCCGACGGCCGCACCGGCTGGCTGTTCGAGCCGAACGACGTGGACGCACTGACCGTGGCCCTGCTCCGCGCGCTGGAAACACCGCCGCGGGAGCGGGCCGAGATCGCCGCGCGTGCCTTCGCCGAGCTGTCCGGCTGGCTCGATCCGGCCGGCTACGCCGCGGAGTACTCGCAGGTGCTGGAATCGCTAGGGGACCAAGATGGGTAACGAAGACAACCTGCCCGGCCCGCTCAAGGCCGAGCTGACCCGGCTGCGGGCCGAGCGTGAGGTGTACACCGCCGAGCGCGACCGCCTGCGTGCCGAGCTGGCCGAAGCCGAGGCCAAGCTCGCCGAGGTCACCACCGAGCGCGACGAGCTGGCCGAAACCCTGAACGGCGAGCGGTCGGCGGAGCACCTCGCCGCCCTCACCCGCCGTGCCGAGGAGGCGGAGGCCGAGGCACGCGAGAAGAGCGCCGAGGCCGACGCCCAGCGCCAGGAAACCGCCGCCGCCCGTGCCGAACGGGACACGCTGCGCGCCGAACTGGCCGACACCCGCGGTGAGCGCGACAGGCTGCGGCTGACCCTGCTCGACGCCGAGCTGAGCCTGGCCGGGCAGCCGATGCCGGTCCGCCGCGCGCCGGCCGGTCCGGAGGCCGACGAGCGCGCCGCCCGGCTGGCGGCCGAGGTGGCGGAGCTGTCGAACGAGCTGGAAGCAACCAGAGCCACCATCAGCTGGCGCGTCACCGCGCCGCTGCGAGCCGTGCGGAAGCGGACCGCGCGCTGATGGCGGAGTTGTGCTTCGTTTCGGGTGTCGGCGGCTCGGTGTTCATGGACGAGCTGCTGGACGTGGTCGCCGACGCCGTGCGGCGGGTCGGCGGCCGCGTCCGGACCGCGGCGGGCCGGTTCCCGGAACCCCACGCGGACACGGTCTACGTGATCGTGCCGCACGAGTACTTCATCGTCACCCCGGAACACCTCCAGCCGACCCCGGAGCAGCTGGCCCGCACCATCGGCTTCTGCGTGGAACACCCCGGCACGCTGTCGTTCGAGCGGACCGCGCGGTTCCTGCCGAAGCTGGCGTGCGGGGTGGACATCAATCTCGACTCCACCGCGGAACTGCGGCGGCAGGGCAACCGCGTCGAGCACTTCCAGCTCGGCTACACCCCGCTGTGGGACCGCTGGGGCGGTGACCCGGACAGCCCGCGCGAGGTGGACGTCACCTATCTGGGCACCGAGGAGCGGCGGCGGTCGCGGCTGATCGCGTCGTACTGGCGCGACCTCGAGGGCGTGCGGTCGCGGCTGCTGGTGCCGCCGCACGAGATGATGGGCCCGCCGCGCGTGGACTTCCTGCCCGGTTCGGCGAAGCACGAGCACCTGGCGAACTCGCGGATGCTGCTCAACCTGCACCGCGGCACCACGGTCGCGCTGGAGTGGGTGCGGGTGCTGGAGGCGCTGTGCAACGGGTGCGTGGTGCTGACCGAGCCGTCGGCGGACCTGGAGCCGGCGGTGCCCGGCGAGCACCTGGTGGTCGCGCGGCCCGAGGCGCTCGGCGCGGTGGCGGCGGCGCTGGTCGCGCAGCCGTCGCGCGAGCGGGACCTGCGCATGGCCGGGTACGACTTCGTGCGGAACAAGCTGGACCTGCCGGGCTCGGCGCGGATGCTGCTGGAAATGGCGGCCGGGCTGGTGGGCGGGTCCGCCGAGCTGGGCCCGGCCCCGGTGGAGCCCGTTCAGCGGTTGGCGGTGGGGTCGCGCTCGGCGGCGGAGTCGTTGTCGGTGGACACGCCGTCGTGGGACGTCCGGTTCGCGCCGGGTCCGCACGGCCCGTCCGGTGAGTCGGACGCCTCGGCGTGCGCGATGGCGGTCGACCGGATCCGGTACGCGCGGCGGGCGGCTTCGCGGCGGTGGATCTCGGGCACGCCGGTGTTCGCGGAGGCCTCGCGGGCGCCGGTGGACGTGCTGCTGGTGCGCCGCCCCGGCGAGCCGGACCCGGTCGAGCTGGCCGGTGACCTGCTCAACGGGACCGTGCTGCCGCGACGCCTGCTCGTTGGTGAGGACGGCGCGCTGACCAGTTCGGCGGCAAGGCCGTATGACGTGCTGGAACAGGAGTTCGCGCTCGGGCGCGGGTACACCAGGAACGCGCTGCTGGAACGGTCGGACGCGCCCTGGCTGCTGGTGGTCGACGCGGGGCTGCGGGCTTCGCCGGTGCTGCTGGAGCGGCTGCTGGCGGCGGGCACGGACGTGGCGCACTGCCTGCTCGGGGATCCGGTGGAGGGCCTGGTCGGCGCGCTGCCCGCAGAGGACCGCCGGCTGCGGCGGCTGCCGTACCTGGGCTCCGGTTACCTGGTGCACCGGTCGGTGCTGGACACCCTGGGCGGATGGACCGAGGACCCGCTGTTCGACGAGCTGGAGGACCACGTTTTCTGGCGCGGGGTGGTCGCCGGGCGGCACCGGAGCACGCTGGTGCAGCAGGTGCTGCTGCGGCGGACGCGGCCGGACCCGGCTCCGCGCCCGGTCGATCTCGATCCGCACCGGGTGTGGGCCGCCATCCAGGCGTTGTAAGCCCGCCGATCGGGTGAGGTAAGCCGTGTCGCGGAACGCCTCCCACGCCGGTGCGCCTTCCTGAAGGAGCATCCGTGGAGAAGGGAGGCGGCCATGTGGGTGGAGATCACCATTGTCGCCGTGCTGGCGGTGGTGTTCCTCGTGCGCCTCGCCCTGCAGCTCCGCCGGGGCTGAGCCCCGGAAAAGCGCCGCTCAGGCAGCAGCGACGGCGGTGAGCTTGTCCCGGTACCAGTCGGGCATGTGGGCCTCGTCGCGCGGGAACTCGTGCTGCTCGGCGGCGACGTCGTGCTCGCCGAGCGGCTCGCGGAAGGCGGGCTCCCGCTCGGTGTTGTACTGCATGGTGAACCGCTCCGGCCCGTCCAGCACGTACCGCGCGGCGAACCAGGTGCCCTCGCCGTCCCGGTACATGCCGCCCCGCAGGTCCTGGAACCGGTGCCACGCCTCGACCGGCGGCTCCCACACCTCGGTCTCGCCGTTCTCGTTCGTCAGCCCGGTCCGCACGTCGATGTGCGCGCCGACCTGGCGGTATTCGATCGCCAGCTGCTGCCAGTGGTCCGGGAGCGCGGCGAGCACGGTGCTCGTCAGCTCCTCGATCTTCTCGCGTTGCTGGTCACTGTCGAGCGTCGGCCAGGCGGCCATGGATCCGGTCCCCTCATGATCGAACTACTGTCCGAAGTGACCATATCGCTCCATTGGCGTAACCGCAGCGTTTTCAACGTGAGCTTTGTGACGTTCAGTGTTCGGAGGGCTTACTGCCCGCGGGGCTTCACCAGGCCCGACTCGTAGGCCAGCACCACCAGCTGCGCCCGGTCGCGCGCGGCGATCTTGGTCATGATCCGGCTGACGTGCGTGCGCGCGGTGGCGGTGGAGATCACCAGGTGCTCGGCGATCTCGTCGTTGGACAACCCGCCCGCGACCAGCGCCAGCACCTCGCGCTCCCGCTCGGTGATCTCGCGGATCGCCCCGGTGTCCACCCGCCGGTGCTCCGGCCGCCCGACGAACTCCGCGATCAGCCGCCGCGTCACCGTCGGCGCCAGCAACGCCTCCCCCGAGGCGATCACCCGCAGCGCCCGCAGCAGTTCCACCGGCTCGGTGTCCTTGAGCAGGAAACCGCTGGCCCCCGACCGCAACGCCTCGTAGACGTACTCGTCCACGTCGAAGGTGGTCAGCACCAGCACCTTCACCCCGGTCAGCTCGGGGTTCACGGTGATCCGGCGCGTGGCTTCCAGCCCGTCCGTGCCGGGCATCCGGATGTCCATCACCACGATGTCCGGCCGGTGCTCGACCGCCAGCTCGACCGCCTCCGCCCCGTTCCCGGCCTCCCCGCAGACCTCGAAGCCGTCCTCGGTCTCCAGCAGCACGCGGAAACCGGCGCGCACCAGCGCCTGGTCGTCGGCCAGCACCACCCGGATCGTCATTCGCCGTCCTTCCCGTTCACCGGCAACCGCAGCCGGACCTCGAACCCGCCGTCCCGCGGACCGGCCTCCACGCTGCCGCCGAGCGCGTCGGCCCGTTCACGCATGCCACGCAGCCCGTTGCCGATCCGCGGTGGCGCCGCGCCCATGCCGTCGTCCCGCACCCGCAGCTCCAGCCGCCCGCCCGCCCGCGAGAAATGAACGTCCACAGTGGACGGCTGGTTGGCGTGGCGGACCACGTTGGTCAGCGACTCCTGGAGGATGCGGTACGCGGCGCCGTCGATCGGCGCGGGCAGCTCACCCGGCTGGCCGTGCACCCGCACGGTGAGCCCGGCGGCCCGCGCGTGCTCGAGCAGCTCGTCCATCTGCGCGAGCCCGGCCACCGGCCCGCGATCCTGCCCCGACCGCAGCACGGCCAGCGTCGCGCGCAAATCCACCAGTGCCGACGCGCTGGCCTCCTTGATGTTGAGCAGTGCTTCCTTCGCCTGCTCCGGCCGCCGGTCGGCGACGTGCACCGCGACCCCGGCCTGCACGTTGATCATCGCCAGGCTGTGCGCGACCACGTCGTGCACCTCACGCGCCACCCGCAGCCGCTCCTGCTCGGCCAGCCGCTGCTCGTGCTCGAGTGCCTGCTCCTTGGCGGCCTTCGCGGCTTCCTGGCGCGCCCGGATCGCGGCGCCGATGCCGACCATCGCGGCCGCGGCCGCGGCCAGCGCCCCGGACGCGGGCGATGGCACCAGGTTCCCGGTCGAGGCCACGTAGAAGCCGTACATCAGCACCAGCAGCGAGCCACCGGCGATGACGCCCGCCAGCGCACCCCGTACCAGCGTCAGCACCAGCAGCGAAAGCGCCGACGCCACGCTCACCGGGCCGCCGGGGTAGTCCGACCAGTAGTAGGTCATCGCCAGCGCGGACGACACGGCAAAAACCACGATCGGGAACCGGCGGGCCAGCACCAGCGGCAGCACCGCGGCGGCCAGCCACCCGTAACCCAGCGGGTCCAGCTGGCGGACCGGCTCGGCCGCCGGATCCCACTGGTCCTGCCAGCGGGAAGCCCCGCTGGTGACCCCCAGCACAAAGAACAGCACGATCGCGGTCAGGACCAGATCGGCCCAGCCCGGCACGCGCCTTCCACTCCCCGTCACCACCTGGAAAAACCTACGGCACCGGATGGACCAGCACGTCCGTTCAAAAGCGGCTGTTGGATTACGACGTGTGCCTTACGTGTGCGCGGGCAGCTTCGCCAGTGTCTCGTCGTCCGCCGGGGTGTAGGTGACCAGCCGCAGTTCCGACCGGCAACCCAGCCACAGGTAGGTGCTGTCGAAGGCGAGCAGGCCCGCCTCAGGGTGCCGGAAGCGCTTGGTGAAGTTCCTCGGCGCCGCGACCTCGTGCCGGTTCCACATCACCTCGAACTCGGGTGACTCCGCGCGCAGGTGCTTGACCAGGCACTTCCAGCTCGGCTCGGTCAGGTGGCTGGCCATCGCCGCGCGGAACTGGGCCACCGTGGCCGGCATGTGCTCCGCCCAGCCCACGATCCGGGAGCGCCAGTCCGGCCGGGTGAACGCCAGCAGGATCGAGTTGCGCTCGTCCACCGGCACACCGCCGACGTCCATCAGCCAGTCGAACCCGCGGTTGAAGGCGAGGATGTCGGTGCGGGTGTTCTGCACGATCGCCGGGAACGGCTCGAGCTTGGCCAGCATGCGCTCGAGCGCGGGCGAGATCACCACGTTGTCCGGGCCCATCGTGCGCGCGACCCCGGCCAGGGTGAACAGGTGCGTGCATTCGTTGCGGTCCAGCCGCAGCGTGCGCGCGATGGCGTCGAGCACCTGCTCGGACGCGCGGATGTCTCGGCCCTGTTCGAGCCAGGTGTACCAGGTGACGCCGACCCCGGCGAGCTGCGCGACCTCCTCGCGGCGCAGTCCCGGCGTGCGACGGCGGGTGCCGTGCGGCAGGCCGACCTCCTCCGGCGCGATCCGCGCGCGCCTGCTGCGCAGGAAGTCGGCGAGGGCGCGGCGGCGGGCGGCCCCCGCCCGCGGCGGCGCGTCGATCATCGTGGTCACCGGTCCACCATGACACCGCCGCCAGCGTGTTACCAGGTAGTCCTGATACCTGGATACGCACGCTCTGGTACCCGGCTGGGCCCGCGCCGAGCCTGGTGCGGTGACCACCACCCCGATTCGACGGCCGCCCATCCCCGCGGCCGGTCCGCTGTCCACCGCCGGGCTGACCACCGTGCTGCTCGGCCTGGCCCTGCCCCTGCTCGACTTCTTCATCGTCAACGTCGCGCTGCCCACCATCGACGCTGATCTCGGCGCCTCCACCGCGACGCTGGAACTGCTGGTCGCCGGGTACGGCACGGCGTACGCGCTGCTGCTGGTGCTCGGCGGCAGGCTCGGCGACGCGTTCGGCAGGCGGCGCCTGTTCCTCGCCGGGCTCGCCGCGTTCACCCTCACCTCACTGCTGTGCGGCCTGGCGCCGACGGTCGAAGCGCTGGTCGCGGCCAGGATCGCGCAGGGCGCGTCGGCCGCCATGCTGATGCCGCAGGTGCTCTCGGTGATCCAGGCGGGCACCACCGGGGAACGCCGGTCGAAGGCACTCGGCAGGTACGGCGCGGCCGGTGGCATTTCCATGGTGGCCGGGCAGCTGCTCGGCGGCCTGCTCATCCACGCCGACCTCGCCGGGTCCGGCTGGCGGCCGATCTTCCTGGTCAACGTGCCGATCGGGCTGGTCGGGCTGCTCATCGCCCGTCGCACGATCCCGGAGAGCCGCTCGGCGCACCCGCTCGGCGTGGACGTCCGGGGCACCGCGTTGTTCGGCGTGGCCATGCTGGCGCTGCTGGTCCCGCTGCTCGAAGGCCGGGCACTGGGCTGGCCGGGCTGGATGTGGGTGCTGCTCGCGGTGTTCCCGCTGGCCATGGCCGGGTTTGTGGTGACGCAGCGCCGGAGTGAACGAGCCGGTCAGGTGCCGCTGCTACCGCCGTCGGTGCTGCGGTCCCCCGGTCTCGCCCGTGGGCTGCTGCTGGCGTCGCCGTTCTTCGCCGCCTTCTCCGGCCTGATGTTCGCGTTCGCGGTGGCGACGCAGGACGGCCTCGGGCTCGGCGCGCTCGGTTCCGGGGTGGCGCTGAGCCCGATGGCACTGGGCTTCCTGGTGTCCTCACTGGTCAGCAGCAGGCTGGTGGCGCGGTACGGCACCCGCGTGATCACCTACGGCACCGGCCTGCAGGCCTTCGGCATGGTGGTGCTGGCGGTGACCACGCTGCTCGCCTGGCCGGACCTCGGCGTGCTGGAGTTCGCGCCCGGCATGCTGCTGACCGGGCTCGGCCAGGGCGCCGGGATGACCACGGTGTTCCGCGTGGTGCTGGCCCGGGTGCCCGCCGACCGCGCCGGGGTCGGCAGCGGCGCGCTGACCACCGTGCAGCAAACCTCGATGGCGCTCGGCGTGGCCGCCTTCGGCACGCTGTTCGCCGCGGCCGCCGAACCGGGCGCACTCGGCATGCGGAATGCGTTCGTGCTGATCATGACGATTCAGGCGGTCACTTCTCTGGCGCTTTCCGTTTTCTCGGTGAAACTGCCGGATCCGCGGTGAAAATGCTCATTCCCGCCATTCCGAATGCTGCCGCAGCAAAGCGTCCCAGAGCAATTTCACCGCCGGGGACTGCTCACCGCGCCGCGCGAATGCGCCGACGAGCACTTCCAGCCGCGGATCCAGGTCGTTGTGCACCGGAATGACCCGCAGGCCGTCACCTTCGGGAATCCGCCCGTCGGTGGCGGCCTCGCCGATGCCGCGGGTGACCAGCATGCAGCCGCGCACCAGCCCGGAGTGCAGCAGTTCGAACCCGTAGTTCAAGGTGTCGATCTCGGCGGCCACGTCCAGCTTTTCCCGGTAGCCCGTGCCGAACCAGCCGCGCAGGATCTCCGCGATCAGCCCGGTCGCGGAGATCACCAGCGGCAGCGTGTGCAGTTCCTTCGCGCGCACCGCCTGGCCCGGCAGCTGCTCCTCCGGCAGGTTCGTGATCACCGAAAGCCCGCTGCGGCGCCATTCCAGCACCTCGCAGTCGGCGAACTCCTCACCGCCGGCGGTGACCACGCTGCCGCACACCACGTCCGCGCGCTTGTCCGCCAGCGCGGGCAGCAGGTCCTTGGTGCGCAGGTGGAGGAAGCGCAGTTCCACGCCGCGCTGGGACAGTTCACCGGCGATCTTCTCGCTGACACTGGTGACAAAACCGAGGGTGAACCGGGTGGTGCCGACGGTCAGCGTCTCGCCGGTGCGGCGGCGGCCTTCGTCGATTTCGTCGAGCCAGTCGGCGAGCGTGCGCCGCGCGCGTTCCACCATCGCCTTGCCGGTCTCGGTGAACAGCACGTCCTGCCCGCGCCCCTGCTTGACCACCAGCGGCTCACCGCACAGCTCGCCGAAATTGCGGTTGAGCGTGTCGAGTTGCTTCTGGATGCTCGATTGCGCGCGGCCGAGCGCGCGGGCCGCACCGAGCGCTGTCCCGGTGTCACGGACGGCGATCAGCGTCCGCAGCTGATCCATCGTGGTGTCCAGCAACGATTGCGGGCTCTGGAGCAACCGATTCATATCGGGGAGTGTAGCCCCGGCGAAACTGATCCCGGCACCACTTGAACAAATCTGGAAATTACTTCCGACAATTACTTCTCAGCGGCCCCCGTTCCGTGTCAGTATTCCTGCCGCCACCGATGGCGCCTTCCTCACTTCCACTCGCCAGGAGAAACACGTCCGTGCTCTCGTCACCCGCCACCACGGCCTCAACGGCCTCAACGGCCCCGCCACGGCCCGCGGCGCTGACCGCGCTGCTGTGCACCACGGCGGCCGCGGCGCTGTCAGCGGTGGCCGCCGCCGTGCTGGTGTTCACCGGGGGCTCGGCGCTGGCGGCGGAGAACGTGCGCTCGGTCTTCGACGAGCTGGCCCCCGAACTGGGGCTGGCCGGGATGGAGGCCGCGGACGTGGAGGCGCTGTCCGGCTCGCTGTGGCAGGAGGTGGTCGACGCGCGCGCGTCGAGCCTGTCCGCCCGCGCGGGCATCGCCGTCTGCCTCGCGCTGTGGCTGGTGGTGTCCGCCGTCTTCGCCCGCGCCGCCGCCACCTGGGCGCGGGTGCTGATCACCATCGGCGGGGTGCTGCTGGTGCTGCTGCACCTGCTGGTGGTCGCCGACTACCCACCGGGCGCGGTGGGTCCGCTGGGCTGGGTCGCCGTGGCGACCGGCCTGGCCACGGTGGTGCTGTGCTGGTCGCCCGCCGGCAACCGGTACGCACGCGCCGTGAAGTCCGCTCGCCTGCCCTGAGGGGGGTCGTGAGTGGTGGCGGGGGGTGCGACCACTCACGAGGTCGAGCGGAACGCAGGTCGGGCCGGGTCGCCGCATCGCGGCGGGCCCGGTCCTTCGCGCGTCAGGGGGAAATCCGGTGAGGAGGGCCGGAACCCCGTCGGAGTTCCGGTCCCCCGGACGACGATGGGGTTGTGAACGAACCCAGGGTGCACCGGGACCCGGCGTTCGCGCTGCTCGAGCTGTACGACGCGGCGTTGCCGGAGGTCTACGGCTACCTCCTGGCCAGGTGCGGGGACCGGGTGGTCGCCGAGGAGCTGACCTCGGAGACCTTTCTCGGCGCGGTCCGGACCTGCCGCAAGGCGGGTGCGGGGCCGGTGTCCGTGCCCTGGCTGATCGGGGTGGCCAGGCACAAGCTGGCCGACCACTGGCGCCGCCGGGCCCGTGAGGAACGCGGGCTGCGGCTGGTGCACGACGAACAACCCGAAACCGTCGACCCGTGGGACGCCGAACTCGACGTGCTGCGGGCCCGCGAGGTGCTGGCCTCGCTCGGTGCCCACCACCAGGCGGCGCTGAGCCTGCGGTACCTCGACGGCCTGCCCGTGCCCGAGGTCGCCGAGCACCTCGGCCGCACGGTGCACGCCACCGAAGCCCTGCTGGTCCGGGCGCGAGCCGCGTTCCGCCGAGCGTACGAGGAGGGGGAACAGTGACCGATCCGTTCGACTCCCTCCGGCACCTCGGCGAGCCCGTCGACCCGGACCCGCGATTCGCCGAAGAACTGCGCGACCAGCTGCGCCGCGCGGTGCTGAACGGAGGAGACATGACCACCACCGCACCGGCCACCCAGGCCCAGGTCCGCTCGCTGACCCCGTACCTCGTGGTGACCGACGCCCGCCGGGCGCTGAACTTCTACGTCGAGGTGTTCGGCGCGACCCGGCGGGCCGACCCGATCGTGATGGACGACGGCCGGGTCGGGCACGCGGAACTGGCCATCGGCGACACCGTGCTGATGCTCGCCGAGGAATTCCCCGAAATGGGCCTCGTGGTCGCGCCGGAAGGTGGCCCGCTGGTCCGGGTCGAGGTGCCGGACGTGCGTGCCGCGGTGGCTCGCGCGGTCGAGCTGGGCGCCGAAGCGCTGGACGAGGTCGAGGACCGCGGGCACGGGCTGACCGGGCACGTCAAGGACCCGTTCGGCCAGCGCTGGATCATCAACCCGGCACCGGCGCGGCCGTTCGAAAACGGGCCGGAGATCCGGCACGGCCACGCCCTGTACTTCACCTTCCAGGTGCCCGACGACAACGCCGCCAAGGCGTTCTACGGTTCCGTGCTCGGCTGGCAGTTCAGCCCGGGCTCGGTCCCGGACGCCTGGGGCATCGAAGGCCACGGCCTGCAGGGCGGGCTGTGGGGCGGTGACCGCCAGACCGGCTGGAAGCTGATGTACGCGGTCGACGACCTGGCGGCCGCGATCGAGCGCGTCCGCTCGGCTGGCGGGCGCGTGCTCGAAGGCCCGAAGCGCGAACCGTACGGCCTGACCGCCGACTGCGCCGACAACCAGGGCATCGAGTTCTGGCTCTGGGAGGCTTAACGGCCGACGGCGTACCCCTGCATGCCGCGGGGGTTCGCCGCCGCCCGCAGCACGCCGTTCTCGTTGGACACCGCGGAAAGCCGCCCGAGGCCCCACTCGCCGCCGTCGGTGACCTGGTGCCCCCACGCCCGCAGCTGGTCCACTGTGGACTGGCCGAGCCGCGACTCCACCACGATCTCCCGCGGGGTCCACGAACGCGGGTAGAACGAGCTGGGGAACGCGGTGGTGTGCCAGGCCGGGGCGTCGATGCTCTCCTGGAGGTTGAGCCCGCCGAGGGTGTGCGCCAGCCAGAAGCACAGCTGCCACTGGTCCTGCTGGTCACCGCCCGGGGTGCCGAAGGCGATCCGCGGCACGCCGTCCCGCAGCGCCATCGACGGCGAAAGCGTGATGCGCGGGCGCTTGCGCGGCGCCAGCGAGTTCGGCAGGCCCTGTTCGAGCCAGAACATCTGCCCGCGTGAGTCGAGGCAGAAGCCGAGTTCGGGGATCGCCGGGCTGGACTGGAGCCAGCCGCCGGACGGGGTGGCCGAGACCAGGTTGCCGAACCGGTCGGCCACGTCGATGTGCACGGTGTCACCGCGGGTTTCGCCGGTCGGCATGACGGTCGGCTCGCCGACCGCGCCCACCGCGGCGGTCACGTCACGCAGCGAGTCGAGGATCTTCGGCAGCTTCGGCGTGCGGCCGCCGGGCGAACCCGGGCGCAGTTCGCCGCTGGCCTCGTCGCCGATCAGCTCGCGGCGCCGTGCGGTGTATTCGCGGGAAAGCAGGTCGTCGAGCGGGACGTCACCGCTGTCGCCGTACCAGGCCTCACGATCGGCGAAGGCCAGCTTGGCCGCCTCGACCGCCAGGTGCACCGTGCGCGCGGTCGGCTTGCCGTCCACATAGGACAGTTCGTCGCGGAGGCCGTCGAGCAGCAGCACCTGCTGCGCCAGCGCGGGCCCCTGCGTCCAGCCACCGCACTTGACCAGGCTCCAGCCGTCGAGATCGACCACCACGGCGTCCTCGTAGCTTGCTTCCCAGTTCGCCAGGTCGTCGCCGGTGAGCAGGCCCGCGTGGTCACGGCCGGAGTCGTCGCGGAAGGCCTTGCGGGAGAACGCGTCCACGTACTCGGCGACAAAGCCCTGCGACCACGCTCGCCGGGCGGCGTCGATCTGCGCCTCACGCCCGCTGACCGCCTCTGCTTCTTCGAGCAGCCGGGTCCAGGTGCGCGCCAGGGTCGGGTTGCGGTGCACCCCCTTGGCGGCCTTGCCGTCCGGCAGCCAGATCTCGGCCGACGTGGGCCAGTGATCGGTGAACAGCTCCGCCACCAGGTCGATCGTCGCGCTGACCCGATCGACCAGCGGAACCCCGTTCTCCGCGTAGGAAATCGCGTACCCGAGCACCTCACGCAGGGATTTGGTGCCGTGGTCACGCAGGAGCAGCAGCCAGCCGTCCCAGGCACCCGGCACGGTGGCGGGCAGCAGGCCGCTGCCGGGGATCAGGTCGAGGCCGAGGTCGGCGAAGTGCTCTGGCGTCGCGGCCGCGGGTGACGGTCCCTGCGCGGCGAGCACCCGCGGGGTCGGGTCGTCCGCGGTGGTGAACAACGCCGGGACCTGACCGGCCGGGCCGCACAGGTGCGGTTCGGCTACCTGCAGCACGAAGCCCGCCGCGACCGCCGCGTCGAAGGCGTTGCCGCCGCTTTCGAGCACCGCCATCCCGGTGGCCGAGCCGAGCCAGTGTGTCGACGCCACCATGCCGTATGTGCCGGTCAGCTCCGGCCGAGTCGTGAACACGCGCCCTCACGTTCTGTCCGGGGGTCCGGGGGTCGTCCCCCGAGCAGACAACATAGTACGCGTTGCTAACGGTTTTGCTGAGCCCCGATCAGCCCGGCCGCGATCTGTTTCGCCGAGCCGACCGCTCCCGGCACCACGTCCAGCGAACCGGCCACGGTGGCGCCTTCGAGCAGGATCAGCAGCGCCCCGGCCAGTTTCGCCGGCTCCGGCAGCCCGGCCCGTTCGGCCAGGTCACGCAGGTAGTCGCGCAGCCAGCGCTTCTGCGCGGCGATCACCCGGCGGCCGGGGTGGTCACCGTCGGGCAGTTCGGCGTGCGCGTTGACGAACGCGCAGCCACGCGGGTTCATCGTGCGCATCCAGCTGTCGAGCGCGTCGAAGACGAGCAGCAGCCCGTCGGCCGGTGCGGTGTCCCCGGCGTCACCGACCACCGCGTGCACGTGGGCCCGCCAGCGCTTGTCCCGGCGCCGCAGGTAGTGGCCGATGAGCGCGTCCTTCGAGCCGAACCGGTCGTAGAGGGTCTTCTTGGTGACCCCGGCCTCACCCGCGATCAGGTCCACGCCGACCGCGTGAATGCCCTTGGCGTAGAAGAGTTTCCCGGCGACCTCGAGCACCCGCTCGGCCGCCGGGGTGAGTTCCGTCGTGGCCATCACTTGACAGTACACCGATCTGTCTACCACCCTCGAATGAGTAAACAGATCGGTATATCTCTCGGGAGGTCGCATGCGGACGGGCTTCGTGCTGATGTGGAGCTCGGGCTTTGTCGGGGCCGCGCTCGCGGCGGGCACCGCGGGCACCGCGACCACGCTGATGTGGCGGTTCCTGGTGGCCGCGGCGCTGATCGGCGGCTGGTGGTGGCTGACCAGGCGCCGGACGCTGAGCCTCGCCGAAATCGGCCTCCAGGCGGGCATCGGGCTGCTCTCCCAGTGCGTGTACCTGTCCGGCATCTTCTGGTCGGTCAATCTCGGCGTGCCGTCGGGCACCGCCGCGCTGATCGCCGCGATGCAGCCGATCGTGGCCACCGTGCTCGGCCAGTTCGTGCTCGGTGAGCACGCCTCGAAGGGCCAGTGGGCCGGGCTGGTGCTCGGCCTGGCCGGGGTCGCGCTGGTGGTCGGCGGTGACCTGGCGGGCGGCACCGCGCCCGCGCTCGCCTACGGACTGCCGGTGCTGGCCATGCTCGGGCTGGTCGCGGCCACCCTGATCGAGCGGCGGTCCGGCACCACGACCGCGCTCGGTGACAGCCTGGCCATTCAGTGCGTGACCAGCGCCGTTGTCTTCACGGCGGTCGCCGCGGTCACCGGGCAGCTGGTGCCGCCCGCGAGCGGGTCGTTCTGGTTCGCCATCGGCTGGGTGGTGCTGCTGTCCACCTTCGGCGGGTACGGCTTCTACTGGCTCAACCTGCGGCGCGGCTCGGTCACCTCGGTGTCCAGCCTGCTCTACCTCACCCCGCCGACCACCATGCTGGCCGCGTTCCTGCTCTTCGGCGAGACGCTCGACCCGCGCGGGCTGGCCGGGGTCGCGGTCTGCGCGGTCGCGGTGTTCCTGGTGCTCAGGAAACCGCGGCCGTCGGGAAAAGCGCCTGCCGAGCCCGCCCGATGCCCTGCCAGCTGAGCCCGGCGTCGAGCACGCGCCGCGGTTCGAGCAGGTTGCGGGTGTCCACCACGGCGTCGCCGTCCATCAGCTCGGCCAGGTAGTCCCAGTCGAGCCGGCGGAACTCGGCCCACTCGGTGAGCACCACCACCGCGTGCGCGCCCTTGGCCACCTGGTAGGCGTCGTCCACCACGGTCATGCCGGGCAGCTCACCGCCGACGGCCGGGTCGTAGGCGGTCAGCTCGGCACCGTGCGCGGCGAGCACCGAGGCCACCGCCAGCGCGGGCGAGTCGCGCAGGTCGTTCGTCCCGGCCTTGAAGGCCAGGCCGAGCAGGCCGATCCGGGCCCCGGCGAGCGAGCCGCCGACCGCACCGGCGATCTTCGCGATGATCCGGTCGCGCTGGGCCACGTTCTCGTCGATCGCCGCGCGCAGCAGGCCGAACTCGAAGCCCGCGGCCTCGGCGATCCTGGTCATCGCGTGCGTGTCCTTCGGCAGGCAGGAGCCGCCCCAGCCGGGGCCGGGCTTGAGGAACGAGCGGCCGATGCGCCGGTCGTACCCCATGCCCTCGGTGACCGCCTCGATGTCGGCGCCGAGCCGCTCGCACAGCTCGGCGACCGCGTTGACGTAGGAGAGCTTGGTGGCCAGGAAGCAGTTCGCCGCGTACTTGACCAGCTCCGCGCTGGCGGCGTCGGTGACCACGCTCGGCGCGGCCAGCTCGTCGTAGAGGCCGGCCACCCAGTGCGCGGCGGCCAGGTCGTCCGAGCCGACCACGATCCGGTCCGGGTGCAGGAAGTCGGAGACCGCGGTGCCCTCGCGGAGGAACTCCGGGTTCGACACCACCGGCACGTCGTCGCGGCCGAGCAGTTCGCGGATCCGCCGCGAGGTGCCCACCGGCACGGTCGACTTGGTGATCAGCGCGCAGCCCGGCGGCACCACGTCGCCGATCTCGGCGGTCACCGCCTCCACCGCGCGCAGGTCGGCCGAGCCGCCCGCGCCCATCGGCGTCGGCACGCACAGGAAGACGCCGTCGGCCTCGGCGACCGCGGCCCGCGCCCCCACCACGAACGAGAGCCTGCCGCTGGTCAGCCCGCGGCCGACCAGCTCGGCCAGTCCGGGTTCCAGGATGTCCACCCGCCCGGCGGCGAGCCGGGCCACCTTGGCCGCGTCCACGTCGACGCAGGTCACCTGATGACCGATCGACGCCAGGCAGGCGCCCGTGGTCAGTCCTACGTATCCGGTCCCCACCACCACGATCCGAGCTGGACTCATGCCGTGAAGGTGACAGCCGGAGTTGACCGCGAAACCAACAGCAGCGAACACACCCGCGTACTCCTGCGGACGGGTGGGGTGGACGCGATGCGAACGAGCGTTAACCTGGTGGCGTACTCGGGTTAGAAGGGACACCGCACACATGCAGATCACCGACACCGCGGCCGTGGTCACCGGGGGCGCGTCCGGCCTGGGCGGCGCGACCGCCAAGGCACTGGCCGCCGGGGGCGCGAAGGTGTTCGCGCTCGACCTCGCCCCGTCGATCGCCAAGGCGGACCAGGTCGACGGCATCACCTACGTCGAGGCCGACGTGACCGACCCGGAGCAGGTCCGCGCCGCCGTCGCGCAGGCCGCGGACTCCGGCTCGCCGCTGCGCGTGGTGGTGAACTGCGCGGGCATCGGGCCGTCCGCGCGGATCCTGTCCAAGAAGGGGCCGCACGACCTCGACCTGTTCCGCAAGGTGATCGAGATCAACCTGATCGGCACGTTCACCGTGGTCACCGTGGCCGCCGAGGCGATCGCCAAAACCGAGCCACTGGCCGACGACGCCCGCGGCGTGATCATCAACACCGCTTCGGTGGCCGCTTTCGACGGACAGATCGGGCAGGCCGCCTACGCCGCGTCGAAGGGCGGTGTGGTCGGGCTGAACCTCTCGGCCGCGCGGGACCTGGCCTCCCACGGCATCCGCGTGATGACCATCGCGCCGGGCATCATCGACACCCCGATGCTGGCCACGGTCAGCGAGGAGTTCCGGGCGGGCCTGGCCGCCGGCGTCCCCTTCCCGAAGCGGCTCGGGTTGCCGGAGGAGTACGCCAAACTGGCCCTTTCGATCATCGACCACGACTACCTCAACGGCGAAGTCATCCGCATGGACGGCTCCCTGCGCATGGCCCCCCGCTAAGCGGCTCGCATGTCACGAATGTGGCTTTCGAGACGTTATGCCTGGATCCACCGGTGTTTGTGGTGGTGGAGTGGTGTCGTTGAGGGGCAGATGCCCTCTGACTTGGGATGATTGTTCTTGCGAGGGAACAAAGTCCACTGAGTGAGAGGGCATCTGCTGGATGCGATCGTCTCATAGCGCCGGGTCGGTGTCGGTGAGGTTCGACGAGGAGAGTCTCGTGTCGTGCGCGGGGCTGGTGCCGATGCTGCGGCTGGCCGAGGGCATCGGCCTGGGTGTGTTGATCGATGAGCGGGTCGATCTGGGGATGGCGGTCGGGGCGAACACGGACGCGAAAGCCCTCTCGGTCGTGGCCGGGATGGTGGCTGGTGCTGATTCGATCGATGACCTGGATGTGATCCGGCACGGCGGGATGGGGCGGTTGTTCGATCGGGTGCGGGCGCCTTCGACCTGCGGTTCGTGGCTGCGCGGGTTCACCCACGGCCACGTCCGCCAGCTCGCCTCCGCTGCCGGGGAGGCCCTGGTCCGGCTGGCCGGGCGGGTGCCGTCACTGCTGGCCGGGGTCGACCGGCTGGCGTTTGTCGATATCGACGCCAAAATCAAGCGAACCTATGGTCACCGCAAACAGGGCAGCGGATTCGGCTACACCGGGGTCCGGGGCCTGAACCACCTGATCGCCACGCTGTCGAGCCCGGTCTGCGCGCCGGTGATCCTGACCGCCCGGCTGCGCGGCGGGACCTGCGATTCCCGCCGCGGGGCGGCCTCGATGATCACCGAAGCGATCGGGCTGGCCCGCCGGGCCGGGGCGACCGGCATGATCGTGGTCCGCGCCGACTCGGCGTTCTTCACCGGCCCGATCATCGCCGCGATCCGCGCAGCGGGCGCGTCCTTCTCGGTCACCGCCCAGAAAAACGTGGCCACCCAGGCTGTGATCGACCGGATCGGCGAGGACGACTGGACCGAGATCGCCTACCGTCACCCGATCCCCGACCCCGACACCGGCGAGTTGATCACGCACGCGCAGATCGCCGAAACCACCCTGACCGCGTTCGTCAACACCACCCAGAACCCCGGCCGCCAGGTCACCGCACGGCTGCTGGTCCGCCGCACCCCGAGAAACAAGCGCAACGACCAGGGCGAGTTGTTCCGCGCCTGGAACTACCACGCGATCTTCACCGACACCGGCTTCGACCTGCCCACCGCCGACCAGCACCACCGCGAGCACGCGATCATCGAGCAGGTCTTCGCCGACCTCAACGATTCCGCCCTGGCACATTTCCCCTCAGGCCGCTTCCCGGCCAACCACGCCTGGCTGATCCTGGCCTGCCTCACCCACAACCTGCTCCGCGCCGCCGGCTGCCTGGCCAGCGTCTTTCACGCCAAAGCCCGCACCGGCACCCTCCGCCGGCACCTGATCACCATCCCAGCCCGCATCATCCGCACCGCCCGCCGCATCACCCTGCGACTGCCCACCAACTGGCCCTGGCAAGCCAGCTACCAGGGCCTATTCACCGCCACCCACACCCGGACACCCTGACCCCCAACCCCACAACCAAGCCACAGTGGACACACCGGATGCGAGACCGGTCAATCCCACACGCCCAACCACCACCACAAGATCAACAACCACCACCTGGATCCACCGACAAAACACATCGGTGGATCCAGGTTATGCGTCTCGAAAGCCACATTCGTGACATCCCCTCTAGAGATCTCCCATGTAGGGCACGTTCTGGGCTTCGTCAGTCATCCAGCGGCGGAGGGTGTAGGTGGCCATCACGTCGTCTTCGTTGTACCGGAGGATGCGCTCGGCTTGTTCGGGGCGCGGTTCGTCACCGTCCATGCCGACCGCGTCCCGGTACCAGCGCATCGACGCCTCGCCGCTGGCCTCCGGGTCGCGCCAGCTGAACCCGGCCACCGGCGCGATCACCTTCAGCCCCTTGCCGTGCGAGCAGAGGAACTGGTCGGAGACCAGCTGGAACAGGTCCACCCACTCCTCGGAGTCCACAAAGGACGCGATGTCGGCGCGGGCGGGGATGCCGTCCTCGCCCGCGAAGCGCTTCACCGTGCCGAACAGCCAGCGGTTCTCGGCGAGCGCGTTGTAGCAGTAGGCGCGGAAGGTCAGCCCGGCCTTCTCGGTGCGCTGGCGCACCTCGGTCAGCCAGCCCCAGAACTCGGCGAACGAACGCGCCTCGTCGGGTGTGGGCAACGGTTCCCAGGTGGCGAAGGCGTGATACCCCTGGCGCACGCCGATGTCCGCGCCCGAGAGCAGGCAGCCCCACAGGTAGGCGCCGGAATCGCCGAAGCTCTCCATGTCCACGTCGACCTCGACGTCGGCGCGCGGCACCTCGATCCGGTCCACCTTGCGCACCACGTTCAGATCCGCCAGCCACGCCCTGGCCAGCATCACCGAATTGCCGAAGGACTCCCCGCTCAACGGCACCGGCGGACCTTCGGCCGGGTCCAGCGCGGCCAGCTTGTCCACAGTGGACACCCCGGCGCGGCGCAGTTCCACGCCGTCCTCGCCGCGCACCACCAGGCTGACGTCCCTGGCGGCGAGCAGCTCGTCCCCGCAGGTCGGCCACCACGGGCAGCGGCGGCATTCGAGCACCCGCGACGGCTGCGCGAGCGGCTCATCCCCGGCGGCGGCCGCCTTCGCCACGGCCAGCCTGTCGGCGAAGCGGGCGTCGTACTCGGTGAGTGCGCCCCGGCCGCCGGGCCAGGTCGGCGCGTTGAGGTCGTGCCACAGCACCACGTCCGCGTCCAGCCCGATCACGCCGCCGAGCGCCCGCGGATCGGCCAGGCCCAGCTTCTGCAGCATGCGGCGGATGTGCGCCAGGCGCAGCTGGTCACGCGGGTGGGAGCGGACCTTGCGCTCCGGGTCGGCGGTGGCGTTGTCCGGGTCCAGATCGGTGAGGCCGGTGGTCAGCGCGCCCTCGCCGCGGTCGGTGATGCGGTGGCGGACGACCAGCACCGGCACGTACCCGCCCGCCGTGCGCACCAGCACCTCGACCCCGCCGCGACGGCCGCCTTCGGGATCGACCGGCAGCAGCGCGCCCCAGATGAACGGCACACGGGTGGCCAGCGCGGATTCGGTCAGCGCGACCCTGTCCGGCGCCGGCAGCTCACGCGGCACGCTCGCCCAGCCCTCGCCGGTGGCCGCGATCAGCCGCCGGGCGATCTCGTCCCGGTGGGCGGCGGCGTCGGCGATGCGCTGCGCGGCGGACGGGTCCTGCGGCGCGCGCGGCACCTCGCGCATGGTGGGATCGTGGTCGAGGTGCACGCGACGACGGCAGCGCGTGACCGCCGCCGCGTCCAGCAACACCTCGTTTTCCATCCCCCTACTCTAGGTCGGGGGTACGACAGAAGATCACGCGCCGTCGATGTCGAACACCTGGTGCCTGCCGCCGTCACAGGGTCCCTGGATCAGCTGGACGCCGGGTTCCGCGCTGGCCCGGTACACCCCGATGCACCAGCGGCCGGCCGCCACCGAGCGCATCCGGTGCCCGCCGTCCACCGGCTCGAACTGGAAAAGCTGGTCCTCCCGGCCGTCCTCGCACATCCGTCCGGCGAGCAGCATCTCGCTGCTGACCCCGTCCACGGCCAGGCAGCCGAGGCCCTTGTCGGGGTGGTGCAGCTGGATCTGCGCGGTGTTGTTGGGGAACCACACCAGGGAGAGCTCCGGCGTCGCCGTTTCGCAGGGGTGCTGCCCGATCACGTCGCGGCCGCTGCCGGTGAACAGTTCCTTGCCCTCACCGAGGCACATCCCGGTGTGCACCACACGGATCCGCTGTTTGTCCGGGGCCTGGCGGAGTTCGGCGGGGGCGGGCTGCGCCATCGGCGGGGACTCCGGCTCACCGCCGACGGTCATCACCGCGACCACCACCGCGATCACCGCCAGCGCGGCCAGTGCGACCAGCGCGTACCCGAGTCTTCGGCGCGGCGGCCGGGGGTCCTCCGGCGTGACCTCGACTCCGGAAGCGAGGTCAGCACGCACGGCCAGCCAGCGCTCGACGGTCTCCTCGTCGGCACCGGCGGCCTTCAGGAAGGCGTCGACCAGCTCGGCACGCGGGAGCTTGTCGCGGGCCAGCGCCGCGCTGATGGTGGAACTCGGCAACACCAGCCCGGCCTGCTCCGCGCGGCGTTCCAGGGCGCGGTAGCTGTGACCGGTGCGGATCCGCACCTGGCGCATGGCTTCGACGAACGCCGCGGCGTCCGTCGCCGTTCGTGGGTCCGGCCATTCTCCAGGCACCGCACTCCTTCCCCAGGACGACGCGGAGATTCTAGGGGCAAAGCGTGCCGACGTGCTCCCGTCCGGGACGGGCAGTAAGTTCACGGTGGACACCGGCGGGCACGGAAGGTGAGCACGGATGGGCCGCAAGAAGATCGAGAAAGAGGCCGGAGAGGGTCTGTTCACGCCGAAGAGGGCCCGCAACGTCATCGCGGTGGCGAAGGTGGTCGGACCGGCGGTGATCCCGGTGGTGGCGCCGTTCGCCGTGCAGGCGGCGGGGGCCGCGCGGAACGCCTACGACCGCTACCAGGCCCGCAAACTGGGCGTCGACGTCGACCGGCTAGGCGAGTTCACCGGCCGCGGAGCCCGCCTGCACGCGCGGATCGCCGGGGTCGGGGAAGGCCTGGACGAGCTGCGTGCCTCCTCGCGGGCCACGCCGGAGGACACCAAGTTCGCCGACAAGGCCGCCGGAACGCTGCAGCAGCTGGCCGCTTCGGTGCGGGCCGCCGAACGCATGCCGACCGCGCGCCGCAAGGCCGCGCACCGCGCGGTGGCCAGCGAACTGGACCACCTGGAAGGCCAGCTCCTGCACCGCCTGGGCATCTGACCCGAAGACCCCGGACACAAAGGTGGCTTTCGGGGCAGAATCTCCGCCCCGAAAGCCACCTTCGTGTTCTGGGTCAGCCCGCGGTGACGAAGCCCTTTTCGACCATCCAGTCACGGGCGACGGCGCCCGCGTCCTGGCCTTCGATGTCCACCTTCTTGCCCAGCTGGATCATCTGGTCGTTGGTCATCTCGGCGGCCACCGGCCGCAGCACGTCGGCCACCTCCGGGTGCGCGGCGAGGTAGTCCTGCCGCAGCGTCGGGCAGACGTTGTACTGCGGGAAGAACTTCTTGTCGTCCGCCAGCACGGTCAGGTTCAGCCCGGCGATCCGGCCGTCGGTGGTGAAGACCTCGCCGAACCGGCAGGTGTTGTTCGCGATCGAGGCGTAGATCGCGCCGGTGCCGAACTGCTTCACCTCGGTGGCCGGGAAGTCGTACAGCTTCTGCACCCCGGGGAAACCGTCCTGGCGGCTGGCGAACTCGGTCTCCACGCAGAACACCGCTTCTTCCGGGTTCTGCTTGAGGAAGTTCGTCATGTCCGAGGTGGTCTTCAGGTTGTGCTGCTGCGCGAAGTCGGCCGTGGTGGCGAAGGCGTAGGTGTTGTTCACCGGCGAGTAGTCCAGCCAGCTGATCCCGTTCTGCTCGAGATCGGCCTTGCGCACCGCCTCGTACTGCTGCTGCTCGTCCGGGATCGGATCGGTGTTGCCCAGGTAGTTGATCCAGCCGGTGCCGGTGTACTCCCAGGTCATGTCGATCTCACCGGCGAGCAGCGCCTGCCGCGCGTTGGTCGAGCCCTTGATGTCGGACAGGTCGGTGACGTCCATGCCCGCCGCCGACAGGGCCAGTTCGGCCATGTAGGCCAGCAGGATGTTCTCGGTGAAGTCCTTCGAGCCGACCGTGATGTCCACACCGGACAGTGCGGGCACCGGCTTGATCGAGCCCGGCCCGACCGCGTACGGCAGCGCGGCGTTGGTCTCCAGCCCGCACGCGCTCACCGACAGGGCCAGCACCGCCGCGCCGAGCAGCGCGGAAATCTTGCGGATTCCGCGTTTCATCGCAGCCCCTTCGGTCCCAGGTACTGCTCGGCGACCGCGCCGAGCCAGTCCACGATCAGTGCCGTGCCCACCGCCAGCACCGCGCCCACCACGATCACGCGGTTGAGCTGCAGCTTGTAGCCGGTGTCGATGAGCACGCCGAAGCCACCGCCGTTGACGAAGACCGCCAGCGTCGCGGTACCCACCGCGAGCACCAGCGAGGTCCGCAGCCCGGCCAGGATCAGCGGCACGGCCAGCGGCAGCTCGATGCGCCGCAGCACCGCCGACGACGACATGCCGATGCCGCGGCCGGCGTCGATCAGCGCCGGGTCCACCTGCTGCAGGCCGACCATGGTGTTGCGCAGCACCGGGAGCAGCGAGTAGAAGGCCAGCGGGATGGCCACCACCCACAGCCCCTCCCAGCCGGTCCACAGGAAGAACAGCACCAGCACGCCCAGCGCGGGCGCGGCCTGCCCGATGTTCGCGATGGCCAGGAAGAACGGCGCGGCGGGCTTCGCCCAGCGGCGGGTCAGCGCGATGCCGAGCGGCACCGCGATCACCACCACCATGGCGGTGACCACCACGGTGATCAGCAGGTGCTCGCCGAGCGTGGTGAGCAGCGTGCTCGCGTTGAGCGTCTTCTGCTCGTTCGGCTTCAGCTCGCTGGAGAACACCCACGCCAGCACCACGCCGACGATCAGCACGACCACCAGCGGCTGCGCGAACAACCGCACCCGCTCGGCACGCGCCGAGCCGGATTCGGTGGTGAAGCCGGAGGTGTCGGTCTGCGCGGTGGTCATGCGTCGTCCCCGTGCTCGGCCCGCAGCTGCCGGACGGTGTCCATCACGGTCTCGATGTCCACCCCGCCGACGTACTCGCCACGCGGGCCGGTGACCACCGCGCGGCCGCCCTCGGTGAGGATCGCCTCCAGCGCGTCCTGCAGCGTCGACTGGGTGCTCACCGAGTCGCCGATCGGGCGGGCCACCGCCTCCAGCGAGCCGGCCGCGGCCAGGTCACGCACGTGCACCCAGCTCAGCGGGCGGCGCCGGTTGTCGAGCACCAGCCCGTAGGTCTTGCGCGCGTCGGTGAGCCGCTTGCGCACGTCCGCGGGCGAATCGCCCTTGGTCACCGTGATCAGGCCCTCGTCGCTGTAGTCGATGTCCCGCACCCGCAGCAGGGTCAGCTGCTTGAGCGAGGCGCCGGCACCGACAAAACCGGCCACCGTGTCGTTCGCCGGGTTCGCCAGGATCGCGTCCGGGGTGTCGTACTGCAGGATGGTCGACCGGTCGCCGAGCACGGCGATCTTGTCGCCGAGCTTGACCGCCTCGCTGAAGTCGTGCGTGACAAAAACGATCGTCTTCTTCAGGTCGGTCTGCAGCCGCAGCAGCTCGTCCTGCAGGTTGCCGCGGGTGATCGGGTCCACCGCGCCGAACGGCTCGTCCATCAGCAGCACCGGCGGGTCCGCGGCGAGCGCGCGGGCCACCCCGACGCGCTGCTGCTGGCCACCGGAGAGCTGCCGGGGGTACCGGTCGCGGAACTGGGCCGGGTCCAGCCCGACCAGGTCCATCATCTCGTCCACCCGGCTGGAGATCTTCTGCTTGGTCCAGCCGAGCAGGCCGGGCACCACCGCGATGTTCTGGCCGACGGTGAAGTGCGGGAACAACCCGGCCTGCTGGATGGCGTACCCGATGGTGCGCCGGAGCTGGTCCGGGTTGAGCGAGAGCGCGTCCTTGCCGCCGATGGTGATCTTGCCGGAGGTGGGCTCGATCAGCCGGTTGATCATCCGCATGGTGGTGGTCTTGCCGCAGCCGGACGGCCCGACGAAGATCACGATCTTCCCGGCTGGCACCACCATGGAGAAGTTCTCCACCGCGGGGTGCTGCTGGCCGGGGTAGCGCTTGCTCACCTGCTCGAGCTGGATCTCCACCCCGGAGACCTCTTCGCCGCCGTTTTCGACGGCGGTCGCCGACGTTGCCACGTTCTCAGCCACGGACACCCCTTGAGATGGTGAATCGGGAGATCAGGAAGTACACGCCCTCGAGCAGCAGCGCGAGGATGACCACGCCGATCGTGCCGACCAGCGCTTCGTTCACCGCGTTGGCGCTGCCCGCGCGGACCAGCCCGGAGAACACCTCGTCACCGAGGCCGGGCCCCTTCGCGTAGGCCGCGATCACCGCGATGCCCATCAGCATCTGGGTGGCCACGCGCATGCCGGCCAGGATGGCCGGCCAGGCCAGCCGCAGCTCGACCCTGGTCAGCACGCCGAACCGGCTCATGCCGATGCCCTTGGCGGCGTCGGCGATGGCCGGGTCCACCCCGGCCAGCCCGACGATGGTGTTCCGGACGATCGGCAGCAGCGCGTAGAGCACCAGCGCGATCACGGTCGGCTCGGTGCCGAGGCCGACCACCGGGATCAGCAGGCCGAGCAGCGCGAACGACGGGATCGTCAGGATCGCGCTGGCCAGCGCGGTGGCCACGGCCGAGCCGATCGGGGAGCGGTAGACCGCCACCCCGATCAGCACGCCGAGCACCGCGGCGATGATCGTGCACTGCACGACCGCGCTCACGTGCAACCACGCCTCGAGCGAGATCCGATCCCACCGGTCGGCGACGAACTCGAAGAAGTTCACGGCCGGCGGCCCTTGAGCAGCCGGCGCCGGGGCCTGGCTCCCCCGGTGCGCTCCTCGTGCATCTCTTCCAGTGACCTCATCATCTCGTCCTCCCGCAGTACCAGCGGATCATGGCGCAGGTCGCGCCACACGGCGACACAGAGACCGATCATCACCAGCACGAACGGCACGGCGATGAGAATGGTCAGGTTCTGCAGCCCCTTCAGGCCGTCGTTCCCGCCGACCAGCAGCATCACCGCGGCGACCGCGCCCATCAGCACGCCCCAGAAGATCACCACGTTCTTCCGCGGGTGCACCGAGCCGCGTTGCGACAGCGTGCCCATCACCACCGACGCCGCGTCCGCGCCGGAGACGAAGAAGATCGACACCAGCACCATCACCAGGATGGCGATCGGGATGAACCACGGCAGCGTCTCGAGCAGCTCGAAGGTGGCCGACTGCTCGCTGCCCGCACCGGCGATGTCCACGCCGTTCTGCTGCCGGTCGATGGCCGCCCCGCCGAAGATGGCGAACCAGAGCAGGCTCACCACGCTCGGCACCGCGATCACGCCGATGATGAACTGGCGGATGGTGCGGCCACGCGAGATGCGGGCGATGAACATGCCGACGAAGGGCGTCCACGAGATCCACCACGCCCAGTAGAAGACCGTCCAGCCGGAGAGCCAGGTCTGCATCTCCTCGCCGCCGGTGGCGCCGGTGCGGCCGGACATCTCGGCCAGCTCGCGGAAGTAGTCCCCGATCGCGCCGGGCACCAGGTTGAAGATCAGCACGGTCGGGCCGACCACCAGCACGAAGACCGCGAGCACCGCGGCCAGCACCATGTTGATGTTGGACAGCCACTGGATGCCCTTGGCCACACCGGACACCGCCGAGGCGATGAACGCGATGGTCAGGATGGCGATGATCGCCACCAGCACGCCCTTGCCGGGGTTGTCGATCCAGCCGACCGCGCCGAGCCCGCCGCCGACCTGCAGCGCGCCGAGGCCCAGCGAGGCGGCCGAGCCGAACAGCGTGGCGAAGATCGCCATCACGTCGATCGCCTTGCCCAGCGGGCCCTCGGTGCGGCGCTTGCCGAGCAGCGGCGCGAACACCGAGCTGATCAGCTGGCTGCGGCCCTTGCGGAAGGTGCTGTAGGCGATGGCCAGGCCGACCACCGCGTAGATCGCCCACGGGTGCACGGTCCAGTGGAACAGCGTGGTCGCCATCGCGGTGTGCACGGCCTCGTCGGAGCCGGCCGCGGCGGTCCCCGGCGGCGGGCTCGCGAGGTGCGAAACCGGTTCGTAGACACCGAAGAACATCAGGCCGATGCCCATTCCGGCGCTGAACATCATGGCGATCCACGAGGAGGTCCGGAATTCCGGCTTCTCCTTGTCCTGGCCCAGCGGAATGCGGCCGTACCGGCTGATCGCCAGGCACACCGCGAACAACACGAATCCGGAGGCGGTGAGCACGAATGCCCAGCCACCGTAGGGAATTACCGCTTTGTTGAGCAGCGTCTTGGCCACCGAGGCGAGGCTCGACGGGGACGAGACACCCCAGGCGATGATGGCGATCGCCAGCACCGCGGCGATCCCGAACACCGTCTTGTCCGTCTCGGCGGGCCGGTCCGCGGCCAGTTCGAGCGGGACATGCTCGTCCGGGGAATGACCTGCGCCGGTCGTGTCCGGGGCGTTCGCGAGGTCCTGGGTCTCGGCGCTGTGCGCGCCACCACCCACGGCCTCCTCTTCGCCTGGCTTGCCGTCCTTCGAACCCGTAGTCATATGCGCACGCCGACGAATCGGCGCGACCTCCCTCCGGCCGGAACTAACCCGTTTGGTGCAGCACCCTAACCCTTGGCCCGTACGCGGCATGCCCCGAATCGCTGAGGCGGGTCAAGCCGCCATTGGGTGCGACTACATTTGCGGATCACCTCCGAATCGGCAAGCACAGGGGCGTGACAATCGGCAGCCGATTTATCGCGGCAACCGGTGTCACCTGCGACAACCATGAATTTCTCCTACTTGCGCGCAGCCGGTGGATACACTGTGTTCAAGACGCGGGATGGCCTTCGCCGACCGTGGACGGGTCCCATACGCTGGTCTGGTGAGCCGACCCCGCCCCGAACACAGCGCGTTACGCGTTGTACGCGGGTTGTTGCTCGCGCCGGCTTCCGCGGCGCTGGCGATCACCGCCCACGCCCTGGCCGATGGCCAGTTCCCGAACCTCTCGCTCACCGTGCTGCTGACCGCCCTGATCGGGTGGGTCTCCACCGCGCTGGCCGACCGGACCACCGGCCTGCCCGGCATTCTCACCGTGCTCGGCCCGGCACAGCTGGTGATGCACTTCGTGCTCACCGAACTCGGCGGGCACGCCACCGAGCACAGCGGCACCGGTGTGATCAGCG
This sequence comes from Amycolatopsis albispora, assembly GCF_003312875.1. Classification (NCBI taxonomy): domain Bacteria; kingdom Bacillati; phylum Actinomycetota; class Actinomycetes; order Pseudonocardiales; family Pseudonocardiaceae; genus Amycolatopsis; species Amycolatopsis albispora. Next base: position 6,179,695 of record NZ_CP015163.1, read on the forward strand.
GCACGCTGCCGATGACCGCGGCGCACACGCTCGCCGTGCTCGGCACCGCGGTGCTGCTGGCGCGTGCCGAGTCGCTGCTGCGCGTGGTGCTGGCGAGCCTGCGGCTGCTGCTGCCGGTCAGCTGGACGCCCGCGCCGGTCCGCGGCCGGGCGATCCGGCCGGTGACCGTCCACCCGGAACTGTCCGCCGGGCCCGTCCCGGTGTTCCTGCGCACGGCGCTCGGCCGGCGCGGACCGCCTCTCGCTACCTGAACCCCTTACCCCCCAAGACCTTTGTTCAGGAGCGAAAGTTCAATGTCGACAAAACGATTCATCCAGCGCGCTGCCGTGCTCGCGGGCGTGGCCGGGCTCACCGGCCTGATGGGTGCCGGGCTGGCCTCGGCGCACGTCACCGCGGACTACTACGGGCAGGAGCCGCAGAAGGGCGGCCGCGGCCTCATCGTGCTGCGCGTGCCCAACGAGGAAGCCGACGCCGGCACCACCAAGGTCGAGGTCGCCTTCCCCGCCGAGTACGGGATCACCTCCGCGCGCACCAAGCCGGTGCCGGGCTGGTCCGCCGAGATCACCAAGGCCACGCTGCCGACCCCGGTGAAGAACGGCAAGGGCGCCGACGTGGCGGAGGTGGTCAGCAAGATCACCTGGACCGCGCAGGGCGGCACCAAGATCGCCGCCGGATCCGGGGAATACCAGGAGTTCGAGTTCAACGCGTCCACCCTGCCGTCCACTGTGGACACCCTGGTGCTGCCGGCCACGCAGACCTACGAGAACGGCAAGGTGGTGGCCTGGGACGCGCCGCCGCCCCCGGACGGCGGCGAGGAGCCGGAGCACCCGGCGCCGACGATCAAGCTGGCCGCGGCGAGCAGCGGCGGTGACCACGGCCACGACGCCGCGGCCACGAGTTCCGGCGAGCAGTCGTCCGGCCACAACGAGGCGTCGGCTGCTTCGGCCACCGACAACACCGCGCGCTGGCTCGGCGGGGTCGGCCTCGCCGTCGGCGCGCTGGGTCTCGGTGTCGGCGCGGGCGCGACCATCCGCGCACGCCGCGGTGCGGCCCCGAAGGCGGACGCATGAGGCGGATCCTGGTCGCGGTGCTGACCGCGACGGCGCTGCTCGGCCTCGCCTCCCCGGCGCTGGCGCACAACGTGCTGGTGTCGTCCGACCCGGCGAAGGGCACGACGCTGCAGGAGGGCCCGGCGCGGGTCACCCTGACCTTCGACCAGTACGTGCAGTCCGCCGACGTGAACCAGGTCGCGGTCACCGGCCCCGACGGCTCGCAGTGGGCCGAGGGCGCGGTCGAGGTCAAGGGCAACGTGGTGTCGGCGCCGCTGCGCCCGCTCGGCCCGGCCGGTGAGTACACGATCGGTTTCCGCATCCTGTCCGCGGACGGGCACGCGGTGAGCGACGAGATCAAGTTCACCCTGGCGAAGGCGGGCACCGGCACCCCGGCGGCCGCCGACGCGGCGCGCTCCGGCGGCACCGGCGGCGGCGCGGCCGAAGAAGCGTCCGGCGGCGTCCCGCTGTGGGTGTGGATCGCCGGCGCGGTGGTGCTGCTCGCGCTGGGCCTGGTGTTCGCGCTGCGCGCGGGTAAGGAACCGACGAAGTCATGACCCAGGCCGAGACCACCTCGCGAGTCCGTTACTCCACGCTGTTCTGCGTGGTCACCGCCGCACTGGTGGGCGCGCTGATCGGCGTGGCACTGTCGGCGACCGCGCCGATCCCCGGGGTGACCGAGGTGAGCGAGGTGGTCTCGGTGGCCATCCCGATCGTGCGGGTGCTGCTGGACATCGCGGCCGTCGCGACGATCGGGCTGTCACTGCTGTCGGTGCTCGTCGGCTACGACCGGCCGAAGCTGACCGAACCGGTGCTGCGCCTGGCGCGGCCCGCCGCGGTGGCAAGCGCGCTGGTGTGGTCGGTCACCGCGTTCGTCGCGCTCGTGTTGCAGACCGCGGAGTTCCGCCCGCAGGCCGAAACCATCGGCGCGGGGGACGTGTGGGCGTACATCGTGCAGATCGGCGCGGGCAAGGCGCTGCTCGTGGTCGGGGTGCTGGCGCTGGTGCACGCCGGGCTCGGTGTGCTCACACTGCGGCACGGCGAGAAGGTGCCCGCGGAGGTGCGGGTCGGGCTGGGCCTGTTCGCGCTGCTGCCGCTGCCGGTCACCGGGCACGCGTCGAACTGGGACTACCACGACTACACGATGATCTCGATGGAGCTGCACGTGATGAGCGCCGTCGCCTGGACCGGCGGCCTCGGCGCGATGGCGGTGCTCCTGGTCGGCAACCGGACTCTGCTGGCGCACGCCCTGCCGCGCTTCTCGAAGCTGGCCACCCTCTGTCTGCTCCTCTCCGCGGCGACCGGGCTGTTCAACGGGATCGTCGAAATCAACCTGAACCCGACGATGGACCTGATGACCGGGCTGCTCACCACGCCGTACGGGCAGCTGGTCCTGCTGAAGCTGGCTTGCACCGGCGTGATCGCCCTGCTCGGCGCACACGTGCGGTGGCGGCTGATGCCGAAGATCATGCGCCACGAACGGACCGCGCTGGCGCTTTGGGCCACCCTGGAACTCACCGTGATGGGCCTGGCCTTCGGCTTCGCGGTGGTCCTCACCAGAGCGCCGGTCGCCTAGGCCCATGGCGCGGGGGCCCTCAACAACACCAAGCCCCGGGACCCCGCGTGTCACGAATGTGGCTTTCGAGACGTCTGGCGTCTCGAAAGCCACATTCGTGACACCGGACCCGGAGGCCAGGTGACGTAGGGCTGTTCGGGGGTACGGACCTGGGCCGAACGGGCGCTTCCTGGTGGTTGTCTTGCCCGAAGCGGAACCGGGGCGGCACGCTCTGACGTCAGCACGCGTGTGCACAGCGGAGGAGCAGGTGTGACCACCGGCCAGGGTTCGATGACCACCGCGCCGGCGCCGCGGCGTTCGCCGGAGGTGGAGCCGGCGGTGCCGCGGGAGCTGGAGCACCCGCCCGCCCATTTCACCAACCGCACCGAGCAGCTGGAGTTGCTGGACCGGCTGCTCGACGGTCCCCGCGACCGGCCCGTGGTGCAGGTGATCAGCGGGCTCGGCGGCATCGGCAAGTCCGCGCTGGCGCGGCACTGGGTGCACCGCGTCCGCGCGCGCTTCCCCCGCGGGCAGTTGTACGCCGATCTCGGCGCCTTCAACGCCGGCGGACCCACCGATACGGGTGAACTGCTCAAGCGGTTCCTCGAGGCCTTCGGCATCGACGGCAAGAAGCAGCCCGCCGGGCTCGATGAGCTGAAGGCGCTCTACCGCTCCGAGACCGCGGGCCGTCCGCTGCTGGTGGTGCTCGACGACGCCGTGTCCTCCGAGCAGGTGGCCCCGCTGATCCCCACCGCGTCCGGCAGCGTGGTGGTGGTGACCAGCCGTTTCCGCCTCGGCGGGCTGCGTGCGAGCCACGGGGCGCGGCGCCTCGAGCTGACCAAGTTCGAGCACGGCCACGGCGTCCAGCTGCTGTCGGCGATCGTCGACGACGAGCGCACCGAGGTGCTCTCCCCGCACCTGACGCAGATGGTGTCCTTCTGCGACGGACTGCCGATCGCGCTGCACGTGCTGGGCGTCAAGCTGGCCAACCAGCCGCACCTGTCCGCTGCGCGCGCCGCCGCCCAACTGGAACGATTGCGGCTGGCGGCATTGGCGGACCAGAAGGAGAACCTCTCGGTGACCAGCACCTTCGACCTCTCGTACCAGGACCTGTCCCCGGAGGCGGCGCGGCTCTACCGCGCGCTCGGCCTGCACCCGGGGCCCGAGTTCGGGCTCGGCGCCGCGTCCGGCGCCGCCGGGCGGTCGGTGGACGACACCGAGGTGCTGCTCGGCGAGCTGGTGCAGTCCGGGCTGCTCGACGCGAACCAGGACCGGTTCGAGTTCCACGACCTGGTGCGCATGCACGCCGGGGACAAGGCCGCCGCCGATCCGGTGGAGGCCGAAGCCGCCCGCCGCCGCATCCTCGAGTGGTACCTGCACGCCGCGCGCCGGACCGAGGACACGCTGACCGTGCCCGACCAGGACCGCATTCCGTACGAGTTCGCCGGCCACGCGCCCGACGCCGACTCGCTGCCCGGCAACGACGACGCCCTGCCGTGGCTGGAGCGCGAGCGGCCCAACCTGATCGCCGCGATCAAGGACGCCGTCCGGCACGAGCTGCCCGAGCTGGCCTGGCAACTGGCCGCCGCGATGTGGCCGCTGTTCCTGCTCCGCAAGCACTACCGCGACTTCCTCACGGTCAGCCAGCTCGGCGTGGAGTGCGCCGAGGAATGGGGCAACACCTCGGCGAAGGCCCTGATGCTGAACCGTTCGGGCGCCGCCTGCCGCGGTGCCGGGCGGTTCGACGAGGCCATCGAGTACTACACGGCGGCGAAGGAAACCCTGGCCGGCGGTGGTGACCAGGCCATCGCGATCCGGTCCATGGAGGGGCTGGGCCTGGTCGCGCTGGCGCAGGGCCGGACCGAGGACGCGCTGGCCCACTTCGAGGAGAACCTGGCCTACGCCCGCCGCCTCGAGCGCGCGCACGACGTGAACCTCGCGCTGGTCAACCTCGGCGTGACGCTGGTCAAGGCGGGCCGGGCACACGAGGCGGTGGACCGGCTGGAGCAGGCCAAGTCGCTGCTCGACGCCCAGGGCGACGAGTACAACCGCGCCCGCGCGCAGATCGACCTCGGCCGGGCGCTCGCGCACGACGAACGGTTCGACGAGGCACGCGCCCAGGTCGGCGCCGCGCTCGCCACGATGGAATCGGCCGGGTCGGCCTTCGAACAGGCGCGCGCGATCCACGCGCTCGGTGATGTCGCGAAGCTCGCCGGTGATATCGCCGAGGCCCGCGCGCGTTACGAAGCGGCGCTGCCCATTTACACAGAGCTCAACCGTCCCGAGGCAAAACCGCTCGCGGAAGAGCTCCGCTCACTCGCCTGAGCAGGCAAGACGATCTTCGATCGGGTGCTTGGTGGCGGTGTGTAATCAGTCCGCGTTCATTCTGAGTAACGAATCATCTAAGTGGGGTGATCAGTCGGGCCGAATTCACTAGCTGCAGCGCCGGTGTGGAACAGAAACGACGAACGGTCATTCTCCGTCGCTGAATGCCGGGGTTTTTTACCGCTGTTCAGCGGTACCGACTCCATCGGGTACCGGTCCGGCCCGCGCGCAGGTCGGCCAGCCGCATCCGCAGCTGCCCCCGGACGTACGGATGGCTGCGCAGGATCGGGAGCACGCTGGTGGTGAGCTTCAGCTCGCGGGCCGCCCGCAGCGCCGGGAAGCCGGACCAGCGGGTCACGTCGAAGCCGTACCCCTCGACCAGCTCCCGGTAGCGCCCGGCGGGGTCGCCGAACCGCTCGCGGCCGACGGCCAGCGGGATCAGGTCCCACTCCGGCGGGCCGACGCAGGACGAGTCGAAGTCGCACAGCACCGGCCCGTCCGGCCCGGCGATCACGTTCCCGGGGTGCGCGTCCCCGTGGACCAGCGCCTTCGGCAGCGCGAATTCGACCTCGGCCAGCTGTTCTTCCACCTCGGCGCAGCGGTCCAGCAGGAACCGCCGGTCGCCGGGTGCCAGCTCCTCGGCGTCGGCCACGCGGGCACGGACGTCGTCCAGCGGCGCCCAGTCGCCGACGCCGTCCGGCGGTGGCAGCCGGTGCACCTGGCGCAGCAGCGCGGCCAGGTCGGCGGCGGTGCCCTGACCGGCGGGCCCCGGCACGCGCTCCCACACCGTCACCCGGTGTTCGCCCAGCTCCAGCGGCTGCGGCAGGTCACCGAACAGGCGAATGGCGGGCACGCCGTGCCGGGCGAAGTGCTCGGCCACGGTGACCACCTTGTACGCGCGGTGGCGCAGCGTCCGCGAACCGACGATCCGCACCACGACTGGCGCGCCGGCCAGCGAGTAGACCGCGTTGTTGGTGAACCGCAGCAGCCGCGCCCCGCGGGATTCCACGCCGAGCAGGGCGCACGCCTGCGCGAGCGCCCCGTCCAGCTTCTCCCTGGTGAACCGGCCGTCCAAGACGGTGTCCAGGGTCGCCGTCACCGGTCCCGCCCGCCTCGCTCAAGCGGCGTAGAACGCGTTGATGCGCTCGGCGAGCTCGCGGGCGTCGGCGTTGTTCCGGCGCCGCTCGGCCTCGACCTTCAACGGCATCATCCGGTCCTTGATGCGCGCGGACTTCAGCCCCTCGGCCGCGTCCAGCGCCTTGCCGCCCACCTTCGCGCCCTGGTCCAGGTCGCCTTCGAGCAGGTGGTTGGTGGCCAGCGCGCTCAGGTTGAACACCCGGCTGCGGGCCATGTCGTCGCCGTAGGCCTCGACCGCCCTGGTCAGCGCCGGGATCGCGTACTTGGTGTGCTCGGCCTTGCCCTCGATGGCCAGCGCGGTGTGCACCGTGCCGATCATCGCGTAGACGTCGGTCTCGTTGAAGAACTGCACCCAGGACTCGGCGCTGGCGATGTCCGCGCGGGCGAACTCGTCCTTGGTGCGGCCGAGCAGCTTGAGCGCCTGCTCCTCGTTGCCCATCATCGCGTAGGCCCACGCCTGGTTCGCGCACAGCACCGAGATCGCCAGCTCGGAGCCCGATTCCTGGGCCGCGATCTGGCCCAGCTGGAACAGCTTGAGCGCGTCGTTCGGCGCGTCCTGGTGCAGGTAGACGCGGCCCATCCGGTAGAGCACGTTGGCCACCAGCGGGTTGTTGTCGCCCTGCTTGGCCAGGTCCAGCGCGTTGGCGAAGTGCCCGCGCGCCGAGTCGACCAGGCCGGTGTCGAACGAGGTCCAGCCGGCCAGGCTGTGCAGGTCGGCCAGTGCCACGTAGAGCCGGGACTTGACCAGCTCGGCACCGCTGGACTCGAGCATCTGCTGACCCCAGGACAGTTGCGCGACCACCGCGTCGCGGCAGAACCCGCCGCCGTACTGGTAGTCCAGCGCGCGAAGGGCCCGGGTGGCGGCCTCCATCTGCCGGACGTCGGTCATCCCGATCCGGCCTGGCGCCGGTGTCCTCGCGGGACGCGTCGCCCAAGCCTCGGACGCCGGCCCGAAGACCGCTGCACCCATGGTGACCTGCGCGGCGTGCGCGAGGAACTTCCGCCGTTTCACGGACTCGTCCTCCTCAGCCTGCTGGCCGTCGGCGTTGCCGACGACCTGTATCGCCGTGGCCTCGTCGTAGGCGAGGCCCATGTATCCCCTGGCGACACCCAGGCCGTCGGCGATCCGCACCAGGACGTCGTAGGCCATCACCTGCCGCCCCTTGAGGATCTCCGACACCTCGGACTGCGACTGGCCGGTCATCGCGGCGATCTGGCGCTGCGAAACACCGTGCTTGCGCAACTGGCGGTAGACCGAGCTGATCTCGCGAGCGGCGAGCGCCTCTCGCATCTCCGGCTGCTCCCAGGCAGTCGGCGGGATGGGATGACCAGCTTGTCCCTGGTGGGACTCAGCGCTGTTCATGGCGTCCATTCGCGCCCCCTCACAGTCCGTCGGGCGTCTGTCCACAGCGTAGGCACACCTATTCAACCGTGCGAAAGGCCGATTGTTGAGTCTGATCGGCCCGGCCGAACTCCGCCGACCGCTTATCGTGGAACTCTGGCCGGTCGCCGCTATGACGGCCATGCCATCTTCTTTCCGCCTCGCTTTCACCGCAATGTAGATCGCAGTTCTCCGTGAGCACTCCGGCACCCCCGGTGATCACGGACAGCGACCGCCAGCGGCCGCCCCTCACGGAGAGCTACGAACACCCGAGAAGACCCGAGTAGTTGCGAGCGACGAGCAGAGCGGAGTAGCCGGTGGAGTTCCTGGACTCGATCCCGACAGGTCGCACGGCCACCGTGAACCCCGCACGCGCTTCCGTCCCGCGTGCCGTGCCCCAGGCGGTCGACCCGCGCTCGGCGCACCTCCGCAGGCACGAAGGCGGCCAGACGGTGTGGCGTGTGCAGTGCGGCGACCTGATCAACCGCGAGCGGTGCGTCACGGTTTTCGTGGACGACCGCCAGGTGGTGCTCGTCGGGCCGCCCGGCGAAACCGCCCGGATGACCGGCAGCCAGCTCGGGCAGCTCAGGACCGCGCTCAACGAAGCCGCCAAACTGGCGGAAAGGTAACGGTGAGTTCCAGGTGGACCAGATCCTCGGACAGGTACTCCGCAATGCCGTGTGGGAGCGCCTCGACATGCTTTCCGATCTCGCCAACCGCGCGGACGCGCAGTCGCTGGTTTCGGTGGCCCGCTCCGAACTGCCGCGGCTGACCGAAGGCTGGCGGGCGATCCTGCTGGCGCACGAGCCGGACGAGCGCGGTGACTGCCCGACCTGCTCCACCCGGTGGCACCGCTGCAAGGCGCCGTGCTCGGTGTGGCAGGTGGCCCACGAGCACCTGGTCGCCGGTGGCCTGGCCACCCAGCCGGACGTCAAGGGCAAGGGCCGTCGCTCGGTGCCCGCCCAGAACCGCGCGGACGGCCGCGCTCCCGGCCGCCACGCGCTGGTGACCTCGCCGCGGCAGGCGATCGCCACCACCTGAGCTCCCCACCGGTGCGCCCGATCCCCCGCGGGCGCCCCCGACCGGCGGTCGGCTCATCCGTACCCCCGAGCGAGATGAGTCGACCGCCCCCCAACTCCCCGATCCCCACCGGTGCTTCTGCGATTAATCGCAAATTTAGTGAGAATCCGCTAGCCAGAGCAGTAATCGAACGCTAACGTGATGCTCAAGCCCACGGGCGCAAAATTGCACAACGCAACCCGTGGACATCCCGCCCTGACGCGGGCCCCGAGAACCCCGCGGGCCGGTGCCGTTGCACTCCCCCTCCCCCGACCGGCACCGGCCCGCGGTCCCACTTCCCGGACTTCTGATCAGCGCACTGATCGGATCCGCGTGACCATCACCCCGGCCAGCAGGGTGGCCAGCGCCGACGCGGCGAACAGCCCCGGATAACCGCCGAGCCCGGCCAGGATGGCCGTGGCCAGCAGGGGCGCGACCACCTGCGGCAGCGAGTTCGCGATGTTGACCACGCCGAGGTCCTTCGCCCGGTCCTGCGCCGCGGGCAGCACCTGGGTGAGCATCGCCATCGCCACCGCCCAGTAGGTGCCGAAACCAATGCCGAGCAGCGGCGCCGCGGCCAGTGCGGCGAGCCAGGTCTGCGAGAAGACGAGCAGCAGCGCGGCGAGCGCCATCGCGATCGACGCCCCGACCACGTACGGCTTGCGGCGGCCCGAGCGGTCCGACAGCACCCCCGCGCCCAGCGCGCCGATGATCAGCGCGACGCCGTACAGCCCCATCAGCACCAGCAGTCCGGTGTCCGGATCCGGGTGGCCGACCGAGTCCTTGAGGAAGAACAGCAGGTAGAGCGTGCCGAGCGCGTTGCCGAGCCCGATCAGGAAGTGGCAGGCCCAGGCCCGCGCGAAGTCCGGATGCCGTCGCGGGGAGATCCACAGGCGACGCGGTAGCTGCCACAGCGAACCGGGCGGGCGCCAGGCGGCGGGCAGCACGGTGTCCGGGGTGCGCAGCACAAACGCGGCCGCGCCGGCGAGCACCACCAGCGCGCAGGCGAGGTAGCCGCCGGGCAGGCTGGTGACGAGCACGGTGACCAGCACCGCGCCGAGCACCGTGCCGAACATCTGGCTGATCCCGATGAAACCGCCGATCTGCGCGCGCTGCCCGACGGGGACGCGGTCGGGCAGCGCGGAGGTCAGCGTGGCGAGCATGCCGTTCAGCCCGGCTTGGACCAGGCACCAGCCGACGGTCATCAGCAGCACGTTCGGCGCGACGGCCAGCAGCACGAGCCCGGCGGCGCCGAGCAGCGCACCCGCGACGGTCCACGGGTGACGGCGGCCGAAGCGCGAGGTGGTGCGGTCCGACAGCAGCCCGATCGCCGGATTGGCGACCAGCGAAACAAACGCGCCGACGCCGGTCACGATGCCGAAGACCAGTTCCTTGTTCGCCGCGTCGAGCAGTTCCGCCTGGCGTGGCAGCAGCACCTGGATGGGCGCGTAGAAACCCAGCCACAGCCCGAAGTTCGCCAGGAACAGCAGGGCGGTCCAGCCCGGGCGGACCCGGGTGACCGGTTCGGCGAGCGCGGCCGGTCTAGTGTCCATGGGCCGCGATCAGCTCGCGGAACCAGAAGTACGAATCCTTCGGCGTGCGGATCTGCGTTCGGTAGTCGACGTGGACCAAGCCGAACCGGGGCGCGTAGCCCTTGGACCACTCGAAGTTGTCGAGCAGCGACCAGACGAAGTAGCCGCGGACGTCGACCCCGGCGTCCATCGCGGCACGCACCGCGCGCAGGTGCTCGCGGAGGAAGTCGATGCGCGCGACGTCGGGCACACGACCGTCGGGCGTGACCTCGTCGGCGAAGCTGCAGCCGTTCTCGGTGACCATGATCGGCGGGAGCCGGTCGCCGTAGCGTTCCTTGAGCTGCACCAGAAGTTCGCGGAAGGCGTCCGGCACGATCGGGGAATCGTTGGTGGTCCTGGGATAGCCCTCGACGTCGCGGAGTTCGAACGGCAGCGGATTGCCCTCGCCCGGAGCGGCGGCGCCCTGCGGTTCGTAGTAGTTGACGCCGTAGAAGTCGAGCGGCTGCGCGATGACCGGCAGGTCGTCGGCGAACCCGGGCGGCAGGTGCTCGTGGAATTCCTCGGGATAGCTGCCGAGCAGCACGGGATCGGCGAAGAGGCGGTTGAGCAGCGCGTCGAGCTGTCGGGCGCCTTCGACGTCGGCGGCGGAATCGGTCGCGGGCCAGACCGGCGAGTGGTTGTTCGCCGTGCCGATGGACTTGCCGCCCGCCGCGCGGAGCGCCCTGACCGCGAGGCCGTGCGCGAGGTGCTGGTGGTGCGCGGTGGGAATCGCGCCGAGCAGCAACGTCTGGCCGGGGGCGTACTCTCCGATGGCGTACCCGAAGATCGACATGACCATCGGCTCGTTGAGCGGGATCCACATCTTCACGCGGTCGGCGAAGTGCGTGCCGAGGATTTCGGCGTACTCACCGAAGCGCTCGGCGGTGTCGCGGGCGAGCCAGCCGCCGGCGTCTTCGAGCGCCTGCGGGGTGTCCCAGTGGTAGAGGGTGGCGACCGGGTCGATGCCCGCCGCGCAGATCTCGTCGAGCAGGCGGTCGTAGAAGCTGAGGCCGCGGGGTTCCGGGGCGCCCTTGCCGGTGGGCTGGATGCGGGGCCAGGCGAAGGAGAAGCGGTAGGCGTCGACGCCGAGCCTGGCCATCAGCGCGACGTCCTCGCGGTACCGGTGGTAGTGGTCGGCGGCGGTCCGCGCGTGCTCGCCGCCCGCGATCTTGCCGGGGGTCGCGGTGAATGTGTCCCAAATGGACGGTCCGCGCCCGTCCTCGGTGACCGCACCCTCGATCTGGAAGGCCGAGGTGGACACGCCCCAGCGGAAGCCGGGCGGGAAGTTCAGGTTCTCCACCAGCTACTCGCTTTCGCCGCGCGGGGAATGTGAATAGTTCTCACATCCTAACCCGTTCCCTCGACCGGGGGGAAGGGTTCGCACGCGGTAGGGTCCTGACCAGCCGGCGAGCGATATCGGCAAGATCAAGTACTGGGGCGTTGCGGCCGGGAGGAGCAGGACGTGTCCGAGAACAAGGCGCCCGGCACGGAAGCCACCCCGCTGCGCCGCCAGCCGGTGCAGCAGCGCAGCGCCAAGCGGGTCGAGCAGATGCTCGACGCCGGGGCCGCGCTGATCGACGAGATCGGGTACGAGGCGCTGACCACCACGCTGATCGCGAAGCGGGCCGGGGTGGCGGTGGGCTCGCTGTACCAGTTCTTCCCGGACAAGCGGGCCGTGGTGCAGGCGCTCACCCAGCGGAACCTGGACCGGTTCATGGCGGCCGTCGGCGAGCGGCTGAGCGGGGTCTCGCACTCGCACTGGTGGGACGTGGTCGACTCGATCCTGGACATCTACCTGGACATGCACCGGAACGTGCCGGGCTTCTCGAAGGTCCACTTCGGCGACGTGGTCGACCGGCAACTGCTGGACGAAAGCCGGGACAACAACCGGGTGATCGCTGATGCGCTGACCGAGCTGCTGTCGAACTATCTGGACGTGCCGCAGGAACGGCTGTGGTTCGCCATCACCATCGCCAACGAGGCGGCGGACTCCCTGCTGAAACTCGCCTTCCACCGCGACCCGAACGGGGACGCGGAAGTGGTGGAGGAAACGAAGTACCTGATCAAGACCTACCTGGCCAGCCGCCTGGGCGAGTAGGCACGGGCGCTTTCGCTGGTTGCCCTTGGCGCGCCGGGCTTGCCTACCGGCGGCCGGGAACACTCGCCGGACCACCAGCCAGCCCCTCCCCACCCCGGTCCACAGCCAACAACACGGCGGGGATTGGTTGTCAAGGCACGCTTTCCCGCCTTGACAACCAATCCCCTTCCGTCGTCACGATCAAGCGCCGGGGTGGGGGCCGGTCCGCATGCACGCGCCCCGCCGCACAAGCAACCGCATCCCCCATCCGAGCCGCCACTTATCCACAATGGATGACCACTGTGGACAACCACCGCATCCCGCCGAGCCCCCGGCGAATTCGTCGTAGAGTGGGCATGGGAACGCCCCCCTGGGAGCGGCGGGGGCTGTAGTTGGGCGGGTGGGCCTTGGCCCCGGTGGGGTTGAGCAGGTGGGGGGCGCTGGGCAGGGATGCTGGTGTGCCAAAGGGTTGCGGGCGGACAGATCGAGGAGGGCCCGGGCTGGCTGGCCGAAGCTTTGGTGTTCACCTCGGTAGGTTGGTGCACCTCGTCGGGCGGGTGGGCGCCTTGGCCCGATGGGGTTGAGCAGGTGGGAGGCCCTGGGTAGGAATCCCGGTGTGCCAAGGGGTTTTCGGGTCGAGGGGAGCCCGGGGCCTGGTTAGCCGAAGCTTTGGTGTTCGCCTCGGTAGGTGGGGACGGTTTGCTCCACTCGATCACCTTGAATGAGGTGGTAGTGGGTAAAGCGCTCCGCGAGTTCCCCGGCCTTCGCGTGGCGTAGCCAGACTCGATCGCCGACGTTCAAGTGTCGCGCGCCGCGGCCGGTGACCGGGGTTTGCACCTCGCCTGCGCCTTCGAGACCCAGCAGTTTCAGGCCCGCGGGCAGGTACGGCGAAGGCAGGCGTGAAGCGGCCGCCGGGCCCGAGGCGACGTAGCCGCCCGAGAACAGGGTGGCGATGGCCCGCGTGGGTTTGCGGACCACCGGGAGGGCGAAGATCGCGGCCGGTTTTGGCTGGAAGCGGGTGTAGCCGTCGAACAGGGTCGGGCCCAGCAGGCCCGAGCCCGCGGCGATTTCGGTGACCGAGGCGTCCGAGCCGGTGACCTCGACGCTGCCCGTGCCGCCGCCGTTGACGAACTCCAGGTCCGCGACCTCCCGCACCGCGCGGACCGCGGCGCCGCGCCGGGCCAGCAATTCAGCCGCGGACTTCCGTTGCATCCAGCGGACCGCCGCCGACTGCAGCCGGCCGCCGGCCGCGTCCGGGAAACCGGCGATCTGCCCTTCGTAAGCCATCATCCCGACCAGCCGGAACCCCGGCCGCGCATCGATCGCCGCGGCGAAATCGCGAGCCTGGCGTGGCGTGAACACCGGCGACCGCCGCGTGCCGACGTGCAGTGCGCGGAGCGGGCGCCACGACGCGTCCAGTTCCAGGCAGACGCGGATCTCCGGGTGGTCGAAGCCCAGCGCGGAATCGACCACGTCCAGGTGCGCTGGTGAGTCCACCATGATCGAAACAGCGGCGCGGGCCCGGTCGTCGGCGGCCAGGCGGCGCAGCGCGGCGTGGTCCACGGTCGGGTAGGCGACCACCACGTCGTCCGCCGTACCGGTCTCGACCAGCCACAACGCCTCCGCCAGCGAGTAGCTCATCACGCCGCGGAACCCCGGCTTGGCCAGCACGCGTTCCAGCAGCGCCCGGCAGCGCACCGACTTGCTCACCACGCGGAGGGGCTTGCTCGCCCGCCGCACGAGGTCGTCGGCGTTCGCGTCGAAGGCGGCGAGGTCGACGACCGCCAGCGGCGGGTCGAGATCCTTCGTCGCCAGGTCGAACGCGGTGGCATCAGGCAGGTTCACTCCCAGTACGGTACGACAAACACGCTTGAAACGCGAATACTATTCACTTATCGTTCGCTTACCCACAGCCGGCGACGGGATCAGTTGATGACACGGTGGACGAACTGGGCAGGCACCGCGACGGCCAGCCCCCAGCGGGTGCACAAACCACGCAGTGTCGCGGAAATCGCCGAAGCCGTGACCGACGCCGCGGTCGACGGCCGCCGCGTGCGCGCGCTGGGCAGCGGCCACTCGTTCACCCCGATCGCGGTCGCCGATTCCGACGCCGTCAACCTCACCCAGTGGACCGGGCTGGCCTCGGCCGATCTCGAAGCCAAGCAGGTCACCGTGCGCTCGGGCACCACGCTGCGCGAGCTGAACGCCGAACTCGACCGGCTCGGCCTGGCGATGACCAATCTGGGTGACATCGACGCGCAGACCATCGCCGGCGCCATCTCCACCGGCACGCACGGCACCGGCGCCGCGTTCGGCGGCATCGCCACGCAGGTCGCCGGGCTGGAACTGGTGCTGGCGGACGGCACCGTGGTCGGCTGCTCGGCCGGCCGCCGCCCGGAGCTGTTCCACGCCGCCCGCGTCGGCCTCGGCGCGCTCGGCGTGATCAGCACCGTCACCCTGCAGTGTGAACCGGCCTTCGTGCTCGCCGCCGAGGAACGCCCCGAACCGCTGGAAGGCGTGCTCGAATCCTTCCACGACGAGGCCGACACCAACGACCACTTCGAGTTCTACTGGTTCCCGTACGGCCGGAACGCGCTGGTCAAGCGCAACAACCGGCAGCCGGCGGGCACCGAGCCCGAGCCGTTGAGCCGGGCGCGGCAGTTCGTCGACTACCGGATCATGGAGAACACCGCGTTCGGCGCGCTGTGCCGGATCGGCCGCACGGTCCCCGGCCTGGTCCGGCCGCTGGGCAAGCTCGCGTCCTCGGTGCTCTCGGCACGCGAATACAGCGACACCTCGCACCGCGTTTTTGTCACCCATCGCGGGGTGCGGTTCGTCGAGTCCGAGTTCGCCATCCCGCGTGAATCCCTGCACGACGTGCTCGGCGAACTCCGCGCGCTGGTGCCGAAGCTGGAGAACCCGGTGGCCTTCCCGGTGGAGGTGCGCGTGGCCGCGGCCGACGACATCTGGCTGTCCACCGCGCACGGCCGCGACTCCGCCTACATCGCCATCCACCAGTTCGTCGGCATGCCCTACCGCGAGTACTTCGCCGCGTTCGAGAAGATCGCCGGCGCGGTCGGCGGCCGCCCGCACTGGGGCAAGATGCACAACCTGGACGCGTCCGTGCTGCGCGAGCGGTATCCCCGCTTCGACGACTTCCTCAAGGTGCGCAAGGACGTCGATCCGAGCGGGGTGTTCACCAACGCCTACCTGGACCGGGTGCTCGGCCCCGCGACCTAAATTCTTTCGAGGGCTTCCTCGATCGGCGTGTGGCCCTCGACCAGTTCGAGGGTGCGGCCCACCGTGCGCGACTCGTCCAGCAGCGCGACCAGCACGGCGGCCACGTCGTCGCGGGTGATCGTGCCGTAGTCCACCGACTCGGCGAGGTGGACCTGCCCGGTGCCGGGATCGTCGGTGAGGCGGCCCGGCCGGAGAATGGTCCAGTCGAGGTCACGCGCCCGCAGGTCGTCCTCGGCGGCGGCCTTGGCCTTCAGGTAAACGGAGAAGACCTCGTCCATGCCGGGCTCGTCGGCGCGGTCCAGGCCCATCGCGCTGACCTGGAGGTGCCGCCGGACGCCGGCGCGCTCGGCGGCCTCGGCGAACAACGCGGCCGCCCCGCGGTCCACGGTGTCCTTGCGAGCGGAGCCGCTGCCCGGACCGGCACCGGCCGCGAACACCGCGGCGTCGGCGCCCTGCAGCACTTCGGCGACGGCGTCCAGTTCGGCGGTTTCGAGGTCGAGCACCACCGGTTCCGCGCTCGAGTCGCGGAGGTCGGCCGCCTGCTCCGGTTTGCGGATGATGCCCACCGCCTGGTCACCGCGCGCGGCGAGCAACCGCTCCAGCCGCAGCGCGATCTGTCCGTGTCCGCCGGCAATCACAACTCGCATGACACCGACCCTATGCGGAACCGCTGGATCGCGCCGCAGCGATCTCAGTCCACGGCAGCCGGGAGTTCGTGCGCGAGCAGCAGCTCGTAGGCGACCTCGTTGACCCAGCGGGAGATCGGGTCGCCGGTGACCAGCAGTCGTTCGGAGTGGCCGAGCAGGTCGGTCTCCACCACGGCGTCCTCGTCGGCGGTCAGCACGGCCATGCCGTAGGTGCGGGCCCGCGGCAGGCAGTTGTCCACGTAGTCCTCGGTGAGCGTGGCGGCCGAGGGCAGCACCATCGCGGTCTCGCCGTAGCGGGCGAACGGCACCAGCGCGGCCAGGCCGGTCCGCCAGTGGCGCTGCACGGTGAGCACACCGGCGATCTCCACCGCGGCGGCCGGCGCGCTGCCGACGAACTCGGGCCAGGTCCAGGTGTCCACCACGGCACGGTCGGTGACCGGGGCGACACCCATCGCGATGCGCTCGGCGTGTGCCACCGTGCGCAGCCGCGCGACCAGGTTCACCTTGCGGCCGAGCAGCCGGATCTCCGGCAGCACCACGCCGTGCCAGCCGAGCCGGGCGGCGGCTTCGGCAGCCAGCTCGTCGGGCGTCGAGGGCAGCTGGTGCGGCGGCACAACGCGGCTCGGCAACGACCGGGTGCCGTTCGCACCGCCGGTCACCGCGACCTCTCCTGGTGTCACCGCCACGGGTCCGCCTCCTCTTTCCTTCGCCGTTGGTACCGCTCGAGTCACGTGCCTCGTGAAAAGAGGCACATGAATTTGGTACCAGGGCGGTCCGGCGAGAGCGCCACGTCAACCGGGCACCTGCGATCGGCGGCGCTCAGCCATCGGTGACCGGTCGATGGGCGGTCATCGGACTTCGGCCCGACGGTGCCGCCGGACGGGTGAGACCCCGCCGAACGGTGGGTTCGCCGGGCTCAGTTCCATTCCGCGGAATTGAGGATCTCCGGCAGTCCCGGCACGTTCCACTCGTCGACGATCACCACGTTCGACGACGGCACGAACCAGATTCGCTGGGTGATCCGGACGCCGGTGCCGCCGCCGGCCGAACCACGCGGAACGCATTCCACGGACCAGCGTTCGAACCGGGCGGCACGGCCGCCGACCTGGGCCGCCGTGCTCTCTTCGAGGGTGGATTCGCCGTCCTGCCACAGGTCCTTGCGCCCGGCGGCATTGCAGGCGCGGCCGTTCGCACTGCGCCGATAAGGTTTTCCGGGTTCGTAGGCAGGCTGTTCGGAATTCGCTTTTGTGTTGTCGGTCACCATGAAGTACCGGCAGTTGAAGTACTTCACCGGATCAGCGCATTCCGCGGCGTCGACCACCACTTGTTCCAGGCCCTGCGGGCGCCGCGTCCAGGTGGACGGCACGGTGAAGGTGAGCGGGCCCACAGCAAGCTTTTCCGTCGGCCCCGCTGGCTTGCTCGAAGACGGCACAGACGGCCCAGAAGACGCGGGCGCGGCGTTGACCTTGGCCAGCAAAGCGGGCGCGAACAGGCCACCGAGCGCGTCGTAGGAAAGCTCGCCGTCGCTGACCCCGCAGGCGGTGGAGCCGCCGAAGGTCTGCATCTCCACGGCGAATTCGACCCCGTCCGGGGTGAGCAGCAGCTCGAAGGGACGCTCGATGGAGTCCGCCGCGCTCAGCGCGTCGAGCGGGATCGCCGGGGTGCTGCCGCCTTCGCGGCACGGGTCGCCGCCCGGCCACAGCGCGCCGGCGAGTTCGGTCATGCCCGCCGGGTTCCGCTTCTCCGGCCGGAGCAGCTTGTCCGGCGTGAGCAGTTCACCGGTGCGCAGGTCGAAGGTCAGCGCCGAACTCTTGAACATCCACGTCGAATGCGGTGGGTTGGTCACCTTGTGCGTGTACCGGACGGACAGCAGCTCGTCGTTCTGTAGCCCGACCGTGGCGTCGGTGCCGATCACCGGCGGGCCACCGGTGTTCTGCCCCCATTCCGGCGCGGACCGGCTGACAAAGGCGACCCAGCGGTCGACCGGCTCGCGCAGCGCGGTGTTGATCCGCTGCGTCACGCCCGGATCCGCGCCGCCGCCGACGCTGAGGAACTGCGCGTTGACGTCCACAGTGGACCCCGGCGCGCGCTCGGTGGTGACGTTGGTGCTCACCTGCATCGCCACGTTCCGCACCACCGGCGGTGGTGGTGCGGGGTCGTCGCCGGAGTTGTTCACCACGACGATCACGCCCGTGCCGACGAGCGCCGCTCCGGCCAGGATCGCGCCCGCCTTGACCAGCACCCCGCCGCCGGCGCCCGCGGCGGCCACCCCGCCCGAGCCCGCGACGGCCACCCCGGCCGCGCCCGCACCGGCCGGGGCCAGCGCCGAAGCACCCGCGAGCATGGCCAGCGGGGACAACGCGAGCAACGCGCCCGCGCGCTGGGCGAGCCTGCCCCAGCCGCGGTCCTCCCAGTCCTCGCCGTACGCGGCGACCGCCGTCGATTCCAATTCGGACAGAAAGGCGTCGGCGGAGGCGGGCCGTTCGGCCGGGTTCTTCGCCATGCCACGCGAAATCAGGCCACGCACCGGTTCGGGCGCTTCACCGAACGGGATCGGCGCGTACTCGTGGAGGTTGCGCAGGACCTCGGTGCTGTCCGCTTCGAACGGCCGGTGCCCGGCAATGCACTGGAAGAACACACACGTCGCCGCATAGACATCCGTCGCGGGCGAAGCGGCCGAGCCCGCCCACTGCTCCGGCGCCATGTACGCGGGCGTGCCGACGGAAAGCCCGGCCTGCCCGGCCAGCACGGCGATGCCGAAGTCGACCAGCTTGCTCTGGCGGTGCGTGTCCACCAGCACGTTGTCCGGTTTGTAGTCCCGGTGCACGATGCCCGCGTGGTGCGCGGCGGACAGGCCGAGCAGCGAGCCCTTCAGCACCGCCAGCGCGGCTTCCGGCGCGAGCGCGCCGTCGGACTCCAGGATCGCGCGCAACGGCACGCCGGGCACGGCCTCCATCACGATGGCCGCGCCGTCGGGCGTCTCGATGAACTCGTGTAACCGCGCCACATACGGGCTGACCACCTGCGACAACACGCGTGCTTCCTGCCGGAACGCGTCCACCAGCCGCGGATCGGCCAGGTGCCGCGCGAACAGGTACTTGATCGCCACGGTGTGCCCGGTGCTGTCCTGCCTGGCCAGCACCACGCGGCCGAAGCTGCCCTCCCCCAGCCGGTCCACCTCGGTGAACCCCGGCAGCGCCCACTCGCTCACCGCCACGTCGCACGCTCCAGGATCTGGTCGAGACCGGGTGTGTTCCAGTCGTCGGCGAAGATCATGCCCGTCTTCGGCAGGGTCCACGACCGTTCCACAAAATCCGCCCCGCCGGAGCAGGTGATGCGCCACTCCTCGTAGGCGGCCTTCTTGGTGCCGAACGGGCGCAGTTCCTGCTTGAGCCGCTCGGCACCGGTGGTCACCTGGCCCGGCGCGCCGGCCGGGGCACACGGGCGTCCGGGCTCGTGTTCGACGGCGGAACCGTAGGCGATCCGCACTCCGGGACAGCCCTCCCGCACGCAGTCGGCGGATCGCGCGAGCAGCCTGCCGGTGCTGCTTTCGTTGGACAGCCGCCACTCCTGCGGCACGGTGAGCGTGAAGAAGCCGAGGTCGAGCCGCTGCTCGGCGGGCGGCGCCGCGCCGGTGCCCAGCAACGCGGCGGCCTCGGCGGTCATCAGGTCGGCCACGTCGGGATAGGGCACCACGACCGTCTGGTGGTCGCAGGCCATCGGACCGCCGAAGGCCGAGCCGTACACGTCGAACTCCACGGCGTCGGCGGCGAAGACCGCCTGCACCGCCGGATCACCGTCGCCCGCGGTGTAGGGCTGCGTGAGGTGGTGCGGGCCCATCGGCTCGTGCTCGGTCTGCCCGCCGCAGAACCCGCCGGGCGAGCGGGCGAGCAGCCGCTCTTCCAGCGCGGTCGCGCCGGACTGGCTGGTCGCGGCATCGGCGAACACCTCGGGCGTGGTGAGCACGTCACCGGTTTTCAGGTCCAGGGTGACACCGCGGACGCTGTACCCGCCGCGGTTGCCGAACTGCATGGAGTCGATGCGGCGGGTGTACTTCACCGAGAGCACCTTGTCGTCCTGGCGGCGGATTTCGGCCTGCGTACTCAGGTGCGGGGTGTCGGTCGCCGGATCGGGATTGATCTCGCGGACGTATTCGATCCAGTCGTCCACCGGGGCCATCAGTGCTTCATTGACCCGATTCTGCACGGCAGGGTCGCCGAGACCGCTGATCGCCACGTACTGGCCGTTGAAGTCGAAGGTGCCGAAGTTCTCCGTCCGGGTGCGCACGTCGGCGGTCAGCGCGACCTGTTCGACCGCGGGCGGTGGGGCTTCCGGCGGCGGGTCCTCGCCGGTGGAGTTGACCACGATGACCGCGCCGGTGCCGACCAGCGCGGCGCCGACCAGGATCGCGCCCGCCTTGACCAGCATCCCGCCACCCGCACCGGCGGCGACCACCCCACCCGATCCGGCGACGGCACCAGCACCCGTTCCGGCGGGCGCGAGCATGGTCGCCCCCGCCAGCATCGCCAGTGGCGACACCGCGAGCAGCGCGCCCGCCCGCTGGGCCAGTCGCGTCCAACCCCGGTCCTCCCAGTCCGGGCCGTAGGCCGCGACCGCGGCGGATTCCAGTTCGGACAGGAAGATCGCCGCGGTGCCCGGCCGTGCCGCGGGATCCTTCGCCATGCCGCGCTCGACCAGCCGCCACAGCGGTTCCGGCACCTCACCGAACGGGATGGGCGCGTGGGCGTGCAGATTGCGCAGGGCTTCGCGGTCGGCTGCCTCATACGGCCGATGTCCGGTGACGCACTGGAAGAACACGCAGGTCGCCGCGTAGACGTCGGTGGACGGGGTGGCCGCGTTCCCGGCCCACTGCTCGGGTGCCATGTAACCCGGCGTGCCGACGGACAGCCCGGTTTCCCCGGCCAGCACGGCGATGCCGAAGTCGACCAGCTTGCTCTGGCGGTCCGGCCGCACCAGCACGTTGTCCGGTTTGTAGTCCCGGTGCACCACACCGGCGGCGTGCGCGGCGGACAGGCCGAGCAGCGAACCCTTGAGCACCACCAGCGCCGCTTCCGGGGTGAGCTCCCCTTCCGCGGTGAGGATCGCGCTGAGCGGGACGCCCGGCACGGCTTCCATCACGATCGCCGCGCCGTCGGGCGTCTCGATGAACTCGTGCAACCGCGCCACATACGGGCTGACCACCTGCGACAGCACCCGTGCTTCCTGCCGGAACGCGGCCACCAGCCGCGGATCGGCGAGGTGCTCGGCGTACAGGTACTTGATCGCCACCTCGGCGCCCGTGCCCTCCTGGCGCGCCAGCACCACGCGGCCGAAACCGCCTTCCCCCAGTGCCTTCACTTCGGTGAAGCCGGGGAGCGTCCATCCGCTCACCGCCAGACCGCCTTCGCCAGTGCCTCGTCGAGTTCGGCGATGCCCCACTCGTCCTCGATGACCACGTTCTTCGACGGCACGAACCAGATCCGCTGGGTCAGCTCGGCCTCGGCTTCGGAGCTGCCGGGCCGGACGCACCGCACGGTCCACTTCTCGTAGGTCGCGTCCTGGTCGCCGACCTTCACCGTGGCGCTTTCGACCAGCGTCGCGGCACCGTCCTGCTTGAGGTCCTTGCGCCCGGCGGCGTTGCACGCGCGGCCGTTCGCGCTGCGGCGGTAAGGCTTGCCGGGCTCGTACTTGGGCTGCTCGTCGCTGGCCTGGGTGTTGTCGGTGACCAGGAAGTACTCGCAGTTGTAGTAGCGCTTCGGGTCCGCGCAGCCGGTGCCGTCCACGACCACCTTCTCCAGTCCCTGGTTCTGCACGGAAAAGCGGGTGGGCAGGCGGAGGTTCAGCGCGCCGAAGCGGAACGCCTCGTCCTTCGGCGGCGGGGTCGTCGTGGTCGGCGCCGGGGGCACCGAACGCTGGTCGGGGAGCAGTTTGAGAACCTCCGGGGCGAGCAGGTCGGTCATCCGCGCATACGGGAGCAGCACGGTTTCCGGCTTCTGGCAGGTGAGGGCGAAGGCCACGCCGTCCGGTGCGAGGGCGAGCACCAGCTCGTCGGCGTTCAGGGTTTTGTTCTCGCAGCGACGGTGGTAGTCGAGCCGGTGGGAAAGCTGGTCGATGCCGTTGTCGCTCAACGCTTCCGGGGTCAGCAGTTCGCGCACGCCCAGCGGTTTGCCCTCGTTGAGCGCGACGGTGACGGCTCGGGGGTAGGGCTGCTCGTCGCCGCTCCTGTTGTCGTAACGCACGGACAGTAGTTCGCCGGTCTGCAGCACGATCGTCGGTTTTGACGTCCCGTCCTGGTTGTCGGCGCGCAGCTTTTCGCGGTGCTCGTCGAACGGGTGGCGCAGCGCCTGGTTGACCCGGGCGCCGACGAGCAGGTCCTGGTAGCCGTGCACCTGGACGATCTCGCCCTCGATGGCGAAGGTGGCTTCGCGCTCGGCCACCGGCTCGACCGCGACGGTCAGCACCTGCTGCAGCATCTGCGGGGGCGCGGCGGGCGGCGGTTCCTCTTCCCTGGTCACGACAAACACGACCCCGGCGGCGATCACGGCGAGACCGAGCACGACCACGCCGCTTTTCAGCAGCAGCCCGGTCGCCGGTGGTTCGGCCGGGTCCGCCGCCAGGATGGCGCGGCCCCGACGTTCCCACTTCTTGCCGTAGGTGGTGGTCGCCACGGTTTCCAGCGCGTCGGCGAACTGCTCGGCGCTGGCCGGGCGGTACGCCGGATCCTTCGCCATGCCCCAGGTGAGCAGGCCCCACAGCGGTTCCGGCACCTCACCGAACGGGATGGGCGCGTAGCGGTGCAACTGGCGCAGCGTGTCCGGATCGTCCGCTTCGTACGGCGGGTGACCGGTGAGGCATTCGAAGAACACGCAGGTCGCGGCGTAGATGTCGGCGGCGGTGGTGCCGGACTCCCCGGCCAGCGCGGCGGTGCCGAAGTCGACCAGCTTGGCCTGGCCGTCGTCGGTGACCAGCACGTTCGCCGATTTGAGGTCGCGGTGGACCAGCTCGATGGCGTGTGCGTCGGCGAGCCCGAGCAGCGTGTTCTTGAACACGGCGAGCGCGGCCTCCGGCGGGAGCGCGCCGTTGTCGTGCAGCAGGCGGTGCAGCGAGACGCCGGGCACGGCCTCCATCACCAGCGCGCGGGAGGACTCGATGAACTCGTGCAGGCGGACGGCGTACGGGCTGTCCAGGTGCTGCCAGGCGGCGGCTTCGACCCGGAATTCGTCGAGCGGGAGCCAGTCGAAGAGGTACTTGACGGCGACCACCGCACCGGTGCGGTCCTGGCGCGCGAGCACCACGCGGCCGAAGTTGCCGTCGCCGAGGGACTCCAGCTCCGTGAACCCCGGCTCGCTCACCCCGGCCTCCTTAGTCACCCCCACTTGGAGGTGACGTGCACCGCAGCGGTTCCCGGCAACCAGAGTTAGGGTTACCCGTCGGTACGCCAACCCGTTGGAGGTTCGATGCGCTCGCCGAAGGACTTCTTCGCGCCACTGGCCGTGGGAGCGCCGGAGCCCGTCCGGCAGATCCCCGCGCTGCCTTCGCGCATGATCCACTTCTTCGACCCGAGCAACGAGAAGATGGCCGCCAAGGCGCCGGAGATCGCCAAGAAGGTCGACGTGCTGCTCGGCAACCTCGAAGACGCGGTGAAGGCCGACCGCAAGGAGGCCGCGCGCACCGGGCTGGTGGAGATCGCCAAGGCCAACGACTTCGGCAGCACGCAGCTGTGGACCAGGGTGAACAGCCTCGATTCGCCGTGGGTGCTGGACGACCTGATCACGCTGGTCACCGAGATCGGCGACAAGCTCGACGTGATCATGGTGCCGAAGGTGGAGGGCGCGCAGGACATCCACTACGTCGACCGGCTGCTCGCGCAGTTGGAGGCGCGGGCGGGGCTGGAGCGGCCGCTGCTGGTGCACGCCATTCTGGAGACCGCCTCCGGGGTGGCCAACGTGGAGGAGATCGCCGGGGCCAGCCCGCGCATGCAGGGCATCTCGCTCGGGCCGGCCGACCTGGCCGCGAGCCGCCGGATGAAGACCACCCGGGTGGGTGGCGGGCATCCGGGTTACCTGGTGCGCACCGACCCGGTCGGCGAGGACCTGACCGCCGGGCGCACCACCTACCAGCAGGACCTGTGGCACTACACGGTGGCGCGCATGGTCGACGCGTGCGCGATGCACGGGATCCTGCCGTACTACGGGCCGTTCGGGGACATCCGCGACGTGGTCGGGTGCGAGGACCAGTTCCGCAACGCGTTCCTGCTCGGGTGCGTGGGCGCGTGGAGCCTGCACCCGGCGCAGATCGACATCGCGAAGCGGGTGTTCTCGCCGTCGCCGGAGGACGTGGCCTGGGCGCGCCGGGTGATCGCCGAAATGGGTGATGGCACCGGCGCGGTGATGATCGACGGGAAGATGCAGGACGACGCCTCGGTGAAGCAGTGCCGGGTGGTGGCGGAGCTGGCCGACGCGCTGGCCGCGTCCGATCCGGAACTGGCCGAGGCCTACCGGGAGGCTCAGTCTTGAGACCACGCAGGTCCGTGCTCTACATGC
Organism: Amycolatopsis albispora; assembly: GCF_003312875.1. Taxonomy (NCBI): domain Bacteria; kingdom Bacillati; phylum Actinomycetota; class Actinomycetes; order Pseudonocardiales; family Pseudonocardiaceae; genus Amycolatopsis; species Amycolatopsis albispora. Next base: position 6,204,279 of record NZ_CP015163.1, read on the forward strand.
CCGGCGCGAACGAGCGCGCGCTGGAGAAGGCGAAGACGCTGCCCGCCGACGCGCTCATCCTCGACCTCGAGGACGCCGTCGCGCCGGACGCCAAGGAAGCGGCGCGGGAGCGGGTGTGCGCGTCGGTTTCGCAGTACGGCTCGCGTGAGGTGACGATCCGGGTCAACGGCCTGGACACCGAATGGCACGACGCCGATCTCCGCGCCGCCGCGCAGGCCGGTCCGGCCGCGGTGGTGGTGCCGAAGGTGAACTCGGCGGGCGAGGTGCACAACATCGAGCGCGCGCTCGAACTGGGCGGCGCGCCCGAGCACACCAAGATCTGGGCGATGCTGGAAACGCCGGTCGCGATGCTGCACGCGGAGGAGATCGCGGCCGCGTCGGACCGGCTGACCGTGCTGGTGATGGGCACGAACGACCTGGCGAAGGAACTGCACGCGGAGTTCGTGCCGGGCCGGGCGCCGCTGCTGGGCGGGCTGTCGCTGGCGCTGCTGGCCGCGCGGGCCACCGGCAAGGTGATCCTGGACGGCGTCTACAACGATGTGAAGGACGTCGAAGGCTTCGAGGCGGAATGCGTGCAGGGCCGCCAGTTCGGTTTCGACGGGAAGACCCTGATCCACCCGGCGCAGCTGGAGCCGTGCAACCGGATCTTCGCACCGTCGGCGGCGGAGATCGCCTCGGCGCGGAAGATCACCGCCGCCTTCGAAGAAGCACGCGCGGCGGGTAAGGGCGTGGTCACCGTGGACGGGCGGATGATCGAAAACCTGCACGTGGAGAACGCGCGCCGAATCCTCGACCTGGCCGAAGCCATCGGCACGGCGGAGTAGCGCTCTCGTCCTGGACGTTGGTTCGCGTGGTTCGCCCGGTGCGTAACATGACGAACCATGCGTACCACGCCGCTGACCTCGATCGATGTCGAAGGCTTCACATCGATCCGGTCGGCGTCGGTCGATCTTCGTGCCTTGAACGTGCTCGTGGGCGCAAACGGTGCGGGCAAGAGCAACTTCGTCCACGTTTTCGAGTTGCTCAGCCATGTGGTCGAGCAGGGCTTGGGACTCTTCGTCGGGTTGAACGGTGGCGCTTCGGCTCTGCTCAATTCAGGCAGTGAGCCCCGACTCCGCGTCAGTGTTCAAACTGACGCTGGCTCGTACGAATTCGCGCTCCTGCCCGCGGCGAACGACGAGTTCGTCTTCGAACACGAATCCGTCAGCCTCGACGAACCTCGCAGTGAAACCGGCGTACGGTCCTTCGGGCAAGGGCAGCGAGAGAGTCGGCTCAATCCGGCCGCCTTTCACCCGGAGTCGCGAGAAATCTCATCAGTTGTCGACCCGCTCCACAGCTGTCGCGTGTTCCATTTTCACGACACCAGCCGGAACGCGCCGGTCAAGCAGTACGTCTCGACCGCCGACAACCTCACTCTTCGCAATGACGCGGGGAACTTGGCGGCAGTGCTGCTGTACTTGCAAAGCAGCGAGGACCCACAGGACCGCGCTGCTTACCAGCGGATCGTCCGCACCGTCCAGCTCATCGCGCCGTTCTTCCGTGACTTCGTGCTGGTGCCGGAGAGCAGTGATCGGGTGCTGCTGCGCTGGCGGCAGCGGGGCTCGGACGCGGTGTTCTCGGCCAATCAGATGTCGGACGGCACCTTGCGCTTCGTCTGCTTGGTGACGCTGCTCCAGCAACCCAAGCTGCCCGCCGTCGTGGTGCTCGACGAGCCGGAACTGGGCCTGCACCCGTCGGCGATCGTGTTGCTGGCCGACCTGATCAAGCAGGCGTCCGCGCGCAGCCAGGTCCTGCTCGCCACGCAGTCGGTGACCTTGATGAACCAGTTCAGCGTGCAGGACCTGATCGTGGTCGAACGCGACGAGCAGCAGGGTGGGTCGGTGTTCACCAGGCCCGACCCGGAGCGGCTACGCGAGTGGCTGGACGAGTACTCGCTCGGTGAGCTGTGGGAGAAACACCTGATCGGCGGACAGCCGGGAACGCGGGGCAGCATCACCGATGCCTGAGCGGTTGCACCTGCTGGTCGAGGGGCAGACCGAGGAAGAAGTCGTCCGGCTGGTGCTTCGCCCCTACCTCGCCGCCCGCGGCTGGATCGTCACCTCCTCGATCGTGCGGACTCGGCAGTCCGCGGACGCCCGTCGTGGTGGCGTGACCAGCTGGCCCAAGATCGAACGCGAAATCCGGATGTTGCTCGGCAGCACCCGGCTGCGGGTGCTGACCACGCTGTTCGACTACTACGGCTTCCCGGCCGACGCCCCCGGTATGGCGGATCGGCCCACCGGCTCGGCCGCCGACCGGGTGCTGCACGTCGAGCGCGCACTGGCCACCGCGGTCGGCGATCACCGGTTCCTCCCGCACCTGGTCCTCCACGAGACCGAGACCTGGGTGTTCGCCGCCGGAGCCGAGCTGGCCGAACTGCGTGGAACGCCCGAACTGGCCGACCGGCTGCAGGCCGACATCGCGACCGCGGGCGGCCAGCTCGGCTCCCAGACACGAATGTGGCTTTCGGGGCGAAATCGGCCCCGAAAGCCACATTCGTGTTCAGGGGTGGCCGGTCTCGCGAGGCACGCGGCGAGACCTGGCGAGGCGGGGGCGGCGGCCATGGCCGACAATCAGGGCGAGAACGGCCCCTCCCCGTTAGGAAGTACCTTGACCGACGTCACCGCGCTGCGGGCAGAGCACGAACGGCTGTGTGCCGAAGGACTGAAGCTCGACCTCACCCGTGGCAAGCCCGCGCCCGATCAGCTCGACCTGTCCACCGCGCTGCTCGACCTGCCGGGGGCCGCCGGGTTCCGCGCGGCCGACGGCACCGACACGCGCAACTACGGCGGCCTCCAGGGCCTGCCCGAGCTGCGTGCGGTGTGGAGCGAGGTGCTCGGCATCCCCGCGGCGCAGCTGATCACCGGTGGCAACTCCAGCCTCGCGCTGATGCACGACAGCGTGGTCGCGGCGCTGCTGAACGGGACCACCGACGGCCCGGCCTGGGCGGGCCAGCGGATCAAGTTCCTCTGCCCGGTGCCCGGGTACGACCGGCACTTCGCCATCTGCGAGCAGTTCGGCATCGAGATGATCCCGGTCGCGATGGACGACAACGGCCCCGACGTCGCCGAGGTCAAGCGGCTGGTCGCCGAGGACGCGCAGATCAAGGGCATGTGGTGCGTGCCGAAGTACAGCAACCCGACCGGGGTATCCTACTCCGCCGAGGTGGTCGCCGAGCTGGCGTCGATGCCGGCCGCCGCGCCCGACTTCCGGCTCTTCTGGGACAACGCCTACGCGGTGCACCACCTGACCGACACCGAGGTCGAGATCGCCGACGTGCTCCGGCTGGCCGCCGAAGCCGGTCACCCGGATCGCCCGTTCGTGTACGCCTCGACCTCGAAGATCACGCTCGCCGGGAGCGGGGTGTCGTTCTTCGGCGGGTCCGAGGCGAACGTGCAGTGGCTGCTCGCGCACCTGAGCAAGCGCACCATCGGCCCGGACAAGATCAACGAGCTGCGGCACGTGCGCTTCCTGCCGGACGCCAAGAGCGTGGCCGAGCACATGCGCCGCCACCGCGAGATCATCCAGCCGAAGTTCGACCTGGTGCTCTCCATCCTGGACACCGAGCTGGGCGCAGTGGACGGCGTCAGCTGGACCAAGCCGGAAGGCGGCTACTTCATCAGCCTCGACGTGCCGGACGGCACCGCCAAGCGCGTGGTCGAGCTGGCCGGGCAGGCCGGGGTCAAGCTCACCCCGGCCGGGGCGACCTTCCCGCTCGGTGACGACCCGCGTGACCGCAACATCCGCCTCGCCCCGACCTTCCCGAAGATCGAAGAGGTCGAGGCCGCGACCCGCGCGCTGGCGGTCTGCGTGCGGCTCGCGGTGAGCGAAAGCGCGGCTTAATCGGTGGCCCCGTTCCCCCAGGGCAAATAGCTTGGGGGAATGGGGAAACTGGGGGCCGATTTCGGGAAACTGTGGTCGGCCAACGCGGCGACCAACATCGGGGACGGGGTGGCGCTGGCCGCCGGTCCCCTGCTGATGGCCTCGCTCACCAGCGATCCCCGGCTGGTGGCCGGTGCCGCCTTCGCGCAGCAGCTGCCGTGGCTGCTGCTGTCGCTGGTCAGCGGCGTTTTTGTGGACCGGCTCGACCGGCGCAAGCTGATCGCCGCGGTGAACGGGTTCCGCGCGCTGGTGATCGGCGGGCTGGCCGTGGCGGTCCAGGCCGACGTGGCCACGATCTGGCTGATCTACCTGGCCTTCTTCCTGGTCGGCACGGCGGAAACACTGGCGGACAACGCCTCCAGCGCGCTGGTGCCGAGCGTGGTGCCGGAACCGCTGCTGCCCAAGGCGAACGCCCGCCTGGTCGCGGTGCACACGGTGGCCAACCAGTTCGCCGCGCCGCCGCTGGGTGCGGCGTTGTTCGCGCTGGCCGCGGCGGTGCCGTTCGGCGTGAACGCGGTGATGTTCGTGGTGGCCGGGCTGCTGGTGCTCAGCATCAAGGGCGGGCAGCGCACGGTGCCCGTCGACGGGAAGCGGCCGATCCGCACCGAACTCGCCGAAGGCGTGCGCTGGCTGGCGAACCACCGCGTGCTGCGCATGCTCGCGGTGACCATCTGCCTGATGAACGTGACGCTGATGGCCGCGTTCGCGATCCTGGTGCTCTACGCCCGCGAGCGGCTCGGCCTCGGGGAAGTCGGCTTCGGCCTGCTGCTCACCGCGTCGGCGGTCGGCGGGCTGATCGGCACGATGATCGTCAGCCGGTTGCAGGCGCGGTTCTCCAACACCGCGTTGCTGCGCGTCGGGCTGACCATCGAGACGCTGACCCACGTCGGACTCGCGCTCACGCAAACCCCGTGGGTGGCCATGGTGACGCTGGTGGTCTTCGGCATCCACGGCTCGATCTGGGGCGTGATCGCGATTTCCTGGCGCCAGCGGGTGGTGCCGGAGAACCTGCGTGGCCGCGTGCACAGCGCCTACATGGTGTTCTCCGTCGGCGGCGCGGCACTCGGCAGCCTGATCAGCGGGCCGATCGCCAAGTCGTTCGGCATCACCGCGCCGTTCTGGGGTTCGGCGGTGGTGATGGCCGTGGTGACGCTCGCCTGCTGGCGGGGCCTGAAACTGGTCACGCCGGCCAAGGACGCTGTTCCGGCCGGAGCCGCTCCACGGCCGTAGCCAGCCGCAGCACGCCGAGGTCGTCGAACCGGCGGCCCGAGATCTGCAGGCCGATCGGCAGGCCGTCGCCGGTGTAACCGCAGTTGACCGAGATCGCCGGCTGGCCGGACATGTTGTACGGCACGGTGAAGGCGATGTGCTCGAACGGCTTCTCCGGATCGTTGGTCGGCGAGGCGTAGTCGGCCGGTGGCGCGGAAACCGGGCAGGTCGGCGAGAGCACGAAGTCGTACGGCTCGGTCGCGCGCAGCGTCTTGGCGTTCATCACGTCGATGCAGGAGAACCCGCGGTACCCGGTCAGCCCGTCGACCCCGGCCGCCCCGCGTGCCCAGTCGGCGATGTAGGGCAGCACCTTCTCCTGGCGTTCCGGCGGCAACTCGCTGATGTCGGACCAGGCGCGGATGCGCCAGAACACATCGAGCCCGTCGAGCAGTTCCCTGGTCAGGAAGGGAGCGACCGGCTCGACCACGGCGCCCGCGGACTCCAGCCGCCGCGCTATCTCGGTGACCGCGGCGAGCGTCTCGGGGGCCACCGACAGCCCGGCACCCGGGTCGGTGTGCAGCCCGATGCGCAGGCCACGCACCTCGAAGTCCAGCTCCTGCCACGGGATTTCCGCCGGGGGCAGGCTCATGTGGTCGCGGGCGTCCGGTCGGGCCAGCACGTCCATCAGCAGCGCGGTGTCCGCGACCGTGCGGGTCATTGGCCCGGCGACCCGGCCGATGTACGGCGGATCCACCGGCACCCGGCCGAAACTGGGCTTGAACCCGGCGAGACCGCACCACCCGGCCGGCAGCCGGATCGAGCCGCCGATGTCGGTGCCGACGTGCAGCGGGCCGTACCCGGCGGCCGCCGCCGAACCCGCGCCCGCGCTCGAACCACCGGGCGTTTTCGAGGTGTCCCAAGGGTTCCGCGAAGCGGTGTGGAAGCTGGACAGGCCCGAGGTGAGCATGCCGTAGTCCGGCATGGTGGTCTTCGCCAGCAGCACCCCGCCCGACTCGCGCACGCGCGCGGCGGCGGGCGCGTCCTCGGGCGCGGGCCGCAGTTCGGTGGCGGCCGTGCCCAGCGGCACCGGCGTGCCCTCGGTGGCGATGTTCTCCTTGAGCGTCAGCGGAACACCGTCGATCGGGCCGAGCGGCTCCCCCGCCTGCCAGCGGGCCTCGGACTCCTTCGCCAGCGCTCGCGCGGACGACGGGTCGTAGGCGTAGAGCGCGTGCAGTTCCGGTTCCCGTGCCTCGATGCGGGTGAGCACCGCTTCGGTCACCTCGACCGGGGAAACCGTGCCCGCGCGGTAGGCCGCGACGAGTTCGGTGGCGGGGAGATCAGGCAGCTCGGTCATGCGGTGTCCTCCAAGAAAAACTCAGGCGGGCGGGGTGAAGCGGCCGTCCACGGCGGTCCAGCCGCCGTCGACCGCGAGCACCGAGCCGGTGACGAAGGTCGAGGCATCGGACGCCAGGTAGACCACGGCGCCGGCGAGTTCCTCCGGCTTCGCCCACCGGCCGAGCGCGCCCTTGTCGGCGTACGCCCGGTACCAGTCCGCGTCGGCCTTGATCTGCGCGGTCAGCGGGGTTTCCACCACCCCGGGCGCGATCGCGTTGACCCGCACCCCGGACGGCCCGAACTCGGCGGCGGCCGTGCGGAACATCTGCACCAGCCCGGCCTTGGTGGCCGCGTACACCCCCTGGCCCGGTTCGACCGTGGTGCCGCGGATCGACGAGAAGCCGATGATGCTGCCGCGCCCGCGCTCCACCATGCGGGCGCCGAACGCGCGCACCACCTCGAAGGTGGCGCCGAGGTTCAGCCCGATCACCCGCTCGAACTCCTCGCGCGAGTAGTCGAGCAGCCGCTTGCGCACGTTCATCGCCGCGGTGAGCACCACGATGTCGAGGTCACCGAGGTCGGCGGCGGCGCGGTGCACGGCGTCGCTGTCGAGCAGGTTGATCTCGTAGGACTCGCCGCCGATCATCTCGGCGGTGGCGATCGCGGTCCCGGCGTCGCGGTCGGCGCAGACCACCGAAGCGCCCTGCGCGGCCAGCGCCTTCGCCGACTCGCGCCCGATGCCGCTGCCCGCGCCGAGCACCACCGCGTGCCGACCGTCGAGCCGGAACAACTTCTCGTAGTTCACGGCCGAATCACCGCCATCCGCGTCACCGTCAGCTCCTCCACCGCGAACCGCGGGCCTTCCCGGCCGATGCCGGAGTCCTTGACCCCGCCGTACGGCATCGTGTCCGAGCGGAACCCCGGCACCTCGTTGACCACCACACCACCCACTTCCAGCTGGTCCAGCGCGCGGAACGCGGTGTTCAACGACCGGCTGAACACGCTGGCGTGCAGCCCGTACCGCGACGCGTTGACCAGTTCGAACGCTTCGTCCACATCGGACACGCGGCGCAGGCACACCACCGGCCCGAAGATCTCCTCCGCCCAGCAGTCGGCGTCGTCCGGCACGTCGGCGAGCACGGTCGGCCGCACGATGCCGCCCTCGGCACCGCCGCCGCCGAGCACCTTCGCGCCCGCTTCGACTGCCTGCTCCACCCACGCCAGCACGCGCTTCGTGGAGCGTTCGTCGATCAGCGCCGACACCCGCGTGGTCTCCTCGCGTGGATCACCGATGACCACTTCGCCCAGGCGCGCGAGCAGTTTCCCGGTGAACTCGTCGGCCACCGAATCGACCACCAGCAACCGCTGCACCGAGATGCACGCCTGGCCGGAGGCGTAGAAACCACCACGCAGCACGGCGTCCGCCGCGGCGTCGAGATCCGCGTCCTCGGCGACCACCAGCGCCGCGTTCGAGCCCAGCTCCAGCAGCGTCTTGCGGGGCGCCGCGTCCCGCGCGATCCGGTGCCCGACCGCCGCCGAGCCGGTGAACGACACCGCACCCACGCGCGGATCGGTGACCAGCGTCGAGCCGACCTCCACGTCACCGGTGACCAGCTGGACCATCGACACCGGCGCGCCCGCCTCCTCGGCGGCCTCGCGCACCAGGTGGACCAGCCACAAGGTGGCCAGCGGGGTGGCGGGCGCCGGCTTGGCGACCACCGGGCAGCCCGCCGCGATCGACGGCGCGATCTTGTGGGACGCCAGCAGCAGCGGGTAGTTGAACCCGGCGATGCCGACCACCACACCGATCGGCTTGCGGGTCCAGAAGCCGACCAGGCCGTCACCGGAGGGCAGCAGGTCGAGCGGCACGGTTTCGCCGTGCAGGCGCGCCACCTCCTCGGCCGCCGCCTCCCAGGTGACCAGCGTGCGCGCCACCTCGACCCGGCAGTCCACCAGCGGTTTCCCGGTTTCCGCGACGAGCAGTTCGACCAACTCGTCCTGCCGCGCGGCCAGCCGGTCACGCACGCCGGTCAGCACCGCGCGCCGGGTGCGCGAGGGCAGCGCCGCCACCGCGGGCGCCACCGCCACCGCTTCGTCCATCGCCCGGCGCGCCAGTTCCACCGTGCCCACCGGCGCCGCGGCGACCACGCTCCCGTCGTACGGGAACCGCACCGGCTCGGTGTCCGAAGTGGACACCCAGCCGGAGCCGATCGGCAGGCCGTCCGGATACCGCATCAGTTCTCCCCGATTTCGCTCAGTACCTTGCGCAACGTCGGCGCGGCCGCGATCAGGTCGCGGGTGTATTCGTGTGACGGCGAGTCGTAGACCTCGTCGACCGGGCCGAGTTCGACCACCTCGCCCGCCCTCATCACCGCCACCGTGTCGCAGAGGTGACGCACCACCGACAGGTCGTGCGAGACAAAAACCAGCGTCAGCGCGAAGCGGTCGACCAGATCGGCGAGCAGGTCGAGGATCTGGCCGCGCACGGACACGTCGAGCGCGCTCACCGCTTCGTCCGCCAGCAGCACGGCGGGGCGCGGCGCCAGTGCGCGCGCGATGGAGATCCGCTGCCGCTGCCCGCCGGAGAACTGGTGGGGGTACCGCTGCCCGGCGTCGGCGGGCAGACCGACGGCGTCGAGCAGTTCGGCCACCCGGTCAGCGCGCTCGGCCGACCGGCCCAGCGGCTCGGCGATGATGTCCCGCACGCGCATGCGCGGATTCAGCGAGCCCATCGGATCCTGGAAGACGATCTGCAGCGACGACCGCAGGAAGCCGAGCCGCCGCTCGGGCAGGCCGTCGATCCGCCGGCCCTGGAACAGGATCTCCCCGGAGGTCGGCTGGTCCAGCGCGGCCAGCAGTCTGACCAAAGTGGACTTACCGGAACCGGACTCGCCGACGATGCCGAACCGCTGCCCGGCCTGGACGGTGAACGACACCCCGCGCAACGCCTCCACCCGGTGGTAGACGCGCCGCAGGTCACGGACTTCGATCATCGCCGCGCCTCCAGATCCGACGCCGTCAGCAGCTTCCTGGTGTAGTCGTGCCGCGGGTTCAGGAACACTTCGCGCACCGGGCCCTCCTCGACGATCCGGCCGTCCAGCATCACCAGCACGCGCTGGCACACCCTGGCGACCACGGCCAGGTCGTGCGTGATGAACAGCAGCGCCTTGCCGTCCACACCGGCGAGAATGAGGTCGAGGATCTGCGCCTGCACGGTGACGTCGAGCGCGGTGGTCGGCTCGTCGCAGATGAGCAACGAGGGATTGTTCGCCAGCGCGATGGCGAGCACCACGCGCTGGCGCTGCCCGCCGGAAAGCTGGTGCGGGTAGGCGCGGGCGATGCGCTCCGGATCGGGCAGGCGCACCTGGTCGAGCAGATCGAGCGCGGCCCGCTTCGCCGACCGGCGGTCGGGTTGCGTGCGGTGCACCCGCATCACCTCGGCGACCTGGTTGCCGATCCGCATCGACGGGTTCAGCGCGGTCATCGGCTCCTGGAACACCATGGCCATCTCGCGCCCGCGCAACCCGGCCAGCTCGCGTTCCGGAGCACGCAGCAGGTCCCGGCCGCCGAGTTCGGCGGTGCCGGTGGCGGTCACGCCGTAGGGCAGCAGGCCGAGCACCGCCGAGGCGGTCAGCGACTTGCCGGAGCCGGACTCGCCGATCAGGCCGACCCGCTCGCCACTGTCCACAGTGAACGAAACGTCGTGGACCAGGCCGTGGCCACCGGTCTGGAGGCTGAGCCCCTCAACTCGCAACACGGCGGACCTCCAGCTTCGGGTCGAACCGGTCACGCAGGCCGTCGCCGAGCAGGTTGAAGCCGAGCACCGCGATCGCGATGGCGATGCCCGGCACCAGCGCCAGCCGCGGTTGCACGGCGAGCAGTTCCTGCGACTCCTGCAGCATCCGGCCCCACGACGGTGTCGGCGGGCGGGTGCCGAAACCGAGGAACGACAACGCCGCCTCGGCGAGCACGGCGATCGCGAACGACACCGAGGACTGCACGATCAGCAGGCCCGAGATGTTCGGGAACACGTGCCGGAGCGCGATGTGCCACCGCGAGCGTCCGGCCGCACGGGCGGCGAGCACGTACTCCGTGCTCATCACGCGCAGGGTGCCGGACCGCGCGATGCGCGCGAACGACGGCACGGTGGCGATGCCGATGGCGATCATCGCGGTGAGCGTGTCCGCCCCGAACACCGCGCCGAACAGGATCGCCAGCAGCAGCGCGGGGAACGCGAGCACCAGATCGTTGACGCGCATGATGAACTCGCCCAGCCAGCGCCGCGACATCCCGGCCAGGATGCCCAGCGGCGTGCCGATCACCGCGGCCACGCCGACCGCCACCACACCGACGTAGAGCGTGGTGCGCGCGCCGACCATGATCTGGCTGGCCACGTCGCGGCCGAACTTGTCGGTGCCGAACACGTGGTCGCCGGTCGGCCCGAGCAGGCGTTCCCCGGCGCTGACCACGGTCGGGTCGTACGGCGTCCAGAGGAACGACAGCAACGCGGCGACCACGACGAGCCCGACCAGGATGCCGCCGACCGGCAAAGCGCGACCGTTCACTTCGCACCTCGCAGTTTCGGGTCGAGCACCGTGTACAGCACGTCGACCAGGAAGTTCACCAGCAGCGCGCCGGCCACCAGCACCAGCACGATGCCCTGCACGGTCAGCAGGTCACGTGCGGCGACCGCGTCCAGCAGCATGCTGCCCAGGCCCGGCAGCACAAAAACCCGTTCCACCACCACGGCGCCGACCAGCAGCGTGGTCAGCTGCAGCCCCAGCACGGTGACCACCGGGACCGCCGCGTTGCGCAGCCCGTGCCGGACCAGCGCCTGCCCCGGCATGAGCCCCTTCGACCGCGCGGTCCGCAGGTAGTCCTCGCCGAGCACGTCCAGCACGGACGACCGGACGTACCTGGTGAGCACCGCGCCCTGGACCACGCCGAGCGACAGCGCGGGCAGGATCAGCCCGCGCAGGAACTCCACCGGGTCCTGCACCGGCGGTGTCCAGCCACCGGAGGGCAGCCACTGCAACCGCACCGCAAAAACCTGCACCAGCAGGATCCCGGCGAGGAAGGCGGGCACCGCGATGCCGAGCTGCGAGGCCGCCGAAACCACCGTGCCGCTGGCCTTGCGGTGGCGGACCGCGGCGAGCACGCCCATCGGGACGGCGATCAGCACCGCCACCAGCATGCCCGCGCCGACCAGCCACAGCGTCACGCCGAGCCGGTCGGCCAGCTGCGGCCCGATCACGTCCCGCGTGACGTAGGACTTGCCGAAGTCGCCGGTGAGCACGCTGCCCATCCAGTCGAGGTACTGCGTGACCAGCGGCCGGTCGATGCCGAACTCCTGGCGCGTCTGCGCGAGCAGCTCCGGCGTGGCGTTGACGCCGAGCGCGACCTGCGCCGGGTCACCGGGCAGCACCGCGGTGAACACAAAAACCACGATCGACGCGGCGAGCAGGCTGAGCGCGAAAATCGCCGCGCGGCGCAGGATGCGGGCGGTCATCCGGCCCTCCCCAGCGTGGTCAGGTCGAACGACTCGCTGACCTGGTTGCGCACGATGCCGGTCACCTTCTTCTTGGCGGCGACCACGTTCGGGTACAGGAACAGCCAGTTCGCGGCGGCGTCCTCGCTGAGCGTCCGCGCCACCTCGCGCATCGCGGTGACCTGCTCCTCCGGCGAGCCGCGGTCGGCACGCGCCAGCAGGTCCTGCGCCTTCTTGCTGTCGTAGCCCCAGTAGAACGACGGCCTGCCGAAGGTGGTGATGTCGCGGGCTTCCACGTGCTGGATGATCGACAGGTCGTAGTCGTGGTCGGTGAACACCTGCTTGAGCCACACCGCCGGGAAGTCCAGCGGCTCGATGGTCACCGTGACGCCGACCTCGGCCAGCTGCGACGCCACCACCTGCGCGCTCGACACCGCGTACGGCAGGTTCGGGATGCGCAGGCGCAGGTTCAGCTGGGTTTTCCCGGCTTCGGCGAGCAGCGCGCGGGCCTGCGCCGGGTCGTGCGGATAGGCGCCGGACAGGTCCTCGTACCAGGGATCGGTGGGCGGGACCATGCTGCCGATCAGCGTGCCGCGCCCGGCCCACGCGGTGGCCAGCAGCGCCTTGCGATCGATGGCCAGCGTCAGCGCGCGCCGCACGCGCACGTCGTTCAGCGGTTCCTTCTTGTTGTTGAACGCCAGCACCACTTCGCTGTTGGTGGTGCCCTGGACCACGTTGAACCGGCTGTCCGCCTCGAACTGCGGGATCGAGTCCGGCGCGGTGATCGTGCCGATCACGTCGATGCCGTTGCTGAGCAGCGCGTTGTTCAGCGCGGTCGGGTCCTTGTAGTACTTGAGGTAGACCGTGCGGTAGACCGGTTCCGGGCCGCGGAAGCGCGGGTTCGCCCGGAGCACCACGGAATCCCCGCGCCGCCGCGAAGCCACCTCGTACGGGCCGGTGCCGACCGGCTTGTTGGCCAGGTCGGCGATGCCGGTCGGGGTGAACATGGCGCCGACGCGGCTGGCCATGTCGAACAGCCAGGCGTTGCTCGGCTTGGTCAGCACCACCCTGGCGTGCAGCGGGTCCACCACCTCGACCCGGTCCACGACGTCCATTTTGGACTTGATGGAGATGGACCAGTCGGTTTTCACGCGGTTGATGGAGAACCGGACGTCCTCCGCGGTGAACTCGGCGCCGTTGCTGAACAGCACGCCCGGCTTGAGCTTGAAGTCGTAGACCAGCCGGTCCTCGCTGACCGTCCACGACTCGGCGAGCAGCGGCACCACGCGCCCCTGGTCGTCGAGCTTCACCAGGCCCTCGTAGACGTTGTAGAGCAGCGCCTGGGGAATGGCCGCGCCGTCGGTTCGGGTGAAGTCGAAGTTCTGCGGCTCGGCCGCGAATCCGACGGCGAGCGTGGACCCGTCGTCCGGCACGAAGGCGGACGAACCCGCGGAGCAGCCCGAAGCCACCAGCAGCAGCGCGAGGGCCGCGGCGAGAAGTCGGGCTTTCATCGTTCTCCCAACCTAGTAGACTGGTCGGACCAGTAGCCGATAGAGAAGCACCGCCCCCACCCCGAGGTCAAGAGGTGCCCAGCATGGATTTTGAGCCGATCGCCCCGGTCCGCGCCTACGAACGGGTTGTCGAGCAGGTGGAACAGGCCGTGCTGAGCGGGCGGTTGAAGGTCGGGGAACGGCTGCCCAGCGAGCGCGAGCTGATGGCGCAGTTCGAGGTGAGCCGGTCGACCGTGCGCGAGGCGCTGCGGGTGCTCCAGGCGGGCGGCATGATCCGCTCCAAGCCGGGAGATCCGCGCGGGCCGGAGATCCTGCCCGCGTCACCGGCGCACCTGCACAAGTCCATGCACCGGCTGGCCCGCGCCGAGGGCATGAGCCTGGCCGAGCTGCTGCAGTTCCGGATGCTGCTGGAAGGTTCGGCGTACCTGCTGGCCGCGCAATTGCGCACGGACGAGCAGCTCGCCGAGCTGGACGCGGCGATGGCCGAGATGACCGTCGCGGCGGAACGCGGGTACGAGGAGTTCAGCCGCGCCGACATCGCCTTCCACGACGCGATCGCCCGCGCCACGCAGAACAAGCTGATCGTGGTGTGCGGTGAGGTGGTCCGCGGCATCGTGCTCGAGCTGATCGAGGACAAGCTCTCGCACGCCGACGACCGGCAGGCGCTGATGTCGGCCTGGCTGGCGCACCACGGCGAAGTGCTCGAGGCGGTCCGCGTCCGTGACGGTGAGCGAGCGCAACGGCTGGCGCGGCGGGCGATCTTCGACCATTACGCCGAATACGTTCCGCTGGCCGAACGACCCCTGTTGTCCCCACTGCTGGGCGGGCGAGAATGACCGGGTGAGCATCGGCCTGTGCCTGTCCGGCGGCGGATACCGCGCCCTGCTGTTCCACACCGGCGCGTTGTGGCGGCTCAACGAACTGGGGGTGCTGTCCCGGCTCGACGTGCTCTCCAGCGTTTCCGGCGGTTCGATCACCGCGGGCGCGCTCGCCAAGGCGTGGCCGGACCTGGAGTTCGAGGACGGGGTGGCGTCGAACTTCGTGCCCGCGGTGGTGGACCCGCTGCGGCGGCTGGCGAACCGGAACATCGACGTGCGGGCCGTGCTGCGCGGGCTGCTGCGGCCGGGCCGGTCGGTCGGCGACGAGGTGATCGCCGTGCTGCGCGAGCACCTGTTCGGTGATGTCCGGATGAGCGAGCTGCCGGAGAAACCCCAGTTCGTGTTCAACGCGACGAACCTGCAGAACGGCGAACTGTGGTGGTTCTACCGCGACAAGGAACCGCCGACCGCGGCCGGTGAGCCGATCCTGCTGGCCACCGCGGTGGCCGCGTCGTCCGCGTTCCCGCCGTTCCTGTCGCCGATCACGGTGCCGACCAGCGCGCGCGAACGGGAAAGCGGGCTGCCGGAAACCGCCATGCTCAGCGACGCCGGCGTGTTCGACAACCTGGGGCTCGACCCGGTCCTGCCGCGCTGCGACACGGTGCTGGTCAGCGACGCGGGGCAGAAGTTCGACTTCCAGCCGCGGATCAAGCGGAACTGGGTGCTGCACCTGCTGCGGGTGCTCGACGTGATGGACAACCAGGTGCGCTCGCTGCGCAAGCGCGCGCTCGTCGAGTGCTACGTGGAAGGCGAGGCGAACGGCACCTACTGGTCCGCACGCAGCGACATCGACGACTACGAAATGCCGGACACCCTGCCCGCGCCGAAGGAGAAGTCGGAGGCGCTGGCCGCCATCCCGACCCGCCTGCACCGGCTGGCCCGCGGCACGCAGGAAGCCCTGATCAACTGGGGCTACGCGGTCGCGGACGCGGCCATGCGGAAGCACGTCCTGACCGAGGCCGAACCGCCGAAGTCCTACCCGTACCCGGACGGAATCGGCTAGCCCAGCACACTTTGCAGATCGCGCCAGAGGTCTTCGGGGTCTTCGAGGCCGACGGAGAAGCGGATCAGCCCGGGCGGCACATGCGCGTCACCGGCCAGCCAGGCTCGGCGTTCGACGCAGCTTTCGACGCCGCCGAGGCTGGTGGCGTGACGGATCAGGCGCAGGCCCGTGCACACCGCGTCGGCGGCGTCGGCGCCGTCGAGTTCGAAGGCGATCATCTGGCCCGAGCCCGGGTACCGCACGCGCGTGACCTTCGGGTGCGCGGCCAGGCGTTCGGCGAGGAGTTCCGCGCTGCGCGAAGCCTCGGCCAGCCGGACCGGGAGCGTCCGCAGCCCGCGCAGGGCGAGGTACGCCTCCAGGGCGCCCGGCGTCGCGCCGTTGCGGGTGCGTGCGTCGCGGAGCGACTTCGCCAGTTCCTCGTCCTTGGTCACGGTCAGGCCGAGCAGCAGGTCGCTGTGCCCGCCGATCAGCTTGGTCGCGCTGTGCACCACGATGTCCGCGCCGAGCGCGAGCGGCTGCTGGCCGAGCGGGGTGGCGAAGGTGTTGTCCACCACCACCTTCGCCAGATGCCCCTTCGCCGCCTCGGCGACCGCGCGGATGTCGATCACGTCGAGCGTCGGGTTGGTCGGCGACTCCAGCCACACCAGGTCGGCCCACTCGGCGGCGGCCGTCCACCCGGCCAGGTCCGACGGCTCCAGCTCGACCGCACGCAGGCGCCCGTTCTTCGCCGCGTGCCCGAGCAGGCCGCGCGTGCCCGCGTAGCTGAACCGCGGCACGGCCACCTCGGCCCCCACCGGCAGCAGGTCGATCACCGCCGCCGCGGTGGCGATGCCCGAGGCGAAGGCGGTGGCGTGCCCGCCTTCGAGCCCGCCGACCGCCTCCTCGAGCGCGGTCCAGCTCGGCGTGCCGTCCTCGCGCGAGTAGGCGCGAGCCCCACCGGCGTGGAAGGTGCTCACCGGCACGATCGGGGTGTTCAGCGGTTCGCCCGGCTCCTGCGGTCGTCCCGCCGCCACCGCCCGGGTCCGGGGTGACCAGTCATCGAAGTCCACCAGGCCAACCTAACCGCGGGCGAGCGGTCCTGCTCAGGTGCGGCCTCCGGCTAGTGACCGTGCACACCCGCCACCTGGTCCGGCGACGCCACCGGCCCGTTGTACACCGGAGCCTTCAGCTTCGCCGGGGCCTTGCCGGTCAGCACGGCCTGCACCTCGGTGGCCACGCCGGCCATGCCCGCCCGGCGCGGGTGGTAGTTCGCCGCGGCGAACAGGTTGATGTCCTTGCCCTGGATCCAGGCGGCCCCGCCCGGCGCGCACGCGTCGTGCCCCAGCGACGCGGGGTACATATCGACAAAGGTGGTGTCGCCGTCCTCGGCGGCGGCCTTCGCCAGCGCGTCGTTCAGCGCCTGCTCCACGCTGTCCAGCCAGCGCAGGTCACCGTCGGCGAACGGCAGGATGTCCGGGCAGGTCCCGGTCGGCGGGCCGATCCGCGGGTAGCCGACCAGCAGCACCTTCGCGTCCGGCGACCGCTCGTGCACCCCGTCGAGCACGGCCGTCACGCGGGTGCCGGTCTGCTCGATGCGCTGCTTGATGGTGTCCACGCCGTTGACGGTGAACTTGTCGCGGCACGGCGTACCCGTCGGATCCTGCTCACGCAGCGGCGGGCACTCGCTGATCAGCGTGCCGAACACGCCGAAGTCGTTGCCGCCGATACCGATGGTCACCAGGTCGGTGCCCGCCTTGAGCGCGGTGAACTGCGGCGGGTTGGAGCCGAGCGGCACCGACTGCGCCGCGGTCATGTGCGTGGTGTCCGCCCCGCCGCAGCTGACGTCGGTGAACCGGTCGACGTCCAGGTTGCGCGCCAGGTAGGACGGGTAGTTGTTCGTCGACCTGGCGCAGCCGAGCGGATCCAGCCGCATGAACGGGATCAGCGGCCCGGAGGTGTAGGAATCCCCCAGCGCGACGTAGTGCTCATAGCCGGGCGACGCCGAGGCGACCCCGGTGCCCGCGGTGATCCCGGTCAGCAACGCAGCGGCGACCAAGGCGCCTTTGTGCATGGACACGCCGATTCCCCTCAGTAAGCGTATGACTCCAGTTCGTACAACGAGTATCCGTAGTCCGTGCCCCGCCGGACACCCTCCATTCGCAGGTAACGGGCGTCGGTCCGGGTGAACGTGACGGTGTCCACGCCACCGTCGCCATTGACGACGGACGCCACCTCGCGCCAGTTGGTCCCGTCGTCCGAAACCAGGAGCCGGTAGTCGCGGCCGTAGGCGGCTTCCCAGCGCAGCACCGCGCGCGCCACCGGCTTGACCGAGCCGTAGTCGACGGTGATCGACTGCCGGTCCGACCAGTCGCTGGCCCAGCGCGTGCCGGGCTTGCCGTCCACCGCGTTGGCGGGCGGCGAGTGGTACCAGCCGGTTTCGTGGCTGGTGGCGGTCGCCTTCGCGCCCAGCGCGGTGTTCGACACGTCGGCGCCGCGGCGGGCCGCGAACTCCACCACCTGCTGGTAGGTCGGCCGGTTCTGGGTGCTGATCTTGTCGTGCGTGATGCCGCCGAGCGGGCGGTGGATCAGCGAGTCGGCACACCACTGGTCACCCGCAGCGCAGTCGCCGTCGCCGGGGTAGACCTCGCTGATCGGCTGCGCGGCGGCCTGCTTCACGGTGTCGAGCAGGATCGTCCGGCACTTCGCCACGTCCCCGCCACCGCAGTACTCGGCGCCGAGCGGGCCCGCGACCTGGTCGCCGAGGATCGCGCGGAGGTCCTTGTGCACGTAACCCCACCAGCCCGCCTGGTACGCCGAACCCTGGTGCCCCTGGCCGACGTGCTTGCCCGGCACCTCGTTCTGCCAGCCCGACGGCGACTCGTTGATCTTCAGCACGCCGGTCATCGCGTCGAAGGCGGGCTTGCCCAGCCCCGGCTCGAACTGCGCGCGGACCAGCAGCGGCCACCAGGCGTCCATGATCTTGATCGCGTCCGCGTCGGCGTAGGCCTTGCTGCCCGGGCTGGTTTCCGCCCGCAGCGCGCCCCGGCCCCGCCAGTCCTTCAACTTGGCCAGCGCGGCCGCGGCGGCCGGATCGGTGACCGCCGCGGTGTCGATCACGCGCAGCAGCTGCGGCAGCACCTTCTCCGCCCGCAGGTCCGCCAGCCCGGCCTCGGCCATCGCCTGGGTCAGGTTCACCCTGGTCACCTTGGTGCCGCTGTCGATCAGCGCCCTGACCCGGCGGTCGAGCAGATCACCGCGGTGCACCGAGGACTTCTCGTACCCGCTGGCCGCGTAGTCCTTGGCCTGCGCGTTGTTCCAGCTGATGTAGTAGTCCTGGTTGATCGAGTTCGGGTGCTGCTCGAACGGGGTGTAGTCGGCGCGGTTGGTGGCCGCGTTCCAGTTCCGCCACTCCAGCCCGGCACCCGCCTTGATCGGCATGCTCGGATCGGCCGCCGGGTGGCGCACCGGGTTCGCGCCCGAGTTGTAGTAGGCGGTGTCCTGCGCGTCGGCGTAGAACCAGTTGAACGTGTAGTTGATGTGCGAGGCCGCGCGCTGGAAGTCCGCCGCCGACTTCACCGCGTCCGGGTCGTTGAACTCCTGGAACCCGATCAGCGCGTCGACCTCGTGGAAGTAGCTGCTGCGCAGGGCCGCGTAGGCGACCGGCTTGCCTTCGACGACGGCGCGGTGCGTGACCGGCCCGTACTTGGTGCGGAAGGCCCGCAGCGTGTACGAACCGGCCGGGGTGCCGTCGGCGATCGTCGG
This sequence comes from Amycolatopsis albispora, assembly GCF_003312875.1. NCBI lineage: Bacteria > Bacillati > Actinomycetota > Actinomycetes > Pseudonocardiales > Pseudonocardiaceae > Amycolatopsis > Amycolatopsis albispora. Next base: position 6,223,365 of record NZ_CP015163.1, read on the forward strand.
CTGCCACGAGTTCCTGCGCTCGATGATCTCCATCGGCGTGCACTGGCCGTTGAACAGGTAGGCGTTCGACTCCTTGGTGGCCGGTGCGCCCGACGGCTCGCACAGCTCCAGCGCGTAGGTGTCGATGATGTCCTGGTTGGCGCTGGTCGCGCTCCACGAATAGTCCTGGCCGCGGCCGAGCAGCACGTACAGGCTGACCCCGGCGAAGGAGGCACCGCGCGCGCTGATCCCCGGGCCCTGGAGTTCCTGCAGCATCAGCAGCTGCGGCGCGAAGTAGCTGGTCTGCGGGCCGAACACGGCCACCGGGTGCCCGCTTTCGGTGTGCTGCCCGGAAACCACCAGCGCGTTGGACATGCCGTGCTTCTCGCTGAGCAGGTTCGACGGGAGCACGCCGTCGCGGAACATGTCGCGGGCCGGTTCCTGCTCGGCGGGCGCGGCGGGCTTCGCCGACGCGCCCTGGCCGCCGACCTCGTCGAAAACCGTCTGCTGTGGACTGACCGAACCCGGTTCCGGCATCGCCACGCCCTGCGGGTTCGCCGGGGTCTTGCCGTACGGGAAGCTCTGCCCGTCGTGCAGGGTGTTCACCGTTTCCGGGTCGTTCTCGGCACGCAGGCCGCGCCAGACCTTCTCGCCCTCCTCGATGCCGTAGCGCTCCTGGATCGCCAGCTTCGCGATCGCGGCCTGGACCTCGCCGCCACCACCACCGCCGAACTGCGCGCCGACCACCGAGGACAGCACCACCATGTCGGTCAGCTTGAACGGCTCGATCTTGCCCGCGTTCGTGATCGCGTCGACGTGCCCGGTCAGCACGTACTCGCCCGGGAAGTACCGGCCCGCGTGCGACTCGCTGATGTACTTGTTGATGCCCTCGACGTAGGCGGTCGCGTCGGCGAAGCCCTGCGCACCACGCGGTCCCGAGTTCTTCACCTCGTCGATCTGCCGCTGCAGTTCTTCCTCGGTGTAGGGCGCGCTCGCGAAGAACTGGCGCTCCAGGTCGCGGTTGCCCTGCGCGCCACCGGCGAACGAGGACAGCTGACCGCGGCCGACGCGGCGCATCACGTCCATCAGCCACAGGCGGTCCTGCGCGGCGGCGTAGCCGGCGCCGAACTCGGTTCCGGCGCGGGTGGTGCCGGTGATGTGCGGGATGCCGGTCGCCTTGTCACGCACGATGGTGACGTCGGCGCGCGGCTTGATGGTGCTCTCCACCTCCTCCGGCGGCACGCCGAAGGAGGCGTCGTTGAAGAACTCGCCGATGGTGTCGGTGGTCAGCCCGCGGTAGTTCGCGCCGAGGTCGGCGTACTTGCCGAGTTGGTCGGCCGAATGCGCGGGCCGGGTGCCGAGCGCCCGGTGCGCCAGGATCTCGGCGAGCGTGGCGTTGCCGTTCTGGCCGGGCGGCAGGATGTCAGCGCACTGGTCGAGGCAGAAGTCGATCGGTGGGGGCGCCTGCGCGGCCGCCGTCCCCGCCAGTTGCGGTGGCACCACTGCCAGCGTCGCCGCCAGTGCACCCAATCCGAGAAACGTCCCGACGCGTCGGCGCATGCCACCGGCTCCCTTCGACGGTGTGACGTGCAGCACCGTACGCAGGAGTAACCCGGTTTGTGAATAGCTCTCACGTTTTCTCGTCCCGACGGAGTATTGCCACCTCCGGCGCGTACCGGGGACATCGCCTACGGTGGGTCCACTTGTGTGAACGAACAGGGAGGAACGCGGTATGGCACTGGAGAAGCCCGAGGTCGAGGCCCCGGAGGGGCCGCCGCCCGCCGAGCTGACCGTGCACGACCTGAGCGAGGGCGACGGTCCGCAGGCCCAGGCCGGGAACACGGTTTCCGTGCACTACGTGGGGGTCGCGTACTCCACCGGTGAAGAGTTCGACGCTTCGTGGAACCGCGGGCAGACGCTGGACTTCCCGCTCGGCGCCGGGTACGTCATCCCCGGCTGGGACCAGGGTGTCGCCGGCATGAAGGTGGGCGGGCGCCGCCGGCTGACCATCCCGCCGCACCTGGCCTACGGCGATCGCGGCGCGGGCGGCAAGATCAAGCCGGGCGAGACGCTGATCTTCGTGGTCGACCTGGTCGGCGTCAGCTAGGCGGTCGGGCAACAGCATCCCGGACGGCGGCACGGTGGGCTTCCCACCGTGCCGCCGTCGTGTGAAGCCGCTTGTCGCGATCGGGATCCGGCAGTACCTTCTGTGCGTCGCATGTGACAGGAAAGTTCGCACTGTCACATTTGCCTGATCATGGGGGTAACCGATGAGTTCACCGGACTGGGTGCTGCCGGGCTTCACCGAACTGGCGCCGCTCGGCGCCGGCTCGTTCGGGCGGGTCGTGCTCGCCCGGCACGACCAGTCCGGCACCGAGGTCGCGATCAAATACCTCTACGCGCGCTACCTCGGCGATCCGGAGCACCTCGGCCGCTTCCGCGAAGAGGCCCGGCAGGCGGCCCGGGTGATCAGCCCGCACGTGGCCAAGCTGCACGAATTCGTGGAACGGCCGGAAGGCGCGGCCATCGTGATGGAGGCCGTGCCGGGGGTGTCGCTGAAGGCGGTGCTCGCCGAAGGTCCGCTCGAACCGGAAGCCGCGCTCGCCGTGCTGAAGGGCTCGCTGCTCGGGCTGGCCGCGGCACACGCGGCGGGCACCGTGCACCGCGACTACAAGCCGGACAACGTGCTGGTCGGCGCGGACCGGCAGAGCAAGCTGGTCGACTTCGGCCTCGCCGTACTGGCCGGGGCCACCGGCGTCCCGGCGGGCACGCCCGCGTACATGGCGCCCGAGCAGTGGTCCTACTCGGTGGCCACGCCGTCCACCGACGTCTACGCGGCGACGTGCGTGTTCTTCCAGAGCGTCACCGGGGAACGGCCGTACGCCGCCGACGATTCGACCGTGCTGCGCGACCTGCACGAGTACGCGCCGATCCCGTTCGGGCAGGCACCGGAACCGATCCGCGAGCTGATCCGGCACGGCATGGCGAAGAAGCCGGAGGAACGCCCGGCCAACGCCGCCGAGTTCGTGTCCGAAGTGGAGCGTGCGGCCCGCGCCGGGTACGGCGAGGACTGGGAGGACCGCGGCACCGCCCGGCTGGCCCGCCGCGCGGCCGCGGTGATGGCGTTGTCGCCGGTGGCGATGCTCGCGGCCGCCGCCCAGCTGGCCCCGGCCACCGGCGCGATGGCGGGCAGCGGCACCGCGGCCTCGGTCGGCGCGGGCGCGGGCAAGGCGGTGCTCGGCAGCACCGCGGCGAAGGTGGTCGCCGGGGTGGCCACGCTCGCCGTGCTGGCCGGGGCGGGTGCCGCGGTGATCATCGCGAACCAGGACGACCCGCCACCGCCAGAGCCGGCGCCGATCGCCGCGCCCGCCGCGCAGCCCGGCCCGCGGTTCACCATCCAGAACGCCACGCGTGCCGTGCCGGACACGCCGATCTCGGTGCCGGTGCAGCACGGCCAGGTGACCGGGCTGCCAGACCCGGACGTGGAGCGCAAGGTGAACGAGGCACTGCGCCAGCCGGACGAACGCTTCGGCGGTTACCTGATGTCCTCGCTCGGCCCGAACACCCCGGCCAATGCCACCGGCACCGCGCAGTTCCGCATGCAGGGGCCGCGGCTGGTCTCGCTGCGGCACGACTTCAGCTCGCCGGGCGGGGAGGTCACGGTGGCGCCGATGGCGGTCACGGTGGACCTGGAAACCGGCGCGATCGTCGAGATCTCCGACTTCTTCGCCGACGTCGGCGACGACGGCGCGGGCCGCCTGCAGGAGCGGATCGCCGGGCGCATCGCCGACTGCCCCGGTGTCCGGCCGTTCGACCGGAACAGCTTCCGCGCGGTGAACAGCGCGCCGCCGGTGGTCCAGCCGATCGCCGCCGCCGACGGGCTGGACCTGATGCTGAACCTGGGGCAGGCCTGCGGCGTCCGCGAGGTGGTGGTGCCCTATGCCGAACTCGCCGACCTGCTGAACCCGGCGTTCGCGGCGAAGCTGCCGCCGGGCACGGTTCCGGCCACGCCCGCCACTCAGGCACCGCCGAAAAGCTCGCAGAAGCCGTCCGGCGCCGAGCCGGTACCGCATACGGTGCAGGGCGCGGCGATCGTGCTCGACCGGTACTTCCACGCCGTCGGCGCGAAGAACACCACCGTCGTCTGTGACATCAGCGCCCCGGCCTGGGAGGACGAATCGGGCTCGTGCCCGGAGCTGTTCCAGGTCCTCTTCGACCACCTGAGCCCGCAGGACCTGGCGAAGGCGAAGAGCGCGAAGACCGACCCGGGCAAGCTACGCGCCGACGGCCCCAACCGCATCATCGCGCCGCCCGCCGCCCTTGTCCCCATGACCGGCATCAACGACCAGGACGGCTTCGTCCTCGAATGGCGCCAAAACACCTGGAAAATCGTCGACTAGCCGTATGACCCATCCCACAGGCCCTCACCGCACCGCGGGGGGTTTGGGGGGCTCGGGCCCCCAAGCAAAATAGGGCCAACGGGAAAGGCCCCCGCGGCGAAGCTCGCGGGGGCCTGAACAACGTGGGCGAGGAGGGAGTTGAACCCTCACGTCCTTTCGGACACACGGACCTGAACCGTGCGCGTCTGCCATTCCGCCACTCGCCCGAGTGCTTCACTGCGACAGCGAGAGCAGCCTATCAGGCTGGTTCCGGCCGTTTCACCGGGGGCCGTGTAGAACGGCCCGCACCCGGATAGGATCGGTGCGGAAGCACAGGCGCGTGAGAGGAGGGTGTGCCCGGTGGGCCGCGCTAAGCGTTTTGATAGGCGCCTGGAGGGCCTGGTGGGGAACACCTTCGCGCGCATGTTCGGTGGCAATGTCGTCACTCAGGAAGTGGCGCAGGCACTGGAGCGTGAGAGTGAGGACAACGTTCGTGAGCTGGCCGGCGGCCGTGAGCTCGCGCCCAACCACTACATCGTGTCGCTGGGCCCGACCGATCACGACCGGATGGCCGGTGACGAACAACGCGTCACCCGCGTGCTCGCCGAAGCGGTGGCGGAGCATCTCGCCGAGCAGGGGTGGGACACCTATGGTGACGTCGTAGTTTCGCTCGAGCGCAACGAGGCGCTGCATACTGGACAGTTCAAGACACGCTCGTCCGTCGATCCCGATGTCAAGGCCAGTGAGATCACCGCCCCTGGCAACGGAAGCCCTGGACGGTCAGCACGACCCAGCAACGCAGGAGACCCAGCAATGAGCCAGCCCCCCGGCTACGGCCAATACGACCAGGGTGACCCGTACGGCCAGCAGGGCCAGTACGGCTACGGACAGCAGGGCCAGCCCGGGTACGACCAGGGCGGCTACGGCGGCCAGCAGCCCGGCTACGACCAAGGCGGCTACGGCGGCCAGCCGGGTTACGACCAGGGCGGGTACGGCGGTGGTCAGCCGGGTTACGACCAGGGTGGCTACGGCGGCCAGCAGCCCGGGTACGACCAGGGTGGATATGGCGGTGGTCAGCCGGGTTACGACCAGGGTGGCTACGGCGGCCAGCAGCCCGGCTATGACCAGGGCGGGTACGGCGGTGGCCAGCCCGGCTACGACCAGGGCGGCTACGGCGGTGGCCAGCCGGGTTACGACCAAGGCGGCTACGGCGGCCAGCCCGGGTACGACCAGGGCGGTGCCCAGCCGGGCTACGACCAGGGCGGGTACGGCGGTCAGCAGCCGTACGGCCAGCCCGCGGCGCCGGACCCGTACGCGCAGGCCGGGTACCAGCCGCCCGCCACGCAGAGCGGCAACCGCCAGCTCGCCGCGAGCCTGCAGCTCGACGACGGCTCGAACCGCAGCTACTCGCTCAAGCAGGGCGGCAACGTGGTGGGCCGCGGCCAGGACGCCGACTTCCGGCTGCCGGACACCGGGGTTTCCCGGCGGCACCTGGAGATCACCTGGGACGGCCAGAGCGCCACGCTCGCCGACATCGGGTCCACCAACGGGACCACGGTGAACGGCACCCCGGTGCAGACCTGGCAGCTGGCCGACGGCGACGTGATCAGGGTCGGCCACTCGTCTCTGGTGTTCCGCACACAGGGCTGACGTCGGCCCCGTCCGACCGCTCCCGCAGAATGAGAGTCCGCGGGAGCGCTGCGACGTACCGGTCGTCGCTGTAGGAAAGCCGCTCGTGAGTCTTCGAGGAGCTGACACACAAGGTGCCAGAGCTGGTCGTCCAACTGACCAGGGTGGGATTTCTCGTCCTGCTCTGGCTGTTCGTGCTGGCCGCGCTGCGGGTGGTCCGCTCCGATCTCTACGCGGCGTCGGGCCTGCGGGTGGCGTTGCCGAGCCTGCGGCGGAACAAGGAGAAGAAGCCACCGCGTGGCGGGAAGGTGCCCCGGCAGATGGTCGTCACGCACGGTGCGCTGGCCGGCACGCGGATCGCGCTGGACGGGCGCCCGATCCTGATCGGGCGCGCCGACGACTCGACGCTGGTGCTCGACGACGACTACGCCTCGACCCGGCACGCTCGCCTTTCACTGCGTGGGGAAGACTGGTACGTGGAAGATCTGGGCTCGACGAACGGGACCTACCTCGACCGGGCTAAGGTCACAGCACCCCTCCGAGTACCTCTCGGGGTCCCCATCCGGATCGGCAAGACGGTGATCGAGCTTCGCCCATGACCCTCGTCCTCCGCTACGCGGCCCGCAGCGACCGTGGCCTGGTTCGATCCAACAACCAGGACTCCGTCTACGCCGGCCCCCGCCTGCTCGCCCTGGCCGACGGCATGGGCGGGCACGCCGCCGGTGAAGTCGCCAGCAAGGTCGTCATCGCGTCCCTCGCGCCGCTGGACGACGACGAACCCGGTGACGACCTGCTCTCGCAGCTGCGGGACGCGGTCGCCGCCGGCAACGGCGCCATCGCCGAACTGGTCGCCAACGACCCCGACCTGGACGGCATGGGCACCACGCTCACCGCGGTGCTGTTCTCCGGTTCGCGGCTCGGCCTGGTGCACGTCGGCGACTCCCGCGCCTACCTGCTGCGTGACGGGCAGTTCACCCAGATCACGCGCGACGACAGCTTCGTCAACGAGCTGCTCGAGCAGGGCCGCATCACCGAGGAGGAGGCGGCCACCCACCCGCAGCGCTCGCTGCTGCTCAAGGCGCTGACCGGCCACGAGGTGGAGCCGAGCCTGACCGTGCGGGAAGCCCGCGCCGGCGACCGCTACCTGGTCTGCTCCGACGGGCTGTCCGGCATGGTCAGCGACGAGACCATGGCCGAGGCCATGCGCATCCCGGACCCGCAGGACTGCGCGGACCGGATGATCGAGCTGGCGCTCAAGGGCGGCGGCACGGACAACGTCACGGTGATCATCGCCGACGTGGTGGACGTCGACTACGGCGAGAACGCGCCGATCGTCGGCGGGGCCGCCGGTGACGGCAGTGACGACTACAACCACCAGGGCGACTCCCCGGCCGCGCGGGCCAGGGCGCTGACCGCGCCCCCGCCCCAGCCGCGGCGCCAGGACTCCCCGCCGCCCCCGGACCCCAAGGCCAGGCGGCGGAAGCTGTTCCGCATCTTCGGGGTGCTGATCCTGGTGCTGATCGTGCTGGCCGCGGGCACCATCGCGACCAGGTACTGGGTGCTGAGCCAGTACTACGTCGGCGCGGGCCCGAACGACGAGGTGGTCATCTACCAGGGGGTGTCCGGCAGCGTGCTGGGTCTGGACCTGCAGGAGCAGGTGGAGGACTCGTGTGCGCCCGGCGCCAACCTGTGCGACCGGCTGCTGCTGTCGGACCTGCAGGAGGCCCCGCGCGAGGACGTGCGCAACGGGGTCCGGATGGACAGCCTGGCCGCCGCGCGCGACTACATCGACTCGCTGTGGGACAAGCGGCTGCCGATCTGCCCCGAGCCCCCGAGCCAGGGCGGCGGCATCCCGGGTGAGGTCCCGGGCTCCGGTGGCGGCCTGATCGGCGGCTTCGGCGCGCAGCAGCAGACGCCGGTGCAGCCGCCGCCGTCCTCGGTTCCCCCGCCGGAACAGTCCTCCGCGCCGGTGGACACCCCCAGCCCGGATCGCCCGGGGGTGGACTGCCGGCTCGCCACGGGCGGCGTCCGCTGATGGGCCAGCCCAACTCCGATCCCGCCGGTCAGTACGTCACCAATCCCCCGCGTGACCTGCCGACCCGCCGCGGAACGGAACTGGCGATGCTGGGCTTCGCCTCGTTCATCGTCACCGCGGCGTTCATGCTGGTGGAGGCGAACCAGGAGCAGGAGCTCAGCTTCGCCATTCTCTGGTACGGCCTGGCGTACATGGCGATCCTCACCGTGGCGCACCTCGCCGTGCGCAAGTGGGCGCCCTACGCCGACCCGCTGATCCTGCCGTGCGTGGCCCTGCTCAACGGCCTGGGCCTGGTGATGATCTACCGGATCGACCTGGCCAGGGCGGAGAAGGCGCTGCAGGCCGGGCGCGAGTTCTCGGCGAACGCGCCCAAGCAGGTGATGTGGACGGTCATCGCGCTGGCGTTGTTCCTGGCCGTGCTGATCATCATCAAGGACCACCGCACGCTGACCCGCTACGCCTACACCTTCGGCCTGGTCGGCATCATCGCGCTCGCCCTGCCCGCGCTGCTGCCCAGCTCGCTGTCCGAGGTCAACGGCGCGAAGGTGTGGCTGAAGCTCGGCATCTTCTCCATCCAGCCCGGTGAGTTCGCGAAGATCCTGCTGATGATCTTCTTCGCGTCCTTCCTGGTGTCGAAGCGCGACCTGTTCATGGCGGCGGGCAAGCGGGTGCTGGGCATCGAGCTGCCGCGTGCCCGCGACCTCGGCCCGATCCTGATCGCCGCGGTGGCCTGCCTCGGCATCCTGGTCTTCGAGAAGGACCTGGGCACCTCGCTGCTGTTCTTCGGCGTGGTGCTGATGATGCTGTACGTGGCCACCGAGCGGATCATCTGGGTGGTCGTCGGGCTGAGCCTGTTCGCCGTCGGCGCGCTGATCGCCTTCCAGCTGTTCACCCACGTCAAGACCCGGGTGGCGAACTGGCTGGACCCGTTCGCCGACCCGACCGGCGACGGCTTCCAGATCGTGCAGGCGCTGTTCGGCCTCGGCACCGGCGGGATCGGCGGCACCGGCCTCGGCGCCGGGCGGCCGGAGATGGTGCCCGAGTCGAGCACCGACTTCATCACCGCGGCGATCGGCGAGGAGCTCGGCTTCATCGGGCTCTGCGCGATCCTGATGGTCTACCTGATCCTCGCGATGCGCGGCATGCGCAGCGCGCTCGCCGTGCGCGACACCTTCGGGAAGCTGCTCGGCGGCGGCCTGTCCTTCGCCATCGTGATGCAGCTCTTCGTGATCGTCGGCGGCGTCACCAAGCTGATCCCGATGACCGGTATCACCACGCCGTTCCTGTCCTACGGTGGTTCGTCGCTGCTGGCGAACTACATCCTGGTCGCCCTGCTGCTGCGGATCTCCGATGCCGCACGGCGCCCGCAGACCAGCGCGAAGCCGCGCCCGCAGCAGCAGGCGCCGCTGGCCGAAGCCCATACGGTGATGGTGGAGCGTCCGAAATGAACACACCACTGCGCCGCGTCGGCGTGACCATGCTCGTGATGTTGCTGCTGCTGCTGGTGAACGCCACCTACGTGCAGTTCATCAAGGCCGAGGACTACCGCACGGACCCGCACAACGCGCGCGTGCTGCTCGACGAGTACTCCCGCCAGCGCGGCAAAATCATCGCCGCGTCCAACGGCCAGGTGCTGGCCGGGATCGAGCCGACCGACGACAAGTACAAGTTCCTGCGCACCTATCCCGGTGGCGCGATGTACGCGCCGGTCACCGGCTTCTACTCGATCCGGTACGGCGCAGGCGGCATGGAACGCGCGCAGGACGAGGTGCTCAACGGCTCCGACCCGCGGTTGTTCGTGCGACGGCTGTCGGACATGGTCACCGGCCGCGACCCGCGCGGCGGGAACGTGGCGCTGACCATCAACCCGGCCGTGCAGAAGGCCGCCTACGAAGGCATGACCAAGAAGGGCTACACCGGCGCGCTGGTGGCGCTGGACCCGAAGACCGGCGAGATCCTGGCCATGGTCTCCACCCCCTCCTACGACCCGAGCGCGCTCGCCTCGCACGACGGCAAGGAGCAGGAGAAGGCCTGGACCGAGTTCGACGCCGACGAGAAGAAGCCGATGCTGAACCGGGCGATCTCGGAGACCTACCCGCCCGGCTCGACCTTCAAGATCGTCACCACCGCGGCCGCGCTCGAGGACGGCATGAAGCCGGACAGCGAGGTCACCACCGCGGCCAACGTGAAGCTGCCCGGCACCAACGCCGACCTGGAGAACTTCGGCGGCGCCACCTGCCAGGGAAACACGCTCAAGGACGCGCTGGCCTACTCCTGCAACACCGCCTTCGCCGAGATCGCCGGTGGCCTCGGCAAGGACAAGCTGACCGAGACCGCGGAGAAGTTCGGCATCGGCCAGACCGACCTGACCGTGCCGATGCGGGTTGCCCCGTCCGGCCTCGGTGACCTCGCCGGCAAGCCGCAGCTGTACCAGAGCGGGATCGGCCAGCGCGACGTCCGGCTGACCCCGCTGCAGGTGGCGTTGCTGTCCGCGGGCGTGGCCAACGGCGGCACGGTGATGAAGCCGCAGCTGATCAAGTCGCTGCTGGCGCAGGACCTCTCGGAGATGGAGAAGTTCAGCCCCGAGGAGCTGACCGACGACCCGGCGATGTCGGCCAGCAACGCCGGTGTGCTCAAGGACATGATGCTGGCCTCGGAGGCCAACACCAAGGGCGGCGGCAAGAACGACGCGCTGAAGATCGCTTCGAAGACGGGTACCGCCGAGCACGGCAGCGACCCGAAGGCCACCCCGCCGCACGCCTGGTACACCGCCTTCGCCCCCGCCGACGACCCGAAGATCGCGCTCGCGGTGATCGTCGAGTCCGGTGGTGACCGCGGCCTGGCCGCGACCGGTGGCACGGTGGCCGCCGAGATCGGCCGGTCCGCCATCGCCGCCGCACTCGGGGGTGGATGAGCCGATGCTGTCCACGGGTCAGCTGCTCGCCGAGCGCTACCGGCTCACCAGCCGGATCGCGGTCGGCGGCATGGGTGAGGTCTGGCAGGCCAGCGACACCCGGCTCGACCGCACCGTGGCGGTGAAGGTGCTCAAGGCGGAGCTGTCCGGGGACGCGGAGTTCCTGCACCGGTTCCGCACCGAGGCCAGGACCACGGCCTCGCTCAACCACGCCGGGATCGCCGCGGTGCACGACTACGGCGAAACCGTGGCCGACGAGCTGAGCATCGCCTACCTGGTGATGGAGCTGGTCGAGGGCGACCCGCTGGCCGCGATCCTGGCCAAGCAGGGCAGGCTCTCCCCCGAGTTCACCCTGGACCTGCTGGAGCAGGCCGGGCGCGCGCTGCAGGCGGCGCACGAGCGCGGGCTGGTCCACCGCGACGTGAAACCGGGCAACATCCTGGTCACCCCGGCGGGCCAGGTGAAGCTGACCGACTTCGGCATCGCCAAGGCCGCCGACGCGGCGCCGGTCACCCGCAACGGCATGGTGATGGGCACCGCCCACTACATCGCGCCGGAGCAGGCGCTCGGCCACGACGCCGAACCCGCCAGCGACGTGTACTCGCTGGCGGTCTGCGGGTACGAGTGCCTCACCGGCTACCGGCCGTTCCTGTCCGAGAACGCGGTGACGGTCGCCATGATGCACATCCGCGACATCCCGCCCCCGCTGCCGCCGGACGTCCCGCCGGGATTGCGCGCGCTGATCGAAGCGACGCTGGTCAAGGACCCGCGGCAGCGCTACAACAACGGCGGCGAGTTCGCGAACGCGGTGGCCGCGGTCCGGGCCGGCCGCGGCCTGCCCACGCCGCTCGGCCTCGCCTCGGCCTACGCACAGGCCGCGGGCCAGCAGCTGCCGGTAAACTCGCACGCGCCGGTCGGCCCCGTCTCGCACCCGGCGATCCAGCCGGTAGCGCCGCCGGCGCACCAGCCGGGCCCCGCCACCGGGGTCGGGCCGATGGTTCCGCCGCGGCGGCGCGGGCACACCGGCCTGTGGATCCTGCTCGCCCTGGTGGTCGTCGCGGTGGTGGTGGCGGCCGCACTGGTCGTCCCGAAGCTGCTCAGCGGTTCGCGTGACACACCGTCGGGGAACGTCGAGACCAGCGAGCCGGTGGGTGATCCGGGTTACCAGCCGACCGCGCCACGCCCGGCGGAGCCCAGCGAGGGCCCGCCGCACCACACGCCCCAGCCGGGGCCGGGTCAGAACGAAGACGGGGACAACGCAACGGAGGGTTCGGTGCGTTCACCCGGAGACGACGGCTTGCCAGGGATGATGGACCCAACATGGATGGAACGGAACGGCACGCACCGATGAGCACACCCCGACTGCTCTCCAATCGTTACGAGCTCGGCGACACGCTCGGCTACGGCGGCATGTCCGAGGTTCACCATGGGCATGACGTACGGCTCGGCCGTGAGGTCGCGATCAAGATCCTGCGTGCCGACCTGGCCAGGGACCCGCAGTTCCAGGAGCGGTTCCGGCGGGAGGCGCAGAACGCGGCCGCGCTGAACCACCCGGCCATCGTGGCCGTGTACGACACCGGGGAGACGCAGACCGAGTACGGTCCGCTGCCCTACATCGTGATGGAGTTCGTCTCCGGGCGCACGCTGCGTGACATCGTCAAGACCGAGGGTCCGATGTCGCAGAAGCGCGCCATGGAGGTGATGGCGGACGTCTGCGCGGCGCTGGACTTCTCGCACCGGCACGGCATCGTGCACCGCGACGTGAAGCCGGCCAACGTGATGATCACCACCAACGGCGCGGTCAAGGTGATGGACTTCGGCATCGCCCGCGCCATCCACGACGGCCAGTCCGCGATGACGCAGACCGCCGCGGTGATCGGCACCGCCCAGTACCTGTCGCCGGAGCAGGCGCGGGGTGAGTCGGTGGACGCCCGCAGTGACGTCTACGCCGCCGGGTGCGTGCTGTACGAGCTGATCACCGGGGAGCCGCCGTTCACCGGTGACTCGCCGGTCGCGGTCGCCTACCAGCACGTGCGGGAGGACCCGAGCCCGCCGTCGTCGGTGAACCCGGCGGTGTCGCCGGAGCTGGACGCGGTGGTGCTGAAGGCGCTGGCCAAGGGCCCGGCGAACCGGTACCAGTCGGCCGCCGAGATGCGCTCGGACATGGTCCGCACGCTGTCGGGGCAGCACCCGCTCGCGCCGATGGTGATGTCGGAGGACGAGCGCACGCAGGTGATGAACAGCCGTCGCCCACCGGCCGCCTACGACGACGGTTACGGCGCCGACGGGTACGACCCGCTCGCCGAGGACAGGGCCAGACGCAGCAAGCGGAACAAGATCCTGGCCGCGCTCGCCGTGCTCGGCGTGCTGATCGTGGCCGCGGTGATGTACTTCGCCGGTGTCTTCGACGAGAAGAAGGAACTCGTCGCGATCCCGACGGTGAAGGGCCAGACGGAAGCGGCCGCGATGGAGGCCCTGCGCTCGGCGGGCCTGCAGCCGGAGCGCGAAGAGGTCATCTGCAAGGCCGCGCAGGCCGGTACGACGCCGCCGTGCAACAGCGACCAGATCAACAAGGTCGTCTCGACCAATCCCGAGGTGGGGGTCGAGGTGGCCAAGGGCTCGGTGGTCAAGGTGCAGATCGGCACCGCGCCGAAGAAGGTCAAGGTGCCCGACCTGGTCGGCAAGGAGCAGGGCCCGGCGGCCGACCTCGCCAAGGAGCAGGGCTTCGAGATCGACCCGAACATCGAAGAGGTCGAGACGAAGGACCCGAACGAGTACGGCAAGGTCATCGAGCAGAACCCGCGCTCGGGCGTGGAGGCCGAGCAGGGCACCGCGATCAAGCTGACCGTGGGCAAGCGGCCGAACCAGGTGCTGGCGCAGAGCCAGGTGGGCAAGAAGTTCAGCGAGGCGAAGAAGGCGCTGGAGGACCTGAACCTGAAGGTGACCCGCAAGGACGTCACCTCGGACAAGCCGAAGGACGAGGTCGTCGCGCAGAACCCGGTCGGCGGCACGGTCGACGAGGGCACCACGATCACGCTCGAGGTGTCCACCGGGGCCAAGGAGCAGATCTCCATGCCGGACCTGCAGGGGGCGACCCTGGAGCAGGCGAAGAAGGAGCTCAAGGACGCGGGCTGGAGTGGTCAGCTGGTCACCCTCGAGGACGAGGTGAACGACGAGGACCTGGAGGGCCGGGTCACCAACAGCGACCCGTCCAGCGGCAGCACGATCACCAAGGACCAGACGGTCACGCTGTACATCGGCAAGCAGAACCAGCCGGGCGGCGGCCCGCCGTCCATCCCGGGCATCCCGGGCGGCAGCTGACGCCAGACGTACGAAGAGGGGCACCAGCCGATCGCGGCCGGTGCCCCTCTTTTGGTTCGTGGTTCAGGCGATGGCGGCTTTCTGCAGGGCGCGGGTGGCCGCTTCCAGGTCACGCACGACCTGGGGAGCAACCGGGTGACCGGCGCTCGCCATCCAGTTCGCGAGCATGCGGTGGCCACCCTCGGTGAGCACCGACTCCGGGTGGAACTGCACGCCTTCCAGCGGCAGCGACCGGTGGCGCATGCCCATCACGATGCCCGACTCGGTGCTGCCGGTGACCTCGAACTCGGCCGGGATGGTGTCCGGGAGCACGGTCAGCGAGTGGTACCGCGTCGCGGTGAACGGGTCCGGGAGGCCGGCGAGCACCCCGCCGCCGGAGTGGCCGACGCGGCTGGTCTTACCGTGCAGCAGTTCCTCCGCGCGGTCGACCGTCGCGCCGAAGGCGACGCCGAGGGCCTGGTGGCCGAGGCACACCCCGAGCATCGGCAGCTCCCGCGAGGCGCATTCCCGGACGACCTCGATGCTCTGACCAGCGCGTTCCGGCGTCCCCGGGCCAGGCGAGACCAGCACGCCGTCGAACTCGCCGAGGCGCGAGACGTCGACCACGTCGTTGCGCCAGACCGTGCAGTCGGCGCCGAGCTGGGCCAGGTACTGGACCAGGTTGTAGACAAAACTGTCGTAGTTGTCGACGACGAGCACGCGCATGCCGCCAGCTTAGCCGTGTCCGCATGCTGGACGGGTACGCCAGATCACAGTGAAACTTAGGTTCGCCTCACCTTACCGTGGAAGTGTTGGCCCTCCCGCGACTCGAACGAAGGTAAGTGCATTGAACCGTCCACTGCGCGTGGCGATCATCGGCGCCGGCCCGGCCGGCATCTACGCCGCCGACATCCTGGACAAGTCCGATACACCCACCCACATCGATCTCTTCGAGCGCATGCCGGCGCCGTTCGGGCTGATCCGGTACGGCGTCGCCCCGGACCACCCGCGCATCAAGGGCATCGTCAACGCCCTGCACAAGGTGCTCGACCGGCCGGGCATCCGGCTGCTCGGCAACGTCGACTACGGCACCGACCTCAAGCTGGACGAGCTGCGCGAGTTCTACGACGCGGTCATCTTCTCCACCGGCGCCTCCGCCGACCGGCCGCTCGACATTCCCGGCATCGACCTGCCGGGCAGCTACGGCGCCGCCGACTTCGTGTCCTGGTACGACGGGCACCCGGACGTGCCGCGCACCTGGCCGCTGGAGGCGACCAGCGTCGCCGTGCTCGGCGTCGGCAACGTGGCGCTCGACGTGGCCAGGGTGCTCGCGAAGACGGCCGACGAGCTGCTCAGCACCGAAATCCCGCCGAACGTCTACGAAGGGCTCAAGGCCAGCCCGGTCACCGACGTGCACGTGTTCGGCCGCCGCGGGCCCGCGCAGGCGAAGTTCACCCCGATGGAGCTGCGCGAGCTGGACCACTCACCGAACGTCGAAGTGATCGTCGATCCGGAGGACATCGAGTTCGACGAGGGCTCGATGGCCGCGATCCGCTCCTCCAAGCAGGTCGACATGGTGGTCAAGACGCTGCAGGAGTGGGCGATCCGCGAGCCAGGCAACCGGCCGAAGCGGCTGCACCTGCACTTCTTCCACTCGCCAGCCGAGGTCCTCGGCGACGGCAAGGTGACCGGCCTGCGCACCGAGCGGACCGAGCTGACCGGCGACGGCAACGTGCGCGGCACCGGCGTCTTCCACGACTGGGACGTGCAGGCGGTCTACCGCGCGGTCGGCTACCTGTCCTCGCACCTGGCCGAAATCCCGTTCGACCACGTCACCGGCACCGTGCCCAACCAGGCGGGCCGGGTGCTCGACATCGACGAGAACCAGGTGCCGGGCGTCTACGTGACCGGCTGGATCAAGCGCGGGCCGGTCGGCCTGATCGGGCACACCAAGGGTGACGCGGCGGAGACCATCGCCAGCCTGCTCGCCGACGCGGACACGCTCACCGGCACCACCCGCAACGAGCCGGACGCGATCATCGACTTCCTGCTCGAGCGCGGCGTGCCGTTCACCACCTGGGCGGGCTGGGGCAAGCTCGACGCGCACGAGCGCGCGCTGGGCGAGCCGCAGGGCCGCGACCGGGTGAAGGTGGTCGAGCGCGAGGAGATGCTGCGCGTCAGCCGCGGCTGAGCACCTACTGCACCGCGACGTCGTTGAACGGCAGCAACGGCTCCAGCCACGGGAACACCACGAACATCAGCAGGGCGATCACCGCGAGCACCAGCACCACCGCGGTGATCGCCCGCACCGCGAGCGGCCCGGGCAGCCGCCGCCAGATCCAGCCGTACATCAGGCCTCCCCGATCGCCTTGAGCAGTTCCGGATAGCCCGCGCCCGGCGCCTTGGCCAGCTGCTTGACCAGCGCGCCGTGGATGATCAGCCGCTCGCGGTCGGAGAACTGCGGGTGGCAGGTGGTCAGCGTGACCAGCGGCGCCCGCCCGACCGGCGGGGTGAGGCTGTGCGCGCGGTACGGCACCGGCGCGACCGCGTCCCCGCGGTCCGGGGTGACGATGCGGCGGCCGACGGTCTCCTCGTAGTCCGGCAGGTCCCGCAGCGTCGGCACGCCGGCGCACTTCGGGTCGCGGCCGCGGCCCTCGGCCCAGCCCGCCAGTTCCTCCTGCTTCGGCAGCATCCGGTAGACGAAGAAGTCGGTGGAGGTCTCGACCACGATCGCGTCGCACGAGTTCAGCAGGTCGAGGTCGTTGAACGGGGCGCCCTTGCCGACCCGGTGCCCGGCGACCGCGAAGTTGCCCGGCTCGCCCGGCCAGGCCGTGCCCTTGTAGTGGCCGGGGCCGACCTCCAGCGCGTCCGGCCCGACGCCCTCCTGGATGGTGAAGCGGTAGTCCGGGCCGAACGCCGGGATGTAGAGGCGGGCGAAGGCTTCCCCGTCGGCCGGGTCCAGGTGCAGCTGCCGCTGCGGTTCGGCCCACCGGTCGTCGAGCCTGGCTTCCGCGTCCGCCTGCTTCTCGGCGGAGAACCAGTCCGTGACCACCAGCTCGTAGGTGACGAAGAGCAGCACGACGATACCGAGCGTTATCAAAACTTCACCGGTCGTGCGAACGGCGGTCCGCCAGCGCGGATCGGTGCGCTCGGCCGTGCTGACCGGGCCGGACTCGGGCCCGACGAGCTCGCGCTCGTCGTCGGACACCGCCACAGGGGCTCCCTTCACACCAATCTCGGCCGGACGGAGTAGTCGTCCCCCGTTCTTGCCCGGCCCCGATTACGTTAACGTGTTGGGGTGGCCCTGGTTGCGCACCGGCCACCCGAACGAGCCCATGAGCAGCGAGGACTCCGATGCCCAAGTCCAAGGTCCGCAAGAAGACCGCCTACACCCCGCCCGCCGACCGGCGCACGCCGGTCAAGGTGCGGGCGGCAGGCCCGTCCCACCCGATCTACAAGGGCGTGATGTTCGGCCTGATGCTGCTCGGGCTGGCCTGGCTCGTGGTGAACTACCTCGCCAGCGACAAGATCCCGTTCATGACGGAGCTGGGCAACTGGAACTTCGCGATCGGCTTCGCGCTGATGATCTCCGGCCTGCTGATGACGATGAAGTGGCGTTGATCGGCCGAATGGCGGCTTGACAGCGAATTACAACCGTGTGACTAGTCCCCAGTGTGGATAAGCCCTGTGGATAACCTGTCGGCAAGCTGGGCCCCGCGACCGGCGCTCGTCTGGGCGGGCTGGCTGCTCGCCGCCCTGTCGACCGTCGCCGCCGTGCTCACCGGCCTCTCCGGCGACCGCGCGGGCCCGGTGCTGTTCGGCGTGGCCGCGCTGGCGCTGGCCGGGTTCGCGGCCAACGGCAGCGCCATCCGGCCGAAGCTGAGCGCGGACGCGCACGGCGTCCGCGTCCGCACGCTCACCGGCGACCACCGGCTCGAGTGGTCCCAGGTCCGCGTCCGGCTGGTAAAGACCCGCCGCCTCGGGCGCGAGGTGCCCACGCTCGAGATCGAATGCGAGGACATCCCGCCGCACCTGCTGGTGCTGGGCTGGCTGGAGCTGGGCACCGACCCGCGTGACGTGCTCGACGTGCTCAGCGCGCTACGCGCCGGACGGTAGGCTCGCCGGGTCCTGGCAGACGATCTCCTGCGTGCTGCGCACCAGCGAGCACACCTGCCCGGCCAGCTGCAGGTCCCGGAACAGGATCAGCGCGGCCAGCGCCACCGCCAGCACCACCAGCGCGACGACCTGGTAGGTCAGCTGGTTCTTGGCCGGCGCGTAGACCAGCGCGGCCACCGCGATCGCCCCGACCACGAACCCGCCGAGGTGGCCGAGGAACGAGATGTTCGGGATGGAGAAGGTCAGCACCAGGTTCAGCCCGATGGTCACCAGCGCCATCGTCGGGTTCAGCTTGAGCCGGAACACCGCGATCAGCACGCCGCCCATCAGCCCGAAGATGGCGCCCGACGCCCCGACCGTGGGCTGGCCGACGGCGCCGAAGACGAACTCCGCCGCCGAACCGCCGATCAGGGACAGGAAGTAGACGGCGAGGAACCGGCCCCGGCCGAGCAGCACTTCGACGTCACGCCCGAGCACCCACAGCGCGAGCATGTTCATCGCGATGTGCAGCAGCCCGAAGTGCAGGAACCCGGAGGTGACCAGGCGCCACCACTCGTCGAAGAAGGTGATGCCGTACGGCCACAGCGAGCCCTGGGTCATCAGCTCGGCACCCGAGTTGTCCATCGGGTTCTGCGCCTGGGCCACGGTCGCGACGAACACCAGCACGTTCAGCGCGATGAGCACCGGCGTCACGATCGGCCGCTGGACCCTGGCACCGGCCACCGTGCGCGCGCCGTACCCGGCGGCCCGGTACTGCGCCCGCTGGGCGCGGTCCTGGACCTGGCCGGCCTGGACGCAGTCGACGCACTGGGCGCCGACGGAGGCCTCACGCAGGCAGTCCGGGCACGCGGGCCGCTCGCAGCGGACGCAGCGCAGGCCGGTCTGCCGCTTGGGGTGCCACCAGCAGGTGGGCAGGGCCTGCTCGTACGCGGGCCCTGAAGGCGGGGGATACGGGGGCTGAGTCACGATGTGTCCAACTTACCCGCATCCACCCCCTGCTTCAGCGCCGCGAATCAGCTCAGCGAGATCCGCTCGATGACCACGTCGTTCAGCGGGCGGTCCGCCGGGCCGGTGGCCGTGCGCGCGATCTGGTCGACCACGTTGCGCGACTCCTGGTCGGCCACCTCACCGAAGATGGTGTGCTTGAAGTTCAGGTGGGTGGTCGGCGCGACGGTGATGAAGAACTGCGAGCCGTTGGTCCCGGGGCCCGCGTTGGCCATGGCCAGCAGGTACGGCTTGTTGAACTGCAGTTCCGGGTGGAACTCGTCGCCGAACTTGTAGCCGGGGCCGCCGCGGCCGGTGCCGGTCGGGTCGCCGCCCTGGATCATGAAGCCGTCGATCACCCGGTGGAAGATCGAGCCGTCGTAGAACGGGCCCGAGTTCTCACCCTTGGCGTTCGGCTGGGTGTAGTCCTTGCTGCCGTCGGCAAGGCCGGTGAAGTTCCCCACCGTTTTGGGTGCGTGGTCGGGGAACAGGTTCAGGTTGATGTCGCCGTGATTGGTGTGCAGCGTCGCCTTGCGCACGCCACCGGCGGGGGATCCGTTGCTTTCGGTCACGGGGCCAATCGTGCCATCTGCGGCGCGATCGGCCGAAAAGGGGCACGATAGGTTAAGGGGAACGAGACAGATGCCAAACGAAACGACGGAAGGTGAAGGCCATGACCCGGGCCTCAGAAGCGGTGGGTGAGTCGGTGAAGACCGGGCTGTCCACGGCACGCAAGCGCGCAGTGGAAGCCGGAACCCAAGCCGCTCAGGCAGCCGAGCTCCGGCTCGCCGAAGGCGCCGAAGTGGCACGTAAGGAAGGGCGCAAGGCCAGCAAGAAGCTGGCGAAGCAGGCCAAGAAGACCGGCAAGGACCTGGCCCGCAGCTCGAAGGCGGCGCGCAAGGAAGCCGCCGAGCGCATCGCCGAGATGCGCAAGCCGGGCCGCAAGGCCAAGAAGGCCGCGATCAAGGCCGCCAAGTCCGCCGGTGAGTCCAAGCGCCGCGGCAAGAAGGACTTCAAGGCGGCCAAGAAGGAGTTCAAGGCCGCCCTCGCCGAGGCGAAGGTCGCCGCCAAGGGCGACAAGAAGCGCCGCAAGTGGCCGTGGCTGATCGGGATCGCCGTGGTCGCGGCCGGTGCCGCGCTCGCCATGCGGTCCAAGCCGGAACCGCCCATCGCTCCCGCTCCGCCGCGCACCGGCGGGGACGGCAGCAAGCCGGAGGCTCGGGAGACACCGAAGCCCTCGAACACCACCGAGGCGCCGAAGGCCGCGGCACCCAAGCCGGCCCCCGCGCCGACGCCGGCCCCTGGCAAGACCGCCACGCCCAAGGCGCAGGGTGCGAACGGCCAGCAGGCCCAGAGCACCTCGGGCACCGAGAAGAAGAACTGAGCTGACACGAGAAGGGCCCCCGGGACGTCTCCCGGGGGCCCTTCTTCGCGATCAATCAGCGAGTCACGCGGTGGCGGCGTGCTTGTCGATCAGCTTGCCCAGGCGGGGCAGGGCCTCTTCGACGTTCTTCTTGCCGTTCGGGCGCAGCTTGCCGTAGACCTTCTTGATGCTGTCGCGGCTGCTCCGCTCGGCACGGGCGTCGGTGACCCCCAGCAGCGCGTCGGAGGCCTCGTCCGAGCGACCGGACAGGTAGGCACCGAAGTCGGCGCCGCCCTTGGCCTTGTAGTCGCCGTAGAACGGCTCGAGCGCGGAGGCGAAGTCGTCGAGCAGCGAGTCGACGGCGGCGGGGATGATGCCCGGCTTGATCTTCTTGACGGCCGCGTAGCCGGTCTTGACGACCGCGCCCGAGACACCGCCCTTGTCCGAAACCTCTTCGTCGACCAGGTTCTGGAGGTCGGTCACGACAGCCGGCCGGCGACCGGAGTCAAGCAGGATTTCCTTCAGGGTTTCAGCCACGGCTTCATATCCTTCATTGAATCGAATTAACCGACTGTGTCCAGCCTTCACGCCCGGTAGCGACCGGCGTTTCCGGCTGACTGTGCGCGAGTCCTCGACGCCTGCGCGTGGCGGCCAGGGTAATACAAGATCAACTTGCGCCACTGAGCGGGAACCCGTATTGCCTACCAACCCAATGACGCGATAGCTTGCTTGGCCACCTCGCGTGCTTTGACCGTCTGGCCCTGGTTCGTGGTGACCACCACGGCGTTGCCGCCCTTGGCCACCGCGTACACCGCGCCCTCGCCCGTGGTCTGCATTCCGCCCTGCCAGCCGGGTGGCTGGTCGGCGGGATTCGACGTGGCGATCGGGGCGGCCTGATCCACCACGGCCTTCGCCACCGCGGGATCGCCGGCGTACGGGCGCACGGTGAGCTGCGGTTTTCCGTTCAGGGCATAGAAAAAACAGGTCGGCGGCGGCTCTGCGGACAACCGCACCTTCGACACCCGCTGCCCGTTCGCGCGTTCCACCGCGGTTTCTTCGAGATAGGGGCACTTCCCGTCGGCGGCGGGCTCGGGCGCCGCGGGAGCCACGGGCGCGACCGGACTGGGCGGCGGCGCCGGAAC
Source organism: Amycolatopsis albispora (assembly GCF_003312875.1). NCBI lineage: Bacteria > Bacillati > Actinomycetota > Actinomycetes > Pseudonocardiales > Pseudonocardiaceae > Amycolatopsis > Amycolatopsis albispora. The sequence goes on from NZ_CP015163.1 coordinate 6,245,206, forward strand.
CGGCGGCGGTGCCGGAGCTTCCGGCGACGAGCAACCGGCCAGCACGCCGAACGACACGGCGGCGGCGAAAACGAATGAGCGCATAGCGCGGTCAGTCAACCAGAACCGCGGAACTCTGCCAGTATGAGCGGGTGCTCACCCCTGACCAGTACCTGAGCGTGGTCGCGGAACGCGTGCAGCGGTCCGGCGGTCAGCTCCGGCAGATCCAGATCGGCCCGGCCAACGCCGTGCTCGGCCTGTTCACCGAGTCGGTCATGATGTCCACGATGAACTACGCGGTGGTCGCCGCGGCGCTGCCCGAGGTCACCGCCGCCGCGTTGTACGACTTCACCGGGCACGCCACGCAGCACGCGCGCGCGAACGTGGTCGGCACGGTCGGCTGGACCGCCGCGTCCGTGGTCATCGCCGGACTGGTCGGCGAACGCGTGTACCCGGACGCCATCCAGGCCGCCACCGCGAAACCGGGCAACCAGTTCGGCGGTGAGACACGCATGGTCGCGGTCGACCTGTCCGGCGGGCAGACGCACACCTTCACCGGCAGCAAGGTCTGGGGCGCCGCGATGCAGGGTTCGATCAAGGCCAAGATCTTCTTCACCTTCCCGCAGCCCGGGGAGGCGTACCAGCAGTTGCAGTGGCAGCCGCAGCAACCGGGATTCGGGCAGCAGGCACCGCAACAGCAGTACCCGCAGCAACCACACGGCCAGCCGCCGCACGGGCAACCGCCGTCGCCGCACGGCCAACCGCAGCAACCACACGGGCAGCCGTATCAGCCTGGCCAACCGCAGCCAGGCCAGCCACAGCCCGGCCAGCAGCAGCCCGGCCAGCCGCCGTCGCACGGGCAGCCGCAGTATCAGCCCGGTCAGCCACAGCCCGGTCAGCCCGGTCAGCCCGGTCAGCCGCCGTCGCCGCAACAGCCGTACCCGCAACAGCAACCGCCGTACGGTCAGCCGCCCCAGTACGGCCAGCAGCCCGGCCAACCGCCGCAGCCCGGTCAGCAGCAGCCCGGTCAGCAGCAGCCCGGTCAGCCAGGCCAGCAGCAGCCGTATCCGCCGCAGCAGCCTGGGTACGGGCCGCCGCGGGGTTACTGACCGAGCAGCGGCTGCCTGCCCACCGGCAGTGAATACCCCTCCTCCCAAGGGAAGTAGCCGCGCCGATCGTCGGTGACCACCTGCAGGGCGGGCACCGGCGAGCGGAACAGGCGGTTGGCGTCGACCAGGTACGGCCGCGAATCGGGCACCGGGACGAGCGTGGCGCGGTGGATCCGCTCGTCGAAGGCGACCACCTTGCCCGCGTGCAGCCGCTCCCCGCCGAGCACGCGCTCGGCCAGTTCGTCCAGCATCACCGCGGTGTTCGCCTCACCGAACCCGAACATCAACAGCTCGGGATGGTCCAGCGCGCTCAGGCCCACGGTGTAGCCGTACGGCGCGCCCTCCGCCGCCCAGCCTTCCACGTACCGGACCGCCCACCCGGAGATCCGGATGAACTCCCACGTGCGGTCGTCCTCGTCGAGAATGGTGTTGTTCAAGACGCACCCCCGGAATCAGGCTTCGAACTTTTGTTCGATACTACCGCGCGCCACCGACAGTTTCCGGTAGCTCACTGGACAATACGTCCAACTCCTGTACATACTGTCCAAGTGACTGCCGATGCCGTGCTCCACGCCCTGCGCCCCGTGCTCGACGGCCTCGCCGCGACCTTCGGCCCCCACTGCGAAGTGGTGCTGCACGACTACCGCAACCGCGACGCCTCGGTGGTCGCGGTGGCGGGCAAGGTCACCCAGCGCGCGGTCGGCGGCGCGATGAGCGAGATCGGCCTCGGCCTGCTCGCGCGCGGCAAGGACGCCGAAGACCAGCTGAACTACGTCACGCGCACCGCGTCCGGCAGGCTGGTCAAGTCCTCCACCATGCTGCTGCGCGACGAGGACGGCGAGGTCTTCGGCGCGCTCTGCGTCAACGTCGACATCACCGAACTGCGCCACACCGCGGTGCTGCTCGGCGAACTGTCCGCTTTGGACGCCATTCCCGACGACACCACCACCTTCACCAACGACGTCACCGAACTGGTCCGCGCGGTGGTGCAGGCCGAGGAGCTCAAGCTCGGCCGCCCGGTGGATCGGCTCTCCCGCGCCGAACGCCTCGACCTGTTCCGCGCGCTGGACGAACGCGGCGTCTTCGGCCTGCAGAAGGCCGTGCCCGAAGTGGCCGCCGCGCTGGGGATCTCCCGCGCGTCGGCGTACAGCTACCTGACCGAAATACGGAAATCCGGGGAGAACTGATGGTCACCATCGACGACGTCCGCGCCGCGGCCGCGAGACTGGCCGGGCAGGCCAACCACACGCCCGTGCTCACCTCGCGCACGCTCGATTCGCTCACCGGCGCACGGGTTTTCCTCAAGGCGGAGAACTTCCAGCGCGTCGGCGCGTTCAAGTTCCGGGGCGCCTACAACGCGATCGCCCAGCTCTCCCCCGAGCAACTGGCCGCGGGCGTGTGCACGCACTCGTCGGGCAACCACGCGCAGGCCGTGGCGCTGGCCGCGCGGCTGCTCGGCACCAAGGCCACCATCCTGATGCCCGCCGACGCGCCGGAGTCCAAAGTGGACGCCGTGCTCGGGTACGGCGCCGAGGTGCGCCGGTTCGACCGCTACACCGAAGACCGGTTCGCGCTCTGCGAGAAACTGGCCGCGGACAACGGGTTCGCGTTGATCCCGCCGTTCGACCACCCGCACGTGATCGCCGGACAGGGCACCGCGACCCTCGAACTGCTCACCGAGCAGCCGGAACTCGACGTGCTCGTCACGCCGATGGGCGGCGGCGGGCTGATGGCGGGCGCGGCCACGGTCGCGAGCACGCTGCGGCCGGAACTCGAACTCATCGGCGTGGAGCCGGAAGCGGGCGACGACCAGAAACGGTCGCTGGCCGCCGGGAAACCGGTCTCCGTGCCGGTGCCGAAAACCGTGGCCGACGGGCTCGCGCTGCCGTCACCGGGCGTGCTGAACTTCGAGATCATCCGCCAGCACGTCCGCCGGATCGTCACCGTCACCGACGCGCAGATCCTCGACGCGATGCGCTTCCTGTTCGAGCGCACCAAGATCGTGGTCGAGCCGAGCGGCGCGGCGGCGGTCGCGGCGCTGCTGGCCGAACAGGTCCGGTTGCCGGGCAAGCGCGTCGGCGTGATCCTGTCCGGCGGCAACGTCGCGGCCGATCGCTTCGCCGCGTTGCTCGCCTAGAGCCAGCCGCTCCCCATCGGCTCGACGATCCGGTGCACCTCGCCGGCCCAGTCGACGCGGTCGATCGTGTGGTAGTCCACGCGCAGCAGGTTGACCAGGTCGCGGCCGCTGGACAGCAGCCCGGCCTTCTTGTCCGCCTCGAGCACCACGTCCATCCCGTCGGGCCCGGCGACAAAGCTGACTTCGAGCTGCTTCAACCGCGGGTAGCGGGGCGAGCCGTGGAACTCGATCTCCTGGTAGAACGGCAGCCGCTGCCGGGTGCCCCGCAGGTGCCCGGCCTCGACGTCGGCCGAATGCAGCCGGAAACCGAGGCTTTCCACCGCGGCCAGCAGCACGTGCTGCGCGGGCAGCGCGCCAACGCCGATCGGGTCGTTGTCGGTGGCGTCGATCGCGCCGGCGATCTCCAGCGTGGTCCGCACCGCGACGGTGGTGCCGTGGAGCTGGCGGTTGTCGTAGAAGTTGATCGGGGTTTCCAGCGGGGCGGGCAGCCGGAACGGCAGCTCGATCGTCTGACGCGGGGCGAGCGGCACGTTGCGGCGGACGTCGGTGCGCCCGAAGGTGCGGTTGACGTCGACCTCGCGATCGTTGCCCTCGTGCTCCACCCGCGTGACGAATTCGACCAGCACGCCGGGGATTTCCTGCGGCACCTCGCCCCCGCGCAGCCGGATCACCCCCTCGACCACGCCGCCCGGCTGCACGCCCGGGGTGAACAGTTCGGTCTCGACCTCGGCTCCGCCCACACCGACGGCGGCGAGCAGCTTCTTGAACATGCCGCGAGTCTTCCCACTTCTGGGGCCGCTGTCCACGACCGGCTGAGCGCGTCCTCAGCCGGGCCCGGTTACCGTCGAGCCCGTGATTCGCGAGATCCGGCTGCTATCGGCTCGTGGCACGCCGGAAGAATCGGCGATGCCGTTCGCGGGCCTGCACCAGTTGCTCGGCTCGCTCCAGGCGGAGGTCGAAGCGCTGCCGCCGGTGCACCGCGACGCGATCCACGTCGCGCTGGGGTCGCGGGATGCTTCGTGCACGGACCTCGTGCTGTACACGGCCGTGCTGCGGTTGCTGGAATCGTTGTCGCCCTTGCTGATCAGGGTGGAAGACGCCCACCACTGGGACCGGTCGTCGATCGCCGCCCTGCGGTTCGCGGCCCGGCGCGCGCGTGGTGTCGCGATCCTGCTGACCGGGGCCGAACTGCCGTCGGCTGCCGAGGTTCCGCCGGACGAGGACCTGGCCGCCCGGCTGGAAGCACGTTCGTCGGATGCCACGCGTCGCGGTGGAATTGCGTCCGCCGCAATGGTTCTGCGTGAAGCGGCACGCCTGTCGCGGGAACCGGAGCGACACCGTCGCACGGCGGCGGCCGCGTACCTGGCGTGGAAATCGGGACAGCCGGAACTCGCGCGCACGCTGGTCGCCGAAGCGACGCCGGAACGCCACGAACCTTCCGTCGCGCGGGTGCTCGATCGCCTGCACGGCCTGATCGCACTCGGCGACGGCGACCAGTTGTCCGCGCACGACCACCTGCTGCGCTCGGCATCGGAACCCGGGACCTTGTTCATGGCCGCGGCGGCCGCGCACCACGCCGGACTGCCGCTCGCGCCGATCGCCTCCCGCATCACCGCCGCCGATCCGGCCTTCGCCGAATACGCGGGACTGCTGGCCAGGTTCACCGAGCTGTCGGCCGACGCGCACACCTCGGATCCGTGGCGCCTGCGTGCCGCGGCTCCGCACGCACTACCGGAAAGCGATGCACACCAATGGCTTTGGCCGCTGGTGCTGAGCCGGTCGGGACCGTCGGCACGGCAGGCCTACGACTTCGGCCGGTCGGCGCTGGCCGAGTTCTCCGCGAACGGCATGCACGCGGTGCTGGTGCTGCCCCAGTTGTGGCTGGCCGAGCTGGAATTCGACCTGGGCCACTGGGACCGGGCGCAGGCGCGCGCCGAGGAGGGCATTCGGTCCACAGAGGACACCGGCCAACGCGCTCGCCGCGCCGATTTCCTTGCGACACTGGCGCTTCTGGCCGCCGCCCGCGGCAGGCCCTGCCGTGACGAGGCGACAGCCGCGCGTGAGCTGGCGTTACCGCTGCACAACGAGCTCGCCGCCGCCCGCGCGACCTGGGCAATCGGCCTTGCCGAGCTGTCGAACGGAAACGCCGAGACCGCCGCCGAGCACCTGGCCTCGATCACCCACAGATTTGTCGCCCGGCTGGCCACCGGCGATCTGGGCGAAGCGTTGGTCCGCGCGGGAAACACGGCAGAGGCTCAGGCCACGCTCGAAGCCTGGCGCCCGTGGGCGGAGCACACCACGTCTCCCCTGGTGCACGCTCGCCTCGCGCGCTGCCAAGCCCTGCTCTCAGCCGAAGACAGCAACATCGAGAAGCACTTCACCGACTCCGCCGCCCACTGCGAAGACCACCCGTTCGACCAGGCGAGAACCCAGCTGCTGCACGGCGAATGGCTCCGGCGCACCCGGCGACCGTCCCAGGCGCGGCCACTTCTGCGTGCGGCCTTCGAAACCTTCACCCGGCTGGGTGCGGCACCCTGGGCCGACGCCGCCGAAGCGCAACTGCGCCCCACCGGCGGCGCCCGCCCGAAGGCCGCCACGCTGACCGAGCAGGAACTACGCGTCGCCCAGCTGGCCGCGGCCGGGCTGAGCAACCGCGAAATCGGCACGCGCCTGTTCCTGAGCCCGCGCACGGTCGGATACCACCTGTACAAGGCGTATCCGAAGCTCGGCGTCTCCAGCCGAGCCCAGCTCCGCGGCCTGGACCTCGCTCAGATGCCGAGCACGGAGCGCGGTGCCTCGTGCTTGTCCGGCCAGACCAGCCACGCGACGTCGGTCGGGCCGATCACGTAGTCGGCCACGTGCCAGCCGCGCGCGTCGTTGTCGACGATCGACTCCTTCGACCGGAGCAACACGGCGTAGACGTCGGACATCACGCCGTCAGCCCGGCGTGCCTCGAAAACGGTGCCCGCGTAGTAGGGACGGCCGCTGTCGCTGCCGTGCATGGTCCCCTTCAGGAACACCCACGGACCGACGCGGTTGAGCTGGTCGACCTCCAGCCGGACGCGGTCGTCGAACACCTCGTCGAGCGGCGCGGTCGCGGCCTGGAGCACCGCGGACCGGACCGAGTCGTCTTCGAGACCCACCGGGACGGATTGGCTGTGCATCGAGCTACCTCTCACTAGCGAAGCGGTGAACCGGCTCAGGCCGGCGGGGTCAGGACCTCGACGAGGCCACCGCCACCACCCATGCTGATCTGCTGCGAACCGTCCGGATTGATGTTGTTCGAGCCGATGAACTGACCGTCGCCCGCGTACAGCACCACGTGCCCGCCACCGTTCGAGATCACCACGTCGCCGGGCTTCGCCTCGGACAGCGGCACCGAAGTCCAGCCGTCCGCCTTGAGATTGGCCTGCAGCTGCGCGACCGACGCGCTGGCCTGGCTCTTGTCGATCAGGCCGGCCGCTTCCAGGCAGCCGGACACGAAGTTCGCGCAGTTGACGTTGTTGGGCACCCACGACTGCATCGCGGGCAGCTCGCCGCTGCCCTTGAGGTCACCGGCGTTGCGGCCGAGGAACTGCTCGGCGATCTTCGCCGGGTTGTCACCGCGGGCGTCGATCGGCTTGGCGGGCCGCCCGTCACCCTGGACCCCGGCGTAGGAACCGCCGGAGTCGCTGCCGCCACCACCGCCGCTGGGGCTGCCGCCGCCACCCGAAGGAGTGCCGCCACCGCCGGAGTTGATGGGGGCACCGGCGGAACTCGCCGACGTGCCGCCCTGGCTGGCGTCCGCGGGCACCAGCTCGACGAAGCCGCCTTCGATTTCCAGGCCGAGCGGCTTGAGCAGCTCGTCGATCTGCTTCTCGGCCTCGTCGAGCGCCTGCTCGATCTCGTCTTTTTTGCCGTTGGAGTCTTTTTCGTTCAGCTGCCGGAGGCGCTCGATGTCCGCCGCGGCGGCCTCGATCTCGCTCTCGTCGGTGGCGCTGTTCTTCCGCTGCCTGGCCGCGCCGATCAGGGCGCGGTTGTCCGCGTCCTTGTCGTTGGCTTCCTGGGCGAGCTGGGTGACCTTCTTCTTGACGTTCTCCAGGATTTCCGACACCCGCTGGAGGATGTCCCTGGCCGCCTCGGCCTTGTCGCTGACGTTGTAGCTGGCCTTGCCGAGCTGCTCGAGGTGGTCGGCGACGGCTTCGGCGTCCTTGCCCTCCCACTCGCGGAGCACGTCGTCGCGGAAGACCTTGAGCTGGTCGCCGAGATCGTTGGCGCTGGTGGCGGCTCCGCCGACCTTCGTCGCCTGCTCGTTGACCGCACCCGCGTCCAGCTTTTCCGCCTGCTTGGCGTGGGTGTCGATGGCGTCCATCGACTTCGGGCGGTCCTGTGCCGGGTCGTCGAGCGTGCTCGGCTGCTGTTCTGCGGTGGTCATCGCCTAAGTCCCCTGGTTTCCCGTTCTCAGTCCCGCTCGGCCTTGGCGCCACCGAGGGTGTACACGGCGGCGTCCTCATCGGTGCGCATGCGCTCGGCGGCGTGGGCCAGCGCCTGGGACGCGGCCTCGACCAGCTTCGCGGCGGCGCCGAACTCGGCGTTCACGCCGCTGTAGAACCCCTGCATGGTCTTGGCCGAATCGGCCGCGTTCTTCAGCGAGCCGTACGCGCCGCCGGGATTGCCGTCACCCAGATCGGTGCTTGCCGTGCCGAAGCTGTCCTTGAGGCCCCCGACCTTCTTGGCCAGCTCGGCGATCTGTTCCGGGTCGAATCGGCGAGTCATCTGTGGTCCCTCCAGTTTCGGCGGCTACGCCGGTGCTCACCGGGCCCGCGCTGCCCTGCCCCGCAGTCTATGAGTTCACAACCGCCCGTGCGCGCGTTCCGCGGAACGCCGATGACGGCGTTCGTGCTTACCGACGCAGCCGGAGCCGCTTCGGTTCCCCATCGACGAAGAAAGCCCCGTTTGCGCATTTCGCAAACAGGGCTCTCCTGGATCGGGTGGAGGTTAGGGGACCTTACTCGAACATAAAAGACCAGGTCAGGGCGCTGGAAGAGCTCCGCGAGAAGCTTCCCAGCCTCGATACCCCCGAGCCGACCGTGATCAAGCGCGACCGACCTCGCCGGGCCCGGCAACTCCGTGCCGATCAAGTCGAGCAGTTGATCACTGACTACCGGTCCGGCGCGACGGTGTACGAACTCGGTGACCGGTTCGGCATCGAGCGGCGGACGGTCAGCAACATCCTCCACCGGCACGGCGTGCCGATGCGCCGCCGCGGCCTCTCGCCTGAGCAGGTCGACGACGCCATCCACCTCTACAAGCTCGGCTGGTCCCTGGCGCGAGTCGGCGACCACTTCGGCGTCAACCACACCACCGTGCTGAATAAGCTGCGTGAACGCGGCATCCCCACCCGAGACACCCACGGGCGTCCGCGCGTCGAAGCAGGTGGTGCTCGATGACCAGGCGTGCAGTTGTGTCGACGCGATCAGGCTCGGAGAGGGCTGCTGTGGTTCAAGCCGTCACCGTGATCATGGGCATCGTCGTTGGCCTCACTTTTCTCTTCGGCTTCGGCAACGTCCTCAACCTTGCGCTCCGGCTCGGCGTGCCCGCCTGGGTCGCGCCACTGGTGGCTCCCGCTGTTGATCTTTCGATCCTCGGGCTGCTGCTCGGCACACGGCACCTGGCGCTCGCCGGTGCATCCCCGGAGGTGCTGCGGCCTGCTCGTCGGCTGCTGATCTTCGCAAGCGTGGTCACGCTCGCGTTGAACGTGGCAGAGCCTCTGGTCGCAGGCGAGTTTGGTAAGGCGGCCTTCGACGCGGTAGGGCCACTCCTCCTGATCGGCTGGTCGGAGGTCGGCCCTGGCCTATTGCAGGCGATCGGCGCAACGAGTCATGTGCCAGCCGCACGCGAAGGCGATCGGCCTGAGCCGGCTGTCCCTGTGGACTCGGATGACGGTGCGCCGGAGACGGGGCCCGAACTCGACGAGGACGTCCCGCAGCAAGGTGGCGAGCGACCAGTCGTTGGGCGGACACCGGAAGCGCTCTTGGCGCAGGCACGGCGAGAAGACGCGGCGCACCGTGCTGCTCACCAGAAGCCGATCTCCGCGGACACGCTTCGTGTACGGCTTGGGATTGGCGCGACTCGGGCGCGGCGGCTTGTCAAGGCTGTCCGCGAGGAGTACCAAGCCGAGGTCGCAGGGGGTCCGGTCGACGCGGGCGCTGGGGATGCGGCGAGGGGTGTGCCGACGGCCTTGGCGGCGTGACGTGAGCGGCGGTGCTCGCCAGCGTGGCCGGTTGCCCCGGCCGTGGAAGGATCGTTCGGTGAGCACGAGCGGGGCCAGGCGCCTGCCCCGCTCCGGGTGATTGGTTGGAGAGCAGGATGATCAGCGGCGATGGGCGGCCTGATCCGTACCAGGCGTTCCAGCGCGGGCGTCTCGCCGTCGACCAGCACATGTCGAAGGTGCTCCAGGCCGAGGACATGTGGGCAGAGGAAACCGCGACGGACATCCTGCTGACGGAAGCATTTCCCGATGTCCGGTACTGGAAGTTCACCAAGCGGCAAGAGAGCGCCGTGGGCGCCGACTGGTTGTGGTGGTGGATCGACACGACCGGGACCAGCTTCGGACTGCTGACCCAGGCCAAGATCCTGAAGCGCCGCGGTACCGGCTGGCACGTCGACTTCGGCTACCGCCGCAGGAAGACCGAGCCCGCGCAGATCGACAAGCTCCTCGTCTCATCCATGACGTTCAGCGTCCCGGCTGCTCACGTCCTGTACTGCGGTACGCCCGCATACCGTGCGGGCCTCGCCTGCGGACTGACGCATCACGATGGCGCCAACTGCCGCGACCGGGAGCGGGCCGGGGTGTCGATCGTGCCCAGCATCATCCCGCACTACCTGATGCCGCGGGTGCGTGACAACGTCGCGGTCGAGGCGTTTCACTGGTCGTTGCCACTTGAGGACGTCGCTGACCCCGGCCGCTCACAGCCACCGTTGCCTCCCCTAGCGGCTGTTCACCCGGACATCGCCGAGTTCATGCGCCGTCCGCAGCTCGGCGCCCGGCGGGTCGCCAAGACCATGCTGGAAGCCGTGCACTCCATCCGCATGGGACAGTTCTCAGCGGCGCTGTCGGAAGACGCAGACGACGGCGTTGAAGACGCAGTGTTCACTCACCTACCGAGTGATCGCGGCCACTTCGGCGTGCCCTACCTGGCGCACGTCCTCGGCGGGCTACGTCACCGACCTCCGGCCTATGTCCAAGACCTGCTCGCTGGCCGGACCCCGCCAACGTGGGTTACCGACGCTGTCGCCGGGATCGTGGTCATTCACGATCCCGAACCAGCGATCCAGCACCTCGCCACACCTGCAGGAGACGGCAGGATGCACCCACAACGGCACCTTGCGGTTGTCCATTCCGATGATCGCGAACAGTTGCCGCCTGCGGCCGTGGCCCGGTCGAACTCAGGATGACGGCGGTGAAGGCCGGGTCAGCGCGAGGGGAACAAGCTCGCCACGTCGTCCACGGTGATGATCTTCCCGAGGGTTGGGGAGAGCAGTTTGCCCAGCCAGCCGTCAGGCGGCAGTGTGGCCTCGATCTTCGTGCGAGCCTCGCCGCGGGCTTCGGCGTTGCCGTCGCCGCAGAGCGCTGCGTACTGCTGAAGGCGGTCGGCCAGCAGGTTGTAGAGCCGGACGGCGGCGTCGTGATTGATGAGGGTGATCCTGTCGCGGGCTGCCTCGGCGGCGTCGCTCTGGACGGTGGTGGCCGGGGTGAGCAAGCAGCCGTAGACCCGTGTCTTGGCTGCGCGCTTGGTCTCGACTTCGATCTGGCCGAGCAGCTGGTTGACGTCTCCGCGGGACACCGGGTGCGGTTCGCCGGTCTTGACCTCCCAAACGCGACGTTCGCCGCGCTTGACGGTTGACCAGGTCCACCGGCAGTCGGTGGCGCTTTGTTCGGTCTTGGGCGGTCGTTCTCCACTGGCTCCGACCAGACGTGCGAGCACCTTGAGGCCGTCGCATTGCTGATCGTGGCTGCCGGCGAGCAGGGTGCGCCCGTCGGAGAGTGCGCGGTCGAGCCGGCCTCCGGCTTCACGACGCCATTCATCCCACACGAGGAAGAGGCGGTCGGTGTCGTCAGCGGTGCGCTCGTGTCCCTTGAGGTCGGCGACCGTGCGGCCCAACCGGCGGAACCACGCGGTGCGAGGCCCGTTGGTGGTGGCGTCTTCGAGGGCGGTGCGCGCGGCGGCGAGGTCCTCGTTCCGTCCGCGGTCGAACAGTGCGTGGGCTTGGACGTAGCGCCAGAACGCGGCGTGCTCGGTCTCTCCGGCGGATGCGAGCAGGTCCGCGGCTTCGCGTGCTCGCTCAGCAGCGCGGCCGTGGTCGCCGATCCACAGGTCGGTGGCCGCCGACACCTCAGCGTCGGCGCTAGCGACCTCACCGCTGCCGCCGGTGCTACGTCCTGGGCGTGGCCGTCGCCGCGGCGTTGCCTGCTTGACGGGTTCGGTGGGGCCGGACGGTTGGGCCACCTGCCAGAACGCCCGGCAGGCGTCGGTCGTGGCGACCGAGCCCTGGTCGTAGAGTTCGAGCGCGGCGCGAACGATCGGCTGTGTGCCTTCGGGAATGGACGCGCGAACCGCTGGGTCGGCGAGGATCTGGGCGAACGTCGGGTCGAGTCCCAGGTACAGCGAGCGGTCGGTCGCGGTGCGATTGGCCCGGCCGAGAGCCTGGGTGACTCGTTGTCCGACACGGTGCCGCATGAAGGTCGCGTCACCGAGGTAGGCGACCACGAACCGCTCGAACTCGCTGCTGGCCTGCGGGACCGTGGTGATGATCACCAGCTTGCAGATGTCGCCGGGGAAGTCGAGCCCGTCATAGCGGCCCGCAGTGATCAACTGCCCCTGGGGAGCGCGGCTCCAGCCGTCGACTGCGGTGTCGTCGCCGGCCCGGAGGCGGTAGACGGGATGGCCGAGCCCACCGAGGATCGCTTGCAGTGTGTCCGCTTCGCTGTGGCTGGCGCACAGCCAGGCCGCCTTCCCACCGGCTGCCTGGACTTGTTCGAGTGCCCAGCTGAGCACGCCGAGGTCGAGTGCCTGCTCGGACGAGGGGTTCAACGCGAACATGCGCTCGCCGGTGCTGCCGGAAAGCAGCGGCTGCTCGGTCTCCAGCCGGGTGACCCGGCCGCCGCCGATGCGGCGTTGCAGGTCGTCCATCGAACCGAGGGTCGCCGAGAGATAGATCCGCTGCTTGGCCTGGCTGTACCCCGCGTTCAGCGCCGTCGGCGGGTGGTAGGGGCGGATCTCGATTCCGGACGGCCCGACAAGCACGCCGCAGTGGGTGAGGTGCTCACGGACCTTCGGCCACACCCACTTGATCTCGTCCCGGAGCTTCTTGACCTCTGCCTTGATCTCGTCCGACTCGTCCTTGAGCGCGAGGTCGGCGACCAGCGGCGACGCCTCGATCGCGTCCCGCGACGCTGTGGCGATCGCCGCCCAGTCGCTGAACGACAGCAGCTCGGGCGGGGTGCCCGGCCGAGCGGTGCCATCGCGCATCGCCTGCAGTCCGGCGTATGCGTCGGTGTGCGCGACGACAAGATCACAGATCGTTCGATACAGGACGCGAGCAGGGCCAGGCTTGTCGGGGATGCGCAGGGTCTGTAGCCCGCTGAGCGGCTGTTCCGCTAGATGGGCGTCGTCGAAGATGACCAGGTCGGCGGGTTTCGGAACGGGCCTGCTGTTGAAGTAGACCCAATAGTTCATCACGCCCACCGCCTGGGCCTGGTGGTAGTCGTCGAGCTTGGCGCCGCCGTAGTCCTTCGCGGCGAACCGGACGACCTCCAGGCCCAACTTGGTGGCTTCGTCCTCAACCCGCTCTGCCAGCTGGCGGGTGCCGGTCAGGTAAGCAACCGACATTCCCTGGTCGAGGGCGTAGTCGGCGATCAACAGCGCCAACAGGGTCTTCCCCTCACCGGTCGGCATTTCGATCGCCACGTCCGGTGTCGTGAGGTGGTGAGCCGCGTAGGCGGCCAGTACCTGCCTCTGACCAGGCCGAAGCTCCTTGAACGTGGTCGACTGGAATCCGGCAAGCCGTTCGTCGAAGTCGGGTACTGCCGCCGGTTCCGCCACCGCTCACTCCTCCATCCGTAGGGCATGAACTCTACGGCGCGGGGCGCATGCTCGATCGAGCTATTTCGGTTCTCGCAGCACCGAGAACGGCAGCAACTGGTCGACCAGGTGCAGCTTCTCTCGGCGGCCATCGGCGTAGCTGATCTCGTAGTTGACCACTCCGAGCCAGTTGCCATCGACGCTGGGAAAGCGTCCGTGGAGCCGGCCTTGCACCTTGCCCGTCAGATCCAGGCCAGTCACGATGACGTGTCGAGGGGCATCGGGCGGGCGAGGGAACAGGTCGTCCAGCAGGACCCAGACGCTGGTGAGCACGGGCCTTCGGCCGTGAACGTCGTCGCCTTCCCAGGTGGTGAACGGGCTATTGATCACGTTGGCCACCCGCCAACGACGGTGTTGTCCTCGCTCGACGGAGGACGAGGTCGCGATAGGTCTCCTCGTCCAGTTCAGCGCGGTCGGGAGTCGGGCCATTGGTAGTCAGCCGCCAGCAATGATCAGCACCCTCGGCAGCGCAAGCCGGACAGCTGATATGGACCTCGCCATCGTGCACAACCGCCCGATACTCGGATGGAGGGAGCGTGTGCAAGCCGAGCTTGCACCTGGCCGGCAGGAGCGCCACGGGCCTGCCGGAGCTGTCGCGCCCGTATGCCAGCCTGCCGTCCGGTTGAGCAGTTCGGAGTAGCCGCGGGTCCATGACCAGCAACGTACCATCTCTTCGCACATACGTTCGAGTGTGTCGGACGGTGTCCGGTTGAGGTCTAGGAGCGTCCTCGGCGGTTGCGTCGGAGGCGAGGAGTGCGGTGACGTCCGGTGACTCTCGCGGCGCTCGGAACGAATCCCGCGGAGACTGTCGTGATGTAGGTATGACCCAGATCGACGAGCGGACCGGTCAGCGCACGGAGCAGCGAACGGCGGAGGATGAGGTGAGCGAGGATCGCGAGCCGACTGCGGCCGAGGTGCTGGCGTGGCGGCGCGATGACGTGTTCCTCCCCGAGGCCGAGGCCACTCCGGAGGAGTTCCCATCCCTGCGGAACATCTCAGCCGGATTCATCTTCGGCGGCGTCGTCCGCCCGCGCGAACCGGCTCCGCCGGAGTACGCGACGCTCCCGATGTCCCACACCTCGGACCGGGACTTCGTCGCACTCGCGCAGTGGAACATGCTGTGGGAAGCGGCCCAGTTCCGGCGGCGCTTCTTCGACTTGGACGACCTGCCGAAGCCGATGGCGAAGATCGCCGATCTCGGCGACGTCAATGTCACATTCGTGCCCCGGACGCGGGCGCGGTACTTCGAGTACGCGCCGCTGTTCCACCTGCTGCCCAAGCGCATCCTGGACATGTTCGGACTCCCGCTGTTGCGTGGCGGCCAGTGGCCGTTCATGGCCGACTGGGCCGGCATCGACGACTTCCTGCCGACCGATTTCGAAGCCCGGCTCGCCCGCGCCTGGGCGTGGACGGTCTGGCCGCACCTGATGTCGGGGTCGAAGATGAAGGCGTTCTCAGCCGACGACCCGATCCGGCTGCTGGCCCACAACCTCGACTTCTGGGTGCCCGCGGTCACCGCCACGATCCAAGACCGGCTGCGGGACTTCCCCGAGGTCGACAAGGGCAAGACGCCCGGCCCGGTCCTCCTGGAGGACGGCAGCGTGCTCGCCGGGGCCATCGCCGGCAACCCGCGGATGGGCGGGCCCGTGTGGTTCGGCGAGGACGACGCCCACGACGCCGTGGTCGAGACCGTGGAAGCCGCCGACCGGACCGGCCAGCTCCGCGGCATCCTGGACGCCGTCCGCTCCCACCGCATCGAGGACGACTTCTCCAGCCACTGGTCGTACGCACGCGAAGACTTCGAACGCAAGCTGCACGGCAAACGACGCAAGGTCACGGTGAAGTTCGTCGAGTTGACCGACACCATCCCGGTCCAAGGGCCGGAGAGCGAGGTGCTGGACAACCTGGTCACCAACGACTTCCTCACACTGCTGGACGCCCGGAACCGGCAGATCGTCGTGCTGCTCAACAGCGGCGTGACCAGGAAGACCGAGATCGCGGACGTGCTCGGGTACGCCAACCACAGCGCCGTCTCGAAGCGCCTAGCGCAGATCCGCCGGGCCGCCGAGGCGCACTTCGACGAGAACTGAGCCAGCCGGTCGTAGTAACTATCCGTCTGCGCCGTGTGGTCGGTTCGGCTCCGGGTGGTCGGAGAGTTGGTCGGCAACCAGTGCGATGAGCTCTTCCAGGGACTGAGGCCCGGTCGTTCCAAACGTAGCCCCGGCAATGACCGGTTCGTCAGGGCGTTCGGTGGGGGCGAACAGGGACGGCAGCGGCGGCCACCTCAGCGTGGCTAGCAGCATGGCGATGTCTGGAGCGCTGGTTAATCCGGGCTCGATGTCTTCGCACCGCCGCAGAACCGCATTCAGCTCCGCGATGACTGGCCCCAGAGCCATTCGATCATGGCCTGCGAGCACCTCGCCAGTGTCAGGGTCGATGGCGCGGAACGGGGCTGGCTGCCGCACGAACTCCGCATCCGCCAGGTCTGTCCACGACTGTGGGATGCGCTGGTCGCGGACAAGGTCGTCGATGCGTTCGTCGAAGTGATCGGCGGAGTCCCGGACCTTCCTGTCCCGGAGGGCCGAGGTGTCGCTGATCATCAGCTCTGTCCGCAGTCGGTCGGCGCGGAAGCGACGCCAACGGGACTTGGGATCCGCTCCATCGGCCCTGACGGGCCACAACAGCTTGCTGATGATGGCGGACGCGGTGAGGAACGACTGGACCGCAGGCCACGCCTCGGAACGCCGCTGCGGATCCCGGCTGAGAATGAGAGCCTGTTGCACCGCGGCCAAGGCGTAACTCGCCTGCCGCACGATCTCGGCGACGTAGAACCGCCGGGCTCCCGATGCCCAGCGCAGCTCCCAGTCGTCGCTCACTCGATCATTGTGTCCCGTCAACGACGTAGGCGTTGGCCATCCAGGCCAGGCAGGAGCCGACCGTCATGTTCCCCGCCGCTCCCTCGACGTAGGTCCCGGTAGCGGGTGACGGCGTGTGCGCCCGGAGTCCGTACCCACAGTGGAGCGCCGATGAGGATGCGTTCGACGTCTGGGCTGATGCCGCCGTCGCGGTCAAAGGTCCACCGGTCTTTGTCGAGCACGACGTCGCTGTAGATCTGCGCGAACCACTCGGATTCAGTCGCGTGGCCGAGCGTGAAGCCCCGCGTCCAGGGCTTGTCCTCGTGTTCGTCCCAGGTTCCGGTCACGCCCTGCTCGGTCGCGATCTTCAGGGCTTCGACCGCGATGGACTCTGGGTCGTCCCACTGTGAATTGTTGATCGTGCCGCGGCTCCGGATGTACAGAGCAATCGCCCGAGCTGCGGAGGACGACCATCCTTCCGGTGGCTTGTCGGAGCCGCCGACGTAGTCGGCGGTGTTCTCAAGGCTGCCGAACAGGCACACATCGACGCGGACGCCAGTGCTGCTGCGAGTGCTGACGTACATCACGACGCCTTGTCGCTTCTCAATACCGCCCGTGAACTGGGCGAACTCGACACGGCCGACGCCCTTGGCGAACACCGCCGGCGGCGGGGTGACGAAGTCCTCGACTGCGAGGTCTCCGATCGCCGTTTCGATTCGACGTGCGACCTCAGCACGGTCGAGCGTGCGCGCCTCCTGCGCAAATTCGAGCCCACCGATCAAGGGAATCGACGCCGTCTTGGCCTTCCAACTCACGCGCCGTTCGAGGGCGATGCCGTTTGCCGACGCGATGTCCCGGATACGGCGATCCGACCAGTAGGCGTAACTCCGGATCACACCGAGCTCGCCCATGAGCAGGCCCTCCAAGCGCCGTTCGTCGAAGCGGTCCCGTCAGGGCCAGCACGTTCGAAGCCTACCTATCCGCCCTCCCACTCAACCGGGTGAACCATGCCGCCGCTGCTGTCGAGCTCACGTGTGGTGTCGCCTCATTGGCGCCTCACCAGCGCCTCGCCGCCGCTCTGGTTCAGATCTTGATACAGCCGTCTAATCGCCCACACGAATCGACCCAGCCGGTTCGACTGGTGCTGGTGCGCCGCAGGTCACGGCAGGTGGGTCGACCAGACGCACGGTGAGTCGGCTCGTGATGGCGAGACGGGGTGGGAGAACGTCACGGTGATGGCGACGCATGAGAGCGCGTCAGGTCTTGAACAACAGGTAGACCCCGACGCGCCGTCGCTGTTCCGGATCTACGACTACCTGCTCGGTGGTGGGCACAACTTCGCGTCCGACCGCGCCGTGGCCGACAAGATCACCACGCTGGTGCCTGGGTATGACGTATTCGTCCGCGAGAGCCGCGCCTTCGTCCGCCGCGCAGTCCTTCACATGCTCACGGCCGGAATCGAGCAGTTCCTCGACCTGGGTGCGGGCATGTTCAGCGCCCACCCCGTGCACCATCTCGCCCAGGCTGAACGTCCTGACGTCCGCGTCGTCTACGTCGATCGCGACCCCATAGCCATCGCCGGTCTCGGTCTGATCGTCCATGCGGACGATCCGAGCACCGGGGTGATCGAGGCCGACCTGCGGCACGTTGACGAGGTGCTCGACCATGCCGTGACCACTCGGCTGCTCGATCTGACTCGCCCGGTGGGCGTGGTGGCCGGGTCGGTGTTGCATTGCCTGCCCGACGCCGAGGATCCGGCCGCCGCATTGGCCAGGTACCACGAGCGGCTGGCACCCGGCTCGCTGTTGGCCGCCTCACACGCCGACGGCATCGTCCTCGGGCTGGAATCGGCCGGTGCGATCGAGGACTGTCTCGCCAGGGCCGGGATCACGCTCGTCCACCGAAGCCGGCGGCAGTTCGCCGACCTGCTGGGACCGTGGCAACCACACCCGGACGGCGTGGCGCCGATCGGCTTGTGGCGACCGGACGGGCTCACCCTGCCCGTACGCGAGTGCCTGTGGGGCAACGCCGTGCTCGCCGACCGCCGTCCCGAGCCCGCGGAGCGCGCATGAACAAGGCCGAGCACATCAACACCGTGTCCGGATCGGTCCACGGCCAGGTGCTGCAAGCCCGCACGGTAACCGCCGACACCATCGTCCTGCACGCTCCCGAGCACCGAGTGCCGGTTCCCCGGCAGCTTCCGCCGCCCGCGCACACCTGGGTCGACCGCGCAGATGAATTGGAGCGGCTGGACCGTCTGCTCACCACGGCGGGCCCGACCCGCGTGGTGGTGACCGGCCTGGGCGGGGTCGGCAAGACCGGCTTGGCGGTGCGCTGGCTCGACGGACACCACGAGCGCCACCCCGACGGCGTGCTGCACGTGGACCTCAACGGCTGGAGCGGCCACCCGCCACCGGCCACCGCGCAGGTCCTCGCCGGATGGCTCCGCGCGCTCGGCGTCGCCGCCGACGACCTGCCGGGCGAGGTGGCCGAGCTGGTCGCGCTGTACCGAACGGTCACCTCGGACAAGGCGGTGGCCATGCTGGTCGACAACGCCCGTTCCGCCGAGCAGGTGCAGCCCCTGGTACCTGCCACGGCGCGCGGCACGATCCTGGTCACCAGCCGCAATCGGCTCGCCGAGCTGGCCATCGCGGGCTTCCGCCACCTCGACCTCGACTGCTTCCCCGCCGCCACCGGCGCCGCGCTCCTGACCGGCCTCCTCGACGAGGATCGACAGCCCATCGGCGAGGAGCTGCTGCACGCGCTGGCCATCCGCTGTCACGGGCATCCGCTGGCCCTAACCATCGCCGGAGCCCATCTCGCCGCCTACCCCCGGCGCGACCCGGCGCGCCTGATCACCCGGCTGACCCACCTCGCCGAGGCGTCCACTGGCGCTTTGGACCCGCACGAGCTGTCCGTTGAAGGAGTGCTGCAGATGAGTTACGAGGACCTAGACGCCACCACCGCCCGGCTCTACCGCGGTCTGGCCGAGCATCCCGGCGTCGAGTTCACAGCCGAGCCGCTCGCCGCCGGGCTCGACGTGCCGGTCACCGACGTCGGCCGCGGGCTCGGGCGGCTGGTGGAGGCGAACCTCGTCACCGAGTCCGGGGACGAGCGCTACCGGCTGCACGACGTCCTGCGTGAGCACGTGCGAGCCCTGGCAGGCCAGGATGACCAGGCCAAGCGGCTGGCGGTGCGCCGCCGGATGATCGAGTGGTACCTGCGGCGCGGGGCGGCGGCCGACAAGATCATCAATCCTTTCCCTCGCCGGTTCAGCCCCGTCTACACCGATCTGGACACCGGCATGTTCGCCGACGCGAAGGCCGCCCTGGACTGGGCCGAGACCGAACGCGCCAACCTTCTCGCCGCTCAACAGGACGCCGCCGACCAGGGCTGGACGGAGCTGGTGTACCAGTTCGGCGAGGTCCTGTGGAACCCGCTGCGACCCAACTACACCGCCGGTGAGTTGGTGAGCTCGCAGTTCCTCGGGGCTAATGCCGCCGCCGACGCCGGGCACATCCTGGAGGTCGTCTGCCGCACCCGCCAGGGCTTCGGCGAGACCAACCTCGGCCACCACGAGGCCGCAGTCGCCATCTGCACGATCGCCGTCGAGCTGGCCGCCGAAGTCGGTGACCCGTGGCTGCACTCCGGCGCGCTGTCCACCCGCGCCCGCGCCCACCTCAAGGCCGACGACCCGCACGCCGCCCTCCCGGACCTCGAACATGCCCTGGAAGTCGCCGAGGGGATGAACGACGCCCGCAGCATCGCGCTGCGACACCGACGCCTCGGCGAAACCGCCCTGCACCCCAAGATCGCCGACGCCCAGCTCGCACTCCACCACCTGCGGCTGGCGGCGAGCATGTTCACCGGCATCGGCGATGACATCGGCCACGCCCGCACCGTCCTGCACTTGGCGCGGGCCCTGACCCTGAACGGGCAAGCCGCCGAGGCAGTGTCGGAGCTGGCCGAGATCGAGCAGGCCGTGCGCGACTACGGCTCGGTCGGCTACCTGGCCGACCTATGCACTGTGCTCGGCGAGGTCCACGCCGCGCTCGGCGACACCGCCGAGGCCCACCGCTGCTACAGCCAGGCCATCGACTACTACACCGCCGCCGGCCCCGGCGCCGACAAGAGCAAGGCCACCGTCATCGCCCGGCGCGACGCCCTCGACTCCGACCAACCGACCGCCTGAATGCGAAGAGGAGCGAACGACATGGCAGCACACACCACGGTCAAGGGAAAGCGGATCACCGGCGAGGCCCGCATCAAGATGGCTGCTGACCTGAAGAAGAAGTACGAAAAGGGCGCCAGCATCCGTGCACTGGCCGAGGCCACCGACCGCTCGTACGGCTTCGTGCACCGAATCCTGACCGAGTCCGGCGTGGTGCTGCGTGGACGCGGCGGCGCTACCCGGACCAAAACCAAAACCCCATAGCCAAGCGACAGCGGGCACGAGAACGGCTCGCGACACCAGCCATCCGATACGCGAGCGGAGATCATGATGCCCAGACGCGTCTTGCGGGGCTACCGCCTGGGAACGCCCACTGGCGAACCGGATCGCGATGCGCGGCCGGCGCCGCGGATTCAAGTCCGCTTCGCGTGCCGAAGAGGACACGAGTTCACTGTGCCGTTCTCGACAGACGCCGAGATACCCGCCGTCTGGAGGTGCCCGCGACACGGCGTCGAACATTGCCTCCGCATCAATGAAGACTCCGACTGGCAACCTCCCAAGGGAAAGCCCCCACGCAACGCACTACGTCATGCTCTTGGAACGACGCAGCATCGTCGATCTTGAAGACCTCGTCGACCAGGCGCTGGCGGGCATCCTCCTGCAGCGCCGATCGCCTTACGGTCGCGTGCCCATCGGCGACCGAACCTACGGTTTCCGATTCGAGCCATGACCGCCGGCCGAGAAGGCGTAACAGGCAGGCCAGCTCTGATCTGATGTTTCGAGCCGACTACCTCGGAGCATGCGACGTATCGAGCCCGAGGGCGCCTCGCCTCATCATCGACGTGCAGGTCGCGGTCTACGGCTTGGGCTGGCCGGTGCCGGAGTTACGAGCCGGTGAGCCGCGCAGTTCCGTGACACGCTCGCGGAATGGCGCGCCGACCGGCCCGCGCAAATTGTCGTCTGCCACCGTCGTGGGACAACCACGTTGCCAGTCATGGGACCAGCGACAGCGGTAATCTACCGAGAGAAACGTGTTCCAGATCTGCGTCGCGGAGCGATCATGGCGATGGCGACCGAATGTCCTGTAATGCCGATGTGCGGTCGAACGGTGGATGACCGATTCCGATTGTTTGCGCAGTGACCTTGATGCCGCTGGCACAGGCCACTGAGCGACGCGATCAACACGGCAGTGTCTCTATGGATGGGTCGGCGATGAGACGGCCGAGAGTGGCCCGACCCGACACGGACGCCAGCGCTGCACCTGCGGTAACAACGGCTCGATCCGCCGCCATCGACCTCCCTCCGGATAATGGAGCCATGGAACGGCCGATCGATTTCTCGCGCGACCGCCGCATGCTGTGCGGGATCTGCGCCCACGAGTGGCTGGTCGGACTCGATTGGATCGACCGCTGGGAGCAAGGTAGAGAGGTGTGCCCTGGGTGCGGAACGACGTGCGAACACGAAAACGCTCCCCGGGTGACGGTCAATCCCGACGATCTTGCGCTCGACGCCGACAAGATCGCACAGTTCGCCTGGTACCACACGACCACGGTGCCGGACTGGCCGACGAGGGACTTCGACCCGGCGGCCGATCTCACGCCCGAGACACGAAGAGTGATGGGCGGCGCGAAGCGGGTCGCCGCGTGGGCCGCGCGCCAGCGCGGGAAAGCCCTCCATGTCGGCACATACGAGTCCGCGGTCCACAACATGCTGAGGCGGATGCGCGACCAAGCTGACCGCGGCAGCCAGTTCTACCTGTACCGCGTTCTTCTGGTGCCGTCCGTCGTTGTGCGGGAGGGCTGGCTCATAGACCCCAGCGACTTCATGGGTGACGTAGTTC
The DNA here is from genome assembly GCF_003312875.1 of Amycolatopsis albispora. Classification (NCBI taxonomy): domain Bacteria; kingdom Bacillati; phylum Actinomycetota; class Actinomycetes; order Pseudonocardiales; family Pseudonocardiaceae; genus Amycolatopsis; species Amycolatopsis albispora. Next base: position 6,267,421 of record NZ_CP015163.1, read on the forward strand.
TCGACGAGGTCTGCCCTCCAGGCGTGGACGTCGCCCGCTACCTCAACTATCACGAGGACCCCGGCGGACTCTCACTCGCCCTGGGACGGAGCGCGATCGCCAGCGTCCAGCAGGTCGCCGTACCGCTCCCTGACGCCTGCGACGACGATTGGGTGCGAGAAGCCGCCACGGCTCTCGATGGCACCTCCGACACCCCTGTCCCGGCCACCGACAGGCTTAGTCGATTCATTCGGCCGTCGTCTCCGCAAGCTCTCCTGCGTCGCGAGCTCGGTGCGGCTCTGGCCGGCAAGCTGCCGGTGAACCTCCAGGACCAGTTCGCGTCCGCCGCTGCGTTCGACGAGGGCAACAACCCGATGCAATGGGCTCGTCGGACGAGCTGTCTGTTCGATCTGATCGTGAATCCGCTACGCACGCTGGCCGAACTCGACCGGCAAGAGCGCCGCACGGTCTGAGAATCCACCGCGGTTGCTGCTGCCGCCCAGCACTGACTGTGTTCACAGGTGAAGTTCGGCCGCTGGCCCGCACTATCAAGATCAGCAGCCAGATTCCGGGCCGCCTGAACGTCCGCTCATAGCCGCTGACCGGCCATCCGGGAACACAGCGTCCGCCAATCGCCATCGCGATAACCTGTTCCAGTTCTGCACCGCTGTCGGTGGTCCCATGACTGGCCACGTGGTGGTCCCACGGCCGTGGCAGACGACACAAATGCCGACCCACGGACACCTCTTTGTGTTCGCAGTTTCCTTCGCTATGCCCCCAGGTGTTCATACACATGTTTGCGCGATACGGGCCGCGCCAGTACCGGTGGCGATAGTGAGGCGAGCTGCGGCTTTCGTCCGACGTGTCGTGGTCGGCGTTGTCGTCTCCGTCGTGGGGAGGCAGGTCTTCAGTCCTGAACCGCGGGTGTACCCGGACGACGTTCACGGCGCTCGTCGCGATGATGCCGGCTCGGGCGTCGCCTCGGGTCACTGATCGCGGAGCTGCAATCACATCGGTCTGGGTCAGCGGTTTCTTGACTTTGTGGTCGAGCAATTGCCATAGGCCGTAGACGGTCTGGACCCACCCGGCGCAGTGGTTCGCGTCGGGTTCGGGGAGCAGTTCACCGAATTGAAGGGTCGCGGTGAAGGTAGCGAGTACCGGCATCGGGCTCATCCGGGCCGAGACCGAGCGGACATGGTCGGCGAAGTAGCCCGCGCTGTAGCGGGTCTTTGTCGCTGCCCACTGGGCGACGAACGTGTCCGGGGGCAGGCCGGTCCAGTGGGGCGGCCGATTTGGGGTGTAGAACGACAGTTGGACCCGGTCCTCGTGCGGCGGTGGCAGGTGTGACCAGCTAATGGCGACGATTGGGGCCTCGACGTAACCGGAGACGTCGTAGAGCCAGGGGGCTGGTATCCATCCTGAGCCTGGCAGGTCTTGCGCACGCGCGGCGTCATAGAGGGCGCCGCCGATGCAGCTCTCGAACAGCATGAAGCCGGTCATGCTGGGCATTCGGTCCGAGCGGGCGGGTTCGGTGGACGGGGTGGACGAGTAGGTCACGGCCATCTCGATCGCCTCGTGGTCGACCCACGTCAGGCTCGCGTTCTGGAGGCGGTCGGCTTCATCGCGGGCGTATCGACGCACTTCCCGGCCCTCGCTCTCCGCCGCGGCGGCTCGGGCGACCTGGCCTGTACGTCCTTGCTGGGCGCCCTCGGCCGCGATGTTGGCGTAGTGCTCGTGAAGCCGCCGGCGGAGGAAGGGAAGCTGCTCGGAAGACGGAGCGACCCACGGCGCGGGCTGGAAGATCGAAGCGTCCGGGATCGGGTCGGGAATCTTGAGGCCATCGGTTGCCGGGTGCATGAAACGGACTCCAGCCAAGGTCGCGGCGGCGCTGGTCACAGGCGGCGCAGTGCTTGCAGCACGCGGTCGAGAAGCGCCAGGTGCTCGTCGTCGGGCCGCGGTCCCTCCAGCGCGGCCCGCCGCGCGGCGGCTCGTTCCTCGTCGAGGTCGAGCGGAACCGCGGACGGCCCCGTGGCGGGCAGTTGTCCAAGGCTGGGGAGGTACTCGGTGAGTGGTCCGTTGTCGGCATGGCGGCACGCGGCTTTACCGTGGACAGCATCGAACGGCAGTTCGGGGGTTTCCGGCGAGCAGCGAGGACTCGGCAGGATCACCATCGCGTCCGCCTTCGTGTCCGGCTCCTCACTGTGGTTCACTGCTCTGCGGCAAACTGGTCGGACTCATGACGGGTTCGTGTCGGTCGCCATCGGGCCAAAAACGGGTGCCACGCAGGACGTGCAGGAAGGGCAGCAACTCCTCGCGAAGTCCTGGCGTGGTGGCAATCGCGCACCGGGAACGAGTGGTGTGTGGGCTGGCGTCGGCATCCAGGACGAGGGCTCCGGCCTCTCGGGCGATGACGGCCCCGGCCGCGGTGTCCCACGTCCGGTTGCCGAGCAGGACGCAGGCATCAAGGGTGCCGTCGGCGACCCAGACGAGGTCAAGTGCGGACGAGCCGTAACGGCGAAGCCCTTGTGCTCGTGCCGTGAGTTCCCGGTCCACAGTGGAGCAGAGCACGTCTCGTAGCGCAGTGTCCTGGCCGCTGCCATAGTCGCTGAACCCGATCAGGGCTCGATCGAGCGACTCAGTGCCCGAGGCGGCGATTGGTTCTCCGTCGCGGTAAGCGCCCTGCCCGTCGGTCGCCCAGTAGCGGTGTCCGAGAAAGGGAAGCGCTGTGACGCCGAGGATGGGGCGGTGGTTGTGCACGAGCCCGAGCGCGATCGCGCACAAGGGACTGCCGTGGTGGTGGTTGATCGTGCCGTCGATGGGATCGAGAACCCAGTACGTCTCCTGGTTGCCAACCGAGCCGGTTTCCTCTCCGAGGAACCCGATTTCGGTGCGTCCATCGGCAATCAACCGTTGGCGGACCACGTGTTCGACGTCCTCGTCCACTTCGGACACAGGGTCGCGGTCGCCCTTGTACCGGATCGAGCGAGGACGGTGGCTGAGGACATGCTCGACCGCAAGATCGATCGCGGCCTGTGCCGCGGGCAGGGCAGCGGTGAGGTCGGGTGCCGACAGCATGGTTCCTTCGGTTCTTCGGGCGCGCCCGGCTCACGTAGCTGCGCCAAATGGACCGGGCCGTGGACGGTGAGGGTCAGGAGTAGTGCGGCCACCACGGGTGTTCGACAGTCAGCGCGTCGCTTCGCAGTCGTTCCGCGATGACCGCGGGGCGCAGCTCGACTTGGTGGAGGTCCGCTTGGGTGAGCCACCGCAGTTCGTGTTCGCTGGACCGGGCGGCTTCGGGGCCAGCGAGAGTCACGTCGAACAGCAGGGCCAGTTCGTAGAGGGCAGGCCCGTTCGGTGAGGTGTGATCGCGCAGTTCCACGGTGGCACAGAAGTCGAGGTAGGCGAGGTCGACGTCGGTCTGTTCCCGCACGGAGCGCCGCAGGGCGTCCTCAACGGATTCACCTGGTTGTACTCGACCGCCGGGTAGCCGGAAGGCGCTGGCGTCCCGGTCTCGGACGAGCAGGAGACGCTCCTCGTGCCCGACGAGGCCGTATGCCCCGACAAGCGGACCGAGAGCTGGAGTGGTGGTGGAGGTCATCATGGTGCTCTCACGATCGACGGACAGGACGATAACCGAGGTGACGCCTCAAAGAGGCCAACGTGGTGGTGCTCATCGCACAACCGGGGTTCGTAGACGGCAGTGTTCAACTGGGTCTCGCGGACCAGGACCCGCTCGACCCGCGCACCGTCGGCGCGTGCAAGTCCGATCAGCGTGCTCTCGGCGACTCGGCCCAGCAGTACCGCCACTGCCTCCACCGTGGGCCACGGCAGCCCGTATCCGAATTCTTCGGCATGGTCGGCCGGTTGCTCGGCCCCGAAGCGGAACACCCGGTTGCCTTCGGCGACCAGCGGCGCGATCAGCCGATCGCGGACGCCGAGCATCGTGGCGTGGTCGAGGTGCTCGTCGATCCAGCGCCGTACCCCGACCTTCAGCGCGCCGAACTCCACGACGGTCACCTCGGGGCTTAGCTCCGCGGCGCTCACTGTCACCGCGACCGACCAGGAGTGGCCGTGCAGGCTTACACATTTGCCGCCCAGGTGCGGTAAGCGATGCCCGGACGCGAACGAGTGCTCGATGGTGATCTTGTGCGACATCAGCGGGGCACCAGGCTCGACTGGTCAACCGGCGCGGGTGAGCGTGCTGGTTGCACCTCGCGCATATCCACTGCAACAAGCTCACTTTCCGTACCGAGAGGAGTGGCCGAGACCGGTATGGCCTGCGATGGGCGGTCGGAGGTCGCCCACCGCAGGCCGAATCCCAGTCAACGACGCCGCCCTTGCCGATCACCAGAGCGGCCGTGCGGCGAGAACGAGGCGTCAACGGGGCGGCCCAGGCGCTGACCAGGGCGCTAGTGGTCTGCTGGAGCGAGGGGCTTCACCCAGATGGGCGGGCAACTGCGTTTGGCGGTCAGCCGGATCGTCAGCCGTGGTCGAGAACGGAGCGGCCATGAGGCAGCGATGAGGCGACACCTTCCCTACGCTGCGAAAACCGGCGAGTACTGTGCGCTATGGAGGGTCTGGCAGGAGGGACGACGCGATGGCAGCACGGCCTCTCACCCCGCTCGCAGCTGCCCGCGAGGCCGCTGGTTATACCCAGGAGTCCCTCGCCGTCACCCTGAAGGTCGAACGGACCACCATCGGACGTTGGGAACGTGGGGTCCAGTCACCTCAGCCTTGGCAGCGGCGCGGCCTCGCCACCGCCCTGCAGATCTCGCTCGACGTACTCGACGACCTGCTACGACGTAGCCTTCGGCAACCTGCTGCCGACATCACCACGGTCCTGATCTCACCTTCGTCGAGCCTGGTGACGCTCCCTGCCGAGCGGACCGTTCACGAGGACGCACCGGCACCCGATGCCGACGTCATCCACGCCGCCATCCCGCGCCTGCGCCGCGCGCTTGACCGACTGGACCTGCCCGACGACGGACCAACCAGGTCTCCGGACGACCTGCACGGCGAGATCATCCGCGCCAGCGACGACCGGCTGCAGTCCCGCTACGGCAACCTCGCCCGCCGCCTGCCCGACCTCATCGCCGAACTCGCCCGTGCCGGTCAACTGGGCGACGCTGCAGGCCAGCGCCACGCCGCCGCCCTGCTGACCTTGGCGTTGCGGGCTGCTGACGGCGTGGCGTTCAAGTTCGGCTACCTGGATCTGTCAGCCCGGCTGATCGACCTGATGCGCTCGGCCGCCCAGATCGCCGAGGACCCGCTGCTGCTGGCCGCCGTTGCATACGTGCGAACCGAAACCTTCTTCGCCACCGGCGACCTGGATACCGCCGCCCGCGCTCTCGAACTCGCCGCTGACCACGTGCCCGATCTCGGCACGACCTCCTCCTTGGCCGCGTTCGGTGCCCTGCACATGCGCGCGGCAGTCGTGGCTGGTCGGGCGGGCAAGGCCGACCTCGCCGCCGACCACCTGCGTGAGGCTCGCCGCGCCGCGGGCAGTGTGCCCGAGGGCATCTACGTGGGCACCGCGTTCGGCCCGGCCTCGCTGCGCATCCACGAACTCGCGGTCGCGGTCGAACTTCGAGATCCATTGGGTATCGAACGCGCGGCGTCCTGGCGCCCGCCCGACGAACTTCCCGCCGAGCGTCGTTCCCACTACTTCATCGATCTGGCCCGCGCCCAGCTCACCCTCGGTCGCCACGAAGACGCTCACCTGTGCCTTCAGGCGGCCCGCCAGGCCGCGCCCGAGCACACCCGCACCCACCCGCAGGTCCGCCAGTCCCTCTCGTCCCTCCTGCGCACCCACAGCGCGCCCAGCGCCGGCTTGCTCGACCTCGCCGCTTGGGCCCGTGCTCGCTGATCCGCCTGCCACAGCCGCTCAGCGCGGGGATAGCAGATCCGGCAGGTCGTGAAGGGAGTCGATCACCCAATCCGCGTCGCGACGGACCAACGGGTCGTCAGCCCACAGATAGCCCCACGGGCCCCGCCGGATCAGTGCCGTGCGGAACCCAGCTGCCTTCGCGGCAACTACGTCGTTGTCCCGGTGGTCACCCACGTATACCGTCTCGCCCGGTTCGTCGGGCACCATCTCCGCCACGCGGGCGAAGAACTCGGGCGACGGCTTGGCGACACCCCATTCGCCCGAGGTCGCGATCCGGTCCACCGGCAGCTCCAGTGCACGCAACAGCTCGGCTGCGCGAGCGGTCTGGTTCCCGGCCACCCCGACCCACAAGCCGCGTTCTCGCAGCGCGACCAGGCCGGGCCGCACATCGCTGTAAAGGTCGCTGTCCTCGATGTGCTCACCCTGGCCGGCCTCCTCGCGCAGCCGTCGTTCCCGTGCAAGGTCGAAGCCCGGCTTGAAGTACTGGAACGTCTCGGCATTGTCCCGGCCAGCGGCGGTGACCGCGCCCAGCACTGTCGAGAAGGTATGGCGCGAGACGCCGATCCAGTCGGCCCACGCACCCCACTCCCGCGAGTCGTCCAGCAACGTCTCGCCCACGTCGAACACAACCGCGGTCACCATGCTCCTACTCCTACGTCACGTGCAGACACCGCGCGACAGCGAGGGCCCTTCGGCCGCCCAACTCACTGACATCCGTGTCCGCGGCGACCGCCGGTTTGTCCGCTTCCCGGTTGACCACGTCGACGCAGCCCGAACAGCGAGCAGGCCGAGCCTCGACCTAACGGCGATTGGTGTGAGAGAGCGCGTCAGTTGGCCAGTCCGGTGCTCAGCTGTCGGCCAGGACTCGATCACTTGTGGCGACCGTAGCCGTGAGCGCGCTTCGCGGCTACTTAACGTGATGCTCATGGTCGGGTTCGGCCAAGAAGCGATCAGTCTTGTCGGTCAGTCGTGCGTAGCTGTGTAGAGATTCCGCACGCTCTGGCCCATGCACGAATAAACTTTCCAGCCGAAAGCATCGTCGATTCTGCCCATTCGGCGCCGAGTGCGTCCCTGTGTGCAATGCCAAGCGATAGTGGAGAAAGGCCGGGATTTGACTCCAGCGCAGCAAACGCCTCGCGCATGCCCCGCTGCCGTTCTACGATCTCGCGGAGTCGTCCCGGCTCCACCGCGCCGTGCGAAAACACGCTGTTGCCCGACAGAACGATACGCTCGCCCTCATCGGTATCCACCAAGCCGAGTGCGGTTAGGTCGCGGACTGCGGTCGCAAATCCGTTCTTGGAAGGGCGGGTGTGCCCGGCTGGATCAGAGAGATGCAGCAGGAGCTGCAGGGCGGGCCCAGGGTTTGCGCCAGGGAAAGGGCTCCGCACCCGGACAGGTACTGCTCCGCTCAAGAGTCGACCAAGGGGTTCGCTATCGCTTTCCGTCATCCTTGTCATGCCGTTTGCTAGAAGCCGCACTAGACCGGCATATTCCATCCATTGACAGAAAGAGCGAGCATATGTAACCCAACTATCACTTTTCGCCGCCACGGCCCTGAATTCGGCAGCAAGAACAGCTGCAAACTGTGGAATTGAGACGATGTCCTCGCGGGTGAGCATATCGGCAGCAAGCTTGTACATCTTATGTCTACGCAGTGCCTGAGAAACGCGCGCCCTAATAGCTTCTTCCCTATCGGGGGAATCGAGCAGGTCCGGCTCAAGCGTGACGCGGTTCGACTCTGCACTCAGCACGCCGAATTGCCGAAGCTCACGAGAGTAGTTAAAGACAACTGTTGCTGTCGTATCCAACCTCGCAGCTGCATCTGGGACTGAAACGCTACCACCTTCGGCAACAACCACGCGCAACAGGCGGCCGGCCCCGAGAGGGGCGTAGCGGACGACGTATGAGTCCTCGATCGCCACGCTGCCGTTATTAAGATAGTCACGGAAGGTATCCCAGTAGACGTCGATAGTATGACCGACCTGCACTACCAAACGTTGATGAAGCAGGCTATCCAGAACGGCGCCAGTGGCCACATCGTAGTCAAGATCGGATATCGCGACTGGTGCCGCCTGAGCAACGGTTCGGAGAACGGCTTGCTCACTTGGGCTCAACCGGGCAAGGTCACTTTCGAACAGGCCGCGGGCGTTCAGTGCCTGCTTAGCGAGATCGTCTTGCGTGACGCCGCGATCAACCTCGGCGAGTATATGGGCGCCGAACTTCTTGAAGAGCCACGGGAGGCCCTGTGAATTGTACTCGCGAAGCCTTTGTCGCAGATCGCGATTGAGCTTACTGCCGAGCGACTTCTCAAGTCGTCGCAGAAGGGCCTCGACCTCGCGTGGCCCGAACGGTTCAAGGATGGAAACTAGGGATGCGTCACGTATATCATTTCGCAGCCCAAATGGGTACCCCTCGGTCCATGCAACCACGTCAGTCTTCCAGGAAAAGCTGATCGTCAACGGCGCATTTATTTCGCGGATCAGAAATGCGAGATCGCGGAACTCTCGGGTAAGATCCGAGTCTCGAAAAACATTCTCAAATTGATCAAAAGCGAGAAAGATTGGCCGGGCGGGAGATGTCCAGGTGGCACGCTTGAGAGTCTCCACGATGCTCTGCAGACTGCTGAACGCAGCCTGGGGCGGCAACTCAAGAACCTTTCTCTCGACCGCCTTCCGAATAATGCGTTCCATTGCGGCGGGAACGAATTCGGATCGCTCCGCCGTTCTTGAGTCGATAACGATGCCGACGCCGCCTGCCTTCTCGATCCCCTTCTGCAGATGCAGAACTAGCGAACTCTTACCCCAGCCGGATTTGGCATTAATTACTATTGAACCAGCCGTGTCGCGATCCCTGAGCTTTTCAAGTAGCGACTGCGCGAGGATTTTCCGGCCGATGAAGAATTCGGGTGCCGCTGGAAGTTGGTACTCGAAATCAGACGTGCTGCCCTGGACCTCGACAATTTTGGGCAAGGATGGGACGCGAATCGGCACCGCTCCCGCTTCATGGCCTGCGCGAACAACCGGAAGGCCCTTTGATAGATGTCGCTCGATTAGGCGAACAACAGGAGCCGGAACATCTTGCGTCCGCGTCCATGTCACCCACCTGGACGCTCGGCGAGTTTGAGAGTCAAGTTCACAGGCGGCCAGGACGACGCCATGCTCGGTAACGATGACGGTCGGGTCTGATCGAATCTCTGGCCCTTCGTCCCAACTTGGCAGAACATTTGCCGCCTGCAGTAGTTGGCAAATCTCATAAGAGCCGAGGTATCGAAAGCCGGGCAACTTTGCTTGAGCTGCGTCGGCTTTCTCCTTCGCTTCGGGAGTCAAACGAGGGAGCGCAATGAAGAGTCCGTGAATCCGGTCATCATCGGCTCGGGCTAGAGCGAACTTCCCTAGAAAGGATGTCAACAAGGGGACCCGCACATTGGAGCTGTAGGCTTTGCACTCACAAATCAGCTGCTCGTTGGTAACGGTGTGACGGGCCTGGACGTCCAGCTCGATACCTTCGCTGGTGAAGTTTAGATTTTCAGGGTGGGGATCGCCGTATCCCTGCGTCGCAAGAAGCTTTGCGATAAACATCTCGAAGAGGTGACCGCGCCTGTTAGATATCTCGCTCGTCGATGAGCCCTCCGCGAGAACAACGACGGCGGCCGTGTCAACGGTGATCTGATCCACGGATGCAGGGTACGCGCTGGTGCTGTCAGCTGGGAGTTCACGTGTTTGGCTCCCGCGCGGACGTTGCAGCCCGGAGCACCCAGCCCGGCTTGAGCTCCGACTGGCCAACAGCCGCGCTCAATTGGGCCAACTGAAGCGCCGGTCACAGCTGAGGCCAGCGTTAGGTCACCCTGGTCAGGTCGCCGTAGGTGAGGACGAACCTGCTGTGGGTCTTGTCGATGGCGGAGCCGGCCAGTTCGCTGTCCGGAGTACCAGCCGGATAGACGATGAGCGATGGCGTGTGCCGGTTCCGTTCGGGCGCCCAGGATCGGATCTCCTCGCAGAGGTACTCGGTTACCTCGGCGGCGGCCGGGCCATGACCGATCGCGCCCAGTTCCCAGCACACCTCGTCGCCGGATTCCAGTCGCCGGGCAGTGAGGTAGACCAGCGTGTCGCCGTCGACCAGCGCCATGCGCCACCATCCCCTTACGGGGTCGCACACCTCGGGTGGGACGTCGGCGTGAACCTTGATCCGGCACACGCGAGGGTCGGTCACGGTCAGGCGGAGCCAGAGCCCGTCATGCGACTCGTTCCTGCCGAGCGTCGTTCCGGACCAGGCGGTGACACGCGGCTGGTCGAGCACCCCACGCAGCGCATCGAGGTCCACGGCCTGATCGCGGTCCCAGTGGAGCGTGACCAGTTCGTCGGTGGTGATCGCGCCGCTGAGTTCGCCCTCGTCGTCGCCGACCAGGTACACGAAGCCGCACAGGTGGAGCGAATCGGACACCAGACGGCCATCGGTGTAGGTGAAGGCGACGCTGCGTCCCTGGCCGCGCCACCGCAGTTCCCTATTGAAGGTGGGTGTTGATCCACTTCGGGAGGGATGGTGGCGTGGCGGGTTGGCGTGTTCTGGGTGTCGCGGGATGCGGTGCAGCTGCCACAGGAGATTAGCGAGCACCTGCGGCGCACGGTCACGATGGGCGGCGCGGGCAGCGGCGTGCGGTTCGACCGTGGCGAGTTCGTCATGCGAGTCGTCCAGCGGGACCGCGCCGACGAGCCGGCGGCGGTGTACCGGGCACGGGTGGTGTTCGAGGTGTTCCGCGAAGCCACGACCGGCGGCGTGGTCGACAAGGTGTGCGAGGCATTGCCGGCCGATGTGCGGGAGTTGGTCGATGCGGGCAGCATCGGGCCGCTGAACTGAGCCGGAGGACCCAGCTCAGCGGCCGGTGTGCCCGCTGTTGCCTGGGAACGCTGTCGGCACGCGCTGCCTCCTGCGGGTGCTATCGGGGTGTCTGCTGGTGGAAGGTCAGCTTCCAGCCGTCGGTGCGGCGCACGTAGACGCTGCTCGTCAGGGCGGTGTAGGTGGGTGCGTCGTCTCGGTGGGCGGTCGCTTCGTAGGTCACGATCGCGGTGTCGTTGGTGGGGTGGAGCACTTGTGGGTCGCGCAGCTGGTAGGCGGACCAGGGTGGGCCGGACAGCGAGTCCAGGATCGCCGTCCGGTTGTCTAGCACGAGGCCACCGGGTAGGAGCATGACCGCGGTGTGGTCGAGGATGTGCTCGTAGAACCGTCGCGCCGTCTCTGGGGTGGACGACAGGGCCTGCCAGCCCTGTTCTTCGAGGTCGATCACCTCGTCGCCGGTGGTCGAGATCATTTTGGTCCTCCTGTCCCGGCGATGGCCCCCTGTTGAGTGAGCCAGTTCTGGAGGGCGTGCGCGGGTTGAGCGCCGACCATCCGGCCGCGTTCGGTGCCGTTGCTCATCAGGATGAGGGTGGGGATACCGCGGACCTGGAGTCGCTGGGCGGTGCGGGGCGCGTGGTCGGCGTTGACCTTGACGACTTTGAGCCGTCCGGCCTGGTCGCGGGCGAGTTGATCGATGACCGGGGCCATCGTGCGGCAGGGGCCGCACCAGGGCGCCCAGATGTCCACGAGGACGGGCAGTGTGCCGTGCTGGACGGCGGGTTCGAAGTTGGTGTCGTCGGCGTCGACCAGCCAGGGCAGGTCGGTCTTGCACGCCCCGCAGCGGGGATGGCCGGCTGCCGCAACCGGAGTCCGGTTGCGGCGCCCGCACCGAGGGCACGGTGTGATCGCCCCGGTTACAGCAGTCCGTGTCGTGTCAGTGCCCATTGCAGCTCCTGGATGGTGGGTTGTTCCAGCCACTGGCCGCCGATGTAGACGACGGGGTTGCGGATGTCTCCGCCGGCCAGCCAGCGCAGTCGTTGCCTGGCTTGGGGGTTGAGGTCCAGGTCGACGTACTGGTAGGGCACGCCGGCGCGGTCCAGCAGGCGGCGCACCATCTGGGTGATGCCACACCAGCGGTTTCCGTACACGACGACCGCGGCGGGCGCGACCGTGCCGACGGTGCGGGCGGCGCGGTTGATCGGGGCGACCATCGGGATCGTCATTGTCGTCACCTCCTCGACAGGTCACAGGTTCGTCAGGTCGTGGGGTTCGCGCGACGCGGGTTGCTGGGCGACCTGGTCGAGCGCGTCGAACAGTTCGTAGATGTCCGGGATGTGGTCCACCTGTGGCGAGACGTGCGCGTAGCGGATGACCCCGTCGGCGTCGACGAGGTAGAGCGCGCGTTCGCTGAACCCGTCGGACTCGCGCCAGACCTGGTAGCGGCGGGCGACCTCACCCTTGGGGTGGAAGTCCGCGAGCAGCGGGAAGGTGATGCCGCGCACGGCCGCCCAGGCGCCGTGGCTGTAGAGGGAGTCCGCGGAGATGCCAAGCACGGTCACACCCCGGCTGGCGAACTCCGGCAGCTCCTGCTGGTAGAGCTCCAACTGTCGACTGCACCCATGGCTCCAGTCCAGCGGGTAGAACACGAGCAGGACCGGGTGCCCGCGGAAATCGGCGAGGCTCACCGGCCGGTTCTTCGCGTCTGGCAACGTGAAATCGGGTGCTCGGGTGCCTACCGCCAGGCCAGTGGACTCGCGGGCGCCCTGCATCGGGGGCGCGCTGCGGTGCAAGTTCGCGACGTCTTCCAGCGTCACGCCCTGCGTGGTGATGCCGTCGGGCGCCTGGTGCCCCACGGCCTGTGTCTCCCCCGTCACGGGGACGTGCTGCACGATTTCCTGGGTGATCGCGTGCAGCACCGACAGTGCCTCGGTCACCGGGGAGTCCGCGTCCAGACGGTCACCGAGGTCGGCGAACCGCTGCTCCAGTTCGTGCAGCCGATCCCAGCCACGAGCGGGAATCATGATCCTCACCTCCCTGACAAAGATTCGGGTGGCGCGGCGCCGGTCGGCGCGAGCCTCATCGGCGAAGCAGCGTCATGGCCAGAGACAGCACGACGGACACCAACAGCATGGACGTGAGTGGCATGTAGACGCGGACGTTCTCGCCGATGAGGCGGATGTCGCCCGGGAGACGATCGAACCACGACAGCCCACCGGTCCACGCGAGCACGCCGACAACGGCGAGCACCAGTCCCGCCGCCACCACGTACGGCCCGATATTCGTGCCCATCGTGGATCTCTCCTCCCACCGCTTCCCGATGTTCCCCACCAACAGAACAGAGCCAGTCGTCGTGCGCGGCCAAATACCGCGCACGACGACCGGCTCGTAAGAGACGGGACGGTCGGCACTTCACCCGTGCTGCCGCGTCGACAGGACGCCGGGCGGCTCGCGCCCAGGCCGCCGGAAAGGGTCAGGGGCGCCCAGGCGTCGATGACCGCGTCACCACGTGCACTGAGGTGAGCGCCGAATTATCACCGCGGAGCGGCGACCAGGGGTCAGGCGTTGATCGCCTGGCGTTCCCCGGTGCCGCTGGTGATGGCGATCTTGCGCGGCTTGGCCTCCTCGGCGACCGGGATGCGCAGGGTCAGGACCCCGGCGTCGTAGCTGGCCTGGATGTTGCCGGTGTCGAGGGTGTCACCCAGGAACAGCTGCCGGCTGAACGTGCCGGTCGGCCGCTCACTGATGATCGTCTCGACCTTCTCGCCGTTCTCGTCGATGACCGTGGTGCGCTGCGCCTTGACCGTCAGCACATTGTTCTGCACATCGACATCGATGGACTCTGGGCTCACGCCGGGCAGGTCGAAGTGCACCACGAACTCATCGCCGGAGCGGTAGGCATCCATCGGCATGACCGCCGACCGCGACAGGCCGCCGCCGAAACCACTGCCGAACCACTGCTGGCTCAACCGGTCCAGCGCCTGGAACGGATCAGTACGCATCAGCATGGCGTTCTCCTCCTTCCCTTCGTCGTGTCCGTGTGCTCGCGTCGCGGACAACCGCGTCGCGTCAGCACCATCACGTCGCTGACATCCCTAGCAACGCACTACTCCTGACCTATGTTCCCTATGTGATGTAGTTCACGCGTCGATCTATTGCTAAATGGATTGAAGTATGAAGGTGCAGTTCAAGGATGGTGTGACGGCAGTGCTGGAACGGCCTGTCGACTCGGGAATCAGACGCAAGAGCACATCAGCACCGCGGACCGTCCTGATTTGGCAGGGCCGCACGGTTGACCGGCGGCGCGCACTTGCTGTCCTGCCGAGCCTGGGCAGGTGTGACGGTGTGCGCCTGCGTGGACAGGTGGCCAGGCGGTGGTCAGACATGCGGGGTGGGTTGTGCGGTGAGTGCGAGAGCATAGGTGGGGTGGAGATCTACCCAGCGTCGCGTCGACGACTTGGAGGGACCGGCGCACGCGACTGGCTGCCGCGCTGCGCACCACCCAGCAGCTGCTCGCCGAAGCGGTCGGTGGACAACCGGAGTGCTGGCTGACGACGATCACCGCCTCGTCGGGGATCACGCGCTGGTGACGTGCGCGACGAACCGGGTGGCGAGGTCACGCAGCTTGATGTTGTCGCGCTGGGATTGCTCGACCAGCAGGGTGAATGCCTGGTCGGCGTCGATCCGCCTGACCGCCATGAGGATGCCTTTGGCCTGGTCGATCACCGCCCGGCTCTCCAGCGCGGTCCGCAAGTGCGCGGCGGTGCGGCGGGCGTGTTGGTAGCGGTGGTAGACGCGCAGGGCCGCCGTGACGGCGCTGGTGTAGAGGTCGAGCAGTTTCTCGTCCAGTTCGGCGAAGCCGTGAGCGTGGGTGCTGTAGCAGTTCACCGCGCCGGCGTGCCCGTCGTCGATGACGATCGGCGCGGACAGGAAGCTTGCGAATCCTGCCTCGGTGGCGTCGCGGGCGAAGTCCGGCCAGCGGTCACGGGCCTGGGCGATCGACACGCGCACCAGCGCGCCTGATCGCGCGGCGTCGAGGCAGGGTCCGTGTCCGAGGGCGTACTGGTCACCGTCGAGGCCGGCGACGACGTCGCTGGTCGTGGCCGCGGTCCGGGCGTTGCCATCGTCGAGCAGGGTCACGGTCGCTTCGTCCACGCCCGGTATGGCCTTGGTGACCTGGGCGCACACCTGCTGCAGCAAGACGGTGAAGTCGTCCACGCTGCCCAACGCCGCAGTCAGGCTTTCCAGCGCGCCGGTGACCTCGTCCAGCACCTGTGGCCACATCTCGTCCCGTGCGCGGTCCATGATTGCCTCTCGTCGGCTGCCGGGCGCCGCAACGCCTGACTACCTCGGGTATCCCGTCAGGCCGCCCGTTACCCATGAACCCTGGGGGTGCATCCGGTGCGCCAGCGCAGTCGATGCCACATGACCTGCGGGAACCGGTGGTGACACGCCTGCCGGGCATCAAGTCGCGGACCCGGTGAAAGTCGGTGCGGAGGCGGTCAGTCGCGCGGTCAGTGGAGGTGGCGGCGGACGGGGCCGACTCGCAGGTCGGGTTGGCTGCGCGCACCGGGGCGGTGGATCCGCACGGGAATGGAGATGGGCTCTCGACATGGTGACGGGGCGGGATGGTCGCGGTCGTCGGTCGCGCGTCGGCGTGGATCGCGCAACTCGGCGTAGGCGGCGAGCACCTCGGTCAGGCGGGCCGGATCGGTGGGTGCGTGCGCGGCGTCGGGGTGCAGGTGGCGCACCAGTGCCCGGTAGGCCGCGGCGATCTCGCTCGGCGTCGCCTCCCGCGAGACGCCGAGTACTTCGTACGGGTCGGGTACCGGTGACGGTGACATGGTCATCCGCTCCGTCAGGGATGGTCGGTCCTGCTCGCCGTTCCCGTGGTGTCCTCGGGCACGGTGTTCTCGGGCACGGTGTGCAGGTGGCTGACGGCGGTGTAGACCTCGCGGGCGGCACCTTCCGCCTCGTCCAGCGCGTGGCGCAGCGCGGCCAGTTCCCGGCAGGTGCGGGCGACGTGCTCGGCGGGGTCGACGTCGTCGTCGGCACGCAGCCGATACCGCTCGGGATAGCCGCCGACCTGCGGTGCCAGCGCTGCGGCCAGGTCACCCAACGCGCCGAGCAGATAGATCAGCTGCCAGGTCTCCTCGCGCAGGCCGGCAGGGCCGGGCCCGTGGCCGGCTGTCACGCGGCCTACCGCGTGCTGCACGGCCTCGGTCACCCTCGTCAGCGCGACGGCCAGCGACGCGCCGGGCGGTGATCCTGAAAGAGTGCGGGAACGGGGCATCGCACGTTGCTCCCGTCGATCACGGCCAGGACTGGTCGTCGGCGGGCTCGTCGGGCAGCGGCACGACGCGCCGCTGATCGGCCACGTCGGCCGGGTCGGCCTCGACCACGTCGATCGGCTCGGTGAGCGGGTCCGCGCCGGACTCGTCCTCCAGGTCGGGTCGGGCGGGGCGCAGCTGGTCGGCCACGTCGTTCCAGGGCTTGTCCAGGCTCATCGTCATTCCTCCCCTTGCGGCGTCTTCCCGTCGCGGTTGGTACCGGCCAGGTCGTCCAGGGCGGGGGCGAGCAGCAGTGCGCCGGTGGTCAGGCAGCCGTGCAGTGCCCGCAGATCGGCGTGGATCTCGTTGCTGACCTGCGGGCCGTGCCGCTCGGCGAGGGCCGGGGTGCGGTCCATCAGGGTCTGCACCAGGTCGGCCAGGGTGGTGGTGACCTCGTGCGTGCCGGTGATGACCGCGGACACCTCGGCCGCGCCAGGGAAACCGGTGCGCAGGGCGGTGGCGGTGTCGGCGAGCCGCCGCCGGGCATCGGCCAGCGCCCCGTCGATCCGCGTCCCGCCGACGCGCGCGACCTCGGTCCGCGCTGCGTCGATCGGCGCCGCGCCGTCATGCCTGGTGTCGGTCATCGGTTCCCTCCTTTCCCGCACCTCGTCGGCTTCCCCCGGCACGGCCCCGGAAACACCCCGCCGACGGGGCGCGTCGGCGGGGCCGGCGAGGGCGTGCGGGTCAGGCGTTGACCTGCTTGCGGTCGCTGCCGGCGCTGATGGCGATCTTGCGGGGCTTGGCCTTCTCAGCCACCGGGATTCGCAGCGTCAGCACACCGGCCTCATAGCCGGCCTGGATGTGCTCGGCGTCCAGAGCCTCGCCCAGGAACAGCTGCCGGCTGAACACGCCGCGGGGCCGCTCGGCGACCTGGTACTCCACGTGCTCCTTGGTCTGGCCGGGGCGTTCGGCCTTGACGGTCAGCACGTTCTGCTCGACGTTCACCTCGATCGAGTCCGGGCTGACGCCGGGCAGGTCGAATGCGACCACGTACTCGTCCCCGGTGCGGTAGGCGTCCATCGGCATCGCCGCGGGACGGGCCGCGGTTCCGTTGGCGCCGAAGAACTGCTGGGTCAGCCGGTCGAGCTCGCGGAACGGGTCGGTACGCATCAACATGTCACAGTCTCCTTCCACACCATCAGGTTGTCGATCAGGTCAGTTCCGATCGGACGGGGCTGCATCCCCGCCGCTCATTCTTGCTAACGGTCCGCTCAGCTTTTCTGTTCCCGTGACCACAACTTCGGCGACGACGGCGAGGGAACCTGGGGGTGCCCGGACGCGCCGAAGCCCGCCCTGGCGATGCAGTGGCGGGCCTCGCGGATTCACATGATCGAGGAAGGCTGGACGCTGTCCCCAGCGACGACCGTGACCGGTGCTGGCCGTGGCGGGTCGGTAGGTGCGTCACGAGACGCGGTGCTGGCATTGCTCACCGGTGTGCCAGCCAACGACGAGAGCCGGCTGCCACGGGCAGGTTCACGTGATGGTGCCCCGGTACGGTCGTGCCGTTATCACCTCCTTACGTGTTCGCTGGTGCTGCGATCCGGGAAGAGGGTCCGCGCGGTCGGCGCGGCGTCGCACAGCGGCGGCGGAGGAGACCGTTCGCGAGCTCCGACTCGCCGCGCGGTCCGCGCGAGATCACCGCTGACAGCGTGGGACAGCGGGTCGCGGCGCGACGACGCCTCGTCGCCGCGGTGGCGACGGGTGGGCGCTGGTCCTGGTGGCCGGTCGTGCGGCGGGAGAGGCCGCGTCGCGGAGGAGCCGAAGTTGGCGGCGACGATCGCGTCGAACTCCGCGCGCACCCACGCGGGCTCCGCGCAGATCAGGTCGGCGAAGCGAGCCGGCCCGACCTCCAGGGGCCACGCGAGGTCGCTTCCCGCCGTGCGGGCGATGCTCGTGCCATCCATCTCGATCACTCCCCAGCTGTGTGTCCACCAGGTTCTGACCGATACTTTTCTTATAGTGAGTACTGTAGATTATGTCAAGGCGCCACTGGAGGTACCGTGGTTCGGAGAGTGTCGGGTGAGGGTCAGGTCGACCCGTGGTGTCCGTGGGAGGCCCGCTCGTGACCAGTACTGATCTGCGCGATCTCGATGATGTCGACTATCCGGCGTACACCACCGGGCAGGCCGCGATGATGCTCGGTGTGCAGCAGGCGTTCCTGCGCAGCCTGGACACCGCTGGGCTGGTGCGTCCGCAGCGTTCCGGTGGTGGGCACCGCCGCTACAGCCGCCGCCAGCTGCACCTCGCCGCGCGCATCCGGGGTCTGCTCGACGACGGCCACGGGATCGTCGCGAGCGCCCGGATTATCGCGCTGGAAGACGAACTCGCCGCCGCACACGCCCAGATCGCCGAGTTGCGCAGCCGGCTGGACACCGCGACGCAACCCTGATCGCCCGGCACGTTCAGTCACGGCTCCGCATCGGCTCAGTCCGCGCCGGTGCGGGGATCAACGGCAGCGCGCGTAGAAGGAGAGGGCCCGCCGGTGTGCCCCGGCCAGCGTGTCGAGCTGGTCGGCGGTGAGCGAGGTCGTGATGCCCTCGTCGGTCTCCTCGCCCATGATCGCGATGCTGCCGCGCCAGACCCGCGGCGCGCAGCTCAGCGAGATCAGCACGGCCGAGCCGACCGGATTGGGCGGGTGGACTCGCGGCAGGTGATCGGCCGCGTCGGCCACTTTGGCGCGCATCCCGCCGGCCAGCGGCACGCCGTTGACGGCGCCGCCGTCGGGATCGACCTGGTCGCGTACCGCGGTCCACAGTTCGTGCTGGTAGGGCTCACCCCACTCGTCTGGCCCCGTGTCGCCGACCGCCTCGCGCACCATCAACAGGCCCTCGGGTGTGATCACGGCGTAGCGCACGGTCGGGCCTGGCACCTGCTCGGCGCCCGCGCACCCGATGATGAGGTGATCCCGTGGTGGGGGTGTGCCGTGCGCACCGCCAGCGACCTGGTTGCTGCGGGTGATGGCGCGCACGCGGCCACCCTACGGTCGGCGGACCACAATGGCCGCGGCCCGACGGCGGACTCAACCCGAACGAGTGAACCGTGACCGCTCCACCCCAGGGTCGGCGCGATCGTGCACCACCGGTCGCCGCGCATCGCTCGGATGCATCAGCCGGAGGTCGGTGGCCGCCGACGCTCTCTCAGCAACCCAGGGGGCGGCTTAGGGTCTGGGAGCCTGCAGCGCCTCGTCGACCGTGTGGTAGAGCGCCAGGACGTCGTCGAGGCCGGTGACCTCGATGGGCCTGATGACGGGACGGTTCGCGTCGACCACGACCGGCAGCGATGCGTGCCGCCGTCCCGCGTGCCGGGTGGCCTGCAGCAGCACGGTCAGTCCGGCGGAGTCCAGGAACGTGACCGCGGTCAGATCCAGGATGCAGGGGCCGCGGCTGGCCTCCCGATCGAGGCACTCGATGATCGCCGCGGCCAGGTGCGGCGCGGTGTCCAGGTCGACCTCGCCGGTCACCTCGATCACCAGGGTGCCGTCGTCGGCCTCTCGGTGCGAGCGGATGCTCAACTCCACCGGCGGCGGTTGCTCGCTGGGAGGGGTCACGTCGGCACGTGGGAGGTGTCGGTGAGGGCGGGCCAGGATGCCGAGGTGAGCGAGCCGCCACTACGGGGTTCGGTGCCTCGCGCGCGTGCCACCGCCAGATGCCGGGACGCACCGTTATGTCCTGCGCCGTCCAGGGCCAGCTCGGCCCACACCGTCTTGCCACCGGCGCGGTGCTGCACGCCCCAGGCCGACGCCAGCCGGTCGACCAGCAGCAGGCCGCGTCCCCCCGAGTGATCCGGCGGACGGATCCGGGGCAGCCCGCTCGCGGTGTCGTCGACCTCGATCCGCAGCCGCCGACCATGATGGATCAGCGTGGCGCGGCAGGTGCGCCGGGGCGCACCATGTCGGTGCGCGTTGCTGACCAGCTCATCGGCCACCAGAACGGCGTCCTCGACGACCACGCCGCCGTGGTCGGCCACCAAGCCGCGGACCAGCCGACGCACGTGCTTGGTCGGTGTCGTATCGAGGTCGCAGCTCACGCCGGGCGCTGTCGAGGTGCTGCCTGCCGTCTCCCACGCCTGGGTGGACATGGCACCACACCACCTTCGTCCGAGAACACTCTCCACGGCGAAGAGTCATCCCCGGAGATACCCGACGGTTCACCACAGCAAACCTGAGCGGTGTCCACGCTAGGTGCCGTGTCGTTCCCTGGGCCGACTTCCACTCGACCAGCTCACTGACCCAGCGGCGCCCAGGCACGGCGTGGGCGGTGTTTCCATCGCAACCCAGCGGCGTGCCCGGCAACGCTGCCAGGTGACGAGGCGATCCGCGAGTCGGTTGCGCGCTGGAGTGGGCTCGCACTCGCCGGACAGCCTGATGGCGATGAGGTTGCATCCCCTCACCACGGTCTATGGATGTTGTGTCGTCGCGCGCCTGGTGGAGTTCGGGTTGCGCGTGCCGCCTGGTCGTGTCAGGGGCCGTGGCCTTCTGAACCTGGCTCGCCGCCGTCCGGGTCGGTGGTTGTTCGCGCCGGACGCGGCCGTTGCCTGCGAGGTATGACGGTGCGGCCAGGGCCTGGGCACGGCTGGGGTGGACGTCGAACGTGGTGGTCAGGTCGAGCAGGGTCAGCGGCAGGAGCACCGGCCGGTGGGTGGCGACGACCCGGAACGCGATCCGGCGCTGGTGGGCGTGCTCGCGGGCCTGCAGGAGCGCGGTGATGCCAGCGGCGCCCAGGAACCGCACGTCGGTGAGGTCCGTGACGAGCACGGTGTGCCGGGAGCCGGTTAGGGCGTGGGTGAGTCGGCTCCGCAGTTGGGGCGCGGTGAGGAGATCCAGCTCGCCGTGAACCTCGGCGAGCAGCGCGCTGGGTGTGGGGCTGCTCAGCGCGACCCGGAACGCGGGACACGTGCCGTGGCTGGCGTGCGCGTGGTCCGGGTGGTCGGGCTCACCGGCGCCGGGCGGCCGAATGAGGCGGTCGGTCATGACACGCCCCAGGGAGGTCGACTGGAACGTCGCGGCGGCAGCGGGTGGGCAGGGAACACGGCCAGACCTCCGTCTCGCGATGCGGCGGAGGGGACGCCGGCCGTGGCCCGCGCCGAAGTCGTGCGGTGCGCGAGCCGTCGCAGGTGCGGATGGGCCTGGTTGTCCTGCTCCACCTGAGTGGGTTTGCAGCACGTCCCGGCTGACTGCACAACCGCGAGCTGACCGACATGCTAGTGACGGCGCTGCCCGGTTTCCAGAGGGCGAAGCACTGTCGGGGAGGCGGCGCGCTGGACAGGGTTGCGGTCGGCGCGGGCGGTGCCAAGACTTGGGGTCGTCGGGGGCGACCTCGATACTTCGGTACGGTCATCGACGGTCGGTGTTCAGCAGCGCAGCATCGGATGCGATGAAGGTCGCCTCCGGCGCTCCCGCGGCAGGCCGGGGTTGAGTCCGCGCGACCGTGGCCGTTGCCGCGACAAAGGGGTTTGTGCGCATGACCGGCGAAACCGAGCTGCTGACCATCTCCCAGGAGCTGGCCGAGGTGTCGCGGCTGGTCGAGGACGACGACGTGACGGGCGCGCTGGGACGCTTTGCCGAGCGGGTGCTGCGCACCGTGCCGGGCTGCGCGGCGGTCACCGTCACCATGACCGGCGCGCGGGCCGAGCAAGCGGACGTGGTGGCGGCCTGCGCGACGCCGGGTGCAGCGGCGCCCACGCAGGACATGCTGACCGGTGACGGCCCGCTCGTGGAAGCGTTGCGGTATCGCGAACCTCGCCGGGTGGACGACACGCACACCGATCAGCGGTGGCCGCGGTTCAGCGCGCGTCTGGCCGAGCACGGCTATCGCAGTGTCCTGGTGTTGCCGGTGCCGACCCGCCGCTGCGGCGGATCGGGCGGGTCGGCGGTGCTGACGGTGTTCTCCGACGAGCCGCACCGATTCGACGAGACCGTCCACGACGTCGCGCTGCTGCTGACGGTGCACGCCGGCGTGGTGTTCGACAACGCGCAACTGTTCCACGACAGCCGCCGCCTGGTGGACCACCTCAAGGTGGCGCTGGAGACCCGGCAGACGATCGGACAGGCCCAGGGCCTGCTGATGCGCCACTTCGGCTGCGACGCCCAAGGCGGGTTCCACTTGCTCAAGGGAGCCTCGCAGAACACCAACACCAAACTCCGGGACGTCGCCGAGATGCTGGTCTCCGCCCACGAACAGGACACCTTCGACAGCGCCCTGACCAAGTTCCGGCTTGACGCCACCACCGCGGGAGCCGCGACGAGCTAGCAGCCCGGTTTCTCACAGCCACAGCAACGCCCGCGCCACCGACCCGCGGCTGTGCTAGGCGGGGCAGGTGGCGCGGGCATTGCCGGTGGACTGCCTGGGGATGGTCACTTGCCGCTGATCGCGATGCGGCGCGGCTTGGCCGCCTCGGTCTTGGGCACACGGACGGTCAGCACGCCCTCGTCGAGGGTGGCCTCGATCTTGTCGGCGTTCACGTCCTGCGGCAGGGTCACCCGGTAGGCGAACTGGCCGGTGCGGCGGGTGCGGTGCCTAAACCAGCCCTGCCGCTCCTTCTCCTTGACCTCACCGTTGATGGCCAGCTCGGTGCCGACCACGTCGATGGTGATGTCGTCGCGCTTGATCCCGGGCAGCTCGACCTCGACCAGGTAGGCGTCCTCGGTCTCAGTCACGTCGGCCAGCGGCGACCAGGCCCGCACGCCCTCGTCGAGGCGACCGGCCACCGAGTCCATCCAGCGGCCCATCTGACTGTAGAGGTCCTCGAACTCCCGGAACGGGTCCCAGTGCCGCAGCGAGCTCGACGATCGCACAGCAGGCAGCGTCATGGCTCTCACCTCCACAACTCGATCACGTGTCGTTACCGCGTCCGCCAGAACCTGTCGCCCCGGCGGCCGGACATCCACCACGACGAACATGAGCCACCTCTTGTTCCCGAAGTTGAGCCTATCCGACTCAAGATTTATGTGATCTGAGTCACAAACACGGGTGGTGTCGGGAACACGGGATGGAGTCGTGCACGTCTTGTTGGGTGAACGACGGCCAACTCATCCCGCTCTGCTCGCGGACGCCAGGATGGGAGGTGGTGTTCGGGATGGCGAGTGCACCGACGTTCGTATCGACGCCCGCGCCGAGCACCGGGCACGGCGCCCGGCCAGCGCGCACCGGCACGAACCGGCTCATGCCGCAGGCGTGCACGCGTGACCGTGGGACCAGTGCCAGCGGGGTGCCCGCCGGGCGCGTGCTGGCCGACTCCGGCGACGGCGTATGGATTCTGCGTCCGAGCGCGGAGCAGGCCGAGCGCCTGGCCCGGCACCTGCCGCGGTGGCTGGCCCGGCTGCGCACCGGCGGCGCCCGGCAGGTCGTGATCGACCTGCACCGGGTCCGACGCCTGGACTTCACCGGCTTCGGGCTGCTGCTGCGCCTGCTCCGTGACGTGCTCAGGGTTCCGGTGGTGATCACCGAGGCAGCCGGGCACGTCGCGGCGACGTTGAACCAGCTCGACCTGCTCGCCGACGCCCAGCTGGTGCCGGCCCCGCATCGACCGCCCCGGACCAGCGCTCCCACCGCGCCCTGGCCCACACCGGACGGTGCGCACCGCGCGCCACGCCGACTGCCTGGTGAGCGGGTGCTCCATCCCGGCGGTGCGGCGCACGGCAGCAACCCCAGCCGCACGGCGCGCAGCAGGCACGGCGACCGACACCGGCACCGCAGTCCCGTGGCATCCCGCTAGGTGCAGCATCCGCACCAGCCGACAGGGCGACCCCGTCGACCTGTCCGCGGCGGTGACCGCAAGCCCGGTTGGTGCGAGCCGCGGCGGGTATGCGGGTGGTTGGCCGGTGATTTCTCTCCCGCTACGCGCGGCATGCGTGTAGTAGCGCTCGTGGGGCGGAGAGACCCATCGAAGGCGAGTTCACAACAGCAGGGAGGCGGAAGCAATGGCTCGATTGGCTCAGGTGACCAGCTCCCGTAACCGGGAGGTCGTGGCGGGGTTCGACAACTACGCCGACGCGGAACGCGCGGTGGACTCGTTGTCCGACAAGGGTTTCCCGGTCGAGCACACCACCATCAGCGGAGTGGGCCTGCGCCTGGTGGAAGACGTGCTGGGCCGGCTGACATATCCGAAGGCAGCCGGGCTGGGCGCCCTCAACGGGCTGTGGATCGGGCTGCTGTTCGGCGTGTTCCTGGCGCTGTTCACCACCAACGCGGTCGCGTGGTTCGCGGTGATCTTGTGGGCGCTGCTGTGGGGCGCGGTGGTCGGCGCCGTGGCGGCCCTGATCTGGCACGCGCTCTCCGGTGGCCGCCGGGACTTCCTCTCGGCCAGCCAGCTGATCGCCGACCGCTACGAGGTGCTGGTCGACCCCGCGCACGCCGAACGCGCCCGCGAACTGCTGCAGACCAGCCAGTCCTGATCACGTGAGGGGAGGCGCTTCTCATGGCTAAGGCAGTCGGTATCGACCTGGGAACCACCAACTCGGTGATCGCCACCGTGGAGGGCGGCCAGCCGACCGTGATCCCGAACAGCGAGGGCAGCCGCACCACCCCGTCGGTCGTGGCGTACACCGACCAGGGCGAGCGGCTGGTCGGGCAGCTCGCGCGCCGCCAGGCGATCCTGAACCCGAAAGGCACCATCGCGTCGGCGAAGCGGTTCATCGGCCGTCGGTTCGAGGAGGTGGCCACCGAACGGGACACGGTGTCCTATGAGGTGGTGTCCGGCCCGAACGGCGCGGCACGGTTCGATGTGCGTAGCAAGCAGGTCGCGCCGGAGGAGATCTCTGCGGCGGTGCTGCGCAAGCTGGTCGACGACGCGTCGAAGTACCTGGGCGAGAAGGTCACCGAAGCGGTGATCACGGTGCCGGCGTACTTCAACGACGCCCAGCGGCAGGCGACCAAGGACGCCGGCAAGATCGCCGGGCTGAACGTGCTGCGGATCATCAACGAGCCGACCGCGGCGGCGCTGGCCTACGGGCTGGACAAGAAGAAGAACGAGACCGTGCTGGTGTTCGACCTGGGCGGCGGCACCTTCGATGTCAGCCTGCTCGACGTCGGCGACGGGGTCGTGGAGGTCCGCGCCACCGCCGGCGACACGCACCTGGGCGGTGACGATTTCGACCGGCGGATCGTGGACTGGCTGGCCGAGGAGTTCCGCAAGGACTACGGCATCGACCTGCGCAAGGATCCGCAGGCGCTGCAGCGGCTGTACGAGGCGGCGGAGAAGGCGAAGGTCGAGCTGTCCTCGGTGTCCCAGACCACGATCAACCTGCCGTTCATCACCGCCGACGCCGGCGGGCCGAAGCACCTGAACACCACGCTGATGCGGTCGAAGTTCGACCAGCTCACCGCGGACTTGGTGGAGCGCTGCATGGGCCCGGTGCAGCAGGCGATGGCGGATGCGAAGGTGACCGCGAACGACATCGACGAGGTGATCCTGGTCGGCGGTTCGACCCGGATCCCGGCGGTGCAGCAGCTGGTGCGCCGGTTGACCGGCGGCAAGGACCCGAACATGACGGTCAACCCGGACGAGGTCGTCGCGCTTGGCGCGGCGCTGCAGTCCGCGGTGATCAAGGGCGAGATGTCCGACGTCCTGCTGCTCGACGTCACTCCGCTGTCGCTCGGTGTGGAGACCCTGGGCGGGGTGATGACCAAGGTGATCGAGCGCAACACCACCATTCCGGCGCGGCGTAGCGAGGTGTTCTCCACCGCGGAGGACAACCAGAACGCCGTGGATGTGGTGGTGCTGCAGGGTGAGCGGGAACGCGCGGCGGACAACCGGGTGCTGGGCCGGTTCCGGTTGGAGAACATCCGGCCCGCCCCGCGTGGGGTGCCGCAGGTCGAGGTCACCTTCGACCTCGACGCCAACGGCATCCTCAACGTCTCCGCCAAGGACAAGGACACCGGCGCCGAACAGACCATCACCATCAGCGAAAGCTCCAACCTCGACCAGAGTGAGGTCGAGCGGATGGTCGCCGACGCCGAACGGCACCGCGGCGAGGACGCCAAGATCCGCGAGCGCGTCGACGCCCGCAACACCCTGGACACCATCGCCTACCAGGTCGAGAAGCGCCTCGGTGAGTTGGGTGACGCCGCGCCCGCGCACGAGAAGGCCCGCGCGGAGCTACTCATCGGCGACGCTCACCAGGCCGTCAAGGACGACACCGTCGGTATCGAGCGGCTGCGGGAGCTGACTTCGGAGCTGCAGCAGCTGTTCTACGGCCTGGATACCGCGGCCGGAGGCACCGCCGGCAATCAGGCCGGTGGCGGCGCCCGGCGGGACGGCGGCGGTGATGACGTGATCGACGCCGAGTTCACCAGCGAGTGAGAGGAGGGCACGCCATGGCCGAGGACCGCATCCGCTCCGGCCCCGGCGAGCACCTCGACCCCGGCGGCCGAGCGACGGTCGGCGAGCAGCAGCCGCGGGAGGAGCGGTTCGTGCGGGAGCGGGCCGAGCCGCCCGCTCCCGAAACCGACCCGGCCGCCCCGGCCGACCAGGCCGAGCCCGAGGACGAGGTGGCTCGGCTGCGGGCACAAGTGGCCGAGCTGGAAGACCGGTGGCGGCGTACCGCCGCGGAGCTGGACAACCTGCGCAAGCGGGTAGCCCGAGACAGCGAACGGCAACGCCTTGACGAGCGCGGCCGGGTGGCCGCGGCCTGGCTGCCGGTCGTGGACAACCTCGACCTCGCCCTGACCCACGCCGACGCCGACCCCGGCTCGATCGTGCAGGGCATCCGCGCGGTCCGCGACCAGGCCCTGACGGTGCTGGCCGGACTGGGCTACCCACGCCGCGACGACCACGGCGTGGCGTTCGACCCGACCCGGCACGAGGCCGTGTCCACCCGCGCGGACACCGAGGCCAAGCCCGGCACCGTGGTCGAGGTACTGCGCCCCGGCTACGGTGACGCCGACCGGCAACTACGTCCGGCGACGGTCGTGGTCGCCGCCCGCGCCGCCGATGACGGATCCCGAGACGAGCGGGACAGGGGGTGACGCTCGGTGGCTCGTGACTTCTACGAGGCGCTGGGGGTGTCGCGCACCGCCAGTCAGGAGGAGATCCAGCGCGCCTACCGCACGCTGGCGCGCAAGTACCACCCGGACGTGAACAAGCAACCGGGGGCCGAGGATCGGTTCAAGGAGGTCTCCGAGGCGTACCAGGTGCTCTCCGATCCGGAGACGCGGCGCCGCTACGACGCGTTCGGGCCGGACTTCCGGCAGGTGCCCGAGGGCGTCGACCCCGAGACCTGGCAGCGCGCCCGCGCCGGCACCGGCGCGCGGTCCGGTTCCGGTGGTGAGCGGGTCTGGGTGAACACCGGGCCCGGCGGAGGGTTCGGCGGGTCGCCGTTCAGTGCCGGGTTCGGCGGCGAGTTCGATGTCGAGGACCTGTTCGGCAGCATCTTCGGCCAGCGCACCGCCCGCGCCCGCGGGCAGTCCGTGCGGGGCGCGGACCAGGAGGCCGAACTCGAATTGACTGTCGAGGAGGCATACCGGGGCGGGCAGCGTTCGCTGACCCTGCCCGGCCCCGACGGGCCGCGCACGCTGCGGGTGACCATTCCCGCCGGGGTGACCGACGGGCAGCGGATCCGGCTGGCCGGGCAAGGCGGCCAGGGCATCGGCAACGCCGCGGCAGCGGGCGACCTGTATCTGGTGGTGCGGCTGACACCGCACCCGCGCTACCGCGTCGACGGACGAGACCTGACCGTCGATCTGCCGTTGGCGCCATGGGAAGCCGCATTGGGCGCGACGGTCGCGGTGGACACCCCCGGCGGGCAGACCAAGGTGAAGGTCCCGGCGGGTACCTCCAGCGGCCGGCGGTTGCGGCTGCGCGGACAGGGCATGCCCCACCCGCGCGGCCAGGCCGGTGACCTCTACGCCGAGGCGCGGATCGTGGTACCCGACCGGCTTACCGACGCCGAGCGCCGGCTGTTCGCCGAACTGGCCACAGCCTCGACCTTCGACCCCCGCGGCACGTCGGCGAGGAGGCGGTCATGACCGACAGTTCGATCCCAGGTGCCCCGATGAGCTATGCGTTGATCCGCTACCAGCGCGATCCCGACCACAACCGGCGTGGGTGGCTGGACCTGGAATCCTTCGCCCGCGCCACCGGCACCCACCCGGACCTGGTGACCCGGTTCGTCGCGCTCGGGTTGCTCGACCCAGAGCGAGACCGGGCCGGGGCGCTGTGGTTCGCCCCGGACCAGCTGGCGAGGCTGGCCCGCATGCAGCGACTGCGCGCCGCGTTCTCGGTCAACTACGCCGCTCTGGGGCTGGTGCTGGATCTGCTGGACCGGGTCGACCAGCTGGAACGCGCGCTGCGCCGTAGTCAACGACAACCGTGGAGGTGACCCGTGGACAAGACCGACCCTTTGACCCAGAAATCCCGGCAGGCACTGCACGACGCCCAGACGAAGGCGGTGCGCTTCGGCCACACCGAGGTCGACGGTGAGCACCTGCTGCTGGCGCTGCTGGACGACCCGGACGGACTCGTGCCGCGGCTGCTGGCCCAGGCCCAGGCGGACCCGGACACGCTGCGCACCGCGCTGGAGACCGAACTGGGACGCCGTCCCAAGGTGTCCGGGCCCGGCGCCGCACCGGGGCAGATCTTCCTCACCCAGCGGCTGGTCCGGCTGCTCGACACCGCCGAGCGCGAGGCCAAGCGGCTCAAAGACGAGTACGTCTCCGTCGAACACCTGGTGATCGCGCTGATCGAGGAAGGGACCACCACCGCCGCGGGCCGGCTGCTGCACGAGCACGGCCTGACCCGCGACCGGTTCCTGCAGGCGCTGACCGCGATCCGCGGCAACCAGCGGGTCACCTCCGCGATGCCCGAGGTCGCCTACGAAGCGCTGGACAAGTACGGCCGCGACCTCGTCGCCGACGCCGCCGCAGGCAAGCTCGACCCGGTCATCGGGCGTGATGCTGAGATCCGCCGCGTGGTGCAGATCCTGTCCCGCAAGACCAAGAACAACCCGGTCCTCATCGGCGACCCCGGCGTCGGCAAGACCGCCATCGTCGAGGGCCTCGCGCAACGCATCCACCGCGGCGACGTGCCCGAAGGGTTGCGCGACAAGACCGTCTTCGCCCTCGACATGGGCTCTCTGGTCGCCGGCGCGAAGTACCGCGGCGAGTTCGAGGAGCGGCTCAAGGCCGTGCTCAACGAGGTGAAAGCCGCCGAGGGCCGGATCCTGCTGTTCGTCGACGAACTGCACACCGTCGTCGGTGCCGGCGCCGCGGAAGGGGCGATGGACGCCGGGAACATGCTCAAACCGATGCTGGCCCGCGGCGAGCTGCACATGATCGGCGCCACCACGGTCGACGAGTACCGCAAGCACATCGAGAAAGACGCCGCCCTGGAACGCCGCTTCCAGCCCGTGCTCGTGGACGAACCGGACGAGGCCGACGCGATCTCGATCCTGCGTGGGTTGCGGGAGCGGCTGGAGATCTTCCACGGCGTGAAGATCCAGGACAGCGCCCTGGTCGCCGCCGTGACCTTGAGCCACCGCTACATTTCCGACCGGTTCCTGCCGGACAAGGCCATCGACCTGGTCGACGAGGCTTGCGCGATGCTGCGCACCGAAATCGACTCGATGCCGGCCGAACTCGACGAGCTGACCCGGCGGGTGATGCGCCTGGAGATCGAGGAAGCGGCGCTGGCGAAGGAAACCGACCCGGCCAGCCAGTCCCGGCTCACGGAGTTGCGCAAGGAGTTGGCCGACCTGCGCGCCGAAGCCGACGCCATGCGGGCGCAGTGGGAGGCCGAACGTGCCGCGCTGCGCAAGGTGCAGTCGCTGCGGCAGGAGATCGACCAGGTGCGCCATGACGCCGAGCTGGCCGAACGCGACTACGACCTCAACCGTGCCGCCGAACTGCGTCACGGCAGGCTGCCCGAGCTGGAACGCCGCCTGGACGCCGAGGAACAGCAGCTGACGGCCAAGCAGGGCAGGCAGCGGTTGTTGCGTGAAGTCGTCACCGCGGACGAAATCGCGGCGATCGTGTCGCGCTGGACAGGCATCCCCGTGTCCCGCCTGCAAGAAGGCGAACGCGACAAACTCTTGCGGCTGGACGAAATCCTGCACCAGCGAGTGGTCGGCCAGGACGAGGCCGTGCAACTGGTCGCGGACGCGATCATCCGCGCCCGGTCCGGCATCAAGGACCCGCGCCGCCCGATCGGGTCGTTCGTCTTCCTCGGCCCCACCGGCGTCGGCAAGACCGAACTCGCCAAAACCCTTGCAGCGGCGCTATTCGACACCGCCGACAACATGGTGCGCCTGGACATGAGCGAGTACCAGGAACGCCACACCGTCTCCCGCCTGGTCGGCGCCCCACCCGGCTACGTCGGCTACGAGGAGGGCGGCCAGCTCACCGAAGCGGTGCGCCGCAAGCCGTACTCGGTCGTGTTGTTCGACGAGATCGAGAAGGCCCACACCGACGTGTTCAACACGCTGCTGCAGGTCCTCGACGACGGCCGGCTCACCGACGCCCAGGGCCGCACCGTCGACTTCCGCAACACGGTCATCATCATGACCTCCAACATCGGCTCGGAATATCTGCTGGAGGGCGCGACGGCGGGCGGGGAGATCAAACCGGAGGCGCGGGAGCGGGTGATGGCGGCGTTGCGCGGGCACTTCCGGCCCGAGTTCCTCAACCGGATCGACGACATCGTGCTGTTCAAACCGCTGACCGAGGCCGAGATCGAGCGCATCGTCGAGCTGATGACCGACGAGCTGCGCGGCCGGCTCGCCGAACGCCGGATGACCCTCCATCTGTCCGACCCGGCGCGGCATTTCATCGCCCAGCAAGGGTTCGATCCGGTCTACGGCGCCCGACCGCTGCGCCGGTTCATCGCCCGCGAGGTCGAAACCCGCATCGGCCGCGCCCTGCTCGGCGGCGACGTGCACGACGGCGCCACCATCCACATCGGACTATCCGACGGTGGGCTGACGGTCAGCTTCGACAACCCCAACACCGGCCCGAGCCAGGACCCGGCCGACCGAGTAGCCGCCGGCACCGGGTCATAACCCACAACACCAGACGACAACGGGAGGTGAATCCTCATGGTGCGGCGCTACACCAACGCGCTCAAGACCGCGCTGCTGCTCGGTGTGCTCACCGCGCTCATCCTCACCATCGGCTACGCGCTCGGCGGCAGCACCGGACTCATCGTGGCCACCGTGCTGTCGCTGGTGATGAACGGGGCCGCCTACTTCTACTCCGACACGATCGCGTTGCACGCCATGGCCGCCCGCCCGGTCAACGAAGCGCAGGCACCCGAGCTGCATGCGATGGTGCGCGAGCTGGCCACCAGTGCCGGCCAGCCGATGCCGCGGCTGTATGTCAGCCCCATCGCCCAGCCCAACGCGTTCGCCACCGGCCGCAGTCCCCGCCACGCCGCGGTCTGCGTTACCGACGGCATCCTGCGTCTGCTCACCCCACGCGAGCTGCGCGCGGTCCTGGGCCACGAACTGTCCCACGTGTACAACCGGGACATCCTCACCTCCAGCGTCGCCGCCGCCCTGGCCGGGATCCTCACCAGCCTGGCCAACCTCGCCCTGTTCCTGCCCATCGGCTCGTCCACCGAGGACGACGACGGACCCCACCCGGTGGCCGCGCTGCTGATGCTGATCCTCGCCCCCGTCGCGGCCGGGCTGATCCAGCTCGCCATCAGCCGCAGCCGCGAATACCAAGCCGATGTCGACGGCGCGGATCTCTCCGGCGACCCGCTCGCTCTAGCAAGCGCCCTGCAGAAGATCGACCAGTGGACACGGCGGCTGCCGCTGCCCGCCGACGCTCCACACGCCGCCTACGCCCACCTCATGATCGCTCACCCGCTCAGCGACGACGGGGTGGCGGCGCTGTTCAGCACCCACCCGCCGACCGCCGAGCGCATCCGCCGCCTGCGGCAGCTAGCCAGCCAGGTAGCGGCCGGCCCGTCGGGTCCAGCGCGCCCCGCGCCCCGGTCGAGTTGGGCGGGTGCACTGGCCCCCACGATGAGGAGCCTCGCGCGATGAACAGCACAGTTAGCCCTCGAACGGCGCGGATCTGCGGTGCAGTCGCGGCGGCGGCCATTGCGCTGTCAGCCTGCACGACCGGATCGAGCAATCCCGCCCAGCCGAACGCCACCACCACCACCCCGGCCCCCGCGGGGCCAGGGGCCGGGTACGCCGACGTGGTCGACCGGGTCAGCCCCAGCGTGGTCACCGTCCAGGCAGGCCAGGACCTGGGCAGCGGGGTCGTCCTGCGCCCGGACGTCGTGGTCACCAACCAGCACGTCGTGGGAACCCAGCGAGAGGTCACCATCGCCTACGCCGACGGCGCCCGCTCACCCGGCACCGTCCTGGCCACCGACACCATCACCGACCTCGCCGTCGTGCGCACCGACCGCAAGAACCTGCCCGTGCCGCAGTACCGCAACGACCTGCCCCGGCCCGGTGAACGAGCCCTGGCCATCGGCAGCCCCCTGGGCTTCGAGAACTCGGTCACCGCCGGCATCATCTCCGGGCTGCACCGCGAGATCCCCGGATCCGCCGGCCAAACCCAGTCCCTTGTGGACCTCATTCAAACCGACGCCTCGATCTCCCCCGGCAACTCCGGCGGTGCACTGCTCGACACGCAAGGCCGGGTCGTGGGCATCAACGAGGCATACATCCCACCCGCCGCAGGGGCGGTGTCTCTCGGGTTCGCCATCCCCTCAGCCACCGTCACCGACATCGCCGACCAGCTGCTCACCAAGGGCACCGCGACCCACCCCTACCTCGGGATCTCACTCGGCCGGCTCACCCCCGACATCCAACAAAAACTCGGCGTACACACCGACCACGGCGCACTCGTCCTCGGCATCGACCAAAGCGGTCCCGCCGCCGCCAGCGGCATCCGCACCGGCGACGTCATCACCGAATTCGCCGGCACACCAATCCGCAGCGTCGAGGACCTCCTGGCTGCCCTCCGACACACCCAGCCAGGACAGAAGGTGCCGGCCACCCTCATCCGCGCAGACACATCCCAATCCGTCACCCTGACCATCGGCTCGCGCACCGGCTGAGCACCCTCAGCACCCACGTTAATCGGTCCGAGCGGCGGCTGGGAACGCCACCACCGCCCGACGAAACGGTTCAACACGCTGACTTGACAGGGAAGCGCAGCGGGGCGACCAGCCGTCCTCCGGGCGCGAGCTGTTGCCACCACTGCGCGGGAATGTCCCACGGCGAGACGGTGGCGATCATGCGGTCGTACGGGGCGTGGTCGGGATAGCCGAGCCCACCATCGCCGGTGATCACATGCACGTCGCCGTAGCCGGTGGCGGTCAGGGCCCGCTTGGCTTTCGCGGTGACGTCCGGGTCGATGTCGATCGTGGTCACCAGGTCCGCGCGGCCGGTCAACTGGGCAAGCAGGCAGGCGTTGTAGCCAGTTCCCGCGCCGATTTCCAGGATGCGGTTGCCGGGTTGGACGTGAAGCTGGTCGAGCATCGCCGCGACCAGCCACGGCGCCGACGCGCAGGACAACGACCGGCCATCCTGGAACCGGTGGGTGATCACCGCCTGCCACGGGTCGTAGGCAGTGGCCAGTGGGGCGTCGGGCACGAACTCATGACGTGGTGTGTCCAGCAGGACCCGCGCGACCTCACTGAGCTGCGCGTATCCCGACTTGCGGACCTTGGCGACCATCTCCGCGCGCAGCGACCCCGGCGACACGGTGGTGGTATCGGTGCCCATCGCTTCCCTTCTAGTTCAACGATCAACTATGTGGACGGCCATGGTCAGCATGGCCCGGTTACGACGCATCCAGATATGAGACAGGGCGGACACCCTGGGTTGTTCGGGCAGAAATGCTCTCGACAGAGCGCGCCGCTAAGGCAGCACCTCCCTCTCGGCGCAGCCCGAGGTAGTCAACTGCGAATGGGCCATGTCATCAAGCGCGTTCGGGCAGTGCCGTGGAGGCGCGGTTGAGGCGTCACCAAGCTTGACCTGCATGAATATCGCGACTCGTCGCTGACGATTCCACCATTCGGGGCATCCAACCTCCGGGTCGTTCCTTCACAGGCCAGGACACGGCGGGCCTTGTCCCCCTGCAATGTCCGGGTCGGCTGCGACGTCGGCTTAGGCTGGGTCAGGTGATTGACCAGTTGACCGTGGAAGCGGCGGTCGCGGACGCTCGCCTTGCCGCGATGGAGTTCGATGACGCCCAGACGTGGCTCCACGCCCACCAGTCGCTGCTGAAGCCGCTCGCGGCCGAGGTCTGGGTCACCGACCCGACGTACAGCCACGTCTTGCTGGTACGGCACCGCGTGCGCGGATGGGTGCCGCCTGGCGGCAAGGTCGAGCCAGGCGAGACGCCGCGGGCAGCCGCAGCTCGTGAACTCGTGGAGGAGGCCGGCGTAGCGGGCGAGCTGCTGCCTATGCCGGCCGCGGTGGCTGTCCGCTCCTTCCGCGCCGACTGGGCGCCGACGCTGAGCCTGTCCTACGGCGCCGTCGTCGACCGCGACGTGCCGCTCGGCGGGGAGACTGGGCAGCCATCGAGGTGGGTTGACCTGGACGAGACGTGGGAGAGCGTGTTCCCCGAGGACCGCGAACGTATCCGCGCGTACGTACGCCGATTGGCAGCGGGGAACGTGGTGGGGGCGCGCTGAGACCCGTCGCCGGTGCACGGTCAGAGGACCTTGTCGATCAGACTCAGGATGTCGTCGGGCAGCGTCACCAGTTGGAGCTCGTGCAGGAATCGAACCCACACCGGCTCCAAGCCGGGCTTCGCGGTGAACTGCTCCTCGCTCAGCTGCCCTTCGGCGTAGGCCGCGGTGCGGTGCGCGTGCTGCTGGAGCTGGTCTTGGTGCAGCCATCGGGGTGCGCGCACCTCTTGGGCAGAGGGTCGGATCGGGCCAGAGGTCTGGGCCCGATAGATCCACCACTGATGGCCCACGCGGTCGCTGGTCGGTCGGCGGCAGTGGTTGGGCCGCCATGCGGTCAGCAGCAGGTGAAGTGAGGTGACGGTCAGGCCGACTTCCTCGGCGACCTCAATGCGGGCGGCTTGCTCGGGGCCTCCGTGCTGGTCGACATGACCAGCGACCGGCGCGATCCCCGCAGGGGGCCTCGCGCGTTCGAAGACCAGCAGCCCGTCCGGTGAGGAGATGAGCACGCCGACGGCCGCGTGGTCGCAGTACTTGATCCTGCTGCCGTGGCTACTGGTCGGTGGCGGGGCGGTCAACGTAGTTCCCTGGGTCGCTGTGCGACAACCACGAGCCAGCTCGTCACGGTAGGCGTGTCGGGCGTGGTCAGCGAGTACGCCTTGTCGAGGATGTCCATCCGCTGAGCGTGGGTGAAGTCCCCGTCGGGTCGAGCGAAGACCGGAATCGACAACCACGCCTTCTTCTCGGCCATCGTGCTGCGCTGGGCGACGACCTCGGTGTCGAGCACGGTCAGTCCGGCGACCGACAGGTGGTCGGCAATCGTGTCCAGTGGCAGCTTCGGAGCTGGCTCGGCGGCTGGAGGCGGGGCGTAGCCGTGGTCACGGGCCGCGACCTGACGGATCAAGGTGTTCAGCGAGGGGCCGGTGCGCACATTGGTCTCGTCGGGGTGGCGGACGCCGGCAAAGCCGCCGCCGACGTTGAACACGAACCGGCCGCCGGGTCGTAGGACCTGGTGGACGGCGGCGAACACCTGTGGCACGTCGGTCTTCCAGATCGCGGAGTTGCACACCACCGCGTCTGCCGCGCCGGGAACGTGGCCGACCAGATCTTCGGCTGGTGCGGTGACCCAGCTCAGGCGTGGGTCGGCCAGGGTGCGTCGGCCAACGCGCTGCATGGCAGCGGCGTTGTCCAGGGAGACGACCTGGGCGTCGATCGGCACGAGTTCGAGGATTGCCTCCGCGGTCGCGCCGGCTCCGCCGCAGAGGTCGACCACCAGCCGGCTGTCGGTGAGATCGGCGCGGCGAGCAAGGTCCCGGCTGGTGGCCGAATACATGGGGAAGGCACGGGTGAAGGCGGCGTACGCCTCGGCAGTGGTGTCCTCGTCCCAGCCGAGAAGGGCGTCCAGTGGTGCCATCGCGGGTACCTCGCTTCAGGGCGCAGGCCAGGCTCGTTGCGGACGGACGCGACGAGCCGGGGTCGGTTAGAAGAGGGAGTTCTGGAAGGCGGCGGCGGGCGAGGTGAACGGGCCGAGCGTGATGCGGCGACCCTTGAGGGTGCCGAGGTCGAGCACGTAGTCCACTTCGTCGTCACCGTCCAGGGCGGCCAGCACCTGGGTGCCGACGCACGAGACGACGGTGAAGCCGTGCTCACCGTCGCGCAGATCGTGTGGGTACAGCATCCGTACGCCGTCGGCGACGCGCATTCGGTCGCCTTCGGCAGGAGGAGTCCACGTCTCCAGCATTGCCGGAGTGTTCATCGCTGCGAGCGCGTCCGCGGCGCGGGAGACGTGACGGTCGTGGGTCGCGCTCGCGGTGGACAGGTCGGTCAGATTGGCCAGCGCCTTGAGCTTGGTCGAGGCCCGGATGGTCTGGGGCACCTGCAGGCCGCGGGTGATGGCGTCTTCGAGGTGGCGTACGGCGCGGCCGTCGGCGCTCTTGGTCAGATAGGTCGCGATCAGGGCGCCTTGTTCGTCGAGGCGGGATTGCCTGCGTGGTTCGGCTGCAGTGCCGACCTTGGTGGCGCCGTCGGCGAAGGTGGCGAGGTAGAGCCAGTGCGGCTGGTCCATGTACTGGCGCAGGGCCGCGGGGACGTTGCCGTCCTGGTGGAACTGGTGGGCGAAGCGGAACTCGTCCTGGCGCAAGCACCGAGCGCACTGGTCGCCCTGCTCGGTCGGCGCGCGGTCGGGACACGCGAGGGCCTCGACGCGCACCGTGTCGGCGAACTGGTACCGGCCGGTGCACCACCGGCCGGTACCGACCGCAAAACCGAGTCGCTGGTTCATGATCTCGGCGTAGACCAGCGGCCCGTCGGGCAGCGGGGCCAGCAGCAGCCGGGGATTTCCTGTCGCCCAGGTGATGCCGTGGCACACGTACTCGCCGCCGGTTGGTCGGGTCGCTGGCATGGTGCGTTCCTCGTGATGACTGTTGGCGGGGTCAGATGGCGAGCTGGAGGCGGTCGGCGAGCGCTTCGGCAGCGGTCTTGAAGACCGCGTCGCGGTCCATGTCGGTCACGTCCATCGACAGCCATCCGCCGCGCTGCTCGTGCTCGCGCAGCTTCGCGAGAACGGTGTCCTGGTAGCGGATGAAGTCCTCGTCCGCGCCGCCGGAGTGGCCGGTTTCCAGGGAGCTGAATTCGCCCTTGCGGGCGAGCGCGTCGCGGGCGCTGATGCGCAGGAAGAACACCAGGTCGGGTTCGGTGAGGTGGGCGAAGACCTGCTCGGCCAGGCTGGTGGAGACGTCGGGATTCACCGCGTAGCGAGCGAGGATCTTGTGGTGGGCGTTGTCGAGGATCACGTGGGTTCCGGCGGCGAGGGCGGGCTGGATGACGAGTTTGTCCTGGAGGGTGTACCAGGCGGCCAGCGCCAGCAGCCAGTAGTGATCGCCGCACGCCTGGGCGACGCGCGCGTCGCGGCGATAGACCAATGCGTTGAGCCTGTCGACGTAGGCGGACAACTCGGCGTCCATCGGGACTTCGGTGCTGTGCTTGCCGATCAGGATCGTTTCGTGGCCGGCCTCGTTGAGCGCTTGGTGCAGGCGGGTGGCGAGGGTGGACTTGCCCGCGCCGTCGATGCCGACGACCGTGATCTCGCGCCCGCGCGCAGGGTTGAAAAGTGGTGCTGCGTTCGTCATGTTGGTGCGCTCCAAGGGATCAGATCGGCCGGGCGGCCAGTCGGTTGGCGACGATGTCTTGAATCTGTCTAATTAGGACGGTGCGCCGCCGGACAACGTCGCTGTGACGCTCGTTGGACAAGTCCGCGGGGTAGTGGCGAGCAAGGTTGTTGGAAATGACATGCAGGTAGCCGAAATCGATCCCGGCGTCGCGTGCTGCAACTCCCATAGGGCCGATCTCGGGATCGACGAATGCGTGCTCGGCGTGCTCGGTCAGCCAGTCCCTGTTCTCCAGCAGGATCGAGGGTGACGTGACGTGGATGCCGGTGTGCACGCCTGGTTGGGCGGTGGCGAAGTCGCCGAAGAAGTCAGGCCACGCCACGAGGCTGCCGCCGACGAGGCTTGTGTTTCCGGTAGCCAGCCGCGTGTTGGGCTCGATGTCGGGGTTCAGCGCACCGACTTTGCCGACGTAGACGACGTCGCGGGCACCGAGCTCGGCCAGGCGCGTGACCACGCGTCCGGCGACGTCGCCCCAGATGCTGTGGAGGAACCCGAGGTAGACCACTCGTCGGCCGTGGATCTGAGCGCGTTGCCAGGCGTAGCCGTGCCCGTAGGTCCACGCTCCGTCGGCAGGAGCGAGGTGCGCCAGGCCCCAGCCGACGATCACGAGGTCGCCATCGAGTTCGAGGCCGAGCTTCGCCACCGCCTCGCGGGACAACATCGGGTCGGGCAACTCGTAGGTGACCGTGTCGGCCGGTTTTCCTGTCATGGACAGGTACGTGGCGATGATCAGGGCGTAGTGGTGGACGTAGTCGGCACCGGGGAACGCCTTGACGATGAGGTCACGGCCGTGGACCTCGGCGGTGGGGCGCTCGAAGTTGAACAGCTTGCCGGTCTTCTCGTGCGTGGAGATCACGGCTTCGCGGTCGTAGCCGCCGACGACGTGGATGCTGTCCCAGTCGTGGTCCTGGATGAGGTGGTGGACCTTGATCTGTAGGTAGCGCAGAAGGCGGTCCGGGGCCATCGTGTGCCCGTCCACCGCGATGGGGGACGTCTGCAACGCCGAGCTGGCTCCCGCGGTCGGGATTGTGTTGGCGAGGAGGCTCATCAGGCCGCCTCCGGGATCCGCACGCTACTACCCGCCGCTTCGCGGACGACGGCGATGTTCCGCCGGATCAAGTCGAACCGCTCTTCGGGGATCCGACCCAGATTCTCGATTCGAGGGGTCGGGGGTTTCTCGTAGGGACCGTCGGGCAGCATCTCGATGCCCATCGCGCCGAGGATGACCGGGGCGGCGCCGTCGACCGAGGCGATCCATTCGTGCTCGCGCTGTTCGACGAGTTCCAGGTGCCCGGTGCGGCCGAGGCCGAGCAGCCGATAGACGATCCGGTCCTCGACCATGCCGTGGTCTTCCAGGTACCGGGTGGCCGCCCAGCGGGTGCGGCAGAGCTGGTCTTCGGGCGCGGGACGTCGTGATGCGGGCAGCGCGATCGCTCCGACGTATTCGTTGGAAGCGAAGTAGTCGTAGCAGCGCAGCCACTCTTGATCGTCTGCCGCGTGCAGCACGACGCACAGGCGGAACTCGTCGCTGAGGTCGAGGATCTCGCGAGCGGCTTCGTCGCTGGCCTTGATGGTGGCGAGCCCGTCGCGCATGACGTCCGGGAGGATGATCTCGCGGGCGTCCACGATGTGGGCCGCCGCGATCAGGTCGGCGGCCGGCAGGGCGTGGCCGAGATCGAAGACCCCGTTGTCGACAATGATCTCCGCACCCCGCTGCGCCTCGCGGTGGAAGAACGCGCGGTAGGCAGCGTCGGTCAGAACACGCTGGGCCGCCACGTGGTGGACGCTGGCGGGCTCCTGCGCGACGAAGACGTTCAGGTAGTCGGGCGGGGCGATCGCGGAGAAGGCGATGCTCTTGGCCATCAGGCGACCCTCCACCTGTCCGTGGCGAGGGCGAGGAACTGTTGGGAGAGCACAGGATCACTCTCGAATCGGCCGCGGGCCTGCAGTGTGGTGGTACGAGCTGCCTCCATCCGCACGCCCCGCGCGCTCATGCACAGATGCGTGCCACGAACCGCGACGGCCACGTCGGTACTGCCGATCACGACGGCGATCTCGTCGGCTACCTGCCGGGTGAAGCGCTCCTGCACCTGAAGGCGGCCCGCGTATTGCTGTGCGATTCGACCGAACTTCGACAGGCCCATTACTTCGCCGTCCGGTACGTAACCGATGGCGACGTCCAGGTTCATGGGTAGCAGGTGGTGCTCACACAGCGACCAGACGCTCATGCCGCCGATCACCACCAACTGGCCGCTCAGATGTTGCTCGGGGAAGCAGGTCGGGGCGGCCGACGGCTCCGGGGAGAAGAACCCGCGCCACCACGCGGCGACCCTGGCCGGCGTGTCCGACAGACCCTCCCGTCCAGGGTCCTCGCCGATCGCGGCGAGGAGCTGGCCGACAAGATCGGCAACGCGCTCAGTGTCGACCGGGCCCGGCGACACCAGGTCCTGGCTTTCGCTGGGAGCAAGCCTGTCGAGGGTGTTGGTCACGGACTTCGCCTCGCTTCCGGGAGTGGTGAATGGGTCAAGGACGTCAGCGGCGGCGGCTCCTGATAGCGCCACGGCCCGCAGGTGCGGGGACGACATGCCGGGCGCAGCGACAGTGACCGCGAGCACCGCGATCCAGTGCTCGGTCTGGGAGTCGGTGTCACCGCGCTCCGGTCAGGATGTGCAGGCGGGTGGAGACGTTCCATCCGCGTTCAGTGGCCCGGCCGTAGAGCGCGTCCATGCCGGCCAGAACCTTCTCCTGGGTGGTGCCTTCCGGCATCACCCACACCGGAGCCAGGTGGTGTTCCTCGACGAGCTGGGCGATCTCGTCGAGGTCGCGGTCGGGCTCGGTGACAACGAACTTGAACACTGCGCGGTCTGTCGCGACCAACGCCGAGAGGGCTTCGGGCTTGATGCGGGTGGAGTAGGTCATGCCAGAGTTCGCGAGTTTCGGACTCACCACCCAGAGATCGACCAAGGAGGTGAGTTCCGGTGTGGGTGCGACCGTGCCGTTGGTTTCGACCTGCACCCGGATGTCGGCCAGGCCGCGGGCGAGGGCGGTCATGGCGGGCTGCTGCAACATCGGCTCCCCGCCGGTGATCACCATCATGTCCACGCCGCGCTCGCGCACCCACGACACCAGCTCGGCGACGGGGACTCGGTCGCTGACCTCGACCGGGTTGTACCTGCTCCAGTCCCAGCTCTCCGGGGTGTCGCAGTAGCCGCACCGGAGGTTACAGCGGGAGAATCTGACGAACACGCAGCGCTGCCCTGTCCAGGGGCCTTCGCCCTGGAACGACTCGAACTTCTCCGTGAGAATTGCAGAACCCTCTACCCGTTCGGGAGCCAAGGTCAGCGTGTTCACGAGGCATCGCCTCGTTCCCACAGGCCAGTGGTGGTCCCCGAGTCGACCCGTACGGATACGAGTCGACCGCGGATCTCCGGCTCGACGTTGTCGACGAACCAGCCAGCCAGGTGGGCGACCAGCGCAGGGCCGGCGGCACGTAGCCCCGCGTCGGCGGCAGGGGCCTGGAGGTAAGCCCCGAACGGCTTCAGGTCGCCGAAATCGGTGATGAACCCAACCTCGTCCAGCCCGTCCGCCCCCAGCACCAGCGTGACGTCACCGTGGCCGGTCTTGAAGGTCTTCGAGATCGTGACCTCGCCGGTGACACCGTCACAGCGTGCCGACGTGGTCGCGGTCTCCGAAACAACCATCGCGACGAGCGTGATCGGCACCGCGGACTCAACGTTGTCCCGGAACCACTCGGCAAGGTGAGAAGCGAGAAGCTCGCTCGTCGGGTGGAAGGTGACCTGCTCGTTGAGCAATCGGTGGTCAAACGTCGCGGCCAGATAGTCCCCAAGAGGCGTCAGGTCACCGGGGCCGTCATTGTGCACGAGCGCCGATGCGGTCACCGTGTAGTTGTGGCCGTGGTTGCGGCTGCACTTGTGACTGGCCGGCAACAGTCTCAGCTCATGGCTGGCGCTGAAACCGAACGACTGCGAGATGGTGATCTGGCCGTCCGCCACACACTTCTCCTCAGCGGCCTTCATGTAGCCCTCCTTCGTCGGTCATGCCGAACAGCACTCGGACCGATGTGCGCTGGCGGCGGAACTGCTCGTACCGGCACGAACGACGCAGCGACGGAAAGTCCGGGGGCCGAACCGAGCCGTGACGATCTGTAGTACCTTCGCTACCGGTGAACCTTACTGCGATATCAGAAAGGTAATAAGGTTGAGGTCTCGCTGTCGAGGGCAGCCTTGCTGCCTTACGACTAAGGTCAACGGTGGGAGCACCCCCCACCAGGAGACGCAAGGAGGGCGAGCGATGACCGATGCCGGCCCGTGGACGAGCGTGTCGATGCCGTACGTGAGCGGCCACCGCGGCGACGCCTGGAGCGCCGAGGCGGCAGAGCACGGAGGTACGGGAACCCAGAAGCTGCTGGGTGTGGAGGAGGTGTCCGCCTCCGCGATGGTGGCGGACATGCTCGGCCTGGCTGCAGGCGAGCCGGTGGTCGTGCGGCGCCGCCTCATGCTGTTCAACGACCACCCAGTCGAGCTCGTCGACTCGTACTACCCGGTGAACATCGCTCGGGGCACCCGGCTGGCCGAGCCCCGCAAGATCCCTGGCGGAGCCGTCGCTCTCCTGGCTGACCTCGGACATCGGCCACGCCGCGTACGTGAAGACGTCAGCGCGCGGCTTGCCACGCCGCACGAACGGACCACGCTGGAACTGAACGACCCGTCCTGCGTGCTGCTGCTCGCCCGTGTGCTCCTCACCGGAGACGAACGGCCTGTCGAAGCCAGCCTGATGACGATGGTGGCCGACGGACGACGGCTGCGATACGAGCTGACGCCATGATCGCTCTAACGACGTCTCCAGGAGCCGACTTTGCCTCGCGCCCGTGACAGCCGGCCCCGGCACCAGCAAATCGCAGCGGAACTGCGCGATCTCATCATGCGTGGCGAGCTGAGCCCTGGTACGCAACTGCCGTCCACCGCGCAACTCGTGGAGCGGTACGGCGCAGCGAACGCCACCATCCAGCACGCGCTGAAGGCCCTGAAGGACGAAGGCTTCCTCGACAGCCGTGTCGGCAAAGGCGTCTACGTCCGCGACCGGCAGCCGTTCGTCATCGACGCCTCCGCCTACATCACGCCCGAACCAGGCCGGTTCCGCTACCAGTTGCTCAAGGTCGACAACGTCGTTCCACCGGCGGACATCGTCGCCGGATTGCAGCTGACGCCGGGCGCTACCGCGATCCTCCGCACCAGAATCCTCCTCCACGACGACCAGCCCGTGGAGTTGTCCGCGTCCTACTACCCCTCCGAGATCGCCGACAACAGCAGCCTGGCCAAGGCCGCGAAGATCCGCGGCGGCGCGCCCCAAGCCCTCGCCGACCTCGGGTTTCCTCAGCGGACCTTCGTCGACCGGATTTCGGCACGATCCCCGACGGTGGAGGAAGCCGAGACACTGGACCTTCCAGATGGGACGCCGGTGATCCGGCAGTTGCGTGTCATCTACAGCGACAACGAGCGCCCCGTCGAAGCCTCGGTCCTCATCAAGGGCGCACACCTGTATGAGCTGTTGTACCGCCAGACCGTAGAGACCGAGTTGGGCTAGAGCCACGATGCCAAGGGTTTCGATTTCAGACACGACAACTGCATTGGTGACGATCTCCTCATCGGTCACGCCCTCGAATTACGACTTGGTCCGAGACCTCAATGCGGTGCGTCGAGCGTCCCCGCCAGCACGTCCGCGGGAACGGGAACTCCCCATAGACGTGGAGGGTGGTCTCGTCGCCCGGCATCCCCAGCGGTGCGTTCTGGTGAACGTGCTTCTAGGTACTCGGGCTGCCGCCGAAGACGGAAACTCGCCCAGACCGCAGCGACCCCAGTCAAGTGGGGATGATCAACGACGGCCAGAGCGGAGACGCGGCGCCAATGAGGCGGCAATGAGGCGGCACCCGACTTGACCTGCGCAAACGCCATTTTTACGGCAGTAGTCCGAACGGGTGCTGCTCGCCGAGCGGGTGATCAGGCTTGACCGGTAGCTGGTTATCGTGGCATTGGACCGACGGAGCGAGGTGATGTTCATGGGCGACCGGCGAGAGGCGTTCGCCGCGCGGCGTGAGCTGATGGGCTACACCCAGGAGAGCCTCGCAGCAGCCGTCGGTGTGGAGTTCTCCACCGTCGGCCGGTGGGAACGCGGTGATCTGACGCCGCAGCCGTACCGGCGGCCCCGCATCGCGAAGGCACTCGGTCTCACCCTCGAAGAGCTGGGCACGTTGCTCGCACCGACACCGTCCGGGCCGAACGGCACCTCGGC
This sequence comes from Amycolatopsis albispora, assembly GCF_003312875.1. Taxonomy (NCBI): domain Bacteria; kingdom Bacillati; phylum Actinomycetota; class Actinomycetes; order Pseudonocardiales; family Pseudonocardiaceae; genus Amycolatopsis; species Amycolatopsis albispora. The sequence continues at coordinate 6,311,511 of NZ_CP015163.1, forward strand.
CGTCGCCCTAGCCCAGATCGCGGGAGCGGATGTCCTCCCTGTTCAGCCAGACCTCGCGGAGACAGACGACATGAACCGTCGCGACCTGCTACGCCTGTTCAGCATGACCGGCGCCTTGCTGGCGTTGCCAGCGGCCGAGTCGGCTGTCTGCGACGCGGAAAGGCTCGCTGCGGCGGCTCGAACTGGTGCCGTGGACTCGACGGCAGTCGCTGAGTTTGAGCAGCTCAACAGCCATCTGTGGCGTGTATATGCCTTCGCATCGACCAAGAGCCAGGTACTTCCCCTGGTCCGCGCCCAGCTCGACGTACTGTCCGAAGGCTTGCGTCGACCACAGTCACCGGCTACCCGGCAGCGACTCTGCGAGTTGTCCGCCGATCTCTTCCAGTTGGCGGGCGAGATCTTCTTCGACGGTGATCGCTACACCGACGCCGCCCACTGCTACACCCTCGCCGCGACAGCGAGCAAAGAAGCCAATACCCCTGACCTCTGGGCCTGCGCGCTGACCAGACACGCCTTCATCGCCGTCTACGAACGCCGGTTCAACGAAGCCGCCCCGATCCTGGAACTGGCTGCAGACCTGGCCCGCCGCGGCAACCCCGGTCTCTCGACTCGGCATTGGATCGCCGTCGTACAGGCCGAGACTTTTGCCGGACTCGGAGACCTCGATGCCTGTCAGCGTGCACTCGACACCGCCGCCGAGGTCCAGCACCTGCAGGAGCCGGTGCACAACGGCGGCTGGCTCCGGTTCGACGGCTCCCGTCTCGCCGAGGAACGCGGCACCTGTTACGTCACCCTTGGTCGCCCTGATCTCGCCGAGGCCGCTTTGACCGACGCACTGGCCGGCAACCTGACCGCTCGGCGAAAAGCAGGCGTCCTCACTGATCTGGCGATGATCGGCGTGCACCGGCGCGATCCCGACCAGATCGTCAACTACGCCTCCGCCGTCCTGGCCACCGCTCGCCAGACGGGCTCTGGAGTCGTCGTGCGCAAGCTGCGTGGCCTACAGCCGCACTTGGCACCCTTGCTCACCAACCAGCAGATCCAACAACTCGATGCTGAGATCAACAGCCTTATCGGCAGCCATGCCGCTTGATGGAGGACAACAGGATGCAGGATGACCGAGGCCGCGTGTTCCGCGAGGCGTGGATCGCTGGAGTCACCAAGCACTACCCCGGCGAGCCCAAGCCCGGATACATCACGCCGTGGGACCAGACCCCGGACTGGGAGCGCGACGCCGCGACCGCTGTATACGACCAGGTCTTCGCCTTCATCAAGGCTACCGATGGCGCCACCGCCAAGCTCACCCGAGACCAGAAAGGCCGTTTCGTCGCGCTGTGCTGGATTGGCCAGATCTTCAAGCACTTCCCCGAGCCGAAGGCGTCCTACGTCGCGGACTGGGACGACTTGCCGGACTGGCAGAGGGCGACGGACATCGACATCTTCGAGCGCATCGAACAGGACGTGTAACCCCTATGCCGGGGCAAGGCAAGCATCGTCTTTAAGCCCAGGCGTAGCGGACGTGTGAGCGGGTGGAGTGAGGTAAACGCGTGGGAAACAGGCGTGAAGCGTTCGCAGCTCGACGCGAGGCGATGGGCTTCACCCAGGAGAGCCTCGCTGCTGCCGTCGGTGTGGAGTTCTCGACCGTTGGCCGGTGGGAGCGCGGTGCCCTGACTCCTCAGCCATGGCGCAGGCCCCGCATCGCGACAGCGCTTGATGTTTCCCTCGATGAATTGGACGCCCTGCTCGGACCGGTCTCGGCTGACGCCCCGACAAGTCCGTCACAGTTGAGCACCGGACAAGAAGTCCCAGGGCAATCCCACGGAACCTCCCTGGCGCTGCCAGGCTCCGCTTCCACTGGCGTGGCCGGATACGACCCGACTGCACATGTTGACGTGGGAGCCAGCCCAGCCGAGTTCCTCAAGCCGTTGACCTTGGACGTGCAGCCTCCTCGGCGTGTCGGGTGGGCCGAGGTCGAGCAGGTAAGGCTGATGACGCGCACGCTGGCCGCCAGCGAGAACCTCTACGGCGGCGGCATGGCCGGTGAGGCAGGACTCGCCCACCTGCGGTGGGCCAGCCGCCTGCTGAGCTCTCAGGCCGGCACCAGCGTCGAAGCAGGGATGTTCGAGGCCGTCGGGAACCTGGCGGGGGTTGTGGCCTTCTCAGCGTTCGACGTCGGAAACCAGGACGCCGCAGCACGATGCTTCCGTTTCGGCCTATGGTGCGCAGAACAGGGCGGGTCGTGGGAACTACGCGCCGCGACGCTCGCCGACATGGCGCGCCAAGCCATCTATTTGGGCAACTTGGACGACGCCCTGTCGTTGATCGAGTTCGCCCAAGTCCGGGCTGACCGGCTGACCGCCACCGCGAGGGCGATGATCGGCGTCGTCCGCGCTCGATTGCTGGCGATGCTGGGCCGCCACGACGAAGCGCGAGCTGAGGTCGACCGCGCCGACGAGCATTTCGTCGGGCGTCAAGCGGAGACGGACCCGCCCTGGCTGATCTACTACGACGAGGCTGAACATGCGGGCAGCAGCGCGCGAGCACTCACTCCACTCGCTATGACCGACAAGCGGCCGGGTGACGCCGCCGGACGCCTCGAAACGGCGATCCGCTTGCACAGCGACGCTTACCCTCGCTCACGGGCATTCTCCAGGACGCGGTTGGCGACTTTGAACATGACGATCGGCGACCCGTGGGAGGCCGTCGACATTGGACGGCAAGCCATCGCCGATGCGCCGATGTTGCACTCGCGGCGGATGAGCGAGGAACTGTCCAAACTGGTACGAGCGTGTGAACCTCACCTGTCAATACCAGAAGTGGCCGAGCTCTCGGACTTCGCGACATCGGCCATGACCAATGTCTGATGTGGACACGAACTTGGTCCTGTCGCGAGATCCACGTTACGTGCTAACGGCAGCGGGCAGGAAGGCCGGCGTATCAACCGCGGAAGCGATGTTGATCCGCGACGGTACGAACGTCATCTACCAGGTGGCCGGTAGGGTCGTCGCTCGTGTGGGCCCTCCGGGCTCGCAGCTCGTGGCCGCCCGTCAAATCCAGGCGTCGCGTTGGCTGGCTGATGCCGGGATCCCCGTCGTGCGTGCCGTCGACGACATCGACCAGCCCACGGTTGTTGGGAATCGGCCCGTCACATGGTGGGTACAGCTTCCTGACCACCGCCACGCCACGCCGGCCGAACTCGGCGCGGTACTGGGGCGCCTTCACGCCCTAGAGGTGCCGGAATCGCCTTCGTTCCCCGTTGTTGACCCCTTCGAAGGGCTACGCGAGTCAATCGACGGCGGAACCATCCTGCCCGAGGATGACCGGGCCTGGCTTCGAGATCTCGCAGGGCAGCTGCACAGTGAGTACTTGGTGCTGGTTCCGGAACTGCCTCGGCGCGTCATCCATGGCGATGCCTGGCAGGGCAACGTTGTTGTCCCCAGGGCAGGCGGCGCCCCCGTGCTGCTGGATCTCGACCATGTCGGGATCGGGCCTCCTGAGTGGGACCTGGTCTCCTTGGCGGTCGATTACACCGACTTCGCCCGGATCACGGAGGTGGACTACCAGGCTTTTGTGGACGCTTACGGCGATTACGACATGACCGCCTGGCCCGGCTACCGCACCCTGGCGACGATCAGAGAACTCCGGTGGACTGCCTTCGTCCTCGGCAAAGCCACAACCAGCCCAGAAGCCGCGGAACAGGTACGCCATCGGGTGGCGTGCCTGAGAGGCGAGATCGAACGGCCGTGGTCGTGGTCCGCCTTCTGAGACCGGAGTACACGTTGACATCACTCTCGGCCGCCAGCCGCGTCGTGCCTCACAAACTCTTGGCCGACCTCCGAGCGGCGCGCGGTCGACAGCTGCCACTCGAAGCCGTGCTCCACGAGTGGCGGCTGTGCCCCTTGAGCGGCGGTCGCAACAGCGATGTCTTCCAATGGGGCGAAGTCTGCCTGAAGCTCTACCGCAAGACCGACAAGAACCGCGTGGCTCGGGAATGGCACGGATTGAACCATGTTGCTGGACTTGGTCTCGCTCCGCAGCCACTATGGCGGGACGATCATCCAGACCAACCCGCACTCGGCATGAGCTTCGTTCCCGGCCGACCGATACCCGAGCTGACGAATCCCGAGCTGGTGCTGCCGTGGATTGCCGCCGCCACCGGAGCCATGCAAGCACTGCCGATGGCTGAGCCGTTGGCCTCCTGGCCACGAGTCGATTCGATCACCCACTACATCGCGCGGTTGACCGACATCTGGCCACAGCAGTTGGCCGCCGCCGACGACGCACATACAGGGAAAATGCGGACCTTGCTCGACCGCTGGGAGGCTAGCGGGGATGTCGGCCTTTTGCGTCGCCCCACGCCAGCCGTGTTCTCGCGCGGCGACGCCAACTTGCTGAACTGGCTGTCTGAGAACGAAGGGCTCCACGTCGTCGACTTCGAGTTCAGCGGCTGGAGCGATCGGGCGGTGGACGCTGCAGACCACATCGAGCACATCAGCGCTCGGCAAGTTCCCGACAGCACCTGGCGGACCCTAGAGGACGACTTCGGCGTGAACCGGCAGAACCGGTCAAGGTTCGCTGCCGCCCGACGCACAATCGCCCTGCGATGGCTGGCCGTCCTCTGGCGACGACGCGACGAACGTGAGCCCGAGTTCCTCGCCCAACTCGATCGTGTGTGCGCGCTGTTCTCGTAGTTTCTAAGCGAGGGCGTCCTTACGTGCAGACTGACACCATCGTCCGACGGCGTCACAGGGTCAGCGCGGCGGGAAGACGTCCGAGGACAGGAAGCGGGACGAAGTTCTCGGCGTGGTCGACGCCGATGCGTGCGCCCCACAGCCGGGCCAGGATCTCGGCCATTGGTCCGAAGTGCTCGGTGATGGGCTGGGACGCGTGTGCGGCCAGGGCGCGTTGCTTGGTGACCCAGGTAGTCGTGATGTCGACGGTGGTGTGCGCGGGAACGGGGCCGTCGAGGGTGAGGCTGTTGTAGGTGTCGGTGGTGTAGACCCGGCGGGGGTGTCCCGTGGCGATGACGACCTCGGGAAGGGCTTCCAACACTGCTTCGGCGATGCGCCGGTGGTCAGGGTGTACATCGCGCACCGGGTGGGTGAGGACAACCTCGGGGCCTGTATCCAGCAGCAGCTCGCGCACGGTCCCCGCGGTGGCCTGGTTGATCTGATGAAGCCCGGCGCCGAGTGCGGCGGCCCCGGCGGCGGCCTCGCTGGCGCGGGGCTCGGGGTGACGTGGGACGGCGATGGTGACGTCGGCCCCGGCGGCGACGCAGAGGGCGAGAGTGCCGCCGGCCCAGAGTTCGGCGTCGTCGGGATGGGCCATCACGGTCAACACCGAGGCGGGCGGGATGAACGCGACCAGTGGAATCACCACAGCCCGAGCTTGTCGATGACGTCGGCAGGCTTGGGCAGGCTCCGGCTGCTGCGGCCGGCGGGTAGCAGGGGCAGGGTGACGTCGGTGCGCATTCTGATCAGGTCGCGCCAGCCGAGGACCTGGTCCCAGGCTTCGAGGACGGCCTTGCCCTTGGTGCCGATGAGCCGTCCCGCGTCGGCCAGCTGGTCGAGAGTGAGGCCACCGGCCAGAAGCTTGGCTGCAGTGCCCGCGCCGACCCCGCGCACGCCGGGGATGTTGTCCGCCGGGTCGCCCGTGAGGGCCCGGAAGTCCGCCCACTGGGTCGGCTGAACCTGGTAGCGGTCGAACACAGTGCCGGGCTCGATGTGGCGGCGGCCTCGCTTCATGGCGGTGTTGACCACCCGGACGTGCTCGTCGATGAGCTGGTAGAAGTCACGGTCGCCGGACATGATCCACACTCGGCGCTCGGGGTCGTCGCGGCGGACGCGAGCGACGAGGGATGCGATCACGTCGTCGGCCTCGGCCGTGTCGATCTCGATCCAGGCCAGCTCGTAGGCGGTCAGCGCTTCCTGGACGTGTGGGATGGCGCGGATGGGTTTGAGTGCGGCTTCGTCGAGGACGCGGTTCGCCTTGTAGTCGCTGTCGGTGGCTTGACGTTCGGCCGCGCCGTTCTGGCCGTCGAACACCACGATCACCTCCGGCGGGGAGGTGAACTCCTCGCGGATCGCTACGCGCAGTAGTGCGAAGAAGGCGAACTCGGCAGTCAGCTCGCGTGTCTTGTCGCGGGAGAAGATCGCGGCCGGGAAGCCGAAGGCTCCGCGCCAGAGCAGGTTGTGGCCGTCGACCAGCAGAAGAGGGACGTCATTCATCACCGCACCGCCTTGAGGAAGTCATGGGCGACTGTGGTGGGCAGATAGTCCCGCGAGCGGTAGTACGCAGCCCGTGATAGCGCTGCGTAGCGTACCGGATCGTCGAGGAGGACTTCGGCGGCACCCCACAGCCCGAACTCGCCGTGGGCGCGAGGCACCACGATCCCGCCCGCTCCTTCCCCGGTGCCAATGAGGGTGGGCAGGTTGTCCACGTCGAAGGCGACGACCGGGGTGCCGACGCTCATGGCCTCCAAGGCGACGAGGCCGAAGGTCTCCTTGGTCGAGGGCACGATGACCACGGCGGCGTTGGCGAGCCACGGCTGGACCTGGTCCCAGGGCAGGCCGTCGTCGCGGACGCTGCCCCTGAACAGGTAGGCGGCCGAGTGGGCGCAGCGACGATACTCGGCGGCCTGTGCGCCGGCGGCGTGCTCGAACCCGGCCTCGGCGAGGACGACCTCGACGCCGCGGTCGACGAGGCGGCCGGCGTCGAGCAGAGCGCGGACGTTCTTCTCCGGCCCGAGCCGGGCCAGCACCCGCACTGGCCCGCTCCGCCGCAGCGCCTCGCGCTGGCTGGCATCGGGTGCGCTGTGGTTGCCGAGCAGGGCGTTGGGCACGATCTGCCAGCAGGTGCTGTCGTAGTCCCGGTCGTGGGCATGGCCGAGGACCGTGGTCGACGGCACGATCACCAGGTCGGTGCGTTCCAAGGCCGGTACGAGGTCCTGGTCGTGGCCGACGACGTGCATCGCCAGCACTGTGCGCACTCCGTCGCAAGCTGGGGCGAGGCGTCCGAGTCCCCACAAGGCGTCGACGTACACGGCGATGTCCACGTGATGGCGGCGGTAGAGAGCGCGGAGGTCAGCGGCGATGATTTTGTCTTGGCCGTGGGTGCTGATTGCCTCGCGCAGTTCGTCGTCGCTGGCAGGGAAGGTGACCCCGACCGAGCCGAGCACGACCAGGTCCTCGTCGACCTCGTCCTCGGTCGAGTCGGGCTCGATTGCGGTGATGATCAGGGCCCGGTGTCCGAGCTGGCGCAGTCCGCGGGCGAGGGCGGCGGTCGCGCGTTCCATCCCGGCCGGCGCGTCGGGGGCGTAGGAAGCCAGAACGAATGCGACGGTGACCGGCTTGGTGGCGTCAGGCATGGCTGGTCACCTGCGCGGGGATGGGTATGTCGGTGGTCGGCTGGGCGGGGCGTTTCTCCCAGGGAAAGCTGACCCAGTCCGACACCGTCCACACCGAGTAGTCCGGGCAGGTCTCGGCCCCGGTGTTCAAGCACAACGTCGCGGTGATCACGTGAGCGTCCGGCGCGAGGACCGGGGTGAGGACGTTGCGGACTTTGTGCAGAGTGGCGCCGCTGCCGCAGATGTCGTCGACAACGAGGATGGCGCCGTGGAGCTTGCTGCGGCCGATGCTCCGGCGAAAGGCGTCGACGTCCACGGTGACCTTGCCGGTGGCCTGGCGGTACAGGCCGTCGTCGGCGTTGTGCTGGGCCTGCACGGTTCGGGGTTTCGCACCGAGGCGGCCGGCGAGGATGCGGGCGGGGGCGACGCCGCCGTTGGCGATACCGATGACGTGGTCGACCTTCGGGTGGTCGCGGCTGATGGCGGCGAACAGCAGCAGGCAGGCGTCGCTCAGGGCCTCGGGGGTGACCCGCCAGATGCGCTGGTGCTCGAACACGCGCAGTGCGGTGCGGGTCATGCCGAACCGTCCCGTCCGGTCACGGCCAGGCTGACCGGCCCGGTCAGCGGGTGCAGGGCGGCGATGGCGGTGGTATCCGGCGTGTTGCGCCAGACCTGCCCGTCGGCGCGCACGACGGTGAACCCGGCGGCGTCGGCGCGGGTGCGCAATCGCACCGGGACCGGGGGCGTGCCGAGCGCGCCGATCAGGTCGTGGGCCTCCTCGTCCGGCACTTGTTCGGCGGTGGCGAGCGACGCGCCTTCGCCGAAGGGCAGGTACTGCAGGACGGTCAGGCCGTGGACGCCGAGCCGGTCGGCCAGCTCGACCAGCGCGGGTAGTCCGGCGGCGGTGGAGCGCATGAGCACGGCTTGGATCTGGGTCGGGATGCCATGGGCGAGGGCGGCGCGGATGCCGGAGACGGCCTTGGCGAAGCTGCCCTCGCCGCGCCAGCGATCGTGACGCTCGGGGTTGGGGCCGTCGAGGCTGACCCGGATCGCGTCGACCCGGCGGGCGAGGGCTTCGGCGCGGCGAGGCAGGTGGGTGCCGTTGGTGGTGACGCTGACCGCGCAGCCGCCGTCGACCAGCACATCGAGCAGGGTGGGCAGGTCGCGGATCAACAGCGGTTCGCCGCCGGAGACGTCCACGCCGAGCACCCCGGAAGAAGCGATCCTGGCCGCGACGTCGGCACGTTCGCCGCGGCCGAGCTCCGCGACGGTCTTGTCGTCCAGGCACTGCGGGCAGGCCAGGTTGCAGCGCACGATGGGCGACCAGCACACGCTCACCGGCATTACGTCGCCCAGTTCGCCGGGGTGGACTTCCGGTAGTGCGGTGATGCTCTCGTGGGCCAGGGCGGTGCGTCCGGTGAGGATCGGCTGGCCGGTTCGGTGGGTCATGCCGGTGAGCGGGTCGTAGGCGACACCGCTGCCGCCGCGCGTGCCGCAGCCGACCATCCGGCGCCCCGAGGCACGTCCGATGGTCGTCGTTGTCGTAGTCATGGGCGTACCTCGCAGTGGGTGAGCAGCTCGGACATGGCGGCGATGAAGGTTTCGGAGCGTCCTCGCGGAGCGGGCAGCTCCAGCAGATCGCGGTAGCGGGCGAGGGTGCGCGGCCAGCCGGCGAGCTTGTGTTGCCACTGCTCGGCTGCGTCGGGTGGATCGAGGTGAAAGCCGACGACCTGGCGCAGCGGGATGACCAGCAGCCCGGCGGCGATCAGGCAGGCGCCGAGGTAGGTGTCCTCCATGCCCCACCCAAGGCGGCCGAACTCCGCGTCGAACCCGCCGACGTCCAGCACGGCGGCGCGCGGTACGGCGACCAGCGCGGTGACGACCATGCGGGGCAGGTCCCAGTCGTAGTAGGACTGCCCGTACCCGAGGTCGATGAAGTCGTGGGTGTCGTCGAGCGGGCGGCCGTCGAGCGGCTCGGGCAGCGTGATCCCGCTGTAGGGCAGCGTGGTGTTCGGCGGTGGCCGCCACACGACCCGGTGATCGGCCGCGAGATTCGGGATGCGCGCCAGGATGGCCGCGTCGTGGGAGTGGACCTCGTGGCGCAGGTTGTGGCGGAACCCGACCAGCACGCTGGTATCGGTGGCGCGAGCAGCGATGTCGGTGAGCACGTGTGGGGGAACCACCATGTCGCCGTCGAGGTAGAGCACCGTCTGACCTCGGGCGAGCGCGGTACCGACATTGCGGGCGGTGGCCGCGCCCATCCGCTCCGGCAGCCGCACCAACCGGTCGACCACCCGGTGCCGCGCGGCGACCTGGGCGGTGTCGTCAGCACTGGCATCGTCGACGACGATGACCTCGAACTCGTCCTGGCGATGCTGGGCGTCCAGAGCGTCGAGCACGGTGGGCAGGCTGTAACCGACCTCGTGGGCGGGGATGACCACCGAGACGGTGCGCGAGCGCGCCAGCCAACAGTCCGACGGAGTGGGCTGGTGCCAGCCGATCCCGTCGGCGAGAGCCTCCCAAGCATGAGTGCTGGAGCTGTGGTTGTTGCCGTGCCGCAGCAACTCCTCCCGCAGCGGTACGGAGTTGTCGATCATAGCCAGCCCCAACGGGACAGCACTCGCCTTGCGCCCAACCAATCGGTCGGTTCCGGCAACACCGCCAACTCCAGCGGCGGAACGTGATCGAACAGGCATTCGGCGGCGATCACGTAGAGCGGCTCCAACACCACGAGCACCTGCCGCAGCGTCTTGCCACGCAGGTCGTTGGCGAGGCGCGAGGTCACCCGAGCCCGGAGGGCTTCGGCCTCGCCGCGGCTACGAAGCTTGTGGTCGTACGTGCCGACCAGGTCCTCGGGGTGCAGCAGGCCGTGTTCCGCGGACAGGATCCTGATCCGCACCTGGTAGTTGGGGGCCAGGTGTTCGCGCAAGTGAGGCACCAGCGCGCCCTGGTACAGCTCCAGCGCCGGAGTCGGATCGGTGGTAACGAGCTTCTCGCGGCTGCAAGAGACGATGACCAGGCCCTGCTCAGGCTCGATGGCGGCGGCGAACGTCATGGTCGGCGCACCACCCGAAGCCCGATGCCCTCCGAGGCCAGCTCGGCGGGCGCGGCGTTGAGGAACGTTGACCGCGCGTACAGCGGAAGCGAGGCGTAGGACCCGCCACGCAGGACCGCCCCGTTGCCCATCGTCGAGCGAGCGGTCCACTCCCACACGTTGCCCGCTACGTCCAACAGCCCTTCAGGGGTCGCGCCGGCGGGGTGGGTGTCGACCGGACTCGTGGCGTCCAGCCCTGAGCCATTCAGGTTCGCCAGCTCCGGAGTCCACTCCTGATCGCCCCATGGCCAATGTCGGCCCGTGGGCCCGGCCGCCATCCACTCCCATTCCGCCGAGGTCGGCAGCCTGCCGCCCAGAGCGTGCGCGACCTGAACGGCCTGGTCGTGTTTGAGGCCGGTGACCGGGTGCAGGCTGCGTGTACTGGTGCGTCCGCCGCTCAGTTGGGCGTAGGTGATCGGGGTGCGTGTCCACAGCAAGGTGCCGATCTCGGCAGGTCGGGCGTCATCGCCGAACGCGCAAGTCCCACCGGGCACCTCGATCCACTCGACGTTCACCTCAGTCAGCCCCCGATCAGAAAGAGGTCTTCGACGTTCGCGCGTAGCCGCACTCGGCTCTTGGACTCGTTGGGACGGAGCCCGAACTCGGCGAGCGCGGCATTGATGACCGCGAAGGCGTCTCGTGCTCCTGCCTCATCGGCGGAGAAGACCGCGTAGTTGTCGGCGAACCGCACCACCCGCAATCCGTCCAGCAGCGCATCCGGCCTCGACAGCCGCAGGTTGATCAGCATCGGTGCGAGTCCCGACCCAGCAGCGATTGGATACGGCATCGCGGTCAACGCGGTGCGCATACGGCCGAGGAAGGTGCCGTCATGGACGTGGTGGGCACACCAGTCCACGACCTGGTCGACTGTGACGCCCTCGGACACCGAGGCCACGTCCACGTCAGCCACTGCGCGGAAACCGGCCTCGGCGTGGGCCGCGGCGGCCCGCAGCGCGGTGATGCGGTTGCGGCGAGGTCGGTAACCCGACACCCAGTCGCGCAGCACACGGGCTTCGAGGATCGGTTCGATGGCGTTGCGCAGTGCGCGGTGTACGAGCCGGTCGAGCAGCGTGGGGACGCAGACCACCATCGATTTACCCGTGTAGGTCGGGAACCGCACCTCCCGCAGCGGTCCTGGTCGCCAGGTGCCATCGGCCAGTTGGTCTGCCAGCCGAGGCAGCAGTTCGCCGGAGCGCCGACGCAACTCCGCCAGGGTCATCCGGTCCACGCCGGGCGCCGAGGTGCGCCGACCGCACTGCCTCAAGGCCGTTCGCAGGTGCTTCTCATCCAGCATCGGCATCAGCGAGTGCGCTTGCGGGCCGCGGGGTGGCGGCGCGGCACAGCGGTGCGCTAGCGTCGGCGCTGCTTGGGCGGCAGGCACGCTCCCCCGGTCACTGACGTCAGGCTCGCAACCCAACACGCGCGAGCTGTGACCCGAGGAAAGACGGCCCCGCTCAGGCCCGGCCCCGGAGGCGTCTACGTCCACGGTCGTCACGCCCCTCTACGCGGCCCGGTACACGGTGGGGTCGATGATGTCGTTGCCACGGAAGGCTTCCCGCCGTTCCGTACAGGTTCCGCAAGTGCCGCAGTGGACGTCTTGACCGCGGTAACACGACCACGTTCGCGCGAACGGCACCTCCAGTGCTTCCCCGACTCGTACGACGTCGGTCTTGGACAACGTCAGGAAAGGTGCGAGCACCTGGAAGTCCGGCACGAGTAGGCCCTCGTTGGCGGCCTGCACGCTGCGGGCGAACCGCTCGACGAATTCGGGCCTGCAGTCGGGGTAGATGGCGTGGTCTCCGGCGTGTGCGCCGAACGCCACCGCGTCGGCGCGGACGGAGGTCGCGACCGAGACGGCGATGTCGAGCATGATCGCGTTGCGGTTGGGCACCACCGTGGCCGCCATCGACTCATCGGTGTAGTGCCCGTCCGGTACCGCCACAGAGGTGTCAGTCAGCGCGCATCCGGTCAACAACGTGCCAAGGCTGGTCAAATCGATGATGCGATGTGGACTGTCGAGCAGCCGCGCGATCTCGGCGGCGTGATCGAGTTCGATGCGATGCCGCTGTCCGTAGTCGAACGACAGCAGCGTCAGGCGGGAGTGTCGGGCCGCCAGCCAGTAGGCCAGGACCGTCGAATCCAGTCCGCCGGAGGCGATCACGACGACGTGTTCGGGGTGCCTGTGCTCGGCCTGGGTAGTCGACATGCTCACCATGCCCGCGACAAGGTGCGCCGGACAGCACCGACGACGACTCCCCAGGTCGGCAACTCCAGGCCGGCCTCGGGCCACGCCAGCCAGCGCAGCCCACCTTCAGTGCAACCGAAGGCGGGCAACGGGATCGTCGTATCGGACTCATACCAACCGACCTGTATGGACATCAGGTCGGCGATGGTGGACTCCCGCATGCGCGTACGTGGCTGGGTCAGGAAGATCCAGTCGTCGGGCTTTGTGCCTGGAATGCCGGGCACGACGATGACCGGGGCCGTGAGAATCGCCTGGACGAGTTGATGGTTTACCTGGCCACCGAGCCCGGCCCGCATGACCAGCGCGTCCACGGTGTCACCCAGACGCAGCCGGACTTCGCCGGTCGACGGCTCGATGGTGGTCGGCCAGCTGAGAAACTTGGTGTACTTCGACTGCGAACTTTCGTGAGCCGCTTCACGCTGCTGAACGTCAGCTGCTGTGGCGGTGGACATGGTGTGCTCCTTAATGCAAGGGATGGTGCGGCGGAGCCAGAGCGCCTCAACGGGAAAACTCCAGCTCCGCCGTGATCGAGGAGGCGGTGGTGACACCGCGCGAGATCGCGCTGGACGACAGGCGGCGCGAGGCAGTTCAGGTCAGGCAACGTCAGGCAATGCTCGGAACTGCCTGGGAAGTGCCGAGTGAACGCGACGCCTTGATGTCGGCCACCTCATACGGCTTCGCTTTCTCGAATGAAACCCAGGCCGTGTGTGCCAACGGTCTTCAGCGCGTGCACGAGTACCGGCGACGGATGTTGGTGCGGTTCGCGCCAGTGCCTTCCAACGGGCGGCAACTTGGCAAGTCGGTGCCTGCCAGTAGAAGTCACATCGGAACGGCGGCGCTGCCGGAAGGCGCGGCACAGCAGGCAACTGACCAACACCACGGCGGCGACCGCGGTGATCACCGGGGCCAGCGGGATCATGCAATCTCACCTCGCAGGGCGGGGATCGCAGCGGAACCAGGTATCGGGGTCGTGATTCCGCCGCGACATGGCGGTGAAGCAGGGCGCCCCACGACGGCTGGGGGATGACCGCCGCTGTACTGCTTCACCGTGCTCGCCGTGCCGGTTCCCTCGGAGGCGCCAAGTCCACCGGGGGCCGGGGTGGCGGCCACCTCCTTGGCCTTGGTGAAGGCGGAGCGGAACTGCTCGGCCTCGGCAGCGTCGAGCGAGGCGGCCTCACCCGCAGGCGCCACCACTACGACCTCCGAGCCGCGCACGAGCACCGTCAGGCTCCGAGGGCGGCCGGCGACATCGCGGCACGTCACCGCCCAAGGTCCGCGGTCGTTCATCGTGCGTCACCGCCTCGTGCGGTGGCCCAACTCCGTACCCACACCGGCTGCACGAGGAAACGCGGCACAGCGAGCTTTGTTTGTGGGCATCGCGGAACCGAAAGCTCCGCGAATCGCTGGGAGAGTTTCATCATCTACTCCGATACTCAGCGAGTCCCGATTTACTTATGTCCCGAACTTCTGCTACTCCCATAGCGTCGAGCGTTTAGTCGTTCGCTCGGCGAAGCCGGGCGAACGGTGGGCTCTAACAGCAACGGTGCTGGTAGGACCGCTGCGAACCCGCCAATGCAGCTAAACGTCCGCCGCCCGACACGAACCAGAGCGCGAGCGCGGCGGCGATGGGGCGTGCACGGGGCGGCAGGTGTCGTGACCTGCGGAAATCTCGATCGGGCGTGGTTGTGCCGAACGGGTGAAACCGCGCAATACTCTGGGTACTGGCCGCAGAAATGCGAGACACCACAGGGCGGCCTGTGATAGTTGGCGCCCCTTTTGGGTGGTCGACCAGTGGTCATCGCGCGGTGCTCCGCGGGCAATGAAGATCGACTAGGGTGCAATGGCCTCGCTAGGTAAGCCCGGGCTTGACCTGGGCAAACGGCAGCGGGACGATCCTGGGGCTATCGGTGCGGACGGAGACGGTATGGCTGTGCGGCGACAAAGCCTCGCGGAACGTCGCGAAGCCCTGGGATACACACAGGAGACGCTCGCACAAGAGATGGGGGTCGACCGATCTACGGTTGCCCGCTGGGAGCGCGGCGTCCAATCACCTCAGCCGTGGATGCGGCCTACCCTGGCGAAGGCTCTTCAGCTGACACCTGCCAGCCTGGCCGCAATGCTGGGTGGAAGCGCCCCGGACCGCGCACTCGCTTCGGCAGTTGCTCCGGGAGACGCGGCGCGGTTGAGCGATCTCGACGGCGCGGAAGTCGTCGACAGCATCTTCACGACAGCTCAAGATCTGCAAATCGCCGACCGCCGAATCGGTGGGGGCGCACTGTATCCGTCAGTTGCGCACTACCTAACGCAGCAGATCGGGCCGCAGTTGATGTCACCCTCCCACGGAGTGTCGGTTCCTCGGTTGTTCGCAGCCGCCGCGTCAGTCACCGAGATTGCCGGATGGATGGCACATGACAGCGGGAACGACGCAAACGCGCGAAGGTACTTCGATCGCGCTTTCCGGTTGGCAATGGCAGGAGACGACCGGGCTCTGGCAGCGAACAGCTGCGCCTCGATGGCGCATCTGGCCATCGAGTTGCGGCAGCCCCACGACGCTGTCCGCATCGCCGTCGAAGGGCTCGGGCAAGCCACAGCTGCCTACGGCACCTCGCGTCTCGTCGCCCGACTGCACACAATGCGCGCCCGTGGTCTCGCCCTCATCGGTGACCGCGCCGGGTGCAGTAAGGCGTTGGAGGACGCCGAGAGCATCCTGGACGAAGCGACGGCGGAGCAACCCGCCCAATGGATCGCCGCGTTCGACGAAGCGTCACTCGCAAGCGAAGCCGCGCTGTGCTTCCTGCAACTGGCGGAACTCGATGAAGCCGAGCGCCGTGCCCGCGAGGTCATCCGACTGCGGTCAGGCGATCGGGTCCGAAGCCGGACCTTTGCCCAGCTCACCCTGGCCAACGTTCTGGTGCATGCGGGCCGGGTTGACGAGGCAGCGGCGATCGGCCACGAAGCTTGCAGCACGACCGTCTCATTGAGCTCAGCCAGGGTTGTCCACCAGCTCCGTGCCCTCGGCGGCGTGCTCAGCCTCGCGCCGCGGTCGAGGCAGGTCTCGTCGTTTCTCGCCGCGTTGGCCGGCCTATCCGCCACCTCGGGTGAACACAACGGCGCGGTCTCGTCGTGGCCGGTATGACCGACGACGAGGCACGCTTCGCCTACCTGGCGGAAGGGAACGCCAAGCAGGCACGCAAGCGTGTGGCCGCCGACCTGCTGATCCGTGACGAAGCCGGACGCATCCTGGTGGTAAATCCGACCTACAAGGAGAATTGGGACCTGCCTGGCGGTATGGCGGAAAGCAATGAACCGCCGAGGGCAGCAGGCGAGCGCGAGCTGACCGAGGAACTCGGGCTCACCGTGGTCGCTGGCCGCGTCCTCGTTCTGGACTGGATCGGACCTCACGGGCCGTGGGACGACCAATTGGTGTTCATCTTCGACGGAGGCACGCTGTCTGCCACGCAGGTGGAGACCATCAGCATCTCCGATCCAGAGATCAGCGACTTCGCGTTCGTCGAACTTGCCGAGGCGAAGGCCATGCTGCGGCCCGACATGGCGCAACGACTGGCCCGTGCTCACGATGCCCTCGCCACAGGCGCCACAGACTATTCCGAGTGACACGCCCGGCTCCAGCGCGGGAGAGGCGTTGCCAAGAGGCGGTCGACAGACCGACCGTGGACGACGTCAATTCGTCGGTTGGATGAGCAAGGCGGCGAAGGCACCGATGATCAGGAACGGACCTAGCGGCACGTCACGGCCAGGCTCCGATCGCCGAGCGATACGCAGCACGAGCAGAGCGACGGCAGCGCTGAACCATCCGAACAGCGTGCCGCCCAGAACCGTCGACCAGCCAGCCCACCCGAGGGCAAGGCCCAGAAGGGCACCGAGCCGGAGGTCTCCTCCGCCGAGTTGGCCAGGCTGAAGGAAATAGAGCGCTCCGTAGAACGCGAGGAGCGCGAGCATGCCGGCCGCGGAGCGGATGAGCGGGTACGCGTCGCGGTTGAGGACGGCGGCCAGGCTGAACAGCGCGGCCAGGATGATTCCGCTGGGCCAGATCAGCTTGGTGGGCAGCGTGCGGGAGTTCCAGTCCACCGCGGCGAGCAGAACACCGGCAGCGGCAAGCCAGGAGTAGGCGAACAGGTCAGGTTCCGCGCCGATGCGCCAGGCGAGGACCGAGAACAGGGCGGCGGTGACCACTTCCAGCAGGGTTGGTGGCGCCAGCCGCTCGCCCTTCGCTGGGAGGATCGAGCTCCGTTGGACGGCCATACGCAGGACGCTGGCAAGTGCGAGCCCGACCAGGCCCCAGCCGGCGATGCTGACCGGCGTCACCGTGGATCTCGTGCCGCTCGCCGGTTCGCACGAGTGACGGAGTTTGCCAACGATCTACCCCCTGTAGCCCCCTGATTACGGCCTTCCGGTGTAGCGAACCTACTACTCAGCGCCATTTGGACACGCTGTCATTAGCCCATTCGGGTGAATTTTGCCCTGTTTTTGCTGTTCCGACACTTGTGTCCCTTCATAGGGACATTGCGGTCTCCTAGGGGGCGCCAGGTAGACGTGAGGAGTACCACACTAGATCGAAAGGAATTTTCGCAGATCCGAGGGGGTGCACGTGGTCGGGGGCAACGTACACGGCCGCAACGGCCGGCGCAGGGTGGGACTGGCAGTAGTTGGACTCGCGGCGCTGACGTTCGCGGCCTGTAGTTCGAACTCGTCTTCGACGCCTGGGGGCACGACTGGGGCGGCAACGCCGCCATCGACGACCAGCGCTCCGCCGTCGTCGGCTTCTCCGGCGGACACGGCACGTCAGCAGGCGACGGCTGCCTACACGGGCATGTGGCGGCAGATGGCCAAGGCCGGTGAAACCGCCGACTGGCAGTCGCCTGAGCTCGCGAAGTACGCGACCGGCGACGCGCTCGGGGTGATCAACCGCAGCCTGTACACGGACCATCTCAACGGTGTCGTGACGAAGGGCGAGCCGAAGACGAACCCCCAGGTGTCCAAGGTGGATCCGCCGGACAACCCGACCACGGTCATGATCTCGGACTGCGGAGATGACAGCGGCTGGCTGAAGTACAAGAACGGCCAGTTGGTCAACGACACACCGGGCGGGCGACGCTCGATCACCGCGGAAGTCAAGAAGCAGCAGGACGGCACGTGGAGGGTCACCCGCTTCGCAGTAGAGGCGGTGGGCTCGTGTTGAAACGTTTAGGAGTCGTTGCCGGCCTGTCTGCGGCCGTGCTCGTGGCGACCGCGGTACCCGCGTTCGCGGACGGCGGCTGGGGATTCACCGACTGCAGCCAGTACCCCAACCCTGGTTGCGAGCTCGGCGCAGGCAAGAACCCTCGGCCTGGAACCGGAAACCAGGGCAACGGAAACGGCAAGCCCAGCAACCCTGGCCAGACCAATCCCGGCACGGGGCAGGCCAACGCCAACGGCGACACGATCATCGGCGGCAACAACAATCTGGCCCAGTGCGGCTATGAACGCAGTGACTATCAGGGCCCGCCACCGGGAGGCGCGCAGCCGGCGGCCTTCCACGTGCCGCCCAAGTCGGGTGCGGTCACCGCGGTGCCCGCGGTGTACCGGCCGCAGAGCGCGCCGGCCACCGCGCAGTTCGCGGTCGCGCAGCCGCGGTTCGCGCAGGCCCAACCGCCGTCCGGCGCTTGGTACGTCTACAAGTGCACCGGGCCCGGCTTCGCGGATGCGCTGTACCGGCCGCCGGTGTGGATCACGGACGGCCAGCCCGGCCCGGTGCCGTTGCCGTCGCCGGCTGAGCTCGCGGCGCAGGCGCGGAACCAGCTGCGGCTTCCTACTCCGAAGATCAAGGCGAACCCGGCTGGCGACCAGTTGGTCAGCCTGCCGACGTGGTTGTGGCTGGACCGCAGCAGTTGGGGTGACGTTTCGGCCACCGCGTCGGTGCCGGGCGTGTCGGTGACTGCGGTCGCGAGGCCGACCTCGGTGACGTGGTCGATGGGTGATGGCGGCTCGGTGACCTGTACCGGCCCTGGCTCGCCGTTCCCTGCCGGTGGTGATCCGAAGAGCGCCTCGCCGGATTGCGGCTACACCTACAAGACGTCTTCAGCCGGGCAGCGCGCGGACGCGTTCCCGGTGACCGCCACGGTGAATTGGACCGTGACGTGGTCGGGCGCGGGCCAGGGCGGCACGTTCCCGAACATGACGACCTCGGCCTCGGTGGCGTTCCGCGTGGCGGAGAGCCAGGGAATCGCGACCGGCTGAGCGAAGCCTCCCGCCTCATGAGGGCGGGCGTGCACAACGAAACACCCTGTTGCGAACAAGGCACGTCGAACACCCGAGTCGACGCGTCGCGATGGCGTCATGCCTGAAGGAGGTCGGTGGTGACCACTACCGCAGGTTCGACCAGCACGGACACGACGGCGCAGAAACCGGCGTCGCCGAACGCGTGGGCCGGTCGTGACGGCAAGACTCCTTCGCGTTTGAGCGGCAGCGGCCGGCGACGCAGCGTGCCCTACCTGTTGCTCGGTGTTCTGCTGGTCCTGGTGTGCGCGGCCGGCGGTGTGTTCGCCGGAATACAGCTGGGTGACCGGGAAAGTGTGCTCGCACTGGCCCGTCCTGTTGCCGTGGGCCAAGTTCTGACGGCGCAGGATCTCAAGCAGGTTAGCATGGCCGCGGACTCCGGCATGGACGTGATGCCCGCATCGGCTGCGTCCACAGTGGTGGGTCAGCCGGTTGCGTTCAGCCTGCCCGCTGGCTCGCTGGTGACCCGTTCGGTGCTCGGCGCACCGCAGATTCCGTTGCAGGGCAAGGCAATCGCTGCGGTGGGGCTGAAGCCGGGACAGTTCCCGCCCGACCTGTCGCCGGGTACCACCGTCGCGGTGCTCACGACTCCAGGGCAGGGCACAACGACCGGAACGTCGACCGGTTCCGGGCAGACGTCGTCGTGGACCGCGGTGGTGACGAGCATTGCCACGCGCGAGACCGAGCAGACCACGGTGGTGTCGCTGCAACTGTCCGAATCGGACGCTCGCGCATTGGCCTCGGCTCCGGCGGGGCAACTCAGTCTGGTCGCGATCGCGGGAGGAGGCCGCTGATGCTCATCGCCGTCTGCTCGCTGAAAGGGTCGCCGGGTGTGACCACCCTGGCGACCGCGCTCGGGGCCCGTTGGCCGGGCCAGGAGAACCCGATCGTGGTCGAGGTCGACCCTGCCGGCGGTGACCTGATGGCCCGCTTCCGGTTGCCCGACACACCGGGTCTGGTCAGCTTGGCCGCGGCGGCACGAGGCCGCAGCGGTGCCGATCCGAATCTGCTCGTCCAGCACACGCAGCGTCTCCCCGGTGGCCTGCGGGTGGTGCTCGGCCCGGTCGGTGCCGAACAAGCTCGCGCCGCCCTGACGGTGCTGGCCTCGGGCCCGTCCTCGCCGCTGCGTCGGGCCACAGACCAGCCGGAGACCACGGTCATCGCCGACTGCGGCCGGGTCGATCCGGACTCACCCGCTTTCCCGATCATCCGCAGCGCGGACGCGATGCTGCTGGTCGCCCGCCCACATGACGACGAGCTCGCGCACGTCGCGCTCAAGCTGCAGGCCGCCCAACAGTGGTCACGACGCCCGTGCTTCGTCCTGGTCGGCGACGGCTACCCGACCGCGGAGGTCTCCCAGGCGCTGCGCATCCCGGTGATGGGTCGCGTGCCGCGCGACGACAAGGGCGCCGCGGTGCTCGGTGGCCAGGGCACCGGCCGACGTGGGCCCGACAAGTCCGCGCTGGGGCGGGCTGCCGCCAGGATCGCGCTCAACCTTTATGCGCACGGGCACCAGCCGACCGGCAACGGCGCCCGTGCCCCGCACCTGCGGCTGGCAGTTCCGGGTGAGCCGGTCTCGGGTGCGGCGCTGCAACCGCTCGGGCCGCAAACCCGTAACGGGGCGACGCCATGACGCGGCCTGACGTCGGTGATCCGCGCCTGGCGGCGTCGACCAACGGCGCCGGCCCGAACCTGGCTGCCCAGCACACGCCTGGACCGGCGGATCTGCCACACCGGCCCGCCGGGGAAGCCGCCGCGGTGGAACGGCTGCGGCAGCACCTGCGCGAGGAGTTGTCCACCCAACTCAGCAGGCGCATCCGGGCTGATGAGACTGCCGGCCGCCCGCCGATGGACGCCCCAGCACGCCGCCGGCTGGCCGAGGCGATCCTGACCGACGCGGCCGAGGCGCACGCCCAAGCCGAGCTGCGCAACTCCGCCACCGGCGGGATGCTCGTGGCGCCCGAGGTCGAGCAGCGCCTGATCCGCCAGGTCCTCGACGAGGTCTTCGGCCTGGCCGGTCTGGAACCGCTGCTGGCCGACACCGACATCGAGAACATCAACATCAACGGCGACCGTGTCTTCGTCAAGTACGCCGACGGCCGCCGCAAGCGGTTGCCCCCGGTGGTCGGCTCGGACACCGAGCTGATCGACCTCATCCGCGACCTGGCGACCCGCTCCGGGGTGGAGGAGCGCCGCTTCGACCGCGGCAGCCCGATCGTGAACTTCCAGCTGCCCGGTGGCGAGCGTGTCTCGGCGGTCATGGCGGTCACCGCGCGCCCGTCGGTGTCGATCCGCCGGCACCGGTTCGCCAAGGTCACGCTGGCCGAGCTGCGCGAGAACGGCACCATCGACGTCGCGCTGGAGAGCTTCCTGAAGGCCCTGGTGCGGGCCAAGCGCAACGTCCTGGTCACCGGCGGCACGGCGATCGGCAAGACCACCCTGCTGCGCGGCCTGGCCTCGGCCATCCCGTCGTGGGAGCGGCTGATCACCATCGAGGACGTCTTCGAGCTCGGCCTCGGCGAGGACGCCGAGGCGCACCCGGATGTGGTGGCGCTGCAGGCCCGCGAACCGAACATCGAAGGGCAGGGCGAGATCTCGCTGTCGGACCTGGTGTGGCAGTCCCTTCGGATGAGCCCGGACCGGGTCATCGTCGGCGAGGTTCGCGGCCCGGAGGTCATCCCGCTGACCAACGCGATGTCCATGGGCAACGACGGCAGCATGGGCACCCTGCACTCCTCCAGCAGTCAGGGTGCGTTCACCAAGCTGGCTGCCTACGCCGTGCAAGGCCCCGAGCGGTTGCCGATGGAAGCGACCAACCTGCTCGTCGCCGCGGCGCTGCACTTCGTGGTGCACCTGGAAAAGCCCCGCGACGACCCGAGCAAGCGCGTGGTGTCCTCGATCCGGGAAGTCGTCGGCGCCGACGGCGCACAGATCATCAGCAACGAGGTCTGGCGCCCCGGCCCGGACCTGCGCGCCGTACCGGGCGCGCCGCTGCGCACCGACACCGTCGGCCTGCTCGTCGAGGCCGGCTACGACCCGGACCTGTTCGAGCGGCGCGAAGGGTGGTGGACGCCATGACCACGACCGCCGCCCTGTTCGGCCTACTCGGTGCCGGTGTGGCCGTCGGTGTCCTGCTCATCGCCGCCGGACTGCGCGGCCGACCCGCCCGTCCGGCGACGCCGTCGCGGCTGAGCGCCTGGCTGGCCGCCCGGCATGACCGCAAGCGGGTTGGCTGGCTCGTCGTGGCCGTGCTCGCCGGCTTGGCCGTCGGCGCGGTCACCGGCTGGGTGGTCGCCGCCATCCTGACCGCGCTCGCCGTCGTCGGCCTGCCGCGAATCCTCGGCTCGAACGTCGACCACAAGCGCCACCTCGAACGCATCGAGGCGATCGCCGGGTGGACCGAGATGCTGCGCGACACCCTGGTGGCCGCGGCCGGTCTGGAACAGGCCATCCTCGCCACCGCCCCGGCCTGCCCCGAGGCGATCCGCGAGGAGATCACCGAGCTCGCCGTCCGGCTGGAGCGCGGCGAACGCCTCGCACCGTCGCTGCGCCACCTCGCCGACCAGCTGCGCGACCCCACCGCGGACCTGGTGATCTCCGCGCTCGTGCTGGCCGCGGAGCACCAGGCCCGGCAGCTGGCCGACCTGCTCGGCGAACTCGCCAGCGAGGCACGCGAGCAGGCGTCCATGCGGATGCGCGTCGAGGCCGGCCGCGCCCGTACCCGGACCAGCGTGCGCGTCATCGTGATCACCACGCTGTCCTTCGCGATCGGGCTGGTGCTGCTCAACCGCGGCTACCTCGCCCCCTACGACTCCGCGTTCGGGCAAATCATGTTGCTGTTCGTCGGCGCGCTGTTCGCGGCAGCTTTTGCTTGGCTGGCAAGGATTGCGCGGATGCGTGAGCCGGAGCGCTTCCTCACGGAGCTGGCCACGATCCGGCCCCACGACGCCGACGTGGACGTCGATGACTTGCTCACCGGGAAGGGGGCGTCGTCATGATCAGCGCGTTGTTGTGGGGCGCCGGGCTCGGCGTCGGCTTGTGGGCGCTCGTGATCTACGTGTTCCCGCCGAGGCCGCCGCTGCGCGCTCTGGTCGACCGGTTGCACGCGACGCCCGCGCCGCCACCGATCCTCACCGCGGACTCCGACGGCTGGGCGTTGCGCGTGGGCCGGCCGTTCATCAAGCCGTTGGCCGCACTCGGGTTGCCCAACCGCAAGCTGCGCAACGACCTCGCGGTCACCGGCAAGAGCATCGAGCACCACCTGGCCGAGAAGGCCACGCTGGCGCTGACCGGGCTGTTGCTGCCGATCCTGATGCAACTGCTGCTCGTCGTAGCCGACGTTGGTCTCGGCTGGGAAGTCCCCGCGGTCGCGAGCCTGCTCTTCGCGCTCGGTGGATTCCTGTTGCCGGATATCAGCGTGCGGCAGGAAGCCGAGCGGCGGCGCTCGACCTTCCGGCACGCGCTGTCGGCCTACCTGAACCTGATCCGGGTCCTGCTGGCCGGCGGCGCCGGAGTCGACGGCGCGCTGTCGGACGCGGTCGGCATCGGCAAGGGCTGGGCCTTCCAACAGCTGCGCCGCGCGCTGGTCACCGCCAAGCTGACCCGCACCACACCGTGGTCGACCCTCGGTCAGCTCGGCACCGAGCTCGACGTGCATCAGCTGTCCGAGCTAGCCGCCTCGGTCAGCCTCGCCGGCACCGAAGGCGCCCGCGTTCGCGCCAGCCTCGCGGCCAAGGCCGCGGCGCTGCGCACCCGTGAACTCACCGACGCTGAAGGCGAAGCGCAAGCAGCCACCGAACGCATGAGCCTTCCCGTGGTGATGCTGTTCGGCGGATTCCTGATTTTCATCGGGTTCCCAGCCCTCGCGAGCGTGCTGGGAGGTCTCTGAGTTCCACAAGAACTGTCCATACCGGACCCCGAACCACGGGGGAGAAGCTGATGTTCACCGAAGTTCAGATCCTCATCGCCCGCATCCGGGGCGAGCTGGAGCGGCTGCGCCGCGACGAGGCGGGCTACTCCACCGAAGCGGTCGTGGTCACCGCCCTGCTGGCGGCGCTGGCCATCGCGGTCATCGCGATCATCGTCATTAAGGTCACCCAGAAAGCCAACGGCATCAACCTGTAGGCCGGTGACCACAATGCCTCGACGCCCCAGCCGACCCCGCACGCCGAACACACGCGAGCGTCCACACCGGACACGTGTGCGGGCGGCGCTGCGCCGGCTGCGGACGGATCAGCGTGGCGCCGGCACGGTCGAACTCGTCATCGCCACGCCCCTGCTGTTGCTGCTGATCCTGTTGATCGCGCAGTTCGCGCTCTACATGCACGCCACCCACATAGCCCAAGCCGCCGCCTCCGAAGCCCTGTCCGCAGCACGCGTGTACGGCGGCAGCACTGCCGCGGGCAATGCCGAAGGACAACGAGTCCTCACCCAACTCGGAAGTGGCCCGCTGCAAGGAACATCGGTCAACGTCCAGCGAGGACCGAACCAAGCATCCGTGACGGTCACCGGAACCGTGATCAACGTGATTCCGTTCGCGACCTTCACGGTGCACGCCGAAGCCGTTGGGCCCGTTGAGAAATTCACCCCGCCGACCGGTGCAGGGGCGGTGGCACCATGACTGCGGCCCGCCGTCTTCCCGCGTTCGCGCGCTCGATGCGCGCGAGTATTCGCGCGCTGCGCCGGGACGAACGAGGCTCCGCTGCGGCCGAGCTCACTCTACTGACCCCGCTGCTGATCCTGCTGCTGTTGTTCGTGGTGTTCTGCGGTCGGCTGGCCGACACCAAGCTGCGGATCAACGACGTCGCGCACCAAGCGGCCCGCGCCGCCACCCTGGCCCGCACCCCATCGCAGGCCACCGCCAACGCCCAAGCCACCGCCAGCGCAGCCCTGGCGTCCGCGGGGATCACCTGCCAGTCGTTGTCGGTGTCTACCGACACTCAGGGACTCAAGCCGGGCTCCACGGTGACCGTCACCGTGTCCTGCAGCGTCGGCCTCGGGGACCTGACCTCGCTCGGCGTGCCCGGCAGCCGGACGTTCCAATCCAGCTTCTCCTCCCCGGTCGATGTCTGGCGCGGCACCGCCCCCAACGCCCAAGCGGGAGGTGCGCCATGAGGGTGGCCGCATCGCTGCGCCGCCGAACCGGCCGGCTGCGCGAAGACCAGGACGGCCGGGTGACCGCCTTCGTCGTCATCATCGCCCTCGCCGCGCTGCTGTTCGCCGGGCTCGTGCTCGACGGCGGGCTCGCCCTGGCCGCCAAGGTCCGTGCGATGGGCGAGGCGCAGGAAGCCGCGCGGGCCGGCGCCCAGGAAATCGACCTGACCGCCTACCGCACCGACGGCACCCTGCGCCTGGTCCCACACCAAGCCAGCGCCGCGGCCCGCAGCTACCTCGCCGCCGCCGGCCACACCGGCACCGTCTC
The DNA here is from genome assembly GCF_003312875.1 of Amycolatopsis albispora. NCBI lineage: Bacteria > Bacillati > Actinomycetota > Actinomycetes > Pseudonocardiales > Pseudonocardiaceae > Amycolatopsis > Amycolatopsis albispora. The sequence continues at coordinate 6,336,892 of NZ_CP015163.1, forward strand.
GGTCGCCGGCACCACCGTGAACGTGACCGTCAGCATCGACCAGCCGACCCAGCTGCTCGGGCTGGTCAGCATCGGCTCAATCACCGTCACGGGAACCGGGCAGGCCCAACCGCAACGCGGAATCTCCGGAGTACTCCCATGACGACCTTCACATGCTCGTACCCAGTTCAGTGCCACACCGGGGAAGGAGACCAGGATGGCGACGACTGAAGAGATCGAACGCCGCGTCGAGCAAGCCGACGCGGCCCGCAGCGCGAAGCGGGCAGCTGCTGCCAAGCGCGTCGGTGAACTCGCACTGCTGCGGGCAGAGGTGGCCGAGAAACTCGGCGACGTCGAGCGAGAACTCGGCGACGTCCTCGCTGAGTCCAGCGACGTCATCAGCGTTGACGAGCTGGCCAAGTTCACCGACGTACCGGCCACCGACCTCACCCAGTGGCTCAACGGCCGCAAGACGACTCGCCCCAAGCGCAAGCGGTCTACCGCCGGCACCGCCACCGCGAAACGGGACGCGAGCCAAGCATCGTCCACATCGAACCCGGCGCCGACCACCCAGCAGTCCGCGTCACCCGAGCTCGCCGGACCTCGCAACGGCGCGGCGGACACCTCCACCCGGATTCCCACGCCGGTGACATGACGCCGCTTGCTCCGCTGGCGACCGCGGAGCCGTAAACCTGTACGTCCAAGGAATCGAGCACGCCATGACCGCACACTCGCACTCCCCTCACCGAAAGCCGATACGGCCGAGGACAGGCCGCCCCGCGTGGTGGGCACTGGCCGCGGTGCTCCGGTTCGTGCGCGGTCTGCTCGCCCTCGTCGTCCTGCTCGCGCTCGTGGCGGGCCTGCCCTGGGCCCTCGTGCACTTCGTGGGGTGGCCCCTGCCTGACGACGTGCCGACGTGGGACGAGATCCAGGCGACGCTGCTCAACCCGATGAGCGCGCAGTTCCTGCTCAACACCCTGGCGGTGCTGTGCTGGATCGTCTGGTTCTTCTTCGCGCTCGACGTCCTGCGCTGCACCGTCGACGCGGCGCGCGGGATCACCTGGCCGCAGGTCCGCCCGCCTGGCCCGCTGCACGGGCTCGCCGCGGCTCTGATCGGCACCATCGTGCTGACCCTGCTCGGCAACCGGACCCCGTACACGGCTCCCACCCCGGCCACCGCAGTCTTGGCCGCCGATCTCACGCCGGTCGCCGTCGTCGCACCGCTGACCCCAGGCCCGACCGCGCAGGCCGCGGCTCCGCAGGCGGCCGTCGTCCCGGCCGCCACGTTGGTGGTCGATCGGGCAGCGCCGGCCCCGCCGGGCATGGTCCAGGTCACCGAGGAGGTCCGGCTCCCCGAGGACGGGATCTACGACAGCCTGTGGCGGGTCGCCGAACGCATCTACGGTCCCGGCGGCGGAACCCGGTGGCCTGAGTTGTTCCAGCTCAACCGCGGCGTGGAGCAGCCCGACGGCCGCGCGCTGACCCAACCCAACCTCGTGCGCCCCGGCTGGAAGATCACCGCCTACATCCCGGCCCCGCCCGAACAACATCCTCCCGGCGAGCAGCAGCCGCAGGTGCCGCCGCCGCAGCCGCCACCTCCTCCGACGAGCACTGCACCGACCACGCCTCCGTCAACACAGCCCGCGCCGAACACGACCCCGGCGCCGGCCACGGCGGACGAGGCCGGCCAGCACCACGACGACCAGGCCGAACCGGGGCTGGACCTGCTGACCGGCGTGTTCGTCAGCCTTGGCCTGGCCGGAGCGATCACGACGGCCATGGTGTCGGTCCGGATGTGGCGCCGACGCCGCTACCGCATCGGCAGCGGCGACCGCGCCGACCTGCAGCGCCCGATCGCGCCCGTGGTCCGCGCCCTGCGGGCCGCCTACGACCAGGACGACGGCGACCGCAGGCCCGTAGACGACGTGGAGTTCGTCGACCTCGCGCCGGCCCCACCGCGGATCCACATCACCGCCGCCGGGGACCTGGAACCCGACGACAAACCAGTCCCCGTACCGGCGAAGGTCGGCGTGCGGGGCGGTCGCGAACTCGCCCTGAACCTGGCCAGCACCCGCGGCCTCGGTCTCGCCGGACCTGGCGCCACCGCCGCTGCCCGCGCGCTGCTGCTGCACCTGCTCACCGAACAGCAGCCCGGCGACGGCATCCGCGTGCTCGTCCCCGCCGACGACCTGCACCTCGTCTTCGACGGCACCGACGTCGAGAACCTGCCGTCCACCGTCCACGTCGTCGCCACGCTCGACGCTGCCCTCGACGAGATGGAAGCGGCCCTGCTCACCCGGACCCGCCACGCCATCGAGCAGACCGAAACCCGACTCACTCCGGCCTCGCTCGTGCTGCTCGCCAGCCCCACGCCCCACGCGGAACGCCGCCTGCAAGCCGTCCTCGACAACGGCTCGACTCTCGGCCTGGCCGGCGTGCTCCTCGGCCAATGGCGCCCCGGCGCGACCGTGCGCGTCCGCCACGACGGCACCGTCAGCGCGACCAGCCCTGGCCTCGGCGACGCCCTCGCCGACACACGCCTGTTCAGCCTGCCCTCCACCGATGCCACCGAACTGCTTGCCGTGCTCCGCGATGCTGAAGGCCCCGCCGACCTGGCCACACCCGACCACGCAACCAGCGGCTTCACCGGCGACGAACTCGCACCGCCCGCAGACGATCACGACGTTGCACCCACGCCGCCCGTCCCCGAGCAGCGCTCGGTCGACGAGATGACCCAGCTCGAATCCACCCGCCCGCCGGAACAGGAAGACAACCAGCAGACCCCACCGGCCCCGAGCCTGCAACTGCTGGACGTCCACCCCATCCCCGTGGACGTCCCGCCGAAGGCCCCGGCCGCAGCCACCCCGGACGACACCGACGAGCGCCGCACGGCCGCCGAGGACGTCAAGCCGGCCGCCGAGCAGGCACCGGCCGCCGAGGAACCCCGGAAACCGGACAACGGTGACGTGGCAGCACCGCAAACCCCGCTGGTTGTGCGTGTGCTGGGACGCCTGCACCTGGCCCTGCGCGGCGACGAGGGAGAACGCGAGCTCAGTGGCGCGCTGACACCGAAGCAACGGGAACTGCTCGTCTACCTCGCGCTGCACCCCCACGGCGTCCGCCGCGAAGTCCTCAACGAGGCCGTCTGGCCCGACAGCCGGCCACCGCGGCCGTACAACTCGTTCCACAACACCCTGTCCATGTTGCGCCGCGCGCTCACCGACGCCACCGACGGCAGGATCAACAACCTCGTCGTCAACGACGACGGCCGCTACCAGCTCAACGACGAACTCGCCGTCGTCGACTACTGGCAGCTCCAGCACGCCCTGCAGGCGCCCCGCCCACCCGACGCCGCGGCCCAGGCCCAGCTGCACGACGCCGTCGAGCTCTACCAGGGCGACCTCGCCGAGGACCTGCTCGTGCCCTGGATCGAACCGGTCCGCGAGGCCACCCGACGCGACGTCCTGGACGCGCTCGGCGCCCTGATCCGCGCGCACGGCGACAGCGCCCCAGAAACCATGCTCACGCTCCTGGAACGCACCCGGAAGCTCGACCGCTACAACGAGGGCGTCTACCGCGACATCATCCGCACCCAAGCCCGCCTCGACCAGTACGCCGCCATCCCCCGCACCCTCGCGCTGCTGACCACCACGCTCGACGAGATCGGCCAACATCCCAGCCCCGACACGCTCAACCTCGCCGACTTCCTCCAACGCCGCGGCAGCACTCGGCGGCCGGTCTCCACCGACAACGCCGCGGCCAGCTGAACCGCGTCCGCCAGTGCAGCGGTAGCTCAGTCAGGCTGATCCTCGTCGTCCTGCGGCTGATCGCCGTCGTCCGGCGCCTTCTGCAGGCGCTCGATCAGATCGAGGTTCTCTTCCGCCCAGTCGATCAGAGGCCGCGCCCGGACCAGCAAATCCGCGCCCGCGGGCGTCAGCGAGTACACCACCGACCGCGGAAACGTCCGTTCCTCGACCCGGTCCACCAGGCCGGCGGTCTCCATCCTTCGCAAGGTCCGGCCCAATGCCCGGCTCTGAATCTTGCGGACCAACCCGGTCCACGGATCGAACGTGGTCATCTCCTGGATGGCGGCATGAAGCTCGTTGTAATGCAGCGGCCCAGCATTCAACGCCACCAGAATGTGCGTGATCCATTCCCCGTTCAGCACGTGACGGAGATCCCGCGACCGCGCTAGGTACCTAGCGTCCCCCGTTACCATGTACGCCCCCATAATCGTTCGTGACGGCTCGCCTACACTCCGCCCCCGCGGCACAGGCGAGCCCTGAAATTCAAAGTGAGAATCGCCTCCTTTCTGGCCAGAGGGCGTATAATCGTCTCCGTCATCGGCCACCTCGGTTGATCAGTGTCAAGGTTGTCAACGCTACGTCAAACGGGGTACCCGGTGCAGCGTATTTCTACTTAGGACGAACCGGCGTCACCACACCGAGTGACCAACTAGTAGATCAACAGTACGATCAGTGATCACCTCGTAGTGTCCTGGTCACCTACCGGACGACGGTCCGATTCAACTGCCTACTAGAGCGGTAGCCCTCCGAGTCCGCGAACTGCCTGGTCACCGGCCCCGCAGGGGCTACCGATGTAACGCCCGACTCGGTGGCCGGCAGGCACATGAACAGTCGACTTGGGTGGGTGGTCACCTGCCGTTACTCGTGACCCCGTGGTCCCCCTGGTTGCGCTGGTCACCATCCATCCGTACCCCACTTCCCGCTGTCTGATCGTCATGCATTGCCCGCATCTCGCTGCTCTGTTCGTTACGGTGGCAGCCTCCTGCTGTGCAGTCGCCGCTGATCAACTTGACTCGAATTCGACGCTGTATCAATTTGCATCGGATTGCCACTTGCGCTTGACAATCACAATTTCGACGGCGTGTCAATACTCAAACTTTGTTTGAGTTCTCTCGGGGTGAATCGCATGAGCCGAAAGCTGGATTAAACATGCTCGCGATTCACCATTTCTCGGCACTTCGCCATTCATAAACCCAGAAAAGCAAGAGATGAGCTGTCCGCTCCGCTGGGCTCCGCCGTGCCGGCTGCTGTCCGCTCCGCTGGGCTCCGCCGTGCCGGCTGCTGTCCGCTCCGCTGGGCTCCGCCGTGCCGGCTGCTGTCCGCTCCGCTGGGCTCCGCCGTGCCGGCTGCTGTGGCTCTTCTATGCCCCGGTTTGGGCAGTGGAGACCGAGAGGCCCGGCTGACGCTGCGCAACTCTGACCAGCCGTTTTGCACCGCAAGGTCACGGAACGGTAACGACGGGGCCTCTTGGGCTTGCAAAGTGTGGACCCAAGATGTGTACTTCTACATGTCGACTCCACACCAGGAAGTAAACGGATCGAACCGAGAGGGTGAGGACCAGGGCACGGCGTCCCTGCGAGCTCTCCGATTCGGTCAGTACCTCCTTCCGGGTGTCGAGATGACAGTAGTCCCGTAAAGCGCGGGCAACGGCTTGGGCCGTGCGGACAGCAGCGAAACCGTGCAGAGCAGCGTGAAGAACGACGCGTAGCCAAACGCGCATTTCTAGTCTGGAATGCGTAGTAACTGCGCTTGCAGCTTCGCGACGTAAAGTTCTTGCTATAAAGCGGAGAAGCGCGCATAAATGGCATGCCTGCCACAGGTGTGTCCCCAAGATAAGTCAATGGTGGTCCAGCACCGAAAAACGTCGCAACGTGTAGGCGTTCGAGGTTGTTTTAGGCGGTTGCCGACATTGGGTTTCTCTGGCTTGAGAGCGTCACTCTCGCCTGCCCATAGCACGCCAAACCCTTACGGGCATGGTTCCTTGCGTTGCGCGCTAGACATAACGGCTTATCCCAACAGTGTTTTAGAGATTCAGGGAATGTGCCATCGAAACGCGCAACCCTCACCCGTGAGTAGTGCCGTATTGCCCGGATACAGGATCTGTCCCCTTTGCGGAGATCTCACAACGGCGAGGGTTGCGCGTTTCGGTGCCAGTTCACAACTGGCCTGAATCGCTGCCAGTCAACCACTTTCGCACACGAAATGGAGTACCGCCATGACTACGACTCTGATCGATTGGTCCGCCCGGATTAGCGCCATGGCGGACGCTCTGTCCGTTCCGGATGGCGGATTTTCCGTCAACCCGAGCGACGGTTCCGACATCAGCACGGGCTATGCGGTTGCCGTACATCCGGAACACGAACGCGTTTTCGACGGTTCCGTGACCAGTAACGATCTTCACGAGTACATCGCGCAAGCAAAAGACGCTCTTTCGCTACCCGGTCGCGTTCTCGGTGGGTAGCGCGACCCTGCGACCGGTCGCGTCTACCTGGACGTTTCCGTCGTGACCGCGGACCTGTCCGACGCAATGACCCTCGCGCGGGAAACCGCACAGCTCGCCGTTTTCGATTTTTCCGCCATGGAATCCATTCCGGTCACGGTCGCGGCGTGAATCAAGGAGTGAAAACCGATGAGTGCAGTCATTGTCATGATCAGCGACGGGCAAGCGCGACGGATTGCGTCCGATTGGCACGACGGTATGTCGTCCGCTCTGTATTCCTTCGCGTCATCGGGTGCGATTGACCTTGACCGCGTACGGGACGAGATCTCCCGCGAGCTGTGGCAATTGGACGTCGGAGAAGTGCGACGCGAATTGCTCGCCCTGGACAAGTACGTACGAACGGCCGGCGCGCGTCCCGCGCAATCGGGATGGTCCCGCTTGTGGGACGACTCGCCGGTGACCGTGAATCACACCTAAGAGGACTGAATTGTCATGCCTGCCCCCAGCGATCACCCATGGTTCCGGGCGCACCCTGTGAGTCACGAAAACATCGTGTGGCACTGGGAACAGGCCACACCCGACGAAATCGCGCAAGGAATGCGCTGGTATGCCGACGCGCACCACGTGGCAACCGCCATCGCGAACGGTGACGCCCATCTCGGCGCCGGAATGCTCGCGATTTACTCACCACAACAGGGATGGATCGGCAACGTCCTTAATGCCGCTCGCGTATTGCGCGAGGGTAGGGGAATCGGCGGGCCCGGTTCCGGAATGTTCGCCACGACCGGCCAGAAACGCGCTGCGGATCGGCTGCTCGTCGGTGAGCGGTATGAGGACATCCTCAACGGTCCGAAAATCCGCGACTTTGCCCACCTGATCGAGTTCGGCGGAGATCAAGATCCGGATGACCCGCGCGTGGTGATCGATCGGCACGCGCTGTCGGTGGCGCACGGTCGCGCGCTCACCTCCGAGGAGTACGACTCGGCGCCGGTCAACGGGTTCCGCCGTAAGGACGGATCGGTTTCCCGTCGGCAGTACGACCACGTGGTGAGCCTGTACCGCCGTGCCGCGGAGCTGATCTCCGCACGCGGGGGAGAACGGGTCTCGGCGCACCAGGTGCAGGCCGTGACCTGGTTGGTCCGTCAACGGCTCAATCAGGAAGCCGAGCAACGGCGCGGCCCCAACCGGCTGGACAGGGGACGCAACCATGCCCGCGCGAATTCCGAACGCGCGTGGAACGAATTCCGGACCGTCTACCTGCCTGATCTGGCCACGTGCCCCGGTACGGGTTACCAGTCGGCTGCCTAAGTGAGGTCTCACGATGACTGACACGCAGAACCGTTCGATTCCGACAACTGTTATTCGGGTCGGTGACCTTATCTTTCTGGACAGTTTCTCCGGACTCGTACCGGCCAAGGTGACCGGGTACACCCCGCGCGGCGAAATCGCCGTATTGGTGACCGCCACGCGCGGCGCCTACCGCCGTGGCGAACACACCACATTCGCCCCGAGTGGCTGTGTCCCGCGCGCACACGTCCGCGTGCGTTGCGGACAGTTCCGCATCTTCGGCGCGTGGACCTTTGACGGACTGCGCGACGAATTTCAACCGCGCTGGGCCTGAAACCCGCGCACGTAACCGACCCGATCGGCCAACGTCAAGGGAGATCACATGTCCACCGACACGGACAACGTCGTAGAGCTTCACTTTCAGTACGCCCAAAACGGCTACGTCATGACAGACGACACGTACGGCGAACAGGACGCCGATAGCGCGGTCGCGTTCACTCGTGACGGGTGTGCGTTTGTCGCCTGCGAGCGCGCACCGCGCGGACGTTGGCGTATCGAGTCCACCGACGGCGCGGCTGGTCCGGTGCCGCTGTCCGCCTACCGGTACCGATTTTCGGGCCTGGCGGACGCTGCGGAGTACGTCGCCAAGAAGTGCGGCGCCACGGTCCGCCGAGTCGATTCCTGGATCTAGCGCAATCGTCCAGCGCATCCCCGGAAATTTCACTGATAGTCAGCCGCGTGTCTCGGCGCCCGTTCATACGGGCGCCGCGCAGCTCTCACCCGCGCGCAACGGTTGCAACGGCTCGGCTTTCCGTTGCGGATTGTTCGACTCATCCGCGCGTACGTCATCACCTCCGTTTCCCGAATCAGTAAAGGAGTTCAACCATGTTCGTGTACGGCGTGTCCCTCACCGATATTCACAGCGTCGTACGCGACGTGTCCAGCGCGCTCTACGACGGAAACATCACCGTGCGCACGGGCGAGGATCGCAGCAACCGCGCAGGCCCCCGCGCCACGTTCACCCTTCGCGCCACCGACACAGCGGGTTCCGGCGCGAAGGGAAGCGCGTCCGCGTTCGGTAAGGGCACCGGTCCGAACGGCAGGCGCCGCACGATTTCCGCGTGTTGGCACGCCCACTACGACGTGCTGGCTGAGTTGTTCGCCCGATTTCCGGCCGCCCGTGTGGTTACGGCGGTCGCCACCTACACCGCGGCCACGTTCCGGGAACGCGCTCTGGCCACCGCCTGCCTGAATGTCGGAAGTCAGTTGTACCCGGTGACCGCGCCGGATTGCTGCGAGTGCGACCACACCGACTACGTCGACACCTTCGACCAGGTCGCCGGCACCGGTTACGTCGACGACTCCGACTGGATGCCGTCGGGCGACGCGATGCGCCCGAACACGGACGTCGACTACTTCCTTGATCAGCTCGACCGCGTGCTCGCCGAACAGTGACTCCCTTTTCCCAGCACCTCCGCACATTCACGCAATTCGACCGACGAAAGCGAGCACCACGATGACCAACGACCATTCGACCACTCTGGACGCGCTGCGCGCGGAGCTCGACCGGGAGCGCGCACGGGCCGATTCTCTGGAGACGGTGAACCGTGTGCAGGCCGGCAGCCTCACCGGCCTGGCCAGGCTCGCGGAGGAACTCCGCTGCCAGGTTGCCGACCTGCACGACGATGCGCTGAGCTCGCGCCCGATGCCGGTGCAGGGCTTGCGCAACGTCACCGGCCGCATGGACGGTTTGGCGGAGACCTTGAGCCGCGCGGCGCGCGGCTACTCCGGCGCCCGGACCACGGACATGATCTACCCGTCCGTGGACGATGACCTCCGCGCACACGGGTGGACGCCCCGACCTGACCGGGGCCTGGACGGCGTGTTGCCGCCGATCCCGATCACCGAGCTGGGCGACCGGCGCGGCTATGCGCGCGGCTGGCATCGCGGCCCGCAGTGGATCACGTTGTGGTTCACCGGACCGTGTGCACTGGCCTACGCGGACATCAGCGACCACGGCCGGCTCACCGACGTCGACGCCGTGCGCGCCGTGATCACCTCCCGCCGGCCGTTGTCCGCGGAGGCGCTGATGAAGTGGGTCGCGGCCCGGCAGCAGGCGCACACGGTGCCGTTCGATGCCTCGTACGTCCGGGTGTTCGCGCACCTGCGGTCGTCCTGGGGTGGGGGCCTGGTTGTCGATGATCGGTGCGACGAACACGGCGCCCCCGCGCCCGATGGGCCCGGTAAGCGCTCCGTGTGGGCCTGCCCGAGCGACCCCGATTTCCGGCTCTACGTCTGGGGCATCGGCAACAAACCGGCCCACGTCCGCTACTGGGCCGGGCCCGTGGTCGACATGGCCCACCTGGTCCAGATCACCGGCCACTGCCGCTGACCTCCGTCTCTCCTTTCCCGCCGGTCGGCCGTCCCCGTCGACGGTCGGCCGGCGCCTCGTCGTGCGCCGGTTACCGCCACACCTCACCACTAGGTCGGCCAGCTCGACTCGGGCTGGCCGTCAACCAGCAACCACGGGAGAACCCCATGACCACCCTCGACCTCGCACACACCGTCGCCGAGCACCTCGGCACGGGGTGGCGCGCCTACACCGGCAAGGCCGCCGACGGCTCGGAAGCCCATCTCGCCGGACCGAACGATCAGGTCCTCGACCTGTTCGACGGCACCACCACCGGCCGCAAGACCGACCAGGGCCGATTGATCATCGCCGGTCACCTCGGCTTCCTGCGCAACCACGTCCCGCAGGACCACGAGCAGGACCACAAGATCACCGTGGACCAGCGCAAACCGCCCGACGTGATTGCCCACGAGATCCGGCGCCGGCTGCTGCCGAACTATGAGGCCGCGCTGCACGCGGCCTGGGACGAGAAGCACGCCAGCGACGGCATCGCCGCCGCCCGTGAGCAACTCGCGGCGACCGTCGCGGCACGCCTGGGCGTGCAGCGCCAAGACCAGGACACCGACTTCCACTTTGGCACGGTCGACGCAGGCGTCCACGGACGCGTCTGCGTGCGGCCTGGCGCGTCCGACTCGGTGTTCACCGTCCGCGTCCCGCACGACCGGGTGGCCGAGTTCGCCCGATTGCTGGCCACGTTCGGACACCTTCCTTGATCACCTCCGGCCGTTCGGTCCACCCCCTCCTGTGGCCGAACGGCCGGACTGTGCCTTGCCGATTCCGCTCACCTCCGGCCCGAAGGGACCGATACCGCCATGACCACCTCCTCCACCATCGCCCCCGTGGCGGACGTTCTCGACTGCGGCCACCCGCCCACCCCGGACCCCAGCGGGATCGGCACCGGCCGTGCGATCGACCCGACCACCGGCGCCACGAGCTGCTACCCGTGCTCGAACGAACGCGAACGCCACGCGATGACCCGCGCGAACACGTTCGTCGCCTACGTGTCCTCGGCTGGCGACGCGCTGACCACCTGGCCCGGCGGGCACCTGGCCACGATCGACCCCGCCGACGCCCACCAGGTCGGCCGGCGCACCTACACCCCATTCGGCGGACGGTGGACCCGCTACGTGTGGCACGCCACCGACGTCGACGGAGGCCGCTGGACCGGCGTCAACGGCGGCCGTGGCCTCGTCATCCGCGTCCACCGGCTGCGCGTGTGCACCTGGCAAACCGAGTTCGGCAACGGCCGGCCCCCGCGCTACTGCCACCGCCGCGCCACCCACGCCGGCCAGGGCGGCGCCTTCGACCTCTACTGCCGCACCCACGCCCGCCAGGTCTTCGACCTCTACGGCTGGACCACCACCGCCCTGTCACCCCGCGCGCTCGCCCAGACCGGCGCGTGAAACCGCGCCACCACAAGGAAAGGAGTCCCTCGTGTTCGTGAAGTTCTACGACCGCCTCGATCTGTCACGGGCGCGCCTGGACGACGTGCTCACGGTGCCCGCGAACCGCGCCAAGGCGCTCGACGTGGCGCGGGAGCGCCACTTGCCGCGCCAGTCGCTCACCCGCGCGACCACCCGCATGGGCTTCTGGGTCTACGTCTTCCAACTCGGCGCCGATGTCCAGCTCGGCACGGTCACCCTGGCCGGCGCCGAGCCCGGACCCGAGCACGTGGTCACGCTGCCGGTCCGCCAGCTCGACCACTACACCACCCCCGGCATGCCGTTGACCGAGATGGCCGGGCTGCTGGCCGCGGTCGCCGAGGACTACCCGCCCACCGCGCTGACCGCGCTGCTGGCCGACAGCCTCACCAAGGTCCTCGACCTGTGGGCCGACGCCCGCCGCAACGGCCGGCCCGCGATCGACATCCGCGACCTCGACCGCGCCGTCACCAGTGAACTCGCGCCTGCCGTCCGTGCCTGGCGTACCGGCGACGCCTTCCCACGCCCGCGCCTGGCCGACACGGCCTGGCCCGAACCCGTTCCGAGGTGAACACCATGCCTATCGACGACCCCACGACCGCAACCCCGTCCGAGATCGACGAAGAGCTCGCCCGGCTCGGTATCGAGCATGCCAAGGCCACCGACACCCTCAACGGGCTCACCGCCCGCGTCCAGCGTCTGGTGAACGACGGCATGGCCGAGTACGCGACTGAGTTGCGGCCCCGGATCGAGCAGGCCCGCCAGACGATCGCCGGGTGCGAGGCCGCCGCGCGGCCCCTCGATGCGGAGTTCGAGCGTCGGGGCGGCTGGACCCGCGCCTGGCTGGTCGACAACAGCGGTCGCCACGTGCACCGCACCATGGCGTGCCGCACCTGCTTCCCGTCCACCCGGTTCGCCTGGCTCACCCAGCTCTCCGGGCACGACGAGACCGAGATCGTCGAGCAGGCTGGCAAGGCCGCGTGCACCGAGTGCTACCCGAGCGCGCCGGTCGACGTCCGCAACCGGCCCAGCCGGATCAAGACCCCCGAGCAACTCGCGCGGGAAGCGGAGAAGGCCGAACGGGCGAAGGCCAAAGCCGCCAAAGCGATCACCGCACCCGACGGAACGCCCTTGCGCACCAAGGGGTATGGGCAGATCGACACCGAGTTCACCGCGCGGCGCTCCTACGCGGACGCCTTGGCCTACGCCCGGTATCTGACCAGGGCAAGCATCGCCCACCACCGAGACACCATCGCCGAGTACCGCGAGGATGCGCAGCTCATCCTGGCCGCGCTGGCCGCCAAACACGGCCGGACCGTGGACGACCTGCGCGCCGAACTGGCGCCGAAGGTCGAAGCCAAGTGGAACCGCGAACACCGCAACTGGGGCTAATCGCTCCCGTCAGGCAACCCGTTCTCGCGAAAGGACTCATCCGATGTTTCTGGTCGAAACGCTGGAAGACCTGGTGCACAACTACCTCGAAAATCCCGCTCGGCCCGGCTCGGCCGTCGGCAAGGTCAACGCGCAAGACCTGGTCAGCCACGTCGTGCAGCACCTCGCCGAGCGCGGGGTCGACGTGGGATTTCAAGACGGCTCACGCCTTACCCTGCCGGGCAGCGCGCCCCGGTGGCCGGAGTCCGAGCGGCACCGACTTCCCTTGGTACTCCAGGAAAACGACGACGGGCACGTCCGCATCTACTGCGACGGCCGCGACTGCGTCTGGTCCTGGCCACTCTACCAGCACGCGAACGCGCAGACCAATGGCGACACGATCACCAACGCTGTCGAGCATGCCATCCGGAGACACCGCCACTCCTGGCCACTCCGGCAACCAGCTACGCAACTCAGCGAGATGCCCTCCTCAGCACCAACTCGCCACGGGGAGGGCATCGCGCTGCATGGGCTGACACACATCCGAAGGAGCTCGAACCGCCATGACTACCAACGACATTCACGATGCCCGGCAACTCATCGCCGAGATCAACGTCCCCGCGGAACGCCCGCGCTGGGCTTGGTGGGCCCCGGTGACGCCACCCGGTACCACGCCACGCTGATAAACGCAGCACCCAGCGCCACCACGGTCGGCACCGCGTCGGGTGGCACCTTCCGCGCTCTCGTGATCACGATCGAACTGTTCAGCTTGAGTCCCACCTCGATCGTGATCCCGCGGCCCAATGCCGACTTAGACCGTTACACCGCAGAGGAATGGGTCTTCCGGCGGTTTCCTGGTGGCTGGTGGGCCGGTGTCCGGCCGCTGCTGGCCGCACTGGGCTGGACGCCCACGACCGACCGCGACACCAGCTACCGCAGCACGGACCACCGCGACATCACCACGGCGCAGCGCGGCCCAGACGCCGCCCGCTAGCACCAGGCACCGCAGTTCCCCGGCCACGCGGCCGGACTACCCACCCGCACCCACGCCACACCGACCCGCGTCCGCGCGGGCCGGCGATGACGGCCGCCCGCCTTCCGAGGAGATCATCATGAACAGCACCGACAACACCGATCTGCCCACCATCGCCGATACGGCCAACCGTAAAGCCACCTTCGAGCCGATGACGAACGAGGACGAACGGCCGACGATCACCGTCGCCGGAGTCCACGTCGCGCTCTACGTCGACCCGGCCAGCCGACAAGCGGATGTGGCGGCTCACGGGACTGTAATTTCGTTGGTGTAACTCCTGAGGTGAAGGAGACATCTGTGACTGATGGGACGGGCAACGGCGGCGAGGCGAAGGCTCCGGCGATGGCGGATGGAGTGGACGATCAGCTGGTGCAGCAGCTGGCGGATCGGGCGCGGGCCGAGGGTCTGCAGTTGACCGGTGAGGGCGGCCTGCTGGCGATGCTGACCAAGAAGGTGGTGGAGTCGGCGTTGGAAGGCGAGATGGACGACCATCTCGGCTATTCCAAGCATGACCCGGCCGGCCGCAACGGCGGGAACTCTCGCAACGGCCGGCGCGGCAAGAAGGTGCTGACCGAGGCCGGCCCGGTGGAGATCGCTACCCCGCGGGATCGCGACGGCAGTTTCGAGCCGCAACTGGTGGGCAAGGGCCAGCGCCGGCTGACCGGGCTGGATGATCTGGTGATCTCGTTGTCCGCCAAGGGGCTCACGCATGGTGAGATCGCCGCGCACCTGGCCGAGGTGTACGACGCCGAGGTGTCCAAGCAGACCATCACCACCATCACCGACCGCGTGATGGACGGCATGGCCGAGTGGCAGAACCGGCCGCTGGATGCGGTGTATCCGGTGGTGTTCATTGACTGTGTGAATGTCAAGATCCGTGAGGGCAACGTCGCGAACCGGCCGATCTATCTGGCGCTCGGCGTCACCGTGGAGGGCACCCGCGACATCCTCGGGCTGTGGGCTGGCGAACACGGCGACGGCGAGGGAGCCAAGTACTGGCTGCGGGTCCTCTCGGAGATCAAGAACCGCGGCACAGCCGACGTGTGTATCGTCGTGTGCGACGGACTCAAGGGCCTGCCCGAGGCCATCGAAACCGTGTGGCCGCAAGCGATCACCCAGACCTGCGTCGTCCACCTCCTGCGCAACAGCTTCCGCTACGCCTCCAAGCGGGACTGGGCGGCGATCGCGAAGGACCTCAAGCCCCTCTACACCGCGCCCAGCGAGTCGGCGGCACTGGACGCGCTGGCTGCCTTCGGTGACAAGTGGGAGGCCCGCTACCCGGCGATCATCAAGCTATGGGAGAACAGCTGGGCGGAGTTCGTGCCGTTTTTGCAGTTCGACGCCGAGATCCGCACCGTGGTGTGTACCACGAACGCCATCGAGTCGATCAACGCGCGGATCCGACGGGCGGTCAAGGCCCGTGGCCACTTCCCGACCGAGGCCGCCGCGCTCAAGTGCGTCTACCTAGCGTTGATGAGCCTCGATCCCACCGGCACTGGGCGCAAACGCTGGGTCGCCCGTTGGAAGGCGCCGTTGAACGCTTTCGAGCTCACCTTCCCCGGACGCCTGACCACGAACAAGAAGTAGAACCGACAAGATCAGTTACACCAGCTTCTTGACAGACCCCGGCTCGGCTCACCAACGACCCTGCCAAATGCGCAGGGCGCGGGATATGGAATAGGGATCGTCGAAGGGGTGCCCGTGGTGTGCGAGCACACGTCGCACAACATTCGGTACCCGCGAACGAAGCAGGAAAGATGGGGACCTGCTCGGCCTCACCCTCGTCGCCGCCGGAGAAGCGACATGAGTGAGTGCGGTCTGCTTGTGGACGAAGGGCTGTTCCGGGAAGCCACGAGCCAGTTCCCCAGCGGGTCACGATAGTCACCACCGTCGACGCGGCCGGCCGTCGCTGGGTTTCACCGCGAGCGCGTTCGCGGGCCCCGTCCGTCAGTCCCCGCTTGTTCTGGTATGCCTCGACAGGTCGGCCGACTGTCACTCCGCCTTCGGGCGCACCCACCGGTTCGCCGTCAGCATCCTAGGCCCGCGCCATACCGGCTTCGCCGTTCGGTTGCGACGAAAGGAGGGCGTACTTGGAACGCCCCGCCTTCAGAATGCGGTGGCGACGGTTGAGTGCGGGTCGAGGCGCGTTACCCGGGGCGGCGACCATACGATCCTGGTCGGCCGCATCCATCCAACACACTCACTCGGCCCGAGACACCAGTGGTCTACGCGCGGAGGAGATTTTCGACGCCCCGGTGTGACACGAGGAAGCGACGGCAGCTCGTGACGCGCACGGTACTCGGCGCAGACACTGCGGCCTGCCTTCATGGCCACGGTGCGACAAACTCTGGAATGTCTCTATTTTGGGCTGCGCCAGAAAACCTGAGATTTCCCTACTACTCTTGCTGGCTGATGACCGAGTCCGGCAGCTGGACTGATTTTGTCTGGAGATATTCCTCGAGGCCGGCGGGACCGAGTTCGCGGCCGATGCCGGACTTCTTGTAGCCACCGAATGGTGCGCGTGGGTTGTAGGGGGCGCCGTTGATGTCGAGCTGCCCGGTCTGTATCTGGCGGGCGAGGGCGATCGCGCGCCGGTGGTCCGCCGACCAGATGGCGCCGGAGAGCCCGTACATCGTGTCGTTGGCGATCCGGAGTGCCTCGTCGTCATCGCGGTAGCTCATGACGGCCAGTACTGGTCCGAAGACTTCCTGTTGTGCTAGTTCGGAGGCGCTGTGCACGTCGGCGAGCACGGTGGGGGCGATGAAGTAGCCGCGCTCGCGTGCGGGCTCGGGGCCGCCGGTGACGAGTCGGGCTCCGTCCGCGACGGCACGTTCGATGTACCCGCGGACGCGTGCTTGCTGGGTCTGTGAGGCCAGCGGGCCGAGTCTGGTCGCTGGGTCGAACGGGTCTCCGACGGTGTAGCGTTGTGCGGCCTGGCGGGCGAGCAGGAGCGCCTCGTCGTAGCGTGATTCGGGCACGAGCATCCGGGTCCATGCCGCGCAGGTCTGGCCGGAGTTGAGGAATGCGTTGCCCACGCCGACTTTGACGGCGGTGTCGAGGTCGGCGTCGTCGAGGATGATGTTGGCGGACTTTCCGCCGAGTTCGAGGCATACCTTCTTGATGGTGTCCGCGGCGATCGAGGCGACGCGCCTGCCGGTCGCCGTCGAACCGGTGAAGGAGACGAGGTCGACTCCGGGATGACCGGCTACCGCCTCGCCGACCTCTGGTCCATATCCCGTCACCAGGTTCAGGACTCCCGGCGGTAGGCCAGCCTCGTGTGCCGCCTCCACGAACTGGTACACCGACAGGGGCGCCACCTCGCTTGGCTTGAGGACGACGGTGCATCCCGCCGCGACAGCCGGCAGCACTTTCGCGACCACCTGATACAGCGGGTAGTTCCACGGTGTGATGGCCCCGACCACCCCGTAGGGCTCCCGGATCACCAATGAGTTGCCGACCTGCTCTTCGAAGTTCGTTTCCTCGAGCAGGTCCCGATAGCTGCTGGCGATCGCCATGGGCACGGCGGTCTGCACACCGCGCTGCACCTTCAGTGGCGCGCCGATCTCCTGTCCGATGGTGGTGGCGATGTCCGGCAGTCGGGGCTCCAGTGCCGCGACCAGCCGGGCCACCCGGTCTCGGCACTCGGCCATGGACACACCGGGATCGAACGCGTTCCGCGCCGCTGTCACCGCACGGTCGACGTCGTCGACGGTTCCGGCCGGCACGTGTCCGATGACCTGCTCGGTGGCCGGGTTGACCACGGCGATGCGGTCTGTCCCGCTGGGTTGCACCCATTGCCCGCCGATGTAGTGCTGTGTTCTGTCGTGCTGGTCCAATGCTGCGGCCTTCCCGGTCGATGGTCGTTGCTGTGGTCTCACATCACGATGCTGGCGCGCACGACCTTGCGGCTGTCCGCTGCGGCGAACGCCGCGTTGATGTCTTCCAGGGGAAACGTCGTGGTGGCGAACTGGTCCAGCGGGAGCCGGTGCTGGTTGGCCGCGAGAAAGGAGAGCGCTTGGCTCAGCGCTGTGGGTTCGTACAGCGAGACGCCGATGATGCTCTTGTTCGCGGTGACCAGCCGGGATGGGTCGGCTGCGTAGGTTTGTCCCATGTTGATGTTGCCGACTTCCAGGTACCGGCCGCTCTGGGCGAGCATCTTCAGGCCTTCCGGCACCACGGCCGGGGTGCCGACCACCTCTACCACCACGTCCGCGCCGCCGTCGGTCAACTTGCGCGCCCGCCGGATACGATCCGCCGGATCGGGATGATCAGCGAGGCTGATCACCTCGTCAGCTCCGAATGCGCGGGCCAGTTCCAACCGCTCGGGGACCGCGTCGACCACGATGACCTGCGCGGCCCCGCGGGCGCGGGCAACCGCCGTCGCGAACAGCCCGAGCCCGCCGGCCCCCTGTATGATGACGCGTTCGCCAAAGCTCAGGTCGGCTCGCTCCAGTCCGTAGATCATCTGCGACAGCGCACAGTTGACCCCCGACACCACTTCGTCAGGCAGCGTGTCCGGCACGGTGTAGAGCACCGCGCCGGCGGGGAGCAGAAAGTAGTCACCGTAGCCACCAACGAAGTAGGGTGGTCTGCTGGCGTCGCCGAGCATGGCCATCGTCAGCTTCTGACAGGACACGCGCCGTCCCGCCAGGCAGCTCCGACACCGGTGGCAGGGAAAGAAGTAGGGGAAAACCACCCGTGTGCCCGTCTGCACCGGCGCGCCGTTGGAGTCCTCGGTGACTCGTTCGCCGGTTGCGGCCACCGAACCGACCATCTCGTGGCCGAGCACGGTTGGTAGCGTCCCGCCGAGCCCGCGGGTGACGAACGAACCGTGCCAGGCGTGCAGGTCTGAGCCGCAGATGTTGGCTCGGTGTACCTTCACCAGCACTTCGTCCGGTCCAATCGACGGTAGCGCGACGCGCCGCAGCTCAAATGGCTGCTCGGGTGCGTTGAATTGCGCGATCCGGCCCTCGAACATGTATTCTTCCTTTCTCGCCAGGCCTGTTGCGGGGCCCGCGGAACAGGCGACAGGCCTACTGGCGGCGCGGTCCCGCGGTGAGTCGCAAGGGTTCCGTTTCGCTACACGCCGGGTCCTGGTGAGGAGTCGTTTCTGGGAGCGGTAGTCGGCGGCGGCTGGTGGCCGTGGTACGGCGTGACCGGCGTCGCGGTGGGGTCGAGCGTTCCCGCGGCGATGGCGGCTTCCTGGTGGGCGATCTCCGCTTCCAGAGCTCGATTGTCCCCGCGAGCGCGTGCGGCCAGTGAGCGTGCCGCTGTCGGGAGGAGCGTGCAAGCACCGGGGATGCTTGGTCCGTGCTGGCAGCTTGTGCCGCCAGGCTGCCGGGCGACGTCGGTTGAGGGTGTACCGCGCAACAGCGCACCTCCGAACCGGCGGCGTGCTGGGCGCGCGCACCGCACGCAGCTGGTGGCCGCGGGGATTGGGTGTTCCACCCATGCTTCGTGTCGTGCACGGCACGACGTGCACGAGTATTCGACGAGAACAGCCATGGTGTCAGTCGTAGCAAGCGGGTGCGTGCTTGAGCGTCGCCCAGTCCTCGGGATCGTGGGAGATCCACACCGTGGCATCGTGCGCCCTCGCGAGCTGCTTGAGGCGACGGATCGAGCGGACCGCCTGCAAGGTGTTGTAGTCCGACGGCATCGGAAGGTCTTCGGTGAGGGCCTGGCGGAGGTGGACGGTGTCACCGGTGAGCAGGAACGTCTGGTTGGGCAGCCGCACCAGCACGCTAGTGTTGCCGGGGGTGTGACCTGGCATGCGGTGGATGACGATGCTGCCGTCGCCGAACAGGTCATGATCCGTCGAGAGCTGGTTCCATTTCCAGTCACGCGTCGTGTCGAAATCCGCGGTCCGGAAGAAGGGTTTGGCCGCGGGCAACGGCCAGTACGAGTAGGGCAGGTCGCCTTCACCGATGTACAGCTGAGCGTCGGGGAAGAGCCGGATGCCGCCGGCATGGTCGAAATGCGCGTGCGAGACGATCACGTGATCGATGGCCGAGGGCTTGTAGCCAAGCGCCTCGAGTTTCCGGTCCACACGGTCCTCCGGTCCGTAGGCGAGTCCGACGACGTCCGCGAGGTCGCCGTAGACGGCGTGCGGGTCCTTGGCCGCCTCAAACGCGATGCCGGTGTCGAACAGGACCAGCCCCCGGTCGTGTTCGATGAGAAAGGACGGTACCGGAATGGTGACCTGCCCCTGCCCGTTGACGATCATGATGCCGGTGTCGAGTGTGAATTCCGCCCCCGGCAAAGCCCACATCCGGTTGGCTGTTCCCGTGTTCATGTCGTTTCTCCTTGGTGTCGTCTTGACTTGGTTTCGCGTCAGGGGGTCTTGTCCGTGCTGTGGTTGTTTCCGGCGGCAATTTGTTGACGGAGCAGCTTCTTGTCGAATTTTCCGACTCCGGTCTTGGGTACCTCGTCGACGAACACGAAGCGGTCCGGCAACCAGAACTTGGGGAACTTCTCACGGAGGAATTCGGTGAGATCGTCGGACGCCACCGGCGAGTTGGTGGCGACGATGGCGATCGGTCGCTCCAGCCAGACCGGATCCGGTGCGGCTACCACCGCGGCTTCCCGGACTTCCGGATGCCCCATGAGTGCGTTCTCCAAATCGACTGACGAGATCCATTCGCCACCGCTTTTGATCAGGTCTTTGACGCGATCGACCAGCGACAGGTAGCCGTTCTGGTCGATGACGCCGACGTCGCCGGTGTGGAACCAGCCACCAGCGAAGCTGTCCTGGGAACGTGTGTCGTGGTAGTAGGCGCGGGCCACCCAGGGGGAGCGCGCGAGGATCTCCCCGGCGTGTTTGCCATCCCAGGGCAGCTCTTCGCCGTGGTCGTCGACCAGCTTGATCTCCACGAGCGGCATCGGCTGGCCTTGGGTGCCGAGCAGGCGGAACTTCCCCTCGTCGTCGAGGTCGGTGAACTGGCTTGTGAGGGTGGTGAAGGTGAGCAGCGGCGACGCCTCGGTCATGCCCCAGCCCTGGCACACGTGCACGCCGTGTGCTTGCTGCCACCACCGTATCTCGCCGATCGGGGGCGCCTGGCCGCCCAGCCACAAGGTGTGCAGCGAGTCGAGAACGTAGGATTGCCGTCCGGATTCGAGTTCCTGGCGCATGAGCATGCCGACCGTCACCGCGGCGACGCAGACACTGACTCGGGCGTGCTCGATGATCTCCAGGTAGTGGTGCGGTCGTGGCTGCGTTCCCGGCAACGCCAGCGATGCTCCTTGCAGGGCGCAGGCGTACGGCATGCCCCACGAGTTGACGTGGGACATAGGCGTCACCAGGAGATAGGTCTCCCGCTCGGCGACGCCGATCGATCCCTGCAGGCACAGGATCAGGGCGTGCAGCACGGTGCTGCGGTGGCTGTACACCACGCCCTTGGGTTCCCCGGTGGTGCCCGACGTGTAGCACATTCCGGCTGGGCTGTCCTCGTCAACATCGGGGAACTCGATCTCCTCGTCGGCGTCGGCGAGCAACTCCTCGTACCCGTAGACCGGTCCCAGCGCGGTCGTCGGCGGCGGGCCATCCCCGAACACGACCACTGCTTTCACATTGGTGAGCCGGTCGCGGATCTGTTCCAGCATCGGCAGCTGTTCAGGACTGACCAGGAGCACGCTGTCCCCGGCGTGTTCGATGACGTACCCGATCTGGTCCGGGGATAGCCGGATGTTGATGGTGTGCAGCACCACGCCCATGCAGGGCACCGCGAAGTAGGCTTCGTAGTGCTGGTCGGTGTTCCAGCCCAACGTGCCCACCCGGTCACCGGTGCGTACGCCGAGCCGGTTCAGCGCGTCAGCCAGCCGCCGAACTCGCTTCCCGAATTCGGCGTAGGTATAGCGGCGGTAGCCGTCGTCGCGCCGCGTGATGATCTGTTTGTGCCCGAAGAGCCGTTCCGCGCGCCACAACAGCGTCTTCAGTTGCAGCGGCCGGTCCATCATGAGACTGTCCACGCTGCTCTCCCTTCGAACTCGGTGCCGGGTGTACCGGCTTTCCGCCTCGCTGTCAGGCGGAAAGCCGGGCGAAGTCCCGGGCGTAGTAGACAAGGGGGGTGTGATCGCGCAGCCGCACGTTGACCGCTTCGCCGATGAGGATCACGTGATCACCGGCCGGGTGGCGGGCCTGCGTCCGGCACACCAGGGAGGCCACCGCCTCTGGCAACACCGGCAGACCGTCGGCGTCCGTGTCGAATTCGCCACCGGCGAACTTGTCCGCTCCCTTGGTGGCAAACCGTTTCGCCAGGGGAGCATGCTCTTCGCCGAGGATATTGACCACCCACTTGCTTGAGGTGCGGAAGGCACGGTAGCTGTCGGCGGAGACGGCCAGACAGGCCAGCACCAGCGGCGGTTCCGCGGATACGGAGCAGAAGGCGCTCGCGGTGAATCCCCACCGCGCTCCGCAGTGGTCGGTCGTGGTCACGATGGTGACTCCGCTGGGGAACCGGGACATCGCATCGCGAAACTGCGCCGCGAACGTCTCATGCGCCGGAGGGCCCTGTTGGCCGCGTGCGGTGGTCTCGGTCATGGCTGCGACTGCTCCCGGGCGGTTGTCGGCGTGCCGCCGACCGGATCCAGCCGGTGTCCCAGCCGGTCTCGTTTGGTCATCAGATAGGCGGCGTTGTGCTCACCGGCCGTGACGATGAGCGGTACGCGCGACGCGATCGTGATGTCGTAGCCCGAAAGCCCCGAGTATTTGGCCGGATTGTTGGTCATCAGGCGAATCGAGTGGACGCCGAGGTCGGCCAGGATCTGAGCCCCCACACCGTACTCGCGGCTGTCCACCGGCAGGCCAAGGGCCAGGTTCGCGTCGACGGTGTCCAATCCCTGGTCCTGCAGGGTGTAGGCACGGAGCTTGTGCCCGAGCCCGATGCCGCGGCCTTCCTGACCTCGCAGGTACACCAGGACACCGCTGCCTGCCTCGGCGATTTCGCGCAACGCCTGGCGTAGTTGCTCCCCGCAGTCGCAACGCGCGGAACCCAGGACGTCGCCAGTGAGGCACTCGGAGTGCACGCGGACGAGGACCTCGTCGCGGTTCGCGCCGTCCCCCGCCACGAGGGCGAGGTGCTCGGTGCCGTCGAGCAGGGAGGTGTAGCAGAACGCGTCGAAGGTGCCGTAGGGTGTCGGCAACGGTGCCTGCGATGTGCGTTCGACGAGGCGCTCGGTGCGCTGACGGTAGCGGATCAGATCCGCGATGGTGAGCACGGTGAGCCCGTGACGTCGGGCGAAGGCGGCCAGCTGTGGCCTGCGGGCCACCGTGCCGTCGTCGTTGACGATCTCAGCGAGCACGCTGGCGGGTCGCTTCCCGGCCAGCCGCGCCAAGTCTACTGCGGCCTCGGTGTGCCCAGCCCGTTTGAGCACGCCGCCGGGCCGAGCGCGAAGCGGGAAAACATGGCCGGGCCGGGTGAAGTCGTGCGGACCGGCCGCCGGGTCGCTCAGTGCCCGGATTGTCGACGCTCGGTCTGCGGCGGAAATGCCAGTGGTGGTGCCCTCGCGCAGATCCACCGAGACGGTGAACGCGGTGCCACGGGGATCGTCGCCCATGGCCACCATCGGTTCCAGGCGGAGTTGGTCCAGCCGTTGCCCGTCCATGGCCACACAGGCGAGGCCGCTCGTGTGGCGCACCAGGAAGGCTATCTGTGCACTGGTGACGGTTTCCGCCGCGATGATCAGATCACCCTCGTTCTCGCGATCCTCATCGTCGATCACGACGACGAACTCGCCCCGGGCGAAGGCGGCCACCGCCGCGCGCACCGCCGTGTCGGCCTCGTCGGTGTTCTGGGAGCCGGACACCTGGATCGGCCGCGCGGACCGCTCGTGACATTGCATCTGTCGCATTCGTCGACACCGTTTCACTCTGGGAGTTTGGGCTCGGATCGTTTGACACCTGTTTTCCGCTTGGCGCGCAGCGCCGCCAACGTCGCGGCCGAGTCCTCCGTGGATTGCACGACGGCCATGTGTGAGGCGATCATGTTCAAGTGCGTTCGCGCGTCCAGGTGCAACGACTCGTATGTCGCACGCTTGATGAAGCCGACCGCCACCGGGGGCAGTGCCGCGAGGCGGGCGGCCAGCTCGTAGGTGCGGGTGAGCAATTCGCCGTCGGGGTAGCAGTGGTTGGCGAGTCCGATTCGCTCCGCCCTCGGGCCGTCTACCACGTCGCCGGTGAGCAGGAGTTCGAGTGCGCGGGCAACGCCGACCAGCCGGGGAAGCCACAGGCAGCCACCATCGCCTGGGATGAGGCCCGCGTGAATGTAGCCTTCGCTCAACCGGGCCGACTCGCCGACCAGACGGATGTCGCACATCAGCGCCATGTCCAGACCGGCGCCCACCGCGGTCCCCTGTACCGCCGCGATCACCGGTTTGTCCAGGTCCTCCAGGGCGCGTGCCACCCGGTGTACCTCGTCGGTGAGCATCCGCCGACGCGACAGCGGCGCCGGATCCACGGAGGTCAACTCGTCGAGGTCGATACCGGAGCAGAACGCGCCGCCTGCACCGCGCACCACGACCGCCCGCACCTGATCGTCCTTGGCCGCCTCGTGCAGCGCGTCCGCCCAGTGACGCACCATCTGAAGGGTGAAGGCGTTCTTCCGCTCGGGGCGGTTGAGCAGAATGGTGGCGACCGCGTCAGCCCGGGAGTACTCCAGGTCAGCCATTTGCGCGCACCTCCGCCGGGTCGGTCACAAGCGTCCACAGATCTGGTGCGGCGCAGGCAGCCGCGCCGAGTTCCCGCTCCCAGAACCGCTCATTGCCGAACTCGTCGCGCCATGACCACAAGCGGGTGGTGATCAGCCGCAACGGATGCTCGTCGGTGAAGCCAAGCGCGCCGTGTACCTGATGGGCCAGTCGCGCCACCACGCCCGCGGCACGACCGGCCTGCGCCTTGGCCGCTGCCGTGAGGATCCAGTCCGGTTGCTGACCAGCTGTGGCGGCCGACATCGCGACCGTGGTGCTGGCCGCCGCCTCCTCAGCCATCGCCGCGAGGTGATGGCTGACGGCCTGGAACCGGGAAATCGGGCGGCCGAACTGCTCCCGCTGCCCGGCGTAGGTGATCGTCGAATCGAGTGCGGCTTCCATGGCCCCGCTGAGCAGCAGTGCCCGGCCAAGCGCACCGCGAACCCGAAATGCCCTGCCGGAGATCGTGGCGTCCACTTCGGTGACGTCCTCGCCCGGCACGAAAGTGTCCTGCAGCAGCAAAGTATCCCGGGGCTCTCCGGCCAGGTTACGGCCACGTTCCCACGCTTCCCTCGGCGAGTCCAGGATCGCCACCAGCGGCTCGGCACGGTCAAGCAGCACCGCGACCCGCTCGGCCAGGTGGCCGTAGGGAACCCTGGACAGTTTCCCCGTCAACCGGTACCCCCCGGGGCATCGGTCGACTGCCATGTCCGTGGTCGCCGACGCGGTCAGCGGACCGGTCGGAACCGTCCGGCTGGCCGCGGCCAGTAGCCACCCTGCCAACAGCGCCGTCTCCGCCAATGGCACCGGCACCGCGGCGCGTCCGATCTCGTGCACCACGACGGCGGCCTCGGCCAGCCCCGCCCCGGCCCCACCAGAGGACTCGGGCACCGGCAGCACGGTGAACTCCGCCTTTGTCAAGGAGTCCCATACCTCGTCAGCCCACCCGCCTGAGTACCGGGCCGCGGCCTCCGGCGTCCACTCCGAGCAGATCTGAGCCGCGGTCGCCGCGATCGCGTGCAACTCCTCGTTCATGCGCGCTCCAACGCCTTGGCGACGACCCCGCGCAGCACCTCGTTGGTGCCACCGCGCAGGGTGTATCCGGGGGAATGAAGCAGACCGCGAACAAGGTGGCCGGTGAACGTGCCCAGCGCCGCGTCCGGATCCGGCATCTCGTCGGCGAGCATCCGCGCCCGCTCGGCCACCTCCTGTTCGAACCGGGTGCCCAGATCCTTGACCAGCGCGGCGGCCACGTCGGCGGGTTTGCCCGCCGCGAGCATTCCGGCGACAGACAACGACAACTGCCGCAGGGTGAGCAGGCGGGACGTGAGCGCGCCGATCTCGGCGACCGCCGCCGGGTCTCGGTCCGCGCGTCGGCGTACCTCGGAGACGAGCGCGGCGAGCAGGGGGAAGGTGGTGAGCAGGCGTTCCGGTCCGCTGCGTTCATAACCCAGCTCAGAGGTGACCTGGCCCCAACCGCTGCCGATCTCACCCAGCACGTACCGATCCGGGACGAACACTCCGTCCAGCTGTACCTCGTTGAACTCGTGCTCACCGGTGAGCAGCCGGACCGGCCGTACGGTGACACCCTCGGCACGCAGGTTCACGATGAACTGGCTCAGCCCGGCGTGCCGATCTCCGGTATCCGGTGCGCTTCTGGCGAGCACGAAGAACCACTGCGCCCGATGTGCTCCGCTGGTCCACACCTTCGTCCCGGTCAGCCGCCAACCGCCAGCCACTCGGACCGCTCGTGTCCGCACGGAAGCCAGGTCGGAGCCGCTGTCAGGTTCGCTCATGCCGATGGCGAAGTAACAGCGTCCCGCCGCGATCTCAGGCAGGAACTCCGCCCGCTGCTGTTCGCTGCCGTAGCGCAGCAGCGAGGGCGCTGTCTGGCGGTCAGCGATCCAGTGCGCCGCCACCGGGGCCCCCACGGCGAGGAGCTCTTCAAGTACCACCTGCCGATCCAGCACCGTCCGTCCCTGCCCGCCGTACCGGCGCGGAATGGTCATGCCAATCCACCCGTGCTCGGCCAGCCGCCGGGAGAACGGCTCGTCCCAGCCGGTCAACCAGGAGTCACATTGTGGGGTGAACGCACCTCGCCGGATCTCGGAATCGAGAAACGTACGTACTTCGGCCCGGAGCGGTTCCAGACCGGGCGGAACCCGCACCACATCTATCGGTAGAACGCGGCTGCTCATCAGTGCCTCCTGTTGTGACAGAGGGATCCGCCGCCGCGGCCGGTCGGCGAGGGGAATGGTCCGGCCGCGGCGGTCACGTGCCTCACAGCCAGTTCGGAGCGATCTCGGAGGCCCACAGCTCGATGCTGCGCATCTGCACGTCGTGCGGCACCGGGCCGGGGTATTGCCACTGCAGCAGATACTCGGGGTCGTGCTGCGACACCAACTTCTCGATCTGGCGGTTGATGTCGTCAGGCGTACCGACGAACTCGAAACCACGCTCACACAGGGTGTCGTAGTCGGCCCCGATCTGGCCGGTCTCGCCGGGATTCCGCATCACCTCGGCAAAGCCCATCGGCCCGAACCAGTTTGGGAAGATGAAACCATTACCGCGTCGGGCCCAGTAATGGGCCTCATCGGCGTCTCGTGACACCAGCACGTCGCGGAAGATGCCCACCCCCTCCCCGCGCTTGAGCGCTCCGCGACCCGCCGCCTCGGCCTCCTCCTGATACACGTCCAGCAACCGAGAAATGACCTCGTCATTGGTGTTCATCACGATCGGGACGATGCCCTCGCGGGCGCAGAACCGGAAGGACTCCTCGCTGAAGCTGAACGGCTGGAACACCTGCGGCCACGGCTTCTGGTACGGCTTCGGGGCGATACCGACCTCGGTGATCACGCCCTGATCGTCCTGGCCACCGCCAAAATTATTCACCGCTTCGTGATTGAAATCGATTCCCGGCGGCGGAACCTGCCAGTTCTCGGTTTTCAGAGACGTCGTGCGCTCGCTCCACAGCGCCTTCATGATCTCCCAGTGCTCGTTGAACCGCTTGCGGTTGGCCACATCGCGTTCCGACTTGTCGGAGGACGTGGCGCCGACGTGGTACGTCTGCCCGAGCACGTCCGCCCACCGCTTCTGATACCCCCTGGCGATCCCGACGAAGGAGCGTCCGCGCGTCATCTGGTCGAGCATCGCGAGGTCCTCGGCCAGCCGAATCGGATTCTGGAACGGCAGCACGTTCGCCATCTGCCCGACCTTGATCCGCTGTGTCTGCATCGCGATGTACAGATCGAGCAGGATCGGGTTGTTCGACTCCTCGAAGCCTTCGATGTGGAAATGGTGCTCCGTAAACGCGACGCCCCAGTACCCGAGATCGTCAGCCAGTTGCGCCTGCTTGGTGATCTGGAAGAGCATGTTCTGGTAGTTCTTGTCGTTGACCCCAGCGAAGCCCTTCTTCATCTGGTCATAACTGCCCACGGCCGGCAGGTAGAACAAAATCTCCTTCATAAGACTTACTCCTCACATCGGTTAACTGGTCAAGCCCGGCTTCGGTAGACCACGAAAGGGTTCCCGCTGGGGTCCCGCAATACCGCCCGAATCTCGTGCGCCCCCTCAACCGGCCCGGACAACACCGTCGCACCGGCCGCCAGCAGTCGGGACACCGCAACCGAGACGTCGTCGCTCCGGAACACCGGCAACGCCGACTCCGGCACCGGATGGTCAGCCGGAGTCGCCAAGGCGAGCTTTATCGACCCGGCGGAGAGTTCGGCATAGTCGTCCCGATCCCGCATCCGGACACCGAGCCCCAACCCATCTCGATAAAAGGCCAATGAACTTTCCAAATCGGACGCGGGGAGCAGGATAGACCGCAAATCACACTTCGAATCAGCCACAAACACTCCATTCGTCCGATCTCGCGAGTTTGGCCGAGGTTTCACCTGTGGAAACAGATTGTTACCCGCCACGCGGACGAGCACGCCGTATCAATGTGAGACGACGACCCTGCCTCGCGTCTGGCCGAGGGATCGACCGCGCGTTTTCGCAGCGTGTCGGGCACATGATGGCCGAAGGTTCAGGTCAACGACTTCTGGGCGGAGCCCACTCAAGCCGCGTCAAGCAAAGGTGACCTGTGTCTCAAAGTGAGACAATCGGGCCAACGGGATTCCGCGCTACTCTGGTTGGACCATCACGTCACACCCCCGTGGACGATGGAGTGCAGGCAATGGAGCCCACCTCAGTCACACTCGGTGGCCGTGCCTCAGGCGGGACGGCCACACCTGAGGCACGCCGCGAGTCCCCACAGCTGTCCGTACGTGCCGAGATCGCGCTGTCATGGCGCCGGTCCGCAGCCTGCGGAATAGCCCCTGACAAGAAGGCTGAACTACCCTACGATCCGGACTTCGACAGTGACAGCCGACTGCTGAAGGCGGCCACGCCGGTGGTAGAACGTCTCGCCAGTTCCCTGGCCGACACCTCCACCAGCATCCTGCTCGCCGACCGGCAGGCGAGGATCGTGCGGCGCTGGGTTGGCGAGAAGCCGCTGTACAGTGCATTGGACAACGCATACGCGGCCCCCGGGTTCGCCTTCGCGGAGGAGTACGCCGGCACTAACGGGTTAGGCACAGTCCTGGAGGAAGCTCGAACGGTCGCGGTTCGCGGCGAAGAACACTACGCGGACTTCCTACGCCACCTGTCGTGCGTTGGGGTCCCCATCCACAACCCGGTCACCCGAGCCGTCGAGGGAGTTCTCGACATCACCTGCCTCGCTGACGACTACAACCCGCTCATCCCCGCTCTGCTCTCCGAATCGGTACAGCACATCGAAACCCGGTTGAGCCACCTGTCGTCCCCCGCCGACGTCGCCCTCGTCGAGGCGTTCACCCGTGCCCGCCGTCTGCATCGAGGCGCCATACTCGGCCTCAACCCGAACATGATCCTCACCAACCCCATCGCCAGCGGCAATCTCACACCCCAAGACCAGGCGGTACTCTGGGACGCGTCCACACAGTTGGCTCGTACCCAGCGCTCCGAAGTAAGCGTGGACCTCACGCACGGGCGGTACCGTGTCCGGTGCCAATCCGTCACGACCGCCTCCCACGACCCCGCTGGGGTCGTGGTGTACCTCGATCCGATCCGGCCTCGCCACCTCAGCACGGGCTACCGCCCATCCGCGACGCCCACCGGCACCGGCTGCACACCTCCAGCGGGACGCAGCCCACAGTGGCGCCGCGTCACCACGCGAATCCAGGAACTGGCTCAGCTCCCCGATCCGGTAGCGATCACCGGCGAACCGGGCACAGGCAAGCTCTACCTGGCCAAGTACCTGCACGAACTGTCCAGCCCCGCCCGGGGACTGCGCGTTTTCAACGCCGCCGACCCCACCGAGACCGCACCCAAGGACCTGATCATCCGGACCAACGATACCCTTGGGCAAGGCGACAACGTCATCGTACGGCGAATCGAATACCTTCCGACACAGGCGCAGGCGCAGCTGCGGGCCCTCGCGGCGACGAGCCCCCATCCCGCCTCCGCATCGACAACCGGACGACTCATCGTCACCGCCCAAACCACGACCCACACCCATGAGCGGCTCGAACAAGCCCTCGCATCCTACCCGCACCACCTGTGGGTGCCGCCGCTGGCCCAGCACATCGAGGACATCGCCGACCTGACGTCGGTCCTGCTCACGGAACTCGCCGGCCAACCCACCGCACACTGCAGCCTGCCAACGCTACAAGCCCTGATGCGTAGCCCATGGCCGGGCAACATCGCCGAGTTACGAGACGCCCTTGCCGCCGCACTCAACGCCAGCCATGGCCAGGAGATCCAACCGCACCACCTACCGACCTGGGTGCTCAAACGTGCACACCAACGACAATTATCCGTAATGGAGCAGTCGGAGCGCGAACTGATCATCGAAACACTAGCCAGCGTCGGGAACAACCGGACACAAGCGGCGAGAATCTTGGGCATCGGCCGCGCCACCCTGTACCGCAAGATCCGTACCCTCGGCGTCTCCACCGCCCAGGAACTCCAGATGGGGCTATCTGATCAACTTATCGGACAGTCCCACTGCCAGGTGTCGCGAGACCGTCGAGGACCAGCTCGCTGATCGCGGCGGAGAAGCGCGCTGCGTCGACGGATGGATCGGCGGACGGCCGCGCTGAGGCCAGCGACGGTGCTGGCTCCGAAGACGCTCAAGGACACGGCGCCCGGATCGGCACCCTGGCTGGGGCCCGTCGGAGACACCGTCGAGCAGGAGCTCTACCGGCACCCGGCCGTCCGTGAAGTGGCCGTCGTCGGCGTCCCCGACGTCCACTGGGGCGAGACGCCAGTGGCCACCGTGGCGCTCCAGAACGCCGCCGAGACGACGGCCGAGGAGCTCATCGCGTACGCCCGGGAGCGGCTTGCCCACTTCAAGTGCCCTACCCGGGTCGAGTTCGTGGCCGAGTTGCACCGCACAGCGCCGGCAAGGTTCTCTAGACGGTGCTACGTCAGCAGCAGGGCGCAGACGAACACGCAGTACGCCGCTGAGCTCAGTTCAGACTGCTCCCGTCGTGCCAATCCGGCGCAGGTCACGATTCGAGGGAGAGGAACCGGACCGCGACCTCTGAGATCTTGCGTGCTGTCGCGGTTCGGTCCCATCTGGGCAGGGCCAGGTGACTGACTGTCAGGCGGACCATGGTGTCGGCCGCGTCGATGACGTCGTTTTCGGGAAGACTCGGGTAACTCTCCGCGACCCATCCGGCCAGGGTGTCGGAGGCGAGGTCGAGGAGTCGCGCGGAAGTTGTGAGCAGTGGGAGCATCCCCGTGGACGCTTGGCTCCCCCCATTCAGGTCGCGGTTGGAGATGAGCACCGCCTTGAGCAGGGGGCTACGCCCCGCCTCGTCCAAGGTGTAGTCGACGGCTGCAGCGATGCCGCGCTTCGCATCGCCGACGTGCGCCTCCAGCGCCCCCTGGATGCCCTCCAGGAAGCGTGAGGCTTCCCGAAGCACGACGGCTTCTCCGAGGCCGGCCTTGTCACCGAACTCCTTGTAGAGAGCTGCCCGCGACACCCCGGCTCGGTCCGCCACCTCCCCCATGCGCACCCGGTCCCAGCCGCGGTCGATGATCAAGTCGTGGGCAGCCTCGAGGACAGCCGAGCGCATGTGCTCCCTGAACCGTTCACGCATGGAGTGTGCCCGCATGAAAGACAGGGTAGCGATCTCTGTCTCGCTACCGACTCCCGTCACCGATCTGGACAAGATCAAGCTACCGTGCGTGGTCGTCTGCAACCCTGGTCGTGACGCTGTACGACTGGACAAGGCCCCGCGAGTATCCCGCACCAACTGCCGTGGTCGTCGGCAACTCTCGGAGGTCCTCGACTCGAATGGCACCGGGTCCCCGACCAGTAGCGTGATCGGACGACGACGGCCCAACACCACCCTCCGTTCGTAGGCTGGCACGATCGTCTGCACGCCCCACTGTGCAACAGGAGTCAATGGAGCTGACGTCTCGTCTCCAGCGCGATGCGAACAGTACCCGATCCTTGAGCGGCATCAGACTTCCCTCCGGCCGCTTCGTGATCGATCCTTTCGGGTAGACGACGAGGGCGCGCGATCCACGGCTTCGACCGCAGCGCGGAGCCCAGCTCGGCTGTTGGAACGATCGACCTCGACGTGGCCGGCCGGCCGAAACCACCAGCCGACAGCTCTGCTCTGAAACGGGCTCGTCTTTGCTATGACCGGGGGTCCGGCCCTCTGGTCCAGGATCATCTCCGCCGGGAACAACGGATCGGTTCGGGAGACAGGGCTGACCGCCGGCACCGCACCTCCCGTCTCGGCGAGGCGTCCCGTGCCGCGCCAGTCCACTCTCCTGGCCACCAGCAGCAGCGGTTTGCGAACGAGCAACACCAGCCACCATGCAGGACCGCGTGCGTCTCTGGGGACGTGCCTCACGTCTGCAACCGACGCGATTCACGGACGCCCAGGATGTTAGACAGAAGCCCCATCGCCGTCCACGCTGTCGACATCCAAGTCATCCTTGTTCGCCGCACTGGGCGGTGCCTCGGTGGTGACCACGGTCAGCGGTCGGCCCCCTTCGTCACACCGCAACCTCTGCTGTCAGGGCGGCCATATCGACTGCGGTCCCCTGGCCGAGCATGCGCTTGGTGGTCATGAAGTCCCGGGGACGGTTGACACAGTCAGCGGCTATCAGCTCGCCCTTCCGGAGGTAGTAGCAGGTGAAATCGCGGTCGGCGGTCGGGTCACCGCTCAGGACGATGTCGTCATAGCCCGTGTTGAGTCCCGCGATCTGGAGCTTGAGGTCATACTGATCCGACCAGAACCACGGGAGCGCCGTGACCTCCTTGTCCGTTCCACAGATGGTCGCCGCTGCCACCTTCGCCTGCTCCACCGCGCTCGGCACCGACTCCAGGCGGATCCGTCGGCCGTAGCGTGGCATGTCCTGCGAGGCGCAGTCCCCGGCGGCCACAATGGTGGGATCATTGCTGCGCGCGTGCGCGTCGATCAAGATCCCGTCGTCCACCGCCAGGCCGGCTGCCTCGGCCAGTTCCGTGGTCGGCTCGATACCGACCCCGATGATCACGAGATCGGCTGCCATAAGCTCGCCGCTCGCCAGGACCGCCTCGCGGACGCGGTGGTCACCGACCAGCGCCTCGACCGATGCGCTCGTCCGCACGTCGACTCCCTCATGTTGGTGGACGCGCGTGAAGAATGCCGACACCTCAGGAGCGGTCACCCGCTCGAGGACACGGTCTGCGGCCTCCAGCACGGTGACGTCAAGACCCAGCGCGCGCAACGACGCGGCGGTCTCCAGGCCGATGTAGCCACCACCGACGATGACGGCACGCCGTCCGGGGATGGCGTCCTCGCGGATCCGCTGCACATCAGATGACCGACGTAGGTAGTGCACCCCATCGAGCTGGGTGCCGGCGGCGCGCAGGCGTCGTGGGCGTGCGCCGGTGCAGAGAGCCAGGGCGTCATAGGACAGTCTGTCCCCCGTGCTGAGCAGGACCTGGCGAGCCGAACGATCGATCTCCTCCACGCAGGCGTCCAGGCACTCGATGCCCTGCTTGAGGTAGAAGTCCTGGGAGCGAATGGCCAACTCCGTCAGCGAGCACTTGCCAGCGAGGTAAGCCTTCGACAGAGGAGGTCGCTGGTAGGGCAGCACCGACTCGTCACCGACCAGCACGATCTCACCGGACCAGCCCTCCTGGCGGAGGCTGGTGACCAGCTGCGCCCCGGCATGACTGGCACCCACCACCACCGCGCGCGCTGAGCTCATCCGGCGCCCTTGGGGGTGAGCTCGACCATCAGCTTGCTGATGCCCCGAACGAAGTTGGACTGGACGTATTCCGGCTCCCCGACTACATCGATCCTCTCGAAGCGCGGGAGGATCTCCTCCCAGAGGATCCGCAGCTGCAGCTCGGCCAACCGGTTGCCCATGCACCGGTGCACGCCGAACCCGAAAGCGATGTGGTTGCGGGCGTTGGGCCGGTCGATGATCAACTCGTCCGGTCGCTCGAACACAGTCTCATCGCGGTTGCCGGACGCATACCACATCACCACCTTATCACCCTTACGGATGAACTGGCCGTTGAGCACGGTGTCGGTCTTGGCGATCCGGCGCATGTAGGCAAGCGGAGTCTGCCAGCGGATGATCTCTGAGACCATGTTCGGGATCAGGTCCGGATTGGCCTTGAGCTTCTCGAACTGGTCGGGGAACTGGTTCAGCGCGAGAACGCCACCACTCATCGAGTTGCGCGTTGTGTCGTTGCCCCCGACGATGAGCAGGATCAGGTTGCCGGCGAACTCCATGGGACGCTTGATCAGATCCTTGGTGCTCTCATTACTCTGCAGCATGGTGATGAGGTCGAACCCGGGCTCTTCACCGGCCGCGAGGCGGGCGGCCTTGTCATGCCACAATGTGCTGAGTCCACGCGCCATGCCCACCATGCCGCGGAACAGCTCGTCGTTGTCGGAGGGGCCTCCGTTGGCCTGCTCCATCGAGGTGGCCAGGTTTGACCACTCGACGAGCTTGTGCCGCTGCTCGAAGGGGAAGTCCAGTAGCGTCGCCAACATGCGGGCGGTGAGCTCGATCGACACGGTGCTCACCCAGTCGAAGGGTTCGTTGACGGGCAGGTTGTCCAGGACGTCCCTGACGCGCTCGCGAATGAGGCCCTCCATCTCGCGGAGGTTCTTCGGAGCCACCACCCCTTGGACGGCGCGGCGCTGAACGTCGTGCTTGGGCGGGTCCATGGCAATAAACATCGCGATGTCCATGAACCGCGGCGGCGCCCCGATGACAATGAGAGGTTCCGCGGAGAAGACCTCGTGGTTCTTGTCCACCGCAATGATGTCGGCGTGACGCGTGACCGACCAGAACGGTCCGAAGGGACTGTGAGGCTGGTAGTGGACCGGGGCCTCGTCGCGTAGGCGCTTGAAGTAGGAGGCCCAGCGCCCCTGCCGGTAGAGGAACGGGTTGCTGAGGTCGATGTCTTCGAGCGCGACTTCTTCGACCGGCGGGATCGGGCGTTCGACGAACATCTTCTGCCCGTTCGTGCGGGTCAGCCAGCGTCGGCCCTTGTCGTAGAGGTGTGCGGCCTGGACCTGTCGATCCAGCGGGATGGCGGCCTCGACCTTCCTCTTGACTGCTTCAGGGATCTTCATCTCGTCGACACCTCCTGCTACATCTGGAATTCGGGCAGTTGCACGGTCAGGCCATCCCATGACTCGGAGGCCTTGATCTGGCAGGACAGCCGAGACGTCGCCTGTCGCTCGGGGTTCATCGACAGCATCTCCTCTTCCACCGGACCGGACGGGCCGACCTTGTCGGCCCAGGCAGGATCCACGATCACGTGGCAGGTGCCGCAGGCGGCCTCTCCGCCGCAGTCGCCATCGATGCCCGGAATGGCGTTGTTCGTCGCGACTTGCATCAGCGAGCAGCCCTCCTCGAGGGGCGCCTCGTGCTTCTCCCCGTCGTGCGACACGAAAGTAACGACTGCCATCGACAACTACCCCACTCTTGACCACAAGACGGACACTTCCTTCATGATTGTCGTCGGCGTCCGACAAGGCCATGTCGAAGCCGCGCCATCCTGTTGTGAGTTCGGATCACGTGAGGATCGCCATGTGGAGAGACGAGCCAGGCGTCCCATCTCTTGTGTTCGTGCAACTGCTGAGCAGTTCAGCGATCGATCAGAACGCCGTGGAGGAGTTCCGCGCCATCATGGCGCGCGAGGGAACCGGCGAGCTGACTCTGATTCAGACCCAAGCGCAAGCACCGCTGCGGTGGTTTCGCGAGGTCTATCCCGAACTCGACGCCGAGCAGGCGACCCGGCTGGGGATCGCCTGCGCGGAACAGGCCCAGCTCACGTCCTTCGGGCCGATGAGCGTGCCGCTGGTCAGCGCAGGAACCGTCGCCGAGGTCGTGCAGCTGCTGACCTATCTTCCGGTTATCACCAAGGCCGTCACCACCCAGTTCGATCGCCAGCCGGAGGACCTGACGATTCGGCTGTCCGGGAACGCAGGAGAACCCGACCTGGACTGTCTAGTCGTCACCTACTGCGGCCTGGCCCTCATGCGGTTGATCGACCTGCTGGTCGGCGACACGTCGGAGGTGACCATGCATAGTCGCTGGCCGGAGCCGAGCGTCCTGTCTCGAGAGGCATGGCCAGGGGGTCGGCTCGTCTTCGACGCCCCCTTGTCCTACCTGCATATCCCTGCACGGACGCTGCACACGGCCTGCCGCTTCCCCGACCCACTCGCCTACGAAGTCGCCATAACTGACCTCCAGCAGGCGCTCGAACGTCGGGCTGGCCCCCAGGACTTCACCCGCAGAGTGCGGGAGCTGTTGGACGACAGGCCAGGGGTGAAGACGATCCAGTCAGTCGCGGATGAGTTCTCGATCTCCTCGAGCACCCTGAAACGCCGCCTCGCCGCGGAGGGAACCAGCTTCCGCGAACTCCTCCAGAAGTCCCTGCTCGACCGTGCCCGGATACGGCTGCTCGACCGATCCACGTCGGTCAGTGAGGTCGCCGCCGAACTCGGCTACAGCGACGTCACCAACTTCTCGCACGCCTTCAAAGCATGGACCGGCTCCTCACCGAGCCACTTCCGACGCGCCCACCAGCACCCTTGAGCACGGCTCCCAGCGCAGCCTCTCGGCAGGACCGCGGCTGGGGCGCCGTCCGAAATTTGTTTGACAGACCCTCGGAGGCCGTCCATCAGTCACCCGGCTGACCAACCTTCCTGGAGACTTCGCCCGATCCGGGCCGGTTCTCGTGGTCGGTGAGATGCGCGTCGGGGTCGACCGAGGTTTCGAATGCGGTGGCGAGGTCCTCGGCGGAGGTGTGTCCGTGGGTCTGTCGCAGCGGGGTTTCGCGTAGGAAGAGCAGGGTGACGAACCCGAGCAGCGCGAACGGTACGGCGGCGAGGAAGGTGGTTTGCAGCGCCTCGGCGAACCCGGTGGTGACTGCGAGATGGATGGGCTCGGGCAGCGCCGCGATCTGTTCGGGGCTGCCCTGGGTGGCAGTCCCGGCGGGCATCTGGTCGGCGGTGACCCCGGCCGCCTTGAGCTGCGCGGGGATGGTGTCGCGGAGGCGGTGGGTGAGCAGTGCGCCGAAGACTGCGACTCCCATCGCGCCGCCGAGGGAGCGGAAGAAGGTGGCTCCGGAGGTCGCGACGCCGAGGTCGGCGTGGGGCACGGCGTTCTGGGTCGCCAGCACGAGGACCTGCATCACCATGCCGATGCCTGCGCCGGTGATGAACATGAACACCCCGGCCAGCCACAGCGAGGTGTCCACCGACATCCGGCTCATCAGCGTCAGCCCCAGGACGGCGACCAACAGGCCGACGACGGGGTAGATCTTGTAGCGGCCGGTGTGGGTGATCATGCGTCCGGAGGCGATGGACGTGGCCAGCAGGCCGACCATCAGGGGAAGCGTCAGCAGGCCGGATGCGGTGGGTGACTCGCCTTTGACGATCTGCAGGTACTGCGGGAGGAAGATGATGGCGCCGAACATGGCGACCCCGACCGCGAAACCGGCCAGGCTGGTGATGACGAAGGTGTGGTTGGCGAACAGTCGCGGGGGCATGATCGGTTCGACCGCCCGGCGCTCCTGCCAGACGGTGAGCGCGAGCATGAGCACCGCCACCGCGGTCAGCCCGTAGGTCCAGCCCGAGTTCCAGGCGAACTCCTTGCCGCCGAGCGAGAGCATCAACAGCAGGGCGCTGATCCCGGCGACGATGAAGAAGGCCCCCAACCAGTCGATGGCATGCCTGCGGCGCGGGAACGGCAGCTTCAGCACACGTTCGGTCACCGCCAGGGCCGCGATGCCGATGGGGATTCCGACCCAGAAGGTCCACCGCCACGAGAGGTGCTCGACCAGGAAGCCACCGAGCAGTGGCCCGGCGACGGTGGCCAGGCCGAAGACCGAGCCGATGTAGCCCTGGTAGCGGCCGCGTTCGCGGGGGCTGACGACGTCGCCGATGATCGCCTGGGACAGTGCCATCAGCCCACCAACGCCGATTCCCATCACGGCCCGGAATCCGACGAGTTGCCCCATGTTCTGGGCGAACCCCGAGGCCAGGGAGGAGACCAGGAAGATCCCGATCGCGGACTGGAACATGATCTTGCGGCCGTACAGGTCCGACAGCTTGCCCCAGATCGGTGTGG
The DNA here is from genome assembly GCF_003312875.1 of Amycolatopsis albispora. Lineage (NCBI taxonomy): Bacteria > Bacillati > Actinomycetota > Actinomycetes > Pseudonocardiales > Pseudonocardiaceae > Amycolatopsis > Amycolatopsis albispora. The sequence continues at coordinate 6,374,954 of NZ_CP015163.1, forward strand.
AGGCGGTCGAGGTCAACAAGGTGGCCGAGACGACCCAGGCCAGCTGGTCCTGGCCGCCGAGCTCACCGACGATGGTGGGCAGCGCCGTGGCCACGATCGTCTGGGACAGGGCGGCGACCAGCATCCCCATCATGAGCCCCACCAGGACGGTGAGGATCTGCCGGTGCGTCAGCCCCGGCATCACCTGTTCGCCGGGTGCCCCAGGGGCACCGGCTTCGGGGGAAGACGGCGTGCTCATCGCTGGCTCCGTTCTGTGCTGTTCGGGTCCGAGGCCAGATGCTTGTCGAGGCCGGCGTTGAACGCGGCGAGCAGGGAAGCGAAGTTCGCCAGGTCCTCGGGCGACCACGACTGCAGCAGCTTCCGGACGACACCGCGTCGTTCCGCCCGGGTCGTGGTCAGGACGTCTCGGCCGCGCTCGGTGAGTCGCAGTCGGAAGGCGCGTCGGTCCTCGGTGTCGGCTTCCCGCGTGATCAGGCCGGCCTGCTCCAGGGAGGCGACCTGCCGGCTGATCGTCGAGGCGTCCAGGTGGAAGTGTGCTGCCAGCGCACTGGGCCGCAGTGGGCCGGTGTCATGGAGCCACGCAAGGATGCCGTAGGCGGCCCTCTCCACGACCTGCTCGGTCGGGCCCCCGCGCAGATGCACCTTCTGGGCGCGCCGCACCAACAAAGTCAGCTCCTGCTCGATGGACTCCACCGAGACCAGGTCGGCCTTCGACCCAAGCGGTTGCATGTACCAACCATAACCGGTGGAGGGACAGCGAGCGCACCAGCCCGCCATTCTCGCGTGGCCAGAGCCGGGGCGAGGCCGGGAGAAGCACGGCCACCAGATCGTCCTGGCTTGCCGAGGTCAGATTGTCGAGGCCGACAGCGTGGCGAGCCAGGGCGGGGCCCGGAATCTGCGATATCGCGAGCGCGGCGCGCTGGTGTGTGCCCGGCGCCGACCAGGTCGAAGACCGTGCCAACTATCAGACCGGTTTCGTGGCCCAAGTCGGGCCACATTCCGCACACGAATGGCAACGATGGTGGCTGCCTGTCACCCGCAGGGCGTTCAAGCGACTACCTCGTCCACCACGGGAAACCCAGCAGGCCGGACGGCACTCAAACCCGCCTCGTCCACGGATCCTGCAGGCGCAGGAAACGAGCACCTCAACCCCACGCGCCTCAGCGGCTTGCTTGAGCCGGATGCCGCGACGAGTGGCACCTCCGATTCTCAGGGGGCCTCCGACCTCGCCGTCCGCTGCGAAGCCCGTCGTGCCGTCACGCCAGCGGCCCGCCGTCGCCGGACGGCTGCCTGGGAGCAACTGCGCCGAGGCCAGCATCGATGTGCACATTGGGCAATTTTGCTCATTGGGCAGAGGTGGGCATACTGAGGGCGTGGATCGTGGGTTGCGGGACCTCAAGCGCGAGGCGACGAGAGAGGCGCTGGCCAAGGCGGCGTTCGAGCTGACCCGTGAGCGCGGCTTGTCGGGGTTTGTCACCGCGGACGTGGTGGAGCGGGCGGGGTACTCGCGGCGGACCTTCGGCAACCACTTCTCCTGCAAGGAGGAGGCGGTCGCTTCGGTCGCGTTCGGTGGTGTCGACGACGCCAGCGCGATCCTGGCCGGCCTTCCCGCTGACCTGCCGCTGCTCGACGTCCTGTTGGCTGTGATGAAGACGCAGTTCACCACGGACGCGTTGGTGAGGATGCGCGAGCTGATGGCGATGGCGCGGCGGTACCCGACCCTGGAGCCCCACGTGCTGGGCGTTCAGCAACGCATGCGCCATACCGCGCAGGAACTCTTGGGCTCGGTGGCGGGGGACCGGTACCCCACCGTCTACGTGCCGCTGTTGTTCGGTGCCGTGTACGGCGCCGTGATGGCCGCTCTAGAGGGAACCCTTGATGTGGACCTCGGCGGCGAGTACGACCCCAGCCCCGCGTCGATGGACTACAGCTCGTTCCTCGACATCACTTTCGACTACCTGCGCCACGGCTTCTAGACCTTCTAGACACCGCCCCTCTTTGCCCTCAAGGAGCACCAGTCCCTCATGTCCACTTTCTTGTACCGGCTCGGACGAACGGCGTTCGGCAGGCCGTGGCTGTTCATTGCGGGCTGGCTCGCCGCCCTCGCAGTGGTCGTCGGTGCGGTCGCCATCAACGGGGTGAGCGTCAGCTCGGAGATGAAGATCGAGGGCACCGAGGCCCAGACTGTGCTCGACCGCGTAGCCGATGAGCTCCCCGCCGCCTCGGGAGGGCAGGCCAGTGTGGTCTTCACCGCGCCCGACGGTGAGCGCCTCGACACGGCGGAGCGACTCGCGGTGATCAGCGGCACCGTCAGCGACGTCTATGACCTCGACAAGGTCGTCAATCCCCTTGACCTCGCCACGGGTACCTCGGAGGAGGGCACCCCAGGCACGCCCGAGGAGAAGGCACCGGGCACTCCGCCAGCCGGGCCGGACCACGGGCAGGCGCCTCCCTACCAGCCGCTGCTGGTGGACGGGGCACCGGTGCCCGGCGTGCTCGTGTCCTCGGACGGGCAGGTCGCGCTGTTCCAGTTCCAGTTTACGGTCGCCTCCACCTCATTGACACCTGAGGACGTCAGCTCGGTGGTCGAGGTGGTGGAGCGTGCCGAGCAGGGTACGGGGATCACCGTTCTCCCGAGCGACTCGCTCAAGGCCATCGAGATCCCGGTCGGTGTTGGCGAAGTGATCGGTCTCGCCGTCGCCGCCCTGGTGCTGGTGCTCACCCTGGGCTCGCTGATCGCGGCCGGCCTGCCCCTGATCACCGCGCTGGTCGGCATCGGCATCGGCGTGGGCGGCGCGTACGCGCTCTCCACGGCCGTCGAGATGAACTCCGCCACGCCCGTGCTCGGTCTCATGGTCGGCCTCGCCGTCGGCATCGACTACGCCCTATTCGTTGTCAACCGGCAGCGACGGCTGATTCTCGATCAGGGACTCACCGCACAGGAGGCAGCAGGCAGAGCTGTCGGCACCGCAGGCAGCGCGGTCTTCTTCGCCGGCCTGACCGTCCTCATCGCGCTGACCGCGCTGACCGTCATCGACATCGCGATGCTCTCCACGATGGCCCTGGTCGCGGCGTCCACGGTGGCCCTGGCCGTGCTCATCGCCCTGACCCTGCTGCCCGCGCTGTTAGGGCTGGTCGGGGAGCGGATCTGCTCGGACAAGGCCCGAGCCCGACGCTACGCCAAGGCGGACGCGGAGTCCCACAGCGTCGCTGACCACTGGGTCAAGGGTGTCATCAGGTTCCGGTGGCCCGTCATCGGCGGCGTGGTCGCGATCCTGGGCGTGATGGCGATCCCCGCGGCCAGCATGAACCTGGGCATCCCAACTGGTGCGACCGCGAACCAGGACACCGCCGCCCGACAGAGCTACGAGGCGGTCTCCCAAGGCTTCGGTGAGGGATTCAACGGCCCGCTCCTGGTCACCGCGGAGCCCACCGGCACCGCAGGCCGCGTCACACCCGAGCTGACCGCGAAACTGGCCGACGAGTTCCAACACCGAGACGACATCGTGCTGGCCGCACCCGTCGGCGTCAACGAGGCCGGCGACCTGGCCGTGTTCAGCGTCATCCCCACCTCCGGCCCCAGCGACGAGGCCACCAGCGATCTTGTGAAGTCGCTGCGCGAGCCCAGCAACGCGATCGCCCAGAGCAACCAGGTGCGGCTGGGCGTGACCGGGTTCACCGCCATCGGCATCGACATGTCCGACAAACTCGCCGATGTCCTTCCGCTCTACCTCGGCATCATCATCGTCCTCTCCGTCCTGATCCTGATGCTCGTCTTCCGCTCCGTGGTCGTCCCGATCAAGGCCACAGCCGGCTTCCTGCTCAGCATCCTGGCCACCTTCGGTGCCACCACCGCCGTCTTCCAGTGGGGCTGGCTCAGCGGCCTCTTCGGGTTCGACACCGGCGGCCCACTCATGAGCTTCATGCCGATCATCGTGACCGGCATCCTCTACGGACTCGCCATGGACTACGAGGTCTTCCTGGTCTCCTCGATGCGCGAGGCACACATCCACGGCCAGCCGGCCCGACACAGCGTCGTCCATGGGTTCGACCAGGCCAGCCGGGTCGTCGTCGCGGCCGCCATCATCATGGTCGCGGTGTTCTCCGGCTTCATCTTCAGCCACGACATCATGATCAAGCAGATCGGCTTCGCTCTCGCCGCTGGCATCCTCATCGACGCTTTCGTCGTCCGGCTGACCCTCGTCCCGGCGCTCATGGCCCTCTTCGGCGAACGAGCATGGTGGCTGCCCCGCTGGCTCGACCGCCTGCTGCCGGACCTTGACGTCGAGGGCGACAAGCTGCTGACCATGCTCAACCAGCAGGCCGAGGCCACCGACCGACACCACATCGAGGTCCGCGACTGAACGAGCCCCCCGGAAGCATCCGGAGCCGAACCACCGGGGGCACGTTCAGCAGCCCCACCACGTCGACCCCGTCTGCCCGCACGGCCGAACGCGGTCGACCATCACCGCCGGTGTCTCGGTCACCGAGGATCCAGCCGGTGATCAGACCAGCGCTCCAGCATTCCCTCCAGCTCGTTGCGCAGGAACGCGATGAACGTCGTCGCCTCGGCTAATCGGTGGCCTTCACCGCCGGGAGCGCCGAGCTCGACCGTGGCGCTCTCCAGCGTGGACTGCCACTGCTTGAGAACCGGGATCCAGGGGCCACGACCATGCCCCAGACGTTGCCGTCACAGACCCGGTAGAGCTCCGCCCTCTTCCCGGGTTGGCGTTCCTTGACCACCATCCGCGTCGCGGTGAGATGGCGCACCGCCCCCGAGATCGCGGCCGGACTGACCCGAAGCCCTTCCGCGAGCGCGGCGGAGGTGTAGCGTTCGGCGTCGTCGGCGAGCATGTAGGCGAACACCCTGGCCGACATCCGTGGGACCCCGCCTCGTTCAGGATCAGGGCGATGCGCTCCACCACCCGGAGCAGCCCCTCGCCCTCGTCCTGCCAGCGGCTCGCCATCATCTGCTCACCATCACCCATCCAGCCAGGCCCACCCGGTACGACCTGCGGGGATGCTGCCCGCAGCCGCTGCAGCCTGCGGGCCACTGACACGTTCCTCACAGGACTCGGCCCGGCGTCGATGTCGCCTCACAGCCCGGACGCTCCAGCCGCCCCCGATCCGTTTGGCCGCCACCGAGCCGTGGTTGGCACCGACGTCCCGCCGGGCACAGGTTCGAACTCGTCGGCCCCCAGCGGCCGGTGTTGGGGCTGCAGTCAGAGATCGAACTGCGAACCGTAGACTCAGGAGGCGTCCGGGCCATCGGAGTCTGTTTCAAGGTCGGCACCACCCCCTCCAAGTTCGGGACCGTCCGGCCCGAGCTGGCCGGTCGTCAAGGTGTACTGGATCGCATTTGCGCAGGTAGTCCTCAAGATCGCCCAACCCGCGGGCGATGTCCTGACGCAGCCTGCGTTCGGCAAAGAACCGGAGGCGGGGCGGAGGATGTTCGCGAACCCACTCCATATACATGAACTGCCCCATGCACCAGCATGCACCGAACGCGACGCTGGCAGCCACCAGCATCCACCACGCGACTGCCAACACATCCCACAGCGCGTTGCCCAGCTGTTGCCATGCCAGCCCGTACGGATCCCGGTACCTCAATTTCACCCACCTCCACCCTGGTGGCCGAACCGAGCATCACGATCACCCTGTACCCAGCGGTAGAGTTCACCGTACGCTGAAATACTCAGGAGGAAAAGGGGGAGCCGTGCGGCCGGCCAGCGCCACTACCTCGGAGCGGGTCTGTCAAACGAGCCGCGAAGCGGGCGACGAACTGGCCGAGCAGCTTCTCCGCCCGATCTAGCCGGAAACCGAGTCCGCGGCGGACACCCAGATAGTCGGCGAGGGCTGGACGCAATGCGCTCATGCCGTACCGTCCGAAGCAGGCCAGTGACGGGCGACCGGACGCAGGGCCGCCACGTCGACCTTCGTGTAGAGCGTGGTCGTGATCGGATCACGATGACGCAGCACCTGGCCGATCTCGGCCAGCGAAGCGCCTGCGGTCAGCATTGCGGTGGCCGCGCTGTGACGACGTTGCCCGCCTGGGCTGGCCGGTTGCCTGACGGCCGCACCTACAACACCTGCCCGTCAGCAGGAATCTGCCGCCACGTCTGCTACGCCCGACACGGAACCTACTTGTGGCCGACTGTGCGCGCCAAGCACCAGGCGAACCTGATATTCGTGCTGGACGATCCGGCCGGGTGGGAGCAGGCGATGCTCGCCGAACTGGCCGCACCGAAGTTCCGCGGCCGGTTCGTGCGGGTGCACGACTCGGGCGACTTCTTTTCCGACGACTACACCCGCAGCTGGCTGCGCATCATGCGCTCTGCTCCTGACGTGACCTTTTACGCCTATACCAAGTTTACCGACCGTACGTAGACCCGTACGTGCCGTCCGTCCTGCGCCACTTCGCGAACGTGCCGTGCTTGGTTACCGACCATGTCCGGATCGTTCGGAGTGTCAGGCGTCGGTATGGAGGGTTTGTGGTTCGCAAGTGCGTGGTCGGGCAGCTACGAGTACAGGAGCTGCTTCGACGTGACGGAAGTCGTATGTGGACGATCGTGTGGCCGGAGGGGACGGTGCGTGAGGATGCTGATCAGTTCCTGCGTGTGCATGACGGATCTGGAACCCAGCGCACCTACGCCTACTACCTCGTGGACCACTTGCGGTGGCTCGAACGTGAGGGTCTCACCGTGGATCGCGTAGTACTTCGAGATCTGGAGCGCTACATGGGAATCCTTGGCGCCGACGTGCGCATGCCTCTGGGTGAACCGTGGCGGGTCGGGAAGCGACCGTACGGCAAGGACGCGCTGTCCACGACCGCTGCGTGTCTGAAGGGTTTCTATCGACACCAGGGAATGCTGGGAGTCAACCCCGAGCTCGGGTCGCGCCTGAACCAGTCCCGGTTGCCGTCACGAGAGGACCGACGCCGGGCCTTCCTCGGGCACGTGGCGCGCAGCGCGCCGGCGAACCCGCTGGCTCCCCGGCGCGGACGCCGTCGCCATCCAAAGATGCTCCCAGAAGGCGCGACCCCACAATTGCTGGATGTGCTGCAGTCGGCCCGCGACGAACTTGTCGTCACCTGGCTGACCGATGGCGGGTTCCGCATCGGGGAGCTATGCGGCCTGCATCTGGTGGACCTTCACCTGCGCGACAACGCGGCTTGCGGCCAGTGCCGATCCCCGCACGTGCACGTCTGCCACCGGCCCGGCAATCCGAACCGCGCGGCAGCCAAGACGAAGCACGAGTGGTCGATCGAGCGTGGGACCGTACGCGGCGGGCTGATCAAGCGCGTCAGTCCGGCGATGATTCACAGCTACTTCCGTTACATGACCGAGGAATACCCTAGTCAGCTGACTGACCACGGCATGCTTCTGGTGCAACTGCATGGACCGCACCATGGCCAGCCGTGGGCGCCAGTCGCAGCGCGGGGAATGTTGCGGCGTGCATCGATCCGGGCGGGGCTCGGGAAGATCAAGCCGCACGAGTTCCGGCACAGGTTCGCGACCGCCGTTCTGGATGCTTCAGGCGGCAATCTGGTTGTCGCGCGCGACGCCGGTGGCTGGGCGTCCACCGTGGTTGTCGATGAGATCTACGCCCATGTGGATATCCACGATCCCGTTTTCGACGCTGCGCTACGGCAGGTCTGGAGCGTGCAGGCATGAAGCACCTCCCACTGCTCACAGCGCACCAGACTCCGCCCAGCCGAGCGGAAACCGATCGGCTGGACCTGCTGACAGCACTGATCAACGGACCCAGTTTCACCCCGCTGTTCCGCACCGAGTTGATCGACGTCCCGCGCGGCCACCCTGTCTACGCATGGGAGTGCGTCGTTCCCGGCTGCGAACACTTCCGCGGCAACAGCGGTGACCTCTGTTCCACGCACCAACGACAGTGGAAACAGGCCCGCGATACGGGCACCGGCAAAGCTGCCTTCCTGCTCAACGCGGACCAACTGGCGCCGGCGGATGCCGCAGGCCAGCGGGTCTGCCGGATCTGCCTGGTCCGGCCCGCCACCGACATCGCTCGTCGGTTGTGCAATCGCCACAAGCACAGTTGGTTCTACCGCATCAAAACGCACGGCGCGGCGACAGACTACGACGACTGGCTTTCAGAGCAACATTCGCATCCGGGATTCGGACGATGCTGCGTTGTGGTGTGCAGCGACCTCGCGCAGTCCTCGTTGGGTTTGTGTGCTGGACACGAGTCTCGCTACCGGTCTGCGGGTCGTCCCGGCGGCGCTCATTTGCTGGGGCGAACGGGAAACCAGTTCACCGAAGTCGACGACAACCGGGTGGTCGTGTACGCCGACGAGCTGACATTCCGGCGGTGGTGCGCGGAGGTTGATCCGATCCCGCGAGCCAATCAGTTCAACCTGCGAGGGTTGCGGCCTCTTTTGCGTGCTGAGTTCCAGTGGGGATTGTTCGCCCATACCCAGGGCCAGCATTCCCAGTGGGGTCCGGGCTGGCTGCAGACCTTGGTGAACTTCTGCCGACGCCGCGACCTGAACTCGTTGACGGAGCTGGACTTGGGCTCATGCACCCACTTCAGTCGGCTCATCGCGCGGGAGATCCTCAACGGGCTGCGGCTGGTCTACTTCGGACCCGAGGACACTCGCGACGCGGGTTTCATCGAGACCGACCACTTCGGCGTCCGCTTCCCGAACTGCGGTAGCTACATCGACCTCACCGTGGTGTCGCAACGCTGGCTGCGGAACATGCTATGGGATCACCTCGCGGCAGCGATGCGGTCTCCGCACTGCCCTCGCTCCTCCGGGGTGTTCGCCAACCTCCGCCGCGCCAGCGCCGAACTGAGCGCCTTCCTCCAAGCCGAGGCTCCCGGCCACGGCGACGACCCCACCCGACTCGGCGAGGAGCACATGCTGCGCTTCGTCACCGACCAACGTCACCGGGCTACCCACGGCTTGCCGTCGTTGAGCATGAAGAAGGCCGACGGCACGGCATTCGCGACCACCCAAGCTTCCCGACGACTGATCTTCAACCACGTTCGGCGACTGCTGCGCACCGCGATGGACTCCGGCGAGACAGACCGGATCGGCTTGGACCGCGGTTTCGTTATCGCGGCACCGTCCGGCGGGAAGGCCGTGCACCGGACCCGGACCCCGTTCTCTGACGAGGTCGCCCATGCACTCGCCGACGAAGCCAACCTGCAGCAACTCGCCCACTCCTATGACCCGCAGGACCAAGGCCTCCGCGATATTTGGGAGACCATCATCGTCACCGGCCGGCGCGCGAACGAGGCCATTGGGCTGCGGTGGGATTGTCTCGGCCGCCACGGCGATCTGCCCATGCTCTGGCACGATCAGACCAAGGTCGGCAACTACGACCAGGCGATCCGGATCCCCGAAGGCCTCTACCAACGACTCCGGCAGCGGCAGCGCAAGACACTCGACCGATTCGTTGCCCGACACGGCCGACCGCCCACGGATGCTGAACGCCGAGCCTTGGCTCTGTTCCCAACGCGAAGCCGAAACCTCGCCGGTCAGAAATCCCTGTCCTACAGCTGGTTCAGCACGGGCTTCAAGCAGTGGATCGCTGAGCTGAACCTCGGAACGTGCGTTCCGCACCAGGCCCGGCACACGCTGGCCACGACGCTGCTGCGCCACGGTGCCAGCCTGACCCACATCCGCCGCTACCTCGGCCAAGTCTCCGATCGCATGGCAGAGCACTACACCCACGTCGCCGTGTCCGAGATCGAGGACGTCCTCCAGCACGTGTGGGTCGCAGGCCCCGCAGCACCTCACCCCGGCGAATTGCTTTCCGGTGACACCAAGACAATGAGCCGCGAGCAAGCGCACGCCCTCGCGATCGACTTATCGCGCCGCAGCACCCCGGCCGAAGGCGGATTCTGCACCTTCCAACCTGTCGTCAACGGCGACGCCTGTCCCTGGAAGCTGGACTGCCACAACTGCGACAAGTTCGTCCTCTCCGGCGCCGACCTCCTCTACTGGCGCCGCAAACGCGAGCAATGGCGTTCCATCGCCGAACGCGCACCGGATGACGCCACCGCCGACTACCTCCACCAGGTCTTCGAACCCACCGGCCGCGCGATCGACGGGCTGGAGAAAGCATTGGCGGGTATGGGCCTGCTCGACGAAGCGCTCGCTCTCGACCTGCGCCGTCCCCAGGACTACTTCCACCGCATCTGGAGCCTGTCCTTCCGCGCGACCGAACTCGCAGACGCCTCCTTCCCCATCAACAACGGCGATTCTTCGGAGCCTCAACCGTGAACAGCCCTCACCGCTCGTCTCGCACGGCCGCGGCAACGGCGGCCCGACAAGAACGGACTGCTGCGGCAATCGAGCGCGTCCACGACGCCGTCGCGCGCATGCTCCGAGAAAAGACACCGATCACCGCCGCTGGCGTCGCACGACGAGCCGGCGTCTCCCGAACCTTCCTCTACGAGAACCCCGACGCGCGAACTGCGGTCAGTACGACCAGAACGGCCGCAGCAACCGACCGCGCAGCCACGGATCCTTTGCACGAAGCCGAAATCGAGGACTCGTGGCGAGAACGAGCGCTCAACGCAGAGGCCATGCTGAAGACGGCACACGAGGAGATTGTCAAGCAGCGCAAGCACATTGGCGACTTGATGGGCCAGATTCGCGACATGGAGACCGAATGCGTCGAAGATTCGATCCTCCGTATCACGACCGAGAACACCACGCTCAAACAACAGGTTCGGCAGCTCACCGACGACAACCAGAAACTTGATGACCGGCTGAAGGCTGCACGCTCGAACGTCCGATTCCAGGACCGGCGAATCGCCGAACTCGAAGTACAGCTACTCGATTCCAGCGATCGGAGTTGACATGCACGCCGTCCACACAGGTCCGACACAGTTCGTCGGCCGACCGGCTCAACCGTCAGAAGCCGTCAGCGCCTCAACCACGGGATCATCGGCGCGCCAAGTCACCCACGCGTCTTCAGCCAGCTGTCGCTGATCGGCGCGAACTCGTTGATATCGAACGTGGTGCTTCACCAGCAGGCTGTCGATAGCTTTCCAGATCCGTCGGAGGTGAAGGCCCAAGTCGATCGACAGCTCAGCTGCCGAGACAGGCCACGACTGACGCATCGGGTCCAGCTTTTCCAGAAGCCTCGCACCCTTGGGCGCGGGATGACCGCCGGTATCGCAGTGGCCCCAGTACTCCTCGTTCGAGAACTTACCTGTGAGTGTCCGCATCTGCTTCGGGCTGAACGAGCTTCGGATCTCGGCCGGAGTGCTCTCGCCCCACCGTCGCGCGTGGTCGAGATCCTCGTCGAACAGCACAAGCAGATACTCGCACTCGATGAGCTGGCGGATCACCGCGCCGACAGCGTAGTAGCGACGCTTCGCCACCATCGCCACGGCCGCGTCAGCCAGTTCGGTACTCATGCTTGCAACCGTTGTTACCGCGCGAAACGCCATGACACTGGCAAGGTCCGGCTTCTCGCCACGATCAGGATGCTCGGCCTTGCCGCCCCCGAGCCACGAATCAATCGCGAGCCAGTCCTCAATGTTGACCAACACACCCAAGATCGTCGAGAGGAACTGGATTCGCGCATCACCGTGACTCTCGTCGAGCAACGCCCGCCGAAACTCATCGTGGGCTTCGTCATCCAGCTCGTCACTCGTCGTCATGGCAGCAACATAGTCACCCCGACACGTCGGCACACACATCCGTCGCAGCATCGTGGCGAACATGTAAGCTTCGGATCAGCGCAGGTCACCGGCGTCAAACGGGCTGTCGTGGTTGGTAAAACCAAGGAGATCCACCGCTTCCGGCGACTCGTCGAGCCGGACCCGCCCGAGAACTTCTTATGGGTCTACTCCTACGGCGGCACGCAAGACGGCCGGATCGACGCCGCGACGGACCGGGTGGCCGATGTGTTCGCGGACGAGCAGGCCATCGCCGAAGCCGGATGGTCCTCGCAAGAAGCGTCCGACCTGCTGGCGGTGCTAGGTCCTCGCTTGGTGGGCGTGCCATCAAACCGCATTCCCCATTTCCTGCGGCGCTTGCAGGGTCGTCGGTTCTCGCAGTGGCAGGCCGAAGTCGACGCCGAGCGCGAGGCCCGCCGGGGCACCGGCCGCGTCCGTTCGATCACCAGCGCGCCGTCATTGCGCCGCCGCGACGGCCGCCGGACCGACACGCACGCCGCCTAGCTCGCGGCTCGCTGTCCCGCCTTCAGTTCCTCATATCGGGAGGTTATTACTTGTGTTTCCGCTCAGTTCGCCCGTGGACAGCCCGCTCGGCGGGCTGCTCACCGATCCCTGGGGCACGATCCGTGCGCTGCTCACTACGGCCTGGTCTTGGATGCAGGCCTGGGGTCCGATCGCCGCACTCGCACTGCTGATCACCATTACGGCGCTGTGGGCGCTGCGACGCTGGTGGTCCAACCGTTGCCAGGACGCCCTGCACGACAACGCTCGCATCGTGACGATCCTGGCCCCGCCCACGGTCGACCCGGAGGGCGCGCCAGCAGTATGGTCGAACCTCGTCGGACTTCTGCGTCCCATGTGGACTCGGCTCGCGCAGGGGCAGCCCCATCTGGCATGGGAGTACGTGTTCGGCCACGACGGCGTACAGATCCGGCTGTGGGTGCCGGGCACAGTACCGCCGGGCATGGTCGAGCGTGCCGTCGAAGCGGCCTGGCCCGGATCGCACACCACCACCGAGCCGGCAGCGGCTCCGCTGCCCACCAGGGCCGACGGTGGCCGGCGCCGACTGGTCACCGGGGGTGTACTGCGGCTGGCTCGCTCGGAAGCCCTGCCGATCCGCAGCGATTTCGACGTGGACCCTATCCGGGCGCTGCTCGGTGCTCCGGTCGGTCTGGGCGTGTATGACGGGGCGTGTGTGCAGGTGCTCGCGCGACCAGTGACTGGTCGGCGGGTCAAGCAGGCGCGCCGCGCGGCACCTGCACGCCGGGCGCTCCACCCGGCCGGTGGGCCGACTCCTGGACGCGATCACGCCGGGTCCCACGCCGACGGCGGTGAGCCGCGCCGGTGAGCCGAAGCTCGACCCGCAAACGTCGTTGGAGTACCAGGCGCAGAACCGCGCCATCGTCGGCAAGCAGCGCGGCTCGCAGTGGGAGACCGTGATTCGGTACGCAGTTGCCACGACCGTGCCCGCCGAGACGCCGCCCGAACAGATCACACGGGTGCGCGACCAGTTGCGGGGCCGGGCACATGCGATCGCGAGTGCGTTTTCCGGCTACACCGAGCACAACCACTACCAGCGCCGCCGGCTGCGCAACCCGCTGACGGCCATGGCGCGGCGGCGGTTGCGGCGCGGCGACCTGCTGTCGGTGCCGGAGCTGGCCGCGCTGGCGCACCTGCCCACCGACGAGGCTCTGCCCGGCCTCGCGCGAGCGAGAGCAAAGGCCGTGCCACCCCGCCGAATACGCCCACCGAGGGTGAGCTGATCCGGCCCATCGGGGTTTCCGATACCGGGCACACCCGCCCGGTCGGGCTCCAGGTCTCCGACGCCCGGCACCACGTGCACGTGCTCGGCGCCACCGGCAGCGGGAAATCCACCATGCTGACGCGGATGATCCTGGCCGATGCCGAGCACGGCCGGGGTGGGGTGGTCATCGACCCCAAGGGCGACCTGATCACCGATGTGCTGCAGCGCCTGCCGGAGCGCGCCGCCGAGAAGGTGGTGCTCTTCGACGCCGACTCGCCCGGACCGACACCCTGCCTGAATCCCTTGGAGGGGTCGAAGGAAGCGGCGGTCGATAACCTCGTGTCCGTGTTCTCCCGGGTGTTCTCCTCAGCGTGGGGCCGCGCACCGAGGACATCCTGCGCGCCGGCTGTTTGGCGTTGCGGGCGGGACCCCAGGTCGCGGGGATCAAGGCCGTCCTCGTGCGCCAGCAGGTGAGCGCCAGCGGTGTCTAGGACGTAGAACATCGGTGCCCGGCCGCGCCCGATGTAGGGCTGGAACCGGTCGAGCACCCGCCACTGGTGCAGTTTGTGCAGCCGCTGGTTGGCTGCGCGCCGGCTCGGGAAGGCGATTTGGGTGATCTGGGTGGAGGTCAGCGTGCGGTGTTCGGCGAGCATCCGCGCCAGCCACCGATCCCGCGCGGTGAGGTGCGCGGCAACGGTGGCCAGGTGATCGGCCGTGGCCGCGACCCGCGCGCTCGTACGGGCGGGCACCCGGGCACGCAAGTCCCTCTGGGCAGACGTGGGGTCGAACACGCAATCTCCTTTGCGGACCGTGTGCAGGAAAACGAGAGCAGCGGGGCGGGCTGTACCCATCTGGTCGGTGCGGCCCGCTCCGCTGGGGTAGCGGGAATCAGGTGGCGCGGCGGGGATCGGTCCCGGTGTCGTCCGGCCCGGACGCGTCGCGGCCCTCGGCCGAGGCGGACAACGGCCGGGTATGGCGCGCAGCGGTCTTGCGCACGAGCCGGGCTCGACCGCGGATCGCAGGGGGCAACGGTTCGGTGGTCACGGTGAACGGCTGGGTTTCCTCGCCGCCCACCACGAGGCGGACTGCCGCATGGAACACACCGAGGTGCGCCAGATCGTGTTCGCCGATTCGGGGCGCGGTGTGCCGCGCCAGCTCGCGGGCATCCTCGGGCGAGGCATTGAAGAGGATCTTGCTGCGCGCGTTGGTGGAGATCCCTTCCTTCAAGTCTTTCCCGAGCTGCCCGAGGTGCTGGTGCGCCAGCGTCATCGACAGCCGGCAGCCCCGCGCCTCGGCCAACATGTCTTCCATGGCGTAGGGCAGATTGAGGAAGTTGTGCGCCTCATCCACATACAACGAGGCGTCCCTGCGCTGCCGCTGCGCCAACGCGGCCCGCGCGGTGGTGGCCTGCCACACGCGCGCCACGATCAGCGAGCCCAACAGCCGAGTGGTGTCTTCACCCAAGCTGCCCTTGGGGATGCGCACGAGGCACAACCCACCATCCAGCGCTGCAGACAGATCCACTGTGGATGGACCGACGGCGATGGCTTTGACCACGAACGGGCGTGTCGGTCTAAACTGCGGGAGATGGTTGACACCTGGGCTTGTTGATCATAGGGATCCGGGTGAGTGAGCCCGTGTTGGACCGCGAGGTGCGTCGGCGCCTCGCGGTCCTTCGTCATGCGGAGGAAGTGTCCGGCAACGTCGCGATGACGTGCCGCTACTACGGCATCAGCCTGCCGACGTACTACAAGTGGCTGCGCCGGTACGAGGCCGACGGCGTCGACGGGCTACGAGATCGGTCGAAGCGGCCGCGGACCAGCCCGAACGCCACCCGCGCCGACGTGGTGGACAAGATCATCCACCTGCGGCGCAACTACCACTTCGGGCCGGAGAAGATCGCGATGTACCTGCAGCGTTACCACGACGTCACCATCAGCCGCTCGACCGTGTGGCGAATCCTGTGCCACTTGGGCATGGGCCGGCTGCCCACATCGCAGCGATATCAGCGCCACGATCGCCGATGGAAGCGCTACGAGAAGCAACGCCCGGGACATCAGGTGCAGATCGACGTCAAGTTCGTCGAACCCCTGCCCAAGGTCAGCAAGACCGGCGTCTCGCTCAAGCCGGTCGGGCGGCGCGGCAAGTTCTACTAGTTCACCGCGATCGACGACTGCACCCGGCTGCGGATCCTGAAGATCTACCCCACGCTCAACCAGAAGACCGCGATCCAGTTCCTGGACTACGTGCTGTCCCAGCTGCCGTTCGCTGTAGAGAAGATCCAGACGGACAACGGCACCGAGTTCGGCACCGAGTTCGGCACCCAGTTCCACTGGCACGTGCTCGACAAGGGCATCGGGCACGTCTACATCAAGCCCCGCACGCCACGACTGAACGGCAAAGTGGAGCGGTCTCACCGGATCGACGCCGACGAGTTCTACCGCCTGCTCGACGGCATCGTCATCGACGACGTCAACGTCTTCAACGCCCGCCTCAAAGAATGGCAGGACTACTACAACTACGACCGCCCCCACGGCAGCCTCAACGGACAGACACCCTATGGAAGACTCCGACAGAAGACCCAAGCCGAAGCGCCCGGGCGAAGCCGGTCTACCGCAGTCGCACAGGCATAGCGCTTGACAGTGTTCAGAGACAGATTCAGCCGCCGGGTGCACTCCAACAGTCCGTGACCTTGCTTGAGTAGGTCATGCACCTGATGCCAGCGCTCGATGTTGGTGCGAGCCAGCGGCCCGTCCTGGACGCCGGTTGCCCCGGCCCAGCAGGCAGAGTGGGCCGCCACCTCTTTGGCCGCTGCTTCAGCCAGGCCGTGCCACAGATGCCACCGGTCCGCGACCTGCTGCACGGCCGGGTCGGCATCGCGGACGGCTTGGGCGTAGGTGTTCGACCCGTCGCGGCACACGATCTCGACGCCGGGATGGCCACGTAGCCAGTCGGCGACCACGCTCGCGCCACGGCCGGGCAGCACGTCGATGCGGACGCCGCTGTCGGCGTCGATCAACACCGTGGCGTACTGGCGGCCGCGACGCAGAGCGAAGTCATCGATCCCCAGCACCCGCGGCACCGTCCGCTCGGGCAAGGCGATACCCAACAACGCACGCACCGCAGTGTCCTTGCCCGCAGCGATTCCCATCACGGGTAGCAACCGAGCCGACGCGCGGCCCGCAAGCTCTCTGACGACGCCGCGTAGTTGCTCGATCAATCGCACCGTGCGCCGCTGATAGCGCTCCAGCACACCGGGGACCTGACTTGGGCCACGAATCGGGTCTGATCTGGGGACTGTCCGGGTAACGGTGGATCTGGTCTTGGTCTGACCGAGAGGACATGACCAATGACCATGACTGATCCGAGCGATCGTGAGGTTGGCTCGGAAGAGATGCTCGATCCTGTGAGCGGAGAGAGCATCGATCAGCGGCAGTTGGCTGAGCAGCTGTTGGCGCAGGCCAAGGAACAGGGCGTCGATCTGGTCTGCCCGGACGGGCTGTTGAACCGGCTGACGAAGAACGTGCTGGAGACGGCGTTAGAGGCCGAGATGGATGACCATCTCGGCTATGAACGCCATGACCCGATGGGTCGCAACAGCGGGAACTCCCGCAACGGGACCAGGTCGAAGACGGTGCTGACCGAGATCGGCCCGGTCGAGATCGACGTGCCCCGCGACACTGACGCGTCTTTCGACCCGAAGATCGTGCGTAAGCGGCAGCGGCGGTTGGACGGTATCGACGAGATCGTGCTGTCGTTGACCGCCCGCGGGCTCACCACCGGCGAGGTCGCCGCGCACTTCGACGAGGTCTATGGGGCCAAGGTCTCCAAGGAGACGATCTCCAAGATCACCGACAAGGTCGTCGACCAGATGGCCGAGTGGTCGTCACGGCCGCTCGATTCGATCTATCCGGTGATCTTCGTCGACGCCCTGGTGATCAAGGTTCGTGGCGGCCAGGTCGTGAACAAGCCGTTCTATGTCGTCGTCGGGGTGACCACCAGCGGTGAACGAGACATCCTCGGTATCTGGGCCGGCGACGATGGTGGTGAAGGGGCACGGTTCTGGCTGCAGGTCTTCTCCGAGCTCAAGAACCGCGGCGTGACCGATGTGCTGATCGCGGTCTGCGACGGGCTCAAGGGCCTACCCGAAGCGATCACCACGACCTGGGAACACACCATCGTGCAGCAATGCGTGATCCACCTGATCCGTAACTCGTTCCGCTATGCCGGACGCCAACACCGGGATGCGATCGTGCGAGGTCTGAAGCCGATCTACACGGCGCCATCGGAGCAGGCGGCCACCGACCGGTTCGACGAGTTCGCGAAGCAGTGGCAGGACAAGTACCCGGCGATCGTGGCGTTGTGGCGCAACGCCTGGGCCGAGTTCGTGCCGTTCCTCGAATACGACGTCGAGATTCGCAAGGTCATCTGCACCACGAACGCGATCGAGTCGATCAACGCCCGCTACCGGCGGGCAATCAAGGCCCGCGGTCATTTCCCCTCCGACGCCGCGGCGCTGAAGTGCCTGGAAAGCGCCGTTAAACGCGTTCGCGATCACCTTCCCCGGACGCCTCGACCCGACCACCAACGAGAACCAAGATCAGATCCACCGTTCATCTGACAGACCCGACAACGCACCACCGGGCCCGAGTAACCGAGCTGGGTGGCGATGGCGGGGCGATGGCGTTCGTCGGCCAGCCGACGTTCCCCTCACGGGAGCTGCGGAACAGGTCAATCCGGTAGCGGCAGAAGGCCAGGTGATCAAGGCCGGAGGAACGGTGTCGGCCGCTGTCCCGGTATTCATGTCCCTGGCCCGCTCCGCTTTCTCGATTCGGCGCGTGGAAGGGGGAGGAGGTGGTTGAGGAAGTCGATCAGGTGGTTGGTGAAGATGTCGTTGTCGTCGCCGGCGACCATGTGTGCGGTGTTGGTGACGGTGGCGGTGTGGGCGGTGGGGATGTGGTGGAGAAGGTGGTCGACGGAGTCGTGGTTGACGATGTCGGATAGTTCGCCGCGGATGAGCAGGGTGGGGATGGTGATCTGTTGGGCGGCGGTGTCCATGCGGGTGGTGAGGTCGGTGAGGGCGGAGGTGTCGCTGATGAACTGGAGCAGTTGCGGGTCCCAGTGCCAGCGCCAGCGGCCGTCGCGGTGTTGGCGGAGGTTCTTGCGGAGTCCGTGGGTGGTGGCGGGGCGGGTTCGGTGGGGGTTGTAGGCGGCGATCGCGGCGGCGGCCTCGTCCAGGGTGGCGAAGCCGTCGCGGTGGCGGGTCATAAAATCGAGGATGCGGGCGGCGCCGGCGGGATTGATCTGGGGCGCGATGTCGACGAGTACGAGGGCGCGGGCGATGGTGTGGTCGGCGTGGGCGAGCAGTGCGGTGATACCGCCCATGGAGGCGCCGATGAGCACGGGGGTGTCGTTGAGGGTGCCGGCGATGTGGACGAGGTCGTCCACGAGGTGATCGACGGTGTAGTCGTGGGGGTGTGCCCAGTCGCTGTCACCGTGTCCGCGGGCGTCGAGGGTGAGCGCGGTCCAGCCGTGCCCGGCGAGCCGGGCGGCGGTGTGGTGCCAGGAGTGGCGGGTTTGCCCGACGCCGTGGAGCAGGACGGCGGTGCCGCGCGATGGGGTGGCTGGTGGTGCGGTCCAGTGGTCACCAGCCAGGGTGAGGCCCGCGCGGCGGTAGGTGAGGGGTGTGGGAGTGGTCACGGCGTCTCCGGGGCGTCAAGAGCTGAGTTCGCGGGCGAGGAGGTCGAGCAGATCGGCGCCTTGCTGTTCGAGTTCGGGGAGATGTTCCGCGGTGTCGGCGAGCGCGGTGACGCGGGTGGTGGTGGAGATGTCGGCGGTGGCGATGCGGGCGAGGCCGTGCCAGAGCTGGGTGAGCTGGGCGTAGAGGTCGGCGGCTTGTCCTGCTATGGGCAGGCCGGCGCGCTGGTTGAGGTAGTGCAGGTAGTCGGCTTGCAGCCGGCGGAACAGGCTGCCGCCGGTGCCGGCCTTGTCGATGAACGCGGCCAGCGCGGTGAGCACGGTATCCAGTTGCGTGGGGGTGAACACGTCGGGCCAGCGCCGCAGGTCGTCGACGAAGACGCTGATGCCGTCCAGGCCGGCGCCATGCACGAGGTCGGCCACCCCGTCGAGTTGACCGGCAGGCAGCAGTGACTGGGCATTTCGCAGAGCTCGAGCGGCAGCGTGGCAGGCGTCGGCGGCGGTGTCGGCCAGGGGCGGCAGCTGGGTGGGGTAGCGCAGCCGGTAGGTGGTGTGCCGGGTGGGTACGGGGAATCCGGTGGAGCTGCGGGCGCGGGCCAGCGCGTCGTAGGGGACGGGTTGGGGGTCGGCGCGGTCGTTGTCGACGACGGTAGCGGTACGGGTGTGGTCGTCGTAGCCGGTGATCACGATGTCGTGGCGGCTCATGCTCAGCCGCACCCGCAGATACGGGAGATGGGCGATGTCGGCCCAGCACAGCACCGGATACCCGTGGTCGAGTTCCTCGCGGACCCAGGCCCAGCCTTCGTCGGGATCATCGGTGGCATGCTGGGTGGCGGTGATCCCGAGACGGCGGGTGAACCCACCGGTGAGGTCGGGGCCCCGACCCACGAGGTAGATCGGCGGGCTCATGGCGGGATGGCGCAGGTAGCTGAACCCGAGTTCGCCGCCGAGCCCGAACACGGTGCCTTCATCCAGTGGCGTCTCGTCGTAGGACAGCCGGGCCCACTGCATCAGGTCGCGCAGCGCTCCTGACCCGCAATGCCCGGCCAGCTGGTGCGGGTAGTCGCTGATAACGCGTCGTCCGGTCACGAAGTACTCCTGTCCTGTTCGGCGACAAATGCAGAGTCGGTAGCGTCACTGCCGCAGGTTTCCGCAGGCTGCGACGGCCCGTCCACGCGGTGGCGTCCGGGAGCCCACGCCGTGAGCGCCACGGCCGTGACCGCGGTGAGCACGGCAAGGGCGCTGAGGGTGTCGTGGAACCCGTCGACGAAGGCGCGCCGCGCCGCGGCGGCAAGATCAGGTCCGGCGGGCGTGTCGCCGGCCAGCCGCAGCGCGGCGGCCAGCGAATCACTGGCCTGGGCGCGAGTTGCGGCGGGGAGGTGGGTGATCTGCGGGGCGAGATGGGTGCGGTAGCTGCTGGCGAGCAGGCTGCCGGCCAGCGCGATCCCCACCGCGGCACCGAGTTCCCGGGTGACGTCGTTGACCGCGGAGGCCACGCCCTGTTTGGCGCGGGGAACCCCGCGCACGATGGCGGCGGTGGCCGGTGTCGCGCAGATGCCCAGACCGAGCCCGAACACACCGAGGAACACCACCAGCCGCGGATAGTCCTCGTCCACCCCCAGCCCGCCGATCCCGACCAGCGCACCAGCCACCAGCGCCAGGCCGGCGCCGGTCATCACCCGCAACCCCACCCGCTCGCTCACCCACGGTGCGAGCACCGCGGCCACGACCAGCGGAACGGCCACCGGCGCCAACGCCAGCCCCGCCCGCAGCGGCGAGTAGCCCCACACCAGCTGCAGATGCTGCATCAGCAGGAAGAACACCCCGAACGCGGCCAGGAACTGCACCACCAGCGACACCGCGCCAGCACCGAACCCGCGGTCGCCGAACAACCCGACCTGCAGCAACGGTGCCGCCCGTCGTCGTTCGACGAGCACGAACCCGGCCCCCGCCAGCACCCCACCACCGAGCGAGGCGACCACCAGCGCACTGTCCCAGCCGTGATCGGGAGCCTCGATCACCCCGAACACCACCAACCCCACCGCCGCCGCCGACAGCACCGCCCCCGGCACATCCAGCCCGGGCGCCGCGGGCTCACGCGACGACGGCACGAACCAGCCACCCACCACCAGCAGCAGCGCCAACACCGCTGTGGCCACGAACACCGCCTGCCACGACCAGACCGCCAACAACGCGCCGGCCCCGAGAATGCCCAGCACCGCACCCGCCCCGGCAAAACCCGCCCACACTCCCACCGCACGCGCGGCCTGCCGGGCAGGGAACTCCGCGGTCAGCAGGGACAACGTCGCCGGCATCACCAGCGCCGCCCCCAACCCCGCGACCGCCCGGCACACAATCACCCCTGTCGGCGTGTCCATCACCAGCGGCAGCGCCGAACCCACCGCGAACACGACCAGTCCAGCCAATAGCACACCGCGCCGCCCGAGACGGTCCCCCACCGCGCCCGCCGGCAACAGAACGCCCGCCAACACCAACGTGTAGGCATCCACAATCCACGTCGCCTGCGTCTGACTCGCCCCGATATCCGCAGCCAGCTCCGGCAACGCCGTGGTCAGCGACGCCACCCCGGCCATCACCAACGCCACGGCCAGACACGACACCGCCAGCGTCCAGCCACGGCGCGCCCCGCCCGCTTCCCCGGCCGACTCCGCCACACGCATCACCCGCAAGACTCGAACATTTGTGAACCGACAGTATCGGACCTAGACTGACGGTTTCACAAGTCCGGCTGTCGTTAGGCTTGCTCGCGCCCGCGCCGCCCTCCGGATACGCAGGAGATCGATGTCCACCGCCGCCCCCACACCCAGCACCCCGGACGAAGACCCGCGGCTGGCACGCTCCCGCGCACGGCTGCTCGACGCCGCCACCCACCTACTGGCCGAAGGCGGCATCGACGCGGTCACCATCGACGCGGTCACCCGCACCGCCGGCATCGCCCGCGCCACCCTCTACCGCCACTTCGGCACCGGCACCGAACTGCTCGCCGCCGCCTTCGAACGCCTGCTGCCCCCCGTCGCACCCGCACCCGCCCACGGCCCCCTACGCGAACGGCTGCTCACGCTGCTGACCAACCAAGCCCACCTCATTGACCACGCCCCCCTGCAACTGACCGTGCTGTCCTGGCTCGGCATGAGCATCGCACCAACACCCTCGACCCCCACCCAGAGCGACCGGCCACACCTGCACACCCTGCGCCGCCGCATCATCGAGCAATACCGCCAACCCTTCGACGCCGTCCTCACCAGCGACGCCGCCCACAACACACTCCGCCCCGGCACCGACACCACCACCGCCCTCGCCCAACTCATCGGCCCCCTCATCTTCAACCGCCTCGTCACCGGCACCCCCAACGACGAACAGTTCTGCGCACACCTTGTCGACAACTTCCTCACCAGCCACACGCCGCCAACCCACACGGGCGACCGCTGACGACCCGCCACCACTGAGCACAGGCTCAGCTGAGGCGCACCCCCGCCCTCGCTCTGACACCGACAACGGTTGGAGTGCCCCCACAGCCTCAGCACGCCCTCCCCCGTGCCGTGGATCGCACCGGCCTGAGCGCGCGGCCGGCGAGCCGGGCACGCTTCGATCAAGGCTCTGGTGTGGCCCGCGCGCTTGAGCACACCGTCCGGGTGGCCCCACAGCGGGAAGACAAGGACAGGCCGTGGCCGCAATCCGGTGTGGGGCCGCCCGCCCCGCTAGTTGACGACGCACGCTGTCCGACCTACCCGGTGTGGGTCGGATCCCGTGGTGCCAGTCGCCGGGTCTGCGCGGGCGCAATCGGCTACCTGCCGCGCCACACCGGCTTGCGCTTCTCGCGGAAGGCGCGCGGTCCCTCTTGCGCGTCCTCACTCAGGTAGACGGGCTCCCATATCCGGTCAGCCTCGTCCAGCGCGTCGTGCCACCCGCGGTCGGCGGCCGCGTACACCATCGCCTTCGCGGCGAGCACGGACAGCGGCGCGTTCGCCGCGATGCGTTTCGCCAGGCGCTGCGTCGCCTTCCGGAGCTCCCCGGCCGGGACCACCTCGTTGACCAGACCGATCTGGTGGGCCCGCGCGGCATCGATGGGCTCCCCGGTCAGCAGGATCTGCAGTGCCACGCGCGGCGGAATGAGCCACGGCAGCGGCGCGGCCCACGGAGCACCCCGGCCCACCTTGACCTCCGTGACCGCGAACCGGGCGTGCTCGGCGGCCACGACCAGGTCGCACATCTGGGCAAGCAGGAAACCACCGGCGTAGGCCACCCCGTTGACCGCCGCGATGGTGGGCTTGTCGACCTTGACGTTGCGGCCGAGGTGCGGAACGAAGTCCGCTGGCGGCACAGTCAACTCCGTGTCGGCCATCTCCTTGAGGTCTCCCCCGGCGCAGAAA
The DNA here is from genome assembly GCF_003312875.1 of Amycolatopsis albispora. NCBI lineage: Bacteria > Bacillati > Actinomycetota > Actinomycetes > Pseudonocardiales > Pseudonocardiaceae > Amycolatopsis > Amycolatopsis albispora. Next base: position 6,398,453 of record NZ_CP015163.1, read on the forward strand.
GCAGCGTCACCGGCGCCGGTGAGCACCAGCACCTTCGCGTCGCGATCGGCGTTGAAGGCGTCGAACGCCTCGAACAGCGCGGACCGAACCTTCGAATTGAGCGCGTTGCGCGCCTCCGGCCGGTTGATCGTCACCCAGGCCACCTCGTCGACGAGCTCATAGGCGAGCGCCCGCGTTGTCATCTCCGTTCACCCTCCTAGTTCGGGAAACCGACGGTCACGGTCCGGACGCGCTCAGGCGTGGGCATCGCTGGTCCGACCTGTCCGCTCACTCAGCCACTGGTGGAAGCGGGCGTAGTGACGTTCCGGATCGCGCTCGACGAAACGACCCCGCGCGGTCGCGAGGACCATGTTCGGCCCAGGCAGGAGCAGCTCCGCGGCAATGGTCCACCATCCGCGCTCGTCTCGGTTCTCCGACCACGCTCGGATGTCGAGGTCGTGCTCGATGGGGACCGGGCGGCGAAACGACACCTGCATGTCCGCCGTGACCGCGAGCACGGAGGCGGACCACGGCACCACACCGCACACCTCGTCGAAGGCCGCCATGACCGACCCGCCATGCGCGACGCCACCGGCACCCTCATGCTCGGCGCCCAGCCGAAACCGCCCGACCACGCTACCGTCGTCCCGCGTTTCGACCGCCTCGATTCCCAGTCGGCAGCGCCCCGCCTGCCGACAACCAGCGCACAGTGACGCCGAACCGCCGCCCACCGCGGGAAAGCCACTCAGCGGCCCCGTGGGAATGCCCGATCCCGAACGCTGCCCATCTTCCCTTTCACCGGTCATTCGCTCGTTCCCCTGCACGCCCGTTTCGACTCCGAACAAGCAAGACGTTATCAGCCATTTACAACCCGCCGGCTCGGCATCGCCAACATCACACGCCGTTGGCTCGCCAACCTCGTTGCGCCGGCGGGAGTCGCCCTTCTGCCACGCGCCGCGGCGCGCCGCGATGATGTGCGCCATACCTCTAGGTTAATGTCAACTCACTAGTACCCGCCGGTAGGTCATCCGTGGTACAGGGTCTGGTGCTCGGCCCGGATCTTGTACTTGAGCACCTTGCCGCCGACGGTTTCGGGCAACGCGTCGGTGACCACGATTCGTTTGGGTGTTTCGAACCCGGCCAGACGGGAGCGGCAGAACTCGGTGACCTCCTCCTCGGTGACCGTCTGGCCGTCGGTGGGCACCACGAACGCGGTCACCGCCTCACCCCACCGCTCGTGGGGCAGGCCGACTACTGCGGCCTTGGCCACCGCGGGGTGTTGGTGCAGTACCGACTCGACGCGCAGGCTGGAGACGTTCTCCCCGCCGGTCTTGACGATGTCCTTGTACCGGTCGAGCATGACGCGCAGGCCGTCGGCGTCGTCGCGGCAACTGTCCCCGGAGTGGAACCAGCCGTCCTGGAACGCTTCCTTGGTCGCCGCCTCGTTGCGGTAGTAGCCGGCGGTCACTACGGGCGAGCGGTAGACCACCTCGCCGGGCGTACCTGGCTTGTCCGTCAAGTCGTGGCCCTGTTCGTCTACGATCTTCGCGGCCAGCAGCGGGCTGGGGAGTCCGACGTAGTTCTGTTCGGGCGCGGTCCGCAGGAAGGTGTCCCGCCACTGGTCCACCCAGAAGCGGTGACACGCGATCGCCTCCGTCTGCCCCAGGATCTCCATGGGCTGCAGTTCCTCGCCGCACAGCCGCTTGAGCTGGGCCACAGTGCCCGGCGGCAGCGCGGCCCAGCCGTAGACCAGCACGCGCAGCGATCGAGCGTCGTAGCGGACCGGGTCGGTCGACAGCGCGTCGACCAGTGCGTTGACCATCGCGGGCGAGCCAGCCCACAGAGCTGTGACGGACTCGCGGGTGATCGCTTCGGCGATCTGCTGGGCGTCGGGACGCCGGCCGAGCACCATTGTCCCACCGGTCAGGAACGTCGAGAGCATCAGTTGGTCGCCGATGTGGTAGACGATGGGCAGGAACGTGCCCAGTACCAGGTCGGACTCGAATCGCAGGCCGCGGCTGAACGGTAACGCGAAGCTGTACGCGGCGAGGTAGCTGTAGTGGTGTGACAGCATCACGCCCTTGGGCATGGACGTGGTGCCCGAGGTGGACAGGATCTGCCAGATGTCGTCACCGTGGATCGCGACGTCGGGCTCGTCGGCCGGCGCGCCGTCGAGGAAGGAGGTCCAGCTCAGCACACCCTCGGGCACGTTCCCGCCGATCGGGAGAACGATCGGGGTCAGCCCGGCGGCGGTGACGGGGCCCTCGGCGACCGGCCAGAACTCGGCATCGACGAAGGCGAACCGGGCCTCGACGTGCTCGATGAGGTAACTGACGACGTCTGGTGCGAGCGACGGGTTGACCGGCGCGCACACCAGGCCCGCCTTGGCGATGCCCAGCTTGGTGACCAGCGCCTCGACCGAGTTCTCGCAGAACAGCGACACCCGCTCGCCCGCGTGCAGGCCCTGCGCGGCGAGCGCGTTCGCCACCCGGTTGGCCAGCTCGTCGACATCGCGGTAGGTCAGCCTGCGGTGCTCGGGATAGGCGTAGGCTCCGTCGCGGCCCACCACCGCCGCCTTGTCGGGGCGGCTCCAGATCAGCCGCTCGCACAGATCGCCGACGCTGACCCGGTTCCAGCGTTGGGTTTCGTGGCGGCCGCGAAGACTGGTCACGTCGATGGGACCTGACAACATGGTCATCCTCCTGTCAGCACGGCGGTGCGTCCTCCTCGAGTACGGTGATGGGGATCGGCACGTGGCGGGAGCGCAGGTACTCGCCGAGCCCCTTCGCCTGTGGGTCGGGCCGTACCGAGGCGGCCACGCCCTCGCCGAGCAGGCCGACCAGCACGAAGTTCAGCGCCCGCAGGTTCGGCAGCTCGTGGCGGTGGATGGTCAGCGGCGAAGCCTCGGGGATCAGGGTCCGCAGCCGGTCGACGGTGAGGTAGTCGCGTAGCCAGGCGTACGCGGTGTCGGTGCGGACCCATACGCCGACGTTGGCGTTGCCGCCCTTGTCACCCGACCGCGCCGCGCAGACCCGCCCCAGTGGGACTATCCGGGTGGGTGCCTGCACTGTCACCGTGGATGGATCGGGCGGGGGGACGCGCTGGCCGGTGGCTGGGGCGTGCTCGCCGCGGACGATCGTTCGGGTCGTGCCGTCGGGGAGCACAACCCGTTGTTCGATCAGGTCGGCGGGGATGAGGGTGGGCCAGTACACGCCGTAGGCGCTCTCGGCGGTGGGCGGGGTCGTGGTATGCAGCCCGGCGGGCCCGGCGAGGATGACCTCCATGGCCGCGCCGGAGAAGGCCCGCCCGACCTTGCGCGCGTCCGGGTCTTTGACGGTGATCCGCAGGTGGGCGGTGGCTTCCTCGTTGGTCGGGGCATCGTCGGTGTCGAACCGCATCAGGCGCACGTCGGTTTCGGCGAAGGTGTCCTTGCCGCCGAGGATGTCGAACAGCAGTCCTTCGGTCCAGGCGGCCTTGTCCTCGATGTCGAGGCCGGTCAGGACGAACGTCATGGTGTTGCGGTAGCCGCCGACGTAGTTCATGGCGACCTTCGCCCTGTCCGGCGGCGCGCTGCCTCGCACGTCCGACACGCTGATGCGGTCGGGCCGCTGTTGGGTCAGGGTGATGGTGTCGAAGTGCGCTACCACGTCGGGGTTGGGGTAGGCGGGTTCGGCGATCTCGTATAGCAGCTGGGCGGTGACCGTGCCCACCGACACCATGCCTCCGGTATTCGGATGCTTGGTGATGACGCTGGACCCGTCGGCGGCGATTTCGGCGATGGGGAAGCCGGGATAGCGGCGGTCGGTCACCTCGTGCGGCCAGGAGTAGTTGCCGCCGGTCGCCTGGGGGCCGCACTCGATGATGTGCCCGGCGACGACCGCGCCAGCCAGGACATCGTAGTCGGTCCGGGCCCAGCCGTGCCACCACGCGGCCGGGCCGGTGACCAGGGAGGCGTCGGTGACCCGGGGGCACACGACGATGTCGGCGCCAGCGGCCAGGGCTTCGGTGATACCCCAGCCGCCCAGGTAGGCGTTGGCCGTGACGGGTTTGACGCCGGCGTCGGCGAGGGGCTTGCCGGTGTCCAGGTGCGCCAGCGAGTGCCCCTGGTCGAGGAGGTCGTCGATCCTGTTCGTGAGGTCGTCGCCCTCGATATAGGCGATCCGCGGTGACAGTCCGAGGCGCTCGGCCAGCTCGGTGAGCCGCTCGGCGAGGCCGGCCGGGTTCAATCCGCCCGCGTTGGTCACTACCCGGATCCCGCGGTCGAGGCAGGTGCCCAGCACCTGCTCCATCTGCGTGACAAACGTCTGGGCATACCCGGCGCCGGGATCCTTCTGCTTGGCTTTCCACAGGATCAACATGGTGAGCTCGGCCAGGTAGTCGCCGGTGAGCACGTCGACCGGGCCGCCGTCGACCATCTCCCTGGCCGCGGCGACGCGGTCGCCGTAGAAGCCGGAACAGTTGCCGATCCGCACGGCACGGGAATTCATCGGACCGTCTTCTCCTTCCTGGCGAACTCACCTGGCGCACGCCCCGGCCCCGGTGGGCCGGCGAAGGCCTGGGCGATGGACATCCACTCGGCCGCCACCGGCCCGCTGATCTTCAGCGCGGTGTCGGCGACGTGCCGCCGCTGGGTCACGACGAGGCAGAAGTCCAACGCGGGCCCGGACACGATGTCCCGCGCTCGCGGCGGCCCCCACGTCCAGGTCGCACCATCGGGACTCGACAGGTCGACGCGGACCGGGTCGGCGGGAACCGGCTTCCCGTGCCGCCCGAACGCGAACCCAAAGGTGCGCACCCCCAGATGTGCGATGTGCCGCAACCGCGCGGTCGGAGTGCGCTCGACACCGAGGGCGTCGGCGATGTCCTGGCCGTGCGCCCACGTCTCCATCAGCCGGGCTGTGATCGAGGACGCGAGGCTCATCTCCGGCCCATACCACGGCACCCGGAGCTTCGGGTCCAGTCCGGACGCCGTGTCGACCAGGCGCCGGCGCGCGTCGCGGAACCAGGTCGACAGCTCCGCCGGCGGCAGCCCCCGATGCCGCTGGGCTACCTCGTCGGCGAACGCCGGGTTTCGCGACACCTGCTTGGCCTCCACCGCGCGGAAGCGGTCGGGATCGACTGCGGCCCGAGTGGCCGCCTCGTCGAAGTAGGCCAGATGGCTGACCTGGTCGCGGATCGCCCACCCCGGCGCGGGGGTCGGCGCGTCCCAGGTGGCGTGGCTCAGCCCGGTCAGCATGTCCTCGACCACTCGGGTTTCGGCCTGGAGGTCGGCGAGCAACTCGGCGAAGGCGACCATCAATCCATCCGTTCCTCGACGACCGCGAGCACCGAGCCCGTATCGACGGCCTGTCCCATCGCGACGTTCACCGAGGCGACCGTGCCGTCATGGGGGGCCGCCACCGTGTGCTCCATCTTCATGGCCTCCAGCACGAGGATCGGGGTACCGGCCGTGACCTCCTGCCCGAGCTCGACCGCCACGCGCACGACCGTCCCCGGCATCGGCGCGAGCAGCGACCCCGGTTCCCGGACCGCGGTGGGGTCGGGAAACCGGGCCTTCTCGGTGAGCCGGGTGCTTTCCAGCGCGCTGTCGACGTAGGCTTCGTCGCCGTAGCGGCTCACCGACATCGCGCACCGAGTACCGCCGACGGCGATGTCCACTCGGTCCGGCGCCAGCGTGAAGGCGTGGACGGCGCCCAGCGCCTGCCCGGCCACGCTCCCGGTCACCTCACCGTCCCGGATCCGGTACGTCACGTCGATGTCCTCGCCGTCGGCGACGAAGGCCACCCGCTGCGGGCCGTTGTCCACGTTGCGCCAGCCGGATGGGACGGTGGCCAGCGCCCGTGCCCTCGCCCTGCGTTCGGCCTGTCCGGCCAGCGCCGCCGCGAGCGCATGCGTCGACACTGCCTGCGGGTCACGCCAGCAGCGTTCCACCTCGACCGGGTCGTGCCTGCTCAGGTAGCCAGTGTCGATCGCGCCCGAGCGGAACTCGTCCTCGCGCAGGATGCCGATGAGCAAGTCCCGGTTGGTGACGACACCGTGCAATCTGCTGTCCGCGAGGGTCCGGGCCAGTGTCCGGATCGCTTCGTCTCGGGTGCGGCCGTGCGCGATCACTTTCGCCAGCATGGGGTCGTAGTGCGGGCTCACCACGGAACCGTCCGCCACGCCCGCGTCGACCCGGACACCGGGCAGGCGGGGAATGTCGAAGCGGTGCAGCGTGCCGGTGGCGGGTAGGAAACCGGCGGCGGTGTCCTCGGCGTACAGCCGGGCCTCCACGGCGTGTCCGGAGATGGTCGCCTCCAGCGCCTCCTGCGGCAACGGCGCGCCCTCAGCGACAAGGAGCTGCAGCCGCACCAGGTCCAGTCCGGTCACCAGCTCGGTCACCGGATGCTCCACCTGCAGCCGGGTGTTGACCTCGAGGAAGTAGAACTGGCCGCTGGAATCGAGGACGAACTCGACGGTGCCGGCGCCGACGTAGCCGATCGCCTTGCCGGCGGCGACGGCGGCCTGGCCCAGTTCGGCGCGCAGCCGATCGTCGACCGCGGGGGACGGCGCCTCTTCGAGGATCTTCTGGTAGCGCCGCTGGATGGAGCATTCGCGCTCGAACAGGTCCACCACGGTGCCGTGCCGGTCGCCGAAGATCTGCACCTCGATGTGGCGGGGAGAGTCGACGTAGCGTTCGAGGAACACGGTCGCGTTGCCGAACGCCGAGGCGGCCTCGCGCCTGGCGGAGGTGACCGCGTCGGCCAGCCCGGCTTTGGCCTCGACCACCCGCATGCCGCGGCCGCCACCGCCGTAGGCGGCCTTGACCAGGACGGGGTAGCCGATCTCGGCGGCCACCTGAGCCTCGAGCGAGCGCGGGTCGACCTCCTCGTCGTCGATCACGATTCCGGGCAGCACCGGCACACCCGCGTGGGCCATGAGTTCCTTGGCCGCGGTCTTCGAGCCCATCGCCTCGATCGCGGCCGGCGGCGGCCCGACGAACACCAGTCCCGCGTCCTCGCACGCTCTGGCGAACCCCGCGTTCTCCGACAGGAAGCCATAGCCGGGATGAACGGCGTCCGCCCCGGTCCGCCGGGCCGCGTCCAGCAGCAGGTCGGCACGCAGATACGTGTCGGCCGGCGCCACGCCCGGCAGATGCACGGACTGATCGGCCTCCGCGACGAAGGGGGCGTGCGCGTCCGCGTCGGAGAACACCGCCACCGTGCCGATGTCGAGCTCACGGGCCGTGCGCATCACCCGGGAGGCGATCTCACCCCGGTTGGCCACCAGCAGCTTGTTGATCCTGGACACCGTCGACTCCATCACATCCGGAACACGCCGAAACCGCGCCGTCCCGCCACCTCCTGGGAATGCGCCGCGGACAACGCGATACCCAGCACCGTGCGGGTCTGCCGCGGGTCGATCACCCCGTCGTCGTAGAGCCGGGCGGACATGAAGAAGGCATGCGACTCGCGCTCGATCTGCGCCTCGATGGCGCGCCGCTGCTTCTCGTCGGCCTCGACGTCGAACGGCTTGCCCGCGGCTTCGGCGGCCTGACGGCCCACGATCGAGAGCACGCCCGCCAGTTGCTGCGGCCCCATCACCGCGCACTTGGCGTTGACCCAGCTGAAGACGAAGCGGGGATCGTAGGCACGGCCCGACATGCCGTAGTTGCCCGCTCCGAACGACGCCCCGATGTTAATCGTGATGTGCGGGACCGTGCTGTTGGTCACCGCGTTGATCATCTTGGCGCCGTCCTTGATGATCCCCCCCTGCTCGTACCGGGTGCCGACCATGTAGCCAGTGGTGTTCTGCAGGAAGATCAACGGAGTGCTGGACTGGTTCGCCAGCAGGATGAACTCGCTGGCCTTCTCGGACTCCTCGGAGAACAGCACGCCGCGCGCGTTGGCCAGGACCCCGACCGGATAACCGTGGATCGAGGCCCACCCGGTGACCAGGCTGGTGCCATAGCGCGCCTTGTACTCCCCGAACCGGGAACCATCCACAACCCTGGCCAGGACCTCCCGAGGGTCGAACGGCACCCGGAAGTCGGCCGAGGCGACACCAAGCAGCTCCTCCGGGTCGTAGCGCGGCTCATCAGGCAGCTCCGTCGGCGGCGGCCCCAACTTGCGCCAGTTGGTCTCGGCCACTATCTGCCTGCCGATCCGGATACAGTCCAGCTCGTCCACGGCGAAATGATCCGCCAGCCCGGACACCCGCGCGTGCATGTCCGCCCCACCGAGCTCCTCGTCGTCGGCCTCCTCCCCGGTGGCCATCTTCACCAGCGGCGGCCCACCGAGAAACACCTTCGCCTGGCGATCGACCAGCACAGCATAGTCACACATGCCCGGCACGTACGCCCCACCGGCGGTGGAGTTGCCGAACACCAGCGCGACGGTCGGCACCCCCATCGCGGACAGCTCGGTGAGGTCGTGGAAGATCTTGCCTGCGGGGACGAACAGCTCGGCCTGCGTCGGCAGGTCGGCACCCCCGGACTCGACCAGATTGATCACCGGCAACCGGTTGCGGCGCGCGATCTCCAGCGCTCGGAGCGTCTTGCGCAGCGAGTACGGGTTCATCGCCCCGCCGCGCACCGTCGGGTCGTGGGCGATGATCATACATTCGACGTCCGAGACGACGCCGACGCCGGTGACCACGCTGGCGCCCACCAGGAAGTCGGTGCCCCACGCGGCCAGCGGCGACAACTCGAGAAACGGCGCGTCGCGGTCAACCAGTAGCTCGATCCGCTCCCGCACCGGCAACCGTCCCCGCTTGCGATGCCGCTCGAGGTACTTCGGGCCGCCTCCCGCACGAACGATCTCCAGCTGCTCGTCGAGTTCGGCCAGCGCGGCGAGATTGGCCTTCCGGTTGAGCAGGTAGGTCTCGCTGGCCGTGTCGAGCGTTGATTTCAGCACCGGCATGCTTCTTCCCGCTTTCGATCGCGTCCGCGCCGGTCAGTACGACTTCGGCAGGCCCAGACCGTGCTGGGCCACGTAGTTGAGGATCATCTCCCGGCTGATCGGCGCGGTCCGCATCAACCGCAACGGCCCCCACAACGTGGCCAGCCCGTACTCGGTGGACATCCCGTTGCCGCCGTGGGTCTGAATCGCCTGGTCCAGCGCCGTCAATCCGGCCTCAGCGGCGGCGTACTTCGCCATGTTCGCCGCCTCACCAGACGCGGGGTCGCCCTCGTCGTGCAACCAGGCGGCCTGCCGGGTCATCAGCCGAGCCAGCTCGACCTGGATCTTGGCGTTCGCCAGCGGGTGGGCAACGCCCTGGTGCGACCCGATCGGCACCCCCCACACATTCCGCTCGCGGGCGTACTCGGACGCCTTGGTCAGGCCATAGCGCGCGATCCCGTTCGCCAGCGCCGCACCCATGATCCGCTCCGGGTTCAGCCCCATGAACACCTGCTTGAGGCCTTCCCCCTCAACGCCGATCAGGTTCTCCGCAGGCACCCGCACATCGTCGAAGAACAACGTGAACTGCGTCTCCGGCGCGGTGACCTCCACCGGGATCGCGGTTCGCTCCAGCCCCGGCGCGTCGGTCGGCACGATCAGCAGACTGAGCCTGCCACGTCCGGACGCGTCGGTACCCGTGCGGGTCACCACCAGGACGGCCTCCGCCTCGTCCACCCCCGAGATGTAGTACTTGGTTCCGCGCAGCACGTAGTCGCCGCCGTCCCGGGTCGCCGCTGTAGAAATGTTGTGTGAATTCGACCCGGCGTCCGGCTCGGTGATCGCGAACGCCATGATCGTCTCACCGCTGGCGATGCCGGGCAGCCACCGCTTGCGCTGCTCGTCCGTGCCATGCGCCTGAATGATCGTGCCGCAGATCGCCGGCGAGACCACCATCATCAACAGCGGACAGCCCGCAGCGGCGAGTTCCTCGCTCACCAGTTGCAGCTCGTAGACGCCACCCCCGCCGCCGCCATGGGCCTCATCGATGTTCACCCCGAGAAAGCCCTGCCGTCCCACGGCCTGCCAGAGTTCGGTGCTCTTCTGGCCCGACTTCGCCCGCTCCACGAAGTACTCGTGGCCGAACGAGGCGGCGAGCTTGGACACCGCCTCGCGAAGTGCGCGCTGCTCGTCGGTCTCCCGAAAGTCCACCTTGGCTCTCCTCCACTCCGATGCCCTTCGCCGCACGAAGCACCTCTTCAGCGCTCCCGCAAGTCGAATCGCACCGACAACCTGTCGGCGGACTCACCCACCGTCCGGACGCTTGACCAAATCTCGTGGCACCTCATGACGTTCCGGCCACACCCGGCGGCTGTGACACATCCGCCGAGTGTGCGCCATCACCTCTGAGCCTTCCCACGCTCCGTTAATCATGGTTAACATACTTGGAGAGAGGCGCCAACCACAACCCCCGCCGGCACGCGTGCCGCGCGCCGGTGGCAGTGGGCTGAGATGTCTAACACCAGCCGGGATCCCCGAACGCGCCGGTTGACAGGGATTGACAGAAGGAGAGGCGTGCGCGTCGAACAGCGAGAACCAATCACCAGACGAAGGGAACCCCGTCCCCAGGCGCCCCCTGGTGCCACTGTGGACGAATCCGAACCCAAGGACCGGCCAAGGAGCCGGGCGCGAAGGGCCAATCCTGACCGCCACCGTGACCCGGACACGGGCACTCCGAGTTCTCTTGTTGTTGACGATCCAAGGTGGTCCTGGCGATCACTGGGTCCTGGCCGAACCGGTGACATGCGAGGCGCACCATGAGGTCACCAGCACTGTCCGGCAGCCCCGCTATCGCGGCGGTCGAAGAGCTTCCGCCCGGGCGCTATCCTGACTACGACGGAGCGGCGATGCAGGAACTCGTCCTGCGCCACTTCGTGACCAACTCCGGGATCGGGCCGAACGCCGTGGACGGGCTGCTGGTCTGCCCTGCCGGCATGGCGGGCGGACAGGGCGCCGACGTCTTCAACCACGAGCGGATCAACGACGCGCTGGGCATCCGACCGCGGTTCTGCGAAACGATCAACGTGGGCGGCGCCACCTACACCGTCATGCTCACCCGCGCGGCGACGGCCATCAGGGCGGGGCTGGCGGACGCAGTGTTGTGCGTGGGCGCGGGCAAGTTCCCCAAGGTCGGCGCCGGCGGTGCCGACCTGATGGCCCGCATGATCAGCCACCCGGACTTCGAGTACCCCTACGGCAGCTTCATCCCCGCCCTCTACGCCCTGGCCGCCACCCGGCACATGGCTGAGCGGGGCACCCCGCGGGAAGCGCTGGCCGCGGTCGCGGTCACCAGCCGGGAGTGGGCGCTGCGCCACCCTGACGCGCTGATGCGACCGGCGGGCCCGCTGACCATCGAGCAGGTTCTCGACTCACGGCCGATCGCCTCGCCGTTTCACCTCCTGGACTGCTCGGTGCCGTGCGAAGGGGGCGCGGCGTTCCTGGTGATGCGCGGCGAGCTGGCACGTGAGCTCACCCAGCAGCCCGCCTACCTACTCGGCTTCGGGGAGCACCACGACCACGGCAACATCAGCCACGCCAGCGACTTCGCCACCATGGGCGCGGGCGTCTCGGCCCGCACCGCGTTCGCCATGGCTGGCCTCGCCCCGTCGGACGTGGACATCGCCCAGCTCTACGACGCCTTCAGCATCAACCCGATCCTGCTGTTGGAGGAGACCGGCCTCGCCGAGCCCGGCAAGGGTGGCCACTTCTACCTGAACGGTGCGGCCGCGCCGGACGGGGTCCTTCCGGTCAACACCTACGGCGGACTGCTGTCCTTCGGACACACTGGAGACGCCTCCGGTATGTCGATGCTGATCGAGGGCGCCCGCCAGGTGATGGGCCAGGCGGGAGACCGGCAGGTCGAGGCGGACATCGCCCTGGTCCACACCTACGGCGGAATGATGGCCGACCACTCCACCGTGCTCCTGGGAAGGACCGCACGATGACCACCACCGCACCCGTTCCCACCCTGTACGAGGACACCGCACCCTACTGGCGTGCGGCCGTCGAGGGCCGGTTCGCACTACCTCGGTGCCGCGCGTGCCGCAGGTTCCACCACCACCCGCGAGCATGGTGTCCCTACTGCTGGTGCACCGACCTCGAATGGGCGGAGCCCTCCGGCCGCGGCATCGTGCTGACCTACACGACCGTGCACCAGCCACCGTCCCCCGCGTTCACCGCACCCTACGTGCTGGCCGTGATCGAACTGGCGGAAGGACCTCGGATGATGGCCAACGTCGTCGACTGCGCCCCGGACACGGTCCGCGTTGGCACCCCGGTCCAGGTCACGTTCGAACCACGCGGAGACGTCGCGATCCCGCAGTTCCGGCCGCGGGAGGAGACACCCTCATGACCGTCAACTACGCCGACGCGCTCAACTACGTGGTCACCGGGTCGCACGCCGAAGCGCAGGCCTGGATCGGCCACGAGGTCACCACCGAGGCGCCGTTTCCGGTCAACGAAGCGCAGATCGCGTACTTCTGCGCCCTCGTCGAGGACGCCGACGAGAACCACTGGGACGCCGACGCCGCGGGGAGGCGGTACGGGGCGCTGATCTCGCCGCCCGGAATGCTCATGGTCTGGGCGTTCCCGCTGCCGTGGAACCCGTGGGGCAGACCGGAGCACGCGCCGATCCTCGCCCTCGACGTGCCGCTGCCCGGCACCACGCTGATCAACGTCTCCACCGACACCCGGTTCCTCGCCCCGATGCGAGTCGGCGACCGGCTCACCTTCAGCGAGCGCGTGGAGTCCGTCTCCGCGGAGAAGCACACCGCGCTGGGCGTGGGCCACTTTGTCACCACACGGTCCGCATGCCGGAACCAGGAAGGCACGCTGGTCGCCACCAACGACAACGTGCTCTTCCGCTACCGCGCCTCCGACGCCAAGCCGCCCACGCGGCAGGCTGCCCCGGCCGCGGCTGACCCGGCGGACGCGGTCGAGGTTCTCCCCGAGGTGCGGATGCCGGTGACAGTCACCCGGTGCGTGCTCGACGCCGCGGCCACCCGCGACTTCTTCCGCGGCCACCACGACCACGCCTACGCGCGAGAACAGGGCGCCCGCGACGTCTACCTCAACACCATGTTTCTCCACGGCTTCGTCGACCGCGTCGGCAAGGCCTGGGCGGGCCCGGACGCCTGGCTAGCGCGCAGGCGGCTGCAGATGATCGCGCCGGTCTGCGCCGGCGACACCCTGCGCACCGACGGCCGCGTGCTCTCCATCGACGACACAGCGCAGCCCCGCCAGGCGACGCTAGCGATCGACTGCCACACCGAGCACGGCCTGGCCGCCCGATCCACCCTCGTCTTCAACCTCGACCAGCTACCCGGTCACGTCACGACCAGCCGATGACACACCTCGTCTCCGACTCCCTGCTTGCCGCTACCGCGCCAACGGTCGCGGTAGTCTCAAACCGCGTGACGCGACCTGCTCGCCCGTCCGGGAACCACGCACCAGCCAAGTCACTTCTAGGCGTGGCCCCATGGCGGTGACCCCACCATCGGCGTTGGCCCGGTCCAGGTCCGCGGAAACCTCCCGCTGCCAGGCCAACGCCACCGACGCGACCGCACTGCGTTCGACCGTCAACACCAACTTCACGGAATCAAGCGTCCAGCCGCATCGAGTCCGGAGTGGACATCTCCGCGTACGTCGTCGAATTCGCCACCGGAGGCCCAGCGCCGGTTCCCAGCCGAGGGCGACACCGACCGACATGGCCACCGCACGACCCGCGGCCGCGCCACGCACTGGCCACGGCGAACCGGACCCATGGTTTGGTTGTGCTGGAGGCTTGCCGCAGGACGGCCTGTGTCCGGGGGTCAGCCGCCGTTGAGCACCGAGCGGGCGCATTCGGCGAGCAGTTCGCGCAGCCTCGGTTCGGGGAGACCGACGCGGTGGAACAGCGTCGACTGGATAGCACCGATGGCCGCGTGCACGATGGTGCGGGCCTCGGTATCGGTGAGTTCCGGGCGCAGCTCCATCAGGACGTGTACCCACTCTTCGAGGTAGAGCCGCTGCTTGCGGCGTAGCCGGCGGCGGTCTTCCTCGGGAAGATTATGGATCTCGTTGTGGTAGACCTGGGCCAGTTCCCGATCGCGCACCACGAATTCGACCTGGCCGGCAATCAACTTGTCCAGGGTTTCCCGAAGGTCGGCGGTGCCAGCTACGATGCCCTGCTCTTCACGCACCAGCCCGTCGATCACCCGGTCGAACAGCGCCACCAGCACGGCAGACTTGCTGTCGAAGTGCCGGTAGATGCCGGCGCCGGTGATGCCGGCCACGGCGCCGATGTCGGCCATGGACACGGCGTGGTAGCCGTGGCGGGCTACCAGGTCGGCGGCGGCGGCGAGGATGCGTTCCTTGCGCGCGGGATCACGGGTCCGCAGTGGTGCCTCGGCCTCGCTGCTCACTTGGAGCCCCTTCCTTCATCCCGTTGCTTGGCCGCCGTCGCGATGGGAACTTGTTCCCGCCACGCGGCCAGACAGGAGAATGCGACAGCGCGCATCCCAGGCGAGGGTGCGGCACCCATCAGCGCCCCGCTCCTCTTGAAGCGGGCTTGGCCGCGACGGCCACGAGTTCTTCCTGGGCGTCCCGGCAGCGATGCCTCGGGCTTCCCAGCTCTGCCTCGCCGTGGCGCAGGCGTCCCAGCGGGGACTCGGCCATCAGACGCATAGTTCCTCCTGGCGGCCAGCACGGACGGCGGTGCGTTCGCGAGGATGCGCTCGGCCGGTCGTTGCACCGCTCTCCGCGAGTCGGGGTGACGGCGCTACCGCGTTCAGCAGTCCAACCTGGTATGCCCGGCCAGCGTCAATTGGGTCGCAGATGAGCAGAAGCCGCATGGCTATGCGCGGCGAAACAAGGCGGGGCAGCGGCACGACCCACGGTTTGTACCCCTGACCACCTTGACCCCGGTGACCGCGAACCGTGCGGTGTCGGCGGCCACGCACAGGTCGCAGCACTGCGCGAGCACGAACCCACCAGGGTTCGCGACGACGTTGCCCGGCGGCGATCGTCGGCGTGGCCACCTCGATGTCGCCGCCGTACTGGGACACGAAGTCAAGTGGTAGCACGGTAAGCGCGGTATCGGCCAGTTCCTTCCGGCTGCTACCGGCGCGGACTGCCCGGCCGCCCACGCCGGCCAGCACCAGCACGTTCGCATCACCGTCGAACCTGTACACGCCCGCACACGGCCAACCGCGCCCTGCCTCGTTCAACACGATGCGGGGTTTCCGGCGGTTGATGGTCAACCAAGCCACTGGCCCACTTTGTGGGTAGCTCACCTCGATCGCCGATGCCCCATCACTGTGTCGATCGTGTGACGGGTCGCGGAGCGGGCGGCGAGGTCGCGGAGGATTCATGCCGGCGTGCAGGCGGACCGACACGCCCGCGTTGTCGGACTCCGCCGGGTCGACCGCAGGCCGTCCCGGTACGGATACGCGGCGACGGGCGACTGCCCTGGGACCGGACGTCAGATCCAGCGGCGTCTCATGCCTCGCCCGTGCCAGCGGCCGACCTCGACGGTGAGGCCGATCGGCGGCCGCGGCGACATCGTGGGTGCGGGGGCGCCCGGTCGTGTACCGCCGACGCCTCTCGCTCGAGGCATCCGCCCCTCTCGGCGTCTGCATGTCCCTCTCGCCTCCACATCCGTTTGCTGAGCGTCGCTCGCGATTCACTAGCTTGAACAACGGTGCGAAGCACTCCGTGCGCGCGGCCCGGCCATCTCGGCCAGGCCTGCCTCGATGCGACCAGCTTCACAACGCGGCACTCGAACAGTAGGATCCTAGTAATTCAGCTTTAACTATGTCAGCCCGGTTATCAACGGCGAAACGAGGGCAACGATGGGTAACGTGGACCTCGACCTGGACGTCACGGTCGGGCAGCACCACCCGCCCGCCGCGCACCGACGGGAACCCGTCACCGCCGGCGGCCTCGTCGTGCGCGCGACCTGGAGCCTCCCACACGACCAGCCGTCCGTCGACGGTCCTGGCGCTCACACGCACCCTGGGCCCGGGCGGCTGAACCACCGGCGAGCCGACGACCTCGGCACGCGTGTGGTGAACAGTTCGTGGGCACGCGACGAGCGGCCACGATGCCGCGGGCCTCACCCAACGAACGATTCACAACTGGCGGACGTCAGTCGCCACCTCGGCCAAGCCATCCGGTCCGCCGCGTCGCGGAGCGTGTCGAGAAGGAGAGCCAATCGATGACCGAGCAAGATCTCCAGCGGAATCTGGTGACCCGGGTGAATGTCGGCGACATGCTCACCCGCACCGCCTGGCGGCGCCCCGACCACGAGGCGGTCGTGGACGGGCCACGACGGCTGTCCTATCGCGAGTTCAACGCGGCGGTGAACCGGCTGGCGAACGCGCTGCTGCGGAACGGATACCGGCGCGGCGAGGTGCTGGCCCTGGTCAGCGGAAACAGCACGGAGTTCCTGCTGACCTACTACGCGTGCGCCAAGACCGGTGTCGTCTGTGTGCCGGTCAATCTTGCTTGGGGCCCACGGGAGACCGCCTACGTGCTCGATCACTCCCGGTCCCGGGGCGTCGTCGTGGAAAGCCAGCTTGCCGGCCTGGTGTCGGCCGCGCTGGACCAGCTCGACGACAGCGCCGTGACCGACGTGGTCGTTGCCCACGGCACCGGTGCGGCGTGGGAAGCCTCGGGCTCGGCGTCCTGGCGCGAGTTCGACGACTTCGTTGGCGCGGAAGGCGACGCGGAGCCGGAGTGTTTCGTCGAGGATCGCGACCCGGTCAGCTACCTCTACACCAGCGGCACCACCTCGGCCCCCAAGGGTGTGGTGAGCAGCCACCTCGCGGTCTATCTCGAATCACTGAACGCCCCGCTGGTTCTGGGCATCAGCGAACGGGAGCGCGCCGGGGTGATGATGCCGCTGTTCCACACCGCGCAACTCAACGGCTTCACCACCGGCCTGTTCTACATGGGGGGAACCGCGGTACTGCTGCGCACCTTCGATCCGGCGGCGTTGCTGGCCACCATCGAGTCCGAACGCCTCACCGAAATCTTCGCGCTGCCCATGATGTACCGGGCGATGATGGACCACGACGACATCGACAAACGCGATCTCTCCAGCCTGCGCTTGGCGATCTACGCCATGGCACCGATGCCCGACACCGACCTTCGCCGGGCGATCGAGGTGTTCGGATGTGAGTTCGCCCTCGGCTTCGGCCAGACCGAGATGAACCCGATCACCACGGTCTTTCCCCCCGAATACCAGCTGTCCCACGCCGGTTCGGTCGGACTACCGGTTCCCAACGTGCAGGTCGGCATCATGGACGACGACGGCCACCTGCTCCCCCAGGGCGAAACGGGCGAGATCGTCTACCGTGGCCCACACGCCATGGAGGGCTACCTGCGCAACCCCGAAGCCACGGCCGCGGCGTTCGCCCACGGTTGGTTCCACTCCGGCGACGTCGGCCGGTTCGACGCGGACGGACTGCTGTGGTTCGCCGACCGCAAGAAGGACGTCATCAAAACCGGCGGGGAGAACGTCGCCTCCATCGAGGTGGAGAAGGCACTCTACGAGGCCGAACCCCGCATCCAGGAGGTCGTCGCGGTCGGACTGCCGCACGAACGGTGGTCGGAGGCGATCACGGCGGTCGTGACCCGCAAGCCAGGCAGTGATCTAAGCGAGGAGGACGTGCTCGCCGCCGCCCGCAGTCGACTGCCCGGGTTCAAGGTGCCCAAGGCCGTCGTGTTCGTGGACGAGATGCCCCGCACCGCCACCGGAAAGATCCAGAAGAACGTCCTGCGCGATCAGTACCGGGACCACTTCCGCAACGACTAGTGCGGGGTCGTGTTCGACGTGACCGAGACAGCAAGCCCGCGCCCAACCGGCAGCGGTCTCCGCCCGGCCGGTGACCATGCTCGATCCAGACCTTCGGCGGCGACGAGTCGGTCCCCGAGTGTGGCGTTCCGAAATCGTGGCGACCCGCCGACCGACGCGAACCGTTCCGGCAGCCCAGACATGACCGATGAACAGACCTGCCCACGATCTCGCCCCCGCGCCGTGGTACCGCGCGGGGCGACTACCAACCGGAGACACACGATGAACCGAGGAATCGGCGCCTGGGTCACCAAACGCGCCTTTCTGCAAGGCGACTCGAAAGCCTTCGTTGCGGGCGAGCGCACTTTCACCTACGCGGACGCCGACCGGCGGACCGATCAGCTGGCCTCGGCGCTCGCCGGACTCGGCGTGCGCAGGGGCGACCGGGTCGCCGCGTTGATGGTCAACTCGGTGGAGTTCCTCGAGACGCTGCTGGCCTGCGCGAAACTCGGCGCGATCATGGTGCCGATCAACGTGCGGTTGGCCGCCATGGAGGTCGGTTTCATTCTCGGCGATTCCGGCGCGGACGTGCTCGTGTTCAACGGCCAGTTCACCGACATCGTGCGCGGCGCCCTGACCGAACCCGGCGTGCGGGTACGCCACACGGTCCAGGTGGGCGACGGCGGGTACGAAGACGGCCTGGCCTACGACGAGCTGCTGGCCAGCGGGCCGGCGGACTTCGCCGCGGCGGACGTCGCCGGAACTGACACCGCCATGTTGATGTACACCTCCGGGACCACCGGACGCCCCAAGGGGGCCATGCTCACCCACGACAACTTGCTCTGGAACGCGATCAACGTGCTCGGCACCGAGCACCCGCTTTCCTCGCGCGACGTGACGGTCACGGTGGCCCCGATGTTCCACATCGGCGGACTCGGCGTGCACTCACTGCCGCTGCTCTACGTCGGTGGCACGAACGTGATCCTGCCCAACTTCGACCCGGTCGGCACGCTCACGGCCATGGCCGAGCACCGCGCAACGGTCCAGTTCATGGTGCCGGCGATGTGGGTCGCGATCACTCAGGTACCGAACTTCGGCTCCTACGACCTGTCGTCCCTGGAACTGGCCATGGGAGGCGGAGCTCCATGTCCACTGCCCATGATCGAGTTCCTCAACGAGCGAGGCGTCCCGTTCATCGAGGGCTTCGGCATGACCGAGACCGCGCCGCTGGTCTCCATACTCGACTCGGCCCACGCGAGGAGCAAGGCCGGGTCGATCGGGCGGGTCGCGATGCACGTCGAAGCCCGCATCGTCGATGACGGCGACCGGGACGTCCCGACGAACACCGTCGGCGAACTGGTCCTTCGCGGTCCTAACATCTTCGCTGGCTACTGGATGCGCCCCGAGGCCACCGCCGAGGCCTTCCGCAACGGCTGGTTCCACACCGGTGATCTCGGGCGAATGGACGAGGAAGGCTACATCACCCTGGTCGACCGGAAGAAAGACATGATCATCTCCGGTGGTGAGAACGTCTATCCTATCGAGGTCGAGCAGGTGTTGTTCAAGCACCCCAAGGTCGCCGACGCCGCAGTGGTCGGCGGTCCCGATCCGCGATGGGGCGAGCGAGTGGTGGCCGTCGTCGTACCCGACCCCGCGGCCGGGCGGGACCCGGCCCCGGAAGAACTCGTCACCTGGTGCCGCGAACGACTGGCGCACTTCAAGTGCCCGCGCGAGGTGCACTTCGTCGATGCCCTGCCGCGCAACGCCACCGGCAAACTACTCAAGACCGTGCTGCGGGAGAAGTACGCCGGTGTGACAGACGGCGTCGTGGTCCGCTGACCAGAAACCCTGGCCAAACGTCTGCGAAACAGGTTGCAACGGCGACCAAAGCTCTTCGCCAGCGAGGGTTGCAGTGCTTCCCGAGTTGGGCCAATTTAGTGCGTAGCGGCTCGGGCTTTGATCGCTTCGAGAACGTGCTGGATGTTGTCGGGTAGTGGGTCGGCTGCCGTGATCACGTAGTCGCCGGCCTGGATATGGAGCGTGCGGTAGCGGCGGATGGTCTTGACGAACTTCTTGATGGACCAGCCGGTTGTGTCCTCGATCCAGCGGGAGACGGCCAGGGCGGCGAACACGATCGTCAGGTGCGCCTCGATCGAGTCCCTGGTGCGATGGAAGATCGGGCGTGCGGCCAGGTCCGATTTGGCCATGCGAAAGCTTTTCTCGATCTGAAACGGTTGGTGGTAGGCGCCGATGACCTGCTCGGGCGTGGGGTCTTCGATGTTGGTGACGTAGCCTTTGATCCCGGCCAGTGCCCGGGCCTTGGCCTCCAGGTCGAGGTCGCGGTTGACGGTCTTGGTGGCGTCGGTGAGCTTGACGAATCGGTTGCGCTTGATCGCGGTCTTGCCGGCCACGGCCTGCTCGGCTTTGCGGACCTGTTCGTCGATGCCTTTGAGCGTGCGCCGAGCTCGATCGTGCTTGTACTGGTAGTAGCGCACCTGGTCCTTGCGCTTATCAGTCGGCCCGGCCGGCCACGGCTGGGTGAACACTTGCCCGTCGGCGATCTCGGTGTCCGGGTGGGCCTTGCGCCACTCGGCGACGATGTAGGGGATCTCGGGGATCTTCATCCCGAGGATGAACGACAGGCCTGCGGCCTCGATGTCCTTCATGTTCTTCTCGGAGATCATCCCGGCGTCAGCGACGATGACCACATCTGTCAGGCGGTGGGCGGCCAGGAACGCCGTGATCGTAGGCAGCATGGTGGTGGTCTCGGCCGTGTTACCCTCGAACGCGTTGACCATCAACGGAAACCCCGTCGCGTCGGTCAGCAGCCCGACGGTGATTTGAGGTTCCAGGCGGCGTTCCTTGGAGAACCCGGACTCGCGGAACCCGTCCCCGGCGTCGGTCTCGAAGTACAGGGTCGCCACGTCGTAGAGCAGCAACGTCGCAGGCCCCAGACCAACATGATGGGCGCACAGCGCCGCCAGCCGCTCCCGCCACGCTTCGCCGGCATAGGCGTGCAGGCGCCGCTTGAGGGTCCGATACGACACCGGCGCGATGCCCGTCTCCTCCAGCACCCGCAGCGAGTCCAGCTTGCTGGTCGGCTCGATAATGCGCGCCAGCACCAGTTGCCGGAACACCTCGTCCCCGTCGGCGGCGGCATCGAACCCGAGGACCTCGTAGGCCAGCGAGAGCGCGTCCCACAAGTGCCCCATCCGCGAGGCTGTGATCGGCAACGGACCACCCGCCTCCGGCGGCGCATCGAGCCCCAGGTCGAGCTCGCCCTGCCCGGCGACGAGCCGCTGGCGAGCGACCGTCCGCAACAGCTCCAACTCCACATCGTCGTGGGCGGAGCTGATGTGCTCGATGTCGCGAGAGCCCTTATGGGAGGAGTGCACAATCTGCACCGCACGCGCCCCCGAGGCGGTCTTCACGGTCCGGACATAAGCCACCCGGCAACCCTAGAGCCGCGATTTAGTGCACAGATTCCACCCGACAACGCGACAAACCAGCAGGTCAGCGAACCACGGCGCAGATCAGGGGTCTGTCAGATGAACGGTGGATCTGATCTTGGTTCTCGTTGGTGGTCGGGTCGAGGCGTCCGGGGAAGGTGATCGCGAACGCGTTTAACGGCGCTTTCCAGCGCATCGTCCATCGTGCCTTGCCACGGCCGGTGGGGTCTAGAGATCGGGTGACGAGGTACAGGCACTTCAGCGCCGCGGCGTCGGAGGGGAAATGACCGCGGGCCTTGATGCCCGCCGGTAGCGGGCGTTGATCGACTCGATCGCGTTCGTGGTGCAGATGACCTTGCGAATCTCGACGTCGTATTCGAGGAACGGCACGAACTCGGCCCAGGCGTTGCGCCACAACGCCACGATCGCCGGGTACTTGTCCTGCCACTGCTTCGCGAACTCGTCGAACCGGTCGGTGGCCGCCTGCTCCGATGGCGCCGTGTAGATCGGCTTCAGACCTCGCACGATCGCATCCCGGTGTTGGCGTCCGGCATAGCGGAACGAGTGGGGTCGGCCCGCAGCGCGGTGCCGGTGTTGCCACCGGTCCGTTTGCGGGCCGCCCGCCGAACCCGGCGTGCCCGTTTCCGTGCACCGGGCTCTCCGCGAGTGCCGTTATGCCTTCTGGGCCGTCCACAGGTTCGGGATCTTCGCGCCCCGGAATCGGTAACGCTGGATGCTCACCGTTGCGGGTTGGAAGAGCCGGACGCCGTTGCTGGTGGGCCACCACTGGCCGGGGCCGTAGTAGCGGCGGATGATCCACCGCGCGTTCCGGTTCGGATGCTTGTTGCGCAGCCAGCGCCAGACCCTCCACCACAGATGGTGGTCGAGAGCGCCGAACGCCCGGCTGGACGCGCCGTGCCGGAAGTAGAAGGCCCAGCCGCGGGTTATCTGTCCTAAACGAACGAACAGCTTGTCCGCGGGGAGGCTGGTGGTCTGTCTGCCGGTGGCTGCGCTGACCTTGCGTCGAATCGTCGCCAGGGACGTCTTCGACGGATAGGTGTAGATCAGCCGCCGGTCGCTTCCTTTCTGCCGGTGTCGCTGGATTTGAAACCCGAGAAAGTCGACGCCCTCGTCGATGCCGGTCACCCGGGTCTTGTCGGGCGCCAGCCGCAACCCGACCTGGTCCAGGACCGTTTCGATCTCCCCGTAGAGGTTCTCGGCGTGCTGCCGGGTGCCGAAGACCATCACCACGAAGTCGTCCGCATAGCGGATCAGGCAGTAGGTCGCGGCCCCGCGCCGGGTGGCTCGCCAGCGTTGGATCTGGGTGCCCATCGCCTCCCACCGGGCGCGGAAATGCTCGTCGAGAACACTCAAAGCGAGATTGGCCAGCAGCGGCGAGAGGATGCCGCCCTGAGGAGTTCCGGTGGTGGTGTCCCGGAAGTCACGCAACTCGTCCAGCAGGCCCGCCTTCAGGAACGCCTTGATCAGCGCCAGGACACGCCGGTCTCCGACACGAGTCCGCAGCCGGTCCATCAGGGCCGGGTGCGAGATTTCGTCGAAGCAGGCGGCGATATCGACCTCGAAGACCTGCTCGTAGCCGCGTGCGGCGTGAAAGCGGATCTCCTCGATGGCGTCCTGGCATCGGCATTGCGGGCGGAACCCGTAGCTGCACGGGTCGAAATCGGCCTCCAGGATAGGTTCCAACACCAGTTTCAAGGACGCCTGCACGACGCGGTCGCGCACCGTTGGGATCCCCAGGCGGCGGATTTTGCCGCCCGTCTTGGGGATCTGCGCGGTGCGCACCGGGGCTGGCCGGAACGAACGATTCTTCACCGAGGACCGCAGTTCGGTCAGGAAACCGGCCACGCCGCGTTCGCTGTTCTCGATCGACCACGCGGTTGCCCCGTCGATCCCGGCCGTCTTGGCGCCCTTGTTCTCCCGGACTCGGGTCCACGCCATGACGAGGAACGCCGGGTCCACCACGAGGTTGAACAGATCATCAAAGCGACGGCCCCGGTCGGCCGTCGCCCAACGGTGCAGTTTGGTCTGAATCCCCAGTACCCGCTCCCGGACCACCAGTGGGCGGTCGAGCAGAGCACCAATATTCACCGGTGCGTCTTCCGGCATGACAGCATCCTTCCCGCTCACATCGCTGCCGCCCTTCGCCATGTGACCGGCTCTCCCGGCCTCGGACTACTACGGTGGCTCCGCCCCGTCCCGGCCCGATCGGCCGGCAGCGGACCCAGCCTCACGTCACCGCATCGGACACACGGTCGCGCAAGGCAGGACCGGGACGGTTCCCGTGTTCACCTGTTACCGATCAACGAGTTAGGCGCCCAGCTATACCCGGCGGCCCTCGGGACTACGCCGCAGACCTTCATCCCGAACTGTCACGACCGACGGCTTCGATCATGACGGGAGGCCCCATCGAAACAGTGGGGACCACGCACCACGCCCCGGCCCAGATCCACCAGGCTCGAGCCGGTTCCTGCTAACGAGGCTTCACCGCTGGTTTCTCACGTGCACCTTCTCGTCTCGCTCGCCGGGCCCGCACCATCTGGCGGTACTGGCACGTCCCGGCTTTGTCAGGGCCGCTTCCACCCTTCCCCGCCACTCCGCGGATCAGGCTGCCCTCAGCTTCACCAAACCGCTGCGACGGCCCGGCGTCGAAGGTCTCTCACCTCCGATCGAAATAACAGGCGCCTCACGGCGCACGTTGCGGATCAGGTGGATGACGCACGTCTGCACGACCGCCCGCTCCCACACCGTGATGATGGTCTCCGGCAGCCCTTTCAGCCCGTCGCAGACCGCGATGCACACATCGGCAACGCCGCGGTTCTTGATCTCGGTCAACACGCTGAGCCAGAACTTGGCGCCCTCGCCGCCGTCTCCGGCCCACAGGCCGAGGATGTCACGTTCGCCGTTGACGGTAACGCCGATGGCGACATAGATGGGCCGGTTGGTGACCTGCCCGTCGCGGATCTTGACGTGGATCGCGTCGATGAACAGCACCGGATACACGCGGTCCAGTGGCCGGTTTGCCCACTCGGTCATCTCCGCGACGACCTTGTCGGTGATCCGCGAGATGGTGTCTTTGGAAACCTTCGCGCCGTAGACATCGTCGAAGTGTGCGGCGATCTCACCGGTGGTCAGGCCCTTCGCCGATAGCGACAGCACGATCTCATCGACACCGGTCAACCGGCGTTGCCGCTTGCGCACGATCTGCGGATCGAACGAGGAGTCGGTGTCGCGCGGCACCTCGATCTCCACCGGCCCGATCTCGGTCAGTACCGTTTTCGATCTGGTGCCGTTGCGGGAGTTCCCGCTGTCGCGGCCGGCCGGGTCGTGCTTGTCGTATCCCAGGTGCTCGGTCATCTCCGCGTCCAGCGCGGTTTCGAGCACATTCTTCGTCAGTTGGTTCAGCAGCCCGTCCGGCCCCACCAGGTCGACGCCCTGTTCCTTGGCCTGCGCGAGCAGCTGCTCCGCCAGCCGCTGCTGATCCACATCATCGGTCACGAGGTCCAGTGTTTCGGTCATGATCGATCCTTCCCGCCAAGCTCACGCCCGGCGTGTCAGACCAAGATCAGATCCACCGTTGTTCGGACAGTCCCGGACGGCCCAGATCGCCGAGCTCGGCGACCAGTTGCGTAATGAGTTTCCTTGCTGGGCCTCGCTTCTGGCCCGAAGTGCAGTAGCGAGCCGAGGCCGAAGGCCAGCGACCGCGGCGACGAACTTGGTCGAGGAGCAGTCCTTGCTCGTTTGCGGGCGAGTTCGCTGGTGCCGGGCCACTCGACGTGACCGAGCGCGCAGTGCAGGACGGTGATGCGATCGAGGACTCCCACGGCCTCGGCGAGGGTACAGACCTCGTCGAGCATTGCTTGTGAGTCCTTGCCGCCGCTGCTGTTGACGAGGATGACGTCATAGGCGGCGAGATTCGGCATTTCGGTGGTTGACGCGTGCATGAGTCACCTCTTCATCAACGTGACGCGATGGCGATCCTTAGTGGACGATCAGTGGAGTCGTTCGGCGGTGCGCGAATGGCGCGAGCGCCGGCCGACGCTCGCGCGATCGGTGTGTCAGCCCTCGAACGTGACGTCGCCCTGGACGCAGATGCGCAGTGGAACCGTGCGGTCGCCCGTGCCGCCGAGGACGGCCAGGTGGGCGTGATCGTGTTGACCGGCGCAGGAGAGCGAGCCTTCTCCGCCGGCGGTGACGTCGCCACCGAGAGCGCGCGGACGATCTCCGCCGCGGCAGGAGCCGACGCCTTCGACGAGAGGTGCGAACGGCTGTACCAGGCGTTGCGAGATTGCCTGAAACCGGTGATCGCCCGGGTGGACGGATACGCGATCAGGGCGGACACTACATGGCGTACATGTGCGACTTCACGATCTCCTCGGACCGGTCAGTGTTCGGGCAGAACGGGCCGCGCGTGGCCAGCACGGCCGAGGGATGGATCGTCAGCCACCTCTGGTCCGTCGTCGGCATGAAACGGGCCAAGGAGATCTGGATGTTGTGTCGGCGCCACGACGCTCAGCAAGCTCTCCAGTGGAGCTTGGTCAACTCGGTCGTACCGGCGGATGAACTCGACACCGAGGTCCGGCGCTGGTGCGACGAACTGCTGGCGTTGAGCCCCACGGTACTGAAGCTGGTGAAGAAGTCGTTCGACGACTCCCTGGCACCGGTTCGCAAGGCGCAGGACCGGTTCAAGATCCTCGACCAGGTCAACCCCGGCTTCTGGACTTGGGGTGAGCAGACCGAGGGCGCATCGGCGTTCCTGGAGAAGCGCGCCCCCGGCTTCTCCCCGTGGCGGTGAGTACGATGGGAACGCCCACGGAGAACGGCTACGTTCGGGTCAAGGTCGAACGGGCGGTCGCGGTCCTGACTGTCGACCGGCCACCCGCCAACGCGCTCGACCGGCAACTCGTGGACCAGCTCAGCCGGGCGGCCACCTCACTTGTGCGGCGGGGAGACGTCGGTGCCGTCGTGATCACCAGCACCCGGTCCAGGTTCATCGCCGGCGCCGACATCAAGATGTTGCGCGGGCTCGATGACTCATTGTTTCCGAGGTTCGTCAGCGCGATCCAGCGCGGTTTCGACGACTTGCAGCGGCTGCCGATGCCGAGGATCGCGGCGGTCAACGGTCCGGCCGTGGGTGGCGGGCTGGAGCTGGCCCTGGCCTGCGACCCGCGGTTCGTGGCCGAAGGGACCCGGCTGGGCCTGCCCGAGGTGCGGTTGAGGCTGCTTCCCGGGGCGGGCGGCACGCAGCGACTGGTAGAGGCCGTCGGTAAGGGCCCGACGCTAGAGTTGCTCTACACCGGTAGGGCGGTCACCCCCGAAGAGGGGTTGCGTCTCGGGCTAGTCGATCAAATGGTGCCGGCGGAACATGCGATCGGCTGGCAGACCTGGGCGGAGCTGGACGCGGCCCTGTCGGAGGTCAGTGAGGACAGCACGATCCGCGCACTGGTGCTCACCGGAGCCGCAGGCTGTTTCTCGGCGGGCGGGGACGTGAAACCTCCCCGTCCCGAGGCGAAGGCATCGGCGCCCCATCCGCCAGGTTGTCTGTCGGGGACCGCGCCCTCACCAGGCTGGCGCGCCTGTCGATGCCCACGATCGCCGCGGTGGAGGGCTTCGCGGTCGGCGTCGCCTGGAGCCTGGTGCGCTGCTGTGACCTCGTCGTCACCGCCGAAGACGCCTTCTCCGCGGCCCCGTTCCCCCAACGCGGGATGGCGCCCGACGGCGGGTTGGCCTGGTTTCTCACCCGCAGTCTGGGCCCAACCCGCGCGGCTGAACTACTGATGCTCGGTGAACGGTTCCCGGCTCCTACCGCGGCCGCGGCCGGACTGGTCAACCGCGTGGTGCTTATGGAGAAGCATGGGTAAGCGCGGCGTACTGGACGGGGTGCGAGTGTTCGACGCGCATCCCAACTGCTGCCGGGACCGTGGGCGGCGCAGGTGCTCGGCGACCTCGGTGCCGAGGTGACCAAGGTGGAGCCGCCGGGCAGGGACGGCGGCCGGCTGATCCGCGGTGAGCTATTCGCCGCGGCAAACCGCAACAAACACGGCGTGGTCATCGACCTCAAGACCCTGGCAGGCCAGGCCGAGTTCCTCGACTTGGCGCGGGAGCACGACGTGCTCGTCGAGGGCTTCCGACCGGGCGTGATGAACGAGCTCGGCGTCGGCACGAACGCGTCGCCGAGATCAATCCCGGCATCGTGTACCGCTCCATCTCCGGCTACGGCAGCCGCGGCGAGCAACTGCCCGGCCACGACATCAACTACCTCGCTGCATCCGGCACACTGTCGTTCAGCGGGCGCTGGAGCCAGGAACCACGCCGAGGCGTGCCGATGGCCGACCTCGGCTCGTCGTGCTTCGCCTCATCGCGATCTTGTCGGCCCTGTACGAACGGGCCCCATACCAGCCTAGGCTGCCACCTCGACGTGAGCATGACCGACGTGATGACCGCGTGGGCCGCCGCGCGCGGCGGCCCACCGCTGGAGCGCGGCGCGGACGACCGGCGCCACCTCTACCCCACCAACGATGTCTCCGCGACCGCCGACGGGGCGCTGGCTCGCCCTCGGCGCCGTCGACGAGCGGTTCTGGGCGCCGACCCGCGCGGTGCTCGCGACCATCGAGCCTGCGTTCGCCGACACGCGGTTCCCAGGCCTGGGGAACCAGCTGCGACATGGCGACGAGCTACACGCGCTGCTGCACCGCACATTCGCCACCCGCGACCGGACACCCGGCTCGTGCTGTTCGCCGGAACCGACGCACCGGTCAGCCCGGTCCGCGCGCTCACCGAGGTGGCCGAGAACAGCGACCTGGGTGCGGACGTTGGACGGAGAACGGCACGTCGTGTTCCCGGTACGACGCGACGGTGAAGCCATGGGACAGCTACGGAACTCCGCGCCGACGTGGAAGGGAGTCTGATGTGGATTCCGCGTTGCCAGGAACCAGGAACGGATTAGCGAAGGCATCCGGTACGTCGCGAACTGGTTCGATGACTATTGGTCCGCTCGGGACCGGCTCGACGGATCAACCACCACGCGACCACACCGCGCACCACGTCGAGCGCCACTCCTGGCAGATCGCGGTGCAGCCAGCAAGCGGTGGCTGTGCCCCCGTTCCCGCTGAAGGAGCTGTCGCGTGTCATACTTCAGGTCGGGTTACGTGTCGCAGTCGTGGGGGACACCTGGGCGGTCCAGGGTCGTGCGCCGCGCCTCCGTATGTCGGCGCGGCGCACCCGGGCAGTGCGGGGCGAGCGGCTGTAACTCGGCTCTCTGCTTGGGTTGACGCTACTGGATATCAATCCTCGGTGCTACTTCGCGCCACGGTCGGGGTCTCATGGTCGATGCCCGGTGACATGCCGACAGGTAGCTCACACCTCATCGTTGGTGAGCTCCGCCAGCCGCAGCCGGAACCATCGACACTGCTCCTGATGACGAACGAAGCTATTCGTATACTTCGTTCACCGCCAGCCTGCCATCCGAGTGGATACGGCGTAGAGCCTTCTTGTCGAACTTGCCGACGCTCGTGCGCGGGACCTGGTCAACGAATGCCCATCGTTCCGGCAGCCACCACTTCGGAACCTTGTCGGCCAACCACGACCGCAGCTGGTCGGCAGTCGTCTCAGTGCCGTCTCGAAGCACCACGGCGGCAAGGGGTCGCTCCTGCCACTTGGGGTCGGATACGGCGATGACCGCTGCCTCGACGACGTCGGGATGGCCCATAAGCAGATTTTCCAGCTCAACCGAGGAGATCCACTCGCCACCGGACTTGATGACGTCCTTGGCCCGGTCGGTTAGGGTGAGGAACCCGTCCGGGCTGATGTTCCCGACATCGCCGGTTCGCAGCCAGCCGTCGTGGAACCTGTCCTCGGCTTCGACACGATAGTACGACCCGGTAACCCACGGACCACGCACCTCCAACTCGCCGACCGCCTTGCCGTCGCGCGGGAGCACCCTGTCGTCGTCGTCCACCAGCCTGAGTTCGACGCCGCAAACTGGCCGTCCTTGAGTGGCCCGGTACCGCATTCGGTCTTCCCCTTCGGCGGCGGCCGGGGGCGTCGCGATTGCGCCAAGCGGCGAAGTCTCGGTCATGCCCCATGCCTGCACGATCGTGACGCCGAACCTCTGCTCGAACGACTCCATCAACGCTCTCGGCACCGCCGAACCACCGCAAGCGACCAGGCGCAACGAGGAGAGGTCGATGTCCGGGTTTCGATCGACATGATGCAAGAGGTCATTCCAGATGGTGGGCACAGCGCCGGCAAGCGTCGGGCGCTGCGCCTGGATGATGTCCGCCAGAGGTTCTGCTTGCAGGAATCGGTCAGGTAGCAGCAGGTCCGCGCCAGCCATCAACGCCGCGTAAGGCAGGCCCCATGCGTTGGCGTGGAACATCGGAACCACCGGAAGCACTCGATCGGGTTCCGCGATGCCGAATGCGTTCCCGGAACACGCGGCCATCGAGTGTAGGTACATCGACCGGTGGCTGTACACGACGCCTTTGGGATCGCCGGTCGTGCCACTGGTGTAGCACATCGCCGCCGCCGCGTTCTCGTCACCGTCCAGCCAGGGAAACTCGGACGACTCGCCAGCCAGCACATCCTCGTAACGCAGCACCTCCTTGCCGCATCCCGCCAAGGAGGTGATGTCACCTTCTCCGGTCACGAGCACGAACCGCACGGTGTCGAGGCTGGGGAGAACCTTGGCCATCAGTGGGATGAGCGACGAGTCAACGATGACCGCCCGGTCTTCGGCGTGTGTGGCGATGAACCGAATCTGTTCGGGCGACAGCCGGATGTTGAGGGTGTGTAGCACGGCGCCCATTGATGGGATCGCCGCATAGGCCTCCAGGTGCTCCTGGTTGTTCCATTGGAACGTCGCGACCCGGTCGTCGTCGGCGACACCGAGGCGACGCAACGCGTTCGCCAGCTTGCCACACCGCTCGCCCAGTTCGCGGTAGGAAACCCGCCTGACGCCGTCACCGGTAGCCGTGAGGACTCCACGATCGCCGTGGTTCTGCACCACGTGCCGCAGGATCGAGGACACCGTCAGCGGTGTTGTCTGCATGGTGCTGAGCATGGTGACCTCCGTTACGCCGAAAGCAGGTCCTGTCGACCGTCCGCTTCCAGCATCTCACGATATGCCGGGAACAGGGACTTCGCGGCGGGCACAAGTTTCAGGACCTTCGAAGTCGGTCCCTTAGCGCGGACCTTGCCCTTCGCCAACGCGGTCGCGAGGTTGAGTTCGCCGAGCCAGAACCGGTTTCCGTCGTCGGCTGTCATGAACAGTTCCACAACGGGCTTGAGATCGGTGGCGCCCGCGTACACTTTGCCGTTCGGCATGTCGACCGTGACGACCGCGTCGGGATCGGTGTACGTGATCTGCAGGATCACCCCTGAGCCCGACAGTTTTGGGCCGATCTTGGGATCGGCGAGCCCCTTCTCGAAGACCCCTCCGATGTACTTGTGAACTTCCGCCTCGTCCTTGAACACGCCCATTGCGATTTCCTTTCTTGTGGTGTGAGCCTCTGCTTGGCTCTTGGGATCAGTCGAGGTTCAGCCACACAGACTTCGTCTGTGTGTAGCCGAGCAACGCTTCCTCGCCGAGATCGCGTCCGTAGCCGGACGCCTTGAAACCGCCGAAGGGCGCGGCGGGGTCGATCATGTTGTACATGTTCACCCATACCGTGCCCGCATCCAATTCCGCTGCGACGCGGTGGGCCCGCCTCACGTCGTTGGTCCACACGCCCGCGGCCAATCCGTAGGCGCTCGCGTTGGCACGCCGAACCGCCTCGTTCTCGTCGTCAAACGACAGCACCGACAGCACCGGCCCGAAGATTTCCTCAGCCGCGATGGACATGTCGTCGCGGACCTGGGTGAACACGGTCGGGCTCAGGAAATTGCCGTTAGCCAGTACACCATTCGGGCGGTCACCACCGCACACCAGCGTCGCGCCTTCGCGCAGCCCCGACTCGACATACCCCTGCACGCGCTCCAGCTGTTTCGGCGAGATGAGCGGGCCCATCTCGGTGTCGTCGGCCAGTCCATGACCCAGTTGGATCGCTTTCGCCGCCGAAGCCAGCTCCTGTACCAGCTCGTCGTGAACGTCGCGATGCACGAACAGCCGTGATCCGGCGCAGCACACCTGCCCTTGGTTCATGAAGATCCCGGTCAGCGCGCCTTGTGCCGCGGCGGCAAGGTCGGCGTCCGGAAAGACGATGTTCGCCGACTTCCCACCCAGTTCCAGCGTCAGCTTCTTCAGGTGTGGCGCGCTCGCGGTGACGATGCGCCTGCCGGTGTCCGTCGAACCAGTGAACGAGATCTTGGCCACGCCGGGGTGATCGATCAGCGCCTGTCCCGCCTCGGGCCCGTAGCCGGTGACCAGGTTCATCGCGCCGGGAGGCAGCCCAGCCTCGAGTGCCAACTCCACCATCCGCAGGGCGCTCAACGAGGTGAACTCGGACGGCTTGAGGACGACGGTGTTTCCGGCCGCCAGCGCCGGTGCCACCTTCCACGATGCGATGAGCAACGGGAAATTCCAGGGCACGATCGCGCCGACGACGCCGAGGGGTTCCCGCCGAGTATAAACCAGTGCCTCTCCGACCGGAGGAGAGACCGGCACGGTTTGCCCGGTCAGTTTCGTCGTCCAGCCACCGTAGTAGCGCCAGACCTGCGCCGCGAGCGCGACGTCGACGTACATCGACTCGGTGAACGGCTTTCCGTTGTCCAGGGTTTCGAGCGTCGCCAATTCCTCGGCATGGGCGTCCAGTATCGTCGCGATGTCGAGCAGAACATGCCCGCGGGCTGCCGCGCTCATCGCTCGCCATTCTCCGAAGGCCGACTGCGCCGAGGCGACCGCCTCGTCGACGTCGGGCTTCCCGCCGGCCGCAATGCTGGTCAACGTCGCACCGGTCGCGGGGTCCTGAGTCGTGATCTGGCCGTTCCCGGTCGCACTTCGCTGCTCCGCACCGACCACGATGCTGTCCGAAGCCCTGCCGAGAAATCGCTGGACGGATTCCGGAACGTCAACGGTCATTGTTGTCATCGTCAACTGCCTTTCTCTCCTCCGGACGGTGCCGGCTGCACGCGACGCCGCCCATCCGCAGATCCGCCAATCAACTCGCCAAGACGACGAATCGCCCGATACTGCAGAGCACGCGCCGCACCGGGTTCGCGGTCCAGTATTCTCGCGGTCTCGTTGACCGAAAGATCGCAGAAGAACCGCAGCACAAGACACGTCCGCTGGTCATCGGCGAGTAATCCCAGGCACCGGATCAGTTCCGCTCGCGCGATCCCGAGAATGACGAGCTCCTCCGGCGTCTCGTGACCGGAGGCGTCCGGAAGCTCGTCGACCGTGACCTCATGCCGCACGGACCCGGACTTCGTGTGGTCGAAGATGATATTGCGGGCGATGGTGAGGAACCACGCGCCCGCATCTCGTCCCCGGTACTCCAGCGAGTTGATTGCCCGCAGCGCCCGCGCGAACGTCTCGCTGGTGACGTCCTCGGCTAGGTGCCGATCGCGGACACGGGATAGGGCAAAGCGGTGAACGCTGGTCGCGAATCTGTCGTACAGCACGGCATACGCCGACGCGTCTCCTCGTTGAGCCGCACGAACAAGCACCCAGTTGTCAGCGGACAGGTCCACGACATCACCGCCGGCCTGTCCGTCATCGGCGGCGCTGCGTGCTCCTCGTTGAGCCACAGCGGTTGAGCCCACACTCACTCCTCGTGATGCGGCATCGCGATCGCGACGCACCTTCGACCTTGACTAGTCCTCCTTGGGAGGGAGCGTTTTCACGAACTCGGTGTCGGGTATCGGGGTATCCACTTTGGTCGATCCTCCCGGTGACCCGATCCCCGTAAACGCCTGCTGCGCCGACTCCTGGAATGGTTTCCATTCCTCGTCAACGTGTTGTGCGGGACGGATGGCCTCTACTGGGCATACCGGCTCGCAGGCCGCGCAGTCGATGCATTCCGTCGGGTGGATGTACAGCATCCGTTCGCCCTCGTAGATGCAATCGACCGGGCATTCCTCGATGCACGTCATGTCCTTGACGTCGACACACGGCTCGCCGATCACGAACGCCATCCTGCGACCTCCTTGCTTCGCGGCTGTGCAGAATTTCCCTCGGGCGCCAACGGTTCCGACGCGGGCACGAGATCACTCGAATGCCCGGGAGCAAGAGTCGCGTCCGGATTCAACTCGACGGCAGCGTTGTTCACGGCGAGCGCCACCTCGCCGAAACCGACGGCGATCAATTTCACCTTGCCCGGAAAGGTCGCCGCGTCCCCAGCGGCATAGACGCGCGGCAGATTCGTACGCATCCGGGTGTCGACGCGGATGGCCCGCCCCTCCATCTCAAGGCCCCACCCGGCGATCGGGCCGAGGTCCATCAGAAAACCCAGTGCGGCGACCACGACCTGAGCCTTCAGCTCCCGCGCGCCGTCCTCCCCGCGCACAGTGACGTCCACGCTCTCCACGCTGTCGTTACCACGAACCGCGGTAACGGTGGCGTCGAGCACCAGGTGGCACGGACTGTCCTTCACCTGCGCGACCGAATGTTCGTGCGCCCGGAACTGCTTGCGACGGTGCACGAGGGTGACCGACCGGGCACGCGGAACCGCGGCCAGTGCCCAGTCCAGCGCCGAGTCGCCACCGCCCACCACGACGACATCCTTGCCGTCGAACACCTCCAGCTGCGGGACGAAGTAGCAGAGCCCGCGCCCGAGAAGCTCCTCACCTGCTGGTAGCGGACGCGGGGTCACCGAACCCACTCCGGAGGTGACGATCACGGCTCTCGTGTTGACGACGACACCCGAGGAGGTCGTCACCCGCCAGCCATCGGCAACTTCCCGGATGTCGCTCGCCTGCTGAGACAACAGGAATCGGGGGCCGAACGGTTTCGCCTGCTCGAGGAGGTTGCGGATCAGCTGCTGCCCCTGAACAGCGGGCAGGCCTGCGATGTCGTAGATGTTCTTCTCGGGGTAGATCGCCTGTACCTGACCACCGGCCTCCGGTAGCGGATCCACCAACGCCGTGGTAAGCCCACGAAAACCCGCGTAGTAGGCACCGAACAAGCCCACGGGCCCGGCGCCGACGAACAACACGTCAACGGTGACCTCGCCAGCTGGCGCGGTTGTTGTGCCCATCTCTTGCTGCCTCGATTCTGGTGACCTTGCCGACGCGAACTGTTCGCCCGGGTCGGGTCTCCGCCCCCGGACGAACAGTTCCACGGAACAGTGCTCGGAGCGCGTCGGCTCAGGACACGGCCGCAAGCGACTTCGCCACGGCCTTCTCGTCCTCCTCGGCGAAGGTGTCCTCAAGCTGCATAGGCGAGTAGTCCTCGTCGATCTCCTCGACGGGGCGGCCCCGTGCCCCCTCGATCGACTCCAGCCGACGGTTGATCTTGTCCATGCCATAGTCGGTCATCTCGTCGAGATCGATACCGAACGGGGCCCGCGCAGCTTCGAACTGGTCGAACAGCTTCACGATCAAACTCATCGCTGGCTCGATTAGTTCCTGCATCCGCTCCTCAACGACCTCCCAGGTCCGCTCGTCCGCGGCGACGTGACGGCGGCACGTGAAGGTACCCCACGCCATGTGCCTGCGCTCGTCGTCGCCGATGTACTTGATGAGCTGCTGCATGCCCGGCAGGATGTTCCTGCTCGCGCATACCTTCGCCCATCCGAAGTAGCCGGTGAGGGCGAGACAACCCTCGACGACGTGGTTGTAGGTAATCGAGGCACGCACCTGCGCCGCGGGCGACGGGTCCTTCTCCAAGGCGTACAGGGACTTGGGCAGTTCCTCGGCGAAGATTGTCTGGTATGGCTGGCTGTACTCCACGTACTCATGCAGGTCCGTGCCGAGCCCGACGGCGTCGAACCACAGTCGGAAAGACTGCATGTGCTTGGCCTCTTCGAAGGTGAACTGGGTGAGGTAGGCCTCGTCGGCCAGCCGTCCCTCTGCCGCCATGGCCGCCATGAACGGCTGGAGGTCCTGAGCGACCGACTCCTCCCCGGCCATGAACTGTGAGGCAAGGATGCAGGTCAACTTCTTCTCGTCCGGCGACATCGCGGCGAAGTCCGCGGCGTCCTGCGAAAAGTCGATCGTTTCCGGGTCCCAGAATTTCTTGTTTCCCTTCCGGAACAGCCGCATAGGGAAGGATTCCATGCGTAGGCCGCCCTCACAGAGGCTGCCATACCCATTCCGCTTACCGTGCTGGATGACGCGGTCGATTGCCATGTCACATCCTCGATTCGAATACACGCCGGATAGGGCGGGAATAACTTGGCGACGATAACTGTTTCTGTCGACTTAGGAGTTTCAGAAGCGGATCATTCCGCGGATGTTCTTTCCGTCACGCATGTCCTGGTATCCCTGGTTGATGTCCTCCAGCTGATACTCAGCGGTCACCAGTTCGTCGAGCTTGAGTTGGCCGAGGTTGTACAACTCAAGCAGTCGCGGAATGTCATGCTGCGGATTCGAGGATCCGAACAGCGCGCCCCGGATCTGCTTCTCGTAGAGCGTGAGTTCGAAGAGGTTGCCGCTCATCGTGTGCTCGTCCGGATGGCCGATCGCGGTGACGATCACACGCCCACGCTTGCCCACCAGACTCAAAGCGGGCTCGATGTAGGAGCCCTCGGCGACGTCGGTGGTGAGCACGCATACGTCAGCGAGCTGCCCGCGGGTCAACTCGCTGACCACGTTCCACGCTTCGTCCATCGACTCGGCCGTGTGCGTGGCCCCGAACTCGCCCGCCTTGGCACGTTTGTACTCGACCGGATCAACGGCGACGATGGCACGCGCGCCGGCGGCCCGTGCTCCTTGGATGGCATTGACACCGATGCCACCGGCCCCGACCACGACGACCACGTCGCCGGCACGCACTTCGCCGGCCCGGGTGGCGCTACCGAATCCGGTCGTGACCCCACACCCGACAAGGGCGGCCTTCTCCAGCGGAAACCCTTCGTCGATCTTCACCACCGAGGCGGCGGGCACCACCGTGCGCTCGGAAAAGGTACCCAGCAGGCACATCTGGCCCGCGTCCTCGCCGCGAGTATGGAACCGGTAGGTGCCGTCCAGCTGCGGCCCGAGGATCACCGCGCCACCCAGATCGCAGAGGTTCGTCATGCCACGGGCGCAGTAGGAGCACTTGCCGCATGCCGGGAGAAAGCTCAAGACAACAGGATCGCCTTCGGCCACCTCGGTCACGTTCGCGCCCACCGCCTCAACGATGCCGGCGCCTTCATGTCCACCCACGACCGGGAACGGGATCGGGATGTCGCCGGTGACGAGGTGCTCGTCGGAATGACACAATCCGCTGGCGGCCAGTTTGACCTGGACCTCACCCTCGTTCGGCGGGTCGAGGTCGATCTCTTCGACCTGCCACTTCTCGTTGAGGCCCCACAAGACGGCGGCCTTGGTCTTCATCGACATCGTCTCCTTCGACTCTGAAGGGCTTCTTCCCCCAGCGTATGGGGAATGCGCACCCGGCAATACGGGCCATCCGTGCCGCGAGTGGCCCATGAAGGCCACGGACAGTGTGGGCCGCGCAAGATCGGTCGAGGCCCAGTTGGTCTGGGCGCACCATCGCCACCCCCTGGCGCTCGTGGTGCGGACCTATGGGTGAGGCGACTGGGTGGGTGGGCGACCAGCCAGCGTCCGCACGGGCAATGTCACGCGCACGGCCAACCCGCCTCCGGCGGCCTCCTGAAAGTCGATCGTGCCGTTCAGCGCCTGGATGATCTGGTCGACGATCCACAGGCCGAGACCTGCGGTGCCTCGTTCCTGCCCGGCCTGCGCGAACTTGGCGGTGAGCTCGACGGCGCGGTCAAGGGGCATTCCCGGCCCTCGGTCGGCGATCTCCAGTGACAGCGAGCCTTGGTCAAGGTTCGCGATGACACTGACCGGCTGGTCACGGCCGTGGCGGGATGCGTTCTCCAGCAGGTTTGTGACGACCCTGCGGACGAGCTGGGCATCAAGTTGGGCGTGGGCGTTCGATGGCGAGACGATCAATCGAAGTCGTTCACGCGGCAGGCCAGCAGCGTCAGCAGCCATGAGTATGAATTCGTGCACGTTCACCACCCGAAGGTGCCCTGTGCTGAAGGCTGGTCGCCGGCTGGCTGCGACGTCGGCCAGCGCGTTGAGCATGGCCGACAGGTGCTCGACGTGCGCGGTCAACAAAGCGAGGCGGGGGTCGGCGGACTGCGCCGTGCCACCGGTCTCCCGCGACAGATCACGGACCAGCGCATCCAAGGATGTTACAGGTGTGCGGAACTCGTGGAGGATCACGCGCAGCCCAGTCTGCTGCGCGTCGTAGGAGGCCGTCAGGCGAGTCCGGAGATCGCGCTCTTCGTCGGCCACGATGCGCGCGGCGGCGGTCTCCGCCTGAGCTAGGCCGCGGGCGCGTTCGGCGTGCTCGTTCAGCAAGACGAGCCCCGAGGCGAGCGCACCGGTGAAGAGCAGGTACAGCGCCCACCACACCCCGGCTAGGAGGCGATCGTGGGTTGGGCCGCTCGTGGGGTTCACCGTCAGCGCGATTGTGACGAAGCAGCCGCCGAGCAGCAGGGCCACTCCCAGCGTGCTGATAAAGGACAGTCGGGCAGCCGCGGCGACGATGACCAGAAACAGGATAGACACCGCTGGGCTTTGCGCGCCGCCGGATGACGCCACGATCCCCGACGCCAGCCCCGCGTCCAGGACGGTGATGATCGCAGCCGGCACTCGACCCTCGACCTCCCAGGTGGGATGTCCCAACATGACGGTCGAGTAGACCGTCGCGATGCCGACGAGATACCATGCCGCCGCCGTGTGCTGGACGAACGGGCTGGACCCCACCAGCAGGAGCACCGCCGCTGAGAGCACGACGCCGACCCGGACCCAGACGGTGATCAAACCGACCGGACGCAGCGTGTCGCCAGGATCCGGCTGCCCCGCCAGGTACCGGCGTGACCGAGGCGCTCGCCACCAGCTCATCGCGGTAGCGGGCACCTGCGTCGCGCCCACGTGGTCGTCTGGCATCTGAACCCCACTGGTTACAGTCGTATTAAGGTTAGGCCATGGATGGTGATAAGCTGGTGGTGGTCATCGTCGACGACCACGATCTGTTCACACAGGGCTTGGCTCTGTTGCTGGAGAGCCGGGTCGGCGATCGTATCTCGGTCGCAGGGTCGACCAGCCGGCCGGAGGAAGCGGCCGCGCTGGTCGGTTCGACTGGCGCCGGTCTGGCGATCGTCGATCTCGCCATGCCGCCGATCGGCGGCGTGGCGGCAGTCCGGCACATCAAGTCGCGCCATCCGGACACCAGGATCTTGGCGCTGTCGGGCACCACCGATCGGGGTTTGGCGGAGGAGGCATTGTTGGCGGGCGCCGACGGTTACCTGTCGAAGTCCGCGGACCCCGACACGCTCGTCGCCCCATTACTAAGCGTCGCGGCCGGTTTCCGAGTCGTCGAACCAGATCTGTTCACCGCGCTGCTGGATGGCATCCGCCGCCCGCCGGAAACGATTCTCCAGAGATTGGATACCGAGGAGATGCGCCTGTGGGGCTTGCTCGCGCGGGGCGCCGAGACCATCGAAATCGCCGAACGGATGCTGGTCTCCGAGCGTACGGCCAAACGCATGATCGCGGCCCTGTTACACAAGCTCGACGTCGGGAGCCGCGCGGAAGCCGCGGGACTGGCTGGATACTATGGGCTGATCGACCGGCCCAAGGATACGGGCGTCTGAGACATGCCGGCATCAAGGTCCCCACAAGGCCAGAACGGACAGGACGACGAAGGCAGCCGCCACCACCTGTGCGGCGACCGCACCCCGGCGCAGCACCCGCGCGCGGCGGGCGCGTTCCCGGGCACCGAGCGCCGCAGGTACCGCCGTGTCGGCATTCCGCAAGCCCCACCGGCCGAGCAACACGAGTAGTACCGCCAGCACGAGCAGGGGACCCGCCGTGCTCACCGGGGACCCCCTTGCCGGGGCGGCTGACCGGGTTCGGCTGGCTCCTGCCCTTGGGGAACCCCGAGCTCACCCGGCTGCACGCTCGGCGGAGCGTCCGGGGATGCGGGCAGGTAGGCATCGGCGTACTGGATGTCCGCGTCGCGGATTCGCTCGGCCAGCCAGTCGCGCCAGGTTTGGAGCTTTCGTTCCAGTTCGAGTTGCTGCTTCAGCGGGTCGCGCACCTGGTCGAACCTCGCGGGCTCGGCCGGGGTGATTCCGGTGACCATACCGACGTTCCAGCCGAACTTGTTCTGCACAGGGCCGAAGTGCTCACCCCGCCCAGCGGCGAAGGCTGCCTTGGCGTAGCCGGGCTGAAGCTGGTCCCGGGTCACGGTGCCAAGGTTTCCACCGTCGCTTCGGGTCGCGCTGTCAAGACTACGCTGTCGGGCAAGCGTGTCGAACGATGCCCCGCTGCGGAGTTCGGCAACGATCCGGTCTGCCTCGTCTTTGGTCCGAACGACGATGTTGGCCAGTTCCCGGCGCTCAGGAGTCCCCAGCTGATCTTTTCGTTTGCTGAATGCCTCACGGATTTCCTGGTCGCCGACCTCCGGTGTGTCCTTGGTGACCGTGTTGAACAGCTGGTCCATGGCCAACTGCTTCTTCACCTCGTCCAGGACGGCTCGTTCCGACGTGCCCGCGTTGCCCAGCGCCTGGACGAACTGGTCGCGACCTTGGGTGCCTTCGCCGAACTGCTGGGTGACGAACCGGCTCAACGTGTCCCGGGCCGCCTTGTCCGCCACCACGATGCCGTGGTCCCGCGCCGCCCTGTCGAGGAGCAGGCTCACCGCATAGGCCTTGGCGGCGTCGCGCCGGAAACGGTCCAGCCTGCCGGGCTCCTGCGGTGGCTCGATACCGTAGAGTGCACGCCATGTGTCGGTGACTTCGCCTAGGTCGTCAACGGTGACGACACGATCGTCGATCCGGAAGGCGGCATCGTCCGGCAGTTGCTCACCAACCCACCAGAGGTAGCCGCCCGCGCCACCGCCCGCGAGCAGCAGCGTCACGGCCGCGACTGTCCGCGCCTTCCGGGTCCGCGGGAGCCTGATTCGCCTGAGGAGGCCGCGCAGGCCGCCCGGCTCACCGTCGGCGTTCCGCTCGGCATCTACGCCGTCCGCACCGCTGTCGTCGTTGTTGGCGATGTCGCGGTCTTGGCCACCCGTGCCCTGGGTTCCTTGCTCTCGCCGCTGGTCCGGCGAGCAATCCTCGGCGACGTGGGTGTCCCGGTCCGTGCCCGAACGCTCTGCGTCGTTCTCACGCGTATCAGCATCCTGTTCCTTGGCATCCGTCACGTCGGATGTCTGCCGCTGCTTCATGATCCACCTCCTGGCGTGGTGACGGATACGGGCGGAGTGGTCGCGGTCGCTGGGCGACGATCGCTCCGCCGGAGGGGCTTCACGGTAAGCCAGACGACGCACGCCGCGGCTCCGAGGGCGAGCAGCACCGATGCGGCGAGCAGCAGACCGAACTCCCGGACCGCCTCGAGCTGGGACACGGCGAGCACCGCGTACCCGACGGCCGATGTCGCCGTGGCCAGCAACACGGAGGTGCGCAGCGCGGCGTTGCCCCGTCGCACCGCTTCGGCGAGCAGCACGGTGAACTCGCACCCGACGGCCGCTGTCAGGGAACCCAGCGCGGCGGTGATCGGGGTCAGCGGAACCCGTGCCACCCACAGGGCGGCGAGGCCGACCCCGGTTGCGAGGGTGGCGGCGGCGACGGCGCGCGCGGCGTCGCTCCTGCGGCGCAGGCCGATCAGGAGCACGCCCCCAGCGGCGAGGATCCCCGCCACATTGGTGATGACACGGTCGGAGGAGACAAGTTCATGCCCGCGGACCGCAGCCATCGGCAAGCCGGTCAACTCCACCCGGTACCCCGTCGGGGGCGGTGGCAGGTTCCTGGCGACGTCGTCGCGCAGCGTCCGCAGCTGGTCGAGGTCGTCCATGCGCACACCGAAGCTGAGCACAGCTGCCCGCCGGTCGTCGCGGAACACCGAGCCGGTGAGGTACGGCGGCAGCAGCCGGGTCGCGGCCTCGATCTGCGCGGCGGACGGCGACGACCCGAGGAAGGGAAGCAGGGTGGCGGGCGAGATGACCGGCCGGAGCTGGTCTCCGTGCCGTTCGACGATCATGCTCTGAGCGCTGTGGGACCAGCTGACGGCCTGGGGTGCGAGCACGTCGGGGCCGCGCAACACCACCGCCACCTCACCGGAGGAGCCGATGACCGATTCCACCTTACGCGCGTCCTCGAGGGTTTCCAGCCCTGCGGCGAAGTTGCGGAAGTCGCTGTCGAGTCTCAACTGCGGCAGCATGACCCAGCCCGTCGCCGCGACCGCGACGGCGAGCAGCGCGGCAGCAGCCCGGATCGGCCAGGACGCAGCGGTGCGGGTAGCGGGCCGACGGTCGCCGCGAGGCTCAGCGTCAGCCCGTGACACCGCGCGCACCAGCACCATACCCAGCGCGGCGGCGAGCAGAACGCCGAAGGCCAGCGTCAGGCCGAGGTCCCGGACGAGGGGTAACGGGGACAGCGCCAGGGTGGCGAATGCCGCCGCGGTCGCGCTGGCGACCACCAGCACGACGCGACGCCGGGCGTGCTGCGCGAAGTAGGTTGGATAGTAGCTGCCGATGCCCAAGAGCACGGGAAGGAAGGCGACCACGCCCAGGGACAGGGGCCGGTCTAGCCACCCGAACGTGGCGACCGTGAGCGCCACCGCCACGGTGGTCGTCACCACGGGCAGGAGCCGTCGTCGCACACCCCGGGTCCAGGGGATGAGCAGAAAGCACGCGGCGACCGCCACCACCGCGATCCCCCCGATCACAGGGATTTCCCAGCGCACCTGACTGGCCAGATCCGAGGTCACCGTGGGAACGCCGGAAACGATGGCACGCTCGGCACCCACGGTGTCGCGGGCCGCCGAGACGGCATTCCGGACGCTCTGCACGAGCCGGTCGGTGCCGTCCTGGTCCAGCCCCTCGCGTGGCCGGATCAGCACGGCGACGGCCCGGTCGGACGGGACCATGAACCGCCACTGTGGTTTGGGTTGCCCGTCCGGTGTGTGGAGGACCGTCTCAACGAAGCCGGGGTTGCGCAACGTGGGCAGCCCAGCCGGAAGCCCTTGCACCAGGAGTGCCCCGTACCGGGCGTCGAACTCGGCCGCCGTCGCGTCTCCGCCTCGGGCGCGGAGGGCGTCGCGTCGTCCCGCGAGCTCGGCGAGCAGGTCCTGCACCCGGCCGGCGATCTGGTTGAGCGTGGTCGCGGGGCCGTAGGTGGCGGCGACGTCGGGTAGGCGTGACAGCTGGCCCTCCAGCTGCAGCAGCGGCAGCAAATGTTGCTGGTCGAGCAGCTCACCCGGCTGGCGTGACTCGAGCAGGACCACGACGGGGTCCCCGCCGAAGTCGGACGCCGCCGCCTGCAGCTCCTGCAGCGCGGGGTCGTCGTGTGGCAGGAAGGACTCGACACTGGTCTCCAGGCGCACCTGTGCCAGCCCGCCGATCAGGAAGGCGACCACGAGCAGGGCGCCCAGGATGGTCACGGCGCCGCGTTTGGTCCGGTACCGCGACCACCGGGGGCGCCGCTTCTCCGCTGGCGCATGGGAGTGCCGACCCCAAGGCATGGGCAGTCGGAGCCGGAGGCGTGGAGGACGCGGCCTTCTCATTTGTTATCACGCTGCACGCGGGGGTACTCGCCGTCGAACGGGCCCGGGTTGGCCGCCTCCCCCGGTGCGGGGTACGGGTTGTACTTGTCCAGCAGGGGGATCTGGTTGAGGTTGAGCGGGTTGCCCCGGACGCTCTGCTCGTTGACCGGCGGGAACGTCCGCAGCCAGCGGCCGTTGGTGTCCCCCCGTGCCATCGACTGTGCCATGTTGGCGAACATGCTGGCGACATCGGGGCCGTAGGGCCGCAAGTAGGCCAGCATGGGGTTGACGTCGGCGAGCGCCACGTCGAGGGTCGGCAGCAGGCGCTGCGCGTCGGCCGCCACCGCGGGGACCCTCGTGAGGGTGTCCGGCGCGGTGTTCAGCACGCCGTCCAGGGAGGGCAGCAGGCCGCGCAGGTCGGCGGAGGTCCGCGGCAGTTCCCGCAGTGCGGCACTGAGGTCGGGGGCGGCCGTACGCAGGTTCTGGGCGATGGGTGCCAGGCTGGTGGAGAGCCGGTCCAGGTCGTCGGTGGCGGCGCTCGCGCTGTCCAGGACCGGTGGTAGTCGACGGAGCACCGCCTCGATCTGGCCGGCGCCGTCGGCGGTGGTACGAGTCAGGGTGTCGGCGTCGGCGACCAGCCGGGCAATCTGTCCTTGGCTGGTGTCGAGCGCGGCCAGCAGGGTCGCCGTCTTCCCCGTGAGTTTCGACAGATCGTCGCTCTGGGCGGACAGCGCGGCCAGGGCGCCCTGTCCCTCCCGGCCGAGGTAGCCGAGGCCGGTGAGCGCACGGGAGATGTTCTCGCGGCTGCCTTCCGTCGCCCCGCCGAGGGAACGCACCGCGCTTGCCAGCGCCTCACGGGTGGGCTGGTCGAGGCTGGCCAGAACATCGTTGAGCTGCACCGGCGGCTGGCCGGCTGAGTCCGGCAGGGTGGCGCCGCTGGGCACCGGCGCGCCGTCACCGTCGCTGATCTCCAGGAAGGTCTCCTCGACCAGGGTCTTGTTCCGGACCCGCACCGTGGCACCTTCGTGCACCGGATACTGGTTGTCCAGTTCCATCGTCACGCGTGCCCGCTCCCCGGCAGGGCGAACCTCGGCGACTTCGCCGACCCGGACGCCGGCGACCATCACGTCCGCGCCGGGCACCAGGTTCGCCACCCGGGGAAAGCTCGCCGACAACTGGTAGGCCGAGCGTTGGAAGGGAAGCCGCCCGCCCGAGTTGTCCCAGAGATAGCCGAAGATCACGGCGCACACGGCGACGAAGACGATCAGGACGGTGAGCCGGATGGCCGGCAGCACGGAATGCGAGATTCTCATGGTGGTCGACCGCCTAGCGTGGTGTCGGGCTGGACAGGATCTCGGCGCCCGGGAGCGGCAACGTGCTGGGCGTCACCTGGAGCAGGCCACGCAGGATGCCGCCATTGGCGTCGTGGAGGCTGGTCACCGAGTTGGTCTGGTACACGAAGGCTCCCAGGTCGTTGAGATAGGGGAGCAGGGAGGCG
The DNA here is from genome assembly GCF_003312875.1 of Amycolatopsis albispora. Lineage (NCBI taxonomy): Bacteria > Bacillati > Actinomycetota > Actinomycetes > Pseudonocardiales > Pseudonocardiaceae > Amycolatopsis > Amycolatopsis albispora. The sequence goes on from NZ_CP015163.1 coordinate 6,442,712, forward strand.
GTGATCGGCTCCAGCCGGCTGGTGGTGTGCCGCAGGTCGGGCAGGAGGGCGTTGACGTCAGTCACCAGGGGCCGCAGGTCGTTGACGACGGGCCTGGCCTTGGTCACCACCGGGTTGGCCACGTCCACGGTCTCGCCGACGCGATCGACGGTGGCGGTCAGCCTGCGCAAGGAATCCGGGAGCGTGCCGGAGGCCTGCCGCAGGCTGTCCAGGACCGGATCGAGCTGGTCGCTCAGGGCCTGCACGCTGCCGGTGGCGCGGCCTAGCTCGTCGGTCACGTCGGGCAGCTGGGCGAGCGCCTCGTCGATGGCGTCACTCTGCTCTCCGGCCGCGGCCAGCGTGTGCTGCAGGTTCCTCGCGAGCTCGGCCAGGCGCTGGTCGTTCTCACCGACGGCGCTGGACACCTGAGCGAGTGCGGTGACCAGTTGCGCGAGCTTGTCCTTGCGGGTCTGCAGCTCGACGACGACGGGTTTGAGGTCACGCACGACGCGGTCGGTGGCGGACAGCCCGCCCGGCAGTGCCTCCGGCGCGTGGGCCAGTGCCGTGTCGGACTCGGTGAGCAGCGCGGTCAGGGCGCTGCGGGTATTCGTGTCGAGGTGCGCGAGGACCTCGTCCGCTTGGATGGGCCGCTGCGACTGCGTTGCCGGGATCATGTCCCCTTCGGCGAGCGGCTTGCCGGGCGGGCCACCGGGATCGATCTCCACGTACATCTCGTTCATCGGGCTCTTGGGCCGCAGCACCGTCCGGGCGTTGTCGTAGACGGTGTGACCGGGTTCGATCGAGAGTGTCAGCTCCGCCTTGCCGTCGTCGGAGACCGAAGCGGACTCGATCTGCCCGACCTGCACACCGGCGATGCGGACCTCCTGTCCGTTGCCGGGGCTCACGGCGGGCGCGTTGTCGAACTCGGCTGTGAAGACGAACTGATCCTGCCACGGCCAGGTCGTGGTCCCCGATCCCTGCTGACTCAGGATGTATCCGCCGGCGCCGAGGCCGAGGGCCACCAGAACGGCCAGCGTGAGCACGTTGCGTCCCAGGCGCGGCTCGTTGCGCACCCGCTGCCACGTCTTGCGCAGGCGGTGCCGTGTGCCGCTCATCGTGGCTCTCCCTTCCCGATGCCGGTGAGGTTGCGGAACAGCTGTTCCAGGCTGATCGGCAGGCCGGCGAGCGTGCCTGGGGCGACTCCAGGATGGAACGCGATCGAGGCGCCGTTGGCGTCGGTCATGGAGGAGGCCCGGTCGACATTGGCGAACATGTACGCCAGCTCCTGGTACAGCGGCCTGTCTCCGCCGGTGTCCGAGTAGGGCCCGGTGCCGTGGTAGGGCGAAAGGACCGTGGCTTTGACCGGACCGTTGAGGCGGTCCAGCACCGGGCCACGCACGTCGTCGAGCACGGGCGTGGCGTCGCGGGCGGTGGGCACCAGCCGCTCCACGACGGGCCTGGCATCGACCAGCAGGTTCTTCAGGTCGGTCACCAACGGGCGGGCCTTCGCCAGTACGGGATCGGCATGCGCCAGCGCGGTGTCGAGTTCCGCCGCGACGGGGCGCGCCGGGTCAGCGGTGTCCCGCAGCCGGATCAGCGTGCCGTCCAGGCGGCGCAGCCCAGCGTTCGTCGAGTCCAGGGTCCGGGGCAACGTCGCGAGCGCGTCCGCCAGGTCGGCCGAGCGCCGCCCCAGCACGGTGCCCAGGGTGTCCAGGTCACGCACGATGGCGTCCAGTTGCCCTGGCTGCTCGGTCAGCGTCCGCGCCGTCGACTCCAAGCCCCCCACGACGTGAGTGAGGTCCGTTGCCGGGCGCGTGCCCCGGGCGGCGTCGAGTACGGTGGCCGCCGGGTCCAACGTGCCTGGGGCATCGGCGAGGAGCCGGTCCAGCGCGGCGCGGCCACGTTCGTCCAACGTGCGATCCAGCGAATCAACGGCCGACGTCGCGGACTCCAGCGTGTCGGGTGGCAACGCCCGGGTGACCTTGTCGAGCTCCACTGGGACCTCCGTTCGCGCGACCGGGATGGTGCCGCCGAAGTCCCCGGGCTGCCCTCCGGGTACGAGATCGAGGTAGTACTTGCCACCCAGGAGTGTGGCGGGGCGGATCACCGCGGACGGCGCGGAGCGGAGCTTGCCCGGAATGTCGCCGTCGACCTTGACCTCGACTCGCGCGGAGCCGTCGGACCCCGGTTCGACGGCGGTGACCTTGCCGACCGGGACCCCGGCGACCTTGACCTCCGTGACGTAGGGACGAAGATGGTAGTCCCGGGCGAAGTGGATCGCGAATGTCGTGCCCGGCTTCAACGTGGTGAGAATGGGGTCCTTGTTGAACAGGCCGACGCCGACCACCAACGCTACGACGATGAAGACCAGGCCGAGTCGGAACGGGGAGCGCCGGGCCCGTGCGAGCCTCTTCCGCGGATTCGATTCCATCTGTGTCACCTCGGTCCCAGCAGTGTGCTCTTGTCTCGTGCGGCCTCGCCGGGTGCCGGGTACGGGTTGCGCGCAGTCAGCGGGTCACGCAGGCCCCGCACGATGCCGGTCGCGGTGCTCGTCCCGACCGGCGGTGAGAAGCGCAGCCAGTGGCCAGCCGCGTCACCCTGATGCAGGGCGTCGGTGGCGTGGGTGAACCACAGCGAGATCTCCGGGGCGTAGGGCGCCAGAACGGCCAGGGGTTGCTGCGCCGAGCCGACCGCCTCCCGGATACGCGGCGCCACCGGGCGCGCATCGGTGAACGTCCGGGTCAGGCCGTCCACCGCGGGCATCGCCTGCCCCGCGACACCGGGCACCTTGTTCAACGGCGGAATCCCTTCTCGCAGCACGCCGCGCACATCGGGGGTTGCCTGGCCGAGCGCCTGTGCTCCGGGCCGCAATGCCGCCGCGGCGGCCTCGGTGTCGGCCAGCGGCCGCCGCAGGGCCTCGAGGCTGCCGCGGACCTTGGTCAGCGTGTCCGGCGCCTTGGTCAGCGCGTCGGACACCGGCCTGGCGTTGTCGACGGCGACCGAGCGTAGGGTGGTGTCGAGCTGGCGCACAAGGTTGCTGAGTTGCTGCTCCCGGCCCTGGAAGCGGCCGCTGAAGCGATCCACGGCCTGCAGTGTCTGGACAAGGTCGGCACCCCCCTCCGTGGTCAGCGCGCGCGACACGGTCGCCAGGTCGGGCAGCTCGGTCGGCAGAGCGGCCAGCGTGTCTCGCAGGTCCTGCGTATGGCCTGCGACACCGCCGCCTGTTTCCCGGAGCGTCGAGCCCAGCGCCTTGCGGGTGGGCTCGTCCAGCACGGCGAGCAGGTCCGACAGTTCCTGGGCTCCGGTCGTTTCCGAGGCCGGGATGACCTCCCCGGGGTCGACCGCGCCGGCTTGTGGTGAACCGGGGTTGAAGGCGACGTACTTCTGGCCGAGCGCGGAGCGCGCCCCCACCGATGCGGTGACGGCCGTCGCGTTGCGGTAGATGGACCGGTGGCCATCGAACCTCAGCTCGACGACTGGCTTGCCGTCCACCAGGGTGATCTCGCCGACCTGCCCGACGCGCACGTCGTTGATCCGCACGTCATCCCCGCTGCGCAAGCCTCCGACCTCAACGAACTCGGCGCGCACCACGGTGCGCGGCAGACCGGGTATGCCCTTGTTCGCAGTGATCGCGACGCCAACGGAGGCCACGAACACCACGAGCACCACGATTCCGGTGAGCACCGAACGCCGGCGGCGCTTGCTGTTGCTTGCCATCATCGACTTCCTCCCCCGATGAGGAACTGGACGAGTCCCTGCTCCTGCTGTGGGTCGAGCCCGGTCACACCTGCCTTGGGGTCCTGTTCGGTGGAGAGCAGCCCACCGAGGATGCCGCCGTCCCCGGTAAGGCCGGGTACCTGCGGCAGGGGCAACGGCGCACGGTCAGGCTGGGGTGGTGTTTCCGGCGGTCGTTCGGAGGGCGGACCTTGCTGCTGCGCGGGTGGCGCGCCGTTGGGCGTGGGCACGGCCGCGCCGAGCAGATCCGGACTGACGACCAGCATCGCGCGGAAGTAGTGTGAGATGCCATCCCGGCCGTTGGTGGTCAGTGCCCAGTTACGGATGAAGCCGAGCACGTTGCCGAGGTTGGCGGTCAGTTCACCGACGACCGGACGCAGGTCGCCCACCGCCGACCGCAGGTCCGGACCGGCCTGCCGAAGCTGGTCCACCACCGGCCTGGCCTCGTCCAGCAGGCGCTGAGCGTGCTCGAGGACGGGGTTGGCGTGCGCCAGGGCGGGATCGGCGGCGTCGGCGAAGCGCTGGATTTCGGCGCTGATCGCGGCGAGGTCGTCGGTGGTGGGCCGGATCGCCGCGAGGGTCGGCGTGGTCTCGGCGGCGGTGCCGGTGAGCTGGGCGAGCGTCGCGCGGGCCGTCGCGAGGGTCTCTGGCAGACGCCGCAACGTCTCGGTCAGTTCCCGCCGTTTCGTGGCGGTGGCCGCGGTGAGCTTTCGCGCCGAGGCGACCAGCCGGTCGAGGTTGGCTCCCTGGTCGGCGGCGAGAGCGCTCGCGACAGGCTGCAGCTTGTCCACCAGGCTGCCGAGCAGCTGGTTCTGGTCCCGCAGGACACCGGACAGGGCCGTGGTGTCGTTCATCGACGACTCGAGGGCCCGGATGGTGGCGTCGACATTTCCGCCGTTGCCACGGATACCTTCCCCGAGCATGGTCACCAGCGCGGCCAGCGACCGTCCGGTGGGGTCGTCGACCGTGTTGAGCACCTCATCGAGGTCGGCCTGCGCGCCGGTTTGCCGCATCGGGAGGACATCGCCATCGCCGAGTACCGGCGCGTCGGGGCTTCCCCGATCCAGCTCGACGTAGCGCTCGCCGAGCAGGCTCACTGGACGGATGGTGGCCCTGGCGTCCGTGTGCACGGGAAGGGCCTCGCTCTCCAGGCTCAGCACCACGGAGGCCTTGCCGCCCCGCACATCCATCGCCGCCACCTGGCCGACCTTCACGCCACTGACCTTCACCTCGTTGCCGACCAGCAGAGGACTCGCATCGGCGAAGCGCGCGACGATCGTGGTCTGGCCCGGCTCGCTCTCCTGGTCAATGCCGACTGTTCCCGCTGTCACCCCGAGCACGGCCACCGCGACGACGGCGAGAATCCGGCCACGCGGTAGCCGACGAGGCACCTGGTTGGGCTGCTTGCTCATCGCACTCCACCTCCGGCGGCATCCACCCAGGGCTGGTCGACCAGCGAACCGGGCGCCGGTGTCAGGTCCTTCTTGTAGCCGGGGGGGACGATGCCCGGATTGACGTTGACGCTGCCGAGCCCGGCCTGAACGTAGATCCGGGCGTAATGGCCGTTGGTGTCATAGTTGGCGTTCGCGGAGCCCCAGTTCGCGGCCCATCCGGCGATCTCCGGGGTGTAGGGCCGGAGAAAACTCAACGCGGGAGTGAGGTCCCCGACTAGTGAGTTGGCGCCCGGCAGTACCCCATGAGCGCTGTCCAGCAACCCCGGGGTGTAGCGAAGCAGATCCCGCGCCACCGCCAGTGTTGGCCGCAGTTCCGCGACGAGCGGGCGCAGGTCAGCCAGCACCGGCCTCAGGTTCCGGGCCACCGACGGCAACTTGTCGGTAGCGGGTTTCAGATCCTCGAGCAGCGGAACCGCCTTGTCCGCGACGGAAGGGACCCGGTCCAGTGTCGTCTTCGCCGTGTCCAACGTGCCCGGAAGTTTGTCCAACGCCTCCGCCACCGCGTGCTTTTGCTGTGCGGTGAGACGGGTCGTGGTCGAAACCTGCTCGATGATATTGCGGATGGCCTGCTCGCGGTTGACGAGCGTGGACACGATGCCATCCAGTTGGGTGATCAGTTGCTTGATCGCCGGACCGTCACTGCCGACCGCCCGCAGAACCTCACCCAGGGCCTCCAGCGCCGGCCCCGCCGACCGCAACGTGTCACGGAGGTCCTCTTCGTTGCCGTCCACGGACTTGTCAAGCCGCCGGATCAGGGAGGACAGGTGCTCTCGCGTGGGCTCATCCAGTGCCGCGAGGACCTGGTCGACCTCCATCGGCGTAGGCATTTCCCCTCGAATCATTCCTCCGTCCGGGATGACGGCGTTCCCGGCGGGCCCGTCCGCGACGGCGACGATACGTTCACCCAGCGCCGCCTTCCACTCGATGGTCACGACCGCACCGTCGTGCAGCGGAGCGTGGTCGTTGTTCATCGCCAACGTGACCCGGGCCTTGCCGTCCTGCACCGCGATGTTCTCTACCCTGCCCGCCTCGAAACCCTTGACGTGAACTGAGCCGCCTTCGACGACGTTGGTGGCTGATGCGAGCACGACGTCGACTCGATAACCGTCGTCCCTCCCCAGCACGAAGCCAGCAACTCCGAGAACGACGACGGCGACGACGCCGAAAGCCAAGATGCGTCGCATCGAGTCAGTCCATTCCCAACGGTCCAGCGGAATCTCCGGAGAGAAACTGCCGGACAAACGGGTCCTCGGACGCGAATGCCTCCTCGGCCTCGCCGTAATGCACCACCTGTCCCTGCCAGATCAGGCCAACATAGTCACTGACCTTCCGCGCGGTCCTAATGTCATGCGTGACGAGAAGGTAGGTCCCCTTGTGCTCGTTGTGCATTTTGAGGATGAGGTCGTTGAGCAGGCTGGTACGCACCGGATCGAGACCGGAATCCGGTTCGTCGAACAGCACGACCTCGGGATCCAGCACGAGCGCCCTCGCGAATCCGGCCCGCTTGCGCATCCCACCCGAAACCTCACTGGGTAGTTTCGCCATTGCCTTCTCCAGCCCGACCTCCTGGAGCCGACTCACCACAATTTCCTCGATATCCGACTCGTCGAGATCGGTGTGCTTACGCAGCGGGAAGGCGGTGTTGTCATAAATATTCATCGATCCGAAAAGTGCACCGTCCTGAAACAGGACGCCAAACTTCTTGCGCAGGTCGTAGCGTTCCTTCTCGCTGATTTGCCAGATGTTCTTGCCGAACACGACGATCTCTCCGTCATCCGGCTCCAGCAGTCCTACGAGGTGCTTCAAAAGTACGCTTTTGCCGGTCCCTGAAGGTCCCAGGACGGTCGTGATCGCGTCATCGACGAAGTCGATGCTCATTCCGTTCATCACCCGGAAGCTGCCGAACGACTTGACGACATTCCGCACTTCCATCGAGTGCCGCAGCTGTCCGTTGCCGTCTCGACGCACCTGATCGCCGGCAGGCAGGTTCCCCGCATGGGGAAGTTGCGTCGTCGGCTCTGTCGCCGTCGAGGGTGACACAAAGGACATCGTCAACTCCTTGCCGTAGAGGGACCTGGCTCAAGATCAGTTCGCGATCGGCGCGTTGGGACTGAGGCCCCAGAACAGTTGGGTGCCCAGCACTCCGATCACATGCACCAGCACCATGTTCAGCATCATGGACTTCGCCGTACTTCGGCCCACACCGACGGACCCGCCACTGGCCGTGTAGCCGTAGTAGCATCCCACGAACACGACGGCTGTTCCCATCGCCATCACTTTGACAAGGGAATACAGCAGATCGGCGGGATTTTGATAGAGCCAGAAAATGAAGCTGTATCCGCCTTCGGACACCCCGCCCAGCATCTTCACCGTCGTGAGATACTCACCGATGTACATGATGCCGAGTCCGACGATGTAGAGAAACGGAAGCGCGAGCCACGCCGCGACCACCCTGGCTCCGACCAGGTAACTGCGCGATTTCACGCCCATGACTTCCATCGCATCGATCTCGTCCGAGATACGCATGGACCCGATTTCGGCTACAAGGCCGCATCCGACCTTCGCGGAGATGATGTATCCCCACATGTAGGGCGCCATCTCGCGGATGCCACACCAGGCGTTGAAAATACCAGAGTATAACGGCGCGCCGATTTGTTTCAGCGTGTAGTTGCCCTCCAAGCCGCACTCGTATCCCATGACGAACTGCATCATCCAGATGATCAATCCGCTTGACAGGATGAGCACGCCACATTGGTGGAACACCTCGGTCGGGTAATGACGCAAGTCAGGTAACGCGCGAACCACCTGCCAGGAGAACCGCGCGATGTCACCACCGGTCGTCACCGCCTCCTTGATGGACTTGACGATACTGCCCGGGGAGACGATGACATCGGCCGGCTTCGGAGGACGGGCTCGTGAACGGCCAGCCTGCGTGCCGGTCTCTGTCGGTCGTGGCATTCCGCTACTCACAGGGTCCACCGCCTCATCACTTGAAGACAATCATGTCCGGGTTCACACCGAGGATGATCGCGGTGAACACGGCATTGACGATCCAGATGGTCGCGAATGCGATGACGACCGCCTGGTTCACCGCCTTGCCGACACCGATGGGGCCGCTCCCCGGGTTCATCCCCTTGTAGCAGCAGACGACGCCTATGATCATGCCGAACAGCGACGTCTTGACCACGCTCGCCCAGATATCGGTCGTTGTCGCATTGTCGAAAAAGCTCGCCACGAAGGCGCTCGGATTCGCCTCGAGAATAGGGACGGCCGCGATGTATCCACCGACGACGCCGAATACCAACGCCACGATGTCCATCAATCCCGTGATGAGCGTCAGCGCGACAACTCGAGGCACCACAAGCGTCCGGATCGGATCGACGCCGAGCACTTCCATGGCGTCGATCTCTTCCCGAATACGGCGCGCACCGAGGTCGGCGGTGATGGCGGTGCCCATGACTCCGGCGATGATCATCGCGTTGATCCACGGCGCGAACTCGCGCACGCTCGCCATGATGAAGAACGAACCCAGACGCTCGGGAATGCCGAACAGATAGAAGATGTTGCCACCTTGGAGGCCAGGTGCGCCAAGTCCGAATGCGATCGTGGAAATGATCATCGGAATTGAGCACAACCTCAGCGTGAGGAACATCTGGTCCCGGACCTCGCCCCAGTAGCCCATCGGGTGGCGAATCGCCGAGTACAGAACGACACCGAGTAGCCGCACCATCTCGCCGGCCTGCTCGAACGGCTTCGCTACCGACGAACCCAGACCACCAAGTGTGCGCGTTTTGGCTTCGGGCTCGCGCGACGGCCGCCGCGATGACACCGAGATGTCGGTGGAAGTCAAAGCCGCTCCTATGATTCAGACGTGTGCCGATGCTGACGACTTGGGCAGCAGACATGGCCGGAGCTGCCCGGCGGCGGGGGGCTTGCCAGGCCGTCAACCCGTACAGGATCGACGAACGCGAGGCTCACATGAGGTAGCCGACTACCTTCGGCTGCCCTGCAGAAAGCCGACGGCAGCTCCGGTGATCAGCGAGGCCGCCACCGTCAGAGCGATCTGCGCCGGATCACCGCCGGCGGGGCCGAGCAACACCAGCGGCAACATCAGTAAATAGCTGCTCATCGCGGCCACCGCGCCGTGCACGATGGGAATGCGCGCCCTGCCGACGCGGCGCGCCGCCACCACGAAAGCAACCAATGCCACGAGTGGAAGCCACAGCTGAGACAATGCTGGAGTCCAAGCGGCGACGAGCGGATGCGCAAGACTTCCCAGCAGCAGGACGGTGAATCCCGTAGACGCGCCACGTACCGCGAGCGGCATGTCGATGACGTCCCCAGGCGCTCGCTGCCCGGCTCCTCCTTGACCGGAGCCGCTTCGGCGGGTCCGCTCCGCATGCTGGCGGCGAACCGACGTCACACCCATGTGATCAAACCTCTCTGTCGCGCGGCGCTGCGCAGTTCCCGTTCGACGCCGCAGGCACGACCCGAACGCGGTGAGAGTATGCCGTGGATCACACGGCACGTGTGGGCCAACACTGGTCCGAACGGGCCAACGAACGAAACGGAGAGCCCGCCTGGGGTGCCAGACCAAAGGCCCCGTCACTGGCCTGGGGACTGTTCCAAAATCTTGTTGCTCGCACGTATCGCGAACCGCCTCAACTGAGTCGCCGCAGCGCCGAGCGTGCGGCGTTATAGCCGCACATCCCGTGCACGCCGCCACCCGGCGGGGTCGCCGCCGAGCAGATGTACACGCCGGGTATCCCGGTGTAGTAAGGATCGAGCGCCACTGTGGGACGAAAGGCGACCTGCAGCGGTGTGTTCTCACCGGTGATGATGTCGCCACCGACGTAGTTGGCGTTGTAGGTCGGCCACGCGGTCGTGGCCGTCACCGACCGGCCGACGATCCGGTCGCCCAGGCCTGGTGCGAACCGTTCGATCTGAGCGAGGATCGACTCGGTCGCGTCGCCCGAATAGCCGTGCGGTACGTGCGCGTACGCCCAGACCGGATGCACGTCCCCGGCCGATCTGGTTGGATCGGCGAGGTATTGCTGCCCCACGAGCACGAACGGGCGGACCGGCATCCGCCCGCGGCCGACGTCGCTCTCGGCGTCGGCCATCTCCTCGAAAGACCCTCCGACGTGGACGGTCCCAGCCCGGCGGCAGTCCGGGTTCGCCCATGGGATCCCCCCCTCGACCGCAAGATCGATCTTGAACGCCCCGGGCCCGTGGCGGTACCGCTCGTAGGCCCGCCGCACTCGTGCGGGCAGCTGGTCGCCCGCGACCTCGACGACGCCCCTCGGCGCCAGGTCGAGGAGAACGGCATCCGCTCGCGGCAACTCGGCCAGGGAGGCCACGCGCACCCCAGTCTCGATCTTGCCACCGAGGTCCGTTAGCAGCATCGCCATGGCATCGGTAATCACTCGTGAGCCGCCCTCGGCGACCGGCCAGCCGAACCGGTGCCCTGCCGCGATCAGCATCAACCCGATCGCCGACGTAGTCGGCCTGCCGAGCGGGTGGAAACCGTGTGCCGCGACCCCGCCGAACAGCGCCCTGGCCTCGGCACCGTCCCAGCGGCCAGCGGTCCAAGCCGCGGGCAGCAGTGCGCGCGTCCCGAACCGGGCGAGCCGAATCGGGTGCCGGGGCACATGGACAACCGGGCGCATGACGTCCTCGACCAGCTCGTCGAACCCTTCGGCCAGCGGGCCGAACAGCCGCCGCCACGCCCCGCCGTCGGTGCCGAGGCGCGCCGCCGTGTCGTCCAACGACCGCAGCAACACTCCGGCACGGCCACCATCCAGTGGGTGCGCTACCTCGATCTCCGGCCACCTCCAAGCGACGCCGTACCGGTCGAGGCTGAGTCCGCGCAGAAACGGCGACCCCAGCCCCATGGGATGGAATGCGGAGCAGTGGTCGTGCAGCACGCCGGGCACCGTCAGCTCGCTCGTGCGAGTGCCGCCGCCAATCCGGTCCGCGGCCTCCAGCACGGTCACGTCGATGCCCTCACCAGCCAGGGCGAGCGCGGCGGCCAGACCGTTCGGGCCGGCCCCCACCACGATCGCCTCGGTCATACCGCCCTCGGATCTTGGCGTGCCGCCTGGCTTGCGGGCGGGTTCGATCCCGCATTCGCGGCCGCGCGCGACCATGTGATGTGCGCTGGGATGTCACAGTCCCAGGGCTGGCGGGCCAGCATATCGGAGACGGCGACATAGCCGCGCTCGAACTCACCGATAGCCGCGTCGACAAGTCGGTAGCGCTGCCGCTGCCGCTGGATCGGCTGCGCGTCCAGGACAACGACGCGCACCTCGCCCTCCTCGAAGTGGCATCGCTCCTGCAGCGCGGCGACCAGCTGCTCGTTGTGCAGATGCCCATCGCCGAAGTTCCAGCCCAGGATCGGCCCCGCGATGAACTCCCCGTCGATCACAACGTAGCCCGTCTCGTGCTCAGGTCCTGCCGCCCGCGGGATCAACCCAAACAGAGCCCTGCCGTGCGTGTGCATGGCACGGAACGTATAGCCCTTGTGTGCGAGCAGGTCGGCCACTCGCTCGCCGTAGAGCTTTACGAGTTGCCTCCGCGGGAGCGTCGCGGCCTTCTTGACGTGCGTGTCCAGCTTCGCCACCGCGCTCGGCTTGAGCAACCACATCGAGGTGTCCCAGTTGCCCGCGTAGTAGCGCATTCCGATCAGGAAGGAGATCTTGTTCGGAAAAAGGTTACCGAGGACGACCCCGGCCGCCAGCGCGCATATCACCAGCGCCACCGGAAGTGGGTTGCTGATGTCGGCGAGCCCGTATTGCGCCTTGTCCACGAACAGGAACGCGATTCCGAACATCATGTATACGTTCCACTCGAGTGGCACACCCATCGGAATGCTGGTGAGGATAAGCAGGTGGAACGCGACCATGATCGCGGCTGCAACCAGCGTGACCGTACCGCCGTCGGAGACGAACAGGACGAGCGGCACCAGGTACTCGACTGCGGTACCGAAGTGCGCGAGGAATCGGCTGACGGCACCGGGTCGGAGGTCTTCCGGGTATCCCCGGTGCAGCCTGCGCTTGATCGCCTTACTGCGCACCAACGGCGTGTTGCTCAGCATCACAGCGACGACGTTTGGGAAGTGCCGGTTGAGCTTGGACGTCGCCGCACCCCACCAGATCGCGACCAGCACGAGCTTCGCGGCCACGATCATGTCGATCCCAGGCAGCAGGAACACGACGACGGCGGACAAGTAAACCTCGGACCGCGCCGCGAGGAAGATCATCTTGTCCCGCAACCCGAGCAGCGGCAGCAGCACCAGCAGCGGCACAAACCGGCTCGGCTCGATCATTCCGACCTGCGCATCGAGCCCGCCCGCGGAGCGATTCGCCGGGGCCAACAGGATCCAGAGCGTGGCGGCCAGCACTACGGCATAGAGCAACACGTCGACAACCGAACGCCGGGACCCGCTGGTGAACGGGACCTTGCCCGGCCACGGCGGCATCCGGATCGTGCCCGGTCGCAACCAGTGCAGAAACGCGCCGAGCGGTGGCAGGAATCGCAAGGTCAGCGGCCCGAACCCGCAGCCGAAGCCGAGCACTTCGAACAGGAGTGTCCACACGACGACCTTCTGGAACACCACGGGCTCGTCCCACCAGTCCGGGAAGTCCCAAAAGGCCCCAATGCCCGGAGTGAGCGAGGCGAAGAACAACCCGCCCGCGATGTAGCCGATTATCTTCGCGATATACAGCAGATACACGCCGTCTGGTGCACCGAACCCCGCGACCCCCCAATGCTGCACCATCGGCTTAATCCGCTCGGCGCGGGTCTTCGTGCGCCACTCGCCGTAGTCGACGTCAGGCAGGACTGGATTGATGAATCCCATGTCGGTCCTCCTCGCGGTCAGGCGGGCCGGCTGGCCATGGCAGCGAGCCGCTCGCGCAGTTGCGGTTTGTCGATCTTGCCGACCGGGTTCTTGGGCAAGGCGTCGATCAGATGAATCTCGGTGGGCAGCTTGTACTTGGACAGCCCGGCACGGCAGTGTTCGTGCAGCTCGGCTACGTCGACCGTCGCGTTCGGACGGGTAGCGACGAAAGCTGTCGGCACCTCGCCGAGCACCGGGTGTGGAGTTCCCACGACGGCGGCCTCCAGGACCTGGGTGTGCCCGTAGAGGACGGACTCGATCTCTTTGGGGTAGATGTTCTCGCCACCGCGGATGATCATGTCCTTGATGCGGTCGACGAGCACGAGGTACCCGTCCTCGTCGAAGCGGCCCACGTCCCCGGTGTGCAGCCAGCCGTCCACAATAGCCTTCGAGGTGTCATCCGGTCGGTTGACGTAGCCACGCATGACGTTGGGTCCGCGAACCACGACCTCGCCCGTCTCCCCCTTGGGGAGGACGTTCCCGGAGCGGTCCATGATCGCGACATCCTGGCCCTCAATAGGAAGTCCAACGGTTCCAGGCTTGCGGATACCGCCGACCGGGTTGATGGTCGATGCACATGTGCCCTCGGACAGGCCGTAACCCTCGACGACTGGGATGCCGAATCGGTTCTCGAACCGCTCGATGAGCGCCGCGGGCATCGGCGCGGCACCGCACACCGCCAGCCGCATCGAAGACAGGTCTGGTCGCTCCTCCTCCGGCCGTGCCAACAGCATCGCGTAGATCGCCGGGACCGCAGAGAAGTACGTCGGCCGGACCCGTTCCACCCGGCTGAAGAAGGTCTCCGGGTCGAACCGCCCCGCGATGGTCGACCGGCCGTCTACCAGCAACGGGGACAGAATGCTCACGACGATCCCGTTAACGTGGAACAGCGGTAGGATCAGTAGGCTGTGGTCGTCCTCCGAAAGCTCGACGGCCTTGATCGCCATGTCGCACATCGCCTGTAGATTGGCGTGGTCGAGCATGACACCTTTCGGCTTACCGGTAGTTCCGCTCGTGTAGATCAGCAGCGCGAGCGCCTCGCTCTCCTGCCTCACGGGTGGCTCGTCCCGGGGTTCCGCGGCGGCACACAGCTCGCGTGCGCCGATCGTGTCGACTCGCATCCCTGGGATGTCACTGATCAGCAACTTCGCTCCAGAGTCAGCGAGCTGGTACTCCGCCTCGGTGAGCGTCAGGTTCGGATTGATCGGCGTCACGGTGGCTCCGAGCCGCCATGCGGAAAACAATGCGATGACGAACTCGACCCGGTTCGGGAGCATGGCGGCAACGACGTCACCGGCAGCGACGCCACGCCCGCGCAGGAGCGCGGCGGCTGCCCGCACGTGCGCCAGGAACTGCGAATTGTTCAGCGAGAGGTCATCGTCGGACACACACAGGGCCTCGGGCGACCGCGCTGCGCGCGAGTCGGGCAGCACCGCAAGATGCATTTCGCTCCTCAGTCACAACGTTGTGATCCTGTAGAGGGCAACCGTAGAAGCGTTTCCCCTGGCCGCACATGGGCACGGCATACGAATCTTCCCAGGACGTTCGTGCGGACCGCACGAACGCGACGAGGCGGGCCGCCCGGCGGCCACCGGACGAGTGGCGGCTTGTCAAGCCTGTTCGGTGAGCACGCTCGTGCCGAGCCAGTGGCAGGCCTTCAGGGCGATCTCGATGTCCAGCTGGTCGGCGTCGATCGGCCTGCCGAGCTCCTCCTCGGCCTTGCGCACCCGGTAGTACACCGAGTTCCGATGCAGGGCCAGCATGGCTGCCGCAGACTGGTAACTGCCCCCAGTGGCGAGGAAGACGCGCAGGGTCTCGCGCAGCCGCGCGTGCTGGTCGTCGTCGAAGGCCAGCCTGCCGAGCGTGTCCTGGACCCAGTGCCTTGTCGCGCGTAGGTCCGCGCACATCAGCGCGATCGGGCCGACCTCGCGGAAGGCCGTGACGACCGGTGCACTCTCCCCCGCCGCCACGGCAACCGCCTGTGCCTGGCGCGCCTGCAGGTGTGTGCGGCGGAAGCCCCACACGTCGGTGCCGGGTTCGCCAACGGCGACCGAGATCCCCGGATGGCTCGGGCACATGGTCGAGCGGATGGTATCCACGTCCGGAGCCTCCCGACCGAGTTGCAGCCACGCCCATGCGGTGACTTGATCGTGCGGCAGGAACAACGGCAGCGCCCGGCAACCGAGGCACTCGGCCAGCTCCCGGGCGAACCGCTCGAAAGTCGACATGGCGCCGTCAGGCGGCACCGACCCGGTCGCCCACACGACGACGGCGAGGTGGCGCGAGCCCACCAGCCGGTAGCCGAGCGCCGCCTCGGCGGCGGCGATGTCCACGCGCTCCCCGTCGAGCAGCTCCCGGATGCGCGCCGCCCGCACAGTGTTGCGATCCTGCAGCCAGCGCTCGCGCTCGTCCTCATAGACCGCGAGCACCTGCTCGGTCACCCGGTCGATATACCCGAACGTGAGCGCCACAAGATGCCGCGCGGCCGCGCTGAGTAGCGACGCTTCGCCGCCCTGCCGGTCGAGTTCCTGCAGGCCATGCCGGAGGAATGTGTCGTGACCTAGACGGTAGGCACGCGCCAAGGCGTTCACCGCTACTCCGTGCTGGGCAAGCCGCCGAGCATACTCCGTCGCCGCAGGCGGCGCCTCGACCAGATCGAGGTCGATGCCGTGCTGCAGCACGTGCAGGGCACTGTCGACGTTGCCCTCGACACTGGCGCCGAGTAGCTGCACGAGACGCTCGTCTCCGCGCAGCGGTTCGATGTCGCTGGCCAGCCTGCTGCGGATCTCGAGCGTAAGCGAGCTCAGCCGGCGGTTGAGTGCCGCACCCACCGCGGCGACCCGCTCCGTGACCAGATTCGCGTCGCCGGTCGTGATGTCCACCTCCTTAAGTAATGTAATTCACCCGCCGAGCGTAAACCTCATCCCCACAGGGCTCGGGAGTGCTGCGGTGGGTGGAAGTACACGCGACACCCTCGAGCCCTGGGTTCGGCGGGGAGCGTCCGGCCGCCTGTGTAAGTGATCGTGGCGGTCATGGGGCGGGGATCCGCCCTTCGAAATAGATGGTGAACGCTTGCAGTACTTGTTTCCAGCCCGATGTTCGGATGCCGATGTTCGGCGTGCGGTAGTCCTCGAGGTTGCGGACGGCGAGGTAGAGCACCTTCAGCGCGGCCTGCTCGGACGGGAACTGGCCACGGTTGCGGGTGACCTTCCGCAGTCGGGCATTGAGCGACTCGATCAGATTCGTCGTATAGATCGCCCGCCTGACCTCGGGCGGGAACGCCAGGAATGGCGTGAACTCCTGCCAGTGGGTTCGCCAGAGCCGCACGATCGCCGGGTAGCGGGCCTCCCACTGCTCGGCGAAGGCCTCCAGCGCGGCGGCGGCCGCGGCCTCGTCGCTGGCGGTGTAGATCGCCTTGAGGTCCTTGGCCAACGCCGGCCAGTACTTGCGAGACGCGTAGCGCAGCGAGGCGCGGATCAGGTGCACCACGCACAACTGCACGGTCACCTGGGGCCACACGGTGGTCGCCGCTTCCGGCAGCCCGGATAGCCCGTCGCAGCACAGGATGCACACGTCCCGCACCCCGCGGTTACGCAACTCCGCGAGCACCGACATCCAGAACTTCGCCGACTCACCGGTGGAGGCACCCACCCACATGCCCAGCACCTGCTTGGCGCCCTCGCAGTCGATCCCGATGGCCAGGTCGTTGAACCCGTCCAGGCGGGTCTGGCCCTTGCGCACGATCTTCGGTTCGAAGCTGCCCCGCCAGTCTCGCGGCACCTGCAGGTCGACCGCGCCGGCCTCGGTCAGCAGCCTCTTCCCCGTGGCGCCGTTGCGGGAGTTGCCAGACCCGCGACCGGCCGGGTCGTGCTTCTCGTAGCCCAGGTGCTCGGTGAGCTCCTCGCCCAGGGCCCGCTCCAGCACGGCCTTGGTCACCTGGGACAGCAGGCCGTCCGGGCCGAGCAATTCGACCCCTTCGGCTTCGGCCTTCGCCAGCAGCTGATCAGCCAGCGCACCGTCGATCAACGACTCTTCCGCAGCCGGTCGAGCAGCCCTGCCCGCCGGCGCTGAATCGGAATTCGTCATCACGTGGTCCCTTCCCGAACCGCTTCCGCAGTTCAGAGTCGAGCCACGTCACTTACACAGCCGGTAGGACACGCCCGCGGCGAGGCCTTTGGCCGGGTCGGCTTGGTGTTTCCCGGGCAGGTCAACGGGGTGCAGGCGGACGGGGAGCCCGTCGGCGGGTACGGGAAGTGAGGTGTTATCCCAGCGGGCCTGGTAGCCGTGGGAGATGGTCCAGCGGGTGGTGCGGAGCATCTCGTGCAGGATGGTTTTGACTACGAGGGTGCCGAAGTGCATGCCGATGCATTTGTGCACGCCGCCGCCGAAGGGGACCCAGGCGAAGCGATGACTGTGGTTTTCGCGGCGGTGGGGGGCGAAGCGATCGGGGTCGAAGGTGTCCGGGTCGGTCCAGCATTCCGGCACGAAGTGGTTGAGGCGGGGGCGAGGGCGACGAGGGTGTCGGCGGGCAGGTAGTGGCCGAGGATGTCGGTGTCGGTGACCGTTTTGCGCATCACGAGGGGCACGGGAGCCAGTAGCGGAGGGATTCGTTGATGATCCGGTCGAGGGTGTCGAGGGTGTCCAGGGCGTCGATGTCGAGGGGGGCGTCGCCGAGGGCGAGGGATTCCTGCCGGGCTCGGTCTTGTCAGTCGGGGTGGGTGGCGAGGTAGTAGGCGGTGGTGGTGATGGTGGCGGTGTCGTGGGCCGCCATCATCAGAAAGATCATGTGGTTGATGACGTCGTCATCGCTGAAGTGCTCTCCTTCGGGGGTGGTGGCCTGGCACAGCGCGGCGAGGAGGTCCTCCCCGCTGCTGGCACGGGCGGCGGGCAGCTGCTGGGCGAAGTAGGCTTCGAGAACCCTGCGGCCGCGTACGCCGGCGCGCCAGCGGGTGCCGGGCAGCGGGGCGCGCACCAGCGCGCTGGCGGCGCGGACCGTGGCGACGAACGCCTGGTTGATCCGTTCGGTGTCGGTGGTGCCGCCGCGGCCGCCCATGAACACCTGGGTTGCGATGTCCAGCGTGAGGCGCTTGAGCAGCCAGTACAGCCGCACCGGCCGTTGGGTCGGCCAGGTGGGGATGGTGGCGCGCACGCAGGGGCTGACCTGGTGAGTGTCAGCCGGCGAGGCGGTCGCGAGTAAAGGCGTGCTGCATGATGCGGCGGTGCATCTTGTGCTCGTCGATGTCGAGCAGCATCAGCCCGCGGTGGAAGAACCGGTCGATGAGGAATCGCCAGCCGGCTTGGGAGAAGGCCTTGTCGGCGTTGGTGAACACGCGCTGGGTGGCCTCGGGACCGGCGATCACGGCGATGCGGGTGCCGAACGCGCCCATCCAGGTGACCGGGCCGTAGCGGTCGTAGCGTTCACGGCCGAACTCGGTGCCGAAGCGGATGTAGTCGAGCAGATGCCCGACCACCGGGGTGCCGTAGTCACCGCGGACCGGCCGCAGTCCGCTGCCCGCGGGCGGGGTGGCCAGGTCAGTGGTGGGCCAGCGGCGGCTGAACCGACGCCACGCCTGGTCGACGGCTGGGGTGCGGGTGCCAGCAGTACCGAGGACAGGCGCTGCCGCGCCGCCTGGGTGGTACGTTCAATGACGGGGACCATGACGGCTCTCCCTTATCTGGTAGGTGTGCTGGCGAGTGGGGCGAAGGCGTCGAGCACGGCGGTGGTGGCCGACGGGCCGGCGAAGGAAGGCGGATACAGCAGCGTCCGTTCGTACAGTCCCGCCCATCGCGCGGTGAATTGGCTGCGGACCTGCTCAGGTGTGCCGGACACGGCGATCGTGTCGATCATCCCGTCCGACACCGCGTCCACCATCGCCTCCAGGTCACCGGCGCGACGCGCCGCCCGGATGGCGCGCGCCTCGTCGGTGAAGCCGTGCAGGGTGAGGATGGGGTCGTAGGTTTTCACCGAGGCGTAGAACGCGATCTGCGCGGCGGCCATCCGCCGGGCGTGGTGTTCGTCGGGATGCACCGCGCAGATCACATACCCGGCCACAGGCACTGGCCCGGCGCGTCCGGCGCGATCGACGCCCGCCTGCAGCGCGGGCCGCACGATGTAGCGCAGGTATTCCGGGGTGAACAGCGGATGGCCCACCAGTCCGTCGGCCACTGCCCCGGCGGCGCGCACCATGCGCGTGTTCACCCCGGCCACATACACCGGCATCGTCGGCCGCGTGGGGGTTGCCACGGGCGCGGTGGGGATCACGTGTGAGCGGTAGAACCGGCCCTCGTGCCGCACCGGGCCCTCGTCCAGCCGCGACAACCTGCGCAGCAACGGCACCAGCTCCTCAATCCGGGGTGCGGAATGTTCCCCGGACAAGCTGTGCCAGTCCTGCTGCATGCGACGCGTGCCCGTGCCCAGTCCGAGGATCAGCCGGCCGCCGCAGAGCGCGTCCAGATCCCGCGCCTCGGTGGCCAGCACCAGCGGGCTGCGCCCGAACGCGTAGGCGATCCCGGTACCCAGGGTGATCGACTCGGTCACCGCGGCCATCGCCGCCACCGCGACCACGGCCGAGCGGTCGTAGAACTCCGCCGCCCACGCCGACTCGAACCCCGCTCGTTCGGCGTCCGCGGCCATCGCCGCCACTTCGTGCACATCTCGGCCGGTGCACACCAGGGATAGTCCCTTGCCGAACCCCGGGATGTCCGCAGGCCCAGCCACGGACGAGCGGTCAGCTGCCATGGACCGCACGACGTGACCAGAGCCATCCGCGGCCAGCTGGCCATCCTTCGACTGTCGCACCGGCATCGCCTCCGCCGCCGCTCGAACTTCTGACATAGGTCACAGTCAGAATGATTCTGACTGGAGGCTATGTCAAGATGACAGCTATGTCGGTGCCGAAGCGAAGCTATCGAGGGATCAGCGCCCAGCAGCGCCGTGACGATCGACGCCAGCAGTTGTTGGAGGCCGGGTTGGATCTGCTGGGCACCCAGGGGTGGCGGCAGACCACGATGACGGCCGTCTGTTCGCGGGCGGGTCTGACCGAGCGCTACTTCTACGAGAGCTTCTCCGACCGTGACGCGCTGTTGCTGGCGGTACTGGATCGGATCGCGTCTCAGATCCGTGACGTCGCGCTGCACGCTTTGGCTACCACCGATGGTGATCCCCACAGAAAAGCCACAGCGGCGATCAGCGCGTTCGTCGACCTGCTCACAAGTGATCCGCGTATCGGCCGCGTGGCCATGCTGGAATCCGCCGCCGCCGACCCGTTGCGCACCCGGCGGCACGAACTGCTGCGGGAGTTCGCCCAGCTGATCGCCAGGCAGGCCCACGCCCTGCACGGCGCCGACGCGCTCTCGGCACCCCATGACCAGATCGCCGGCCTCTTGCTCACCGGTGGCCTCGCCGAACTGCTCATGGCCTGGCTGGCCGGGGAGTTGCCGGTCAGTCGCCAGGACATCATCGAGGTCGCCGCCACCCAGTTCGCCGCCGCCACCCGGCGAAACCCAACCTCAACCCCTCACACGACTGCCTTGCTGGCCTCTAGTTCCGAAGGACCGACACGCGATGGCTGACCCCTCCCTCATCTCGCTGCCGCCGCACCACTCCCAGTGCCTGGGATGCGGTCCGGACAACCCGGCCGGCCTGCATCTGAAGGTCTACCGTGACGGGGACACCGTGGCCACCGACGTGGCCTTCGACGCCCGGCACCGGGGTGCCCCTGGCCTGGCACACGGTGGCGCGATCTCCGCGGCCTGCGACGACCTGTTCGGCTTCGTGCTCTATCTTGTGCAGGAGATCGCCGTCACCCGCACGTTGACGGTCAACTATCTGGCACCGGTGCCGCTAGGTCAGCCACACCGCATCACCGCACGCCTGCAGCGCCGCCAGGGCCGACGGCTCCACCTGGAAGCCACCGGTACCGGCCACGACGACGTGACCCGGTTCACCGCCGAAGCCCTGTTTCTCGTCGTCGACCGCGAACACTTCACGCCACACGGCGCCGACGCCGATGTTCTGGCCATGTTCAACCGACCGCCCGAACACCGCTGACAAGCACACGTGCCCGCACCCGTTGGGGAATGAGCAACAGCGAAGGAGCATGCCATGAGCGAGTACCGCAGCCGGTGGACGACCGCTGATCTTGACGAGTTCCGTGATCTGGCCCGTCAGTTCTGCCGGAAAGAACTGGCCCCGAACCAGCAGCGCTGGGCCGAGCAGAAAAGCGTCGACCGGGAGCTGTGGACCAAGGCTGGAGAGATTGGGCTGCTGTGCCTGTCCATCCCGGAGGAGTACGGCGGAGGTGGTGGTTCGTTCGCGCACGAGGCCGTGCTGCTGGAAGAGCAGGCCGCCAGCGGCGACAGTTGCTGGGGTGTGGGGCTGCACAACGCGATCGTGGCGCACTACCTGCTCGCCTACGGCACCGAGGACCAGAAGCGGGCGTGGCTGCCTAAACTCGCCACCGGCGAATGGGTGGGCGCCATCGCCATGACCGAACCGGGAACCGGCTCCGACCTGCAAAACGTGGCGACGAAAGCGATCCGTGACGGCGATGGCTATGTGGTCAACGGCGCCAAGACCTTCATCACCAACGGCGGCCAGGCCGACGTGGTGATCGTGGTCGCCAAGACCGATCCAACCCTGGGTGCGGAGGGCATTTCGCTGGTCGTGGTGGAAACCGACCGCGCGGGATTCCGGCGCGGACGGGTACTGGACAAGGTCGGCCTGCACGGCCAGGACACCGCGGAGTTGTTCTTCGACGACGTCCGCGTCCCGGCCACCAACCTCCTCGGCACCACCGAGGGTCAGGGCTTCCTCCAGCTGATGCAGCAACTCCCGCAGGAACGGCTGCTCATCGGCATCACCTCGGTCGCCGCCCTGGAAGCCGCGCTGGAAGACACACTGTCTTACACCAAAACCCGGCAGGCCTTCGGCCGGCAGATCTTCTCCTTCCAGAACACCAAGTTCACCCTTGCCGAGGCCGCAACCGAGGCCCGAGTGTGCCGGGTGTTCCTCGACGACTGCATCAGCCGGCACCTCGACGGCGGCCTGGACGTGGCCACCGCAGCCATGCTCAAGTGGTGGTGCAGCGACCGAGCGATGCGGGTGATCGACAACTGTCTCCAACTCCACGGCGGCTACGGGTACATGAGCGAGTACCGCATCGCCCGCGCCTGGACCGACCAGCGAGTCCAGAAGATCTACGGCGGCACCAACGAGATCATGAAGGAGATCATCGCCCGCACGCTGTAACTCGACGTTCCCCGGGACCAGGTGCGCTGAAGCCGCAGCCGCCAGGGCTTCGGCGGCCAGTGGTCGGCGTCCTGCGGACACGTGAGCGACGACCCGCCCGCACGCTCGCCAACCCGTTTCGGCTCAGCGCGACAGCGCACCCGAGCTCCGAATGCTCCGTGACCGGCTGGTGCGATGGCACACAACGCGACTGGCCGGGTTAACCGCGGCGTCTGGCCCCCGGCTCTGGTCCGTCGTCAGCGGTAGCGTAGGGGTGTGCGGGTCCGGGAGGGTTGGCCGCCGAGCACTCGGGCGGCCAGCCAGGCGAGGCGGTCGGCAGTATGGGCCGGGGACTGTGCGGGTTGCATGACGTGGCTGAGGACTGTCCGGACGATCACATCGATCACCACGCTGACCTGCTCGTGTGTGAGGTCGGGCTGGTAGGTCGTCACACGCTGCGTGAGCATCGCTGTGGTCCGGGTGATCAAGGTGTTCGCCTGGGTGGTGAGCAGCGGGAGCAGTTCGGTGTCCGCGCCGTAGGTGGCGGAGGCGATCGCACGGAGCAGGAGGTTGCCGGCGGCGAGGTCCAGCACGTCGCGCACTGCGTCGTGGATCGCTTCGACGAGGTCGGTGGGGTGGCGGTCGAAGGCGTCCCGGACAACGGCGAGGAACTGGTCGAGGTGGTGGTCCACCATGGCGTCGGCCAGCGCGGCCTTGGAGCCGATCTCGTTGTAGACGGTCTGGCGGCTGACACCGACGTGGTCGGCCAGCCGCGCCATGGTAACCGCTGACCAGCCGCTGCGAGCCGTCAGCTCGATCGCCGCAGCGATGATCGGCTGGCGGTACTGGCCGCCGACCGTCGGTTAGGTGGAGAGGGTTCTGCCCATGGCCGCCATGTTAGGCGGCTGTGGTCGTGGTGGCCGCGAACGCGACCGCTTCCGCCCACGAGCCCCGGGCCGCGACGCGTCGCCGGTACTTCATGATCTCGCGTGGCCGGTCCACGGTGAACGCGCCGACGATCCGGTCACCGCGCCGGTACAGCGCGGTGAACCCCGCCTCAGCGGGCACGGCGACCACGACCTCCTCAGCGCGTGGGGTGCCGACGAACTGGATGCGGTGGCCGTACCAGTCGGACCAGAAGTACGGCACCGGTACCAGCGGGCGTGCGGCCGCTGGGTCGAGGGCGTGGCGGGCGGCGGCCGCGCCTTGCGCCACATCGCCCGCCGCATACACACCGGGCAGGCCGGTCGCCAAAGTGGCGTCACAGATCACTGTTGCCGTCTACAGTGTGATACAACATGTCGCTAGGTCAGCTTGGCAACACGACCCGGAAAAGAGGCAAGGAAGTGGACAAGGAACAGCACTTCGAGCTGCTCCGGGAGAGTGCGGCCAAGGTCAAGGAGCTCCAGGATCGGCTCCAGAGCATTCGTGATCAAGAGGCGGCGCTACAAGCCCAGCGAGTCACAACGCTCGAAGAGCTCAAGAAGGCCCGTGACGCGCGGTTCGAACGCATGACTGCGGCGATCGAAGACAACGTCCCGAAGGCGCAGGTCGCCCGCGAACTCGGCATGGACCGCACCAACCTCTACAAGCTGCTTGAAGGCAAGGACGACAACGCCGACGCGTGACCGCGTCGCATAATCGTCTGCGCAATGCTGGCTCGCGCAGGTCAGGATCGAGGCACCCGCCTTCATGCGTAGCCATGCCACTTGCTCGGTCGACTGGCGTCGTTGAGCGCGAGGAGGCTTGCGACAGCTGGCGAAGTTCAGCGACCGATAAGGAGGCCATCCTTGAATCTGTGGCTGCAAACCGCAACAGCGTTGGTCGCGGCGATCGGTGCGTTCGTCGGCGTGAAGCTGTCGGTTCGAGGCAACGACCGTGCGACGATCCAGCGGGAGATCGCCCGCACGTCGCGAGGAGTGGTGGCGTCGCTTCACATGGGCGGCCGAGTTGACCCTCGACGAGGCGGCGGTCAAGCGCGCAGCTGGACTCCGAGTGCTCACTCAGCTAGGAGCTGTTTAGGAATTGGTCTTGGTGAGGTTGCGTAGCCAGATGTCGATGGTGGCGACGTGGAGGGTGGCTTCGTAGCGGACGGCGAGTTTGTCGTAGCGGCTGGCGATGGCGCGGTGGTGTTTGAGCTGGTTGATGCCGCATTCGACGGCGTGGCGTTGCCGGTAGTGGTGGGGGTTGAAGGCGGGTGGGCGGCCACCGGCTGATCCGCGGGCGCGGCGGTGGGCAGTTTGATCTTTGGGGGTCGGGATCGTGGCCGCGATCCCGCGTGTGCGCAGGTAGGCCCGGTTCGAGCGGGAGGAGTAGGCCTTGTCGGCCAGCACGCGCCGTGGGCGTGTGCGCGCTCGTCCAGGTCCGGGCCGGGGCACCCGGATCGCGTCCAGCACGCTGGTCATCTGAGGGCTGTCACCGCGTTGACCGGCGGTGATCACCAGTGACAACGGTTTGCGTCCTTGTTCGCAGGCCAGGTGGATCTTCGTGGTGAACCCGCCCCGGGACCGACCGAGCGCGTGGTCGCCCGGCTCGTCGCCGGGCGGTTCGACCTGCTCATCGGGTCGGCGGCGGGCCCCGGACGCGTGCTGGTGGGCCCGATTGATCGTGGAATCCACCGACACCTGCCAGTCGATCAGCCCTGCCCGGTCGGCCCATGCCCACAGCATCGTGAGAATCCAGGGCCACACGCCCTCCCGTTGCCAGCGACGGAACAACTGATAGATCGACTGCCAGTGCCCGTACCGTTCCGGCACGTCCCGCCAGGGAGCACCGACTCGTACCCGCCACCGGATCCCGTCCAGCAACTGACGCCACGTCCACTTCGGCCGACGACCTGCCACGGGTCGAGGCGGCAACACACGCTGCAACGCCTGCCACTGCCGGTCCGTCAAGTCTTTACGCGCGCCCACCGATACGCTTCCCACCGAGGTCTCCGGATAGATGCTGATCTTCTTCGTCGTTGATCCATCTACCGGAGACCTCGCTACACCCACACACCAGGGCCCCTTCTTAAACAGCTCCTAGCCCTCTCTGAACTCTCGCAGCGGGATGAGCACTTGGTCCTCGACGCCTTTCCGGCGCGCGTGCTAGGCGAAACCGAACCTGACATGCCACCCGGTACAGCGGAAGAGCAAGTTGCGGCAGCACAACTGAGACTCGTACTCGACCGTGTACTTGGCGATACCACGCCTGACTACGTGCGCCGCTTGGCCGGCGAAAGCCACACCCTTAGATCCGCGGCCAGGCGGAACCGTCGGATCCACACTGCTATTCAGCTAAGCACACTCGCCAGTTCCATCGTCAGACTCAGCCTCATCGGCACTAGGCGGGGGACTGTAATTTCGTTGGTGTAACTCCTGAGGTGAAGGAGACATCTGTGACTGATGGGACGGGCAACGGCGGCGAGGCGAAGGCTCCGGCGATGGCGGATGGAGTGGACGATCAGCTGGTGCAGCAGCTGGCGGATCGGGCGCGGGCCGAGGGTCTGCAGTTGACCGGTGAGGGCGGCCTGCTGGCGATGCTGACCAAGAAGGTGGTGGAGTCGGCGTTGGAAGGCGAGATGGACGACCATCTCGGCTATTCCAAGCATGACCCGGCCGGCCGCAACGGCGGGAACTCTCGCAACGGCCGGCGCGGCAAGAAGGTGCTGACCGAGGCCGGCCCGGTGGAGATCGCTACCCCGCGGGATCGCGACGGCAGTTTCGAGCCGCAACTGGTGGGCAAGGGCCAGCGCCGGCTGACCGGGCTGGATGATCTGGTGATCTCGTTGTCCGCCAAGGGGCTCACGCATGGTGAGATCGCCGCGCACCTGGCCGAGGTGTACGACGCCGAGGTGTCCAAGCAGACCATCACCACCATCACCGACCGCGTGATGGACGGCATGGCCGAGTGGCAGAACCGGCCGCTGGATGCGGTGTATCCGGTGGTGTTCATTGACTGTGTGAATGTCAAGATCCGTGAGGGCAACGTCGCGAACCGGCCGATCTATCTGGCGCTCGGCGTCACCGTGGAGGGCACCCGCGACATCCTCGGGCTGTGGGCTGGCGAACACGGCGACGGCGAGGGAGCCAAGTACTGGCTGCGGGTCCTCTCGGAGATCAAGAACCGCGGCACAGCCGACGTGTGTATCGTCGTGTGCGACGGACTCAAGGGCCTGCCCGAGGCCATCGAAACCGTGTGGCCGCAAGCGATCACCCAGACCTGCGTCGTCCACCTCCTGCGCAACAGCTTCCGCTACGCCTCCAAGCGGGACTGGGCGGCGATCGCGAAGGACCTCAAGCCCCTCTACACCGCGCCCAGCGAGTCGGCGGCACTGGACGCGCTGGCTGCCTTCGGTGACAAGTGGGAGGCCCGCTACCCGGCGATCATCAAGCTATGGGAGAACAGCTGGGCGGAGTTCGTGCCGTTTTTGCAGTTCGACGCCGAGATCCGCACCGTGGTGTGTACCACGAACGCCATCGAGTCGATCAACGCGCGGATCCGACGGGCGGTCAAGGCCCGTGGCCACTTCCCGACCGAGGCCGCCGCGCTCAAGTGCGTCTACCTAGCGTTGATGAGCCTCGATCCCACCGGCACTGGGCGCAAACGCTGGGTCGCCCGTTGGAAGGCGCCGTTGAACGCTTTCGAGCTCACCTTCCCCGGACGCCTGACCACGAACAAGAAGTAGAACCGACAAGATCAGTTACACCAGCTTCTTGACAGACCCTCAGGCGGGTTCCTCGCCGCTACTTTGGTGCGCTGCCGCACTTAGCGGTTTCGTTGCTGCCGCAATCAGCTTCTCGATGTACTTCAAGTTCAAAGAACGAGAAACCAATCTCTGCAGACCGCAGAGAGCGTCGAGGCCCAATAACCTCGTCTGGTCTTCAGCAATAGTTGATACGACAGCACCCTGCCGCTCTGATCGGATCAAGTCTGCCGTTGCTGCTCGAAGCTCATGCGGCCGTAAGGGTGGCAGTTAACGCACAGGCAGTCGCAATCTTCGGGTTCAGGCACACCGACGGGTCGGACGGGGCGGCCAATCTTCATTCCCACAGTGCGTCGTGGGATCGGCCTTGGAAGAGGCAGCCACGGCGTACCGGGTGCGCGCCACCAACGGCTGAGTCCTTCAAGTGTGTACACGAGTCCGACGAGCGGACCGCAGGGATCAGTCGGCTCGTACCACATCGGCACGTCGTCCCGGTGCGGCGTTGTGCGGACCTCACCACTCGAAGGGTCTACCCACCCAAGGTGACCTCGGTTCAAGATCGTGACGAAGTTGGGCCACAGTTCGTGAGGGTTTCGCCCGGCCCAGTCACGAATCCGCTCAGCAATGAGACTCAAGCGCAGATCACTGTGGTAGGCGAAAACGCCACCACTGATCGGCACATACGGAAACTCACGATCCCCGATGATCACCTGGAACGTGCCTTCGACATCACACCGCGCAGCGCGTTTGAGCTGGGCGAGGTGATCCAGGGAGGCAACCAGGCTCTTCGAATCCAAGGTGCTCTTGACCTCGATGGCTGCGTGCACGCTGCGTGGGACGATCAGTGCTCTGCCGTTTCGCAGGACGCGATGCGGCGGCACCTATGAATCTGCGAACACAATGTCGTGCTGTTTGTGCGACGTACCATCCAAGTTCTGGACGGTTGCGCGCTGGATGATCGGGTAGCCACGAAAACGAGCCTGCAGCAGTTCCAACAGTGCTGCTTCCCGCTCTGACCGTGTGTCGTCTGGGTGAAGGTTTGCGCTGAGGTGGTACTCGTGGTCAAGCCGGACCACTTCTTCCAGCAAGGCGCGCCAGTCGCCTAGCGCTTCCAGCTCCTCTGACGACAGGTCGGTTTCCTGCTCCATGGCTCCCTCGGCTCCGCTCGAACTCACCGTACCGGCGCACTAGAGCCAAGGATCGACCGCAGGACGGCTCGCCGCGAGATAGTCGTCCCCGTTCCAGCGGTAGTTGCTGACCTGGACCGGCTGGCCGAAGGTCGGGGCGTGCACCATCTTGTCGGCGCCGATGTACAAGCCGACGTGGTGGACGTTGCCGGGTGTTCCGTAGAAGACCAGGTCGCCGGGGAGCAGCGGTTGGCCGGCGGGCACCAGTGGACCGGCGTTGTACTGGGTTTGCGCGGTGCGGGGCAGGTTGATGCCGGCGGCGTTGTAGGCGGCTTTGGTGAGGCCGGAGCAGTCGAAGCCGGCGTGTCCGCCGGCTGGTCCGTTGCCACCCCAGACGTAGGGCAGGCCGAGTTGGCCGCAGGCGAAGTTGATCGCCATGATCGCGGCCGGGTTGGGTGCCTGGATCTTGTTGCAGTCGCCGGTTCCGACGGTGGCGGTGCCGTAGCGTTTTGCTTGTGCCAGAACGCCGTTGACGTACTCCTCGGAGTGGTTGTAGGCGAACAGTGCCTTGCGGATGTCTTTCTGTGCTCCGGAATCGCACAGGTAGAACGCGGCGGCGTAGATGGCGTCGTGTGGGTTGTAGCGTGACGGTGGGTTGGCGCCTCCGGGCGGGATCGTGTGGCGTGTGATGACGCCGTCGAAGGTCGGTTTCAGGAACTGCATGGGGCCGCCGGCTCCCATGTGGTTCTCGCCTTCCTTGATGCCGTCGCCGGAGCCGCGGCCGTGTTTGGATTCGGCGTCGCCGATGGCGGCGAGGATTGTCCAGTCCAGCCCTGGGCACACGGTGGCTGCGGCTCGGTAGAGCGACAGGTAGTCGTTGGGGATCTCGGCGATCGCGGCCTGGCTCGGCTCGGTGCCACCGGTGCCGAACAGGGCACTGACGATGGCTTTGCCGACACCTCCGATGAGGATGGGGATGGCGATGATGGCCGCGACAGCGGCAACGGCGATCTTCATGGGTCACCTCCGGAAGCGGCTGGTGGGGAGCGGTGGTGGAAGTGGGTCCGGTGCGGCCAGTTCCGTGGACGCCTGCTGGGCCTTGGCCGCGGTCGAGGACGGCGCCGTGGTGGGCGGGTCTGTGTGGGGCCAGAGCTGGGCGAGTTCGGCGAGCCGCAGCCGGCCCGGCCGTCGTGACGCCGGGCCGGTAATCGGCAGCCACCGGGCGACGGCGGGGTCGTTCTCGCTGGCCACACCCGCGACATCTGCAGCGCTGGTGGCTACAGGCACGAGCGCGGGCCGGTCCAACTGGGACAGTGCGTCGGCGAGCGCCCTGCGCGCGGTGGTTTCGCGGCGGTTGGTGGGCAGCCACACCAGGACGGGTGTGGTGATTCCTGTTGCGGTGGCGAGCTTTTCGTAGCCGTGCAGCTTGCGGCCGAGCTTGCCGAGGTCCTCGGTGCCGAAGTCGAATTCGAGGAAGAACTCGATTTGGTGGCCGTCTTCGCGCCAGCGGCCGTAGGCGTCGGGGCGGACCATGTCGCCGAAGAGCCGGCCGCAGCGCAGTTCGGACCACCACGCGGTCAGGCGTCCGCGGGCACCGGGCTCCCGGCTCAGTGCGACGAGGCTCGTGAAGAAGCCGTTGACGCCCACGGTGTGCGCGAGTCGCAGGGAGTGGGCGATGCCGATGGCGTCTTCGTGGCGATAGCCGAGTTGTTTGGGGTCGAGACCGTCCTCGTAGGCGAGCGCCACGGAGCCGGCGATGTCGAGCACGTAGTGCATCGGGGCGGTGCCGGAGCTGACGAACGGCTGGAAGCGGTCGACGACGCGCCACTTGAACAGGTCGAGCAGGCGGTGGTTGGCCGCGCGCATGGTCGGGTAGCAGAGCTCGACGATCTGCTGGGTGGTGAAGACCTTGTGTTCGTTCAGCATCCGGGCCAGCCACCGGTCCCGGAGGGTGAGCCGCCCGGCGAGCTGGGCATGGTGCTCCCCGGTGGTGGCCGCCCGTGGTGTGGGGCGCTGGGGCATGTGCCCGCGCAATGCCCTCTGAGGCGTGGGATTCGAGATCATGGGTAGGCACCTCCCAGGCGTTGGCCGGAATGGGGAAGGCGAAGGGCAACGCATGCGGGCATCACCGGAGCGGACGTGCGCAGTCAGTGAGCCCGCATGCGTTGCGGGAAAACGGGATTCGGCGAGTCAGGCCGCGCGGCGCGGGTCCACAGTGGGCTGATCCGCGTGGCGCGTTGCGGCGTCGGCGTCGGTGACGGGCGGGCGCGTGTTGACCCTGGCAGCTTTGCGGATCGCCTTGGCGCGTCCGGGAATCGCGGGCGGAAGCTTCTCGGTCACCGCGGTGAACGGCGGTGCTTCCTCGCCACCCAGGACGAGCCGGGCGGCGACGTGGTAAACGCCGAGGTTGGACAGGTCGTGATCAGAAAGCCGCGGCATGGTGTGCCGCGAGAGTCGTTTCGCGTCCTCGGGGCTGGCGTTGAAGAAGATCTTGCTGCGGGCGTTGGTGCTGATGCCCTCTTCGAGCTCCTTCGGTAGCTGCCCGAGGTACTGGTGCGCCAACGCCATGGAGAGCCGGTAACCACGGGCTTCGGCGAGCATGTCCTCCAACGGATAGGCCAAGTTCAAGAAGTTGTGGCACTCGTCCACGTACAGCCCACAGTCGCGGCGTTGACGCTGCGGGACGCGGGCCCGGCGGGTGGCCGCTTGCCAAGTGCGGGCCACGACGATGGAGCCGACCAATCGCGCGGTTTCCATCCCCAGCGCGTCGCGAGCGATGCGCACCAGGCAGATCCCGCCGGTGTTGAGCACCTCGTCCATGTCCATAGTGGACGTTCCACCGGCGATGGCGGCGCGGACGAACGGGCGCAGCAGGAAGCCGCGGATTTTGTTCATCAGCGGCGCGATCACTTGTGCGCGGCTGGCTTCGGACAGGTCGTCGTACCAGGACCAGAAGCCCTTGAGGACCTCGTCGTCGATCTGGTCGCAGGCTCGTTGCCGGAACGCCGGCACGGTGAGCAGCTTGGGCAGGTCGACCAGGGTCGGCGTGCCGGGCATCGCGGTCAGCGTGAGCAGCCCGGCGCGGAGGATGTCGTCAGTGCGCGGCCCCCACGAGGAGGCGTAGATCCGGGAGAAGATGCTGACGAGGTTGTCGACCGCGCGGGCCTTGTCAGCTCCCTCCAACGGGTTGAGCACCGGCGGGCGGGCTCGGGAGTCGGCGTCGAACAGCACGACTTTCTCGCCCAGTTCCTCGGGCAGGCGCATGAGGATGTCGCTGACCAGGTCGCCCTTCGGGTCGACCACGACGACACCGCGGCCGGCCTCGGCGTCGGCCAGGATCATCCGGGCCATCAGCTCGGACTTGCCTGAGCCGGTGGCGCCGAGGATGTGCAGGTGGTGGCGGGCGTCGGCGACGTGCAGGCCGACCGGGCGAGAGTGCCCGGAGTCCGACAGCCCCAGGGGCTTGATCTGCTCGCCGATCGTGGCGATGCCCGGCGGGGGCGGCACAGCTTTCGCGCCGGCCCGCTGCAGGCCGGGTGTGGACTCGTCGATCGGCAGGTGCGCGATCGCGGCCAGCTCCGGGATCGACAGCAGGTCGCCCTTGCCCAGGCGGCGTTCGGCCAACACGGCAACCGGGTCGCGGCGGATCCGAACCCGGCGGTAGTAGTTGTGCTCGGAGTAGGCGGCGAACGCCGAGGCGATCGCGTGCCCGCGGCCCCGCAGCACCTCCCGCACCGCCTGGACCTCGCCCGAGGTGACGTCCTCGGGCACGGTGGTGGCCACGGCGTAGCGGATGCGGGTCTCGAACTGGTTCGCCCGCAGCTTCTCCACGACCGCGCGGTCCTGGGCGGCGTACTCCAGGCTGGTCTGCCGATCCAGGCCCGGTGTCCGCGTGCTGGTCGACCGCTTCGGGGTCTTGCCCGGCGTGATGGCGTCGAGCAGCCGGCCGACCAGGTGGACCGACCCGCCCGCGTGCACCCGCCGCGCCGCGCGCCGGGCTTTGGTCACCCGGTGGCCGGCGACGGGGCGGGCGAGGATCTGCACGCAAGCCCGCTCGTGCGGGCCGAGCCCGACCGGCGCGCCGAGCATCGCCCGGATCGGGTCGGCCGGGTGCTCGGTGCGGATCGGCAGCGCCTCCGAGCGGGCCAACCGCAGTTCACCGCCGGCCGCTTCGACGCGCCGGCCCGCTGCCGCCGTGGTCGGGATCGGCGGCTTGGCGAGGGTGGTGCGGGTGTGCGCGCCGGGCCAGGCGGCCTCGATCGCGCGCTCGACCATGCCGGGCGGCACCAGGCCGGGCACCCACAGGCGGATCTGCACACCGTCGTCGGTGAACGTCAGCTCGAAGGCCAGGTGCGGCTGCCCGCCGAAGCGGCGCAGCCAACCGGGACGCAGCAAGCCGACGAGGTTGGACCACACGGTGATCGCGCCCGTGGGGTCGACCGTCGGTGGCGCGAGCACGGTGACCAGGCGGGCATCGGTGGCCAGGCGCTGGTGGTAGCGGCGGCGCCACCGGCGCCGCGCGACGACCGCGGCGGTGACGACGACCGCGAGCACCGGCCCGACGATCGGGCCCCACGTGAGGGCAAGGTCGCGCAGGTGCGCCAGCACGTTCTCGAAGGCGCCGAGCGGGTCACGCAGGTAGTCGCCGACCGGTGACGCGAGCCCGTCCGCGGCCTGCTCGACCCGCGGAGGGACGAGGGCGGACAGGGGTGTGGCAGTGGTTGGCCAGGACATCGGGAACCTCCCCACGCAAAGCGGTCGACGGGACGGGCGCGAGCTGCGGTCACGCAGCGCGTGGCTGGTCGGCCTGCGTCGTGCTGGCCTCGGCCGTGGGCTGCTGGCTCTGGTCGGGACGGGTGTTGTCGACGACGAGCCGCAGGTGCCGGCGGCCTCGGCGGGCGGCGCGGTCGGCGTCGACCTCGGCTTGCCACTCGGAGAACCGGCGCCCGGCCAGCCGCTTGAGATAGGTGGGAATGCGGTTGGCCGGCACACCGACCAGCCGCGGGCCCAGGACCGCGAGCAGGTCGCTGGCTTCCTGCGAGGCCCAGCCCGCCTCGGCGATCGCGGACTCGTCGGGAAACACATCCGCGACCCGATCGACGGCAGGATTCAGCGCGACATCCTGTGTCCCGCCATACGAGTAGACCCACAGGAAATTCGGCGGCGGGTCAGGCTCGACCAGCGTCCGGAACCGGGACACCTCCTTGGTTTTACCAACCACGACAGCCCGTTTGACGCCGGTGACCTGCGCTGATCCGAAGCTTACATGTTCGCCACGATGCTGCGACGGATGTGTGTGCCGACGTGTCGGGGTGACTATGTTGCTGCCATGACGACGAGTGACGAGCTGGATGACGAAGCCCACGATGAGTTTCGGCGGGCGTTGCTCGACGAGAGTCACGGTGATGCGCGAATCCAGTTCCTCTCGACGATCTTGGGTGTGTTGGTCAACATTGAGGACTGGCTCGCGATTGATTCGTGGCTCGGGGGCGGCAAGGCCGAGCATCCTGATCGTGGCGAGAAGCCGGACCTTGCCAGTGTCATGGCGTTTCGCGCGGTAACAACGGTTGCAAGCATGAGTACCGAACTGGCTGACGCGGCCGTGGCGATGGTGGCGAAGCGTCGCTACTACGCTGTCGGCGCGGTGATCCGCCAGCTCATCGAGTGCGAGTATCTGCTTGTGCTGTTCGACGAGGATCTCGACCACGCGCGACGGTGGGGCGAGAGCACTCCGGCCGAGATCCGAAGCTCGTTCAGCCCGAAGCAGATGCGGACACTCACAGGTAAGTTCTCGAACGAGGAGTACTGGGGCCACTGCGATACCGGCGGTCATCCCGCGCCCAAGGGTGCGAGGCTTCTGGAAAAGCTGGACCCGATGCGTCAGTCGTGGCCTGTCTCGGCAGCTGAGCTGTCGATCGACTTGGGCCTTCACCTCCGACGGATCTGGAAAGCTATCGACAGCCTGCTGGTGAAGCACCACGTTCGATATCAACGAGTTCGCGCCGATCAGCGACAGCTGGCTGAAGACGCGTGGGTGACTTGGCGCGCCGATGATCCCGTGGTTGAGGCGCTGACGGCTTCTGACGGTTGAGCCGGTCGGCCGACGAACTGTGTCGGACCTGTGTGGACGGCGTGCATGTCAACTCCGATCGCTGGAATCGAGTAGCTGTACTTCGAGTTCGGCGATTCGCCGGTCCTGGAATCGGACGTTCGAGCGTGCAGCCTTCAGCCGGTCATCAAGTTTCTGGTTGTCGTCGGTGAGCTGCCGAACCTGTTGTTTGAGCGTGGTGTTCTCGGTCGTGATACGGAGGATCGAATCTTCGACGCATTCGGTCTCCATGTCGCGAATCTGGCCCATCAAGTCGCCAATGTGCTTGCGCTGCTTGACAATCTCCTCGTGTGCCGTCTTCAGCATGGCCTCTGCGTTGAGCGCTCGTTCTCGCCACGAGTCCTCGATTTCGGCTTCGTGCAAAGGATCCGTGGCTGCGCGGTCGGTTGCTGCGGCCGTTCTGGTCGTACTGACCGCAGTTCGCGCGTCGGGGTTCTCGTAGAGGAAGGTTCGGGAGACGCCGGCTCGTCGTGCGACGCCAGCGGCGGTGATCGGTGTCTTTTCTCGGAGCATGCGCGCGACGGCGTCGTGGACGCGCTCGATTGCCGCAGCAGTCCGTTCTTGTCGGGCCGCCGTTGCCGCGGCCGTGCGAGACGAGCGGTGAGGGCTGTTCACGGTTGAGGCTCCGAAGAATCGCCGTTGTTGATGGGGAAGGAGGCGTCTGCGAGTTCGGTCGCGCGGAAGGACAGGCTCCAGATGCGGTGGAAGTAGTCCTGGGGACGGCGCAGGTCGAGAGCGAGCGCTTCGTCGAGCAGGCCCATACCCGCCAATGCTTTCTCCAGCCCGTCGATCGCGCGGCCGGTGGGTTCGAAGACCTGGTGGAGGTAGTCGGCGGTGGCGTCATCCGGTGCGCGTTCGGCGATGGAACGCCATTGCTCGCGTTTGCGGCGCCAGTAGAGGAGGTCGGCGCCGGAGAGGACGAACTTGTCGCAGTTGTGGCAGTCCAGCTTCCAGGGACAGGCGTCGCCGTTGACGACAGGTTGGAAGGTGCAGAATCCGCCTTCGGCCGGGGTGCTGCGGCGCGATAAGTCGATCGCGAGGGCGTGCGCTTGCTCGCGGCTCATTGTCTTGGTGTCACCGGAAAGCAATTCGCCGGGGTGAGGTGCTGCGGGGCCTGCGACCCACACGTGCTGGAGGACGTCCTCGATCTCGGACACGGCGACGTGGGTGTAGTGCTCTGCCATGCGATCGGAGACTTGGCCGAGGTAGCGGCGGATGTGGGTCAGGCTGGCACCGTGGCGCAGCAGCGTCGTGGCCAGCGTGTGCCGGGCCTGGTGCGGAACGCACGTTCCGAGGTTCAGCTCAGCGATCCACTGCTTGAAGCCCGTGCTGAACCAGCTGTAGGACAGGGATTTCTGACCGGCGAGGTTTCGGCTTCGCGTTGGGAACAGAGCCAAGGCTCGGCGTTCAGCATCCGTGGGCGGTCGGCCGTGTCGGGCAACGAATCGGTCGAGTGTCTTGCGCTGCCGCTGCCGGAGTCGTTGGTAGAGGCCTTCGGGGATCCGGATCGCCTGGTCGTAGTTGCCGACCTTGGTCTGATCGTGCCAGAGCATGGGCAGATCGCCGTGGCGGCCGAGACAATCCCACCGCAGCCCAATGGCCTCGTTCGCGCGCCGGCCGGTGACGATGATGGTCTCCCAAATATCGCGGAGGCCTTGGTCCTGCGGGTCATAGGAGTGGGCGAGTTGCTGCAGGTTGGCTTCGTCGGCGAGTGCATGGGCGACCTCGTCAGAGAACGGGGTCCGGGTCCGGTGCACGGCCTTCCCGCCGGACGGTGCCGCGATAACGAAACCGCGGTCCAAGCCGATCCGGTCTGTCTCGCCGGAGTCCATCGCGGTGCGCAGCAGTCGCCGAACGTGGTTGAAGATCAGTCGTCGGGAAGCTTGGGTGGTCGCGAATGCCGTGCCGTCGGCCTTCTTCATGCTCAACGACGGCAAGCCGTGGGTAGCCCGGTGACGTTGGTCGGTGACGAAGCGCAGCATGTGCTCCTCGCCGAGTCGGGTGGGGTCGTCGCCGTGGCCGGGAGCCTCGGCTTGGAGGAAGGCGCTCAGTTCGGCGCTGGCGCGGCGGAGGTTGGCGAACACCCCGGAGGAGCGAGGGCAGTGCGGAGACCGCATCGCTGCCGCGAGGTGATCCCATAGCATGTTCCGCAGCCAGCGTTGCGACACCACGGTGAGGTCGATGTAGCTACCGCAGTTCGGGAAGCGGACGCCGAAGTGGTCGGTCTCGATGAAACCCGCGTCGCGAGTGTCCTCGGGTCCGAAGTAGACCAGCCGCAGCCCGTTGAGGATCTCCCGCGCGATGAGCCGACTGAAGTGGGTGCATGAGCCCAAGTCCAGCTCCGTCAACGAGTTCAGGTCGCGGCGTCGGCAGAAGTTCACCAAGGTCTGCAGCCAGCCCGGACCCCACTGGGAATGCTGGCCCTGGGTATGGGCGAACAATCCCCACTGGAACTCAGCACGCAAAAGAGGCCGCAACCCTCGCAGGTTGAACTGATTGGCTCGCGGGATCGGATCAACCTCCGCGCACCACCGCCGGAATGTCAGCTCGTCGGCGTACACGACCACCCGGTTGTCGTCGACTTCGGTGAACTGGTTTCCCGTTCGCCCCAGCAAATGAGCGCCGCCGGGACGACCCGCAGACCGGTAGCGAGACTCGTGTCCAGCACACAAACCCAACGAGGACTGCGCGAGGTCGCTGCACACCACAACGCAGCATCGTCCGAATCCCGGATGCGAATGTTGCTCTGAAAGCCAGTCGTCGTAGTCTGTCGCCGCGCCGTGCGTTTTGATGCGGTAGAACCAACTGTGCTTGTGGCGATTGCACAACCGACGAGCGATGTCGGTGGCGGGCCGGACCAGGCAGATCCGGCAGACCCGCTGGCCTGCGGCATCCGCCGGCGCCAGTTGGTCCGCGTTGAGCAGGAAGGCAGCTTTGCCGGTGCCCGTATCGCGGGCCTGTTTCCACTGTCGTTGGTGCGTGGAACAGAGGTCACCGCTGTTGCCGCGGAAGTGTTCGCAGCCGGGAACGACGCACTCCCATGCGTAGACAGGGTGGCCGCGCGGGACGTCGATCAACTCGGTGCGGAACAGCGGGGTGAAACTGGGTCCGTTGATCAGTGCTGTCAGCAGGTCCAGCCGATCGGTTTCCGCTCGGCTGGGCGGAGTCTGGTGCGCTGTGAGCAGTGGGAGGTGCTTCATGCCTGCACGCTCCAGACCTGCCGTAGCGCAGCGTCGAAAACGGGATCGTGGATATCCACATGGGCGTAGATCTCATCGACAACCACGGTGGACGCCCAGCCACCGGCGTCGCGCGCGACAACCAGATTGCCGCCTGAAGCATCCAGAACGGCGGTCGCGAACCTGTGCCGGAACTCGTGCGGCTTGATCTTCCCGAGCCCCGCCCGGATCGATGCACGCCGCAACATTCCCCGCGCTGCGACTGGCGCCCACGGCTGGCCATGGTGCGGTCCATGCAGTTGCACCAGAAGCATGCCGTGGTCAGTCAGCTGACTAGGGTATTCCTCGGTCATGTAACGGAAGTAGCTGTGAATCATCGCCGGACTGACGCGCTTGATCAGCCCGCCGCGTACGGTCCCACGCTCGATCGACCACTCGTGCTTCGTCTTGGCTGCCGCGCGGTTCGGATTGCCGGGCCGGTGGCAGACGTGCACGTGCGGGGATCGGCACTGGCCGCAAGCCGCGTTGTCGCGCAGGTGAAGGTCCACCAGATGCAGGCCGCATAGCTCCCCGATGCGGAACCCGCCATCGGTCAGCCAGGTGACGACAAGTTCGTCGCGGGCCGACTGCAGCACATCCAGCAATTGTGGGGTCGCGCCTTCTGGGAGCATCTTTGGATGGCGACGGCGTCCGCGCCGGGGAGCCAGCGGGTTCGCCGGCGCGCTGCGCGCCACGTGCCCGAGGAAGGCCCGGCGTCGGTCCTCTCGTGACGGCAACCGGGACTGGTTCAGGCGCGACCCGAGCTCGGGGTTGACTCCCAGCATTCCCTGGTGTCGATAGAAACCCTTCAGACACGCAGCGGTCGTGGACAGCGCGTCCTTGCCGTACGGTCGCTTCCCGACCCGCCACGGTTCACCCAGAGGCATGCGCACGTCGGCGCCAAGGATTCCCATGTAGCGCTCCAGATCTCGAAGTACTACGCGATCCACGGTGAGACCCTCACGTTCGAGCCACCGCAAGTGGTCCACGAGGTAGTAGGCGTAGGTGCGCTGGGTTCCAGATCCGTCATGCACACGCAGGAACTGATCAGCATCCTCACGCACCGTCCCCTCCGGCCACACGATCGTCCACATACGACTTCCGTCACGTCGAAGCAGCTCCTGTACTCGTAGCTGCCCGACCACGCACTTGCG
The DNA here is from genome assembly GCF_003312875.1 of Amycolatopsis albispora. Lineage (NCBI taxonomy): Bacteria > Bacillati > Actinomycetota > Actinomycetes > Pseudonocardiales > Pseudonocardiaceae > Amycolatopsis > Amycolatopsis albispora. Next base: position 6,481,304 of record NZ_CP015163.1, read on the forward strand.
AACCACAAACCCTCCATACCGACGCCTGACACTCCGAACGATCCGGACATGGTCGGTAACCAAGCACGGCACGTTCGCGAAGTGGCGCAGGACGGACGGCACGTACGGGTCTACGTACGGTCGGTAAATTTGGTGTAGGCGTAGAAATTCGTGTCAGGTCGAACCCGGCAAATATCCAGCCATGCCTGAAGATAGGAGTCGGAAAAGAAATCACCGCTGTCGTGAATTCTGATCCACGCGCCGCAGAACTTGGCCGCGCCGAGTTCGGCGACCATCGCGGCCTGCCAGCCGGCCAGATCGTCGAGGACGTACATCAGGTTCGCCTGGTGCTTGGCGCGGACGACCGGCCAGGTGTAGGTGCCGTGCCGCGCGTAGCACGCCTGAGCGCAGATTCCAGCGCTGAGACAGGTGTTATAGGTACGACCATCGGGCAGTCGCCCGGCCCAGGCCGGCAGCGACCAGTTCCACACGCCGATCTGACGCATCTCGCTGTTTTGCGTCAGCAGCCGAGCGGGCCGGCGAACAGTGGCGGAAATGGGCAATGACGTAGACATGGGTATCCCCTAGGTGCGATTCGATGTGAACGGATTAGCGCTTGCGAGCGAGGCGGTCAGGCGGCGTCGAGTTCGATCTGCGACGCGTCGCCGTCGTCGAACGAGTCCGCAATTCCTGCGGTATCGTCCGCGCCGAGTTCGACGAAGGAGTTCTCGATTCCCGACGAGGCGTCGGAATACCCGGCGATTTCCGCGGGGTTGGACGTGACCAACTCGTGCTCGACCGGCGAGGCGATGGACTGGAACGCCACCCGCTGCGTCCCGGTGCTGAGCAGACCTTGGCCGCGGTCGGCGGAGAGCAGGAACTGGCGCTCGCCGAGCGAGAGGTCGAAGGTGCGGGTGATCTCGTCGATCGCCTGGGAGGCTTGCCGCAGCAGGATCTGCGTGGCTGCGTTCGCGACGACGGCTTTGCCGAGGTCCGAACCCAGCACGTCCGCGGTGTCCTGGGTGGCGACCGTGAGGCCGGCCCACTGCTTGCGGCTCGCCTTGGCCATCCGGAACAAGAACTCGGCACCGGCGGGCTCCTTCATCAGCAACCACGCCTCATCGACCACGACCAGCCTGGGCTTGCGGATGGCCGGGTTGGAGACCTGCCGCCACACCGCATCCAGGGTGAGCAGCGTGCCGATGGGCTTGAGTTCGTCGGCGAGATCGCGGAGCGAGAACACCACCAGGTGCCCTTCGGGGCGTGTCGAGGTCGGGCCGGAGAACAGGCCGGAGAACGCGCCGGTGACGTACGGGTGCAGCCGCGCCGCGAGCTCCACCCCGGCGGGATCTCCGGCGTCGGCAAGGACCTCGGCGAGGTCGGCCAGCAGCGGAGCCGGGCGGGTCCAGGTCCGCGGATCCGAGGTGATCCCGGCGCGCTGATAGGTCGCGGTGATCGCCCGGTCCAGCGCCGCCCGTTCGGTCGCTTCGAGCTCAGCGCCGAGCAGTACCGCGATCACGGTGTGCAGGAACAGACTGCGTCGGATGAGCGCGTCGCGCGGCGCGGTGCGCCGGCCGTCCGGGCGGGTGTGGATCGGCAGGTCCATCGGGTTGAGCCGGACCTGCTCGGCGCCGAGGTGCACGTACGTCCCGCCGACCGCGGCGGCCAGCCGGGCGTATTCGTCCTCGGGGTCGATGACGTGGATCTCGATCCCGCGGTACAGCGACCGCAGCAACTCCAGCTTCACCAGGTAGCTCTTGCCCGCGCCGGAGCGGCCGAGGATCACGCTGTTGTGGTTGTCCAGAGCGAACCGGTCGTGATGCACGAGGCCCTGGCTGCCGACGTTGAAGCCGTAGAGCACACCGCTGGGTGCACCGACCGAGGTCGGGTCCGGAGGCGGCAGGTCGGGCGAGGTGAACGGGAACGCCGCGGACAGCGCACTGGTGTCGAACGTCCTGCGCATGCCGACCAGATCGAGGCCCATGGGCAGGCTGGTGATCCAGCCCTGCAGGCTGCGGTACGTGGTCGGTTTGCAGTCCAGCAGCAGCGACGCCGCCAGCGACCGGATCGCCGCGACCTCATCGCCGAGGGCTTCCTCGGTGGGGGCGTGCACGGTCAGGTACAGCCCGAGCCGGTAGAGCTTGCCTTCGCCGCGAGCGACTCGGGCGGACAGGTCGTAGGCGTCCTCGGTGGCGGCTTCGACGTGCGGGTCGATCAACCGTCCTTTCTCGCTCGTGTGCCGCCTGCCGGACTCCAGTTTCGACAGCTGCTTCTTGAGCCTGTTCGCGGCGGTGACCGGGTCGATCGGCTCGATGTGCAGCGAGACGTCGACCCGTCCGGGGTAGGTCAGCAGCGGCTGCAACCAACCGGGGTGGACCTCGCGCGGGTAGCCGACGACGGCGAAGCTGGCGACCCATTCGCCGCCGACTTCCAGCGCGCGGGGGCGCACGGAGATGGCGTCCGGGGTGAACGCGCTGGCCCGCCCGAGCGGCGGCTGCATGGCCTGGGCCTTCCGGCCGTGGCGCTTGGCTGTGGTCTTCATCGGCGGTACCTCCCCGCGGAGTTGGCGTAGTCGTCGGGGTCCTCGGCGGTGTCGTCGAAGCCGTCGTCAGGGCCGTCGTCCCAGGCGTCCTCGGCCTCGCCGAACTCGCCGTCGGCAGGGAACGCTGCGCGGCCGAACGCACCTGCGTCCCAGCCCTCGTCTGGGGCGGTGGTGATGACTTCGTCCGAGCCGGCGAGACCGGAGTTCGGCGGGATCACGCTGTCGGGGTTGCAGGCTGCGGCGAGCACCGCGGTGGCCTGTCCGGCGTCCAGCGGGGTGACCACGATCCCCGACGGGGAGAGCAGCTCGACCGCCTCGCCGAGCCGGCGGACCAGCCGGGCTTCGGCCGCGCGCCGGGTGGCGTCGTCGACCAAGGCGGCCTGCTTGGCGGCCCGGCGTTTCGCCGTCAACGCGGCCAGCGGTGAGGCGCCGCCGAGCCCGTCGGCTGGCCCCGTGGTCAGCAGCGGCTCACGCAGGATCAGCAGCACCTGACGGCGCAACAGATCGGTGGCGCGGCCGAGCTGGTCGAGGTACTCGGCGTGCTCGCGCGCCGCCCGTTCCAGCGCCGGGTGCGGCAGACCGCCGGCCTGGTCGCGGAGCTCGGCGATCTGCCCGGATAGGTCCAGCCGTTCCGCCCGCACCAGCACCTGCACCGGTGCCGTCAAGCTGTGCAGGTAGCGCCCGAAGGAGGCGACGAGGGACTCCTGCTCGGCCGGAGTGCGCAGCCCGAAGTTGATCGTGGAGCAGACCGCGACCACGGCGACGCCGTCCTTGCCGAGGTCGATGACACCGGTGTCGGTGACCGCTTCGGCGGGTAGCCGCAGCGCGGCCGGCGAGACCGTCGATGCCGCGGCATCCGCGCCGCCCGCGCTGTCCTTCCGCTTGGCGCGGCCCGTGCTGCTGGTGTTCGCGACCTGGCTGCCCAGCCACTCGGGGACGGGCCGGATGCCTTCCGGCGCGGCCACCCGGTGCTGCGGGCTCAACCGCTGCCGCAGCGCGGCCAGCACCAACCGGTCGAGGGGAATGCCGTCGCGCTGCCCGAGCGCGAGGAACGCGGCGGTCACCCCGATCGGGATGGCGACGATGAGGAACGCCACCAGCGGCACGAACTCGCGGGTGAGCGTGTACGCCCCGTACAGCACGATCCCGGTGACGGCGAGGATGAGCAGCTGCCGCGCGGTCAGCGGACCGATGACGCGGTCCTCGCGATCGACGTCGGCGGGAATCCTTACCGGCTGACTCATTTCCCTTCACCTCCTGGGGCGGGTTTCGGTGCGCGGAACACCGGCGGCGGAACCGATTGGGTACGCCGGTAGGCGTCCCCGATGCGCGGCTTGGGCTGGGCTTGCCGGAACACCGGCGCGGCAGGAGCGGACGCCGACCTGGGTGGCGACGACGGCTCCGGCGCGGGTGGCGTGGCGGGCCGGAACTGCAACTGCGGGGGCACCGACGCGGTGCGGATCGGGCGGGCCGGCGGTGGGGTGGCGCCGCGTCGACGTGGCCCTCCAGCGGCTTGGAACTGCGGCGCCGATCCGGGCCGAGGTCCCCGCCGCGGCGGTGAGATCGGCGTGGCGGGCGTGGGTGCGGAACTGAACTCAGGAGGCATGGCTGGTCCCTGGTTCGCCGGGGTGACGGCGGGGTCGTGAGTGGTGTCTTGAGGTGAGGGCTGCAGGAACTGCGGCGCCTGCGACGGCAGCCGCGACCGGCGGGCCGCGCGGGCGCGCTCGGCGTCATGGGCCGCCTTGAGCCGCTTGTTGACCATCTCCGGGGTGGGCGCGAGGCGTGGCTGCGCGGGCCACGGCGGGTCCGCCGACCCACCGCCACCGCGGCCCCCACCGCCGCCACCGCCCCCGCCGCTCTTCGCACCGACGGCGCCGCCGACCTTGCCGAGCGCGCCGGTCTTCCCGGCGACCATGCCGAAGGTCTTCGCCGCGATGTAGGCGCGGGCCAGACCGCCGAGGAACGAGCGGCCGTTGCTGACCTTGACCGCCTTCAACAGCCAGAACGGGATCTTGAACAGGATGAAGAACAGGGCGATCGCGGCGACCAGCGTGCCGAGCGCGGACAGCGTCGAGCCGAACAGATTCACGCCGCCGGACAGGAACGTACGTACCGCGGTGATCAGCACCAGGGCCTGAGCGACCTGGATCGCCAGCGTCGCGGTGATCGCCTTCCACCACCAGCGAGCCAGCGGGTCGGTGTGTGGCAGCGCGTGGAACATCAGGAACAGGGGGCCAGAGATGATCAAGACGAGGGTGATGACGATCCGGACCACGTAGACGACCAGCAGGCCCAGGCCGACCACGACGAGCACCAGGCCGACCAGGATGATGAACAGTCCGCCGGTCTGGATGCCGGCGACGGCGTCCTTGAGGGTGTTGCCCAGTGAGGGCGCGTTGACTCCGTCGCCGAGGATGCCCAGGGTCAGGCCGTTGGCCAGTCGGATGAGCTTGTCGGTGAAGAACAGCGACAGCGCCGAGGCGATGAACGCGATCGGGATCCTCGGCCCGATCTCCTTGATCGAGTAGCGCGCCTGGACGCTCTCGTGGCCCATCACGAGGATGCCGCCGAGGAGGATGAGCAGGCCGTAGGCGGCGACCACGAGCTCCCAGGAGTTGTTCCACAACTCGCCGATGCCGGGCAGGTCGCTGATCGTCGGCGTGGACAGCGCGGTGTGCCCGATCAGCTCCAGGATCGGCGAGAGCGCGGCGTCGACGATGCTGCGGAACGCGCCGTTGATGGCCTCGGTGATGCAGGCCCCGATGTCCGTGATCCCACAGTCCGAGTCGCCCTCGCCGCTGCCCGTGCCCGGCTGCTGCGGACCAGTGCTCGGTGGTGGCGTGGTCGGCTGCGGGATGCAGTCCTCACCCGTGCACGGCTGGCTCGGCGTCGTGGTCGGCGTGGACGAGGTGCAGCCGACCTGGCCGGGGAAGCTGCATGTCGTCGGCGCGGGCACCCCGGTCGGGAGTGGCAGCGGCGCGGTGGGCAGCGGCTTGGTAGTGGTCGGCGCGGGCAGTTGGCAGACCGGCAGCGGCGAACCCGGCGTGCACGGATCCACCGTCGGGATCGGCAACGGTGGTTGCGGCGGGGGCTGCTGCGGCGCAGTGGGCGAGGCCCACGCGCTGACCGCGAGGACGCCGACCAGGAGCACGACGATGCTCAGCGCCAGCATCCAGCCCGCGCGCCAGCGCCGCGGCCGACCAGCCGGCGGCCGGTCGGCGCTGGCGTCGGAGACCGGGGAGAGCATCGCTCGGTCCCCGTCGATTCGTCCGGCGGCAGCGGTCGCGACCGGGCCGCCGGACCGGCGGTACGGGCGAACCGTGGGCGGGGTGCTGACGGCCATCGGTCAGGCCCCCACGATCCCTTTGAGGATCTCCACGACCAGCGGCGCGAGCGCCGCAAGGCCGTAGCCCCACCCGGCGGACTTGAACGCGGTCTTGGCCTTCTCGACCTCGCCGGGGTCGCCGCCGCCCATCACGTAGCGGACGCCGCCGATGGACAGGAACACCGTGGCCAGACCGGCCAAGATGCCCATGATCCAGTTGCGGACGTTGTTCAGGACCGTGGTCACCGAGTCCGCGAGGGCGACGACCATCGTGTCGGCGTGCGCCGCCGACGCCGACGCCAACAGCGCGAGGATCGCCAGCTCGACGATCAGCACCACGTGCGACCAGCGGCGGGGGCGGACCGGGGTCCAGTCCTCCGGCGTAATGATCGGAGCACTGGTCGACTCGCTGCCGGTGACATGGTCCGGCGTGCTCGACGCTGGGGCCTCGGCTGGCGGCTGCGGATTGCCGTCGAGGCGGGCGCTGCGCGGTCCGCTCGCGGCGGGGAAGAATCGATCGATCAGGCGCATTGGGGCACCTCCGAAGGTCGGGCTGAGCGCGGGTGTGTCCCGCAGCCCTGAACTCCGGATTTCGCGTCCGTTTTGGACACGCGACCCTGAACTTTCTGCCCCGATTCCGCGTCAGCGACGGACACGGACAGTGACGACAGCGGCAAGTCGCGGACCGGCGAGACCGGGCGCGCGAGGGCCAACGCGGTGGCTACCTGGTCGGTCAGCGGGTCGGTCGGATCGGTCTCGGCGGCACCGTCGCGCAGGTACGCGGCGAGCCGGAGCTCGGCGCGTTTGCGCGTCTTGTAGACCGCCCACTCGCCGGTCTGGTGCGCCGCAGCCCAGTCCGCGACGGACACCTCTTCCAACCGGGTCGCCCCGATGAGTGCGGCCTCGGTCTGGGTCAGGACTCCGTCCGCGACCGCGCGAGCGAGGACTAGATCCGGGTGTCCCCACGGCGTGTGTGGCGGGGTGGATCGGAAGCCCGGCGCGACTGGAGTCGGACCCGCCAGCGCCTCGGCGAGCGCGTCGTAGCCGGACCGGTAGGCGGCCCACCGCAGTCGCAGCATGATCCGCGGCGGACGCAGATCGATGGTCGACAACGCGGTCAGGAAGCCGCGCAACACCTCGGCGTGAACATCGGCCGGATCGCCGGCGAACCGATCGGACAGGGTGGCCGCGACCGAGGTCAGCGCGGGCAGTGCGACCCCGACCGCGGCGACCGTCCAGGTCGCTCCTTCAGTACGGGAGCGCAGCACCAGATGCGCCCACACCGCGTCCCGCGTCGCCTGCGGGCACCGGCGCGCCAGCAGCCGGTCGCGGACCTCGTCCAGCGGGATGTGCCGGTCGGGCAGGCCGGGGAAGAGCCGGCCGTTCAGCGACACCGGGTGCGGCCCGGTCACCAGCCAGGTAAACGTGTCCCGCGCGATATCCAACGAGTTCGGGACAGCCTCGTCGCCACGGCGACGAAAAACGGATTGTGCTGCCATGTCGTGACTCCCACGGCGTCGATGCGAACAACAACGCCGTCAGGAAGCCACGACCGATACCACGGAAATACCACGCCATTACTAGGCGCCAACTAGCAAACCGTTCCGGGGCTACTAGCGAACTACTATTTCGCCTCGCGAACGCGTCGATCCAAGATCAAAAATGGGCTTGGTCAACTACGATCGTTGATCAACTCTAGTAGCCGTTGAGCTGGGGTTATAGTCGCTCGCTAGTACGGCGCTAGTAGTCACGAAGGGCTCCGATGCGGACCAGCGGCGAGATCCACATCGCACCGCCGGAAAGATCTTGAAAAATCTGGCCGCGACTGGTCCAGGAAGCGGTTCGCGGCGGCGCGGGATGACCGGACAAGCGGTTCCTCAGTCACGGCTTTGGCAGAACTGTCCGAATCGCGTCGAGTCGCGCTTAGCCCGAGTGGGCGGTGCAAAGAAATTTGGCGGGACGTGTCCAAAACGGGGTCGAAATACGGAGTTAAGGGGCGTCAGAACGCACGGCACCCATCCGTCGGAGGAGACCCGCGATGACCCCGACACACGGCCACGACTCACCGGGAGACGGCTCCCAGGAGCACAGCCCGACCGACCCCCCGACCGTCCCGATCCCGCTACCGCACAGGCGGCGAACACCGCGCCTGCGCACCCTGCGCCTCAACCTGCGCCACCGGCGTCCCGCTCGGCCGAGCACCGTCTGGCCGTGCGCGCAAGACGACCTCCGCGAGGGCACCGGACTGCTCGCCAACTGGCTGCTGACCGCGGTCATCAAGCTCGTCACCACCTACACCCAGCCCGGCCAGCGGGTGCTCCTGCTCGACCCCGCGCCCTACCTCGCCCCACCCTCGTCGTGGTCGCCAACCGGGGGCCGCAACCAGTCCCGGCCCGGCCCGTACGCCGGACTACACGAAGCGGGCTGGACGGTGGTCCGACTCGGCCGCGGCGTCCAAACCCAGACCGCAGTCGCGCACCCCGACCCGGTAGACGAACACTCCGCTGACGCGTCGGTCGAGTCCGAGTCCGGACCCCGACCGCGCACCGACAGTCCGACCACCGACCAGCCCGCCGGGCCGTCGACACACCGCCGTCCCGGACCGGACTCGACCGCGACCGGCGCGGGTCCGGACCGCTACGACCTCGTCATCACCGCGGCCGACCCGCGCACCCTCGACTGGTTCCGTCCGGCCGACTGGGCCGGTCTGCTCACCCCGACCGGCACCCTCGCCGTCATCACTCACAGTGACCGGTCCCGTGATCGGCTCACCGACCCCGCCGGCTCGTTGGTGCGCGCCGCGCAGCACGCCGGACTGCACTACCTCGATCGCATCGCCCTGCTGCGCGTCCCCGTCCGCGACGGCGCCCTCGCGGTCGCGACCCCGGCCCCGCACCCCCGACCGCAGGGGCCAGCGCGCCCGCTCGCGACGCCCGCTCGGCACACCCAGGTGCATGACGACCTCTTGGTGTTCACCCGCCAGCCGGCCCTGACCGACGCCGCCGACGGGGAGGAGACCTCCGATGACTGACCGCCCCACGTCGCCTTGGCCGCTCCCCCTGCCGCCGGGGGAGGAGCCGCCGATGCCGCCGCTGTCGGTCTGGCCCACCGGCCAGCGCGACCCGCTCGCGCAGCTGCGCGACGCCGGCTGTGTGTCCGGCACCGAGACCGACATCGACCGGATTCCGCCCGCCGTCGCCGCCCACGCGATCGCCACCTACACCCGTCCCGGCGACCTCGTTCTCGACCCGGACTGCGGCGCCGGCACCGTCCTCGTTGAGGCACTGCGCGCCGGCCGTCACGCGCTCGGACTCACCTCCCGCACCCGGTGGTGGACGCTCGCTCGCGCCAACGTCACCGCCGCTAAGACCGCGGGCGCGTGGCGCGACGGCTCGGTCCTCGACGCCCGACCGAAGGTGCTCGCGACCGTCCGGGCCGCCGGGTTGATCGGGCGAGTCGGACTCGTCCTGACCACCCTGCGCACCGCGCCGGACCGCGCGAACGGTCCGGACCGCGACCCGGTCGAGTCCGCCCTCGCCGACCTCGCCACGACACTGCTCTACTGCGAGCCGCTGCTGCGCTCCGGCGGACACGTCGCCATCGTGACGCGACCCCTGCGGAACCCGGACGGCGCGCTGGTCGACCTGACCACCCCGCTCATCGCCGCCGCGACCTCGGCCGGGCTGTCCCCGGTCGAGCGGTGCATCGCACTAACCGCCGGACTGCGCGGCAACCGACTGGTCACCCGCGCCTCACTGGCCGAGCGCCGCGCCGCCGCCCGAACCCGCGCCGCCGGTACGCTGGCCGCGCTCACCGCGCACCACGAGGTGCTCGTCTTCCAACTCGCCCACGACGCCGAACTCGCCGCCGCCGCGGCAGCCGGCACCCCGTGGCCGACCGAGGACGAGGTCATCCGGCCCGCCGTCAACGGCGCCGAGTACCCCGGCTGGAGGCGAGCGGCATGACCACCCGCCTGTACTGCCGCGAGTGCGGCTGGCACCCCGAGTTCCGCCGCAAGCGCACCGCGCTTCGCGCCGCCGCATACCACCATTGCACCGGCACACCGGTGGCCGAGACCCGTCCACCATGGTGGGCCCACCTGTGGACAAACCTGTGGACAAGTCAGTCGGGTGCAACCGCCGTCGACCCCGAAGCACGAGCGGATGACCAGTCCGATGACGACGTATTGGTCGATGCCCGCGGCAACCGAATCCAGTGGGCCCCACTCGCCGCGCACCACGCCGAGACCACCCGCCGCGCCCGTCAGGCGATGGTCGAACTCGTCCGCGCCGGCTACCAAATCGGGCCGCCGCCCTACGGCTACCGAGCCCTGCGCATCCGGGTCACCGACCCCAGCGGACACAGCAAACTACGCGCGGTCCTCGTCCCGGACTGGCAGACCGCCGCCGTCGTCAAACAGATCTTCACCTGGCGCGCCGACCACGGCATGACGTTCGCCGTCATCGCCGCACGACTCAACAGCGACCCCCACCAGTACCCCGCCCCTGTGCCCAACGGGCGCTGGACCGCCAAGGGGGTCCGGCGGGTTGTCACCAACGTCAAGTACACCGGGCGCCAGGTCTGGGCTCGCACCGTCGCCGGCCGCCCGGCGCCCATCGAGCAATGGGTCACCTCGGCGCCGAAGGTGCACGAGCCACTCGTCGACGAGCGCACCTTCCACCGCGCCCAGCCCGGCGCTGCTGAAGGTCCGTCCGGCGCGGCGGACTCGGCCGACTCCCCGCCGAGCGCGGCATGACCTCCCGTCGGTGGACCCTCGCCGTCGCCTTACGCCGACTCAGCGTTCTCATCTATCTGCACGCGAACCCAGTCGGTGGTCACCGACCAAAACAGTGCCTTGTCCCACCGCCCGAGGATGCCCGCCCACACACCGGTGATCCCGTACTTCTCCACGTCCGGGGCACGGCTGGGCAACTCGTCCATCCGCAACGCGCGCAGCGCACTCCACCGACTCTGCCGGGCCCAGAAGAAGACCTGCCGATCAGCCTTGCCGGGTACTTGGAGCTTTCGCCAGTTGTCCGGCTTGTCCGCCAGGCATTGCTCGATCGCTTCCGGCAGATCGTTGGGGCCATGGCACACCTGCCCGTGAGCCAGAGACATGAAGATCTCCGGCGGACGCAGGCCCTTCACGTCGAACGCGGTTGCCGAGACCACCCTCAACCGCGCCAGGCCGTGAAACGGGCACGACGGATCATCACAGAGGCCCTGGACACGAGAAGACCAACGACTCATCTCCGACTCGCCCCGGCGCTCCATCTCCACGAGTTGGTCTTCGATCCGGTCAGCCAGCCCGCGGAACTCGGTGTTCCGCTCGTCAGTCCGAAGTTGTTCGGCATGTCGACCATCACCAGCCAGGTCCTGGTCAACCGAGACGAGGGCCTCGATGTCGTTGCGCGGCTGGCACGCCTCAACACGACCTCCGCGCCTTCATCAGCCAGGCTGGTTACCTCCAGCGCGCCGTCCTTGCCGATGTTGAAGTCGTACCTGGAGCCGCGACCACCACCTTCGTCCCAAGGGGTTACCGGCACGCCGCGCACCGACTCCACCAGCCGTCGAGCTTCTTCCTCGCCCTCCTTGGACATCGCACGCTTCGTCATGGCCACCATGCTGGCATCCAGCCAGCCGCGCACGCACACCACTTCCTCATCTTCGGAGTCCCCGGCGGACTGTCTGCGCTTCGCGCTCAGCTGGTATCGGCTGATTCGAACCACGTTGGTTCGGCAGGACTGTTTGCGGACAGCGTGTCCCCCGCAGGTATTGGGGAGGGCCGCGTGATGGCCGTCGCCGCATTCGCCGCCGCGGGCTCACTGCTCGCCGCGGGACTCCGTGGTGTCCGGTTCGACGAGCGAGACATCGCGTGGCGTGTCGATTCCGAACAGCTCGTTGGGCGTGCACCGCAGCGTCGTGCACAGCGCCTGCAAGGTCGCCACTTTCACCTGGACCGGCTGCTTCTTGATCAGCACGTCAACCGACTGGAGGGACAGTTCGAACCCGGCGCGTTGGATGAGGAGTTCGCGCAGCTGGGTCGCCGTCCAGACGTCGCGGGAGGCCATGACTTTCCGCAGCCGCCACTCGATCTGCACCCGCTGCCGTCCCGTCCCCGTCGCTCCGAGGCGCTTCGCGCCGTCGCCAACCGACGCTCAGTGTCCCCGATGGCGACCGAAGCCGGCCGCCGCACGTTCGGCGTGTTCAGCAGACACACACCCATGCACAGATGACACTTGAGATACACAGGCTGCACTAGATCTATTCAGGTGTTACCTTAGTTGAATGGCGCACCTGTCCCCGGTTCAACAGAGAGGAGGTGCTTCGGCACCCATCACGTTCATCGCCATGCCGACGCGCCGCCGTTCGCGGTCAGCGCCGGTAGCGATCTTCTGGACTCGCGTCGACCGCCCACCTCGTGCTGACGAGGTGACCCAGCACCAGTTCGGCAAGGCACACAGTCCTACCGAACGGCAAGAGTCCAACACGGCCACGAGCGCCGGCCCCACACAGACGCATGCGGGGAGTAGAGGCCCGTTGGTCGTGACAGCTTTGGCGGTCCCAGCTCATTCAACGCACGTCATGGTGCGTGCCCGCATCGCCGCGAAACCCGCTTCGCGCGGATCGGCGACCGCAGGTGTCGGCAGCTGGGAGTGCCCGCTGTGTCGACGGTTCCTGTCGCCGACCAGCAGCCCTGTGAACCTCCGCCAGCCGCGGGCTTCACGGGCACGAAGGGGGCGCTCATGTGCGCTCAACCTCGCAACCCCGATCAGGCCGACAACAACTGCGCCGACGTTCCTGCTCCGGCCGACCAGGAGCAGCAGGGAAGCCCCGTCAACGCGCCGAGCAGGCAACCCCGACGGCGCGTTGGCGCGAGCAGAGCTGTGCGCAACGTGGTGGTGCGCGGTGTCCGCCGCGATCCCCCCGACATGCGCAAGCTCGCGCGGGTGGTCGCCAGCCTCGCGGCAGACCTGGCGCAGGCCGAAGCCAGCGAGCAAACACTGCCCGCCGAGCCAGGCACCTCAGACGCCAGCCACCCCGATCACCGCCGCGACGCGGCATGACGTCGCGCGTTCGCGTTCGCGCAACGAACCCAGCGGATCGAAGCCACTCGCCAATGACTCGAAAGGAAGGTTCACCACAATGCCGCCTGCCACTTGCGATCCCCGCAGCCGTCGGGCCGCACACCCACGGACTCGACGGCTGGTACGCGTCGGCCTCTACCCGCGGTGGCCCACGCTCCGCGAAAGCGATCACCTGCAGACCTACGTCGCGGCCCAACCCGGTTGGCACATCGCTCTCCGCAGCAGCGACTACGCATCAGGCGGCACGCTGAAGCGTCCTGGGCTGCAACGGGTATTGGCGGCAGCCCGATCCGGAGTCATCGACGTGCTCGTCGTCAACCACCTGTACAGCCTTTCCCGCAAGACGCAGCACCTCGCCTTCGTGCTCAACGAGCTGACGTCCCGAGGCGTGCGGGTCGTCTCGGCCGCTGATCCCGCCCTCGACACGGAGACCGCGCACGGCCTCTTCCTCGTACGCGTGGTGAGTGCCGTCGCGGAGATCGAGCAGACCGGCGCACTCGCAGATCGTCGCGACCGTCGTCGCCACGACCAGCAATCCGCCGACGAGTCACCGCTCGCCGGGTAACTGCAAATCCCGCCGGGGCCCACTGCGCCGACCAGCACATCCCCATCCAGACCGACTCGTAACGAGGTGTCATGACCACCGACTACGCCAACTCGGACAACGAACTCCAGCCGTCGGATGCCCCTGCGCCCACCACCCGCGCGGTGATCTACACGCGCGTGGCCTCGCTCGGACGGGCCGAGACCGACCACAGCGTCACGGCCCAGCGTGCGGCATGTCTGCGCAAGGCCAGGGAACTGGGCGTCTGGCTCATCGACGAGTACGTCGACCCAAACGCTCGACTCTGGCGACGGCCGAAACGCCAGCTGTTCCGACGCATGCTCGCGCGGTTCCGCAGCCGTCGAGAAACAGCAACCCGGCCATGAATTCGCCGCTCGCCGGGAGCGCGCGATCCAGCCGCCAGGACCCACTCGCCGGTTGCACGGTCCTCCGTCCAGGCCGCCCTCAGAAGGAGGTGTCATGACACCCCTTGTGTCAACCTCAAGATCAAAGTCAGGCTGCGGTCGGCTGTTTCATCCGGTGTTGGGCGCCGCCGTGCAGGGCCGGGTCGTAGGGCGTGTGGTTTTGCCAGCAGCGCCAGAGGACACGGATCCAGGCTCGGGCCAGGATGCGGGTGGCGTGGGGGTGGTCCTTGCCGGAGGCGCGTGCTCGGTTGTAGATGTCGGCGGCCCAGGGGCTGGAGTGGCGGCTGTTGTCGGCGAAGGTGGTGATGGCCAGGCGCAGGCGTTTGTTGCAGGCCCAGCGGAAGGACACGCCGCGTTGTTTGCCGGAGACTTTGGTGACGGGCGTGATCCCGGCCAGTGCGGCGATGGCGTCGGGGTGGTCGAACGCGGCGCGGGAATCGCCCCATTCGGCCAGGATCTGGGCGGCGTTGATGGTGCCCGCACGGGGAAAGGATCGGAAGACCTTGCCGTCGGGGTGGGTGTCCATCTTCTCGGCAATGGAGCGGTCCAGGGCCTTGATCGCGGTATTGAGCGCGGTAAGCATGCCGACCTGGGCGAGCACGGCGTCCTGGACTCCTGTGGACACCACGGGATCGAGCGTGCCGGCCGGGGCAGAGCGCAGCCGGGCCAGCAGGACGGCGGCGGGTTTCCTGCCCGAATAGCCTTGTTTGGCGCAGAACGCGGCCAGCTGCTTCTCGGTCAACGAGGCCGCCGAGACGGCGGTGGGATAGCGGGTCAGGAACGCCAGGGCGATCGCGGACTCGATGTTGGCGAAGATGGCCTTGGCGCCTGGCCAGTGCGCGTCCAGCAATGCGGCGAGCTGGTTGGTCGCCGCTATACGGGCCTCGACAAGATCACTACGGGTACGCACAACGGTGCGCAGTGCCTTGGTGTGACTGGACAACGGTGCGGCGGGGCGCAGCCGGTGGATCCGCACTCGCAGGTAGTCGGCGATCACGTGTGCGTCGCCGGGGTCGGATTTGGCGCCGGAGAGGACTTCGGCCTCGCGCCAGGTCTTGATCGCGTTCGGTTTGACCGGCAGCACCGGGTGACCGGCCTCCAGCAGCGCGTCCACCAGGCGCCCGTCCGGGCGCTCGATCGCCACCGGGATCTGCTCGGCCGGGCCGAGGCTGCCCAGCCTGGCGGCCAGCCGGCCGAAACCGGCGGCGGTGTGATCGATGGTGAACGCGGCGATCTTCTTGCCGGTGTGGTCGAGCACGCACACGGCATGCTCAGCCCCCGCCCAGTCGATCCCCACGAAGAACAGTGGCCCATCCTGCTGCGACAACCGGGTCGCCTTCCTGCGTGTAGTCCAGGGCAGGAGCCAGACGGAGGCAAGGGAACCGACAGCAGAGTGGTCACTAACCGGCGCTCGATCGCGCGTCCCTTTGTCATCGCTTCACGGTTCCGGGGAAGCCGGGGGCGGCAGTGTCATGAAGGCCCACAAAGGGCGACCAGCCCAAGCCGTCACCCCGACTTCCGCCTAGTTCCTACCACAAGCCCCATCCAGGGGCCCGCACGGAAGAGGGTGCACTAGTGACCAGCGCCTATGCCGACTTCATCGATGAACTGCAGCAGGACGTCACCATCCCCATCCAGCCGCCGATGGACGACCTTGCCCCCGGCACTCGCGCAGTGATCTACCTGCGCGTGTCCTCGACCGGGCAAGTCCGGACCGACTACAACCCGGAAGGCATCTCCATTCCGGCCCAACGGGAAGCGTGCTTGCGCAAGGCGCGGGACCTGGGCGTCACGGTCATCGACGAGTACGTCGAGCCCGGACGCTCAGCCATGGAGATGACTAAGCGCGAAGCATTCCAACAGATGCTCGCGCGGGTGCGCAGCCAGGGCGACGTTGACGTCATCATCATCTACCAGCTCTCGCGCATGGCGCGGAACCGCTACGACGACGCGATCGTCATGGCAGACCTGCGCAAGCGCGGCGTCACCCTGGTCTCGGCCACCGAGGCCATCGACGACACCCCGGTCGGCCAGCTGATGCACGGCATCCTGGCCACGTTCAACGAGTACCAATCCCGCCAGTCCGGTGCCGACATCGCCTACAAGATGGGCCAGAAGGCCCGCAACGGCGGCACGCTCGGCCGCGCGAAGCTCGGCTACCTCAACCACATCGACCACTCCGACGGCCGCGTGATCCGCACGATCATCGTCGACCCCGAACGAGCGCCCTTTGTCCAGCTGGGTTTCGAGCTCTTCGCCACCGGCGACTACACGCAAGAAGAGCTGGCTGACGAGCTCTACGACCGCGGCCTCCGCACCAGGGCCACCCGGCGACACCCAGCCAAGAAGGTCTCCGAGAACAAGATTTCGCAAATGCTGCGCGATCGCTACTACCTCGGATACGTCGAGTACGACGGCGAAGAAATCCAGGGGCGACACGAGCCCCTCATCGACGAGGACCTCTTCGACACCGTCCAGGAGATCCTCGAATCGCGCATGACGGCACAAGAACGCCGTCGCGTCCACCACCACTACCTCAAGGGATCGCTGTTCTGTGGACGCTGCCAACGCGACGGCATCAAGCGGCGGATGATCATCCAACGGACCATCAACTCGAAGGGTGCCGAGTACCTGTACTTTTTCTGCCGCGGCCGGCAAAAGGGGCTGTGCCAAGCACCCCACGTCAACGTCACACTCGTCGAGGACGCGGTTGAGCGCCACTACTCCGCGATTCGCTTCAGCCAGCCGTTCATCGCTGACATGCGCGACCAGATCGATGCCGTGCTCGGCGAGCAGGAAAAGTCCGCACGCCTGCTGCGCAAGCAAATCACCACACAGCTCAAGGAACTCGACACGAAGGAGGAGAACTTGATCGACCTCGCCGCCGACAGCACGCTGCCTCGGACCAAGGTCAAGGAGAAGCTGCGCGACATCGCCCGCGAGCGCCGCCGGCTGGAGGAGCGCCTCGACACAGCCAACGCCGACCTCACCGACAGCGCCCAGCTCGTCAACGCCAGCCTTGCCCTCCTCGAACAGCCCGACCAGCTGTACCGACGCTGCAACGACCAACAGCGCCGCCTCCTCAACCAGGCGATCTTCCACGCCCTCTACATCGAGGACGACAAGATCACAGACGGTGAGCTCCGTGAACCCTTCGGCGAACTCCACGCCATCCAAGGTCAGCGGACCGCCGCATCCAACGCGGAGGACACAAACAAAAGGACCACCCGCAACGCGGGTGGTCCTTGCACGCCGTCAAGCGTCACGGTCCTACTTCGTGGCCTTCATTCAGGCACTTGTTCTAGTAAGACCCCTAGGGTGGAGCTGAGGGGAATCGAACCCCTGACCCCCGCCTTGCAAAGGCGGTGCTCTACCAATTGAGCTACAGCCCCGGGGCGAGCGGACACCGGCCGCTCGCCTGGGAAGTTCAGTTGTTCGCCGCGTCCGAGGTCTTGGCCGGGGCGCTGCCGTTGGTGGAAACGGCACCGAGCGGCTTGCCGGTCGGGGCGGTGGCTTCACGCCAGAGGTCGGCCTCGGCCTTCGCGTCCTTGTTGCGCTTCACGACGAAAAGAACGCCGGCCGCGACGACCGCGAGCGCCAACAGCTTCTTCACCTGAGGCCCCTCTCCACGAACACGATTCCTGCTCCGCTTGCCCGGTCGATGCTACTGCACCGCGCCGGGGTGCCGTTTGCGCGGTCCACCTCGGGGTAGCCGAAGCGGAGACGGGTTCGCCGACAGGAGGGACGAGATGACCAACCGGGACGAACAGCAGGAAGGCGTCAAGGGGGCCGTCGAGGACGTCAAGGGCCGCGTGAAGGAGACCGCCGGCACCTTCCTCGGCAACGACGACCTGCAACGCGAAGGCCAGGCCCAGCAGGACAAGGGCCGATCGCAGCAGGAGGTCGCCGACAAGGAGGACGAGCTGCGCCGGGCCAAGGACCAGGCCAGCATCGACGAAGCCAGGCAGCGGGCCGAGCAGTAGACCGGCCCGGACAAGGGCGGGGCGGGCTGCCCCGCCCTTGTTCCACGTGGAACCTCAGTCGATGCGGTCCTTGGTCTTCTCCACCACCAGGCGCACGTTTTCCACGCGGCCGCAGTTGGTCTTCAGCAGCGTGTCCCTGGCGACCAGGAAGGCCGCGCCCAGCTTGTCCCGCTCGCTCTGCGGCAGTTCCTCGCGGGCGTCGTTGAGCAGCGTCTGCTCTTCCTCGTTGACGTGGTGGTTGAGCACTTCGGCGAGTTCTTCCAGCTTCTCGTCGTAGTCGTCGCTATCGAGGTCTTCGACCTCGAGGAACTCCAGGAGCGCCTTGTTGATCTCGGCGTGCTCCTCCTCGCCGTGCTCCACCTCGTCGTCTTCGGAGGCCTTCTTCGCCAGCTGCGGGTAGACCTCGCGTTCCTCGGCTTCGCCGTGCGCCACGAGCAGCTGCGACAGGTCGTCGCGCAGTTTGGCCCGATCGGAGGTCTTGTCCCGCAGTCCGCGCATGAGCTCTTCGAACCTGCGGTGGTCGTTCAGGATCAGTTCGACGACGTCATCGGACATCGAGTGCCTCCAAGGCGAGCCGGTGGTGGTCAGCTACGCCAGTTAGTGCCCCGGGTGCACCGAAAAGAAACAACCCCCGCCACACGGTGACGGGGGTTCGTTCTCAGGGTGGGCCCACCAGGACTTGAACCTGGGACCTCTTCGTTATCAGCGAAGCGCTCTAACCGCCTGAGCTATGGGCCCTGGGAACGAGAAGAAGCCTACCCGATGCCCTTCCCGCCCCGTACACGGGGTCACTCCCGCTCGGAGAGCGTCACCTCCAGGCCACCGGCCAGGTCGGCGGAGACGTTGTAGATGAACGCGCTGACCGTGGCCAGCGCCGAGAGCAGCACGATGTTGATCGCGCCGATGATGGCCGCGATGCCGAACACGCGACCGGCGCTGATCAGCGGCTCGGCCGCGGTGGTGGTGCCCTCGCCCTGGACCAGCGAGGTGTAGGTGCCGTTCAGCTTCTCCCACACCCCCATGCCGTCGAGCACGGTGTACAGCACCCCGACCGCGACCAGCCAGACGAAGAACATCGCCACGCCGAGCACCAGCGACAGCTTCAGCACCGACCACGGGTCGAACCGCTTGATCTGCAGGCTCGCCCGCCGCGGGCCCCGGCCCGGCCGCCGCAGCGCGGTCGGCGCGGGCCGCTTGGCGCCGCCCGGCCTGGCCGCCGCCGACGGCGCCCCGCCGTCACCGCTGTCCCCGCCGAACAGCCGGGAGGTCGCCGAGCCGGTGGCCAGCGGCTGCTCCCCGCTGGGCGGGTTGTGGTCGTACTGCACCGGCGGGGGCGCGGCAGCCGGCTGGGCCTGCGTGGTTTCGGTGGCCACCGGCCACTTCTCCGAGACCGTCGCCTCGCTGCCCGACTCCGAATGCCCCGGAGCCGCCGGAGTGCCCGGGGACGCCGCGGGCGTGCCGCCTGCCGGAGTGGCCGGTGCCGAGCCGTTGCCCTCGTCCTTCGCCACGCGCTGCCACGGCGGCGTCGCCGGCCCTGCCGCCGTGCCGTTCGAGCCGTGGTTGTCGGGCTTGTCCGATGGTGTCACGAAGCGTCAGTCCTTACCGAGTCCGGAACCGCTACTCCTGCGGTTCCTGCGTGTCGTCTCCTCCGGCTGCACCGTTGACGTCTGACGGCTCGTCCGCGTTGCGCGCGACGGCGAGAAGGGTGGTGCCCTCCCCGAGGTTCATCAGTCGCACGCCCTTGGTCTGCCGGCCGGCCTTGCGCACCTGCTCCGCCGGGGTGCGGATGACGCCGCCGCTCGACGTGATGGCGTACAGCTCGTCGTCGACATCGACGATGAGTGCTGCCACCAGCCTGCCACGGCGCTGGTCGTGCTGGATGGTCAGAACGCCCTTGCCGCCGCGGCCCTGGATCGGGTAGTCCTCGATCGGGGTGCGCTTGGCATAGCCGCCGTCCGTGGCCACCAGCAGGAACTTGTCCGGGGCGACCACGTTGATGCCGAGCAGCTCGTCGCCGTCGTTGAACCGCATGCCCAGCACCCCCGAGGTGGCGCGGCCCATCGGCCGCAGCGCCTCGTCGGTGGCGTGGAAGCGGATGGACTGGCCGTCCGAGGAGACCAGCAGCAGGTCGTCCTCGGCGGAGACCAGCACCGCGCCGACCAGCTCGTCGCCCTCGCGGAGGTTGACGCCGATCAGCCCGCCCGAGCGGTTCGAGTCGAAGTCGGCCAGCTTGGTCTTCTTGACCAGGCCCTTCCTCGTCGCCAGCACCAGGTACGGCGCGACCTGGTAGTCCTTGATCTGGATGACGCTGGCGATCTGCTCGTCCGGCTGGAAGGCCAGCAGGTTCGCCACGTGCTGACCGCGCGCGTTGCGGTTGGCCTCCGGCAGGTCGTAGGCCTTCGCGCGGTAGACCCGGCCCTTGTTCGTGAAGAACAGGATCCAGTCGTGCGTGGAGCAGACGAAGAAGTGCTGGACGATGTCGTCCTGCTTGAGCGTGGCGCCCTGCACGCCCTTGCCGCCGCGCTTCTGCGAGCGGTACAGATCGGTTTTCGTCCGCTTGGCGTACCCGGTACGGGTGATGGTGACCACCACGTCCTCGACCGCGATCAGGTCTTCGATGGAGACGTCGCCGTCGAACGGGATGATCTGGGTGCGCCGGTCGTCGCCGTACTTGCCGACCACCTCGGTCAGCTCGTCGGCGATGATCTGCCGCTGGCGCTCCGGCTTCTCCAGGATGTCCTTCAGGTCGGCGATCTCGGCCTCGATCCTGGCCAGCTCGTCGACGATCTTCTGGCGTTCCAGCGCGGCCAGCCGGCGCAGCTGCATGTCGAGGATGGCGACCGCCTGCACCTCGTCCACGTCGAGCAGCTCGATCAGCCCGGCCCGCGCCTCGTCGGCCGACGGCGACCGGCGGATCAGCGCGATCACCTCGTCGAGCATGTCCAGCGCCTTGACCAGGCCACGCAGGATGTGCGCGCGTTCCTCGGCCTTGCGCAGCCGGAACTTCGTCCGGCGGACGATGACCTCGACCTGGTGCTTGACGTAGTGCCGGATGATCTGGTCGAGCCGCAGCGTGCGCGGCACGCCGTCGACCAGCGCCAGCATGTTGACGCCGAAGTTGTACTGCAGCTGGGTGTGCTTGTAGAGGTTGTTCAGCACCACCTTGGCCACCGCGTCGCGCTTGAGCGTGACCACGATGCGCATGCCGCGGCGGCTGTTCGACTCGTCGGCGATGTCCGCGATGCCGGTGAGCTTGCCGTCGCGGACCAGGTTGGCGATGTTCTCCACCAGGTTGTCCGGGTTGACCTGGTACGGCAGCTCGGTGACCACCAGGATGGTGCGCCCCTTGGCGTCCTCCTCGACCTCGACCACCGCGCGCATGCGCACCGAGCCGCGGCCGGTGCGGTAGGCGTCCTCGATGCCGGCGTGCCCGAGGATCAGGCCCTTGGTCGGGAAGTCCGGGCCCTTGATCCGCTGCAGCAGCGCGGCGAGCAGCTCGTCCTCGGAGGCGTCCGGGTGCTCCAGCGCCCAGATCACGCCGTCGGCGACCTCGCGCAGGTTGTGCGGCGGGATGTTCGTCGCCATCCCGACCGCGATCCCGGAACCGCCGTTGACCAGCAGGTTCGGGAACCGCGACGGCAGCACGTCGGGTTCCTGGGTGCGGCCGTCGTAGTTGTCCGAGAAGTCGACGGTGTCCTCGTCGATGTCACGGAGCATCTCCATGGCCAGCGGCGCGAGCCGGGACTCGGTGTACCGCATGGCGGCCGCCGGGTCGTTGCCCGACGACCCGAAGTTGCCCTGGCCGTCGATCAGCGGGTACCGCATCGACCACGGCTGGGCGAGCCGGACCAGCGCGTCGTAGATCGCCGAGTCGCCGTGCGGGTGGTAGTTGCCCATCACGTCGCCGACCACGCGCGAGCACTTGTTGTACCCGCGCTCGGGCCGGAACCCGGAGTCGTACATCGAGTACAGCACGCGCCGGTGCACCGGCTTGAGCCCGTCACGCACGTCCGGCAGCGCCCGCGACACGATCACGCTCATCGCGTAGTCGATGTAGGAGCGCTGCATCTCCTGCTGGATGTCGACCGGTTCGACGCGGTCGTTCTCCGGCGGCAAGGTTTCCGTCATCTGGTCCTTCTATGGTTCAGGAAAAGTCCGTGGCGGGACTACACGTCGAGGAAGCGGACGTCCTTGGCGTTGCGGGTGATGAACGAGCGGCGGGCCTCCACGTCCTCGCCCATCAGGACGGAGAACAGCTCGTCCGCGGTGGCGGCGTCGTCCAGGGTGACCTGGCCCAGCAGGCGGTTGGCCGGGTCCATCGTGGTCTCCCACAGCTCTTCGGCGTTCATCTCGCCGAGACCCTTGTAGCGCTGGATCGCGTCGTCCTTCGGCAGCTTCTTGCCGGCCGCGACGCCCTCGGCGATCAGGCCGTCGCGCTCGCGGTCGGAGTAGGCGTACTCCGGCTCCTGGCGCGGCCACTTGATCTTGTACAGCGGCGGCCGCGACAGGAAGACGTGGCCGTGCTCGATCAGCGGGCGCATGAAGCGGAACAGCAGGGTGAGCAGCAGCGTGGTGATGTGCTGGCCGTCGACGTCGGCGTCGGCCATCAGCACGATCTTGTGGTAGCGCAGCTTGGCCAGGTCGAACTCGTCGTGGATGCCGGTGCCCAGCGCGGTGATCAGCGACTGGACCTCGGTGTTCTTCAGCACCCGGTCGATACGGGCCTTCTCCACGTTGATGATCTTGCCGCGGATCGGCAGGATCGCCTGGTACATCGAGTCCCGGCCCTCCTTGGCCGAGCCGCCTGCCGAGTCACCCTCGACGATGTAGAGCTCGCACTCCTCCGGATTGGTGGAG
Organism: Amycolatopsis albispora; assembly: GCF_003312875.1. NCBI lineage: Bacteria > Bacillati > Actinomycetota > Actinomycetes > Pseudonocardiales > Pseudonocardiaceae > Amycolatopsis > Amycolatopsis albispora. The sequence goes on from NZ_CP015163.1 coordinate 6,504,047, forward strand.
CGGCAGTCCTTCAGCTTGCCGGGCAGGCCGCCGATCTCCAGCGCGCCCTTGCGGCGCACCAGGTCGCGTGCCTTGCGGGCGGCCATCCGCGCCTGCGCGCTGGAGATGGACTTGTTGATGATCGTCTTCGCCTCGGCCGGGTTGCGCTCGAACCAGTCGGCCAGCCACTCGTTCGTTTTGCTCTGCACGAACGACTTGGCCTCGCTGTTGCCCAGCTTCGTTTTGGTCTGGCCCTCGAACTGCGGTTCGGCGAGCTTGACCGAGACGATCGCGGCGAGGCCCTCGCGCACGTCGTCACCGGTGAGGTTGCTGTCCTTCTCCTTGAGCAGCTTCTTGTCGCGCGCGTACGCGTTGACGATGCGCGTCAGCGCGGCGCGGAAGCCCTCTTCGTGGGTGCCGCCCTCGTGCGTGTTGATCGTGTTGGCGAAGGTGTAGACCGACGGCGTGAAGCCGGTGTTCCACTGCATCGCCACCTCGACCTCGAGGCCTTCGCCCTTGGCGTCGAAGGAGATCACGCTGCTGTGGATCGGGTCCTTGCTGCCGTTGATGTGCTTGACGAAGTCCTCGAGCCCGCCCGGGTAGCAGTAGACGCGCTCCTTGACCCTGGCCTGCTGGCCGGAGGCGTCGGCCTCGGTGTCCTCCTCGGCGACGCGCTCGTCGCGCAGGCTCAGCGTGAGGCCCTTGTTCAGGAAGGCCATCTCCTGCAGGCGCCTGGCGATGGTCTCGGCGTTGTAGGTGGTGGTCTCGAAGATGTCCGGGTCGGCCCAGAAGGTGATGCTGGTGCCGGTGGAGTCCGCCGGGCCGAGGTCCTCCAGCTCGCCGGGCACCTGGTCGGTGTACTCCTGGCGCCAGCTGCGGCCGCCGTACTTGACCTCCGCGAGCAGCTTCGACGACAACGCGTTCACCACGGAAACGCCGACGCCGTGCAGGCCGCCGGAGACCGCGTACGAGTCGCTGTCGAACTTGCCGCCCGCGTGCAGCACGGTGAGCACGACCTCCAGGGTCGGCTTCTGCTCCTTGGGGTGCAGGTCCACCGGGATGCCGCGACCGTCATCGATCACCTGGACGCCGCCGTCGGCCAGTAGAATGACCTCGACCTTGGTGGCGTGCCCCGCCATCGCCTCGTCGACGGAGTTGTCCACGACCTCCTGGACCAGGTGGTGCAGGCCGCGCTCACCGGTCGAGCCGATGTACATGCCGGGGCGCTTGCGGACTGCCTCAAGACCCTCGAGCACGGTGATGGACGATGCGTCGTAGTCGTTCTTCTTCGCTGTCACCGGCGTGTTTTCTCCTCGTCTCGAGCAGCGCGGTCATCCCGCTACGAACATGGTACTTGGCCACGTCCGCTCACATGCGGCAAGGACACCCCTGATTTCGTCACAGAGCCACGAACTCGACGCGGGTCGACTCGGGCAATGGTTCAGGTTGGCTCCGTGCGCCCTCGGGGCAATGAGTCAGCCTCGAGTCAAGTCCTTCTCACCCGTATGTGTCACGTGGTCCGCGACCGGACACGTGCAGCGGGCCCTTTCGCCAGCTCGGCGCCGTCGGGCCCTGGATGCGCATGCGCTTGACCACGCCGTTCCCGACCCCGGCGGCGATCTTGCCGATCAGCTGGCCCTGCAGCAGGCGCAGCTGCGTGGCCCAGGCGGTGGAGCTGGCGCGCACGGTCAGCTCGCCGTCCTTGAGCGCGACCGGCTGCGCGTGCTCGGCCACCTCTTCCCCGACCAGGCGGGCCCAGCGGCCGAACACCTGGCCGGAGGCCAGCCGCCCGTTCCAGCCGCGCTCGACCGCGATCCGGGAGACGATCCGCCCGAGCGGCTGGGGATCACGGGAGTCCGCGCCCGGTCCGGACCACCGGCGGCGGCGCGGGTCCTGGCGGGTCCCGGTGGCCGGGCGCTTGCCGAGCGGGGTCTTGCGCGCCTGTGTCTTCGCGCGCGCGGCTTCGAGAGCGGCCCGCGCGAGGTCACGACCGGACTGTGCACTACCATTCACGTTCGGCGCAGCGGCATTGTCACCGCCCGTAGCCGAACTCCCGGCCCCATCCGTGGACTCGCCCACGTGAGGGCCAGTGGACGGCCCATTCGGCCCTGCGGTCACTCGTCGCGATAACTGATTCACGGTGTTATCCACACTATCCACAGGTTTGTCCCCAGATCGGCTGGCAATCGCTGTGGTCGCGGTCACCCCAGGTCGCCAGGTTGCGCACGCACGGTTCACGACTGGGCAAGCCGCACCTCTCCCTCCGTGACGGAGAAGCGCCGCCCGGCCAGTTCCTCGGGCACGTCCTCCGCCACCGCCGCGGTCACCAGCACCTGCTCGGCGGAGGCGGCGACCTCCGCCAGGCGGGCGCGGCGCCGCCGGTCCAGCTCGGCGAAGACGTCGTCGAGCAGCAGCACCGGCTCACCCGCCTCGGCCCGCAGCAGCTCGTACGAGCCGAGCCGCAGGGCCAGCGCGAACGACCAGGACTCGCCGTGGCTGGCGTAGCCCTTCGCCGGTGCCTCACCGAGCACGAGGTCCAGCTCGTCCCGGTGTGGCCCGACCAGACTTACCCCGCGTTCGAGTTCCTGGGCGCGCGACTCGCCGAGCGCGGCCAGCAGTATCTCGGTCAGCTTGCCGACATCCGCCCGCTCACCTGCGGGAACGCCGTACCCGGCCGGAATGGCTTCGCCCAGGCTCGACCGGTACGAGATCACCGCTGGCCGCGAATCCGGCGCCACCCCGCGATAGGCCTCCGAGGTGTGCGGCGCCAGGTCCGCGACCAGGTCCAGCCGCCCGGCGAGCAGTTGCGCGCCCGCCGTGGCCAGGTGGTTGTCCCAGACCTCGAGCGTGCTCAGCGCGTACGGGTCCTCGCGCGCGCTGCCCCGCTTCTTGCCGGTGGTCTTGAGCAGGGCGTTGCGCTGGCGCAGCACCCGCTCGTAGTCCGCGCGCACCCCGGCGTACCGCGGCGCGCGCTGCACCAGCAGCTCGTCGAGGAACTTGCGGCGCTCGCCGGGATCACCGCGGACCAGCGCCAGGTCCTCCGGGCAGAACAACACCGTGCGCAGGATGCCGAGCACGTCGCGCGGCTTGCCGACCGTGCCCCGGTTCACCCGCGCGCGGTTCGCCCGGCCCGGCGTGATCTCCAGTTCCACGGTCAGCTCGCGGTCCTCGTTGACCACGGCCACCCGCACCAGCGCGCGCTCCTGCCCGTGGCGGACCAGCGGCGCGTCGGTGGCGACCCGGTGCGAGCCGAGCGTGGCGGCGTACCCGATCGCCTCGATCAGGTTCGTCTTGCCACGGCCGTTCTGCCCGACCAGCACGGTCGGGCCCGGTTCGAGCGGCAGGTCGGCGTGCTCCCACGAGCGGAAGTCCGTGACCTGCAGATGACGGAGGTACACCGGGACCGGCTCAGCCGCCGGCCTTCTTCACCGCGTGCCCGCCGAACTGCTGGCGCAGCGCGGCCACCGCGCGCATGGCGGCCGAGTGCTCCTGGCGCGAGGCGAACCTGGCGAACAGCGCGGCCGAGATGACCGGCGCCGGCACCGCGTTGTTGATCGCCTCCTCCAGCGTCCACCTGCCCTCGCCGGAGTCCTCGACGTACCCCTCGAGATCGTCCAGCTCCGGGTCCTCGTCGAGGGCGCGGACCAGCAGGTCGAGCAGCCAGGACCGGACCACGGTCCCGCGCTGCCAGCCCTTGATCACCGCGGGCACGTCGTCGACCGCCTTCGAGGCCTCGAGCAGCTCGAAGCCCTCGGCGAACGCCTGCATCAGGCCGTACTCGATGCCGTTGTGCACCATCTTCGCGTAGTGCCCGGCGCCGACCGAGCCCGCGTGCGAGAAGCCTTCCTCGCGCGGACCCTCCGGGCGCAGCGCGTCGAAGATCGGCATCGCGCGCTCGACGTCGGCGGCCGAGCCGCCGACCATCAGGCCGTACCCGTTCTCCTTGCCCCACACCCCGCCGGACACGCCGACGTCCAGGTAACCGACGCCCTTCGCGGCGAGCAGCTCGGCGTTGATCTTGTCGTCGGTGAACTTCGAGTTCCCGCCGTCGATCAGGATGTCGCCCTCGCCGAGCAGGTTGCTGAAGGCGACCACGGTCTCGCGGGTCGGCTCACCGGCGGGCACCATCACCCAGACGATGCGCGGTGCGGCCAGCTTCGAGACCAGGTCCTCGAGCGAGGTCGTGTCGCTGACCTCGGCGTTGCGGTCGTAGCCGACGACCTCGTGCCCGGCGGCACGCAGCCGCTCGCGCATGTTGAAGCCCATCTTGCCGAGCCCGACCAGCCCCATCTGCACCATGAATCTCCCCTTAGCTCCGGTTCGGTGGCCGACGTCAGCCCGGCAGGCGGACCGGCATCAGCAGGTAGAGGTACCCGGGCACCACGTTGCCCTCCTCGTCCGCCGGCTTGATCAGCGCGGGGCGGTTGGGCGTGGTGAAGGTCAGCTCGGCGCGGTCCGCGTGCAGCGCGCCGAGCCCGTCCACCAGGTACCCCGGGTTGAAGGCGATGGTCACCGCCTCACCCTCGTAGTCCACCGGCAGTTCTTCCTCGGCGCTGCCTTCGTCGTCACCACCGGCGGACAGCCGGAGCAGTCCTTCGGAGAACTCCAGCCGCACCTGGGTACCGCGTTCGGCGACCAGCGACACCCGCTTGATCGCTTCGGCCAGTGCGCCGACGCCGATCACCGCGCGGGAGGTGTGGCTCGCGGGCAGCAGCTGGCGGTACGGCGGGAACTCGGCGTCGAGCAGGCGGGTGGTGGCGTAGCGGCCGGAGCCGGACAGGCCGAGCAGCCCTTCGCCACTGGCCAGTGCCAGCTGGACGGTGGCACCGCTGGAGCCCATCGACTTCGCGGCCTCGGCCAGCGTGCGGGCGGGTACCAGCACCGCGGCGTCGGCCAGGCCCTCGGCGGGCTTCCAGGTGAACTCGCGCATGGCGAGGCGGAAGCGGTCGGTGGCGACCAGGGTGACCGTGTCGCCGGAGATCTCCAGCCGCATGCCGGTGAGCATCGGGAGGGTGTCGTCCTTGCCGGAGGCGACCGCGACCTGGGCCACCGCCTGGCCGAAGACCTCACCGGCCAGCTCACCGGCGAAGGCGGGCTGGGCCGGCAGCTGCGGGTAGTCCTCGACCGGCATGGTCGGCAGGCTGAACCGGGCGTTGCCGCAGGTGATGGACGCGCGGGCGCCGTCGACCGAGATCTCCACCGGCTGCGCGGGCAGCGCCTTGGTGATGTCGGCGAGGAGGCGGCCGGAGACCAGCATGCGGCCGCCGTCGGCGATCGTGGCCGGCACGCCCACGGTGGCGGAGACCTCGTAGTCGAACCCCGAGACGGTGAGCGCGTCGCTTTCGGACGAGTCGGAGGCCTCCAGGAGTACTCCGCCCAGTACCGGGACGGGAGGCCGCGACGGCAGGCTTCTCGCCACCCAGGCGACGGCGTCTGCCAGCCCGTCGCGCTCGACGCGGATCTTCATGCGCTCATCCTTTCGCGGTAGCCGGGCCCCTCCGCCCGAGAAGATCGACAAACGCCTCTGGCGTGCGCCCGGCTCGGGTGGCGGCACGCGGAGACCTCGCCAGCGTGGTGTGCGGCCCGGGTGACGGCGGCGGGCGCCGCCAGGCGGACCTGGTGTGGGTACTCACGTTAGAGCGTGACCCGGCCCGGCGTCATCCGGCCCACCCTGTCGACAAACCGATCAAGCGACTACTCGGCGCGACTTGTCCCCAACTTCGAGCTGCCCCTGTTTTTAGCTTGTTCTCCTAGAAAAAGAATTCACAGTGACAGTAATAGGGGGTGTGGATTGTGTGGACAGCGTCCGTCGCCGCAGCGTGCACGGCGCGGCGGCCTGTGGACACCGGTGGTGGCGGATCGGTGGACAGACTCGGGCACCGGTGGACAGCTTCGGCCATCCACCCCGTCCGTCCACATGTGTCCCCAGTTGTCCACACCGCTGTCCCCACCTGTGCGCTGATTTGTACCCAGGCCATGCACCGGCGAACCCGTGCCGGAGATCGCCCTGCGGGGTGATGTGGACAGTTTTGTGCATGTCCTGTGCATGGTTCCCGGTCAGCCTGTGTTTTTCCTGTGGAGAAAGGGAAAAAGAGCAGGTGGGACCCCTGGGGACAGTTTTTCCCTTGTGGGGCAAAGAGGATTCGCGACGCGTCGCGTACGCGTGCTTCGCGACGTACGCGGCGAAGCACGCGTACGCGGACCCTCGCCGCTTTCCTTGCTATGCAAGCGCTTCGCGCGCGTACGCGGCTCGTACGTCGCTTCGCGGTGGTAACCAGTAAAAGCGGTTCACGTAACTTACTATAGTAGTTACATGGATCTCGGCACGCGACTGATCGCCGGACCGGACGGGCAGGCGTTCCCGTTCGACCCGGGTGCGTTCTTCCTCGAGCTGCTCCTCACCGGCGGGCCGGACGGCGACCAGCGGTGGGAGCTGTTGCGCGGCCCCTCGGACCTCGCCGCCTGGCTGGTCGACTCGCGGCTCGCGCTCACCGCGCCGATCGACGCCGACGACGTCCGCATCCGGCCCGCGGAACTGCGCGCGATAAAACAGTTCCGCGACACGCTCTGGACGGTCGCCCACGTGGTGGCGGCCGCCGAAGAACCGAATGAGGACGAACTCGAATTCATCAATGCGGCGGCCGAGTCGTCGATGCGCCCGCGGATCGCGCTCGACACCGGCGTGTGCGAGTGGGCTACGCCGATCACCGGCAGCCAGGTGCTCGGCACCGCGGCCCGCGAGGCGATCGACGTGATCGGCGGTGACCGGATCGACCGGCTCCGTGAATGCGAGGCCGAGGACTGCGCGCTGGTTTTCCTGGACACCTCACGGCCGGGCAACCGGCGGTGGTGCTCGATGCAGCGCTGCGGCAACCGGCACAAGGTGAAGGCCTACCGCGCGCGGCACGCCAAAGACTGAAGTACTGAGTTACTGAAGTACTGAACTACTGAACTACTGAACTACTGGCGGGCGCGCTGCTTGATGCGGGAGGTCAGCTCCTGCACCTGGTCGTAGATCCGGCGCCGCTCGGCCATCTCCTTGCGGATCTTCTTCGCCGCGTGCATCACTGTGGTGTGGTCGCGGCCGCCGAAGGTCTGCCCGATCCGCGGCAGCGACATGTCGGTCAGCTCGCGGCACAGGTACATGGCGATCTGGCGCGCGGTGGCGAGCGCCTTCGTTTTGCCGGGCCCGCACAGGTCGTCCATCGACACGTCGAAGAACTCGGCGGTGACGCCCATGATGGTCGGCGCGCTGATCTCCGGCGCCTGCGAATCGGGGATCAGGTCGCGCAGCACGATCTCGGCGAGGCCGACGTCGACCGGCTGCTGGTTCAGCGAGGCGAACGCGGTGACGCGGATGAGCGCGCCTTCGAGCTCGCGGATGTTCGCCTCGACCCTGGCCGCGATGAACTCCAGCACCTCACCGGGCACCGCGAGCCTGTCCTGCGCGGCCTTCTTGCGCAGGATGGCGATGCGGGTCTCCAGCTCGGGCGGCTGGATGTCGGTGATCAGGCCCCACTCGAACCGCGTGCGCAGCCGGTCCTCCAGGGTTTCCAGCCGCTTCGGCGGGCGGTCGGAGGAGACCACGATCTGCTTGTTCGCGTTGTGCAGGGTGTTGAAGGTGTGGAAGAACTCCTCCTGCGTGCCTTCCTTGCCCTCCAGGAACTGGATGTCGTCGACGAGCAGGATGTCGATGTCGCGGTAGCGCCGCTGGAAGGCGACCTTCCGGTCGTCGCGCAGGGAGTTGATGAAGTCGTTGGTGAACTCTTCGGTGGAGACGTACCGCACGCGCATGCCGGGGAACAGCCGCTGGGCGTAGTGCCCGACGGCGTGCAGCAGGTGCGTTTTGCCGAGCCCGGACTCACCCCAGATGAACAGCGGGTTGTACGCGCGGGACGGCGCTTCGGCGACGGCGACCGACGCCGCGTGCGCGAACCGGTTGGACGCGCCGATGACGAAGGTGTCGAAGGTGTACTTCTCGTTGAGCCTGGTCTTCGAGGTCTGCGGCTGCGCGGGTGCGGTGTAGGGCTGGCCGGCGACCGGCTGCCCGGAGAAGGTCGGCCAGATCTCGTGCACGGCGGCCAGCGCCTCCCCCTCTTCGTCCACCTCTTCTTCCCCGTCGTCGATCGGCTCGGCCGCCTCGTGTGACCGCGCCAGCTCGGCGGGGTCCGGTCGCGGGCTGCGCGTGGGGGGCATGCCCGGCGGCATGGCCGTGCCCTCGAGGGGCGGCGCGGGCGGTCCCGGCATCGGCCGCGGCGGGTGGGGACGGGGGTTCGGCGGTCGCGCAGCGGAACCGTTTTCCACCCGTCCGGGTGGGGGTGAATACCGGCTGGGTGGGGGCGGCGCGGACGGCCCGCCCATGGCGCCGTCGGCGGTGTCGACCTTGACCGCGAGCGAAACCTCCCGGCCGAGGCGGCGCGAGAGCGCGTCGGTGATCGGCTCGCGCAGGGCCCGTTCGATGGCTTCCTTGGCGAAGTCGCTCGGCGCGGCGAGGAGCGCGGTGCCGTCGAGCAGGCCGATCGGCCTGGTCACGCGCATCCAGGCGCGTTGCTGGGGGGAAAGCGTGCTGTCGGACAGTTCGCGGACGACCTGCTCCCAGACCACACCCAGGTTCAACTGGTGGTCGGACACCTGCTCTGCTCCCCTCCCCTCGTCCACCCGCGGTTCACCCACACGGAGCGCTCTACCCTATCCCCAAGCCGAACCCGCGCAGCAGGTATCCACAAAGTTGTCCACAACTGTGCACTAATGTACGGCGACGCCCAGCCGCCCCACCCGGCGGCCCGCACGGCGAGCGCCTGCACTGGTGGGGCAAGAGAAGAGGCACGCTAACAAGCCCGCCCCGTTGCCACAAGATGTCGCCTCGGGCAAGCTTTTCACGGTGTACGGCGTGTCGCCATTCGGCTCTCCGGCGTCGCGTGCCCGGACCGGCGCCGGTGGTCGCGGTGTGTTATCCAGGGGCCGGTTTCGGTGTCACCGGGCCGGGTGCGTACCCTCGTAAGGTCTCCCGCAGGCAGCGGGTGCGTTTCGCGTGCCCGTGTTCTTCCCGCCACCGAGGTGGGGTCGCGGCCCGGCTGGAGACGAGCAAACACGTACGCGCTCGCCCGGTTTCACGTCTGCCCGCAGGCGTCGGCGAGTCAGAGAGCAGGAGAAGTCGACCGTGGCAAAGGGTAAGCGCACCTTCCAGCCGAACAACCGCCGACGCGCGCGGACCCACGGGTTCCGGCTGCGCATGCGGACCCGTGCCGGCCGGGCCATCTTGGCGGCCCGTCGTCGCAAGGGCCGCCAAGAGCTGTCCGCCTGATCCCGGCGGGGCCCGCCATGTTGCCGGCCACCGCTCGACTGCGGCGGAGCGAGGACTTCCGTTCGGTCATGCGCGGTGGTGTCCGGGCCGGACGCAAACGCCTCGTGGTCCACGCGATCCCGGGCGACGCGCCTGATGCCACGGGCAGCAGGGCGGGCTTCGTCGTGAGTAAGGCCGTCGGGAACTCGGTGGTTCGCCACCGGGTGGCCCGGCGGTTGCGTCACCTCGTATCCGCGCGGCTTGGAACGCTTCCGGGCGGTAGCTCGTTGGTCGTTCGGGCCCTGCCTGCCGCTGCCACCGCCACCAGTGCGGAACTCGGTTCGGATCTCGACTCGGCGTTGCGCCGGCTCGACCTCCTGCCCGGTTCCCCGGGCGGGACACGCAAGGATCCACCTTCGCGCGAAGACGGGCCATCGGTGTGAGCGAAACACGAACGGATGAGGCCGGCCAGGCCCCGGTGCCACGGCCCGGGCCGGTCGCGTGGGTTCTACTGCTCCCGGTGCGCTTCTACCGCAAGGCGATCTCCCCCTTCCTGCCGCCCAGCTGCCGGTTCTACCCCAGCTGCAGTGCCTACGCGCAGGAAGCACTGACCCGGCACGGCGCTGCTCGCGGGAGCTATCTCGCGGTGCGCCGGCTGCTGCGCTGCGGGCCGTGGACCCCTCCCGGCCGGGACCCGGTACCCGAGGTCTTCACCTGGCGCCATCACCGACCTGGTACATCTACCGAGGAGTAGTTCAGTGCTCGACTTCATCTACTACCCCGTGTCCTTCATCCTGTGGTGTTGGCACAAGGTATTCGGGCTGGTGTTCGGCGAGGCCAGCGCCGTGGCCTGGGTCCTGGCGATCATCTTCCTGACCTTCACCGTGCGCGGCATCATGTTCAAGCCGTTCGTGAACCAGGTCCGGTCGATGAAGAAGATGCAGGACTTCGCGCCGGAGATCAAGAAGGTCCAGAAGAAGTACGCGAACGACAAGCAGCGCCAGGCGCTGGAGATGCAGAAGCTCCAGAAGGAGCACGGCGTCAACCCGCTCGGCAGCTGCCTGCCGATGCTGCTGCAGATCCCGGTGTTCATCGGGCTGAACCACGTGCTGCGGATGTTCACGGTCAACCCGAACGGCGGGGAGAAGACCGAGAACTACTTCTTCGACAAGGGCGGCGTCGAGTCCTACGTCAACGCGAAGCTGTTCGGCGTCAACCTCGGCGACGCGATCCACAACACGCAGATCCTCGCGGGTGAGGCCGCGGCGAGCGGCTGGCACTGGTATGTGGCGCCGGTGGCGATCCCGCTGATGATCGTCGCGTCGATCGCGACGCACCTGACCGCGCGGCACTCGGTCGCCCGCCAGAACCCGGCGTCGGCGACCCAGCAGACCGCGATGATGAACAAGCTGACGCTGTACGTCTTCCCGCTCGGTGTGCTCGTCTTCGGCGCGCTCTTCCCGATCGGCCTGCTCATCTACTGGCTGGCGAACAACGGCTGGACCCTGATGCAGCAGCGCCTGGTCTACACCAAGATCGACAAGGAAGAGGAGAAGAAGAAGGCCGAGGCGATCGAGAAGCGCAGCACCATGGCGCCGAAGGTCGGCCAGAAGCCGCGCGTGGGGCAGAAGCCGGTGCAGCAGAAGAAGACCCCGGCGGGTCAGTCCGGCGAGAACAAGGGCCAGGGGCAGCAGGGCAAGAAGAAGGCGGGCTCGCCGCACGGCTTCGCCCAGGGCAGCGGCAGCACCGCCGCGAAGAAGTCCTCCGGCGCCGCCAAGAAGCCGGCGCCCAAGGCGGACTCCCCGGCGTCTTCGAACTCGAACTCGAACTCGAATTCGAACTCGACCTCGTCCGAGAACGGCACGGGCGTGCCCGGCCTGATCAGCGACTCAACGAAGAAGTCTGGCCGGAAGCGCCGCTGAGCGCGGGCTGGAGAGGAGACAAGGGCATGGCGGAAACGGCCGAAGCGGTCGAGCAGGAGACCGAGGTCGCCGAGGCGACCGAGACCGCGGCTCCGGCGAAGAACGGGGTGGACGACGACCTCCTGGTGAAGGAGGGCGACATCGCGGGCGACTACCTGGAGCGCCTGCTGGACCTGCTGGACTACGACGGCGACATCGATCTGGATGTCGAAGCCGGCCGGGCGATCGTGAGCATCGACGGCGGTGAGGACCTGGAGAAGCTGGTCGGCTCGCGGGGCAACGTGCTCGAGGCCCTCCAGGAGCTGACGCGGCTGGCGGTGCAGCAGGAGACGGGTTCGCGGAGCCGGCTGATGCTGGACATCGCGGGTTGGCGGGCGGACCGCCGGGAGGAACTGCGAGAACTGGGGCGGTCCACCGCGGAGACCGTGCTGTCCACCGGCGAGAAGGTTCGGCTGCAGCCGATGAGCCCGTTCGAACGGAAGGTCGTGCACGATGCGGTCGCCGCCATCGACGGCGTGCGGAGCGAAAGCGAAGGCGAGGACCCGAAGCGCCGCGTGGTGGTCTTCCCGTCCTGAGCTGATTTTTCGTGAGCGGCCCGCCGGCTTCGATGCCGGCGGGCCGCTTTGCGTTTCACGTGAAACCGGGACTCGCCCATCCGCCGCGCCGCGGTCTGCGGGCACCTCGGTTCACCCGACGCCCCGGCACCCGCCGCCACAGCCTCGCCGCGCCACTGCCTCGTCGCGCCGCCCTCACCGCCGCTGGCAACCGCACCGATCCATCCAGACGCGCCCCGCGCCTCACACCCCTCCCCAAAGCAACTCCCCTCTCCCGGGCACATCCTCTCTCCGGACGTCCCCTGAGGGCGCCCGTCGACCGCCACCACACCCCGCCCGCCCTGACGCCCTCCGCCCGGCCGCGCCACACCTCACCGGCCGCGCCACACCTCACCAGTCGGGCTACCTCACCAGCCGGGCCACCTCGCCAGGGGGCTCACCTCGCCGGCCGTGCCGCACTCCGCCCGGGCTGCGGCCCCCATCGGTAGCCGTGCCCCCGCCATCCCGGGTAGCAGACAGCCCCGTCATTCCGACACCTCATACGACCGGCAGCCCATACCTGTCCACAACCCCCTCCCCCATCCACAGCATTCACCGCCCCAGCCCCCGAAGCCCGCGCACCGAATAGACTGGACTTGGGACGTCCCCCCTTGGGAGTGGCGGGGGTGACTCCAAGGCGGCGGGGGGCGCATGGCCGCAGCGGCGATGGTGGCTGAGGCGAGGGTCCGTGGGATGGGACTGGCCGAGGCCCACGGTTCGCTCCGACGACAAGCCCGATATGGAGCGCGAGTCGACGGACGTGCGCAACGGCTTGCGGTCGAGGACAGTGATTTCGGCTGCGCCCGGTGAGGTCGAAGTCGACGCGCCACGGGGCTGGGGACGCGTCCGAACTATGGAGGCGCGGAGGTTGGCGACGGCGGACCGTTGGCGGCGCGTTCCTTACTACTTCGGTGTGTGGCCGGGCTTCGATCTTGTGGGTAGGTGGCGGGTATGGCTGCCGGTGCTGGCCTGGGTGGCCTAGGGCGGATTGATCGCTCGTGGCGGGTGTGCTGCGGGTGGGACCGGATGAGTGGGCTGGGGCGAGTCGGCGGCCGGATGGGTGCACGGAAGGCGCGGCCCCTCGTATGGGACTCGGTCTGCTGCCGGTGGTTTGCCTGGCATGTCCGCGGGTGTTGAGGCCGGCGCGGAGGATGTGTGCGGGCGTCTCGGGCTGTTCGGGATGTGGCCATGCGGTGATGGTTGGGATGAGTGGTTGTGCCGGGCGCGGGCGGATTGGTTGCCGGTTGGACGTGGGGGCTTGCCGTCGTGTGTATTGCGGACCGCGGCGCCGGGTGGGTGCGCCGCCGTGTGGTGCTGGCTCGGGGTGAGCGCTCGGCGGTGTGGTGGTTCGGGAGTGAGTGCGCGCTGGCGTGACGACTCAGGGCGCGTGTGGCGACTGTGCGGGTCGGCAGGCGAGGGTGGTGAGGCGTGGTGGGTGATGTGGCGGCCTGGGTCGGCGGGTGGGGAGCTGGTGGCGCGAGCGATTGTCAGGGCAGGCGGCGCGGGGTCGGTGGCGAGGTGGTGCGGCGGTGGGGGTGGCGCGGTGGGTTTCACGTGAAACTTGGGGTGGGATCGTGCACATCTGCGGGTGCGTCGCGCGGGTTTGGCGGGGGGATCGGGGACAATCGGAGGTACGTCGTTTCACGTGAAACGGCGACCGAAGAGGAGTTCTGAGTGGGTGTGGAAGACGGCCTCGGTGCACCGGCGGCGGCCAAGCAGGTCTTCGGGGAGCGGCTGCCGCTTGCCGAGCGGTTCACCGCGATGCTGGCCGAGCACGGGGTGGCGCGTGGGCTCATCGGTCCTCGCGAAGTCGACCGCCTGTGGGACCGCCACGTCTTGAACTCCGCGGTGATCGGCGAGAGGATCAACACCGCTGCCCGTGTCGCCGACGTCGGCTCCGGGGCTGGGCTTCCGGGGGTTCCGCTTGCGATCGCTCGACCGGACCTCGATATCGTGCTCATCGAGCCGATGGCGCGACGCGTCGACTGGCTCACCGAAGTCGTGGACGAGCTGGACCTGTCGTCCGTCACCGTGTTGCGTGGCCGGGCGGAGGAGAAAGCCGTTCGGGCCATCGCGGCCGATCGTGATGTGGTGACCGCGCGAGCGGTCGCTCCCCTGGCGAAGCTGGCTGGCTGGTGCCTGCCCCTGGTGCGCACCGGCGGCACCTTGCTCGCGCTGAAGGGATCGAGCGCCGCGGAGGAGATAACGCGAGACCGGCTCGCGGTGACCAAGGCCGGTGGCGGTGAAGCGACGGTGGCGGAATGCGGTGGCGGTCTGCTCGAGGTGCCGACCACCGTGGTGCTGATCCCCCGCGTCTCGCCGGAACGGAAGGCGAAGACCAGAACGCAGCGCCGTCGTTGAGGAGATGTTCCACGTGAAACGAACCCAGAACAGCTCGCCCCTATCGAGGAGGTGCTTCGGCCGGTGAACCCACCGTCGTCAGCAAACACCGGACATGACGTGGGCTGGACCCCGATCGCGGAAGAAGCCATGCGCGCCGCGCGGGTGCTGCACCCGGAGTCCTACCAACTCCCCAAGCCGGATCGCCGCCGCGTGCTCACGGTCGCCAACCAGAAGGGCGGGGTCGGCAAGACCACCAGCGCGGTGAACCTCGCCGCCGCCCTCGCGGTGCACGGGCTCAAGACGCTCGTCGTCGACCTCGACCCGCAGGGCAACGCCAGCACCGCGCTCAACGTGGAACACCGCTCGGGCACGCCCTCGGTCTACGAAGTACTCCTCGGCGAAGTGACCCTGGCGGACGCCGCGGCGGTCAGTGAGCAGTCCCCCAACCTCTACTGCGTGCCCGCCACCATCGACCTCGCGGGCGCCGAGATCGAACTCGTCTCGATGGCCAACCGCGAGACGCGCCTCAAGGAGGCGCTCACCAGTGACGCGATCGACCAGCTCGGCGTCGACTACGTCTTCATCGACTGCCCGCCGTCGCTCGGCCTGCTCACGGTGAACGCGATGGTCGCCGCGCAGGAGGTGCTCATCCCGATCCAGTGCGAGTACTACGCGCTGGAGGGGCTCGGCCAGCTGCTCAGCAACATCGAACTGGTCCAGCAGCACCTGAACCGCGAACTCGCCGTCTCCACCATCCTGCTCACCATGTACGACGGGCGCACCAAGCTCGCCGACCAGGTGACCCAGGAGGTGCGCAACCACTTCGGCGAGGTGGTGCTGCGCACGGTCATCCCCCGCAGCGTGAAGGTCTCCGAGGCCCCCGGTTACGGCCAGACGATCCTCGCCTACGACCCCGGTTCCCGCGGGGCGCTGAGCTATCTGGACGCGGCGCGCGAGATCGCCGAACGCGGTGTGAAGAACGGTGAGAAGCAATGAGTGCCGAACGCAGGGGCGGGCTCGGTCGCGGCCTCGCCGCGCTGATCCCCACCGGCCCGGTCAACGCCGAGGGCAAGCCGGTCGAGCCGAAACCGGCGTCCACCGATAACGGCCAGAACGGCTCGGCGCCGCCCGCGCCGGGCGGTGAGGTCGCCGGCGCGGTCTACCGCGAGGTGCCGCTCAGCGCGATCAAGCCGAACCCGAAGCAGCCGCGCCAGGTCTTCGACGAAGAAGCGCTGGCCGAGCTGGAGCACTCGATCCGCGAGTTCGGGCTCATGCAGCCCGTCGTGGTCCGCCAGCTCCCCGGCGACGAGTACGAGCTCGTCATGGGCGAGCGGCGGCTGCGTGCGTCGCAGCAGGCCGAGCTGGAGAAGATCCCGGCCATCGTCCGGCAGACCGCCGACGAGGCGATGCTGCGTGACGCGCTGCTCGAGAACATCCACCGCGTCCAGCTCAACCCGCTCGAAGAAGCCGCCGCGTACCAGCAGCTGCTCGACGAGTTCGAGGTGACCCACGAGGAACTCGCGGGCCGCATCGGGCGCAGCCGTCCGGTCATCACGAACACCATCCGGCTGCTGAAGCTGCCGTTGCCGGTGCAGCGCCGGGTGGCCGCGGGCGTGCTGTCCGCCGGTCACGCACGCGCCCTTCTCTCGCTGGAGAACCCGGAGGACCAGGAGGACCTGGCGGCCCGGATCGTCGCCGAAGGCATGTCGGTGCGCGCTACCGAGGAAGCGGTGACGCTCAAGAAGAGCGAAACACCGCGCAAGGCGAAGCCCGCTCCCCGCAAGCCGATGCAGGCGCCGGGGTTGCAGGACCTCGCCGTGCGGCTCTCCGACACCTTCGACACCCGTGTGAAGGTCGACCTCGGTCGCCGCAAGGGACGCATCGTGGTCGAGTTCGGCTCGGTGGACGATCTTGAGCGGATTGTCGCGTTGATGGACCCGAATGGGACTAATCGGACATCGGAATCCGATTAGGGATCACCCCGGGTCGTTTCGTCACGGTGATGATTTCGCTGGGTTGACCAACGAGCACGCAGCGGCATCGAAGATCGCGCCGCCGGATCGGAAGATCCGGCGCCCGGTCAGCGCTTGATCGCGCGGTCGATGAGTTCGGCGAAGACCGCGCCGAGCGAACCGCCGCCCGCCTCGATCGCCATCGGCACGGTCGAGGTCTCGGTGAGCCCCGGCGAAAGGTTCACTTCGAGGAAGTGCACGGTGCCGTCGGCGTCGACCACCGCGTCGGTCCGCGAGATGTCACGCAGACCGAGCAGCTGGTGCGCCGCCACCGCCAGTTCGCCGACCGCCTTCGCGGACTGCTCGGAAAGCCGGGCGGGCGCGAAGAAGTCGGTCAGGCCCGCGGTGTAGCGAGCGGTGTAGTCGTACACCCCGCTCTCCGGCACGATCTCCACCGCGGGCAGCGCCGTCGGACCGGCTTCGGTTTCGACGACCGCCACGGCGACCTCAACGCCGTCGACAAATCGCTCCGCGAGAACCGTGTCGCCGTAAGCGAAGCAGCCGACCATCGCGGCGGGCAGTTCCGCCGCGTCGCGCACCACCTGGGTGCCCAGCGCCGAGCCGCCCTGGTCCGGCTTGAGGATCAGCGGCAGGCCGAGGCGGTCCACCATGGCGTCGAGCACCGCCTGCGCGCCCAGCTCGCGGAAAGTGCTGTGCGGCAACACCACCCAGTCCGGCGTGGCGAAGTCCGCCTTGGCCAGCAACGCTTTCGCGGTCGGCTTGTCCCACGCGCGGCGGCAGCCCTGCGAGCTGGTGCCGACAAACGGCACGTCCAGCATCTCCAGCACGGTCTGCACCGAGCCGTTCTCCCCCTGGCCGCCGTGCAGCGCCACCACTGCGGCGTCCGGCCGCTGGGTGCGCAGCCGCTCGAGCAGGCCAGCGTCGGTGTCCCACTCCTCCACGGTCAGCCCCTCGGCGCGCAGCGCGGCGGACAGCCGCCTGCCCGACCGCAGGGAAACGTCGCGTTCGTGGGACAGACCGCCAGCGAGCACGGCAACGGTGCGTTCGGCCACCGGGGAACTCCTCAGCTTCCGTGGTTCGTCAGGCGGTGTCGGGGGAGGGGTTCTCCGGCCCGGACACCGCGCGGGGGTTCACGCTACCGAAGGTGCGCATGAGGTCCATTTCGGATTCGAGCACGGCCGCGAGCCGTCGCACGCCCTCCCGGATCCGCTCCGGAGTCGGGTAGCAGTACGACAGGCGCATCTGCCTGCTGCCGAAGCCGTCGGCGTAGAAGCCGGTGCCCGAGGCGTAGGCGACCCGCGCGGTCACCGCACGCGGCAGCATCGCTTTGGTGTCAACGCCTTCCGGCACGGTGACCCACACGTAGAACCCGCCGTCCGGGTGCGTCCAGGAGCAACCGGGCGGCATGTGCTGCTCCAGCGCGGAAAGAATGGCGTCCCGGCGTTCGCGGTAGTTCTCGCCGAAGGTCTTGATCTGGCCCTTCCAGTCGTGCGTGGCCAGGTACCGCGAGACCACCAGCTGGTTCAGCGTCGGCGGGCACAGCGTCGCGGATTCCGCCGCGAGCACCAGCTTCTCGCGCACGGCGTGCGGCGCGAGCACCCAGCCGACGCGCAGGCCGGAGGCGAAGGTCTTGGAGAACGAGCCGAGGTAGACCACGTTGTCCGGGTCCATCGAGCGCAGCGCCGGATAGGTCTGGCCGTCGAAACCGAGCAGGCCGTAGGGGTTGTCCTCGACCACCAGCACGTCGTGCTCGCGGCAGATCTCCAGGATTTCCGCCCGCCGCTCCACGGCCAGCGTCACGCCGGCGGGGTTGTGGAAATTCGGGATGGTGTAAAGGAACTTGACGCGCTTGCCGTGGGTGCGGCACTGCGCGAGCGCTTCGCGGAGGCCCTCGGGCACGAGGCCCTGGTCGTCCATCGCGACGTGCACGACCTCGGCCTGGTACGCGGCGAACGAGCCGAGCGCGCCCACGTAGGACGGACCTTCGGCGATCACCACGTCACCGGGATCGCAGAACAGCCGGGTCACCATGTCCAGGCCCATCTGGGAGCCGACGGTGACCACCACGTCGTCCGGGTGCGCGCTGATCTCCTCGAGCGCCATCACCTCGCAGATCTGCTCACGTAGCGCGGGAACCCCGTGCGCGGAGCCGTACTGCAGCGCGGTCAGCCCGTCCTTCGCGATCAGCTCGGCCATCTGCGACGACAGCGATTCGAGCGGGAGCGCGGCCAGGTTCGGCATGCCGCCGGCCAGCGATACCACCTCGGGACGGCTGGCCACCGCGAAGAGCGCGCGGATCTCGGAGGCCGTCATGCCCGCGGTGCGCGCGGCGTACCGCGGCAGGTGCGGGTCGAGGTTGTGGTGGCCGCTGTGCGGCTGTCTGGCTGGGCGCTTTTCGCTCATCGGGCACTTCGCAAACGATGTCGGCCGGCATGATCAGTGCTACTCGTTCGTAGATCCATCGAGTGTAACCATCCCCTCTTCGAGACCTCGGCTCTTCCGGTGCTCATCACATCCGCCTATCCTGTGATCTCGGGCGGGTTTGCTCTTGCGATGAACCGCGTCCCGCATCGGGTTTCGTAACCAGGGGAGGTCGTCGGGTGTCGCGACGCGTCGTGGGCGTCACGCTGGACAACCTGGACCAGGTACCCCTGCACTGCCGGCGGTGCGTCTTCTGGGAGGTCGCGCCGCACCTGAAGGCGCAGGCCGAGGAATTCGGCGAAACCGAGGTTGAGAAGGAAGCCTGGGTGTCCAGCGTGCTGCTGGAGTGGGGCTCCTGCGGCCGGATCGTCTACAGCGACACGCTGCCGATCGGCTTTGTGCTCTACGCGCCGCCGAACGCGGTGCCGCGGGCGAACGCCTTCCCCACCTCGCCGCCCGCCCCGGACGCCGTGCTGCTGACCGCCTTCCACGTCGCCCCCGAATTCCGCGGTGGCGGCCTCGGGCGCATGCTCGTGCAGTCCGTCGCGAAGGACCTGACCCGCCGCGGTGTGAAGGCGATCGAGGCCTTCGGCGCCACCGAGCCCGCCTCGGACGGGGAACACGCCTGCGTGCTGCCCGCCGAGTTCCTCCAGTCGGTCGGCTTCAAGACCGTGCGCCCGCACCCGAAGTTCCCGCGCCTGCGCCTGGAACTGCGGTCGGCGATCTCCTGGAAGGAAGACGTCGAAGCGGCGCTGGAGCGCCTGCTCGGCCAGGTCACCATCACCACCGCCGAACCCAGCGTGGCGCGCTCCTGACCGCTGGTTGTCCACACCTTGTGAACAGTGTGACGACTTGTCCACAGGGTTGTGCACAGTTACCCACAATTTGCCCACCACGGAGAACGGCCCCGACGAACACCGTCGGGGCCGTTTCCTGAAGCGTGGGTTCAGTCGGCCTTGGCCAGTTCGTAGGCGAGCACGTCGGCGAAGGTGAAGGTGCCGGTGGGCTGGTCACCCTCGCCCAGCAGGTACAGGCGCTTCACCGCGATCAGGATGCCTTCGGCGACCACGTCCCGGAAGGCCGGGTCCGACAGGCGGCGCCGGTCGTCCGGGTTGGTCAGGTAGCCGATCTCCACGCGGACCGCCGGGCACCTGGTCAGGCGCAGGATCTCCCACGTCTTCGGGTGCGCGCGGCAGTCGAGCAACCCGGTCCGCGCGGCCAGCTCGCGCTGGATGAACCCGGCCAGCAGCTCACCGACCGTCGAGCTGGTGCCGTTGCCGGTGCCGTAGTGGAAGCTCGCCACGCCCTGCGCGTACGGCGACTGGTTCTGGTCGCTGTGCAGCGAGAGGAACAGGTCGGCCCCGGCGTCGTTGGCGAACGCCGCGCGGTCGGCCTCGGCCGGACTGTGGTCCGGCCCCCGCGAGATCAGGGCCTCCATGCCGGTGGCCTTCATCCGGCCCTCGAGGCGGCGGGCCAGGTCCCAGGCGATGTCCGCCTCACGCAGGCCGCCGACCTCCACACCGCCGTCCTGGCCGCCGTGCCCGGGGTCGATCACGATGCGCTTGCCGCGCAGCCGCGGACCCGACCGCCGGACCTGCTCCTGCTCACGCAGGAACACCGGGCGGCCACCGCGGGCACGCGGGGACAGCTGCCGCAGCGCGCGGACCGTGCCGCCACCGCAGATGCCGTCCACCACCAGGCCGTAGTCGCGCTGGAAGGTGCGCAGCGCCTGCTCGGTCTGCGGGCCGAACACCCCGTCCGGGCGGCCGGCGTCGAAGCCGAGCTCGGTCAGCCGCTCCTGCAGCGCGAACACGTCGTCACCGTGCACCGGCGCGGAGATCAGATAGGCCAGCGGGCGGCTGCCGAGGTGGTAGCTGGACCCCCGCAGGGCCCGGTAGGTGGCCGGGCCGACGATGCCGTCGGTGATCAGGCCACGGCGCTGCTGGAACGCGCGCACGGCTTGTTCCACCGCCATGTCGAACGCCCCGTGCTCCTGCGGCGACCCGTTGGCCGGGGGCAGCAGATCCAGCGCGGCCAGCATCGACCTGATCTCGGCGACATCGGGACCGGCGTCGCCGCGGCGGAGTACCCGCATGCACTCCTCGCTCTTCCTTGGGCGCCGGATCGGCGCTGGGCGAATTCTCACTGGGCAGCAAGGCCCAGGGGCTCTATTGTGCCCTGCGAACTCTCGGTGAGCGCGCAGGGTTGCCTAGCGTGCTCCCGGTCATCAGACCGGGTAACCGGTTCATCGTCGGCGACCCGGCTGGTGTGACGGCGGAACCGGCGCCGGACGTGAAAAACCCGGGTGACCCGCATCATGCGATACGGGTCACCCGGGTGGGTTGGTTCAGAGCACGTCGGACAAATCCGAGAGCAGGGCCGCCTTCGGCTTCGCGCCGACGATCTGCTTCACCGGCTTGCCGCCCTGGAACAGGATCAGCGTCGGGATCGACATGACCTGGTAGTCACGCGCGGTGTTCGGGTTCTCGTCGATGTCGAGCTTGGCGATGGTCAGCTTGTCCTTGTTCTCGGAGGCAATCTCCTCGAGCACCGGAGCCACCATGCGGCAGGGCCCGCACCAGGTCGCCCAGAAGTCCACCAGAACCGGCTTGTCGCTGGTCAGGACGTCGTCGGTGAAGCTGCTGTCAGTGACCTTGACGGTGTCGGTCATCTTCTCTCCTTTGTCGGTGGATCCGGAAAAGTTCAGTTGCCGGCGCCGTAGCCGCCGCCGACCAGCTCGGGCGCTTCGGCCGCCTGCTCGGTCACCGCGTGCTCCGCCAGCCAGCGTTCCGCGTCGATCGCCGCCGCGCAGCCCGAGCCCGCCGCGGTGATCGCCTGCCGGTAGGTGTGGTCGACCAGGTCGCCGGCCGCGAACACCCCGTCGAGATTGGTGTACGAGCTGCGCCCCTTGGTCACCACGTACCCGTTGTCGTCCAGGTCCACCTGACCGCGGACCAGCTCGCTGCGCGGGTCGTGCCCGATCGCGACGAAGAAGCCGGTCACGTCCAGTGTCGAGGTCTCACCCGTCCGGGTGTCTTCGAGCTTCAGCCCGGAGACCTTGTCCTCCCCGATCACCCCGGTGATCGCCTTGTTCAGCGCCCACTTGATCTTGTCGTTCGCGCGGGCGCGTTCGAGCATGATCTTCGAGGCGCGGAACTCCTCGCGGCGGTGCACGATCGTCACCGACTTCGCGAACTTGGTCAGGAAGGTGGCCTCTTCCATCGCGGAGTCACCGCCGCCGACCACAGCGATGTCGTGGTCGCGGAAGAAGAAGCCGTCGCAGGTGGCGCAGGAGGAAACCCCGCGGCCGAGCAGTTCCTGCTCCCCCGGAACGTGCAGGTAGCGCGCGGCGGCACCCATCGCCAGCACGACGGCGCGCGCGGCGTAGCGCTTGCCGTTGACCGTGACGTACTTGATCTCGCCGGTCAGGTCGAGCTCCTCGACGTCCTCGGCCCGCAGGTCGGCACCGAAGTGCTTGGCCTGCTCGCGCATCTCCTCCATCAGGGCCGGGCCCTGGATGCCGTCGCGGAAACCGGGGTAGTTCTCCACCTCGGTGGTGGTCATCAGCGCCCCGCCGAACTGGGACCCTTCGAACACCAGCGGGTCGAGCTGCGCGCGTGCCGCGTACACCGCCGCGGTGTAGCCGGCAGGACCCGATCCGACGATGATCAGGTTCCGAACGTCCTCTGCAGCCACCCTTTGCCTCCGCTCGTAGTAGCCGTGTACCTGGCCTAACACGATCGTAGGTCGCGGTGTTCCCGAGGGGTGACGCACACCGCAGGACGTGAGAAAGGGGCGGCACCACGCGGGTGCCGCCCCTGCTCGGACGCCTATTTGCCGCCGACCGTCTTGTCCATCACCTTCGCGCAGTCCGGCGACAGCCCGACCAGCTGGAACTGCCCGATCGTGCCCGGGGTGAGGATGACCAGGGTGGCGGGCTGCCCGTCGATGGTGGCGCCGCGGATGCCGGCCGGCTTCACCGCCGGGTCGAACCCGTTCTGCGCCAGGCACTGGTCGACCCGGTCGCGGGTGCCCAGTGGCCCGTAGTCCATCTTCCCGGTCGACCCGAGGATCTCCCCGATCGGGATGTTGTCCTGCTGCAGCGCCAGCGGTGGCTCGTTCGACCCGGCACCGGGCGGCGGCTGGGCCACGGGCGGCTGCCCGGCGCCGTCGTTGCCACTACCGCCCGGGACCGCGATGGCGATGGCCGCGATGGCCGCCGCCGCGATGCCCACCACGCCCGCGCTCCAGCCGGCGATCCTGGCCCGGCGCCTGCGGCGGGCGACGTCGATGCCGACCACGGGGGCCACCGGCGGTGCCGTCGGCTCCGCCGGACCGGCGTTTCCCGCCGACCGTGCCATCTCCTCGGCGAGCGCGGCGTCCAGCCGGGCCGCGAACTCCGCCGGCATCGGCTCCACGTCGGCGTCGCCGAGCGCGGCGAGATCGGCCGTGGTGGATTCCAGCGCCTCGATGATCGCCGAAGCCTCGGCGTCGGCGCGGACCAGCGGCCACAGCTCGGCCGCCTCCCGTTCATCGAGCACTCCCGCATGCAGGTCGGCGAGCACGTCGACAGACCAAGGCGGGCCAACGGCCCCGCCAACCCCCCGACTCTCGTCCGTCATCGTCCCTCCCTCTGACCCTGCGTCCCGAGCGGACGCGACACACGCCGCTCGGTGCGGTCATGTTTGCTTTCGTTAGTTGGGACGCCGGGTTCCGCGTCGGGGTTCCGCAGATGTCCGAGAACCTTGGCGAGCTTGGCGCGACCTCGCGCACACCGGCTCTTCACGGTGCCCTGTGCGATGCCGAGCATCTCCGCGGTTTCGGCCACCGAGTAGCCCTCCACGTCGACCAGCACGATCGGGGCGCGCTGGTCTTCGGGCAGCTGGTCTAGCGCTTCCTTGATGACCAGGCGGGTTTCCCGCTCGGACATCGAGTCACGCGGCGTGGCCGGCTCGTTGTGGCTGGTCTCGGGCAGGGGGACGGTGGGGCGCGCCTGGCGGCGGCGGACCCGGTCGAGGCAGGCGTTCACCACGATGCGGTGCAGCCAGGTGGTCACCTGCGACTCGGCCCGGAAGTTGCCGGCCGCGCGGAACGCCGAGATGAAGGCGTCCTGCAGCGCGTCGGCCGCCTCCTCGGGATCTCGCAGGGTGCGCAGGGCGACGGCCCACATCCGGTCGCGATGTCGGCGGACCAGCTCACTGAAGGCATGCGGATCGCCCGCGGCGTGCGCCGCGATGAGCGCGGCGTCCGTGGGAGTTGCAGCGGTCACTCGCAAGAGCCTATCGACTACCGCTTCCCCCACACGAGGGACACTATGCGGCGGCGATGAACTCCAAGTCGTTGATCTGGGTGACGTGCTTGTCGCCGTCCGTGCCGAGCTTGGTGATCCACACGATCACGTACCGCCCTTCGGCGGGCTCGGACAGCTTGATCTCGTTGTCCGGGCCGGTCAGCTCGCCGGAGCCGACCAGTCGCGTCTCGGAGAACTTGGGGTTCTTCTTGTCCGCCGTCCGGATCTCGACCGTGGTGCCGGGACTGTCCGCGGCGATCTTCACCGCGCTCAGCCTCACCGACTGCTCGAAGCTGTTGAGCAGGCCGACGCCGGGCTTGAGGTCCGGGAACTGCTGGCGGTACTCGTCGGTGCGCCAGAAGGTCTCGCGCTTGCCGTCGAGCACGTTCTTCGCCCGCGCCGGGGCGTCGCCCTCACCGCTCGGGTTGTAGACGTTGACCGTCTGCGGCTTCACCGGCGGACCACCCGAAGGCTGATCGGCGGGCGGCGGGGCCGGGTTGCCGCCGGGATCGGGCGCCGCGGTGGGCGTCGGCTCGGCCACGTTCACCGTCGGGCCGCCCGAGTCGGGGCTCTCCTGGAAGAACGAGATGGCCAGCATGCCGAGCCAGGCCAGGATGCCGACCGCGGTGACCACCAGCACGGTCACGCCCAGCGCCAGCTTCCGCCGCCGCGCCGAGTCGCGGACCGGCTTCTTGGTGGTCCAGATCGCGCCGTCGGCGTCGGCCTCCTCCTCGGGTGCGGTGCCGACCTGCTGGATCAGCTGGGTGCGCTCCTCTTCCTCGGCGGCCTGGTCGAGCACCGCGAGGATCGCCGAGCTGGTGCGGATCCCGCCGTGGCCACCGTCTTCGATGGTGCGCACGGCCAGGGACGAAAGCGTTTGCGGCACGCGCGGCTGCAGCGAGCGCGGCGGCACGATGCGGCCGTTCGGCGCGTGCGGAGCGGTCGGGATGGCGGGCGGGCCGCCCGGCAGTGCCCAGCGGCCGGTGAGCAGCAGGTACAGCACGCCGCCGATGGCCTTGACGTCGTCTCGCAGGGTGGCGTCGGGCAGCGGGCCGGGAAAGGCGAGGCGCAGCGCGCCGTCCGGGGTCAGGCGCAGCCGCTGCGGGTGGTCGAGGCCGAGCACCAGGCCGGACTGGTGCGCCTGCTCCACGGCCTGCGCCAGCGCGCCGACCATGCGGGCGGCGGCACCCGGCTCGACCGGCTTGTCCGCCACCAGGTCCACCAGGTCGCTGCCCTTGGTCCATTCGGCGACCACGATGCCGAGCAGGCCCTCACTCGACGTGATGCCGTTGCCGAGGTTCAGCACATCGAGTACCCGGGCCACCCCGTCATGGCTGAACTTCGCCGCGTGCGCGGCGCGTTCCAGGGTGCGGCGGGCCAGCCGGGCGGCGTCCGCGTCGGCCGGGTCCCCGACGAGCAGGGTCAGCGCGACGTCGCGGCGGAGCTGGCCGTCACGGGCGCGCCAGAGATGGGCGTCGGCCCGTTCGTCGATGCCGAACTGGGCGAGCAGGCGGTATCGGCCGTCGCCGACCACGGCCCCGGGCGCCAGCGGTCCGCTCCGGGCACGGGCTCCCACCTTCCCCGCACCCCCTTCTTTCCGGCTCGTGTCCACCGCACTCTCCTGCATTTCTCCAACCGAGGGTACGTGAATGTGACACGAGCACTATGCCGATCCACGCCGCAATCGTTACCCACGCTTGATCAACCGGGTGATTCTCGAGGTTGCCGGCTTCAGCTCCTCGACCTTCAGCGCCATCAGCACGCCGAACGAGACGCCGATGCCGACCACGCCCTGCAACACCAGCTTCACCCAGGCCTGCAGGGTGGCGCCGAGCGCGTCCGGCACGATCATGCCGACGACCAGCGCGGCGCCCACTCCGGCGGCGCTGGCCACGACGGTGAACAGGATCACCCCCAGCACCCGTTTGCTGCGCAGGTTGCCCAGCCGCACCCACAGCCAAACCTGGCCCATGATGGCGCCGATGACAAACACGAGCGAGTTCACCATCATCACGCCGAGCACGATGTGCTGCGGCGCGAGCAGGGCCGACGCCAGGTAGAGCAGCGGGATCTTGACCCCGGTCATCACCACCATGATCAGCGTCGGCGTGCGGGAGTCCTTCATCGCGTAGAACACCCGCATCTGCAGCATGACCAGCGCGTACGGCAGCAGGCCGAAGGCCGACACGGCCAGCGCCTGGCCCAGCCGCTCGGCGTCGGCCAGCTCGCCCTTGCCCATGGCGAACAGCGCGACGCCGATCGAGGTGCCCGCCACGGTCATCACCGCGGAGATCGGCACCAGCATCACCGTCGAGATGCGTGACGCGTACGACAGGTCGGCGACCAGCTTCTTCGTCTCGCCGTCGGCGGCCGCGCGGCTCATCCGCGGCATGATCGCGGTCAGCAGCGAGACGCCGATGACGCCGTAGGGCAGCTGGAACAGCAGCCAGGCGTTCGAGTAGATCGAGACGCCACCGGCCTGCCCGCTGGTCAGCACGTTGGTGTTGATGATCATGCCGACCTGGCTGATCGCCACGTAGGCGAAGATCCACATGGCCAGCCCGCTGAACTCCTTGAGCCGCGAGTCCAAGCCCCAGCGCCACTTGAACTTGAAGCCGGACCGCTTGAGCGCGGGCAGCAGGAACAGCGCCTGCACGGTCATCGCGGTCAGCACGCCGAGGCCGAGCACCAGCACCTTCGGCTCGGACATCTTCGACGGCACCAGCGTCGGGTCGCCGGGCAGGATCGCGTAGAGGCCGATGGTCACGAAGATGACCAGGTTGTTGATCACCGGCGCCCATTGGGCCGGGCCGAAGATCTGCTTGGCGTTCAGGATGGCCGAGAGCACCGCGAACAGCCCGTAGAACAGCAGGCCGGGCAGCAGCAGGTAGGCGAACCAGGTGGCCAGCGCCGGGTTCGCGTCCTCGCCGTCGGACATCAGCAGGCCGGTGACCTGCGGGGCGAAGGCGACCGAGAGCACGGTGCCGATCAGCAGCACCGTGGTCGCCATGGTGAGCAGGCGCTGCGTGTAGGCCTCGCCGCCGTCCTCGTCGTCCTGCGAGCGGACCAGCAGGGGCACCACCACGCTGGTCAGCACGCCGCCGAGCAGCAGCTCGTTGATGATCAACGGCAGCGTGTTGGCCACCGTGAACGAGTCGTAGATGATGCCGAGCCCGGCCACCCAGCCGAGCATCACCTTCCAGGCGAAGCCGGTGATCCGGCTGGTCAGCGTGGCGATCGCCATCCGGCCGCTGGACTTGGCCAGTGACGGGCCACTCGCGCCGCCGCTGGGCTGCGCCTCGGTCGGCGCGACCCCGTCGGAGATGCGCGGGATGAACCGGGTGGCGTACTCGTCGTACGGCCGGTGCATGTCCGGGTCGGCGGTGGGCCAGCGCGCGCCGGGCGGCAGGCCGCGGTCGACCGGGATGAGCTGGGTGTACTCGACCCGCGGGCGGGGCGGCGGCGGGCCGTCCTGCCGCTCGCGGTTCCACGGGCGCACGGGCGGCTCGGGCCGCGGCGGCCGCTGCGGAATCGGCGGCGGAGGCCGCATCGGGCCGCGCCCGGGCGGCGGGGTCAACTGACCCGGTTGCGGGAGGTGACTGGTCGGCGCCGCGCGGCCGGGATCCGCGATGGGCCGGGCCCCCGAGTCCCGGGAACCAGGACGGATGCCTGGCTCGGGCAGGCCGGGGCGGGCGCCTTGGTCCGGCGGGCCTGGGCGGCCGCTTTGGAGCGGCAGGTCGCCGGGGCGGGCACCTTGGTCCGGCGGTCCTGGGCGGGCCGCTGGGTCTGGGATGCCGGGGCGGCCGGGCAGGTCTGGGCGGCCTGCCGAGTCCGGGGGGCCGGGGCGTGCGCCTGGGGGCGGTGGGGTGTGGCGGCCGCCGGGGTCGCGGGGGCGGTCGGCTGGGTCCGCGGGCCAGTCCGGGTCGCCGCCGCGGTCGGTGGGGCGTCCGGTGGGGGCGCCGTGGCGGTCCGGCGGGAGTGGGCGGCCGTCGCGCTCGGGGACGCGGCCATCGCGGTCGGGGCCGCCGTGGCGCGGCGGGCGGGCGTCGCGGTCGGGTGGGCCGGAGCGGTCTGGGCGGCCATCACGGTCAGCGCGATCCGGGCGGTCCGGGCGGCCGTCGGGGACGCGGGCGTCGCGGTCGGGGGTGTGGCGGTCCGGGGGGCCGGGGCGGGCGGCCTGGTCCGGGCGGACGCGCTGGTCGGCGGGCCTGCCGTTCGGGGGCGGGGCCGGGCGGCCCGCGCCGCCGTCACGGGGGCGGCTGGGTTGCTGGCCCGCCGGCGGCGGCACCGGCATCGCGCGCGTGGGCGGCGGCGTCTTGCGCACCGGGACCTGCCGGGTGCGGCCGTCGCCGGGTGCGGGCCGTTGCGCCCGGACCGGCGGGATCCGGTCGGGCGGTGGCTGCTGTCGCTCGGAGCGCTCGGGTCGAGGCGGCGTGGCCTGGGATGGCCGGTCAGACCGCTGTCGCCCGGGTCGCTCCGGTGGCGAGCCCGGCTCTCTGTCCAACACGTGCCCAATCCATCGGCTGCCTACTCAACGCTGCCCAGGGTAATGGCCCTGGGGTGTCCCGTTCGAATTACCGGGACATCACGGCGCCGCTCAAGCCATCGGGCGAACCGCGACAGAGCGTAGTTGGCGGTGAAGTAGATCGCACCGATCACCAGATAGGTCTGGATGAGCAGCTGGTTCTGGTAGTAGCCGATCAGCACCTTTCCGCTGAACAGCAGTTCGGCGTAGCTGACGAAGAACCCCAGCGACGTGTCCTTGAGCACGCCGCCGGTCTGGCTGACCAGCGACGGCACCACCCGCCGGACCGCCTGCGGCAGGATCACCAGGCGCATCGACTGGCCGGTGCGCAGGCCCAGCGCGGCCGCGGCCTCGCCCTGCCCCCGGTCCAGCGACAGGATGCCCGCGCGGAAGATCTCCCCGAACTGCGCCGAGCTCGACACCGCGAGCGGCACCACCAGCTTCCACAGCAGCGGCAGGTCCAGGCCGAGGCTCGGCAGCACGAACAACACCATGTAGATGAGCAGCACGGCCGGAATCACCCGGACCGTCTCCAGGTATGCCCGTGCGAGCCCGCTGACGACTACGTTGCGTGACACCCGGGCGACGGCCAGCAGCAGCCCGGCCAGTCCCCCGATGCCCGCCGACAGCGCCGCCGCGAGCAGGGTCTGCCCGAGCGCGGTCAGCAGGTAGCGCCAGTTCGGCCACTGCGTGTAGGGCGCCCACTTCTTCCAGTCCAGCTCACCGTTGACCGCGAACTGCCGCACGGCCAGCGCGAACAGCACCGCGCCCGCCAGCGCGCTGACCACCGTGGCGATCCGGATGCGGCGCCGGGCACGCGGGCCCGGCTCGTCGAACAACGCGTTCACCGGTGGATCACCAGCCTGCGCTCCAGCAGCCGGGTCACCCCGGTGATCACCAGCGCGAGCAGCGCGTAGACCACCGCGGCGCCGGAGAAGATCAGGATCGGCTCGGCCTCGACCAGGTTGACCCGGTTGGCCGCGGTGCTCAGCTCGACCAGCCCGGCCCCGGCCGCCAGCGCGGTGTTCATCAGCAGCATCACCGTCAGGTTCCCGAGCGGCTGCACCACCGAGCGCAGCGCCTGCGGCAGGATCACCCACCGCAGCGACTGGCCGAAACCGAGGCCGAGCGCCCGCGCCGCCTCGGCCTGCCCGGTGGACACGGTGTTGATCCCGGTCCGCAGCGCTTCGGCGTAGTAGGCCGCCGAGTACATCGACACGGCCAGCACCGCGGTGGTGAACAGCTCGAACTGGATCCCGAGCTTCGGCAGGCCGAAGACGAAGAACAGGATCCAGAGCAGCAGCGGCACGTTCTGGAAGAGCTCCACGTAGGCCGTGCCGAAGAACCGCAGCGGCCGCACGGGCGAAACCCGGAACGTCACGATGACCAGTGCGATGGCGAGCGCGCCGGCGAACGACAGCGTGGTCAGCTCGATGGTGGTGAGCACGCCCTCGGCGAAGGTGCCGAAGTTGTCGAGCAGGACGTCCAAGGTCAGGAGCCGGGGACCGAGCCGATGGCGGGCGGCGCGGGTGCTTCACCGGTGACCACGGTGCCCAGCGAGTCCTTCCACACCTGCTGCCAGATCCCGGCCTGCTGCAACCGCACCAGCCAGTCGTTGACGAACTTCTTGAACGCGTCGTCGCCGTGCTTGAGGCCGATGCCGTACGGATCGCTGGTGAACGGCTCGCCGACGATCTGGATCTTGTCGTTGAGCCGGGCCGACGCGGCGAGCAGGGTCAGGTCCTGCACGTAGGCCTCACCGCGGTTCTGCTCCAGCGCCTGCACGCATTCCGGGTCGGTGGCGAAGGTGATCACCTCGGCGTTCGGGGCCTGCGCCTTGATCGCCTCGACGCCCGGTGTGTTCGCGCCCGCGATGACCTTCTTGCCGTTCAGGTCGGACGGCTTCCTGATCGCCGACTTGTCCTTCATCGTCGCGATCGCCTGGCCGGACATCAGGTACGGGCCGGCGAAGGCCACCTTCTCCGCGCGCTGCGGGGTGATCGTGTAGGTCTGGAAGACCACGTCGACCGTGCTGTTCTGCAGCAGCGCCTCACGCGTCTCGGAGCTGGAGTTGACGATCTTGGCGTCGGGCGTGCCGATGATGTACTTGGCCAGCAGCTTGCCGAGGGTGGCGTCGAAGCCTTCGGTCTCCCCGGTGGCCGGGTTCTGCTGGGACAGCAGCGGCGCGTCGAGCGAGCCGCCGATGAGCAGCTGGCCGCGTTGCTTGATCGCGGTGGCGGTCGGGCTGGCGGCGATGGCTTCCGCTGACGCGACCGGCGCGCGGTCGATGATTCCCTGACCGGAGGCGCCGGGCGAGCCCGGCAGCGCGCCGGGTTCACCGGAGCAGGCGGCCGCCGTGCTCAGGGTGGCGATGGCGCAGGTGAGCACGAGCATCCTGCGGGTTTTCAACGCTGCCATGGTCGCGTAGCCCCTCACCATTCATGAAACCGATTCACGACTCCACCGGGAATGGTTCCGAAGAATGGTCCAGTCCACCCATCGGCGTCAAGGAGTTACCGTGGGTAAATTACGCACGGTCCTTGCCGCGGATCCGGCGGTAGATGCGGCGGCCCGACAGCAGCAGCAGCGCCGCGCCCGCGACGATCGTGACGATCAGCGTGATCAGGCCGAACTGCGTGGAGTTCAGCTCCATCCGGGCCGGTGAGCCGAGCGGGGTGCCGCCGGGTGTGCTCAGCGAGACGTCCACGCTGAAGTGCCCGGTCCGCAGCGCCTCCGCCTGGATCAGGTGCGGCACCGACCCGCGGGCGGGCAGCGGCCGGTCCGGGATCTGCTCCGGTCGCAGGCCGGTGAAGTTGGTCAGGTTGATCCGCACGGTCACGCCGACCGGCAGCGAGTTCTTCAGCGTCACCGGCAGCGGTGAGGTGTCCGACGCCAGCGAGATCTGCTGCTTCGGGGTCTCGACGGTGACCTGGCCGCGCAGGGCGTCGAGCTGCCCGCGCGCGTCCTCGGCCGAGGCGAGCGCGCCCGCGCTGTCGGCACGCCACGCCGTCGAAGAAGCCCGCATCAGCCCGGACCGGATCGGCTTGATCAGGTCCTCGGGCTCCACCTGGGTGGTCGCGTCGCCGGTCAGCGAGCTGCCGAAGTCGGCGGTCTCGCGCTCGGTCTGGCTCAGCGAGCTGATCACCGGCTGCGGCAGCTCGGCGGGCGCGTCCTTGGCGCCGTACTCCATCTTCGCGGTGCCCTTGACCGGCTTCGCCAACTCCTCCAGCAGCGGCTTCGAGGTGACCATGCCGAGGCCCGAGTAGTCGCCGATGGTCCGCAGCAGCAGGGTCAGCTCGTCGACCGGCGCGGTCCAGCGGCGCGGCGGGGCCAGTAGCAGCGGCGCGCCCGCGGTGTCGGACTGCGCACCGGTCTGGAAGGCGAGTACGGCGAGCGCGTTCTGCGCGGCCAGGTCCGGGTCGTCGGCCGGGGTCAGGTTCGCGGCCGCGCCCTCGACCGGGCGGGTCGCCGCCATCGACCGGCTGAGCAGCGGGTCGAGCGCCACGCCGCGCAGGTTCGTGCCCTCGATGGTGGCGGGTGCGGTCAGCGGGCGGTTCGAGACCAGCTGGTCGGACTCGGCGAGCACGGTGGTCACCCGCGCGTCCCCGAGCGCGGCGAGCGTGGCCGAGTCGAGCCCGCCGTTCGGCCACAGCACCCCGGGCAGCGGCTTGACCCCGAGCAGGCGCTCGAACAGCGAGGTGTTGTCGACCGCGGTCTTGGCCAGCCTCGGGTCGCCGTCGGTGACCTTGGCCAGCGCGGGGAGGTCGGCGTCGGCGTAGGGCAGCTGGATGGTGCACGAGTCCTGGAGCAGCTGGCGCAGGGAGGTCAGCCAGCGGGCGGCGGTGTCGTGGCCGCGGCCGGGCGCCTGCCCGCCGTCCGGCGTGCGGACGAGGTACCCGCCCGCCATCTTCTCGACGGTTTCCAGCAGGTCGGGGTCGATGGCGAAGCACATCGAGTCGAACAGCCGGGGCTCGCCCTTGATGTTCTTGGGTGCGGTGACCAGCGCGTCGAGGCGGCCGCCCGGCGCCAGATCGGTGGCCAGCTGGTCGTCGGAGAGCACCAGCGTGCCGCCGAACGGCGCGGCCACCACCCGCGGGCGCGTGTCGGCGATCGGCCACAGCACGGACAGCTCGGTGGGCCGCTCCGGCCTCGGCGGCGCGCTCTGCCCCGGCACGCCGAGCACCGGCAGCAGCATGCTGAACGCGGCCAGCCTGGCCTGGCCGCCGAACTCCGGCGTGCCGTTCACGTTGACCAGCAGCGGGTACACACCAGGGCGGCTGACCAGCGGTTTCGCGTCCCCGCCGAGTGGCACGGTGATCAGCAGCGGGACCGTCTGGCCCGGTTCGATCACCCGCGCGACGTCGACGTACTTGGTGATCGAGGCATCGGTCGGCGGCGCCTCCGCGAGCGCCTCCCCGAGCTGGCGCGAGGTGGTCTGACGCTCACCGAACTGCAGGCGCACCTGCACGTCGGTGATCCGCCGGTCGCCGGTGTTGGTCACCTTGCCAGCCACGGTCAGCGTGGCCGAGGTGGACACCAGCAGGCGCGGGTTCATCTCGTCGATGTCCAGCCGCAGCCTGCTCGGCGCGTCCGGCCCCGGCTGGGCTGGTGCGCCACCCGCCGGAACACCGATGAACGCCTGCAGTACCAGTAGAAACGCGGTCAGCGTGGCCGAGGCCAGCCTTTTCACTCGGGGACTCCCTCTGCGGAGGAGCGGGAAGCTTGTTCCGCGAACAGTTCGCGGGCCTTGCGGACCAGGGTGCGCTCGTCGGCGTAGGCGAGCTTGGCCTCCAGTTCGGCCACCGGGACCCAGGCCACCTCGGTCACCTCGACGTCCTCGTCGGACAGCTCACCGCCCGCCGCCTCGAGCAGGAAGTGGTGCACGGTCTTGTGCACGCGCCGGCGTTCGGCGACGAACCAGTAGTCGATGGTGCCCAATGGCTGGAGCACGTGCGCGGAAATGCCGGTCTCCTCCTTCACCTCGCGCACCGCCGTCTGCTCGGTGGTCTCACCGTCTTCGATATGCCCTTTCGGGAGCGACCAGAGCAGTTTCCCGCGCCGGTCGAGCCTGCCGATCAGCACCGCGTTCTCCCGCTCGGCGTCGACCACCAGCCCGCCGGCCGAGGTCTCGTCCACCGTGGTCAGCCTTCTGCCGCGGCGGCGCCGGGACCGGCGTCCCGGTTTGGCGCCACCGGAGCGACCGGCCGATCCAGGCATGCTGCGATGCTAGAGCAACACCGTGCGCCGGTACGCTGGCTTCTCGTGTCCGTGTTGATCTGTGCGTGTAGTAAGTGCACCGTTTTCGTGGTGGGATCCCAGTGAACGAACTCGTCGTCCAGCGGAACGCGGTGATCGAGCTGATGCGGATCTCTCCGGTGGCCGATCAGCTCGCGGACCGGTTCGCCGCCGCGGGCCACCGCCTGTACCTGGTGGGTGGCAGCGTGCGCGACGCCCTGCTCGGCAGGCTGTCGCCCGACCTCGACTTCACCACCGACGCCCGGCCGGACCAGGTGCTGGCCGTGGTGGCGGGCTGGGCCGACGCGGTGTGGGACGTCGGCATCGCCTTCGGCACGGTCGGCGTGACCAAGGGCGGCTCGCAGCTGGAGATCACCACCTTCCGGGCGGACAGCTACGACCAGGTCAGCCGCAATCCCGAGGTCACCTTCGGCGACACCATCGAGGGCGACCTGCTCCGCCGCGACTTCACCTGCAACGCGATGGCCATCGAGCTGCCGTCGAAGAGCTTTGTCGACCCGCACGGCGGACTGGACGCGGTACGGCTGAAGGTGCTGGACACCCCGGCCACCCCGCAGGAGTCCTTCACCGACGACCCGCTGCGCATGCTGCGTGCCGCGCGGTTCGTCTCCCAGCTCGGTTTCGAGCCCGCGCCGCGCGTGGTCGAGGCGATGACCTCGATGGCGGGCGAGATCCGCCGGATCACCGCCGAACGCGTGCAGGCCGAGCTGTCCAAGCTGATCACCGGCGCGCACCCGCGGCTGGGCCTGGAGCTGCTGGTGGACACCGGGCTGGCCGACCACGTGCTGCCCGAGGTGCCCGGCATGCGGCTGGCCATCGACGAGCACCACCAGCACAAGGACGTCTACCAGCACTCGCTGACCGTGCTGGACCAGGCGATCGCGCTGGAGCGCAAGGACGATCCGGACGCCGAGCCGGACCTGGTGCTGCGGCTGGCCGCGCTGCTGCACGACATCGGCAAGCCCGCCACCAGGAAGTTCGAGGAGGGCGGCGGCGTCAGCTTCCACCACCACGAGGTGGTCGGCGCGAAGATGGCGCGCAAGCGCCTGCGTGAGCTGAAGTACAGCAAGGAGATCGTCGAGCAGGTCTCGCAGCTGGTGTTCCTGCACCTGCGCTTCCACGGTTACGGCAAGGGCGAGTGGACCGATTCGGCGGTGCGCCGGTACGTCACCGACGCCGGTCCCCTGCTGCCCCGGCTGCACAAGCTGGTCCGCGCCGACTGCACCACGCGCAACAAGCGCAAGGCCGCCGCGCTGCAGCGCACCTACGACGACCTGGAGGCCAGGATCGCCCGGATCGCCGAGGCCGAGGACCTCGCGCGCGTGCGGCCCGACCTCGACGGCAACGAGATCATGAAGCTGCTCGGGCTGCCGCCGGGGCCGCTGGTCGGCAAGGCGTGGAAGTTCCTCAAGGAGCTGCGCCTCGACCGCGGTCCGCTGGCGCACGACGAGGCGGTGGCCGAACTGCGCCGCTGGGCCGCGGAGCAGGGCATCACGCCGCCGGACGAGCCGGAACGGACTGACTAGAACATTCGGCCGATCTTCTCCAGCTGTTGATCCGAATGCCCGTCGGATGACCGATACTCACTTCCCCACCAGGTGAGATGGAGAGACATGCGCCGCCAGGGACCGCCCCAGCAGGCCAGCTTCCTGCTCACCCTGCTCCGGCGGGGTGCGCCGGCCATCGCGACCGCCACCAGCGAACTCTCGGACGGTGTCGCGGACCCGACCCCGGTCAGAGCCCTGCGCCGGATCTCGGCGATGGCCGCGCCGGTGGACCAGCGCGCCAGCGACGGGCTGCTGCTGCGGGCGGGGCGGTATGTCGCCTTTGTGCCGATGGTCTACCGGCTGGTCGCGGTGCCCGGCGCGCTGGCCGCCTACCTGGGCGTGCACGGCGGCACCGGCGCGGTGCCGGTGGTCGCCGTGGCGGTGGTTTCGGTGCTGCTGAACCTGTACGGGATGCGGTGGATGCTGCGGTCGGCGCCGTTCCGCAGCGACCGGGCCGCGGTGCTGCTGACCGTGGACGCGGTGTTCACCGCGCTGGCGAACCTGGCGGTGGCCGCGCTGGTGCCCACCGAGGTGTACGCCGAGGCGATCGGCGTGCCCGGCAAGCACCTGCTCGGCACGGTCGCGTTGTTCACCCTCGCGCTCGGCCTGCCGTACGGTATCGGCCTGCTGCTCGGCAGCATCCCGCTGCACCTGCTGATGGGCTGGGCGAACACCGGCACGGTGCAGGTCGAAAGCGCGTTCGCCGGGCTGGGCACGATGGCGGGCGTGCTGCTCACCGCGTCCGGCGCGCTGGTGCTGATCGGCCTGGGCACCCGGCTCGCGCTGGCCTACGGCATCCGCAACGGCCGCCAGGCCGAACGCGCGCGCCAGCACCGGCTGATGCACGACACCGTGCTCCAGACGCTGGAGTCGATGGCGCTGCCCGGCGAGGGCACGGCCGAGGAGCAGCTCGACGAGGTGCGCCGGCTGGCCCGCGCGGAGGCCGTCGAGGTGCGCAAGTACATCGAAGCCGCCGAGAACGAGGGCGCCCGCCCGCTCGGGGAGAAGCTCGCCTCGCTCGCCGCCGAAATGGCCCGCGACGGCCTCCGCGCCCAGGTGGTGATCGCCGAGCTGGACGAGGACACGCTCTCCGAGGTCCGCCAGATCGCCATCCGCGACGCCGTGCGCGAGGCCATGCGCAACACGATGAAGCACTCCGGCACGGACAAGGTGCTGGTCCGGGTCGAGGAACGCGACGGCGGGATCGCGGTGATCATCCGCGACCACGGCACCGGGTTCAGCGCCGAGTCCCGGCCGCCGGGCTTCGGCATCAGCGAGTCGATCACCGCGCGGCTGGCCGAGGTCGGCGGCCGGGCGACGGTGGAATCCACTCCTGGCAACGGCACGCGCGTGACATTGTGGGTGCCGTGCTGACCGAATCCACCCAAGAGCTACTGGTCGCCTGCCTGACCGCACTGCGTGACGAAGACCGGCCGAAGGCGGCCGTGCTCGCGGACCAGGCCGCCAAGTCCGGCGCGCGGCTCGGCGCGGAACTGAGCCGTCACCTCGGCTCGGCATCCGACGGCCACGTCTACGACCAGCCCGCCGCGTTCACCGCGTTCATCCGCGGCGGCGGGAACGTGAACCTGTACGCACAGCTCGCCCGGCGCCTGGCCGGGCTGTACAACGAACGCCGCCCGGCGAGCCTGCTCGACCTCGGCTGCGGTGACGGCCTCGCCCTGGTGCCCGCGCTGGAGAAGGCGGCGCACCGGCCGTCGCGGATCGACCTGGTGGAGCCGTCGGCCGCGTTGCTGGAGGTCGCGGCCCAGCGCGTGGACGGCGCGAACGCCCGGCAGACCACCGCGCAGGAGTTCCTGGCGGAGACCGAGCTGTCGTGGGACCTGGTGCAGTCGACCTTCGCCCTCCAGTCGCTCGAACCCGGCGACCGGCAGGAGGTGTTCCACACGCTGCGCGAGCGCACCGGCGAGCTGGTGCTCGCCGAGTTCGACGTGCCGGACGTCACCGAGCACAGCCCGGAGCACCTGGCCTCGCTCGTCGAGCGGTACGAGCGCGGGGTCGCCGAGTACGGCCAGGACGGCGACCTGGTCGCCCAGGGCTTCCTGATGCCCATGCTGCTCGGCCTGGTGGCGCCGGGCGGGGTCCGCAACAACTGGGAGCAGCCCGCCGACGATTGGCGCGGGCAGCTGACCGCGGCCGGGTTCGCCGAGGTCGAGGTCACGCCGCTGGCCGACTACTGGTGGTCGCCCGCCGTGCTCATCCGGGCCCGGTAATGCTTACGCGCTGACCTTTTCCATCGCCTTGGTTTCCACGTGCTGGCCGAGCGGCCGCGGCAGCAGGTACGCCACCGCGCCGCCGGGCAGCGCGCCCCACGGCACGGTGATGCCGGTGAGCACGCGCAGCGGCCGGTGCACCACGTAGGTGTGCTGCTCGCGCTCGCGTTCGAAGGCGAGTGAGGTCTCCGGGAACCGGACGTGCTCCGGGTGCACCAGGTTGCCTGCCTCGTTGCCGAAGCGCTGGACCACCGTGCCCGCGGGCAGCACCACCATCCGCTTGGCGCGGAAGAAGTTCAGCGGCGGCTCACCCCGGAGCGGCAGGATCGGCCAGTCGGTCGGGTGCCCGGACTCGGCCTCCTCCGGCTCGCGCGCCAGTGCCGGGTACAGCACCATCGTGCCGACCAGGTGCCGGGCGGCGTCCTGGACGTGGTCGAAGGGCACCGGGTCCACCGGCTCGCCGCCCTCGAACCGCGCGACCTCCCAGTGGCCACCGACCCGGCGCAGGCACCAGGCACCGTCGGCCGGTTCGCCGATCCGGTACCGCGACGCGGGCACGCCCAGCTCGGCGAGCCGCCGGTGCAGCACGTCGAGCACGCCGGCGGCCCGCAGCTTCGGCAGGCCGTCGCCGTCGCGCTCGCCGCGGGCGTGCTCGTCCGGCTTGGGCAGGTCCTCTTCGGACTGCGGCGGGTACGGCTTGCCCAGCACCTCGGCCTCGGCGGTGTGCCGCAGCTTGTCCGGCACGTACGGCGGCCGGTGCAGGTTGGCCCGGATGTGGTCGACCAGCTCCGGCTCCGGCGGCACGCCGTACTTGCGCAGGTAGTGCGGCACGGCGGCGGGCCAGATCCAGGTGCCGTCGGTGTGGAAGGCGTCCGGCACGTCGGGGCGGCCGTGCGGGGAGAACAGGTCGGGCAGCGGCACCGGGCGGCCGAAGGCCACCGGCGACCGGTACAGGTAGTCGAGCACCCGCCGCACCTCGTCCGGGGGCAGCGGCGGCCGGTTGACCACCGGCTTCTCGCCCTCGATGTGGCTGTCCACCACCTTGGCCTGGCGGAACACCACGTCCAGCGGCAGCCCGGCCTTCGCGGCCAGCCAGTCCGGCACGTGCTTGCGGTCGCGCGGGTACAGCTCCAGCTCGGCCTCGTAGGCACGCGCGGTCGGGCGGCCGCCTTCGCCGGGTGCCAGGCGCCAGTGCGGTTCGGCGTCCACGTCGAAGTCGAAGTCGAAGTTCGAGCTGGAGTCCAGCGTGAAGGTGCCTTCGAACCAGGTGCCGGTCGACGGCTGGTACATCGCCGAGCGCAGCAGGGTGAACAGCTGCCCCAGCTCGGCGGGCGGCGAGAGCGAGACGACCAGGTCACCGGCGATCGCGCGGACCTCCAGCTCGGCGTACCCGCCGACCTGGCGCAGCTGCGCGCCGACCCGTTCCCAGCCGTCCGGCAGCACCTTGAGCATGGTCCGGCCGATCGCGCGGAGCAGGGCGTTCGGGTCACCGGTGCCGCGTTCCGGCCGGGGCCCGTTCGCGGCGACGAAGTCGTGGCGTTCCTGCCAGAGCGCCTCGACCTCCTCGGGCGCGGCGGTGGTGGTGAACTCGGTCAGGCCGAGTTCGCGGGCGCGGGCCTCGTCCTGCCCGGTCCAGCGCAGGGTCAGCGCCTCGCCGTCCTGCGGGGCGACGCGGTAGATCTCGTCGGCGAACAGGCAGTGCGTCTGGACGCTGAACGTGGTCGCGGCTTCGGCCTCCGGCACCACCTTCGCCGGACGGCCGTTCCACTCGGTGTCGAAATCCTCCGGCGCTTCCTCCCCCGGCTGCGCGACGAGCAGCACCGTGCCGTCCGCGGTCGAGCGCTGCGCGCGGAACACCCCACCGTTCCACACCGCGTAGAGCGAGTCCGGCCGCTCAGCGGCGTCTATTCGGTAGCGCACGCCTCTGTCCCCCTTGTGTCCCCTCGGTGAGATCCGAGTCAAATCTAGTCGGCCGCCCGGCCGCTGTTCCACGTGGAACCATGATCACGAGTTCGGGTACTTCCGCTCCCAGAGCGAATGCGCCGGCGGCTCCGGGCCGAACTCCGCGAGGGCGTCGGCGGCCAGTTCCTCGATCGTGTTCCGCAGCTCGAGGTGCTCCAGCCAGCTCGGCCGGAGCGCGCCGGGGCCGTACATCGCGCCCGCGATGTTGCCGCAGATGGCGCCGGTCGAGTCGCTGTCCCCGCTGTGGTTGACCGCGGCGAGCAGGGCTTCGTCGAGGTTGTCGGTGGCCAGCGCCACGTACACGGCGATGGCCAGCGCGCTCTCGCCGATCCAGCCGCCGCCGTCGATGGTGGCGATCTTCTCCGGCGTCGGCGGGCCCTGTTCGGCCAGGCGCACACCGACTCGCAGCGCGGCGGTCGTCTCCTCGTGGTGCTGCCAGCGGGCCAGCTGCCGGAACGCCTCGTCCACCGCGTCCGGCAGCGTGCCGCCGTCGATCAGGTGACGCACGATCACCGAAAGCGCGCCCGCCGAGAGATACCCGGATGGGTGACTGTGGGACAACGCCGCGGCCATCGCGCCGACGCCGAACACCGTGCCCGGATCACCCGGCCAGAGCGCGGCGGGTGCCGTCCGCATCACGCCGCCGCAGCCCTTCGAGGTGTTGAGCCGATGGGTGAACGAGCCCATCTGGCCGTTGTTGCCGTACGACATCAACGCGGTCAGGCAGGTTTTGCCGGGCGCGCGGCGGCTGAACAGCTCGCGGTGGGTGATCAGCCAGCCGTCCGGTTCCAGGCTGGTGTTCTGCGGACCGCGGCAGTCCTCCCACGAGTAGTCCTGCGTGTGCAGCCAGCGCTGGTAGGCACTCTGCACGAAGTGCTCCAGCCCGGTCTGCCCGCCGCGGCGCAGGTGCGCGTGCCCGCGGATGAGGCCTTCGAGCGTGAACAGGGTCATCTGCGTGTCGTCGGTGATCTTGCCGAGGCCGCCGAACGCGGGCACCAGGTCGGTGATCCCGGCGGGCCCGCGCAGCTCGCGGATGATGTGGATCGGCTCGAACTCGTCGGCCGCGCCGAGCGCGTCGCCGACGGCACCGGCCAGGATGCTGCCGAGGAAGCGGTCGTCGCGGCTCAGCTCCGGCGTGCTGTCCGCCGGGACCGCGGCGGGACGCGGGCCGGTCGGGTACCGCTGTCCCCAGTCCGGCGGCTCGGGCCCGAATTCGGCGAGGGCGTC
Source organism: Amycolatopsis albispora (assembly GCF_003312875.1). Lineage (NCBI taxonomy): Bacteria > Bacillati > Actinomycetota > Actinomycetes > Pseudonocardiales > Pseudonocardiaceae > Amycolatopsis > Amycolatopsis albispora. The sequence goes on from NZ_CP015163.1 coordinate 6,544,599, forward strand.
GGAGATCAGGGCTTCGATGGCGTCCCGCAGCTCCAGGTGTTCCAGCCAATCCGGCCGAAGTGCGTTCGGGCCGTACATCGCGCCGACGATGTTGCCGCAGACCGCGCCGGTCGAGTCGCTGTCGCCGTCGTGGTTGACCGCGGCGAGCAGGGCTTCGTCGAGGTTGTCGGTGGCCAGCGCCACGTACACGGCGATGGCCAGCGCGCTTTCCCCGGTCCAGCCGCCGCCTTCGATCGCGGCGATCTTCTCGGGCGTCACCGGCCCCTGGTGCGAGAGCTTGATCGCCACGTCCAGCGCGGCCAGGGTTTCGCGGTCGCCGGTCTGCTTGAGCCGCTGGATCGCCTGGTCCACCGCGTCGGGCAGCGAACCGCCGTCGAGCAGGTGGGCCACGATCACCGCCAGCGCGCCCGCCGAGCAGTACCCGGCCGGGTGGCTGTGCGTGAGCATCGCGCTGAACACACCGGTCTCGAACACGTCCGGCCACAACGCGGCCGGGGCCGCGCGCATCACGCCACCGCAGCCCTTCGAGTCGTTCAGCCGGTGCGTCAGCGTGCCCATCCGGCCGGTGGTGCCGAACTCCTTGAGCGCGGTGTAGCAGGTCGCGCCCGGGGCGCGGCGGTCGAACAGCTCGCGGTTCGTGATCAGCCAGCCGTCCGGCGCGGCACTGGTGTTCTCCGGGCCGCGTGCGGCGTCCCACGGCACGCCCTGCGTGTGCAGCCAGCGCTGGTAGGCGTCCTGCAGGAAGTGCTCGCGGCCGCGGCGACCACCCGCGCGCTCGTGCGCGTGCGCCCGGATGAGGCCTTCGAGCGTGAACAGGGTCATCTGCGTGTCGTCGGTGATCTTGCCGAGGCCGCCGAACGCGGGCACCAGGTCGGTGATCCCGGCCGGTCCGTGCAGCTGCCGGATGCGCTCCATCGGGTCGAACTCGCGGGCGGCGCCGAGCGCGTCACCGACGGCTCCGGCGAGCACGACACCGCGGAACCGGTCGGCCCTGGTCAACGCCGGTGGCGGAACCGTCTCGGTCTCCAGCGCGGCGAGCAGCGAACTCCGCGCGCGGCGTTCCTGCGGTTCGGCCGGTCCGGTTTCGGGTTCCTCCCGCGCCGGGATCGACGGCGGGTAGCGCGTCCCCCAGTCCGGTGGCTCGGGGCCGAACTCGGCGAGCGCGTCGTCGGCGATCTGCTCGATGACGTCCCGCAGTTCCAGCTGGTCCAGCCAGTTCGACCGGAGCAGCTCGGGGCCGTGGATGGCGCCGACCAGGTTCCCGCAGACCGAAGCCGTCGAATCGCTGTCGCCGCCGTGGTTCGCGGAGACCAGCAGCGCGTCGTTCGGGTTGTCGGTGACCATCGCCGCGTACAGCGCGATCGACAACGCCGTCTCGCCGACGCCACCACCGCCCAGGGTCGCGGTTTTCTCCGGCGTCGGCTCACCTCGCGCGGCCAGCGCGATCGCCGCGTCGATGGCGGCGGAGGTCTCTTCGTGCCCGTCCCGGCGCACGAGCAGTTCGCGCGCGGTGGCCAGCGCGGAATCCAGGCTCGCCCCGCGGACCAGCCGGTGCACCATCGCCGCGAACGTGCCGGCGGGCAGGTAACCGCTCGGGTGGCTGTGGGTCAGCGCCGCGCTCATCGCGCCGATCTCGAAGGCCTCGGCGGGATCGTCCGACCAGATCGCCGCGGGGGCCGCGCGCATCACGCCACCGCAGCCCTTCGACTCGTTCAGCGGGCGGTCAAAGGTGCCCATCGGCACGCCCGAGCCGTAGCCCTTCAGCGCGAAGAAGCAGGTCTGCCCGGGCGCGCGGCGGTGGTGCAGCCGCTCGTCGGTGATCAGCCAGCCGTCCGGCCGCTCGCTGGTGTCCCGCGGCCCCCGTGCCTTGTCCCACGGCACGCCCTGCGTGTGCAGCCAGCGCTGGTAGGCCAGCTGCAGGCTGTACCGCAGATCGGTCTGGCCGGTGCGACGCTGTTCGGCGTGCGCGCGGATGAGCGCTTCCAGGGTGAACAGGGTCATCTGCGTGTCGTCGGTGATCATCCCGATGCCGTTGTAGGCCGGGATGAAGTCGAGAATGCCGTCCGGGCCGGTCATCGCGCGGACGCGCTCCATCGACTTCGACTCGATCGGCGCGCCGAGCGCGTCCCCGCAGGCACCGGCGAGCAGGCTGCCTCGCCAGCGCCGCGGATCGACTGCCTTGGCTCCGGCCGGATTCCAGTCGGGCACCGGGTTCCGCGTCAGGAACCGGCGTCCGTGCGCGTCGGTGCCGACGAACAGCTCCACCCGTTCGACCCGTTCCACACGGACCGCTTCGGTTCCACCCGCGGTTTGCTGGCGGCGCACCAGGCGCTCCAGCACCGACAGTTCGTCGTCGCTGAGCCAGTCGTCCATGCGCTACCCCCGCGGATATCTGGCTTCCCACGCCTCCTGCGCCGACGGCTCACGCGCCACGCCGAAACGGTGGAAGTGGTAGAAGGCGTCCCCGGCGAGGTTGTCGATCAGCCCCAGCTGCGGCAGCCGCGCCACCCACGCCGAGGGCAGGCCCGGAATGCCGCGTTGCGCGCCGACCAGCGCGCCGGTCAGCGCGGCGGTGACCACCGAGCTGCCGGACTGGTTGGCGGCCAGCAGGATCGCGCCGCCCGGGTCGTGCCCGCGCTTGGCCGCGGCGAACAACGCCCGCAGCAGCACCGATCGCGGCGAACGGCCGTCGCCGATCGACTCGAGCTGAGCCTTCTCGTCGCCGTTCCAGTCGTCGCGCAGCTCGATCACCCTGGTGAGCTCCGCGCGCAGGGAGTCGTTCTCCGGCAACGACTTCCGGATCGCGACCAGCTGCTGGTAGACCGGCATGGCGAGCTGGTCCGGCAAGCCTTCGACCGGGCTGAGCACACCCCACAGCACCCGGACCAGCAGGTCGGCGCATTCGGTGACGTCCGGACCGGCCGCCGCGCCGATCAGCTCGTGCGCGATGGCCTGCGAATACGCCACGTCGATGCCGTCGACCGGGGTGCCGCCCGCGATGGTGGCCGGCAGCGCGGGCGCGAGCAGCGCGGCGAACTCGGCGGGCGCCGGACCGGTGCCCGCGGTCGCGTTGTTCAGCCAGCTCTCCGGCCTGCCGACGCGCGGCAGCGACGCCGGGACCTCGGCGGTGTCGTTCACCGGCGGCAGCCCGCGGATCACCGCTTCGGTCTGGAACAGCAGCTGGCGGGTGAGGCCGCCGCGGTCCAGCGTGCCGCCGTCCCAACTGCCGTGTGCCTCGGCTTGCCCGCCGATCGAGTCACCCAGCGCGAAGCCGACGTACGCGCCCGCCACCCGGTTCCAGCGGAAGTTGCTGCCCTGCTGGGTCGAGATCCGGCGGAAGAACTTGCCGAAGTGCCACGGCTGCGGCGACGGCGAGCCGTCGGTGTTGCGGTGCTCGACGAAGCCCGCGGCCCACAGGTCGGCCGGCCAGCTCACGGTGGCGCCGGTGGCCGGCGCGCGCAGGTTGCGGAACCACAGCGCGTACGCCCGCGCGTACTGGAGGCATTCCGCCTCGGTCAGCAGGTAGCCGTACTGCTTGGCCTGCTCGGCCACGAACGGCAGGTGCCCGGTCAGGTACCGCGGCGGGTCGATGCCGAACTCCTGGACCAGGGCGTCGACGGCCTCGGTCACCGCCTCGCTGTACTCGGCGGGCGTGCCGGGCACCGGCTCGGGGCCCTGGTCGTCGCCGAGGTCGGGCAGCACGTGGTTGCGCACCAGTTCGACGCTGTACGTCTCGGGATCCAAGGCGACCGAACCGCCGCCGTCCTGCTCCTGGAACAACCGCCGCAGGGTCTTGCGGGTCCACGCCTTCACCGTGCCGGGCACGCGCACCGGCGAGGTGTACGCGGTGTTGTCCCCGACGTCGAGCACCTCGCATTCGGTGAGGTGCCGGAAGTAGGTCTGGTCGTCGATCCAGCCGATCGAGCGGTACTGCCACAGCTTCTCGGCGTCGGTCAGCGGCAGCGGGTAGCCCATCTTCAGCGGTCCGGGCCGGTAGGCGGGGTTCCGCTGGATGGCGCCGTCGACGGACTCGCGGCGCAGGATCGCCTTCTCCGGCGGCGCCATGGTGGGGAACGCGGCCTGGTCGAAGTCCGAATCGACCACCGGCGTCCAGGCTGACGGGCTCTCGTCGGCGACGGCCTGCGGCGGGTTCGGCACCGCCATCGCGGCGGCTTCGTGCCGGAGTTCGCCCCCGTCGTCGGGCACGAACAGCACCGGCGTCGGGAAGATGCCCGCGCCGATGTCCGTGCCGTCGAGGAAGGCGGCCGCGTTGTAGGGCACGTTCCAGCCGTCGCCGTTGCGGGCGACGTATTCGGTGCGGACACGCAGGCCCTCGCCGCCGTCCTGCTCGCGCAGCCACGCCTCGGCGCGGCCGATCGCCTGCTCCCGGGTGCTCTCGGTGATCTTGTTGGTGCTCACGATCGCGGGTACCGCCTCGCCCATCCTGAAGTGCTCTCGAAAACCGGGCTGAACTGGTCGAAGTGCCAGAACGCGTCGCTGGCCAGGTTCTCCACCAGGTAACGCGAGCGCAGGCTGGACAGCCAGGGCAGGCCCGGCAGGCCGACGCGGGCCCCGATCAGCGCACCCGCCAGCGCGCCGGTCAGCGGTCGCCTGCCGCCGTGGTCGATCGACCGCCGCAGCGCTTGCTCCGGGTAGTTCTCGTGCCCGGTGACCGCGCTGAGCGCCTGGGCCAGCACGGTGTCGCTGTCGGTGCCGGAGCCGAAGTCGGACGGCTTCGGCACGAACGGGATCTTCGACTGCGGTTCCAGCCGCATCAGCGCGCCGTCGACCGTCCGCCGCAGGCCCGGCCAGGCGTCGTCGGCGCACAGGCCGCGCGCGGCGGTGACCGGCGGGCAGACCTTGTTGCTGGTGAGCAACTGGTCGAACAGCGTCGCCAGGAAGGCGGCCGCCTCGAGGTCCGGCTCCGAACCGTGGGTCAGCCCGGCAAGCCGACGGGCCGCTTCGGCGACCCCACCGGTGATGCCTTCACCCGCGTACCCGTTGGTCAGCGCGGCGGGCAGGGCGGCCAGCAGCGCGCCCGCGCCACTGCCCGTGCCCGGGTTCTCCCTCGCCAGCTCGCGGACCGCGGCCAGCTCACCCGCGTCCGGCTCGGTGACGGCACGCAGCTCGGGCACCCGGACCAGCCAGCCATCGACCTCACCGGGCACCGGCTCGCCCCGCGTGTGCAGCCAGCGCAGCAGGCCACGAGCCGCGGCGACGGTGAACTGACCTTCCTGTTGCGGGTCCTCGCGGTGCGGGCTCCGGATGATGCCTTCGGTCAGGAACAGCAGCTGCTGCGTCAACGGCCCGAGCGGCACGTCCTCGCCCAGCCGGCCGTGGATGCCCAGCGCCTCACCGAGCGCGAACCCGGCGAAGGCGCCGGTCACCCGGTGCCAGCCGTGCTTGAACCCGGGATTGCCCTTGTCGAAGTACTTGCCGAAGGTGTTCAGCCGCGGCGCGGCCTCGCCACCGTCGCCGTATCCCGGCTGCAGGCCGTTCGACTCCAGGTCCACCGGCCAGCGGGCGCCGTCGTCGAGCCGGAGCCGCTCACGCCAGGTCCGCCCGAGCACGGTCAGCCGGATTTCCTCGTCGGTCAGCTCATACCCGTTGCGGCGGGCCCAGTCGACCGCGTGCATCGGCGGCGAGACCGGGGTCGGCAGCGCGATCTTCGCGGCGGCCTCGGCGGCGAAGGTCCTGAGCTCCTCGCTCGCGGCCAGCCCGGTGATCTTCTTGTCCACGGGCTGCCGGTAACGCGGGTAGGTGGCCAGCACCGCGGTCAGCTCGGCCGCGCTGACCTGCTGGCGGTACTGCGGCCCGCCGTCGAGGTTCAGGTTCGGCGCCGGCTCCTGCTTCATCAGCGTGGCCAGGTCGACGTGCCACCAGCGGTGCGCGTGCTCGGGCAGGTGCCGCGGGTCGCTGTAGCTGAGCAGCCGGTGTTCGCGCTGGTCGTAGGCGGTGCGCGGGACGCGGTCGTTTTCCCCGATCGGGATGAAGACCTCGGTGCTGACCAGGCCGATCAGGAAGCGCTCGCGGTCCAGCCAGCCGGCGTCGTGGAAGGCGAGCAGGTACTCCAGCGCGTTGCGCGGGCGCTCCCTGCCCAGCCGCACCGGGCCCGGCCGGTAGTCGGGGTTCTCGCGCTGCTCGGTGCCGTCGGTCCCGTCGGGCAGGACCTGCCGCCAGCCGCCGATCGCGGCGAGCGGCACGCCGAGATGGCTGAGGCCGGAGTCGCGGAACTCCTGGTCGACGAGCTCCTTCCAGTGCTCCTGACCGGGCCAGCGCGCCGGAATGCTCAGCCCGCCCGGGTGCGGCGCGGCCTGGCGCACCTGCCCGTCGGGCTCGCGCACCACCATGTTCGGCGGCGGGAAGATCTCCTTGCCCGCGTCACCCCCGTCCAGGAAGGCGACCGCGTTGTAGGGCACCGACCAGCCCTCGGGCACCCGGCGCACCTTGTCCGTGTCGACCCGGACCGTGCGCTGGTCCGGCCCGTGCACGGCACGCAGCCAGTCCTCGACCCTGGCTACCGCTTCAGCCGCTTCCACGCTCAGACCGTTCCTTCCAGACTTCCGTCACTGGTGTGCTCGGTGATCGTCCTGGGGAGAACGTAGGCGATCGCTCCCCCGGGCAGGTTCGCCCAGGGCACGGTGATCCCGGTGATCACGTACAGCGGGCGGGCCAGCCGATACCGGCGTTCCGCGCTTTCCCGCTCCAGCGGCAGGGAGGTGGTGGGGAACCGCACCCCGGTGTGGTGCACCAGGTTGCCGTGTTCGTCACCGAAACGCACGACAACCGTACCGGCGGCGAGCCGGATCAGGCGCTTGTTCCGCAACAACGTCAGCGGCGGTTCGCCGTCGACCGGCTGGATCGGCCAGTCGGCCAGTTCGCGGGCGGTCTCCAACGGGCTCTCGGCGCCCGCGGTGATCCGCGCCGGGTGCAGCAGCACCGCGCCGAGCAGCTGCTGCGCGGCGTCCTCCACCCGGGTGAAGTAACACGGATCGACCGGCTCGCCGCCCTGGTAGCGGGCGACTTCCCAGCCCTGCTCGGTGTGCTTGAGGCTCCACGCGTCATCCGCGGAGTCACCCAGCCGGTAGGCGTTCGGCCACACGCCGGCCTCGTCGAGGCGGGCACGCAGGGTCGCCAGCGTCTCCGCGCCGTCCAGCTCCGGGCCGACCTGGGTCTCCAGCTCGGCGGCCAGGTCACCGGTGCTCGGCTCGAACTGCTCGGGGTCCGGCTTCGGGCGCGGCTCACCGAGCAGGTCGGCGGCCGCGGTCAGCCGGTGCAGCCGGTCCACGTGCGGGGTCTGGTACCGCTGCGCGCGGATGTGCGCGACCAGGTCCTGGTCCGGCGGCGTGCCGTGCTTGCGCAGGTAGTGGGCCGCCGACGCGTGCCAGATCCAGGTGCCGTCGGTGTGGTAGCGCTCGGGCACGTCCGGCTCGTCGTCCGGGGCGAAGATGTCCGGGCCCGGCTGGTCGCCGATGAGCACCACGGGCGAGCGTTCGAGGTAGTGCAGGATCGCCGGGATCTCCTCGTCGGCGGGCGCGGGCCGGTCGACCACCGGGCGCTCGCCGGGGGTGTAGGCGTCCACGATCCGCGCGTGCTGGAAGACCACGGCCAGCGGCAGGCCCGCTTTTTGGCGCAGCCAGCGGGGAATGTGCTCGTCGTCGCGGGGGAACTGCTCGAGTTCCCTGGCGAAGGCGGTGCGGGTGGGCAGCCCCGGCCGGTCCGGCGGGCGCTTCCACTCCGGCGGGTTGAGCAGGTCGAAGTCGAAGTCGAACTGGCTGCCGCGCAGCGTGTACCGCGCCTGCAGCCAGGCGCCGGCGCCCTTCTCGTACATGCCGGCACGCAGCTCGGTCAGCAGCTCACCCACCTCGGGCGGCGCGGACCAGAAGAGGGTGCCCTGCTCGCCGGTGGCGCTGACCTCGATCTCGGTGTACCCGCCGAGCTGGCGGAAGTCGACGGTCACCGTGCCGTTCTCCGGCCGCAGCGGGACGAGCGCGCGCCCGATGCCGATCAGCAGCTTGCCGCGCTCCTCCTCGGACAGCGGCTGGACCGGCGGCGTGGTGGTGCTGGTGACGTCGATGCGGACCTGCCAGAGCGCGGTCAGCTGATCCGGGGTCGCCTTGTCGACATAACCACCCGCTTCGCCCTCGGGAATGCCGAGTTCCGCCGCGCGCTCGGCGTCGTCCTTGCTCCAGGACAGCAGGAAGTGCGGGGCGGTGTAGCCCGCCACCTGGAACTCCTCGTCCTTGTAGGTGGCGAACGCCTGCAACCAGGCCCGGCCTGCCAGGCCCTGGTGCAGCTCATGCGGCTGGGTCATGCGGTGTTCCTCGAAGCTGGAGAGCTAACCGTAGGGAACCTTCCCACGATTCGGCGCGGCCGTGGGGTGACCTCAGACATCGCCAGGCCAGTTCACGCATCACACGTTCTTGCGGCGAACCGTGAAGCTCGGCGGCTCCCCGGCCGCTCGCCGGGCGAGTTCGTCCTCCCACATGGCGAAGGTGCGCCGCTGGATCGAGCTGATCAGCTCGACCTCCTCGTCCGAGAGCCGCCGGTTTTCCGCCTCGGCCTGGTCGTAGATCGAGTCGATCGTGTCGTACAGCGCGAAGATCGGCCCGTCGCCGGTGAGTTGCTGCCGGATCCGTTCGGTGCGCTGGACGAACTGCTCGCGGTCGAGCGGGCTGATGTCGCTGTCGGAGGTGGCGAAGAGGGCCTTCTGGACGGGGGCGTTCGCCGGTTCGAATTCGCCGGTGTCCCAGTTGAGCAGGGAGCCGGCGAGCCCACCGTCCGGTGTCGAGTCGATGACGAAGGTCCGCCCGAAGTACAGGAAGTACGACGGTGTCTCGATGGTCATCACTCAATCCTTCGGGTGTAGTTCCGCGGCTCGGTCTCCGAACCGCCCGCCAACCGGAAGGCTTCGCCGAACCGGATCCGCTCCTCGTTGAGGATCGAGCCGATCATCGCCCGCTCCTCGGGGGTCAGCTCCCGGTCGCCGTCCGCGCCGACCGGACGGCTCGGATCCTCGTTCGCCACCGCCTGGAAGTCACGGAGGACTTCGTAGAGCGCGTGCTCGTAGGCCGCCACGTCGTCGATCGCCTTGACGTGCAACCGCAGCTCGGCGATGTGGTAGTTCCCGTCGCCGAGGTCCAGCCGGACGTTCATCTGCAGGTCGCGGTAGCCGCTCTTCTGCGGCTTCACGAACCGGTCGGAGAAGTCGACCACCCTGATCTTCGACCCGGGGCGGCGGCTCTCCTCGAGCACCTTCGCCAGTCCTTCGTAGGCCTGGTCCACCGTCTGGTACTGCACGATCGAGCCGACCAGGTCGTTCAGCTTGTCGGCGTGCCCGTCGTAACCGGCGATCTTGTCCATCGCGCGGACCTTGCTCTTCGGCACTTCCCGCGACTTGACCTTGACGCCCTCGGCGTCACCCGCGATCCGCTCCGCGAACTCGCGCAGCATGGTGTTCTTTTCGTCCCAACCCTCGTACAGCGAGTCGAGGTACTCGCGCCGGTAGTCGGGGTCGTCCTTCCGGCTTTCGTCGAAGCCCGGCTGCCGCAGGTCCTTGGGCCTGACCTGCTTGATCTCCTCGAAGCCTTCGGCCGAAAGCCGGGCCTGCTCCGGGGTGAGGTCGCTGGGCGCGGGCTTCGGGTCCGCCTTGTAGGAGTCGGCGAGTTCGGCGGGGCCGCCGCTGTAGTCGCGCACTTCGCGCACGCAGGACTCCAGCACCTCGACCGCGCCTTCGTACCGCAGCACGTTGCACAGGGTCTGCGGCCGCCGCGTCAGCGAGTTCTCCAGGAACGGGGTTTCCTGCATGATCCGGGCCACGGTCGGGCCGGTGGCCGAATCCAGCATCATCGCCCGGATCGCGTCGCCGATCGGCAGCTGCTGGCCGTTGACCTTGACGGTGGCTTCCGGGTCCCGCGCGGTGATCTCGTTGCCTTCGCGGATCGCCTGCTGCATGCGGTCGCTTTCCAGGTATGCCTGGATTTCCTCGCGCGTGGGCAGCGGGCTCTCGTGCTCCGGCGTGGGGTCATGGCCGGGCGTGGAGTCCTGGCGCGGCGGTTCGGCCATGCCGTAACCGCGGTCCGCGGCCGGCGTCAGGTCCGGCACGGTGTGCGAAACCGACGGCACCGGACGCCCGTCCGGCCCGATCCGCGACGGCCGCACCTCGTAACCCGACCGCGGCGGCAGCCCCGCACCCGGCGGGTCCTGCCGGAACGCGATCCGCGGGTCCACCGGCGCGTCCGGCTTCTGGAAGGCGATGCGCGGATCGACCGGCGCGTCCGGCTTCGGCGAAGGCGACGGCGACGGCGAGGGCACCGGCTGCGTGGTGTCCGCCGACGCCGTGGTGTCGGTGTCGGTCTTGGCCTGCTGCTTCTCGTTGTGCAGCTCGACCGCCTTCGCCGGGTCGAACGGCATCGTCTTCAGGTCGACCGGCGGGTGCGGCAGGCTCATCAGCGAGTTGCTCTGCGGGTCGATGAAGGCCACACCCTCCTTGGTGTGCACCACCTCGGCCACGTGCCCGTAGACGTTGCCGTCGTCACCGCGGTACTGCACGGCGATCACCGCGCGCGAACCGATCGGCTGGTCCCGCATGGTGCGGATGACGTCGTCGTAATCACCGTGCGAGCGCCAGTCCCCGCCGCCGAGGTTCTCCCGCACGTAGTCCAGCGTGCCCATGGACGCCATGTCCTGGGGCAGCAGCCTGCCCGCTTCGGCGTCGATGCCGCCGAGGCGCAGCGCGTGCGCGACCATGCCGCGCGTGCAGTTCGTCTGGTACCCGTTGGCGAACGCGTCCGGCGAGTAGAAGTTCGGGTTGACCCCGGCCATCTCCGGATGCCGCTCGGCGATGTACTTCGCCTGCTGGTTCGGGTTCGCGGTGTCGGCGTGGATGGCCGGTTCGCTCGGCGGGTTGGTCGCCCGCGCCAGCGGTGCCCAGTCGTGGTCGCCGACCTGGCTGGAGTCCATCGCCGGGCCGTCGGGCCCCTGGTCGGCGCCCGCGTAACCACCCTCGTCGTTGCCGTTGAGCGCATCGGCGATGTCCCGCTGCGGCGACGGCGACGGCGTGCTGCCCTCCGGCGGCGGGTTGAGCGTGGTGAGGCCGTCGAACGGCGACGGGGCCGACTGCGCCCTGGCCGCGTTCTCCCGCTCGTTCGCCGCGCACTGCTCGCGCCGCTCCGCCATCTTCTGCTCGGCGGTGTCCCGGTCGACCCAGCGCGGATCGCCCTCGACGATCTCCTCGGCCCGGATGTACAGCTTTTCCCGGCCGGTCACCGGATCGGTGATCATCCGGTTCTCGTGCACGTAGAGCTGCGTGGCCGGCTTGCCGAGCGACTCGCCCTCGGCCCGGTTCTGCGACAGCTGCTCCACGTCGCGGAAGGTCTTCGAGTCGATGTGCATCTCGACGTCGGGACCGAACTTGGTGCGCTGGTCCGGTGAGAGCTTCTTGCTCGCGCTCACCGGCGCGGTCTCGACGGCGGTCTGCCCGACCGGGTACTGGTCGCGGAACTGCTGGAGCTTGACCGGGTCGCCGTCGAAGTTCAGCCCGCGGATCAGCTCGCCCGGCGTCGGCTCGATCTTGTTCAGCGCGCCGACCAGTGCCCTGACCTGCTGCTGCGCGGTGTCGAAGGCCGGATGTCCGGGGCCTTCGCGGTGCGCCGCGTTGGCGGTCGAGTAGAAGTCGTGGCCGGTGTAACCGCGGATCACCGTGGCGTCCTCGTCGGACAACCTGGCGTACTGCGGGTTCTCGTTGCGCGCCTTGACGGCGTCGGCCTGGACGCTCTCGTGCCTGCCGTCGCCCTGGAACGCGTCGGCGACGGCGCGGTGGTCGTCCGGGGTGGCCTCGAAGTCCGAGTCGAACAGGTAGCCCTCGTCGGGCCGCCCGGTGTCCGGCTCCACCAGGTCGCCCAGCGGCCCCGGCTGCTCGGGGGTTTCCGGGGTTTCCGGGGCGTCGGTGTGCGGGGTGGCGTCCTGGCCGTGACCCGTGTCCGTGACGTCGGTGGTGTCGGCGGCGTGGTCCGGCGTCGGGCCGTCACCCTGGTGGTACGGCAGCGTCGCCACGCTCGACGGCGGGTTCGGCAGGTCCGCCAACCGGTTGTTCTGCGGATCGACCAGCGCCAGGCCGTGTTCGGTGTTGACCGCGGTGACCAGGTGGCTGACCACGCGCTTCGGCGAGTCCGGGTGGTTCGGATCGGTCGGCGTCTCGTATTCGTAGGCCAGCACCGACCGCGAGCCGACCGGGCGCTCCGCCAGGTCGCTCAACGCCGAGTCGAAGTCGTTGTGCTGCTGCCACTCGCCGCCCAGCTTCTGCTGGACGTGGTTCAGGTTCCGCTCGTGGGTGACCTGGTCCGGCGGCACCGGGCCGGCGGTGGTGTCCGCGCCCTGCATGCGGCCTTCGAACGCGACCACCGACTCCGCGGAGTTGGTCCGGTAGCCCTGTTCGAGCGCGTCCCAGCCGTGGAAGTTGATCGAGTTCACGCGCTGCGTCTCGGGCAGCGTGTCCATCAGGAAGCGGACCTGCTGCTCCGGCGAGTTCGCGGTGCCCGCGTGGATCGCGGGCACGCTCGGCGGATTGGTCGGCTGCGCGAGGCTGCCCCAGCCGTCGTCCGGCTCGCCGCGGTTCTCCGGCGGTTCGGGGGCGGGCTCGGGTTCGGGGGTGGTGTCCGGCGTGGGTTCCCCGCCACCGAGCAGGTCCCACATGGCGTTGTTGCGCGCCGGGGCCTCGGCCAGCTCGCGTGCCTGGTCGGCGCTGAGCTGGCGGCGCTCGTCCATCTTGTCGCGGACGGTGTCCGGGTCGAGGTAACGCGGGTCGTCGGGGCCGATCTCCTCGGCCTCGATGATCCAGGTGTTGCCGACCTTCTCGTTCCGCGTGACGAGCAGCTGGGTGCCCGGCTTGAACAGCACCTCGCCTTCGCGCTTCATGCCGAGCTGGTCGATGTCACGACCGGTCTTCGACTGGATGCGCAGCTCCACCTGACCGCCGAACTTGCTCTTCGGCATCGAGTCGGTGACCTTGCTGGAGCTGTTGAACTGGGTCTCGACCGCGATCTCGCCGACCTTGTACTGGGCGGCGAGCAGTTCGGCGGCGCGGCCCATCACGCCGACCTTGCGGGAGACCAGCCCCTCGTGCGGCGGCAGCTCGTTCAGCCCGGACGCGATCGCGTTGGCCTGGCGGACCGAATCCGCGAAGTTCTCGTCCTGGTTGCGGAGGGACTGGTTGAGCTGCTCGAAGACGTCGGGCCGGGTGTAGGTGTGGACCGCGTACACGCCGTCGTCCGACATGTGCGCGAACCGCGGGTTCTCGGCGCGCCGCTCGTAGGCCTCACGGCGGGACGTCTCGTGCGGGAGCTCGGCGTTGTTGTCGTGGCCGTCGGAGCGGAGCGTGTCCATCTGCGCGTCGGCCAGCGCCCGGATGTCCTCGGGACGGTTGCTGCGGAAGTCCGGATCCGTGACGTAGTCCTCGCGGATGCGGCCGTCGTCGGCGTCGCGCTGGGGGGCGTCCTGGTCGGGCGTCTTTTCCGGGGTCGGCTGCTCGGGCGGGCCCTGGTCGGCCTTGTCCTGTTCGGGCGCGCGCTGTTCCTGCTCCGGCGTGCGCTGGTCGGGCGCCTTCTCCGGCGTCGGCTGCTCGGGTGCCCGCTGCTCGGGAGCCGGGCCCTGCTCCGGGGTGCGCTGAGGCGTCTGTTCCGGGGCGCGCGGCGTCGGCGACTGCTGCGGGATGTCCGGCCGGGTGGCCGGCGGACCCTGCTGCTGCGACGGCACCTGGTTCGGCTCGAGCGACGGCTTCTGCCACGCGTTGAACGGCTGCGGCGGACCCTGCCGTCCGGGCGGCGGCCCCTGCGGCGGAAGCTGCCCACCGGGCCGCGGCCCCTGCGGCGGCATCGGCGGACGCCCACCCGGCCCAGGCTGCTGCGGCCCGCGCGGCGGCGGTCCCTGCTGGTAGCCCGCCTGCGGCGGACGTGGCGGCGGCGGTCCCTGAGGTGGTCCCTGTGGCGGGAACGGCGGACGCCCCTGCGGTGGCCGAGGCGGCTGCGGTTGCTGGGGCTGCTGGTGTTGTTGCGGTGGCCCCTGCCGCCCTGGTGGCGGCTGGTCGAGGTTGCCGCGCATCGGCTGGAACGGCCGTTGCGGCGGCGGGCCCTGACGCGGCCCCGCGGGACCCTGCTGCTGCGGAGGCGCACCCGGCGGACGCTGCCCCTGCGGACGTTGCGGCGGGCCGGGCTGCTGCGGCGGCTGCTGGCCACCGGGCCGCGGACCCTGCGGCGGGAAGGGTTGCTGACCACCCGGACGTCCACCGCCCGGTTGCTGGCCGCCACCCTGCTGCATCGGCGGTGGCGGCGCGAAGCCACCACCACCCTGCTGCGCCGGCGGTGGTGTCATCGGTGGCGGCGCCCCCTGCGGCGGCCCGTCCTGACGAGGCGTTCCCGGCGGCGGGAAGCCCCCGCCGGTGAAGCCCGCGGCGGCGACCGAGTCCTGGTTGCGCTGCTGCGGGCCGAACCCACCACCCTGCTGCGGGGGCGGGTTGTAGCCGCCACCACCGGGGTTGTTGCCGCCGCCACCCTGCTGGGGCGCCATGCCGTAGCCGCCGCCACCCTGCTGCTGCGGCGACATCCCATACCCGCCACCAGACGACGACGGCGATCCACCCGACGGCGATCCACCAGAAGGAGAGCCGCCCGAAGGGGAACCTGCCGACGGCGCGCCACCGGCGGGAGCCCCACCAGCAGGTGCGCCGCCAGCCGGGGCGCCGCCGCTGGTGGCCGCTGCGCCCTGTTGCTGGGGTGCGCCTGATTGCTGCTGCTGGCCACCGTCACTGGCCGCAGCGGGCGAGTGCTGGGGCTGCGGCGCCGACGCGGGCGCCGGGGAGGAGGACTGCTGGCCCGCACCCGTGTCGGACCGCTCCATGGTGGCGGCGGACGCCTGCCCCACATGGTCGGACCGCCCACCCGGCGAAGGGTCACCGGAAGAAGAGCCACCGCCCGAAGACGACGAGCCACCACTCGACGAGGAATCGCCCGAGTACGACGAGCCCCCACCCGAAGTGGAGCCGCCCGCGGAAGAAGACGAGCCACCGGAAGAGTCGCCGCCCGACGAGCCTCCCGAGGAAGAGCCGCCGGAGGGCGATCCGCCCGAAGAAGAGCCTGCCGAGGACGAGCCCCCAGCAGAGGAGCCACCCGACGAAGAGTCACTCGAGGACGAGCCGTTCGACGAAGAGCCGCCGCCCGAGGTGGAGTCGCCCGACGAGCCGTTCGAGGAACTCCCCGACGATGAGCCGCCCGAGGACGAGCCTCCCGAAGAGGAACCTCCCGAAGACGAGTCCCCCGAAGAGGAACCGCCCGAAGACCCGCCGGAGGACGAGTCCCCCGAGGAACCGCCCGAAGAGCCCCCGGAAGACGAGTCCCCCGAGGAACCGCCGGAGGAGCCCCCGGAAGAAGAGTCCCCAGAAGAGCCGCCCGAAGAGCCGCCGCTGGAGGAAGAGCCGTTAGAAGAGCCGCTGTTCGGGGTGTCGACGTCCGGAGCGTCCACATCGGGTGCGTTCGCCGCGCGGATTCCGTCGATGTTGCCCTTGGCGCCACCCGCGGCGCCTTCGGTGGCCCCGCCCGACGCACCCATCAGCACGTCCGAGGCGCTCAGGTTCCCCAGTTCCCCGGTGACCGCCGCCTCGCCGATGGTGGTCGCGGCGCCTTCGACCGCGCCGCGGGTCGCGCCCCGGATGGCGCCGTCGGCGATCTGCCCGCCGACGCTGTCCGAAACCCCGCGCGTGGCCCCCTTCGGGATCGCCTCGCTGGCCGCGCCGACCACACCTTCGACCGCACCGCCGATCGCCGCGTCCGAGGTCTTGCCCCAGTCCCACGACTTCCGGTCGCCGCTGGCCATCTGCAGCCCCTGGATACCGGCGTCCAGCGCCACCCCGGTGGCCACGTTGATCAGGACCTCTTTGAGGACCCGCTTGAGCACTTCCTGCGCGATCTTCTTGAAGCCCTGCTGCATCAGCTTCTGCAGCAGCTGCCGGAAGATCATCTGCACGGTCATCCGGGTGGCGATCTGCGCGGGCACGATGCCCGCGGTCGACCCGCCGAAGGTGACCGCCGCCGCCGCGATCATGCTCGCGATCGAGATCGCCAGCATGATCAGCGAAGCGATGATCATGTACTTCGTGTACTCGACGTCCAGCGCGGTCGCGTCACACGAGTCGCCGAGTGCCTGGCACGCCTCGGCCAGCGACTTGAAGTACGCCTCGTCGCCCTCGACGAACTTCTTCCACGCCTCGGCGAACTTCTCGGCGCCCTCACCGGTCCACGCGCTGAGCACCTCGTCGGCGCCCTTGGTGCCGATCTCGGCGGCGGGATTGATCGCCTTCGCCGCCATGTGCCACGCGTCGCGGAGGTTCCGCAGCTTGTCCTCGTCGCCCTCGGGCCAACTTTCCCCGACGACGATGGGCAGCAGCCACTTGACCTCGTCGGGCATCTCCATACCCACGGGTCAGACGCCTCCGCCCTCTTTCAGCACACCGCGGACCGTTTCGTCGGCGCCTTCCATGCTCTGCACGGCGGTTTCGACGTTCGTTTTGAGCGCGCGGATCCCTTCGACGATCGAAGTGAACGCTTTCACCGATCCTTCGGCGCCGGGCACGTAGTCCTTGGCGAACTCCTGCCCCGACTCGTCGTCACCCCAGCACTCGCCTTCGGCGGCCAGCGCGTCGGCGAGCGCCTTGCCCGCTTCCTCGAGCTGGTCCGCGCAGATGTTCAGCTTTCCCGCGGCGGAGGTGGCCGCATCCGGATCGAGTGTGAAGCCCTGGCCCCCGGCTCCCCCCGCGGACATCAGCGGTTCCCCCGGGTGAGCCAGCTGTCCGGCGGCTCTTCCTCATCCTCGACCGGCGCCGGTCGCGCGCGGCGCGTGGTCGGCTTGGGCTGCGGCATCGAAGGCTTCGCGGCCGGTGGTGGTGGCGGTGGCGGTGGTGCCGCCGCTGGCGGCGGCGGGGCCGCCTGCTGCTGGCGGTTCTGGAAGATCGAGCCCTCCTCCTCGAAGGACTCCGGCCGCGGTGGGGCTTCCGGCTCCGGCGGCGGTGAGAAGTCCGGAATGGCCGGCACCAGCCCGGCCAGCGAAGGCGCGTCCTCGAACAGCTCGGTCAGGTCCGGCATGCCCTCGGTCAGCGGCGACATCAGGTCCGCGACCTGCTGCTTGACCTGCAGCCCGCCGGTGCGCACCACTTCCAGCACCGACGCGGCGAGCGCGGCCGGACCGCCGCTGCGCTCGAACGCGGTCGGCGCGAAGTCCAGTTTGCTCAGCACGCCGTTGGCGTCGATGGTGGCGCGGACCAGGCCGTCCTTGGAGGTGACCGTCGCCGACGCCTCGGCGGCCGCGGCCTGCGCCTCGCGCAGCTGCTCGGTCTGCCGGTTGAACTGCTCCAGCAGGCCGTCGACCCGGTCCTTCATGGCGGCGTTGCGCGCCTCGAGCCGGGCTCGATCGTCCCCTGGCGTGGTCACAGTGCCCCCGAAATCAAGCGAAAAGATGTGCTGGCGCCACCCTAGTGGTTGCCCTAGGCCGGTACGGGCAGGTCCAGTCAACCGGGTCCGATCATTCGCTTGTGCTAATCAAGGCGGCCCGGCGGGGCCGGGGGCGATACCCGAGTTGGTCGGCCGGCGCACTTTGGTCGCCTCTCGGCGGCTAGGCGCAGTGTGGCTCCAGCCGGACGGTATTCCACAAAGGCGGTTCTTCAGTGAGCCCGGGGGACACGGAAGTGCGCCGACCACTGGGCTCAACGGGCGGATGGCCGTTCTTGTTCCCGCGTCCGCCCACCTGCTGCCCCGCGGGAGTGGGATCATGGGCGGCGTGCGAGCGGACGCCGAGGTGGAACCGGGATCGTTGCTGGTCGCTGCCCCCACCATGTTCGACCCCAATTTCCGGCGGACCGTGGTGTTCGTCATCGACCACCGCGAAGAGGGCACGCTCGGTGTGGTGCTGAACCGGCCGAGCGAGGTGCCGGTGGACGACGTGCTGCCGGTCTGGGGCAGGCACGTGGTGGAGCCGCAGGCGGTTTTTGTCGGCGGCCCGGTGGAGAAGAAAACGGCGTTGTGCCTGGCCGCGCTGCGCACCGGGCAGGACGCGGCGAGCGTGCCGGGTGTGATCGCGGTGCGCGGCCCGGTGGCGCTGGTCGACCTGGACGCCGACCCGGACACGCTGGTGCCGCGGGTGCGCGGGCTGCGCGTGTTCGCCGGGTACGCGGGCTGGGATTCGGGGCAGCTGGCCGGGGAGATCGCCCGTGGTGACTGGCTGATCGTGCCCGCGCTGCCCAGTGACGTGCTGGCCACGCCGAACCGCGACCTGTGGGGTCAGGTGCTGCGGCGGCAGGGCGTGCCGACCGCGCTACTGGCTACGCACCCTGGGGATTTGCAGCGGAACTGAACGCGCCGCAGCCACCGGCACCGCACGCGCAACCGGAACAACCGGACGGCGCGGGAGCGGGCTCCGGCACGGCCAGCGCGGCCCGGTTGCCGAGCACGCCACCCGCCGCGAGCAGGACCAGCGTGCCGACCACGCCGACCACCGCGGCGATGATCACCCCGCCGACGGTCGGCATGAACAACGCGGCGATCCCGGAGAGCACGCCGATCGCGCCACCGGCCATGGTCGGCAGGCCGGCCACCTTGTTGCCGACGCGGAAGGCCTCGTCGCTGCGCTGGGTGGCGGCGGTGCGCACGCCCGCGCCGCGTTCCCTGGGCAGGCGCTCACGCCAGCCGAGGACTCCGCCCCAGCCGACCAGGACACCGAAGACGATGGGGATCAGCGCGACTACCAGCACGGCACCGAGTTTAAGCGTGATGACCCGGCAACCTGCCGGACACCCTGATCCGCTGTGCTGCACGCCATGCTCAAGCGCCTGTTCGGCACCGCGCTCGCGGCCGCCGTCACCCTGTCACTGATCACCCCGGCCGCCCACGCCGGCCAGCGGGTCCGCCTGGTCGGCGAGCAGATCGTGCCGCACGGCCTGGTCTTCGACGGCACCACCGTCGGCGGCCTGTCCAGCATCGACCGCGACCCGCGCACCGGCGAATACGTGCTGATCAGCGACGACCGGGTGAACGCCCGCTTCTACACCGCCAAGCTCGACCCGGCGGGCTCGTTCGAGATCACCGGCGTGCACCCCTTCAAGCGCCCCGACGGCACCATTTACCCACCACAGGGCGTGGACCCCGAGGAGCTGCGGGTCGACCCGTGGCTGGGCACCTACTACTGGTCGCAGGAGGGTGACCGCACGCCGACCGTGCTGCTGGACCCGTCGGTCCGCGAGGCCCGGCGTGACGGTTCTCACCTGCGCGAACTGCCCCTGCCCGAGGACGTGAAGATGCGGCCGGAGTCGGGGCCGCGGCAGAACTACGGTCCGGAGGGCATGACCTTCGCCGCGCACGGCGCCCTGGTGGTGACCGCGTTCGAAGGCCCGCTGCTGCAGGACGGCCCGGAGGCCACCACCGAGCGCGGCGCCGTCTCGCGGATCCTGGTGCAGGGCCGCTACGGCCCGGTGTTCGCGCAGTACCGCTACCAGCAGGAGCCGATCTTCGCGGCGTCGAACCCGCCGGGCGCGTTCGCCAACAACGGCGTCACCTCGATCCTGGCCGCCGAGCACAACCGGTTCCTGGTGATGGAGCGCTCGTTCGTCACCGGGGTCGGCAACAAGGTGCGCATCTTCGAGATCGACCTGGCCAAGCCGGGCAAGAAGAAGCTGGTGACCGACCTGTCCGCGCTCGGGTTGTCCACTGTGGACAACGTGGAGGGGATGGCATGGGGCCCGCGGCTGCCGTCCGGGGAACGCAGCCTGGTCCTCGTCAGCGACAACAACTTCTCCGCCACCCAGGTCACCCAGGTGATCACCCTCGCGCTGCGCTGACGGGCGGGCGCAAACGCGCTGGCCATGGCGGCTATCATGGTGGGCATGAACACGGCTCGGCTGCTTCTTGGCCTGCCGCGCTGAACCGACGGACGGTTGAGCGCGGCGACCCCTCACGCCTTCTGGCGGAGGGGTCGAGTTGTTTCTGGAGTGCGACACGGAGGACACGGGCCATGACCGAGGCGACCCCGGACACGCCCCAGCATCGCTACACCGCGGCGCTGGCCGGGAAGATCGAGCAGCGCTGGCAGGACTACTGGGCCGACCACGGCACGTACCACGCGCCGAACCCGGTCGGGGCGCTCGCCGAACCCGGCGTGGACGTGCCGTCGGACAAGCTGTTCGTGCAGGAC
Source organism: Amycolatopsis albispora (assembly GCF_003312875.1). Classification (NCBI taxonomy): domain Bacteria; kingdom Bacillati; phylum Actinomycetota; class Actinomycetes; order Pseudonocardiales; family Pseudonocardiaceae; genus Amycolatopsis; species Amycolatopsis albispora. Next base: position 6,564,825 of record NZ_CP015163.1, read on the forward strand.
ATGTTCCCCTACCCGTCCGGGGCCGGCCTGCACGTCGGGCACCCGCTGGGCTTCATCGCCACCGACGTGTTCGCGCGGTACCACCGGATGATCGGCCGGAACGTGCTGCACACGATGGGCTTCGACGCCTTCGGCCTGCCCGCCGAGCAGTACGCCGTGCAGACCGGCGCGCACCCCCGCAAGACCACCGAAGAGAACATCGAGACCTACCTGCGTCAGATCCGCAGGCTGGGCCTGGGGCACGACGAGCGCCGCCGGGTCTCCACCATCGACCCGGAGTACTACCGCTGGACCCAGTGGATCTTCCTGCAGATCTTCAACTCCTTCTACGACGAGAAGCAGGGCAAGGCCCGCCCGATCGTCGAGCTGGAGGCCGAGTACGCGCAGGACAAGCGGCGTACGCCCGACGGCCGCAACTGGTGCGAGCTGACCCGCGCCGAGCAGCGCGACATCATCGACTCGCACCGGCTGGCCTACATCTCCGAGGCGCCGGTGAACTGGTGCCCCGGCCTGGGCACGGTGCTGTCCAACGAGGAGGTCACGCCGGACGGCCGCAGCGAGCGCGGCAACTTCCCGGTGTTCCGCCGCAACCTGCGCCAGTGGATGATGCGCATCACCGCCTACGCCGACCGGCTGGTCGACGACCTGGACCGGCTGGACTGGCCGGACAAGGTCAAGGCGATGCAGCGCAACTGGATCGGCCGCTCGAACGGCGCGCGGGTGGCCTTCGCCGCCGGTGACGCGAAGATCGAGGTGTTCACCACCCGGCCGGACACCCTGTTCGGCGCGACCTACCTGGTGCTGGCGCCCGAGCACCCGCTGGTCGACCAGCTGACCACCGACGCGTGGCCCGCCGACGTGAACGAGTCGTGGACCGGCGACGCGGCGACCCCGGCCGAAGCGGTGGCCGCGTACCGGCTGGCCGCCTCCCGCAAGTCCGAACTGGACCGGCAGGAGAACAAGGACAAGACCGGCGTGTTCACCGGCTCGTACGCGGTGAACCCGGTCAACGACGCCCGCATCCCGATCTTCGTCGCGGACTACGTGCTGATGGGCTACGGCACCGGCGCGATCATGGCGGTGCCCGGGCAGGACCAGCGCGACTGGGACTTCGCCGAGAAGTTCGGCCTGGACATCATCCGGACCGTGCAGCCCACCGAGGGCTTCGACGGCAAGGCGTTCACCGGTGACGGGCCCGCGGTCAACTCGGGCTTCCTGGACGGGCTGGGCGTCGACGAGGCCAAGAAGACGATCATCACCTGGCTGGAGGAGCACGGCCACGGCCACGGCACCGTGCAGTACAAGCTGCGCGACTGGCTGTTCTCGCGCCAGCGGTACTGGGGCGAGCCGTTCCCGGTGGTCTACGACGAGGACGGCCGGGCGCACGCGCTGCCCGACCACCTGCTGCCGGTCGAGCTGCCCGAGGTCGACGACTACTCGCCGAAGACCTTCGACCCGGACGACCCGAACACCGAGCCGTCGCCGCCGCTGTCGCGGGCCGAAGACTGGATGAACGTCGAACTGGACCTGGGCGACGGGCCGAAGACCTACCGCCGCGACGCCAACACCATGCCCAACTGGGCGGGTTCCTGCTGGTACCAGCTGCGCTACATCGACCCGCGGAACGCCGACGCACTGGTCGACCCGGAGAACGAGCGCTACTGGACCGGGCCGCGCCCGGCCGAGCACGGCGTGGACGACCCCGGCGGCGTCGACCTGTACATCGGCGGTGTCGAGCACGCCGTGCTGCACCTGCTGTACTCGCGGTTCTGGCAGAAGGTGCTGTTCGACCTGGGCCACGTGTCCTCGGACGAGCCGTACCGGAAGCTGTTCAACCAGGGCTACATCCAGGCCTTCGCTTACAAGGACTCGCGCGGGTTCTACGTGCCCGCCGAGGAGGTCGAGGAGCGCGACGGCAAGTACTTCCACTTCGGCCAGGAGGTCAAGCAGGAGTACGGGAAGATGGGCAAGAGCCTGAAGAACGTGGTCACGCCCGACCAGATGTCGGCGGACTACGGGGCCGACACCTTCCGCTTCTACGAGATGGCGATGGGCCCGCTGGAGCTGTCGCGGCCGTGGGCGACCAAGGACGTGGTCGGCTCGCACCGCTTCCTGCAGCGGCTGTGGCGGCTGGTGGTGGACGAGACCACCGGCGAGCCGCGAGTGTCCGATGTGGACGCCACGGAGGTGGACCGGCGGCAGCTGCACAAGACCATCGCCGGGGTTCGTGAGGACTACGCGCAGATGCGGTTCAACACCGCGGGCGCCAAGCTGATCGAGCTGAACAACCACCTGACCAAGGCGTACGGCGCGGCTGACGCCACGCCGCGCGAGCTGGCCGAGCCGCTGGTGCTGATGCTGGCGCCGCTGTGCCCGCACGTGGCCGAGGAACTGTGGCAGCGCCTGGGCCACACGGGTTCGCTGGCGCACGGCCCGTTCCCCGCGGTCGACGAGAAGTACCTGGTCGACGACACGGTCGAGTACCCGGTGCAGGTCAACGGCAAGGTCCGCACGCGCATCACGGTGGCCGCCGACGCGGGCCAGGACGTGGTGACCGAAGCCGCGCTGGCCGACGAGAAGGTGGTCGCGCTGCTGGCCGGTGGCGCGCCGCGCAAGGTGATCGTGGTGCCGGGCCGACTGGTCAACGTGGTGCTCTGATCCCTGCAGCGCCACGGCGGAAAGCCGCCAGCTTCGCCACCGCGCCGCCGATTTGATGGGTGTCGTACGAAAACCCAGTCAAATCGGAGGAACGGAAAATGTCGCTCGACGGCAAGGTGGCACTGGTGACCGGCGGCAGCCGCGGGATCGGCGCGGCGGTCGCGCTGCGGCTCGCGGCCGATGGCGCCGACGTCGCGCTGACCTATCGCGACAACGCCACCGCGGCGACCGAGGTGGCCGAGCGGATCAAGGCCGCCGGTCGCCGCGCCCTGGTGATCCGCGCTGACGGCGCCGACGCCGCCGACTGCGCGAAGGCGGTCGAGGAGACCGTCGCCGAGTTCGGCAGGCTCGACGTGCTGGTCAACAACGCCGGCGTGGGCGCGGTCGGCCCGATCGGCGATTTCGCGCTGGAGGACATCGACCGGGTGCTCGCGGTGAACGTGCGCGCCCCGTACCTCGCCGCGAGGGCGGCCGCGGCGCACCTCGGCCACGGCGGCAGGCTGATCACCATCGGCAGCTGCGTGGCCGACCGCGTGCCGGGGCCGGGCATGTCGCTGTACGCGCTGAGCAAGACCGCGATGATCGGGCTGACCAAGGCGCTGGCCCGCGAACTCGGCGCGAACGGCGTGACGGTCAACCTGGTGCAGCCGGGCCCGACCGACACCGCGATGAACCCGGCGGACGGCCCGTACGCCGCCGAGCAGGCCTCACTGACCGCCGTCGGCCGCTACGGCACCCCGGACGAGATCGCCTCGGCGGTTTCGTTCCTGGCCGCGGAAAGCAGCCGCTACGTCACCGGCACCACCCTCTCCGTAGACGGCGGCCACGCAGCCTGAGTCAGTGCCCCGGTGAGCACCTGGTGGTCACCGGGGCAGGACGCCGATTTCCCTGGCCAGGTCGGCGAGCATGGCGTCGAACAGCACGTCCGGCTTGGTGACCGGGATCGGGTAGTTGCCAAAAACCTCGAGCGTCACGTGCCCGTACAACCGCGCCCAGAACTGGATCATCAGGTAAGTGGTGCCCAGATCCAGTTTGCCCGCCGGGAAATCGAGGCCGGATTCGCTCAGCACCGACAGCAGTTCCCCGCGGAAGGCGGCCAGATCGTCCCGCAGTTCCACGGGAACGGCTTCGTCGTCGGGGGTGTTCAGGTCGTGGGTGGCGAGCAGGTGCCCGGCGGTGGTCAGGAAGATCCGCCCGAACGGCTCGTCGGCGCGGCTCAGGGTGGCGGCGCTGTTGGGCGCCGAGCCCACCGAGCCGGTCGGCGAGGCGAAGACCAGGGCGAACTCCCGCGTGTGCGTCAGCGCCCACCGCCGGAAACCCCGGCACAGCGCGAAAAGCTGCACCACGCCGTCGCTGTCGGCGAGTTCGGCGACCTCGGCGGCCAGTTCGTCACCGAGATCGCCGACGATGTCCAGCCGCAGGTGCGCGAGCAGGTCGTCCCGTGAGCCGTAGTACCGGTACAGCGCGGGTGCGGTGATGCCGAGCTCCCTGGCGATGGCCCGCAGCGTCACCGCTTCCGGCCCGTCCGCCACCAGGAGGGCGCGCGCGGCCTGCCGGATCTCCGTCGCGGATCGGGGGCGCGCCCGCCGTGTGGGTTTGCTCATTCGTCACCCCGCTGGACTGTTCACGTCGGGGGCAGTCTAAGGCGGGCGGCCGCGCGGCCGAGCCGGTTCGCGAGCCAGGCCGACACCGCGGCGCCGGGCAGGCCGATCAACGCGTGCACCAGCCACGCCCCGAGCAGCGTCGGCCCGCCCCAGGTGCCGCTCTGGTCGGCGTCGGCGTCCCAGAAGACGCCGTAGGTGACCACGCGGACGATCAGGTACGCGGTCAGGCCGAGCAACAGCACCTGGACCACGGTGCAGAACCCGGCGAGCAGTAGCCGGAACGGAGTGCGTGCCCTGGTCGCGGCGGTCATCGCCGATCCCCTTTCCTCGTGCTGACGTGGGAAAACCCACGCTAGGCCCGCGGATGGGCGGCGAGAACCCGGTGCGCCCCCGACCGGGGTGGGGAAAACCCGGGGCGCCGCCGGCACCGATCACTCGGGGGGCTACGTGATCGGTGCCGGCGACCCGATGCCGTTCCGCCGGCCGGAGGCCGCTGGTCGGGCAACGCCCCCGCGCGAACGCGGTGGCGTGTCTGTAGAGCTGAGCCCCACCGAGAAGTGACGTCCGGGCGGGGAAATCACTCCGAACGGGTGACGCTCGGCTAGCACTCGCCTGATTGTCGCATTCGGGAGCGGATAAGTTACAAAGTCCTTCACATTCGCATAGATCACGAGCCGCTGTCTTGGGCTGAACGGGTCGCGCCGACCAGCCTCGCGTACCGCGTACCGGCCGCGAGCAGCACCAATCCGGCCCCGAGGAAGGCGCCGACGCGCGCCATGCCGTCGAGGGACGCCAGATCGAACAGCACCAGTTTCGCCAGTGCGGCGGCGACCAGCACCAGCCCGGTGACCCGGAACGCCTTCCGCTGGATGCCGCGCAGCAGCAGGACCAGCGCGGCGACCGTCCACGACACGGTGATCAGCGCGTGGCCGAGCAGGAACCCGGGCTCGCCGTCCACCAGCAGGCGCGCCGGGTAGAGCACCGTACCCGCCGCGCCGTAAAGCACCGCCATGCCAGCGACAACGGCGACCAGCGGTGCCACGGACTTCGCCGCTTCGGTGCGGAAAGCCGCGACGGCCAGCAGCACCGCGGCGATCGCGATGAGCGGGGACACCGCGGCCCCGGTGACGAGCACGTCGGTGGCCATGGCGGCCTTCCGCAGCAGCATGACCGGCGACGCGACGCTCCCCATCGCGGCGAGCAGCCCGGCCGCCCCGAACGCGGCTCCGGCCGCGACCATGCCCCCGCTCCGCAGCCGGATCGCCACCGCGCCGAAGGCGATCGCCTCGGCGAGCACCACGATCACGCGTGTTTCACCGGAGAGCGCGACGGTCGTCGTCTCGAACGCGAGCACGGACGCCAGCACCCCGGCGGTCATCGAAACCCCGGAAGGCAAACGCTTGCGGCCGCCTGCCCAGAGCCCGGCGAGCACCGCGGTGAGCCCGCCGGTGAACGCGGCCGCGAGCGGGCGGTCCAGCAGGAACGGCAGCAGCATCACCGGCAGCGGGGCCACCGCGATCAACGCGATCGGCGTGACGTCGTTGCGGTGCAGCGCGGTTGTCGCGGTGGCCGTGGCGAGCACGAGCAGCGAGGTGAGCGCCGCGAGCACGGCGACACCGAGATCACTGCCGGTCTCGAACCACGAACCGGCGGCGAACGACACGGTCAGCGCGCTGCCCGCGATCGGCGGCAGGCCGGCGGCCAGCACCACGCCCGGCCACTCGCGGCTCAGCTGGATCGGCGCCGCGGCGACCGCCAGGATCAGCAGGAAGGTCATCAGCGACACGGTGAAGCCCGAGGTGAGCACCGGCGCGCAGACAGCGCAGCCGAGCAGTACGAACACGGCGAGCCCCGGCGCCTTCCAGTGACCAGCCAGTGCGAGCCCGCCGACGGCGACCAGCAGGCCGAGCAGCAGCCCGCCCCACGACGGGATCAGTTCGAGGAAGGTGGTGGCCGCGACGATGTCGGCGTAGAGCACGGCGACGCCGGTCGCGGCCAGCGCGAAGGCGCCGGTGCGGGCGGCGGGGTTGCGGTGCAGCCGGAGACCGAGCCCGGTCAGCGTGCCGCCGAGCAGGGCGCCGAGCAGCACACGCGGCACCGGGCCGACCCAGCCGCGCTGGATGGCGAGCACCAGCAGCAGCACCACGCCGAGCAGGGTGACCGCGCCGCCGATCCAGGCGAGCACCTTGCTGCCCGCGCCGTCCTTGGCGAGCTTCTCGGACAGCGTCGGCCGGGGAGGCTGGGGTGGCCGGGGTTGCCACTGCGGCATCGGGGCCATCGGAGGCACCGGGTACGGCGGCGGAGCCATGCCCGGCGGCGCGGGTGCCGGTGGCGGCGGCAGCACCGGCTCGGGCACCGGTGCCAGAGGTGGCGCGCTGACCTGCGCCGACGGCAGTGCGCGCAGTTCGTCGCTGAGGGTGCTCAGGCGGCCGGCGATCTCGCCGAGCGCGTCGGCGATTCGCGGCAGGGGGTCGGTGGTGCCGCTTGTGTTGCCCATGCCTCCAGCGTCGGGCGCGGGGCCTGCCCGCGGATCCGTAGCTCTACTCAAACCACCGTGACGATTGGGTGACGGGGCCTCCTGGCAGGCTTGGGGGCATGACCGCAGAAGTCCTCGTTGCCGGGTCGATCAACGCCGACCTGGTGGTTTCCGCCGATCGACGGCCCGGCGCGGGTGAGACCGTGCTCGGTGGTGACACCGTGCTGCTGCCCGGGGGCAAGGGCGCGAACACGGCGGTGGCGGCGTCGCTGCTCGGCGCCGAGGTGGCGATGGCGGGCGCCGTCGGCGACGACGCGAACGGCAGGCTGCTCCTCGGTTCCCTGCGCGAGGCCGGGGTGAGCGTGGACCTGGTCCGGACGGTGGACCGGCCGACGGGTGCCGCCTACATCGTGGTGACGCCCGACGGCGAGAACTCGATCCTGGTGTCCCCGGGCGCGAACAGCGCGCTGGAGCCGTCGGCGCTGGACGGTGCCTTCGACGGGGTGCGGGTGCTGGTCACGTCGATGGAGATCCCGCTGCCGACGGTCGAGCACGCGGTGATCGCCGGTGCCGAGGCCGGGGCGCGGGTGCTGCTGAACCTGTCGCCGGTCGCGAAGGTGAGCCAGCGTGCGCTGGCCGCGGTGGACGTGCTGCTGGTCAACGAGCACGAAGCCGCCTGGCTGCTGAACAGCAACAACACCGACCCCCGCAACCTCCTGGAACTGGGCCCGTACTCGGCGGTGCTCACGCGAGGCGCCGAAGGCGCGCTGGTGGTGACCGCGGACGAGGTGGTGGAGGTGCCGTCGCCGCGGGTCGAAGCCGTGGACACGACCGGCGCCGGGGATGCCTTCACCGGCGCGCTGGCCGCCGCCCTCGCCGAGGGCTCCACGCTCGCCGACGCCGCCCGGCTCGCGGTGAAGGTCGCGGCGATCTCGGTGACCCGCCAGGGCGCCCAGCCGTCGTACCCCCGCGCGGGTGAAGTCGACTGAGGCGGAATGCGCGGTAGCGCGGCCGTGTTGGTCCCCGTGTGGGGTCCGACCGGTTCGACGCGGCGTGGCGGCGCGGGTATGTGGCGCGGCTGAAGGACGTGGTGGCGGCCCGCAGGCCCGGCGAACTCGAGCTGATGCCCCTCGAGGACACCGTCGCGGCGTTGGGGCACCAGGGCGAGATCGACCTCGGCCACCAGGACGTGCCGGTGGCCGACATCGTCGGCACGATAGCCCGCCGAGGTGACTTCGACCGCCAGTTCCGCCCGCGCAACCGGGCGCTGCGTCACCGCTGGGACGCCCTCGCCGACATCACCACCACCGAACCGGTCCGGCTCGTCCGCCTCGGGCAGTTGTACTTCGTCGAGGACGGTCACCACCGTGTCGCGCTCGCCAGGGCGCGCGGACTGGACGGCGTGCGCGCGCACGTGCGCAAGATCTGCACCATTTCCTGCGCGACCCGCTGCCTCACCGTCGCCGACCTGCCGGTCAAGGCCGCCGAGCGGGTGTTCCTCGAACGTGTTCCGCTGCCCGACGACGTGCGCTGGGGCCTCTGGCTCGACCACCCCGCCGACTGGCTCAAGCTCGCTGACGCCGCCGAGGCCTGGGGCTTCCGCAACCGCCTCCACGACCGCGTGCGCCTCGCCGAAACCTGGTGGGACCAGGAGGTCCGCCCGGTGGTCGCCGGGCTGGCGTTGCGCGGGATCGAGCCGTACGACGTCCGCGCCTACCACCGCGCCCTCCAGCACCGGGAGTCCCTCGGCGTGACCTGCTTCGACGACGCCGTGGTCGCGGACATCCGGCGTCGGCTGATCGGGGACTACACTGGTCCGGAGTGGCACGGTATGGTCTAGACCATGTCGCAGCAGAGGGCGTTACTTTCCGGGGTCGCGGTCAGTCCGGGGCGCGCGAGCGGCCCGGTGGTCCGGGTGGCCGAGCCGCTCGAGGCCCCGCCGAGCACCCCCGCCCCGCCGGACCCCGCCGCCGAGGCCGCGCGCATCGAGCCCGCCGCCCAGCTGGTCGCCGCCCGCCTGGAGAAGCAGGCCGAAACGGCCACCGGTGAAGCCGCCACGATCCTGCAGACCACCGCCGCGATGGCCGCCGACCCGACCCTGGTCAGCCAGGCCGAAGCGCTGGTCAAGAACGAGCGCCTGCCCGCCGCGCGCGCGGTGCACCAGGCCGCTGAGGGCTTCGCCGAAATGCTCGCCGCGGCCGGTGGCTACATGGCCGAGCGGGTGCGCGACATCCACGACATCCGCGACCGCATCGTCGCCGAGCTGCTCGGCCTCGCCCCGCCCGGCGTGCCCGAGCTGACCGGGCCGAGCGTGCTGGTCGCCCGCGACCTCGCGCCCGCCGACACCGCCGGACTCGATCCGGCGAAGGTGCTCGCGCTGGTCACCGAGGAGGGCGGCCCGACCAGCCACACCGCGATCCTCGCCCGCGCGCTCGGCATTCCGGCCGTGGTCGCCGTGCGCGGGCTGCTCGCCTTCGAGGCCGACGCGCTGGTGGTCGATGGCGACACCGGTGAGGTCGGCCTTGCCGATGCCGACGCGCCGATTCTGGCCGCGACCGCCGGTGGGCCAGCCGAGTGGAACGGCACCGGCGTCACCGCCGACGGCCACCGCGTCAAGGTGCTCGGCAACGTCGGCTCGGCCGCCGACGCGCGGGCCGCGGCGGACGCGGGCGCCGAGGGCGTCGGCCTGTTCCGCACCGAGTTCTGCTATCTCGACGCGTCCACCGAACCCACCGTCGAAGCGCAGCGCGCCGCCTACGCCGCGGTGCTCACGCCGTTCGCGGGCAAGCCGGTCATCGTCCGCACGCTCGACGCCGGTGCCGACAAGCCGCTCGCCTTCCTCGCCCCCGACACCGAGCCGAATCCGGCGCTGGGTGTGCGCGGGCTGCGGATCGCCTTCGACCGGCCCGAAATCCTCGACCGCCAGCTGGAAGCCATCGCGCTCGCCGCGCGGGACTCCGGTGCCGAGGTGTCGGTGATGGCGCCGATGGTGGCCACCGCCGCCGAGGCCGCGTGGTTCGCCGAGCGTGTGCACGCCGCCGGGATCGCCAGGGCGGGCGTGATGATCGAAATCCCCGCCGCCGCGCTGGCCGCCCGCGAGATCCTCGACGCCGTCGATTTCGTCTCGATCGGCACGAACGACCTGGCCCAGTACACCTTCGCCGCCGACCGCCAGCTCGGCGCGGTCGCCGCGCTGAACGACCCGTGGCAGCCCGCGTTGCTGCGGCTGATCGCGTTGATCGGCAAGGCGGCCAAGGAAACCGGCAAGCCGGCCGGGGTCTGCGGGGAGGCCGCCGCCGACCCGCGGCTGGCCCGCGTGCTCACCGGGCTCGGGCTGACCAGCCTGTCGATGAACGCGGCGGCGGTGCGCGCGGTCGGCGCGAGCCTGGCCGCGGTCACCCGCGAGGACTGCGAAGCGGCGGCCAACGCGGCGCTCGCCGCGGCTGATCCGGCGGCGGCCCGTCAGGCGGTCACGAACCCCAGGTGACCCGCCAGGGCACCCGTACCTGCACCCGCCCGAACCGGAAGTAACGCGGGGTCCGGATCTCCACGGACCCCGCGAACACCGAACCGCTCAGCACGAACCGGGGCCGCCCGGACGCGCGCTCGAACTCGGTCCGGTCGGTCAGCGAGCCCGCCAGCACCTTGACGTCCGAAGTGGACAGTGACGCGTGCGCGGGCACCAGCAACCGCACCGAGCCCGCGGCCACGCTCAGCTCGATCCGCACCTCGGCGTGGCCGAACTCGGCCTCGGTGAAGTCCAGGTCGGTGGAGCCCATCTGGTTCCGCACCAGGATTTCGTGCGGCACGCGCCAGCGCCCGTCGCGCTTCGAGCTGCCCATCAGGGTCCGCAGCACCAGCCGGTCCCGGCGCGCGGGCACGGTGCCGTTCGCGCCGTGGTGCACCAGGCCGGGCAGATCGGTGAGCACCCGGTTCAGCTCACCCCGCGTGCGCGCGGCCAGTGCCAGATCGGTGCGTGCGGTGAACTCGTCCAGGTCGAGCAGGCCGTGCCCGACCGCCTTCTGCAGCAACGCCGCCACGTGCTCGCGCTCGGCGTCGGAAACCCGCAGGTCGCGGTCACTCACCAGAAGGAGCGGCGGCCGTTGCGGACCACCAGCGGGCCGCCGTGCACCCGCCCGGTCACGATGATGGTCGGCGAGCCGGAGGCGGGCTGCCGCTTGCGCTTGTCCTCCACCGAACCCCACTTGATCTCGGTGATGGCGTTCAGGTCCACACCCGCTTCCTCCGGCACCACCAGTTCGACGCCGCCCCACTTGGTGTCCAGTTCGATGTAGACCACCGGCGAGGTGAGCACCGCCTCGGTGAAGTCGAGCTTCGTACTCGCGTACTTGTTGCGCACCCGCAGGTGTGACGGCACCTGCCACTGCCCGCTGCGCTTGAGGTTCGAGCCGTGTGCCCGCAGTTCCAGCGGCTTGCCGGCGGACGGCGGCGCGTACGGGTTCGGGGGCACCGGGGCCGCTCCGGTGGCCAAGACCGGAGCGGCGTCCCGATGCACCAGCCCCGGCAGGTCGGCGAGCACGGAGTTCAGCTCGCCGCGCGTGCGGGAGGCCAGTGCCTTGTCGGTGCGCTCGGTGAACTCGTCCAGGTCGAGCATGCCCCGGCCGATCGCCTTCTGCAGCACCCCGACCACGTGCTCGCGTTCGGCGTCGGACACCCGGAGGTCGCGCGGGCTGAACTCCTTCGGCGCCTCGGGCTTCTTCTCCGCCTCATCACCATTCGATTCGGCCGGTACCGGTAGCTGATCGGTCTGCGGCTCACCCATGCGGTCCATGCTAGGACCGGGGCGCCCCCGGCGAATCCGGGATTTTCCCCGACTTCTAGTCGGTGTCGAGCCCGTGCTCGATGGCGTACCTGGCCAGCTCGACCCGGTTGTGCAGCTGGAGCTTCCGCAGCGTGGACTGCACGTGGTTCTCCACCGTGCGATGCGAGATGACCAGCTTCTCGGCGATCTGCCGCGCGGTCAGACCCTTCGCGACCTGGCGCAGCACGTCGGTCTCGCGCTCGGTCAGCCGCGGTGGTTCGCCGCTGGTGCCCGGCGCGTCCGCCATCCGCCGGTACTCCCCGAGCACCAGGCCCGCGAGCCCGGCGGTGAACACCGGATCACCCGCCGCGGTCCGGCGCACCGCCTCGGCCAGCTCGGCCGACGACGCCGACTTCACCAGATACCCGGAGGCGCCCGCCTTCACCGCTTCCAGCACGTCCTCGTGTTCCCCGCTCGCGGACAGCACGAGCACCTTGGTCTCCGGCAGCGCGCCGGTGATCGCCCTGGTCGCGTCGACCCCGGAGGTCTCGCCGAGGTTCATGTCCATCAGCACCACGTCCGGGCGCACGGTCTTGGCGATCCGGATCGCCGCGTCGCCGTCGGGCGCGGTGGCCAGCACTTCGAACCCCTGCTCACCGAGGTCCCTGGCCACGCCGTCCCGCCAGATCGGGTGGTCGTCGACCACCATCACCGAAATCGCGCTCATCCCGAGGCTCCCTTCGGCACGCGGATCTCCCATTCCGTGCCCGCTCCGGGCGCGGTGTCCAGGCTGATCGTGCCACCCAGTCCGGCCACCCGGTCCTTGATGGACTTCGCCACCCCTAGACGTCCCTCGGCCGCCGCCCGTTCCAGCCGCCCGGCGGGAATGCCGGGACCGTCGTCGCGCACCGACACGATCACCTCGTCACCCAGGTCCTCCAGCAGCACCCACGCCTGGGCGCCCTCGGCGTGCTTCGCGACGTTGGCCAGCGCCTCGCGCACGGCGTCGGCCAGTTCGGTGGTGACGTGCGCGGGCAGCGAAACCGGGCCCGCCGGGCTGGAGATGTGCACGGTGGACGTGCCCAGCAGCTGCAACGCCGCGCGCAGGTCGGCGGTCTCGTCCGTGGGCCGCGTCGGCTCGGTGGTGACCAGTGCGCGCAGGGCGATCTCCTGCTCACCGGCCAGTTCGGCGAGTTCGGCCGCCTCGCCGCCCAGTTCGGCCCCGCGCTTGCGGACACGCGCGAGCACCTGCAGCACGCTGTCGTGGATCGAGCGGGCCAGCCGCTCGCGTTCCGCGGTCGCCGCCTCGGTGCGCAACGCCTGGGCCAGCGCGGAACCCGACCGTCGCGCGGTTGTTGCGGTCATCCCGATCAGCAGGCCGCTGGCCAGCAGCAACACCCCGTCGCGGGCGACGTCCACGGTGAACTCGCCGCGCGCGGCACCGGTGCACACCGCGATCACCAGCCCGCCGGCGAGCCCGCCGACGGCCCCGAACCGGGCACCGGCGACCAGCGGCGGCACGGCCGCCCAGACCGTGGTGATCAGCGGATCGGCGGCGGCGAACTGCGCGTCGGACAGGATCAGCGGCGAAGTCAGCATCAGCCCGGCGGTGACCACCACGTCGGCCACCACCAGCCAGCGCCACCGCCACCGGAGCGCCTCGCGGGCGTAGACCAGGCTGGTCAGCACGGTCCAGCAGGCCATCACGCCGAGCACCGCCCAGGCGAGCCACGCGCGGCGGTACTCGTCCTGGTGCACCACCACGATGCCCGCGGCGAACAACCAGGTCAGCACCCGCAGCCCGATCGCGCCCCACCACAGCGGGGAGGCGAGGTCGCGGGTTGTGGGGCCGAACCGCGCGCTCACTTTTCCTTGGTTCCGCCGGTTTCGTCGTCGTCGGGCGTGGTGTTCGGCTGCGCACCCCGGTCGTCGAGCACGTCCACCGTCGCCGGATCGGGGTCGCGCTCGTGCAGCAGCGACTTGATCCCGGAGTTGAGCACGGCCAGCAGCGGCACCGCGAGCAGCGCACCGGCGATGCCGGCGGTGACCAGCCCGGCGGTGATCGCCAGCACCACGGCCAGCGGGTGCAGCTTGACCGCCCGGCCCAGCAGCAGCGGCTGCAGGATGTGGCTTTCCAGCTGCATCACCAGCACCACCACGCCGAGCACGATCAGCGCGGTGACGAAGCCGTTGGTGACCAGCGCGACCAGCACCGCCACCGCCCCGGTCAGCACCGCGCCGATGATCGGCACGAAGGCGCCGAGGAAGACCAAAGTGGACAGCGGGATGACCAGCGGCACACCCAGGATCCACAGCCCGATGCCGATGCCGACGGCGTCCACCACGGCCACCGCCGCGGTCGCGCGCACGTAGCTGACCAGCGACGCGAACCCGCGACGGCCCGCCACGTCCACCCGGTTGCGCACCTGGCGCGGCACCCCGCGGGTGAGGAAGGTCCAGATCTGCTCCCCACCGGCCAGGAAGAAGATCAGGATGAACAGGGTCAGCACGAAGCCGGTGAGCACCTCGCCGACGGTGCCCGCGGTGGTCAGCGCGCTGTCGGTGATGGTGGCCTGGTTCTTCTTGAGGAACTCGATGGCCTCGTTGATGAAGTCCTGGATCTGCGTCTGCCGCAGGTGCAGCGGGCCGTTGACCAGCCAGTCCTCGATCTGGTCGAGGCTCTCGGTGAGCTGCTTCTGCAGGGCGGGCAGGCCGCTGGTGAACTGCGCGACGACAAAGGTGAGCAGCCCGCCGAGCAGGCCGAGGCCGCCGATCAGCACGATGCTGGCGGCGAGCCCCCTCGGCAGCCCGACGCGGACCAGCCAGCCGACACCCGGCGCCATCAGCGCGGCCAGCAGCAACGCGATCGACAGCGGGATGACCACCACCGACAGGTAGCCGACCAGCCAGACGATCACGTAGAGCGCGGCGATCACCACGAGGAACCGCCAGGCGAGGGCGGCGCCGATCCGCAGACCGCGGGGTACGACGGTGGTCACGTCCAGTTCCACCGGCAGACCCGGGTAGTCGGGGGCGGGGAGGTGGGCGGGCTTGTTCTCCTGCTCCGGCACATCCGACAACTTAGTCGGCACGCGGTCCGGCCAGCAGGCAGACGGCGGGAAACGCCGGAGCCGATCACTTTCGGTCAGAGTTGGCAACACCGCGTGTTTTTCACACTTTCGGGCCATCAAGGTGCTTCGAAGATGCATTCGCGGGGCCCGGTGGTCCAGTCTCGGTGTCGCGCCGACAGAACGTGATCACTTCACACCCTGAGTATCCGAGTTCGGATCACTGGCGCCCGGAACACAGACACGGAGGAGCACACAGGTGACGGACGTGGCGGCGAACCAGCGAGGCGCGAAGCGCGCCGGTCGCTGGGCTTCGCGCGCCCTCCTGCTCGCCGGTGGGGTGCTGGCCGGTACGGCCGCCGCGTGGACCTTCGCCACCGGCGCTTCCGCCACGGAATCCCCGGTAGCTCCTGCGGCTCCCGACGCTCCCGAGTCCGGCACCGCCGACCTCACCCCGGTCACCGACGCGACCGTCCAGGGCCTGGATGACCTCACCGGCGGTGTCTCCGAACTGACCGGCGACGCGGCCGGTGCCGCCGCCCACGCGACCGAGGTCCCGTCCACCGGCACCTCGCGCGCGGTCCGCCAGGACGTCACCGCCGCGGTCGATGAGTTCACCAGCGAAGCCGTGGTCCGCCCGGTCGAGCGCACGCTCGGTGCCTTCGAGCACATCGCGCGCAAGCCCGAGGACGCGCCGAAGGTCATCGAGCAGAGCCTGGCCCCGGCCAACCAGGGCGTGCAGGACTTCGGCAAGAAGTTCTGGGACTTCCTGCAGCCGAAGGGCGAGGACGCGCTGGCCGAGCTGGCGCCGCTTCCGCTCGGTACCGGTTCCGGCACCGGCGCCGCCGACCCGGTGGTGCCCGAGCAGCCGGTCACCGTGGTGCCCGAAGCCGGCACCGTCGGCGTGCACACGGTCTCCGTGCCCTCGCCGCGCGAGGGCTCCTGGCTCGCCGCGTTCGACGCTTCGCGCGTCGGCGGCTCCACTGACGAAGGCGACGCGGGCGACCGCGAACTGCCTTCTCCCTTCTCCCCGTTGCGCGCGCCGCTGGCGCCGCTCACCGTGCCCACCGTTCCCGGTGGCGGCAACTCCGCCGGCGGGCACTTCGACGGGCTGCTGGCCGGCGTTCCCGCCGGTTCGGCCGCCGCTTTCGACACCGCTCCGATCGGCTCCGTCCGATCCGGTGTCCGGCACCTCATGGTGGAACCGGGCGCGCAGCCCGGCGTCACGCCTGACTGATCACCGCGCGGGGTAGGACGGTTCGCGTCCCCCGCCGGTCACTTCGCAGTGCCGGTTCGTGCGCGTTCCCTCCTTGAACCACCCCGCGGCTTCCCGCGATCGCCGTTCGATCGCAGCCCTCCTCCCCACCGCAAGCTGCAGAACGCAGGTTGCCAGGGAGCCACGAACCCGCAAGGGAACCCAAGGAAAAGGAGAACCCCTCAATGCAGACCTGGGCGAAGCGCGGAATCAAGACCGCGCTGGTCACGGGTGGTTTGCTGATGCTGGGTACCGGCATCGCTTCTGCCGACGAGAACGTCAGTCCCGACAGCCCCGCCGGTCCGCTCGACGTGAACCTGAACCTCCCGGTTCAGATCGAGAAGAACGCGCTCGGCACCCCCGCCGGGCAGGTCAACCTCCCCGGGTACACCGGTGAGATCAGCACGAAGCCGGTCACCAAGCCGCTCAAGGGCGTGACCGACCCGCTGCAGAAGGCCGCCGCTCCCGCCTCGAAGGCGACCGCCCCGCTCGCGGGCGTGACGGACAAGGCCACCAGCGCGGTCTCTTCGGCTGCCGGAAAGACCGGTGCCTCGCGCACCGCGCAGGACGTCTCCGGGCTCGACATCGAGCAGACCGACGACGTCTTCAAGGGCAACAAGGTCGACCTCGACGTCACGGCGCCGATCCAGATCTGCGGCAACGCGATCGGGGTCATCGGCGACGCCGTGGTCGAGGACGCGAACTGCACGCAGTCGTACTCGAACAACGAGGACACCACCACCGACGGCAAGCACTCCGGCCTGGCCGGGAACGTGGTCGCGCTGGACTGGGCGCTGCCCATCCAGATCGCCGGCAACGCCGGTGGCGTCGCGGGCGGCTCGGGCTACGCCTCGGGCACGGCCGAGCAGGAGGTGACCGAGACCGGCGACATCAGCACGGACGGCACCGGCTCCGGCGGCTCCGGCAACGTGGTCGCCCCGCAGTTCGCCACCCCGGTGCAGGTCACCGGCAACGCGGCCTCGTGGATCCTCGGCAACGCCTACAGCGAGTTCGACGCCGAGACCGAGGCCGAGTCGGGCGGCTGGATCCAGACCAACGGTGACGGTGGCGCGGCCACCGGCAACGTGGTCGGCGTGCCGATCGCGCTCCCGGTCAAGTTCAACGGCAACGCCGCCGGCGCCTGGGGCTCCGACGCCGACTCGGTGTCGCACTCCGAGGCCGACGCCACCGCCGGTGACACCACCCCCGGGCTCAACGACATCCCGGCCTACATCACCACCGAAGGCGACAAGGCGTTCCTGGCGGGGACCGTGGTCCAGCCGCAGGGCGCGCTCGTCGCCAACGTCGCGGGCAACGCGGCTTCCTGGATCGGCAACGCCACCACGGGCAACGCCCAGGGCGAGTACGCCGGCGCCGGTTCCTCGTCCAGCGAGGTCGAGGCCGGTGGCTTCTCCAGCACCACGGGCCAGGACGGCGCGGGCACCGGCAACATCGTCGACCTGCCGGTCGCGGTCCCGGTCGAGGCCTTCGGCATCGGCGGCACCTACATCGGCAACGCGCACGCCGCGCACGACAACGAGACCTCGGCCACCGCGGGCGAGGGCACCTACACCACCGGCGACGGCTCGTTCCTGTCCGCCAACACGGTGACCGGGCAGCCCGCGCTGACCGGTGAGGTGTTCGGCATCGGCGGTTCGCACATCGGGAACGCCTCGGGCACCGCGACCGAGACCAAGACCGTGCAGTCCGGTGGCTACAACGGCAGCACCGGCAACGACAGCTCGGGCTCGGGCAACATCGTGCAGGTCCCGCTGGCCGTGCCCGCCGAGGTCTTCGGCATCGGCGGCTCGTACATCGGGCAGGGCGAGGGCACCGCGTCCGAGACCAAGGAGATCACCGCCGGCGGCGGTGGCAACACCGACGACGACAACGGGTTCGGCAGCTCGAACCTGGTCGCCAGCCCGCTGGCCATCCCGGCGCAGGTCTTCGGCATCGGCGCTTCGCACATCGGCCGCGGCACCGGTGAAGCCACCACCGACACGCAGGTCACCGCGGGCGACGACGTCAAGGCGACCGGCAACGAGGCCGGCGCTTCGGGCAACATCGGCTTCGTGCCGGTGGCGCTGCCGGTGCAGGCCCACGGCCTCGGCGCGTCCTTCATCGGGACCGGCTTCGGCACCAGCGAGAACCTGACCGACGCGGTGGCCGGCGGCGACGCCACCACCGGCGGTGAGGACGGCGCGGTCGCCGGGAACATCGTGCAGGCGCCGTTCGCCGGTGCCGCCACCCTGTTCGGCTCCTCGGCCGGGCTGGCCGCGCTCGTCGGTGGCGACACCGCCGAGAACGACGTGGTCGCGGAAGCCGGCGGCGACTCGGTGACCAACGGCGACGGTGGCGGCCTGGCCGGCAACGTGGTCAGCGCGCAGGGCCTGCCCATCGCGCAGGTCTTCGGCAACGCGGTGGCCGCGGCCGCCAAGGCCACCGGCTCGGCGTCGAACACCACCGACGCCACCTCGGGCGGGGACATCACCACCTCGGGTGTCGACGGTGCCTTCTCCGGCAACATCCTGGACGTGCCGGCCGCCGCGGTCGCGCAGGTCTTCGGCAACGCGGTCGCGGCCGCCGGGGTGGCCGACGCCACCGCCGACAACGTGACCAGCGGCAAGGTCGGTGGCGACACCACCACCGCCGGCACCATGGACAGCCTGTCCGGCTTCGACGGCCAGGTCCCGGTCGGCGTGGTGGCGCAGATCTTCGACGTCCCGCTGGCCCTGCTGGGCGTGGCGAACGCCGAGGCCACCAACGCGACCGACATCATGGTCGACAACCAGGAGCCGCAGTTCAACCCGATCATCGACGGTTCGGAGCTGCCGCTCGACGCGGTCCCGTCGCTGAACTGGCCGTCGCTGCCCAGCGTGCCGGGCGTGCCGACCGGCCTCGGCCGTGACGGTGACGCGGGCCTGCCCACCGGTGGCCTGCCCACCGACGGGCTGCCCACCCCGGGTCTGCCGTCCCTGCCGGGTCTCCCGGGTCTGCCGGGTGCGGCGCAGCGCGCCGACGCCCCGCTGCCCTCCGCGCCGGGCGTGCCCGACCTGGGCACGGTGACCGACCTGCCCTCGACCGGCACCCTGCCGATCGAGCTGTCGGGCCTGGACCTGGCCTCGGGCAACGTGCTCGGTGGCGGCGGCCTGCCGACCGACGCCCTGCTGGGTGGCGGCCTGCCGGTCGACCCGACCAACGGTGTGCTGCCGGCGGACGCGGTGCTCGGTGGCGGCCTGCCCGTCGACCCGGCCACCACGGTTCCGATGGACCCGCAGGAACTGCTGCCGACGGCCGACGTGCCCGCCATCGAGGAGGCCGGCGGCCCGCTGAACATCTTCCAGAAGTTCCTGTCGATCTTCAGCGGCAAGTGAGCTGACGCGTAACGAGAACCGGGCCCCGGAGCAGCCAGCTCCGGGGCCCGGTTTTTTCGTGTGTCAGCCCAGTTGCACGGACCGCTTCGCCAGCCCGTACCAGAATCCGTCGATCACCGTCTTCGGCGCGTCACCGGCTTCGCCGCCCGCGCCGAGCGAGACGAACAGCGGCGCGAAGTGCTCGATCCGCGGGTGCGCCAGGCCGGGCGCGGGTGCCTTGTGCGTGAAGTCGAGGATCGCGTCCACGTCGTTCTTTTCCAGCGCCCGCGCGCCCCAGTCGTCGAATTCGGCGGACCAGGCCGGCGGCTCGTGGTCGGCACCGCGGTGCATGCTCATCCCGCTCAGGTTGTGCGTGAAGAAGCCGCTGCCGATGATCAGCACGCCTTCGTCACGCAGCGGCGCCAGCTTCCTGCCGAGGTCGAACAGTTGCTCCGGGTCGAGCGAGGGCATGGAGATCTGGAGCACCGGCACGTCGGCGTCGGGGAACATCTCCACGAGCGGCACGTACGCGCCGTGGTCGAGCCCGCGGGCCGGGTCGTCGTGCACCGGGGTTTCCGCCGAGCGCAGCAGTTTCCGCACCTTCTCGGCCAAGGCTGGAGCACCGGGCGCCCGGTATTCGACCTGGTAGTAGCGGTCGGGGAAGCCCCAGAAGTCGTAGATCAGCGGGACCGTGGTGGTCGCGCCGATGGTCAGCGGCGCCTCCTCCCAGTGCGCCGACACGATCAGGATCGCGGCCGGCTTCGCCAGTCCGGCCGACCAGTCGGCGAGCTGACGGCTCCAGGTCGCGTCGTCGGCGAGCGGGGGCGCGCCGTGGCTGAGGTAGAGCACGGGGGCGGCGGTCATGCTGGCTCCTGGAGACTGCTGCTAGTTGAAAATTCAACTATACGCCCCGGCCGGGTCGGCGGCCATGCGGTGGCCGGAGCCGGGCCTTTACGCTGGGGCGGATCACCAGGTGGGAGGGTTCATGTCGGCGACGCGGCTGCTGGTGCTCGGCGCGGTCCGCGGCTTCGGCCGGGCCCACGGTTACCTGGTCCGCACCGAACTGCTGACCTGGGGCGCCGACGAATGGGCCAACGTCAAATGGGGCTCGCTCTACCACGCGCTGCGGCAACTGGCGAAGGACGGGCTGCTGCGCGCGATCGACGTCCCGGACTCGGGTGGCCGGGTCGACTACGAGCTGACCGAAGCCGGTGACGAGGAGTTCTTCCGGCTGCTCCGCACCGCGCTGGTCCGGCCAGAACTCCGGCCGGACATGCTCACCGCCGGCCTCGCCCTGCTGCCCGCGCTGTCCAGGGCCGAGGCGATCGAACTGCTGGAAAAACGGCTGCACGCACTGGAAAGCGGGCGCGCGGACATCATCGAGCAGACCAGCGCGTGGACCGATCCCGGACACGTGCAGGAGCTGTTCGACCTGTGGGTGCACAACACGAGCAGCGGTGCCGACTGGACGCGCGGGCTGATCGAGCGGCTGAAGGCGGGCGCGCACACGATGGCCGGTGAGGACCCCGCCGGGTTCGGCATGCCGGGCACCTGGACTCCGACCCAGGTCTGAGCTACCGCGGTCCGATGTGGACGGCGGCGTGGTGCCGCAGAGTCCCCGGGCATGAGAAACCTGTTGCCCGGGGCCATTTCCCTGCTGCTGGCGCCACCGCTGCTGCTCGCCGGGGTGCTGCTTCGCCTGCCGCACGACCTGTTCTTCCCGGCCCAGCTCGAGGCGTCCGCGCAGGCGCCGGAGCGGATGTTCGCCGCGTACAGCTGCTTTCTGCTCGGCACGGTGTTGCTGTGGCCGGGAATCCTGCTGCTGGCCCGTCGCGTCGGCGGTGGATTCGGGCGCTGGGGCGGGATTCTGGTGGTGTGCGGGCTGTTCGCGCGCACCTTCCACGCCGGGATCGACCACCTGGCGTTCCAGCTGGTGCGGGTACTGGGCGTGGAAGGGGCGACCGAGGTGATCGCGGATTCGTACGGCGCCTACCACGTGATGCGGGTGTTCACCGTGCCCGTGTTGTCCGGCTGGGTGGTGCTGGCGATCGGCGCGTGGCGGTCGCGGGCGCTGGGCCGGGCCGGCGCGGTGGCGCTCGGATCGATGACCGCGATGCCGGTCGGTGTGCTGAAGGGCACCGAATGGCTTTCGGTGCTCGCCGCGGTGGGACTGTGCGTGGCGCTGGTGCCGTTCGGGGTGCGCGTGTTGCGCGAACGCCCGTGGCCAGCCGCTCCGGTGGTGGTGCGGTGGAGCGCGATCGGCGTGGCCACGGTCGCCGCGATGTACTTCCTCGGTCAGGCGGGCTGATCGGTCCAGATCCCGGGGTAGGTGCCGAAGGTCCACTCGTAGCCCTCGGGATCGAGCACCCGGAACCGGTAGGTGCCCCACTCGGTGGCCTCCGGCGGCCAGATCACCCGCGCGCCGGCGGCGGTTGCCTTGGCGTACAAGGCATCCACCTCCTCGTTGGTGCCCATCCGGATGCAGAGGCCGTGGCCGACGGTCTCCCCTTTCACCGCGGCGCGGTCATAACCGGCTTCGTCGGTGAAGAGGCTGAAGCTGACACCGGGGCCGAACCGCAGCTCCGCGTGCGCGAGGCCGCCCTTGTCGTCGGGATAGGCCACCGTCCGCTCGAAGCCGAAGGCGCGTTCGAACCAGTCCAGCGCGGCCGGTGCGTCGCGATAACCGAAGTAAGCGTGGAGGGTGTTGGTCATGACCGCAGTCCACCAGTGAACGCGGTCCATTTCGTTCCGCGTTCAACCCCGGGTTGGCGCCGGGCGGCGAGCGTCCAGAGTCCGGGAGCCGACTCGATGGCGGTGTCCTCCGGCGGCGGAAGCGGCGCTTCGCGGAACGGGAAGCCGGTGAGATCGCCGTCGGCGATGGCGCCGCACGAGGATAGCCAGCGCGGGAAGTCGTGGAACTCCGGCACGTCAACCAGCCGGAGCGCGATCGCCGCGGAGGTGACCTCGTCGACCGCTCTAAGCGGCGTTAGTGCAGATCGGCACGTCGATGACGTCCCGTGCGACCACGATCCCGTCCTTGATGATGTAGCACTCGACGACGTGCTTACCACGGAAGCTGGTCCGCTCGTGTCGAGCGTTGCCGGCACGATTGGGCGATATGATCTCCCCGCGGATGTTGTTCCGACGCTCGGCCTCGTTTCCGCAGTTCAGCACCTTCCACTTCACGTCATACGGGTACGAGACGCTGCACTCGGTGATGGTGAAGTCGAGCTCCTTGTTCGGGAGCAGCAGGGTCTTGTTCTTGAGCATCTCCCGGAGTGACGCTGTTCGCCATCCGTTCTGCGTGACATTGCAGTCGATCGCGAGCGACTCGCTGACGTTGATGGGGTACCGGCTCTCGATGAACTCCTCGGTGTCCTTGAACGAGCGGGCGGACTCGGTGACCTCCAGCGGAACCGCTGACCCGAATACCTCTCGCCATTTCTTGTTCGCGGAAGCCTTGCCCTCTTTGGCGATGGCCTCGATGCAGAGGTTGTACGCCTTCTCCGCCTTCGGCTGGAACCGCTTCTTCACGTTTACCCGCTGGTTGCTGCCCAGCGCGAGGTAGTAGTCCTTGTTCGGCTCGCTCATGAGGAACTCGAAGAAGTCCCTGACCATGAAGTCGAACCAGAGACTCCCCTTGTCGTCATACTCGGACGTGGCCGAGAAGAACCGGTAGACGAGCGTGTCGATGAGCAGGCCACCAATCACTACGCCGTTCGTGTCCTTCCACGCTCGGGCCATCCGAGCGAGGTGGCGCATGTTCGTCGATGTACGGTCGTTGCAGTCCTTCGTCGCAGCGATCTCCTCGCGCGGCTTAGTGACCTTCCAGCCCTCGGCCTTCGTGTCGGGGTAGTCGAAGCTGCCATCGCTGTTCTCGAAGGCCGGCTGCACCTCAAACTTGAATTTGTTGCTTGTGAACTGCACACGCACGACGCACTGGTCGACGCGTATGTCGGTGTTCGGGTACCGCGCGGTCAGATCGTCCCGAACACGGTTGAGCATCCTCCGCGGTCCCGTCTCGGTGCTGTAGCTCGAGCGGAGGCTGGCTGGGAGGATGTAGATCATGTCCAGGTCTGAGACGCCGCGGATCGCAGTGTGTCGGCCGTAGGAGCCGACCATCACCCGATTCGCCGTGGAGCCCTCGACCGACCGGAAGTCCTTGTTCAACGCCTTCGTGATCTCGCCGCGGCGTGCGGCGACGGTGGTGCTAGCGTCGCCGACCTTCAGGTTCTCGAGCAGGGCATCAAAAATCTTGTCCACCTTCATCGTCCGGCCTCACCTTCATTGAGACGAAGCGCCTCTGGGAGGAACAGGTCGAGCTCGCGGGAGGTGAAGGTCAGCTCCTCGTTGTTCTTGAGCCCGACCTGCGCTCGTCCGTAAGCTTTTGACGTGGTCCGGGGCGCGTCGGCGTAAGCCGCACGTGTGGCTTCTTGGAGTCCGTCCCGGCGCAAACGAGCATCCGCAGGCACCGTCGCGCCGGACATCAGGTCGGCGATCAGCGACAGGTACGATTCGCGCACGTCCCACAGCCGCGAGGCGATTTTGCGGTGGGCTTCAGACTCCTCGCTGAACTTGAAGCTCTTGGAGGCGAGGCTCAGCGTGCTGACGACGAGGGCGATGAACGAGGTCGCGAGGCTGGTCAGGACCTGGTTGCCCAGCATGCCGAGCACGGACGCGAGGAACGTACCGGTGCTGACAGCCGTGAAAGCAACCAGCACACCCTGTTGCCACCTGTATCGCCCGAAGCAGATGTCCGCTTGTTTCTCGTGGGTCTTGTGGCTGTAGACCACCCGGCCGAACGCCTCGCGGACCTGCGCGAGCAGGTACTCCTCTCCCTCTACCTTAACTGCGGGCTCCATCGCCACTTCTCCCCGCTGAGTACTCGACCAAGAGGTGCACCCAAGGTCGGTTCCTCCCAGGCTGTAGACCTGCGGAAGAGCGACGGTCACTGGACGTTCGCTGCACTCGGGTTTTCAGCATGGCTGGGACCATGGGCGTCGCGCCTACGCGGCGGGTTCTGTGACGGCTGCCGCGAGCCGATGGCCAGCGGCCTCGTAGGCAGCGCCGATAGCCCGGGAGTCACGCATCAGCGCTGTGAGGTGACCAATCATTTCCTCGCCGTTGACCCCATGACGTGGCACTTCGGTGCCATAACCGAAGACGCCAGGCTCGACCTCGGGCAGGTTGGTCAAGCCACTCAGAGGGCCGAAGGCAGGGCACGCCTGGAGCTTGCTGCCCAACTCAGCGAGTTCATTGCCAAACGTCGTCCAGGCGGCTGCCTCCTGAGCAGCCGCGCCAGCACCGTTCGACCACTGCTCACGACGAGCGTCTGCATCGTCATTGGTGCTGGTCTTGTCGGTGGTGAGGGAGCCGCCGTGGCGGTCGAAGACGAAGCCGCCTGGGGTCGGAACAGGCACGTGGTGCTCCTTCGAGATTGATCAAGTACTGGAACGCGGTAAATCTCATTTCTAATTCGTTTATGAAGTGCAGATGAAGTCGGTTCTGAGAAATGAAGTCAAATTTGAGCCCCTACCGGGGGTGCGGATCAGCTCTGGGCGAGGTCCGCGAAGCGGCTGTAGTGCAGCTGGTGCGCGACCACCACGGTGCTGGTCGGCCCCGCGCGGTGCTTGGCCAGGATCAGGTCGGCCTCCCCGGCGCGCGGGTCGTCGCGTTCCCAGGCGTCCGGGCGGTTGATCAGCAGCACGATGTCCGCGTCCTGCTCCAGCGAGCCCGACTCACGCAGGTCCGACAGCATCGGGCGCTTGTCGGTGCGCTGCTCGGGACCACGGTTCAGCTGGCTGATCGCGACCAGCGGCACCTCGATCTCCTTGGCCAGCAGCTTCAGCTGCCGCGAGAACTCCGAGACCTCCTGCTGCCGCGACTCGACGCGCTTGCCCGACGACATCAGCTGCATGTAGTCCAGCACCACGAGCTTGAGGTCGTTGCGCTGCTTGAGCCGCCGCGCCTTGGCACGGATCTCCATCATCGTCATGTTCGGCGAGTCGTCGATGAACAGCGGGGCTTCGCTGATCTCGCTCATCCGCCGCGCCAGCCTCGTCCAGTCGTCGTCGGACATGCGGCCACCACGCATGTCGGCCAGCCGGA
The DNA here is from genome assembly GCF_003312875.1 of Amycolatopsis albispora. Lineage (NCBI taxonomy): Bacteria > Bacillati > Actinomycetota > Actinomycetes > Pseudonocardiales > Pseudonocardiaceae > Amycolatopsis > Amycolatopsis albispora. Next base: position 6,590,109 of record NZ_CP015163.1, read on the forward strand.
TCTTCGCCTCGGCCGAGAGCATGCGCATGACGATCTCGGTCCGGCTCATCTCCAGCGAGAAGATGACGCTGCTCATGCCGTGCGTGATCGAGCACGACCTGGCGAAGTCCAGCCCCAGCGTCGACTTCCCGACACCCGGCCGGGCCGCGACGATGATCATCTGACCCGGGTGCAGGCCGTTGGTCACCTCGTCGAGATCGGCGAAGCCGGTCGGGATGCCCTGCGCCGAGCCACCCCGCGAGGCGATCGCGTCGATCTCGTCCATGGTCGGCTGGAGCAGTTCCTCCAGCGCGACGTAGTCCTCGCTGGTGCGCCGCTCGGTCACCTCGTAGATGGCCGCCTGCGCGCGGTCGACCACCTCGTCGATGTTGCCACCGGCGTTGTCCTGGTTGGCGCCGTAGCCGTACTGCACGATCCGCGTGCCCGCCTCGACCAGCCGCCGCAGCACCGCCTTCTCGGAGACGATCTCCGCGTAGTACCCCGCGTTCGCCGCGGTGGGCACGGTGGCGATCAGCGTGTGCAGGTACGGCGCGCCACCGACCCGGCCCAGCTCGCCGCGGCGTTCCAGCTCGGCCGAGACGGTGATCGGGTCGGCGGGCTCGCCCCGGCCGTAGAGGTCGAGGATGCACTCGTAGACCGCCTGGTGGGCGGGCCGGTAGAAGTCGTTCGGCCGCAGCACCTCGACCACGTCGGCGATGGCGTCCTTGGACAGCAGCATGCCGCCGAGCACGGACTGCTCGGCCGCCACGTCCTGCGGTGGCTGCCGGTCGAACTCGCTGGCGCGGCCACCGGCGCCGGGGTCGGGCGGGCCCGGGTCGTCGGGCTCGTAGCCACCACCGGAGCCGCGATCGTCGGTCAGGGCCACTGCCCGAGCCTCCCTTTCTCGCTGTCGTGCGTACGAACAGGTGTTCGATTGTACGCCGGATCCACCGGCACGCTAGATCCCCCGGATGGCCCTAGCCAAATCGTCCCGTGGACAACCTGTGGACAACTTGGGGATGGCTGGGGCCATCCAGTCACAGGCCGCCCGCTACCTGTGGACACCCTGGGGGCAAAACTCCACCACTGGGAGAAAGCCGCAGGTCAGACCATGTGGGCAAGCTGTGGAAAAACTCGTGGACATTCGTTCGGCGTGTCGCGGTAAACCGATCGTTCGGCGTGTCGTGCACCGGGGCGCCCCCGGCTGTGGACAACTCCTGTGGACAACTCGGCTGCGCTATGTGAGTGACCGCGTGGTCAGGCCGTCAGGCGGCTCTGCGCGGCCCGCAACCGGCCCGCCAGCTCCTGCGGCGTGGCCGGGGTGAAGGCGATCGACGGCTCTCCGGCGCCCGGCACCTCTTCGGTCAGCCAGCGGCCCTCGATGGTGTCGATGTAGTTCACCGGCCGGTCGATCCGCTGCCGCCTGCCCGCGCGGTTGCGCGCCGCCACGTACAGGCTGCCGCCGCCGAGCCGGCGCAGGCTCAGCACCCGCCGCAGCTCTTCCGCTTCGACCGCGCCCGCGCTCGGCCGCGAGTCCCGCATCACCGAGAAGCCGTCGTCCGACGGCGACGGGCCGCGCCGCGTGCCGGTGGCCTCGCTCTTTGGCACCACCAGCCGGTTTCCCTTGCCCGGCGCCAGGTTCGGGATCTGCCCGAGGAACTCGGTGAGCAGTTCCTCCGGCCGGACCGAGGCCAGCACCACGCCCTCGGCCTCCGGATTGCGCGCCAGCACGAAGGCTTCCCCGCCCGCCGAACCGGCGAGCAGCGTGTACTTCAGCGGCTTGCCCTCGAACCCGCCGTCGATCCAGGCGAAGTACTCCAGCTGCGGCCGGGTGATCGCCTCGACCACCGCGACGAACCCCGGATCGATGCCACGCCTGCCCGCCAGGCCGTACTTGGCCAGCTCGGCGTTGGCGCGCTCGTCCTCCGCGCGCTGGGCTTCCTCGCTGAGCCAGGTCGGCGTGCTGGAGAGCACCGTGTGCGGCTCGCCGTTGCGCCGGCGGATCAGGTTGAGCAGGGTGCCCGTGGTCAGCGTGACCTGCTTCTCCAGCAACTTCGCCATCCCCTAGTGATCGACGCGCGTCGCCCGGCCCGCGCGAGGCGGGCCGGGCGAACGAAAAGCGGATATTGGCCCGGATATTACTCGCCGATGACCGGCGGCGCGGTCAGCTCGTCGGTGCCGAAGACCTCGTTCGGGTCCTCGCCGACCAGGAAGCGCGACTGGCGATCCTCGTCCTCGGCACCCTGGCCACGACCGGCACCGGCACCCATGCCGCCCATGCCCATGCCGCCCATGCCCATGCCGCGGTTGCCGGCGGCACCGGCCGCCGCCGCACCGCCCATCGCGGCACCGCCCATGGCCTTGCCGGCACCGGCACCCGCGCCCGCACCGGAACCCGACTGGCCGCCGGGGCCGAAGCCCGCGCCACCCGCGCCGATGTTGCCGCCGCTGCCCGGCCCGAAGCCGCCACCGCCACCGGGGCCGAAGCCCTCGGCACCGGGGATGTCGCCCACGCTGCCCGGCCCGAAGCCGCCGCCACCGGAACCACCCGGGCCGAAACCACCGGCCGACGGGATCTTGCCCGGCGTGTACCCGGCAGCGCCGGTGCCGTCGTCCCAGGTCGGCGGCTTGTAACCGGGGCTGCCCGGCCCGCCGGGGATGTCACCCGGGTTGTAGCCGGGGATGTCACCGGGCTGGTAGCTGCCGCCGGGCACGTTGCCGCCCGCGCCGGGAATGTTCCCGGGGGTGTACCCGCCGCTGCCCGGTCCACCACCGCCACCGGGAATGCTGGCGCCGGGGATGTTGCCGGGCGTGTACCCGCCACCGCTGCCCGAGCCGCCGCCGCTTCCGCTGCCGCCGCCCCCGTTGCCGTCCTTGTCCTTGCCGTCGCCGTCGCCCCCGCTGCCGTCGTCGTTCACGTCGACGGCCTGGACCTGGCCGGAGATCGCGTTGTAGGTCGGCATGCCCTGGCCGTTGTCACCGCTGGCCTTGAAGTAGGCGTTGAACGCGTCGACGTTCTGCTGGCCCTTGGTGTTGTACTCCTCGATCGCGCGGTCGGTGTCGGTCTCCCACGGCGTGATGTCGTTGAGGAACCCGCTCTCCGGCGGCTCCTTCGGCACCTCCTGCACCTTGGAGTGCACCGTGGTGAACGCGTTGTACTGCTCGCCGAGGTACTTGTCGCTGTCGTTCAGCTTGTCCTTGGAGTCCTGCATCCACACCTTGAGCGGGTGGCCGCCGGACTTCGCCGCCTCACCGGAGGTCCCGGTCCACGCGGCGTCCATCTCCGCGGTGAGCTGGTCGATGGTGGCGATGCGCGACTCGTAGTTGCCCTTGAGTCGACCGGCCGCGGCCTGCCCCTCGGACAGCGACTGCGGGCCCTCGCCGGTGGTGATCTGCTCCCAGATCTGGTAGCAGTCGATCTTGCGGTCGCCCTCGCCGGCGGTGTAGTTGCCGGACTCGTCCTGGGTGGCCGCACCGTAGGCGGCCGCACCGGCCACGATCGGGATCAGGAACAGGGGCATGGCTCAACCGCCCTTCACGGTGTCGATCATCGCTTCGGCGGTCTTCTCGACCACCGGGCAGGGCTTCGACTCGTCCGGGCCGGTGGACAGCGACGAGCTGACCCGCACCGCGAACTGGTCGTTCAGCCCGACGTAGAGCGAGCAGTCCCCGCCGCCGCGGGCATCGGTCACGTCGGCGTACACCGCCGGATAACCGGCGACCTCCATCGGCTCGAAGTAGGCGAATTCATCCTTCTGGTCGTAGATGTCGCTCAGCCCGTTCGGGTTCTTGGCCTGCGCGGAGATGTCCATGCGGTTGGTGGCCGCGTCGGTGAAGTTCCAGTTGCAGGTGGGGCCGGTCGAGGAGTCGCGCGGGGTGGCGTCGGTGAGCCCCAGTTCGGAGACCTTCGCCTCGGAGAGCATGGCGCAGACGTCACTGGCGAACTTCTCGGTGTCGATGGGGCTGGACACCTTGGGTGCCGAGCCGGTGGAACCGCCGGGGGCGGAACTCTCCTCCCCGGTCGGCGCACTGGAGGCGGGGGGCTTGCCACCGGGCACGGTGGCGGTCGGGATGTCCCCGGCACTGCGTTCCTCGCCACCCCCGCAACCCGCGAGCAGCGCACCGGTGGCGAGCGCGGCCGCCGTCAGACCGACAAGACGCTGGCTGTTCATCAGGCCTGCTCACCCGTCTTCTTCAGCGCGGCCTCGGTGTCGGCCTCGTTGTTCGTCATGGACTTCTTCGCCGATTCGAGCGCTTCGACGTAGTTCTCCACGTACTCCTGCATCTTCGTGTTCTGGTCGATGAAGGCCTTGACCGACGGGATGGCGAGCTTCGCGAAGTCGCCGCTGGCGAACTCCTTGCCCGGCGCCTTGACCGCCGCCATGTTCCTGGCGTCCTCGGCGTCGGTCTTCAGATCGTCCAGCAGGTCCTGCCACTTCTTGATGACCGCGTCGATCTGGTCAGCCTGGAAGGTGAACCCTCCGCCGTTTCCCCCCGGCGCGGACATGCTGACTGGGCCAGTCATTCCGGTTCGTCCCCTTTCGACAACCCCGAGTACCCCACAGTTGAGTTCCGGTCGTCAACCACTCTGACGTACCGGCGGCGGAAGCCGTTCCCCACGTATATACGCCAAAAGGGCCGCGCTCCGGGTGGAGGGCGGCCCTTTTGGTGGACACGTGTTACTTGGCGACGACCTCGAGGCGGAGGTCGGCCTTCACGTCGGGGTGCAGCCGGGCGGTGACCTGGTGCTTGCCGACGGTCTTGATGTGCTCGCGCAGCTCGATCACGCGCTTGTCCAGCGGCGGGCCACCGGCCGACTTGATCGCCGCGACGATGTCGTTGGTGGTCACCGAGCCGAACAGCTTCTTCGAGCCCTCGGCCGCCTTGGCGGACAGCTGGATGTGGCCGAGGCCCTCCAGCGCGGTCCGCACCTCCTTGGCGTGGTCGAGGTCGCGGATCCGGCGGGCCTCCTGGGCCCGGCGGAGGGTCCGCACGTTCTTCTCCGCGCCCTTGGTGGCGGGAATGGCGTACCCGCGCGGCAGCAGGTAGTTGCGCGCGTAGCCGTCCTTGACCTCGACGAGGTCGCCGGGACCGCCCAGGTTCGCCACGTCAGTGGTGAGAATGATCTTCGCCATGAGTGTGAACCTCCTTAGCGGGCGGTCGAGGTGTAGGGCAGCAGCGCCATCTCGCGGGAGTTCTTGACCGCGATGGCGACGTCACGCTGGTGCTGGCTGCAGTTGCCGGTGACCCGGCGGGCACGGATCTTGCCGCGGTCGGAGATGTACTTCCGCAGCAGGTTGGTGTCCTTGTAGTCGATCGCCTCGGGGCGACCCTTCTTCTCGGCCTTGCAGAAAACGCAGACCTTCTTCTTCGGCTTACGAATGGGTGGCTTGGCCACTGTCGACTCCTGGAATAGCTAAAAGTGATCTGGATCAGAAGGGGGGTTCGTCGTTGAAACCGCCGCCGCCGCCACCGGCGGGCGGGGCCGAACCCCACGGGTCGTCGGCCGGGGCGCTCCCGCCGCCCTGGCCACCGCCGAAGCCGCCACCACCGCCGCCGCCGCTACCGCGGCTGACCTTGTTCACCTTGGCGGTGGCGTAGCGCAGCGAGGGGCCGATCTCGTCGACCTCGAGCTCCACGACCGTGCGCTTCTCGCCCTCTTTGGTCTCGAAGGACCGCTGCTTGAGCCTGCCCTGCACGACCACGCGGGCCCCGCGGGTCAGCGACTCGGCGACGTTCTCCGCCGCCTGGCGCCAGATGTTGCAGCGCAGGAACAGGGCCTCGCCGTCCTTCCACTCGCCGGACTGGCGGTCGAAGGTGCGCGGGGTCGACGCGACGGTGAAGTTCGCGACGGCCGCACCGGACGGGGTGAACCGCAGCTCCGGGTCGGAGGTCAGGTTGCCGACCACCGTGATGACGGTGTCTCCAGCCATGGGCTCGTACCCTCCGTCAGGCCTTGACGGCCGGCTTGGCGGCGCGCTTGACCTCGCGGCGCATGACCTTGGTCCGCAGCACCGACTCCTGCAGCGACAGCTGCCGGTCGAGCTCCTTCACGGCTTCCGGCGTCGAGTTCAGGTCGAGCACGGCGTAGATGCCCTCGGCGTGCTTCTTGATCTCGAACGAGAGCCGGCGGCGACCCCAGACGTCGACCTTCTCGACGGCCCCGCCCGAAGTGCGGATCACGTTGAGGAACGTGTCCAGCGTCGGGGCGACGGTCCGCTCGTCGAGGGTGGGATCCAGGATGACCATTACCTCGTAATGGCGTGACACAACCACTCACCTCCTGTGGGCTCACGGCCATGGACGTTCCATGGCAGGAGGGTTTGTCAGGAGGAAGAGTACCTGGCCGCTACGACGCTTTTCGCAGCACCCAGGTCCGGACCAGCGAGGCGGTCACCCCGGCCAGCGCGACCACGGCCAGCAGCATCGGCAGCTGCACGGTGTTGTCCGGCTGCCCGGAGGCGGCCAGCGAGTCGGCGTTGCCCGCGTTCTGCACCTCGGGCGCCTGCGTGGTGTTCGGGTCCGCGCCGAGAATGCCGAACTCGGGTGAGGTCGGGCCGGGGGCGGCGGAGCCGTAGCGCGCGCCGGGCGGCAGGGCGACACCGGGCGTGGCGGCCGGGATGTTGCTGTAGTCCGGCGGCGGCGCCATCGTGCTGCCGGTGCCGAGCGGCAGCGTGCCGGGCACCGAGCCCTGGTTGCCGCCGGTGCCGGGCTGCGTGCCGGTGGACCCGCCGGGCTGTGTGGCCGGCTGCTGCTCGCTGGTCGGCTCGCGGTAGTCGCTGGCGTAGGCGGTCAGCCCGCAGTTGCCAGCCACCTTGCGCTCCACGCTGGCCAGCGTCTTCTTGCGGTCGATGCCGAGGCCCCACGAGCCGGTGTCCTCGAGCGCCTTCGCCACGGCGAGGCCGATGGCCGAGCCGGAGACCTGCGTGCTGGCGGAACCGGTGCCGACCTGGCCGACCTCGATCGTGGACACCTTCGCGATGTCGTTGGCGGCCCAGTCACCGACGGCGAGCGTGCCCGCCTCCTGCGCCCCGGCCTTGACCAGCGCCTTGACCGAGGAACCGGTGATCGCCACGGTGTCGCCGGAGACGCCGGTGACCCCGGCGGTGCAGCTGCCGGCCTGGAGCGTGGTCGCCGCGGCGGTGCCCGTGGACAGGGCGAGCCCGCCGGTGGTCAGTGCGGCGATGGCGGTGGCCGTCAGTACCGAGCGGAAGGTCCTGGTCAGTCGGTGCTGCACGAGCGCTGTCCTCCGGTTCGGGGAATGGGGAGATCGGAAGGCGTTGCACACGATAACGAGCCGGGTACGCAAAAGATACTCAGGCGGTGGCCTTGCGCAGCACCCAGGTCCGCACCAGCGCCGCGGTCACCCCGGACAGGGCGAGCACCGCGATCAGCACCGGCAGCCCGGTGCCGTCGGTGAACCCGCCGTCGGGCCCGGCCAGCGCCTCGGCGCCACCGGCGTTCTGGACCGCGTCCGGCGCGGGCGGCTGCCCGTCCGCGCCGAGAATGCCGAACTCCGGCGCGTACCCGGGGATCTGCCCGCCGTAGCGGACGCCGGGTGACGGGCTGTAGATGCCGGGCGCGGCCATCGGGATGGTGCTGTAGTCGCGCATCGGCGCGTAGCCGGAGGCAAAGTTCGTCGGCAGGCTCGCGAACGCGGGCGCGCTGCCGCCGAGCACCTCGCTGTTCGACTGCGGGATCGGCGCGACCCCGCCGCCGCCGGGACCGGTCTGGGGCGCCCCGCCGGTGCCGCCGCCCGGTGGGGTCTGCGGGCTGCCCGGCTTGTTCTCGGGCGCCTGCTGACCGCCGCCCAGCGCGCCGACCGCGCCGCTGTGCACACCGTCGACCACGCCCTTCGTGGCGTCCGCGAGCGGCGCGCCGACACCGGGCACCGGGGCGACCACGGTGTCGACCACGTTCACGGTGACCTTGCACAGGGTGCCGAGCAGGCCGTCGACCACCCCGGTCAGCACCTTGGTGGCCTCGCTGACCACACCGAGGTTGAGCGGAATGCCGAGCAGCGGGGTGGTGCCGAGAATGGTGTCACCGGGCTTGGCGGTGACGGAGCTGCCGCACGGCACCTTCTTGGTGGCGGCGGCCGACGCGGTGGCCGGTGTGGCGATCGCGGCGGAGCCCGCCAGTAGGAATGTCGCCGCCCCCACGGCGGCCGTTCGCTGGATACGCCTGCGCATCGCCACAGCCCTCTCACCCTGCCCGTGCCCTGCTCACCCGGAACAACGACGGTAACGGGACCGGGTGACGGCGCGCGCGCCGAAGAAGCCCGGCGAACGGGTGGAATACCGGTAGCGGAGAGTTACCGGCGCTCAGGCGGCGCGGCGGCGCAGCCAGGTCCTGGCCAGCAGCGCGGCGACCACGACCACGGCGAGCACGGCGATCAGCAGCGGCACCCGCTGGGGCGGGGTGGCGCCGGGCAGCGCTTCCGCGGTGCCCGAGTTCTCCGCCAGCACCTGCGGCGGGAGCTGCTCGCCGAGGTTCGGCGCGGCGGGCGGCGCGACCCCGGGCGGGAGGACCGGGCCGATCATCGCGGCCGGGCCGATCAGCGCCTGGCCGAGCGGCAGGAAGCTGGAGTCGACCCCGCTGTTCGCGCTGCCGCCACCGGTGCCGGGATTGGTCTGGATCGGTGCGTCCTCGGCCGGGTCGTCGTCGTCCTCTTCCGGCGGGTTCGGCGCGGGCGGCGGCTTCGGGCCCGGGTTGTTGTCGTCCGGCGGCGGTTGTTCGGCGCCGTCGCCACCGAGCAGGCCCTGGGTGGTCGCGCCGACGGCGTTCGTGGTGGTCTGCGCGGTGTCGCAGATGGTGCCCGCGGTGTCCACCACCAGACCGGTCTTGCTGATGCCCAGTCCGTCGAGCGCTTCCTTCACCGGCAGCGACAGCAGCGGCTTGGCCTTGCCGTTGCCACCCGGCGACTTCGAGCTGAGGCCGAGGTCGAGCAGGCCGGGCGCGTTGGCGGCGGCACCGAGGTCCACGGTGAGCGGCTTGCCGTTCTCGCCCTTGAGGGTCGCGTCGCATTCGCCGACGATCACCGGGTCGACGCCTTCCGCGGCGTTCGCCGTGCCGGGCAGCGTCAGCGCGGCGGACACCGCCACCATGAAGCCGACCGCACCGATCCGATTCACGTTCCTGCTCATGCGCCGCCTCCCTGTTCACGCACCGCGCCCAAGGTAGCCCATCTACGTGATCGGCGGTGCTTCGAGTGGAAAGTTTTCCGCCTGTAGCGTGCTCACATGCAGATCGGTGCGCATGTTCGTGACGACGACCCGTTGCCCGCGGCCAGGGAACGCGGCGCCGAGGTGGTGCAGTTCTTCCTCTCCGACCCGCAGGGCTGGAAGGCGCCGAAGCGCCACCCCAGCGCGGACGAGATCGCCGCGGACGAGATCGAGGTGTTCATCCACTCGCCCTACCTGATCAACGTGGCTTCGCTGAACAACCGCATCCGCATCCCGTCGCGCAAGGGCGTGGCGCAGCACGCGGCCGGTTCCGCCGAGGTCGGCGCGAAGGGCCTGATCGTGCACGGCGGGCACGTGCGCAAGGGCGAGGATCCGGCCGAGGGACTGGCGAACTGGCGCAAGCTGTTCGAGCGCCAAGCCGAGAGCGGCGGGTTCGCGGTGCCCATCCTGATCGAGAACACCGCGGGCGGTGACGGCGCGATGACCAAGGACCTGGAGATGATCGCCCGGCTGTGGGACCAGGTCGGCGAGTTCGGCGCGGGCTTCTGCCTGGACACCTGCCACGCCTACGCGGCGGGCTGGCAGCTCGACGGCGTGGTGGACCGGGTCAAGGCCATCACCGGCCGGATTGATCTGGTGCACCTCAACAACTCCCGCGACGAGTTCGGCTCCACCCGCGACCGGCACGCGAACGTGGTCGGTGGCGACGGCACCATCGACCCGGAGCTGCTGGCCGAGGTGGCCCGCACCGCCGGGGCGCCGGTGGTGGTGGAGACACCGGGTGACGGCCAGGCCGCCGACATCGCCTATCTGCGGGAGGCACTGGCGAGGTGACCAAGCAGCTCAGCCGGGCCGCGCTCGCCGCGCTCGTGGTGTTGTGCGGGGTGACCATGGTGCTGGGCTTCGCCAACAAGGACCGCTGCACCGGGCCCGAGTTCGACGTCTGGGGCCGCAGCGGCCCCGACTACACCCAGCGCAGCTACGCCGACGTCTGCTACTCCGACATCCAGCACCTGTGGATCGGCCGCGACATCGACCGGCACGTGTTCCCGTACGTCGACGGCGCGCTGGAGAACGGGCAGCTGACCGGCGGCTCGGTCGAATACCCGGTGCTCACCGGGGTGCTGATCTGGGCCGGCGCGTTCTTCGTCGACACCGACGCCGGGTTCCTGCTGGCTTCGGCGCTGCTGCTGGCGCCGTTCGGCCTGCTCACCGCGTGGCTGCTGGGCAGAATGGCGGGCTGGCGCGCGCTGTGGTGGGCGATCGGCCCGCCGCTGGTGCTCTACGCCTTCCACAACTGGGACCTGCCGGTGGTGCTCACCGCGGTCGCCGCGTTCTTTGTCACCCTGCTCGGGAAACGGCCGCTGCCGCAGCGGGCGGCGATCGCCGCGGTGCTGCTCGGCATCGGCTTCGCGCTCAAGCTGTATCCGGCGATCTTCGTGGTGCCGCTGGCGTTGTACGTGCTGACCAACGGCGAACGCGAGCACAGCCGCTACGACCTCCGCGGCGCGTTGCGGGTGATCGCCATCGCGGCGGGCACCGGGGTGGCCGCGAACCTGCCGTTCATGCTGGCCGGGTTCGAGGGCTGGTGGGCCTCGTTCCAGTTCCAGGGCGACCGCAAGGTCGACGTGTCGACCAACTCCATCTGGTTCTGGGGTTTCCGGCCACTGTCCGATCCGGACAACGACACCTTCCAGAGCGTGATGAACGTGGTGTCCCCGACGCTGATGCTGGCGTCGTTCGCGCTCGCGTGCGTGCTCGGCTGGCAGCGCTACCGCCGGGACGGGGTGTACCCGCTGCTCCCGGTCGCGGCCGCGATGCTGTGCGGATTCCTGTTGCTGCACAAGGTCCATTCGCCGCAGTACACGCTGTGGCTGCTGCCGATGTTCGTGCTGCTGCGGATCCGGTGGACCTGGATCGCCGCGTACCTGGTCGCCGACCTGGCCATGGGCATCGGCATCTTCCGCTGGTTCGCGATGGTGCCGCAGAACGCGGGCGGGATCTACGACGGCTTCGCCGCGCAGGCCGTGGCCGTCGGGGTGTGGGGACGGGCCGCGTTGCTGGTCGCGTTGTTCTTCGTGTTCCTGCGGGCCGAGCCGGTGGTGCACGGCCGTGAGCGGGTCAGCGGCTTCGCGCACTCGCGGCTGGTGACCTGCGGCTGAACACCCCGCCGCGGTAGATCAGCACGTCCCTGGCCCGGTCGAGCACGCCACCGGCCGGGTCGTCGTCGCCGGAGGCACGCACCAGGTCCTTTTCCGGGCGCCGGATGTCGCGGATGATCAGCGCGCACAACGCCAGCACGGCGATGTCCCGCACCACCACGGTGCCGAGGAACCAGCCCTCGGGCAGACCGCGGTTGTCCTCGCCGAGGTAGAAGAACATGCGGGGCGCCCACACCAGCGCGTCGAGCACCATCCAGCCGAGCAGCAGCCGCCAGCGCGGCAGCGCCAGCACCGCCAGCGGCACCAGCCACAGCGAGTACTGCGGGCTCCACACCTTGTTCGTCAACAGGAACGCCGCCACCACCAGGAAACCGAGCTGCGCGAACCGCGGCCGGATCGGCGCGTTGAGGCCGAGGAAGGCGATGCCCGCGCAGCAGGCGAGGAACAGCACGGCGGTCACCGTGTTCAGCCAGACCGGGGTTTCCCCGGACCGCAGCAGACCGTCGAAGCCCGGCCAGCCGGTGAAGTAGGAGATCACGTTGTACAGCGAGTCCGGGTCCATCCCGCGTTCGCCGTTGAGCCGGAAGAACTCGCGCCAGCCGACCGGGTAGGCCAGCGCGATCGGCAGGTTCACCGCCAGCCACGCCCCGGCCGCGGTCAGCGCGGCGGTGGTCCACGCGCGCACCTTCCCCGCTCTGATGCAGAGGATGAGCAACGGCCCGAGCAGGAACAACGGGTACAGCTTCACCGCGGCACCCAGCCCGATCAGCAGCCCGGCGAGCATCGGCCGCCGCCGCGACCAGGCGAGCACCCCGCCCGCGGCGAACGCGGTGGCGAGCGTGTCGAAGTTGGTGAACGCGTGCACCAGCATCAGCGGTGACACCGCGACCAGCGCGGCGTCCCACGGTCGTCTCCGGTTGGTCATGGCCACCGCCCACACCGTGACCAGCCAGGCGATGGCCAGCCACAACGCGGAGATGTTGAAGTAGACGGCCACCGGGATGGCGCCCGGCAGGAACCCCGCTTCCGCTCCGGCGAGCCACGCGTCGGTCAGCTTCGCGTTGACCCACTGGAACAGCCCGGACAGCACCGGGTACTCCATGTACCGGACCTGCGCCTCGGAGGTGCCCTCGTTGTCCACCCAGCTGGTCTTGTACGGGAAGGTGCCGGGCTCGTTCAGCCGTTCCGCGCTGTAGAGCGGGACCACGTCCGAGTAGCACATCGCCACGTACGGGCGGCCCGATCGCCAGTCCAGCTCCGGGGTGCCGTCCGCGCCGGGGTACTGCTGGATGCAGGCGGCCTTGCCGAACCAGCTGAGCGTGAGACCCACCACGGCGAGCAGCAGCGCCACCCGCAGCGGTGACCAGAACCAGTGCCTGCCCAGCGCCGCGTGCTCACCGACGGGACCGCCGAACGGCTTGCTCGCGCCGGCCGCCAGCGGGCTGGTGTGGCTGGGAAGGACTCTGTGCGCCGGGTCCAGTGAGACCGGTTCGGTCACGGTGGTCTGCTCGGGCTCGGTGGGCACGGGCCGGATGGTATCGGCGCCGCCGGTGACACGCCGGTGAACCGGTCACCACCGCGTGCCCGCGTAGAACTTCGCCAGCACTTCGGTGGCCGCACCGGCCGCGACCAGGCGATCGTCGTGCTCGGCGAGCACCAGGTCGATCTTCTGCCACCCCGGCAGCGGCAGGGACGCGCTCAGCTGGGCCTCGATCTGGGCGCGGTACAGCTCCGGCCGGTCACGCACCGCGAGCACGATCTGCTCGAGGTCGAGCAGCTGGACCAGGTCGACCAGGCCGACGCCGAGCAGGCGCGCGGCCTCCCCCGGATCACCCCGGCGGACGGCGGCGTTGTGCAGCACCTCGACGCAGCCGCGCCGGCCGCACGGGCAACGCGGGCCGTCGTGCGCGATGGTGGTGTGCCCGAACTCGCCCGCGTTGGTGCGCGGGCCGCGGTAGACCCGGCCGTCGATCAGCAGCCCGGCGCCGATGCCGGTGCCGACCAGCACCACGGCCACCGCGCGCGCCGGGGTGGCGGCGTGCCAGGCGTACCCGGCGGCGGCCGCGTTGGTGTCCTTGTCCAGCAGCACCGGCAACCCGGTGGCGGCGGCGAGCAGCTCGCGCAGCGGGACCTCGTGCCAGCCGGGCAGGTTGGTCGCCTCCCGCAGCACGCCGGTGGTGTGGTCCAGCGGGCCGAGCGCGCCGACGCCGAGGCCGAGCACGGAGTCGTCCCGCAGACCGTCCACACAGGACCCGATGGCGGCGATGGCGTCGTCCGGGGTGAACTCGTGCGGCAGCTCGCGGGTTTCCTCGGCGACGACCGCGCCGAGCAGGTCGGTGCGCACCACGCGCAGTTCGTCCCGGTCGAGCTGGGCGCCGAGCGCGTGCCGCGCGCCCGGCCGGATGCGCAGCCGGGTGCGTGGCTTGCCCACCCCGCGCGACGGCTCGCGTTCCTCGTCGAGCACTCCCGCGTCGAGCAGCGCGGGCACGATCTTGGAGACGGCCTGCTGGGTCAGCCCGCTGCGTTCGGCCAGCTCGATCCGGCTGAGCCCGCCCGCGCGCCGGATCTCGCCGAGCAGGAGCGCCTGGTTGTGCTCACGCAGGCCACGCAGGTTCACCCCGGCCCTGATCTCGCTCTCCACCCGCCGATCCTCGCATGTGTTGCCATTAATAAACAGTGTTGTTTTAATGGGCGCATGGCTGACTTGCGAGCGGGAATCATCGGCTACGGCACCGGCGGGCGGGTGTTCCACGCGCCGCTGGTCGCCGCGACCCCGGGCCTGAGCGTGGCGGCGATCGTCACCGGCAATCCCGCGCGGGCGGAGCAGGCCGCCGCCGACCACCCCGGCGCCGAGATCCTCGGTGACGCCGACGAGCTGTATTCGCGCGGGCTCGACCTGGTGGTGATCAGCACGCCGAACCGGACGCACGTGCCGCTCGCGCTGCAGGCCATCGAGCACGGGGTGCCCGTGGTGGTGGACAAGCCGTTCGCGCCGACCGCCGCCGAGGCACAGCGGGTGATCGACGCGGCCACCGCGGCCGGCGTCGGGCTGACCGTGTTCCAGAACCGCCGCTGGGACTCCGACTTCCGGACCGTGCGCAAGGTGCTCGACTCCGGTGAGCTGGGTGAGGTCTTCCGCTTCGAATCGCGCTACGACCGCTGGGTGCCGAAGCTGCGCGACAGCTGGCGCGAGTTCGCCGACCCCGCCGAGGCGGGCGGGCTGCTCTACGACCTCGGCGCGCACATCGTCGACCAGGCGCTCCAGTTGTTCGGCCCGGTCACCGAGGTCTACGCCGAACTGGACAAGCGGCGCGAAGGCAGCGCGGTGCACGACGACGTCTTCGTCGCGCTGACGCACGCGAACGGCGTCCGCTCGCACCTGTGGACCTCCGCGCTCGCCGCCACGCTGAACCCGCGGTTCCGCGTGCTCGGCAACCGCGCCACCTTCACCAAGTACGGCCTGGACGTGCAGGAACCGCAGATCAAGGCGGGCATGAAGCCGGGTGAGCCCGGCTGGGGCGTGGAGCCGGAAAGCGACTACGGCGTGCTCGGCACCGGGGACGACACGCGCCGCGTGCCGACCGAGACCGGGCAGTACGAGCAGTTCTACCTGGAGGTCGCGGCCGCGCTGCGTGGCGAAGGCGCGTACCCGGTCGACCCGGCCTCCGCGGTCGAGGCGCTCGCGGTGATCGAAGCGGCCGGTGTGTCCGGCGTGGAACGGCGTGTGGTGCCCACCCCACCGCGGAAGGGGTAGCGCACGGTAGGGATTCCGGCGCCGGGATCACGGACAGTCGATGGGTGACCCCAACGGACCTGGCGCTCCTGCACGCCACCGTCATCGACGCCACCGGCGGCCGCCCGCGGCCGGACGCGACGGTGGTCGTGCGTGCCGGGCGGATCACCGCGCTCGGGCGGTTCGGTGACACGCACGTGCCGCGCGGGGTGCGCAAGCTCGACCTGCGCGGGAAGTTCGTCGTACCGGGGTTGTGCGATGTGCGGGTGCACGGCGGTGACCCGGCGTTGCTGCTGGCGAACGGGATCACCACGGTGCCGCCACCACTGCCGCCGCGGCGCGTGGCGCTGGACCCGGCCGAGTTCGTCCGCCCGGCGCCGCCCCACGTGCCCGCGCTTGCGCGGCACCTCGTGCTCGACCGGCCGTCGCTGCTCTCGGCGGACGACTACCGGCTGAAGTACCTTCCGCCTTCGATCCGGGAGAGCTGGCGGTGGACGCTGGCGCGGTTGCGGCGGAAACCCGATCAGCGGGCGCTCTTCGAACACCGGCTGCGGTTCACCGGCGCGCTGCGGCGGGCGGGCGTGCCGATCCTGGCCGGCACGGACACCGGGGCGCCCTGGGTGTTCCCTGGCTTCGCGCTCCACGACGAACTCGCCTTCCTGGTGGACGCCGGGTGCACGCCCATGCAGGCCCTGCAGGCGGCGACCAAGGAACCCGCGCGCCACCTCGGCCGGTCCGCCACCCACGGCACCGTCACCCGCGGCAAGGTCGCCGACCTGCTGGTCCTCGACGCCGACCCGCTGGCCGACATCCGGAACACCCGCAAGATTCACTCGATCGTGGCGGGTGGCGCGTACGTCTCCCCGGCGGACCGGGCGCAGCTCCTCAGCACCGCCGCGGCCGCCTGAGGACCCCCGAACACGAATGTGGCTTTCGGGGCGCGAAGAACGCTCCGAAAGCCACATTCGTGTTCTGGCCTGTTCAGTTGTCGTCGGGATCTCGGCCGTTCGCCGGGTCGCCGTTGCCGTGGCCCGGGTTCGGGACGCCCGGAATGGACGGCCTGCCCGAGCTGCTCGGCTTGCCCGACGGGTCCTCGTCCGGCGGCTCCGACGGGTTCGTGGACTCGCTCGGCGGCGCGGACGAAGGCGTCTGGCTCGGCGGCTGCGACTTCTGCGAGTTCGACGGCGGCGCCGTCGGCACCTGCCTGCCGATCAGCTTGACGTCGGAGAACTTCTCCTTCGGCTTCCCCTTGAGGTAGCCGTCCATGAACTTCTTCCAGATCTCGCCGGGCAGGTCCTTGCCGTAGATCTTCTTCTTGTTCGCCATCCGGATGACCTTGTCGGCCTCGGTGCCGACCCACGCGCTCGCGGACACCGTCGGCGCGTAGCCGACCATCCACGCCTGCGAGTTCTCGTTGCCGAGGCTGTCCGGCTCACCCGCCTTCGGCGTGTACTGGTGCGTACCGGTCTTCCCGGCGCAGTCGTACCCGCCCGCGCACGCGAGCTTCGAGTACGGCAGCACCGGCACCAGCGACTTCGTCACGTTCCCGGCGATCTGCTTGCTCTTCTCCGGGTCGTTCTCGGCGAACGCCGGCTTCTCCTCGACCTCGGCCTCGTAGACCACCTCGTCGCGCGAGTTCACCACCTTCGACACGAAGTGGTAGTCGCGCTGGATGCCGTCCGCGGCGAAGGTCGCGTAGGCCGCCGCCATCTCGGCGGGCGTCACCTCCGCGCCCCGGCCACCACCGATGGAGAGGTTGTTGTCGGCGTCGGTCAGCGGCGCCTTGACCCCGGCCTGGTGCGCGGCGTCGACGACCTCCTCGACCCCGGTCTGCCTGGCCACGAAGTCGTAGAACACGGTGTTCACCGACTTCTCCATCGCCTCCGCGACCGAGCACTGCGCACTGCAGTCCACGCCCTCGGAGTTGCGGACCGTGGCGCCCTGGATCTTCCGCGGTGACGTGCCGTCGTAGACCTCACCGAGGCCCTTGTTTGTCTTCAGCAGTGCGACCAGGTCGAACGGCTTGAACGACGAGCCCGGCGGCCGCGGGGTGTTCGCCCAGTCGCGCTGGTCCTCCTTGGTGTTCGGGCCGCCGTAGTAGGCGAGCACGCCACCGGTCTTCGGATCGATCGCGACCAGCGCTTCCCGCAGGTCCTCCGGCTGGCCCTTCATCACCTCGTCGACCGTCTTGATCGCCAGGTCCTGCGCCTTCGGATCGACCGTGGTGTAGATCTTGTAACCACCGGACTGGATCTTGTCCTCGGTGATGCCCTTGGACTCCAGCTCGTCCACGATCCGGTTCTTCATCAGCAGGTTCGGCCCGGTGATGGTCTGCTGGCGCACCTCGTCCACCGGCCGCGGCACCGGGAAGGTGGCCTGCGCCCGTTCGGCCGGGGTCATCCACTGGTTGTCCACGATCCGGTCCATCGCCACCCGCCAGCGCTCCTCGGCGACCGCGCGGTTCTCCGACCGGCCCGGCTGCTGGATCAGCCCGGCCAGCAGCGCGGCCTCGGAGGTGGTCAGGTCCTTGGCCTGCTTGCCGAAGAACGACTGAGCCGCCGTCTCGATGCCGTACGCGCCGCGCCCGAAGTAGATCGTGTTCAGGTACGCGGTGATGATCTCGTCCTTGTCGTACTGCTTGTTCATCTTGAAGGACTTGACCAGCTCGGTGGCCTTGCGGGTGAGAGTGCCCTCTTCGTTCTCGGTGGCCTTCTTCACGTACTGCTGGCTGATCGTCGAACCACCACCGACACCGCCGGTGACCTGGTTGTAGACCGCACGCAGGATGCCGGTGATGTCGAACCCGGAGTTCGTCTCGAAGGTGGAGTCCTCGGTGGCGTAAATCGCCCGGCGCACGTGCTGCGGGATGTCCTCCGGCTGGAGCATCACCCGGTTGCCGCCCTGCGGGATGTCCTTGCCCAGCTCCGACTCGTCGGCGAAGTAGTAGGTGACCACCTTGTCCTGCTTGGCCGCCACCTCCTGCGGGGTGGGCACGTCGACGGTGAAGTACAGCACCGTGAACGCCGCGGCCGGCACCACCACGAAGAGGCCGACGAGCACGTACAGCACCCGCCGCACCCGCTTCCAGCGGCGCCGCTTGCGCAGGGCGGGGCTCAGCAGCTGCTTCTTGTCGCCGTCCCCGTCACCGTCGTCCGCGCCGAACTCGTTGAACGCGGCCTGGTGCTCGTCGGACGGCCAGCTGTCCCGGCGGTCGTACTCGTCGTACGGGTCGTCGGGATAACCGGTGCCGTTGTGCTCGTGGTGCGTGATCAGCTCGGGCTCGCGCTCGGGGGTCGGCGGCACGAAGCTCGTCGGCTCCTCCTGGCGCGGCGGCTGGCGGCGTGGCGGCAGCGGCGGCTGCCCCGGCGGTGGCGGGCGGTACCCGCCGCCGTGCTGCTGACGCGGGGGCGGGGGTTGCCTGTCCTCCTGCGGCCAGCCGGGCTGGCCGCCGGGCGGCGGGCCGTTGCGCGGGCGGCCTCGGCCGCCCTGCTCGCCAGGCCACTGCGGTTCGTCAGCGGCCGGCCACTCGGGGTTGCCACGCTGGGGTTGCCGGGGAGCGCGGTGGTCGCCGCCGCCGGGCCACTGCGGGCTCTGTGGGTTGTCCCACTGCCCCGGCTCCTCTTCCGGCCAACCTCGGCCGTACTGATCATTCACGGAAAGGCCTCCCAGATCGGCGTTTCGGGGGACGCCGTTCTGTGGTCATCGGTTCTCGCTTGCCCCTGTGACGCTGGGATCACTGCCCGGCCGACCTCCGCGGCCGGGTTCGTGGATGTGGTTGTCCGGTCCCAAGGACGTATGACTGCACCAGGTGGTTCCAGCCGCACGTCCGGCAGACCTCAACCACGTACACGGTGAACTCGGCGAAATGGTTGGCCATTCTCGCCAGTTCCTCCGGAGCCCGCGCCGAACCCGAGGCGTGCTTCAGCTCGTCGCCGTACACCCAGGAGACCTCGGTGAGGACCTCCTTGCGGCACACGGGGCAGTCGGCCTGGCCGGGGTGACCGTGGAACTTGGCCGCCCTGAGCAGGTACGGGCCCGCGTCGCACACCTCCGCGGTGCCGACGCGTCCCGAGTAGACCTCGGCGAGCAGCGCACGGCGCTGCAACGCGTAGTCCACGATCTGCCGGTGGGTTCGCACGCTGACAGAGTACGTGTCCCGGCGGCCGTGACGATGAGCCGTTCTGCCTAGCGCCCCGCGGCCCGGACGCGACACGCCGACGACCTGATAACGCTCTGGTGAATTCCACCACTGTCATTCGGCAACCAACGGGTGATCCACAGGGTTACGTACGCCACTTCGATGTATCGGCGCGATATAGTGGACCGGTAGGTTGCGACGCGCGGATGGAGTAATACGGAGCAACGCCGGAGCGCGTCGTTTGTTCCCGGAAGGGGGTGGCCGGCGTGCTGGAGTTCGCGGTGCTGGGACTGCTGCACGAGGCACCCATGCACGGTTACGTGCTGCGCAAGCGGCTGCACGAAACCCTCGGCATGTTCCGCACCTTCTCCTACGGTTCGCTGTACCCGACCTTGCGGCGGTTGCAGCGGGCGGGCTTCATCGTCGAGGAGGCCGGCGAAGCCCCGGCGCCCGATCCCGGCGCTCGAGCACAGAGCCGTGCGTGGGCGGCCCGCCGCGGGAAACGGGTGTACAAGCTGACCGCCGAGGGCAAGGAGCGCTTCGCCGAACTGCTCGGCGACGCCGGTCCGCAGACCTGGGACGACGAGGGCTTCGGCGTCCACCTCGCGTTCTTCTCCCGGACACCGGCCGACGTCAGGATGCGGATCCTGGAAGGCCGCCGCCGCCGGGTCGAGGAGCGGCGTGAGGGACTGCGGGCGGCCATGGCCAGGGCCGAGGAGAGGATCGACCGCTACACCCGCGAGCTGCACCGGCTTGGCCTGGAAAGCAGCGAACGAGAAGTGCGCTGGCTCAACGAGCTGATCGCGCACGAGCAGGCCGAGCAGCGGGCACAGGAGCCCTGAGCGCTCGGCGACCACTGCGACTACCTACGTGAAGAACGAAACCAAAGGAGAATCCGGCATGGGCGAGAACCGCCGCAGCGTTCGGGTGGCCATCGTTGGCGTCGGCAACTGTGCCGCATCGCTGGTGCAGGGTGTGCAGTACTACCGCGACGCCGATCCCGCCTCGCGTGTGCCCGGGCTGATGCACGTCCAGTTCGGTGAGTACCACGTCCGGGACATCGAGTTCGCGGCCGCGTTCGACGTCGACGCCAAGAAGGTCGGGCGCGACCTCAGCGAGGCCATCGTGGCCAGCGAGAACAACACCATCAAGATCGCCGACGTCCCGCCGCTCGGCGTCACCGTGCAGCGCGGGCACACGCTCGACGGCCTCGGCCGGTTCTACCGGGAGACCGTGGAGGAGTCCGACGAGTCGCCCGCCGACGTGGTCTCCGTGCTGCGTGAGGCCGAGGTCGACGTCATGGTCTCGTACCTGCCGGTCGGCTCGGAGGAGGCGGACAAGTTCTACGCGCAGGCCGCCATCGACGCGGGCGTCGCCTTTGTCAACGCGCTGCCGGTGTTCATCGCTTCCGACCCCGAATGGGCGAAGAAGTTCACCGACGCGGGGGTGCCCATCGTCGGTGACGACATCAAGTCGCAGGTCGGCGCCACCATCACGCACCGCGTGCTGGCGAAGCTGTTCGAGGACCGCGGGGTGCAGCTCGACCGCACCATGCAGCTCAACGTGGGCGGGAACATGGACTTCCTGAACATGAAGGAGCTCGAGCGGCTGGAGTCGAAGAAGATCTCCAAGACCCAGGCGGTGACCTCGCAGGTCGACCGCGACCTCGGCAAGAGCAACGTGCACATCGGGCCGTCGGACTACGTGCAGTGGCTCGACGACCGGAAGTGGGCCTACGTGCGCCTCGAAGGCCGCGCCTTCGGTGACGTGCCGCTGAACATGGAGTACAAGCTCGAGGTCTGGGACTCGCCGAACTCGGCGGGCATCATCATCGACGCGGTGCGGGCCGCGAAGATCGCCAAGGACCGCGGCATCGGCGGGCCGATCCTGTCGGCCTCCTCGTACTTCATGAAGTCGCCGCCGGAGCAGTACGACGACGCCACCGCCCGCGACGCCGTCGAAAAGTTCATCGCCGGCGAAAACTGATCGGGTACTCCACCCCGGTTTCGGATTGTGACTACGGCGGAGGCCCCTTCGTCAAGGCTGGAAAACGTACCTTGACGAAGGGGCCTCCGCCGTGTTTTTGGCTTTGGACCGGGATGGGGGAGGTGGGGCTGGCGGGCGTGGTCGTCTCCCGTTGCCGGCCGCCGGCCCGGTGCCTTGCCCGGAACACGAATGTGGCTTTCGGGGCGTTTCCGCTCCGAAAGCCACATTCGTGTTCTCGAAACCGTCAGGCGAACGGCGAGCAGGACGCCCGGCCGATCGCCGCGTGGCCGCGCGAGGTGTCGTCCGCTCCGTAGAGATAGACGTGCATGGCGGTCAGGTCGAGGCCGCCGGTGCCGTCCTTGAGGGTTTCGCGGAAGACCACCTTCGCCTTCGCCGGGGTGCCGTGCAGCGTGCCGTTGACCCAGACGGTGGCGTTCTCCCCCACCGGGTTCGGCGGGGTGACGCCCCGGATGTTGCGGATGGTGAACTGCGCGTAGGTGGTGCCGGTGGCGGTGCCCTCGCAGCGCACCGAGTACTCGCCGGTGCGGATGCGCTGTCTGCTCGCGGTCACGAAGGCGTCGAGCTGGAAGCTGTCGCCTTCGATCTGGACCAGGTTCTTCTCCGCTTCTTCGTCCTGCACGCAGGACGCCGTCGCTTCGCCGTAGCGCACGACGCCGGTCTGCCGCACTTCGGCCGACGTCGCCTGGTTCGTGCCGTAGACGTCGCATTCCGCGAGCGGGCCGACCGGGGTGACCTGCCCGCTGCTCGCGGGCACCGCGGCCACCCCGGCGTTTCCCACCCCGTCCTCACCGACCGCGTAGGCGGGTGCCCCGACGCTCATCGCCGCGACGACCACCGCACCCGTGACCCCGATTCGCCGAATGAACATCACAGCCCCTTTCCCGCGCCGATTGCCGGTGCTCGCACCAGGTAGTCGCGCCGGGACGGGGGCCGTTATCGATCTCCGCGGTGATCACCCGTCGGTACCGGGCAGTTCGCTCGTTCGTGCGCGCGCCCACGGGTGACCTGGCTGGGTTGACCGTTGCTGGCCCGCGCCTAGCGCACCGCCAGGCCGAGCGCCCGCGGCAGGTCGCCGATGTCGCGCAGCACCGCGGAAACCCGTGCCAGCACCGCCGGGTCCGGCGGGAAGTGCGGGTTCGGCACGGCGAGCACGCGCATGCCCGCGGCCAGCGCGGACTTCAACCCGTTCGTGGTGTCCTCCACCGCCGCGCACTCCGCCGCGTCGACGCCGAGTCGCCGCGCGGCTTCGAGGTACACGTCCGGGGCAGGTTTGCCCGCGTCCACCTGCTCGCTGGACAACGCCACGCGCACCAGTCCGGTCAGCTCGGTGGCTTCGAGGAACGCCTGGATCAGCACCGGCGGCGACGAGCTCGCGATGGCCATCGGGTACCGCTCGCCGACCGCGCGCACCGCTTCCGGACCGCCCGCGATCACCGGCGGGCCTTCGGCGTACCGCTGCCGCATGCCGTCGACGACCGCCTTCGCCACCTCGTCCGCGGTGAGCCGGACACCGAGTTCGTCCACCAGGTGCCGCGCCCATTCGGGGGTGCTCATGCCCTGCAGCGCCCTGGTCGTCCCGTCCTGCCAGGTGCCGCCGTGCTCGGCGACCACCGCGCGCCGCACCTCGTCCCAGGTCCGCTCCGAGTCGACCAGCACCCCGTCGAGATCAAAAACCACCGCGTCCATGCGGTGACCGTACCTGTGCGGCGGATTACTTGGACATGCTCAGCAAATTTAATTAGCATGGCTAAGTAACACCGTCGTGCGTGAGGAGGCAACGCGCTGATGAGCGCCGGAAACCACGGGAGCCTGCTGGCCGCGATCAAGGGCCAGCCCAAGCAGGTCTGGATCACCGCGTTCGCCGCGGTCATCGCCTTCATGGGCATCGGGCTGGTGGACCCGATCCTGCTGTCCATCGCCGAAGGGCTCCACGCCACGCCGTCCGAGGTGACCCTGCTGTTCTCCTCCTACCTGGGCGTGCAGGTGGTGGCGATGCTGTTCACCGGCGCGATGAGCGCGCGGTTCGGCGCCAAGCGGACCGTGCTCACCGGGCTCACGCTGATCGTGGTGGCCACCGCGCTGTGCGCGGCCGCCGGTTCGATCGAGCAGCTGGTCGGGCTGCGGGCGGTGTGGGGACTCGGCAACGCCTTCTTCATCGCGACCGCGCTTTCGGTGATCGTCGGTGCCGCCACCGGCGGGCAGGCTGGCGCGATCCTGCTGTACGAGGCGGCACTCGGCGTCGGCCTGTCGGTCGGCCCGCTGCTGGGCGCGCTGCTCGGCAACATCTCGTGGCGCGGCCCGTTCCTCGGCACCGCGGTGCTGATGGCGGGCGCGCTGGTGCTGTGCTCGGTGTTCCTCAGCAGCGACAAGCACGAGCGGCGGCCGCGGGTGCGGTTGCTGGACCCGATCCGCGCGCTCGGGCACGGCGGCCTGCTGCGGACCTCGATCGGCTCGGCGCTCTACACCGCGGCCTTCTTCGCCGTGCTCGCGTGGTCCCCGTTCGTGCTGGAGTGGAGCGCCATCGCGGTCGGCCTGGTGTTCTGCGGCTGGGGCCTGTGCGTGGCGGTGGCCGGGGTGGTGCTCGCCCCGAAGCTGGCGGCCCGGCTCGGCGAACGGCACGCGACCGTGGTGGCGGTGCTCGCCTACGCGGTGCTGCTGGCGGTGATGATGGTGCCGAGCAAGCCGGTGCTGGTGGTCGCGATCATCGCCTCCGGGCTGGTGTCCGGCCTGCTGAACACGCTGTTCACCGGCACCGCGATGTCGGTCAGCGACGCGCCGCGGCCGGTGGCGAGCGCGGGCTACAACTTCCTGCGCTGGATGGGCGGCGCGGTCGCGGCGACCGTGGTCGGGCACGTGGCCGAGTGGTTCGGTTCGCCGCAGGCGCCGTTCCTGGCCGCCGCTGTCCTCTGTGTACTGGCGGGCGCGCTGCTCGCGATCAGGCAGCGCACACCGGACGAACACCGCGTTCCGGCCACCGCGGCGCTGGTCGGCGAAGAGTTTTAGTGAACGAGAGGTGAACAACCGACCAACGGAGGGATGGCCTCCGCCGGTCGGTTGGCCTAGCGTCGAATCTCCGAACTTGGAGGTCCGCGTTGAAACTCCTGCCGCTGCTCACCGGCCACTCATCCAGCCGCGCGGCCGTCACCTGCACCTACCGCTGCGGTGACGCCTGCTTCCACGAAGTGCCCAACACCTCGGCGAACCCCACCTTCGCCGACGTGCTGACCGAGGTCAGCCGCCGCGGCGCGCTGAAGGCGGGCGCGGTGGTCGCGCTGGCCACCGGCGGGCTCGCCGCCACCACCGCGCCCGCGCTCGCCGAGCCCGAGCAGGGCAAGCCCAAGCCGCCGCCGGGACTGGACTTCGAGCGCGTCGAGCCGAACACGCTCGACGCGGTCGTCGTGCCCGACGGCTACGAGCAGGGCATCGTGATCCGGTGGGGCGACCCGGTGCTGCCGGGCGCGCCCGCGTGGGACATCACCCGGCAGACCGGGGACGCGCAGGCCAAGCAGTTCGGCTACAACTGCGACTTCGCCGCCCTCCTGCCGTTCGACCACGCCGGGCTGGCCGCGCTGCTGGTGACGAACCACGAGTACACCACCGAAACGCACATGTTCCCCGGCTACGACGAGAACAACCCGACCGAGGAGCAGGTCAAGGTGGCGTGGGCGGCACACGGGCTGACCGTGGTGCTGGTGACCAGGTCGCCGTGGAGCGGGCAGTACCGGCCGAAGCCGTCGAGGTTCAACCGGCGCATCACGCTGCACACGCCGTTCCAGGTGACCGGCCCGGCCGCGGGCAGCGACCTGCTCAAGACCTCCGCCGACCCGACCGGCACCGTGGTGCTCGGCACGATGAACAACTGCGCGGGCGGCGTCACGCCGTGGGGCACGATCCTGTCCGGCGAGGAGAACGTCAACCAGTACTTCGCCAACGCCGACCTGGTGGCCGACGAGCAGACCAGGAAACGCCTGGCGCGCTACGGCATCAAGGGCACCGGGACGGTCCGCAAGTGGGAGCGCTTCGACTCGCGGTTCGACCTGACCAAGCAGGTCAACGAGGCGAACCGGTTCGGCTGGGTGATCGAGCTGGACCCGCACGACCCGGAATCCACGCCGGTCAAGCACACGCACCTCGGGCGGTTCAAGCACGAGTGCGCGAACATCCGGATCGTCGCGGACGGGCGGGTGGTCGCGTATTCCGGCGACGACGAGCGCTTCGAATACATCTACAAGTTCGTCTCGAACGGCAAGGTGAAGAAGGGCGACAGCACGCACGCCCGCCGCCACAACATGACCCTGCTCGACGACGGCACGCTGTACGTCGGCCGGTTCACCGGTGACTCCCCCGCCGCCGAGATCGACGGCACCGGGAAACTGCCCAGCGACGGCGAATTCGACGGCAGCGGCGAGTGGATCCCGCTCGCCGCGGGCAACAGGTCCTTTGTGGACGGAATGACCGCCGAAGAGGTGTACGTGTTCACCCGCGAAGCCGCCGACAAGGTGGGCGCGACCAAGATGGACCGCCCGGAGGACATCCAGGCGCACCCGAAGACCGGCCGGATCTACTGCGCCCTGAGCAACAACGTCGAGCGCGGCAATCCCGGCAAGGAGGGCGCGACCGAGCCGAACCCGCGGCTGAACAACAAGCACGGCCAGGTGCTCGAGTTCGAAGAAGCCGGCGGGGACGCGCTGGCGCTGAAGTTCAGCTGGCGGCTGTTCCTGGTCTGCGGGGACCCGGCCGCGCCGGACACCTACTTCGCCGGTTTCCCGAAGGACCAGGTCTCGCCGATCTCCAGCCCGGACAACGTGGCCTTCGACCGGCACGGCAACCTGTGGATCTCCACCGACTCGGCGGGCGCGCTGGGCATCAACGACGGGCTCTACGGCGTGCCGCTCGACGGGAAGCAGCGCGGCAACCTCAAGCTGTTCCTGACCGTGCCGAAGGGCGCGGAGACCTGCGGCCCGATCGTCGGCGACAAAGTGGTCACCGTCTGTGTTCAGCATCCGGGTGAACTGGACGGCGCGAGTGCCGACAACCCCGTCTCGCACTGGCCGGACGGCGGCGCCAGCGTGCCGCGGCCGTCGGTGGTGGCGGTCTGGAAGCCCGGTCGGCACGGGTTGTCCGATATCGGCGGTTGACCTCGGTTCAACGGGAATGACCTGGTCATCGCGGGGTGGCAGGCGCGGGCGCGTGGCGCGTGCCACACCGCGTTCGCCTGCTGTTCACGTGCAAGTCGGAGCGGGCTCTCCTTGGTCGCTTAACGTCACGGCGTTCCCCTGACTGGACCACCATGGAGGCACCGTGTCCGTCGAGCCTCAGCGGCTTCTGCCGTTGCTCACGTCGCACCCAGGGGGCCGCTCGTCGGTCACCTGTGAGTACCGCTGCGGCAACGCCTGCGCGCACCCCGAACCGAACACCTCCGACAACGAGTACTTCGGCGACGTCGCGAAGAACGTGCTTTCGCGCCGTGGCGCGCTGAAGGCCAGCGCGGTGATGGCCGCGGCCGCCGGTGGTTTCGCCGCGCTGTCGGGCACCGCCGCCGCGGCCCCGGTGCACGCGGAGGGGCGCGGCAAGCCGGGCAAGCCCGCGCAGTCGGTGCCCGGCACGGACTTCGACCCGGTGCCGCCGAACACCACCGACGCGGTCGTCATTCCCGAAGGCTACGACCAGCGCGTTGTCATCCGCTGGGGCGACCCGGTGCTGCCCGGCGCGCCGGAATTCGACTTCCGCAACCAGACCGCGGCCGCGCAGGAAAAGCAGTTCGGCTACAACAACGACTTCGTCGGGCTGATCCCGCAGGACCCGCTGGGCATCTCGAACCTGCTCGTGGTCAACCACGAGTACACCACCGAGGTGCACATGTTCCCGGTGGACCAGTACGACCCGCAGAACCCGACCGAGGAGCAGGTCAAGATCGCCTGGGCGGCGCACGGCCTGTCCGTGGTGCAGGCGTTCCGCGACCCGGTGCACGGCGGGCTGCGCGTGGTGCCGAGCTACTTCAACCGCCGCATCACGCTGAACACCGAGTTCGAGGTGCGCGGGCCCGCGGCCGGTTCGCCGTACCTGAAGACCTCCGCCGACCCGACCGGCAAGGTGGTGCGCGGCACGCAGAACAACTGCGCGGGCAGCGTGACCCCTTGGGGCACCGTGCTTTCCGGTGAGGAGAACGTCAACCAGTACTTCGCCAACGCGGGCGCGGTGACCGACCCGGTGCAGGCCGCGCGGCTCAAGCGCTACGGCTTCTCCGGTGCCGCGAGCACCCGCAAGTGGGAGCGGTTCGACAAGCGCTGGGACGTGACGAAGGAGCCGAACGAGCCCAACCGGTTCGGCTGGGTGGTCGAGATCGACCCGCACGACCCGCACTCGAAGCCGATCAAGCACACCCACCTCGGCCGGTTCAAGCACGAGGGCGCCGCGGTGAAGATCGCCGAGGACGGCCGCGTGGTCGCCTACTCCGGTGACGACGAGCGCTTCGAGTACATCTACAAGTACGTGTCGAACGGCAAGTTCAAGAAGGGCAACAGCGCGCACGCCCGCCGCCACAACTCGAGCCTGCTCGACGACGGCACGCTGTACGTCGGCCGGTTCACCGGCGACAGCCCGGTCGGCGAGATCGACGGCACCGGCAAGCTGCCCGCCGACGGCGAGTTCGACGGCACCGGCGAGTGGATCCCGCTGGCCGCCGGCAACAAGTCCTTTGTGGACGGATTCACCGCCGAGGAGGTGTACGTCTTCACCCGGCAGGCCGCGGACAAGGTGATGCCGACGAAGATGGACCGCCCGGAGGACATCGAGCCGAACCCGGTCAACGGCCGCATCTACTGCGCGCTGACCAACAACTCCGACCGCGGTGCCGCCGGCAAGGGCGGGCCGGACGAGGTCAACCCGCGCAACGGCAACCGCAACGGGCACGTGCTGGAGTTCGAGGAGGTCGGCGGCGCCACGGCGACCAGGTTCAACTGGCGCCTGCTGCTGGTCTGCGGTGACCCGAAGACCGCCGACACCTACTTCGGCGGCTTCGACAAGGCGCAGGTCTCGCCGATCTCGTGCCCGGACAACGTGGCCTTCGACCCGCACGGCAACCTGTGGATCTCCACCGACGGCAACGCGCTCGGCTCGAACGACGGGCTGTTCTCGGTGCCGGTGACCGGGCCGGAACGCGGCAAGGTGCAGCAGTTCCTCTCGGTGCCCGCCGGCGGCGAGGCCTGCGGCCCGGTGGTCACCTCGGACGTGGTGCTGGTCGCCGTGCAGCACCCCGGTGAGGACGCGCCGAACTCGGGCAGCCCCACCTCGCACTGGCCGGACGGCGGCGACTCGCAGCCGCGCCCGTCCATCGTCTCGGTGTGGCGCAAGGGCCCGCGTGGCCGCCCCGGCAAGATCGGCACCCGCTAACCGGTGCCCTGCTGTCACGAATGTGGCTTTCGAGACGTTATCCGTCCCGAAAGCCACATTCGTGACGCTGGCTACTCGGTGGCCTTCCGCATGGTCACCGTGCCCAGGTAGAGCCCGAGCACGGCGATGCACCCGACCGCCACGCTCCCGTGCAGCACCGAAGCGCTCGCCAGCTCCCCGCGGAACAGCGCCCGTTCCGCATCGACCACATAGGACAGTGGGTTGAGCCGCGCCACGGTGTGCAGCCAGCCCGGCGCGCCGTCGATCGGCAGCAACACGCCGGAAAGCAGCAGCAGCGGGAACACCACCGTCTGGTGGATCGCCCAGAACAGCCCTTCCTCCTTGCGCACCGCGATCGCCAGTGCGAACGACAACGCGCCCATGCCGACGCCGAGCACCGCCAACAGCGCCAGCCCGGCCAGCACGCCGACGGGGTGCAGCTCGAACCCGAGCGGCAGCACCACCAGCGTGATCAGCACCGCCTGGACCACCAGCAGCACCACTTCCTTGAGCACCCGGCCGAGCAGCATCGCGGTCCGGCTGACCGGGGTGACCAGCAGCCGCTCCAGCGAGCCGCCGCCGCGTTCCAGCAGCAGCGTGAAGCCCGACGCCATGGTGCCGAACAACGCGAGCATCACCAGGATGCCCGGCACGAACCACTGCCACGGCGAACCGTCGCCGGGCAGCAGCGGGCCGAACAGCAGCAGGAACACCAACGGCTGCACCATGGTGATCACCAGGCCCCACGGGCTGAGCAGGCTCGGCTTGATCTCCCGGCCGAAGACCACGCCGGTGTGGGTGAGCAGGTTCATCTCGGCCTCCTTCAGGCGGCGTCGGATTCGCGGAGGGTGCGGCCGGTCAGGCCGAGGAACACGTCGTCCAGGGTCGGGCGGCGCAGGTCGGCCGACCGCACGGTGATGCCGTCCCGGTACAACTCCCGCAGGTACTTCGGCAGCGCGGCGGTGGCCTGCCCGGCCAGTCGCACGGTCACCAGGTCGCCGTCTACGAGCACTTCCTTCGCCGGTGGCGCCAGTTCGGCCGCCCTCGCCGGTTCGTCGACCACGACGTTGATCAGGTCACCGGCCAGGTTCGCCTTCAGGTTCGCCGCGGTGTCGTCGGCGATGACGCGGCCGTGGTCGATCACCAGCACCCGCTCGGCCATCGCGTCGGCCTCGTCGAGGTAGTGCGTGGTGAGGAAGATCGTGGTGCCGTACTCCTGCCGCAGGCGCAGGATGTGCTCCCACAGGTTGGCCCGGTTCTGCGGGTCGAGCCCGGCCGACGGCTCGTCCATGAACAGCAGCTTCGGCCGGTGGATCAGCCCGAGCGCGATGTCGAGCCGCCGCCGCTGACCGCCCGAAAGCGTGTTGGCGTACCGCTTCGCGAGCGCCTCCAGGTCCAGCATGGCGAGCAGCTCACCGGCTCGATTCCTGGCTTCGGCCCGGCTCAGGCCGTAACAGCGGCCCTGGCTGAACAGCTCGTCGGCCACCCGGAAGTAGTCGCCGGAGCTCTTGCCCTGGCCGATGTACCCGATCCGCTCCCGCGCGGCGGCGGGCTCGGCGCGGATGTCGTACCCCGCCACCGTGGCGGTGCCCGCCGTCGGCGGCAGCAGGGTGGTCAGCAGGCGCAGGCTGGTGGACTTGCCGGCGCCGTTGGGGCCGAGGAAGGCGACCAGCTCGCCTTCCTCGACGTCCAGATCTAGTCCGTTCACGGCTGCCACGGTCTCCTTCTTGACCCGGAAATGCCTGGTCAGACCGCGGGCATGGATCATGGGTGAACTCCTTGCTCAAATTTGAGCTGCCCCGGTCGAGGGCAGCACGAAAGCGATCTCGGTAGTGGATTTGCCGGATTTCTTCCGATTTGAAGCTCAAAAAGCTTACTTCGAATACGTCGGAAAACGTCAGGAGCCTTGACAATCCGGCGTTATTGTGAGCACCGTGAAGCCACCGATCCCGTACCTGCTGGCGTACGCGCACACCCTCGCGTCGCGGCGGGTGGCCGAGCGCCTGCGGCGGTTCGGGCTGACCGCGCGGCAGTTCGGCGTGCTCGTGCAGTTGCAGCTGGAACCGGAGCTGACCATGTCGGAGCTGGCGCGGCAGTTCGGCGTCAGCAGGCAGTCACTGCACGAGATGGTCGGTGAGCTGGAGGACGCCGGGCACCTGCGGCGGGTGCCCGGCGCCACCGGGCGGACCGTGCGGCTGGTGCTCACCGAGGGCACCGAACGGCTGCTCGCCGCCGCCGAAGGCCCGATGATGCTCGCCGAACGCGATCTCGTCGGCGGCCTCAACGCCCGCGAGACCGAGGCGCTGCGCGGCCTGTTGCAGAAGCTGCTCGCGCGGGCCACCGACGACGAAAGCTGGCTGCGCTATTGAAGCTGCTGAAGCTGCTCCTGCCGGATCCGCCTGCCCAGCACGATGGCCACCCCGGCCGCGGCGATCATGCACACGCCGACCGCCCACAGCCCGGTCCGCTGGCTGCCGGTGGCGTCCTTGAGCCAGCCGGTGATGTACGGCGCGGCGAACCCGCTGATGTTGCCCAGTGAGTTGATCATCGCGATGCCACCGGCCGCGGCGGCGCCGGAGAGGAAGGTGGAGGGCAGCGCCCAGAAGGTCGGCAGCGCCGAGCAGACCCCGGTGGCGCAGATGGTCACCGCGACCATCGCCATGATCGGATTGCCCAGGTACAGCGCCACCGGGATGGCCGCGCCGCCGACGAGCATCGGGATCGCCACGTGCCAGGTGCGCTCGCCGGTCCGGTCGCCGTGCCGCGCCCACAGCACCATCACCACCGCGCCGACCACGTACGGGATCGCGGTGATCAGCCCGGTTTCGGTGATCGAGAACTGCACGCCGAACTGCTGCTTGAAGCCGCTGATGATGGTCGGCAGGAAGAACCCGAGCGCGTACAGGCCGTAGGCGATTCCGAAGTAGACGAACGCCAGCATCAGGATGCGCGGGTGGGTCAGCGCCTTGCGCAGCGGCCAGTGGTGCTTCTGCTCGGTGCTTTCCCGCTCCGCGGTCAAAGTGGACGAAAGCCACTCGCGCTCGCTCTCGGTCAGCCACTTGGCCTTCTCCGGGCGGTCGGTCAGGTAGAACCAGGTGACGAAGGCCAGCAGGATCGCCGGAATGCCCTCGACCAGGAACATGAACCGCCAGCCCGCCAGGCCGAACACGCCTTCGCCGCCGGAGATCAGCAGGCCGGAGACGGTCGAGCCGACCGCCGACGAGATCGGCACCGCGGCCATGAACATGGCCACCGCCTTCGCGCGCTGCGCGGCGGGGAACCAGAACGTCAGGTACAGGATGATGCCGGGGAAGAAGCCCGCTTCCGCGACGCCGAGCAGGAAGCGCAGGATGACCAGCGTGGTCGCGTTCGGCACGAACGCCATCGCGGTGGCCACCACGCCCCAGGTGATCATGATCCGGGCCATCCACCGCCGCGCGCCGAACCGGTGCAGCGCCAGGTTGCTCGGCACCTCCAGCAGCAGGTAACCGAGGAAGAAGATGCCCGACGCGAAGCCGAACACCGTCGCGGTGAGCCCGAGGTCCTCGTTCATCCCGTTGGGCGCGGCGAAGCCGATGTTGACCCGGTCCAGGTAGTTCACGAAGTACAGCAGGCAGAGGAACGGCATCAGCCGCAGCGCCACCTTGCGGAGCACGCGGTCGCCCGGATCGGTCTTCGTCGACTTCATGATCGAACATCAGAAGCCCGGCGGGCCCGGGAGTCAAGAGCCTCTTACCGTGTGACCATGACTGATTTGCCGCTCGCACTGGTCACCGGCGCTTCACGGGGCATCGGCGCCGCCGTCGCGCACGCGCTCGAACCCAGCCACCGCGTGCTGCTCGGCGGCCGCGACACCGCCGCGCTCGCCGAACGCGCGGCGGAGCTGCCCGGCTCGCGGCCGTGGCCGGTGGACCTGAGCGATTTCGACGCCGTGCGGGCCGCGGTCGCCGACATCGACCGGCTCGACGTGCTGGTCCACTCCGCCGGGGTGGCCGAGCTGGGCACCGTCGAGGAGGCCGGCGCCGAGGACTGGCGGCGCAACTTCGAGGTGAACGTGGTGGTGGTCGCCGAGCTGACGCGGTTGCTGCTGCCCGCGCTCCGTGCCGCCAAGGGGCACGTGGTGGTGATCAACTCCGGCGCCGGGCTCACCGCGCGCGCGGGCTGGGGTCCCTACGCCGCCAGCAAGTTCGCCGCCCGCGCCTTCGCCGACGTGCTGCGGGCCGAGGAGGAGCCGAACGGCGTCCGCGTCACGTCCGTCCACCCTGGACGGACCGACACCGAGATGCAGCGCGCGATCGTGGCCGGGGAGGGCGGCGAGTACCGGCCGGAGAAGTACCTGCGGCCCGACTCGGTGGCGATGGCCGTGCTGGCCGCGGTGTCCGCGAGCCCGGACGCGCACCTCACCGAACTGATCGTCCGGCCGCGATGACCACCACGCCGACCACCGCGACCAGCAGGTTCGCGTAGACCTCGTACCCGTGCAGCGCCTCGAACCACGGGAAGACGTACCGGTTGAACGCGTTCAGGAACGGGCCGAGGATCGGCTGGTACGCGAGGTGGTCGATGGTGCCGCTGAGGCCCATCAGCACCAGCAGCCCGCCCACGGTTTCCAGCGACTTCCGCATGGTGGAGACGGTAGGGCGCGCCAGGCCGCGCGGAGATCGGCCGAAGGTACCGGGCGGGCCGACTTCGGTACCGGATCCGGGCACGGGAACCGGAAGCCTGGGTAGGTTCGGCGGGTGCGCACTCGGAGCCGCCGCGACTGGGTCGTGGACAGCGCGTTGTTCGCGCTCGCCGCGGCGTTCGGGCTGGGCATGGCCACCGCGCGGCTGCGGTGGTGGCCGCAGCCCGAGCCGGTCTGGCTGTTCACCCTCGACCAGGTCGCCGGTGCGCTCGGCTGCGCCGCGCTGTGGTTCCGGCGCCGGTGGCCGGTGCAGCTGGCCGTCGCGTTGATCGCTTTGTCGACCTTTTCCGAGCTGATCGCGGGCGCGGCGATGGCCGCGTTGTTCACCGTCGCCGTGCACCGGCCGCCGCGGATCACCGGGCTGCTGTTCGGCGGCGGGCTGCTCGCCGCGGTCGGTTACCAGCTGCTGCGGCCCGATCCCGACGCACCCGCGTACGTGATGCTGTTGTTCGGCCTGGTGGTGCAGAGCGCGGTGGTCGGCTGGGGGCTGGCCATCCACCACCGGCGCAAGCTGCTGGTCTCGCTGCAGGAGCGGGCGGCCCGCGCCACACGGGAGGAGATCGCCCGCGAGATGCACGACGTGCTCGGCCACCGGCTGTCCCTGCTCAGCGTGCACGCGGGCGCGCTGGAGTTCCGGCCCGACGCGCCCGCCGAGGAGATCGCCCGCGCGGCCAAGGTGATCCGGGAAAGCTCGCACCAGGCGCTGGATGACCTGCGCGAGGTGGTCGGGGTGCTGCGCGCGCCGGTCGGTGAGCTGCCGCAGCCGGGCGTCGGCGACCTGCCCGCGTTGATCGGCGAATCGCGGCAGGCGGGCATGCGGATCGAGGTCCGCTGGGAACTCACCGGCGAGCCACCGGCGACGATCGGCCGGACCGCCTACCGGATCGTGCAGGAGAGCCTGACCAACGCCCGCAAGCACGCGCCGGGTGCGGCCGTCGAGGTCGAGGTGACCGGGGCGCCCGGCGACGGGCTGCGGGTGGAGGTGCGCAACGACTCCGCGAGCAGGTCCGCCGGCGAGGGCCAGGGCCTGCTCGGGCTGACCGAGCGCGCGGCGCTGGCCGGTGGGCGGCTGAGCTACGGACCGGAGCCCGGTGACGGCTGGCGGGTGACCGCCTGGCTACCGTGGCCGCCGTGATCCGGGTGCTGCTCGTCGACGACGATCCGCTGGTCCGCGCCGGGCTGCGGATGATGCTCGGTGGTGCCGGCGACCTGCGGGTGGTCGCCGAAGCCGGTGACGGCGCCGAGGTGCTGCCGCTGGTCGACACGCACACACCGGACGTGGTGCTGATGGACATCCGCATGCCGGGCATGGACGGGCTCACCGCGACCGAGGCGCTGCGCGGCCGCCCGTCCGCGCCCGAGGTGCTGGTGCTGACCACCTTCGACGCCGATCAGCACGTGCTCCGCGCGCTGCGGGCCGGTGCCGCCGGATTCCTGTTGAAGGACACGCCGCCCGCCGAGATCGTGGCCGCGGTCCGGCAGGTCGTCCAGGGCAACCCGGTGCTGTCCCCGGCGGTCACCCGCCGCCTGATGGACCGGGTCGCGGAGGCCGGCGAGGACCGCCGCGGCTCCGGAGCGCGGGCCAGGCTGGCGCGGTTGAACGAGCGCGAGCGGGCGGTCGCGCTCGAGGTCGGGCGCGGCCGGTCCAACGCGGAGATCGGCCGGACCCTGCACCTGGGCGTGTCCACGGTGAAAACCCACGTTTCGGCGATCCTGACCAAGCTCGACCTGAACAACCGCGTGCAGATCGCGCTGCTGGTGCACGACGCCGGGCTGCTCAGCGAAGACGAGCCGACGCGGTAGCGACCGCCGCCTGTGCCTCGGCGCGGTCCACTTTGGTCGATTCACCGGCGGCGACCACCTGCTCGCCCGCCACCCACACCTCACGCACGCGCCGCGAACCCGCGCCCCACACCAGGTTCGCCAGCAGCTGCGAGTCCGGCACGTCGAGGCCGGTGGCGAAGGCCGGGTCGTCCAGGTCGACGTGCACCAGATCCGCCCAGCGACCGGCTTCCAGCACGCCGATGTCCGACCGGCCGAGCGCGTCCGCCCCACCGCGCGTGGCCAGCAGCAGCGCGTCCGCCGCGCTCAACGCGGTCGAATCGCCGGTCGCCAGCCGCGACAGCATCGCCGAGAGCTGCACCTCTTCCCACAGGTCCAGGTCGTCGTTGCTGGCCGGGCCGTCGGTGCCGAGGCCGACCGGCACCTTCGCCGCGCGCAGCTCCGCCACCCGCGCGATGCCCGACGCCAGTTTCGCGTTCGAGCCGGGGCAGTGCGCCACCCCGGCGCCGTGCCCGGCGAGCAGCGCGATGTCCTCATCGGACAGGTGGATCGCGTGCGCGGCGATCAGCCTGGTGTCCAGCAGGCCCACCTTGGCCAGCAGCTTCGGCACCGAACCGTGTTCGGCGCGCTGCTTCTCGTCCTCGGCGCGGGCTTCGGCCACGTGGATCTGCACCAGCGCGTCGCGGTGCACGGCGGACTCGGCGGTCAGCCGCAGTGCTTCTTCGGGCAGCGTGTACGCCGAATGCGGGCCGTAGCCGATCTCGATGCGCTCACCGGGACCGGAGCGCACGCCGTCGGCGTCGATCCAGTCGTCGATCGCGGTGAGCTGCCCGCGCCAGTCCATGCCGGGCAGGTCCATGATCGGCGCGCCGATGAACACCCTGGCCCCGGTGTCGAGCACCGCGTCGGCCAGCTGCTCGCCGTGGAAGTACATCTCGGCGCTGGTGGTGACCCCGTGCCGGAGCATTTCGACCGAGCCCAGCAGCATGCCGGTGCGGATGTCCGCCGGGCGCAGCCGCGCTTCGGCGGGCCAGATGACCTCGCTCAGCCAGCGCAGCAGCGGCAGGTCCGAGCCCATGCCGCGCAGCAGCACCATCGGGCTGTGCGCGTGCGCGTTGACCAGCCCGGGCAGCAGGATGCCGGTCAGCTCGGTGCGCGGGGCGCCGCTCTCCGGCGCGGTCGCGGCCGGACCGCAGTAGGTGATCCGCCCGTCCTCACCGATGTCGACCACCGCGTCGCGGAGCACGGAACAGGCCGGATCGGCGGGCAGGACCACGGGAGCGTGAAGACGACGGCGCATCGAGGGATTCTAGATCCCCGCCTCAGTCGTCCATCAAGCCGGAGCGCCATGCCCAGGCCGCGGTTTCCACCCGGTTGCGCGCGCCGATCTTGCCCTGCACCGAAGCCAGGTGGGTTTTCACCGTGGACAGCGAAAGGAACAGCTCGGCGCCGATCTCGGTGTTGGTCAGCCCGCGCGCGGTCGCCTTCACCACGTCGATCTCCCGCGCGGTCAGCGCCTCCGACGGCGGCTCGGTCTCCTTGCGCGCCGGCTTGCTGTCGAAGTGCTTGAGCAGGCGCACGGTGATCTGCGGGGACACCAGCGCGTCCCCGCGGGCGGCCGCGCGCACCGCCTCGATCAGCAGCGCGGGCCCGGCGTCCTTGAGCAGGAAGCCGCTGGCGCCGTTGCGCAACGCGGTGTGCACGTACTCGTCGAGGTCGAAGGTGGTCACCACGACCACCTTCAGCGGGTCCGCCACGTCCGGCCCGGCGAGCTGCTTGGTCACCGCCAGCCCGTCCAGCTCGGGCATCCGG
This sequence comes from Amycolatopsis albispora, assembly GCF_003312875.1. Lineage (NCBI taxonomy): Bacteria > Bacillati > Actinomycetota > Actinomycetes > Pseudonocardiales > Pseudonocardiaceae > Amycolatopsis > Amycolatopsis albispora. Next base: position 6,626,983 of record NZ_CP015163.1, read on the forward strand.
ATGTCCAGCAGGCACACGTCCGGGCGCAGCTCGCGGGCCTGGCGCACGGCGTCCACCCCGTTCGCCACGTCGGCCACCACTTCGATGTCGTCCTGCGCGTCCAGGATCATGCGGAAACCCATCCGCACCATCTCCTGGTCGTCGGCGATCAGCACCCGGATCATTCCGCTCCCTGTTGTGCGGCCAGTGGCAGCCAGGCCTCGACCAGCCAGCCGCCCTCCGGCGCCGGCCCGGCCGAAAGCCGCCCGTGCAGCAGCGCGACCCGTTCGCGCATGCCGACCAGACCGTATCCGCCGGGGATCGGGGTGGTGCGCTGGCTCTCCCCGCGGCCGTTGTCGCTCACCCTGATGTGCAGTTCGCCGTTCTCCTCTCGCACCGACACCCAGGCGATGGTGGCGCCGGCCGCGTGCTTGCCGATGTTCGTCAGCGACTCCTGGACCAGCCGCAGCGCCGACCGCGCGACCTCCTGCGGCAGGTCGTCCGGCAGGTTCAGCTCGATCTTGGTGTACACGCCGTGGTTGGCCTTCTCGACCATGCGGTGCAGGTCGGCGGCCAGGCTCATGGTGGCCTGCTCGCTGAACTCGGTGGTGCCGGCCGGGTTGTCGCCGCGCATGCTGCGGACCAGCCGCCGCATGGCCGCCAGCGCTTCGGTGCCCGCGGTCTCGATCCGGTCCATCGCGTCCACCGCGACCTGCGGGTCCTTCTGCGCCACCACCTTCGCGGCCTGCGCCTGCACCACGATCCCGGTCACGTGGTGCGCCACCACGTCGTGCAGTTCGCGGGCCAGCGCCATGCGCTCGGCGGTCTGCGCGTCGGTGACCGCGGACTGCACCACCTGCTTGCGCTCGGAGTCGCGAGACCGCAGGAACAGGCCGGTCGCCACGGAGAGGCCGAGCACCAGGAAGGCGGACAGGATGTGCGGCTGCAGGTCGTCGAAGTCGAGGGTGGGGCCGTCACGCCGGACGTTGGCCATCGCGCTGAGCGCGACCGCGACCGACAGCGCCAGTATCGACGGCCACGCCCGCGTGTTGGTGGTGTGCCGGATCAGCAGCACCACCATCACCGCGCCCGCGCCGACCTGCCCGATCGGCACCCCACCGGCCAGCACGTAGCTGGAGAAGTCACGCAGCAGCAGCCGGGTGGCCGCGGCGGAGAGCAGCAGCAGCGCGGCCATCACCCACGCCGCGGCCACCGGCCGCCGCTTCGCCACCAGCGCCACCCCGGCCGCGGCCAGCGAGCAGAGCAGGGTCGGCGCGGCACGCGGGCCCACGCTGACCGCTTCGCCGAGTTCGATGAACAACAGCAGCGACAGCAGGCCGACCATCGGCCACTGCCCGCTGACCAGCTCACCGAGCTTGCTCTTCCGCTGCTGCTGGGCCGGGCTCCTGGCGCCGATGCCGAACAACACCGCGGCGAACAGCAGGCCGGCGCCGAATATCCCGTTCCGGCCGTAGGCCAGCGTGGTGAGCGAATCCGTGTTCGCGCGCGCGGCGATGGCCAGCACACACGCCACGACCAGGGAGAACGTCCCGGCGAAGGCCACACCGGGCCGGGCCGCGCGGACCACGTAGATGACCAGCTCGACCCCGGCGACCGTTTCGGCCAGCGACAGGTTCTCCAGCACCGTCGAGTAGGTCGGCACGTGGGCCAGGTTCAGCACCAGCGACGAGCACACCAGCACCACCGCGCCGGTGAAGGCGGCGGCCACCGGCTGCGTGCGGGCCCAGACCGCGCACCCGGCCATCAGCAGCAGGCCCGGCAGGATGGCGAGGTCGTCGTAGCGCGGTCCGATTTCGTCGAACGCGGCGTCGACGATGATGGCGGTGTCCGCCAGCACCGCGGCGAGCAGCACGATGCCGGGCGCGCCGAGCCACCGCAGGAACGCGGTGACCTTGGCGGCGGACTGGTCGACGGTGGGCACGGAAGCGACGGTAGAGGATCGCGCGTGGTCCGCACCCCGGCCGCCTGGCCAGCTCCCCCTCGGCCGATCGGCCGAGGTTCACCGCCGTCGCCGTGGCCGTCTGCCCGAAGCCCGGCGGCCCCCGGCTGGGCGAGTCTTCTCGGCAAGACACGAGGTCCGAGAAACCAGGGAGAAATCCGGTGCAGAATCCACAGTGGACGAACGACGGCGCGCCCGTGCTGTCCGGCAGGGGGCTGGTGAAGCGCTACGGCACCCAGTACGCACTGGCGGGCGTCGACATCGACGTCCGCGCCGGGGAGGCGATCGCCATCGTCGGGCCGTCCGGTTCCGGCAAGACCTCGCTGCTGCACGTGCTGGCCGGCATTCTCAAGGCCGACGACGGCGCGATCTTCCTCGGCGGGCAGCGGGTCGACCAGCTCAGCGAAACCAAGCGCAGCGAGCTGCGGCGCACCGAGTTCGGCTTTGTGTTCCAGTCGGGCATGCTGGTCGCCGAGCTGACCGCCGAGGAGAACGCGGCGCTGCCGCAGCTGCTCGCCGGGACCGGCCGCAAGGAGGCGCTGACCGCCGCCCGCGGCTGGCTCGCCCGGCTCGGCCTGGCGGGCAAGGAGCAGCGGCGGCCGGGCGAGCTGTCCGGTGGGGAGGCGCAGCGGGTGGCGATCGCCCGTGCGCTGGCGCACCGGCCGAAGGTGATCTTCGCCGACGAGCCGACCGGCGCGCTGGACACCCGGACCGGCCGCGAAACGATGAGCGCGCTGCTGGCCACCGCCCACGAGACCGGGGCCGCGGTGATCGTGGTGACGCACGACCGCGAGCTGGCCGAGTCGATGCCGCGCACGGTGGCCATCCGCGATGGCCGGATCGATGTGCGGGTGGCGGCGTGAACGCGTTCCAGATGGCCATGCGCGTGTTGCGTGGCGACCGGCGGACGCGGGTTTCGGCCATCCTCACCGGGATCGGTGTGGCCGTGGCGACCGCGCTGGTGCTGCTGCTGATCGGGCTGCCGTTCGGCACGCAGGCGCGGGCGGAGCGCGCGTTGTGGCAGGACTACCCCCGCGACTCGGGTGCTCAGGGCACCGCCAACCTGTCGAAGGCGATCTCCAAGGACTACTTCGACGGCCGGGAGATCACCCGCGTCGACGTGGCTCAGCTGTCGCAAGTGGACTCACTGCCGCCGGGCATCGACCGGCTGCCCGGTCCCGGTGAGGCGCTGGTGTCCCCGGAACTGGCGCAGCTGATGGACTCGCGCATGGCCTCGCAGCTGTCCGACCGCTTCGGCACCGGGCCGCGGTCGCTGCTCGGTGAGGAGGCGCTGGCCTTCCCGGAGCAGCTGGTCGCGCTGGTCGGCCACACGCCCGAGGACATGCCGATGAACGCGATGCCGGTCAGCGGCTTCCCGACCACCGGCGCCGAACCCGATCCGCTGCTGCAGTTGCTTTCCGGCGTCGGCGTGGTGGTGTTGCTGGTGCCGAGCCTGGTGCTGGTCGCGTCGTCGGCCCGGCTGACCGCCGCCCGCCGCGAGCAGCGGCTGGCCGCGCTGCGGCTCGCCGGTGCCACGCCGAAGCAGGTGATCGGCATGGTCGGCGCGGAAACCGCGCTCGCCTCGGTGGCCGGTGCGCTGCTCGGCCTGGCGGTGAGCCCGCTGGCGAACATGCTGGCCACGGTGGTGCCGTGGGCGGGCGGCACCTGGCAGGCCGATGACTTCGCGCTGCCACTGCCGTTGAGCATCGGCATCGCGGTGGCACTGCCCGCGCTGGTGGTGCTGGCCGCGGTCGCCGGGCTGCGGCGGGTGGTCACCGCGCCGCTGGGCGCCACCGGCGGGCACGCCAAGAAGCCGCTGCACTGGTGGCGCCTGCTCGCGCTGCCCGCAGCCGGGTTGTTCTTCTTCTTCGCGATCTCCACCGCGAAGGACACCGGCGGCGTGCTGATCGTGCTCGGCGGGCTGTTCGTGCTGGTCGCCTCGGCGGCGGTGATCGGACCGTGGGTGACCTCGGCGGTCGGCGGCATCTTCGTCCGGGTGTGGCGGAAACCGGCCGGGCTGCTCGCCGGGCGGCGCCTGCGTGACGATCCGAAGGGCGCCTACCGCGCGTCGGCGGGTGTGGTGCTGGCGGTTTTCGCCGGTTCGATGGCGCTGACCCTGCTGCCGAGCCTCGAATCGCTCGCCGGTGGCGGGCGCTCGTTCCACGACTCGGTGCTCTACCTGGACAGCGACGCGGCCGGGGTGCACCAGATCGCGGACAAGGCGAACGCCGAGCTGACGCGCTACGGCGTGCCGGAGCGGGTCACCACCATTCCGCAGGTCTCGCTGGGCACCTCGCCCGACGACGGCCGGTACGCGCTGGTGCTCGACTGCGCGAGCGCCCGCAGCCTGCTGCGGTTCGACCCCGGCGCCTGCGACGGCAAGCCCGCCGTCTACTCGGGAACGCCGATGGGCCTGGCCGGGCTGCAGGTGTCCGGTGGCGAAGGCGCGGGCCAGCCGCTGGCCGACGGCACGGTCTCGCGAACGGTGTCCGCCCGCGGGGAGGACCGGTTCACCTCGGTGTTCATCGACCCGTCGGCGGTGCCCGCCGGGGTCCAGCCGCAGTACTACACGCTGGCCGCGCCGACCACGCCGGAAACCCGCGAGGTGGTGCGGACGGCACTGGTCAACGCGGCGGCCGGGACGCAGATCAACAGCCGTGAGCTGATCCTGGGCAACCAGCAGGTCGAGCTGGCCGACCTGCGCCGCGTGACGGTGATCGGCCTGGTCGCCGCGGGCGTGCTCGCCGGGTGCAGCGCGGCCATCGCGACCGCGGGCTCGGTGATGGACCGGCGGCGCACCTTCGGCGCGCTGATCGCGGCGGGCACGCCGGTGCGCACGCTCGCGCGGGCGCTGCGGACCGAGGCCGCGCTACCCGCGCTGGTCGCCACCATCGGTGCCGGGGTGGTCGGCGTGATCGTCGGGCTCGGGCTGTTCAGCCTGGTCAACGACGGTTCGGTGGTGTTCAGCCCGTGGATACTGGCGCCGGTGGTGCTGGGTGCCGGGGTGGCCGTGCTGGCTGCTTCGGTGTGCACCCCGGCCCTGAACCGGGTGCGTGCCGAACCCCTCGCCGACGAGTGAGGGGAAGTCGCTGACCGCGTCCTGCGCGCAGGACGCGGTCAGCGGCGTTCGAAGATCAGGTCCCGGCTGATCCGGCCCTCTTCGCGGGCGCGGTTCTCGAACTTGGTCACCGGGCGCCAGCCGGGCCGGGGCGCCCAGTCGTCGTAGCGGTTCTTCAGCGACGGCTCGCCCGAGCAGACCTCGAGCATCTGCTCGGCGTAGTTCTCCCAGTCGGTCGCCAGGTGCAGCGTGCCGCCCGGTTCGAGCCGCGAGGCCACCAGCGCGACGAACTCCGGCTGGACCAGGCGCCGCTTGTGGTGGCGCTTCTTCGGCCACGGGTCCGGGAAGAAGATGCGCACCCCGTGCAGCGAGTTCTCCGGGACGTGCCGGGTGAGCAGCACCACCGCGTCCCCGTTGATCAACCGCAGGTTCCGCACGCCGAGCTTCTCGGCACGCAGCATCAGCTGGCCGAGCCCCGGCTCGTACACCTCGACGGCGACGTAGTTCAGCTCCGGCGCGGCGGCGGCCAGCTGCGAGGTGGTCTCGCCCATGCCGGAGCCGATCTCGAGCAGCACGGGGGCCTCACGGCCGAACCACGCGCCGAAGTCGATCGGGCCCTCGGGCAGCTCGGCCACCTTGCGGCCGAGTGCCGGCCAGTGCTCTTCCCACGCGCGCTGCTGCCCGACGGTCATCCGGCCGCCGCGCTGCACGTAGCTGACCACGCTGCGCAGCCGCGGCTGGTGTTCGCTTTCCACCCGGCAAACCTAACTGCCGGTCAGCGGACCGCTTCGAACTCCCCCAGCCGGGCGCGCAGCCCGGCCAGCCCGGACACCGCGATCGGGTTCGGCGTGGCGCCGCTGTGCGCGGGCAGCACGTCGATCCAGCCGGGGTGGCGGTCGGTGTTCAGAATGGTCGTCGGGATCCGGTGCCCGGCGGGACCGCCCTCGGACGGCATGAACTCCCAGTAGCCGGATTCCCCGTCGGCCGCCCACGGCACGTACTCCCAGCCGGGACGGCGGCTGAGCAGCTGGCCGATGCGGTCCTCCACCCGGAACCCGCTCTCGCGCGAGTCCAGCTCACCGGCCACCACGGCACGCAGCCACCAGGGCGCGGGCACCACGTCACCACCGGCCGCGGTGGCCCGGTAGAGCGCGAGCACCTGGTCCTCGGGGGCGCGGTGCACCCACGCGCGCCGGATGTCGGACGGTTTCGCCGCCCCCGCCACGATGCGGGGCAATTCGATCGCCTGCGACCATTCGAGGCCCACCATCGCCTCGAGCCGGGGCTGCCGTGAGGCCGGTCGCTGGGCGGGGATGCTGCCTTCGACTCCTCGATCGGTTTCCACCACCGTCAAGGGTCACCTCCGTAGGTTTCCGTGACGGGTTCACTCTTGAAAATGCCTGGTCAGCGGCTGGATGTCCGCCCGGTGTGAGGCAACCCACAGGCCATTAACGTGGTCTTAACCCGGCCGCGTGCAGTAGTGCGTGTTCAGTACGTCGTTCAGATCTTGGAATTCGTTACCACCCGTTTATGGTGCTTTCCGGTGATCTTTTCGCCGGGCGGGCAAAAAGGGACCCGGGTCGCCCCCCGAACGGCGACCCGGGTCCCTTTCCCCCGTTCCGGTCTGCGCACCCCCGTGCCGCGGCCGGATTTCCCCTGTAGAGGTCTTACGCGTCCCGCTTCTTCGCGGTGGTGATGGCGATGGCCAGCATGATCACCGCGAACCCGGCGAAGTAGGCCAGCGCCCACCCCGGGCTCAGCGTCGAGGACGACAGGGGCGGCCCCGCCGCCTCACCGGCCAGCGCGCCGTTGGCCGAGCCGTCGCCGGTGATGAACTTGTGCGCCACGTTGAACGGCATCCACTTGTGGATGTCGTCGCCGATCGACGGGATCAGCGGCACCAGGCCCTCGACCGCCAGGTTGTAGATCAGCAGCAGCGAGATCGCGCCGGCGCTGTGGCGGATCAGGATGCCGACCGCCACCGCGACCACCGCGGCCAGCGCGAACACCGGGCCGATGCCGGCCACGTTGATCCACTCGGCGGTGGTGTTCAGCGCCAGGTCGGCCTCGGGCTGCAGCAGGGTGGCGATGCCCCACGAGCCGAAGCCCGCGATCTCGCCGACCACCAGCGCCAGCAGCGCGACCACCACGGTCTTGGCCAGCAGCGCCGAACCCCGGTGCGGCACCGCCTGGAAGGTGGTGCGGATGGTGCCGAAGCGGTACTCGGTGGTGACCGCCAGCGCGGCCAGCACCATCACCACGGCCAGGCCGAACGAGTACCCGAACTCGGCGCTGCCCACCGAGACGAACCGGGCGTCCTCGGCGGTTCCGGTGACCAGTGCGGCGAACCCGATGGTGACCACCAGGGTGATCAGCGCGCACCACCACGGTGACCGCGTGGTGAACAGTTTGATGCGCTCGACTGCGAGCAGAGTCATGGCTATCCCCGAATCCTCGAAATGGTCCGCGAGCTCACTGACCGGTCGGCGCGAGCACCTGCGCCGCTTCGGTTTCCAGTCCGGTGTGGTACTCCACGGAGTCCCCGGTGATCTGCATGAACGCCTGCTCCAGCGAGCCCTGCAGCGGGCTCAGCTCGTGCAGCACGATGCCGTGGTGGGCGGCGATCTCCCCGATCTTCGCACTGTCCAAATCGGACACTATGAGCGCGCCGTCGTCCTCGGTGACCTGCGCGCTCGCGCCGGTCAGCAACCGGCCGAGGTCGGCCAGCTGCGGGCTGCGCACCTTCACCGTGTTCTCCGAAGCCCGCGCCACGAAGTCCTTTGTGGAGCTCTGCGAGATCAGCTTCCCCTTGCCGATCACCACCAGCTCGCTGGCGGTCAGCGCCATCTCCGAGAGCAGGTGGCTGGAGACGAAGACCGTGCGGCCCTCGTCGGCCAGGCGGTGCATGAACTTGCGGATCCAGAGAATGCCCTCCGGGTCCAGCCCGTTGACCGGCTCGTCGAACAGCAGCACCTCGGGGTCGCCGAGCAGCGCCGCGGCGATGCCGAGCCGCTGCGACATGCCGAGCGAGAACCCGCCGGCGCGCTTGCCGGCCACCGAGGTCAGCCCGACGATGTCGAGCACCTCGTCCACCCGGCTCGCGGCGATCCGGTTCGACTTCGCCATCCACGCCAGGTGGGCGCGGGCGGAGCGGTTCGGGTGCACCCACTTGGCGTCCAGCAGCGCGCCGACCGTCCTCAGTGGATTCTTCAGTTCGTGGTACGGCTTGCCGCCGATGCGCACGCGGCCCGCGGTCGGGTTGTCCAGCCCCAGCATCATGCGCATGGTGGTGGACTTCCCGGCGCCGTTCGGGCCGAGAAAGCCGGTGACCCGGCCGGCCGCCACGCTGAACGACAGCTGGTCGACGGCGAGCGTCTTCCCGTACCTCTTGGTGAGGCCTTCTGCCTCGATCATGTCTCCTCCTCGGCAGCGGATCGCCGGATGCGAGACCCATCGTTTCCCGGCGCCGCACCTTCGCGCGTCATCCCTGGGATCGAACTTCCCACCCGACTGCAGTCGTAGCTTGGCGTGCCCGCGGGTCGTAGGCGATCGGTGATCCCCCTGAGGGGACCCTGAAATGGCTACGAAACACCCGGACGGGTCAGGCCGGTTTCGTAGGCGAGCACCACGGCCTGCACCCGGTCGCGCAGGTCCAGCTTCGCCAGAATCCGGCCGACGTGCGTTTTCACCGTCGCCTCGGACAGGAACAGCGCCTCGGCGATCTCCGTGTTCGACATTCCCTTGGCGATCAGCACCAAAACCTCGCGCTCCCGCTCGGTGAGCACGTTCAGCACGGAGGCGTCCCGCAGCGGCGCGTCCCCGGAGCCGACGAACCGGTCCAGCAGCCGCCGCGTCACCGACGGCGAGACCACCGCCTCGCCGCTGGCCACCGACCGCAGCGCGGAGACCAGGTGGTCCGGCGGGGTGTCCTTGAGCAGGAACCCGCTGGCCCCGCCGCGCAACGCGGCGTAGACGTACTCGTCCAGGTCGAAGGTGGTCATCACCAGCACCCGCGCGGTACCGGCCTCGACGATCAGCTTGGTCGCCTCGACCCCGTCGAGCACCGGCATGCGGACGTCCATCAGCACCACGTCGGGCCGCAGCTCGGCGGCCAGCCGGGCGGCTTCCTCGCCGTTGCCCGCCTCCCCGACCACGTCGATGTCGGGCTGGGCGCCGAGCACCATGCGGAAGCCGACGCGCATCAGTTCCTGGTCGTCGACCAGCACCACCCGGATCACGGGTCCAACCTAACCGGCAGCGTGGCGTGCACCCGCCAGCCACCACCCGGCCGTGGGCCGACCTCCAGCTTGCCGCCGAGCACGTTCGCCCGTTCGCGCATGCCGATCAGCCCGTTCCCGCCGGGCAGCGGCGCGGGTGCGGCCGTGGCACCGCGCGCGGGCACCGGCACCGGCCGTGCGCCACTGCCGTTGTCGGCCACTTCGATCCGCACGCCGTCGGCTTCCCGGTGCACCTTGACCACCGCCTTCGCGCCGGGCCCGCCGTGCTTGAGCGTGTTCGTCAGCGACTCCTGCACGATCCGGTAGACCCCGAGGGACACCCCGGCTGGCAGGTCGTCGAAGTTCTCGTCGACCTCCACCTCCACCGGCAGCCCGGCGGCGCCGACCCGCTGGGCCAGCTCGGTCAGCGAGCTGGCGTTGGGCTGCGGCACGCGCGGTTCGCTCTCGGCGTCCTCGTTGCGCAGCACGTCCAGCAGCCGCCGCAGCTCGGCGAGCGCGCCGCGGCCGGTCTCGGAGATCGTCTGCACCGCGCGCTCGGCGAGGTCCGGATTGGACCGGATGGCGTAGGAGGCGCCGTCGGCCTGCACCACGATCACGCTGACCGCGTGCGCGACCACGTCGTGCAGTTCCCGCGCGATCCGGCCGCGTTCGTTGGCCACCGCGATGCGGGTGGCCTGGTCTCGTTCGGTTTCCAGGAGATGCAACCTGGCCTCCACTTCCACGTGGTACGCGCGCCGTGCCCCGACGAACTCGCCGAGCAGCCAGCACAGGGCGTAGGCGAGCACCACCAGGATGAGGTTCATCGTCAGCTCGTCGCTGGTCTGCACGAACAGCTGGATCGAGCTGGCCGAGAGGCTGATCAGCAGGTACAGCGCGCCGTGCCGCCGTCCGGCGTAGACCACCAGCGTGTAGACCGCGATCATCCCGGCGAAGAACCCGGCCACGCCCAGCATCAGCCCGCCGTGCACGCTGCCGATCAGCAGCGCCGCGTAGGCCGCCCACACCGGGTGCTTGCGGCGGAACACCACCGGCAGCACGACCAGCAGGTCCACCGGGACCGTGACGTACCACGGGTGGACCGCGAGCCCGGTTTCCTCGGTCGCGGACACCACGAACAACAGCAGGTCGAACAACAGCAGCAACAGGGCTATGCAGCTGTCCCCGACCATCGGGTGTTTCCGTAACCAGAGACTGAGCCGGCGCACCGGATCAGCGTATGTCCGCTGGCCGGAAAGCCGCGTCGCCCGCCGGGACCACCTTCGATGCGACCGCAGGATGACGGGCATGATTACCCCCACCAGGTCGAGGCTTCGGGGAGGGACGCGTGTGACGGCACCGGCGGAACAGGGCGGGCGGCTCGCGGGCCCGCTGTCCACCTCGGTCGGCAATCTCTGCCACCGGCTGCAGTCCCAGGTCTCCGCACGCACCGCGGCCGGCTTCGCCGAGGTGATGCGCCGGCTCGGCGCGCCACTGCAGGTGGCCGTGGCCGGCCGGATCAAGTCCGGTAAGTCCACCCTGGTCAACGCGCTGATCGGACGCCGCGTGGCGCCCACCGACGTGGGTGAGTGCACGCGGCTGGTGACCCGCTTCCAGTACGGCACGGTGGACCGCGTCGAGGTGGTGTTCACCGACGGCCGCAAGCAGGTGCTGCCGTTCGCGCCGGACGGCAGCATTCCCGCCGAGCTGGGCGTGAACATCGACGAGGTGTCGCACCTGGAGGCCTACCTGACCAACGCGGTGCTGCAGGGCATGACGGTGATCGACACGCCCGGCCTCGGCTCGCTCGACGCCGCGTCGGTGTCGCGGACCGAGGAGCTGCTCGGCGCGGCCAAGCACCGCAAGGACGGTGAAGACGGCGAGGAGACCGGCTCCGACGAGCTGGACGACACCTCCCGCAACGCGGTGGCCGGCGCCGAAGCCGTGCTCTACGTGGTCACCCAGGGCGTGCGTGCCGACGACCAGCAGGCGCTCGCCGCGTTCACCGCCGCCACGGCCAGCCGTGAGGCGGGCCCGGTGAACGCGATCGCCGTGCTCAACAAGGCCGACACGATCGCGCCCGAGTCGGTGGACGGCGCCGGGGACGACGTGTGGAAGGCGGCGACCATGCTCGCCGAGAAGCAGGCCGCCACGCTGAAGCCGCGGGTGGCCGACGTGCTGCCGGTGATCGGCCTGCTCGCCGAGTCCGCCGAGTCGGGTGCCTTCACCTCGGCCGACGCCGACGCGCTGCGCCAGCTCTCCGAGGTCGACGACGCCTCACTGGAGACCATGCTGATCTCCGCGGACATCTTCACCACCTGGGAGTGCGACGTCCCGTCCGGCATCCGGCTGCGGTTGCTGGAGAAGCTCGACCTGTACGGCATCCGCTGCGCGATCGAGGCGATCCGCGCCGAGCCGGAGATCACCGCGGGCGCGCTGCGCCGCAAGCTGCTCGACGCCTCCGGGCTGGCCGCCGTGCGTGCCCGGCTGGCCATGGTGTTCGCCGCGCGTGCCGACGGCATCAAGGCCGCCGCCGCGCTGGCTTCGGTGACCGCGCTCGCGCACGCCTCCGGCGACCCGGCCGAACGCCAGCGCGTGCACGACGCGATCGAGGTGCTGCTGGCCAAGCCCGAGGCGCACCAGCTGCGCCTGCTGGAGGCGCTGACCCTGGTCGCCTCCGGCGCGGTCGACATGCCGGAAGACCTCTCCGAAGAGGTGCTGCGGGTGGGCAGCAACGCCGACATCGGCGCCCAGCTCGGCATGCCCGGCCGCCCGCGCGCGGAACTGGCCGCCTACGCGCTCGAACGCGCCGGGTGGTGGCGGTCGTTCGCCTCCTTCGGCGCGACCCCGGCGCAGAGCCGGGTCGCGCACGTGGTGCACCGGGCGTACTTCCTCATCTGGCAGCAGATTCGGACCGATAGTCCGGCAGGCTGAGGTTCGAGCTGACCTCCTCTCCCGCCTTCAGCATCAGCTTGAGTAGCAGCTTGTTGCTCAGCGACTTGTTCCGCAGCCAGATGCCGAGCGCCGAGCGCGGTGCGAGGAACTTGCCCGTGCGGTCGCCGCCCTTCTGGCATTCCGTCGCGAAGTCCCGCAGCAGCCGCTCGTAGCGGGTGAACGCGGTGCGGTGGTCGGCCCGCGCCAGTTCCCCGGCCAGCACGTAGGCGGCGACCATCGCGGTGCCGGTGCCCATGCCGCCGAGCGTGGCGCCGCAGGCCGCGTCGCCGAGCAACGCGATCCGGCCGGTCGACCAGCTGGGCACGTCGGCGCGGCTGATCGAGTCGAAGTACAGCTCCTTCGCCGCCGGGAGCGTGCCGAGCAGTTCCGGCACCCGCCAGCCCATTCCGGCCAGCCCCTCGGCGATGAGCCGTTTCTGTTGCTCGACGTCCCGCCGGTCGTACGCCAGCTCCGGTGACGCGAACAGCACGTAACTGCCCGCCATCGCCGGGTTCAGGTGGTCGATCGCGGCCGAGGCGTACTTGCCCGGCGTGTTGTGCCCGACCGCGGCGTCACCCAGCCAGGACGGTGTCGGCAGTTCCCAGCCCGCGACGTAGTAACCGAGGTGGCTGACGAACCGGTCCTCGGGGCCGAAGGCCAGCCTGCGCACGTTCGAGTGCAGCCCGTCGGCGCCGACGACCAGGTCGAAGGTGCGTTCGGTGCCGCTTTCGAAGGTGACGTGCACGCCGTCGCCGGTGTCGGTCAGCGAGCTGATCGAATCGCCGTAGACGTACTCGGTGGTGTGGGCGCTGTGCTCCCGCAGGATCGCGGACAGGTCGGAGCGCCGGATCTCCACCGCGCCACCGGCGAATTCGACCGGCAGCTCCAGCAGCTTGCGGTCGTGCTCGTCGACGAACCGGATCGGCGTGCCGCCGGTCTGCTGGGTGCGGATCCGCTCGAGCACGCCCATCCGCTCCAGCACGGTCAGGTGCACTTCTCCGCGGAAGTCCACCGCGTACCCGCCCTCGCGCGGTGCCGGGGCGATCTCCACCACGGTCGGGTGAAAACCGTGGTGACCCAGCCAGTAGGCCAGTGCCGGTCCGGCCACGCTGGCGCCGGAGATCAGCACGTTCTTGCCGCTCATGCAGCTCCCTCAAACAGTATCCATCGGAAACAGTTATTACTGTGTACAGTGGAAGCAGTTGTCTGGCAAGCGGATTTCAGGGAGTGGCGGTGGCCCCGGGCGCCAAGTTGCTGTGGGAACCGCGCACGCCCGGCGCCCGCGGCCCGAAACCGGTGCTCAGCGTGGACCGGATCGTGGCGGTGGCGACCGAGGTGGCCGACGCCGAGGGCCTGGCCGCGGTGTCCATGCAGCGGGTCGCCGACGAGCTGGGCTTCACCAAGATGTCGCTCTACCGGCACGTGCCCGGCAAGGCCGACCTGGTCGCGGTGATGACCGACCGGGCCTTCGGCGAGCCGGTCGAGCTCGCCGACGGCGACTGGCGCACGCAACTGCGCGAATGGTGCCGGCTGATGTACGCCGCGCTGGAGCGGCACCCGTGGCTGCTCGACAGCTCCCTGTGCCCGCGCGTGTGGGGGCCGTTCGAGCTGGGCTGGGTCGAACGCGCGCTCGTCGCGCTCGAAGGCACCGGCCTGACCGGTGGCGAACGCCTGGACGCGGTCGCCACGCTGTCCGGTCACCTGCGCGCGATCGCCGAGCAGGCCAGGAACTCGGCCACGCCGGAAGCCGATTTCGCGCGCACCCTCGGCGCGCTGATGGCCGAGCACGCGGAGCGCTTCCCGTCGATGGCCGCGGCCATGGCGGAGGCGGCTGATGGTGGTCAGGACAACGCGCTCGACTTCGGCCTCGACCGCATCCTCGACGGTCTCGCCGTACTCATCGAGAGCCGCCGCACCCGCTGAGATACTTTCTCCGTCGACGGAATTCGGGGTGTGGGGGTGGCAGGGATGTCGTTGTGGTCCCGCAAGCACGACCAGGTCGACCCGGCCGAGGAGCCGACCAGCAAGATCACCGCGACCAGCCTCGCCGAAATCATCGGCTCGGTGGACGGAACCGAGTCGCGCCCCCCGGCGTCGGAACCCGATGTGGAGCCCGTAGGAGTGATCGTGCCCGGCGGGGACGTGGACCAGGCGTCCGTCGAACGGCAAACGCTGATCCAGCTGTGCCTGTACGCGCTGGACCGCGCGCGCAGCGGCGGCGTGGTGGAACGCCTGGAGCAGGGCCTGGCCGAGGTCGGGGTGCGGGCGCTGCGCCCGGACGGTGAGCGCTTCGACCCGGCGGTGCACGAGGCGGGCGGCGCGGTGCCGACCGAGGACCCGGCACTCGACGGCATCGTCGCGGAGACCGAGGTGGTCGGCTTCGCCGATCGCGACCGGCTCCTTCGTGCCCCGATTGTCACCGTCTACACGCGGAAATAGCTAAGGTCGGTGCGTGACCGCACCAGCCGCACTCGGATCGATCGGTAAGCCCACCCTGCCCGCGCAGGTGAAGCAGGCCAGGGAGACCCTGCTGGCACTGCTGCGCGAGCTGGATCCGCAGGCCGCCAAATGGGTGGACGACCTGCGCAAGGCGCGGCCGAAGAAACCGTCGGTGGTGGTGGTCGGCGAGACCAACCGCGGCAAGAGCTCACTGGTCAACGCGCTGCTGGCGATGCCGGGCCTGTCCCCGGTCGACGCGAACGTGGCCACCGCGACCTACCTGGTCTTCGAGCACGCCGAGGAGTGGTCGGCGCAGGCCTGCTACCCCGGTCAGCTGGCCCCGGTCGGGGTCGAGATGAACGAGCTGGTCCGCTGGGTGTCGGCGAGCCACGAGCTGCCGGAGGGCCAGCTCCCGCCGCGGTACGTCGAGGTGAGCGGCCCGGTCCCGCTGCTCGAGCGCGTGTCCATTGTGGACACCCCGGGGGTCGGTGGCCTGGACTCGATGCACGCCGAGCTGGCGATGGAGGCGGCGGCCAACGCCACCGCGCTGCTCTTCGTGGTGGACGCTTCGGCGCCGTTCACCTCCAGCGAGCTGAACTTCCTGCGCAGCATGGGCGACCGCGTGGAGACCGTGTTGTTCGCGCTGACCAAGACCGACCAGTTCCGCGGCTGGCGGCAGGTGCTCGACGCCGACCGCGAACTGCTCAACGAGCACGCGCCCCGGTTCGCCGACGCGGTGTTCCACCCGGTTTCGGCGCGCATGTTCGAGCTGGCCGCGAAGGCGCCGAACGAGCAGGCCAAGACCATGCTGCGGGAGCAGTCCGGGGTGGCCGCGCTGCAGTCGGCCATGCAGGAGATGCTGGTCGGCCGGTCGGCCATGCTCGGGGAGGCGAACACGCTGCGCGCGCTGTCCAGCGCACTCGCCGAGCAGCACTCGAAGCTGCAGGCCGAGCGCCGCGCGCTGTCCGCCGGCGAGGCCGAGGCCGAGGTGCTGCGTGAACGCCGCGACCAGCTCGCCGCCGAGCGCCGCTCGTCCACCCGCGGCTGGCAGCTGCGCCTGCGTGGCGAGATCCAGCGGACCAGGGTGGAGATCGGGCACGAGGGCAACCGGCAGATGCGCGACGCCCAGTCCTACTTCCGCCAGCAGATCGACGCGGCCAAGCGCGAGCAGATCCAGGAACTGCCCGGCCAGGTCGACGTCGCGCTGCAGACCATCTCGCAGCGCATGTCGCTGGCCTTGGCGCAGCGGCTCAACCAGGTGACCGACGTGGCGCTGGCCGAGCTGTTCTCACCGGAGGAGCTGGACGTCATCCGCGCCCAGTTCGCCAGGGCGGGCGGGCCGCCGGTGGTGCTGCGGCCGCCGGACAAGCGCCCGCCGACCGCCGAGGACAAGCTGCTGGTGTTCATGGGCGTGTCCGGCGGGGTCGGCGCGGGCAAGCTGGTGGCCGCGCCGCTGGCCGGGTTCGCCCTGTTCAACCCGGTGGTGCTGCCGGCCACCATCGTGATCGGGCTGGGCGCGGGCTGGTGGATGGCCAGGACCAGGCGGCACGCGGCGGACAAGCAGCACATGAAGCAGTGGCTGGTGGAGTCCATCGCGGACGCCCGCTCGACGCTGGACCAGCTGGTCGCCGAGCAGCTGATCGAGGCGGAGCAGCAGCTGTCGCTGGCGCTCGACGAGGCGCTCGGCCGCCGGATCGAGGCGATCGAGGCCGAGCTGAAGGAAGTCGACAAGACGATCAAGATGGGCACCCAGGAGCGCGCGAAGAAGCTCAGCCTGGTCACCAAGCGGATCACCCAGGTGAACGAGGGCCGCGAGCGCGCCGAAGGGTTCCTGTCCCGGATCCGGACGCTGAGGGACAAGACGTCGTGAACCAGCAGCCGTACTACGGACAGCAGCCCTACGGACAGCAGCCCTACGGGTATCCGCAACAGCCGCCGAAGAAGAGCCGGACCGGGCTGATCGTCGGCCTGGTGGTCGGGCTGGTGGTGCTGCTCGGCGGGGGTGCGGTGCTGCTGGTGGTGCTGCTGAGCGACAGCGGGACCAGCGGTGACCCGCGCGAGACCGCGCAGCAGTACGTGGACGCGGTGAACAACAGGGACGCCGAGCGGATCGTGGCGCTGAGCTGCTCGCTCAGCCCGCAGTACGTGGACGACATCCTCGAGGAGCTGACCGCCAAGGGGGTCGAGCTGACCCTGTCGCCGGAGGAGGGCACCGAGTCCGCCGCGAGCGCCGGGTTCTGGCTCGACGGCAAGCTGGCGAACCCGGACAGCTACGAGGACGGTGAGCTGCGCTACCGTCTCAACCTGGGCACCACGAACGACCGCTGGTGCGTGACGCTGGGGGCGCGGGGCCTGCCCGCGTAGTGCGCGTGACCCGGTTGGTTGTCGGAGTGACCGGCTGTTGTGCCGGGGAACCGAACCGGCATACGGTGAGTCATAACCGCTGAAGACAACATCCTTTGAGCTGCCGGGGCCACTCCTGGCGAAGGGGGAATTCCCGTGTGGGTCGACGAGAGCGGTGGCACCGACACCACCGACACCGCTGCCGCGGAAGAGATGACGGTGACCGTCGACGGCGAGGAGTACACCGCTGACGTCAACTTCGACATGAACGAAGACGGCGTCAACGACACCGCGACGATCGAGACCGAGGACGGTGGCGTCCAGGCCTTCGTCGACACCGACGCCGACGGCGACGCCGACGAGTTCATCGAGCTGGACGCGCAGGGCGAGGTGGTCTCCCACGCGGCGTACGACGAAGCGTCGGGTGACTGGGTGGACATCAGCTCCGGCGGTAGCACCGGTGACGACACCGACCCCGGCACCCAGACCGGGAGCGAAGGCGGGATCACCGCCGACCTGCCCGAGGGTGAGGTGGAGGTCGGACCGGCCACCGTGGACACCGACAACGACGGGGTCAACGACACCGCGATCGTGGAGGACTCCTCCGGCAACACCATCGGTTTCACCGACGTCGACGGCGACGGCGAGGCCGATCTTGCCGTGGTGATCGACTCCAGCGGGGCGTCCACCACCTACGAGCACACCGGCGACGGCGAGTGGACCGAGACCGGCAGCTCCAACGCGGTCGGCGAGCCCGCCGCCGCCTCCGCGAGCGACGCCGCCTGGGGTGGCGACGGCTCGCAGCCGGTGGAAGGGGTCGCCAAGATCGACTCCAGCACCGGGCAGTGGATCAGCCCCAACTGATCCGTCCTTTCGCCACGGCGGGCCCGGCACGCATCACGCGTGCCGGGCCCGCTTGTTGTTGCCCCGCCTGCGCCCAGCCCGCCTGCGCCACGGCCTGCCTGCGCCACGGCCTCCGCGTCTGCCCGGCCTCCGCGTTCGCCTGGCCCGCGTTCGCCTGCGCCCACCTCCGTGTTCGCCCGGCCTGTGTTCGCCTGGCCTCCGCCCGCGCCCAGCCCCGCGTCTGCCCGGCCCCCGCGTTCGCCTGGCCCGCGTTCCGCCTGCGGGCAGCCCCGCGTTCGCCTGGCCCGTGTTCGCCTGGCTCCGCGCCTCCGCCTGGCTCCGCGCGTTCGCCCGGCCTGTGTTCGCCTGGCCTCCGCCCGCGCCCAGCCCCGCGTCTGCCCGGCCCCCGCGTTCGCCTGGCCCGCGTTCCGCCTGCGGGCAGCCCTGCGTTCACCTGGCCCGTGTTCGCCTGGCTCCGCGCGTTCCGCCTGGCCTCCGCCCGCACCCAGCCCCGCGTTCGCCCGGCCCGCGTTCCCGCCTGCGGGCAGCCCCGCGTTCGCCTGGCCTCGCGTTCACCTTCGCCCGGCCCCCCGCATTCGTCCGGCCTCCGCCTCCGCACCACCCGCCTCCGCCCAGCCCGGCGTCCGCCCTCCGTCCCCCGCCCTCCGGCCTTCGCCGCTGGACACCGATGTGGCTTCCGGGGCGAAATCCGCCCCAAAAGCCACATTCGCGTCCAGTGCCCCCGGACGTCGCCCGCCGTGCTGGCCTTGTCCTCTCCGGACAATCGCGGCGGCCGATAAAACGGGCAAAACGCGGCCATAACGCGCGTTCGAGTGAGACGCAGCGCACTATTTCGAGTCGCGGAAGTGGCCTCCGGCCTGGGTGGGCCACCGGAAAAACTTTGCCGTTCGGCCGTTCCGGCGACAACTGAATCGATTCCCTTATCGTTCCTGTGAGAGAACCGACAGGCCACCTCTCGGTTACTCGGCGTCCATCCGGTTACTCTCCAAGAATCCCCAAACCAGCACACCGGTTCCGCAGCCGGTGTGCGAAGCCATTCGGTCGCCGGCGAAGGAGCCCGCCCCGGACGTCAGTTCGGTGTGGGCTTTTTCGTCGGAGTTCAGGAGAAGAGATGACTGCAGTAGCCATCCCCGGACTCGACGCCGCCCCGACCACGCACAGCAAGGTCCTGGCGTGGGTGCGGGAGGTCGCTGAGCTGACCACGCCCGACCGAGTGGTGTGGGTGGACGGGTCCGAAGAGGAGTCCGCGCGGATCAACGCCGAACTGGTCGAGGCCGGCACCTTCGTGCCGCTCAAGGCCAAGCCGAACTCGTTCTGGGCCGCCTCCGACCCGGACGACGTCGCCCGCGTCGAGGAGCGCACGTTCATCTGTTCCGAGCGCGAGGAAGACGCCGGGCCGACGAACAACTGGGCGCACCCCGGTGAGATGAAGGCGACCATGACCGAGCTGTACCGCGGGTGCATGCGGGGTCGCACGATGTACGTCATCCCGTTCTGCATGGGGCCGCTCGGCGACGACGACCCGAAGCTCGGCATCGAGATCACCGACTTCGCCTACGTGGTCGCCTCGATGCGCGTGATGACCAGGATGGGGCAGGCGGCGCTGGACAAGTTCGTCACCGAGGACGGCACCGAGCGCGAGTTCGTGCCCGCGCTGCACTCGGTCGGCGCCCCGCTCGGCCCCGGCGAGCAGGACGTGCCGTGGCCGTGCAACTCGACCAAGTACATCACCCACTTCCCCGAGGAGCGGATGATCTGGAGCTACGGCTCCGGCTACGGCGGCAACTCGCTGCTCGGCAAGAAGTGCTACTCGCTGCGGATCGCGTCGGTGATGGCCCGTGACGAGGGCTGGCTCGCCGAGCACATGCTGATCCTGAAGCTGATCTCGCCCGAGGACAAGGCGTACTACATCGCCGCCGCGTTCCCCAGCGCCTGCGGCAAGACCAACCTGGCCATGCTGCAGCCGACCATTCCCGGCTGGCGCGTGGAGACCCTCGGCGACGACATCGCCTGGATGCGCTTCGGTGAGGACGGCCGCCTGTACGCGGTCAACCCCGAGTTCGGCTTCTTCGGCGTCGCGCCGGGCACCAACTGGCACACCAACCCGAACGCCATGCGCACCATCGAGCAGGGCAACTCGGTGTTCACCAACGTCGCGCTGACCGACGACGGCGACATCTGGTGGGAGGGCATGGAGGGCACGCCCGAGCACGCCACCTCCTGGAAGAAGCAGGAGTGGACGCCGGAGTCCGAGGAGAAGGCGGCCCATCCGAACTCCCGCTACTGCACGCCGATGTCGCAGTGCCCGATCCTGGCGCCGGAGTGGGACGACCCGAAGGGCGTGCCGATCTCGGCGATCCTGTTCGGCGGCCGCCGCGCCACCACGGTGCCGCTGGTCACCGAGTCGCGCGACTGGCAGCACGGCGTGTTCATGGGCGCCACCATGTCCTCGGAGAAGACCGCCGCCGCCGCGGGCAAGGTCGGCGAGGTCCGGCGCGACCCGATGGCGATGCTGCCGTTCCTCGGTTACCACGCCGCCGACTACTTCAAGCACTGGATCTCGCTCGGCAAGGACGCCGACGCGGCGAAGCTGCCGAAGATCTTCTACGTGAACTGGTTCCGCCGCGGCGACGACAAGCGCTTCCTGTGGCCGGGATTCGGCGAGAACTCGCGCGTGCTGAAGTGGGTCATCGGCCGCATCGAGGGCGAGGCCTCGGCCACCGAGACCCCGATCGGCTGGGTGCCGACCGCCGACGACCTCGACATCGAGGGCATCGAGGAGCCCAAGTCCGACGTCGAGGAAGCCCTGCGCGTGGACCCCGAGGAGTGGCGCCAGGAGCTGCCGCTGATCGAGGAGTGGTTCGCGAAGATCGGCGACAAGGTGCCGTCCAACCTGCACGACGAGCTGGCTGCGCTGCGCCAGCGCCTCGGCTGAGGCTCCGCGACACCAAAACGGCCCGCCTGCCCGGCGGGCCGTTTTCGCGTTCCGGGCCCACCGTGTTGATTGTCGGCCTTAATAGCCCTTTTGGACATTTTTTCGGCCAAAAGGGCTATTCGATTCCGGCCGGGGAATCGCGAGTATGGTCGCCGCATGGGGATCATCACCGAATCCATGGGAATCCGCGTGGGCAGGCAATGGCTGTTCCGCGGGCTCGACTGCGCGGTGGGTCCGGGTGAGTGCCTCGCACTGGTCGGCCCGAACGGCAGCGGGAAATCGAGCCTGCTGCGCGTTCTTTACGGTATGCAGGCGCCAACCGAAGGACGGGTGGAGGTGGCCGGGCAAATTCCCGACGAGCGCAGTGTGGCGTTCCGGCGGCGGGTTTCGGTGCTGCTGGACGATTCCGACGTGTTCGCCGAACTGACCCCGGAGCAGCACATCGAACTGCTCGCCGGGAGCTTCGGTACCGAAACCGATGGGGCGCGGCTGCTCGCGGAGGCCGGGCTCGGGGAACGGGCCGGAGTGGCGGCGGGCAGCCTTTCGGCCGGGCAGCGGCGGCGCCTGATGCTGCTCGGCGCCACCGCCAGGCCGTTCGAGGTACTGTTGCTCGACGAACCCGAACGCGCGCTCGACGCCGACGGCCGCGACTGGCTGGCCGGGCTGGTGCGGCGAGCCAAGGAGGACGGTGCCGCGATCGTGCTGGCCACCCACCACCAGCCCCTGCTGGAGACCGCGGAGTCGGTGATCACCCTTCCCGGCGCCGAATGACCACTACCCCGGCCCGGGTCCGCATTCCCGGGCGGCCGCGGTTCGGTGGCGTGTTCAGCGGTGACACCACCAGCTTCCTGGTGCTCTTCGGACTCGGCGCGCTGGGCACCGCCTTCGCCAAGCTCCCGTGGTGGCGGCGGTTCCTGCTCGGTTCGGAGTCCACTGTGGACTATTCCGGGCTGGTGGCGGTGGTGCTGGTGCTGTCCGCGCTGGCCGCCCGCTCGCAGCTGCGCCGGGGTTATCGCTGGGCCGACCCGTCGGAGCTGACCTGGCTCGAGGTGGACCGCGTGCCCGCGCTCGGCGCCCGGGTCTGGCGGGTGTGGCTGGGCTGGCTGCTCGCCGTCGGGTACGCGACCGCGCTCGGCGCCGCCGTCTACCGCGCGCCGTCCGAGGTGTGGACCGCCGCCGGGTTGCTGCTGGCCGGGAGCGCGGCGCTGACCCTGGCGCTGGCGCGGCGTCCGGTCGAGACCGGCAACGCGGCCGGGCCGGTCGCGCTGGCCGGGTCCGGGGTGCTGGTGGCGCTGGCGAGCCCGCCACCGATCGTGCTGTCGGGCTTCGGGGTGGCGCTGCTGCTGGCCGCGGTGGTGCTGGCGTGGGGCTCCGGTTCGCCGCTGCGACCGCTCGCCGCCCAGGTGGCTGGCCGCGAGGAGCTGGTCGCCGCGTGGCGCGAACGGGTGGTTCGCGTGGTTGCGGTGAGTTTCCTCGACCCGCTGCTGATGCTCCCTTCGGCGCGGCCGGTCGGCGTGCGGGTTACGTCGATCCGGTGGTTGGCGCTGGCCGGGGTGCTCGGGCGCCGCCGGTACACCGCGGCCGCGGTGCTGCTGGCCTGCGCGGCCGGGGTGGCCAAGCTGGCGTTCCCGGCGTTGCCCGAGGTCGCGGTGGTCGCGGTGGCGGTGTACGCGGCGCTCATGCCGTTCGCCGGTGGCATCGGCGAGCTGTGGCGCAGTCCCGGCCTCCGCCGCTGGCTCGACGACCGTGACCTGCGCATCCGAGCCGCGCACGCGCTGGTCTTCGGTGGCCTGGTGGTGGCGTGGGCGGCGGTGCTCGCGCTGGTGGTGGCGTTGCTCGGGGTGTCGTTCGACCCGGCCGCGTGGCTGGTGCTGCCGCTGGCCGCGGCCGCGGTGCTGCGCACCGCGACCCGGCCGCCGATCAGCTACGACAACGTCGGCGTCACCGACACCCCGTTCGGGCAGGCACCGGTCCGGCTGGTCACCCAGGCGATCCGGGGACCCGACCTCGCCCTGGTCGGCGTACTGCTACTCAGCGTGGCACCGATCGGCCCGGTTCCGGTGGTGGTGATCCTGGCCCTGACCGCGTGGTCCTGCCTGCGCTGAGCACCCGGGTTAGTCTCGGGGCGGCGAAGGGAGATCACCGTGGGTGGTGGGCACGCAGCGGGAACCGGTCGGCGGGCGACCACCGAATTCCCGGCCGCCTGGTCCGGCAGCCGGATCCTCGAGCTGGTCACCGACGTGGCCAACCGGCCGGACGAGCCGCCGCGGCGGCTGCGCAACGGCCGCTGGCGGGCGGCGGGCGTGCGCGAGGGCGTGTCGATCGTGGTGCTGGTCGAGCCGGACGGCCGGGTGCACACCGGCTTCCCGACCGCGGGCCCCGGCGTGGTGCGCAATCCGGACACCGCGGCCGACCCGGCCAATCCGACCGTCGCCGACCTCACCGAGAGCCGGGTCAGCTTCTACGCCGAAAAGCTGATCACGCAGCTGGCGAACCGGGTGCCCTCGGTGGAGCTGGCGGCCTACCACGAGCTGTACGTGGCCGGTGAGTGGGAAGAACTGGTCGACGTGCTCGCCGCGCACCTGATCGCCGACCGCACGCCGCTGACCGTGGACGAACTGGCCGACTTCGAGCGGCTGCTCAATTCGTACGACACCCCGCAGCCCGGCTGCCACTTCCTGAACGACCGCGAGCGCGTGCTCGCCGCGCTGCAGCCCGGCTCTGTGCCGCGCTAGGACACCCTGGTCAGCGGTTCTTCCGGCTCGGCGGCCTCGCGCAGCACGTCCAGCGGCAACCGCACCGCGGCGGCGATGGCCGTGACGGTGAAGAAGGCCGGCGTCGGGATGCGCCCGGTCTCGATCTTGCGCAGGGTCTCCACCGAGATCCCGGCTTCGGCGGCCACCTCGACCATGCTCCGGGCCCCACGCGCCTCCCGCAGCGCGGCGCCGAGCCGCTCGCCGCGTACTCGCTCTGCCTCGGTCAACGGAACCCGCACCATGCGCTCCATCCTAGCTGTCCACACCATCCCCAGGCTGTGGACAACTCTGTGCACAGGTTGGGGGTAACTCGGCCGCAACCTGAACGACACCCAAAATCTTGTATCCAGCCGCCCGCGTCGCACGTCTCTCTAGTAACGGCCCCGCTCGAAACCATCCCCAGGAGGAGGTCGAAGGTCGTGATCGCGGGTTTGGCGCTGCTGGTCCTCGGACTCGGGGTGACGCTGCTGGTACTGGCCAGCGGCGCGCTCCGCCACGAGCAACCCTGCATGCGCGCGGAAAAAAGCCCCGCCGAGCGTGAACTCGGCGGGGCCTGGATCCCTCGGCCGCGAAGCGGCTGAAGCGGCTGAAACCAGCCGAACTGGCTGCTTACGCGCCGGCGGGCACCGGCAGCGGCAGGCCGGGCAGGCTCTGGTCGTTCGGCACGATGCCGTCCACCAGGTACTCCTCCACGACCTTGTCCACCGGCGCGTTGCCACCGGCGTAGATGCCGTGGTCACCCTCGTCGGTGACGGTCAGCATGCGCGAGTTGGCGAACGCCGCGTGCGCGCGCTGCGCCCCTTCGAGCGGGGTCGCCGGGTCGTGCACCGACTGCACGATGACCACCGGGGGCACGCCCTGGCCGTTGACCTTGGGCAGCGCGATCGGCTTGTTCTTCCAGAAGATGCACGGCTGGATCAGCCAGCCCGCACCGAGCAGCGGCAGGTCCTGGTCGATCAGCTTCTGCGACTGCTTGATCACGCTGCTGCGGTTCCCGGTCCACGGGCCCTCGTTGCACGGGATGGACCAGAAGCTCGCGTCGTAGGCGTCGTCGTAGTCGGTCGGCACCATCAGCGGCTGCGGCCCGATCACGTCCTTGCTGGACTGCTCCGCCTTGACCTTCCGCGCCGCGGCCGACTTCTGGTCGGCGGTGGTGCTGCCCTCGGTCAGCGTGCGCACGGCCACCAGGTACTCGGCGAGCACCGGGAAGTTCCGCTTGGCGTAGAGGTAACCGGGAATGGTCGAGTCGAGCTTGGCCGCGCTGACCTTCTCGCCGTCCAGCTCGACCGGGTTCTGCGTGAGCGAGGCGCGAACCTGCTCGTAGGTCTGGCGCGCGGCCTCACCGGTGTTGCCGAAGTGGTAGATCGAGTCGTACTTGGCCAGCCACGGCAGGAAGTCCTGCCGCCAGCGGCGCTCGAAGCCCAGCGGCTGCCAGTCGAACGACTTCTGCCAGGTGGTGGTGAACTCGGTGGCCGAGTCCAGCACGAACCGGCCGACGCGGGTCGGGAAGTGGGTGGCGTAGTGCGCGCCCATCCAGGTGCCCGCCGAGTAACCAACCCAGTTGATCTTGTCGCGCTTGAGCAGCACGCGCAGCAGGTCGATGTCGCGGGTGGTCTGGTAGGTGTTGATCAGCGGACCCAGCTCGCCGGACTTCACCTGGCACGAGTCCGCCGCGTACTTGGTGGCGTCCAGGATCAGGTTCAGGTTCGGCAGGGACCGGTCACGCGGGTCCAGGTCACCACCGGTGCCGATGGCGCCACCGCAGGTGATGTTGGTGCTCTTGCCGGTACCGCGCGGGTCGAAGCCGACGATCTCCTGGCTCGCGCGCAGCTTGCTCTGGTTGCGCAGCCGGGTCGGGAAGCTGCGGCCGGGCGCGCCGGGACCACCGGGATTGGTGATCACGCTGGCGGTGGCCTCGCCACCGGTCGCCTTGAGCCTGCTCACCGCGATGGTCAGGTCGATCTTGTCGCCGGTGCGGTCCCAGTTGCGCGGGGTCCGGTAGGTCGCGCACTCGATGCCCTCCGCCCCGGGCGGCGGCGCGGTGGGCAGCTCGTCACCGGTGCAGGTGTGCCAGTCCAGCACCTGGCCGGCGTACTCCGCCGGGATGCCGGTCGAGTTCAGCGGTTGCGCCCCGGCCGCGGCCGGCGCGGCCAGTGCCGGGGTGACCCCGGCCAGCAGGCCGCCCGCCACCATCGGGATGACCACGGCTGTGCGCAGTCTTTTCATGTGTTGCCCCACTTGTCTCTTCGGTGTGCCGGTCACACAGTGTCGTTTGCACGGGGGACGACCCCCGGACCCCCGAACTGCTCTTTGCCCGTTTCCGAGCTGGGTCAAAAAGTCAATGGCGGGTCATTGATATCGGCCGGTGACACCCGGCGGCAACGGCCGTTCGTCGGATATCGGCTCAACCACCCGGCAGCGGCGCGGTGCCGATGTTCCGCAACGTTCCGGTTACGGCGACATCGGTTTGCGCGAAACAGGTCAGGTTGGTGAATCCCTGTTCCCACTCGGTCTGGCTGGGCCAGCGCCAGGTCGCGACCACGTCTTCGCGGGTGGCGGTACCGAGATATTTGGTGAGGGTTTCACCGCAGACCGGACGGGCCGCGGCATTGAATTCCTCCGGGCTCGGCAGCGGATCGGTGGGTTTGCCCATGGTGACCACGCGGAGACCCTCCGCATGGTGCGGTTCGGTGCAGGCGATTCGTTTCACCGCCGCCTCCAGCGGTTTCACCGCGGAGCACACCTGGAATTCGAAGAACTTCTCGCCGGTGAGCGCGCCTTTGACCGAACCGGTGCGCTCGACCGCTTTTCCGTCGGTGGCCAGTTGCGCCACCCCGCAGCGGTACCAGCGGTTGCCAGCGGCCCACTCGTCGGCCGGCGCCCAGAGCATCCAGGCGGCCAGCGTCGAGGCGTCGAAATCGGTGCTGCCGAGGTACTTCGCGGCCTCGGCACGGCATTCGGGCAGCGCCGCCTTGAAGATCACGTCCGCCTCGGGACGGGCGGCGGGCAGCTCCGGGCCGAAGGTGCCCGCCTTGGTCACCTCGACGTGGTGGGGTTTCGCGCAGTCGACCGGGGCCGGGCTGGTGCCCAGCACGCACTGCCCCGGCTCGGCGACGGGCCCCTTGCTCGGTGCCGGTGCCTTCGACGGCGCGGGCTGGGTGCCGCCGGTCGAACCGGCCACCGCGCGGCCGCCGACCTCGGTGGCGCAGCCGGAGAGCACCAGCGCGGCGGCGAGCAGCCCGGTGGTCAGCGTCCGGCGGGCCGGTGTCCGCGAAGCCATTCCAGCCACCCCCGATCTCGTTCGCCGCCGACCCTATCCGACCGGTTTTCCCCAGCTCGCGGGCGCCGGGAGCAAATCGATACCCGACACGGGTGACGCGGCGGGGCGGAGGTTCTAAGGTCAACGCGATCTCCGCCGCGTTGTGCTCGAAGAGGAGTTTGGTGAGGCCACATGTCGACCGGTAAAGCCGGGGGCCGGGTGTCCGGGCTGGTGTTCAGCCCGTGGAACCTGCTGCTGATCATCCCGTTGTGGGTCCTGATCACCCCCCTCTACAACTTCGAAGAACCCCGCCTGTTCGGGATGCCGTTCTTCTACTGGTTCCAGTTCGCCGGCATCGCCGTCGGCGTGCTGTGCACCTCCACGGTCTTCCTGATGACCAAGAGCAAGCCGACCACCAAGCCCGACACCGTCCAGCCCGACGTGGACGAGCTGGACGAGGGGAGCGCCCGGTGAGCCAGATCCAATGGCCGGAACTGGTCATCTTCGTGCTGCTCTTCGCCCTGGTCACGGTGCTCGGTTTCGTCGCGTCGCGGTGGAAGGCCGGGGAGACCCTCGACCACCTCGACGAATGGGGCCTCGGCGGGCGCAAGTTCGGCTCGTGGATCACCTGGTTCCTGATCGGTGGTGACCTCTACACCGCCTACACCTTCGTCGCGGTGCCCGCGCTGCTGTTCGGTGCCGGGGCGATGGGCTTCTTCGCGTTGCCGTACACGATCATCGCCTACCCGATCGTCTTCCTGCCGCTGCTGCGGTTGTGGTCGGTTTCGCGCTCGCACGGCTACGTCACGCCCGCCGACTTCGTGAAGGGCCGCTACGGCTCGCCGCTGCTGGCCACGCTGGTCGCGGTCACCGGCATCGTGGCCACCATGCCCTACATCGCGCTGCAGCTGGTCGGCCTGGAGTCGGTGCTGCGCACGCTGGGCTTCAACGCGGGCGGCTTCCTCGGCCACCTGCCGCTGCTGATCGCCTTCATCATCCTGGCGGTCTACACCTACCAGTCCGGGCTGCGCGCCCCGGCGCTGATCGCCTTCGTCAAGGACATCCTGATCTACATCGTCATCCTGGCCGCGGTGGTCTACCTGCCGAGCAAGCTCGGCGGCTGGGAGTCCATCTTCGACAAGGCGGACGCCAAGTTCGACGCCACCCCGTCGGCCGCGGACGGCATCTTCCTCAACGCCAACAACCAGCTCCAGTACGCGACGCTGGCGTTCGGCTCGGCGCTGGCGCTGTTCCTCTACCCGCACTCGGTGACCGGCGTGCTGGCCTCGCGCGGGCGGAACGTGATCAAGCGGAACATGTCGGCGTTGCCGGCCTACTCGCTGCTGCTCGGCCTGCTGGCGCTGCTCGGCTTCGCGGCGATCGCCGCGGGCACCAAGGCGATCACCAACCAGGCCACCGGGCGGCCGGACGGCAACACGATCATCCCGCAGCTGTTCGCCGACCAGTTCCCGTCGTGGTTCACCGGCATCGCCTTCGCCGCGATCGGCATCGGCGCGCTGGTGCCGGCCGCGATCATGTCGATCGCCGCGGCGAACCTGTGGACCCGCAACGTCTACAAGGAGTTCTTGAAGAAGGACGCCACGCCGAAGCAGGAGGCCAAGCAGGCCAAGCTCGCCTCGCTGATCGTCAAGTTCGGCGCGGTGGCGTTCATCCTGTTCATCGACCCGCAGTTCTCCATCGACCTGCAGCTGATCGGCGGTGTGATCATCCTGCAGACGCTGCCCGCGGTGGCGTTGTCGCTCTACACCAGGTGGTTCCACATCTGGGGGCTGGTCAGCGGCTGGGTGGTCGGCATGGGCTGGGGCATGATCCTGCTCTACGACATCCCGAACCCGGCCACCGGCAAGGCGCACTTCGGCGGTTCGGCGCTGCCGCTGGACAAGCTCAACCTGTTCGGCTGGCAGCCGTTCGCCGGTTCACAGGTGCAGATCTACGTGGGTGTGGTGGCGCTGGCGGCGAACCTGCTGGTGGCGGTGCTGGTCACGCTGGTGGCGCGGCGGCTCAAGGTGGCCAACGGCACCGACCAGACCGACAACGCCGACTACCACGTCGACGAGGGCGACAAGAACCTGCGCGCGGTCGGCGTGCACTGAGTCGCTAGGCCTTCGCCGGGGTCGTGGGGGTTTCGACCCGCACGACCCCGGCGGAGACCACGTACAGCACCACGCCGTTGAGCAGGTGCCAGAGGAAGTGCGTGCCCGGCGGGAAGCTGCCGCACACGCTGTGGTCCGCGGTGCGCAGGCCGAGCGAGACGGCGAAAACCCCACCGGCGACGGCGAACCGCGGCCAGTGCGGCGTCCGCGCGAGCAGGGCCGCGAAGACGAACAGGCCCAGCAGCGCCGAGAGGTACATGCTGCCGGTCAGCGCCGCGACGCCGACCGTGATGGCGAGGAACGCGGGGGCCGCGAGCCAGGCCCGGCGCCACGGCACGCCCAGGAACAGGTGCGTGAACGCGACCGCGTAGTACAGCACAAAAACCAGGATGAAGCCGGTGTCGGCGGCGCCGGCCCAGCCGGTGGCCAGCGCGTGGAACGCGGTGCTCGCCAAGCAGATCAGCCCGAGCAGCACGGCGAGCGTGCGGGCCACCGGCCCCTGCGCCCGCCGCCAGATCAGCACCGCGGCGATCAGGAACGCCACGTTGCTCACCGTGTTGAGCGGCTCGCCCCACAGCCCCGGCGCCACGCGCTCGCAGTAACCGTCCACATATGCGTCCACGAACGCGGTCTACCAGCGCCAGTTCACCGGCTCATGTCTCGCAGATGGCCAACCGGCGACGCAGGAACCGGTGCTGCGGCTCGGATCCGGGCAGCGCCAGCGCCGCGCGGTAGTAACGAGCCGCCTTCTCCGGCTCGCCCGCCTGGAGCCACAGCGCCCCGAGCGCGGCCGGGAGCAGCGGATAGGCAGCCAGTTTCGGCTCGTCTTCGAGCAGTTCCAGTTCGGCGATGCCCGCCCGCGGGCCTTCGGCCATGGCCAGCGCGATCGCCCGGTTCAGCCTGCCGACCGGGGACGGCCGCAGTTCGAGCAACTGGTCGTACAGGCCGACCACCCGCGGCCAGTCGGTCTCGGGCGTGGTGTGGCAGACGGCGATGGCCGCTTCCACGTGGTACGCCGAAAGTTCCGGCCCGGTGCACGCGGTGGCGAACACGCGGGTGCCCTCGGTGATCATCGTGTGGTCCCAGCGTGATCTGTCCTGTTCGGACAGCAACAGCAGATCACCGTCGGCGTCCACGCGGGCGGGCAGCCGGCTCGCCTGGAGCAGCATCAACGCCAGCAGCGCGCGGGCACGCGGGGTGTCGGTGCGCGGATCGGCCAGCACCAGCCTGCCCAGCCGGATGGCCTCACCGCACAGTTCACCGCGGATCGCGTCCTGCCCGCCGCTGGCCTGGTAACCCTCGTTGAACAACAGGTAGAGCACCGCCAGCACACTGTCCACTCTGGACTCGATGGCTTCGCCGGGCGGCAGCGCGAACGACTTCCCCGCCAGCCACCGCTTGGCCCGGACCAGCCGCTGCGCCACGGTCGCCGGTTTGTCCAGCAACGCGGCGGCGATCTCCCCGACACCCAGCCCGCCGACGGTTTTCAGGGTGAGCGCCACCTGCGCGGGCACCGGCAGCTCGGGGTGGCAGCAGAGCACCATCATGGTCAGCTCGTCGTCGGCTCCCGCCGGTTCTTCGAGCCGGTCGAGCAGCAAGGGGAGCTTGGCGCGCAGCGAGTCCTCGCGGCGGATCAGGTCGATCGCGCGGTTGCGGGCCGCGCGGAACAGCCAGCCGCGCGCGTTGTCCGGCACGCCGTGGTGCGGCCAGGTGCGCAGGGCCTGCTCGATCGCGTCGGCCACCGCCTCCTCGGCGAGGTCGAGCCTGGCCGGGCCGAGCGTGCGGGCCAGCGTGGCGGTGATCTGCCCGGCGCTGTGCCGGAACAGGTGCTCCACCACGCCGGCCGCCCCGCTCATTCCTCCGAGCAGCTTTCGTCCGCGACCCGGCGCACCTCGATCGGCCCGTACCGCAGGTGCGGATGCGTGCCGAAGATCTTCGCGGCCTGGTCGTAGTCGTCGGCGGTGACGACGATGTAGCCGCCCACCACCTCGGCGGACTCGGTGTGCGGGCCGTCGGTGGTGCTCAGCGCGCCGCCGGTCTGCCGGAGCACGCGCCCGGTCCTGGTCAGCGGGTGGCTGGCCCGCAGGCGGCCCTCCCGGTCCATCCGGTCGGTCCAGGCCAGGTACCGCTCGAGCACGCGCTGCGACTCGTCCGGGCTGAGGTCCTCGACGGCCTTCTCTTCGCGGCGGAGCAGGCCGATGTAGTCGGGCATGGGGTTCCCTCCAGGTTCGGTGGTCAGGTGCTCCGAAGACGAACGGGCCCCGGCCGGAATCGACACCGCCCCTATTACCACTTCAGCCGCCAGGTCTGGCCGGTCAGCACGGGCCCGAAATCGCTGTTCGGCTGCTCGTCGACCAGCTCGAACCCGGCCGCCTGGTAGATCCGGCGGGCCGAGGCGAGCAGGCTGACCGTCCACAGCTCCATCGTGGTGTATCCGACCGACTTCGCGAACGACACGCATTCGGCGACCAGCCGCGCACCGACGCCGTGCCCGCGCGCGCTCGGCTCCACCAGGAGCAGGCGCAGCTTGGCGGTCTGCTCGTCCTGGCCGCGGGCGCACATGATCGACCCGACGCGCTCGCCGTTCAGCTCGGCGATCCAGGCGGCCTCGCGCACCGGGTCGCGATGGGCCAGGTAGTCCGCGACGATCCGGGCGACCAGCGCCTCGAAGCCGTCGTTCCAGCCGTGTTCCTGGGTGTAGACCGCGCCGTGGCGGTGCACCACCCAGCCGAGGTCCCCGGCGCGGGGCGCGCGCAGCACCACGGTCGGGTCGTGCTCGCCGCCGACGATCCTGGTGATGGTGGCCATCGCGTCGAGCAGTTCGCGCTGCTCGTCCTCGCCGAACCGCGCGAGCAGCTCACCGATCTGCGCGGAACTGCGCTGGTCGAGCACCGCAAAAACCTCGCGGCCGCGGTCGGTCAGCCGGACCACCTGACGGCGGGCGTCCTCGGCACTCCGCTCGCGCACCAGCAGCCCGCGCTCGCCCAGCCGCCCCAGCAGCCTGCTCGCATACCCCGCGTCCAACCCCAGCACGCGGCGCAGCTCGCCGACCTCAGTCCACTCACGCCGAGCCAGCTCGAACAACACCCGGGACTCGCTCAGCGAGTACTCCGCGTCCACCGGCCCTTCGTTCAGCACCCCGATCACGCGCGTATACAACCTGTTGAACGCCCGAACCCGCTGCACCCTACTCACTTGCCCACCACAACAAACACCCTTGCCTAAGTCAACCATTACCCCACAAGAAGGCCCCACCACAGAGCTACAAACCAAGTCACGAACTTCCGTTGGTTCCTCACCAAACGCCACCAGCGCCCGCCAAGGCGAGGAACTCGCACCGCGGGGGTCCGGGGGCTCGGCCCCCGGGGTATACGCAGCTCACGGCCACGGTGCAGGGCGATGCCGAAGGCGAGCCCAAACACGTGGAAACCCCGTGATGCTGCCAGGTCGGGGGTCCGCCAGCATCACGGGGTCATTGGGGGTATCGACGCCATGTCTTGTGGCGTTACACCCCAGTCGTATTGTGTTCTAGGTCACTCGTGTGGGTGAAGCTCCACCCTGGTCACGAGGGGTCAGCGCATGTGGGGCTGACGGGCCTGGGCGATCGCGATGAGCTCCTGACGAACGGTCGCGGTGGCCGCGGTGTCGATCGCCCGGTTCAGTGCCCGGCGAGTGCGAGCCTCGGCGCGGCGGGCACGGAGCTTGGCGGCGATGTTGTTCATCGGTGTGTGCATCCCCTTCAAGGGTTTCGCTGGATCTCTCGGCTGACGTGGTCTAGTATGCCCGACTTCGCCGAAGATCGCCAATGATTATCCGGTGATCTGGCGCACGAGCCGACGAATCGTCGGCAGATCCCCCATTAAGCCCAATGCATTGTCCTCATCGGACTCTCTGGTGCTATCTAGCTCAAACGCTAGAAAACGAAATAAAGACCTGAACTTCAGTCGTCGATGCGGCTGAGCAGGTAGTGGCCGAAGTGCGGCACGGTGAACGCGATGCGCCCGCGTTCCGCGGAGTAGACCAGGCCCTTCTTCATCAGGCTGTCCCGCGCCGGTGACAGGCTGGACGGCTTCCGCCCCAGGTAGACGGCCACATCCGAGGTGCTCGCCGCCTCGTCGCGGCCCTGCGTCAGCTCGGCCATCGCGAGCAGGTACTCGCGTTCGGCGGGTGTCGCGCGCTCGTACCGCGAGCCGAAGAAGCCCACGGCCAGCTCCGACTCCGCCTCCGGTGCCGCGACCTGCACGTCCTTGACCGTGATCGGGTCGTCCGGCGCGGCGTCCCAGGCCGCCTTCGCGTAGGCCTGGATGAAGTACGGGTAACCGCCGGAGGCGTCGAAGAGCGCGTCCAGCGCCTCGGGCTCGATCCCGGCCTCTTCCCGGTCGATCGGCGCGAGCACCGCGCGGTCGGCGTCCTCCCGGTCCAGCCGGTCGATCCGGGCGTACCGGAAAAGCCGCTCCGAATAGGACTTCGACGCCGACAGCACCGCGGGCACGTGCGGCAGCCCGGCGCCGACCACCACCAGCGGCGCGCCCGACTGCGACAGCTCGTGGCACGACGCGCACAACGCGGACACGTCGTCCGGGCCGAGGTCCTGGATCTCGTCGATCAGCAGTGCGACCCCGGTGCCGACGTCCGCGGCCAGTTCGGCCACGTCGGTGAACAGTTCGACCAGGTCGATCTCGATGTCACCGGAGTCCGCGCGCCCCTGCGCGGCGGGCACGTCGATGCCCGGCTGCCAGCGGTCACGCAGCTTCGCGTCCGGCTTGGCGGCCCGCAGCGCGAACGCCTTGAGCACGCCCAGCACCGATTCCACCCGATCGGGCGCGCGGTGACGGACGGCGAGATCACGGATGGCCCGATGCAAAGCGGCCGACAGCGGCCGCCGCAGTTCGGCGTCCGGCCGTGCCTCGATCTTCCCCGCGCCCCAGCCGTGCCGGACCGCCATCGAGCGCAGCTCCCCGAGGAGCACCGTTTTGCCGACCCCGCGCAGGCCGGTCAGCACCAGGCTGCGTTCCGGGCGGCCGCGGGCCACCCGTTCCAGCACGACCTCGAAGGCACGCAGTTCGCGCTCCCGCCCCGCGAGTTCGGGCGGGCGCTGGCCGGCGCCGGGGGCGAACGGGTTGCGGATGGGGTCCACTCTCGAACCGTATCGGCCTTTATAGCGTCCGGCCGATAATCCGGCAGAAATGCCAAGGCGTGTCGTGGCCAGGTCTGCAGCCCTGGCCACTCCGGTCTAGTCGGTGAGGTTGCGCTCGCCGTAGACCTTCATCGCGTCGCGGATGTACGCCGCGGTTCCCTTGCCGTGCTGGTCGTAGTTGGCCGTGAACCGCTCGTCGGACACGTACAGCTCACCCAGGCCGATGAAGTAGCACTTGCTCACCTCGACGGTCTTCGCCAGCCAGTCGTGCTGACGCTGGGTGATGGCCTGCGCGACCGGCCCGTCCGCGGGCTCCCCCGCCCGCAGCGCGCCGGCGAAGTCGCGGGCGATGTCGACCTGCTCCTGCTGGAACGCCTTCTTCTCGGCGTCGCTCAGTGACCGCCACCAGCGGTCGCCCTTCTCGTAGGCGTCCTTGCCCCAGCGCTCGACGACCTCGTCCTTGTACCGGCTGTGGTCGAACCCGTCAAAAACCTCTTCCGCCATCAGTTGCTCACCTCCTTCCGTTTTCCGCAGGGTCGTGCGCACCGACTCGATCTGCCGCCCGATCCGGTCCCGTTCCCGTTCGAGCAGCTCGAGATGGGTGCGCAGGGCGGCGGCCGGGTCCCGCTCGCCCGCCAGCACCTCGGCGATGGCGGGCAGCCCGAGCCCCAGTTCGCGCAGCAGCAGGATCCGCTGCAGGCGCACCAGTGCCCGTTCGTCGTAGTAGCGGTAACCGTTGCGGCCGACCCTGGTCGGTTCCAGCAACCCCACCTGCCCGTAGTGGCGCAGGGTCCGGCTGGTGGTCCCGGCCGTGCGGGCGATGTCCTGGATCGACCACTCCACCGCGTCCGCCTCCCTCAGACCTCGTTCGCTGACCAGACCCACGGTAGAAGTTGACGCAACGTCAAGGTCAACCCCGAATCAGAAATCCGTCCCGCACCAGGGCACGGCGGTGCCGCCGAACAGGACGTCCGCCCTGGCCAGCGCCTTCGGATCGGTGGTGTGAACGCGTCCGGCGGCGGCCAGCGTGCTCGCCCGCCAGCCGCCGAGGTAGAGCATGCCGAGCGTGTCGGCGTCCAGGCTGAGGTCCGCGTCGGCGGTGGTGCGCTCGGCGCCGTCCTCGCTGATCCGGTAGCGGCCGTCGTTCTCCGGCAGCCGGGGGTCGCGCACCTCGATCACCACCGGCTCGGCGGGCTGGTATCCCCTGGACGCAAGCGCTTGCGGCAGGTCGGCCAGCCGCAGCCACAGGTGGTCCTTCACCGCCAGCACGCCCACCGCACGCGGGTTCTCCAGCAGCAGTTCGAGCGGCTCGTCGAGCGGCCGGGACTTCACGCGGATCTTCGTCACCAGGTCGATCGACAGCAGGAACCGCCACAGCCCGGCGAGCGCGCCCGGGTTCGCCGCGTGCAGGTCGAGGACCTCCAGCGCGGTGCCGGCGCCGGGCTGCTCGAAGGTGTCGAGCGAAACCGGGCGGTAGGTGGCGAAGCCGTCGTCGGCGCCGTGGTGGTCGCGGTGCACGGCGACCAGGTAGCCGTCGCGGTCGAGCACCCGGTCGTGCCCCCACCGCCACCACGACTCGTCCCGCGTGATCATGCCCGGCCGGTACGGGACGGTCGCCGCATACAGCTCGCGGGGCACGGTCAGCGCCTCGGCACCGGACAGCAGGCGCACCGAACCGGTCACCGGCACGTCCGCCCGCACCCGCGTCCGCTCGACCATGAGGTGCTTGGCCTGGCACGAGACGCCGTAGCCGAACCGCCCGTAGATGGTGGCTTCGCTGGCGTGCAGCACGGCCACCGGCTCGCCGCGGTCACGGCAGTCGTGCAGCTGCGTGGTCAGCAGCTCGGTGACCACGCCGCGCCGGGTGCGGTCCGCGCGCACGCCGACCCACGCCACCGCGGCCGCGGGCACCCGTCCGCCGGGCACCGCCAGCTCGACGGCGGCGGACGCGGTCATCCCGATCGGCTCGCCCCGCTCGAAGGCGCCGAAGGTCCGCTCGGTGCCGAACAGGTGCTGGGCGGCGCTCCACTGCCGGTCGGTGAGCGGCGGGTGGTGCAGGGCGCGGGCGACCATGTCCAGGGTCGGCCGGCGTTCGTGGTCCTCCGGATGCCGGACGGTGAAGTCGGTCATGGTCATGATCCTTCCAGGGTTCACCTCGAAGTCGCCTTGAGCTGGTTAGCTCGCCGGCCATGAGACTCCTCCCCAAGGCGCTGGTCGCGGCACTGGTGGTGACCGTGCTCGGCGGTTCCGCCGCGCAGGCGCATCCCCGCAAGGACTTCGACATCCAGGCTCACCGCGGCGGCATCGGGCTGACCGTCGAAGGCACGCTCGCCGCCTTCGCCACCGCGCTGGAACTCGGCGTCACCACGCTGGAACTGGACATCCAGATCACCAAGGACGGCCGGGACGTGGTCACGCACGACCGGAAGACGAACCCGGCGAAGTGCGCCGACACCCAGCCCGCCTTCCCGGGTGACCCGGCCTTCCCGTACGCGGGCAAGTACGTCAAGGACCTGACCTTCGCGCAGGTGCGCACGCTCGACTGCGGCTCGCAGAAGCTGCCGAACTACCCGGACCAGCAGCTCTCCCCCGGCGCGAAGATGCCGACGCTGCGCGAGGTGTTCGACCTGGCGCGCCAATACCGCGCCTGGGGCATCCGGTTCAACATCGAGACCAAGGTGGAGGCGGCCGCGCCGCACGAGACCGCGCCGCGTGAGCAGTTCGTCGAGCGGGCCGCGCGCGAGATCACCTTCTCCGGGTTCGCGCACCGGACCACCGTGCAGAGCTTCGACTGGGGCGCGCTGATGCTGATGCGGAAGACCGCGCCCTGGCTGAAGACGGTCGCGCTCACCCAGCCGGAGTTCCTGCAGGCCGGCCAGCCGGGCAAGTCGCCGTGGCTGGGCGGGCTGGACATCGACGACTTCGGCGGCAGCCCGGTGCGCGCGGTCAAGTCGTTCGGCGCGAGCGCGCTCTCACCGGTCCACGGCAATCCGCAGGGCGGCTCGGTGAACGACCCGAACTACCTGCCGTTCACCACGAAGGCGCTGGTGGACGAGGCGCACCGGGCCGGGCTCAAGGTGATCCCGTGGACCATCAACGACAAGCCGACCATGCACAAGCTTATTGACGACGGCGTGGACGGCATCATCACCGACTACCCGAACCGGCTGCGTGAGGTGGCCGCCGAGCGCGGGTTCGCCCTGCCGCGGTCCTATTCCGTTCGATAACGGGGTATGGGGCTTTCTAGTGTCAGGACTAGAAAGCCCCATAGGTTGGTAGTGAGGGGTGAGAACGCGGGGATTTGGGTACGTTCAACGCATGATTCTGCGTCGTCTGGCCCGCCCCCTCCTCGCGTCGATCTTCATCAGCGGCGGCATCAACGCGCTGCGGCAGGCGGAGGGCCACGCCGAAGCCGCCAAACCGCTGCTGGACAGCACCGTCGGCCGGTACGCCGACCGGCTGCCCGAGCAGGTGCCCACCGACCCGGTGACCCTCGTCCGGGTGGACGCGGTGGCGAAGATCGCCGCCGGTTCGCTGTTCGCGCTGGGCAAGGCGCCGAGGTTGTCCGCGCTGGTGCTGCTCGGCAGCCTGGTGCCGACCACGGTGGCCGGGCACCCGTTCTGGGCGGAGAAGGACGAGCAGGCGAAGCAGCAGCAGCTGATCCACTTCCTGAAGAACGCCGGCCTGGCCGGTGGCCTGCTGCTCGCCGCCGCCGACACGCACGGCAAGCCGTCGCTGGGCTGGCGCGCCAAGAAGGCCGCGAAGGTGGCGGGCAAGCAGGCCCAGTCACTGCAGAAAACCGCCGGGAAGCAGACCCGCAAGGCCCGCAAGCGCGCGAAGCAGCTCACCAGCTAGCCATGGGATGTCACGAATGTGGCTTTCGGGACTCCCGCCCGTCGCCCGCCGCCACCCTCAACGGAGCTTCGCGCTGTGCTGCCGGGTCTCGAAAGCCACATTCGTGACACTAGGCG
This sequence comes from Amycolatopsis albispora, assembly GCF_003312875.1. Lineage (NCBI taxonomy): Bacteria > Bacillati > Actinomycetota > Actinomycetes > Pseudonocardiales > Pseudonocardiaceae > Amycolatopsis > Amycolatopsis albispora. Next base: position 6,664,946 of record NZ_CP015163.1, read on the forward strand.
GCTACCGCTCCAGGATCGCGGTGATGCCCTGGCCACCGGCCGCGCACACCGAGATCAGGCCCCGCCCGGAGCCCTTCTCGGCGAGCAGCTTCGCCAGCGTGGCCACGATCCGCCCGCCGGTCGCCGCGAACGGGTGACCTGCGGCCAGCGACGAGCCGTTCACGTTCAGCTTCGCCCGGTCGATCGAGCCCAGCGGCGTGTCCAGGCCAAGCTTCTCCTTCGCGAAAGCCGGGTCCTCCCACGCCTTCAGCGTCGCCAGCACCTGCGACGCGAACGCCTCGTGGATCTCGTAGAAGTCGAAGTCCTGCAGGGTCAGGCCCGCCTGCTCCAGCATCCGCGGCACCGCGTACGCGGGCGCCATCAGCAGCCCCTCGTCACCGTGCACGTAGTCGACCGCCGCCGTCTGCGAGAAGGTCAGGTACGCCAGCACCGGCAGCTTGCGCGCCTTCGCCCACTCCTCGGTGGCCAGCAGCACGGTCGAGGCGCCGTCGGTCAGCGGCGTCGAGTTGCCCGCGGTCATCGTCCCCTCGGGACCGCCGAAGGTCGGCTTCAGCTTCGCCAGCTTCTCCACGCTCGAATCCGGGCGCAGGTTCTGGTCCTTCGACAGCTTCAGGAAGGGCGTCAGCAGGTCGTCGAAGAAGCCGCGGTCGTAGGCGGCGGCCAGGTTCCGGTGGCTGGCGGCGGCGAGTTCGTCCTGCTCGGCGCGCGAAACGTTCCACACCTTCGCGGTCAGCGCCGCGTGCTCGCCCATCGACAGGCCGGTGCGCGGCTCGGCATTGCGCGGGATCTCCGGCACGATGTGGCCGGGCCGGATCTTCGCCGCGAGCCTGAGCCGCTCACCCGCGGTCTTCGCCGCGTTCAGCTGGACCAGGATCCGGCGCAGGTCGTCGTTCACCGCGAGCGGCGCGTCGCTGGTGGTGTCCACGCCACCGGCGATAGCCGAGTCGATCTGCCCGAGCGCGATCTTGTTCGCCACCGTGACGATCGCCTGCAACCCGGTGCCGCAGGCCATCTGCAGGTCGGTGGCCGGGGTCTCGGGCGAGAGCTTGCTGCCCAGCACGCATTCGCGGGCCAGGTTGAAGTCGCGGGCGTGCTTGAGCACCGCACCGGCGGCCACCTCGCCGATCCGCTCGCCCTGCAGGGAGAAGCGGCTGACCAGGCCGTCCAGCGCAGCGGTCAGCATGTCCTGGTTCGAGGCCCGCGCGTACGGGCCGTTCGACCGCGCGAACGGGATCCGGTTGCCGCCCACGATGGCGACCCTGCGGACCTGCGGTGCCTTCTTCGTGGCCATCTTTCCTCCGAGGCGAGTTTTGTGAGGTACTTCGGAGTGTAACCTACTCGCTAGTAGGTTAGGCTGCACAGTGACACCGGACGCAGGAGAGGGACGGTCATGGCCGACAGGTACCAGCAGTTCGCGAAGAGCCAGCTCGGGCGGTTCGTGGTGCCCCGGCTCGGCTTGCCCAACCCGTACCCGCTGCGGCGCTACACCCCGGGCCAGCCGCCGCTCGACGGTCCCGCGCTGCTCGGCGCCGCCCCCGGCGGACGGCTGGAGAAGGCCGTGTCCACCCAGCTCGCCGACGCGGGCATCGAGGTGGTCACCACCCCGGCCGAAGGCAAGCACGGCGCACTGGTCTTCGACGCCACCGGCATCACCGAGCCCGGCCGACTGCGCGAGGTCTACAAGTTCTTCCAGCCGGTGATCCGGCAGCTCGTGCCGTCGGGCCGGGTCGTGGTGCTCGGTACGCCACCGGAGGCGGTCGAGGGTCGTGAGCGCATCGCGCAGCGCGCACTCGAAGGTTTTGTCCGCTCGGTCGGCAAGGAACTCAAGCGCGGGGCCACCGCCCAGCTCGTCTACGTGGCCGAAGGTGCCGAAGAGGCCACCGAGTCCACGCTGCGGTTCCTGCTTTCGGCCAAGTCCGCCTTCGTGGACGGCCAGGTGATCCGCGTCGGCACGCACGGCAAGGCCGCCACCGCGCCGGAGAACTGGGCGAAGCCGTTGCAGGGCAAGGTCGCGCTGGTCACCGGCGCCTCCCGCGGCATCGGCGCGGCGATCGCCGAGGTGCTCGGCCGCGACGGCGCCCACGTGGTCGCGCTCGACATCCCGGCCCAGGGCGGCGATCTGTCCAAAGTGGCCAATCGGGTCGGCGGTGCGTCGCTGCAGCTGGACATCACCGCGGCCGACGCGCCCCAGAAGCTCGCCGGCTACCTCACCGAGCGGCACGGCGGCGTCGACATCGTGGTGCACAACGCGGGCATCACCCGCGACAAGACCCTCGGCAACCTGACCGAGGCGCACTGGGACGCGGTGCTCTCGGTGAACCTCGCCGCGCAGCTCGCGGTCAACGACAAGCTGCTCGCCGACGGGGTGCTCAACGACAACGGCCGCATCATCGGGGTCTCCTCGATCGCCGGCATCGCCGGGAACCTCGGCCAGACCAACTACGCCACCAGCAAGGCGGGCGTGATCGGCATGGTCGACGTCGGCGCGCCGGAGCTGGCGGCGAAGGGCGGCACGATCAACGCCGTGGCGCCGGGCTTCATCGAGACCAAGATGACCGCCGCGGTGCCGGTGATGATCCGCGAGGTCGGGCGGCGGTTGTCCAGCCTGGCGCAGGGCGGGCTGCCGGTGGACGTGGCCGAAACCATCGCCTGGTACGCGAACCCGGCTTCGGGTGCGGTCAACGGCAACGTCGTGCGCGTGTGCGGCCAAGCCTTCCTGGGAGCGTGAGATGGTCACCAAGGAACTGAGCGCGGCGCCCAGCCTGGGCACGCTGTACCCGAAGGCGCTGCTCGGCGGGCTGCGGCCGGGCTCGTCCGGCGGGCGGCTGCCGGACACCGAGTTCGTGCGCACCGGCGTCACCGTCGATCCGGCGCACCTGGCCGCCTACAACCGGGTCTGCGGCTTCCGCTTCGGTGACGAGTTGCCCGCCACCTATCCGCACATCCTCGCCTTCGGCCTGCAGATGGCGCTGATGACCGAGCCGGACTTCCCGTTCCCGCTGCTGGGCATGGTGCACGTGGCGAACCGGATCACCCAGCACCGCCCGGTCCGCCTCGACGAGCGGTTCACCGTGCGCGTGCGCGCGGAGAACCTGCGCCCGCACGAGAAGGGCCAGCAGTTCGACGTGCTCAGCGAGCTGGTCGCGGACACCGAAGACAGTCCGGTGTGGACGGACGTGAGCACCTACCTGCGCCGAGGCGGTGGCGAGGGCGGCAAGGGCTCCGGCGAACGGCTCGCGCCGCCGTCACCGAGCGCGGTGTGGCGGGTGCCAGGGGACATCGGCCGCCGGTACGCCGAGGTTTCCGGCGACCGCAACCCGATCCACCTGCACCCGCTGACCGCGAAGGCGTTCGGCTTCCCGGCCGCGATCGCCCACGGCATGTGGACCAAGGCGCACAGCCTGGCCGCCTTCGAGGGCAGGCTGCCGGACGCGTTCACCGTGGACGTGAAGTTCAAGCTCCCGGTCCTGCTGCCCGGCAAGGTCGCCTTCACCAGCTGGGCCACCGGCGACGGCTGGGCGTTCGAGCTGTGGGGCGTGAAGAAGCCGAAGCCGCACCTGGCGGGTTCGATCGCGGCTCTCTAGAAGGCCTAGGACTCGGCGGGCTTCCAGACCGCGCCCTCGACCAGGTCGTTGAACCCGAGCCAGACTAGGTTCATCAGCCAGGAGGCGAGCACCCCGTCGGAGACGGCGGGGTGGTCCAGCGCCCAGTCGGCCAGCGATTCCGCGGCGCCGACCAGTGCGGCGGACAGTCCCTCACCGGAGAACTCGGCCTGCTCGGCGAGGCCCTTGCGGGTGCCTGCCGAGACCACCAGCGCGGCCACCAGCTCGATCGCGCGCTTGCGCATGTCGGTGATCTCGGCGGCGAACGGGCCGCCGACCACCAGCGCCTGGCGGTGCAGCACGGTCCACGACTCGCGGTACTCGGCGACGAACCGGTAGAAGGAGCGCAGGCCGTACCAGAGCTGCATGTCCGGCGGCAGGTCCGGTTGGACGCCGGCCTGGATGGCTTCGAGCAGCCGGGTGGCCTCGCGGCGGATGCACTGCGCGAACAGGTCCTCCTTGGAGCCGAGATAGGTGTAGATCATCGGCTTGGAGACCCCGGCCACCTCGGAGATCTCGTCCATCGACGCCGAGTGGTAGCCGTACTGGGCGAACACCTGGACGGCGGCGTCCAGGATCTGGCGTTCCCGGACCGCCCGCGGCAGTCGCTTCGCACGCCCCGTTGTCTGCACTTCCTCGGACACCTCGACCTCCTCGTCCGGTGAACGCTACCGGGCGCGGGCCCGCTGGTGTGACGGCACGCGGGCATCGGCTTGCCCAGGTACCTACTCGTGGGTAGCCTTACTGTGGAGTAGGTAGAGCGGGAGGTCGGCGTGGAGGACATCGAGCTGCTCGAGGGCCCGGCGTTGCTGGAGGCACTGCGCTCGGCCGACCTCGGCCAGGTGGAGCCGCGGCAGTTCGCGCGGATCATCGCCGGGGCGTCGAAGGCGCAGCTGGACACCGTGGTCGCCGACCGCGAACTGCGGGAGAAGGTGCTCGGCGAGATCTTCCGCCGGATGAGCGCGCACCTGCGGCCCGAGCGCGCCGCCGAGCTGGACGCGGTGGTCCGCTGGCGGCTGACCGGCGGCGCGGACGCGGACGGCTACGACCGCTTCGAAACCGTCATCCGGAACGGTGAGTGCGCGGTCAGCCGCGAGCCGAGGGAGAAACCACGCGTGACCATCACCGTGGCGCCGGTCGACTTTTTCAAACTCATCACCCATCAGGCGACGCCCGCGGTAATGTTCGTCACCGGACGGCTCAAGGTAAAAGGGGATCTGGCATTCGCCGCCGGGCTGATCGGCTATTTCGATCTTCCCAAGCCCTGAACGGCGACCTACACTCGTTTCCCGTGTCCTCCGAACCCGTCTCGTGGCGTGAGCGCTGGCGCGGGACAATGCGCCGGCGCGGCAGCCTGCCCGCCGAGCGCCCGCGCGCGGATTCGGTGCTCGACGCCTTCGCCGGCGAGCTGGAGATCCGGCGGCTCAGCCCGGCGCAGTTCGTGCAGGTGCTGGAAACCCTGCACATGCTCGGTTCGGTCGGCGCGGGCATCGAGCTGTCCTCGCTGTCCACCCAGTTGCTGGTGAACGTGGTCAACAGCGCCTCGAAAGAGCAGATCAACGAGCTGGCCGCGCACGACGAACTGCGCTCGGTGTTTCTCGACGAGATATTCCGCAGAATGTCGGACCACCTCATCGAGGAAAAGACCAAGAATGTGGATTTTGTGATCGGCTGGCGGTTTCACCGCGGTGACGGCGAGGAACCGTTCGACCGATATCAGACCGTGGTCGAGGACGGCGTCTGCGTTTCCAGCAGTGATCTCGGCCGCACCCCGGACGCCACGGTCACCGTTTCCGCCGCCGATTTCATCCGGATGGCCACCGGGGTGACCGCCGCGGCGGCGATGTTCGTCACCGGCAAGGTCCGGGTGAAGGGCGACTACGCGCTGGCCGTGCGGTTCAGCAGCTACTTCGACATCCCGAAGGCCGGCCCCGGCTGACCTTCGACCTAGCCCTCGATGACGGGGTGGTTCTTCGGCTGCTGCCGCGGTTCCTCCGGCTCGACCACTTCGCTGTCCACCACGATCACGTCACTCTGGAACGGCGAGCGCAGGTTCGGCGCCATCCGCGCGCGCTTCTCGATCCGGCGCAGCCAGGCACGCCGGAACACGCCGCGGGTCGGCGGCAGGATCATCAGCAGCCCGGCGACGTCGCTGACGAAGCCCGGCAGCATGATCAGCAGGCCACCGAGCCCGATCAGCATGCCGTCGGTCACCTCGTTGTGCGCCGAGCGGCCCGAGCGCGCCGTCTCCATGAACGCGCGCGCCGCCTTGCCGCCCTCGCGGCGGGCCAGCCACGAGCCGAGGAACGCGCCCGCCAGCAGCAGGCCGATCGTGCCGAAGAAGCCGATGGCCGAGCTGACCGCCCAGACGGCCGCCACCTCGGCTACCACGTAGAGCAGGAAAACCACAGCCATGTCCTGTCCAACGACCGGTCCGCCCGATTTGCTCCCCGCTAGGGTCATCGATCGTGTGGAACTGGCTGACCTGGGACGTGGTGCGCTGGATCGGCGGTGGGGCGCTCGTGCTCGCCGCCCTCTCGCTGGCCAGGATCCGCGGGCAGTTCGTGCCGCACTGGCCGGGCTGGCTGGTGCGCTCGGGGCTGGGCCGGGCCTTCGACCGGGTGCTGCCCGGCGGGCTGACCAGGATGGTCGTCGGCTGGCTGCTGCTGGCGCTGCTGGTGGCCGGTGGGGTGATGACCGGCCTGCTCTGGTTGCTGGGGTGGCCGTCGCTGCCGCCGGGAGCCGCGTTCACCGCCACCCAGTTGCTCGAGCTGCTCAAGATCGCGCTCGCCGTGGTGGCCGGGCTCGGCGGGGTGGTGCTGCTGGCGGTGAACCTGCGCAAGCAGCGCGTGGCCGAGCAGGAGCACGAACTCGCGGTGGAACGCGGTGAGCGCGAGAAGACGCAGGCGTTCAACGAGCGCTTCGGCGCGGCGGCCGAACAGCTCGCCCACGCCAGTTCCGCGGTGCGCCTGGCCGGGGTCTACGCCATGGCCGGGCCGGCGGACGACTGGTCGGCGAAGAACCAGGTCTGCGTGGACGTGCTGTGTGGTTACCTGCGCCTGTCCACCGAGCCCGACGCGCCGGGCGAGGCCGAGGTGCGGGCCGCGATCCTGCAGGTGATCCGGGAGCACACCGCCAGCCGGGCCAGCGGCTGGACCCACCTGGATTTCGACTTCTCCGGCGTGACCTTCGAGAACGCCGACTTCAGCGGGCTGACCTTCGAGGGCTCGCTGGTGCTCGACCGGGCGGACTTCACCGGCGCGCTCTGCTCCTTCGAGGACACCGCCTTCAGCGGCACCCTGAGCTGCCACGGCACGGACTTCCTCGCCGAGCGCACCACCTTCGCCAACGCCACCTTCGAGCACGCCAGGGCCGAGTTCGTCGGCGCCCGGTTCGCCGGGGTCGCGGACTTCTCGCGGATCGACCTGTCCAGCATCGCGATCGACTTCTACCGCGTGGACTTCTCGGAAGCCAAGGTGGACTTCTCGCGCGCGACCGTGCGCGGGGGCACGCTGCGGTTCGTCCGGTGCGACTTCGTTTCCGCCGAGCTGGACCTCTCCCGCGCGAACGGGATGTTGTACGACGACGAGGTGGCCACGGGCCGGATCACCATGCAGCGCTGCCGGTTCGAAGAGTCCACGGTGGACCTACGGGACGGCAGCCGGTCGCCGCTGCTGTTCTGGATCGTGCGCTCGCGGTTCGACCGCGTCGAGTTCCCCGGCGACCGGTCCGGCGACGCCTGGCTCAACCTGCGCGACTGCGAACTCGTCGGCGGCACCGAGATCCCCGAGGGCTGGCTGCGGGTGCGTCACGCCTCGTCCAGGTAGGCGGCGGCCTGCAGGGTGAACAGCTCCGCGTAGCCGCCGTCCAGCGCCATCAGCTCGTCGTGCGTGCCGTATTCGGCGAGCTTTCCCTTGTCCAGCAACAGGATCTTCTCCGCCCGGCGGACCGTGGAGAACCGGTGCGAGATGTACAGCGTGGTCCGGCCCTTGGCCAGCTCGCGCAGCCGCGCGAACAGCTCGTGCTCGGCTTCGGCGTCCAGCGCCGAGGTCGGCTCGTCGAGCAGCAGGATCGGGGCGTCCCGCCGGAACGCCCTGGCCAGCGCCAGCTTCTGCCACTCACCGCCGGACAGCGAGACGCCCTGGTCGAACCAGCGGCCGAGCGGGCTGTCGTAGGTCTTCGGCAGCCGCTCGATGCGCTCGGCCACCCCGGCGCGGCGGGCGGAATCCTCGATGCGCTCGCGGTCGGTGACGTGGTCGATGTCGCCGAGCCCGATGTTCTCCGCCGCCGTCGCGTGGTAGCTGACGTAGTCCTGGAACATCGCGCTCATCGCGCTCCGCAGCTCCTCCGGATCGAACTCGCGGATGTCCACGCCGTCGAGCAGGATGCGCCCGCCGGTCGGGTCGTACAACCGGCACAGCAGCTTGAGCAGCGTCGACTTCCCGGCGCCGTTCCGCCCGACCACGGCCACCCTGGTGCCCGGTTCGATGGTGAAGCTGACGTCGTCGAGTGCGGGTTCGTCGGCGCCGGGATAGCGGAAGCTGACCCGTTCGAAGGTGACCCGGCCGAGCAGCGGCGACGGCAGCGGCTTCGGGTCCGGCGGCGCCACGATCTCCGGTTCGGTGGCGAGGAACTTGTACAGCGTGTCCAGGTAGAGGTTGTTCTCGTACATCCCGGTGAAGGCGTTGAACAGGCCCTGCACCGAGGTCTGCACGGCGGTCGCGGCCGCGGTGTACAGCGCGAGGTCGCCCAGGGTCAGCCGCCCGGCGACCGCTTCGAGCGCGATGTACAGGGCGATCGCGGAACCGGCGAAGGTGGACAGCAGGCTCCACCCGGCACCGGCCAGGTTCCGGTTGCGGATCAGCTTGCGCTGCTTTTCGTAGGCGGCCGTGCTGATCCGGTGGAACCGGTCGACCAGGTACGGGCCGAGGCCGAACAGCTTGGTCTCCTTGGCGTGGTTGTCCGTGGTGACCAGCATGGACAGGTACTCCATGCGACGCCGGAACGGCGAGAGCATCAGGGTCAGCGTGAACGCGCGGGCGCCGTACTTCGACTGCGCGATGAAGGCCGGGATCGGCGCGACCAGCGCGACCAGCGCCAGCAGCGGGCTGACCGTGATCAGCAGGGTGATCATGCTGCCGAAGGTGATCGAGGTGCGGATCAGGCCGAGGCCGGAGGTCAGCATGGACACCGGACGCTGCGGGGCCTCGCGGTCGGCCTGGCGCAGCAGGTCGTAGGACTCGGAGCCCTCGAAGAAGGCCAGGTGCAGGCGGCTCGCGTGGTCCATCACCTGGTGCCGGATGGTCAGCACCATGCGCTCGGTGAGCAGCTGCTGGCAGATGTTGGTCAGCGCGGTGGTGACCGCGCTCGCGGTAAACACGCCGAACTGGAACACCGCGAGCCAGACGATCGTGGTGGTGCCGCCGTGCCCGGACAGCGCCGCGACCACGGCGTCCATCAGCAGCTTGGCGGCGTAGGCGGTGACCGTCGGCAGGAGGCCGGCGATCAGCGTGAGCAGCGCGATGCCGATGGTCAGCAGGCGACCGGCGCCCCAGGTGAGCCGCGCGACGCGGGGCAGGCCGCGAACCGTGCCGCCGACCGCCTCGCGCACGCGCTTGAACCGGGCGGCCAGGTCCCTGGGTTCGTCGGGGCGCTGGCGGGGATCGGGGATGGTGATCGGCCCGGTGAGCCCGCTTTCGGTGGCCTTGCCCGCCCGGCGCATGAGCCGGCGCAGCCCGGGCGGTCCCCCGCCGCCGAAGTCGGTCACTGGCACGCCCCGTTGAGGAAGACGTCCACGATCTCCTCGACGGTCGCCGTGTGCCCGGCGTCGCGGTGCACGCTGAGCAGCAGGGAGGAGAACAGCCCCGCCAGCTTCTCCGGCGGAAGGCGGAGCCGGTCGCGCTCGGGCTCGAAGAGCTCGGCGATCGCCGTCCGCATGACGGCGAACGACTCACGTCGGGCATGGGGATCGCGCTCACCGGGGCGCCTCATCGGCCGCCCGGCGGTGAACATGGCGCCGACCACGGAGCCAAGGCGCTCCAAATGAGCGGACAACGTCGCGGCGGCCTCCACCAGGCGATCGCGCAACGGCTGATCGAGCGGAATCTCGGCGATGGCCTGCAACGCGGTGTCGGGGCGCACAGCCTCGGCGATGCAGGCGTCGAGCAACTCGTCCTTGTCCTTGAAGGCGCGGAAGATGGTGCCCTCGCCGATACCGGCCGCCTTGGCGATCTGGCTGGTGGTGATCGCGGCACCGTGCTCGGCCACCAACGGCAGCACCGCCCGCACGATCATCTCGCGCCGCTGCTCGGTGCTCATCGCGGGCGCACGCCGCCTGGCCGGAGGAGGGGTCATGCCGACCAGTGTGCGGAGTGAGCACTCACTCCGTCAACCGGATAACCTTACGCGCGTAACATGCTAACTAGTAAGCCGACTGGCATGATAGCTAGCATGTTAGCCAGCAAGGTGACGCGGTGACTGACGAAGAACTCGCCGAGATCGTACGCCACCTGCGAAAACTCGGTGCGGACGACGTGGAGGTCGAGGCCAAGCGCGCGGCGACCAAGCTTCCCAAGTCGGTGCGCGAAACGGTTTCGGCCTTCGCGAACACGCGTGGCGGCGTACTGGTGCTCGGACTCGACGAGGCCGCCGGATTCGCCGCGGTCGGTGTCGAGGACGCGGCCAAGCTGAGCGCGGACCTCGGCGCGCTCTGCGGTGAGGACCTGGAGCCCCCGATCCGCCCGGTGATCCGGGTGCACCGCTTCGAAGGCGCCGACCTGGTGGTCGCCGAGGTGCCGGCGTTGGAACCGGAACGGCGTCCCTGCTTCGCCAAGGGCGCGGGCATGACCCAGGGCAGCTATCTCCGGGTCGGTGACGGCGACCGGAAGCTGAGCAGTTACGAGGTCCAGCTGATGCTGTCCAGTCGCGGACAGCCGAGATATGACGAAGAACCGGTGCCCACCGCGGGGATCGAATCGCTCGACACGAAGGCGGTGGACGAGTTCGCCGCCCGGTTGCGCGATCGCCGGCCGCACGCGTTCGCCGGGCTTGCCACGGAGGAGGTGCTGCGGCGGGCCAAGGTGCTCGCCGGTGACCGGGTCACGCTCGGCGGCCTGCTGGCGCTCGGCGCGTACCCGCAGGAACATTTCCCGCAGTTGCTGGTCACCTTCGTCCACTACCCCACGCCCGATGGCGCCGATGTCGCCTCCGGCGAGCGCTTCCTCGACAACGTGCCGTTCGAAGGGGCGATCCCGGTCATGGTCGGCGACGCGCTCGCGGCGCTCCGGCGGAACATGAGCCGTCGTGCCACCGTGCGCGGTGCCGGTCGCGTCGACACCTGGGAGTACCCGGAGGCGGCCTTGCGCGAGGCGATCGTGAACGCCTTGGCGCACCGCGACTATTCACCGGCGGCCCGCGGCACCCAGGTGCAGGTCGAAATGTATCCGGACCGGCTGCTCGTCCGGAACCCCGGCGGCCTGTTCGGCCCGGTCACCGAGGACGACCTCGGTGAGGAAGGCCTCTCGTCGACCAGGAACGCGACGCTGCTCAGGCTCCTCGAAGACGTGGTTATCCCGGGTACGGGAAGGACTGTCTGCGAGAACCGCGGGTCCGGCATCCGGACGATGATCACCGCGTTGCGGCAGGCGTCGCTCAGCCCGCCGAGGTTCGCCGACAAGGTGTCGTTCTTCCAGGTCACCTTCCCGAACCACGCGTTGTTCGGGCCGGACATCGTGGACTGGATCCGCCGGCTCGGCGAACGCGGGCTCACCGACAGCCAGTGCCTCGGCCTGGCCATGGCGAAGAACGGCGATGTGCTCGACAACAAGGCGTACCGGAGCGCGAGCGGACTGGACTCCCGCCGGGCGACGGCGGAACTCGGCGACCTGGTCGGGCGAGGACTGCTAGCGCAACTCGGTGGCAGCCGGTGGACCCGGTACGAACTGACACCGGAGGCGGCTTCGGCCGCGTCGGCGCCATCGAGGGCCGACCGCCGGGCGGACGTGCTGGCCGCGCTGGCGGACGGCGACCGCAACCGGACCGAAATCGCCGCGGTGACCGGACTGTCCGACAAGGCATTGGCGCGCTGGCTGCGCATTCTCCGCAAGGAAGGGCTGGTCGAGCTGATCGGCACCGCCGTGCGCAGCCCGAACGTGCGTTATCGGCGCACGGGCAAAGCGCTGCTCGACGAAGACCGCCGCTGACCCGCGGTCAGGCGGGGCCCGGACACGAATGTGGCTTTCGAGGCGGAATTCGCCCCGAAAGCCACATTCGTGTTCTGTGGGGGCCTCGTCAGAGGATGAACGCGCTTGCCGGGTCGGCGAGGAGCATGCCGACGTCGGCGAGGAACTGCGAACCCTGTTGCCCGTCGACCACGCGGTGGTCGAAGCTCAGCGCCAGCTGCAGCACCTTCCGCACCTTGATCTCGCCGTCGACCACCCACGGCGTGTCGCGGATGGCGCCGAAGGCCAGGATCGCCGACTCGCCGGGGGTGATGATCGGCGTGCCGGTGTCCACGCCGAACACGCCCACGTTGGTGATCGTGATGCTGCCGTTGATCATGTCGCCCGGCGCGGTCTTGCCGTCCCGTGCCACGTCGGTCAGCTCGCTCAGCGCCTTGGCCAGCTCCGGCAGCGACAGCTGCTCGGCGTTGCGGATCTTCGGCACGATCAGCCCGCGCGGCGTCGCCGCGGCGATGCCCAGGTGCACGTAGCTCTTGTAGACGATTTCCTGGTTTTCCTCGTCCCAGCTCGCGTTCACGTCCGGGGTCCGCTTCGCGGCCAGGCACACCGCCTTCGCCGCGAACGCCAGCGGGGTCAGCTTGATCCCGGCGAACGCCGGGCTCTTCTTCAGCTTCTCCCGCAACTCCATCATCGGCGTCACGTCGACGGTCAGGAACTCCGTCACGTGCGGCGCGGTGAACGCGCTGTCCACCATCGCCTTCGCGGTCGCCTTGCGCACGCCCTTGATCGGCACCCGGCGCTCACCGGCGGCGTCCACAGTGGACACACTAGGCGTAGCGACTGGTTCGGCCGGGCCGGAAGCCGCGCGCTGCACGTCCTCCCGCGTGATCACCCGGCCGTCCGCGGCCAGCGTGTGCAGGTCGACGCCGAGGTCCTTGGCCAGCTTGCGCACCGGCGGCTTCGCCAGCGGCACGTACCCGCCCTTCACCGGCGCGGCCGGAGCAGCCGGCGCGGCCACCGGTTCAGCGGGTGCGGCGGCTACGGGCGCGGGCGCGTCCTTGCGGGCCCGCCGCTTCGCGGTGACCGTCTTGGAGCCGTAGCCGACCAGCGGCTTCATCTCCTCCTCAGCCGATGCGGCCGGAGCTGCCGCCGGAGCCGCCGCGGTGCCGTTCGGCGAGGGCGCTTCCGCGGGCGCCCCGCCCGGATCGGTGTCGATGGTCAGGATCGGCGTGCCGACCTCGACCGTCTGCCCCGGCTCCACGTGCAGCTCGGTGATCACCCCGGCCCACGGGATGGGCAGCTCGACGGCCGCCTTCGCGGTCTCGATCTCCACCACGATCTGGTTGACCTTCACCTCGTCACCCGGCTTCACGTGCCAGTTGAGGATGTCGGCCTCGGTCAGCCCCTCCGCCGTGTCGGCCAGGGGAAACTGCTTGTACTGCGGCATGTTCGGCTATCCCCCTACCAGGCCAGCGAGCGGTCGACGGTGTGCAGCACCCGGTCCAGGTCGGGGAGGTAGTCCTCCTCGAGCTTGGCCGGCGGGTACGGGGTGTCGAACCCGGTGACCCGCAGGACCGGCGCCTCCAGCGAGTAGAAGCACTCCTGCTGCACGCGCATGGCGATCTCCGAGGTCAGCGACGACTCCGAAGGCGCCTCGCTGACCGCGATCAGCCGGCCGGTGCGCCGGACGGACTCGAACACCGGGTCCAGGTCCAGCGGGGAGAGCGTGCGCAGGTCGATGACCTCCAGCGAGGTGCCCTCCTCCTGCGCGGCGGTGGCCGCGTCCAGGCAGACCTTCACCGACGGCCCGTAGGCGACCAGCGTGGCCGCGTCACCGGTGCGCACCACGCGCGAGGCGAACAGCGGGTCCGGTGTGGCCGTGGTGTCCACCTCGGCACGCAGGTTGCCGGAGTGGTAGAGCCGCTTCGGCTCGAACAGCAGCACCGGGTCGTCGCAGTCGATGGCCTGACGGGTCATCCAGTACGCGTCGACCGGGTTCGAGCACGACACCACCTTGAGCCCGGCGACGTGCGCGAACAGCGATTCCGGCGACTCCGAGTGGTGCTCGACCGCGCCGATGCCGCCGCCGAACGGCACGCGGATCACCATCGGCACCTTCACCCGGCCCTGGGTGCGGTAGTGCAGCTTCGCCACCTGGCTGACGATCTGGTCGAAGCCGGGGAAGATGAAGCCTTCGAACTGGATCTCGCACACCGGCCGGAACCCGCGCACGGCGAGGCCGACCGCGGTGCCGATGATGCCGGACTCGGCCAGCGGCGTGTCCAGCACGCGCTGCTCACCGAAGTCCTTCTGCAGGCCGTCGGTGATCCGGAAGACGCCGCCGAGCTTGCCGACGTCCTCCCCGAGCACGATGACCTTGTCGTTGGCCTCCATGGCCGTGCGCAGGGCGAGGTTGATCGCCTTGCCGATGGTCAGGTGCTGCACCGCGCCGACGGCACCATCCACTTTGGACTTCACGGGTGCGGCCATCAGTGCTCACTCCCCGCGAAACCGTCGAGGTAGGCCAGGTACTCGCGCCGCTGGGCCTCCAGGACCGGCGACGGCTCGGCGTAGACGTTGCGGAAGATCCGCTCGGGCGGTGGATCGGGCATGTTGAACACGAAGTCGCGCAGTTCGGCGGCGAAGCTGTCCGCCTCGGCGTCGATCTTGTCGAAGAACTCCTGGTCGGCACCGCCACCGCGGGCCAGGTGCGCGCGCACCCGCTCGATCGGGTCCTTGAGCTTCCACTCCTCCAGCTCGTCGGAGAGCCGGTAGCGGGTGGGGTCGTCGGTGGTGGTGTGCGCGTCCATCCGGTAGGTGAACGCCTCGATCAGCACCGGCCCGTTGCCGTGGCGGCACTCGTCCAGCGCCCAGCGGGTGACCGCGAGGCAGGCGAGCACGTCGTTGCCGTCCACCCGGATGCCGGGGAAGCCGTAACCGCGGGCGCGCTGGTACAGCGGCAGGCGCGACTGGCGCTCGGTGGGCTCGGAGATGGCCCACTGGTTGTTCTGGCAGAAGAACACCACGGGCGCGTCGTAGACCGCGGACCAGACGAAGCCCTCGTGCACGTCGCCCTGGCTGGTGGCGCCGTCACCGAAGTAGACGATGGTGGCTTCGCCGTTGTCGTCGCCGACCTTGCCCTCGAACTTCTGGCCCATCGCGTACCCGGTGGCGTTGAGCACCTGGTTGCCGATGACGATCGTGTACGGGTGGAAGCCGTGGTGCCTGAAGTCCCAGCCACCGTGGTCGGAGCAGCGGAAGATGCCGATCAGCTCGCGGAAGTCGACCCCGCGGGTCCACGCCACGCCGTGCTCGCGGTAGCTCGGGAAGGCCATGTCGGACGGGCGGAGCGCGCGGCCGGAGCCGATCTGCGCGGCCTCCTGGCCGAGCAGCGGCACCCAGATGCCGAGCTGGCCCTGGCGCTGCATGGCGTTCGACTCGCGGTCGGCCCGCCGGACCAGCACCATGTCGCGGTAGAGGTTCCGCAGTGCCTCGTCGTCGACGTCGGAGACGTAGGGGTCGAACTGCGCCGAAGCGACGCGTTCACCTTCGGGTGTCAACAGCTGGGTGAGCTCGGCTCCACCCTCGGTTGTTGCGCGCAAACCCGCGATCACCTGCTCCGGAGTAGGTTCCGCCGCTGTCGCGGCCGGTCCGGCGCCCGGTTCGGGATGCGTCCACTGTTCCGGGGACGACATTCGCTCGTTCTCCTCAGTTCGGTGCCGCGCAGCCGCTTGTGGCAGCCGCCGCGACTTCGCCGGCGGCCCTGGGGACTCGGTCGAGCACCCGGCCCGTCGGCGGTGACGGTTCTCGCGCACATCCTGGCACGAGAACCGGCCGATGGTGAGGTCCGGAGATTGATTTGTTGCCCGGAAAACCCTGCTGAACAGGGAAAACACTAGGAAACCCGATGATGGGGCCGCCGAAAGTAGGGCGCACTGGTACGCCTGGACCAGCGGCGGCCGCACCCGCGCACGGGCACCCGGCCGGGCGGACCGGACTGGCCGCCCGCCTCGTGTGACGTAGCCCACGCCCTCTGTCAGGATCGGGGAATGGACCAGCGACTGCTCCGGGAGACGATTCAGGACACGTGGCGCACCAGCGCACTGGCGAGCCTTTCGGAGTTCGTCACCATTCCGGCGCTGTCCCCGGCCTTCGACGCGCTGTGGGCGAGCAACGGCCACCTGCACGCGGCGGTCGAGCACGTGCGGGCCTGGCTCGCCGCGCGTGAGCTGCCCGGCGCGGAGCTCGAGGCGGTCAAGCTGCCCGGCCGGACCCCGTTGCTGCTGCTGGAGATCCCGGCGAGCGCCGGGGTGGCGACCGGGGAGACGGTGGTGCTCTACGGCCACCTCGACAAGCAGCCAGCCGCCGGCGAGTGGTCGCCCGGTCTCGACCCGTGGACGCCGGTGCTCAAGGACGGGCGGCTCTACGGCCGCGGTGCCGGTGACGACGGGTACGCCGGTTACGCCGCCGCGACCGCGCTGGAGGCGCTGCACCGCGCGGGCGGCAGGCACGCGCGAACCGTGGTGCTGCTGGAAACCGGCGAGGAGTCCGGCAGCCCGGACCTGGCCGCCTACCTCGATCACCTGCGTGACCGCATCGGCCCGGTCGGCCTGGTGGTCTGCCTGGACGTGGCCGGTGGCGACTACGAGCGGCTGTGGCTGGCGACCTCGTTGCGCGGCATCGCCTTCCTCGACCTGACCGTGCGTGTGCTCGACGCGGGCGTGCACTCCGGGCATTCCAGCGGGCTGGTGCCCAGCTCGTTCCGCGTGATCCGGCAGTTGCTCGACCGGATCGAGGATTCGCGAACCGGTGAGGTGCTGCTGCCGGAGCTGAGCGTGGAGATCCCGGAGGACCGGCTCGCCGAGGTGCGGCAGGCGGTGGCCGAAGGCGGGCTGCGGCCGGAGCTGCCGCTCACCGAAGGCGTGCGCCTGGCCGGTGACGACCCGGTCGAGCTGGTGCTCAACAACACCTGGCGCGCCACGCTGTCGGTGACCGGCGCCAGCGGGCTGCCGTCGCTGGAGGACGCGGGCAACGTGCTGCGGCCGTTCACCGGGCTCAAGCTCAGCTTCCGCCTGCCGCCGACGGCCGATTCCGCGGTCGCGCTGCGGGCCGTCGTCGACGCGCTGACCACCGACGTGCCGTACCAGGCGAAGGTGGAGATCGGCCGGGCCGCCGCCGCGTCCGGCTGGAACGCGCCGAAGCTCGCGCCCTGGCTGGCGGCCACGTTGGACCAGGTGAGCGCGGAGGTGTTCGGCCAGCCGTGGCGGGCGCTCGGGCTCGGCGGCACCATCCCGTTCCTCGGCCTGTTCGCCGAGACCTATCCCGACGCGCAGTTCGTGGTCACCGGGCCACGCGGGCCGGGCAACAACGCGCATGTGCCGGACGAGTGGCTGCACCTGGCCCAGACCGAGCGGGTGACCGAGGCGGTGGCCAGGATTCTGCACGCGCACGCCGGCGAATGACCTGGTGGCAGGATGGCGGGGTGGATCAGACTGTGAATGCGACCGCGATGCGTGAAACCGTGCGGCGGCTCTGGGCGGACGACATCCTGCCGAGCCTGTCGGGGCTGGTGGCGATCCCCGCCCTGTCCCCCGGTTTCGATCCGGACTGGGCGAACAGCGGCCACCTGGCCGCGGCCGTCGAGCACGTCCGGAACTGGCTGGGGACCCGGGCGATCCCCGGCGCCTCGATCGACGTGGTGGAACTGCCCGGCCGCAGCCCGGTGCTGCTGCTGGACGTGCCGGCCACCCCGGGTGCCGAGGACAAGGGCACCGTGCTGCTCTACGGGCACCTCGACAAGCAGCCGCCGCTCGGTGGCTGGTCCGACGGGCTGGACCCGTGGAAACCGGTGGTCAAGGACGGCAAGCTGTACGGCCGCGGCTCGGCCGACGACGGGTACGCCGGTTACGCGGCGACGGCCGCGCTGGAGGCCCTGCGCGCGGCGGGCGGTTCGCACGCGCGGGCCGTGGTGCTGCTGGAGACCGGTGAGGAGTCGGGGAGTCCCGACCTGCCCGCGTACCTGGAGCACCTGAGCGACCGGCTCGGCGACGTCACCTTCGTGGTGTGCCTGGACTCCGGCGGCAACGACTACGAGCGGCTGTGGCTGACGACCAGCCTGCGCGGCATGGTCCAGGTGCACGTGACCGTGCGGGTGCTCGACTCCGGCCAGCACTCCGGCCTGGCCAGCGGCGTGGTGCCGAGTTCGTTCCGCATCCTGCGCGAGCTGCTGGACAGGGTGGAGAACGCGGAGACCGGGCACCTGCTGCTCGACGAGCTGTACGTGGACATCCCGGCGGACCGCGCCGCCGAAGCCGAGGCCGCGGCCGCCGCCGCGCCCGGTTCGATGAAGAAGGCGTTCCCGCTGCACGGCGGTACCCAGCCGGTCGACCAGGACGAGGTCGAGCTGCTGCTGAACAACAGCTGGCGGCCCACGCTGTCGGTGATCGGCGCCTCGGGCTTCCCCGAGCCGGTCGACGCGGGCAACGTGCTGCGCTCGCACAGCACGCTGGCGCTGAGCTTCCGCCTGCCGCCGACGGCCGACTCGGCGGCCGCGCTCGGCGCGCTGGAGAAGGTGCTGACCACGGACGTGCCGTACTCGGCCACCGTGGAACTGGCCGGGCTCGAACACGCCGACGGCTGGAACGCCCCGGCCACCGCGCCCTGGCTGGCGGCGTCGCTGGAGGAGGTCAGCTCCACGGTGTTCGGCGCGCCCTGGCGAGCCATGGGCCTCGGCGGCTCGATCCCGTTCATGGGCCTGCTGGGCGAGAAGTACCCGGAGGCGCAGTTCCTGGTCACCGGCGCACTCGGCCCGGACTCGAACGCCCACGTGCCGGACGAATGGCTGAACCTGGCGCAGGCGGAACGCGTCACCACCGCGGTGGCGCACATCCTGCACGCCCACGCCACCGCGTGACATCGGCTTGGCGCCGCCGCTACCAGGAAAACACTGGAAGGACTCAGTCGAAACGGCGCTGTAACGTCCCAATGCTGGGCAGTTGACCCGAGTGGATGGCAGGATGCAAAATCTCGCCGAGTTCTGACTACTAGGAGTGACACCGTGGCGCGTCGACACATACGCAGAGCGCTCACCATCTTGCCGGCGCTCGCCCTGGCCGTTACCGCGGCCGGCTGCGCCGAATCGGTCAACACCGGAGCCGACACCCAGGCCGGTGGGCA
The DNA here is from genome assembly GCF_003312875.1 of Amycolatopsis albispora. Classification (NCBI taxonomy): domain Bacteria; kingdom Bacillati; phylum Actinomycetota; class Actinomycetes; order Pseudonocardiales; family Pseudonocardiaceae; genus Amycolatopsis; species Amycolatopsis albispora. The sequence continues at coordinate 6,683,904 of NZ_CP015163.1, forward strand.
GATCACGCTGAAGGAGCCGGGCAAGCTCACCACCTGCACGCACCTGCCTTACGCCCCGTTCCAGTTCACCGAGGGCGACAAGACCGTCGGCTTCGACGTGGAGCTGGTGGACCTGGTGCTGCCCCTGGTCGGCGCGAACGAGCAGAAGATCTTCGACACCCCGTTCGAGGGCATCAAGTCCGGTGAGTCGCTGAACATCGGGCAGTGCGACGTGGCCGCCGCGGCCATGTCCATCACCCCCGAGCGCCAGGCCGTGATGGACTTCTCCGAGCCGTACTTCAACGCCAAGCAGGCGCTGCTGGTGAAGAAGGGCTCCGGGTACGACAGCCTCGAGAAGCTGCGCGGCAAGAAGCTCGGCGTGCAGCAGGGCACCACCGGCGAGACCTACGCCAACGAAAACAAGGAGAAGTTCGGCTACGAGGTCATCCAGTTCGAGGACCTCGCGCTCGAGCAGACCGCGGTGCAGACCGGTCAGGTGGACGCGGGCATCAACGACGACGTGGTGCTGCTGGACTTCCTCAAGGCGAACCAGGACGTCGAGGTCACCGCCACCTTCGACACCGGTGACAACTACGGCATCGCGGTGAAGAAGGGCAACGGCGCGCTGCTGGCCAAGGTCAACGAGGCCCTGCAGAAGGCGAAGAGCGACGGCACCTACGACCGCATCTACGAAAAGTGGTTCGGCAAGAAGCCGACCGCCTGATCCGCGACTGAGGGGAACGGCCGCCACGGCGGTCGTTCCCCCTAGTTTTGCCAGCCACTTTCGAGGAGCCTTCTTCCCATGGCCATGTCCAAGCGCAAACGGCGCCAGGTGATCCAGCTGGTGCAGTACGCGCTGCTGGTGATCGTGATCGCCGTGCTGGCGTTCGTCGCGGACTGGGCGACGATCCAGCGCGCGTTCTTCAATCTCGACGCCGCCGCCGAGCAGTTCCCCGGCATCATCACGATCGCGCTGAAGAACACCATCATCTACACGCTGCTCGGCTTCGCGCTGGGCCTGGCCCTCGGGCTCGTGCTGGCGCTGATGAAGCTGTCGTCGGTGCCGCCGTACCGGTGGATCGCCACGGTCTACATCGAGTTCTTCCGCGGGATCCCGGCGCTGCTGGTGTTCATCGCGCTCGGCTTCGGTGTGCCGCTCGCGTTCGGCCTGAAGTTCGACATCTACTCCACCGCCGCGCTCGCGCTCGGCGCGGTCGGCGCGGCGTACATGGCGGAGACCATTCGCGCCGGGATCCAGGCGGTGCCGCCCGGCCAGGTCGAGGCGGCCAGGTCGCTGGGCATGAGCCAGGGCCGCGCGATGATCACCATCGTCATCCCGCAGGCGTTCCGCATCATCCTGCCGCCGCTGACCAACGAGCTGATCCTGCTCACCAAGGACTCGTCGCTGATCTACCTGCTGGGCCTGGCGAGGGACCAGTACGAGCTGACCAAGTGGGGCCGCGAGGGCCTCAACGCGACCGGTTCGATGACGCCGATCCTGCTGGCCGGGCTCTGCTACCTGATCATCACCATCCCGCTCGGCTATCTCTCGCGGTACCTGGAGCGCCGCACCGGCCGGAAGCAGAACCGCGGCCTGGAGGTCGAGGCATGAGCGACGTGATCGTCGAGATTTCCGGACTGCACAAGGCGTTCGGCGAGCTCCAGGTGCTCAAGGGCATCGACCTGCGGGTGCGCCGGGGGCAGGTGGTCTGCGTCATCGGGCCGTCCGGCTCCGGCAAGTCCACCCTGCTGCGCTGCGTGAACCTGCTCGAAGAGCCGAACCAGGGCACGATCGTGGTCGGCGGCCACGAGATCACCGACCCGGACGTGGACATCGACCACGCGCGCCGCGGCATCGGCATGGTCTTCCAGTCGTTCAACCTGTTCGCGCACCTGTCCGTGCTGGACAACCTGACCATCGCGCAGCGCAAGGTGCTCAAGCGCGACAAGGCCGAGTCCGAGCGCATCGCGCGCGACAACCTCAAGAAGGTCGGGCTTTCGGAGAAGGCGAACTCGATGCCGTCGCAGCTGTCCGGGGGGCAGCAGCAGCGGGTGGCGATCGCGCGGGCGCTGTCGATGAATCCCGAGGTGATGCTGTTCGACGAGCCGACGTCGGCGCTGGACCCGGAGCTGGTCGGCGACGTGCTCAGCGTGATGCGCCAGCTCGCCGAGGAGGGCATGACCATGCTGGTGGTCACGCACGAGATGCAGTTCGCGCGTGAGGTGGCCGACGTGGTGCTGTTCATGGACGGCGGCGTGGTGGTCGAGCAGGGTCCGCCGTCGCGGGTGATCGGGGATCCGCAGCACGAGCGCACGAAGACCTTCCTGTCGCGCGTGCTGAATCCCACTCACGTGGACGACTGAGTTGGTGGTGTTTCGCCGGGGCGGGGCTCGTGACGACCACGAGCCCGGCGACCCACCCGAACCGGCCGACGCCTTCGACCCGTTCGACCCCGAGCCGGATCTGCGGTACGAGATCCGCGCCGAGGACCTGATCCGGCCGTTGATCATGCCGGAGCCGGGCCGCCTGCTGCGCCTGCGCAAGCAGCCGACCAACGCGCCGCTGGTGCAGGTCGAGGACGCCTACATCACCGGGCGCTTCGACCTGCGCGCGCTCGACCTGGAGTACCTCTTCCGGTTCGAGCGCTGCCGGTTCGAGGAGCCGCCGGACGTGCGTGAGGCGACCCTGCTCGGGCTGGTGTTCCGCCGCTGCTGGCTGCCCGGCCTCAAGGCCCGCAACATGCGCAGCCGCAACGACGTCCGGCTGATCCGTTGCGCGGTCGAGGTCGAGCACACGGTCAAGGGCCACAGCGAGACCGCGGTCCAGCGCGGCGACGACCGCGAACGCGGCCGCCCGGACGCGGCGATCAACCTGACCGACGCCGCCATCGAGGGGTCCGTGGTGCTCACCCGCACCCGGATCGAGCACTCGCGCGGCAAGGCCATCCAGGCCGACCGGCTGGAGATCACCGGCGCGCTGCTGGCCTACCGGCTCGAGGCCGACGGCGAGATCCGCGTCCCCGGCCTGAAGACCGGCGGTAACGTCAACTTCTCCGGCGCCACCCTGCACAACCCGGACGGCTTCGCGCTCAACGGCAACGGCCTGCACATCGGCGGCAGCCTGCTCTGCGAGGTGGACACCTACGGCCCGCCCAAGGCACGCAAGCGGTTCTCCGCCAACGGCATCATCTACCTGCCCAGCGCCAAGGTGGACAGCGACATCGTGCTGCGCGGGGCCCGGCTGCACACCAGCCAGCACGGCCCGATCGTGGTGGACCAGTGGAAGTCCCGCGACCCCTACCTCGACCCGCGCCCGGCGATCAGCGCCGACCGGCTGCGCGTGGACGGCAACGTCGAGCTCAGCGACGACTTCCGCGCCACCGGCACCATCCGCATGGTCAACGCGCACATCGGCGGCACGCTGCGCCTCGCGCACGCGGAGATCTCCGTGGCACGCGGGTACGTCGAGCCGTACTACGACCGCGCGCTGCACATCGACGGCACCGAGATCAACGGTGACATCGAGGCGACCAGCCTGACCGTGCCGATGGGCCAGTGCCGCCTGTCCGACGTGACCGTCGGCGGCAACGTGCTCGCCTGGAACGCCACCCTGCAGCACCACGAGCGCGACGTGTTCTCCGCCCGCCGCGCCAAGATCGCGGGCAACCTGCACCTGACCGACGCCACCGTGGAGGGCACGCTCCGGCTGCAGGGCATCGAGGTCGGCGGCAGCATCGACCTGTACGGCACGGACGTGAGCAAGCCGGCGGTCCGGCCGAACACCAGCTTCTCGGTGGACGTGCGAGCCGGGCGCATCGGCCGCGACCTGGTGTTCACCGCCAATCGCGAGCGCCGGTTCCACGCCGAGGGCGGGGTGAACCTGGACGGCGCGGTGGTGGCCAGGCGCGTCGACCTGAGCGGCGCGGTGCTCCAGTCCAGCGAGCGCGACGGCATCGCGCTCGACCTCGGCTCGGTCTCCGCCGACGAGTTCGCGCTGATGCCCGACATCGCGCCGCGTGGCCAGGTGGTGCTGGCCGGGGCGCACTGCGTCACGCTCGACGACAACCCGGAGCTCTGGGAGGCCACCGGCGGGCTGGACCTGGAGGACTTCCGCTACGACTCGATGAAGGTGCCGATCGGCATCAAGGACGACGCCGCGGTCGACCAGCGGATCCGGCTGCTGCGGCGGGCGATGGGCGGTTACCGGCCCGGCCCGTACGACCAGCTCGCCGAGATGCTGCGCACCAGCGGTAACGAGGAGCACGCCTCGACCGTGCTGTTCAAGAAGCAGCAGTTCCGGTACGAGTCGCTGGCCGACGGCTACCGGTTCCTCGGACCGCTGGTCCGGTTGTGGAGCTGGCTGCAACGCTCGATGGTCGGCTACGGCTACCGGCCGGGACGCGCGGTCGGCTGGCTGCTGTTGCTGCTGATCGCGGGCAGCGTGTGGTTCGCCACCGGGCACACCGACCACCCGTGCCTGACCGACACCGAGAACTACGCGCAGAGCGGCGGCCGGTGCGCGGTGAACAGCGACGACAAGGGCCTGGAGTGGAGCCCGGTGCTGTACACGGTGGACCTGCTGGTGCCGATCGTCGACTTCGGCAACAAGGGCCGCTGGTTCATGGAGGGCGCCGACAAGTGGGTCGCGGTCGGGTTCACCGCGATGGGCTGGACGCTGGCCACCACCGTGGCCGCCGGTGTCACCAGGGCCCTGCGCCGCAACTGAGGCTTGTATCTTCGCTGCTATGGCTGAACCGAACGCGACGGCGCGGATCGAGGTCAACGCCAGTCCGCAGCGGGTGTACGAGCTGGTCAGCGACCCGGCCGTGCTGGCGGAGCTGGCCGAGGAGTACTCCGGGCACAAGTGGCTGGACGGCGCGAGCAAGGCCGTCGTCGGCGCCCGGTTCAAGGGCAGCAACCGGCGCGGGCTGCGCCGCTGGAGCACCACCTCGGAAATCACCGACGCCTGGGCGGGCCGCCGGTTCGCCTTCGAGGTCACCTCGGTCGGCGGGCTGCCGGTGTCGCGCTGGCAGTACGACATCGCCGCCACCGAGACCGGCTGCGTGGTGACCGAAAGCACGTGGGAGCGGCGCCCCGCTTGGCTGAAGCTGCCCACCTCGGCGGTCACCGGCGTCTTCCAGCGCGACGAGGAGAACCAGCGCAACATCGAAGCCACCCTGCGCCGCCTGAAGGAACGCGCCGAGCGCTCCCACTGACTGGGCAGCGCCGCCGGTTCGTGTTAGCTGTGGGACGTGAGCAATCGTCAGGCCCGGGTGCGGGCGCCGGAGCTGGCCGGGCGCGAGTGGATCAACACCGGCGGTGAGCGCCTGCGCCTCGCCGATCTGCGCGGCAAGATCGTGCTGCTGGACTTCTGGACTTCCGGCTGCATCAACTGCCTGCACGTGCTGGACGAACTGCGCCCGCTGGAGGCCGAGTTCGCCGACGTGCTGGTGACCATCGGCGTGCACTCGCCGAAGTTCCTGCACGAGGGCGAAGCCGCCGCGATCGAGGCCGCGGTGCGCCGCTACGAGGTGCACCACCCGGTACTGAACGACCCCGACCTGACCACCTGGTCGCAGTACGCCGTGCGGGCGTGGCCGACGCTGGTGGTGGTGGATCCCGAGGGCTACGTCGTGCACGTCGCCGCTGGTGAGGGGCATGCGGAGGCCTTGCGCCGGGTGCTCACCGAGCTGGTCGCGAAGCACGCTGACACGCTGCGCCGCGGGGGCAGCCCGTATGTGCCGCTCGACGAGGCCGAGACCCTGCTGCGCTTCCCCAGCAAGGCCGTCACCAGCCCGGACGGCCACCTGCTGGTCGCCGACACGGGCAACCATTCGATCGTCGAGCTGGACGGGGACCGGCTGGTCCGCCGGTTCGGCACCGGCAGGCGAGGCGAGCCGTTCACCGAGCCGTCCGGCCTCGCGTTGCTGCCGCCGGAGGTCGCCGAGCGCGCCGGCTACCACGTGGTGGTCGCCGACACCGCCGCTCACCTGCTCCAGGGCCTCAACCTGGACACCGGCGAGAGCACCGTCGTCGCGGGCACCGGGAACCAGTGGCGCGACGGCATTTCCTCCGGCGACGCGCGCGAGGTCGACCTCACCAGCCCGTGGGACGTCGTCTGGTGGGGTGACGAGGTGGTCGTCGCGATGGCGGGCAACCACACGCTGTCCGCGTTCGACCCGGTCGCGGGCACCATCCGCCGCTTCGCCGGTACGACCGTCGAGGGCCTGCGCGACGGTGACGTCGGCGAGGCGTTCTTCGCGCAGACCTCCGGCTTCGCGGTGACGCCCGGCCGGTTGTGGCTGGCCGACGCCGAGACCTCGGCCCTGCGCTGGATCGACGAAGCGTCGTCCGTGCACACCGCGATCGGCATCGACCTGTTCTCCTTCGGCCACCGCGACGGCGACGCCGCCGAGGCGCTGCTCCAGCACCCGCTCGGCCTCGCCGCGCTGCCGGACGGCACGATCGCCATCGCCGACACCTACAACGGCGCCGTCCGCCGGTACGACCCGGAGACCGGGCAGGTGTCCACTGTGGTCAGTGGGCTGGCCGAGCCGTCGGGGCTGCTGGTGCGCGGCGGCGAGCTGCTGGTGGTCGAGTCCGCCGGGCACCGGATCACCCCGGTCGCCCACGACGGCGTCGAGACCGTGGCGGACGACGTGCACGCCGTGCGGCGGCCGCCGTCCGTGCTGGCGCCGGGTGAGCTGGAGTTCAGCGTGGTGTTCACGCCGCCGCCCGGTGAGAAGCTCGACGACCGCTATGGCCCGTCGACCCGGCTCGAGATCAGCGCGTCACCGCCGGAGCTGCTGGTCGAAGGCGCGGGCGTGGGCACCGACCTGGCTCGCCGCATCCGCCTCGCCGACGGCATCACCGAGGGCGTGCTGCAGGTGGTGGCGCAGGCGGCCAGCTGCGACAGCGCCACCGAGCACCCCGTCTGCCGGGTGACGCGGCAGGACTGGGGCGTGCCGGTCCGGCTGGAACCGGGTGGCGAACGGGTGCTGGAGCTGATGATGGCGGGTACCCCGGCGGGGTGATTTCCGCCGCGTAGCATTCGGGGCGTGTCCGAGACCAACACGACTGCCGCGGCCAAACTCGAAATCCAGATGCTGCACGACCGGGTGCTGGCCAAGCTGTCCGGCGAGGACGGGGAACGACGCAGCAGCGGCGGCATCGTGATCCCCGCGACCGCTCAGGTCGCGCGCCGGCTTGCCTGGGGTGATGTACTCGGGGTGGGCAATAATGTGCGCAACGTGAAGGTTGGCGACCGGGTGCTGTTCAACCCGGACGACCAACTGGAGGTGGAGATCCAGGGCGAGGGGTACCTGGTGATGCGTGAGCGCGACATTCACGCCATGGCGAGCGAGCGCACGGAGCACGGCACGGGGCTGTACTTGTAGGTGCTCGCCCGCCGCCGGTGACCTTCGGGAGGTGCGGGTTGCGGGAGGAGCACTACTGGCCGGAGTTCGACTCCGACGCGATCGAGACCGAGCCGGAGCCGGCTGAGGAGAACGACGAGGAACTGGTCGGGGCCCTGCTCGACGGGCCGGTGGTGCTGGAGCGCCCGCGCAGCCGCGCCACCCGCCGGCGGTACGCGGTCGGCCGGGTCTTCCTGGGCATCGGCGCCTTCCTGGCGTTGTTCGTGGTGCTCTACACCGCGGACCTGATCTTCAGCGCCGGTACCGTGCCGCGCGGGGTGACCGTGGTCGGCATCCCGGTCGGCGGGCTGGCCCGCGACGACGCCGAGGCCGTGCTGCGCAAGGAACTCGAACCGCGGCTGACCGCGCCCGTGCGGGTGCGTGCCGGTGACGTGGACGCCGAGCTGGACCCGATCGCCTCCGGGCTCGGCCTGGACTGGCCGGGCACGGTGACGCAGGCGGGCACCCAGCCGCTCGACCCGATCACCCGGATCGCCTCGTTCTTCACCACCCGCGAGGTCGGCGTGGTGACCACCAGCGATCCGGACGTGCTCAAGCAGTCGGTGACCACGTTCGCCGCCGAGAAGCTCAACCACGACATGACCGAGGGCAGCATCCGCTTCGAGTCGATCCCGGGCAGCGACGGCGGGGTGACCGCGATCGCGGTGGAGCCGCGGCAGCGGCAGGAGATGGCCGACATCGACGCCGCCACGCAGCTGATCAAGGACAACTGGCTGGGGCACGCGGCGGTGGAGCTGCCCGTGCGGGCGAGCCCGCCGAAGGCGACGGCCGAGGGCGTGCGGGCGACGCTGGAGCAGATCGTCAAGCCGACGGTCGCGCTGCCGATGCACATCCGCGGTGACGGCCAGGACGCCGTGCTCAAGCCGGACGGCATCGCGGGCGCCATGCAGTTCGCCGCGGTCGACGGCGGTGCCCTGGAAGTGCGGCTGGACCAGGGCAAGCTGCAGCAGCTGGCGCAGCCGCAGCTGGCCGGGACCGAGCGGGAGCCGAAGGACGCGCAGATCGTGTTCACCGGCGCGTCGCCGACGGTGCAGCCGTCCGAGGACGGCCGGAAGGTCGCCTGGACCAAGACCTTCGCGCCGTTCCTGGAGGCGGTGAAGCGGCCGGACGTGCACGAGCTGCGCGCGGTGTACGAGCCCGGCAAGCCGAAGGTGACCACGCAGGCGGCGAACTCGCTGGGCGTCAAGGAGGTCATCGGCGAGTTCACCACCGGCGGCTTCTCCGGGGACGTGACGCGCAACGTGAAGACCATCGCGGACAAGGTGGCGGGCGCGATCGTGCGCCCGGGCGACACGTTCAGCCTGGACGAGCACGTGGGCCCGCGCACGGCGTCGCAGGGTTACCTGAAGGCGCCGGTGCACGAGGACGGCACCGGCGCGGAGGTCTACGGCGGCGGCATCAACCAGTTCACGTCCACTTTGTACAACGCGGTCTACTTCGCCGGCCTCGCCGACGCCGGGCACAGCCCGCACAGCTTCTACATCGACCGCTTCCCGCCCGGCCGGGACGCGCGTTCCTTGCAGGACAACGGTTCCGCGGTGGACCTGCGGTTCACCAACGACGCGCCGACCGGGATCGCCATCCAGACGCTGACCAGCGGGAACACCGTGACGGTGAAGATCTGGGGCACCAAGCGGTACCGGGTGGAGAGCTTGACCGGCCCGCAGTCCGATGTGGTCGATCCGCCGGTGCGCACCGGCGACGCCGGCCGCTGCGAGCCGACGCCGGGTGTGCCGGGCTTCACCGTCACGGACACCCGCGTGCTCTACGACCTGGGCAGCGGCGCCGAAGTCCGCCGGGAACCACGCACCGTCACCTACCAGCCGCGCCCGACCACCATCTGCCCCTAGCGGTAGCTCAGGAGCACCGCGCGCGAGTCGAAGGTCCGCGACTCGATCAGCTCGAGGTTCAGGCGCTCCGGCGAGGCGGCGAAGAGCGGCTTGCCGCCGCCGAGGACCACCGGGTGGACGACGACCTGGTGCTCGTCGACCAGGCCGTGCGCGGTGAGTTCGGCCGCCAGTGCGGCTCCGCCGGTCAGCAGCAGGTCCTTGCCCGGCGCGGACTTGAGCGCGGTGACCTCCTCCACCAGGTTCGCCCCGTTGATCACCTGCGCGCCGTGTCCCGGCTCGGTCAGGGTGCGGGAGAACACCACCTTGTGCGCAGCGCGCCAGACCGGGGCGAACTTCAGGTCGTGCGGATCGTCCGAGACGGATTCGGCGTCCGGCCAGTAGCTCGACATCATCTCCCACACCGGCCTGCCGTACAGGAAGGTGTCGGCCCGTTCGAGCTGGCTGAAGGAGTAGTCGGACAGCTCCGGCCCCATGGCCGGCCAGTCGAACTCCCCGTTCGGGCCCTCGATGTAGCCGTCGAGGGAGGTGTGGACGAAGTGGATGATCTTGCGCATGGGAACCGGCCTTCTGGTCGTGGTCGAGCGTTGTCGCTCAGGAAGACCACGGACGGCGGGAAAAGTCACCGGTGGTCCCGAAGTGACCTGTGCCACAGCTGAGAACAAGCTCAGCGCAGGACAACGCAGTCCTGGGCCTCCAGCTCCGGCAACCACGACGGCAGTTCCAGCCGCCGGTTCCAGCGCAGGTCCAGCTTGGCCAGCCGGGGCAGGGAAAGCAGCTCGTCCGGCAGCGTGCGGAGCTCGTTCTCCCGCAGGTCCAGGTGCCGCAGGTCCCGGAGCGCGCCGATCGACGACGGCAGCGTGGAAAGCCGGTTCCCCCGCAGGTACAGCTCCCGCAACGCGTGCAGTGAGCCGATCGAGTCCGGCAGCGCGGTGAGCTGGTTGTGGTACAGCCGCAGTTCCCGCAGCGAGCGCATCGAGCCGATCGACGCGGGCAGCGCGGTCAGCTGGTTGTCCGTGGCGCTCAGGTACCGCAGCTTTTCCAAGCGGCACAACGCATCCGGCAGTTCGGTGAGCTGGTTGTCGCTCAGGTACAGGTACTCGGTCAGGTTCGGCAGCGAGCCCAGCTCGGCCGGCACCGACTCCAGCTGGTTGTGCCCCAGGTCGAGGGTGTGCAGGCCGGTCAGCGTGCCGATCCGGGCGGGCACCGCGGTCAGCCGGTTGTCCGCCAGGTTGAGCACCGCCAACCCCGGGGCCGACCACACCTCGTCCGGGATTTCCGCCAGGCCGTGGCGGTAGAAATCGAGCTCCACCTGGCCAACCTACCGCCCTATCGAGTAATTGCCCTCGGCCCTCGGATGGCTACTGTGGGTGAGGTCCGTTGTGGAGTACGAGGAGGCTGGGTGTCCAGGTTGGGGAAGGTGCTGGCGGTTGCCGCCGCGGTGGGGTTGTCGATCGGGCTCGCGCCCGCCGCGAGCGCCGGGGAGGGACCGGCGCTGGTGCACGCGACGGTCACCAACGACTGCAAGCTCAACGTCCGTACCGAGCCGCAGCTCAGCGGGACCCTGCTGGCCACGCTGACCTGCGTCAACTACACCACCTGCGTGAATCTCGAGACCGCACCCGAAGAGCCGTGCGGCAAGCCGGTCGTCGGTGGTGAGTACACCTGCGTCGGCGGGAAGAACACGCAGGTCAAGGACAACCGCTGGCTCGAAGTGGCCTGGCGGGCGCCGAAGCCGTCGTACGTGGCCGCGGCCTGCGCGAGCTTCCGCAAGTGACGCGGAGTTGGGCGGCGCGGGGTTCCCGCGCCGCCCAACATGCCTAGTGCGTCACCCGGCGCCTGCCGTACAGGCCGGCGGCGAGCGAAACGCCGATGGCCGCCACGACCACCTGCGTGATCAGCTCGAGCCAGTCGAATCCCTTGGTGTCCGCGTAGCCGAGGCCGCGTGCGATCGCGGTGCCGATGAACGCGGCGATGATGCCGACGATCAGGGTCAGCCAGATCGGGATGCCCTGCTTGCCGGGCGCGACCAGGCGGCCGAGGATGCCGATGATCAGCCCAACGATGATCGCGCTGATGATGCCTGCGATTTCCATTAGCCGTCTCCCTTACACCGTCCTGGACCAGGGGTACCTCCGCCGGGGACGGGCAAACCACAAAAGAGCCGGGCGGGTGAACCCCGCCCGGCTCTTTCGAGTGGAGACCAGGATCAGAACGCGGCTTCCGGCACGTCCATCAGGTCGTTGTCCGCCGCCTCGACGATCGCGCGCCGCGAGGTCAGCTCCGGCAGCACGGTCTTGGCGAAGAACGAGGCCACCGCGATCTTGCCCTCGTAGAACGGGGTGTCCTTGGCCGTGGCGCCGCCGTCCAGCTTGGCGATGGCCACCTCCGCCGCGCGCAGCAGCTGCCAGCCGACCAGCAGGTCGCCTGCCGACATCAGCAGGCGCACGGTGTGCTGGCCCACCTTGTAGATGTTCTTCGGGTCCTCCTGCGACGAGGTCAGCTGCCCGATCATCGCGCCCAGCATGCCCTGGGTGTCCTCGAGCGCCTGCTTGAGCAGCGCGCGCTCGTTCTTGAGCCGTCCGTTGCCGCTCTCGGCGTCGATGAACTTGGTGATCTCGTTCGCGATGTAGCCGAGCGCCTGGCCCTTGTCGCGGACGATCTTCCGGAAGAAGAAGTCCAGCGACTGGATGGCCGTGGTGCCCTCGTACAGCGAGTCGATCTTCGCGTCGCGGATGTACTGCTCGATCGGGTAGTCCTGCAGGAAGCCGGAGCCGCCCAGCGTCTGCAGCGACTGCACCAGCTGCTCGGTGGCCCGCTCGGAGCCGACGCCCTTGACGATCGGCAGCAGCAGGTCGTTCACCCGCTCGGCCAGCTTCAGCTCGTCCTCGCTGCCCTCGCCGGTCCAGAGCTGGTCCTGGAAGGAGGCGGTGTAGAGGTACACCGCGCGCAGGCCCTCGGCGTAGGCCTTCTGCAGCATCAGCGACCGGCGGACGTCCGGGTGGTGCGTGATGGTCACCCGCGGCGCGGTCTTGTCCAGCATGTTCGGCAGGTCGGCGCCCTGCACGCGCTCCTTGGCGAACTCCAGCGCGTTCAGGTAGCCGGTGGACAGCGTGGCGATGGCCTTGGTGCCGACCATCATCCTGGCGTACTCGATGACCTGGAACATCTGCGCGATGCCGTCGTGCACCTCGCCGAGCAGCCAGCCCTTGGCCGGGATGCCGTGCTGGCCGAAGGTCAGCTCGCAGGTGGTGGACACCTTGATGCCCATCTTGTGCTCGACGCCGGTGACGAAGGCGCCGTTGCGCTCGCCCAGCTCACCGGTCTCGCCGTCGAAGTGGAACTTCGGCACCAGGAACAGCGACAGGCCCTTGGTGCCCGGCTTGGTCTCGATGCCGGGGCCCTCGGGACGGGCCAGCACCAGGTGCATGATGTTCTCGGTCAGGTCCTGCTCGGCCGAGGTGATGAACCGCTTCACGCCGTCGAGGTGCCAGGAGCCGTCCTCCTGCCGCACGGCCTTGGTGCGCCCGGCGCCCACGTCCGAACCGGCGTCCGGCTCGGTGAGCACCATGGTGGCGCCCCAGGACTTGTCGATCATCAGCTGCGCCCAGCGCTTCTGCTCTTCGGTCCCGTTCTTGTTCACGATCATCGCGAAGTTCGGGCCCGCCATGTACATGAACAGCGGCGGGTTCGCGCCGAGGATCAGCTCGGAGGCCGCCCACTGCACGGTCGGCGGCAGGCCGAAGCCGCCGAGGTCGTTGGTCAGGCCGAGGCGCCACCACTCGCCCTCGTACAGCTGCTCGTAGCTCTTCTTGAAGGATTCGGGCAGCTTCACCGAGAAGGTCTTGGGGTCGTACACCGGCGGGTTGCGGTCCGCGTCGGCGAAGGACTCGGCCAGCGGGCCGACGGCGAGCTTGTTGAGCTCGCTCAGCACGCCGCGGGCGGTCTCCTCGTCGGACTCGGCGAGCACGCCCTTGCCGAGGCGCTCCTGCACGCCGAGCACTTCGAAGAGGTTGAACTCGAGGTCTCGGACGTTGCTCTTGTAGTGGCCCATTTCGTCGCTCCGTGTCGCTCGGGGTTTCCGGTTGGGCACGCCTTAGCCGTCTTGCCCTACTGGCCGGTAACTTCAGGATATTACCTGTCGGTAACTGGCGGCAAGCGAAACCAGCCAGATGTGATCGACGATCCTCCCCAATGGATGTGATGCCGGTCACTTCGCCGGTGGGGTGGCCTCCGAAAGCTGCGCGCAGGTGGCGCTGTCGTCGGCGTGCGTGATGAGGATTCCGGAGCGGAAGGCGGTGGTCACCGCGTGCGTGCGGTCCCGTGCGGACAGCTTGCGCAGGATGCTCTTGACGTGCGTGCGCACCGTCTCCACCGACAGGTAGAGCACCTTGGCGATCGCCGAGTTCTCCATGCCCTCGGCGATCAGCTGGAGCACCTGGTACTCGCGGCGGGACAGCGGCATCTGCGCACGCGGGCCGGTCGCCGGGCGGCCGTCCGCGGCGGGCTGGCGCTTGGGGCGCGCGGCGAGCGCGGCCAGCGCCGGGTCGACGTAGCGAGTCTCGAGGTGGGCGCGCCGCATGGCTTCGATGACGCGTCTCGGCTCGGCGGACCGCGGCACCGCGGCACGCGCACCGGCGCCGATGGCGGCGGTCAGGTACCGCGAGGTGCGGGTGGCTTCGCGGATCAGCACCACCACGATCGGCGGGTGCTCCGCCGAGGCCAGCAGCCGGGTCAGGTGGCAGTTCGGGTCCAGCCCGGAGTCCAGCAGGATCATCTCCGGCCGCAGCTGCTCGCACAGCTGCAGCGCGGTGTGGTGGTTGGCCGCGTGGCCGACCCAGGTCATGCCGTGCGAACGCTGGATGAGCGCGGACAGGCCGTCGCGGAAGATCGGCACCGACTCCACCGCGGCCACGGTGAAACCGCGGCCGCCGGTCACCGGGGGTATCGGCGGGGCGGTCATCGGCCCCGGCGGATATGCCCGGTTGGGGTCGGTGCTGCGGGTCATGCGATCTCCATCTTCGTGCGCGCATCGCCGCCCGGTGCCGCCCGGCCCCCCGGCCGTCCAGCACCACATGCCGGTCCCCCCTGCCGGGACCGGCCGACGATGTACCTCCTGGTTTGTGTGACTCACCGCCGGAGACCTTGTGACGCGAGATCCCCCTCATGGCCGCATCCGGGTTACCGGATTCGACTGTCAGTAAGTTACCTGGGTGACCTGGCCCACCACGGCGCAAGCTGGGCGCGGGATCGGCCTGCCGGGTGCTACTGAGAGTGGTCTTCCGCCTCGCTCGCCACGCGGAGTCTTCGGAACTCCCCGCCGAGCGCGGTGGGCGTCCAGTGTGCGTTCAGGCCGCTCGGATTGGGTAACACCCAGACCCTCGTTTCCGCGATCGGCTCGGCCTGCGGCCCGACCGTCGCTTTCGGACGGCCGAACGCCGTGCGGAACGCGGTGATGCCGACCACCGCCAGCCAGCGCGGGCGGTGACGCGCGAGCTTTTCGGTGAGCACGAGCGCGCCCCGCTGCAGCTCGTCCCGGCTCAGTTCGTCGGCCCTGGCCGTGGTGCGCGAGGCCAGGTTGGTGATGCCGAGCCCGAGGTCGAGCAGCTCGCGCTGCTCCTCGGGGCGGAACCGGCGCGGGGTGAACCCGCTCGCGTGCAGCGCGGGCCAGAACCGGTTGCCCGGCCTGGCGAAGTGCAGCCCGGTCGCGCCCGAGTACAGGCCCGGATTGATCCCGCAGAAGAGCACCTTCAGCCCCGGGGCGAGCACGTCGTCGATCTCGCCGCCGCCTGCCGCTGCCAACTGCTCCCTGGTCGGTCTCACGCGAACAAGTGTGCACAGCGGACCACCTGGATACGTTGGTGTGATGTCCACCAAAGTTCTGGCACTGACCATCGACTGCCACGACGCCGGCCGGCTGGCCGGGTTCTGGTGCGCCGCGCTGGACTACCGCGAGATCGAGCGGTGGCAGGACGCGCACGGTGTCGAGTACCTGACCATCGGCGACCCGGCCGACGCGGACGGGCTGCGGGTGCTGTTCCAGCCCGTGCCGGAGGGGAAGCAGGTGAAGAACCGGCTGCACCTGGACCTCGGCCCGGTGGAGCGGGACCAGCGCGCGGAGGTCGACCGGCTCATCGGACTGGGCGCCTCGCTGCTCGACGAGGCGCCCGAACACCCGTGGATCGTGCTGGCCGATCCGGAGGGAAACGAGTTCTGCGTGCTTCCCCAGCAGGATCAGTAATTGCGCGAGGTCGCGCCGGTCTCTGGGGTGAGGCGCGACAGGCCGCCCAGCGGCATGGCGTGCCTCGGCCCGGAGACCGGCTCAAAAGCGACCTCGCCCGCCGTGCCGGAGGCGCGGCCAAAATTGCGGCCGGTGGCCAAGTCGCCACGAAATGCGTAGCCTGTGTGATCTGACGCACAGCGGCGTGTGGAGGTGGCGTGGTGGAGCTTGTGCTGGTCGTGGCCCTGGTACTGGCGGTGTTCGCGGCCGCCGCGTTCCTGGTGCTGCGCGAGGACAGGCGTGCGGCCCGCCGCCACGCGGCCCAGCGCCGGGCTCGGCTGGCGCGGCTCGGCGAAGTGGATCCCCTGGCGCCCACGCGCCTCGCCGCCACGATGGGCGACCGGCGCTTCGACCGCTGACGCCGCCCCCGCCCGCAGGGTGAGGTAGAGCGCCGCGAGCACCCAGCCCAGCGCGGCCCCGATGGTGTTCGAGAACAGGTCGTCCACGTCGAAGATGCGGTAGACGAACGGCGCGGTGCCGAAGTTCGCCGTCACCTGCGTGAACTCGATGGCCAGCGACACGCCGAAGCCGATCGCCGCGGTCCCGGCGAAGCTCCGCTTCCAGGCCAGCCCGGCGACCACGCCCAGCGGGACCAGCAGCAGCACGTTCATCGCGAGCTGCTGGAAGGTCAGCGTGGTCAGCGCCTGCCACCCGGCCATGCCGTGCTTGCTCATCTCGGAGCCGATGTCGGCCACCCACTGGAACGGCACCAGCTGCACCGTCTGGCTCAGCCGCGGGGTGTCCGGGCCGGGCAGCGGCAGCAGCACCACGGCCAGCCCGAGGCAGGCGTACAGGGTGAACACCGCGCTGGCCAGCAGGCCCTTCGGCCGGATCCGGCCGTGCCTGGCGTGCTGCACGATCGCCTGCGGGATGACCAGCGTTCCCCACACCGCGAGGAAGGCGAGCAGTCCGTACTGGAGGGCGGTGGCCTGTGCGTGCGTCATGCCAAGAACGTTAGGAATTCGCAGGTCGCGGCCGCTTCAGTCGAAAAGCTGCCCGCTCCGCCGGGTGGTCGGCCAGATGGCCGAGGCGGCCACCGGCCGGGTGGCCGGGGCACCGGGACGCGAATTCACCCACTGGCCGCCGTTCGCCCCTGGTGGATCCGCTTCCGGTTCGGCAAACTGCCAGCCCGGAAACGGAGGAAAAATGATCTCGTCTACCCGCCTGCGCGGGCGAGCAGGCGCCCTCGGGGTGGCCGTGCTGGCCTCGCTCGGCCTGGTCGCGGCGGGTGCGCCCGCGTCAGCCGCGCCCGCCGCCACCACCGATGTCCGCCTGATCACCTTCAACGACCTGCACGGCAATCTCGAACCGCCGTCGGGCTCGTCCGGCCGGGTCACCCTGCCGGACGGGTCCACTGTGGACGCCGGTGGCGCCGCCCACCTGGCGTCGCACGTGAAGCGGCTGCGTGGCGAGGTGAAGAACTCGGTGGTGCTCTCCGCCGGGGACAGCGTCGGCGCCTCGCCGGTGATCTCCGCGTTGTTCCACGACGAGCCGACGATCGAGTTCCTCAACTCGATCGGCGTGAAGGCGTCGGTGGTCGGCAACCACGAGTTCGACGAGGGCTACGCCGAGCTGCAGCGCATGCAGTTCGGCGGTTGCCACCCGGACGACGGCTGCCAGTTCCGCGAGAGCTACCGCGGTGCGAAGTTCCCCTTCCTCGGCGCCAACGTCACCTTCGACAACGGCATCCCGGCGCTGCTGCCGTTCAGCGTGGAGTTCTCCGGCGGCGTGCCGATCGGCGTCATCGGCGCCACGCTGAAGGACCTGCCGACGGTGGTCACGCCCGAGGCGATCAAGGGCCTGAAGTTCGGCGACGAGGTGGCGGCGATCAACCGCACCGCCGGCCTGCTCGACCGCCTCGGCATCAAGGCGCAGGTGGTGCTGCTGCACCAGGGCGACAACACCGAGGGCGGCGGCCCCGACGACTGCAAGACGCTGCCGGGCCCGGCCACCAAGATCGCCGAGAACGTCACGCCGTCGGTCGACGTGATCTTCACCGGGCACAGCCACCAGCAGTACAACTGCACGATCAACGACCCGTCGGGCAAGCCGCGCACGATGATCCAGGGTGCGTCGTTCGGCCGCCTGCTGTCCGTGGTGGACCTCAAGGTGGACCGCCGCAGCCGCGACGTCGTGCGGGAGCAGTCCACGGCGCACAACGAGATCGTCACCCGCACCGGCACCCCGGACGCGGCCACGCAGCAGCTGATCGACGAGGCCAAGGTCAAGGCGGCCCCGATCGCGAACAAGCAGGTCGGCACCATCTCCGGCGACCTGCTGCGCGCGGCGGCGCCGTCCGGTGAGATGCCGCTGGGCAGCGTGATCGCCGACGCCCAGCTCGAAGCCACCAAGTCGAACGGCGCGCAGATCGCCATCACCAACCCGGGCGGCGTGCGCGCGGACCTGGTGTACGCGTCCTCGCCCGCCGGTGAGGGCGACGGCGTGGTCACCTACGGCGAGGCGTTCACCGTGCAGCCGTTCGCGAACATCATGCAGACCATCACGATGACCGGCGAGAACCTGAAGGCCGTGCTGGAGCAGCAGTGGCAGCAGGCCTCCCCGCGGATCCTGCAGATCTCGTCGACGCTGAAGTACGCGTACTCGTCGTCGGCGGCGCCGGGGTCGAAGGTCTCCGGCCTGACCATCGACGGCCAGCCGGTCGACCCGGCGGGCACCTACCGCGTGTCGGTGAACAACTTCCTCGCCGCCGGCGGGGACGGCTTCACCGAGTTCACCAAGGGCACCGACCTGGCCGGTGGCCCGGTCGACCTGGACGCGCTGATCGCCTACTTCGGCGCCCACCCGGGGGTGAACCCGCCGCCAGCGGACCGCATCACGGTCAAACCGTAACCTTTCGGCGGAATTCGCCCGGCCCCTCGTTCAACAGAACGGGGGGCCGGTGCGTTATTGAGGGGTGGGCCCCACTTTCGACGAGTTCGTCGCGCAGCGCCTCGATCCGCTGCTGCGCTACGCGACGGTGCTCACCTGCGACTCCCACCTGGCGCAGGACGTCGTGCAGGAGTCGCTGCTGCGGGCCCAGCAGCGCTGGCCGCGGATCGCCGCGACGGGGCAGCCGGGCGCGTACGTGAAGCGGATGGTGACCAACGAGTACCTGTCCTGGCGTCGCCGCCGGGCCAGGGCGGACGTGTCGCTGTCGCACACCGAACTGGAGGCGCTGGGCCGCCGCAGCGACGATCCCGCCGACGACTACGACGCGCGGGACGCGATGCTCGCCGGGATCGCCGCGCTCCCCGCGAAGCAGCGCGCGGCCGTGGTCCTGCGGTACTACGAGGACTGCTCCGACGCCGAAATCGCGGTCCTGCTCGGCTGCCGCGAAGGCACCGTGCGCAGCCACATCTCCCGTGCGCTGACCACCCTGCGGGCCATCGAGCTGGAGGCGGAGCAAGCATGACCGAGGAGCTGATCAGGGACGCGCTGGCGAAGCAGGCCGACCGCGCGCCGCACGGCGATCCGATCCGGTACGCGCTGGCCGCCGAACGCCCGTCGTCGCGGCGCGGGCTGGTGGTGGGTGTGGTCGCGGCGCTGGTGGTCACGCTCGCGCTGGTCGCGACCTCCCTGCTCGCCCCTTCGACCACCGCGCCGGTGGCCGGGTTCGCCCAGCGCGAGCTGGCCGGGCTGCCGATGCGCTACGACGCCGGCTGGCTGCCCGACGGGTACGCCGAGACCAGCCGGACCTCGTCGTACGGCCATCTCCAGACCCGGACCTGGACCTCGGGCCCGGCCACGATCTCCCTGATGGTGCAGGTGGGCGGCCGGAATCCGGTGTGGACCGGTGACCTCGCCGACGCACCGCCCGCGGACAGGGTGAGCGTGCACGGTTCGCCCGGCGCCTTCGAGCGGACCGACGATCCCGACCGGGTCCTGCTCAGCTGGCTGCCGAAGCCGGACGTCCGGCTGGGGCTGCTGTTCACCGCCGTGCCCGGCGCGCGGTCGTTCGCGCAGCGAGTCGCCGAATCGGTGCACGAGTCCGAGGACGTGCTCACCCCCCAGTTCGACCTCGGGCTGGCGCCGGAACGGGTGGAGGTCACGGTCGGCGGCAGTTCGCCCGCGACCGCCACCACCACCGTGAGCGACTCCGGGATCGGCGGGAACTGGAAGGAACTGGACGCCGTGATCGCCCCGGCGCCGTCGGATCTCCCCGGTGGCTACGAGGTGCCGGTGCGCGGCCTCCGCGGCACCTTCGTGCCGTTCCAGCCGGAGACCGGCGCGGCGCTGAGCGTGCCGCTCGGCGACGGCCGGTGGCTGGTGCTGCGCACACCACCCGCGCAGTACGGGGTCCAGGGACCGGCCTGGGAGTCGGCGCTGGTCGAGGTGGCTGAGAAGATCGTGCTCAATTCGGCGGTCGATTTCTCGTGGGTGGGTGCGCGTTGACGGTGGTGCGTTCGCTGGCCCTGTTCGTGGTGGCCGCGCTGGCCGAGATCGGCGGCGCGTGGCTGGTCTGGCAGGGCGTGCGGGAGCAGCGCGGGTGGCTGTGGATGCTCGGCGGTGTGGTGGCCCTGGGGGCGTACGGCTTTGTCGCCACCCTGCAGCCGGACGCGCACTTCGGCCGGATCCTCGCCGCGTACGGCGGGATCTTCGTGGCCGGTTCGCTGCTGTGGGGTGTGGTGCTGGACGGCTACCGGCCCGATCGGTACGACCTGGCCGGCGCGGCGATCTGCCTGGTGGGGGTCGCGGTGATCATGTACTCGCCGCGGTCGTGAGTTCCCGTTCTTCCAAGCCACCGTGCGGAGAATGGGGGCATGCCTACCTGGGAAGACGCGGTCGCGCTGGCGAAGCGGCTGCCGGAGGTCGAAGAGTCCACTTCGTACCGGACGCCGTCGCTGAAGGTCGCCGGCAAGTCGTTCGCCCGGCTGCGCACCGAGGCCGACGGCGGGCTCGTGCTGATGTGCGAGCTGAGCGAGAAGGAAGCGCTGCTGGCGTCGGGTGATCCGGCGTTCTACACCACCCCGCACTACGACGGTTACGGCGCGATCCTGGTCGACCTGGCGAAGGTGGACCAGCGGCAGCTGGCCGAGCTGATCGAGGACGCGTGGCGGCTGAAGGCACCGGCGCGGCTGCGCTGATATTCGGTTTGGGCGGGCGTGGCGTGATCGCCATACTCGGCCGCATGGAGTTCGACAGCTTCGATTCACGCGGGTATCGCACGGTCGACGTGCGCACGGGGTACGGCCAGTGGGTCGGTACCTACGAGGACACCGTCCAGGACGAGATGGACATCGCGGTGCTGGACGAGCTGACCGTGCCGCGGTGGTCGAAGGCGACCAGGGCGCTGGACCTGGGCTGCGGCACCGGCCGGACCGGCGCGTGGCTGCGGCGGCACGGCGTGGCGTCGATCGACGGCGTGGACCTGACCCCGGAAATGCTGGCGGCCGCGCGGGCGCGGGGCGCGCACGACAACCTGACGGAAGGCGACGTCACCAACACCGGTCTGCCGGGCGGGACCTACGACCTGCTGATCGCCTCCCTGATCGACGAGCACCTGCCGGACCTCGCCCCGCTGTACCGCGAGGCCTACCGGGTGGCGGCGCCGGACGCGCACTTCGCACTGGTGGGGCTGCACCCGCACTTCATCATGGCGTCGGGCATGCCCACCCACTTCACCGACGCGTCGGGCGAGTCGATCGCCATCTCCACCACCGTGCACCTGGTGAGCGACCACATCACCGCCGCACTGGCCGCCGGCTGGCGCCTGGCCGAATTCCGCGAAGCCGTGGTGGACGACCGCTGGACCACCCTCAAACCGAAGTGGGCGAAGTACCGCAACCACCCGGTATCGGCGGCCTACGTGTTCCACAAGGAACCTTGACCGTCCACTTCGGACTAGGGCGGCGCAAAAAAGGCCGGGTGTGCATTCCAAGAATGCACACCCGGCCTTTTGCCGAGCGGATGACGGGAATCGAACCCGCGTATTCAGCTTGGGAAGCTGATGTTCTACCATTGAACTACATCCGCAGTACTCGACCGAGCATACACGGTGCCGTTCCGTGGTCTGCTCCGGCCTCCCTGGAACCTACCGCCTTGACGTGGCCCCCGGCAAGTGACAACACTTGTTGTCTGAAGGTGGTGAGGCGCGTGGTGACCGATCCCGAGTTGTTCCGCCATGGTGGCTTCCGGCTGGCGGCCCGGTTCGCCGACGGTGACCTCCGCGGTGACGAGCGGCAGATCCGCCGCCTGCGGGAGTTCGCGCAGGCCGAGGATCCCGCCGCCGACGCGGTGGTGACGATGATGCGCGAGCACCCCGGAACGCGACCCCTGTTCGACCGCGCGCTCACCGACGGCATCGACAGCATCGAAGACCCGCCCGAGGAACTGGCCAGGTTCTTCCGCTCAGTCGAGGCGACGCCGTACTGGGTCGACCGGGCCAGCATCGAGCGCGGCGCGCGGGCGATCGTGCGCACCGGGCTGCTCGGCCTCTTCCCGCTCGGCGACATGGCGCTGATGGGCGGTTACCTCGCGTCACGCGCGACCAAATCCCTGGTCGGCACCGGGGCCATCGAGCACATGGCGACAAAGCGACTGGTCGAGACGGCGACCTGGTGGATCGAGGTCACCACGCCCGGCGCGCTCAAGCCCGGCGCCCAGGGTTACGCCGCCGCGCTGCGTGTCCGGCTCGTGCACGCGCACGTCCGCGCCGCGATGAACCGGCGGGCCGACTGGGACTACGCCAACTGGGACCGCCCGATCAACCAGGTGCAGACCACCGGCACGCTGCTGCTGTTCTCCCTGGTCTTCGTCTTCGGCACCCAGCTGCTCGGCATCCGCTACACCGCCCGCGAACGCGCCGACATCCTGCACCTCTGGCGCTACGCCGGCTGGCTGATGGGCGTCGACGAGGAACTGCTGCCCGCCGGCGAGCGCGACGCCTGGCGCCTGCTCTGGCTGCTCGCCGTCACCGAGTTCATTCCCGACGACGACTCGAAACGCCTGGCCAAGGCCCTGCTCAAGGCCCACGCAGACGTCGGCCGCGGGCGCGGGGCGGTCGGCAAGGTGCTGTCGCACGTCTCGGTCCGGGTGCACTCCTCGATCAGCAGGCTGGTGCTCGGCAAGGCCAACGCCGACTTCCTCGGACTGCCCGACGACCGCATCGCGCAGGGCGCGGTGGTCGCCGCGGCCGGGGCCGTCTTCGCGGCCGAGACCGTCCGCCGCTCGGTGCCCGGCCTGACCGCGCTCCAGGAGCGCATCGGGCTGGCCGAGCGCCGCGCCTACGTCACCCACCTCGCGAAACTGTTCGAGATCGACACCACCTACGCCCAGCACATGCGGCCCGCCGCCTGAGGCCCGGCTAACCTGGGCCCGTGCTGCTCAGTGACCGAGACCTCCGCAAAGGCGTCGAATCCGGACGGCTCGGCGTCGACCCCTTCGACCCGTCGATGCTGCAACCGTCCAGCATCGACGTCCGGCTCGACCGCTTCTTCCGGGTCTTCAACAACACCAAGTACACCCACATCGACCCGCGCCTCCAGCAGGACGAGCTGACCTCCATGGTGGAGAAGGACGGCGACGAGCCGTTCGTGCTGCACCCCGGCGAATTCGTGCTCGGCTCCACCTTCGAGAGCTTCAAGCTGCCGGACGACCTCGCGGGCAGGCTCGAGGGCAAGTCGTCGCTGGGCAGGCTCGGCCTGCTCACGCACTCCACCGCCGGGTTCATCGACCCCGGCTTCTCCGGCCACATCACCCTCGAACTGTCCAATGTGGCCAACCTGCCGATCACCCTGTGGCCGGGCATGAAGATCGGCCAGATGTGCTTGTTCATGCTGAACAGCCCGGCGGAGCACCCGTACGGCTCGGCGCAGGCCGGTTCCCGGTACCAGGGCCAGCGGGGCCCGACGCCGAGCCGCGCCTACCAGAACTTTCACCGAATCGACACCAAACGCTGATCGGCTGTAACGAGTTCCCCCATTCCGGCGAATAGTCGGCAGTATCCACTGGCTGGCGATGGGGGTTTCGTGCGCAAGGCCGGGCTGGCCCGTATGGGCGTGGCGTTGTTGGTGGCACTCGGCGGCCCGGCGGTTTTTGCGGTGACCCCCGCGACCGCCGCGGACCAACCGGGCATCGAACTGACCAAGGAGGTCGTCGGCGGGCCGTTCCGCACCGGCGACCAGGTCACCTTCCAGCTCACCGTGCGCAACACCGGTGACGTGCCGCTCGCGCGCGTCACGGTGGCCGACCCGAGCACGCCGGGATGCGCGCAGAGCCGGGTCGAGCCGCTGGAACCGGGCGGGGTCTGGGGTTACGGCTGCTTCGCCGCCGCGCCCGACGCGGACTTCACCAACGTGGCGACGGTGACCGCGCGCCCGCCCGCCGGTCGCCGCGTGGAGGCGACGGCCAGCGCCGCGGTGGACGTGATCCACCCCGGACTGGCACTGGAGGTGAACGGCCCGAAGACCGCTCGCAAGGGCGAAACCACCGATCTCACGCTGACGGTCACCAACACCGGCGACTCCCCGCTCTGGGGCGTCAAGACGGTGGACCCGAACTGCGCCCGGAACTTCGGCAAGCTCGAAGCCGGGGCTTCGAAGACCGAGAAGTGCACCTTCACCGCCACGGAGAGCATCGACAAAACGATTCGAGCCAACGGCGCCGACGGCACGAACCGGGTGGTGGTGGCTTCGGCCGAGCAGCACCTGACGGTGATCAACCCAGGCCTGTCCCTGACGAAGAAGATGGCGGGCGGGCCGTTCCGGGTCGGCGATTCCGTGGTGTTCCAGGTGGAGGTGGCCAACACCGGCGATCTCGACCTGACGGACGTGAAGATCACCGACGAGCAGGCGCCCGAGTGCGCTCGCACGATCGCGCTCCTGCTGGCTGGCACCTCCCAGGCGTACCCGTGCGCGATGACGGCCAAGGAGGACACCGAGGCCAAAACGCTCGCGAGCGCCATCGTCCAAGAAGACGGGAAGCCGTTGAGCAGTGCGGCGACCAGTCAGCTCGACGTGATCCACCCGCGGCTGGACCTGGTTCAGGAAGTGACGCCCAAGCAGCTGTACCCGGGCGGCGAAGTGACCGTCGAGCTGAAGGTGTCCAACACCGGTGACGTGCCGCTGACCGACGTCCAGGTGACCGGTGGCCCGTCCTGCGTGTTCGAGCTGGCCGAGCTGGCGCCCCAGGCGACCGAGGCCCGCACCTGCACCTTCGTCGCCGAGCAGGACGTGACCAGCAAGGCCGCGGCGACCGCGGTCGATCCGCTCGGCGGCAAGGTGGCGAAGACGGCCGACGACGTCGAGATCGACGTGCTCGGGCCGGGCATCACCGCGAAGCTGACCGGGCCGGTGAAGCCGGTGAACCCCGGGCAGCAGGCCGCGCTGGTGGTCGAGGTGACCAACAGCGGGGACGCGGTGCTGACCGATGTCACCGTCGAGGATCCGCTGACCGGTTGCGCGGCGGAGATCGGCAAGCTGGAGCCGGGTCAGCGGCACGAGGTGCCGTGCGAGTTCACCATGGCCGACCAGGACCTGGTCTACTTCGTCAAGGTCGTCGGCACTGACCCGCTCGGCGGCGAGTTCCACTCGACCGACGAGCTGATGCTGCGTGCGGCCAAGCCCGGCCTGGAGCTGACCAAGGACGCCGACGTGGCGAAGGTGGCCGCCGGCGCCACCGTCACCTTCACGCTGACCGCCAAGAACACCGGCAACACCGTGCTCGCGCCGGTGGCGGTGACCGATCCCACCCTGGCTGCCTGTGACCGCTCGTTCGAGGCGCTCGACCCCGGCGAGGCACGCACCTGGACCTGCACGACCCCGGCGCCGAGCAGCGGTGAACTGAGCAACACGGCGAACGCCAAGGCGAGCCCGGACACCAATGGGAAGGCAGCCGAGCTGACCGACTCGGACACCGCGGTCGTGCAGGTCGGCGGCGGGGCGGCCAACCAGTCGGGCGGCAGCGGCACGCCGAAGCAGACCGCGGCGAAGTCGCTGGCCAGCACGGGTGTCGACGCGTTGCCGACGGTGGCCGGCGGGCTGGTCCTGCTGCTCGCGGGGGCGGCGCTGGTGCTGGTTTCACGGCGTGGTCAAAAGCACGTGAACTAAACACCCTCTGCTTCCGTAGGGGTTACATGATCATGCTTTGGTGGTAATTTCCCGGCTCGTGCCTGCCGTGAACCCGCGCAAGAAGTCACTTTCCGTGGTGCTGGGCGTTTTGCTGGGTGGCGCGCTGGCCGCCGGTGGTTACCTGACGCTGGACCAGCACGCCCAGGCCGACGCGCAGGCTCTCCACGACCAGCGGGTCACCGACGACCTCAGCGCCTTCCGCGCGGCGCAGCAGACCACGGCGACCACGCCGCCGGTCACCACCACGACGACCCCACCGCCCTCGTCCTCGACGGCTCCGCCGAGCAGCAGCGAACCGCCGCCGGAAAGCAGCAGCGCTCCCAGCTCGTCGGCCGAGAAGACCACCAAGGCCAAGCCCGCGGACAGCTCGAAGGGCGCGCAGGTCGTCGCGCTGGTGAACCAGGAGCGCGCGAAGGCGGGCTGCGGTGACGTGGGCGTGGACAACCGCCTGGTGCAGGCCGCGCAGGCACACAGCGACGACATGTCGGCGCGGAACTACTTCTCGCACACCACACCCGAGGGCGTCACCTTCGACCAGCGCATCAAGAAGGCCGGTTATCCGAAGCCGGGCGCGGAGAACATCGCGAAGGGCTCCACCACCGCCGAGCAGACGATGAAGATGTGGATGAACTCCGACGGCCACCGGCGGAACATCCTCAACTGCGAGCTGACCATGATCGGGGTCGGTGTGACCACCGACGGCTGGTACTGGACGCAGAACTTCGGCTACTAGAACTCCCCGTGCCGACCGGCCCCGGCGCTGAACCGCTGGGCGCCCTCCAGCGCGCCCGACGACAGCGACACGAAGCCGTGCCGCAGCTCGCCCGCCATGGCGTCCTCTTCGGACAGACCCTCCTGCTCCAGCACGGACAGCCGGTCCTCGCGCAGGCAGGTCTGCGGGAAGGCGGCGATCTGCGCGGCCAGCCGCTCGGCTTCGGCGCGTGACTGCCCGGTCGGCACCACCCGGTTGACCAGGCCCATCCGGTGCGCCTCGTCGGCGGGCACTCCGCGGCCGGTCAGGATCAGGTCCATCGCTTGGCTGGTGCCGATCAGCCGCGGCAGCCGGACGGTGCCGCCGTCGATCAGCGGCACGCCCCACCGGCGGCAGTAGACACCGAACACCGCGTCCTCCTCGGCCACCCGCAGGTCGCACCAGATCGCCAGCTCCAGCCCGCCCGCCACGGCGTGCCCGGCCACCGCGGCCACCACCGGCTTGCCCAGGCGCAACCTGGTCGGGCCCATCGGCCCGTCGCCGGATTCGGTGACCTGGTTGCCTTCCGGCGTGCCGATCGCCTTCAGATCGGCACCGGCGCAGAACGTGCCGCCCTCGCCCCACAGCACCGCCACCCGCGCCTCCGGATCGGCGTCGAAGGCGCGGAAGGCGTCCGCCAGCGCGGTGGCGGTCGGCCCGTCCACCGCGTTCCGCTTCTCCGGCCGGGACAGGATGATCGTGGTGACCGGTCCGGTGGACTCGGTCCGGACCACGCTCATACCCGGGCCCGCTCGATGATGGCGTCCACATCGGACCCCGGCGGCAGCGTGCCGAACGCGATGCCCCAGTCACCGCCGAAGCGCGAGGCGCAGAACGCGTCCGCGACCGCCGTCGGCGCGTGCCGCACCAGCAGCGAGCCCTGCAACACCAGGGCGAGCGATTCGACGATGCGCCGCGCGCGGTATTCGATCTGCTCGAAATCGGCGAGTTCCTTGCGCACCGCGGCGATCGCATCGTCCAATCGGGAATCCGCGCCCGCCGCCGATTCGACCTCGGTGAAAAACGCGTCCACCGAATCCGGCTGCTTGGCCATCGCGCGCAACGCGTCCAGTGCGGCGACGTTTCCGGAACCCTCCCAAATGGACATCAGCGGTGATTCGCGGAACAACCGCGGCATGCCGGATTCCTCGATGTAACCGTTGCCGCCGAGGCATTCCAGCGCTTCGGCCGCGTGCATGGGCGCGCGCTTGCACACCCAGTACTTCGTCACCGCGAGCCCGAGCCGCCGGAACGCCGCTTCGCCGGGCCGGTCGGTGGCCCCGGCGAGTCGCATCGCGACGGTTGTCGCCGCTTCGGCCTCCAGTGCCAGGTCGGCCAGCACGTTGGTCATCAGCGGCTGCTCCACCAGCCGCCTGCCGAAGGCGTTGCGGTGCTCGGCGTGCTGCACCGCGCGCACCACGCCGTACCGCAGGCCGGAAGCGCTGCCCAGCACGCAGTCCAGGCGGGTCATGTTCACCATTTCGATGATGGTCCGTACCCCGCGGCCCTCCTCGCCGACCAGCCAGCCGACCGCGTTGTCGTACTCGATCTCGGCCGAGGCGTTGGACCGGTTGCCCAGCTTGTCCTTCAGCCGCTGCAGGTGGATGCGGTTGCGCGTGCCGTCGGGCAGCACCCGCGGCAGCAGGAAGCACGACAGCCCGCCGGGGGCCTGCGCGAGCGTCAGGAACAGGTCCGACATCGGCGCCGACGTGAACCACTTGTGCCCGGTGAGCACGTACCCGTCCGCCACCGGCCGCGCGGTCGTGGTGTTCGCGCGGACGTCCGAACCACCCTGCTTCTCGGTCATCGACATGCCCGCGATCAGCCCGCGCTTGCCGCGCGGTTCACGCAGGCCGTAGTCGTACTCGCGGGCGGCCAGCAGCGGTTCGTAGACCGCGGCCAGCTCCGGGTTGTGCCGCAGCGCGGGCACGGCCGCGTAGGTCATCGAGATCGGGCAGCTGTGCCCGGCTTCGACCTGGCCCCAGGTGTAGAACTTGGCCGCCCGCGCGACGTGCGTGCCCGGCCGGTCGTCCTGCCACGGCGTTCCGTGCAGCCCGTGCGACACCGCGACGTTCATCAGGTCGTGCCAGTGCGGGTGGAACTCGACCTCGTCGATCCGGTGGCCGACGCGGTCGTGGGTCCGCAGCTTCGGCGGGTTCTCGTTGGCCAGCCTGCCCCACTCCTGCGCCTGCTCACCGCCGGCCAGCGCGCCCAGCTCACGCAGCTCCGGCTCGGCCCATCCGGCGCCTTCGCGGTGCAGCCCGGCCAGCAGCGCCGGGTCGTCGGCCACGTTGTAGCCGGTGAGCACCGGGACCTGGTTGGTGACCTCATGGGTGGCTGGCATCGGGTCCTCCTAGTGCGCGCTGGACGAAGGTTCGCAGGGCGGGCAGCGCGTTCTCCGCGCCGGTGAGCGGTCCGATCAGGACTTCCGCGGCCGCGCCGACCAGTGCGGCCGCAGTGACCTCGGCATCCTGCGGTGGCAGCTGCCCGGCGCGGATCCCCTCGGTGATCCGGCGGGCGACCACGTCGCGGAACGCCCGGCGGAAGACCAGGCGCTCGGCCTCGATCGGGGCGTCCACGGGTTCCGCGAGCAGGGCGTAGGCCAGGCGGGGTGCCTTGAGCGCCCGGGTGGCGAAGGTGTCGAACACCGCGACGATGCGCTCGGTGAACTCACCCGGCTGGGCCGAGGCCGCCTCGACCGCGGCGACTTCGCGGGTCACCACCTCGCGGAAGACCTCCACCACCAGCTCGGCCTTGCCGGGGAAGTGCCGGTACACGCTGCCCGTGGCCACCCCCGCCCGGCTCGCCACGGCCGCCATCGAGCAGCCCGCGTACCCGTGCTCGGCGAGCAGCTCGATCGCGGTGGCGAGGATCCGGTCGCGCTGCGAGTCCAGGCGTGCCTGGACCTTGGGCGTGCGGCGATACGGCATGCAAGGATTGAACGACGATTCATTCCTTCGCGCAAGGGGGTCAGGCCGACGGTTTCCAGTCGCCGTACCGCTCGAGCACCGCCGACCGCAGTGCCGCGTCGGTCCGCGGCACGGGTTCCAGGAAGACCTCGGTGACGTCGTGGAACCGCGTGGATAACTCGGCCGCCAGCCGGACGCAGACCCGTTCCAGCTCACCGGCGTTGATCGTGTCCACGAAGTCCAGCCGCGCGCAGACCAGCACCTGGTCGGTGCCGAGCAGCATGGTCTGCAGGTCGACCAGCGCCTCCACCTCGGGCGCGGCGGCCAGGTGGTCGCGGACACCGCGGACCAGCACCGGATCCGCCTGCCGCCCGATCAGCAGCCCGCGGTTCGTGCGGCCGAGGGTGTAGGCGACCACCGCCAGCAGCGCGCCGATGGCGATCGACGCGAGCCCGTCCCAGATCGCGGACCCGGTGACGTGGTGCAGGCCGATCCCGGCGAAGGCGAGCAGGATGCCGAGCAACGCGGCCGAGTCCTCGAACAACACGGTCTTCGGCGCCGGGTCGTCGATCAGCCGCAGGTGCTCGGCGACCGAGCGGTGCTCCTCCGCCGACTCGCGCCGGACCTGCCGCAGCGCCTGCAGCCACGACACCGACTCCAGCGCGAACGCGATGGCCAGCACGCCGTAGGCGACCAGCGGGCTCTCCTGCTCGACCGGCTCGCCGAACACCGTGGTGACGCCCTGGTAGAAGGCGAACATCGCGCCCGAGGCGAAGATCGAAACCGCGGCCAGCAACGCCCAGAAGTACCGCTCCTTGCCGTACCCGAACGGGTGCACGCGGTCGGCCGGCCTGCCTGACCGGCGCAACGCGGTGAGCAGCAGCACCTCGGTGATCGTGTCGGCCACCGAATGCGCGGCCTCGGACATCATCGCCGACGAGCCGGTGATCACCCCGGCGATCGCCTTCAGCACCGCGATGGCCAGGTTCACCCCGCCGGCCAGCAGCACGGTCAGCGTGCTTTCCCCACCGTTCTCGCTTGCCACGCGGGCGATGGTAAGCGCGGTTCAGAGTCGCCGCAGGCCGGTGAGCACGCGTTCCATCAGCGCGAGATCGGGCCGCGTGCCCGGGGTGGTGACCGCGCCGTGCACCGACACCAGGCCCTGTTCGGCCATGTCCCCCAGCAGCACCCTGGCCACCCCCAGCGGCACGCGCAGCCGCGCGGCGACCTCGGCGACCGACCGCGGTTCGGCGCACACCGCCCGCACCGAGTGGTACTCGGCCCCCAGCCTGCTGTCCCGCCACTGCGCGCACGCCCTGGTGGAGATCATCGTCTCCACCGCGAGGTGCCGCTTGGGCTTGGTGCGGCCCTTGGTCAGCACGTACGGGCGCACCAGCGACCGCTGCTCGGGAACCGGTTCCGGGATCATCTGCGGCCGGCGGTGTGGCTGGACCCGCTCGTGCGGAATTGTCAAGCCGGCCCGTCTGCCCGATGAATCGTTCACAATTCGCCGCCCCTCCGCTCGCACAAATGAGCCTCACCGGCGACGTTGGCAGTGAGGAAACTTCATGCTACTGCCCTTGTCTATCCGCCAAATGGGAAAACGACCCGCACTGATCCATTGGAAAGTTTCGCGAGCTGAATTTCGGTCGTCCCACTTGTCTGTTGCGGACAATGTCATCTGTCCCGCCTCCGGCGGGACGGCGAGGTCGCTGGGGAGCCGGTGTCTTCCCTCCCGATTCCGCTCGGCCTTGGGGGCCGATCGAAATCGGAAGCGAAGACACCGGCGCGACCTCGCGGTGCGCGGCAATTCAGTGGTCGGTCAGCGCTACCAGCGGAATGAGCGCGGCCACCCCGGCGACCACCGCGACGAGCACGTAGCCGCCGAGCGCGAACAGCGGACCGGCGGCCAGCCCGGCCAGCGCCGAGGTCGACCACACCACCGCGTCCACTGTGCCCTGCAGCTTCCGGTGCTGCGTGCTGAGCAGGCTGCTCCCGCCGACAAAAACCAGGTTCCAGCCGTAGCCGAGCAGGAACAACGACAGCGGGATGCCCGCGGTGTGCGAGGTCGGCGCGGCCACCGCCGCGGCCGAGGCGACGGCGAGCGTGCCGATGCCGGCGAAGATGGTGACGCGGCCACCCCAGCGGTCCGCGATCCGGCCGGAGAGCGGTGCCAGCGCGAACATGCCGATCATGTGCGCGGTCAGGATCCAGCCGACCACGTCGAGGCCGTGCCCGTGCTGGTGCAGCTGGGGCGCCGACATGGTCATCATGGCGACCATCGCCACCTGCGCGGCGACCATGGCGAGCAGTGGCCCGCGCACCGCGCGCTGCGCGAAGGCCACCGCGAATCCTTCACTCCCAGAGGTTTCCGGCGTTCGCGGGTGAGCGTCCGGGATGGACCGTGGCAGCGCGGCGCTGACCACCGCGGCCGCGGCCGTCACCAGCGCGGCGACCAGCAGCGGTCCGGCCAGTCCCGGCAGGCCGAGCAGATCGGCGGTGCGCGCGGCCGGCGCGATCAGCGGCGGCCCGGCCAAGGCGCCGACCGTGCCCGCCCAGACGATCGCGGACAACGCCTGGCCCTTGCGCTCGTCCGGATAGAGGTCGGCGGCCGCGTACCGGGACAGCTGCGCGCCGCCGTTGCCGAGCCCGAGCACCAGCAAACCCACCAGCAGCACGGGAAACAGCCCGGTCACCGCGCCCGCCGCGGCGAGCAGCGCGCCGAACGAGCCGAGGCCGTAGGTGATCAGCAGGGACCGCCGCCGCCCGTGGCTGACCACCAGCCGGGCCGAGCCGAGCGCGCCCGCCGCGGTGCCGAGCACCCCGGCCGCCGACGGCACCCCGCTCCACCCCGGACCGGGCGACTCGGTGGCGATCAGCACGCCGGCGGTGCTCGCGCCCGCCATCGCGATGTTCATGCACGCGACCCCGGTGAACAGGGCGGCCATCACGCGGCGTCGGCTGACCACGGGGGTCGTCGGCAGTGTCATGGGAATCAAGGTTAGGCAGGAACAACGGCGATTCGAATGGCCGGAAAGCGGAGTTCCCAGCCAGTTGCCTGTCGCGCGTAAAGTGCGGGGCGGGGGTGAGCTTTCGCATGGAAAGACCGCTGGACGAGCTCGACTGGCGCATCCTGGCCGAGCTGCAGGGCGACGGCAGGCTGTCGTTCAAGGAACTGGGCCGCCGGATCAGCCTTTCGCCACCCGCGGTGGCCGAGCGCGTGCGGCGGCTCGAGCAGGCGGGCGTGATCAGCGGCTACCGCGCGCAGGTCGAACCGGGCCGCGCCGGGTACCCGCTGACCGCGTTCGTGGAGATGCGGTGCTCGCTCGGCAAGTGCCTGCTCAAGACCAGCCGCGCCGAGGACTATCCCGAGGTGGTGGAGATCCACAAGGTCAGCGGCGACCGCTGCGCGATGCTCAAGGTGCGCACGGCTTCGCTGGAGCACTTCGAAGGCGTGCAGGAGCGGCTCGGCAACCACGGTGAGATCCGGTCCACTGTGGTGCTGTCCACGCAGTACGAGGGCAGGCCGGTCGAGCCGCCGGCCGAGGACTTCCTGCGCGCGTCGCGGTCGGAGGGCTGGCGGCGCTGAGTTGGCCTGCTGTTCACCCGGGCGGGCTAAGAAGCTCGCGTGAACAGACTCCAGCAAACGGGTGTGCTCGTCGTCACACTCGCGCTCGCGGTGACCGTGCCCGCGGCGAGCGCACGCGGCGAAGACCAGCGCTTCCAACGGGTGTCCACGCTCCCCGTGTACCTCAACTCCTCGCCGGACGAGCACACCGCGGCCGAGATCGCGGCCGCCACCCCGGACGGCCGCACGGTGGTCTACACCGATTCGCCCGCCGAGCGGATCGGCTTCGCCGGGGTGGACGACCACGGCGGGCTCGTGCCGCAGGGAGTGCTGCCGATGCCCGGTGAACCCACCTCGGTGGACATCCGCGACGGACTGGCGCTGGTCGCGGTGAACACTTCGGAGTCGTTCACCGCGCCCTCGGGCGTGCTGCAGGTGGTCGACCTGGCGAGCAGGCAGGTTGTCGCCACCCACGAACTCGGCGGCCAGCCGGACTCGATCGACATCTCCCCCGACGGCCGGTACGCCGCGATCGCGGTGGAGAACGAGCGCGACGAGGACGTGAACGACGGTGCGCTCCCGCAGCCGCCCGCCGGGTTCCTGGCGATCGCCGACCTGACCGGCGCCCCGGCGGACTGGTCCGTGCGGCGCACCGAGCTGACCGGGCTCGCCGCGGTGGCACCGGAGGACCCCGAGCCGGAGTACGTCTCGATCAACTCCCGCAACGAGGTCGCGGTGACCCTGCAGGAGAACAACCACCTGGTGGTCGCCGACCTGGCCACCGGCGCCGTCCGGCGGCACTTCTCCGCCGGAGTGGCCACTGTGGACGGTGTGGACACGGTGGAGGACGGCCGGATCGACCCGCGTGGTGTGGTGACCGCGCCGCGTGAGCCGGACGCCGTCGGCTGGCTCGACGACCGCACGCTCGCCACCGCCGACGAAGGCGACTACCAGGGCGGCAGCCGGACGTGGACCGCCTTCGACGCACGCTCCGGCGAAGTGGTGTTCAGCTCCGGCGCGGATCTGGAGAACCTGGCGATCAGGCAGGGCCAGTACCCGGAGGGGCGCGCCGAGAACAAGGGCGTCGAGCCGGAGGGCCTGGCCGTCGCCACCTACGGCGAGCACCGCTACGCCTTTGTCGGCCTGGAGCGGGCGAACCTGGTCGCGGTGTACAACGTGGACAACCCGCGGAAACCGCGCCTGGTGCAGGGCCTGCCCACCGGGGTCGGCCCGGAGGGGCTGCTGCCGATCCCGGCGCGCGGCGCGCTGGTGGTCTCGGCCGAGGAGGATTCGGCCGACGACAAGGTGCGGTCCTCGCTCAGCCGCTACCAGCTCACGTCCGAACCGCTGGCCAGCTCGCTCCAGCGCAACGAAGGCGCGCCGTCGATCACCTCGCGGGGCATCGGTTTCGGGGCGCTGTCGGGACTTTCCGCCGACGGCCGCCATCTCGCCGCGGTGACCGACGACGCGTACACCCCCAGCCGGATTCTCACCGTCGACGTGAACCGCGCGCCCGCGACCGTGCTCCGCGAGAAGGTGGTGACCAAGGACGGCCAGCCGGTTTCGTACGACCTCGAAGGCATCGCCGCGACCAGGGGCGGTTACTGGCTGGCGGTCGAAGGTGACCCGGGCAAGGGCACGGAGAACCTGCTGGTCCGGACGGACGACCGCGGCCGCGTGCAGCAGGAGGTCCCGCTGCCCGGCACGATCGCCGCGGGCGCGACGAGCAACGGGTTCGAAGGCGTGGCGGTGCTCGGTGAGCACGTCTGGGCGGCCGTGCAGCGCGGCTGGAAGGACAACCAGCCGGGTCAGACCACACTCGCCCGCTACACCCCGGCGACCGGTGAATGGGCGTTCGCCGCCTACCCGCTGGATGCCGCGCCCGCGGGCGGCTGGGTCGGACTGTCCGAGCTGACCGCGCTCGACTCACACACCCTGCTGGTCCTGGAGCGCGACAACCGGCGCGGGGCCCAGGCACAGGTCAAGAAGGTGTACAAAGTGGACACTTCGAGCCTGGTGCCGGTGCCGGCCGGGTCGCTGAAGCCGCTGGTGGGCAAGCAGGAGCACCGGGACCTGCTGCCCGCGTTGCGCGCGGGCGGCGGCGTGGTCGCCGACAAGCCGGAGGGGCTGGCCGTCGCCGGTGGTGAACTGTTCGCCGCGGTGGACAACGACGGCCTGGAGGACGCGCCCGGCGAGTCGGTCCTGCTGCGCTTGGGGCGGTGACTCAGGTCACATCCCGTGCTGTCACATCCGGTCGAGCCGCCGTGTCCTATCGGTGTACTCGACTTCAAAAGGAGACAGCATCATGGAAGCTCGCTTGAACGTCTTCGAGAACCCGGTCCTCATCAAGTCGATGAAGGGGCTCATCGCGGCGGGCAAGCCGGTGGACGCTTCGTCGGTCCCGCTGGCCACGCAGGAACTGGTGCGGCTGCGCGCGAGCCAGATCAACGGCTGCGGCTTCTGCACCGACATGCACACCAAGGACGCGCTGCACGCCGGGGAAACCACGGTCCGGCTGAACCTGGTGGCGGCGTGGCGGGAGGCCACCGTGTTCACCGAGGCCGAGCGGGCCGCGCTGGAACTGACCGAGGAGCTCACCCGCATCGCCGACGCGGCGGGCGGGGTCAGCGACGAGGTGTGGGCCAACGCGGCGAAGCACTACGACGAGGAACAGCTCGGCGCGCTGGTGGCGTCGATTGCCATCATCAACGCGTTCAACCGGTTCAACGTCGCGGTGCGGCAGCCCGCCGGTGACTACGTGGTCGGCCAGTTCGGCTGAGCCGGTTTCACTGAATGGTGAACGAACGGCCGGGGTCCGCGTACTCGACCGGGCCGGGAAAGCGGGTCACCGCACGGGCCACCGCGTCTTCGGGCGTGACAAAGGGGCCGACGTGCGTGACGACCAGCCGTCCCGCCCCGGCCCGGCGCGCGGTTTCCCCGGCGTCCTCCGGGGTGTGGTGCACCGGGGTTTCCGTGTCGCTGTCGGCTTCGCAGAGCAGCACGTCGCAGTTCTGGGCCAGTGCCGTCAGCTTCGCGCAGGGCGCGGTGTCGCCGGAGTAGGTGAGGCTGCGGCCCCCGCCTTCGATGCGTACGGCGAAGGCGGGCATGCCGTGCTCCACGGCCGCCGTGGTCAGGGTGAGCTCCCCGACGCGGGCGGTGTGGCCGTCGTGGAGTTCGGTGATCGCGAAGGCCGATTCGACCGGGCTGCGCTCGGGGCCGTTGGTCAGGAAGTGCGCCAGCCGATCGGCCGTGCCCGGCGGCTCGAACAACGGGATCGGCCTGGTCAGCCGGATTTCGGCGGACAACGCGCCGTAGTAGGCGGTCAGCAGGTCGGCGCTGTGATCGGCGTGCAGGTGGGAAAGCCAGATGCCGTCGAGCTGGTCGAGCCGGGTGTGCCGCCGCAGCTCGCCGAGCGAGCCGGTACCGGCGTCCAGCCACAACCTGGTGCCGCCGGCCGAGACCAGGTAGCCGGAGCAGGGATTGCCGGGAAGTGGGTACGGCGTCGCGCTGCCCAGCACGGTCAGCCGGAGTTCCGCACCCACTCCCGGGCTTCCTACTTGTCCTCTTCGGACAGTAGGGTGCCGGTGGGCACCTTGTCCGTCGGGATGTCCTGCTTCTCCTCCAGCGGGTCCGAGCCGTTCCGCGGCAGCGAAGTGTCCACAGCGGACGGAGCGGGGGCCGGCTTGCGCTTGACCGCGGTGAGCAGCAGCTGCGCCACGTCCACCACCTCGACCTTCTCGCTCGCCATGCCGTCGCTCTGGCGCGAGGTGACCCCGTCGGTCAGCATCACGCGGCAGAACGGGCAGCCGGTGGCGATCTTCGAGGGTGCGGTGCCGAGCGCCTCGTCCACGCGCTCCACGTTGATCCGCTTGCCGATGCGCTCTTCCATCCACATCCGCGCGCCACCGGCACCACAGCACATCGACCGGTCGCCGTGCCGCGGCATCTCCCGCAGCGCGGCCCCCGAAGCGCCGACCAGCTCACGCGGCGCGTCGTAGACCTTGTTGTGCCTGCCCAGGTAACACGGGTCGTGGTAGGTGACGTCCTCGGCGATCGGCGCCACCGGCACCAGCCGCTTCTCCCGCACCAGGCGGTTCAGCAGCTGCGTGTGGTGCACGACCTCGTACTGCCCGCCCAGCTCCGGGTACTCGTTCGCGAGCGTGTTGAAGCAGTGCGCGCAGGTCACCACGATCTTGCGCTTGAGCGGCTCGACGTCTTCGAACACCGAGTTCAGCACCTCGACGTTCTGCTGCGCGAGCATCTGGAAGACGAACTCGTTGCCCGCGCGGCGCGCCGGGTCACCGGTGCAGGTCTCCTCCGGGCCGAGCACGGTGTACTTGACGTCGGCCATGTGCAGCAGCTCGGCCACCGCGCGGGTGGTCTTCTTCGCGCGGTCCTCGAAGGCACCCGCGCAGCCGACCCAGAACAGGTACTCGGTGTCGCCGAATTCCCCGTCGAACACCGGCACCTCGAAGTCCAGGTCCTCGGCCCAGGCCAGCCGGTCCTTGGCGTTCTGGCCCCACGGATTGCCCTTGTTCTCCAGGTTCTTGAACATCCCGTTCAGCTCGGTCGGGAAGTTCGACTCGATCATCACCTGGTAGCGGCGCATGTCCACGATGTGGTCCACGTGCTCGATGTCCACCGGGCACTGCTCCACGCAGGCCCCGCAGCTGGTGCACGACCACAGCACCTCGGGATCGATCACGCCCAGCTCGTCCGGGCCGCCGATCAGCGGGCGCTCGGCCTCGGCCAGCGCCAGCACGTCGATGCCCGCGTGCGGGTTGTCGCCGGTCAGGCCCACTTCTTCGCCCGTGGCGTCCTTGCGGCCACCGGCCAGCAGGTACGGCGCCTTCGCGTAGGCGTGGTCGCGCAGCTGCGTGATCACCAGCTTCGGCGACAGCGGCTTGCCGGTGTTCCACGCCGGGCACTGCGACTGGCAGCGGCCGCATTCGGTGCAGGTGGTGAAGTCCAGCCAGCCCTTCCAGCTGAAGTCCTCGATCTTGCCGGCGCCGAAGACGTCCTTCTCCGGGTCGGCTTCCTCGAAGTCGAGCGGCTTGCCGTCGCTCATCATCGGCTTGAGCGCGCCGAGCGCCACCCCGCCGTCGTTCTCGCGCTTGAAGTAGATGTTGAAGAAGGCGCTGAACCGGTGCCAGGCCACGCCCATGGTCATGTTCCTGGCGACCACGTACAGCCAGACCACCGCGCTCATCAGCTTGACGAAGGCGAAGGCGGAGACCAGGTCGCCGCTGGCGGGCAGCAGGTTGCCGAGCGGCTCGGAGACAAAACCGGCCCACAGCGGCAGGTCGTGCGAGCCCATCGCGGACTTCGCCGCGCGCACGCCGAGAATGCCGAGGCCCTCGATGATCACCACGGCCTCGACGAAGTAGGCCGACTTGAAGTCCGAGCCGGAGAACCGCGAGACGCGGTCGGCGCGGCGCGGGTGGTTGGCCTGGCGGATCAGCACGAGCGCGATCCCGCCGACCACGGTGCCGACGCCGAGGATCTCCATCAGCAGGTGCCACAGCGTCCAGTGGTCCAGGATCGGCCAGCCCCAGGTCGGCACGAAGACCTCACCGTAGGCCTCGAACAGGGCCAGCGAGCCGATCAGGAAGCCCCACATCACCAGCCAGTGCCACGGGCCGACGTGCTTGAGCTTGTTCATCCGCGTGTGCGCGGCGAACTCCTTGATCAGCGTCTTCAGCCGCGGCACGAACGGCCCGCGCCGGGTCGGGTCCGGCTGGCCGAGGCGGATGATCTTGACGAAACGCACGATCGTCGCGACGAACATGCTCCAGGCGACCAGGCTGAGCGCGACGGCGATCAGCCCGAGCGTGAGCTGTACAGCACCCATGTCGGGGGCCTCCGGGGTTCATCTGGCATGTGGTGGTGCGAGGAGGGTAGCGCTGATTACTCATCAGTAACCAATTGGCGCGCGAGAAGTCCCACGGATGTGGCGCACAACTCGCTGGTTAGTGGGACGATCGTTCCGGTAGTTTCGGGGCATGGGCGCGTACCTTCTCCTGGCCGTCGCCATCGCGGGCGAGGTGACGGCCACCATCTCACTGAAGCTGTCCGAGGGCTTCTCGAAGCCGATCCCTTCGGTGATCGTGGTGCTCGGGTACGGGCTGGCCTTCGCGATGCTCGCGCAGGTGCTCAAGGCCGGGCTGCCGATCGGCGTCGCCTACGCCATCTGGGCGGCGGCCGGGGTCGCGCTGGTCGCCCTGATCGGCGCGGTCTTCCTCAACGAGGGCTTCAACTGGACGATGGGTGCCGGGCTGGTGCTGGTGATGGCGGGTGTGGTCCTGCTGGAAGTGGGGCGAGCGCATTGACCACGCTGAAACGGCAGACGGACGGCCGCAAGGCACGCGGGGAGAAGCGGCGCGCGGAGATCATCGACGCCACGCTGCGCGTGATCGAGCGCGACGGCGTCGCCGGGGTCACCCACCGCACGGTGGCCGCCGAGGCCGGGGTGCCGCTGACCTCGACCACGTACCACTTCGACAGCCTCGACGACCTGCTGATCGCCACGCTCATCTCGTGCGCGCGCGACATGGCCACCGAGGTGTACTGGATGATCGACCGCGCGCGCTCGCGCGGGAGCCGCGGTGCCGAGGAGGTCGCGTCCCTGCTCGCCGAGGCGCTCGGCCCGCAGCGCGGTCGCACGATGGCGGAGTACGAGCTGTACCTGCTCGCCGCGCGGCGCCCGGAACTGCGGCCCGCGGCGCGGCGCTGGCTGGACGTGCTGACCTCGATGGTCCGGCATGATGACGAGGTGGCGTTCAGGGTGTTCCTCGCCGGCATCGACGGGCTGCTGGTGCAGGGCCTGATCGACGACGAACCGCCGTCGGCGGAGGAACTGCGGCCGGTGGTCGACTACCTGCTGAAGCCGCGCTGATGTTCGGGATCAACCCGCAGACCCGTCTGGTGCATTCGGGATCCCACCCGGGCTCTTTTATTGTGACGACGGCGAAGGACCCCTTGTCAAGGCTGGAAAGCGTACCTTGACAAGGGGTCCTTCGCCGTGTTTTGGCTGTGGACCGGGATGGGGAAGGGGGAGTTTGGGTGGGTTCTTCGGTTGTGGTGCCCGGCTCTCCGTTCGCCGGGGTGGCGCGGGCGGACCGCGGCGGCGAGACGGTCTTCGCGCAGGCGTACGGCTACGCGCACCGGGCGTACGAAGTGCCGAACACGCTGGAGACGCGGTTCGCGCTCGCCAGCGGTACCAAGGGGTTCACCGCGGCGACCGTGTTGTCGTTGATCGACTCCGGGCTGCTGGCCGAAGCGACCACGGTGCGCTCGGTGCTCGGGGACGAACTGCCGCTGGTGCACCCGGAGGTGACGGTCGGGCACCTGCTGCGGCACACTTCGGGCATCGGCGACTACTGCCCCGACGACGGCCCGGCACCGCCGGGGCAGTGCCTGCTCGCGTCCACTTCGGACTACCTGGCGGCGCTGGCCGGACATCCCGCCGAATTCCCGCCCGGCACGCGGTTTTCCTACAACAACGGCGGTTACGTGCTGCTCGGCGTGCTGGCCGAGCGGGTGGCCGGGAAGTCGTTCCACGAGCTGGTGCGGGAGCGGATCTGCGAGCCGGCGGGCATGGTGGACACGGCTTTCCTGCGGTCCGACGACCTGCCGGCGAACGCGGCGACCGGATATCTGGAGGACGGCCGCACGAACGTGCTGGAGGTCCCGGTGCGGGGCCACGGCGACGGCGGCATCTATTCGACGGTCGCCGACATCCACGCCTTCTGGGACGCGTTGCTGGGCGGCCGGATCATTTCCACTCCGGAGCGGATGTTCGAAGGTACGGAGTACGGCATGGGCCTGTGGCTCGTCCCGGGCGGGTTCGCACTGGAAGGCGGTGACGCCGGGGTGAACTTCCGCAGCGTGCACCTGCCCGGCAGGCACGTCACCTACACCGCCATCGCGAACTCGGGCGGCGTCATGGCCGTCTCCACCGCCCTGGCCGCCCTCGTGCAATGAATGTGGCTTTCATAGCGCCAAACGCTATGAAAGCCACATTCATGCGCTTCGCGGGGTCAGCCCTTGTTCTCGTGGATGCCGGTCAGGTGCGCCCGGCCCAGCGTGGTCGAGAAGAGGTTGAAGCCGAGGAAGGCCGGGGTCGAGCTGTCCGGGATGTCCAGCGACTCCACGCCGACGGCGT
The DNA here is from genome assembly GCF_003312875.1 of Amycolatopsis albispora. Taxonomy (NCBI): domain Bacteria; kingdom Bacillati; phylum Actinomycetota; class Actinomycetes; order Pseudonocardiales; family Pseudonocardiaceae; genus Amycolatopsis; species Amycolatopsis albispora. The sequence goes on from NZ_CP015163.1 coordinate 6,724,905, forward strand.
GCACGGTGAAGATGTACCGGTGCGGCCCGTGCCCCGGCGGCGGGGCGGCGCCCAGGAACCGGTTCAGGCCACCGTCGTTCTTCAGGGTCACCGCGCCGGGCGCGGGTTCCGGGTTCTTGCCCGCGTCGGTCGGCAGCGAGGTCACCGAAGCCGGGATGTCGAACACGGCCCAGTGCCAGAACCCGCTGGCGGTCGGGGCGTCGGGGTCGTAGCAGGTGACCGCGAAGCTTTTGGTCTCCGCGGGGAAGCCCTCCCACGACAGTTCCGGCGAGACGTCGTCGCCACCGGCACCGAAGATGCCGCTCAGCTGCGGCGTGCCCAGTGCGGCGCCGTCGGCGAGGTCGCCGCTGCGCACGGTGAACTGCGGCACCGCGGGCAGGAAGTCGTACGGGTTGGGCGGTTGAGGCATGCGATCCTCCTGTGCGTCGGCTACCCGGCACAGGCTATCGGCGCGCCGGGGCCAGGGCAGGGTAGGGACAACCTCAGGGGACATTCGGGGGTTCACCCGGATGTCCGCACCCGTGCCACGCCTTAGCGTTTCCCGCAGAAGAAACCTGCATGGGGAGGACTCAATGGGGCGGCCCGGGCTAGCCATCGGCGGCATCGCGTTGATCGTGGCCGGTGCGGCCATCGGTTTCGGCTGGTGGTGGCCGTCGACGAGCGAGGCGACCGCCCAGGTCGACCAGCGGATCCAGCGGGTGCGCCTCGCCGTGGATTCGGGCGACGTACACATCCGCGCCGCGGATGTGCAGCAGAGCACCGTGGTCCAGCGCTTCGACTACCGCTGGGGCGAGCCGGAGCAGAGCTACTCGGTCGACGGGGAAGACCTGGTGCTCGCCGACTGCGGCAACTGGTGCTCGGTGGACTACGACGTGGTCGTGCCGTTCGGGACCACGGTGTCGGGGGACACCGATTCCGGCGAACTGGTGCTGACCGGGGTGGCCGCCGCGGACGTCACCGCTGATTCGGGCAGCGTTGACGTCCGCGACGTGCCGGGGGCGGTCACCGTGCAGGTTTCTTCGGGGGACGTCACGCTCGCCGGCATCGGCGACGCGGTCAAGGTGGTCGCCAACTCGGGCGCGGTCCAGGGCACCGGCCTGCGGGGGCGGGTCGACGCCCAGGCGGATTCCGGCGACATCGAGCTGGTGATGGCCGCCGCGCAGGAAGTGCGCGCGCAGGCCGACAGCGGCTCGGTCGAGGTGACCGTGCCGCCCGGCAGCTACCGCGTGGACGGCGACACCGACAGCGGCAGCCGGGACATCTCGATCCCGACCGGTGGCGGTGGCACCAGCGTGCTGCTGCAGCTGGACACCGACAGCGGCGACGTCACCGTTCGCCAGGCCTGAAACAACTGAAGGGGATCACGGGGAAATGCGAAAGACTGGCTGGGTGCTGACCGGGGTGGCGGCGTCGGCGCTGGTGCTGTCGGGGTGTGACGCGCTCACCCCGCAGGAGAGCTTCAGCGACGGCACGCCGGTGCCGGAGCAGATCAGCAAGGTGCGGTTCGACGTGCCGGCCGGCGAGGTGAAGATCCGGGTGGAGCCGGGCGCGCCGGTTTCGCTGCGGCGCGACGTGCACTACCGCGGCACCAGGCCGGGCCACTCGCACCGCGTCGAGGGCGACACGCTGGTGCTCGACCGGTGCGGCGACGAATGCTCGGTGAACTACGACGTGGTCATCCCGGCCGCGCTGCCGGTCACCGGCAAGGCGGCAGCGGGGAACGTGACCGTCACCGGCGCGGGCGCCACCGACGTCGAGGCGTCCGCGGGCAACGTGGTGCTCCAGCAGCTCGCCGGCGCGGCGAAGGTGCACGCCTCCGCGGGGAACGTCGAGGTCGGGCTGGTCACACCGGCCGACACCACGGTCAAGGCGTCGGCGGGCAAGGTGACGGTCACCGTGCCGCAGGGCACCTACCGCGTGCGCACCGACGCCAATGCGGGCAACAGCAACGTTTCCGTGCCGAACACGCCCGGCGCCCCGCACGCGGTGGAAGTCGACGCTTCGGCCGGTGACGTGACGGTCCGCACCGCATGATCCGGGCACTGGCCGGGGCTGCCGCACTGGGCTTGACCACGCTGGTCGTACCCACCGCGCAGGGGGCGGAAGGTGCGCTCGAGTGGCGGTCGTGCGCGACCCCGCAGACCCCGCCCGACCTGCAGTGCGCCACGTTGAGCGTGCCGCTGGACCGGTCGCGGCCGGACGGCCGGCGCATCGACCTCGCGGTCAACCGGACCCCGGCGCGCGACCAGGCCAACCGGATCGGCTCGCTGCTGGTGAACCCGGGCGGGCCGGGTGGCTCGGCGGTGGACGTGGTGGCCTACAACGGAATGGTCGCCGGGAATCCCGAGGGTGCGGTGCTCGCCGAGCGGTTCGACCTGGTCGGGCTGGACCCGCGCGGGGTCGGCCACAGCTCGCCGGTCCGGTGCGCTCCGGCGTCGCTGCACGACCCGTCGGTGAGCCGGTTCGGCGACTTCGACCGGCTCACCGAGGCGAACCGCCGGGCCGGGCAGGACTGCCTCGACCGCACCGGCCCGCTGCTCGGGCACGTCGACACGCTCAGCGTCGCCGAGGACGTGGAGGCGTTGCGGCGGGCGCTCGGTGAGGAGCGCATCTCCTTCTACGGCATGTCCTACGGCACCGAGATCGGTGAGCTGTACGCGGACCTCCACCCGGGACGCGTGCGGTCGATGGTGCTGGACGCGCCGGTCGACCACGCGCTGCCGACGCTGGTCGCCGCCCGCGACGAGGCCGTCGCCATCGAGGATTCGGCCAACCGCTTCTTCGCCACCTGCGGGGAGTGCGCGGCCCAGTTCGACCGGCTGATGACCAGGCCGGACGCCGAAGACCTGACCGACGGCTTCTACGACTACCTCAACCTCAAGGCCGCCTGGCCACAGCTGGCGCAAGCGCTTGCGGCCGCCGACGCCGGGGACACCGGCCCGCTGCTGCGGACCGCGCGGTTCAACTCCCCAGAGTACGGCTCCTACCGGGCGGTCTCCTGCCAGGACTTCCCCGCGGTGCTGACCGCGGGCGTCCACCGCCGGTGGGCCGACGAACTCCGGCGGGTCGCGCCGCGGACGTGGCGGTACTCGGAGTTCTGGGAGATGGCCACCGGCTGCGCCGCGTGGCCGATGTCACCACGCAACCCACCGTCATATCGCCACGTGACGGGTACTCCGTCCGTGCTGGTGATCGGCGGTACCCACGACCCGGCCACCCCGCTGCGCTGGGCGGAGAGCCTGAGCGCCCGGATCGACGGCAGCCGCCTGCTGATGGACGACCGCGACGGGCACGCCGCCCTGCTCCACTCGCCGTGCGCCCGCGCGCACGCGGCGGACTACCTGGTCAACGGGGTGCTTCCGGAAATCGGTGCCGTCTGCCGGGAACAAGCGGCACCCCAGGTACGTTGAGCCAGGCAGAAAGGTTGAGTCGCCCTCGCTCAAGTCCAAGTTGACCTGGCAAAGCGGCTCCGGATAGAACTTGAGTGTGCTCCGCTCAACGCGGCGGCACAGCCCAGCGTGAGACAGAGAGAGGGAACAAACCATGGCGCGAGCGGTCGGCATCGACCTCGGTACGACCAACTCGGTCGTCGCCGTCCTGGAGGGCGGCGAGCCGACGGTCATCGCCAACTCGGAGGGTTCTCGGACCACCCCGTCCATCGTCGCCTTCGCCAAGAACGGCGAAGTGCTGACCGGGCAGCCCGCCAAGAACCAGGCCGTCACCAACGTCGACCGGACGATCCGCTCGGTGAAGCGGCACATCGGTACCGACTGGAAGACCGAGATCGACGGCAAGAACTACACCTCGCAGGAGATCAGCGCGCGCGTGCTGATGAAGCTCAAGCGCGACGCCGAGTCCTACCTCGGTGAGGAGATCACCGACGCGGTGATCACCGTGCCCGCGTACTTCGAGGACGCGCAGCGGCAGGCCACCAAGGAAGCCGGCCAGATCGCCGGGCTGAACGTGCTCCGCATCGTCAACGAGCCGACCGCGGCCGCGCTGGCCTACGGCCTGGACAAGGGCGAGAAGGAGCAGACCATCCTGGTCTTCGACCTCGGTGGCGGCACCTTCGACGTGTCGCTGCTGGAGATCGGCGAGGGTGTGGTCGAGGTCCGCGCCACCTCCGGTGACAACCACCTCGGTGGTGACGACTGGGACGAGCGCATCGTCACCTGGCTGGTCGACAAGTTCAAGGCCTCCAACGGCATCGACCTGACCAAGGACAAGATGGCGCTGCAGCGCATCCGCGAGGCGGCGGAGAAGGCGAAGATCGAGCTGTCCAGCTCGAACAGCGCCAGCATCAACCTGCCCTACATCACCGTGGACGCGGACAAGAACCCGCTGTTCCTGGACGAGACGCTGTCGCGCGCCGAGTTCCAGCGGATCACCAACGACCTGCTCGAGCGCACCCGCCAGCCGTTCAACAACGTGATCCGTGACGCCGGCATCAGCGTCGGCGACATCGACCACGTGGTGCTCGTCGGCGGGTCCACCCGCATGCCCGCGGTGTCCGACCTGGTCAAGGAGCTGACCGGCGGCCGCGAGCCGAACAAGGGCGTGAACCCGGACGAGGTGGTCGCGGTCGGCGCGGCGCTGCAGGCCGGTGTGCTCAAGGGTGAGGTCAAGGACGTCCTGCTGCTCGACGTGACCCCGCTGTCGCTGGGCATCGAGACCAAGGGCGGGGTGTTCACCAAGCTCATCGAGCGGAACACCACCATTCCGACCAAGCGCTCGGAGATCTTCTCCACCGCGGACGACAACCAGCCCTCGGTGCAGATCCAGGTCTTCCAGGGTGAGCGGGAGATCGCCGCGCACAACAAGAAGCTCGGCATGTTCGAGCTGACCGGGCTGCCGCCGGCGCCGCGTGGCGTGCCGCAGATCGAGGTCACCTTCGACATCGACGCCAACGGCATCGTGCACGTGACCGCGAAGGACCTCGGCACCAACAAGGAACAGTCGATGACCATCACCGGTGGCTCCGCGCTGCCGAAGGAGGACATCGAGCGGATGGTCAAGGACGCCGAGGCGCACGCCGAGGAGGACAAGGCCCGCCGCGAGGAGGCCGAGACCCGCAACCAGGCCGAGACGCTGGTCTACCAGACCGAGAAGTTCGTCAAGGACAACGAGGACAAGCTGCCCGACGAGCTCAAGGGCAAGGTCAAGACCGCGATCGACGAGGCGAACGAGGCGCTCAAGGGCACCGACTCCGCGAAGATCCGCGAGTCCATCGAGAAGCTGAACGCGGCTTCGCAGGAACTGGGCACCGCGCTGTACGCCAACGCGAACGCCGCCCAGGACGCGGCGGGCGCCGGTGCGCCCGGCGGTGACGCGGGTGCCGGGTCCTCGGCCAAGGCCGACGACGTCGTCGACGCCGAGATCGTCGACGAGGACGACAAGAAGGGCGCGGAGGGCGAGAAGAAGTGACCCACGCGAATCGCGAAAACTCCGAGGGTCCCCGGCACGGGACCGGTGAAGAGCCAGAGGAGCCGCGAGTCGTGGTGCGCGATCGCCGCAAGATCGACCCGGTGACCGGTGAGCTGCGGCCTTCGCCCGAAGCGGAGGAGCCCGCGGCGGACGGCAAGCACGCCGGCCCCTCCCTCGGCGAGTCCATTGTGGACGAGTCGGTGGAGCCGGTGTCCGACCTGGAGAAGCAGCTGGAGGAGCGCACCGCCGACCTCCAGCGGCTCCAGGCCGAGTACACCAACTACCGGCGCCGGGTGGACCGCGACCGCGAGCAGGTGGTGAACGCGGCGAAGGCCGGGGTGGTCGGTGACCTGCTGCCCCTGCTCGACGACCTCGAGCGGGCCGAGCAGCACGGTGACCTCACCGGCGCGTTCAAGGCGGTGGCCGACAAGCTGGTGGCCAGCCTGCAGCGGGCCGGGCTCGAGCCGTTCGGCGCGGAGGGCGAGCCCTTCGACCCGAGCGTGCACGAGGCCGTGCAGCACAACACCTCGTCCGAAGTGGACGGTCCGACGGTGACCCTGGTGATGCGCCGGGGTTACCGCTTCGGGGATCGGGTGCTGCGGGCGGCGCTGGTCGGCGTGACCGACCACGAGCCGGGCGAGGCCCCCGCGGCCGCCGAGGCTCCCGCGTCCGCCGAGGCCGAGCCGGAGCTGGACGCCACGCAGTCCGGTGAGCTGCCCCTTGATGAGAACAGCCGATAGCGACAAGCCGGAGGGAGGAGACGCCCGATGAGTGCTCGGGAGTGGATCGGTAAGGACTTCTACCGTGAATTGGGCGTCTCCTCCGACGCCTCCGCGGACGAGATCAAGAAGGCCTACCGCAAGCTGGCGAAGGAGAACCACCCGGACGCCAACGCGGGCAACGCCGAAGCCGAGAAGAAGTTCAAGGCGGTGTCCGAGGCGTACGGGGTGCTGTCCGACAGTGCCAAGCGCAAGGAGTACGACGAGGCGAGGCGCCTTTTCGGGTCGGGCGGCCCCGGGGGTTTCGGGTTTCCCGGAGGCGGAGCCGGTGGCACCGACTTCGGCGATATCTTCGGAAACGCCGCCGGACAAGGCGGGGGCTTCGGTGGCCTCGGTGACATCCTCGGCGGCCTGTTCGGCCGCCGTGGTGCCGCCGGTGCCACGGCGAACCGCGCGCAGCGCGGCGCCGACGTGGAAACGGATGTCCGGATCGACTTCGTCGAGGCGGTCAAGGGCGCGACCCTGCCGCTGCGCCTGTCCAGCCCGGCGACCTGCGCCACCTGCGGTGGCAATGGCGCCAAGCCGGGCACCACACCGCGGACCTGCGGCACCTGTGGTGGTTCGGGGCTGGTCAGCCGGAGCCAGGGGGCGTTCGCCTTCTCGGAGCCGTGCCGGGACTGCCGTGGCCGCGGCACGATCATCGACAACCCGTGCGGGGAGTGCGGTGGCGAGGGCATCAGCACCCGCACCCGCACGCTGACCGTCCGGATCCCCGCCGGGGTGGACGACGACCAGCGCATCCGGCTGGCCGGTCAGGGCGAGCCGGGCCGGGGCGGTGCGCAACCGGGTGACCTGTACGTCCGGGTGCACGTGGCCCCGCACGCGGTGTTCGGCCGATCGGGCAATGATCTGACCATCACCGTGCCGGTGAGCTTCACCGAGCTGGCGCTGGGTGGCACGATCACGGTGCCGACGCTCGACGGCAAGGTCTCGGTCAAGGTGCCGCCGGGTACCGCGAGCGGCCGGGTGCTGCGGGTGCGCGGCAAGGGCATCACCAAGCGCGACGGCACCCAGGGCGATCTGCTGGTCACCCTGCAGGTGGCGGTGCCCGCCCGGCTGGACGACAAGGCCAGGGCGGCATTGGAGAGTTACGCGGAGGCCTCCGCGCAGCACGACCCGCGTCCGGAGATCACCGCGCTGATCAGGGAACGGAGCTGACATGTTCGGTTCGTCGTTGCCGGGCGGCATGCCGCAGGACGAGGACACCCCGGTTTTTGTCATCTCAGTGGCCGCCCAGCTCTCCGGGCTGCACGCGCAAACCCTGCGGTCGTACGACCGCCAGGGGCTGGTCTCCCCCGGCCGCACGGCCGGGGGCGGCCGGCGGTATTCACTGCGGGACATCGCCCTACTGCGCGAAGTCCAGCGGCTGTCCCAGGAGGACGGCGTCAACCTCGCCGGGATCAAGCGCATCATCGAACTCGAAAACCAGGTGGACGCGTTGCGTGCGCGGGTGACCGAACTGACGGAGGAACTGGCCGCCGCCTACGCCGCCGCCGAACAGGCCGCGGCCGCGGTGCACGCTTCGTACCGCAAGGACCTCGTCCCCATGCGAAACGAAACCGCCCTGGTCGTCTGGCGCCCCCGCCCGCGCCGCTGACCGGACTCCCCCACCGAGGCGCGCCACCCGGGTTTATCCCATACCCACCCACCTGCCCACACCCACCCACCTATCCACACCCGCCCACCCGTCCACAGCGCCCCGGCGAGCACCCATCCCACGAGGGCGCCACGCCGTAGACTGGCCTAGGGACGTCCCCCCGAGGTGGGCGGGGGTTGCCGGTGTTTGGGGCTGCCGGTTTTCTGGGGCTCTGGGTCGAGGATGCGCGCCGGGTTCGGTGGATCACCTCGATCTGCCCCGCTGCCTCGAAGATCCTCACCGCGATGCTCGCTGAGCCCGGTGGCGGGTGCGGTGTATCCCTTGAGGCACAACAAGTCTTCGCGGAAGGCGCGCGTGGGGTCACTCGCGCCCGGCCCGATGCGTCGTGAATCGGCGGTGGGCACTGGGCCGAGCCGTCGAGTGTTTTCAGGTGTCCGTGCCCACGGCCGAACGCTGACCACCGCCATATCCGCCCTGGTCGTACCCGGGCTGCTGGCCGCCGTAGCCATCCTGGTCGTACTGGGCTGATCGCTGCCGCTAGCTAGGGGCAGCGGGTGGGACCGCTCCAACCGGCCCCGCCACTGCCCGTGCCGCCCCGCGCACTCGTGCCATCAATGTTCGCATCAAGCTGCGGTGCCTGATCGCAATCCCGCGGGATGTCCGCCGCACGCTCGCTTAGTCCACGGTGAACTGGTCGTACCGGATTCGGGCGGCTGGCACGCCTGCCGCCACCAAGCGCGCCATGGTCGCCCTGATCATCGACGGCGAGCCCGAAAGCAGGACATCCGTGTTCGGCCATGGGCCTCGTTTCAGCACCGCGTCGGCGAGGGTGCCGTGTTCCCCACCGGGGAGGTTGCCTTCCTCGGTCACCGGCACCACGGTCAACCACGGATTGGTTGCCGCCAGCATTTTCAGGGTGGGCAGGTCGTAGAGGTCCTCCGGCGCCCGGCCGCCGAAAAACAGGTGCACGGCCGGGTTTGCTTCCACCGCGCCAGATCGTCGGCGATCGCCCGCAGTGGGGCCAGGCCGGTGCCGCCGCCGATCAGGAGTAGTTTCCGCTTTTCCGCCCGCCGCACGGCGAGCGTGCCGAGCGCCGGGCCGATGCGCCATTCGTCGCCGGGCTTCGTGTGGTGCATGATCGACCGGCTCACCCAGCCGTCCACCGCGCGCACATGAAACTCCAGCACCCCGTCCGTGCGCGGCGCGGTGGCCGGCGAGAAATACCGCCACATCCGCGGCCGCTGCGGCACCTGCACGCTGACGTAATTGCCCGCCCGGAACGGCACCGGGTGCTTCGGCAGCACCCGGATCACCGCCACGTTCGCGGTGGCCTTCCGGTGCTCGAGCACCCGCGCGGGCCACCACGCCGGACCCTGCTCGGCCTCCGCCGCCTCGCGCATGGACTTCGCGATCACCCCGTACGCGTCGGTCCAGGCGCGCTCCACCTCCGCGGTCCAGTCGTCGGCGAGGTACCGCTTCAACGCGGTCAGCAACGCCACCCCGACCGCGTCGTAATGATGCGCGACCACGTCGAACTTCCGGTGGTCGCGACCCAGCCGCTCCGGCTGGTCCGCCAGGCGGACCACGTGCACCAGCGCCCGCAGCAACCGGTCCCGCTGGGTGCTCATGTTGGCCGGGAAAGCGCTCTCGTCTCCGGGAAAACGGTGAACAGCACCCGTAGAAGAACTGCGCCAGTCCGGGCGCCTTCGATTCGATCTTGGCAAAGCTTTCCCTGATCAGCCTGGTTCCGCTGGTTGTGCTCCAGTCCGCCGAAATGGTCACGGGTAGTGGGTCGGGAAACGGCGCCGGATCGCCGTGCTTTCAGCTCGAATGGAGCAATATCGATACGCGCGGTAAAAAGGGCGCTCAGTCGATGGTGAACGGGTCGTACTTGATCTGGTCGAGCGCGGTGCCGGCGACGAGCATGCGGGAAACGGTGGCCCGGATCATGCCCGGCGAACCGGAGACCAGCACGTCGTGCTTCGGCCACGCGCCGTACTTGGTGACCACCTCGGCCAGCGTGCCCTGCTCGAACCCGGGCAACCCGGGATTGTTCTCCACCACCGGGACCACGGTCAGCCACGGGTTCACCGCGGCCAGCGAGCGCAGCTCCTCCAGGTCGTAGAGGTCCTCGCGGTCGCGGCCGCCGTAGAACAGCTTCACCTTGGGGTTCTCGCCCCACTGCGCCAGGTCGTCGAGCATCGCGCGCAGCGGCGCCACCCCGGTGCCACCGGCGATCATCAGCACGTCGCGGCCGGACTCGCGGTCCACGGTCAGCCGCCCGAGCGGCGGGCCGAGGCGCCAGCGGTCGCCCTGCGCGGTGTGGCTGACGATGGCGCGGGACACCCAGCCGCCGTCGACCGCGCGGATGTGGAACTCGATCGAACCGTCCTCGCGCGGCGCGTTCGCCGGCGAGAGGTACCGCCACAGCCGCGGCCGCTGCGGCACCTCCACGCTCAGGTACTGCCCGGCCTGGTACGGCACCGGCTGGTCGGGCTCGACCAGCACCAGCGCGAGGTCCCAGGTGAGCCGCCGGTGCTCGGCGACGGTCGCGGTCCACGAGCCGGGGTGCCGGTCGGCCGCGGCGGCCTCCTGCATCGCGCGCGCGATGATGGTGAACGCCTCGGCCCAGGCGCGCTCCACCTCGGGCGTCCACTCCGGGCCGAGGTTCGTCTTCAGCGCGGCGAGCAGCGCGGTGCCGACCGCCTCGTAGTGGTTCGGGATGACACCGAACTTGCGGTGGTCGCGGCCGAGCTGGCGCAGGAACGGCACCAGGTCGTCGGGGCGGTCCACCATCTGCACGATGTGCACCAGCGCGCGCACCAGCCTGCCCCGCTGGACCTCCATGTTGATCGGGAAGAAGTCCCTGGTGGCCGGTGCGAGGGTGAACAGCATGCCGTAGAAGAACTGGGAGATCTCCGGCGTGTACGGCTCGGCCTTCGCCCAGGTGTCACGAATCAGCCGCACCATCGCCGCGACGGCGGGCGGCGTCTCCCTCGGCGAGGAGGACCTGGGTACTGGGCTGACCGGTTCTGCTGTCATCGCTGGCGGGTGTCGGCTCCTCGTCCGGTTGCTCGGCGTGTTCGGCGGGGTGGTCCGCACGCCGATTGTGGCCTGGATTATTCATTAATGCGTGTCGCTGTGGGTTCCGCCGACCGGGGCAGGCCAGCGGCTTGACCCAGGGGTTGTGGTGTAGGGAATATTCCCCCTTTCGGAATAAGTCGATCGAGGTAAACAGGCCAGTGGTTCACCTCGGAGGGTAGTCGCAGGCCGGGTAAACCTCGGTTACGTTGCTCCGTCCGGGTCAAAGTAGGTAGCGCGGACGTGTGATGGATCACTGGTAAAATAGTTGTAACAAGCAACTAGTAACCGTCCGGATTTTTCCACCGGCCGGGGTGACGGGGAGGCTGGACCCATGGGTCCGACGGACGAGGCCGCGCTGGAGCTGGTGCGGCAACTCAAAGTGAACGCGCAGTTGCAGCAGGCGTGGACCACGCACCTGTGGCAGGCGCAGAACGGGCTGCACCCCGCCTCCGCCTGGCTGCTCGCCGAACTCGCCCAGCTCGGCGAGTCGCGGCCGTCGGAACTGGCCAAGCGGCGCATGGTCGACGTCTCGGTGGTCAGCCGCCAGGTGGCGCAGCTGACCGCGGCCGGGCTGATCGAGCGCCGCCCCGCGCCGGAGGACGGCCGCGCCGCGCTGATCCGGGTCTCCGAGCGCGGCGAGCAGGAGCTGGTCCGCTGGCGGCGGCAGTACACCGACTTCCTCACCGACGCGCTGTCCGGCTGGGACCCCGACGAGCTGCAGGCGCTCACCGAACGGCTGAAAGCAGCCAACGACAGCCTGCGCACCACCCTCGATCGCCGCTCCGGTTCGCGCTGACCTGCGACTTTCCCTCAATCCAGAGTTGAGTGGAACAGACTCAACTTTCCTGACGTTGAGCATGTCGAGGACTTTTCCGGAAGGCTTGCGTCAAGGGACGCACGACATGAGGTGAGGGATGGACGCTTTCAACCCGACCACGAAGACCCAGCAGGCGATCTCGTCGGCTGCCCAGGCGGCGACCGTCGCCGGCAATCCCGACATCGCGCCCGCCCACCTGCTCGGCGCGCTGCTGGCCCAGGGCGAGGGGCTCGCCGGGCCGCTGCTGACCGCGGTCGGGACGGACCCGGAGCAGGTGCACAAGGAACTCGAGCCGATCACCCAGGCGCTGCCGTCCGCGGTCGGTGCCACGGTTTCGCAGCCGCAGTTCGACACGCACGCGGTCAAGTCGATCACCCACGCGCAGAAGCTGGCCACCGAGCTGGGCGACGAGTACGTCTCCACCGAGCACCTGATGGTCGGCCTGGCCGCGGAGGGCGGCCAGGTGGCCGACCTGCTCAAGCGCCACGGCGCCACGCCGGAGGCGCTGCGCGAGGCGTTCACCGCGGTCCGCGGCTCGGCCAGGATCACCAGCCCGGACCCGGAGGGCACGTTCAAGGCGCTGGAGAAGTACGGCGTCGACCTCACCGCGCGCGCCCGCGCGGGTGAGCTGGACCCGGTCATCGGCCGCGACACCGAGATCCGCCGGGTGGTGCAGGTGCTCTCGCGCCGGACCAAGAACAACCCGGTGCTGATCGGTGAGCCCGGCGTCGGCAAGACGGCCATCGTCGAGGGGCTCGCCCAGCGGATCGTCGCCGGTGACGTGCCCGAATCGCTGCGCGGCAAGCGCGTGGTCGCGCTCGACCTCGGCTCGATGGTGGCCGGCGCGAAGTTCCGCGGTGAGTTCGAGGAGCGGCTCAAGGCCGTGCTCAAGGAGATCACCGACTCCGCCGGCCAGGTGGTCACCTTCATCGACGAGCTGCACACGATCGTCGGTGCCGGGGCCACCGGTGAGGGCGCGATGGACGCGGGCAACATGATCAAGCCGATGCTCGCCCGCGGTGAGCTGCGCATGGTCGGCGCCACCACGCTCGACGAGTACCGCCAGCACATCGAGAAGGACGCCGCGCTGGAGCGCCGGTTCCAGCAGGTGCTGGTCGGCGAGCCGTCGGCCGAGGACACCATCGGCATCCTGCGCGGGCTCAAGGAGCGCTACGAGGTCCACCACGGTGTCCGCATCACCGACGCCGCGCTGGTTGCCGCGGCCACCCTGTCCGACCGCTACATCACCGCCCGGTTCCTGCCGGACAAGGCGATCGACCTGGTCGACGAGGCGGCCTCCCGGCTGCGCATGGAGATCGACTCGCGGCCGGTGGAGATCGACGAGGTCGAGCGCGCGGTGCGGCGGATGGAGATCGAGGAGATGGCGCTGTCCAAAGAGGACGACGCCGCCTCGAAGCAGCGGCTGGAGGCGCTGCGCGCCGAGCTGGCCGAGAAGCGTGAGGAACTGACCGCGCTGACCGCGCGCTGGCAGAACGAGAAGGGCTCGATCGAGCGGGTCCGCGACCTCAAGGAGCAGCTCGAGCAGCTGCGCGGTGAGTCGGAGCGTGCCGAGCGCGACGGCGACCTCGGCCGGGCCGCGGAGCTGCGCTACGGCAAGATCCCCGCGCTGGAGAAGGACCTGGAGGCCGCCACCGCCACCGAGAAGGCGGTGCAGGCCGAGGTGATGCTCAAGGAGGAGGTCGGCGCGGACGACGTCGCGGACGTGGTCAGCGCGTGGACCGGCATCCCGGCGGGCCGCCTGCTCGAAGGCGAGACCGGCAAGCTGCTCCGGATGGAGGAGGAGCTGGGCAGGCGCGTGATCGGCCAGGACGAGGCGGTCAAGGTCGTCTCGGACGCGGTGCGCCGCTCGCGTGCCGGGGTGGCCGACCCGGACCGCCCGACCGGTTCGTTCCTGTTCCTCGGCCCGACCGGCGTCGGCAAGACCGAGCTGGCGAAGGCGCTGGCCGAGTTCCTGTTCGACGACGAGCGCGCGATGCTCCGGATCGACATGAGCGAGTACGCCGAGAAGCACTCGGTGGCCCGGCTGGTCGGCGCGCCGCCCGGGTACGTCGGGTACGACCAGGGCGGGCAGCTGACCGAGTCGGTGCGCCGCCGCCCGTACAGCGTGGTGCTGCTGGACGAGGTGGAGAAGGCGCACCCGGACGTGTTCGACGTGCTGCTGCAGGTGCTCGACGACGGCAGGCTGACCGACGGCCAGGGCCGGACGGTCGACTTCCGCAACACCATCCTGGTGCTCACCTCGAACCTCGGTTCGCAGGCGATCGCCGACGCCGCGCTGGACGACCGGCAGCGCCGCGACGCGGTGCTCTCGGTGGTGCAGCGGCACTTCAAGCCGGAGTTCCTGAACCGGCTGGACGACCTGGTGGTCTTCCACGCGCTCGGCACCGAGCAGCTGACGTCCATTGTGGACATCCAGGTGGACAGGCTGGCGAAGCGGCTGCAGCAGCGGCGGCTCACCCTGGAGGTCACCGACGGGGCCCGCGAGTGGCTGGCGCTCAACGGCTTCGACCCGATCTACGGGGCCAGGCCGCTGCGGCGGCTGGTGCAGTCCGCGATCGGCGACCAGCTGGCGCGGCTGCTGCTCGGCGGTGAGGTCCGCGACGGCGACACGGTCCGGGTGGACATCCCGGCCGAGGAAGCCAGCGATTCGCTCACCGTGACCCGGGTCTGAGTTACGCGCGTAGTCGCCCCCACTCGATCGGGTGGGGGCGACACGGCGTGCTGATCCCGGTCCCCGGGGCCAGGGCGATACGCTGGTGTTCGTGGGTATTCCGGCGTGGATCTGGTTCGTCATCGCCGCCGTCGCCTTGGTGGCGGGGCTCGGGCTGCTCGGTGCCGACCGGGCACGGGAGGGCTCGCGCAACCGGGAGCGAATGCGCTGGGCGGACCTGCGCGGCTGGGAGTTCGTCGAGGAGGACGAACGCCTGCCGCGGCAGTGGTCCGGCGGCGCGATCGGCTACTTCGGGGCCGAGGCCGCGGTCAACGTGGTGGCCGGGTCCACCTTCACCTCGGACGGCCGCCGTCCGGTTTTTGTCTTCGACATCGAGTCCGACGGCCAGATCCCCGCGGTGATCGTGGCGGTGCGCTGCAACCGCGTGCACCAGGTGCTGGTCGAGCTGTGGCTGGCCAGCGTGCCGTTCCAGCGCGCGGAGATGCCGGAGCTGCTCGGCCCGGTCGGCCAGCGCTACGCCTTCGCGGACGACGCCGAAGGCGCCCGCGCGGTGATCACCCAGGACCTGGTGGACGCGGCCGACGCGCTCGGCGGGGACGTCGGCGTGGCCTGGCTGGAGAACGAGTGGGTGCTTGCCAGTGTCGCGCCCAACGCGGGCCCGTCGCGGCTGGAGCGGCTGCTGCGCGACCTCGGTGAGATCGCCGACATCGTGGACCCGTTCGACGACGCCGTCGAGGCCGAGCCGGAGGGCAGGCACTGGCAGAGCCAGGGCTCCGCCGCTTCCGAGTACCGCCCGCAGGCAGGCGACTGAGGCCGTGGGCACCGCACTGGTCACCGGCGCCACCGCCGGCATCGGCGCCGCGTTCGCACGCAGGCTCGCCGCCGAAGGTTACGACCTGGTGCTCGTCGCCAGGGACACCGCGCGCCTGGAGCGGCTGGCCGCCGAGCTGACCGAACGCCACGGCGTCGGCGCCGAGGTGCTGACCGCTGACCTGGCTTCCGCCGAGGGCCGCGAGAAGGTCGAAGCGCGGGTGTCCGCCGGGGTCGATCTCCTGGTCAACAACGCCGGGTTCGGGCTCGACGGCGAACTCCAGGACGCCTCGCTCGAGCAGTTGCAGGCGCAGCTCGACGTCAACGTCACCGCGGTGCTTCGGCTCACCCGCGCGGCGCTGCCCGGCATGCTGGAACGCGGCCGCGGTGACGTGATCAACGTGTCGAGCGTGGCCGGTTTCCTGCCCGGCCGCGGGTCCACCTACACCGCCAGCAAGACCTACGTCACCTCGTTCACCGAGGGCGTCGCGGGTTCGGTGCAGGGCACCGGCGTGCGCGTGATGGCGCTGTGCCCCGGGTTCACGCACACCGAGTTCCACCAGCGGGCCGGGCTGGACAAGCCGGGCCCCAAGCTGTTCTGGCTCGACGCCGAGCGGGTGGTGGACGAGGGGCTGGCCGATCTGCGCCGCGGGCGCTGGGTGTCCATCCCCAGCCCGCAGTACAAGGCATTGGTGGCGGTGCTGCGGGTGGTGCCGCGCTCGCTGATCCGCTTCGCCGCGGGCCGCTTCGCCGGACGCGGCCGTACTTAGGCGCTGAGCGGTTTCGTCGGTGGCGTGTGAGAGGCTGAGCGCCGTGGCGATTCCTGGCATTGATCAAGCGGCGAAACTCGAGCTCGCCCGGCTCATCACCGAACTGTCCGTGGTGCACGGCAAGGTGACCCTGGCTTCCGGCCGCGAGGCCGACTACTACGTCGACCTGCGGCGCGCGACCCTCCACCACGCGGCGGCGCCGCTGATCGGCAAGCTGCTCCGCCAGCTCACCGCCGACTGGGACTTCGTCTCGGTGGGCGGGCTCACCCTCGGCGCGGACCCGGTCGCCACCGCCATGCTGCATTCGGCGGCCGCGGACGGCGTGGTGCTCGACGCGTTCGTGGTCCGCAAGGCCACCAAGACGCACGGCATGCAGCGCCGGGTCGAAGGGGTTGAGGTCCGCGGGCAGCGGGTACTCGCCGTGGAGGACACCTCCACCACCGGCGGCAGCGTGCTCACCGCGGTGGAAGCACTGGAAGAGGCCGGTGCCACGGTGGTGGGTGTGGCCACCGTGGTGGACCGCGACACGGGAGCCAGGGAAGCGATCGAGAAGGAAGGCCTGGCGTACCGCTACCTTCTGGATGCGCACGACCTCGGCCTGTCCTGATCCCCGGGTTTCCCCTACGGGTCTTCCCCCGTTTGTGGGGCGGACGCCGTATTTCACCAGCGGTTCTCCAGCGGGCAGGAGTACGTTGGTGAGGTAAGGGGAGCGTGAAGGGGAGGGGTGACGGAGCCGGTGGCCGGATTTCTCGCGGATGTCACGGTCGCGATCCACGTGGTTGCCCTGCTGTACATCGGCCTGGGCGGCTTTGTCGCCTGGCGGTGGCCCAAGACGATTTTTGTGCACATATTTTTCGCCGCCTGGGGAATCCTGGTCAATGTTTTCCCGATTCCCTGCCCGCTGACCGCGCTGGAGAACTACTTCCGCGCGCAGCAGGGGCTCGGCGACCTGCCCGGCGGCTTCAACGCGTACTACATCTACGACACCGTCTTCCCGCGCGAGATGATGCCGGTGGTCGCCGCGCTCGCGCTGGTGGTGCTGGTGGTCTCCTACGTCGGCGCGTACGTGCACTGGAAGCACCGCGACAGCGACGACGGCGAGGCCGAGGGCACGCACCCCCACCCGGTCGGCCTGGGGTGACAGAATCGCGGCGTGGTCATCGTCGCGATCTTCCTCGGCATCATCCTGCTGGGCCTGGTGATCGGCCTGGTCATGCGGCCGAAGGTGCAGGCACGGGCCCGGGCGCACGTGGACGCGTTGCAGGCGGTGGCCGCCTCGTTCGGCTGGCAGATCGACCGGCGCGCGGTGCCCGACATCCGGGCCAGGCTGCCGATCGGCGGCATGTTCAACGAGGACACCGGCATCCGCGCGACGGCGCAGCTGACCGGCCAGTGGCGGGGCGTGCCGGTGGTGGCGCTGCAGCTGGCCTACGGCACCGAGGGCATGGCGACCTACACCTGGCACACCATGACGATGATCATGGTGCCGCGGCCGGTGCCCGGCCCGGTGGTCGCGCTCACGCCGCAGGGCATGTCGTGGGCGAACTTCCTGGCCGCGGACCGGCAGGTCGGCTATCCCCCGTTCGACGGCCGGTACCACGTGCACGCCAAGAGCGACGAGCAGGCACGCGCCACGCTGACCCCCGCGGTGGCCGGGCTGCTGGCGGAGGATCCCCGCATGCAGGAGCGGATGCTGTTCTTCGGGGAGCGGGATCTCGCGGCCAGCTTCCCCGGTTCGATCACGCAGCAGCAGGCGGTGGCGCAGACCGCCGACCTGCTGCTGGACGTCTCGCAGCGGCTGGCGGTGCGATGACCGAGGCGGGACCCACCGAATGGGTGGCCGAGCACGAGGTCGGCGTCGGGCCGTGGCCGGGTGAGTGGCCGTCCGACGAGCGCTACGACCCGGAACTGCTCGCCGAGGGCGACCGCCGCAACGTGGTGGACGCCTACCGCTACTGGCGGCGCGAGGCCATTGTGTCCGATGTGGACAGCCGACGGCACCCGTTCCACGTGGCCATCGAGAACTTCCAGCACGACCACAACATCGGCACGGTGGTGCGCACGGCGAACGCCTTCGCCGCGGCCGCCGTGCACATCGTCGGCCGCCGCCGGTGGAACCGCCGGGGCGCGATGGTGACCGATCGTTACCAGCACCTGCACCACCACCCGACCGTCGCCGAGTTCACCGCCTACGCGGCCGAATCGGGTCTGGCGGTGGTGGCCGTGGACAACACCCCGGGCGCGGTCCGGCTGGAAACCGCCGAGCTGCCCCGCGAATGCGTGCTGTTGTTCGGGCAGGAGGGCCCCGGCCTGTCCGCCGAGGCCCAGGAGGCGGCCTCGCTGGTGGTCTCGATCGCGCAGTTCGGGACCACGCGCTCGATCAACGCCGGGGTCGCGGCGGGCATCGTCATGCACACCTGGATCCGGCAGCACGCGGACCTCGGCCAGGCCTGGTGATCAGGCGGGCGCGATCTCGACCGGGATGCCGTTGAGCACGCTGGTGCCGGACAGCGCGTCCATCTGGGTTTCGTCGGAGAGCAGGTTCGTGTTCGCGCCGGGGTGCGCGGTGGCGACGGCGGTCCGCATGCCGGCCGGGTCGTGGCCCCAGCCGTGCGGAATGCTGACCACGCCGGGCCGGATGACGTCGGTGACCTCCACCGGCACCTCGATCTTGCCCGCGCGCGAGTGCACCACCGCCTGCCCGCCGTCGGTCAGGCCGAGCCGCGTCGCGTCGTCCGGGTGCACCTGGACCGTGCACCGGTTCTGCCCGCGCACCAGCGGTTCCAGGTTGTGCATCCACGAGTTGTTCGAGCTGAGGTGCCGCCGTCCGATGAGCACCAGTTCGCCGTTGGGCTCCTTGCCCAGTTCCCGTGCCAGGCGCGGCACGTCCTCGGTGATCGGCTCGGGCGCCAGTTCGATCTTGCCGCTGGCCGTGGTCAGCACCTCCGGCACGCGCTGCTTCAGCGGTCCCAGATCGACCCCGTGCGGGGCGGCTTCGAGGTCCGCCAGCGTCAGGTCGTACGGCCCGGCACGCAGCATCAGGTCGAGCAGCCGCTCCGGCCCGGTGCGCCTGGCGGCGACCGCGGGATCCAGCCCGGCACGCCGCGCGGCTTCGGCGGCGACGAAGTCGTCGAGCGCCGCGATGTCGGCGTCCGGCCCCTGACCGGTGACAATGCCGGTCAGCCGCAGCATGGTCTCCCACTCCTGCGGCAGGTCCGTCGGCAGCGCGGCGGGCGTCCAGTTCGCCACGTCCCGGACGGCGTACTGGTAGAGCGCCACGTCGTAGTGCGGCCGTTCCAGCGCGCTCGGGCCGGGGAGGATCACGTCGGCGAGCCTGCTCGTCTCGTTCAGGTAGACGTCTAGCGACACCATGAAGTCGAGCTGCTCCAGCGCGCCGGTGAGCCGTTCGGCGTTCGGGGTGCTCAGGCACGGGTTGCCGCTGACCGTGATCAGCGCGCGCACCTGACCTTCGCCGGGGGTGAGGATTTCGTCGGCCAGCACGCCGACCGGCACCTCACCGAGCACCTCGGGCAGGCCGTGCACGCGGGTCTTCCAGCGTCCGGTGCGGAACGGCTTCGGCTTCGGCGTGGAGCTGTTCGGCTGCCCGGCGGCGGCCAGCGGGAACATCGCGCCACCGGGGCGGTCGAGGTTCCCGGTGAGCGTGTTGAGCACGTCGACCAGCCAGCTGGCGACCGTGCCGAAGGCCTGCGTGGTGGTGCCGATGCGGCCGTACACCGCGGCGTGGTCGGCTTCGGCGAGTTCCCGCGCGAGCCGCCGGATCTCCTCGGCCGCGATCCCGGTCGGCCCGGCGACGGCCTCCGGGGTGAACTGGCTGGCCAGCTCGCGGACCTCTTCGACGCCGTTGACGTGCTCGGTGAGCCTGCCGAGGTGCACGCGGTCCTCGTCGAACAACACGTGGACCATCGCGAACAACAGCAGCGCGTCGGTGCCCGGCCGGATGGCGTGGTGCTCGTCGGCCAGCTCGGCGGTGCGGGTGCGCCGCGGGTCGACCACCACGATCTTGCCGCCGCGCCGCTGGATGCCCTTGAGCCTGCCGCGCACGTCCGGCGCGGTCATCAGGCTGCCGTTGGACACCAGCGGGTTCGCGCCGAGGATCAGCAGGTGGCCGGTCCGGTCGAGGTCGGGTACCGGGATGGACAGCCCGCTGCCGAACAGGTACCCGGAGGAGAAGTGCTTCGGCACCTGGTCCACCGTGCCCGCGGTGAAGATGTTCCTGGTGCCGAGCGCCTTGTAGAAAACCCGGCCGTAGAGCAGGTTGCCCAGGTTGTGCGCGCTGGGATTGCCGACGTAGAGCGCCACCGCGTCCTTGCCGTGTGCCTCGATGAGCGGCGGCAGCCGCCGGTGGATCTCGGCGAACGCCTCGTCCCAGCTGACTTCGACGAACTCGCCGTCGCGCTTGACCAGTGGCGCGCGCAGGCGGTCGGGGTCGTGGTGCAGCGCGCCGAGCGACGCGCCCTTCGGGCAGATGTACCCGCTGGAGAAGACGTCGGCGTTGTCTCCGCGCACCTTCTTCACGCGCGTTCCCTCGAACGTGACGTCGAGCCCGCAGGTCGCTTCGCACAGTGGACAGGTGACGGCAGCCATCGCCTGAACATACCGACTGGTATGTCGTCGAACAAGGGAGAATGGGCGCCATGACGGCGGCAGAACGAGCCGGTGAGGCGGAGAACGCACTGCGTACGCGGCACTTCCGGAGGGTGTGGGGGGTGCCGTCGACGGTGCTCGCGCGCAGCGGCTGGCCCGCCGATCCCGGGCAGCGCGTGCACTGGCACTGGAACTACTGGTGGCAGGCGCACGTGCTGGACTGCCTGGTCGACGCGCAGCTCCGCGCGCCGTCGGAGGAGCGCGCCGGGCTGATCGCGCGGTACGCGCGCTCGATCAAGCTGCGGAACTTCGGGCGGTGGACCAACGAGTACTACGACGACATGGCGTGGCTGGGCCTCGCGCTGGAACGCGCGCGGCGGCTGGTGGACCTGGAGTGCTCGCCCGCGCTGGACGCCATCGCCGCGGAACTGCGGTCGGGCTGGACCGAAGACGCGGGCGGCGGCATCTGGTGGCGGAAGAACGACCAGTTCAAGAACGCCCCGGCGAACGGCCCGGCGGCGATCCTGCACGCGCGGCTCGGGGACCTGGTGCGGGCGCGCGAACTGTTCTCGTGGATGGATTCGCGGCTGGTCGATCCGGAGACCGGGCTGGTGTGGGACGGGCTCCGGGTGGACACCGGGGAGCTGGTGAAGCACATTTACACGTACTGCCAGGGGGTTTTCCTCGGGACCTGCCTCGAACTGTCCGAAGTGGACGCCGCGGCGCGGACGATTTCGGCGGTGGCCGAGCACTGTGCGCCGGGCGGGGTGCTGCGGGCGCAGGGCGGCGGGGATGGCGGGTTGTTCGCGGGAATTCTGGCGCGGTACCTGGCGTTGGCGGCTCTGCGGCTGGAGGGGCCGGCTGCGGGGGTGGCGCGGGAGCTGGTGCTGGCTTCGGCTGATGCTTGTTACGGGAACGCGGCTGCGGGACCGGGTGGGCCGGTGTTTGGTCCAGTGTGGACGGAGGGGGCGAGTTGTTCGCCACCTCCTGGGGATTCGGCGCGGGACTTGTCGGTGCAGGTGGGGGGTTGGATGCTTTTGGAGGCTGCAGCCACTCTTGAATGAGGGGGCCCGCCCCGGTTTTTTATTGTGACTACGGCGAAGAACTCGTTGTCAAGGCTGGGGAGAGTACCTTGACAACGAGTTCTTCGCCGGGTTTTGGGCTGTGGACCGGGGTGGGGAGGGGGGTTTGGGTGGTCCCTGGGTTTGGTGTCCGGGTTCGCCTTTTGGGCCGTGGGGGTGGGTGGGGCCAGTGCTATGAAGGTGGCTTTCATTGCGGCTGGTGCTATGAGCCTTTTCCATCTTGGTTAGTTGGGGAGGTGTTCGAGGGTGAGGATGGCGTGGGCGAGTGTGGTGACGCGGTGGGTGCTGCAGCGGGCTCGGGTGAGGACGCGCCAGTTTTTGAGGGTGGCGAATCCGCGTTCGCCGCGGCTGCGCACCCTGGCCAGGGCTTTGTTGGCGGCTTTGTAGGCGGGCCCTAGTTCACGTTTGGGCTGGTGGCGGTTGCGGCGGTTGCGGTACGGGGTGATCACCCCGGGGGCGACCTGGTCGTAGCCGCCATCGGCCAGCAGCCGCAGCCCGGCCTGGCGGACCTGCTCGCAGATGCGGTGGTGGCGGGCGGCGGCGGTGTCGTTGATCGCGCCGGGCAGCCCGGGCGAGAGCCACAGCAGCTGGCCATCAGGATCGGTGAGGGCCTGGAAGTTGATGCCGTGGTAGCGGTGTTTACCCGAGAAGAAGGGCTTGTTCGCGGCGACACGGTCGATGCGGACGACGGTGCCGTCGATGATGGTGTAGTTGTGCCGGGTGCGGGCCAGCCGTCGGAGGGCGTCGGTCAGGGTGGGAGCCTGGTGGGCGAGCAGGGTGATGGTTTCGTGCAGGTAGCGGCACACGGTGGCCACTCCGATGCCGAACCCGGCGGCGAGGCGGTGGTAGGTGTCGCCGTTGCGCAGGTGGGCCAGGGTGAGCAGGGCTTGGCGCTGCGGGGACAGCCTGCGCCAGCGTGAGCCGATCGCGCGGCGGTGGGTACGGATGATCCGGGTCAGCTCGCGCAGTGTCTGGGTGGACACCGGGATCACCGAGGGGTAAGAAAGCACAACGAAGCTCCTGGTAGCGCATGTTTCTTGGTCGATACACGCATCTACCAGGAGCTTCGCCATGTCCAGCCCAGCGACACACCCTCACCAACCCACATCAAGTTGGAAAAGGCTCTATGAAAGCCACATTCATTGCGGTGTGCGGGGGAGGCGGCGGTTCAGGTGTGGCGGCGTGGGGCTCGGGTGCAGCCGCAGGAGGAGCGGTGCCGGAACGAAGGCGCCAGCCGGACGGAGTCCGGGCGGCGGTCCGGGTTGCTGATGCGGTTGATCAGCGTGTGCACCGCGCGCCTGCCGATCTCCTCGATGGGCTGCGCCATCGTGGTCAGCGCCGGGTCCACCGCGCCCATCCAGTCCGCGTCGCCGTAGCCGGCCAGGCCCAGGTCCTCGCCGATTCGCAGGCCCCGCCGGTGCACCTCGTAGTGCACACCGATCATCATCGCCTCGCTGGCGACGACCAGCGCGGTCGGGGCGTCGGCCATGTCGAGCAGCCGCCCGGCCGCCGCGGCCGCGCCGCCGGCGGTGGACTCGCCGCAGGCCACCAGGTCCGGCTGCCACGCCAGCCCGGCCCGTCCCAAACCCAGCCGGTAGCCGAGGGCGCGCTCGTCGTTCACCGCCACGCCCAGCGCGCCCGAGACCAGCCCGATCCGCTGGTGCCCGGCCTCGGCCAGGTGCCGGACCAGGTCGCACATGGCCTGGATGTTCTCGGTCCCCACCTGGTCCACGTCCCCGCGCGTGGCCAGCCGGTCCATCAGCACGGTCGGCACCCCCAGCCGCACCAGGCTGGTGATCACCACGTCGTCCCCGGCGGCCGGGGTGAGCAGGATGCCGTCGATGCCACCGGCCCGCAGCGAGCGCACGGCGTCCATCTCGACGCCCGCCGCGTCCTCGGTTTCGGCGAAGGTTACCGCGCAACCCGCGTCGGCGGCGGCGCGTTCGATCGCCTTGGACAGCTCGGTCGCGTACGGGGTGGCGTCGAACGCCATCGCGACGCCCAGCCGATGGGTGACGGGCGCGCCCCAAAGTGGCATGTCGTGTGTCAGTGCGGTCATCTCTCCCGGCCCCTCGATGCCTGATGAGAACGTGCCCGCCCGATAGACGCTCTCGAATACAGGCGCCGAAGATATCCCCGATTCGGGCGTCATCCGGTCGGGAGTCACTCGATGAAGCAGAAATTCAGCGCACCGGGTGAATTCCCGCGCAACCGCACGACTCTCGGTGTCGCAGCGTCGGGGGCAGCCGGACCACTTCGGCCTTGCGATCCGGATCGGCGATCCTCGCCAGCAGCAGGCGCACCGCGCGCCGGCCGATCTCCTCGATCGGCTGCGCCATGGTGGTCAGCGGCGGGTCGACCAGATCCGCCCACTCGACGTCGTCGTAGACCACCACCGGCAGATCACGCCCGATCTTCAGGCCGCGGCTGCGGGCCTCGTGCAGCACGCCGACCATCATGCCGTCGTTCGCCACGACCAGCGCCGTCGGCGGCTCCGGCAGCGCGAGCAGCGTGCGCAGCGCCGCGGCCCCGCCGTCACGCGAGGAGTGCCCGCATTCGACCAGCTCGGGATTCCACGACAGCCCGCCGCGGCCCAGCCCGAGCCGGTAGCCGAGCGTGCGCTCCTCGCTGGTGGACAACCCGGCGGCGCCGCTGATCAGGCCGATCCGGCGGTGGCCGAGCGAGGCGAGGTGCTCGGTGAGCGCCGAGGTGGCCTGGATGTTCTCCGCGCCGACCTGGTCCACGTCACCGCGGGTGGCGAGCCTGTCAACCAGCACCGTCGGCACGCCCAGCGAGACCAGCTCGCCGACCACCTGGCCGTCCCCCGGCGCCGGCGTGATCAGCAGGCCCTCGACCCGGCGCGACCGCAGGGCGCGCACGGTCGACTGCTCGGTCTCCAGCTCGTCGTGGGTGTCGGCCAGCAGCACGGTGTACCCGGCGGCGGCCGCCTCGCGTTCCACCGCCTGCATCAGCATCGCGAAGTACGGGTTCGCCATCAGGGAGATCGCCACGCCGATCGACCGCGTGCCCCCGGTGACCAGCGAGCGCGCGATCGCGTCGCCGGTGTAGCCGGTGGTCTCGATCGCGCGGAGCACCGCGGCCCGCGTCTCCTCCGCCACCGCGCGCGTGCCGTTGACCACGTGTGAAACGGTGGTGATCGAAACCCCGGCCATCTCGGCGATGTCGCGCTGGGTCGGGCGGGATGAGCGTCCTGGTGGCACTGGGCTCCCTTCACCGATGGCGGTTGGCAAGCGTTTGCGCAAACGCTTGCGCGGCAGCATAGCCCGATCTACCGTCCCGGGTCATCTTGTTCCGATCCTCAACGCGGAGGATGTCGTGCGAAAAATTCTGACCGCGGGGCTGGCGGCCGCGGTGCTGGTGTCGGCGGGCGGGTGCACCGTCGAACGGCACTGGGGTGGCAACACCGGCTCCGGTGGCGGCGGGGGCAAGGCCAAGGTCGGCCTGGTCACCAAAACCGACACCAACCCCTACTTCGTCGAACTCCGGGCCGCGGCGAGCGCGGCGGCCCAGGCCAACGGCGCCGACTTCAGCGCGCTCGCCGGTCAGTTCGACGGTGACAACGACGGCCAGGTCCGGGCCATCGAGAACCTGATGCAGCAGGGCGCCACCACCATCCTGATCACGCCCAGCTCGTCCACCGGCGTGCTCGACGCGATCGACCGCGCGCGCAAGGCGGGCGTGCTGGTGATCGCGCTGGACACCGCCACCGAACCGGCCGAGGCGGTGGACGCCACCTTCGCCACCGACAACTTCGTGGCCGGGCAGCAGCAGGGCGCCTACGTCAAGGCCGCGCTCGGCGGTGCCGCGCCCAAGCTGTTCATGGTGGACGGCACCGCGGGCAGCACGGTGGACACCCAGCGGCACACCGGGTTCCTCTCCGGCATCGGCCTGGCCGACGGCGCCCCGGAGATCAAGGGCTCGACCCCGGCCAACGGTGACCAGAGCACCGCGCAGCAGGGCGTGGAGAACCTGCTGCAGCGCACCACCGACATCAACGCCGTCTACACGATGAACGAGCCGATGGGCCGCGGCACCTACGCGGCGCTGAAGGCCCGCGGGCTGACCGGCCAGGTCGTGATGGGTTCGATCGACGGCGGCTGCGAGGGCGTGCAGAACGTGCGCGACGGCCAGTACGCGGCCACCGTCATGCAGTTCCCCAAGAAGATGGCCGAGCAGGGCGTGCTCGCCGCCGTCGAGTACGCCAAGAGCGGCAAGAAACCGACCGGGTTCAACAACACCGGATCCGTGGTGATCACCGACAAGCCGATGCCGGGCGTGGAGAGCCAGACCACCGAATGGGGTCTGCAGAACTGCTGGGGTGACAAATGACGACCGCGACGGCGACGGCCAATTCCGACCGGCCGACCATCGGTGAGTTCTTCCTGCGCGCCCCGGCCGTCGGGCCCGCGCTGGCGCTGGTGGTCGCGGTGCTGGTGTTCTCCTTCTCCACCGACACCTTTCTCAACCTGGACAACATCTCACTGGTGGTGCAGCAGTCGCTGGTGATCGGCACGCTGGCACTCGGGCAGACGCTGATCATCCTGACCGCGGGCATCGACCTGGCGAACGCGGCGTCGATGGTGCTGGCCACGCTGATCATGGCGAAACTGCTCGCCGGCGGCGTGACCGGGATCTTCGCGCTGCTGCTGGGAATCGTGGCGACCGTGCTGGTCAGCGGGGTGGTCGGCACGCTGGTGACCAAGGTGAAGCTGCCGCCGTTCATCGTCACGCTCGGCGCGCTGACCATGCTCACCGCGGCGGGCAGGCTGTTCGCCGGTGGCGAGGCGGTCCCGGTGGCCGACGGGCTGCTCAACTGGCTCGGCACCCGCCGCTACCTGTTCGGCGGCATCGAGATCACCTACGGCATGACGCTGGCGCTGGTGATGTACCTGGTCATGTGGTACGCGCTGACCAGGACGGCGTGGGGCAAGCACGTGTACGCGGTGGGCAACGCGCCGGAATCCGCGCGGCTGTCCGGCATCAAGGTCAACCGGACCGTGCTGTCGGTGTACCTGGTGGCCGGGGTGATCTTCGGCATCGCCGCGTGGCAGGCGCTCGGCCGCGTGCCCAACGCCGACCCGAACGCCTACCAGCTGGGCAATCTCGACTCGATCACCGCCGTGGTGCTGGGCGGCACCAGCCTGTTCGGCGGCCGCGGCTCGGTGCTCGGCACGATGATGGGCGCGCTGATCGTGGCGGTGCTGCGGTCCGGGCTGACCCAGCTGGGCGTGGACGCGCTCTACCAGGACGTGGCGACCGGTGCGCTGGTGATCGCGGCCGTCGCGGTGGACCGATTCGCCAGGAGGCAGCGATGAGTTCGACGGAACAGCCGACCTTGTCCGCGCGCGGCCTGGTCAAGCGCTACGGCCGGGTGACCGCGATCGACGGCGCCGACTTCGACCTGTACCCGGGCGAGGTGCTCGCTGTGGTCGGTGACAACGGCGCCGGGAAGTCCAGCCTGATCAAGGCGTTGTCCGGCGCGCTGGTGCCGGACGAGGGCGAGATCCGGGTGGACGGCAAGGCGGTGCACTTCCGCACGCCGATCGACGCGCGCAAGTACGGCATCGAGACGGTGTACCAGGACCTGGCGGTGGCGCCCGCGCTCGACATCGCGTCGAACATGTTCCTGGGGCGGGAAAAGCGCCGGTCGGGGCCGTTCGGCCTGATCAGGAAGCTGGACACGGCGACGATGCGGGCCGAGGCGCAGCGGATCCTCGACGAGCTGGGCATCCAGATCAAGTCGATCACGCAGCCGGTCGAGACGCTGTCCGGCGGGCAGCGGCAGGGTGTCGCGGTGGCGCGCGCGGCGGCGTTCGGCACCAAGGCGGTGATCATGGACGAGCCGACGGCCGCGCTCGGTGTGGCCGAGTCCGGCAAGGTGCTCGCGCTGATCGACCGCATCCGCGAGCGCGGCCTGCCGGTGGTGCTGATCAGCCACAACATGCCGCACGTGTTCGAGATCGCCGACCGCATCCACGTGCACCGGCTCGGCAGGCGCGTGGCCGTGGTGTCGCCGCGGACGCACACGATGAACCAGGTGGTCGGGCTGATCACCGGGGCGCTGCGGATCGGCGAGCACGGTGACGTGGAAGAGGTCGAGGCGGCCGTGCACACGGGGCTGTCCGGATGAGGGTGGTGCTGGCCGGACTGTCCACTGTGGATCTCGTGCAGCGGGTGGCGGAACTGCCGTCGCCCGGCGAGAAGGTGCAGTCACAGGCGGTCGAGGTGGCCGCGGGCGGGCCCGCGGCGAACGCGGCGGTGACGGTGGCGGCGCTGGGCGGCGAGGCGGTCCTGCTGACCGTGCTCGGCGCCCACCCGCTGGCCGACCTGGCGCGCGCGGACCTCGAAGCCCACGGCGTGCGGGTGGTCGACGCGTTGCCGTCGCGAGTGGAGCCGCCCCCGGTGAGCGCGGTTTCGGTACGGGACGCGGACGGCGAGCGGACGGTGGTCTCGCACAACGCGGCCGACGTGCCGGAGTTCCCGGTTTCCCCGTTGCTGGACGAGGTTCACGGCGACTGCGTGCTGCTGGACGGGCATCACCCGGAGCTGGCTCTGGCGGTCGCGCGGCGGGCGCGGGAACTCGGGGTGCCGGTGGTTCTCGATGCCGGGAGCTGGAAGCCGGTGCTGACGGATCTGCTGCCACTGGTGGATGTCGCGGCGTGTTCGGCGCATTTCCGCGCGCCGGACGGGGTTTTGGACGTGCCCGTGGTGATCACCACCGCGGGCGCGGGGCCGGTGCGTTATTCCACTGTGGACGATTCGGGTTCGGTGCCGGTACCCGAGGTGGAAGCCGCCGACACGCTGGGCGCGGGGGACGTCTGGCACGGCGCTTTCGCTTACGGGGCCGGCCTTCCGCTGGTGGAGCGGATCCGCTTCGCCAACGAGGTGGCCGCCGAACGGGTGTGGCATGCGGGGCCGCGGGCGTGGGTGCCCGCGGTCCGCGAAATGAGGAAATAGAGGAGTGCGATGACCTCGTTCGAGGACCTGCTGGCACGCGCGCAGGGATTGATCAAGTCCGGGGAGCGGGCCGTGCTGGGCATCGTCGGCTCGCCGGCGTCGGGCAAGACCACGCTGGCGTGGGGCCTGGCGAACGCGCTGGGCAACCGGGCCGCGGTGGTCGGCATGGACGGGTTCCACCTGGCTCAGGTGGAACTGCGGCGGCTGGGCCGGACCGAGCGCAAGGGCGCGCCGGACACCTTCGACGCCAACGGGTACGTCAGCCTGGTGTCGCGCCTCGCGGCGGGCGGCGAGACGGTGTACGCGCCGGAATTCCGGCGTGAGATCGAGGAGCCGATCGCCGGCGCGGTGGCGGTGCCGCCGGACGTGCCGCTGGTCATCACCGAAGGCAACTACCTGCTGCTCGACGAGGACCCGTGGTCGCGGATCCGCCCGCTGCTGGCCGAGGCGTGGTTCCTGCGCCCGAACGAGGACGAGCGGATCGAGCGCCTGGTCACGCGGCACCGGCACTACGGCCGTTCGCTGGTGGAGGCGCAGCAGCGGGCGCGGGGCTCGGACCAGCGCAACGCCGACCTGATCGCCACCACGGCTTCGCGAGCCGACCTGATCGTCGAGGACATGTCACTGGCGAACTTCTCGCTCTAGGCGCTTAGGGTGGCGTTCATGAGCGTGGTGATCGTCACCGGGGGAAGTCGCGGCATTGGCGCGGAAATCTGCGCGCAGGCGGCCGCGAGCGGCTACGACGTGGTGGTCAACTACGCCGGAGACGCCGCGGCCGCCGCTTCGGTGGCCTCGCGGGTGGAGGCCAGCGGCCGACGTGCGCTGACCGTGCGGGCCGACGTCTCGTCGGAGTCGGAAGTGGCCGCTCTCTTCGAGGCGGCTGCCGAGTTGGGGCCGCTGTACGGGCTGGTGAACAACGCGGGCATCGTCGGGCGGGCGGCGCGGTTGGAGGACCAGGACGTTTCGACGGTCCGCCGGGTGCTGGACGTGAACGTGACCGGCGTGTTCCTGTGCTGCCGGGAGGCCGTGCGCCGCCTGTCCACGCGCCACGGCGGCTCCGGCGGGGCGATCGTGAACGTCACCTCGACCGCGGCGCGCCTCGGCTCGGCGGGCGAATGGGTGCACTACGCGGCGAGCAAGGCGGCGGTGGAGACGCTGACGTTCGGCCTGGCGCAGGAGGTGGCGGCGGAGGGCATCCGGGTGAACGCGGTGGCGCCCGGCCTGGTGAACACCGGCTTCCACGAGACGGCGGGCGTCCCGGACCGGGTGGACCGGCTGGGCCCCGGGGTCCCGATGGGCCGCGCGGGCGACCCCGCCGAAATCGCCGCGGGAGTGGTGTGGCTGCTCTCGGCTTCCGCTTCGTTCGCCACGGGCGCGGTCCTGCCGATCTCGGGCGGCCGCTGATCAGTCGGCGGGGAACTCGTACGCGAGTTCGTAGCGATCCCCGGCCAGGCGCATGTCGTTCACCTCGACCGCGGCGCCCTCGGTGTCCACCGCGACGCGGCGCACCACGAGGATCGGCGTGCCCGCCCCGAGTCGCAGCAAGGACGCTTCGTCCGGCGTCGGCATGCGAGCGCCGACGGTTTCGCTGAAGTGGGCCAGCGTGTGCCCGGCCTCCTCCAGCCGGGCATAGGTGCCGCCGGGCCCGGTGTCAGTCTGCTCGATGGCGGTGCCCGCGGTGATGGACCGCGGAAGTCGCGAGGTGGCGAGCTGGATCGGCTGCCCGTCCGCACTCATCACCCGCTCACGGACGAGCACCTCGTCGCCCTCGCCGATCCCGAGCACCTGTGCGACCTCCGTGGTGGCCGCCTCGACGCGGATGTCGACCTCGACCGCGGGCGTGAACCGGTTGCTGGCGGCGTCGGCGAGGAACGCGGCCTGGCCAGCCGACCGCGCCGCCCTGCTGAGCCTGCTGCGGCTCAACCGCTCGACCTTCTGCGGTGGGCGGATGAACACGCCCTTCCCGTGTTCGGCGCTGACGAGCCCTTCCGCGCGGAGCAGGCCGACCGCTTCACGGATGGTGATGCGGGAGACCTGGTAGGTGTCGACCAGCACCCGCTCGGACGGCAACTTGTCGCCAGGCCGGTATTCGCCCGCGTTGATCTTCTTCCGCAGCTCGTCGGCCACCTGGCGATAAGCGGGGAGGCCGCTCGCCCGGTCGATCACGGAGACACCTCCCACCTGGTCAGGACGTCACTACCAGTATCACTCTATCGGCGGCGCCAACTGGTCTTGACATCAGTACCAGCTCGCGGCGACTCTCTGGTAAAGACGTCATGACCAGTTGGAGGGGTGGCTATGGGCAGGGAACGTGGACTCAAGGCGTTTCTCGACGAGTTGGTGGTCGCGGGTGAGATCGGGTCGCCGACGATTCCGGCGAGGACCGTGCATTCGTTGCAGCCGCTCGAGTTGCAGCGCGACCACTCCGTTCTGGAGATCGGCGTCGGCACCGGGGTGACGACCGCGGTGCTGGCGGAGACCGTCGGGCACGGTGGGCTGGTGACCACTGTGGACAGTGACGTTGACCGCGTGGTGCTGGCGCGAAAACGGCTGGTGCGGCACTACGGGCACGTGTCCGTGCTCCATCGCGAGGCCGTCGCCGGGGCGTCGAAGTACGCGCCGTTCGACCGGGTCGTCGCGCACCACGACATCCCGCTTCGGCGCCTTCCGTACGCCTGGGTCGAGCAGGCCGAACCCGGTGCGCTCCTCCTCGTGCCGGTGCGGAACTTCCTGGTCCGGTTCACCGTGCACGACGACGGCACGGCCACCGGGCGTCCCGTGCTCGCGCACACCGGACTGTCCGAGGCGAACTGGCGACTTCGCTGGGACGAGCGCAAGACCACCCGGTCGGTGACCCGGACCGAGCCGGGGATGTTGCTGAAGCCGGGGCCGCGCTGGGCGCTCGCCGCGACCGTGCCGTCGTGCGAGTACGAAATGGCCGCCGAAGGCGCCTGGCTGCGCGATCCGTTCACCAGTTCGTGGGCGTCGGTCGCGCCCCAGGACGGTGCCTACCTGGTGCGACAGACCGGACCCCGCCGACTGTGGGACGAGACCGAGGCCGCTTACCGGTGGTGGCTGGACCGTGGCACCCCGAAGCCCCAGGACTGGGAATGGGTGGTGACACGTGGACGCCAGCACGTGCGCCTGCGGCCCGAACCACGGTGATAGCCGGGCACGGGGAGGTCACGTTTTGTGGTCGAGAAGGTCGGGTAAGTGGGCGGCAACGGGGAATTCACGGAGGGTGGGTGAAGGTCTTAGCCGGTCCCCGAACAGTGGAAGGACGGCCGCGACGCGATGCCGAGATTGAAGTCCGTGCACCACCTCGCCCTGACGGTCACCGACGTGGACCGGAGCGTGCCGTGGTACGTGCGGGTCCTCGAGCTCGAGGAGGCCGCCCGCCGGGAGGATCCCGAGACGGGGATGCGCAAGGTCGTGCTCAAGTCCGCCGACCACAGCTTCTCCGTGGTCCTCGTCCAGCACCCCGACACCGAGCGCCCCTGGTTCGACGAGCGGCGCACCGGGCTCGACCACGTCGCCTTCTGCGTGGACACCCGCGACGAGCTCAAGGACTGGGAGAAGCGCCTCGCCGAGCACGGGGTGACCTACAGCGCCGCGAAGGCGTCGCGCACGCTGCCCGGCTCCGAGGTCGTCGTCTTCCGCGATCCCGACGGCATCCAGCTCGAGGTCTGGGCTGAGATCGACTAAGCCCGCACCGGGTCCTCGTCCACCGGCTTCTTCATCTCCTGCCGGTACCGCCACACACCCCAGGCGGTGCCCAGCACGAAGAACGCGATGCTCAGCCACACCACCAGCGTCTTCAGCCACGGCAGCGCGTCCAGCAACCCGGCGCCGTAGTACCCCAGCAGCACCAGCGTCGGCACCCACAACACGCCACCGGCCGTGGTCGCCAGCGCGAACCGCTTCGGGTCCATGCGCGCGGCCCCGGCGATCAGCGGCGCCAGCGTGCGCACCCACGGGATCCACCGGGCCGCCACGATGGCGAAGAAACCCCGCCGGTCCAGGAAAGCGCGTGCCCGCTCCAGGTTGCGCCGGTTCAGCACCTTGCCGCCACGCCGCGCGATCAGCCGCGTCCCCGTGTGCTTGCCGATGTAGTACCCGACCTGGTTCCCGACCACCGCCACGATCAGCGCCGCCAAGGACAGCAGCCAGGCGCTCAGCTCGGCGTGGTGCTGCGCCAGCACCACGCCCGCGCCGAACAGCAGCGAGTCACCGGGCAGGAACAACCCGACGATCAGCGCGCACTCGACAAAAACAAAGCTCAGCACGATGATCCACACCAGCGTGGGCCCGGCTGTGTCCAGCCAGCTCACGCCGGTACCCGCGGCCATCAGCTCCGTCACACCAGCAGCCTACGTCCCGAACCCAAGACCAGCCTGAATTCCGGTCACATCCGGGGCAGGGCCTCCCCCTGGACCGCCTGGATGTCCAGCTCCACCTTGACCACCGTGCCGATGGCCGCCACGCCCGCGCGCACCATCGCGTTGTAGTTGATCGCGAAGTCGTCGCGGCGCAGCTGCGTCTCGGCGTGGAAGGCGGCCCGGACCCCACCCCACGGATCGGCCTCGCAGCCGCCGTAACGCAGGTCCAGCTCGACTTCGCGCTGCTGCCCGTGCAGCGTGAGCACCCCGTGCAGGGTCCAGTTCACCGGCCCGTGCTGACGCAGCCCGGTGCTGGCGAACCCGATCACCGGGTACCGCTCCACGTCGAGGAAGTCCGCCGAGCGCAGGTGGTCGTCCCGCATGGCGATGCCGGTGTCGATGGCGGCCGCCTTGATCTCGGCTTGCACCGACGACCGCTCGGCCGGCCTGGCCACGGTGATCCGCCCGGACAGCTCGGAGAACCGCGCCTTGATGCTGGCGATGCCGAGGTGGCGGGCGGTGGCCACGACCGACGAGTGCGCCGGGTCGATCACCCACGGCCCGGCCGGCGGCAGCTCGACCGTCTCCGCGTCCGACTCGAGCATGATCTCGCCGAGCGAGCCGGAACCGTCCGCGCCGACCCGCGCGGTGCGGGCGACCGGGGCGAACCCGGCCGCCGTCAGCACCGCGGTGTAGACGCCGGGGGCCAGCGGCGGGGTGGCCACCACGCCCAGCTCGTCGGCCTCCACCCTGGCCACCTGCTTGCCGGTCAGGTCGGTCACGGTCAGCACGGCGTGCGCCACGGCCCAGCCTTCGGCGCCGCTGACCTGCGCGCGCAGTCCCGCTGTGCTCATGCCCGTCCGTTCGTCAGCTCGTCGATCACCTGGTCGTAGCCGAGCCGGACGTCGTGGGTGGAATCACCGCCGCCCGCCAGCTCGACCCGGCTGGTGGCCGGAGGGTACCCGCTGGCCACCACCGTGTACGCCCCTTCGGGAAGATCACTGATCACGTAGTTGCCCGAGTCGTTGGTGCGCGACACCGCGGCGACGCGGCCCTCGTCGTCGAGCACGGTGATCCGCGCGTCCGGCACCGGCTGGTTCGCCTCGTTCAGCGCGGTACCGGAGAGCACCACCGCCCCGCTGAGCCTGACGTCGTGCCGCAGCACCCCGCAGTCCGGCACGGCCAGCGTGACCGCGAGCGGGCGCAGGTGCTCACCGCTGGCGACCAGCGTGTAGTTGCCGGCGCCGATGCCGTGGAAGGCGTAGCGGCCCTCTTCGTCGGTGGACGAAGCCCCGGCGACCTCACCGCGTTCGTCGGTCAGTGTCACGGTCACGCCGCGCAGCGGCTCACCGGACCGCTCGGCGGTGACCACGCCGCTGACCTCGCCCGAACCGGCGAGCGTGAGGTCCAGCTTCGCCGGGCCGTCACCGACGACCACGCTCGACGCCTGCGGCTCGTGCCCGGCGGCCGAAACGATCAGCACGTAGGTGCCCGAGCCGGGGGTGGCGATGGAGTACTCGCCGTCGCCACCGCCGGTGGCCCGCGAAACCTGGCGGCCGCTCTGGTCGATCAGGGTCAGCGCGGCCCGGACCACCGGGCTGCCGTCCTGCCGCCGGACGTAACCGGTGATCGGCTGCCCGGTGTCGAGCCTGCCGCTGACCACGGAGTTGGCCGGGTTGCTGATCGGCTGCGTCATGGCCTGCATTCTGGCGTGCCCGTTCTCCTCCGGCCGGGCGTGCGCGCCCACCAGCTCGGGCTCGCGCAGCGCCTGGTCGACCTCGTCCCAGGTGTCGGCCTTGGCCGAGACCGCGGTGGCCTGCTTCTCCGGCTCGTCGTCCACCAGCGCCTCGCCGCCTTCGAGCACCGAAGCCGCCGCCGACGGCGCGCCACCGGCCAGCGGGATCTCCCGCATGAACAGCAGCACCACGAAGGCCACCAGCGTCACGCCCGCCGCGCACCAGAACACCGTGGTGATCGACTCGGTGAACCCGGTCAGCACCGGGATCTTCAGCGCCTCCGGCAGATTCGCGATGCCCGAGGTGTCGGCCTGGAAGTTGCCCAACTGCGCACCCGCTTCCGGCGGCAGCGCGCCGCCGAAGGCCTTCGCGATGTTGTCGGCCAGGGTGTTGAACAGGATGGTCAGGAACACCGCGACACCCGCGGTACCACCGATCTGGCGGAAGAAGGTCGCGGTCGCGGTCGACACGCCCATGTCGCTGCGCGGCCCGGCGTTCTGCACCGCGATCACCAGGGTCTGCATGCAGCTACCGAGGCCGAGGCCGATGATGCCCGCGGCCACCAGCGGGTGCCACAGCGCGCTGTCGTACTCGACCTGCGCGAAGAACACCGAGCCCGCGGTGATGATCAGCGTGCCGAGCACCGGGAAGATCTTGTACCGGCCGGTGCGGCTGGTGATCTGCCCGGAGATCACCGACGCGGCCATGATGCCGACCATCAGCGGCAGCATCAGCAGCCCGGACTCGGTCGGCGAGTAGCCCTGCACCACCTGCATGTACTGCGGGATCATCATGATCGCGCCGAACATGCCGATGCCGACGATGAAGCTGCCCGCGATGGCCACGGTGAAGGTGCCGTTGCGGAACAACCGCAGCGGGATCAGCGCCTCGTCCTTCATCAGCCGTTCCACGAACAGGAACAGCACGATGCCGACGCCGCCGATGACGTAGCAGGCGATCGCCTCGGCCGAGCCCCAGCCCCACTTGTTGCCCTGCTCGGCGATGATCAGCAGCGGCACCACGGCCACCACCAGCGCCATCCCGCCCCACCAGTCGATGCGGTGGTCGTGGCGCTCGTGCGGCACGTTGAGCACCTTGGCCACCACGGCGAAGGCGATCAGGCCGATCGGCACGTTGATCAGGAACACCCAGCGCCAGCCGGTGAGGCCGGCGATCGAGTCGATGTCGGCGAAGAAGCCGCCGAGCACCGGGCCGAGCACCGTGGACACGCCGAACACGGCCAGGAAGAAGCCCTGGTAGCGGGCGCGTTCCCGGGGCGGCACGATGTCGCCGATGATGGTCATCGCCAGCGACATCAGGCCGCCGGCGCCCAGGCCCTGCACCGCGCGGAAGGCGGCGAGCTGGTACATCGAGTCGGCGAAGGTGGCCGCCACCGAGCCGATCACGAAGATCGAGATCGCGGCCAGGTAGAACGGCCGCCGCCCGTAGATGTCGGACAGCTTGCCGTAGATCGGCGTGACGATCGTCGAGGTGATCAGGTAGGCGGTGGTGATCCACGCCTGGAGGTCGAAGCCGTGCAGGTCGTTGGCGATCCGCACGATCGAGGTGCCGACGATGGTCTGGTCCAGCGCGGCCAGGAACATGCCGGACATCAGGCCGATCAGGATGGTGACGATCTGCCGGTGCGACAGGCGTTCCGGTTCCTTCGCGGCGTGCTGTGGTGGTTGCACCGGGTTCGCGGCGCGGGTCATCTGGTGCCCCCCTTGGGCT
Source organism: Amycolatopsis albispora (assembly GCF_003312875.1). Taxonomy (NCBI): domain Bacteria; kingdom Bacillati; phylum Actinomycetota; class Actinomycetes; order Pseudonocardiales; family Pseudonocardiaceae; genus Amycolatopsis; species Amycolatopsis albispora. Next base: position 6,761,389 of record NZ_CP015163.1, read on the forward strand.
GTGCGTTCTCTTCGGCCTGCTGCTGCTGGACCTGCTGCTGCTGGCGCTCGATCCCGACGTTGAGCCGGTCGAGCAGGCGCATCAGCGTGTGCCGGTCCTCCTCCGGCCAGTCCGCGAGCAGCTCGGCGATCCACTGGTTGCGTGATTTGCGGTTCTCCTCGAAGACCCGCAGGCCCTCGGCGGTCGGGGCGAGCAGGCAGGCCCGGCCGTCCTCGGGATCGGCGGTGCGTTCCACCAGGCCGTGCTGCACCAGCGAACTGCTCTGCCTGCTGATCGTGGAGATCTCCGAGTGGAGCGATTCGGCGAGCTTGCTGGTGCGCTGCGGGCCCTCGTGGATGAGGGTGAACAGGATCGCGTAGGCGGCCCGTTCGATGCCGTCCGGTCCCTGCTTGGCGACCTGCGCCTTGGCGCGGTTGACCAGCCGCATGAACCGGACGAGCTGGAAGCCCAGCTGGTCGGCCACGTCGAGGTCGGCTTCGCTGGCCGCGGGCGGGTCGCCGTGAAGAGGTGCCATGAGCGGGTCTTTCGTGGGGAATGTCGGCTTTGACTTGTTTGAGCTCTGCAACTAGTTGCCTGTAGCAAGAATGTGCCCGTGGCAGGGGTGCGCGCAACCTGATTTCCCTGGTTGTGGCTGAGCACACCCTCGATCGGGTGGCGGAAGCCCAGAAACCTCAGAAAGCTCAGAGCCCGAGGCGGCGGAGGACTTCGTCCAGCTGGCCGGCCAGCGTGGCGGTCTCCTCGCCCATGGTGGCGCGCAGGTAGAGGCCGTCACCGAGGGTGCCGACCATCTCGGCGGTCAGCGGGTCGGCGATGTGCTCGGCCAGCAGGTCGCGCCACAGCTGCGAGCAGTCGCGGATCACCTCGACCACGCGGTCGTCTGAGCCGACCTGGCGCAGCGCGGCCATCGACGCCCGGTGCGCCGGCTTGTCCATCGAGGCGTCGGTCACCGACGAGCTGAGGTAGTAGCGGATCGGGCCCTCTGGCGCGGTCCTGGCGTATTCGACGTCGGCGAGGCTGAGTCGCCATACGCGGTCCAGCAGGCCCTCGAGCAGGGCTTCCTTCGAACCGAAGTGGTAGAGCAGGCCGCCCTTGGAGACCTTCGCCTTCGCGGCGACGGCGTCCAGGGTGACCGAGCCGGGTCCGTGCTCGATGAGGATGTCGACGTAGGCGTCGAGCACGATTTCGCGGGCGGAGGGCCGGGGCACGAGTTGACTATACCGTCTGGACGGTTTACTTTCGAATCGGGCGGTTACTGTACCGTCTGGACTGTTTAGTAACAGGGGAGAGATCGTGGTCAAGGCAGGGGGCCGCCAGTGGGCGGCGCTGGCTGTGCTGGTGCTGCCGGTATTGCTGATCAGCGTGGACATGACCGTGCTCGGGTTCGCGCTGCCCTATCTCAGCGAGGACCTGGCACCGACCGGCACCGAGCAGCTGTGGATCGTGGACATCTACTCGTTCATGCTGGCCGGGCTGCTGGTGCTGATGGGCACGCTCGGCGACCGGATCGGGCGGCGGAAACTGCTGCTCGCCGGCGCGGTCGCGTTCGGGGTGGCGTCGGTGCTCGCGGCCTTCGCGACCACCCCGTGGCTGCTCATCGCCGCCCGCGCGCTGCTCGGCATCGGCGGCGCGACGCTGATGCCGTCGACGTTGTCGCTGATCCGCGGCATCTTCACCGACCCGGCGCAGCGCCGGACGGCCATCGCGGTGTGGGGCGCCGGCTTCTCCGGCGGCATGGCGCTGGGCCCGGTGCTCGGCGGCTGGCTGCTGGAGCACTTCTGGTGGGGCTCGGTGTTCCTGATCAACGTGCCGGTGATGCTGGTGCTGCTGGTCGCCGGTCCGCTGCTGCTGCCGGAAGCCCGTGACCCGAAGCCGGGCCGCTTCGACCCGCTGTCCGCCGTGCTGTCACTGGCCACGATGCTGCCGATCGTCTACGGCATCAAGCTGTTCGCCGAGCACGGGTTCGGGGTGAAGGCCGTGGTCAGCGTGCTGGCCGGGGCCGGGATCGGCGTGGTGTTCGTCCGGCGCCAGCAGGTGCTGGCCGACCCGATGCTCGACCTCGCGTTGTTCCGCAACCGCTCGTTCAGCACCTCGGTGGTGACCAACCTGCTCGGCGTGTTCTCGCTGACCGGGCTGCTCTTCCTGGTGCCGCAGTACCTGCAGCTGGTGCTCGGGCTGCGGCCGATGGTCGCCGCGCTGTGGCTGCTGCCGACGACGGTGGCGGGCGTGGCCGGGGCGCTGCTCGCCGCGCGCCTGGCCCGGCGGATCCCGGTGGCCACCCTGATCGGCGTCGGGTTGCTGATCGCGGCCGGCGGGTTCGCGTTCCTGCTCGGCCTCGGCGCCGACTCCGGACTGGCCGCGCTGGTCGCCGGGTTCGTGCTGGTCAGCCTGGGCATCGCGCTGTCGGAAACGCTGACGAACGACCTGATCATCACGGCCGCGCCGCCGGAGCGCGCGGGTGCCGCGTCGGCGATTTCGGAGACCGGCTTCGAACTCGGCGGTGCGCTGGGCACCGCGGTGATCGGCAGCGTGGCGACCGCCGTGTACCGGGCGGGTGTGCCGGAGAGCGCGGGCGAAGCGGCCCGCGAGACGCTCGGCGGGGCCGCGGCGACGGTCAGCGGGGACCTCCTGCACACCGCTCGCGAGGCCTTCGTGAACGGGCTGCACGTGACGGCCGTGCTGGGCACGGTGCTGCTCGCCTACACGGGCGTGCAGGCCATGCTCCTGCTGCGCCGCCGTCGCGAACCCGCGGAGGTGGCTGGCTGAGCCACCCCCGCGGGGCGGGGGTCAGAGCACGACGGTCGGGGTGACCACGGTGCGCCGGGAGGTCTCGGTGCCGACGTAGACCACGATCTGCGTGGTGCCGCGCGGTACGTCGTCCAGCACGAACCGGCCGCCTTCGTCGGCGGTGGTGGAGGTGGTGCCGTGCTCGGCGACGCGCACCTCCACCCCGTGCTCGCCGGCCGGCACCAGCCAGCCGTCGATCCGGTGGTGCTTCCCGATCTTGGTCAGGTTGATCATCACGGTCAGGTCGCTGACGGTGAAGGTGATGGTGCCCTCGTCGCTGCCGCCGCGGACGCCTTCCAGCGCGTTCGCGTGCACCCAGCGGGCCACCTCGACGTCCAGGCTCTCCAGTGCGATGGCGAACTGCACCCGCTCGACCAGGTCGCCCGGCGGCGGGTCGAGCTGGTCCATCAGCCGGTCCAGATCAGCGAGCAGCGCCTCGTCCTCGGGATTCGCGCTCCCCCCGAATTCCTCGATTCCGTTCATTGGCTGCCCCCTTCGGCCTCGAACAATGTGCGCAACCGTGTCAGGCAGCGTCGCCTGGTCGGTCCGATGCTGCCACGCGGTATCCGCAGTGCTTCGGCTACCGAGTGGTATTCGGCGCGGCCCGCCAGGACGGTCAGCCGGAGGAGGTCCTGGCAGTTCTGCGGCAGGTTGAGGAACGCCCGCCACATCCGGTTGTCCCGGTCGGTGCGCACGGCCTCGGCCTCCGGTGCCGGTTGGGTGCTCTCCACCCGCTCGGCCATCTCCTCGGTCAGTGGGACGGGCGGCGTCTTGCGGCCGTACGGCCGCTGCGCCTCCCGCCGCGCGGTGGTGATCAGCCAGCCCGCCAGCGCCCGCGGTTCGTGCAGCTGGTCGAGGTGGCTGAACAGGGCCAGCCACACCGTCTGGACCACGTCCTCGGCGGTGTGCCGGTCCAGGCCGTTGGCCCTGGCCACGTGCCAGACCAACGGGGTGAGTTCGGCGACGAGCCGATCCATGGCCACCCGGTCACCGGCCCTCGCGGCCCGCATGCAGGCCGCGTACAGGTCGTTGCCCTGGAGGCCTTCCCACGGTGGATCCGCCTCCGCGGTTCGCACTTCGGTCACTGCATCGACCCCCCAACGGGTGTCCGCTGCTCCTCAAGTTGGCGCTCGCAGTATCGCGGGACCATCGGGACTAGAGAGCACTTGGGCTAGCACTGGATACATTTGTCACTTACTTGGCGTAGTAGGAGCTTAGACAGCGTAGTTCTCGGACACGGAAAAGAGCACACCTCGCGGTGTGCTCAGCCACTCCGGTCAGCCGGAGTGGGTGCCGGCCGGCGCGTGACGGCGGTCTGGTCGACCACCTCCGGCGCCGGCCGGCGAACCCCACCCATCCCAGGCGGCCCCGCCCCCGCGGCCGCCTGCCCCCTTCCCGGGTGGCCCTGTTCCCCCGTGCGCTGCTCGCCGTCCCCGATCCCGGCCGGGCCGATGACCCCCTTCGGGCCGTTTCCGGCCACACCGGCCCCGGTTGCCGGGACTCCCCGCTCCGTGCGAGCACTGCACCTCCTCCTCAGGGCTATCGGGTTTCCAGGGCCGGAGCCCTCCGGCGGCCCCCTCGGCTGTCGGAGGAGTCCCGGACCCTGGTCGGCGATCACCGGGCACCGGGCGTCCCCGGCGGTGAGGTGATCGTTGCCCCATATGACGCAGCAGCCGGGTGCGCAGATACATTCCGCCGCCAGATTTTCCGGCGACTTCTTCCATTGGGGGGAAGCGCATACCGTGGGGTGATGAGCAACGAGGCTTTGGTGACCAGGCTCCGCGACGCGCTCGGCAAGGACGCCGTGCTGACCGACACCGACGTCACGGCCGCGTATTCACGCGACATGATGCCGCTCGCCGAGGCGGGCACCCCGCTGGCGGTGGTGCTGCCCGCGGACACCGAGCAGGTGCAGGCGGTGGTCCGCGCGTGCGCCGAGGCGAAGGTGCCGATCGTGCCGCGGGGCGCGGGCAGCGGGCTGTCCGGCGCGGCCAACGCGATCGACGGGTGCGTGGTGCTGGTGCTGACCAAGCTCGACCAGGTCGTCGAGATCGACGCGGGCAACCGGCTCGCCGTGGTGCAGCCGGGCGTGGTCAACCTCGACTTCCGCAACGCGGTGGAGAAGCACGGGCTGTTCTATCCGCCGGACCCGTCGAGCTACGACTGGTGCACGATCGGCGGCAACCTGTCCACGAACGCCGGCGGGCTGTGCTGCGTGAAGTACGGCGTGACCACCGACGCGGTGCTGGGCCTGGAAGTGGTGCTGGCCGACGGGTCGCTGCTGAAGACCGGCCGCCGCACGGTGAAGGGCGTGGCCGGGTACGACCTGGCGCGGTTGTTCGTCGGCAGCGAGGGCACGCTCGGCGTGATCACCCAGGCCACCGTGGCGCTCAAGCCGCTGCCGCAGGCGCCGGGCACGCTGGTCGCCGGGTTCACCACCACCGAAGCCGCCGGGGAGGCGGTGGCCAGGGTGGTGCGCGAGGGACTGGTGCCGTCGCTGATGGAGATCATGGACGCCGCCTCGATCAAGGCGGCCGAGACCTATCTGCGCACCGACATCGGCGCCGGTTCGGACTGCCAGGCGCTGCTGCTGTGCCAGTCGGACGCCGGTGGTGAGGTGGCCAGGCGGGAGCTGTCGGCGCTGGAGCAGATCTGCCGCGACTGCGGTGCCGACATGACCTACGCCACCGACGACCTCGCCGAGGGCAACATGCTGTTGCAGGCCCGCCGGGTGGTGCTGACCGCGCTGGAGACCTACGGCGTGTGGCTGACCGACGACGTGTCCGTGCCGCGCACCCGGATCGCCGAGCTGATCGCCGGGTGCCAGCGGATCAGCGAGGAGGTCGGGCTGCGGATCGCCGTGGTCGGGCACGCCGGCGACGGCAACATGCACCCGACGATCGTCTACGCGCCGGACTCCGAGGAGGAGTTCGCCAGGGCACGCACGGCGTTCGACGCGATCCTGGACGTCGGCCTGTCACTGGGCGGCACGGTCACCGGTGAGCACGGCGTCGGCAAGATCAAGCGGGAGTGGCTGGAGCGGGAGATCGGCCCGGTCGGCATGCGGGTGCACCGGGAGATCAAGCGCGCACTGGACCCGGAGAACCTGTTCAACCCCGGTTCCATGTTCTCTGTGTAATGGCCGTGCCTCCGGCACGGCGGTGAGGTCGCTTTTGAGCCGGTCAACGGACCGGGGCACGCCGTGCCGCTGGGCGGCCCGGCGCACCCCGATCCGTTGACCGGCGCGACCTCACGGCTGTTGGGGCTCCGGGGCGATCTCCGGGGCCCCGGCGGTGCGCTTCTTCTCGCGCCGCGCCTTGAGGTACTCGAAGACGATCGGCAGCACCGAGACCAGCACGATCAGGATGAAGATCGCGTCCACGTTGTCGCGGATGAACGGGATGGTGCCCAGCAGCGAGCCCAGCACGATCAGGCCGGCGGCCCAGAGAATGCCGCCGATCACCGTGTAGGTGAAGTACTTCTTCGGGTCCATCCGGCCGATGCCGGCGATCCAGGTGATGAAGGTCCGCACGAACGGCACGAACCGCGCCAGCACGACCGCCTTCGGGCCGTGCTTCTCCAGGAACGCGTGCGTCTGGTCGACGTACTCCTGCTTGAAGAACTTCGAGTTCTTCTTGAACAGCGCGGGGCCGACCTTCCAGCCGATGCCGAAGCCGACCACGTTGCCGATCAGCGCGGCGGCGGTGGCGCAGGTGCAGACCAGCCACAGCGGCAGGTCGATGCTGCCGTTGGCGACGAAGAGCCCGGCGGTGAACAGCAGGGAGTCACCCGGCAGCACCGGGAACACGCTGCTCTCCGCGAAGATGATCAGGCACAGCACGCCGAGCACGGCCGGGCCGAGCCCCGACAGCAGGATCTCGGGGTTGAGCCAGTCGGGCATGATGCTCATCTGGTCGATGTTCTGCGCTGCGCTCACGCCGGAACACGGTACAGCGTCACCCGAGGTCACTAGAGCAGGGTGAGCAGGCCCGCCACCGCACCCGCCGCCAGGCCCAGCAGCACGGCGAGCAGCAGCACCCACCACGCGGCGATCGGCGCCGGTGCTTCCGCCTGTCGGGTCGCCGTGACGGACGGCTCCGGCGAAGGCGCGGGCGGCTCCAGCGCCGCGCGCTCGCGTTCCAGCGAACCGGCGTCAGCACCGGACAGCAGCCCGTATCCGGCTGGCGCCGGGAACGACGGCGCGGCCAGGTGCTGGGTCGGCGGCTCCGCCACCGGTTCCGCCTGCCGGGCGGGCTGCGGTGCCCGCACGGCCTGCGCCCGCAGAGCCTCGGCCAGCAGGCGCTCGGGGTCTTCCGGCTCGCTCACGCCGTCCAGCGTATCGGGGTCATCCGGCGTCCGGGATCCACTGGCCCCGGCGCAGCACCCGGGCCGGGCGCAGCTCGTCGTCGAGCACCACCAGGTCCGCGGACAGCCCCGGTCGCAGCGAGCCGGTCTCCTTCTCGATGCCGAGCAGTTCCGCCGGCCGCGTCGAGGTGGCGCGCACCGCCTCGGCCACCGACAGGCCCGCGCCCTTGACCAGGTTGCGGAAGGCGGTGTCCATGGTGAGCGTGCTCCCGGCCAGCGAGCCGTTCTCGGCCAGCGTGGCCACCCCGCCGGTGACGTCGACCTCCAGCCTGCCCAGCCGGTAGCTGCCGTCGGCCGCGTCGGTGGCCGACATGGCGTCGGTGACCAGCACCGTCCGATCCGGACCGGCGTGCCGCGCGGCCAGCCGCAGCATGGTCGGGTGGACGTGCACCAGGTCGCAGATCAGCTCGACGGTGACCCGCTCGTCGTCCAGCAGGGTGCCGATCGGGCCGGGCTCGCGGTGGTGCAGCGGGCGCATGCCGTTGAACAGGTGCGTGGCCACCGTGGCGCCGGCGTCGATGGCCGGGCGGATCTGCTCCTCGACGCCGTCGGTGTGCCCGATCGCGGCGATCACCCCGGCCTCGGTGAGCTGGCGGATCGCCTTGACCCCGCCGTGCAGCTCGGGCGCCAGCGTGATCATCCGGATGGCGTCCTTGCCCTCGCGGAGCAGCCTGCTCACCGTGGCGGTGTCCGGTTCGAGCAGTGCGCCCGGATCGTGTGCCCCGCAGCGGGCCTTCGAGATGAACGGGCCTTCCAGGTGCACCCCGGCCAGCTCGCCGTCGGTGACCAGCTCGGCGAGCGCGCCCACCTGGCGGCCCAGCTCCGGCACCGCCTCGGAGACCAGGCTCGCCAGCAGGGTGGTGGTGCCGTGCCTGCGGTGCGCGTGGACCGCGCGGAGCAGCTGTTCCGGCTGCCCACTGGAAAATGATCCACCACCGCCGCCGTGGCAGTGCGTGTCGACGAAGCCCGGTACGACCAGCGCGCCACCGACGTCGAGGTGTCTGCCCGCCGGCGGTGTGCCGCTGCCGACCGCGCTGATCGAGCCGCCCGACACGGCCAGCCAGGTGGCGTCGTTGGTCTCCTCTTCCGGTGTGGCCAGCCGGCCCCCGGTGATCACGAAATCGATTTCGGCACCCGTCACGCGTTCCAGCATATTGGTCTAAACCAGCTGATGGGTCACAACCCGCCAACCATGTGCGCAGATACGCCGTTCGAGGGGTGGTTCCCGGGGTTCACCAGGGCTAGTTGGGTGATTGCATCGCCCGCTGCAGGGCCTCCAGCGCCCGGCTCGCGGTCGACTTCACGGTGCCCTTGGAGATGCCGGCGGCCTCGGAGATCTCCGCCTCGGACAGGCCACCATAGTAACGGAGCACCAGCACCTCGCGCTGGCGCGGCGGCAGCTTGGACAGCGCGTTCACCACCGCCTGGTGCTCGGTGGACAGCATCGCCAGGCTCTCCGCGGACCGCGCGTTGACCGCGTGCGGCGGCACGTACTCGCGGGCGGTCTTGCGGCGGCGCAGCACGCTGCGTGAGCCATTGACCACAGCGGTTCGCAAATAACCAACAGCAGCCGCGGCGTCGCGGAGCCGTCCCCAGTTCCGGTGCAGGCCGGTGAACGCCTCCTGCACCACGTCCTCCGCGGTGGCCGGTTCGTCGACCAGCAGGATGGCCAGGCGGACCAGGCGCATCCGGTGCGTGCGGTAGAGGTCCTCCAGGGTCAGTGGTGCGGCGGGGGGCGGCGGTGCCGCCGGCCCGTCGACCGCGCGCAGGTGGCCGAGCGTGCGCTCCACGCTCTGCTCAGCGCTCGCCTCGTGCATGGTCCGCCCGTCCCCTGCTGGTCTCCGCCCGTACCCGGGTGTGTTCGCCGGGTCGGTTACCGTTTGCCGCGCCTGCCTGCTCACACCGGCAACACGCACGCAAAGCGTATCGGGTTGGCCAGGCGGCGCCACTGCCCGAACCCCGAGACCCCGCGATCCGGAGGCGTCATGGCCTGGTTCCTCGTCGAAATCCGCTATGTGCAGGAGAAGTACGCCGAGGTGCGTCCCGCGCACCGCGCCTTCCTGGCCGAGCTGGCCGACCAGGGCGTGGTGGCGATCGGCGGCCCGCTGACCGACGGCACCGGCGGGATCACCCTCTACCAAGCCGAGGACGAAGAAGCCCTGCGGAAGATCATCGACCAGGACCCGTACTTCCTCGAAGGCGCGGTGGCCGAGCGGACCGTGCGCGGGTTCGAGCCGAAGATCGGCGCCTGGCTGCCCAAGGACTAGACGCCGGTGGCGGCGCGGCCTCCGTGACCGGTCACGGAGGCCTCCTTGGCGCCGCGCCTGGCGATGTCCTCCAGCGCCGCCTTGTCCGCCGACGGCACCCGCGACCGCGAGCCCAGCTCGATGATCGGCGGCAGGAAGGCCCTGAGCAGCTTCAGCCCGCCGACCCAGCGCGGCACGTGGATCGTGCGGCCCCGGCGCAGGATGCCCGCTTCGAGGCAGTCCAGCGCGGTGGACAGCGGGTAGGTCTTGCCGATCAGCCCCGGCATGCCCGCGCGCAGCTTGCCGAACACCGGGTGCGCGTCGGCGCTTTCCACCAGGTCCGTGCGGATCCAGGTGGGGTGCGCGACGCCGACCTTGACGCCGAGGTGGGCGACTTCGGCGCGCAGGCTGTTCGAGAACGCCTCCACCCCGGCCTTCGCGGCCGCGTAGTTGGCCATGCCGGGCGCGTGCGTGATCGCGGCGAGCGAGGAGATCGCCAGCAGGTAGCCCTTGCGCTCGATGACGTGCGGCAGCGTCACGCGGAACGTGCGCCAGACGCCGAGCAGGTCCACCTCGATCACCTTCTCGAAGGCGGCCGGGTCGACCGAGCGCACGAAGCCGGTGGTCGCGATGCCCGCGTTCGCGATGACGATGTCGATGCCGCCGAAGTGCGCGACGACCTCGGCGGTGACGCGTTCGAGCGCGTCCCAGCTGGTCACGTCGGCTTCCCAGGACCGGGCCGCGGAGCCGATGCGCTCGGCCACCTTCGCCTGCTCCTCGGCTTCGAGGCCGACCAGTGCCACCTTGGCGCCCCGCGCCGCCAGCCGCTCCGCGAGCCCGGCGCCGATTCCGCGCGCCGCACCCGTGATGAGCACGACCTTTCCGCTGACCTTGCGAGCCATGGTGCCTCCTCGTCGAGTTCCTCGACCGGCACGGTACCTCACCTTACCGCCAGTAGGCTACTGGTCGGTAGCAACGCGCTGGAATGAACCGATCACCGCCCGGGTTGGCACGGGCATGGCATTCGAACTCGGCAAGATCGGGGTCTGGCGCCCCGCCTGGACCTCGACCCCGGAACTCGCCGCGAAGGCGGAGGAACTCGGCTACGGCACGTGGTGGATCGGCGGCTCGCCTCCCGCGGAACTGGAGATCGTCGAGCAGCTGCTGGCCGCGACCAGCTCGCTGACCGTGGCCACCAGCATCGTGAACATGTGGTCCGCCGACGCCACCGAGGTGGCGCGCTCCTACCACCGCATCGAGGAGCGCTACCCCGGCCGGTTCCTGCTCGGCGTCGGCATCGGGCACCCGGAAGCCACGCAGGAGTACCAGAAGCCGTACGACAAGATCGTCGAATACCTGGACCAGCTCGACGCCGGTGGGGTGCCGGTGCGGGCCCGTGCGCTGGCGGCGCTCGGGCCCAAGGTGCTCAAGCTGTCCGCCGAGCGCACCCTCGGCGCGCTGCCCTACCTGACCACCCCGGAGCACACCCGGCAGGCGCGTGAGCTGCTCGGCAAGGACGCGCTGCTGGTCGCCGAGCACAAGGTGGTGCTGGACACCGACGAGGCGCGGGCCCGCGCCACCGGCCGCGAGATGGTCAAGATGTACCTGCGGCTGCGCAACTACACGACCAACCTCAAGCGCCTCGGCTTCACCGACGAGGACGTCGCCGGGGACGGCAGCGACCGGCTGATCGACGCGCTCGCGCTGCACGGTGACGCCGAACACATCGCGGCGGGCCTGAAGGCGCACCTCGACGCCGGTGCCGATCACGTGGCCATCCAGCCGCTCGGCGACGACCCGGTGCCCGCCCTCGAAGCGCTGGCTCAGCTCGCCAGGTAGGCGTAGTTCTCCTGCCACTCGGCGAACCGGTCGCGGAAGTACGGCAGCCGGTCGGCGAGTGGCAGGAAAACCCGCACGGTTTCGGCGTAGTAGCTCGCCTGCTTGGCCGGTCGCGGATGGGTGTGCAGCCGCTGCACGTTGCTGTAGCGGTCGGCGAGCTTGATCGTCAGCACCTCCTCCGGCGCGGTGACGAACCGGCTGAGGTAGCTCTCGCGGGAACCCGCCTTGGTCACCCAGTCGACCAGCTCGGCCACCTGCGGGCCGAACTCGTCGCGGACCTCGCCCAGGCTGCACGGTGTGTCCTCGACCACGTCGTGCAGCAGGGCGGCGGCCAGCACGTCCGGTTCGCGGGCCCCGGCGTCGATGGCGATCTCCAGCGCTTCCAGCAGGTGCCACGCGTACGGCTCACCGGCGGGCCGGGTTTGGTCGCCGTGGTGCGCCACGGCGAATTCGTACGCGCGGGCCAGCCGTTCGACGGTTTCCGCGGGCAGCGCACCGTCCAGCGCGGCCGCCGCGGACGGCCAGTCGCGCCAGGACCCGAAAACGCGCATCGCGCACCCCCTTTTCGCCTGATCAGGCTAGCCGGTCGGTGGTCTGCAGGTGGCTCGTAAGATGCGCTTGAACGGCGAACCCTGCTTCGAGGAGGACCAACGATGCCCATCGCCACCCCCGAGGTCTACGCGGAAATGCTGGACCGGGCCAAGGCGAACGAGTTCGCTTATCCCGCCATCAACGTGACCTCTTCGGAAACCCTGAACGCGGCCATCCGCGGCTTCGCCGAGGCGGAGAGCGACGGGATCATCCAGTTCTCCACCGGTGGGTCGGAGTTCGCCTCGGGGCAGAAGGTCAAGGACATGGTGGTCGGGGCGACCGCGCTGGCCGAGTTCGCGCACGTGGTCGCCGAGAAGTACCCGATCAACGTCGCGCTGCACACCGACCACTGCCCGAAGGACAAGCTGGACGGCTTCGTCCGGCCGCTGATCGACATCTCCGCCGAGCGGGTCAAGCAGGGGCAGAACCCGCTGTTCCAGTCCCACATGTGGGACGGCTCGGCGATCGACCTGGACGAGAACCTGGAGATCGCGGCGGAGCTGCTGGCCAAGACCGCCGCCGCGAAGATCATTCTCGAGGTGGAGATCGGCGTGGTCGGCGGTGAGGAGGACGGTGTCGCCAACGACATCAACGACAAGCTGTACACCGCCGACGGCGACTTCGTGAAGACGATCGACGCGCTGGGTGCCGGTGAGAAGGGCCGCTACCTGCTGGCCGCGACCTTCGGCAACGTGCACGGCGTGTACAAGCCGGGCAACGTGAAGCTGCGCCCGGAGGTGCTCAAGAACGGCCAGGCGGTGGCCGCCGAGAAGCTGGGCCTCCCGGCCGGTTCGAAGCCGTTCGAGCTGGTGTTCCACGGCGGTTCCGGCTCGCTGCTGGAGGAGATCCACGAGGCGGTGTCGTACGGCGTGGTGAAGATGAACGTCGACACCGACACGCAGTACGCCTTCTCGCGCCCGATTGCGGACCACTTCTTCAAGAACTACGACGGCGTGCTGAAGATCGACGGCGAGGTCGGCAACAAGAAGGTCTACGACCCGCGCAGCTACCTCAAGGTCGCCGAGGGCGCCATGGCCGCCCGCGTGGTCGAAGCCGCCGAATCCCTGAAGTCGGCTGGCCAGAAGCTCAAGTAGGGCTGGGGCCGGGGCTTCCCGGTGGCGGAGGCCACCCCGGTTTTTCAGTGTGACTACGGCGAAGACCCCGATGTCAAGGCGGGAAAGATGCCTTGACATCGGGGTCTTCGCCGTGTTTTTGGCTGTGGACCGGGGTGGGGAGGGGAGGCTGGCTGGGCCCCCTCGCTTGCGCCCGGGTTTCGTTGGGCTGGGCCGGGTTTGCCGGCCAGGTCCGGTCAGACGACCTGGGCGGGCAGGTGCGGCTTGGGCGGGTCGAAGCGCCGCGCGACCGGGCCGGCCAGTGCCCACAGCAGGGCCACGCCCACCAGGACGAACGGCACCGTGACGTAGTCCACCGGCGGCGCCGATTCGGTGATCGCGTCCTCGCCGACCAGCAGCGGCCGTACCTGCGACTGCAGCCACAGCGCGCCGTACCCGAAGGCCGTGACCAGCAGGCCGCCGACGCCCGCGGTGAGCACCCGGTGCCCCCGCCCGATCCGGTACGCCAGGTCCACCGCGAGCCCCACGAACACCAGGTAGAACGGCACCGTCGAGGTCGGGAAGCCCGCGCCCAGCAGCATCGGCCAGATCAGCGCCCGGTAGGCCACGTACGCCACGGCCACCGTCGTCGCGGTCCACGGCTTGCGCAGGGTGTGCCGCGCCATCGCCAGGATCAGCGCCATCACGCCGATGCCCCACACCGGGTACACCCAGTCCTCGATCGGCATCGCGAAGTGCACCACGGCCTCGCGGTCCACCGGGCGGCCGATCTGCTCGGCGGCGAACTCCAGCAGCGTCGGCTCGGCGTACGGTTCGCCGCGTTCCCACGAGCGCAGTTCGAGAATGCCGTACTCCTGCTGCCCGTTCGGGAAGAAGGTGTTCTCCAGGAAGAAGAACCACAGCCCGGTCAGCACCAGCGAGCGCGTGCGCCCTGGCGGCGCTGTCTTCAGCCAGCCGTCGATCGCCCCGGCCAGCATGATGCCGGTGCCGATGTAGAGCAGCAGGTGCGACGGGCTCCACGCGGTCAGGTCCAGCCCGTTGACCCGGTGGTTGAGCACGTCGAGCGGCCCGGCGATGAGGAACACGACGGTGCCCGCCTGCATCAACCGCAGCGAGCGCCGGTCGCAGCCGAGGCCGGTGTAGCTGTGGATGGCCACCAGCACCACCACGATGCCGGTGCCGACGGTGTTGATCAGGTGCGGCGGGGCGAGGTCGTCACGCAGCCACATGAAGTGCCACGACATGTCCCACGACGAGCCGATCAGCTTGAAGGCGAACGCGATCAGCCACATCGAGTACGCGAAGTTCAGCGCCCACGGCGCGGTCGGCTGCCCTGGCGCGCCGCGTTTCCAGTACAGGCGGAAGAACAGCTTCGTCTTCGCGATCGGGTTCTTGGGGATGACGTCGGGCTCGGCTTCCCCAGACGCACTCACTGCCTTCGTCACAAGGTCATCATCCCTGGTCAAGGTCACCGTCGATAGGGCGGGCGGGCAATCGGCGCGGAAACCAGGGTTCACCCGTAAGGGTTCCGGGTTTGCCTTCGGCCGGGTGGCGACGGCATGGTGTCGGGCGATGATGCCAAAACGTGTGGTCGCCGCCGTGCTGGTCGCCGCGCTCATCCTGGGCGCCGGTGGGATCGTGACGAGCCTGTTCCTGTAGCGAGCAGAATGTCGGCATGACGCAGAACCTGCTGGGACCCGACCCGACCGAACTTCCCGAGCGCACGGCCGCACAGGCCGCGCTCGACGCCGGAACCGATCCCGCCGAGGTCGCCGCCGAGCACCCGGACTTCAGCGAGGCGTGGGCCGCGCTCGCGGAGAAGGCGCTGGACGGCGGCGAGACGGTGGCCGCGTACGCCTACGCGCGCACCGGTTACCACCGCGGTCTCGACCAGCTCCGCCGCGCGGGCTGGAAGGGCTTCGGCCCGGTGCCGTGGGCGCACCGGCCGAACCAGGGCTTCCTGCGCGCGCTCGCCGTGCTGGCCAAGGCGGCGCAGCGCATCGGCGAGACCGAGGAGTACGAGCGGTGCCGCAAGTTCATCACCGACTCCGACCCGGCCGCCGCCGAAGCCACCGGCCTCGCCTGACGCCCCTGTCACGAATGTGGCTTTCGGGACGCGAAACGTCTCGAAAGCCACATTCGTGACATCGGCCAGTGCTAGAACCAGCCGCAGTTCGCGGGCGCCGGCTTCCCGCCGAACCGGCCTTCCAGCCACAGGAACGCCTCCGGGAACGCCCGGATCGCGCCGCCCACGTGCGTGGGCACCACCGAACTGCTGAACTGCACCTTCGCGCCCTGCCCGCACCATTCACGCGCCATGTCGCGGCCCTGCGCGTACGGCACGATGTCGTCGAGCGTGCTGTGCACCACCAGCATCGGCACCGCGGGCTTCCGCTCGCCGATCTTCTGCTCCGCCAGCCGCGACGCGTACGGCTCCTCGTCCAGGTAGTCCGCCAGCGGCCTGCCGTCCTTGGTCAGCGCGGTCGACCTGGTGAACGCGTGCGCCGCGATCGCCTCGACGGTGCACTGCGTCGCGACCTGGTCGAGCATCTTGTTGCCCTTGTCGTTCAGCACCCCGCGGATGTTCAGCTCCGGGTAGGCCTCGTCCATGCTCAGCAGCGCGTACCCGAGGAAGCCCGCCGCGTAGGCGCCGTCGAGGTTCCGCGCCACGCGGGCGAGGTCCGCCGGGACCGCACCCGCGTACGCGCCCTTGAGCTTCAACTCCGGCGCGTACGACGGCTGCAGTTCGGCCGCCGCCGCGGAGGCGCCGCCGCCCTGCGAGTACCCGGCGATGGCGACCGGTCCGGCGTCGGGCAGGTTCGCCGCGTCGAGCCGCTGTGCCGCGCGGATCGAGTCGAGCACGGTGTGCGCCTGCGATTCGCGGTTGGCGTAGGTGTGCATGCCCGGTGTGCCGAGGCCCTCGTAGTCGGTGACCACCACCGCGTACCCGCGCAGCAGCAGGCCCGAGATGAACGGCCCCTCGTACTCCATGCCCGCGGCCATCGCCCGCGACGGCGCGCAGTTGTCGCCGACGCCCTGGGTACCCGCCGCGTAGCCGATGATCGGCCGGTCGCCGCCGCCGGTCCACGCCTGGTGCGGGGTGAGCACGGTGCCGGTCACCGCGATCGGCTCGCCGTGCGTGTCACGGCTGCGGTACATGATCCGCCGCACCTCGGCCGGTGCCCGGATCAGCTTCACCGGGTCGATGAAGAAGTCGGCGGGTTCGTGCTTGATGATGTCGCCGTTGTCGCCCGCCGGCAGCGGGGACGGCGGATCGTAGAAGGATTCCGCGGTCGCTGGTGCGGCGGCGAACGACACCAGGCCGGTGAGCGTGATGGCGGACAGGGCCGTGGCGAACGCCCGGCTGAGTGATCGGCGCAAGGTGGCTCCCCGGTGAGCTGCGCGGCTTTTTCGACGACAGTGTCGGAAATATGTTCAGGTGAGGTGGCGCACATGTCAAGGCGGGTGGGCAGGCCGCGCAAGCTGCCGGTGGACGAGCAGCGCGCGCTGATCCTGGGTGCCGCCCGGCGGGTGTTCGCCGAGAGCGGGCCGCAGGCCGCCACCGTCGAGCAGATCGCCGGTGCCGCCGGGGTCACGCGGCAGGCCGTCTACGAGACCTACGGCGGCAAGAAGGAACTCTTCGCCGAGGCGGTCAAGGCCACCGAGGAGCTGATCCACGCCAAGGTCGGCAAGCCCGCGCTGGACGCCTCGGAGCCGAAGCTGCGGGTGTGGGCGCGCGCGAACTACGCGGCGATGTTCGCCTTCGTCGCCGAGCACCCGGACGCGCTGCCGCTGCTGCAGCAGGCCGAGCGCGCGGGCGATCCGGCGTTGAACCGCGTGCGGGCCCGGCTCGCCACGATCTACGCCGAGGCGAGCCGGGCCCGGTGGGCCGCGCAGGGGGTGGAGTCAGGCCGCACCGACAAGGCGCTGGTGGCCATGTACTTCGCGATGACCGAAGCACTGGTCGGCATGAGCTGGGACGAACCGGCGCCCGACCCGGAGGCGCTGATCGACCTGCTCACCGAGTTCACCGTGGGCGGCGTCCTGCGGTTGCAGGGGCACGCCCCGGAGATCATCGCGAGGCTGCGTTAACACCTGCCGAGCATGTCCGACAGCGCGGTCTTTTCGGCGTCGTTCACGGTCAGTTCCCACTTGTGCTTCACGCCGATCCACATCCGCGCGTAGGTGCACCAGTAGCCGGTCGACGGCGGCTTCCACGCCTCCGGCGACTTGTCGCCCTTCTCCTGGTTGACGTTGTCGGTCACCGCGATCAGCTGCGGGGCGTCGAGGTCGTTGGCGTACTGCTCGCGCTTGTCGTCGGTCCAGCTCGCCGCGCCGGTGCGCCAGGCGGCGGCCAGCGGCACCACGTGGTCGATGTCCACATCGGACGCTTCGGTCCAGGTGGCGTCGTCGTACGGGCTGAACCAGCTGCCGGAGGTGGCCGCGCAGTCGGTGCCGGTCTCCACGTCGGTGCCGTCGCGCTTGAGCACCACCTCGCGCGTGTTGCAGTTGTCGCCCTGGTCGCTCCAGTGCGGGAACTTGTCGCGGTCGTAGCCGTCCGGCGAGCCGTCCGGTGCCACGGTCAGCTCGCTGAGCTGGGTCTGCGCGGTGCCGGCGTCCGGGATGTTCGGCGGCTCGGCGGAGGCGATCCCCGGCAGGCCCGCGACGAGCAGGGCGGAGACTCCGAGCGTGGTCAGTGCGGTGCGGGCGGTGCGGCGATGCAGGGTCACCATGTCACCTCTCGATCAGCTGTTGGGAACTTTCTGACCTTGACTCACATGGGTGAAGCTAGCAACGCGCTGACGTGAACAGTAGGTGCTTTCGTCGGGCGGCTCAGGCCAGTCCGCGCACCAGCCGCAGGTCCTCGGTGTGGCGGTACCAGGTCCAGCGCTTCATCTCGCGCGGGTACGGCACCCCGTCGGACACCGGCACCGCCGGGATGCAGCCGAGCTGGAAGGCGCGCCCGTAGAAGGTGACCGGCCGCCGGAACAACACGCCCTTGGTGACCTGGACGACCAGGCCCGCGCCGCCCTCGGTGTCCGGGGTGACCACGATCGAGCGCGCCCGGCCGCGCAGCGCGACCTGGTCGTCGCAGTAGCCGACGCCCTGCACCGGCGCGACCTCACCGCGGCCGAGCAGCACACCGCCCGCGTCGTCGCGGATCAACGGCACCGGGTCGACGTCGCCGCGCACGGCCAGCCGGAAGGCGTGCGCCGGGTCGGAAGGCAACGACCACAGCCCGGCGACCTCCGACTCCCCGCCGAGCGGCACGAAGCCGACCGTGGTGCCGCCGAGGCGGTCCTTCCGCAGCAGCCGCAACACCACCGCGGCCAGGTCGGCGTCGGTCCCGGCGACCACCAGATGCCCGGCATCCGGCAGCAACGGGTCCACTTCCGCCTTGCCGGGACGGGCGGGCACCACCTCGGTGCGCAGGCCGTCCACCGCCGGGAAATCCGGCGCGCCGGGCCCGCAAACCAGCACCACTCCACGCACGCCCAGGTCCTCCGTTACAGTCATGCACCGGCATTTACCAGCGCCAAGTCCTTGTCGCCGAAACATCCTGGAGTGTCACATGCCGGCCATCGTGCTCATCGGTGCCCAATGGGGCGACGAAGGCAAGGGAAAGGCCACCGACCTGCTCGGCGACCGCGTGCAGTGGGTCGTGCGGTACCAGGGTGGCAACAACGCGGGGCACACCGTGGTGCTCCCGGACGGCCAGGACTTCGCGCTGCACCTCATCCCGTCCGGCATTCTCACCCCCGGCGTGACCAACGTCATCGGCAACGGCGTGGTGGTCGATCCCGGGGTGCTGCTCGACGAGCTGGCCGGGCTCGAAGCACGCGGGGTGGACACCTCGCGGCTGCTCCTCTCCGCCGACGCGCATTTGATCATGCCGTACCACGTGGCCATCGATAAGGTCACCGAGCGCTACCTCGGCGCGAAGAAGATCGGCACCACCGGGCGCGGCATCGGCCCGTGCTACCAGGACAAGATCGCCCGCGTCGGCGTCCGCGTGCAGGACCTGCTCGACGAGAAGATCCTGCGCCAGAAGGTGGAAGCGGCACTGGAGTTCAAGAACCAGGTGCTGGTGAAGGTGTACAACCGCAAGGCGCTCGAGCCGGAGCAGGTGGCCGACGAGGTGCTCGCGGCGGGCGAGAAGTTCGCGTACCGGATCGCCGACACCCGCCTGGAGCTGAACAAGGCGCTGGAGTGCGGGGAAACCGTGCTGCTGGAGGGTTCGCAGGGCACCCTGCTCGACGTCGACCACGGCACCTACCCGTTCGTCACCTCGTCGAACCCGACCTCGGGCGGCGCCAGCGCCGGGTCCGGCATCGGGCCGGGCCGGATCACCACGGTGCTCGGCATTCTCAAGGCCTACACCACGCGCGTCGGCTCCGGGCCGTTCCCGACCGAGCTGCACGACGAGGCGGGCGAGAACCTGCGCAAGGCGGGCGGCGAGTTCGGCGTGACCACCGGGCGGTCCCGCCGCACCGGCTGGTTCGACGCGGTGATCGCGCGCTACGCGGTGCGGGTCAACGGGATCACCGACTACTTCCTGACCAAATTGGACGTTCTCTCCGGGCTGGAGAAGGTGCCGGTCTGCGTCGGCTACGAGGTCGACGGCGTGCGCACCGACGACATGCCGATGACCCAGACCGACGTGCACCACGCGGTGCCGATCTACGAAGAGCTGCCCGGCTGGTGGGAGGACCTGTCGGACTGCCGCAGCTTCGAGGACCTGCCGGCGAACGCGCGGGCGTACGTGGAGCGGCTGGAAGAGCTGTCCGGCGCGCGGATTTCGGCGATCGGTGTCGGACCGGGCCGCGAGCAGACCATCGTGCGGCACCAGTTCCTCTGAGCCACGCGGGAATCTTGGCGTGGTGGCCGGGGTTGCCCAGGACATGACACTGGGAATCGCCATCGCCCCGGCCGCCGGCGCGGTCAACGCCGTGGACGACGTGGTCGGCCAGGCGCGCCGCGCGGCGGCCGCGGGTGTCCGGTCGGCCTGGTTCGGCCAGGTGTTCAGCTACGACGCGATCACACTGGCCACCGTGGCCGGGCGCGCGGTGCCGGAGATCACCGTCGGGGTTTCGGTGGTGCCGATCGCCGGACGGCACCCGCTGCTGGTCGCGTCGCAGGCGCAGACCGCGCAGGCGGCCACCGGCGGGCGGTTCACGCTCGGGCTGGGCCTGGGTGCGCCCGCCTTCGCGGAACCGGTTTTCGGCGTGCCGAACGACCGGCCGATCGCGCGGCTGCGGGAGTTCCTGACCGTGGTGCGCTCGGTGTTCGAGACCGGCACGGCCTCCTTCGAAGGTGAGCTGATCACCGCGAAGCCGCCGATGAGCGCGAAGGTGGCGGGGGCGGAACCGGTGCCGGTGGTGGTCGCCGCGATGGGACCGCAGGCGTTGCGCGTCACCGGCGAGCTGGCGGACGGCACGCTGCCGTTGCTGGCCGGGCCAAAAGCGCTGGCCGGCCACATCGTGCCGACGATCAGGGCGGCCGCGGACACCGCGGGCCGCCCGGCGCCGAAGGTCATCGCCGCGCTGCCCGCGCTGGTCACCTCGGACCTGGAGACCGCGCGCCGCCGGATGGCCGAACAGACCGCGTTCTACGACTCGATCCCGTCGTACCAGCGGATCATCGAGCTGAGCGGGGCCACGAAGGCCGCCGAGCTCGCGGTCATCGGCGACGAGGAACTGGTCGCGGCGGAGATCCGGCGCTACTTCGACGCCGGGGCCACGGAAGTGGTGATCACGCAGTCGGACCTGGCCGGGACCGCGGACCAGCTGCGCACCTGGCGCCTGGTCGGCGAACTCACCCGCGCCCTGACCTGAACCGTCGACGGCGCTGTCACGAATGTGGCTTTCGAGACGCCAAACGTCTCGAATGTGGCTTTCGGGGCGGGCTGAACCCGCCCCGAAAGCCACATTCGTGTTCAGGTCAGCGCCCTCAACGCCTTACTTGGCGGCTTCCAGCGCGGTGTCCGGGTGGTCGGCGAACACGCCGTCCACACCCGCGGCGAAGAAGGCCTCGAACTCACCGAACGCGTTGCCCCACGCGGCCGGGTCGGCCGACGAGCGCAGGTTCAGCGGCAGGAAGTTGTTCTCGTTCCGGAAGGTGTACGGCACCACCGGCAGGCCCGCGTTGTGCGCGTTGGTGACCAGCGCGGTCGGCGAGCCGAGGTTGCCGGCCGCGTCACGGGCGATCACCTGGTTCTTCTCCGGCCCGAGCGAGTCGGCGTAGCCGGCGATCTCCTTCAGCCCGGCCGGGGTGACCAGGTCGGCGTAGGTGCGCGGGTCGCCGTTCTCCACGAAGTCGGCGGGCGCGCCGCTGGCCGAGGTCAGCTGCACCAGCCGCACGCGCAGCTGCCGGTTCAGCTCCTTGAGGTTCGACACCTCGAACGACTGCACGATCACCGGCGCGTTCTTGCGGTCGAGCCCGTTGCGCTTGATCAGCTCGACCAGCTTCGGCTCGGTCGGGTTGCCGATCTTGCGGAAGTAGGTGGAGTGCTTGATCTCCGGGTAGGTGCCCAGCTCCCGGCGCAGCTCGCGGCCGAGCTCGCGGGTCAGGTCCAGCACCTCCTGGTAGGTGGCGATCTCGAACCGGCCGTCGTAGATCTTGTTGTGCGGCCGCAGGTCCGGGATGCGCTCCTTGGCCCGCAGCGTCTTCAGCTCGGCCAGGGTGAAGTCCTCGGTGAACCAGCCGGTGTAGCTGGTGCCGTCGATCACCTTGGTGGTCTTGCGGTCGGCGAACTCGGGGTGGTCGGCCACGTTCGTGGTGCCGCCGATCTCGTTCTCGTGCCGGGCGACCAGCTGGCCGTCCTTGGTCGGCACTAGGTCGACGTCGACCCAGTCGACGCCTTGGCGGTAGGCCAGCTCGTAGGAGGCCAGTGTGTGCTCCGGCCGGTAGCCCGGCGCCCCGCGGTGTCCGACGATCACCGGCTCATCGTGCCCCTTGCCGATGCCGGCCCGCACCTCGGCCTGCGCCGCCGCGGGCACCGCCGCCATGCCGAGCACCGCCAGCCCGCTCAGCGCCAGCACGGCGAGTCTTCTGCGCACCATCTTCGTCCTCCTCGTGTGTGGGTCGGCGCTACCTTCACCGCCCCGGAAGTCCGGCCGCTTAAATACGGGTTAACGCGATCTGGATCAACCCTTCATCTGTGAGCCGGGACACCGTAGCGTGCATTCAGCGTGGTGGCGTGCGAGCGGAGTGTGCCTTGGCCGAAACGACAGAGAAGTCACCGGGAACAGCGGACGTGGTCGCTGTTCAAGACGAGGAACGGCCGGCCAGGCAGCTTTCGCGGCGGCCCGACCTCCTCGTCGGCGTGGTCTGCTTCGCGGTCTCGCTGCTGGTGCTCAAGCAGGTGTTCTTCCCGTTCGCCCAGGGCGTGCAGTACTACCTGGTGATCTTCCTCGGCTGCACGCTGCCCGCGGTGTTCCTCTGCTACCGGCCGCGGTCGCGAAAGGACAGCGCCGAGACGGACGACCCGGGTGTGCTCGACTGGGTGCTCGCGGTGATCGCCCTGCTCACCGGCCTGTACCCGGTGCTGCCCTTTCCCGGCGGCGGGTTCGACGACTTCCTGGACCGGCAGGGCGTCTTGTCCACTGTGGACATCGTAGCCGGGGCGCTACTGCTGGTGCTGGTGCTGGAGGCGACCAGGCGGACCACCGGGCTGGTGCTGCCGCTGGTCTGCGTGGCCTTCCTGGCCTACGCCTACTACGGCGGCTTCCTGCCGCAGAGCTGGGGCATCGCGCACGCGGGCATCGACTTCGGCCAGATCGTGAACGCGCTGTACAACGACGCGAGCGGGTTCTACGGCACCCCGCTGGACGTGGCCGCCAGCTACATCGTGCTGTTCACCATCTACGGCGCGGTGCTCAACGCCTCCGGTGCCGGGCAGTTCTTCGTCGAGTTCAGCTTCGCGTTGTTCAAGCGGTCGCGCACGGCACCCGGCCGCACCACCGTCCTTTCCGGATTCCTGCTCGGCACGGTTTCCGGCTCCGGCACGGCCACCGCGGTCAGCCTCGGCTCGATCACCTGGCCGATCCTGCGCAAAGCCGGTTATCCCAAGGAGAACGCGGGCGGGCTGCTGGCCGCCTCCGGCATCGGCGCCATCCTTTCGCCGCCGACGCTGGGCGCGGCGGCCTTCATCATCGCCGAGTACCTGCAGACCGAGTACCTGACCGTGCTGGTCTGGGCGATCGTGCCGACGCTGCTCTACTACCTCGGCATCGTGCTCGCGGTCGAGGCCGACGCCCGCCGCTTCGGCGCCAAGGCCGTCGAGGTGGCCCACGGCAAGGCCGGGAAACTGCTGCTGCGCGGTGGTTACCACTTCCTGTCGCTGGCGATCATCGTGGTGTTCCTGGCGCTGGACATCCCGCCGTTCGCCGCGGTCGTCTACGCCACCGGCGTGGCCGCGTTGTTCGCGTTGCTGGCCAAGCTGGCCGGTTCCGGTGAGAACCGCGGTGAGGCGCTGAAGGCATGGCTGAAGGAGATGGCCGTCGCGCTGTCGCTCGGGGTGCGGGGCGCGCTGCCGGTCATCGCGGTCTGCGCGGCGGCCGGGATCATCACCTCGACCATCACCAAAACCGGGCTGGGCCAGGTGCTCGCGGACGCGCTCGTGCAGGCGGCGCAGGCGATTTCCAGCAATCCGACGGCGGTGCTGGTGCTCACCGTGTTCTTCTCGGCGGTCGCGGTCGGCGTGCTCGGCCTCGCGGTGCCGGTGACCGCGTCGTTCATCATCGCCTGGGTGGTGCTCGGCCCGGCGCTGGCCGACGTCGGCGTCGCGGACGCCGAGCGCGCGATGTTCATCTTCTACTACGCCGTGCTGTCCGAGGTGACCCCGCCGACCGCGTTGGCCGCGGTGGCCGCTGCCGCGATCACCGGCGGCTCGGTGATCGGCACCATGTGGCAGGCGTGGAAGTACACGCTGCCCGCCTTCCTGGTGCCGATCGCCTTCGTGCTCACCGACAACGGTTCGGCCCTGCTGCTGCAGGCGAGCTTCGGCACCGTGCTGTGGGTGGCGGCGGTGTCCGCGCTCGCGGTGGCCGTGCTCGCCGTGGTCACCGGCGGCTGGGTGGCCGGCCCGGTCCGCTGGCAGGTGCGGGCGCTGTGCGTGCCCGCCGCGGTCTGCCTGCTCTACCTCGAACCGATCGCGATCGCCGTGGGCATCGGGCTCTGCCTGGTGGCCGCGGCAGCCCACCTCGTCTGGCGCGAGAAACCCGCTCGTGAAGCCGTTTAAGGAGAGAGTCATGCGTTCGAAGCTTTTGCTGGCAGGCGCGCTGGCCGTCGCGCTTTCGGCGACCGCGTGCGGTGGGAAGCAGACCGCGGAACCTGCGCAGGGGCAGGGCGGCCAGGTGGCCTGCGAGGCGGCCGACGGCCGGATCACCATCGCCACCGGCAACGTCGGCGGGGTCTACTACGTGATGGGCGGTGGCATCGCGCAGCTGCTCAGCAACAACACCAAGCTCAAGGCGACGGCCGCGGAGACCGGCGCCTCGGTGCAGAACATCCAGCAGCTCACCGGCCGCGAGTACGACGTGGCCTTCACCCTCGCCGACACCGCCGCCGACGCGGTCAACGGCAAGGGCGCCTTCGAGGGCAAGCCGCAGAAGATCCAGGCGCTGTCGCGGATCTACCCGAACTCCACCCAGGTGGTGGTGCGCGCGGACGCCGGCATCAACTCGGTCGAGGACATGCGCGGCAAGCGGATCTCCACCGGCTCGCCGAAGTCGGGCACCGAGGTGATCGCGAACCGGCTGCTCACCGCGGCCGGGCTGAACCCGGACGCCGACATCCAGGCGCAGCGGCTGGCGCTGGGCAAGTCGGTGGAGGGCATGAAGGGCGGCACCATCGACGGCCTGGTCTGGTCGGGCGGGCTGCCCACGCCGGAGATCACCGACCTGACCACCTCGATGGGGGCCGGGGTGAAGTTCGTCGACATCACCCCGCTGCTGCCGAAGCTGCAGCAGATCAACCCGGTGTACGAGGCGGGCACCATTCCGGCGGCCACCTACCAGCTGCCCGCCGACGTGCCGACCATCGTGGTGCCGAACCTGCTGGTGGTCCGCGACGACTTCCCCACCGCGGACGGCTGCGCGCTGACCAAGCTGATCTTCGACCGCAAGGCGGAGCTGGAGCAGGTGCACCCGGCGGCGAAGCAGATCGTCAAGGAGCACGCGGCCCACACCGACCCGGTCCCGCTGCACGCGGGCGCCAAGCAGGCACTCGGGGGTTGATCGCCCGTCAAGCCGCCGCGCGGGTGACCAACGTGCGGCGGCTCCGGCGCCCCAGATACCCTGAGCCCCGTGCGTGTCCTGGTAATCGGGTCCGGTGCCCGTGAGCATGCCCTTGTCCTGGCTCTGTCGCACGATCCGGCGGTGACCGCGATCGCCTGCGCTCCGGGCAACGCGGGCATCGCCGCGCTGGCCGAGCCGCTCGCCGTCGACGTCTCCGACGCCGCCGCGGTCGCCGAACTGGCCACCCGCTGGAAGGCGGACCTGGTGGTGATCGGCCCCGAGGTCCCGCTGGTGGCCGGGGCCGCCGACGCGGTCCGCAAGGCGGGTGTCCCGTGCTTCGGCCCGTCCGCCGCCGCGGCGCGGATCGAGGGCTCGAAGTCCTTCGCCAAGGACGTGATGAACACCGCCGGCGTGCCGACCGCGCACAGCGAGATCGTGGACAACCCCGCGCACCTCGACGCCGCGCTCGGCCGGTTCGGCCCCACCTGGGTGGTCAAGGACGACGGCCTCGCCGCGGGCAAGGGCGTGGTGGTCACCGCCGATCGCGACCGCGCCCGAGCGCACGCGATGACCCTGCTCGACGGCGGTCACCCGGTGCTGCTGGAGTCGTTCCTGGACGGGCCGGAGCTGTCGCTGTTCTGCCTGGTCGACGGCCGCACGGTGGTGCCGCTGCTCCCCGCGCAGGACTTCAAGCGGGTCGGCGACGGCGACGCCGGGCCGAACACCGGCGGCATGGGTGCCTACGCCCCGCTGCCGTGGGCCCCGCCCGGGCTGGTCGACGAGATCGTGCGCACCGTGGTGCAGCCGGTGGTCGACGAGCTGGCCGACCGGGACACCCCGTTCTCCGGCCTGCTCTACGCCGGGCTGGTGCTCACCTCGACCGGTCCGCAGGTGATCGAGTTCAACTGCCGCTTCGGCGACCCGGAGACCCAGGCCGTGCTGGCCCTGCTGCACACCCCGCTGGCCGGGCTGCTGCACGCGGTGGCCACCGGTGAGCTGGCCGCGCAGCCGCCGCTCGAATGGGAGCGGGGTGCCGCGGTCACCGTGGTGATCGCCGCCGACGGTTATCCCGGGGTGCCGCGTTCGGGTGACGTGATCACCGGGGCCGAGGCCGACGGGGTGCTGCACGGCGGCACCCGCCGCCGCGACGACGGTGCCGTGGTCGCGCACGGCGGCCGCGTGCTGTCGGTGGTCGGCGTCGGGGACGACCTCGCCGCCGCGCGCGAGGAGGTCTACGCCAAGGTGGAGAAGATCCACCTGCCCGGCTCGCACCACCGGACCGACATCGCGCTGAAGGCGGTCCACGGCGAAATCGCGGTTCCCGCGAACTGAGCGGAACCGGCATGCCGTTCTCCGCGTCCAAGAGCAGTCCGCCGTTGTTCGCGCGTTGGTAGCCTGCCAGCACAGGCAACCGTAGGTGGGGTGCGCAGATGTCAGAGAACGAGCCGTCGGTGACCGGTGCGGTCTACCGCCAGTCCTCGTCGGGCTTGCCCGCGGCCGTGCCGTCGGTGCCCGGCGTGAAGGACCTCCAGGTCCAGCCCGACCAGGTGGACGCGGTGGCGAAGATCATCCACGACCAGGCGGAGCAGCTCGAGCAGCGGCTCGCGCAGCGCCTCGGCCAGCTGTGGATCGATCCGCCGTCCGAGGACATCGTGAGCAAGCACGCCGTCGAGGCCTGGAACGAGGTCGTGGTGGCCGGTGAAAGCTCGTACGAGAAGCAGGTCCGCTCGTATGTCGAGGGCCTGCGGACGCTGGCCGACCAGCTCCGCACCGCCTCGCAGACGTACCAGGGCAACGAGGACGCGACCGTCGGCGCCCTCGAGGACCGGCGTGTCCACCCGGCTTAGGCCCGTGTTGTGCCTGGCCGCCGCCGGCCTGGCGACCGTGGCTGGCTGCGAATCCACCTCCGGGACGCTGCCCGAGCCGGTCACGCCCCCGTCCGCGCCGGCGCCGGTGCCCGCCCCGCGCCCGGCGGAGCTGCGCCTGGACGGGATCGACCCGTGCACGCTGTTCACCGAAGCGCAGCTGGACGAGCTGAAGATCACCGAGCAGCCGGAGCCGCTGCCCGCGGACAACCAGCGCGAAGGCCCGACCTGCTCGCTGCCGGTGGCCAAGGGCGAACCGCACTACACCTACTACGTCGAGGCGATCACCGGGGCCGATCTCGAGGCCTGGGTGACCGGCGACCGCCGCAACGGCAGCAAGATCACCGAACCGCGCCAGGTGGAGCGGTTCCCGGCGCTGACGCACCACGGCCGCGGCAGCTCGCCCAGCGACTGCGAGACGCTGGTCGGCGTGGCGGCGGGCCAGACCCTGCGGGTGCAGCTCTACCCGGTCACCAGGGGCGCGTTCGACCAGCGGCAACTGTGCGAGCTTTCGGCGGGCGCGGCGGCGCTCGCGGTGAAGACCTTGGGTTCCAGGGGTTAGGGGAAGAACGTGGACATTTCGGCGATGGTGGAGCGGATCCGCGGCCACCGGTTCGACGGGTACAGCCCCAACGGCATCGCGGACGAGATCGACAAGTTCCGCTCCGGGTCCGGGGTCGGCGGCATCGGGGAGGCGGTCGACGCGCTGAAGGCGGTGGCCAGGGAACTGGCCAACACCGACAAGACGCTGCGTGAGGAGCTGTCGAAGCTCGGCGTGGCGTGGACCAGCGGCGCGGGTGGCCGGGCCAGCGCGGTGCTGGTCGAGCAGGCCGGGTTCTCCGCCGACGCCGGGGACAAGGTCACCCAGTCCGCGGAGCTGATCTTCGCCCAGGGCGAGGCGTTCACCCGGACCCTGCACAAGCTGCCGGAATCGAGCGCGATCCGCGCCGGCTCCGGTGGTTACTCGCTCGGTGACGGGCTGATGAGCCTGATCGGCTACGAAACCGACCACGCCAAGGCGGTCAAGGCCTCGCGTGAGGCGAAGGACCAGGCCGTCGGGGTGCTCAACGACTACGCCAAGGCCAGCGGCGACAACCTGTCGTGGACCGAGGCGCTGAACGCGCCCGAGGCGCTCAACCTGACCGGCACGCCGGGCGGGCCCAGCCCGCTGGACATCGGCACGCAGGCCGCCAACGTGCACGCGGGCGGCTCGCCGATCACCGACGGCCCGCCGCCGGCCAGCGGTGGCAAGGGCCCGCTGCCGACCACCCAGTCGGGGGCCGGCGGGTTCGACCCGCCGACGCCGCCGATGGGCCTGCCGCAGCAGTCCGGTGGCAGCCGTCCCAGCGTGTCCATTCCGGACTCCTCGACCGCGCCCAGCTCGGCGACGCCGCCTTCGTCCGCGCCGCCGGTGGTGGCGCCGGGGCCGGTGGTCCCGGGTGGCCGGGTGCCGCAGCACACGCAGCCGAACCAGCCCAGCCAGCCGAGCCACCCCGGTCAGCCGGGTCCGGGTCAGCCAGGGCCGGGTCAGCCGGGTCACCCCGGGGTGCCGAACTCGCCCGGCGTGATCGGGCAGAACCCGCCGGGCGGGCAGGGCACGGGCAGGCCGTTCCCGAACAACATCGGCACGCCGGTTTCGCCGGGCACCCCGGGAACACCGGGCACGCCTGGTTCTCCCGGGTCTCCCGGCGGCATCGCGGGCAAGCTCAGCGGTGGCCTCCCCGGCGGTGGTGGCGGCGCCGACAACCTGGTCGGCGGCAAGGGCGGTGCCCCGGGCGGCGGTGTGCCCGGCGGTGGTGACGGCCCGCTCGGCAAGGGCAAGATCTTCGGCTCCGGCCCGCAGGCGCCCGGCGCGATGCCGCCCGGCGGCGGGTTCACCGCGGTGCCGAAACCGGGCGGCGTCGGCGACTTCGCCTCCGGCGCGGCGGCCATCGGGGCCGGTGCGGTCGGCGGTGCGATGGCCGGTGGTGAGGGCGACCGGCGCGGCCGTGGCGTTGGCAAGAGCGGGTCCCCCGGCAACTTCCCGCGCTCCGGCCAGGTGCCAATGGGTGATCTGCCCGAAGAGGAGCAGCGCGCGCTGCGCCGGTCCGGCCAGGGCGCCGAGACCGAGAAGCGCCGCGGTTTCCTCGAGCAGGCCGCCACGCAGGACGGCGAGGGCGACGCCGAGCACGTCCGCAAGTTCGGCATCGACGACAAGGACCTGTTCACCGACCAGCGGATGGTGGCGCCCGACGTGATCGGCCGCGACGATGCCGGCGACGCACGCTGAGGAGTAACGACAACGTGGGTTCGCCCAACGGCAGCCTGGTGCTGTCCGCGCTGGAATTCGACATGCTCTGGGAAGCACAGGGCCTGCCGGAACGCCATGTCGCGCTCGACGTTCCGACGCCGGGCCACACCCACGCCGAACGGGCGGCGCTGGTCGAGCGGGCGTGGCGCACGCTCGCCGACCGGCGCCTGGCCAGAGGCCGCCGCGCCGACGGCGAGCTGCTCGACATGCTGAACCTGCTCGCCCGGCCGAAGGTGAGCATCGACGTCTGGGTGTGGGCGGAACGCGAGATCCACGGGCTCGCGGTGAGCGTGGGCAGCGAGGCGCTGCTCGGCGTGGTCGACGGTGACGAGGTGTGGCTCATCCCGGCCAGGGACAGCTCGCTCGCCGAGGCCGCGGTGTCGGTCACCGGTGAGCTGCACCCCGGGGTCGGCCGGTCGGTGAGCCTGCCGCACGACGTGCTCGTCGAAGCCGACGCCGACGCCCGCGGTGACGCGAAAGCGCTGGTCACCGCGCTGGAGGATCGTGGTGTGCCGTTGTGGCAGTGCCAGGAGCTGGCGGGCATGCTGATCGGCACGGTCGCACGCGGCCAGTTCGGCGCGGAGCGGCAGGGCCGCGACGGCATGCGCCGGGCGCCGCGGGTGGTCGCCTTCCACGACACCGACGCCGGTCGTTACCTGTTCCAGCTGGCACGCAACACCGACAACCGCGACTGGGCCACGGTCGCCCCCGCCGACAACACCCTGCTCTCGCAGCGCGTCTGGGAATTGCTGGAAGAGATCTAGCCGAGGACCAGGGGCAACTTGGCCGCCAGCTCGCCGAGTTCGGCCCTTTCCGCGTCGGTCGGCGCCCGGCGGCCCGTGCCGATCAGCAGCGCGTCCCGGTCGGAGAACGACTCCGGGAACGCGGCCCCGGCGATCTGCTCCAGCATTTCGCGTGTCCGCGCCAGGCCTTCCGCCGGTGGTGGCGTCGCGCCGGGCAGGTGCGCGATCAGGTCGAGGTGGTGCAGCGTCCACTCCAGGACATACGCCGAGAGGTAGTCGCCCGCGGTGAGGACCATGTCCTGCGTGCTGACGCGAAGCGCGGGGTCGGCGAGCACGGCCGCGCGACCGGCCGCGGAACCGACGTCGTCCAGGTGGAACTTCAGCAGCCCCGGCTCCTGGTACGCGGCGGCCAGCCGGACGATCAGCGCGTCGAGCGGGTCGTCACCGGTCGGCGGGGTCCGGGAGACCGCCCAGTAGGTGACCGCGTCGCGCGTCGGTTCGGCTTCGGTGGGCGTGACCAGGGTGATCAGCACGTCCTGCGCGTCGATGACCAGGTGGCACACCAGGTCGCGGACGAGCCACCCGGCGCAGCCGGACGGGCGGGCGAAGTCTTCGTCGCCGAGGTCGGCGACCACCGCGAGCAACGCCGTCCACGACCGCGAAAAGAGATCCACAGCGGCCAGATTAGGGCTTGGGCAGCTTGGGGATAACCGATTTTGCCGCCTCTTCCGCCTTCCCGCACGCGTTGACGCTCGACGTGTAGCTCACCCGGACCTGGTCGGTCTCGCCGTCGCCGGTACCCCGGTGCGTCCAGTTGATCGTGCAGGTCACCGGCCCGCCGCCGGTGGCCTCCGTGCGCCGCGCGGGAATCCCGCCCAGATCGATCCCCACGCCCTCGGTGTCCGGGTACATCACGTCGAGGTGCAGGGTGAGGGTGTCCTGCCCGGCCCATTCGCACCGGCGCAGCGCCTTCGACTCGGGTTTCACCGCCGCGCCGAGGATCCGCTGGGTGGTCGCGTCGTCGAGCACGGCGCACGGGTCGACCGGCAGCACGCTGCCCGGCGGGACCTGCCGATCGACCGCGGGGTCCCGCAGCCGGTGCAGCGCCCTGGTCAGCGCCGTTTCGGCGACCGCGCACGGATCGCCGTCCCGCGAGGAGTTGGTGACCATCACGCTGGAGCCGGGCCGCGACGGCAGCCGGACCATGGCCTCGCAGCCGCCGCTGATGTCGTTGAGCAGCACACCCTGGCCCTCGATCACCGTCGGCGAGGTGCGGATGCCGGTGGTCTCCAGCGGATTGCCGAGCACCAGTTCGACGTTCACGTCACCTTTGCCCTGGTACGGGCAGCTGTAGGTGCGGACGGCCCGGTCGTCCGGCTCGTAGTCGCCGTCGAGCACCCGGCACGGATCCACGCGCAGCAGGCGTTCCGGCGTCAGAGCGTCCTGAATGGACAGTGCGGGCGGGGTCTCGCGCTCGGCCTTCGCCGACTGCGCCAGCCGGTACACGGTGACCGTGCCCGCCACCAGCAGCACCGACAACACGGCCGCGCCGACCGCCCACACCCAGCGGCGGCGCTTCTTCGCGGGCTTGGGCTTGGGCGGCGGTGGTTGCCACGCGGGCAGTGGCAGGGAAAGCGCGGCGCGCACTTCGGCGTCCTGCTGCCGGATGCGCGCGTGCACGGCGTCGGGCCATGGCGTGGCGCCGGGCGGCAGGTGGCCGAGGAAGTCGAGCAGCTGCGCCGGGGTGGGCCGGTACGCCGGATCCTTGGCCAGGCACGGTTCGACCAGTCGCCGGATGTCCGGCGGCACCGCGCTGAGGTCGGGCTGGTGGTGCACGACGTTGTAGAGCGTCTGCGCGGTGGTGGCACCGGTGAACGGCCCGCGGCCGGTGGCGGCCATGACCATCAGCGCGCCGAAGGAGAACACGTCGCTGGCCGGGGTGACCGGCGCGGTCCCGGCCTGCTCGGGCGACATGAACGCGGGTGAGCCGATGATCGCGCCGGTGCCGGTCAGTTCCTGGCCGTCCTCGACCGCCCTGGCGATGCCGAAGTCGATCACCCGCGGGCCGTCTTCGGTGAGCAGGACGTTGCTGGGCTTGAGATCGCGGTGGATCAGGCCCGCGCGGTGGATGTCGTGCAACGCCGCGGCGAGCCCGGTCGCCAGGTGCCGCAACGCCGCCACCGGCAGCGGCCCGGCCGCGTCCACGGCTTCCTTCAACGACGGCCCGGTGACAAAAACCGAGGCGAGCCAAGGGGTTTCGGCTTCGGGATCGGCATCCATCACGGCGGCGGTGTAGGCACCGGAGACCAAGCGGGAGGTGTTCACTTCACGGCGGAAGCGTTCGCGGAACCCGGGATCGTGCGCGAACTGGGCGTGCACCTGCTTGACCGCGACGAATCGCCCGTCGGGCGCGATGCCGAGCAGCACCCGGCCCATGCCGCCCTCGCCGAGCGCGGCGATCAGGCGGTACGGGCCGAGCTGGCGTGGTTCGTCGGGGCGTAGCGGCTGCACGGCGAGACTCTACGGTTTCGGCAGTTTCGGCATGATGAGCTTGGCGAATTCCAGCGACGGGCCGCAGACCTGCTCGGGTGCGGGTTTCTGGCCGGAAATGCTGTGGTGCATCTCGACCACCTCGGCGCTGCGCTCGTCGATGGGCCGGTGCTGCCAGGTCAGCGTGCAGCTCGCGCCGGCGCCGTTCCGGTACTCCTTGGTCAGGTACACCGGCGTGCCGTTGACGTCGACGGTGCCGGTGACGTCGTAGGAGCTGTCCTTCGACTGCACCGGCGGATGGCTCTTGACCAGGTCGAGCTTCAGGAAGCCGGAGACCGTCCAGCGGCAGCCGTGCAGGTCCTCCGGTTCGACCTTGACCACCGGCCCGAGGAACGGCTGCACCTCGGTGGCCGAGGCGAGCGAGCACGGGTCGACCGGGATGAGCGTGCCCGGTGGCTGTTCGTGCTGCGGCGGGTTCTCACGCAGGCGGGTGATCGCGTCGGTGAGCATGGCCTTCGCCACGTCACACGGCTGGGCGAGCTTCGCGCTGGCGCTGGTCGAGGCCTTGATCGCGCTGTCGGCGCGGCCGTTGACCGGCACCGCCGCCTCGCAGTTCGCGCCTTCCTTGACGGTCAGCGGCAGCCCGGCCAGCTCCCCGGACGGCACGCCGTCGATCGGGTTGTGGTTGCCGAGCTCGAGATCGACCCAGTCGCCGTCGGGCCCGGTGTAGGTGCACGCCCACAGGTGCACGTCGATCTTGGGCTTGAGCACGCCGATGCCCGCCACCGACTTGCCGTCGAGCACCTGGCACGGGTCGACCGTGCGCAGCTTGTCGGTGCCCAGCGGGTCCGGGTTGGGCGGCGTGCTGGGCGCGGGCGCGGGCGGGGCCGACTGCGCGGCGGGCTGGGCGGGCGGCGGCTCGTCCCCGGAGGTGAGCTCGACGGCGACGATGGACCCGGCGACCAGCGCGACCACCCCGGCCGCCGCACCCGCGATGGCCAGGCCACGGCGGGATTTGCGCGGTTTCGGCGGGTGCAGCGCCTGGTGCACGGCGACGCGCTGCCGTTCGATCAGCTGCGGCACCACCGGCGGCCAGGGGTGGGGGTTGGGCGCGATCGGGCCGAGCTGCTCGAGGATCCAGGCCGGGGCCGGGCGTTGCTCGGGGTCCTTGGCCAGGCACGCCTCCGCGATCTGGCGGATGCCGGGCGGCAGCGCCCGCAGGTCGGGCTGGTTGTGGACGACGTTGTAGAGGGTGTGCGGGGTGGAGGTGCCGGTGAACGGGCTCTGCCCGCTGGCGGCCATGGCGAGCAGCGCGCCGAGGGAGAAGACGTCGCTGGCGGAGGTGAGCGCGCGGCCCTCGGCTTGTTCGGGGGACATGAACCCGGGTGAGCCGATGATGGAGCCGGTGTGGGTGAGTTCGGAGGAACCCTCGACCGCGCGGGCGATGCCGAAGTCGATCACGCGGGGCCCGTCGGCGGCGAGAATGACGTTGCTGGGCTTGAGGTCGCGGTGGATGAGCCCGGCGCGGTGGATCTCGCCGAGCGCCAGCGCGAGCCCGGCCGCCAGGTGGTGCAGCGACCAGGGCGGCAGCGGCCCACCGGCCGCGACGGCCTCGGTCAGCGACGGCCCCGGCACGAAGACCGACGCGAGCCAGGGCGTGGGCGCGTCGGGGTCGGCGTCCATGACCGCGGCGGTGTACGCGCCGGAGACCATGCGCGAGGTGTCCACCTCACGGCGGAAGCGCTCACGGAACCCGGGGTCGTGGGCCAGGCCGGGGTGGATCTGCTTGAGCGCCACCAGCCGCCCGTCCGGCGCGACCCCGAGCAGCACGCGGCCCATGCCGCCCTCACCCAGGGCAGCCACCAGCCGATAACGCCCGACCTGCCCCGGTTCACCCGGATTCAACGCCTTCACGACTCTCCCCACGTTCCAGGCCCAGATGCTACAAACACCTCAGTGGGGAAAGCAGGCGCGAGGTGCGCCGGAAGTTCTAAAGTAACTCGCGGAACCGCCGCCCGGGCTGTCACGTCTGATCGGCGGACGAAGGCTTGCTGAAGGGGATGACCAGACGTGCCGGTGTACGACGCGGAGTCGATGGGGATCGCGGCGCGGCGGGTGGCGAAGCTGCGCGACGAATTCGACAAGTCCAAGGGCAAGGTCATGCCGGTCGAAGGGGAGCACAATCCCTTCGGCGAGATGGGCGGCTCGGAGGACGTCAAGGGCGCACTCGGCGGCTTCCAGAGCGGGGTGCATTCCGAGTTCGAGGCCGGGGGAAAGCTGATGACCTCACTCAGCGACGCCCTGCTGCGCGCGGCGGGCCTGATCGCGGAGAACGACCAGGCCTCCGGCGAGACCATTGCCCGGCAGCAACGCCAGGCCTGACATTTCTTTGGCGTAAAGGGGCGGAATCTTGGCACTGGGCATGCCGGCCATCTGGCCGGAAGTGGAAAGCAAGGCCAAAGAGGTCGAAAAGGTCAAACCGGCCACCATTCAGCAGGCGGCCGATGAATTCCGTGAGGCCTCCGCCGGCACCGAGGACCACGCCGCCGAGCTGAAGAACGCCGCCGCCTCCCTGCAGGACGGCAAGGTGTGGGACGGCCCGGCCGCCGACGAGTTCTTCGCCTACGTGGCCAAGGTCGGCGAAGCAGGCAAGAAGTTCAAGGACAAGCTCGACGAGGTCGCCGACAAGCTCGAGGCCCTGCAGAAGGACCTCGGCACGATCAAGCAGCAGGTCGAGAGCAAGTTCAGCGACGCGAAGGGCAAGATCGAGAGCAACATCTCGCAGGCCAACTCCGCGGCCGCGACCGCGCAGCAGGCGGTCGACCGGGGTGAGCAGCCCAACCCGGGCCCCGAGCAGATCATCGCGGCCGCCAAGGACACCAACGACACCATCGCGAGCAACGCGAAAACCGACATCCAGGCGCTGCTCGACGACGCCAACGTCAAGATCGGTGAAGCGCAGAAGCTGATGAAGCAGGAGATCGAGGGGGGCTTCTCCTCGGTCACCCCGCCCGGCAGCGCCAGTGGCAACGGCAGCAGCGGCGGGTCCAGCAGCTCCAGCGGCGGCGGTGGCAGTTCCAGCGGCGGTGGCGGTTCGTCCAGCGGGGGCGGGGGTGCCTCCGGTGGTGGCGGCCTCGGCCCGAGCGGTGGCCCGCCGTCGAGCGGCCCGCCGCCCGGCAACGTGGACCAGTGGATCCGCGAAGCCATCAAGATCCTGCAGGCCAACGGCATCCCGGTGACCGAGGACAACATCGACGAGATCTGGACGATCATCGAGAAGGAGTCCGGCGGCGACCCGCACGCGATCAACAACTGGGACTCGAACGCGGCCAAGGGCACCCCGTCCAAGGGCCTGATGCAGTGCATCGACCCGACCTTCCAGGCGCACAAGCTGCCCGGCCACGACGACATCTACAACCCGGTGGACAACATCATCGCCGGGGTCCGCTACACCTTCGACCGCTACGGCGGCTTCGAAGGCCACCCGGGCCTGAAGTCCATGGCGGGCGGCGGCGGTTACCAGGGTTACTGAGCCCGGGTCAGCGCACGACCTGCACCGGGTCCCCGACCTTCAGCGTGGAGAAGTACTTCGCCGAAGCCTTCGCGGACAGGTGGATGCAGCCGTGCGACTGCTGCGAGAGGCTGCCGGTGTGGAAGGCGATGCCGGGCACGAAGAACACCGAGTTCGGCATCGGCGCGTCGAACTGCCTGCTGTGGTAGTTCTTCACCTTCGAGGTCACGCTGAACGTGCCGACCGGCGTCGGATAGCCCTTCTTGCCCGCGGTGATCGGCACCGGGCCGTAGGCGACCTGCCCGTCCCGCAGGATCCAGGTCTTCTTCGCCGACAGGTCCACGCACGCCCCTGAGCTGATCGAGCACGGCACACCGGCCGCGGGCTTCTCCACCGGCTTCGGCTTGGGCTTGGTGGTGCTCGGCTTCTTCTTCGTGGTGGTCGTGGTCGTCGGCGGCGCACTGCTCGTGGGCGGCGCACTGGTTGTGGGCGGCGGCACGGTCGTCGTGGTGGTCACCGGGGGCGCCACCTCCCCGGCGGGCGCGGCCGCCCCGGCCGGGGCCCCCGACTCCCCGGCCGAGCACGCCCCCAGCACCGCCGCCGCGGCCACCCCGGTCACCGCCATGATCAGCTTCCGCACCGTTACCCCCAGAAAGTTGCCTACATCACACAGGACGCCATAACCCCAGTTCAGTTGCATCCAGTCAGATCACGCTTGCGCAACGCCCCAGGGCGCGTCTGACGGCTCAAGTTCGCGATCTTCGGGCCCAGGCGGCCCCTGGCGGCACGGCGGGCTTCGGCCGAGTACGTCCAGTACGAGGCCGAACCCGCCGCACCACCAGGAACCACCTGGATCCCGAAGCTCATCGAACAGAGCCGTCAGACGCGCCCTACGCTCTGCCCATGGCCACGTTCCCCGGTCCGGCCCGGCGCGCCGACGTTCCCCCGTTCCACGTGATGGATGTGCTCTCCGCCGCCCAGGCGCGGCAGCGGTCCCACGGTGACGTCGTCTCGCTCGCGGCCGGTCAGCCCACCGCCGGCGCGCCCCGCCCGGTGCGCGAGGCCGCCGAGAAGGCCCTGCGTGACGGCAACCTCGGCTACACCGTCCAGCTCGGCATCCCGGAGCTGCGCGAAGCCATCGCCGAGCACTACGACCGCCAGTACTCGCTCGAGGTCAGCGCCGACGACGTGATCGTCACGACCGGCTCGTCCGGCGGCTTCCTGCTGTCCTTCCTGTCCGCCTTCGACCCCGGCGACCGGGTCGCGATGGCCAGGCCCGGCTACCCCGCCTACCGCAACCTGCTCACCTCGCTCGGCTGCGAGGTGGTCGAGTTCGGCGTCGACGCGAGCACCCGCTTCCAGCCGACCGTCGACCTGCTGGACCAGCTCGGCCCGATCAAGGGCCTGATCGTGGCGAGCCCGACCAATCCGGCGGGCACCGTGCTGCCGCCGGGTGAGCTGGCCGCCATCGCCGGCTGGTGCTCCTCGCACGGCGTGCAGCTGATCAGCGACGAGATCTACCACGGCATCACCTACGACACCGAGGCCGCGTGCGCCTGGCAGAGCTCCGGCGAGGCACTGGTGCTCGGCTCGTTCTCCAAGTACTTCGCGATGACCGGCTGGCGGCTGGGCTGGATGCTGGTGCCGCAGCGGCTGCACCGCGCGGTCGACGTGCTGACCGGCAACTTCACCATCTGCCCGCCCGCGCTCGCCCAGCAGGCCGCGGTCGCCGCCTTCTCCCCGGATTCCTACACCGAGCTGGACGGCCACGTCGCGCACTACCGCGCCAACCGCGACCTGCTGCTGGACGGCCTGCGGAGCATCGGCCTGGAGGTCGCGGCCCCGGTCGACGGCGCCTTCTACGCCTACGTCGACGTCTCCGCGCACACCGACGACAGCCTCAGCTGGTGCCAGCGGCTGCTCGCCGACACCGGGCTCGCGATCACCCCCGGCATCGACTTCGACCCGGTGGACGGCGGCCGGTTCATCCGGCTGTCCTTCGCCGGTGCTCGTGAAGACATCACCGAAGCGGTGCGGCGGCTGGGCGGCTGGCTCGGGGGAACCCCGGCTTTTCCCTGAACGTTGGCCCGATGACGGGCCGACCGGCCACCCGGCGTGGGAGCCTGGAGGCACGTCGAACCCAAGCGGAGGATGCCATGTTCTGGAAGATCGTCGGGGCGCTGATCGTCATCTGGCTGGCGTTCACCGTGCTCGGTTTTGTGGTCAAGGGCCTGTTCTGGCTGGCCGTCATCGGCGGTGTGCTGTTCGTCGGCACCGCGGCCTACGGCGCCATCAAGGGCAAGAAGGACCCGAAGCGCATCGGCTCCTGAGCCGTTGTCAGCTGTCCTCGTCGCCTGACAAGCTGTACGCGCACGTACACGCTGCGGAAGGGGCGGGGCGATGACGTCGACCGGGCTGGTGTTTTCGCCGCTGTCGATCGTGCTCGCCGCGGTGTTCTGCGCGGCGGGCGGGTCGAAGCTCGCGGGCGCGCCCGCGATGCGGGAAACGGCCGCCCACCTGCGGATCAGCCCGGTGACGGATCGCGTGGTCGGGGCGCTCGAACTGGCCGCCGTGGCCGGGTTGCTGATCGGGTTCTGGGCCGTCGGGCTGGCGATCGCCGCCTCGGCGGGCCTGGCCCTGCTGATGGCCGGGGCGGTGCTGGTCCACCGGCGGGTGCACGACCAGCTCGGCCGGTACATGCCCGCGCTGGTGCTGGGCCTGCTCGCGGCGGCCAACGTGGTCCTGCTGGTACTCGCCTAATCCTTGCGGGCAACTCCACAAAGCAGTAGCCGGTGCGCGTCGGTCAGCGGCCGCATGCGTGGCCCGTCCGGCCACCACTCGTGGGCGTGGACCAGGCCGGGGTCGAGGATCGGCAGCCCGTCGAACAACGCGGCGATCTCCTCACGCGAGCGCGCGACCGCCTGGAGCGGCGTGTCCCGGTACAGCTTCAGCAGCTCCTTGGTGACCAGGCTCGGCGCACTGCCGTCGTCGGCGTCGTGGAGGTGCGTGAGCAGCACATACGACCCGGGCGCGAGCGCCTCCACGTACCCGTGCAGCACCTTCTTCGCCTGGTCCAGGTCGTCGAGGTGGTGCAGCATGGCGCTGACCACCAGCCCCATCGGCCGGTCCAGGTCCAGGTGCACGGCCATTTCGCCGAGCGTGCCAGCCGGGTCGGTGTAGTCGCAGCCCAGGAACAGCGTCGAGTCGTAGTCGGCCAGCCGGGCGCGGCCGTGGGCCAGCACCAGCGGGTCGTTGTCCACGTAGACCACCCGCGCGCGCGGGTGGAACTGCTGCACCACCTGGTGGAGGGTGTGCCGCGCGGGCAGGCCCGCCCCGAGGTCGGCGAACTGCGCCACGCCGGCGCGTTCGGCGAGGAAGCGCACCGCGCGCAGCACCCACTGCTGGAGTTCCTTGGTCGCCTCGGGCGCGCCCGGCGCGACCTCGAGGATGCGCCGCGCCATCGCCCGGTCCGCCTCGTAGTTGTCCATGCCACCGAGCAGGGCGTCCTGCACGCGGGCCTGGCTGGGCTGCGAGTAGTCGATCGGCACCGGGCGGGGGCCGGTCATGCGGGCACCTCAGAACTGTGACGGG
Source organism: Amycolatopsis albispora (assembly GCF_003312875.1). Lineage (NCBI taxonomy): Bacteria > Bacillati > Actinomycetota > Actinomycetes > Pseudonocardiales > Pseudonocardiaceae > Amycolatopsis > Amycolatopsis albispora. The sequence goes on from NZ_CP015163.1 coordinate 6,801,016, forward strand.
GGCAACACTTCGTACTCACTCTATGACGTGCTGCTCAACAACTGAACGGCAGCGGCCCCTCAGCACCCTTCCAGCCCAATACCGCGCGGGCTTTTCCACTCCCGGTCCACCTTTCGGCCCGCAGCCCGGCGGCGATCGCGCCGTCGACGTTGACCTGCCGGTCGTCGAAGAAGAGGCATTCCTCCCCGCGCGCGCCGAGCCGGTCGAGCAAGGCGGTGAAAATCGCCGGATCGGGTTTGATCACGCCGAGGTCACCGGAAAAAACGAGGTGCCGGAAATGCCGCGCCCAGTCCTGCCGTTCCACGTGCCTGCCCATCGACGAAGCCGCGTTCGACAGCAGCGCCAGCGGCACCCCGGCCTCGTCCAGTTCCGCCAGCAGCGCCAGGGTTTCCGGATCGGTCCGCGACCAGCCCGCCAGGTCCAGCGCGGTGAGTTCGGCGGACAGGTCCGCGTCCACCTCGACCCCGAGATCGGCGCCGATCCGGCCCCAGTATTCGAGGTCGCTGGCACCGGCGTCGTAGGCGTCGCGGTGTTTCCAGTAAGCGGGCTCGAACTCGCCGAGCGAGGCGCGGTACCGCGTGGCGAGTTCCGGCAGCGCCTCGGTGCGCCGCACGATCACCTCGCCGAAATCGAAGACCACCCAGTTCATCGATGTTCCTTTCGAGGTCCCGTTCACTGACTGGCAACCGACTTGATGCGGTTCAGCGCCTCGTTGATGTCGGGGGTGGAAACGTCGCGGTGGGTCACGAACCGCACCTTGCCCGCCATCGGCGACGCGAGCACACCCGCGTTCTCCAGCCGGGAAATGGTCAGCGGCACGTCCGGCACCCCGGCCAGCACGATGTTCGTCTGCGGCGCGTGCACCGACCAGCCGATCTCGGCCAGTCCCTCGGCCAGGCGCCGGGCGTTGTCGTGGTCGTGGGCCAGATCGTCCACATTGTCCAGTGCGCGCAGGCAGGCGGCGCCGAGCACGCCGCCCTGGCGCACCCCGCCGCCGAGCATCTGCCGCATGCGGCGGGCCTGCTCGATGAACTCGCGGCCGCCCGCGAGCGCGGAGCCGACCGGCGCGCCGAGGCCCTTGCTGAAGCAGACCGAAACGGTGTCGGCGCCGACGGCGAGCGCGGCCACCGGCAGGTCGAGCGCGACCGCGGCGTTCCACAGCCGTGCCCCGTCCAGGTGAACCTTGAGCCCGGCTTCCTTCGCGGTCGCGGCGAGCTGGGCGTGCTCGTGCGGCGGGATGACCGCGCCGCCCGCGGCGTTGTGCGTGTTCTCCAGGCAGAGCAGGGTGGTCCGCAGCAGCAGGTAGTCGGACACGCGGGGGCCGATCGCCTTGGCCAGTGAAGCCGGGGTGGGACGGCCGGGTCCGGCGTCCGGTTCGAGTGGTTCCGGCATGCCACCGGCCAGCCAAGCCGACGAGCCCAGCTCGCGGACCAGCACGTGGGCGTCGCGCGGGGCGAGGAAGCGGTCGCCGCGGCCGAGGTGCAGGGCCAGCGCGATGACGTTCGCCATGGTCCCGCTCGGGACCCAGAGCGCGGCGGGCAGGCCGAGCAGTTCGGCGGTGCGCTCCTCGAGCCGGCGCAGGGTGGGGTCGACGTCGATCACCGCGTCGCCGACCTCCGCGGAGGCCATCGCGGCACGCATGGTTTCATCCGGGCGGGTGACGGTGTCCGATCGAAGATCGATGGTCGGGCTCGTTGCGAAGGTCACGGCCGGATCACACCACATCGTTCGTTGCGCTTTCAAACAGTCTGGTGGAATCCCGGTTCCGGTGGATTGGTGCGCGAACCCGTGCAACCGTGGACGAGCCGGGTTCCGTCTACCCTGTCGAACACCCGAGGAGCGGAGAGCCAACCGCGTGGACCAGCGCGAGGAGCAGGAGTTCGCGGAGTATTTCGCCGCCAAGCGGGACTCCGTGCGTAGAACCGCGTACATGCTCTGCGGCGACTGGCATCGCGCGGACGATCTCGCGCAGACGGCGTTCGTCTCGCTGCACCGGCGGTGGCGCAAGATCCGCGACCGGGCGGCGACGGACGCCTACCTGCGCAAGACGCTGGTGCGGGCGTCGATCGACGAGTCGCGCCGGCCGTGGCGGCGGGAACGGCAGGTCGAAGAGCTGCCCGAGCCCGCGGTCCAGTCCGGGCCACGGCTCGACGAGCAGGTCGCCACCAGGGAGGACCTGCTGGCCGGGCTGCGCGGGGTGCCGTCGAGACAGCGGGCGGTGCTGGTGCTCCGGTACTTCGAGGGGCTGGACGTGAGCGGCGTCGCGAAGGCGCTCGGGTGTTCCGAAGGGACGGTGAAGAGCCAGACCGCCCGCGGGCTGGAAAACCTGCGGAAGGTACTGGGTGGACTCGGTGAGGAGGTGGACTCCCGTGGATGACCGGCAGCTCGAGACCCTGTTCCGCGACGCGCCGGGCGAGCCCCCCGAGCCGACGTTCGACATCGGGCAGGTGACCAGGGCGTCGCGCCGGGCGACCGTGCGCCGGCGGACCGCGATCTCCTCGGTTTGCGGTGCCGTGCTGGTGGTACTCGTTGGCGTCGGGGTGGTCGGGATTTCGCAGCGCGGCGCCGAGCAGGCGTCCACCGCCGCGGCTCCCGGTTCGACCGAAGAGGTGAATGGCAATACCCAGCTCGGCCCCATGGGGCAACCTGGGGATGTGCCCGGACGTCCTCCGATCGCGGCACCAGAAAGCTTCCCGTCCGACTCGCCCATGCAGGGGGGCGAGACGACCGGGGAGACCGGCCCTCGGGCCGAAGGCACCCACGGGTGCGACCAGGCGGACCGGGAGCTCGCCACCGCCCTCGCTGGCGAGCTCCCGGTCCCCGTCCCGGACGGGACGGCGATGCCCGGTCGCGTGTGTTCGACGGATTTCCGGTCCGCCTCGTTCCCGGTCAGTGGTGGCGTTGTCTCCGCTTCGGTGGTGCCGCCCGGCGTCACGCTGACCCTGGCCACCCAGCCGGAAGGCACGCTGCGGGCCGAAGCGCAGTCGGCCACCGGGGCCACCGTGCTGGTGCTGAGCATCCCGGCGGCGGGCTCGACCGACGCCCCGTTCGCCAAGGACATGCAGGGTGTCGCCGACGCGCTCGCGAAGCGGTTCTGACCGGCGGGCCGCTCGCGTGCTGGCAAAATGTCCGCCCATGACCACTGCCGCGAGCACGCCGAAGGGTGAGCGCCGCCGCGCCGCGCTCATCGAAGCGGCTTCGCAGCTGCTGGCCGAAAGCGGTTTCGACGCCATCCGGCACCGCGCGGTGGCCGAACGCGCCGGGCTGCCACTGGCGTCGACCACGTACTACTTCGATTCGCTCGAGGAACTGGTGACCGCCGCCGTGGAGCACCACGCGCGGCTGGAGCTGGTGCAGGGCAGGCAGTGCCTGGAGGACCTGGCCACCCGCGACCGGGGCCGGGACGCGCTGGTCGAACTGGTGCTGGAACTACTGCTGGGCCCCGCGCGGGACGACCGCGAGGCCGATGCCGAGGCGGTGTTGTTGCGGTACGAACGCCTGGTCGCGACGGGCCGCCGCAAGTACCTGCGGCCGCTCATGCGCACCCTCTCGGCCGAACTGGACCACCTGCTGCTGGAGATCTTCGCCCGCTCGGGGAAGCCGGTGGACGCCGCGGAACTGGAACGGCTGGTCGCACTGGTCGACGGTGCCGTGGTGAACGCCCTCATCGAAATCGACCCGGACCCGAGAGCCGCCGCCGCCCGCATGCTCGGCGAGGCCCTCACCTGAAGTTGTCCACAACAAGCCGTCCCTGTGGACAACCCCTGTGCACAACCCAGCCCGCCAGAGCGGAGCGCTAGACTGGCCTAGGGACGCCCCCCGAGGCGGGTGGGGGATGTACCTGTTGGTGGCGCCGGGGCTCGGGCCCTTGAGCACGCGCGGACCCAGGTCTGCGGCTGTGCCGAACGGCAGCCCGTTCACCGCGCCGACGTGCCGCGGGTGCCGGTGGCTGTTCGGCAACGCGGCGATCAGTACCGGCAGCAAACCTTCGCGGCTGGCCGCGTTCCCCGTGGCGGGCGCACTCGTCACCGGGCGGTTGTGTGCTCGTGGGCACCCGGTGGACGGCTGAGCCCAGTGGGCCCGGTTCGGCTGGGTCCGACGCTATGAATGTGGCTTTCATAGCGTCAGGTGCAATGAAAGCCACATTCATTGCACGGGCCCCCCATTGCACGGGCCCCCCCATTGCAACGGCCCCGTTGCGCCCGCGCCGTGGCGACGGCACGGGCCGCTGGGGCACGAGCCCGTTGCGTACGCGGCCCGCCAACGGCGCACGTAGCCAGCACCCCCGCCCACCAGGGGTGGCGCGGCCGGAAAGGTAGCCTTGGCCGGTGAGTGAGAAGCCCGCCAAGCCCGCCATTCCGAACGTGCTCGCCGCCCGATACGCCTCCGCCGAGCTGGTCGCGCTGTGGTCCCCGGAGAACAAGGTCCGCCTCGAGCGTGAGCTCTGGCTCGCCGTGCTCCGCGCGCAGCGTGAGCTGGGTGTCGAGGTGCCCGACGGGGTGGTCGAGGACTACGAGCGCGTGCTCGACCAGGTCGACCTCGCGTCCATCGCCGAGCGGGAGCGCGTCACCCGCCACGACGTGAAGGCCCGCATCGAGGAGTTCAACGCCCTCGCCGGCCACGAGCACGTGCACAAGGGCATGACCTCCCGCGACCTCACCGAGAACGTCGAGCAGCTGCAGCTCAAGCGCTCCCTCGAACTGGTCCGCGGCCGCGTGGTGGCCACGCTCGCCCGCCTCGCCCAGCTCGCCGTCGAGCACACCGACCTGGTCATGGCCGGCCGCTCGCACAACGTCGCCGCGCAGGCGACCACGCTCGGCAAGCGCTTCGCCACCGCCGCCGACGAGCTGCTCGTCGCCCACGACCGGCTGGAAAACCTCATCGAGCGCTACCCGCTGCGCGGCATCAAGGGCCCGGTCGGCACCGGCCAGGACATGCTCGACCTGCTCGGCGACAAGTCCACTTTGGACGAACTGGAGAACAAGGTGGCCGCCCACCTCGGGTTCGCCAACCGGTTCGACAGCGTGGGTCAGGTCTACCCGCGCTCGCTGGACTTCGACGTGCTGTCCACTGTGGTCCAGCTCGCCGCCGCGCCGTCCAGCCTGGCCAAGACGATCCGGCTGATGGCCGGGCACGAACTGGTCACCGAGGGCTTCAAGCCCGGCCAAGTCGGCTCCTCGGCCATGCCGCACAAGATGAACACCCGCTCCTGCGAGCGGGTCAACGGGCTCGCCGTGGTGCTCCGCGGTTACCTGTCGATGATCGGCGAGCTGTCGGGCGACCAGTGGAACGAGGGCGACGTCTCCGATTCCGTGGTGCGCCGGGTCGCGCTGCCCGACGCGTTCTTCGCGCTGGACGGGTTGTTCGAGACCTTCCTCACGGTGCTCACCGAATTCGGCGCCTACCCGGCCGTGGTGGACCGTGAGCTTGCTCGCTATCTGCCGTTCCTGGCCACCACGAAGGTGCTGATGGCCTCGGTCCGCGCGGGCGTCGGCCGCGAGACGGCGCACGAGGCGATCAAGGAGAACGCGGTCGCCGTCGCGCTCGCGATGCGCGAGGAGGGCACCGGCGAGAACAACCTCGTCGAGCGCCTGGCCGCCGACCCGCGGATCCCGCTGGACGCCGGTGAGCTGGAGAAACTGCTCGCCGACCGCATCTCGTTCACCGGGGTCGCCACGGCTCAGGTCGGCGCGGTGGTCAAGCGGATCGAGACCGTGCTGGAGCGCTTCCCCGAGCACGCGAACTACGCGCCGGCGCCGATCCTCTGACCCGTGTGAGCAACGGCACCGTGGCGCGTCCACGGTGTGGGACGGCATTTCCGGGACGGGCGAAATCCTTAGTGTTGGCGCGAACCTGCCGCGCCGACACGCGCCCGAACCCCGGAAAGAAGCATGAGATCCACGCTGTCCAAAACGCTCGCCACCGCCGCCGCGCTCGTCGCACTGGCCGGCTGCGGGTCGTCCGCCGGTGACCCCGCCGGGCAGACCCTGCGGGTCGGCACGCTCGCCGACGCGCCGCCGTCGATCTACCTGGAGAACGGCACCTTCACCGGCTACGACAACGAACTGCTGCGCGACATCGCCCGCCGCGAGGGCTTCTCGGTGGAGTTCGTCGGCACCGAGTTCGCCAGCCTGCTGGCCAGCGTGAACAACCGCACCTTCGACATCGGCAGCTCCACCATCTCCACCACCGACGAGCGCAAGAAGACCGTCGCCTTCTCCGACGGCTACAGCACCGGATTCACCACCATCGTGACCAAAAAGGACGCCGGGCTGACGGAAGTTCCGCGGTTCTCCGGAAAACGACTCGGCGTGGTGCAGGCCTCGGTGCAGGACGACTTCGCGAGCAAGAAGGTGCCCGGCGCCGAGGTGGTGCGTTTCCCGGACTACAACGCGGGTTTCGCGCAGCTGCGCAACGGCACGCTCGACGGCTGGGTGGTGCCGAAGGACATCGGCCAGAAGTACCTCGACCAGAACCCGGACGTGGCGCTGGAGTTCGGTTACACGGTGGAGACCAAGGACACCCCGTCCGCCTTCGCCGTGCGCAAGGACAACAAGGAGCTGCTGGACAAGCTCAACCGCGGCCTGTCCGCGGCGATCGCCGACGGCACGGTGAAGCGGCTGCACGGGCAGTTCTTCAAGACCGAGCCGCTGCCCGCCGAACTGGAACCGGGCGGCCCCGGTCTGCCGGTGCAGAATCCGTGAAGGGAAAGCGAAAAATGAAGAAGGCGATTCTCGCGACCCTCGCGACCGCACTGCTGCTCACCGCGTGCGGCAGCGGCGATGACGGCCCGGCCGCGCTGCGCGTCGGCACGCTCAGCGACGCGCCCCCGAACATCTACCTGGAGAACGGCAACTACACCGGCTTCGACAACGAGCTGCTCAAGGCCATCGCGGCCAAGCAGAACCTCCGGCTCGAGTTCTCCGCCACCGAGTTCTCCTCGCTGCTGGGCCAGGTCGCCAACGGCCAGTTCGACCTGGCCAGCTCGGCGATCGCGCAGACCGAGGAGCGCAAGAAGAACGTGGACTTCACCGCACCGTACAACTACGAGGTGATGAGCATCCAGGCCAAGGAGGGCTCGCCGGTCACCGACGAGAACTCGTTGGCGGGCAAGCGGGTCGCGGTGATCCAGGCCACCGTCGGCGACAAGTGGCTGACCACCACCGTGCCCGCGGCGCAGGCGGTGCGCTTCCCGGACTACGCCGCCGCGCTCACCGCGCTGAAGACCGGTTCGGTCGACGCCTACATCCTCGACCTGACCATCGCGGAGAAGAACGTCACCGAGAACCCGGACGCGAAGCTGAAGGTGGTCAAGCCGTTCACCACCGACGTGCCGCACGGGTTCGCCGTGCGCAAGGGCAACACCGAGCTGCTCGGCAAGCTCAACGAAGGGCTCAAGCAGGTGATCGCGGACGGCACCTGGACGCGGCTGCACCAGCAGTTCCTGCCCACCGCCCCGGCCGCTCCCGAGTTCCAGGCGTCCTAAGTGGACGTTCTACTGGACACCTTCCTGAACTGGGAGTACATCTGGGCGGTCGTGCCCGACCTGCTGGGCACCGGGCTGCTGAACACGATGATCTTCGCGGTGTGCTCGGCGGTGCTGGGCACGCTGCTCGGCATGGTGCTCGCGGTGATGGGCCTGTCGGCGAAGCGCTGGCTGCGCTGGCCCGCCCGGGTGTACACCGACATCTTCCGCGGTCTGCCCGCCATCCTGACCATTCTGCTGATCGGCCAGGGTCTCGGCGTGCTGGCGCGCGACGTGGTCGGCAACAACCCGTATCCGCTGGGCATCCTGGCGCTGAGCCTGATCGCCGCCGCCTACATCGGCGAGATCTTCCGCGCCGGCATCCAGAGTGTCGAAAAAGGACAGTTGGAGGCCAGCCGCGCGCTCGGCATGAGCTACGGCAGGGCGATGCTGCTGGTGGTCATCCCGCAGGGCGTGCGGCGGGTGCTGCCCGCGCTGGTGAACCAGTTCATCGCGCTGATCAAGGACTCCAGCCTGGTCTACTTCCTCGGCCTGCTGTCCAGCCAGCGCGACCTGTTCCGGATCGGGCAGGACCTCGCGGCGAACACCGGCAACCTCTCGCCGCTGGTCGCCGCGGGCGTGTTCTACCTGGTGATCACCATTCCGCTGACGCACCTGGTCAACTTCATCGACAAGCGGCTGCGGCAGGGACGCAAGGTGGACCGGGCCGACGAGGACGAGCTGGACCTGGTGGCCGGCGGAAAGGTCGGGGCATGAGCGCGGCGAGCGTGGAACTGCGTGACATCCACGTGTCCTTCGGCACGCTGGAGGTGCTGCGCGGGGTCGACCTGAGCGTCGGCAAGGGCGAGACCACCTGCGTGATCGGGCCGTCCGGCTCCGGCAAGTCCACCCTGCTGCGGGTGGTCAACCGGCTGCAGGAGCCGGATTCCGGCGACATCCTGCTCGACGGCGAGAGCGTGGTGGCCACCGACGCCGACCAGCTCCGGCGACGCGTGGGCATGGTCTTCCAGCACTTCAACCTGTTCCCGCACCGGACCGTGCTGGACAACATCACGCTGCCGCTGCGCAGCGTGAAGGGGCTGGACAAGGCCGAGGCCCAGCAGATCGCCCGCGACCGGCTGGCCGAGGTCGGCCTTGCCGACAAAGCGCCCTATCGGCCCGCCGCGTTGTCCGGCGGCCAGCAGCAGCGGGTGGCCATCGCCAGGGCGCTGGCGATGGACCCCGAGGTGATGCTGTTCGACGAGGCCACCAGCGCGCTGGACCCCGAGCTGGTCAAGGGCGTGCTGGAGCTGATGGCCGGACTCGCCGAGCGCGGGCTGACGCTGCTCGTGGTGACCCACGAGATGGGGTTCGCCAGGCAGGTGGCCGATCACGTGGCGTTCATGGACCGCGGCCGCATCGTCGAACTCGGTGAGCCCGCTCAGGTCTTCGAGGCGCCGGAGAGCCCGCGGCTGAAGCGCTTCCTGTCCCAGGTCCTCTAGCCGGGCCGGGGTGGGCAAATTTTCATCCTCCTGCCTCGAACGTAATACGCCGTATTACGTTCGAGGCAGGAGTTTATTTTTTCGCCCGCGAGGGCGGGGTTAGCCTGGTGTGGTGGCCAAGATCGCGAAGCTCGTGCACTACCCGGTCAAGGGGTGTGGCGGCATCGAGCTGCCCGTCGCCGAGCTGACCGAAGCCGGGATCCGGCACGACCGCACGTTCATGGCGGCCGCGCCGGACGGCACCTTCCGCAGCCAGCGGCGCTACCCAGTGCTGGCCGCGGTGCGGGTGGCGGTGCTCGACGACGGCGCCCGGCTGCGGCTGCGTGCGCCGGGCGTGGAGGAGCTGGAGCACGAGGTGCGCTTCGACGGCCCGCGGCACGCCGCGTCGGTGTTCACCTTCGACGGCAAGGGCGTGCACCAGGGCGCTGAGGCCGCCGAGTGGTTTTCCGAGGTCATCGGCGAGCCGTCGGTGTTGCTCCGCGTCACGCCCGAGCACGAGCGGCTGACCAGCGGGGTGACCGCGGGCACGGCGGCCTTCGCGGACGGTCACGCCGTGCTGGTCACCTCCGAGGCCTCGCTGGACTCGCTGAACGAGCGCATCGCCTCGGCGGGCGGCGAGCCGGTGCCGATGGACCGGTTCCGGGCGAACATCGTGGTGTCGGGCTGGGCCGAACCGCACGTCGAGGACACCGTGCGCACCTTCGCCGCCGGTGAGATCGAACTCGGCTACGCGAAGAAGTGCCTGCGCTGCACGGTCCCGCTGGTCGACCAGGAGACCGGCAGGCGCGCCGGGTCCGAGCCGATCCGCTCGCTGGCGAAGTACCGCCGGGTGCCGGCGGGCAAGGTGGCTTTCGGCATGAAGGCGGCGGTGACCAGGCCGGGCCGGCTCGCCGTCGGCGACGAGGTCGCCGTGCGGACCTGGGAGACCGAACCGCCGGAGTAGCGGTACCCCAGTTCAGCATCTGGGAAGCGCTGGATCAGCACGTGGGCGTCTGAGACCATCGAGATCGTGACGACGCAGGTGCACCTCCTCGATGTGATCGCGCTGGTCCAGCGCAGGCACATCGACCTCGTGCGCGTCGATTCCGCTCTCTGCCGCCGCTGAATCGCGGCCCTTCTTCTCCCGTAGCACCCCTCCCTCCCGTTCACGGCGGTCCCGCAACCCTGCCGCCACCCTGCGAACCGAGGTTTCCATGCGCACGTTCCTGTTGTTCGGATTGGCCGGCCTGCTGGCCCAGCTGGTCGACGGCACCCTGGGCATGGCGTTCGGGGTGACGGCGACGACCACCCTGCTCGCGGTCGGCACCGCCCCGGCCGCCGCGTCGGCCGCGGTGCACCTCGCCGAGGTCGGCACGTCGCTGGCGTCCGGCCTGTCCCACTGGAAGTTCAAGAACATCGACTGGCGCACGGTGGGCATCCTGGCCTTGCCGGGCGCGGTGGGCGCGGTGCTCGGCGCCTACGTGCTGACCTCACTGTCCACAGAGGACGCGACGGTGTGGATCACGCTGATCCTGCTGCTGCTCGGGCTGTACGTGCTGATCCGGTTCGCCTTCCTGAAGCTGGGCAAGCTGATCACCGGCAAGCGCCCCGGCGCGAAGTTCCTCGCGCCGCTCGGCCTGGTGGCGGGCTTCGTGGACGCGACCGGCGGCGGTGGCTGGGGGCCGGTGGCCACCACCACGCTGCTGTCCTCTGGCCGGCTGGAGCCGCGCAAGGTGGTCGGCTCGGTGGACACCTCGGAGTTCATCGTCGCGCTGGCCGCGAGCCTCGGCTTCCTGTTCACCCTTTCGCAGGAGGACAACCTCAACTACACCGTGGTGGCCGGGTTGATGCTGGGTGGCATCATCGCCGCGCCGGTGGCCGCGTGGCTGGTCCGGCACCTGCCGCCGCGGCTGCTCGGTGCGCTGGCCGGTGGGCTGATCGTGTTCACCAACGCGCGCACGCTGCTCAAGGAGTTCGACGCCGCGGACTGGGTCTACACGGTGTCCTACACCGCGATCGTGGTGCTGTGGGCGGTCGGCGTGTTCGCCGCGGTCCGGTCGCTGCGGGAGGAGCGCAAGCTCAACGCCGCCGCAGGCGAGGACGACGCCCCTTCGGCGGACGAGGGCGAAGCCCCCTCGAAGGAAACCGTCGCGCAGTGACATGGCCGCGCCTCCGGCGCGGCGCGCGGGGTCGCTTTTGAGCCGATCGCGACCCCGTCGTGGCGCGCCACCCTCTCCCGGGGGCGCCGAGAGTCTTTGTGCTCAATAGGTGTGCCGGTTACTTCGCGGTCAGCACGCGGTCACTCTCAGCGTGCTTACTGGTGGCGTGGACACCAAGCTGCTCGTTTCGCTGTCCGGCATGAATCCGAGGACGCTGCACCGCTGCGCCGAGCTGGCCGAGGAGCTGGACCGGCGGGCGGTGCCGCTGTCCATGCTGTTCACCCCGGCAACCCCGGCAACCCCGGCAACCTCCGCGACCGGGGTGACCTCCTGGCTCAAGGAGCGCGTGGACGGCGGTGACGACCTGCTGCTGCACGGCTACGACCACACGGTGCCGCCCACGCACCGGGCGGTCAGCCTCGGCCGCAAGGCGGAGTTCGCCGCGTTGCCCGCGCACGAGGCCCGGCTGCGGCTGACCGCGGCGACGGCCACGCTCGACCGCGCCGGCCTGCGCACCGAGGGGTTCGCGCCCCCGCGCTGGCTGGCGTCGCGTGGCACGCTGGCCGCGTTGCGTGAACGCGGCTTCCGCTTCTGCGCGGACTTCACCTCGATCCGGGACCTGGAAACCGGCGAGGTGCGGCGCGCCCGCGTGCACGGGTTCGGCAGCCAGAAGCAGCGGACCGAAACGCTGCGCTGCTTCGCGCTGGTGCTCACCGCCGCCCGCGTCGCGCGGCGGGGTGGCCTGCTGCGCCTGGGCGTGGACGCGAGCGACCTGCTGCGGCCGAGCCGCCGTCAGGCCTTCCTGGACGCGGTCGACGTGGCGCTCGAGGCGGGCGCCACCGGCAGCACCTACACGCTCACAGCTTCGCCGGCTCGCCTGGCGTGAGCACCCGGACCTCGGTGCCGTCCGGGCCGAGGTTGGTGAACATGCCGTACATCATCTCCGGCATGGCGTGCACCTTCTCGTGGATCGGCACCGCCACCCGCGGGCCGACCGCGCGCAGGAAGTCGACCGCTTCGGCGGCCTTCAGCCACGGCGCCGCGGTGGGCAGGCCGAGCACGTCGATCTGCTGGTCGGGCACAAAAAGCGCGTCGCCGGGGTGGTAGAAGGCGCCGTCGTCGAGCAGGTAGCCGACGTTGGGCACCACCGGCAGGTCGCGGTGGATCACCGCGTGCTGCCCGCCGACCACGTCCACCTCGGTGCCGCCGAAGGAGAAGGTGTCGCCCGGCAGTGCGGTCTTCGCGGCCAGCCCGAGCTTCTCGACGGCGTCCTGCGAACCGGGGTCGATGATCAGCTCGGCCCGCGGATTGGCCTTGAGCAGGGCGGTCAGGCGCTCGCCGTCGAGGTGGTCGTGGTGCTGGTGGGTGATCAGCACCGCGTCCAGGTCGCGGAGGTCTTCGAAGCCGCCGGAGAACGAACCCGGGTCGAACAGGATCCGGGCGCGATTGGTCTCCGCCAGCACGCATGAATGTCCAAAATGGACGAATTGCATCACGGTATCCTTTGTCTGGTCAGGTCAAATCCCAGGTTAGGCGCCGATCAGGTCGCCGCCAAGTCGGGTCCGCGCGTACCGGACCGACCGGCCGTGGCGGGTGGCGGCGAGCAGCCCGGCCCCGGCCAGCGCCCGCAGGTGGCCGGACACCGTGCCGGGCGCCAGGCCCAGCCGCCGCGCCAGCGCGGTGGTGGTCGACGGCTCGGCGAGCACCTGGAGCAGCAGCGCCCTGGTCCGGCCGAGCACCGCCACCAGCCGCGGGTCCGGATCCTGCGCGGGCCGCCACAGCTGGGCCACCCCGCGTGCCGGGTACAGCAGGGCGGGCTGCCACGGCGGCACCAGGATCACGCCGACCTTCGGCCAGGCGAACACGCTCGGCAGCAGCAGGAGTCCGCGTTCGTCGAGCGCGTGCCGGGTGCGCGTCGTGCTGTCGACGGTGAGCACACCGCCGGTCAGCTTCACCCGGGAATGCAGGTCGGCCACTGCCAGCTCGATGCCGCCCTCACCGAGCCGCCGCGTCCGGTGGTCGATGTCGGCGGTGAGCACCTCGTGCAGCCGTGGCCACAGGGGCTCGATCAACTCGTGCCAGGCCAGTTCGAGCTGGTCGCCGAGCAGGTCGCGGGCGGTGGCCGGGTCCTCGGGCAGGGCGCTGAGGTCGGCGTCGACCATGGCCAGTTCCAGCGCGACCTGCTCGGGTGGCGTCCGGCGCAGTTCGGCCAGCTGGGCCTCGACGGTGGTGCGCGGGCCCTGCGGCGGCGGGCTGAGGAACTCCGTGATGTACCGGGTCGCGCTCAACACCGTGCGCAGTTCGCCGATCGGCAGCGACCGCGCGTGCTCGGCGGTGGTGCTCAGCCACGGGCCGTACGCCGGGTGATGGCGGACGCCTTCCAGCACCTGGATCGCGCCGAGCACCTCCTCGAGCGGGGAGATCGCGAAGCGCAGGCGCTGGGCGCCGGTCGCGGTGAGCATCAGCTCGATCATCGGCGTCCTTTCGGCTATGGCCGAATCATTATCGCCTGCCCGCGCCGCACCGCAGGCTCGGCGCATGACCGAAAGCCTGCTCCGCCACCGCTCCTATTGGCGCTGGTCGATCGGGGTGCAGCTGGCCCGCCTGCCGGCCACCATGGCCCCGCTCGCGTTCACCGTGCTGACCATCGCGACCACCGGTTCCTACCGCCTCGGGGGCGTGATGATGGCGGTTTTTGTGGTGGCCGAACTGGCTGGTTCGGTCCCGGCGGGACGGCTGCTCGACCGGATCGGGCCGACCCGCGGGCTCGTCGCCTTCCTGCTGTGCGCGGCGGCGGGGCTCGGCGGACTGGCGTTCGCGGCTTCGGCGGGTGCGCCGTCCGCGGTGCTGCTGGTGCTGGTTGTGCTGCCGGGATTGATCGCGGGCGGGTTGTCCGGCGGGTTCCGGTCGCTGCTCGCGGGCACCGTTTCGGGACCGCTGCTGCCGCGGGCGGTCTCGGTGGACGCGATGCTGATCGACGCGGTGATCATCGGCGGGCCGCTGCTGGTCGCGCTGCTCGCCGGGTTCGGTGCGGTGCTGCCGATCGCCGCGATGGCGGTGGTCTTCGCGCTGTCCGCCCTGCTGGTGCCGCGACGGACCGCGCCGGTGCGGGTCACCGGGGAGCGGCCGCCGCTGCCGATCCGGGCGGCCGTGCCCTGGCTGGCCTGCCAGTTCACCATCGGGCACCTGCTTTCGACGGTCGAAGTCGCGCCCTACGCGCTGGCGCAGCGGCTCGGCGGGGCCGAGGGCGCGGCGGCGCTGATCATCACCGTGCTGTCCGGCGCGAGCATCGTCGGTGGTGCGCTGTACGCCTGGCGTGGCGTGCGGCTGACCGTGGCACCTCGCACGCAGGCGATCGTGCTGCTGTGCGGGTTCATCGCGGGTGGCTGCACGGTGGCGCTGGACCTCGGCTGGACCGGCCTGCTCACCGGGGTGGTGCTGATCGGGTTCTGCACCGGTCCGCTGGTCACCGTGGCCTCGGTGCAGATGCAGGAGCTGCTGCCCCAGGGCCGCCGGTCGGAGGGGTTCTCGCTGTCGTTCGTGGTGCAGGCGAGCGGCTTCGGGCTGGGCTCGCTCACCGTGGGCGTGCTCCCCTTGTGGCTGGCACCGGTGTTCGGAGTGGCCAGCGCGGTGCTCGCGTGTGCCATTCTGGGCAAAGGCCCAGCGCGAGTAGTTGGCACCTTGCCAGCAACGTCGTAGCCTGGGGTCCTCAAGCCGAGACAACTCCGGAGACGCCGATGACCGCCGTCCAGCAACCGAGCACTCGCACGCAGGAGACCTTCGACTCGCTGAGCCCGGCCACCGACGAGGTGGTCGGCACCTATCCGGTGCACACCGCCGAAGAGGTCGAGGCCGCCGTCGCCAGGGCGCGCGACGCGGCCGTCTGGTGGGATTCGCTCGGTTTCGCCGGGCGCGCGCAGCGCCTCCAGCAGTGGAAGGGCGTGCTCACCCGGCGGCTGCAGCAGCTGTGCCAGGTGGTGCGCGACGAGACCGGCAAGCCGATCGCCGACGCGCAGCTGGAGTCGGTGCTGGCCATCGAGCACATCGCGTGGGCGGCGAAGAACGCCCGCAAGGTGCTCGGCCGCAAGCGCCGCCCGGCCGGTCTGCTGATGTCGAACCAGGCGGCGACCGTGGAGTACCAGCCGCTCGGCGTGGTCGGCGTGATCGGCCCGTGGAACTACCCGGTGTTCACCCCGCTGGGCTCGATCGCCTACGCGCTCGCCGCGGGCAACGCCGTGGTGTTCAAGCCGAGCGAGTTCACCCCCGGCGTGGGGAAGTGGCTGGTCGACGCGTTCGCCGAGGTGGTGCCCGAACAGCCGGTGCTGCAGCTGGTCACCGGCTACGGCGCCACCGGCGCCGCGCTGACCCGCGCCGGCGTGGACAAGATCGCCTTCACCGGGTCCACTGCCACCGGCAAGAAGATCATGGCGGCCTGCGCGGAGACGCTCACCCCGGTGGTCATCGAGGCGGGCGGCAAGGACCCGGTGCTGGTCGACGCGGACGCCGACCTGGACGCCGCCGCCGACGCCACGGTGTGGGGCGCCTTCTCCAACTCGGGCCAGACCTGCATCGGCGTCGAGCGGGTCTACGTGCACGAACGGGTGCACGACCAGTTCGTCGCGAAGGTGGTCGAGAAGAGCAAGGCCGTGCGCGCGGGCTCCGACCACGACGCGCAGTACGGCCCGGTGACCATGCCCTCGCAGCTCAAGGTGATCAAGCAGCACATCACCGACGCGCTCGCCCGCGGCGGCAAGGCGCTGGTCGGCGGGGCCGAGGCGGTCGGTGACCGGTACGCCCAGCCGACCGTGCTGGTCGACGTGCCGGAGGACGCCGATGCCGTGCGCGAGGAGACCTTCGGCCCGACCGTGACCATCGCGAAGGTGGCCTCGATGGACGAGGCCGTGGAGAAGGCCAACGCCACCCGCTACGGCCTGGCGGCGACGGTCTTCTCCAAGTCACGCGGCATGGAGCTGGCGCGGCGGCTGCGCACCGGCATGGCCGCGATCAACGCGCCGCTGTCCTTCGCGGGCATCGCCTCCCTGCCCTTCGGCGGGGTCGGCGACTCCGGCTTCGGCCGCATCCACGGTCCGGAGGGCCTGCGCGAGTTCGCCCGCACCAAGGCCATCGCCCGTCAGCGGTTCACCGCGCCGATCGCGCTGACCACCTTCGACCGCAAGGAGAAAACCGACGCGCTGGTGGCCAAGCTGATCACCGTCCTGCACGGGAAGCGCTGATCAGGTCGGCCGCCTTCTCGGCGACCATCACGGTGGGCGCGTTGGTGTTGCCCCTGGGCACCACGGGCATGATCGACGCGTCCACCACCCGCAGGTTCTCCACGCCGCGCACCTTGAGTTCGGGGTCGACCACGGCCTGCTCGCCGGTGCCCATCGCACAGGTGCCGACCGGGTGGTACAGCGTCTGCGTCTTGTCCCGCACGTGCTCGGCGAGCGCGTCGTCGTCGAGGTCGTGGCGGTCGGGCAGGAACGGCCGGTCGAGGTAGCGCTTCAGCGCCCCACCGCGGCCGATGTCCATCAGCATGCGCAGTCCGGCCAGCATGGCGGTGAAGTCGGCGGGCTCGGCGTAGTAGGCGGGGTCGATTTCGGGGCGCCACAACGGGTTCGACGACCGGAGGCGCAGCCGTCCCCGGCTGGCCACCTCGACCAGGGTGGCCGCGGAGGTGAAGCCGGGCGTGGTCGGCTCGCGCATGCCGTTGTCGTAGAACAGCGTCGGCGCCACGTGGAACTGCATGTCGGGCGCGTCCAGCCCGTCGATGGTGGGCAGGAAGCCGCCCGCCTCCCCGACGTTGGACGCCAGCGGGCCGCGCTTGGTGATCTTGTAGCGCACCAGCCCGGCCGGGGTGCCCGCGTCGACCAGGTCGGTGGTGCCCTTGGTGGCCCAGATGACGCCCGCCGCCGGGTGGTCGTGCAGGTTCTCGCCGACGCCGGGCAGGGCCACGGCAACCTCGATGCCGTGCTCGCGCAGGTGCTCGGCGGGCCCGATGCCGGACAGCATCAGCAGCTGCGGTGAGTTGACCGCGCCACCGGAGAGCAGCACCTCGCGCTCGGCGTACACCGGGCGCTCGGCGCCCTTGTCCAAATAGGACACCCCGATCGCGGTGGTGCCGTCGAGCAGCACCCTGGTGGTCTGCGCGTGCGTGCGCACGGTCAGGTTCGGCCTGGTCAGCGCCGGGCGCAGGTAGGCGTCGGCGGTGGACCACCGGCGCCCCTTGCGGCAGGTGACCTGGTAGAGCCCGGCGCCCTCCTGGCGCTCGCCGTTGAAGTCGTCGGTCGGCTTCATGCCCCAGGTGGTCGCGGAGTCCACCCAGGCGTGGGACAGCTCGTGGGTGAACACGCGGTCCTCGACGTGCAGCGGGCCGTCGGTGCCGTGCAGCGGCCCGCCGAGCCGGGTGTTGCCCTCGGCACGGACGAAGTACGGCAGCACGTCGTCGTAACCCCAGCCCACCGCGCCGTGCTGATCGCGCCAGCGGTCGTAGTCGGCGCGGTTGCCGCGGATGTAGATCATCGCGTTGATCGAGGAGCAGCCGCCGAGCACCTTGCCGCGTGGCCAGTAGGTGGACTTGCCGAGGAACTTCTGCTCGACGGTCTCGTAGTTCCAGTCGTGCTGGGTCTTGAACAGGGCGGGGAAGGCGGCCGGGATGTGGAACTCGTCGTCGGTGTCCTCACCGCCCGCTTCGAGCAGCAGCACGGTGACCGCCGGATCCGCGCTGAGCCGGTTGGCCAGCACGCAGCCCGCGCTGCCCGCCCCGACGATGACGTAGTCGAAAGTCTCCCGCTCGGCCACGCTGCCTCCTGTTGTTGACCTTCTGCCAACCCGATGATGGTCCGGTTCGGGCCCGGGTGGAAGGGGGGAACCGAGTGTCGCCCAGATGGCGGCGTTTGGCCACGCTGCGTACCGGCCGCCGGGCCGTTCCGGTTAATTACCGAGCCGCAAGCAACCGTTTCCCCGGTCACCACGTCCCGACATCAGCAGCACACCAAACACGAGCTCGCAGCCGCGAGCGGATGGGAGGCCCGTCATGGGGACGCTGCGCAAGATCACCGGTGTGGTCGCGGGTACGGCGGCGATGAGCGCGCTGGGGCTGTTCGCTGCCCCATCGGCCAGCGCCGCTTCGATGCCGTGCAGTTCGGCGGCGTCGGCCTGCGTGGACCTGAGCGCCAAGCAGGCGTGGCTGGCCGAAGGTGGCGAGGTCACCTACGGCCCGGTGCCGATGGCGTCCGGGAAGTCCGGTTACCGGACCCCGCCGGGGACGTTCAAGGTCACCTACAAGGACATCGACCACTGGAGCAAGGCCTTCGACGGGCCCATGCCCTATTCGGTGTTCTTCACCAAGAGTGGCATCGCCTTCCACGAAGGCGACATCAAGCAGCAGTCGCACGGCTGCATTCGCTTGACGCACAACGCGGCCGTCACCTTCTACCGCGCCCTGCAGCCGGGCGAGGTGGTCGAGGTCGTGCGCTGAACCGGCACCGCGCCGCCGGTTGAGCGCGGAGCAGTCCGGTGGGTGGCTTCTGTCGGGGGGCTACCCACCGGTTTGCCCGCGACCGTGAAGTACGCTCTGGGTGTACCGCTGACCTGCACACATAGGGAGCCGACCAGCCGTGGCCCGAGTCGTCGTGGACGTCATGCCCAAGCCGGAGATCCTGGACCCGCAAGGACAGGCGGTGGCGGGCGCGCTGCCCCGCCTCGGCTTCGAGGGCGTCACCGACGTCCGCCAGGGCAAGCACTTCGTGCTCGAGGTCGACGACTCCGTCGACGACGAGACGCTGGCCAAGATCGCCGAGGGCCTGCTGGCCAACCCGGTGATCGAGGACTGGACCGTGCGGCGGGTGGAGGCGTGAGCGCGCGCATCGGGGTCATCACCTTCCCCGGCACGCTCGACGACGTCGACGCCGAACGCGCCGCCCGGTACTCCGACGCCGAGGCCGTGCCGCTCTGGCACGCCGACCACGACCTGCGCGGGGTCGACGCGGTGATCGTGCCCGGTGGCTTCTCCTACGGCGACTACCTGCGCTGCGGGGCGATCGCGAAGTTCGCCCCGGTGATGACCGAGGTGGTCGAGGCGGCCGCCAAGGGCATGCCGGTGCTCGGCATCTGCAACGGCTTCCAGATCCTGTGCGAGGCGGGGCTGCTGCCGGGGGCGCTGGTGCGCAACCACAAGCTGCACTTCGTCTGCCGCGACCAGTGGCTGCGGGTGGAGAACAACACCACGGCGTGGACCACCCGGTACGAGCAGGGCGCCGAGATCCTGGTCCCGCTGAAGTCCGGCGAGGGCGGCTACGTGGCCGACAAGTCCACTTTGGACATGCTGGAGGGCGAGGGGCGGGTGGTGTTCCGGTACGTGGGCGTCAACCCGAACGGCTCGCGCAACGACATCGCGGGCATCACCAGCGCGAACGGCCGCGTGGTCGGCCTGATGCCGCACCCGGAACACGCCATCGACGCCCTGACGGGCCCCTCGGACGACGGGCTCGGCATGTTCTACTCCGCCGTCGACACCCTGGCCGGCGCCCTCACCAGCTGACCGCTGGGCGCCCTTCTCGCGGCACCCGTCCACGCAGCACCCGCTCGCGCAACCAGCCTCGCAGGACGCCGCCGCCAGGGCCTCGCTGCTCTGGACATCGCCTGCCCCTGGACACGAATGTGGCTTTCGGGGCCGAATCCGCCCCGAAAGCCACATTCGTGTCGCTTGAGCCCCGCCCGAACCCCGGCACCTCAGGCGCCTGCCGCCTGGACCAGGCGGGCGTAGGGGCCGTTCGCCGCCAGCAACTCCGCGTGGCTGCCGAGTTCGGTGATGGTGCCGCCGTCCAGGACGGCGACCCGGTCGGCGGCGGCCGCGGTGTGCAGCCGGTGCGCGATGGCGATCACCGTCCGCCCGGCCAGCACCTGCGAAAGCGAGCGTTCCAGCTCCCGCGCCGAGCCGGTGTCCAGCAGCGACGTCGCCTCGTCCAGCACCAGGGTGTGCGGGTCCGCCAGCACCACCCGCGCCAGCGCCAGCTGCTGCGCCATCGCCGCGGGCACCGAGGCCGGGGTCACCTTGCTGTCCAGCCCGTCCGGCAGCGACCGCGCCCACGAACCCGCGCCCACCGAGTCCAGCGCGCCCAGCAACTCCGCATCCGACCACGAGCCCGCGGGCAGCGTCAGGTTCTCCCGCAGCGTGCCCGCGAACACGTGGTGCTCCTGCGTGAGCAACAGCACCTCACCCCGCAGCAGGTCCTCCGGCAGCCGCGAGACCTCCGCGCCGCCGATGGTCACCGAGCCCGAATCGGGGGCCGCGATGCCCGCCAGCAGCCTGCCCAGCGTGGACTTCCCGGCCCCCGACGGCCCGACGATCGCCAGCCGCTGCCCGCGGGGAACGGACAGCGTGATGCCGTGCAGCACCTCGCGGTCGGGCGAATACCCGAACCGCACGTCCCGCACCTCGATCTCGGTGCCCGCGGGCACCTCGGCGCCGGAAGGCGGCGCGGCGACGGCTCCGCGCACGCCGATCACCCGGCGCAGCGCGGTCGCCGACACCTGCACGTCCTCCAGCCACCACAGCAGCTCGTCCAGCGGACCGGCCAGGATCTGCATGTACAGCACCATCGTGGTGATCGTGCCCAGCCCGGCCCAGCCCTGCGTGTACGCCCACGCGCCGATCAGCAGCATCGCGGCCACCGGCAGCGCGTGCGACAGCTCCAGCCACGGCGCCCACCGCACCTGCAGTTTCCGCAGGTCACGCTCGCCGTCCACGGCGCGGGCCAGCCGCCGGTCGCCGTCGGCCACGCGGCGTTCGATCATGCCCAGCGCGTCCGCGGTCCGGGCGCCCTCGGTCGATTCGTGCAGGCCGGACTGCACGTCGCCCCAGGCGTCCAGCATGCGTTCGATGGTCGAGGGCACCCGCCGCCAGTACCACCGCGTCGGGAAGTACAGCACCGGCACCGCGACCAGCAGGCCGAGCGCCAGCAGCGGCGAGGTCACCACCATGGCCACCACCGTCAGCGCCACGGTGATCAACGCGACGGTGATTTCCGGTACCGCGTAACGCATCGCGTAGTCGACTTTGTCCACATCGGACGTCGCGCGGCTGAGCAGGTCGCCGGTGCCCGCCGCCTCCACGGTGCCCAGCGGCAGCTTCAGCGCGTCCCCGACGAACTCCTCGCGGGTCTTCGCCAGCACGCGCTCGCCCAGCACGCCCGCGCGCCGGTTCGCCGCCTTCTTCAACACGGCCTGCAGCACCAGCACCACGACAAAAACCAGCGCCAGCAGGTCCAGCGACAGCCCGCCGCCCTCGACCACCGAGTCCACCAGCAACCCCAGCAGCTGCGGCCCGGCCAGCCCGGCGGCGCCCGCCAGGCAGAAGAACAGGATCACCAGCACGAACTCCCGGCGGAACGCCTTCATCGTGCCGATCGCCCAGCCGCGGGCCTGCGCCACGTCGGCCAGCGGCAGCTTCAGCTGCACGGTTGTCTCTCCTTGACCACGTATTCGTCGGCGACCGCCCGCCACAGCGGGCTCTGGCTGAACACCACGGTCGTCTTGCCGCGCCGCAGTTCGGCGACCCGTTCGGTGATGCGTGCCTCGGTGTGCGCGTCCACGGCCGAGGTCGGCTCGTCCAGCAGCAGCACGTCGGCGTCCAGCGCCAGCGCCCTGGCCAGGTTCAGCCGCTGCCGCTGTCCGCCGGAGACCTCGCGGCCGCGTTCGCCGATCAGCTCGTCGAGCCCGAGCGGCAGCGCGTCCACGATGTCGTCGGCGTCGGCGGCGGTGAGCGCGCCGGCCACGGTGACCGAGCCCGGCGTGACGATCTGCTCCCGCAGCACCCCCGAGAACCAGACGTCCTGGTTGTGCGCGTAGACCACCCGCGAACGCAGGTCGGCCAGCGCCGCGCGCCGGACGTCCACCCCGGACACCAGCACCGGCTCGGCCGCATCGGTGAACCGCGCCAGCCGGGCGGCCAGTTCCTCGGCCTCCGGCGACTCGACCACGGTCAGCTTCCCGGCGACCGCGGTGAAGCCGGACGCGGTGTCGTGCAGCTCCAGCGGTCCGGACGGCAACGCGACCGGGTCGGCCGCGTCCTCCAGCGTCGGCCGCAGGTTCAGCATCTTGCAGACCTTCCGCGCCGCCACCATCGCGCCGGAGAACGCGCCCGCCGCCTCGGTGGTGGTGCTCACCGGGATGATCAGGAACGCCGAAGCACCGTAGAAGGCGACCAGCTCGCCGACGGTGATCGTGCCCGCGACGGCCAGCTTCGCGCCCAGCCAGGTGATCGCCACGGTGACCAGTCCCGGCAGCAGCACCTCGGCGCCGACCAGCCACGACGTGCTGTTCGCCACCGCGTCGCCCTGCCTGCGCACCCGCTGGCTGGCCGCGGCGAACCGGTTCGCGAACTGCCGCTCACCACCGACCCCGCGCAGCACCCGCAGGCCGGACACGATGTCCGCGGCCAGCGCGTTCACCGTGGACAGGTCCTCACGCTGGGCCTCCTGGCGACGCTGCAGCGGCGCGATCAGCGGGCCGATCCCGGCCACCGCCACCGGTACGCCGACCAGCGCGACCACGGCCAGCAGCGGCGAGGTGCCCAGCAGCACGATGCCCACGGTCAGGAAGGCGACCACCGCGCCGAGCACGCGGCCGAACACCTCGAACACCGCGCCGACGCGGTTCTCGTCCGAGGAGGCGATCGCCATCATGTCGCCGGTGTCCGCCTGCCCGCGCAACGCGGCCCCCAGCCGCAGCGTGTGGTGCGAGACCAGGCGCTGCGTGGTGGACGCGGCGTGCAGCCACATGCCGTGCGCGCCGAACAGCAGCCCGGCGCCGAACACCGTCTGCAGCACCCCGAGCCCGACCACCAGCCCCACGTTCCAGGCCAGCTCGGCGGTGTCCGCGCCGGCCACGCCGGTGTCGATCGCCCGGCCGACCACCAGCGGCAGCAACGCGCCCGGCACCAGCCACAGCGCCCCCAGCACCGCCGTGGACCCGGCCAGCCACGGCCGCGACCGCAGCACCGCCAGCAGGTAGCGGAGCGGGGTCAGCCGGGCGGGCAACCGCACCTCGGGTGCGGGATAAGGTTTTCCGGACACGGTTTTCGACGGTATGCGGGAGCCGCCCGCGCGAGCGACCGATTTTCCGGCCACCACCCTCCAGGGTGCGCGTCACCACACCCGTATCCTCTGGCTCGTGGCCTCCCCCAACGCGGACACCGTGACCAGCACCGATACCACCGAGCACGCCGCGGCGACGCCCGACGTGCCGCAGCCCTACCTCGAACTCGGCCTGGCCGAAGACGAGTACGCGCGGATCCGGGAAATCCTCGGCCGCCGTCCCACCGACGCCGAGCTGGCGATGTACTCGGTGATGTGGAGCGAGCACTGCTCGTACAAGTCCTCGAAGGTGCACCTGCGGTACTTCGGCGAGACGACCACGCCCGAAATGCAGTCGAAGATGCTCGCGGGCATCGGCGAGAACGCCGGCGTGGTGGACATCGGCGACGGCTGGGCGGTCACCTTCAAGGTGGAGAGCCACAACCACCCGTCCTACGTGGAGCCCTACCAGGGCGCGGCCACCGGCGTCGGCGGCATCGTGCGCGACATCCTGGCGATGGGCGCCCGCCCGCTCGCGGTGGCCGACCCGCTGCGCTTCGGCCCGGCCGACGCGCCGGACACCCGCCGCGTGCTGCCCGGCGTGGTCGCCGGGGTCGCCGGGTACGGCAACTGCCTCGGCCTGCCGAACATCGGCGGCGAGGTGGTCTTCGACGAGAGCTACGCGGGCAACCCGCTGGTGAACGCGCTGTGCGTGGGCGCGATGCGGGTCGAGGACCTGCACCTGGCGCACGCGTCGGGCACCGGCAACAAGATCATCCTGTTCGGCGCGCGCACCGGGCTCGACGGCATCGGCGGCGTTTCGGTGCTGGCCAGCGACAGCTTCTCGGAGAACACCGGCCGCAAGAAGCTGCCCAGCGTGCAGGTCGGCGACCCGTTCACCGAGAAGGTGCTCATCGAGTGCTGCCTCGAGCTGTTCGCGCAGAAGCTGGTGGTCGGCATCCAGGACCTCGGCGGGGCCGGGCTCTCCTGCGCCACCTCCGAGCTGGCCGCGGCCGGTGACGGCGGCATGCACATCGTGCTGGACCGGGTGCCGCTGCGGGCCGAGGGCATGACCCCGGCGGAGATCCTGTCCAGCGAGTCGCAGGAACGCATGTGCGCCGTGGTCGCACCGTCCGATGTGGACGCCTTCATGGCGGTCTGCGCGAAGTGGGACGTCACCGCCACCGAGATCGGCGAGGTGACCGACGGCGAGCACCTGGTGATCACCTGGCACGGGGAGACCGTGGTCGACGTGCCGCCGCGCACGGTGGCGCACCAGGGCCCGGTGTACGAGCGGCCGTACGCACGTCCGTCCACTCAGGACGCGTTGCAGGCGGACACCACGGCGTCGCTGAAGCGCCCGTCCACCGGTGACGAGATCCGCGAGACCGTGCTGAAGGTGATCTCGTCGCCGAACCAGGCGTCGAAGGAATGGGTCACCAGCCAGTACGACCGCTACGTGCGCGGCAACACCGTGCTGGCGCAGCCCGCCAACTCCGGCGTGATCCGGATCGACGAGTCGACCGGCCGCGGTGTCGCCGTGTCCACCGACTGCAACAGCAAGTTCGTCTACCTCGACCCGTACCTGGGCACGCAGCTGGCGCTCGCGGAGTCCTACCGCAACGTGGCCACCAGCGGCGCCACCCCGGTCGCGGTGACCAACTGCCTGAACTTCGGCGCGCCCACCGACCCCGGCGTGATGTGGCAGTTCGAGCGCGCGGTGCACGGCCTCGCCGACGGCTGCGCCGAGCTGGGTGTGCCGGTGACCGGTGGCAACGTCAGCTTCTTCAACCAGACCGGGGACACCGCGATCCTGCCGACGCCGGTGGTCGGCGTGCTCGGGGTGATCGACGACGTGCGCCGCCGCATCCCGACCGGGATCGGCGCGGAGGCGGGCGAATCCCTGCTGCTGCTCGGCGAAACGCACGACGAGCTGGACGGTTCGGCGTGGGCGCACATCGTGCACGGGCACCTGGGCGGCGTGCCGCCGAAGGTGGACCTGGCGCGCGAGAAGCTGCTCGCCGAGATCCTGGTCGCCGGTTCCCGCGACGGGATGGTCTCCGCCGCGCACGACCTGTCCGACGGCGGGCTGGCGCAGACGCTGGTCGAGACCGTCCTGATCGGACAGTGCGGCGCCCGGGTGGTGCTGGACGACGAGCAGGACCCGTTCGTGCAGCTGTTCTCCGAGTCGGCGGGCCGGGTGCTGGTCGCCGTGCCGCGCACCGAGGAACTGCGGTTCACCGAGATGTGCACCGCGCGCGGCCTGCCGTGGCGCAAGACCGGCGTGGTGGACCCGGAGTCGGGCGCGCTGGAGATCCAGGGCGTGACCAGCTTCGGCCTCGACGAGCTGCGGGAGACCTGGGAGCGCACGCTCCCCGCGCTGTTCGACTGACGCTCAGGCCCGGACGGCGGCGATGCGCACGTCGCCGTTCGGCTGGCGTTGCGTGCTCAGCCAGTCCGGGAGCGCGTGCTCGCGGTCCGGGCGGACCAGCGTGTGCTTCAGCTCCAGCCGCGACGGCCGGGCGCTGAAGCGCAGGTCGGCGTAGTCGTCGAACTTCGTGCGGAGCAGGGTCAGCGAATCGCCGAAGGTGGTGCCCTCGAACAGCGCCTCACCGCTGAACACGGCACCTTCGAACGAGACCTCGGCCCCGAATTCGCTGCGCACGAAAACGGCCTTCTCCATGAACTTGGTGCCGGTGAACCAGCCCCGGTTCAGGTGCGAGTCGTGCATCCGCAGCTTGCCGTGCAGTTCCGCCGCGGTCATCCACAGTGGACCTTCGATGCGCATCTCGTGGAAGCGCGCCGTCGAGTGGAGGTGCGCGTGCCGCAGGGTCAGCTCGCCGACGCGGCGGCCGGACAGGTCGAAGTGGTCCAGCGTGGCGGTGGTCAGGTCGAGGTTGTAGGCCTCGGCGTCGAGATCGTCGCGGGCGGGGAGCAGCTCGGCGATCAGCCGCTGGGCGGTCTGCCGGACCACGTGCTCACGGGAGTTCTCCGGATCCCGGGTGTTTTCTTCCTTGTGCTCGAACGGGCGCCGCAGATAGGAACACAGCACGTCGAGCACGGTCTGCCGGTACGCCACGCGACTCCGCGCCAGCCCCGCCAGCGCGTGCAGCGCACCCACGCGAACCTGGTCCGCGGAGTCCCCGAGCAGCTCGACGGCCTTCGCGAACCGTTCGTCGGCCACGCGTTCCAGGTCGCGCTCGGCCCGGTGGCTCTCCAGGTCGTGGCGCTGCCGCTCGATCTCCTGCCTGCCCTCTTCGACCTTGCGCCGCCGGTCGTTGAGCCACAGCGCGTACAACGCGACGATGGAGGCACCGGCGAGACCACCCGTGCGCAGTGCGTCGGCACGGGTGGTCTTCGGATCGGTGAGCAGCCACACGCTGATCCCCACCAGCGCGGCGACGGCGAGCCCGATCGTCAGTGCCAGCGGGGACTTCAGCGCGCGCCGCACGGGATCAGAACGCGTAGAAGGTGCTGATGCAGAAGCCGGCGTCGTCGAAGTTGGTCGCGCTGACCGAACCCGAGACCGAACGCCCGCTCTCGGTGCCGGTGATGTCCGCGCTCACCAGCGTCTCGTCCGGCGGGGCCGAGGCGACGGTGTAGCTGCCCTGGCCGTCGATCGCGTAGCCGACCGTGGTCTCGAGCAGGCTCGCCGTGCTGGAGCAGGCCATCGACAGCGCGCCCGACTTGTCACCGGCGTTGACCTTCGAGATGAACTCGTCGATCACGGCCTTGCCGTCGGTGTTGCCGGAGCCGCCGGGGCTGCTGGTCGGCTTCGACGAGGACTTCGGGCTGGACGACTTCGGCTCGGACGGCTTGGACGAGGACTTGCCGCTGCCGCTGTTGGTGGCGTTGCCGAGGCCCTTCCAGCACCACTTGTCGCCCGCCTGCACCAGGGTGCCGTCGAACTGGCTGGTGTCGCCGTCCTTCTTCTCGGTCACCTCGACGGTCGCGGTGTACTCGGTGTCGGTCTTCTTGGTCGGCCCGCTGACCAGCTTCGCCGCGCTCAGCTCGTTGAGGTTGTCCGGCACGTTCTTGACGACCTCGTCGGCGTCGGCGCAGATCAGGCCCTGGATCGCGGTGCGGTCCTGGGTGTTCAGCGCCGCCACGATCGCGTTCGTGGTGCCCTCGGGGCCTTCCTTGTCGTCACCGAGGAAGAAGCCCGGCGCGACGAAACCGGTGATGCCCAGCGCGACCAGCACCACCACGCCGATGGTGATGCCGATCCACAGCCCGGCCTTGCCCTTCTTCGGCGGCGGGGTGCCGTAGCCGCCCTGCTGCTGACCGTACTGGTCGTAGCCGGGGTACTGCTGTTGCTGCTGCTGGCCGTACTGGTCGTAGCCCGGGTACTGCTGCTGTTGCTGCTGACCGTACTGGTCGTACCCGGGCTGCTGACCCGGTTGCTGGAAGCCGCCTGACTGGGGATACCCGCCCTGGCCCTGGCCGTACGGGTCGGGTTGCTGGCCGTACGGCTGCCCCGGCTGAGGTGGGTAGGTCATGTCAAGCCTCCGTGAGTACTGCGTGCGCGAGCTGCGCCCCAAAGCTGCGACGCGGTGACGGAGGCCCGGGTTCCCCGAGTCCGTGCGCGTTGCCCCTGCCCGCATTCTGCCTGGCCGGGCCGGAACGCGGGCGAACAGGGATCAGAAAGCGAAGACCGCGGCCACGCACGGGCCGGTGCTCAGGTCGCCGGCGCCGAAGGTGGCGTGCACCTGCTTGCCGCCCGACGAGCCGGTCGCGGTGGCGACCACGGTGCCCGGGGTGTCCGAGGTGACCTCTTCGATCTGCAGGTTCGGCTTCTTGGCGACCAGTTCGTCCACGGTCGACTGGGTCGAGCCCTCGGAACCGTCGCAGACGAAGCTCATCGCGCCGCTGGCGTCCGCCGCGTTGATCTTGTCGACCATGTCGCGGATGACCTTCTCCACCGCCGCGTCCCCGCTGCCGCCGGTGCCCGGCTTGCTGGTCGGGGGCTTGCTCGGCGCGCTGGCCGTCGGCTTGCGCGACGAGGGCGCCTTGCTCGGCTCCTCGCTGGGCGGGGCCTGGCTGGTGGTCTGGCCGCCGGCGGTGTTCGTCGGCTCGTCGTCGCTCAGGAAAAAGCCCGGCGCGACGAAGCCGGTGATGCCCAGCGCCACCAGGACCACGAGCCCGACGGTGAGGCCGATCCACAGGCCCGCCTTGCTCTTCTTCGGCGGCGGGCCGCCGAAACCGTCGCCCCCGCCCGGGTAGCCCTGGTACTGCTGCGTCGGCTGCCCGTACTGGTCGTAGCCGGGCTGCTGGCCGTACGGCTGCTGTTGCTGCTGGCCGTAGGGGTCGTACCCGGGCTGCTGCCCGTACGGCTGGCCCTGCTGCGGGAAGCCGCCCGACTGCGGTTGACCCGGCTGGCCCTGCTGGCCATAGCCGCCCTGGCCATAGCCGCCCTGGCCGTACGGATCGGGCTGGTCACCGTAGGGCTGCCCCGGCTGCGGTGGGTAGGTCATCAGGCTGCCTTCCGTGAAGCGGGCGTTGCGGGTCGCATCTCACCACAGTGCGAGCCCGTGGCGTGGCCCATTCTCCCGGCTGCCCGGGGCAGAAGCACACCGCCTCCCGGAAATGACTGGTCACGACACGGTGAACAGCCCGACGCAGGCTTCGCCGATGGCCGCGGTGGCGGTGACGCTGGCGGTGACCGGCTGACCACCCGCGGTACCGGTGACCGTGCCGGTGAGCACCTTCGACGACTTGGCGGTCAGCTCGCCCACCTCCAGCGACGGCTGCTGCGCGGCGAGCGCGCCCACGGCCGAGTCGTCCCCGCGCCCGCCCGCGCACATCAGCTGCTTCGCGCCGTTCGCATCACCCGCGTTCAGCTCCGCGACGAAGTCCTTGATCACCTTTTCGACGCTGGCGTCGGCGGGCCCGGAGCCGCCGCGGCCACCCGGCGCCGGCTCGGCGGAGGTCGGCGCCGCGGTTTCGGCGGGCCGCGGCGAAGGCGCGGACGTGGTGGTGCGGGCCGGGGCGCTGCTCGTGGTGGTCGCCGGAGCCGCCACCGGCCCGGGATCGCCGACCAGGAAGCCGGGCGCGACGAAGGCGGTGAACCCCAGCACGACAAGCACGAGCACGGCCGCGGCGAGGCCGGCCAGCAGTGCGGTCGGCGCCGGTTTCCGTGCTGGTTCCGGCGGTTCTTCGAAGGTCATCTGGCTGCCCTCCCGGTCGGCGTGTCCGGTGGGCAGATCTACCGAAGCCGCCTTGGAGGGCCCTTAGCCCGGCTGAGAAAACCGGGGGACCCCGCCGGAGCGGGATCCCCCGTGGCCGCGGTCAGCCCGTGGCCATCTTCTTCAGTTGGGTGTAGTCCCCGTTCCACCGGTTGAAGTCGATCGGGGTCGAGGTGTACTGCCAGAAGGAGTAGAAGCCCCAGCCGTGCGGCAGCGGGCCGACGGTGGAGCTGTACCGCGCGATCCAGAGCGGCACGGTGCTGCCGAAGTTCTGGGTCGAGCCGACGCACTGGTTCCACCAGTTGGTGTTCGTGTAGATCACCGGCCAGCGGCCGGTGCGCGCGTGGTAGCGGTCGTGGAACTCGCGGATCCACGCCCCCATCGACGCCTGCGACTTGCCGTAGCAGGTCGCGCCGTACGGGTTGAACTCGATGTCGAGCGCACCCGGCAGCGTCTTGCCGTCCCCGGACCAGCCACCGCCGTTGTTCACGAAGTAGTCCGCCTGCGCGGCGCCGGACGAGCGGTCCGGCAACGCGAAGTGGTACGCCCCGCGGATCATCCCGATGTTGTAGGAACCGTTGTACTGCTGGGCGAAGTACGGGTTCTTGTAGCCCGTGCCCTCGGTCGCCTTGACGAAGGCGAACCGCTTGCCCTGGTTCCACCAGTTCTGCCAGTTGACGTTGCCCTGGTGCCCGCTGACGTCGATGCCTTCGACGCTGGCGGTGATCTGGTACCCGTCCGGACCCATCGCGGGTTCGGACCGGGCGGCGGCCTTGGTCTCCTCGGTGGAGTGGTCGCCCTCCACCCGCCGGATCTGCGAGCCCAGCGGGTGGTCGTAGGTTTTCACGTACTCGTCGACCGGCATGCCGTCGACGTACGCCGGGACCGCTTCAGCAGGGGCGGTGCCGGTGTCGTCGTTGTACGTGCTCGCGGACGCGGGAGCGAGCGTGCCCAGCAGGAGCAGGCCTGCCGAGATGGTGACGGCCGTGCCGAACAGGCGACGGCTTCTTCGCACGGACATAGGAATCCCTTCACATATACCCTCGCGGTGAACGGATCACTGCAGGTGACCGTTCGGTCGTTGATTGTTGACGACCGGATCGGGTTTGTCACGAAATCGCGTGGAAGATCTGTCTGCGGTGAGTAATTTTCGGTACCTTCGTCGGGCGTTCAGGCGCCCGCCATCGCGGTGACCCGGTCCTCGGTGCCGTTGAAGTAGTTCTGGTCGCCGGGCAGCGTTCCGGCGTCGGCGAACTGCCAGATGCTCTGGTGCGCCCAGCCCGCGGGCAGCGGGCCGATCTCCGGCGCGTAGCGGGCCAGCCAGAGCGGGTTCGCGCCGCCGAAGGCCGGGCTGTCGCCGGTGCACTTCCGCCACCAGCTGGTCGAGGTGTAGATGGCGGGCGCGCGGCCGGTGCGCCGGGCGTAGGTGTCGGAGAAGTCCTTGATCCACGCGACCATGCCGGCCGCGTCCCGGCCGTAGCACTTGTCGTCGCTGTACGGGTTGTACTCCACGTCCAGCGCGCCGGGCAGCGTCCGGCCGTCACCGGCCCAGCCGCCGCCGTTGTCCACGAAGTAGTTCGCCTGCTCGGCGCCGCCGGAGACGTCGGGGCGGGCGAAGTGGTAGGCACCGCGGACCAGACCGGCGCCGTGCGCGCCGTTGTACTGCTGGCCGAACTGCGGATTGGTGAAGCCGGTGCCTTCGGTGGCCTTGACGTAGACGAACTTGGCACCGGCACCCGCGGCGGCGGGCCAGTCGACCGCGCCCTGGTGCCCGCTGACGTCGTGGCCGAGGGTCTGGCCCTCGGCGGCGTACCGGCCGTGGTCGGGCACGCCGTGCACACCTTCGACCGCCGCGATCTGGGAACCGGCGCGGTTGTCCTCGGCCAAGGAGTAGTTCGGGGGTCCGGGGGTCGTCCCCCGAGCGGACAGCGCTGAGTAGTCGGCGGTGGCGGGGACGGCGCTGAGCACTGTCAGCGCGAGCCCGGCGCTCACCGCGAGACACGGAAACGGGCGCATCGCATCGCTCCTGCCGCGTAGGGGCTGATCATCCAGTCGACACGATGCCTCCATCGAGCCAACTTCGCGCGGCGAGCGTCCCGCTATCGAGTGAATCAGCCCTGGTCAGCGGCTTCCTCGGCGAGCGCCTTGAGCAGGTGCTCGGCCGGCACGACGGCGGTCACCACGTCGTGCGGGTTGATCGCCACCGGGTGCCCGGCGAGCAGTTCGACCATGTCCCTGCCGAGCACCGCGCGGGCGTGCGGCCAGTCCTTCGGCACCAGGTTCTTCGCGGTGTAGGCGGGCACCAGCACCCGGCCGTCGGTGTTGTGGAAGCCGATCACCGTGCGCTGGACCGGCGACATGGCGTAGACGAACAACGTCGAGTCGAGAATGACCCGCGGCAGGTCGGCCGCCGGGCGGTGCTTGGTCCGGACCAGTTGCAGCAGCCGCTCGAGGTCGTTGCGCGGCTCGGGGAAGCCGAGCGCCTTCGGCGACGGGCGGTACCGGTCGTTGGGGTGGAAGTCCTCGACCACCTGGCCCGCGGTGTTCACCGGGTACGCGCCGACCACGGCCCACGACGGGACCGGGCCGTTCGGGTCGAAGGCCTCGTCGATCACGTACAGCCAGCTGTCCGGATTGGCCCTCGCGTTCGCGCGCATCTCGTCGGTGATCTTCGGGACCGCCACCGGGCGGCCGTCGGCCGTGGCCCGGTCCGAGTCATCGCGCTGCGCCATGTCGTTCCTTCGAAATCCTGGGTTTTGGCAAGCCGCCTGGGCGCCCACTCTACTGTGGGAGGCATGCCCGCTTCGCGTTCGGTCGACCCCGCTGAGTTACGTGCCGCGGTCGGTGCGCTCACGCCGTGGCTGGCCGGGGACGGCCCGGAACCCGCGCGCCCCGAGCTGGCCAAGGCGGTCCGGCTGAGCCTGCGCACGCTGGCCGCCGACGCGCCGGGGCGGTCGGTGGAGGTGCGGGTGCCGCCGTTCGCCGCGGTGCAGTGCGTGGCGGGGCCCCGGCACACCCGCGGCACCCCGCCGAACGTGGTGGAGACCGATCCGCGCACCTGGCTGGAGCTGGCCACCGGGCGCCTCGACTGGGCGGCCGCGGTGGACGGCGGGCGGGTCAGCGCGTCGGGCAGCCGCGCCGACCTCGCCCGCTGGTTGCCGATCCTCCGGGTGTGACTACTTCTTGCGGCCGATGCCGCCCGCGATGCAGTGCTGGACCTGGTTCAGCGGCTTGATCCGCGGGCCGTCCGGCCACCAGTCGGCGCAGCGGATCAGGCCCGGCGGCACCATCTCCAGGTCGCCGAACAGCTCCATCAGCTCGTCGTGCGTGCGGAACGTGCCCGAGCCCATCGGGCTGTGCACGAACACGTCCTCCATCTTCCTGGCGACCGCGCTGTGCTCGTTCTCCGGATCGAGGAAGTGGCTGATCACCACGTACGAACCCGGCGCCAGCGCGTCGATGTACTCGCGCATGATCCGGGCGGGCTCGTCCGGGTCACCGACGTGGTGGTGCAGGGTGCCCGCCTGCAGCAGCGCGACCGGCTGGCTGAAGTCGAGGTTCGCCCGCACGTCGGCGTTCTCCAGCACCTCCCGCGGCTTGAAGATGTCCGCCGAGGTCAGGTGGGTCAGGTCGTTCTCTTCCAGCAGCGCGCGCCCGTGCGCGAGTACCACCGGGTCGTTGTCCACGTAAACCACGGTCGACTCGGGCACCAGCCGCTGCACCACCTGGTGGGTGTTCTCCGCGGTGGGCAGGCCGGAGCCGAGGTCGAGGTACTGGGTGACGCCGGTCTGCGCGGCCAGGAACCGGCACGCCCTGATCAGGAAGCCGCGGTTCTCGGTGGCCAGGTCCTGCGCCTCGGGGGCCTTCTTCTGCACCCCGCGGAGCACCTCGCGGTCGATCTCGTAGTTGTCCTTCCCGTTCAGGAAGGCGTCGTAGACCCGAGCGATGCTGGCCCGCGTGGGATCCACCCCCACCGGTACGCGTTCGGACGGTGCAGCGGTTCCGGCAGGCATGGCGAACCTCCTGGGATTGTGAACTGGGGCACGTTCCACGTAGCGTAGGGGGGTACGTCCAGCGGGTAAACGAGGGCGGGCTTGACAGTGCACAATGGGTATGTACGTTGGGTGGTCGCCTCACTGCTGGTGTGAGTGAACAGGGAGCGGAGCGCAAGTGACCTCGATCGAGGGACCTGGTGGTGAGTCCTTCGGACCTACCGCGCGTCGCATGGTGCTCGGCACCCAGCTCCGCCGTCTCCGCGAGCGCGAGGGCGTGACGCGAGCCGAAGCCGGTTACAGCATCCGCGCCTCGGAATCGAAGATCAGCCGCATGGAGCTGGGCCGCGTCGGCTTCAAGGAGCGCGACGTCGTCGACCTGCTCACCATGTACGGCGTCGACGACCCGAAGGAGCGCGAGGCCTTCGTCGAGCTGGTCAAGCAGTCCAACCAGCCGGGCTGGTGGAACCGCTACAACGACCTGATGCCCCGCTGGTTCGACGACTACGTCGGGCTGGAAGAGGCCGCGCAGCGCATCCAGACCTACGAGCTGCAGTTCGTGCCGGGGCTGCTCCAGACCGAGGACTACGCGCGGGCGATCGTCAGCCACGGCAGGCCCGAGTCGCGTGACGACGACGTGGAGCGCCGCGTGGCGATCCGCATGCGGCGGCAGAAGCTGCTCAACCGGCCGGAGGCGCCGCGGTTGTGGGCGGTGGTCGACGAGTCGGTGCTGCACCGCCCGATCGGCGGCCGGAAGGTGTTCAAGGAGCAGCTGGACAAGCTGCTCGAGATGACCACCATGTCGCACATCTCGCTGCAGGTGGTGCCGTACCGGCTGAGCGGGTATTCGGCCGAGGGCGCGTTCACCCTGTTGCGCTTCGCCGAGCCGGAACTGCCGAACATCGTTTACATCGAACACCTGGCCGGTGCGCTCTACCTGGAGAAACTGGCGGACTTCGAGTTGTACAGCCGCGCGCTGGACCGGCTCGCGGTGGACGCGGAAACGCCGGAACGCAGTCGTGCCACCATCGCGAAGGCTCGTGCGGAACTCTGAAACTCACTGTTCGTAATCCCTGACCGGTCCCGTTCAGGGTGAGTTCACACCTTCGTGGGAAGTTGGCAGAAGGTGTCCTCACGCTGTGAGAACAGGTGCAGGATTTTCTGCACGTGCATCCTCATCTGCGGAACCGCGTGCTAAAGTCATCGGCACAAGTCAAATGCACGTGCATTTGCACCCGCTGAACATCTAAGCCGGGAAGGTGGGGATCGCGGTGCCGCGGATCTCGAACGGTATGCCTGCCGACCTGCTCGACGGCGCCCAGTGGCGCAAGAGCTCCCGCAGCGGTGCCCTGGGCAACTGCGTGGAGGTCGCCCCGCTGGCCACCGGGGAGGTCGCCGTCCGCAACTCCCGCTTCCCCGGCGGCCCCGCCCTGGTCTACACCCGGGCCGAGATGGCCGCCTTCCTGGCCGGAGCCAAGGACGGAGAGTTCGACGATGTCCTCAGCTGAGCTGGCGGAAGCCGCCCCGGCGTCCTCGGTCAGTGGTTCTGGCGCTGACACGCTCAGTGACACCGAGACCGGCCTGCGGCGACTGATCGAGCGCGGTTTCCAGTTCGTGCACCCGCGCAGCCCCGACGGTGAGGTGCTGGCCGTGGTCGGCATCCGCGCGCACGAGGACGTCATCGACGTGGTCCGGCTGCACGCCGAGGACGACGTGATCGCCACCCGCATGCCCGGCGGTGAACCGGACATCCTGGCCCCGCGCACCACGCTGTGGCAGGTCAGCGGTTCCGTGCTGACCGTGATCGACCAGCTGCTCGCCCTGCCCGAGCGACCCGCCGAAGCCGAGTCCGGCAGCAAGGGCTGCTGGGTCCCGGGCCGCGCCGGCGTGGCCAAGTGGCTCCCCGCGACCGCCTGAATCCCGAACTGTTCCGAACGCCCCGGCTGACCTGGTCACCCGGGGCTTTCGTGTGCGGACACCCCGCGTTGTGATGCCGCGCGCAGCCCGGCGGATCCGGCGGATCAGCGTTTACACTGGCCGTGCCCGACCACTTCTCCAGGGAGCTCCTCGGTGGTATCCGACCAGTCGTCTGCTGGACCTGCCGTAACCGATCAGCCCGATCCCGAACCTCGCGAAGAATGCGGTGTGTTCGGCGTCTGGGCGCCCGGCGAGGAGGTCGCGAAGCTCGCCTACTACGGGCTCTACGCGCTCCAGCACCGCGGCCAGGAAGCCGCGGGCATCTCCGTCTCCGACGGCAGCCAGATCGTCGTCTTCAAGGACCTCGGCCTGGTCAGCCAGGTGTTCGACGAGCAGGTGCTGTCCTCGCTGCAGGGCCACATCGCGGTCGGCCACTGCCGGTACTCGACCACCGGCTCGACCATCTGGGAGAACGCGCAGCCGATCTTCCGCACCACCGACACCGGCAGCGGGCTTTCCTTCGCCCACAACGGGAACCTGGTCAACACCGCCGAGCTGCGCGAGCGCACGCTGGCCGCCGGGCTCAAGCCGCACGCCGGGCTGACCGGCTCCTCCAGCGACTCGGACCTGGTCTGCGGGCTGCTCGCCTCGACCGCCGCCGACCGCGGCATCGAAGCCGCCGCGCTGGAGCTGCTGCCCACCCTGCGTGGCGCGTTCTGCCTGGTCTTCGCGGACGAGTCCACGCTCTATGCCGCCCGTGACCCGCACGGCGTGCGCCCGCTGGTGCTCGGCAGGCTCGAACGCGGCTGGGTGGTCGCCAGCGAGACGGCGGCGCTGGACATCGTCGGCGCTTCGTTCGTGCGCGAGGTCGAGCCGGGCGAGCTGATCGCCATCGACGCCGAGGGCCTGCGGTCCTCGCGGTTCGCCAACCCGGAGCCCAAGGGCTGCGTGTTCGAGTACGTGTACCTGGCCCGCCCGGACACCTCGATCGCCGGGCGCAGCGTGCACGCCACCCGCGTCGACATCGGCAAGCGGCTGGCCAAGGAGCACCCGGCCGACGCCGACCTGGTCATCCCGGTGCCGGAGTCGGGCACACCGGCCGCCATCGGGTACGCGCAGGCCAGCGGCATCCCGTACGGCTCCGGCCTGGTCAAGAACGCCTACGTGGGCCGGACCTTCATCCAGCCCTCGCAGACCATCCGCCAGCTGGGCATCCGGCTGAAGCTGAACCCGCTGCGCGACGTCATCCGCGGCAAGCGGCTGGTGGTGGTCGACGACTCGATCGTGCGCGGCAACACCCAGCGCGCGCTGGTGCGCATGCTGCGTGAGGCCGGTGCGCTGGAGGTGCACGTCCGGATCGCGTCGCCGCCGGTGCGCTGGCCGTGCTTCTACGGCATCGACTTCGCCTCGCGCGCCGAGCTGATCGCCAACGGGGTCGACGCCGACGGCGTGCGCCGGTCCATCGGCGCCGACTCGCTCGGTTACGTTTCGCTCGAAGGGCTGATCGCGGCCTCCGAGCAGCCGAAGTCGCGCCTGTGCTCGGCCTGCTTCGACGGGGAGTACCCGATCGCGCTGCCGGATGACGCGCTGATCGGCAAGCATCTGCTGGAAAGCCTGGATGCCGCGGACGGTGCCGCCAAACCCGTCACTCCTGCGGGGTACGGTGCCGAAGACGCCGTCCGGCGTCCCTAGTGCCACCCACTAGTCGTTTCTCCCCAAGGACGGAGACCGCTTTCGTGAGCGAGTCCACGAACGCAACCTATGCCGCCGCCGGCGTCAGCATCGACGCCGGTGATGAGGCCGTCGAGCTGCTCAAACCGCATGCCCAGCGGGCGACGCGGCCGGAGGTGCTCGGCGGGGTCGGCGGGTTCGCCGGGTTGTTCTCGCTGAAGCTGGACCGGTGGACCGAGCCGGTGCTGGCCTCCTCCACCGACGGCGTCGGCACCAAGATCGCGGTGGCGCAGGCGCTGGACAAGCACGACACGGTCGGCATCGACCTGGTCGCCATGGTGGTCGACGACCTGGTGGTGACCGGCGCCGAGCCGCTGTTCCTGCAGGACTACATCGCCGTCGGCAAGGTGGTGCCGAAGAAGATCGAGGCGCTGGTCGGCGGCATCGCGGAGGGCTGCGTGCAGGCCGGGTGCGCGCTGCTCGGCGGCGAGACCGCGGAGCACCCCGGGCTGATGGGCGAGCACGACTACGACATCTCGGCGACCGGGGTGGGCGTGGTCGAGGCCGCCGACGTGCTCGGGCCGGAGCGGGTGCGCCCCGGTGACGTGGTCATCGCGATGGGCTCCTCGGGGCTCCACTCGAACGGGTACTCCCTGGCGCGGCACGTGCTGCTGGAGATCGCGCGGATGCCGCTGGACGGGCAGGTCGAGGAGTTCGGCCGCACGCTCGGTGAGGAACTGCTCGAGCCGACCAAGATCTACGCCAAGGACTGCCTGGCGCTGGCCGCCGAGACCGAGGTGCGCACGTTCGCGCACATCACCGGCGGTGGCCTGGAGGCGAACCTCGCGCGCGTGATGCCGCGCGGGCTGGTCGCCTCGCTGGACCGCGGCACCTGGACGCCGGCGCCGGTGTTCCCGCTGATCGCGCACCGCGGCCGGGTCGAGCGCGCCGAGATGGAGAAGACCTTCAACATGGGCGTCGGCATGGTCGCCATCGTGGGGCCGGAGGACGTCGACCGGGCGCTCGCCGTGCTGACCGCGCGACACGTGCCGGCCTGGGTGCTCGGGGACGTCCGCCCCGCCGAGGACCCGGACGGTCCGCGGGCGGTGCTCTCCGGTGACCACCCCCGGTTCTGACCTCCGCGTCGGTACCCGGTTCGTGATCCCGGCCGGGGAGCTGGCCGAGCGGTTCTCGCGCTCGTCGGGGCCCGGCGGGCAGGGCGTCAACACCACCGACTCGCGCGTGGAGCTTTCGTTCGACGTGGCGCGGTCGCCCTCGATCCCGGAGTCGTTGCGGCCGCGGCTGCTGGAGCGGCTCGCCGGGCGGCTGGTGGACGGCGTGCTGACGATCGCGGCCAGCGAGCACCGCGCGCAGCTGGCGAACCGTGAGGCCGCGCGGGCGCGGCTGGCGGCGACGCTTTCGGACGCCGCCGCCCCGCCACCTCCGCCGCGACGCCCGACCAAGCCGACGCGTGGCTCGAAG
Source organism: Amycolatopsis albispora (assembly GCF_003312875.1). Classification (NCBI taxonomy): domain Bacteria; kingdom Bacillati; phylum Actinomycetota; class Actinomycetes; order Pseudonocardiales; family Pseudonocardiaceae; genus Amycolatopsis; species Amycolatopsis albispora. Next base: position 6,839,445 of record NZ_CP015163.1, read on the forward strand.
GAACGCCGGATCGCCGCGAAGAAACGGCGGTCGGACGTCAAGAAGTCGCGGCGTTCCCGCTACGACGACTGACGCCCGCTCACCACCGGCAGCTGGCTTCCGGTGCGCTCGCCGAGCTCGCGCCGCAGCTGCCGCGGGATCACCGGCGGCCGCGGCCACCAGTTCCGGGTCAGCGCCGCGCCGATGGTCGCGCCCGCGGTGTTCAGCAGCACGTCGTCGGCCGAGGTGACCCGGCCGGACTGGATGACGAACTGCATGGTCTCCACCAGCAGCGAAACGCTCAACGCGGCCACGGCGACCCTCGGCACCGTGCGCAGCGCGTCCACCCGCAACGGCAGCAGCGCGCCGAGTGGCAGCAACAGCACCAGGTTCCCGGCGAGCTGCCAGTACGACCCGTGCCCGGACAGCGCGAGGTCGAGGTCCGCGCCCGGCGCCAGGTGCAGTGCGCTCCCGCTCGCGCCGGGGATCGGCATCGCCACGAGGACAAAGGCGAGCGTGGCGATCAGCGTGATGGCCGCGTCCGCGCCCGCGGTGAGCACCGCGAAGCGCACCGGTCTTCTTCGGCGATGCCGGTGGGTCGCGAGCACGAACCAGCCGGCGGCGGCGAAGGGCAGGGCCATGAAAGCGAGCGTGATCAGGATGCCGAAATCTCGCAGCAGCGCATCCACGCGTTCCCCTTTCCCGAACGCATCAAGGCAAATGCGGGTGGCAAGATCACCATCGCATTCGGCGTTCGGATCGGCACGCCAAGGAACCCGCCCGAATAGGTGATCTTGATCAGCTCGTGGTTATTCGGCGGTCCAGTGGTATTGCCGTTCCGGCCGTCCGGTGCCGCCGTACCGCAGCCGGACTTCGGCTTTTCCGGTATCCGCGAAATACTCCAGATAACGCCGCGCGCTGGGCCGGGAAAGCTCCGTGGCCTGCGCGCATTCGGTGGCGGACAACCCGTCCGGGCGGGCCCGCAGCGCCTGTTCCACCAACTCGGCGGTCTGCTGCGTGAGCCCTTTCGGCAATACGCCGGCGCCACGCGGACGTGCGGCGAACACGTCGTCCACGTCCTCCTGGTTCGACACTTCGCGCCGTTCCGACAGGCGCGCGAGTTTTGCCTGCAATGCGGCGAAATGCAGCAGCTGGTCACGCAGCGCCGCCGCCGAGAACGGTTTGATCAGGTAGTGCAGCACCCCGCCGCGCATCGCGTTCCGCACCGTGTCCACGTCACGCGCGGCGCTGATGATCACCACATCGGTGTCCACTGTGGAGGGATCGGCGCGCAGCGCGCGCAACACCGCGATGCCGTCCATGTCCGGCAGGTAGATGTCCAGCAGCACCAGGTCGGGGCGCAGGTCCCGGACCGCGCGCAGGGCGTCCGCGCCGGTGTGCGCCACCCCCACCACGCTGAACCCGGTCACCCGTTCGACGTATCCACTGTGGACTTTCGCGACCATGAAGTCGTCGTCCACCACCAGTACCCGGATCATCGCGCCACCCGCTCGGGGACCAGCGGCAGTAGCGCGGTGAACACCGCTCCTCCCGATCGGTTCGGGGGTCCGGGGGTCGTCCCCCGTGCGGGTGGCGCAGCGTTGTGTACCTCGACCGAACCACCGCGCCGGATGCAGGTCTGCCGGGTCAGCGCCAGGCCGAGCCCGCGCTGCCCGCCGTGCTCGGCGGCCTTCGTGGTGAACCCGTGCGCGAACACCTCGGTGGCGATCTCCGGCGCCACGCCCGGTCCGGAATCCCGCACCACCACCTCCACCCGCTCGCTGTCCTGCCGGATGCCGATCTCGATCCAGTCGCCGTGGCCGGGACCGGCCGCGCGCAGCGCGTCGAGCGCGTTGTCCACCAGGTTGCCGACCACGGTGACCAGGTCACCGGACAGCCGCTCGTCCACCGGGTCCAGTCTGCTGTCGTCGGTCAGCCGCAGTCCGGCGCCCTGCTCGGCGGCGAGACTGGCCTTGGCGATCAGCAGCGCCGCCACCGCCACGTCGGACACCCGGCTGGTCACCTTGTCCTGCCATTCGCCCTGCTCGTGGGCCACCAGGTCGACGTACTCGCGCACCTCGTCGTACTCGCCAAGCTCGATCAGCCCGGCGATGGTGTGCAGCCGGTTGGAGAACTCGTGGGCCTGCGCGCGGAGCGTGTCGGTGGCCCGCGAGCTGGCGGCCAGCTCCTCACGCAGGTTGACCAGCTCGGTGCGGTCGCGCAGGGTGGCCACCGCGCCCAGCCCGGCGATCGGCAGCCGGTTGAGCACCAGCACCCGCCCGGCACGCAGCACGATCTGGTCCACGCCCTCGGCCCGGCCGGTGAGCACGTCCTGCAGCCGTTCGTTGAGGTCCAGGTCCGCCACCGCGGTGCCGACGCAGTCCTCCGGCAACGCCAGCAGCTCGCGCGCGTGGTCGTTGACCAGGGTGATCCGGTGCTGCTGGTCCAGCCCGAGCACACCCTCCTTGATGCCGTGCAGCAGTGCCTCGCGGTGCTCGGCCAGCCCGGCGATCTCGCGCGGTTCCATGCCCAGCGTCTGCCGCTTGACCCGCCAGGCCAGCAGCGCCGAACCGGCGATGCCGAGCACGGTGGCGATGCCGAGCAACGCCAGCGCGTCGCTCGCCGAGTTGCCGAAGCCCTCGAAGAAACCCGGCGTGGCCTTGCCCGCCGCGACGATGCCGTCGACCGTGCCGCGGTCGCTGATCACCGGGACGTGCGCGACCAGCGAGCCGCCGATCTCGCCGACCCAGGCACGGCCGCTGGTGATCATGCTGTCGCCGAGGTCGAGCGTGGTGCCGACCTGCTTGGGATCGGGAGAGGTGATGATCCGGTGCGCGCGGTCGGTGATGATCACGAAGTCGGCGCCGGACAGGCTGCGCGCGCCCTCGGCGAACACCGGCAGCGGGTCGCGGCGCAGCGGGTCGGGCAGGTTCTCGCGGACCCCCGGCGTGGCGGCCACGTTCTCCGCGACCGAGAGCAGGCGGCGGCCTTCGACGTCGGTGAAGGACTTGTTCGACTGGGCCACCGAGAACAGCGCGACGCACGCGAGCAGGGCGAACACGATCACCAGCTGCCATCCGAGCAGCTGGCGCGCCAGTGATCCACGCTGCATGGGGCTCACTATGACACCTTTCGCGCGCGGTGCCGTCGTGAGCAAAACGAACACAAGTACCGATAAGCGCGCAAGCGAGACAGACCGCCGCCCCGGAGGCACGATGACTCGCTAACCGGCCTCGTGTAACCGAGGTCACCCCCGTGCAGGCGTACAACGGAGTGCCTGATGAAGAACCAGAAGACTTGGCTGTCGGTGCTGGTCGCCGCGGCGCTGGTCCTGCTCATCCCCCCGCTGGTGTCCACCGGCAGCGACGAAACCGGCGACCAGATCCGCAACTTCCGGGTGATGGTGCCGAACTCGCCGGGCGGCGGCTACGACATCACCGCGCGCACCGCGGTCAAGGCCATCGAGGAAGCCGGGCTCAACGGCACCACCGAGGTGTTCAACCTGCCCGGTGCCGGCGGCACGGTCGGCCTCGGCAGGCTGGTCAACGAACGCGGCAACGGCAAGCTCGCGATGTCGATGGGCCTCGGCGTGGTCGGCGCGGTGTACACCAACCGGTCACCGTCCTCGCTGCAGGACACCACGCCGATCGCGAAGCTGACCGAGGAATCCGACGTGGTGGTGGTCGGCAAGGACTCGCCGTACCAGCACATCGGGCAGCTGATCGAGGCGTGGAAGGCCAATCCCGGCGCGGTGCCGGTCGGCGGCGGCTCGGCCCCCGGCGGACCCGACCACCTGGCGCCGATGCTGATGGCCAAGGCCGCCGGCATCGCCCCGCCCACGGTGAACTACGTGCCGTTCGACGGCGGCGGCGAGCTGATGGCCTCGGTGCTCGGCGGCAAGGTCGGCTTCGGCGTCTCCGGCATCGGCGAGACCCGCGACCAGATCGCGGCGGGCGAGCTGCGTGCGCTGGCGGTGACCAGCCCGAACCGGGTGCCCGGCCTGGACGCGCCGACGCTGCGCGAGTCCGGAGTGGACGTCAGCTTCACCAACTGGCGCGGCATCGTCGCGCCGCCCGGGATTTCCAACGGGGACAAGGAAAAGCTGGTTTCGCTGTTCACCCGGCTGCAGGACACCCAGCAGTGGCAGGACGCGCTGCGGCTCAACGGCTGGACCAACGCCTTCTCCGCCGGTGACGAGTACGGCGCCTTTCTCAAGGCGGAGAACGACCGGGTGGCTTCGGTGCTGAAGGAGTTGGGGCTGGCATGACGACCACAGTGGACAACGAGCCGGTGGACGAGCGCCCGCCGGAGAAGCAGAGCTGGTGGCGCGCGCACTCCGAACTCGGCATCTGCGTGCTGCTGCTGGCCACCGGCGTGCTGGTGCTGACCGACGCGCTGAGCATTCCCACCGACTTCACCCAGCGCGGCCCGGTCGGGCCGAAGGCGGTGCCGGTGCTGGTCGGCTCGGCGCTGGTGCTGGTCGCCGCGCTGCTCGCGGTCAACGTGCTGCGTGGCGGCAAGGGCGAGGCCGAAGCCGGTGAGGACATCGACCTCGACGCGCCGACCGACTGGCGCACCGTGCTCCTGCTGGCCGGGGCGTTCCTGCTGAACGCCGCGCTGATCGACACCGTCGGCTTCCCGATCTCGTCGGCGCTGATGTTCTGGGGCGCGGCCTTCGCGCTGGGCAGCCGGAACTTCGTGCGCGACCCGCTGATCGCCGCCGGGGTTTCGGTGCTGACCTGGCTGGCGTTCAACGAACTGCTCGGGGTGCCGCTGCCCGGTGGCCCGCTGATGGGAGTGCTGTGATGGACGCGCTGACCAATCTGCTCGACGGGTTCGGCACCGCGCTCACCCCGCAGCACCTGCTCTTCGCCGCGATCGGTGTCATTCTCGGCACCGCGATCGGCGTGCTGCCGGGCATCGGCCCGGCGATGGCGGTGGCGCTGCTGCTGCCGGTGACCTACGGCCTCGACCCGACCGCGGCGTTCATCATGTTCGCCGGCATCTACTACGGCGGCATGTTCGGTGGTTCGACCACTTCGATCCTGCTGAACACGCCGGGTGAGAGCGCGGCGGTGGTGGCCGCGATCGAAGGCAATCCGATGGCCCGCAAGGGCCGCGGCTCGCAGGCGCTGGCCGCGGCGGCGATCGGGCACTTCATCGGCGGGCTGATCGGCACCACCGCGCTGGTGCTGCTAGCGCCGATGGTGGCCAAGCTCGCGGTGGACATCGGCGCGCCGGACTACTTCGCCATCATGGTGCTGGCGTTCATCGCGGTGACCTCGGTGCTCGGCAAGTCGCGCGTCCGCGGGTTCGCGTCGCTGCTGATCGGGCTGACCATCGGCCTGGTCGGGCTGGACGAGATGACCGGGCAGTCGCGGCTGACCTTCGGCTCGCTGCACCTGTCCGACGGCATCGACGTGGTGATCGTGGCGGTCGGCCTGTTCGCCGTCGGCGAGTCGCTGTGGGTGGCCGCGCACCTGCGGCAGAAGCAGCTCAAGCCGATCCCGGTCGGGCGGCCGTGGCTGTCCAAGGCGGACCTTCGCCGGACCTGGAAGCCGTGGCTGCGCGGGCCGGTGATCGGCTTCCCGTTCGGCGCGATCCCGGCCGGTGGCGCGGAGATCCCGACCTTCCTGTCGTACGTGACGGAGAAGCGGCTGTCGAAGCACAAGGACGAGTTCGGCAAGGGCGCCATCGAAGGCGTCGCCGGTCCCGAGTCGACGGCGAGCGCTTCGGCGGCGGGCACGCTGGTTTCCATGCTGACGCTGGGCCTGCCGACCACGGCGGTGGCCGCGGTGATGCTGGCGGCGTTCCAGCAGTACGGCATCCAGCCGGGGCCGCTGCTGTTCGAGCGCGAGTCGGCGCTGGTGTGGGGCCTGATCGCGAGCTTGTTCGTCGGCACGGTGCTGCTGCTGGTGATCAACCTGCCGATGGCGCCGGTGTGGGCGAAGCTGCTGCGGATCCCGCGGCCCTACCTGTACGCGGGCATCCTGTTCTTCGCCAGCGTCGGGGCCTACGCGGTCGGTGGCGAGGTGATCGACCTGGTGCTGCTGTTCATCATCGGGCTGATCGGGTTCGCCATGCGCCGCTACGGGCTGCCGGTGCTGCCCGCGGTGATCGGCGTGATCCTCGGGCCGAGCGCCGAGCAGCAGATGCGGCGGGCGCTCCAGCTGTCCGACGGTGAGCTGGTCGGCCTGGTGAACTCGCCGATGGCGGTGGTGGTGTACGCGATCATCGCGGTGCTGCTGGCCTGGCCGCTGCTGCGGAAGCTGCGCCGGAAGCCGGAGCCGTCGCGGGACCACGAACGCATCGACGCCTGACGCGAGACCGGCGAGCGGGGCACCCACCGGGCGGTGGTGCCCCGCTCGTGTTTTGTCTCGTGTGGTCAGAGCCGGGCGAGATAACCGTTGTCGACCAGCCAGAGCACGTTCAGCTGAGCGGGTGCGCCCGGCACGAGTGCGCCGTTCAGCTGGTACTGCCTGCCACCACCCGGCTGGGCGAACCACGGGGCGATCGGGCCTTCGTAGACGGAGAACTCCCGCAGCACCTGGTAGGCGCGGTAGTTGCACAGCTCGGCCGGGGTGCCGACGAGGTTCTGCGGCGGGATCGCCCGGGTGGCGTAGTGCACGCCCTTCGGGGCGAGGAAACCGCCGTACTCGCTGCCGTAGCGGTCGATCCGCTCGCCGGGTTCCAGCCGGCCGACCTCACGTTCGGGCTCGCCGTCCGGTCCGATCACGTATCCGTCGGCCGGCGGGTACCGCCAGCTGCCCGCGGCCGTGTCGTAGTACTCGGCGAGGAACCGCTGATCGGGTAGGTGCCCGGTGCGGTGGTAGCCCAGCAACTGCCAGCCGACCACGCCGAACTTCGGCAGGCGTTCCGGGCCGAGGCGTTTGTCGTCGCGGAAGAAGGTGGCGGAGCACTCGGTGAGGCGGGAGTCGGTGGACGCCGAAGCGGTCGGCGGTGCCACCAGTACCACGGCGAGCAGGGCGACCGCGGTCGCGAAACTCTTGAGCCAGCGCATGTCCCGGAATTCTTCCGGGAGCGTGACGCACCGGGTACCGCCTGTTACGGGCTACTTCGAAACCACGCTGTGTTGTCCGCTCGGGGGACGACCCCCGGACCCCCGAACCACCCGGATGGTTTGGTCGATCACACGCTGGATGTGCAGCCCGCGCCGCACGTCGCACGGGTGCTCGCGGGTGCCGCTGGCGATGAGCGCGGCGAAGTCGTCGAGCAGGGCGGTGTAGCTGTCCTGCGGGGTGCCCGGCCGCTGGTTGACGCTGCGGAACCCGTTTTCGCCGAACACCGCCAGCTCGACCACGGTCGGCATGATCGGCAACCGCAGGGTGAGCACCGCGGTGCTGGTGATGCCACCTTCGTGTTCGAGCAGCACGGTCCACAGGTCACGGTCGGTGCGGTGGGCGGCGCGCACCCCGGTGATCGGGCCGAGCGCCGCGTCGAGCAGGTCGAAGGCGTGCGGTCCGACGTCGGCGAGCGCGCCCGCGTCCTCGTGCCGCCACGCCGAATCGCGGTAGGTCTCGTTCAGCAGCGCGCCGGACAGCCAGCGCGCGCTGCCGCCCGCCCAGCCGCCCGCCTCCTTGAGCCCGGCCAGCCACTCCTGGGTCTGGATGGCGTAGCGCAGCGTGAACATGACGAGCGCGGCCACGTCCGACTCGGCCACCGCCGCGGCGAGCCGTTCCGCGGTGGGCAGGTCGGCGGCGATCGGCTTCTCCAGGATCAGGTGCTTGCCCGCGGCCGCCGCCTGGATCGCGATCTCTGCCTGCACCGACGGCGGCACCGCGAAGGCCACCGCGTCCACCTGGCCGAGCAGCTCGTCCACGGTCTCGACGGCGGTGGCGCAGTGCGCCTCGGCCAGCTCGCGAGCGGCATCCGGGCGGCGGGTCCAGATCGCGGTCAGCGCGGTGCCGGGATGCTCGGCCAGACCCGGTGCGTGCACCGTCCTCGCCCACGGACCGCCACCGACAAGACCCACGCGCAACTGCTGATCCACGGGGCACATCCTGCCCTACCGTGCCGTAGCGGTGTGGGCTACCGTCAAGTGCCCTGGTGGGGGAAGCCGGTTCGAAGCCGGCGCTGACCCGCAACCGTGGACGCCGCCTCGCGGCGTGAGCCGGAATGCCCGCCGGGGTGGTTGTGGCTCCACTGTCGAGGATTACGGGCGGAGCCCTGGGGCTCGCGCGCCCGGGGCCCGCCCCGGGAAAGGTCGTTCCATGCGCCGGCTTCGTTCGGTTCTCGCGGCCGCGGCGCTCGCCGCGGCCCTCACCCCGGTGACCACCGCCTCGGCGGTGGACCAGGGCAAGGGCACGCCGGGGTACTGCCCGGACGCCACCGGCGTCACCGTGGTGGTCGACTTCCACGAGTTGGGCGGCGACCCGATCATCCGCTGCGCCCCCGGCGAGCAGGCCAGCGGCCTGACCGCGCTGCAGAACGCGGGCTTCGAGCTGACCGGCTCGCAGCGCTGGGGCATGGCCTCCCTCTGCCGCATCGAGGGCAAGCCGGCGCCGGAGGCCGAGGCCTGCGTGGACAGCCCGCCGATGACCGCGTACTGGGGTTACTGGCAGGCCCCGAACGGCGGGACCTGGGGCTTCGCCCAGTCGGGCGTGCAGGATTCGAAGCCGCCCGCCGGCAGTTTCGAGGGCTGGTCGTTCGCCAAGGACAAGAGCTTCGAGACCAGCCCGCCCCCGCGGATCGCGCCGGTCCGGCCCAACGCGCCCGCCGGGACTTCCGGGGTCACGCCGGAGGGCGTCGCCTGGACCGGTGGGGCGGTGGCGCAGCCCGCCGCGCAGGACTCCGGCTTCCCGTGGGGCGTGGTGCTCGGCGGGGCCGCGGTGCTCCTGGTCGGCGGGGCCGCCGGGGTGACCGCTTACCGTCGCAAGCGTGCTTCGTAGGAACCTGCACCCGGCCGCGTGGTGGCTGTGGGCGCTCGCGCTCGCGGTCGCCGCCAGCCGTACCACCAACCCGGTCCTGCTCGGGCTGATCATCGCGGTGGTCGCGTTCGTGGTGGTGAACCGGCGTGGTGACGCGCCGTGGGCGCTGGCCTTCCGGCTGTACGCCTACATCGGGTTGTTCATCGTGGTGCTGCGTGTGCTGTTCCGGATCCTGATCGGCGGCGAGGACGGCGGGCACGTGCTGTTCCACCTGCCGGAGCTGCCGCTACCGGAGATCGCGGGCGGGGTCACCCTGCTCGGCCCGGCCTCGGCGGAGGAACTGCTCGGCGGGTTCTACGACGGCCTCCGGCTGGCCACCATGGTGCTCTGCGTCGGCGCGGCGAACGCGCTGGCGAACCCGAAACGCCTGCTCAAGGCGGTTCCCGGCGCCTTGTACGAGGTCGGCACGGCGGTCACCGTGGCGTTGTCGGTGGCGCCGCAGCTCGCCGAGAGCGTGCTGCGGGTGCGGCGCGCGCGGCGGCTGCGGGCCGGTCGCCAGCGGGGCCTGCGGGCGCTGAAGGGCATCATCGTCCCGGTGCTCGAAGACGCGATGGACCGCTCGCTGATGCTGGCGTCGGCGATGGACTCGCGGGGTTACGGCCGTCGCGGGTACCTGCCGCGGTCGGTGCGGATCGTGGTCGGGGTCTGCGTGCTGACCGGGCTGACCGGCGTCTGCGCCGGGATCTACGGCGTGCTCGACGGCACGTCCACCTGGCTGGGGACGCCGCTGCTGGTGGGCGGGCTGGTCGTTTCGGTGGCCGGGTTCCTGCTCGGCGGCCGTCGTGTCCGGCGCACCAGTTACCGGCCCGACCCGTGGCGCTGGCCGGAGACCGCGGTCGCCGCGTCCGGGATCGGCGCGGTCGCGCTGCTGGTCGCCACCGCGAAGATCGACGCGGCGAACCTGTATCCGTCGCTGAACCCGCTGCGCTGGCCGGAGGTATCGCCGTGGCACGCCGGGGCGTTGCTGCTCGGCGTGCTGCCCGCATGGCTGGCGCCGTTGCCGCAGCTCACCGGGGCGGGGGTCCGGGCATGATCGAGTTCTCACGGGTGAGCATCACCTACGCCGAAGCCACCACGCCGGTGCTGTCCGAAGTGGACCTCGTGGTCGAGGAGGGCGAGCTGTGCCTGGTGGCCGGCCGGACCGGCTCGGGCAAGTCGAGCTTTCTCGGCGCGATCAACGGCCTGGTCCCGCACTTCACCGGCGGCCACCTGCGCGGGAGCGTGCGCGTGGCGGGCAAGGACACCGCCCGGCATCCGCCGCGTGAGTTCGCCGAGCTGGTCGGTGTGGTCGGGCAGGACCCGCTGGCCGGGTTCGTCACCGACACCGTCGAGGAGGAACTGGCCTACGGCATGGAGCAGCTGGCCGTGCCGCCCGAGGTGATGCGCAAGCGCGTCGAGGAGACGCTGGACCTGCTGGGCGTCGCCGAGCTGCGCAACCGTCCACTTCGGACGTTGTCGGGCGGGCAGCAGCAGCGGGTGGCGATCGGCTCGGTGCTCACCGCGCACCCGAAGGTGCTGGTGCTGGACGAGCCGACCTCGGCGCTGGACCCGGCCGCCGCCGAAGAGGTGCTGGCCGCGATCACCCGGCTGGTGCACGACCTCGGCACCACGGTGGTGGTCGCCGAGCACCGGATGGAACGGGTGGCGCAGTACGCCGACCGCCTGCTCTACCTGCCCGGCGACGGCTCCATCCGCTCGGGCACCCCGGCCGAGGTGCTGGCCGAGGCCGACGTAGCGCCGCCGCTGGTCGAGCTGGGCAAGCTGGCGGGCTGGTCGCCGCTGCCGTTGTCGGTGCGGGACGCGCGCCGCCGGGCCGGGCCGCTGCGTGAGCGGCTGGCCGGGCGGAAGCCCGCGGTCCAGGAGCGCGGGAACACGTCGGTCCGGCTGACGGCCGAGAAGATCGTGGTGCGCTACGGCGACCACACGGCCGTGCGTGAGGTCAGCTTGGAGTTGCGCGGCGGTGAGGTCGTGGCGCTGATGGGCCGCAACGGCTCGGGCAAGTCGTCGCTGCTGTGGGCGTTGCAGGGCAGCGGCCCGCGCAGCGGCGGCGAGGTGGACGTGGCCGGGCAGGACCCGAAGGCGCTCAAGCCGCATCGCGCCAGGCAACTGGTCGGCCTGGTCCCGCAGACCCCGGGTGACCTGCTCTACCTCGATTCCGTCGACGCCGAATGCACGCAGGCCGACGTCGAATCGGGCGCCGAGCCGGGCAGCTGCCGCGCGCTGCTCGACCGGCTCACGCCCGGCATCGACGGCGGGAAGCACCCGCGTGACCTGTCCGAGGGGCAGCGGCTGGCGCTGGTGCTGGCGATCCAGCTGACCGCCGCGCCCGGTGTGGTGCTGCTCGACGAGCCCACCCGCGGCCTCGACTACCACGCGAAACGGCAGTTCGGCGCGATCCTCACCGAGCTGGCGGCCGGTGGCGCGGCGATCGTGCTGGCCACGCACGACGTGGAGTTCGTCGCGACGGCTGCGGGCCGGGTGGTGGTGATGGCCGAAGGCGAGGTGGTCGCCGACGGCCCGACCGCCGATGTGGTGGTCGCCTCGCCCGCCTTCGCGCCGCAGGTGGCGAAGGTGCTCGCACCGGCGGAATGGCTCACCGTGGACCAGGTGGCGAAGGCGCTGGCGACGTGACCGAGTTCCTGGCGCGACCACGGGCCGTCCGCCTCACCCCGCGGTCGGCGCTGGTGCTGACCGTCGCCGCGGTGCTCGGCCTGTCGATGTTCTTCTGGCCGCTGTTCGCGGCGCCGCCGCCGGGTACGCAGGCGCACACGGTGGACGCGCCGTTCGTTTTCCTGTTCACCCTGCCGGTGCTGATCCTGATCGTGCTCGCCGAGGTCTCCGGCGGCGGCATCGATTCGAAGGCGCTGGCCATGCTGGGTGTGCTGTCGGCGATCAACGCCGGGCTGCGGCCGCTCGGCGCGGGCACCGGCGGCGTCGAGCTGATCTTCTTCCTGCTGGTGCTGGCCGGGCGGGTGTTCGGGCCGGGGTTCGGGTTCGTGCTGGGCTCGACCTCGATGTTCGCCTCCGCGCTGCTCACCGCGGGCGTGGGGCCGTGGCTGCCGTTCCAGATGCTGTCGTCTTCGCTGCTGGGACTGGGCGCGGGACTGCTGCCGAACCGCGTCCGCGGCCGGTGGGAGATCGCCATGCTCGGCGCGTACGGGGTGGTCGCGGCCTACTTCTTCGGCTTCGTGATGAACCTGTGGTCGTGGCCGTTCCTGGCCGGGGCCTCGATGGACCCGAACACCGCCGGGCTGGCGTTCGTGCCCGGCGACGACGTCGGCGCGAACCTGCACCGGTTCCTCGTGTTCACCCTGCTGACCTCGACCTTCGGCTGGGACACCGGCCGCGCGCTGACCAACCTGGTGGCCATCGTGCTGGTCGGCCCGGCCGTGCTGGCCACCCTGCGCCGGGCCGCCCGGCGCGCCGCGTTCAGCGCTCCGGCGACCTTCGAGGCGCGGGCTCAGTCGTAGGAGTAGAAGCCCCGGCCGGTCTTCTTGCCGAGCAGGCCGGCGTCGACCATGCGCAGCAGCAGCGGCGGCGACGAGTACAGCGGCTCCTTGAACTCGGCGTACATCGAGTCCGCGATCGCCTTGATGGTGTCCAGCCCGATCAGGTCGGACAGCCGCAGCGGGCCCATCGGGTGCGCGGTGCCCAGCTCCATGCCGCGGTCGATGTCCTCCGCCGAGGCGAAGCCCGACTCGATCATCCGGATCGCCGAGAGCAGGTACGGCACCAGCAGCGAGTTCACGATGAACCCGGCGCGGTCCTGCGAGCGGATGACCGTCTTGCCCAGCGTGCCGGTGGCGTGCTCCTCGGCGGCCTTGACCGTCTCCTCGCTGGTCAGCAGCGAGGGCACCAGTTCGACCAGCGGCAGCACCGGCACCGGGTTGAAGAAGTGGATGCCGACCACCTGGGCCGGCCGCTTGGTGGCCATGCCCAGCTTCATGATCGGGATCGACGAGGTGTTGGAGGCGAAGACCGCGTCCTCCCGGTCGACCACCTTGTCCAGCGAGCTGAACACCTCGACCTTGGCCTGCTCCTGCTCGAGGATCGCCTCGACCACGAGGTCGCGGTCGGCGAAGGCGTCGAGGTCGGTGGTGAAGGTCAACCGGCCGAGCGCCGCCTCGGCGTCCTCTGTGGAGAGTTTGCCGTTGCGGGTGCCGCGCTCGAGCGACTTCTCGATGCGCTTGCGCCCAGCATCCAGCGCAGGCTGGGACACCTCGTTGACCACCACGTCGAGGCCAGCCCTCGCGTGTACCTCGGCGATACCCGAGCCCATCAGGCCCGCGCCGATCACTCCGACCCGTTCGATCCGCATCGTTGCCTCCTAACTGAACCCTGTTCGCGGAGGCAGCAAGCGTGAGGCGAGGGTGGGCGGCCGGGGTAACCGGCCAACCCACCCTCGCGTCTCGCGTTCAGCGGCGATACTCGTCGTACTCGTCGGCGTACGGGTCTTCGTATCGCTGATCGTCCTCGCGCTGTTCGCCGTCGGAGGACCTACCAGACAGCTCGCGCTGCAAAGCGTCGAAGTCCGTGTCGTGGGTGGAGTACTTGAGCTCCCGCGCCACCTTCGTCTGCTTAGCCTTAGCCCGGCCGCGCCCCATGGCTCGACCCCCTCGCACAGGGGCGGGGCGGCCGGGGGTAGCGGCGGCCCCGCATCGTCTCGACAATTCTTTCCTGAACACACCGTACCGTGTCCGGGGGGTGGAATGCGACGCGGCACGGTGTGCAAGACGCGACATTGACCTCCGGTGGTGATCCGCGCTGGTAGCCGTGTCACGATTCACGGGTGCTTCGTCCGTTCGTGGCCTACCTCCGGGTGTACGAGCCGCTGTCCGCGTTCGGTGACCCGGTGGACGAGCGCCTGGCCGAGGCGGTCGAGCAGGCGAAGCTGACCCGCGCCAGCGTGGGCGAGCGCGAGCAGCGGATGTGGCTCAGGTCACAGGTCACCACGCCGGCCCGGCTGCTGCCCGCCGAGCTGATCGACGGTCGCCCGGCGCCGAGCGCGAAGACCGACGTGCTGGTGCTCGACCCGGCCGAGGTGCCGGTGGTGCCCGGCAGTGGCGCGGAGGTCGGCCCCGGGCCGCTCGTCTGCCCGCTGGAGCTGCGTGCCCGCTCGGCCGCCGCGCTGGTCAACTTCCTCGGGGACGCCCATCCCGCGCTGCGGGCCGCCGTGCTGACCGCGGGCGGGGTGACCGCCGAGTCCGTCCGGGCCAAGACCACCGCCGCGCTCGGGGAGCTGCGTGGCTCGGTGGTGCACGTGCTGTCGACCACCTGGACCGTGCCGCTGCCGTGGTTCGCGCTGGTCGATCCCGACCAGCGGCGGCTGGTGCTCGGCTCGTCCCGGCACGACCCTCGCCGCGAGCTGTCGTGGCGGGTGGCCATGGGTGACGCGCAGCGCCGCGTCGAGGACGCCTACGAGCTGGTCGAGCAGACCTTCGGCGACTCGGGGCCGGGCCGCGTGCTGGAGGAGACCGGGCGCTGGCTCGCGCACTTCCACCCCGCGTCGGCGGTCGAGCTGGACTACGGCGGCCTGGTGCAGCTGATCGCCGACCCGATCCTGGAGTCGGACAAATCGGCCGAAGACGTGCACAACATTCTCGACGCCCTGCGGGAGGGCAACGTCGAGGAGCTGGCGGAGCTGTTCGGCGAGCTGCGTGACTACTGGAGCGAACTCGCCGCCCGCGAGCGCTTCAACTAGAAGGTCACGCGGAACTCGCCCACCTCGTGGCCACCGCCGCGTACCCAGCCTGCGCCGCGTGCGAGACCGTCCAGCACAGCCGCGGCCGCGTCGGAGCCTGGCGTGTGCCCGAGCCGCCGCAGCGCGGTCACCAGCACGGCCTCGCGGACGCGCTGGCCGCCGTCGTCGATCTTCATGGTGATCGCCGAGCCGTCCGGCAGGGCCGCCGCGTGCACGCCTTCCGCGCCACCCTTGGCCAGCAGGCCGTCGACGGCCAGCATCAGCACGGTGTCCTCGCGGCTGGTGCCGCCGATCAGCCACGGGTTGGCGCGCATGCACCGGTCGATCCGCCGCTCCGCCTCGTCGGCCGAGGTGGTCAGCCGCGAGAACGAGCGCGCGAGCCCGGCCAGCGAGAAGGCGAACAGCGGCGCGCCGCAGCCGTCGACGCCGGTGTGCGCGATCTCCTCGCCGATCAGGTCCTCGATGGTCTCGCCGATGATCCGCTGGAGCTTGTGGTCCGGCGACAGGTAGTCCTCGGTCGGCCAGCCCCGCTGCACGCAGGCGGCCAGCATGCCCGCGTGCTTGCCGGAGCAGTTCATCGCCAGCCTGCTCGGCTCACCGGCGCGGATCGCGTCGATCCGGCTCGGACCGTGCAGCGGGTAGTCGGCCGGGCAGCGCAGGTCCGCTTCGGACAGTCCGTGCCGCGCCAGCAGCTCGGCGACCCGCCGGACGTGCTCCGGCTCGCCGTTGTGCGACGCGCAGATGATCGCCAGGTCCTCGTCGCCGACCTCCAGCCCGGCCCGCAGCATGCCGAGCGCTTGCAGCGGCTTGTTCGACGAGCGCGGGTACACCGGGACCCGCGTTGCACCGAGGTCGAGCACCGGCTCGCCGCCGGGACCGGTGACCAGCAACGACCCGCGGTGGATGCTCTCGGTGAAACCGGAGCGGACCACCTCGACGAGCGTGGGGTTCAAGAAGCGTCCTCGCGTTTCCCTCGTTCACTGGCGAGCAGTTCGTCCACCGAGGCCAGGCCCTCGGCGTAGCGGCCGGCGATCTCGCCGTTGATGGCGTCGACCACCACCTGCACCTCGCGGCGGCGCGCGGAGACGGACTCCTCGGCGCGGATGTAGTCGGCGAGCGTGCCCGCCAGCTTCTCGTCGGTCAGCTCGGTGACGTCGGTGAGCCCGGAGTCCCCGGCCAGCGCCTCGGCCTGCCGCCGGTAGTCACCCGCGCGGGAGGGCTCCAGCTGCTGGAGCCTGCCGAGCGCGGCCGGGCCGAGCGCGTTGTCCGCGAGAATGCTGGCCAGCTGGTCGACCACGCTGCCGGACAGTCCGCCGCTGGAGCGGCGCTGCTGCTCGGCACGCACGATGTCGATGCGGGCGTGCAGCACGCGGCGCAGGTAGGACAGGTCGGTCTCCTCCTGCGCGGCCTCGTCCCGGCGCGCGCGCAGGGTGTTGAGCGTGAGTTCGTCGAGCCCGCGCACGTACTCGGGGTCGAGGACGCGGTCGATGCGACGGCGCCCACCAGGCCGGACTTCAATCACGTGATCATCCTTCGTGCTGCCCCCCGGTTCCGCGATGAGGTACCAGTGTGGCGCAAAATTTCGCGTGCGGAAGGGACCACTCGTCTCAGCCTCGCAGCCGGGCAGCCGCTTCGCGGCCCGGGGCCGCCTTTTCCGCGGGCACCGAATCGGGGTCCACGGTGGCCTGGATGCGCCGGTCCCCGGCTCCCGCCAGCAGCTCTTCGGTGGTCGGCGCGGACCGCTTGAGCAGGGCGAGCGCGATCGGGCCGAGTTCGTGGTGCTGGATCACGCTGCCCACCCGGCCGACGGTCTTCTCACCGAGCAGGACCGGGTCACCCGTTTCGGGGGTGATCTCGGGCGAGCCGTCCAGGTGCAGCAGCACCATCTGGCGTGGCGGGCGGCCGACGTTGTGCACCTTCGAGACCGTCTCCTGGCCGCGGTAGCAGCCCTTCGCCACGTGCGCGGCGGAGCCGATCCAGTTGACCTCGTGCGGAATCGTGCGCTCGTCGGTGTCCACGCCGACGCGCGCGTGCAGCGATTCGACACGCAGCGCGTCGTAGGTCCAGGAGCCCGCGGGCCGCGCGCCCGCGTCGGTGATGCGCGTCCACCAGGCGGCGAGGTCGGCTCGCGGCACGGCGAGATCGACGCTGTTGCGGGCGGGCCACGGCATGCGCCGCGCGAACCCGCCCTCGAAGGAAGCGACGCTGTACGGCGCCTCGCCGAGCGAAATGCCCAGCGCGTCCAGGATCTTGCCGGTTTCCGGGCCGAGCAGGGTGAGCAGCGCGTGGTCGGCGGTGGTGTCGCGAATGTCCACTTGGGACCAGAACTTCATCGCCTCCAGGTAGCCGATCAGCGGCTGCTGCCCGCCCTTGGGCAGCGCGCTGGTGGCCACCGCGCCCGGATCGGTGTCCAGGTGCACGGTTTCGGCCGTGTGGGCGAGCACCATGTGCGACTCGACGCGGCCGTGGGTGTCCAGCACCAGCGCCTCGGTCCCGCTGTCCGGCGGCAGCTCGGTCACGTGCTGGGAAATCACCAGGTGCAGCCACGACAGCCGCTCCGGCCCGCTGACGCTGATGACCTCGCGGTGCGACCGGTCCACCACGGCCACCGAGCGGGCCGCGGTGCGCTGCTCGGCGAACGGATCACCCCAGTGCCAAGGCACGCCCGCCTCCGGGTGGTGGTCCGGCGGCGCGACCGCACGCGGAAGTTCGAGCAAGGGTGAGCTGTAGGGCATGCCCCCATGCTAGGCGCAGTCCGGCTGGTTCGGCCGAACCCGGCGGCCCGGCTCGATGTCACGAATGTGGCTTTCGAGACGCAGAACGTCTCGAAAGCCACATTCGTGACACCTCCCGGGGTGCGCCCATCGGCCGGACTCGCCGGTCCGCGCCTGGTGAGTAGGGTCGCCCCATGCGCGTGCTTGCTTTCCTGGACGGAACCCTGGCCGAACCCGGCGCCCCGCACATCCAGGTCGCCGACCTGGGTCTGCTCCGCGGTGACGGGGTGTTCGAGACGATCCTGGTGGCCGGCGGTGAACCGAGGGAACTCGGGCCGCACCTCGACCGGCTGGCCCGTTCGGCGTCGATGCTCGACCTGCCCGAACCGGACGCCGCGGCCTGGGAGCGGGCCGTGCGGCTGGTCATCGACAACTGGCCCGGCGACGGCGAAATCGCGGTGAAACTGGTCTACACCAGGGGATTGGAGGGCGATCCGAAGGCCGCCCCGACCGCGTTCGCGCTGGGCCTGGAGATCGACCCGAAGGTGTTGCGCGCGCGTGCCGAGGGCGTCGCCGCGGTGACGCTCGACCGCGGCATCGACCCGGGTCTCGCCGAGCGCGCGCCCTGGCTGCTGCTCGGCGCGAAGTCCCTGTCGTACGGAGTGAACATGGCCGCGCTGCGCGAGGCCGACCGGCGTGGCGCGTCGGATGTGATTTTCACCGCTACCGACGGATCGGTGCTCGAAGGCCCGACCGCGACCGTGGTCCTGGTGCGCGGGCGGACGCTCTACACCCCGCCCGCGAACGTCGGCATCCTGCCCGGCACCACCCAGGCGGCGGTGTACCGCGGCGCCGAGCGCGCCGGGTTCACCGCCAAGATCGAGTCGCTGACCGTGGACGACCTGCACTCGGGCGACGGGCTGTTCCTCGCCTCCTCCGTCCGCAAGCTGACCAGGGTGCACACCCTCGACGGCAAGGTGCTGCCCGACGCGACCGCCCTGCACCGGGAACTCAGCGCGGCCTACGAAGCCGTCTACGCCTGACGGTCCAGCACCCGCAGCAGGCTGCCGAAGTCGCGGTGCGCCAGCGCCCGGTCGCTGAACGCACCGCGCACCTCGGTGGCGGTGATCGCGGGCGCGTCCAGCCGCGAGATGCGCACCACCTGCGGCACCACCCGCTCGGCCAGGTACGCGGCCACCTTGTGGTGCCCGTCCAGGATGAACCCGCTGTAGCGCTGCTTGCCCGCCACGTGCAGCAGCACGGCGGTCGGGCGGTACCCGGCGCGGATCGCCGTCCGGTAGTAGGCGACGCGCGGCTCGTCGGCGGGCGGCCAGCCGTCGGTCGGCACCAGGTACCGGTCGTCGTGGTCCTCGTAGAGCCACTGCGGCTCGTCCGGCGCCACGCTGACCACGTACCAGTCGCGCTCGTCCGGACCCGCGGTGAACAGCGGTTCCGGGCCGCTCAGCTGGTACCGGCCGTCCGCGAGCAACGCGGTCAGCGGCGCCAGCGTTTCGGTGAGCGGCCGCCGGATCTGCCCGGTGGCCAGCGCGATCCGCAGCCGGTCCGCCACCTCCGGCCGGACCGGCGGCTCCGGCGCCCGCGCGATCAGCCGCCCGATCGACCCCTCGTACGCCGAGCTGTCCAGCAATGCCACGGCGCCACCGAGGTACAGCATGCTTTCCACATAACCGTGTTCGGTGACGCTCCCCCTGATGTCGACGACGCCTTCGCCGCCGACCACCGTGACCTCTTCCATACTCAGGCTGACGACCGGAAGCGCAGCTTGGTTCCTGGGCGTGCCTGCGCCAGCGCGGCGAGTGATTTCGCTCGCACTACACCGAGTACCGGGTAACCACCGGTGCTCGGGTGGTCGGCGAGGAAAACCACTGGCAGGCCGCTCGGCGGCAACTGGACGGCCCCGGTGAGAATGCCTTCGCTGGGTAGTTCCGCCCCGGCACGGTCAGCCGTTCGGCGCAACGCCGGTCCGTCGAGCCGGAGGCCGACCCGGTTCGACTCCGGCGTGACCGTCCACGGCCCGGCCAACTGCTCGGCCGCGTTGTCGAACCAGTCGTCGCGCGGGCCCAGCGTCACCGGAATGCTCAGCTCGTCCGGGAACGCCGGTGGCGCCAGCACGTCCACGCCCGCCGGAACCCCGGCCGGGGTGCCGACCGGCAGCACGTCACCGGTGGCGAGCGGCGGCGGCCCGATCTCCGAGAGCACGTCCCGCGACCGGCTGCGCAGCTCCGGTTCGACCGCGATCCCGCCGGAAACCGCCACGTAGCACCGAAGTCCGCGAGCCGGGGTGCCGAGCGCGACGGTCTGCCCGGCCCGCAGGTGCAGCGGGACGTGCGAGCCCATCGGCCTGCCGTCCACCGTGACGGTCACCGGCGCGCCGGTGACCGCGACCGTGCAGGACGCGCCAGCGCGCAACCGCAGGCCGCCGAGCAGCGATTCGATGCCCGCCGCGGACTCGGGATTGCCGGTGAGCCGGTTCGCCAGGCGCAGCGCGGGTACGTCCAGCGCCCCGGACGGTGGCACGCCCAGATGCGCCAGCCCCGGCCTGCCGAGGTCCTGGACCAGCGCCGACGGGCCGGGTTCGACTACCTCGAGAGTCCTCAATGGACGCTCCGGAAACGCACCCGGTCACCCGGGGAGAGCAGGGCGGGCCGTTCGGCACGCGGGTCGAACAACACCGTTCCGGTGCGCCCGATCAACCGCCAGCCGCCGGGCGAGGAACGCGGGTAGACCCCGGTGAACTCACCGGCCAGGCCGACCGACCCGGCGGGCACCCGCGTCCGCGGAGTGTCCAAACGCGACTGCCGCAGTGGCTCGGGAAGCCCGGTCAGGTAACCGAAACCGGGCGCGAACCCGGTGAAGGCGACGGTGTACTCGGCGCCGGTGTGCAGTTCGACCACCTCGGCGGTGCTGAGGCCCGCGGTCCGCGCCACCTCGTCGAGGTCGTCGCCGTCGTAGTGCACGTCGATGGTGATCTCCCGTGGCGAACCGGCTGGCGGATGGTCCAGATCGGCGGCTTCGACCAGCGAGCGGACCTCGGCGAGCACACCGGAACCGGGCTCGGCCGCGACCAGCACGGTCCGCGCGCCCGGCACGATCTCGACCACACGGGGCAGTTCGGCGGCCGCGACCACGGCGCGGACCGCACCGGCCTCCTCGAGCGAGGAACACTCGATCAGCGTCGCGTCGGGACCGTACGGCAGCCAGCGCATCGGGCCGCGGCTCAGCCCACCACGCGGCGCAGGTAGACGGAGACGTGCGGCTGCATCTCCTGGCCGACCATGGCGCGTTCCTCCACGTACCCGAGGTCGGTGTTGTTCACCAGGCCGTACAGCCGCTTCGCGCCGGTGACCTCCTTGGCCGAGGTGCTGCGCACCACCGCGTCGGTGGCCATCTCCCACGAAGTCAGGTTGCGCGGCTCGCCGTAGAACAGCTCGACGATGCCGGTGTTGTGCGCGAGCAGCAGCTCGAACGAGTCGTCCGGCTGCGGCCGCCACCAGCCTGTCTCGCGGGCGGCCTGACGGACGACCTCGCCGTTGTCGTCGAGCAGCCACGACCGCGCCTCGTGGTAGAGGAACGGGCGGCCGTCGTGCGCGATGGTCAGCTGCTGCGCGAACTTGCGCGGGCCGTCGATGGTCGGGTAGTTGATCTCGCCTTCCCCGCGCCAGACACCGACCAGCGGCAGCAGCGGCAGGCACTGGGCATGCAGCTCGGGGCCCTCGCGCAGGTTCGCCGTGTCCACCGGGATCGGGAGGTCGTCGAACTGGGGCAGGTTGAGCGCGCGCGTGTGCTCCGCGCGGTCAGCCGCGGCCTGGATGGCGTCGTCGCCGGAAGACATCGGGGATCAGCGGTTGTCGGTGTAGAGGCGGTACACCACGTACGCGGCGAACCACGTCACCAGGACTCCCGACAGCACCAGCAGCACCGTGAAGAAGATATGCACGCGTGCAGGATAACCGGAGACAAAACGAGGGGCTCTCCCGGCCGGGAGAGCCCCTCGGGCAAAAGCCGTGGTCAGGAGACCGCAACCGCCAGCCGGTGCAGGCCGGGGCCGTCGGCGGTGACACTCGCCTCACCGTTTCCGGTGCGGTGCAGCGCCCGCACGGTCCACTCGCCGGGCGCCGCGTAGAAGCGGAAGTCGCCGTCGGCCGAGGAGACCACCTCGCCGGTGAAGTCGCCGCCCGAGTCGAGCAGGCGCACGAAGGCACCGCCGATCGGGCCGCCGTCGCCGGTCACCTTGCCGGCCAGCACGACCTGGCCGTTGGTGTCGAAGTCGGCCGGGGTGGCCTCCTGCGCCGGGGCGCCGCAACCGTCGTCAGCCATCACTTAGCTCCCGTCTCGACCGGCACGCCGACCAGCGAGCCGTATTCGGTCCACGATCCGTCGTAGTTCTTCACGTTCTGGTAGCCGAGCAACTCGCGCAGGGCGAACCAGGCGATCGAGGAGCGCTCCCCGATCCGGCAGTACGCGATGGTCGGCTTCGACTCGTCGAGGCCCTCCGCGGCGTACAGCTCCTTGATCTCTTCCTCGGTCTTGAAGGTGCCGTCCTCGTTGGCCACCTTCGCCCACGGCACGTTCAGCGCGCCCGGGATGTGGCCGGGGACCTGGGACTGCTCCTGCGGCAGGTGCGCCGGGGCGAGCAGCTTGCCGGAGAACTCGTCGGGGGAGCGCACGTCGACGAAGTTGTTCTGGCCGATGGCCTGCACGACCTCGTCGCGGAAGGCGCGGATCGAGTGGTCCTGCTCCTTGGCCTTGTACTCGGTGCGCTCGCGCTTGACGTCACCGGTGTCGAGCGGGCGCCCGTCCAGCTCCCACTTCTTGCGGCCGCCGTCGAGCAGCTGCACGTTCTCGTGGCCGTAGAGCTTGAAGTACCAGTAGGCGTACGCGGCGAACCAGTTGTTGTTGCCGCCGTAGAGGATGACGCGGTCCTCGTTGCTGATGCCCTTCTCCGACAGCAGGGCCTCGAAGCCCTCCTTGGAGACGAAGTCGCGGCGCACCGGGTCCTGCAGGTCCTTGCGCCAGTCGAACTTCACCGCGCCACGGATGTGCCCGCCGTCGTAGGCGGTGGTGTCCTCGTCGACCTCGGCGAAGACCACACCGGGGGTGTCGAGGTTCTCTTCTGCCCATGCTGTGGTGACCAGCACGTCTTCACGGCTCATGGAGCGGCACTGCCTTTCTTGGGTTCGGGACTGGGTTTCTGCGTTCTAGGTGGGTTTCGCCGTCGGCGTGATGCGCCGGATCAGCAGGTACATCTCGCAGCCGAGACAGAAGTTGAACGCCGCGTTGAGGAAGGCCGCGAACAGCGCGAACGCCGTGGCGACCACACCGAGCGCGGTGACCTCGGTGGCGTAGCCGATCGTGCCGACGAGCGCGAACACGAAGCCGACGGCCTGCGCGAACCGCAGCGGCGCCGCGTCCTCGCGCTCGCTCGTCGGCTTCAGCCGCGGGGCGACCAGGTAGCGGTAGACCAGGGAGTAGGGGGCGGGTTTCAGGCCGATGAAGGCGCCGATGGCGAAGACCACCGTCTGGGCGGCCAGCAGCGGCCACCACCCGGTGACCAGCACCACGGCGAGCACGATCGTGGTCAGGATCGCCGCGAAGCGCGGGCCTCGTGGATCGACCGCTGGTCCTGCCGGCATGTCACCTCCTGGGCTCGGTGGAACGCGAGCGCGCGCGAATGCGCACGGGATGAGCTGGGGAGAAAGCGGTTCACCACGCGGGCGGTGAACGCGGTCAGCGGCGACAGAGGCTGCTGCGGACCCGGCACAGGTCGACCGCGCGCCGCTGGGTCAGGAACCAGCGCCGCATCGAGGTGTCGGGCCGTGGCGAGTGCACGAGCGCCAGGGTACCCACGCTTCCCTCAGAGTGGGAACACTGCTCACCTGATGGGACGGATCCCGCTATGCGGACAGTTTCAGGTGCGGCGCGAGAGCTTCCAGCAGGTCAGGGCCCTTTGGAATGCCGCCGATGCGCAGCAGTTCACGGCCGTCGGGGGCGTAGGCCAGCGTGGTCGGCGTCCGCAGCACACCGAGGCGCTGGGCGACCTCGGGCTGGTTCGTCACGTCCAGGTCGACGTGCCGCAGGCCGTCGGTCCGGTCGGCGAGGTGGGACAGCAGGGCCCGCGTCTGGCGGCAGGGCGCGCAGAAGGTGGTGGAGATCTGCACGAGCGTGACCGGAGCGCCCGGGTCGAGCGCTTCGGCCACCGGCTGGGGCAGCTCCGGCCGCACGGTCACGGGCTTGGCCGCCTTGATGCGGCCGTTGCGCCGTTGCAGCACGAGCCCGGCCGCGGTCGCCACGACCAGCGTGCCGAGCAGCACCCAGATGCCCGCCAAGTCAGCCTCCCGCGTTCGCTCCGGCGCCGGCGAACGAGACGTTCTTCGCCTCGCCCTTCAGGATCACCGCGCCCTGCTCCACCCGGACCGCCTTCGGGGTCACCTCGAACGGCAGGCTCCCGGTGTCCACCGTGGCCTTGAAGTTCGGCAGCAGCGCCTTCTGCACCTGAGGGGGAACGACGGTGGTCTCGCCGTCATTCCCGAACTGGAGCCGCTCGGGCGTGATGTGGATGGCGGTGCCGTCCAGCTCGATCATCGCGAAGCAGTACAGCTCCAGCTTCTCACCGGCCAGCTGCAGCGTGCCCGACATGCGGACACCCGCCGAGGCGTCGTCCTCCGACTCGTCCGGCGGCTCGATGGTGGTCGGCGTGTCGGGGTCCGAACCGCCGTTGAGCACGTAGTCGTCGCTGGCCGGGTCGATCTTCAGGTTCTCGATCTTGGTCAGCGGCTCGACCCTGGCGATGTCGCTGTCCTTGAGCTTCACCTGGCCCTCGAGCGTGCCGATCTTGATCGTGTCCACCTTGCCGCCGACCAGGTCGGACAGCGGGGCCTCGACGTCACGCAGGTGCGCCTGCAGCTCCACGTCACGCAGCACGTCCTGCACCGGCACCCCGGCGGCGGACAGCGAGATGTGACCGTACTCACCGCCGAGCGCCTGGGTCAGGAACGGGAAGCCGTGCACGGTCACCGACGGGTCCTCGGTCAGCTTGAACTGCTCACGTGCCTTCTGCGACACCGTGTGCTCGGCGAACGCGGCGGCGCCGAAGTCGGCCGCGGTGAGGATCGCGGCCAGCACCACCACCACGATGATGATCCGTCGCGCGCGCCTCCCGCGGGGTCGCTCGTGGGGCCGTGGGGCGGTCGTGTCGTACTGGGTCACCGGGCCGCTCACTCGTCCGCGCTTCCTCTCACCAGGGGTTCTGGATCGACGCAAGCTGCCGCGATCGGATGTGACCAACGCGGCAGCGCTATGTCTTTCCCGTGTTCAGTCGCTATTCTCACTCAGCACCGACCCGAGCCGTTCTCCGAAGCGGCGTGCTCGCGACAACGATAAGGCGGTGTGGCGATGAGCCTGGACCTGCTGGTGCTGACCGCGGAACCCGAGGCCACTTCGGTGCTTCCCGCGTTGGATCTGCTGCCGCACACCGTACGCGTCCGGCCGCCGGAGGTCACCGCCCTGCTCGACGCGGGCCACCGCGACGTGATCCTGCTCGACGCCCGCACCGACCTGGCCTCGGCGAAGAGCCTGTGCCGGCTGCTCAAGGGCGCCGGTGACGAGGACACCGCCACCCCGGTGATCGCCGTGGTGGGCGAGGGCGGGCTGGTCGCGGTCAGCTCGGAGTGGCGCACCGACGACATCATGCTCCCCACCGCCGGCCCGGCCGAGGTGGACGCCCGGCTGCGGCTGGTCAGCACCCGCGACGGCGGCGGCCAGCAGGCCGACGCCGAGGTCCGCATCGGTGACCTGGTGATCGACGAGGCCACCTACACCGCCCGGCTGCGCAAGCGCACCCTCGAGCTGACCTACAAGGAGTTCGAGCTGCTCAAGTACCTCGCGCAGCACGCGGGCCGGGTGTTCACCCGCGCCCAGCTGCTGCAGGAGGTCTGGGGTTACGACTTCTTCGGCGGCACCAGGACGGTCGACGTGCACGTCCGGCGGCTGCGCGCCAAGCTCGGCCCGGAGCACGAGCAGATGATCGGCACCGTGCGGAACGTGGGTTACAAGTTCGAGCGGCCGGTCAAGGGCGCGAGCAAGCCGATGACCGCCGAGCAGCCGGTCGAGCTTCCGCAGCAGGAGTACACCCGCCGGTAGATTCGGCGGCATGTCGAACGCGCGGTGGTCGGAGCAACTGGACGAAGCCGAAGCCGGGCAGGTGCGTGCGCTGTTGCACGCCGCCCGTGAGGCGGACGGGCGCCCCGAGGAGATCGAGCCGCCGTCCGGTGGGCTGCACCTGCTGAGGCACGAGGACGGGGAACTGGTCGGTTACACCCACCTCGACACCGCCGGGGATTCCTTCGGCCGCCAGGTCGCCGAGCTGATCGTGCGGCCGGACCACCGTCGCCGCGGGCACGGCACCGAGCTGACGCGGGCACTCCTGGCACGTGACGGTGACCTGCGCATCTGGGCACACGGCGACCACCCCGGTGCCGCGCGGATCGCCGCGAAGCTCGGGCTCCAGCGCGCGCGGGAACTGCTGGTGCTCAGCGCGGACGTCGACGGCCAGGAGTGGCCGGAACCGAAGCTCGCCGACGGCGTCTCCCTGCGCACCTTCGAGCCCGGCCGCGACGAGGAGGCCGTGATCGCGGTGAACGCGCGTGCCTTCGACTGGCATCCCGAGCAGGGCGCGCTGACCGTCGACGAACTGCGGGCCACCGAACGCGAGCCGTGGTTCGACGCCGACGGCTTCTTCCTCGCCGAGCGCGACGGCGCGGAAGGCACCGTGATCGGCTTCCACTGGACCAAGGTGCACCCGCCGAACCCGGCCCGGTTCGGCGGCGAGCCGGTCGGCGAGGTCTACGTGGTCGGCGTGGACCCCGGCGCCCAGGGCGGCGGGCTCGGCAAGGCCCTGACCCTGGCCGGGCTGCGGTATCTGCGCGAGCGCGGGCTCAAGCAGGTGATCTTGTACGTCGAAGGGGACAACGCGCCAGCCGTGGCCGTGTACACAAAACTCGGTTTCGGCCGCCACGAGGCCGACATCCAATACTCCCGTTAACCCGGAGCCAGCAGCCCGTCACGGTGGGCAAACGCCCAGGTCACGGCCAGGACACGAGCAGCTGTCGAGACTAGTAGTACTGCTCACAATGGCGGCCTTGTTCACCTTCCGTTCATTTGTTGACGGCCAGCCGTCCACTGTCGCTGCCTACTGTCCGGAATCGGCGCGGCCAGCCGCCGCGGCCCAAACCCCCGGACTCTCTTCCATGCGGAGGAAATGCAGTGAAGATCAAGCGGCCGCACGCGGTCATCGGCCTGGTGGCGGGCGCCGCCCTCGTGCTGACGGCCTGTGGCTCCGACCCCGCGGCGACCAACACCAGCGCCCCGCAGACCGGCGCCGCCGCGGCGCCCTCGGGCACCGCCCAGGTCGATTGCGGTGGCAAGAGCCCGCTGTCGGCTGAAGGTTCGTCGGCCCAGAAGGCGGCGATCGACATCTTCTCCCAGCAGTACCAGCGCAAGTGCGCCGGCCAGCAGCTGAACTACAACCCCAGCGGTTCCGGCGCGGGCGTCAAGCAGTTCATCGCCGGCCAGGTCGACTTCGCCGGCTCCGACTCGCCGCTGAGCGCCGAGAAGGGCGAGGTCGAGCAGGCCAAGGCCCGCTGCGCCGGCACCGAGGCGTGGAACCTGCCCCTGGTGGTCGGCCCGGTCGCGGTCGCCTACAACCTGCAGGGCGTGGACAAGCTGGTGCTCACCCCCGAGGTCACCGCCAAGATCTTCAACGGCGGCATCAAGACCTGGGACGACCCGGCGATCAAGGCGGTCAAGGGCAACGAGAACCTGAACCTGCCCGCCAAGCCGATCCAGGTCGTCTCGCGCTCCGACGAGTCGGGCACCACCGACAACTTCCAGCTGTACCTGGAGGCCGCCGCGCCGCAGGCGTGGACCCAGGGTGCGGGCAAGCAGTTCAAGGGTGGCGTCGGCAACGGCGCGGAGAAGTCCAACGGCGTGGTCGAGGCCGCCAAGGCCGCTGACGGCGCGATCACCTACGTCGAGGCCGCGTTCGCCAAGGACGGCGTCAAGCCCGCCCTGATCGACAGCGGGGCCGGCGCGGTCGAGCTGACCCCGGAGAACGTCGCCAAGACGCTCGACGGCGCGAAGTTCAAGACCGAGGGCACCAACGACCTCGCGCTCGACCTGGAGGCGATCTACTCGTCCAAGGCCGCGGGCACCTACCCGCTGCTGCTGGTCACCTACGAGATCGTCTGCTCGAAGTACACCGACCCCGAGGTGGCCAAGGCGGTGCGCGCGTTCCTGAACGTCGCCGCCACCGACGGTCAGCAGCCGCTGGCGGAGAAGGGCTACGTGTCCATCCCGCAGAGCCTGCAGGACAAGGTGCTGACCGCGGTCAAGGCGATCGCCTGATCTGCTTGCGGGCAGCTTGAGACGAGGGTAGAGACAGGCCAAGGCAACCAAGCCGATGAACGAGCCAATCTCGACGCGGACGCCCACCGGTGACACCGGTGGGCGTCCGCCGTCCGCATCCGCGCCGGAGGGTCCGATTTCCGAGCAACCAACGCCCGTCGCTTCGTCCAAGGGCGGCAAGGTGCGGCCGGGTGACCGCATCTTCAAGAACCTCACCACCGGCGCCGGCATCTTCGTGGTCATCCTGATCGGGCTGATCGGGTTGTTCCTGCTGCTGCAGGCCATCCCCGCGCTGCAGGCCAACCAGGTCAGCTTCTTCTCCAGCGTGTGGGAGACCGGCGACTCGAAGAACCTGCGGTTCGGCATCGCCGACCTGCTCGCGGTGACCGTGGCCACCTCGCTGGTGGCGCTGGTCATCGCCATGCCGGTGTCGCTGGGCATCGCGTTGTTCCTGACCCAGTACGCGCCGCCGCGGCTGGCCAGGCCGTTCGCCTACGTGATCGACCTGCTGGCCGCCGTGCCGTCGATCATCTTCGGCCTGTGGGGCCTGCTGTTCCTGGCCCCGGTCCTCGAGCCGGTGGCGCAGTGGATCAACGACACGCTGGGCTGGATCCCGATCTTCGGGGACGGCAACATCGCGCCGAACATCCGCAGCACCATCTTCACCGCCGGCGTGGTGCTCGCGGTGATGCTGCTGCCGATCATCACCTCGCTCACCCGCGAGGTCTTCGAGCGCACGCCGACCGCGCAGATCGAAGGCGCGCTGGCGCTGGGCGCCACCCGCTGGGAAGTCATCCGGACCACCGTGCTGCCGTTCGGCAAGGCCGGGTACATCGGCGCCTCGATGCTCGGCCTCGGCCGCGCGCTGGGTGAGACGATCGCGCTGTCGATCATCCTGTTCATCCCGGTCGGGCGGACCTTCGACTGGAGCGTGTTCGACGGCGGCGCCACCTTCGCCTCCAAGATCGCGTCGAACTACGCGGAGTTCAACGACGTCACGTCGGCCGGCGCCTACATCGCCGCCGGCCTGGTGCTGTTCCTGCTGACCTTCGTGGTCAACTTCGCGGCCCGGTCCATCATCGGCGACAAGAAGGGGGACTGAGCCATGACCGCGACGATTCCCGACGCCGACCGGCCGGCCGTCACACCGGCGTTCCAGCAGGTCAGCCTGGCTCGCAAGACCAAGAACGGGGTGGCCACCGTCCTGGTGTGGCTGGCCTTCCTGATCGCCGTCATCCCGCTGGTCTGGGTGCTCTGGACGGTGGTCGAGAGCGGCATCACGCGCATCCCGTACACCAACTGGTGGACCGAGGACTTCTCGCTGGTGCTGTCCGACGAGGTCGGCGGCGGTGTGCTGCACGCCATCGTCGGCACCCTGCTGCAGGGCCTGGTCTGCGCCATCATCGCGGTGCCGCTGGGCCTGCTGGTGGCGATCTACCTGGTCGAGTACGGCCGCCGGACCCGGCTGGCCAAGGTGACCACGTTCATGGTCGACATCCTGTCCGGGGTGCCGTCGATCGTGGCCGCGTTGTTCATCTACGCGCTCTGGGTGACCACGCTGGGCCTGCCGCGCAACGGCTTCTCCGTGTCGCTGGCGCTGGTGCTGCTGATGGTCCCGGTGGTCGTGCGGTCCTCGGAGGAGATGCTCCGGATCGTGCCGGACGACCTGCGTGAGGCCTCCTACGCGCTGGGCGTGCCGAAGTGGAAGACGATCGTGAAGATCGTGCTGCCGACCGCGCTGTCCGGCATCATCACCGGCATCATGATGGCGCTGGCCAGGGTGATGGGCGAGACCGCGCCACTGCTGGTGCTGGTCGGCTACTCGTCCTTCGTGCACTGGGACATGTTCCAGGGCGAAATGGCGTCGCTGCCGCTGCTGATCAACAACGAGCGCGCGACGAACTCGATGACCGAGGGCAGCGTCGGCTTCGAACGCATCTGGGGCGCCGCGCTGACGCTGGTGCTCATCATCGCCCTGATCAACCTCGCGGCCACGCTCATCGGGCGCCTGGTCGCCCCCAAGAAGAAGTAGGAACCCCATGGCCAAGCGCATCGATGTCAAGGATGTGGACATCTACTACGGCAAGTTCCACGCGGTGGACAGCGTGACGCTGTCGGTGCCGCCGCGGAACGTGACGGCGTTCATCGGGCCGTCCGGCTGCGGGAAGTCGACCGTGCTGCGGACGCTGAACCGCATGCACGAGGTGATCCCCGGGGCCAGGGTCGAGGGCCAGGTGCTGCTGGACGGCGAGGACATCTACGCCAGTTCGGTGGACCCGGTGCAGGTCCGGCGCACCATCGGCATGGTGTTCCAGCGGCCGAACCCGTTCCCGACCATGTCGATCAGGGACAACGTGGTGGCCGGGCTGAAGCTGGCCGGCACGAAGAGCAAGAAGCAGCTGGACGAGGTGGCCGAGCGGGCGCTGCGCGGGGCGAACCTGTGGAACGAGGTCAAGGACCGGCTGAACAAGCCGGGCGGTGGCCTCTCGGGTGGTCAGCAGCAGCGGCTGTGCATCGCGCGGGCGATCGCCGTGCAGCCGGACGTGCTGCTGATGGACGAGCCGTGCTCGGCGCTGGACCCCATCTCCACGCTGGCGATCGAGGACCTGATCGCCGAGCTGAAGAAGGAGTTCACCATCGTCATCGTCACGCACAACATGCAGCAGGCGGCGCGCGTGTCGGACCAGACCGCGTTCTTCAACCTGGCCGGCGTCGGCAGGCCGGGGCAGCTGGTGGAGCTGAACGACACCGAGAAGATCTTCTCGAACCCGGACCAGAAGGCCACCGAGGACTACATCTCGGGCCGCTTCGGCTGAGGTTCACCTGATCGTGTGAACGGCGGCGAGCCTGGCTCGCCGCCGTTCGCGTTTTCGGCGGGCCGCCGGGAATGCCGGACCGGATTGGTACGTTCGTACCCATGGTCAGTGCGTACATCGGCGGTGCGGGAGAACCGCTGCCCAGGCCCGGTTTGCTCGCGCTCGCCGGGCGCACGCTCGGCGCGGTGCCGCCGACGCTCCAGGTGCTCATCGGCATCGTGAGCGTGCAGGTCGGGGCCGCTTTCGCGAAGCAGCTGTTCGCGGTCACGGGCCCGGCGGGCACGGTGACGCTGCGCCTGTTCTTCGCGGCCGTGGTGCTGTTGCTGCTGTGGCGCCCGGCGCTGCGGATGGGCCGTCGTGCCCTGCCGGTGGTGCTGGGTTACGGGCTGGTGCTGGCCGCCATGAACATCTTCTTCTACCAGGCGATCGCCCGGATCCCGCTGGGCATCGCGGTGACCATCGAGTTCCTGGGCCCACTGGGCGTGGCGCTGGCCGGCTCCCGCCGCTGGCGGGACGCGCTGTGGGCGCTGCTCGCCGCGGGCGGCGTGATCCTGCTGTCCGAGACGCGCGGGGACATCTCCCTGGTCGGCATGGCCCTGGCCCTGGCCGCGGGCGTCTGCTGGGGCGCGTACATCCTGCTCGGCGCGGCCCTGGGGAGCCGGACCAGTGAAGGCAACGGACTGGCGCTGGCGATGGCGTTCGGTGCCCTGGTCGCCATGCCCACCGGCATCATCGAGACGGGGACCGGCCTGCTCGACCCGTGGGTCTTGTTCATCGGGCTGATGGTGGCGCTGCTGTCGTCGGTGATCCCGTACTCGCTGGAGCTGGAAGCGCTGCGGAAGATCCCGCCGCGGGTGTTCGGCGTGCTGATGAGCCTGGAACCCGCGGTCGCCGCCATCGCCGGCCTCCTGCTCCTGGGAGAGGCGCTCCACCTGCCCCAATGGCTGGCCATCTGCTGCGTCGTCGCCGCCTCCATCGGCGCCACCCGCACCGCCAAACCAGAAATCTAACCGCGGCCGCGCTCTCCCCCTAAGCACGAGCACGTGCCCCCAGCCGACCCGGCGCGGCTCACCGCGCGAAACCCTTGCCCTGTCACGAATGTGGCTTTCGAGACGCCTGACGTCCCGAAAGCCACATTCGTGACACCCCGGCAAACCGTTGCCCGCCAAGCAACCCTTGCCCACGGCAACTGGCTCACGGCCAGGAAGAGGTCGGCGTGTTCCCGACCGGAGTCGTTGCCCAGCAACAAACCTTGGCACCGGCGGCCGACGACACGGACTTGTCCAGCGCGTCATCTCCGGGAGCACCTGTCCCTCGTACCTGATAGTGGCATATGCCAGTATCAGGTACGAGGGGGTGGACATGGTTCAACGGGATCAGCGGGCCTTCGTTCGGTTGCTGAGGGCCAATCGCGAGGTGGGCGCCGTGATGGTGCGCCTGGCCAGGGAGATCGACGACGCCGAGTGCAGTGCTGCCGACCTGCGCCAGGTCGCGGAGTTGCTGACCGGCCTGGCCGACGAGGCGCGCGAGCGGGCCGAACGGATCGAAGGAGCGGGCCGATGAGCGGCAGCGCCGTGGACCCGGACTTCGACCGGCCGTTCCGGGAGGCACTCGGCGAGCGGCTGCGCCAGCTCAGACGGGCGCGGCGGCTGAGTCGCGACCAGCTGTGCGCGCTGCTGCACAACGACATGTCGATCGGCACGCTCGGCAGCTACGAGTCCGGCGCCCGGCGGCTGACGGTGTCGCGGCTGGTGGAGCTGTGCGAAGCGCTCGGCACCACCGCGCACGAGGTGCTCGCGGCCGTCCATCGCGACCTCCGGCCGTCCGGCCCGCGCATCCGCGTGCGGCTCAAGGTGATCACCCAGGCAAACGATCCGGCGCTGAGACCGCTCCAGGCCTGGGCGATCGCGAGAGCCGCCACGCTGCCGCCGGGCCCGGACCCGGAGATCGAATTGGACGAAGCCGTGCTGCGGCAGGCCGCCACGCTGTGCGGCATGACCGTGGCCGAGGTGCTGCACCGCCTCCGGGAACAGCTCGAATGACCAAGTGTCCGCGCGCAGCACACGGG
Organism: Amycolatopsis albispora; assembly: GCF_003312875.1. Taxonomy (NCBI): domain Bacteria; kingdom Bacillati; phylum Actinomycetota; class Actinomycetes; order Pseudonocardiales; family Pseudonocardiaceae; genus Amycolatopsis; species Amycolatopsis albispora. The sequence continues at coordinate 6,872,093 of NZ_CP015163.1, forward strand.
CCCGTCAGGTCGTGCACTCCTAGACTGCGTGGTCGCGGAGGGGGGTGCGATGGTCGGGCTGGATCGGCTGGTCAATGTGCTGGGCGGCTACGGGGTGCGCCTGGTGTGCTGCCCCGTGCCTCGGGCGGTGAAGTTGCGGAGTGTGGTGCTGCGCGAGCAGGACACGCCCACCAGCGGCGACGTGTTCCTCGCCGTTGGTGCGCGGTCCGTCGCCGAGGGGATCGCCTGGGCGGTGGAGGCGCGTGCGAGTGTCGTCCTCATCCACGGCGACGCACCGCGCGAAGCGGCCGAAGCGGGTGAAGCCGCCGGGATAGCCGTGCTCCTCGTGGACCCCGCCGTGTCGTGGAGTCAGCTGGCCGGGGTGGTCTACGGCCTGGTCCTCGAGGGCCGCGAGACCGAGTCCGGCCGGGGACCCACCGACCTGTTCGCGCTCGCCGACAGCCTGGCCGAGGCGGTCGGCAGCGCGGTGACCATCGAGGACAGGCTGTCCCGGCTGCTCGCCTACTCCCGCTCGCAGCAGGGCACCGACCCCGCCCGGCTGGACACGATCCTCGGGCGGCAGGCACCCGACGGGGTGCGCGTGCTCTTCGACGAGCGCGGCGTGTTCGCCAGGCTCGCCGCCGAGGACGGGCCCTTCTTCGTCGAGGCCGACCAGGCGCACGGCCTCACCGGGCGCATGGTGGTCGCCGTGCGGGCGGGCCGCGAGCTGCTCGGCTCGGTGTGGGTGACCTGCGGCAGCCCGCTGACCGGCGAGCGGCGCACCGCGCTCGAGGACGGCGCGCGCACCGTTGCACTGCACCTGCTGCGCTCGCGCGCCAGCGCGGACCTCGAGCGCCAGGTCGAATCCGACCTGGTGATCAGCCTGCTCGACGGCACCGCCGACGCCACCACGGTGGTCAGCAGGCTCGGCCTGCCCCCTGGCGCGCTGCGCGTGGTCGCCGTGCGCGCGCACATCGCGGCCGAGCGGCACGCGGCGCTGCTGCTCGCCTTCGACCGCGCGACCACCGGGTTCGGCTGGTCGCGGCCGGGGCGCAGCGCGTTGTCCGGCAACACGCTCTACACCGTGCTGCCCGGCGAACACGGCACCACCGCCCGCGGCTGGGTGACCGGCCTGCGGGACGCGCTGCCCAGCCAGGTCGTGCTGACCGCCGGGATCGGCGGCACCGCGGCCGCCGCCGAACTGCCCGCCAGCCGCCAGGAGGCCGACGAATGCCTGGCGCTGCACGAGACCCGGCCTCCCGGCACCCCGCCACCCGCCTACGACGAGTCGTGGCACGACATCCTGCTCCAGCGGTTGCGAACGGCGTCGCGCGCGGGCCGCACCCCGGCACGCGGGCCGGTCGCCGAACTCCGCCGCCACGACGCGGCCCACGGCACCAGCCACGTGCCGACGCTGCGCGCGTGGCTGGAGGCGCAGGGCGACCTGGCCGCCGCGGGCGAGCGGCTCGGCGTGCACCAGAACACCATTCGTTACCGGCTGCGCAAGATGGCCGAGGTCGCCGCGCTCGACCTGGACGACCCGCGCAAGCGGCTGGCCATGATGATCGAACTGGCTACTGTCGATTCTGAACAAGATGAGCAGTCCGGTTTGTAGGAATCGGACAAGCCGCTCGGTCGTTGTCCGGGTGATCCTGGCCCAGAGGTCTTCGGAGGTGAAGTCATGGGCATGGACGGCGGGCCGCGCTCGGCCGTGGTGGCCGGTGCGGGCATCGTGGGCCTGTCGGCCGCGTGGTTCCTGCAGGAACGCGGGCTGGAGGTCACCGTGGTCGACCGGACCGGCGTGGCCGCGGGCGCGTCCTGGGGCAACGCCGGCTGGATCGCGCCCGGCCTGGCCATCCCGCTCAACGAGCCCTCCGTGCTGCGCTACGGCCTGCGGGCCATGCTGAACCCGGCCGCGCCGCTGCGCATCCCGCTGACCGCCGACCCGGCGCTGTGGTCCTTCCTCGCCCGGTTCGCGCTGAACTGCCGGTGGCCGTCGTGGACCAGGGCGGTCCAGGCCAACCGGCCGCTGAACGACGAGGCCATCGAGGCCTACCAGGTGCTCACCGCGAACGGCGTGGTGGCGCCCGTGGCCGACGCGCCGATCACCGCCGCCTTCGAGACACCCCGGCAGGCGGCCGGCCTGCTGCGCGAACTGCGCCGGATGGCCGACGCCGGGCAGCCCGTCGAGCACGTTGCCCTCGAGGCCGACGCGTTGCGCGAGTACGTTCCGCTCGCCTCCCGCAAGCTCACCGCCGGAGTGCGCATCGACGGCCAGCGGCACCTCGACCCCGGCGGCTTCGTGCACGCGCTGGCCGAGTCCGTGCGGGCCCGCGGCGCCACCTTCCGCACCTTCGAGGTGGCCGACGTCGACGCCCGGGACGGGGAAGTCGTCGTGCACGGACGTGGTGGCGCGGAGGCGAAGGCCGACGTGGCGGTGATGGCCACCGGTGCCTGGCTGTCGCGGCTCGCCGCCCGCTGGGGAGTGCGGGTGCCGGTGCGGGCGGGACGCGGTTACTCGTTCACCGTGCCGGTGGACCGCCCGGTGCCCGGCCCGATCTACCTGCCGGACGCGCGCGTGGCCTGCACGCCGTACCGGGGCGCGTTGCGCGTCGCGGGCACGATGGAGTTCCGCGGGCCGGACGATCCCGCCGCGCCCGCGAGGGTGGCCGCGATCGCCGCCTCCGCCCGGCCGCTGCTGGACGGCGTGCGCTGGGACGAGCGCCGTGACCTGTGGGTCGGCCCGCGCCCGGTCACCCCGGACGGCCGCCCGCTGATCGGCGCGGTGCACGACCGCGTGTACGTCGCCGGTGGGCACGGCATGTGGGGACTGGCGCAGGGCCCGGCCACCGGGCGGCTGCTGGCCGAGCGGATCACCACCGGCAAGCAGCCGGAAGCCTTGCGCGAGTTCGACCCGCTGCGCTGAGCATGGACACCAGGGACACCGAACTGGCGTGGCTCCGTTCGGAGAACGCGCTGCTGCGCGTCGAGCGGGACATGCTCCTGCGCCTCGCCACCGAATTCCAGGCACTCGAAGAGAAAGCAACCATGACCCGAACCGTTTGGCTCACCCCGCACGCCCACGAGCAGCTGCGCGCGGAACTGGCCGCGCTGCGTGCCGCCGGTCCCGGCGACGAGCTGGACGACCCGGCCGGGCTGCGGCACCGGCAGCGCGTGCGTGAACTCGAAGACCTGCTCGCGCGCGCCGTGGTCGGCGAGGACCCGCCGGACGACGGGGTGGCCGAGCCCGGCATGGTGCTCACCGTCCGCTACACCGACGGCGGTGCCGACGACACCGAGACCTTCCTGCTCGGCACCCGCGCCGCCGGGCGCGAGGACCTGGAAATCTGCTCGCCGGAGTCACCGCTGGGCTCCGCGCTGATCGGCGCGCGACCCGGCGAGCAACGCACCTACCAGGCCCCGAACGGGCGAACTTTCCACGTCACCCTGCTCACCGCGGTGCCGTACGGCCACCATCGCGCCGGCTGAGGCAACCGGGCGGTCACCCGCTTCCGTCCTGGAGGCATGAAACGCCCTGGCGTGCTGCTTTCGCTGGTCCTGTTCCTCGTTCCGGGGTGCTCCGAACCCGGTGAAGCGCTGGACGCGAAGGTCGCGGTGGTCCCCGGCGTGCCCGCGTCCGACGGCGCCCTCAGCGACCAGCCGATCGACACCGGTGTGTTCCAGGGCTGGTACGGCCAGGGCTCCACGCTCGGACACCTCGCCACGGCTCAGCCCGGCAGCAACTACGTGGTGGTCTCCGGCCGCGGCTGCACGCTGCCGGAACGATCCGAGCTGATCCGCGAAGGCGACGACCTGCGTGCCCGCTTTGTCGAGGAGGGCAAGGAGGTGGACTGCGCGGCCCAGTCGGGCTGGATCGCGCAGTTCACGGTCAGCGCCGACGCGGTGCGCGGGGTGCGGACCATCGGCGGCAGGCAGCCGCTGTCCCCGGCCGGGCCGGGCACGCTGGAGGAGTTCATTCCGCTCGGCAGCCGCCCGGTGGACGTCCGGCACGCCGAACTCGGCACCGATCAGGCGCGCGACCTGCAGCAGGCGCTCGAACGCGCCGGCAGCACGAACCTGGTCCGCGCGGGCGCGACGCTGGCGAGCACCCCGCCGCAGCGCCGCCGCGGGTTCGCGTTCGTGCTGACCGGCTGCGCCGAGCTGGCCGCGGTGCTGGTGGTCGACCGCACCACGCTGACCGCGAAGGCGACCGGTGGCGACGGCACGAACTGCGCCACGGCGAACCACTTCCTCGCCACCTTCACCATCGACCGCGACCGCATCCCGGTCGATCCCCGGCTCAGCCCCTGAATTCGAAGTCGGGGTGGTCCGGCGACGGCCCGTCGAGCAAGGGCTGCGGCCGGTGCCGCAGGTGCTCGTCGAAGAACGCGGTGAGGTAGGCGCGCTGGGACGCCATGCTGCGCGCCGGGTCCACCGTGCCCAGGAACGGCGTGGTGTCCACGCCGAGCTTCGGCGCGAGCAGCTGCTGGTCGGTGTAGCTGAAGTGCTCGCCGGCGGGCAGGTGCAGCTGACGCAGCCAGGCGCGGTGGTGACGCTGGAACTCCTGCCACGACAGGTCGGACGCGGTGCTGTGGTCACCGGCGCTCATCAGCAGGAACGGCCGGTCCAGACCTTCGTTGGCCACGCGGCCGAAGTCGCGGTTGCCCTGGTGGTAGGCCATGCTGCCGTCGAGATTGACGCCCGCGTCGATGCGCTGGTCGGAAACCATGGTCTCTCCAGCCGTGAAACCTCCACCCGAATGGCCGAACATGCCAACCCGGTCGAGGTCCAGCGCGCGGCCGAGGCCCGGTGGCAGGCGGCGGTGCCCGGCGTCCGGATTTCCGCCCTGTGCCAGCACTTCCAGCTGGTCCAGCACAAAGCGGGTGTCCCGCACCCTGGTCGCCATCATCAGCTTCGACACCTCGACCGACTGCGGGGGCATGGCGTGCCCGGCCACCCGGCCATCGGGGAACTCCACGGCCACCGCCTCGTGCGTGTGATCGACCGCGACCACCACGTAGCCCCGGCTGGCCAGGTGTTCGGCCTGCGCGGTGCCGAGCGCCCGCGACTGCTTCACCCCGGGCGAGTACAACACCACCGGCCGGTGTCCGAAGGCCGCGGCGTCGCGGCGGGAATGGGTGGCGAACCGGTAGTCGAACCGCGCGGGGTCTACGCCGATCAGGCGACCGTCCGCTTCGGCCGCGGCCGCGGCGACCCCGGGCGCCATGTACGGCGCCTGCGGGTTTCCGCTGGGCAGGGCGGGATAGCGCACCGTCACCATCAGTTCCCGGACCGCACCCGGCACCCACGGATCCGCCCGCGTGTGGTCGACGAGGTGCAGTTCCGTCACGCCGACCGGGTACCGCCCGCCCGGCTCCGGCAACGCGGACCCGGTTTCGGCCGAAGCGGCCGGGACGCCCAGCACGGTCGCGGCGAGCAGACCCGCCGCCAATGCTCGTTTCCTCATGCGTCGAAGCTAGGGAGCGCGGGGCCCCGGCACATCCGGATGATCACCGACCCCGCCCCGGAGATGGTGAAGTCACACCGGAATCACGGTCGGTACGATTAATCGGGATAGCCCACTAGGCTCGCGCGGGTGGAGAACGAGCTGGAGCTGGGCATGCGCGAGCGCAAGAAGCTGCGCACCAGGAAGGCGCTGATCGCGGGCGCCCTCCGGCTCTTCCACGACAAGGGGTTCGACGAGACCACGGTCGCGGAGATCGCCGCCACGGCCGACATCTCGGCGCGCACCTTCTTCAGCTACTTCGAGAGCAAGGACGACATCGTCTTCTACGACGCGCACGCGCGGCTCCAGCGGTCGCTGGACCTGCTGGGCAGGCGCGCGCCCGGCGAGAGCGCCGGCGAGCTGCTGCGGCGGGTGCTGGAGCAGAGCGTGTTCAGCGTGGCCGACGACACCGACTTCGACCGGGCGCGGCTGATCGAGTCGGTGCCCGCGTTGCAGGCCCGCGAGCTGCACCTGCTGTTCGACACGCAGCGGCGGCTCGCGCACGCGCTGCACCGCGCTTGCCCGGCCGAAGTGGACCTGGTCGAGGCGGCGGCCATGGTCGGCGCCCTGGTCGGCGCGATCAAGATGGCGATCGCGGCGAGCCGGGGCCGCGGCGACGATCCGGGGGCGACCGAGGAAGCCGTGCGCCGCGCCGCCGACCTCGCGCTCGCCGGGCTCAACTCACGCGACGGAAACCGGGCGGCAGCGAGAAATCCCTGATCGAGCCGTCGGCGGCGACCGCGACATCCAGCGTGCCGCCACCGACCGGCAGCCCGCGCACCTCGAAGGCACCGATCGGGGACGGCGGTGGTGCCAGCGTGATCGTGCCCGCCGGGACATCGGCCTCCAGCCCGAGGAACGCCTGCAGCAAGGCCACCGCGGACGCTGCCGACCACGCCTGCGGACGGCAGGAAGCCCCGTAGGGCAACGGAACCGGGGACTCGTCGGCGCCGAATCCGGCGTACAGCTCCGGCATCCGGTCGCCGAACGCACCCGCCGCGGCGACCAGCTGCGCGCCGAGCCGCACGGCCGCCTCGTGGTGCCCCGCGCGGGAGAGGCCGCGCACCACGATGGCCGTGTCGTGGGGCCACACCGAGCCGCAGTGGTAGCTCAGCGGCGCGTATCCGTCCATTGTGGACGACATGGTGCGCAGGCCGTGGCCGGCCGCCAGGTCCGGGCAGAGCAGGCGCTCGGCGATGGCGGCCGACTCCGCGGTGTCGACCAGGCCGGTGCCGAGCAGGTGGCCGATGTTGCTGGTCAGCGCGTCAACCGGGGTTTTGGCGCGGTCGAGCGCCAGCGCCGGGAAGCCGTTGACCCAGAACCGTTCGCGGAAGCGCGTGCGCAGTTCGGCGGCCCAGTCCGCGAGGCCGTCGGCCGGTTCGCCGAACGCGGTCAGCAGGTCGGCCGCGCGGAGCACGGCTTCGTGCTGGTACCCCTGGACCTCGCACAGCGCGACCGGCGGTTCGGCGCGCCTGCCGTCGGCGAAGCGGACCGCGTCCGGGGAGTCCTTCCAGCCCTGGTTCGCCAGACCGCGCCCGGATTCGTCCAGGTATTCGGCGAACCCGTCGCCGTCGGTGTCGGAGAGTTCGGTGATCCACGTCAGCGCGGCGCGCAGGTTCGGCAGCAGCTCGCGCACGCGGTCCTCGGGCAGGCCCCAGCGCCACGCGTCGTGCAGGAGGCACACCCACAGCGAGGTCGCGTCGATGGTGCCGTAATACCAGGCGGGCAGCGACATTCCCCGCAGTTGGAAACCGGCGCGGCGGCGTTCGTGCAGGATCTTGCCCGGCGCTTCACCGGTGTCCGGATCGTGCTCGCGACCCTGTGACCGGGCGAGCGTCCGCAGCGTTCCGGCGGCGAGATCGGTCGAAACGGGGAGGAGCAGGCGCGCGGCCCAGATGCTGTCGCGCCCGAACAGCGTGAGGTACCAGGGCGCGCCCGCGCCGGTGAAAACGTCGCCGGGGTGCTCGCGCTCGGCCAGCAGGAGGCCGTCGAGATCGGCGAGCGAGCGGTTCAGGAAGGTGGTGAACCGGCGGTCGTCGGCGCGGATTCCGGGCCCCGCGAGCACGGACGCACCCGGCACGAACAGCGGTTCTTCGTCGGTGGCTTCGACCGACCAGCGCAGCGTCGCCGGGGCTTCGACCGTCCAGCTGGCCACGATTTTGCCGTCCCGCAGGGAGAATTCGGCGCCCTCGGCGGTGACCCGGCTGGTCACGCGGCCGGATTTCCAGCGGGCGCCCGAGCCGTCGAGCACCGGAGGCAGCGCCGCGCGTGCGCCGCCGCCCTTGATCTCCTCGATGGGCGCGAAGTCGGCCGACAACGTCAACTCGACCACGCACTGCACCGGGCTCGACGCGGTGCTGGCCAGCTCGAGTTCCTCGCGCATGCCGTGCGCGTCGGCGGTCCGGTACCGGCGGAGCCACACCGTGGGATCGGGGCTGGGGTCGCCGAGGTCACGCAGGAGCCCGGTGAACTCCCCGCGAGCGGCGGACGCCTCGGCGAACCCGATCGGCTCGGGCTCCCGGCCGTCGACGGTCACCACCGCTTCGCCGAGCACGCGCACGTCGCCATGCAGTACGCCCTGGGTGCCCTGGGCGCGGAGCTGGCCGTCGCGCCCGGAAAGCACCACGGTCGGCGCCCGTAGCGCGATCGCGAGTTCGTGCAGCAACGGCTGTCGTCCCATACGACGACTCCTTCCTGGACAGCTGCCCACAGTGCCACAACGCCCAAGACGCAACTCACCGGTTGCGCGCGGCGAACCAGCCTGGGCGCTCGAAGCCGAGCGCACGGAGCACGCCGAAAACCAGGCGGCCGCGCTCAAACGCCTCGCCGAGGGTCAGGACGACGGGTTGTAGTGCTCGTAAGCGGCTTCCGCGGCCGTCTTGAGTTCGTCCGCCTCGACGCGGCCTTCGGCTTCCAGCACGGCGACCCAGGCGTGCACCGACGCGCCCGCGTACTCGCGTATCTCCGGCGTGTCCTGCTCGAACGACTCGCCCCGCAGGTGCCAGTGGAGGCCGAGCACCGACAGGTCCCAGCCCGGTCCCACGGAAAGCGCGCCCGAATCGGGGAAAACCCCGGCGGGCACGGTGTGCTCCAGCACCAGCACCGTGGTGTCGTGCTCACCGGCGGATCTCGCCGCCCGCGTTGCCCTCCAACTGGTACTTGCCGCCCACCTTCAGCTCACCGGTGATCGGCAGGAACCACCGCGGAATGCGCTCCTCGTTGGTGAGCGCGTCCCAGACGTCCTCGACCTCGGCGTCGTAGGTCCGGGTCAGGCGCAGCGCCCGGACCTCCCCGGCGGGACCGGGCTGGTTGGCGACCTCGCGCCGGACCGCGTTGATCTCGTGGACGAGGTCGATCATTTCCCTTGTCCCTTCCGCCGTTCGCGCTTGCCGCGCGCGAGTTCGGTGCCCAGCGCGTCCAGGCGCTGGTTCCAGAAGCCGCGAAAGTGCTCCAGCCATTCGTCGACTTGGTGCAGCGGGGTGGCGTCCACGGCGTACAGCCGCCGCGTGCCATCGGCCCGGACGGTCGCGAACCCGTTCTCCCGCAACACACGCAGGTGCTGCGAGACCCCCGGCTGCGAGATCCCGAACTCCTCGCGGATGACCGCGGTCACCGCACCCGAAGTCTGCTCACCGGTGGCGAGCAGCTCCAGGATGCGGCGCCGCACCGGGTCAAGACTGCCAGAAGGCGCAGTGGTGCTCGGCGGCCAGATCGACCGGGCGGATGTCACCCTGCCCGCTCGGTGCCAGCGAAAGCGCCTGCTCCGGCGTCCACCGCGGCCTGCCGGGGCCGTTCGGGTCACCGTCGCGGGCGAAGGCGGTCCAGTAGTCGATCATCTGCTCGGACAGCCGACGCTGGTCCGGTGCCAGCGGGAACTCGATCCCGCCGAGCGCGAACAGGTACGGCAGCTCCACCCCGTGCGCCGCCCCCAGCGGGATCGGCCCCCCTTCGGCCAGCGGCGAATGCCGGTCGGCGAATTCGTAGGCGTACACCGGCACCTCACGCGCCAGCGCCCGGCCCGCCGAAAGCTGCGTGCACGACCAGATCCGGTCGGTGGTCACCGCGGCCCACGCGTGCGCGGGCGATTCGTACGCCGACAGCGGGTACTCCGCCGCGATCCGCGCCGCCTGCTCCGGCCCGGCCATGTTGACCAGCAGTTCCTGGTACTTCGCCGCGTCGATGGGGCCGAACGAGACCAGGTAGCTGCGTGCCTCGTCGTGGTTGTTGCCGGAGAGCACCGGCACGCGGTGGAACCGCCCGTCCCGCAACGCCTGCCCCGGATCCCGCGGCAGGACCGGCGTGCCGGTCGCGGAACTGGTGAACCGGGTGAACTGGCCCATCAACTCGGCCGCGGGCCGCGCCCGGAGGCAGTCGATCGTGGGGCAACCGAGTTCGGCGGCCATCGCGTCGCCGTCGGCCTCGATCCGTTCCCGCGGCACCCAGTACGAACCCGCCTTCTGGTTCGGGTACTGGCTTGCGTTCTCCCAGCTGAAATCACACGAACCGCTCTGCATGATCGCGCGGTGGAACAACCCGGCCGAGCGCGGCGAGGTCAGCTGCGCGCAGGTGCTCATGCCGCCCGCCGACTCCCCGGCCAGGGTCACGTTGCCGGGATCGCCGCCGAACGCGGCGATGTTGCGCTGCACCCAGCGCAGCGCCGCCTGCTGGTCCTGCAGGCCGAAGGTGCCCGAACCGGGCAGGCCGTGCCGGCCGTAGAAACCGAAGATGCCGAGGCGGTAGTTGATCGTCACCACCACCGCGTCCCCGCGCGTGGCCAGGCGCTCCGGGCCGTAGTTGCTCCCGGCGCCCATGAAGAAGCCGCCGCCAGGGGTCCAGACCACCACCGGCTTGCGCTTCGCGCCCCCGGCGGGCGTGGTCACGTTGAGGTACAGGCAGTCCTCGTTCGTGCTGCCCTGCGGTGCTTCCGGGTTCTTCTCCTGCGGGCAGACGCTGCCCGGCGCGGTGGCGTGACGAACCCCTGGCCACGGTCGCACGGGCTGCGGCGGCCGCCACCTCAGCTCACCCACCGGCGGCGCCGCGTACGGCACCCCCTGGAACGTGCGCACCTGCTCGGTCACCGTGCCGCGCACCGCACCGGCGTCGGTGCGCACCACCGTCGGAGCACCGGCGGCGGCCGCCGGTGTGACCACTGTGGACAGTGCAAGTAGGCCGGCGCACACGGCCGTCCGCTTTCTCATGGGCCCCTCCCTCGTTGCTGAGGAACCCAGCTTCGCCGCGACGGCACCTCCGGCGAATCACCTGTGCGGTCAGCCGGAGGTCGCCCGATCGGTGGATCAGGCGTCGGTGCGGGTGAGCCCGGTGAGGATGCGGCCGAGGAAGTCGGCGTCGGCGCCGATCGGTTCGCCGGTCATCAGCGGCTCCGGCACGACGGACCGGCGCACGTCGCGGCGCGGCAACGCGACCGCGCCCGCGGTGATGCCGATCGGCAGCGGCAGCTCGCACCAGATGCGCTTGCCACCGCCACGCAGCGGTTCGACGCCGGCGTGGTCACCGTCGAGTTCGGGAGCGGTTTCCGGCGGCTGCCCGTCCTCGACCTCGATGACCAGGCAGTCACCACGCACCTGCAGCCGCACCAGCACAAAGCCGGGCGTGTCCGGGGCGGCGCCCTCGACCGAGGCGGTGACCAGCTGGGCGACCAGTTCCTCGGCCTGGTCGATCAACGGGTCGAGCGACCATTCACCGAGCGTGAATCTGACGAACATCGCCGAGCAGCTGACCGCACTCGGCAGCGCGACCAGTCGGATGTCGTCGATTTGGGCGGCTTGCGCGTTCACCGTGCTCCCTTCGTCCCCGACCACGGTGACCGGCATAATGCCAGCTCACCCACTCGGTGTCACCCGTCGGGGTTACATTCCTGGTGGTATCTGGGGCCGGTTTCGCGCCTCCTCTCAGTGATGCGAGGGGGACGTGTGATGGCACTGGAAGAACTGTCCACCACGGTGTGTGGTCGCCGGGTCCGGTACACCACGGGTGGCATCGGCACACCGGTGGTGTTTCTGCACGACGAGGGCGCCGGATTCCGGGAGGCGCTCGAAGTGATGACTACGCGGCGTATTCGCGTGCTCGCGCCCGAGCACCCGGGCAGCTCTCCCGAATGGGTGACCGAATTTTTACATTCGGCCGGCGTGCGTGAACCGGTCACGCTGGTCGGCCACCGGCTCTGCGGTGCGGTGGCGGTCCGGACCGCGCACGCCACCCTGCACACCGTGCGGCGGCTGGTGCTGGTCGACTCGATCGGCGCGTCGGCGCTGCGCCCGGCGCTGGAAGGCCTGCGGCGGCGCGAACTGCCGGTATCGCTGCTGTGGAGCGCGGACCGGTCCTGGCGGTGGTCGGCGATGAACGCGCTGAACCTGGCGCTGGGCCAGCCGGGTCACCTGATCGTCTCGGCCGGGCAGAACTGGTCGGCCGGTCTCGGCCAGGTCATCGCCGACCTGGTGCGGCCGCGGCTGAACCTCGGTTTCCGGCCGGTCGCGCTGTCACTCTGCCGCGGCTAGCGCGCGGCGCAGCAGGAGCCGCAGGGTCTCCTGGTCGGCCTCGCTCAGCTTGGCGAGCGGCGAGGCCTCGGCCACCGCGTAGAGCATCGCGGTGCGCACGCGCTCGCCCTCCGGGGTCAGCTGGAGCGCCTTCGACCGGCGGTCGCGGTGGCCGGGCACCCGCTGGGCGAGGCCGCGTTCGGCGAGCCGGTCGGCCAGGAAGGTGACGCTGGAGCGGTCGCAGCGCAGCCGTTCGGCCAGCGTTTTCATCGCGGGCGGGGGCTGCTCCGGGTCGATCGCGTAGAGCGCCTGCGCCAGCGGGGCGGTCAGGGACAGCTCGACGAGCGTGCGCTCCATTCGCGAACTGGTGTGGTCCGCGACCGCCAGCAGGAGGGCGATCAGCTCGTCGAAGGTGCTCACGCGCGCACACTAGTTGAAGACCCCCTTAGTTCGCAAAACAAACTAGTGGCTGGGGTAGCGTGCCGGTGGTATGAGCGCTGATCCGGACGCCGTGGTGGTCGGCTCGGGACCGAACGGCCTGGTCGCGGCGGTGGTGCTGGCGCGGGCCGGGCTGCGGGTGCAGGTCCGCGAGGCCGCCGCGGAACCCGGCGGCGGGCTGCGCTCGCTCCCCCTGTTCGACGACGGGATCGTGCACGACATCTGCTCGGCCGTGCACCCGATGGCCGCCGCCTCCCGCTTCTTCCGCGAGTTCGACCTGGCCGCGCGCGGGGTCGAACTGCGGGTGCCGCCGGTCGCGTACGGGCACCCGATCGATGGCGCGGAGTCGGCCATCGCGTACTCGAGCCTGGACGAAACCTGCGCGCGGCTCGGCATCGACGCCCCGCGCTGGCGACGGCTGATGGGCCCGCTCGCGGTGCGGAGCAGGCAGCTCGTCGACCTCCTGCTCGGCGACGGCAGGCACCTGCCGCGCGACCCGGCCGCCGCCCTGCTCCTGCCCCCGCGCGTCCTGGCCCACGGCACGCTCCTGGCCAACCATGCTTTTGCGGGCAAAAGAGCGCCGGCGCTGCTGAGCGGGGTGGCGGCGCATTCGGTGACCGCCCTGCCCAGCCTCGCCGGCGGTGGCGCGTCCCTGCTGCTGGGCCATCTCGCGCACTCGACCGGCTGGCCCATCCCGGTCGGCGGCAGCCGCCGGATCGCCGACGCGCTGATCGCCGACCTGACCGCGCACGGCGGTTCGGTGCGCACCGAGGCCCCGGTCACCGATCTTCGCGAACTGCGCAAAACGCCCGCGATCCTGCTCGACGTCCATCCCAAAACCCTCCTTGACCTGGGCGACCGTCTTTTGCCCGCAAAAGCAGGCAGGCGGCTTTCGCGGGCAAAAGAAGGGCCGGGGGCGGCCAAGGTGGACTTCCTGGTGTCCGCGCCCATCCCGTGGCTCGACCCCGAGTTGGCGCGCGCGGGCACGGTGCACCTCGGCGGCACGCGCGAGCAGGTGTACGCCGCCGAGACCGAGGTCGCCCGCGGCCGCCGGGCCGCCGAGCCGTTCACACTCGTCGCCGAGCCGATGGTCACCGACCCCACGCGCGGCCGCCCCGACCGGCGCCCGGTCTGGGCCTACTGCCACGTGCCGAACGACGACCGCGCCGACCCGGTCGAACTGGTCACCCGCCGCATCGAGCGGTACGCGCCCGGCTTCGCCGACACCGTGCTCGCCGCGCGCGGCGTCAGCGCCCACGAACTCGGCGAGTACAACCCGAACTACGTCGGCGGTGACATCGGCGCTGGCGCGGTCACGCCGTTGCGCCTGGTCACCGGCCCCTTCCCGGGCTGGGACCCGTACCGCACCCCGCTCGGCGGCGTCTACCTCTGCTCGGCCGCCACCCCGCCGGGCCCCGGCGTGCACGGCATGTGTGGTTACTTCGCGGCGCGCAACGCGCTGCGCCGCGAATTCGGGGTGCGGGAGATGCCGGAACTGTCCTATCGTCCGGCCCCATGATCGACACCGGACTCGCCGGCCGGGTGGTGCTGGTGACCGGCGCCCACAGCGGGATCGGCGCGGCGATCGCCCGTGCGTTCGGCGCGGAAGGCGCCCGCGTCGCCAGCCACTACCTGGGTGAACAGGACGCTCCACCCGATGGTGTGCAATGGGCACACAGCGTCGGCCCTGTCGGCTCCGTCGAGGGCGAAGGCTTCCAGGCCGATCTCGCCGACGACGAAGCCTCGGTGCGTCTGCTCGACCGCGTCGAAGCACGCCTGGGACCGGTGGACGTGCTGGTCAACAACGCCGCGCACTGCGAAACGCCGGACACCATCGAGACCATCAACGGCGGCAGCCTGAGCAGGCACTACTGGGTCAACGCCATCGCGCCCGCGTTGCTCACCGCCGAACTCGCCCGCCGCCACCGCGGTGGCCGCCCGCCGTGCGTGGTCAACATCTCCACCGACGCCGCCCGCGCGTTCCCCGGCCAGCTCGGCTACGGCACGTCGAAGGCCGCGCTGGAGGCGTTCACCAGGGCCGCCGCGCTCGATCTCGCGGCCAGCGGCATTCGCGTCAACGCGGTCGCGCCCGGTCCCGTGCAGACCGGCTGGATGGACGACGAACTGCTCGGCGAGGTCCGCCGGATCGTGCCGCTCGGCCGCGAAGGCACCCCGGAGGACATCGCCGACGCGGTGGTTTTCCTCGCTTCGCACCAGGCCAGGTGGATCACCGGCCAGGTGGTGCAGGTCGCGGGCGGGCACGCGCTCTGACCCCGTCAACACCGCGTCAACAACGCGCGCCGCGGTGTCAGCAGCGTGTAGGCGAGCCGTCCACTCCGGACTGAACGGGGTTGTGCTGTCGGGGTAGGAACCCCGACCCCCGGAGGTAGTCGTGACACTCGCCGAGCTGCTGCCCAGCCTGGGCTGTGCCGTCGCGGACCGGCTGGATCCCGCCGAATGGCCGCCCGGCACTCGCATCGGGCGTGACGGCGAACTGCTCTTCGCGGGCGCACCGGTCACCGAGCTGGCCGCCCGGTTCGGCACCCCCGCGTACCTGCTCGACGAAGCCCACGTGCGCCGCCAGGCGCGGGCGTACCGCGAAGCGCTGCCGGAGGCGGAAGTCGCCTTCGCGGGCAAGGCGTTGTGCACCAGGTCCGTGTTGCGCTGGGTCGCCGAGGAGGGCCTTTCGCTGGACACCTGCTCCGGCGGTGAGATCGCCGTGGCCCGCGCCGCCGGGTTCCCCGCTTCCCGGATTCTGCTGCACGGCAACGTGAAAACCTCGGAAGACCTGAAGACCGCGCTCGGCTACGGCGTCGGCCGCATCGTGCTCGACTCGCTGGACGAGATCGAGCAGCTCGGGGCGCTGGCACACGGACGGCAGGAGGTGCTGATCCGCGTGGTGCCCGGCGTCGATGGGGGCACGCACGCCGCCATCACCACCGGCACCGAGGGGCAGAAGTTCGGCTTCTCGCTGCTGCCGCGGGTCACCGACAACCTCGATCGCGCGGTCGCCGCCGTGCTCGCGCAGCCGTCGCTGCGGCTGACCGGCCTGCACTGCCACCTCGGCTCGGAAGTGTCCAGAGTGGACGCCTACGAGCGGGCGGCACGGCGGATGGTCGAGGCGCTGGCGCACGTCCGCGAGACCTACGGGCTGGAGCTGACCCACCTGGACCTCGGCGGTGGGCACGCCGTCGACTTCGACCTCGCCGGATACGCCCGGCGGTTGCGCGTCGCGCTCGGGTACGAGTGCTCGGTGCGCGACTTCCCGATGCCGCGGCTGACCGTCGAACCGGGACGCGCGATCGTCGCGCGCGCGGGCATCACGGTGTACCGGGTGTGCGCGGTGAAGCGCGGCAGCCGCACGTTCGTCGCGGTCGATGGTGGTATGAGCGACAACCCGCGTCCCGCGTTGTACGGCGCGCGCTACACCGCGCGGCTGGCGAACCGGTATTCACGCGCGGAGCGGCAGCCGATGATGGTGGTCGGGCGGCACTGCGAAGCCGGTGACGTGCTCGCCCACGACGTGCCGCTGCCCGCGGACGTGCGGCCCGGCGACCTGATCGCGGTGCCGGGCACCGGTGCCTACCACCACTCGCTGGCGTCGAACTACAACCAGGTCGGACGGCCGCCGCTGGTCGGCGTGCGCGACGGTGTCGCGTCCCTGCTGGTCCGCCGCGAAACCGAGGAGGACCTGCTGGCCCGCGACGTGGGTTAGACCGTCTCGAGCACCATCGGCTTCGCGCGCACCCGCTCGTGCCAGCCGAGCGAGGTCACCGCGGCGACCACGACCAGCAGGCCGATCCACTGCGTGGCGGTCAGCGTGGTGTTCAGGAAGGCGACGCCGATGATCGCGGCCGTCGCCGGGAAGGCGAGTTCCGCCAGCGTCGCGCGCGAAGCCGGGGTGGTGCGCAGGCCCGCGTAATACAGGCTCAGCGCGAGCAGGCCGGGGATGAACGCGAGCAGCAGCAGGCCGGGCGCGTTCGCCCAACCAGGTACGAAGGAAACGCCCTGCACGGCCACGATCACCGCGGAAACCGGCAGGCCGACGGTGAACCGGAGCACGGTGACGTCCCGCGCGGGCAGGCTGTGCGAGACGAGCCTGCCGAGCACGGTGCCCGCCGCCCACAGCACCGCCGCGCCGATCGCGAGCAGGGCCGCGCGCAGTGCGTCGACCTCGATGTCGAACGGGTTCTTGAACGCCAGCAGCCAGGCGCCGAGCAGCGCGGGCACGGCGAAGAGCGCGTAGCCGGGGCGGATGCGTTCGCGCAGCAGGAAGAAGGCGGCCAGCACGACAAAAACCGGCTGCAGCTTCTGCAGGACCAGCGGCGTGACCGGGTCCCCGGTGCGGAAAGCCGCGGTGAACAGGGCGGTAGCCAGCGCCGACGAGCCGCCGCCGATGATCAGCACCGCGATCCATTCACGCGGGCCGCAGCCGCGCAGGGCCCGCAGCGCGCGCGGCACGAACGGGGACAGCACGAGCACGACGATGAGGTGTTCCCAGAACACCACGGTGGCCGGTGGCAGGGCGTTGGCCAGTGGGAGGCGCAGCAGGCCGTCGGTGCCCCAGAGCGCGGCGGCGATGGCCACCAGCCAGGTCCGGTCAGCCGGAGTTCGTTCCGCAGTCACACCGCCGATAGTACGACGTCCATCGAATTGAGGGAGCTGTCAAGGGCTGCCGTGGGATTCACCTCATCAGGCAGGAGCGGTGGCGCGGTTGCCTGGTGGAGCGATAGGCAGTGTCCATGCGACGTCTGGTCCCCGCCTTGCTTGCGTTGTTGTCCGTTCCCGCGCTGACCACCCCCGCCTCGGCAGCCGAAGCGGAGTTCGAAGTGGTCACCGCGCGTGGCGAGTTCGGTTCGTCCGCGCCCACCTATGAGCCGGACCTGGTGCCGGTGGGCGCGAAGGCGAGCGTGTTCTCGCTGTCCGCGCCGGAGTTCGGCACCGGGGTGACCCTGGTGGTGCGCGGCCTGCTGCCGAACCGCGAGTACGGCGCGCACGCGCACACCAAGCCCTGCGGCCCCGACGGCGCGGCGGCCGGGCCGCACTACCAGAAGCGGGTGGACCCGGTCTCGCCGTCGGTCGACCCGGCGTACGCGAACCCGTCGAACGAGATCTGGCTGGACTTCACCACGGACCGCTTCGGCACCGGCTTCAGCACCACGCGCGTGCCATGGCAGTTCGACGCCGACCGGCGCGCGGGTTCGGTCGTGGTGCACGAAACGCACACTCACACCCACCCCGGCCACGCCGGCACCGCGGGCGCCAGGCTCGCCTGCCTGAGCGTCGCCTTCTGACCTCCTGGCGTGGCGCGGGTGTCATGAACGGTCTGCCGCCCAGGCGCGCGGCAGACCGTTCATGGCCGCCGACGCCGCGCGAACCCCGCCCGGAAGTGGCACCGCCGCTCTTTCGAGCCAGACACGGGTGTGTCCGTGCATCGGCAAGCAGATGGCTTGTCTCCCGGAGGGGTGGCTGCGATGAAGACTTACCGGGCGACAGCTCACCGCGAGGAGAAGTGGTGGGTGGTCGAGGTGGAAGGGGTCGGGGCGACCCAGGGCCGCTCCACCGCCGAGGCGCAGCGGATGGCCGCGGATCTCGTGGAGATGATGGAAGAACTCACACCGGGCGAATTCACGGTCTCGATCGACTTCGACCTCCCCGGCCCGCTGGGGGAAGACGTCCGGCGTGCGAAGGAAGCCACTCGCGAGGCCGACCTCGCCCAGCGGAGGGCGGCCGAGCGGACCCGCGACGTGGTGCGCCGCCTGCTGGACAGCGGGCTGTCCAAGCAGGACGTCGCCAAGGTGCTGCACGTCTCGCCCCAGCGGGTCAGTCAGCTGGTCAAGTCCTGAACCGGCCGCCCTCGTCGACGTGATCGGCGGCACAGGCGACAATGAAGGGCGTGACCGCCACCCTGAGCAAGCCCGCGTTGAGGATCGGACCCTACGAAGTCGATCCTCCCGTGGTGCTCGCGCCGATGGCCGGGATCACCAACGTCGCCTTCCGGAGGCTGTGCCAGGAGTACGGCGCCGGCATCTACGTCTGCGAGATGATCACCGCGCGCGCGGTGGTCGAGCGGCATCCCGGCACGATGCACATGATGACCTTCGGCGAGCACGAGAAGCCCAGGTCCATGCAGCTCTACGGGGTGGACCCGAAGACCATGCGCGAAGCCGTCAAGATCATCGTCGGCGAGGGGCTGGCCGACCACATCGACAGCAACTTCGGCTGCCCCGTCGCCAAGGTGACGCGCAAGGGCGGCGGCGCCGCGCTGCCGTTCAAGCGCAAGCTCTTCGCCGCCATCGTGCGTGAGTCCGCGGCGGCCGCCGCCGAGGCCGGGGTGCCGTTCACGGTCAAGTTCCGCGTCGGCATCGACGACGACCACCACACCTTCCTCGACGCCGGGCGCATCGCCGAGGCCGAGGGCGCCGCCGCGGTCAGCCTGCACGCGCGCACCGCCGCTCAGCGTTACTCCGGCCAGGCCGACTGGACGAAGATCGCCGCGCTCAAGGAAGCCGTCACCACCATCCCGGTGCTCGGCAACGGCGACATCTTCTCCGCCGCCGACGCCCTGCGCATGGTCGGCGAGACCGGGTGCGACGGCGTGGTCGTCGGCCGCGGCTGCCTCGGCAGGCCGTGGTTGTTCGGCGAACTCGAAGCCGCCTTCCAGGGTCGCGAGATCCCCGAGGGGCCGAACCTCGGCGAGGTCGCCCGCGTGCTGCGCCGCCACGCCGAGCTGCTCGTCGAGCACGACGGCGCCGCCAAGGCCATGCGCGACCTGCGCAAGCACATGGCCTGGTACCTGATGGGCTTCCCGGTCGGCTCCGAACTCCGCCGCGGCTTCGCGATGGTGTCGAGCATGGACGAGCTCGACGACCTGATCGCCCGCCTCGACCACACCGCGCCGTTCCCCGCCGACGCCGAGGGGCCACGCGGCCGCCAGGGCTCGCCGGGCAAGGTCACGCTGCCGCATGGCTGGCTCGACGACCCCGACGACAACTGCGTGCCCGAAACCGAGGACATGCACTCGGGCGGCTGAGCCTCACTTCTCCGAATACCCCAGGTCCACCGGATCCGTGGCGTCCGGCGAAACGTGCGCGCGGTACCAGTCGGCGGAGCGCGCGAACTTCTCCGCGAAGCCGCCGCCCGGGTCCAGTTCCGTGCGCCGCCACAGCCGTTCGCTTTCGTACCAGTGGTCCTTGGCCAGCAGCTCGAACTGGTGGTCCGTCAACCCGGGCAGCACCTTCCGAGTGCGCTCCCGGTGCGCCTCGCACCCCAGGTTCCGCGACGGCGGGCGCACCCCCAGCTCCCGGCACACCGTGCCGATCACCTCCCGCATCCGCACCGGCCGCGGGTCGTTGGCGTGGAACACCGCGCCCCGGCTCTTCCCCCACGACAACCCCATCAACCGCACCACCAGCGCGGCGAGGTCGTTCACCTCGATCACCGACGTGAGCGCGGCACCCCGGTCGATCCACGCCGGGACCGCGCGCACCAGCCGGCACAGCGCGGGCACGAACCAGGTGTCGCCGTGCCCGTAGACCAGGTGCGGCCGGAGCACGGTCCCGCCGAACCGCCGCACCTCCCGCTCCGCCTGCGCGCGGCTCAGGCTGGTCGCCGACACCGGTTCCGGCGCCAGCAGCGACTCGCTGATCCCGCGGTGCGGCCCGTGCCCGTAGACCGCCGTCGTGCTCATGTACAGGAATCGCTGGATCCCGGCCTGTTCGGCCTCCGCCAGCAGGAACTTCGTGCCGTCCCGGTTCACCCGGCGGCACCGCCCGGCGTCACCGCCGATCTGCGCGGCGATGTGGATGACCGTGGACATCCCGTCGACGAGCCCGCGCAGCCCGTCCGGTTCGGACAGATCACCCTTGACCACCTCGACCCCGGACTCGGCCAGCCACTGCGGCGGGGATCGGGTGAGCACCACCAGTGGCGGCCCCCAGTCGAACCAGCCCACCCGGTGCAGTTCCCGGATCACCGCGGTGCCGATGAACCCGGTCGCCCCGGTCAGCAGGACCGGTCTTCCCCCAGTCGTCCCCATGTTTCAGCCGTGCACCAGCAGGTCGACGGTGCCGAACGCGGCGGTGCGCCCGGCCTGGCCGAAGACCACCTCGACCGAGGTGACGCCGGACCGCTGCGTGGCGCTTTCGGTGGCGCTGACCAGCGTCGGCAGATCGGTCTCCAGGTAGTGCTCGAAGTGGAAGTCGGCGCCGACGGGCAGCGCGTGCGGCCTGCCGATGGCCAGCTTCGCCGCCTGGCGCGCGGCTTCCATGGTGACCATGCCGGGCACGTGGTCCACCGGGTGGTCGAACATCACCGGGTGGGACTGGTCGACCCGCAGCACCCATTCGCGGTCGCGGGTGCCGGGGGCGAGCGCGACGTCACGCACGCGGTCGCGGCCGACGGACGCGGGCGAAACCCCGGCAAGCGGCTCCACTTCGGTCACCACGTCGGCGCGCTCCCCGCGCAGCCGCCGGTACGCCGAGGGCGAGACCGCGCTCCACACCGCGCCGCCCGAGCCGATGCGCTCACCGTCGCGGTAGCAGCCGACTTCCAGGCGCCCGCCGGCGATGCGCTTCCCGCGCCGCTTGTGGTCGTGGCTGGTCACCGCGAGCACGATGTGGGCGGGGCGCGCGCCCAGCCGGAGGCCGTCCGAGCCGAGCGAGAAGCTCTGCCGGTGGACGATGAACTTCCAGTCCAGCGCCACCCCGAACTCGGAGTGCGCGATCAGCAGCCCGGCCTGGCGGATGGTCTCCGCCATCAGCATCGGGTCGTGGTGGTCCGGTCTCAGCAGGCTGAAGAAGCTGTGGCCACGCGGCCACTGGGCGCCCACCTGGAACTCGGTGTCGCCGAGCGTGCACAGGTCGGTCAGGAACACCTCGGAAACCGCCGCGCGGTGCACCAGCGCCCGCGGAATCGTCTGATCGAAGAGGACGTCGGACCGCTGCGAGACCACCGCGTTACCGAACTCCGGCGCCGCCGTGACCACATCCCCACCCGGCCGGGTCATCATCGCTGTCATCAGCACTCCTTGTGTGGAAGCTCACGTTATGACCGTTTTGAACATACTGACTGCCCGGTTTTTTTTACAACCCCTTCGGATGATAAATTCCTGGTTAACTGCTCACCGGCCGTAGGATCTCGGCCGCTACGTCGTCCGAACAGACCAGGGACCCGGCACCTGTGTCCTCCGAACAGCCGAAGGAATGGCGACTGGATCCCCCAAGAACCCAGGGAGTTGTACGTGCCCAAGCAGGAACGGGCCGAGCTCACCCGAACGGCCATCCTGGACGCGGCGGCCATGGTGTTCGACGAGCGCGGCTTCCAGGGCGGCACGCTGACCGACATCATCGCGGGCGCGGGCGTCACCAAGGGAGCGCTGTACTTCCACTTCTCCTCGAAGGAGGAGATCGCCAAGGCGATCATCTCCGAGCAGTTCACCATCTGGACCCCGCCGGAGGACCCGGACCTGGTGACCCTGCAGACCGCGATCGACCTGTCGCACGGCATGGCGATCAGCCTGCGGAACAACCCGCGCGTGCGGGCGGGCATCCGGCTGGTGATCGAGCAGGGCACGTTCTCCACGCCGACCCCGGACGCGTACCAGAACTGGATCGGGCTGGTGCAGACCTGCCTGGAAAGCGCCGCGCGCCAAGGAGATCTGCGCCCGGAGCTGGACCCGGTGGACGTCGCCACGTTCGTCATCGCGTCGTTCACCGGGGTGCAGATCAGTTCGGAGGTGCTCACGCAGCGCGAGGACATCACCGAGCGGGTCACCATGATGTGGCGGATCACCCTGCCGGGCATCGTGCCGCCGCGGCGGTTGCACAAGTTCCGCCCGGAGGGCAGCCAGGTCGCCGAAGCGAACGGGGTCAGCCGAAGCTGACCGGGGGCCGCGCGGCGGCGGCGGAACTGCCGGTGCGGTCGAGGCCGGCGGTGCGCGCGGGCACGGCGATGCCGGGCAGCAGCACCTCCCACGCCTTGCTGACCGCGACCGTGCGCGGCCGGGGCAGCGTGCCCGCCCACCACAGCACCTCGAGCCCGGTGCTGGCCGCGACCACCTGGGTCAGCACGGCGTCCTGGGCGACGCCCGGCTTCAGCTCGCCCGCCGCGTCGGCGCGGGCGAGCGCGTCACTGATGGTCTTGAGCAACGCCTGGTAGAAGTCGCTGAACGGGGCGCCGCGATCGGCGCACTCGCGCGCGGTGCGCATGCAGGCGCGGATCACCGGGCTGGCGTCGAGCCAGGCGGCGAGCGTGTGGGTCAGGTCGATCACGGTCTGCAGCGGGGAGTTCTCGTTGGAGGCGAGCTTGGCCGCGTGCGACTCGAGCATCACGCAGCCGAGTTCCTGCACCGCGCCGACGAGCTCGTCCTTCGAGGCGAAGTGGAAGTAGACGGCCCCCTTGGTCACCCCGGCCGCCTGGCTGATCTCGGACATGCTGGCGGTCGGGAAGCCGTCACGGTCGAACAGCCTGGCGGCACACCTCACGATCTCGTTCCTGGTCTGCTCTGACCGATGCTGCTTGGCCACAGGGGGCTCCTCGACTGCTGGGACGAACGGCGTGACGGCTCATCCCGGCCCGCCTCACGCGGTGAGCGCGGGGAACAGGGGGTCCCCGGGCCGGGTCGGCTCCTGATCGGAGGTGAGGATGCACCGGTGCAGTCGGCGCAGGCTCAAGGACGGCTCGAGTCCCAGGCCTTCGACCAGGCGGGTGCGCAGCCGCAGATAGACCTCGATGGCGTCACCCCGGCGGCCGGCCCGCTGCAACGCGAGCATGAGGTGCCCGTGCAGGCCCTCGTGCGTCGGGTTGCGGGCGACCAGCGCGGTGAGTTCACCGAGCAGCTCGTGGTGCCTGCCGAGCCGGAGATCGGCGTCGATGCGGCGGTCGAGCACGCACAACCTGGCCTCCTCCAGGCGGTGCACCTCGACCTCGAGCAACCCGCCCGGCATCACGTCGGCCAGCGCGCGACCGCGCCAGAGCGCCAGCGCGCGCCCGAACTTCTCCGACGCCCCGGCGAAGTCACCGGCCTCGCGCGCGCGGTGACCGGACTCGGCCAGCCGGTCGAACTCCTTGACGTCGATCGTGAACCCCTCATCACGAAGAACATAGCCCCCTACTTCTCGCGCCAGGATCGCTTTCGGATCCCGGGCGCGACCGTCTTCGGCGCCCGCCCCCGCCGCACCGATCATGGACCTCAGGTGCAGCACGTAGGTCTGCAGGGTGGTGCGTGCGCTCCGCGGCACCTTCCCACCCCACAACTCCTCGAACAAGGCCGTGTCGGGAACCAGTTCCCCGGCGTGCACCGTCAGCATGGCGAGCAGCTTGCGCTCCTTCGCCGCCGTCGGCGCCACCGTTCTGCCGCAAAACTGGACTTCAAGCGGCCCCAGCACCCGGATGTCCATCACAGCTCCCTCAGCTCGTCGGCGAGCCGGTGGTCACCCCTGCCAGCGGCCCGATACCCAAAATTCAAAACCGGGCGGTCGGTTTTGTCAACGGTTTCGGTACCGGTCGGTCGGTTTTTTCGTTGAGCGGTCGACCCCCTCACCCTACTCCTGAGCAGCCACGATGCCCGCCGGTTCGGCCGGAAGCTGCCGATCTTCGCCGTCGACGGCGCCTCGACGGCTTGTCGGACCCCACTCGAGCCGCCCTCGATTCCCGGGAGCGACCCCTTTTCCTGGGCTAATTTCGCCCTGAACCCCGCACACGACGCAAAGGGGACATCATGCTGATCGCACGGGATGAGCAGGTCGCGGCGCTCAAGGCGCGGCTGGCCGGCGCGGAGTCGGGCCTCGGGACCACCACGGTGCTGACCGGGGGCGTCGCGTGCGGGAAGACCACGCTGCTGACCCGGTTCGCCGAACTCGCCGAGGACTCCGGCGCGCTGGTGCTGCGGGCCGGCTGCGCCCGCGCCGAGCAGGGCCTGCCCTTCGGCGCGCTGGGCCAGCTGCTGCCGCCGCCCGCACTCGCCGACGAACGGATCGCGAAGGCGCTCGACCACGACCCGGACCGGACGGTGGCGGACAACGAACTGCTGCGCGTCTCGCGTGCGGTCGGTGCCGCGTTGTTCGCGTTGTCCGCCGAACGGCCGCTGGCCATCCTGCTCGACGACGCCCAGTACTGCGACGCGCCTTCGATGAGCTGCCTGCTGTACCTGGTGCGGCGGCTCCCCGGGCAGCGCGTGACCGTGGTGCTCACCGAAGGCGCCGGGCCGCTGGCCCTCGATCCGGGGGTGCGCGCGGAACTCTCGCGCCAGCCGCACTTCCACGCGCTGCCGGTCGAACCACTGACCGCCGGGAACGACCTGCCGCTGACCGGCGGCAACCCGCAGCTGATGAACGGGCTGGCCGAGGGTCGCTTCACCGAGGCACTGCTCGGCTGCCTGCACCGGGCGGCGCCGTCCACGGTCGAGGTGCTCGGCGCCATCGGCGTGCTGGGTTCGGCCGACGACGTGGCCGAGCTGCTCGGCCGTGAGATCGACGCCGACCTGCTGGCGCTGCGGGCGAGCGGGCTGATCAACGCGGGCGACCAGGCACACCCGGACGTCGCGGCGGCGGCGCTCGGCACCTTCACCCCGGCGGCCGCGGCCGAGCTGCACGAGCGCGCGGCCGTGCTGACCCACACCGCGGGCGCCGCCCCCGAGGTGGTGGCCGGGCACCTGCTGCGGGCCCCGCACCTGCGCCCGGACTGGGCCGCGCCCGTGCTCACCGACGCGGCCGACACCGCGCTGCGCGACCAGCGGCCCGCGGATGCCGTCCGCTACCTGGAACTGGCCCGCGCGAGCACCACCGATCCCGCGCTCCGGCTCGACCTGTCCGCGTTGCTGGCCAGGGTGACCTGGCGGCTCGACCCCGGGCAGTCCTCGCGGCACCTCGAACCGCTGATGACCGCCGCCCGCGACGGCAGGCTGGCCGGTCGTGACACCACCGCGCTGGCGGGATACCTGCTCTGGCAAGGCAAGCACGACGAGGCACTGGCCACCATCCGCGGCCTGGCCGGGGACGCGCAGCAGCTCGCGGAGGCCGAACTCTGGCTCAGCACCACCTATCCGGGGCTCAAGCGGCGGATCCGGTTCGACCAGCTGCTGCCCGGCGGCCAGCCGGTGACCGCGCCGAGGCCGACCGTGCTCGGTGCCGAGCACCTGCTGCAGCGGTCGCAGTTCGGGGAACGCGACCAGATCTCACCCCAGGAGGAGTTCGGCGCGTTGCTCACGCTGATCTACGCCGGACGGCTCGACGCCGCCGCGCACTGGGGCAGGCTGCACCACCTCCGGCTGCGCACCACCAGCCGCACCGGGCAGGCGCTGCTGGCCTCGGTCCGCGCGGAAATCGCGGTGCGCCAAGGGGAACTGACCATCGCGCACCGGGAGGCGAGCGAGGCGCTGCGGGTGCTGTCCGAACGCGGCTGGGGGGTCGGCATCGGCTTCCCGCTGGCGAACCTGCTGCTCGCGCTGATCGGCCTCGGCAGGCTGGAGGAGGCCGCCGAGATCGCCGAACGGCCGGTGCCGCAGGCCATGTTCGACACCCGGTTCGGCCTGCACTACGCGTACGCGCGCGGTTGCTACAGCCAGGCCATCGGCAGGCACCAGGCGGCGCTCGCCGACTTCCTGTTCTGCGGTGAGCTGATGCAGCAGTGGGGCATGGACCAGCCGTCGGTGGTGCCGTGGCGGACCGGCGCCGCGCAGGCCTGGCTGGCGCTGGGCAACCGCGGCCAGGCACGCAAGCTGGTCGACGCGCAGCTCGCGCTCGCGGGCACCGAGCAACCGCGGGTGCGGGGGATCTCGTTGCGGGTACTGGCCGCGGCGAGCGAACCGGCGCAGCGCCCGCAGCTGGTCGCCGAAGCGGTGAAGCTGCTGGAGGCCTGCGGTGACCGGCTCGAACGGGCCAAGGCACTGCAGTTGCTGACCGGCGACCGGCACGACCGGCACGACCGGCGCCGTCCGGTGCCGCGGGCCAAGCCGCAGCCCGCCCGGCCGGCCGGGGAGGTGGTGCGCGGGCTGGACAAGCTCAGCGAGTCCGAAAGCCGAGTCGCCGCGCTCGCGGTGTGCGGCTGCTCGAACCGGGAGATCGCGGGCAAGCTCTACATCACGGTGTCCACTGTGGAGCAGCACCTGACCAGGACCTACCGCAAGCTGGGCATCAAGCGGCGCTGTGATCTGCCGATCGAGCTGCGGGCGTTGGCGACCGGGACGACTGGGACGACTGGGACGACACGGAGTGCGTGAGGTCCGCCCAGTACCGCTCCCGCTGGAACGGGTAGGTGGGCAGCTCGGCCGGGCGGGCGCCGGGGAAGCAGGCGCGCCAGTCCACCGCGACCCCGCGCAGGTGCGCCTTCGCCACCTCGGCGAGGAACGGCCGCAGCCCAGCGGGGGCGCCCGCCTCGGCGAACACGCAGCCCTGGTCGGCCAGTGCCTTGCGTGCGTGCGCGAAGAGCACCGGCTGCCGCAGGTTCCAGTACCAGTAGTCGGCGGTCAGCTCGGTGGTGTCGAACCAGTCGCCGGTGACCGCGGAGAAGAACGGCACCGCCGCCGGACCGGGCGCCACCTCGGCGAGCAGGTCCTTGACCAGCTGCTCGATCTCGTCCACATGGGACGAATGCGCGGCGTGGCCGGCCGGCAGCCGCCGCACCCGGATCCGGTCGGCCTTGAACCGGTACATCAGCTCGTCCAGCGCCCCGGCGTCCCCGCTGACCAGCACCGAGTCGGGGGCGTCGATCGCGGCCACGCCCAGGCGGCCCGGCCAGTACGCGATCCGGTCGACCACCTCGTGCTCCGGCAGGGAAACCGCGACCACACCACCGCGGCCGACGATGCCGCGCAGCGCCCGCGCCCGCAGCGCCGCCACCTTCGCACCGTCCTCAATGGACAACGCGCCGCACACCACGGCGGCGGCGATCTCGCCGTCCCCGTGCCCGAGCACCGCCGACGGCCGCACGCCGAACGACTCCCACAGCGCGGCCACCGCCACCTGCACCGCCCAGTGCACCGGCAGCACCACGTCCACCCGGTCCGGCACCAGCTCGTTGTGCAGCAACTCGGTCAGCGACCAGTCGACGTGCGCGGCCAGCGCCCGCTCGCAGTCGGCGATCCGGTCGGCGAACACCGGGTGCTCCAGCAGCTCGTTGGTCCGCCAGTCCAGTTCGCCACCGGGGAAGACCAGCACCGGCGCGGTGGCCTCGGCGGCCGTGCCCAGCACCAGGTTCGGCGCGGTCCGGCCGTCGGCGAGCGCGATCAGCCCCGCGCGGAACTCGGCGGGATTCTCGCCGATCACCACCGCCCGGTGCGTGAACTCCGTGCGGGAGGCCAGTGACAGACCGATGTCGGCGGGCGCGTCGGTGTCCAAAGAGGACAGCAGCCGGGTGGCCAGCTCGCGGAGCGCCCCTTCGGACTTCGCCGACAGCGGCCACGCCATCGGGAGGTCGGCGATCGGCTCGGCGGGCTCCGGCCTGACCCGGCGCACCGAACCGAGCAGCGCGGCCACCGGCTCCGGCTGTTCGGAGACCGTCGCCAGCACCGGGTGCCCGAGCCGTTCGGCGTCGGAAAGCCGTTGCAGCACCACGATTCCGGCGCCTTCGGCCGGTTCGCCGTCGAGCGCGTCGGGGGTGGCCAGCACGTTCGCCCAGCCTGCCAGCGCCATGGCCGACTCACCGCGTCGCAGCGATTCGACCGCCATGCGGCAGGCATCCGGGGTGTCCACCGCCGGACCGGCGAGGCCGAACGCCTGCGCCACGCGCACCGCGGCGGGCATCGGCCGCGTGTCCATCGAAGCCGCCCACACCAGCGATTCGTAGTGCCTGCCCTGGACCCCGGCGAACACGCCGACCCGCTCCCCGCGCATCCGTTCCGGGTCGATCCCGGCGGTTTCGAAGGCTTCCCAAGCGGTTTCCAGCAGCAGCCGCTGCTGCGGATCGATGACCACCGCCTGCTCACCGGACAGCCCGAAGAAGGCCGCGTCGAACTCACCCGGCGCCCGCAGGAAAGCCCCGCGCGGCGCGATGTCCCAGCCGCGGTCCTCCGGTACCGGCCCGATTCCCTCGGGAAGACGCCCGCTCAGCCCGATGACCACGATCGGCTCGTCTCCGGTGGCTTCCGTGCCGTCCATGGCGTAGGCGACCCCGGCACGCACGATCAGCGGCGGGGCCGCCGCGCCGAGCACCTCGGGCAGCACCCGCGCGGTGGCTTCGTGCTCGTCGGCGAAGACCAGCTGGCGCTCACCACCCCGCACCCGCGCGCTCGCCTGCTCGGTGGTGGTGAACGGCACGATCCTGGGCTCCGGCCCGGTGGTTCTCGGTGCCGGTGGCCGCGGGTGCCAGCCGTCGTCGGCGGGCTCGGTGACCACCGCCGGTTCGACCACCCCGGTCGCGTGCCTGGTCCAGTCCTCACCGGTCCGCGTGTACAGGTGGACCACGCGCATGCCGTTCTCCAGCGCGCCGACGCGCAACTGGAACCGCGCGGGCAGCAGCAGATCCGCCTCGGGATGCAGTTCCCGCACCCGCGCGCAGCCGGCTTCGGCACCGGCGAGCGCGAACAGCTCGGTCAGCAACGCGAGCGGCAGTGGTTTGCCGGCCAGCCAGGGATGCGTGCCCTCGTCCAGATCACCGCAGCACAGCAGCGCGCCGGTCCCGGCGATCGGCTCGACCAGGTCGAACACCATCACGCCACCCCGAGCGACCGCGGCGAGCGCACGGGCAGCGGCGGCCCGCTGATCTCGATGAGCCGGTACCCGTGGCGCCGGTACGCCGTCAGGGTTCGTTCGAACGACTCGGGATTGCCCGCCGAAGCCCGCACCAGGCGCCGCACGGTGATGCGGCCCGCGCGGAACCGGAAGGTCAGCTCGTCGATCGCCGCGGGATCCCCGGAAACCACCACCGAATCCGGGCCGTCGACCGCGAGCACGCCGATCCGGCCCTGCCAGCGGGCGATCCGGTCGGCCACCTCGCTCTCCGGCAGCGACACGGCGACCATTTCCTGCGAGCGCACGGCAATCGCCTTCGCGCCCTCCTCCACGGTGAGCGAACCGGCGACCACGGCCGCCGCGATCTCACCGGCGCCGTGACCGAGCACCCGCGCCGGGCGCACCCCGGTGGCCTGCCACATCGCGGCGAGCGCGACCATCGTCGCCCAGTCGTGGCCGTGCCGGGGATCGGTGTACCGGGCCAGCCGCCGCTCGCATTCGGCGTAGGTGGCGGCGAACTCGGGGGAGCGCTCACGCAGGTCCTCGGCGAGCCCCGGCTTGCCGAGCACGTCCGGGAACACGAAGATCCGCAGGTCGTCGGTGGCCCGGCAGTCGTAGGCCAGCGCCTGGGCGTGGCCGCCGCGGGCGCGGCGGCGTTCGGCGAGCGCGGCCAAGTAGGCGCTCGTCGCCGCCGCCGCGCCCTGGCCGGTCCGCCCGCGCACGCCGTCCAAAGTGGACATCAGCAGGAAGGCGTCCAGCTCGGTGGCGGCGAAGACGCGGTCGAGGTTGCGGGCACCGAGCACCCTGGTGTGCAGGTCGGCCGGGCGCAGCTCGGGCAGCGGGCCGACGGCGTCGTGTCCCGCGGTGTGCACCACCGCGTCGATCGGCCCGTGCTCCCGCTTGACCCTGGCCAGCGAGGCCTCGTCGGTGACGTCGGCGGCGGCCATGGTGACCCGGGTGCCCGCCAGCAGCTTGCGCAGCTCCGCCGCTTCGGCGGCCCCGGGACCACGGCGGCTCACCAGGATCAGGTGGCTCGCGCCCTGCTCGGCGACCCAGCGGGCGACGCGGGTGCCGAGCGCGCCGGTGCCACCGGTGATCAGCACGGTGCCGCGCGGTGCCCAGTCGTGCCCGGGCTCGCGCACGGTCCGCGCGGCGTAGAGGTTGCCGTCGCGGACGGTGAAGCGGTTGTCGCCGCCGCGGTGGGAAAGCGCGGTGACGAACAGGCGCGCGGTCCGCGCGTCGAACTCGGCGGGCAGGTCGACCGTTCCGCCCCAGCCGTGTGGATTCTCCAGCACGGCGGCGCGGCCGAGTCCCCAGAGCAGCGCCTGCCCGGGATCACCGCCGGTCGCCATCGCGCCGCGCGTCACGCACCACAGCGGGACCGACTGCCCCGCGTCACCGAGCGCCTGCATGAGGTAGACGGTGGACGCGACGCCGGGCGGGAGCTGGTCGCCGTCACCGGCTTCGGCCAGCGCGAGCAACGAGACCACACCGGACAGTTCGCGGAAGATGCGGAAGCAGTCGGCCATCGCGCCGCGATCGCCGGCCGGGATGAGGATCGGCTCGGCGCCGTACTGACGCAGCGCCGCGGCGAACCGCTCGCCGTCGTCGAGATCCGGCACCACCACGGCCCAGCGGCCGGACAGCGCCGGCCTGCCCTGCACCGGCCGCCACTCCAGCCGGTGACGCCAGCAGTCGAGCGCGTTGTCGATCCTGTTGGTCATTGGCGCGGCCCCTCCCCATGAGAACGGCTTCCCGCTCACTCTGGGAACAGCATCCGGCCGACTCGACGGCGCGCCCACCCCTATCCCGTGCCGCGCCCCTACTTACCGGGCCACCCATGCGAATTCCACGCGGGGTCCACAGTGGAACGCATGCGCCCGCGCGTGCGTTGCGCACGTGGCGGCACGGGATGAGGGGGTACTGTTCAGATTTCGTCGTCGCCGGGGCCGTAGCCGGGCATGCGGCCGGTGACCACGAAGATCATCCGCCGCGCCACCGACACCGCGTGGTCGGCGAAGCGCTCGTAGAACCGGCCCAGCAGCGTGACGTCCACGGCGGCGGCCACGCCGTGCGGCCACTCGCGGTCCATCAGCACGGTGAACAGGTGACGGTGGATGTCGTCGACCTGGTCGTCGTCGGACTCCAGTTCCTTGGCCGCGCCCACGTCCTTGGTCTTGATGACCTGCTCGGCCTGCCGCGCCAGCCGCACCGCGATCTGGCCCATTTCGGCGAAGTAGCCGCGCACCTGCTCCGGCAGCACCGGCTCGGGGTGCCGCCGCCGCGCGGCCTT
The DNA here is from genome assembly GCF_003312875.1 of Amycolatopsis albispora. NCBI lineage: Bacteria > Bacillati > Actinomycetota > Actinomycetes > Pseudonocardiales > Pseudonocardiaceae > Amycolatopsis > Amycolatopsis albispora. Next base: position 6,903,470 of record NZ_CP015163.1, read on the forward strand.
CGCCACGTGCAGCGCCAGGTCGCCCATGCGCTCCAGGCTTTCCGCCGCGTGGATCGCCGCGAGCACGGTGCGCAGGTCGGTGGCCACCGGGGCCTGCAGCGCCAGCAGCGCGTAGGCCTGCTCCTCGCAGGCCGCCCTGGCGTCGTCGACCTTGGCGTCGTCGCTGATCACCTGCTCGGCGACCGCGAGGTCGGCGTCGAGCAGGGCCTGGGTCGCCCGCTCCATGGCGTCCGCCACCTGCACGGACATGGCCGCCAGCTTGTCGGCCAGTTGTTCGAGTTCGACGTGGTAAGCCTCGCGCATGCGGCCAACCATACGGCCAGGACCACGCGAACGCCGCATCGCCGGGTGAACCCGGCGTGAACCCGGCCTAACGAATCACGCGGACACCCTAGTTGCCCGGCTTGGCTTGGCCCTGCTGAGTGGTTCCGGTGCTCGACGGTGTCGACGGCGGTGGTGCGGCGGCCTTCTCGTCCGGCAGCGGGCCGTTTTCGATGAGCGCGGCGAAAAGCTCCTTCGACTTCTTCTCGAGCAGGACCTCGTTGCCGCGGTTGTTCGCCTCACCGGTGGTCGGCACGGTGATGAACTTCACCGTGTCCGGGTTCAGCCCCTTCATCGACTGCGCCAGCGTGAGCATCTGGTCGACGCCGAGGTTGTCGCCGAAGGTGGCCGCGGTGAAGGCGTTGACGAACCCGGTCAGCTTGCCGCCGTCGAACAGCACTTCCTGCGACATCGTCTTCTTCAGCAGCGAGCCGATCACCAGCTGCTGGCGCTTGATCCGGCCGTAGTCGGAGGTGACGTCGCCCTTCACGTGCCGCGCGCGGACGAAGTTGAGCGCCTGGTCGCCGGTGATCACCTGCTCACCCGCCTGCGGCACGATCACCCCGAGCACGTCGTCGATCACCGGCTCCTCGATGTGCACCGGCACCCCGCCGACCACGTTGATCATGTCCTTGAAGCCGTGGAAGTCGATGCCGACGAAGTGGTTGATCTTCATCCCGGTCAGCTGCTGGATCTGCTTGGTGGTGCACTGCGGCCCGCCGATCGCGTAGGCCTCGTTCAGCTTGGCCTTCGACTTGGCAGGCACGACCTCTTCGAGGTACTGGCCGGTGTTGGAGTCCCAGCGCTTGCAGTCCGGCCGGTTGACCTCGAGGTCACGCGGGAAGCCGACAACGATCACGCGTTTCCGGTCGGCCGGGATGTGCGCGATCATCAGCGAGTCCGAGCGTGCGCCGCCGACCGAGTCCGCGGTGCCGACGCCTTCCTCGGCCTCCGCGCCCGCCCGGGTGTCCGAGCCGGCGATGAGGAAGTTCTCGTCGCCGAGCTGCCCGGCCGCGTTCTGGATGTCCGCCGAGTTCTCGTCGAGCGCGGCGATCTGGTTGAACTTGCTGTTGAACCAGGTCTTCATGCCCCAGCCGCCCGCGCTGAGCACGAACATCAGGCAGGCCAGCACGATCGCGGTGATCCGGCCGGCCTTGGCCGACCGGTCGACCCGGCGCTGCTTCTTCTCCTGCAACCGGGTCTGCGGGGCGGCCGAGTTCTCGTCGGGCTCGGCTTCGGTTTCCTCGGCGCTTCCCGCACGCAGGTGCGCGAGCGGGTGCGGCCGCGGTTTCGCGGCGCCCTCCCCGGGGTGCACCACCCGCTGGAGCTTGGTGCGGGTCTGCTCGATCAGCTTGACCGGCGCCGCGGTCAGCCGGGACAGCCGTTCCTTGCGCTTGGCCTCCTCGGCGGCCATCTCGTCGTGCGCGGCGGAGAACCGGGCCAGCGTGTTGTCGATCTTGCGGCGGTACTTCGTCGCGTCGTCGACCGGCTCCATCTGGTCGGTCATGATCAGCCGGTCTTCGGCGGAGGGGCGCTCCGGCCGCACCGGCTTCGGCCGCGGCGGCTGCGGCTTGGCCACCGGCGGCGTGACCGCGGTCTTGGCCTCGGGCAACGGCACCGCCGCGGTCGGTGCCGCGGCAGGCGGGGCCGAACGCGCGGGCGGCGGCGTGGACGGCGCCGAACGCGCGGGCGCCGCTGCCGCTGGCCGTGCCGCCGACGGCGCGGATGCCGCCGGACGCGGGGTGGAGGGCTCCGACGCTGGCCGGGCGGCTGCGGAGGGTGCCGGGCGTGCGGGCGGTGGTGTGGCGGGTGCCGATGCCCCTGGCCGTGCCGTCGCCGGTGGCGGCTGGCGGCGCGGCGGCCTCGGCGGTGCCGGTGGCGTGCGCGGCGGCGCGGGTGGCGACGGCGCCTGCGCGGCAGGCGGCACCCCGTTGGCGGGCGGCCCCGACGGGCGACGCGTGGGCGTCCGCCTCGGCGGTACCCCGTTGGGCACCGGGTTGGGGCCCGTCGGCCGACGCGGCGGCAACTCCTCGTGCTTGTTCCGCGGCGGCGGCACCGGGCGCGGAAGCCCAGGCGAACTGGGGTGTGCCTGCGGCCGCGGGCGCGCGGGCGGCGGTGGCGGCGGAGGCTCGGGGTCCGGCTCGGGTTCGGGCTCGGCCACCGGCGGGACCGGGTACTTGCCGGTCGCCTTGGCCATCACCTCGTTGACGCTGATGCCGCCGTAGGTGTCCATGGAACGGCGCCGCGACCTGCGGGAACGACCGGTGCCAGAGGAGAGGTGATCGTCAGGCACTCAGTCTCCCTTCAGCACAGCGGTGGTGAGTCGACCACGTTCCTCGACTTGACTCGGCGGACTCCGGTGGATCATCGCCAGCCGGACGGCTTTCGTTATCCTACGGATACCCGCCGTTCGTGACGACACCATCCCGTGATGTTTTTACACACGGTGTGAGTTCGGCGGGTTACCGGCAGGTTCCAGTACGTCCGTTATCACCCGCAGTGGGAAATCGGGCCAGTGCGGGTTACCGAGAGTGTCGAATCTGACCGGGGATTTCCGAATCCGGACAAGCCACCACATTGCGGCCCGCGCGCTTGGCCGCGTAAAGGAGCGCGTCGGCCTCACGCAGGCGCTCTTCGGCCCGGCCCCGCCGCGCCGTCAAGCCCGCGCTGACCGTCACCACCAGGCCCGGCCGTATGCGGTGCCAGGGGTACCGAGCCACCCGGAGCCGCGCGCGCTCCACGGTGGTCAGCGCTTCGCGTGCGGTCAACCCGGGCATGACCAGCGCGAACTCCTCGCCGCCGTACCGCGCGCAGAAGGCGTCGCGCGGCAGTTCCTGCTTCAGCAGCGCGGCCACGCGCTGCAGCACGCGGTCGCCGACGAGGTGCCCGAAGGTGTCGTTGACGTCCTTGAACAGGTCGATGTCGACCATCGCCAGCGCCACGTGGTGGCCGTCGAGCTGGGCGAGCCGCTGGTCGAGGAAGCGGCGGTTGTAGCCGGAGGTGAGCGGGTCACGCTCGAGCGCGGAGCGGAGGTGCTGGTAGGCGCGCTCCCAGTTGCCCTGGGCCGCGAAGAGCGAGGCGATCGTCTCGTGCAGCGCGGGCAGATCCGCGGCCTCGGTGTGGACTGCGATCCCGTCCTTGGACACCGCTTTCACCTCCGCCACTTGATGTTCGTCGTCGTGCAAGAGGCGGCGCTTGAGATATCGGGACGCGGCGAAGGCGAAAATCGCTCAACCGGACGACGAAGCGTAACCGGTTCACGATTTCGGACACGGAGCGAAGCCGTAAACCCGGCGATCGAGCAGAACTACGCGCTGGGAACCGATCTGCTCACCGATCGCGGCACCCGCGCGGCGAATGGTCAGCGACACCGCCACCACGTACACCGAACCGCGCGGCGGGTCATCACCATCGGGTGACCACTCGGGGTCCGGGCGCACGGTGGACATCGCCGGGTAGATGTCGAGCGTGAGGTCGCCGAGCGCGCAGTCCTGGCCGGTGAAGTCGGGGTGCTGCGTGGCTTCGAGAAAGCGTTCCTGCTCCTCGGGGCCCTGGTCGCCGGCGCGGTTGAGGAGGTCGAAGTACCGGCCGACGAGGTCGGTGTCGGTCTCCTGGCGCGGCTTGAGCGGGGTCACCCCGCAGCCGCTGACCAGCAGGGCGAGCGCCAGCGCCACGGCTTTCCGCATGCGTTCAGGTTAGCGGGGCGGAGTTGTAGTCCGGCGCGGTTTCCTGGCCGGACATCCGCTGGATCGCGCCCATCACCTCGTCGGTGACCTCGCGGCGGGCGGGCCCGGACTTCGGCTGCCCGTTGCCGTGGATCGGCGGGCCGAAGGTGACCGTGACGCGGTGCGGGCGCGGCAGCCGCCGCCCGACCGGCTGGAGGCGGTCGGTGCCGGTGAGCGCGACCGGCACCACCGGCACGCCCGCGGTCAGCGCCAGCCACGCGACGCCGGTGCGGCCGCGGTACAGCCTGCCGTCGAGCGAGCGCGTGCCCTCGGGATAAATGCCGAAGACCTTGCCGTCGGCGAGCACGCCGAGCGCGGTCTCGAGCGCGCCCTGAGCGGCCCGGTGGGTGCCGCGTTCGACCGGCACCGCGCCGGTGGCGGTGAAGAACCAGCGGATCACGCGGCCACGGAGGCCGGTGCCCTGGAAGTACTCCGCCTTGGCCAGGAAGTGCACCTGGCGCCGGGTGACCAGCTGGAGGACCACGCTGTCGATGAAGGACAGGTGGTTGCTGGCGAGGATGACCGGGCCGGTGCGGGGCAGGTGCTCGTGGCCGCGCACGAGGGGCCGGAAGAGCAGGCGGAAGAGGAGCCGGAGAACGATCACGTGCGCACTATAGCGCGTTTAACGTCCGATCGTTCGGACGCTAAACTCGGCGGATGAGCCCGCGCAGGTCTGTCACCGATGCCCGCGAAACCCGGTCCGCGATCCTCGCGCGCGGGGTGGAGCTGGCGACCGTCGAAGGTCTGGATGGCCTGACCATCGGACGTCTCGCCGCGGACCTCGGCCTGTCCAAATCGGGTGTGCTGGGGCATTTCGGCGCCAAGGAGGCGCTGCAGTTGGCGGTGATCGACACGGCGGCGGAGCAGTTCGGCCGGGAGGTGGTGGAGCCGAGCGCCGGCACCACCCCCGGCCTGCCACGACTGCGTGCTTTGTGCGAGGCGTGGCTGGTCTACCTCACGCACCCGTGCGGCGGGTTCTTCCTTTCGGCCGCCGCCGAGTTCGACCGGCGGCCAGGCCCGGTCCGCGACGCCATCGCCGGCATGAGCGCCCTGTGGCAACGCGATTTGCGCATGCACATCACCCTGGCCCTCGCCGACGGCGACCTGACGGGCGACGCCGACCAGATCCTGTTCAACCTGGTCGGCACCGTGCTCGCGGCAAACCACGCCCTACACCTAACCGGCGACGCGCAAGCCCTACCCCACGCCCGCCACGCCCTGCAAACCCAACTGCCCACTAGTCCACCCACACTCACGCGGCAGCAACCGTGACCGCACAGCAACAGGCGACCGCACAGCGATAGGTGACCAGCAGCGATGGGGGTCCGGGGGCAAGCCCCCGGCGGGGGCCTGGGGGCCCGGCCCCCAGACAAAGGAACGACGATCGACACGGGGGAAGGCGTGCCCGCCGACAAAGGGGTAGCCAAGATCGAGTGGGCCGCCTGGGGCTCGAACCCAGAACCTACGGATTAAAAGTCCGCAGCTCTACCAATTGAGCTAACGGCCCGCACCTGGAGTCTAGCGGGCCCGGCCGGGGTGGTGGGCAGGGTGGTCCCGACCCGGCACCGGCACTGTCCACAGTGGAGTTGACCACCACCGGCGACCCGGGCAGGGTGTGGGCATGACCGGGGCGGCGGACACCATGAGCATGGCCGTGCGCGAGCGCGCCGACTTCGCCGACTTCCTCGAGACGCTCACCCCCGAGCAGTGGGCCGGGCCCACCCTGTGTGCACAGTGGACCGTGCGTGAGCTGGTCGCCCACGCGGTCAGCTACGACGAACTGGGCTGGCCCCGCACCCTCCGCCGGTTCGTGCGGGGGCGGTTCCGGGCGGGCGTGGTCAACCAGCTCGGGATCGACGAGTACCCCTGCCCGCCGGAACAGCTGATCGCCATCCTGCGCGCGAACCTGCGGCCGCGCGGGCTGCCGGCGGCGTTCGGCGGCATGATCGCGCTGCTCGACGCCACCATCCACCACCAGGACATCCGGCGCCCGCTCGGGCTGACCCGCGAGATCCCGCCCGAACGGCTCCGCCGCGCGCTCCACCTCTCGCTCCGGGCCCCGCCGATCCGCGGCTTCCAGCGCTCCCGCGGCGTCACGCTGGTCGCCACCGACGTCGGCTGGCGCCACGGCCGCGGACCCGAGGTGCGCGGCCCCGGCGAGGCCGTGCTGATGGCGATCGCCGGCCGCCGGGAGGCGCTGGCCGAGTTGACCGGGCCCGGGCTCCCGGTGCTCACGGCCCGTCGCTGACCGCCGCGCCCGCGACCCATTCGACGCGGTCCCAGTGCCGCAGGGTGTAACCGGCCTCGGCCAGCGCGTCGACGAAGTCCGCGCCCGCCTGTTCGAGCGCCGGGTACACCGACAGCCCGCTGCGGCCGGCCACCCCGAAACGGGCGCCGTCGACGAGCAGGTCGAGCAGGTGCTCTCCGTGCACCCGCTCGGCCACCGCCCGCGCCGTCCCGGCGTCGATCGGCCGGTCCAGTGTGCCGGCCACGATGGTCACGTTCCACGTCGGCGATCCCGTTGAGGCATCGACGCGCGGCCAGTCTTCCGCTCGAGTGCACGCTCGCGTCATGGTCCCACTTCCCCAGGGTGCTCGCCGGTAATCGTGCCACACGAAGCACCCTACGAAAGTCCACAATGGACGTATAACGCGTGTCTAACTCGGTCGCCGGGTCAGGGACGGGCGGCGTTGACCGGCGTGTAGCTCAGGATGAGCAGGCCGGTGTCGTGCACCTCGACGCCGTTGTAGTGGAACTTCGCCTGCTGCGTGTCGCGGTAGAGCAGCTCCGACGGCTGCGCCTTGCCCGACAGCACCGGGTGCAGCCACAGCCGCAGCTCGTCGAGCAGGCCGTGCTCCAGCAGCAGCCTGCTGACGTCACCGAAGCCGTACTGCAGCAGGTTCGTGCCGGACTCCTTGATCTCGCGGACCTTCTCGGCCACGTTCTCGCTGATCACCTCGGTGTTGGTCCACTCGGGCTCGGTCAGCGTGGTCGAGACCACGTACTTCTTGATGTTGTTCATCCGGTCGGCGAACTCGTCGACCCCGGCCCGCGAGGACCACGCGCCGGCGAAGCCCTCGTAGGTTTCGCGGCCCATGATCAGCGCGTCGGCGTCGGCCAGCTGCGCGGTGGCGGCCTTCTGCGCCTGCTCGCCGAAGTAGTCGAAGTGCCAGTCCATCATGTTGCTGATGTCGCCGTCGAGGGTCAGGTAGGTGGCGTTGACGATCTTGCCCATCGGAAGCTCCTCGGTGTCCGGAGTGTGTCTCGGGGTGTGTTCGCCAGTGCGTCGAGCGGGACGGCCCGGCATCGACAGGGCTCGACGAACTTTTTTCCGTGACTTTCCGGTGACTTTCCGATGACACAGCGCTACCGCTGCTAGCAGAACGTACGTGTGCTGGCCGTTAGACCATTTGGCCCTTAACTTTTGCCACGAGTCAACATAAGTTGTTCTCATTTCGTCGGAAGAACGATGTCCGTGCGCCTCTCGAGGGACGCCCGGGTCGAAAGGCGAGGCACGTGGCAATGGTGTCAACGATGTCAGTGATGTCGCCGACGTCGCCGCACGGGCGATGCGGCCGTCCCGCGGCCCGAGCCCCCGCATTTCCCGTCGACGCCCCCGGGGTGGAACCCCCGGCGCGGGCCCAGCCCTGACGTTCCCCGCTCCCCGCCTCTCCTCGTCCCCGAACGGAGATCCGTCATGGATAGAACCGGCAACGCCGCCCCCCGCTCCGGGTTGTCGCGCCGCTCGATGCTGGCCACCGCCGCGGCCGGGGTGCTGATCCCCGGCATGGTGGCCGGTGCCGCCGCCCCGCACGCCGCCGCGGCGGCCGGGCTGACCCGAAAGCTCACCATCTACGCCGAGCCGCTGCCCGGCGGCCAGTTCGGCTACGGCCTCGAACCGGGCAAGGCCAGCATTCCCGGCCCGCTGCTGGAGATCTACGAGGGCGACACCCTGGAGATCGAACTGGTCAACAACACCGACCAGCGGCTGTCCATCCACCCGCACGGCGTCAACTACGACACCAACTCCGACGGCGCCCCGCTGAACAACTCCTTCAACAAGCCCGGCGAGACCCGCACCTACATCTGGCGCACCCGCACGCAGTACAAGGCCGCCAACGGGTTCTGGATGCCGGGCAGTGCGGGCTACTGGCAGTACCACGACCACGCGATGGGCACCGACCACGGCACCGTCGGCCTGCAGAAGGGCCTCTACGGCGGGCTGATCGTGCGCAAACGGGGCGACCTGCTGCCGAGCAGGCAGTACACCGTGGTCTTCAACGACATGATGATCAACAACAAGGTCGCCCCCGACACCCCGATGTTCGAGGCCAACCAGGGCGAGCGGGTGGAGTGGATCTGCATCGGCCACGGCATCTTCCCGCACACCTTCCACCTGCACGCGCACCGCTGGGCGGACACCCGCACCGGGATGCTCAACGGCGAGAACGACCACGCCAACGTGATCGACAACAAGAACCTCGACCCCGGCGCGTCCTTCGGCTTCCAGGTGATCGCCGGTGAGGGCGTCGGGCCGGGGGCGTGGATGTACCACTGCCACGTCCAGAACCACTCGGACATGGGCATGGCGGGCATCTTCCTGGTCCGCAACCCCGACGGCAGCATGCCCGCCGGCGCGCAGGAGGCGATCGACCGGTTCAAGCACCACGACCACACCGGGCACACCGCCCAGTCCGGCGCGACCGCGCACAGCAACCACTAGTTCCCAACCACCAATGAAGGAGTCAGGGATGGGGCGAAGAGTTTCGGCAGGCTGGTCGAAACGGCGACGATCGGCGGCCGCGCTGGCCGTCGGGGCGGTGGTCTCGCTCGCGGCGCCGCTGGCCACCACCGTCGTCGCGCAGGCGGCACCGGCCGCCGCCGCGGCGGTACCGGTCTCCGTGCTGGTGTTCCACGGCCCGGCGGCGGAGCAGAAGGACCCGGTGCTGCGGGCCAGTGACGCGATCGCGCGGCTCGGGCAGGACAACGGCATCGCCGTCACCTCGAGTTCGGACCCGGGTGTGTTCACCGCGGCGAACCTGGCGAACTACCGGGGTGTGGTGTTCCTGTCCGCGGAGGGCGTGACGCTGTCCACCGAGCAGGAAACCGCGCTGAAGAACTACATGAAGGCGGGCGGCGGCTTCCTCGGCCTGTCCGACGCCGCCAAGGCGCAGGACGACTCCACCTGGTTCACCGGGCTGATCGGGGCCCGCCCGGTCGGCGCCCGTCCCGCTCCGGAGGCCGTTTCGGCGGTCACCGTCAGCGCGGAGAACCCGCCCAACGAGGGCAAGGACAAGCTGACCGACGGCAACGAGAACACCAAGTGGCTCGCGTTCGCCAAGACCGGCTGGATCAGCTACCAGCTGGCCGCGCCCGCCGCGATCAGCAGCTACTCACTCACCTCGGCCAACGACTTCCCCGGCCGCGACCCCAAGGACTGGACCCTGCAGGGTTCGGCCGACGGCACCACCTGGACCGATCTGGACAAGCGCACCGGCGAGGTCTTCGGTGACCGCTTCCAGACCAGGACCTTCGAATTCACCAACACCACCAGCTACCCGCACTACCGGCTGAACATCACCGCGAACGGCGGTGAGACGGCCACCCAGCTGGCGGACCTCGAGCTGTACAAGGCGAACTCGCAGACCCCGCCGCCGCCGGAGCCCGCGCCCGCCGAGGCCACGGTCAACGTGCTCGACCGCCACCACCCGGCGAACGAGGGCCTGCCGCTGAACTGGAAGCGGACCGACCGCTGGCTGAACTGGGACGTCAACCCGGTCGGCCAGGTGCACACCATCGCGCAGGTCGAGGAGAAGGGGTACAACCCGGGGCCGGGCGCCAACGGGCCGTTCCACCCGATCTCCTGGTGCCGCGACTACGACGGCGGCCGCTCCTTCTACACCGGCATGGGCCGCACCGAGGGCAGCTACGGCGAGGACCAGTTCCGCGGCCACCTGCTCGGCGCGCTGAAGTGGACCACCGGCATGGTGCGCGGTGACTGCAAGGCCACCATCGCCGCCAACTACAAGGTGGAACGGTTGTCCAAGGCGAACGCCGCCGGGCAGATGGACCAGATCGGCGAGCCGCACGGGCTGACCATCGCGCCGAACGGCCGCGTGTTCTACATCGGCAAGGCCGCCTGCGCGACCGGCCCGGTGCCCAGCTGGGACGACCCGAACGTCGGCCTCGGCTGCGGCACGATCCACCAGTGGGACCCGGCCACCAAGCAGGTCAAGCTGCTCACCACGCTCAAGGTGATGGGCAACCGGGGTTCCGGTGACGAGCTGGTGAAGAACGAAGAGGGCCTGGTCGGCATGACCCTGGACCCGAAGTTCGCCGAGAACGGCTGGTTCTACGTCTACTGGATGCCCTGGGAGTCCATCGACAAGGACAAGCGGATCGGCAAGCGCACGGTTTCGCGGTTCACCTACGACGCCGCGAAGGCCACCATCGACCAGTCCACCCGCAAGGACCTGCTGTCGTGGGACACGCAGATCCACAGCTGCTGCCACGCCGGTGGTGGCATGGCCTTCGACAAGGACGGCAACCTCTACATCGGTTCCGGTGACAGCAACTCGTCGCAGGGCTCGAACGGCTACTCCGGCAACAACTGGACCGCCGACTACAAGGGCGTTTCCTTCCAGGACGCGCGCCGCACCTCGGGCAACACCAACGACCTGAACGGCAAGATCATCCGGATCCACCCGGAGGCCGACGGCACCTACACCATTCCGCAGGGCAACCTGTTCCCGCCGGGCACCGACAAGACGCGCCCGGAGATCTACGTGATGGGCGTGCGGAACATTTCGCGCCTGCAGGTGGACCCGGTGACCAACTGGGTCACCGCGGGCTGGGTCGGCCCGGACGCCGGCTCGCCGAGCCCGGAACTCGGCCCGGCGAAGTACGAGACGGCGACCGTGATCACCGAAGCCGGCAACCACGGCTGGCCGTACTGCATGGGCAACCGGCAGCCGTACCGCGACCGCAGCAGCTCCGACGCCGCGGTGCTGACCGGCTGGTACGACTGCAACAACCCGGTGAACACCTCGCCGCGCAACACCGGCCTGGTGAACCTGCCGCCGATCAAGGACAACATGATCTGGTACTCGCCGGACGGCGGCGGCCCGATCTTCCCGAACCGCCCGAACAGCTCCGTGCCGACCTACAACGCCGCGGACGCGACCTACACCCAGCCCTACCTCAAGGGTGGCGGTCAGGCGGTCATGTCCGGTCCGACCTACCACCGCGAACTGGTCAACACCAACAGCGGGGTGGCCTGGCCGGAGTACTGGGACAACAAGTGGTTCATCGGTGACCAGTCCAACTCGCAGAACCGCGTCGCGGTGACGGTGGACCCGGCCGGCGTTCCGACGCAGCAGCCGCCCGCCTTCGCCGAGACGCTGCGGCAGATCATCCCCTCGGGCAGCGGGGACGGGAAGCTGCTGAGCTGGATGGACGCCAAGTTCGGCCCGGACGGCGCGCTGTACCTGCTGGACTACGGCAACGGCTTCTTCAGCCTCGACCCGAACCAGAAGCTGATCCGGATCACCTACACCGGCGGGGCGGCCACCCCGGCGCCCACGGCCACGAACACCAACGTGCAGAGCAAGCCGCTGACGGTGGCGTTCAACGGGCTCAAGTCCGGTGGGGTGGCCTGGGAGTGGGACTTCGGCGACGGCACCATGTCGACCGAGGCCAACCCGCGGCACACCTACACCCGCACCGGTCCGTTCACCGCGAAGCTGACCACCACCTACGCCGACGGTGAGCAGGTGGTCTCGCGGACCACGGCGAACGTCGGCTGCCTGGTGGCCGACCCAGGGGAAACGGTGACCGTCGGGGACACCGACACCGGTGTGCCCAACCGCAACGCCGGTGGCGGCTGCAAGGTCGACGACATGATCGACGACGAGAGCACCTGGCCGACCAAGGCCGGGTTCATGGACCACGTCAAGAACGCGACGCGGAACCTGAAGCAGCTCGGCATCATCAACGACAAGCAGCGCGACAAGATCAACCAGGTGGCGCAGGACTCGCCGATCGGGACGCCCGGGCACTTCGGGTACACCTCGATCTTCGACGGGACCTCGCTCAAGGGCTGGGAAATGGCGCCGTCCGGTGAGTTCACCATCCAGCCGGACGGTTCGCTGCGGCCCAGCGGCGGGCTCGGCATGCTCTGGTACGCCGGGCAGCAGTTCGGCAACTACTCCTTGAAGCTCAAGTTCAAGGACATCGCGCCGGAGGGCTTCCGCGCCAACAGCGGCGTCTTCGTCCGCTTCCCCGATCCGCGCACCCCGCTGGACCAGCGGCCTCCCGGTAGTTGCGGGACCACCGGTTCCGCGGCCACGTCACAGGCCTGGGTGGCCATCTACTGCGGCCACGAAATCCAGCTCTACGACGGGGACACCGGGGAACCGCAGAAGACCGGGTCGGTCTACAACTTCGACCCGAACCCGCTCGACGCGGCCGGTGCCACGCCGAAGGGGCAGTGGAACGAGTACGAGATCAGGGTTGTCGGCCAGCACTACACGATCATCCGCAACGGCAAGGTGATCAACGAGTTCGACAACAACCCGGGGATCCAGTCCTCGCGGCCGGGTGATCCGCCCACCGATCTCCGCCAGTTCGCCGACGGGTTCATCGGCCTGCAGAACCACGGCAACAACGACCTGATGGAGTTCCGCGACATCCGGGTGCGGCCGCTGTAGTTCCAGTGATCCTCCCCGGCCGGCGCGCGGCCCCGCGCGCCGGCCGGGCCTTCAGGAAGGTTTTCCCGCTATGTCCCGACGAATGCTCGCCGCGCTGGCGGCGGCGCTGACCATGCTGGGGCTGGTGGTGGTGCCGGCGTCGGCGTCGTCGCCAGTGGCCGCCGCGGCCCAGACGCTGACCTGGACCTCGGATGAGAACGTCACCCACTACACCTCCGCCCCCACCACCGCGGTGGCCGGCGAGACCACCATCGTCTTCGAGAACAGCGCGGCGACCGGGAACGACACCGGGATGCTCCACACGCTGACCTTCGACACCTCCACGCCCGGGTACAACCACGACGCCCAGGTGAACATCACGGCGAGCCCGACCGACGCGAACAACGGCCGCCACGAGCTCACGGTGAACCTGACGCCGGGCAAGTACCGGTACTTCTGCGCGCTGCCGGGGCACAGCTCCATGCAGGGCGAGTTCGTGGTCACCGAAGGCGGTGGCGGGGAGGACACCACGCCGCCGGTGGTCACCGCGAAGGTGACCGGCACGCAGGACGCCGACGGCAACTACGTCGGCTCGGCGGCGGTCGAACTGTCCGCCACGGACGACAACTCCGGCGTGGACAAGGTCGAGTACCAGCTCGACGGCGGCGCGTGGACCGCCTACACCGCACCGGTGGTGGTCTCCACGCCGGGCGCGCACATGGTCCACTACCGCGCGACCGACAAGGCGGGCAACACCTCCGCCGAAGGCATGGCGTCGTTCACCGTCGTCGAGGACGGCGGTGGCGGTGACACCACACCGCCGGTCGTCACCGCGAAGGTGACCGGCACGCAGGATCCCGACGGCAACTACGTCGGTTCCGCTTCGGTGGAACTGTCCGCCACGGACGAGGGTTCCGGCGTCGACAAGGTGGAGTACCAGCTCGACGGTGGTGCGTGGACCGCTTACACCGCACCGGTGGTGGTCTCCACGCCGGGCGCGCACATGCTGCACCACCGCGCGACCGACAAGGCGGGCAACACCTCGGCCGAAGGCATGGCGCACTTCACCGTCGTCGAAGAGGGCGGCGGCGAGGACACCACACCGCCGGTGGTCGCCGCGGTCATCGAGGGCACGCAGAACTCCGAGGGTGCCTACGTCGGCTCGGCTTCGGTCAAGCTGAACGCCACCGACGAGGGTTCGGGCGTGGACAAGGTGGAGTACGCGCTCGACGGCGGCGCGTGGACCGCTTACACGGCACCGGTTCCGGTGACCGCGCTCGGCGAGCACACGGTGAAGTTCCGTGCCACGGACAAGGCGGGCAACGCCTCCGCCGAGGGCTCGTCCGCGTTCACCATCGTCGAGGGCAGCGGGGACGTCGAGCCGCCCAAGACCTCGATGGCGGTGACCGGGGTGCAGAACTCGAACTGGGCCTACGTGGACAAGGCGACGGTGACGCTGACCGCCACCGACACCGGATCCGGCGTGGACAAGGTCGAGTACCAGCTGAACGGGACCGCGTGGGCCGCCTACACCGCGCCGCTCGAGGTGACCGCGGTCGGCACGCACACGGTCACGTACCGGGCGTCGGACAAGGAAGGCAACGTGGCCGACGCGCGCACCGGCACGTTCACCGTGGTCAAGGGCGGTTCCGGGCCGGGGCAGGACGTCTGCCCGGATTCGGACCTGCGGGCGACGGTGATCATCGGCGGCATCGACAGCCAGGTGAAGAACGTGGACATCGGCAACGGCTGCACGATCAACGACGTGATCGCCGAGAACGCCGAGTACGCGACGCACACCAAGTTCGTGCGGCACGTGAAGGCGGTGACCAGGGAACTGGTCACCAACGGCGTGATCACCAGCGATCAGCGGGACCGGATCGTCACCGCGGCGATCAACTCGGACGTCGGCACGCAGACCGCGAAGGCCGTCTGAGTTCTTCTGAGTTCTTCCTGATCCGTGGGTGCGTAGGGTTTCCTACGCACCCACGGTCGTTTTCCAGGCCTGGTGGACCACTTGCATCGACGGGCTGTGGTCGGTGCCGGGGCCGAAGAAGGCGCACACCGAGTTGGTGGCGGTGTACCAGAGCACGGTGTTCCCGCTGTCCGCGGTGATGTCGTGCGCCTTGCCGCGCAGGCCGCCCTCGCTCCAGTCCTGTTCGCTCAGCCACTGCGCGCCGGGGAGTTCGAGGAACTCCTGGCTCAGCTGCTGGCAGGTCTGCGGGCTGTCCGACGACAGGTAGTTCGCGAAGTAGGCGACACCGTCGATCTCGAACCGGCAGCGCACGTGGTTGCGGGCCGAATAGAGGTCGCCCTGGCTGGCGGTGCCCATGGCGTTGACGCAGTCGGCGGCTTTCGCGGCGGCCGGTCCGGCGAAGGCGATCAGGTCCTGGTCGTCGCGGAAGGCCGCGGGCGCCGGGCTGGGTGGCGCCGAGGACGGCCCGGCCACCGCGGTGCCGACGGTGTCCGGGCGCAGCAGGACCGCCGCGGTCACGCCGCCTGCGGCCAGCAGGGCGGCCACCACGATCGCCGCCGCCACCGGCTTCTTCTTGGCTTCGGGCTGGCGAACGGGCACGGGCGGACGGACTCCGTGTGGTGGGTGGGTCCACTGTGGACTCGCGGGTCCCAGTGCGCCCAGTGCCACGCAGGTTTCCGGCGAGTCGACGATGGTCGGCAGCACGCCGAGGCGCTGGTTGATCAGCCGCGCCACCAGCGGCATGCGGGTGGCCCCGCCGACCAGGTGGATCGCGGTGAGCGGCGTCGAACCGGCGGTTTCCGCGAGCAGCTCGACCGCCCGCCGCAGCGCCGGTTCGACCAGGGTTTCCAGCTCCTGCCGGGTGACGTGCGCGTCGGGCAGCGGCTCGGGCAGCGGGATGTCGGTCTGCGCGTACTGCGACAACGCTTCCTTGCCCGCCCGCACGTCCTCGGCGAGCATCCTGGCCGCGCGCAGGTCCTGGTGCTGGTGCACGCCGAGGTGGTCCAGCAGCAGCTGGTCGAGGTCGCGGCCGCCGAAGTCGGGCAGGCCAGCCTCGGCGAGCACGTCCCAGCCGGTGGCCGTCCGCCGCAGGACCGCGACGTCGGTGGTGCCGCCGCCCATGTCGAACACCGCGACCGCCTGCCCCGGCGGAACGTCGGCGCCCTGGGACGCGGCCGCGACCGGCTCGGCGACCAACCGCACGTCACCGTGCCAACCGGCTTCGCGCGCGGCGGCCAGCAGAACCGCGCGGCGCGTGCTGTACCAGTCGGCCGGATGGGTGAGCACCACGCGGTCGGGTGCGGGGGCTTCGGCGGCGACCCGGCGCAGGACCGCCGCGATCAGCGAGACCACCGGCACGGCGGCGTCGCCGAGCAGCACCTCACCGTCGTCCACGCGCTCCTTCGGATGGGGTTCGAACCGCGCCGGATCCAGACGCGCGCCGCGGATCGCTTCGCGGCCGACCACCAGGCCGCCGTCACGGCCGCGCAGCACCGCCGACGGCAGCACCGGCCACCCGTCGAACAACAGCAGCCGGGCCGGTCCGCCGCCGGTCCGCAGTGCGGCCACGGTGTTGGACGTCCCGAAGTCGACAGCGAGTTCTCGCACGGCGCGACGGTACTGAGCCGATGGTCGTCAGGAGGCCGTTGTGGCCGAATAGCGATGTGCCACTTCGGTGAACGCCGCCTTGGGGTGGTGCGTGCCGTCCGCGGTCACCTTCACCACGCCGAACCCGGCCATGTCGAGGTCGTGCTCGGGATCGTCGGGGTGGTGCGGGAAGTCCGGCATCCAGTAGGTGAACACAAAGGCGCCGTGCACGCCCGCGCGTTCGTAGAGGTCGATCAGTTCGCCCAGGTAGGCGGCCTGCGTGTGCTCGTCGCGCCGGTGGCCCTTCCGGATGCGCGGTGGGGTGGCGAACCAGTTGACGATGAGGAACGAGGCGGGGCCGCGACGGTCGGCGCCGGTGAACGCGCCGCAGCCGAACTCGGTGATGACGACCGGTTTGCTGGTGCACTGGACGAGTTCGCGCAGCCGCCGTTCGTAGGCCGCCGGGTCGGCGCCCATCCGGTAGAGGTTGACGCCGACCAGGTCGAACGGCGACCAGTCGACCTGCTCCCAGTACCCGGCCGCGTAGGTGATCGGGCCGTGGAAGGCACCGCGGGCGACGGCCACCGAGCGGGCGAGGAGGCGGTTGAGCACACGCGTGATCCGGCGGTCGAACAACCTTCGCCAGCGGATCAACACCTGGAGACGGATGAATTCGCGCGGACCGGGAAGCATGCCGGACAGGCGCAGCGAGTACTCGCAGCCCACCACCAGGGTGACCCGGCCCGGATACCGCTTGCGCAGCGCCTCGGCGCCGGTCGCGGTCTCGGCGATCCAGGCGAGGACCTCGTCGAAGGGCCGGTCGCCGAGCTGCGGTTCGAGCCACACGTCGAGCCCGAGGTCCAGCGCCCGTTCGGCGGCGGCGAGCTGGGCCGCGCTGTCGGTGCCCGCCAGCAACACCGTGGTGCAGTGGAGTTCTTCGCGGATGACCCGCAGGTCCTCGGCCGGGTCACGCTCACCCACGGTGTACGAAATGCCCCGGATGTCCATGTAAAGCAGAGTACCTGCTCTAGTAATGGGTTATCCTGGTGCCGATGCGCACCGTCAATCCCGAGGAGCACGCCCGCAAGCGAGCCCGGATCCTCGAAGCCGCCGCCCAGGAGTTCGCGCTGGCCGGGCTGGAGGGCACCTCGACCGCGGACATCTGCCGTCGCGCGGGCATCGGCTCCGGCACGCTGTTCCACTACTTCCCGACGAAGCGGGACATCTTCCACGCGCTGTTCAGCGACGACCTGGCACGCAACGCGGAGGTGTGCGAGCGGGCGCTGGCCGCCGACGACCCGGCCGACGGGCTGCGCCAGGTGACCGAGCACCTGATGGCCGACCTCGCCGACCCGCTGGTGCCCGGCCTGATGGCGGCCGCGTTGCTGCAGATCAACCAGGACGAGGAGTTCGCCGAGCTGGTCGCGGCGGACGAGCTGCGCATCCGCGCCACGCTCACCGAACTGCTCGCGCGAATGGACCCGTCGCGGCTGGCCTTCGCGCCGGACAGGGTGGCTTCGTGGATTCAGCGCGTCGCGGACGCCACCTATCTCGCCGCCGACGAAGAGGGCTTCAACGCGGCGGAACAGCTGGCGGAATTCCGCCAGCTCCTCACCTGGCTCACCGGCGGCTCCCTCACGACTGGCTGACTTTGCCGCGGTCCCGTCGCGTGTAGTGCCGCCGGGTCACTTCGACCACGGCGACCGTCGCCAGGCCGATGCCGAACGCGACCAGCAGGCCCATCGCCGGCTTGCCCGCGAAGCTCGCCCCGCCCAGGTAGCCGACCAGCACGCTGTACCCCGCCCAGATCGACGCCCCGAGCGCGTCCAGCGCGACGAACCGCCGCAGCGGGTACCGCAGGCTGCCGGTGGCCAGGCCGACCGCGACCCGTCCACCGGGCAGGTACCGCCCGGCGATGATCAGCGTGGTGCCGTGCCTGGCCAGCTTGTCCCGCACCCACGCGTACCGCCGCCGCCCGCGTTCGCCGCGTTGCAGGCGCGCGACCGCACGCGGGCCCGCCCGGCGGCCGATGCCGTGGCTCAGGCAGTCGCCGGCCAGCGCCCCGGCCGCCGCCAGCACGGCCAGCGCCACCAGGCTCGGTGCGTCCTGGCCCAGCAGCACCGCGACGGTGATCACCGTGGTCTCACTGGGCATGAACGGCAGCAGAGCGTCCAAAGCGGACACAAAGAACACCAGCACCCACAGCCACGGCGAACCCAGCGCGCCGGACACCAGCGCGGCGAACGAGTTCAGGAGATCAAGCATGGGCGCTGGGCCAGTGCGGCGAGGCGGCGCCGGTCCCCGAACGGGGCCAGCGGCGGGCTGGAGCTGATCCGGACGCCGAGAGCACGGGCGCGCAGCACCCGGCGCAGCGAAGTGACCACGGTGTCGTCGCCGACAAACGCGGGCACGGTACTGGGGAATTCGCCCTGCCAGTAGGAAATGTGCACCGGCTGGACCGGCGCGCCCGCGTCCAGCGCCGCCTGGAAGGCCGCCCGGCGGAACGGCACCGAATGCACTCCGCAGCAGGTGGTGGCCTCCGGGAAGACCATCACGGACCGGCCGGAGCGCAGGGTGTGCGCCAGTTCCGCCACCGTTCCCGGCAGTCCGCGAAGGCTGTGCCGGTCGATGAACCGGGTCCCGGCGCGCTTTGCCAGCCCGCCGATGAATGGCCACGTGGCCACCTCGCGCTTGGCCACGAACACCGCGTCGGTCACCGCCAGCAACACCGGGATGTCCAGCCACGAGATGTGGTTGGCGACCACCAGCGTGCCGGGTTCACTTGGGGTGTAAGCGGAATCGTCGAGCGCCACGTCCAGCGCGCGCAACGCGCGCCACGACCGGTCACGCAGATCTCCGTGTACCGCGGCGGAAACCAGCCGGGCGGCACGGCGGGCGGAGACGGCGGCGTCGACCGGCGGCAGCGGATCGGTTATGCACAGGGGTGTGCACGGGCTGTGGATCATCGCGCCGCACCGAGGAAGTAGCGGAGGTAGCGGTCGTCGATCCGGTCCAGCGGCAGCAGGGTGAAGAAGTCCGCCACGCCGAAATCCGGGTCGTGCGCGGGTTTTCCGCAGATCCACGCGCCCAGCCGGAGGTAACCCCGCAACAGCGGCGGCACCAGCGCATACGCCGGACGGCCGGTGACCGTGGGAATCCACGGCAGGTGCGGCGTCACTTCGTACGGCCCGGCGTGCTTCGCCGACAGGGCCAGCACCGAGGCCGCCGCCAGCCCGCCGTCGGCGAGCGGAACGGAGGTGCAGCCAGCCAGGTAGCGGTGCCCGGCCAGGTGCGCGTACCGCGCCACGGCTGTCCACATCAGACCGATCACCGCACCACCGCGGTGGTCCGGGTGCACGCAGGACCGGCCCAGCTCCACCAGCGAACCACGCAACGGGTCCAGCGCGCCCAACTCGAATTCGCTCTGCGAATACAGGAAATCACTGCGGCCGGGCGGCAGCAGCCGGTACGTGCCGACCACTTCGCCGGTCGGCTCGTGCTCGACGATCAGGTGGTCGCAGCACCGGTCGAATTCGTCGGTGTCGAATTCGCCGGCCAGCCGGGCGCCGAGTTCACCGGCGAACACGCGGTGCCGCAGCCGCTGCGCGGCGCGGAGCTGCTCGCCGGTGTGCGCGATGGAGGTCGTGTAGACCCCGGCGCGCACGGGTAGCATCGACAAGGAAGACATGTGTGCCTCTCTCGGTAACACACGCGCGGATCGTGGTCAGCGCTGCGCGCGTGCGGTGTCTTCGTCCGGGGTCGCCGAGTTCCCGCTCGGCGGCCCCTTTTTGTGCGGTCTGGTTAGTAGTCGACTTCGCGCACCCTCCGTCCCGTTTCTTCGACGACGCGGCGGATTTCGGCGACTTCGGCGCTGAGGTGTTCCTGGCCCGCCCGCAGCTCGGTGGCCAGTTCGCGGAGCACCCGCTCGCGGCGCGCCGACACCACCGTGCCGATGATCTTGCTCAGCTGCAGCACCAGCACGATGAGCAGCGTCATGCCGAAGGTGATGGCGACCATCGTGATGGCGGTTTCCTGCCAGCTCATCGGTCCTCCCCCGGCCGGTCGGACAGGGTCGGCACCGCGGCGGCGATCACCGCCGGGCTCAGCCGGAGCGTGAATTCCGTGACCTCGAAGTACTTCATGAGTTTTCCGTCCTCACCGGTTTCCAGCGTGCCGGTGACGAGCCCCGCCGCTTCCAGCCGCTGGAGGTGCATGTGCAGCAGCGGCCTGCTGATGCCGAGTTCCCTGGCCAGCCTGCTGACGTACTGGCGGCCACCGGCCAGCGCGCCGAGCACGCGCAGCCGGTGGGGGTTCGCCAGCGCGGTCAGCACGCGCAGCAGCGCGTCCCCGGTCTCGGGCATCGAGCTCATCCCCTCACGTGTAAGGAGAGGCTGACAGGTCCACGGGGGTCGCGGCCATCGCTCGCGGTGGATCTCCGGGAGAACTCAGGGTTCACCCCTGAGCCGGGCGCGTGTGGGTAGTTCTGCCGTCACCGGGGTTGACGCCGATTACGGCGATCGTACGATACGACCGGAAAAGCGATCACCAAATCGGGCCTCCTCGTTAGAATGAATTAGTGCGCATTCCTTAAGCGGTCCTACCAGCGGCTTCGCTGATGACCTCGCTCGTTACGCACCGACCGGGTGAACCAACTTCTGCCGGTGCTGACGCAGTGTTGACTTACTCGTCAGTACGCCCAGTGCCGATGGTCCGGACGGCTCGGCCGAAACGCCGAAATGGCGGATTGGCCACCGGCCCCCCGGCATGCGGGAATATTGCGGCATCCCAAAGCCGATCGGCGCCGGGAAATCGCCCTTGAGAAAGGTTCCTGCTGGATGGACCTCCGGTACGAAGCATTCTGCTTCGCGGATCCGCTGTTCTTCGACGAACAGCGCGACGTCGGCAAGGCGGACGACGATTTTGCCGCCGTGGTGCCGCCGGCGGGCCCGCACTGGCGGTCCGGTGAGCGCGGCATCTGGCGCTCGCTGTCCCCGGACGACGCGGTTTTGCCTGCTCAGGGCTGGAAGGTCCACGTGTCGGCGGTGATGGACAACGCCGACCGGGTGCTGCGGGCGGTGGCCGCCTACTGCTTCGAGCACCGCATCGCCTTCAAGCACCTGCGCACCAGGTCGATCCTGCTCGCGCGCAATTCGAAATATGCGCCGCGGGACGGAAGCGGCAAACTGGTAACAATTTACCCGCCGGACGAAGAGTGCCTCGAACGAGTGCTCGCCGACCTTTCCGCTGAGTTGACAGGTGAAGCCGGCCCGTACATTCTCAGCGACCTGCGTTACGGCGAGGGGCCGCTCTACACCCGTTACGGTGGTTTTGCCGAGCAGTGGGTGGAAGCCGACGGCACCCGGGTGCTGGCCATCAGCAAGCCGGACGGCACGCTGGTGCCGGACAAGCGCGGTCCGACGTTTTCCGTGCCGGATTGGGTCGAGCTGCCGGAATGTCTCGCCCCGCACCTGGCGGCCCGCAAGGGCGGCGACCCGGCGCAGTTCCCGTACCGCGTGTCCAAATCACTGCACTTTTCCAACGGCGGCGGGGTCTACCTGGCGAACCGGCTGGCCGACGACCACGAGCTGGTGCTCAAGGAGGCCCGCCCGCACGCCGGCCTGGACCGCGACCTGGTGGACGCGGTGGCCCGGCTCGAGCGCGAGCACCGGATCCTGCGGCGGCTCGCGGACATTCCCGGCATTCCCGAGGTCTACGACCGGTTCCAGGTCTGGGAGCACCACTTCCTGGCCATGCGGTTCGTACCCGGCAAGCCGGTCGGCGCCTGGCTGGCCCGCAACTACCCGCTGACCAGGCGAGATGCCACCGAGCAGGACATCGCGGACTACACCGAGCGCGCGCTGGCCCTGATCGGCCGCGTCGAGCGACTGGTCGCCGCGGTGCACGAACGCGGGGTGGTCTTCGGTGACCTGCACGCGCTGAACATCCTGGTCGACGACACCGACGGGCAGGACACGGTCTCGCTGATCGACTTCGAACTCGCGGCCGGGATCGAGGAGGAGACCAAGCCGGCGCTCGGCGCCCCCGGTTTCCGGGCGCAGCGGGACCGCACCGGGTTCGAGATCGACGAGTACGCGCTGGCCGCGCTCCGGCTGTGGCTGTTCCTGCCGCTCAACACGATCCTCGAACTGGCGCCCGCCAAGCTCGCGCCGCTGGTGGACTTCGCCGAGCGCCGGTTCCCGCTGCCCGAGGGGTACGGCCGCCGCATCCTCGACGTGCTCGCGCCACGCGGGGAGGACGTGCCGCCCGCGCTCACCCAGCTCGACGAGCCCAAGCCCGACTGGGCGGTGGTCCGCAAGTCGATCGCCACCGCGATCCTGGCCAGCGCCACGCCGGACCGGCACGACCGGTTGTTCCCCGGGGACATCCAGCAGTTCGAGGTCGGCGGGCTCGGCTTCGGTTACGGCGCGGCGGGCGTGCTGCACGCGCTGCACGTCACCGGTGAAGGCCGCTACCCCGAGCACGAGCAGTGGCTGCTCGAAACGGTGCGCCGGAACCCGCCCAGCCGCCCCGGTTTCTACGACGGCACCCACGGCATCGCCTACGTGCTGGAGAACTTCGGCCACCACGAGCGGGCCGACGAGCTGATCGCGGCCTCGCGGCACCTGGTCGAGGCGACCACCGACCACAACCTCGAAGGCGGCCTGGCCGGGATCGGGCTGAACTACCTGCACTTCGCCGGAACCCGGCAGGACGGCGAGTTCCGGCAGACCGCGCTGGACATCGGCGAACGGCTCGGCCGCGCGCTGGCCGCCGACGCCGGACCGCTGAAGTTCGCCAGGGCCGGGCTGATGAGCGGCTGGTCGGGCCCCGGCCTGCTGTTCGTGCGGTTGTTCGAGGCCACCGGCGAGCGGACCTGGCTGGACCTCGCGGAGCAGGCGGTCGAACGTGATCTCCAGGAGTGCGTGCCCGCCGACGACGGCTCGCTCCAGGTGCGCGACGGCGAATCCCGGACCCTGCCCTACGTCGGCATGGGCAGCGCCGGCGTGGCGCTGGCGGCCGAGGAACTGGCCGCGCACCGGCCGGACGCCGACTGCCTGGCGAACCTGCCGCGGCTGCTGGACGCCTGCCGCGGTGAGTTCGTCATCCACCCCGGCCTGATGCTCGGCCGCGCCGGGCTGCTGGCCACGCTGAACGCCGAGGTCAGGCGCACCGGAGACCCGGTCGCGCGCGCCGCGGTGGACCTGCACCTTTCGCGGTTCGCCTGGTACGCGCTGCCGTACCGGGACGGGCTCGCCTTCCCCGGCAACCAGCTGCTCCGGTTGTCGATGGACCTCTACACCGGCGGTGCCGGGGTGCTCCTCGCCCTGGCCGCCACCCTCGACGGGCACGGCGCGGTGCTGCCGTTCCTGTCCCACGGACCCCGGTCGAGCACGACCGGCGGATGAACACCAACGAAAGGAACTCCCATGGAGCTCGTTCTGGACCTGCAGGCCATGGAAGACACCGAGGCCCCCCAGCTGGGCGGCGGCAGCGGTGGCGGCGGTGGCGGTTCGAACCTGAGCCTGCTCGCCTCCTGCAACAACAGCACCGTCTCGCTGCTGACCTGCCACTGAGCTAGTCAGGGCTAGTCGCGGCTGACCACGGCTGGCTGGGACGCGGGAGCGGCACAGGCCAAGTGCGCCGCTCCCGCGTTCGCCATCCAACCCCATGGCGTGGCTGGGCAACAGCGGAGTTCGGAAGGTGGGACACGCGGATGCGGGGTGACCGGTTGCTGGCCGAGGTGGCCGGCGCGGACCGCACCCGGCTGGGCCTGGTCCTGCTGACCGCGCTCACCGCCACCGCGGCGGGCCTGCTGCTGCCGGGCGCGCTCGCGAACGCGGTGGACGCCGCGATCTCCGGTCAGCGCAGCTGGCCGCGGGTGCTGTGGCTGCTCGGCCTCGGCGCCGTCGACATCACCGCCGACGTGCTCGGCGGACTGCTCACCGTCGCCGTCACCAGCACGGCCACCGCGGCACTGCGGCGACGGCTCACCCGGCACCTGCTCGGCCTCGGCACGCGGTCGCGGTTCGCCGACGGCGACGCGATCAGCAGGCTCACCGGCGACTGCGTGAGCGCCGGTTCGGTCGCCTCCATCCTGGTGCAGCTGGGTTCCGCGGCCTGCCTGTCCGCCGGTGCCATCGTGCTGCTGGCGGTGCTCGACTGGCGGCTCGCGCTGGTTTTCCTCGGCAGCGTGCCGGTCGCGCTCTGGCTGGCCCGCTCCCACCTGCGCCACACCGCCGACGACGTGCTGACCTACCAGCGCGTGTCCGGCGAGATCTCCGCGCGCCTGCTCGACGCGGTGCGCGGGCTGCGGACCATCGCCGCCTCCGGCACCGCCGACCGGGAGACGCGCCGGGTGCTGCGCCCGCTGCCCGAACTCGCCCGCGCCGGGGCCGGGATGTGGCAGACGCAGGCTCGGATGATCTGGCGTGCCGCGCTCCTGCTGCCCGCGGTCGAGGTCGCGGTGCTGGTCGCCGCCGGGTTCGGGGTGCTGCACGGCCGCCTGACCGTCGGGGACGTGCTCGCCGCGCTCGGGTACGTCGCGCTCGGCATGGGCCTGGTCGGCCAGATCCCGTTGCTCACCACGCTCGCCAGGGCGCGGTCGTGCGCCGAGCGGATCAGCGAGGTGCTCGCCACGCCGCTGCCGCACCGCGGGCGCGCCGACGTGCGGCCCGGTCCCGGCTCGGTGGAACTGCGGCGGGTGACCGTGCCGGGCGCACTGTCCGAAGTGGACTTGACCATTCCCGGCGGTACTTTTCTGGCCGTGGTGGGGAAATCGGGCTCGGGCAAGTCCGCGCTGGTGGGGGTGGTCGGCGGGCTGATCCGGCCGGAGGAGGGGCGCGTGCTGCTCGACGGCGTGTCCACCGGCCGCCTGCGTCCCGAGGTGCTGCGGTACTACGTGGCTTACGCGTTCGAACGGCCCGCGCTGCTCGGCGGCACGGTGGCCGACGCGGTTTCGTACGGCACGTGGGCGGGTGAGATCGCCGTGCGCAACGCGTGCCGGACCGCGCAAGTACACGATCTGGTGGTGCGCCTGCCCGACGGTTACCAAACGCCACTGTCGGAAACCCCGTTGTCCGGCGGGGAAGCACAACGGCTGGGCCTGGCCCGCGCGCTCGTGCGCAACCCGCGGGTGCTGGTGCTCGACGACGCGACGGCCAGCCTCGACACGGTCACCGAGGTGCGGGTCGACGAGGCCATCGAGAACGCGCTGCCGGGCCGGACACGGCTGGTGGTCACGCATCGCGCGGCCACGGCGGCACGCGCGGATCTGGTGGCGTGGCTGGAAAACGGCCGGGTGCGCGCGGTCGGTCCGCACGAGGTGCTGTGGCAGGAACCCGGCTACCGCTCGGTTTTCACCGAGGACGATGCATGAGCGTCGTTCGGTTGTATTGGGGGTCGCTGGGCAGGCAGTGGCGTGGCGGGCTGGTGCTGCTCGGCTGCTCGGTGCTGGAAAGCGTGCCCGCGTTCCTGTCGGGGCGGCTGGTCGCGCTCGCCGTCGACCGGGGTTTCGCGGCTGGCGCGCCGCTGACCGGCGTGCTGTGGCTGCTGGTGTTCGCGCTGGTCGCGGTGCTCGGCGCGCTGGGGTCGCGGCTGGTGTGGCGGCAGCTCGGCATGGTGATCGAGCCCATTCGCGACGCGCTGGTCACCGCGGTGGTCGGCGGTGTGCTGCGCAACGGCGCCACCAGCCGGAACGCGCCCGACGCCAGCGGGGTCGCACGCATCACGCAGCACGTCGAGGTCATCCGCGACGCCACCGCCGGACTTCTGGTGCAGGCACGGGGAATGCTGGTGACCACGGTCGCCGCGCTCGCCGGGTTGTTCACCGTCGCAGGCGGGCTGGCGTGGCTGGTGGCGATCCCGGTGCTGACCGCGCTGACGTTGTTCGCCTGCCTGC
This sequence comes from Amycolatopsis albispora, assembly GCF_003312875.1. Taxonomy (NCBI): domain Bacteria; kingdom Bacillati; phylum Actinomycetota; class Actinomycetes; order Pseudonocardiales; family Pseudonocardiaceae; genus Amycolatopsis; species Amycolatopsis albispora. Next base: position 6,929,663 of record NZ_CP015163.1, read on the forward strand.
TGCCCGCGCTCGCGGCACGCCAGCGCGCGGTGGCCATCGCCGACGAACGCACGGCGGAGGTCGCCGGGGGTGTGCTCGTCGGCATGCGGGACGTGGTCGCCTGCGGGGCCGAGCAGACCGCGGGCATGGCGGTGTTCGAGGCGGTCGACGACCAGGCACGGGCGGCGGTGCGGATGGCGCAGGCGACCGCGATGCGCACGCTGGTGATCGCCGTCGGCGGGTTCAGCCCGCTGGTGCTGGTGCTGCTGAACGCGCCCGGCATGGTGGCCGCCGGGGAGCTGACCGCGGGGGCCGCGCTCGGTTCGCTGGTCTACCTGGCCACCACCATGCAGCCCGCGTTGCAGGGCCTGGCGTCCACCGCGAGCACGGTGGTGCTGCGCCTGCTGGTCGCGGTCCGCCGACTGTCCGAAGTGGCCGGTGAACCACCCGCGCCGGGTGGTGACGCCGAACCGGTGGGCGCGTCGATTTCGGTGCGTGGACTGACTTTCGGCTGGGGCGAGCACGCGGAACCGGTGGTGCGCGGGCTGGATCTCGATCTGGTGCCGGGTGACCACCTCGCGGTGGTCGGCCCGAGCGGGATCGGCAAGTCGACTTTGGCGGGCCTGCTCACCGGGCAGCTCGAACCGCAGGACGGCCAGGTGCGGCTCGGCGGGGTGCCGGTGCGCTCGGTGCGGGCCGCGACCGTGCACCGGATGGTGGCGCTGATCCCGCAGGAGGCCTACGTTTTTGCCGGGACCGTGCGGGAGAACCTGGCGCTGCTGGCCCCCGAGGCCACCGACGAACGGCTGTACGAAGCCGCGTGCGCGGTCGGCGCCGGGGACCTGGTGGACGCACTGGGCGGGCTGTACGGGGAAATCGGCCACGGCGCCGAAGGACTTTCCGCCGGGCAGGCGCAGTTGCTCGGGCTGGCCAGGGTCTACGCCAGCCGGGCCGAGGTGATCATCCTGGACGAGGCCACCGCCCACCTCGATCCCGCCGCCGAAGCCCACGCCGAACGGGCCTTCGCGGCCCGGGGCGGTATTCTGGTCGTCATCGCGCACCGGCTCAGCTCGGCGCTACGCGCGAACCGCCTCCTGGTGATGGACGGCGACCACACCCTGCTCGGCACCCACGAGGGTTTGATCGCCAGCTCAGCCCGCTACGCGGCGATGATGGCCGCGTGGAAACCCGCCCGAGTGCAGGCTTCCTAATCCTTTCGTAGACCGTTGTGTTGAATCTCGCGGCCGTTGTGTTGAATCTCACGCCACCTCCCCGGCGGTCGGGTAAATTGCAGAAGGCAAGTGACGCATAGCAATATGTTGATCACCGATGGTCACGGGGGAGGCGACCATCTTGACTGCTCCCGACCGCCCGCCGCCCTACACGCCGGCCACGAGCAGCGGTTTCCTGGACCCCCTCGCCGAAGCTGCGGCAAACCTGGGTAAAGTGGCATATGCCACTGGCGAGGCAGTGCACGCACCGCCCGGTGGCTACTCGTTCAGCCCGGACCTCCTGGTCTCCATCTCGAAGAAATGGCAGGACTTGGCCAAGCTGTTCGACGATTCCCTGGAGTTGGCCGAGCAGATCGAGACGACTCAAGGGCCGGGAGCCGACTACGCCAGTGCGGGTCATGCGGAGAAGGTGCGCGGCACCGGCGGGGCCCTCTGGCACATGCTGATCGTTCGACGTGACTACTGCCAAGTGCAAGCCGAGAAGTTCTTGGCGGCCGCGGGCCAATACGGCGAGGCCGAAACGCGAGCCCGTGAAGAGCTCGAAAACCAGGAAGGCGGGACGCTTTGATGCGCCGCGGCATCGCGCTGGCCGCGCTGCTTGTGGTCATCGCCGGGTGCGGCATGGAACCAGGCAAGCCGATCCTGGCGCCCGGTTCGATGACGCCGACATCTTCGGCGGCTGAGCCCCAGTTGCCCACCGCTGGTGCGCCCAAGGTGGAGAGCCCGCTGGACACCGGCCGGTTCGAGCTGGCCCCGTGCGACAGCCTCACCGAGGAGCAGTTGGCCGGACTGTTCGGGGCTACACCGACTGGTGAGGTCAAGAATGCCGCCGGTCCCACGTGCACTTGGCGCCGTGATGGGGTCAACCCGCACGTCACGGTTACCTTCCTCAAAACGACCGAGTTGGGGATCAGCAACTTCTACCTTGGCAAGGACAAGGGTGGGCTGTTCCGGGTGCTGTCTCCGGCCGGTGGTTATCCCGCGGTGGCCTGGGGTGTGACGGCCGCGGGGGTGGATGGCGACTGGGAGCACGGCCGCTGCCATGTGGCGGTGGGGGTTACCGATCGTCAGGTGGTGGACATCGTGGTTGGTCAGTCCGACGACAAGATCGGGAAGAAGGATCCGTGCGAGGACGCGCACGGGATCGCCGAGATGGTCATCGGCAACATCAAGGGAGCCCAGTGATGGTGGAGGAAGGGTCGCTCACCGCGTCGCAGATCTACGAGCAGATCAACGGAGGTCTCGGCACCGGTTACCTCGAGGCAGCCCAGAACGCGGTCAACGTGCTGCGCACGAATCTGATGCTGAGCGCGCAGATGGTCGGCGAGCTGGCCGCCCAGATCCAGGATGGCTGGACCGGCGAAGCGGGCAACACCGCCGCGAACGCCGCCGCGCCGCTGGCGAAGGCGTCGATCCAGGACGCGGATCTGTTGTCCGACGCAGACCAGGCCGTGGCCAATCAGGGGTCCGCCTTCGGCACGGTGAAGAACAGCGTGGTGCCCGTGCCGCCGAACAAGCCCGAGCTGACTTCGGCCGACGTCGTCGAGGCCATCACCACCGGCAACTGGAACACCTACAACCACAAGCTCGGCGAGTGGCAGGCGAAAACCCAGCAGAACATCGACGCCTTCGCCGGTTACCACGCGACGAGCATGGACAACGGCGACACCATGCCGAATTCGTTCACCCCATTGGTTGACCCCGGCGCGCCCATCTCACTCGCCGAAGCCGGAGGTGCCAAGGGCGCGCCTCCCGCCGGTAGCCAGCCCGGCGGCCCGACCGGTGGAGTTGGCGGCGGTCTGCCCAACTCGAGCCAACCCGACAACGGGCAACCCGACGCCAGCCACTCCAGCACGAATCAACCGGGCACAAATCACCCCGGCACGAATCACCCCAGACCCGGGAAACCCGGCACCAATCAACCCGTGACCCACCCCATCGGCAACCACCCCAGTCCCGAGCCACCGCCAAAAACCGGTTTCCCACAAGAAAAATTGCCCGGCCAGCAAACACCGCTTCCCCAGGACGGCACAAAAGCGGCGGCATACCAACCAGCCGCACTACCGGAAGGCCCAAAATCGCCGCCGGTAACACCGCCCCACACTCCCAGCGCCACACCCACAGGCGGCCCTGGACAACCGCCCACCCCACCTGCCCCGGGACGCTTCGTCGGCGGAACCCCCGGCGAACCGGCCGCCGCCGCCGTCCCGCGCAGTGGTGCAACCACCGGAACCAAACCCGCCACCAGCATCCCGATGACCGGCCTCCCACCCGGTGGGAATCGCGGTGAGGACAACAAGGAGCGCGAGCGCCCGCCCTACCTGACCGGCCCCGATCCGGAGGAGTTGTTCGGCGGTGACACCGAGAAACCGGTCCCGCCGGTGATCGGCGAATCGAAGCAGCAGCCCGAATAACCGGGTGGTGGCCCAGGCCTCGTAACCTACCGCGGTGACTGCGGAAACGGACGGGAATCCCTTCGACGGCGGCGTCAGCTGGGACCGGCGCGGCGAGCACTGGGTCGGGGTTTTCCACCCGGGGTACCTGAGCCTGTTCCGCGAGCACGTCGGCACCGTGCGCGCGCTCATCCGGCGCCGCCTCGACCAGCACGCGGCCGGGCTGCCGGACCCCGAACCGGATCCGCGGGTGGCGGCGATCCTGCGGTTGCGTGGTTCCGCCGGGTTGTCCGAACTGGAACTGCTTTTCCCGGTGGTGAACCGGCTCGCCGAGGTGGAGGCGGCGGTGCCGGACAGCGGCGGCGTGGTGGAACTGCGCGGCTGGGAGGACCGGTACCGCTGGGGTTCGGCCGCGCTCGACGTCTGCATCGCGCTCACCGAATGGGTCCAGTGCTGGTCGCGCGGGGAAGAGGTGGACGGCGCGCGGTGCCCGGATCCGGCGGCGCTGGTGTTGCTGAGCAGGCTCGGCGAATGGCTCAACGAGCACGTGGTGGTCCCGCTGCGACCGCTGGTGGACCCGGCTCCCGACCGCTGAGCCGACTTCCGGCCCCTTGTTACTCACCAGTAAGACTGGCACAATTTTCCTGATCGTCTCCGGCTCGAAGCGGGTAGGCTAACCCGGCTCGGGCGGACCGAAGGGTGGCACGCCGCATGGGGTTGACCGTTGCGCGCACGGTGGTGCGCCTCCTGGCCGAGGCCGGGGTGCGGCGGGCGTACGCGGTGCCCGGGGAATCCGTGGTCGATCTGCTCGACGCGCTCCAGGTGGAACCCCGGTTGAACCTGGTTTCCGCGCGCCACGAAGCGGGTGCCGCGTTCATGGCCGACGCCGACGGCAAGCTCTGCGGCACGCCCGCGGTGGCCGTGGCGGGCAGCGGTCCCGGCGCGGCGAGCATGACCGCCGCCGTGCACACCGCCTTCCAGGACGAGACGCCGATGGTGGTGCTGCTCGGCCAGGTGCCGTCCGGCGACCTCGGCGAGGAGACCTTCGGTGAGGTCGATCTGGTCCGGTTGTACGCACCACTGGCCAAGTGGACCGCGCAGGCGGCCACCTCCGACGAGGTGCCCGGCCTGCTCGCCGAAGCGCTGCACGCGGTGAACACCGGCCGCCAGGGCCCCGCGGTGCTTTCGGTGCCCGCCGATTTCTGGGCGCGCCCCTTCGAAAGCGTGGTGCAGCGCCCGGCCGAAGCCGCCGTGCCGCCCGGCTCGCTGGAACGGCTCGCCGGCGAGGTGGCGCGGCTGGTCGACGACGCGCGGTACCCGGTGATCATCGCCGGTGGTGGCGTGCGGCTGGCCCGCAAGCAGCTGATCGACGCGGTGGACCACCTCGGCCTCGCCGTCTACACCGCCTTCCGCAGGCAGGACGCCTTCCCGGAGAACCACCCGAACTACCTCGGCCACCTCGGCCACGGCATCCCGGACGAGCAGCTGCGCGCGCTGGAGCAGGCGGACCTGGTGCTCGCGCTGGGCACCCGGCTGGACGAGGTGACCACGCAGCGGTACCGCTACCCGGCCTACACCCAGCCGCTGGTGATGGTCGGCGGCGGCCGCCCCGGCCCGCGCCGCCGGGGGCTGACCTTCCACGTCGACACCGACGTCGCGCGGTTCCTCAGCGAGCTGCGCCAGGCGGCCAAACCACGCCGGCGCAACTGGACGGTGGCGCACCAGGCGGTCAAGGAGTTCATGCGCCCGCCCCCACGCGGCACCTCCGGCCCGGTGCACCCGGCGGACGTGGTGCGGTCGCTGCGGCAGCTGGCCCCCGAGGACACCGTGGTGACCAGCGACGCGGGCAACTTCGCCGCCTTCGTGCACCGGTACTGGTGCTTCACCCAGCCGCGGACGCAGCTCGGCCCGTGCAACGGCGCGATGGGGTACGCGGTACCCGCCGCGGTGGCCGCGAAACTGGCCGAACCGCACCGGACGGTGGTCGCCATGGTCGGTGACGGCGGTGCGCTGATGACCGGGCAGGAGATCGAAACCGCGGTGCGCCACCGCGCCCCGGTGATCGTGGTGGTGTTCCAGAACGGGCTGTACGGCGCGATCGCCGCGCACCAGGCGCGCTCGCACGGCCGATTGTCCTCTGTGGCCGTCGGAACGGTGGATTTCGCTTCCTGGGCAAGGGGTCTCGGCGCGGCCGGGTACACCGTGAACGACCAGGAGGAACTGGAACCGGCGCTGGCCAGCGCGTTGATGCGGCAGCGGCCGTGCGTGGTCGACGTGCGCACCGATCCGGACGTGGTCGCGCCCGACCAGCGGCTGAGCAACATGCTGCGGTCTCGGCTGGAAAGCTGACGCGCGACGCCTTCTCGCTGACCGGTTTTTGTCGGTCTCGCGTGGCACAATCGGCCTCATACGGACCGGTGGTACGGGGTCCGCGAGAGAGGGTGGCGAACATGGGGAACGAAGCAGCGGGGCACCCGGCGAGGACCTCGGGCGTGGCGCCGGTGGCCTTCAGCAACACCGAGGCGCCGGAGCCGATCAAGACGATGACCAGCGCGGCCGACCGGGACGCGGTGACCAGGTCCCCGTTCGCGGCGGAGGCCGCGGCCGGTGGACGGGCGGCGGAGTGACACGCCGTTGAGCGGGCTGGATCACCCGGACGGGCTCATCACTGGCGGACGGCCCCGGTTGTGTGCTTTACTTCTGGTGGTCTCAAGCTTTTGTGTTCGTGCTGGGTGCTGACACCCGTTCTTCTCAGCCCGCTCGCAAGACTTAGCGGGCGTAGTGCGTCCCCGGTCTGGGGAAGGCAAACCGTCCCGTTTTGACCCGGGGTGCCGGCCTGGCCCCTCGTTTGTTTTTACGCATGGAGATTGTTTTATATGACTCAGGGCACCGTGAAGTGGTTCAACTCCGAGAAGGGGTTCGGCTTCATCACTCCCGACAACGGCGGCGGCGACGTCTTCGTTCACTACTCGGAGATCCAGGGCAACGGCTTCCGCACGCTGGAGGAGAACGCTCGCGTCGAGTTCGAGATCGGCCAGGGCCAGAAGGGCCCGCAGGCCACCTCGGTCAACGTCCTCTGACCTGACCCTCAGCTCTTCGTCGAAGGGGCTGTCACCGTGCTACCGGTGGCGGCCCCTTCGCCGTTTCTCCACCTGTTTCTCCACCCTCGGGCGGGTCCGGTGAGCCGGTTCGCGGCTTAGGCTGACCAGGTGAAGTTTTCCGGTGGCATCGCGCCGTCGTGGGTGGTGATCCAGGGCGTCGGCACGGTGCTGATCGCCTTTTTCCTGGTGGTCGCCGAGGATTGCGACCCCTGGATCTGGGCCGGGTACGCGGTGTCGGCCGCGGCCTGGCTCGTCTTCGTGGCCACCATCGGCCGCCGGCCGCGGATCGCCGTGCCGGCGCTGATCGCCTCGACCGTGACGGCCGCCGCGCTGGCCGGTCCGGCCGCCGGCATGACGGCGACGATCATCACCCTGCTCACCATCGGCCGTTTCGCCGGGCTCACCGTGGCCAGCGGCCGGCTGATCGGCGTGGTGGTGGCCGCCGACCTGGTGCTCGTCTGCGGTGGCTGCCTGCTCTGGGACCGGACGGCCTGGGACGTCGGCGGTGCGACGGCCGCCGTCGCCGTCTCCGCGTTGTGCGGGCTGAGCCGCCGCCAGACCGACTTCCGCGTGGTGCAGACCGAGCAGCTGCTCGAGCAGACCCGCCGGGCGCACGCCGAACACGCCAGGGCCGCCGCGCTCGACGAACGCACCCGGATCGCCCGCGAAATCCACGACGTGCTCGCGCATTCCCTTGGCGCGCTGGGGGTTCAGCTCGAACTGGCCGAAGCGCTGCTGGCCGAGCGCGACGATCGCGAGGCCGCGCTCACCACCATCCGCCGGGCGCGGCGGCTGGCGGTGGACGGGCTCGGCGAGGCACGTGAGGCGGTCGCCGCGTTGCGACAGGACCTGCCGTCGCTGCCGGAGGCGGTGACCCGGCTGGTCGAGGTGCACCGGCGTGACCGCGGCCCGGTCGAGCTGGACCTGTGCGGGGAGGTCGCCGTGCCGACGGTGGCTGCCGTCGCGCTGACCGCGGTGGCCCGCGAAGCCCTGACGAACGCGGCCAAGCACGCCCCCGGCACGCCGGTGGCGGTCGAGCTGCGGGCCGGTGACCAGGGCGTCCGCCTCCAGGTGGCGAACGACCTGCCGGACGGGCCCGCCCGCGGGACCGGGTTCGGGCTGACCGGCATGCGCGAGCGACTGGAGCTGGCCGGTGGCACCCTGAACGCAGGACCGGACGGGGGAGATCGATGGCTGGTGACGGCGGAAGTGCGCCGATGATCAGGGTGATCGTCGCGGACGACCAGCAGGCGGTGCGCGAAGGGCTGGCCGCGTTGCTCGGCATGGCCGGGGACGTGCTGGTCACCGGCACCGCGGCGAACGGCCGCCAGGTGCTCGACCTGCTCGCCGCCGGGACCGAGGCCGACGTGGTGCTGATGGACCTGCGCATGCCGGTGCTGGACGGCGTCGAGGCCACCACCCGGATCAGCGCCGAGCACCCCGGCGTCGCGGTGGTGGTGCTGACCACCTACGCCGACGACGACTCGATCGGCGGCGCGCTGCGTGCCGGGGCCCGCGGTTACCTGACCAAGGACGCCGGGCGCACGGAGATCGCCTCGGCGTTGCGCTGCGCGGCGGCCGGCCAGTCGGCCTTCGACCCCGCGGTGACCCAGCGCCTGGTCGAAGCGTTCGAGGCGGGCCCGCCGGTCTCCCGGGTGCCGCCCGATCGGCTGACCGCCCGCGAGGCCGAGGTGCTGGGCCTGATCGGCGGCGGGCTGACCAACGCCGAGATCGCGGCCAAGCTGTTCATCGGCGAAACCACGGTGAAAACGCACATCAACAACGCCTTCGCCAAGATCGGCGTGCGCAACCGCGCGGAGGCCGTGCGCTATGCGTACCGGCACGAGCTGAGCTGATTGCGTGCGAGGTCGCGCCGGTCACTGGACCGGGGCACATCGACTCCGCCCGACCGGCGGGTGTGCCCCGGTCCAGTGACCGGCTCAACGGCGACCTCGCCGCCGTGCCGGAGGCGCGGCCAAAAATTCGGTTGTGGCCCGCAGGTCGGTGGTCCCGGCAACCGGATCTCCTATACGTTCATGCCGGACGTAGGAGGGGTGGAGGAATCCGATGACGAGCACCGGCAGCCCCGGTAGCACCGGCACCGTGGCGACGCCTGCCCGCCCGCCCGGACCGCAGCGCGGGCCGGGGGCCGAACCACCACCGCGGGCCCCCGGCGCCGAGACGCGGACCGGGATCGCCGGGCTGTTCGCGCTGCCGGGACTGGCCGTGCGCGCGGTGGTCCGGTCGGCGGCGACCACCCCGGGCAGGCTGTCGGTCTTCGCCGTCGGCCTGGTCCTGCTCGCCCTGATCACCGGCATCATCGGCGCGATCTCGGTGCAGGACAAGAAGGACACCATCAACGAGCTGATCGACCACCGGGAACCGCTGGCGGTGGCGGCGCAGCAGGTGTACCGCTCGCTGTCGGACGCCGACGCGACCGCGGCCAGCGCGTTCCTCGCCACCGGCACCGAGCCGCCCGCCCTGCGCGAGCGGTACGAGCTGGACGTGGCGCAGGCCGGTTCCGCGCTGGCGAAGGCGGCGTCGGACGCGGGCGGGGTGCCCGAGGCGGCCGCCCAGGTGGACATGATCAACCAGAAGTTCCCGGTCTACACGGGGTTGATCGAGACGGCCCGCGCGAACAACCGCCAGGGTTTCCCGGCCGGTGCCTCCTACCTGCGCGAGGCCTCCGAGCTGATGCGGACGAAGATCCTGCCCGCCGCGGCGGACCTGTACCGCATCGACACCGAGCGGCTGATGGCGGAGCAGGACGACGCCACCGGCGTGCCGTGGGTGGCTGGCGTGCTCATCCTGGCGCTGCTCGGCTCGCTGATCACCACGCAGATCTACCTCAAGCGCCGGACGAACCGCGTGCTCAACGTCGGGCTGCTGGTGGCCACCGGCGCGGTGGTGCTGGCGCTGCTCTGGAGCGCGGTGGCCCTGGTGGTGCAGGGCATCGCGGTCGGCAGCGGCGGGGAGAACGGCACCCGGCAGGTGGACCTCGCGGTGCAGGCGCGGATCGCCGCGCAGCAGGCCCGCGCCGACGAGACGCTCACCCTGGTCGCCCGTGGCGACGGGGCCAAGTACGAGAAGGAATTCGTCGAGCTGACCGCGAAGATGGTCGGCCAGGACGGCAGGGGCGGGCTGCTCGGGGAACTGCGCACGCTGGCCGCCGACGGGGGCAACACCGAGCAGGTCGACCGCGCGATCAACGAGGCGGGCGCCTGGCTGGAGGCGCACCGCAAGGTGCGGGAGAACGACGACAGCGGGAAGTACGCCGAGGCGGTCAGCCTGGCCATCGACGAGCGGGTGAACGGGGGCGCGACCGGCGCGTTCCTCCGGATGGACGAAAGCCTGGTCGCGGTGATCAAGGACGCCCGGCAGGAGTTCGTCGACGAGACCTCGTTCGCCGACAGCGCGCTGACCCTGCTGGCACCGGGGATCGCGGTGCTCGCGGTGATCGCCGCGGCCGGTGCGACGATGGGGATCCGGGAAAGGCTGATGGAGTACCGATGACACGCAAGAGGACCCGGCTCGCACTGGCGCTGCTCACCGCGGGGGCGCTGCTGGCAGGCTGCGGCGGGGCGGGCACCCCGGTGGAACCGGCGCCGATCGCGTCGGTGGAACGGCCGCTCCCGGCGAACGTGGTGGTGGGTGCCGAGCCACCGCCCGACCCCAAGGGCGAGGACTGCAACGCCACGGCCAGCCTGCGGCCGGAGGGCCTCGGCATGCCGCCCGGCTCCACCATGGACAAGATCAAGGAACGCGGGCAGCTGATCGTCGGCGTGGACCAGACCACCTACCTGTTCGGGTTCCGCAACCCGACCAGCGGCGCGCTCGAGGGCTTCGACATCGACATCGCGAACGAGGTGGCGAAGGCCATCTTCGGCAACGCGTGGCGTTCGCACATCCAGTACCGCGCGATCTCCTCGGCCCAGCGGGTGGACCTGCTGAAGCAGAACGAGGTGGACATCGTGGTGCGGACGTTCAGCATCACCTGCAGCAGGCTCAAGGACGTCGGCTTCTCGTCGGTCTACTACACCGCCGGGCAGCGGCTGCTCGCGCCGAAGAACGCGAACGTGCGCAGCCTGGCCGACCTCGCGGGCAAGAAGGTGTGCGCGACGAGCACCTCGACCTCGTCGAAGATGATCGCCGCGGATCCGAACAACCCGGTGCTGGTGACCGTGGAGAACTGGTCGGACTGCGTGGTGCTGCTGCAGCAGAACCAGGTGGACGCGATCTCCACCGACGACACCATCCTGGCCGGCATGGCCGAGCAGGACCCGACGACCGAGGTGGTCGGCGAGCCGTTCACCGTGGAGTCCTACGGGATCGGGGTGCCGAAGCAGAACACCGACATGATCAAGTTCGTGAACGCGGTGCTGGACACCGTGCGCGCGGGGCCGTGGCAGGAGAGTTACAACCGCTGGCTGTCGGAAAGCCTCGGCCCGGCGAACCCGCCGCCGCCGACCTACCGCTGAGGCCGGTGCCCGAGCAGGAGCGAGATCTCGCCCGCCGCGCGCCGGGTGCGGCGGCCCGCGTCGTGCAGGCGGTCGCCGAGGCGTGACTTGGGCGCGGCGATGTTCAGCGCCGCCACCGCGCGGCCGCGGAAGTCCCGGATCGGCGCCGAAACGCCGACCAGGCCCGGTTCGTACTCCTCGTCGACCACGGCGTAGCCCTGCTCGCGCACCCGGTTCAGCTCGACCCACAGCTCGGCGATGCTGTGCGGGCGGATCGGGTGCTCGGCGCAGAGCGGTTCGTCGGTGCCGAACCGGATGTGCAGCTCGTCCGGGCTGAGCTCGGTCAGCAGCACCCGGCCGACCGAGGTGCACGCCGAGTGCGTCGAATGCCCTTCGCTGCCCGCCAGCCGGAACGAGTGCCCGGGCGACACCGAGAACACCGTCAGCACGCCGTTTTCCCGCAGCACACACAGGTGCGTGGTCTCTTCGACCTCGGCGGCGAGCCGGTGCATGACCGGTTCGGCCTGCCGCTCCAGCCGGGTCTGGGCGGCCCGGGAGACCAGCGCGAACAGCCGCCAGCCGAGCTGGTAACGCAGCGTGCCGGGGTGCCGCTCGACCACGCCCTCCTCGGCCAGCGCCCGCATCGCCCTGGACACCTGGCTCTTCTCGCGGCCGGTCAGCTCGGCCAGCCGGAGCACGCCGAGCCCGCCCTCGGCGGCGGCCTCCGGGGAGGCGAGCGCCTCGAGCAGGGCGAAATCCCGGCGGAGACCAGCTCCTCGCTGCGGATCCCGGGGCACCCGCCCAGCTTAGTTGCCACCAGCGCAACGTCCATTCCGATTCGGCCTATGCCCCTTGTGACCGGTCGGCCGTGAACGTAACTTCGGCGTTCGCCGCCAAGGGGGGACCGCGCCGATGAAGATCGTCGAGATCACCGTGGACCAGCTCCGGCTGGAGCTGGACCCGCCGTTCGCCGCGGCGTGGGATCCGGTTCCACGCACCGCTTTCGACGCGACCGTGGTGCGCGTGCACACCGACGCGGGGCTGACCGGCATCGGCTCCGGCGACACCATGGCCGGGTTCGACGCCTACCGCCACCTGTTCCTCGGCACCGACCCGCTGGACATCTCGCGGCACGTGCGTGCCATCGAATCGGCGAACTTCCACGGTGCCAGCTATTGGCCGCTGGAAGCGGCGTTGTGGGACATCATCGGGAAAGCCAGCGGGCAGCCGGTGTCGATGCTGTTCGGCAACGCGGCGAAACGCCTGCCTGCCTACGCTTCCACCGGTGAGCTGAAAACCGCGGAGCAGCGGGTCGAAGCCTCGCTGGAAATGGCGAAGACCGGGTTCCGCGCGCTGAAGATCCGGATCGACCGGCACCGGCTCGACGAGGGCGTGGACGTGGTGCGGGCGGTGCGCGAGGCGCTCGGTGACGGCGTGGACCTGATGGTCGACCTGAACCAGTCGTGGCGGATGCCGGGTGACGTCGAACCGGCGATGGACTTCGCGAAGGTGCGCGAGGTGGTCCGGCGGCTGGCCGACCTCGGGGTGTTCTGGGTGGAGGAACCGCTGCCGTACGCCGACGTCGCCGGGTTCAAGGCGCTGCGCTCGTCCGGGGTGCGCGTCGCGGCCGGTGAGATGCAGTCGTCGGTGCCGGAACTGCTGGCGTACCTGGAAGCCGACGCGCTCGACGTGTACCAGATGGACGTGGTGCTCTCGGTCGGCATGCACCGGGCCCGCACGCTCGCCGAACTGGCGCGGCTGAAGCACCGCCAGTTCACCCCGCACAGCTGGACCAACGGCATCGGCGTGCTGGCCAACCTGCACGTGGCCGCCGGGGTGGGCGCCACCCCGTACTTCGAGTTCCCGTACGACCCGCCCGGCTGGACCCCGGCTCGCCGGGACTTCATGCTCGCCCAGCCGCTGATGATCGATGTGGACGGTGATCTGGTGGTACCCGCTTCGCCAGGGCTCGGGATCGAGCTGGACGAATCCGCCATCGACGCGACCAGGACGCGCTGATGGAACGCCTGTTCGTCAACGGGTCCTTTGTGGACCCGGTAGCCGGTGAGACGTTCGAGACGCGGGCGCCACGCGACGGCAGCCTGCTCGCGGAAGTGGCTTCGGGGCAGAGCGAGGACGTCGACCTCGCGGTGCGTGCCGCCCGCCAGTCCTTTGAGGACGGACGATGGCGGTCGCAGCCGCCGGCCGCGCGCAAGCGCGTGCTGCTGAAGCTGGCGGAGTTGATGCGTGCCAACAGCGAGGAACTGGCACGCGTGGAGAGCATGGACACCGGCAAGCCGATCGGTGAGGCGAGCCGCGTCGACGTGGCCAAGGCGGCCGACACCTTCACCTGGTACGCGGAGGCGATCGACAAGGTCTACGGCGAGATCGCGCCCACCGGCGGCGACACGCTCGCGCTGGTCAGCCGCGAGCCGCTGGGCGTGATCGGCGCGGTGGTCCCGTGGAACTACCCGCTGATGATCACCTCGTGGAAGCTGGCGCCCGCGCTGGCCGCCGGGAACTCCGTGGTGCTCAAGCCGGCCGAGCAGTCGCCGCTGTCGGCGCTGGTGCTGGCCAGGCTGGCCGCCGAGGCCGGGCTGCCGGACGGCGTGCTCAACGTGGTGACCGGGTTCGGGGAGACCGCGGGCCGGGCGCTGGGACTGCACCCGGACGTGGACAAGATCGCGTTCACCGGTTCGGCGCCGGTGGGCCGGGCGTTCCTCGGGTACGCCGCCGCGTCCAACGGCAAGCAGGTCTCCGTCGAGGCGGGTGGCAAGTCGCCGCAGCTGGTGCTGCCCGATGTGTCCGATGTGGACAAGGCGGCGGAGGCGATCGCCTGGGGCTTCTGCTACAACGCCGGGCAGACCTGCAACGCCGGGTCCCGGCTGGTGGTGCACTCGTCAATCGCCGCGGACCTGGTCGAAGCGGTGCGCAAGGTGCTGGCCGGGTTCACCGTCGGCGACCCGCTGGACCCGGCGACCACGCTCGGCCCGCTCATCGACGACACCCAGCTCGGCACCGTGCTCGGTTATCTCGACGTAGGCCGCGAGGAGGCGACAGTCGTCCACGGTGGACGGAGGCTGCACGAGGAAACCGGCGGCTGGTACGTCGAACCCGCCGTGCTGGAGGGCGTGCCGAACACCGCGACCGTGGCGCAGGAGGAGATCTTCGGCCCGGTGCTGGCCACCACCACCTTCGAGGAGCTGGACGAGGGCGTCCGGATCGCCAACGAAACGCGGTTCGGCCTGGCCGCCTCGGTGTGGACGGCCGACCTGCGCACCGCGCACCGGGTGGCCGCCCGGCTGCGGGCGGGCACGGTGTGGGTCAACACCTTCGACGCCAGCGACGTGATCACCCCGTTCGGCGGGTTCGGCGAAACCGGTGGCGGGCGCGACAAGTCGCTGCACGCGCTCGACGGCTACACCGGGCTCAAGACGACCTGGTTCGATCTGTCGTGAAAACGCGGGTGGAGTTCGGCATCGGGGCCACCGGCGCGCTGCCCGCGCTGGTCGATGACCTCGGGTACCGGCGCGCGTTCGTGGTCACCGACAACGGGTTGCGGGCCACCGGTGTGCTCGGGCGGGTGCTGCGAACGCTGGAACGCGCCGGAATTCCTTACGGCTGTTACGAAAGCGTGCGCGCCAATCCGTCGGTCTCGATCATCGAGGAGGGCGGGCAGGTGCTGCGTCGGTACGGCGAAGCCGCGGTGATCGGCGTCGGTGGTGGTTCGGCGCTGGACGCGGCCAAGGCGATTTCGCTGCAGGCGGCCGGGCCCGGTGCGGACGGCCAGCCGGTGATCGCCATCCCGACCACCGCGGGCACGGGCGCGGAGACCAACGGCTTCGGCGTGTTCGAGGACGCCGGGCGGAAGGTCTACTGGGGACACGAGTCGGTCCGGCCGGTGGCCGTGGTGCTGGACCCGGAGCTGACCGTCGGGCTGCCGCCGCGGGTCACCGCGGTGACCGGCGTGGACGCGCTGGTGCACGGGATCGAGTCGCTGTCGTCGCCGCGTGCGGACTCGGAGTCGATCCGGTACGCGGGCCGGGCCATCGCGAAGGTGACGCGGTGGCTGCCGGTGGCCGTGCGGGACGGGGCGAACCTGGAGGCACGCGCGGGCATGCTGCTCGGCGCGCACCTGGCCGGGCTGGCGCTGACCAGGTCCGGGCTGGGCCTGGTGCACGGCTTCGGCCACGCGATCACCGCGCGGCTCGGCGTCTCGCACGGGCTGGCGCTCTCCGGCGTGCTGGAGCCGGTGATGCGGTATTCGGCGAGCGCGGCGGCGCCCGCGTACGCGCAGGTGGCGCTGGCCGGTGGGCACGGTTCGGCGCTCGGCCTGGCCGGTGAGCTGCTGGACCGGGTGGGCGTGCGGCCCACGCTCGCGCAGCTGGGCGTGACCCGTGAGCTGGTGCCGGAGCTGGCCGCGGCGGCGCTCGCGGATCCGGTCACCGACAACGCGCCGCTGCGGCCGAGCGACCAGGAGGCGATCGAGCTGCTCGCATCGGCGCTATGAGCCACTCGTGGGGCGGGCGACCATCTAGGATCGGGCGGGAGATCCGCGGTCGCTTGGAGGTACGCAGTGTCGGAGGAGCCACGCCGGCCGAGGCACGCCGCGCCGGACGAGTCCGGCGGTGGCTGGACCGAGCCGCCCGCGGACGGCGAGCCGGGCACCGGCTGGCGCCTGTCCCCGAACGTGCTCGGCGGCGGTGACCAGGCCCCCGAGGACGACCGAACCACCCACCACCCCGGGCGGCGCCCGGCGCAGGACCAGCCGACCGTGCAGGGCCTGCGTCCGGTGCAGCGCCAGGGCCCACCCAGCCAGCCGTTCGCGGCGCACGGTCAGGCCGCGGCACCGAGCCAGCAGGCGGGGCAGTCACCCACCGGCCAGCCGTCGCAGACCAGCCAGCCCCCGCAGGCGGGGCAGCCCAGCCAGTCCCAGCGAACCGGCCAACCGAGCCAGTCGCAGCAGCCGAGCGCGCAGTCCGGGCAGCCGAGCAAGACCGGGCAGCCCAGCCAGCCGCAGGGGGTGCGTCCCGGCCAGGTGCCGCGCCGCCAGCCCCAGCAGCTCCAGCAGCCCGCGGGTGACCCGCAGCCGACCAGCGTCCTGGCCGCTCCTGCCCCCGCGACCCAGAGCATCACGCCACCCCCGCCGATGCCCGAGCCGAGCGGCCCGATGCAGCTGCCCGACCCCGGCACCGAGAGCGTGCTCCCGCCCAGCAGCAGCGACGGCATCGCCCCCGGCACCGGCCGGGGCACCGGAACCGGCACCGGCACGGGCACCGGCCCGCACACCGGCTCCGGCGCCTTCCCCGGCACCTCCCGCCGCACCGGCTCGCGCACCTCCCGCCGCGGCCGCCTCGGCGCGGGACTGGTCGACGTGCCGCAGGTGCCCTACCGCGACCCGGCCTCCGCCGTGCTCACCGATCCGGTGGTGTCGGAGGAGAAGCGCTTCTGCGGCAACTGCGGCGCCAAGGTCGGCCGCGGCAAGGACGGCAAGCCCGGCGCGCCGGAGGGCGTGTGCGCCAAGTGCGGCAACGCCTTCTCGTTCAAGCCGAAGCTGCGCCCCCACGAGATCGTCGGCGGGCAGTACGAGGTGCTCGGCGCGCTGGCCTACGGCGGGCTCGGCTGGATCTACCTGGCCCAGGACCACAACGTCAGCGACCGCTGGGTTGTCCTCAAAGGACTGATCGACACCGGCGACGCCACCGCGATGGCCGCCGCGGTGAACGAAACCCGGTTCCTGGCCGAGGTCGAGCACCCGAACATCGTCAAGATCTACAACTTCGTGCAGCACCCGGACTCGGTCACCGGCAACTCCGTCGGCTACATCGTGATGGAGTACATCGGCGGGCAGTCGCTGCGGCAGCTGGCGCTGGCGCACCACCGCACCGCCGGGCGCGCCGAGCCGCTGCCGATCGGCCAGGTGATCGCGTACGGGCTGGAGATCCTGCCCGCCATGGGTTATCTGCACAGCCAGAACCTGCTCTACTGCGACCTCAAGCCAGACAATGTGATCCAGACCCACGAGCAGCTCAAGCTGATCGACATGGGCGCGGTGCGGCGGATGGACGACTACGAGAGCCCGCTGTTCTTCACCACCGGCTACAGCGCGCCGGAGCTGGCCACGCACGGCGCGTCGGTGGCTTCTGACCTCTACACCGTCGGCCGCACGCTGGCCGTGCTGAGCTTCGAGTTCACCGGCTACACCAACAAGTACAAGACCACGCTGCCGCCTGCCGACCAGGTGCCGCTGTTCGCCCTCTTCGGTTCGTACCACCGGTTCCTGAAGCGGTCCACGCACGCCGACCCGGACCGCCGGTTCCTCTCCGCCGAGGAGATGGCCGACCAGCTCACCGGCGTGCTGCGCGAGATCATGGCGATGGGCACCGGGAAACCGCGGCCCGGCGCGTCCACCGTGTTCGGGCCGGAGACCCGCTCGTTCGGCGTGGACATGGTGGTGCCCGAGACCGGTCAGCCGGTGCCGCTGCCCAGCCCGGACGACGTGGTGGCCGGGCTGCCGGTGCCGCAGGTCGACACCGACGACCCGGCGGCGGGCGTGCTGGCCACCACCGCGGCGGCCGATCCGCGGGAGGCGATCGAGGCGCTGGTGAACGCGCCGCACAACTCGATCGAGGTGCGGCTGCGGATCGTGCGGGCGCGGATCGAGCTGGGCGAGCTGGCCGAGGCGAACCGCCAGCTGCAGGCCGCGCAGTACCTCGCGGTGAAGAACGGCTTCCCGCACGACTGGCGGATCGACTGGTACCGCGGGCTGATCGAGCTGGCGGGCGGGCGGCCGCGGGTGGCGCAGGTGGCCTTCGACGCCGTCTACGACGAGCTGCCCGGTGAGATCGCACCCAAGCTGGCGCTGGCGATCAGCGCGGAGGCCAACGGTGACCACTTCGGCGCGTCGCGGTTCTACGAGCTGGTGTGGAAAACCGACCACAGCTACGTCAGCGCGGCTTTCGGGCTGGCGCGGGTGTACCTGGCGCAGGGCGCGCGAGCGGGTGCGATCGAGGTGCTCGAGTCGGTTTCGTCCTCGTCCTCGCACTACATCGCCGCGCAGGTGGCCGCGATCAAGATCAAGTCCCGGCCGAACCGCGAGTCCGGGATGGCCTCGGACCGCGACCTGGTCGAGGCCGGCGCGCGGCTGGAACGCCTGTCGCTCGACGCGGAACGCCGCACCCAGCTCTCGGCCGAGGTGCTGGAAGCGGCGTACGGCTTCGTGCGCGCGGGCGGGGCGAAGCCGGAGACGCACCGCGGCATGAAGGTGCTCGGCTGCGAGCTGGGCTCGGAGCGGGAGCTGCGGTTCGGGCTGGAACGCTGCTACCGCACGCTCGCGCGGCTCGCGGGCACGGCGGACCAGCGAATCGCCTTGGTGGACAAGGCAAACGCGATCCGCCCCCGCACGCTGACCTAAGGCGCGCGCAGCTCCACGACGGTGATGTCCGGCGGTGCGCCCACCCGTACCGGCGGACCCCAGAACCCGGCGCCCCGCGTCACGTAGAGCTGCGTGTTCCCGTGCTGCGAAAGCCCCGCCACCGCGCCCTGCTGCAGGCTCACCAGCAGCTCGAACGGCGTGATCTGGCCCCCGTGCGTGTGCCCGGAAAGCTGCAGGTCCACGTCGTGGTCCACGGCGTCCTGCACGTCCACCGGCTGGTGCGCCAGCAACACCACGGCCCGCGCCGGATCGCGGCCCCGCAACGCCTTCCCGACGTCGGCGTCGTCCTGCCACTGGTACGCCGTCGCATCGTTGACCCCGGCCAGGTCGAAGGTGCCGCCGTGGTGCGTGATGGACACCCGTTCGTTGCGCAGCGGGCGGATGCCGAGCGTCGGCACGTGGTCGACCCACTCGGTGTACCCCGAGTAGTACTCGTGGTTGCCGGTCACGAAGAAGGTGCCGTGCGTGCTTCGCAGGTCCCGCAACGGTTCCGCGGCCTCGGCCAGGTGCTCGACGCTGCCGTCCACCAGGTCGCCGACGATCGCCACCGCGTCCGGGCGCTGCTCGTTGACCAGGTCCACCACGCGCTGCGTGAACGACCGGCCCAGCAGCGGCCCCAGGTGCACGTCGCTGATCAACGCGATCCGGAAGCCCGACGCCCGCGGGTCCAGGCGGCGCAGGGTGATCGGCACGCGGGTGACGCTCGGCCCGCCCATCGCCACCGTGGTGCCGTAGCCGACGATGCCGACCGCGGCCGCACCGGCGATCGCCGCGGTGCCGCGGGCCAGGAACACCCGGCGGCTCACGCCGGCGATCGGCTCGTCGGACTTCGCCCACTTCCGCAGGAACAGGCGTGGCACCTCGAGCACCAGCGTGGCCAGCATCAGGTAGTAGAACAACGCCAGCCACAGGTAGCCGGGCCAGGCGAACCACTGCGCCACCGCTGGATCGGCCTGCGTGCCGAAGACGAACGCGGCGATCATGAACGCCACGAGCAGGATCAGCGCCACCGCCGCCACCCGGCGCACGAGCCCCGGTGAAGTGGTGTCGCGGACCAGCCGTTTCCAAATGTAGATGTGCAGGAGCGCCAGGCCCCCGCCGACGACGAGCAGGAACATCAGGGGTTGATGTCCCAGTCCCGCTCCGCCGCCCGGCCGCTGGCCTTCAGCCGCTCGACCGACTCCTCACCGGCGTGCTTCGCGAAGTGCTCGAAGCCCACCTGGACGAACAAACCCCGTGCCCGCAACGCGATCGGGCCGTCCTCGGCGTCGAGGCGGCCGTCCGCGCTGACGTAGATCTTGCGCCCGGCGACCCCGTCGAGCTTGGCGCAGATGAACAGCGTCGAGCCGACCGGCACCGGCTGCACGAAGTCGGTCTCCAGCTTCCCGGTGACCGCGGGACGGCGCAGCAGGTGCCCGACGGTGGCGCCGAGCGCCTCGTCGAAGGCACACGCCAGCAGCCCGCCGTGGGCCAGGCCTGGCGCGCCCTGGTGCGCCTCGGTGACCAGGAACTGCGAGTGCACGGTGCCGCCGTCGCCGACGGTCGAGCGCAACCGCAGCCCGGCGTCCTGCTGGTCACCGCACCCGAAGCAGTGCTCGTAGTGCATGCCGAGCTTCGTGCCCGCCGGCGGCGCCTGCGGGTGCGGAACCGCGGGCTCGGTCTCCACCGGAGGCCACGGCTGGGCGGACTTCGTCATGCGCCCACGGTAATACGACTACGCGAAGTGGTTGAAAGCGCACTTATTTCGCGGGCTGTTCGGCCACGGCGGCCCGCTGTCCGCGCCGCGCGATCCGCGAGCTGACGATGCCGCGCAGCGACACCCCGGCCGTTTCCGGCAGCAGCAGGATCGGGATCGCGGCGATCGCCCCGGCCGCCATCAGGTAGAAGGCGGGCCACAGCGTGTTGCCGGTGGCGTCGACCAGCGAGCCGACGATGTACGGCGCGGTACCGGCGAAGGCCGCGGTGGAGAAGTTGTAGCCGATCGAGAAGGCGCCGTAGCGGACCTGCGTCGGGAACATCGCGGGCAGCGTGGACGCCACCACCGACAGGAACAGCACCAGGCACAGCCCGAACATCGCCAGCCCGCCGCCGAGCATCAGCACGTTCACGCCGGTCTCGGTCTTGCTGTGCTCCATCAGGGTGAACGCCGGGATCGGCACCACCAGGAAGCCCGCGCAGCAGGTGATCAGGATGGGTTTCCGGCCGATCCGGTCGGACAGCGAGCCGATCGGCACGATCACCACCAGCATGCCGAGGATCACCGCCATCACGATCAGCAGCGGCGCGTGGCCGTCGAGCTGGAGCACGTCCTTGAGATAGGTCTCGATGTAGCCGAACATCATCCAGTCGCCCACGTTGAGCAGGATGACCAGGCCGATCAGGTGCAGGATCGAGCGCCAGTGCTTGCTGAACAGCTCCTTCAGCGGCGACTTCGAGACCTGCTTGGCCTTCTCGATCTCCTGGAACACCGGCGTGTCCTCGAGCCGGTTCCGCAGGTAGAGCCCGACCAGGCCGAGCGGCCCGGCGAGCAGGAACGGGATGCGCCAGCCCCATTCGGCCATCGCCTCGTTGCCGAGCAGCACGGTCGCCAGCGTCACCGTGCCGGCGCCGAGGAAGAACCCGACCAGCGTGCCGAACTCCAGCCAGCTGCCGAGGAAACCGCGCTTGCGGTCCGGCGCGTACTCGGCGATGAAGGTGGCCGCACCGCCGTACTCACCACCGGCGGAGAAGCCCTGGAGCCCGCGCAGCAGGATGACCAGCACCGCGGCCGCGGGCCCGATGGTCTCCCACGAGGGCAGCAGCCCGATCACGAAGGTGGAGCCCGACATCAGGATCACCGTCAGCGCGAGCACCCGCTGCCTGCCCAGCTTGTCGCCGAGCGGGCCGAGCACGAAGCTGCCGAAGGGCCGGATCACGAAGGTGACCGCGAGCAGCGCGAACGTGGCGAGCGCGCCTTCGGAGGTGCTGCTCGCGTTGAAGAAGACTTGCCCGAGGATGGCCGGCATGAAGCCGAAGACCCCGAAGTCGTACCACTCGATGCAGTTGCCCATCGCCGAACCGGCGACGGCTTTCCGGATCTGCTTCGGATCCGCTTCCCGCGGCGCCGAGTCCGTGGCGCCCACCGCCTGATCGCTCATCCGTCGACCCTAAAACGGCTGTTGGAAACTTTCTAGCCGGGTGCAGAAGTGGGCGGTGGCGGTTGCGTCGAAGGCGCGACATTCGGTATCCGCGGTTCCGACGATCGCGGCATCGCCGCAGGTGAGGAGCTCTTCACCGGGGCCTGCTGTGGCGGGTCGGGAATCGTGGGCTTGCTTTCGGTGGACTTTTCGGATGGTGCGGGCGGAACGGAATCTCCCGGCAATTCCGGCACGGTTGTCGACGACGGTGTTTCGATGGTCAGTCCCGGCCCGGCAGGCGGTACCGGAGCCGGTGGCGTGGGCGTGGCGGCACCGCCGGTGAAAAAGACCACCAGCACGGCCACGCCGATCGTGGTGCCGGCGCTCGCGGCGATCGCGAGCCGTTTGCGCACCCGCCGGATCCGCGTGCCGCGGGCGGCGATCTCCTCCGGGCGCAGCCCCAGCGGCGGCCCTTCGCCCGCGCCGGTGGTGGCCAGCAGCCGCCGGATGTCTTCGTGTTCGGTCATGCGCTGCCTCCTTTCGACGTGAGCGAGAGTTCGTGGAAGTGCGGGCCGAGCCGGTCGCGCAGGGTGGCCAGGCCGCGTGCGCTCTGGCTCTTCACCGTGCCGGTGGAGCAGCGCAGGGCCGCGGCGGTCTCCTCCACGCTCAGATCGTGCCAAAACCGCAGCACCAGCACGGCACGCTGCTTCGGCGGCACGGCCGCGAGCGCACGCAGCACCAGCATGCGCTGCTCGGGACCGCCCTCCTCGCCCGCCTGCTCCGGCGGCAGGTCGGTGAGCTGCTCGCGGCGGCGCCACGGCCGTCGGCGTTCGGCGAGAAAGGTCCTGGTGACCACCTGGCGGGCGTAGGCGTCGAGGCGGTCGTGCCGGTCGAGCTTCGGCCACGCCAGGTAGAGCTTGAGCAACGCCGCCTGGGTCAGGTCCTCGGCGTGGTGCCAGTCGCCGCAGAGCAGGTAGGCGGTGGACCGCAGCTGGTGCGCGCGCTCGCCGAAGAACCGGGCGAACTCGTCGTCGTACGACGAGCCCGGCCCGGTCGGTGCGGTCCGGTGCTTCAACGGGTCAGCGGTTGTCGCCCGTCGGCCCGGCCGGGATCGCCTTCGGCACACCGGGAACGGCGGGCTTCTGCGACGGCGGCGCTGGAGCCGCGGACGGCTTCGGGTCGACGGGCTGCGGCTCGGCGGGCTTCGACGAGGTCGGCTCGGCCGTGGGCGCCGGCGGCACGGTGGGCACCGGGGCGGGCGGCGTGACCTGGGTGGGCGGGGCTGGCTGCGCGGTGGGCGCCGGCTGGACGGGCGCCGGGACCGGCGGCGCGACCTCGGGCGAGGTGGTGCTGGCCAGCGCGGGCACGGTGATCGCCGCACCGGCGGCGAGCAGCAGGGCTCCGGCCCCGAGCACGATTCGAGTACGCAATTCGGCTCCTACTCAACGGAAGCCGCCGGGGTGCGGCGGCACTTGCACAGTCAGACATGCGCCGCCGCACCTCCCGGGTTGCATCGATTTTTCAGCTGTTGAGCGCGGACATCCCGCGCCACTGCTCCCACGAGTAGGTCCAGTCGTGGTAGGCGCCGTCCTTCGGGCCGAGTTGCTGCGTGCTGCCTTCGATCTCGACGGGATCGCCGGTCAGCGCGCTGTCGTAGTACTCCTTGGCGTTCTCCACCGACAGGTTCAGGCAGCCGTGCGAGACGTTCCGCCTGCCCTGGTCGCCGACCGACCACGGCGCGGCGTGGGTGAACTCGCCGTTGTTCGAGATGCGCACCGCCCAGTTGACCTTGAAGTTCTCGTAGTCGTAGCGGGCGTTGTTCATGAAGTACGTGTCGTGCTTGGACATCACCACGTGCGTGCCGCTCTTGGTGACCCGCCCGGGATCGCTGTCCAGGCCGTAGCTGACCGGGTAGTCGGCGACCTGCTGCCCGTCGCGGATCACCTGCATGCGGTGGGTCTGGGTGTTGCCCTTGACGATCTGCGAGCGCCCGATCTTGAACGAGGCGCTGACGTTGTCCTTGCCGTACACGCCGTTCGCCAGCTTCACGCCGTACAGCTTGGCGGTCACCTTGACCTCGGTGTTGGGCTGCCAGTACTCCTTCGGCCGCCAGTGCACCGCGGTGTCGTTTTCCAGCCAGGCCCAGGACCCCTCGGTCTTCGGATTGGTTTCCACGGTCAGTGCGCGCTCGACGGCGGCCTTGTCGGTGACCTTCTGGTCCGGGAAGGTCAGGCTGATCGGCATCGCGATGCCGTAGGTCTGGCCGTCGCCGACGTTGAGCTGGCCGTGCTGCTGGCGCTTCGGCGTGACCGTGGTGAACGCGCCGCCGACCGGGGTCTTCGAGCCGTCGGTGCCGACCGCGGTGCCGCCCCAGGTGTAGGTCTTGCCGTAGCCGAGCGGTTCGGTGGTGGTCCAGCTGCGGTTGTCCGGCGCGGGCTGGCCGGCGACCTGCTTGCCGTCCGGATTGGTCAGCGTGACCCGCTCGAGCGTGCCGTCGGTGACGGTCACCTGGACCGGTTCGCCCGGCGAGACCTCCTTGGCCCCGGCGGCGGGCTGCACGGCGATCTTGGCCGGGCCGGGCGGCGCCGGCTGGGCGCCGTCGCTGCCCGCCGCGCTGGTGCCGGTTTCCCCGGTGCAGGCGCTCAGCCCCAGCGCCGCGACGAGGGCGAGCCCCGCCAGTGCCCGCCTTCGGAAGTGGTGTGTCACAGATGTCCCCTTATCGTCCCCTGACGCCCTTCTGACGCCTGGCGGAGGCTGGGCGTTGATCCCGGTAAACGTGATGAGGATCACTTTCTACGCGGCCGTCGAACGCGCTAAGGGCGGTCCGCCGGGCGGGCGGATGCTTACAACGTTTCGGTGACTTGGTGCCGCTGTTCTGCCCAAGACTGGTTTGTGGGGTTCAGATTCCGTGAGATCCCGGTACGCTGCCCACAGGCCGTCGTTTTGCGTGTTCGTGGCTTCACACTCGCGGAACTTCTGACGCGGGCCATGAGCCGCTCCAGTGCTCTTCGCTCGACTCGTTGGAACCGCCCGGGACGGCCCGGGTACCGCTCCGGCGGAGGCCCGAAGCGGATCTGTAACGAGGAGTAAGCGGTGGCGCAAGGCACTGTGAAGTGGTTCAACGCTGAAAAGGGCTTTGGCTTCATTGCCCAGGACGGCGGCGAGGGCGACGTGTTCGTGCACTACTCGGAGATCGACGGGCGCGGCTTCCGCACCCTCGAGGAGAACCAGCGGGTGGAGTTCGAGGTGGGCCAGGGCCAGAAGGGCCCGCAGGCTCAGAAGGTGCGCGTCATCTGAGGTCACCTGAAAGCAAACCGGGGCCCCGGCGGAACTTCCGCCGGGGCCCCGGTTTTTCGCTGGTTCAGCGGAGCTGGCCGGAGATCGGCTGCTCCCAGTTCTGGTCGAAGGTGAACTGGTCGGTGTGGGCGTCGCTGACGCGGTTGTGGCGGGTCTGGGTCTGGTCCTGCACCGAGGAGGCCTGTGCCTCCCAGGAGAGGCGCTCGAGCACCCATTCCATGGCGAGCGCCTGCGGGGAGGTCTGCCGCTCGGCGGCGAGGTCCTTCAACTGTTCGCTGGCGATGGTGTTCATCCGGATCTGGAAGACCTGGGCCTCACCGAACCGGCGGCCGGTGCCAGTGCTCTCCGGGTCGTCCGCATCGGGGGCGAGCGCGGCGAGGTAGCTGGTCAGCTCGTGGTCGTCGACCGTGGCCTCCGCCTCGCGCGCGGGGCTGTTGCGGTGACGTCCGGGGTTGACCGCCTTGAGGTTCGTCTTGGTGCTCAGGCGTCCAAGTGAGGGAAGAGGCACCCGGACAGGATAACGGTAAGGTTTCGGGAACGTGTCGAGTGTGGCGCGCGACACACCGTCCGTTGCCACCTTTTCCGCGCAATAGTCCATCCGCGCTAATCCCGATCAAGAAAACCGCACCCTCCGTAAACCCCCAACCCCACCCCGAAACCAATCACGCGGCCGCAATCGCCCCTTATCCCGCGCACCCATTGACCACTGGACAATGTTCAACCCCACAGAAATCGATTGCCCGCCCCCAATTCGATCAAGCTAGTCAAAACCCACCTCGACCAGCGCCCGCCAAGCCAAGGAGCACGCACCGCGGGGGGTTTGGGGGGTCGACCCCCCAAGCAGCACAAGGACGGTGGGAGCAGGGCAAACGCCCTGCGAACACCAATGGAGAGGCCCCCGCGCCAGGGGGAGGAACGCGGGGGCCGGAGGGGATCTCCACAGGCGCTGACCGGGGGTGTGTCAGCAAGTCGATTGTTACACGAGTCGGCGGGGTTGGGCGAGTGGTAGGGGCGAAAAATCCGGCTGGCGTGTCACTTTTGGTTTGCCCGGCGTTCATTGTGGGCAGTCGTGGCGGGCACGCGTCATCGTCGCGCAGAGCGAACATCCGGTGATGGGAGGTTCACCCTGCGGGGGGCTGTGGGGGGCGACTTCCGGTCGCTAGCCTCGCGGCCAAGCTTTTCGGAAACCCTGAGGAGGAGCCAATGAGCGGGTCTCTCGAAGTTCGACAGTTCCTCCTTCGCTATGAAGGCGACGGCGGAAGCGGTTCGGCGTCCGGCGGGGTGCCGGCGCAGCGGTCCGGCAACGCCGACGCGCCAAGGATCTCGGATGACCAGGTCCGCCGGGCGAGGCTCGCGGTGGCGCAGGGCGCCAACGGTGTCGAAGACTGCGCGGAGCTGCTGGACATGCTGGGCCTGACACCCGACGAAGACGGACGATTGCCGGTTCAACGGTGATCGCGGTGCCCGGCCCGTGAAGTAGTGGGGCCCAGGTGCACACCCCCTGGTGGCGCACCTGGGCGCTGTCTTCGGAACGTAGTGGCACCCATCGGGCAAAGCAATCGATTTCTCACAGCAGTTTTACTCGCGCGCCTTCGGTAACACCGTTATGTCCGCTTTGCGAGGAGCGGCTCTTCGTCGCGTCCGCAGTGCGGCCTTTGGTTCGGCCCTCAGCCTGCCCTCCGGCCCGCCACTCGGTACGCCCCGCGGCCCGCCACTCGGTACGCCCCGGGCTGCCACTCGGTACGCCCCCGGCTCGCCGCTCGGTACGCCCCCTCGGCCAGCCTCGGCTCGCCGCCGATCCGGCCCCGGCCTGCCTTTGGCCCGTCGCCCCGGCTCGCCGCTGATCCGGCCCCGGCCTGCCTTTGGCCTGCCGCCCCGGCCCGCCTTTGGTTCGCCGCCCCGGCCCACCTTTGGCCCGGGGCTTCCCCTGGGGTCGCCACCGCTCCGCTCTCAGGCTCGCCGTCAGCCCGCCCCGCCCGTCGCCAGCCTGCCCGCAGGCCGCCGTCAGCCCGCTCAGGCCGCAGCCGGTCCACTCTGGGCCGCCCTGCCCCGTCTGCCCGTCCCCAGTTCGCCGCGGGGCCGCTCTCTCGGTCGCCGTCCCCTGTCTGCCCGCGCCCAGCCGGGAGCCGGGCTGGGCGCGGCCTGCCGCGGGTCTGCCCTCAGCCCGCTCCAAGTTCGCCCTCGCCGCGCCCTCGGCTCGCCCCCTGGCTCGCTCTCGGGTCGCCGCCAAGGTCGCTCCCAAGTCCGCCGTCGGGTCGTGGCGCCGTCCCTGCCGCTCGCCGCGCCCACTGCCGCTCGATCGAGCGGCAGTCGCCTCGGAGGGCTCCACAGGCGGGAAACCGCAGCTCGCGGGCTCCTGATCGGCTTAAGGGATACCCCTTTGAAGGGCGGTTGGGGCGTGCCCTATGCTTATGTTCGCTCCCAGGGACGACCTGAGAGCGCGGTCGGGTCGGTTTACCGAAACCGGCCGGGCTCCCATCGTCCAGCGGCCTAGGACTCCGCCCTTTCAAGGCGGCAACGCGGGTTCGAATCCCGTTGGGAGTACGCAGTACAGTAGTAAACGCAGTATGCAAGGCCCTGTGGCGCAGTTGGTTAGCGCGTCGCCCTGTCACGGCGAAGGTCGCGGGTTCGAGTCCCGTCAGGGTCGCAAGATCGTTCGGCTCCTTGCCGGCGTTCCCGGCCAGGTAGCTCAGTTGGTACGAGCGTCCGCCTGAAAAGCGGAAGGTCGCCGGTTCGACCCCGGCCCTGGCCACCAGCCCAGACCGTCTTGGTTCGCCAAGGCGGTTTTTTCATGCCCACTCCGCCGGTGTTCGCGCAGGTCCGGCGGGTGGTTCGGCTGCGTGACCGGGTCTGGGCCGTTCGGGTTGGGGTGGGGGGTGCCGACGGGTGAAATGTGGGGGTGGGGCGTGGCGGGTGCGGGTGCCGGGGCTCAACATCGGTAGGTCCGGGGTAGGACGAGGCCGGTGGGAGTGCCGTGATGACCGCTCGGTATCGCGTGGAGGAGGATGCGCTCGGCAAGGTGGAGATCCCCTTCCAGGCGTACTACGGCGTCCAGTCCGAGCGGGCGCGGCGCAACTTCGCGGTGTCCGGGCAGACGCTGGGCTCCCAGCCCGGCCTGGTGGCCGCGATCGCCGAGGTCAAGAAGGCCGCGGCGCTGGCGAACCTGGACGCGGGCGTGTTGCGCGAACCGGTCGCCGAGGCCATTTGCCAGGCCGCTGACGAGGTGGTCGCCGGGCTGCTCGGGCCCGAGGAGTTCCCGGTCGACGTGCTCAGCGCCGGCGGCGGGGTCTCGCCCAACATGAACGTCAACGAGGTGCTCGCCAACCGCGCCAACGAGCTGCTCTCCGGCCGCCGCGGCTACGAGTTCGTGCACCCGGCCAACCACGTCAACGCCGGACAGTCCACATCGGACGCCATGGCCACCGCGGTGAACATCGCGCTGCACCGCGACATCGTGCGGCTCAAGGAATCCGTCGGCTACCTGGCCGGGGTGCTGGAACAGAAGATCGAGGAATACCGCGACACCGTCAAGCTCTCCCGCACCTGCCTCCACGACGCCGTGCCGGTCACCTTCGGCCAGGCGTTCAGCGCGTACCTCGCCGTCGCGCGGCGCGGTGGTGAGCGGCTCGCGGACGCCGCCGAGCACTGCCTCGAGGTGCCGATGGGCGGCACGGTCGCCGGCACCGGGATCGGCGTCGGCGCCCGCTACCTGGACCGGATCTACCCGCGCCTGCGGGAAACCACCGGGCTGGAACTGCGCAGGCACACCAACTTCTTCGACGCCTTCCAGAACGGCGACGTCTTCCAGTACGTCTCGACCGTGTTCAAGGCGCTCGCCTGCGGCCTGATGAAGGTCGCCAGGGACCTCCGCATCCTGGCCAGCGGCACCGAGGTCCGCCTGCCCGCGGTCCAGCCGGGCTCGGTGTTCACCCCCGGCAACGTCAGCCCGGTGATGGCCGACCTCGTCGTGCAGGTCGGCTTCCAGGTGTGCGGCAACGACACCGTGGTCACCATGGCCGTGGAGGGCGCGGAACTGGACTTCAACGCCTGGACCGCGGTGATCGCCAAGAACCTGTTCGAATCGGCGCACCTGCTCACCAACGCCATGCCGCTGTTCGCCGACAAGTGCCTCCGCGGCCTGGAGATCGACACCGAAGCCAACCGCCGCCACGCCGAGGAGGCGCTCGGACTGTCCACTGTGGTCGGTGGTGTGTTCGGCCACGACGCCGGGATCCGGGCCGCGCAGCACGCCGCCCACCGGGGGGTGTCGGTCAAGGAGGCGGTGGTGGAGCTGGGGATCGCGCCACGCGCCACGGCGGAACGGCTGCTCGACCCGATGGTGCTGACCGACGCCGCCCGCAGCGCGAACCTGCTCGACCAGATGGTGGCCGACGAGCGGTCCGCCACCAGGGCGCTGGTGCACGGCCTGGCCACCGAAGCCCGCCAGGCCATCTTCCACGCGGCCCGCCTGGTCGCCCGAGCGGACGAAGACGTGTCCCGCCAAGAGGAGCAGGCGCTCAAGGTGGTGGCCGAGGCGCTGGGGCTCAACGGCATCCCGGTGGCCGAGAGCGAGGACCTGGTGCCGGTGGCGATCGCGGCGCTGTCCGAGGCGGACCGCGAACTGGTCTACGCCGCGGCCGCCTGGCTGGCCGGCGCCGATTCGGTGACCGAGGCGCGGGAAGTCGCCCTGCTCAGCCAGCTGAGCGAGGAACTGGGGCTGTCCCCGGAGGTGGTGCGAGCGCTCCAGGCCAAAGTGGACACACTGCGCGAGCAGCGGCGCAAGTACCTGCCGCGCTCCGAGCAGCTGCCCTGGTGGGAGGAGTTCGGCGACCTGCTGCGCCGCCTGCTGGAGGCGTCACCGTAGGCAGGAAAAACGCGGGACC
Organism: Amycolatopsis albispora; assembly: GCF_003312875.1. Classification (NCBI taxonomy): domain Bacteria; kingdom Bacillati; phylum Actinomycetota; class Actinomycetes; order Pseudonocardiales; family Pseudonocardiaceae; genus Amycolatopsis; species Amycolatopsis albispora. The sequence goes on from NZ_CP015163.1 coordinate 6,959,556, forward strand.
GCCGCAGCGGCCCCGCGTTTCTCGTTCAGCGCCTACTTGTGGTCGTACGCCCCGGTGTTCGGCGTCCAGGTGATGAAACCGCCCTGGTAGTTCTGCCGCCGCCAGGTCGGCTGACCCGGCACCGTGTACTCACTGCTGGTCGGGTAGCCGAGATAACCCTTCTCCCAGCCCAGTGACGCCCACTTGTTCTTTATCTGGCAGCACATCGACTGCGCGCCGTAGGCCGGCGTCCAGTAGATCGAGCCGTTGTTCGAGAAGTGGTTGTACCGGCCGATGCCGTCCGGCGTGGTCAGCTCGTCGGTGACCGGGTAGCCGAGGAAGCCCCCGGCGCCACCGTCGAAGTACCAGCGGTCCCGGATCTGCGACATGATCGACCACGCCCCGCTGCCCGGCGAGTTGTAGTGCCAGTAGATCGAGGCGTAGTTGCTGAAGTTGTTGTACCGCCCGCCGTTCGGGCCGGCCAGCTCGTCGGTGATCGGCATGCCGAGCACACCGGTCGCGCCGCCCATGGCCAGCCACTTGGACCGGATCTGGGAGTAGACCGCCGCGGTGCCGTTGCCCGGCGTGGTCGGCAGCCAGTAGATCGACGCGTTGTTGGTGAAGTCGACGAACTGCCCGCCACCGGTCGGCGTGGCCACCTGGTCGGTCAGCGGATAGCCGAGAATGCCGTTCTCCCAGCCCATCCAGCCCCACTTGTCGCGGATCGGCCCGCCGATGTTGTGCGCGCCGGTGGCCGGGGTCCAGTAGATCGACCAGTTGCCGGTGAACGCGTTGTACCGGCCGACCCCGTCCGGGGTGCCCGTCTCGTCGTTCTGCGGCGGGCCGAGCACCTGGTGCCCGCCGAGGGCCAGGTACTTGCTCAGGATGTGACCGTAGATGGCCACCGCGCTGGTCTGCGGCGAGGAGTACAGGCGTCCCCGCTCGTAGGCCCGGTACCGCGTGCCGCTGTCGTTGACCTCGGCCCCGGTCGGGGCGCCCAGCAGGCTGCGGAGCCCGGCGTCCGAGTTGTACCGGCTGTCGATCGGCGTCAGGTAGGTCGCGTTCACCACGGTGTCCGCGGCGGGCATGGTGAACGCCCGCGACAGGTTCGTCGAACCGTCGTCCCACTTCGAGAAGGAGGCGACGCCGTCGGTGGCCTTCGCCCCGGCGATCAGGTTCGGCGTGGCGCCCTCGGTCACCATCGCCACGTTCCCGTTGCTCTCGCCGGAAATGACCAGCGAGGCCGGGAAGTTGCTCTTCAGCGTCAGCTTGAACTCGTTCGGCCTGGCCACGTAGGTCTTGCTGCCCTTGACGCCCTGCGAGTCGGTCACCGTGGCGGTGAACTCCAGGCGCGAGTCCGGGTGCGAGGTGAACGGCATGGAGAACGAGCCGCCGGTGCCGCCCGCGTCGGCGTGCACGTGGCAGGTGGTCTCCTCCGAGCAGTGCACCACCTGGGTGGTCCAGGTGATCGGCAGCGCGCCGTCCTCGTTGTCGGTGGCCGTCGCGGTCAGGTTGATCGGCTCGTTCACCCGGAACTTCTTGGTGTCACCGGGGGTGCCGAGCGTGACCACCGGCGAGTGGTTCGACGGCGCCACGGTCAGCGTGTCGCTGTGCGAGCCGCCCGACTTGTCCGTCACCGTCAGCTTCGCGGTGAACTTCGCCGGGCTGGCCGGGTAGGTGTGCGACACGACCGCGCCGGTCCCGGTGGTGCCGTCACCGAAGTCCCAGGTGTAGGTCAGGTCCTTGGTGGGACCGTCGAAGTCCATCGACTTCGAGCCGTCGAAGGTGACCGTGCGGGTGGCCGGGTCGGTGGTGCTGGTCGGCTTGGCCACCGGCGGGATGTTGCCGGTGACGTAGACGATCCGGCGCACGCTGCCCGAGGCGATGTCGGCGTAGACCACGTCGCCGTTGGGCGCCGCGGCGAACTCCACCGGGCCGCCGAGGCCGGTGCCGAACGGCGCGTCGGCCGCCGGCGCCTGCGTCAGCTGGCCCTGTGCGTTGTACTGGAGGGTCCAGATGCGCTGGCTGACGTAGTCGCCGAAGAAGAACTGGCCCTTGTACTGGGCGGGATAGCTGTCGCCGGTGTAGACGAAGCCCGCCACCACCGAGTTGCCCTGGCCCGGCGCCATGCCGTGCTGGTAGGTCCACAGTGGTGGGTTGTTGGTCACGCCGTTGCACTGCGGCTGCGTGCTGTAACCCGGCGTCGGGGCGTTGCCCTCGAAGCAGGGCCACGAGTAGTTGCCGCCGGGCACCACGTAGTTGAGCTCTTCCCAGGTGCCCCAGCCGACGTCGCCGACCACCGGCAGGCCGCTGGTCTTGTCCAGCGAGAGCCGGAACGGGTTGCGGAAACCGCGTGCGAACACCTTGCTCTTGGCCGAGTTCGGGTTGGCCGCGTCGTAGTACGGGTTTTCCGGCACCCCCGCGCCGGACGGGGTGATGCGCAGGATCTTGCCGTAGACGGAGTTCAGGTCCTGCGAGCGGAACGCCTCGGCGTGCCAGGTGTCGGTGTCGGTGTTGTCGCCCACCGAGACCCACAGGTTGCCGGCGGCGTCGGCGACCATGCCCGACGCGCTGTGCAGCTGGATGGTGCCGGGCACGTCGAGCAGGACCTGCTCGTTGGCCAGCCCGGTCGGCTCGGTGGTGCCGGTGACCGTCCAGCGCGAGATGCGGCTGGTGAAGCCACCGGGCGCGGCGATCGTCCTGGCCAGGTAGATGTGCTTGGTGGTCGCGTAGTCGGGCGCGACCTCCAGCCCGGTCAGGCCGATGTCGCAGCAGTGCTCGACCGGCAGGTGGATCAGCTGCTTCGGCCCGTTGGGGCCGATCCACTTCACGTCACCGGTCTTGCCGGTGGCGATGAAGGTGTCGTCGGGCAGGTAGCCGAAGTCGGTCAGGTTCCAGGCCCCCAGCCCGGTTCCGGTGTCCTGCAGCGCGAAGCCGGGCGGCAGCTTGAGCGGCTCGCCCGGGTTCGGCGGTTGTGCGACGGCGACCTGGGTCGCCGGAACGGCGACGGCCAGCCCGGCCGCGATCAGGGCCGAGCAGGCGAAGCCGAGCGCAGCCCTCCCCAGCTTGGAAAATCTCATGTGGTCCCCTTCACCAGCGTCGAACACTTCTCGCTCGAAAGGGTGATTTCGTTGCAGGGTTGGGGGCTGGTTATCGAATTGTGACGAGGTTGGCGACTGGGCGAAAACCGATTCCCCAGCTCAATCGAGTCAGCGCCGGGGAATCAGGGTGATTTGCCCACCGGCGTCACAACCCGACAAAATCCGCCATCTGCTGCGTGGTATAAGCGAAGAACGAGTCGGCGGGGTCCACGCTGCCGACGTACTGGCCGTTCAGCTCGAAGCTGATCATGCCGAACAGCTGGGTCCAGGCGATCAGCAGCCGCGCGATCAACTCCGGGGTCAGGTCGTCGCCGAGCGCGGCGAGCAGCGTGGTCGCCTGCCCGCGGAGTTCGGCGGGCAGCGGCGGGCCGGGCGGCGGGCTGACCGCGGCGCTGCGGATCACGTGCACCAGTGCCATCGCCACCCTCGCCGCCGGCATGACGGTGTCCTGCGGGGCCTGGTAGCCGGGGATCGGCGAGCCGTAGATCAGGGCGTACTCGTGCGGATGGGCGCGTGCCCACGCCCGGGTGGCGGCCCAGATGTCGAGCCAGCGCTGCCTGGGTGAGGCCAGATGGTCGTCGGCGGCCTCGGCCGCGGCGCCGATGGCGTCGTACGCGTCGATGATCAACGCGGTGAGCAGGTGGTCGCGGCTGGGGAAGTAGCGGTAGAGCGCCGAGGAGACCATGCCCAGCTCGCGCGCGACCGCGCGGAGGGAGAGGCCGCCGCCCCCGGCATCGCCGAGCTGCCTGCGGGCTTCCTCCTTGATCTCCCTGGTGAGCTCGACCCTGGCCCGGTCACGGGCGGTACGCGTTGCCGGCATGGTGATCACTGTAGTCGCCCGAGAGCGCTGCACAAATTCGAGAGCACTGCTCTTGACGCGGGACGCGGTTCCGTGTTCACTGATCTCAAACGAGAGCAGTGCTCTCGCAACCGGCGCGGTGCTCTCTGCCAACGCGCCTCCCGACCGCTGGAGGACCCGATGACCACCACAGGCAACCGCTACCTGGCACCCGGCCGGGTCATGGCGCTGTTCAACAAGCTCGTCGGCGGGCTGACCCGGCTCGGCCTGAGCGTCTGGGGCAGCCGCGAGCTGTCCGTCCGCGGGCGCAAATCCGGCGAATGGCGCAGCGTCCCGGTGAACCTGCTGACCGTCGACGGCGAGCGCTACCTCGTCTCCCCGCGCGGCCGGACCCAGTGGGTGCGCAACCTCCGCGTCGCCGGTGAAGGCCGCCTGCGCGTCGGCCGGAAAATCGAGGAATTCCGCGCCGTCGAACTGCCCGACGAGGAAAAGCCGGAATTGCTCCGCGCCTATTTGAAGCGCTGGAAGTTCGAGGTCGGCGTTTTCTTCGACGGCGTCGACGCGAATTCCCCCGAAGCCGATCTCCGACGCATCGCGCCTGGTTATCCGGTGTTCCGGGTGGGGTAACACGAACGGATGACGCTGCCCGGCCGTGCTTTTCCGGCGGCGTCCGGCTGCTTACGCTCCAACCGCCGACTGGGCGGGGGTTCGAGCCGATGAACAGCAGAAGATGGCGTCGCTGGGTGGTTTTTGGCGTGCTGGCCGCACTGGCCTGCCTGCTGACCTCGTGCGGTGGGGTGGCGGCCGCGGCCACACCGCATTTCGTCGGCGACTACGTCTGGCTCGACACCGATCGCAACGGCCTGCAGGACCCGGGCGAACCACCGGTCGAAGGTGTGCGCGCCACGCTGCTCGACGCCTCGGGCACCGCGGTCGAGACCACGCGCAGCGGGGAGAACGGCCGCTACCTGTTCGGCGATCTCCCCGAGGGCAGCTACCACGTGTGCTTCGCGCTCGACGCGCTCCCGATCCACGTCGCCGACCACCACCTGACGAGCGCGAACGCGGGCAACGACGCGGTCGATTCGGACGTCGACCCGGCCACCGGCTGCACCGGGCCCGCGCTCACCGCGACCGACCTGACCCTGGACGCCGGACTGAGCGCGCCCGGCAACGAACTCGGCGACTACGCCTGGCTCGACCAGGACGCCGACGGCACGCAGGACCCGGCCGAGCTGCCGGTCGAAGGCGTCCGGGCCGCGCTGCACCACGGCGACGGCACGCCGACCGGCATCGCGGTCACCACCGGCACGGACGGCCGGTACACCTTCAGCAACCTGCGCGACGGCACGTACCTCGTCTGCTTCGACCTCGACGGCCGCCAGGCCACCACGCCGGGCGCGGGCGACGAGAGCGTGGATTCCGACGCCGACCCGTCGACCGGCTGCACCGAAGCGGTCACCGTCGGCCTCGGTGCCCGGCAGGACCTCACGCTGGATCTGGGCTTGCTCCCAGCGCCTGGTACTCCAGCAGCTTCGCCCTGATCTCCTCCGGCGGCGCCTGCTTGGTGAGCGTTTCGGCGTTGACAAAAACGTACCGGTTCGTGCCGGTGGCCACGGTTTCTTCACCGCGCCACAGCTCGAACTCCAGCACCAGCGAGGTGTTGCCGAGGTGGCCGATGCGCACGCTGACCACCACCTCGTCCTCGAACCGCAGCGCGCGCAGGAACCGCACGTTCGACTCGGCGACCACGAAGTCGACACCGAAGTCGTTGAGCCCGGTGGACTTGCCGAGCACCGCGGTGAGGAACTCGAAGCTCGCCATGTCGAAGTAGGCGAGGTAGTTCGCGTTGAACACCACGCCCTGGGGATCGCATTCGTGGTACCGCACCCGCAGCGGCATCCGGACCGGCTCCATGATCGGCAGCCTAGCCGAGGCGACGCTCCCGCAACCAGACGTTGAGCCAGCCGATCGAGCGCACGTGCGCCGAGCGCACCGGCGCCGGAACGTAGTCGGCGAGGCGCAGCACCCGCCGGAACCGGTCGAACCGCGCCTGCTGCTCGTCCGTCCACTGTAGACCAATGCGCTCGCGCAGCACCGGTGGCAGCGTGCCGCCGATCAGGAAGAGCTGGAACCGGTGCTGCGCCAGCCGCAGCCGTGTCCACAGTGGAGCAGGCAGCCACCGCCACGGGTTCGGCACCGTGCGAATGGTTTCCAGCAGCGTGTCGATCGCCGGGTTCGGGTCGAAACCGTCGATCATCTCCGCGTAGTAGCGCTCGAACGCGGGCCAGTCCGGCGGCAGGTCGCGTTCTCGCAGGCCGAGGATCCGGCCGATGTCGCACATCTGCGCGTAGTACTCGGCCAGTTCCGCATCGGGGATCTCGCGGCCGAAGAACCGTTGCGCGTCAACGGGAAGCATCACCAGCGTGGCGTGCACCCAGGCGTAGGCACCCGGGTTCAGCGCGCTGTAGCGGCGACCGGCGAAGTCCACCCCGGTGAACGGCCGGTGCAGCTCGCGCAGCCGCCGCGCCTCGTACAACGCGCCGCGACGGCCGCCGTACACGCAGATCGACAGCGAACCGGCGGTGCGCATCAGCCGCGTCCACGGGTCCTCGCGGTATGCCGAGTGGTCCTGCACGCCCGCGCCCACCACCGGGTGCGCGACCTGCAGCAACAGCACCTGCCCGGCGAGCAGCGAGCCGCGGAAGTCGCCGAAGTACTTCCACGCGGCCGTGCCGCGCAGCACCGGCGGGGCGTGGATCAGTGGCGCGCCCATGCCACCAGCCTAGGCGTTCGAGCCGTGGATGAGCATGGTCAGCGCGGTGGCCGCGGGCGGTGCTTCGCCGGTGGCCAGGCGGCGCAGTTGCAGCCCGGCGATCAGCGCGACCACCGGACCGGCCAGCCGTTGGGGATCGGGCACCCCGAGCGCGGTGAGCACGGTGGTGGCCAGCTCGTCGTACGCGGCGAAACACCGTTGGGTGGCGTCGCGCAGTTCCGGGTCGCGGCCAGCCTGGAGGTACAGCTCCAGCGGTGCGATGTCGTCGGTGGTGAAGGTCATCCGCGTCAGCACCTGCTCCACCGCCACCGCCGCCTCCTCGACCGAAATGCCGTCGGTGCGGTGGGTTTCGGCGAGTTCGGTGAGCTTTTTCGCCTCTTCCGCGGCGAACAACAGCATGGCCTGGCGCAGCAGCTCGGTCTGGCTCGGGAAGTGGTAGGTCAGCGAGCCGAGCGACACCCCGGCCTCGGCGACGATCCGCCGATTGGTCAGCCCGGCGACGCCCTGCTCCCCGACCACCTTCAACGCGGCACGCAGAATGGCTTCGCGAGCGCTCATCCCGGCGGCCGTCGATCCTGCCAGCGCTCCACCACTTCCAGCTGCGCGGCCAGCGAAATCAGCAGCCGCTCCGACTCGCCGGGCCCGAGCAGCTGGGCCCCGAGCGGCAGCCCGGCACCGGTCAGGCCAGCCGGCACGTTCACGCCCGGCCAGCCCAGCACGTTCCACGGCCAGGCGTACGGGCAGGCCGCGATCATCGCCTGGTCGGTGGCCCAGCCGGACAGCCCGTCGAAGCTGCCGATCTTCGGCGGCGGGGTGGCCGTTGTCGGCGTCAGCAGCACGTCGACCTTGCGGAACACCGCGCCGATCTGCAGGCGCAGCACCGGTTCCGTGGCTTTGGCCAGGCGCAGCGCCGGACCGGCCAGCGCGGTGCCGTGGCGCGCGTTGGCCCTGGTGCGCGGGTCGAGCAGGGCGTGGTCGGGCACGCGGCGGCACCAGTCGCGCACCCCGGTGAGCGAGCGCGGCAGGAAGTTGAGCCCGACCATGCCGTAGTTCGGCTCGATCTCGACGATCTCGTGCCCTAGCCCGGCCAAGGACTCCGCCAGCCGCTCGACCGCCCGGCGCACTTCGGGATCGAGCTGCGTGCGGGTGGCGGTGAACGCGATCCGGGTGGACAGGCCGATCCGCAGCTTGCCGGGCTCACGCTCGGCGGCCTGGCGGAACATGCTGGTGGTGCCGGACGCCGCGTCGAGCAGCGCGGCCGCGTCGGCGACCGTCCTGGCCAGCGGCCCGAGCACGGTCAGCCCGTGGAACAACTCCGGATCCGGCGCGGTCGGCACCCGGCCGCGGTGCGGCTTGATGCCGACCAGGTTCGTCCACGCCGACGGGATGCGGATCGAGCCGGCGCCGTCCGAGCCGAGCGCCGCGGGCACGAGCCCGGCGGCCACCGCGGCGGACGAGCCGCCGGACGAGCCGCCCGGGGTGTGCTCCGGCTGCCACGGATTGCGGGTGGCGCCGAACTCCGGGCCCTCGGTGAACGGCCACTGGCCCAGCTCGGGCGTGTTCGTCTTGCCGACGATCACTGCGCCCGCGTCGCGGAGGTTGCGCACCACGGCGGAATCGGCTTTCGCGGGCAGGAAGTCACCGCGGCAGCCGAAGGCGGTCGGCAGGCCGGTGATGTCGACGTCGTCCTTGATCGCCAGCGGCACACCGAGCAGTGGCGCTTGGTTGCCCTCGGCCAGCAGCCGGTCGGCGCGGGCGGCGTCCGCCAGTGCGTCCTCGGTGCGCAGCCGCCGGAACGCGTTGAGCCTCGGCTGGGCGGCTTCGATGCGCTTGAGCGCCGCCTCGGTCAGTTCGACCGAAGTCACCTCGCCCGCGGCGAGGCGCGCGGCCTGCTCCAGCAAGCCGGGGAACGTGAGCGTGCCGGTCATCTCGACCTCCTCGTTCGTTCGAACGAACGATACCAGCCGTCTGGCATGCTGGCGGCCATGACGCTCGATCGGTTCCCCCGCGTGACGCTCGGCAACTGGCCCACCCCGCTGGAGGAGGCACCGCGGCTGAGCGAGGCGCTCGGGACCACCGTGCTGCTCAAGCGCGACGACCTGAACGGCCTCGGCGTCGGCGGCAACAAGCTGCGGAAGCTGGAGTTCTCGCTCGGGCAGGCACTGGCGGACGGTGCCGACACGGTGATCACCTTCGGCGCGCTGCAGACCAATCACGGGCGCCAGACCGCCGCCGCGTGCGCGAAGCTCGGCCTGCGCTGCGAGCTGGTGCTGACCGCGAAGGTGCCGCGCGACGGCGAGGCCTACGAGCGCTCCGGCAACATCATTCTCGACCACCTCTTCGGCGCGAACGTGCACCGCTGCACCGACGCGGAGGAAACCGCCGCCACCTACGAGCGGCTGGTCGCGGAGGCGGCGGCCGAGGGCCGGAAGGTGGCGACGCTGCCCGTCGGCGGCTCGGACGCGGTCGGCCTGCTGGGGTACGTCGCGGCCGCCGAGGAGATCCGGCGCCAGCTCACCGGACCCGCGCGAATCCTGGTGCCGCAAGGCAGTGGCGGCACCGCGGCCGGGCTCGCGCTCGGCTGGGACGGCAGGCTGGACGTCGCCTGCGTCGGTCACGACACGGCGGAGTCCGCGGAAACCCTGGGCTCGCTGGTCGCCGACGGGGCGAAGCATCTTGGTATCGAGCCGCCGTCGCTCGACCACGTCCGGATCACCGACCGCACGCTCGGCCCCGGCTACGGCGTGCCGACCGACGCCGTGTGGGAGGCGCTGCGGTTGTTCGGGCGGACCGAGGGCGTGGTGCTCGACCCGGTCTACACGGGCAAGGCCGCGGCGGCGCTGATCGCCGAACCGCGGCCGGAGGAGGGTCCCGTGGTCTTCTGGCACACCGGTGGCCTGCCGGGGGTTTTCGGTTACGGCCCGGAGGCGCTGGCCGCGTTCAGCTGAGTGCTTTCGCCGAGCGGGAAGCCGCCAGCGCGAGCGCGCCGAGCAATGCGAATCCGGTGCCGAAGGAGATCCGCTGCGCGAAGCCGACCGGCAGCATCGCGTTGATCCACTCCAGCCCCGACAAATCCCGGGTGACGTAGCTGAGGCCGAACAGGAACAGCCCGGCGGCATAGACCACGCAGATCCGGTTGAGCAGAATCCGGGTGTGTTCGAGTTCGGCGCGTTCCCGCAACGACATTCCGATACCGGGAAGGCACAGGAACGCGATCAGGCTCGCGTATTGGTGCACCACCCCGGAAGCGACGTCACCGCCGGAATCCAGCGTGGCCGGGAAGAACGCGGCCAAGCTGAGCCCGAGCGCGGTGGCCCCGAACAGGATGTGGGTGGTCAGCCCGAGCCGCATCCCGGTGGCGCGCAGGGCACCGAGCACGGCGATCGTGCCGACCGCGAGGGAAAGCAGCGCGGCTTCCAGCATTCCGCCGCCGCGCTCCGAATGCGCGTAACTGCTCAGTGTGTCCGTCACCGGATTTCTGCCGCTGACCGTGTGCAGAATGACCAGGGTGAACAACGCCCACCCGATCGCCGCACCCGCGATCACCACCCAGCGCTTCGCCCTGGCCGCGGTGATCGCGGGTGCGGCGAGTTTTCTCGCCCCTGGATTCCCCATGCGGAAATAGTCCCGCTTTCCGGGCGCGGTGAGATCCGGGTAAGTCCCTGATATCCCCCGATATGACTACCGGCTACCGGAAGTCGAGCACGGCCAGCGCCTGGTCGTCGTGACGCTTGGGGCGCGGCCAGCGGACGCGGTCCGGATCGCTCTCCTCGGCTTCACGCACCGCCTTGAGCACCGCGTGCGCACCCCGCTCCCGCGCGAGCGCCCGCGCCCGCGGCCAGTCGAACAGGTGATAGTCGTCGATCCCGCAGGAAACGCCGTCGGTGGCCAGCAGCACGGTTTCCACCACCGGCAGCGGCCAGCTCGCGGTGACCGCCTGGCCCGCCGCGGCCGGATCGGCTTCGGCGACCCAGAACCCGCCTTCGGCGTTGCGCCGCAACCGGACGTCCCGCCCGGTCTGGAGCTTTCCGTTGTCGCGCAGGGACGCGATGCGGTGGTCGGCGAGCAGCTGCGGCCCGCCGCGGCCGAACACCACGATCGGGCTGTCCGCGAGCACCAGCCCGTCGAGCCGGTCCGCCGTCCAGCGCACGATGGCCACCGTGCTCGACGGTGACTCGCCGGGCCGGAGGCCGTTCTCCTCGGCCACGGCGGCGATCGACGCGGCGAGCACGGCGGCGAGATCGGCTTCGGGCGCGGCACGCAGGCCGTCCGCGAGCCGGGCCGAGAGCAGCCCGGCGTACCAGCCGCCGCTGGGCACGTCCGGGCTCGGGGCGGTGGCGCCGTCCAGCAGCACCACCGCGTTGTCGAGCACCACCAGGTGGTCCTCGCTGGGGCGCGGCTCACCGTCCGCCCCGACGCCGGCCTGTTCGGCGACCTCGATCACGGGCATGCGGAGACGATAGCCGTCAACGGCGGTTGACACGGCGGCGTTGTCAACCTACATTGACAGCCATGACGGAAGCGACGGATCTGGCCGAGCGGGCCGGCGACCGCGATCCCCGGGTGGGACTGCGCGCGGTCGCGGCGCTTCGCCGGTTGCTGGAACAACTGGAAGCGGTGCAGGTGCGCAGTGCGCGGGTGCACGGCTGGTCGTGGCAGGAGATCGCGGGCGAGCTGGGCGTGACCCGCCAGGCCGTGCACAAGAAGTACGGGAGGAGCTGAGATGTTCGAGCGGTTCACCGCGGAAGCGCGGCACACCGTGGTCTCCGCGCGGGAGGTGGCGCGGGAGGCCGGTACCGGGGAGATCCGGCCGGAGCACCTGCTGATCGCCTTGCGCGGCAACGCGCAGGGCCCGATCGCGGAGCTGCTCGACGCGCGGCTGCCCGACCAGGCCGGGCTCGTCGCGCAGTTCGAGGAGATCCGGCGGCGCGGCGGGCTCAGTGACGCCGACACCGAAGCGCTGGAGCAACTGGGGATCGACGTGCTCAAGATCGTGGACGCGGTCGAACGCTCGCACGGCGAGTACGCGCTGGCCGGCCGGGTGCCGCCGCCGCGGCGCCGGTTCGGGCACCTGCCGTTCACCCGCGAGGCCAAGTCCGCGCTGGAGCGCAGCCTGCGCGAGGCGGTCGAAATGGGCGACAAGCACATCGGCACCGAGCACCTGCTGCTCGCGCTGACCACTCAGCCCGGCCTCGCCGCCGACCAGCTCGCCGCGCACGGCATCGACCACGCGGGCGTGCGACTGGCGCTAGCCCGCCGCCGGACCGCGTGACCGCGGCCGCCAGGCGAGGTAACCGAGCATCCACTGGGTGAGCGGGCCGATCGAGACCGCGTAGAGCACGGTGCCCAGGCCGACGGTGCCGCCGAGCAGCCAGCCGCCGGCCAGCACGGTGATCTCGATCAGCGTCCGCACCAGCCGGACCGACCAGCCGGTGCGGGCGGCCAGCCCGGTCATCAGCCCGTCGCGCGGGCCGGGGCCGAGGCGGGCGCCGACGTAGGTGGCGGTGGCGAGCGCGTTCAGCACCACGCCGCCGACCAGCAGCACCACCTGCCAGAACAGGTCGTGCTGATCGGGCAGCACCAGCCGGACCGCGTCCACGGTGACCGAGATGATCAGCACGTTGGCCACGGTGCCGATGCCGGGCCGCTGGCGCAGCGGGATCCACAGCAGCAGCACCACCAGCGACGCCAGCCCGGTGACCAGGCCGAACGACAGGCCGACCTGCTTCATCACGCCTTCGTGCAGCACGTCCCACGGGTCCAGGCCAAGCCCGGCTCGAGTCAGCATCGCCATGCTCGCGCCGTACAGCGCGAGCCCGCCGATCAGCTGCGTGAACCGGCGTGCGGGATCGACGGTTGCCTTGACGGGGTGCAGTTCCAACTGGGCCACATGTCCCACTATCGAGAGGATTGGCTCGATTTACCATGACCAATTGGTAATAATTGGCCTGGTGAACGAGACGATCCCGCCAGGTGGACGGATATCGGGCAGCCGGCTGGCCAAGATGCTCGGGGTGTGGCGCAAAAGCGGCTCACGGCAGGGCGCGGCCGATCTCGCCGCGGCCATCCAACTGCAGGTGTTCGACGGCCAGCTCCCGCTGGGCACCCGGCTGCCCGCCGAGCGGGAGCTGGCCGAGGCACTCGGCGCCAGCCGGACCATGGTCGGCGCCGCGCTGGACCGGCTGCGGGCGGACGGCGTGGTGGCCAGCCGCCGCGGCTCCGGCTCGTGGATCACCTCGCCGCGCAAGGCGTTCCCGGATCCCGAACTGTCCGGCCGCGGCCTGATCGACTTCGCGCGCGCGGCCCCGCCCGCGGTGGCCGGGCTGATCCCGGCGGTGGATTCCGCACGGCAGCTGCTCGCCGCCGAGCTGCCCGAACACGGCTACTTCGACCAGGGCCTGCCGGTGCTGCGGGACCGCATCGCGGCGCGGTTCACCGCACGCGGCCTGCCCACCACGCCGGACGAGGTGATGATCACCAACGGCGCGCACCACGCGTTTGTGCTGGCCCTGCGCATGCTGGCCGGGCCGGGCGACCGGGTGCTGGTCGAGCAGCCCACCTATCCGAACGCGCTGGAGGCCATTCGCGGGGTGCACGCCACCGCGGTGCCGGTCGCGCTCGGCGACCACGGCTGGGACCTCGACGGCATCGAGGCGGTCCTGCGGCAGGCGTCACCCCGGCTGGCGTACCTGGTCGTCGACTTCCACAACCCGACCGGGCACCGGCTCGACGCGGCCGGGCGCGAACGGCTCGGCTCGCTGCTGACCCGCGCCCGCACGCCGGCCGTGGTCGACGAAACCCTGGTGGAGCTGGATCTCGAAGGCGATCCGGTGGACGGGCCGCCGCCGCTGGGCAGGTTCGCGCCGGACTGGACGATCACCATCGGCTCGGCGTCCAAATCGCACTGGGGCGGACTGCGGATCGGCTGGATGCGGGCGCCGGAGGAACTGCTCGGACGGTTGCGGTCGGCCCGGTACGCGGTCGATCTCGGGTCGCCGGTGCTGGAGCAGCTGGTGTTCGCCGAGCTGCTCGCCGACCCGCGACCGCGCATGGCCGAACGCCGCGAGGAACTGCGCGACCGCCGGGACGCGCTGGTCGGCGCGTTGCGGTGGTACTGCCCGGACTGGGAGTTCCGCGTGCCGTCCGGTGGGCTGTCGGTGTGGTGCAAGCTGCCGGAGCCGATGAGCACCCGGCTCGCGGTGACCGCGGCCAATCACGGGCTGCAGATCGCGCCCGGTTCGCGGTTCGGGGTGCACGGCGGCCTGGAGCGGCGGCTGCGCCTGCCGTTCGCGCTGCCCGCCGAGCAGATCCACGACGCGGTGCGGCGGCTGAGCACCGCGGCGGCCGCGGTCCGCGGCGGCGACCGCTCCGGCCTCGACGTGCCGGTGGCCTGAACCGGGCCGGAAAAGCACGATGCGGCCGGTGCGCTGGATCTGGTCCGTCGCTTCCAGGGAGGTGAAACGGCGATGGAATCCAGCGCACCGGCCGCACGGCCGCCGCAGCTTCCCGGCACAGCCCCTCGACGTGCCGGGAAGCGCGCGGCCTCAGGCTCGTACCGGGTGGTTGCCGCTGCTCGGCGCGGTGAGCAGCGACGCCCGGTATGAGCCCGGTGCGGGCCCCGGCGCCGCAGGGGCAGTGCGGCGCCGGGGCCAGGTCCCGAACCGGCCGGGCGCGGTCGGCCGAACGGGAAGAATGGTGGGCGAATGGAACAACGAGCACCCCGGTGAATGGCGCAGGAACAAGACTCCGAACGGCTCAGCCACGGAGAAGTTGATCTTGAACTGAACGCAGTTCTCCCCGTGGGACCGGGTTGGCGTCAGTCGGGGGAGGTGGTCGGCAGGGCGGCGTCCCTGCCCGCACCGTCGGCCGCGTGGTCGCGGCTGGTGCCGATCAGCCGGAGCTGGGTGGTGCTGTCCGCGGACGGCAGCACGCCGAAGTGGCCGCGGCCGCCGTTGTTGTCCTGACCGGGATGCGCGGACGCGGAATGCCCGGCGGGCGCGCAGGGTGGGGCCGCCGGAGCGCCGCCACCGGGGGCGCCGCCTCCGCCGCCACCACCGGCGCGAACCTTCGTGGTGTTCTCGTCCGGCTTGGGCGCGGGCGCCGCGGGGACGGGCTGGTGCTGCTTGACGGGTGCGGTGACGGTGACCGGTTGCGCGGGCGTGACCCTGGCTGGCTCCGGCTTGTCGACCGGCACCTGGGTGGTGCTTTCGGCGTCGTTCGTGCTGACCGGCTCGACCACCGCGACCGTGCTGGTGCTGCCGCGCGAGTCGGCGGTGGCCGGGGCGGGCCAGGCGTCGAAACCGCTGTCCAGGTCGGGAAGGGTGACCACCACGTCCGGGCCGGGGCAGTGCTGGATCGGCGCCACGATGGGCGCGACGATCGGCTTGAGCACCGCGTCACCGACCGAGCCGACCGTGCTGGTGACCGCGTTCAGCACACCGCCGACGGTGTTCACCAGCCCGCCGAGCAGGCCGCCACCGCTGGACTTCTTCACCGGCTCCGGCTCTGGTTCCGCCTCGGTGGCCGCGCTGGTGGTCATCAGGGTGCCCGCTGGGTCGTCTTCGGCGTTCTCGGCTGGCGTGCTGGTCTTGGTGGGCTTCGGTTTTGCCGCCTGGGTACTGGTTTTCCCGGTCGCCTGCGTGGGCTCGGAGGCCTCGGACGGCTTCTCGGTGGCGGGATCGCTGCTCGCCGGGGCTGCGGTGCTTCCGGAGCTTTCGGTGTGTTCGGCGGAGGCCGTGGTGCTGGTCTGGCCGGTGCCGCTGGAGGTGCTGGTGTCGTCAGCCCAGGCCGACGAGGTGAAGGCGACGGTGAGCGTGGCGCCGGCGACGGTGAGGCCCGCGGTGATCAGCACGCGGCGCGCGGCAGCACGGACGACGGAGCGGCGCTCCGTTTCCGTCGTGCTGTGCACCGCCATCACCACCGTCCTGGACCGGGTGCCCGGAAGATCTTCGGTTCGCTGGGGACGGGGGAAGCTCCGAACCAACGACGGACCCCCGGGTTCGCCTTCTTTCTAGCATTCGAGTGGAGTGTTTCACTTCGATCGCGTTCGATCCACCCCGGAAGGCGGAACAGAGCTACCGTGCCCGGTGGCTCTCCGCTGGTTGTTGATCACTCACCGTTGCCCGCCCGGGGGGCCGCTCGGCCACCCGGTTGCGCTGAGTGTAACTACCCGATCGGCTGTCCGGAGTCGTCCGCCGGATCCCGCCCGCCCCGCGTGTCGTCCCATCGCCCGGAGTTCGTCGACCGGCGGAAGGGGCCACGGTGTCCGATGTGGACTTCGGTGCGGTGGTGCCGAAAGCGCTCACCGGCGAGCGCGGCGCGCTCGACCTGCTCGCACGGGCCTGCGTGCGGCTCGCGCTCCGGGTCGCGCGTGCCCACCGGCTCGCCGACGCCGACGCGTGGGACGTCGGCCAGGACACCTGGATCGCGCTCGCCGCGCGGCTGGCCACGGTCCGCGAACCGGCGCGGCTGCCGGGGTGGCTGGTCACCACCGCGCGCCGGTGCGTGCTGCGGGTGCTCGCCGGGCGGCGCCGGGAAGTGCTCTGCTTGCCGCCGGACCGGCCCGACGGCTCGCCGGGGCCGGAAGCCGAGGCGCTCGCCGCGGAACGCGGTCGCGTTTTCTGGGCCCTGGCCGGGCGATTGCCCGCGCGGCACCGGCGGTTGCTGCGGCTGCTCGCCGAGCGTCCGGAGCTGACGCAGGCACAACTCGCGGCGGAACTCGGCGTCGCCCCCGGCAGCGTCGGCCCCCTCCGGCGGCGATGCTTCGACCGAATGCGCCGCCTGCTGACCGAGGCAGGCTGGGACCCCCGAGCGCCCTGACCCCACGCGGCGGCTTGTCGAGGGGCTAGGTCGCCAGTTTGTGGAGTCGCTCGATCGCGTCATCGAGCACCTCGTCGCGCTTACAGAACGCGAACCTCAGCACGTGCTGCCACTCGTCCGGGTGGTCTGTGAACACCTTGACCGGAACGGCCGCCACGCCGACCCGCTCCGGCAGCTGCCAGGCCAGTTCCGCGGCGTCGGTGAAGCCGAGCGGGCGCACGTCCGCGCAGATGAAATAGGTACCCGCGCTCGGGCGCACGGCGAATCCGGCCTCGGCCAGGCCGGTGGCGAGCCGGTCGCGCTTGGCCGCCAGCGAGGTCCGCAGCCGCTCGGCCCAGTCCAGCTCGTGCTCCAGCGCGTACGCCACCGCGGGCTGCAGCGGACCACCCGAGACGAAGGTGATGAACTGCTTCGCCGCCTTCACCGCGGCCACCAGCTCCGGCGTCGAGCAGACCCAGCCGATCTTCCAGCCGGTGCAGTTGAAGGTCTTGCCCGCGCTGGAAATCCCGACCGTGCGCTCGCGCATCCCGGGGAAGCCGGCCAGCGGCAGGTGCTCGGCGTCGTCGAAGACCAGGTGCTCGTAGACCTCGTCGGTGATGGCGAGCAGGTCGCGGTCCACGCAGATCGCGGCCAGCTCGGCCAGCTCGGCTCGGGTGAACACCGTGCCGGTCGGGTTGTGCGGCGAGTTGACCAGGATCGCCCTGGTCTTGGGCGTGACCGCCGCGCGCACGGCGTCGGTGTCCAGCGCGAACCGGCCGTCCCGCTCGACCAGCGAAACCACCCGCCGCGAGGCGCCGGCGAGCGCGACGGCGGCCGCGTACGAGTCGTAGTACGGCTCGATCACGATCACCTCGTCGCCGGGCTCGGTCAGCGCCAGCAGGCTGGCGGCGATCGCCTCGGTGGCGCCCGCGGTGACGAGGATCTCCCCATCGGGGTCGTATTCGAGGCCGTAGCGGGCGCGGTGCGCCGAGATCGCCCGGCGCAGCTCGGGGCGGCCGGGGCCCGGCGGGTACTGGTTCAGGCCGCCGAACAGCGCGTCCTTCGCCGCGTCGAGCATCGCGGCCGGGCCGTCGGTGTCGGGAAAACCCTGGCCGAGGTTGATCGCGCCGGTGGCCGTGGCCAAGGCGGTCATCTCCGCGAAGATGGTCGAGGTGAACGGCTGCAGGCGAGGGACTAGAGCTGGTTGACGCACAAGGGTGAATCTTCACGGAGAATGGCGGTGTGGAGCAACTGACGAAACCCGCCGACCCCCCGGGCGGACTGGCCGGCGAGGAGGCCAAGCGCGCCGGGCTGCGGAAGATGAAGCTGGTCGCGCTGTCCTTCCTCGGCGGCGCGTTCGTGATCTTCCTGCTGACCAGCTGGGCGCAGTCAGCGGGCTGGCCGGGCTGGGTGGGTTACGTCCGCGCGGCCGCCGAAGCGGGCATGGTCGGCGCGCTGGCCGACTGGTTCGCGGTGACCGCGTTGTTCCGGCACCCGCTCGGGATCAAGATTCCGCACACCGCGATCATCCCGAACAAGAAGGACGCGCTGGGCAAGAGCCTCGGCGACTTCGTCGGCAGCAACTTCCTGTCCGAGGCCGTGGTCCGCGACAAGCTGCGCCGCGTCGGCATCTCCGAGCGCCTCGGCGGCTGGCTCGCACAACCGGAGAACGCGGACCGCGTGACCTCCGAACTGGCCACCGTGCTGCGTGGCGCGGTGACCGTGCTCCGGGACGACGACGTGCAGGCCGTGGTCGAGCAGGCGGTCACCCGCCGCCTGCTGGACCGGCCGTGGGGGCCGCCGCTGGGCAGGCTGCTGGCCTCGGTGTTCGCCGACGGCGCCCACCACAAGCTGGTCGACCTGCTGTGCGACCGCGGGTACGAATGGGTGCGCGACAACCACACCTCGATGCTCCGGGTGGTCTCGGACCGCGCGCCGAGCTGGTCGCCGAAGTTCGTCGACGAGATGCTCGCGGACAAGGTCTACGGCGAGGTGCTGTCGTTCGCGTGGGCCATCAAGACCGACGTGAACCACCCGATGCGCCTCGCGCTGGACAAGTTCCTCGCCGAGTTCGCGCAGGACCTGCAGACCGATCCGAAGACGATGGAACGCGCGGAGCAGGTCAAGCAGCAGGTGATCGAGCACCAGGAGGTGCAGAAGCTGATCGGCTCGGCGTGGGGCACGGCGAAGGCCATGCTGCTCACCGCCGCCGAGGACCCGTCGAGCGAACTGCGCAAGCGCGTGCGCGACGGCCTGCTCAGCCTGGGCGCCAAGCTGAAGTCCGACGACGGCCTGCGCGACAAGGTGGACGGCTGGGTCGAGGGCGCGGCGGCGCACGTCGTGCTGAACTACTCGAGCGAGATCACCACGATCATCACCGACACCGTGGAGCGCTGGGACGCCGAGGAGACCTCGCGCAAGATCGAGCTCCAGGTGGGCCGGGACCTGCAGTTCATCCGGATCAACGGCACCGTGGTCGGCGCGCTGGCCGGGCTGGTCATCTACACCATCGCGCAACTGCTCTTCTGATTTCCGCGGCCGTGGTGTCGAATGGCGGCGCGTCCGTTCGTAGCCAAGGTGAGAGACCGGCAACGGGCCGGTCGCCGCTCACCGGAGGCTCACCATGTCCGTCACCACCGCCGCTCCCGCCGCCACGACCGTGACCGGCGGCGGGCTCACCGCCGCGGCCGTCGCCAGTGCCGCGACCGCGACCGTCGCCGCGGCCGCCGAGTTCGCCGGGATCGCCCCGGTGGTCGGCGGCACGCCGATCCCCGCGTTCGGCTTCGCCGTGCTGACCGCCATCTGCTCGGTGCTCGGCCTGGTACTGGCGCTGGTGCTGGCGCGCACGGCGAGCCACCCGCGCCGCGCGTTCGTCCGCGCCACCGTCGCGCTGACCGTGTTGTCACTGGCGCCGGACGTGCTCGCGGACGCGTTGGTGACCACGAAGGCACTGCTCATGCTGACCCACGTGGTCGCCGCCGCGATCGTCATCCCGGCCGTCGCCCGTCGCCTGCCCGCCTGAATCCCCCGTTTCCCGTGAGGAGTTCCGAGATGAAGCACTACCTGCTCGCCGTCCAGATCGACGAAACCGTGCCGGAGCCGGAGGACGAGCTGCGGGAGCAGCTGGCCAGGACGGCGAAGGTCAGCGACGAGATCAAGGCCGCCGGGGCGTGGGTGTTCGCCGGTGGGCTGCTGCCCTCGCACGCCAGCACGGTCGTCCGCCCCGGCAACGGCACCACCACGATGACCGACGGCCCGTTCGCCGAGACGAAGGAGCAGCTCGGCGGGTTCTGGGTGATCCAGTGCGAGGACCTCGACGAGGCGCTGGCCTGGGCGGACAGGTGCGCGCTGGCGTGCGCGCGCCCGATCGAGGTGCGGCCGTTCGACGACGTCGTGTGATGAGCGTCGATCTCGACGGCGTCTACCGGGCGGAGTACGGCCGGTGCGTGGCCACGCTGACGCGCCTCCTCGGCGACATCGGGCTCGCCGAGGAGGCTGTGCAGGACGCGTTCGCGGTGGCCGTCCAGAAGTGGGAAGAGGCGCTGCCCGCCAATCCCGGCGCGTGGATCGTGACCACCGCGCGCAACCGGGCGATCGACCGGCTGCGCCGGGAGTCCACCCGCGAAGCGCGGCACGCGCAAGCCCTGCTGCTGCACCAATCCGACGAGCCGGAGGAGGTGGGCCCGGTGCGCGACGACCAGCTCCGCCTGATCTTCACCTGCTGCCACCCGGCGCTCTCGCCGCTCGCGCAGACCGCGCTCACGCTGCGCCTGCTCGGCGGGCTGGAGGTGCCGGAGATCGCGCGGGCGTACCTGGTGCCGGAGGCGACCATCTCGCAGCGGATCGTCCGGGCGAAGAAGAAGATCCGGGACGCGGGCATCCCGTACCGGGTGCCGGAGGCGGCGGAGCTGCCCGATCGGCTGGCGCCCGTGCTGACCGTGCTCTATCTGGTGTTCAACGAGGGGTACACCTCGACCTCGGGTGAGCTGGTGCGGACGGATCTGTGCGCGGAGGCGGTCCGGCTGGCACGGGCGCTGGCCGAGCTGATGCCCGACGAGCCGGAGGTACTCGGGTTGCTGGCGTTGCTGCTGCTCACCGAGGCGAGGCGGCCGGCGCGGGTGGGGCCGTCGGGGGAGCTGGTGGTGCTCGCGGAGCAGGACCGGTCGTTGTGGAACCGGGCGCTGATCGCGGAGGGGCACGAGCTGGTGCGGCGGTGCCTGCGGCGGAACCAGCCGGGCCCGTACCAGCTCCAGGCGGCGATCAACGCCGTGCACACCGATGGCGAGGCGACCGACTGGGCGCAGGTGCTGGCGTTGTACGACCAGCTGCTGCAGCACGCGCCGACGCCGATCGTGGCGCTGAACCGGGCGGTCGCCGTCGCCGAGGTCCACGGCCCGGCGATGGCGCTGGCCACCATCGAGGACCTGGACCTGCCGGGTTACCACCTGCTGCCCGCGACGCGGGCGGATCTGCTGGCGCGCCTCGGCCGCACGGCGGACGCGGCCGCCGCCTACGACGAGGCGATCGAGCTGGCGAAGAACCCGACGGAACGCGCCTTCCTGAAAGGGCGGCGAGCCACACTCGCCTGACGCGGACACGAATGTGGCTTCCGGGGCCGAATCCGCCCCCAAAGCCACATTCGTGTCCTGCCTCGGCGCGCCCGCCGGGCGGTTCGGCGCTGGGCGGCTCGCCCCCCGCCAACGTCACGAAAGCCACATTCGAGACGCCAAACGTCTCGAAAGCCACATTCGTGACACCCGCCCCGCCCGGTCGGAAGTTCACGCTGGGCATCACCTGGTTGGCGGTTGGCGGCCCTCCGGGTGACCCTCCAGCGGGGGAGTTATCCACAGAAACCCGAGTTATCCCCCGGGTTGTCCACAGGTTCGAACGGTGTGGTAGGGCCCCGGCTCACGACTGGGTGGCGCGTTGCCGCCACGCCCGGGCCTTCTCCCGGTTGCCGCAGGCGCTCATCGAGCACCACGCCCGCGAGCGGTTCCGCGAACGGTCGTAGAACGCCCACCGGCAGTTGTCCGCCGGGCAGATCTTGATCCGCGCGAACTCCCCGAGCAGCGAAAGCCGCGCCGCCGCCGCGAGCACCGCGCCCACCGCCGAGTCCGCGACCAGCGACGGGCCGGCCGGGGTCACCGCGATCCGCACCGGCACGTCCACCTCGCCCGCGGTCGCGTGCGGATCACCGGCCAGGGCGCGCAGGGATTCCCGCGTCGAACGCGCCTCGCCGACCGGGCCCGGCCGCAGGTCGCGGGCCGCGGCCCAGGCGTGCCACGAGTCGGCGCCGCGCAGCTCGTCGGTCCCCTCTTCCACATCGACCGTGTTCAGGAAGTCGAGCACCAGCGTGACGTCGGCTTCCGGCGTGGTGCGCACGTTCCCAGTGTAGGCACCGAACCGGTTGTGCCCGCCCGCGCTAACCGCCATAATCGAAACACCGGTTACCGACCACGGGAGGAACAACGATGACCACCGCGGTACCCACGTTCGGCTCGGTGGTGCTCGACTGCGCGGACGCGCCCGAGCTGGCCGCCTTCTACGCCAAGCTGCTCGACTGGCCCGACGCCGACGGCGACGAACAGTGGCGGACCCTGAGCAACCCGGCGGGCGGTCCCAAGATCGAGTTCCAGCGGGTGGCCGACTTCCGCGCCCCCGACTGGCCGTCGCCGAAGAAGCCGCAGCAGTTCCACCTCGACCTGACCGTCACCGACCTGGCCGCCGCGCACGAGCGCGCGCTGCACCTCGGCGCCCGCCTGCTCGACGACTCGAACGACCACGACGGCAAGGGCTTCCGCGTCTACGCCGACCCGGCCGGGCACCCGTTCTGCCTCTGCGCGTGCTGAGGCGCACCCATGCGGCCCCGGTTATGCGTAGGCTGTGACACGTGATTTGTCCGAAGTGCCAGAACCAGATGAGGACGCTGAACAAGAACGGCGTCCACCTCGAACAGTGCGGCGGCTGCCGCGGCATCTTCCTCGATGCCGGGGAGCTGGAGCAGATCGTCGCGGCCGAGGGCTCCTACTACGGCCACGGCGCCCCGCCCGCCTACGCGCCGGGCGGCCACGCCCCGCGCTACGGCGACTCCCCCAAGCCGTTCCGCCACGGGCACGGTGACTCCCCGCGCCCCTACGGCGGGCACGGTGGTCACGGCTACTCGGACTCGCCTCGCGGGTACCGCGGCGGTCACGGCTACGGCGACTCGCCGCGTGCCTACGGCGGGCACGGGCACAAGCGCCGCAAGGGTTTCCTCGAAAACCTCTTCGACTGAGCACCGAGTACGCGTGCTCGACCTGAAGATCTGCCCTGGCTGCGGTGACCGGGGCGACTACCCGGTCACCGCCGCGGGCGAACTGTCGTGCCCGCGTTGCGGTCACCACTGGCCGTTCCGGCGCCTGCCGCTGTTCGCGCTCACCGGGCCCAGCGGCGCGGGCAAGTCCACGGTCGGCCCGCGGCTGGCGGAGAAGCTGAGCGGCCGGGTCGTCGCGCTGGAGCAGGACGTGCTCTGGACCGGCGTGCTGCGGGAAAGCTCGCCGGACGGCTACGGCACCGGCGCGTTCCGCTCGACCTGGCTGCGGATGGCCGCGATGATCCACCAGAGCGGACGGCCGGTGGTGCTCTGCGGCACGGTCGCGCCGCCGGAGTTCGAGCCGCTGCCCGAGCGCGCCTACTTCGACCGCATCCACTACCTCGCGTTCGTCGCCGAGCCCGCGGCGCTGGCCGAGCGGCTGCGCGCGCGGCCCGCGTGGCGCGAATGGGACGAGCCCCGCATCGCGGAGATGCTCGAATTCAACGATTGGCTGCGCGAATCGGCGGCCACGCTCGACCCGCCGGTGGACCTCTTCGACACCACCACCGCGACCATTGACGACGCGGTGGACCACGCGCTGCGCTGGATCGAGGCCCGGCTACCCGCCTAACGGCCAGCGGTGCGGGCTGTCCGGGGCGTCGAGCCAGAACTCCTGCCGGTCACCGTCGACGGTCAGGCCGAACCGCCCGCGGTCGGGCTTGCCGAGCCTGCGCCAGCGCACCCGTGCCTGCTCGGCGCGGTCCCAGAGATGACGCGGGCCGCCCTGGGAAACCACCAGGCGACCGTGCTGCTCGGCGTGCCGCACCCAGGAACCGTCCGGGTGCACCAGGTAGACCACGCCCGCGTCGCCGGGATACGCGGGCAGCACGCCCTCCAGTTCGAGGCTGGCGAAGAACTCCAGCGGGCTCGACGGGCTCAGCACCGCCGAAATCGGCAGCGAGGTCCGGCGCGTCTCGTCCGGTTCGGCGTCGCGCAACCGGGACAGCAGGTCGAGCGGGTCGTCGAGCCGGTGGGCTCGCAGCGGCATGAAGCGGCCGTCCTTCGTCAGCACCCGCCCGTGCGCGAGGGCGCCCTCCTCGGCGACCAGCCGCACCAGGCCCGCGCCGATCGGCCGGTTCAGCGTGGTGACGATCAGCCCGCCCGGCCGCGTCTGCGCCACCCAGTCCGGTGGAATGGCCGACACCGCGCAGGTGCACAGCACACGGTCGAACGGCGCGCTGTCAGGCAACCCGCGTGCGCCGTCGCCGGTGACGCAGTCCGGATGGTGGCCCGCTTTGGCGAGTGCGGCGGAGGCGGTGCGCACCAGTGCCGGGTCGATGTCCACAGTGGACACATTCGCGTCGCCGAGGCGGTGGCACAGCAGCGCGGTGTTGTACCCGGTGCCGGTGCCGACCTCCAGCACGCGTGCCCGGTCGCCGGTGCGCAGCTCCTCGAGCATGATCGCCATGATCGTCGGCATGCTGGACGAGCAGGTCGGCGTGCCGGGCACCGGGCCGTCCGCCCGTGCCCGCTCCCACGCCGACTCGTCGCCGTCGAGCTGGGTGACCAGCACCTGGTCGGCGTAGACCTGGTCGAGCCAGCCGTCGTCGCCCTCGGCCACGGCGCGCCAGCCGCCGCCGGTCGCGGCGAAGAACCGCGGCACGAACAGCTCGCGCGGCACCGCCGCGAAGGCCTCGGCCCAGGCGGGCTCGGTCAGCGCACCGGTCCGCCGCAGCCGGGCCGCCAGTGCTTGGCACCGATCCATCCACCCAGGTTAGTCCGGTGACGCACACCTCACTCGATGGTTGCAAGCAGAGTGCTTGCAATAGCTAGCACTGCCGCGTACCGTCGGTGGTGTCGAGAGGAGAGGTTCCGCGGATGACCGACCAGGGCAAGCCGATGGAGAAGGTCGCGGACATCGCTTCCGACATCGGCGAGTACATCCGGCAGCAGCGCAACAGCGCGAAGATCTCGTTGCGCCAGCTGTCCAAGCTCGCCGGGGTTTCCAACCCGTACTTGAGCCAGATCGAGCGCGGGGTGCGCAAGCCCAGCGCGGAGATCCTGCAGCAGATCGCGAAGGGTCTGCGCATCTCCGCCGAAGCGCTCTACGTGCAGGCCGGGATTCTCGACCTGCCGAAGGGCGGGCCGGTCGGCGACGCCATCCGCGCCGACACCGAGCTCACCGAGCGCCAGAAGCAGGTCCTGCTCGACGTGTACGAGTCCTTCCGCCGCGAGAACCATGTGGCCGAAGCGACCGCCAAGCCACCAGCCACCGCTGGCGAAGAGACCACCAGCAAGGAGTGAGGAACCAGATGAGCACCCCCACCAGCAACCGCACCGAAGAAGCCCGCAAGAACCTGAACACCGCGCTGGAGCAGGTCCGCACGCCGCTGCTCGCCGCGCTCGGCGCCGGCAACCTGGCCGCCGAGGCCGTGGCCGAGGCCGTGAACAAGGCGAAGGCCCGCGTGACCGAGGGCAGCGAGACCGCCCGCAAGAACATCGAAGAGCTGCCCGCCGACGTGGAAAGCCTTCGCGGGAAGCTGGACCCGGCCGAGCTGCGCAAGCTGATCGACGAGTACACCGACGCGGCGCTGAAGCTGTACCACAAGCTGGCCGAGTCCGGTGAGCAGGCGTGGGACCGCTTCGCCGCGCAGCCGCAGGTCAAGAACGTGATCGACCAGCTGGAAGAGGTCGTGCACACGGTCGAGGAGCGCGTCGAGGGCGTGACCACCGAGACCCGCGAGCGCGTCGAGGACGTGCTGGGCAAGGTGACCCGCAAGACCCGCTCGGTGGGCGAGAAGACCGCCCGCACCGTGGAGAAGGTCGCCGACGAGGCCGCCGAGTCCGTCGAGGACCTCGGTGAGGACGTGGCCCACGAGGTCCGCAGCGCCAGCCGCAAGGCCGCCAACCGGACCGCGCCGAAGCCGGCCACCGCCGCCCGTCGCACCGCGGCCACCAGCACCACCAAGAAGAGCACCGGCAGCACCGGCAACACCGCCGCCCCGAAGACCGACAAGTAGGGTCTTCCGGCACGGTTTCCGCAGGCCCCGGCCCCCTTGAGGAGCCGGGGCCTGAGGTGTTCGCCCGGTTTGCCGTACCCTGGCAGCGTGCCGTTAATCGCAATGTGGATCGTCGACATCATCCACTGGGCCGGGGTGGTGGCTGGCGCGTTCGCCTTCCTGCATTCGCTGACCCAGCGGGCGGACGCCTACACCGCGGCGGACCGCAAGACCAAGCCGATCTGGATGGCCATCACCGGTGGCAGCACCGCGGCGATGGCGCTGTTCGGCTTCTACGGGCCGGGCATGATCTTCTGGCTGGCCGGGCTGGTCGCCTCGCTGGTCTACATCGTGGACGTCCGCCCGAAACTGATCGAGGTCCAGCGCGGCGGCCACAACTGGTGACTAGGCCTGCCCCTCGCCCACCACCACCCTCAACGGACGCTTCGCGCGTTACTAACCTGGCGGGGTGACTCGCACCTGGACCATCGCCGGTTCCCTGTCCGTCGAACCGGCCACGCAGCGCACCGACCTGCTCGCCGAGCCCGTGGCCAAGGCACTGGCCGCGCTGGAGAACCACCGCGAAGAGGCCGGCGTCGCCCCGATCGATCCCGAACTCGCCGACACGGCCGCCTTCTGCGAGGCCTACGGCTCCCCGCTCGCCGCTTCCGCCAACTGCGTGGTGGTCTCCGGCAAGCGCGCCGGTGAGGTCCGCTACGCCGCCGCCATGGTGCTCGCCACCACGCGCGCGGACGTGAACAACGTGATCAAGCGCCGCCTCGACGTGCGCAAGGCCAGTTTCGCGCCGATGGCCGAGGCGGTCGAGCTGACCGGCATGGAGTACGGCGGCATCACCCCGGTCGGACTGCCGGAGGGCTGGCCGATCCTGGTGGACAAGGCCGTGGCCGAGGCACCCGAACTGGTCGTCGGCAGCGGCATCCGCGGCAGCAAGCTGCTGGTCAGCGGTGCGCTGCTGGCTTCGCTGCCGGGCGCGGAGGTGGTCGAGGACCTGGGCAAGGTTTGAGTTGTCTGCCGCGCCTTCGGCGCGACCTCGCGTGCGGGGCGGCTGACGTTGGCTGGGCTGGAAGTTGGGGGCCTGCCGTGCCATGGCCTGGTGGCTGGCGCGAACCCGCGGCGGGGGTGGCCGGGTGGGGGTGCCCCGGCGGTGGCAGGCTGGGCGCAGCCAGCAACCGTCCGTGAAGGAGCAGTTCTATGGGCAAGGTCACCGCCACCGCCGAGCGCCGGATCGATGCGCCGGTGGAGAAGGTGCGGGCACTCGTCGCCGACTACAGCGCGCGGCCGGAGATCCTCACCGAGCAGTACCGCGACTACGAGGTCGTCGAGGGCGGCACCGGCGCGGGCACGGTCGCCAAGTGGAAGCTGCAGGCCACCTCGAAGCGCGTGCGCGACGTCGCGGCCACCGTCTCCGAGCCCGCCCCCGGCACCCTGGTCGAGACCGACGCCAACTCGTCGATGGTGACCACCTGGACCGTGCGCGAGGCGGGCGGGGGCACCCTGGTCCGGATCGAGACCACCTGGACCGGCGCGGGCGGCATCGGCGGCTTCTTCGAGAAGACCTTCGCGCCCGCGGGCCTCAAGCGGATCTACGACGGCGTGCTCCAGAACCTCGAAAAGGCGGTCTGAGCCACAAGCCGGAATGCCGGGTCCGCCGGACCCGTTCTGGCAGACAGGCACGTCCTCGACGAACAGGAGTTCCGTGGTGACCGCACCGACCAAGGCAACCGAGATCCGGCTCGCCGCCCGCCCGCACGGCCTGCCGACGCCGGCGGACTTTTCCATTGTGGACACCGAGATCCCGTCGCCGGGGCCGGGGCAGTTGCTGGTGCGCAACGAGTTCGTCAGCGTCGACCCGTACATGCGCGGCCGGATGTCGGAGGCCAAGTCGTACGCCGAGCCGTACGAGCTGGGCAAGGTGATGCACGGCGGCGCGGCCGGCGAGGTGGTCGAGTCCACTGTGGACGGATTCGCGCCCGGGGACAAGGTGGTGCACCAGCTCGGCTGGCGCAGCCACGCGGTGGTCGACGCGAAGCACGCGCTGAAGGTCGACGCTGAACTGGCGCCGCTGAGCACCTACCTCGGCGTGCTCGGCATGACCGGGCACACCGCCTGGGTCGGGCTGCACGAGATCGCGCATCTCACGCCGGACGACACCGTGTTCATCTCGGGCGCGGCCGGTGCGGTCGGCTCGGTCGCCGGTCAGCTGGCGAAGCTCAACGGCGCCAAGCGGGTCATCGGCAGCGCGGGCTCGGCGGAGAAGGTCCGGTGGCTCACCGAGGACCTCGGGTTCGACGCCGCGTTCAACTACAAGGACGGCCCGGTCGCCGCGCAGTTGGCGGAAGCCGCGCCGGACGGCGTCGACCTGTACTTCGACAACGTCGGCGGCGAGCACCTCGAAGCGGCCATCGAGTCGGCGAACCTGCACGCGCGCTTCGCGGTGTGCGGCATGATTTCGACCTACAACGACACCGAAGCCGTGCCGGGGCCGCGGAACCTGATGAAGATCGTCGGGAAGCGGCTGAACATCCACGGTTTCCTGGTCCTCGACCACGGCGCCAAGCAGCCGGAGTTCGTCGCCGAGGTGGCGCCGCTGGTCGCTGGCGGGCAGCTGAAGTACTCCGAAACCGTGGTGGACGGTATTCGCAACGCGCCGCAGGCGTTCATCGACATGCTGGGCGGCGCCAACACCGGGAAGATGCTGGTCCGTGTCTGAACTGATCGTGTACGGGGCCGGTTGGTGCCCCGACGTGCGCCGCAGCCGGGCGCTCCTCGACCGCGAGGGCGTCGAATACCGCTATGTCGACGTGGAAGCCGACGCCGAAGCCGAAGCGAAGGTGCGCGAGCTGCAGGACGGCGCCCGGCGCATCCCCACCATCGTCTTCGGCGACGGCACCTTCCTGGTCGAACCGTCGGACGACGCGCTTTCCGCGCACCTGGCCAGGTAGGCGGCGGGCCGCACCGGCGTCAGAAGACGACGGTGCGGTTCCCGTGCACCAGGACGCGGTTCTCCAGGTGCCACCGCAGGCCCTTGGCCAGGGTGAACTTCTCGATGTCGCGGCCCTTGCGCACCATGTCGGTGACCGAGTCGCCGTGGCCGACGCGGATCACGTCCTGCTCGATGATCGGCCCGGCATCCAGGTCCGCGGTCACGTAGTGGCAGGTCGCGCCGACCAGCTTCACGCCGCGCGCGTGCGCCTGGTGGTACGGCCGCGCGCCGATGAACGAGGGCAGGAAGCTGTGGTGGATGTTCAGCGCCCGCCCAGCCCAGGCCTCGCACAGTTCCGCGGGCAGGATCTGCATGAACCGCGCCAGCACGATCGCGTGCGGGTCGTGCGAGTCGACCAGCTCGCGCACGCGCGCGAAGGCCTCGGCCTTGCCGTCGGCCGGGAAGGGCACGTGGTGGAACGGGATGCCGTGCGCCCGCGTGATGTCGCCGAGCGATTCGTGGTTGCCGATCACCGCGCTGACGTCCACGTCCAGCTCCCCGGAGGCGACCCGCCCGAGCAGGTCGTACAGGCAGTGCCCCTCCTTCGAGACCAGGATCACCACGCGCCGCCGCTCGGCGGTGTCGGCGACCGCCCAGTCGGTGTCGCTGCCCAGCGAGCGCGCCACCCCGGCGAACCGGGCACGCAGCTCGTCCACGTCGAACGGCAGCGAGTCGGCGCGCACTTCCTGCCGGGTGAAGAACCAGCCGGTCTCCGGATCGGTGTGGTAGGCGGCCTCGACGATCCAGCCGCCGGCCTCGGCCAGGAAGGCGGCGATGCGCGCGACGATCCCGGTCCGGTCGGGGCAGCCGAAGGTGATCACATATCTGCGTTCTGACGGTGGCACGGTTGCCCATCCTTCCCCGTGCGCCCCGGCACGGCGCGGCGGGCCACCTCCAAAGCGGCCACCACCGCCAAGCCGATGCCGAACGCCAGCAGCAGGCCCTTCACCGGCTCGCCGCCGAACTGCGCGCCGCCGAGCAGGCCGAGCAGCACGCTGTAGACCGCCCACAGCGAGGCGCCGAGCGCGTCGAGCGCGATGAACCGCCGCAGTGGGTACCGCATGCTGCCGGTGGCCAGCCCGGTCGCCACCCGCCCGCCCGGCAGGTACCGCGCGGCGACGATCAGCAGCGCACCCCGCTCGGTCACCTTCCGCCGCGCCCAGGCGTACCGGCGCGCGCCCTTCTCGCCGCGTTGCAGCCGGGCCACCACGGCCGGGCCGGCGGTGCGGCCGATGGTGTGGCTGAGCAGGTCACCGCCGAACGCGCCGGCGGCCGCCACCGCGGCTAGCAGTGCTAGCGCGCCGAGGTCGAATCCGACTAGCACTGCTAGGCCCACCACCGCGGTCTCGCTCGGCATGAACGGCAGCAGCGCGTCCAGTGCGGAGACCGCGAAAACCAGCAGCCACAACCACGGCGAACCGAGCGCGGCCTGCAGGAATTCGAGCACGCACCCATCGTCGGCAACCGCGGTGACGGCCCGGGATGATCGGAGTGAATATTTGGCGGGTGCGCAAGTCAGGGCATGGCGCCCGCCGCGCCGAGGCGGCCACTGGCCACCAGGGGCTCGTATCGAGTGCACGGTCCAGTACGGCGATGCCGGCGCGGCACCGCCCGGAATCACCTCGATCACGACGGGCAACCACCGACCCTGTCTGCGCGCTCTCTCAGCGCGGGGCGACGCTCGAATACGGCACGGTGACCTCGCCGAGCCGCCACCGCGACCGCCGGTCGAGCACCGGCCAGCCCCGCTCGGCCAGCAGGCGCACCGCCTCCGCCCACCGCGCCCGCGCGCCGAAGGCCTGGTATCCGGCGGCGGTGTCCCAGCAGGCGTCGAACAACGCCAGGAACTCGTGCACCGGTTCGCCCGGCACGTTGCGGTGGATCAGCGACTTCGGCAGCCGCTCGGCCAGCCCGGACGGCCGGTCCAGGCTCGCCGCGCGGCACGACAGCGTCAGCGTCCGCGGGCCCGCCGCGGACAAGGTGATCCAGGCGCACCGCCTGCCGATCTCGTCACAGGTCCCCTCGACCAGCAGGCCACCGGGCGCGAGCTGGTCCAGCACCCGCTGCCAGGCCGCCTCGACCTCGTGCTCCGCGTACTGCCGCAGCACGTTGAACGCGCGCACCAGCACCGGCCGCGTCCCGGCCAGCTCGAACCCGCCGCGCCGGAAGTCCAGCCGCGGCGGGTCGGCGGCGGCCGCTGCCACCGCGACCCGCTCGGGGTCCAGTTCGAGGCCCAGCACACGCACCGGAGGGCACACCGAGCGGAGGCGGTGCGCCAGTTCCACCGTGGTCACCGGTGACGCGCCGTAACCGAGATCGACCACCAGCGGGTCGGGCGCCGCCCGCAGCACCGCGCCGATCGCGGGCGTGCCGGTCAGCCAGCGATCGACGCGGCGGAGGCGGTTCGGATTGGTGGTTCCCCTGGTCGGTGCGCCAACGGGTGCGCTCAGCCGTCCGCGAGCCACTTCGCGGTGAATTCCGCTTCCCGCACCAGCAGCTTCGTCACCTGCTCGGCGATCACCTGTTCCAGCTTGCCGCCGACCAGCGGGATGCGGACGCGCACCTCACCGCTGGTGACCAGCGTCGCGCCGGTGCCGTTCGGCACCAGCTCGGTGCGCGCGGTGATCTCACCGGGCACGCCGTCCACAGTGGCCTTCGCGGTACCCGTGTAGCCCTCGCCAGCGGCCTCCCACACCTGCTCGCGGTGCACGATCAGGTCACCCTTGTGGAAGGTCCGCACGGCCTGCGGCAGCTGGTCCGCGCCGATGCCCTGCACCAGCTTGTAGGCGGCCCGCCGCTGGTCAGCCGCGTGCTCCGGCAGCCCGGCGTGCTTGCCGCCCAGCAGGTCGAGGCGGGCGCGCAGCACCTCTTCCGCGGACTGCGCGTGGTAGACCTCGGCCACGCCCTGCGCGAACTCCGCGCGGTGCTCGATACGGGATGCCATGAGCGGGACAGTACCGTTCAAGGGCGTGAGCACTCTCCAAACTCCCACCCAAGCGGCCCTGAGCGAGCACACCACGCTGCGGCTCGGCGGCCCGGCCCGCCGCTTCGCCGAGGCCACCACCAGCGACGAGCTGGTCGCCGCGGTGCGTGCCGCGGACGCCGCCGGCGAACCGCTGCTGCTGCTCGGCGGCGGCTCCAACCTGGTGGTCGCCGACGAGGGCTTCGACGGCACCGTGCTCAAGATCGCCACCACCGGGCGCACCTTCCAGCCGGACGGGCCGGTGGTGCGGGTCACCGCCGAGGCCGGGGAGAACTGGGACGAGTTCGTCGCCTGGACCGTGCGTTCCGGGCTCGGCGGGCTGGAGTGCCTGTCCGGCATTCCCGGCCTGGTCGGCGCCACGCCGATCCAGAACGTCGGTGCCTACGGCTTCGAGATCGCCGACCTGCTGCGCTCGGTGCGCCTGTACGACCGCCGCACCGGCGAGGTCCGCACGCTGGCCAAGGAGCAGCTGCGGCTGGGGTACCGCACCAGCGTGCTCAAGGGCACCGATCACGGCGTGGTGCTCTCGGTCGAGCTGGACCTGCACGGCGACGGCCTGTCCAGCCCGATCCGGTACGCCGAGCTGGCGAAGAAGCTCGACGTCGAGATCGGCGCGCGCGTGCCCACCGCGTCGGTGCGCGAAGCCGTGCTCGAACTGCGCCGCGGCAAGGGCATGGTGCTCGACCCGGCCGATCACGACACCTGGAGCGCCGGGTCCTTCTTCACCAACCCGATCCTGCCCGAATCGCGGGTCACCGCGGTGCTGGCACGGATCGCCGAGGTGGTCGGCGACGACGTGCCGGTGCCGCAGTACCCCGCCGACAACGGCGTGAAGCTGTCCGCCGCGTGGCTGATCGAACGGGCCGGGTTCGGCAAGGGGCACACTGGAGCCGGTGGCCGCGTTTCGCTGTCCACCAAGCACACGCTCGCGCTGACCAACCGCGGTTCGGCGACCACGGCCGAGCTGCTGTCGCTGGCGCGCGAGGTGCGTGACGGGGTTGAGACCCGCTTCGGCGTGGAACTCCACCCGGAGCCTCTCTTGATCAATTGCGGCCTGTGACCTGGGCCGCAAGCAACCGGGAACGGCCCGGGGGCGTCTAGGGGGCGAGTGCTTTTTTCGGGGACATGGAGGTGTGCGGTGTTCGAACGGCGGACGGTTCTGCGGGCGGCGATGGTTACTCCGGTGGTGCTGTCGCCCATCGCGCTGGCCGCCTGCTCCGGTGACGAGGGCGGCGGTGACAACCCGGGCGGCGGGCAGGGGCAGGCGCCCGAACCGCCGAAGGCCGTGCTCACCGCCGAACCCGCCGTGGACGCCAAGGACGCGCCGGTGGCCAAGCCGGTCACGGTCAAGGTCACCGAGGGCACGCTCACCGAGGTCAAGGTGACCAACGCCGAAGGCAAGGTGCTCGAGGGCGCGCTGAACCCGGAGAAGACCGTCTGGACCAGCTCCGAGCAGCTCGGGTACGGCAAGTCCTACACCTACGCGGCGAAGGCCGCGGGCAGCGACGGCAAGCCCGTCGAGCTGACCGGCAAGTTCGACACGGTCAAGCCCGCCAAGGTCATCCGCGCCACGCTCAACCCCGGTGACGACGCCGAGGTGGGCGTCGGCATGCCGATCAGCGTGAAGTTCGAGGCCGCGGTCGGCGACCGCAAGGCCGCCCAGGCCGCGCTGGAGGTGAAGACCTCCAAGGAGGTCGAGGGCGCCTGGGCCTGGCTGTCCGACCGGCAGGTCGACTGGCGGCCGAAGGAGTACTGGCCG
Source organism: Amycolatopsis albispora (assembly GCF_003312875.1). Classification (NCBI taxonomy): domain Bacteria; kingdom Bacillati; phylum Actinomycetota; class Actinomycetes; order Pseudonocardiales; family Pseudonocardiaceae; genus Amycolatopsis; species Amycolatopsis albispora. The sequence continues at coordinate 6,993,046 of NZ_CP015163.1, forward strand.
GCCGGCACGCAGGTCGAGGTCAGCGCCAAGCTGTACGGCGTGGACCTCGGCAAGGGCGTCTACGCCAAGTCCGACGTGACCACCAAGTTCAAGATCGGCCGCAACCAGGTGGTCAAGGTGCACACGCCGGACCACGTGATGAAGGTCTACCGCGACGGCTCCGAGCACGCGAGCTACCCGTGCAGCAACGGCAAGGACGCCGACCCGAACCTGAACACGCCGAACGGCACGCTGATCGTGATGACCAAGGAACCCACCTCGATCTTCGACAACGCGCGCTACGGCTACACCAACGTGAAGAAGAAGTGGTGCTGCCGCATCTCCAACCACGGCGAGTTCATCCACGAGAACGAGGAGAACCGCGGCAACATCGGCAAGGCGAACACCTCGCACGGCTGCATCAACCTGCTGGAAACCGACGCCAAGGCCTACTTCGACTCGGCGCTGATCGGCGACCCGGTGGAGATCACCGGCTCGAAGGCGAACATGCCGACCACCTCCGACGTGATGGACTGGCTGCTCGACTGGAAGACTTGGCAGTCCAAGTCGGCTCTGTAGCTCCCCGAAGGACCGGTCCCTTGCTCACCGAAGTCATCGGTGCCGGTGGTGTGCGTCTCGGCCTGCGTGTGGCGGGCGCGGCGAACACCTCGGCCATCGTTCTTGTGCACGGCTGGGCCCAGTCGTCGCTGGCCTGGTCACCGCAGCTGGCCGATCCCGGGCTGACCGCCCGGTACCGGCTGGTCGGCGTGGACCTGCGTGGCCACGGCGGCTCCGACGTGCCCGCGCTCGGTTACGACGAGCCGCGCGTCTGGGCCGAGGACCTGGCCGCGGTGATCGACTTCGCCGGGGCGGGTGCCCCGGTGCTGCTGGTCGGCTGGTCCTACGGCGGCCTGGTGATCACCGACTACCTGCGCGTGCACGGCACCACGAACGTCGCGGGCATCGTGTTCGCCGGGGCGATCACCGAGATCGGGCGGGACCGGCCGGGTGGCCGGGTCGGCCCGGCGATGCGGAACGCGCTGCCCGCCGCGCTGTCGGACGACCCCGCCGAGGCGGTGCCCGCGCTGACCGCGTTGTGCGCCGGGATGTCCTCGCGCCCGGTCGACGGCCCGCTGGCCCAGTCGCTGCTCGGCACCAGCCTGTCGGTGCCGCCCGCGGTGCGCGCGGCGCTGTTCCGCCGGGACGTGGACAGCTCGGCGGTGCTCGCCGGGCTGGACGTGCCGACGCTGGTGATCCACGGGGTCCAGGACCAAGTGGTGGATCTCTCGGCCGGGGAGTACGCGGCCGGGAAGATAGCGGGGGCACGGACGCGTTGGATGCCAGGGACAGGGCACCTTCCGTTCGTCGAGGCCGCCGCGGAGTTCAACTCCGCGCTCGAGCAGTTCGCCGGCGAGCGATTCGCCCACTGAGCTGCGCGGAGTGAACGAGGAGCGACCACGTGACGGTCACGTTGCACAGGGCCACGCGCTGGCCACGCCGGGTTGCGGTGCTGTCGGTGCACACTTCACCGCTGGAGCAGCCGGGCACCGGTGACGCCGGCGGCATGAACGTCTACATCAGCCAGACCGCCACCGAGATGGCCCGCCGCGGGATCAACGTCGAGGTGTTCACCCGCGCCACCTCCTCCGACCAGCCGCCGGTGGCCGAGCTGGCGCCCGGTGTGCTGGTGCGGCACGTGCCGGCTGGCCCGTTCGAGCCGCTGGGCCGCGACGAACTGCCCGCGCAGCTGTGCGCGTTCACCTCGGGGGTGCTGCGCACCGAGGCCTTCCACGAGCCGGGGTACTACGACGTCATCCACTCGCACTACTGGCTGTCCGGCCAGGTCGGCTGGCTCGCGCGCGACCGGTGGGGCGTGCCGCTGGTGCACACCGCGCACACGCTGGCCAAGGTCAAGAACGCCGCGCTCGCCGATGGCGACACCCCGGAGCCGCGGACCCGCGTGATCGGCGAGGAGCAGATCGTCGCCGAGGCCGACCGGCTGGTGGCGAACACCGCGGTCGAGGCGCGTGAGCTGGTCGGCCTGTACGGCGCGGCACCGCAGGCCGTGCACACCGTGTCGCCGGGGGTGGACCTGGACCGCTTCACGCCCGGTTCGAAGGCCGCCGCGCGTGCCGAGCTCGGCCTGCCCGCGGACGCCGTCATCCTGGCTTTCGCGGGCAGGATCCAGCCGCTGAAGGCGCCCGACGTGCTGCTCCACGCGGCCGCCGCGATGCTGCGGCGGGATCCGTCGCTGGCCGACCGGCTGGTGGTGCTGATCGTCGGCGGGCCGTCCGGCAGCGGGCTGGAGCAGCCGCAGGCGCTCAAGGAGCTGGCGGTCACCCTCGGTATCGAGCGGCAGACGCGGTTCCTGCCACCGCAACCCGGTCCGGCACTGGTGCGGGTTTACCGGGCGGCCGATGTGGTAGCCGTGCCCAGTTACAACGAGTCGTTCGGCCTGGTGGCGGTCGAGGCGCAGGCGTGCGGCACGCCGGTGGTGGCGGCCGAGGTCGGCGGGCTGCCGGTGGCGGTCGCGCACGGGGTCTCCGGCCTGCTGGTGCCCACGCACCGCGCGCGGGACTGGGCCGGGGCGCTGGCCTCGGTCGCGCTGCGGCCCGAGCGGCACGGGGAACTCGCGGCGAACGCCGTGGCGCACGCGCGCCGCTTTTCCTGGCGGCGCACCACCGACGCGCTGCTGGACGCCTACGCTTCGGCGTCGGTGTCCTTCGGGGCGTTGCGGACGGAGGTGGCGGTTTGACCGTGGACGGCGTTATCCAGTCCACTTTGGACGCGGCGGGGCTCAAGTACGAGCGGAAGGGCGAGGGTCGCTACTTCGTCACGCTGCCCGGGACCAAGAAGCTGCAGACGAACTGCTGGCTGGTCGCCGGTGAGCACGCGTTCTCGGTGGAGGCGTTCGTCTGCCGCCGTCCCGACGAGGCCCACGAAGAGGTCTACCGGTTCCTGTTGCGCCGCAACGCGAAGCTGTACTCGGTGCACTACACGGTGGACGCCATCGGGGACATCTACCTGGTCGGCAGGCTGGCGCTGGAGTCGGTCACCGAGGCCGAGCTGGACAAGATCCTCGGCCAGGTGCTGGAGGCCGCCGACGGGGACTTCAACACGCTGCTGGAGATCGGCTTCGCCACCTCGATCCGGCGTGAATGGGACTGGCGGGTTTCGCGCGGGGAGTCGCTGGCGAACCTGCAGGCGTTCAAGCACTTGATGGAGCCGGCGGCGCCGTCGTCCGGTCCGGTGATGGATTCGTGATGCCGGGCGTGCAACTGGGCTGAGCCCGCGGTCCGTCTACTCGCCCATGAAGCGCATGGGACAGAGACGTTTTGCGGTAGCGGCGCTCGTGCTGGGGGCCATCGTGCTGGGCGGGTGCACCGCCGAGAAGTCGTCGTCGGGCACGGCGGCGCCGGAGGCGCAGACGCAGGCCGCGCCGGGTGCCGCGGCCGACAAGGGGGCGGGCAAGCCGCAGGCGGGGGAAAGCGCGCCGGGCAAGGACGCCGGGGCCGCCGGGGTGCCGCCGGGGCAGGCGATCGCCAACACGGACCGGAAGCTGGCGCGGACCGCGACGCTTTCGCTGAGTTCGGCTGATGTCGGCGGGACCGTGCAGAAGGCCGCCCAGATCGCGGTCGGCGCGGGTGGTTACACCGGCCAGGAACGCACCGACGAGAAGTCGGCGTCGCTGAGCATCGTGGTGCCCGCGGAGAAGCTGGACCAGGTGCTCACCGAGCTCGCGGGTGCCGGGGAGAAGGTGCTGCGGCGGGAGTTGCAGACCAAGGACGTCACCGAAGAGGTGGTGGACGTCGAGTCGCGGCTGAGCACGCAGCGCGCGAGCGTGGAGCGGGTGCGGGCGCTGCTCGGGCAGGCGAGCTCGATCAGCGAGATCACTTCGGTGGAGCGGGAGCTGACTTCGCGGGAAGCGGAGCTGGAGTCGTTACAGGCGCGGCAGAAAGCATTGGCGGGGAGCGTGGCGATGTCGACCATTTCACTGAACGTCAGCATGGTGCCGGGCCCGTCCACGGTCGAGGAGGACCGCGGCTTCGTGGGCGGCCTGGCCGGCGGCTGGGACGCCTTCCTGGACTTCGGCATCGGCCTGCTGACTGTTCTGGGCGCGGTCCTGCCCTTCGCGGTGTTGCTGGGCGTGCCGCTCTTCTTCGCGATTCGCTTCTTCCTAGCCCGGCGCCGCCGCGTCGCGGCCGTTCCGCCGGAGAGTTCCTGAGGCGGCCAACCCGGGTGAGGATGTCACGAATGTGGCTTTCGAGACGCCGGACGTCTCGAAAGCCACATTCGTGACACTCCAGCTGCACCGAGTGATGCGGCGAAGCCGCGAACGTTCGGAGTAGGGGCCGGGCGCTGGTCCAACACAATCGCTGGTTCATGCCCATCGCGCCCAGCGCTCGCCAGCGCAAGGAGCTCGCACCGTGGGGGTCCGGGGGCTCGGCCCCCCGCTACCAGCACGTCGTCCCGCCGCGCGCGGGAAGTGGCGAAGCCACGAACACGCGCGAGGAAAGGCGGGACGGCTCGAGGGAGGGGGGAGTCGCGAACTCGAGCCGCCCCGCTTAACGTTCCCGCCGCTTCTGGACCCGGTGACGAGGGGGGTGCCAACGGGGCCGGCGGGCCGCAGCTCGGCAGGGGGGAGACGAGCTGCGTCCTAGCTCGCTCAGGCCGGGGAGTGCGTGGATCCGGCCGAGCGAGTCGATAGCCAACTTGGCAGAAGCAGGTCTGTAATCACAAGACTACTGGCTACTCCATTCGAGTGAAATCTGTCGCTGGCGCTCACTGAGTGCAGTTCGGTCGGCAACCGAATGCGGACCTGCGTGTCACTTCGGGCATTCGGGTGATACCGCTACCCGGCGGTAACGCACTGTGGGTAGAACTTTGTTCACCCCGCACCCGACCGTGCCCGGCCGTGGCCCGGCTGGCAGGCTGACCACCATGGCCGATCTAGGGACCTTGGTGCTCCTCCGACACGGGCAGAGCACGTGGAATGCGGAAAACCTGTTCACCGGCTGGGTGGACGTGCCGCTGTCCGAGCAGGGCGCCGCGGAGGCGAAGCGCGGCGGTGAGCTGCTCGCCGAAGCGGGGCTGCTGCCCGACCTCGTGCACACGTCGCTGCTCCGCCGCGCGATCTCGACCGCGAACCTCGCGCTCGACGCCGCCGACCGGCACTGGATCCCGGTCCGCCGGGACTGGCGCCTCAACGAGCGCCACTACGGCGCGCTCCAGGGCAAGAACAAGAAGCAGACCCTGGAGGAGTTCGGCGAGGAGCAGTTCATGCTCTGGCGCCGCTCGTACGACACACCGCCGCCGGAAATCGACCCCGGCGACCAGTACAGCCAGGCCGGCGACGCGCGCTACGCCGACATCGACGCGCCGCTGACCGAATGCCTCAAGGACGTCGTCGACCGGCTCATCCCGTACTGGCAGTCCACCATCGTGCCGGACCTGCGCACCGGCAAGACCGTGCTGATCGCCGCGCACGGCAACTCGCTGCGGGCGCTGGTCAAGCACCTCGACGGCATCTCCGACGCGGACATCGCCGGGCTGAACATCCCGACCGGCATCCCGCTGCGCTACGACCTCACCGAGGACCTCAAGCCGGTCACCCCCGGCGGCACCTATCTCGACCCGGAGGCGGCCAAGGAGGCCGCGGCCGCGGTCGCCAACCAGGGCCGCTGAGGCCCTTCCGGTTGACCACGCTGGCAAAAGTCACTTGACGGGCGTCACGGACATCGGGATACGGTGTCCGTGACGCCCGCTGGGACGAGGAAGAGGTGAGAGCGATGGGTCCGATCCGGTTCACCGCTCCCGCCGCCACCGGGCGTCGTCAGCTTGCCGAGGGCTGAGGCGGGAGCGTGTTCCGCTGAACGCTCCTGAAAGGCTTTCGACTTGACCGATCTGGTCATCCGCCCGCTCGAAGCGGGCGAAGGTTCCCTGTTCGATTCACTGGACGTTCCGCAGCTGGTCGGCTTCGGCATCTTCGGCCGGGATTTCGCCGAGATGTGGGCCAAGGGCGAGTACCGCCCCGGCTGGACCTGGGTTGCCCTGCGCGACGGCGAAGTCGTCGCCCGTGCCGCGTGGTGGGGTGGGCCCGAGGACACCGAGCCGGTGGCGCTGGACTGGTTCGACTTCACCGACGCCCAGGCGGGCACCGCGCTGCTGCGTGCCGCCGGGTTCCGCGCCGAATACGAGCTGGCGCTGCCCGCGGACTGGCGTGAGCGGCCCGAGGTGGTGCAGGCGCGGCAGGTGCGCATCGACGCCGCGCTCGCGGCCGGGATGCGTCCGCTGGTGGACCGGTTCCGCTACACCTGGACCCTCGACGACGGCCTGCCCGAACGACCGAACCGCCTCGACTACCGCGCCGATCCGGACGACGGCGCGTTCCACGCCGCGCTCATGCGGGTCCACGAGGGCACGCTCGACGCCCACGCGCAGCGCGCCATCGCCCAGGGCGGGCTCAAGCAGGCCGCCGACGAGGACCTGGAGCTGCTGAAGTGGTTCCCGTCGCCACGCGAGTGGTGGCGCCTGGCCTACACGCCGGACGGCGACCTGGTCGGCTTGACCGTGCCGGGCCGCAACTACAGCGGCGCGGTGGTCGGCATCATCGGCGTGGTGCCGGAGCACCGCGGCCACGGCTACGGCTACGACCTGCTGGTGGAGTGCACGCACCTGCTGGTCGAAAACGGCGAGAAGCGCGTGCTCGCGGCCACCGACCTCGGCAACCGGGCGATGGCCGCCGCGTTCGAGCGCGCCGGGTACCCGGTGACGCAGGAACGCGCGGTGCTCGAGTGGCCTAGCCGGTAACCGGCAGGTTCGAGAGGGCGCGGAGCTTCCAGCCGTCCGGCTGCCGCGTCATCTCGAACGTGATGCGGAGCACCCGTTCGGTCGGCTGCGTGCCGGGATTGGTGACCGTGGTCTTCGCCACCGCCAGGCCGGTCACCAGGTCAGGGGCGGCCGACTTCGCCGCGATGGCCATGTCCGGCGCGACGGTCACCGTGGTGCCCTGCGTGCGCACGGCGTCCACGGTGTTCTGCGCGCCGGCGCGGATTTGGGAGAGCAGGGGTTCGGCGGCGACCGCCAGCTGGCGGTCGATCCAGCCGTCGAGATCGTTGCTGTCGACCCGCATGAACGCCTCCAGGCCGGTGCGGGCCGCGGCCAGCGCGGAGTCACGTGCCTCGGCCACCGGCCCGCCCGGCGACGCCGGAACCGGCGCGAGGGTGGGGCTGGCGACGATGTCGTTCGCGAGCCACTTGCCGCCTTCGCGCTGGGCCGTCACCAGCAGGGCCGCGCCGCCGGAGCTGCTCTGCACCGGGTCGGTCCGGGTGCTGGTCTGGTCGAGCAGCACCAGCACCTTGGCCGAGCCGGGGGTCAGCTCGGCCACCGCGGCCTCGCGGGCCACGGTGGTCACCTTGGCGCCCGTCTGACGCACCTCGCCGAGCCGCTCCTCGACCTGCGTGCGCGCGGCACCGGTCAGGTGCTTCGCGGCGGCGTCGGCCTGCGCGCCCGGGTTGGCCGGGTCGAAGCTGAACACCCCTTCGACCGCGGTTTTCGACGCCGTCAGCACGTCGTTGGTGGCCGCGAGATCGACCAGCGCCAGGTTCGCCGGGACGGACGGCGGCACCGGCTCACCCGGCACCGCCCGCGTGCACCCGGAAACCAACCCGGAAACCAGTACGGCAACGCACAGAATTGGCCAGATCCTCAAAGCAACCCCAGTTCTCCCGCACGGACGCCCGCCTGGAAGCGGGAGGTGGCGCCGAGCGCGTCCATCAGTTCGGCCACCCGGCGCCGGTAGGTCCGCAGGCCGAGCCCGAGCGAGCGGGCCGCGGTCTCGTCCTTGCAGCCGGAGGCCAGCATGTCGAGGATGCGCGGCGCGAGCGTGCGGAGTTCGGCCACCCGCGCGTCGTACACCGCCAGGTCGGTCGCGCCGCGCCAGGCCGCGTCGAACAGCGACACCACGCCCTGCACGGTTTCCTGGGCGGTCAGCACGCTGTACGCGCGGTCGCCCGCGGTCCGGTCGCCCGCCAGGATCACCACCCGGCGGTCCAGGACGATCGTCTCGTTGATCTCGTCCGCGCTGATCCGGACCTCCGCGCCGAGCCGCACCACCTCGTCGAGGTGTGCGCTCGCGGCGTGGTCCAGCAGCAGGGACGGCCGGTAGATCTTGCGCACCCGCTTCGCGCGGTAGCCGCCCAGCTGCTCCTGGGTGCGGCGGGACGCGGCGAAGGTGCTCAGGTCGGCGGCGGCGCACCAGACCTCGGTCGCGCTCATGAACAGGTGCTCGGTGCGCGCGTACAGCTCTTCCTCACCCTTGACCACGGCGATCACCGGTCAAGTCTGGCAGCAAGTTGCCGAAGGTGGATGACAAAACGATGACCGCACAGGCTGAAGGCATGACAATTTCTCCCACCTGGAAACTCGGCGACCGGCTCGTGCACCGCCTCGGCTTCGGCGCGATGCGGCTGGCGCTCGGCCCCAACGGCACCGAACGCGACCCCGATCAGGGCATCGCCGTGCTGCGCCGGGCCGTCGACCTCGGCGTCGACCACATCGACACCGCCGCCTTCTACTTCCTCGGCCGCGTGTCCGCCAACGACCTGATCCGGCGGGCCCTCGCGCCCTACCCGGACGACCTGGTGATCGCCACCAAGGTCGGCCCGAGCCGGAACGCGGAGGGCGAGCACCAGCCGGAGGCCCGCCCGGACCAGCTGCGCGGGCAGGTCGAGCAGAACCTGCGTGAACTCGGCCGCGACCACCTCGACCTGGTGTACCTGCGGATCGGCACTTCACTCGACCGCGGTTCCGGCTCGCTCGCCGAGCGCTTCGGGGTGCTCGCCGAACTGCGCGAGCAGGGGCTGATCCGGCACCTCGGCATCTCCAACGTCGGTCACGAACACCTGGCCGAGGCGAGCGGGATCGCCCCGGTGACCGCCGTGCAGAACTGGTACGGACTGTCCAAACGGGACGACGACGCGCTGCTGGACACCTGTACCGAGCGGGAAATCGCCTTCGTCCCGTTCTTCTCCGTGCACGGCGGAGCTGGGAACCTGTCGGACGGTGTGGTCGCCGGGATCGCCGCCGCGCGCGGGGTGACCGAGGCGCAGGTGCTGCTCGCGTGGACCCTCCACCGGGCACCCAACGTGCTGGCCATCCCGGGCACTGGCAGTGTCACTCATCTCGACGAAAACGTCGCCGCCGGAGCGCTCGAACTCTCAACGGAGGAACTCGACCGACTGAATTCGGCTACGAATGCGTGAACAGGCACTGACGGGCGCGCGAACAAACCGCCCAAAGGTGTCACGGGCGTCACGACGAGGCAGCCAGGACTAGGCCAAACGGCCACCTGACTGCTTACGATTCCCTCGTGACCGTGCCCGCTTCACTCGCTTTGGCCATCGGTGCACTGGTGGTCGGCGCGGTAGCCGGTTTCCTGGCGGCCTCGCTGCGCCGCCGTCGCACCGTGCGCCGGCGGCCGGTCGGCCCGACCGTGGCCGAACTGCTGTCCCGCCTGATCCACTCCTCGAACAACGGCGTGGTGGTGCTGAACCGCTTCGGCGACATGGTGCTGCACAACCCGCGTGCCGAGGAACTGGGCCTGGTCCGCGACAACCGCGCCGACGCCAGGGCGCGGAAGGCCGCCGAGCAGGTGGTGGAGACCGACGACGCGCTGGAGATCGACCTGTCACCGCTGGAGACCCGCGGCCGCCAGCCGGAGGCCGTGCTCGGTGAGGTCCGCCCGCTCGGCGACGGGTTCACCGTGGTCGAGGCGGTGGACCACTCCGACGCGGTCCGCCTGGAGGCCACCCGGCGGGACTTCGTGGCCAACGTCAGCCACGAGCTGAAGACCCCGGTCGGGGCGATCGCGCTGCTCACCGAAGCGGTGCTGGACGCGGCGGACGACGTCGAGGAGGTCCGCCGGTTCGGCGGCAAGATCCTGCGCGAATCGACCCGGCTGGGGCAGCTGGTCACCGAGCTGATCGCGCTCTCGCGGCTGCAGGGTGCCGAGCGGCTGCCCGATCTCAACGTGGTCGAGGTGGACGCGGTGGTGCGCGAGGCGCTCGGCCGGGTCCGGCTCTCCGCCGAGTCCGCCGAGATCGTGGTGACCACCGACCAGCCCAGCTCGCTGCTCATCGAGGGCGACCGCACGCTGCTGGTCACCGCGTTGTCCAACCTGCTGGAGAACGCGATCAACTACTCCTCGCCGGGCAGTCCGGTCTCGGTGAGCAGGCGGCTGGTCGACGGCGCGGTCGAGATCGCGGTGACCGACCGCGGCATCGGCATCGCCGAGGAGGACCAGCAGCGCGTGTTCGAGCGCTTCTACCGGGCGGACAAGGCGCGGTCGAGGGCCACCGGCGGCACCGGGCTCGGCCTCGCCATCGTCAAGCACGTCGCCGCCAACCACGGCGGTGACGTGCGGTTGTGGAGCAGCCCGGGGACCGGCTCCACGTTCACCCTGCGCATACCCGCGCACCAGCCGGACCACGGCCGCGCGGCGGCCGGGAAACCGGCCGCGGCCACCCGTGCCGACATGCCCCCCGAGCGGACTCCCCGCCTCGTGGTTGCCCAGGACGTCACCGATCATGGAGGACAGTTGTGACCAGGGTGCTCATCGTCGAGGACGAGGAGTCCTTCGCCGACCCGCTGGCCTTCCTGCTGCGCAAGGAGGGCTTCACCGCCGCGGTGGCCACCACCGGGCAGCAGGCGCTGGAGGAGTTCGACCGCAACGGCGCCGACATCGTGCTGCTCGACCTGATGCTGCCGGGCATGAGCGGTACCGACGTGTGCAAGCAGCTGCGGCAGCGCTCCGGCGTGCCGGTGATCATGGTGACCGCGCGCGACAGCGAGATCGACAAGGTGGTCGGCCTGGAGCTGGGCGCCGACGACTACGTCACCAAGCCGTACTCGGCGCGCGAGCTGATCGCCCGCGTGCGCGCGGTGCTGCGGCGTGGTGGTGAGCCGGGCTCCGAGGGCGAGCTGGCGCCGCTGGTGCTGGCCGCCGGGCCGGTGCGGATGGACGTCGAACGGCACGTGGTGACCGTCGACGGCGAGGACGTCTCGCTGCCGCTCAAGGAGTTCGACCTGCTCGAGTACCTGCTGCGCAACGTGGGCCGCGTGCTCACCCGCGGGCAGCTGATCGACCGGGTGTGGGGCGCGGACTACGTCGGGGACACCAAGACCCTGGACGTGCACGTCAAGCGGTTGCGGTCGAAGATCGAACCCGATCCGGGCTCGCCGCGGCACCTGGTCACGGTGCGTGGTCTCGGCTACAAGTTCGAGTCATGATCTCGGTTTAATCTCGGTTGCCGACCAGCGGGTCTGCTCAGCCGGGTACCGTTTACCCCCGTGCGCCTTGGGGTTCTCGACGTCGGCTCGAACACCGTCCACCTGCTCGTGGTGGACGCGCACCGTGGTGCGCACCCGCTGCCGATGCACTCCGAGAAGACCGTGCTGCGCCTGGCCGAGCAGATCACCGGCAACGGTGAGCTGAGCAAGTCGGGCGCGGACGACCTGGTCCGCGCGGTCGCGTCGGCCAAGGCGGCGGCCGCGCGGCTGGGCTGCCGCGAGGTGATGGCCTTCGCCACCTCGGCGGTCCGCGAGGCGAAGAACTCGGCGAAGGTGCTCCGCAAGGTCACCGAGGAAACCGGGGTCGACCTGCAGGTGCTGTCCGGGGTGGACGAGGCGCGGCTGACCTTTCTCGCGGTCCGCCGGTGGTTCGGCTGGTCGGCGGGCAAGCTGCTGGTGCTCGACATCGGCGGCGGCTCGCTCGAGGTCGCGATGGGCATGGACGAGGAGCCGGAACTGGCCGAATCGCTGCCGCTGGGGGCCGGGCGGACCACCCGCACCCGGTTCAAGCACGACCCGCCGAGCCGGTCCGAGCTGATCGCCACCTCCGCCTGGCTGGAGGAGCAGCTGGCCGGCCTGGCGAAGAAGGTGGCCAAGCAGGGGCTACCCGATCGGGTGGTGGCCACTTCGAAAACCTTCCGCTCGCTGGCACGGCTGACCGGCGCGGCGCCGTCGGCGGAGGGACCGCGGGTCCGCCGCACGCTGACCGACACCGCGCTGCGGCAGCTGATCGCGTTCATCTCGCGGATGACCGCGGCCGACCTGGCCCAGCTCGAAGGGGTCAGCGCCAGTCGCGCCCACCAGCTGGTGGGCGGCGCGCTGGTGGCGCAGGCGGCCATGCGAGCTTTGTCACTGCAGGAACTCGAGATCTGCCCGTGGGCGTTGCGGGAGGGAGTGATCCTGCGGCGGCTGGACCATTCCAACGGGGCCGAGGACACTGCACTGGGCGGACGGGGACTGGACTTCGACGACGGGCGACAGGCACGGTGGAAGGGATGACCCAAGACAGCGGTGGCGAGCAGCACCAGAAAACGGTGGCCGAACTGCTCGCCCAACACGGTGGCCAGGGCGGCGGTTCACGTCGCCGTCGTCGTCGTGCCGACGACGAGGACGAGGCCCCGCGGCGCGACATCAGCGACACCGCCCCGCAGGCGATCATCGAACGCGTCCAGGGCGACACCCCGCCCCCGGCGAACCGGCGCAACGGCGCCCCCCGCCGCTCGGGGGCGCGGCACGACTCCGGCGCGCTGCCCCGCCCGTCGCGGCAGGAGCGCGCGCAGCAGGACTCCGGCGCCCTCCCGCGTCCACCGCAGGATTCCGGCGCGCTCCCGCGCCCGCCCCAGCAGGATTCCGGGCCGCTGCCCGCGCCGGACGAGCCACCCCGGCGCGCGCCCCGCGGCTCGCGTCGTGGCGCGCCCGCGGCCGAGTCCCCGGTCGACCCGCCCACCCGGCGGGTCCCGACCCGTGGCCGCCTCCAGCAGCCACCGCCACCGCCCGCTCCACCGGCCCCACCGGCACCGCCGCCCGGCGCGCTCGCGGCCCGGCTGGACGGGCTGGACGGGCTGGACGGCCCCGAGGCCGAAGCGCCCCCAGCCGAGCCGGAGCCCGGCCCGCCGCCGACCGGCGGTTACGCGGTGCCGCCGCGTGCCCCGCGCCGCCGGGGCAGCCCGGTGCGCCGGTCCGCGCCGCCGAAGCGCGAGGAGCACACCGAGCAGATCCCGGTGGTGCCGGACGAGCCGGACAACGGCCCGCCCAGCGGGTACAACAGCGGTTATGCGAGCGGGTACGCCAGCGGTTACCAGAGCGGGTTCGCCCCGCGCCCGCCGCAGGAGCCGCCGTTCGAGCCCGAGCCGGAGCCCGACGAGCCGCCCGCCGGGCTGTCCGGCTGGCGCCAGCGCCGCGAGCAGGCGCGCCTGGAGGACACCCAGGCCGCGATGGCGCCGGTGGACGACGACCCGCTCGACGACGGCCCGCCCGGTGACCCGTACGCCGGCGGGCAGTACGCCTCCGGCCGGTTCAGCACCGGCGACTTCGAAGCCGTGCAGCGGCCGGTCGCCGGGGAACTCGGCGGTCCCGCGTACGCCGACGACTACGACGACCCGCGCCACGCACCCGGCTACGACGACCGCTTCGACGCCGAACTCGAGCCCGACGAGCTGGACGACTCCTACGACGGCGTCGCCGGGGTCGACGAGCTGCCCGAGGAAGAGGCGTCACCGGGCAAGCAGTGGCTGGCGATGGCGGCCCAGCTGACGCTGGGCGTGATCGGCGGCGCCGGGGTCTGGCTGGGCTTCAACTGGCTGTGGGGCAGGCTGCCCGCCGCCGCGCTGATCGCCGCGCTGGTGGTGATCGTCGCGCTGGTCTGGATCGTGCGGAAGATCCGGCGGGCCGACGACATGCAGACCACCGTGCTCGCCGTGCTGGTCGGCCTGGTGGTCACGGTGTCACCCGCCGCACTGCTCCTACTGTCCAAGTAGGACCATTCCGGCGTGACGATTCCCATCGGCCTGTCCACCGCATCGGTGTGGCCGCTGAAGGCGGGCGCCGCCTTCGAGCTGGCCGCCGACCTCGGCTACGACGGGGTCGAGGTGATGGTCTGGGCGGATTCGGTCAGCCAGGACGTCGGCGCGCTGAAGAAGCTGTCGAAGCGCACCGGCATGCCGGTGCTGTCGGTGCACTCGCCGTCGCTGCTGATCACGCAGCGCGTGTGGTCGCCCGATCCGGTGGTCCGGCTGCGCCGCAGCGTGGAGGCCGCCCAGGAGCTGGGCGCGCGGACGGTGGTGGTGCACCCGCCGTTCCGCTGGCAGCGCCGCTACGGCGACGGCTTCGCCGACCTGGTCGCCGAGCTGGAGGACACCAGCGGCGTGGCGGTCGCGGTGGAGAACATGTTCAAGGTCCGGCCGCCGGGCGGGAACCGGGACGCGCGGGTGTCGGCGTTCCGGCCGTCGATCGACCCGACCGACGTGGGTTACCGCAACTACACGCTCGACCTGTCGCACACCGCGGCCGCGCGAATGGACCCGATCGCGCTGGCCGGCCGCATGGGACCGGGGCTGACGCACCTGCACCTGGCCGACGGCACCGGCGTGCCGAAGGACGAGCACCTGGTGCCCGGCCGCGGTGGCCAGCCGTGCGCGGAGGTGCTCGAACTGCTGCGCGGCAGCGGGTTCGACGGGCAGGTGGTGCTGGAGGTCAACACGCGGCGGGCCGGTGAGCGGGCGCGCCGGGTCAAGGATCTGGCCGAGGCGCTGCTGTACGCGCGTTTGCACCTCGGGCAGTAACCTACCAAGATCATCTTTACCGGCGGGCAGGCCGCCGGGTGACTCGGTTTCGGCCGACCGAACACGTAAGGTTTCCGGCGTGAACCTCGTGCGCTCGACGATACTCGCCGCGGCAGGCAGCAACCGCCTGCGGCGGCTGGTCTCCACCGCACCGGGCACGCGGTCGGTGGTCGAGCGCTTCGTCGCCGGGGAGAGCTGCGCGCGGGCGGTCGAGGTGGTGCGCGGGCTGGCCGCCGACGGGCTCAACACCACCCTGGACTACCTCGGCGAGGACACCACCGACGTCGAGCAGGCCGAGCACACCGTGCGGACCTACCTGAACCTGCTGGACCAGTTGCACGGCGAGGGGCTGGCACCGCACGCGGAGGTGAGCGTCAAGCTGTCGGCCATCGGGCAGAAGCTCTCCGGGCGGCTGAGCGTGGACAACGCCTACCGGATCTGCGCGGCGGCCGAGCAGTGCGGCACCACGGTCACCTTCGACATGGAGGACCACACCACCACCGACGCCACCCTGGCCACGGTCGCGGAGCTGCGCCGCACCTGGCCGTGGGCGGGGGCGGTGCTGCAGTCGTACCTGCGCCGGACCGAGGCCGACGCGCTGGCGCTCGCCGGTTCCCGCGTCCGGTTGTGCAAGGGGGCCTACGCCGAACCGGAGTCGGTGGCCTTCGGCACCGCGCACGAGGTGGACCTGAGCTACGTGCGGTCGGCGAACGCGCTGCTCGCCGGGGACGGGTACCCGATGTTCGCCACCCACGACCCGCGGCTGGTGGACATCCTCGGGGAGCGGGCGCGCTGGTACGGGCGCAAGCAGGGCAGCTACGAGTTCCAGATGTTGTACGGGATCCGGCCGGACGAGCAGCGCCGGCTGGCCGGGGAGGGGGAGACCGTGCGGGTGTACGTCCCGTTCGGGGAGCAGTGGTACGGCTACCTGATGCGGCGCCTCGCCGAGCGCCCGGCGAACCTCGGCTTTTTCCTGCGCGCGCTGGCCAGCCGTTCGTGAGCGCAGCGGAAGAGGCCGTGCCGTTCGGTGCGGCGATCTCGGTCCGCTCGCTGGGCGACGGCACGTTCACCGCCGATCTGCGGCCGGAGTGGTCGATCGGCGCGCATCCGCACGGCGGTTTCCTGCTGGCGCTGCTGGCCAGGTCGGCGCAGGCGGCGCTGGCCGAACGCGGTGAGCCGCAGGCGGAACCGCTGGTGGTCTCGACGGAGTTCCTGCACCCGCCGGCGATCGGGCCGGTGCTGCTGCGCACCGAGCTGCACAAGCTCGGCCGCCGCGCCACGGTGGTCGGGGTGCGGCTGGAGCAGCGCGGGCGCAGTTGTGTCGAGGCACGGGTGACCACCGGGCGGCTGCCCACGCGGCGTCCGGAGTGGACGGACGTGCCGCCGGTGCCGGCCGAGCCGCCGCCGGGCGCGATCCAGATCGGGGCGAACACCGCCGAAGGCGCGTTCAACCTGGCGAAGGCCTGCGACGTCCGGCTCGACCCGTCGACCGTCGGCTACCTGGCCGGGCGGACCGCGGACGCGCCGCGGATCCGGCTGTGGGTGCGGCCGCGCACCGGGCAGCCGGACGCGTACTTCGCGCTGCTGGCCGGGGACGTGAACCCGCCGGTGGTGTTCAACGTGGGCCGGATGGGCTGGGCGCCGACCGTCCAGCTGACCGCGCTGATCCGGTGCCGCCCCGCGCCCGGCTGGCTCCGCGTGCAGGTCGACTGCCGGGCCATCCACGAATCCTGGTTCGACTCGGACGCCACCGTGATCGACTCGGCGGGCCGCCTGATCTGCCAGGCCCGCCAGCTCGCCCTGGCCCCCGGCCCCTGACCCGCTGCCCCCGCCGCCCGGCGGTCGCAGGGGCGCCGGTGATAATCGACGGCATGGCTGTCATCGCGGTGCTCGGAG
The DNA here is from genome assembly GCF_003312875.1 of Amycolatopsis albispora. Lineage (NCBI taxonomy): Bacteria > Bacillati > Actinomycetota > Actinomycetes > Pseudonocardiales > Pseudonocardiaceae > Amycolatopsis > Amycolatopsis albispora. The sequence continues at coordinate 7,009,551 of NZ_CP015163.1, forward strand.
CGGGAAAGATCGGCGAGGCCCTCCTGTCGGGGCTGCTGCACGGCGGGCGCAAGCCCGGCGAGCTGCTGTTCACCGAGCGGTACCCGGAGCGCGCCGAGGAGCTGACCCGCCGCTACGGCGTCCGCGGTGTCGACGTGCCCGAGGCCGCGAAGCTGGCCGACGTGCTGATCGTCGCGGTCAAGCCCCAGGACATCGAGCCGCTGCTCGACGAGCTGGGCCCGCTGCTGCGCCCCGAGACCCTGGTCGTCTCGCTCTGCGCCGGGCTGCCGACCGCGCTGTACGAACGCCGCCTGGCCGAGGGCACGCCCGTCGTCCGGGTGATGCCGAACACCCCGATGGTGGTCGGTGCGGCGATGAGCGCGATTTCACCCGGCCGGTACGCCACGCCCGAGCATCTCGCCCTGGTCGAGGAGCTGCTGGCCTGCGTCGGCAGCGTGGTCCGCGTGCCCGAATCGCAGCAGGACGCGGTCACCGCGTTGTCCGGCTCCGGTCCGGCCTACTTCTTCTTCCTGGTCGAGGCCATGATCGACGCGGGCATCCTGCTCGGCCTGCCCCGCAACATCGCCGAGAAGCTGATCGTGCAGTCGGCGGTCGGCGCGGCGAAGATGCTCGCGGAGACCGGCGAGCACCCGGTCACGCTGCGTGAGGCCGTCACCTCGCCGGCGGGCACCACGATCAACGCGATCCGCGAACTGGAGAACCACGGGGTGCGCGCGGCGCTGCTCGCGGCCATCGAAGCGGCCCGTGACCGGTCGGTCGAATTGGGCAAGGCGCACGACTGACCGCCCCCCGTTCGCCCAGGTGGCTGGCCAGCAAACGGGCGAATGTTGGCGATATCGGGCCTGGTTGGGGCCATTTCCGGTGACAGGCGTCGCATTAGTCTCACCTGTCCCGCTACCCTCGCTAGAAGCACGTGCGTGTCGGTACCGCCGGTGGGGAAGCCGAGCGGCGCGACACGTGTCGAAGGACGCGGTGACTATGCCGACGAAGAAGAAACAAGAGGACCTGACACCACCACGTCAGGTCCAGTTCCTGACAGTTGCCGAGGTGGCCACGCTGATGCGGGTCTCCAAGATGACCGTCTACCGGCTCGTGCACTCGGGCGAACTCCCGGCCGTGAGAGTCGGGAAATCGTTCCGGGTGCCGGAGAAGGCGGTGCACGAATACCTGGACAGCGCCTACTACGACGTGGGATGAGACCTCCCCCGCCGACCGGTGGCCGCCCGGCCACCGGTAACCTAGTAGGCCGCTCGTCCGGTAGCGCCGCAGATCGCGCCTGGCCGGGTGATCACTGACGAGAGGTTAAGGAGCACCTGTGGGCTCGGTCATCAAGAAGCGCCGCAAGCGCATGTCCAAGAAGAAGCACCGCAAGCTGTTGCGCCGCACGCGGATGCAGCGTCGCAAGCAGGGCAAGTGAGCGGCGAACCACAGGTTCCACCTGCTGTGTGAAGCATCGCGAAGCACCACGAAGCAACACAGCGAACGGCCCGTCCGGCTCAGCCGGGCGGGCCGCCGCCATTAGTGTGGTCCGTCCCCGAAACCGGTTGAGCCGCGTTAACAGCAGGTAAGACGGTCTTCCGGCCAGCCCGTCGCGGGGTAACATCGCGGGTGCGCCAGCGCGATACGGTCTTGCGTAACCAGCCGCGCACTGAGTGACAGCGTCCGGAGTTGCGGCTGTCCCGCCCGAGAGATCGATGTCCGCACAATCCCGCCAGGGGGCCGAATGCCGTCCAGAATCGTGCTCGTCACCGGAGTCGGCGGTGAGCTCGGCGGGCGCCTGCTCGCCCGGCTCGGCTGCCACCCCGACTTCGAGCGCGTGATCGGCGTCGACACCACCGCACCGGCGAAGTCCGTGCTGCAGCGCATGGGCAAGGCCGAGTTCGTGCGCGCCGACATCCGCAACCCGCTGATCGCCAAGGTCATCAGCACCGCGCAGGTGGACACCGTGGTGCACGCCTCCACCACCTGCCACCCGGCCGCCCCCGGCCGCCGGTCGGCGATCAAGGAGGTGAACGTGATCGGCACCATGCGCCTGCTCGCCGCGTGCCAGCGGTCACCGCAGGTGCGCAAGCTGGTGGTGAAGTCCACCGCCGCGGTGTACGGCGCGAGTTCCCGGTCACAGGCGGTGTTCACCGAGGATTCCGAGCTCATTCCCACCTCGACCAGCGGTTACGCCAAGGACGCGGTGGAGATGGAGGGCTACGTGCGCGGGCTGTCGCGCCGCCGCCCGGACATCATCGTCACCATGGCGCGGTTCACCAACCTGATCGGTCCCGAGGTGGACACCGTGCTCTCGCGGTACTTCTCGCTGCCGGTGGTGCCGACCGTGTTCGGCTACGACGCGCGGATGCAGCTGCTGCACTCCTCGGACGCACTGGCCGTGCTGGAGCAGGCCACGCTCGAGGACAAGCCGGGCGTGTTCAACGTGGGCAGCGAAGGGGTGCTGACGCTGTCGCAGGCGATCCGGCGGGCCGGCCGGGTCGAGCTGCCGATGCCGCGCGGGGTGGTGCCGTCGGTCGGCAAGGTGCTGCGCGGGGCCAAGCTGGTGGACTTCTCCGCCGATCAGGTGCGGTTGCTCAATTTCGGCCGGGTGGTGGACACCACCAAGCTGAAGCAGGAATTCGGGTACACCCCGCGATGGACCACGCGGGAAGCTTTCGACGACTACGTACAGGGTCGCGGGCTGCGGCCGGTGCTCGACGGCCCGCGGCTGGCCAAGCTCGCCGGGAAGGTGGCCGTCGCCGCCGCCACCGGTCAGGCCGGCGGGCGATGAGCCGCGCGGACGGGGTCAGGGACAGAAGGGAAGGCAGGGCGCAGGAAGTGACCACGAGCACGAGCGCGCAGGTGATTCCGCTGCACGGACCGGGTCGCGAGAAGGCCCCCGAGCCGACGGCCGCCAGGCCGGAAGGCGCCGCGGAGGAAGCGACCCGGCTCGCCGACGCTCCGGTTTTCCCGTTCCCGAAGGCGCCGGCCCCGGCGGTCGCGGCTGACGAGGCCGAGCTACCGGACGCGCTGGTCACCCTGCTCAAGTTCGTGCGCAACCGGCTCACCGGCGACTACACGGTGGACGAGTTCGGCTTCGACGTGGAGCTGACCGACGCGCTGCTGATGCCGCCGTTCCGCGCGCTGTACGAGAAGTGGTTCCGGGTCAGCACGCACGGTGTGCACAACCTGCCGGTCGAGGGCGGGGCGCTGCTGGTCAGCAACCACTCGGGCACCATTCCGCTGGACGCGGTGATGACCGCGGTCGCGGTGCACGACGAGCACCCGGAGCACCGGCACCTGCGCGGGCTGGGTGCCGACCTGGTGTTCCGCATGCCGCTGGTGGGTTCGCTGGCGCGCAAGTCGGGGCAGACGCTGGCCTGCAACCCGGACGCGGAGCGGCTGCTGCGTGCCGGTGAGCTGGTCGGGGTGTGGCCGGAGGGCTTCAAGGGCATCGGGAAGCCGTTCTCGTCGCGGTACAAGCTGCAACGCTTCGGCCGCGGCGGCTTCGTCTCGGCGGCGATGCGGGCCGGGGTGCCGATCATCCCGTGCTCGGTGGTCGGTGCCGAGGAGATCTATCCGAAGATCGGCGACATCAAGCCGCTGGCGCGGCTGCTGGGGCTGCCGTACTTCCCGGTGACGCCGTTCTTCCCGCTGCTGGGGCCGCTGGGCGCGATCCCGCTGCCGACGAAGTGGCACATCGAGTTCGGCGAGCCGATCCGCACCGACCAGTTCGGCCCGGACGCCGAGGACGATCCGATGCTGGTGTTCAACCTGACCGACCAGGTGCGCGAGTCGATCCAGCACACCCTGTACCGCCGCCTCTCGCAACGCCGCAGCATCTTCCGGGACTGACTTCTTCGCGGGCTGCGCGCCTGAAGATCGACGGCGTGGACCACGTGTCCCGGTGCTGGTGACGCCGCCTGCCACCGGTACCGCGCTCGCCTGCCGCAACCAGCACGCTCGTCTCGAGCGCCTATCTCGTATATGTACTTGCGTGTATATGTGTCGCGGTATATAGTCACTGGTGTGGCCAGCAAGGTGCAACAGCGGATGACAGCGATCTCGGAGCCGAACCGGTTCCGGATCGTCGAACTGCTCAAGGGTGGCCCCCGGTCGGTGGGCGCCATCGTGGACGCGCTCGGCCTCGGGCAGCCGCAGGTGTCGCGGCATCTGCGGCTGCTCGCCGAGGCGGGCGTGGTCGACGTGACCAAGCAGGCGCAGCAGCGCATCTACCACCTGCGCCCCGAAGCGATGCGTGAGCTGAGCGACTGGGTGGCGGGCTTCGCCGGACTGTGGACGGCGCGGATGGACCGCCTGGGCGCCTTCCTCAACGAGACAGCGGACCAAGAGGGGGATTGACCAATGCCGGAAGGCATCACGATCGACCGGGCACGCAACACCGTGCACATCAGCCGGACCTACCGGTCGGGGCTCGGCCGGGTCTGGTGGGCCTGGACCGACGCCGAGGCGATCAGCCAGTGGTGGGGGCCGGAGGGCTGGGCCGCCACCGTGTACGAGATGGACGTGCGGCCGGGCGGGCGCTGGCGGTTCCGGATGGCGCCGGCGGACGAGTCGGCCGATCCGGTCCGCATCGTCGCCACCTACGGGTCCGTCGTGCCCCGCGCCGAACTGTCCTATGAGGACACATTTGCCGACGAGACCTGGGAGGCCGACGGCACGGGGACGTTCCCGACCACCGTCACCTTCACCCCAGCGGACACCGGCTGCACCGTCGAGGTGTCCGCCACCTTCCCCGACGCCGCCGCGCTGCGGCGGGCCGTCGAACTCCAGATGGCCGAAGGCTACGCCGAAGCGCTCGACCGCCTGGCCGACCTGATCGAACCGAAGACTTCCGAAGGAGCAACGACCATGTCCGACAACATGTCCACCCTCACCTCAGCCGACGGCACCACGATCGCCTACCGGAAGACCGGTTCCGGCCCGGCGATCATCGTGGTCAGCAACGTCGCCGAGGACCACACCGGCGTCGCGGGCCTGGCCGCCGCGCTCTCCGAGCACTTCACGGTGATCAGCTTCGACCGCCGCGGCCGCGGCGCCAGCGGTGACCCGCAGCCCTACGACCCGGCACGCGAGATCGAGGACATCGCCGCGTTGATCGAGGTCGCGGGTGGCTCCGCGGCGCTGACCAGCGGGTCCGGCGGCAGCGGGCTCACGCTGGACGCGGCGAGCGCGCTGGGCGGCAAGGTGACCGGGGTCTACCTCTACGAGCCGCCGTTCATCGTCGACGACTCGCGGCCGCCGGCCCCCGCCGACTACGTCGAGCACCTGGAAGCGCTGGTCGGGGCGGGCAAGCGCAGCGAGGCCGTCGAGTACTTCATGACCAGGATGATCCGGGTGCCCGCCGAGTACCTCCCGGCGATGAAGGAGGACCCGTCCTGGGACGAAATGGCCAAGTACGCGCACACCTACGCCTACGACGCGCGGATCCTCCGCGGGCTGCAGGAAGGCAAGCCGTTGCCCGCCGACCGGTGGTCCATCGACGCGCCGATCGCGGTCTCCGTCGGCAGCAACGGGGAGGACTTCATCCGGGCGGGAGCGGCCGCGCTGGCCGAGACCCTGCCGAACGTCACCGTGCTGACGCTGCCCGGCCAGGACCACTCCGCGTTCTGGATGGCGCCGGAGCCGGTGGCGGAGCAGGCGCGGGAGTTCCTGCTCGGCCGAGGCTGAGGCCCACGGCGCAAGCCTCGCGGCGGCTGCCGACACAACGGCAGCCGCCGCAGCCAGCGGTGCAGGCTTCGTGGTCGGCGGGGCGGCCTGGTGACTCGGCGGCGGGGCTCGCGGTCAGCGGTGGCTGGTACCTCAGCGGCGGCCTGCGGTCTGCGGTCAGTGGCGCAGGGCCCGCGGTCGGCTGTGGCTGGCGGCCCAGCGGCAGCCTGCAGTCGGCGGCGGCCCGCGGTCTGCGGTCGGTGGCAGGGCTCGTGGTCGGCGGCCGCGACCCAGCGGCGGCTGCCGACGCAGCGGCGTGAGGCTCGCGGTCGGCGGCGCGGGTGTGGTGGGTGGGGCGTGGGCTGGTGGCTCAGCGGCGGCGGTAGGCGAGCCCCGCGGCGACGGCGCCCGCTACCGCGCCCGCGCCCAGTACCGAAGGCACGCCGATCTTGGCGGCCTTCCGCCCCGTGCGGAAGTCGCGGATTTCCCAGCCCCGCGCCCGCGCCACCTCGCGCAGGCCCGAGTCCGGGTTCACCGCGACCGACGTGCCGACCGCCGACAGCATCGGAATATCGTTCGAGGAGTCGGAATACGCCGTGCAGCGGCGCAGGTTCAGGCCCTCCCTGGCGGCCAGCGCCCGCACGGCGTGTGCCTTCGCCCGGCCGTGCAGCAGGTCGCCGACGAGCCGTCCGGTGTAGACGCCGTCCACGCTTTCGGCGACCGTGCCGAGCGCGCCGGTCAGGCCGAGGCGGCGCGAGATGATCGCGGCCAGCTCCACCGGCGTCGCGGTGACCAGCCACACGCGCTGGCCGGCGTCCAGGTGCATCTGCGCCAGCGCCCTGGTGCCCGACCAGATCTTCTCGGCCATCAGCTCGTCGTAGATCTCCTCGCCGACGTCGACCATCTCCTGCACCGTCCGACCGGCCACAAAGGACAGTCCCTTTTCCCGGTGCGACTTGATGTCGTCGTGGTTCTCGCGCCCGCCGACCCGGAACTTCAGCTGCTGCCAGGCGAATCCGGCCAGGTCGGAGGTGGTGAAGAAGTTCCGCGAGGCCAGCCCGCGGACGAAGTGGAAGATCGACGCGCCCATCATCATCGTGTTGTCCACGTCGAAGAAGGCGGCGGCGGTCAGGTCCGGCGGTGCGGCGGCGGCCGGCGGCTCGGCCCGGCCGGCCTCTTCCGGCCCGGCGACCGGCTCCGGCGCCACCTCCCCGGCGGCCAGTTCCTGCGCGGGCACGGTCAGCACGGCGGAAGGAGCCTGCTCCATCGCGACGGCGGCCTCGGCGGAGGCTTCACCAGCCATTTCCGCGAGCCGCTCCAGCTCCTGACTCTTATCCTTGCCACTCCACCGCGACACGCTCACCGCCTCCGATTTTGTGCGGAACGCCTGTGCACAGGGTAGCGAGCCGGAGTGGCCGACGGGTTACCAGCCGACCCTCACCTCGGGCAATCCCGGCAACAGTGGGGGAAGTCTCAGCAGTTCGCCAGGTGGCGGCGGGATTACCGGCGGACGCGGCCGCGTGACGGGAGGTGGCACTTCGGTCACGGGCGGTGCCGGTGCCTCGGGCACGTCGAGCACCGGCGTGGCGGTCTCCGGGCGGTTGTCGACGGGCGGCGTGGCGACCGTCCGCGACTCGCCCCGATCGACCGGCACCGCGGGCGGCTCCTCGGGTTCGGCCGGTGGCGGACCCGGTTTCGCGCAACCGCCGGTGGCGGGCAGCGCGCCGAGATCGTCGTGCCTGCCGGAGGTGATCTGGTAGCAGCTCATCCGCTCGGCGAGCGCGGCCGCGCGCTCATCGACCCGGCCCACCAGCGCGACAGCGTTGTCATGGGCGACGCTCGCGCCCTCGGGCACCACGGGCCGCAGTTCGGCCAGCAGGCGCGACTGCTCGGCGGCCCAGCCCCGCAGGCCGGACAGCTGCGCGCCCGAGCTGCCGGTGGCGACCGCGGTCAGCTCGGCGGTGCCCTCCCGGGTCGCCTGCGCGAAACTTTCCAGCGTGGCGCGGAATTCGGCGGGACCGCGCCCGCGGATCTCGCGGAGTTCGGCCAGCCGGGCGCCCGCGTGGTCGAGGCGCTTGCCAGCGCGGGCCTCGTCGTCGAAGGTCAGTCCGACCGTGGCCGTCTCCCCGGCCAGTTTCATGCCATAGAGGGAATCCCCGGGCAGCGAGTCCGCGGCGAGCGCCACGCCGAGACTGCCGACGCCGACCAACCCGGCCAGCCCGCCCGCGAGCACGGGACCCAGCCGCCGTCGGCGGCGCGGCTCGGGCACCACGGCCGGACGCGCTTCGATGGCGGCGGCGATGCGTTGCCTGGTCTCCGGGCCGGGTGACGCCGCGTTGCCGAGCCTGCGGAGCTGACCGACCAGGTCCAGCTCACGCCGGAACTCGTCGTCGTCCGACGACGGGTCCTCGACGGCGCGCGCGAACCGGTCGTGCTCGCGCTCCCACGGCAACTTCACGGCTGGCTAACGAACAGCCGATAACGACAGTTACGGCGTACCCGCCAGTATCAACCGGGACTACCGGAAACCACTCGGCAGGAGCTGGGCCAGCCGCCGGACCGCCCGGTGCTGCAACGCCTTGATGGCGCCCTCGTTGCGGTTCATGATCTCCGCCGTCTCGGCCACCGAAAGCCCCTGCATGAACCGCAGCAGAATGCATTCGCGCTGGTCGCTGCCCAGTTCGTCGATGCAGCGGAACAGCTCGGAGTTGGTCGCGCGGCTGATCACCTGCTGCTCGGGACCGGCCGGGCCCGGCGCGGTGGAGCCGGTGAACGGGCTGGCCCCGCCCTCGGCGACCTCGTCGGTGACCACCTCGAGGCGGAACCGGCTGGACTTGACGTGGTCGAGGATCAGGTTGCGGGCGATGGTGACGAACCAGGCGCCGACGTCCCGGCCCTGGTAGCTGACCGAGGTGATCCGGCGCAGCGCGCGCAGGAAGGTCTCGCTGGTCACGTCCTCGGCCAGGTCGCGGTCGCCGAGGCGGAAGAGCACGTACCGGAAGACCATGTCGACGTACCGGTCGTACAGCTTGCCGAAGGCGCCGGCATCACCCTGCTGGGCGGCGTGCACGAGGTCCCACGCCTCGGCCTTGACGGCTTCGGCCCTGGCGGCACGCTGCGCGGCGAGGTCGCCGCGGGCCGGCACGCTCGTGCCGATGAGTGCCCCCGAACCGCCGGCCACGGCGACTTGCAGGCTCATCGATTCGCACCTCCCAGGCCCCATCGGCAAGGCGTCGGCTGGTTCCCGAGTGATCAAGACCACCCTCAGGACCAGTGCAGCATACGTGTTGTTACCGCGAAGTAGGTAGTGGTGTTCCCGTGACGTAACGGGCGGGACCGCGCTTTATCCCCGCTTCGGGGGATGGGGATGACAGACTGGTTACGGTGTGAGTGCGCTCGCGGAAGGGGTTGGGATTTGTCGTCCGAACAGGGGAATCACCAGGACCACCAGTGGTCGTCCGGCACCGCGGGCAACGTCTCGGAGCTGGTTTCGGCGGCCGCCGGACGCCGCCCGGATTCACTCGCACTTATCGATTCAGGAACCGAGCGGCGGCTCACCTGGGCACAGGCCGACGCGGCGGTGAACGCCGAAGCGCGGCGCCTCACCGAGGCCGGACTGCACCCGGGTGATCGGGTGGTCGTCCGGCTGCCGACCTCGACCGCCTTCGCGGTGACGTTGTTCGCCGTGGTGCGGGCCGGTGGCATCGCCGTGCCGCTGTCCCCGCAGGCCCCGGCCGCCGAGATCCGGCCGCTGGCCGAGCACTGCGGTGCCACGCTGGTGGTCAGCCACGACCCGGACGCCGAGGAACTGGCGGACGAGGTCACCGTGCTGCCCGCACCCGACGCCACCGGAGAGGCGGCCGAGCCGGTCGCGCCGGTGGGCAGCGGCGAGGACATCGCGGTGCTCTCGTACACCTCGGGGACCACCGGCCCGCCGCGTGGCGTGATGCTGTCGCACCGGGCGCTCCTGGCCAACGTCGAGCAGCTCTCGGCGGTGCGGCCCGCCGTGCTCCAGGCTTCCGACCGGGTGTTCATCGCGATCCCGCTGTTCCACGTCTACGGGCTGGGACCCGGCCTGCTGCAGGCCGCCGCGGTGGGCGCCACCGTGGTGCTGTCCGAGCGCTTCGACGCGCGACGCGCGCTGGCCGACTGCGCCGAGTTCCGCGTCACCACGATCGCCGGGGTGCCCGCGATGTACGCCGAGTTCGCCGCGCTGGACGCCGACGAACTGGGCGCCGGGCTGGCCACCGTGCGCCGGATGACCTCGGGGGCGGCGCCGCTGCACCCCAAGGTGCTGGCCGCGATCCGGGCCGCCACCGGCATGGACGTCTACGAGGGCTACGGGCTGACCGAGGCCGCGCCCGTGGTGACCACCACGCTGGTCACCGGCTATCCCAAGCCCGGCTCGGTCGGCCGTCCGCTGCCCGGCATCGAGCTGCGGCTGGTGGACAGCGACGGCACCGCCGGGCCGGTGCCGTCCGATCCGGACGACCTGGTGGACAGCTTCGACGAGGAGGACGGCGGCACCGGGCTGGTCGCGCTGCGTGGCGCCAACCTGTTCTCCGGGTACTGGCCGGACGGCGCGCACGGGCCGGACGCCGAGGGCTGGTTCCGCACCGGCGACGTCGGCTACCTGGACACCGACGGCGACCTGCACCTGGTCGACCGCGCCAACGACCTGATCATCGTGAACGGGTTCAACGTGTACCCGAACGAGGTCGAGTCGGTGCTCACCGAACTGCCGGAGGTGATCGAGGCGGCGGTGGTCGGCGTGGTCGACGAACGCAGCGGCGAGGCGGTCAAGGCGGTCGTGGTGGTCGCGCCGGGTGCTTCGCTGTCCGCGCAGCAGGTGGTGGACCACTGCGCGGGCAAGCTCGCCGGGTACAAGGTGCCGCACAGCGTCGAGTTCGCCGACAGCCTGCCGCATTCGGCGACCGGCAAGCTGCGCCGTCTCCGGCTCCGGTAGGAAGGTGCCATGGCGCATGAGGTGACGGTCGTGACCAGGGAAGGCTGCTCGGCGTGCGTGCGCGCGGAGGCCGACGTGGCGCGGATCTGCGGTGAGCTGGGCGTCGCGTGGCGGACGTTCGATGTGGACAGTGACGCGGAATGGCGTGCCGAGTACGGCGACCGCGTGCCGGTGATCCTGGTCGACGGGGAAGAGCACGGGTACTGGTCGGTCGAGGAGGACCGGCTGCGCGCGGCGCTCGCGTAATCCACTCGTAAGGGCGCGAGGGCGGCTTTCCGGCTCGTCGGTGACCACGATGGAGGCATGAGCACACGCCTTTCCCGTCCGCGCGCGGCCGCGATCGGGGTGGTCGCCGCCGGGGCGGCGGCCGCGGCCGGGCACCTGCTGTCCGCGTTCCTCGGGCGGAACTCGTCACCGGTGGTCGCGGTCGGGAACACCGTCGCCGAGTTCTCGCCGGGCTGGCTGACCGAGTTCGGCAAGGAAGTCTTCTACGTCTACGACAAGCTCGCGCTGTTCGTCGGCATGGGCCTGGTGATGCTGGTGCTGGCCGCGGTCGCCGGGCTGGTCTCGCGGGCGTCGCGCACGCCGGGGCTGGTGCTCATCGGGGCGTTCGGTGTGCTCGGTGTGCTGGCCGTGCTGCGGCGGCCGGATCTCGGGCAGCTGGCGATCCTCGCGCCGCTGGCCACGCTGGTCGTCGGCTGCGGGGTGTTCTCCTGGCTGCACGGGCGGGCCGTCGCGGAGGAGGCCGTGGACGGCGGGCTGACCCGGCGCCGGTTCCTGGTCGGCGGGGCCGGGGTCGCGGCGGGTGCCGGGGTGGCCGCGCTGACCGGTGAGGTGATCGGCGTGAGCCGCGACGCGGAGCTTTCGCGGGCAGAAGTCGGTTCGCTGGTGCCCGCGCGGCCCGCGCCGGCGATCCCGGCCGACGCCGACTTCCGCAAGCTCGGCACGCCCGCCTTCCTGACCCCGAACGCGGAGTTCTACAAGATCGACACCGCGTTGTCACTGCCGCAGGTGCGGGCCGAGGACTGGCGGTTGCGCATCCACGGCCTGGTAGACCGGGAAGTCACGGTCACCTACGCGGACATCCGTTCCCGGCCGCTGGTCGAACGCGCGGTCACGCTGTGCTGCGTGTCGAACGAGGTCGGCGGGGACCTGATCTCGACTGCCACCTTCGTCGGCGTGGACCTGGCCGACCTGCTCAACGAAGCGGGGGTGCGCCCGGGGGCCGAGCAGCTGTTCTCCACCAGTGCGGACGGCTGGACCTGCGGCACGCCGATCTCCGCCGTGCTGGACCCGGGGCGCGGCGCGATGCTGGCGCTCGGCATGAACGGGGAACCGCTGCCGGTGAAGCACGGCTTCCCGGCGCGGCTGGTGGTGCCGGGGCTGTACGGCTACGTGTCGGCCACCAAGTGGGTCACCGACCTGGAGGTGACCACCTGGTCGGCGCGGCGGGCGTACTGGCTGGAGCGCGACTGGGCGCGGGAGGGGCCGGTGAAGACGCAGTCACGCATCGACGTGCCGAAGCCGTTCACCACGCAGGCGGCGGGGAAGACCGTGGTCGCCGGGATCGCGTGGGCGCAGCACACCGGCATCGACCGGGTGGAGGTGCGGCTGGACCAGGGCCCGTGGGTGCCCGCGACGCTGACCACGGAGGTGAACGCGGACACCTGGCGGATGTGGTGGGTGCAGCTGGACGTGCCGCCGGGGCCGCACCAGGTGTACTGCCGGGCGGTGGACCGGTCGGGCTACGTGCAGACGGGGGAGGTCCAGGGCACCGTGCCGGACGGGGCCACCGGCTGGCACTCGATCTCCCTCACCGCGACGGCCTGATGTCACGAATGAAGCTTCTATGTCAAGTGAGGTCGGTGGTGAGTGCTCGGTAGATGGTGTTGGCGAGGTGGCGTTTGAGGGCGCGGAGGGCGGCTTTGGTGGTGGCGTGGGGGTGGTGTTTGGTCCAGTTGTCGCGGTAGGTGCGGGCGGGTGGGTGGTGGGTGAGTTGGGTGATGGCGATGCGGTGGAGGCAGGTGTTGAGTTGGCGGTTGCCGCCGCGGTTGAGGCGGTAGTGGGGTTTGTTGGCTGTCCAGGTGGGGATGGGTGCGGTGCCGGTGTGCATGGCGTAGGCGGCGGGTGAGCGGAAGCGGGTGATGCCGGCGGTTTCGCCGATGATTTTCGCGGCGAGGACGGTGCTGACGCCGGTGATGGCCAGCAGGGTGGGGGCCAGGGGCTGGACTCGGGTGCGGAGTTGGTGTTCGAGCTGGGTGATCTGCTGGGTCAGGGTGGTGATCTCGGTGAGCAGGTCCAGGGCGAGGTCGCGGCGGACGCTGGCGGGCAGGGTGGACAGGGCGGTGGTGAGGGTGTGCTGGGCGCGGGGCCCGGTCAGGCGGGGGTGGGTCTGGTCCAGGGCGGGGTCGAGGTCGTGCAGGTGCCAGCGCAGTTGGTTGATGCTGGCGGTGCGGCGGTTGACCAGGTGTTCGCGCCGGTCGGAGAGCAGGCGCAGGTCCAGGGCGGTCTGGTCCAGGTGTGCGGTGGGCAGGTCGGGTTCGCGCAGGGCGGCGCGGGCGATGGCCAGGGCGTCGATCGGGTCGGATTTACCGCGGGTGCGGGCGCTGGCGCGGCAGGCGGCCATCAGTTTGGGTGGGACCCAGACCACGGTGGCGCCGGTGCCGATCAGGGTGCGGACCAGTCGCCCGGCCACGCCGCGGCCGTCTTCGACCGCCCAGCGCGGCCCGGTGCCGAACTGGGTGGCCCAGGACCGCAGCCGCAGCAGCCCGTCGGGGTCGGCGGTCACGGTTTTCTGCCCCAGGCGGCGGCCGGTCTGATCGACCGCGACCGCGGTGTGGCTGGACTTGTGCGGATCGATGCCAATGACCACCATGGACACCGCGTGTGTTCCTTCCCTAGCCGGAGAACATGCGTCTTTTCCGGGCCGGGCTGGTCGGACACACCTCAGTCGAGGTTGATGGCGTATGCCCACGCTTCTATCAAGTCAGGCCAGCCAGGCCCGGACCTTGATCACGCTGGACAATTCGTTCGCAAGCCAGCAACGGCAGTGGCTTTCAGAGTCACCACGCGATCAAGACCGGACCCTAACCGCCCACCACGAGCGGCCACACCAACCCTGACACTGAGTGGCTTTCGAGACGCGAAACGTCTCGAAAGCCACATTCGTGACATGGGGGGCGGCTCAGTTTCCGCCGCCTGCGCCCGCGCCGCCGGACGGGGCCTGTTGCCCCTCCCCGTCACCGCCGCGGCCGACGCCGCCCTCGGCGCCACCGCCCTGCTCGACGCCGCCTTCGCCGCCGTCGCCGCGTTCGACGCCGCCTTCCGAGCCACCTTGGGTGCCGCCTTCGGCGCCACCGCCCTGCTCGACGCCGCCTTCGGCGCCGCCCTGGGTGCCGCCTTCGGCGGAGCCGGGGCTCCCGCTGCCCGCTTCCGCCTCACCCGGCTCCGGCAGCAGCGACTTGAACTTCTCCCGCAACTGGTCGACCTGCTGCTGGAAGTGCTGCGCGAGCCCGATGATCTCGTTGATCGCCTTGATCACGCGCTCTTCGTCCTCGGCCTCCGCGGTGCCCGCGGCCACCGCTTCGGCGGCGGGCCTGGCGCCGTTCGCGATGCCGCAGATCTGTTCGGAGGTCGAGATGACCAGCTGTTCCATCTCCCCGGCGACCCGGCTGATCTGGTCGACGATCGCGACCAGTTCCTTGCGGTCGGTTTCCAGCTCCGCGAGTTCCTTCTCCGCCTCGGCGATCGCGGCCTCCGAGCCTTCGCCCTCTTCCTGCTTCAGCTCGGCGATGGTGGCCTTCTCCTGGTCGATCGCCTTGTCCAGGTCGGCGATCGTGACGCGCAGCTCCTCGGCGTAGGACCGGATCGCCTCGGGGTCGCAGTCGATGTGCGCGAGCACCTCGAGCGGGTCGGCGGCGCCGAGCTGGTGCGCCGCCGCCGACAGCGGGCGGCAGGCGTCCATCGCCTTCTGCAGTGCGGGATGCGTCATTGCTGCCGTCCCGCCGCCCGCAGGTCTTCCTGCGTCTCGGACTCGGCGCGGTCGTAGTCGGCCGCGGCCACGTCGAGCTTCCCGGCGAACTCCCCGCGGCGCGCGTGCCGCGTGCGCAGGCGCTCCAGCCGGTGCCCCACGGCCTTCTCGATGTCGGCGGCCAGCTCCGGGCCCGGCCCGGAAATGCCGAACGCCGCCGTCGGCACCTTGGCCGCGGAAATCGCCGACACCGCGGTGCCGACGGAATCGCCGCTCGCGCGGAACCCGGTGGCGGCGCCCCGGAGCCTGCCGGTGTCGACGCGGAATCCTGATCCGGTCATGGTTTCCCCCTTCGTACTGGTTGGTGCGATCGTGCCGGGCCCCGCTTTCGGCGGACTTTCATCGCGGTGGCAGCTCGAACGACGGCACCAGCCAGGTCGACGGCGGCTCGTGGTCGTCGTCGGACCGCACCTGGACCACCGCCGGTGGCGCCGAGATCTCCCCGTCCGCCTTCACCCAGACCGCCTTCCCGGCGGCGGGCACGCGGACCTCGGCAGGCGCGTCCGCGCTCGCGCGCACCCACGGGCTCATGTGCGGCCGAGGTGGTAGGCCCGGCGCTGTGCCACCAGTTCCGCGGCCGCGCGCTGGGCACCGGTGCTGGCCTGCAGGATCGCGTTCGCCAGCGTCTTGGCGTCGACCTTGCGCACCAGCGTCGAGTTCACCGAGACCGCGAGCACCTTGCCACCCGCGTCCACCTCCACCTCGACCAGGTCGCCGCGGTCGCGCGCGGTGACGGTCCGCTGGGCGAGGTCCTTGCGCAGCGCGAGCAGGCCCTCGTCGGCGCGGTTGTTGCGCGCGGCCAGTGCGTCCAGCGAACTCACCATGCCGGAAAGTGTGGCGCTTGCCGCTTTCATCGCGGTTTCACCCGATCTCGGCAAGCAGTTTCCGCACTTCCGCGGCCTCCGGATCGCTTTGCCGCGTGAACACCTCCAGCGCCTCGCGCAGGCAGTCGCGGGCCTCGCCGTCACGTCCGGCGCTGTGCAGGACCGCGCCGAGGCGGGCCTGAACGCGGGCGGCGCGCCAGCTTTCGCCGAGGGAACGGCAGATTTCCAGCGCTTCCCGGTAGGCCTCCATGGCGCGCGCGGTGTCGCCGCTGTCGCGGTGCAGATCGCCCAGCGTGCACAGGGTGAAGCGGCGGGCGGGCGTGTCGGCGGCCCGCCGGTGCACCTCCATCGCCGCGCGCAGGTACGACTCGGCCTTCTCGAACGACTCCAGCTGCCGGTGCACGTCACCGAGGTTGTTCAGGCAGTACCCCTCACCACGCGGGTCGCCGAGCGCGCGGAACCGGCGCAGGCCGTCCTCGTAGCAGGCCGCGGCCTCGGTGAACCGCTTCGCGTTGTCGTACACCACACCCAGGTTGTTCAGGTTCCACGCGGCGGCCAGCCCGTCGTACTCGGCGTCGAACAGCTCGGCGGCCTCCAGGTGGCAGGCGATCGCGCGCTCGTGGTCGTGCAGGTCGTCGTAGGCGACACCGAGCCCGTTCAGCATGTGCGCGCGGCCCAGCGGTTCGGCGGCCGCCAGCGCGGTCCGGTGCGTGCCCAGCCAGTCGTCCCAGCGACGGCACGAATAGAAGTAGATGAGCAGGGCCGACGCCAGCTGCCAGGCGACCGTGGTGAACCCGCGGGCCACGGCGTCGCGGACGGCCGCGCCGAGGTTCGCGCGCTCCAGCTCGAACCAGGCGAGCGCCGCGTCGCGGTCGGCGAAGGCGGGCAGGTGCTCGGGCGGCTCGACGGCGTCACTCCACATCGGACGGGCGTGCGGGTCGAGCACGGCACGCGCGTTGATCGCCGAATGCAGGTACCAGCCGAGGATCCGCCGGGACGCCGCGTCGTCCGCACCAGCCGACTCCCCGGCATATGCCCGCAGAAGGTCGTGCATCGCGTACCGGCCGTCGGCGCTCGCCTCGACCAGGTTCGCCCGCCGGAGCTGCCCGAGCGCCCGCCGCGCGGTCCGCAGGTCGGTCCCGGCCAGCGCGGCGACCGCCTGCTCACCGGTGTCGTGCCCGGGGTGCAGCCCGAGCAGCCGGAACACCCGCGCGGCTTCCGCTGGCAAATGCTGGAACGACCACGAGAAGGCGGACCGGACCGCGGCCCGCGGATCGCCGTCGGCGTCCAGCAGGTCGAGCCGGGCGCGCTCGTCGGCCAACTCCTCGACCAGCGCGGCGATGCTGCGGGCCGGCCGGTCGCGAATGGACTCCGCGGCGATCCGCAGCGCCAGCGGGAGCCGGGCGCACAGCTCGATCACCTCGGCGGCGGCCTCGGGCTCGGCGTCGACCCGGTCGCCGGTCAGCTCGCGGAGCAGGGTGAGCGACGCCGCCGCGGGCAGCCGGTCCAGCTCGTGCCGCCGCGCGCCGTTGACCGCGGCCAGCCCGGTCAGCGTGTCGCGGCTGGTCACCAGCACCACGCACGAACCGCTGCCGGGCAGCAGCGGCCGCACCTGCTCGGCGGTCCGCGCGTTGTCGAGCACGATCAGCAGCCGCCGCCGGGCGACCAGCGTGCGGAACTTCGCCGACCGCTCGGCGAGCACCGGCGACAGCGCGGCGCCGTCCGCGCCCAGCGCACGCAGGAAGCCGGCGAGCACGTCGGCCGGGTCGGCGGGCCGGTCGGGGCCGTACCCGTGCAGGTCGGCGTAGAGCTGCCCGTCGGGGAACCGGTCGCGCGTGCGGTGGGCCCAGCGCAGCGCGAGCGCCGTCTTGCCCGCGCCCGCGGTGCCGGTGATCACCGACAGCGGGGTGAGTTCGTCCAGTTCGGCGAGTTCGCGCTCGCGGCCGGTGAACCCGCGTGCCTGCGCCGGGAGCTGTGCCGGAACGGGTGACGCCCCGGCGGGCTCGGCCTCGCGGCCTTCGAGGATCGCCTGCTCCAGCTCCCGCAGTTCGGCGCCCGGCTCCAGGCCCAGCTCCTCGCGCAGCACCCGGCGGGCGGTGCGGCACGCGGCGAGCGCGTCGGCCTGCCTGCCACCGCGGTACAGCGCACGCACGAGCAGCGCGTGCAGCCGTTCCCGCAGCGGGTGCGCCGCGGCCAGCGCGCCCAGCTCACCCACCACGGCCAGGTGCCGCCCGGCGCTCAGCTCCGCTTCGAACAACGCCTCCAGCAGGTTCAGCCTGGTTTCGGCGAGCCGCCGCGCCTCGTCCGTGAGCAACGGCACGTCGAGTCCCTCGAACGGGGTGCCCTGCCACAGGTCGAGCGCCTTCCTGGCCAGCGCCGGATCGGTGACGGCCTCGGCGGCGAGTGATTCGAATCTCTCCGCGTCCAGCTCACCGGGCAGCACGCGCAGCAGGTAACCGCCCGAGTCGAAGATCAGCCGGGTGGGTGCGCCGAGCAACGCGCGCAGCCGGTGGACGTGCAGCTGGAGCTTCTGCGCGGCCCGGCGATCGGCCCGCTCACCCCACAGCGCGTCGGTCAGCACGTCCACGGGGACCGGACGGTTCGCCCTGGTCAGCAGCACTCCGAGCAGGATCCGCTGCAGCTTTCCGGCCGGCTGGGACGGCCCGTCGGCCCGGCGGACGCGCATCGGCCCGAGCACCTCGAACTCCATCACGTTCGCGCCGTTCGACACCGCCACCCCGCCCCACCTGTCCTTCCGCCCAGTGTGACGTGGAATACCGGCGTCCGGTTGCCGTTTTTCGGCGGATGGAAGATCGGCGGGTAACCTCGGTTCAAGCGCTCTACCAGTCACTTTGTGCATGCGTTCACAAGTGGCTACCGTAGTGCCATCGCCCCGCGCGGCGCCGGGTATCGAACACTGCGCCGGCCGCCGGGTCAAGGGTTGATTTTTCAACCCGGTTCTGGCAGCAGGAACGGCATCAACGAGGAGATCAGGCGTGGTCGCACAGCGGGGCCGCCGAGGCGGGTCGGCCAGGCAGGCGGGCACCCCCGACGCCGACAACGCGCCGACCGCCGAGATGCCGACCGTGGCCGACGCGCCGGTGAACGGCGCCGCCGTCGCCGACCCGGTCCGCGCCCGGTCCATTCCCGAGGCCGCCGTCGCCCGCCTCGCCGTCTACCTGCGGGTGCTCTCCGCGATGGCCGAGCAGGGCGCGACCACGGTCTCCAGCGAAGAACTCTCCGCGGCCGCCGGGGTGAACTCGGCGAAGCTGCGCAAGGACCTCTCCTACCTGGGCTCCTACGGCACGCGCGGGGTCGGCTACGAGGTTTCCGTGCTGGTCGGCCAGATCGAGCGCACGCTCGGGCTGACCCGCAAGCACAAGGTGGCCGTGGTCGGCATCGGCAACCTGGGCCACGCGCTGGCGAACTACGGCGGCTTCCCGGGGCGCGGCTTCCCGGTCGAGGCCCTGTTCGACCTGGACCCGGACCTGATCGGCGTGCCCGTCGGCGGGCTGCCGGTGTCCCACCTGGACGAGATCCCGCAGGTGTGCGCCGAGCGGGAGATCTCCATCGGCGTGATCGCCACCCCGCCCACCGCGGCGCAGTCGGTGTGCGACCGGCTGGTCGCCGGGGGCGTGCAGTGCATCCTCAACTTCGCGCCGGTGGTGCTCCAGGCTCCACCGCACGTCGAGGTCAGGAAGGTAGACCTGGCGGTGGAACTGCAGATCCTCTCGTTCCACGTGGCGCGCAGGGCGGATCAAGAAGCGAGTGAGAACGGCGTGGCGAACAACGGCATGGTGGTGCGATCGTGAGCATTCTGGCCATCGGGCTCTCCCACCGCACCGCGGACCTGACCATGCTGGAGCGCGCCGCCGTGCCCGCCGCCGAGCTGGGCAAGGTACTGCACGAGCTGCAGCAGGCACCGCACATCGCCGAGGTGATGGTGCTCTCGACCTGCAACCGCATCGAGGTCTTCGCGGTGGTCGACGCCTTCCACGGCGGGCTGTCCGACGTCTCGGCGGTGCTCGCGCGCCAGGCCGGGGTCGAGCCGGCCGCGTTGTACGACAACCTCTACGTGCACTACGCCGGTGCCGCCGTGGAGCACATGTTCTCGGTCGCCTCCGGCCTCGACTCGATGGTGATCGGCGAGTCGCAGATCCTCGGCCAGGTCCGCGCCGCCTACGCCTCCGCGCGTGAGGCGGGCACGGTCGGCCGCGTGCTGCACGAGCTGACCCAGACCACGCTGCGGGTCGGCAAGCGCGTGCAGACCGAGACCGGGCTCGGTGAGCTGGGTGCCTCCGTGGTGTCCGAGGCGCTGCGCGCCGCCGGTGAACTCGAGGGCAAGCACGCGCTGGTGATCGGCGCGGGTTCGATGGGCGCGCTGACCGGGTCCCACCTGCGTCGCGCCGGGATCGGCTCGATCACCGTGGCGAACCGCACGCTGGCCAACGCCCAGCGCCTGGCCGCTTCGATCGCCGAGCAGGGCGTGCCCGCCACCGCGGTGCCGATGACCGAGCTGACCGGCGCGGTCACCAAGGCCGACGTGGTGGTCTCCAGCACCGGCGCGGCCGACGCCGTGCTCGACTCCTCGCACGTGCTCCCGCGCGAAGGCCGGGAGCTGGTCATCTGCGACCTCGGGCTGCCGAGGGACGTCGAACCGGCCGTCGCCGAGCTGGCCGGCGTCCGCGTGGTCGACCTGGAGACCGTCCGCCGCCGGATGAGCGCGGCGACCGGCACCTCGGAGACCGACCGCCAGCTCGCCAAGGCCACCGGCATCGTGCTCGACGAGGTGCGCGAGTACCTCGCCGGCCAGCGCAGCGCCGAGGTCACGCCGACCGTCACCGCCCTGCGCAAGCGGGCCGCGGAGGTGGTCGACGCCGAGCTGCTGCGGCTGGACAACCGGCTGCCGGAGCTCGACTCCACGGTCCGCGAGGAGCTGGGCCGCACCGTCCGCCGCGTGGTGGACAAGCTCCTGCACGCGCCGACCGTGCGCGTGAAGCAACTCGCCGGGCAGGACGCCGGAACCGACTACGCCAGCGCGCTGCGCGAGCTGTTCGAGCTCGACCCCGCCGCGCCGCAGGTGGTCGCGCGTCCGTCCGAGAACCCAGAAACCCACGGTGAAACCCAGTGAGCAGGACCATCAGGATCGGCACGCGCGGCAGCAAGCTGGCGCTGGCCCAGACCGGCACCGTGGCCAAGGCGCTGGAAGACGCCGGCGCCGAGGTCGAGCTGGTCACCATCTCCACCCCCGGCGACCGCTCCAGCGCGCCGATCACCGAGATCGGCATCGGGGTGTTCACCTCCGCGCTGCGTGACGCGCTCACCGCCGGTGAGATCGACGTCGCCGTGCACTCGTACAAGGACCTCCCCACGGCGCCCGCGCCGGGACTGGTGATCGCGGCGGTCCCGCCGCGTGCCGACCCGCGTGACGCGCTGATCGCCCGTGACGGCCTCACCCTCGGCGAACTGCCGCCGGGGTCGACCGTGGGCACCGGCTCGCCGCGGCGCACCGCGCAGCTGCGCGCGCTGGGCCTCGGTTTGGAAATCGTGCCGATCCGGGGCAACATCGACACCCGCATGGGCAAGGTGTCCGGCGGTGAGCTGGACGCCGTGGTGCTCGCCAGGGCCGGGCTGGCCAGGGTCGGCAGGCTCGCGGAGATCACCGAGACGCTCGACCCGATCCAGCTGCTGCCCGCGCCCGCACAGGGCGCGCTGGCGGTGGAGTGCCGGGCGGACGACGCGGACGTGGCGCGGCTGCTTCAGTCCACTTTGGACGATGAGGCGACCAGGGTGGCGGTCACCGCGGAGCGGGCCATGCTGGCCGCGCTCGAAGCCGGGTGCAGTGCCCCGGTCGGGGCGCTGGCCGAAGTGGTGGAGGACCTCGACGAGAACGGTTCGGTGGTCGAGCGGGTCTCCCTGCGGGGTACCGCGGCCGTCGCCGGTGACGGCGAGGCGGTCGAGATGCTGCGGGCTTCCGCGGTGGCCGGGAAGGCCGAGGCCGACAAGCTCGGCCGCGAGCTCGCCGCCGAACTGCTCGACCTGGGCGCGGGCGCGCTGACCGCGAACTGACCGATTTTCGTTTTCCCTGGTCGGACCGGGGAGAATGCTTGCCAGCTGGCCGAGGTGTTCAGGCGGCCGATTGTAAAGAGGAGAGACGTGGAAATGACCCCCGCGCGCAAGACCACCGGGCGCGTCGCCTTCGTGGGCTCGGGCCCCGGCGACGCCGGTCTGCTGACCGTCCGCGCCCAGGAGTTGCTGGGCAAGGCCGAGGTCGTGGTGACCGATCCGGACGTACCCGCCGGCGTGCTGGCGTTCGCCCACCCCGACGCCGAGGTGCGCCCCGCCGTGGGGGACCCGGCCGAGGTGGCCAAGGACCTGGTCAACGAGGCGAAGTCGGGCCGGCTGGTGCTCCGCCTGGTCGCCGGTGACCCGCTGACCCAGCCCGCCGCGGTGGCCGAGGTGCAGGCCGTGGCCAAGACCAGCGCCGTGTTCGACGTGGTGCCCGGGGTTTCGCCCGGCGCCGCCGTGCCCGCCTACGCCGGGGTCGCGCTCGGCGGCACGCACACCGAGGTCGACCTGCGCGGTGAGGTCGACTGGGCCGCGCTGGCCGCCACCGGTGGCCCGCTGGTGCTGCACGCCACCTCCAGCCACCTCGCCGAAGCCGCCTCCGCGCTGACCGAGCACGGGCTCGCGCCGGCCACCCCGGTCGCGGTCACCTCGAACGGCACCATCAACACCCAGCGCACGGTGGACTCGACGCTGGCCTCGCTGTCGGCCGACGCCGGTGAGCTGGTCGGCCCGCTGGTGGTCACCGTCGGGCAGGCCGCCGGGCAGCGCTCGAAGCTGTCCTGGTGGGAGTCGCGCGCGCTGTACGGCTGGAAGGTGCTGGTGCCGCGGACCAAGGAGCAGGCCGGCGACATGGCCGACCGGCTGCACAGCCACGGCGCCACCTCGCACGAGGTGCCGACCATCTCGGTCGAGCCGCCGCGCAGCCCGGCGCAGATGGAGCGCTCGGTCAAGGGCCTGGTCGACGGCCGCTACCAGTGGCTGGTGTTCACCTCCACCAACGCGGTGCGCGCGGTGTGGGAGAAGTTCGAGGAGTTCGGCCTGGACGCGCGGGCGTTCTCCGGCGTGAAGATCGCCTGCGTCGGCGAGGCCACCGCGGCGAAGGTGCGCTCGTTCGGCATCATTCCCGAGCTGGTGCCGACCGGTGAGCAGTCCTCGGAGGGCCTGCTGGCCGAGTTCCCGCCGTACGACGACGTGCTGGACCCGGTCGACCGGGTGCTGCTGCCGCGGGCGGACATCGCCACCGAGACGCTGTCGGCCGGGCTGCGCGAGCGCGGCTGGGAGATCGACGACGTGACGGCCTACCGGACCGTCCGCGCCGCGCCGCCGCCAGCCGAGACCCGCGAGATGATCAAGACCGGCGGTTTCGACGCGGTGTGCTTCACCTCGTCGTCCACCGTGCGGAACCTGGTCGGCATCGCGGGCAAGCCGCACACCCGCACCCTGGTGGCCTGCATCGGCCCGAAGACCGCGGAGACGGCGACCGAGTTCGGCCTGCGCGTGGACGTGCAGCCGGAGGTCCCGAACGTGACCGCGCTGGTGGACGCGCTCGCCGCGCACGCCGCGCGCCTGCGTGCCGAGGGCGCACTGCCCCCGCCGCGCAAGGCCAAGCGCGCCCGCCGTTCGTAAGCCCGAGGCCGCCGTGTTTTTTGGTGACGAATTGTCAGAAAAGCGCGGGCTCATTTTCTGACAATTCGTCATTAAAATGAGCCTTCAGCCTGCTGGCCCCTGAGGTCGGGATGTCACGAATGTGGCTTTCGAGACGCGAGACGTCTCGAAAGCCACATTCGTGACACCAGGCGGCGGAACGGGGGCGGGCATTTCCGCGGAATAACGGGGAGTACCGTGGAAAGGGTGTTTCCCGAGCATCGTCCCCGCCGGTTGCGTGTCACTCCCGCGATGCGGCGCCTCGTCAGTGAGACCACGCTCCGTCCGCGGCAGCTGATCCTGCCGATGTTCGTGGCCGAGGGCGCCGACGCGCCCCGCCCGATCGCGAGCATGCCCGGCGTGGTCCAGCACACCCGTGACTCCCTGCGCAAGGCCGCGGTGGACGCGGTCCGCGCCGGGGTCGGCGGGCTGATGCTGTTCGGCATTCCCGAGCACCACGACGCCATCGGTTCCGGGGCCACCGACGAAAACGGCATTCTCAACGTCGCGCTTCGCGACCTCAAGGCCGAACTCGGCGACGAGACCGTGCTGATGGCCGACACCTGCCTCGACGAGTTCACCGACCACGGCCACTGCGGTGTGCTCGACGCGAACGGCGGCGTGGACAACGACGCCACCCTCGAGCGCTACGCGGAAATGGCGCTCGCGCAGGCCCGCGCGGGCGCGCACCTGCTCGGCCCGAGCGGCATGATGGACGGCCAGGTCGGCGTGATCCGCCGCGCGCTGGACGACGCGGGCTTCACCGACACCGGCATTCTCGCCTACTCCGCCAAGTACTCCAGCGCCTTCTTCGGCCCGTTCCGCGAGGCGGTCAACTCGCAGCTCAAGGGCGATCGCAAGACCTACCAGCAGGACCCGGGCAACGCGCGCGAGGCGATCCGCGAAATCGAGCTGGACGTGGCCGAGGGCGCGGACATGGTGATGGTCAAGCCCGCGCTCGCCTACCTGGACATCGTGCGTGCCGCCGCCGAGGTCTCGCCGGTGCCGGTGGCCGCGTACAACATCTCCGGTGAGTACGCCATGGTCGAGGCCGCCGTGGCGAACGGCTGGCTGAACCGCGAGGCGACGATTCTCGAGGTGCTGACCTCCATCCGCCGCGCCGGTGCGGACTCGATCCTCACCTATTGGGCGGCCGAAGCCGCGCGCTGGCTGGACTGACGCCCCACACCGTCGCCCACCGCCACCCTCAACGGAGCGTTCCGCGCCAAACCCTCTTCGAGTAACTAGGCTCTCCGCCGTGACCGAGACCCCCGAACCAGAAGGCCTGCCCAAGGCGCCCGCCCTGTCCGGAGACGACGCGAAGCAGGTGGCGGGCCCGATGCCGCAGCCGGTGAAGGCGTCCTGGTACCTGTGGATCGCCGCCAGCGTGGTGATGGTGCTCGGCTTTGTGCTGTCGCTGGCGCTGAAGCAGCAGATCATCGACCTGACGCTGGACCTCCCGCGCGACCCGCGGCTGACCGCCGAGCAGGTGGCCGGCGGCATCACCACCGTGCTGTGGACCTTCCTGGTCGGCGCGATCGTGTTCGCCGCGTTGTTCCTGCTGTTCGCCTGGAAGGCCAAGGACGGCACGCGCTCGGCGCGCACCGTGCTGACCGTGCTCGCCGTGGTGACCGTGGTGTTCCAGGTGCTGTTCTTCACCAACGAGGCCAAGCTGCTGGCGTGCGCGCTGATCATCGCCGCCACGGTCTGCCTCTACCTGCCCAGCGCGCGGCCCTACTTCCCGAAGCTGCCGAAGCGGTGACCGAGCCCCGGGTGCTGCTCGACGAGCCGGGTGCCGGGGGCGCGCCGCTGCTGTGGGGACCCGGGTTCGCGCTCGCCGGGTTCCTGCTCGAACTGCTCGCCGGCGGCCCGGTGCACGGCATCGAGTGGGTGCTGGTCGGGCTGGTGCTGCTCGGCGTGACCATGCTCTGGGTGTACGCGCGGCGCCGGTTCCTCAGCGTCAAAGTGACCACCGAAGCGCTGTGGCAGGGCCGCGAAAGCCTGCCGGTGGAACGGATCAAGGAACTCGACGACGTCGGCGCGCCGGTGGGCGCGAAGGTGCTCGGCGGTGGCCCGGCGGTGCCGCGCAAGTTCGACGGCGTGCCGCTCCGGCTCGACGACGGCAGCGTGGTGCTCGCCTGGGCGCGGGACGCGGAAAAGTTGCGCGCCGCGTTGCGCAGGGTCACCGGCATCGTGAGAGAGTCTGACGGTGAGTGAAACCGAGCCGGACTGGCCGCCGGAGCCGCCGACCACCCCGCAGCGCCTGCACCGCCCCTGGCGCGCGATCGTCGCGGCGGCCGAACTGGTGCTCGCCGCGGTGGCGGTCTGGCTGGCGACCCTGGCGTGGGACGCGTCGCTCAGCACCGTGCGGGTCCAGGCCTCGGACGGCGCCGAGCTGACCTCCTACCACTACGCGGGCAACTGGGTGCTCGCCGCGATCGTGCTCGGCGTCACGGCCACGCTGCTGGTGGTGGACGCGGTGCGGCAGTTCCTGCTCGCGGCGCGCGCCCGGCCGCGCAAACCACGCGGGGAACCGCGTCCCGTCACCGCTGACTGACCACAGTGGACAGTGAACGGCGGCTACCCGGCCGCTGGTGACCGCACTGCCGGTCAGCTCTGTCAGACTGGCGAACGTGACAGTCGAACAGTCCAAGGAATGGTTCGCGCGCGCGTCGGCCGCCACCCCGGGTGGGGTCAACTCGCCGGTGCGCGCGTTCAGCGCGGTCGGCGGCACGCCGAGGTTCATGGTGCGCGGCGAGGGCGCGTACCTCTGGGACGCCGACGGCAACCGGTACGTCGACCTGGTCTCCTCGTGGGGGCCGATGATCCTCGGGCACGCGCACCCGGCCGTGGTCGAAGCCGCGCGCGAGGCCGCGAGCAGCGGGCTGTCCTTCGGCACGCCGACCATCGGCGAGGTCGAGCTGGCCGAGGAGATCATCGCCAGGGTGGAGCCGGTGCAGCAGGTGCGCCTGGTCAACTCGGGCACCGAGGCGACGATGAGCGCGATCCGGCTGGCCCGCGGCTTCACCGGGCGGTCCAAGATCATCAAGTTCGCCGGTTGTTACCACGGCCACGTCGACGCGCTGCTCGCGCAGGCGGGCTCCGGGGTGGCCACGCTCGGCCTGCCGACCTCACCCGGTGTCACGGGTGCGCAGGCCGCGGACACGATCGTGCTGCCCTACAACAACATCGACGCCGTGCGGGCCGCGTTCGCGGACAACCCCGGCGAGATCGCCGCGATCATCACCGAGGCCGCCGCGGGCAACATGGGCGCGGTCGCCCCGGACCAGGGCTTCAACGCCGCACTGCGGGAGACCGCGCACGAAAACGGCGCGCTGCTGATCATGGACGAGGTGATGACCGGCTTCCGCGTGAACGCGGCGGGCTGGTTCGGCATCGACGCCGTGGCGGGCGATCTCTACACCTTCGGCAAGGTCATGTCCGGCGGCCTGCCCGCGGCGGCCTTCGGCGGCCGCACCGACGTGATGGCGCGCCTCGCCCCGACCGGCCCGGTCTACCAGGCGGGCACGCTGTCCGGGAACCCGGTGGCGGTGGCCTCGGGCCTGGCCACGCTGCGCCATGCCGACGACGCGGTCTACCGCGCGCTGGACGCGAACTCGCAGCGGCTCGGCGCGTTGTTCGGCCGGGCGCTCTCGGCCGCCGGGGTGGCGCACCACGTGGCCTACGCGGGCAACCTGGTCAGCGTGTTTTTCACCGAGGAGCCGGTGCGGAACTACCACGACGCGACCACCGCGGAGACCTGGCGCTTCCCGGCGTTCTTCCACGCGCTGCTCGAGCGCGGGGTGTACGCGCCGCCGAGCGCCTTCGAAGCGTGGTTCGTCAACGCCGCCATGGACGACGCCGCGTTCGAGCAGATCGAAGCCGCGCTGACCCCGGCCGCGGAGGCCGCCGCGGCCGCGAAGCAGGCGTCATGACCACGATCGTCCACGTGCTCCGCCACGGCGAAGTGCACAACCCGGAGGGCATCCTGTACGGCCGCCTGCCCGGGTTCCGGCTGTCCGGGCGCGGGCAGCGGCAGGCACTCACCGTGGCCGAAGCGCTGGCGGGGCACCAGATCGTGCACGTGGTGGCCTCGCCGCTGCAACGCGCGCAGGAGACCGCCGCGCCGATCGCCGACGCGCACCGGCTCGACGTGGCCACCGACGAGCGGCTGATCGAGGCGGGAAACCTGTTCGAGGGCAAGCGGGTCGCGGTCGGCGACGGCGCGCTCCGGCAGCCGCGGCACTGGCCGAAGCTGGTCAACCCGTTCAAGCCGTCGTGGGGTGAGCCCTACATCGAGATCGCGCACCGCATGCTCGGCGCGATCCACCGCGCGCGCACCGAGGCCGAGGGCTTCGAGGCGTTGTGCGTTTCACACCAGCTGCCGATCTGGACGCTGCGCCGGTTCCTGGAGCGGCGCGTGCTCTGGCACGACCCGCGTCAGCGGCAGTGCTCGCTGGCGTCGCTGACCAGCCTGGTCTTCGAAGGCGACCGGCTCGACCGGATCGTCTACAGCGAGCCCGCCGGGTACACCGATCCGAAGGTGACCGGGGCATGAGGAAGCTCACGGCCGTGTTTTCCGCGCTGGTTCTCCTGGTCGCGGGCTGCTCCACCGGGACCGACGCGGTCACGCGCGGCACGAACTTCGAGTTCGTCTCGCCGGGCGGTCAGGTCGACATCACTTACGAAGGCGACCAGCGCAAGCCGCTGCCGCCGCTGTCCGGTGAGGACCTGATGACCGAGGGGAAGCAGATCTCGGTTTCGGATTTCGCGGGCAAGGTCGTGGTGATCAACCTGTGGGGTTCGTGGTGCCCGCCGTGCCGCACCGAGGCGCCGGAGCTGGAGCGGGTGCAGCGCGAGGTGCCCGGTGTGCAGGTGCTCGGCCTCGACGTCCGCGAGGACAACCGCAACGCACCGCAGGACTTCGTGCGTGACCGCGGTCTCACCTACCCGTCCATCTACGACCCGCCGGGCCGGTCGCTGCTGATGCTGAAGGGCTACCCGCGCAACGCCGTGCCGTCCACGATCGTGCTGGACAAGCAGCACCGGGTGGCCATGGTCTTCCTGCGGGGCCTGCTCGCCAGCGACCTGATCCCGGTGGTGCAGCGGCTCGCGGCGGAGTGAGGGGTTTCCCGTGATGGGTTTTCCACCCCGGTAGTCGATTGTGACGACGGCGAAGAACCCCTTGTCAAGGCTGGGAAGCGTGCCTTGACAAGGGGTTCTTCGCCGTGTTTTGGGCTTTGGACCGGGATGGGGAGGGGCTGGGTGGGGTTTGTGGGCACCTTGGGCGCCCGGCTTCCGGCTGGGGCACGGGGGTGCGGCGCGAGTGTCACGAATGTGGCTTTCGAGGCGTTGAGCGTCTCGAATGTGGCTTTCGTGACAGCGGCGTAGGCACGGCGGCCATCTGGCCTGGTGGGCTAACCAGGGCCGCTCGGTTCACGGGTTTTTCATTCCTTACCCTGATCGGGTGGACCCAGTGACCGAGCTAGCGACCTCCGGTCCGCTGCTGCTCGCCGCCGGGGTGGCCCTGCTGGCCGGGGCGGTCTCGTTCGCCTCGCCGTGTGTGGTGCCGCTGGTGCCCGGTTACCTCGCCTACCTGTCCGCGCTGGTCGGCGCCGACGCCCCCGCGGTCAGCCCGGACGAGGCGCCCAAGAAGGGCCGCTTCGCCGTGGTCGGCGCGGCCGGGTTGTTCATTCTCGGCTTCACCGTGGTGTTCACGCTCGGGCTCGGCAGCCTGGTCTGGATCTCCGACGCGCTCCTGGTCAACCAGGACCTGCTGCAGCGCATCGGCGGCGTCGTCACGATCGCCATGGGCCTGGTCTTCCTCGGCCTGATCCCCGCGCTGCAGAAGGACATCCGCTCGCACCGCCTGCCGCGGGGCGGGCTGTGGGGGGCGCCGCTGCTCGGCGCGGTCTTCGGCCTCGGCTGGACCCCGTGCATCGGCCCCACCCTGACCGGCGTGCTGGTGCTGGCCAGCTCCACCGGCGACACCGCGGCCCGCGGTTTCCTGCTCATCCTGCTCTACTGCCTCGGCCTCGGCGTGCCGTTCCTGCTCATCGCGCTGGGCGCGCGCTGGGCCGTGCGCGCCACCGGCTGGCTGCGCCGCAACGGCCGCCGCGTGCAGGTCTTCGGCGGCGCGCTGCTGCTGGTGGTCGGCCTGCTGCTGGTCACCGGGCTGTGGGGCGAGCTGGTCGGCTGGCTGCGGGTGGCGTTCATCAGCGAAGTGGAGCTGCCACTGTGACGGTCACCTCGGACGCGCCCCCGCAGCGCCCGTACCGCGAGACCCCGGTCCGCCGCGCGCTGGGCTTCGTCCGCAACACCTGGCGTGGGCTGACCTCCATGCGCACCGCGCTGATCCTGCTCTTCCTGCTGGCGCTGGCCGCGCTGCCCGGTGCCCTGCTGCCGCAGCGCGCGCTGAACGCGCCGAAGACCGACCAGTACATCACCGACCACGGCTGGTGGGGTGAGCTGCTCGACCGGCTGCAGTTCTTCGAGGTCTACTCCAGCGTCTGGTTCTCCGCGATCTACCTGCTGCTGATGGTGTCGCTGGTCGGCTGCCTCGCCCCGCGCAGCGTCGACTACGTGCGCGCGATGCGGGCGAAGCCGGTGCTCACCCCGCGCCGGCTGTCGCGCATGCCGCACCACCACCACTTCGAGACCGCGGCGAGCGCCGACGAGGTGACCGCGACCGTCCGAACGCGACTGCGTGGCTGGCGCATGATCGAGCGTGCGGAAGAGGGCGGCGTCCGCACGATCAGCGCGGAACGCGGCTACCTGCGCGAGACCGGCAACCTGCTGTTCCACTTCGCCATGCTCGGGCTGATCGTGTTCTTCGCGATCGGCAAGATGTTCGGCTACGAGGGCCAGGTCACCGTGCTGGCCAACGGTTCCCAGTTCTGCAACTCGGGCATCTACGCCTACGACGCCTTCGAGCCCGGCCTCCAGGTGGACGGCACCGAGCTGAACCCGTTCTGCGTGAAGGTCAACAAGTTCACCGCGGAGTACACCGAGCAGCTGCAGCCGATCCACTACCAGGCCGACATCGAGTACCAGACCGCCGCGGACCTGGAGACCGGCACCTGGCACCCGTACCAGGTGAAGATGAACGAGCCGCTGCGCATGGGCCAGGACCGCGTCTACGTGCTCGGCTACGGCTACGCGCCGAAGTTCACCGTGACCTATCCCGACGGCACCACGCGCACGCAGGCCATCCAGTGGCGCCTGGTCGATCCGGGCACGATGCTGTCCGAGGGCGCCACCAAGTTCGACCCGCCGGGCATCACCGACACCGAGGAGCGCCGGAAGAAGCAGCTGGCGGTCACCGGCCTGTTCGCGCCGACCGCCTTCGTGCACGGCAACGTGCTCAGCTCGTCGAGCCCGGTGCTCACCGAGCCGGGCGTCGCGGTGGACGTGCTGCGCGGTGACCTCGGCATCGACTCCGGCCGCGGCCAGTCCATCTTCGAGGTCAACCAGTCCATGGTGGACAGTGGGCGGCTGGTCAAGGTGGCCCGCGAGAACCTGATGCTGGGCCAGGAGATCACCCTCGACGACGGCACCAGGATCCGCTTCGACGGGGTGGAGAACTACGCCTCGCTCCAGGTGTCCTACGACCCGACGCAGCTGTGGGTGCTGGTCTGCGCGATCGCCATGCTGCTCGGGCTGGTCGGCTCGCTGCTGGTCAAGCGCCGCCGGTTCTGGGTGCGCATCACCCCGCCCGCCGAGGACGCCGAGCTACGACGTACTGTAGTAGAAGTGGGCGGGCTGGCCAGGACGGACCAGGCCGGCTACGGCGAGGAGTTCAACCGGATCGCGGTCTCGCTCCACGAGAAGAAGGACTAGCCATGGTCAACGAGACGCTGTCGCAGTTCAGCGACCTGTCCTACACCACATCCGTCGCCGTGTACGTGCTGGCGATGATGTTCTTCCTGGTCGAGCAGTCCTTCGGGCGCAAGGGCAGGCAGGCGGCCCAGCGCACCAAGGAGCGGGCGGCGGTCGGCGGCGGTGGCACCGCCGTGCTGGCCACCACCGTGCCCCCGGTGGACGAGGCGCCGTCCCGGCGTGAGCGGGCCGAGCGGATCGGCCGCATGGGCGTGGCGCTGACCGTGCTCGGCGTGCTGCTGCACCTGGCCGCGCTGGTGCTGCGCGGGTTCGCCACGCAGCGCGTGCCCTGGGGCAATATGTACGAATACATCATGGCGGTCTGCCTGATCGCCGTGGCGACCTGGCTGGTGGTGCTGCGCAAGTCCGACATCCGGCACCTGTCGGCGTTCGTGCTGCTGCCGGTGGTCATCCTGATGTTCGTCGGCGGCACCATGCTCTACGCGGTCGCCGCGCCGGTGCAGCCCGCGCTCCAGTCGTACTGGCTGATCATCCACGTCTCCGCGGCCATCGTCGCCTCCGGTGTGTTCCTGGTGCCCGGCGTGGCCAGCGTGTTCTACCTGATCCGCAGCAAGCACGAGAAGAACCCGGCGAAGTTCGCCCGCTTCGGCCCCAAGCTGCCCGCGCTGGACGTGCTGGACCGCGTCGCCTACCGGACCACCGTGTTCGCCTTCCCGGTGTTCACCTTCGGCGTGCTGTGCGGCGCGGTGTGGGCCGAGGCCGCGTGGGGCCGGTTCTGGGGCTGGGACCCCAAGGAGACGGTCGCCTTCATCGCCTGGGTGATCTACGCGGCCTACCTGCACTCGCGGGCCACCGCCGGCTGGCGCGGCAACCGGGCGGCCTGGATCAACGTGCTGGGCTTCTCGGCCACCGTGTTCAACCTGTTCTTCGTGAACCTCGTCACCACCGGTCTGCACTCCTACGCCGGGGTCGGCTGACATCTCGCGGCGATCCCGGCTACCGTCGTGCCCAGTACGACTTGAGGGAGGATCGCGAAGGTGACCGGATCTGACGAGGTGCCCGGTCAGCAGCCGGAACCCGGGGACGAGCCCACCCAGTGGCAGCCCGCGCCCCCACCGCCGGCGGCCCAGCAGCCCGCTGGCGACCAGGCGCACTTCTCCGAGGAGCGCACCGACTCGGCGCCCCACCCGGCGGCCGGGTCCACGTCAGGACCGTACGACGTGCCCCAGGTGCCGCCGTACCAGCGGCCCTACGCCGACCCGTACGACCAGCAGCTGCCGCCGCTGCACCCGCAGCAGCAGTACGCCCAGCCCGGGTACGAGCAGCAGCCGCCGCCGCTGCCGCAGCCGCAGACCCCGCAGGGTCCGCCCGCGCCGGTGCTGCCGCCGGGCATGCTGCCCCAGCCGCAGCACGGCAGGCAGCCGCTGCCCGGGGACGACCTAACCACCGCGCACCTGGTCAAGCCCACCAAGCGCCGTCCGCAGTCCGGCTGGCGCAAGGCGCTCTACGTCGGTTCCGGCAAGCTGATCAACCCGGGTGAGAGCCCGGCCGACCGGCGCCGCCGCGAGCTGATCGCGCAGGTCAACCAGCCGCTGCGGGGCTGCTACAAGATCGCCATGCTGAGCCTGAAGGGCGGGGTCGGCAAAACCACCACGACCACCACGCTCGGCGCCACCTTCGCCTCGCTGCGGGGTGACCGCGTGGTCGCGGTGGACGCGAACCCGGACCGCGGCACGCTGTCGCAGAAGATCCCGATCGAGACCACCGCCACCGTGCGCCACCTGCTGCGGGACGCGGACAAGATCACGCGCTACAGCGACGTCCGCTCGTACACCTCGCAGGGTTCGAGCCGGCTGGAGATCCTGGCCAGCGAGCAGGACCCGGCGGTTTCGGAGGCCTTCTCCGAGGACGACTACCGGCGCACGGTCAACCTGCTGGAGCACTTCTACAACATCGTGCTCACCGACTGCGGGACCGGCCTGATGCACTCGGCGATGAAGGGTGTGCTCGACGTCGCCGACTCGCTGGTGGTGGTCTCGTCCGGCTCGGTGGACGGCGCGCGCAGCGCATCGGCCACTTTGGACTGGCTGGACGCGCACGGTTACGGCGACCTGGTGAAGCGCTCGGTCGCGGTGATCAACTCGGTGCGGCCGAAGGGTGGCTCGGTCGACCTGGACAAGCTCGCCGCGCACTTCGCCGCGCGGGTGCGCGGGGTGTGCCGCATCCCGTTCGACCCGCACCTGGAAGAGGGCGCCGAGATCGAACTGGACCGCCTGCAGGCGGACACCCGCCTGGCGCTGCTGGAACTGGCGGCCACCGTGGCCGACGGGTTCGCCGTCGAACGGTAAAGCCCGGTTTTACTTCGGGTCGTCGTCCTCGCGGGTCTTCTGCTGCTGCCGCCGCTGCTGCTCGGCTAGGCCGCGGAGGAAGTCCGGGTCGTCATCGGGGGCGACGGGCGGCTGTGACGACGGGACTCCGGGGCGCGGGGCGCCGAATGTTCGCCACAGGACAACGGCGACCGTCAGTGCTCCGATCGCCGCGAGCAGGTAGAGCATGCTCGATCCCTTCTGGCCTTGGTGCGCGGATGTGCTTCCCCCGAGGTTAACCCTTTTGCCGGGTTTGCGGGTGCCGGGTGTGCGATGCCCCCCGCGTCGTGACATGCGAACGGGGATGTCGTGAGACATCCCCGTTGGTTCGCAGGCCGATCAGACGCGGCGGGCGGGCTCGCTGGCGTCCGTGGTCAGCTCGGCGAGCAGCTCGTTCACTTCGGCTTCCCGGAACCGGCGGTGCCCGCCCGGGGTGCGGATGGAACCGATCCGCCCGGCGGTGGCCCAGCGGGTCACGGTCTTCGGATCGACTCGGAACAACGCGGCGACCTCACCCGGGGTGAGCAGTCGTCCTCCGACGGTCGCGGTCACTTTCCGCCTCCTTCACGACCTCGCGGCTATACCGGTAGGTAGCTAGCCGGCTCTCAACGGGGCAATCGTCGCACTTACCCCGCCAGGTACTCGAACGGTTGTCGAAGAGTAAAGAGGTAGTAAGGGATAAACGGCGCGACTCGGACATCCACCCGGGCTGGTTAGGGTGAGCCGCTATGGACGCACTCGATCGCAGGATCATCGCCGCGCTGCGGCTCAACGGGCGGGCCACCTACGCCGAGCTGGGCCGGACCGTGGGGCTGTCGGCGTCCTCGGTGCACGAGCGCGTCGGCAAGCTGGAGGCCGCCGGGGTGATCACCGGGTACCACGCGGTGGTCGACCCGAGCACGGTCGGCCTCGGCGTGACCGCGCTGGTGGGCATCCAGCCGACCGACACCGCCGCCGACGACGACGTGGCCGAGGCGCTCGGCAAGCTCGGCGAGGTGGAGAGCTGCTACGCGGTGGCCGGCGACGAGGCTTTTGTGGTCAAGGTCCGGGTGTCCACCGTCGACGAGCTGGAGCGCACGCTCGGCAGGCTCCGCCGGATCGACGGGGTGGCGCGCACGCGGACCACCGTGGTGCTGTCCACCCGGTTCGAGGGCAGGCCCAACAACGAAGGCCTGGACGAGGCCGCCGAAGATGACGCGTAACCTGCATAGATGTGAGTGACGCTGCTGTGCCCGGCCACCTGGGTCGTGACCTGACCCTGTACCTGCTCGCGCGCTTCGGCCTGGTGGCCGTGGTCGCCGCGCTCCTGCTGCTGGTCAACGTGCCGCTGCTGGTGGCGCTCGCGGTCGGCCTGGTGGTCGGCCTGCCGCTGGGGCTGCTCGCCTTCCGCGGGCTCAACTCCCGGGTCACCGCGCAGCTGGCCAAGCGCAACGAGAAGCGCGCCCGTGAGCGCGCGAAGCTCCGCGCCCAGCTGCGGGGCGAGTCGAGCGAAGCCGAATGAACCAGCAGAACCGCGCGTGGACCCGTGAGGCCGTGCGGATCATCGAGGCCGACGCGAACCGCAGCGCCGACACCCACCTGCACGTGTTCCCGCTGCCGCCGGAATGGGGCGTCGATCTTTACCTCAAGGACGAGTCGGTGCACCCGACCGGCTCGCTCAAGCACCGGCTGGCCCGCTCGCTGTTCCTGTACGGCCTGGTCAACGGGCACATCGGCCCGGACACCGTGTTGATCGAGGCGTCCAGCGGCTCGACCGCGGTGTCCGAGGCGTACTTCGCGCGCATGCTGGGCCTGGAGTTCGTCACCGTGGTGCCGCGCAAGACCAGCCCGGAGAAGGTCGCGCTGATCGAGTTCTACGGCGGCCGCTGCCACTTCGTCGACGTGCCCGCCGAGATGTACACCGAGGCCGAGCGCCTGGCCGCCGAGTGCAACGGGCACTACCTCGACCAGTTCACCTACGCCGAGCGCGCGACCGACTGGCGTGGCAACAACAACATCGCCGAGTCGGTGTTCGCGCAGCTGCGGGCCGAGCGGCACCCGGTGCCCTCGTGGATCGTGGTCGGCGCCGGGACCGGCGGCACCAGCGCCACCTTCGGCCGGTACGTGCGCTACCGGCGGCACACCACGAAGATCGCCGTGGTCGATCCGGAGAACTCGTCGTTCTACGGCGCCTGGGAGACCGGGGCGCTCGACTACGCCACCGGCATGCCGTCGCGGATCGAGGGCATCGGCAGGCCGCGCTGCGAACCTTCGTTCGTGCCGAGCGTGATCGACGAGATGTTCCAGGTCCCGGACGCCGCTTCGCTCGCGGCGATCCGGCTGCTGCGCGAGCACACCGGGCACTGGGCCGGTGGCTCGACCGGGACCAGCCTGTACGGCGCGTTCAAGCTGATCTCACGCATGGTGTCCGAGGGGCAGGCGGGCAGCGTGGTGACCCTGCTCTGCGACAGCGGCGACCGGTACGCGCACACCTACTACAACGACGACTGGGTGGCCGCGCAGGGCTTCGACCTGGCCCCCCACCGCGCCGCGATGGAGGAATTCCTGGTCAGCGGCAAGTTCCTGCCGTAATTTTGGCCGCGCCTCCGGCGCGGCGGCGAGGTCGCTTTTGAGCCGGTCGCTGGGCCGAGGCGCGCCGTGCCGCTGGGCGGCCCGGCCCACCTCAGCCCAGCGACCGGCGCGACCTCGCGGGCTGCCTAGAGCAGAACGAGCGCGAGCGCGGTCAGCACGGCCCAGGCCAGCATGGCCAGCCCGGTGTCCTTGAGTGCCGGGATCAGGCCGGGGCCGGTGGCGCCCGAGCGGATCGCGCGCACCGGGCGGATCAGCAGGGCACCCGCCAGCACGCCGATCACCAGCCGCGGATCGACCGCCAGGCCGAGGGCGAAGCTCAGCACGAACGGCACGGCGACCAACACCAGGTAGAACCGGCGCGTGCCCTCGTCGCCGAGGCGGACGGCCAGCGTGCGCTTGCCGGAGGTGACGTCGGTCGGGATGTCGCGCAGGTTGTTCGCGGTGAGCACGGCGGTGGAGAAGCAGCCGATGGCGACCGCGCAGGCCAGCGCCTCCCAGCTGATCCGGCCCGCCTGGATGTAGACCGTGCCGAGCACGGCGGCGAGCCCGAAGAAGACAAAAACCGCCACCTCGCCGAAACCGTGGTACCCGTACGGCCGCCGCCCGCCGGTGTAGAACCACGCGCCGAGCAGGCAGGCCGCGCCCACCGCGAGCAGCCACCAGTACCCGCTCGCGGCCACGAGCACCAGGCCGAGCACACCGGCCAGGGCGAGCGAGGTGAGCGCGGCGGCGAGCACCGCCTTCGGCTTCGCCGTGCCCGAGCCGACCAGCCGCAACGGGCCGACGCGCTCGGTGTCGGTGCCGCGGATGCCGTCGGAGTAGTCGTTGGCGTAGTTGACCCCGATGATCAGCGCGAGCGACACGCCCAGCGCGAGCAGCGAACGCCACCAGGAGAACGCGTCGAGCGCCGTCGCCGCCCCGATCCCGGCGACCACCGGTGCCACCGCGTTCGGCAGCGTCCGCGGCCGCGCCCCCTCGATCCATTCGGTCAGCGTCGCCATACCGCTCATTCTGGTCACCGGCGCGCCCGGCCGGTCACCAGGGTCAGCAGGCGGGTGGTGGCTGCGCCAGCCGCACGTACGCGCCCGAGACGTACATGCCGTGCGCCAGCCGGTGCCACCGGTCGGTGGTGCCCTCGGTGCCGGTGACCGGCTGACCCGCCGCCGCGCATTCGATCCGGATCTGCGCGTGCCGCGCGGCCAGCCCCACCTGCCGCTCGCCGCTGTGCGGGCCGGTGCGCACGTTCAGCGAGTCCAGCGAGGTCACCGTGCCCCACGGCCCGCCGCCGGTCCACTGGTAGGTCACGTCCACCCAGGCGTTGTCCTTCAGCTTCAGCCCGTCCCAGAAGGTGCCGTCGGCCAGGTCGATGCCCGCCGGGTTCGCCACCTTCCGGCCGAACTGGTCCCGGCCGCCGTTGTGCCCGTGCTGGTAGGCGGCCTGCGCCTGCGGCAGCCCGCGCGGCAGCTCACCCCAGCTCAGCCGCTCGACGCTCCAGTAGTCGTCCTTGATGTTCCACGGCCCGACGTCCCACACCGGCGCCCATTCGCACCGCGCGTGGTCGGCGGTGCACACCTTCACCGAGTAGTTGCCCTGCCCCTTGCCCGCCAGCCCGCGTCGCGACGGCAGCGCCACGAAGTGGTCGCGCTGCACGATCTTGTGCCCGTTCGCGGTGGTCCCGCCGACCAGGCCCTCCCGGGTGGCGAAAACCCGGTAGGTGGCGGCGAGCGTCGGGTCGGTCACCTCGGTGCCCGCGCGCCAGGCGGTCAGCCCGATCGGACCGACGGCCGTGCCGACCGGCCCGGTCAGCACCAGCCGCGCCTGCACCGACCGCGTCGCGCTCGGCAGCACGGTCGGCGCACCCGGTACCGCCTCGACCCATTCGGTCCACCTCCCGTCCGGCCGCTGCCCACGCAGGTCCACCGCCACCCCGGGGGTGCCGAACTCCGCCCGCACGGTGTCCACTTCGGACTCAAGTGCCCTGGCGGGCAGTTCCTCGACGCTCAGCGGCGACGCGCTGGCCGGCGTGCCCGGCACCGGGTCGATCCGGCCACGCGGCGGTTCGACGGTCCAGCTCACCGGGCCGGTGGCGAAGGCGGGGGTGGTCAGGCAGGTGAGGGCGAGCAGCACGCACAGGGTGACCGCCCGGGTTCTCTTGATCACGGAACGCCAGCCAAAACCACGCTTCGTGATCTGTCAATCAACCATCCCCGACCGTGTTATCCCTGTTCAAAAAGGTGCCGCACGGCGCTACGGTCCACCTTGCCCGGCCCCCGCAGCGGAAGCTCGGCCAGTACCAGCACCCGTTTCGGCACCGCCGCGGCGCCCGCTTCCGCACGCACGAGCGCCCGCAGTTCGTCCTCCGGAAGGGGCTCTGCCGCAGGCACCACGGCGGCCACCACGGCCTCACCCCACTCCGGATCCGGCACGCCGACCACGCAGGCCGCCCGCACCGCCGGATGCGTCAGCAGCGCCTTCTCCACCGCGGCCGCGGGCACCTTCACCCCGCCGGTGTTGATCACGTCGTCGGCGCGGCCGAGCACCTCCAGGCGCCCACCGTCGAACCGGCCGAGGTCGCTGGTGCGGAACCAGCCATCCACAAAGGACTCCGCGGTCAGCTCCTGGTTCAGCCGGTACCCGTGCGCCAGCACCGGCCCGGCGATCTCCACCCGGCCGCCGTCACCGATCCGGATGTCCACTCCGGACAGTGGAACGCCCTGGTAGACGCAGCCGCTGGCGGTCTCGCTCATGCCGTACGCGGGCACGGCGGTGATGCCCGCCTCGGCCGCGCGCTCGGCGAGCCGGGGGTCCAGCGCGGCCCCGCCGAGCACGATCGCGTCCAGCTTCGCCACCTCGCGGGTCACC
The DNA here is from genome assembly GCF_003312875.1 of Amycolatopsis albispora. Taxonomy (NCBI): domain Bacteria; kingdom Bacillati; phylum Actinomycetota; class Actinomycetes; order Pseudonocardiales; family Pseudonocardiaceae; genus Amycolatopsis; species Amycolatopsis albispora. The sequence goes on from NZ_CP015163.1 coordinate 7,048,374, forward strand.
TCCGGGCCCGCGTCCACCAGCCGCGAAAGCTGCGTCGGCACCAGCGCGCTGTAGTGCGGACCCGGCTGCCGGACCAGCTCGCGCACGCCGTCGGCGAAGGCCGCGGCCCGGAACCCGGCGCTGGTGTCGAGCACCACCGGCGACGTCCCGGCGAGCATCGAGCGCACCAGCACCTGCAGCCCGCCGATGTACTGCGGCGGCGTCGCGAGCAGCCAGCGGCCGGGACCGCCGAGCCGCTCGTGCGTGGCCTCGGCCGACGCCCGCAGCGCCGCCGCGGAGAGCAGCACGCCCTTCGGCGCCCCGGTCGAGCCCGAGGTCGCGATGATCACCGCGGTGCCGTCCTCGACCGGGAGGTCCGGCCGCATCGCCTCGGCCAGCGCGGGATCGCCGACCGGCAGCACGGCCGGACCGCCGTCCAGCGCGTCGGCCAGCGCGCCCGGCAGCTCTGCGACCGAGGTGACCAGGCGCATCAGTAGTAGTACGGGTAGCCGGACCAGTCCGGTTCGCGCTTCTGCAGGAAGGAGTCGCGGCCCTCGACCGCCTCGTCCTGCATGTACGCCAGCCGGGTGGTCTCACCGGCGAACAGCTGCTGCCCCACCAGCCCGTCGTCGATCAGGTTGAACGCGTACTTGAGCATGCGCTGCGCGGTCGGCGACTTGCCGTTGATCTCCCACGCCCAGCGCAGCGCCTCGGCCTCCAGCTCGGCGTGCGGCACCACCGCGTTGACCGCGCCCATCGCGTGCATCTGCTCGGCGGTGTAGGACCGGCCGAGGAAGAAGATCTCGCGGGCGAACTTCTGCCCGACCTGCCGGGCGAGGTAGGCCGAGCCGTAACCGCCGTCGAACGAGCCGACGTCGGCGTCGGTCTGCTTGAACCGCGCGTGCTCGGCCGAGGCGAGCGTGAGATCGCACACCACGTGCAGCGAGTGCCCGCCGCCCGCCGCCCAGCCCGGCACCACCGCTACTACGACTTTCGGCATGAACCGGATCAGCCGCTGCACCTCGAGGATGTGCAGCCTGCCCGCCCGCGCGGGGTCCACCGTGTCGGAGGTCTCCCCGTCCGCGTACTGATACCCGGACCGACCGCGAATACGCTGGTCACCACCGGAGCAGAAGGCCCACCCGCCGTCCCGCGGCGACGGACCGTTGCCGGTGAGCAGCACACAGCCGACGTCCGAGCTCATCCGCGCGTGGTCGAGGGCGCGGTACAGCTCGTCGACGGTGTGCGGCCGGAAGGCGTTGCGCACGCCCGGCCGGTCGAATGCCACCCGGACGACGCGTTTGCCGGAGCGGCTCTCCGTGGAACGGTGGTAGGTGATGTCGGTGAAGTCGAAACCTTCGACCTCGGACCACGAGGCGGGGTCGAACAGCTCGGAAACTTGGGCGTCATCCACGCCTGGGAGAATAGGACCTATGGCTATGCGCGCGGACGACCTGCCGGGGGATGCCCGGTGAACCCGTCGACCGCGCAGGCCAGGGTCATCGTGGACGAGCTGATCCGCAACACCGTGTCGCACGTGGTGCTCTGCCCCGGCTCCCGCAACGCGCCGCTGTCGCTGGCGCTCTACGACGCCGCGTCCACCGGGAAGCTGCGGCTGCACGTCCGGATCGACGAGCGCAGCGCCGCCTTCCTCGCGCTCGGCATCGCCGCGCGCACCGGCCGCCCGGTCGCCGTGCTGTGCACCTCGGGCACCGCCGCGTCGAACTTCCACCCGGCCGTGCTCGAAGCCGACCGCGCGGGCGTGCCGCTGATCGTGCTCACCGCCGACCGCCCGCCCGAGCTGCGCGCGGCCGGTGCCAACCAGGTCATCGACCAGCGCCGGTTGTACGGCGACGCGGTCCGCTACGGCGACGAGCTGGCCGTGGCCGAACGCCGTGCCGGGCAGAACTCGTACTGGCGCAGCCAGGTCTGCCGGGCGTGGAACGCGGCCTACGGCGAATGGCGCAGCGGGCCGGTCCACCTGAACATCCCCTTTCGCGAGCCGCTGGTCCCCGACGAGGAGGACGGCGAGTGGTACGAGTCGCTGGAGGGCCGTCCCGGCGGTGCCCGGTGGACCGAGCTGCCCGACTTCGGCGCGCTGCCCGCGTTCGTGGTGCCGTCCGCGCGGCACGGGCTGGTCATCGCGTGTGACACCGGGGTGGGCGCGGCCAGCGAATGGGCCGAGCAGCACGGCTGGCCGGTGGTCTCGGAGACCGGCGGCATCGGGCTGACCGGGTCGACCGCGATCGGCGCCGGGGCCTGGCTGCTCGGGGTGCCGGAGTTCATCGAGCGGCACAAGCCGGAGCAGGTGCTCTGCCTCGGCAGGCCGACGGTGTTCCGGCAGGTGCAGGCGCTGCTCTCGGACGCCGACGTGGAGGTGCTGCTGGTCCGGCCGGATTCGGACTGGCCGGCGCCCGCGCACAACGTGCGGCAGGTGGGCCAGTGGTTTGCCGAGCCGACCAAGCCCGCCGATCCGGAGTGGCTGGCGAGCTGGCAGCGCGCGGACGCGGCGGCGAAGGCCGCGGTGCGTGAGGCGCTGGCGGAGGAGCCGTGGCCGACCGGGCTGCGCCTGGCGGCGGAGCTGGTGGCGGCGCTGCCCGAGGACGCGATGCTGGTGGTCGGCCCGTCGAACCCGACGCGGGACATCGCGCTCGCCGGTGGCATGCGGCCGGACGTGCTGGTCCACCGCAACCGCGGCGTGGCGGGCATCGACGGCGCGGTGTCCACCGCGATCGGCGCCGCCAGTGTCCACAAGGGACCGTCGTACGCGCTGCTCGGCGACCTGACCTTCCTGCACGACATCAACGGACTGCTGACCGGGCCCGCCGAGTCGCGGCCGGACCTGACCATCGTCGTGCTCAACGACGACGGCGGGGGCATCTTCACCCTGCTGGAGCAGGGCGCGCCGGAGCACAGCGCCGGGTTCGAGCGGGTTTTCGGCACACCGCACGGGGCTGACCTGGGCGCTTTGTGCGCGGGGTACCGGGTGCCGCACGTGGTCGCGGAAACGCTTACGGAGTTCCGGGCGGCGCTACGGCCCGCGCCGGGGCTGCGGGTGATCGAGGTCCGGGTGGACCGGGCACGCCACCGGGACCTGCACGCCCGCCTACGAGCCGCCGTCTCCGCCGCCGTCTGACCGGGACGCCCCCTCGCGGAACACGAATGTGGCTTTGGGGGCCGATTCCGCCCCGAAAGCCACATTCGTGTCCAGGCAGCGCCCCGGAAGCCACATTCGTGTCCAGGGCGGCGTCACGAAAGCCACATTCGAGACGCCAGACGTCTCGAAAGCCACATTCGTGACATCGGCCCCGCCTGCCGAACGGCCCAGGCGCGCGCCGCTCGGGCCCCGCCGCCGCTCGGCTCAGGCGAAGGCTTGGGGCGTGATGCCTGCCGCTTCCAGGGCTGCGCGTACCGCGCGGGCGATTTCCACCGCACCGGGCGTGTCCCCGTGGACGCAGATCGAGCGCGCCCCGACCGTCACCGTGGAGCCGTCGATGGCGGTGATCCGCCCGTGCGTGGCCAGGTCGACGCACCGCGCGGCGATCGCCGAGGCGTCGTGCAGGACCGCGCCCGGCTCCCGCCGCGAGACCAGGTGGCCGTCCGGGGTGTACGCGCGGTCGGCGAACGCCTCGGTCACCGTCGCCAGTCCGGCGGCTTCCGCGGCCGAAAGCAGCGCCGAGCCCGGCAGCCCCAGCACCGGCAGCGAGCCGTACCGGCGCACGCCCTCGACGACGCCCTCCGCCTGCGCCGAGTCCGTGACCACCGTGTTGTACAGCGCGCCGTGCGGTTTCACGTAAGCCACCCGCGTCCCGGCCGCGCGCGCGAACGCGTCCAGCGCGCCGATCTGGTAGGTGACCTCGTCCGCGAGCCGGTCCGGTGGCACGTCCATCCGCTGCCTGCCGAAGCCCGCGAGATCGCGGTACGACACCTGCGCGCCGATCACCACACCCGACCTGGCCGCGCGTTCACAGGTGTCGCGCATGATCGTCGGGTCGCCGGCATGGAAGCCGCAGGCGACGTTCGCGCTGGTCACCACGTCGAGCAGGGCCTCGTCGTCACCGAGGGTCCAGATCCCGAAGCCCTCGCCCAGATCACTGTTGAGGTCGACCGTCAAATTCCCGGTTGGACCGTTCTCAGCAGGCAAGACCCTCCTTTTGGTAGTTCCTCGGGCCACCGCGCGGCGATAGGTTCGCCGCAGCTCGAGCCACGGACACCTGGAGGGTATAGATGCGGCTGAGAACTCGCGCGGGAGCCGGTGCGGTGGCCACCGGCCTCGCCTCGATCCTGCTGGCCACTTCGGCCAGCGCCGCCCCCGCGCCCGGCGCGCCCGGAGCGGGGGACCCCTACTACCCGGGTGCCGGCAACGGCGGTTACGACGTCCAGCACTACGACATCAGGCTGACCTACCAGCCGCAGACCGACCAGCTGTCCGGGCAGACGACCATCCTGGCCACCACCACGCAGGAGCTGTCGTCGCTGAACCTGGACTTCGCGCTCAAGGTCAGCTCGGTGCGGGTGAACAACGCCCCCGCCCAGTTCAGCAAGGACACCAAGGACCCGAGCGAGCTGGTGGTCAAGCCGGTCAAGCCGCTGGCGAAGAACCAGTTCGTCACCATCGTGGTCAGCTACGCCGACACGCCGTCGAAGGTGGTTGTCGACGGCGCCACGGCCTGGCGCAAGACGCCGACCGGCGCCGAGGTGGTGGACGAGCCGTTCAGCTCCGAGTGGTGGTACCCCGCCAACGACCACCCCACCGACAAGGCCACCTTCGACGTCTCCGTCGAGGTGCCCGACGCGGTTTCGGCCATCTCCAACGGCAACCTCGTGCGCAAGACCAAGCAGCGCACCGGCTGGACGCGCTGGAACTGGCGCAGCACCCAGCCGCAGGCCACCTACCTGGCGTTCCTCGCGGTCGGCGGCTTCGAGGTGCTGCAGTCGACCACGCCGAGCGGGCAGCCGTTCCTGTCCGCCTACGACCCGGCGCTGGGCGCCGCGCTGCCCGCGGCGAAGGCCAGCATCGAACGCACGCCCGAGGTCACCGAGTTCCTGGCGACCCAGTTCGGGCCCTACCCGTTCGAGGCGCAGGGCGGCGTGGCGTCCAACGCGATCGGCTTCGCGCTGGAGAACCAGACGCGCTCGGTCTACGGCAACAGCTTCTGGCGCAACGGCTCGAACACCTCGGTGGTCGCGCACGAGGTGGCGCACCAGTGGTTCGGCGACTCGGTTTCGCTGGGCAAGTGGAGCGACATCTGGCTGAACGAGGGTTTCGCCAGCTACGCGGAGTTCCTGTGGTCGGAGAGCATCGGCGAGGGCACGGCCGACGAGCTGGCCGAGTACCTCTACAACTCCTACCCGGCGGACAGCCCGTTCTGGCAGGTCAAGCCGGGTGACCCGGGTGCGGACAAGCAGTTCGACGCGGCCGTCTACGACCGCGGCGCGCTGGCCGTGCACGCGTTGCGCAAGGCGGTCGGCGACGAGAGCTTCTTCCAGATCCTGCAGACCTGGCAGGCGCAGAAGAAGGGCACGCACGCGACCATTCCGGAGTTCATCGCGCTCGCGGAGAAGCTCTCCGGCAAGCCGCTGTACGACCTGTTCCAGACGTGGCTGTACACCCCGGGACGCCCGGAGTTCAGCCCGGCCGGGCAGCCCGCGGCGGCTTCGGCGGCGACGGTGGCCCGCGCGGCCGACGGCAAGCCCGCCGAGCCGAAGTCGTGGTCGAAGATCCGCCTGACCCACGCCGAACTGGCCGAGCACGGGCACGCCCACGCCCACGGCGAGGCCCACACCGACGGGCACGACACGGGAGGCCGGGACTTCTAGCCCGCTCCCCGGCTCGCGGGCGTTCCAGCGACTGCCCACGCCCGCGAGCCAGGGGTGGCTAGGGTGTCCCCATGTCCCCCAGGAGTGAGAAGCTGCTGCGGATCGGCGTCCGCGTGCTGGTCGGCGTCGCGGCCGTGCTCACCCTGCTGTGCGTGACCCTGTTCTTCGCCGCGGTGCGCAACGACAGCGCGATCAGCGACCACCGCGGCCTCGCCGACGCCGAGGTGCTGTCGGTTTCCTTCGACCGGACGCTGATCCGGTTCGTGACCCCGGACGGCGTGGCGCACACGCCGTCGCTGGGCGTGCTCTACCCGGAGGGGCTGGAGGCCGGTCAGCTGGTGCGGGTCGAATACAACACCGAGGACCCGGAGCTGGCGCGGGTGGCCGGGCGCAGCGCGTCGCTGACCCTGCTGCCGCTGGGCACGACGATCCTGTTCACCTGGCTGGTGGTGGGCCCGGCGTGGTGGTTCGCCCGCCGCCTGCTGCGCCGCGCGGCGGAGGCGAAGTCGGAGTCCGAGCCTGCCTAGCCCCGGCTGAGGGCGGTGCCACGCCACCAGTCGAGCACCACTTCCGCCAGGCCCGGTGCCGCCACCAGCAGGCCGTCCGACGGCAGCGCGTTGCCTTCCCCGTGCCGGTCCATCACCACCGCGCCCGATTCGATGGCCAGCGCGACCGCGCCCGCGACGTCCCATTCGTGGTAGCTGTGCAGCACGGCCGCCCCCGCGTGCCCCAGCGCGACCTGCGCCACCGACAACGCCGCCGAGCCCAGCACCCGGACCCCGGCGTGCGCGGCGGACGCCTGCTCGATGAACCCCGCCATGCCCGGCCACGCGCCACCCCGGCCCAGCTCGGTGCAGATGATCGCGCCGGTGGTCCGCACCGGCTCCCCGGACAACCGCACCGGCGTGCCGTTCGCCCGCGCGCCCCGACCGCGCGCGGCCGCGTAGATCTGGCCCCGGTACGGGTCCGCGATCACCCCGACCACCGGCCCCGACGAGTCGACCAGCGCCAGGCTGAACGCGCACCACGGCATGCCGGCCACGTAGTTCGCGGTGCCGTCCACCGGGTCCACCACCCAGCGGTACTCGGCCACGTCCGCGCCCAGGTCGGCGCCGAACTCCTCGCCGACCACCGGCACCCCGGGGAACTCGGCGGTCAGCACCCGCCGGGTGTGCCGCTCCAGGATCCGTTCGGTGTCGGTGACCCAGTCGAAGGGCGTGTCCCCGGTCTCCGGCCGGGCCCCCCGCCCGGCGGTCGCGGTGATCACGTCGGTGGCGTCGTTGGCCAGGCGTCCGGCGACTTCGAGGGCCTTGGACAGCAGGGCGGGCTCGACGGGCCGGGCCGGACGTGAGGACAAGAGGGTCACGCCGCTCTAGCATGGCCGCGCTCGGTGACCGGAACCCGACGATGAGGTGACCGGGCCATGGCGAGTTCGCACTAAGCGGACCAGAAGCCGACCAGGAGCCGAGGAGTTCGAACGCCGTTGGCCGGTGCGTCACCCGGCGGCCGAGCACGCGTGCGACAGTCCGATCGTGCGTATCGCCATCGTCACCGAAAGCTTCCTGCCGCAGGTCAACGGCGTCACCAACTCCGTGCTGCGGGTGGTCGAGCACCTGCGCGACCGGGCGCACGAGGTGCTCGTGATCGCCCCCGGCGCCGGTCCGGCGGAGTACCGGGGCGCGCCGGTGGTGCGCATTCCCGCGCTCGGCCTGCCGGTGGTCAACTCGCTGCCGATCGGGGTGCCGACCAGGACCGTGCTCACCGCGATGGCGCAGTTCCAGCCGGACGTGGTGCACCTGGCGTCCCCGTTCGTCGTCGGCGCACGGGGGCTCGCCGCGGCCCGGCGGCTGCGCGTGCCGTCGATCGCGGTCTACCAGACCGACATCGCCGGGTTCGCCGCCGCGTACGGCCTCGGCCTGGGCGCGCGGGCGGCCTGGCGCTGGGTGCGGCGGGTGCACTCGCGGGCCGACCGCACGCTCGCGCCGTCCAGCGATTCGGTGCGGGAACTCCAGGCGCACGGCGTGCCGCGCGTGCACCGCTGGGGCCGTGGTGTGGACATCGAGCGGTTCTCGCCGTCGCACGCCGACCCGGCGCTGCGGGCCGAACTCGCGCCCAACGGCGAGCTGCTGGTCGGCTTTGTCGGCAGGCTGGCCCCGGAAAAGGAGGTCGACCGGCTGACCGCGCTGGCCGGGGTGCCCGGCATCCGGGTGGTGGTGGTCGGTGACGGTCCCGATCTCGAAGGCCTGCGTGACCGCCTGCCCGGCGCTGCCTTCCTCGGCGCGAAGTACGGCGACGAGCTGTCCACCGCCTACGCCAGCCTCGACGTTTTTGTGCACACCGGCCCGCACGAGACCTTCTGCCAGGCGGTCCAGGAGGCGATGGCCTCCGGGCTGCCGGTGCTCGCGCCGGACGCGGGCGGCCCGCGTGACCTGGTGCTGCACGGGCGCACCGGCTTCCTCCTGCCCGCCGACCGCGAGCGGTTCGCCACCCAGCTGGTGGCCAGGGTGAACGAGCTGCGTGACGCCGCGTTGCGCGAACGGCTCGGCGGCAAGGCGCGCAAGGTGGTGCTCGGCCGGACCTGGCCCGCGGTGTGCGGTGAGCTGATGGGCCACTACGAAGCGGTGGCCGGCCGGGCGGCGCAGGCGGCCTGAGTGCACATCGTCCAGCTCGCCAACTTCTACGGGCCGCGGTCGGGCGGGCTGCGCACCGCGCTGCACCACCTCGGCGCCGGGTACGTCGCGGGCGGTCACGAGGTGACGCTGGTGGTGCCGGGGCGGCGTTACGCCGAGGAGGTGCTGCCCACCGGGGTGCGCCGGTTCCAGCTGCCGGCGCCGCGGATCCCGGGCACCGGCGGGTACCGCGCGGTCGATCCGCACCGCGTGCGCTGGGTGCTGCGCGGGCTGCGGCCGGACCGGCTGGAGGTGTCCGACCGGCTGACCCTGCGTGGCATGGGGACCTGGGCTCGCAGGCACGGCGTGCCGAGCGTGGTCATCTCGCACGAGCGGCTGGACCGGCTGCTGGAGCAGTTCCTGGTGCCCGCGCCGGTGGCCAGGCACTGGGCGGACGCGGCGAACCGCCGGATGGCGGGCAGTTACGACACGGTGGTCTGCACCACCGCCTTCGCGCGGGCCGAATTCGACCGGATCGGCGTGCCGAACGTGCGCCGGGTGCCACTCGGCGTGGACCTGCTGGCGTTCGCCCCGCACCTGCGCGACCACGCGCTGCGCGCCGAACTGCTCGGCGGCGCCGACGCGCTCATCGTCCACTGTGGACGGCTGTCGCCGGAGAAGCACGTGGAACGCAGCGTGGACACCGTGGCCGAGCTGACCGAGTCCGGAGTGGACGTCCGGCTGGTGGTGGCCGGGGACGGGCCGCGGCGGCGGGCGCTGGAGCGCCGGGCCCGCGGGCTGCCGGTGACCTTCCTCGGCTTTGTCAGCGAACGCGCCGAGGTGGCCAGGCTGCTGGCGTCGGCGGACGTCTCGCTCGCGCCCGGCCCGCACGAGACCTTCGGCCTGGCCGCGCTCGAAGCTCTCGCGTCGGGCACGCCCGCGGTGGTCTCGGCGTCGTCCGCGCTGCGTGAAATCGTGCGGCCGCCCGGTGGCGCGGCCGTCGACGACCACGCACCCGCCTTCGCCGCCGGGGTCACCGCCGTGCTCGACCGGCCGGAACCGGAACGCCGCGCGGCCGCCAGGTCGCGGGCCGAGCAGTTCACCTGGCCGAGCGCGGTCCGGGGCATGTTGCGCGTGATGGGCGGGTAGCGACGTAATGTGGCGGCATGTCCCGAGCCAGCCTCGACAAGGATCCGCACGAAGTCGCCGCCATGTTCGACGGCGTCGCCGACGGGTACGACCGCGCGAACTCGTTCATGACCTTCGGCTTCGACCGCCGCTGGCGGATCACCACCTCGCGGGTGCTCGACGCCAAGCGCGGTGAGAAGGTGCTCGACCTGGCCGCCGGCACCGGCGTGTCCACCACCGAGTACGCCGCGAACGGCGCGTGGTGCCTGGCCGCGGACTTCTCGCTGGGCATGCTGCGCGCGGGGCTGCACCGCAAGGTGCCGATGGTCGCCGCGGACGCGCTGCACCTGCCGTTCGCCGACGGCAGCTTCGACGCCGCCACGGTCTCGCTGGGCATCCGGAACTTCGTCGACACCAAGGCCGCGCTGCAGGAGCTGGCGCGGGTGGTGCGGCCGGGCGGGCGGCTGGTCATCTGCGAGGTGTCCACCCCCACCTTCCCGCCGATCCGGTTCATCTACCGCAAGTTCATGCTGCGGCTGCTGACCTGGGTCGGCCGCCGGGTCTCGTCCAATCCGGACGCCTACGGCTACCTCGCCGAATCCATGCTGACCTGGCCCGCGCAACGCGAGTTCGGCGAGATCATCGCCTCCGCCGGCTGGACCGACGTGGAGTGGATGAACCTCACATTCGGCGTCGTAGCAATCCATCGGGCCACCAAGCCGCCCGTACACTCGCCTGCATGAACAGTCTTCAGCAGCGCGATGCCGAGGTGATCGTGGTGGGCGCGGGCCCGGCGGGCTCCACCGTCGCCACCTATCTCGCCAGGGCCGGCGTGGACGTGCTGCTGCTGGAGAAGACGGTCTTCCCGCGCGAGAAGGTCTGCGGTGACGGGCTCACCCCGCGTGGCGTGAAGCAGCTGATCGACCTGGGCATCGACACCAGCGAGGACGCGGGCTGGGTGCACAGCCGCGGCCTGCGCATCCTCACCGGGGACCTGACCCTGGAGCTGGACTGGCCGGAGCTGACCAGCTACCCGCCCTACGGCGTTTCCCGCACCCGCCAGGACTTCGACGACCTGCTGGCGAAAACCGCGGTCAAGGCGGGCGCGCGGCTGCTGGAGCGCACCACGGTCACCGGCGCGATCACCGACGCCACCGGGCGCGTGGTCGGCGTCGAAGCGAAGACCGGCGAGGACAAGCGCGAGGTCAGCTACCGCGCGCCGCTGGTGCTGGCGTGCGACGGCGTGTCCGCGCGGCTCGCGCTGAGCGTGGGCATCGGCAAGAACGAGAAGCGCCCCATGGGTGTGGCCGTGCGGCGCTACTACAAGAGCTCGCGGCACGACGACCCGTTCATCGAAGGTCACCTGGAGCTGTGGGACCGCAGCGATCCCGCGCGCCCGAAGCTGCTGCCGGGTTACGGCTGGGCGTTCCCGCTCGGCGACGGCACGGTGAACGTCGGCCTCGGCATGCTGTCCACCTCGAAGGCCTTCCGCAGCACCGACTACCGCGCGCTGCTGCGCCAGTGGCTCGACGGCACGCCCGAGGAATGGGGCTACCGCGAGGAGAACGCGATCGGCAAGGTCGGCGGCGCCGGGTTGCCGATGGGCTTCAACCGCACCCCGCACTACCGCGACGGCCTGCTGCTGCTCGGCGACGCGGGCGGCATGGTCAGCCCGTTCAACGGGGAGGGCATTTCGGCCGCGATGGAGTCGGCGCAGCTGGCCGCCGAAGCCGTGGTCCAGGCGCTCGCGCGGCCGGAAGGCTCCTCGCGCGAGCGCGCGTTGCAGGGCTACCCGATGGCCGTCGCCGAGCTGATGGGCGGCTACTACCGGCTCGGCAACGTGTTCGCGAAGCTGATCGGCAAACCGGCCGTGATGCGGGCGGCGACCAAGTACGGGCTGCGCATCAACGCCCTGCTTCCCTTGGTGTACAAGGGACTTTCCGGCTGCTACGACGCGAAGGGCGGCGACGTGGTCGACCGCCTGATCGCCGCGGCCGCGCGCGCCACCCCCAGCCCGCGCTGAGCGACCCCTGGACACGAATGTGGCTTTCGGGGCGAAATCGGCCCCCAAAGCCACATTCGTGTCCTCGGCAGGCGGCCGCCTTCTCGGTTGGCGTGTGTTACCTCACACCGGACAAACCGTGTCAGCGCCTGGAATGGGCGCGTTCAGTCCCTTTGTCGCAGGTCTGCGAGCTGTGACGCAGTACGGGCGTTCCGTGATCACCCCGGAAGTTAGGTAAGCCTTATACCACGGGGGATGGCGACAAGGGTGTGACTCGCGTCCTACACTGACGCCGTGCCTTGTGAACCGCTTCACAATAACGACGGCACGCTTGTGAACTTTTTCACAAGCGGCCGCCGAGGTCGCGGGCCATAACGCACCGGCAGTAAGGCTGCCCTAACGCTCGGAGGTGTGATCCGGGTCGCTTAGGGTGCGCCACGAGGCACTCAGACCAAGTTCGATCGCAGCGGCGCGGAAGGGATGGACGAACCGTGCTGGCGTTGCAACCACCACACTTCGCGGGACAACTCGCTCAGGGGGCCGCCGCTCCCACGTTGGACGTGTACCTCCCGCTGGTCATCCTGTTCGTGCTGGCGATCGCGTTCGCCGTGCTCTCGGTGCTGCTGGGCCCGCTCGTCGGCCCCAGCCGCTACAACAAGGCGAAACTTTCGGCCTACGAATGCGGGATCGAACCCTCGCCGCAGCCGGTGGTCGGCGGCGGCCGGATGCCGATCGCCTACTACGTCACGGCGATGCTGTTCATCCTGTTCGACATCGAGATGGTGTTCCTCTACCCGTTCGCGGTCTCCGCGGACGCGCTGGGCCTGTTCGGCCTGGTGGAGATCGTTCTGTTCATCGCCACGGTCGGTTTCGCCTACGCCTACGTGTGGCGGCGCGGCGGCCTCGACTGGAACTAGGGGCAAAGCATGGGTCTCGAAGAGAAACTCCCGAACGGAATCCTGCTGGCCAGCCTGGAGGGCCTGGTCAACTGGGCGCGCAAGAACTCGATGTGGCCCGCCACCTTCGGGCTCGCCTGCTGCGCCATCGAGATGATGACCGTCGGCGGCTCGCGCTACGACATCGCGCGCTTCGGCATGGAGCGCTTCAGCGCCACCCCGCGCCAGGCGGACCTGATGATCGTCGCCGGCCGCGTGACGCAGAAGATGGCGCCGGTGCTCCGCCAGATCTACGACCAGATGGCCGAGCCCAAGTGGGTGCTGGCGATGGGCGTGTGCGCCTCGTCCGGCGGCATGTTCAACAACTACGCGGTGGTGCAGGGCGTGGACCACATCGTGCCGGTGGACATGTACCTGCCCGGCTGCCCGCCGCGGCCGGAGATGCTGCTCGACGCGATCCTCAAGCTGCACGCCAAGATCCAGGACGAACCGCTCAACGCCCGGCGCGCCGAACTGCGCGCGGCCAGCGGTGCCCGCACCGAGCTGATCCCGTCCTCCATCAAGTACGCGAAGAAGTGACGCAGATGCCCGAGGAAGAAAAGCCGGTCCCCGGCGGAGAACAGTCCAGCGCCGAGCGCGCCGAGTCGGCCGAGCTGCGGCCCGCCGGCCCGCGCCCGGCCGAACCGGTGGTGGCCGGGCGCGAGCGCAAGGGCATGTTCGGCGTCTCCGGCACCGGGGACACCTCCGGTTACGGCGGCCTGCGGCTCCCGGCGTACTCGCCGCCCCCGGCGGAACGCCCGTACGGCGGCTGGTTCGACGAGTTCGCCGACGAGTTCTTCGCCGCACTGGGCGAAAACGGCATCCCGGCCGAGGCGATCCAGCAGGTCACCGTCGACCGCGGCGAGATCACCTTCTACGTCGCGCGCGAGCACCTGCTGGAGATCTGCCGGACCCTGCGCAACGACGGCGGGCTGCGGTTCGAGCTGTGCAGCTCGGTCTCCGGCGTGGACTACGGCGTGGACGTGCCGCAGCGCCTGCACTCGGTCTACCACCTGACCTCGATGACCTTCCGCCGCCGCATCCGGCTGGAGGTCGCGGTGGACGTGGACGACCCGCACATCCCGTCCGTGGTCGAGGTCTACCCGACCGCCGACTGGCAGGAGCGGGAGGCCTACGACATGTTCGGCATCGTCTACGACGGCCACCCGGCGCTGACCCGGATCCTGATGCCGGACGACTGGGACGGCCACCCGCAGCGCAAGGACTACCCGCTCGGCGGGATTCCCGTGGAGTACAAGGGCGCGGAGATCCCGCCGCCGGACCAGCGGAGGTCTTACTCGTGAGCAGCACCGAAAAGATCTCGGACGTCGAGACCGGCACCGACACCTCGCCGTCCGGCTCGTCCAGCCAGCAGGCCTACGCCGAAGAGCGCCGCACCACCGAAGGCCCGGTCTACACGGTTTCCGGTGGTGACTGGGACGACGTGCTCTCCGACGCCGAGCACGACGACCGCATGGTCATCAACATGGGCCCGCAGCACCCGTCCACGCACGGCGTGCTCCGGCTCGTGCTGGAGATGGAGGGCGAGACCGTCACCCAGCTCCGCTCGGTGATCGGCTACCTGCACACCGGGATCGAGAAGAACTGCGAATACCGGACCTGGACCCAGGGCGTCACCTTCGTCACGCGGATGGACTACCTGGCACCGCTGTCCACCGAGATGGCCTACTGCCTCGCGGTGGAGAAGCTGCTCGGCATCAAGGCGCCGCCGCGGGCCGAGCTGCTGCGCGTGCTGCTGCTGGAGATCAACCGGATCGGCTCGCACCTGGTCTACATCGCCACCGGCGGCATGGAACTCGGGGCCACCACGGCGATGACGCTCGGCTTCCGCGAGCGCGAAGAGGTGCTGCACCTGCTCGAGCACCTGACCGGCCTGCGGATGAACCACGCGTTCATCCGGCCCGGCGGGCTCGCCCAGGACATGCCGGAGGACTACCAGGAGGCGGTGTCCGCCTTCGTCAAGACGATGGAGGAGCGGCTTCCGCTCTACGACAAGCTGTTCACCGGCCAGCCGATCTGGCGCAACCGGCTCAAGGACGTCGGCTTCCTGCCGGTGGACGCCTGCCTTTCGCTCGGCGTGACCGGACCGGTGCTGCGGTCGGCCGGGCTGCCGTGGGACCTGCGCAAGACCGAGCCGTACTCGCGGTACGACGAGTTCAAGTTCGACGTGCCGACCTCGACCGACGCGGACTGCTGGGCGCGCTACCTGATCCGCGTGCAGGAGATGCGCGAGAGCCTGAAGATCATCAAGCAGGCGCTGAAGAAGCTGGCCGACGAGGGCCCCGGCCCGGTGATGGTGGACGACGCGAAGGTGGCCTGGCCCGCGCAGCTGTCGCTGGGCAGCGACGGGCTCGGCAACTCGCTCGAGCACGTCCGCAAGATCATGGGCCAGTCGATGGAATCGCTGATCCACCACTTCAAGCTGGTCACCGAGGGCTTCAAGGTGCCGCCGGGCCAGGCCTACGTGCCGGTCGAGTCGCCGCGCGGGGAGCTGGGCGCGCACCTGGTCTCCGACGGCGGCACCCGCCCGATGCGCGTGCACATCAGGGAACCGAGCTTCGTGAACCTGCAGTCGATGCCCGCGATGGCCGAAGGCGGGCTGGTGGCGGACGTGATCGCGGCGATCGCGTCGATCGACCCCGTGATGGGGGGAGTGGACCGATGACCTCTTCGACGGAACGCCCGGAGCCGGGCCCCGACTACGCCGACCAGACGCACGTCGCGGCCGGTGGTGACGTGGACGTGCGCGGCATCGCCCCCGGCGACTCGGCGTCCATTTTGGACACCGCGGTGCTGGAGGACCCGTTCGGCCCCGACATCGTGGACAAGGCGCAGCAGATCATCGCGCGCTACCCGGTGAGCCGGTCGGCGCTGCTGCCGATGCTGCACCTGGTGCAGTCGGTGCAGGGC
The DNA here is from genome assembly GCF_003312875.1 of Amycolatopsis albispora. Taxonomy (NCBI): domain Bacteria; kingdom Bacillati; phylum Actinomycetota; class Actinomycetes; order Pseudonocardiales; family Pseudonocardiaceae; genus Amycolatopsis; species Amycolatopsis albispora. The sequence continues at coordinate 7,063,778 of NZ_CP015163.1, forward strand.
TACGTCACGCAGGAGGGCATCGCCTTCTGCGCCAAGCAGCTCGACCTGTCCGACGCCGAGGTCAGCGCGGTCGCCACCTTCTACACCATGTACAAGCGCCGCCCGTGTGGTGAGCACCTGGTCAGCGTCTGCACCAACACGCTGTGCGCCGCGCTCGGCGGGGACGACATCTACAAAAAGCTCCAGACGCACCTCGGTTCCGAGGAAAAGCCGCTGGGGCACGAGGAAACCGCGGGCACGCCGGGTGAGCCCGGCTCGATCACGCTCGAGCACGCGGAATGCCTCGCCGCCTGCGACCTCGGCCCGGTCATCCAGGTCAACTACGAGTACTTCGACAACCAGACCACGGACAAGGCGGTCGCGCTGGTCGACGCGCTGCGGGCGGGCAAGAAGCCGGCCCCGACGCGCGGTGCCCCGCTGACCGACTTCAAGGGCGCGGAACTGCAGCTCGCCGGGTTCTTCCCGGAGGACGAGCAGACCTACCGCGCCGACGTGGACGGGCCGTCGCAGGCCGTGGAAACCCTGCGGGGCGCCCAGGTCGCGCAGGAGCGCGGCTGGACCGCGCCGGTGATGGAAGACGTGCCGCTGCCCGCCGTCGAAGAGAAGAAGTGAGGCAAGCCGATGGCTGACCCCATTACCCCGGTCCTCACCAAGCGCTGGCTTTCGCCGGAATCCTGGCGGCTGGCCACCTACGAACGCCTCGAGGGCTACACCGCGCTGCGCAAGGCGCTGGCCGGTACCCCGGAGCAGCTGGTCACGCTGATCAAGAACGCGGGCCTGCGCGGCCGCGGCGGTGCGGGCTTCCCGGCCGGTGTGAAGTGGTCGTTCATGCCGCCCAACGAGGACAAGCCGCACTACCTGGTGATCAACGCCGACGAGGGCGAGCCGGGGACCTGCAAGGACATCCCGCTGATGATGGCGGACCCGCACTCGCTGATCGAGGGCTGCGTGATCGCCTCGTACGCGATGCGCTCGCACCACTGCTTCATCTACGTCCGCGGTGAGGCGCTGCACTGCATCCGCCGCCTCAACGCGGCCGTGCGCGAGGCATACGAAGCCGGCTACCTCGGCAAGAACATCGTCGGCAGCGGGTTCGATCTCGACATCACCGTGCACGCGGGCGCCGGTGCCTACATCTGCGGTGAGGAAACCGCGCTGCTCGACTCGCTGGAGGGCCGTCGTGGCCAGCCGCGGCTCAAGCCGCCGTTCCCCGCGGCCGCCGGCCTCTACGCCGCCCCGACCACGGTGAACAACGTGGAGACCATCGCCAGCGCGCCCTACATCGTCAACGCCGGTGCCGACTGGTTCCGCAAGATGGGCAGCGAGAAGTCACCCGGCCCGAAGATCTACTCGATCTCCGGGCACGTGACCAATCCCGGGCAGTACGAGTGTCCACTCGGGACGACGCTGCGCCAGCTGCTGGACATGGCGGGTGGCATGAAGGACGGCATCCCGCTGAAGTTCTGGACCCCGGGTGGCTCGTCCACGCCGATGTTCACCGCGGAGCACCTGGACACCCCGCTGGACTTCGAAGGCGCCGCCGAGGCGGGCTCGATGCTCGGCACCACCGCGGTGATGGTGTTCAACGAGACGGTTTCCGTGCCGTGGGCGGTGATGAAGTGGACGCAGTTCTACGAGCACGAGTCGTGCGGCAAGTGCACGCCGTGCCGCGAGGGCACCTACTGGCTGGCGCAGATCCTCGAGCGCATGGTCGAGGGCCGGGGCACCGAGGCCGACATCGACACCCTGCTCGACGTCTGCGACAACATCCTCGGCCGCTCGTTCTGCGCGCTCGGTGACGGCGCGGTCAGCCCGATCACCAGCGGTATCAAGTACTTCCGGGACGAGTTCCTGGCACTGTGTGAGAGCAACAAGCGCGAGCTGGTGGGAGCGCAGGCATGACCATCGCACCCGACAAGCCTTCGACCGAGGAAACCCCGGTCCCCGAAGGCCACGTCAAGCTGATCATGGACGGCGAGGAGGTCATCGCGCCGAAGGGTGAGCTGCTGATCCGCACCGCGGAGCGGCTCGGCACGGTGATCCCGCGCTTCTGCGACCACCCGCTGCTCGACCCGGCAGGCGCCTGCCGCCAGTGCCTGGTCGAGGTGGAGATGAACGGCCGCCCGATGCCGAAGCCGCAGGCCTCGTGCACGATGACGGTGGCCGACGGCATGGTGGTCAAGACCCAGCTGACCTCGCCGGTGGCGGACAAGGCGCAGCAGGGCGTGATGGAGCTGCTGCTGATCAACCACCCGCTGGACTGCCCGATCTGCGACAAGGGCGGTGAGTGCCCGCTGCAGAACCAGGCGCTGGCGCACGGCCGCGCGGACTCGCGGTTCGTGGACCGCAAGCGGACCTTCCCGAAGCCGCTGCCGATCTCCAGCCAGGTGCTGCTCGACCGCGAGCGCTGCGTGCTCTGCCAGCGCTGCACCCGGTTCTCCGCGCAGATCGCCGGTGACCCGTTCATCGAGCTGCTCGAACGCGGGGCGCACCAGCAGATCGGCACCGCGGAGACGGCCGACGTGCTGGACATGGCTTCGCGCACCACCAGCGGTCAGCCGTTCCAGAGCTACTTCTCCGGCAACACCATCCAGATCTGCCCGGTGGGCGCGCTGACCAGCGCGGCGTACCGGTTCCGGTCGCGGCCGTTCGACCTGGTGTCCTCGCCGAGCGTGTGCGAGCACTGCTCGTCGGGCTGCGCCGAGCGCACCGACTTCCGGCGCGGCAAGGTGATGCGCAAGCTCGCCGGGGACGACCCGCAGGTCAACGAGGAGTGGATCTGCGACAAGGGCCGGTTCGCCTTCCGCTACACCACCGCCGAGGACAGGCTGCGCCGCCCGATGGTGCGTGACCCGGAATCCGGTGAGCTGAAGGAAGCCTCCTGGACCGACGCGCTGCGCGTGGCCGCCGAAGGCCTGGCCAAGGCCCGCGACGGCAAGGGCGCGGCCGTGCTGCCCGGCGGCAGGCTGACCGTCGAGGACGCCTACGCGTACTCGAAGTTCGCCCGGATCGCCTTGCGCACCAACGACATCGACTACCGCGCGCGGGCGCACTCGGCAGAGGAACTGGACTTCCTCACCGCGCACGTGGTCGGCACCACCCCCGAGACCGGGGTGACCTTCTCGGCCATCGAGAACGCGCCGACCGTGCTCTGCGTGGCCTTCGAGCCCGAGGAAGAGGCGCCGATCGTCTTCCTGCGGCTGCGCAAGGCCGCGCGCACGAAGCAGGCCAAGATCGTCCACTTGGGACAGTGGACCACCTCGTCGGTGCGCAAGACCTTCGGTGAGCTGCTCGCCTGCGTGCCCGGCGGGGAGGCGGCCGCGATCGACGCGCTCGCCCAGCACGCGCCGGACCTCGACGAGGCGCTGGCCGCGGGCGGGGTGGTGCTCGTCGGCGAACGCGCCGCCGAGGTGCCCGGCCTGTTCTCCGCGCTGCTGCGGCTGACCGCCCGCACCGGGGCCCGGCTGGCGTGGATCCCGCGCCGCGCCGGTGAACGCGGGGCGGTCGAGGTCGGTGCGCTGCCGACCCTGCTGCCCGGCGGCCGCTCGGTCACCAGCATCGAGGACCGCGTCGAGGTGGCCAGGGCGTGGGGCGTGGACGGCCTGCCCGGCGAGCCCGGCCGCGACCTGACCGGCATTCTCGAGGCGGCTTCCGGCGGTCAGCTCGACGGCCTGCTCGTCGGCGGGGTGGACCCGGACGACCTGCCCGACCCGGACCTGGCGCGGCGCGCGCTGGCCAACGCGGGCTTCGTGGTCAGCCTGGAACTGCGCGCGAGCGCGGTCACCGAGCACGCCGACGTGGTGCTGCCGATCGCCCCGGCGGTCGAGAAGTCCGGCTCCTACCTCAACTGGGAGGGCCGCCGCCGCGAGTTCGCGGTCACCCTCGAAGGCACCGGCGCGCTGCCCGACTGCCGCGTGCTGGACACGCTCGCCGTCGAGATGGACGCCGACCTGTTCACCCAGACCCCGGCCGCCGCCGCGGGCGACCTGGCCCGGCTGGCCACCCGCCGCGGTGGCCAGGCCCCCGAGGTCCCGGCGGCGTCCGCGCCCAAGCCGGGCGCGGGCCAGGCGGTGCTGGCGACCTGGCGGCAGCTGCTCGACGAGGGCTCGCTGCAGGACGGTGAACCGCACCTGGCCGGCACCGCCCGCCCGGTGGTGGCCCGGCTGTCCGCGGCCACCGCGAACGGCATGGAGACGGTGACCGTGTCGACCGAGCGCGGCGCCATCACGCTGCCGGTCGAAGTGGCCGACCTGCCCGACGGCGTGGTCTGGCTGCCGGGCAACTCCGAAGGCTCCCGGGTCCGCGCCGCGCTCGCGGCCGGGCACGGCTCGGTGGTCTCGATCGCTGGAGGTGCGCGGTGACCCCGTTCCTGATGCAGGCCCAGGAAATGACCAGGGCCGAGATCCTCGCCGACGACCCGTGGTGGCTGGTGCTGATCAAGGCCGTGGTCATCCTGCTGATCGGCCCGATCCTGACGATTTTCCTGATCGTCTGGGAGCGCAAGGCGGTCGGCCGGATGCAGAACCGGCCCGGCCCCAACCGGGTCGGCCCCGGCGGGTACCTGCAGTCGCTCGCGGACGCGCTGAAGCTGCCGTTCAAGGAACAGGTCATCCCGGACACCGCCGACCGCAAGGTCTACTTCCTGGCGCCGGTGCTGTCCGCGGTGCCCGCGCTGGTCGGGCTCTCGGCGATCCCGTTCGGCCCGGAGGTTTCGATCTTCGGTGAGCGGACCCTGCTGCAGCTGGTCGACCTGCCGGTCGGCGTGCTGGTGATCCTCGCCTGCTCCTCGATCGGCGTGTACGGCATCGTGCTGGCCGGCTGGTCGTCCGGTTCGCCGTACCCGCTGCTCGGTGGGCTGCGCTCGGCGGCGCAGGTGATCTCCTACGAGATCGCGATGGGCCTGTCGATCGTCGGCGTGATCCTGTACGCGCAGTCGATGTCCACCAGCGACATCGTCGCCTCGCAGCAGTCGGGCTGGTACTTCTACCTGCTGCTGCCGAGCTTCGTGATCTACCTGATCTCCATGGTCGGCGAGACCAACCGCGCGCCGTTCGACCTGCCGGAGGCCGAATCCGAGCTGGTCGGCGGCTTCCACACCGAGTACAGCTCGATGAAGTTCGCCATGTTCTTCCTCGCCGAGTACGTGAACATGGTGATCGTCTCGGCGTTCGCCACCACGTTGTTCCTCGGCGGCTGGATGTTCCCGTTCGTCGGCGCCGACCACGCGCTGAACAGCGGCTGGCTGCCGGTCATCTGGTTCATGGCCAAGATGTTCGTGCTGCTGTTCGGCTTCATCTGGCTGCGCGGCACGCTGCCCCGGTACCGCTACGACCAGTTCATGCGCTTGGGCTGGAAGGTGCTGGTCCCGCTGAACCTGGTGTGGATCGTCATGATCGCCACCATCCGGGCCATCCGCGGCACCGACGAGGTGCCGCTGGGGGTGTGGATCGCGGTCGGCGCGGTGGTGCTCCTGGTGCTGGTCGTGATCGCGTTCATGGTGCCGGAGAAGCAGTTGCGCGACGCCGACAGCGTGCCGGTCACCGGCAGCGACTACCCGCTGCCCCCGCTCGACCTCAAGGTCCCCGAGACCACCCCGCGCCAACGGGCGCTCAAGGCCAAGGCACGGGTGTCGAAGAAGCAGCCCGCCGCGGTCTCCGCCGGAAGGGAGAACACCGATGGGGATGTTTGATCCCATCAAGGGCTTCGGCGTCACCTTCTCGATGATGTTCAAGAAGGTGGCCACCGAGGAGTACCCGGAGGCCGGGGCGCCGGCGGCGCCGCGCTACCACGGGCGCCACCAGCTCAACCGGCACCCGGACGGGCTGGAGAAGTGCGTCGGCTGCGAGCTGTGCGCCTGGGCCTGCCCGGCCGACGCGATCTTCGTCGAGGGTGGTGACAACACCGAGGAGGAGCGCTACTCGCCCGGCGAGCGGTACGGCGCGGACTACCAGATCAACTACCTGCGCTGCATCGGCTGCGGCCTGTGCGTCGAGGCCTGCCCGACCCGGTCCCTGACGATGATCAACTTCTACGAGCTGGCCGACGACGACCGCCAGCGGCTGATCTACACCAAGGAGGACCTGCTCGCCCCGCTGCTGCCCGGCATGGAGCAGCCGCCGCACCCGATGCGGCTCGGTGAGAACGAGCAGGACTACTACGTGAACGGGCCGCAGCTGGCTCGTGAGCAAGGGAGCGCGTCATGATCACCGCGCTGCTCGCGCAGGCTCCGCTGCCCGAGGCGGTGCCGGTGACCACCGGCGAGACCATCGCCTTCTGGGTGCTGGCCCCGCTCGCGGTGGCCGGTGCGCTCGGCATGATCTTCGCCCGCAACGCGGTGCACTCCGCGCTGTGGCTGGTGCTGACCATGCTCTCGCTCGGCGTGCTCTACATGGTCCAGCAGGCGCCGTTCCTCGGCTTCACCCAGATCATCGTCTACACCGGCGCGATCATGATGCTGTTCCTGTTCGTGCTGATGCTGGTCGGCCGCGACTCCTCGGACTCGGTGGTGGAGGTGCTGCGCGGGCAGCGGCTCGCCGCCGCGCTGCTCGGCATCGGCATGGCCGGGCTGTTCGCCGCCGCGCTGGCCCGGTCGCTGGCCGACGTCACCCCGGCTCCGCTGGTCGACCCGGCCAGCCCGCAGGGCGGTGCGGCGGGCGGTCTCGGCCGCAAGATCTTCACCGAGTACCTCTTCCCGTTCGAGCTGACCTCGGCGCTGCTGATCACCGCGGCGATGGGCGCGATGGTGCTGGCCTTCTCCGACCGGCACGGCAAGGGCGGCAAGAAGTCGCAGAAGGAACTGGTGGTGGCCCGCTTCCGCGGTGAGCACGCCCGGCCTTCGCCGCTGCCCGGCCCCGGGGTGTTCGCCACCGCCAACTCGGTGGCCACCCCCGCGCTGCTGCCGGACGGTTCGGTGGCGCCCGAGTCGCTGTCGGAGATCATCGAGTCCACCACCGCCTCGCACTTCGAGAGCGAGCGCAAGCAGGTCGCCGGCGACGAGCCCGGCCCCGACGCGCACGCACTGGTCGGTGGCAAGGAAGAAAAGGACGAAGGCGAAGCGAAATGACGCCGACGAACTACCTCCTGCTCTCCGCGCTGCTGTTCTCCATCGGTGCGGTCGGGGTGCTGGTGCGCCGCAACGCGATCGTGGTGTTCATGTGCATCGAGCTGATGCTCAACGCGGTGAACCTCACGCTGGTCACCTTCGCCAGGATCAACGGCAATCTCGACGGCCAGGTGATGGCGTTCTTCGTGATGGTCGTGGCCGCCGCCGAAGTGGTGGTCGGGCTGGCGATCATCATGTCGATCTTCCGCACCCGCCGGTCGGCCTCGGTCGACGACACGAACCTGCTGAAGTACTAGGGGTCATAGAGTGATCGCATCATCGTGGCTGCTGGTCGCCTTCCCGGCGCTCGGCGCGCTGATCCTGCTGGTCGGGGGCAAGCGCACCGACGCGTGGGGGCACCTGCTCGGTACGGCCACCGTCGCACTGTCCTTTGTGTACGGTCTGGTGCTGTTCTTCGCGAACAGCTTCGACACGCCCAGCGACGTCAAGCTGTTCTCGTGGATCCCGGTCAACGAGCTGCAGGTGGACTTCGGGCTGCGGATGGATCCGCTGTCGATGACCTTCGTGCTGCTGATCACCGGGGTGGGCATGCTGATCCACTTCTACTCGGTGGGTTACATGCACGACGACCGCGGCAGGCGGCGGTTCTTCGGTTACCTGAACCTGTTCGTCGCCTCGATGCTGATCCTGGTGCTGGGCAACAGCTTCGTCACGCTGTACCTCGGCTGGGAGGGCGTCGGCCTCGCCTCGTACCTGCTGATCGGCTGGTACCAGGACCGCCCGTCCGCGGCCACCGCGGCGAAGAAGGCGTTCCTGATGAACCGCGTCGGTGACGTCGGGCTGGCGCTGGCGATCTTCCTGATGTTCAAGTACGTCGGCAGCACCGGTTACGCCGAGGTCTTCGCCGCGGTGGACCAGATCCCGCCGGGCGTGGTCACCGCGATCGCGATCCTGCTGCTGCTCGGGGCGTGCGGCAAGTCCGGTCAGTTCCCGCTCCAGGCGTGGCTGCCGGACGCGATGGAGGGCCCGACCCCGGTTTCCGCGCTGATCCACGCCGCGACGATGGTCACCGCGGGCGTCTACCTGGTCGCCCGCTCCGGCGAGATCTTCAACGCCACCGAGTCCGGGCGGCTGGTGGTCACCCTGGTCGGCGTGGTCACGCTCCTGATCGGGTGCGTCATCGGCTGCGCGTACGACGACATCAAGAAGGTGCTCGCCTACTCCACGGTGAGCCAGATCGGCTACATGATGCTGGCGGTCGGGCTCGGCCCGTTCGGTTACGCGCTGGGCATCATGCACCTGCTCACCCACGGTTTCTTCAAGGCGGGGCTCTTCCTCGGCGCCGGTTCGGTCATGCACGGCATGAACGACGAGGTGGACATGCGGAAGTTCGGCGGGCTGTGGCGCAAGATGCCGATCACCTTCGCCACCTTCGGCCTCGGTTACCTCGCGTTGATCGGCTTCCCGTTCCTGTCGGGCTTCTACTCGAAGGACGCGATCATCGAAGCGGCCTTCGGCGCGCCCGGCTGGCAGGGCTGGGTCTTCGGTGGCGCGGCCGCCTTCGGCGCGGCGCTCACCGCGTTCTACATGACCCGACTGGTGATGCTCACCTTCTTCGGCAAGCAGCGCTGGAAGGAGATCAAGTCCAGCGATGGCCGCGACTTCCACCCGCACGAGTCCCCACCGGTGATGACCGTGCCGATGATCATCCTGGCGGTCGGCTCGGTGGCCGCGGGCTTCCTGTTCACCACCGGCGACGCGCTGGTCGAATGGCTCACGCCGGCGCTGGGTGAGCTGCGGGAGGCCGAGCACACCGCGCTGCCGCACGGCCTCATCCCGTTCCTGGTGGTCGGCCTGTCCGCGCTCGGCGCGCTGGCCGCCTACCTGATCTTCCGCCGCGACACCCCGGTCGAGCGGCCGGAGCGGGTCTCCTTCCCGGTCCGCGCGGCCCGCAAGGACCTGTACGGCAACGCGCTGAACGAGACGCTGGTCGCCCGGCCGGGCATCTGGCTCACCCGGTTCGCCGTGTTCCTGGACAACCGGGGTGTGGACGGCGCGGTCAACGGCCTGGCCGCGAGCCTGGGCGGCGGCTCCGGTCGCCTGCGCCGGCTGCAGACCGGATTCGTCCGCTCCTACGCGCTGTCCATGCTCGGCGGTTCGTTCGTCGTCATCGCCGCGCTCCTGCTGGTGAGGTTCTCATGACCCTGTTGCTAGTCCTCATCCTGCTGCCGCTGGCCGGGGCGATCGCGGTCACCGCGCTGCGCTCGAACGACCGGGTCGCCACGCTCACCGCGCTCGGCGTCTCGGTGGTCGAGCTGCTGCTGATCATCCCGCTGTGGCTCGGTTACGAGCCGCGCGGCGAGCGCATCCAGCAGGCGTCCTCGATGGACTGGATCCCGAACTTCGGCATCCACATCTCCTTCGGCATGGACGGCATCGCGCTGGTGATGATCGCGGTGATCGCGTTGCTGGTGCCGCTGATCATCGGCGGCACCGCGGCCATCGACAAGCTGCCGAAGGGGCGCAGCGCGGGTGGCTACTTCGCGCTGATCCTGGTGCAGCAGTCGCTGACCATCGCGGTCTTCGCGGCCACCGACGTGTTCCTGTTCTACGTGCTGTTCGAGATCATGCTGATCCCGATGTACTTCCTGATCGGCGGCTACGGCGGCCCGAACCGGCAGTACGCGGCGGTCAAGTTCTTCCTGTACTCGTTCCTCGGCGGCCTGATCATGCTGGCCTCGGCGATCGGCGCCTACTCGATGGCGTCGGACGAACTGGGCCAGGGCACCTTCGACTGGGCCACGCTGGTCTCGGTGGTGCGGGACGCGCCGACCGGTACGCAGATCTGGCTGTTCCTCGGCTTCTTCCTGGCCTTCGCGATCAAGGCGCCGCTGGTGCCGCTGCACACCTGGCTGCCGGACGCGGCCGGGCAGGCGCCGATCGGCGTGGCCGTGCTGCTGGTCGGCGTGCTGGACAAGGTCGGCACGTTCGGCTTCCTGCGCTACTGCATCCCGATGTTCCCCGACGCCAGCCAGGCGCTCGCGCCGCTGGTGCTCACCCTGGCCGTGGCCGGTGTGGTCTACGGCTCGATGCTGGCCGCCGGGCAGTCGGACATGAAGCGGTTCATCGCCTACGTGTCCATCGCCCACTTCGGCTTCATCGCGCTGGGCATCTTCGCCTTCACCGAGCAGGCCCAGGTCGGCTCGGTGTCGTACATGCTCAACCACAGCCTGGCCACCGGCATGCTGATCCTGGTGATCGGCATGGTGATCGCCCGCGGCGGGTCCACCCGGATCGCCGACTACGGCGGCATGGCCAAGGTGACCCCGGTGCTCGGCGGGCTGTTCTTCATCGCCGGTCTGTCCACCCTGTCCCTGCCGGGGACGAACTCGTTCATCAGCGAGTTCCTGGTGCTGCTGGGGTCCTTCGACACCCGGCCGGTGTTCACCATCGTGGCCACGCTGGGCCTGGTGCTCGCCGCGGCCTACGTGCTCTGGCTGTACCAGCGGATCTTCCAGGGGCCGGTGCGGGGTGACGCGCTGATCGGCGCCGGTGGTGGTCCCGGCACGGCGGTGGCGCCGGAGATCGGTGCTCGCAAGTCCATTCGCGACCTGTCCAAAGTGGAGATCGGCGTGCTGGCGCCGATGGTGGTGCTGATCATCGGGCTGGGCTTCTACCCGAAGCCGGTCCTGGACACGATTACTCCTTCGGTGGAAGCCACGATGTCCGCCGTGCAGGAAGGCAACTGATGCTCGAGGTATTCCTGGCCCAGGATCCGGGCAAGATCTCCGCGCCGGCGATCGACTACGCGGCGATCCTGCCGATCCTGATCATTCTCGGTGCGGCGTGCGTCGGCGTACTGTTCGAGGCGTTCCTGATCAAGCACCAGCGGTGGTGGGCGCAGGTCACGCTGTCGCTGCTCGCCATCGTGGCGGCCGGTCTCGCGCTGGTGCTCTACGTGGCCGATTCGCCGGAGCGCGGGGTCACCACGCTGAGCGGGTCGCTCTCGGTGGACAAGCCCGCGTTGTTCCTGTGGGGCACGCTGCTGGCGCTGGCGATCGGCGCGGTGCTGCTGATCGGTGACCGGTCGGTGGAGCCGGGCGGCGCGTTCGTCGCGCAGGCGGCGATCCGGCCGGGCACCTTCCAGGACCGCGCGCAGGTCGGCTCCACCGGCATGCAGACCGAGGTCTTCCCGCTGACGCTCTTCGCGCTCGGCGGCATGATGGTCTTCACCGCGGCGAACGACCTGCTCACCATGTTCATCGCGCTCGAGGTGCTTTCGCTGCCGCTGTACCTGATGTGCGGCCTCGCCCGCCGTCGCCGCCTGATCTCGCAGGAGGCGGCGGTCAAGTACTTCCTGCTGGGCGCGTTTTCCAGCGCGTTCTTCCTGTACGGGCTGGCGCTGCTGTACGGCTACGCGAACTCGGTGAAGCTGGCCGACATCGCGAACGCCACCGCGGGCACCAACCGCTCGGACACGCTGCTGTTCGCCGGTCTCGGCCTGCTCATGGTCGGCTTGCTGTTCAAGGGTTCGGTCGGCCCGTTCCACACCTGGACGCCGGACGTCTACCAGGGCGCGCCCACCCCGGTCACCGCCTTCATGGCGGCCTGCACCAAGGTCGCCGCGTTCGGGGCCATCCTGCGTGTGCTGACCGTCGGCTTCGAGTCGACCAGCTGGGAATGGCGCGGGGTGCTGTGGGGCGTGGCGATCGCGTCGATGGTGCTGGGCGCGGTGCTCGGCCTGACCCAGACCGACGTCAAGCGCATGATCGCCTACTCGTCCATCGCGCACGCCGGCTTCCTGCTGGTGGGCTCGATCGCGATGACCGAGCAGGGCCTGTCGGGCACGCTGTTCTACCTGCTGGCCTACGGTTTCACCACGCTCGCCGCGTTCGGTGTGGTCAGCCTGGTCCGCGACTCGAACGGCGAGGCCACGCACCTGTCGGCATGGGCTGGGCTGGCGAAGCGCTCGCCACTGCTGGCCGGCACGTTCACGTTCCTCTTGCTCGCGCTCGCCGGTATCCCGCTGACCAGCGGGTTCGTCGGCAAGTTCGTGGTGTTCGAGGCCGCGCTGACCGACGGCATGGCCCCGCTGGTGGTGATCGCCCTGGTCGCCAGCGCCGTGGCGGCGTTCTTCTACCTGCGCGTGGTGGTGCTGATGTACTTCTCGGAACCCTCGCCGGAAGGCCCGACGGTGACCGTGCCGGGCACCTTCACCACGGTGGCCATCACCCTCGGTGTGATCGTCACGCTGGTGCTGGGCATCCTGCCCGCCTTCGCCCTCGACTGGGCAGGCGCCGGCGGCTTCGCCAGCTGAACCAGTATTCGAAAGTGGGGCGCTGCTTACGGGCAGCGCCCCACTTCCGCGTTCAGGGGCTTTTATCGAAGCCAGTGGTACCCGAACCGGCAGCCGCCCTCGATACCCATTGCGCCCCAATGCTTGTTCAGCTCGGGCGTGTGCCGCGCCCGGTCGCGCGGCACGGTGTGGAGGTCCATCACCAGTGCCACCGGATCGCCGTGCTCGCCGGGTGCGTGGAGCGCGGTCAACCGGACCGGCTCGATGTCGGTCCGGCGCAGCGACCAGACGGGCTGGTTGTTGCGCCTGCCGTTGATGGCCACCTCGGTGAGGTGGACCTGGTAGCCGCGGCGCAGCGAAACCTCCGCCGTGGTCAGGTCGGCGGCGTACGGCCGGGTCACCAGCCTGCCTTCGCGCAGCAGCTTCGCGACGAACTTCTCGCCGACGACGGGGTTGGCCTTGATCCTGCGGGCCAGCCCGGGCACCATCCAGCTCGGCCACCGCCGCAGGCCCGCGTAGCAGAGCGCGAGCACGGGGAAGCCGATCGGGACGAGGACCCACACCTTGGCCCAGGTGAGTTCGCCCGTTTCGTGGTACCGGTGCAGGTCCTTGCCGATCTCTTCGACCGCCAGCGTCTTGCCGACGTCGGCCGGGGTGAAGACACTGCTCAGCGTCTCCCGCGACCGCGGCTCCAGCGTGTGCCCGGCGTAGCCGTAGTCGACCGAGCAAGCCCAGTGGAAGCCGAAGCCCGCGTGGCTGATCGGGCCGTACTCCGAGCATTCCTTGACGTACGCGACCGTGCCGGTCTCCTCCACGGTGTACGCGGCGCCGCGCTGGAGGTGGAGATCCACGGTGCCCAGCGTCAGGGTGAGGAAGAACAGGACCGGGAGCGCGAGCCAGGAGAGCACGAACCGCAGCCAGCCGGCGAGCCGCTCCCGCGGTGTCTGCAACGCCGCGAGCCGGTGCGCCACGGAGCTGGTCGTGGTCGTCACCGCTCCACGCCTTCGGGATGGGCTTCCTCGTACGCGCCGGGGTGGTAGCGCTCGATGAAGCCACGCAGCTCCTGGAGCGCGCCGGCGCTGAACGTGCGGTCGAGGCGGTAGGTGCCGTCCGGCCGCAGCCAGTGCTTGCGCATTTCGGGGTGCCGCTGGGCGAACCGGTTGTCGCCGGGCACGATGTCGACGAGGTACTCGTCGCCCTCCGCGCTCGCGCGGAAGGTGCCGATCTCCGCCCAGGTGAGCTCGAACCCGCTCGCCAGCGGGTCGCGGCTCCAGTTGTCGCCCAGGAACGAGTTCCAGCGCACGCCGACCGCGCTGACCAGGAAACCGGCGAACTTGAGCGGGTTCTGCACCGTGCTGGTGGTGCGCACCGAGCCACCGGCGGGAAGGTCCACTGTGTACAGGAAGTACGGCCCGAACGGCCGGTCGCCCCAGTAGCTCTCGGTGCCGGGCGGGATTGGCCGCGGAATGAGTTTCTGTTGCGGGCCACCCTTTTCCGCGGGCGGCAACGCGGTGGCCCGCACCGGGCCGTCGTAGTGGACGCGAGCCCGTTCCTGGACGGCGTACGCCTCGACCTCGGACAACTCGATCTCGGCGGTGTACACGTCACGCGCGCGCCTGCCCGCGCGGGCCTTGCGGAAGAACTCGGGCGGAACGGTCAACCGCAGTTCGTACCCGTAGGCCGGGTCCGTGAGGTATCGGGGCCGCAACCAGCGGCGCCGCAACTCGACCCGGCCGATCTCCGCCCACGGCAACGACCACCCACCGGTCGGGAGCCAAACCAGCCGGATGCCCGCTGCGTCCACGTGCAGTCGCCAGCCGCCGGTGCCGCGAACGAGCCCCACCACGATCCGGGCGGCGCACCCGACCGTCGCCAGGCCGAACAGGATCGCCCACTTCAGGAACTCGGTGCTCCCGGTGTTGACGATGTACACGTTCCAACCGGTGGCATACACCAACACAGCCAGCGCGATGTACCACCGCTTGAGCCGCCGCCGCACGCCGCGATCGACGACCGGTGCCCCGGCGTCACTCATCAAGTGAGCCGGAGAGTGCTGGTCAGGGCTCGTCACGGCGAACCTCCCCCGTTCAGCGGCTCGTTTCCTGACGGTTCGTGACCATCGAGTGGATCGCGGTGGCCTTTTCCTGGCTGAGGAAATACCCGATCCGGGCTCCGCCTTGGATTCCCCAGGTGCCCCAGTGTTCCTTGAGTCCCGGTTCACGGGAAGCCCATTCCCTGGGGATCGTGTAGATGTCCATGACACGGGCGATGGGGTGCTCGCCAGTCCAGTCGTCGGCCCGGTGGAACGCGGTCAGTTCCACCTTCTCGACCTGTGCCCACCGCACCGACCAGACGGGTGCGTCGTGGCGCTTGTCGGCGATCCCGGACTTGGTGAGATAGATCCGGTGGCCGTCTCGCCCGGCTATTTCCACCGAGGAGGCGGGCTTCGGCGCGCGTGCAGGGGCATAACGCCGCGCCACGAGACGCCCTTGACGCAGGAGTTGCTCGATGAACCGGTCACCCACGGCCGGATTGGCCCTGATCCGGGCGGTCAGGCTCCCCTTCGCCCAGTCCGGCCATCGTCGCTTCGACAACGCGTAGATGAGCACGAAGATGACCAAGGCCAGAGGGAACACCAGCAACACGTGAGCCCAAGGGTACGGGTTGTCGTGGTGGTGGCGGTAGAAGTGCTTGCCGCTCTTCTTGACCGCGAAGGTCATTCCGATGTCGGCCGGGGTGAAGACACTCCTCAAGGTTTCTTTCCTCTCGGGTCTCACCGCGAGGCCGGTTCGCTTGTAATCGATCGAACAACTCCAGTGATAGCCGAAGCCGGCGTGGCTGATCGGTCCGTACTCGGCGCATTCCCTGACGTAGGCGGTCTCGCCGGTTTCGTCCACTGTGTACTCGGCGCCGCGTTGCAGCTGGTCGTCGAGGTGGAACAGCGTCAGCGTGCCGAAGAAGAGGACCGGGATCGACAACCAGAACACGGCGCACTGGAGCCAGCCGACGAGCTTCTCCCGCGGGGTTTGCAACTGGGCGAGCAAGGACGCTTCGGGCTCGCCGGGTTTCCGCCTCATGACCGTCCACTTCCAGTCAGGTTGTGGTCCCGCAGCACTCCAGGCCGGCGCAGTCCGGCCGCACCCGCCAGGCGGCGCGCCGCCTTGGCCGCGAACTCGGTCTGCAACCGGTACGCCCCGGTGGCCGGCGGCACTGCCTCACCCAGCTGCAGGCCCGCCTCCCAGAGGCGTTGCATTTCCGGATGGCGCTTCGCGAACTCGTCGTCGCCGGGCACGATCTCCACCGTGCGCACGGTGGAGCCGTCCACGACGTGGGTGGTTACCTGGATGGCGCTCACCTCGGCCCAGCGGAGTTCGAACCGGTACGGGACCTGGGGCTCGCGGTACTTCGTCGGCTTGTAGTACTTCCAGAGCAGTCCGGTCGCGGTGATCCGCAACTCGGGAGCCCGCCTGCGCCGCGCGCGCCACTCGCTGTCCAGCAGGCTGACCCAGCCGGGGATGGTGACACCACCGATGACGACGCCCAAGAAGGTGAAGAAGAGCGCGGTGCTCTCGGCGATCTCCCGGAACGTCCCCATCGCGACCACCGCGGCGAGCGCGGTCCACCCCATGACGGTGGCGAACACCCGCTTGACCCGCGGGTTCGGCCTCGTCGCGTAGACCGTGCCGAGCGGCGTCGACAGGCCCGCCGGGAAGACGACAACCTGGCGGCGGTCCGGGGCCTCGGCAGGTGGCGGCGGGACGGCCCTGACCACCTCGCCGCGGACGGTGGGCGGGACCTGGCTGGCGACGACCGGGACCCCGAGCCGATCGCGGGCGAACTCCTGGATCCGCCACGCCTCCGCCTCGGTGAACCGGTCCGGGGTGGTCTGCACCAAGCCGCGGGTGGTGCTGGTCAGCCCGGGCTGCTTTCCCGGTTCGGCCCCGGGGTGGAGCCTGATCCTGAGTTCGTACGCGTAGACCGGAAGATCGTGGTGGTCGTCGGCCTGCCTGCTCCGGCGCAGGACCAGGCGTTCGATGTCGGCCAGGGCGATCCGCCACCCGGAACCGTCGGACGCGCGGAGTTCGACGGCCTGGTCGCCGAGCAGGAGAGTGCGTTTCCGGGTCTTGCGGTTGAGCATCCAGCCGAGCAGCAGCAGGCCGAGAATGGCGAGGAAACCGCCCAGGTACATGCTGTCGTGGCCGAGGTCGTCCCTGATCGTGAGAACGCCGAGCCAGCCGCCGACAACCGTCAGCGCGACAGCCGCGGCCCATCGGCGCCGAGTGAACTTCTCGGTTTTGCCGATGACCAGCCGCTCAGTCAATTCTCCCCGTCCAGGTCTGGGTGGTCTCCGGATTGCTCACCGGGAACACCCTGGTCATCTTCTCGTCGTGCTCGCGCTTTTCCAGCGTTTCCCCGGACGCCGCCTGGTCGTTGTGCTCGGTGCTGCCGGTGATCCCGGCGGTGATGCCCTTGCCCTGCTCGCCGAAGACCTTCTTGCCGCTTTCCTTGAAGCCTTCGAGGCCGACCCGCTCAGCGAGTTTCCTGCCGCCGAAGATGTCGCCGCTTTCGGCGGCGAAGGTCTTCCCCGCCTCCCGCATGCGGAGGCCGATTTGGGTGAGCTGGTCCACGAACCGCTGCCACACCCGCATGAGCTTCTGCAGCAGGCTGACGCCCTCCTGGGTCTTGGACACGACCACGGGCATGCCTTCGGCAGCCAGCGCCGCGGGGTAGGCGGGCGGAGGAGTCCTGGCGAAGATGTAGATCAACTTGGCGCAGACGTCCGTGATCAGGTCGCGGATCAGGTTCCGCACCACGCCGAGCACCGTTTTTGCCACGTCGATCAGGCCGGCGCCCGATTTCGCGTCGTCGGAGAGCTGAACCAGGGCGTCCAGCCGGCGCTGGATGTACTCGCGGTAGCGGTCGACGGAGGCTCCGCTCCAGGTCGCGCAGTCCTCCCGCACGGTCTTGTTGAGTTCTTCGGCGGTGGTCTGCACCTGCTTGCTGACCTGCGACCAGGTCTGGATGGTCAGATCGAGCTCGTCCTGGTTCCCGGTGAGCTGGTCCAGCCAGTCCTTCATCGGGGAGAGGTGCTCGATGACCCAGCCGAGGCCCATGCTGATCAGGACCTCGGCCGGGTTGTCCCCACTCGCCTTCTTCACGCTGAAGTCCAGGCCGGCCGCGGCCAGGCTGAGCAGCCCTTCGGTCCAGTCACCCTTGATCAGCTGCTCAACGCCGCCGACCGTGTCCTGGAGCAGGCCTGAGCCCTGCAGCGCGCTCTTGACCGGGGTTTTGCCCGCCTCGGTTTCCGCCTTGGCGGCGGTGATGATCGAGTTTTCTCCCTGCGGCTGCCCCATCACTCGCCTGCCTTCTTGAGCAGTGCGCCGATGCTGTCTTCGTCGACGCGCTTGACCTCGGCCCACTTGCGAACCAGGTCGACGTGGTGCTGGCTGGATTCGGTGGCGGCCTGCAGGGTGGCACGGAGCTCTTCCAAGGAGCTGTTGCAGCACGAGGCCACCAGTGCGCCGAGCTTGCCGAACGCTTCTTCGCCCATGCGCTGGTTGGCGGCGTCCAGCGCGGTGTCCAGCTGGGCCTGCACCTCGCCCACTCGCCTGGCGTGGGCGTCGATCTCGTCCGGGTCGGCGTTGAAGCCCTGGTCCCCGCCCACCGGGCCGCTCATCGGCGGTCGCCTTCGTCGGTGAGGAAGTCGTTGCCGGAGAAGTAGTCGTCGTCGGGGGCGGTGCCGTAGCCGCCTCCGCCTTCGATGTAGTCGTCGGGTTCTGGTTCGGGGTAGGCGGCGTTGAGTTGTTCGATCAGTTCGGCCATGGTTTCGGTGCCTGCGATCGAGGGGACGCCGCCTTGCATTGCTTCGGCGAGTTTGCTTTGCGCGGTTTGCATGGTGCGCATGATCTGCTGGTCGAGGTCGGCCTTGGTGCGGGCGATGGGGCCGATTTCCAGGCCGGTGAGGTTGCCGGCGTGGTTGACGGTGACCTTGATCTGTCCGTCCTTGCTGCGTTCGCTGACCGAGATCTGCTCGATTTCCGCGCGCATCTGTTCGGCTTTGCGCTGGGTTTCGGCGAGTTTGGCTTCGAAGTCAGCGAAGAGCTGGTCAGGGCTCGTCACGGGCGAACCTCCCCCTGTTGCTTCTTCGCGTTGATGGCCGTGTAGGCCGCGACGGTGGTGTTGATGGCCAGCGCCTTCTCCCGGCTGAGGAAGTACTCGAACCGCGCGCCGCCCTGGATTCCCATTGCGCCCCAGTGCTTCTTGAGCCCCGGTTCGACCGAAGCCCACTCCCTGGGAATGGTGTAGATGTCTATGACCCTGGCGATGGGGTACTCGCCGTCCTTGTCGTCGGGCCGGTAGAACGCGGTCAGCTCGACCTTCTCGAGCTGCACCCACTTCAGCGTCCAGGTGTGCACTTTCTTTCTGTACTTCGCCGAATGGTAATGCGTGATCCCGATCTTGCCGAACTTGACGGAGTTCCCGTGCTGCCGGTTCAGTTCCACGGTCGCGGCCGCTTCGGGGTAGTAGCCGGGGTTGTAGGGCCGAGCTTCGAGTCGTCCTTGACGCATCAGCTTTTCGACGAACTTGCGTCCGACGTGAGGGTTCAACTTGATGCCCAGCGCTAGGCTGCCCACCGCCCAGCGCATGAGTCCCCAATACTGACCGGTGGCGATCAAGGCCACTATCGCGAACGGGAACACGCTATGAAGAGACGCCCAGTTGAACCGGTCCACCTCGTGATAGCGCTCGAGGAACTTGCCGATCTTCTTGACCGCGAAGGTCTTTCCGATGTCGGCCGGGGTGAAGATGCTGCTCCTGGTTTTTTGACTGAAAGGCTTCAGTTTTCCACCCGGGGCACCGTAGTCGACCGAACACTCCCAATGGAAACCGAAGCCGGCGTGGCTGAACGGCCCGTACTGGTTGCATTCCTTGACGTAGGCGACGCGGTCGGTTTCCTCGACGGTGTAAGCAGCGCCGCGCTTGTTCAGCTGGTCGGCGTGCATGACGGTCAAGCCAAGGAAGAAAATTCCCGGAATCGACAGCCAGAACACCACGAACCGGAGCAGACCGCCGAGCTTCTCCAGCAGGGTCTGCTCTTGGGCCAGTCTCCTCAGTACCGAGACGTGCATGGCTCAGTCGATCGATCCGCTGATCGTGTTGTCACCCTTGGTCTGGAACGGCATGACCGGTTGCGCCGCCGCGGGTTCTTCGGGCACGTCGTACTCGGGCCGGGTGTCGTAGATGTGGGTCTTCTGCTGGTCGCTCTGCTGCTTGGCGTCCGACTCACTCCAGCGAGCCTGCTTGTCTGCTTCGGTTCTGCCTTCCGAAGTTTGGCTCTTTACGTAGTTGCCGCCAGCGCTTTTGGTTGCTTCCTTGCCGATTTCCGTCCCCACGCGTTTGGGCAGGTTCAGCAGTTGCTCGTTGAAGGCCTGGGTGGTCGCGTTCTTGAGCACGCTGCCGTACGCGCCGCCCTCCTTGCCCAGGTTCGTCATCAGCCTGCCGAGCCCGCCGAGCCGGCCCATCAGGTCGGAAAGCAGCTTCTGCAGGTTCTGGAACGCTTTGACCAGGCGCTGGGTCCACGACATGGCCTTCGTCGACTGCTGCGCGACGGTCGGCGCCACCTCGGTGGCGACCGCGACGGCATACCCCGGCGGCGGGGTGCGGCAAAGGATCATCATCACCTTGGCCGCGGTGTCGGCGAGGATGCCGCGGATGATGTCGCGGACCACCTTCAGGATCGACTTGCTGATCTCCACCGCGGTGGCCACGGTGCGGGCCGAGTCGGAAAGGGCACGCAGGATGTCGACGCGCTGCTGCGCGTACTTCCGGTACTGCTCCGCGGCGACGCCCCACCAGGTGGCGCTGTCCTCCATCACCTTGGCGGTGAAGTGCTCGGCGGCCGCCTGCACCCCGTCGGAAACCTTGCTCCACGCGTTCACGGCCAGGCTCAGCTGGTCCTGGTTGCCGACGAACCAGTCGAGCAGGTCCTTCAACGGCGACAGGTGCTCGATGACCCAGCCGAATCCCATGCTGAGCAGCGACTCGACGGGGTTTTTGAGGTAGCCCGCACCATCGACGACGGCGCCGACCGCGACGTCGAGCAGGCCCTCGGTCCACTCCCCGTTCGTGCATTTTGTGTAGCCGTCGGCGATGTCCTGGATCAGGCCCGCGCCCTCGAAATCAGGCGCGCCGTCCCATAACCGGGTCTTGTTCTTCTCGATGTCCTCCTGGGCTCCGGCGAGAAGATCCTTCTGGGTCATCGGCTGGTGCTCTTCGGTCACTTCCGCTCCTCGATGGTGGCGAAGAGCGCCTTGATCGACTCCTCGTTGTCATCGGTGCGCTCGGCCCAGGTCTGCACCTTCTGCAGGTGATCGTTGGTGGTGTCCGCCGCGGTACGCAGCTGGGTCGTCGTCTCGTCGATGAAGTTGGCGCAGATCATCGCGAGCGGCCGGCCGATCATGCCGAAGGCGTCCGGGTCGGTCACCTGGGTGACCGCGCCGAGTGCGGCTGACAGCTCGTGCTGCAGGTTCTGGATGTTCTTGGCGTGGTGCCGCAGCTCCTCCGGGTCGGCTTCGATGTCCCGGCTCATCGGCGGTCGCCTTCGTCGGTGAGGAAGTCGTTGCCGGAGAAGTAGTCGTCGTCGTGGGGGTCTTCGGTGGAGCGGGCGGGGCGGGGTCGTCGTTCTGGTGTGGGGGCCGGGGGTGGTGGCGGGGGTGCTGGGGTGTCGGTTTCGGCGATGAAGCGGTGGTCGTCGTCGGCTGGGGTGGTGCCGTAGCCGCCTCCGCCTTCGATGTAGTCGTCGGGTTCTGGTTCGGGGTAGGCGGCGTTGAGTTGTTCGATCAGTTCGGCCATGGTTTCGGTGCCTGCGATCGAGGGGACGCCGCCTTGCATTGCTTCGGCGAGTTTGCTTTGCGCGGTTTGCATGGTGCGCATGATCTGCTGGTCGAGGTCGGCCTTGGTGCGGGCGATGGGGCCGATTTCCAGGCCGGTGAGGTTGCCGGCGTGGTTGACGGTGACCTTGATCTGTCCGTCCTTGCTGCGTTCGCTGACCGAGATCTGCTCGATTTCCGCGCGCATCTGTTCGGCTTTGCGCTGCGTTTCGGCGAGTTTGGCTTCGAAGTCAGCGAAGAGCTGGTCAGGGCTCGTCACGCGCGAACCTCCCCTGTTCACGTCCGTAGTCATCCGGAGGCCGAGTGTGGCACACCGGGGTGTGGCTCAGTGCGCGCTTGCGCCCAACGAGGCGACCTTTTCGCTCAGCCGGGAACGGTCACCGGGCAGCACGACGATGTGCTCGTTGCCGCGCGGGCCGCCGCTGGCCAGGCCGACGCGACCGGCGTCGAGGTCGAGATAGCTGAGCCCGGACGGTGCCTGGTGCCGATCACCGCGGTAGTCCCGCCTCGCCGCGTGCAGCAGACCGGAACCGTAGTGCGGCACGGAGAAGATTTCGTCCAGCTCCTTGGCTTCCGGGCTTCGCGAACGCTTCTCGTCGTAGATCCCCTGAACGCCGTTGGCCTCCGCCATTTCGTGCCTGGGCACGGTGAACGGCGTGAAACTGGCGGCGGGAAAGCTAGGCAGGTGGTCCACCAGCAGCGTCGCCGCGTCCTTGCCGCGGTACGGCTTGAGCCACACCCGCTCGTCCTGGTGCACCGCCACCACGGCGGTCCGGTCGTGGCCGGCGACGAGGATTTCGTAGCTTTCGTCCCGGGTGCGGACGTGCGCGAAATACTCGATCGGCGGGCGGTTGAGCAGGTGCAGCGTGTCCTCGAAATCGCCGGTGAGGCGGTTGCCCGCGGCGAATCCGAGGTCACGCAGCTCGTCCATCGCGGCCTTTTCCAGCCCGGTTGACGCGGACGGCGGAATGTAGCGTTCGCCACCCGCGAAAACCAGGTGCGGGTGGTCGTAGCCGGTCCACCGCATGGCGGTGAGCAAGGTGTTCAGCGATATTTCGGTGCGGTGCCCGATAACCACGATCAGTCGGGCTTTCTCGTCTCACCGATGACCGGCGGCACCGGCTTCTCCCGATCGCCGCCGAACAGCACGTCCGGGTCGGGGCCGAGCAGGTAGTCGGGGCGCTGGTGCTCCTTGTCCTCCTCGCCGCGGTTGGCGCCGGGCGCGGCACCGCCCATCGGTGCGCCGCCGGGGGCGCCGGGCCGTCCGGTGGCACCGGCCGCACCACCGCGCGCGGCGACGCCCTCGACGGGCATGCCGCCGCCGACCATCCGGCCAGGTCCGGCCGGGTTGCCTGGCACCGCAGGGCGTCCGGGGCCGCCGGCCACCGGCCCGGGTGCGCCGGGTTTGCCGGGCTGTCCACCCGTGCCTACGCCCGGTTGGCCACCGGGGCCGATGCGACCGGTACCGCCGCCGACGCGGCCGGTGCCACCCGGTTGCCCGTTCGCGCCAGGGCCGAAGTTCGTGTTGAACGCGCCGACCGGCGTGGGCACGCCGGGATTGGTCGGCCCGCTCGGCGGCAGGTACGGCGTCGTGGGCGGCATCTTGGGCGTGGTGGGCGGGTTGTAGGCGGCCGCCTTTGTGTTGTCGGTGGGATTCGGCGCGGGCGGCGTGCCCTGGGCGGGCACGTTGGGCTGGCCGGCGTTCGGCTGACTGCCGTTCGGCTGGCCCGTGTTCGGCTGCCCGCCACCGATCGGGTGCGGCTGACCGCCGCCGACTCCGCCGGTCGGGCCGTTCGGCTGGCCACCCCCGGGAGGCGCGTTCTTTTCGCCTCCGGCTTCGGCCAGCGACACGGACGCGCCGGGATCGACCAGCGGGGTGAAGGAACTCGGCATGGTGTCGCCGTTGCCCATGCTCGTCGCGTGGTAACCGGCGAAGGCGTCGATGTTCTGCTGGCTTTTCGCCTGCCAATCACCGACTTTGTCGTTGTAGCTGTTCCAGTTGCCGGTGGTGATCGCCTCGAAAACATCGGCCGAGGTCAGCTCGGGCTTGTTCGGCGGCACGGGCACCACGCTGTTCTTCACCGTGCCGAAGGCGGACGTCTGGTCCTCCAGCGCGGAGCCAGCCTTGGCGAGCAAACTCGCGTCCTCGAGGGAGGCCTTCGCCAGCGGCAGGGCGGCGTTGGCCGCGTTGTTCCCGGCTTCCCCGGTCCAGCCCGCCTGGATCTTGGACGCCAGATTCGCGATCTGCTGCGCCCGCTCGGACAGGTTCGACGTCAGGCTGACCGAACTCTCCTGGGCCGCCACCAGCCAGTTCGTGCCCGGGCCGCCGTTGATCTGTTCGTAGATCTGAGAGGCGTTAAGAGGGCCGTTCATCAGTTACCCCCTTGGAGATTGCCAACAACCATGTCCAGCACATCATGCGTGGCCTCACACGGGTCCTTCTTGCCGATGTTCTTGTCCGAAAGGGTGACGGTGGCGTCCATGGTCGACCTGTCCGTGATGCCGATCGAAACACCGCAACGTCCCTGCGTTTTCGTGTCGTCGACCTGGCCCCAGGCCACCGCCGGAAGGCCCCGCACCGGTGGCATCTCCTTGAAGAACTGGAACTGCTGGCCCTTGCCCCGGTACAGCGCGGTGAGCCCGAGGTCGTTCACCGTCGGGAAGCCGACCGCGATGAAGGCGCCTTCCGAGCCGTAGCTGTGCCACGAGCACGCCGGTCCGGTGACGTTCTCTTCCTTTTCGGTGGTGTCCGAGCCCAGCAGTTCGGTGACCTGAGCGTCGGTGAGGGCCGTGCACGGGCGCTGGACGAGGTCGCCGACTTCGAGCGGGTTGTCCACCTTCGGTGCCCCGTAGGCGGGGACGTCCGATTCGCCCGCGGACGGTGAGGGTTCACTCGCGCTCGCGGCGGGCAGCGCGGGCGTGCCCGGCACGTCCTTGCCTTCGCAGCCGCTGGCCAGCAACAACAGGCCTGCTGCCAACGGCAGCACGCGCTTGACTGGTCGACGCATCTAGAGCGAGCCTCCTTGCTTGCCGATCTCGGCCCCCGCGTCCGCTTCGGCCTCGGCGTAGTGGCCGGCGGCGGCGCGGAACTTCTTGGCTTGGGCGTGGCAGTAGTCGATCCGCTCTTGCAACGTGGACCGCAGTGTTTGCCCCGACTGGCGGACGAGCTGGGCGTTGTCGCCCGACGCGTACTCGGCACCTGGCCCCTCGACCGTGCAGAGCTGGTCGGCGTAGCGGATGTCCCGCTCGTAGCCCGCCGCGAGGTCGTCCCATTCTCGGGCGATGGAGATGAGTTCGTCCGGTTCGAACGAGTAGCCGCCTGCTGGTGCGGCGGCGGCTTCGCCTGCCGCGGCCGCCCAGGCGCTTATCTCGTCCAGCCAGCTGCCACCGCCGCCCCCGCGCGGAGGCGGGGTGTACTGCGGTGACTGGTCGGGCGTGGTCAAAGGTCCCCTCCCCAAGGGCCGTTTGCTCCGGCGACAGCGCGTCGTCACGGAGGCACACGCAGTTCGCTACGCACCGAAGCTAGCACGCCACCCACCCCCTTGTTCAACGTTCACTCGGACCCGCGTCACCCGTGGTTTGTCGTGTTCGTCACCTGTGGCGAGTAGCAGGAGCCCACCGGCGGTAGCAGCACAGCCATTAGGCTTGGGTGAACCCGTGACCCAGTGCTGAGAGGGCGGAGCCGAAGTGGCAGTGCGTGATGGCGCTATGGAGGACTTGCGCGCGGCCGTCGGCCTGCAGATCGCCGACGAGCAACTCCTGCGCGACCTGGCCGGCGGCCTGAGTGACGTGGAGGCGCTCCTGCGCGAAACCGTGCGCAGCGACGTGAAGGCGGTCAACGACGCCGCATCGCACCTGGTGGAGGCCGGTGGCAAACGCTTCCGCCCGCTCTTCACGCTGCTCGCCTCGCAGTTCGGCACCGGTGGCCGGGACGCGGTGGTGACCGCGGCGGCCGCGGTCGAGCTGGTGCACCTGGCGACGCTGTACCACGACGACGTGATGGACGAGGCGACCATGCGCCGCGGCGCGCAGAGCGTGAACGCCCGCTGGGACAACACGATCGCCATCCTCACCGGCGACTTCCTCTTCGCGCACGCCTCCCGGCTGGTCGCCGACCTCGGCACCGACGCCGCCCGGATCATCGCGGAGACCTTCGGCGAGCTGGTCACCGGCCAGATGCGGGAAACCGTCGGCCCGCTCGACGGGGAGGACCCGGTCCAGCACTACCTGTCGGTGATCGCGCAGAAGACCGGTTCGCTGATCGCCACCGCCGGTCGCTTCGGCGGCATGCTGTCGAACGCGCCCGCCGAGCACATCGACGCGCTCCGCCGTTTCGGCGACATCATCGGCACCTCGTTCCAGATCTCCGACGACGTCATCGACATCGCCTCGGCCTCCGAGCAGTCGGGCAAGTCGCCGGGCACCGACCTGCGCGAGGGCGTGCGCACGCTGCCGATGCTGTACGCGCTGGCCGACCCGGCGACCGACCCTCGACTGGTTGAACTGCTCTCCGGGCCGATCACCGAAGACCACCTGGTAGACGAGGCGCTGGGCTTGCTGCGGGCTTCTTCCGGACTCGATCGGGCGAAGGACACCCTGGCCGACTACGCTCAGCGCGCACGGGTCGAACTGGCCGCGCTGCCCGCGTCACCGGCGCGGGATGCCTGTGAGTCGGTCGCCGACTACCTGGTGGCGCGGACCGGCTGAGGGGTCCCCCGAAAGGGGCGTAAGGAAGGCTGCCCGGTCCCGTCACCCCACGGAGGGGACCGGAAGGAGGGACGCGGCGGAGATGTCCATTTTCACGCAGGTCTGGTTGTGGAGCGTGGCGGCGTTCGCGATCGGAGTGCTGCTGACCGTTCTGCTGCTGGTTCTCCCCGCGCGCAAGCAGGTCAAGGAGCTGCAGCGGCGGCTGACCGCCGCGGAGGCGGCGCCGCGCGAGGGGACTCGCCAGTTCACGCCGGACGCGCCGCGGGCCGAGCCGACCCGGACCTTCGAGCCGCCGGCCGCCGCACCGACGGGGTATCTCCAGCCTGCCGCGGACGCTGAGCCGACCGGATACCGCCCAGCTGCGGCCGAGCCCGAGCCGACTGGCTATGGGCAGTCTGCTGGCCAGCGGGAGCCGACTGGTTATGGGCAGTCTGCTGGCCAGCGGGAGCCGACTGGTTATGGGCAGTCTGCTGGCCAGCGGGAGCCGACTGGTTATGGGCAGGCTGGCATCGACTCTGAGCCGACGGCTTATCGCCCGGCTGGTGTCGAGCCCGAGCCGATGGATTTTCGGCAGGCTGGTGCCGAGTCTGAGCCGACGGGCTATCGGCAGGCTGCTGTGGAGCCGGAGCCCGAGCCCACTGGGTTCCATCGGGCGCCAAGCGAGCCGGAGCCGTCAGCGACTGGGTACCAGTCCGCGTTCGAGGACGAGCCGGTGCGTGACGAGGAGCCGGTCACCGAGGCGTACCAGCCTGAGCCGATTCAGGCGGACATCGAGATCGGCAATCACTACGAAGCCGAGGAATCCCGGCCCGCTCACGCACGCGAAGACGACGAAGAAGACCAGCCCCACCATGAATCCGTGGAGCAGAGCTGGTTTTCCCGCGACCGCGACCGCGACCGCGACCGCGGCAAAGCCGAGGAAACCGCCTACTACAACGGAAGTGGCGTACTCGACGACGAACGTCCCGGCAGTCTCTTCACCCCGGCGCCCGTCGACGAAGAGCCGCCCGCCTACGCCTTCAGCGACGACGAGCCCGAACCGTCCCTTGAGGACGAACTGGCCGCCGAGCGCACCCAGGTGCTGCCCAAGCGCCAGCCCCGCCAGGCGCCGCCCGGGGGGTTCGATCCGCCGCAGCCGATCGAGCCGTCGGTCCGCCAGGTCGAGCGTCGTGAGCCCGCACTGGAGCAGAACAGCGGCTCACTCTTCGAACCGGCGGTGCCCGCGGGCGCCAACGGTGCCATTCCGGACGCCCCGCCCGCGCGCGAGTTCGCCCCCGACGTCTCGGTGCCGATCGGCCCGTTCGGACCCGGCTCGGCCATGCCGAAGCCGGGCGGTGGCCGCCCGTCCGAGGAGTTCACCGTCAAGGCCAGTGTGACCGCTTTGCGCTACTGCACCGAGGATTCACCGCAGTTCCCGCGCATGGTCGCCGAGGTCTGGTTCCGCAGCGCGACCGACGCCGAGCGGGTCGGCTTCCGCCCGCTCGGCTGAAAAACCTCAGACGACGGTCCAGGTGTCCTTGCCGTGCAGCAGGGACTGCAGGTCCGGCTGCTTCGCCGCCGCGGCCTGCGCCACCTGGGCGCGGGCCTGGTCGTCGTAGGTGGGCCGGGAAACCTGGCGCAGGATGCCGATCGGCGTGTGGTTCAGGTTCTGGTCGCCGATCCGCGACAGCGCGAACGCGTACGAAGTGTCCTCAATGGACGGATCGTGCACGACCAGGCTGTCCTCGCCGATCTCGCTGACCTTGGCCACCTCCAGGCCGCCCCAGCCGCTGCGCGTGACACCGAACTCGCCCTCCGGCCCGAACCGGATCGGCTCACCGGCCTTCAGCGGGATCAGCCGGCGCTGCGCCTCGTCCTTGTCCTTGAGCACCTCGAACGCGCCGTCGTTGAAGATCGGGCAGTTCTGGTAGATCTCCACCAGCGCCGACCCGCGGTGCTCGGCCGCGGCCTGCAGCACCTCGGTCAGCCCCTTGCGGTCGGAGTCCAGCGCGCGGCCGACGAACGAGGCCTCCGCGCCGATCGCCAGCGACAGCGGGTTGAACGGGGTGTCCAGGCTGCCCATCGGGGTGGACTTGGTGACCATGCCCGGCCCGGAGGTCGGCGAGTACTGGCCCTTGGTCAGCCCGTAGATCCGGTTGTTGAACAGCAGGATCTTCAGGTTCACGTTGCGGCGCAGGGCGTGGATGAGGTGGTTGCCGCCGATGGACAGCGCGTCGCCGTCACCGGTGACCACCCACACCGACAGGTCCGGCCGCGTGGTGGCCAGCCCGGTCGCGATGGCCGGCGCGCGCCCGTGGATCGAGTGCATGCCGTAGGTGTTCAGGTAGTACGGGAAGCGCGACGAGCAGCCGATGCCCGAGATGAACACGATGTTCTCGCGCTTGAGGCCCAGCGTCGGCAGGAACGACTGCACGGCGTTGAGCACCACGTAGTCACCGCAACCGGGGCACCAGCGGACTTCCTGGTCGCTCTTGTAGTCCTTGGCCTTCTGCGGCTCGTCGGTGGTCGGCACGCCGTCGAGGCCGCCGAGCGTGGGCAGGCCCAGATCGATCGCGGTCATTTGCCCTCGACCCCCTTGATGATGTCGGTGAAGACGCCCTGCAGTTCTTCGGCCTTGAACGGCAGTCCGGCGACCTTGGTGTAGGAGCGGACGTCGACCAGGTACTTGGCGCGCAGCACCATGGCCAGCTGGCCCAGGTTCATTTCCGGCAGCACCACGGTGTCGTAGGAGTTCAGGATGTCGCCGAGGTTGGCCGGCAACGGGTTCAGGTGCCGCAGGTGCGCCTGCGCGATCGGCATGCCGTTCTTGCGCACCCGGCGGCAGGCCGCGCCGATCGGGCCGTAGGACGAACCCCAGCCGAGCGCGAGCACCCTGGCCTTGCCGCCGCTCGGGTCGTCCACCACCAGGTCCGGCACGTCGATGCCGTCGACCTTGGCCTGGCGCAGCCGGACCATCTTGTCGTGGTTGTCCGGGTCGTAGGAGATGTGCCCGGTGCCGTCGGCCTTCTCCAGCCCGCCGATGCGGTGCTGCAGCCCGGCCGTGCCGGGGACCGCCCACGCGCGGGCGAGTGTCTCGGGATCCCTGACGTAGGGCCAGAATTCGCCGGATCCGTCGGTGGCGTTCGGCTCCTTGGCGAATTCGACCTGCAGATCCGGCAGGCTGTCCACGTCCGGGATCAGCCACGGCTCGCTGCCGTTGGCGATGGCACCGTCGGACAGCAGCAGCACCGGCGTGCGGTACTTCAGCGCGATCCGGGTGGCCTCGATGGCGGCGTCGAAGCAGTCGGCCGGGGTCTGCGGCGCGACCACCGGCACCGGGCTTTCGCCGTTGCGGCCGTAGAGCGCCTGCAGCAGGTCGGCCTGCTCGGTTTTGGTCGGCAGGCCGGTAGACGGGCCACCGCGCTGCACGTCGATGACCACCAGCGGCAGCTCGGTCATCACGCCGAGGCCGATGGTCTCCGACTTCAGCGCCACGCCGGGGCCGGAGGTGGAGGTGACGCCCAGCGCGCCGCCGTAGGAGGCGCCGAGCGCGGCGCCGATGCCGGCGATCTCGTCCTCGGCCTGGAAGGTCAGGATGCCGAAGTTCTTGTGCTTGGACAGCTCGTGCAGCACGTCCGAAGCCGGGGTGATCGGGTAGGTGCCGAGCAGGATCGGCAGCCCGGCCCGCTGCCCGGCGGCGACCAGCCCGTAGGCCAGCGCGGTGTTGCCGGTGATCTGGCGGTAGGTGCCCCGCGCCAGCTTCGCCGGGGCCACCTCGAAGGTGGTGGCGAAGGATTCGGTGGTTTCGCCGTAGTTCCAGCCGGCGCGGAAGGCGAGGATGTTCGCCTCGGCGATGTCCGGCTTCTTGGCGAACTTCTCGCGCAGGAAGCGCTCGGTGCCCTCGGTCGGCCGGTGGTACATCCAGGACAGCAGCCCGAGCGCGAACATGTTCTTCGCGCGCTCGGCGTCCTTCTTCGACAGCCCGGTTTCCTCCAGCGCCCCGCGGGTGAGCGTGGACATGGCCACCTTGTGCACCTGGAACGGCGCGAGCGTGTCGTCCTCGAGCGGGTTCGCGTCGAAGCCGACCTTGGTCATGTTTCGGCCGGAGAACTCGTCGGTGTTCACGATGACCGTCCCGCCATGTGGGACGTCGCCGAGGTTCGCCTTGAGCGCGGCGGGATTCATCGCGACCAGCACGTCGGGCCGGTCGCCGGGGGTCAGGATGTCGTAGTCGGCGAAGTGCACCTGGAAGCTGGAGACGCCGGGAATGGTGCCCTGCGGGGCGCGGATCTCGGCCGGGAAGTTCGGCATGGTGGACAGGTCGTTGCCGAAGGCGGCCGCCTCCGAGGTGAACCTGTCCCCGGTCAGCTGCATGCCGTCACCGGAGTCGCCGGCGAAGCGGATGACCACCCGGTCCAGCTTGCTGACCTCGGTCCGCCTGGCAGGCGACAGCGCGGTCGGTGCGTCTGCGCCGTTGCCGTTCGCACTCGTGCTCATGGGTCAGGGATTCCCTCTCTCCCGACTGGCAGTGCCTAGCACCGGGGATCTCACAATGCCGCCTCTACCTCAAGGCTACTTGGAGAGCTTCTGGTGTATCTCGTGGTGTGAGCCGACTTACCTGTGACTCATGGTAACAGTTACCGCCGGTATCCCCGCGTGGGCCCGATCACCCCGCTACTTGATAGCGCCCCGATCTGTATCGCGGCTAAGGCGCGACCGGAGTTCGCCGAGGCGCCTGGCGAACTCCGGGGATTCCAAAGAGTCCAGTTGGGGCGCTATCTCGATGTTGACCGCCGCCTCGTGCGACGGCTCGGCGGCGGTCGCGCGCATCGACGCCTTGGTCGCGATGACGAGTTCGCGAGGCGCGCCGGCGGCGGGCGCGGCCAGTTCCAGCGCGGCATCGATCAGTCGCCCGTGGTCACCGTCGACCGTCCGCATGGTGAGACGAGCGGCCTCGGCGGCGGCCGCGTCGAGCACTTCGCCGAACAACGTCATCGCGACCGCGCGCTGCCGTCCGACGGCCCGCTGGAGCATCCAGGTCATGCCGCCGCCCGGGTGCAGCCCGAGTTCGAGGAAGCGGGCGACGAACTTCGCGCGCGGACCGGCCAGCCGGACGTCGGCGGCCAGTGCCAGGTTGAGCCCGGCGCCGACGGCGGCACCGCCGACCGCGGCGATCGTCGGCAGCTTGCAGCGCGCGACCGAGAGAAAGCCCTCGTAGATCGCCCGCAGTC
Source organism: Amycolatopsis albispora (assembly GCF_003312875.1). Classification (NCBI taxonomy): domain Bacteria; kingdom Bacillati; phylum Actinomycetota; class Actinomycetes; order Pseudonocardiales; family Pseudonocardiaceae; genus Amycolatopsis; species Amycolatopsis albispora. The sequence goes on from NZ_CP015163.1 coordinate 7,094,945, forward strand.
CGGCTTCCTTCGCTTCGCCCAGTGCGGAGAGGTCGGCGCCGGCGCAGAAGCCGGGCGGGGTTCCGGTGACCACCACGGCGTGGACGCCTTCATCGGCCTCCGCGGCGGCGACCTCGGCGGCCAGCCGCGCGGAAAGGTCCAGCGTGAGGGCGTTGCGGGTGTCCGGGGCGTCGATGGTGAGCACGGCGACCTTGCCGCGCTTCTCGCTGCGGATCATCGGTCCATCATGCGCCCGGGTTCGGCGGGCGCTCCAGCAGCCTCGACAACACCACGGTGGACACGGTCCGATCGACGATCTCCAGCCCGCGCAGGCGTTCCAGCGCGGTTTCCAGCTGGTGGATGTCACCGGCGCGCAGGTGCACGATGGCGTCGGCGGCCCCGGTCACGGTGTACGCGGCAACCACCTCGGGCAGCGGTTCGAGGCGCGCGCGGATGCGGGCCGGGGCGATGTTGCCCTGGCAGTGCACCTCGACGAAGGCCTCCGTGCCCCAGCCCAGCGCCTCCGGATTGACCACCGCGGTGAAGCCCTTGAGCACCCCGGTTTCCAGCAGCCGGTCGACCCGGCGCTTGACCGCCGGCGCGGACAATCCGACCACCTTGCCGATCTCGGCGTAGCTGGAGCGCGCGTTGGTCACCAGACACGAAACGATCCGCTGGTCGATGGTGTTCATTCGCAATGTTTAGCATGAATATGCGCAAGGAACGGCGATTGCTTGCACACTGAGGTCACCCTTACCTTGGCGCTATGACGGTTGTCGATCAGGCCATGCGGGCCTCGGTGCGCGTGCCGACCACACGCCGGTACCTGATGTGCGAGCCGCGGTACTTCGCGGTCGAGTACTCGATCAACCCCTGGATGGACCCGAGCAAGCCGGCGAGCGCCGAACGCGCCGTCGCGCAGTGGCGCGAGCTGCGGGACACCTACCGCCGCCTCGGCCACACCGTCGACGAGATCACCCCGCAGCCCGGCCTGCCGGACATGGTTTTCGCGGCGAACTCCGGCACCGTGATCGACGGCCGGGTGCTCGGCTCGCGCTTCCGCGCGCCGCAGCGGGCCGCCGAGGCCGAGCACTTCCGCCGCTGGTTCGTCGAGCACGGCTACCGCGACCTCACCATGCCGTCCAAGATCAACGAGGCCGAGGGCGACTTCGCCTGGACCGGGCGGCTGCTGCTGGCGGGCACCGGCTTCCGCACCGATCCCGAGGCACACGCCGAAGCGCAGGAAGTGCTGGGCGTGCCGGTGGTGTCGCTGCGGTTGATCGACCCGAAGTACTACCACCTGGACACCGCGCTCTTCGTACTGGCGGAGGCGACCGACAGCACCCCGGCGCAGGTGGCCTACTACCCGGCCGCCTTCTCCGCCGGCTCGCTGCGCGTGCTGCGGCGGCTCTTCCCGGACGCGGTCGAGGCGACCGACGCCGACGCCGAATGCTTCGGCCTCAACGCGGTTTCCGACGGCCGGAACGTGGTGCTGCCGGTGGAGGCCACCGCGCTGGGCGACCGCCTCGCCGAACGCGGCTACGAGCCGGTGTACGTCGACATCTCGGAGCTGCGCAAGGCGGGCGGCGGCCCGAAGTGCTGCACCATGGAGATTCGCAAGTAGCTAGACGAACACCAGGGCGAGGGCAAGCACGCTGACGGCCGCGAGCGCCAGCAGCAGCTTGCCCTCGCGGGTCAGGTACGGGCCCTCTCGGCGATTTCGGTGAGCGCCGCCGCACGGGAGCGCCACGAGTAGCCGGCGACCGAGGCTCGGAGCCGCTCCGGAGTGCACAACCCGCCCAGGCGCAGGCTCTCGCGGACCGCTTCGACGAACTCGGCGTGGCCCGGCGCCACCCGCACGCGGCCTTCGTACTTCGCCAGTTCGGCGAATCCCGTGCTGACCACGGGCCGCCCGAGCGCAAGATATTCCTTGAGCTTGACGGGGTTCGAGTGGTGAATCCATGGGTTGTCCTGCCAGGGCATGAGCGCGACGTCGAATCCGGAGCCGTACGCCGGAATGGTTTCGTACGCGCGGAAGCCCAGCCAGTACACGTTCGGGTACTTGTCGAACCGGTCCATGGGGTGGCTCGCATCGCCGATCAGCACCAGCGAGGCCTCCGGCAGTTCGGCGGCCACGCGTTCGAGCAGTTCGAAGTCGACCACGAAGTCGTCGAGCGCGCCGAAGAAGCCGAGCCGCGGCCCGGGGATCCGGCGCAGATCGGCGGGCTGCTCGGAGGCGGGCCGCGGCCGGAAGTGGTCGAAATCCACGCCGTGGTCGAGGAAGTGCGCGCGCTCGCCGGTCAGCGGGCGCTCCTCGTCCATCAGCGCCTGGCTGACGTAGAGCACGGCGTCGGCCTCGCGCAGCAGCCCGCGTTCCAGTTCCTCGATGGTCGCCCGGTCGGCTTCGGGGAAGTCGGAATGCCGGTCGGACCGGTTGAACACCAGCGACCGGCGGGCCATCGGCCGCACCACGTCCCACGCGGTCGGAATGGTCACCATCAGCACCGGCCGCCGCAGCCCGAGCGCGGCGCTGACCGCGCGGACCTGCGCGCGCACCACAACGGCGTTGATCCGGCGCAGCAGCGGGGAACCGTAGAACGGCAGCGGCAGCGGGGACATCACGTGGAAGTCCGGCAGCTCCGGCAGCGGCCGCCGCACCAGCATCGCCACGCTGCGCAGCTTCCGCAGGATCTTCCTGGTCACCTGGGTGCTGCGGCCGGGCGACGGCATGCGCATGCCGATGCTGTTGACCACCAGCACCTTCCGGTTCCCGGCGACCGCGCGCATCAGCTGGAAGTCCGAATGCGCCTTGTTGTGGTACCACCAGTCCTGCGCGGAAAAGCAGACGTAGCCGATGTCCGCGCCCGGCGGTGACGGCCAGCGCCGCCAGCGGAGGAGGTCACGCAACGCGAGCCGGTGCTTCGGCCCGCGGCGGATCCGCAGGAGTTCGTTGAGCACCACGGCGAACCACATGGCCAGCGCGGCGAGGCGGCCGGCACGCTGGCGTCGCAGGCGCACCCGGTTCGTCGTGGCCATCGACCAGAGTTCGGGTGAGGTCGACTGCTCGCCACCGAGGTGCGTGGCGGCGGCACGCGGCGCGAAGCGGACCGCGTAACCGGCATCGCCCGCGCGCAGCATGTATTCGGTTTCCTCCGAGTAGAGGAAGTAGCGCTCTTCGAGGCGGCCGGTCGCGGCCAGGCACTCCCGCGACACCAGCCACGCGGCGCCGGTCGCCCAGTCCGCGGTGCCCGGTTCGCGGTAGCGGCTGTGCCGGACGACGAGCTCCCCGAAGGCCGGGACGAGCCCGGCCCTGGTGCCGCCGAGCAGGGCTTCACCCAGTGCACGCAGGGCGGTCGGCTTCCGGCGCAGGGAGAACGCCGGGCGCCCGATCTTGTCCAGCAGCAACGGCACCGCGATGCCGGTGCCCGGCACGGTCACCGCGTCCCGCAGGGCCCGGATCGCGCCGGGTTCGAGGCGGATGTCCGGATTGAGCACCAGCACGTCGGCCCCACCGGCCGCGTCGATCCCGGCGTTCACCCCGGCGGCGAAACCGCGGTTCTCGGGCAGCTGGACGATCTCGGCTTCCGGGCAGGCGGATCTTGTGACGTCGAGCGTGTGGTCGCCGGAGTTGTTGTCCACCACGATGATCCGCGCGTTTTCGATGCCGTCCAGCGCTGTCCGTACCGACGCCAGGCACTCGGGCAGCACGTCCGCGCTGTGGTAGGTCACCACCACCACGGCGAGCGGTTCGGTCATCCCCTCACCCGCCGGAGGGCGGCCCCGGCCAGCAGGCGCAGGGCGAACGGCGCGTCGTCGACGAAGTACCGGCGGGCCAGCCGCTTCGGCTCCAGCGCCAGCCGGTGCAGCCACTCGCCGCCGAGGCGCTGGAGCCGTTCGGGGGCCCGGCTGAACTCGCCGGCGGCCATCGGGATCCCGGCTCCGCAGCCGACGTACCAGGCGTCGGGGTGCACCTCGCGCAATCGCCGGATCAGGTGTTCCTGCTTGGGAAAGCCGAGCCCGACCAGCACCAGGTCCGGGTTCGCGCCGCGCACGGCCTCGATCACTTCGGCCAGTTCGCCCGGGTCGCGCTCGAAGCCGAACGACGGCGAGTGCGCCCCGGCCACCTTCAGCGCAGGGTACCGCGCGGTCAATGCGTCGGCGGCGGCGTCCGGCACCCCGGGTTCGCCGCCGAGCAGGTAGACCGAGCGACCGGCGGCGGCCGCGGCGGCGGACAGCGAGAACACCAGCGAGGAACCGGTGACCCGCTCCGGCAGGTGGTCACCGGCGATCCGCGCGGCCCACACCAGCGGCATGCCGTCGGCGATCACCAGGTCCGCCTGGCCGATCAGCGCGGCGAGTTCGGGGCGGCGGGCGGCCGCGCGGGCGATGTCCACGTTCGCGGTGACGATCCAGCCGCCGTCCCCGCGGGTCCACGCGTGGCCGACGTGGTCGATGAGATCGGTTTCGGTCAGCGCCGCTATTTCCAGCACACCGACCTTTGCTCTTTCCGGACTAGTCCGAACGCCGACCAGCTCAGCAGTCATGCACGCCGCCTCGAATTCCGGGAGAAGGGAATTGCGCGACCGGGTGCGAATGCGGCCGCCGGGAATTTAGTCGACCGGGACCCGGAAACGTTACAGTGGTTCGTTCAGCGCAGCGGAACCGGTGAGGACGCGTCGGCGACCAGCAGTTCCGGCGGGGCCGAACCATCGGCGGGAACGGCGAAGACGGAAGATTTCCGACCGTCGCCGGGAACCTGTCCATAGGCCAACCGGGTGTCGTTCAGCCAGACCGCCTGGTCGTCGATTCCCGTTGTACCGGGCAGAACCTGCTCGTGACGGCTGGTCAGATCGAGTACCGCGAGTTCCCACGAACCCAGCCTGCCCACTCGCTTTTTGTAGGCCACTTTGGTGCCATCGGGTGAAAGTGACGGGCATTCGGGTCCAGGTCGCACTTCCTGCATGGTTCTGGTGGGCAGATCGCCTTTCACCAACCACGTTCGGTTCTGGGAAGAAACCGTCGCGTAGAAGGTGCGATCATCACCGGCGACCGTCACGCCCCAGTAATTGCGATCCGCCGAGAGCAGTGGTTCTCCGGCCACCGTGGTGGAGAAGTCCTCCAGTGACTCCACGAGTGCGCCCGTGCGCAGATCGAGCACCCCGGTGCGGGTGGAAAACCCGCCGGGAACCGCGTAGGAGTCACCGGTGACGAACGAGGTCCACGAGACGATCTGGCCGGAGGCCGAAACCCGGGCGCGGTTCGGGATCCCGGCCAGGCCCAGCGTGCGCAGGAGCCTGCCGTCCGCGCCGAGCACGGCGACCTCGTAGCTGGGGCCGGGCCCGGCCAGGCGCAGGCACACCGTGGTGCCGCCCGCCGAATACACCCGCTGGCAGCGTTCGGCGGTGTCCTGCCGCGGCCCGCCGGGATCGGCCATCCGCACCCGCTGCACCACGTCCCGGCCGTCGGACTGGTCGATGAACAGCAGGTCACCGGGCCCGGCCGCGCTCGCCGAGGCGCCGCCGCGCTCGCTCGCCGACGTCCAGAAGACGTACGCGCCCCCGGCCAGCACCACCAGCAGCATCGACACGATCCCGGCCGCCACCCGGTGTTCACGCAGCCAGCGCATCCGGCCTCCGACGTCGCAGCAGCAGCGCGGCCCCGGCCAGCGCGAGCACAAAGGCGGCCAGCACCAGCAGCACCGCCGCGCGCATGGACATCGCCGCCAGCAGGAAACCGAAGCCCACCGAGGAAAGCAGGCGCGCCACGGCCTGCCCGGTCTGCACCACGGCCAGCCCGCTCGCCCGCAACGGCTCCGGCACCAGCGGCCCGGCGCAGGCCATCAGCACGCCGTCGGTGGCCGCGTAGAACAGGCCGTGCCCGAGCAGCGCGGCGATCGCGACCGGGAAACCGCCGCCCGGCACCAGCAGCACCGCGTACACCCCGAGCAGCACCACGTGCCCGGCGAAGAACACCGGCCAGCGCCCGAACCGGTCGGCGGCCAGCCCCATCGGCACGGCCGCGGTGAGGAATACCAGCGCGGTGCCCAGCGGCAGCAGCGGCAGCAGTTCCAGCGGCACGCCGGAGGTCTTCTGCAGCACCACAAAAACGAAGGCGTCGCTGATGGTGACCAGGCCGAGCAGCCCGGCGGCGAGCGTGATCCGGCGGACGCGGCGGTCACGCAGCAACCCGGCGCAGGCACGCCACGACACCGGCGAGCGCGCCGGTTTTGGTGACGGCGGCACGTGCTCGCGGACGAAGGTGGCCAGCACGATGCAGCCCAGCACGGCAAAGCAGAAGCTGACCGCGAAAACCGGGGAAGCGCCGGTGCCCAGTTCCGCCAGGATCCAGAAAGTGACCAACGGGCCGAGCAACGCGCCGAAGGTGTCCATCGCCCGGTGCACCCCGAACGCGCGGCCGAGCCTGCCCGGCGGGGTGGCCAGCGTGATCAGCGCGTCGCGCGGGGCGGTGCGCAGGCCCTTGCCCGCGCGGTCGAAGGCCAGCACCCCGCCGATGCCCGCACCCGAGGCACCGGCCAGCGGAAAGGCCAGTTTCGCCAGCGCGGAGGCGCCGTACCCGGCCATGGCGACCAGTTTCGGGCGGCGCAGGCGATCGGACACAAAACCACCGAGCAGCCGCAGCATCGCCGTGGCCCCGTTGTACAGCCCGTCCAGCAGTCCGAACTGGACATAACCGAGCTGCAGCGTGTACAGCAGGTAGACCGGCAGGAACGCGGTGATCATTTCGGCGGAGACGTCGGTGAGCAGGCTGACCGCGCCCAGCGCGAACACCGTCGACGGCAGTTTTCCGCCGGTCACCGGCTTTTCGGTGACCGGTGGTCCGTTCCGCGTAGTGAGGTACACCAGCCGGCGCCTTTCGTCCGGCTGTTGCATCGATTATCGGGCGCGTGCCGTTATCGGCCGCCAGGTCTCGGATCGGCATCCTTCGTAACGGGCCGCCGAAACCTCCCGATTAGCCGGGCATGCCGGTTGCGGTGGTCGTGACCCACAACAGTGCCCGTGACCTTCCCGCGCTGCTCGCGGGCCTCGCCGAAGCGGAACTGCCCGCGTTGGTGGTGGACAACGACTCCGGCGACGGCTCCGCCGCCGTGGCCAGGGCGGCGGGGGCGCGGGTGGTCGAAACCGGGGCCAATCTCGGGTACGCGGGGGCGCTCAACGTGGCCTGGCGCCACGTCGGCGCCGACGACGCGGTGCTGGTGCTGAATCCGGATTCCACTGTGGACGCTGAGTCGGTGGCCGCGCTGGTGCGCGCGGCCGGGGAGGGAGTGGGCGTGGCGGTGCCGGCGCTCAGGACGGCGGACGGGGCAGTGGCCCGGTCGCGCCGCTTCGAGCCGTCCCGGCGGCGTGCGCTGGCCGACGCCCTGCTCGGCCGCCGGGCGGCGTGGCTGCCCGCCGGGTGGAGCGAGACGGAATGGGCCGAAAGCGCGTACCGGCCGGGGGCCGCCGATCCCGAATGGGCGTGTGGCGCGGCCCTGCTGATCACCGCGCGTTGCCGTGCACTGGTCGGGGACTGGGACGAAAGGTTCTGGCTGTACTCCGAAGAGGTCGATTTCTTCCGCCGCGTCCGCGCCACCGGCCTGCGCACGGTTTTTGTGCCCGAGGCCACGGTGGTCCACCGCGGTGGTGGTTCGGGCTCCGGGCCCGCGCTGACCGCGCTGCTCGCGGTCAACCGCGTGCGGTACTTCGCCAAATACCACGGGCGGGTCGCGGTCGCGATGTTCCGCTCACTGGTGGTGCTGCACGAACTCCTGCGGTTCCGCGACGCCGGGCACCGCGCCGCCTTGATGGCCGTACTGAGACGGGAATGCGCCGGATGACCGATTTTGCCGTGCTGACGCCGAGTTACGCGCCGGACGCGCCGCTGTTCGAAGCGCTGCACCGGTCCGTGCTCGACCACACCGACGCGGTGCACCACGTGGTGGTGCCGCCCGCAGATCGCGCTTTGTTTGCCCGGTTCGAGGGCGATCGGTGTCGCATTTGGACATACCCCGAGCTGCTGCCGAAGCGGTACCTGGCCACGCCGAAGGCGGGGATCTGGCTCAACGCGAGGCGGCCGTGGCCGCCGGTGCGCGGCTGGGTGCTGCAGCAGGCGGTGAAGCTGGCGGCCGCCGCGCGGTTCGACGTCCGTGCCGTGCTGATGATGGACTCCGACGTGGTGCTCGTCCGCCGCACCACGGCGGAAAGTTTCGCGGTCAACGGCCGGATCGGGCTCTTCCGCGCGGAGAACGCGGTGCACGCGGGCATGCCGCGGCACGTGCGCTGGCACGCCGTCGCGCGTGAGCTGCTCGGGCTGCCGCCGTCGCCGGGACTGCCGTTGCCGGACTACGTCAGCCCGTTCAACGTGTGGGAACCCGCCGTGGTCCGGTTGCTGCAGGAACGCATTCAGGAGGTCAGCGGCAAGAGCTGGCTGGACCTGTTCACCGGGCGGCTGCACATCTCGGAGTTCGTGCTGTATGGCGTGTTCGCCGACGAGGTGCTCGGTGGTGTGCCGCGGGTGCCGTCGGATTCGCTGTACTGCCACACCTACTGGGACACCACCCCGCTCGACGAAGCCGGTGCGCTGGAGTTCGCCGGCCGCCTCGCCCCGGACGCGCTGGCCGTGATGATCTCCGCGAAGTCCGGTACCTCACCCGAAAACCGGCACACGGCCCTGCGGGCGTGCGTGGCCGCGACCAGACAGGACTGAGCATGCGCGCATTCGGCTCCGAGGACTTCGCCCGCGCCTTCGAGCAGGTGGTGCTCGCCGGGCGGTGGCAGGAGGAACCGCGGTACTACCCGCGGTACCAGAGCAGGTACGAAGCCGTGCTGCACCGGTTCGCCGCGCTGGCGCCGGGCGAGCCGGTGGACGTGCTGGAGGTCGGCGGCGGGCAGCTGGCCGCGATGGCGCGGCACCTGTGGTCCGATCGCGCGACCGTCGCCGACATCACCGACGCGTGCTTCCCGACCCTGGCCGAGCAGGGCATCGAGACCTTCCGCTTCAACCTGGCGCTCGACGAAAGCGGCGGCGATCGCCGGTTCGACGTGATCCTGCTGTCGGAGGTGATCGAGCACCTGCCGGTGCCGGGGCACGTCGCGCTGCGGCGGCTGCGGGCCATGCTGCGCCCCGGCGGGCACCTGATCTGCACCACGCCGAACCTGTACCGGCTGCGGAACGTCGTCTACCTGGCGCTCGGGCGGCCGATCTTCGACCACTTCGACACCCCGGGCGATCGCGGCTGCGGGCACGTGCTGGAGTACTCGGCCGAGCACCTGCGCTGGCAGATCGAACGGGCCGGTTTCGCCGACATCGAGCTGGAACTGCGGGAGTTCGCGCACGTCCCGCACCGCCGCACGGACCGGCTGCTGATGCGCGTCGGCAAGCCCCTGCTGCGCGTCCCTCGCTTCCGGGACAACCTGCTCGCGACGGCCGTGGCGCCCTGATCAGCTGAACGGCGGACAAGCCCGGGCGGCGGCGTGTAAGTTACGTACGGCGTTCGGATGGTGACCCGTCGGTCGCCGATGGCCTCGGGGGAGGAGACCAGCTTGACCACGCCCGACACCCCACCCGGAAGCGGCGGCTTCCTGGACCAACTGGGCGACGCGGTTGGAGACCTGGGTAAACTGGCACATGCCACCGGCAGTTCCGCGGGGGCGCCTTCGGGTGGCTACTCGTTCGAACCCGATCAACTGAACGAAATCGCCCGAGAGTGGGATGACCTGGCGGAGGCCTACACGGGGGACATATTGCTAGCCGAGCGGCTCGCGCGGGTGGAGGGGCCTGGTGCCGAATACGCATCGGGGGACAACGCCCTGTGCGTACGTCAATCGGGGGAAGCGCTCCTGTCCGCGCTGTGGAGCCGGATCGAATACTGCCGGTCCCAGGCCGAGAAGTTTCGCGCGGCCGCCGGGCAATACGCCGAGGCCGAAGCCAGTGCCGGTGACCAGATCGGCAACCAAGGAGGTTCGCTCTAGATGCGCCGCTCGACCCGGAACCTGTGCTGGGCAGCCTGCCTGGTCCTGCTGCTCAGTGGCTGCGGAGGCAACGACGTGCCTGGCACGCCGACCGTGCCCACCGCGGGCGCGATCGAACCCTCACCGCCGCCCAGCGAACCAGCAGCAGATGTTTCCGGTGCCCCGAAGGTGGAGAACCCGCTCGACATCAGTGGGGCGGAAGCGCAGCCGTGCGAAATGCTCACCGATGCGCAGGTCACCGGCCTGCTCGGCACTGACATCAACGAGACCCGGGATGATCGCTCGGGCCCGACCTGCAGGTGGTACCGATACGGGTCTCAGTCCGCGTCGGTCGCAGTCGGGGTCCCGAATGTCACCGACAACGGTCTCACTGCGATCTACGTTGCGGCGAATGACCAGACGTACAAGTTCTTCAAGGAAATGACCCCCGTTCGGGGCTACCCGGCGGTGGCCTGGGGCACCAATGACGACACCATGACAAGGGGCGTGTGCAACGTTGCCGTGGGGACGTCCGACCGGGCCACCGTGGAAGCAACCGTGACGTTGTCGAAGCAGAACATCGGTACGAAGGATCCGTGTGAGGCGGCGCATCAGGTGTTGGACATGGTGATCGGCAATATTCAAGGGTCCAACTGACGAACCGGTAAGCGAGGGGGTTCGCTGTAGATGCGCCGCGTCACCTGGAGCGTGTTTTGCCTGGTGCTGCTGCTCAGTGGCTGCGGGGGCAAGGACGTGCCTGGTAAGCCGCTAGCGGGGTCGGTCGAAGCGGGGGTTCCCGGGTTTGGTGCGCCGAAGGTGGAGAACCCGCTCGATACCAGTGGGGCGGAAGCGCAGCCGTGTGAAATGCTCACTGATGCGCAGGTCACCGGCCTGCTCGGCACTGACATCAACGAAGTCAGAGGCGACCGCGGTGGCCCGGGTTGCCGGTGGTACAGCTACGAGTCGCAGGCCTCCGTTGCGGTCGACTTCCCGAAGATCACCGACAACGGCCTCACCGCCATCTACGCCGCAGCGAAGGACCACAGGTACAAGTTCTTCAAGGAAATGACCCCCGTTCGGGGTTACCCGGCGGTCGCCTGGGGCACTAACGACGAAACCATGACACACGGCGAGTGCCATGTCGCGGTGGGCACGTCGGATCAGTCGACGGTGGAGGCATCGGTGTCGTTGTCGAAGCAGAACGTCGGTACGAAGGATCCCTGCGAAGCCGCGCGTCAGGTGCTCGACATGGCGATCGGCAACCTCCACCGAACCCCCTGAGCAGCGGTAACGAATCCTCGCGAGGTGCGACTACACCAGTGACGCCTGGGCGCCCCAGGACCGGCTCGTGGAGGGGTAGATGGACTTCTGGGGATTCGTTCAGCTCGCCCGCAGGCGGTGGTACGTGGTACTGCCCGCGCTCGCGGTGGCGCTCGGGCTGACCGCGTTCACCTACCTCTCCATCCCCACCCGCTACAGCTCGTCCGGCACGCTGGTCCTGACCGCCCCCTCCACCGGTGCCAAGGTTTCCGCCGAGGACACCACCGGCTCCCTCACCAACCCCCTGCTCTCCTTCGACGGCAGCCTGGTCATCTCCGCGCAGATCGTCTCCCAGATCCTCAACGACCCCCAGACCAAGGAGCAGGTCGGCGCCGGGCCGGAATCGGGTAGCACCTATCTGGCCAACAACGGCCAGACCAACGGGCCCTTCGTGTTCGTCACCACCGAAGCCACCTCCGAACAGGAGAGCCGCGACCTGGTGGCACGGGTGCTGGAGCGGGCCAGGACCGAGCTGGACAACCGGCAGCGCGCCGTGCAGGCACCCGAGTCGACCTTCATCAAGGTGCAGGACCTGGTGCAGCCCACCCAGCCCGAACCGCTGACCGGCGGCAAGATCCGGTTCGCCGGGGCCGCGCTCGTGCTGTCGCTGCTGCTCACCCTCGCGGGCACGTTCGCCTTCGACAGCGTGGCGCGCGCGATGCGGCGCCGTCGTGAGGAAGGGAAGGGCGAGCCCGCACGGCCGCGGCTGGAGAACGGGCAGCCGGACGACGACGCGACCGTTTTCATCGCGAGCGTCGGGCCGTTGCAGTCCGAGCCAAGACGCTGACGGAGACCGGCGTGCCGACCGCGCCCCTGGCCGAGCCGATCTGGAAGCGGATCGACGGCGCCGGGCTGGTGTGCGTCTACCTGGCGATGCTGCTGATCGTCCCGGCGCGCCTGGTCTTCTCCCGCATCCCGATGACGCTGGCGCCGACCATCGCCTTCGCCGCGCTGCTCGGCGTGCTGTGGTTGTGCAGCCAGCTGGTCGACACGCTCGGTGTGGCCAAGGGGCACAACGCACCCCGCGTCGCGCTCGCCTGCTTCCTCGCGGCGAACCTGATCACCTACGGCGTCGCGACCCGGCGGTACCTGCCCGACGACGAGCTGAACTTGGCCGACAGCGGGATGATCCGGATCACCGCGATGACCGCGCTCGGCGTTTTTGTCTGCGACACGGTGACCGTGCGCGAGCGGCTGAACCGCGTGCTGCGCGTGCTGGTCACGGTGATCGCGATCTGCGCGGGCATCGGGCTGGTGCAGTTCGCGCTGGACCTCGACCTGACGCAGTACCTGAACTTCCCCGGCCTGCGCGCCACCTCGGAGTACAGCAACCCGGAACGCGCCAGCTTCCGGCGGCCGTCCGGCACCACGAACCACCCGATCGAATTCGGCGTGGTGTGCGCGCTGGCGATCCCGTTCGCCGCGCACTACCTGTTCCGCGCGATGGACCGCGGCGAGCCGCGCTGGCTGTGGGCGCTGTGCCTGTGCGCGGTCGGCGGTGGCGCGCTGGTTTCGTTGTCCCGCACCGCGATCCTCAGCCTCGCGGTGGTGCTGCTGGTGGTGCTCGCCACCGTGCGCGGCCGGCGCAGGCTGGTGGTGGCCGGGATGTCGCTCGGCTTCGCCTCGGCCGCGGTGCTGGCGGTGCCCGGCCTGTTCGGCACGATCTACGCGCTTTTCGCCAACATCGACACCGATCCGAGCGTCACCTCGCGCACCGACGACTACGACGAGGCGTGGCGGCACATCGCGCTGCACCCGGTGTCCGGCCGCGGCTTCGGCACCTTCCTGCCGGACAAGTACCTGATCCTCGACAACCAGTACCTGATGACGCTGATCGAGACCGGCTGGATCGGGCTGGTCACCTTCGTCGGCATGTTCGTGGTGGGGCTGTACGCGGCGGTGCGGGTGTGCGTGATCAGCCGGAACCGCGAGCTGCGCAGCCTGGCGGGCGCGATGATCTCGGCGATGCTCATCGCGTTGATCTCGGCGGCCACCTTCGACCTGCTGAGCTTCAGCGTGATCGCCGGGCTCAGCTTCTTCTCCGTGGGGCTGTGCGGTGCGCTGCTGCGGATCGCGCGTGCGGAGAACCCGCCGCCGGCTCGGATCGGCCGCGTGACCTGGACGCAGAAGTTCAAGGCGAGCCTGAAGGCGGGAGCGGAATGACCACCCAGGACGAGGCGCCGCCGAAGGTCCGGCGGGCGCTGGTGCTGAGCCTGCTGAACACGGTGCTCGGCAAGTTCGGCGGGTTTTTCGTCTCGTTGCTGCTGGCCAGGTTGCTGGCGCCGGAGGACTTCGGGGTGTTCGCGGTGGCGCTGGTGGCCCTGCAGGCCGTGCTGTCGCTGAACGAGCTGGGCGTGAGCCTGGCGATCGTGCGGTGGCAGGGCGATCCACGCACGATCGCGCCGACGGTGACCACGATTTCGACGGTGTCCAGCGCGCTGCTGTACGCCGGGTGCTGGTTCGGCGCGCCCGCCTTCGCCGAGGCGATGGGCTCACCGGAGGCGGTGGGCGTGCTGCGATTGCTGTGCGTGTCGGTGCTCATCGACGGGGTCACCGCGACCGCGGTGCAGCTGGTGAACCGGGCGTTCCGGCAGGGCGCGCAACTCGCCGCGGACCTGCTGAACCTCGTGGTGACGTGCGGGCTGACGGTGACGCTGGCGCTCGACGGCGCGGGGGCGTGGAGCCTGGCGTGGGGGCAGCTGGCCGGGAACGCGTTGTCGGCGTTGATGTTGCTGAAGCTGGTCGACTACTGGCCGCGGCCGGGGTTCGACCGGCGGCAGGCGCGGGAACTGCTGGCGTTCGGGCTGCCGCTGGCGGCGGCGAGCTTTGTCGTTTTTGCCATGCTGAACGTGGACTACGTGGTGATCGGGCGGCTGCTGGACGTCACGGCGCTGGGCTTCTACGTGGTCGCGTTCAACCTGTCGAGCTGGCCGGTGAACACGTTTTCCGTGGTGATGCGCCGGGTTTCACTGGCGGCTTTCGCCCGGGTGCAGGACGAGGTGGCTACGCGCGGGGAGGCGCTGACGCGGCTGGCCGTGCTGCTGGCGGTGCCGACGCTGCCGGTGTGCGCGGCGCTGGGGGTGCTGGCCTTGCCCGCGGTGACCACTTTGTACGGGGCCAAGTGGGCCACGGCGGCGGCTGTGGTGCAGTTCCTGGCGATCCTGGGCGTGGTACGGGTTTTCGCCGAGCTGTGTTACGACTTCCTGGTGGCGCTGGGCAAGTCGCGGGTCTGCCTGTGGTTGCAGGTGGGGTGGTTCCTGGCGCTGGCGGTCGCGTTGCCGGTGGGCGCGTTGGTGGACGGCATCGCGGGGGTGGCGGCGATGCACGCGTTGGTGGCCGCGCTGGTGATCCTGCCCGCTTTCGCGTGGATGGTGCGGCGGACGGGCGTTTCGCTGCGGGCGTTGGGCGTGGCGTTGTGGCGGCCGGTGGTGGGGGTGGTGGCGATGGTGGTGGTGATGTTCGGCGTGCGGTTTGTCACCGAGCCGTCGGCGTTGCAGTTGTTCTTGGGTATTGGTCTTGGTTTGCTCGCCTACGTTCCCTTTGTGTGGCGGCTGCGTCACGTGCTGCGCGAATTGCGCTGACGCCTAACCTCCGGTGATTTTGTAGACGTGGTAGCTGTGTTCGGCGGTGAAGGTGTCGGTGAGGGTGCCGTTCACCACGGGAATGCTGCGGTTTTCGAACAGCACGGTCGCCTCACCGCCCAGTCCGGCGGGCAGGGTCAGCGTGTGCGCGCCCGGCGCACTTCCCTGGCCTGGCATGGCGAAGATGTAGGTGGCGCCGTCGTGTCGCTTGAACATGGTGTCCAGGTCCGGGCTGAACCGGTGCACCAGCGACTGCGTGTTCAGCACCGGCGCCAGCTCGGTGATCCGCCGGTTCACCTCGGTCACGGCGGGCCGGATGGCGGCACCGCAGGCATCGCGCAGCACGTGTTGTGAGATGCACTCGCCGCCGAAGTTGTGGTTGAAGTAGATGATGCCCCGCGCTTCGTGGATCAGGGAGTTGAACACCGCGCCCGCCAGCTGCTCGCCGGTGATGGTGGGCGAATCCGCTTCGGTGAACGGGTGGCCGGTTTCGATCAGGGCGTAGATCGGCTGCAGCTCCCCGTCGGCCTGGTCGAGCGACCGCATCCGGTCCATGGTGCGCCCGTAGTTGGACGCCACCCGGCACTGTGACGGCGGCACCCCGATCGCCGGGCCTTCCGACGGCGACGTGCAGATGTTCGGATCCGTGTACCAGTACAGATCCGCCGACACCGCGGTGGTGTAGTCGTTGACGAACGGCCGCGCCTGCTCGTCGGTCTCCCAGAACATCACGCCCTTGCCGAAGTTCGCATAACGCAGGCGGCCGTCGGGCGGCAGCTTGTCCAAAAGGGACTTCAGCACGGTGTACCCGCACGGGCCGCCGACGCACACCTCACCCTGGCCGGGGGAGTTCCCGGTCCAGGTGCCGTGGCCCGGCCCCGCCCACATGTCGGGTTCGTCGGTGAGCGTCCAGCCGACCGTCTCCGGCCCGGCTTCGGCGTTGGGACCGCTGGGAAGGGCGTGCATCCCGGCCTCGCGCACCAGCGGCAGCGAGCTGTTCGCGGTCAGTTCGAAGTAGGTGTTGATCCCGGCGGCCTTGTCGATCTCGGTGTCCTTCGGGGCGAGCACCGATTCGAACCAGACGCCGATGGGGAAGAACGACGGGTCGGTCCAGGCGGCGGCCTTGTCGAACGCCGAATAGTACGACGGGCCGCCTTCCCAGGGCACCGAAGCGAAGGTCACCGGTGCCGGGAGCCTGCTGGTGGACCCAGTGGACACCGGCGCGGCGGGGGCGCAGGCGAGCGTGACCAGCACGGTTCCGCACAGCGCTGCCTGCCGCGCCGCCCTCATGCCGTTCGCCGCCGCAGGCCGCGGCCGTCGTCGCGGTGTTCGTAGACCGACTGGCACCCGGCGCAGGTCAGCGAGGCGTCCAGCGGCTCACCGCATTCGCACACCCAGCCCTTCTGCCGTGCCGGGTTGCCCGCGACAAAGGCGTGCGCCGGCACGTCCCCCGTGACCACCGCACCGGCCGCGGCGAAGGCGTGCTCACCGATTTCCGTGCCGCACACCACCACCACGCCCGCGCCAAGCGTCGCGCCGTGGCGGACCTTGGTCAGCAGCAGCGAATCCGGGCCGCGCTTGATGTGCGCGCGAGGGCGCAGGTCATTGGTGAACACCACGTTCGGTCCGAGGAAAACGTCGTTCTCACAGGTCACTCCACGGAAGACGAGGGTCGAGTTCTTCACCGTCACGTTGTCGCCCAGCACCGCGCCGTCTTCGACGAACGCACCGTCGCAGATGTTGCAGTCCTTGCCGACCTTCGCCCCCGGCAGCACGTGCGCGAACGCCCACACCCGCGTGCCCGCGCCGACCTGGTCGCTTTCGCACAACCCGTGGGGGTGCACCCGAACCTCGGTCATCGAACCGCCTCCATCAGCACTCGCACCACTTGTTCCTGTTGTGCCGCGGTGATCTCCGGGAAAAGCGGGATCGACAGCAGCTGCCCGGCCAGCCGTTCGGTGACCGGGAAAGCACCCGGCCGGTGGCCGAGCGAAGCGAAGGCGGGCGTGAGGTGCACCGGCGTCGGGTAGTGGATGCCCGCGCCGATCCCGTTGGCCTGCAGGTGCGCGAGGACCCGGTCGCGCTCGGCGACCCGCAGCACGTACAGGTGCCACACGGGTTCGTTGCCCGGCAGCACCTCCGGCGGCTGGACCTCCGGAACGTCGCGCAGCAGCACCGAATACCGCGCGGCGGCGGCGCGGCGTGCCGCGTTCCACCCGGCGAGCCGGCGCAGTTTCGCCGACAGCACCACGGCCTGGAGGGTGTCCAGGCGGCTGTTGAAGCCGAGCGTCGTGTGCTCGTACTTCCGCGGGGAGCCGTGCTCCCGCAGCAGCCTGACGCGTTCGGCGATCCCGGCGTCCCGCGTCAGCACGGCACCGCCGTCCCCGTAGGCGCCGAGGTTCTTGCCCGGGTAGAAGCTGGTCGCCGCGACGTCACCGAGTCCTCCGGCGACCACGCCGTGACGCCGGGCGCCCTGCGCCTGCGCGGCGTCCTCGACCACGAACGCCCCGGCGGCCCGCGCGATCGGCAGGATGTCCTCGACCGCCGCGGTCTGCCCGTACAGGTGCACCGGCAGGATCGCCTTGGTGCGCGGGGTGATCCGCGCGGCGAGCAGGTCCGGGTCGAGCAGCGCGGTCCGCTCGTCGACGTCCACCAGCACGGGCGTGGCGCCGGTGCGCGCCACCGCTTCGGCGGTCGCGATGAAGGTGTTCGCCGGGAGCACGCACTCGTCACCGGGGCCGACGCCCAGCGCCCGCAGCGAAAGCTCGATCGCGTCCGTGCCGTTGCCGACCGCGGCGCAGTGCGCCACCCCGGAGAACGCGGCGAACTCGGCCTCGAACGCGGCGACCTGCGGACCACCGACAAACGCGGTGGCCTTGAGCACCGCCGCCCAGCCGTCGGCGACCTCGTCGGCCACCTGCCGGTGCTGCGCGGCCAGGTCGACCAGGGGGATTCCGCTCATCTGACTGCCCTCTCGCGGGAAAGAACCGGGTTGGCGTTGGCGTCGTCGGTGCGGGCCGTGCCACGCAGGCCCTGGTACTTGCGGTGCAGCTTGTAACCGAGCAGCCCGGCGGCGCTGCGGGCCGCGTCGGCGGCGAGCGGGCCGAGCGGTCGCGGCCCGTACCGCGCGGCGGTGTACTCGCGTTCGAGCAGCTCGGCCGCGCCACGCAGGCTGAACCGCTCGAGCACCAGCTCCCGCGAGAACGCGCCGAGTTCCTGGCGCAGCACGGGATTGGCGATCACGTGGTCGAGCGTGTCCCGCAGCCCGGG
Organism: Amycolatopsis albispora; assembly: GCF_003312875.1. Taxonomy (NCBI): domain Bacteria; kingdom Bacillati; phylum Actinomycetota; class Actinomycetes; order Pseudonocardiales; family Pseudonocardiaceae; genus Amycolatopsis; species Amycolatopsis albispora. Next base: position 7,113,042 of record NZ_CP015163.1, read on the forward strand.
CACCCCGGACCCGCGCGACCCCGGCCCCTGCCCGTACCACCCGGCGGACAGGAAGCGTGGTGCCGTCTCGCGGGTCAGCAGCTCGCTGAACCCGCGCTCGCCGACCACCACCAGCGGCTTGCCGAACGACATCCCGCGCAGCGCCGAGCCGCCCTGCCCGACCAGCACGTCCGCGGCGGCGTAGGCGGGTCGCGGGTCGCTGATCTCGCCGGTCAGCACCACCACGCGCGACCTGGCCAGCTCGTTCGCGCGTGCCGCGCGCACCTCGACCTCATCGCGGCTGCGGCCGTCGCCGACGATCACCAGCTGCACCTTCCGGCCCGCCACGGCGAGTTCCCCGACCGCGTCACACGCGGCGAGCAGGCCTTCGAGCTTCAGCTCCGGCACCAGGCGGCAGATCATCGCCAGCAGCGGCACCGCCGGGTCGAGCCCGTGCTCCTCGCGGAACGACGTCTCCAGCTCCGGCCGGTCGGCGTCGGTGTCGACCGGCGGTTCGAGCAGCGTGACCCGCCGGTGCCCGGCGGCGAGCGCGGCCGCCCTGATCTCCTCGGTGCCCACGGTCATCGGCACCGTGCGCGGGAAGAACGGCACCACCGACATCGACATCACGGTGGCGAAAACCGCGGTGTTCCGCCGGGTCGGGTTGGACACTGTGGCCGCCAAGGCCTCCAGCACCGGCGGCCACTCGTGCCCGTGCACCACGTCGATGCCCAGATCGTCGATCAACGAGCCGATCCGCCGCGCCACCGAGGCCGACGGACGACGGCGGTGCAGGGGGATCTCGACGTGCGGCAGTCGCAGTTCATGCACGTGGTCGACCAGCGGACCCGGCTCGGACAACACCGTCACTTCGTGCCCGAGGTCGCGCACGGCCCCGGCCAGCTGCAGCGCGTTGAGCTGCGAGCCGCCGATCTCCATCGCGTGCGGGTAGACCAGCACCCTCACTTTTCCCCCAGTGGTCTCGCCGGTACGCCTGCCCAGGTCTGCCCGGCCGGCACGTCGGTGAGCACCACCGAGCCCATGCCGATCACCGCGCCCTCGCCGATCTTGGTGAACTCGCGGACCAGCGCGCCCTGGCCCAGGTACGCGCACTGTCCGATGTGGACGCCACCGGCGAGCACCGCCCGCGCGGCGAAGCAGCTGTGGTCGCCGACCTCGTCGTCGTGGGTGAACACCACGTGCGGCATGGCCAGCACGTGCCTGCCGACCCGCTGCGGCGCGGTCACCACCACGCCCGCGAACAGGATCGAGCCCGCGCCGACCTCCGTGCCGGGAGCCAGTGACGCGGCCGGGTGCACCACGGTGGCGTAGCGCTCGTCGGGCAGGTCCAGCCGGGCGGCGATGTCCCGGCGCGCGAACGGCCGCCGGACGTTGGCCACGCAGATGACCACCGCCGCGTCCGGCATCTCGTGGACCAAAGTGGACGGTCCGAGCACCCGCAACCCGTCGATGCGGGTGCCGTGCGTGGCGGGGTTGTCGTCGAGCGCGCCGAGCGGGTGCCAGTCCGTCCCGGCCCGCACCGCGGCGAGCGTCTCGCGGGCCAGGCCACCGGCGCCCACGAGCAGCAGCGGCCGCCTCATCGGCTGGCCACCGGGTGCAGCGCGGCGGCGAGCGTGCCTACGACGTACCGCTGGTCCTCTGCGGTGAGTTCGTGGTGCAGCGGCAGGATCAGCGAATGCCGCGTGAGCCGTTCGGTGACCGGCAGCGGGACGTGCGCGTGCCCGGCGTAGGCCGGTTCCAGGTGTGACGCCATGATCCCGCGACGCGCCGAGATCCCGGCTTCGGCCAGCGTGCCGAGCAGCGCGTTGCGGTCCACGCGCTCGTCGAGCAGCACCCAGAACGTCTGGTAGTTCGTCTTGCCGTATGCGGGATCACGCAGCGGCCGCACGCCGGGCACGTCGGCCAGCAGTTCGTGGTACCGCGCCGCCAGCGACCGCCGATGCGCCACCAGCGCCTCCAGCCGGGTCAGCTGCACCAGGCCCATCGCCGCCTGGATGTCGGTCATCCGGTAGTTGAACGCGGTCTCCAGGTACTGCTCGACGATCGCGGTGCCCGCCGCGTGCCGGTCCGCCGCCGACACGCTCATCCCGTGCTCACGCAGCCGCCGCAGGCGCGCGGCCAGTTCGGCGTCGTCGGTGGTGAGCATGCCGCCCTCGCCGGTGGTCAGCAGCTTGCGCGGGTGGAACGACCACGCGGCGAGCGGGGCGCCCGCGCCGACCTGGTGGCCGAGATAGGTCGAGCCGGCCGCGCAGGCGGCGTCCTCGAGCACCGGGATGCTGCCGCACAACCGGCGCAGCGCGTCCACGTCGGCGGGCACGCCGCCCTGGTGCACGGCCAGCACCGCCTTGGTGCGCGTGGTCAGCACTTCGTCCACAGTGGACGCCGTGAGGTTGCCGGTCAGCGCGTCCACGTCGGCGAACACCGGGTCCGCGCCGCAGTAGCGCACCGCGTTGGCGGTGGCGATGAAGCTGAACGAGGGCACCACCACCTCGTCACCCGGCCCCACCCCGATGGCGTGCAGCGCCAGGTGCAGCGCCGTGGTGCACGACGAGACCGCGACACCGTGCGCGGCACCGACCCTGGCCGCGAACGCCCGCTCGAACTCGGCCACCTTGGGGCCCTGCGCGACCCAGCCGGAGCGCACGACCGCCGCCACGGCGTCGGCCTCCTCGTCCCCCAGCATCGGCCGCATCACCGGAATCACGTGGTTCCCTCCCTGATCTCCAGCAGTTCCACCAGGTGGGCCGCGCGGGCGGCCCACGAATGCCGGCGAGCGAACGCGCGCCGCGCCGCCACCCGCGCCCGGGTGGGCGAGGTGGCCAGCGCGTCGAGCACCCCGAGCGCGAACGAATCGGCGTCGCCGGTGATCTCCAGTTCCCGGAACTCGGCCTGCAGCCGCCTGCTGGCCGGGAGGTCCGTGCTCACCACGGGCAGGCCCGCGGCGAGGTATTCGAGCGTCTTCAACGGAAAGGACGCGCGGTTGAACGCGGTGTCCGCGTACGGGGTGAGCCCGACGCCGAACCGCGCGAGGCAGGGCAGCAGCCGCTCGAACGGCACCGGCCCGGTGTGGTGCACGTTGTCCCGCGCGAGCAGCGCGCCGACCCGTTCCGGCTGCCAGCCGGGCGCCCGCGGGCCGACCAGCAGCAGCCCCACCCCGGTGTCCGCGACCGCCTCCAGCAACCGCAGGTCGATCCGGTCGGACAGCTGCCCGCACAATCCGGCGATCTTGTCCGGGAAGCCCGGCGGCAGCTCGATCGGCGTCACCGCGTCGATCCCGGCGTAGGCGCCGGGATCGACCCCGTTGGGGAAGACCACCGGGGTCACGCCGTGGTCCCGCCAGCGCGCGGCGAGCTCCGGCCCGACCGCGAGCACCACGTCCGCCCTGGCCAGGTTCCGCCGCTCACCGGCCACGACCTGCTGGACGTCGATGCCCATCAGCTCGGCACCGGCCACCCAGTCGTCGGTGCCGTAGAGCACCTTCGTCACGCCCGCGCCCCACCGCCCCAGCACGTCGTGCGTAGAGCACGCGATCACCGTGTCCGGCCACCGCCGCAGTCCGCGCAGCACCCGGCGGAGCTGCGCGCGCACCAGCGGCCAGGTGGTGGCGCGCACGCCCGGCCGCGACAGGCCCGGCAGGGCGACCGGGGTCAGCCGGGTCAGCCGGTCGGAAACCGGCCGTGACCGCGGTCGCCACCGCCTGCCCTCCCCGGCGAGCCCGCGGTACCGCGCGGGCGTGGCCGGGGAAACCGGCGGATCCACCCACAGCACGTCCGTGTGCGCGGTGAGGGCCTCGGCGAGCTGGCGCTCCGAGCCCTTCACCCCGTCCCACGGCACGCCCGAGACGAGGACCGTCAGCCGCCCCGTCATGGAGCCGGCTGCCAGACCACGTCGACCCAGTAGTTCGCACCGCGGAACGAGGACTGCGGGAAGCCCGGCCCGACGTGGTAAACGCCGTTGGGCGTGTCACCGCCGGTCGCGCCCGCGGTCAGCGGCGTGCTGGTCACCGCGGTCCGCTCGAAGTAGCTCCCGTCGGCCGAGTAGTGGCCGTTGGGCGCGGTGTACGACGCGATGTAGGACTCACCGGCCTGGATGCCCACCGGGGTGGCGAACAGCAGGGTCTGCCAGCCCGTCGCGGTTTCGTTCACGAAGGTCCCGCTGGCCACCAGCTGACCGCCCGCGGTCCACAGGCTGCCGGTGTGCGTGCCGGTGTTGCCCGGTCCCTTGTAGAACTTCACCCCGGTGACCGTGCCCGGCACCGACGAGCTGAACCGGACGCCCAGCTCGTACGAGCCGCTGTCGTTCTCCGCCTGGACCGTCGGCACGGTGGCCGCCGAGAACAGCGAGCACGGGCAGCTCGGCGTGGTTGTGGTGGTGAACGACCAGGTGGTCGGCGACGGCATGGCGTTGCCGTTGGCGTCGGCCACCTTCAGGTTCGCCGTGTAGGTGGTGCCGGGCGCGAGCCGGGCCGACGGCGTCCAGGTGACCGTCTTCTGGTCGGCGGACAGCGACGCCGTGCCGGACAGCTTCGCCAATCCCGGGTCCTGCAGGGTGAACTGCACGCTGGACGGGTCGATCGGCTCGTTGAAGGTGGCGCTGACCGCAGAGGTCAACGGCACGTTCGTGGCTGCCGACGCCGGGGTGCGGCCGGTGACCGCGGGCGGCGTGGTGTCGCCGTTGAGGCCGTTCTGGAAGATCACGTCGACCCAGTAGTTCGTCGAACCCCACGAGTTCTGCGGGAAGCCGCCACCGGCGCCGTAGCGGTAGACGCCGTTGCCGCCGTCGACCCCTTCACCGAGCGCGCGGATGCCGCCGTAGTCGGCACCGGTGTCGCGGAAGAACGCATTGTCCCCGGCGTAGTGCCCGTTCGGCGCGTAGTACGAGACCACGTAGGTGGTGTTCGCCTGCACCTCGACCGGCGAGCTGAACATCAGCGTCTGCCAGCCGACCGCGCTCTCGTTGACGAAGGTGCCGGTGCGCAGCGGCTGCCCGGCGGCGTTCCACAGCGTGCCGGTGTGCGTGCCGGTGTTGCCCGGTCCTTTGTAGAACCGCACGCCGAGCACGTTGCCCTTGCCGTCGAAGCGCACTTTCGTGCCCAGCTCGACCGGCGACGAGTCGTGCGGATCGGCCTTGTTCACCGGGTGGGTGAAGTCGTCCCAGACCGTGCACGGGCAGGCCGCCGGGCGTGGTGATCCGGTGGTGAACTGCCACTGCACCGGCTGGGCCGCGTTGCCGGCGGCGTCCGAGGCACGCACGGTCGCGGTGTAGACCGTGCCCGCGTCCAGCGCCAGCGACGGGGTGAAGGTCACCTTGCCGCCGGTGACGGACACCGAACCCGGCTCGGTGCCGCCCGGGTAGGTCAGCGAGAACTGCACGGTGCTCGGCGCGACGTTCTCGTCGAAGGTGACCGACACCGGCGGGCTCGCGGTCTTCACCGAGGTCTCCCCGGCCAGCGGCGCGGTGTTCAGCAGCATCGGCGCGCGCGTGTCCGGGCCGGGATCGAGCGCCCACACCACGTCCACCCAGTAGTTCGTGTCCTGGTAGCTGGACTGCGGGAAGCCGGGACCGCCGCCCTTGAACACCCCGTTCGGGCCGTCCACGCCGCTCTTGAGCGCGGTCAGCGGATCGAGCGAGACGCCGTTGTTGGTGAAGGTGAAGTTGTCCGCGCTGTACCGCCCGTTGGGCGCGTAGTACGAGGCCACGTAGGTGACTCCGGCGGTCACCGGTACCGAAGTCGGCAGGGTCAGCGTCTGCCAGCCCGTCGCCGTTTCGTTGGTGAACGTGCCGGTGCCGAGCAGCTGCCCGTCCTTGGTCCACAGGCTGCCGGTGTGCGTGCCGGTGTTGCCCTGTCCTTTGTAGAACTTGATGCCGCGCACGTAACCGTCGGCCGAGGCACGCCACTTCACGCCGACCTCGATCGCGCCCGCGTCGTTGGCCGCCGGATTGGCCGGGGCCATCTGCGGGGTCCAGATGCTGCACGGGCAGGTCCGCGTGTTGACCGTGATCACCCGCGACACCGGTGGCGACAGGTTCGCCGAGTCGTCCACCGCGCGCACCTTGACCGTCGGCGTGCCCGAGGTGGCCGGGGTGAACCTGTACTGCCAGCTGGTGGTGCCCGCGGTCCACAGGCCCGGGTGCCAGGTGGCGCCGTCGTCCACCGAGACCTCGACCCCGGCCACCTTGCCCGCGGCGTCGGTGACCGTGCCGGCGATGGTGTAGTCGGTGCCGACCGTGGTCGGCGGCGCGCTGGTGATGGCCACCACCGGCGGCGTGGTGTCGGTGCTGGCGGTGGCCGCGACCAGGCCCGCCATCAGCGTGGTCGGCTGCACGCCCATGTCCGCCAGCAGGTTCACGGTGGCCTGCTGGATCGCCGGGTCGGCGGTCTGGTCGTGCTCTCCGAATGCGTGCTCGTTGTCCAGTCCCCAGGCCCACTGCACGGTCCCGGCGCCGAAGACCAGCGAGCCGCTGGGGTGCCGGTACAGCGTCAGCGCGTGCGTTTTGGTGCCGGAGCCGTATTCGTCCCCTTCGTTCTGGAGCACCCAGAACCCGTCCATGGTCACCGTGGTGCGGGACAGCTGTGCCGTGCCGGGCGGGGTGAACCCGTTGTCCTCCACGGAATTCCACTCGTAGCCGAGCGTGCCCGGCTGGAAGGTGTACACGTCACCGGCGGGCTTCTGCGCCACCGCGGTGTTGCGCCAGAGGCGCATCTTGCCGTACGCCGACGGCACGGTGAGCGAGTCCTCCCGCTTGCCGTTGACGGTGAAAATGTTGCCCAGCAAGGCGTTCTCCGGCCTGCCACCGTCCGACGGCGGGCTGTAGCGGGCGTCGCGCCAGGTGCCGGTCCAGTCCGGGTGCGGATCGATCTTGCCGTCGTGCTTGGTCTCCTTGTAGCAGACCACGGTGCGCCAGTCGGTCGGCGTGCCCGCGATGCTCGGCTCCCAGCGGGTCTTCCAGAACACCTCGTTGCCGGTCATGAAGGCCAGGTGCACTCCGGCGTCGCGGGCGGCCTCCACCTGGGACCGCTGCTCCTTCGACCAGTACTCGTCGTGCCCGACGGCCATGAACACCTGGTGGTTCTTGATCAGGCGGCCGCGCCGGGCGGTGTCCACGTCGGTGGTGTAGCTCAGGTCGTAACCGTTGCGCTCCATGAACTTCAACATGGGGTACTCGGCGTTGAAGATGAAGTTCTCGTCGCCCTGGCCGTAGAGCGGGCGGTTGTAGCTGACCTTGTACGCCGAGCCCTGCGGGCCGGGCCCGGTCGGATTGGCCGGCTGGCCCGGGGCCGGCTCGTCGTAGGTGGTGTAGTACAGGCTGTTCCCGGCGCGGTTCGGGCCGTTGCCGTAGGTGTTGTAGGCCTGCCAGGTTGAGTCCGAGGTCTGGAACAGGATCTTCGAGGTGCTCGCGTCGTCGCGGACGACAAAGGCGATCTCGTTCTCCGGCGGGTTGCTGGCCAATTCCTCCGGCGTCAGGTTGTTCCGGCGCAGCACCGCGTAGTACAGCCCAGAGGTGGCGTTCGCGGGCACGGTCCAGGTCACCGACGGCGCCCAGTTGCCGCAGTCGAGCAGCCCGGTCGGATCGGTCAGGCAGGCGGGCTGCGACTGGCCGGTGTTCCTGGTCGCGGTGCCCAGGTACCGCGCGCCCTTGCCCTGGTACCAGCCCAGCCGGTAGATGGTCACGGTGTAACCGGGTGCGGCCGTTTTGATCTTGAAGGTGACCGTGGAACCCGGGGTCGCGCTGATGTCGGTGGTGAACCCGGCGATGGTGTCGTCGAAGTTCGTGACCTGCCAGTCGTCGGTGCCGGTGGCTTCGTTCTCACAGGCGATCTTGTTCGCGCAGGCCGCCTGCGCCTGCGCCAGCGCGCCGAACGGGACCGGGGCGGCCACCAGGCAGCCCGCGAGCACGAACAGCACCGCGGCCAGCAGCAGCGGCCGCAACGGCCGCACCCGGCCGCGCTCCCCCGTGGAATGGGCGTGCATGGTCCTGCCTTCCGTTCAAAGGGAGGTCAACCGGCACCGGCGAGAAAACGCGGTGGTCAGACGCCCAGCTGTATCTGACAAAAGCGGAATCGAGGCGGCCTCGAGTGTTGTTACAGCGATCCGGGCTTGCTCACGCTATTGGGCAGTCGCAATTCCATAACGCCCGGACCGGCGAGGAAAGCACTACATAACGTAATGACGAAAAGCAGTAAAGCGGCCGAACAGGTAGGAAATCACGCGCGTCCCGCGAAAACCGCGGCCGGTCCCGCTCAGGCGCTTTGCCGCCACCATTCGACCAGCCCCCGCAGGCCGTCGGGCAGCTTGATCCGGGGCTCCCAGCCGAGGTCGCGCGCGGCGGCGGAGATGTCGGCCAGCCGCCGGGTGACGCCGTTGACCGCGCGTTCCGGGCCGTGCTCGGGTTCGAGGTCCGAGCCCATCGCGGTGAGCAGGTCGAGCGCCAGCTCGCGGAGGCTGGTCTCGGTGGCGCTCGCGATGTTGTAGACGCGGTCGGTGACCGGGGCGCGGGCGGCCAGGATGTTCGCGCGCGCGATGTCGTGCACGTGGACGAAGTCCATCGTCTGCGCGCCGTCCCCGAAGATCAGCGGCGGCCTGCCGTCGGCGATGCGCTCCATCCAGCGGATCAGCACCTCGGTGTAGAGCCCGTGCACGTCCATGCGCGGGCCGTACACGTTGAAGTAACGCAGTGCCACGTAGTCGAGGTCGTACATCGCCTTGAAGCTGCGGAGCATGCCCTCGTTGAACGCCTTCGCGGCGCCGTAGAAGGTGTCGTTGTGGTAGGGGTGGTGGCGCTCGTCGGTGGGGAAGTACTCGGCCAGCCCGTATACCGACGCCGACGACGAGGCGATCACCTTGCGCACCTTGACCGCGGCGGCCGCTTCCAGCACGGTGAAAGTTCCGTCCACAAGGGACTCCAGCGCCAGGCGCGGTTCTTCGGCGCACTGGGTGATCCGGATGGCCGCGAGGTGGTAGACGAGATCGATGCCCTGGGTCAGCTCGTGGACCAGCTCGGCGTCGTTGATGTCCCCCTCGACGACGGTCAGCCGGTCACCTTCGGCGTCGGCCAGGTTCTCGCGACGGCCGCGCACGAAGTTGTCGAGCACCACGACCTCGGCGGCACCCGCTTCGAGCAGCTGGTCCACCACCGCGGACCCGATCGTGCCCGCGCCCCCGGTGACCAGGCACCGCTGACCTTCGATGGGCTGAGGGCTCACGCGGCTACCTCCGTTTTGACGGGGACAAAAGTCCCTCCGGTCGCCAGGCTTTCGCTGGCGGCTTCGAGCAGGGCGAGCACCCGCAGGCCGGACCGGCCGTCGGTGAGCGGGCGGCGGCCTTCGGCGATCGAGCCGGCGAACTCCGCCATCACCGAGCGCAGCGCCTCGCGCTCGGTCAGCGCCGGGGCCACCATGTCGCCGACGCGGTAGGAGATGATCGCCTGCTCGCGCTCGCCGGCGCCCAGGTCGGCGCGCCGGTCCACGCCGCGGTCGTAGATCGACAGCCGCTGGCTCGGGTTCAGGTCGTCCCACACCACCGTGCGGCTCGACCCGCCGATCACCATGGTGCGGATCTTGGTCGGGGACAACCAGTTCACGTGCACGTGGGCCATCGCGCCGCCGGTCAGCCGGATGGTCAGGTGCGCCACGCAGGCCCGCCCGGCGCCGATCGGGTCGGACCCGTGCGCGGCCACCTCCAGCGGTTCCACGCCGTCGGGCAGGATCGCGCCGAACACCGACAGGTCGTGCGGGGCCAGGTCCCACAGCACGTCCACGTCCGGCTGCACCAGGCCGAGATTGATGCGCACCGAGTCCAGGTACTGGATGTCGCCGAGCTCCCCGCCGCGCACCAGTTCCCGCAGGCGGCGCACGGCGGGGGTGTAGCAGTAGGTGTGGTCGAGCATGAGCACCAGCCCGCGGCTCTCCGCCGCCTCGACCAGCCGCCGCCCCTCGGCCAGGTTCGCCGCCAGCGGCTTCTCCACCAGCACGTGCTTGCCCGCTTCGAGCGCGGCGAGCGCGACCTTCAGGTGCGTGCCGGCCGGGGTGGCGATGGCCACCGCGCCGACCGCGTCGTCGGCGAGCACCTCGTCGAGCGACGCGCTCGCGCGCACCGTCGAGTAGTCGCCGAGCACCTGCCGCGCGCGGGAAACGTCCAGATCACACAGGTATTCCAGGCGCAGCCCCGGTGTCGCCTGCGCGTTCCGGACCAGGTTCGGGCCCCAGTACCCGGCACCGATCACGGCCAAGCCGATGCGTTCCACGTCCGACTCCCCGTTCCGCGGGCCCCTTGCGGCCCCGGCTCCACGCTGTGATTCGCCTGGCCACCGGGAGTCGTTACACGGAGCGTGAACGCGTGATCGCGCTACGGTTCGAAAATCACCGACCGCAGGGCGCCGATGGCCGCGGTTTCGGCCTCGTGGATCTCCCGCAGGCGCGCGGCGAGCTCGGCGAACAGCACCTGGACGTCCTTTTTGGACAATGGGCAGACGGCGTCGTACTGGGCACGCAGCATCCACAGCTCCGCCGCGGCCTGCCCGGCCGACTGCTGCATCGCGTCGCCCTCGGTGAAGATGCCGCCGGTGATGGCCGAGGTCAGCTCGCGCATCCTGGCGAACGGCTCGATCGACGGATCGAGCGCGGCGTCGGCGAAACCGTGCCAGAGCCCGTTGATCTCACGCCACCGCTGTGCCTGCTCGGCCAGCGCGGGCAGGTCGAGCACCGCCGCCGATTCGGTGAGCGCGGCGGCGAACAGCCCGCGCAGGCTGCCGCCGGTCATCCCGGCGGGCGTGACACTGTCCCAGATGGACAGCAGCGTCCCGGTCAGTCCGCCGCGGTCGGCGAACACGGTGGGCCAGCCCTTCGGCTTCTGCTCGTCGGTCAGCAGGCGCGCCCAGTTGGCCCAGGCGGGCAGCGAGAAGGAGGCGGATTTCGCGGAGAGCCGTTCGGCGCATTCGGTGAGTCCGGCGCGCACCGCCGCACGCAGTTCCGCCGCGCCGATCCCGTCCTCCGGCGGCCGCAACCGGACCAGCAGGTTCTGGTAGGAGACGACCCGGCTGCGTGCCCGGTCGAAGGCGGCGCGCTCGACGGTCAGCGGGGCCAGGTTGCGGTCGTCGACCAGCACCCGGCCGTTCTCCTCGCCGTAGGCCACCACGAAGTGCCCGCCCATCGCCTCCGTGCTGGCGGGCAGGTGCCAGTAGCCGAGCAGGTAGCGGTCGGGCAGCACGATCACCGGGTGCCCGGCGGCCAGTTCCTCGCTCAGCCGCCGCGCGGCGCCCGCCGCGCCGGTGGTGGTGTGCACCTCGGCCGGCACGCCCAGACGTTCCACAGTGGACTCGAGCCAGGCCTGCGGGTACTGCCAGCGGCCGCGGAAACCGAGCACCAGCGGCTTGTTGCCGTCGTGCTGGAACTCCCACAGCAGGTAGCCAGCGCCGATCCCGCCGGAGCAGGCGAACACCAGCGCCTCGCTCAGCGGTGCGCCGTCCGGGCCGTGGAAACCCTGCCCCGCCAGTACGTTGGCGACCGCCGAGACATCCGGCTGGACGCCGCCGCGCAGCTGGTGACCCTGATTGCCCACTGGTCGTCCTCGGTGCACTCGCCCGGGTAGGAGCGACCAGTAAATTACGTGACGAGCGCCACGTCAACGAGAACGGCTAAAGTGGAGCGACCGCGGGAACCACTTCGCGAATTCGCGGACCAGTTCGTCAGCCGCGCTTCAGCGCTCAGAAACCGGTGATGGCGAGCAGTGCGTCGCGCTGCGGGTCGGCGGCGTAGACGACCCGGGTCCGCTGGTCCACCGCGACGTCCCCGGCGTTGGTGCCCAGCGTCAGCTCGCCGGACACCTCGTTCTTCGTGCCGTCGATCCGGATCAGCCCGTTCGGCCCGCCGTTGCTGTAGACGGTGTTGCTGGACTGGTGCACCGCCACCGCCGACGCCGCGCTGCGCAGCAGGACCGTGGCCTTCTCCGTCCTGGTCGCGCCGTCGACCACGGACATGTGGTGGATCCCGGAGTTCGCCACGTACAGCGTGTTGCTCGCCTCGTGCAGGTCGAGCCCGTCCGGCGCGGTGCCGACCGGGACGCTGCCGACGAACGCCTCGCCGACGGTGTCGAGCACCTCGACCGTCTTGTTCCGCTCGCCGGTGAAGTAGGCAAGCCGCCTGCCGTCGTCGACCGCCACCCCGGCCAGCGGGCCCGCCGGTCCGGGCAGCTTCTCGCGCACCGTGTCGCTCACGCCGTCGAGCACGGCCACCTCACCGGACGGGCCACCGGTGGCGTAGACCGTGTTCGACTCCTCGTCGACATCCACTGTGGACTTCCCGGGCCCCGCCGCGATCACCCCGGCCACGGCGTTGCTGTCGCCGTCGAGCACGGTCACCGTGCCCGTGGCGGCGTTCGCCGCGTAGACCCGGCCGGTGCGCTCGTTGACCGCGATGTCGCTCAGCGGGCCGCCGATGTCGACGGTGGCGACCACCAGGTTGCCCGCCACCACGGTGACGGCCCGGCTGCCCGCCACGTAGACCGCACCGGTGACGGAATTCACCGCGATGGCCGATGGCCGGTCGCCGACGTTGATCGTGACCACCTCCTCGGCGTGCGCCGATGGCGCGGTCACCAGGCCGATGGCCAGTACCAACGTCGAGACCAGCGTTGCCCGCATGGTTCCTCACCGCCTCAGCCGTGGGTAGCGCTCCTGTCGCGTGCTGTCACCTTCCGCCCGACCCTAACTCCTCTCCTGGGTGACCGCCGGTTGTGCGGCCCGCCCGCCCGGGTGAGGATCCCGCCGGAACCTCGTGCGGTCCGCACGCGTTCTGACTCCGGGAGGCCCTGAGCGCGAAGGGAGGCGGCCACCAGTGCACAAGCACCGGAACGGGGTGCGGACCGCCCTGCTGCTGGGCCTGCTCAGCGCGCTGATCATCGCGATCAGCGCCGCCTTCGGCCGCGGCGCGCTGCTGGTCGGCCTGGTGCTCGCGCTGGGCATGAACGGCTTCGCCTACTTCCGCTCGGACAAGCTGGCGCTGCGCGCCATGCGTGCCAGGCCGATCTCCGAAGCCGAGTACCCGGCGATCCACCGCATCGTCCGCGAGCTGGCCACCAGCGCGCGGCAGCCGATGCCGCGCCTGTACCTGAGCCCGACGGCCGCGCCGAACGCCTTCGCCACCGGCCGCAGCCCGCGGCACGCGGCGGTCTGCTGCACCACCGGCATCCTTGAGTTGCTCGACGAGCGTGAGCTGCGGGCCGTGCTCGGGCACGAGCTGGCCCACGTCTACAACCGCGACATCCTGATTTCGTCGGTGGCCGGGGTGCTGGCCAGCGTGGTCAGCGTGGCCGCCAACGTGGCGATGTTCGCCGGGGTGTTCGGCGGCAGCGACCGCGAGGACGACAACCCGCTGGTCACCCTGCTGCTGGTGCTGATCGGCCCGATCGCGGCCGGCATCGTGCGCATGGGCGTCAGCCGGTCCCGCGAGTACGAGGCGGACGCCTCCGGCGCGGAGCTGACCGGCGATCCGCTCGGGCTCGCGTCCGCCCTGCGCAAGCTCGACGCGGGCACGAAGGCGGCGCCGCTGGTGCCCGAGCCGAGGCTGGTTTCCCAGTCGCACCTGATGATCGCGAACCCGTTCCGGCCGGGCGAGAAGTTCTCCCGCTGGTTCTCCACGCACCCGCCGATCGCCGAACGGGTGCGGCGGCTGGAAGAACTGGCTCGCGGCTAAGCCTGGTTACGCCGCGCCCGCCGACTTGGCCACGGCCATCAGGTAGTCGCCGTACCCGGACTTCGCCAGCGCGGCGCCGAGCGCGAAGCACTCGTCCGCGCTGATGAAGCCCATGCGCAGCGCGACCTCTTCCAGGCAGGCGATGCGCACGCCGGTGCGGTGCTCCAGCACCTGCACGAACTGCCCGGCTTCCAGCAGCGAATCGTGTGTTCCGGTGTCCAGCCAGGCAAAGCCGCGGCCGAGGTCGACCAGCTTCGCGCGCCCGGCCCGCAGGTAGGCCAGGTTGACGTCGGTGATCTCCAGCTCGCCACGCGGCGACGGCTTGAGCGAGCGCGCGATCTCGACCACTTCGTTGTCGTAGAAGTAGAGCCCGGTGATCGCCTTGTTCGACTTCGGGTGCGCGGGCTTCTCCTCGATGGAGACGAGCTTTCCGTCGCCGTCCACCTCGCCGACGCCGTAGCGTTCCGGGTCCTTCACCGGGTAGCCGAACAGCACGCAACCGTCCAAGGTGGACACTTCCTGCTGCAGCCTGGTGGAGAAACCCTGACCGTAGAAGATGTTGTCACCGAGCACGAGCGCCACGTCGTCGTCGCCGACGAAGTCCGCGCCGATCACGAAGGCCTCGGCGAGGCCGTTGGGGCTGGGCTGCTCGGCGTAGCTGAAGTTGAGCCCGAAGGTGCTGCCGTCACCGAGCAGGCGCCGGAAGTTCGGCAGGTCGGCGGGGGTGGAGATGATCAGGATGTCGCGGATGCCGGCGAACATCAGCACCGAGATCGGGTAGTAGATCATCGGTTTGTCGTAGACCGGCAGCAACTGCTTGGAGACCGCCTGGGTGATCGGGTGGAGCCGCGTTCCACTGCCCCCGGCCAGCACGATGCCCTTCATACGTTCCCCCATCTCGATTCCGCCTGCACCGGACCACAGTATCGGGTCATTTACATACATACAGTCTGTATGTATTCTGCCCGCATGGAACGGAGCCAGGAACTGGGGGCGCCCGCGGCGGTCGAACTACCGCAGGGCGCGGTGCGTTACTTCGAGCGGGGCGCCGGTCGTCCCGTGGTTTTTGTGCACGGGCTGCTGGTCAACGCCGAGCTGTGGCGCAAGGTGGTGCCCGCCGTCGCCGACGCCGGGTTCCGCTGCGTGGCCCCGGATCTGCCGCTCGGCGCGCACGAACTGCCGCTGCGCCCCGACTCGGACCTGAGCCCGGCTGGAGTGGCCGACCTGATCGCGGACTTCCTGGACGCGCTCGACCTGCGGGACGTGCTCCTGGTCGCGAACGACACCGGCGGCGCGCTCACCCAGCTGCTGCTGACGCGACGGCCCGAGCGCGTCGGTGCGGTGGTCTTCACGCCGTCCGACTGCTTCGAGAGCTTCTTCCCGCCGGTGTTCGCGCCGTTGCCGAAGCTGGCGCGCGTGCCCGGGTTCGGCCTGCTCACCGCGGGGCTGCTGCGGGTGAAACCGTTGCAGCGGCTGCCGGTCGCCTTCGGCTGGGTGGCGAAGCGGCCGGTCGACGCGCGGATCGTGCGGCGCTACCTCGATCCGGCGTGGCGCAGCGCGGGCGTGCGCCGGGACCTGCGGAAGTTCGTCCGCCAGGTGAGCAACCGGTACACGCTGGAGGCCGCGCCGAAGCTGGCCGCCTTCGACAAGCCGGTGCTGCTGGCGTGGGCCCGCGAGGACAAGCTGTTCCCGATGCCGCTGGCGCGGCGGTTCGCCGGGGCGTTCCCGGACGCGCGGCTCGTCGAGATCGAGGACTCCTACACCTTCGTTCCCGAGGACCAGCCGGGCGTGCTGGCCGGGCACATCGTCGAGTTCGCGGGCGTCATGGCAGATTGAGCGGGTGCGGCGAACACAGCGGGACCGGTCGGCGGGAACGAAGAACGCGCTGGTGACAGCGGCGCGCGAGCTGTTCGCGGAGCGCGGTTACCAGGCTGTGCCCGCCGACGAGATCGTGCGCGCGGCCGGCGTGAGCCGGGGTGCGCTGTACCACCACTACGGCGACAAGCAGGGGCTCTTCCGTGCCGTGGTCGAGCAGCTGGAGCAGGAGGTCACCGACGCGATCCGGGCGGAAATGGCCGCGCAGCCGGACTTCCTGTCCGGGCTGGCGGTCGCGCTCACCGCGTTCCTCGACGCCTGCGCCCGGCCGGAGGTGCGGCAGATCTCCCTGATCGACGGGCCGTCCGTGCTGGGCTGGCAGGCGTGGCGTGAGCTGGAGGCGCGGTACGGGCTCGGGCTGATCGAGGAACTGGTGGCGGCCGCGATCGAGCACGGCCTGTTCGAGCCGCGGCCGGTGAAGGTGCTGGCGCAGCTGGTGCTCAGCGCGGTGGCGGAGGCGGCGCTGATGATCGCCTACGCCGACGACCCGGCGGCCACCCGTGCCCAGGCCGAAGAGGCGCTCGGCGCGTGGACGGCCGGGCTGCTGCGGGATCAGAACGCGGGGCCCTTGCCGAAGTAGGCGCGGCACATCCCGTCCGGCTCGAGGTCGGCGGCGATCTGCAGCACGTTCGTGCCGCCGTCCACCGGGAGCAGGGTGGAGCTGTAGTTCGGGCACCAGTGGTCGATCGGCTTGGTGACGCGCACCGGCGCGGGCAGCTCGTACCAGTGCCCGGCGCCGAAGTTGTCGTTGGCGAGCAGGGTGGCGCCGTTGCCGGGCAGCGGGTCGCCGTTGTCCGCGACGAAGATCTGGCCGACCATCAGCAGCCGCGTGCCGTTCGGGCCGCCGGGGAACAGCGTGATGGTCTGGGCGTGCTGGAAGTGGCTGCCGTTGGCGGTGGTGATCTGCGTGCCCGGCGCGCCCGGCTCACCGAAGTTGGCGCCGTCCGGGGAGATCTTGTAGTACGGGTCGCAGAAGTGCTTGCCGTAGTTGCAGATCTCGTAGCCGAAGTAGTAGCGGCCGCCGGGCAGCCTGCGCACGATCGGCATGCCGGGGCGCACGCGGTGCGGCGGGATCGCCATGGTGCGCTGCTTGGTGCCCCAGTTGAGCCCGTCGGCCGAGCCGATCCGGTTGAGCACCTGCGCGAACTGCGGGGCCTCGGTCTCGTCGGCGAAGTGCAGCCAGAGCGTGCCGCCGGCGTCGACGTTGAATTCGGGTTCCCAGATGCCGTCGTGGTTGTGGGAGCGGGCGGCTTCGGAGAGGAAGTCCCAGTCGCGGCCGCCGTTGCGGCTGGCCCAGATCTTGAGCGCGATCCGGCGGCCGGGGCCGGCGTTCTGGCCGTAGCTGGCGGCCCACAGCAGGGTGCCGGCGCGGAGCCGGCCGACGCGCTGGGGGAGTTCGTAGAGGGTGCCGCAGCACATGCCGGTGGCGCCCTCGGGGTCGCGGACCTCGCCGATCTGGCGGAAGGAGGCGCCCTCGTCGTCGCTCTGGAAGATCGGCGCGTACCGGCCGCGGCCGTCCTCGCTGGTCATCGCGGCGAGGATGCGGCCGTTGCGGGCGCCGGAGTGTTCGAGGCGGATCAGCCGGGGGTAGGACCCCATGCCCTCGAAGAGCAGCCGGCGGTCGGCCGTCGCCGCCTGGACCGGGCTGAGCAGGCTTCCCAGTACCGACAGCGAAACCAGCATGGCCAGGCCGGTGAGCACGCGACGCATCGAACCCCTCTCGCACGGCGACCGCGCGATTACACCATGAGGTGGCGCCGGGGCCCGGCTACGTCGCCCACACGGGTGAACCCACGGGGCGCCGTGGCACCCCGCGGGCGGTGGTCACCGGTAGTTGGTGAACTGCAGGGCGATCTCGAAGTCCTTGTTCTTCAGCGCCGCGATGACTTCCTGCAGGTGGTCCTTCTTCTTGCCGGACACCCGCAGCTGGTCGCCCTGGATCTGGGCCTGGACGCCCTTGGGGCCTTCGTCGCGGATGAACTTGGCGATCTGCTTGGCCTTGTCGGAGGCGATGCCCTGCAGGATGCGGCCGTTGACCTTGTAGATCTTGCCGGAGAGGGCGGGCTCGTCGGCCTCGAAGGCCTTGAGGGAGATGCCGCGCTTGATCAGCTTCTCCTTGAACACCTCGACCGCGGCGAGCGCGCGCTCCTCGGTTTCGGCCTCGATCGCGATCGCTTCCTCGCCCGCCCAGGCGACCTTCGCGTTCACCCCGCGGAAGTCGAAGCGGGTGGCGAGCTCCTTGCTCGCCTGGTTGAGCGCGTTGTCCACCTCCTGCCGGTCGACCTTGCTCACCACGTCGAATGAGGGATCCGCCACTGGTTCTCACACCTCGTCATCGCACTAGTCGGTCGGTCCACCCTAGCTTGGCCAGGCCGGGTGCCGAGCCCGCCAGGCCGCCCTGTATTCTCTTCCTCGGCCGGTTGATCCGGCTACGGCAGGTTGCCCGAGCGGCCAAAGGGATCTGACTGTAAATCAGACGGCTTCGCCTTCGGGGGTTCGAATCCCTCACCTGCCACACCAGCCAGATCGGCCCGGTGACCTGCGAAAACAGGACACCGGGCCGATCTTGCTGTGTGCGGCCATGTGCGGCCACAGGCAGCCGTTTGCGGCGGCTCGCCCCAAATGCGCCCCGACGTTTCAGAGCCCGTCCAGCGCGCGCTCGACGCGGTCCCGGGCGGCTTGCTCGCCTCCGTCGAGGCACTTGGCGTAGACGCGGAGCAGGACGGAGAGGCTGTGCCCGGCCCACTTCGCGACCCTGGGCGGCTCCACCCCGCCGTTGAGCCACGTCGACACAGCGGCGTGGCGTAGGTCATACGGTCGCTTGGCGAGCGGGCCAGCGCCACCTCCGGCGTGAAGACGCGTTCCCGAGCTGCCGCCCACACACGGCCATAGACGGTGCTGCCCACCCGGCCGCCGTCACGGGCACCGCGGAACAGGCGGCCGTCGCGCGCTGTGCCGAACCTGACCATGTGCTCGTGAAGCAGCTCGGTGAGCACAGGTGGACAGGGCACCGTTCGGCCGGCGTCCTTCTCCCGGTGCTTCAGCGGAGCCAGTTCATTCGCCGTGCCCGAGTCCGTCCACTCCCGACCGATCTCGGGCCGGGTGCCTTCCAAGTGGAGATCTCCCCAACCCTTCTCCGGCAGGGAGAGGTCGTGCTTGCTGAGGTTGGTCACTTCCTCCGGTCGCAAGGCTGCGTAGTACATGAGCCCGAAGAACGCGACCAGCCGGCGGACCTGGACGCTTTGAACATCCACCCGTCGATGCGCCTTCGCATCGACCACGGCCTGGACGCCGGCCGGACAGCTCCCTACTTGGGTTGAGCCTTCGCTAGCCGTTCCTCGGTGCGCTTCACAGCCTCTTTGAGGATCGGCGCTGCCTTCATCCAGGTCCGGTGAACCGGGTCTTCCGGCGGGTAACGCTTCAGAATCTCCGCGCTCCGCTCGTCATATGTCAGCCGCTCACCGTCGGGACCAGTGGTCAGATCTGCTGTAACCAGGGCGTCCAACGCAGGACTATCTTCGAACGGGAACTCACTGAGTTGTTGCGATAGACCACGTTCGACAGCTTCAAACCGTGCGCCCGAGTGATGCGCCACGAGGTTGACAACCTGGTGACACCACCCTCCGCTCCGGAGATAGCGCGCACCGTCCAGAGGGGTGGAATCGGGTTTGACCTACCTTCGGGGAGTAGCCAACGTCGTGCAGCTAAGCCGCTGCCACAAGCAGGTCCTGCTGCTCTGCCGGCACCGAGTTCTTAAGGCGGTCGGCTTCCGCTGCTACAGCCTGCACGTGCGTCCAGCGCCTGCCCAGAGGCGCGACGAGTTCCCGTGAGAGATCTTGTGCCGCCCGGATGATGGTCATGTGCATCTAGACTACTGCTCTCCCGGTGTCGACGGCATATACACCGAGTGTAATCATGTTGCTGTGGTGTTCGGAGTGTCGCTTCGGCGCGTGCGGCGTCATCTGCACTGGTGTGAGTAGGCCACAAGGGCTATATTCGAACTAGCGTTCGATTTGGCAGATGTCAGGGAGGTGTGGTGTGGGCGGTAGTCGAACGACCATCGAGTGGACCGAAACCACATGGAATCCAACTACGGGTTGTGATCGAGTATCTGCTGGTTGTGACAACTGTTATGCGATGGCTCTTGCGCGGCGCCTTAAGGCGATGGGGCAGCCGCGATATCAGCGAGATGGCGATCCTCGTACTAGCGGTCCCGGTTTTGGGGTTTCCTTGCATCTTGATGCATTGGCGGATCCATTCTCATGGAAAAAGCCACGATTAGTCTTCGTGAACTCAATGAGCGACTTGTTCCACGCGCAAGTTCCGATCTCTTTTGTGCGGGATGTTTTTAAGGTGATGAAAGAAACTCCTCGCCATACATATCAGATACTTACCAAGCGTACTGTGCGCCTGCGCAGGATGGCTGAGAAGCTTGACTGGCCGGAGAATGTGTGGATGGGCACTTCGGTCGAATCTATGGAAGTGGCGTCAAGGGTTGAAGACCTGCGAAGCGTCCCTGCTGCTGTGCGATTTCTTTCATGTGAGCCACTCCTGGGATCTCTTGCTGAAATTGACCTAGGTGGGATCGATTGGGTAATTGTTGGTGGTGAAAGTGGTCATTCTGCGCGTGAGATGCGGCAAGAGTGGGTAGGAGAGATTCGCGATAAATGCATCTCTAGCGATGTGAAGTTCTTCTTCAAGCAATGGGGTGGCCGTAGGCCCACATCTGGTGGTCGAATGCTCGATGGCCGGACTTGGGATCAAATGCCGGTTATCGCTAAGTAAAGGTGATCCAAGTCTTCCCTTTGGCGTAACCCTTCTTTCCAAGTCGTCGGACAGAGATGAGGCCTTCGTTCTCGAGCGGGTTCAGGACGGAGCGTACGTGTGCATCCCTGTAGGGCGTGTATAAAATTGTGTGCTGCTCGATCTCCTCGATGGTGACTTCGCCCGCTCCAGTGAAGGTGTGAACGAGATTTGCTCGTAGGGGTTTGAGGTCTGGGTTGGCTTCAAAGAGTACCGAGACGCCGGCGAGCTTATCGGAGAAGGTGTAGCCGCCTCCGGGATCGATCTTCCACATTGCATCTTTCATGAGCTTAACGCCCTTGATGTGTCGCGTGCCGTGGATCATGTAGTACCCAACGTTTCCGGTGCTATTCTTCATGGCAAACGATTGAACGTGGTCAAACCCTGCCAATTTCTTAAGCTGTCGTTCATAGACATCTTTCAAATGTTCTATCCGGTTCTCTCCATTGAAATCTGAAAGAATGTCACCAACGTCCATGCCGAAAAGACTGCGCATGGCGGACTCTTGACCTTCGCGGGTGATAAATCTGTTTACATGATTCACCATAAAGTTTACGAATATCTCAGTCTTGTCGTAGGATAGCAGGCTGGCAAGTGTGTCCATCGGAAGTCCGCTGTATCCGAATGGGTCAACGAAAGCAAAGGTTGGCGCTAGAGATTTTTTCTGCTGCTTCAAGTAGTCTATTAAGCTTGTGGCGCTCTCGTCGAAGGCGGCGTGCTCTACGTGGACCTTAATCTTGTCTGGCCACGGAGCTCGCTGGGCCTTAAGCTTGTCGATCTCAGCTTGAAGGGAAGCTACGTTATCTGCATCTGCTTCGATGAATAGGAAGACAAATTCGCGATGCGTCATATGTGGGTAATATTGATGGTCTAGCAGATGCTTCAGTGCTATCAGGGGCGACCCTTCGGCTTTGTTGGTATATCGCCCCCGTCCGGCGAAGCCATCCAAGAACAAGATCCGTCCGTTCCAGCGTGACAGGGTCGGGTACCAGCCATCGAGGTAGTATGCAAGTATGTCGTGCTTGGCCTTGGTGTGCGGCGGGTATCCCCATTTCTCCGGCGCTGAGTCCTTCGACATCTCGCCTCCGCTGAGATCGTCCATATGGTGCATTGGGCCAATGAGCGATTCTCTCAGGGGTGCTTCGGGGTGCCAATAGGTCGATCCGGTGATCTTTTACCGCTTTGCCACAGTTCTTTGGTTGTATCGGTTAATGTCCTGCTGTCTTGGCGCTCGGGAGGATGGCAACATTAGGGGTGCCTCACCTTGGTGTGGTTGTTATCGAGTTCGTCGTGCGCTCAAACTTGCGAGCCTGATGTCTCCGAGTGGAGAGAAGCTGAGGTCTGGGTAACCACCTGCTTGGGTGTTCGCCCCGCAGGCGCCCCGACGGGACCGGTTCGGCGAGAGTAACTGCTGGTCAGAGTCAACTGCGATTCCGCACTGTAAATCAGATGGCTTCGCCTTCGGGGGTTCGAATCCCTCACCTGCCACACCAGCGGAAACGCCCCGGTGACCTGCGGAAACAGGTCCCGGGGCGTTTCTCTGCGTCCGGGGTGTCAGCGGCGGCCTGGGACGCGTGGGCCGATCGCGGCGCCGACGACCGAGAGGGCGGTGCCGACTACCAGCAGCCACGGGCCCGCGCCGAGCTGGTCCAGGTGCTTCCCGCCGTCGGTGAAGAGCAGCAGGCTGACGACGTGGTAGAGCAGCGCGGCCCCGGCGATGCCGGTGATCAGGTTCCGCGTCGGGGTGGTGTTGCCGGCGCTGAGGCTCTTCTTCATCAGGCCGCCCCGGCGCTTGATGCTTTTCCGGTCGCGCAGTGAGCCCAGCGTCCACAGCACCGGCGGCACGGCCGACAGCGCCAGCGCGATGATCGCGCCCTGCCGCAGGTAGAGCTTCAGCCACTGCTCGTCCCCCTTGAGGTCGGGGGAGCTGTTCAGGGCATCGTTCAGGTCGGCGAAGTTGGCATCGCCGACCCAGGTGAGGGCGAAGAGGCCGACGATGGCCACCACCGCGCCGAGGACGGCTGGGATGGCGCCCGGGCCGGGGAGGGTGAGGGGCTGCTCGGGGCCCGGCTCGGGCTGCTGCTGGGGATATTGCTGCTGGGGCGCGTACGGCCGCGGTGGCTGGCCCGCGAATGGCTGCCGCGCCGCGCCTTGCTGGTACGGCTGCTGACCCGCGCCCCGAGGGTGGGCGGCGCCCGGCGGGTAAGGCTGCTGACCCGCGCCCGGCCAGCTCGGTCCTCCGTTCGTCATGGTGGCCAACCTAGACCTGGTAGCCGCAGCTCCAGAAGTCGCTGTACGCGCGACGACAGGACGTACGAAAAAACTTCGAACCGGTCCGGGCGGTGCCCCGTGTTGCCCGGTGTCGGTCGCCGCGGGATGGGCGGGGCCGTTCGACCAGTGAAGGAGCAGAACCCATGGCACGCAAGCGGATCGTTCTCTCGGCCACCACCGCGGTGCTCGGCATGGCCGTGCTGGGCGCCTGCGGGCAGGGCACCGCGCCGGGCGGGGCGGCGGCGCCGGCGGCCGCCGAGCAGGCCGTGGTCGCGCCCGCGGCGCAGCAGGCCGCACCCGCCGTCAAGCTGACCGCCACCGAGGTCGACGGGCTCGGCCAGGTGCTCACCGAGCAGGGCGGCAAAACGCTCTACCGCTTCGACAAGGACACCGCGAGCCCACCCAAGTCCAACTGCGAAGGCGACTGCGCCAAGGCGTGGCCACCGCTGCTGGCCGGTGACGCCGCGCCCGAACTGTCCGGAGTGGACGCTTCGGTGGTCGGCGAGGTGACCAGGGCGGACGGCACCAAGCAGGTCACCGTCAAGGGCTGGCCGGTCTACACCTACGCCAAGGACACCGCGGCCGGCGAGGTCAAGGGCCAGGCCGTCGGCGGCACCTGGTACGCGGTGAACCCGCAGGGCGGCAAGGCCGAGGCACAGCCCGAACAGCAACCGCGGGCACAGGTGAAGCTGACCGCCGCCGAGGTCGAGGGCGTCGGCCGGGTGCTCACCGAGCAGAACGGGCTGACCCTGTACCTGTTCAGCAAGGACAGCAAGAAGCCGCCGAAGTCGGTCTGCAACGGCGACTGCGCCACCACTTGGCCGCCGCTGCTGGCCAACGGCACCCCCGAACTGTCCGGTGTGGACCCGAACCTGGTCGGCAAGGTGAAGCGGGACGACGGCACCGAGCAGGTCACCGTCGGCGGCTGGCCGGTCTACACCTACGCCAAGGACGCCGCCGCGGGACAGGCGAACGGGCACGGCGTCGGCGGCACCTGGTACGCGATGATGCCGGAGGGCTGCAAGTCCGAAGCACCGTTCGTCGCGCAGCAGGGCAAGCAGGAGCAGAAGAAGTCCGAGCCGGCCGGGTCGGCGCCGGACAGCGGTGGCAATGGCTACTGAGCCAGCCGGGAGCAGGCCTGGCCATTCCCGGAATGGCCAGGCTTTTTCCTGTCCGCCACCGGATCCCGTGCTCCGCCGGGCGATCGAGCGGGTGCGCGAGGAGCGCCGCCGCCGGCACCGGCGCCGCTGGTTCGCCGGGCTGGTCGCCGGAGTTCTGCTGGCCGCGGGCGCGCTCGCCGGTGGCCTGCTGATCGGACAGCCGGAACTCACCGAGCCGGTGTTCAGCGCCGCCTCCGGCGACGGGGTCCACCTGACCGCGCGGTTCCTGCCCGCGCCGGGGTGGACCCGGTTCGACGTCGAGGTCGCCGGGGTTTCCTGGGGCGAGCGCTGCCGCCTGGTGGTCACCGACTCCGCGGGCGTCGAGCACGAAGCGGGCAGCTGGGCGGCTTCGGAGAAGGCGACGCGGTTCGGCGGGGCGGTGCTGGTGCCGCTGAACGAGGTGCGTGCGATCAGCGTGCGCGGCCACGGCGACCGGGAACTGGTGCGCGCGGGCCGAGCCTAGCGAACGCCGTGCATCGCGAACCCGACGAACGACTCGATGACGCGCTCGCGTTCGGCCGGGGTCACCCCGCGCACCCCGGTCAGGATCGCCGAGATGATCAGCGACAGCAGGCCCTCCCCGGCGACCTCGGTGTCCAGATCGGACTGGAGGAAACCGCGGCGCACCCCGTTGGCGAGAAAGGCCGACGCGGTGGCGCCGAAGGTCCGGACCAGCCGCAGCAGCCGCTGCAGCGATTCGTCGTCGATGGCCGGGGCGTCGAGCAGGATGAACTGGACCAGCGCGGGTTCCCGCTCGACCAGGTCGAACACCCTGGTCAGAATGGTGCGGAACTGCGCGGCCAGTTCGTCCGCGGTGGACGCGTCGTCGGGCTCGTCACCGGCGACCACCGCGTCGAGGATGAAGTCGACGCCGGTGTCGAGCACCTCGTCGAGAATGTGCCGCTTGTTGTCGAAGTAGTTGTAGAAGGTGCCGTGGCTGACCCCGGCTTCCTTGACGATGTCGGAAACCCCGGTGTTGCGGTAACCCCGCGAGGAGAACACGTGGTGCGCGGCGCGAACCAGCTGGACCCGCCGCTCTGCCGTACGGTTGCGCACGGACGCTCCCATCACTTACTTGCCCACCCCGTGCACGGCGAACCCGACCAGGGTGTCGATGTACCGCACGCGTTTCTCCTCGGTCGCCTCACCGCGCATGGCCAGCAGGAAGCCCGGCACGACCAGCGCGTTCAGCCCGTGCGCCACCGCGGCGGTGTCCAGGTTCGGCCGCAGCCAACCCGACCGCACGCCGTGTTCCAGATAGGACGCCATCAGCGCGGACAGCGTGGCCTCCAGCCCGAGCAGCCGCGCCTTCAGCTCCGCGTCGATCGCCGCTGCCTCCACCAGCACCAGCTTGAGCAGGTCCGGTTCCTCGTCGATCAGCGTGAACAACCGCCGCGCGATGGCGCGCAGCTGCGTGGCGAACTCCTCGGCGTCACGCGGTTTTTCGCGGGTGGCCGCGGCTCGCACGGTGGTGATCAGGCGCTCCACGCAGTGGTCGAGCACGTGGTCGAGCAACTCGCGCTTGCTGTCGAAGTAGCGGTAGACGGTGCCCTGGCCCACCTTCGCGTGCTTGGCCACGTCGGAGATGTTGGCGGCTTCGTAGCCGCGTTCGGTGAAGATGACACACGCGGCGTCGACGATCTGCCTGCGGCGCCGTTCGGCCAGGCCCTTTTCCGGCGGCCTGCCCCGGCGCGCGCGGGGCGTCGCCGGTGGGGACGTGGACGCGGATTCCATCCCGGTCAGCTTACGGGACCTGAACTTCCGTGTACGGCTCAGCTCTGCATTAGTGCACACGATCACGCACCGCCACCCCGGGTTCTACGGAGCGCGCTTCCCGATTCGGCCGGCTGTTTCACCGGGGCGGCCCGGCCGTATTCTGGCGCCGGATTTTCCGCGATGTGCGGAAAACGGTCGATTTCGCACGCATGTCGCGCTATAAAGGCCGGTTACGCCGGGGAGGGCCGATGAGGAAGGCACCACCGAGGTCGCGGCTGGTGCGCGGGACCGCGCTGGGCAGGCTGGCCGCCGGGCAGGCGCTGCGGCAGGCGGGCAGCAAGGTCGCCGCACTGGGCCGATCGGGTGAGGAAAAGCGCAGGCTGCTCGACCGCCGGGCGCTCGAGGCCGCCGATCAGCTCGTTTCGGTGCTCGGCGGAATGAAGGGCGCCGCGATGAAGATCGGGCAGCTGCTTTCGGTGCTCGATCTCGATCTCGTGCCCGAGTCGGTGCGCCCGGAATTCCGGCGGAAACTCGCGGTACTGCTCGACCGGGCCCCCGCCGTTCCGTTCTCCGGAATGCGGAAGGTGATCGAGGCGGATTTGGCCGCGCCGATCGCCGAGGTGTTCGCCGAATTCGACGAGAATCCGGTCGCCGCGGCCTCGATCGGGCAGGTCTACCGGGCGCGGCTGGCCGACGGCCGCGCGGTCGCGGTGAAGGTGCAGTACCCGGGCATCGCCACCGCGGTGCGGGCCGACCTGAAGAACCTGGCGTTGTTCCTGCGGCTCGCGCCGGACCTCTTCCCCGGCCTGGAAATGGACTCGCTGGCCAGGGAGATCCGGCTGCGCGTCGAAGAGGAACTGGACTACCGGCTGGAAGCGCGGACGCAGCACGACCTCGCCACCCGCTTCGCCGGGCACCCGTTCCTCGTCATCCCGGACAGCGTCGGGGAACTCTGCGGGGAACGCGTGCTGGTCACCGAGTTCGTCGACGGGCTCGACTTCGACCACATCGCCGCGCAACCGCAGCCGGTGCGCGACCGGGTCGGCGAGATCGTCTACCGCTTCTACTGCGGCTCCCTGTTCCGCACCGGCGACTTCCCCGGCGACCCGCACCCCGGCAACGTGCTGCTGCGACCGGACGGCCGGGTGGCGTTCCTGGATTTCGGGCTGTTCAAGCGGATGAGCCCCGAGAGCGCGGCGCTCGAGCGGTCGGTGCTGCGGGCCGCGGCCGACGGTGACGCCGAGCAGGTGCACGCGCGGATGACCGCGGCGGGCATTCTCGGCGAACCCGGCCGGATCCAACCGGACGAGGTGCTCGCCTACATCGAGGACGCCGTCGGCTGGTACCTCGCCGACGCCGAAATCGAGGCGACCCCCGAACTCGCGGCCGAGGCCATGATCAGTTCGATCGACCCGCGGTCGCCGCACTACCGCAAGATGCGCTGGCAGTACCTGCCGCCGGAGCACCTGTTCGCGCGGAGGGCGGAGTTGTACACCTTCGGCCTGCTCGGCAGGCTGCGGGCCCGCGGGAACTGGCACCGCATCGCGCGGGAATGGCTGCACGGCGAGGAACCGGTGACGGAACTCGGCCGGATCGACGCCGCGTGGCGCGCGGCTCAGGAGCCCAGGTAGCGCAGCACCGCGAGCACCCGGCGGCTGTACCCGCTGGTGTGCGAAAGCTCCAGCTTGTCGAAGATCGCGTTCACGTGCTTTTCCACCGCGCTCAGCGAAACGTAGAGCTGCCCGGCGATCCCGGCGTTGGTGTGGCCCTGCGCCATCAGGTCGAGCACCTCGCGTTCGCGTGCGGTCAGCCTGCCGAGCGGGTCGCTGTGCGTGGTCCTGGCGAGCAGGCGGCGCACCACCTCCGGGTCGAAGGCCGCGCCGCCCTCACCGACCCGCGTCAGCGCGTCGAGGAATTCGCCGACCTGCGCCACCCGGTCCTTGAGCAGGTAGCCGACCCGGCCGCCGTCGTCGGTGATCAGCTCGGTGGCATACCGCTTTTCCACGTACTGCGACAACACCAGCACCCCGACCTCGGGGAACCGCGCGCGGATCTCCAGTGCCGCGCGCAGGCCCTCGTCGGTGTGCGTCGGCGGCATCCGGACGTCGGTGACGATCACGTCGGGGCGGTACGCGGCGGTGGCGGACAGCAGCGCGGCGGCGTCACCGACCGCGGCCAGCACCTCGTGCCCCTCTTCGGCGAGCAGCCGAACCAGCCCTTCCCGCAGCAGCGTGCTGTCCTCGGCGAGCACTAACCGCACGGCAGTTCCGCGGTGATCGTGGTCGGACCGCCGACCGGACTGTCCACAGTGAACTCCCCATCCGCGGCGGCGACCCGGCGCGCGAGCCCGGAAAGCCCGCCGCCCGGCCGCGCCCCGCCGGTCCCGTCGTCGCTGATCCGCACGATGAGCATGGTGCCGGTGCGGTGCACCGACACGTCGATCCGGGTGGCCGACGCGTGCTTCATCGCGTTGGTCACCGCCTCCGAGACCACGAAGTACGCGACCGTCTCCAGCGCGAGCGACGGCCGTTCGGTGAGCTGGAAGTCCAGGTGCACCGGCAGTCCCGCGTTCTCCGCGACGGCCTCCAGCGCCGGGTGCAGCCCACCGTCGTCGAGCGCGGTCGGGTACACCCGCCAGGTCACTTCGCGCAGGTCACGCAGGGCCTGCTGGGATTCTTCGTGTGCCTGGCGCACGAGTTCCGCCGCCCGTTCGGTGTCTTCGGCCCGCCGCGCGCGGCCGAGCAGCATGCCGAGCGCGACCAGCCGCTGCTGCACGCCGTCGTGCAGGTCACGTTCGATGCGACGGCGTTCGTCGTTGACCGCCTCGACCACCTCGGCGCGGCTGATGGCCAGCTCGGACACCCGGCGGCGCAGCTGTTCCTGCTTGCTCGGCCCGAAGAACCGGCCCGCCAGGAGCAGGTCCAGCTTGGCCACCCCGATCAGCCCCTGCACCGCGAGAAAGGCGAGCAGCAGGCCGAACAGCAGGATGGTGATCGAGTCGTACCAGTCGGCGGGCTCGTCCCCACCGCCGACGCGGCCACCGGTGACCACCTGGCCGAGCATGATGGCCGCGGACGCGGCGCCGTAGACGATCAGCAGGAAGACCCCGAGGCCGACCATGCCGGTCACGCTGCGTGGCACCAGGTACCGCAGCGCGCGGTCACCGGTGTAGTCGTCGCCGTTCTCCGCGCCGAACCAGCGGGCGAGCCGCCGCCGCTCGACCTCCGCCAGCGCGCGTGCCCCGCGGTAGACCCCGGGACGCGCGGGCGGCAGCACGAGTGCCAGAGTTCCGGCGACCACGTAGATCGATTCGGCGACCGCGGTGAGCGCGCCGGCGGCCAGCCCGGCGGTACCGCGCCCGGCGGCACGCGCCCAGCTTTTTTCCACCCCGTGAGGCTAACCGGCCCGCACGCGCGGCGAACTGCGGTTTTCCGCAGGTTCGGGCTGGGGTATCCGGCTGGATATGGGACGACTCACCGCAATGTCCGGAACTCGAGGTGTTCGTAGCTTCGTTGGCAGGTGCAGACGACCATGAAAGGCCGCCGATGATCACGCAACTCGCCCAGCAAGCCCCGGAGATGGGAGGGCTCGCCGGTTGGGCGGTGAGTCTGATGGACACGCTCGGAGGGGTGGGCGCGGCCGTCATCGTCGGCCTCGACAACCTCTTCCCGCCCATCCCCAGCGAACTGGTGCTGCCGCTGGCCGGCTTCTCCGCCAGCCAGGGCACCTTCAGCCTGGCCGAAGCGCTGATCTGGACGACGCTCGGCTCGGTGGCGGGCGCGGTGATCGTCTACTACCTGGGGGCGCTGCTCGGCCGGGACCGCTGCCGCGCGCTGATCTGCAAGGTGCCGCTGGTCAAGGGCTCCGACTTCGACAAGACCGAGCAGTGGTTCGCCAAGCACGGCACCAAGGCGGTCTTCTTCGGCCGGATGATCCCGCTGTTCCGCAGCATGATCTCGCTGCCGGCCGGGATCGAGAAGATGCCGGTCTGGAAGTTCCTGTCGCTGACCACGCTGGGCAGCCTGATCTGGAACACCATCTTCGTGGTGGCCGGGTACGTCCTCGGGGCGAACTGGCACGTGATGGAGGAGTACGCGGGCATCTTCCAGAAGATCGTGATCGGCCTGGTGGTGCTGGCCGTGGTGGTCTTCGTGGTGAAGCGCCTGAAGAACCGGAACAAGCCCGAGGAAGAGCCTGTGGAGCAGGACGACGACCGCCCCACTCGGATGCTCTCCGTGCCGGAGATGACCGGTGGCCGCGGCCGCTTCGTCGGCGACCTGCATTCCGAGGACAACCGCCGCCGCTGAACGCTATGAATGTGGCTTTCATAGCGCCAGGCGCTATGAAAGCCACATTCATTGCATCGAGCGGCTCAGGCGGCCTGGGTGACCGGCGTCGCCGCCGGGGCCAGCGCGAGGTCGAGCACCTCGCGCACCGACGCCACCGGGTGCACGTCCAGCTCGGCGAGCACCTCGGCGGGCACGTCGTCCAGATCCGGCTCGTTGCGCTGCGGGATGATCACCGTCTTCATCCCGGCCCGGTGCGCGGCGAGCAGCTTCTGCTTCACCCCGCCGATCGGCAGCACCCGCCCGGTCAGCGACACCTCACCGGTCATCGCCACGTCGGCGCGGACCACCCGGCCCGAGAGCAGCGACGCCAGCGCGGTGGTCATGGTGACCCCGGCCGACGGCCCGTCCTTGGGCACCGCGCCCGCCGGCACGTGGACGTGGATGCCGCGTTCGGCCAGGTCACCGACCGGCAGCTCCAGCTCGGCGCCGCGTGAGCGCAGGTAGGACAGCGCGATCTGCGCCGACTCCTTCATCACGTCGCCCAGCTGCCCGGTCAGCGAGAGCCCGGTGCCGCCGGTTTCCTTGTCCGACAGCGACGCCTCCACGTACAGCACGTCCCCACCGGCACCGGTCACCGCCAGCCCGGTCGCCACCCCGGGGATCGAGGTGCGCTGGGTGGACACCGGCAGCGAGGACTCCGGCAGGTGCCGCGGCCGCCCGAGATAGGTCTCCAGCTCGGCGGCGTCCACCGTGACCGGCAGTTCGGCCTCGCCCAGCGCCACCTTCGTGGTGATCTTGCGCAGCACCTTCGCGATCGTCCGGTTCGCCGCGCGCACACCCGCTTCCCTGGTGTACTCGGCCGCGATCCGGCTGAGCGCCGCGTCGGTCAGCGTCACGTCGCCCTCGGCCAGCCCGGCCCGCTCCAGCTCACGCGGCAGCAGGTGGTCACGGCCGATGGTGACCTTCTCGTGCTCGGTGTACCCGTCGAGGGTGACCAGCTCCATGCGGTCCAGCAGCGGGCCGGGAATGGTCTCGAGCGCGTTGGCCGTGGCCAGGAACACCACGTCCGACAGGTCCAGCTCGACCTCGAGGTAGTGGTCGCGGAAGGTGTGGTTCTGCTCGGGGTCGAGCACTTCGAGCAGCGCCGCGGTCGGGTCGCCGCGGTAGTCGGCGCCCACCTTGTCGATCTCGTCGAGCAGCACCACCGGGTTCATCGAACCGGCTTCCTTGATCGCCCGCACCACGCGGCCGGGCAGCGCGCCGACGTAGGTGCGCCGGTGACCGCGGATCTCGGCCTCGTCGCGGATGCCGCCGAGCGCCACCCGGACGAACTTGCGGCCCATCGCCTTCGCGATCGACTCGCCCAGCGAGGTCTTGCCGACCCCGGGAGGACCGGCGAGCGCCAGCACCGCGCCCGACCTGCGCCCGCCGACCACGGCACCGGCGTCCACCCGGCGCTTGCGCACGGCCAGGTATTCGATGATGCGTTCCTTCACGTCGTCCAGACCGGCGTGATCGGTGTCGAGCACCGCACGCGCGCCCGCGATGTCGTAGGAATCCTCGGTGGTGGTGTTCCACGGCATCTCCAGCACCGTGTCCAGCCAGGTGCGGATCCAGCCGCCCTCCGGCGACTGGTCGGAGGTGCGCTCCAGCTTGTCCACCTCGGCCAGCGCGGCCTTGCGGACGTGCTCGGGCAGTTCGGCGGACTCCACGCGGGCGCGGTAGTCGTCCTCCTCGCCGCTGCCGTCCAGCTCACCGAGCTCCTTGCGGATCGCCTCCAGCTGGCGGCGCAGCAGGAACTCCTTCTGCTGCTTCTCCATGCCCTCGGCCACGTCCTTGCGGATCGTGTCGGTCACTTCCAGCTCGGCCAGGTGCTCACGCGTCCACTCCAGCGCCTTCTCCAGGCGGGTGGTGACGTCCAGCGTCCGCAGCAGCTCGAGCTTCTGCGCCAGGTCCAGGTAGGGCGCGTTGCCCGCGAGGTCCGCCAGCGCCGACGGGTCCTCCAGCTCCTGCACCGCGTCCAGCATCTGCCAGACACCGCGCTGCTGGAGCACGGACAGCACCACCGCCTTGTACTCCCCGGCGAGCTGCTTGCCGTGCTCACCGGCGGGCAGTTCGGTGGCGGTTTCCGCGTGCACCCACCGCGCGGCACCGGGACCGTCGCCGGTGGCACCGACGTGCGCGCGCTGGGCGCCGCGCAGGACCACGACGGCCTTGCCGCCGGGGACCCGGCCGATGCGCTCGACGGTGGCGACCGTGCCCATCTCGGCGTACTCACCGTCCACGCGCGGCACGATCAGCACCTCCGCCTTGGGGGCGGTCCGGATGCCGGGCACGGTCGGGCCCTGGGGTTTGGCCTGCGCGGACTCCACCGCGGCGCGCGTCTCGGCTTCGGTCAGGTCGAACGGCACGACCATGCCGGGCAGCACAACGTCGGAGTCGAGGGGGAGTACGGGCAGGAGCCGGGTGTCGGTCATCGAATGCTCCTTCTCAGTTGAGTCTGCTCAGCTCAACTTTCCGGAGCTCGGGTTTGTTTCCGCTGGCTGTTCGCCCGTAGCGAGCGTCACCGGGGAATAAAACCGCCTACGGTTTCTGCGCGACGAAGCACCAGGCGAACGGCCGCGCCTTGGCTTCGCGGGCGGTCAGCTCCCGGTCCGGCCGCCAGTCCGGCAGGTGCGTGACCCCCGGCTCCAGCAGCGTCCAGCCGTCGATCCAGCGCTCGATCTCCTCGCGGTCACGCAGCCACACCGGGTTCTGCGTGTTCCGGTACTGCGCGGCGAAGTTGCGCACCCCCTCGGCCTCTTCGCCGGTGGTGCCGCCGACCGACATCTGCGACAGCGCCAGCCAGCTGCCCGGCGCGAGCCTGTCGCGGTAGGTCTTCACCAGCCCGTCCGGGTCGTCGTCGGGACCGACGAAGTGCAGCACCGCCATCATCAGCAGGCACACCGGCTGGTCGAAGTCGATCAGCCGCCGCGTGGTCGGGTGGTGGAAGATCGCCTTCGGATTGCGCAGGTCCTCCTGGACGTGCCCGGCCCAGCCGGTGGCGCCCTGCCGTTCGAGGATGAGCGTGGCGTGCGCGGTGGCGACGGCTTCGTAGTCCACGTAGACCACCGTCGCCCGCTCGGCGTCGGGCCCGTCGCCCAGCTCCTCGCGGATCACCTCGTGCACGTTGCCCGCGGTCGGCACACCGGAACCGAGGTCGAGGAACTGCCGGATCCCGGCGTCGAGCGCGGCCCGCACCGCGCGGTTCATGAACTCGCGGTTGTGCCGGGCCCCCGGTTTCACGTGCGGCCACTGCTCTTCCAGCCGCTTGCCGAATTCGCGGTCCACCGCCCAGTTCTGGGTGCCGCCCAGGTACCAGTCGTAGACCCGGGCCGAGGACGGCTTCTCGGTGTCCACCCCGGCCGGGGCTTCCGGGGCGGAATCGGTGCTGTCGGTCAACGGTGGCTCCGGAGGTTTTGTGGCGAACTGCGTTCAACAGTTCTATCGCACGGCGGGCCGCCGGTACCAGTAGGTCCACAGCGGCCGGTAGCCCTGCGCGTACCAGAACGGCGTCGAGCGCGGGTTCGCCAGCGCGTGGTGCAGCAGAGCGAGATCCACGCCCTCGGTGTCGAACACCTGGTGCGCGTGCGCGGCGAGCGCGGTGCCGACGCCGGTGCTGCGTGCCTGCTCGGCGACGTTCAGCGAGGTCAGGTACCCGATCTTCGGGTGGCTGCGCTGGTCGACGTAGATCTTCGCCCAGTCCGACGACGGCGGCAGCTGCACCCTGGCCACCCCGAGCGCCTTGCCGTACACCTCGGCGATCCACAACGGCGGCTCGTCCTGCGCCAGCACCTCTTCGACCTCGGCGGTCAGCGCGCGCTCGGTGCTCTCGCGCACGGTCGCGACGCCGAACTGCGCGTCGTAGTGCTGCAGCTCCAGCAGGAGGTCGACCACGTTGGTGAGGTCGTCGCGGGTGGCCGTGCGCACGGCCACGCCCGGCGTCTGCCGCGGCCCGCGGCCGTGCCGTTCGGCCGGCCGGACGGCCACCACGCGCACCGGCGCGAACCCGTGTCGCAGCAGCTCACCGGCACCGGTCGAGTCGCGGCTGGGCCGGATCACCACGGCGGCGGTCTCCCAGTCATTCCGCGCGGTACCGGCGGCGGCCAGCCGTTCCTGCCACTTCTCCAGCAGCCTGCCGAGCGCGGTGCCCGGATCGGGACCCGCCAGCCGCAGGTCCATCCGGTGCTCGACCAGCGCGCGCCACTGCGCGCCGGGGGCGTCACCAGGGGTCATCTCGCAGGAGAGCACGCCGAGTGCGGCCGAATCGCGCTCCTCGGCGGTCAGCACGGTGACATCCGGATCGTCGGGCAGGTTCCCTGGCGGGGGCAGGAGGGGGTCGATCGCCTTCAGCCGGGCGGCGTGCTCGTCGGCGATGGCAGAAAAATCCGTGAGGTCCACGTCACATATTCAAGTCCCCCGCGTCTTCAGAGAGACACCCGGCCCACCGCGGCCCCGGACCCGAATACCACTCGCGTTTCACCCCGGTGGTTCCCCCAGGTCCACGCGGTTGGCTAGGAGTTAACCCTTAGCTGATCCCATAATGGTCGGAAAGAGGCTCAAATACCCCCTCCGGGGTACAGTGAGCCCTCGTTCGCGATCAGGCCGTAAGGAGGTTGCATGCCGGACTCAGGCGGCAGAACCGCTACCGCCGGCCCGGTGCCCTCGACAGCCGCGGACGAGGCGGCGGTGGACGAACGGCGCTTCCGCGTCTACACCGCGACCGTGCTCACCGTCGGCCTGGTCACCGCCGCGGTGGTGAGCTGGTGGCTGCCCTTCGAGGGCTCGGCGATGCTCTGGTGGATCACCCCGGTGCTCGCGCTGGCCTTCCTGCTCGCCGAACAGCTCGGCATCAACGTCGACGTCCGCAGCGGCATCTCGTGGACCATCTCGTTCACCGAGATCCCGCTGGTCATCGGCTTCTTCATCGCGCCGTTCGAAGTGGTGCTGGTGGCGCACCTGATCGCCGGCGTCGGCACGCTGCTGGCCCGGAAGGTACGCGGGCGCGTGCTGTACAACGCCGGTGCCTTCCTGCTGGAGATCACCGGCGCCTTCGCGGTGGCCGGACTGGTCAAGTTCGCCGTCGGCGGGCCCGGCATGCCGTGGCTGGCCGCGCTGGCCGGCACGCTCACCGCGCCGCTGGTCAGCACCCTGCTCGCGCTCGCCGCGGTCCGCGTGCTGCGGCGCCGCATGCGCGTGAGCACCGCGCTGCGGCTGACCGGCCGGATCCTGGTGGTCGGCTTTGTCAACGCCTCGGTCGGCCTGTCCGGTTACCTGGTCATCTTCCACGTGCCCGAGGCGTGGCCGCTGGTGCTCGCGGTGTTCCTCGGCCTCACCGCCCTCTACTGGGCCTATTCGGACCTGTTGCGCGAGCAGCGCGACATGGAAGCCTTGTCCGACGTGAGCCTGATGGTCGCGCGCTCCGGTCAGCAGGCCGCGGCCCGCCCGGCCAGCCGCGCCGACGACTTCGGCCGCGGCGTGGACGTGGTCGAATGGGGCGCGATCGCCGAGCGCATCAAGGACCAGCTCGCCGCCGGCCGGGTGGTGCTGCGGCTGCGGCTCGAACCCACCGATGCCATGCGCGCGGTCGTCTCCGGTGATCCGCTGCCCGCCGAGGACACCACCGCCGACGACCCGCTGGTCCGCCTGCCCGGCGCGCACGTCCGCCACTTCCGGCTCACCGAAGCCAATCCCGAGGTGCGCGGCGCGCTGCTGGACCGCGGCGCGCAGGAGGCACTCGTGGTGCCGTTGCGCAGCGCGAACCAGCTGCTCGGCATCATCGAAGCGCACGACAGGCTGTCCCGCTGGCGCGGCTTCGGCAAGTCCGACGTGCAGCTGCTCGGCACCATGGCCAGCCACCTCGCCACCGCGCTGGACAACCGCCGCCTGCTGGCCACGCTGCGTCACGACGCCTACCACGACCCGCTCACCGGCCTGCTGAACCGGCCCGGCTTCCGCCAGGTGGCGCGCGAGCCGCTGCGCGAGCGCCTCGGCTCGGTG
The DNA here is from genome assembly GCF_003312875.1 of Amycolatopsis albispora. Taxonomy (NCBI): domain Bacteria; kingdom Bacillati; phylum Actinomycetota; class Actinomycetes; order Pseudonocardiales; family Pseudonocardiaceae; genus Amycolatopsis; species Amycolatopsis albispora. Next base: position 7,148,885 of record NZ_CP015163.1, read on the forward strand.
GTGCTCCGGATCGAGCTGGACGTGTTCTCCACGGTCAGCGACGCGCTCGGCTACGCCTGGGCGGACCGCATGGTCATCGCGGCCGGTCGCCGCATCCGCGACACCCTCGGCAGCGACGTGCCGCTCGCCCGGCTCGAAGGCGCTTCCTTCGCCGCGCTGATCGTCGAACGCACGCCGGAACAGGCGCACGAGATCGCCGAATGCCTGCGGGCCGAGCTGTCCGCGCCGTATCCGGTGGACCGGCTGACCGTCGAAGCCAACGCCAAGGTCGGCTACGCCTCGCCGACGCCGGAGGAGGAGAGCGCGGACGCGGTCGACGTGGACGCCCTGCTCCAGCGCGCCGACGTCGCGGTCCGCGCCACCCGCGGTGGTGAAGAGGTCCGCGGGTACGTGCCGAGCATGGGCCAGATCTTCATGCGCCGGTTCCAGATGGTCACGCAGTTCCGGCAGTCCGTGGAGGACGGCCAGGTCAGCGTGCACTACCAGCCCAAGGTGACGCTGCCGAACCGGCACGTGCAGGGCGTGGAGGCGCTGGTCCGCTGGGTGCACCCGGAGTTCGGCAAGCTCGACCCGGACGAATTCGTGCCCGCGGTCGAGGCGGCCGGCCTGATCGGCGTGCTCACCGAGTTCGTGCTGGAGCAGTCGCTGCGGCGGGTGCGCAAGTGGCTGGACGAGGGCCTGCGGATCTCGGCGGCGGTCAACCTGTCCGTGCGCAACCTGGCCGACGAGGAGTTCCCGCGCAAGGTGGTCGAGGCGCTCGAGCGCTTCGACGTGCCGCCGGAGCTGCTCACCTTCGAGCTGACCGAGTCCGGCGTGATGTCCGACCCGCAGAAGGCGCTGCCGATCCTGCGTGAGCTGCACTCGCTGGGCATCGTGCTGGCGGTGGACGACTTCGGCACCGGGTACTCGTCGCTGGCCTACCTGCGGCAGCTCCCGGTCGACCAGGTCAAGATCGACAAGAGCTTCGTCCTCGGCATGGGCACCGACCTCGGCGATTTGGCGGTGGTGCGGTCGATCGTCGAACTCGGCCATTCGCTGGGCCTGACGGTCGTCGCCGAGGGCGTCGAGGACGACGTGGCGCGCGACCAGCTGGAGGCGATGGGCTGCGACGTCGCCCAGGGCTACCTGATCTCGCGCCCGCTCGCCGAGGACCGGCTCGAGGCGTGGCTGCTGGCCCGCACGGCCCGCTCGCCCGGCCGCCACACCGAGACCGTGCTGACCCTGCTGACCTGAGGTTTTGCCAAAAGGGGACCCCCTCTCCGGCGGCTGGAACGGCCTTGGTAATCTTTTCGAGCAAGAACAGAGCAGGCCCCTTTAGCTCAGTCGGCAGAGCGTCTCCATGGTAAGGAGAAGGTCTACGGTTCGATTCCGTAAAGGGGCTCGGTGACCTACGCCGCGATGCGTAAGCGCGTATCGCGGCATCGGTCATGTGCGGCGGTGTAGCTCAGTTGGCAGAGCAAGCGGCTCATAATCGCTGTGTCGCCGGTTCAAGTCCGGCCACCGCTACGCGGGCTGGGTGGGCTGTGTTTGCGGACTGCGCAAACCGTCGCCGCTCCGCCGTATGACCCGGGGGTCGGACCCCCGGACCCCCGCCAGGGGGCAAGCCCCCTGGACCCCGGTGGTTGCCTTCGTTGGTTGGGTTGCCGGGACATTTTCTGTGTAGAGAGAGGCTAGTGCCGTGGCTGCGACCGACGTGCGACCGAAGATCACGCTGGCGTGCGAAGAGTGCAAGCACCGCAACTACATCACCAAGAAGAACCGGCGCAACAACCCGGACCGCTTGGAGATGAAGAAGTTCTGCCCGAACTGCGGTACGCACCGGACCCACAAGGAGACCCGCTGAGCGCTCGGCGCTCGCGCGTCCCACGCTGAACCTTCCACAGGCCGTCCCCGTGACCAGGGGGCGGCCTGTTGGCGTTGTACGGTGAATAACCAACAGTTCGGTTGTGGTTGGCAAGTTACCGACTAAAGTTGGTACCACTTTCGGGTGACCTTGAACACACTGTGTACCGCCGGTTACGGCCGGTGTTCCGTTCGGTCCCCCTGCGAAAGTGAGTTGCCGGTATGAAACCCAACCCTGGACGGCGCAAGACCGCCCGGTCCACGATCGCGCTGCTGGCCGGAGCCACGGCGATCGGTTTCCTCACCCCGGCCACCGCGGCCGCCGGAGTCGATGGGTACGCGGCCGAGGTCGCCGACGCCGCCATCGCCTCGGTCACCGCGAAGGGCCTCACCGAAGCACAGGCGAAGCAACTGCTGAAGACCCAGGAAGCCCGCGCGAACACGCTGAACACCGCGCTCGGCGCCCTCGGCGACCGCCAGGCAGGCGGCTACTTCGAGACCGACGGCACCCCGGTGGTGAACGTGCTCGACCAGGCCGCCGCGGCGCAGGTCAGCGCGACCGGCGCGGTCGCCAAGGTGGTCAAGTACTCGCTGTCCCAGCTCGAAGCCGCGCAGAGCAAGCTCGAGGCGCTGCCAGCCGTGGCGCACACCTCGATCGGCAAGGACACCAAGACCAACCAGATCGTGGTCACCATCGCCGACGCCGCGCAGGGCACCGGCGCCCTGCTGTCCGCCGTCGGCGCGCTCGGTGACCAGGTCCGCGTCCAGCACGTCGCGGGCGAGATGACCCCGGCGATCCTCAACGGCGAGGCCATCACCGGCGGCGGTTCCCGCTGCTCGGCGGGCTTCAACACGAACAAGGGCGGCCAGAACTACATCGTCGACGCCGGGCACTGCACCGGCGCGGTGGCCAACTGGGACGGCATCGGCCCGTCGGTCGAGGCCAGCTTCCCCGGCAACGACTACGGCCTGATCCAGAACAACAGCGGCGACGCGCCGGGCGCGGTCACCCTGTGGAACGGCTCCACCCAGGCGATCACCTCGGCCGGCAACGCCACGCAGGGCCAGGAGATCTGCAAGAGCGGCAGCACCACGCACCTGACCTGCGGCTCGGTCACCGGCACCGACGTGACGGTGAACTACCCGCAGGGCGCGGTGAGCGGCCTGATCCAGACCAGCGCCAGCGTCAACTCCGGTGACTCGGGCGGCTGCCTGTTCGCCGGCAGCGTCGGCGTCGGCATCACCTCCGGCATGGGCGGCGGCAGCTCGTTCTTCCAGCCGGTCACCGAGGCCCTGTCGGCGTACGGGGTTTCGCTGAACTGATTTTCCCCGCGGAAGCGGGGCGTTCCCTGGTCGGGAATGCCCCGCTTCCGGCGTCCCGGGTAGCCTGCTCGGGTGCCTTTGGACCCCTCGTTCACCGGCCGGGTGTACCCGCCGGACAACGCCTACGCAGTGAGCCGGGCGAAGATCGCCGAATTCGCCGACGCGATCGGCGACAAGAACCCGCTCTACCGCGATCCCGAAGCGGCCAGGGCCGCCGGCTACCCGGACGTGATCGCGCCGCCGACCTTTCTCACCGTGGTCAACCTGCGCGCGATCAACGTCATCGTCGGGGACCCGGAACTCGGGCTGGACTACTCGCGGATGGTCCACGGCGACCAGAGCTTCGCGCACACCCGGCCGGTGCACGCCGGCGACGTGATCGAGCTGACCACGCACATCGACGAGATCATGGCCCGCGCGGGCAACGACTTCATCACCCTGCGCGCCGAGATCACCGACGCCGACGGGAAGCCCGTGTGCACCACGCGCGCCCAGCTGGTCGTCCGAGGGGAGGGCGTGTGAGCACGTTCACCGCAGGCGAGGAACTGCCGCCGCTGTCCGTCCGCGTCACGCGCAGGCAGCTCGTCCAGTACGCCGGGGCGTCGCTGGACTTCAACCCGATCCACTGGAACGAGCGGTTCGCCAAGGAGGTCGGGCTGCCGGACGTGATCGGTCACGGCATGCTCACCATGGCGCTCGGCGCGCGGATGATCACCGACTGGCTGGGCGACCCCGGCAGGCTCGCCGAGTACTTCACCCGGTTCACCCGGCCGGTGGTGGTGCCGGACGACAGCGAGGGCGCGCTGGTCGAGTTCACCGGCAAGGTGGCGAAGGTGAACGAGGACGGCACCGCGCGGGTCGACGTGACCGCGAAGTTCGACGGCAAGTCGGTGCTGGGCAAGGCGCAGGCGGTCGTCCGCCCTAGCTGACCACCTTGCGCACGGCCTGGGCCATCGCCTGCTGGCCCTTCGCGTTGGGGTGCAGGCCGATGCCGGGTGAGGTGGCCACCAGGCCCTCCACCCAGCGGGTGTCGGGGTTCGTGCAGACGTCGTGGCCCTTGGTCGGGCCCGCGGTGTCGGCGAAGCCCGCGTCGTGCTGCTTGGCGGTCTCGGAGAGCGTGGTGTTGAGGTCGGCGAGCGCGTCGCGGAGGTAGGCCACGTCGGGCGCGCCGACCGGCAGGTTGGGCCAGCAGCCGTCGCCGTCGGGCAGCACGGTCGGGTAGCCGACCACGATGAGCTGCGCCTTCGGAGCCTTTGCGCGGATCTTCTTCAGCAGCTCAGCGACCTTCTTGCCGGTGCTGTCGATCTTCGCGGCGAGCTGGTCCTTGCCGCCCGAGGTGAACTTCTCCTTGCAGGGCGCGGCGGTCGGCGAGCCGGCCACGCACTCGCCGGCGAACCCGATGAAGCCGACGTCGTTGCCGCCGATGCCGAGGGTGACCAGCGTGGTCGCCTCGTTGACCGCGTTCAGCTGCGGTGGGTTGGTGCCGTTGCTGGTCTTCTGCGAGCCGGTGATGGACGCGGTCACCGCGCCGCTGCAGCTGACGTCGGCGAACTCGGCGGGATTGATCTCGGCGGCGACCAGGTGCGGGTAGTTGTTGTCGGAACGGGCGCAGCCGGCCGGTTCGCCGGACAGCTTCCCGGTTTTCGGCGACGAGGTGTAGGAGTCACCGAGCGCCACGTAGCGCCCGGTGCCGCCGCCGACGGCCGAGCCGGGCGGCGCGGGGGCCGCCTCGGAACCGCCGTTCTGCGTTTTGTAGTAGCCGAACCCCACGGCTGCCGCGAGCACCACCGCCACGAGCAGGCAACCGCCGCCGTTTTTTGCCACATGACCGTTTGTACGCGATCAGGAGCGCGCCGCACTCCCCGTACCGGGTGACGCCTGGTCACGGGCCAGGAGGTCGTTCAGCAACCCGGCGGCTTCCCGCGGCCGGTCGACCGTGACGTACACGCTGCGCCCGGACTTCAGGTCGAGCCGCAGCGCCTCGCCGCCGCGGACCTTGTACGCGGTGTCGCCGGTGAGCGGGTTGACGCGCACGCCGAGCCCGGTCCAGAAGCTGACGCGGTCCACGTCGGCCCCGGCGATCCGGTCGAGCGGCATTTGCCTGCGAAAGCCGATCAGGCGGATGGTGACGCCGTCGGCGCCGACCCGGACGCGCAGCCTGGTCACCGCGTACAGCGCGACCGCGACGGCGATGGTGAGCACCGGGTACAGCACGAGCGGGGGATTCCCGGAGACCAGCGTGAGCGGGGTCAGGAGGGCGAGCAGGGGCAGGTAGTTGTTGCTCGCGCCGCCGGACCAGGAGGCGCGTTCCCCGGGCCGCAGCCCGACGGACGGCCCGGCCGGCTTGACCGGCTGTGGGCCGTTCGGCGCGATGAGCGCACCCAGCAGCCCGGCGACGATCGCGCCGCCGACCGGTACGGCCAGCACGACCAGGAAGTTGTCGGCCTGCCGCCAGTCGGCGGCGTCGAGGTTGGCGATCAGCACGGCGAGCGCGGTGACGGCCGGGAAGGCCGCGATCCCGGCCGCGAACCCGGCGCCGAATCGGACGGGGCGGCGGTTGAGCAGCAGGCTGCCCACGACCAGGAGGACGGCGGTGATGGTGAGCATGATCGGGACGAAGGTGGCCGCTTCGGCGGTCCCGTCGGGGCTGCCGTTCTGCCAGTGCACGGCGATCGGGTCGGGCAGTCGGTCGCGCCAGGTTTCGTGCAGTAGACCGGTGGCGATGGCGAGTACGGCGGGCAGGCCGCCGGTGGCGAGCGAGATGCGGAGTCGGTTCACGAGTAGCGCTCCTTGATCGTCCGGGTGAGCTCGTCGGCGTCGAGGCCGAGGCGTTTGGCCTCGGTGATGAGGTCGCCCACCAGTGCTGTCAGCCGCGCGCGCTCCCGCGCACCGGCGATGACCACCGCGCCGCGCCTGCGCCGCAGGTCGATGAGGCCCTCGTCGCGGAGGAGGGCGTAGGCGCGGAGAACGGTGTGGATGTTGATTTCGAGCGAGGCCGCCAGCTCGCGGGCCGGCGGCAGCTGCTCGCCGAGCGCGAGGTCCCCCTCGGCCAGCGCACGCCGCACCGCCGCGGCCACCTGCTCGAACAGCGGTAAGGGAGAGGCGGGGTCGATGCGTACCAGCATAGTTCTAACTGTACTAGAACTAACGACTTTGTTCTAGTGGATATAGAACTATCCTCGACTTATCCACAGGCGGCGTACACCTGTGGATAAGTAGGAGGGGCTGACGGTGGTCAGGCGTAGCGTCACTGGTGAGGAAAGGAGGCCCACCAGCCCCACCCACCGCCGACGCTCGTCGGCACAGCAGCCGCATCACGGCGGCCTCGCGCCCACACGCGCGAGTCACCCCAAGCGACGCCCCGCGACAGCCACACGCCGCAGCGCCACTCCACTCCGCTCAGCCACCAAAGGGGCGGCGCGGTGCCCTCCGTGACTGTGCTCGTCACGGCCAGGCGCGAACAGTCGGGCGGCATCCGCCTCGCCCGGGCGCGAGTCACCAGAGCGGCGCCTTGCCCACGGGTGTCCGTTACGGCCAGGCGCAGATGGTCAGAGCGGCTTGGCCGAGCGGGCCCATCACGGTCGGGCGGAAGTGGCCGGAGCCCTGCCTCCTCGACCGGGCCCAGCACGGTCGGGCACGGATGGCCAGAGGGGCGCCTTGCCTGACCGTGTCCGTCACGGGTGGGCGCGGATCGACGGGAGCGGTGCCTTGCTCGCGAGCACTCGTCGCGCCCGGGTGTGGCAGGCCGGGAGTGGCGTCCCCTCGATCGTGCCCGCCGCGGCCAGGCGCGGATGGTCGGGAGCGGTGCTCTCCCGATCGTGCCCATCACGGTCGGGCGGGAGTGGCCGGAGCCCTGCCTCTTCGACCGTGCCCGTTCTGGTCAGGCTTGGCCAACGAGGGCGAACAGTTCGTCCGCGAGTTCCGTCGCCTCCCCGACATCGGAAGCGATGAAGTGCAGGTCGACAAAGGCTTCCTCGATCCCCGCCTCCCGGGCGGCGGAGAGCTGGGCGGCCACGTCGGTCAGCACGGCCCCCGGCCGCGGGTTCAGTCGCAGCACCCGCCGCAGGCGGTCCGGGTCGCGTCCGGCTCGGTCGGCGGCCGCGCGGATGACGTCCCACTGCTGGGCCATCACCTCGAGCGGCCTGCCCGCTGGCAGCCAGCCGTCCGCCTTGCGGCCGACCCGCTCCAGCGCGGCCTCGGTGTGCGCGCCGAGCAGCAGCGGCGGGTGCGGGCGCTGCACCGGACGCAGGTCCACCTGCGACGGCGGGATCTGCCACAGCGGCCCTTCATGCGCAACAGGGTCGCCGGTCCACATGGCGACGAGGGCGTCCATCAGCTCCTCGAGCCGCCGCCCCCGCGCCGACCACGGCACGCCCGCCGCCGCGTACTCCGAGCGCATCCAGCCGATGCCGAGGCCGACGTCCAGCCTGCCCCGGCTGAGCAGGTCGATCGAGGTGAGCGTCCGCGCCAGCAGCACCGGCGAATGCAGCGTGCCGATCAGCGTGCTGCTGCCCAGCCGGATCCGCTCGGTGGCGGTCGCCGCCACGGTCAGCGCCACGAGCGGGTCGAAGTACCTGGTGAACTGCGGCGGGTACGGCCGCTCCGGCGTGCCACCCGGATACAGGTCGCTCGGCTCCAGCGGCGTCAGCACCCGATCGCCCACCCACAGCGACTCGTAGCCGACCTTCTCCGCGTGCGCGGCGAAGGTCGCGATGCCCGCCGGGTCGGCGAGCGCGCCGTAGTGCGGGAGACCGACGCCGAGCCGCATCAGCGTGCCTCGCCGAGCAGGCGCGCCACGCGGCCGATGCCTTCGACCAGGTCGTCCTTGGCCAGCGCGTACGAGAACCGGAAGTACCCGGGCGTGCCGAACGCTTCACCCGGCACCGCGGCGACCTCCGCCTCACGCAGCAGGATTTCCGCCAGCTGCACGGTGTCGCTCGCCCGCTCGCCGCGAATTTCCTTGCCCAGCAAGGACTTCACCGACGGGTACGCGTAGAACGCGCCCTGCGGCGTCGGGCAGTCGACACCGGGGATCTCCGACAGCATCGCCACGATCGTGCGGCGCCGTTCGTCGAACGACTCGCGCATCCGCGCCACCGCGTCGAGCGGACCGGCCACCGCGGCCAGCGCCGCCCGCTGCGCCACGTTCGACACGTTCCCGCACAGGTGCGACTGGTAGCTCGAGGCCGCCTTGATCACGTCGTCGGGCCCGATGATCCAGCCGACCCGCCAGCCGGTCATCGAATAGGTCTTCGCCACGCCGTTGAGCACCAGCGTCCGGTCGGCCAGCTCCGGCACCACCACCGGCAGCGACTCGGCCTTCACCCCGTCGTAGACCAGGTGCTCGTAGATCTCGTCGGTGATCACCCAGATGCCGTGCTCGAGCGCCCACCGGCCGATCGCCTCGACCTGCTCGCGCGGGTAGACCGCGCCGGTCGGGTTCGACGGCGAGTTGAACAGCAGCACCTTCGTCCGCGGCGTCCGCGCTGCCTCCAGTTGCTCCACGCTCACCAGGTACCCGGTCGACTCGTCCGCGGTGACCTGCACCGGAACGCCGCCCGCCAGCGTGATCGACTCCGGATAGGTGGTCCAGTACGGCGCGGGCAGCAGCACCTCGTCGCCCGGGTCGAGCAGGGTGGCGAAGGCGGAATAGACCGCCTGCTTGCCGCCGTTGGTCACCAGTGTCTGCGACGGGCTGACCTCGAACCCGGAGTCGCGCAGGGTCTTCGCCGCGATCGCCTCGCGCAGTTCGGGCAGGCCCGCGGCGGCGGTGTAGCCGTGGTTGGCGCGGTCGCGGACGGCCGCGGCGGCCGCCTCCACCACGTAGTCCGGCGTGGGGAAGTCGGGCTGACCGGCACCGAAGCCGATCACCGGGCGGCCTTCGGCCTTGAGGGCCTTGGCCTTGGCGTCCACGGCGAGCGTGGCCGACGGGTTGATGCCGGCGATCCTGGCCGAGATGCGGTCGCTGGTGGTCATGGGGGGCAGTTTTCCACGAAGGGTGCCCTACGCCACAAGCGCCCGGCGGCTTGCCGCAGGGGTAGCTTGCACGAGCCGGTGAGGCGTGCCGTAGACTTCCGAACTTGGAACGCCCGACACTCGTCCCCGCAGGGATGCGGGGAGGGTCGAATGCGTCCAAGAGCGGCGGTTGCGCTCAAAGGGGTGTAGCTCAATTGGCAGAGCAGCGGTCTCCAAAACCGCAGGTTGCAGGTTCAAGTCCTGTCACCCCTGCGTATCAGTCGGTGAAGCGGAGGAGTGGTTCGTGAGCGAGGACGGCGAGAAGGACCAGGAGAAGGGGCCGAAGCGCCCTTCTCGTCCGGTCACCGCCGCGGCTCGGCGTGAGCGTCGCGCCTCCGCCCGGCCAGCCGGCAAGGCAGGCGCGGCCAAGTCGGAAGAGGACGGGGACAAGACTCGGCCGGCGGGCAAGGCGTCCGACGCCAAGGCCAAGCCGACGCCGAAGCGTGATCGCAAGGAGAAGCAGGCCTCGCCGATCAAGCGGCTGGTCCGCTTCATCCGCGAGGTGTGGGCCGAGCTGCGGAAGGTCATCTGGCCGACCCGCAAGCAGATGGTCACCTACACCGCGGTGGTGCTGGTCTTCCTGGCGTTCATGGTGGCCCTGGTCTTCGGCCTGGACCTCGTGTTCCACGAGGCCATCGGTGTCGTATTCGGCAACTGAGCGCGCCGGAGCCCGCCGCTGAGGACGGCGGTGCCGCGGCTACGCCCCGAGTACGACACGTGATCAACTGAGAGGACGGAACGTGACCTCCGACAACGGCACAGGCAACGGTCAGGAGCTGACCGACCTTTCCGACGCGCAGGTGTCCGAGGCCGTCGACAACGACGGTGAGCACACCGAGCCGGTTGAGGCGAACAGCTCCGACGAGCCGGCCGGCGACGCGGCGGGCACGGAACCGGAACCGGCCGAAGAGCCCGAGGCCGACGAAGACCCGGTCGCCAAGCTGCGCGCGGAGCTCAAGGCCGCGCCCGGCGACTGGTACGTGGTGCACTCGTACGCGGGTTACGAGAACAAGGTCAAGACCAATCTCGAGACCCGTACCCAGACGCTGGACGTCGAGGAGTACATCTTCCAGATCGAGGTGCCCACCGAGGAGGTCACCGAGATCAAGAACGGCCAGCGCAAGCAGGTGCAGCGCAAGGTGCTGCCCGGCTACATCCTGGTCCGGATGGAACTCAACGACGCGTCGTGGAGTGCGGTCCGCAACACCCCCGGTGTCACCGGCTTCGTGGGCGCCACCTCGCGTCCGTCGCCGCTGACCATCGACGAGGTGCTGAAGTTCCTCGCGCCGCAGGTCGAGAAGGCCGCCCCGGCCAAGGCCAAGGGCGAGACCGCGACGGCGGAGGCCCCGCTCGGCGGCGGTACCGTCGAGGTGGACTTCGAGGTCGGCGAGTCGGTCACCGTGATGGACGGCCCGTTCGCCACCCTGCCCGCCACGATCAGCGAAGTGAACGCCGACGGGCAGAAGCTGAAGGTCCTGGTGTCGATCTTCGGCCGGGAAACCCCGGTCGAGCTGTCGTTCAACCAGGTCTCCAAGATCTGACGGCTCGGCACTGAGCCGGCAGTCCCCGCGTACTGGCAGGTGTGCGGGGGACTTGATAGTGAGAAGGACACGAAGCAATGCCACCCAAGAAGAAGAAGCTTGCAGCGATCATCAAGCTGCAGATCTCGGCGGGGGCCGCGAACCCGGCTCCGCCGGTCGGCCCGGCGCTGGGTCAGCACGGCGTCAACATCATGGAGTTCTGCAAGGCCTACAACGCGGCGACTGAGTCCCAGCGCGGCAACGTGGTGCCGGTCGAGATCTCCGTGTACGAGGACCGCTCGTTCGACTTCAAGCTCAAGACGCCGCCGGCGGCGAAGCTGCTGCTGAAGGCCGCGGGCGTGGAGAAGGGCTCCGGCGAGCCGCACAAGACCAAGGTCGCCAAGGTCACCTGGGACCAGGTCCGCGAGATCGCCGAGACCAAGAAGAGCGACCTCAACGCCAACGACATCGACCAGGCCGCGAAGATCATCGCCGGCACCGCCCGCTCGATGGGCATCACGGTCGAAGGCTGAACCAGCCGGTTCCCGTGGGAGAGCCAGGCGCTGGCTCCGACCACAACTGATCCACTGAACACGCTAGTTAAGGACAGAGCATGACCAAGCGCAGCAAGGCCTACCGTCAGGCCGCCGAGCTGATCGACCGCGAGCGGCTGTACGCCCCGCTCGAGGCCGCGAAGCTCGCCAAGGAGACGTCCAAGACCAAGATGGACGCCACCGTCGAGGTCGCCATGCGCCTCGGGGTGGACCCGCGCAAGGCCGACCAGATGGTCCGCGGCACCGTGAACCTGCCGCACGGCACCGGTAAGACCGCCCGCGTCATCGTCTTCGCCACCGGCGACAAGGCCGCCGAGGCCGAAGCCGCCGGCGCGGACGCGGTCGGCACCGACGAACTGATCGAGCGCATCCAGGGTGGCTGGCTCGACTTCGACGCCGCGATCGCGACGCCGGACCAGATGGCGAAGGTCGGGCGCATCGCCCGCATCCTCGGCCCGCGTGGCCTGATGCCGAACCCGAAGACCGGCACGGTGACCCCCGCGGTCGCCAAGGCGGTCTCGGACATCAAGGGCGGGAAGATCAACTTCCGCGTGGACAAGCAGGCGAACCTGCACCTGGTGATCGGCAAGGCCTCGTTCGACACCGACAAGCTGGTGGAGAACTACGCCGCCGCGCTGGACGAGATCCTGCGCGCCAAGCCGTCGTCGGCGAAGGGCCGCTACCTGAAGAAGGTCACCTTCACCACGACCATGGGCCCCGGCATCCCGGTGGACCCGGCTCGCACCCGCAACCTCCTCGCCGAGGACGCGAACGCCTGAGTCGCCTGAAGCACCAGAAGGGCGGTCCCGCAGCTGCGGGACCGCCCTTCTGCTTGACCGCACCCTTCCGCCCGGCCACCTGCTTTTGCGGGCAAAAGCAGGTGGGGCAGCTTTAGCGGGCAAAAGCTTGTGGCCATGCTTCTGCGGGCAAAAGCGTGGCGTCCTGCTTCTGCGGGCTAAAGCAGGACGCCGCTGCTTCTGCGGGCTAAAGCGTGGCGAGCTTGGCTTCGAGCTGGTCGGCGAGCTTGTTCATGATCTTCGCGTAGCTGGCGTAGCTGAGCGGCGCGACGGCGTCCCACTCGACGAAGCGGTCGTTCGCGGCGGCGGGCATCGCGGCGAACACCGGGTTCGCCTTGAGCTGCGCGGGCGGGATGGACGCGGGGCGCGTGTCCCACATCAGGAGGTCGGCCTGGTACTTGTCGGCCCGCTCCCACGACAGGATCTCGAAGTAGCCGCCGCCCGTGGTGTCCGGCGCGTCCGGGGTCTTGATCGGCAGGCCGAGGCCCTCGGTGTAGTAGGCGAGGTCGGGGTTGCGGCCCGGCACCACCACGAAGTACTGGTCGGGCAGCCCGCCGACGGCCAGGATGCTGCGGTTCTCCGCCTTCATCCGCGCGCCGATGTCCTTGATCCGCTGGGCCGCCGCGTGGAAGGCCTGCTCATCGGCCTTGACCTGCGGCGATTCGACGTCGGCGCCGAGCGCGCGGGCGAGGTCCCTGTACCGCGAGATGGTCTTGGGCAGGTCGGCGCCGGACTGCACGATGCCGGCTGTTTGGGTGATCTCCAGCGCGCGCTTCTCCTGGTCCTCCTTGAGGTGCCAGAGGCCGGGGAACTCCGCGTACTTGCCGCTGACCAGCAGTTCCGGCTTCAGCGACGCGAGGCGCTCGAGGTTCAGCTCGCCGTACGCCGGGCCGGTGACGTCGGTGACCTCGGACGGGACCAGGCTGCCCGCCTCCGGCTCGACCGAGCCGTCGGGGCGGACCAGCGGGCCGAAGGTGCCGGTCACCTTCACGCCGAAGTCCTTCAGTGCCGCCGCCGAGGAGACCTGGGCGACGATCCGCTGGGGCGTGCCCGCGGCGGTCACCGTGGTGCCGCGGTCGTCGGTGAAGGACCAGCCGCCGGACGCGGGCGCGGCGGCCTGCTCTCCCGACCCGCAAGCCGACAACGACACAAGAGCGACGGCGACGGTCGCCACCAGCGTCTTTCTACGCAATTGGAACAACCTCCGTTGAGTTAGGTGAAGCTACCCTAAACCGGAGGCCGTCCGATGGGGACCTTGTGTGACCAGCGTCAGTTCGACGGCGGCGCACTCGGCTTTGTGCCGGGGCACGGGTGCGGGCCGGGCTCGTGCCCGGTGATCAGCCACTGCTCGCCCTTGACCTGGCCACCCGAGGCGTCGGTCCGCTGGCGTTCGACGGTGAACACGCCGAGCGCGCGCCCGCCGCCCTTGATCTCGTAGTCGCACGAGTTGATCACGACGACGTCGCCGGGTGGCTGGCCGGACTTGTTGAACGGGATCGACTGGGCGTACTGGGTCTTGTTGGTGACCTCGGTGCTGAGTTGGTGCACCGCCTGCGCGCAGTCGGCGAAGCCGAGGTCGGCGGCGAACTTGGCCTGCGCGGCCTTCGACAGGTTGCCGCAGGCCATGTCGGGCAGGTTCTGCGCGATCTGCTGGTAGACCAGCTGCACGGCGCGGTACGGGTTGGGCTGGAGCAGCTCGGTGGCGCTGTAGGTGCCGCGGCCGGCTTCCGGCGCGGGCAGCTCTTCGTCCTCGCCGGGGAAGAAGTGGTTGTAGGCCCAGGTGGCGGCGAGGGCGAGCAGCAGGAGCAGGATCGGCCAGCCGAGCACCTTCTTGCCGATCCACTTCAGCCAGCGCGGCACCTTGGGGCGCGGGGGTGGGGGCGGTTGCTGGGCGGGGAGCCACTGCTGCTGGCTCGGCTGCGGCAGGGGCGGCTGGTGGCTCGGCTGGGGCAGGGGTGGTTGCTGGGTGGGTTGCGGAAGTGGCGCCTGCTGGGTCAGCTCGGCGCTCTGCTGCGGCAGCTCGGCGCTCTGCTGAGACTGCTGGGCTTTTTGCGCTTCGGAGAACTTGAGGAACTCCTGGAATTGCTGGAACTGCTGGAACTGGCGCAGCTGCTCCGGGTCGGCAGGCGGCTGGGGGGCCGGTTCCGCCCGGCGGGCAGGTTCGACCTCGGCCCCGGGGTGCTCTTCTCCACGCTGGTCCGCCACGTGACCCATGATGCCGGTCCGCCCCCGCCCCGTCTGCCCGCCACCCTGCTTCTGCGGGCAAAAGCAGGTCCGTGACCCCACCAGGCTGCTTTTGCCCGCTAAAGCAGGGGGGCTGCGGGGGCGGGGAAGTGGGCACGTATAGTTGTCGGCGGTTCTACCGAAGACCGCTGGTCTTCCCTGGGCGAAAGCCCCGGGAACGAAGGTCCCCCCCACGTGATGGCGGGCGGCCCGCGCAGGAGGAACGAGGCTCGACCATGCTGTCATGGTCGCTTGACGCCCCGCGCCTGTCTGCGCTGGGGCGTTTTTCATTTCGCGGGGTCCCTCCACGGCGGTCACCAGCCAAGAGAGGAGGCGACCAATGGCGAAGCCCGACAAGGTGGCGGCCGTCGCCGAGATCGCGGACAGGTTCCGTACGAGCTCGGCCACCGTTGTTACCGAGTACACCGGCCTCTCCGTCGCCCAGCTGTCACAGCTGCGTGTCGCTCTCGGCTCCAGTGCCAAGTACCGCGTCGCGAAGAACACCCTCGTCCAGCGTGCTGCGCAGGACGCGGGGATCGAGGGTCTCGACGACCTCTTCGTCGGCCCGACCGCCATCGCCTTCATCGAAGGTGAAGCGGTCGACGCCGCGAAGGCGCTCCGCGACTTCGCGAAGGACAACAGCGCCCTTGTCATCAAGGGCGGCTACATGGACGGCAAGCCCCTCAGCGTCGACGAGATCACCCGCATCGCGGACCTCGAAAGCCGTGAGGTGCTGCTGTCCAAGGCCGCAGGCGCGTTCAAGGCCAAGTTGTCCCAGGCCGCCGCGCTCTTCCAGGCGCCGGCTTCCCAGGTCGCCCGGCTCGCCGCCGCGCTCGAAGAGAAGCGCAAGGGCGAAGAGGGCGGCGCGGGCGAAGCACCTGCCGAAAGCTGAAACCCACCCCCTGAACTCTAGAGTTCACATCCAGAGAGGAACGCCATCATGGCGAAGCTGAGCACCGAAGAACTGCTCGACGCCTTCAAGGAGCTGACGCTGCTTGAGCTGTCCGAGTTCGTGAAGCAGTTCGAGGAGACCTTCGACGTCACCGCCGCCGCCCCGGCCGCGGTCGTCGCCGCCGCCCCGGGTGCCGCCGGTGCCGCCCCGGCCGCCGCCGAGGAGCAGGACGAGTTCGACGTCGTGCTCGAGTCCGCCGGTGACAAGAAGATCCAGGTCATCAAGGTGGTCCGCGAGGTCGTCTCCGGCCTGGGCCTGAAGGAGGCCAAGGAGCTGGTCGAGGGCGCGCCCAAGGCCATCCTGGAGAAGGTCGACAAGGAGGCCGCCGAGGCCGCCAAGGAGAAGCTCGAGGGCGCGGGCGCGAAGATCTCGCTCAAGTGATCCAGGGCTGACCCAGCACTGCCGGAAGGGGCGGGCACCGCGAGGTGCCCGCCCCTTCCGTCTTCTGGTGCGAGATTCCCCCGGATGGGCTACGGTGCTGCCACCGCGCCCAACCCCCGTCCGCCGGGGAAAACTCATGAGTAACCTGTGTCCGCCCTGCTCGTTGCTACACCAGGGTGGGTGCGAGAGCCGACAATGAAGACTGCTCCTGGAGGTGCGATGGGTGCCGAGGTGGTCGTCGAGGGTCTGACGAAGTCCTTCGGAAGGCAGGCCATCTGGCGGGACGTGTCACTGACCCTGCCGCCTGGTGAAGTCTCGGTCCTGCTCGGCCCGTCGGGCACCGGCAAGTCGGTGTTCCTGAAGTCGATGATCGGGCTGCTCAAGCCGGAACGCGGCAGCTGCACGATCAACGGGGTCGACATCGTCCGCTGCTCCGAGTCGAAGCTGTACGAAACGCGGAAGCTGTTCGGCGTGCTGTTCCAGGACGGCGCGCTCTTCGGCTCGATGAACCTCTACGACAACGTCGCGTTCCCGCTGCGCGAGCACACCAAGAAGTCGGAAACCGAGATCAAGCGGATCGTGCTGGAAAAGCTCGAAATGACCGGTTTGGCCGGTGCCGACAAGAAGCTCCCCGGCGAGATCTCCGGCGGGATGCGCAAGCGCGCCGGGCTGGCCCGCGCGCTGGTGCTCGACCCCGAGATCATCCTGGTCGACGAGCCGGACTCCGGCCTCGACCCGGTGCGCACCACCTACATCAGCCAGCTGTTCATCGACGTCAACACCCAGATCGACGCCACCTTCCTGATCGTCACGCACAACATCAACCTGGCCAGGACGGTGCCGGACAACATCGGCATGCTCTTCCGCAAGGAACTGGTCATGTTCGGCCCGCGCGAAGTGCTGCTCACCAGCGAGGAGCCGGTGGTCAAGCAGTTCCTCAACGGCCGGATGGACGGCCCGATCGGGATGAGCGAGGAAAAGGACTCCGCCACCATGGCCGCCGAGAAGGCCATGTTCGAGGCGGGTCACCACGCCGGCGGGGTCGAGGACGTGCGTGGCGTGCCGCCGCAGATGCAGCCCACCCCCGGCCTGCCGGAGCGCATGGGCGCCCGTCGCCGCCAGGACCGCGTGATGCGCAACCTCCACACGCTGCCGCCCGCCGCGCAGGAGAAGGTCATCGAGTCGCTTTCGCCGGAAGAACAGCGGCACTACGGCGTGCACCCGCACCGGCTCGTCGGCGCGAGACAGCAACCCCAGCAGCCCCCGCAAGCCCAGTACCAGGGGCAGCCGCCCAGCCAGCACCGCGGTCAGCTGCCCGCCGACCAGGTGGCCAGCATGCCGCAGAGCGGCTGGACCGAGCCCCGAGCGCGTGATCCCAGGCAGGGCGGTACATGAGTTCGGCCACCTCCGCCAAGATCCCCGGGATCGGGATGCTCCGCGAGACCGGGAAGCTTTTCGCGCTCGGCCTCGACGTCATCCGCGGGATCTTCCAGCGCCCGTTCCAGGTGCGCGAGTTCATCCAGCAGTCGTGGTTCATCGCCAGCGTGACGATCCTGCCCACCGCGCTGGTCGCCATCCCGTTCGGCGCGCTGGTCGCGCTGCAGCTCGGCTCGCTGATCACCCAGCTCGGCGCGCAGTCGTTCATCGGTGCCGCCAGCGTGCTGGCGATCATCCAGCAGGCCGCGCCGATCGTGACCGCGCTGCTGGTGGCCGGTGCCGGCGGCTCGGCGATCTGCGCGGACATCGGCGCCCGCACCATTCGCGAGGAGATCGACGCGATGGAGGTGCTGGGCGTCTCCGCGGTGCAGCGGCTGATCGTGCCGCGCGTGCTCGCCTCGATGCTGGTCGCGGTGCTGCTGAACGGCGTGGTCAGCGTGATCGGCGTGCTCGGCGGTTACTTCTTCAACGTGGTGCTGCAGGGCGGCACGCCGGGTGCCTACCTGGCCAGCTTCTCCGCCCTGGCGCAGCTGCCCGACCTGTGGATCAGCGAGCTGAAGGCGCTGATCTTCGGCTTCATCGCCGGGGTGGTGGCCGCCTACCGCGGGCTGAACCCGCCGCCGGGCCCGAAGGGCGTCGGCGACGCGGTGAACCAGGCCGTGGTGATCACCTTCCTGCTGCTGTTCTTCGTCAACTTCATCCTGACCCTGCTCTACCTGCAGGTCGTTCCGGCGAAGGGGAGCTGACCATGGCCTTTCGCCACGCCATCGGCCAGGGCGCGCGCCGCGCGGTGAACGCCCCGCTCGGCCTGCTCGACCAGCTCGGGGACCAGCTGTCGTTCTACATCCGCGCGCTGGCCTGGATCCCGCAGTCGCTGCGGAAGTACATGAAGGAGACGATGCGGCTGCTCGCCGAGGTGAGCTTCGGCTCCGGCGCGCTCGCCGTGATCGGCGGCACGGTCGGCGTGATGGTCGGCCTGACCGTGTTCACCGGGGTGGTGGTCGGCCTGCAGGGCTTCGCCGCGCTGGACCAGATCGGCACCGCGGCCTTCGCCGGGTTCGCCTCGGCCTACATCAACACGCGTGAGATCGCGCCGCTGGTCGCCGGGCTCGCGCTGTCGGCCACCGTCGGCGCCGGCTTCACCGCCCAGCTCGGCGCGATGCGCATCTCGGAGGAGATCGACGCGCTGGAAGTGATGGGCGTGCCGAGCCTGCCCTACCTGGTGACCACCCGGATCATCGCCGGCTTCATCGCGGTCATCCCGCTGTACATCATCGGCCTGCTGATGTCCTACCTCGGCTCGCGAATAGTCACGGTGTACTTCTACGGCCAGTCGGCTGGCACCTACGACCACTACTTCAACCTGTTCCTACCACCCGAAGACGTGTTCATCTCGTTTGTGAAGGTGCTCATCTTCGCGGTGATCATCATCCTTTCGCACTGCTACTACGGCTACCGCGCCAGCGGCGGTCCGGCCGGGGTCGGCGTGGCCGTCGGCCGCGCGGTGCGGACCACGATCGTCACCGTGGCGATCGTGAACTTCTTCATCGGGTTCGCCATCTGGGGGACCACGACCACGGTGAGGATCGCGGGATGAGCACGATTCGCAAGCGCCTGCTGGGCCTGGCGTTCATCGTGGTGATGATCGGCGGGGTCACCCTCAGCGTGGCCATGTACAACAAGGCGTTCAGCTCGTTCGTGCACGTCAAGCTGCAGGCCGACAAGGTGGGCAACCAGCTGGCCAGGCAGTCGGACGTGAAGGTGCGCGGCCTGATCGTCGGGGTGGTCTCCGACGTCGCCGCCACCCCGGACGGCTCGGAGCTGACCCTGGAGCTGCTGCCCGAGTCGGCGCAGCTGATCCCGGCCAACGTCTCCGCGCGGTTCCTGCCGAAGACGTTGTTCGGCGAGCGGTTCGTGTCGCTGGAGATCCCGGAGAACCCGGCCCCGGTGAAGATCGCCGACGGGGACGTGATCCCGCAGGACCGCAGTTCCAGCGCGGTCGAGCTGTCGCAGGCCTTCGAGCACCTGCTGCCGGTGCTGCAGGCGGTCCAGCCGCAGAAGCTGTCGAGCACGCTCACCGCGATCTCCTCGGCGTTGCAGGGCCGCGGCGAGCCGCTCGGCGAGACGCTGAGCGAACTCGGCCAGTACGTGGGCGACCTGAACCCGCACCTGCCCGACCTGCAGCGCAACCTGCAGGAGCTGGCGAAGTTCTCCGACAACTTCTCCGACAGCGCGCCGGAACTGGTGCAGGCACTGGACAACCTGACCACCACCACCGGCACGATCGCCGAGCAGAAGCCGAACCTCGAAGCGCTGTACGGCAACCTGACCAACGCCTCGGTCGACCTCGGGTCGTTCCTGGAGGCGAACAAGTCGAACCTCATCGCGCTCGGCGAGACCGCGCGCCCGACGGCCGAACTGCTGGCCAAGTACGCGCCCGAGTACCCGTGCGTGATCGGGCAGATGGCCGACACCGTGCCGAAGGTGGACAAGGCGCTCGGCAAGGGCACCGGCAAGCCCGGCCTGCACGCGACCATCGAGATCACCGTGAACCGCGGGCCGTACCAGCCGGGGCAGGACGAGCCGGAGTTCAACGACAAGCGCGGCCCGCGCTGCTACGACATGAAGCAGTTCCCGGTGCCCTTCCCGCAGCACCCGCCGGACGGCCCGATCGACGACGGCAGCGAGCACCCGCCGCCAGCGCGTTCGCAGAACGACGGCCTGCTGCCGCCGAGCAACGCGGCGAACGCGGTCGGCGTCGGCGGTGGCGCGGCCGGTGGCGACCTCGCCTACAGCCCGGCCGAGCAGCGCTTCCTCAGCGAGCTGCTGGGCATCCAGACCGGGATGGCCGCCGGGCAGGTGCCGGATTGGAGCGGATTGCTGGTGGGACCGCTGTACCGCGGAGCGGAGGTGACCTTCAAGTGAAGGTGACCGGAGCACTGGTCAAGCTGATCATCTTCATCGTGATCACCGTGTTGTTCACCGCGGTGCTCGGCATCAGCATCGCGAACCTGAACCTGAGCAAGACCGCGACCTACACCGCCAGGTTCACCGACGCCACGCTGCTGCTGCCCAACGACGACGTGCGCATCGCCGGGGTCCGCGTCGGCCAGGTGTCCGACGTGCGGATCGTGGACCGGCGGCAGGCCGAGGTGGAGTTCGAGGTGGACGCCGGGCGCAAGCTGCCCGCCGGGGTGACCGCGACGATCAAGTTCCGGAACCTGGTCGGCCAGCGCTACATCTCGCTCGCCCAGGGCACCGGCACGCCGGGGGACACGCTGCCCGAGGGCGGCACCATCCCGCTGGAGCGCACCAAGCCCGCGCTGGACCTGACCGAGCTGTTCAACGGGTTCAAGCCGCTGTTCCGCGCGCTGAACCCGGAGGACGTGAACAAGCTGTCGTACCAGGTCATCCAGGTTCTGCAGGGAGAAGGCGGCACGGTGGAGAGCCTGCTCGCCCACACCGCGTCGCTGACCAGCACGATCGCCGAGAAGGACCAGGTCATCGGCGAGGTGATCACGAACCTCAACGGCGTGCTGGACACGATCAACCAGCGCACCCCGCAGCTGTCCGAGCTGATCGCCACGCTGCAGCGGCTGGTCTCCGGGCTGGCCGAGGACCGCAAGCCGATCGGGGACGCGATCGACTCGCTCGGCGGCCTGGCCGAGACCACCTCCGGGCTGCTCAGCGAAGCGCGGGAGCCGTTGAAGAACGACATCGCCGCGCTGGGCACCCTGACCGAGAACCTCAACCGGAACGAGCCGGTGGTGGAGCACTTCATCCAGTTCCTGCCGTACAAGGTGGCCACGCTGAGCCGGACCGCCGACTACGGGTCGTGGTTCAACTTCTACGCCTGTGAGATGACCGGCAGCGTCGCGCTGCCGCCGCTGATCAGCCAGCCGATCGACGTGCCGATCGCGCCGGTCAACCGGGAGCGGTGTGGCGGATGAAAAGCTTCCAGCAACGCAATCCGATCCCCATCGCGCTGGCCGGCATCGCGGTGATCCTGCTCGGCGTGATCGCCGCGCTGAACTCCGAGGACCTGCCGGTGATCGGTGGCGGCACCAGCTACACCGCCGAGTTCGGCGAGGCGGCCGGGCTGGTGCCCGACGACGAGGTGCGCATCGCCGGGGTCAAGGTCGGCGCGGTCTCCGACATCGAGCTGGCCGGGGACAAGGTCCGCGTCTCGTTCAAGGTCAAGGACGCCTGGCTGGGTGACAAGACCAGCGCGGCGATCAAGCTGAAGACCCTGCTCGGGCAGAAGTACCTGGCGCTCGACCCGATCGGCGACCAGGTGCTCGACCCGGACGTGGCCATCCCGCGTGAGCGCACGGCCTCGCCGTACGACGTGCTGGAGGCCTTCCGCGGGCTGTCCGGCACGGTCGACGAGATCGACACCACCCAGCTGGCGAAGAGCTTCGACGTGCTGTCGGAGACCTTCTCCGACACCCCGGACGACGTGAAGGGCGCGCTGTCCGGGCTGTCCGAGCTGTCCGACACCATCGCCAAGCGCGACGACCAGCTGGCCCAGCTGCTGGCCAACACCAAGCAGGTCAGCCAGACCCTGGTGGACCGCGACGCCGAGGTGACCAAGCTCCTCCAGGACGGCAACAAGCTGCTCGAAGAGGTCGGCAAGCGCAAGGAGGCGATCAGCAGGCTGCTCGAGGGCACCAAGACGCTGTCCACCGAGCTCCGCGGGCTGATCGAGGACAACGACGCGCAGCTGGACCCGGTGCTCACCCAGCTCGACCAGCTCACCTCGATGCTGCAGCGCAACCAGGACGCGCTGGCCGCGGGCCTGCGCGAGTTCGCGCCGTTCATCCGGGTGTTCAACAACACCATCGGCAACGGCCGCTGGTTCGACAACTACATCTGCGGCCTGCTGCTGCCGTCCGTCGGCCCGATCAACGAAGACGGGTGCAACGCGAAATGACCGATACCCGCTTCGGAATGAACGTGGCCCGCTGGCTCAGCGTGGCCTGTGTGCTCGCGCTGCTGGTGGCCGGTGGCCTGTGGTGGACGCTGAAGGACCCGGGCCGCAAGCACCTGACCGCCTGGTTCCCCACCGCGGTCGGCCTGTACGAGGGCAACAGCGTGCGCATGCTCGGTGTGCAGATGGGCACCGTGGAGAAGGTCGAGCCGATGGGCGACCGGGTCCGCGTGAGCATGGAGTACGACCGCGCGGTCGCCGTGCCCGCCGACGCGCAGGCGGTGATCGTGGCGCCGTCGCTGGTCAGCGACCGGTACGTGCAGCTGACCCCGGCGCACACCGGCGGCCCGGTGATCGAGGAGGGCGCCACCATCCCGATCGAGCGCACCGCGGTGCCGCTGGAGGTGGACGACCTCTACGCCAGCCTGAGCCGGGTCAGCCAGTCGCTCGGCCCGAACGGGGTGAACAAGGACGGCTCGCTGTCCACCCTGCTGACCACGCTCGCCGACAACTTCGACGGCAACGGCCAGGCCCTGCACGACACGATCACCCGGCTCGGCCAGGCGTCGGGCACGCTGGCCGGCAACAAGGACGACCTGTTCGCCACCGTGCGCAACCTGGGCGACTTCTCCACCACGCTGGCCAACAGCGACGGCCAGATCCGCGAGTTCGAGCGGCAGCTCGCCGACGTCACCGGCTTCCTCGCCGACGAGCGCGGCAACCTGGCCGAGACGGTCCAGCAGCTGGGCCCGACGCTGGAGCAGGTGCAGGCCTTCGTGGAGAAGAACCGCGACAAGCTCAAGTCCAATGTGGACAAGCTGGCCAGCATCACCAGGACGCTGGTGGACCAGCGCGGCGCGCTGGCCGAGATCCTGGACGTGGCCCCGGTGGCGCTGGGCAACCTGGTCAACACCTACAACGCCTCGTCCGGCACGCTCGACGCCAGGCCGAACCTGAACGAGCTGACCCAGCCGCCGGTGCTGATGGTGTGCAACCTGCTCAAGCAGACGCCGGACCAGCTCGACCTGGTCGGCGACCTGTGCAAGGACCTCCAGCCGGTGCTCGACGGCGCGCTGCCGCTGCCCTCGGTGGCGCAGGTGGTGGCCGCGGCGAAGAAGGGCGAGGCACCGCCGTTGCCGCTGCCGCTGGTTGACGTGATGTCCGGAGGTGCCCGATGAGGCGCAAGGCCTTCGCCGCCATCGGCGCGGTCGCCGCGGTGACCCTGTCCGGCTGCGGGTTCACCGGCATCTACGACATCCCGCTGCCCGGCGGTGCCGATCTCGGCGACCACCCGTACACGGTGAAGGTGCAGTTCCGGGACGTGCTCGACCTGATCCCGCAGGCCGGGGTGAAGATCAACGAGGTGCCGGTCGGCCGGGTGGAGAGCATCGGGCTGGCGCCGGACGGCTGGACCGCCGAGGTCAGCGTGCTGGTCAACGGCGACGTCGAGCTGCCGTCGAACGCGCTGGCCAACCTGCGCCAGTCGAGCCTGCTCGGTGAGAAGTACGTCGAGCTGAGCCCGCCGCCGGACGGCAAGGCGCAGGAGCGCCTCGCCGACGGCATGCTCATCCCGGTCGAGCGGACCAATCGCAACGTCGAGGTGGAGGAGGTGCTCGGCGCGCTGTCCATGCTGCTCAACGGCGGTGGCGTGGAGCAGCTCAACACCATCACCAAGGAGCTGAACGCGGCCACCGAGGGCCGCGCGCCGGACCTGCGGAACCTGTTGCACAACGCCAACGACCTGGTCGCCAGCCTCGACGCGCAGTCGTCGAACATCACCCGCGCGCTCGACGGGCTGAACCGGCTCTCGTCCACGCTGAACGGCCAGCGCGACCAGATCGCCGGCGCGCTGGACAACCTCGGGCCGGGCCTGAAGGTGCTGGAGGAGCAGCGCGGGCAGCTGGTCACCATGCTGCAGGCGCTCAACGACCTGTCCGGGGTGGCCACCGACACGGTCAACAAGAGCCAGGAGGACCTGGTCGCCAATCTCAAGGCGCTGCAGCCGACGCTGCAGAAGCTCGGCGAGGCGGGCAACGACCTGCCGAAGGCGCTGGAGCTGCTGCTGACCTTCCCGTTCAGCGACGCCGCCGTGGACGGCGTGAAGGGCGACTACTTCAACCTGTACGCCAAGATCGACCTGAACCTCAACGAGGTGCTGGCGAACCTGGGCCGCAGCAGGCAGAACCCGCTGCAGGACATCCTGCCGGGCAACCTCGGGCTGACCGGCGGCCAGAACGGGGTCGATCCGAACGCGCCCCCGCTGCTGCCGCTGCCCACCTCCACCCCGATCGGCACCGGGCAGGGCGCGCCGACCGGCGGGCAGGCGCCCGCGCCGCAGCAGACCGGCATCGGCGGCATCTTCGACGTGCTTTCAGGGGGTGCCGGCTGATGCTGGTGCGCAAGACGAAACTGCAGCTGATCGCCTTCGCGGTGATCGCGGTGCTGTCCATCGTGTACGCGTTGTTCCGGTTCACCGACGTGGGCCGCGTGTTCGGCCAGGGCGGCTACACGGTGAACCTGCAGCTCAACGCCAGCGGTGGCATCTTCACCAACGCCGAGGTCACCTACCGCGGTTACAACGTGGGCCGGGTGGGCGAGCTGTCGCTGACCGAGCGCGGGCTGCAGGCCGAGCTGAACATCGAGCCGGACATGCCGCAGATCCCCGCCGACCTGCAGGCCATGGTGGTCAACCGGTCGGCGGTCGGCGAGCAGTTCGTCGACCTGCGGCCGAAGAACGAGAACGGGCCGTTCCTGGCGGAGGGCTCGGTGATCCCGGCCGACCGCGCGGTCACCCCGGTGCCCACCGACCAGGTGCTCGGCGACCTGGACAGCCTCGCCGCCTCGGTGCCCACCGACGCGCTGCGGACCGTGGTCGACGAGTCCTACGACGCCTTCCGCGGCACCGGTGACGACCTCCAGGTGCTGATGGACACCGCGCGCGACTTCACCGCGGCCGCGCAGGAGAACCTGCCGGAGACGGTCAACCTGCTGGAGCAGGGCGGGAAGGTGCTGGAAACGCAGAACGACCTCGCCGGCTCGTTCGCGTCGTTCAGCGGTGACCTGAACAAACTGTCGGAGACGCTGAAGAACTCCGACGGCGACGTCCGCAAGCTGATCGGCGTGACCCCGCAGGTGGCGAACCAGATCAGCGAGGTGGTCGCCGAGACCGGGCCAGGGCTCGGCGCGGTGGTGGCGAACCTGCTCACCACGTCGAACCTGCTGGTCACCCGGCTGGACGGGCTGGAGCAGGGCCTGGTCACCTATCCGCTGCTGTCGGTGGGTGCGCAGACCGTGGCGCCCGGTGACGACACCGCGCACCTCGGGCTGGTGCTGAACCTGTTCGACCCGCCGTCGTGCACCAAGGGCTACCGGGACGTCGAGGAGTTCCGCACCGGCAACCGGCCGGAGGACCTCACCCCGCGCGACGCGAAGCGGGATGCGTACTGTGCGGAACCCAAGGGCAGCCCGATCAACGTGCGGGGTTCGCAGAACGCGCCGTACAACGGGGTGCCGGTGGTGCCGTCGCAGCAGGAGCTGGAGGCGAACGCCAACCGCTCCGAGGAGGAACTGGCCGCGCTGCGCGGGGTGCCCGGGATCGCGGGCAGTCCCGGGCTGAGCCTGACCAGCCTGCCCTCGCTGTTCGGCCTGCCCGGCTGAGCAACCGCATTCGTCTGGAGAGTTATGGATTCGGAGCAGGACGCGGCGACGGCCGACGAGGCCGACAAGGCCGACAAGGCCGTGGTCAAGACCCCCGAGCCGCGGGACCGTGCGCGCCCGCTGCTGCTGGGTGCGGCGGCGCTGGCCACCGCGGCCTTCCTGGCCGCGGCGATCTTCGGCGTCCAGTGGCTGGTCGCGGCCAACGGTGACGACGCCGAACTGGCCCAGGCACGCGACGACGTGCTGGCCGCGGGCACGGCCGCGGTGAAGGCGTTCACCGAGTTCGACTACAACAACCTCGACCAGTACTTCCAGAAGCAGCAGGAGCTGTCCACCGGGGCGATCCAGGAGCAGGCCCGCAACTCGGAGGGCAAGTTCCGGGAGGCGATCGGCCAGGCGAAGACGGTGGTGGTGACCACCGTGCAGGACATCGCGGTGGAGGAGCTGAACGAGCACGAGGGCAAGGCGACCTGCCTGGTGGCGCTGTCCACGGACGTGACGAAGGGCGCCGAGAAGGGCGTCAAGTCGCTGCGCGTGGAGATCGAGATGACCAGGGTCGGTGACGAGTGGAAGCTGTCGGCCATCGGCAACGTTCCCGTCGTCGGCGCTGGACAGCAGTGAGGAGCTTCTTCTGATGGCCAACCGTCGCCAGCCGCCCCGCCCCGGCCCCACGCCGGTGCGGCGGCCCAAGGTGGCCGGCATCCGCAGGCCCAGCCCGAAGCCGCGGCCGGAGCCGGCGGTTTCTTCCGAGGTTGCCGAGCCTGAGGTTGTTGAGCCCGAGGTTGCCGAGGCCGAGCCTGCCGTTGCCGAGCCCGAGGCGGTGGAGCCCGAAGAGGCTGTGGAGTCTTCGGAGGCCGTGGAGTCTTCGGAGTCTTCGGAGGTTGCGGAACCGGCGAAGCCCGCGCGGCCGAGCCCGCGGCCGAAGGTGCGGGACACCGGCGTGCGCAAGCCGTCCTCGGAGGCCGAGGCCGCGGAACTCAGCGAAGACGAGCCCGCCTCCCCGGCGGCTTTCCCGGCCAAGCGGAAGCGCGGGGGCGCGCTGATCGCGGTGCTGCTGGTAGCCGCGGTGGCGTTCGCCGGGCTGGCGGTGTGGTTCAAGATCGAGGAGAGCAAGGTCTCCGAGGCGACCAGCAACACCGCACTGCTCGACGTGGCGAAGACCGCGCAGGTCAAGCAGGCCGTGACGAGCGCGGCGGAGGCGTTGTTCTCCTACGACTTCAACAACATCGCGAAGACCGAGAACGCGGCGAACGAGCTGCTGGTCAACGACGAGGTGCGGCAGAAGTACAACGGCTTCATGGGCGAGGTGAAGCGGCTCGCGCCGGAGCAGAAGATGGTGGTGACCATGAAGGTCACCCGCAGCGCCGTGGTGCTGCTGGACGGCGACCGCGCGAAGGTGATGGTCTCCGCCGACCAGACGTCCACGCGGACCGCGCAGAACCAGACCTCCGCCGGTGGGGCGCAGATGTGGTTCACCACCGAGCTGCGTGACGGCCAGTGGAAGATCACCGACATGAACACCTATTCGGGTGGTCAGCCGGCGCAGCCCACCACCCCGGCCCCGGCGCCCGCGCCGGGTGCTCCGCCCGGCTGAGCGGAGCTGGATACGACCCCTTCGGATGTGGCCTTCGCGCTTCCGGGCGTGGGGCTACATCTGTGTTCGTGGTGGCGCCGGGTGCCTGGGAGCTTCTGCGGGGAAAAGCCGGTTGGTCGGTCGCCACCCTCGGCGTTGGCGTCCGGGGCGGGTGTTCCGCCCGGGTGAGCGGAGCTGCACAGGGCCTCTTCGGATGTGGCCTTCGCGCCTCCTGGCGTGGGGGCCGCACCTGTGTTCGTGGTGGCGTCGGGCGCCTGGGAGCTTCTGCGGGGAAAAGCCGGTTGGTCGGTCATCACCCCGGCGCTGGCGTCCGGGCCGGATGCTCCGCCCGGCTGAGTCGAGCTGGACACCGGCCCCTTCGGAGGCGGCCTTCGCGGTCCCCGGCGCGGGCCCCGCACCCATGTCCGCCGTGACGCCCGGCGCCCGGAAGCTTCTGCGGGCAAAAGCCGGTTGATCGGGGTTAAAGGCCTGGTGGGAGCGTGGCCAGCACCCCGAACAGCTTGTGACTCTGTGCACAAGGGGGCTGCACGCTCCGCCATCCGGCGGAAAATCCGCCTTCGAACCTGCGGTTTGGCCTCCTGGCGGGAGTGGCATCTTGACTCGCGGTCTCCGGGGGGTCACGCTTACTCCCAACGGCCCGCCTCGTGCGGGAGGGCAGGGCCGGTGGACACCGGGAAACCGGCGTCGTGGAAGGCAGGCGTATGAGGCTGGGCCCCCGTCGGGCGTGCCCCCTCGACAAGCGCGGCCTTCGGGGCTAGACTGCTTCTTTGCGCTGCCCTCTTTCAGGCTGCCCGAAGCAGGCAGCTAGGATGGTCGGCACCACCGCACCCTTGACAGTTCGTGTTACGCCCTGCTAGCGCGTCTGTCAGCCGCTCATTGTCCCTGGAAGGACGCATCTTGGCAGTCTCTCCCGCGAACCAGGCCACTGCTGCGACCACCTCGGCTGAATCTGCTTCGGAGTCTTCAGAGCTCGCGACCATCCCCGGCGCCCCCAAGCGGGTGTCGTTCGCGAAGATTCGCGAGCCGCTGAGCACTCCGAACCTGCTGGACGTGCAGATCCGGTCATTCGAATGGTTCACCGGCGACGAGGCGTGGTTCGAACGCCGCGTCGAGGAAGGCGAAGAGAACCCGGTCGGCGGTCTGGAGGAGGTCCTCAACGAGATCTCCCCGATCGAAGACTTCTCCGGCTCCATGTCCCTCTCCTTCTCCGACCCGCGCTTCGACGAGGTCAAGGCCTCGGTCGAGGAGTGCAAGGACAAGGACATGACGTACGCGGCGCCGCTTTTCGTCACCGCCGAGTTCGTCAACAACAACACCGGCGAGATCAAGAGCCAGACGGTCTTCATGGGTGACTTCCCGGTGATGACCGACAAGGGCACCTTCGTGATCAACGGCACCGAGCGTGTCGTGGTGTCCCAGCTGGTCCGCTCGCCCGGTGTCTACTTCGACTCCAGCGTCGACAAGGCCACCGACAAGGACGTCTTCAGCACCCGCATCATCCCGAGCCGCGGCGCGTGGCTCGAGTTCGACGTGGACAAGCGCGACACCGTCGGCGTCCGCATCGACCGCAAGCGCCGCCAGCCGGTCACCGTGCTGCTGAAGGCGCTCGGCTGGACCACCGAGGCGATCCGCGAGCGCTTCTCCTTCTCCGAGACGCTGATGGCGACCCTGGAGAAGGACCACACCGCGGGCACCGACGAGGCCCTGCTCGACATCTACCGCAAGCTGCGCCCCGGCGAGCCGCCGACGAAGGAGAGCGCGCAGACCCTGCTGGAGAACCTGTTCTTCAAGGACAAGCGCTACGACCTGGCCAAGGTCGGCCGCTACAAGGTCAACAAGAAGCTGGGCCTGACCACGCCGTACGACACCGGGACGCTGACCGAAGAGGACATCGTCTCCACCATCGAGTACCTGGTCCGGCTGCACGCCGGCGAGGACAAGATGGTCGTCGGCGACCAGACCATCCCGGTCGAGACCGACGACATCGACCACTTCGGCAACCGCCGCCTGCGCACCGTCGGCGAGCTGATCCAGAACCAGATCCGGGTCGGCCTGTCCCGCATGGAGCGCGTCGTCCGCGAGCGGATGACCACCCAGGACGTCGAGGCGATCACCCCGCAGACCCTGATCAACATCCGCCCGGTGGTGGCGGCGATCAAGGAGTTCTTCGGCACCTCGCAGCTGTCGCAGTTCATGGACCAGAACAACCCGCTGTCCGGGCTGACCCACAAGCGCCGCCTGTCGGCGCTCGGCCCCGGCGGTCTGTCCCGTGAGCGCGCCGGCATGGAGGTCCGCGACGTCCACCCGTCGCACTACGGCCGGATGTGCCCGATCGAGACGCCGGAAGGCCCGAACATCGGCCTGATCGGCTCGCTGTGCTCCTACGCGCGGGTCAACCCGTTCGGGTTCATCGAGACCCCGTACCGCAAGGTGGTCGAGGGCCGGGTCACCGACCAGGTGGACTACCTGACCGCGGACGAGGAAGACCGCTTCGTCAAGGCGCAGGCGAACGCCGCCATCGACGCCGACGGCCACTTCGTCGAGGACCGCGTCCTGGTCCGGAAGAAGGGCGGCGAGGTCGAGCTGATCGACCCGATGGACGTGGACTACATGGACGTCTCGCCGCGCCAGATGGTGTCGGTCGCGACGGCGATGATCCCGTTCCTCGAGCACGACGACGCGAACCGCGCGCTGATGGGCGCGAACATGCAGCGCCAGGCCGTGCCGCTGCTGCGCAACTCGGCGCCGCTGGTCGGCACCGGGGTGGAGCTGCGGGCCGCGGTCGACGCCGGTGACGTGCTCGTCGCCGAGCAGGCCGGCGTGGTCGAGGAGCTCTCCGCCGACCTGATCACGATCATGCACGACGACGGCACGCGGAAGAGCTACGGGCTGTACAAGTTCCGCCGCTCCAACCACGGCACCTGCTTCAACCACCGCCCGATCGTGAACGAGGGCGACCGGGTCGAGCAGGGCCAGGTCATCGCCGACGGCCCGTCCACCGAGAACGGTGAGATGGCGCTCGGCAAGAACCTGCTGGTCGCGGTCATGCCGTGGGAGGGCCACAACTACGAGGACGCGATCATCCTGTCGCAGCGCCTCGTGCAGGACGACGTGCTCACCTCGATCCACATCGAAGAGCACGAGATCGACGCCCGCGACACCAAGCTCGGTGCCGAGGAGATCACCCGGGACATCCCGAACGTCTCCGAGGAGGTGCTCGCCGACCTCGACGAGCGCGGCATCATCCGGATCGGTGCCGAGGTCCGCGACGGCGACATCCTGGTCGGCAAGGTCACGCCCAAGGGTGAGACCGAGCTGACCCCGGAGGAGCGCCTGCTCCGCGCGATCTTCGGCGAGAAGGCCCGCGAGGTGCGCGACACCTCGCTGAAGGTGCCGCACGGCGAGACCGGCAAGGTCATCGGCATCCGGGTGTTCTCCCGCGAGGACGACGACGAGCTGCCCCCGGGCGTCAACGAGCTGGTCCGCGTCTACGTGGCCCAGAAGCGCAAGATCCAGGACGGCGACAAGCTCGCCGGCCGGCACGGCAACAAGGGCGTCATCGGCAAGATCCTCCCGGTCGAGGACATGCCGTTCATGGAGGACGGCACCCCGGTCGACGTGGTGCTGAACACGCACGGTGTGCCGCGTCGTATGAACATCGGCCAGATCCTCGAACTGCACCTCGGGTGGCTGGCCTCGCAGGGCTGGAAGGTCGAAGGCAATCCGGACTGGGCGAAGAACCTGCCGGAAGAGCTCTACGACGTCGAGCCAGGCACGAACACCGCGACCCCGGTGTTCGACGGCGCCAAGGAGGAGGAGCTGACGGGTCTGCTGTCGGCGACCAAGCCCAACCGCGACGGCGAGCGCATGGTCCGCCCGGACGGCAAGGCGGTGCTGCTCGACGGCCGCTCCGGCGAGCCGTTCCCGTACCCGGTTTCGGTCGGCTACATGTACATCCTGAAGCTGCACCACCTGGTGGACGACAAGATCCACGCGCGCTCCACCGGGCCGTACTCGATGATCACCCAGCAGCCGCTGGGTGGTAAGGCCCAGTTCGGTGGCCAGCGCTTCGGTGAGATGGAGTGCTGGGCGATGCAGGCCTACGGCGCGGCCTACACGCTGCAGGAGCTGCTCACGATCAAGTCGGACGACGTGATCGGCCGGGTCAAGGTGTACGAAGCCATCGTCAAGGGCGAGAACATCCCGGAGCCGGGCATCCCGGAGTCGTTCAAGGTGCTGTTGAAGGAGCTGCAGTCGCTCTGCCTCAACGTGGAGGTCCTGTCCTCCGACGGTGCGGCGATCGAGATGCGCGACTCCGACGACGAGGACCTCGAGCGCGCCGCGGCGAACCTCGGCATCAACCTGTCCCGCAACGAGTCGCCCTCGGTGGACGACGTCGTTCAATGACCGCGCGCCCGGCGGCTGCCTGCCTCCCGCGAGCAGCCGCCGGGTTAGCCGCCCCCGCTATTCGAAACAACCCCAAGGGGATGCAACGACGTGCTGGACGTCAATTTCTTCGATGAGCTCCGGATCGGCCTCGCCACCGCTGACGACATCCGCCAGTGGTCCTTCGGTGAAGTGAAGAAGCCGGAGACCATCAACTACCGCACGCTCAAGCCGGAGAAGGACGGGCTCTTCTGCGAGAAGATCTTCGGTCCGACCCGCGACTGGGAGTGCTACTGCGGTAAGTACAAGCGGGTCCGCTTCAAGGGCATCATCTGCGAGCGCTGCGGCGTCGAGGTGACCCGCGCCAAGGTGCGCCGCGAGCGGATGGGCCACATCGAGCTGGCCGCCCCGGTCACCCACATCTGGTACTTCAAGGGCGTGCCCTCGCGGCTGGGTTACCTGCTCGACCTGGCCCCGAAGGACCTCGAGAAGATCATCTACTTCGCGGCCTACGTGATCACCGGCGTGAACACCGAGCTGCGGCACAACGACCTGCCGACGCTCGAGAACGAGATCGGGGTCGAGCGCAAGAACCTCGAGCTCAAGCGCGACGCCGACATCGAGGCCCGTGCGCAGAAGCTGGAAGCCGACCTGGCCGAGCTGGAGGCGGAGGGCGCCAAGTCCGACGTCCGCCGCAAGGTCAAGGAGGGCGGCGAGCGCGAGATGCGCCAGATCCGCGACCGCGCCGGTCGTGAGCTGGACCGTCTTGAGGAGGTCTGGACCACCTTCACCAAGCTCGAGCCGCGTCAGCTGATCGCGGACGAGCTGCTCTACCGCGAGCTGATCGACCGCTACGGCGAGTACTTCACCGGCGGCATGGGCGCGGAGGCCATCCAGAAGCTGGCCGCCGAGTTCGACGTGGCCGCCGAGGCGGAGAGCCTGCGCGACACCATCCGCAACGGCAAGGGGCAGAAGAAGCTCCGCGCCCTCAAGCGGCTCAAGGTGGTGGCGGCCTTCCAGGTCACCGGCAACGACCCGCGCGGCATGGTGCTCGACGCCGTCCCGGTCATCCCGCCGGACCTGCGCCCGATGGTGCAGCTCGACGGTGGCCGGTTCGCCACCTCGGACCTGAACGACCTGTACCGCCGCGTGATCAACCGGAACAACCGGCTCAAGCGGCTGATCGATCTCGGCGCGCCCGAAATCATCGTGAACAACGAGAAGCGGATGCTGCAGGAGGCCGTCGACGCGCTGTTCGACAACGGCCGCCGCGGCCGTCCGGTGACCGGTCCCGGCAACCGCCCGCTGAAGTCGCTGTCCGACCTGCTCAAGGGCAAGCAGGGCCGGTTCCGCCAGAACCTGCTCGGCAAGCGCGTCGACTACTCCGGCCGGTCGGTGATCATCGTCGGGCCGCAGCTGAAGCTGCACCAGTGCGGTCTGCCGAAGGACATGGCGCTGGAGCTGTTCAAGCCGTTCGTGATGAAGCGGCTGGTCGACCTGAACCACGCGCAGAACATCAAGTCCGCCAAGCGGATGGTGGAGCGCTCGCGGCCGCAGGTGTGGGACGTGCTCGAAGAGGTCATCACCGGCCACCCGGTGATGCTGAACCGCGCGCCGACCCTGCACCGCCTCGGCATCCAGGCCTTCGAGCCGCAGCTGGTCGAGGGCAAGGCCATCCAGCTGCACCCGCTGGTCTGCGAGGCGTTCAACGCGGACTTCGACGGTGACCAGATGGCGGTGCACCTGCCGCTGTCGGCGGAGGCGCAGGCCGAGGCCCGCATCCTGATGCTGTCGGCGAACAACATCCTCTCCCCGGCGTCGGGTCGCCCGCTGGCGATGCCGCGTCTGGACATGGTGACCGGGCTGTTCCACCTGACCCGCCTCACCGAGGACGCCGAGGGCGCCGGGCAGGCCTTCTCCTCGCCGGCCGAGGCCATCATGGCCTTCGACCGCAAGGCGATCAGCCTGCACGCGCCGATCAAGATCCGGATCAAGGACCGCCAGCCGGCCAAGGCCGACGAGGCGCGCCTGGCCGAAAAGGGCTGGGAGCCCGGCAAGCCGTGGCTGGCCGAGACCACCCTGGGCCGCGTGCTGTTCAACGAGCTGCTGCCGGCGGACTACCCGTTCGTGAACGAGCCGATGCCGAAGAAGCGGCAGGCCGCGATCGTGAACGACCTCGCCGAGCGGTACTCGATGACCCAGGTCGCGCAGACGCTGGACCGCCTCAAGGACGCCGGTTTCTACTGGGCCACCCGGTCCGGGGTCACCGTCGCCATCTCCGACGTGCTGGTGCCCGAGGAGAAGAAGGGCATTCTCGAGGAGTACGAGGGCAAGGCCGACCAGGTCGAGAAGCGCTACCAGCGCGGTCAGCTCTCGCACGCCGAGCGCAACAACGAGCTGGTGAAGGTGTGGACCCAGGCGACCGAGGACGTCGCCAAGGTGATGGAGGCCCACTTCCCCGACGACAACCCGATCTCGATGATCGTGAAGTCCGGGGCGGCGGGCAACATGACCCAGGTCCGGTCGCTGGCCGGGATGCGTGGTCTGGTGTCGAACCCGAAGGGTGAGTACATCCCGCGCCCGATCAAGGCGAACTTCCGCGAGGGCCTGTCGGTGGCGGAGTACTTCATCGCCACGCACGGTGCCCGCAAGGGCCTGGCCGACACCGCGCTGCGTACCGCCGACTCGGGTTACCTGACCCGTCGTCTGGTGGACGTTTCGCAGGACGTCATCGTGCGCGAGGTCGACTGCGGCACCACCCGCGGCATCAACATGATCATCGGTGAGGACATCGGTGGCGGCAAGGTGCTGCGCGACCAGCACGTGGAGACCAGCGTCTACGCCAGGACCCTGGCCGCCGACGCGGCCGACGCCAGCGGCAACGTGGTGCTCAACGCCGGTGACGACCTCGGCGACCCGGCCATCGAGAAGCTGATCTCCAGCGGCATCTCGAAGGTCAAGGTCCGCAGCGTGCTGACCTGCGAGTCGGCCGTCGGCATCTGCGCCACCTGCTACGGCCGCTCGATGGCGACCGGTCAACTGGTGGACGTCGGCGAGGCGGTGGGCATCGTGGCCGCCCAGTCGATCGGTGAGCCGGGTACGCAGCTGACCATGCGTACCTTCCACCAGGGTGGCGTCGCCGGTGACGACATCACCACCGGTCTGCCGCGTGTGCAGGAGCTGTTCGAGGCCCGCGTGCCGAAGGGCAAGGCGCCGATCGCCGACGTCGACGGCCGCGTGCGGATCGAGGAGAGCGAGCGGTTCTGGAAGATCACCCTGATCCCGGACGACGGGTCGGAGGAGATCGTGTTCGACAAGCTGTCCAAGCGGCAGCGGCTGGCGAACACCCCGGACGGCCCGCTGGCCGACGGCGACCACGTCAAGGTCGGGCAGCAGCTGCTCGAGGGCACGCCGGACCCGCACGAGGTGCTCCGCGTGATGGGTCCCCGCGAGGCGCAGATGCACCTGGTGGACGAGGTCCAGAAGGTGTACCGGGCGCAGGGTGTGTCGATCCACGACAAGCACATCGAGGTCATCGTGCGGCAGATGCTGCGCCGCGTGACGATCATCGACTCCGGTGCCACGGACTTCCTGCCGGGCGAGCTGCCCGAGCGGACCAAGTTCGAGGCGACGAACCGGGCCGCGGTTGCCGAGGGCGGCGAGCCCGCTTCGGGCCGCCCGGTGCTGATGGGGATCACGAAGGCCTCGCTGACCACGGACTCGTGGCTGTCGGCGGCGTCGTTCCAGGAGACCACGCGGGTGCTGACCGACGCGGCCATCAACGGCCGTTCGGACAAGCTCGTCGGCCTCAAGGAGAACGTGATCATCGGTAAGCTGATCCCGGCCGGTACCGGCATCAACAAGTACCGGAACATCCAGGTGCAGCCGACCGAGGAGGCACGGGTCGCCGCCTACGCGATCCCGTCCTACGACGACGGCTACTACACCCCGGACGTCTTCGGCACCGGCACCGGTGCCGCCGTCCCGCTGGACGACTACGACTTCGGTCGCGACTTCCGGTAAGCAGTACCACCGCGAGAGCCCCCGCCCCCGTTTCCGGGAGCGGGGGCTCTCGCATTTCCGGCTGGTGGTGACCTGCCGCGGTTCTTCGGTCAGCGCGATTCGGCGAGCTGGATCAGCCGGTCCTGGGCGGCGGCGAAGGCGGCCGCCGCCGCTGGTTGCTGGGGTTCGCGGCCGGGGACCAGCCAGGCCAGGGTCAGGTCGGCCGTGACGATCTCGATGTTCACCGCGGGCACGCCCTGCTTGACGAAGTACGACCGCAGGTACGGGGTGAGGAAGTCCCGGCTCTCCGCGTTCGTGCCCGGACCATAGGCGCCACCGCAAGCGGTCACCACGACCACCCGCAGACCGGCGAGCAGCGGTGCGCCGCCGGGGCCGTGGAACACACCCGGGAAGCTGACCCGGTCGATCCACGCCTTGAGCGCGGCCGGTGCCGAGTAGTTGTACATCGGGGCGCCGAGCAGGAGGACATCACACGCGAGCACCTCGTCGGCCAGCTCGCGGGTCCAGTTCCATTCGCGGCGCTCCGCGGCGGTCCGGATCAGTTGTTCTCCGGCGAAAGCCGTGCCGTGTCGCTCGACGCGCCGGCCGAGGTCACAGTACGCCTCCCCGATCGGCGCGACCGGCTCGGCGGCGAGATCCCGGTAGCGGTAACCGGCGTCGCGATGGCCGGCCAGCCAGTGGCGGGCGAACAGGCCGGTGAGCTGACGGGTGGTGGACTCACCGGCGCGGTGTGCGCTGGAGTCCAGGTGCAACAGGAACACGATCCGCGGTCACCTCGCTGGCTCGGGTACGTCATTTCCCTGACGCCCCAGGCCGCACGAAGGTGACGAACCTGCTTTTGCCCGCAGAAGCCGGTCACATGCTTCTGCGGGCAAAAGACGGTTTCCCTGGTCAGGGGGTGTTTCTGCGGGCCACTATCGCGGTTCGGACGATCGCCGCCACGAGGAGGCCGCCTGGCAGCAGGATCCACGCCCACGGGTTCGTCACCCCGGCGACCAGCAGGACGGCGACCGCCAGCGCGAGCCCGCTCAGGTCGATGGCCAGTTGCACGCCGGGCGTCGACGCCAGCTTGGTGCCCAGCAGGATTTCGAAGTGCTTCATGATCGAGGCTCCCAGCGGAAGAAGCGGCCGATGACCGCGGCGAACACAACAGCCCACAGCAGGGTGGAGCCCAGGCTCGTGGTGATCGGCACCATGCCGGTGTCGAAGCCCGACCAGCCCTTCGCCAGCAGGTCCGCCGGCCCGAGCAGGGGCATCAGCGTCCCGGCGGTGGCCACGCCCGGATTCGCCGAGCCCACCATGAACAACCCGGCCAGCGCCCCCACCAGCACCGGGAACGAGGTCACGTGGGTGGCTTCGACGCTCTTGCTCAGCGCCGCCGTGGCCATGCCCGCGGCGACGGTCAGCACCAGCCCGCCCGCCATGCCCAGCAGCACCAGCCACGAGTGCACCGGCAGCGGCGCCCCCAGCACCAGGCAGAACGCGAAGTAGGCCAGCGCCTGCACCACGCCCATCACCACCACCGGCATGGTGATCGCGCCGATCACCCCGGCGTCGGTCAGCTCGGTGGTCCGCAGCCGCTTGAGCACCAGCGACTGCCGCCGCGCGGTGTAGATGGTCATGCTGGTCATGAACACCGACAGCACCATCAGCATGGTGAACCGGTCGCCGACCAGCGTGCCCCAGTTCTCCGGCGGGGCGTCGCGCACGGTGAACCAGGTCAGCACGCACAGCCCGGCGGGCAGCACCGTCGCCGAGAACAGGGTCAGCTTCCGCCGGAACAGCAGGCGGATCTCGAACCACCCGTGCCGCAGCATCATCGTCATCGTCGTGCTCCCACCGTGAGGAAGATTTCGGAAAGGGACGCCTGCGTGGCCGACAACCGGCTCAGCTGGACGCCGTGCCGTCGCGCCCAGTCCAGCAGCAGGCCGAGGTCTTCTTGCAGTGCGCGGGTTTCCACCACCAGCAGCGCGCCGCGTTCGTCCAAAGTGGAATCAAGGGTGCCGTCGAACTCCGGCAGCGGCTGGTCGAGCGCGGCGGCGGGCACCAGCGCGGTGATCCGCGACGGGTGCGCGGCCAGCACGTCGGTCAGCGTGCCGGCCACCGAGATCCGGCCCTGGTGCATGATCGCCACCCGGTCGGCCAGCGCCTCGGCCTCCTCCAGGTAGTGCGTGGTGAGCAGGATGGTGCTGCCCTCGTCGCGCATCCGCTCGACGGTCTTCCACAACCGCTGCCGCGATTCCGGGTCCAGCCCGGTGGTCGGCTCGTCGAGCACCACCAGCTCGGGACGCCCCCAGGTGGCCAGCGCGAAGTCCAGCCGCCGCTTCTCACCACCGGACAGCTGCTCGACGCGGGTGTTCCGCCGGTGCGCCAGCTCCACCCGCTCCAGCAGGTCGTCGACGTTGTCGTCGCGGCTGCTCAGCGCACCCCACAGCCGCAGCGTTTCCGCGGTGGAAAGCTCCTCGATCAGTCCGGCTTGCTGCAGCATCACCCCCATCCGCGGTTTCAGCCGCGACCTGGCGCGTGCCGGATCGTGGCCGAACACCCGGATGCTGCCGGACTCCGGCCGCCGGAAGCCCTCGATGAGTTCGAGCGTGGTGGTTTTGCCGGCGCCGTTGGTGCCGAGCAGCGCGAAGATCTCACCGGCCCGCACGGTGAAGTCCACGCCGTCCACCGCGGTGAAGGTGTCGTAGGAGTACTTCAGCTCGGAAACCTCGATCGCGTTCATGCCGTCAAACGATGCCGTCACGGCCGGTCCGGCCCCAGTCGCCGCTGTCACCACCGGAGATGACGGTCGTACGCGAGCCACGTGACAGGTGTCATCTGTGGTTACTGTGGGCCGGTGCGCGGAATCAGGTGGCGGGTGAAGGGCCGGGATCGGGCCGCCCTCGAATCGTTGCGCCGCTACACCCGGTACAACGTGCTGTTCTCGATGATCGCGGTGGCCAGCGTGCTGCTGCTGAGCGAAGTCCGCGACCAGCCGAGCCCGCTGCGCCTGGCCGGTCTCGCCGCCGGACTGGTGCTGGTCGGGCTGGGGCACTGGCGGTGGACGGTGCGCTCGATCGACCGCCCGGCCGGCCGGATGCCGTGGTGGCAGGCCGTGGCGTTCACCGCCGTGGCCGGTGGGCTGCTGGTGGTCGCGTTCACCACCGTGGGCAACGGCGCGGTGTGGGCGCTGGCCGCCGGGCTGATCGGGCACGACCTGCTCGTCGGGCGCTTTCCCGAGGCAGGCTGGCGGTTCGCCGCCGGTTTCGCCGCGTTGATGGGCGTTGTGGTGACGGTGACCATGCTGGTCACCGGCGAGGACGCGGTGCTCCAGCAGGTCGTACTGGTGTTCTGGCTGACCCTGGTGATGACCGGCGCCGAGGTGGTGCTGCTCCGGCAGTGGACGCTCACCCTGGAACTGGAGAAGGCGCGCCTGGACGCGGCGGAACTGGCCACCACCAAGGAAAGGCTGCGGCTGGCCGAGGACCTGCACGACATCCTCGGGCACGCGCTCGAAGTGGTTTCGCTCAAGAGCGAGCTGGCCAGCAGGCTCAGCGAGGTCGATCCGGAGCGTTCGCGCGCCGAACTCACCGAGGTCCAGCGGCTGGCCAGGGGCGCGGTGCACGACGTGCGCGCGCTGGTGCAGGGCAGGCGGTCCACGGAACTGGCGATCGAGCTGGCCGGGGCACGCGGGCTGCTCGAATCGGCGGGCATCCGCTGGCAGTTCACCGGCGACCCGGCGCGGCTCGGCGCCGAGGCGAGCCAGCTGCTCGGCCGGGTGCTCCGCGAGGCGGTGACCAATCTGCTGCGGCACGCCGACGCCACGCATTGCCTGGTACGCCTGGAAATCCGCCGTGACCGGGCGGTGCTGCACGTGCGCAACGACGGTGTCGCGCCGATGCGCGAGGACGGCCGGGAGGGCTCAGGGCTGCGCGGGCTGACCCGGCGCATCACCGAAGCGGGCGGCGAGTTCAGCGCCGAAGCCCACGGCAATGCCTTCGAAGTGCGGGCGGAGGTGCCGCGATGATCCGCGTTGTGCTGGCCGACGACGAGCAGCTGACCCGGCAGGCCATCGAAGCGCTGCTCAACCTGGAACCCGACCTGACCGTGGTCGCCGGGGTGGCCGACGGGGCCGCGGCCCTGGCTGCGGTCGCCGAGCACCGGCCGGACGTGCTCGTGGTGGACCACGAGATGCCGGGGCTCGACGGTCTCGCCGTGCTCGACCGGATCGCCGCCGGGCATCCGGAGGTCCGCTCGGTGATGCTCACCCGGCACGCCAGGCCGGGCGTGCTGCGGCAGGCGCTTTCCTCCGGTGCCAAGGGTTTCCTGGCGAAGACCGCACCGGCTTCGCTGCTCGCCGACGTGATCCGGCGAGTCCACTCCGGACTCCGGTACGTCGATCCGGAGTTCGCCGCCGAAGCGATCGCCGAGGTCGACTGCCCGCTGACCGAGCGCGAGCTGGACGTGCTGCGCCTGGTCGACGACACCACCACGGCCACGGAGATCGCGCGGGTGATGCACCTGTCGGCGGGCACCGTGCGCAACTACACGTCGTCGGCGATGACGAAGCTGGGCGCACGCAGCCGCGGGCAAGCCGCGAGGATCGCCCGCGACCACGGCTGGATCTAGGGCCGCTACACCGACTTCCGCGAAACCGGGAAGTCGAAGTAGGTGTCCGGGTACGGCTCGTCGTTGAGCGTGAAGTGCCACCATTCCTCGGGCAGGTTGCGGAAACCGGCGTCGGCCATCGCGGTCACCAGCAGGTCGCGGTGTTCCCGCGCCTCGCCGGTGATCAGCGGGTTCGCCGTGTGCGAGAGCGTGTCGAAGCAGTCGAAGCCGGTGCCCATGTCCGCCGAGTTGTCGGGGAAGCGCTCACCCGCCGGCGCCGTGCACGGCACGAGCGGCTCGCCGGGCACGTACGGGCGCTGCGGTCGCGGCGGCAGCTTCACGATGGTCAGGTCGACCGTGCTTCCCCGGCTGTGGCCCGACTTCTCCGCGATGTAGCCGTCGGCGAACAGCCGGTCCTTGGCCACGTTGGGGTAGAACTCGGCCTTCATCTTCTCGTCGTCGAGGTCCTTGGCCCAGCGCACGAAGTGGTCGACCGCGCGCTGCGGGCGGAAGCAGTCGTAGACCTTCAGCGTGTACCCGTGGCGGAGCACCTGCCACTGCACGCGCCGCAGGGCTTCGGCGGCCGGGCGGGTGAGGATGCACAGCGGTTCGCGGTAACCGTCGACCGGGGTGCCGACGAAGTTGTGCGGGCCGTAGTAGCGGATGTCGTGCTGGATGGTCGGTGCGAAGTCCTTCAGCACCACGAACGGGCGGGTGTGCCCGGCCGAAGCCGGGGCGGCGAAGGCGGCGCCGGACAGCAGAACGGCCGCGGCGGCGGTGAGCACCTTGCGGAGGATGTGCGACATCCGACCTTCGTAACAGCGAGCGGGCGGAAGAGTTCCCGGGAATTCGTAACAAAAAGATAACGGGCTCGGGAGTGGTTGACGGGGTGTGCTCACGCCCGGTGAACACCCGGCGAATGGCCCAGTCCGGACTCTGGGAAAGAATCGCCCGTTCGGCGCAGCGAAGCGGCCGAACAGGGCTCCGTACTGCCCTGAACGGTGGGAAACCCACTCCCTCCGGTGGCGTCTCATTCTTTGATCACCTGATTGACACCCCCTGGGGATGCCGCGAACATTCCGGGCATGTCGATTCGAGTCGCGTTGGTCTGGCGTTTGCACGTCGACCTGCGACACCAGGCCAGCGCGCTCTGTCCGGCTTCCTGACGACCTCTCTCACCTCACTCAAGACCCGCGTGCCCTTTTCCCGCGGGTGATTTTTCGAATGCGCGAATTCGAAAAGATAGGGGTAAATCCATGCTGTCCACTTCGCCCCGATGGCGAAAACTCGTGATCGGCGCACTGGCGGGCGTGCTCGCCCTCGGCGCCGTCACCTACCAGGGATCCAGCACCGAGGCCTACGCCGACGTGCAGACCTTCACCGATGCGAAAACCGCCTCCGACGGAAAGCGGTACTGGGTCAAGAACCACCTCGTCGGCGGGCAGGAAACCGCCCGCGCGGCCGGGGAGCAGCGCAAGAAATGGTTGCTCGTCTGGGCCGGTGACGAAAACATCGCCGACACGCTGGTCAAGGACGTGAAGAACCTGCCGGGTTCGCTCGCCGGCGGACTCGGAAAGGTGACCAATGCCTTGCCGGGCCCCGATTTCCTGGCCGTGATCGACGCGACCGAGGGTTCGGGCACCTACGGCAAGGTGGTCAACACCGCCACCGTCGGCCCGCTGGTGGAGAACGAGCCGCACCACATGCAGTACGTGTGGCACAAGGGCGACACCATCTACGCGGGCGCGTTGTTCGCCGCGGCGACCTACGCCTTCGACGTGAGCGCGTTGCCGGAGCTGAAGCTCAAGGGCATCAGCCTGCCGACCAACACGCTCGGCGGCTCGGTGCCCGACGCGTACTGGACGCTGAAGGACGGCACCGCCTACGGCACCTACATGGGCGGTCCGGTGGTGCCCGGCCCGTACGCCTACGCCAACGGGCAGGTCGCGGTCGGCAACGGGTTCGCCGGCAGCCCCGGCGCGCTGATCCGGTTCGACCAGACCGGCAAGGTGCTGTCGCAGACCTCGGCGGCCACCCCGCAGGGCGACAACGCCAAGCTGTGCGCGAACCTGCCGCAGCTCGGGAAACCGACCTGTGCCAACCCGCACGGCATCCAGGCCCGCGAGGACCTGAACACGCTGGTCACCAGCGACTACGCCGAACCACGCAACATCATTCTCGACCCGGTGAAGCAGCCGTCGCCGTACCTGCGGCGCCCGACCGTGCGGACCTGGGACATCACCGAGCGGGACAACCCGAAGCTGA
Organism: Amycolatopsis albispora; assembly: GCF_003312875.1. NCBI lineage: Bacteria > Bacillati > Actinomycetota > Actinomycetes > Pseudonocardiales > Pseudonocardiaceae > Amycolatopsis > Amycolatopsis albispora. Next base: position 7,191,377 of record NZ_CP015163.1, read on the forward strand.
AGGCGGTGTCCTACCTGCAAGACGGTCCGCGTGCCGATCCGGCGGACCCGCTGCACGCCGAAAGCCGCGCGGTGATGGAGACGACGGTGACGAACCTGCCCGGCCACAAGGGCGCGTTCGCGCAGACCATGCAGGGCGGCGCGGTGCACTACACGCCGGACATCACCGCCGAGGAACCGAAGTGGGTGGAGGTGTTCGACGACGGGGCCGCCAACAAGGCGATCCACGCCGGCAACGACGCCAACGGCGGCGGCTCGAACGGTGGCTGGATCCAGACCAGCCCCGACGACAAGTACCTGTACCGCGCGATTTCCGGGCGGGCGAAGGGTGCGCTCGGGCCGAACGACCCCGGCACCACCGGTGGCGTCTACGTGCTCGACATCCAGAAGCTGCTGGCCGCGGGCACCGACTTCAAGTGCAAGATCGACACGCTGGCCGAGGCGCAGAACGGTGGTGCCGAAAGCGACTGCCCGACCGTCGCCGGGGCCGCGCCGATCAATCCCGGTCAGCCCGCCGCCGGCCCGCACTGGGGCGCCTACGACAACTTCAAGCTGGGCGCCGACGGTTTCTACCACGAAACCAAGTCGCCGGAGCGGATCGCGGTGTCGAACTACTTCGTCGCACGGTCCGGTTTGGACGGTGACCACAAGGTGAACATGCTGAAGCTGGGCCCCGACGGGAAGGTCAGCCTGGACACCAGCTTCAAGGACGAGTTCTCCGGTCAGGTGGGCATCAACTTCAACCGGAAGGACTGGCCGCACGGTTCGTTCGGCAACGCCAAGCCGCACTCGGAGTTGTTCGTGATCGCCGACGCGGACGTGAAGTAGGGGACCATGGACCACTCGCACATCGGCGCCACCGGGTCGGCGGGTGCCGACACCGCCGCGCTGCTGCTCCGGCTGGTATTGCTGCTCGGCACGGCGTTCGTCGCCGGAACCGGGTTGCTGCGCCCGCTGGCGGACCGGATCCCGCTCCGGGTGACGGTGTTCACCTGGGCGCTGGCCGCGGTTTCGGCCGTGCTGGCGGCGGTTTCGGTGCCCGTGCTCGACGTCGACGTGGTGGGTGCCGCGGTGCACGTGGTCCTGGTGCTCGCGGTGCCGTCGGCACTGGGCAGGCCGGGCCCGGCCCGCTGGCTGTCGGCGGCACTGGTGTTGTTGCTGGTGGTGGAAACCGCCGTCGGGCGGTCGGGCGTGGAGTTCGCCGTCGACACCGTCTACGTGGCCGCGGCGGCCGCGTGGTTCGGGGTCACGGTGCTCTCCGTGGCCGTCCCGGCGGACCAGCTGCGCACCGATTCCCTGCGGCCGGGCCCGTTGTCGCTCACGCTCGGCGGGCTGCTCGTACTCGCCGGCGCGGTGCGGCTGGCCACCTCCGGCATCGGGTTCGACCGCAGGGTCCACGAAAGCGCGTTCGGCATCGCGCTGCTCGTGGTGGTGAGCCTGCCGCTGCTGGTGACGGTGGTGGCGGCCTTCCGGCCAAGCCGGGCCTACCGCTACGGCACGGCTGGCATCGTCGCGGGTTTTGTCGCCTTCAGTGCGCTGGCGGCGATCCCGCGGCCCGCCGAGCTGCCGGTGCCCGGGATTCCCGTGCTCGGGGCGGCGGCGCTCGGCGGGCAGCAGGTGCCGGTGCTGATCAGCCCGCACCGGCCGGGGCGCAATCTGGTGCACTTCCCGGCCAGCGCGGGTGATCAGCTCGATGTCGGGGTGCCGGGCGGGCCACTGGTCCGCGCGACACCCCGGGCCGGGGCCGAAGGCACCTGGGCGGAAATCGATCTGCCCACCGGACGAGGCGAAGTGCTGCTGCGCGCCGGTGACGCGGAAAACTCGGTGGACGTGGATGCCGGCGACCAGCCGGGGCCCGCACTGGCGTCCGGGGCCGACGGTCCCGAATGCGCGAGTGCCGCGCTCGGCGGGCTGATCACCGGCCGCCGCGACGTGCTCGGCTCGTGCCCGGCCGACGCACTGTCCACTGAGGACGCCGACGCGTTGCGCAAGCTGGTCACCTTCCTGGATTCCCGTGGCGCCGGCGGGATCACGCTGAAGGCCGACGACTCCCCGCGTGGGGTGGCGGCCGGGGTGGTGCGGGAGGCGGCGGCCGCGGCCGGGCTGCGGATCGACGACGACCGGCAACCGGAGAACGCGCTGGTCGCGGTGTCCGGCTGGGCCGAGGCCCACCGGGCGCTGTCCACCGCCGGTGCGCAACAGGCGGAAAGCCCGACGTACGCACACGGGCTGTATCTGGCGCCGTGGCTGCTCAACACCCCGCTGGCGACCTCGGTGACCACCACGTCGGTGCCGCTGCGGTTCGACCCGCGGGAGCAACTGCCGGTGAGCTACGCCGTCGCCGTCGGAAATGCTTTTGGCGGCGAAAGCCCGACCATGGCCGGATTCCACGCCTGGCTGGGCACGCAGGCGGAGTCGGTGAAGGGCGAGGTGCAGATCTTCGCCGCCGCGCAGGTGACGGTGATGCCGATGGGACCCGGCGAGGCGCACGCGCCGGGCATGCCGATGACCGAAGAGCTGGCCGGGCAGTGGGTGCCGAAGGCGACCGTGGTCCCGGTGAGCCTGCCGTTGCTCACCTGAGCGCGGCGATTTCCCTTGGAGGAGAAATGAAAAAACTGGTTTCGCGGGTGCTGGTGACCGGTGTCGCGGTGGCGGCGTTCTCCGGTGCCGCGGGCGGGGTCGCTTCCGCCGCGGACAGCACGCCGATCTGGGTGCTGCCGGGCGTGGACCTCGGTTCCGTGCTCGACCCGACCATCGGGATCCCGGGTGGGCTGGCCCCGGTGTTCGACCTGCTCAAGCTGATCGGTGCCTGACCGGCGCCGGAGGAAAGGAGGAATGTGATGAAGAAGACCATCGCCCGCGGGGTGGCCGCGGCCGTGCTGTCCGGGATCGCGCTGGTCGGCGTGTCCGCACCCGCGCTCGCCGACGCGGTGATCGTGGACGAGCCGGACACCAGCGAGCTGAACAACATCTGGACCTTCGCGCCACTGGGCGTTCCGGTGCTCGGGCTGGTGCAGTCCGTGGTGAAGGCGCCGAACAACCTCATCCCGAACTGATCGGTGGTCCCCGGGGTTCACGCCACCTTGCGGCGCTCGCGCAGGGCGAGCGGGACCCCGGGGATCAGCCGGGCCGCGCCGAGCAGGGTCATCAGCACCGCCGACCAGGTGCTCTCGTCCGCCGGGTACGGCCACATCGGCGCCACGGTGTCACCTTCCGCGGGCAAAAGCCCCCAGGCGAACCACCAGGACCGGTCCACGAAGATCACCACGAACGGCAGGACCAGGAAGAGGGCGAGCACGGTGATCGTCCCGGACAGTCCGGCGCCCGCGACCAGCCAGAACAGGTTGGTCGCGACCACCAGCCCCCAGATCACCACGGCCAGCAGCTTTTGCGGGCTAAAGCTCTTCTGCGGGGTAAAGCTCTTCTTGCGGGCTGGCACCGAGCTTGCTCCGAAGCCAGGCGAGCAACCCGGGCGAGGGCGTAGCCGCCGACCACAAAGGCGGGCAGGTAGTCCTTGAACGTCCCGCTTCCGCCCGCCGTTTTCGGGGCACCGCTCTATAACGAGAGCGCCGCCCATGGATGAGATCAGCGCTCTCGAACGAGAGCGACTATTCCAAATCAGAGCACCCGTCCTCGCTAGCTCGGCTCGGGCCAGCAAGCGCAAGTCGGCACAGCTCAGGCGAGTGCGGGTCAGCAAGCTCAAAGTCAGCGCAGCTCCGCTCAGGTCTTCCAAGCTCGGCCCCGCCTAGCCCGGGTCAGCTCATGCCAGGTCAGGCCCACTCGTGCCGAGCCAACCCAAGCCCGGTTATGCCAGGCCGGGCCACGCCAGGTCAGGCCAAGCCAGGTCAGGCCCGGTCATGCCAAGCGAGGTCAGGCCCGGTCACGCTAGGCCGGGTCAACTCGTGCCAGATCGGGCCGTGCCAGGTCGGGGTGGGGCGAGTCAGCGTGTTCGCGCCTTTGCGCGCCGCACCAGGCCGATTCCGGTGGCCACCAGTGGCAGTCCGAAGAGGACGGCGCCGAGCAGGAAGCTCTGTGCGGCGGTGCCGAAGTCCGGGTACGGGCCGTACCACTGGCTGTCCAGGAACGGCAGCAGCGGCGGCGCACCCCCGGCGAGCACCCGCCCGCTCGCCCCGAAGAAGTACGCGACCGAGTTCACGAACGCCACCGCGCCGATGATCACCAGCGTGGCCAGCAGCGGCAGGAACCCCACCACCAGCAACCCCAGCAGCGCCCGCTCCAGCGCGCCCGGCCGGATCTCCGCGGAGTCCCGCGGCGCGGGCTGCCCGACCACGCGCAGCGGCGGCATGCGGCGCGCCAGCTCGACCAGGATGTCGGCGTAACGCAGCACGTTCGCGTCCAGCTCACCAGGCGATTCGACGCTCAGCACCCCGTCCGCGAGCACGATCGGCACACCCAGCTTCCGGCCCGCCAGCCAGCGCAGGCTTTCGCGGGGTAAAGCAGCTTTGGCGTAGGCCTCGTCCTCGGTGAAGATCACGTACTGCTGGTCGAACTCGGCGACGCCGGTGGTGATCGCCCGGTCCCCGGCACGCGCGTCGACCGGTGCCCAGGCCCGCTCGTTCTCCTTGGGCACGATCGACAGGCGCGGACCGACCGGCGTGGCCAGTTGGACGACGCGGTACGACTGCGTGTCCAGCACCGGATCGTCGCCCTGCATCCGGCGTGTGCTGACGGTGTGCCGGAAGGCGACGAACTTTTGCCCGCGAAAGCTGAACCCGGCCACGTCCTCGGCCTTCAACGGGTTCCCGGACGCCCAGTGCGTGAACGAGCCGAAGGTCGGTTCCTCCGCGCGCCCCGACAGCACCCGCTCGAATTCGCGGCGTTTGCGGCTTTTCACCGCGCGGCTGTACAGCACAGCGGAGGCGATGCTGACCACCAGGCCACCACCGACCCCCGCCGCGAACTGCGTGCCCGAAATCAGCGCGTTCGCCATCGGCTCAGATGTCCAGCTTGTCGCTGGTCTCCTCGGTGCTCTGCTCGTCGCCGATCGCGTCCGCGTCGCTCGCCTTCTTGCCCGACTTGGCGTGGCCGACGCCCTTGGCAAACAGGTCGTTGACGATCGCGCCCGGTTTCACCCCTTCACCGGAGCCGTCCCCGAAATTGCCCGGGTTGATGCCGACGGTGGCCTTCGGGATTTCCTTCAGCCCCTTCATCCCGGCTTCCTTGAGCCCGGCCACCACGGACTTCCCGAGCGTTTCCCCGTAACCCGCGCCCTTTTCCAGGCCGATCTTCTGGACGCGGTCGAACGCGGCCTTGTTGTCCTTGAGCGACTTGAGGAACCCGTAGTCCTTCATCTTCGCCAGGCTGTCCTTGAGCTTGGCCCAGAACTCCTTGATCTTGTCGAGCAGCTTGCGCAGCATCTGCACGATCTTGTTGCCCTTGGACACGCTGCTCGCGCCCTTGGCCGCCGACGCGGTGCTGGCGGCGGCGGTCGACGCCCCGGCCGTGGGCACCGCGGCGGCCAGCGCCGGGATCCAGATGGTGATCAGCCAGGTCACCAGCTCGGTGATGATGGCCATGATGACCTGCTTGACGATGGTCATCAGCATGCTCGACAGCTGCAGGATCTCGCTGACGTTGCCGGACTTCGCCGCCACGCCTTCGATGCCGCTGGCGAACTCGCCCAGCCGCTTCTTCGCCGCTTCGCTGGCGTCCCCGGTCCATTCGGCGAGCGTCTCGTCGGCGTTCTTCACCAGGTCCTGGCTCATCCGGACCATGCTCTCGCCGATGGCCTTGAAGTTGCCCGCGCCCTGCGTCAGCCCCTCCGGGTCCCCGCTGACCAGCTCGATCGCGTCCTCCAGCGGCTGGAAGATGCTGACCAGGAAGCTCAGCCCCTGCCCGACCAGCCAGCCGATCGGGTCGGTGGCGATCTCCTGCGCGGTGCTGCCGATGGACTGGATGAAGCCGGTGGTGTCGGTGATGACCGTGCCCGCGGCGAGCGCGATGTCACCGGCGTCCTTGCTCTCGAACGCCCCCTTGACGTCCTTGACCAGCGTGTAACCCTTGCTGATCGGGGCCGGGGCGGCGCCCATCGCCTGGTCGAAGTTGTTCTCGCCGGTCTTGATCGACAGGCCCTTGTCGTGCTGGCTGGTCGTGGTGGTCTCAGCCATTGCTTCCCCCCGAAGCCGAGTCGCCGGTGTTGATCTCGTTCAGCAGGTCGTTGAACCCCTTCGCGAAATCCTGGTCGGTCGACTGGTAGGCCTGCGAGGCGCGCTCGAACTTGGTCGACAGCGCCAGCACGCCCTCGTTGAGCTGGCCGAGCAGGTCGTTCAGCTCGGCCAGCATGGTGGAGTAGTTGTCCTTGGTCATCAGCCCGACCAGGCCCCAGGACTTGTCGCTCACGTCCGACTCGGTGACCATGCTCTTGAGGTCGTTGCCCCAGCCCTCGTACTTGGTCAGGTCGGCGCTGAACTCCTTCAGGCGCTCGTGCTTGGCGTTGAAGCCGCTTCCGTCCGGCATCAGCGGTCGTCCTCCTCGAACAGGTTCTTCAGGAACGCGTCACCCTGGGAGCCGCCGCCCGAAGGCGAGGGTCCCGGCCGCTGCGGCTCGTCGGTGGCGCTGAGGAACGTCTGCTCCGAGAAGTCCTCTTGCTCGTCACGCGGGCGCCGGGCCGGTGCGGTTTCTTCCGCCAGCTTGGACCGCAACTCCTCCGGCGTGGTTCCGAAAAGTTCCGCCTGGGTTTCCAGCACCCGTTCGGTGGCGTTGAGATCACCACCCAGGTGGGCGTCGACGATGCTGGCCTGCTTGCGCGCGGATTCGGCGACCGCCTGCTGGAGCGTGTCCATCAAGGTGGCGGAAAGGGCCTGCGGCCGCTGGCGCATGGCTTCTTCGGTGAGCCGGATTTCCTTCACCGCGCCACCCGGCCCGGCGACCACGGTGACCGACCGGTCCGCCGAAGTGGCGACGGCTTCGATTTCGCCGATCTCCGCCTGCATCTGCCCGATGCCCGCCAGCCGGTCGTCCACGTTCTTGAGCCCGGCCTGGAACTCCTCGAACTTCTCGACGAGTTGATCGAATTCCGCGGACATGGCCCCTCCAGCTGGGTGTTTCAGCGATCGACGCGGCTGATTGTCGTACAAATGGAGCAGTGCCGCCCAGCGATTCACCGGAATCGTTCCCCCAGGTTCTAGGCTGCTGCGGTGAGCAGCGGATCCACCAAGGGACAGCCGATGATCGAGACCCGTCATCAGACCGAACTGCTGGCCCTCTTGCGCGACGAGGGGCCGATGTCGCGGGTGGAGCTGGGCGAGCGGCTGGAACTGCCGCGCGCGCGGGTCGCCGCGGAGGTGGCGCGGCTGGGTGAACTCGGGCTGGTCGAGGTAGCCGGTCCGTCGGCGAGCCGGGGCGGGCGGCGCTCGACGCTGCTGCGGCTGGCGGGGGATCTGCGGATCCTCGGCGTGGACGTCGGCGCGACTTCGGTTGGCGTCGCGGTCACCGACGCGGCCTGCGAAGTGCTCGGGTACACGGTCGAGGACTGCGACATCCGGCAGGGTCCGCACGCGGTGCTCGCCAGGGTGGTCGAGCTGGCGGAGAAGGTGCGCGAGGAGGCGCCGGGGCGGTTGCTCGCCGCGGGCATCGGGCTGCCGGGGCCGGTGAGCTTCGCCGAAGGCATGCCGGTGGCGCCGCCGATCATGCCCGGCTGGGACCGGTTCGCCGTGCGGGACCACCTCGGCGGGCTGCTGCACTGCCCGGTGGCGGTGGACAACGACGTGAACGCGATGGCGCTCGGCGAGCGGCATTCGGGCGTGGCGCGCTCGCTGGACGACCTGATCTTCGTGAAGGTCGGAACGGGGATCGGCTGCGGCATCGTGCTCGGCGGGAAGGTCTACCGCGGTGTCGCCGGTACCGCGGGGGACATCGGGCACATCCGGCTCGACGACTACGGGCCGACGTGTGCCTGCGGTGAGGTCGGCTGCCTGGAGGCGTACTTCGGCGGCTCGGCGCTCGCGCGGGACGCGCTCACGCTGGCGCGCAGCGGGCGGTCGGCGTTCCTGGCCGGGGTGCTCGCCGAGCGGGGTGAGGTGAACGCGCACGACGTCGGCCTGGCCGCGGCGTCGGGTGACTTCGGCGCGGTCAACCTGATCCGCGACGGCGGACGGCGGCTCGGGCAGGTGGTGGCCTCGCTGGTCAGCTTCATCAACCCGGGCATGGTGGTGATCGGCGGCGGGGTGGCGCAGCTGGGGCACCAGCTGCTGGCGGAGGTGCGGAGCGCGGTCTACCGGCGCTCGCTGCCGCTGGCCACCGGGAACCTGCCGATCGTGCTCTCCGAACTCGGCGACACCGCCGGCGTGATCGGCGCTGCGTGGTCCGCCGCGGACCGCGCGTTCACCCTTTCGTCCTGACCCGGGCCCCGCCCACTCACCCGACCCCTCCCCGACCTGGGAATCCTGCTTTTGCCCGCAAAAGCATGCTGCCCAAGATCGTTACGCTTGGTGATCGTTTGCGCGTGAGGGCGTCACCGTGGGTTAGTTTCCTGCTTTTGCCTGCAGAAGTTGGAAACGGCAGAGATGTGCAAGCTTTTGGATGTTTTGAGCGAAAGTAGGTATGCGGGAGGCTGGTCTAATCGGGTGGATTGACAAAAGATGGCGTGTTCTTCACCTTGACGAGTGAACTTCGCCACCTTACTTTCGCTGGCGACACTACAAAGTGAAGGCAAGGTGGCCATGGGCGTGAGCGTGCAGGCTGAGCAGATCAGCCAGCGCACGGCGAACCTCGCCGGTCTCCTTCGCGCGCTCCGGCGCGGGCCGCGCTCGCGGTCGCAGCTCGCCGCCCACTCCGGTCTCTACAAGGCCACCGTCTCCAGCCTGGTCACCGAACTCGCCGACCGCGGGCTGGTCCGCCCGGCCGGGCTCCGCAACGGCGGGCACGGCAGGCCCAGCCAGCTGGTCGAACTCCGCGGCGAGGCCGCGTACGGGCTCGCGCTGCGGGTCGAGGCCGACGGGTTCTCCGCGATGACCATGGACCTCGCGGGCGTGCCGCTGGCCAGCCGCGCGAGCGTCGCCGACGTCGCCCAGCTCGGGCTCGAGCGCGGCATGGACGAACTCGCCGCGCTGGCCGAAGCCGTCTGCGCGGACCTCGACGGACCGCCGATCGGGGTCGCGGTGTCGGTTCCCGGCCTGGTCGACACCAACGCCCAGGTGCTCCGCTTCGCCCCCGCGTTGCGCTGGCGCGACGCCGGGCTCGCCGACCTCATCGCCGCGCGCCTCGGCGTCGACCTGACCGGGGTCGTCATCGAGAACGAAGCCAATCTCGGCGCCTTCGCCGAGGTGCTCGAAGGCCCTGGCGTGCGCGAGCTGTTCTACCTCAGCGGCGGCATCGGCGTCGGCGGCGGACTCGTCTCCGGCGGGGTGGTACTCCGTGGCGCACGAGGTTTTGCGGGCGAAATCGGGCACATCACCATCGATGGTGCTGGGGACGCTTGTTCCTGCGGTCGCACCGGCTGCCTCGAGACCAAGGCCGGGTTCCCCGCGCTGCTGCGGGCCGCCGCCTCCCCGCCGGACTCGCTGCACGACCCGTCGCTCGGCGTCGACGCCAGGGTGACCGCGCTCCGCGACCGCATCCGCGACGGCGACCAGCGCGCCGCGGCCGCCGTGCACGACCTCGGCACCGCGTTGAGCACGGCGCTGGCCACCGTGGTCGACCTGGTCGATCCCGAGGTGCTGGTGCTCGGCGGCTACTTCGCCGGACTCGCCGAGTGGCTGGTCGAGCCGATCCGGGTCGCGCTCGGCGCGCGGTCCACCGGCCCCGGCACGCGCTGCCGGGTGGTCGCCTCCACGCTCGGCACCTCCGCCGCCCTGCTCGGCGCGGCCCACCTGGCCACCGAACGCCTCTTCACCGACCCCACCCTGGCCCCGCTGCCGGTGAGCAGCTTCTGCGGGGAAAAGCCGGATTCCCCGCAGGAAGCCCAGGTCGGGGCGGTTGGGCGGGGTTCTGCGGAGAAATCGGAGGTCTCCTGATGAACGACTCCCCGCTGCTGTCGGTGCGTGGTGTGGTCAAGGTCTTTCCCGGCGTCCGCGCGCTGGACGGGGTCGATCTCGAGGTGCTGCCCGGCGAGGTGCACTGCCTGCTCGGCCAGAACGGTGCCGGCAAGTCGACGCTGATCAAGGTGCTCGCCGCCGCGCACCATCCCGACGAGGGGGAGATCCACTGGCGCGGTGAGATGGTTTCGCCCGCAAATCCTTCCGCGGCCCTGCGGCTGGGCATCGCCACCATGTACCAGGAGCTGGACCTGGTGCCGGGCCTGTCCGTCGCCGAGAACATCTTCCTCGGCCACGAACGCCAGCGCTTCGGCTTCACCAAGGTCACCGAGTCGCGTGCCGAGGCGCAGCGGCTGATGGCCCGCCTCGGCCACCCCGAGATCCATCCCGGCACCGAGGTCGGCAAGCTCTCGGCCGCCCACCAGCAGCTGGTTTCGATGGCCCGCGCGCTCGCCCACGACGCGCGCCTGCTGGTGATGGACGAGCCGACCGCCGCGCTCGCCGGGGAAGAGGTGGACAACCTCTTCCGCATCGTCGAGGAGCTCACCGCCGACGGCGTCGCGATCGTCTACATCTCCCACCGCCTCGAAGAGCTGCGGCGCATCGGGCACCGCGTGACCGTGCTCAAGGACGGCCGGACCGTGGCGCAGGGCCTCGACGCCCGCGACACCCCGACCTCCGACCTGGTCGCGTTGATGGCGGGCCGCCGCGTCGAGACGGTGTTCGGCCCGACCAGGGAACCGCGGCCGGAGGGCACGCCCGAGGTGCTGCGCGTGACCGGCCTGGCCCGGCGCGGTGAGTTCGAGCAGGTCGACTTCTCCGTGCACGCCGGGGAGGTGCTCGGCATCGCCGGGCTGGTCGGCGCCGGGCGCAGCGAACTGCTGGAAACCATCGCCGGTGCGCGCAAGGCCGATTCCGGCACGGTGTCCGTGGACGGCAAATCCGTGCGGAACGGCAGCGTGCACGCCGCGGTCCGGGCGGGCATCGGCCTTGCGCCCGAGGAGCGCAAGAGCCAGGGCCTGCTGCTCGACCTGCCGGTGTCGCACAACGTGACGCTCGCCAGCCTGTCGCGGTACGCCAAGTTCGGCTTCACCGATCGAGCCCGCGAACTCCGCGACGCCGGTGACACGCTCAAGCGGCTGGACCTGCGCCCCGCCGACCCGCGGCGCATCGCGCGCACGCTGTCCGGCGGCAATCAGCAGAAGGCGGTGCTCGCGCGCTGGCTGGTGCGCGGCTGCCGCGTGCTGCTGCTCGACGAACCGACCAGGGGCGTGGACGTCGGCGCGCGCGCCGAGCTGTACCGCCTCATCACCGAACTGGCCGAGACCGGCGTGGCGATCGTGCTGGTCTCGAGCGAGATCCCGGAGGTACTCGGTCTGGCCGACCGGGTCCTCGTCCTCCGCGAAGGCCGGGTGCTGGCCGACCGGCAGGCGAACGAGCTCACCGAGGCCGGGGTGCTCGACCTGATCCTCGAGGGGAGTGCGGCATGACCGAACAGACCGAATCGCGGCCGATCAACACGGAGCCCGACCCGCCGCCCGCGGCGACCGCGGCGAAGAAGAACGGCTCCGGCTTCCCGCTCGACTTCCGGTTGATCGGCCTGACCGGGGTGCTGGTGGTGCTGTGCCTGGTCGGTTACTTCACCCGCCCGGAGGTCTTCTTCACCGAAGGCAACATCTCCACCATCCTGCGGCTCGCCGCGGCGATCGGCGTGGTCAGCGTCGGCATGACCTTCGTGATCATCAGCGGCGGCATCGACCTGTCCGTCGGCTCGATCGTCGCGCTCTCCAGCGTCTGGCTGACCACGCTGGCCACCCAGTCCTACGGGCCGGTCGTGATGGTGGTCTGCGGGCTGGCGGTCGGCCTCGGCTGCGGGCTGATCAACGGATTGCTGGTGTCGTACGGAAAAGTCGTGCCGTTCATCGCGACACTGGCGATGTACGCCTCGGCACGCGGGCTCGCCGAGCGGATCAGCGGCCGCAAGACCCAGGTGGTCGCCGAGACCTCGTTCCTCGACTTCTTCCGCGGGGACATCCTCGGCATCCCGGTGCTGATCTGGATCTTCGCGCTGGTGTTCGGCGCCGGCTGGGTGGTGCTCAACCGGACCACCTTCGGCCGCCGCACCTACGCCGTCGGCGGCAACGCCGAGGCCGCGCGGCTTGCGGGCATCAACGTCAAGCGGCACACCGCACTCGTCTACGCGGTGGCCGGGCTGTGCTGCGGGGTCGCGGCGCTGATGGTGGTCGCGCGGACCACCGCCGGTGCCTCCACCAACGGCATGTTCTACGAGCTGGACGCGATCGCCGCGGTGGTCATCGGCGGCACGCTGCTCACCGGCGGCAAGGGCTCGCTGATCGGGACCCTGGTCGGCGTCCTGATCTTCACCGTGCTGTCCAACATCTTCACGCTCAACAACCTCGACACCGACATCCAGAACATCGCCAAGGGCGTGATCATCGTGCTGGCCGTGCTCTTGCGGTTCCGCGGTCGCGGGGAACGAAGCACCACCTAGTAATCAATGGAGGAGCAATGACGCAGTCCTTCCTGGCCCGCCGCGGGTTCCTGCTCGGCGCGGGTGCGGTCGGCGCCGGTGTGGTGCTGGCAGGCTGTACTTCGAACGAGGCGCCGCAGGCGCAGAACGGCACGCAGCCGGTGGCGCAGGGAGCCGGTGACAACGCCCAGCCGGGCAAGATGGTCACCGTCGGCTTCTCCGCCCCCGCCGCCGACCACGGCTGGATGGCCGCGATGACCACCAACGCGCGGGCGCAGGCGGAGAAGTTCTCCGACGTCACCTTCAAGCCCACCGAGGGCACGAACGACGTCAACCAGCAGATCGCCCAGGTGGAAACGCTGATCACGGCCAAGGTGGACGTGCTGGTCATCCTGCCGTTCGACGGCAAGGCGCTGACCGGCGTCGGCCAGCAGGCGATGGACGCGGGCATCCCGGTGATCAACGTGGACCGCGTGTTCGACACGCCGCTCGCCTACCGCACCTGGATCGGCGGCGACAACTACCGGATGGGCGTCAACGCGGGCAACTACATCGCCCAGCAGATGAAGGCCAAGGGCATCACCGCGCCGGTGATCGGCGAGGTGGCGGGCATCGACTCGCTGCCGCTGACCCAGGAACGCAGCCAGGGCTTCAAGGACGCCCTCACCCGCGCCGGTTTTGCCGTCGGGCCAAGGGTTTCCGCACAGTTCACGCCGGAGTCCGGTGAGTCGCAGACGGCGAACCTGCTGCAGTCGGCGGCGAAGCTCGACGCGCTTTGGAACCACGACGACGACCAGGGCGTCGGCGTGCTCGCGGCGATCGAGAACGCCAACCGCAGCGAGTTCATCATGGTCGGCGGCGCCGGTTCGAAGAACATGATGAACCACATCAAGTCCGACGCGAACCCGGTCAAGGCCACCGTGCTCTACAGCCCGTCGATGGCCTCCTCGGCGATCGCGCTGGCCAGGCTGCTCGGGCAGGCGAAGGGTGTCGGCGACCTCGCCGAGCACGAGATCCCCTCGGAGATCACCACCTACTCGGCCGTGGTGACCAAGGAGAACGTGGACCAGTACATGGACGTCGGCTTCGACTCGTAGCAGCGGTCGGCGGTCACAGCGCGGAGAACGGGGAAACAGCAATGAGTTCGGCAGGCGGGGAGCGCATCGGGGTCGGCTTGGTCGGGCACGCGTTCATGGGTGCGGTGCATTCGCACGCGTGGCGCAACGTGCACCGGATCTTCGACACCCCACTGACTCCGGTGCTCGCCGCCTTGGGCGGCCGGGACGAAGCGAAAACGAAGGCGGCCGCGGCGAAGTACGGCTTCGCCGCGGTGGAAACGGACTGGCGGGACCTCGTCGCCCGTGACGACGTCGGGCTGGTGGACGTCTGCACGCCCGGTGACTCGCACGCGGCGATCGCGATCGCCGCGCTCGAAGCCGGGAAGCACGTGCTGTGCGAGAAACCGCTCGCCAACACGGTCGAAGAGGCCGAGCGGATGGCCGTCGCGGCGCGGGCGGCGGCCACCCGCGGGGTCCGGTCGATGGTGGCCTTCAACTACCGCCGGGTGCCCGCGCTGGCGCACGCCCGCAAGCTCGTCGGCGACGGCGCGCTCGGCGAGGTCCGCCACGTGCGCGCGACCTACCTGCAGGACTGGCTGTCCGACGCGGCCGCGCCGATGACCTGGCGGCTGCGCAAGGACAAGGCCGGTTCCGGTGCGCTCGGCGATCTCGGCGCGCACATCGTGGACGCGGCGCAGTTCGTCACCGGCGAGCTGATCACCGGGGTTTCCGCGCTGACCAACACCTTCGTCAAGCACCGCCCGGACGGCAACGGCGCCCAGGGCGAGGTGACCGTGGACGACACCGCGTTGTTCCTCGCGCGGTTCACCGGCGGCGCGGTGGCCAGTTTCGAAGCCACCCGGTACGCACTGGGGCGCAAGAACGCGATGCGCCTGGAGATCAACGGCACCAAGGCCAGCATGGCGTTCGACTTCGAGTCGATGAACGAGCTGTGGTGGCACGACGGTGCCGACCCGGGCACCGAAGCCGGGTTCCGCCGGATCCTGGTCACCGAGCCCGGCCACCGGTACCTCGAAGGCTGGTGGCCACCCGGCCACGGCCTCGGTTACGACCACACCTTCACGCACGAGGTCGCGGACTTCCTGGCCGCGATCGGCGCGGGCACCGATCCCGCCCCCAGTTTCGACGACGGCCTGCGTGTTCAGCGGGTCCTGCACGCGGTCGAGACCAGCGCCGCCGACGAGGCGCGCTGGACTCCGGTGGCCGGCACCACCGCCAGCACCGCCACGGCCGGGGGGAGGTGACCCCAGCCCTTTTCGTTCGGTCTCCTCGCTCCTACCGCTGCCACCCAAGGAAGTGTGTGTATTCGTCATGCGCGGATTGAGAAAACTCCGATCGGAAAGCCCACCGACACGCGGCCGGCTCGCCACCCGGCTGGGCGTGCTCGCCGTTTCGGCGGCGACCGCCTTCAGCGGCGGTGCCGTCGCCACCGCGGCCCAGCCCGACGAAGTCGGTGCCCAGCACGAAGAAGCCAGCGTGCTGGTCTTCTCGAAGACCGCCGGGTTCCGGCACGACTCGATCCCCGCCGGGATCGCCGCCATCCAGCAACTCGGCGCCGACAACCACTTCACCGTGGAGGCCACCGAGGACGCCGGTGCGTTCACCGACACCAACCTGGCCCGCTTCGACGCGGTGGTCTGGTTGTCCACCACCGGTGACGTGCTCAACCCCGAGCAGCAGGGCGCCTTCGAGCGCTACATCAAGGCGGGCGGCGGTTACGCCGGCGTGCACGCCGCCTCGGACACCGAATACGACTGGCCGTTCTACGGCGACCTGGTCGGCGCGTACTTCAACTCGCACCCGCAGATCCAGCAGGCCACGGTCAACGTCGAGGACCGCCAGCATCCGTCCACTTCGGAGCTTCCGTACCAGTGGCCGCGGACCGACGAGTGGTACAACTACCGCGAGAACCCGCGCCAGGACGTGCATGTGCTCGCCTCGCTCGACGAGAAGAGCTACGACCCCGGCAACGGCGCCATGGGCGACCACCCGATCGCCTGGTGCCACACCAATTCCGGCGGCCGCTCCTGGTACACCGGTGGCGGGCACACCATCGAGTCCTACAGCGAGCCGGAGTTCCTCAACCACCTCAAGGGCGGCATTCTCTACGCCGCCGGCCTGGCCGAGGGCGACTGCTCCACCGAGGACCCGGGCACCGGTGAGCCGGGCGACGCCGACTTCGACCAGATCACCCTGGCCAAGGGCGAGGAGAAAACCGGCGAGCCGATCGCGCTGGCCGTGCTGCCCAACCGCGACGTGATCCACACTTCGCGTGACGGCCGCGTCTGGTACACGACCTCGGGCGCGACCACTTCGCTGGCCGCGCAGATCCCCGTCTACAACCACGACGAGGACGGCCTGCAGGGCGTCGCGATCGACCCCGACTTCGCCAACAACCGCTGGGTGTACCTCTACTACGCGCCGACGCTGAACACGCCGGCCGGGGACGCGCCGGAGAACGGCACGGCCGCCGACTTCGAACCGTTCAAGGGCTACAACCAGCTGTCGCGGTTCAAGCTGAGCGAGGACAACACGCTCGACCTCGCCAGCGAGCAGCAGATCCTGCAGGTGCCCGCGGAACGCGGCATCTGCTGCCACGCCGGTGGTGAGATCGACTTCGACGCCGCGGGCAACCTGCTGCTGTCCACCGGTGACGACTCGAACCCGTTCGCCTCGGACGGTTACACCCCGATCGACGAGCGCGACACGCGCAACCCGGTCTTCGACGCGCAGCGCACCTCGGGCAACACCAACGACCTGCGCGGCAAGCTGCTGCGCATCAAGGTCGGCGAGGACGGCAAGTACACCGTGCCGGAGGGCAACCTGTTCGCGCCGGGCACCGAGAAGACCCGGCCCGAGATCTACGCGATGGGCTTCCGCAACCCGTTCCGGTTCGCCGTGGACAAGGAAACCGGCTGGGTCTACCTCGGCGACTACGGCCCCGACGCCGGTGCGGCCAACCCCGCGCGCGGCCCGGGCGGCACCGTCGAGTTCAACCTGATCAAGGGGCCGGGCAACTACGGCTGGCCGTACTGCGTCGGCGACAACCAGCCGTTCATCGACTACGACTTCGCCACCGGCCAGTCGGGTCAGGCGTTCGACTGCGCGGCGCCGAAGAACACCAGCCCGCACAACACCGGCCTGGTCGACCTGCCGCCGGTGCAGCCCGCCTGGATTCCCTACGACGGCGGTTCGGTGCCCGAGTTCGGCACCGGCGGTGAGTCGCCGATGGGCGGCCCGACCTACCGGTTCGACCCGGCGCTGGAGAACACCACGAAGTTCCCCGAGTACTACGACGGCAAGAACTTCCTCTACGAGTGGGACCGCGGCTGGATCAAGGAAATCACCGTGGGCGCCAATGGCGAACGCGGCGAGATCAAGCCGTTCTTCGACTCGATGGAGCTGGTCCGGCCGATGAACATCGAGTTCGGCCCGGACGGTTCGCTGTACGTGCTGGACTACGGCACCGGTTACTTCGGTGGTTCCGCGGAGTCGGCGGTCTACCGGATCGACTACACCAAGGGCAACCGCACGCCCGAGGTGAAGGTGAGCGCGGACAAGACCTCCGGTCCCGCGCCGCTCACGGTGAACTTCGACCCGGCGGGCACCACCGACCCGGACGGCGGGGACCTGTCCTATGCGTGGGACTTCGACGGTGACGGCACCATCGACTCCACCACGGCCGGACCGGTTTCGCACACCTACGACACCGCCGGGCAGTTCACCGCGAAGCTGTCGGTGACCGACCCGACCGGGCTGACCGGGGCGGCGAGCGTGGTGGTCACCGCGGGCAACACCGCGCCGGTGGTCACGCTGGAGGCACCGGTGGACAGCGGTTTCTTCGGCTTCGGCGACAAGGTGCCGTTCAAGGTCACCGTCACCGACCCGGAGGACGGCCCGGTCGACTGCGCCAAGGTGAAGGTCGAGTACATCCTCGGCCACGACAACCACGGCCACCCGCTGAGCCAGGCCACCGGGTGTGAAGGCGTCATCGAAACCCCGGCCGACGAGGGCCACGGGCTCGACGCCGACATCTTCGGTGTGATCAACGCCAGCTACACCGACAACGGTTCCGGTTCCGTGCCGCCGTTGACCGGTTCGGCGGAGAACGTTCTGCAGCCGAAGCTCAAGCAGGCCGAGTTCTTCACCGAGACCAACGGCACGCAGGTGGTCGCGGCGGCCGGGGCCAGCGGTGGCAAGCGCGTCGGCTACATCGACGCCGGCGACTGGATCCAGTTCACCCCGGTGAACCTGACCGGCGTCACCGGCATCGGCTACCGGGTCAGCTCCGGTGGCGCGGGCGGCACCATCGAGGTGCGCTCGGGCGCGGTGGACGGCCCGGTGGTCCAGACCGTGCAGGTGCCCAACACCGGCGGCTTCGACACCTACGTCGACCTGCCGCCCGCCCCGATCACCGATCCGGGTGGCACCAAGCCGCTGTTCCTGGTGTTCAGCGGAACGGGCACCGGCGGGCTGTTCGACGTGGACGCGATCAACGTCCAGGGCCCGGGGGTCGCCGAGCCGGTGGTCACCGCGTGCGAGCCGACCACGCCGGAAGCGGGCTACACCACGCTGCTCGACGGCACCGAGGCGAGCATGGCGAACTGGAAGATGGCCGGTCCCGGCTCCTTCGAGCGGCAGGCCGACTGCAGCTGGAAGACCGTCGGCGGCATGGGCCTGCTGTGGCACCAGGAGGAGTTCAACGCCTACAGCCTCAAGCTGGACTGGAAGCTGGCCGGTGACGACAACTCCGGCGTCTTCGTCGGCTTCCCCGACCCCGGCAACGACCCGTGGGTCGCGGTCAACCAGGGCCAGGAGATCCAGATCGACGCCACCGACGCCCCCGACCGCACCACCGGTGCGATCTACGGGTTCAAGGGCGCCGACATCGCCAAGCGGGACGCGGCGCTGAAGCCGCCCGGCGAGTGGAACTCCTACGAGCTGGTGCTGGCCGGGCAGACGATCAAGGTCGTGCTGAACGGCGTGGTGATCAACGAGTACACCGAGACCGATCCGGCGCGTGATCTCTCGCAGGGCTTCATCGGCCTGCAGAACCACGGCAACGGTGACGACGTGTTCTTCCGGAACGTGCAGATCAAGGAGCTGGACGTGACCGCGCCGACGGTGGCGATCGGCGGGGCCGCGCAGGGCGGGGTCTACGGCGACGCGACCGACCTGGTGCTCGAGCTGGACGCGCAGGACGAGGTCGGGGTCACCGAGCTGACCGCGACCCTGGACGGCGCGCCGGTGCGCGACGGCGACCTGATCGCGCTGTACCGCCTGCCGCTGGGCTTCCACGACCTGGAGGTGTCCGCCGTGGACGCCGCCGGGAACCGGACCAGCCAGAAGGTGCAGTTCGTCACCATCACCTCGGGCCGGGACGTGCAGCAGCTGCTCGACCGGTTCCGGGCGACCAGCCGGCTGTCGCTGGCGGCCTACAACGAGCTGGGCAAGCAGCTCAAGAAGGCCAGGCAGGCGGAGGCGAACAACAACGACACCAAGGCGGTGGCCGAGTACCGCCGGTTCGCCGAGCTGGCGGCCGACCCGGCGCTGGTGAAGGACGCCGAGGTCCGCGGCGTATTGGTTAGGGACGGTAACGAGTTGGCCCAGCGAATCGAATGGTCTATCGCGATCGCGCCTTCGGGTGGTTCCATCCGAAAGGTTTGACCACTCAGGGCCAACCCTGATCAGGCCGGTGTGGGTGGCGCGCCGATCGGTCGTCACCCACATCGGGCCGTCGTCTTTCGTGGAGAGGTGTTCTGTGATGTCCGAGCGAGCTATGCGCACCGGCCTGTGGCTGGTGGGGGCGAGAGGATCGGTAGCGACCACGGCCGCGGTGGGGCTGCTGGCGTTGCGCGCCGGGGTCGCCGGGCCGACCGGTTGCGTCAGCGAGCTGCCCGCCTTCGCTTCGGTGCCGCTCCCCGCGTGGGACGACATCGTGCTCGGGGGCCACGACATCGTGCACACCCCGCTGGAGAAGCGAGCCGACCAGCTGGCCGACGCCGGCGTGTTCAGCCACGCCGTGCTCTCCGCCGTCCGGCCGGGCCTCACCTCCGTCGACGCCGAAATCCGCGACGGCTACCACCCCGCCACCCACACCGGCTCGCAAGCTTCTGCGGGCAAAAGACTGTCGGAAGACATCCGATCGTTTGCTACCAGGCACAACTTGGAACGCGTGGTGGTCGTCAACGTCTCCTCGACCGAGGCACCCACCCCCGAACTCCCCGAGCACGCCGACCTCGGCCTGCTCGAAGCCGCACTCGAAGACCCGGCACGCGCGGTCCTGCCGCCCAGCTCCTTGATGGCCTATGCCGCCCTGCGCGCCGGGAGCCCCTACGTCGAGTTCACGCCTTCTGCGGGCATAAGCATGTCGGCCCTCCGCGGCCTGGCCGCTGACCTGGGGCTTCCGTACGCGGGCAGCGACGGCAAGACCGGCGAGACCCTGCTGCGGACCGTGCTCGCCCCGATGTTCACCTCGCGCGCGCTGCGCGTCCGGTCGTGGTCCGGAACCAACCTGCTCGGCGGCGGCGACGGGGAAACCCTCGGCGACCCGACCAAGGTCAACAGCAAGCTGGAGTCGAAGGGCCGCGGCCTGGCGGCGCTGCTCGGCGAGGAGGTCACCGCGCCGCTGCACATCGACAACGTGCCGGACCTCGGCGAGACCAAGACCGCGTGGGACAACGTGTCCTTCGAGGGCTTCCTCGGCGCGCGCATGAACCTGCAGTTCACCTGGACCGGCTACGACTCGGCGCTGGCCGCGCCGCTGGTGCTGGACCTCGCCCGGTTCACCGCGGCCGCGCACGCCGCCGGGCAGTCGGGCCCGCTGAGCGCGCTGGGCTTCTTCTTCAAGGACCCGATGGGCAGCGACGAGCACCGGTTCGCCGAGCAGACCCGCCTCCTGCACGAGTGGGCGGGCACCCTGTGAGCCGGATCCGCACCCTCGCCGAACTGGTCCGGGCCCCCGCCGCCCTCACCGTCCTCGGCGACACGGTGGCCGGAGCTTCTGCGGGGAAAAGCCGGTTGCGGGGGCGGAAGTTGTTGCTGCCCTTGGCATCCGCGTCCTTCTACTGGGCGGGGATGGCGCTGAACGACTGGGCGGATCGCGAACTCGACGCGGTCGAGCGGCCCGAGCGCCCCATCCCGTCCGGCCGGATCTCCGCCAACGAGGCGCTGGCCACCGGCGGCGCGCTGACCGTCGCCGGGCTGGGCCTTGCCGCGCTCGGCGGCGGCAAGCAGGCGCTCAAGGTCGCCGTGCCGCTCGCCGGCGCGGTCTGGGCCTACGACACCGTGCTCAAGCCGACCCCGGCTGGCCCGCTCGGCATGGCGGTCTGCCGCGCGCTCGACGTCCTGCTCGGCGCGGGCGGCAACACCCGCGCGGCGGCCCCGGCGGCCGCGGCGATCGGCGTGCACACGCTCGGCGTCACCGCGCTGTCCACCGGCGAGGTCCACGGCGCTTCGCCGAACACCGCCAAAGCGGCACTGGCCACCAGCAGCGCGGCCACCGCGCTCGCGGTCAGCGGGCCCGCGCACAGCGGCTGGCACCGGCTCGCCTCGCTCACCGCGGGCTCCGGGTACGCCGGGTTCGTCGGCCGCGCGCAGGCCGAGGCGGTTTCCGACCCGTCCGCGAAAGTTGTGCGCAACGCCACCAAAACCGGCATCCACGGCATGGTCCCGCTGCAGGCCGCCATCGCCGCGCGCGGCTCGATCGTGGGCGCCGCGCTCGTCGCCTCGGTGCTGCCGATCGCGCGCAAGCTGTCGAAGAAGGTGAGCCCCACATGACCTTCTCGCTCGGATACGGCACGAACGGCTTCGCCAACCACCGGCTGCTCGACGCGCTCGCCGTGATCGCCGACCTCGGGTACACGGGCGTCGCGCTCACGCTGGACCACGACCACCTCAACCCGTACGCCGACGACCTGCCGAAGCAGCTCGACCGCGTGGCCGCGCGGCTGTCCTCGCTCGGCCTGAACCGGGTGGTGATCGAGACCGGCGCGCGCTACCTGCTCGACCCGTGGCGCAAGCACCACCCGACGCTGCTCTCGGACGACCCGGCGCCGCGGCTGGGCTTCCTGGAGAAGGCGATGCGGATCGCGGCCGAGCTGAACGCGGACTGCGTCTCCTTCTGGTCAGGCGTCAAACCAAAAGAGCTGGACGATGCCACCGCCGCCTCCCGCCTGCGTGAAGGCCTCCAGAACCTGCTTTTGCCCGCAGAAGCTTTGGGGGTCCGGGTGGGCATGGAGCCGGAGCCCGGGCACTTCGTGCAGCACCTGCGGCAGGTGCTGGATCTGCGCGAGCAACTCGGCAACCACGAGCTGTTCGGGGTCACGCTCGACGTCGGCCACTGCGTCGCGGTCGAACCGGTCGACGCCGCCGAGTGCGTGCGCCAGGCCGGTCCGCTGCTGTTCAACGTGCAGCTCGACGACATGCTCCCCAAGGTCCACGAGCACCTCGAGTTCGGCGAAGGGCAGCTCGACCTGCCCGCGACGCTCGCCGCGCTCGACGAGATCGGCTACGAGGGACTGGCCGCGGTCGAACTCCCGCGGCACAGCCACGCCGCCCCCGAGGTCGCCGCGCGGGCCTTCCGCGCGCTGAACCTTGCTTTGCCCGCGAAAGCCGAACACCCCTGGGTCGCCGACGCGCTGGTCAAGATCCGGGAGAAGCCCGCCGCGATCGGCACGCTGTTCCCGGCCGCGGGCCGCGGGGTCGGCCGTACCCCGGTCGACGCCGACACCGATCCGCAGGGTCTCGTCCACGGCACCCTCGATGACCAGGCCCGCGTCCGTCTGGTCACCGAGCTGAACCTGCTTTTGCCCGCAGAAGCATGTGCGGCCGAGCTGGCGGAGTTGTACCGGTACGGCGACGACGCCGAGCGCCGCGGGGTGCTGCGTGGGCTGAACGCGCTGGACCACCCCGATGACAACGTCGTCGGCACCGGGCTCCAGCTGGTCGCCGACGCCCTGCGCACCAACGACACCCGGCTGGTCGCGGCTGCCATGGGCGCGTTCGCCGGCCGTCACCTCGACGCCCACTCGTGGCGCCACGGGGTACTGAAATGCCTGTTCACCGGGGTTCCCCTGGCGGCGGTCGCGGAGCTGGACCGCCGGATCGACGATGAGCTGCGCCGCATGGTCTCGGACTACGCGGCGGAGCGGAGCGCGGCGGGCCGCGAAGTGCCCGCGGACGCGCTCGCCATCTTGGAAAGGGGAGAGCACTGATGCGGATTTTCGACCCGCACATCCACATGACCTCGCGCACCACCGACGACTACGAAGCGATGTACGCCGCCGGGGTCCGCGCGCTGGTCGAGCCCGCCTTCTGGCTCGGGCAGCCGCGCACCAGCGTCGGCTCGTTCACCGACTACTTCGACTCGCTGATCGGCTGGGAGCGGTTCCGCGCCGCGCAGTTCGGCATCCGCCACCACTGCACCATCGCGCTGAACCCCAAGGAGGCCAACGACCCCCGCTGCCGCGAGGTGCTCGACGTGCTGCCGCGGTACCTGGCCAAGGACGGGGTGGTCGCGGTCGGCGAGGTCGGCTACGACTCGATGACCCCGGAAGAGGACGACGTGTTCGCGCGCCAGCTCGAGCTGGCCAAGGAGCACGAGCTGCCGGTCATGGTGCACACCCCGCACCGCGACAAGCTCGAGGGCACCAAGCGCACGCTGGCCGTGGTGCGCGAGTCCGGCATCCCGATGGAGCACGTGCTGGTGGACCACCTCAACGAGGTGACCGTGGGCGTCGTGGCCGAGTCCGGCGCGTGGATGGGCTTCTCCATCTATCCCGACACCAAGATGGACGAGCACCGGATGGTGGCGATCCTGCGGGAGTACGGCCTGGAGCGCAAGATCGTCAACTCGGCCGCCGACTGGGGCCGCTCGGACCCGCTGAAGACGCTCAAGACCGGCCAGGCGATGCTCGCCGACGGGTACGAGGAGTCCCATGTGGACACCGTGCTGTGGCAGAACCCGGTCGACTTCTACGCGCAGAGCGGCAGGCTGACCCTGGACCCGCTGCCGGGGTTCAGCGGCGAGGCGAGCGAGTTCCAGGGCAACTCGGTGCTCCGGGGTGGCCGCAAGTGATCTCGTACTGCACCAACGTGCATCCCGCCGAGGACCTCGGCGGGATCCTGGCGCAGCTCGACCGCTACTCGGTGCCGGTGCGCGAACAGTATGGGGAAGACCGGCTGGGCGTCGGGCTGTGGCTGGCCGCGCCGGTCGCGCGCGGGCTCGCCGAGGACCCGGCGGCGCTGGCGAAGTTCCGCGCCGAGCTGGACGCGCGCGGGCTGGGCGTGTGCACGCTCAACGCCTTCCCGTACGGCGGTTTCCACGACGAGGTGGTCAAGCAGGCCGTCTACCATCCGAAGTGGACGGACCCGGCGCGGCTGCGGTACACGCTCGACTGCGTGACGGTGCTCGGCGGGCTGCTCGCCGACGACGCGGTGTACGGCAGCATCTCCACCCTGCCGCTGGCCTGGCGTGAGCCGTGGACGCCGGTCGACGACGCCGTCGCCACCACCGCGCTGACCGACCTGACCAGGGCGCTGGCGCAGAGCGAGCGGCCGGTCAGGCTGGCCGTGGAGCCGGAGCCGGGCTGCGTGCTGGACACCGTCGCCGACGCGCTCGGCTGGCTGTCCGGCCGCGTCGACCCCGCGCACATCGGGCTGTGCCTCGACACCTGCCACCTCGCCGTCTCGTTCGCCGACCCGGTGGACACGCTGCGCCGGATCGCCGACGCCGGGCTCGACGTGGTGAAGGTGCAGGCCTCGGCCGCGCTGCACGTCGCCGACCCGGCCGCCGAGGACGCCCGAGCCGCACTGGCCGCCTTCGCCGAGCCGCGGTACCTGCACCAGGTGCGCGAACTCGCCGAGGACGGCACCGTGCTGGCGTCGGACGACCTGCCGTCGGCCACGGCCGAACTCCCCGCGCACGGACCGTGGCGCGTCCACTTCCACATGCCGTTGCACGCCGCCCCGCCCGCGCCGCTGACCAGCACCACCGACGTGCTGACCGCGGTGCTCGCCGAACTCCGCGGTGAGCCGCACATCGAGGTCGAGACCTACACCTGGAGCGTGCTCCCGGGTGGCGGGGACGACCTCGCCGGTGGCATCGCCGCCGAGCTGCGCTGGGCGCGCGACCGGCTGACCTCCCGAAAGGCAACTTCATGAAACCCCTCGTGGTGCTCGACGTCGTCGGGCTGACCCCCAAGGCGCTGCGGCACATGCCGCGGCTGTCCGCGCTGGCCAACGACGGCTGGCGGGCCGAGCTGGGCACCGTGCTGCCCGCGGTCACCTGCAGCGCGCAGTCCACCTTCCTCACCGGGCTGATGCCGGCCCAGCACGGCATCGTCGGCAACGGCTGGTACTTCCGGGACCTCGGCGAGATCTTCCTGTGGCGGCAGCACAACCGGCTGGTGCAGGGCGAAAAGCTGTGGGAGACCGCGCGGGCCGCGCATCCCGGGTACACCTCGGCGAACGTGTGCTGGTGGTACGCGATGGGCATGACCACCGACGTCACGGTCACGCCCCGGCCGATCTACCACGCCGACGGCCGCAAGTCGCCCGACGCCTACGTGCGCCCGGTGGAGCTGCACGACCAGCTGACCAGCGAGCTGGGCGAGTTCCCGCTGTTCCAGTACTGGGGCCCGACGGCCTCGCTGACCTCGAGCAAATGGGTCATCGGCGCCACCCGCAAGCTTCTGCGGGAAAAAGCACCGGACCTGCTCCTGGCCTACGTGCCACACCTGGATTACGACCACCAGCGCTTCGGGCCGGACCACCCGCAGTCGGCGGTCGCCGCGCGTGAGCTGGACAACGCGCTGGCCCCGCTGCTCGACGACGTCCGCAACCGCGGCGCCACCGTGGTCGCGCTCAGCGAGTACGGCATCACCAACGTCAGCCGCCCGATCGACATCAACCGCGCGCTGCGCCGCGAGGGCCTGCTCGAGGTCTACACGCAGGCGGGCATGGAGTACCTCGACCCGTGGACCTCGCGGGCCTTCGCCGTCGCCGACCACCAGGTCGCGCACGTCTACGTGCGGGAGGACGCGGACCTGGAGCGCGTGCGGTCCATCGTCGGCGAGCTGACCGGCGTGGACGAGGTGCTCGACCGCGAGGCGCAGGCCCGCTACGGCCTGGACCACGAGCGCGCCGGCGAGCTGGTCGCGGTCGCCGACCCGGAGTCGTGGTTCACCTATTACTACTGGACCGACGACAACCGCGCGCCCGACTTCGCGCGCGGCGTGGAGATCCACCGCAAGCCGGGCTACGACCCGGCCGAGCTGTTCTTCGACCCGGCCGACCGGCTGGCCAAGGCCAAGGCGGGGTTGAACCTGGCGAAGAAGTTCGCCGGGCTGCGGTACGCGATGAACGTGGTGCCGACCGATCCGCGCTGGGTGCGCGGCTCGCACGGCAGGCTGCCCGACTCGGCCGAGGACGGTCCGGTGCTGCTCTGCTCGGACAGCGCCTTCGAACCGGCCGGACGGCTGTCCGCCACCGACGTGCACCCGCTGCTGCTGTCGCTGCAAGGACTCAAATAAGAAGGAGTAGCTCACCATGAGTCGTCCGATCACGCTGTTCACCGGTCAGTGGGCGGACCTGCCGTTCACCGAGGTCTGCAAGCTCGCCTCCGAATGGGGTTACGACGGGCTGGAGATCGCGTGCTCTGGCGACCACTTCGAGGTCGACCGCGCACTGTCCGAAGAGGACTACGTGCCGAAGCGGCTGGAGCTGCTCGAACAGCACAACCTGAAGGTCTGGACCATCTCGAACCACCTGGTCGGCCAGGCCGTCTGCGACGACCCGATCGACGAGCGGCACCAGGCCATCGTGCCCAGCCGCATCTGGGGTGACGGGGAGCCGGAGGGCGTGCGGCAGCGCGCGGCCGCCGAGCTCGCCGACACCGCCAGGGCCGCGGCGAAGCTCGGCGTGGACACCGTCGTCGGCTTCACCGGCTCGAAGATCTGGAAGTACGTGGCGATGTTCCCGCCGGTCTCGCAGGCCGTCATCGACGACGGCTACGAGGACTTCGCCAACCGCTGGAACCCGATCCTCGACGTGTTCGACGAGGTGGGCGTGCGGTTCGCGCACGAGGTGCACCCGTCGGAGATCGCCTACGACTTCTGGACCACGAAGCGGGCGCTGGAGGCGGTCGGCAACCGCCCGGCCTTCGGGTTGAACTGGGACCCGTCGCACTTCGTCTGGCAGGACCTCGACCCGGTCGGCTTCATCCTCGACTTCGCCGACCGGATCTACCACGTGGACTGCAAGGACACCCGGAAGCGGTTCGACGGCCGGAACGGGCGCCTCGGCTCGCACCTGCCGTGGGCGGACCCGCGGCGCGGCTGGGACTTCGTCTCCACCGGGCACGGCGACGTGCCGTGGGAGGACTGCTTCCGCGCCCTGAACTCGATCGGCTACTCGGGGCCGATCTCGGTGGAGTGGGAGGACGCCGGCATGGACCGGCTGCGCGGGGCGGCCGAGGCCGTGACCTTCCTGCGCGGCCTGCTGTTCGACAAGCCCGCGGCGGCGTTCGACGCCGCGTTCAGCAACCAGAAGTGAGGTTCATCTGATGGTCGACAGAAACCTTTCCCGCCGTTCGATGCTGCGTGGCGCGGCCGGTGCCGCGGTGGCGGGCGGCGCGATGCTGGCGCTGCCGGGGATCGCCTCCGCCGGCGGTGGACACGGACACGGCAGCATCCCGCTGCACCGGATCAGCGTGCAGCTCTACACGCTGCGGTCGCTGCTGGAGAAGGACCTCGAAGGCACGCTCGGCGCGCTGGCCGACATCGGCTACCGCAACGTGGAGATGGCCGGGACCTACGGGCGCAGCGCGGCCGAGTTCCGCAAGATCCTGGACAAGCACCGCCTGCGCGCGACGTCGAGCCACATCGGCATCGACGGCGACGTGAACAAGCTCATCGAGGACGCCAAGACGCTGGGGCACCGGTACTCGGCGGTGCCGTGGGCCAAGTACGAGACGAAGGCCGAGTGGCAGGCCTTCGCCGAGCGGCTGGACCAGGCGTCGAAGGCGTTCGCCAAGGCGGGCATCCGGTTCGGCTACCACAACCACGACCACGAGTTCGCGCTGGTCGAAGGCGTGCGGCCGTTTGACATCCTGGCCGAGGGCACGAGCAGGCGGTACACGCACTTCGAGGTGGACCTGTACTGGGCGGTGGTGGCCGGGGTGGACCCGGTCAAGCTGTTCTGGGAGCAGCGCGGGCGGGTGCTGCAGTACCACGTCAAGGACCGCGGCGCGGACGGCGGCTGGGCGGACGTGGGCACCGGGAACATCGACTTCCGGAAGATCTTCGACGGCACTCCCGGCATCCGGGAGTACATCGTGGAACACGACAATCCGGCCGATCCGCTCAAAACCGCCAAGGTCGGCTTCGATTATCTCCGGAAAGTCCGGTTCTGAGTTCCATTGGGCGGTAGCGGCTGCGGGCGTCTCCTGGTGGCGTGATCGGCCCGCGTAGCGTGGCGCGGGTTGCAGCAGGCGACACGAGGAGGGCGCTGTGAACACCGAGCAGAACGAATGGACGGAGCCGGTGCCGGAGGCAACCGGCCGCCGCGCGGCCCCCGAGGGCGCGCCCCGGCACCCGCTGATCGACCTCAGCCGGGACCCGAACCCGGGCCGGCCCGATCACGCCAAGCCGGAGGACTGAACCCCGGTCGACGAGTGGGGCGCCACCGCAGCAGCGGCGGCGCCCCACTCTTCTTTTCACCCCGCCAAGATCATCCCCACCCCCGCCGCGGACCACGCGGCTTCTGCGGGGAAAAGCCGGTTGTGGCCGTCTGACCTGCGCAAACGTCGGGTCCCTGTGCCCCCGAACCTGCTTTTGCCCGCAAAAGCAGGTGGCCGGCGGGCGGTGGGGGAGGTGGTGACGCGGCCGGTGGGAATCCGCCGCGCCCCGCCGCCGAAGCGCTAGACTGGGTGGTCCGCCCCCTGATTCGACCCCCCGATTGGGAGCTGCCCATCGGGCCGGGTATCTTTGATGACCGTGCCCGGCACATGTCGGGCCGCTCCGTGTGCCGTCAGGCGCCGGGCGGGACGCGCGCAGCGCTCGCTTGGCCGTCCGGGCGGGCTGGCGAGCACAAGCAGTTCCACGGAAACCCCGACGGGAAGTTTGCGGGTCGTGACGACCCAAACGCGGGCCGACACGCCCGACCGCGGGGGCCGGGGAGAAACAAGCAAGATCGCGACAGAAAGCTGGTCCATTGCCCACGATCCAGCAGCTGGTCCGCAAGGGCCGCCAGGACAAGGCTGCCAAGCAGAAGACCGCGGCCCTCAAGGGGAGCCCGCAGCGGCGTGGCGTGTGCACCCGCGTGTACACCACGACCCCCAAGAAGCCGAACTCGGCGCTGCGCAAGGTCGCTCGTGTGAAGCTGACCAGCGGCATCGAGGTCACCGCCTACATCCCCGGTGAAGGCCACAACCTGCAGGAGCACTCGATGGTGCTCGTGCGCGGCGGCCGGGTGAAGGACCTGCCGGGGGTCCGTTACAAGATCATCCGCGGTTCGCTCGACACGCAGGGCGTGAAGAACCGCAAGCAGGCGCGCAGCCGGTACGGCGCGAAGAAGGAGAAGAGCTAATGCCCCGCAAGGGTCCGGCCCCGAAGCGGCCATTGATCTCCGACCCCGTCTACGCCTCGCCGCTGGTCACCCAGCTGGTGAACAAGGTGCTCAAGGACGGGAAGCGGTCCCTGGCCGAGCGCATCGTCTACGGCGCGCTCGAAGGTGCTCGCGAGAAGACCGGCACCGACCCGGTCGTCACGCTGAAGCGCGCGCTCGACAACGTGAAGCCCACCATCGAGGTGAAGAGCCGCCGGGTCGGTGGCGCCACCTACCAGGTGCCGATCGAGGTCAAGCCCGGCCGCTCGACCACCCTTGCCCTGCGCTGGCTGGTCTCCTTCTCGCAGCAGCGCCGCGAGAAGACCATGATCGAGCGCCTGCAGAACGAGCTCCTCGACGCGAGCAACGGCCTCGGGGCCAGCGTCAAGCGCCGCGAGGACACGCACAAGATGGCCGAGTCCAACAAGGCGTTCGCCCACTACCGCTGGTGACGTCCGCCCGGCTGTCGATCAAAGCCAGCCCGGGCCCCAAGCTTGAGACAGGGGAACACTGCAGTGGCACGTGACGTGCTGACCGACCTGAACAAGGTCCGCAACATCGGCATCATGGCCCACATCGACGCCGGTAAGACCACCACGACCGAGCGGATCCTGTTCTACACCGGGATCAACTACAAGATCGGCGAGGTCCACGACGGCGCCGCCACCATGGACTGGATGGAGGAGGAGCAGAAGCGGGGTATCACCATCACCTCGGCTGCCACCACCACCTTCTGGGCCGACCACCAGATCAACATCATCGACACCCCCGGCCACGTCGACTTCACCGTCGAGGTGGAGCGTTCGCTGCGGGTGCTCGACGGTGCGGTCGCCGTCTTCGACGGCAAGGAGGGGGTCGAGCCGCAGTCCGAGCAGGTCTGGCGGCAGGCCGACAAGTACGAGGTCCCGCGCATCTGCTTCGTCAACAAGATGGACAAGCTCGGTGCGGACTTCTACTTCACCGTGAAGACCATCGAGGAGCGCCTCGGCGCCCGGCCGCTGGTCATCCAGCTGCCGATCGGCGCGGAGAACGAGTTCGAGGGCGTCATCGACCTGGTCCGCATGAAGGCGCTGACCTGGCGTGGCGAGGTCAAGAAGGGTGAGGACTACGCGGTCGAGGACATCCCCGCCGCGCTCGCCGACAAGGCCGCCGAGTACCGCGAGAAGCTGATCGAGGCCATCGCGGAGACCGACGACGCGCTGATGGAGAAGTTCTTCGGTGGCGAGGAGCTGACCGAGGCCGAGATCAAGGCCGGCATCCGCAAGCTGACGATCGCGCGTGAGGCGTACCCGGTGCTCACCGGTTCCGCCTTCAAGAACAAGGGCGTGCAGCCCATGCTCGACGCGGTCATCGACTACCTGCCGTCGCCGCTGGACGTCCCGGCCGTGGAGGGCACGCTGCCCGACGGCGAGACCCCGGTGAGCCGGAAGCCGTCGACCGACGAGCCGTTCTCGGCGCTCGCGTTCAAGATCGCCGCGCACCCGTTCTTCGGCAAGCTGACCTACATCCGGGTCTACTCGGGCAAGGTCGCCGCCGGCGCGCAGGTCATCAACGCGACCAAGGAGCGCAAGGAGCGCATCGGGAAGCTCTTCCAGATGCACTCCAACAAGGAGAACCCGGTGGACGAGGCCCAGGCGGGCCACATCTACGCGGTGATCGGCCTGAAGGACACCACCACCGGTGACACACTGGCCGACTCGCAGAACCCGGTCGTGCTCGAGTCGATGACCTTCCCGGAGCCGGTCATCCGGGTGGCCATCGAGCCGAAGACCAAGGCCGACCAGGAGAAGCTGTCGCTCGCCATCCAGAAGCTGGCCGAGGAGGACCCCACCTTCCAGGTCCAGCTGGATGAGGAGACCGGTCAGACGATCATCGCCGGCATGGGTGAGCTGCACCTCGAGGTGCTGGTCAACCGGATGAAGTCCGACTACAAGGTCGAGGCGAACATCGGCAAGCCGCAGGTCGCCTACCGGGAGACCATTCGCAAGACGGTGGACAAGCTCGACTACGTCCACAAGAAGCAGACCGGTGGTTCCGGTCAGTTCGCCAAGGTGATCGTCAAGCTGGAGCCGCTGGCGACCACCGACGGCGCACTCTACGAGTTCGACAACAAGGTCACCGGTGGCCGCGTCCCGCGGGAGTACATCCCCTCGGTGGACGCGGGCGCGCAGGACGCCATGCAGTACGGCGTGCTGGCCGGCTACCCGCTCGTCGGGTTGAAGTTCACCTTGCTGGACGGCGCGTACCACGAGGTCGACTCTTCGGAGATGGCGTTCAAGATCGCCGGTTCGATGGCGATGAAGGAAGCCGCGAAGAAGGCGAACCCGGTCATCCTCGAGCCGATGATGGCCGTCGAGGTCACCACGCCCGAGGACTACATGGGTGACGTGATCGGCGACCTGAACTCCCGCCGTGGCCAGATCCAGGCCATGGAGGAGCGCGCAGGCACCCGTGTCGTGAAGGCACTGGTTCCGCTGTCGGAGATGTTCGGCTACGTCGGTGACCTGCGGTCGCGTACCCAGGGCCGGGCGAACTACTCCATGCAGTTCGACTCCTACGCCGAGGTTCCCGCGAACGTCGCGAAGGAGATCGTCGCCAAGGCGACGGGGGAGTAACACCCCAAGCCCGCGGCCGTGCGGGTCCCGATCCGGGGCCCGCCCGGCCGACCAGATGATTCGCCGTCGACAGCCACGTCGTTCGGTGAGCAAGCTCAAAAAGTCCAGGAGGACATTCCAGTGGCGAAGGCGAAGTTCGAGCGGAGCAAGCCGCACGTCAACATCGGAACCATCGGTCACGTCGACCACGGGAAGACCACTCTGACCGCGGCGATCACCAAGGTTCTGCACGACAAGTACCCGGAGCTCAACGAGTCGCGGGCGTTCGACCAGATCGACAACGCGCCGGAAGAGAAGCAGCGCGGCATCACGATCAACATCTCGCACGTCGAGTACCAGACCGAGAAGCGCCACTACGCCCACGTGGACGCCCCCGGTCACGCGGACTACATCAAGAACATGATCACCGGTGCCGCCCAGATGGACGGCGCGATCCTGGTGGTCGCCGCGACCGACGGCCCGATGCCGCAGACCCGTGAGCACGTGCTGCTCGCCCGCCAGGTCGGCGTGCCCTACATCGTGGTGGCGCTGAACAAGGCCGACATGGTCGACGACGAGGAGATCCTCGAGCTGGTCGAGCTGGAGGTCCGCGAGCTGCTGTCCTCCCAGGAGTTCCCCGGCGACGACGCCCCCGTGGTGCGCGTCTCCGGCCTGAAGGCCCTCGAGGGCGACGACAAGTGGGCCGAGTCGGTTCTCGAGCTGATGACCGCCGTCGACGACAACGTGCCGGACCCGGTGCGTGACCTCGACAAGCCGTTCCTGATGCCGATCGAGGACGTCTTCACCATCACCGGCCGCGGCACCGTGGTGACCGGTCGGGTGGAGCGCGGCCAGGTCAACGTGAACGAAGAGGTCGAGATCGTCGGCATCCGCGAGAAGTCGACCAAGACCACCGTCACCGGTGTCGAGATGTTCCGCAAGCTGCTCGACTCGGGCCAGGCCGGTGACAACGTCGGCCTCCTGCTGCGCGGCATCAAGCGCGAGGACGTCGAGCGCGGCCAGGTCGTCGTGAAGCCGGGCACCACCACCCCGCACACGGAGTTCGAGGGCTCGGTCTACATCCTGTCGAAGGACGAGGGTGGCCGTCACACCCCGTTCTTCAACAACTACCGCCCGCAGTTCTACTTCCGCACCACCGACGTCACCGGCGTGGTGACCCTCCCCGAGGGCACCGAGATGGTCATGCCGGGCGACAACACCAACATCAGCGTTCAGCTCATCCAGCCGATCGCGATGGACGAGGGTCTGCGGTTCGCCATCCGCGAGGGTGGCCGTACCGTCGGCGCCGGCCAGGTCACCAAGATCAACAAGTGATTTCCACCTGAACCCGGGGGGCTGTTGACCCCGGGTTCAGGTCGTGAAATCGCCTGTGCGACACTATTCAGGTTGCTTCGTGATGGGGCGGCCGAACCCGATCCGGGTTGCGGCCGCCCTGTCACGAGAGCCGAGGTCCGCCGAGCTCTTCCTTCGGGTGAGGGTTGCGGGCAAGGGCCGCCCATGGCGGTG
The DNA here is from genome assembly GCF_003312875.1 of Amycolatopsis albispora. Taxonomy (NCBI): domain Bacteria; kingdom Bacillati; phylum Actinomycetota; class Actinomycetes; order Pseudonocardiales; family Pseudonocardiaceae; genus Amycolatopsis; species Amycolatopsis albispora. Next base: position 7,224,668 of record NZ_CP015163.1, read on the forward strand.
GCCCCCTCACGTTGAGGAAGACCAGGCAGGACGACGATCCCGAGGGATCCGTCTGTGCAGCGGGCGCGACACGCCCGACCGCGTGGACCGGAGACAGGGCCGTTGAACTGCGGAAACCGGGGCCTCAGGCCCGGGTTGAACAGATAGCGGCACGAGACGACAAGGAACGCAGCCACCATGGCGGGACAGAAGATCCGCATTCGGCTCAAGGCCTACGACCACGAGGCGATCGACGCCAGCGCGCGCAAGATCGTCGAGACGGTCACGCGCACCGGTGCCTCAGTCGTGGGCCCGGTGCCGCTGCCCACCGAGAAGAACGTTTATTGCGTCATCCGCTCGCCGCACAAGTACAAGGACTCGCGCGAGCACTTCGAGATGCGCACGCACAAGCGGCTGATCGACATCCTCGACCCGACGCCGAAGACGGTGGACGCGCTCATGCGCATCGACCTGCCGGCCAGCGTCGACGTCAACATCCAGTAAGCGTTTGGCGAGCGGCGGAGATAAGAGACTCATGTCTGACAGGCAAGTGAAGGGCATCCTGGGCACCAAGCTCGGCATGACCCAGGTCTTCGACGAGAACAACCGGATGGTTCCGGTGACCGTCGTGCAGGCCGGGCCGAACGTGGTCACCCAGGTCCGTACCCAGGACAAAGACGGCTACAGCGCCGTGCAGCTGGCCTTCGGCGCCGTGGACCCGCGCCGGGTCAACAAGCCGCGCACCGGCCACTTCGAGAAGGCCGGGGTGACCCCGCGCCGGCACCTCGCCGAGCTGCGCACCACCGACGCCGACGGCTACGAGGTCGGCCAGGAGATCACCGCCGAGGTGTTCCCCGCCGGTTCGGTGGTCGACGTCACCGGCACCACCAAGGGCAAGGGCTACGCCGGTGTGATGAAGCGCCACGGCTTCAAGGGCCAGGGCGCCAGCCACGGTGCGCAGGCCGTGCACCGCAAGCCCGGCTCGATCGGTGGCTGCGCCACCCCGGGCCGTGTTTTCAAGGGGCTCCGCATGGCGGGCCGGATGGGTTCCGCGCGGGTCACCACGCAGGGCCTGACCGTGCACGACGTGCGCGCCGACGAGGGCCTGCTGCTGATCAAGGGCGCGGTCCCCGGGAACAAGGGCGGTCTGGTTTTCGTCAGGACCGCCGCGAAGGGTGGTAACACCGAATGACCAGCGTCGAGCTGAAGACCCCGGCCGGTAAAGCCGACGGCACGATCGAGCTCCCCGCGGAGATCTTCGACGTGCAGGCCAACGTGCCGCTGATGCACCAGGTCGTGACGGCCCAGCTGGCCGCCGCGCGGCAGGGCACGCACGACACCAAGACCCGCGGCGAGGTCGCGGGCGGTGGCAAGAAGCCGTACCGCCAGAAGGGCACCGGTCGCGCCCGCCAGGGCTCGATCCGCGCCCCGCAGTTCACCGGTGGTGGCGTCGTCCACGGCCCCACGCCGCGCGACTACACCCAGCGCACCCCGAAGAAGATGAAGGCCGCCGCCCTGCGTGGCGCCCTCTCCGACCGGGCCCGCGCCGGCCAGCTGCACGTGGTCACCGAGCTGGTCAGCGGCGAGAAGCCGTCGACGAAGGCCGTGAAGACCGCGCTGCGCGCGCTGACCGAGGCCAAGCGGGTGCTCGTGGTGCTGCACCGCGACGACGAGCTGACCTGGCGCTCCGCGCGCAACCTCAGCTACGTGCACCTGATCACGCCGGACCAGCTCAACACCTACGACGTGCTGGTCAACGACGACGTGGTGTTCACCAAGTCCGCGCTCGACGTGTTCCTCGCCGGCCCCGCCAAGGGCAAGGGCGCCAAGGCCGTCGCGCGGTCGAGCGAAGTTGCCGAAGGGAGTGACGAGCAGTGAGTTCGGTCGCCATTCCTGACCCCCGCGACATCGTGCTCGCGCCGGTGATCTCCGAGAAGTCCTACGGGCTGCTCGAGGACCACAAGTACACGTTCGTGGTTCGCCCGGACGCCAACAAGACCCAGATCAAGATCGCCATCGAGCAGATCTTCGGCGTCAAGGTGGTCAGCGTGAACACGCTGAACCGCCAGGGCAAGCGCAAGCGGACCCGGTACGGCTTCGGCAAGCGCAAGGACACCAAGCGCGCCGTCGTGACGCTGTCCGCCGAGAGCAAGCCGATCGAGATCTTCGGCGGACCCGCCGCGTAAGGGACTGAGCAGACATGGGTATTCGCAAGTACAAGCCGACCACCCCCGGTCGCCGTGGTTCCAGCGTCTCCGACTTCTCGGAGATCACGCGGACCACCCCGGAGAAGTCGCTGCTGCGTCCGCTGCACGGCCGCGGCGGCCGCAACTCGTCCGGCAAGATCACCACCCGGCACAAGGGTGGTGGCCACAAGCGGGCGTACCGGCTGATCGACTTCCGCCGGCACGACAAGGACGGCATCCCGGCCAAGGTCGCGCACATCGAGTACGACCCCAACCGGTCGGCCCGGATCGCGCTGCTGCACTACGCGGACGGCGAGAAGCGCTACATCATCGCGCCGGAGAAGCTCAAGCAGGGCGACACCGTGGAGAACGGCCCCCGCGCCGACATCAAGCCCGGTAACAACCTGCCGCTGCGCAACATCCCGGTCGGCACCGTGATCCACGCGATCGAGCTCCGCCCCGGTGGCGGCGCGAAGATCGCGCGGTCGGCCGGTGCCAAGGTCCAGCTGGTGGCCAAGGACGGGCCGTATGCCCAGCTGCGGATGCCCTCGGGCGAGATCCGCAACGTGGACGTGCGCAACCGCGCCACGGTCGGCGAGGTCGGCAACTCCGAGCACGCCAACATCAACTGGGGCAAGGCGGGCCGTAACCGCTGGCGGGGCAAGCGTCCCACCGTCCGCGGTGTGGTGATGAACCCGGTCGACCACCCGCACGGTGGTGGTGAGGGGAAGACCTCCGGTGGTCGCCACCCGGTCAACCCGAACGGCAAGCCGGAGGGTCGCACCCGCCGCAACAAGCCGAGTGACAAGCTGATCGTCCGCCGCCGGCGTACCGGCAAGAAGCGCTGAGCAGGGAGGTAGAAGACTATGCCGCGCAGCCTGAAGAAGGGCCCGTTCGTGGATGACCACCTGCTCAAGAAGGTGGACGCGCTGAACGAGTCCGGCAAGAAGACGGTGATCAAGACCTGGTCCCGCCGCTCCACGATCATCCCCGACTTCCTGGGGCACACGATCGCGGTGCACGACGGCCGCAAGCACGTCCCGGTGTTCGTCACCGAGGCGATGGTGGGTCACAAGCTGGGCGAGTTCGCCCCGACGCGGACCTTCAAGGGTCACATCAAGGACGACCGCAAGTCCCGCCGCCGCTGAGCGGTGCGACAGACAGCAAAGAGGTAGCAAGCGATGAACGCCAAGGATGCGACGGTCGAGGCAGAACTGCCGACGGCCTTCGCGCGGGCTCGCTTCGTCCGGGACTCGCCGACCAAGGTGCGCCGGGTGATCGAGCTCATCAAGGGCCGCAGCGCCGCCGACGCCCTCGCCGTGCTGCGGTTCGCGCCGCAGGCGGCGAGTGAGCCGGTGGCGAAGGTGCTCGCCAGCGCCATGGCCAACGCCGAGAACAACCTCGACCTCGACCCGGACACCCTCTGGGTCAAGAACGCGTACGCCGACGAGGGTCCGACCCTCAAGCGCATCCGCCCGCGGGCCCAGGGCCGCGCGTACCGGATCCGCAAGCGCACGAGCCACATCACCGTCGAGGTGGAGTCGCGGCCGAAGGCCGACAAGAAGGCGAAGAGCAAGAAGGCAGGTGGCCGGTAGTGGGCCAGAAGATCAACCCGCACGGCTTCCGGCTGGGCATCACCACGGACTGGAAGTCCCGCTGGTACGCCGACAAGCAGTACGCCGAGTACGTGGCGGAGGACGTCAAGATCCGCAAGCTCCTGTCCACGGGCATGGAGCGGGCCGGCATCTCGAAGGTGGAGATCGAGCGCACCCGTGACCGGGTTCGCGTGGACATCCACACCGCCCGCCCCGGCATCGTCATCGGCCGCCGCGGCGCCGAGGCCGACCGGATCCGCGGTGCGCTGGAGAAGCTGACCAAGAAGCAGGTCCAGCTGAACATCCTCGAGGTGAAGAACCCCGAGGCGGACGCCCAGCTGGTCGCGCAGGGTGTGGCGGAGCAGCTGTCCAACCGCGTGGCGTTCCGCCGCGCGATGCGGAAGGCGATCCAGAGCTCCATGCGCTCCCCGCAGGTCAAGGGCATCCGCGTGCAGTGCGGTGGCCGCCTCGGCGGGGCCGAGATGTCCCGCTCGGAGCACTACCGCGACGGCCGCGTGCCGCTGCACACGCTGCGCGCCGACATCGACTACGGCTTCTTCGAGGCCCGCACCACCTTCGGCCGCATCGGCGTGAAGGTGTGGATCTACAAGGGTGACGTGGTCGGCGGGCTCAAGGCCAAGGAGGCGCGTGACGCCGCCGCGGCCGCCGAGCGCGCGCCGCGTCGCGACCGTGGCGACCGTCCGTCCCGCCCGCGCCGCTCCGGCGCGTCGGGCACCACGGCCACCTCCACGGAAGCGGGCCGGGCCGCCGCGGCGACCAAGAACGACACCGCCGCCGAGTCGGCGACCCCGGCTGCCGAGGGCACCACCCCGGCCGCCGCAGAGAAGACGGAGGGCTGACGTGCTCATCCCGCGCAAGGTCAAGCACCGGAAGCAGCACTCGCCGAAGCGCGCCGGTGCCGCCAAGGGCGGTACCAAGGTCAGCTTCGGTGACCTGGGGATCCAGGCACTCGAGCACAGCTACGTGACGAACCGGCAGATCGAGGCGGCCCGTATCGCCATGACCCGCCACATCAAGCGTGGCGGCAAGGTGTGGACCACCATCTACCCGGACCGCCCGCTGACCAAGAAGCCCGCCGAGACCCGCATGGGTTCCGGTAAGGGTTCGCCCGAGTGGTGGATCGCCAACGTCAAGCCGGGCCGGGTGATGTTCGAACTGAGCTTCCCCAACGAGGCCACGGCCCGCGAGGCGCTCCGCCGCGCGATCCACAAGCTGCCCATGAAGTGCCGAATCGTGACCCGTGAAGGTGGTGAGTTCTGATGGCGAAGGCAGGAGCCGCCGCGGCATCGGAGCTGCGTGAACTCACTGCGGAGGAGCTCGTGCTGCGCCTCAAGGAGGCCAAGGAGGAGCTGTTCAACCTCCGCTTCCAGATGGCCACCGGGCAGCTGGACAACAACCGCCGGCTGCGGGCCGTCCGCTCGGACATCGCCCGCATCTACACGGTGATGCGCGAGCGCGAGCTCGGGCTGTCCGTCTCCCCAGATGACGCTGAGAACGAAGAAGGTGCCGCATGAGCGAGCCGATCGCGGCCCAGGACAAGGCGTCCGGCCGCAACTACCGCAAGGTCCGTGAGGGCCTGGTCGTCTCCGACAAGATGGACAAGACCATCGTCGTCGAGCTCGAGGACCGCAAGAAGCACGCCCTCTACGGCAAGGTCATGCGGTCCACCACGAAGGTGAAGGCGCACGACGAGGAGAACACCGCCGGCATCGGCGACCGCGTTCTGCTCATGGAGACCCGACCGCTGTCGGCCACCAAGCGCTGGCGGCTCGTCGAGATCCGCGAGAAGGCCAAGTAAGCCGGGGGACTTCCCAAAGTTCCCTATCCGTTCCGCCAGGCTCACCCCGGCTCACGGGGTGAGAACCGGCGAGACATACAGGAGTTGACGTGATCCAGCAGGAGTCGCGACTGCGAGTCGCCGACAACACGGGTGCCAAGGAGATCCTCTGCATCCGCGTGCTCGGCGGTTCGGGGCGGCGCTACGCGGGTATCGGCGACATCATCGTCGCCACCGTTAAGGACGCCATCCCGGCTGCCGGGGTGAAGAAGGGCGACGTGGTCAAGGCCGTCATCGTCCGCACGGTGAAGGAGCGGCGTCGTCCGGACGGCTCCTACATCCGGTTCGACGAGAACGCCGCGGTGCTCATCAAGAACGACAACGAGCCGCGTGGCACCCGCATCTTCGGCCCGGTCGGCCGTGAGCTGCGCGATCGGAAGTTCATGAAGATCATCTCGCTCGCGCCGGAGGTGTTGTAAGTGAAGGTGAAGAAGGGCGACACGGTCGTCGTCATCGCCGGCAAGGACAAGGGCGCCAAGGGCAAGGTCATCCAGGCCTACCCGGAGCGGTCGCGCGTGCTGGTCGAGGGCGTGAACCGGATCAAGAAGCACACGCGGATCAGCCAGACCCAGCGCGGCGCGCAGTCCGGCGGCATCGTGACCCAGGAAGCCCCCATCCACGTGTCGAACGTGATGGTCGTCGACTCCGACGGCAAGCCGACCCGGGTGGGCTACCGCATCGGCGAGGACGGCAAGAAGGTCCGGATCTCGCGCAGGAACGGCAAGGACATCTGATGACCACCGCTGAGAAGATCGTGCCGCGTCTGAAGACGCGCTACCGCGAGAACATCGCGGGCGAGCTCCAGAAGGAGTTCGAGTACGCGAACGTGCACCAGATCCCCGGTGTGGTCAAGGTCGTGGTGAACATGGGCGTCGGCGACGCCGCCCGTGACAGCAAGCTGATCGAAGGCGCCATCCGTGACCTGGCCACCATCACCGGGCAGAAGCCCGAGGTGCGCAAGGCCCGGAAGTCGATCGCGCAGTTCAAGCTGCGCGAGGGCCAGCCGATCGGCGCGCGGGTCACCCTGCGCAACGACCGCATGTGGGAGTTCCTGGACCGGCTGCTGAACATCGCGCTGCCGCGTATCCGCGACTTCCGCGGGCTGTCGCCGAAGCAGTTCGACGGCAACGGCAACTACACCTTCGGTCTCAACGAGCAGTCCATGTTCCACGAGATCGACCCCGACTCCATCGACCGCCCGCGCGGGATGGACGTCACCGTTGTCACCACCGCCACCACCGACGACGAGGGCCGCGCGCTGCTTCGCAAGCTCGGCTTCCCGTTCAAGGAGAACTGAGCCGATGGCCAAGAAAGCACTGGTCCACAAGGCCGCGAAGAAGCCGAAGTTCAAGGTGCGCGGCTACACCCGCTGCCAGCGGTGCGGTCGCCCGCACTCGGTCTTCCGCAAGTTCGGGCTCTGCCGCATCTGCCTTCGCGAGATGGCGCACGCCGGCGAGCTGCCCGGCGTGAGCAAGTCCAGCTGGTAAGGCTTCCTTCAAGACTCCCAAGTTCGCCACAGGCCCCGCCACGATGGTGGCGGGGAACCAGGGCGAGAAAGGTTGACAGGTCACCATGACGATGACCGACCCGATCGCAGACTTCTTGACCCGTCTGCGTAACGCGAACTCCGCGTACCACGACGAGGTCGTGCTGCCCCACTCGAAGCTGAAGGCGAACATCGCCGAGATCCTCAAGCGCGAGGGTTACATCGCGGCCTTCCGCGACGAGCCGGGCGAGAAGCACAAGAACCTCGTGGTGCAGCTCAAGTACGGCCCGAACCGGGAGCGCAGCATCGCCGGCCTCCGGCGTGTGTCCAAGCCCGGTCTGCGCGTGTACGCCAAGTCCACCGAGCTGCCCAGCGTGCTGGGTGGCCTCGGCGTGGCCATCATCTCGACGTCCTCCGGTCTCCAGACCGACCGGCAGGCCAAGCGCAACGGCGTGGGCGGCGAAGTCCTCGCCTACGTCTGGTAAGGGAGGGGATCAGCAATGTCACGTATCGGAAAGCTGCCGATCACCGTTCCCGCCGGGGTCGAGGTGAAGATCGACGGGCAGCACATCTCGGTCAAGGGACCGAAGGGCACGCTCGAGCACACCATCGCCGAGCCGATCACCGCGGAGCTCAACGACGGGGTCATCGAGGTCAAGCGGCCGGATGACGAGCGCTCCAGCCGTGCGCTGCACGGGCTGTCCCGCACCCTGGTCAACAACCTCGTGGTCGGGGTGACCGAGGGCTACGAGAAGAAGCTCGAAATCCACGGCGTCGGTTACCGCGTGCAGGCCAAGGGCTCGGACCTCGAGTTCGCCCTCGGCTTCTCGCACCCGGTGCACATCGCGGCTCCGGAGGGCATCACCTTCAAGGTGGAGACCCCGACCCGGTTCTCGGTGTCCGGCATCGACAAGCAGAAGGTCGGCCAGACGGCGGCGGTCATCCGCAAGCTGCGCCGCCCGGACCCGTACAAGGGCAAGGGCCTGCGGTACGAGGGTGAGCGCATCCGCCGCAAGGTCGGAAAGACGGGTAAGTGATCATGAGCGACACGACTACGACGAAGCGCAAGCCGGTCGGCAAGGACGTCTCGACCCGCCGTCGCGTGGCCAAGACCCGTCGGCACTTCCGGCTCCGCAAGAAGATCAACGGGACTCCGCAGCGGCCGCGCCTGGCCGTGAAGAAGTCCTCGCGGCACCTGTCCGTGCAGCTGATCGACGACCTGGCCGGGCACACCCTGGCCGCGGCGTCGACCATGGAGGCGGACGTGCGCGCGGCCGACGGCGACAAGAAGGCCAAGGCCGCCAAGGTGGGCGAGCTGCTGGCCGCCCGCGCCAAGAACGCCGGGGTGACCAGCGTGGTGTTCGACCGGGGTGGCAACGCCTACCACGGCCGCATCGCCGCGCTCGCGGACGCCGCCCGCGAGGCGGGCCTGGAGTTCTGATGACGATGCAGTACATGCTGGTGAATGGAAGGAAAGCCTGATGCCGGGACGTACACGGCAATTCGGCGGTGGCCAGGGCGGTCCCGGCGGGCAGGGCGGCAACGACCGCAATGACCGCCGCGAGCGCCGGGACCGCCGCGACGGCGGCCGTGGCGGGGCGGCCCAGGAGAAGACCCCGCACCTCGAGCGCGTGGTGGCGATCAACCGCGTCGCCAAGGTCGTGAAGGGTGGTCGTCGCTTCAGCTTCACCGCCCTGGTCGTGGTCGGTGACGGCGACGGTCAGGTCGGCGTCGGCTACGGCAAGGCCAAGGAAGTTCCCGCGGCCATCGCCAAGGGCGTCGAGGAGGCGAAGAAGAACTTCTTCCGCGTGCCTCGGATCGCCGGCACCATTCCCCACCCGGTCCAGGGTGAGGACGCCGCCGGTGTGGTCCTGCTGCGTCCGGCCAGCGCCGGTACCGGTGTCATCGCCGGTGGTTCGGTGCGCGCGGTGCTGGAATGCGCCGGCATCCAGGACGTGCTGTCCAAGTCGCTGGGCAGCGACAACGCGATCAACATCGTGCACGCCACGGTGACCGCGCTGAAGAGCCTGCAGCGTCCGGAGGAGGTGGCGGCCCGTCGCGGCCTGCCGCTCGAGGACGTCGCCCCGGCCCGGATGCTGCGCCAGCGTGCTGGTCAGGGGGTCTGAGATGGCTCAGCTCAAGGTCACCCAGGTGAAGAGCAAGATCGGCACGAAGCACAACCACCGCGAATCGCTGCGCACCCTCGGGCTGCGCAAGATCCGGCAGTCGGTGGTGCGTGAGGACACTCCCGAGGTGCGTGGCCTGATCCACACGGTCCAGCACCTGGTGGAGGTCGAGGAGGTCAAGTCATGACGGCCATCAAGATCCACCACCTGCGCCCGGCGCCCGGCGCCAAGTCGGAGAAGATCCGCGTCGGCCGTGGTGAAGGTTCGAAGGGCAAGACGGCCGGTCGCGGTACGAAGGGTACGAAGGCGCGGAAGAACGTGCCCGTGCGCTTCGAGGGTGGGCAGATGCCCATCCACATGCGCCTGCCGAAGCTGCGCGGCTTCAAGAACCGGTTCCGCACCGAGTACCAGCCGGTGAACGTGGGCGACATCGCCCGCGTCTTCGCCGACGGTGGCAAGGTCGGCCCGGAGGAGCTGGCGGCCCGCGGCCTGGTCCGCAAGGGCAAGCTGGTCAAGGTCCTCGGCAACGGCGACATCAACGGCGTCAAGCTCGATGTCACCGCCGACGCCTTCTCCAACTCCGCCAAGGAGAAGCTCGAAGCCGCCGGTGGCTCCGCCACCACCAACTGACGCGCTTCTTCCCGCAAAAGGCCCGCCAGGTCCCCAGGACCCGGCGGGCCTTTTCACGTCCCCACCCCATCCCACCCCCATCACCCGGCTTTTGCCCGCAAAAGCCGCCACCCTGCTTTTGCCCGCAGAAGCTGCCACCCTGCTTTTGCCCGCGGAAGCAGGTCGGTGCCAGGATCGCGCCATGACGGATCAGCCGCCTCCACCTGAACCGGCCACTGTCCGAGACCAGCGCCGCGGCTTGAGCGTCCTCGTCACCCTGGCCGCGCTCGCCCTCACCGTCGCCGGGTCTTTCCTGCCGCTGTTCGTCAGCGTCGTGCCGGGAGTCGATGGCGCCGACGGTGTTGGTATCGCCGTCACCGGCTGGTCCGCCGAATCCGACGCGGCCGGGTTACCCGGCCTCGACGAAGGCAACGTCCTCGCGCCTTTCGCCCGCAACGGCGCCATGCTGGTCGTCGCCGCGGTGATCCTGGCGGGCGCCGCCGTGCTCACCGCGCGCTCCTTCAAAACCGCCGCGCTCGCGCCCGCCCGCGCCGCCTCGGTTGCGGCCGCCGCCTTCCTGCTCGCGACCGCTGGCTCGATCGGCACGCAGGCGATCGGCTGGACCGACCTGTTCTCGGCGACCGGCGCCCCGGCGGGCCCCGGGCTCGGCTACTGGCTCGTCGCGGCAGGCGCTGTCTTCGCCATCGTCGCCGCGATCCTGCTCAACCTCGATCCCCGGCCCGCTCCGCGCTCGGGCTCATCAGCCGACACCTCGACCCCGCGCTACGGCTTCCCCGTCCCCGAAAAGCCTTCCCCACCAGCCGAATCCTGACCCCGAACCTGCTTTTGCCCGCAGAAGCTCGGCGCGGGAAATCGCGCGCGCGGTGGGGTGGGGCGGCGGTATGGTCGCGCCGATCGGGAGGTGGGACATGGGCTGGCTGCTCGTCTTCTTCGGGGCGTCGACACTCATCGCGCTGACCCCGGGCGCCAACAACCTGCTCGGCCTGCACCACGGCATGGGTCACGGCCTCGGCAGCGCGCTCGTCGGCCTGCTCGGCAGGCTGGCCGCGTTCGTGCTGCTCATCGCGGCTGTCGCCGCCGGGCTCGGCCAGCTGCTCGCCGCCTGGGCGCCCGCACTCACCATCGTCAAGTGGATCGGCGTCGCCTACCTCGTCTACCTCGGCGTCCGCATCATCATCGAAGCCAGGCGTCTTTTGCCCGCAGAAGACGACTCGTCCCCGGCGCGCGGGGTGGCGGCGATCGCGCGCAAGGAGTTCCTGGTCGCCATCACCAATCCGAAGGCGGTGCTCATCTTCACCGCGTTCGTGCCGCAGTTCATCGATCCGGCCCACGGCCCGGTGCCCGCCCAGGTCGCGCTCCTCGGCGCGGTCTACCTCCTCGCCGAGTTCCTCGCCGGAACCGTCTACATCGTCGCCGGCACGTTGGTGAAGGCCGCCCGGATGAGCCTGCGCGCCCGCCGCAACATCGACCGCGGCACCGGCGTCGTGCTGCTCGGGATGGCGGGGCTGCTGGCGGGCTCCAGAACCTGAGTACTAGGCCACCCGGGTGGTTCCGCGAACTCTCCCTGTCCGCTCACAGCGGACAGAATCTCCCTGACCCCAGCACTTTCCGCCCGTTGTGACCGCGCTCACCGGTGAAGATCACCCGCCACGAACGGGTGACCAGCGCCTCTCGCGAGCAACCTCCCGAACGGCCTCCCAGCGAATAAGCCGCACACGGTGCCGCGCGCGATCCGGGTGCTGTTAGAGTCGGCGACACGCTTTGGGGCAAGTGTGCCCTGATGCGTTCCTGGCTTGCTTGCCTGCCAGTGAGATGTGTTCCCGCCGGTCACCGTGCCGGCCAAGCCGTTCATCGGTCCGATGGCCGATGACGTCGAGGAGGTCCCCCGCGTGCTCAGCGCCTTCCGCTCGGCTCTCGCGACGCCGGACCTGCGCAAGAAGATCCTGTTCACGCTGATGATCGTGGCCGTGTACCGGCTCGGCGCGATCACCCCAGCTCCTGGGGTTTCCTACCCCAACGTCCAGGCATGTCAGGCGCAGACCGATCAAGAGGGCATTTACTCGCTGCTGAACCTCTTCAGCGGTGGGGCTCTCCTGCAGTTGTCGATCTTCTCGACGGGCATCATGCCGTACATCACGGCGAGCATCATCGTCCAGCTCCTCACCGTGGTCATCCCGCGGTTCGAGGAGCTGAAGAAGGAAGGCCAGTCCGGTCAGAGCAAGCTGACCCAGTACACCCGCTACCTGACGATCGCGCTGGCGATCCTGCAGGCCACCGGCGTGATCGCGCTGGCCGACCGCGGCCAGCTGTTCCAGGACTGCGACCAGCCGGTCATCCCGGACAACAGCATCTACGCGCTGGCGCTGATCGTGGTCACCATGACCGCGGGCACCGCGGTGATGATGTGGCTGGGTGAGCTGATCACCGAGCGCGGCGTCGGCAATGGCATGTCCGTGCTGATCTTCCTGAACATCGCGGCCCAGCTGCCCACCGAGGGCGCGAACATCCTCGAGCGCAACAACGCCGTGGTCTTCGCCTTCGTCTGCGTGCTCGGCCTGGCGATCATCGCCTCGGTCATCTTCGTCGAGCAGGGCCAGCGCCGCATCCCGGTGCAGTACGCCAAGCGCATGGTCGGCCGCCGGATGTACGGCGGCACCTCGACCTACCTGCCGATCAAGGTGAACCAGGCCGGTGTCATCCCGGTCATCTTCGGTTCCTCGCTGCTGTACCTGCCGGACCTGATCAGCCGCCTGATCGGCGACCCGAACAGCAGCTCGGGCTGGCAGGTCTTCCTGCAGAACTACGTGGTGAACCAGTCCAGCTGGGTGCACATCCTGCTGTACTTCGCGCTGATCATCTTCTTCACCTACTTCTACATCACGATCACGTTCAACGTGGACGAGCGTGCGGAGGAGATGAAGAAGTTCGGCGGGTTCATCCCGGGCATCCGCCCGGGGCGGCCGACCGCCGAATATCTGAGCTACGTGCTCGGCCGGATCACCCTCCCCGGCTCCATCTACCTCGGTCTGGTAGCGATCCTGCCGAACTTCTTCCTGTCCATCACCGGTGACGGCAACAACCAGAACTTCCCGTTCGGTGGCACCGCCGTGCTGATCATGGTGGGCGTCGGCCTCGACACCGTGAAGCAGATCGAAAGCCAGCTCATGCAGCGCAACTACGAAGGGTTCCTCCGATGACGAGGCTGGTTCTGGTCGGGCCTCCCGGAGCAGGCAAGGGTACGCAGGCAGTCGCGTTGTCCGAGAAGCTCAGGGTGCCGCACATCTCCACCGGCGACCTGTTCCGCGCGCACGTCGGCGAGCAGACGCCGCTGGGCCGTGAGGCGCAGCGGTACATGGACTCGGGTGAACTGGTGCCCGACTCGGTCACCAACGAGATGGTCCGCGAGCGCCTGGCCGAGCCGGACGCCAAGGCGGGCTTCCTGCTCGACGGCTTCCCCCGCAACACCAAGCAGGCGGACGTGCTCGGCCAGATGCTGGCCGACGCCGACACCAGCCTGGACGCGGTGATCCAGCTCGAGGTCCCCGAGGACGTCGTGGTCGGCCGGCTGCTTTCGCGGGGTCGTTCCGACGACACCGAGGAGGTCGTCCGGCGCCGTCAGCAGATCTACCGGTCGGAGACCGCGCCGCTGCTGGAGTACTACGGCGACATCCTGGTGACCGTGGACGGCGTCGGCGAGGTCGACGAGGTCTCGAGCCGGGTGCTGGCCGCGCTGCCCGACCGCACGTGACTGTGGGCGGACTGAGTGTTCCGAAGTTCCTCCGCCGAGGTCGCATGATCGAGCTGAAGTCCCGGGGCGAGCTGGAAGCGATGCGCGCGGCCGGGCTGGTCGTGGCGCGCACGCTCGAGCTGGTCACCGAGGCCGCGAAGCCGGGTGTCTCGACGAAGGAGCTCGACGAACTCGCCGAGCAGACCATCCGGGACGCCGGGGCGGTGCCCTCGTTCAAGGGCTACCACGGGTTCCCGGCGTCGATCTGCGCTTCGGTGAACGAGCAGATCGTGCACGGCATCCCGGCGGCTTCGCAGGTGCTGGCCGACGGGGACCTGATCTCGGTGGACTGCGGCGCCATCCTGGAGGGCTGGCACGGGGACTCCGCGGTGACCATCGCCGTCGGCCCGTCCGTGTCGGCGAAGGACCTCGCGCTGTCGGATGCCACGCGGGTGGCGATGTGGGCGGGCGTCGAGGCGGTCCAGCCGGGTGCTCGGCTCACCGACATCTCGCACGCCGTGCAGACCGCCGCGGAACGCGCCGGCGAGGCCGACGGTGTCGAATACGGCATGATCCTGGAGTACGGCGGCCACGGCATCGGTTCGCAGATGCACATGGAGCCGTTCCTGCCGAACGTGGGGAAGCCGGGCAAGGGCCCGCGGCTGAAGCCGGGCATGGCGCTCGCGATCGAGCCGATGTTGACCGGCGGCGGTGGCGAAACCCTCGAACTGGACGACGGCTGGACCGTGGTCACCGCGGACGGCTCGCGAGCCGCCCACTGGGAGCACACCGTCGCCATCACCGACGACGGCCCCTGGGTCCTCACCGCCCCCGCCACCCCCTGACCCTCACCTGCTTTTGCGGGCAAAAGCCGCTTGCCTGCTTTTGCCCGCAGAAGCTTGCCGAGCCGCGCGGCGCCCTGATCGGGTCCTTTTGGGTCGCCTGACCTGGTGTTTTTCCCGTGCTGGCGAGTTGCCCCGCCGCGGTCTACCCTGGAGCCCGCCCGGCGGTCCCGGCCTGCCGGAAGCGCCCGACCGCGATGTGACCTAACACAGTCAACCCCCGGTTGGGTGTCGCGACACGGCTTGCGTACACTGTCAAGTCGGCGTACTCATCTCGCCGGTTCCAGCGCGCGTGAATACTTGCGGCATCGGAGTCGGGGCGGCGCGTGCGCCGGGCACCAACGCAAGCACTCACCGCTCAACCAATCACGAAACGCGGAGGACATGGGCAAGAAGGACGGGGCCATCGAGGTCGAAGGCCGCGTAATCGAGCCGCTTCCCAACGCGATGTTCCGCGTCGAGTTGGAGAACGGCCACAAGGTCCTTGCACACATCAGCGGCAAGATGCGGCAGCACTACATCCGCATCCTGCCTGAGGACAGGGTTGTCGTGGAGCTGTCGCCCTACGACTTGTCCCGTGGTCGCATCGTCTACCGCTACAAGTGATCACGGCGCATCGAGTACAAGCAGGAAAGCAGGAGACGTGAAGGTCCAGCCGAGCGTCAAGAAGATCTGCGACAAGTGCAAGGTGATCCGCCGCCACGGCCGGATCATGGTGATCTGCGAGAACCTGCGGCACAAGCAGCGGCAGGGCTGATCACCCACTCGTCGAAGAGTGGATTGACGGCACAACAACTCTCCCCGCACCTGCCGGGCCGTCCAGCGGCCCGGTTCACCCCCGGACTTCAGGCCGGGGCCGGGACACCGGTGGCGCAAGCCGCCGGATCGACAGCGAGTCGGTCCCGGGACCGGGCGGGGAGCAGACCTGAAGAGACGAATTCAGACAAGGAGCACCAGCGCCAATGGCACGACTCGCTGGCGTAGACCTCCCCCGCGAAAAGCGGCTGGAGATCGCGCTGACCTACATCTACGGCATCGGCCGTACCCGCTCCAAGCAGATGATCGCCGCCGCCGAGCTGAACGCGGACACCCGCGTCAAGGACCTCAGCGACGACGACCTGCTCAAGCTGCGGGACTACATGGACGAGAACTTCAAGGTCGAGGGTGACCTTCGCCGCGAGGTGAACGCCGACATCCGTCGGAAGATCGAGATCGGGTGCTACGAGGGTCTGCGGTGGCGCCGCGGGCTTCCCGTCCGTGGGCAGCGGACCAAGACCAACGCCCGCACCCGCAAGGGTCCGAAGAAGACGGTCGCCGGCAAGAAGAAGGCTGGCAAGAAGTGAGCATTCGGGGCAAGAAGGTCGTGCACATCGGCGGCACCCAGCGCCGCGGCACGGGTTCGTGCGTTTCACCGACTGCTCTCTACGCCCGCCCGATGGCGCTCCGCCAGCTGTACACCGACGCCGGTTCCGTGATCCGGCGCGGGCAGCGTGAAGCGGCCGCCGCTCACCAAGAGAACTCGCGCTAACCGAGGAGAATCACCCAGACATGCCACCGAAGTCTCGTACCGCCGGGGCCAAGAAGGTCCGGCGCAAGGAAAAGAAGAACGTGGCCCACGGCCACGCGCACATCAAGAGCACCTTCAACAACACGATCGTCTCGATCACCGACCCGACCGGTGCGGTGATCTCGTGGGCTTCCTCCGGCCACGTCGGCTTCAAGGGCTCCCGCAAGTCGACCCCGTTCGCCGCGCAAATGGCCGCCGAGAACGCGGCCCGCAAGGCCGCCGAGCACGGCATGAAGAAGGTCGACGTGTTCGTGAAGGGCCCGGGTTCGGGCCGCGAGACCGCGATCCGCTCGCTGCAGGCAGCGGGCCTCGAGGTCGGCACCATCCAGGACGTGACCCCGCAGCCTCACAACGGCTGCCGCCCGCCCAAGCGGCGCCGGGTCTGAGGAACGGGGAGGAGTAAGCAAACATGGCTCGTTACACCGGCCCGGCGACGCGTATTTCCCGTCGCCTCAAGGTTGACCTCATCGGCGGCGACCAGGCTTTCGAGCGTCGCCCGTACCCGCCCGGCCAGCACGGCCGCGGGCGCATCAAGGAGAGCGAGTACCTGCTTCAGCTGCAGGAGAAGCAGAAGGCTCGCTACACCTACGGCGTGCTCGAGCGCCAGTTCGTCCGCTACTACAAGGACGCTGTGCGCCGCACCGGCAAGACCGGTGAGAACCTGCTCCAGATCCTGGAGTCCCGGCTCGACAACGTGATCTACCGCGCCGGCATCGCCCGGACGCGCCGTCAGGCCCGCCAGCTGGTGAGCCACGGCCACTTCCTGGTCAACGGCAAGAAGGTCAACGTGCCGAGCTTCCAGGTCTCGAAGTTCGACATCATCGACGTCAAGCCGAAGTCGATGGGCACCCTGCCGTTCGTGGCGGCGAAGGAAGCCTTCGGCGAGCGCCCCGTGCCGGCTTGGCTGCAGGTCGTCCCGTCGAACCTGCGGGTGCTGGTCCACCAGCTGCCCGAGCGTGCGCAGATCGATGTTCCGGTTCAGGAACAGCTGATCGTCGAGCTCTACTCGAAGTGATCCCGCCCGGGCTGACGGGCCGGCGGTGATCGGGCGGCGGCGCCCCGAGTGCGCCGCCGCCACGCCACCCCTTTCGGCGTCATATGGCGGGCGCCGGCAGGACAAGGAGAAGGAAAGTGCTGATTTCCCAGCGGCCGGCTCTCGGCGAAGAGACGGTCAACGAAACCAGGTCCCGGTTCACCATCGAGCCGCTCGAGCCCGGTTTCGGCTACACGCTCGGCAACTCGCTGCGGCGCACGCTGCTGTCGTCCATCCCGGGCGCGGCGGTCACCAGCATCCGCATCGACGGGGTGCTGCACGAGTTCACCACCGTTCCCGGGGTGAAGGAAGACGTCACCGACATCATCCTGAACCTGAAGGAGCTGGTCGTCAGCTCCGAGGAGGACGAGCCGGTCACCATGTACCTGCGCAAGCAGGGCCCTGGTGAGGTCACCGCCGCGGACATCGTGCCGCCGGCCGGGGTCACCGTGCACAACCCCGATCTGCACATCGCCTCGCTGAACGGCAAGGGGAAGCTGGAGATCGAGCTGGTCGTCGAGCGTGGCCGTGGCTACGTGCCCGCCCTGCAGAACAAGCAGGCCGGCGCCGAGATCGGCCGCATCCCGGTCGACTCGATCTACTCGCCGGTGCTGAAGGTGACCTACAAGGTCGAGGCCACCCGTGTCGAGCAGCGCACCGACTTCGACAAGCTCATCCTGGACGTCGAGACCAAGCCGTCCATCACCCCCCGCGACGCCGTGGCTTCTGCGGGCAAAACGCTGGTCGAGCTGTTCGGCCTGGCGCGCGAGCTCAATGTCGACGCCGAGGGCATCGAGATCGGGCCGTCGCCGCAGGAGGCGGACACCATCGCCGCCTACGCGATGCCGATCGAGGACCTCGACCTGACCGTGCGGTCCTACAACTGCCTCAAGCGCGAGGGGATCCACACGGTCGGCGAGCTGGTTTCGCGGTCTGAAGCCGACCTGCTCGACATCCGCAACTTCGGTGCGAAGTCCATCGACGAGGTCAAGCTGAAGCTCGTCGGCCTGGGCCTCGCGCTCAAGGACAGCCCGCCCGGGTTCGACCCCACCGCGGCCGCGACCAGCTACGACGGTGAGGGCTGGTCCGAGGGCGTCAGCGGGATCACCGACGGTATTTCGGACAACGGCCACGACGATGGCCAGGACTACGCAGAGACGGAGCAGCTGTAGGACCGGTGGTCGCTCCGATGTGGTGACGCATCGGAGCGACCTGGTTCCGTGGCTGAGAAGCTGAACTAGGAGAACCGATGCCCACCCCCACCAAGGGAGCCCGTCTCGGCGGGTCGGCCGCGCACCAGCGGCACCTGCTGGCCAACCTGGCCACGTCGCTGTTCGAGCACGGCCGGATCACCACCACCGAGGCGAAGGCCCGGCGGGTGCGTCCGCTGGCCGAGAAGCTGATCACCAAGGCGAAGCGGGGCGACCTGCACAACCGCCGGCAGATCCAGCAGGTCATCCGTGACAAGTCGGTCGTGCACAAGCTGATCGCCGAGATCGGTCCCGGTTTCGCGGACCGTGCGGGCGGCTACGTCCGCATCACCAAGACGATGCCGCGCAAGGGCGACAACGCCCCGATGGCGGTCATCGAACTGGTGGCGGAGAAGACCGTGACCGCCGAGGCGCAGGCCGCGCGCAAGACCAAGTTCGCCAAGGACGAGGCCCCGAAGACCGCGGAGGCCCCGGTCGAGGAGACCAAGGACGACGCCGAGGCCACGGCGACCGACCAGGACGCGGACGCGCCCGAGTCGGCCACCAAGGACGCCACCGACACCCCCGCCGAAGGCGCCGACGACGCGGCTTCTGCGGGCGAAAGCACGCCGAAGAAGGACGAGTCCTGACGGCTGCGGATACCCCGGACGAGCCCGCCACCCCCACCGGGGAGGGCGGGCTCGTTCGTCTGCGCCTGGAGGTCGCTTATGACGGCACAAACTTCTCCGGCTGGGCCAAGCAGCCTGGTCGGCGCACTGTCCAGGGCGTACTCGAAGACACCCTGGCCAAGCAGCCTCCTGGCGTAGCCGTCCCACGCTCCGTGGTCGTGGCAGGCCGCACCGACGCCGGTGTCCACGCCTCCGCCCAAGTCCTCCACCTCGATGCACAGCCTTTTGCGGGCAAAAGCATGAACACCCGGATTCCGGTGGACGACAAGGGCATTCCTGACCTGGAGCGGATGCGTTATCGCTGGAACCGCCACCTGCCTGCGGACGTGCGAGTGCTCGCCGCGACGGTCGCGCCGCCCGGCTTCGACGCTCGCTTCTCCGCGGTTCGCAGGCACTACCTTTACCGGGTCTCAGATGCTCCCTGGGGCGTCGACCCGCTGCGCCGGTACGACACCCTCGCCTGGGGCCGTCCCTTGTCCGTGGACCGCCTCAACGAGGCCTCGGCCGAGCTGCTCGGCCTCCACGACTTCGCCGCCTTCTGCAAGCAGCGTGAGGGAGGCACGACGATCCGCGAGCTGCAGCGGCTGGTCTGGCGTCGTACGGCCGAGTATTCGGTCGAGGTGGAGGTCTCCGCGGACGCGTTCTGCCATTCGATGGTTCGTAGCCTCGTTGGCGCCCTCCTCCTGGTAGGCGATGGTCGCAAGGCCACCAGCTGGCCCGGACAGCAATTGGACTCCCGTGTTCGTGACAGCGCGGTCGCACCCGCTCACGGGCTGACGCTCGTGGGCGTCGACTATCCACCCGACGCCGAGTTGGCACGGCGAGCCGAGCAGACCCGCAATGTCCGGACATCGGACGCCGTTTCGTAGTCCGGTTCAGGCGCGTTGCCGAGCGAGCTGGATGCGCTTCAAAATCACTCGGTGGTCGGTGGCGAGATGCTCGGGCCGCACAATCACGAATTTCCAGCCTGCCTCGCCCAGTCTTTGCCGTCTCTTCTTGTCATGACGTCGTCGTGCTGGGTCGTCGTGCAGACCGCCGTCGTATTCGACGGCTACCTTCTCGGCCTCTAGAGCAAGGTTGGCGTGGCCCAGAAACTCGCCGTTCTTATGCACACTCAGTTGAGGTGTGGGGCGTAAGCCGCCGAACCTCATGATGGTCCGCAGTTCCGATTTCGGGCGGGTATCGGTTTTGGGGTCGACGAGTTCGAGAGCTAGGCGGCCGAGGCGTACGCCCCAATTCCTCCGCCTTCTGCACTCAGCCTTGAGTGCGTCGATTTTGATTTTGTTGCGTCGCAGGAACATGTCGAGGTCAGGCACTGCCATGCGTAAGCGCCCGACAGTGCTGTGGAGGCGTGGCGCGTGACGAAAGATCAGATCGAGTGCGATACGAAGAGGTCTCGCGATCCGAGCATTCTGCCAGGGCTTCGATTCATCCGGCTCGATCTTCGTACGTCGAATGCGCATGCCTGCCACCGGGCCAAACCGTGACGACTCGGGGACTACGAATTCGACAGGGTCGTAAGGGGCTGCGAGGTTTACGCCAAGGACGGTAGCCGCCGAACGGCCCGTCAGCACCGCGTCCGGTGGGACTCGTAGGGCCGCGCCTCGGCATCTGAGCTTGTGCGTGACTGGTACTTCGGCGGGAACGTAAACGTCCTGGAACAGGCGTCTGAACCGCGGTCCCTGCAGTTCCGCCTTGGTGACGATGCCTGCAGCGACGGCAGCAGAGCCGCGGAAGACGTCCCGCAATTGGGGGTGGAGTGCAGTTGAGTTGGCCATGCTCAGAGCCTGGGTAGCGACACCGACAGAACAGCCTCAGTTGCGCCGACCGCGCTCGAGTTGTCCACAACGCCCACGAAATCCACAGGCCGCCCCGGGTTGGGATGACGAGCCTTCTGCGGGCAAAGCCGTGCGGTGCATGCTTCTGCCCGCAGAAGCATGCACCGCACGGGTTGTTAGTCGCCTCGGCGGACTGGGCCGAGGAGTTGTTGTTCCTTCGGGGTGGTGACCAGGCGCAGGGGGCGCCACAGGTTGCGGCCCAGCGCGACCACCTGGTCGTCCTTCAGCGTGGTCAGCTGCCGCATCATCTGCGGCGGCAGGTTCCAGATGCGGGCCGCGAGCTCGGCCTGGCCGATCGGCAGACGCTGCATGAGGACCAAGTCGGCGGCGTTCGCGGTCGCCCCGGCCTGCGGGTGCAGGTACGGCAGCACGTAGACCGTCGTCTGCCACGGCGAGCGCGGCGGGAACAGGTCCTGCGGAGTCGGTCCGCCATCGGTGATCACCAGCAGCGGCGCGTCTTCCGAAGGCCGCGGAAGCTCGACCGGCGAGAGCCGGCGGATCTGGACCAGCGGCGATGGGCGCCCGTTGGGCTGGTTCCCGGCCGCCTTCGCGAGCAGCTGCCACGCCGTGGGCCGACCGGTGGCGACCACCACCCACGCACCGACGGCCATCGCCCGCAGAGCTACCTGGCGGGCCAGGTAGAGACCGCCGACCAGCACGATCCTGGTCGGCGTGGAGCGCAGCGCCGAAATGGTCAGCGGTTCGTCCTTCAGGCCGGAGCCCAGGACGATGCCGCCGCGATCACCGGACGGGCTGACCGCGTCCAGCATGGCCGGATCCACCGAGAACTCGGGGGCCACGCCGATGTTCTGGCCGGCGTCGCGCATTCGCGTGCTCATGCCGTGCCTCCCATCGGCATCGTGGCGGCCAGGCCGGCTACCTGACGGCCGCGCAGCAAGGTGAGGTCGATGTTGAGCCGGTCCGAGATGGCCTTCATCCGGTCCGACGCGACGTCCAGCTCACGCGGGTTTCGCGCGCTCAAGCGCACCACGCCGCGGAGGCCGATCCTGCCTTCGTCCGCAGAAGGCGAGATGGACATCGCGATCGTCGAGGACAGGGCGCGCACGCTGCTCAGCGCGTTGAGCGTGCCGGTGATCTTGCCCTTCGGCCAGCCGCTGATCGCGTAGCTGGCGTGGCCTATGCCCGCAGAAGTCACGCTGTCCTTGCGCTCCTGGAGGGCCACTCGGGTGCCCGAGCCGGCGACGGCGGTGAGTTCTGCGGCCGAAAGTCCGGCGCGGAGGACTTCGTCGGGGTCCAGGGGGCGGGTGGGGACGCCTTGCGACTCGAGGGCGTTCCGAACCCGCGAAAGTGCGCCGATCAAGGCGCGGTGGGCGCCGACGACGCCGCCGCCGCGTTCACGCACGGCCGTCGGGCAGCGACGCGGGTCCAGCCGGATCGCGACCCAGGTCGTCCGCCGCGCCGCAGCCTGCAGCGGCCCGAGGACCTCCATGTACGAGCTCAGCGCGGGCGAGTCCGACGGCAAAGCCGCAGAACCCGGGTAGCAGTGCCAGATCACCTGGATCGAGTCGAGCACCACACCGCGGTCCTCGAGGCACGGCGCGAGCGCGGAAAGCGGCAGGCTCGGCGCGCCGCCCGCCTGGCTGATCAGCGCGGGCGCCGGTTCGACCAGCAGCACCGCGGTCCAGGTGCCGTCGTTCCAAGCGAGGCCGACCTGCTGCCGCTCGTGGTCGACACCGTGCGCGACCACCAGATCAGGCACGACCAGTCGCAGCAGGTTCACTCGCGGGTCATCCGGCCCGGTCACCGCGTCCTCGGCCGCCGCGATCGACTCGATGCTGCTCGGCGGAGTGGGATTCGCCACCCTGCTGTGCGACCGCATCGAATACCGCAGGCTGAGACCAACCCATTGGGTGAACCACTGCCCGCCCCAGCGCATGAATGCGATCACCAGAGCGAGCGCCGTCACACCGATGGAGACGTACAGCAGCTTTTCGTTGATCGCGAGCAGCACGAGCCCGATCGCCAGGCCGACCTCGACCACGACCAGGTTCATCACCGGCAGCGGGCCGAGGTTGATCCCCATCGCGCGACGGCGGGCCGCGCCGATCCGAACCGGCGCGGGCGGAGGGCCACCGGCGGGGCGCGGCGGCGGGCCGGGCGGCGGTCCGCCACCGGGGCCACTTGGGCCGCCGGGACCTCCCGGTCCACCAGGTCCACCCGGTCCCCTTGGCCCGCCAGGGCCTCCGGGCCCGCCGGGTCCACCAGGACCTCCCGGTCCGCCAGGGCCACCGGGTCCGCCAGGCCCACCGGGCACGCGCGGCCCCGCGGGACCACCAGGACCGCCGGCAGGGCCTCCCGGACGCCTCGGCGGTGGGCCGGGCGGACGGCCGCCGGGCGGAGGTGGTGGCGAACCCGGAGGCGGCCCCGGAGGTCCAGGTGGACGTGGAGGAGTGGTGACCGACATCCGCTCGTTCTCTTCCCCTCGTGCTTGCAACTGCGCCGGAAAGCCAGTCCGGAGTGTCGAACCCTAGCCGGAGTTGGTAGAAACCAACCACCAGCCGTCCCCGTGCGGCTATCCTGCGGAACCGTACCGCGAGTGGGAGAGCTGTAGGTCGAGAATGCCGTCAACACCGACAACAAAGTCTCAGGTCCAGGCATATCAGTTCGTGCTGCGCAGGATGCAGTCCGCGTTGGTCCGCAAGGACGCCGTCATGCTCCACGACCCCATGCGGACGCACTCGCGTGCCACGATCGTGGGTGTTGTGCTGGCCGTCATCGGCATGCTCGGCTTCATCATTTTCGGCTTCATCAAACCGGCGCCCAAGCCGCCTTCTGCGGGCATAGTCATCGGCGAGCAGTCCGGCCAGATCTACGTGAAGACCGAGAACCCGACCAAGCTGATCCCGACCTTCAACCTCGCGTCCGCGCGGCTGATGCTGCTCGGTCAGCAACAGCAGGCGCCGGCAGAGGGCCAGCAGGCCGGCCAGCAGCAGCCTGCCGCGCCAAAGCTCGTCGAGCCCGCGGTGGTGCCGGACGAGCAGCTCAAGGACATCCCCCGCGGACGGCAGCAGGGCATCGTCAACGCGCCGCAGCTTTTGCCGAATAAAGACCAGCGGATCTCCGACCACTGGGCGGTGTGCGACTTCCTCCGCATCGACCCGAACCAGCCGGAGAGCGTCGGCCTCCAGCAGGCAACCCGCGAAACCAGCGTCCTCGCCGGTGTTTCGAACCTCGGCACCGAAGGCATGGGCCGGGAGCTCGGCGACCGCGAGGCGCTGCTCGTCACCGGTGACAACGCGGCCACCTACCTCGTCTACCGGCTCGCCAACCACGCGAACCAGCCGAACGCCAGCGTGGTGAAGGCCAGGCTCGCGCCGGGCAACATCGTCAAGGCGGCGCTGGGTGTGACGGTCAACGGCCGCAAGATCTCGACCGGTCTACTCAACGCCATCCCCGAGGTCGACCAGCTGAACGAGCAGCGGGTCACGGGCGCGGGCTCGCAGACGACCGGCTTCAACATCGACGGCCTGCCCGTCGGCGCGGTGTTCAAGACCCAGCCTTCTGGCGGCGAAACCCTGTTCTGGGTGATCCACTCGACCGGCATCCAGCAGATCTCCGAGGTCGCCGGCGACATCATCCGGACCACGAACTCCTCGGTTTCGCAGAACAAAGAGGTTCGCACGGTGAACCTCGACAAGATCGCCCAGGTCAGGCAGATCAACGCGGACGCGCCCGAGGCGCTGAAGGTGGACACCTACCCGAAGCTGAAGCCCGAGATCCTCGACCCGATCAAGAGCGGCACTCCGGCGACCTGCCTGGGCTGGCGGACCGAGGGCGACGGCGCGACCAAGGACGAGCGCACCGCTGTCTACGTCAGCAACGAGGTGCCGTTCCCGAAGGACGCCAACGGCGCGCGGCAGACGCCGGTCGCAGTCGGCCAGCCGACGCCGGACGGCATGAAGATCGACAGCTTCTACATGCAGCCGGGCCGGGCCGCCGTGGTGCGGGCAGCGCAGTCGAAGGACTCCTTCACGTCGGGGCCGATCTCGCTGGTCTCCGATCTCGGGCTGCGGTATGGCGTGCCGGACCTGCCGACGGCGCAGGCCCTGTTCGGTCCGGACCCGCAGGCGCCAGCGCCGGAAAACATCCTGAAACTGCTGCCGGCCGCGGCGACGACCCTGAACGTGAACGACGCGATGCGGACGTACGACTCGGTGCCGGTGGACCCGGCTGCCGGGTCGTTCCCGAGCGCGCCGCCGCAGGCACAAGGTGCGGGAGGCTGACGGAACCGTCGGCAGGGGGTCGTCGTCACACCGCAGTAGTGGACACTCGAGTCCGGAGGTGTGGTTGTGTCGGGTTTCAAGGTCGATGCCGAGGTAGTCGCCGATTACGCGAGATCGGTGGAGGACGCCGCGGCGGACCTGGACACGGCGCACGGCGCGCTGACCGGGCAGGCGTTGGCCGGTGAGGACTTCGGCGTTCTGGGGCGCGAGGTCGGGGCCGCGGACGCGTACGCGCGCGCCGCGGCCGCCCTCCACACCCAACTAGCCACCGGACGCGACGCCCTGCTTTCGGCCGCAGAAGCTTTGCGAGAGGTCGCCGGGCAGCACGGTGGCGGCGAAGAAGAAGCGGTGTCGGCGCTCAAGAAGGCGGTGGAGTCCTGATGGGCATCCCAGACCCCGAGCCCGACGTCTTCCAGGGCCTGCGCGCCGCAGTCACCCCGCCCGCCGCGGTCGCAGGCTTTAGCGGGCAAAAGCATGTTGTCCCCGAAGCGCCGCAGGTGGCGAGCGTGTCTCAGCGGCCGGAGGAGCCACCGGCGCCACCCGCGGAGGCCGAGGGCAAGGGTGGGCACCTCGAGTTCCTGTCCGAGCTGGCGAAGCAGCTGGGCGTCACGGACGTCGTCGAGGCGCACTTGGTGCCCGTCGTCGGTCAATGGACGGAAATGCGGGCTGAAGCGGAGCGTTGGCGTGCTGCGGCGGCTTCTGCGGGCGAAATCTCGACGGGGCTGGCTGAGCCGCTGGGCAAGATCGACGCGGGTTGGGAAGGCGAGAACGCCGACGCCTTCGTGGCCTACATGGGCAAGATCAACTCGGCCAGTGAGGCCGCGCAGGAGGCCATGAAGACCATGGCCGACGCGCTCGACGACACGGCTGACGCCATCGAGCGGATCGCCAGCACGATGATCGACGTCGTGCTTGATGCCGCAGAAGTCGCCTCCGAGGCCGCGATGCTGCCAGTTGGGGGCACGGAACGGGCCCGGAGCCACCTCATCGACGTTCAGCAGTCCACACAGGCCCTCCACGACTCGGTGCGCGACGTGCTCGAGGAATTCGCTCGGTTGTGTGACGGAGTGGAAGGCAAGGACGCTGAGGAGCGCAGCGTCGCGATGGAGAACCAGTTCCCGGGTGAGAAGTTCGCCCTGAAAGACGGGTCTGCCGAGCCCGCTGCAGCCGCGGCGGCACCCGCCGGGACCACGGAGAAGACCGACGCTTCCGCGCCCGCGGAGAAGGCTGCCGCGGGATCCAGCGGTGGCGGCTCCGAGGGTTCGGCCAGCGGTGGAGGTGGAGCCGGTGCAGTGGGTACGGATACCGCTGTGCCGTCGCCGCCGCAGCCTGGGAACCAGACGGCCGCTGGTGCGCCGCCGGCCGCTGAGCCTGTCGCCGCGAATCCCGGGGCCGCTGCCGCGTCGAGGGGCGCCGCTGGGACCACTGGGTCGCCGATGATGGGCGGCATGATGCCGATGGGCATGGGTGGCATGGCCGGTGGCGGCCAGAGCGGCAATCAGGAACACCGGGTGAAGACGCGGGTGAACACGGATCCCGTGGACCTGTTCGGCAAGCCGGAGCAGGTCGCGCCGCCGGTTCTCGGAGAAGACCCGGTCCGGAAGTCCCCCGACAAGGGTGCCTGAAGCTTCTGCGGGCTAAAGCAGGTTCGCCCGCGCTGACCTGGGGGTTCTGCTTTTGCCCGCAAAAGCAGAACCCCCAGGGGTCAGGCGGGTTTGTTGGGGGTGTCGGGGCGGTTGCGGCGCACGGTGTGCACCACGAACATCGTGATCAGCAGGGCCACCACGCCGCCGGCCGTGCCGGAAAGGGCCACGATCATCGGGGCCTTTGGACCGTCATTTGCGGGCGGAAGATCCGACGGCAGGGCGACGGGGGCGGGGAGCTTTTGCTGGTACGGGGTCGACAGGGCGATCTTGTCCTCGCCCGGGATGACCGCGGTGAGCGCCGCCATCGGGTTGATGACGCCGTAGCCGACGAACTGGTCCCGCCCCGAGCGCGCCCCCGGGTGTTGCGCGGTGCTGGTGATCCGGTGCATCACCTGCCGCGCGTTCAGGTTCGGGAACTTCGCCCTGATCAGCGTCGCCAGCCCGGCGACGTAGGGCGACGCGAAGCTGGTCCCCTGGATGGGCAGGACCTGTTCACCCTCCACGGTCTGGTTCGCGAAGTCGCCGATCCGCGCGTTCTTCGACGGGTCCAGCGAGATGATCTGCGTCCCCGGCGCGGCCACGGTCACCCACGGCCCGTTCACGCTGAAGCTCGCCACCCCGCCGGTCTCGTCGATCGCCGCCACCGAGATCACGTCGTCGGTGAACCACGGCGGGCTGACCACGTTGATCGGCTTGCTCGGGTCCGGCTGGTTGTTCTGCTTGCAGGTCTCGGAGGTGTTACCCGCCGCGGCGACCACCACGATGTCTTTGTTCACCGCGTACCGGACCGCTGCCTGCAGCGCCTGCTCCTCCGGCGTGATTCCGCCGCCAGAAGCAGGCCGGCAGTTGTCGACGGACATGTTGATGACGCGGACGCCGTCGGTGTCGGCGGCGGTCCGGACCGCCTGTGCGAGCGTGGTCAGGTTCCCGGCGCCCTGGCCACCCTGCTGACGGCCCTGGTTCCCCTGGCCGGGCACGGTGTCCGACGCGGACGAACCCGCGGTGCCGCTCGACTCGGGCGGCTCCTCGGTCCCGGACTCCTCGCCACCACTCGACGGCGGCGGCTGCGAGCCGGACGGCTGACCGGCCTCACCGCTCGGCGGGGCCGCCGGGGTCTGCGGCTTGTCCTCGACCTGGTAGTTCTGGCTGGACTGGCGGATGGAGACGATCTGCGCGTCCGGGGCCACGCCCATGAACCCGATGTCGTCCTGCTTGCGTGCGCCGATGATGCCCGCCACCTCGGTGCCGTGGCCGTCGCAGTCCTCGGTCCCCTTGCCGTCGGGGTGCACGTAGTCGCCGCCCTGCTGCACCGGCTGGCCGAACGCCGGGTGCGGTGTCACGCCGGTGTCGATCACGGCGACCCGGATGATCTCCCCGGTCGGCGTCTTACCGACGTGCCCGTTGGTCGCCGCCCGCATGTGGTCGTGCACCTTGTCGAGCTGGAGGTACTTCTGCGCCCAGGGGATGTCGGGCAGCGGGATGTTGTTGTCCAAGTCCCGCGTGACGCACTGGATCTTCTTGACGTAGTTCTTGTCCGGCTTGTTCGTCGCGGCGGGGAGCTTGCTCATGTCCACCGGCGGCGGAACCAGCGGGGCGCTGCCCGGCGGGGTACCGGGGGGCGGCGTGCCCTGTTGCGCACTCGCGGTCAGCGGGCTCAGGCCGGGGGCCAGGATCCCGACCGTGGCGGTGAGCAGCACCGTCGCCACCCGCGACGGTGTTCCGAACGAACGCACTTCTTCCCCCTAAAGGTTCCCGCTCAGCGCGGGAAGTCGATGTGGCGCAGCGTCGAGTACAGGTCCATCACCGCGAGCGCGAGCGGCAGCACCGTCGCGATGCAGATCGCTTCGATGATCTCGACCGTGCGGCGAAGCGGCGGTGAGAAGCGCTGCCCCGGGAAGATCACGCCGACCACCAGCGCGCCCGCCGCGACCAGCACCAGCGTGCCCGCCACGAAGATCAGCCTGCCCATGCCGTCCTCGGTCCAGAGCCAGCCCAGCAGGATTCCGGCCGCGGAAACGATGCCGGTGGCGAGCAGGGCGACGGCCTGGCTGCCGTTGGCGTATGCCCTTCCCCGCAGAAGCAGGACCAGGGTGGCGACCACGGCCATGATCACGCCGAAGATGCTCGGCGAGGTGGCGGTGATGATCGAGGCGAGCGCCGCGGTGGCGCCGCAGCCGATCAGCAGGCCGGTCATGTAGTTGTGCGCGACGGCCGTGCGGCGCTCGATGGCGGTGTAGTCGGGGAAGCCCGAGTCCTCCTTCAGCTCCTCCGCGCTGCCCGGCACGTGCGGCAGCGGAAGTTTCGCCAGCTGGAGCGTGATCCTCGGCAACATCGAGATGAAGGCCAGCGAGACCGCGGCGGTGCCGGCCGCGATGCCGGGCATCGGGTGCGCGACGAAGGTGGCGACCAGGAACGCGATCGACCACAGCGCGGCGGCGGTGGCCGCGGCGATGAAGGTGGTGATGCCGGCGCCGATCACCATGATCGCCACCGAGGCCACGATCAGCACCAGCGCCGACGCGAGCAGCAGGTTCGCCCGGATCCCCAGCCCGGGCACGATGTAGAAGCCGCTGACGAAGGCCAGCGGGAGGCCGCCCGCCGCGGCGATCAGCACGCCGGTCGCCTCCGCCTGGTACGCCTTGACCAGGGTGGCGCCGAGCGCGATGCAGGCGATCGAGCCGACACCGCCGGCGATCGCCGCCGCCAGCGCGCTGCCGCCGAACAGGCTTCCGCCCGCAAAAAGCGCGACGGCGGCGAAGAACAGGGCCAGGCCTCCGGCGATGTGGCCGATGCGCTGGGCGGTCTCCTTGGTCCACGGCCGGAAGCTGTCCGGGTCGGACTCCGCGATCGCGTCGACCACGTCGTCGTACAGCGGCGGCGGCGGGTTCTCGTTGCGCTTGCGCAACTGCAGCAGCTCACCGTCGACCACGCCGAGCGAGGCGAGCGTGCGGCTCGGGTCCAGCGGTGCGTCACCCAGCTTGGCCAGCGCCCAGCCACCGTGGCGGGCGCCGCCGTCGGGGGTGGTCTCCTTGGCCATGTCGAGCAGCATCGGCAGCAGATCGGCCACCGCGACGTCGGCCGGCAAGGCCACGTCGATGCGGGTGCGCGGCGCGACCACCGTCACCCTGCTGAATACCGTCGTGCCCGTCGCCACTGGATGCCCCCTGCCTAGAGAGAATGCTGCGGGCAACTTATACCCAATGCCCGCGTCACCGTTGTCGCCCGCCCGTGGCCGAACGAGTCCACCCGGTCGGCGCGCGGCTCTAGTATTAACGCACTTCCGGTGGTCGTGGGGGTAGTTCGCGCGATCCCGGCCAGGTTGGGCGGTCTTCACCCGGAGGGCCGCCCGGTTCGCTACCGTGTGGATCGGCCGTGTCTGCCTCGCGGCCGCAATCGCCGAGTTGAAGAGGGGTCCTTCGGTGAGCACGCTGCAGTTCAAACGGTCGCCGCGGCTGGCCGCGCCGCGCCCACCCGGTGGCGAGGTCCACCTGGAGCCGCCGCCCGAGGTACCCCGGACCATTCCCGGCAACATCGTGATGAAGCTGCTGCCGGTGGTGATGATCGTCGCCTCCATCGGGATGATGATCTTCATGTTCACCCTCGGTGGACGCAACCCGATGATGCTGATGATGGGCGCCATGATGGTGATGGGCACCGTCGGCATGATGGCCGGTGGTGGCGGTCGCGGTGGCGGTCAGAAGAAGGCCGAGATGAACGAGGACCGCAAGGACTACCTGCGGTACCTCGGCCAGATGCGTGAGCGGGCCCGCGAGGCGATGGTCGACCAGCGCGCCGCGCTGGAGTGGGTGCACCCGGACCCCCAGGCGCTGTGGTCGCTGGCCACCAGCCGCCGGATGTGGGAGCGACGCCAGAACGACCAGGACTTCCTGCACCTGCGGGTCGGCCGCAGCTCGCACCGGCTCGCCACCCGGCTGGTGCCGCCGCAGACCGGCCCGGTCGACGAACTGGAGCCGATCGCCACCCTCGCGCTGCGCCGGTTCGTGCGCGCGCACTCGATCGTCCCCGACCTGCCCACCCAGATCACCTTGCGTGGTTTCGCGGCCGTAAGCATGCAGGGGGACAAGGAGCTGACCCGCGGGCTGACCCGGGCGGCGCTGGCGCAGATGGTCACCTTCCACAGCCCGGACGACGTGCTGATCGCGATCGCCACCGCCGGGCGGGCGAAGGAGGAGTGGGAGTGGGCCAAGTGGCTGCCCCACGTCCAGCACCCCGCGCTGTCCGACGGCATCGGCCAGCTGCGCATGATGGCGGGCTCGCTGGCCCAGATCGAAGCCTGGCTCGACGAGGAACTGCGGGACCGGCAGCGCTTCTCGCGCAACGCGACGCCGCCGCCGGACCAGCCGCACGTCGTGATCGTGATCGACGACGCCGACGTGACCCGTGAAGAGCAGATCATCCTGGAAGAGGGCCTGGTCGGCGTCACGCTGATCGACCTGTCCGACTCCATCGGCAACTTGGCGGCCCGCCGCGGGCTCCGGCTGGTCGTCGAGGAGGAGCGGCTGGGTGCCCGCAGCGCGGGCGGTGTCGAGTGGTTCGGCCGCCCGGACAGCCTCAGCCTGGTCGAGACGGAAGCTTTAGCCCGCAAACTCTCGCCCTACCGGATCGGCACCGCGGCGCAGGAAGCCGACGAGGACGAGCCGCTGCTGTCCAACCCGTCGCTGCTCGAGCTGCTCGGCATCCCCGGCGACCCGATGACCTTCGACGTGCAGCAGGCCTGGCGCCCGCGGCCGATCCGCGACCGGTACCGCGTGCCGTTCGGCGTCGGCGAGTACGGCCAGCCGGTCGAACTGGACATCAAGGAAGCCGCGATGGAGGGCATGGGCCCGCACGGCCTGTGCATCGGGGCGACCGGTTCCGGTAAGTCCGAGTTCCTGCGCACGCTGGTGCTCGGCATGCTGGCCACGCACTCGTCCACCACGCTCAACTTCGTCCTGGTCGACTTCAAGGGTGGTGCGACCTTCCTCGGGCTGGACGGCGCACCGCACGTTTCCGCGGTCATCACCAACCTCGCGGACGAGGTCACGCTGGTCGACCGCATGAAGGACGCGCTGGCCGGGGAGATGAACCGGCGCCAGGAGGCGCTGAAGAACGGCGGCAACTTCAAGAACGTGTGGGAGTACGAGAAGGCCCGCGAGAACGGCGCCGACCTCGACCCGCTGCCCGCCCTGTTCATCGTGGTCGACGAGTTCTCCGAGCTTTTGTCCGCGAAACCCGACTTCATCGATCTCTTCGTGGCGATCGGCCGTCTGGGGCGTTCGCTCCAGATGCACATGCTGCTCGCCTCGCAGCGTCTGGAAGAGGGCAAGCTCCGCGGGCTCGACTCGCACCTTTCCTACCGGATCGGTCTCAAGACGTTTTCGGCCGCGGAATCGCGTGCGGCGATCGGTGTGCCGGACGCGTTCGAGCTGCCGTCGGTGCCCGGTGGCGGGTACCTCAAGTACGACACCTCGACGATGGTGCGGTTCAAGGCGTCCTACGTGTCCGGGCCGTACCGCCCGGCGGGCATCAAGATGGCCGCGCCCGGCGCGACCGTGGTCCGCGCGGACAAGCGGCCGCAGCTGTTCGTCCCCGACTTCGTCGAGCTGCCGAAGGAACCGGAGCCCGAGCCGGAGCCCGTGGTTCCGCAGCCAAAAGCAGAATCGGAAGAAGCGGTCGAGCCGAGTGAGCTCGACGTCATCGTCAACCGGCTGATCGGTCAGGGCCCGCCCGCGCACGAGGTGTGGCTGCCCCCGCTGAAGGAGCCGAGCTCCCTCGACACGCTGCTCCCGAACCTCAACCCCACCGAGGACCGCGGCCTGTCGCCGGTCGGCTTCTTCGGCAACGGGCGCCTGCAGATCCCGCTCGGCATCGTGGACCGCCCGTACGAGCAGCGCCGCGACCCGCTGTGGGCGGACTTCTCCGGCGCCGCCGGGCACGGGGTGATCGTCGGCGGCCCGCAGTCCGGCAAGTCGACCATGCTGCGCACGCTGATCATGTCCATGGCGCTCACCCACACCCCCGAGGAAGTGCAGTTCTACTGCGTCGACCTCGGTGGTGGCACGCTCGCCGGTATCGCCGACCTGCCGCACGTCGGTGGCGTCGCGGTGGCCCGCCGCGAGCCGGACAAGGCGCGCCGTATCGTCGCCGAGCTGACCACGCTGGTGAACGAGCGTGAAGGCCGGTTCGGCGCGATGGGCATCGACTCGATGAACGAGTTCCGCAACCGGCAGCGCCGCGGCGAGATCAAGCCGGAGCAGGACCCGTTCGGCGACGCGTTCCTGATCGTCGACGGCTGGAAGGCCCTGCGCGACGACTTCGACGAACTCGAGCCGCAGATCACCAAGCTGGCCACGCAGGGTCTGTCCTACGGCGTGCACGTGGTCATCGCCTCGAACCGCTGGGCGGACATCCGCCCGGCGATCAAGGACATGCTCGGCACGCGGTTCGAGCTGCGCCTCGGTGACCCGAGCGAGTCGGACATCGACCGCCGCGTCGCGGTGAACGTGCCCGCCGGTCGTCCCGGCCGCGGGCTCACCCGCGAGAAGCTGCACATGCTGACCGGCCTGCCGCGGGTCGACGGGTCGAGCGACCCGGAGAGCGTCGGTGCCGGTGTGTCCGACGCGGTGGCGAAGATCAAGGCCGCGTGGAAGGGCCGCCCGGCCCCGCAGGTGCGGCTGCTGCCCGAGATGTTCCCGTACGAGCAGCTGCTCGCCCAGGACTCGAAGCGGAACACCAAGCTGGTGCCGATCGGTCTCAACGAGGAGGACCTCTCGCCGGTCTACCTCGACTTCGACGCCGACCCGCACTTCATGGCGTTCGCCGACGGCGAGTCGGGCAAGACGAACCTGCTGCGCACGATCGCCAAGGGCATCACCGACCGGTACTCGGCCAAGGAGGCCGTGGTCATCCTGGTCGACTACCGGCGCACCATGCTCGGCTTCATCGAGGGCGACCAGCTGGCCGGCTACGCGGTGTCGTCGAACCAGCTCGACGGCATGATGAAGGACGTCGCCGGTTCGATGAAGAAGCGGCTGCCCGGTCCGGACGTCACGCCGGACCAGCTGCGCAACCGCTCGTGGTGGAACGGCCCGGAGCTGTTCGTCCTGGTCGACGACTACGACCTGGTGGTGACGCAGACGAACAACCCGCTCAAGCCGCTGTCGGAGTTCCTCGCCCAGGCGAAGGACGTGGGCCTGCACCTGGTGGTGGCCCGGCGTACCGGTGGTGCCGCGAAGTCGACCTACGACCCTGTGATCGGCAAGCTCAAGGAAATCGCCATGCCGGGGATCATCATGAACGGCTCCAAGGACGAGGGGCAGCTGCTCGGCAACGTCAAGCCGTCGCAGATGCCGCCGGGCCGGGGCACGCTGGTCAGCCGTAAGGTCGGCAAGCAACTGATGCACGTCGCCTTCCTGCCGGGCGAGTGATCGCGGCTGGGTGGAATGAACACGGGAGCGGTTTGTGACCTTGCGGGTCGCGGTGGACTTCGGGACATCGAGCACCTGTGTCGTGGCGTCGATCAACGGCCGCGAACCGCAGGTCGTGGTGGTCGACGGGCAGCCGTTGATGTCCTCGGCGGTCTACGCGGCGCCGGACGGCACGCTGTTCGTCGGCCAGGAAGCCGAGCGGCAGGCGGCGGTCGACCCCTCCCGGTTCGAGCCCAA
Source organism: Amycolatopsis albispora (assembly GCF_003312875.1). Lineage (NCBI taxonomy): Bacteria > Bacillati > Actinomycetota > Actinomycetes > Pseudonocardiales > Pseudonocardiaceae > Amycolatopsis > Amycolatopsis albispora. The sequence continues at coordinate 7,258,968 of NZ_CP015163.1, forward strand.
CCCGAAGCGGCGCGTCGACGAGGGTGAGCTGCTGCTCGGCGACACCGTGCTGCGCGTGCTCGACGCGATCAACGCGGTGCTCCGCCGGGCGGTCGACGAGGCGCGGCGGGTGGCGGGAGGCGCCGAGGTCGGCCTGCTGGTGCTGACGCACCCGGCGGACTGGGGCGCGATCCGCACGCGGCTTCTGCGGCAAGCAGCAGGACGGCTGGCGCACGAGGTGGCGCTGGTGCCGGAGCCGGTGGCGGCCGCGGTGTTCCACGCCGCGACCTTCGCCGCGACCGAGGTCAACCAGGAGCGGACGGTCGAGTTCAGCGGGCGGCCCGGCGAGACGATCGCCGTGCTGGATCTCGGGGGCGGGACCGTAGACGTGAGCGTGGTCCGGCGGATGCCGCGCGGGCCGGCGGACCGGCGCGGCGGGTTCCAGGTGCTGGCGACGCGGGGTGACCCGAGCTTCGGTGGCGCCGACGTGGACCAGGCGCTGCTGGAACACGTCGGTGGCCTGGTGTCGAGTTCGGACCCGGCGGCCTGGCGGCAGTTGGTGGAGGGCCGGGAACTGGCTGACCGGCGACGGCGGCGGGTTTTGCGGCAAGATGTGCGAGGCGCCAAGGAGACGCTTTCGCGGCATACGTACACCGACGTGCCCATGCCGCCGCCGTTCGCCGACGCGCACGTCACGCGGGAAGACCTGGAGAAGCTGATCGCCGCGCCGCTGGGGCGCGCGGTCGAACTCACCGCGGCGGCCATCGACGAGGCGGGGCTGCGGCCGAAGCAGCTGACCGCGATCTTCCTGGTGGGCGGCTCGAGCCGGATCCCGATGGTGTCGCGGCTGGTGCACGAGCGGACCGGGGTGGTGCCGACCACGCTGGACCAGCCGGAGACGGTGGTGGCGCGGGGCGCGTTGCGCGCGGTGCTGATCGATCCGGACCGGACGGGTGCCCTGCCGGGCGCCACGCCCATGCGCGCCCCGGCGCTGCGCCCCCTCGGCGAGCAACGCACCGAAATCGTCCGCCCAAGCGACCGCCCCCGCCCGCAACCTTCTGCGGGCAAAAGCCGGGTGCCGGGGCCTGGACCTGGGCATCCTCCGCCGGTGCGGGTGCCGCAGCCGGTGCGCCAGCCACCACCGTCCCCGCCCTTCGGGCAGCCCGCGCTTTCGCGGGCAGAAGCAGGTTCGCCGGGGAAGTGGAAGCGCAGGGTGCCGTGGTTGATCGGTGGGGTCGTGCTGCTGGTCGCGGCTCTGGTGGCCACGTTGCTGCTGCTCAACCAGGGCGAGGACGGCCGGACGATCGCGCAGTACAACTACCAGTTCGTGGCCCCGTCCGACTGGACGCAGACCGGGGGTGTGGTCGAGGAGCGCAAGGTCGAACTGCATCCGACGGAGGCCCAGTCCGGCCTGGACCTCGTGGTCGTGCAGGAGTACTCGAACAACTACGACGCCACGGCCAATCCCGGCAGGCTGACCAGCGAACTCGAGTCCGCGGTGCGCGCCCGCGCCAGCGAGTACCCCACCTTCGAACCCCAGCAAGCTTTTGCGGGCAAAAGCCTGATCTACTATCGCCAGCTCAAGACGGATGGGGTGCGTACCTGGTACGTCGACTGGTACGTGGAGGCGAAGGGGGACGTGCGCATTCACGTCGGTTGCCAGTACGCGGACAGCTTCCAGGACCGCGTCCGCCCGGCCTGTGAGCAGATCGTGCGCACCCTCGTGCTGACCAACCCGCTCCCGGGGCGCTGAACCGTGGACAACGACGCCGCGGCGCGGTTCCGGGCCACCGTGCAGAACGCCGTCACCCATTCGGAGCGGGTCGCCGGGGAGGCGAAGGCTCGCAGCGACCGTCGCCGGGCGGAGAACTCGGCGCTCGCCCAGCAGTTCCGGGCCCGCCGGCTGGCCGGCGGGGACCCCACGCCGACCAGTCCGGCCCTGCGCGCGGCGGCGAGCAGCTTTCGCATTCGCAACGCGCTACCGGTGGAAAATCTGCCTTCGGCCGCGGAATTGGTTCCAATTCGCAAGAGGGAACGGCCGAAGCCTGCTCGTGTGGGTGACGAGGACGAGGACTTTTCGCAAGAGCGAATCATGCGAAGGGTGGACGGAACCCGCCCCGGCGAGCCCCGCAAGTAGCTAAACCCGTTGTGCCGCAACGGTTTCAGCTGCCCCTGCCGGTCATCGGAAACTGCCGGTTCCCGCCGGTTCCCTGCTTCTGCGTTAACGCAAGCAACTACTTGGGAAGAGATGGCGACAAGGGGAACCAACCATGGCAAGGTCTGCGTCGTAGGTCCGTACAAACAAACAAGCTTGGTACGGACATCCACTAACGAAGGGGGCCACTCACATGGCTGGCAGCGGTTACACCGGAGACCCGGCACTGTTCGCTGAGGCGCACAAGAACGTCTCGCAGACCAAGGCCGACATGGACTCCAACCTCGCTACCCTGAAGGCGAACATCGAAGCCACCCGCGAAGGCTGGGCCGGCGAGGCTGCCGCGGTCTTCCAGCAGGTCATGGAAGCCTTCGACGAGAAGAGCCGCAAGATCAACGAGGCGCTGCAGCACATCGCCGACATGCTGCAGCAGTCCGGTGTCAAGTACGACACCCAGGACACCGAGGTCAAGGACCAGGTCTCCAAGCTCGGCTCGATCCTCAACGGCTGATCTCAGCTCTCTTAATCCACAGACTTTCACTAAACGGAGGGTAAGAAATGTCGATCGTTGTTAATTACGAGACGATCCGCACCGCGGCGGAGGACTGCACCAAGACCGGTGGCGAGCTCGAGCAGCGCTTCGAGGACCTGAAGCAGCAGCTGGCTCCGCTGGTTGACACCTGGACCGGTGAGGCCATGGAGGCGTGGAACCAGCGCCAGGACGAGTGGAACCGCTCCCTGGAGGAGATGAAGTCCCTCCTGGCCCGCATCGCCACCGCGCTGCCGCAGATCGCCGACGGCTACCAGGACACCGACAAGGGTGTCGGGAACATGTTCGCCTGAGCATGATCTCGTAGCAAAGGGCCCCGACTTCGGTCGGGGCCCTTTGCGTTGCCTTGGCCGCTACTTGGGCGCGCCGACCTCGAATTCGGGCTTGTCGTTGAGCACCCGGATGGTGACCTTCTTCGGCTGGCCCGCCACGTTGACGTCGCAGTCGAAGGTGTGGCCCGTCTTGATCTCCTGCCCGTCCGGGCACTTGGCGTTCTGCACGTCCTGCTCGCCGTAGCTGTCCTTGAGCACCGTGGTGATGCCGCTTTGGACGGAACTCGGGTCGAGCACGTCCCCGCTGAACAGGCCGCCGAACCAGGCAGCCGCGCCGCCCGCGGCCAGCACGAGGACCGCGACGCCCCCGATGATCAGCGGCTTCTTCGACTTCTTCTTGTTCTCGCCGCCTTCACCGAACGCGCCCAGTCCGCCGTACTGGCTCGATGAGGGCTGGAAACCGCCGCCGTACTGCTGCTGTTGCTCCTGTGCGGGCGGCTGCTGTTGCGGCTGAGCCGGGTAACCCTGGGGTTGCTGCTGTCCCCACTGCGGCTGCTGGGCCGGCTGCGGGCCGCTCGGCGGATATCCGCCCGGCTGCTGCTGAGGGTGCTGGGGGTAACCGCCGTACTGGGGCTGCTGCTGCCACTGCCCCGGCTGCTGCTGTTGCCCCCACTGCGCCGGATCCGGCTGCTGCTGCGGCGCGCCGGGCTGCCACCACTGTCCCGGCTGGTTCGGCGGCTGGGTCATGAGCGGTCACCTCGCGCGGCGGTTGTGCTGTTGCTGGTCATTGGCCCTGAATCTCGTCTTTGCGGCGATTGAAGTCCGCCACCGCGGCTTCGTCCGGGAGCATCGTCACCTGGGATGGGTCGGGAATGGGCGGGATGTCGCGTTCCGTCGCGCCCTCGGTGATCGCGTAGTTGTACTGGATTTCGATCTTCACGTCGTTTCCGCCGCGGGTCTTCCCGGCGAACTCGCCCTTGATGTCGATCCGGCGCATGGTCTGCTGCGGGGTCAGTTCAACCCGGGTCGTCAACGGCATGTTCATCATTTCCTCGGTGAACTTCCCGATGATTTCGTCCGAGAAGATCTCCACCTTGAATTCGACGAACCGGCGGAGCGTCAGATCGACCTCGATGATGACGCTGCCGTCCTCGATGCGTTTCGCCGAACGCGCGGCGCGGTCGTCCTTGGTGGCCTTGACCACGGCGTTGAGCATTTTGCAGGCGACGATGTAGGTGCCGGTCGAGCAGGCGCCGAATTCGCCGGTGGTCGCTGACGACGGGAGGCCGACCCACGGGGTGGGCGCCAGGCTGGCGTACAGCGGCCCGAGCAGCGAGTACTTGGTCGTGTTGCCCGGCGGGTAGAGATTGTCGGTGTAGTCGTTCAGGTCGGTGTTCGAGTGGTTGCGGACAAGCTCGCCCACTGGCTTGCCCGCCTGCACGGTCTCGATCTTCGAGTTGATGCCCTGGCCGTTGAGCAGGAACCTCTTGTCCAACGTGGACTTGCGCGGCTTCATCGCCTGGAAGTCTTCGTGCAGCTTGTCCAGGGTGTCGGAGAACTTCGCGCTGACGTAGGCGGCGGCCTCGTCGCCGTCTGGGATGGGGGTGCCTGCTTTGCCTTGCGCGCACCCGGTGACCAGGAGCGTGGTGGCGGCGAAGGCCGCGAGCAGTCGCTTGCTCATCGGCCCTGGATCTCCGCTCGGCGGCGGTTGAAGTCGTCCACCGCGGCCTGGTCCGGCAGCACGGTCACCTGCGACGCGTCGGGCACCGCGGGAATGTCCTTTTCGGTCGCGCCCTCGGTGATCTGGAACAGGTAGTTGATGTCGATCTTCGCGTCGTTGCCGGTCTTGGACTTTCCGGAGAAAGTGCCGTTCATTTCGATCTTCGACGCGGTGTTCTGCGGGGTCAGCGTGATTTTCGTGGCGATGATCGTGTTCATCATCTCGTCGGTGAACTTCGCGATCAGATCGTCCGGGAAAAGCTCGATCTTGAATTCCACGAAATGCCGGAGCGTGATGTCCACCTGGAGCTCGACACTGCCGTCCGGCAGCCGCTTCGCCGATTTCGCGGCCTTGTTCTCCTTGGTCGCCTTGACCATCGCGTTGATCATCTTGCACGGCGTCAGGTACATGCCCGTCGAGCACGCGCCGATCTCCCCGACGGCGAAGTTGCGCGGCATCGACACCCACGGCGTCGGCGCCAGGCTCGCGTACGTGGGGCCGAGCAGCGTGTAGTTCGTCGTACCACTTGCCGGGTAAAGCGCGTCGGTGTAGTCGTTGAGGTCGACTTTCGAGTGGTTGCGCACCAGCTCCGACAGGGGCTTGCCCACCTGGACGGTGCTGATCTGCGTGTCGATGCCCTCGCCGTTGACGTGGAAGACCTTGTCCAGGGTCGCCTTCCGCGGCTTCATCGCGCCGAAGTCCTCTTCCAGCTTGTCCAGGGTCTCGGTGAACTTGGCGCTGACGTAGCCCGCCGCCTCGTCGCCGTCGGGAATGGCGGTGCCCGCCCTGCCCTGGGCGCAGCCCGCGAGCAGCAGCAGGCTCGCGGCCAGCGCCGCGGCCCTCCGCGCGTTCCCCATCATCTCCTCGTTCCCCCTCGCCGGCCGGCTCAGTTGCCCTGGATCTCGCCCATCCGGTCGTAGAAGTCGTTGATCTCGGCGTCGGTCTTGAGCGGGGTGACCTCGGCCTCCGGTGGCACCTCGGGCAGATCGCGCTCGGTCGGCTCGCCGAGGTGCTGGTAGTGCATCCGGATTTCGACCTCGTGCCCGTCCTTGACGATCTTCGCGTTCATCTGGATCGCCTTGATCGTGCCCTGCGCGTCGATGGTGATCTTGGTCGGGATCGGTTCGTCCTGCATCGACTCGGTCATCAGGTCGATCAGGTTCTGCGGGAAAACGATGACGCGGTGCTTGAGGAACAGGCGCAGGGTGATGTCCGCGTTGAGTTCGATGGTGCCGTCGTCGAGTCGCTTGGCGCTCTTCGCCGCCTTCGCCTTCGGGCTCTGGGTGGCCTCGGTCACCGCGCCGACCATCTTGCAGACGTCCTGCTGACCGCCCCAGAAGCACTCGTCGTACTGGTCGCCGTTGTAGGGCATCGACACCCACGGCGTCGGCGCGAGGCTGGCGTAGACCGGGCCGAGCTTGAGGTACTCGACCGTGCTGCCCGCCGGGTGGAACGAGTCCAGGTACTCCTCCGGGTCCTCCTTCGACCGGTTCGTGGACAGCCGGGCGGGCGGCTTGCCGAGCTGGACGCCGGTGATGGTCGAGTCGGAGTCCTTGTCGTCGACCCTCGCGTAGCGGTCGAGGGTGCTCTTGCGCGGGCGGTCGCCGGTGAACTGGTCGCCGAGCTTGCCGAGCTGCTCGGCGAACTTCTCGCTCACGTACGTGGCGGCGTCGTCACCGTCGGCGATCGCCGTGCCCGACTTGCCCTGACCGCACGCGGTGAGCAGCAGTGCGGCGCTGGTCAGCAGGGCGGCCAGCCGCCGCGCGCGGGTGCGCCGGATCGAGCCGCTCACCTCGCTCACCCCCGGGTTCTGGTGCGGTCATCTCGTCGAGACCCTAGTATCGAGCACGGCCCAGCACCCCCGCTTTGACCCTCTCCGAAGGCGGCGGGTATCTTCATATGTCGTTGTGCGCTGCGGCGCGTAAGCGCTAGGCCCGCACAGAACCCACACGCAATGTTGACGACGAGGTAGACCCTTGCCCACGTACAGCCCCAAGCCCGGCGACGTCACTCGTGCCTGGCACGTGATCGACGCCGAGGATGTCGTGCTCGGCCGGCTCGCGACCGAGGTCGCCACGCTGCTGCGCGGCAAGCACAAGCCGACCTACGCCCCGCACGTGGACACCGGTGACTTCGTCATCATCGTCAACGCCGAGAAGGTCGCTCTCACCGGTAACAAGCGCGAGCAGAAGTTCGCGTACCGCCACAGCGGCTACCCCGGTGGTCTGCGGAAGCGGTCCTTCGGCGAACTGCTCGACACCAGGCCGGAGCGCCTGCTCGAGAAGGTCGTCAAGGGCATGCTGCCGAAGAACAAGCTCGGCCGCGCCCAGGCGAAGAAGCTCAAGGTCTATGCCGGCCCTGAGCACCCGCACTCGGCGCAGCAGCCCCAGACGCGTGAGATCACCAAGATCGCGCAGGTCGCCCAGTGAGTGAGGAACAGTCTGTGACCAGTCCCGAGACCGACGTCGTCGCCGAGGAGGCGACCACCGAGGCCTACGCGACCGAGACCCCGGCCGCCCCGAAGCCCTCGCGTGCCGCCGGCGGCAACGCGCAGACCGTCGGCCGTCGCAAGGAGGCCGTCGTCCGCGTCCGCCTCGTGCCCGGCACCGGTGAGTTCAAGCTGAACGGCCGCAGTCTCGAGGAGTACTTCCCGAACAAGGTGCACCAGCAGCTCATCCGTGAGCCGCTGGTGACCGTCGAGAAGCCGGACTCGTTCGACATCTTCGGCAACCTGCACGGTGGCGGCATCTCCGGCCAGGCCGGTGCGCTGCGCCTGGCCATCGCCCGCGCGCTGGTCGAGGTTGACGCTGATGACCGTCCCGCGCTGAAGAAGGCCGGCTTCCTGACCCGTGACGCGCGCGCCACGGAGCGGAAGAAGTACGGCCTCAAGAAGGCCCGCAAGGCGCCGCAGTACAGCAAGCGCTGATCTGCTCCCAGGGCAGCAAGCAACCCACGGAAGCGCTCATCCGTCTCATTCGGGTGGGCGCTTCCGTGCTTTCTGCCGCCCCCGCACCCCCACCAGCTTTTGCGGGCAAAAGCAGGTCGCAGCTTCTGCGGGCAAAAGCAGGTTCCGGGTCGCGGCGGGGGTGAATCCCCAGGTCCAGTACGGTATCGGGGTTGTTCGTTCAAGGAGGATCGATGGCTCGCCTTTTCGGCACGGACGGGGTGCGTGGCCTCGCCAACGCGGAGCTCACTCCCGAACTCGCGATGTCGATCGCCGCCAGCGCCGCCAGGGTGCTCGCCGCGCATGATCACTCGCACCGCCCGGTCGCCGTGGTCGGCCGTGACCCCCGCGCCAGCGGCGAGATGCTGGAGGCCGCCGTCGTGGCCGGGCTCGCCTCCGCCGGCGCCGACGTGCGCCGCCTCGGCGTGCTGCCCACGCCCGCGGTCGCCTACCTGGTCGGCGCGCTCGGCGCGGACCTCGGCGTGATGATCTCCGCCTCGCACAACCCCATGCCGGACAACGGCATCAAGCTCTTCGCCGCGGGCGGGCACAAGCTCCCCGACGGCATCGAGGACGAGATCGAGGCCGGGCTGAACGCCGGCGGTGTCCGCCCGACCGGTGCCGAGGTCGGCCGCGTCACCGACGTCGAGGACGCCCTCAGCCGCTACGTCCAGCACCTCCTCGCCGCCACCCCGCACTCGCTCGCGGGCGTGCGCGTGGTCGTCGACTGCGCCAACGGTGCCGCCTCGGTCGCCGCGCCGGAGGTCTACCGCAAGGCGGGCGCCGAGGTCATCGCGATCCACGCCGAGCCGGACGGCATCAACATCAACGACGACTGCGGCTCGACCCACATGGGCCGGGTCAGCGCCGCGGTCCGCGAGCACAACGCCGACCTGGGCATCGCCCACGACGGTGACGCCGACCGCTGCCTCGCCGTGGACGCCAGCGGCGAACTGGTGGACGGCGACCAGATCATGGCGGTGCTGGCGCTGGCCATGGCGGAGTCCGGCGAGCTGACCGACGAGACCCTGGTCGCCACCGTGATGAGCAACCTGGGCCTGCACCTGGCCATGCGCGAGCACGGCGTCACCATTCGCACCACCGGCGTCGGCGACCGGTACGTGCTCGAGGAACTGCGTGCCGGGGGGTTCGCGCTCGGCGGTGAGCAGTCCGGTCACGTGGTGCTGCCCGCGCACGCCACCACCGGCGACGGCCTGCTGACCGCCCTGCGCCTGATGAGCCGCATGGCGTCGACCGGCAAGTCGCTGGCCGACCTCGCCGGCGTGATGCGGCGGTTGCCGCAGGTGCTGATCAACGTGCGGGTCGCGGACAAGGCCGCCGTGGCGGGCTCGGACGCGGTGCGCCAGGCCGTCGACGCGGTCGAAGCCGAGCTGGGTGACGAAGGTCGCGTCCTGCTCCGGCCGTCGGGCACCGAGCAACTCGTGCGGGTGATGGTCGAGGCCGCCGCGCAGGAAGTCGCGCAGGCCGCCGCCGACCGCCTCGCCGGAGTGGTCTCCACCGCCTCCTGAGCTTCTCCCCGCAAAACGGTCAACTTGCTGCATCACGGTCACCGGCCCGGTACATTCCGTGTGCATGAAGCGGTGACCACGATTGAGGGGGAGTTTTGCCAGAGGGTGGTTACAGGGCTGACTCGGACGCCATGGCGGTGGCGCAGGCGCGGCTCAAGGAGCAGGTGGGCAAACCGGCCGCGCAGGCCGGTCGCCTCGCGCCGCCGAAGGTCAAGCCCGAGGAGTTCGGGCGTCTTCACGCGCACCACTTCGACAGCTACAACGCTGGCGCGGAACAGGTGGCCGCCGCGTTGAAAGGGCTGTCGGCCGAACTGACCGCGCTCGCCGGCGGAATCGGCGCCGCGGGTCAGAGTTACGCGAGCGCGGACCAGGCGAATGCCGCGCAGGTCAATCAGCAGGCTGCGTACTGATGACGGTAAGCCCCGACGAGCTGCTGGCCAGCCCCCACGTTTCGGAAGCGACCAAGAAACAGCTGACCGAAGCGGCCACCCTTATGCCCATGGGCGGCGGGCGGTCCCGGTACGAGGAAATTCACAGTCGCGCTGTGCGGGAAATGAACAACGGCCGGAGGATCGAGGAAGGCGCTGCCAAGGCTCATGGCGACCTGTCCGCGCAGCAGCCGCCGGGTCCCAATGGTGCCGGGGTGGCGAAGTCGGACGAAGTGCTCGATTTGGCCAAGCCCGCTCTCGACTTTTTCTCGACCTGGATCGACCAGGTCTGGAACAACGTACCCGGCGTCAGCAGGCTCGAATACATGCCGGAGATCTGGGACCGGTTCCACGTGAACCGCGGCATCGATTTCCGCAAGTTCACCGAGGAAGCCGAGGAGTACGGCAAGGCGCGGGAAGTGGTCGAGCAGACCATGGAGGGGGCCCGCGCGGAGCTGAGCACCTTGTTCGGTGACTGGGAAGGTGCCGGTGCGGCCGCCGCGCGGACGAAGTACGACGAAGGCATCGTCCCGGATTCGCAGAAATTGCTGGATCAGCTGGAGGGTGCGGCCAGGCTCATTCCGGAAACCGTCACCGCGATTTACGAAACGTTGAAGCAGCAGGTCGACGAAGTGCTGTTGCTGAACAAGCCGACCATCGCCGGTGCCGACGTGGAAACCGCCGCGAGGATCGCCAGAGTGGCGCCAGGTGGGGCGGACAGCAATGAGGATGACAAGCTGGAGGCGGCGCGGTTCTTCGACCGCCAGTGGGGCAGCGATCTGGAATCTCTGCTCAGTGACGTCGCCAGTTTGAGCGTAGTTCCCGTTTTGTTCGAAGACGTGATCCCAAGATACTGTGAAAGCTGGCTGGCGTCGTTCCGGCAGGAATTCGAGCCGCTGCTGCAGGCGTTCCGGGATCTCTGCGACCAGACGAACAAAACGGTCGACGGCCAGTGGTACACGCTCGTGGAATTCATGAGCGACTACACCAACGAATTCACCGATGGCGCGGCACCGGCGGCCACGCCACAGCAGCAGCCCGGCCCGCCGCCGGGTGGCACGGGACCGACGATGACCGGCGGCGCACCGCCCGCCATGCCCGCCGGCGGCACGGGCGGCGCGCCGTCCATGCCCAGCCCGCCACCGCCCGCAGCACCGCCTTCGATGCCCGCGCCACCCGAGCCGCCGGCCGCGCCCGAGACCGCCGTGGCCCCCGAGACCGCTGCGGACCCCGAGGCCGCGCAGAAGAACCCGGTGACCGGAGAGGAACTCGAAGTCGATCCGGAAACCGGCGAGGCCTACCCGATCGACCCGCTCACCGGCGAGGCGGTGAAGGAACCGGGCGATGCGGCGCTGACCGTGGAGAAGGGCGAGAACAAGCTGTCCATCTCCGAGCCGGACGCCGACGGGAAGATGGCGATCACGGTCGAAGGGCCGTCGGGTGAACCGAAGGACTACCAGCTGGCCTTCGACGGTGAGGCAACCGACGAGGAAGGGGTCTTCCGGCCGGGTGAGGACGGGAAGATCCTGGTCGAGGACGGCCCGCTGAAGATCACCGCCGAGCGTCCGGACGGACCGGACGGGCAGACCGTCGTCGAGATCGACGACGGTTCGGGCGAACCGACCAAGTACGTGCTCGGAGAACAGCTCGAGAGCGCTGCGGCGGCGCAACCGGCAGCCACTCCCAAGGTGTCTTCGGCGGCCACTCCCGAGGCGGTCCCTGACCTCGCGCCCGAGGAGGCCGCGGCGGGGCAGTCGACCGCGCCGCAGTCGGTTGGCGCCAGTGACTTCCTGGCCAGCGGTTCGGCTGCCGTCGGCCTCGGTGAACCGGCCCTCGGCGACACCGCCTCGACCCCCGGAGCGGCCCCCGGCGGCGTCGGCCTTGGCTCGGCGCCGGGTGGCACTCCAGCTCAGCCCGCCCCGGCATCGACGTCCTCACCGGACGGCGCGGCCGCCGCGGGCATGGGCATGATGGGTGGCATGGGTGGTGGTGCCGGTGGCGGCAACACCGGCGACGTGGAGCGCGCGCCCAACCAGTACCGGCATTCCGGCAGCCTGTTCGACACCCCGGAACCGGCGAACCGCATCAGCGGCACGCTGGACGACGACGATGACGGCCTGATCGGATTCAGCCGTTGAGCGGGAGGAATCGGTGAGCGTCGAAGATCGGCTGCGCGCCGCCCGCGCGGCCTTGTCGGCCCTTTCGCGAGAGCGGGAAGAGCAGCGCGCGCTGCGTGAGCAGCGACTGGTGACCGCACAGGGCAAGTCCGCGGCGGCGCTCGGTGAGCGGATGCACGAACTCAACGAGGCCCTGCGGCAGCAGGTCGAGCAGAAGCGGCGGGAGGACAAGGCCGGCGGCTGGGCGACCTCGTCGACGCTCGCCGACGACAGCGAGAAGGACGAGAACTACGAGTTCCTGCAGTTCGATGAGCCGAAGGCGGCCTCGCCGACATGGACGCCGCCGCCCGCCGCTCCGCCGCCCCCACCGCCACCTCCGGCTCCGGCGGCACCCGCCGCTCCCGCGCCTCGGCGGCGCGCGGCCGCCGCTGACGAGGACGAGGACTTCGCCGAGCACAAGTGGTGGGCGGGTTGAGCGGTGCGCCGGAGCGGCCGCTGATCGAGTACCTGCTGGACCGCGCCGAGTCGACCGAGGTCGCGTTCACCTACCTCGACTGCACCGGCGGGCGTGACGCGGAGCCGCGGGACCTGACCTGGGCCGAGCTGACGCGGCAGGTGCGCGCGGTCGCGGCGCGGCTCCGGCGGGTCGCGGCGCCGGGTGATCGGGTCGCGCTGGTCACCCCGCAGGACCTGACCTACGTGGTCGGTTTCCTCGGCGCGCTGTACGCCGGGGTGGTCGCGGTGCCGCTGTTCGCGCCGGAGGTCCGCTCCCACCGGCGGCGCCTGGTCGGTGCCCTCAACGACTGCGAGGCACGGGTCTGGCTGACCTCCCGCGGCGCCATGGACAAGCTCACCGACTTCACCACCTCAGCCCCCGTCACCCCTCCCGACCAGCTCCTTTGCGTCGAAGACCTGCTTTTGCCCGCAGAAGACGCCGACCTGCTTTTGCCCGCAGAAGGCGGCGAGCGGGTGGCGTATTTGCAGTACACGTCGGGGTCGACGCGGGAGCCGGCCGGGGCGGTGATCACGCACCGCGCCCTGACGGCGAGCGTCTGGCAGGTGGCTGGCGCCTACCAGGTTGACCAGCGCACCACCTGCGCCGGCTGGATTCCGTTCTTCCATGACATGGGCCTCATCCAGCTGATGTGCGTGCCGGTGTTCACCGGCGCCCGGTCGGTGTTCCTGCAGCCGCTCGAGTTCATCCGGCGGCCGATCCGCTGGCTCCGCCAGTTGTCCGACTACCCGGCCGTCTTCACCGCCGCCCCCAACTTCGCCTTCGACTACGCCGTCACGTCCGTACCTGCTTCTGCCCGCAAAAGCCTGGACCTGGGGGATGTGCGGGTGGCGCTCAACGGGAGCGAGCCGGTGCGGCCGGCGACGGTTCGCGCGTTCGCCGAGGCGTTCGCGCCCCACGGCTTCCGGCCCGCGGCGCACCGGCCGTCCTACGGGCTCGCCGAGGCGACCGTCTACGTCTCCAGCGCGGGTGACGAAGGTCCCACCATCACCACCTTCGACCGCGACGCGCTCGCCACCGGGACGGCCGTCGCGGCGGAGACCGGCACCGAGCTGGTGTCCGTCGGCCGTCCGTTCGGCCAGGAGGTCCGGATCGCGGACAGCAAGACCGGCGAGCCCTGCCCCGACGGCCGCATGGGCGAGATCCAGGTGCGCGGCCCGCACCTCGCGCGGGGTTACTGGCGGCAGCCCGAACGGTCCGCGGAAACCTTCGCCGACGGCTGGCTGCGCACCGGTGATCTGGGCGTTTTCCACGACGGCCAGCTCTACATCACCGGCCGGATCAAGGACCTGATCATCGTCGACGGCCGGAACCTCTACCCGCAGGACATCGAGGAGACCGTCGCCGACGCGCACCCCGCGATCCGGCGCGACCGCGTCGCGGCGTTCGGGACCGCCGACGAGCGGGGTGAGGGCGTGGTCGTGCTGGCCGAGCCGGTTCGCGGTCAGGAGGTGGACTTCGCGCAGGTCAGCAAGGCCGTGCGGGCCGCGGTGTCCGCACAGCACGAGGTCGCGCTCCGGGACTTCCTGCTTTTGCCCGCAGAAGACGGCGGGGTGCCGCGGACGTCGAGTGGGAAGGTGGCGCGTTCGGCCGCGAAAGCGCGGTATGAGGCACGATGAGCTGGTGAGCACCGACGACGCCAGCCAGTACCACGCCCAGGTCAAGCAGCTGGTCTGCGATTCGTTCCATCTGTCCCCGGACGCGCTCGACGTGACCACGCCGTTCGACGAGCTCGGCCTGGACTCCAAGCAGCGCGTTCAGCTGCTCGCCACCATCGAGGTCTTCTTCGAAGTGACCATCGACCTCGACGAACGCGAGCGCCTGACCGACATCGCGAGCACCGCCGGGGTGCTCGCGGACGCGCTGCGTGCCAAATCCGGCGCCGCGGATTCCGGCCAATGACGCGTTCGGGTATGCAAACAGGCGAATCCTGTGCGTCCGGTCAGCCGCATGAGTACATTCTGTGTGCATCTGCGACGGCACCGTTCGCCGTTCGGGTGCGTCAGAGTTCCTGACTCGCATTAGGAGATACCTCGGACCAAGGGGGAGCTGACCGGTGGGTGGGCACAAGGTCGATGCCGACGCGATGGCGTCCGCCTCGAAGAAGATGACCGAGTTCGCGGAGGACGTGACCGACGGCACCAAGGAACTGGAGAAGTCCAAGATCACCGCGAAGGAGTTCGGCGAGGCGCACGGCACGCACGCGGAGACCTACACGACTTCCGTCGCCACGCTGGCCGCCGCGGTGAAGGGGTACACCACGGCGCTGACCGGCTTCGCCGCGAACGTCGCCGCCGGCGGCAAGTCCTACACCGCCAATGACCAGTCCCAGTCGTCCGCGATGAACAACGCCGGGAGCAACTGATGGCCAAGACGTGGGACGAGGTCAAGGCCGTTCTGGACGATCCGGCCGTCTCGCCGGACAAGAAGCAGGCACTGCTGCAGTCCTGGTCGAGCAGCAGCAACGAAGCGTGGACGGCCGACGGCTCCAAGCGCGACGAGATCTCCAGGTACCAGGAGGCCTACAACGGCCACCCGATCGGTTTCGGTCCGTTCAGCGAGGAATTCACCGACGAGCTGTACGAAGACGCCAAGAAGGAAGGCTCGGAGAACAGCTACAACGAACGCGAGCACCAGAAGGAAGTCGACGCGGGCCGGACGGGGCTGGACAGCGCGCAGCCGCCGACCACCGGCGGCGGGGGGACGAAGACTTCCGACGAGCTGCTCAAGCACGGTGAAGCCGGGCTGAAGGTGTTCGAGGACTTCGGGCCGCTGCTCGGCAAGATCCCGGAGGACTGCCGCGGCCGCACCCGCCCGCTCGACTACAACACCGACATCAAGAAGCGGTACGAGGAGCAGAAGGGCATCAACTTCGCGGAGTTCCTGACCGACTCCTCGGACTTCACCACCGCCGCCGGCCAGGTGCGCCAGGCGCTCAAGGACACGCGCGGGCAGCTCGACGGTCTGTCCAAGAGCTGGACCGGCCCCGCCGCCGACAAGGCGAACGAGCACTACAACGAGAAGATCAACACGCCCGGCGACGAGCTGGTCGGCTTTCTCGAGGGCTCCGCGGCCGCCACCTCGACCGCGGTGGACGCCGTCTACCAGCTGGTCAAGGGCAAGGTCGACGCGGTCATCGACATGTACACGCCGACGGTCGGCAAGGCCGACCTGGACATGGCGACCACCGTGATCAACATCGCGAACGACTCCGCGGCCGGCAAGGACGAGATGGAGAAGGTCGCCGGCTGGATGGACGTCAACTTCGGCACGAACATGCGTGAGAAGTTGAACGACGACGGCTGCTGCGACGACGACGAGATCAAAAAAGAGGGCATCCGCCTCGCCAAGCAGTGGATCCAGAACCAGTTCAACGTCGAGATGTGGGACGGGCTCTGGACCAGCTTCGACACCTTGTGCACGGAAACGAAGGAATTCGTCGACGAGGCCTACACCCAGCTGAACGAGGTCATGGGCAAGGCCGAGAACGGCTTCGCCAACGCCGCGAAGGAGAACCCGCCGCCGAAGGAGGAAACCGGTGGCGGCGGTGACAACGGCGGCGGCGGTGGCGGCACCGGCGGTGGCGGGTCCGGTTCCGGCGGCGGGGGCACCGGGTCCGGCGGTGGTGGCACCGGCGGCGGTGGCACGCCTCCTGGCGCGACGGAGCCACCGTCCACTGAGGACAAGGGCACCAACCCGATCACCGGCAAGCCGCTCGAGGTCGACCCGGAGACGGGCAAGCCGTACCCGATCGACCCGGAGACCGGCGAGGCGATCAAGGACGCCGGTGACGACGACGACACGATGACCGTCAAGCAGGGCGACAACGAGATCAAGATGTCCGAGCCGGGCGACGACGGCAAGATGGACATCTCGATCGACGACGGCACCCCGCCGCCGAAGGACTACAAACTGGACTTCGGCAACGGTGAGCTCGGCCCCGACGGCAAGCCGGTCGAGGGCGCCGAAGGTGAAGCGGGTGCCGAGGGCGAGAAGGTCTACAAGCCCGGCCCCGACGGCAAGATCGTCATCGAGGACAACGGCGTCAAGATCACCGCCGAGCAGCCGCAGGGACCGAAGGGCCCGACCGTGGTCACGGTTGACGACGGCAAGGGCGAGCCGGTCACCTACACGCTCGGCGCGGACAACAAGGGCGAGAAGGACGCGCTCAACGGCCTGGACGACAGCGACCCGACGGGTGGCGCGGGCAGGCCCGACGAGCTGGCCTCCGGTGGCGGCGGCGCCGGTGCGCCCGGCGCCGAGGGCGACGACGGCTTCAGCGCACCCGGCGGTCTGGACCTGCCCGAAGACGGTGAGGTCGAGACCAAGCCCGCTGCCGACGGCGGTGCCGGTGGCTCGGGCGGTGGTGGCGCCGGTGGCGACAGCGGTGGGTCCGCGGGTGGCTCCGGTGGCAGCGGCGGCAGTGCGGCCGCGGTCGGCGGCAGCGCTGGTGGCGACCTCGGCGACACGGGTTCGCTGTCCGCCGGTGCCCAGGTGGGCGCGGCTTCGCCGGAACCGGCCGCGGCCGCGGGCCTCGGTTCGACGCCGGGCGGTGCCGGGGTCGGTGCGGGCGCACCGGCAGCCGCGGCGGCCGGCGCTGGCGCCGGTGGCATGGGCGGCATGGGCATGATGGGCGGCATGGGGGCCATGGGCGGTGGCGCCGGTGGTGGCCAGAGCGGTGACCAGGAGCGCAACTCCAGCCAGTACCGCGTCGCGGGCAACATTTTCGAGACCAGTGGTGCTGGTGGCCGGATCAGTGGTTCCCTGGACGAGGAAGGCGACCGCTCCATCCGGTACGACCGGTGAGCGCGCGTGAGGAGTGCTGATGAGCATCACTGACGAAGTGGCGCGGATGCGGGAACGGCTGGACGGTCTCGTCCGGGAGCAGGCCGATCGCCGTGCGCTGCGCGACCGCCAGGCGCAGGAAGCCAAGGCGAAGGCCCAGGACTACATGTCCAAGCAGATCCAGGCGGCCGAGCGGTACGTCGACCACCGGCGCGAGCTGGGGCGGCGGGAGAAGGAAGCCGGCGGCTGGGCCACCGAGAAGACGCTGGCCGACAAGAGCAACGTGATGGGCTTCGGCGTCGAGGACGAAGAGGACGGTCCCGGGTTCACCGGGCACGCGGTGAACACCGCGCCGCCGGTGACCAGGCCCGAGCCGCAACCGGCCGCGTCCTGGCAGCCGCCGCCGGTGGCACCCGCGCCGGAACCGGTCGCGGTGGCCGAACCGGCCCCCGCCCCGCGCCGGGCGGGCAGGCACGCACGCCGGGAAGAGTCGTTCGACGACGACGACTTCTCGAACAACAGCTGGATGAAGTAGGCCGATCCTGCTTTTGCCCGCAAAAGACGCCCGACCCTTCCGGGGGCCGGGCGTCTTCGCGTTCCGGGGTCAGGCGTCGGCGAGTTCGACCGAATCGTCGGTCGCGATGGTGGCGTTCTTCACATCGGCTTCGAGCAGCGGCCGGTACTTGTCGGTGCCGGTCAGGTGGGTCAGGAAGAAGGCCGCCAGCAGGGCGCGGACCAGGCGCTGCGTGCCGCGGTGCGGCTTGCCGTGCAGCAGCAGGCCGCTCCAGTGCCTGCCCTCGGTGATGCCCAGGTGGGACGACTTGCCGAGGTAGCGCAGCTGGGCCGGGCCTTCCCAGGCCTTGGCGATGGCTTCGGCGTGGCCGACCGGCGGGGCGACGAGGTCGCCGTCGGCCGCGAGGTGCAGCGACGGCACGGTGAGCCGGCGCGCGACCTCGGTGGCGGGCGGGATCGTCTGGGCCGCGTTCACCGTGGCCACGGCCTTGACGTCAGCTTCTGCGGCCGAAAGCACGGCGGCGCCGCCACCGGTGGAGTGCCCGGCGAGGCCGAGCTTGGCCGGGTCGACGCTGATGCCGTCCGGGCCGAGGCGGACCTTCGTGACCAGCTCCAGCGTGGTGCCCAGGTCGGTGGCGAACAGCCGGTGCGACGGCAGCGGGCCGCGCTGGGTGGCGGGCGCCGCGGCGACGATGCCCCAGCTCGCGAGGTGGCGGAGCAGCTCGCGGTAGCGGGTCGGCGGCTGGAGCCAGCCGTGCCCGAAGGCGATCGCGGGCAGGCCGAGCCCGGCTCGCGGGGTGTAGACCACGCCGGGCACGCCGACCAGTCCCAGATTGCCCCGGAGCACTTCGTGCGGGCCTGGATGGGACAGCTCTTCGAGCAGGTGCTTGGGCTTGGGCGCCATGCCGGGAGCCTACTGCCAGCGCCCCCGCCCAGCTCGGCGGCGTGAACCTGCTTTTGCCCGCAGAAGCAGGTGGCGGGGTTGGGCTGTGCCGGGCGAGGGGGCCGAGGGTGCGTCGTTACCCTGATGGGCGTGTGCGGAATCGTGGGATATGTCGGTCATCGGCAGGCGCTGGACGTAGTGCTCGGCGGGCTCCGGAGGATGGAGTACCGCGGATACGACTCGGCGGGCGTCGCCGTGCTCGACGGTGACGGCGCCCTGAACGTCGAGCGCAAGGCCGGCCGCCTGGCGAACCTGGAGGCCCAGCTCGACCTGACCGGGCGCAAGGAGTTCGCGGGCACCGCGGGCATGGGGCACACCCGGTGGGCCACCCACGGTCCGCCGGTCGACCGCAACTCCCACCCGCACCGCGACGTCAGCGGCAAGGTCGCCGTCGTGCACAACGGCATCATCGAGAACTTCGCCACCCTGCGCGCCGAGCTCGAGGCCGACGGCGTGGAGCTGAGCAGCGACACCGACACCGAGTCCGCGGCGCACCTGATCTCCCGCGCCTACACCACCGGCGAGACCGCCGGCGACTTCGCGGCCAGCGTCCGCGCGGTGTGCCGCCGCCTCGAAGGCGCCTTCACGCTGGTGGTCACGCACGCCGACCAGCCAGACACGATCGTTGCCGCGCGCCGGTCGTCGCCGCTGGTCGTGGGCGTCGGCGAAGGTGAGACGTTCGTCGCTTCCGACGTCGCCGCGTTCATCGAGCACACCCGCGAGGCCGTGGAGCTGGGCCAGGACCAGGTCGTGGTGATCACCCGCGAGGGCTACGAGGTCACCGACTTCTCCGGCGAGCCCGCCCAGGCCAAGCCGTTCACCGTGGACTGGGATCTTTCGGCCGCGGAAAAGGGCGGCCACGAGTACTTCATGCTCAAGGAGATCGAGGAGCAGCCCGAGGCGCTGGCGAACACGCTGCGCGGGCACTTCGACAACGGCCGCATCATTCTCGACGAGCAGCGGCTGTCCGACCAGGACCTCCGCGACGTCGACAAGGTCTTCGTGATCGCCTGCGGCTCGGCCTACCACTCCGGCCTGGTCGCCAAGTACGCCATCGAGCACTGGACGCGCCTGCCGGTCGAGGTGGAGCTGGCCAGCGAGTTCCGCTACCGCGACCCGGTGCTCGACCGGGACACGCTGGTCGTCGCGGTCTCCCAGTCCGGAGAGACGGCCGACACGCTCGAAGCCGTTCGCCACGCGCGGGAGCAGAAGGCCAGGGTGCTGGCGGTCTGCAACACCAACGGCGCGCAGATCCCGCGTGAGTCCGACGCGGTGCTCTACACGCACGCCGGTCCGGAGATCGGCGTCGCCTCGACCAAGGCCTTCCTCGCGCAGATCGCGGCGAACTACCTGGTCGGGCTGGCGCTGGCGCAGGCGCGCGGCACCAAGTACCCGGACGAGGTCGCCCGCGAGTTCGCCGAACTCGAGGCGATGCCGGCCGCGGTGCAGAAGGTGCTGTCCACTGTGGACCAGGTGAAGGCGCTGGGCAGGCAGATCGCCGATTCGAAGGCGGTGCTGTTCCTGGGCAGGCACGTCGGCTTCCCGGTGGCGCTCGAAGGCGCGCTCAAGCTGAAGGAACTGGCGTACATGCACGCCGAGGGCTTCGCGGCCGGTGAGCTGAAGCACGGCCCGATCGCGCTGATCGAGGAGGGCCTGCCGGTTGTCGTGGTGATGCCGTCGCCGAAGGGCCGCGCGGTGCTGCACGCCAAGCTGGTCTCGAACATCAGTGAGATCCAGGCGCGGGGTGCGCGCACGATCGTGATCGCCGAGGAGGGCGACGAGACGGTGCGCCCGTTCGCCGACGAGCTGGTGGAGATCCCGGCGGTGCCGACGCTGCTGCAGCCGCTGGTTTCGACCGTGCCGCTGCAGGTGCTGGCGGCGGAGATCGCGCGCAGCCGCGGGTACGACGTCGACAAGCCGCGTAACCTGGCGAAGTCCGTCACCGTGGAGTAAGCGGGGAGGCCACCGCGTGCTGGGGATCTGGACCACCGACCGGATTCGGGCGGCCGAGGAGAAGCTGCTGGCCGTCATGCCCGAGGGCGCGCTGATGCACAGGGCGGCGTTCGGGGTCGCGGTGCACGCGGCGGAGATGCTCGCCGAGCACACCGGCCGGGTCGCGGGCACGCGGGTGACCTTGCTGGTCGGCGCCGGGAACAACGGTGGCGACGCGTTGTGGGCCGGTGCCTTCCTGCGCAAGCGCGGTGTCTCGGTGACGGCCGTGCTGCTGAATCCCGACCGAGCGCACGAGGCAGGCCTCGCCGCCCTGCGCCGCGCCCGCGGCCGGCTTTTGCGGGCAGAAGCAGGTGGACCCGCGATCGAACAGGCGGACCTGGTGATCGACGGGATCGTGGGACTGTCCGCCCGCGGGCCGCTGCGTCCGGACGCCGCGAAACTGGTGGAGCGGGTGACGGCGCCGGTGCTGGCCGTCGACCTGCCGAGCGGTGTCGATCCGGACACCGGCGTCGTCGACGGACCGGCCGTCCGCGCCACCCGCACGGTGACCTTCGGCGCCCGGAAACCGGTCCACGTGCTCAACCCAGGCTTTTGCGGGCAAACGCAGCTTGTCGACATCGGACTGGCTGATCAGCTTGGTGAACCGGACCTGGTGCAGCTCGGCATCGCCGACGTCGCGGCGGCCTGGCCGGTGCCCGGGCCGGAGGACAACAAGTACACGCAGGGCGTGACCGGGGTGGCCGCCGGTTCGGCGACCTACCCGGGTGCGGCGGTGCTGGCCACGGGGTCCGCGGTGCTGGCGACCTCGGGCATGGTCCGGTACGCCGGGTCGGCGGCGGACGTGGTGCGCGCGGACTGGCCGGAGGTGGTCGGCACCGGTTCGGTGACCGACGCCGGGCGCGTGCAGGCCTGGGTCGCCGGGCCGGGCATGGGCACCGGGAACGAGGGCCGGTCGACCCTGCGGCAGGTGCTGGAGCAGGGCGTTCCGGTGTGCGCGGACGCCGACGCGATCACGTTGATCGCCAAGTTCCCGGACGTGCTGGACGCGCGCGAGCCGGGCGCGCCGCTCGTGCTGACGCCGCACGCCGGGGAGTTCGAGCGCCTGACCGGTGAGGCGCCGGGCGCCGACCGGCCGGCGGCCGCCCGCGCGGCGGCGCGACGGTTCGACGCGGTTGTCCTGCTCAAGGGGCACAGCACGGTGGTCGCCGCACCGGACGGCCGGACGCTGGTGAACGTGGCGACCGGCTCCTGGCTGGCGACGGCGGGCTCGGGCGACGTGCTCTCGGGGCTCATCGGCGCGCTGCTCGCGGCGGGCCTGGACCCGTGGCTGGCGGCCGGTGCGGCCGCGCACGTACACGGCCTGGCCGCACACCTGGCCGCCGACGGCGTCCCGGTCCCGGCTTCGAAGATCCAGGCGGCGATCCCGGCCGCCATCCGCGCCATCCGCGCCGCAACCCCCCGCTGACCTGCGGATTCAGCTTCTGCGGGCAAAAGCAGATCGCTGCTTTCTGGTGCCCGTTTTGTCTGATCCTGCTTTTTCCCGCAAAAGCATGCTCCCTGAAGTTATCGAGTTTTGTGTTAACAACCGGCTGGATCTCTGGTAAGAATGGGCTCCGTCACGGCATGCGCCGAGCCGCATGCGTCTGACCCCCAGGTCTTCGGAGGAGCCAATGGCGGCACCGGGAACTCGACATGCTTTTGCCCGCAGAAGCTTGTTGCGCGGGGTGGTGGGGGGTGGGGTGGCCGCGGCGCTGGGTGCGTGCGCCGGGCCCCAGGACGCGGTTCGCCTGGTCACCGATGATCGGTGGCGCCAGTTCGCCGGCACCACGCTCAACCTGATCTCCGAGAACACCGCGCCCACGGCGGCGATCGCCGCGAACCTGCGGCCGTTCACCGAGCTGACCGGGATCAACGTCAACATCATCACGCTCGAGCTGTCCGCCATGGTCCAGAAGGTCGCGCTCGATCTGGCCGGCGGCGAGTCCCAGTACCACGTGATCTACGCAGACCCGTACCAGGTGCTCGCCCCCTACTCCAAGGGCCTGGTCGACCTACGTGCTTTAGCGGGCGAAAGCAGCTTGCCGCCGCTGGAGGGCGGGTTCGCCGACTTCATTCCCACCCAGCTCGACGCGGCCGGCCGGTTCGGGGATCGCGACCAGGTGTTCGCCTTGCCCTACGACTGCCCCACGATGATCTGGCAGTACCGCGCCGACCTGTTCGAGAAGCACGGTCCCCGCATGGCCCAGGAGCTCGGCTTCGACCCCACTCCCGGCCCCGAGCGCACCTGGGACGAGTACTTCCGGATCGCCCGCTGGTTCAACGACAACACCGACGAGGTCGCCTACGGTGCCGGCCACCAGGCCAAGCAGCACGACTCCCTGATGTGCGACTTCTCCAACGTGCTCTGGGCCTACGGCGGTGACTACTTCGACAACGGCAAGGAAATCGGCCTCTACGGCACCATCGACCCCGGCCCGTGCCGCCTCGGGTCGGATGCGGCGATCGCCGCGGCCGAGGTGTACCAGCGGCTCCTCCAGGTCGCCGACCCGTCGTCGAAGACCTGGGACTGGAACGGCCTCGCCCCCGCGCTCAGCTCCGGCCGCGTCGCGATGTGCGTCAACTGGCACGAGTACGCCGCCGCCAACGAGAAGGCCATGCCCGGCAGGTTCGGCTACGCGCCGCTGCCGCGCGGCCCGGTCCGCTCGGCCAACCACTACGGCGGCTGCGGCATCGCGATCAGCGGCAACACCCTGCCCAACCAGCGCCGCGCCGCCTGGCTGTTCGTGAACTGGGCGACCTCACCGCAGACCCAGCTCGCGAACCTCAAGAGCAGCGCGGGCGGCGGCACGCCCACCCGCGACTCGGTCTACCGGCTGCCCGAGGTCCGCCAGGCCGAACAACGCCCGTCGCCGATGCCGAACATCCTCACCGCGCCCGCCGTCGCGGAAGCCTGGAAACCGGAGAACATCGGGCTGCGGCCCAAGATCCCGATGTGGAACGAGTGCGACACGGCGATCTACACCGAACTGTCCAAGATGCTCGCTGGTGACTCCAACCCGGCGGAGGCCATGCGTGCGGCCGCCACCCGGATCGACCGGATCACCGCCAGGGGGTGGGCGTCGTGAGGCGGCTCGGCTTCCACGGCCGGATGATGGCGCCCGGCATGCTGCTGCTCGCCGCGCTGTCGTTCATCCCGCTGTTCACCGTCATCGCGATGAGCTTCAGCCGCGTGCGGCTGCTCGGCGGCGTGTCCTTCGAATGGGTCGGGCTGCAGTACTGGATCCGCTTCTTCACCGATCTGGACCTGGGCCTGCAGTGGGTGCGCACGCTGCTGTTCTTCGTGCTCACCGTCGGCCTGGAAATGGGGCTCGGCCTGGTTTTCGCGCTCTGCCTGTGGAAACTGGCGCGCGGCCGCAACACCGTGCTCAGCCTGTTCCTGCTGCCGATGTTCGTCGCGCCGGTGATCGTCGGGCTGCTCGGCCGCTTCCTCACCGACTCGACGTTCGGGCTGTACTCGTGGGTGCTCAAGCTGCTCGGTTACGAGGACGACATCCTCGGCGGCGGCACATCCGCCTTTCTCGCCGTGGTCGCGATGGACGTCTGGCAGTGGACCCCGCTGATCGCGCTCATCACGCTGGCCGGGCTGACTTCTGTGCCGCAGAGTGTGCGTGAAGCGGCCGCGCTGGACGGCGCAAGTGGCTGGCAGAACCTGCGGCACATCATCCTGCCGTCGATCTCCAGCGTGCTGCTGGTCGCGCTGCTGATCCGCTCGATGGACGCCATCCGCTACTTCGACATCATCGCGGTGACCACCAACGGCGGTCCGGCCGACGCCACGAAGGTGGTGCCGATCCGCTTGTACGAAACGGCTTTCCGGTTCTTCGACCTCGGCTACGCGGCGGTGATCGGGCTGGTCATGCTGGTGGTCTCGATCATCATCGCGCGGACTTTCGTGCGCCTGCTCGACAAGAAGGGACTCGCGCGATGACACCGACGACTCCCATCGACCGCAGCCCGGTGCGTGCCCGCGTGGGTGTGCGGGTGATCGTGCTCGTCGGGCTGCTCTGGACGCTCGTCCCGCTGGCGTGGATGGCGTTGTCCTCGTTCAAGTCGGACACCGACGTCACCTCGCCCGAGCCGCGGGTGTTCTTCGAGCCCACGCTGGACAACTACGCGAAGCTGTTTTCCGGCGCCAACAACCTCGGCCCGTACATCCTGCACAGCGTGCTCGCCGCGGGGATCTCGTCGGTGCTGGCGGTGGTGCTCGGCGCGCTCGCCGGGTACGGCTTGGCGGGCACCCGCTTTCGCGGGAAAAAGCAGGTCGCGTTCTGGATCATCTCGACGCGGATGGCGCCGATCGCCGTGGTGGTGCTGCCGTTGTTCCTGCTCTTCCGCGGCGCCGGGCTGATCGACAGCGTGCCCGGGCTGGTGCTGGCCTACCTGACCTTCAACCTGCCGTTCGCGATCTGGCTGATGAGCGCGTTCTTCTCGGAGATCCCGCCGTCGGTGGAGGAGTCGGCGCTGGTAGCGGGCTGCACGCGCTGGCAGGCCTTCCGGCACGTCGTACTTCCGCTGACAAAAGCAGGTTTGGTCACGACTTTTGTGCTGTGCCTGGTGTTTTCGTGGAACGACTACGCGTTCGCGCTGGTGTTCAGCGGGCCGGATTCGCAGACGCTGCCGATCGCGGCCGACCAGCTGGTCACCCAGACCGGCATCGACTGGGGGCAGCTCACCGCCATCGGCACCATAGTGGTGCTACCGATGATCGCGGCCGGCCTCGCCGTGCGGCGCTGGCTGGTCACCGGGCTGACGCTGGGCGCCGTGACGGGAGAATGAGCATGAAGAAGGTCCCCGGGACCATGAAGGTTTCCGTGCTGCGCGGGGTGGGGGAGGTGGTCGTCGAAGAACGTCCCGTGCCCGAGCCGGGCCCGCACGAGGTGCTCATCCGGGTCACCGCCGTCGGCACCTGCGGCTCGGACGTGCACTACTACGAGCACGGCCGCATCGGCGACTTCGTGGTGCGCGAGCCGCTGGTGCTGGGGCACGAGCCGAGCGGCGTGGTGGTCGCCAGGGGGTCGGAGGCCAGGGCGCACGAGATCGGCCAGCGCGTCGCGCTCGAGCCGGGGGTGCCGTGCTCGACCTGCGAGCAGTGCACGATCGGCCAGTACAACTTATGCCCGCAAATGCGGTTTTTCGGCACCCCGCCGGTGGACGGCGCGTTCGCCGAGTACGTGGTGCTTCGCGAGGACTTCGCCTACGCCGTGCCGGACGAGCTTTCCGACGAGGCCGCCGGTCTGCTCGAGCCGCTTTCGGTGGGGGTCTGGTCGTGCCGCAAGGCGTCGGTCGGGCCGGGGGCGCGGGTGCTGATCACCGGCGCCGGGCCGATCGGGCTGGTCGCCGCGCAGACCGCGCGGGCCTTCGGCGCCACCGAGATCGTGGTCACCGACCTCAACCCCGACCGGCTCGCGCTGGCCGGTGCGCTCGGCGCCACCGCGACCATCGATGTGTCCAAAGAGGACTTGGCGAACTCCGCCTTCGAGCCGGACGTGCTGCTGGAGTGCTCCGGCGCGCCGCGGGCCATCGGCACGGCGATCCGGAAGGTGGGCCGCGCCGGGCGGGTGGTGCTGATCGGGATGGGCGGTGACGAGGTGCCGCTGCCGCTGGCCCACGTGCAGGGCTTCGAGCTGGAGGTCACCGGCACCTTCCGTTACGCCAACACGTGGCCGACCGCGATCGCGCTGGCGGCAGGCGGCGACGTCGACCTCGACCGGCTGGTCACGCACCGGTTCGGCCTGGAGGAAGTCGAGCAGGCGCTCACCATCGCCAAAACCGATCCCACCGTGATCAAGCCCGTGGTGCTGCCGCAGGTGGCGCATGCCTAGAGCCCGCCCCTCCGACGCCGCGGTCGAGCAGCGGCGTCAGCACGTGCTGCGCCGCGTGATCGAACTCGGCGAGGTCCGCATCGACGACCTCACCGAGGCGTTCGGCGTGAGCCTGATGACCATGCATCGCGACCTCGACGACCTCGCCGAACGCCGTCTGCTGCGGAAACTGCGCGGCAAGGTCGAGGCCTATCCGGCGCTGACCATGGAGACCGCGACCCGCTTCCGCGAAGGCCTCAACACCGGCATCAAGGAAGCGCTGGCCGAGGTGGCGATCGCCGAGGTCCGCCCGGGGCAGACGGTTTTTGTCGACGACTCGACCACGCTGTTCCCGCTGATGCGGCGGATGGCGGCGATCTCGCCGCTGGTGGTCGTCACCAACTCGATGAGCGCGATCAAGATCTTCGGGCCCGCCGAGGGGATCGAGCTGATCGTGGTCGGCGGCCGGTACAACGCCGAGTTCGAGTCGTGCATCGGGCCGGACGCGCTCGCCGCGCTCGACCGCACGCGCGCCGACCTCGGCTTCGTTTCGGTGACCGCGGTGGCGGGCGGGCGACTGTACCACCCGGTGCAGGACTACGCGGAGCTGAAGCGGGCCGCGCTGGCCATGGCCAACCGGAACGTGCTGGTCGCGGACCACTCGAAGTTCGGGAAGACGGCGACCTACGCCCACGGTGACGTCTCCGCCTACGACCTGGTGATCACCGACGGCGGCACGCCATCGGACGAGGTGGCGGCCATGCGGGACCTGGGCGTGGCGGTCGAGCAGGTGCACGGCAACGGAAAGGACTGAGGCATGCGCGCGGTGGTGATCGAGGAACCGGGCACGGTGACGGTGTCCACTGTGGACGATCCGGCGCCGGGTCCGGGGCAGGTGGTGGTCGAGGTGTCGGCCTGCGGGATCTGCGGTACCGACATCCACATCGTGGACGGCGAGTTCGCGCCGACGCCCTACCCGATCGTGCCGGGGCACGAATTCGCGGGGAAAGTCGTCGCGCTCGGCGCGGGGGTGACCGACCTGCGCGAGGGTGACCTGGTCGCGGTCGATCCGTCGCTGTTCTGCGGGGAGTGCCACTACTGCTCGATCGGCCGCGGCAACCTCTGCGAGCGGTGGGCCGCGATCGGGGTGACCACCAACGGCGCCAGCGCCGAGTACGCGCTCGCGCCGGCGGGCAACTGCTACCGGCTGCCCGAGGGGGTCGACGTGCGAGAGGCGGCGCTGATCGAGCCGCTGTCGTGCGCGGTGCGCGGCTTCGACCTGCTGCCGCGGCGGCTGGGTGAGCACTACCTGATCTACGGCGCGGGCACGATGGGCCTGCTGATGCTGCAACTGGCACGCATCGCCGGAGCGGGCTCAGTTTCCGTGGTCGACCTGAGCCGCGACCGTCTTTTGACCGCAGAAGCACTCGGCGCCGATGTGGTCGCGGTGAACGCCGACGAGTTCGACCGGCCGCAGGGCTGGGAGGTGGTGGTCGACTGCACCGGGGTGGTCGCGGCGATCGAGGACGCGTTGACCAGGGTCCGGCGCGGCGGCACCTACCAGCAGTTCGGCGTCGCCCCGGCCGAGGCGACGGCCTCGTTCTCGCCGTTCCGCGTGTACAACGACGAGATCACCATCGTCGGCAGCATGGCCGTGCTGCACAGCTACGGGCGCGCGGTGGAGCTGATGGGGAAGGGCGCGGTGGACGCCGGAACGATGATCAGCCATTCGCTCGGACTCGACGAATATCCGCGTGCGCTGGACATGTTCCGCGCAAGTACTGGACGGAAGCTGCAAGTCCGGCCAGGCTCGTGACCATGCACACTCCCACGCTGGTCGCCGGAGTCGACACATCGACCCAATCGGCGAAGGTGGTGATCTGCGACGCCGAGACCGGCGCGGTGGTCCGAGAGGGGCGCGCGGCGCACCCGGACGGCACCGAGGTCGACCCGAAGCACTGGTGGACGGCGTTCACCGAGGCGTCGGACGGCCTGCTCGACGGGGTTTCGGCGATCGGGGTCGGCGGACAGCAGCACGGCATGGTCGCCCTCGATGAGGACGGCGAGGTGGTCCGGCCCGCGCTGCTGTGGAACGACACGCGCTCGGGGCCGCAGGCGACGGACCTGATCGCCGAACTCGGCGGGCCGTCGGCCTGGGCGGAGGCGGTCGGGCTGGTGCCGGTCGCCAGCTTCACCGTCACGAAGCTGCGGTGGCTCGCCGAGCACGAGCCGGAACTGGCCGCGCGGGTGGCGCGCGTGGTGCTGCCGCACGACTGGCTCACCTGGCGCATCCTCGGCCGCCCGGACCGCGTGAAGACCGACCGCGGGGACGCGTCGGGCACCGGCTACTTCTCACCCGCCACCCACGAGTACCGCACTGACCTGCTCAAACGCGCCTTCGGCCGGGTCCCCGACCTGCCGGACCTGCTTTTGCCCGCAGAAGCTTGCGGGCACACGGAGGACGGGGTGCTGGTGTCCGCGGGCACCGGAGACAACATGGCGGCGGCCCTCGCGCTCGAGCTCGGCCCCGGCGACGTCGTCGTCTCGCTCGGCACCAGCGGCACGGTTTTTGCCGTCTCCGAGACCCCGCCCGCCGACGCCACCGGCACGGTCGCCGGGTTCGCCGACGCCACCGGCCGCTTCCTCCCGCTGGCCTGCACGCTCAACGCGGCCAGGGTGCTCACCGCCACCGCTGACCTGCTCGGCGTCGACCTGGCCGGGCTCGACGCCCTTGCTTTGTCCGCGGAAGCTGGTGCGGGCGGGCTGACGCTGCTGCCCTACCTGGACGGCGAGCGCACCCCGAACCTGCCCGATGCGAACGGCACCTTGCTCGGCCTGACCAGGTCGAACATGAAGCCGGAGAACTTGGCTCGCGCCGCCGTGGAAGGCATGCTGTGCGGACTGGCCGCCGGTCTGGAGGCGATCGCCGGGCACGGGGTCGAACCGCGCCGGGTGCTCCTAATCGGCGGTGCCGCGCAGTCGGCCAGCGTGCGCGCGGCCGCGCCGGTGATCTTCGGCCTCCCGGTCGAGCTGCCGGCGCCCGCCGAGTACGTGGCGCTCGGGGCCGCCCGCCAGGCGGCCTGGGCACTGGCCGGGACCACCGCGCCGCCGAGCTGGCGGGGCTCGGACGTGCTGCGACTCGGTGGGCCGGACACCGACGCGGGCCAGGAAATCCGGCGGCGGCACCACGCCGCCCGCGAACTCGTGCACGCGCGAGCGTTAGGAAGGGATAGCTGAATGGCGACGATTACCTACGACAAGGCCTCCAGGCACTACTCCGGTGCGGAGCGCCCCGCGGTGGACGCGCTCGACCTGGAGATCGCCGACGGCGAGTTCCTGGTCCTGGTCGGGCCGTCGGGCTGCGGCAAGTCGACCAGCCTGCGCATGCTCGCCGGGCTGGAGGACATCGACGACGGCTCGGTGTGGATCGGTGACCGCGACGTCACCCAGCTGCCGCCGCGGTCGCGGGACATCGCCATGGTGTTCCAGAACTACGCGCTGTACCCGCACATGACGGTCGGCCAGAACATGGGTTTCGCGCTCAAAATCGCGGGCAAGCCGGCCTCGGAGATCAAGGAGCGCGTGCGCGACGCGGCGAAGCTGCTCGACATCGAGGACTACCTCGACCGCAAGCCGAAGGCGCTGTCCGGCGGTCAGCGCCAGCGTGTGGCGATGGGCCGCGCGATCGTGCGTGAGCCGCAGGTCTTCCTGATGGACGAGCCGCTGTCGAACCTCGACGCCAAGCTGCGCGTATCCACCCGCACGCAGATCGCGGCCCTGCAGCGGCGCCTCGGCGTCACCACCGTCTACGTCACGCACGACCAGGTCGAGGCGATGACCATGGGCGACCGCGTGGCCGTGCTGTCCGACGGGGTGCTGCAGCAGTGCGACACCCCGCGCGCGCTGTACGAACGCCCCGCAAACGCTTTCGTCGCCGGGTTCATCGGCTCGCCCGCGATGAACCTCGTCGCCGCGTCGCTCACCGAGGACGGCGCGAACGTCGGCGGCGCGAAGGTGGCGCTGCCGCGTGAGGTCATCGCCAAGGCCGACGGTGACGGCGTGACGGTCGGCTTCCGGCCGGAGTCGCTGGAGGTCGCCCAGGAGGGCGCGAGCACCATCGCGGTCAAGGTGGATCTCGTCGAGGAACTCGGCTCGGACGCCTACTGCTACGGCAAACTGGCCGGTGACGACCCGGAGGCGGGCACCACGGTGGTCGCGCGGGTGGACCCGCGGACGCCGCCGTCGATGGGTGACACGCTGCACTTCCGCGTACGCCCGGACGAGCTGCACGTGTTCTCCGCCACCACCGGAGCCCGCCTGGAGTGAGCCCTGTGGGAAAATGGGCTGGTCATGAGCCCAGACCCGTTCCCACGCGCTGAAGTCCGCATCGACCTGGACCTGATCCGCCACAACCTCGCGCTGCTCGCCGGGCGCGCGGCCGCCTCCGGCGCCGCGACCATGGCGGTGGTGAAGGCGGACGCCTACGGGCACGGTGCGGTGCCGGTCGCGCGCGCCGCGCTCGAGGCGGGCGCGACCTGGCTCGGCGCCTGCTCGCTGGCTGAGGCGTTGACCTTGCGCGAAGCGGGTATCCAGGCGCCGATGCTGGCCTGGCTCGACACCGCGGACACCGACTACACCCCCGCCATCGCGGCGGGGGTGGACCTCGGCCTGAGCAACGCCGGTGAGCTGGAGCGCGCGGCCTCGGCGGCGCGGCGAGCCGGTGGCCGGGCACGCGTGCACCTGAAGATCGACACGGGCTTGTCCCGCAACGGTTGTCCGCCGCACGCCTGGCCCGCGCTGGTCAAGTCAGCCGCCGCCGATTCCGCGGTCGAAGTGGTCGGCATCTGGTCGCACCTCGCCTGCGCGGACGAACCGGGCCACCCGTCGATCGACGCGCAGGCCTCGCGCTTTCAGCAGGCATATGACGTCGCACTCGAAGCGGGCCTGCACCCGATGCGGCACCTGGCGAACTCGGCGGCCACGCTGACCAGGCCGGATCTGCACTTCGACCTGGTGCGCGTCGGCATCGCGATGTACGGGCTCAACCCCGTGCCGCAGCCGGAGGACCTGCGCCCGGCGATGACCTTCCGCTCGTCGGTGGTCTCGACCAAGCGCGTCGACGCGGGCGAGTCCGTCTCCTATGGACACACGTGGACCGCGGAGGCGGCGACCACGCTGGCGCTGGTGCCCGCCGGTTACGCGGACGGCGTGCCCCGCACGCTGTCCGGCAGGCTCGACGTCTGGCTCGACGGGCGGCGGCGGCCGGTGGTCGGCCGGGTCTGCATGGACCAGATCGTCGTCGACTGCGGTGACCACGAACCGGCGCCGGGCACCGAGGTGGTGCTGTTCGGCAGCGGTGAAGGCGGCGCGCCGACGGCCACGGAATGGGCGGACAAGATCGGCACGATCGACTACGAGATCGTCACCGGCATGTGCCGGCCGCGGGTGGCCCGCAGTTACACGGGACAGCGCTGATGGCCGCTCCGTCACGGAGACTGCTGGCGATCGCGGGCGGGATCGGTGCCGTGCTGACCGGGTCGGCCGCTGCCGCGATCACCATCGCCACGCAGCAGAAACGCCACCGCGTGGATCCCTTCGAGGACGAGCCGCTCGGCGAGCTCAAGCCGGATCGCACGTCGACGGTGGCCGCCGACGACGGCACGCCGCTGGCGGTCGCGGAGGTCGATCCGGCGGACGGCGGGCAGCCCACGCTGACGCTCGTCGGCGTGCACGGCTTCGCGCTTTCCCAGCTCAGCTGGCATTTCCAGCGGCGTGACCTGGCGGCGCTGACGTTGCCGCGCGTGCGGCAGGTCTACTACGACCACCGCAGCCACGGGCTGTCCGGCGCGGCGACGCACGAAACCAGCACGATCGAGCAGCTCTCCGAGGACCTGCACGCGGTGATCCGCGCGGTCGCGCCGGACGGGCCGCTGGTGCTGATGGCCCACTCGATGGGCGGCATGGTCGTGATGGAACTCGCGCAGCGGCACCCGGAGCTGTTCGAGGACCGGGTGCGCGGGGTGGCGCTGATCGCGACCGCCGCCGGTGAGGTCGGCACGCGGGGCATTCCGCGCGGGCTGCTGTCGAAGTACAACCCGCTGACGCGCGGGGTGAGCGAGCTGGCGGGGTGGCAGCCGGGGCTGGTGGAGTTCGTGCGCGCGGCGGGCGGGCAGCTGACGCGGCAGGCGGTGCGGCGGCTGGCGTTCGGCGCGCGGGACGTCAGCCCGCGAATCGTCGACTTCATGCTCGCGATGCTCGAAGTGACGCCGGTGCTGGGGCTGGTGAACTTCGCCGACACGCTCGGCAGCCACAACCGGTACGCGGCGCTCGCCGGGCTGAAGCACGCCCACGTACTGGTGATCGGCGCCGACTCCGATCGGGTGACGCCTTATTCGCATGCCGAGCGGATCGCCGCGGAGCTGCCGGACGCGGAACTGGTGCGGGTGCGCGGCGCGGGCCACATGGTGCAGCTGGAACAGCCGGAGCTGGTGAACAGCCACCTGATCGATCTTCTGCAACGCTGCGCCGGGGTGGACGGCGCGGATTCCTCACGACGACTGTGGCGGTGGTTGAACCGGTGACTATCGAATGCGCGACCCCGGAGGACACGATCGCTTTCGGCCGCTCGCTCGGCCGTGAGCTGCGGGCGGGTGACCTGGTGCTGCTGGCCGGACCGTTGGGTGCCGGGAAGACCGTGCTGACCAGGGGCATCGCCGAGGGCCTCGGGGTGTCGGGGCGGGTCAGCTCGCCGACGTTCGTGCTGGCGCGGGTGCACCCGGGGCCGGTGCCGCTGGTGCACGTCGACGCTTACCGGCTGGGCGGGGACCTCGCGCAGCTGGACGACCTGGACCTGGACACCGACCTGGAAGCGTCGGCCGTGGTCGTCGAATGGGGCGAGGGCTCCGCCGACCGCCTCTCCGCCGATCACCTGGTGGTGCGGCTTTCGCGGGAAGAAGACGACGTCCGCCGCATCACGCTCGAGCCGCACGGCACCTGGAAAACCCGCACCCCCCTCCTCCCCGTGCCCTGACCTGCTTTTGCGGGCAAAAGCAGGATGCCCAGGTCAGAGGGTGTGCAGGACGGTGTACAGGGTGTCTTCGATGCCCGGCAGGTCCTCGTGGCCGAAGTCGGGGTACTCGCGCAGCGACTTGGTGCCGGTCAGCTTGTTGTAGGCCGCGAACTGGGTCGACGGCGGGCACACCACGTCCTCCAGCGCGACCGTCCAGTCGACCCGCGCCCGCACACGCGGAGCGAGGTGCTGGATGTCGATGTACCCGAGCCGGGTGAAGATTTCCTCGCGGCGCCGGTGCAGCGGGTCACGCTTGCGAAACCAGGTGGTGATCTCCTGGTACGGCGCCTCCCCGAGCGCCATCTCCCAGGCGCGCTGGTAGTCGGACAGGAACGGGAAGATCACCGCGGCCAGTGCGATCCGCGGTTCGAGCGCCGCGCAGGCCAGGCTGAGCCCGCCGCCCTGGCTGCCGCCGGTGACCGCGACGCGATCCGGGTCGACGCCGGGCAGGTCCATCACCGTGCGCGCGAGGCGGACTGTGTCGAGGTACGCGTGCCGCATGTGCAGCTGGTCGGCGCCTTCGTCCAGGCCGCGGAGCAGCTGGGTGCTCACCGTCCAGTCGGTGCCGGTCGCGCCCCAGCCCTGGCCGCGCAGATCCATCGCGGCGACCGTCTGACCGCGCGCGACGTACGGGAGCAGCTCGGTCCAGGGCGTTGACCTGCCGTTATAGCCGTGGAAGAAGAGCACGGCCGAGCCGTCGGCGTCCGCCAGCGGCCGCGCCAGCCTGGCGTGGACGCGCACCCCGCCGACCCCGGTGAATTCCAGGTCCTCGCAGCGGGCGAACGGCGCCGAGAACTCGGCGGGCCTGGTCTCGACCTGCGGTTCGGTCGCGTCCAGCTCGGCGAGCGCCTTCTCCCAGTAGCCGTCGAAATCGGCGGGTCGCGGGTTGGTGCCCTGATAGCTCCGGAGCTGCTCCGGCGACAGGTCGAAATTCAGCGGCATGAAGACGGGCTCCCTCGGCTCAGACGATCACCGCCATCCTAAAAGCCGCCCTGACCTGGGCATCATGCTTTTGCCCGCAAAAGCTTCCGCTGGGTTTCGTGGGCTGCGGCGAGGTGGAGGACGTCCAGGTCGGCGCGGGGTTTGCCGATCAGCTGCACGCCCATCGGCAGGCCGTCGGCGGTGAAGCCGGCCGGCATGCCCAGCACCGGCACGCCCGCCAGCGACCACGGCGCCACCGTCTCCATCCACCGGTGGTACGTGTCCATCTCACGACCCCCGACGGTCTTCGGCCACGGCACGTCCACGTCGAACGGGAACACCTGCGCGCTCGGCGCCAGGATGAAGTCGTAGTCCTCGAAGAACCGCAGCAGCGCCTCCAGCCACCGCGTGCGCTCCAGCGACGCCGGCCCGAGATCGGCCGCCGACAGGCCGAGGCCCTGCTCGAGTTCCCACACCAGCTCCGGCTTCAACTGCGCCCGCAACTCCGGCGCCCGGTAAAGCGACCCGAGGTTCGCCGCGACGTTGAACCCGCGCCAGGTCAGCACGGCCCGCCACACCCGGTCCATCGGGTAGTCCGGCACCGCGGGCACCACCTCGCAGCCGAGCGCGGTGAACCCGGCGAACGCGTCGCGGCACACGTCGAGCACCCCGGGGTCCATCGGCAGGTACCCGTCGAAATCGCCGACCCACGCGATCCGCGTGCCGGCGAAGTCGCGCGGCTCGAACGGCGGCATGAACATCGACGGGTCGTCGCCGAGGCTCAGCGGCGCCCGCGGATCCGGCCCGGCCTGCACCGACAGCAGCGCCGCGACGTCGGCGACCGTCCGTCCCATCGGCCCGGCCGTGTCCAGCTGCGCCACGAACGAGGTCGACGGCACGCGCCCGAGCGACGGCCGGAACCCGTAGATGTTCGTGAACGCCGCCGGATTGCGCAGCGATCCGAGGTAATCGCTGCCGTCGGCCACCGGCAGCATCCGCGCCGCGACCGCCGCCGCGGCGCCTCCACTGCTGCCACCCGGCGTGCGCGACGGATCGAGCGGATTCCGCGTCGGTCCGTAGACCGGGTTGTACGTCTGCGAGCCGAGGCCGAATTCGGGCACGTTCGTCTTGCCGATGACGATCGCGCCCGCGTCCTTCATCCGCCGCACGAAGAGGTCGTCGTGCTGGGCGACCTGCTCGGCGAACACCGGCGACCCGAAGGTCCACGGCAGACCGGCCGCGGCGGAGAGGTCCTTCACGGCCAACGGGAACCCGTGCAGCCAGCCGCGGTGCGGCTCCCGATCCCGCTCGGCGGCCTCCCGCATCAGCTCGTCGCGGTCACGCAACGCGACGATCGCATTGAGCCGCGGGTTGTGCTGCTCGATCTGGTCCAGGTACGCGGCCATCACCTCGGTGCACGACACCTCGCGAAGCCGGATCCGCTCGGCCAGCTCCACCGCGTCGAGTTCGACCAGGTTCATCGGCTGTCCTCCACATGCGGTGCGATGCCTTGCGCGACACCGAGTTCGACCACGTCCTGCGGGCGCAGGCGCAACTGGTTCGCGGTTTCCGGCACCTCGGCCGGGTCGCGCTTGAGGATCAACGCGGCGGCTTCCGGTGAGGTGACCGAGAAATAGCTGTCCGGCGTCATCCAGATCCGGCCCGGTGCGGCGAACGCCAGCGCCCCACCAGAGCCGCCTTCGCCGATCACCAGCGACGTGATCGGCACGCTCGCACTCGCCACCGCGAGGAACAACTCCGCGATCGCGGGACCGGCTCCCGAACGTTCCGCGGCCGCGTCGTTCGCCGCACCCAATGTGTCCACAATGGTCAGAACTGGCAGCTTGAGCCGATCGGCGAGCGAGACCAGCCGGGCCGCGGTGCGGAACCCGGACGGCAGGGTCGGTGTGCCGGCCTGAGCCGCATAGGCGATGGTCTCCCCGTTGCGCCTGCCGAACCCGCAGAGCACCCCGGAATCACGTCCACCACACAGATCCCCGCTGATGTCCGCGCGTTCATCGAAATAGTCGTCCAAATAGGACGATGCTCGCGGCCGTTGTGCCGCACGGGCATTTCGTACGGCTTCCCAGCCGGTTTCGGGGAGTTCGGCGCGACCGAGCGCGTGCGGAACCGGAACCTCCGCGGCGCCCGGTCCGGCAAGCAGGGTCAACCAAGACGCGAGCACGCCGGGCAAATCATCAGGCCCGACAACGG
Source organism: Amycolatopsis albispora (assembly GCF_003312875.1). NCBI lineage: Bacteria > Bacillati > Actinomycetota > Actinomycetes > Pseudonocardiales > Pseudonocardiaceae > Amycolatopsis > Amycolatopsis albispora. The sequence continues at coordinate 7,295,435 of NZ_CP015163.1, forward strand.
CGTCGACGTGTCCCGATTCGTACTGCGCTTCCGCGGTGTAAGCGCTCGCGTCACCAGGCGGGCGGACGCGTGAACCCGCAAAACCCACCTGTGCCTGCGAAAGCGCGATCGTGACGTCCGCACCGGCGCCCAACGTGGCCCAGCCGCCACCGGTCGCCGGGTCGCGCAGCACCGCGATCTGCGGCAGTCCGGCGGCCCTGGTCAACGCGATCTGGCGGGCGACACGCGGCAACTGGGACAGCGCCCGCATGCCCTCCTGCATCCGGCTTCCGCCGGTCGCGATCAGGAAAACCAGCGGTAGTCGCAGTTCTCGCGCCCGCACAAAGGCGGACTCGACCCGATCGCCGGTTCGCCCGCCCATCGAGCCGCCGAGAAAACCGAACTCGAAGGCGATCAGCACGGCGTCGGTTTCGCCGATCCGGCCACGGCCGCACACCACGGATTCGCTTTCCCCGGTGTGCTTCGAGGCCTTCGCGTGTGCTTCGTCGTAACCCGGCCAACCAATCGGACCGTCCACTTCGGAGTATTCCGCCGGAGCGTGCTCGAATTCGGCGAATCCACTTGCGACGGTCTCGATCACGGCACGGGCCGACAGCCGCTCAGGCACCGAGGGCCCGCTTCATCACCTTGCCCATGTCGTTGCGGGGCAACGATTCCACGAACCTGACCACGCGTGGCCGCTTGTGGGGAGTGAGCAAGCGGGCCACGTGGTCGACAAGTTCCTGTTCCGCCGGCTTCTCGCCGTCTGGCACGATCCACGCAACGATGCGCTCGCCGAGATCGGGATCGGGTTCGCCGGTGACCGCCGCCTCGGCGACCTGGCTGTGCTCCAGCAACGCGTTCTCAATTTCGCCCGCGCCGATCTTGTAGCCACCGCTCTTGATCAGATCGGTGGCCTTGCGGCCGACGATGCGAAGGTAACCGTCGGCGTCGCGGGTGGCCATGTCGCCGGTGCGGAACCAGCCGTCGGCGAACACCTCCGCGGTCGCGTCGGGCCGGTTCAGGTACTCGGTGAACAGGTTCGGCCCGCGCACCTGGATCTCGCCGACCGTTTCGCCGTCGCTGGTCTCGATGACCTGGCCGGACTCATCGACCAGCCGCACCTCCACCCCGCGCAGCGGCACGCCGACCGTGCCCGGCTTGCGCTCGCCGTCCGCGCGCACGCTGGTGTTCATCAGGGTTTCGGTCATGCCGTAGCGCTCGATCACCTGCTGACCGGTGGCCGCGGTGATGCGCTGGTGGTCGTGCACGGGCAGCGCGGCCGAGCCGGAGACGAGCAGCCGCGCGCCACGCAGCGCCGACGCGAGTGCTTCGTTGGTTTCCAGTTCACCGGCGATGCGGTGGTACATGGTCGGCACGCCGAACATCATCGTGCCGCGCCCGGCGAGTTCGGTGGCGAGCGCGGCGGTGGAGAACCTGCCGAGGTGGATCACCGAACCACCGCGCCGCAACGGGCCGAGCATGCCGAGGATCAGGCCGTGCACGTGGAACAGCGGCAGGCCGTGCACCAGCACGTCGTCCGCGGTCCACTGCCACGCGTCCTCCAGGGTGTCCAAAGTGGAGGAAATGGCCCGGCGCGGGAGCACCACGCCCTTCGGTGGCCCGGTGGTGCCGGAGGTGTAGACGATCATCGCCGGTGCCTCGGGACCGGGTTCGGGCAGCGGCTCGACCGGACCGCTGGTCAACTCGATGTCCTTGCGAGGCAAGCCTTCTAGGCCCGCGGGCAGCTTCGCGTCCGCTTCGGCGAGCACCAGCGCGGGCGCGCTGTCGGCGACGATGTGCTCGAGTTCGCGTTCGCCGATCTTGGGATTGATCGGCACCGCGGGCACCCCGGCCAGCAGGGCGGACACCACCGCGACCGTGGTCTCCAGCGTGGAGGTCGCCCACACCGCCACCTTCGCGCCTTCCGGCAGTTCGCGCAGGCTCGTCGCGAGCGTGCCCGCCACGGCGGACAGCTCGGCGTAACTGAGGGCACGGTCGCCGAACCGGACGGCTTCCTTGGCCGAAGCCTCTTCCAGGGCGGGGAACAAACGCACGCGGAACCTCCTCGGTAGTACTGGGTCAGCCCCAGCCGGGCACGATCAGGGCGAGCCACACGGCGGCCGGGACCACCACGACCATGATGCCGCCGTAGACCATCAGCTGCCGGAAGAACGTGTCGCGGTCGACGTTTTTCGCGTTGGCGAGTACGAGCGCGCCGTTGGTGGAGAACGGGCTGACGTCGACCACCGTAGCCGCGACGGCCAGCGCGGCGATCATGCCGATCGGGCCGACCGTGCCCTGGGCGAGGAACGGCACGGCCAGCGGGATGAGCGCGCCCATGATGCCGACGGAGGAGGCGAACGCGGAGACGATCGCGCCGATGTAGCAGAGCAGGAGCGCCGCGAGCAGCGGCACGCCGACGCCGGTGACCGCGTTGCCCGCGTAGTCGATCGTGCCCATTTCCTGCAAAACACCCACGTACGTCAGGACGCCGCAAATGAGCAGAACGGTCGGCCAGGTGATCTCGCCGACGGCCTTGCGACCGGTGTCCGGCCAGCACACGCTGAGCAGCACGGCCAGTGAGATCGCGGTCAGGCCGACGTCGAGGTCGAACACCAGCGCGCCGACGACCAGCGCGGCCAGGCTGACCAGCACGGCGATCCGGGCCGGGTTGAGCTTCGGCACCTCTTCGGTCTCGTCCTCGGCGGTGACCCGGGTGCGGCCGAGCTTGAGCCCGCCGAGCACAACGAACAGGATCGCCGCGATGACCAGGTTGACCGCGAGGCTGGCCAGGAACAGCACGGTTTCGCTGCCGGCCAGGTGCTCGCGGTTGACGATGCTGTTGACGGTGGAGCCGTAGACGCTGATCGGGGAGAAGCCGCCGGCCTGGGCGCCGTGCACTACCAGCGCGCCCATGAGCAGTGGGCTGATCCCGTAGCGGGCGGCGAAGCCGAGCGCGATGGGCGCGACGATGGCGACCGCGGCGGGGCTGACCGCGCCGATCGCGGTGAGCACGGCGGTGACGGCGAACATCACCCACGGGATGAGTGCGAGCCTGCCGCCGACCAGGCGGATCGAGGCGTGTACCAGCCAGTCCGTGGTGCCGGTGGCCCTGGCGATGGCGAACAGGTAGGTGACGCCGACCAGTACCACGAAGAGGTCGCCGGGGAACCCCGAGAAGATGCCGTCGGCATCCATGTCGGCCACCAGCGTGCCGACCCCGAACGCGCCGGCGAAGGCCAGCACCCCCATGTTGATCGATCTGGTGGTGGCGACCACGAAGATCACCACAAGAACGATGATCGAGATCAGCTCGGCGGACATCAGGGCTCCCGTCATTGGTCGCCGCAGTGGCTGAGTGGCCAGTCCACTTGATGGCTAGGTGGCCTAGTGGCTGAGTGGCTAGTCCACTTTGCGGTGCGCCAGATCCCCTGTCAAGAGCCTCGGCAGTCCTCCAGCGCCCAAGCCCCCAAGCGGCGAGTGGCTGACTGGCCAAGCGGCCAAGTGGCTGAGCCCAGACCACTAGACCACTAGACCACTAGACCACTAGACCGCTACGAGACTCCACCACTCCACCACTCCACCACTGCGCGACCGTGCCACTACGCGACCCGCCACCTGCCACTCCGCGCCACTACGCAACCAGGTCACTGCGTAACCAGGCCACTGCGTAACCGGCCACTACGCGGCCCGGCCACCGCGCAATCCGGCCGCTGCGCAACCCGGCCGCTGCGCAACCGGCTACTACGCGACTCGCGCCACTACGCGGCTCCGGCGTTCGATGACTGGCCCCTTCGAGTATCGGCGCCACCCGGTCAACGGCTCTGCTCGATCTCCTGCCTGCCTGGCTCATCTGCCCACCTGCGGCACCTGCCCCCGCCCCCGCCGCCGAGCCGCTGGTCCACCAAGCACTGAGCGGGGGCAGGCGCGCTGGCGGGTGGACTGGCCACTTAGCCACCTTGCCACTTAGCCACCTAGCCACTCAGCCATCCAGCCACTGCGCCGCCGAGTCGCTCGCCCAGTCGCCGAGCATCGAGGCGCCCGGTGCCCGCCGTCCGGCGGCTGGCCGCCTCGCCGTTCGGCGGCTCTGTCATCGTGGTCGCCTAGTCGCCAGATGGTCGGGAATTGAGGCATCTAGGTGTGTGCGGCCCAGCGAGAGCAGTCTCGTCGCTGGGGTGGTCAGCGGGTGGGCGCGTGGTCCGCCGCTTGAGTTCGGTGGGGAAACGGTCACCGGCTGTTAGGCTCGAAGATCCAGGCAACCGTCGCCGGAGGGGAAAAGATGGGGTCCGACGCACTGCGCCCGATGGCGCGGCCACGGCTGTACGAGCAGGTGGTCCAGCGCATCCGGGAGTACGTGGTCGAGTCCGGCCTCGAAGCCGGTGACAAGCTCCCCGCCGAGCGCGAACTGGCCCAGCGGCTCGGCGTCAGCCGGGCATCGGTGAAGCAGGCGATCGTGGTGCTCGACGTGCAGGGCCTGGTCGAGGTACGCCACGGCGGCGGCACCTACCTCACCACCGCCAAGCTGGACCTCGAACCGGTCGAGGAACTCGTCGAGCGCCGCCGGCGGTTGCCGGATGTGCTGGAGGCGCGCGAAGCGATGGAGACCAAGCTCGCCGAGCTGGCCGCCGAGCGGCGCACCAAAGAGGACCTCGACGCGCTCGAGGACGCCCTCCGGTACATGGCCGAAGAAATCGACAACGGCGAACAGGGCATCGAAGGCGACCGGCGCTTCCACGCCGCCATCACCGCGGCCGCGCGCAACCCCATCCTCGCCGAGTTCATGACCTCGATCGCCGAGCAGATCGCCGAGAGCCGCACCGAATCCCTCCACCAGCCCGGCCGGCCGAAACGCTCGCTCGCCCAGCACTACCGCATCTTCGACGGCATCAGCCACGGCGACCCCAAAGCCGCCGCGGCCGCGATGAAGCGGCACCTGCGCACGGTCGCCAAGGTGCGCCTGCTGTCCTGGGACCCGGACGAAGAGGACTGACCGGACATCCGTCCCACGACGGAACCGGACGCACGCCTCCCACCGTCGTACCCTGCAGGTGTCGCTGAAGGGGGCCGCTCATGACCGCTGGCGGGAATCCGCTGGTCGCGCAGGCGCAGTCGCAGACGACGGGGGTCACCGGGATCGGGATCGCCGAGTCGGCGGTGGATCTGGCGAACGGGGTGTCGGACGGTTCGTGGGTGGAGGCCGGGCTGGGGGCGGTCGGTGTTGGTCTTGAGGTGTTGTCGCTGGTCGTGGATCCGATCGGCACGCTGGCCTCGTATGGTGTTTCGTGGTTGATCGAGCATGTGCAGCCGTTGAAGGAGGCGTTGGATTGGCTGGCGGGGGATCCGCCGGTGATCCAGTCGTTCTCGGATACGTGGGCGAATGTGGCGGCCGAGGTCAACGCGATTGCGGGGGATCTGGGTAACGAGGTCACCAACGGTACGGCGGGTTGGCAGGGTGGGGGTGCCGAGGCGTATCGGGGTGCGGCGGCGGAGCAGGCTGATGCTTTGGCGGGTGCGGCGTCGTTGGCGGACGGGATTTCCGCCGGTGTGATGATCATGGGCACGGTCGTGGCGGCGGTGCGTGAGCTGGTTCGTGATCTGGTGGCCGAGTTGGTCGGGAAGTTGATCACGTGGGCGCTGGAGGCGGCGGGCACGCTGGGTTTCGCGACGCCGGTGATCGCGGTGCAGGCGACGACCGCCATTTCGAAGACGATCACGAAGATCAGTGACTTCATTCGCAAGCTGGTCAAGACGATCGGCAACGTGTCGCCGAAGATCCGCAAGATCATCGACAAGCTGGGTGAGATCATCGAGAAGTTGTCGAAGATGTTGCGCAGGGGTGGTAAGCCGGGTGGTGGCACGACGCCGTCGAGCGCGAAGCCGGGTACCACCAAGGCGCCGGACACGACGCCGAATTCGCCGGACACCACCCCGTCGGGCACCGACACCACGCCCAGTGGTGCCGATGCCCCTGGTTCGAAACCGTCGAACGGCACCAGCCCGAGTTCCACCAAACCGGACGGCTCCTCGAGACCCGACGACCCGAACAACACCAAGACCCCCGAGGACCAGCGCCGCTGCGAGAACGACCCCGTCGACGTGGTCACCGGGGAGATGGTGCTGACCAACGTCGACGTCGAACTGGCCGGGGTGCTCCCGCTGGTGCTGCGGCGCACCCACGTGTCCAGCTACCGTGCCGGGCGTTCCTTCGGCCGCTCCTGGGCGTCCACAGTGGACCAGCGGCTCGAGTTCGACGACCAGGGTGTGGTTCTTGCCGCTGAGGACGGCATGCTGCTGGTCTATCCCGTGCCGCCGGTGCGCGGTGAGGTGCTGCCCGAGGTGGGGCCCACCTGGCCGTTGAGCCGGACCGACACCGGTTTCGCCGTGCACCGCCGCGAAACCGGGCTCACGCTGCACTTCGCCGCCGGGGCGACCGGCGTCCGCCCGCTGTCGGCCATCGAGGACCGCAACGGCAATCGGATCGACATCCACCGCGACAGCGCGGGCACGCCCGAAGTGATCAGCCATTCCGGCGGCTACCGCATCGGGGTGCGCAGTGAAGCGGGCCGGATCACCGAACTCAGCCTGCTCGCCGAGGGCGCCGAACCAGTGGTGCTGACCGGTTTCCGGTACCACGACAGCGGCGATCTGGCCGAGGTCGTCAACTCCTCCGGCCGCGCTTTCGGCTTCAGCTACGACCACGCCGGCCGGATCACCCAGTGGACCGACCGCAACGGCGAGTGGTACCGCTACTTCTACGACGCCGACGGCCGCTGCGTCGCCAACCAGGGGTCCGGCGGCTTCCTCAACGGCACCTTCACCTACGACACCGAAAACCGGATCACCCGCTTCACCGACGCGCTGGGCTTCACCACCAGCTACCGGTTCAACGAAGCCAACCAGGTGGTCGAGGAGACCAATCCGCTCGGGCACACCGTGGTCCAGGAATGGGATTCCCGCGACAGGCTGCTCTCGCGCACCGACGCCATCGGCCGGACTTCGCGCTGGGAGTACGACGAGGCGGGCAATCCGACGGTGGTGACCCGTCCGGACGGGACGCAGATCCTCACCAGCTACAACGAGTTCGGCCAGCCCCTGTCGGTGGTGCAGCCCGACGGCGCGGTCTGGGGCTTCGAGTACGACGAGCGCGGCAACCTGAGCGCGGAGACCGATCCCGCGGGTGCGGTCACCCGCTACCAGCACAACGAGCGCGGTCACCGCGTCGCCGTGATCGACGCGCTCGGCCAGGCCCGCCGGATCGACACCGACAACGCGGGCCTGCCGCTGCGGGTCACCGATCCGCTGGGCGCGGTCACGCGGTTCACCCGCGACCAGTTCGGCCGGATCGTCGAACGCGCCGACCCGATGGGTGGCGTGACCAGGTTCGCCTGGACGGTCGAGGGCAGGCTCCGGTCCCGGACGCGGCCCGACGGCAGCACCGAGCACTGGCGCTACGACGGTCAAGGCAGCGAGGTCGAGCACATCGACGCGCTCGGCCAGGTCCGCCGGGTCGAGACCACGCACTTCGACCTGCCCGCCGCCGAGATCGCGCCGGACGGCGGCCGCACCGAGTTCCACTACGACGCCACGCTCCAGCTGGTCTCGGTGACCAATCCGCAGGGCCTGGTCTGGCGGTACGAGTACGACGCGGCCGGGCACCTGCTGTCCGAAACCGACTTCAACGGCCGGGTGCTGCGCTACACGCGGGACGCGGCGGGGCAGCTGGTCGAACGGGTCAACGGCGCCGGTGAGCGCGTGCGCATCACCCGCGATCCGATGGGCAACATCGTGCGCCGTGAAGCGGGCGACGAGGTCACCAGCTTCACCTACGACCCGGCGGGGCGGATCGTCAGCGCGCGGAACCCGGACGCCGAGCTGCGCTACGAACGCGACGCGGCCGGTCGCGTGCTGGCCGAGACGGTCAACGGTGCCACCGTCGCCTCGGCCTACGACCTGCTCGGCCGCCGGACCGCACGCCTGACCCCCACCGGGGCGCGCAGCGAGTGGGCCTACGACGCCGCGGCCCGTCCGGCGCGGCTGCGGACCGGCGGGCACACGATCGCCTTCGGCTACGACCCCGCCGGGCGCGAGGTCGAGCGGCTGCTGGACAGCGGCACGGTGCTGGCCCAGCAGTGGGACGTCAACCAGCGGCTGGTCTCGCAGACGGTGAGCGCGGTCGCGCCGGGCGCCCGCCAGGCCAGGCAGCTCCAGCTCCGCAACTACCGCTACCGGCCGGACGGCCACCTGGTCGCGGTCGAGGACCGCTTCGGCGGTGCCAGGCACTACGACCTGGACCCCGTCGGCCGGGTGCTCGGCGTGGAAGGCGTGGACTGGCGGGAGCGCTACCGGTACGACCGGGTCGGCAACGTCACCGAAGCCGAAGCCCCGGCCGACGCGGAGACCACCGGGCCGCGTGAATACGCGGGCACGCTGGTGCGGTCGGCAGGCCGGGTGAGCTACCGGCACGACCCACAGGGCCGGCTGGTCTGGCGCCGGAAGAAGCACCTGTCGCGGAAGCCGGAAGCCTGGCAGTACCAGTGGAACGCCGACGACCGGCTGGTTTCGGTGGTCACCCCGGACGGGACCCGCTGGCGGTACCTCTACGACCCGCTCGGCAGGCGGATCGCGAAACTCCGGCTGGACGCCGCCGGCGCGGTCGCCGAGCGCGTGGACTTCGCCTGGGACGGCAACGTGCTCGCCGAGCAGGTGCACTCGGCGGGCGCGGCGACCACCTGGGAATACGATCCGGCGAGCTTCCGCCCGCTGACCCAGACCGAGCGCGCCCCGCTCGGCGAAGCCGGTCAGCAGTGGGTGGACCGGCAGTTCTACTCGATCGTCACCGACCTGGTCGGCACGCCGACCGAACTCGTCGACGGGCAGGGCGAACTGGTCTGGCACAGCCGGTCGACGCTGTGGGGTGAGGCCGCCGCGGCCGAGCACCCCGGCACCCCGCTGCGCTTCCCCGGCCAGTACTTCGACGCGGAGACCGGGCTCCACTACAACCAGCACCGGTACTACGACCCAGTGGCCGGGCGGTACGGCAGCGCCGATCCGCTGGGCCTGCTCGGCGGCGCCGCGCCGCACTCCTACGTGCACAACCCGACCGGCTGGACCGACGCGCTCGGCCTGACCGAGTCCAGCGATCTCGAATGGGTCGACGCCAACGACGTGAACTTCTCCCAGCGCACCGTCTCGCCGAACGACTACGCGGAAGCCATGCGCAACGGCGAATGGGACTGGGAACGGTCGCCGCTGCGGGTGATGGAAGTCGACGGGCAGCTGGTCAGCTACGACAACCGGCGGCTGGACGCGGCCCGCGAGGTCGGTGCGCAGGTGGCCATCCAGCGGGTCGACCCCAACGCGCCCGACCCGGCTTCGACCACCGGGCGCACCTGGCAGGAGTCGTTCCAGCGGCGGTTCCGGGACCCGCGCAACCGCGGCCCGAACGGCGAGCCGGTACCGGACACCGGGTTGTCCGAGCGCCCGGGGCCGCCGGGATCCTGTGGTGGCGGCGGACGGCGTGGACGGAGGAGACGATGACCGACGAGCGGCCCTTGCTGGCCGGCCTGTGGCGCGACGAGCAGGTGCCCATCGAGGACGCGTTGTTCCTCGCCGACGGCAGCGCGTACGACCTCCGCCTGGACCCGGACGCGCCCGGCGGGCTGGCCGTCGGCGAGCGGTTCGGCCTGGCGGAGCTGCTGGCCGACGACCCGGACTGGCTGGCGTCCATCCACCCGCTGCGTGAGGTCGCGCTGCCCGACGGCTGGCTGACCAGCGGCGAGGGGTCGCAGGGCGCGGACGGCTTCTTCGCCATGCTCGACGCGGCCCGCGCCCCGCGCTGGGTCGCCTTCCTCACCGACGGCAATCCCTTCACCGAGATCACCGTCGACGGGCGGAAGGCAACCTTCACCTCGACCTCCGGGGTGGTCGTCACGGTCGACATCGACCACCCCGAGCGGGGCTGATCAGCCGACGACGGTCAGCTCCCGGCTGCCCGCGTGCCCACCGCCGCAGCGTTCGCTGACCTGGTAGACGCCCGGCGCCGCGTCCGCGCGCACGGTCGCGGTGCCCCACGACAGCGCCGACGAGCGCACGGCGAACACCGCGACCCCGCCGTTGCCGGTGTACGGCCCGTCCTGGCCGGTCGGCGCGAACGCGGTCGAGCCGACCAGGTTCAGCCCTTCGACACCACAACCGGCGAGCACGCGCACCTGCTCACCCGCCCGCACGATCTCCTTGTCCAGCGTCAGGAAGGCCCCGGTGGTGCTCGCGCTCGCGGTGCCAGCGGCCGCCCCAGCCAGTGCGAGGGTCGCGGTGGAGACGATCAGTGCTCGGCGCAGCGTGGCCATGACTTCCCCTTCGTTCGTGGTTGACCGGATCACCCGTGTTCCCGGTCAACTCTTCACTTGAACCAGACGCGTCCGGCCCGTGCGGGTTGCCTGCGCGACGCCACCGGTCGGGTGAGTCGTAGGCTGGGGAACCGTGTTAGTACTGGCCGTCGACACCTCCACGCCCGCGGTGACCGCCGGGGTCGTCCAGCTCGAACCCGACTCGCTCGCGGTTGCCGCCGAGCGCGTGACGATCGACGCGCGCGCCCACGGCGAACTGCTCACGCCGCACGTGCTCGACGCCGTGCAGGCCGCCGGAGCGAGCCTGCGTGACCTGGGCGCAATCGTTTGCGGTGCCGGTCCGGGCCCGTTCACCGGGCTGCGCGCTGGCATGGCCACCGCCGCCGCGCTCGGGCACGGGCTCGGCATTCCCGTCCACCCGGTGTGCAGCCTGGACGCGATCGCCGCCGAGGTGGTGCACGGGGAGCCGTTCCTCGTGGTGACCGACGCGCGCCGCCGCGAGGTCTACTGGGCCGAGTACGACGCCGACGGCAAGCGCGTGGGCGAGCCCGCCGTGCAGAGCCCCGCCGAATTGGTGACCACGGCCGAGGCGGCCGCCGGCCACTTCGCCGACAAGACCGGCCTGCGGGTCCTGCAGCCGGAGTTTCCGTCGCCGCTCGGCCTGGTCGCGGCCGCGAGTCACGCACTGCGGTCCGGCGCCGAGCCCGCGCCGATGACCCCGCTCTACCTGCGGCGCCCGGACGCCGTCGAACCCGGTGCGCGCAAGCGGGTGACCACGCCGTGACCGTCGAGCTGAAACCGTTGCGCCGCGGTGACATCCGCCGCTGCGTGGAGATCGAGAAGATCCTCTTCCCCGGTGACAGCCCGTGGAGCGCGGCCGCCTTCCGGTCCGAACTGGACTCCGGCGCGTACTACCTCGGCGCCTACGGGGGTGATGAGCTGCTCGGTTATGCGGGACTGGCCGTCGTCGGCCCGCGTGGTGACCACGAGGCGAGCCTGCACACGATCGGGGTCGCGCCGGAACACCAGGGCAAGGGCATCGGCAAGGCGTTGCTGGAAGCCCTGCTGACCAAGGCGGACGAGCTGCGCGCGCCGGTGCTGCTCGAAGTGCGCACGGACAACGAAGTGGCGCTGACGATGTACGAGAAGCACGGCTTCATCAAGCTCGGCGTGCGCAAGCGCTACTACCAGCCGTCCGGCGCGGACGCTTACACGATGGTGCGGCCACCGCTCGGCGTGGCCGCGGAGGAGGCCGGCTGATGGGCGCCCGGATCATCATGGGCATCGAGAGTTCGTGCGACGAGACCGGCGTCGGGCTGGTCCGGCTGCACGACGACGGGACCGTGGAGCTGCTCGCCGACGCGGTGGCGTCGAGCGTCGACCAGCACGCGCGGTTCGGCGGCGTGGTGCCCGAGGTGGCCAGCCGCGCGCACCTGGAAGCGATGGTGCCCACCACCGAGCGCGCCTTCGCCGACGCCGGGCTGAAGATGTCCGATGTGGACGCCATCGCGGTGACCGCCGGGCCCGGCCTGGCCGGTGCGCTGCTGGTCGGGGTGGCCGCGGCGAAGGCCTACTCGGTCGCGCTGGACGTGCCGCTCTACGGCGTCAACCACCTCGCCGGGCACATCGCGGTGGACACCCTGCAGCACGGCCCGTTGCCCAAGCCCTGCCTGGCCCTGCTGGTTTCCGGCGGGCACACGCAGCTGCTGCGGGTGGACGACGTGGCGAGCACCATCGTCGAACTCGGGTCCACTGTGGACGACGCGGCGGGTGAGGCCTACGACAAGGTGGCCAGGGTGCTCGGCCTGCCGTACCCGGGTGGCCCGCCGATCGACAAGGCGGCCAAGGCCGGGAACCCCGCCGCCATCGCGTTCCCGCGCGGCATGACCGGCCCGCGTGACGCGAAGTTCGACTTTTCCTTCTCCGGCTTGAAAACCGCCGTCGCGCGCTGGGTGGAAGGTGCCGAGCGCCGCGGTGAGGAGATCCCGGTCGACGACGTGGCGGCCTCGTTCCAGGAAGCCGTGGCCGACGTGCTGACCGCGAAGGCCGTTCGCGCCGCCAAGGAAGCCGGGATCGGCACGCTGGTCATTTCCGGTGGGGTGGCGGCGAATTCGCGGCTGTCGTCGCTCGCGCGGGAACGGTGTGACAAGGCGGGCATCGAGCTGCGGGTGCCGCGGCCGAGGCTGTGCACCGACAACGGCGCGATGATCGCCGCGCTCGGCGCGCACGTGGTCGCCGCGGGCGCCAAGCCGTCCTCTTTGGACTTCGCGGCCAACCCGGCGCTGCCGGTGGGGACCATCTCGGTCTGAGCCGGTCCCCACCCGGCTGCTAGTTGGGCGCCCAGGAGGGCAGGATCCGGACGTCGTCCGCCTTGACGTAGGCGATCCGGTGGCCGAACTGGACCTGCACGAACTTCGTCTTGCCCCGCACCACCTGGTGGTCGGCCGGGTCGAAGTTGACCGCGTAGTAGTACTCGGAATCCGTGGTCAGGCCCAGCGTGTACCGCTGACCCGCGGGCATGGTGTACGGCAGCGGGACCAGCTCGCGCGGGGTGATGCCCTCCGGATAGGCCTCCGGCTCCGGGTACGCGCCGCCGAAGATCTGCACCGGTCCCGTCTTGGGCGTGACCACCTTGCTCCGCACCGGTTTCGCGGTGGCGTTCGACGGGTTGTGGAACCAGCCCTTCTGGCCGAGGTACCACACCGCGGTCCAGTCGCCCCTGACCTCGGCGACCGCGTACTGCTGGCCGCTGTCCACCCGACTGCCCACATCGGACACGTGCATTGTGGACTGCCCGGTTGCCGGGTGCAGCCCGATGTCCTTGAGCAGCGGTGCGTCCGCCCGCGGTTCCGTGCGCAGGATGACCGAAGTGGACCCGCGCGCGGGGCACAACTTCACGTTCGGCTCGCAGTATTCGAACGCGGGCTTGTTCGTGGCGAAGTCCGGGGCGATGGTCACCGCGCCGGTGTTCGGGCGCCAGTCGGCGGAGCCGGTGTCCGCGCGGTCGATCGGCGCGCCCAGCAGGTCGAAGTAGTGCGTCCAGTCCCAGTACGGGCCCGGATCCCAGTGCATGTCCTTGATCCGGGCCGGGGTCAGGCCGGGCACGTTGTCGTGGCCGATGATGTGGTCGCGGTCCAGCGGGATGTCGTACTTGGCGGCCAGGTAGCGGACCAGTTTCGCCGAGGTCCGGTACATCGCCTCGGTGTACCAGGTGCCCTTCGCGGCGAAGCCCTCGTGCTCCAGGCCGATCGACTTCGCGTTGACGTACCAGTTCCCGGCGTGCCAGGCGACGTCCTTGGTCGGCACGTGCTGGGCGATGTGGCCGTCGGCGGAGCGCAGCGAGTAGTGCCAGCTGACGTAGGTCGGGTCCTGCACCATCTCCAGCACACCGTTCCAGTAGCCCTCGGTGTCGTGGATGACGATGTAGTCGATCTTCTGGCTGTCCGGCCGGTCGGCCTTGTCGTGGTTGCCGTAACCGCCGGGGATTTCCTGGTAGGGGGCCGGGATCCACTCGCAGGAGATCCCTTGTGGACACTCGATCGGCCCGGCCGCGGCCGGTACGCCCTTCGGTGCGGCGGTGGGCGTCGGGGCGAGGCTGATCCGCTGGCCGTCGTCGGTGACCCGTTCGACACCGGAGGCGATGGTGCCGAACACCTCGTCGGCGAACGCGGTGGCCGCCGACGGCTCCTCGCTCCCGCTGTACTTGGCCACCGCCTGGTACCAGTCACCGGTTTCGCGGTGGTAGGCGGCGAGCAGCGCGGCGCCGCCGCGGATGTTCTGCGCGGGGTCGGTGCGCAGCGTGGCCGCGTCCACCCCGGTCAGCTCGGCGGCGGTGTCCAGTGTCTGCAGGGAATCCGGTGGCGGGGCGGGCGGTCCGGCCTCGGGGTGCAGCGGCGGCCGCGACTCGTCCCCGCGCGGGTCCTCGCCGCCCTGGTCGTGGTGGGTGCCCACGCCCGCGGTCCGCAGATCGGTCAGGTGCATCGGGCCGTACCCGGCCGAGGTGCTCGGTGTGCCCGCGTTGGTGTCCCATCGGGACTCGAGGAACGAGACGCCGAGCAGAACGTCCTGCGGTACCCCGAATTCGGCCGCCGCCGCGGCGAAGTCCCGCTGCCGCTGCTGGTCGGCCGGTGCCGCCTGGGCGGCGGGCACGGAAACCGCGCCCGCCGCCAGGAGCAGCACCGCCAGTCTTGCTGCTGTTCGCCGCATCTACCGGCCCCCAGTGCTAGGTGGTTGTGGTGAGCACCTACCTAACACCGCGCGGACCTCGTGAGGAAGAGCCCGTTCGGCTCAGGCCGGGTTGAGCGCGGGCACCCGGTCCTCGACCACGAAGCTGGCCGCCGTGCTGACCGGTGCGTCCGGCTTGGTGACGTAGGGCAGTACGCGGTAGTCGGCGCGCAGCTCGTCCGCGGTGAACTTGGTGCGGATGTACCCGCGGCGGTTGCGGTGGAACTTCACGTGCGGGTTCTCGTCGAGCACGGCCTGGTTCGGGTCGTCGTTGCCGTCGCGGCCGCTGGTGATCGAGGTGGTGACCAGCTCGACGCCGACGCCCTTCGAGTCCGGCTGCCCGTAGGTCTCCTTGACCTCGGCCGCCCAGTGCCGGTGCACGTCACCGGTGAGCACCACGCCGTTGCGCACCGCCGAGTCGCCCATCGCGGCGGCGATGCGGTCGCGGTTGACCTTGTAGCCGTCCCAGGCGTCCATGTTGTACCCCTCGGCCGCGCCGGGGGTGAGGTCGATCTGGGCGAAGAACACCTGCTGGCCGAGCACGTCCCAGCGGGCGCGCGAGGCGTTGAACCCGTCGATGATCCACTTCTCCTGCTCGGCGCCGGTGATCGACCGGGTCGGCGCGAGGCGCTCGGCGCAGTTGGCCTTCACGCCGTCGCCGCACGCCTGGTTGTCGCGGTACTGGCGGGTGTCGAGCATGTGGAAGGTGGCCAGGTCGCCCCAGGCGAGGCGGCGGTAGAGGCGCATGTCGATGCCGTTGGGACGGGCGGTGCGGCGCAGCGGCATGTTCTCGTAGTAGGCCTGGAAGGCGGCCTTGCGGCGGGCGAGGAAGGCTTCGCCGGGGGTCTGCGAGGAGTCCTCCGGGACCTCGTCGGCCCAGTTGTTCTCGGTCTCGTGGTCGTCCCAGACCACCAGCCAGGGCGCGGTCGCGTGCGCGAGCTGCAGGTCCGGGTCGGTCTTGTACTGGCCGTGGCGGAGGCGGTAGTCGGCGAGCTTGACGGTCTCCGGGCCAATCACCTTGCGGACCTCGTTCGCGCCGGCGGCGTACTCGTACTGGTAGTCGCCGAGGTGCAGGATCAGGCCCGGCTCGTCCTGGGCGAGGTGGCGGTAGGCGGTGAAGTAGCCCTGGCCGTAGTGCGAGCAGGAGGCGAAGCACATGGTGAGGTCGCCCAGCTGGCCCGGCGCGGGCGCGGTGCGGGTGCGGCCGACCGGGGAGATCTCGGAGCCGGTGCGGAAGCGGTAGAAGTACTCGGTGCCCGGCGCCAGGCCGTCGGCCTCGACGTGCACGCTGTGCGCCGCCTCCGGGCTCGCCCAGGTGCGGCCGCGGCGGACCAGGTCGGTGAACTTCTCGTCCTTGGCGATCTGCCACTCGACCACCTGGCCGCGGGCGGGCATGCCGCCGAGGCCGTCCTCGGCGAGCGGGTTGCGGGCGAGGCGGGTCCAGAGCACGACGCTGTCGGTGCAGGGGTCGCCGGACGCGACGCCGAGGGTGAACACCTCACCGGGGGCGGCGGCGAGGCCCGCGCCGGCGGAGGCGGAGGCGCGGGCGAGTCCGGAAGCGCCCAGAGCGGCCAGGCCGAGCGCGCCGGCGCCGCCGAGCAGGACGGAACGCCGGGAAGGGGTGCTCATCGACACGAGAACTCCTCAACAAAGTGGTGGGACCGGCTGTCGCCCTCGATCGCACTTCGCGGGCGAAGAACGGGACAACCGTCCGGGGTGACCACTCCGTGAATTCCTTTCGCTTTCGTGCGGTGTTGAACACGCATCCGGTCGCCTGGGGCAGGCCGCGGTGGGTCCAGGAGCGAGAAGAACCGCCGAAGGGCGACGCGCGGAACAAAGGCGCCGGTCAGTGCCGTTGTACGGGGTGCGGCCCGGCGTCAAGCGGACCCTCCTTGCGCGACTAGCACTCACCTGGCTAGAGTG
Source organism: Amycolatopsis albispora (assembly GCF_003312875.1). Classification (NCBI taxonomy): domain Bacteria; kingdom Bacillati; phylum Actinomycetota; class Actinomycetes; order Pseudonocardiales; family Pseudonocardiaceae; genus Amycolatopsis; species Amycolatopsis albispora. Next base: position 7,311,910 of record NZ_CP015163.1, read on the forward strand.
CTAATTGCACGGCACCGCACACGCCCCGGCACCCGCGACGGCGGGGTGGTAGGAGTCGTAAACCTTCAAACCTGCCAACGCTTTCTCTCGACCGTGGAGGTCAACCCGGTGAGCGTGAACATCAAACCGCTCGAGGACAAGATCGTTGTCCAGACGAGTGAGGCCGAGGAGACCACGGCTTCCGGTCTGGTCATCCCCGACACCGCCAAGGAAAAGCCCCAGGAGGGCAAGGTTCTGGCCGTTGGCCCGGGCCGCATCGACGACAAGGGCAACCGCGTCCCGGTGGACGTCAAGGAAGGCGACGTCGTCATCTACTCCAAGTACGGCGGTACCGAGGTCAAGTACAACGGCGAGGACTACCTGATCCTCTCCGCCCGCGACGTGCTGGCCGTCATCAACTGACGTCCGCTCTGCAGCGCATGACGCCCCGGGGCCCCGATAACCGGGGAGCCGGGGCGTCCGTGCGTGCCAACCACTTGGAAAGGTAAGCGGAAAACGCTATGCCCAAGCAGATCAGTTTCGACGAGGACGCTCGTCGCGCGCTGGAGCGCGGGGTGAACAAGCTCGCCGACGCGGTGAAGGTCACCCTCGGCCCGCGCGGCAGGCACGTCGTCCTGGACAAGAAGTTCGGCGGACCGACCATCACCCTGGACGGCGTCACCGTCGCCCGCGAGATCGAGCTGGACGACCCGTTCGAGAACCTGGGCGCCCAGCTGGCGAAGAACGTCGCCACCAAGACCAACGACGTCGCCGGCGACGGCACCACCACGGCCACCGTGCTGGCGCAGTCCCTGGTGAAGGTCGGCCTGCGCAACGTGGCCGCCGGCGCCAACCCGACCGCGGTCGGCCGCGGCATCGAGGCCGCCGCGGAGAAGGTCGTCGAGGTCCTCAAGGCCAAGGCGACCCCGGTGAAGGGCCGCGACAACATCGCGCAGGTCGGCACCGTGACCTCGCGTGACGCCACCATCGGCGCCCTGCTCGGCGAGGCCGTGGAGCGGGTCGGCGAGGACGGCGTGATCACCATCGAGGAGTCCTCGACGCTGGCCACCGAGCTGGTGATCACCGAAGGCGTGCAGTTCGACAAGGGCTTCCTGTCGGCGCACTTCGCCACCAACCCCGAGGAGCAGCGCGCGATCCTCGAGGACGCCTACATCCTGATCCACCGCGAGAAGATCTCCGCGCTGGCGGACCTGCTCCCGGTGCTGGAGAAGGTCGTCGAGGCCAAGAAGCCGCTGCTGATCATCGCCGAGGACGTCGACGGCGAGGCGCTGTCCACCCTGGTGGTCAACTCGCTGCGCAAGACCATCACCGCGGTCGCGGTGAAGGCGCCGTTCTTCGGCGACCGCCGCAAGGCCTTCCTGGACGACCTCGCCACCGTCACCGGTGCGCAGGTCATCTCCGCCGAGGTGGGCCTGAAGCTGTCCGAGGCCGACCTGAGCGCGCTGGGCAAGGCCCGCCGCGTCGAGGTCACCAAGGACAACACCACCATCGTCGACGGCGCGGGCACCAAGGCCGACCTCGACGCGCGGATTGCCCAGATCCGCAAGGAGATCGAGACCACCGACTCCGACTGGGACCGCGAGAAGCTGCAGGAGCGGCTCGCGAAGCTCGGCGGCGGCGTCGCGGTGATCAAGGTCGGCGCGGCCACCGAGACCGAGCTGAACGAGCGCAAGCACCGCATCGAGGACGCGGTGGCGTCGACGAAGGCGGCCGTCGAGGAGGGCATCCTGCCCGGCGGTGGCTCGGCGCTGGTGCACGCGGTCAAGGAGCTCGACGGCGACCTGGGCCTGTCCGGCGACGAGGCGACCGGCGTCCGCATCGTGCGCGACGCGCTCACCGCGCCGCTGCACTGGATCGCCACCAACGCCGGCTTCGAGGGCGCGGTCATCGTGTCCAAGGTGCAGGAGCAGAGCTGGGGCCAGGGCTTCAACGCGGCCACCGGCGAGCTGACCGACCTGCTCGCGGCCGGCATCGTGGACCCGGTCAAGGTCACCCGCTCCGCGGTGGCCAACGCCGCCTCCATCGCCCGGCTGGTGCTCACCACGGAAAGCTCCGTGGTCGAGAAGCCCGCCGAGGAGGACGACGAGGCCGGTCAGGGCCACGGGCACGCGCACTAGAAGCAGCACAGCAGTACCGAGAAGGGGCGGCATCCCACGCGGATGCCGCCCCTTCCTTTTGTCCCTTTTGGCCCAGTTCTGCTTTTGCGGGCAAAAGACGGATCCGCAGGTCAGGCGTTGGTTCCGGAGTCGATGGTGACCGCCGAGCCGGTCAGGAAGCGGCCCGCGTCCCCGGCCAGGTGGGCCACCGTGGCGGCGATGTCCCCGGCCTTCATGAACTCGCCGTAGGCCGAGACTTCCCGCTGCCCGCCGGCGTGCTCGCCGTCCGCCGGGTTCATGTCGGTGTCGGTCGAGCCGGGCTGCACCAGCACCGCCGCGATGTCCCGCGGGCCGAGGTCCCGCGCGAGGCCCCTGGTCAGCCCCAGCAGCGCGGACTTGCTCGCCGAGTACAGGCTCAGCCCCGGCCACGGCACGCGCTCCGCCAGGTTGCTGCCGATGGTCAGGATCCGCCCGCCCTCGCCCATGTGCCTCAGCGCGGCCTGCGTCGCCACGAAGACCGCCCGCACGTGGATGGCGAAGGTGCGGTCGATCTGCTCGACGGTGACCTCTTCAATGGACGCGGTCGGGAAGATGCCCGCGTTGTTCACCAGGATGTCCAGCCCGCCGAGCGCTTCGGCGGCCTGGTCGACGGCGGCGGTCAGCGCGGCCGGGTCGGCGCTGTCGGCCTGGATGGCGAGGCTCTTGCGGCCGAGGCCCTCGATCGCCGTGGCCACGGAAGCCGCCCGGTCCGCCGCGCTGGTGTAGGTCAGCGCCACGTTCGCGCCCTCGGCCGCCAGCCGCGTGGCGATCGCCGCGCCGATGCCCCGGCTGCCGCCGGTGACCAGTGCCGTCCGCCCGTCCAGTGTGCTCATGCCCGCTCCTATTCTGTATCGGTCGTTAAATAAAAGCCGGGCGTACGATGGGGCGTCAAGGGTTTTTGTATCGCTTGTTACAGAAGGTGGGGCATGTCACCTCGTGGCCGTCCGCGCGCGTTCGACCGTGACGCCGCGCTCCGCGAAGCCATGTACGTGTTCTGGCGGCGCGGGTACGAGGGCGCCTCGATCGGCGACCTGACCAGCGCGATGGGCATCAACTCACCCAGCCTGTACGCGGCCTTCGGGTGCAAGGAGGCGCTGTTCCGAGAGGCCGTCGAGCTGTACGGCCGCACCTACGGCGGGCTGACCGCCAATGCGCTGGCCGAGGAGCCGACCGCGCGCGAGTCGATCGAGCGCATGCTGCGGGACAACGTGCGCGGGTACACCGAGCCGGACCTGCCGTCGGGCTGCATGGTGGTGCACGCGGCGACCAACTTCGCGGTGGCCAACCAGGGCGTGCACGACTTCCTGGTCGAGCAGCGCCGCGACAACCACCGGTCCATCTTGGACCGGGTCCGCCGTGGACAGTCCGAAGGCGACGTGAGCGCGGAAGCGGATGCCGACACCATGGCGCTGTTCTACGAAACCGTCCTTTATGGACTTTCCGTGCAGGCGCGCGACGGTGTCGGGCAGGAGGAGCTCAAGTCCGTTGTGGACTCCGCGATGCTGGTGTGGCCGGCCTTCGCCGGCCGGACATGACGAAGGCGCCTCCCCGGGGCGGGAGGCGCCTTCACCGGAGCGGGTTCAGGAACCGGACAGGCTCAGCGAGCGCTTGCCCGCCTTGATGATGTTCTCGCGTTCGGATTCCGAAAGCCCGCCCCAGATGCCGTACGGCTCGTGCACGGCCAGCGCGTGCCGTCGGCACATCTCCAGCACCGGACAGGCCTGGCAGATAGCCTTCGCTTTGGCTTCTCGTCTGGCCCGCGCGGGGCCTCGTTCCCCGTCGGGGTGGAAGAAGGAGCCGCTGTCCATCCCCCGGCAAGACCCCTCGAGTTGCCAGTCCCACACATCGGCGTTGGGGCCAGGGAGCCTGCGCGTGTCTGCCATCGTGACCGCCTCCGCTATCCGGGATTTCGCCGCCGGATTCCGCAGTTCCTACAACGCTCGCTACTCCATTCGGTGCAACGGGCGTAACGTTAGAAGCGCGCCAATACTTGTTCAAGAGATCCGGCCCGATTCAGCCGTTAGGCATCCCCCGGATGTGTGAGAGGCCGCACAGCCCCGGCTTGCCACCCCTCTGACCGGCCTGGATATTGGGGCAAGTGGGATCAGAGGGCGACTCGGATCACGCAGCAGGCCACTTGGTGATGCCTGCTGCGGACGAGTCCGATCCCAGCGAACCGAGCCTTCCTGTCGCTTCCGTCGCGCGTCGCCTCGGCGTCGCGCCGGCCACGCTGCGGACGTGGGACCGGCGCTACGGGCTCGGGCCGAGCCACCACGTCGGCGGGCGTCACCGCCGTTACGGGCCGCGGGACATCGGCCGCCTCGAGCTGATGCAGCAGGCGCTGCTGCGGGGCACGTCCACCGCGGAGGCCGCCCGGTATGCGCTCGAACGCATGCCGAAGGCGCCGGAGATGTCCGCCGCCCTGCGCATCGACACCCCGGACGGCGAACTGCTCGTCCCGTCCCGGCCCGCCCGTCTCCCGCCACCGCCCTCAACGGAGCAATTGCTTGCGGAAGCAGGTGACCCCGGGCAGTCGCGGCTGGCGCGGCGGCTGAGCACGGCGGCCCTCGCGCTCGACTCGCGGGCGGTGGAGCGCACGCTGGCCGAGGCGATCGAGCGGTTCGGCGTGCTGTCGGCGTGGTCGGGGGTGCTGCAGCCGGTGCTCACCGCGCTTGCCGACCGGTGGCGGGGCAGCGGCAACTCGGCCGGGGCGGAGGTCGAGTACCTGCTCGCCGACGCCGTGCTCGCCGCGTTGATCCGCGCCACACCCGTGCTCGACGAACCGCGCAACGTCCGTCCGGTGCTGCTCTCGTCCGTGCCGGAGGAGCGGGACGGGCTGGCGCTGTACGCGCTGGCGGCCGAACTGGCGTGCCGGGGCGTCGGCACCCAGCTGTTCGCCACGCCGCTGCCCGCCGAGGTGCTGGCGGTCGCCGTCCGCCGGGCCGCGCCCGCGGCCGTGGTGCTGTGGGCGCGCCGGTCGGGCGCGGCGCACCCGCGGTTGTTCTCGCGGGTCATGCGGGGGCGTCAGCGGAGCAGGCTGTTCGCCTGCGGGCCCGGCTGGGACGCCGCGGGGCTCCCGGCGAAGGTCGAACTGCTCGACGACCTGGCCGCCGCGGTCGACCGCGTGGAGTACGTGCTGCTCGGTCCGCTCGGTCCGCGAGACTGACCGGGTGGAAGAACTGCTGCGTCAGGCCGCTTTCGGCGACGACCCCGGTGCCGCGCGGCTTCTGCGGGGAAAAGCAGGTTCGGGGTCCGGGCGGGTGCGGTTGCTGGCCGGGATCGTGGCTGGCGCCGAGGGGCGATACGCGGCGGCGGCGACGCTGTTCCAGCAGCTCATGCGGGGTGCGGACCGGGTGGTGGCGGCCCACGCGGCGGCCGCTTTCGCCGCGCACCGGCGCCAACTGGGCGGCCATGCGGCGGCGCTAGCTTACGACGGTCTGGCGGTGGCATGGGCCACTGCCGCGCTGGGAAAGCGTGATGAACGCGATCCGGACGGCCTGGATGCGGAGGGCGCCCTGGCCGACGGCCTGCTCGGCCTGGCCGCCGACAACCTCGGCCTGGGGCGGCTGAAGGTCGCTCGACTTCTGCGGGCAAAAGCAGGATTGGTGGGGAAACACCAGGTCAGCGACGGGCACGCGGACGGCGGGAGCAGTCCGGCCGCCGACGGACAGGGGGAGGGTCCCGACGGCGGCGGAGAGGTCGGCGAGGGGACCGGGGCGGTCGGCAACGGGCGCGGGAAGGTCCGCGACGAGCGTGGCGAGGCCGGCGACGGGCACGGGAGGGGCCGCGGCGGCAGCGGGGAGGTCAGCGAGGGGGCCGGGGCGGTTGATGCTGGGGCCGGGGAGGTCGGCGACGGGCACGGGATGGCCTGCGGCGGCGGAGAGGTCGGCGAGAGGGCTGGGGCGGTGGGCGCCAGGGCCGGGAAGGTCGGCGGCGAGGGTGGCGAAGCGGGGCGGGGGATCGGCGAAGCGGGCGGGGAGGGTGCCGACGGGATCGGGGCGGCGCGCGGCGGCAGTGGAGAGGTTGCCGACGGGAAAGGGTGGGGCGGCGAATCGGGCGGGCAGGGCAGCGGCGGGAGCGGCGAAGCGGGTGGGCAGGCGGCCGCCGGTCCAGGCGCCAATCCGGTTGCTGGGTGGCGGGCTCAGGTCCGGGCGGGCTGGGTCGGCGCCGAGATCGAGCTGGCTGCCGGTGACGCCGCTGCCGCAGTGGCGCCAGCTGCAAGAGCGGCCCGGCTGGCGCGCGAGCGCGGAGCCCTGCGGCATTCGATCAAGTCGGATCTGGTGCTCGGGACGGCCCTCGCCGCCGTGGGGGATTCCGCTGGGCGGGAGAGGGCACTCGATCTGGTCCGAAACGCCCGGTTGGCGGCCGACAAATATGAACTTCGCTCACTTACCTGGCCCGCGGCCCTCATTTTCGCGGATTTGGTTCCCGCTAATGCCGATCTGCATCGATCCAGAGCGGATACAGTGTTGCACGCAGTGTTACTACGCGCAGACCCTGGGGGGAGGCGGCTTGCACGGGAATCACCCTGGGTACCGGTGTAGCCCCGGAGTAGGCGACAGGGGCTCTGATGGCTCGACCGCGCACACCCATACCGACATCCGGGCTAGAGGATTTCAAAAAAAGCCACCGGATCGTGTCAAGGTGGGGCCTAAAGCGTCCGATAGGGGATATGGAATGTCACCCGGCTGCAGGAAGGAAACCCCGTGACGACGGTCTTGATCTGCGACGACCGACGCAGTGTCCGCGAAGGGCTTACTCGCGTGATGTCTGCTGTTCCAGGGGTCAGTCGCATCGACTGCGTAGCGCACGGTGACGAGTTGCTGGCCAGGTACTCCCGGCAGCCGGTGGACGTCGTGCTCGTCGGTACCCAGCGCGCGGTGCCGACCGGGGTGGAGGCCACCCGACGGCTCGTCTCCGCGAACCCCCAGGCGAACGTCATCGTGTTCGGCGCACCCGACGACGCGGGCAGCATCGCCGCCGCGATCGCCGGTGGTGCCCGCGGCTACCTCCGCTGGGACGCGTCCCGGCCGGAGCTCGTCGCCGCACTGGCCCACACCCTCGCCAGCACCTCGGTGCCCGCGCCCCGGCAGCCTTCGGACCCCGGCGTCCAGCTGACCGAGCGTGAGCTGCAGGTCCTGCGCGGGATGAGCCAAGGCAAGAGCAACGGGCAGATCGGCCGCGAGCTGTACCTGTCCGAGGACACCGTGAAGACCCACGCCCGCCGGCTGTTCCGCAAGCTCGGCGTGCGCGACCGCGCGCAGGCCGTCGCCCACGGCTTCCGCCGCGGCCTGGTGTCCTGACCAACCCGTGCTCCGCCAGCTCTGAACAGCGCATACGCTCGACCTCCCCACCCCACCGGGTCACCTGCTGTCCGGCCTCCTCTTCCACTGAGCGGAGGATGCCGGACATTTTGTGCTCAGCCGTAACATCACCCCGTCCTCACTCGTTGTAAGTTGTTGAAAATTGAAGGACCGAGGGGATGGGAACCCGGCCGCGCCACGCGAGGCGCGCCGAGGACGACCGTGAGCAAGCGCCAGCGGTGCCGGACGGTACGGTGGGTGTCACCGGCGTGAGGGATGACGTATGCCGCACGCCGGGCTCTTTGCACGCCTAGACGTAACACCGGGACTGTTGTCTGCGATGGCCAATGTGGGGGATGGACTGGACGAGCCAGTCGCCGCCGCTGTCGAGGGAGACCCCCAGGCAGTCGAGCGGCTGCTGGCCGCTATCCGTCCCCTTGTGGTGCGGTACTGCCGCGCCAGGGTCGGTAGGCAGGAACGTTCGTTCGCTTCCGCGGACGATGTCGCGCAGGAGGTGTGTCTCGCGGTGCTCACGGCATTGCCCTCGTACCGTGATCAAGGGCGCCCCTTCCTGGCGTTCGTTTACGGAATCGCCCAGCACAAGGTGGCCGACGCGCACCGCGCGGCCGCCCGCAACCGCGCCGAGCCGGTGGCCGAGGTCCCGGACGAGGTGGAGGGCGGCGTCGGCCCCGAGCAGCGCGCCCTGCAGGGCGAGCTGAACGAGCGCATGGCGCAACTGCTGCAGGTCCTGCCCGACAAGCAACGTGAGATCGTCGTCCTGCGCGTGGTCGTGGGACTGTCCGCCGAGGAGACCGCCGAAGCGGTGGGCTCCACGCCGGGCGCGGTCCGCGTGGCCCAGCACCGCGCGCTCGCGCGGCTGCGCAAGGTACTGGCCGCTGAGGAGGTGGTCTGAGTGACCGAACGCGAAGGTCAGCGTGAGTCCGGCGATGGGCCCGGCACCGTGCCCGACCTGTCCGCCGTGCAGGCGGACGACGCGTTGCTCGACGCACTGGGCGGGTCAGACCCCCAGGTCGCGGACGCACTCGGAGACCAGGAACTGAACGCGCTGCTGCTGTCGTGGCGGCGTGACATCGACAGCCAGCCCATTCCCGAGCTGATCGACACCGACGCCGCGGTGGTCACCGTGAAGACCGCCGCGCTGGCCCACAAGCACGGCAACCGCGGGCGCAAGCGCCGCCTGCTGGTCCCGGTGGCCGCGGCCGCGGCGGTGCTCGCGATCGCCTTCACCGGCACCGGGCTCGCCGCGCGCGACGCCCAGCCCGGCGACACGCTGTGGGGCCTGACCAAGGTGCTCTACGCCGATCACGCCCGCTCGATCGAGGCCGCCGCGCACGTGCGCAGCGAGCTGAACGCGGCGGACATCGCGATCAGCGAGGGCAGGCTGGACGACGCCCGCAAGGCGCTCGACGACGCGCAGGCCGCGCTGCGGCAGGTGTCCGTCGAGGACAACCTCGACCAGCTGATGGCCCAGCACCGCCAGCTCAGCGCGCGGCTGGAGAACCCGAAGCCGGACACGCCGAGCAAGCCGGGCACCACCGAGCCGGGCACCACGCAGACGGGCACCTCGCCCACCGGCACCCCGCCGGTGGTGGACAGCCCGCTGCCGCCGACGCACGTCGACCCGACGACGCTGCCGCCGGACAACACGGCGCCGACCAGCAACCCGCCGGAGCCGTCGAGCCCGCCGCCGTCGTCGACCACCCCGATCAGCTCGGGTGGTGGCTCGGAGCCGAACACCGGCGGTGGCCAGCAGGGCAACGCCGTCGAGGGCAACGCGCCCGCCGAAGCAGGCGTTCCGTAACGAAGGCAACAAAAAGGCCCCCGGCACGTGCCGGGGGCCTTTTTGTTGCTTGCTCAGTAGGCGCTTTCGGTGGTCGTGACCCCGTCGGCGAACCCGCGGCAGTAGTCCCAGCTCACGTAGTCGGCCGGGTTCGGGTCGAACGCCGGCTCGTGCGGGCGCATGCGCCCGTCGTTGAGCAGCTGTTCGAGGCTGGCCCGGAGCAACTGCCAGTCGTGGTAGTGAGGCTGGTCGCATTCGCCGCAGTCCACGACGATGCCCCGCACGCCCCGTGGGGCGAGCAGGGCCTGGTACACGGCCAGATCGGACAGGTCGGCGAGCAGCTCGGTGCGCTCGTCGGCGGTGATCGGCTCGGTCACGTCGTCGTCCAGCCCGGCGACCTCCCTGGCGGGGTCGTCCGGGTCGTCGGCGAACGGGTCTGGGGGCAACACGTCGTGCGGCACGCGCTGCACGGTACCGGGCGGGCCCCGGGGCGCGTCCAGATACCATCGGTTACAAGCGCGCCGAGTCGCTTCCACCCACCCCTCACCCGCGCCAGGAAGGCCAACAGCCAGCCATGACCAGCGAGCACTCCGCCACCTTCCCGACCAAGTTCGCCATGCTCGGGCTGACCTTCGACGACGTGTTGCTGCTGCCGGCGGAATCGGACGTGGTGCCCAGTTCGGTGGACACCACGACGCGGCTCTCCCGCAACGTCAGCCTGCGCATCCCGCTGGTCTCCGCCGCGATGGACACGGTGACCGAGGCCAGGATGGCCATCGCGATGGCCCGCCAGGGCGGCATGGGCGTGCTCCAGCGCAACCTGCCGATCGAGGAGCAGGCCACCGCGGTGGAGGTGGTCAAGCGCTCCGAGGCAGGCATGGTGACCGATCCGGTGACCTGCTCCCCGGAGGACACCCTGTCCGAGGTGGACTCGCTGTGCGCCCGCTACCGGATCTCCGGGGTGCCGGTGACCGACGCGGCGGGCACGCTGGTGGGCATCATCACCAACCGCGACATGCGCTTCGAGGTGGACCACAGCCGCCCGGTCAGCGAGGTGATGACGCGCACGCCGCTGGTCACCGCGCAGGTGGGCGTGACCGCGGACGCGGCGCTCGGGCTGCTGCGCCGCCACAAGATCGAGAAGCTGCCGATCGTGGACGGCGCCGGCAAGCTGCGCGGGCTGATCACGGTCAAGGACTTCGTCAAGACCGAGCAGTTCCCGATGGCCACCAAGGACCCCGACGGCAGGCTGATCGTCGGCGCGGCGGTCGGCGTCGGCGCCGACGGGCACCAGCGCGCGATGGCGCTGGCCGACGCGGGCGTGGACGTGCTGATGGTGGACACCGCGCACGGGCACTCGCGGGCCGTGGTGGACACGGTGTCCCTGCTGAAGAAGGAACTCGGCGACACCGTCGACGTGGTCGGCGGCAACGTGGCCACCCGTGCCGGTGCGCAGGCGCTGGTCGAAGCGGGCGCGGACGGGGTGAAGGTCGGCGTCGGCCCCGGCTCCATCTGCACCACGCGCGTGGTCGCCGGGGTCGGTGTGCCGCAGATCTCGGCGATCTACGAAGCCGACCAGGCCTGCCGCCCGGCCGGGGTGCCGGTGATCGGCGACGGCGGCATCCAGTACTCCGGCGACATCGTCAAGGCGCTGGCCACCGGGGCGTCCACGGTCATGCTGGGCAGCCTGCTGGCCGGCACCGCCGAGGCGCCGGGCGACCTGATCCTGGTCAACGGCAAGCAGTTCAAGACCTACCGCGGCATGGGCTCGCTGGGCGCGATGCAGTCGCGCGGTGAGGCGAAGTCGTACTCCAAGGACCGCTACGCGCAGGACGACGTGCTCTCCGAGGACAAGCTGGTGCCCGAGGGCATCGAGGGCCGGATCCCGTTCCGCGGCCCGCTGTCCACTGTGGTCCACCAGCTCGTCGGCGGGCTGCGCTCGGGCATGGGGTACGCGGGTGCGCGCACGGTCGCCGAGCTGCAGGAGGCCCAGCTGGTGCGGATCACCGCGGCCGGGCTGAAGGAGAGCCACCCGCACGACATCACGATGACCGTCGAGGCGCCGAACTACACCACGCGCTAGGAGCACGCGGAACTGGCGTACCCCCGCGAGCCGCCGCCGGGGCGGCTAGACACAATGTGCGCTGGAACATCGTGTTCGAGAAGGGACGTCACGTGCGGGATCTGGTCGAGATCGGGATGGGCCGTACCGCTCGGCGGGCGTACGACCTCGACGACATCGAGATCGTGCCCTCGCGGCGCACCCGGTCGTCGAAGGTGGTCTCCACTGCCTGGAAGATCGACGCCTACCAGTTCGACCTGCCGCTGGTGACGCACCCGACGGACGCGATCGTCTCGCCGGGCACCGCGGTGGCGGTCGGTGAGCTGGGCGGGCTCGGCGTGCTCAACGCCGAGGGGCTGTGGGCGCGCCAGCCGGACGTCGAAGAGGCGATGTTCCGGATCGTGCGCGCGGCCGAGGAGGGCGACGGCGACCCGACCGCGCTCACCCGCGTGCTCCAGGAGCTGCACTCGGCGCCGATCCGGATCGACCTGATCTCCGAGGCGATCCGCACGGTCCGCGAGGCGGGTGTGACGGTGGCGGTGCGGGTGAGCCCGCAGCACGCCGCCGAGCTGACGCCCGACCTGCTCGCCGCCGGCGTGGAGATCCTGGTGGTGCAGGGCACGATCGTCTCCGCCGAGCACGTGGTGCGCGACGGCGACCCGCTGAACCTCAAGCAGTTCATCTCCGACCTCGACGTGCCGGTGATCGCCGGCGGGGTCGGCGACTACCGGACCGCGATGCACCTGATGCGCACCGGCGCGGCGGGCGTGATCGTCGGGCACGGCGCCAGCCCCGGCGTGACCAGCACCGACCGCGTGCTCGGCATCGGCGCGCCGATGGCGACCGCGATCATCGACGCGGCGGCGGCGCGGCGCGACTACCTCGACGAGACCGGCGGCCGGTACGTGCACGTGCTCGCCGACGGCGGCATCAACGTCTCCGGTGACATCGCCAAGGCGATCGCCTGCGGCGCGGACGCGGTCATGCTCGGCGCGCCGCTGGCGGCCGCCACCGAGGCGCCCGGTCAGGGGCTCTACTGGACGGCCGCGGCCGCGCACCCGTCCCTGCCGCGTTCGCGCGTGGCGGCGGGCCCGGACTACGCCGTGGACCTGAAGACCCTGCTGTTCGGGCCGTCTTCGGACGCCGAGGGCGTGGTCAACCTGTTCGGCGCGCTGCGGCGGGCGATGGCCAAGACCGGTTACTCCGACCTGAAGGAGTTCCAGAAGGTCGGCCTGACCATCCGCGGCTGAGCCGCCGCCGAGCTCTAACCCGCCAGTAACTTACTGGTAGTCAGGAAGCCGCCCGCGGGTTATGGTTTTACCTGTGACTGCTCGTAACACCACCACGGACTACGACGTCGTAGTGGTCGGCTCCGGGTTCGGCGGCAGCGTCGCCGCGCTCCGGCTGACCGAAAAGGGTTACCGGGTCGCGGTGATCGAAGCGGGCCGCCGCTTCGCCGACGACGAATTCGCGAAGACCTCATGGGACGTGCGGCGCTACCTGTGGGCGCCGCAGCTCGGGTGCTTCGGGATCCAGCGGATCCACCTGCTCAAGGACGTGATGGTGCTGGCGGGCGCCGGGGTCGGCGGTGGGTCGCTGGTCTACGCGAACACGCTGTACCGGCCGCTCAAGCCGTTCTACACCGACCAGCAGTGGGCGCACATCACCGACTGGGAGGCCGAACTCGGCCCGCACTACGACCAGGCGAGCCGGATGCTGGGCGTGGTGACGAACCCGACGGTCACGCCGTCCGACGAGGTGATGCAGAAGGTCGCCGCGGACCTGGGCGTCGCGGATTCGTACCACCCGACGCCGGTCGGGGTGTACTTCGGCGAGCCCGGCAAGCGGGTCGCCGACCCGTACTTCGGCGGGGCGGGCCCGGCGCGGACCGGCTGCACGGAATGCGGTTCGTGCATGACCGGCTGCCGGGTGGGCGCGAAGAACACGCTGGTCAAGAACTACCTGTACCTGGCGGAGCGGGCCGGGGCGAAGGTGATCCCGCTGACCACGGTGACCGCGCTGCGCGAGCGGGCCGACGGTTCGTTCGAGGTGGACCTGCGCAAGACCGGGAAGACCTCGGCGCGGTTCCAGACCACGGTGACCGCGGGCCAGGTGGTGCTCGCCGCCGGGACCTGGGGCACGCAGAACCTGCTGCACCGGATGAAGGACACCGGCGCGCTGCCGCGGCTGTCGCCCAGGCTGGGCGAGCTGACCAGGACGAACTCCGAGGCGATCATCGGCTCCGGGCGGCCGACGGTGGACCCGGCGCGCGACTTCACCCGCGGGGTGGCGATCACGTCGTCGATCCACCCGGACGAGACCACGCACATCGAGCCGGTGCGCTACGGCAAGGGCAGCAATGCGATGAGCCTGCTGCAGACGATCGCCACCGACGGTGCTTCGCCGGTGCCGCGCTGGCGGCAGGCGGTGCGGTTCCTGGTTCGCCACCCGATCCAGTCGGCGAAGCTGCTCAACGGGTACCGGTGGAGCGAGCGCACGGTGATCCTGCTGGTGATGCAGAGCCTGGACAACTCGATCACCACCTACACCAGGCGCGGGCTGTTCGGCCGGCGCAAGTACACCTCGAAGCAGGGGCACGGCGAGCCGAACCCGTCGTTCATCCCGGCTGGGCACGAGGCCAACCTGCGCACCGCCGAGCACATCGACGGCATCGCGGGCGGGACCTGGGGCGAGGTGTTCGACATCCCGCTGACCGCGCACTTCATCGGCGGCGCACCGATCGGCACGGACGCCGCGTCCGGCGTGATCGACCCGTACCACCGGGTGTTCGGCCACCCCGGTCTGTCCATTGTGGATGGATCGGCGATCACCGCGAACCTCGGCGTGAACCCGTCGCTGACGATCACCGCGCAGGCGGAGCGCGCCATGTCGTTCTGGCCGAACAAGGGCGAGGCGGACCCGCGGCCCGCCCAGTCGGCCGGGTACCGGCGGCTGGCGCCGGTCGCGCCGAAGCATCCGGCGGTCCCGGTGGAGGCACCGGGCGCGCTGCGGCTGCCGTTGGCCTGAGCGGAGTCCTCGCTCACCCTTCGTTCGGGGGCCGGGGCGCGCCCGAAATGCGCCCTCATGTCCGAATCCGCTTTGCGGGCAGAAGCAGGCACTGTGGGAGGCAGGCGGCGTGGTCGGGAGGCCATGGGGCGGGCCGGTGTGGAATCCCGGCAACGTCGTGACATCCTTCTTCTATGGCTGAGGTCACGTTCCTGGGGCAAGCGGAGCCGGTTGACGAGTATGGGAGAGCGCTGTACGCCGTTAGTCGATCAGTCCTGCGCGCGCTGCTCGACCAACTTGGTAAGGATGATCTCGAAGACCTCAACTGCGATAGGAGCGAGGTTACTCTTCGTCAGCTGGCTAAGGTCGCACGGCTCCATCGTGACAAGGGGATGCGTGGCGATGGCTTCGAATGGGCAGTACATGAAGCCATTGTTGGTGGAGAATGGCGCGTGACCGAGCGTATTTCGGAAGTTCTGCGACGGGTGAGTCCTAAATCATTTAAATCGATTGAAACACCCACTTCGTTAATGTTTGGACATGAGAGGTCGCGATATCTGGGCTTCGCGGACGCTGTCGTAGATAATGCCAGTGGTGACGCTGTTCTTCTGCCTGACGGTCAAGGGCATCCGTTCACCTTTGGGGCGTGGGTTCCTATTGCGGCTGAAGGAATGGTAGCCGAGCCGCGGTTGCGTGATCGAATTAAGAAAGTTTGGAAAACTGATATATTCCTGAGTGATGGAAATAAGCAACGGTTTGCTGGAGCGACGATCAAGAGCAATTGGCATCAGCTTGAGGATGGCAAAGGTCTGCGAATCGGCATTGTTCCCGAGGCGACTGACCTGAGCCCGCTCCAGCGCCGTTTCAATACCCTTCATCTGGCGGTACTTCCCGACCCTGACGGATTTATGGGCCTATTCAATGATGGCTACGAAGCTGTCGCTGGGGCGATCTTGACTGTTGGTCGGCACGACAAGGCGCCTTACTATCTCAAGCCGAGTGCGAAAGCGCAGCGAATACAGCGTCAATTGGAGAAGTATCCCACGGTGGCGGTCGTCGAGTTGGAGCATGCCCTCAATGAGGCGGCGCAACAAGGATTGATTGAAGTGCGTCGTAAGCTTCTTTCAGTCGAGGCGCCTGATTGGTTGCACATCAATGAAACCCGCGCGCCCATTATTGCCCCGAAGCCCAAATTTGATAAATTATAAGAATTTCCTCCCGTCTGCGCTGATCTGATCGTGTGGGTGGCGCATGACTGGCGGCTGGCCTGGAGTAGAGCGAAGTTGGTGCCAAATGCGAGGTGCTGACAAAATGATGCCAGACAGGTTGACGAGTTCTCCGGTTAGGCGGTACCGGGTCAGGGTGGGCGTCAGTAACTCAGGAGCCGCCGGAGCCGAGGC
Source organism: Amycolatopsis albispora (assembly GCF_003312875.1). NCBI lineage: Bacteria > Bacillati > Actinomycetota > Actinomycetes > Pseudonocardiales > Pseudonocardiaceae > Amycolatopsis > Amycolatopsis albispora. Next base: position 7,327,617 of record NZ_CP015163.1, read on the forward strand.
AGATGAACGGGCGGCGCAGGGGATCGACCCCGACGGCGTCGGCGAGGGCGGTGGCCGGTGGCACGTTGGCGGCCAGCGCGCGGTGGTAGTCGTCCATGGCGGCGGCCGCGGGGTGGTCGCCGACCCGGCTGGCCGCGGCGACCACGGTGCGGGTCCCGCTCGCCAGCAGCGCGCCGGCGAAGCCGAGCGCCTCGTCGCCCGGCCGGATCAGGTTCAGCGCGAGTTCGCAGGCCGCCAGCACGACCTGCCGCGGTGGTCTTCGCAGCGCGGCGACCTCGTGCGCGAACAGCGCGCCGTCGGCCAGTTCGAGCTTCGAGAACAACGCGTTGTCCGGCTCGTGTGAGCCGTGCGCGGCGATGTGCGCGAGGTCCACGCCGTCGAGCGCGTCGAGCACCGTGCGCACGTCGGCGCGCTCGGCCGCGTACTGCGTGGCGTGCCGGTGGTGGGCCGCCAGCTTGTCGATCTCGCCGGTCGCCGCCAGCAGGTTCGGGCCGCGCACCAGCACGGTGCCCTCGGCGTCGGACTCCGGCTTGGCCGCGGCCAGCCACGCCGTCGCCGACGGGGCCACCACGATCGGCCGGTACCGCAGCGAGCCCAGCACGTTCCACGGCACCGCGTACAGCGCACCCGTCGGCACGAGCACGGCTTCGCGATCACCGAGAATGCCCAGCAGCGGCCGCATCAGCTGCGCGTCGAGCAGGTCGGCCTCCTTGCGCGCCGAAGCCGAGATCGCCTGCAGCAGCGGCTCCGCCAGGTGGTCGGGCGCCATCGCGTTCAGGTCGGCGTGCAGCCGCCGCGTCCGCTCGGCGGCCTCGCGTGCCGAGCCCAGCCGGACGATCCGCACCCGGCCGTCGTGCACCACCACCGCGAGCAGCTTGTCACCGGAGGCCGCGAAGCTGATCAGCACGCGGTCGCCGAGGCGGGCCGCGACGTCCTCGACCGTGGCGACCGGACGCGGCCGTCCCCAGCGGGTCGCCGCGTGCCAGCCGAGCCGCGTCGCCGCGTGCCGCAGTTCGTTGTAGCGGGCCTGCAGCCCGGCGACCGGCCTGCCGTCCAGCTTGGCCTCGCGCAGCGCGTGCCCGACGTGCCGGATCTCCGCGATCGACTCGACCAGCTGCGTGTTCTCCAGCCCCGACACCTGCTCGTAGCGGTACATCTGCGCCCGCGTGCGCTCCAGCCAGTTGAACAGCTGACGGGCCTCGGTGGCCGACTCGCCGCCGTCGAGCACCAGCCGCATCGCCAGGTCGCCCAATTCCTGGCCGTGCAGCGCGGTGCCGGAGACCAGCTCCAGCCCGCCCATGCGGTCACGGGCCTGCCCCAGCTCGGCCAGCCCGGCCCGCGCCTGCGCGAACGCCCGGCGCCGGTTGCCCTGCGCCGCCGCCAGTTCCGCCTTGCACAGGCGCAGCAGCATGCGGTGCTCGAGCGGGGTGTGCGGCTTCGGGCGAGGCACGCGGCGCAGCAGCTCACTCGCGTGGTCGACCCGGCCGCGACGCACTTCCAGTTGCGCGGCAAGGGTTCTCGCCAACGCGGCGTCCTCGCCGAGGCGCAGATCGGACAGTCGCGCGGCGAGCTGTCCCGCGGTGGACACCAGCGCGGCGGGCACCCGGCCGCTGGACAGCGCGCGCATCGTGCGCACCCGCAGGCCGAGCAACTCCGCGACGGTCGCCCAGCCCTCGGTGCCACGCCGCCGCATCCGCCGCTGCGCCGAGCCCGCGAGCTGTTGCGCGGTCTGCAGATCACCTTCGAGCAGGGCGGCGGCCGCGCGGAACAGCTCGGCCTCACCGAGATCCTGGCTGACCCGCTGGCGGCGCATCTGCGGCAGCACCTCGTCCAGGTGCCGCCCGGCTTCCACCGCCAGCCCGGCGCCGAGCAGCGCCTGCGCCTGGTCGATCCGCAGCCGGTAGAGCATGTCGGGGCCGAGTTCGAGATAGGCGCGCTCGGCTTCGCCGTAGTGGTACAGCGCCTGCGGCAGCCTGCCGAGCCGCTTCTCCAGATCGCCCAGCATGTGCTGGAGGTAGGCGGTTTTCTGCGGGAAGTCGTACTCCGCGGCCAGCTCGCTCGCGTAGTCGAGGTCCCGCCGCGCTTCGGCGAGCCTGCCGAGAATGACAAAGGACAGACCGCGGTTGCTGACCGACGCCACCAGCGCCTCGGTCAGCCGTTCGCGGTCACCGTCGCCGGCTTCGGCGACCAGCCGCCTGCGGTGCGTGATCGCCGACTCCATCAGCGGCAGGCTGGCCTCGTCCCAGCCCGCGCGGCCCAGCAGCGTGCCGTGGATGTGGTCCATGAAGCCGCGGAGTTCGGTTTGGACCGGCCCCTCCGGCAGCTCGGCCAGCCGGGGGCGCACCGCGTCGAGGCGGGCGAGGCCGTCGGCGACGGTGCCGAACTCGGCTTCGGAGTAGGCGAGCCGGATCCACAGCTCGATGTGCAGCGCGAGCCAGCGCGCGTCGGTTTCGGCTTCGGCGGAGATCGTCTCCAGCAGGGCGAGACCGCGCCGGAACAGGCGCATCGCCTCGCGTTCGCGGCCGGCGTGCCGGATCCGCACGGCCGTTTCGTGCAGTTCGGCTACCTGGTCCAGTACCGCTTCGCGGGCACGGGGACGCCGGTGCCGCCGGGTCGCTCCGGAATCGGTAGAAGCGGCCACTCGACTATCAGACCACATGAGGCCGGTGAACGAAGTCCGCCGGGCGGGGGGATCCCGCCCGGCGGAAGGCTACGGTGACGACCTCGGTGACTTCAGCTACCTGAGTGACCTCAGGACGCGGGGACGCTGGTGTTGCGCGGGCCCTGGGTCGTGGGGTCGGTGCTGGTGTTGCGCGGCCCCTGGGTGGTCGGGTTCGTGCTGGTGTTGCGCGGACCCTGCGTGGTCGGGTCGGTGCTGGTGTTGCGCGGGCCCTGGGTCGTCGGGTCGGTGGCGGTGTTGCGCGGGCCGTCCGGGGTGGTTTCGTCCTCCGGGACCAGTTCCTCCGTGGGCGTGCTCATATCGCTTCCTCCCTCGTGAATGCGCCGGTGGCGGCGCAGCCAACCTTTTCCGCTCGTCGCAAGCTGTGCTGGTGCTTTGCAGGTTGCGACGCTGGGTGTCCGGATCAGGTTCCCCCCAAGGAACCTTGGCTGAAGGTACCGCACGAATGGAGGTATGGGAATTACTATATGCGCTGACCTTGAACTGTATTAGTCCTAAAGAGTGATGCCGGTCAGTACGGTTACCTTCTCCTCCGTCAGGTCCGCCATCGCCGCCGGCACGCCTTCGCGGCCCCGTCCCGAGCCCTTGACCCCGCCATACGGCATCTGGTCGGCGCGGTAGGACGGCACGTCACCGATGATCACCCCGCCGGTCTCCAGTTCCGCCGACGCGCGGAAGGCGAGCCCGACATCACGCGTGAAAACGCCTGCCTGGAGCCCGTATCGCGAATCGTTCACCGCGGCGAAGGCGGCGTCGGCGGAATCCACCACGGAAATCGCGAGCACCGGCCCGAACACTTCTTCCGCCCATACTTTTGCCTCCGGCGGCACGTCGGTGAGCAAGGTCGGTTCGACCGTCGCGCCCGTCCGGCCACCACCGGTCAGCACGCGCGCGCCCGCGTCGACGGCTTCACCGATCCAGGTAACGATCCGGGCAGCCGCGGCTTCGTCCACCACGGGGCCGACCTCGACCTCGGTGTCGTACGGGTCGCCCGTCCGCAGCCCGCGCACCGCCTCGGTCAGCACGGGCACGAACTCGTCGGCGACGGCGCGCTCGACGATCACCCGCTGCACCGCGATGCACGACTGGCCTGCCTGGTAGTTGCCGAAGGTGGCGATGCGCCGCGCGGCCCCGGCGAGGTCCGGCCAGTCGGCCAGTACCACGGCCGCCGCGTTGCCGCCGAGTTCGAGCACCACGTGCTTGCGCGCGGCCGCGTCGGCGATCGACCAGCCGACCGGGCCGGAGCCGGTGAACGACACCACCGGCAGCCGGGGATCGGCCACCAGTGCCGAGGTTTCCTCGTTTCCCAGCGGCAGCACGGAAAACGCGCCGTCCGGCAGGTCCGTCTCGGCCAGGATCTCCCCGAGGATCAACGCCGACAGCGGGGTGCGCGGCGCGGGCTTGACGATGATCGGCGCACCGACCGCGAGCGCGGGCGCGACCTTGTGCGCCACCAGGTTCAGCGGGAAGTTGAACGGCGCGATGCCGAGCACCGGTCCGCGTGGCACCCGCCGGACCAGCGCCAGCCTGCCCTCACCGCCTTCGTCGGTGTCCAGCCGCTGCAGCTGCCCGTCGAACCGGCGGGCCTCCTCGGCGGCGATCCGGAACACCGAGATCGCGCGCCGCACCTCGACCTCCGACCACTTCAGCGGCTTGCCGTTCTCCGCGGTGATCACCTCGGCGATCTCCTCGGCGCGTTCGGTGAGCGCCCGCGACACGTGCTCGAGCACCGCGGCGTGCTGGTGCGCCGGGCGGCGGCGGAACTCGGCGGCCACCGCGGCGGCCTTCGCCACCGCGCGCTCGACCTGCTCCGGGCCGGGCACGGCGACCGTGGCCACCTCGCTGCCGTCGAACGGGTGGGTCACCTCGAGCGTGCTCGCGCCCTGCTCGGGCAGCCCGGCGATCCAGGCGGGACGGGGTTCGGGGGTGAACGCTTCCTCGATCACGCGGCAGGCACCTCCCGCACCCGGTCGTGCCCGCGTGTGTTCGCCGGTCCGCAGCTCAGCGTGGCTCGCATCCCCGTCCTTTCCTCGAAGTCATCACCTGCGACGATAGTGCGCGAGGAGAAGGAGGTCGGCGAGTGAACAGCAGCACCGGGCCGGTGCTCGTGGTGGACTTCGGGGCGCAGTACGCGCAGCTGATCGCGCGGCGCGTCCGCGAGGCCCAGGTCTACTCCGAGGTGGTACCGCACACCGCCGCAGTCGACGAGCTGCTGGCGAAGAACCCGTCCGCGATCATCCTTTCGGGTGGACCGTCCAGTGTGTACGAAGAGGGCGCGCCCGCGATGGATCCGGCGCTGGTCGAGGCCGGGGTGCCGGTGTTCGGCATCTGCTACGGCTTCCAGCTGCTGGCACAGGCGCTGGGCGGCACCGTGGAGGCGACCGGGGCGCGCGAGTACGGCCGCACCGAGGTCAAGGTCACCGGTGACGGTGGTGTCTTGCACGAGGAGTTGCCGACGCGCCACCCGGCGTGGATGAGCCACGGCGACAGCGTGACCAAGGCCCCCGAGGGCGCGGTGGTCACCGCCACCTCCGAAGGCGCGCCGGTGGCCGGGTTCGAGAACACCGAGCGCCGCATCGCCGGCGTGCAGTACCACCCCGAGGTGGGGCACTCCCCGCACGGGCAGGAGGTGCTGCGCCGGTTCCTGCACGAGATCGCCGGCATCCGTCCACAGTGGACAACCGCGTCCATTGTGGAGGACCAGATCGCCGCGATCTCCGCCCAGGTCGGTGCCGGCAGGGCGATCTGCGGGCTGTCCGGCGGGGTGGACTCGGCGGTGGCCGCCACCCTGGTGCAGCGCGCCATCGGCGACCGGCTCACCTGCGTTTTCGTCGACCACGGCCTGCTGCGCTCGGGCGAGCGCACCCAGGTCGAGCGGGACTTCGTCGCCGCGACCGGGGTGAACCTGGTCACCGTGGACGCCCGTGAGCGGTTCCTCGACGCACTCGCCGGGGTCACCGATCCCGAGCAGAAGCGCAAGATCATCGGCCGCGAGTTCATCCGCGTGTTCGAGCAGGCCGAGCGCGACCTCAAGGCGCAGGGCGACTACCGGTTCCTGGTGCAGGGCACGCTCTACCCGGACGTGGTCGAGTCCGGCGGCGGCGCGGGCACCTCGAACATCAAGAGCCACCACAACGTCGGCGGCCTGCCGGAGGACCTGGCGTTCGAACTGGTCGAGCCGCTGCGGCTGCTGTTCAAGGACGAGGTGCGCCGGGTCGGCCTCGAGCTGGGCCTGCCGGAGACGATCGTGCACCGGCAGCCGTTCCCCGGGCCGGGGCTGGGCATCCGGATCATCGGCGAGGTCACCGCGGACCGGCTGGCCACGCTGCGGGCGGCGGACGCGATCGCGCGCGAGGAGCTGACCGCGGCCGGGATGGACCGCGACATCTGGCAGTGCCCGGTGGTGCTGCTGGCGGACGTGCGCAGCGTCGGCGTGCAGGGCGACGGGCGGACCTACGGGCACCCGGTGGTGCTGCGGCCGGTGTCCAGTGAGGACGCGATGACCGCGGACTGGACCCGCCTGCCGTACGAGGTGCTCGAGCGCATCTCCACCCGGATCACCAACGAGGTGGCCGAGGTGAACCGCGTGGTGCTGGACGTGACGAGCAAGCCGCCGGGCACCATCGAGTGGGAGTAAGCGGAAAGGGCCCCCGGACGATTCCGGGGGCCCTTTCCGTTGAGTGGGGTTATCGCTTCTTGCCGCTGAACGAGGCGCCGAGCAGCAGCAGGCCGATCAGCACCGCGGCCCCGGCCACCAGCCACCGCGGGTCGAACCCGGGCAGCGGCAGCGCGCCGTCGGTCAGCACGTAGGCCGAAGCGCCGAGCGTGGCGATCCCGATCAGCAGGGTGAACACGTCCACCCGGCGGGCCGGCTTCATGGTCTCGCGGTCGGTTTCCTCAGCCACGGCGCACCTCCACGTTGCCAGCCGAAGTGGTCACGGTCAGGTTGTACTTCGGGCCGCCCGGGCCGTCACTGCCCTGGTCGGTCACGGTGATCGGCGCGTTGCCGAGCCCGCTGTGCTCGCGGCCGAGGCATTCGATGTCCCCGACCGGGCTCTCACAGGTGACCTGCACGTCGGCGTTGTCCGGCACGATCACCGTCGAGTTGCCGACCGAGCTGCGCACGGTGGCGGTGACCGGGGTGTCCGGGGGCAGTTCGGTCAGGTCGAGATCGATGTTGCCCGCGGTCTGCTCGTAGACCGGGCGCAGCTCGGCCGCGGACCGCGGCGTGGCGTCGAGATTGCCGACCCCGCCGCCGACGGCGTGGAACGGCACCGCGGTCAGCGCCACCCCGGCGATGGACAGCGGCACGGCCAGCCCGATCAGGCCGCGCCCGCCGCCGGTGAGCGCACCGGCGACCAGGCCGACGCCGAGCACACCGAGCGTCACGCCGATGATGTGCGCCGGGCTGAACCACCCCACGCCGGAGATGCCGAGCGTGGTCAGCACACCCGCGGTGACCAGCGCCACGGCGAAGGTGACCTTGCCGATCGGGGAGGTGCGCCGGCGCGGGACCGGCGGGGCCGGTGGCTCGTCGGCGAGCACCGGCGCCGGGTGGGGATCGGGCAGATCCCAGGCGAACGGCGCCGCGCCGAGCGGGTCCCACCGCGGGGGCGCGTCGGGGCTGCTGGACACGGTGGTACCTCCGTCGGTCATGGTGAAGCCCGCGTCGTGGCCCGGAGCGGGCGGCACGGCGGGCCGGTTGAACTGGCCGCGGCTGCGGTGCAGCAGGTACAGCGCCAGCAGGATCAGGCCGAGGCCGAAGAACCCGCCGCCGTCGAACCAGTTGCCCGCGAACGACCACGGGATGACGAAGAACAGCGAGCAGGCCAGCACCACGGTGAAGGCGGGGTTCATCGACGTCTGGCCGCGGCCGATCAGGCCCTCGATCGGTGACACCTCGTCGTGCTCGTCGGCGAACAGCAGCCAGCCGACGACGTACAGCCCGATGCCGATGCCGCCGAACACGGTCGCGGCGACCAGCGCCACGCGCACCACCACCGGGTCGATGCCGTACCGGTTGCCGATCCCGGCCGCCACCCCGGCGACCTTCCGCCCCTGCTTCGGCCGACGCGGGCGGCTCGCCCAGAAGTCCTTGACGGTCTCTTCGAAACCGTTCAGCCCCGGTTTCGAAGTTTCCGGCGGCTGCGTCGATGTCCCACTCATGCCATCGAGAATGCGCTCCGGGCCGCGTGCGCACATCCGGGATGTCCCCTGAACTTGCTCAGGGGCGCGCGGACCCGGGTCCGCCTCGGGGGTTTCCCTGATGACCCCGGCGCGTGCGGCGTGTGACCATGGGCGACGTGCCAGAACAGGTCCAGCGAACCCACGAAGCGGCGCCGCCGGAGGCGGAGACCGTGGTGATCCCCGCGCCGCGCTCGGCCGTCGCGGAGGCGGGCCCGCCCAAGATGTACCGGCGGCGGTCCGGCCGCGCGGTGGCCGGTGTGGCCGGCGGCCTCGCCGACCACCTCGGCGTCCGCGTGCTGTGGGTGCGGATGACCTTCGCCCTGCTCGGCGGGCTGGGCGGGGTCGGCCTGTTCGCCTACGGGCTGCTCTGGGTGTTCGTGCCGCAGAACGCCAAGGAGGAGAAGAAGGAGGGCACCGCCAAGGACCGCCAGCAGGCGTTCGGGCTGATCGCGCTCGGCGTCGGCCTGTCGGTGGCCGGGGGTGCGCTGAGCGGGTTGTTCAGCGGCTGGGTGGCCGCGCCGCTGACGGTCGCGCTGATCGGCGCGGCGGTGGTCTGGCGGGAGGCCGACGAGTCGCAGCGCCGCCGCTGGCGCGCCGGGGCGAAAACGGGTGTGGTCGGCACGCTGTCCGGGGCGGGCGGCTGGTCGGCGGCGATCCGCATCCTGGCCGGGGCGGCGCTGGTGATGACCGGGGTCGGGGTGGTGCTGCTCCGCTCGGGGAGCATGGAGCAGATCCAGTTCGCGTTGCTCGCGGTGCTGGCCACGCTGATCGGGGTGGCGGTGCTGACCGTGCCGTTCTGGGTGCGGATGGTCCGCGACCTCGGGGAGGAGCGCCGGGCCCGCATCCGCACCGAGGAACGCGCCGAGATCGCCGCGCACCTGCACGACTCGGTGCTGCAGACGCTCGCGTTGATCCAGAAGCAGTCGGGTGACCCGCGGGAGGTCGCGCGGCTGGCCAGGGGGCAGGAGCGGCAGCTGCGCAGCTGGCTGTACGGGCCGTCGGGGTACGGGGACAAGGAGAAGTCGGGGTCGGAGGGGCTCGCGCAGTCCGGGGGACGGCTGTCCGAGGCCATCGCGACCGCGTGCGGGGAAGTGGAGGACAGCTTCGCGATCTCGGTCCAGCAGGTGGTGGTCGGGGAGGCCGAGCTGGACGAGCCGCTGACCGCGCTGGTGCAGGCCGCGCGGGAGGCCATCGTCAACGCGGCCAAGCACGCCGGGGTGGACGAGGTCAGCGTGTACGCCGAGGTGGAGCCGACGGCGGTGACGGTTTTTGTGCGCGACCGGGGGAAGGGCTTCGATCCGGACGCGGTGCCGGACGACCGGCATGGCCTCGCGGACTCGATCCGGGGGAGGATGGAGCGCAACGGCGGCAAGTGCCGCCTGCGCACCGCCCCTGGCGAGGGCACCGAGGTGCAGTTGGAGATGCCGCTCAAGGTTGGGAAGGTCGCGTGACGGACGAAGCGAAGCAGCCGGTTTCGGTGTTCCTGGTGGACGACCACGCTTTGTTCCGCGCGGGGGTGCGGACCGAGCTGGAGTCCATCACCGAGGAGGTGCGGGTGGTCGGCGAGGCGGGGTCCGTCGCCGAGGCGGTGGCGGGGATCGCGCGCACCCGCCCGCAGGTGGTGCTGCTCGACGTGCACATGCCGGACGGTGGTGGCGCCGAGGTGCTGCGCCGGGTCCGGCCGGAGCTGCCGGACGTGGTGTTCCTGGCGCTTTCGGTGTCGGACGCGGCCGAGGACGTGATCGCGGTGATCCGGGCGGGGGCCCGGGGGTATGTCACCAAGACGATCTCGTCGAAGGAACTGGTCCGGGCGGTGGTGCGCGTCTCCGACGGGGACGCGGTCTTCTCGCCGCGGCTGGCGGGCTTCGTGCTGGACGCCTTCGCCGACCGGCCCGGTTCGGCGCCGATCAGCGACCCCGAACTGGACCTGCTCACCCCGCGAGAGCGCGACGTGCTGCGGCTGCTCGCGCGCGGGTACGCCTACAAGGAGATCGCGTCGGAGCTGTTCATCTCGGTGAAGACGGTGGAGACGCACGTGTCGAGCGTGCTTCGGAAGACCCAGCTGTCCAACCGCTACGAGCTTTCCCGCTGGGCCTCCGACCGCCGCCTGGTCTGAGTTGGACGTTTGAAGTGGTTTGCGTGACGGTGCGGGTCGCGGAACCTCAGAACCCGCTGCGGTGCGAGTTGCCGGCCCACCGCAAGCGGCTGCGCCGCTTCGTCTGAGCTGGAGCTACTTGGCCGGAGCCGGTTCGACGGGAACCGGCTCCAGTTCGAGGTGGGCTGCCCGGCGCTTCACCCTGGTCAGCGCCACGCCGGCCAGCACGATCACCATGCCGGCCATCACCCGCAGGTCCAGCTGCTCACTGAGGAACAGGCTCCCCAGCAGCACCGAAACCACCGGCAGCAGGTACCCCACCGTCGACGCGGCCACCGCGCCCTCGGTCTCCAGCAGCCGGTAGTTCATCGCGAACGCGATACCGGTGGAGAACACGCCGAGCACCGCCACCGCGACGAAGGCACCGAGGTCGAAGTGCACCGGCGTGGTACCGCCGACCGGCATCGCCAGCAGGATGAACCCGCTGGCCAGCAGCATCTGCGTGCCCGCCAGCACGATCGGCGACGACCCGCTGCGCGAGAGGTACCGCTCCTCGTAGACAAAAACGAAGCCGTAGCTGGCCGAGGCCGCGAGGCAGGCCAGCGCACCCCAGCTGAGCAGGCCGGACGCCTGCCACGGCGCGAAGATCAACGCGGTGCCCGCCAGCCCGAGCACCAGCCCGGCGCCCTTCGCCAGGCCCATCCGGCGCTCCATCCCCCACAGCAGCGCGACCAGCAACGCCCACAGCGGCGTGGTCGCGTTGATCACGCCGGTGATGCCGGAGTCCACCGTCTGCTCGCCGATCGCGAAGAGCAGGAACGGCAGCGCGCAGTGGAACAGCCCGGCGATGGCCAGGTGGAACCACAGCCGCCGGTCGGACGGCAGCCGGTGGCGGTTGAGCAGGCAGAGCAGCAGGAGCACCCCCGCCCCGAGCACCAGCCTGCCCAGCACGAGCTGCACCGGCGAGAACGCGTGCAGCCCCAGCTTGATCCAGAAGAAGCTCGACCCCCACATGAGTGCGAGCGCGCCCATCCGCAACAGGGTCTTCGTTTCGGTCACCCCAGCCTCCCTCGAGTACGGCTCCAGCCTCGCCACGCCGAGGGGTAAGGACAAGCGAAATCTTCTGCACTGATCTGTTAGCAGAACTGTAAAATCGCGGCATGCTCGACTTCCGTCGCATGCAGGTGCTGAACGCCGTGATCACCAGCGGTTCGATCTCCGCGGCGGCCCGCAGCCTCGGCTACACGCCGTCGGCGCTGAGCCAGCAGCTGTCCACCCTGGAACGCGAAGCGGGCACGCCCCTGCTCGAACGCGCGGGCCGCGGCGTGCGCCCCACCCCGGCCGGCCGCCTGCTCGCCGAGCACGCCGAAGTACTGGGCAACCAGCTTTTGCGGGCAGAAGCAGCGTTGGCCGAGCTGAAGGACGGGCGGACCGGCAGCCTGTCCATCCGGTACTTCGCCACCGCGGGCGCGGCGCTGGTCCCGCCCGCGGTCGCCGCCGTGCGCCGCGACTTCCCCGGGGTCCGGCTCAGCCTGAAGCTGACCGAGCCGGAGGACCCGCTGCCCGCGGTCGAGTCCGGCGAGACCGACTTCGCCATCGTCGTGGTGCCGCGCCAGGGCAGGCCCGCGAAGAACGTCGACCTGTTCCCGCTGCTCGACGACCCGTACCGGGCTGTGCTGCCCAAGTGGCACCCGCTGGCCTCGAAGGAGGTCATCGAGCTGGCCGAGCTGGGCGGCGAACCGTGGGTCGGCATCGAACCGCTCGGGCCCTGCCTCGACATCCTGCTCGGCGCCTGCGCCGAAGCTGGGTTCAAGCCGGAGTTCGCGGTCGAATCCGAGGACTACGCCACCGCGCAGGGCTTCGTCGCGGCCGGGCTCGGCGTGATGCTGATCCCCGAGCTGGGCCTCGGCTCACCGCACCCGGACGTGGTGGTGCGCCCGGTGGTCCGGCCGGACGTGGTCCGCTGCATCCACGCCGCGGTGGCCTGGCACGCGCGTGAGCTGCCGGTGGTCCGCCACCTGGTCGACGGCCTGCGGGCGGCGTCGGTCAGAGCAGGAACAGCTCGGTGAACGCGATCCCCATCGCCACCGCGAAGAAGATGGCCAGCGCCATCACCACCCAGCGGCGGATCTGATCGCCGGACGGGCTCGGCCGCTTCGCCTGCTGCAGCTGCTGTTGTTGCTGCTGCGGTGGCATCGGCGGCATCCCGCCGACGCGGGTCTGCTGCTGCGGCGGGACCGGCGGCGGGCTGTGCGGGGACGGCGGCGGCGTGGTCACCTCGGGCAGCGCGGTCGCGGTCGGCGGGATGAACGCGGTCTGCCTGCCGTCGGTGATCGCCTTCAGCGAGGTGATGATGTCGGACATGGTCGGCCGCGTCACCGGATCCGTCCGCAGCATCTTCGACAGCGCGCCGGAGAGCACCCCGGTGTGGTTGGGCTGCACCTGCGGCCCGGCGCCGTCCGGCCCCATCGGCGGCACGCCCTCCACCGCGGCGAACAGGGTCGCGCCCAGCGAATAGGCGTCGGAGGCGGTCGTCGGTGTCTCACCGCGGCGCATCTCGGGCGAGAGGTACGCCGGGTCGAGCCAGCCGGAGATGCCGATGTCAGTGAGTTTGACCCCGCCGTCGTCGGCGAGCAGCACGTTGCTCGGCTGCAGCCCGCGGTGCTGGATCCCGGCGGCGTGCGCGGCCATCAGCGCCGAGCCGAGCTGCACGCCGAGGAAGGCCGCCTGCTCCGGGGTGAGCCTGCCGTACTCGGCCAGGAAGTCGACCATGTTGCGCGAGGGCACGTACTCCATCGCGAGCCACACGTCGGCGCCGTCGCGGACCACGTCGTGCACGGTGATCGCGCAGGCGTGCGAGATCCGGGTGGCGTCGTGGCCCTGCTGCACGGCCAGCGCGCGGGCGTGCTCGGTCTGCTGCGGGTCGAGTCCCGACGGCAGGTAAAGCCGTTTCGCGGCCACGTTCCGGTGCAGGCGTGTGTCGTACGCCATCCAGACGATTCCCGCTCGCCCGCGCCCGATCGGCTGGTCCAGCCGATAGCGGCCGCCGACGAGCGCGCCCTGAGAACTCAATCAACTACCTCTGTCACGCCTACGATCCGGGGGTCTGGCCATATCCACACTAACCGGTGATCGACTGCCGCCGCGCCACAGCGAGCGTGAGCCTGCCTACTCAGTGCCGGTAGGCGGCGGGTCGCTCGGTTCCGGCGGGGTGGACTTCGTCGTCGTCGTGGTGGGCTTGGTCGTCGTCGGCTTCGTCGGCGTCGGCGTGTCCTTGGTCGGGGTGTTGTCCTTGGGCGGGGCCGAAGACGTCTGCTTCGGCGGCTCGGGCCGGTTCGAGGACTCCTCTTCCGCGCTCGACTCCACCACCGAGCTTTCCGTGCTCGACGGCGCGCTCGAACTGGGCGCGGGCGGCGGCGCGATCGGGTCGGCGTCCCCGGACTTGTTGTCGCCGGGCAGGAAGATCCACACACCCAGGGCGATCAGCGCGACCAGCACGATGCCGCCGATCGCGGCGGGCTTCTTCCACGCCGCCTTGCGCTCGTCGGCGGGCGGCGGCGGGGTGCCCTGCGGGGCGGGCTGGTAGTCGTAGCCGTCGTCGTCCGGGTACGGCTGGACCGGGGTCGGCGCCGCGACCGTGGTGGCGGCCGCCGCGCGGAACTGGTCGCTGTCGTAGTCCTCGTCCGGGTAACCGTCGGCGGGCGGGTAGCCGTCGTCCGGGCGGTTGTCGTAGAAGCCACCGGCGGCCGGCGCGTCGGACAGCGTGCCGGAGTACCCACCGGACAGCTCGTCGGGCTCCGGCATGGTCTTGGTGCCCAGCGCGCCCGCCACCGCACCGGCACCGAGCGCGGCGGCCGGCACGGCGTGCGTGGTGTCGGCCGGACCACCGAGCGGGGTCTCCCCGCGCGCGACCGCGTCCAGCAGTTCCTCGCACTCCTCGGCGGTCGGCCGGTGGCCGATCTCGGGGTGCAGCATCACCGCGAGCACGCTGGCCATCGGGCCGGACTGGCGCGGCGGGTTGATCTGCCCGGCGGCCACCGCGTGCAGCAGGCTCAGCGTGTTCTCGCTCAGCCCGAACGGCGGCTGGCCCTCGCAGGCCGCGTACAGCGTGGAGCCCAGCGAGAACACGTCCGACTCGGGGCCGGGGTCACCGCCGATGGCCACCTCGGGCGCCAGGTAGGCGGGCGTCCCGGCGATCATGCCGGTCTTGGTGACCGTGACGTCGTCCTTGGCCCGCGAGATGCCGAAGTCGGTGATCTTCACGTGGCCGTTGCCCGCGATCAGGATGTTGCCCGGCTTGATGTCGCGGTGCACGATGCCGACCGCGTGCGCCTCCTTGAGCGCCGCCGCGATCTGCGCGCCGATCCGCGCCACCTCCATCGGCGGCAGCGTTTTGTGCTCGTGCAGCACCTGCGCCAGGCTGGTGGAGTTCAGGTACTCCATGATCAGGCACGGCTGGCCGTTGTCGTCGGTGACCACGTCGAACACGGTGATCGCGTTCGGGTGGTGCAGCCGGGCGGCGATCCGGCCTTCACGCATGGTGCGCTGGCGCGCGTCCTCGGCTTCGTGCCCGTCGAGGCCCGGCTGCAGCAGCAGCTGCTTGATCGCGACCGTGCGCGCCAGTACCTCGTCGTGCGCCTGCCAGACGGCACCCATCGCGCCGGTGCCGATCTTCTGGACGATCCGGTACCGGCCGGCGACCAGGCGACCCTCGTCGCTCACGCGACCTCCTTCTGGTGCTCCACGGGCCCCGCGGTGGTGGAACTCGTGCCCGCTGAAGCGTATGCACAGGGGACGGCCGGTGGGCCGGTTTTGCCGAGACCGTCTCGTGACTAAGGCTAGGGCGTTAACTCTGCGCACACGCAGGCGGCACCCAACGCGTGGGTGTGCCTGGTCACGACGAGCGGTGGAGAGCCTAGGAAGTGTGCTGGGCGGCCAGCAACCGGGCCTCGGAGATCAATCCGCCGGCGGCGAACCACAGCTGCTGGGTGATCCGCAGCTGCCGCCCGTCGTCGTCGAACATGGTGACCACCGCCAGCACCGAGCCGTCCTGCTGCTCGCGCACGGTTTCCACGTGCACCGAGTCCATCGCGGTCCACGCGCGCACCAGGTCGCCGGGCTGGTCGCCCGCCAGTGCGCCGGTGAGCATGGACAGCGCACCGGACGGATCGACGTCCACCTGCCGGTAGAACTGCTCGACCAGCTCGCGCTTGCCCAGCGGGGTGCTGGTCGAGGTGCCCGCCGCCGGTGACACGGTGCTGGGCACCACGGGTGCGGTGCTGGTGTCTCCGGTGGTGGTGCTGCCGCTCTGACTGGTGGACGAGTTTGCCGAGGTCGCGGGCAGGGTGGGCTCGGTCGGCGCCGGTGCGCGTGGCGCCGGGATGGCAAACCCGCCCAGCGCGGCCGCGCCGGTGATGGCGGACTCCACCGGCGGCGCGGTGCCGATCCCGGAGTGCTCCGGCGGCCGGTCGCGCAGCATGGCGGCCGCGGCGATCGAGCCGGTCAGCAACGCGGCCGCGCCGAGCAGGCCGAACAGCTTGGACCGCCGAGCGAACCGGCTCTCCACCTCGGGCGGCGGGCTTTCCGGCCGCGCCGCCGGGCGCTCCGGCTCGGGCTCGGGGACCGGTTCGGGCAGGAACTTCTCCGGCGCGGCGAACACCTCCTCGAGGTGCGCGCGATCGACCAGTGGGTCGGCCAGCATCTCCGGCGGGACCACGTCCTCCACCCGGGTCCTGACCGGCTCCCGCTGGATCCCGGTTGTCTCGTGCACGCCTCCAGGTAACCGAACGGGCACGGCCCGGAGCCACCCTCGATCGGCGGATAGCCGCTGCGGCACGACGAACGGCAGTCAAGGCCACCCACATAGCCCAATGGCGGCCCGTTCACCGCTGGGCCGAACGGCCCAGCGCCGCGGCTGTAACGCGCCGGCGGTCTCAACGGCCGTCGTCGGTGATCTTGTCGTTCTCGCTGAAGACCAGGGTGCGCTGCTCGGTGCTCTTGCTGCCGTCGGCGTGGGTCACCTCGACGGTGTTGACGGTGACCCCGTCGTTCGGGTCCACGTAGATGTGCTTGACCTCGAAGTACGCCACGTCGGAGTAGTTCTCGCGCAGGCCGGAGGCGCCCTGCTGGCGCAACTCGCCGTCGGTCAGCGCGGCGGCCGAGTTCGGGTCCTCGGTGACGGTGTTGAAGAACTTCTCCGAGTGGTCGGCCATGGTCTTCGGATCGTTGTTGGTCCAGTAGCGCTGCTTCTCGAACTCGCGCTTGGCCGGCTTCTGCGGGGGCTTCTGCAGGTCGGGCTTGCTGGGCTTGCCGGTGTCCGGTTGGGAGCTGCCCGGCCCGCTCTGCGGGGTGGTCGGGCGGGTGCCGCCGACCGAGGACGGCGCGTCGCCGGTGCTGGTGCCCGGCTGGTCGCTGGACGCCGGGAGGTCGGAGCCGGGGCCGGAGGAGGGCGCCGGGGAGTCGGCCTCGGGCGGCTCGGTGCTGGTGCCGGTGCCCGTGCCGTCGCCTGGCAGCGGCAGGTCGCCCTGGACCAGCGGGTGGCCACCGCCGCCGTTCTCGCCGAGCCAGCCGTTGATCGCGCGGGACTCGCCAGCCGGTGGCTGGCCGACCAGGAAGGTGCCCGCGCACAGCATGGCGACCACCACGCCACCGGAGGAGGCGGCGGCGAACCAGGCGGCCTTGCGCCAGGTCCGGGGCGGGGTGACCGAGGCGGGCACGGTGCCGAGGTCGAAGGTGCTCAGCCCGTCCACCGGCGGCGCGAGGTAGATACGGGCCTCGTCGTCGGCCTCGTCGGTGGCGTCAGTGTCGTTGTCGGAGGCGGGCGGCGGCGTCAGGGTGACCTTGGTGCGGCGCACCGGACCGGTGGCCTCGTTGGATTCGGGCGGTTCGGTGAGCGGCTGGCGGACCTCACCACGCTGACTGGGCAGCGCGGGCGGGGCCATCGGCGCGGTGTCGTCGAGCGCGTGGAGCGGTAGCACACCACGGGAGGCGCGGTAGCCGGCTTCGGTGCGCTGGGCGGGCGGCTCCAGCGTGCCGGTCTGCCCGTGGCCGAGCGCGCCGGTCTGCCCGTAGGCGAGCGTGCTGGGCTGCCCGTGCCCGAGTGCACCGGTCTGCCCATAGGCCAGCGTGCCGGTCTGGCCGTGGCCCAGTGTGCTGGTCTGCCCGTAGGCGCGGTGCGAATGGTGTCCCGTGGCCGGGACGGCCGGGGTCCAGGTGCCCGAGCCGCGGCGGTGACGGCCGTGCCCGGTACCGGTGCCGGTGGAGTCGATCCTGCCGTTCATGCTGGGTGGACCTCTCCTCCCTGCCGCTGCTTACGGTGGTCTTGCCCGGTTGAACCCGATCGGAGCAGTGCACGTTCGGCGCTGACGAGCATTTGCACATCACATCTGCACGAGCATCCGGCTGTGCACATGCGAGACCACCGGCCTCGCATGCCCGAACTGACACGCGGGTCCTCTCCTGAACAGAGTAGAAGGCCCGGAGCCAGAACGCGCCACCAAATCTGCAACTTGCAGAAAATTCACTCCGACGGGCGCGCCGGGCGGGTGGTGAGCCACCAACGACACCCCGGGTAACCGCTCTGAGTGTGCCTTCGGCGCTCAGCCGCCGGACCGGTACCTCTGCTGGGTGGACTGCAACGCCTTGGTGGCCACCGCGCCACTACCGGCCGCGAGCACGATCGCCAGCACGTCCATCGGAATCGCGTCGCTGCCGGTGATCAGAAGCGCGAGGAACGAGGCGGCTGTGGTACCGCCCGCCACCGCCCACCGGCTGCGCACGTACTGCGCGATCGGGGAGCCGCCCGCGCGGTCCTTGGCGGCCTTGTTCAGCATCGCGAGATAACCGGCGTGACCGAGCGCGGCGAGCAGCCCGGCGATGGCCACCACCACGGCGATCAGGTTGACGATCGTTCCCATGCGTCCAGTGTGCCCGTCTCCGGCGCGCCTTGGCTCAGGGCACACCCTGAACTTCCGGCATTGTTACCGGCCCAGCCGCCCGCGGCCGAGGTTCAGCAGCGCCATCGCCAGCTCGCGGCCCTCCGGCCCCAGTTCGCGGTACCGCGCGAGCACGTCCATCTCGCGGTTGTAGACGATGCGCGTGCCACCGGCCGCCATCCGCGCGGCGCCGATCGTCTTGGACACCTCGACCCGGCGTTTCACCAGGCGCAGGATCTCCTGGTCCAGCCAGTCGATCTCCTTGCGGAGCGCGTCGATGTCGTCGGCGGTGGGTTCGTCGGTCTGGGGGTTCATCGGGACCTCCGTGATCGGGTCCGGATCCGCTTCGGGTCCCAAAGCCTGCGAAAGCCCCGGGTCCGTGGACTCCGGGGCTTCGTGGTGACTGCGTCGCGGCACTACGCGGACACGGGAGCCGGAGTCCGGATCCCGTAGAAAAATCGGTGGTGTCGCCGCACACCGTCAGTATGGCACAACGTCACGCCGCCGAGCCGGGAACCCGCGCACCCAGGCGTGCCCGGCGACGCTGACCGCAAGCCAGAAGATGGGCATCACCGGCCAGAAGAAGTCGGCGCCGGAAACCACCCAGCGCACGACGAGCAACACCGAGAGCGCGACCGCGATCGCGGCGTGCACCCGCAGCGCGCGGACCGGTGGGCGGCGCGGTGACGGCCGGTCCGGCGGCAGGTCGGCGGTCAGCGCGGCCAGCTCGTCGGTGAACGTGGCGGCGTAGACCGCGGCGACCCGCTCGTCGGTCTCGGTGATGGTGAGCCTGCCCGCCGCGCCGGCGGACTGGACTCGGGTGGCGACCCGTTCGCGTTCGGCGTCCGAAGCGCGGATCCTGGCTGGTGTCGGCTCTGTACTGGACATGCCACCAGGGTGCGCCCGGGCGGGCCGCCCCGGCATCGGCTCCCGGGCGGCTTCGCCACCTACGTCCGGTGCCGTACTTCGTCACCCCTGCCGAGTAACGTGGACAGGCGATGGACACCCTCTTCGATCTCCCCGCCCCCACCGGCGAGTCCGCCCTGCTCGCCGACCTCAACCCCGCCCAGCGCGCCGCGGTCACGCACGCCGGCGCGCCGCTGCTGGTCGTCGCGGGCGCGGGGTCGGGCAAAACGAGGGTGCTCACCCGGCGGATCGCCTACCTGCTCGCCGAGCGCGGCGCGCACCCCGGCCAGATCCTCGCCATCACCTTCACCAACAAGGCCGCCGCCGAGATGCGGGACCGGGTCAGCGAGCTGGTCGGCAAGCGCGCCAACGCGATGTGGGTGTCCACCTTCCACTCCATGTGCGTGCGGATCATGCGCCGCGAGGCCAAGACCCTCGGCATGACCTCCAGCTTCTCCATCTACGACGCCGACGACACCAAGCGCCTGATCACGCTGGTCGCCCGCGACCTCGACCTGGACCCGAAGCGGTACCCGGCGCGCACGCTGGCCATCCACATCTCGAACCTGAAGAACGAACTGCTCGACGCCGAGGACGCCAAGGCGAAGGCCACCAACGACCTGGAGCGCCGGGTCGCCGAGGCGTACGCGGAGTACCAGCTGCGCCTCGGCCAGGCCAACGCGATGGACTTCGACGACCTGATCATGCGCACGGTCGAGCTGCTGCAGAACTACCCCGAGGTGGCCGAGTACTACCGGCGGCGGTTCCGGCACGTGCTGGTCGACGAGTACCAGGACACCAACCACGCGCAGTACACGCTGGTCCGCGAGCTGGTCGGCACCGGGACCACCGAGTCCGGCGTGGAGCCTGGCGAGCTCTGCGTGGTCGGTGACGCGGACCAGTCGATCTACGCCTTCCGCGGCGCGACCATCCGCAACATCGAGGAGTTCGAGCGCGACTTCACCAACGCGCACACCATCCTCCTGGAGCAGAACTACCGCTCCACGCAGACCATTCTCTCCGCGGCCAACGCGGTGATCGCGCGCAACCCGAACCGCCGCGCGAAGCGGTTGTGGACCGACTCCGGCGACGGCGAGAAGATCGTCGGCTACGTGGCCGACAACGAGCACGACGAGGCCGCCTTCGTGGCCGGCGAGATCGACGAGCTGGCCGATTCGGGCGCGGCGAACTACGGCGACGTGGCGGTCTTCTACCGCACGAACAACCAGTCGCGGGTGTTCGAGGAGATCTTCATCCGGCTCGGCCTGCCCTACCGCGTGGTCGGCGGGGTGCGGTTCTACGAGCGGCGCGAGGTCCGCGACATGCTGGCCTACCTGCGGGTGCTGGCCAATCCGGAGGACACGGTCAGCCTGCGCCGCATTCTCAACGTGCCCAAGCGCGGCATCGGCGACCGGGCCGAGGCGGTGGTCGCCGCGCACGCCGAGCGCGAGCGGATCTCGTTCGCCGCGGCGCTGCGCGAGGCCGTCGACGGCAAGGTGACCCTGATGAACCCGCGGTCGCAGAAGGCCATCGCGGGCTTCCTGGAGCTGATGGACAACCTCGGCGAGCTGGTCGAGGAAGAGGCCGAGGTGGCCGACATCCTGGAGGCGGTGCTCGAGCGCACCGGATACCGCCAGGAACTGGAAGACTCCGACGACCCGCAGGACGCGTCACGGGTGGAGAACCTGACCGAGCTGGTCACCGTGGCCAGGGAGTTCGGCGAGTTCGCCGCGGAGGTCACGCCGCCGCCGGAGGACACCGTGGTGGTGCCCGGTTCGCTGCCCGCCTTCCTGGAGCGGGTGTCGCTGGTCGCCGACGCCGACTCGATCCCGTCGCCCGACGGCGACGACTCCGACGACGCGGGCGTGGTCACGCTGATGACCGTGCACACCGCGAAGGGCCTGGAGTACCCGGTGGTGTTCTGCACCGGCTGGGAGGACGGCATCTTCCCGCACATGCGCGCGCTGTCCGAGCCCGCCGAGCTGGCGGAGGAACGGCGGCTGGCGTACGTGGCCATCACCCGCGCGCGGCAGCGCCTGTACGTCTCCAGGGCGGTCGCGCGGACGGCGTGGGGTCAGCCCATGTCGAACCCGGCTTCGCGCTTCCTGGACGAGATCCCGGCCGAACTGCTCGACTGGCGGCGGGAGGAGCCCGCCCGCGGCGGCTTCCGGTCCGGCTCGCCGCGGGCGGCGACCACCTGGGGCAGCCGCTCGTCCTCGTTCGGCGGCGACTCGGCGCAGGCCGGCATCGCCTCGCGCGGGATGCGCACGACGAACTTCAAGGGCTGGAAGGACACCGTGGCGCTGAAGCTGGACGTGGGCGACCGCGTCAGCCACGACAAGTACGGCCTCGGCACGGTCGTCGCGGCCGACGGCACCGGTCCCCGCGCCACCGCGACCATCGACTTCGGCGCCTCCGGCAAGGTCAAGCTGATGCTGATCGGCAGCGTGCCGATGGTGAAGCTCTAAAACTGTCGTACCCACCCGCTATAAAAAACGTCGAACACGAGTTCGACGAGCGGGTGGGTCCCTGCACCCCCCGGGAGCAGGAGGAACGACATGGTGCGCAACGGCCCGGCGTGTGCGGCGACGTCCCGTAGGTCACCGCGGGTGCGCAGGCAGCCCGCGCGCTGGCAGTCGGCGCTGAGGTGCGCTTCGCGGTCCGGTCAGGTGGGTACCGCTCGACCAGCGCGCGCCGAAGGCCCGGACGGCGTGGCGGGGAACAGGTGCACCCGATGCGGACGGCCCTCGCCTACCAGGTGCGAGGGCCATCCGCCGGAGGATCCGGAAGGAGCGGGCTCAGATCTTGACGCCGCGCTCACGCAGCCAGGGGCTGGGGTCGATCTTCTTGCCGCCCGCGGTCCACACCTCGAAGTGCAGGTGCGGGCCGGTGGACTGACCGCGGTTGCCGACCTCGGCGATCTGCTCGCCGGCCTTGACCTTCTGGCCGGAGCGGACCGAGAAGCTGTTCATGTGGCCGTAGACGTGGATCGTGCCGTCGTCCATCTGGATGCGGACCCAGAGGCCGAAGCCGCTGGCGGAGCCCGCCTCGATCACGGTGCCGTCGGCGGCCGCGAGGATCGGCGTGCCGATCGGGGCGGCGAGGTCGATGCCGTTGTGGCTGGCGCCCCAGCGGGCGCCGAAGCCGGAGGTGAACCGGGCCTCGGGGCACGGGTTCACGATCTTGGGGCGCTTGGCCTCTTCTTCCTTCTTGCGCTGCTCGGCCGCTTCGCGCTCCACGCGGGCGCTGGTCACCGACGCGCTGTCGTTCAGCTTCTGCACTTCGGCGGAGGCGTCGCTGTTCAGCGCGACCGGGAGCAGCTCGGGGGCGCTCGCCTTGGTGTCGCCACCGACGCCGAACGCGGCACTGGCGTCACGAGAGCTGGCCAGCGGCGTCACATTGGCGTCGGAGTCGGAACCGAGGGAGTTGAGGGTCTGGCCGGCGGCCGCGGCGGCGAAGGCACCGGCTGCGACCGCTGCGACCACCACACGACCACGAAGGGCAGAGGGGGGCGGGGGAAGCCGGTGCGAACCCCGGACTCGGACGACCGCACCGTCAAGTGCGTCTTCGAGCGCCGGGGAAGGAACTTGGCCGCCGGGGGAGCGGTGTCGAGCCAAGACTACGGGGCCTTCCATCTTCGGGGAATCAGATCTCGCGTCCGGACTGCCGGGCGGGGGATCCCGGTGAGCAACCTCGGGGGTGGTTGCTCGGCGTCCTATTCGTGACCTGACTGTAATGGGGACCCGGGGACAGTAACGAAGGGGCACCGCCCGGGGCAAGACGCAGGCGCCGTGTCGGCCGAACGTGCGCGACGGCCGCGCGCACTAGCAGTGCATATGACCCAAAGTAGACCCCCGATTACTCCGTAGGTGTGACCTGGGCAACAGCAAACCCGTTGTGTCGCAGGTCACAAAACAGCCCCGGCTGCCCCGAAAACAGCCCCGAATGCCCCGAAAAGCTCCCGTTGCCCCAGATCTACCCGGGCCCCACCGGGAATAAACCCTTGCCGGCCGCCCTCACCCCGACGATCGACGTTCGGCGGAGCCCGGTGTTCCTGCGGCTTGCCGATCGTTTGCCGAGTTCGGGCAGGGGGTGATCGAGTTTGCCCCCTCGATCCCCAGTGCCCCGGTCCTGAGTGGCCGGGCCCAACTCCAGCGCTGCGGTGCCTCCTTGGCGCCAGCACCTCGCCTCGAACCGCCGGGTCCTCAGCGCCTCGACTCGGGTCGTCGCCCCAGCGCGTCGGCGCCCCGGCTCGAAGCGTTGCCCGGCACGTCAGTGCCCCGGCTCGAACCGTCGTCCCGGCAATTCAGTGTCCGGTTCGAGCCGGACGGCTCCCCTTCGGTTGCTCGGTGCCTCGCGCCGGGCTGCCCGTCCCCCGGCTGCCCCTCGGTCCCCCGGTCGAGCCGCCCGCCCGCGGTTCCCGGCTCTTCGGCTCCCGTGCCGACCACCCGTCAGGTGAAGCCGAACCACCCCGTCAGCGGAAACGCCACCATCGCCCTGTCCCGAACTGGGCGATATGCCGTTGGACGCCTGACCCCCACCCAGGTTGCGTCTGGTTTCGCGGCGGGGCGTCGCGGGCCGGGGGCGGGGCGGCCTTGCTAGCGTCGTCGTGATGACTGCCAAGCCCGGGGCGTCCGAGCCCGGCCGCCGAACCGGCCAACCCGGACAGAGCCAACCCGGACAAAGCCGACCCGGTCAGAGCCAATCCGGGCATAGCCAAACCGGCCGAAGCCGGCCCGACCAGAGCCAGCCCGACCAGAGCCAATCCGGGTATAACCAAACCGGTCAGGGCCAACTCCGCCAGAGTCAACCCGGCCACACCAGACAGGCCGGGCTGCCCGGAGCGCTGTCCTGCGGCGTGCTCGGCTCCGTGCTGCTCGCCACCGGCGCGCTCCTGCCGGTGGTCGGCGGCCCCACCCCCGGGTACTCCAGCGCGGCCCTGCTGATCGTGCTGGCCCTCCTCCCCGCCGCGGTCGCTGTGTTCGCTGCAGCGCGCGGGCGCCCGACGCTGGCGGCCGGTGTGCTCGCCGGGGTCGCCGTCCTGGCGCCGGGGCGGCTTCTGCTCGACCTGCAGTTGCTCGTCGACCTCTCCACCGCCGCCCGTCCCGAGTTCCACGTGCCTGCCCAGCTCGAGGCGGGCACCGCCGGGCCGGGACTGTGGGTGCTGTTCGCCGGGCACCTGGTCACCGCCATCGCCGGCCTCGCCGCCGTGCACTTCGTCCGCCGCGAGGCCGAGGCCGAGGGCACCGACCTGCCCGGCGGCCCGCGCCTGGTGGTGCTCGCCATCGGGCTGACCATCGTCGCCGGGGTCGGGCTGGTCATGGCGCCGTTCGAGTCCGCCGACCCGTACCTGCCCGCGCGCAACGCCTTCGAATCGCCGTGGCCGGTGCTCACCGGCGGCCTGCTGCTCGCCTTCGCCATGCCGCTCGGCGCGGCGCTCGCCTTCGGCTCCGGCCTGCGTGCCGCGGCCAGGGGCAGCGTGCTCGGCCTCGGCCTCGGCGTGCTCGCGGTCGCCGTGCCGAACCTGGTCGCCGGGTTCACTGTCACCGACGCCGCCGTCAGCGCGGGCCCGGTGGTGGCCATCGTCGCCGCGCTCGGGCTCGCGGTGCTCGCCATCGCGCGCCAGGAAGGCACCCAGCTCAACGACGACCCCGATGTCGCCGAAGAAGCCAAGCTGCCCGGCGGCAGGCGGCTGGAGCTGGCGACCGGTGTGCTCGCCGTGCTCACCGCCGCGGCCGCCGTGCTCGGCGGGCTGACCGCGCAGGTGAGCAGCTCGTCCCCGGCCATCGAGGCACCCAAGTCACCGGCGGCCCTGCTGCTCGTGGTCGCCGGGGTGCTGCTCGGCCTGCTCGGGCTGGCCATGTTCCTGCCCGGCGTCGGCGAGACGCTGCGCCCGGCGCTGTCGGTGGCCTGGGTGGTGGTGCCGCTCGCCGGGACGGCCGTGCTGGACACCGTGCTCACCGCCGTCCGCTTCGGCGGCGTGCTCAGCCCCGGACCCGGGGTGACCTGGACCTCCATCGCGTTGTTCGCGGCGGCCGTCACCGGCATCTGCTCGGCGGTCGCGGGCATGGTCGAGCGCGAGAACGACGACGGCGGGCGCCCGGCGGCCAGCGCGACCACGCCGGTGGTCGCCGCGGGCGTGCTCGCCATCGCGGCGTTCGCCACGCCGGTGGTGACCGCGCCCGAATACGACCCGCCCACCTTGATCACCGGCTTCGGTGCGTCCTGGTGGGGCGACGTGATCGCGCTGGTGGCCGTGCTGGTCGCGCTGGCGCTCGCGCTGCGCAGCCGCCCGATGCGGGCCTTCGCGTTGCTGCTCGGCGTGTTCTTCGTCCTGCTGGTCCGCGTGGCGGAGCTGCCGTTCGTCGAACTCGACGGCGCGAGCAGCGGCGCGGGCCTGTGGCTGGCCATCGCCGCCGCCGTCGCCGCCGCGATTTCCGCGGGATTTGTCACACGAGCCGCTGACGAAGAGCCGTGAGCGCCCCGGCACGCGTGCTCCTCGCCGCCTTCGAAACCGGCACCGAACTCGCCGAAGTCGCGCGTGCCCTGCGTGACGAAGGCCTCGAAGTGATCTACGCGGGCGTGCTCGGCAGTGCCGCGGAGGTGCTCAGCGCGGCCGAACAGGAAGATCCGGCGCTGGTCGCGGTGTCGCCGGCCGACCCGGACGGCGCGATCGCGGCGGCGGGCGTCGAAGTGGTCGCCTTCCGCACCGTTCAAGAAGGCGTCGACCGGGTGAAGATGGCCACACGGCCGAGGTCGCGGCCCCGCCGGTGACCGACTTCACCGGGTGCGGAGTCCACTACCGAACCGCAGGTCGCTAGGGTCGACTCGGCGAGAAAAGCCGCCAACAAAACCAGCACAGTGGCGTGTCGTCAGGAGACTGGAGTAGTGGACCTTTACGAATACCAGGCGAGGGATCTCTTCGCCGCCCACGGAGTACCGGTGTTGTCCGGTTCCGTGGCCAATACGCCGGAAGAAGCCCGTGCGGCGGCCGAGCAGATCGGTGGCCAGGTGGTCGTCAAGGCCCAGGTGAAGACAGGCGGGCGTGGCAAGGCCGGTGGCGTGAAGCTCGCCGACAGCGCCGACGAGGCCAAGGAGAAGGCGGAAGCCATTCTCGGCCTGGACATCAAGGGCCACATCGTGCACCGGGTGCTGGTGGCCGAAGCCTCGGACATCGCCGAGGAGTACTACTTCTCGTTCCTGCTGGACCGCGCGAACCGCACCTTCCTCGCGATGGCTTCGGCCGAGGGCGGCGTGGAGATCGAGCAGCTCGCGGTGGAGCGCCCCGAGGCGCTGGCCAAGGTGCCGGTGGACGCGATCACCGGGGTCGACAAGGCCAAGGCCGTGGAGATCCTGACCGCGGGCAAGTTCCCGGAGAAGGTCGTCGACGAGGCCGCCGACGTGGTCGTCAAGCTCTGGGAGACCTTCGTCTCCGAGGACGCCACGCTGGTCGAGGTCAACCCGCTGGTCCGCGACCCGCAGGACAAGATCATCGCCCTCGACGGCAAGGTCACCCTCGACGAGAACGCCTCCTTCCGCCAGCCGGGCCACGAAGCGCTCGTCGACAAGCAGGCCGAGGACCCGCTGGAGGCCAAGGCCAAGGCGAAGGACCTCAACTACGTCAAGCTCGACGGCGAGGTCGGCATCATCGGCAACGGCGCGGGCCTCGTGATGTCCACTTTGGACGTCGTGGCCTACGCGGGCGAGAAGCACGGCGGCGTGAAGCCGGCGAACTTCCTCGACATCGGTGGCGGCGCCTCGGCCGAGGTGATGGCCGCCGGGCTGGACGTCATCCTGCACGACCCGGCCGTGAAGAGCGTTTTTGTCAACGTCTTCGGTGGCATCACCGCCTGCGACGCGGTGGCCACCGGCATCGTCGAGGCGCTGAAGATCCTCGGCGACGAGGCCTCGAAGCCGCTCGTGGTGCGGCTCGACGGCAACAACGTCGAAGAGGGCAGGCGCATCCTGGCCGAGGCGAACCACCCGCTGGTGACCGTGGTGGACACTATGGACAACGCGGCTGACAAGGCTGCCGAGCTCGCAGCGGCAGGGGCGTGAGATGTCGATCTTCCTGAACGAAAACAGCAAGGTCATCGTGCAGGGCCTGACCGGGTCCGAGGGCACCAAGCACGCGACCAAGATGATCAAGTCCGGCACCAACATCGTGGGTGGCGTGAACGCCCGCAAGGCCGGGCAGACGGTGACCATCGAGGGCAAGGAGCTCAAGGTCTTCGGCACCGTCGAGGAGGCCATCAAGGAGACCGGCGCCGACGTGTCGGTGGTCTTCGTGCCGCCGAAGTTCGCCAAGGACGCCGTGGTCGAGGCCATCGACGCGGAGATCGGCCTGGCCGTGGTGATCACCGAGGGCATCCCGGTGCACGACTCGGCCTACTTCTGGGCGCACGCGGTGGCCAAGGGCAACAAGACCCGGATCATCGGGCCGAACTGCCCCGGCGTGATCAGCCCCGGCAAGTCGAACGCGGGCATCATCCCGGCGAACATCACCGGCCCCGGCAAGATCGGCCTGGTGTCGAAGTCGGGCACGCTGACCTACCAGATGATGTACGAGCTGCGGGACATCGGCTTCACCACCGCGGTCGGCATCGGCGGTGACCCGGTCATCGGCACCACGCACATCGACGCGCTCGCCGCCTTCCAGGAGGACCCCGACACCGAGGTCATCGTGATGATCGGTGAGATCGGTGGCGACGCCGAGGAGCGGGCCGCGGACTACATCAAGGCCAACGTGACCAAGCCGGTCGTCGGCTACGTCGCCGGCTTCACCGCGCCCGAGGGCAAGACCATGGGGCACGCGGGCGCGATCGTCTCCGGTTCGTCCGGGACCGCGGCCGCGAAGAAGGAGGCCCTCGAGGCCGCCGGCGTGAAGGTCGGCAAGACGCCGACCGAGACCGCCAACCTGGCGCGGGAGCTGTACAACAGCCTGCACTAGGCAGCGCCGACCGGCGCTGATTCAGCGTCACCACCACGGAGGCCGGGTACCCGATCGGGTGCCCGGCTTTTGTGGTTGCTCACCTCCTCGGTGACGAAACCATTCCGGGCCGCCGAACGTCTGAGCCAGCGGGCGGGCCAGAGCCCCTGGTGCGCTAGCGTTCAGTAACCACAACGCCGCCTCTTTTGCCACACGCCTGGTGGCCGGTCGGACGACAGGAGAACTACGGATGTCCTTTCCCAGCAGTGGGCCTGGTTACCCTCCGCAGGGTGGCGGCCCCAACAACCCCCAGGGACCGGGTACCGGGTCGTTCCCGCCGGTGGGCCCGCCGCCGCAACAGCAGCAGCTGCAGGCCGGGGCGCTGAACTTCGCGGTCATCCTGGCGCTGGCCGTTTCGGTGCTCGGCCTGGTGCAGTACTTCGTCGGCTTCTCGGACGAGGCCTCGCCCGCCGGCGAGTCGACCACCTGGTTCCTCGTCGGCGGCCTGCTGGCGGCGCTGCGGGTGCTGCCGAACGCGCCCAAGGTGCTGCCGTTCGCCGCGCTGATCAGCGTGCTCGGCGCGCTGCAGGCGCTGGACCACGTGATCGCCTACGGTGAGAACGACACCGTCCCCGGCATCATCACGGTGATCGTCATCCTCGGTTTCCTGCAGCTGCTCGCCGCGGTGGCGGCGCTGCTGTTCGACTACGACGTGCTCAAGCTGCCCGCGCCGAAGCCGCAGGGCGGCCCGCAGCAGTACGGCCCGCCGTCGGGCCAGCAGCCCGCGCAGCCGCAGCCGGGCCAGCCGGGTCAGTACGCCCCGCAGCAGCCGCAGTTCGGCGGCCCGCCGCCGGCTTCGTCGCCGCAGCAGACCACGCAGTACGCGCCGACCGGCGGCGGCAACGCGCCGGACTCGGGCGGGTTCTCGCAGCCGACGCAGTACTCCACGCCGGTCACCCCGCCGTCGACGCCGGGTCAGCAGCCGACCTCGTACGCGCCGCAGCAGGGGCAGTTCTTCCAGCAGCAGCAACAGCAGCAGTCGAGCGGCTCCGGCTCGGAGTCGGGCAGCCAGCAGCAGTCGCCGGGCACCCCGCCGGGCGGGTTCGGCAAGCCGGGCAGCTGATCCACCGGTCACCGCAAAAGGCCACTCGCGTCCAGCGCGGGTGGCCTTTTTGCGGTGCCCCGACCGGGTGGCTGTGGCTGGTGCCATTTTCGATCAACGGCGTGGCTCACCCGGATGGCCCAGTCCGGATGCGAGGGTCAGCGGCATGCAGGTGCTCACCACCGGGCCGGACGGCGCCGAGCGGTTGAGCGACCACGGCACGCACGAGCAGGTCACCGGGGCGGCTCGGGTTCGCGTGCTCCTGGTCGCCGCCGTGCTCCCGCTGCTCGTCGGATACACGCTCGCCGCGGGCTCGGTGGCTGCGGTGGCCGGGCTCGCCCCCGGTTCCGGGTTCACCCTCACCGGCGCCCTGCGTGGTGGCGGCCCGGCGTGGCTGGCCACCCAGCAGGTGCCGCTGGGCCTCGGCGGGCATCCGCTCAGCGTGCTGCCGCTGCTGCCGACGATCGTGCTGCTGCTCCTGGTCGCGAAGGTCGCCTCGGCCGCCGCGCGACGGCTCGGGCACACCGAACCGGGGCAGGCGATCGGCGTGGTCGGGGTGATCGCCTGTGCCCACGCCACCGCCGGGGTCACCGTCGCGGTGCTGTGCAGCGGCACGCCGGTCGAGGTCGAGCCGCTGACCGCCTTCCTGCTGCCCGGTGTGCTGTCCGGGGCGGCCGCGACGGCCGGGGTGCTCGCCCGGTGCGGGCTGCCGGAACCGGTGCGGCAGTACGTCGACCCGGTCGCGGTGCGCGGGCTGCGTGCCGGTGCGCTCGGGCTCGCCGCGCTGCTGGTGGCCGGGGCGCTGGTGGTGCTGCTCGGGTTCGGCGTGTCGGTGCCGGAGACCATGCGGTTGTTCGACGCCGAGACCGCCGGCAGCGGCGCGGGCATGCTGCTGGTTTCCGTGGTGTACCTGCCGAACGCGGTGGTGGCCGGGCTGTCCTTCGCGGCCGGGCCCGGGTTCTCGATCGGTGCGGTGAACGTCACGCCGTTCGCCTTCGACGGTGGTCCGGTGCCCGCCCTGCCGATCCTGGCCGCGCTGCCCGAGGAGCGGGCGGCGTGGTGGCCCGCGTTGCTGGTGCTGCCCGTGCTGGCCGGGGCGCTGTGCGGGTGGACGCTGCGCCGCTGCGACCCGGATCCGCTGGTCCGCGTGCGCGCGGCGGCGATCGCCGGTGCGACCGCGGGTTTCGGCTGTGTGCTGCTCGGCACCTTCGCCGGTGGCCGGTTCGGGGACGCGTTGTTCGATCCGGTGAGCGTGCCCGTCGCGTTGTTCTCGCTGGCCGGGTCGTGCTGGGTGGCGCTTCCGGCGGCGCTGGTCGCGTGGGTGAGCGGCAGCACGGCGCCGGTGGTCCACGCGCCCGTCGAGGAGGAGATCCCGGCGGACGAGGCGGTCACCGAGGTCTTCGACGCCATCCAAGATGACGCTGCTGAGGAAACCGGCGACGAGCCGGACGAGTCAGCCGAGGATGCGGCGGAAACCGACGGAGACACCGAAGACACGGAAGACCCGGAAGACCCGGAAGACACCGCCGACCCCGAAGACACCGAAGACGCCGCTGCCGCCGAAGAGGCCGAAGCCGAGCCCGAGGCCGAAGAACCGGTCGAGCCCGCGAAGGTCGAGCCCGCGGAAGCCGTCGCCGAGAGCCGGGAAGCCAGTGCCGAGCCGGAGGAAGACGTGGCCGAGCCCGCGGAAGGCGTGGCCGCGGCCGAGCCGGATCCGGGTGCCTCCGAGGAGCCGGAACGCCGCGACTAGGCTGGACGTGCCCAGGTCAACGGCCGTGTGCCCGAGCAAGGAGACCCGTTCTGCCTAGTCGGTTGGAGCTGCCCACCCCGGCCAGGGTGGTGGTGCTCGCCTCGGGGTCCGGAACCCTGTTGCAGGCCTTGCTCGACGAATCCGCCCGGTCCGGTTTCGGCGCGACGGTGGTCGCCGTCGGCGCGGACCGCACCGGGATCGAGGCCCTTTCCCGTGCCGAACGCGCCGGGGTGCCCAGCTTCACCGTCCGCGTCGCCGACCACCCCGACCGCGCGGCCTGGGACAAGGCGCTGACCGACGCGGTCGCCGCCTACCGGCCCGATCTGGTGGTCTCCGCCGGGTTCATGAAGATCCTCGGCGAACGCTTCCTGGCGCGCTTCGAGCACCGGGTGATCAACACGCATCCGGCGCTGCTGCCGTCGTTCCCCGGGATGCACGCGGTCGCCGACGCGCTCGCCGCCGGGGTGAAGGTCACCGGGTCCACCGTGCACTTCGTGGACGCCGGCATGGACACCGGCCCGATCATCGCCCAGGAGGCGGTGGTGGTGGAGGAGTCCGACACCGAGGACCGGCTGCACGAGCGGATCAAGTCGGTGGAACGGCGGCTGCTGGTGGACGTGGTCGCGAAGCTGTGCCGTGCGGGCTGCACGGTGGACGGACGGAAGGTGAGTTTCAGGTGAGCGAGCCGGGGCGGAAGCCGGTCAAGCGGGCGCTGATCGGCGTTTCGGACAAGGCAGGACTGCTGGAACTGGCGACCGGGTTGCACGCCGCCGGCGTGGAGATCGTGTCCACCGGCGGCACCGCGAGGGTGATCGCGGACGCCGGTGTGCCGGTCACCCCGGTCGAGGAGGTCACCGGCTTTCCCGAGTCGCTCGACGGCCGGGTCAAGACCCTGCACCCGCGGGTGCACGCCGGGCTGCTCGCCGACCGCGACCGCGAAGAGCACGTGGCGCAGCTCAAGCAGCTCGACATCGCGCCGTTCGACCTGCTGGTGGTGAACCTCTACCCGTTCCAGCAGACGGTGGCGTCGGGCGCTTCGTTCGAGGACTGCGTGGAGAACATCGACATCGGCGGCCCGGCGATGGTGCGCGCGGCGGCGAAGAACCACGGCAGCGTGGCCGTCGTGGTGGACCCGGCGCGGTACGACTGGGTGCTGGAGCGCGTGCGTGACGGCGGGTTCGACCAGGAGGACCGCAAGCGCCTGGCGGCGAAGGCCTACGCGCACACGGCTTCCTACGACATCGCGGTGGCCAACTGGTTCGCCAACGCGTACGCGCCGGCCGACGACTCCGGTTTCGCCGACTTCAAGGGCACGTCGTGGGAACGCGGTGAGGTGCTGCGCTACGGCGAGAACCCGCACCAGCCCGCCGCGCTGTACCGGCACTGGAGCGGCGGCGGGATCGCGCACGCCGAGCAGCTGCACGGAAAGGCCATGTCCTACAACAACTACGTCGACGCCGATGCCGCGCGCCGGGCGGCGTACGACTTCGACGAGCCGTCGGTGGCGATCATCAAGCACGCCAACCCGTGCGGCATCGCGGTCGGTGTGGACGTCGCGGAGGCACACCGCAAGGCGCACGCCTGCGACCCGGTTTCGGCCTACGGCGGGGTGATCGCCACGAACCGCCCGGTGTCGCTGGCCGCCGCCGAGCAGATCGCGGACATCTTCACCGAGGTGCTGGTGGCGCCCGCGTTCGACGAGGACGCGCTGGAAGTGCTGAAGCGCAAGAAGAACATCCGGTTGCTGCGCCTGCCCGACGCCGGGGTGTACCGGATCGAGGAGCGGCCGATCTCCGGCGGCGTGCTGGTGCAGGCCGCCGACGCGATCGACGCACCCGGTGACGACCCGGCGAACTGGACGTTGGCCACCGGCGAGGCGGCCGACGAGGCCACCCTCGCCGACCTGGAGTTCGCCTGGCGCGCGGTGCGCGCGGTGAAGTCCAACGCGATCCTGCTGGCCCACGATCGGGCGACCGTCGGCGCGGGCATGGGCCAGGTGAACCGGGTCGACTCGGCGCGGCTCGCGGTCGCGCGTGCCGGTGACCGGGCCAAGGGCTCGGTGGCCGCCTCCGACGCGTTCTTCCCGTTCCCGGACGGGCTGGAAGTGCTGACCGAGGCCGGGGTGCGCGCGGTGGTGCAGCCGGGCGGTTCGGTGCGGGACGCCGAGGTGCTCGCCGCGGCCGAGGCCGCCGGGGTCACGGTGTACCTCACCGGCACCCGTCACTTCGCGCACTGACATGGCTTACCAGCAACCACCCGGTTGGGGGCCGCCGCCCGGTTACGGTTACCCGCCGCAGCAGCCGCCGAAGAAGAAGAGCAGGCTGGGGCTGGTCCTCGGCCTGGTCTTCGGCGGGCTGCTGCTGCTCGGGATCGCGATCCCGCTGGTGCTGTTCACCGTCGAGTACAACGAATCGGTGGGCAGCGCGGCCTCCCCGGAGGGGGCGGCGCCCGAATGCCGGATCTCCCAGCAGGTGACCGGGAAGTACCACGCCCCCAACCTGAGCGCCGGGCGTGACGAGAGCTCGTCGATCGGCCTGCGGCAGGCGAACTGCGGGTGGGCGCCGTCGGAGGACGAGACGGTCCACTTCCGGTCGGTGACGCTGTACATCAACCAGTACACCGATTCCGACGGCGAACAGGCTGCCGCCGAATCCTTCGAATCCACGTCGCGGGAACCCGGTGCGGTGGAGATCGAAGGCATCGGCGACCGCGCGTTCCTGGTGCCGATCGTGAACAGCAGCTCGTACAGCGGGGCGGAAGTCCGTGTGCTGCAAGGGAACACCCAGTTCAGCCTGAGCTATTCGGGCTGGGACAAGGAGTTCTGGTTCTTCGGCACGGCAAGGATCCCGCAGCAGCAGGCCGAAGAGGCCGCCAGGGCCTACGCCGGCGAAATCGCCGGAAACCTGCGTCCCTGAGGCGTTTTCGTGCTTTCCTGCCGTCATGCCGATCATCGCGCTGCGCCAGGCGACGCCCGCTGACGACGAGTTCTGCTTCCAGCTGCACAAGGCCTCCCTCGGCGAGTACGTGGCCGAACTGTGGGGCTGGGAGGACGACGTCCAGCGCGAGCACCACCACCGCGTGTTCGTGCCGGAGCGCTGGCAGATCGTCACGGTGGACGGTGCCGACGCGGGCATCCTGGTCGTCGAGGACCACCCGGAGGGGCTGTACCTGGGCCGCATCGAGCTGCACCCCGATTACCAGGGGCGCGGTATCGGGGGCGTGCTCATCCAGCGGCTGATCGATTCCGGGCAGCCGGTCCACCTCGAGGTGCTGTCGGTGAACCGGCGGGCCCAGGAGTTCTATCGGCGCCACGGTTTCCGGGAAACCGGGCGGCGCGCGCACAAGATCCTGATGCGCCGCGGATAGCTCAGGCGGCGCGGCGGCGGACGGTGCGTTCGAGGATGCCGAGCGTGGCTTTGAGCGCGGATTCGGGGACCACCGGAAAGCTGACCCGCTGCCGCCACTGCTCGCTGACCGCCGACCAGTCGTAGTACGACGTGACCAGCGTGCCGCCGTCCGCCGGGGCCAGCCGGTAGCCGTAGACGTGCCGCACGTACGGCCGGAACTGCCCCTCGATGGTCCAGGCGATCTCCTCGCCCGGCGTGAGCTTGGTGATGACCACCTCGACGTCGTACTTGCCGAGCGGGACGTCGCCGAGCGCTTCGCGGTCCATGTGGACCAGGAACCGGTCGCCAGGGCGTTCGACCGGCGCTCCCTCGGCGTCGAGCAGCATGCCTGACGCGTCGATGTCCACGTGGCCTTGGGGATCGGTCAGCACGGCGAAGATCGCGTCGGCCGGCGCGGGGATGAGCCGGGTGACCTCGATCCGTTCGGGGCCGGGGGTTTCCGCGGTGGCGACCAGGGTGGCGCGGCCGAGGGTGTGCGCGGACATGCTGAAGCTCAGCATCGCCGGGGTGCTGTCGGCGGGCACCCCGATGTCCTCGACGTCGAGCGCGTGGACGGTGATGAAGTAGCGGTGCGGTCCGTGCCCGGCGGGCGGCGCGGCGCCCGCGAACCCGGCGACGCGGGCGTCGTTGGGCAGCTGGAACGCGGGCTCGGGAAGTTCCTCGACGCCCTCGGGCAGCGAGGTGACCGTCGCGGGGAGGTTGACGACGGCCCAGTGCCAGAAGCCGGACATCGTCGGCGCGTCGGGGTCGTACACGGTGACGGCGTAGCTCTTGGTGCCCGGCGGCGCGTCGCTCCAGGACAGTTGCGGGCTGATGTCCTTGCCCGCGCGCTGGGCGTCGGGCAGCGGCTGACCGTCTTCCACGCTGGTGCTGGTGAGGGTGAAGCTGGGGACTTCGGGGAGGCGTTCGAAGGGATCCATGGGATCGACAGTAGCACAGATAATCGATTATCTGTCGGATCGTCTATGCTGCCCGACATGACGATGCTCTCCGAGCGCGCCTACGCCCACCTGCGTGCCGCGATCCTGCGTGGGGATCACGCCCCCGGTGACGCGCTCAAGCCGCAGGACCTCGCCAAGGAACTGGGCGTGAGCCTGGCCGTGGTGCGCGAGGCGCTGGTGCGCCTGGTCGGCGAGGGCTTCGCCGACCGGTTGCCGAATCGCGGCTTTGCCGTCCCGGCCTTTTCGGATCGGCGCTGGCAGGAGATCGCGGAGGCGCGCCGGGCCGTGGAACCGGTTGTGCTGCGAATGTCCGTCGAGCGTGGTGACGTCGACTGGGAGGCGCGGGTCCGGGCCGCGCACCACCGGCTGGCGCGCACGCCGCCGTATCCGCCGGGTGGGGGTGAGCACTACAGCGAGGCGTGGTCCGAGGCGCATCGGGTGTTTCACCGGACATTGCTGGAGGGGTGCGGCAATCCGGTGCTGCTGGAGACGTTCGACCGGATGTGGACCGCGAGCGAGCTGGCGCGTCGATGGTCGGCGCGGCGCACTCCCGGCCGGGACGGTGTCGCCGAGCATCGCAGGCTGGAGGAGGCCGCGCTGGCGCGTGACGCCGATGCCGCCGCGGAGGTGCTGGCCGAACACCTCACGCTGACGGCCGCGGGCTTGTCGGATGGGCTCAGCTGAACGCGTCGTAGGTTTCGTGGTAGTCGACGGGGAAGCCGTCCGCGGTGAGGAACTGGTGGAGGCGCGCGGCCAGCTTGTCCTTCGCGGCACCGGCTTCCATCCAGGTGCTGACGGTGGCGGTCCAGTCGCCTTGGACGGAGTGCCGCCACGGTCGCAGGGTCCAGGTCAGCCGGAGGTGGCCGCCCGGCTCGTAGACGGCGCCGATCCGCAGATCGCGATCGGAGTTGACCCAGTGGCGCGTGCCTTCCCAGCCGCGGAAGTCGAGGCCGTCGAGGAACCGGGCCAGCTCCCGGCCGGTGACGAAGTTGGTGACGTCTTCCAGGCGGGCGTCGAGTCCGGGGGCGCTCGCCCGCACGATGAAGAGCAGCTGGGGCGAGGTGCCCGACGTGGCGTGCCGTTCCGCGAACCGCACCGACGCCGCCGGGTGGCGCTCGCAGCGGATCACCACTTCTTCGTCGTCCAGGCAGCTCGCCTCGCGGTCCGGGGAGAGCCAGTCATGGGCGCAATTCGCAGGCATGCCAACGAAGTTACCCGCGCCATCACCCACCAGGGTGGCCCGCGGTTGACATGATCCCCGGCTCCTGTTTGACTGGAGCTATCGAACAAACGTTCGAGAGGTGACCGCCTTCCCCGCGGTGACGATGGCATGGCGCTCGTGTTGCCAAGAGCACGGGTGTGGTTCGCGACGTCGTTGGGTGGAGGAGGTGACCGGTGCCGGTTGGTGCGACCGTCTCGCCGTCACCAGCTCCGCCCGCTCCGCTGGCGCGGCTGGCGGCGTTGCCGGGGGTCAGCACGGCGAGTGGGGTGGCGGCGGCCGCCCGGCAGGCTCAGGTGACGGGAAAGGTGCTGCCCGTCCTGCCCGAGCTGGCCGGACTGCTGCCCGCCGGTGGGCTGCGACGTGGTGGCACGGTCGCGGTGCACGGCTCCGCCTCGCTGTTGCTGGCCCTGCTTGCCGAAGCCACCTCGCGGGGTTCCTGGGCGGCTGTGGTGGGTGTACCCGAGCTCGGCGTTGTGGCGGCGCATGAGCTCGGGGTCGCGGTGGACCGTCTCGCGCTGGTCAACCGGCCGGGAATGGAGTTCGGCGCGGTCACGGCCGCTCTGCTGGACGGGATGGACCTGGTGGCCGTGGGCGGCGCGGGCGGTGGCGCCCGCGGTGCCGGTCCATCCCGTTCCCAGCAACTGGCGCGCCGGTTGTCGGCACGGGCCCGCAGTCGGGGTGCGGTCCTGCTGTCACTGGGACCTTGGCCGGGGGCCGAGGTGGAACTGCACTGCGAGGCGGTGGCCTGGCAGGGATTGATGGGGTCGGGAAAGGGGTTTCTGCGCGGTGCCGAACTGAGCGTGCGGACCGGCGGCCGGGGGGCCGCCGCACGCCCGGCGCAGGCACACCTGGTCCTGCCACAAGAACAGCCCACACCGGAACGGCGCCCAGTACGCGAAGTACCCGAGCCCACCTCGCCGCACCCGATGCAGGAGCTGGCTGGGCACGCGTCGCCGCGCCCGATGCAGGAGTTGCCCGAGCACGCCCAGCCACGGTTGGTGGCCGAGTCGCCTGGGCACGCCTCGCCGCGCCCGATGCAGGAGTTGCCCGAGCACGCCCAGCCACGGTTGGTGGCCGAGTCGCCTGGGCACGCCTCGCCGCGCCCGATGCAGGAGCTGCCCGAGCACGCCCA
Organism: Amycolatopsis albispora; assembly: GCF_003312875.1. Classification (NCBI taxonomy): domain Bacteria; kingdom Bacillati; phylum Actinomycetota; class Actinomycetes; order Pseudonocardiales; family Pseudonocardiaceae; genus Amycolatopsis; species Amycolatopsis albispora. Next base: position 7,364,902 of record NZ_CP015163.1, read on the forward strand.
ACCACGGCCGGTGGCCGAGTTGTCTGGGCACGCCCAGCCACGCCCGATGCAGGAGGCGCCTGGGCACGCCTCGCCGCAGCCGGTGGCCGAGCATGCCGGGTCTGCTTCGCGGTCGGCGGGCGAGTTGCTTGTGCCTGCGGCGGGGGCGGATCGGCGTTCGGTGCCTGAGCACGACGCGCCCGGCCCGCGGCCGGTGTCCGAGGTGGCTGAGCCTGCCGGGGCTGGCCCGCGGTCGGTGCCCGAGGCGTCCGAGTACGTCGGGGCTGGTCCGCGGTCGGCGGGTGAGTTGCTCGCGCCTGCGGCGGCGGAGCAGCGTTCGGTGCCTGAGCGCGCTCGGCCGGTGCCGGAGGTGGCTGAGTACGCCGTGTCTGGTCAGTGGTCGGTGCGCGAGGTGGCTGAGCATGCCGCGCCCGGGCCGTGGTCGGCGCGGGAGTTGTTGGCGCATGCCGCGCCGGACGAGTGGCCGGACTACGAGCAGGCCGCGCTCCGGGAGGTGGCCGGTGCGTGAGCTGCTGCAACACGCCGTCTCCCGGCGGCAGCCGAGGCCAGCCGCCTGGACACAAAAGTCACATTCGGGGCGGAATCCGCCCCCAAAGCCACATTCGTGTCCGGGGCCCCTATGAGTAGCGGCGCACCGCGGACGTTGGTGCTCTGGTGCCCCGACTGGCCCGTGGTGGCGGCCTGCGCGGCGGAATCAGTACCCCCGGACCGGCCCGCGGCCGTCTTCTCCGGCAACCGCGTGGTCGCCTGCTCCGCCCTGGCCCGCGCGGACGGCGTGCGCCGCGGCATGCGGCGGCGTGATGCGCAGTCGCGGTGTCCGGAGCTGGTGGTGTTCGGCGTGGAACCGGAGCGCGACGCCCGGTTCTTCGAGGAGGTCGCCGTCGCGGTCGAGGAGTTGGTGGTCGGGGTCGAGGTGGTGCGGCCGGGCATCGTGGCCATGCCGGTCACCGGCGCGGCGGGCTACTTCGGCGGCGAGGCGCGGCTGGCCGAACTCCTCGTGGACCAGGTGGCCGCCCGCGCGGGCGTGGAGTGCCAGGTGGGCATCGCGGACGGGCTGTTCGCGGCCACCCTCGCCGCGCACCGGGCGGCGCTGGTGGAGCCCGGCGCCACCGCGGCCTTCCTGGCCCCGCTGGACATCCGGGTTCTCGACCAGCCGGGCGCGGACCGCGCCGACCTGGTCGACCTGCTGCGCCGCCTCGGCCTGCGCACGCTGGGCGCCTTCGCGGCCCTGACCACCCGCGAGGTGCTCAGCCGCTTCGGGGCGGACGGGGAGATCGCGCACCGGCTCGCCGCCGGGCGGTCCGAGCGGCCGCCGGTCCGGCGCCGCCCGCCGCCGGAACTGACCGTGACCAAGGAGTTCGACCCGCCACTGGACCGGGTGGACGTGGCGGCGTTCATGGCCAAGACCATGGCCGCCGGGTTCCAGGCCGGGCTGACCGCCTGGGGGCTGGCCTGCACCCGGCTGGGCGTGCACGCCCGTACCGGGAACGGCCAGGAGATGTCGCGGATCTGGCGGTGCGCCGAACCGCTCGACGAGCAAGGCGTCGCCGACCGGGTGCGCTGGCAGTTCGAGGGCTGGCTGAAGGGCACCCCCGAATCCCGTCCGACGGCGGGCGTGGTCCAGCTGCGGCTGGTGCCGGAGGAAACCGTCGAGGGCCGGTCGCTGCAGCTCGGCCTGGTCGGCACCGAGCAGCAGCTCGCCGACGAACGGGCCGCGCAGGCGATGGTGCACGTCCAGGGCCTGCTCGGGCCGGAAGCCGTGGTCACCCCCGTGCTCGACGGCGGCCGCGGCCCGGCCGAGCGGGTGCGGCTGGTGCCGTGGGGTGAGCGCCGGGTGCCCGCGCGCCTGCCCGAAGCACGCTGGGACGGGCGGCTGCCGATGCCCGCGACGGTGTTCCCCGAGCCGCCGCCGGCGCGGGTGTTCGACCCGAGCGGGACCGAACTGCGGATCACCGAGCGTTACCAGCTCAGCGGGCCACCGGCCGCGGTGGTGGTGAACGGCGGGCCCGCGCACACCGTGCGCGACTGGGCGGGGCCGTGGCGGGCCAGGCACGGCCGGTCGGACCGGATGCGGCTGCAGGTGGTGCTCGACGGGAAACCTGCCAGGGCGCTGCTGCTGGCCCGCGCGCTCGACCATCCGATGTGGACAGTGGAAGGGGAGTACGGCTAGTGAGCGATCAGGAGTACCTGCGGCGCGTGCGTGAATGGCTGCGGGCGGAGCTGGGCGGGGCGCCGGCCGAGGTGGACGGCATCGAGCTGGACCTGTCCGCGTTGATCCCGCACCAGCGCACCGGCGAGCACCAGTACGGCTGATGAGCTGGAACAACCCCCCGGTCCGGTGGCAGGACCTGGAACGCGAGCTGTCCGGGCAGCCGATCCCGCCCGAGTCCGAACGGGACGGCAACGACAGCCCGGCCTGGACGCGGCGGCGTGACGGCTACACCCGGCCGCCGGATCTGCGGTCCCTGCGTGGTGACGACCAGACCGGTGCCGGGTTCCGCGTGCCGTACGCCGAGCTGCACTGCCATTCGAACTTCAGCTTCCTCGACGGCGCCAGCCATCCGGAGGAACTGGTGGAGGAGGCGGTGCGGCTGGGCCTGGACGCGCTCGCGCTCACCGATCGCGACGGCATGTACGGCGTGGTGCGCTTCGCCGAAGCCGCCGGGGATCTGGGGCTGCGCACGGTGTTCGGCACCGAGCTGAGCCTCGGGCTGAGCGGGCCGCAGAACGGCGTGCCCGATCCCGAGGGTGAGCACCTGCTGCTGCTCGCCTACCAGCAGGAGGGGTACGGCCGCCTGTGCCGGGCGATCACGCGCGGCCAGCTCGAAGGACCTCAGTCGGAGAAGGGCCGGCCGGTCTACGACCTCGAATCGATCGCGGCCGACACGGCCGGGAAGTGCGTGGTGCTCACCGGCGGCCGCCGCGGCGGGGTGCGGCGCGCACTGGCCGACGGCGGGTTCGACGCGGCCAAGGCCCGGCTCGACCAGCTGGTCGCGCTGTTCGGCCGTGAACACGTGGTGGCGGAGCTGATTTCCCACGGCGAGCCGATGGACGACCACAACAACGACGCCGTCCGCGACCTGGCGGACCACTTCGGACTGCCGACGGTCGCCACCGGCGGGGTGCACTACGCGACCCCGCGGCGCGGGCGGCGCCTGGCCGCCGGGCTCGCCGCGATCCGCGCCCACCGCAGCATCGAGGAGATGGAGGGCTGGCTGCCCGCCGCGGACAACGCGTTCCTGCGCTCGGGCGCGGAAATGGCGGAGATCTTCTCCCGCTACCCGGGCGCGGTGCAGCGCGCGGCGTTGCTGGGCACCGAATGCGCCTTCGACCTCAGCCTGGTGGCACCATCGCTGCCGCCGTTCGACGTGCCCGACGGGTACACCGAGGCCGACTACCTGCGCGAGAAGGTGATGGAGGGCGCGGCGTACTGGTACGAGGGCAACGACGCCGCGTACCGGCAGCTCGAGCACGAGCTGCGGATCATCGAAGAACTCGGCTTCCCCGGTTACTTCCTGATCGTCTGGGAGATCGTGGACTTCTGCCGGAGGAACAACATCTACTGCCAGGGCCGCGGTTCGGCGGCGAACTCCGCGGTCTGCTTCGCGCTGGGCATCACCAACGTCGACTCGGTGAAGTGGAAGCTGCTGTTCGAGCGCTTCCTCGCCCCGGACCGCGACGGTTATCCCGACATCGACCTGGACATCGAATCCGGCAGGCGGGAGGAGGTGATCCAGCACGTCTACGAGAAGTACGGCAGGCTGCACACCGCCCAGGTGGCGAACGTGATCACCTACCGTTCGCGCTCGGCCGTGCGTGACGCCGCCCGCGCGCTCGGGTATTCGCCGGGCCAGCAGGACGCGTGGAGCAAGCAGCTCGACCGCTGGGGCCCGCTCAAGTCCACAAAGGACGATCACGACCACGACATCCCGGACGAGGTGCTGGAGCTGGCCGACGACCTGGAGGGCTTCCCGCGGCACCTGGGCATCCACTCCGGCGGCATGGTGATCTGCGACCGCCCGGTGAGCGAGGTGTGCCCGATCGAATGGGCGCGCATGGCCAAGCGCAGCGTGCTGCAGTGGGAGAAGGACGACTGCGCCACGGTCGGGCTGGTCAAGTTCGACCTGCTCGGCCTCGGCATGCTCTCCGCGCTGCACCACATGGTCGACCTGGTCGCCGAGCACGAAGGCGTCACCGTCGAACTGGGCTCGCTGGACCTGGAGGACGAGAACGTCTACGAAATGCTCCAGCGCGCCGACGCGATCGGGGTGTTCCAGGTGGAGAGCCGCGCGCAGCTGGCCACGTTGCCGCGCCTGGCCCCGCGCAAGTTCTACGACCTGGCGGTCGAGGTCGCGCTGATCCGGCCCGGCCCCATCCAGGGCGGCTCGGTGCACCCGTTCATCCGCCGCTACACCGGCAAGGAGGACTGGGACTTCGACCACCCGCTGCTGGCGAACGCGCTGGGCAAAACCTACGGGGTGCCGCTGTTCCAGGAGCAGATGATGCAGATCGCGCTGGACGTGGCCGGGTTCACCGCCGCCGAGGCCGACCAGCTGCGGCACGCGATGGGGTCGAAGCGCTCGCACAAGCGGATGGAACAGCTGCGGCAGCGGTTCTACGACGGTGCCGAGGCCAAGGGCGTCGAGCGCGAGCTGGCCGCGCGCATCTTCGCCAAGCTGCAGGCGTTCGCGAACTTCGGCTTCCCGGAAAGCCACGCGCTGAGCTTCGCCTACCTGGTCTTCGCCAGCGCGTACTTCAAGCGGTACCACCCGGCGGCGTTCTGCGCGGCGTTGCTGCGTGCGCAGCCGATGGGGTTCTACTCCCCGCAGTCGCTGGTCGCCGACGCGCGGCGGCACGGGGTGGTGGTGCGCGGTCCCGACGTGAACGCCAGCGACTGGCAGGCCGGGCTGGAGCCGGTCGGCGGTGGTGAGCCGGGCAACGCCGTGCGTACCGGGCTGGCGGTGGTCCGGAACATCGGCGAGGAGCTGGCGAAGGAACTGGTCGCCGAACGCGAGCGCGGTGGGCCGTACGCGGACATGACCGACGTCGCCCGCCGGGTCAGGCTGACCACCCCGCAGGTGGAGGCGCTGGCCACGGCCGGTGCGTTCGGCTGCTTCGAGGCGGATCGGCGCAAGGCTCTCTGGGCCGCGGGCGCGGTGGCCGGCGAACGCCCGGAGAAGCTGCCGGGCAGCGCGGTGGGCGTGGCCGCTCCCGCGCTGCCCGGTATGGACGACGTGGAGCTGGCGGTCGCGGACGTGTGGGCCACCGGGATGTCACCGGACAGCTTCCCGACGCAGTTCGTCCGCGAACAGCTCGACGCGCTCGGTGCGCTTTCCGCCGAGGCGCTGTACGGCGTCGAGCACGGCACGCGGGTGCTCGCCGGTGGTGCGGTCACCCACCGCCAGCGCCCGGCCACCGCCGGCGGCATCACCTTCATCAATCTGGAGGACGAAACGGGCATGATCAACGTGGTCTGCTCGGCCGGGCTGTGGCGCCGGTACCACCGGGTGGCCCGCGACAGCCCGGCGTTGCTGGTGCGCGGGGTGGTCGAGCGCGCGGACGGGGTGGTCAACCTGATCGCCGATCGCCTGCAGCGGCTGCAGTTGCGCATTCCCGCGAAGTCCAGGGATTTCCGGTGAGGTCGGCCGCGGGCCGCGCCGGCGGCGCGGTCTGCGAAGCTGGGCCGGTGGATGCGGAAACGGAAACCGGTGAGGACTATCGAGACGCCGTGCTGCCCGGCGCGAAGTGGGAGCGCCGCCGCTTCGTCGGCTGCGACTTCACCGAGGCCGATCTCCGCGGCCTGGTGACGCAGGGCTGCACCTTCGACGAATGCGATTTCACCAAGGCGGACCTCGGGGAATCCCGGCACACCGCGTCGGCGTTCCGCTCGTGCGTGTTCGACCGCACGGTGCTCGCGGACACCGCCTGGGAGAGCTGCTCGCTGCTCGGCTCGTCGTTCACCCAGTGCCGGATGCGGCCGATTTCCTTGCGGGAGTGCGATTTCACCCTCGCGTCGCTCGGTGGCGCGCGGCTTTCGAAGACCACGCTCGCCGGATTGCGCTTCCGTGAAGCCAACTTCGTCGACGCCGACCTCACCGGAGTCGACCTGTCCGGTGCGGACCTGTCCGGCGCCCGGCTGTCCGGCGCGAAGCTGGAGGGCGCCGATCTGCGTGGCGCCAAGCTCGAAGCCCGCGAACTCCGGCAGGCGAACCTCGCCGGGGCGCGGGTGGACATGGAGACCGCGCTCGCCTTCGCCGCCGCGCACGGCCTGCTGGTGAGCTGAGCCCTCAAAAAAAGGGGCGCTCCCGTTGCGGGAACGCCCCTTTTTCCGGCTCAGTCGACCGGTGGTTCGCCAGGCTCCAGCTCGATCAGGTCACCCTCGTTGAGCAGCTCCTCGATCGACGCGGGCAGCAGGTACGCCGCCCCGCCGCCGGGCTGGTTGAACCATGGGATGGCGATGCCGGCGAGCGCTTCGAGCGGCCGCTGCACCCGGTAAACGTGGTACGGCCGGTTCACCCATTCAGGGACCAGTGAGCGCTCCTCGAACGGCGTACCCGCCACGTAGGTCAGGTTGCCGTTCGGGCCGCCGAACCGGTCCAGCTCGCTGCCCGCGGGCAGCTCGCGCAGCTCCTTGCCGCGGAACAGGGTCAGCGGCGGCTCACCGGCGAGCGGCTTGATCGGCCACTGCTGACCACCCGCACCACCACCGCTGCCCCCGGCGGCGGCGTCCTCCCGGCGCGGTGCCGGGCGCTGTGCCGCTGGTGGCGCGGCGGGCGGGGCACCTCGCGGCGGTTCGACCGGCGGGATCGGCACCTGCTGGGTGGGCGCGGGCTCCGGCGGCCGGGCGGGCGGCTCGGGCCGCGACGGCGGCGCCGACTCCGGGCTCAGCGTGGAGTTCAGGCCGGGGCCCTGGTCACCGTCGAGCAGCGCGCCGACCGGGGTCGGCGACTGCCGCGGCGGTGCCTGCTGGGGCTGCTGCTGCCGGACCGGCGGCTCCTCGCGCACCGGGCTGACCACCTGCGTCGGCGGAGCCGCTGGCGGCTGGGGCGGCGCGGGCGGCGGGGCCTGCGGCGCCGGGGCCTGCGGTGCGGGCGGCTGCATCGGCTGAGGCTGAGAATGCGACTGGGACTGCGGCGGCGCGGGCTGCGTGGTCGGTGCGGCCTGCGCCTGCGGACGGCCGTTGAGCAGCAGCTTGCCGAGCATGAACGCGGCCGCGTCGTCGGCGTCGCCGAAAACCGCCGGATTGGTCAGCTCGCCCTCGTACCAGCCGACGCGCCAGCCGGCGTCGATCCGCTCCAGCGCCCAGCCGTGCTCGGCGGGCTCGCCGATCCGGTACTCCTCCTCCGGGATCCGCAGCTCGTCCAGCTTGTCCTGGAGGTCGTTCAGCACCGGGTCACCGTGTTCGACCGGCTCCGGCTCGTCCTCGACCGGCGGCGGGCCGCCCGGCGCGATCGGGTTCATCGCCAGCTGGGTCGGCGCGGCGGCGGGCGCCGGGTCCGGCTTCGGCGCCGGGGTGAACCGCGTCGCCTGGTCCGGCCCGGCGGGCACGAACTCGTCCTCGTCGTCGATGTCGACGCCCTCGTGCGCTTCGTGCGCGCCGTGCGCGGGCGCCGGTTCCGGCTCGGTGAAGCCCTGCTCGTCGAAGCCGGGCTGGTAGCCGTCCTGCGGGTCCGGGTAGGCGTGCGGCTCGGTCGCGAACTGGTCCTGGTGCTGCGGGGGCTTGTCGTCGTACTCGGCTTCGTACTGGTCGTCGTAGGCGCCCTCGCCGTACGACTGCTGTGGCTCGTCGAACTGCTCGAACGGCGGTTCCGGCTCCTGGGCCTGCGCGGGCGGGGCCGGGGGAGCGACCGGCGCGGGCGGCGCGACCGGCGGCGGGCTCGACGGCGCGCCGGGGCGCTGCGGCGGCCCGCTGCGCTGCACGTATCCCGCGGCCGCCTGCCGGGTCGCCTCCGGCACCTCGGGCACGGTGAAGTTGTTCTGGTGGATGTGGTCGATCAGGTCCTGCTCCGGCGAGACGCCGTAGGTGCGCAGGTAGTAGTTGACCGCGGCCGGCCAGATCCAGGTGCCGTCGCTGTGGAAGGCGATCGGCACGGCGGCCTCGGGCACCTCGGCCAGCCGGTCGGTGTCGTAACCGCGGCCGGGCATCACCACCGGCGCGGCGTCGAGGTAGTCGAGCAGCCTGTCCTGCTCCTCGTGCTCCAGGTCGGGACGGGTGATCACCGGGTGGCCCGCCGGGTCGGTGCCGTCGAAGACCCTCGCGATGCGGAAGCGCGGGCCGGGTCGCTCCGGGCCGAGGCCGGACATCCGGCGCATCAGCCATTCGGGGATGTTCTCCTCGGCGCGCGGGAACATGCGCAGCTCGTCCGCGTAGGCCTGCGGCGGCGGCATCAGGTCCCAGGTCGGCTCGTCGCGGTCGTACTCGAGGTTGTAGCTGGACGGGTGGTCGAGCTGGTAGCGGGCGTTGAACCAGGTGCCCCGGCCGTCGCGGTACATGCCCGCGCGCAGCCTGCCGAACAGGGTGGCGATGTCGTGCGTGGCCACCCACTCGCGGGAATCACCGTCGGCGGTGACGATCTCCCCGGTCAGCTCGTGGTACCGGCCCACGGCGCGATACTCGGCGGTGACACGCTGCCAGTCGCGCGGGGCGGCACGCAGGAGCGCCAGCCCGATCTGCTTGACCAGGGTGTCCTGCTCGGTTGCGTTCAGCTGGGTCGTCGGTTGAGCCACCCCGACATTTTGACTGGTCCGCTCCGGCAATGCACGGCACATGTGACTAAAGGGCCTGACCGCCAGCTCACGCCCGCTTTCTGCCTCGCCCGACCGGGGGTGCCCGAGACGAGGATCACCGGCTGTGGGTGAGGCTGGGGCGGCAAACTGGGGTGTGATGAGTACCGTGCGTGAGACTCGCAAGCCGTCCGAGGCAGTCGAACCGACCGGTAACCCACCGTCGGTGGCGGCGAAGGTACTCGGCGTGAGCCTCGCCGTTTTCTCCGGTGTGACGATGGCGGTGCAGGGCCGGATCAACGGCCAGCTCGGCCTCGAACTCGGCGACCCGATGCTCGCCGCGGTGTTCTCCTTCGGCGGCGGCATCGTGCTGCTGCTGCTCGCCCTGCCGTTCGCCCCTCGCATGCGGAAGGGCGTCGGCCGCCTGCGTGACGCCGTGCGCGTCGGTGAGCTGCGGCCGTGGCACTGCCTCGGCGGCCTGGCGGGCGCGATGTTCGTGGCCGGGCAGGCGCTGGTGGTGGTGGCGATCGGCGTGGCGATGTTCACCGTCGGGGTGGTCGCCGGGCAGACGGTGAGCAGCCTCGCGGTGGACCGCGCCGGGCTCGGCCCGTCCGGACCGCGCCCGCTGACCACACCGCGGGTGATCGGGGCGGTGCTCACGCTGGTCGCGGTGCTCGGCTCGGTGTCCGGCGGGCTCGGCGAGGCCGACGGCGGTGAGCTGTGGCTGATGGTGCTGCCGCTGGTAGCGGGGTGCTGCGTGGCGGTGCAGCAGGCGGTCAACGGCCGGGTCGGCGCGGCGTCGGGCAGCGCGCTGACCGCGACGCTGGCCAACTTCAGCGTCGGGTTCGTGGCGCTGCTGGTGGCCTGGCTCGTTTCGCTGGTGGTGCGCGGTGGTCCGGTCGGCTTCCCGTCGAATCCGCTGCTCTACGCGGGCGGCATCGTCGGCATTCTGTTCATCTCGATCGCCTCGCTGGTGGTCAGGTGGACCGGGGTGCTGCTGCTCGGCCTGGCCGCGATCGCCGGTCAGCTGATCGGTGCCCTGCTGCTCGACCTGCTGGCGCCCGCGCACGGCGAGCATCTGGCGCCCGAGACGATCGCCGGGGTGGCGGTCGCGCTGTTCGCGATCGGCATCGCCGCGCTGGGCGGCGGGCGGCGCCGGGCTCGCCGTTTGCCACAATGAAGCCCGTGACGGCGACGGTTCTGGACGGCAAGGCGACCAAGGACGCGATCTTCGACGAGCTCAAGCCGCGGGTCGCGGCGCTCGCCGAGCGCGGCATCACCCCCGGGCTGGCCACCGTGCTGGTCGGCGACGACCCCGGCTCGCACTGGTATGTCAAGGCGAAGCACGCCGACAGCGCCAAGGTCGGGGTGAACTCCATCCGGCGCGACCTGCCCGCCGACATCACCCAGGCCAAGCTCGAAGCGGTCATCGACGAGCTGAACGCCGACCCGGCGTGCACCGGCTACATCGTGCAGATGCCGCTGCCGAAGCACCTGGACACCGGCGCCATCCTGGAGCGGATCAACCCGGACAAGGACGCCGACGGGCTCGCCCCGGTCAGCCTCGGCAGGCTCGTGCTCGGGGAGACCGCGCCGCTGCCGTGCACGCCGCTGGGCATCGTGGAACTGCTGCGCCGTTACGAGGTGCCGATCAATGGCGCGCGGGTGACCGTGATCGGCCGCGGCATCACCGTCGGCAGGCCGCTGGGCCTGCTGCTCACCCGGCGCAGCGAGAACGCCACCGTGACGCTGTGCCACACCGGGACCCGCGACCTGGCCGCCGAGGTCAAGCGCGCGGACATCGTGGTGGCCGCGGCGGGCGTGCCGGGCATCATCACGCCGGAGATGGTCAAGCCGGGGGCGGCCGTGCTCGACGTCGGGGTGTCCAGGGTGGACGGCAAGATCGCCGGTGACCTGGCGGCCGGGGTCGAAGAGGTGGCCGGGTTCATCTCGCCGAACCCCGGCGGCGTCGGCCCGATGACCAGGGCGATGTTGATCAGCAACGTGGTGGAAGCCGCCGAACGGGCCGCGCGGTGACCACGGTGACCGCACCGGCACCACCGCCGCGCAAGGACCGCAGGCCGTGGCTGGTGCACGTGCCGTTCGTCGTGGTGATGGCGCTGGTCGCGCTGGGCGGGCTGCGGATCGGGATGTACCACTGGCGGCAGGGCGCGACCCTGATCGGCGGTGCGCTGCTGACCGCCGCCGTGCTGCGGGGCGTGCTCTCGGACGCGCGCGCCGGCCTGCTGGCCATCCGCGGACGCGCGGTCGACGTGATCACCTACACCACGTTTTCCGCGCTCATTCTCTTTGTCGCGCTGACCATCACGCGCGGCCCGGGCGTCTGAAACTTTCGATACCCGTTTCCATTCCGAGGAAAGAGAGCGCCCCCCGAGCAACGAAGCTCAGGGGGCGCCACCAATCAGCTCGGCCTCAAGCCGCCACAGGCACCGGTGCGGGCTGTTCCCGCCGGTCCAGCAAGCCCGAAACCACGGCGATGCTCAGCCCCAGCACGGCCAGCGAAGCCCCCACCCAGTTCGGCGCGACCAGGCCGAGGCCGCCCGCGATGACCAGGCCGCCCAGGTAGGCGCCGATCGAGTTGGCGATGTTGAACGCCGACTGCACCGCCGCCGACACCAGCGAAGGCGTGCCGCCGGCCTTCTCCATGATCCGCGCCTGCAGCATCGGCCCGATCATGAAACCGGCCAGCCCGATCCCGAACACGGTGATCGCGGCCCCGACCTTGCCCTGCGCGGTGACCGTGAACACGGCCAGCACCGCCGCCAGCGCGGTCAGCGCCACGTACAGGCTCGGCATCAGCGCCCGGTCGGCCAGCCTGCCGCCGAGCAGGTTGCCCAGCGTCATGCCCAGCCCGGCCAGCGACAGCAGCAGCGTCACGTCACCGGGCGCGTACCCGGCCACGTCGGTCAGCATCGGCGCGATGTAGGACAGGCAGGCGAACACCCCGCCGAGCCCGAAGGTGACGATCGCCAGCGCGAACCACACCTGCGGCCGCCGGAACGCGCCGAGTTCGCCGCGCAGTGAGCTTTCCGCCGGCTTGCCCTGGAACGGCACCAGCTTCTGGATGGCGGCCATCGCCACCAGCCCGATCACCGCGACCACACCGAACGTGGCGCGCCAGCCGACCTGCTGGCCGAGCAGCGTGCCCAGCGGCACGCCGATCACGTTGGCCAGCGTCAGGCCGACGAACATCATCGACACCGCCTTGGCCCGGTTCTCCTTGCCGACCAGGCTGGACGCGACCACGGCACCGGCGCCGAAGAAGGCACCGTGCGGCAGCCCGGCCAGGAAGCGGAAGATCACGCCCCACTCGTGGTTGGGCGAAAGCGCGAAGAGCAGGTTGCCGACGGTGAACATCGCCATCATGGCGAGCAGCATCGTCTTGCGGGGCAGGCGGACGGCCACGGCGGTGAGCAGCGGCGCGCCGATCACCACCCCGAGCGCGTATCCCGAGATCAGGTGGCCCGCGGTCGGGATGGAGACCCCGAAGTCGGCGGCCGTCTCGGGCAGCACGCCCATCATGACGAACTCGGTGGTGCCGATGCCGAAGGCACCGATGGCGAGCGCGAGCAGCGCGATGGGCACGGTTCTCCTCTCGGGAAGTCTGTACCGATACAGGCAAGGGACAGCAAAAAGGACAGTTCAGCGCGGACCCCGACATCGCTGATCTGTCCTGCGTCCAGTTCAACCGATCACGCGCCGGAAGTCATCCCGATATCGCGTGAGCCTGCCCACCATGATCGCCGTCACTGTGTCCTATGTGGACACAACGGCTCACCGCGGCGCGTTCAGGATGCCGTTCAGCAGCCCGGGGAAGAGCGCGTCGAGATCCTCGCGGCGCAGTGAGTTGTAGCGCGCCGTGCCCTGCTGGCGGCCCATGATCACGCCGGCCTCGCGCAGCGTGCGCAGGTGGTGGGTCAGCGTGGACTTGCTGACCCGCACGTCGAGATTGCCGCAGGCGCATTCGCCGCCGTCGGCCAGCTGCCGGACGATCTGCAGCCGCACCGGATCGGCCAGCGCGTGCAGCACCGGCTCGATGCGGATCTCGTCGCGGTCCGGATAGGTGTAGGCCGGCGCGGTCTCCGTGGGCATGTCCAGATTGTACGACTCGCTTCAAACCACTGGACAGCCGTAGTACGGTAACCATCGAACTACGATGAAAGTCGAACAAAGGGTGCACATGCCGGACTCCTCCCGTCGGACCTACGTACTGGCGCTGGGCGCCTTCTCGGTCGGGACCAGCGCCTACGTCGTCGCCGGGCTGCTGCCCGCACTGGTCAGCGCGCTGCACGTGTCCACCGCGGCGGCCGCCCAGCTGGTCACCGCCTTCGCCATCGCCTACGCGATCGGCGCCCCGCTGCTGTCCGCGGTGACCAGCCAGTGGGAACGCCGGAAGCTGCTGGTGGTCGCGCTGGGCGTGACCGCGGCGGGCAACTTCCTCGCCGCGCTGGTGACCGACTACCCGCTGCTGTTCGCCGCGCGGGTGATCACCGCGATCGGCGCCGCCGTCTACACGCCGGTCGCCAGTGCGGTCGCCGCGGAACTGAGTCCGCCGGAACGCCGTGGCCGCGCGGTCGCGATGGTGTTCGGCGGGCTCACTGTGGCCACCATTCTCGGCGTGCCGCTGGGCAGCCTGATGTCGCAGCACGGCGGGTACCGGCTGGTGTTCGCGCTGGTCGGCGTGGTCGCGCTGGCCGGGGCGGTGGCCGTGCGGCTGATGCTGCCGTCGGTCGCGCCGCAGCCGCCGGTGCCGTTCCTGGCGCGGTTCACCGTGGCGAAGGACCCGCGGGTGCTGGCCCTGCTCGCCGCGACCGCGCTCGGCTGCCTCGGCGCGTTCACCGTCTACACCTTCATCACGCCGCTGCTCGCGGAAACCGCCGGTGTGCAGGGCACGCTGGTCAGCGTGCTGCTGTTCGCCTACGGCGCGGGCGGCGTGCTGGGCAATTCGGTCGGCGGCCGGATCACCGACCGCTGGGGCTCGCGGCGGCCGCTGATCGGCGTGATGAGCGCGATGGCGCTCACGCTCGCGGTCATGCCGTTCACCGCGACTTCGGTGGTCGGTGCGGCGGTGACGCTGTTCGTCTGGGGCCTGTCGACGTGGTCGGTGAACCCGCCGATCCAGCACCGGCTGATCGAGGTGGCCGGGCCGTCGTCGGGGTTGGCGCTGTCGCTGAACGCGTCGGCGATCTATCTCGGCGTCGGGCTGGCGAGCGTCGCGGGCGGGGTGGTCACGCGGTACGGCGGGCCGACGTTGCTGCCGACGGTGGCCGCGGTGCTGACCGTGGGCGCCGGTTCGATCGCGATGCTGGCGTGGCGGCGGCGTGCCGCTGTCGCCCCGCCGGTGCCCGCCGCTGTGGGATGATGGGCGACATGCTGATCTCGATTCTGGGAGGCGGTTCGCCTCAGGCCCGGTGAGCCCGTCGATCCGGGTGCGCACCCCCGGAGAACTGCGGGCTTCCCGCCGGCGCCGCGCGCACCGGTGCTGGGGACATCTGCTGGCCGCCCCGCTCTGGCCGTTGCACGGCGCGAATCTGGGAACCTTGCTGAGAACCTGCGACGCCGTGGGCGCCTGCCTCGCGGTGCCGCGGTTCTCGTGGGTGCCCGAAGCGTTGCGGCGAGGGAACACTCTGCGGCAACCCGCCTGCGTGCACTGGGTGAACGACCCGCTCGGCTGGCTGGGGCGCCAACGCGACGCGGGCACGGCGGTGGACGGTGTCGAGCTGGACGACGAGTCGATCCGGCTGGCCGACCTGCCCGCCGCGCGTGGTCGCACGGTCGTGGTGCTCGGGCACGAGCAGCACGGCATCCCGCCCGAAGCGCTGGATCTGCTCGACGCGGTGGTGGAGATCCCGATGGTGGGCACGGGCAGCAGCCTGAACGTGGCCGTGGCGGGCAGCCTGGTGCTCTACAAGCTGGCGGGACTGGTGTGAGCACTAGGCTTGCCGGGGTGACCGAGGTGCTCGCGGAAGTGGACGGGGTCTGCGGCCAGCTGGTGCTGCGCCGCGCCGGGGCGGACTTCGAGGTGATCGCGAACGGGGTGTTCCTGATGGACACCCGCAACGGGGAATCGGAGCGGCTGCTGGTTTCGGTGGCCGCGGACCTGGTGCCGGGGCGGGCGCGCATGCTGATCGGCGGGCTGGGCGTCGGCTACTCGCTGCGGGCGGCGCTCGACCACGACGGTGTCGGCGAGGTCTTCGTGGTGGAGCGGGAACCCGCGGTGATCGACTGGAACCGCACCGGCCCGCTGCGCGAAGTCCACCGCGACGCGCTCGCCGATCCGCGGGTCACCGTGGTCGAGGCCGACCTGGTGCGGTGGTTGCGGGAAACTCGCGAGACCTTCGACGCCCTGTGCCTGGACATCGACAACGGTCCGAAGTGGACAGTGACGGCGGGCAACGCGTCGCTCTACGGCGAGGCCGGGCTGGACAGCCTGGCCGCCCGCCTGCGCCCCGGCGGGGTGCTCGCGGTGTGGAGCGCCGAAGCCAGCGACGAGTTCACCGAGCGGCTGCGGGCGCGGTTCAACGAGGTGCGGGTGCTGGAGGTCCCAGTCCCCAGAGGCGAACCCGACGTGGTCTGGATCGCCCGCGTCTGACGTGGCGCGACTGTCGTCGTGACCGGCCGCGTGTCAGGATCGGCACATGACCCGCAAACTTCGCCTCACCGGGGACGCCGCGGCGGACAAGCTGCTCTCCGACGACCCGTTCGCCCTGCTCACCGGGATGCTGCTCGACCAGCAGATCGCTATGGAGGTCGCCTTCATCGGCCCGCGCAAGATCGCCGAGCGCATGGACGGCTTCAGCGTCACGAAGATCGCCGAGGCCGATCTGGAGGAGTTCGTCGAGCTGTGCGTGCAGAAGCCGGCCATCCACCGCTACGGCGGTTCGATGGCGCGCCGCGTGCACGCGCTGGCGCAGCACATCGTCGAGCAGTACGACGGCAAGACCGACAACATCTGGAAGAAGGGCAAGCCGGACGGCAAGGAGGTGCTGAAGCGGCTCAAGGCGCTGCCGGGGTTCGGTGACCAGAAGGCGCGCATCTTCCTGGCGCTGCTCGGCAAGCAGCGCGGCGTGCAGCCGGAGGGCTGGCGCGAGGCCGCCGGGGCCTACGGCGAAGAGGGCTCGCACCGGTCGATCGCCGACGTCACCAGCCCGGAGGCACTGGCCGAGGTGCGCGCGTTCAAAAAGGCCACGAAGGCCGCCGGCCAGAAAACCGGCTAACGCGGTAGCGGGCGCCTGCCCGCGAACCCGAGGTCCGCGCGGTGGTACCAGCCCAGCTCCTCGTCGCCTTCCAGCCAGCACAGGAGGACCGGGACGCCGTGCAGCTCGGCCGGGAAGTCGATCAGCAGCGGCGCGAAGCCCTTCAGCTCGGCGCCGGTCTGCTGGATGGTGCTCATCAGCTCGTCCAGCCGCGCCTGCGCCGCCTTCAGCTCGGGCAGGCCGCCGAGCGTGGTCGCGGCACCCTCCGGGGTGAGCGAAGCGGCCAGCTCCGCCGCGTCGGCGCGCAGCGCGATCAGTTCGTCGATGCACGGCCGCAGCTGCTCCAGCTCGGCCCGCGCCTCCGGCACCGTGAACAGTCCCATGCCGATGAGGGTGCCAGCTGCGGCTGGCGGGCCCGATGCTGCCCTGGTTTGATGCCGTCGAAGGCGTCCGCCCGCCATTACTGCTGAGTAACCAGGGTGCGGCCACACCCCGCCCGGATTTACCAGTACGCTTGTACCGCTACCACGAGACGTGCAAAGAGACGCGAAGACCCGCGAGAGGAGCACCGCTGCTCATGGCCAAGATCAAGGTCGAGGGGACCGTCGTCGAGCTCGACGGCGATGAGATGACCCGCATCATCTGGCAGTTCATCAAGGACAAGCTGGTCCACCCCTACCTGGACCTCAATCTCGAGTACTACGACCTGGGCATCGAGGAGCGGGACCGCACCGACGACCAGATCACCGTCGACTCGGCGAACGCCATCAAGCGCCACGGCGTCGGCGTGAAGTGCGCCACCATCACCCCGGACGAGGCGCGCGTCGAGGAGTTCGGCCTGAAGAAGATGTGGCGGAGCCCGAACGGCACCATCCGCAACATCCTCGGCGGTGTCGTCTTCCGCGAGCCGATCATCATCCAGAACATCCCGCGCCTGGTACCCGGCTGGACCAAGCCGATCATCATCGGCCGCCACGCCCACGGTGACCAGTACAAGGCCACCGACTTCAAGGTCCCCGGCCCCGGCACGCTGACCATCACCTACACGCCGGAGGACGGCTCCGAGCCGATGGAGTTCGAGGTCGCCAAGTACCCGGAGGGTGGCGGCGTCGCGATCGGCATGTACAACTACCGCCGCTCGATCGAGGACTTCGCCCGCGCCTCGCTGCAGTACGGCCTCGACCGCGAGATGCCGGTCTACATGTCGACCAAGAACACCATCCTCAAGGCCTACGACGGCATGTTCAAGGACGTGTTCCAGGAGATCTTCGACGCCGAGTTCAAGGCCGACTTCGACGCCAAGGGCCTGACCTACGAGCACCGCCTGATCGACGACATGGTCGCCGCGGCGCTGAAGTGGGAGGGCGGCTACGTCTGGGCCTGCAAGAACTACGACGGTGACGTGCAGTCCGACACCGTGGCGCAGGGCTTCGGCTCGCTCGGCCTGATGACCTCGGTGCTGCGCACCCCGGACGGCAAGACCGTCGAGGCCGAGGCCGCGCACGGCACGGTCACCCGGCACTACCGCCAGCACCAGCAGGGCAAGCCGACCTCGACCAACCCGATCGCCTCGATCTACGCCTGGACCCGCGGCCTCGAGCACCGCGGCAAGCTGGACTCGAACGCCGAGCTGATCGGCTTCGCGAACAAGCTGGAGCAGGTCGTCGTGGAGACCGTCGAGAGCGGCAAGATGACCAAGGACCTCGCGCTGCTGGTCGGCAAGGACCAGCCGTACCAGACCACCGAGGAGTTCCTCGCGACGCTGGACGAGAACCTGCAGAAGAAGGTCGCCCAGGGCTGACCTGCCGACCGACCACCCAGGGTGACCGGCCGGTCACGGCGTTGGCCTCCCTGGGTGGTTGTCCCGGCGGCTCCTGTCTCTCGATCAACTCTGCGCATACCCTGGTCGGGACCAGGTTTTGCGGGGGCGTTCTCGCGGGCACTGAGGAGCACCGGTGGTACTCGGCATACCGAAGAAGGTCCTGATCGCCATCGCGGTGGTGGTCGGCATCGGCATCATCTACGTGATGGGCGCGGACAAGCGGGCCTCGGAGGCCAGCGGCGGTAGCGGCCCGACCGGCTGCCGGATGTCGGTCACCGCGGACATTCTCAACGTCCGGTCCGCGCCTGCCGAGAACGCCGAGATCGTCGGCAAGTTCAAGCAGGACGCCGAAACCGACGCGCACCCGGTGGTGCAGAACGGTTTCCGCAAGATCGACGAGAACCGCTGGGCCGCCGCGGAGTTCCTCAAGCCGCTGGCAGGCGCCAACTGCGGGTGATCACAGCTCCACGGTGAGCCCCTCGTCGGCGAGCAGGATCTCGCCGTCGAACACCTCGGCCGCCTGATGTGCGGACACCTGCCGGTCGCTGCCCGGCCAGAAGTGCGTCAGCAGCAGTCTTTTCGCGCCCGCGCGGGCGGCCCAGCCCGCGGCTTCGGTCGCGGTCATCACGTACCGCGGTTCGGTCCGCGGTGATGGTCCCTGCAGCGTCGATTCCACGATGAAGAGGTCCGCGTCCGCGCCGAGTTCGGCCAGCGCGGGGCTGGGGCCGCTGTCGCCGGTGTAGGCGACGGTCAACCCGGGCAGGCTCAGCCGCACGCCCCAGTTCGGCACGTGGTGCGGCAGGCGCCAGGTGCGGAGCGTGAACGGCCCCACCGAAGTGGTGGTCGGCAGATCGTGGAACTCGTACACCTGGCCCGGATCGGGATTCGGCTCGACCACGCGGAGCACGTCCAGCACGTCCGGCGGGCAGTGCAGCGGCAGCCGGCCGCGGTCGCCGTAGTACCGCACGCGGCCGAGCGCGCTGAGGTCCGCGCAGTGATCGGGGTGGCTGTGCGTGACGATCGCCGCATCCACCCCACCGTCCGGGCAGAGTTCGAGCAGCCGGGACGCGGTGCCGTAGCCGAGGTCGAGCACCAGCTGGAAGTCGTTGTGCCGCAGCAGGAACCCGCTGCACGCCCGGCCGGGTTCGGGCCACGCGCCGCAGCTGCCCAGCACCGTGAGTCGCGTCATCCGCCGATCCTGCCAGGGCAGGTTGTCGGGGGTGGCGGGTAGCCTCCGGGCGTGCTCACCGTCTCCACTGTCAACGTCAACGGAATGCGTGCCGCGGCCAAGAAGGGGTTCGTCGAGTGGCTGGCCGCCACGACGGCGGATGTGGTCGCCTGCCAGGAAGTGCGCGCGGAAACCGACCTGCTGCCGGACGAGGTCCGGGCGCCGGCGGGCTGGCACGCGTTCCACGCACCGTGCGAGCTGAAGGGCCGGGCCGGGGTGTCGCTGTACTCGCGGGCCGAGCCGGGGTCGGTGCGGATCGGCTTCGACGCGGCCGAGTTCGCCGAAAGCGGGCGGTACCTGGAGGCCACCTTCGCCGACGTGGTGGTGGCGAGCCTGTACCTGCCGAGCGGGGATGTCGGCACGCCGCGGCAGGAGGAGAAGGAGCGGTTCATGGCCGCGTTCCTGCCGTACCTGGCCGACCTGCGCGGCAAGGCCGAGGCCGACGGGCGTGAGGTACTCGTGGTGGGGGACTGGAACATCGCGCACGCCGAGGTGGACCTGAAGAACTGGCGGACGAACCGGAAGAACTCGGGCTTCCTGCCGGAGGAACGGGCGTGGCTGGGCCGCGTCTACGACGAGGCCGGGTACGTCGATGTGCAGCGGCGCCTCGACCCGGAGGGGCCGGGCCCGTACACGTGGTGGTCGTACCGCGGCAAGGCCTTCGACAACGACGCCGGGTGGCGGATCGACCTGCACGTGGCCAGCCCCGGACTGGCGGACCGGTGCCGGTCCATCCAGGTGGAACGGGCCGCCTCCTACGACGAGCGCTGGTCCGACCACGCCCCGGTGACCGCCACCTACGACTGGCAGGCGGGCTAGCCGACCGGGCGCGATCGTGCTGCGCACGAGTTCGTCACGGCTCGCTGCCCGGCTCCGGTGTCACGAATGTGGCTTTTGGGACGCCCAACGTCTTGTCGTGTCTCGGGAGATCTGTCGCAGTGTTGTCTCGGTTGTTGTGACACATGTTAGGCGGCGGGGGTGAGGGTGCCTTGCCAGTCTTTGGTGTGGTCGAGGTGGGTGTGGCCGATGGGGTGGCCGTGGCTGGTGTAGGCGGTGATCCGGTCGCCGTCGCGGATGATGGTGATGGTGTTGCCGGTGTGTTCGCGGCCGATGAGTAGGCGTTTTCGGTGTCCGAGATAGATGGTGCCGAGTTTGCTGACGGTGAGCCGGTGGATGGTGGCGTCGGTTTGGACGGGCGGGTGGGTGGGGCCGCCGTGGTGTTCGGCGTGGGTCCAGGCGTGGTGCGGGGTGTGGCGGCCGAGCGCGCTGTGCCCGCGGCGGGTGTTGTAGTAGTCGCGGTAGGTGTCGAGCAGTGTTTGCAGGCTGGTCAGGGTGGTTGGTGGGTGGGGTTGGCGAGCCAGCCATTTTTTGAGGGTTTGATGGTGGCGTTCGACTTTGCCGCAGGTTTGCGGGTGGTAGGGGCTGGAGTGGATCAGGCGGGCGCCGGTGGTGGTGACGGTGCGGGCGAACTGGGTGGGGCCGGCGTGTGGGTGCCGGGGATGGGCGGTGAAGGCGGGGCCGTTGTCGGAGAGCACGATCGCGGGTGGGCCGTGCTCGGTGAACGCGGCACTGATCGCGGTGCAGGCCGCCGCGGCGGTTTCCGACCGGGCTGCCTGGCAGGCCAGCAGCATGCGGGTGCAATCGTCGAGCACATCGAAGACCACGGCCTTGCTGCCGTCGGCGAGCACGATCTCGGTGGCGTCGATCTGGTAGCAGTCCCGGGGCCGGGCATAGCTGAACCGCCGCCAGGACGACCGCGGCCGTTTACGGGGGTTGCTGACCAGCAGGCCTTTCCGGTCCAGGACGCGGTTGATCGTGGCCCGCGACGGCACCGGCCAGCCCTGTCCCGCCCAGTCCCGCTCGGCCGCGAGCACCTCGAGCCGGTCATGGATGAAATCCGCGCCGTTGTCCGGCGCCAGTTCCTGGCGTAACCGCACGATCTGAGCCACCACCGGCTCCGCGGTGGCGTGCGGGACAGTGACCGGACGCCGGGACCGAGGACTCCACTGTCCCTCGGCCCGGGCCCGTTCCCGATGCCGGTAAAACGTGCGCCGGTCAACACCGTTGACCCGGCACCACTCCGACACGTTCCCGACATCAGCCCCCGCAGCCACCACCGCATCCATCAGATGCATCATCGCCCGTTTCCGCGCCATGGCCAGCCACCACAACGCCGTCCAGGCAACAGACCCCGCAGCATCACCCACCCAGGGTGTGTCACTTGCTCAGAGACACAACCTGTGTCACATCAGCTGAGACTGAACAGGACGCCCAACGTCTCGAAAGCCACATTCGTGACACCGCGCCAGTGGGTGAACGGCGTTAACGCGCTCGACACCGCGGCGGGTGGTTTGCGAACGTTCCGGTGTGGACGAACCCCTGATCGAACGCACGCCCCTGCCGGACGCGCTGCCGTCGCGCCTGGCGAGCCAACTCGCCTTCCTGGCCGAGGCCGACAAGCTCAAGACCGTGCTCCGCCAGTCCCCGCTGGCCGCCGCCGGGCGGCGTGAGAACGACGCCGAGCACTCCTGGCACCTCGCGCTGATGGTCGCCGTGCTCGCCGAGTACGCCGACGAGCCGATCGACCTCGGCCGCACCATTCAACTCGTCACCGTGCACGACCTCGTCGAGATCTACGCCGGCGACACCCCGCTCTACGACGACCACGGCCGCGAAAGCCAGCAGGAACGCGAAGAAGCCGCCGCCGAAAAGCTGTTCGGCCTGCTGCCCGGCGACCAGAAAGCGCATTTCCGCGCGCTCTGGGACGAATTCGAAGCACGCGAAACACCCGAAGCGCGATTCGCCAAGGCGATGGACCGCATGCAGCCGCTCCTGCTGAACTGGCTCGCGAAGGGCGGCACCTGGCAGACGCCGGGCGTCACCGCCGCCACCGTCCGGGAACGCAAGGCCGTGATCGGCGACGCGTCCGCGGAACTGTGGGCGGCGGCACGCACCATCATCGGCGAAGGCGAGCGACGCGGCTGGGTTGCACCGTCTACTTAGGATTCAATGCGGGTGTAGGTGAGCACCAGCACGCCCGATTCGTACGCCGCGTGCTTGCTCAGGTGGTACCGCTCGGGCCGGAATTCCCCGTTGAACATGGGCATTCCGGCCCCGGCGACCACTGGGTGCATTTTCACCACGATCTCGTCGATTTCGTCGCGCACCGCGTTGGCCAGCGTGGCGCCGCCGACGAGCCAGATCTTCTTCCCGGCTTCGCGCTTCAACTCGCGCACCTTTTCCACCGGATCGGTGGTGACCAGTTCCACCTTGCCGCGGGCCTCGGTCATGGTGCGGGAGAAAACGAGGTGGCGCAGGTGTTCGTAGGCGTCGTCGAGGCCGACCGCGAGGCCGTTCTCGTAGGACTTCCGCCCTTCGATCACGGTGTCGAATTCCTTGTTCGGCGTGTCGCCGAGGCCGAACATCGGGCGCGCGACGGTCGGGATCATCTCCGGGTAGTCGCGCAGCAGGGCGTCGTTGTGGTCGCCCTCGTTGATGAAGAAACCCGGCACGCTCGTCGGGTCGCCGCCCTCGGCCTTGGCGATGTAGCCGTCGAGCGAGGTGGCGACGAGATAGGTCAGTTTTCGCATGGGGTCCCCTGTTCGTTCGTAACCACGACGACTGTAGTACTTCAAGTGCAGTGGTTGCAAGGGGGCCCTGTGGACGGTTCAGCCAAGCTCGCTACCCTCTCCCCCGAAGTTGAGCGGAAGCGACCGGGCTTGACACGCTCGGTAGCTTTTTGACCATCAACACGGCAAGCGTCCCTCGTTCGGGGGAGCATTCGTCGCAGGAGGCACTCCGGTGCGCAACTCTTTGCCAGGCCTGATGCGGTCCGTCACGCGTCTGGCCGCCGTCGCGGTCACCCTGGTGACCGGCTTGCTTGTCGGCACGCTCGGCACGGCGAACGCCGCCGCCGCGCGTCCGGAGCCGGAGGCGATGACCTTCGGTGTGCTCGGCCCGGTCGGCCTGGTGGCCGTGGTGCTGGGGGTGCTCGGCATGGCCGCCGGGGTGCTCCGCCAGCGGAAGAAGGCCAAGGCCGCGGAGCAGCCCGCGGTGGCACCCGCCGAGGAGCCCGCACTGGCCCCGAGCCGCACACCGCACTGATCCAGGCCCACTCGCTGCGACGACCGGCTCGCGCACCGCACTGACCTCGGGCTCGCGCGCACTGACCTCGGGCTCGCGCCGGAAAGACCGGTGGGCACGCCGGAACGATCGCGGCCCGCGTGCCGCGGGGAGCCAGGTCCAGGTGCGCGACGACCGGCCTGCGCGCCGCGGCTACGAGCCCAGGCGCCACGGCGGACCGGCCCAGGCGACGCCGCGACCCGGCCTCGTGCCGCGGGGCCGCCCGCGACCCGGCCCCGTGCCGCGGGCGACCGGCCCAGGCAACGCAGCGACCCGGACCCGTGCTGCGGGCGGCCGGGCCGCGCTCGTCCACCCATCCGGGCACCGGCCTGGTTTATTCCCCGTCGCCCGAGGCTTCTCTCACAGCGGAAGCCCTTACCGGCCACGCGGACCCGGCCGTAGGCTCGCGATCATGGCCCAGAGCGTGTTCCTCACCCCGCCTGATCCGCAGCCGAGTCCGTCGGCACTGAGCCGGGCGCTTCGCCGGGCCGCTGACGGCGTCGCCCTTGATGTGACCGAAGCGAGTGTGCTGCTCCACGCCAGGGGCGAGCAGCTGGAGGAGTTGTTCGCCGCCGCGGCGAAGGTGCGTGACGCCCATCTCACCGACCACGGCCGTCCCGGGGTGATCAGCTACAGCCGCAGCGTGTTCATCCCGCTGACCCGGCTGTGCCGCGACCGCTGCCACTACTGCACCTTCGTCACCGTGCCGGGCAAGCTGCACTCGATGTACCTCGAACGCGACGAGGTGCTCGAGATCGCGCGCGCCGGCGCCGCCGCCGGGTGCAAGGAAGCGCTGTTCACCCTCGGGGACCGGCCCGAGGACCGCTGGCCGCAGGCCAAGCAGTGGCTCGAGGAACGCGGCTACGACTCGACGCTGGACTACGTGCGGGCGTGCGCGATCGCGGTGCTGGAGGAGACCGGCCTGCTGCCGCACCTGAACCCCGGCGTGCTCAGCTGGGCGGAGTTCCAGCGCCTCAAGCCGGTCGCGGCCAGCATGGGCATGATGCTGGAGACCACCGCCGAGCGGCTGTGGTCGGAGAAGGGCGGCCCGCACTACGGCAGCCCCGACAAGGAACCCGCCGTGCGCCTGCGGGTGCTCGACGACGCCGGCCGCAGCGGCGTGCCGTTCACCACCGGCATCCTGGTCGGCATCGGCGAGACCAAAACCGAGCGCGCCGAGTCGCTGCACGCGATCCGCCAGCGTGCCCGGCAGTACCGCAACATCCAGGAGATCATCGTCCAGAACTTCCGGGCCAAACCGGACACCGCGATGCGGTCCGCGCCCGACCTGGACCTGACCGAGCTGGCCGCGACGGTGGCCGTGGCGCGGCTGCTGATGCCGCCGGGCGTGAGCGTGCAGGCCCCGCCGAACCTCGTCGGCGACGAACTCGCCCTGCTCATGCGCGCCGGGATCGACGACTGGGGCGGCGTCTCGCCGGTCACCCCCGACCACGTCAATCCCGAGCGCCCGTGGCCGCGGATCGACGTGCTCGCCGACGCCACCCGCGAAGCCGGGTTCGAGCTGAAGGAACGCCTCGCCGTCTACCCCAAATACGTGTGGGAAGCGGAGAAGTGGCTCGACGTCCGGGTGCACCCGCACGTCAGCGCGCTCGCGCTGCCCGACGGCATGGCGAACCCGGACGCCGAGGTCGTCGGCCACACCTGGCAGGAGCCGGACGGCGGCCTGGAGACCATCGGCCGCGCCGACCTCAACGAATCGATCGACACCGAGGGCCGCACCAGCGACCGCCGCGGTGACTTCGACAGCGTCTACGGCGACTGGGACATCCTCAAAACCCAGGTGCCCACCGCGCCCGAACGGCTGAGCACGGACGTCCGCGAGGGCCTGCGGCTGGCCGCGGACTACCCGGGCGCGCTGCTCGAACCACGGCACACCGACGCCGCGATGGCGCTGCTCACCGCGGACGGCGAGGCGCTGGAGACGATGGCGCGGCTGGCCGACGACCTGCGCGCGGACGTGGTCGGCGACGACATCACCTACGTGGTCAACCGGAACATCAACTTCTCCAACGTCTGCTACGTCGGCTGCCGGTTCTGCGCCTTCGCCCAGCGCGAGCGCGACGCCGACGCGTTCCGGCTGTCGGTGGACGAGGTGGCCGCCCGCGCGGTGGAGGCCTGGAACGCCGGCGCCACCGAGGTCTGCATGCAGGGCGGCATCGATCCGAAGCTGCCGATGACCTACTACGCCGACATCGTGCGCGCGATCAAGGCGGCCGTGCCGGAGATGCACGTCCACGCCTTCTCGCCGATGGAGATCGTCTCGGCGGCGTCGAAGGCCGGGGTCAGCGTCGAGGAGTGGCTGACCGAGCTGCGTGACGCCGGGCTCGGCTCGATCCCGGGCACCGCCGCGGAAATCCTCGACGACGACGTCCGCTGGGTGCTGACCAAGGGCAAGCTGCCCGCGCAGACCTGGGTCGACGTGGTGAGCACCGCGCACCGCCTCGGCATCCAGTCCTCCAGCACGATGATGTACGGCCACGTGGACCACCCGGGGCACTGGCTCGGGCACCTGCGGGTGCTGGCCGGGATCGCCGACGACACCGGCGGTTTCACCGAGTTCGTCGGCCTGCCGTTCGTGCACCACAACGCGCCGATCTACCTGGCGGGCGTGGCGCGGCCGGGCCCGACCATGCGGGACAACCGCGCGGTGCACGCGTTCGCGCGGCTCGCCCTGCACGGCCGGATCGACAACGTGCAGTGCTCGTGGGTCAAGCTCGGCGACGAGGGCACCGCGCAGGTGCTGCGGGGCGGCGCGAACGACATCGGCGGCACGCTGATGGAGGAGACCATCTCGCGCATGGCCGGGTCCGAGCACGGCTCGTCGCGGACCAAGGCGGAGCTGGAGCACCTGGCCGCGCTCGCCGGTCGCCCGGCGAAGCAGCGGACCACCACGTACGGGCGCCGCTTGCTGGCCGTTGGGTAATTTCTAGGTACCCGCTCCGGATTGTTTGTTGCCAGCCACGGAGTCAGTCTCGCTGGCATGCGAACGGCGCAGAGCGAGGCCTTCCCGGCGGCACTGGACCGCGCGATCACCGAGAGCGGGCTCAGCCTGGACCGCGTGCGGCACCGGCTGGCCCGCCACGGCGTGCGGGTCAGCCTCACCACGTTGAGCTACTGGCGCAGCGGACGAAGCCGCCCGGAGCGACCTGAGTCACTCCGGGCGGTGGCGATCCTGGAAGCGGTTTTCTCGTTGCCCGAAGGCGCGTTGAGTGGACTGCTCGGCCCGCGCCGCCCGAGGGGACGGTGGTGCGGCGCGGACCGGGCCGGTGCCTCAGACCCCGCTGTTGGTGCGGATCCAGTTGCGGAAGTACGGCACGTCGACGTAGATCGACGGCGCGGTCGCGCAGATCGAGCCACCGCCGGAGCGGCTGGTCGCGCCGATCAGCTGCCAGGTGCCGTTGACCTGCTTGATCTCCGGCCCGCCGGAGTCGCCGTAGCAGGCGCCCTTGTTGCCGCCGGGGTTCCCGGTGCAGATCTCGCTCGCCGCGTTGATGCCGGAGCACCCGCTGTCGGAGACGATGGAGGTGTTCAGCTCCTGCAGCGTGATCGGCGCACCGCAGCCGCCGGGCTGCGGGCAGGTCTGGCCCCAGCCGATGATCCGGGTCGCGGTGCCCACCGGGCCCGAGGTTGAGGCGATGGTGATCGGCGCCTGCGGCACCGCGGTCTGCAGGCGCAGCAGGGCCAGGTCGGCGCTCGGGTGCGCGATGCGCTGCGCGACGCGGGCCACCGAGCCGCCGCTGGTGCGGTTGGTGGTGCCCACGCGCACCTGGTACGGCGTGCCGCAGTGCTTCGCAGTGACCACCCAGGTCGAGCTGATCAGCGAACCGCCGCAGGAGTGGCCCCCGCTGGAGCTCTGCAGCGACGCCATGAACGAGTAGACCTGCGTGGCGTTGCCGCCGCCGACGATGAACGGGGTGACGCCGCCCGCCGGTTCGGCGGCGGTGTCGGCGGACGCCATGGGAGCGGCGAGCCCGCCGAGCGCGGTGACACCGGCGACAAACACGCCGGCCAGCAGGGACCGTAACTTCATGGAGTTTCTCCTTCGCCGTGTCCGGAAGGGGAACCGGAGGTAGGTCAAACGCTAGGAATCACGGCGTGGTCACGGCGACCGCCGGAAGTAGGTGCTGTTTAACCGTTTAAGACTTTGGTCGTGGGCCATCCGCGTAACCGGAGTCCCCGCCGGGATGACAGAATCGCGGCGTGTCGACAGAGCAGGAACAGAACACCCGTCTTCGCGTGCTGTCCGGGATCCAGCCCACGGCCGACTCGTTCCACCTGGGCAACTACCTGGGCGCGCTGCGGCAGTGGGTGCGCCTGCAGGACACCCACGAGACCTTCTACTGCGTGGTCGACCTGCACGCGATCACCGTCGAGCAGGACCCGGAGGTGCTGCGGCAGCGGACCAGGGTGTCGGCCGCGCAGCTGCTCGCGCTCGGCGTCGACCCCGACCGCAGCACGTTGTTCGTGCAGAGCCAGGTGCCCGAGCACGCGCAGCTGAGCTGGGTGCTGGAGTGCCAGACGGGTTTCGGCGAGGCGAGCCGGATGACCCAGTTCAAGGACAAGGCGCAGAAGCAGGGCACCGACCGCGCCAGCGTCGGGCTGTTCACCTACCCGGTGCTGCAGGCCGCGGACATCCTGCTCTACCAGGCGCACCAGGTGCCGGTCGGCGAGGACCAGCGCCAGCACCTGGAGCTGTCGCGGAACCTGGCGCAGCGGTTCAACAACCGGTTCGGCAAGACCTTCGTGGTGCCGGAGGCGCACATCCCGAAGGACACCGCGAAGATCTACGACCTGCAGGACCCGACGGCGAAGATGAGCAAGTCGGCCTCGGCCGCGAACGGGCTGATCGAGCTGCTCGAGGATCCGAAGCGCTCGGCGAAGAAGATCCGGTCCGCGGTCACCGACACCGGCCGCGAGGTGGTCTACGACCCGGAGAACAAGGCCGGGGTGGCCAACCTGCTGAGCATCTACTCGGCGCTCACCGGGCGCGCGATCAGCGAGCTGGAGACGGCTTACGAGGGCAAGGGCTACGGCGACTTGAAGAAGGACCTCGCCGAGGTCCTGGTCGAGTTCGTCACCCCGGTGCAGGCGCGGGTCCAGTCCTATTTGGACGATCAAGCCGAGCTGGACAAGGTGCTGGCCAAGGGCGCCGAGCGGGCCCGCGAGGTCGCCTCGGTCACCCTCGCCAACGTCTACGAGCGGATCGGCTTCCTCCGCTAGCCACCGTCACCGGCCGCCGCGCGTGAACGCCGCGGCCGCCCGCGGGCAACTGTCGGTGTGAGTGTGACGACCGACGAGCCCGCCGAACCCCGGTGCCCCTCGATCGGCCCGAGCTGTCCGGGCCCGGTCCGAGCCGCCGCGCGGTCCTGGTTGTACGGGATCGCCACCAACCTGCTGCGCCGCCACCTGCGCGACGAGGTGCCCACCGGGCCCCGGAGCCGGTCGACGGCGACGCCGCTGGGCCGCTGCGATCGCCTACGGGATCATCGTCGACCCCGGCACCGGCCAGTTCGTCGGCGAACGCCAGCGCAAGGACGACGAGGTGTCCAGCTACACCTCGGTGACCACGGCCGTGGTCGGCGGGCTCGGCGTGAAACCCGAGTGATCACGCGTACTGGTAGCCCTTGAGGTTCCGCAGCAGCAGGTGGCAGTCGCGCAGGTGTGCGGTGTCGCTGAGCGAGCGGTAGATGCCCCACTTCGGGCGGATGACGTCGTCGAGAAAGGTGTCCCCGGTCTTGGCGGCGTCGATCACCGTGGTGCCGCCGTCGCGCAGGATCCACCGCACCCGGCCGGAGTTGCCGACCCGCTGCTCGATCTCCACGTCGATCCACTTGTGCTGCAGCGGCGGCAGGTCGACCCGGCCGACGAGCACCTCCGGCTCGAAGATCTTGAACTCGATGGTCGGCTTGCCGCCGGTGTGCCGCAGCGACATCACCGTCAGCGGGCTGGTGCCCTTGCCGGGCATCTTGGTCTGGAAGACGTGCGTGAAGCTGGTGGTCGCCTGGAGGCTGCTGGGGATGAACATCTGGTAGGTGACCTTCCAGGTCTCCCCGTTCCGCCAGTTCAGCACGGTCCCGTTCTGCCGCATGCCGCGGACTTCCTGGCGCTGCCGGTCGGTCGCGGTGTCGCGGTCCCGGGTGTGCATGTCGAAGCGGTAGGCGTCGCCCTGCGGGTAGATGTGCGTGACGCCGGGGTGCGAGCCGGCGCGGTCGTCTTCGATGCCCTCGAAGGCGTCCAGTCCGGTGCTGCCGGGGCTGGGGTTCCAGCGCAGCCGCCAGCTCGCCGCGTGCGCCGGGACCGCGCTCAGCATGGGGAGCGCCAGTGCGCTGGTGAGCAGCGTGCGCCTGCCGAAACCGCCGGAAACCATGGCCGATCCCTCTCGTTCCGTGGCGGCGGTGACGGGAGAAAACGCTTTCGCACTGGCATCACAGCACCGCATCCGGTTTCGCGTCAACACGCGCGACAAGCCCGGCCAGGATGAGGCCGAGGCCGTGCTCGAACCCGGTCTCGGTGTCCGCGTCGAACATCAGCCCGATCGCCCCGGCGGTCAGCGGGTACCGCGTGGCGTCGACGAGCGTGTCCAGCCGGTCCGGCCGGTAGGGGTTCTCGTCGTAGTCCAGCCCTTGGCGCGCCTGCTCCTCGATGGTGAAGCCGATCGTGAAGTGCAGCAGCACCGGGAAACCGCGCGCGGCCTCCTCGAGCGGCAGCCCGGCGTCCTGCAACGTGCGCAGGGTCAGCTCGGTGATCCGGAACACCGCCGGGTGGGAGACGTTGGTGCCGGCCACCACGCGCGCGCCGTCGCGGTACCCGAGCATGGCCGCGCGCAGCCCCCGCGCGACCCCGGCGAGCCAGTCGGTCCACGCTTCGCCCGAGCGCGGGCCTTCGAGTCCGGTCGTCGATTCGGCCAGCACGATCTTGGCCATCTCGTCCAGCAGTTCCTGCTTGTTCTTCACGTGCCAGTAGAGCGCTGCGGCCTGCACGCCCAGCTCCTTCGCCACCGCGCGCATGGTCAGCCCGTCGAGGCCGTTCTCGTTGAGCAACTCCAGCGAAGCGCGGGCGATCACCTCGGCGTTGAGCTTCATGGTTGACACCCTAACATCGTTAAGTGCATACTTAACACTGTTAGATTTAACGATGTTAAGGAGTGTGCATGACCGACGTGGTGATCGCCGGCGCCGGGCCGACCGGGCTGATGCTGGCCGCGGAACTGCGGCTGGCCGGGGCCGAGGTGACCCTGGTCGACCGGCTGGCCGCGCGCAGCGGCGAGTCCAGGGCGGGCGGGCTGCACCCGCGCACGCTGGAGGTGCTCGACCAGCGCGGGGTGGTCGAGCGGTTCCTGGCCGAGGGGCGCCCGGTGCAGGCCGGGCACTTCTCCGCGCTGCGGCTCGACTTCAGCAAGCTGGACACCCGCTTCGGTTACACGCTGCTGCTGATGCAGGCCGACGTCGAACGGCTGCTGGAGCAGTGGGTGGCCGAACTGGGCGTCCAGGTCCGGTGGTCGACACCGGTTACCGGGTTCCGCCAGCACGCCGACGGCATCGACGTCGAAACCGGTGACGCGACCATTCGTGCCCAGTACCTGGTCGGCTGCGACGGTGGCCGCAGCGCGGTCCGCAAGCTCGCGGGCATCGGCTTCCCCGGCACCGACGCGACGATGACCGCCCTGCTCGCCGACGTCGAACTGGACGACCCGCCCGCCGAGTGGGTCTTCGGCGAGCGCCGCGAGCACGGCGACTTCGCGGTGATCGGTTTCGGCCCGGACTGGTATCGGCTGGTGGTCAACCAGTACGACTTCGTCGCCGACCGGACCGCGCCGACCAGCTTTGATGAGGTGCGCGCGGCCATGCTCCGGGTCGCGGGCACCGACTACGGCATGCGGGATCCGCGCTGGGTTTCGCGGTTCAACGACACCGCCCGCCAGGCCGAGCGCTACCGCGACGGCCGCGTCCTGCTCGCCGGCGACGCCGCGCACATCCACTTCCCGGCCGGTGGCCAGGGCCTCAACACCGGTGTGCAGGACGCGGTCAACCTCGGCTGGAAGCTCGGCGCGGTGCTCGCCGGCCGGGCGCCGGAGTCCCTTTTGGACACTTACCAGACCGAGCGGTATCCCGTCGCGGCACGGGTCCTGCGCAACACCATGGCGCAGACCGCGCTCAGCCGCCCCGGTCCGCACACCGACGCGCTGCGGGCCGAGTTCGCCGGGCTGATCGACCTCGAGCCGGTCAACCAGGCGCTCGCGGGCATGATCAGCGGCCTGGACATCCGGTACCCGACCGACGACCCGCACCCGCTGGCCGGTCGCCGGGTGCCCGACTTCGACCTCGGTGACACGCGAGTGTTTTCCCTGCTGCACCAAGCAAAACCGATCGAGGTCAAGTTCGAGGACGGGGAGCTGGAGGCGGTCGGCGTGCGGCCGGACGGGCACGTCGCCTGGGTGAGTCCTCGCGTTGCGAGCCCCCAGCGGGCTGGCTAGCGTTTGCCCGTGGCGAAGCGAGAAGCTGGGGAAAAGTCCGAAGAAGACAAACTGCTGCCGCGCTTGCGCCGCCAGCACGCCTGGCTGGACCACCTGGTCAGAGCGAACGAGGCGTTCACCGAGCGGTACGGCAACCACTACGCCGCGGCGATCACCTACTTCAGCGTGCTGTCGCTGTTCCCGCTGCTGATGGTGGGTTTCTCCATCGCGGGCATGGTGCTCCAGGGCGACCAGGCCGCGCTCGACCAGCTCAAGAAGGGCATCACCGAGTCCGCGCCGGAGGGCCTCGGCAACTTCCTGTCCACCATCGTCGAGACCGCGCTGCAGGCCGGCGCCGGTACCGGGATCTTCGGCCTGGTGCTGGCGCTGTACTCCGGCGTCGGCTGGATGACCAACCTGCGTGACGCGCTGACCGCGCAGTGGGGGCAGGAGAAGAAGCAGCTGCCGATGCTGCCGACCCTGCTGCGCGACCTGGTCTCGCTGGTCGGGCTGGGGCTGGCGCTGGTGGTGTCGTTCGGCCTGACCGCCGCGGGCAGCGGCGTGGGCAGGCTGCTGCTCGAACTGGTCGGGCTGCAGGACCAGGCGTGGGCGGTGTTCCTGCTCCGGCTGGCCACCATCGTGCTCTCGCTCGCCGCGAACGTGCTGGTGTTCCTGTGGGTCATCGCCCGGTTGCCGCGTGAGCGGGTCAGCGCCCGCAGCGCGGTCAAGGGCGCGATCATCGCGGCCGTCGGGTTCGAGGTGCTCAAGCAGGTCACCACGGTCTACCTCGGCTTTGTCTCCACCTCGCCGAGCACCGTGTTGTTCGGCCCGATCCTGGGCCTGCTGTTCTTCGCCAACCTGGTCTCGCGCTTCCTGCTCTTCGTCACCGCGTGGACGGCCACCGCGAAGGAGAACGAGCGCAAGGTGGTCGAGCCGCCGGCGCCGGTGATCATCCGGCCGCGGATGGACGTGCGGCGCGGCCCCGGCGGCAAGGTGGTGGCCGGCGCGTTCGGCGTCGGTGCCCTGTTCGGCCTGCTGAGCAGGCGGCGGCGCCCGCGTCCGTAGCCAGCGGAAGAAACACACCCCATCGCGGCGCTTATGCTCGGTGAGATTTCCACACGATGGGGTGAGCGTGACCGACACCGAACTGACCGCGCGGGAGACCCCCGCCAAGCTCCGCTATCCACGAGAGATCTGGGTGCTGGTGGGCGCCAGCTTCCTGATCGCCATCGGCTACGGCCTGATCGCGCCCGCCCTGCCCAGCTACGCCACCAGCTTCGACGTCGGGGTGACCGCCGCCTCGGTGGTGGTCAGCGCGTTCGCCGCGATGCGCCTGGTGTTCGCCCCGGCCAGCGGCAGGCTGGTCACCCGGTTCGGGGAACGGCCGGTGTACCTGTGGGGCCTGCTGATCGTGGCGGTGTTCACGCTCGCCTGCGCGGCCGCCACCGAGTACTGGCACCTGCTGCTGTTCCGCTCGCTGAGCGGGGTCGGCTCCACCATGTTCACCGTGTCCGCGATCGGGCTGCTGATCCGGATCTCCCCGCCCGAGCTGCGCGGGCGGGTGTCCGGGCTGTGGGGCACCAGCTTCCTGCTCGGCAGCATCGCCGGGCCGGTGGTGGGTAGCGGCCTGGTGGCGGTGTCGCTGCGGGCTCCGTTCCTGTTCTACGGGCTCGCGCTGGTGCTCGTGGTGGTGCTGGTCTGGCTGAACCTGCGGCGGTCCGCGCTGGCCGGGCGCGCCGAGTCCGACGACGCCACGCCGCCGATGAAGTTCACGCAGGCGCTGAAGCACCCGGCCTACCGCGCCTCGCTGATGTCCAACTTCGCCAACGGCTGGGTGGTCTTCGGGGTGCGCGGCTCGCTGATCCCGCTGTTCATCGTGGCCGTGCTGGCGCGCGGGGAGGAGTTCACCGGGTTCGCGCTGGCGGTGTTCGCCGCCGGGAACGTGCTGGTGATGATGATCTCCGGGCGGTTCGCCGACACCCGCGGGCGCAAGCCGATGGCGCTGGCCGGGCTGGTCATGCTGGCGGTGGGCAGCGGCACGCTCGGGCTGACCGACAACGTGTGGCTGTTCCTGGGGGCGTCGCTGCTGGCCGGGGTCGGCGCGGGCACGGTCAACCCGGCGCACAGCGCGGCCGTCGCGGACGTGCTCGGCGTCAAGGCGCGCGGCGGCGGGGTGCTGGCGGGCTTCCAGATGGCGGCCGACATCGGCGCGGTCACCGGCCCGCTGGTGGCCGCGGTGATCGCCGAGCAGTGGTCGTACGGGGCCGCGTTCGCCATCACCGGCGGGGTGGCCGGGCTGTCGGTGCTGTTCTGGCTCGTCGCGCCGGAGACCCTGCCGAAGCCGCGGGCGGACGAGCACAAGGCCCAGGACGCCGCCCGCGAAGACTGCTGCAAGGACACCTGACTGAGCCTGCCCGATGTCACGAATGTGGCTTTCGAGACGCTGGATGTCTCGAAAGCCACATTCGTGACGTTTGGCAGAAGGCTCAGCGGATCCGGGGCAGGACGTCGGTCTGCTCGGCCAGGAGGGCGGCTCGTTTCCGCCGGTGGCCGACGATGAACCCGGCGATGATGAGCAGTGCCACCACCAGCGTGATGATCCACCCGGTGGTGCCGAACGGGTCCTCCTGGCTCATCGCGGCCGCCGACTTCGCCGGGTCCTCGCCGAGGTCGGGCCCGGCCTGCGCCGCCCCGCCCGGCTGCAGGCCGCCCTCGCGATAGGTGATCTGGCCGACCGGCTGCGGTTTTGCCGCGGCCAGCTCGAAGCCGTAGTCGAGCAGCTTGCCTGCCTGGTCGGAGACCCGCATCGGCTTCTGCTCGCCACGCAGGGTCACCACCGCCAGCCGCTTGCCCTGCCGCTGCGCCGCGCCGAGATAGGTGTGCCGCGCGTCGTCGGTGAAGCCGGTCTTGCCGCCGAGGAAGCCCTCGTAGATGGTGAGCAGCTTGTTGTCGTTGTACAGCGGGAAGCTCGGCTTGTCGCCCCAGCCGGGGAACTGCACCTGCTTGGTGCCGACCGTCTTCGCGAAGGTCGGCTGCTTCATCGCGTAGTGGAAGATCAGGCTCATGTCGTAGGCCGAGCTGGACATGCCCGGACCGTCCAAACCGGACGGAGTGGCGGCGCGGGTGTCCATCGCGCCGATCCGCTGCGCCGCCGAGTTCATCTTCTCCAGCGCGGCGGGCACCCCGCCGAGCGTGGTCGCCAGCGCGTGCGCGGCGTCGTTGCCCGAGTGCATCAGCAGGCCCTGCAGCAGCTGCTCGACGGTGTACTGGCCACCGGCGACCAGCCCGACGCAGGTGCACTCCTGGCTGGCGTCCTCGGCGGACGCGGTGACCACGCGGTTCGCGTCCAGCTCGTTGACCGCCACCAGCGCCAGCAGCACCTTGATCAGCGACGCGGGCCGCTGCCGTGCGTGCGGGTCCTTCGCGGCCAGGATCGCGCCGGTGTCGAGGTCCTGGATCACCCACGACGCCGAGTTGATCACCGCGGGCGGATCGGCCGCGCCGCGCGGGAGGACCAGCCCGCATTCACCCATCCGGTCCCCACCGACCGGAGTAGCGGGCACCGGCAGCGGCTCGGGTGCCTTCTGGCCCGGCTTGGGCACCTCGGAGGTGTCCACCGGCGGTGGCGGCACCGCCCGGTCCCCGGTGCAGCTCTGCTTTTCCGGTGCTCTCGGGGTGACCTGCGCACCGGCCGCCGGTGCGAGCACGGTGGTCGCGGCGAGGATCGCGGACACCATGACAAGGAGGAGATCGCGTGGGCTGCGCACCCCAGCAGGCTAGCCGCGCCCGCGGTGAGCGATGAACTACCCTCCGCCGTTATGAGGATGTCGGGACGGACCTCGCTGTTCCTGCTCGCCTTCGGCGTGTGGTCGTGGATCATCTGGGTGAGCTTCGCGCGGAACCTGTGGGAGAGCGACCGGGCGTGGGCGCCGGACGGCTCGCCGACGGCCTACTTCGTGGTGCACGCGGTGCTCACCGTGGTGTCGTTCGTGCTCGGCACGATCATCGGCGTGATCGGCTGGCGCGGGTGGCGCGCGCGGAACCAGACCAAAGAATGATTGCTCCCGCCTGACCGGACGTGTTTCATCTTGCGGGTGTGCCTGAATCCCAGGCCGTTTCCTGGAGGTGTGGATGTCCCGGGTCCGACGATGGCTGCTGCCCGCCGCCGCGGCGCTGACGCTGGCCAGCACCGGCGCGCCCGCGCTGGCGCAGCCCGCCGCGCAAGCCGCTCCGCAGTGTGACACGACGAGTGCGGAGTACACCTATGTGGTGATTTACCAGCCGCACACTTCCGCGTGGCAGGTGGACAAGGAACTGGCCGCGAAATGCGGTTCGAAAGTCGCTTACTACTCCGAAATCGGGGTGGCGGTCGCCACTTCCCGCAATGCCGACTTCCAGGAGAAGATCGGCGCCTTCCGCGCCTATTCGGGTGGCCGCGAGGTCGCCGAGCCGCCGGCCACCGCGGCCGCCGAGCTGCGGGCCGAGGCCCGGTCGGAGCGGGAGAACGAGGAGACGGTCAGCGTGGCCGCCGAAGGTGACCTGACCGCGCAGCAGTGGGACATGCGCGCGATCAAGGCGCCCGAGGCGAACAAGATCAACCCGGGCAGCGGGTCGGTGACCGTCGGCGTGCTCGACTCCGGGGTCGAGCCGGAGCACCCCGGGCTCAAGCACGCGGTGGACGCGAAGGCCTCGCGGGGCTGCAACTCCGGTGCGCCGGACGCGGACCCGGCCAGCTGGGTGACCACCAGCTCCGACCACGGCCTGCACGTGGCGGGCACCATCGCGGGCCAGGACACCGCGCGTGGCTTCGCCGGGGTGGCGCCGGGCGTGAAGATCGCCTCGGTGAAGGTGGTCAACGAGGACGGCCTGATCTATCCGGAGGCCGCGGTGTGCGGGTTCATGTGGGCCGCGAAGCAGGGCTTCGAGGTGACGAACAACAGCTACTACGTCGATCCAGGCATGTTCTACTGCCCGAAGCAGCCGGGTGACGCCGCCGCGTTCGAGGCGGTCAAGCGGGCCGTGGCGTACTCGCAGAAGAAGGGCGTGCTGAACATCTCGGCGGCGGGCAACAGCGGGTTCGACCCGAAGGCCCAGACCACCGACCCGAACCGCCCGCACCCGGTGGACCCGAGCTGCGAGATCCTGCCGAAGGGCATGGACGGCGTGGTGACCGTGTCGTCGGTGGGTTACCAGGGCACGAAGGCGTCGTACAGCAACTACGGTGCCGGGCAGATCGAGGTGACCGCGCCGGGTGGTGACCGGGCGCAGCTGCCGCCGGCGGGCGAGGGCGCGGCTTGCCCGCTGTCCACGGTGTTCAACGGCCAGTACGGGTACAAGTGCGGGACGTCGATGGCTTCGCCGCACGCGGCGGGTGTGGCCGCGCTGCTGGCGAGCAAGTACCGGCACGTGCCGCCGCAGGCGCTGTCGTTCCTGCTCCAGGCGAAGGCCGACCCGGTCTCGTGCGGCGGCGCCGCCGAATGCGTCGGCCCGGACCACCACAACTCCTTCTACGGGCGGGGCCTGGTGAACGCGCTGCGCGCGGTGAAGTAATCACCGGCTGAGCGAACACGAATGTGGCTTTCGGAGCGTTTTTCGCCCCGAAAGCCACATTCGTGTCCGGGGGTGTCCCCCTGACCAGGGGACGACTCCCACTCGAGGAGGATTTTCCACAATTGACCCGCGGAGCGCGGGCGCGCCGCCGGTTCCGGGAGTAGGGTGGCGGCCTGCGCTCCGGGCGCGGAATCCGAACTGATCTCAGAGAACGAAAGGCAACTGTCATGGGTGGTGGCTCCGAAACGGGCGGCAACTGACCGCTCCGGCGGGGATGGCCCGTGCCGATCACGGGTCATCCGCCCACCGGCGGTCCGCTCACTCGGCGGAATAGTCCGCCACGAAGCCGAACCGCTTGCCGAGTTCGGGGTCGACCGCGGAGAAGGTCACCACCAGGTCGTGCCCGACCCGCTGCTTGTCCAAATTGGACGCGCCACGGTTGACGATCTTCATCCGCTGGCCGCGGCCCGCGTCGCGGAACACCACCCGGTGCTCGAACCGCCCGACCTTCTTGGTGAACAGCACGTCGAAACTTTCCGGTGCGTGGCCGTTCATCAGGTCGGCGGAGAACTTCGGCCACTGCCAGCCGACGGTGATCAGGTCACCGGCCTCCACCACATCACCGAGGTGCACGTAGACCTCGAGCTTCGGCTTGCCGTTCGACGACAGGCCCCATGCCGAGGTGGCCGTCGCGCGGGTCCCGGTGCTGGTGTCCTCCGGCCCGGCGTGGAGCGCCGTGCAGACGACCTGCCGCCGGCGCCGCTCGGTCAGTTCGTCGTTGCCGTAGTAGACCATGTTGACGGAGATGTAACGCGGCAACTCGTCGGGGGCGGATTCGAGCACGAGTTTCCGGGTGACGTGCGCGTCGCCGTTCGTTTCGATGACCACTTCCTGATGCCACGCCCGGATGGCCAGCGGTGAGTCGTTGCGCAGCGCGTCGGCGTACTTGTGCAGCAGCCCTTCGGCGATCGCTTTACGGCTGCGGAGCTTCTCGGTGCCGGCAAAGGAGATCAGGCCCGCCAGCACGAACAGGACCGCCGCCGCGGTGGCGAAGAAGACGCGCAGCCAGGTGACGCCGAGCACCTGGCCCAGCACCCCGCTGACGGTGAGCACGGTGATCGCGCCGGACAGCGTGCGGAGATAACCGAACCGGTGGACCACCAGTTCCAGGTCCCCGAGCACCGGGGTCAGCCGGCGGGCGACGATCTTGCGGATTTCGGCGTTCGCGCCCATTTCCACCCGCCCCCTCGCTGACGTGGATCACCCGGCCATGAATCGTAACGCCAGGCTCCCGATCAGTCACTCGTCGTCGCTGGGCCATTCGGGTTCCCCTCCGGTGCACCGGATGTAAATTTCCTTGCTGCTGCGGAGAATCCCTCGAATGGCCCTGTAACAAATTGCGCGCTTTTCCCGCCATACGGGCAGGAGTCGCGATTCTCTCTCCCTGCCGTCGGAGTCGAGGAGTTCGGATCATGGGGTTACGCCGTCATGCCGTCCTGCGCGCGTTGCGAAGAGCGCTGGCCTTCGCGGTGGTCGTACCACTTGCCGCGGTGGTCGCACCGGTGGTGCCAGCCGCCCATGCGGTGGTGCCCACGGGGTTCACCGACACCGTCGCGATCGGCGGGCTCTCCTCGCCGACGGCGGCGGCGTTCGCGCCCGACGGGCGGGTGTTCGTCGCCGAGAAGAGCGGGCTGCTCAAGGTTTTCGACTCGCTCGCCGACCCGACCGCCACCGTGTTCGCCGATCTCCGCACGCAGACCCAGGACTTCTGGGACCGCGGCCTGCTCGGCCTCGCCGTTGATCCGGCGTTCCCGTCCCGGCCGTATGTCTACGTTTCCTACACCTACGACGCGATGCCCGGCGGCACCCCGCCGCGCTGGGGTGACACCTGCCCCACTCCGCCCGGTGCCACCGACGACGGCTGCGTCGTCACCGGCCGCGTGTCCCAGTTGACCATGGGCGCGGCGGGCACCGCGGTCAGCGAGAAACCGTTGGTCACCGATTGGTGCCAGCAATATCCGAGCCACTCCATCGGTTCACTCGCCTTCGGCCCGGACGGCGCGCTGTACGCGGGCGGCGGCGACGGCGCCAGCTTCAACTTCACCGA
This sequence comes from Amycolatopsis albispora, assembly GCF_003312875.1. Classification (NCBI taxonomy): domain Bacteria; kingdom Bacillati; phylum Actinomycetota; class Actinomycetes; order Pseudonocardiales; family Pseudonocardiaceae; genus Amycolatopsis; species Amycolatopsis albispora. The sequence goes on from NZ_CP015163.1 coordinate 7,404,145, forward strand.
CTACGGCCAGGTCAAGAACCTTTGCGGCGACCCGCCTTCGCCCGCGGGCACGAACCTCACGCCACCTGATGCCGAGGGCGGCGCGCTGCGCTCGCAGTCGGTGCGGCGCCCGGCCGGGCAGCCGGTGGTGCTCAACGGCGCGATCCTGCGCATCAACCCGGACACCGGCGAAGGCATGCCGGGCAACCCGTTCGCGGGCAGCGCCGACGCCAACGCCCGCCGCATCATCGCCTACGGCATGCGCAACCAGTTCCGCTTCGGTTTCCGGCCCGGCACCGGCGAAATCTGGTCCGGTGACGTCGGCTGGAACGCCTGGGAGGAGATCAACCGGATCACCAACGCCGGCGACTCGGTCGCGGAGAACTTCGGCTGGCCGTGCTACGAAGGCGCCGATCGCCAGGCGGGTTACGACGGCGCGAACCTCACCCGCTGCGAATCGCTCTATTCCGCCGGCGGCCAGACCGTGCCCTACTACGCCTACCACCACACCGCGAAAGTGGTGCCGGACGATCCTTGTCCGACCGGTGGTTCTTCGATCAGCGGAATCGCCTTCGAATCGGGCAGCAATTATCCACCGGCCTATTCCGGTGCGTTGTTCTTCGCCGATTCCTCACGCGGTTGCATCTGGGCCATGCAAACCGAAGCCGGGCAGCCCAGCCCGAACCGGCTCGTCCCGTTCGTCACCGGCGCCAACGTGCCGGTTCAGGTGCTGACCGGACCGGGCGGTGACCTCTTCTACGTCGCGCTCGGCGGTGGTGAGCTGCGCCGGGTGAGCTACAGCAGCGGCAACCGCCCGCCGGTCGCGGTGGCCACCGCGACCCCGTCCAGCGGACCCGCGCCCCTCGCGGTGCAGTTCAGCGCCGCCGGTTCGAGCGACCCCGACGGCGACGCGCTCACCTACGCCTGGGACCTCGACGCCGACGGCCAGTACGACGACTCGACGGCGGTCAACCCGACGCGCACCTACACCACCGCGGCGGCGCTCACCATCGGCCTGCGGGTCAGCGATCCGAGCGGCGCCACGGCGACCACCACGGTGGCGGTGACCGTCGGCAATCCGCCCGGTGAGGACCCGGTGCCGGTGATCGACACGCCGACGCCCCCGCTGAACTGGCACGTCGGGCAGACCGTGCCGTTCTCCGGCCGGGCCGCCGACGCGCAGGACGGTGAGCTGCCGCCGTCGGCGCTGTCGTGGCGCCTGGCGATCCGGCACTGCGCGCCCAACGGCACCTGCCACACGCACAACGTGCAGGACTTCCACGGTGTCGCCGGCGGCTCGTTCGTCGCGCCCGACCACGAGTACCCGTCGCACCTGGAGCTGACGCTCACCGCGACGGACTCCTCGGGCCGGACCGCGTCGCTGACGGTGGAACTGCAACCGAGGACCGTCGCGCTGAGCTTCACCTCGCAGCCCAGCCAGGCGCTGCTCACCGTCGGCGGAGTCGAGCAGCGCACCCCGTTCACCCGCACGGTGATCGCGGGCTCGACCAACTCGGTGAGCGCGAACAGCCCCCAGCACCTGCCGCCGCTGAACCTGAAGTACGCCTGGACCTCGTGGTCGGACGGCGGGGCCAGGGCACACAACGTGGTCGCGCCGATGAACCCGGCCACCTATCGGGCGAACTTCCGGCTCTGCTGGTTCCTGAACCCCTGCTAGGCCAGGAACAGGACGGCCGTCAGCACCAGTCCGCCGACGGCCATCACCCAGGTGTACGGCAGCGTGGACTGCATGACCTTCTCCGGCCGCACCCCGGCGTACTGGGCGCTCCAGACCGTCTGGGTGCTGGTCGGGTCGGACACGCAGAGCACCTGGCCGTAGGACGACATCAGGCCGAGCACCGCGGGCGCCGGGTAGATCCCGCCGGAGACGAGGACCCCGGCGACCCCGGCGCCGAGGCCGTACACGTTGAGCGGCCCGCGGTACAGGCACAGCGGCACCAGCACGGCGAAGACCAGCACGAACCACACCGCGCCCGACGGGCTCACCGCGGAGATCAGCGGCTGCAGCGCGCTCACCGCGCCCGGCAGCTTCACCGCGGACAGCAGCATCCCGATGGCGATGAACAACACGATCGGCGGGGCCGCCACGTCGAAGGCCCGGTACAGCGACCGCAGCGCGCGCTCGCCGAGCTTGCCGGGCCGCGTGGTGGTGAGCAGCCCGTAGACCAGCCCCACCAGCAACGACGGCACGATCGGCACTTCGAGGCCGAGCGCGAGCACGATCGGCAGGAGCGGCGTGAGCAGCGCGTACCAGGGTGCGTCGCCACGCCGTTCCCGCGCGGCCGCCCGCGACCGGCGCGGGGCGCGCACCGCCCACGCGTGCCGGGCGCCGGTGCGCCGGGTCTCGATCAGCACGTACGCCACGCCGACCACCAGCGCGATCGGGAACACCTTGAGCTGGAACTCGCGCACCTGCTCGATCGGCAGGTCCACCGCGTCGGAGAGGAACTGCCAGCCGATCAGCTCCAGCGGCAGCCCGGTGGCCAGTCCCATGAGGACGGTGCCGCCGGCCACCACCGGGGCCACCCCGACCGCGATCATGGCCGGGATGCCGACCACCCCGGCGAGCATCGCGGCCGGGGCCGAGCCGGTGATGCTGCCGCACAGGATCGCCACCGCGTACACGCCGAGCGCGACCACGGCGGGTCGTTCCCCGCCGAATTCGACGATCTTGCGCACCAGGGTCGCGGCGATCCCGGTGTCCTCCATCAGCGTGCCCAGCCACGAGCCGAGCAGCACCGCGATCATCGTCGCGGCGAGCATCGCGGACCCGGTCTGCAGCACCGAGCCGGTGATGCTGTTCTCCTTGCCCATCAGGCTCGCCCCGGACAACGCGGCGATCACCACGGCGAGCAGCCCGAGCGCGAACGCGGTCGGGATCTTGCGGGTCAGCATCAAGGCGACCCCGATGGCCATCACGCCAACAATCGCGATACCCATGATCAAGCTCCGTTTCTTCGGCCGTGCCTCCGGCACGGCGTGCGAGGTCGCTTTTGAGCCGGTCGCTGGACTGAGGCGCGCCTCGCCGTACCGGCATTGGCGCGCCTCAGTCCAGCGACCGGCGCGACCTCGCGCTGGGCGCGTCCATGGCAGAGACCAGGAAGTTGTTGAGCAGCAAGGGGTCGATGCCGCTGAGGTGCTGGGCGTAGCGGTGCACGACCAACTCGTCCGCGCCCGCGACGTGGGCGCGCAGCCGCAGCACGCGGTGGCCGAGGCGCCGGTTCAGTTCGCGGGTGCGCACGCCGTGCAGCAGGTGGTGCCCGACCTCGTGGGCGATCGCCGCGCGGCGCAGGCGGTCGGCCGGGATCGGGTGGCCGCGTTTCGCGCTGACCTGGCGCGCGAAGTCCAGGCTGTCGCGGTAGAGCGTCACGCGGTGGTCGCGGTGGTGGTACTCGGCGAGCAGAATCTCGCCGGGCCGCTTGCCGCCGGTCTTCTCGCGGATGTCCAGCTGCGGCAGTTCCGGGTGCTCGGCGGCCAGTTCGTCGCCGTACTCGAAGGCGATCCGCGCCCACGCCCGCAGTTGCTCGGGCGTGCGGTGTTCATGGGTCGGCGTCGCGGCGAGGAACCGCGTGCCGAGGTCGAGTGCGTTCATCGCCGGTCCTCCAGCAACGCGACCAGCGGCTCGTCCGGTTGCCGGGTGCCGAGTTCGGCGCCGATCAGCGCGAGCAGCTGCTCCCGGTCGAGCACCCCGGACAGGTCCGCGATCTTCGGCCCGGCCAGCAGGTACACCGCCGGCGCCCGGGAACCGCCGTCGCCGACGGACGTGTGCTCGGTGACCAGGTCGGTCAGCCGCGCGTTGGCCTCACCGGCCGTGGTCTCGGCGAGGTGCGCGCCGGACAGGTGCAGCCGGATCACGCCTTCGCCGTCCACCACCCGGATCTGCTCGGCGGGCCGCGAGAACCTGCCCAGGAAACCGGTTTTGCGGGTCTTCGCGCCCCAGACCCGGTGGTGCGGCGTGGCCGCGAGTTCCCGCACCGCTTCGGGTTCGACGCTGATCGACCGGGCGACCTCCTGCCGCACCTTGGCTTCGTCCAGCTTCTCGGCGCGGTCCTTGGTACGCAGCTCGGTCGCGCCGGTGGCCACCGCGCGGATCAGGTTCCGCTGCGGATCGACCGTCACGTCGACGTCCACCCCGGCGGGATCGGCGCCCTGCGCGACCACGGCCCGTTCGGCTTCCGCGCGGGTGGCCAGCACGTCACCGTGCGACGGGTTCGGCACGATCCGCTCGACCGACTCCCGCACCATCGCCAGCGCCGCGCCGAGCGGGCTGATCACCTCGCTGTGCGCCGCGATCCGCCAGTCCATAGTGGACGAACGACCGAGGAACGGGGTGACCGCCGCCGCGCCACCACCGCCACCGACCAGGGTGACCGCGTCGAGCCGGTACGCTTCGACCAGTTCGTCGACGACTGCCTTGACCGGCTTGGTGGCCTGCTCCAGCACGGCCGTCGCGGCCCGCTCGACGTCCAGCCCGAGCGCCGCGGCGAGCGGGGCGAGTGCCGCCTTGGCGGTGGCCGGATCGGCGTGCGCGTAGCTGCCGTCCGGCACCACACCGAGCGCGTTGGCGGCGCAGGTCAACGTGATCGCATACCGCTTGCCGTCCGCGGTTTCCAGTGCGGCGTAGTCGGCGGGATCGCCTTCCTTGGGCGAAACGGTGATCAGCTTCGCGCCGTCGAGCGCGTCGGCGAAGCAGGCGTACGGCAGTCCCGCGATGTGCGCGCTTCGCGGCCCGACCGCGGTGACCGACTGGCCGGAGACGCGGATCAGCGAGCCACCACCGATGCCGACCGTGCGCACGTCGAGCGCGGGCAGGTAGGTCTCGCGCCCGCCCAGTTTCGCGTGCCGGACCTGCACCTTGCCCCGGCGCACCACGCTGATGTCGGTGGACGTACCGCCGGTTTCCAGGAAGATGCCCTCGCTGAGCCGTTCGCCCATCAACGCACCGGCCACCCCGGCCGCCGGGCCGGAAAGCGCGGTGAGCAACGGGCGCTTCCGCATTTCCTCCAGCGACATCACGCCGCCGTCACCACGCATCACCATCAGCGGCGCGGTGATGCCCGCGGCGGCGACGCTGCGGTCCACCAGGTCGGCGGTTTCGATCATGCGCGGCATGATCCCGGCGTTGAGCACCGCCGTCCTGGCGCGTTTGGACAGTCCATAGAGGCCGGTGATCTCGTGCGTCGCGGTCGCCGGGAGGTGCTGCGAACGCGCCTCGCCGACCACCGCGCGTTCCCCGGACGGATCGTCCACACTGAACGGTTCCACCGCCACGATCACTTCCGCGCCATCGGAATGCAGCTTCGCGACGGCTTCCTTGACCGCCTGCGCGTGCTCCGCGTCCTTCACCGCCGCGTACCGGATCGGCAGCGGGCGGCCGGGTGCGAGTTCCAGCTTGCGCAGCGACCGCAGCCGCCCGGTGGCCCAGCCGTCGAAGCCGTGCCCGATCCCGGCGATGCCGACGGTGGCCACATCGCCTTCGAGCAGCGCGTTCGTCGCCTGCGTGGTGCCGTGCGCCAGGAACGACACCGCGCCGGGATCGATCCCAGTCCGCTCGTGCAGTTCCCGCAGCGCGGTGAGGATGCCGTGCGCCACCCCGTCGGCGTGGTCGTGGCTGGTGGGGACCTTGACCTGCCCGAGCAGGGTGAAGGTCCGCGCGTCCACGGCCACCGCGTCGGTGAAGGTGCCGCCGACGTCGATCCCGATCCGGACGGCCTGCGTCGTTGCAGTCATCTCCAGTCCCTTCAGTAACCGCGGACTTCCGGCCAGTGGCGTTCCACCCCGGCCTGGTCGAGCAGCCGGGCGAACTCGCCGAACAGCGACTCGTCGGCCTGCACCTTGCGGGGCGGCACCCCGCGGCGCAGGGCGAACCCGGCCAGGTGCCCGGCCACCTCGCCGACGTTCCACTCCACCGGGTGCAGCCGGTAGCAGCCGTTGGTGATGTGCGTGGTGCCCAGGTTCTTGGCCGCGGGCAACAGGTTCTCCACCCGCCGCGGCAGCAGTGCGCCGAGCGGGATCTCGAACGGCACGCTCGCCACGTCCACGTAGTTGTCCCCGGAGGTGGACGGGTGCAGGTCGATCCGGTAGCTCCCGATGCCGACCGAATCGGGGTGGTGCGCGCGGCCGCGCGGGCCGAGCAGGTCGAGCGAGACGTGGTGCTCGGTCACCGTGGTGACCGCCTTGATGCGCCGGGATTCGCGGACGTAGGCGGCTTTGGCCAGCCCGTCGGCGGTGCCGGTGACGTCGTGCCGCAGCTTCAGCCCGGGGAAGCCGACCTCGGTCTGCAGCCAGTACAGGACGGACAGCGACAACTGCTTCGCCTCGTAGTGCGCCTTGGCGACCGTGTCCGCGTCGGCGATGCCGTCGATCTCCAGCGCGGGACGCAGCCAGTAGTCGTTGAGCGGCCAGTTGACCAGCGTGATGTCCGAGTCGAACGAGCCGGGCGTGTGCATGCCCCTGGCCAGGATGCGGCGGAAGCCCCACAGCTCCTTGTCGCCGGCGTCGGCGCTCTGGTCGGCGCTGATCGCGAGCGGGTCGGTGTCCGGGTTGGGCACGAAGGTGCGCGGCACCGGTTCCAGTGTGCGCGGGTCCGGCGCGAGGAAGCCGAGCAGCGGGCCGGGCCAGAAGTCCGGCTGGTACGAGCGCCAGAAGTCGTACATCTCCGGGCGGTCGATCACGTGGTTCTGTCCACTGTGGTGGGACATGGCGAAGCAGTAGGTGATGCCCTGGAGATTGCCGGGATCGGCCTGCTCGGGCGCGTTCGGTTCGTCGTACTCGGACTGGGCTTCGGCGCCGACCGCGAACTCGACCCCGGCCAGCGGCAGCAGATCGCCGTTTTCGGTGGCGTCGAGCACGTATTCGGCGTGGACGTCGAGCAGGTTGCCCTCGGCGTCGCTGAACCGCACCGATTCGATCTGGTCGCCGGAGGTTTCCGCGGCCACCGGGCGGTGCTCGGTCAGCACCGTGATCCGCCCGGCGCTGATCTGCGGTGCCAGCATGGCTTCCAGCACGGCCAGCGCGACCCGCGGTTCGTGGCACAGCTTGCTCACGCGGCCCGCGCCGGGGTTCAGCTCGGTGAGGCCGCGGGCTTCGGCACGCAGCGGGTAGTGGCGGCGGTAGTAGTCGCGAATGCCTTCGCGCAGCTGCCGGTAGGTGGCCGTGGAGCCGAAGCGCTCGATCCACGGGTTCTCGTCCGGCGGCACGGCCTGCGCGGTCAGCTGGCCGCCGATCCACGTGGTCTCCTCGGTGAGCACCACGCGGTGCCCGGCACGGGCGGCGGCCAGCGCGGCGGCGACCCCGCCGAGGCCACCACCGGCGACGAGGATTTCGGTGGACAGTTCGTTCATGCGGAGCTTCCTTCAGCGGACTGGGCCGACGGTGGTGCCGCCGACCGGTGCACAGGGCAGGAGTTGCTGGGCGGCCGGGGAGTCCTGGCCGATTTCGCGGGTGATCAGGCGGACCAGCAGGCGCACGGCCTGCCTGCCCATTTCGCGGCGTGGCACGGCGAAGCCGGTGACCGCGGCGGATTCCACCGGCGGTCTGCCGAGCACGGCCAGCGAAAGGTCGTCCGGGCAGGTGAGGTTCCTGGATTCGAGCGCGAGGGTGAGCGCGTTGTACGCGGTCCAGGTGTCGGTTTCCTCGACCACCACGGCGGTCACGCCCTCGCGCCGCCAGGCGTCGAGATCGATGCCGTCGCCGTCGAGGCGGTGCACGCTCGCGGGCAGCCCGGCGGTGGCCTGGCGGAAGCCGCGCTCGCGATCGGTGGACGACGGGGCGTCGTCCTGCTCGCGGAGGTACCGGATGTTCCGGTGTCCGTTGTGGACCAGTCGCTCGACCACCTGGCGGGTGGCCGACACGTAGTCCGCGCCGACAAACGGGATCCGGCCATCCAGCTCGGCCCGGCGTCCTATGTAGACAAGCGGGAAGCCGGATTCGAGCAGGCCGCCGATCGCCTCGTCCGGCACGTGCCTGCCGAAGAAGAGGCAGCCGTCGGCGACGCGGGTCCGCCGGATGGCCGTGGCGTCGTGGGCCCGCCGGTCGGCGCCACCGCGGCCGGTGAACAGGATCAGGTCCTGCCCGAGCGCGGCGGCTTCCTCCTCGACGCCGACCAGGATCGGGTAGTAGGAGTCGGCGACGTCGGTCGGGAAGGTGGTTTTGAAGGTGTACAGGCCGAGCATGTGGTTGCGCGAGGACGCCAGCCGCGTGGCGACCGGGTCCGGCACGTAACCGAGCTTCTCCGCGGCTTCGAGCACGCGCAGGCGGGTGGCCTCGGCCATCCGGACGCGGGCGCGGTTGCCGCTGAGCACCACCGAGACGGTCGCCTGCGAGACCCCGGCCGCACGGGCGATGTCCGCCTGGCGGGGCATGGCTCGGCGGGTGGTCATCGACGGCCTCCTTGCTAATGCGGATTAGCTGAAGGCTGAGCGGTGGCGGGCGCGAAGTCAACCATTCTGTCCGGTTTGGTGGTCAGGCCGGACTAATACGTATTAGCACCTTGACGGGGGCGTTTGGCCTGCACACACTCGCCGCCATCCTCCGATGACGAAGGAGCGCTCCCAGATGACTGAATCGGCTGAACGCTGGACCCGCCGGAACGCACTGAAGCTCGCTGCCGGGACCGGGCTGGGGCTGGTGGCGGCCTCCGCGCTGCCCGCGTCCGCGGCCGCCGCGCCGCCGGGCTTCCCGACGTACGAGTACCTGCGCACGGCGTTCGACAAGAACGCGCTCAAGTACAACCCGACCGGCGAGCTGATCTTCCCGTGCGTGCGCGGCACCGCGGGCCGGATCCCGAACGCGCGGGGGCGCTTCTACCTGTACTACGCCCCGCACGACGCGCCGGGCGGGATCTGCCTGGCGTATTCGAATTCGCTGGGCGGGCCGTACACGGAATACCCAGCTAACCCGATCATTTCGCGGACCTGGCCGGGTGAGTACGACGTCAGCCACGTTTCCTCACCGCACGCGATGTGGAACGAGGACTCGAAGGAACTGTTCATGTACTTCCACGGCGAAAACACGGTGACCCGGCTGGCGCGGTCGAAGGACGGCATCAACTTCACCTACGACAAGGAAGTGCTCTCGACGCGGCTGATGCCCGCGGGGGCGACGGAGACTTCGTACGCCCGGGTGTTCCGGCACGACCTGCCGTCGAAGGGCGCCAGGTACGTGATGGTCTTCATGCTCAACACGACGGCGAACCGGCGGTCGATCGGCTGGGGCTGGTCGGCGGATGCGCGGAACTGGACCTTTTCGCAGACGCCGCTGATCCGGCCGGAGGAGGTCGGCGCGCAGAACATCGGCGCTCCGCACCTGATCAAGCGCCACGGCACGACCTACGTCGTGTACCACACGAACATCGAGGCGGGCGGCAGCATGCGCATCACGGAGGTGGGCAACGACTTCGGGAAACGCGTGCACCTGGGCGTGTTCCACGCGCCGATGGCCGGACCGCCGGACAACGGGCGGTCCGCTGCGCCTTCGTTCGGCACGGACGGGGGCGTGGAATACATGATCTACGAGGCGGGGACCCGGTTGGACGGATCGATCGCCATCGCACGAGCGGTGTGAGCGGAGAGAACCGGGGCCTGTCACGAATGTGGCTTTCGAGACGTTATTTGTCTCCAAAGCCACATTCGTGACATCGGCGGAAGCGAGCGTCAGACTCGCTTGAACAGGAGGGCGCGTTTGACTTCCTGGATCGCCTTGGTCACCTGGATGCCGCGCGGGCAGGCGTCCGTGCAGTTGAAGGTGGTGCGGCACCGCCACACGCCTTCGGCGTCGTTCAGGATGTCGAGGCGTTCTTCGGCGCCTTCGTCACGGGAGTCGAAGATGAACCGGTGGGCGTTCACGATCGCCGCCGGGCCGAAGTAGGAGCCGTCGCTCCAGTACACCGGGCACGAAGACGTGCAGCACGCGCACAGGATGCACTTCGTGGTGTCGTCGAAGCGCTCCCGGTCCGCGATGGACTGCACCCGCTCGCGCGTCGGCTCGTTGCCGTAGGCGATGAGGTACGGCTTCACCGCGCGGAACGCCTCGAAGAAGGGCTCCATGTCGACGTAGAGGTCCTTCTCCGTCTTCAGGCCCTTGATCGGCGCGATCGTGATGGTGGTCGGCTTGCCCTTCTTCGCCAGCAGGTCCTTCACCAGCACCTTGCAGGCCAGCCGGTTGATCCCGTTGATCTGCATGGCGTCCGAACCGCAGATGCCGTGCGCACAGGACCGGCGGAACGACAGCGTGCCGTCCACGTAGTTCTTGATGCTCATCAGCAGGTTCAGCACGCGGTCGGTGGGCAGCGCCGGGACGTCGTAGGACTCCCAGTGCGGCTCGGTGTCCTGCTCCGGGTTGAAGCGCAGGATCTTCACCGTGACGGTGACCGAACCCTCCGGGGCGGGGATCTGCGAGGTGTCGTGCGCCTGTTCGGCTACCGCGGTCATCAGTACTTCCGCTCCATCGGCTCGTACCGGGTGAAGGTCACCGGCTTGTAGTCCAGCCGGATGTCCGCGAGGAAACCGGTCAGCCCGAGCGGGGCGTCCGGGTCCTCTTCCTCCGGCATCTGCTTGTACGACATCGAGTGCCGCATGAAGTTCACGTCGTCGCGGTTCGGGTAGTCCTCGCGCGCGTGCCCGCCGCGGGACTCCTTGCGCGCCAGCGCGGCCACCACCAGCGCCTCGGCGAGGTCGAGCAGGAAGCCCAGCTCGATCGCCTCGAGCAGGTCGGTGTTGAACCGCTTGCCCTTGTCCTGCACCGCGATCCGGCCGTAGCGCTCCTTGAGCGCCTGCACGTCGTTCAGCGCCTGCTTCAGCGTGTCCTCGGTGCGGTACACCGCCGCGTTCGAGTCCATCGTCTGCTGCAGCTCGGTCCGGATGTCGGCGACCCGCTCACCACCGTGCGCGGTGCGCAGGTGCTCGACCATGCCCTCGACCATGCGCGCCGGGTTCTCCGGCAGCTCGACGAAGTCGTGGCCGACGGCGTACTCCGCGGCGGCGATGCCGGCGCGGCGCCCGAACACGTTGATGTCCAGCAGCGAGTTGGTGCCGAGGCGGTTCGCGCCGTGCACCGACACGCAGGCGACCTCACCCGCGGCGTACAGGCCGGGGATGACGTTGTTGTTGTCCCGCAGCGCCTCACCGTGCACGTTGGTCGGGATGCCACCCATCGCGTAGTGCGCGGTCGGGTACACCGGCACCGGCTCCTCGACCGGGTCCACGCCCAGGTAGGTGCGGGCGAACTCGGTGATGTCCGGCAGCTTGGTCTCCAGCACCTCGGCCCCGAGGTGCGTGCAGTCCAGCAGCACGTAGTCCTTGTTCGGCCCGGCCCCGCGGCCTTCGAGCACCTCGAGCACCATCGACCGCGCGACGATGTCCCGCGGCGCCAGGTCCTTGATCGTCGGCGCGTACCGCTCCATGAACCGCTCGCCGGACTCGTTGCGCAGGATCGCGCCCTCGCCGCGGGCACCCTCGGTGAGCAGGATGCCCAGCCCGGCCAGGCCGGTCGGGTGGAACTGGTAGAACTCGATGTCCTCCAGCGGCAGGCCCTTGCGGAAGTAGATGCCCATGCCGTCACCGGTCAGCGTGTGCGCGTTCGACGTGGTCTTGAAGACCTTGCCGAAGCCGCCGGTGGCGAACACGATGGACTTGGCCTGGAAGACGTGGATCTCGCCGGTGGCCAGCTCGTAGGCGATGGCGCCCGAGGCCTTCGGCCCGTCCGGGGTGTCCGTCATCGCGATGTCGAGCACGTAGAACTCGTTGAAGAACTCGATGCCGTGCTTGACGCAGTTCTGGTACAGCGTCTGCAGGATCATGTGCCCGGTGCGGTCCGCGGCGTAGCAGGCGCGGCGCACCGCGGCCTTGCCGTGGTCGCGGGTGTGCCCGCCGAACCGGCGCTGGTCGATCTTGCCCTCGGGCGTCCGGTTGAACGGCAGCCCCATCTTCTCCAGGTCCAGCACCGCGTCGATGGCCTCCTTGGCCATGATCTCGGCGGCGTCCTGGTCGGTGAGGTAGTCACCACCCTTGACCGTGTCGAAGGTGTGCCACTCCCAGTTGTCCTCTTCGACGTTGGCGAGCGCCGCGCACATGCCGCCCTGCGCGGCACCGGTGTGCGACCGCGTCGGGTACAGCTTGGTCAGCACCGCGGTGCGGGTGCGCTGGCCTGCTTCGATGGCGGCGCGCATGCCGGCGCCGCCTGCCCCGACGATCACCACGTCGTACTTGTGGAACTGCATTTGCCGCTTCTCCTGAAGAACGTGTGTGGTGGGCTAGCTGGCCGGCATGTCCGGGTCGAAGGTGAAGATCACCATGGTGCCCACCGCGAGGATCAGCACCATCGAGACGTAGAGCACGATCTTCAGCCAGAAGCGCGTGCTGTCCTTGCGCGCGTAGTCGTCGATGATCGTGCGCACGCCGTTGCCGCCGTGCAGCTGGGCCAGCCACAGCATGGACAGGTCCCAGAACTGCCAGAACGGCGAGGCCCAGCGGCCGGCCACGAAGCCCCAGTTGATCCGGTGCACGCCGCCGTCGAGGATGTTCATGATGAACAGGTGGCCGAGCACCAGCACCACCAGCGCCACGCCGGAGACGCGCATGAACAGCCAGCTGTACAGCTCGAAGTTGCTGCGCCGGGCAGCCGGGCGCCGCGGGCTGCGCGGCTTGTCGAGGGGGAGCGCTGCGCTCATCAGTGACCGCCTCCGAACATCGTGCTGACGGTCCGCTCCAGCATGAAGTAGGTGCCGGGGACCATCACCAGCACCCACAGCCCGACCAGGCTCCAGAGCATCTGCTTCTGGTAGCGCGGGCCCTTCGACCAGAAGTCGACCAGGATCACCCGCAGGCCGTTGAGCGCGTGGAACAGCACGGCGCCGACCAGGCCCACCTCGATCAGGTTCACGATCGGGGTCTTGTAGGTCTCGATGACCTCGTCGTAGGCGTTCGGGGAGACGCGGACGAGCGCGGTGTCGAGCACGTGGACAAAGAGGAAGAAGAACGTGAGCACGCCGGTGATCCGGTGCAGCACCCAGGACCACATGCCTGGGTCACCGCGGTAGAACGTCCCGTTCCGGCGCGAGGCACCCGCCCGATCGCTTCGCGCCGCTTCGCTCGCGGCGCCAGCAGTGGTGGACATCGGTGAACGGCCTCCAACGTCACTGATGGACTTGACCCCGGTGACCGTGGCTTCGGCGTGCTCACCTGCGACTTCTGCGGTGAAGGCGCTTCGGTCAAGGTCATCGGGCGTGGATGCAGAGGATGCTAGACCTGCCCTTGACACGGGGCTCACCCTCGGGTTGCCGTATGTGATGAGCGTTATGCCCGGCAGCGGCCGCGAGGCCGTCCGGGCCGCCTGTGGAGATCCACAAGGTGGCTTGTGGAACCACACTTTCCGGTGACAACGAGTGCACGGTTCATCGCTCGGGCGAACCACGAACAAACATTTGGGTTACGTAGCGTGCCTTCGATGTGTCCCGGTCATGGCGGACGGGTACGGTTCGCCCCGTCGAACCCGGCAGTGGGGCCGGGTTGTTCTCGGGCACCGTTGTGAAAGAGCAGCGGGGAGGGAGAAGCACCGTGCGCGGTACACGCAATCGCACACTGGCCGCCGTCGCCATGGCCGGTGTGCTGGCGCTGGCCGGTTGTGCGAAGGATTCCGGCAACACCGGCAGCGACGCCGCTGCACCGGGTGACCAGGGCGCGCAGGGTTGCGTCACCGCGCCCAAGCCGCCCGCCGCGGCCCCGGCCGCGCAGAGCCAGCCCCAGGACAGCGAGAAGGTCGACGCCTCCAAGCTGAAGGTCGGCCTGGCCTACGACGTGGGCGGGCGCGGGGACGCCTCGTTCAACGACGCGGCCGCCGCCGGTGCCGACCGGGCCAAGGCCGAGCTGGGTGTGCCCGCGATCAGCGAGAGCACCGCCACCGGCACCGAGTCCGAGGACTCGAAGCAGCAGCGCCTCAACCAGATGGCCAGCGAGGGCTACAACCCGATCATCGCGGTCGGCTTCGCCTACGCCGACTCGATCAAGGCGGTGGCGCCGAAGTTCCCGGACACCAAGTTCGCCATCGTCGACGACGACTCGGTGCAGGCGCCGAACGTCACCCCGCTGGTCTTCGCCGAGGAGCAGGGCTCGTTCCTGGCCGGCGTCGCCGCGGTCTACAAGAGCAAGAACTGCCACGTCGGCTTCGTCGGCGGGGTGGACACCCCGCTGATCCAGAAGTTCGAGGCGGGCTTCCTGCAGGGCGTGAAGGCGGCCTCGTCCAAAGCCAAGATCGAGGACGAGTACCTGACCCCGGCCGGTGACATCTCCGGCTTCAACGACCCCGGCAAGGGCAACATCAAGGCCGCCGCCCAGATCAACAAGGGCGCGGACGTGATCTACCACGCCGCCGGCGCCTCCGGGAAGGGCGTGTTCGAGGCCGCGAAGTCGTCGGGCAAGGCGCTGGCCATCGGCGTCGACTCCGACCAGTACAACCAGAAGACGGTGGAGAACGCCAAGGACGTGATCATCACCTCGATGATCAAGCGCGTCGACGTCGCGGTGTTCGACTTCATCAAGGCCGTGGCCAAGGGTGACACCTCGACCCTGCCCAAGCGGTTCGACCTCAAGGTCGACGGCGTCGGCTACGCCACCTCCGGTGGCAAGATCGACGACATCAAGGACGTGCTGGACGGCTACAAGGCGCAGATCGTCTCGGGTGCCATCACGGTGTCCGACAAGCCGCAGAAGTAAGTCAGAGTTCAACACACACACACGCGTGGGGCCCTCCGGCGGCGAACCCGTCCGGCGGGCCCCCCGCGTTGTTTCCGGGAGTCACTCGTAGTCATGACACAGCCGCAGCCCGAGCCCGGGTCACGCAGGCCGGTGGTCGAACTGGCCGGGATCACCAAGCGCTTTCCCGGGGTGGTCGCCAACTCCGACGTCAACCTGACCGTGTACGAGGGTGAGGTCCACGCGGTCTGCGGGGAGAACGGCGCCGGCAAGTCCACCCTGATGAAGATCCTCTACGGCATGCAGCGGCCGGACGAGGGCACCATCACCGTCAACGGCACCCAGGTCGAGCTGCGCAACCCGCAGGACGCCATCCGCGCCGGGATCGGCATGGTGCACCAGCACTTCATGCTGGCCGACAACCTGACCGTGCGCGAGAACGTGCTGCTCGGCGCCGAGTCGCTGCACGGCATCGGCCGCGCGGCCAGGGCCCGGCTGGCCGAGCTGGCCGAGCGCACCGGCCTGCGCGCCGATCCGGACACCCTGCTCGAGGACCTCGGTGTGGCCGACCGCCAGCGGGTCGAGATCGTCAAGGTGCTCTACCGCGGCGCGAAGATCGTCATCCTGGACGAGCCGACCGCGGTGCTGGTGCCGCAGGAGGTCGACGCGCTGTTCGAGACCGTGCGCGACATGCAGCGCCAGGGTTTCACCTTCATCTTCATCTCGCACAAGCTCGACGAGGTGCGCGCGATCGCCGATTCGGTGACGGTGATCCGCCGCGGCACCACGGTCGGCTCCGCCGATCCGAAGAAGATCAGCTCGCGGGAGCTGGCCGAGATGATGGTCGGCAGCGAGCTGCCCAGCCCCCAGACCCGCGAGTCCACTGTGACCAGTCGTGACGTGCTCCGGGTCTCGGGGCTGCGCCTGGCGGTCGACGGCTCGGACCGCGCGGTGCTGGACGACATCTCGTTCACCGTGCGCGCCGGTGAGGTGCTCGGCGTGGCCGGGGTCGAGGGCAACGGGCAGACCGAGCTGGTCGAGACGATCATGGGCATGCGCAAGGCCACCGGCGGCACGGTCGAGCTGGTCGACGCCGATGGCAAGGCCCGCAACCTGACCCGCCTGGGCACGCTGGCCCGCCGCGAGGCCGGCATCGGCTACATCGCCGAGGACCGCACCCGGCACAGCCTGCTGCTGACGCAACCGTTGTGGGCCAACCGGATCCTCGGCTACCAGACCAGGGAACCGGTGGCCAGGGGGCAGCTGCTGGACATCGCGGGCGCGCGCGAGGACACCGAGCGGATCGTCGCCGAATACGACGTGCGCACGCCGGGCATCGACGTGCCGGCGGCCGCGCTGTCCGGCGGCAACCAGCAGAAACTGGTGGTGGGCCGGGAACTGTCCGGCAACCCGGTGCTGCTGATCGCCTCGCACCCGACGCGCGGGGTGGACGTCGGCGCGCAGGCGCTGATCTGGGAGCAGATCCGCGTCGCCCGCGCGAACGGGCTGGCCGTGCTGCTCATCTCCGCGGACCTGGACGAGCTGATCGGGCTGTCCGACACGATCCGCGTGATGCTGCGCGGGCGCCTGGTCAGCGAGGCCGATCCGGCCACCGTGACGCCGCAGGAACTCGGCTCGGCGATGACCGGCGCCGCTGAAGAAGGTGAAGTCGCATGAGTTCGTGGCGCACCAAGCTGCTGCCGCCACTGCTGGCGATCGTGTTCGCCGTGCTGATCTGCACGGTGGCGCTGCTGATCTCCGGGGCCGACCCGCTGCAGGCCTTCGGCACCATGATCGCCCAGCTGTTCAAGGGCACCACCGCGATCGACACGCTGAACCTGGCCACGCCGTACTACCTGGCCGGGCTCGCGGTGGCGATCGGCTTCCAGATGAACCTGTTCAACATCGGCGTGGAGGGCCAGTACCGGTTCGCCGCGGTGATCGCCGCGATCGCCGGTGGCGCGCTGCACCTGCCGCCGGTCATCCACGCGCTCGCGATCATCGTGGTCGCGGTGCTGGCGGGCATGCTCTACGCGGCCATCCCGGCGGTGCTGAAGGTGACCCGCGGGGTCAGCGAGGTCATCTCGACGATCATGCTGAACTCGATCGTCATCGGCATCATCGCCTTCCTGGTCAATCCCGAGCAGTTCGGCGTGCAGCGCGGCAACAACGTGCACACCGAGCCGATCGACCCCTCCGGCCTGATCCCCGGCATCCCGCTCGGCCGCCTCGGTGAGCTGTTCGGCTTCGTGCTGATCGCCATCGCGGTCGGCGGCGCGTACTGGTTCATGCTCAACCGCACCCGCTTCGGCTTCGAACTGAAGGCGAGCGGCGAGTCGACCACGGCGGCCGCCGCCGGTGGCGTGAACGCCAAGAAGATGACGCTGATCGCGATGCTGCTCTCCGGTGGCGTCGCCGGGCTGGTCGCCCTGCCGGAACTGCTCGGCCGCGACCACGTCTACGCCATCACCGCCGCGCAGGGCTACGGCTTCACCGGGATCGCGGTGGCGCTGCTCGGCCGCAACCACCCGGCCGGGATCGCGCTCGGCGCGGTGCTGTGGGCCTTCCTGGACAAGTCGGCGGTGTCGCTCGAGCAGATCCAGGTGCCGAAGGAGATCGCCACCATCATGCAGGGCACGATCGTGCTGTCCGTTGTGGTCGCCTACGAAATCGTGCGGCGCGCCGACCTGGCCGCCGAGCAGCGACGGGTCGGCAGGGCGCTGGCGGGCAACGGCCGCAAGCGCGGCAAGCCCGCCGACGTCAGCGAAGGGGGTGCGGTGTGAGCGTGCCAACGGATGTGAACCCGGCTCCCGCGCCGATGACGGTGCCGGGGACCGGCAAGCCGAAGCGGCGCCTGCCCGGCTGGGCCAGGGCGCTGCTCTGGGCCGCGGCCGCGCTGGTGGTGCTGTCCACCACCTCGTACCTGACCGGCGTGCCGGACCTGACCTCGTCGAACACCTCGCAGACCGCGTTGCGCCTGGCGCTGCCGATCCTGCTGGCCGGGCTCGGCGGGCTGTGGGCCGAACGCTCCGGCGTGATCAACATCGGCCTCGAGGGCATGATGATCCTCGGTACCTGGGGTGCGGCCTGGGGCGCCTACTACGGCGGTCCGTGGGCGGGCCTGGTGGCCGCGGTGGTGCTCGGCGCGCTCGGCGGGCTGCTGCACGCGATCGCCACGGTCACCTTCAACGTCAACCACATCGTCTCCGGTGTGGCGCTGAACCTGCTCGGCCTCGGTGTGGCGAAGTACCTGGCGAGCCTGGTGTTCCAGCCGCTTTCGGGCAACCCGAAGCAGTCGCCGCCGGTGGAGAAGTTCGACACCTACTCGGCCACCTTCCTCTCCGACTGGCTCGGTGAGCTGGAGGACGCGCAGCGCGTCGGCATCTCCGACGTGGCCGGCATCGTGCGCGGCCTGATCACCGGTGTCTCGCCGCTGGCGATGCTGGCGCTGCTGCTGATCCCGGTGAGCTACTGGATCCTCTGGAAGACCCGGTTCGGCCTGCGCCTGCGCTCGTGCGGGGAGAACCCGGTGGCCGCGGAGTCCCTCGGCGTCAACGTCTACTTGCACAAGTACGTGGCGCTCGCGGTGTCCGGCGGGCTGGCCGGCCTGGGTGGCGCCTCGCTGGTGCTGCTGCCCGGTGGCGCGGACTACCTGGAGAACCAGACCAACGGCCGCGGCTTCATCGGCCTGGCCGCGATGATCTTCGGCAACTGGCGGCCGGGCGGCCTGCTCGGTGGCGCGGCGCTGTTCGGGTACGCCGACGGCCTCCAGCTCTCCGGTGGCGGGTCGGCGGTGCTGGCGCTGCTGTACGGCGCGGTGATCCTGCTCGGTGTGATCGTGGTGATCCAGCTGTTCCGCCGCAAGTGGGTGGCGGCCGCGCTGGGCCTGGCCGGGGCGCTGGTCCTCTACTACATCTACTGGTCCAACGACGAACTGCCGAGCGATCTGATCCCGTACTCGGCGCACTTCGTCACGATCATCGTGCTGGCGGTGGCCTCGCAGCGTCTGCGGCCACCGAAGAAGATCGGCGCGAAGTACCGGCGAGGCGAAGGTGACTGAGTCTTCTTTCGATTGGGACGCGTTGCGGGCCAGCGCGGTTCGCGCCGCGCAGCTCGCCTACGCGCCGTACTCGGGACTTCTGGTCGGCGTGGCGGCCATTGTGGACGATGGTCGCGAGATCACCGGCTGCAACGTGGAGAACGCCTCGTACGGGCTGGGCCTGTGCGCGGAGTGCACGATGGCCGGGCAGCTGCGGCTGTCCGGCGGTGGCCGCCTGGTCGCGGTCGCCTGCCGCAGCGGTGACGGCGAGCTGCTGATGCCCTGCGGACGCTGCCGTCAGCTGCTCTACGAACACGGCGGCCCGGACTGCCTGGTGGACACGCCGAGCGGCATCCTGCCGATGTCGGCGGTGCTGCCCGACGCCTTCGGCCCGGAGCACCTGCCCGCATGAGCGCCGTGGAACCGTTCGCCGCGGTCGACGTGATCCGGTCCAAAAGGGACGGTCACCGGCTGAGCGACGAGCAGATCGACTGGGTGGTCGGCGCGTACACCCGCGGCGTGGTCGCCGAGGAGCAGATGTCCGCGCTCGCCATGGCGATCTTCCTGCGCGGCATGGATTCCGGCGAGATCGCGCGCTGGACCGGCGCGATGATCGACTCGGGGGAGCGGCTGTCGCTGCGGGTGTCCCGGCCGACCGTGGACAAGCACTCCACCGGCGGGGTCGGCGACAAGATCACCCTGCCGCTGGCGCCGCTGGTGGCGGCCTGCGGTGCGGCCGTGCCGCAGCTGTCCGGGCGCGGGCTCGGCCACACCGGCGGCACGCTCGACAAGCTGGAGGCCATCCCGGGCTGGCGGGCGGCGCTGTCCACCGAGGAGATCACGCGGCAGCTGGACGAGGTCGGCGCGGTGGTCTGCGCGGCCACGCCGACGCTGGCCCCGGCGGACCGCAAGCTCTACGCGCTACGGGACGTGACGGCCACCGTCGAGTCCATCCCGCTGATCGCCAGCTCGATCATGAGCAAGAAGATCGCCGAGGGTTCGGCCGGGCTGGTGCTGGACGTGAAGACCGGCTCCGGCGCGTTCATGAAAACCCGCGCGCAGGCCGCGGAACTGGCCGAGGCGCTGGTCGCCATCGGCAAGGCGCACGGGGTGGCGACCACCGCGCTGATCACCGAGATGGGCACCCCGCTGGGCCGCGCGGTCGGCAACGCGGTGGAGGTGGCCGAAGCGGTCGAGGTGCTGCGTGGCGGCGGGCCGGCGGATGTGGTCGAGCTGACCGTGGCGCTGGCCCGCGAGATGCTGGCCCTGGCCGGGCTTGCCGAGGTGGACCCGGCCGCCGTGCTGGCTTCGGGGGAGGCGTACGAGACCTGGTGCCGGATGATCCGCGCCCAGGACGGCGACCCGGAAGCCGCGCTGCCCGAGCCGAAGCACGTCCACATCGTGGAAGCCGGGCAGGACGGGGTGCTGTCCACACTGGACGCCTACGCGGTCGGGGTGGCGGCTTGGCGGCTCGGCGCGGGACGCGCGCGCAAGGAGGACCCGGTGCAGTACGCCGCCGGGATCCTGTGCCACGCGAAGCCGGGCGACCGGGTCTCCGCCGGGGAGCCGCTGCTCGAGCTGCACACCGACACGCCGGAAGCCGTGCCCGCGGCCCTGCGCACCCTGGACGGCGCCTACACGATCAGCGACACGGCGCCGTCCCCGGCACCGGTCGTGCTCGACGTCCTGCGCTGACGACAACCTGCCCCGAACGTGACAGTGGGGCGGCTCCCCGAAGGGTGCCGCCCCACCTCTGTGTCAGCGCGGTCAGACGAGTCAGCTCAGTTGTCGGAGCTGTCTTCGCCCTCACCGGAGGACTTCGCCTTGGCGTCGGCGGCCTTCGGGGCGCGGCCGTTGCGCGCGCGCCGCGGCTGCCGCGGGGCGGGCGGGGTCACCGCGACCACCGGCTGCGGCGAAGCGGGCCCGCCACCGAGCATCAACTCGGCGAAGGTGGCCATCGCCTCGTCCAGCTGGCCGCCGATGCGCCGCTCGGACTCCTCGTTGCTCTTGCGCACCAGCGAGGTCACCGACTCGGTGTCGGGGCGGGCGTTCAGCGTGCCCTCGACCTTCGACAGCCCGCTCTTGATCGAGCCGTCCAGGTCGCCGAGCTGCGCGGCGAAGCCGTCCTCCACCTTGTCCAGGCGACCGGCCAGGTCGTCGAGGCGGCTGGTGACCTGCTCGAGCCGGTTGCCCAGCTTGTCGAGCCGGTCCGAGGCGTCGATCATCTCGCCGGTCTCGGTCAGCGCGGACTTGAGCGCCTCGGTGTTCTGGCCGATGCGCTCCTTGGTGGCGTTGTCCAGGTCGTCGATGCGGGCGCGCAGGTCGCTGTCGCCGGACTCGATCCGCTCGCGCAGCGTGGCCTCGGTGCTCTCGATGCGCTCGCGCACCGGGCCGTGCACCGACTGCGGGATCGAGTCGAGCTTGCTGTCCTGCTTGTCCAGGTGGCCGTTCAGCTCGTCGATGCGGCGGTGGATGTTCTGGAGCTTGTCCTCCAGGCCGTCCATCCGGCCGGCCACCCCTTCGAACCGGGCGCCGACGCCGTCGAGCCTGCCGTCCAGCTGCGCGAACGGCTTGGCCAGCTTGTCCACCAGGCCGTCCACCGCGCGGGCGATCTCGGCGAGCGCGTTGTCCTGCGCTTCCAGCCGGGACATCGCCTCGTCCAGCCGCTCGGCCAGCACGCTGACCTCGGTGCGGTCGGGCAGCTCCGAGAGCCGCTTGCGCACCGCGCCCAGTGAGTCCACCGGGGCCAGACGGGCGTAGATGTCGTCGAGAGCGTCGAAGATCTGCTGCTGCTCGCTCTCCCGGACCTCGGCGGCGCGCACCAGCATGTTGCGCATCCGGTCGAAGGACGGGGCCCCAAGGTGGTTGTCTGTGGTCACTGCGGTGTCCTCCGTCGGGGAAAAGGGACTGGGGCCGAGCTTAGCGATCGCCCAATTGCTCACAGTATCCGGCCCGCAAAATGTAAATGTCGTGCTCAACTCGTTGGACGATTACGATCCATGATCGACAAAGCTCAGGGTAAAGTCGAGACTCAGAGTTACGGCCACGTAGGTGACCGCCGTTCACCACAGTAGCCCGCGGCGCAAGACCCGTTCGGCGCAGCCCCTCGGCGAGGGCGCGCAAGTACCGTTGTCGCATGTCGTCCGATATCCCATCCCAGTCCCTGGACGTGGAAAGCATCCGCCGGGTGCCCAAGGTGCTGCTGCACGACCACCTCGATGGCGGATTGCGCCCCGGCACGGTGCTTGATCTCGCTGACTCGATCGGTTATCGAGGGCTGCCCGCCACCGATGTGGGTGAGCTCGGCCAGTGGTTCCGTGACGCGGCGGATTCGGGCTCGCTGGAGTCGTACCTGGAGACCTTCGCGCACACCTGCGGGGTCATGCAGACCGAGGAAGCGCTGGTCAGGGTGGCCGCCGAAGCCGCGGAGGACCTGGCGGCCGACGGCGTCGTCTACGCCGAGGTTCGCTACGCACCGGAGCTGTTCGTCGAGCGCGGGCTGTCACTGCCCGCGGTGGTCGAAGCCGTGCAGGAGGGGTTCGCCGAGGGTGAGCGCCGGGTCGCGGCGAAGGGCGGGCGGATCCACCTGAGCACGCTGCTCTGCGCGATGCGGCAGCACGCCAGGGCGTACGAGATCGCCGAGCTGGCGGTGCGCTACCGGGACAATGGCGTCGCGGGTTTCGACATCGCCGGTCCCGAGGCCGGATTCCCGCCCACCCGCAACCTCGACGCATTCGAGTACCTGCGCACCAGCAACGCGCATTTCACCATTCACGCTGGTGAGGCCTTCGGGCTGGCGTCGATCTGGGAAGCGATTCAGCACTGCGGCGCCGAGCGGCTCGGGCACGGCGTGCGCATCGTCGACGACATCAAGACCTCGCCCGGCGGGGAAGTCCAGTTGGGACGGTTGGCGAACTACGTGCGCGACCGCCGGATCCCGCTGGAGCTGTGCCCGTCGTCCAACGTGCAGACCGGCGCCGCGCCGTCCATTGCCGAGCACCCCATCGGCCTGCTCACCCGGCTGCGCTTCCGGGTCACGGTGAACACCGACAACCGGCTGATGAGCGGCTGCACGATGTCCAGCGAGTTCGCCGCGCTGGCCGAGGCCTTCGGTTTCGGCTGGGCCGATCTCCAGTGGTTCACCATCAACGCGATGAAGTCCGCATTCCTCGATTTCGACAAACGGCTGGATATCATCAACAACGTGATCAAGCCGGGTTATGCGGACTTGATCGCTTCTTGACCTCCGCGCTACTCGGGCCCCGTCCGGAATCCGCTATTCCGGACGGGGCTTGTTTTAATTAGCCTTGCGAAGTAAAGTCCAGATAGTAAGAGTTGACTCTCACTATCTGGGAGGACGTCATGGTGCAGCCGGTCACCGCGAGTCGCCGTCGCTGGCTGGTGCTGGCGCTCGGGCTCCTCGCGCAGGCCGCGAGCTGCGCCTTCCTCTACGGCATCCCGTTCCTGGTGCCGGTGCTCCAGGAGGCCGAGGGGCTCTCGCTCGCCGCCGCGGGTGCCGTGGTCGCCGCACCTTCCATCGGGCTGTTGCTGACCCTCATCGTGTGGGGCGCCGCCGCGGACCGTTACGGAGAGCGACTCATCATGGCGCTCGGCCTCGGCACCTCCGGGCTGCTGCTGAGCTACGCCGCGTGGACCGAGGTGTCACTGCCGGTGTTGTTCGGGGTGTTCCTGCTCGCCGGCGCCGCCACCGCCTCGGTGAACGCCGCCAGCGGCCGGGTGGTGATGGGCTGGTTCAGCGCGAGCGAGCGCGGCACGGCGATGGGCCTGCGGCAGACCGCCCAGCCGATCGGCGTCGGCATCGCGGCGCTGGCACTGCCGCCGCTCGCGCAGGCGTACGGCTGGCGGGCGGCGCTGTTGTTCCCCGGGCTGCTGGCGATCGTGGTCGCCGTGCTGGTGGCCGCCCTGGTCACCGATCCGCCGCGGCCGGAGCCGGTGGCCGGGGACGGTGGCAAGCCGCCGTCGCCGTACCGGGCGCCCGCGCTCTGGCGGCTGCACGGCGCGAGCGCGCTGCTGGTGGTGCCGCAGTTCGCGGTCTCGGCCTTCGCGCCGGTGTACCTGGTGGCGGTGCGGGACTGGAGCCCGCTGGCGGCCGGGTGGTTCCTCGCCGCGGTGCAGGCGCTGGGCGCGCTCGCGCGCATCGGCACCGGGTACTGGTCGGACCGGGTGGGCAGCAGGCTGCGGCCGATGCGCCAGCTGGCCGTGGCGAGCGCGGCGGTGATGCTGCTGGTGGCCGCGGGGGACGCCACCGCGCCCTGGCTGGCGGTGATCGCGCTGGTGCTGGCCGCGGTGATCAGCGTCAGCGACAACGGCCTCGGCTTCACCGCGTCCGCCGAACTCGCCGGGCACGCCTGGGCGGGCCGCGCGATGGGCGCCCAGAACACCGGCCAGAACATCGCGGCGGCGGCCACCCCACCCCTGCTCGGCCTGGTGATCGGCGATTCCCGTTACGCGCTGGCCTTCTGCGTCGCCGCCCTCTTCCCGCTACTGGCCATCTGGCTCACCCCGGTACGCGCCGAACGGGACTAGTGCGTGCGCAGCCGGTCTTCGAAGGACTCGACCAGCTTGCGCCACTCGCCCTCTTCGGCGTCGAACGGCGCGCTCGGCGCCAGCCGCGTCGGGTCCGGCTCGATCACGAAGTTGACCAGCCAGCCCAGGCTTTCCGACTTCTGCAGCGCCTCGCCGACGCTGTCGTCGTCGGCCCAGTCGGCCGCGTCGGTTAGCAGCTCGACGGCCAGCTCCAGCTGCGTCGGGTCGATCGCGTCGATGCCCTCGGCGATGTCCTCGTCCAGCCCGGCCAGCACGTAGGTGTTGTCCTCGTGGACCTCGATCTCCAGGTCCCCGCCGGTGGCCTTGGCCAGCACTTCGTCCCAAGTGGACACTTCGGCCAGCTCGTTGCCCTCCAGCTCCTTCGGCTCGGCCAGCGCCCTGGACAGCGCGCGCGGCGAGCCGTAGACGTCGATCCGGCCGTCGGAGCCGAGGAAGATCGGCTCGTCGTCGAGGTAGCAGCGCAGCGAGTAGTACTCGTCGGACTTGGTGACGATCTTGATCGGGTCGATGCCGACCTCGGCCCAGAAACCGGTGGGCGCCTCGTCGGCTTCCTCGGCCTCGGCTTCCTCGCTGTCGACGCTCTCGAGGTCGTCGTCGGTGTTCTCCGCCGCGGCGGCCTCGGCTTCGGCCGACTCCTCCAGGAAGGTGGCCAGCTCCTCGGCGGTCTGCTCCAGCAGGGTGGCGTCCACGTCCGGCACGGTGACCAGGCCGTCGATCGCGTCGAGCACCACGTCCCACTTCTCGGAGACGGCCTCGGACAGGTCGGTCCACAGCCGCTCGCCCTCACGGCCGGTGAACGGCAGCCTGCCCTGCTCCAGCAGCGAGAAGCCCTCGCAGCTGTCGAGCACCTCGTGCACCTCTTCGAGCTCGCAGACGTCCGCGAGCGAGCGCACGATGCCGACGATCTCGGCCAGCTCGCCGATGGTCCAGGAGTCCGGTTCCTCGGCGACCAGCTCGGGCACGCCGACCAGGTCGTAGGAATGGTCGTCGTCCGGGATCAGCTCGGGCACGTTCAGCGCGGGCACCACGTGCCAGGCCGGGTGGTCGATCAGGTCGTGCTGCTCGGCCGTCCGGACGAACGCGGCGAGGTGGGCGGCGTCGGGGAAGGCGTACAGGTCCTCCTCGTCGCCGAGGAAGGCTTCCCACTCCTCGCCGTCTTCCCGCCAGCGCGGTGCCCACAGGGTCACCAGGTCGCCCTGCGGCAACCCGAGCTCGACCGGGACGATGTCCTGTGCCATTACCTGTCCTCCGCCAATCACCCACGGTGTGCGCGCCGGCCCAGGCTTCCCCCTGTCGGTGCGCGGTATGCGCAGCCTACGGGTTCGGCCGTCGCGGCGCGATCACCCCCGCCCGTCCGGCGGGCGGAGATGGCACGATGACTTCCCTGATGAGCACACAGCCCGCACCGAGCACCCAGCGACTCGACGACCGCGTCCCGGCGGTCCCCGAGCCCGACGCCCTGTTCGAAGCCTTCGCCGGCTGGGCCGCCGACCGCGGCCTGCAGCTCTACCCGGCGCAGGAAGAAGCGCTGATCGAGGTTGTCTCCGGCGCCAACGTGATTCTGTCCACGCCGACCGGATCCGGCAAGAGCATGGTGGCCGTCGGCGCGCATTTCACCGCCATGGCGCACGGCAGGCGCAGTTACTACACCGCCCCGATCAAGGCGCTGGTCTCGGAGAAGTTCTTCCAGCTCATCGAGATCTTCGGGCCGGCCAACGTGGGCATGATGACCGGCGACTCCAGCGTCAACGCGGATGCCCCGATCATCTGCTGCACGGCCGAAATCCTGGCGAACATCGCGTTGCGCTTCGGTGCCGAGGCCGACGTCGGCCAGGTGGTGGCCGACGAGTTCCACTTCTACAGCGAGCCCGACCGCGGCTGGGCCTGGCAGGTCCCGCTGCTGGAGCTGCCGAAGGCGCAGTTCGTGCTGATGTCGGCCACCCTCGGCGACGTCTCCTTCTTCGAGAAGGACCTGACCCGGCGCACCGGGCGCGACACCGCGGTGGTCACCTCGGCGCAGCGGCCGGTGCCGCTGACCTACCGGTACGCGCTCACCCCGATGCACGAGACCATGTCCGAGCTGCTCAACGGCGGCCAGGCCCCGGTGTACGTGGTGCACTTCTCGCAGGCGGCGGCGATCGAGCGCGCGCAGACCCTGATGAGCATCAACGTGTGCACCAAGGCGGAGAAGGAGGCCATCGCCGACCTGATCGGCGACTTCCGGTTCTCCGCCGGCTTCGGCAAGACCCTGTCGCGGCTGGTGCGCCACGGCATCGGCGTGCACCACGCGGGCATGCTGCCGAAATACCGCCGCCTGGTCGAGCAACTGGCCCAGGCCGGGCTGCTCAAGGTGATCTGCGGGACCGACACCCTCGGCGTCGGCATCAACGTGCCGATCCGCACGGTGGTGTTCTCCGCGCTGACCAAGTACGACGGTGTGCGGCAGCGGCACCTCAAGGCCCGCGAGTTCCACCAGATCGCCGGTCGCGCGGGCCGGGCGGGCTACGACACCGACGGCTACGTGGTGGTCGAGGCGCCGGATCACGTGATCGAGAACGCCAAGGCGCTGGAGAAGGCCGGTGACGACCCGAAGAAGAAGCGGAAGATCACCCGCAAGAAGGCGCCAGAGGGGTTCGTGAACTGGACCGAGAGCACCTTCGAGCGGCTGGTCTCCGCCGAGCCGGAGCCGCTCACCTCCAGCTTCCGGGTCAGCCACTCGATGCTGCTGAACGTGATCTCCCGGCCGGGCAACGCCTTCGACTCCATGCGGCACCTGCTGGAGGACAACCACGAGGACCGGCCGTCGCAGCGCAAGCACATCCTGCGGGCGATCGCGATCTACCGCGCGCTGCTCGCCGCGGGTGTGGTGGAGCGGCTGCCGGAGCCGGACGAGCAGGGCCGGATCGTCCGGCTGACCGTGGACCTGCAGTTCGACTTCGCGCTGAACCAGCCGCTTTCCCCGCTGGCGCTGGCCGCGATCGACCTGCTCGACCCGGAGTCGCCCAGTTACGCGCTGGACGTCGTGTCCATTGTGGAATCCATTGTGGACGACCCGAGGCCGGTGCTGTCGCAGCAGCAGTTCAAGGCACGCGGTGAGGCCGTGCAGGCGATGAAGGCCGAGGGCATCGAGTACGACGAGCGGATGGAGCTGCTGGAGGAGGTCAGCTACCCGAAGCCGCTGGCGGAACTGCTCGAGGTCGCCTACCGCAGCTACCGCCAGGGCCACCCGTGGGTGGACGACTACCAGCTCTCGCCGAAGTCCGTGGTGCGCGACATGTACGAGCGCGCGATGAACTTCGTGGAGTACATCGGTTTCTACCAGCTGGCGCGGTCGGAGGGCCTGGTGCTGCGGTATCTTGCCGACGCCTACGACACGCTGCGGCACACCGTGCCCGACGAGGCCAAGACCGAGCCGCTGCAGGACCTCATCGAGTGGCTGGGCGAGCTGGTGCGCCAGGTCGACTCCAGCCTGCTGGACGAATGGGAGGCCCTGCGGCACCCCGACGCCGAGGACCCGCACGCGCCGCCCGCCCTGCCGGAGGGCCCGCCGCCGGTCACCCGCAACGAGCGCGCTTTCCGCGTGCTGGTGCGGAACCAGCTCTTCCGGCGGGTAGAACTGGCCGCTCGGCGGGCGTATTCGGCGCTCGGCGAGCTGGATTCCGCGTCCGGCTGGGACGCCGAGGAGTGGGAGGACGCGATGGAGGCATACTTCGACGAGCACGACGACCTCGGCACCGGTCCCGACGCCCGTGGCCCGGCGCTGCTGATCATCGAGAAGGAGCCCGAGGTCTGGAAGGTCCGCCAGATCTTCGACGACCCCGCCGGCGACCACGACTGGGGGATCAGCGCCGAAATCGACCTGGCGGCCTCCGACGAGGCGGGCGCCGCGGTGGTGCACGTCACCGCGGTCGACCGCCTCTGAGCGGTTACCAGTCCCCGTTGCGGCTCAGCGCGTTGTAGGCGGTCTCCAGCGGTGCCCAGCCGTTGGTGGTGTCGTGTTCCTTGCCCTCGCTGGAATGCCAGTAGCGGAGGTTGAACTTCTCCTTGCCAGGAGCCAGTTTCCGGATGTTCGTGTGCGAGATGTCGTAGTCGGCGTCCGGGCGGTACCGGTACTTGTGGTCGGCGTGGTAGCCCTTGTCGATGGCCGATTCGTAGCCGACCGTACCGTCCTCATCGGACCCGGCGAAGCTCCAGTCGGTGCCCTTGGCCCAGCTTTCGGTGAGGCGGTTCTCCGGTGCGTGCAGCACGTCCATGAAGGTGGAGCCGGGTTTCATCGAGTCCCACTGCGTGCTGTGGTACTTGTCCGGATCGGTGATGCCCTGGTGCGGGGTGGCCAGCGTGACCACGTCGCTGACCTTGAGCTTGCCCTTGGGGAAGCCTTCCCAGCCCTGCGCCGAGCCGAGCAGCGCGACGCGCGTGACCAGGCCGCCCATCGAATGGCCGACGATTTCGACGGATTCGCCCTTGCTGGTGTGGTCGCGGTAGATGCGGTTGGCCAGCTCGGCGGCGACGTGCTTGATGCGCGTGCCCGTGCTCGCCTTGGCGACGGTGACGTCGCAGTTGCTGTCACCCGCGTAGTAGCCGACGGTCTTCAGCTCGCCCCGGCTCTTCGTTGTAGCCGTGCACGAAGTACACCGGCTGGGCCTCGGCGGCGTGCGCGGCGGTCAGGCCGCTGACCGCGAGTCCGGCCGTGACCAGCGCCGCGACCGTCCTGCCGTACTTCATCGAGTGACCTCCTGGGTTCGGGTATTCGAGATGTGACGCCACCGGACCCGTTCGGGTTCCGTGGTTGCGCACCACCGCCTGCCTGGGCTACCGTGGTGACATCTCCTCTTGACGGATGCAGGCCACGCCTCCCGTCCAGAGCGTTCAGGATCTCAGTTTCCGGCCGGCGGGCGAACGCCGTTCCTTCCTTCACTCTGCTCAGAAAGATTTCCCATGACTACCAACGGAATACTCGACATCGTGCGCAACCGCGCACAGGTCAGGGCCGACGGCTACCTGCCGGGCCCCGACGACGTACCGATCAGCCAGAAAGTGGTCCGCGACCTCGGGCTGCGCCGTGGTGACCTGCTCTGCCTCGATGACCACGGGGAGGTCACCGCGGTCAACGGGCTTGCTCCCGGCAGACGGCCGCGCCCGGCCTTCGCCGACCTGGTTCCCTTGTACCCCAACCAAAGGCTGCGCCTGGAAACCGAGCGGCACGAGCTGACCACGCGGGTCATCGACCTGGTGATGCCGGTCGGCAAGGGGCAGCGCGCGCTGATCGTGGCGCCACCGAAGGCCGGGAAAACCTCGGTGCTGCAGGCGATCGCGCACGGGATCAGCAAGAACCACCCGGAATGCCACCTGATGCTGGTGCTGGTCGGTGAGCGTCCGGAAGAAGTGACCGACCTCGCCCGCGCCGTGCCCGGCGAGGTGATCGCGGCCACCTTCGATCATCCACCCGCCGACCACACGGCCCTGGCCGAGCTGGCCATCGAACGCGCGAAACGCCTCGTCGAACAGGGGCGCGATGTGGTGGTGCTACTGGATTCCCTGACCAGACTCGGCCGGGCGTACAACCTGGCCGCCCCAGCCTCGGGCCGAATCCTTTCGGGCGGCGTGGATTCTTCCGCGCTGACCCCGCCCAAGCGCTTCCTCGGCGCCGCCCGCAACATCGAAAACGGTGGCTCGCTGACCATCTTCGCCACCGCCCTCGTCGACACCGGTTCAGTGGGCGACACGGTGATCTTCGAGGAATACAAGGGCACCGGCAACGCCGAACTACGCCTGGACCGCCGCCTGGCGAGCAAACGCGTATGGCCAGCCGTCGACCTCCCCCAATCCGGCACCCGCCGCGAAGACCTCCTGGTCTCACCCGCCGAAACCGCCGCCACCACAGCCCTGCGGCGCGCACTGGAAACCCGCGACCACAGCACCGAAACCCTCCTGGACGGTTTACGTAAAACGGAAACCAACCAGGAGTTCCTCACCCAACTGACCCGCCCACCACGCCCCTGACACCTCCCGCTATCCCCCTGCCGCGCGCGCCGCCCCCCCTCGCGCCCGTTGCACCCCTGCTGCGCGCCGCACCCCCGCGACCGTTGCGCCCCTGCCTCGCCCACCGCATCCTTGCCGTGCCCGCCGCACTCCTGCCGCGCCCGCCGTATCCCTGCCGCGCGTGCCGCACTCCTGCCGCGCGTGCCGCATCCTTGCCGCGCGTGCCGCATCCCTGCCGCGGGTGCCGCACTCCTGCCGCGGGTGCCGCACTCCTGCCGCGGGTGCCGCACTCCTGCCGCGGGTGCCGCACTCCTGCCGCGGGTGCCGCATCCCTGCCGCGGGTGCCGCACTCCTGCCGGGCGCGCCGTATCCCTGCCGCGCGCGTCGCACTCCTGCCGCAGCGCCCCCGCCGCGCCCGCAGCGCCGCTGCCGCGCCCGCCGTATTGCTGCCGCGCTCACCGCGGCCCGCGCCCGCTGGGCCCTTGATGCACTCGCCGCGTTCCTGGCGCGACCAGCCACATTTTGACGCCCGTCGCATTCGCCCCGCGCTCGCCGCATTCGCGCAGCTCGCCGCGCTCGTGATGCGCCCAGCGTGCCCGCCACATTCGTGACGCGCCCGCCGCGTTCCCGCCGCGCTCGCCGCAGTCGTGACGGGCCTGCCGCGCCCCCGCCGAGACCGACGCGCCCCGCCCTTGACGCGCTCGCCGGATTCGCGTCGCGACCGCCGCGCCCTTGATCCGTCCGCCACACTTCGGACGGCCCGCCACACACTTCGGATCGCCTGCCGCGCTCCTGACGCAACCGCTGCGCTCCTGACGCGGCCACTGCTCCCTGGCCGCGCTCGCCGCGCTCCTGGCGCGCCCGCCGCGTTTGTGAAGTGCCCACCCGCTCTTGATGCGCCTGCTGCACTCCTATCGCACCGCCGCACGCCAAACGCGACCGCCGCGTCCCTGACGCGACCGGCGCGCTCTCCTGAGGCGCCTGCCGAGCTCCGGATAGCCGGATAGCCCGTTGCCTGGCGGCCCGAACCGGCCGCACTTCTGATGCGATCGGTGCGCTTCGGGGCGCGCGGATTTCCGAATGTGCCTCGGGTGCGGTGGGTGGTTACGCGTCGGGGAAGGGGTGGTGTAGGACGGTTCGGGGGGCGAGGGCGTCCAGGCCCAAGGCGCGTTCGTGGGCTCGTAGGGCCAGTAGGCCCGCCGTCGGTTCGGGTAGGTCGGTGAAGCCGAGTTTCCGGTAGAACGGGCCGTTCCACGGGATGTCCGCGAACGTGCACAGCGTCACCGCGCCGAAGCCCTCCGCCCGTGCCCAGTCGAGGACCGCGCGCACCAACTGCGTGCCGATGCCCCGCCGGAAGTGGGCCGGGTGCACGGCCAGTTGTTCCAGGTGCGCGTTGCCATCGACCACCTCGACCCTGGCGAACCCCGCCGGCGGGGTGCCCGCGACCAGCACCAGCCGCGCCGAGGCGAGGTCGTCGGCGCTGCCGGGCGGCGGCAGCGGCGGGAAGCCCAGGTCCTCGAAGATCGAATCGGCGGCCGATTCGAGTGCGGGCAGGGTGTCCAGTTCAGCGGCCGTGGCCTCCCGGATCTGCATGACCGCCTTGTACCAGCCCCCGCCCGGGCGCGACAACCGAATTGCGCGGACACGAATGTGGCTTTCGGGGCCGAATGCGCCCCCAAAGCCACATTCGTGTCCGGCAACCCGCAACCCCGGCAACCCCGGCAACCCCGGCAACCCCGGCAACCCCGGCAACCCCGGCAACCCGGGCGGTCGCGGTCAGTCCGAAGTGGACAGAGCCTGCGCCGGGCAGAGGTGGGTGGCTTCCCGCACCCGCTCGGCCGTTTCGCCGCGCACCTCGTCGGTCAGCAGCAGCACGGTGCCGTCCTCCTCGCGCTGGTCGAACACCGACGGCTCGGTCAGCACGCACTGCCCGGCGCCGACACAGCGATCGACGTCCGTGATGACCCTCATGACCAGGTCACCGGCAGCGAGTGCAACCCGTACACGGTGGCGTTGCGCTTGTAGTCCAGCTCGTCGACCGGCTTGGCGATCCGCAGCGACGGCACCCGCCGGAACAGCGTGTCGAACACGATCTGCAGTTCCATCCGCGCCAGGTTCTGCCCGAGGCACTGGTGCGCCCCGAAGCCGAACGCCACGTGGTTGCGCGCCCCGCGCGCGATGTCCAGCTCGTCCGGCCGCTCGTAGACCGCCGGGTCGTGGTTCGCCGCGTTCGACAGGCCGATCACGCCCTCACCCGCCTTGATCCGCACCCCGCCGATCTCCACGTCCTCGACCGCCAGCCTGGTGGTGGCCACCTCCGCGATGGTGAAGTACCGCAGCAGCTCCTCGACCGCGCTGAGCGTGACGCCCGGGTCCTCGCGCAGCAGCGCGAGCTGTTCCGGGTGCTCGATCAGCGCGACCACGCCCAGCGAGATCATGTTCGCGGTGGTCTCGTGCCCGGCGATCAGCAGCAGGAAGGCGAGGCTGACCAGCGCCTCGTGATCGACGTTGTCCTCCTCGCGCTGCTTGAGGATCTGCCTGCCGAGCAGATCGTCGGTCGGCGCCGCCTCCTTCTCCACGATCAGCTTGTCCAGGTACGAGGTGAGCTGGTCGACCGAGTGCCGCCGGTCCTCCGGCGAGGTGTCCCGGCTGAGCAGCCTGCCCGAGTGCAGCTGGAAGAACTCGTGGTCGGCGTACGGCACGCCCAGCAGCTCGCAGATCACCAGCGAAGGCACCGGCAGCGACAGGTGGGTGACCAGGTCGGCGGGCTCGCCGGCGGCCAGCAGGTCGTCGATGGCCTGGTCGACGATCTCCTGGATCCGCGGCCGCAGCGCCTCCATCCGGCGCACGGTGAACTCCCCGACCACCGCGCGCCGAGCCGGGCCGTGCTCCGGCGGGTCCATCGAGATCAGCGACGGCTTGAAGGCCGCCCGCATCGGTGTGTTGTCCACCAGCGTGGGGAACCGCGGGTTCGCGCGGTCCGAGCTGAACCGGGGATCGGCCAGCATGGCGCGCACGTCCTCGTGCCGGGTGAGCACCCAGGCCCGCTTGCCGGTGGGCAGCTCGACCTGCGTCACGGGGTTCTCGGCGCGGATCCGGTCGTATTCGGCGGGTGGCGCGTAGGGGCAGCGGCGTTCCATCGGGAACGACGGGACCCGCTCGGTGGTGGTTTCGGACACGGCTACCTCAATCCGGACGATTCGTATGTGGAGGTTTACCTTCCACTTTTCACGGTACCGATGTGGAATGCGAGCGTCCACATCCGTTGGGGTGAGACAATCCCGCGGAACCTGAGAGGTGGCTGAGATGACGGTGGAGCACGAGGAGACCCGGTTGCGGGCCGACGCGAGACGCAACCGCGACCAGATCCTCGGAGCCGCCAAGGAGTTGTTCGCCGACGCGGGCCCGGACGTGCCGATGGAGGAGATCGCGCGCCGGGCGGGCGTCGGAGTGGGGACGCTCTACCGGCGGTTCCCCGATCGCGCGTCCCTGCTGCGGGAGGTCGCGCGGGACACCTTCCGCGGCGTGCTGGCCGACGCGCGCACCGCGATCGACGAGGAACCGACGGCGTGGGACGCGCTCGTCCGGTTCCTCCGCATCACGCAGCGGGTGAAGTTGAGCGTGCAGCTGGCCATGCTGTCGCCGCTGGCCAGGGCGGTGTTCTCGGCGGACCCCAGTACCGATGAGTTCCGCCGCGAGGCGCTCGGCATTCTCGACCGGATCGTCGAACAGGCGCAGGCCGAGGGTTCACTGCGGCCCGACGTGGGCGCCGGCGACGTGACGATCATGTTCTCGCTGCTGCTGCGCGAACTGCCGCACCAGCCGATGCGGGTCAGCTCGTTCGCCACCGACCGCTGCATCGCGCTGATGCTCGACGGGCTGCGCGCCCGGCCGGGTTCACCCCTGCCCGGCCGGGCGGTGACCAGCGCCGACATCTTCGACGCCTGATCGCACTCGGAAAACGCGTCAGACGCCGAGCGGGTGCCAGACGGTCTTCGCCTCCAGGTAGCGCCGCAGCCGCTTGATGTCCGGCCGCTCGGTCCAGTCCGGTTCCTCGGCAGGCACGCTGAGCACCCGCTTGACCGTGCCCGCGGCGGCCTTCGCCAGCTCGGCGCGATCGGCCTCCGCCGCGCCGGTCGGGTCGAGCGCGTTGACGTCACCGTGCGAGGCGAGCCACGGGCCGAGTTCCGCGGCGTGCCCGGTGAGGATGTTCGCCACCCCGCCCGGCACGTCGGAGGTGGCCAGCACCTCGGACAGGGTGATCGCGGGCAGCGGCCGTTCGGCGCTGCTCACCACCACCGCGGTGCAGCCGGTGGCCAGCACCGGGGCCAGCACGCTGACCAGGCCCAGCAACGAGGACCGCTGCGGCGCCAGCACGCCGACCACGCCGGTCGGCTCCGGCACGGTGAACGAGAAGTACGGGCCAGCCACCGGGTTCGCCGCCCCGAGCACGGTGGCGATCTTGTCGGTCCAGCCCGCGTACCAGACCCAGCGGTCGATCGCGGTGTCCACAAGGGACTCCGCCTTCTCGACGGGCACGCCCTCGCAGGCGCTGACCTCGCTGACGAACTGCTCACGACGGCCTTCGAGCACCTCGGCCACCCGGAACAGCACCTGGCCGCGGTTGTAGGCGGTGGCGCCGGACCAGCCGCCGAACGCCTTGCGCGCGGCCACCACGGCGTCGCGCACGTCCTTGCGCGACGCGTGCGCGGCATTCGCCAGGAACTTGCCCTTCGCGTCGGAGACCGGGTACGAGCGCCCCGACTCCGAACGCGGGAACTTCCCGCCGACGTAGAGCTTGTAGGTCTTGGTCACCGAAAGACGATCAGACATCGAGGTAAGCCTCCAGACCGGTGCGCCCGCCCTCGCGGCCGAAGCCCGATTCCTGGTAACCGCCGAACGGTGCGGCGGGATCGAAGCGGTTGAAGGTGTTGGCCCAGACCACACCGGCCCGCAGCCGGTTCGCCATCCACAGGATGCGCGAGCCCTTTTCCGTCCAGATCCCGGCGGACAGCCCGTAGGGCGTGTTGTTCGCCTTGGTGACCGCCTCCTCCGGCGTGCGGAAGGTGAGCACCGAGAGCACCGGGCCGAAGATCTCCTCGCGGGCGATGCGCATCGACTGCTGCACGTCGGAGAACACCGTGGGAGCGAAGAAGAAACCGCGTTCGGGCACCGGGCACGGACTGGTCCAGCGCCGCGCGCCCTCGGTGTCGCCCGAATCGACCAGTTCCTGGATCTTCGTCAGCTGCTCGCGTGAGTTGATCGCGCCGATGTCGGTGTTCTTGTCCAGCGGGTCACCGATGCGCAGCGTGGACACGCGGTAGCGCAGCTTCGCCAGCACCTCGTCCACAATGGACTCCTGCACCAGCAGCCGCGAACCGGCGCAGCAGACGTGGCCCTGGTTGAAGAAGATGCCGTTGACGATGCCCTCGACCGCCTGGTCCAGCGGCGCGTCGTCGAACACCACGTTCGCCGCCTTGCCGCCCAGCTCCAGGGTCAGCTTCTTCGGCGTGCCCGCGACCGTGCGCTGGATCAGCTTGCCGACCTCGGTGGACCCGGTGAAGGCGATCTTGTTCACGTCCGGGTGGCCGACCAGCTCGGCACCGATGTCCCCGGCGCCGGGCAGGATGTTCACCACGCCGGGCGGCAGTTCGGCCTGCTGGCAGATCTCGGCGAAGACCAGCGCGGTGAGCGGGGTGGTCTCCGCGGGCTTGAGCACCACGGTGTTGCCGGTGGCCAGCGCGGGCGCGATCTTCCAGGCCAGCATGAGCAGCGGGAAGTTCCACGGGATGACCTGCCCGGCCACGCCCAGCGGCCGCGGGTCCGGGCCGTAGCCGGCGTAGTCCAGCTTGTCCGCCCAGCCGGCGTGGTAGAAGAAGTGCGCCGCGGCGGTCGGGATGTCCGAGTCGCGCGACTCCTTGATCGGCTTGCCGTTGTCCAGGCTCTCCAGCACGGCCAGCTCACGCGCGCGTTCCTGGATCAGCCGGGCCAGGCGGAAGATGTACTTGGCGCGCTCGGCGCCCGGCATCCGGCCCCAGGTCTTCTCGTAGGCCCGGCGGGCCGCCTTCACCGCGGTGTCCACATCGGACTTCGACGCGGTGGAGACCTCGGCGAGCACCTCCTCGGTGGCCGGGTTGACCGACTTCAGCGGCTCACCCCCGCCGTCGGCGAACTCGCCGTTGATGAACGGCCGGTAGGCGGGCTTGAGGTTCGCGATGTCCCGGGATTCGGGCGCGGGCGCGTATTCGAAGGGTGAGTCGGGCATCAGTCCACCGTCACGTAGTCGGGACCGCTGTAGTGGCCGTCGAGCTGGGTGCGGCGCTGCAGCAGGAGGTCGTTGAGCAGGCTGGAGGCGCCGAACCGGAACAGGTGCGGGTCGAGCCACGGCGGCCCGGCGACCTCGTGCACGGCGACCAGGTACTTGATCGCGTCCTTGGTGGTGCGGATGCCGCCGGCCGGCTTGACCCCGCGCAGCTCGCCGGTGACCTGGTGCCAGTCGTGCACGGCCTGCAGCATCACGTGGGTGACCGGCAGGGTGGCCGCGGGGGAGACCTTGCCGGTGGAGGTCTTGATGAAGTCGCCACCGGCGAGCAGCGCCAGCCAGGACGCGCGGCGCACGTTGTCGTAGGTGGCCAGTTCGCCGGTCTCCAGGATCACCTTCAGGTGGGCCTGGCCGCACGCGGCCTTGATCGCCTGGATCTCCTCGAACACCTGGCCGTAGCGGCCTTCCAGAAAGGCACCGCGGTCGATCACCATGTCGACCTCGGAGGCACCGGCGTCCACGGCCAGCTTGACGTCGGCGAGCTTGATCTCGCGGCTGGAGCGGCCGGACGGGAAGGCGGTGGCCACGCTGGCCACGCCGATGCCGGTGCCGTCCAGCGCCTCGACCGCGGTGGCGACCAGGTCCGGGTACACGCAGACGGCGGCCACGCGCGGGGTGTCCGGGTGCTCGGGGTCGGGCAGCTTGGCCTTGGCGGCCAGCGCGCGCACCTTGCCGCGGGTGTCGGCGCCCTCCAGCGTGGTCAGGTCGACCATCGAGATGGCGGTGTCGATGGCCCAGCGCTTGGCGGCCTTCTTGATGCTGCGGGTGCCGAGCCCGGCCGCGCGCTGCTCGACGCCGACCTGGTCGACACCCGGCAGCCCGTGCAGGAACCGGCGCAGGCTCGTCTCGTCGCGCGTGGCGTCGGCGAGCCGCTCTGGCAGCGGCGACGGGGTGTCCGTCGCCGTTGACGTAACTGTCATGCCGCGAGTCTAGGTGACGGCGATCCGGAAAATTTCAGGTTAGTGCCTCGATCGTAATACGGCGTATTACGATCGGCATAGGCGTCTGAAAAACCAGGAGGCACGATGCCGGACGACTTCCCCACCCAGCGGCTGAAGGCGGCGGCGCGCCGGGCCGAGGAGGAGATCGAGGCGTTCGCGCGACGCCCGGTGGAGGAGCCGTCGCGGGGCCCGAGCGAGGTCTACAGCGTCCGCCTGCCGGTCGAGCGGATCGAGGAACTGCGGGCGCTGGCGGACCGGCGCGGGGTGGCGCCGACCGCGCTCATCCGCAACTGGGTGCTCGCGCAACTGGACGCCGCGTACGCCGGTAGTGCGCGCACCAGGCAGTGGGAGCGGGAACTCCGCGAGACCACCGACAAGCTGCGCGAACTGCTGGACGAGCGGCCGTGGGTGCCGGTCAGGGAGTGATCTGCTTCGCCTGGCTCGGGGCCTGACGCGGCTTGCGGACCACGGTCACCGCGCCCCAGAAAGCGAAGCCGGACACCTTGAGCACCGGGGCGTCCGCCGGGGCCTGCTGCACGTCACCGCGGTCCTGGCTCTCGAAGGCGCCCATGAAGCCGATGCCGGTGACGTCGAGAATGATGTCGTCGGGCACCACGATGTCGATGCCCGCCATGATCGCGACCGCGTTGATCGTGGTGTGCTGCTCGGCGAACCGCGCGTGCATCAGGTTGATCTCGACGCCGCCCCAGAAGGCGAAGCTGTTGTGGGTGGCCGGGATGACCCAGCTGCCCTTGCGCTCGGTCCCGGACATCACCGCCACCGAACTGGCCGAGCCGGGCCGCCCGCCGACCAGGTTGTGCGGGCTCGACACGGCCCGCGACGGCGTCTGCACCACGGCCGCCGGATTGCCCTCCACCGGGAGGTCGATGGTCACCGGGCGCAGATCCGCGGCGGTCTTGGCGGCGTAGACCGTGGACAGCCGCTCCTCCAGCTCCTCCACGGTGATCCGGCCCTCGCTCATCGCCTGGTGCAGGATCTGCGCGACCCGCTCACGATCGGCGTCGGACACCCGCATCTGCGACGGTTCGGGAAGGCCAGGGTGCTCACTCACGGCAGGCAGCCTAGCGCTCCCGGGTGGCGCCCGCGTCGGTCATTCGTACGACAGGCGGGGGCCATCGGTCCCCGGCCATTCCGGCCGGTTGTCCTCACCGTGTCCGGCTGAGTCCACTGTGTCATCAAGCCTGCCTTGAGCAGGTGTTTCCGCCTCAGCGGCTTCTTCTTCGGGCACGGCATCGGCCGGGTCGGGCACATCGACGCCGAAGTCCTTCCGTATCTGGATCGCGGCCTCCCGCATCCCGGTGGCTTCGGCCGTTGACGCCAGCCGGTAGGCAAGCAGGTCCCAGGTCGGGTTGCCGGGAGCGAGCCCGATCTCGGTCATCCACATTTCGAGGTGTCGTGTTGGTTGCACGGTGGCGCCTGCCGGGGCGAGCGCCGGATCCAAGGAGAGCCAAGCTCCCTGACGCCCGTTCGGCTCGGCGTGCTCGGCCGAGGCGTGTTCGGTGACGTCTCCGGTGAGGTTTTCGGTGACGAACTGCCGGAACAGGGGCGGGATCTCGGTGTTGTTCGCCGCCGCGGAGAGCTGGGCGAGCTTGCCGATGAGATCAACTGTTTCCTGGATGGCCGTTTCCTGCTTCGACAACCACCAGACCACGGCGCTGCCGGTGTCCTTGAGCACGTCCTCCCCGAGGTACTGGCGCTTGTTCCGCTCGTAGTCCCGCTCGTGTTCCCAGACCGCCCGGCTCTTGCGCACTTCGGCGAGCGATTGGAGCCGTGCCTCGTCGTCCGGCATCAGCGTCACCTTCACGCTGTTCGCGGACGCCTCGAGCAGGTTGTCGCGGTCGGGGCGGGCGACGCCCAGCAGACCACTCAGCCGGTGTTCCAGCAGGGTGGTGTCCTGCGGTTGCATCCGCGCCGCCTCAGCCTGCGCTTGCTGGACGATCAGGCTGCACGCCAGTCCGGCCGGGTTGGCATGCGGCCTCGGCGGTGTGTTCGGGGAGAACCGCCACCACACCTTGGCGGAGAAGACAAAGCGGTAGTCGGAAAGGGCGCTGGGAAGATAGGTCGGGTTGATCATCACCTCCTCGTACCCCGATGGTTCGGGAGGAGGTTCGGGTACCTGGAACCGGTCCAGCCGAGCGTCCCTGGCCTCCTCCTGGCGGATCCGGTCCACGATCGAGGTGCGGACGATCAGCACCACCCCGAGCGAGAGCACCACGAGCAGCGACCAGAGCCATACCGGCCAGTCCAGGCTCAGCCCGACGGCAACCGGGACGAACACGGCGAAGAAACCCAGGACGATCAGAAGTGTCTTGTCGCGCTGGTTCATTTCACTGCTCCTGTCGGATATTCCGCGGTGGGATTGAAGTTCTGCGCTCGATCGATCTGCTCGACGAACCGGGTGTACGTGGCGACGGCCGATCGGCGGTCCGGCTGCTGTTCACGAACCCAGTCACGGGCCAGCACGAACAACCTGGAGCTTCCGCCGTCCACCCTGGTCGCCGCGCACGCGAGGACATCGGTCAACCGGGCGCCGATGTCGTCCGGGCCGGCGGCGCGGAGCCAGGCGCGGGCGTAGTCCGGCCAGTCGCGGGGGTGGCGGCGGGTAAGGACGTCCGCCCACAGCGAGGTCAGTTCACCGGCGATCCCGCGATCGGCGATGAATGGCTGCGTTCGCTGGTCGTCGCGGACCAGCAGGCGCGGATCGGCGACTTGGAGAAAGATGACGAAATCCCGGCCCCAGCGCTTCTCGACGGGGTAGTGGCGCAAACGCGCCAGCAGCCTTCGGAACAGTCTTCCGTCCGCTTCGCACAGCAGGATGAGCGCGTTGCGGGCGGCCTGGAAGACGTTCTCGTTCCGGTGGGTCCTGGCCAGCCGGTGGATGCGGACCAAGGCCTGCTCGGGATAGTGGGTGGCGATCTTTTCCAGGCAGAGCGGGATCAGCAGCTGCGCCAGTGAGTCAGGAAGCGTCGCCTTGCCAGTCCAGTCGTAGATCTGCTGGCGGGCCCGGCGAGCCCACCGCTCGTCGGTCAGGCCGGGCTGCAGCAGTGCGGCGACGGGAGCGGGGTCAGGCAGCGTCGTGGACCAGCTTTCCGCCAACCGCGTCACGTCGCCGGCACGGTCGGTACGCAAGCACTGGAGGGCCAGCTTGTGCGCCACGGCCGCCTGGTCGGCAGGCGGTATCGACGAACGCACGAGTTCGTCGGCCCAGCCGGTCAGCTTCGTGCGGAGGTCCGGGTAATTGTCCCAGAAGAAGCGGAGAACGGCGTCGTCCTTGGCCAGATCCTTGAACCTGACCGAACGATCGTCCGACAGCTCGGCGCGGACTTCCTCCAGCCGATGCCCGAACGCGGTTCTGGCGAGCAGGGGCTCGTCCGGTTCCGGATGTTCCGTGCGGCGGAGTATTCCGGCGGTCGCGCGATGCACGACGTCGGCATGACTGCCGTGCAGCATGGCCACGGCCAGCAGGGTGGCTCGCGCGGTTCCGTCAGCCTCCTTCACCGCTGCCGCGACATCCTGATCGCGTCTCAGCCAGGTGTCTATTGCGGCGGTGAGCCAATAGGTGAAGTCCTTTTCCAGGCTACGTTCGCGTGCCTGCTTGACCAAGCCGACGAGCGTTGCCAGCTGTTCCAACGAATCGCCGTCGAGTTTCTGACGGACGCCAGGCCGCACTTCCTCGGTACAGCCGCGGATTCCCTCTGCCCTCAAATGCTTGACCAGGGCAGTCGGCCCGTCGGGCCGGCCGATCTCGACGACGAATCCCCGCAGTTCCGGTACCAGCGTTTGCACCGGAACGTCCGGCAGGACCACCACGAGGTGGGCTCGGCGATCCGCGATCGTAGGCATCATCGAAACGATGAGCTGCTGCGCGCCGGCGAAGGCGGACTGATCGCTCGCGGTCAGGTCGAGCAGGAAGCGATCACCGGCCTCCACCTGGTCATCGTCGAGAAGGGCCTCCCCTTCTTCGGCCCGGTCCGGCAGTTCCCGGAAAACAGCTCGCCTGTTCAGGCCGTAGAGCAGCATTTTCGCCGCGCTCTGCCGTCCGCTGCCGGGCTTGCCATGCAGGAGCACGGTCCCCGGCCGTTCGACAGCACGCTGAGCTTCCGGATACCCGACTGGGTAGGTGTACCGCTGGAAGAGCCACCGGAGGTAATCGCGAGCT
Source organism: Amycolatopsis albispora (assembly GCF_003312875.1). Lineage (NCBI taxonomy): Bacteria > Bacillati > Actinomycetota > Actinomycetes > Pseudonocardiales > Pseudonocardiaceae > Amycolatopsis > Amycolatopsis albispora. The sequence goes on from NZ_CP015163.1 coordinate 7,445,864, forward strand.
GCCTGCCGGTGGTTTCGGGCGGGGCGTTGCCCAGCGAAGCCGTGGAACACAAAGTGCTGGTTGACCGTAGGGGCGACGGCGGGCGACCCAGCGGTTGAGCCGGTCATCGGTCATGGCCGCGATCGCGGCGTTCACCGAACTGCTGATGGACATCACCAGCCACCTTGCCGACAACACCATCGCCGAAGGTATGGGAACCGACGAACGCGCCGTCGCCGCCGATGTTCACCGAACCGACGCTGCCGATCCCGCTGACGGTAGGTGACTGGTTCCGCGCTTCACGCGGGGCTTCGGGCTCCGGTGGCTGCGTCCGGTCCACCAGGCCGGGTACGAGGTCGGCGACATCCGCCGCGATCTTGTCCAGGCAGGTCGCCGAATCGCGGGTGTCGAAGATCCGGCTCTGGCAGCGGGCCAGTTGCGCCAGGTCGGCGGGCAGGTCGGCCTCACGGAGCCGCTCGCTCCTGCGTCCGACGAGCACAGGGATGACGTGGACGCCGTAAGCGAAGGCGGTGACGATTTCGCGGCGGGTCCAGTCCGCCTCGTCGTCGATCGCCCGCTTGCCCTGGCTGTCCGCCGCGAGCCAGTTCGCGCCGATCACCGCCAGCAGCACGGTGCTCCGCCGGACCGCGGGGAGCAACTGCTCGGTGAAGTCCTCACCGGCCTTGATCGACCGGCTCGCGTAGAACACGTGTTCATCGCCGAAGCGGCGGCGCAGGTCGTCTTGGATGTGGTTGGCAGCGGCTGCTTCGTCCTGCGTTCGATAGTTGACAAAGATTTCGGGCACGGTGAATCGATCCCTCCTCCATCGGGTGAACGGGTGTCAGGCAGTCGGTGCGTGCAGTGCGGCGTCGAGATGCGGCGAAACCTCGCGTACCGCCGGGTGGCTGCGGAATCGCGCCAAGGTTCGTCTGAGTCGCTGCACGTCGAGCGTGATGGTCGCCGAGCTGACCACCTCGATCAGCCCGAGCAGGTCACGGGTCAGGTCGCAGGCGTGGTCGATCTCGTTGGCCGTGGCGTGCGCGAGGGCCCGCCGAACGCCGTATCGGGCCCGGGTGCGCAGTGCCTCCGCCGGGATGAGGCCGACTTCCCGGTCGAGGACCTCAGCTGCCTCGCCGGCCCGGCCCATGTCGAACATGCACCAGCCCAAGGCCATCGCCGCCGGATTGGCCAGGTTCGTGGTGCCCAGCACCGGTCCCGCTGCCGGTTCGGCCCGGTCGAGCAGTTCCTGGGCTTGGTCGAGGCTGCGCAGGCAGGCGTCGCGGTTACCGGCCAGGGCGTGCCCCTGTGCTTCACGCTGCGCGGCCAGGCCGCGGATCCGGGCTGGTACCGAGAAGGTTTGTGCGTGCTGGGCCAGCTCGACCGTCTGTTTCGCGTCGTCCCGGTAGAGCGTCACCAGTGCCCGCCGCACCAGCGAGTAGGCCGCGAGATCCCGGTCCCCTCCGGCGTCCGCCATCTCGACAGCTCGATCGGTCCACCACAGCGCGGCCTTGTCGTCGCCGGACTCCTGCGCCATCCAGCCCGCGTACTCGGCGTACCGCGCGGCGAGGAGCAGCAGTTCTCCCCGGTTGCGGTCGGCGGCCCGGCTCGCCAGCTGCTGGATCGTGTGGGTCTGCGCTACGAGCGCGGGGAGTACGACACCGGGGCTCGCCGTCTGGCCGAGGCGGCGAAACTGGTCGAAATGGGCACGCAGGGCGGCCAGCGCGGTCGCCTCACCGGAAGTGGCGCCCAGCCCCGCTGTGCCGAGGCCGAACCCGATCGCCGAGCCGACGCCCATCGCCATTGCTTCCCGGCGGCCGATCGGCCGGAACCAGCTCGAACCATCTGCGGAAAGGCTCATGATCCACACCTCGCTGTCATCTTGGCTCTCCGGAAGCGGAGTTCCGGGCGACGGTGCGGGCGCGAGAGCAGCGAGCGTGCCGTTGGCGGCCAAGGCGACGTCGCACAGGCGAGCCAGCTCGGGAGGAGGTGGCTTGCGATTCGTCTCGATCCTGCTCAGATATCCCTTGCTGTAGTGCACCTTGGCGGCCAGCTGGGTCAGGGAGAGCCCAGCTTCGTTCCGGCGCCGCCGGAGCTCCGTACCGAACAGTCTGCGTTCCTCGGCCACGTCGACCCCTCCGTTGCCGGTTGCCTCCTCCGGCCGCACCTGGGCAACGCCTGCTGGGTGCGGTCGCCGGAGACCACGCTGGTCAGTGTGCGCAGAAAGTGCCTGCTTGCCTACGGAAGGTAGTGCGACGGCCGGTTCGAGTGGAGTGCGCCGGGAAAGGCGAACTCGAATGGACCAAGGACGGACCGGCCACGCGTTGCCCACGAATCCACCCCCATCGATCGCGCTCCGACGCTGACTTCGCCGTTGCGATTCTCACCGGGGCGCGGACGGTTTTTGTAGTCGCTCGCGGGGTTTCCTGTTGCCTACCCGCAGGTAACCGCGGGTGCCGGGTAGGTGGCGGCTACGGTGTCCACCATGGACGTCCACGTCGTCGACCACCCGCTGGCCAAGGCCCGTCTCTCCACCATGCGGGACGCGCGCACGGACAGCGCCGCCTTCCGGGCGGCGTTGCACGAGCTGACCATGATGCTGATCTACGAGGCCACCCGCGACGCACCGGTGCGGATCGAGCGCATCCACACCCCGGTCGCCCGCACCGACGGTTACCGGCTGGCGAACCCGCCGCTGCTGGTGCCGGTCCTGCGTGCCGGGCTCGGCATGGCCGACGAGGCCCACAAGCTGATCCCCGACGCCCAGATGGGCTTCGTCGGCCTCGCCCGTGACGAGGAGACGCTGCAGCCGACGCCCTACCTGGAGTCACTGCCGGAATCGCTCGGCGGGCGGCCGGTGATGGTGCTCGACCCGATGCTCGCCACCGGCGGTTCGATGGCCTACACGATCCGGCTGCTGACCGACCGCGGCGCCACCGACGTCACCGCGATCTGCGCGCTGGCCGCGCCGGAGGGCCTCAAACACCTGGAGGACTCCGGCATGCCGGTCCGCGTGGTCACCGCCAGCATCGACGAACGCCTCAACGACTCCGGCTTCATCGTGCCCGGTCTCGGTGACGCGGGGGATCGCCAGTACGGCGCCGTGTAGCGGTATTGCTCAGGGGGCGCTTCGGGGAGTGCTTCGGGGAGTGCGCAGCCAGCCGCGGGCGTTGGCGCGCAGTGCGGCCTCGTACGTCCCGCTGACGTCGAAGCCGGGCGGCAGGTTTCCGTTGATCTCCAGCGAAACCATGCCGTGCGCGATACCCCACGACGAGGTGGCGATCCGCTCGGGCGCCTCGGCGAGGAACACGCCTTCGGCGATGCCGGAGCGAATGGTGTCCAGCAGCGGGTTCATCGTCGACCGCGCCAGGTTCGTGGCCGATTCGTCCGGTTCGAAGCCGGGCACCGCCTTGGTGAACATGATCGAGTACATGTGCGGATCGGCCAGCGCGCTGGCCCGGTAGGCCAGGCCCAGCGAAACCAGGTCCTCGAAGTGGTCACCGCTGCGCACGAGCGCCGACAGCCGCTTCTCGAACCGGCCGAACCCCTCCGCGTACAGCGCGCTGATCAGGTCCGGCTTGCTGCCGAACAGCGAGTACACCGCGGTGGTGGACGTGCCGGCGTCCTTCGCCAGCCGCCGCAGGCTCAGCGCACCAGGACCCTCACCGGAGAGCAGCTCACCGGCGCGGTCGAGCAACCGGACGCGGAGGCCGTCGTCGTGGGTTCTGGGGCGCGCCATGCGCGCAGCGTAACGCGGACGGCGGCCGGGAGTTGACCTGGAGCGCACTCCAGGTCGTACCGTCGTGACATGAGCTTTTCGATAGCCGAGGCCGCCCGCCGGAGTGGCCTGTCGATCGACACCCTCCGGTACTACGAGCGCATCAAGCTGCTCGAGGCCCCGGCCAGGGATACGGCCGGGCGCCGCGTCTACTCCGACGAGGACCTGAACTGGCTTGGCTTCCTGACCAAGCTCCGCACCACGGGCATGCCCATCCGCATGATGCGCGAGTACGCCTCGCTGCGCCGCCACGGCGTGGCCAGCGCGGGCCGCCGCAAGGCCATCCTGGTCGAGCAGCGCCGCTCGGTCGCCGAGCGCATCGCCGAACTGCAGGGCTGCCTCGAGGTGCTCGACTACAAGATCGACAACTACGACCAGATCGAGCGCAAGTTCAACGAGCAGAACGCTCCGATCAAGGAGACCGCGTGACCAAGACGAAGAAGCTCGGCGAACTCACCGTCGGTGCGCAGGGCCTGGGCTGCATGGGGATGAGCTCGGGATACGGCGTGCGTGACGACGACGCCGAGTCGATCGCCACCATCCACCGTGCCCTGGAACTGGGCGTGAACCTGCTGGACACGGCGAACGTCTACGGGGCAGGCGCCAACGAGGAACTGGTCGGGCGGGCCATCGGTGGCTCTTCCGCCCGCCGTGACCAGGTCGTGCTGGCCACCAAGTTCGGCATCGTCTGGGGCGAGGACGGCGCGATGGGCGCCAGGGGCGACGCCGGTTTTGTCCGCCAGAACTGCGAGGACTCGCTGCGACGGCTCGGCGTGGACCACATCGACCTCTACTACCAGCACCGGGTGGACCCGGACACGCCGGTGGAGGAGACCTGGGGCGCGCTGGCCGGGCTGGTCGCCGAGGGCAAGGTGCGCTACCTGGGCATTTCGGAGGCGAGCGCGGCGACCATCCGCCGGGCGCACGCGGTGCACCCGGTGACCGCGCTGCAGAGCGAGTGGTCGCTGTGGACCAGGGGCATCGAGGACGAGATCCTCGGCACCTGCCGGGAACTCGGCATCGGGATCGTGCCGTTCTCCCCGCTGGGCAGGGGATTCCTGACCGGCAGCATCACCTCGGTGGACAGCCTGCCCGACGACGACATGCGCCGCGGCCTGCCGCGGTTCACCGACGGCAACCTGGAGCGCAACCTGGCCATCGTCGAGGCGCTGCGTGCGCTCGCCGAGCGCAAGGGCGTCACCGCCGGGCAGCTGGCGCTGGCCTGGGTGCAGCACCAGGGCGACGACGTGGTGCCGATCCCCGGCACCAAGCGCCGCAAGTACCTGGAGGAGAACGCCGCCTCCGTCCACATCGAACTGTCCGAACAGGACATCGAAGAAATCGAAGCGGCCGCGCCTGCCGAAGCCGTGGCCGGGGCCCGTTACCCGGAGCGGCTCGCGCGCGCGGCGGGGAAGTGAGCTGATGGAACACCGCAAGCTGGGTTCGCTCACCGTCACCGCCCAGGGACTGGGCTGCATGGGCATGAGCGAGTTCTACGGCGAAGGCGACGACGCCGAATCGATCGCCACCATCCACCGCGCCCTGGAGCTGGGCGTGACCCTGCTCGACACGGCCGACATGTACGGCTTCGGGCGCAACGAGGAACTGGTCGGGCGGGCGATAAACGACCGCCGGGACCAGGTGGTGCTGGCCACCAAGTTCGGGATCGTGCGTGACGAGAACGATCCGGCCAAGCGCGGGGTGCGCGGGGACGCGGCCTACGTGCGGGAGGCGGCGGAGGCGTCCCTGCGACGGCTCGGCGTGGACCACATCGACCTGTACTACCAGCACCGGGTGGATCCGTCGGTGCCCATCGAGGAGACCGTCGGCGCGATGGCCGAGCTGGTCGCGGCGGGCAAGGTCCGGCACCTCGGGCTGTCCGAGGCCGGTGCCGAGACGATCCGGCGGGCGCACGCGGTGCACCCGATCACCGCGCTGCAGACCGAGTGGAGCCTGTGGTCGCGGGACATCGAGGACGAGGTGGTGCCGACCTGCCGCGAGCTGGGCATCGGCATCGTGCCGTACTCGCCGCTCGGGCGGGGTCTGCTCACCGGGCGGTTCCAGTCCAAGGCGGACTTCGGCGCCGGTGACTTCCGGCAGCAGAGCCAGCCGCGCATGGCGGACGGCAACCTGGAGCGCAACCTCGAACTGGTGGCGAAGCTGCGTGAGCTGGCCGAGCGCAAGGGGGTGACCGCCGGGCAGCTGGCGCTGGCCTGGGTGCAGGCGCGGGGCGACGACGTGGTGCCGATCCCGGGCACCAAGCGGCGGAAGTACCTTGAGGAGAACGTCGCCGCGGCCGGGCTCGGACTGTCCACTGAGGACATCGACGAGGTGGAGCGCACGGTGCCGCGCGAAGCCGTCGCCGGGCAGCGCTACCCCGACGAGGCCATGCGCCTGATCGGCCGCTAGGGGGGCGTCACGAATGTGGCTTTCGAGACGCGAAACGTCTCGAAAGCCACATTCGTGACACCGGGCCCGAGGGGGCGGGCGCTCAGAGCAGGGCGGCGACCGAGTCGGCGGCCGCGTCCAGTGCGACCGTCGTCTGCTCCCGGGTGGCCAGGCTGCGCACGGTGACGTTGCCCGCGTCCCAGTCCTCCTGGCCCACGATCACCACGGCCCGCGCGCCCGCCTTGTCCGCGCGCGTCAGTTCCTTGCCCAGCTTCCGGTGCTCCAGCGGGCTCGACGTGCGCAGCCCGGCCGAGCGCAGCCGCGTGGCCACCGAGCGCGCGGCGCCGGTCAGGTCGGCGGTCACCGGGATCACCGCCACGTCGTACTCGCTGCGCGGCGAGGGCAGCAGGCCGTGCGTGGTCAGGAAGTCGATCAGGGTGACGTCACCCATGCCGAACCCGATGCCGGGGATCTCCTTCGCGGTGAACAACCCGGCCAGGTCGCTGTAGCGGCCACCGCCGAACAGCGCGCGGTTGTTCTCCGGCGAGGTGTCGAAGACCTCGAAAACCGTGCCGGTGTAGTACGCCAGCCCGCGCACGATCAGCGGGTCGAACTGCACCAGCTCGGCCGCTTCGCTGCGCAGCACCTGCACCAGGTTCGAGGCGTCCTTGACCTCGGCGGGCAGCTCGTCGAGCAGCGCCGTGCCCATGCCCAGCGTCTCGGCGAGGCGGGCGAACTGCTTGTCGCTCAGCCCGATCTCCTCGGCGTCGGCGGCGAGCTTGTCCCTGTCGTACTTCTCCCAGCGGTCCACCAGCGAGTACACCGCCGCCAGGTGCTCGGCGGGCACGCCGGCGAGATCGGTCAGCGCGCTGGCCAGCAGGGTGCGGTCGTTCGCGCGCACCGCGTACATGTCCCGCGTGGCGCCGAATTCGCCCATCAGCGCGTGGATGACCTCGAAGATCTCGATCTCGCAGCTGGCCGCGTCCGAGCCGAAGATGTCCACGTTGAGCTGCCAGTGCTCCCGCACGCGTCCACGCTGCGGGCGCTCGTAGCGGTGGCAGTTCGGGTGGCTGTACCAGCGCACCGGGAACTGCAGCGAGCCCGCGTTCCCGGCGATCATCCGCGCCACCGACGGGGTCATCTCCGGGCGCAGCGCCAGGCGCCGCCCGCCGCGGTCGGTCAGCGTGTAGAGCTGCTGGTCGGCGATCTCCTGGCCGGACTTGGCCTCGTAGATCTCCGCGGACTCCAGGATGGGGCCGTCGTAACGCTGGTAGCCGAAGCGCTCGACCACGTCGTAGAGATGGCCGAACACCTGCGTCCGGACGGACATCTCCGCGGGGAGGAAGTCCCTGGTTCCCCGGTACGGGGCGGTCGGCAGGTACTCGGGCACGATCGATCCTTCAACTCGGGCTACTGGTCCGCCCCAACTCTAGCTTTCGGCCCGATGAGCAGGGCGAGCAGCGCCCCGCCCGCGCAGATGAACGCGGTGATGAAGAAGATTTCGCCGTACTGGTCGAGCAGCGCCTGCTTGAGCGCGGTGGTGTAGTTCGCCAGCGCCACCTCGTACTCCTGCGGTGACGGGAACAGCACCTTGATCGGCGCGTTGAGGCCAGCCGTCAGTTCGTGGAACCGGTGCAGCCCCCACGCCGACAGCGCCGCGACCCCGACCAGCATGCCGGTCATCCGCGCCACCACCACGCCCGCCGAGGCGACGCCGTGCTGCTCGGGCGGGGTGGCCCGCAGTACCGCCGACGACAGCGGCGCGATGACCAGCCCGAGTCCGAACCCGGTGACCACCAGGTCCACGTCGAGCCGTGGCAGGCCGAGCACGCTCCGCGCGGCCAGCACGTCCAGCGGCCACGACGAGATCAGCACAAACCCGGCGGCCGCGATCAGCAGCCCGGCGAAGGCGACCCACCGCTCCCCGAGCCGCGAGGACAGCAGCCCGCCGACCACCGCGCCGACCGGCAGCGCGATGAGGAACCGCAGGAGCAGCAGCACGCTGCCGTGGTCGTCGCGGCCGAGCAGGGTCTGCGAGAACAGGTCGACGTCGACCAGCGTCACCATCAGCGCGGCACCCGCCGCGACGGAGGCGCCGAGGGTGGCGAAGAACGGCCCCAGCCGCAGCCCGGTGGTGTCGATGAGCCGGACCTTCGCCCGTTTCTCCCAGAGCAGGAAGGCCACCAGCACCACGGCCGCGGTCGCGAGCACCGGCCAGCCCCAGCTCGGCAGCACCTGCTCACGCGGGTTCGGGTTGTACAGCCCGACCACCAGCAGCGCCAGCGTGACCGCGAGCAGGCTCGCCCCGACCACGTCCGCCTTGGGCCGCGGACCGTCCGGGCGGGCGCTCGCGGGCAGCGAGAACCACACGGCGACCATCGCGAGCACGGCCAGCGGCACGTTGACCCAGAACACCCCGCGCCAGTCGGTCAGCGCGGACAGCGCGATGCCGTACACCGGCCCGAGCACGCTGCCCAGTTCCTGCGCACCACCGACCACGCCGAGCACGGTGGCGCGGCGGCGTTCGGCCCACAGGTCGGCGGCCAGCGCCATGGTCACCGGCAGCAGCGCTCCGCTGGCCACGCCCTGCACCACGCGTCCGACGACGAGCACCTCGAGATTGCCCGCGAGCGCGGTGATCGCCGACCCGGCCAGGAACCCGCCGAGGCACAGCTGGAGCAGGGGCTTGCGGCCGAACCGGTCGGAGGCCTGGCCGAGCAGCGGCATCGCCGCGACGTACCCGAGCAGGTACCCGGTGACCACCGGGGTGACCTGCTCCAGCCGGTTCACCGGGATCCGCAGCTCGTCGATGATCTGGCGGAGCAGGCCGATCACCACGTAGGTGTCCAGCGCGCCGAGCAGCACGGCGAGCCCGCCGGCCCCGATCGCGCTCGCCCGGCCGCGGCGGGTGGTGGTGATCACGCCGGCGGGGTCACCGTGACGGGCTTGTCCACATCGGACAACTTGACGTCGACCGAGGCGTTCTCCGGGAACTTCGCGGTGGCCTTGACCGGCAGCTTGGTGTCCTTGGCCAGCCAGAAGGTGAGGTCGGCGTCGGCCTGGATGCCGGGGAGCAGCGCGACCAGCACGTCCTTGCCGATCCGGCCGGAGACCTTCCAGGTCGCGGTGCCGTCGACGTCCTCTTCGGCCTCGGTCTTCGGGTTCTGCAGGCTGGAGACCAGCTTCGCGATGCCGCGCTGCGGGTCCAGGATGGCCGACGGGTCGTAGACCGCCGAGGCGGCGAACGCCGGGATCTTCTGGAAGTTGCCGGTCGGGCCCTTGAGGTAGAAGTTGTCCTGCACCACGACGAACTCGGCCTCGATCAGCTGCCCGTTGACCTCGAGCTTGCCGGTGCCCTTGGCCGCGCCGGACGGGCCGCCCTCCTTGGTCAGGTCGCCGTCCAGGCTCTGCACGCTCAGCCCGGTGATCGAGCCGTTCACCTGGAGCGAGAAGTGCGTGCTCTTCACCGCCGAAGTGGCCGTGGTGGCCTCTTGGACAAGTTGTTCCGCTGGCGGGAAGGAACTGGTGTCCGGCTCGCCGGAGGAGCAGCCAGTGGCGGCGGTCACGGCGAGCGCGAGCGCTCCGAGCAGGAAACGGCGCATGAGCATGCGTGCATCGTAGGGTGGATGGAGCGGCCGGGGAGCAGAGGTTGCCGCTTTCCGGTTGCCGGATTCCTGGTCTGAATCGAGCAATGGCCCGTGCTCTTGGTGATCGGGTGATTGCTGCGCGTGTCCGCGCGCACCTAATATCGAAGTACTCCGGGTGGTGGAGGGGGTGGCCATGTCCGGCAAGGACCGGAGGTTGACGTGGCTGCTCTCCGCGAGCGCGGCGTCCAACCTCGGTGACGGCGTCGGCAAGGTCGCGTTCCCGCTGCTGGCCGCCACGCTGACCAGGGATCCGCTGCTGATCGCCGGCCTGTCGGCCACCCAGTTCCTGCCGTGGCTGCTGTTCGCGCTGCCGGTCGGCGCGCTGCTCGACCGGGTGGACCGGCGGCGCGCGATCGTGGTGGCGAACACCGCGCGGGCCGCGCTGGTCGGCCTGCTCGCCGTGCTGGTGCTGGCGGACGCGGTGTCGATCTGGGTGGTCTACGTCTTCGGCCTGCTGCTCGGCGTGGTGGAGACGGTGGCGGACAGCGCGGCGAACGTGCTGATCCCGGCGGTGGCCGGGGACGGCAGGCTGGAGAGCGCGAACAGCAAGCTGCAGGCGGTCGAGGTGGTCGGGCAGAACTTCCTCGGCGGGCCGCTCGGCGGGGTCGCGTTCGCGATGTTCGCGGCCTTCCCGTTCCTGCTGAACTCGGCCGGGTTCGCGGTGGCCGCCGTGCTGCTGCTGTGCATCGCGGGCCGGTACCGGCCGGAGGCAGCCGCCCGCGGGTCGGTGCGCGTGGAGATCGCAGGCGGGCTCGGCTGGCTGCGGCGCAACCCGTTCCTGTCGCGGCTGGTGCTGCTGGCCGGGGCGACCGCGTTGCTGGTCGAAATGCCGATGGCGCAACTGGTCCTCTATGGACTCGAGGACCTGCGGCTGTCCGAAGTGGTGTTCGGGGTGTTCGCGTCGGGGGCCGGGGCGGGCGGGCTGCTCGGGGCGGCGGTGGCGCCGAGGCTGATCTCGCGGTTCGGGCGCCGCGGGGTGCTGCTGGGCGGGATGCTCGCGGTGGCGGTGCTGATCGGCGGCATGGGCCTGGTGGCGCAGCCGGTGGTGGCCGGGGTGCTGTACGGGCTGTTCGGCGCGGCGGTGGTGGTGGTCAACGTGGTGCTCGCGACACTGCGCCACCTGCTGGTGCCGAGCGAATACCTCGGCCGGGTGATGGGCGCGTGGCGGACCGTGGTGTGGGGAGCGGTGCCGGTGGGCGCGCTGCTCGGCGGGCTGGCCGCTTCGCTGCTGGGCAGCGCGAGCGCGGCTTTTGTGCTGTCCGGTGCGCTACAGGTGGGGCTGGTCGTGGTGGCGGCGTGGGTGTTGCGGGGCCAGGCCACGGAATTCGCCGCTACGCCGGAGCCCGCCCTGCGTGACGGCTGAGGATCCCTCCCGCGGGTGAGCCGTTTCCCGCTGTGAAGGGAGGTCCGCGCCGCGGTTTCCCGTGAGCCTGGGTGCATGAGAAGAGCGATGATCGGCTTGCTGGGCGCGACCGCCCTTTTGCTGGCGACGGTGGGCACGGCGGCAGCCGCGCCCGCGCGCGACGTTTCGGTGCTGGGGAACGCCGAAGTCGAACTCCAGGACCCGTATTCGGTGTTCGAATTCTCCGTGCACGCGCACGGGAACGGCCACTCCGGTCAGGGCGTGCTCTGGCTGGCGCACCGCGACGACGAGCGGATCGGCTGGATGGTGGCCAGGATCGACTGCGTGCGGGTGGCTGGCTCGCTCGGCGTGGTGACCGGGGTGGTCAGCGACGCGCAGGACTTCGCCGTGGCGTCGCCGGGGGAGCCGATCGCGCTGACCGTCCGGGACGACGGCACGAAGGACGGCGTCAGCTTCGCTTCCCGCGAAGAGGTCACCCGGTGCGGCAAGTCCCCGGTCCCCCTGCACCCGATCACCAGTGGAGACTTCCGGGTCAGCCGCTGAGCGCGGCACGTGCCGGACGCTGGAGCACCGCGGGCCCTGCTGGCGGAGTGGCTGGACCGCCCGGCCGATGCCCGGCCGGCCTCAGGGCATCAGCGTGGCGGCGACCGTCGCGCCCAGTTCCCAGCAGGCGGCCAGGTCGTCCTTGCTGGGCTCCCCGGTGACGGTGACCGGCGCGGCGGCCGAGGTCCAGCCGAGGCCGGTGGTGATCGACTCGATGCCCCGCACGGTGCCCGAGACGTCGCTGCCACCGTGCACGTAGTACCCGAACGGGCGACCCTTGGTGGTGTCCAGGCACGGGTAGTACACGGTGTCGAAGAAGTGCTTGAGCGCGCCGCTCATGTAGCCGAGGTTCGCCGGCGTGCCCAACAGGTAACCGTCCGCGGCGAGCACGTCGGCGGCGGTGGTGGCCAGCGCGGCCCGGCGCACCACCTCCACGCCGTCGATCTCCGGGTCGGTGGCGCCGGAGACCACGGCTTCGAACATCGCCTGCATGCCCGGCGACGGGGTGTGATGCACGATCAGCAAGGTGGCCACCCCGCCATCCTGGGCTACGCTGGTGCTGACGCGAAAGGGGGAGCCAGTGCACGCCGCATCGCTCTTCCCGTTGCTGGCGGCGCCCGCCGCCGAACTGCTCACCAGTCCCGCCGCGCTGCTCGCGCTGGCCTTCGGCCTGGTGCTGGTCATCGCCGTCCACCAGGTGCACGGTTCCGATCTCGACCTGTGGGCGGTGCCGTCCCGCGGTCGCGCCAGCGCACTGACCGAATGCGCCCGCCAGGCCGCCTTCCTGCGCCTGCGCGACCCGCGAGCACCCGGCAGGCGGCAGCCCCGCGCGCCTTCCGCGGCCATTCCGGCCGCCTAGTCCCACTGCACGCAGCGGCCACTCCCGGTCCGTTTTTCCGTTGAACAAACCCGGAAAGAGTGCTGCGCAAAAATGTTCGAATTCCTCGACGTGCCGGTTTCCGGCGCGCTTTTCCTCGTTGACCGCTTCGCCGGATTCATCGACCCCGTCACCGCGCCGGTCAGCGTCGCGCTGACCATCGTGTTGTTCACCGCCGCCATTCGGCTGGCGCTCCTGCCGTTCAGCGTGGCCGCGGTCCGCGGTGAACGGGCGCGCGCCAAGCTCCTGCCCGAACTCAAGAAACTGCAGGAGAAACACCGGAACAACCCGGAGAAACTGCGCGAAGCCGCAGCCGACCTGCAACGCGAATCCGGTACCTCCTTCTTCGCCGGTTGTCTGCCGTCGCTCGCGCAGCTCCCGTTCTTCATGGTGATGTACCGGCTGTTCGCGTTCCCCTCGGTCGGCGGGCAGCCGAACCCGCTGCTCGACCACACGTTGTTCGGCACGCCGCTCGGCGCGCACTTCACCAGCGCGGCCGGGCCGGTGTTCCTCGGCCTGTTCGCGCTGCTCGCCGTGGTCGCCTGGATTTCCTCGCGTCGTCAGTCGGCCCTGCTGGCGGAGAGCCCGACGCCGCCGCCCGGCGGCGGCCTGCTGAAGCTGCTGCCGTTCGGCACCCTGCTGGTGGCCGCGTTCGTGCCGCTCGCCGCCGGGCTCTACCTGCTCACCACCACCACGTGGACGCTGGTGGAACGCGCCCTGCTCCGCCGTGAACCCGGGATCAGGACCCCAGCAGCGGGGTGAGGTCCGCACGCAGGGCGGCCAGCCGGTCGGCCGCCCTGCGCCGGGCGTCTGCCAGCGAAGCGGCGTCCGGCACCGGCTCGGAAACCTCCAGGTACGCCTTCAACTTCGGCTCGGTGCCCGACGGCCGCACCACCACGCGCAGGCCGTCGGCCCGCAGTCGCAGCACGTCGGCCTCCGGCAGCAAGTCCTCTGTGGACACCCCCAGCCCGGCCAGCTCGGCGGGCGGCGTGGCCCGGAGCTGGGCCATCACCGCGCCGATCCGGCTCAGGTCGGTGACGCGCACCGAGATCTGGTCGGTCAGGTACACGCCGTGCCGCACCGCCAGCTCGTCCAGCGAGTCCACCAGGGACTTCCCGGCGGCTTTCAGCGTGGCGGCCAGGTCGCAGGCGAGCGTGGCGGCGGCGATGCCGTCCTTGTCCCGCACGAAATCGGGATTCACGCACAGCCCGAGCGCTTCTTCGTAGGCGAAGACCAGGCCGTCCCCGGCCCGCGCCAGCCATTTGAACCCGGTGAAGGTTTCCTCGTACCGCGCGCCGCGTGCCTTCGCGATTTCGGCGAGCATCGAGGACGACACGATGGTGGTGGCCACCAGCGGATCGGGCGTGGAAACCGTGTCCAGCACGTGCGAGCCGAGCAGCACGCCCGTTTCGTCGCCACGCAGCATCCGCCACGAACCGTCGCGGTCGCGCACGCCCAGCGCGCACCGGTCGGCGTCCGGGTCGAGCGCGATGGCCAGGTCGGCGTCCTTCGCTTCGGCGAGCGCGAGCAGCAGGTCGGGCGCGCCCGGTTCCTCCGGATTCGGGAAGGAGACCGTCGGGAAGTCCGGATCGGGCCGCGCCTGCTCGGCGACCAGGTGCACATCGGTGAACCCGGCGCGGTTCAACGCGGCTTCGAGCGGCTCCGCGCCGACGCCGTGCAACGCGGTGGCGACCACGCGCAGCTCGCGCGCCGTGCCACGCGGCAGCGCGGCGACCTTGCCGAGGTACTCGTTGAGCACCTCGTCCCCGAACACCCGGAAACCGGGCGCACGCGGCACCGAGATCGCGCCGGGTGCGGCCTGGATCGCCGCTTCGATGCGCGCGTCGGACGGCGGCACGATCTGCGCGGCCGTGCTGTCGTAGAGCTTGTACCCGTTGTCCGCCGGGGGATTGTGCGACGCGGTGATCTGAATACCCGCCACCGCCGCGAACCGTTTCACCGCGAACGCGAGCACCGGCGTCGGCAGCGGTCCCGGCAGCATCCGCACGTCGAACCCGGCCGCGGTGAGCACCTCGGCCGCGGCGGTCGCGAACGCCTCCGAGCCGTGGCGCGCGTCCCGGCCGATCACCACCGTGCCGCCGTCGCGACCGTCCTCGACCAGCCAGCGCGCCACCCCGGCGGTGGTCCGGACCACCACCGCGGTGTTCATCCCGTTCGGCCCGGCCCGCACCGGCCCGCGCAACCCGGCGGTGCCGAATTCGAGCGGCCCGGCCATCCGGTCTTCGAGTTCGGCGAGCGCTTCGGCTTCGCCGCCCATCGCCCGCGCCAGCACGGCCTGCAGTTCCGTGCGGGCGTGCTCGTCGACGTCGTCGGCGATCCAGCGGAATGCGCGGTCGCGCAGTTCGGGTGTCAGCTTCACGGCGTTCACCCTACGGCCGTGGCGGCGGTTCACGGGAATGGCTACGCTCGACGTAGTGCGAATTATATTCTCGAGCCTGGACGCATTCGGGCATTTCTACCCGTTGCTCCCGCTCGCGAAGGCCGCCCGCGCCGCCGGGCACGAAGTCGCTTTCGCCACTGGGGAGCAGTTCCATCCGACCCTGACCGGGCTCGGCATCGAGCCGCTGACCGCGGGCAGGAGCATGCGCGAGGTGGTCGCGGAGGCCAGCGGCGATCCGGACCACGATCCAAGCGAAACCCGGGACAACGCCAGCCCGGAAGAGCTGGAGCAGCTGATTTCGCGGGCGTTCGGCCAGGTGCTGCCCCGGATCTGGGTCGAGCAGTTCGGCGCCATCCTGGCCGAGCGCAAACCCGATCTGGTGGTGCAGGAGGTCGGCGCGGCGGGGGCCGCGTTCGCCGCGATGCTGGCCGGGATCCCGGTGATCGGGCACGGATTCGGCCGGGTCAGCACGGACGACAGCACGTCGCGCGCGATTTCGGCCGAGCAGCACGCCTTCGGCCGGGGCCTGGGCCTCGACCTGCCCGACGACCACGTGTTCGGCCTGCCGTTCGTCGACATCGCGCCGCGATCGTTGCAGGACAAGGGTTTCCTCGCCACGGCGAACCGGATCGAGCTGCGGCCGGTGCCGTTCGCCGAGCCGGGATCGCTGCCCGCGCTCGCCCGTGCCGACCGCCCGCGCCCGCTGATCTACCTCACCCTGGGCACCGCGTTCGGGGTGGTCGAGGTGCTGCGCGCGGCCATCGACGGGCTGGCGCCGCTGGACGCCGACGTGCTGGTCGCGGCCGGGCCCACCATCGAACCGGGCGCCCTCGGTGAGCTGCCGCCGAACGTGGTCGTCGAATCGTGGGTGCCGCAGGCGGACCTGCTGCCCCGCACCGATCTGGTGGTGCACCACGGCGGCAGCGGCACCACGCTCGGCGCGCTGGCCGCCGGGGTGCCGCAGCTGGTGCTGCCGATGGGCGCCGACCAGTTCACCAACGCCGCGGCGGTGGTCGACGCCGGTGCCGGTGCGCGCCTGCTGCCCGGTGAACTCGGCGGGGTCAGCGAAAAGGCACGGGCGCTGCTGTCCGATGTGGACGTCCGGGCCGCCGCGCGGGCGTTCGCCGCGGAGATCGCGGCGATGCCGTCCCCGGAGGAGGTCGCACGGCGGCTGCCGGAGTACGTCAAGCCCGGGTGACCAGCTCGCGGAGCAGGTCGCCCATGCGCTCGGCGGCGGCCTGCCCCGCCTCGAGCACTTCCTGGTGGTTGAGCGGGGCGCCGGTGATGCCGGCGGCCAGGTTGGTCACCAGGGAGAGCCCGAACACCTCGACCCCGGCCGCGCGGGCGGCGATCGCCTCCAGCACGGTCGACATGCCGACCAGGTCGGCGCCCATGGTGCGCAGCATGCGGATCTCGGCCGGGGTCTCGAAGTGCGGGCCGGGAAAGCCCGCGTAGACGCCCTCCTCCAGGCTCGGGTCGATCTCCTTGGCGATCGCCCGCAGCCGGGAGGCGTACAGGTCGGTCAGGTCCACGAAGTTCGCGCCGACGATCGGTGAGCGCGCGAGCAGGTTGATGTGGTCGGAGATGAGCACCGGCTGGCCGACCTCGAAGCCCTGGCGCAGCCCGCCGGCGGCGTTGGTCAGCAGCACGGTGCGCGCGCCGGCGGCGGCCGCGGTGCGCACGTTGTGCACCACCGGGTCGATGCCCTTGCCCTCGTAGAGGTGGGTGCGGCCGAGCAGGACCAGTGCGCGCTTGTCGCCGACCTTGACCGAGCGGGCGGTGCCGCCGTGGCCGACCGCGCTCGGCGCGACGAAGCCGGGGAGCTCGCCGAGCGGGATCTCCGCTTCGGCGGTGCCGATGACGTCCGCGGCCGGGCGCCAGCCCGAACCCAGCACCACCGCGATGTCGTGGTTCTCGACTCCGGTACGCGCGGCGATCGCCGCGGCAGCCGCCGCGGCCTGTTCTTGACTCATGCGCCGGAGCCTAAGGGGCGGCGCCGCGGCGTGGGCTGATGGGCTCCGGCGAGCGCGCTAGTCGGCGGGGTCGAAGGTGGGGTGGATGCGGTCGAACAGTTCCCGGCGGCCCGAGTCCTCCTGCTCGGTGGGCACGGTGACGCGCACCGACCACAGGCTGGTGCCCCGCCGGAACACGTGCGCGAAGGTGGTCCGCCCCATGGTGCCCGCGCCCGGCGCCTCCTCCCGCGTGCGGTAGGTCAGCATCAGGTCGTCGGAGATGCCCTGCGTCGGCGTGTACTCGCTGAGCCGGAACGAGTCGCCAACCCAGCCGTTGTGCAGCGCGGTCACGTAGTCGTCGATCCGGCCGCCGGGGAAGAAGTTCGCGAAGCGTTCCACGCTCAGCGTCTGCCGCCCGTCCACCGAGACGTACTGGACCAGCGTGCTCGGCGGCAGCGGTTTCGCGGCGCGCTGGGTGACGAAGGGCGTCCAGTCGCGCGGCACGTCCACCGAGAACAGGCCGCCGGTGGTGCCCTTGAGGTTGGTGGCGTCGCCGTTGCGCGTGACCAGCTCGGCCAGCGGGGGTGCGGGGGCGTTCGCGCGCATCGGCGGGGTGGGCGGCGCAAGCGATTGCGCGGCCATCAACCTGGTCATCGCGAAGCCACCGGCGGCAGCCGCGAGGAAGAGCAGAACGGCGGCGATGGTCAGCGCGGTCCCGGCCAGCACACTGCGCCCCGCCCGCTCCCCGGCACCAGCCGATCCCCGGCCAGCGGCGGACGCCGAGGACCCGGCAGCCCCCGACCCGGCAGACCCCGAAGCGGTAGCCCCCGACCTGGCAGACCCCGCCGGGCCACCTGACCCGGCCCCAGATCCGGCCTCGCCCCCGGACATGGCCCCGGCCCCGCCGCTGGCCCCGGTGCCGCCGGACCCGAGTCCGGATCCTGACCTAGCCCCGGCCCCGGATCCAGACCCGCTGCCGGACCCGGACCCGCCGCCGGACATCGCCCCGGACTCGGAACCTGCCCCGGAGCCGGACGCGGAGCCGGGTACGGCGAACGGCAGCGGGCCGGGATCGGCGGCCAGCGCCGGGCCGTCCCCGCTTGCTTCCCCGCCGGTCGGTGGCGCGATCGGCTGCGGCGCGATGACCTGGGTGTCCCCGCCGTCGAGCTGGTCGGGATCGCGGGGCTTGGCCGGTGCCTCGAACAACGCGGCCTCGAACAGCTGGTCACGCGGCGTGGTCAGCAGCGGCCGCAGCCGCCGCCGGACTTCTGCCAGCGAAAGCCGCTTCCTCGGCTCCTTCGCCATCAGCCCGCGGATGATCGGCTCCAGCGGACCGGGCTTCGGCTTGGGCACCTTGCCGTGCACCACCTCGGTGACCGTCTGCAGCGGATCGCCGTTGACGTCGTAGGGCGGACGGCCTTCGAGGATCGCGAAGATGGTCGCGCCGAGCCCCCACAGGTCGGCGGCGTGCGTGACCTCGCCACCGGAGGCGACCTCCGGCGCGATGTAGGCGGGCGAGCCCAGCATCATCCCGGTGCTGGTCATGGTGGCTTCGGAAACGTTGCGCGCGATGCCGAAGTCGGTCAGTTTGATCCGGCCGTCCTCGGCGACCAGCACGTTGCCGGGCTTGACGTCACGGTGCGTGATGCCCGCGGCGTGCGCGGCTTCGAGCGCGGCGGCCACCGCGTCGGCGATCGCGGCCGCCTGCTCGGTGCTGAACGCGCCGTGGTCGCGCATCAGCGTGGCGAGGCTGTGCGACGGCAGCAGCTCCATCACCACGAACGGCTCGCCGTTTTCCCTGGCCACGTCGTGCAGGATGATCACGTTCGGGTGCGACAGCACGGCGATCGCCCTGGCCTCGCGCAGCGTCCGCTCGCGCAGTTCGTCGGCCTGGCTGACCTGCACCCCCGGCGGCAGGCGGACCTCCTTCACCGCGACCGGGCGGTGCAGGAACTCGTCGTAGGCCGCCCAGACGGTGCCCATGGAGCCGGAGCCGAGCACGGACCGTAACCGGTACCGGCCGGCGACCACACGTGACTCTTCGGCTGAGGTGGACACAGCCCACATTCTGTCGGATCACCCGTCCGTGAAGCCTGTCGGACACCCCCTGCGGACGGGACGAGCGTCACAGGTAGGGGTTGTTAACGGGCTTTACCATCGATGGTTATGACTGAGGTGGCTGAGACAGCCGGGTCGGCGCCGACTCCGGCCGAGCCGGAAGAGCCGGGCAGGCTGGCGCTCGCCGCGGAGTTCCCCGCCGCCGACCGGGAAAAATGGCGTGAGCTGGTGGCCGGTGTGCTGCGCAAGAGCGGTGCGCTGAAAGAGGATTTCGACGGCCCGCCGGAAAGCCTGCTGAACACCCGCACCTACGACGGTTTCGACATCCGCCCGCTCTACACCGCCGAGGACACCGCGCCGCCCGCCGGTTTCCCCGGCCTCCCCCCGTTCGTGCGTGGCGGGGTGCCGGAGGGGCGCGTCGCCACCGGCTGGGACCTGCGGCAACCGCACTCCGGCACCGATCCGGTGGCCGCCAACAAGGCCATGCTCGCCGATCTCGAAGGCGGCGTCAGCTCGCTGTGGCTGCGCGTCGGCTCCGGCGGCATCTCGGTGGCGAGCCTGGCCGACGCGCTGAACGGCGTATACATCGAGCTGGCGCCGGTGGTGCTCGACGCGGGCGCGGAGTACGAAGCCGCCGCCGAGGCGCTGCTGGAGGTGTTCCGCGAGCGGGAGATCCCGGCGAGCGCGGTGGTCGGCGGCCTCGGTGCCGACCCGATCGGCCTGCGGGCGCGCACCGGCGAGGCCCACGACGTCCGGCCCGCCGCCGAACTGGCCGCTCGGCTGAACGGGTCGTATCCCAAGCTTTCCCCGTTGGTGGTCAACGGCCTGCCGTTCCACGAAGCAGGCGGTTCGGACTCGCAGGAACTCGGCGCGGCCATCGCCGCGGGCGTGGCGTACCTGCGTGCGCTCACCGAGGCCGGGCTGAGCGTGGACGACGCGGCCGCGCGGCTGGAGTTCCGGTTCGCCGCCAGCGCCGACCAGTTCCTGACCATCGCCAAGCTGCGGGCCGCGCGCAAGCTGTGGGCGCGGGTCACCGAGGTCTCCGGTGTGGCCGTCGCGGCACGCGGCATGCGCCAGCACGCGGTGACTTCGCCCGCCATGTTCACCCAGCGCGACCCGTGGGTGAACATGCTGCGCGGCACGGTCGCCTGCTTCGCCGCCGCGGTCGGTGGTGCCGACGCGATCACCGTGCTGCCGTTCGACGCGGCGATCGGCGAACCGGACGCCTTCGCCAGGCGCATCGCCCGCAACACCAGCGTGATCCTGCACGAGGAGTCGCGGCTGGGCGGCGTGATCGACCCGGCCGGCGGTTCCTGGTACGTGGAGAACCTGACCGCCGACCTGGCCAAGGCGGCCTGGGCGGAGTTCACCGCGATCGAAGAGGCGGGCGGCATCGAGTCCGCTTTGGACACCGGTTTCCTCGGCGAGCGGCTGGCCGCGACCTGGGCGGCGCGCTCGAAGCGGATCGCCCGCCGCAAGGACGCGATCACCGGGGTCAGCGAGTTCCCGAACCTGACCGAAAAGCCGGTCACCCGTCCGAAGTCCACTGTGGACACCGCGGACGGCGGGCTGCCCCGGGTCCGCTACGCCGAGGCGTTCGAGCGGCTGCGTGACCGCGCCGACGCCTGCGCCGAGCGTCCCAAGGTCTTCCTGGCCACGCTCGGCCCGATCGCGGCGCACACCGCGCGGGCGAGCTTCGCGGCGAACCTGTTCGCGGCGGGCGGCATCGAATCGGTCAACGGCGGCGCCACCGCGTCCACCGAAGAGGTGGTCAGCGGCTTCACCGGCAGCGGCGCGCGGATCGCCTGCCTCTGCGGGACCGACAGCCAGTACACCGAGCAGGCAGGCGAGGTCGCCGCGGCGTTGAAGGCCGCGGGCGCCCAGCGCGTCCTGCTCGCCGGCCGCGGTGACCACGCGGACGTGGACGAGAACATCTACGCCGGTTGCGACGCGCTCGCCGTGCTCACCGGCACCCTCGCCGAACTGGGAGTCGAGTGATGGCCATCCCGAACTTCGCCGGTGTCCCGCTGGAGGACGGCGAACCCACCGCCACCCAGGCCGACTGGGCGCAGGCGCTGCAGGACCGCACCGGCAAGGGCCCCGACGCGCTCGCCTGGGAAACTCCCGAGGGCATCGGCGTCAAGCCGGTCTACACCGCCGACGACCTGTCCGATGTGGACTTCCTGGGCACCTATCCCGGGATTGCGCCGTACCTGCGCGGGCCGTACCCGACGATGTACGTGAACCAGCCGTGGACGGTCCGCCAGTACGCCGGGTTCTCCACCGCCGAGGAGTCCAACGCGTTCTACCGGCGCAACCTCGCCGCCGGGCAGAAGGGCCTTTCGGTCGCCTTCGACCTGGCCACCCACCGCGGCTACGACTCCGACCACCCGCGGGTGTCCGGTGACGTCGGCATGGCGGGCGTGGCGATCGACTCGATCTACGACATGCGCCAGCTCTTCGACGGCATCCCGCTGGACCAGATGAGCGTGTCCATGACCATGAACGGCGCCGTGCTGCCGGTGCTGGCGCTGTACGTGGTCGCTGCCGAAGAACAGGGCGTGCCGCCCGAGAAGCTCGCCGGGACCATCCAGAACGACATCCTCAAGGAGTTCATGGTCCGCAACACCTACATCTACCCACCGCAACCCTCCATGCGGATCATCTCCGACATCTTCGCCTTCACCTCCCAGCACATGCCGCGGTACAACTCGATCTCCATCTCCGGCTACCACATGCAGGAGGCCGGGGCGACCGCTGACCTCGAGCTTGCCTACACCTTGGCCGACGGTGTGGAGTATTTGCGGGCGGGTGTGGATGCCGGGCTGGATGTGGACAAGTTCGCCCCGCGCCTGTCGTTCTTCTGGGCGATCGGCATGAACTTCTTCATGGAGGTCGCGAAGCTGCGCGCGGCGCGCCTGCTGTGGGCGAAGCTGGTCAAGCAGTTCGAGCCCAAGTCGGCGAAGTCGCTGTCGCTGCGGACGCACTCGCAGACCTCGGGCTGGTCGCTGACCGCGCAGGACGTCTACAACAACGTCGCGCGCACCTGCGTCGAGGCGATGGCGGCCACGCAGGGGCACACGCAGTCCCTGCACACCAACGCCCTCGACGAGGCGCTCGCGCTGCCCACCGACTTCTCCGCCCGCATCGCCCGCAACACCCAGCTGATGCTCCAGCAGGAATCCGGCACCACGCGGGTGATCGACCCGTGGGGCGGCAGCGCGTTCGTCGAGCGGCTGACCTACGACCTGGCGCGCAAGGCCTGGGCGCACATCGACGAGGTCGAATCGGCGGGCGGCATGGCCCGCGCGATCGACGCCGGCATCCCGAAGCTGCGCATCGAAGAGGCGGCCGCGCGCACGCAGGCGCGGATCGACTCCGGGCGCCAGCCGGTGATCGGCGTCAACAAGTTCCGGGTCTCCGAGGACGAGCAGATCGACGTGCTCAAGGTGGACAACGCCGGGGTCCGCGCACAGCAGCTTGAGAAGCTGCGGCGGCTGCGGGAGGAACGCGACGAAGAGTCCACTCAGGACGCTCTGCGGCGGTTGACCGCGGGTGCCGAGTCCGACGGCAACCTGCTCGCGCTGGCCATCGACGCCGCACGCGCGAAGGCCACCGTCGGCGAGATCTCCGATGCGCTGGAACGCATCTGGGGCCGCCACTCCGGCCAGATCCGTACCATTTCCGGCGTGTACCGGGAGGAAGTCGGCAAGTCCGGGAAGGCGCCCAACGTGGAGAAGGCACGCGAAGAGGTCGAGGCCTTCGCCGAGGCGGAGGGCAGGCGGCCGCGCATCCTGGTCGCGAAGATGGGCCAGGACGGGCACGACCGCGGCCAGAAGGTGATCGCCACCGCCTTCGCCGACCTCGGTTTCGACGTCGACGTCGGCCCGCTGTTCTCCACGCCGGCGGAGGTCGCGCGGCAGGCGGTGGAAGCCGACGTGCACATCATCGGCGTGTCCTCGCTGGCCGCCGGGCACCTCTCGCTGGTGCCCGCGCTGCGGTCGGAACTGGCCGAGCTGGGCCGCGAGGACATCATCGTGGTGGTCGGCGGCGTGATCCCGCCGCAGGACTACGACGAACTGCGCGCGGCGGGCGCGGCGGCCATCTTCGGGCCGGGCACGGTGATCGCGGACGCGGCGCTGGACCTGCTCGACCAGCTCAACGCCCAGCACTCGTAGGCCGGTATGCCGCGAAAGATCGACGTCACCGCGTACGCCAAGGGTGTGCTGGCGGGCGACCGTGGCCTGCTGTCGAAGGCCATCACGCTGGTCGAGTCGCAGCGCGCCGACCACCGCGGGCAGGCGCAGGACCTGCTGGTGGAGCTGCTGCCGCACGCCGGTGGCGCGCAGCGGGTCGGCATCACCGGCGTGCCCGGAGTCGGCAAGTCGACATTCATCGACCAGCTGGGCACCGAGCTGACCGAGGCCGGGCACAAGGTCGCGGTGCTGGCGGTCGACCCGTCGTCCACCAGGACCGGCGGCAGCATTCTCGGCGACAAGACCCGGATGGCGCGGCTGGCGGTCGACCCGTCCGCGTTCATCCGGCCGTCGCCGACCTCGGGCACGCTCGGCGGCGTCGCCAGGGCCACCCGCGAGACGATCGTGCTGATGGAGGCCGCCGGGTACGACATCGTGCTGGTCGAGACGGTCGGCGTCGGGCAGTCCGAGGTGACCGTGGCGAACATGGTCGACTGCTTCCTCTTCCTGACCCTGGCCCGCACCGGCGACCAGCTGCAGGGCATCAAGAAGGGCGTGCTCGAGCTGGCCGACGTGATCGCGGTGAACAAGGCCGACGGCGACCACGAGCGCGAGGCCAAACGTGCCGCCCGCGAGCTTTCCGGTGCGCTGCGGATGATCTACGGGCCGGAGGCCGAGTGGACGCCACCGGTGCTGACCTGCAGCGCGCTGCACGGCGTCGGCCTCGGCACGGTGTGGGAGCAGATCGGCAGGCACCGCGAGACGCTGGCCGCGTCCGGGGAACTGGCCGAGAAGCGGCGGCGGCAGAATGTGGACTGGACCTGGTCGATGGTCCGCGAGCAGTTGCTCGGCAGGCTGTCCGCGCACCCGCGCGTGCGCTCGGTGGTGCCGGAGGTCGAACGGGCCGTCCGGGACGGTGAACTGACCGCGACACTGGCCGCCGAGCAGATCCTCGAGGCCTTCTCCGGCCCCGTCGAGTGACTCGCGGTCGCCGGGACGGCACACTGAGGAGCAACCGTCGGAAAGGGTTGCCGTCTTGATCACGAAGCTGCGCGGACTGCTGCCGGCCGTTCTGCTGGGCCTGCTGGTGCTGCTGCCCGCTCCCGCGCTCGCCGCCGGGGAGCCGGCCACCACGGTTTCCGTGGTGGTGGCGCAGGACCCGACCCCGCCGCCGGGGCCGGTGCTCGACCCGGCCGAGAGCGAGCGCGCGAACAGCGAGAAGACCAAGAACCAGCTGATCGCGGGCGGTGCCGCGGTGGTCCTGCTCGGCATCGTGCTGTGGGGCAGGCGGGTGCGCGCCAAGCGCCGCAAGTCCGGTTGATCTCCGGTTGATCATCGCGGCCGGGTCTACAGCCAGGCCGAACTCACTACGCCGTTCAGCGCAGATCCACTACCGGCCGTCTCGTGGTGGCTCGCCGCTTGAGCGGCTTGCCAGCTGCATGGTGCAGGATCAAGGCAAATGCGTACGACTTTGCTCACATTTCGAATGGCAGGCCGGGTGCTCGGCGCCCAGTTGGCCCGCGCTACGAACGGCGGTGCGGCGTGACAGTGCTCGACTCCCGATGGGACATCCCCGGGGATCACAGCGGCGGTGAAGGTGCCCGATCCGGTGGCCCCGCCGCGCTGCTCACCTCGGATGGGGTCAGCATGGCACCCGTGGGAGATGTCGGAAGTGGCCGTGGTCCGTTCTGGCTCGACGAATGGCTGGAGAAGAACGCGGGCGACGTGATCGCCTGGCGGCGGCACATCCACGCGCACCCCGAGCTGTCGCGGCGCGAGTTCGCCACCACCGAGCTGGTGATGAAGCTGCTGACCTCGGCCGGGCTGAAGCCGCAGGTGCTGCCCGGCGGCACCGGCGTGCTGTGCGACATCGGCGACGGGCCGCGCTGCGTGGCCCTGCGCGCCGACCTGGACGCGCTGCCGCTGACCGAGTCGACCGGGCTGCCCTACGCCTCCACCGTGGACGGGGTGGCGCACGCCTGCGGGCACGACGCGCACACCACGATCCTGCTGGCCGCGGCGCTGGCGCTGAACTCGGCGCCCGAGCTGCCCGGCCGCGTCCGGCTGATCTTCCAGCCCGCCGAGGAGGTCATGCCGGGCGGGGCGCTGGACGCCATCGCCGCCGGCGCGCTCACCGGCGTCGGCCGGATCTTCGGGCTGCACTGCGACCCGCGGCTGCCGGTGGGCAAGGTCGGCACCAGGGTCGGCGCGCTGACCTCGGCGGCCGACCTGATCGAGCTGCGGCTGACCTCGCCGGGCGGGCACACCTCGCGCCCGCACCTGACCGCGGACCTGGTGCACGCGCTGGGCACGGTGATCACGTCGCTGCCCTCGGTGCTGTCGCGGCGGGTCGACCCGCGGTCGGGCACGGTGCTGGTCTGGGGTGCGGTGCACGCGGGTGAGGCGGCGAACGCGGTCCCGCAGGAGGGCGTGCTGCGCGGCACCCTGCGCACCGCCGACCACGAGGTGTGGAGCGCGCTGGAGCCGCTGGTCGCGGCCGCGGTGGAGTCGCTGCTGGCGCCCACCGGGGTCGGTTTCCAGCTGGACTACCGGCGGGGCGTGCCGCCGGTGGTGTCGGACCCGTTGTCCACGGACGTGCTGCGTGCCGGTGTCGAAGCCGCACTCGGGGAGGACTCGCACGCGGACACCGAGCAGTCCTCCGGCGGCGAGGACTTCGGCTGGTACCTGGAGCACGTTCCGGGCGCGTTCGCGCGGCTGGGCGTCTGGCCTGGTGAAGGTCCCATGCGCGACCTGCACCAGCCGACCTTCGAACTGGACGAACGCGCTCTGCTGGCGGGGGCGCGCGTGATGGTCCACACCGCTTTGGCCGCACTGGCCTGATCCCGCTGGGGTCCGCTTGGGCTCGCGCACGTGCCCGCCCGCGCGTGCGCGAGCCCTTGTCCTTGTTCGGTTCCTGAAGTTGTCCACAGGCGCCGAGTTATCCACAGGGTTGCCCACAGCCTCCTGGCATGCCCAGCCACCAGGTGCGAGCGTGGGTCTCATGTTTCTTCTGCCTGAGGGTCTCCACGGCGTCCACCTGCGCCACGAACTCGTCACCGCGATCGGCGACGAGCGGGTCCGCGCGGCCCTCACCCAGGGCTGGCTGGCGCAGTATTCCGCCGCTGTACTGGTAGAACGCCGTCGAGCGGCCGAGTTCCCGACCCGTGCCGCCACTGGTCTGCTCCACGCGGGTCCGGGCGCCGCGCTCACCGGTGAGTCGGTCCTCGCACTCGCCGGATTCGCCTCGGCGTCGACCGCTCAGGTCGAGGTCCTGGTGCCGGACGAGCGCGAGGTCCGGCGAAGACCGGGCCTGGTTGTCCACAGCACCCCGTTCTCCGAAATCGACGTCGACGTGCACGACGGCTTGCGCACGATGACGCCCGATTTCGCACTGGCCGAGGTGCTGTGCCGCGACCGGGGCCGCGTCGGCTTCGCCTGCCTGGACGAGGCGCTGGCCCGCTGCCGAGCCGACCGGCGCGCGGGGCTCAGGGCGAGCGTGCTGGCGAGGATCATGGCGCGCCCGGACACGTTGGGCCGGGCCCGCGCGCGGTTCCTCGTCGACCTGGCCACCGGACTGGCCGAGTCACCAGCGGAAAGCTGGGCGCGCCTGCTGGTCGTCGATGCGGGCTGGCCACCGCCGCAGCCGCAGTTCGTGGTGAGGGGCTTCGCCGGGCGGCCTCTGTACCAACTCGACATGGCCTGGCCGGAAGCCCGCGTAGCCATCGACTGCTCCGCCGCCACCCCCGCTAGTGCCGCCACCACCACCGCTCACGTCGCCCACGCTCACGCCGCCACGCCCCAAGCCGCCGCCGCACGCGCCACCATCGCCGAAGCCGCCGTCACCGCCGCCGTCACCCGGGCGGCCGCCGCGCAGGCTGCCGCCGTCCAGACCGCCGCCACCGCCAGGCCCGCCACAGCTTCCTCCGCCGCCGCTACCCAGGTTGCCGCCGTCATCACCCAGACCGACGCCACCACCAGCACCACCGTTGCCGACGCCACCACGAACGCTGCCGCCACCACCGCAGCGGCCGCCGAAGCCGCCACCACAACCACCGCCGCCGCTGCCTCCGCCGCTACTGCTGCTACCGCTCCTGCTGCTGCAACCGCCGCTGAAGCCGCTGCCGCCGTCGAAGCCCTCACCGCCGCCGGCGCTCCTGCTGCCGCAACCGCCGCTGCGGCCGAAGCCGAAGCCGAAGCCGCCGACGAGGCGCAAGCCGCTGCTCGGGCCGAGTACCTGCACCGCCGGGGCTGGACGGTCTTCCACCTCACCGCCGCCGACTTCCGCGACCCGACGCGCTTCCTGACCCACCTGGGCGCCGCCCTCACCCAAGGTGGCGTGGCCGCATGAACCCGCACGAACGTAGAACTCCACCACCCAACCGAGGGACGCCCACCACGACCGCCGACCTCAGGGCCGCGAGCCTGCTCGACCGCGACGCTGGCCATGGCGGCAGGCCGGAAGGCGAGGATGCCTGGAGAGGCGTCCCGATCGAACGGGACGCGAAGGAACAACTTGCCGTGCGCCGGCTCGGGCGGCCGATCACTGCGGCGTGTTCGAGGCGCGTACCTGAACGAGAGCGAGGATCAGGGGCTGATGCCGGTGCAAGGGCGGGTGCGCAGGGCTTCGACGTAGTCGGCGGGGGCCGAGGCGGCTTCGGCGGCGTCGGCCAGGGCGCCGAGGTAGCGCGCCGAGGGCAGGCCGCCTTCGTAGGCGTCCAGCACGTACAGCCAAGCCAGCACCGAACCCTCGAGCGTCTGCACCCGCAGCCGGATCTTGTTGTGCATGCCCAGCTCGCCGCCCTCCCAGCGGTCCAGCCGGGCCTCGTCCTGGGGGAGCACGTCGTAGAGCACCACGAAGACGCGCGAACCCGGGGATTCGACGATCGTGGCCAGCGCGCCTTCCCAGCCGATGTCCTCGCCACCGAAGGTCAGCCGCCAGCCTTCGAGCCAGCCGGTCCCCGCCATCGGCGAGTGCGGCGCACGCTGCATCATCTGAGCGGGATCCATGTTGGACCCGTACGCGGCATACAAGGGCACGGCGACAGCCTAGCGACCTTCGGCCGCCGAAGCGGACGCACTCCGCGTGTCCGGCCACTCGACCGGACGAACGGTCCTCCGCGTACGGTGAGCGCGAGCCGGCTACCCACGGCGCGAGAAGGAGGAGAGCACAGGTGACCAGGATCGTCATCATGGGCGGCGGACCCGCGGGCTACGAGGCCGCGCTGGTGGCCGCGCAGCACGGCGCGAACGTGACCGTGGTCGAGCGGGACGGCCTGGGCGGAGCCTGCGTGCTGTACGACTGCGTGCCGTCGAAGACCTTCATCGCCTCCTCCGGGGCGCGCGCCAGCCTGCACGGGCTGCACGAACTGGGCATCGCCACCGACCTGGCCGACACCAGCGTCGACCTGCACACCGTGCACGGCCGCGTCCGCGGGCTGGCCCTCGCCCAATCGGCTGATATTCGCGCCAGGGTGCAGCGCGAGGGCGTCCGGGTGATCACCGGCACCGCGCGCTTCTGCGACGAGGAGCCCGGCCTCGCCACGCACAAGGTCGCGGTCACCCCCGAGAACGGCGAGACCGAGGTGCTCGACGCCGACGTCGTGCTCATCGCCACCGGCGCCACCCCGCGCGTGCTCCCCGGCGCCGTGCCCGACGGCGAGCGCATCCTCGACTGGCGTCAGCTCTACGACCTGCCCGAACTGCCCGAGCACCTCGCGGTGATCGGGTCCGGCGTCACCGGTGCCGAGTTCGCCTCCGCCTACACCGAGATGGGCGTCAAGGTCACCGTGGTCTCCAGCCGCGACCGCGTGCTGCCGCACGAGGACGCCGACGCCGCGGCCGTTCTGGAGGAGGTCTTCTCCCAGCGCGGCACCACCGTGGTCAAGCACGCCAGGGCCGACCGCGTCGAGCGCACCGGAGACGGCGTCAAGGTGCACCTCGCCGACGGCCGGGTGATCGAGGCCAGCCACGCGCTGATGACCGTCGGCTCGGTGCCGAACACCACCGACATCGGCCTGGAGACCGTCGGCATCGAGCCCGGTCCCGGCGGGTTCATCACCGTGGACCGGGTTTCGCGCACCAGCGTCTCCGGCATCTACGCCGCCGGGGACTGCACCGGCGTGCTGATGCTCGCCTCGGTGGCCAGCATGCAGGGCCGGATCGCGATGTGGCACGCGCTCGGCGAGGGCGTGGCCCCGATCAAGCTGAAGACGGTCGCCGCCAACGTGTTCACCCATCCGGAGATCGCCACGGTCGGCATCAGCCAGCAGGCCATCGACTCCGGCGAGGTGCCCGCGCGCACCATCATGCTGCCGCTGGCCACCAATGCCCGCGCGAAAATGGAAGGCCTGCGCCGGGGCTTCGTGAAGCTGTTCTGCCGCCCGGCCACCGGGGTGGTCGTCGGGGGCGTGGTCGTCGCGCCGACGGCGAGCGAGCTGATCCTGCCCATCGCGCTGGCCGTGCAGAACCAGCTCACCGTGGAGCACCTCGCGCTCACCTTCTCGGTGTACCCGTCGCTGTCCGGGTCGATCACCGAGGCGGGCCGCCAGCTGATGCGCCACGACGATCTGGACTGACCGAACGAGCTTTTTTCGCCGCCGCATATTCCGGTTCGTTTATCTCGGACCGGGGTGGAACGCGCCTGCTTTCCACTGCGGGAAATGGGGTTCGATGTGCTAGAAAATCCCGTCGTAGCAAGGTCGGCGGCGGGAGCTCGGG
The DNA here is from genome assembly GCF_003312875.1 of Amycolatopsis albispora. Lineage (NCBI taxonomy): Bacteria > Bacillati > Actinomycetota > Actinomycetes > Pseudonocardiales > Pseudonocardiaceae > Amycolatopsis > Amycolatopsis albispora. Next base: position 7,475,760 of record NZ_CP015163.1, read on the forward strand.
ATGCCCATTCGTTATTCACCGTGGCCGCGCGGCATGCCGTGCTGGGTCGATCTGATGATTTCCGACCTCGGCAAGGCCAAGGAATTCTACGGACAGTTGTTCGGCTGGGAGTTCGAGCACCGGGCGGGCAGGCTGCGCTGCACCATCGGCGGGCGCGAGGTGTCCGGGATCGGTGAGCGGACCGGGCCGGAAACCGCGGCCGTGTGGACCACCTATCTCGCCGTGCCCGATCTCGACGTCACGGTGCGGGCGATCGCGGGTGCGGGCGGGCGGATCTTCCGGCCGGCCACCGGCGTCGGCGACGACTGCCGGTTCGCCGTGGTGGCCGACCCGAGCGGTGCGGTGTTCGGGCTGTGGCAGGCCGGAGCGCGGATCGGCGCCCAGGTCACCGACGAACCGGGCGCCCTGGTGTGGAACGAGTGCTTCACCGCGAACCGGACCGCTGCCGAAGCCTTTTACACCGGGATCTTCGGTTACGGCGCGGCCGACCTGTCCGCGCCCGGTTTCGGCTACACCGCGCTCACACTCGGCGGGGAGGCGGTGGGCGGCCTGGCGGAACTACCCGCCGACGTGCCGGGTGAGGTGCCCGCGCACTGGGTGACCTACTTCGCGGTGGCCGACGCCGACGAGAGCGCCGAGCTGGTGGCTGAACTCGGCGGCACCGTGCAGAACCCGCCGTCCGACTCGCCGGACGGGCGGCTCGCCGCGGTCACCGACAACCAGGGTGTGCCGTTCTGCCTGGTCGGCCCCCGAAGACCGTGAGGGCCGACCAGGCGAGGCGGGGTCAGTCCACCCAGCGTCAGTCGACCCAGTCGAAGGTCTTGGTGACGGCCTTCTTCCAGTTCTTGAACTGGGCCTCGCGGGTGTCCGCGTCCAGCTGCGGCGTCCACTCCTTGTCCTTGGCCCAGTTCGTGCGGATGTCTTCTTCGCTCTTCCAGAACCCGACCGCCAGCCCGGCCGCGTAGGCGGCGCCGAGCGCGGTGGTCTCGTTCACCACCGGCCGGATCACCGGCACGCCGAGGATGTCGGCCTGGAACTGCATGAGCAGCTCGTTGACCACCATGCCGCCGTCCACCTTCAGCGAGGTCAGCGCCACCCCGGAGTCGGCGTTCATCGCGTCGATGACCTCGCGGGTCTGGAAGGCCGTCGCCTCCAGCACCGCCCTGGCCAGGTGACCCTTGTTCACGAACCGGGTGAGGCCGACGATCGCGCCGCGGGCGTCGGAGCGCCAGTACGGCGCGAACAAGCCGGAGAACGCGGGCACGAAGTAGGTGCCGCCGTTGTCCTCGACCTTGCGCGCGTGCTCCTCGATCTCGGCGGCGGTGCCGATCATGCCGAGGTTGTCCCGCAGCCACTGCACCAGCGAGCCGGTGACCGCGATCGAGCCCTCCAGCGCGTACACCGTGTCGTTCGAGCCGATCTTGTAGCAGACCGTGGTGAGCAGGCCGTTCTCCGAGAGCACCTTCTCGGTGCCGGTGTTCAGCAGCACGAAGTTGCCGGTGCCGTAGGTGTTCTTGGCCTCGCCCGGCGACAGGCAGGCCTGGCCGAAGGTGGCGGCCTGCTGGTCGCCGAGAATGCCGGCGATCGGCACCCCGGCCAGCGCGCCGCGCTCGCGGACCTTGCCGAACTCCTCCGAGGACGACCGGATCTCCGGCAGCATGGACAGCGGAATGCCCATGTCCTCGGCGATCGAGGCGTCCCACTGCAGGGTGTCGAGGTCCATCAGCAGGGTGCGCGACGCGTTCGTCGGGTCGGTGGCGTGCACGCCGCCCTGGGTGCCGCCGGTCATGTTCCACAGCACCCAGGTGTCCATGTTGCCGAACAGCAGGTCACCGGCCTCGGCGCGCTCGCGCGCACCGTCTACATTGTCCAGGATCCACTTGATCTTGGGGCCGGAGAAGTACGTGGCCAGCGGCAGGCCGGTCTTGGCGCGGTAGCGCTCCTGCCCGCCGCCGAGTGCGCCCAGCTCACCGACGATCTTGTCGGTCCTGGTGTCCTGCCAGACGATCGCGTTGTACACCGGCTTGCCGGTCTTGCGGTCCCAGACCAGCGTGGTCTCGCGCTGGTTGGTGATGCCGACCGCGGCGATGTCGGCCGCGGTGATGTCCGCCTTGGCCAGCGCGCCGGCGGCCACCGCGCGGGTGTTCTCCCAGATCTCCTCGGCGTTGTGCTCGACCCAGCCGGCCTGCGGGAAGATCTGCTCGTGTTCACGCTGGTCCACGGCGACCACGCGGCCGGAGTGGTCGAAGATCATCGCGCGGGTGGACGTGGTGCCCTGGTCGATCGCGGCGACGTAGGAAGTCATTTCGCTTCAACTCTCCCTGTCAGAAGGGTCGGGGTCAGGCGGCCGTCGGCAGCACGAGGAACAGTAGGGCCGCGAGCGCCCCGCCGACCAGCGGGCCGAGCACCGGGACCCAGGAGTATCCCCAGTTCGCGTTGGCCTTGCCGCGGATCGGCAGGATGAACGCGTAGGCGATGCGCGGGCCGAGGTCGCGGGCGGGGTTGATGGCGTAGCCGGTCGGGCCGCCGAGCGAGGTGCCGATCACCAGCACCACGAACGCCACGCCGGCGTAGCCCAGCGCGGAGTTGCCGAAGTCCGGCACGCCGCCGTCGCCCGCCTTGACCACCGGGCTGAGCAGGATCCAGGCGACCAGCACGAAGGTGCCGATGATCTCGGTCACCAGGTTCCACACGCGGTGCGGGATCTGCGGGGCGGTGGAGAAGATGCCGAGCGTGTTCTCCGGCTCGGGGTGGTCGTCGAACTGCAGCTTGTAGGTGGCCCAGCACAGCACCGCGCCGATGATCGCGCCGAGCATCTGCGCGAGGAAGTAGATCGGGACGTCACCCCATTCGGTCTTCCCGGCGACCGCGAGGCCGAGGGTGACCGCGGGGTTGAGGTGCGCGCCACTGGGCGCGGCGAGGCTGGCGCCGGCGAACACGGCGAAGGCCCAGCCGAAGTTCACGAACAGGAATCCGGCGTTGTGCCCGTTGTTCTTGCGTAGGACGTTGTTGGCGACCACGCCGTTGCCGAGCAGGATCAGCACCGCGGTGCCGATCAGCTCCCAGATGAAAATTTCCCCAGCTGCCATCTCGTCCCTCCACAACGGACACTTCGCGCGCAGGGTCGATCACGGCGTGCCACGGCGCCGTTGCCGACCCACGATCATGGGAACGCTACTAGGTGGTAGTCCAACCTTCCAGGCGCGAACGGTCTCAATTTTTCAAGATCGGGGGAACTACTCGAAGACTCGTGAGTCACACTCGGACGCTCGCCGGGATGCGGGCGCATGAAGACGTGACATGCTGGACGGCGAGCATGTCGAGGAGGATGCGGTGACCGATTCTGCACGCGGGGCAGGCCAGGCCGAACTGGGGCCGCGGACCCGTGAGGACTCATGGCGGCGGCTGGGCTCGGAGACCTTCGACCTGGTCGTGATCGGCGGCGGGGTGGTGGGCGCCGGGGTGGCGCTCGACGCGGCGACGCGCGGGCTGCGCGTGGCTCTGGTCGAGGCGCGCGACCTCGCCTCCGGCACGTCCAGCCGGTCGAGCAAGCTGTTCCACGGCGGGTTGAGGTACCTCGAACAGCTGGAATTCGGCCTGGTGCGCGAGGCGCTGCGTGAGCGCGAGCTGATGCTCACCCGGATCGCGCCGCACCTGGTGAAGCCGGTGAGCTTCCTGTACCCGCTGACCAAGCGCGTCTGGGAGCGGCCGTACACCGCGGCCGGGTTGTTCATGTACGACACCATGGGCGGCGCGCGGTCGGTGCCCGGGCAGAAGCACCTGACCAGGGCGGGTGCGCTGCGCATGGTGCCGGCGCTCAAGCGGGACGCGCTGATCGGCGGCATCCGCTACTTCGACGCGCAGGCCGACGACGCGCGGCACACCATGACGGTGGCGCGCACCGCCGCGCACTACGGCGCCGTGGTCCGGACCTCCACCCAGGTGGTGCGCTTCCTGCGTGAGGCCGACCGGATCTCCGGGGTGCGCGTGCGCGACGTCGAGGACGGCCGCGAGACCGACATCCAGGCCAGCGCGGTGATCAACTGCACCGGCGTGTGGACGGACGAACTGCAGCGGCTGTCCGGCAGCCGCGGCCGGTTCCGCGTGCGGGCCAGCAAGGGCGTGCACATCGTGGTGCCGCGCGACCGGATCGTCTCGGAATCGGGCATGATCCTGCGCACCGAGAAGTCGGTGCTCTTTGTCATCCCGTGGCGCAACCACTGGATCGTCGGCACCACCGACACCGACTGGAACCTGGACCTCGCGCACCCGTCGGCCACCAAGCACGACATCGACTACCTGCTCGAACACGTCAACACCGTGCTGGCCACGCCGCTCACGCACGACGACATCGAGGGCGTCTACGCCGGGCTGCGGCCGCTGCTGGCCGGGGAGAGCGAGGAGACCTCGAAGCTCTCGCGCGAGCACGCCGTGGCACGCGTGGCGCCGGGGCTGGTCGCCATCGCCGGCGGCAAGTACACCACCTACCGGGTGATGGCGGCCGACGCCGTCGAGGCCGCGGCCGTCGACCTGCCCGGCCGCCCGCAGCCGTCGATCACCGACAAGGTGCCGCTGCTCGGCGCCGACGGGTACCACGCGCTGGTCAACCAGGCCGACCACCTGGCCGCGCAGCACGGGCTGCACCCGTACCGCGTCCGGCACCTGCTCGACCGGTACGGCTCGCTGGTGCACGAGGTGCTGGCGCTCGGCGAGGGCCGTCCCGAACTGCTCAAGCCGCTCGAAGCGGCGCCCGACTACCTCGGTGTGGAGGCGGTGTACGCGGTCAGCCACGAGGGCGCGCTGCACCTGGAGGACGTGCTCGCCCGGCGCACCCGCATCTCGATCGAGTACCCGCACCGCGGCGTCGACTGCGCGCGGCAGGTGGCGAAGCTGATGGGCGAGGTGCTCGGCTGGTCCGATGCGGAGACCGCCCGCGAGGTCGAGGTGTACATCGCGCGGGTCGAAGCCGAGCGGGACTCGCAGACGCAGCCGAACGACGAGGCCGCCGACGAACGCCGCAACGCCGCGCCCGAGGCACGCGCGAAGCTCACCGAACCGGTCAGCTGACCCACGCCCGAGGACACGAATGTGGCTTTCGGGGCGAAATCCGCCCCGAAAGCCACATTCGTGTTCATCGCAGGCGCTTGCGGTCCAGCTTGCCGATGTGGGTGAGCGGCAGGGACGCGCGGAATTCGACGGTGGCCGGGACGAAGTGCGGCTGCACCAGTTCGGCGGCCACGTGGGCGCGCAGCTCGTCGGCGGTCACCTCACCGTCGGGGACCACCACGGCGTGCAGCACCGGACCGTCCGGAGTGGACCGTCCGACCACGGCCGACTGGCGCACGCGCGGATGCGACACCAGCGCCTCTTCGACGCGCGTCGGGTGGACCTTCGTGCCGTGTTCGCCGGTGACGATCACGTCGTCCGCGCGGCCGTGCAGGTAGAGGTAACCGTCTTCGTCGAAGTGGCCGAGGTCCCCGGTGCGCAGCCAGTCGCCGTCGAGCGGCCGGTCCAGGTAACCGTCCATCAAGGACAGTCCCTGCACCAGCACCTCACCGTCGTCGCCGATGCGGGCGCGCATGCCCGGCACGATCCGGCCGACCGACGCCAGCCGCGCGGGGTGCCCGGCGTACTCGGCGGCGGTGATGGTGGCGATCATCGGCGCCTCGGTCAGGCCGTAACCCTGGCCGACGATCGGGCCGAACACCGCCAGCGCCTGCTCGAGCCGGTGCACCGGCAACGCGCTGGCGCCGAGCGAAACCGCGCGCAGCGAACTGAGGTCCGCCTCGGCGAGCGCGGGGTGGTCGAGCACGGCACCGAGCCGCGCCGGGGTGAGGCTGAACCGGGTGATCCGGTCCGCCGACAACGCGGCGACCACCGCGTCGGGCGAGAAACCGTCGTGCAGCACCACGGTGTCCCCGCAGAGCAGGGCGCCGAGCACCGCCGCGTTGCCGGTGAGGTGCGAAATCGGGGCGACCACCAGGATCCGGTTCGGCCCGGCCGGATCGGGGTGGAACACGTGCACCATGCCCTCGTAGGTGCCCGAGTGCCGGATCAGCTTCGGCGCGCCGGTGGTGCCGCCCGAGGTGAACACGGTTTCGGCGCGGGCCGGGACGGTGATCTCCACCGGTTCCGCGTCCAGCTCGGCCGGGTCCAGCAGCACGGCGTCCGCGGCGTCGAGCGCGGACTTCCGGTCCGACGGCGGTGCGGAGGCGGCGATCAGCAGGACCCGTGCCCCGCGCAGTTGCGCGGCTAGTTGCGCCAGCACGGCATCCGGGTGGTTGCCCGCGGAGATCGCGACCGTCTTGCCGGTCAACGGCGGCATCGCCGCGTGCAGCCGGCGGAGGCGCCGTCCGGCTTCCGCGTAGGTCAGGTCCGAAGTGGAGTGACGGAACAGCACCCGGTCCGCGTACTCGTCGAAGACCTCGAGCACCCGGGTCAGGAAGAAGCTTTGGTCCACACCAGGTCCTTCTCGCCCGCGGTCGGCACCACGGCCTCGCCGATCCGGACGAACCCGCAGCGTTCCGCGATCTTCGCCGACGCCTCGTTGGTTTCGGCGTGCCGGTATTCGACCAGTTTCAGGTCCAGCGCCCCGAACCCGAAGCGGACCGCCGCGTCCACGGCCAGCGTGCCGATGCCCTGCCCGCGCCCGCGCGGGTGCACCCAGATCGCCGCTTCGGCGGTGCCCGCTTCGAGATCGACCTTCTTCAGCCCGACCTCACCGAGCAGGTCACCGGTGGTCGGTTCGGCGATGGCCCACGAGCACCGCGTGCCGTCGGCCCACTCCCGCGCGCGCAGCGCCACGTACTCCCCGGCGGCTTCGAGCGTCTCGATGCGGTAGTTCGGCACGTACCGGCGGTGCACCGGATCGGCGAACGCCTCGACCAGCGCCGGGCGGTCGTCCATCAGGTCGTCCGCGCGCAACTGCCGCAGGTAGTACGCGCCCGCGTTGATCTCCACCGGTTCCACGCGATGAAGATACCGGGCGGATCAGCTCAGCAGGCCCCGCCGGTACGCCTCACCGACCGCCGCCGCGCGGTCGCGCACCTCCAGCTTGGCGTAGATGTGCAGCAGGTGCGTCTTGATGCTGGCCTCGCTGATGAACAGCTTCGCCGCGGCCATCCGGTTGGTGGCGCCGTCGGCGACCAGTTCGAGCACCTCCATCTCGCGCTTGGTCAGCGTGTTCTTCGGCGCGGGCTCGCGCATCTGGCCGAGCAGTTTCACCGCCACCGCCGGCGAAAGCACCGACTCGCCCTTGGCCGCCGCCCGCACCGCGCGCAGCAGTTCCGCGGTCGGCGCGTCCTTGAGCAGGTAGCCGGTGGCCCCGGCTTCGATGGCGGGCAGCACGTCGGATTCGGAGTCGAAGGTGGTCAGCACCAGCACCTTCGCCTTCGGGGCCACCTCGCGGAGTTCGCGGATCGCGGCGACGCCGTCCATGCGGGGCATGCGCAGGTCCATCAGCACCACGTCCGGGGCCAGCGCGCTCGCCAGCACGAGCGCTTCGGCGCCGTCCGCGGCCTCGCCGGCGATCTCCAGATCGGTTTCGCCGACAAACGCGCCACGCAGGCCGTCCCGGACGATCGGGTGGTCGTCCACCAGCAGCAGCCTGATCATGAGGGCTCTCCGTTCGCGGTGGTGATGGCCGGTAGCTGGGCGTTGATCGTGGTGCCTTCGCCGGGTGCGCTCTCGATGGCCAGGGTCCCGGCCACGCGCTGCACCCGCTGGCGCATGCCGGACAGGCCGAACCCGCCGGAATCGGACGGCGTGCCGTTGGCCGCGGGGGTGAAGCCCACCCCGTCGTCACGCACGTCCAGCATCACCAGATCGTCCACATAGGACAGCGTGAGTGCGACGCGGGTGGCCTTCGCGTGCTTGCCCGCGTTGGTCAGCGCCTCCTGCGCGACGCGGTAGAGGGTGACCTCCAGATCCGGCAGCAGCGGGCGCGGGTCGCCGGTGACCTCGACCTTGACCGGGGTGCCGGAGGTGTCGGTCCAGGTGCGGCCGAGTTCGGCCATCGCGTCCGGCAGGCGTGAATCGGCGAGGCGTTCCGGGCGCAGCGCCCGCACCGACCGCCGTGCTTCGGTCAGGTTCTCCCTGGCCAGGGCGTGCACGTTGGCGAGGTGGCGCTGCCGTCGTTCGGGGTCGCCGTCGCTGCGTTCGGCGGCCTGCAACTGGGTGATGATGCCGGCCAGGCCCTGCGCGATGGTGTCGTGGATTTCGCCCGCCATGCGCTGGCGCTCGTCGAGCACGCCGGTTTCCCTGGCCTGGCTGAGCAACTGGGCGTGCAGTCCGGCGTTCTCCTCCAGCGCCGCCTCCAGTTTCGCGTTGGCTTCTTCGAGCTGGGCGTTGGACCGGCGGCGCTTCTCGCTCTCCGAACCGACCACCCAGCCCGCGTAGAGCAGCGGCGCGGCCACCGAGACCAGGGTGACCCAGGTCGGCCCGTCCGTGCCGCCGCGCGCGATCATCGGCAGGATCGCCGTCGCCGCCACGCCGAAGAAGCTCATCCGGGGCGTGAGCAGGCCGAACGCCAGCGGGTAGCCGACCGAGGCGAACACGGCGAACCCGTCGCCGCGCGGGCTCAGCGCGGTGGCCAGCGCGAGAAAACCCAGGTAATAGAGCACCACCAGCGCCGGATCCGAGGAGCGGCGCGGGAACACCCAGTACACCAGCGGCATCCACAGCGCGGCCACGCCGACCAGCACCATCGTGCTCGAAGCGTTGACCGTGCCGGGTGCGGTGAGCACGTGCCAGACCGCCGAGATGGCCAGCCCGGCCAGGCTGACCGCGGCCAGCACACAGCCGGCGCGGCGCTCGCCCCGGCGGTCCAGGTTGCTCGGCAGCACTCCGGCCAACACGCTCACCTCCCGCTTCCCGCGTTTCATCATCGCAGCGGAAAACTGGGTGAAAGGTCGGCGATCCTGCCATTTCCCATCCACCGATCGGTGGATGGAACGCGCCTAACCACTACGGCGGCCGAAGCCGCCGGCCAGCAGCGCGGCGGCCGCGGGCAGCAGGAAGACCGGCCAGAACCCGCGCGCCACGGTGAAGAACAGCACCAGCGCGATCACCGCGGTGATCGGCACCGCCTTCGCGGCCAGAGCCTGCGCGGGGCTGAGCCGGGGCGCGGGCCCGGTGATCGACGGCGTGAACAGCTCACGGCTGAGCACGCTCGGGTGCGGCGCGGGGAGATCCGCGAACAGCGGTTCCAACTCCCCGCGCCGGGTGGCCACGGTGACCTTGGCGGAGCGGTCGGCGAACTCGTCCACGTCGAGCCTGCCGGTGCGGACGTGCTCTTCGAGCGCCTCCAGCGCCTCCTGGCGCTCGGCGTTGCTCAGCCGCATCTCGCCGCTGTCCATACCGACGAGTCTACGGCCGCGCGGCCGGTGCCCTAGTCCTTGATCTCGAGCAGTGCGGTGCCCTGGGAGACGGCGGCGCCGACCTCGGCGGTCAGGCCGGTGACCGTGCCCGACTTGTGCGCGGTGACCGGGTTCTCCATCTTCATCGCTTCCAGCACCACGATCAGCTCGCCCGCCTCGACCTGCTGGCCTTCCTCGACCGCGACCTTGACGATGGTGCCCTGCATGGGCGCGGCCACCGTGTCACCGCTGGCCGCGCTCTTGCCGCCGCCGCTGCGCTTGCGCGGCTTGGCCTTGGCCACCGCACCGCCCGCGGCACCGCCGCCGCCGAGCGCGAGGTTGCCGGGCAGGCTGACCTCCAGCCGCCGCCCGCCGACCTCGACCACCACGTTCTGCCGCGGCTGCTCCTCGTCCTCGACGTCGGCCGGCGCGGTGAACGGCTCGATCTGGTTGTCGAACTCGGTCTCGATCCAGCGGGTGTGCACGCTGAACTGCTTGCCGTCGCCGATGAACGCCGGGTCGCGCACGATCGCGCGGTGGAACGGGATCACCGTGGCCAGGCCCTCGGCGACCAGCTCGTCCAGCGCGCGGCGGCTGCGCTCCAGCGCGTTCTCGCGGTCGGAACCGGTGACGATCAGCTTCGCCAGCATCGAGTCGAACTGCCCGCCGATCACGCTGCCGGACTCCACACCGGAGTCGACGCGGACACCGGGCCCGCTCGGCGCGACGAAGTTGGTCACCGTGCCGGGCGCGGGCAGGAAGTTGCGGCCCGCGTCCTCGCCGTTGATGCGGAACTCGATCGAGTGCCCGCGCGGCTCGGGGTCCTCGGTGAAGCGCAGCTTCTCACCGCGGGCGATGGCGAACTGCTCGCGTACCAGGTCGATGCCGGTGGTCTCCTCGGACACCGGGTGCTCGACCTGCAGCCGGGTGTTGACCTCGAGGAAGGAGATGGTGCCGTCGGTGCCGACCAGGTACTCGACCGTGCCCGCGCCGGAGTAGTGGGCCTCGGCGCAGATGGCCTTGGCCGAGCTGTGGATGGTGGCGCGCTGCTCGTCGGACAGGAAGGGCGCGGGCGCCTCCTCCACCAGCTTCTGGTGCCGCCGCTGCAGCGAGCAGTCACGGGTGCCGACCACGATCACGTTGCCGTGCTGGTCGGCGAGCACCTGCGCCTCGACGTGGCGCGGCTTGTCCAGGTAGCGCTCCACGAAGCACTCGCCGCGGCCGAACGCCGCCACCGCCTCGCGGGTGGCCGACTCGAACAGCTCGGGGATCTCCTCGATGGTCCTGGCCACCTTGAGCCCTCGGCCGCCACCGCCGAACGCGGCCTTGATGGCCACCGGCAGGCCGTGCTCCTCGGCGAAGGCGATGATCTCCTCGGCCCCGGCCACCGGCTCCTTGGTGCCCGGCACCAGCGGCGCGCCCGCCTTGAGCGCGATGTGCCGCGCGGTGACCTTGTCACCGAGGTCGCGGATGGCCTGCGGGCGCGGCCCGATCCAGGTCAGCCCGGCGTCCAGCACGGCCTGCGCGAAGTCGGCGTTCTCGGAGAGGAAGCCGTAGCCGGGGTGCACCGCGTCGGCGCCGGAGCGGGCGGCGACGTCGAGCAGCTTGTCGAAGACGAGGTAGCTCTCCGCGGCGGTGGTCCCGCCGAGTGCGAAGGCTTCGTCCGCGAGCCGGACGTGCGGTGCGTCGCGATCGGGATCGGCGTAGACCGCGACGCTGGCGATGCCGGCGTCCTTGGCCGCTCGGATGACCCGTACCGCGATCTCGCCGCGGTTGGCGACCAGCACCTTCGTCACCGGTCCGCCCTGGCTAGCGCTGGCTGCTTCGGGCACGCCCTACCTCCATGTGTGGCTACTGGCTTCGCAGCAGTTTACGGACTTGGCGTCGAGTTCGTCTTGAGAGGCAAGTCACCCTCGCGGGCAAGCTCGTCCATCGACGGGAACCGATCCGCGATGGATTTCGCTAGGAAATCGCCGACCCAGCCCTCTGTATCGTGGAAGAAGCGAATGGACACGTAATCCGGCCGCGTGCCCATGTCGAACCAGTGCGTGGTCTTCGCCGGCACGCTGAGCAGGTCGCCCGCCTCGCACAGCACGGCGTGCACCTTCCCGGCCACGTGCAGGTAGAACACCCCCGAGCCACGCGCGAAGAAGCGGTCCTCGTCGTCGTCGTGGGTGTGCTCGCTGAGGAACTTGGCCCGCGCCTCGGCCGCACCGGGGTCGCCGGGGCTGAGCTGCTTGACGTCGACGAAGGTGTAGCCCTCGGTGCGGATCACCTCGTCGACCTCGGCGCGGTAGGCGTCGAGCACCTGCTCCTCGGTCGGCGTCTCGGGCAGTTCCCGCACCGGCCACCGGTCGAACTTGACCCCCAGCTCACCGAGCACGGCGCCGATCTCCTCGGCGTCACGCGTGCGCCGGAGCACGGTGGCGGGATCGTTCTCCGCCCAGACGGTCAGCAGGGTCATGATGGCCACCTTTCACCGGTTCTCACTGGGGAGACCCCTCGAATGCACGGTACAAGCGGGTTCGGAAGCGGAGCAGCCATTCCAGGCATTCGAGACGCTGGCGCGCGTGCGCCAGGTCGTCGCCCCAGACGTAGATGCCGTGCCGCGCGACGATCAGCGCCGGGGTGTCGGCGCGGAACCCGGCTTCGAAGGCGTCGCCGAGCACGCGCATGTCCTGGCTGTTCGGCACCACCGGCACGGTGACCAGGTCGTCGTGCGCGCGGCGGCCGAAGCCCTTGAGCATCTCCATGTCCCGCAGCTCGACGCCGTCCGGCCAGAACTCGGCGGCCAGCACCGGCGCCATCGCGTGGACGTGCACCACCGCGCCCGCGCCCGCCACACCGGCGATCCGCGCGTGCAGCCCGGCTTCCGCGGACGGCGCCTTGGCCTGGCCCGGCACGGCCTGGCCGTCGGCGTCGACCTCGACCACGTCGGTGGCGGTCAGCGCGCCCTTGTCCAGGCCGCTCGCGGTGACCGCCAGGCGCAGCGGGTCGCGGGAGAGCGTCACCGAGAGATTGCCCGAGGTGCCACGCATCCAGCCCATTGCCTCGTACCGCGCGGATTCGGCGGCGAGCGCGCGCCCGGCCAGGTCCAGCGTGCTCATGCGGGGTCGATCTCCAGCTCGGCGAACGACGCGACGGTCCGGTGCAGGCCGAAGTCGGCCTTCTCGTACGGCTCGCCGGGCCGGGCCAGGCCGACGACCTGCCAGCCCGCGGTTTTCGCGGCGTCCAGTTCGGCCGGAACGTCCGAAAGGAACAGGATCTCCGACGGCAGCGGGTCACCGAGGCCGTGGGCGATCGCGTGGTAGGAGGCGGCTTCGCGCTTCGGGCCCGCGTTGACCGTGTCGAAGTGGTGGCGGAAGAACGGACGCAGGTCGCCTTCGGTGGTGTTCGAGAACGAGGCGATCTGCCCGGCCACCGACCCGGAGGAGAACACGGCCAGCGCCAGTCCGCGCTCCCGCCACGCCTTCAGCGCCGGGACCACGTCGGGGAAGTATTCGGAGGTCAGTTCCCCGCGGGCGTACCCCTGCTCCCAGATCAGGCCCTGCAGCGTTTTCAGCGGCGCGGCCTTCTTGTCCTCGTCCATCCAGGAATGCAGGACGCGCACCACTTCCTCGGTGGAGGCGTCGGCGGGCAGCCCGGCTTCGGCGCGCACCGCGTCGACCGCCTCGGTGACGCGCGGGTCCTCGGGGTGCTCGTCGATCCACGGGCCGAGCCGGGGCCGGGCGTAGTCGTAGAGCACCACGTGGACCTGGCTGGTCGCGGTCAGCGTGCCTTCGATGTCGAGGACCACCCAGCGGGTGGTCAGCTGCTCGGTCACTGCGCTCCTTGTTGTCGGCCGCGCCTTCGGCACGGCGGCGAGGTCGCCGGGAAGCTGAGTGCTTCCCTCGGCACGTCAGGCCGCTGGGGCGACCTGACGCACCTCAGTCCAGCCCTCAGCGCGACCTCGCAGTCGTAGGTGGTCAAATGCCGGTCACGTTTTCTCTTGCTCGTAATATCGTCGTAGCTGGTCCGGGGCCAGTGCACCACGGTCGGTGACCACGGTGGTGACGAACTCCGGCGGCGTCACGTCGAAGGCCGGGTAGAGGCCGGGCACGCGGGTGCTCGCGGTCCGCCGTCCGAGGGTGTGGAGCACCTCGTCGCCGTCGCGGTATTCGATCGGGACGTCCGCCGCGGTGGGGGCGGCCAGGTCCGGCGCCTGCACCTGGGCGTGGAACGGCACGCCGAACGCCTTCGCCGCCACGGCCAGGCCGAGCGTGCCGATCTTGTTGACCACGTGCCCGTCCATGCTGACCCGGTCCGCGGCGGTGACCAGCGCGTCCACCAGGCCCTGGCTGAACAGCGAAGCTCCCATGCCGTCGGTGACCAGCGTGGTCGGCACGCCCATCTCCGCCAGCGTTTCCGCGGTCAGCCGGGCGCCCTGCAGGTACGGCCGCGTTTCGGTGCAGAAGAAGCTGAGCTCCTTGCCGCGCCGCTGGGCCGCCGCCACGGTTTCGGTCAGGTACAGGTCGGCCCAGCAGTGGGTGAGCACCCTGGCGCCGTCCGGCAGCAGGTCCACTGTGTACTCACCGAGCGCGCGGCTGCGGGAGCGGTACAGCTCGTCCCCGGCCCGCGCACCCCGCAGCGCCGCTTCGACCAGGTCGCCATCCGATGAGTCCACTTCGGACAGCACGGCGCGCACGGCCTTGCCGAGGTGGTTGTTCGTCGAGCGGCTGGCGATCAGCCGGTCGCCAGCCGCGGCCAGCGCGGCCCGCGCCTCGTCGGCGGGCAGGTCCGCGGCCGCGCGCGCGGCCAGCACCATGCCCCACAACGCGGCGAAGTACGGGCCCGACGACTGGGTGACCATGTCCTCGATGGCCTTGGCCACCTCCTCCACCGTGCGGCAGTGCACCCACACCCGCTCGAACGGGAACACCCGCCGGTCGAGGATGTGCACGCCGTCGTCGGCGAGCCGGACGCTGTCGGCGAGGATCGGTGCGGCCATCAGCTGTACCCGGTGACCGGCGGGAATTCGCCGTCGAGCAGGTGCTTGCCGACCTCGGTTGCCTTGTACACCACCGGATCGTGCAGCGTGAGCGTGCGGACGTTGCGCCAGAACCGGTCCATGCCGTACTTCGCGCCGGTCGCCCGCGCGCCGGTCAGCTCGAAGACCCGGTTGGCGATCTCCAGCGCCACCTCGGTGCTCACCACCTTCGCCTTGGCCAACAGGATGCCGAGTTCGCCGCGCTTGCGCTCGTCGATCTCGCGCGTGGCGTTGTCGAAGGCCGCGGCCGCCGCGTCGACCAGCAACTCCGCCGCGGTCAGCCGCGAGGCCAGCGTGCCGTAGGCCGCCAGCACGTGCGGGTCATCGGCTGCTCTGTCCACTCCGGACAGAGGCCAGGCACGCGAGCTTTCCGTGGTGTAGCGCGCGCCCTCGGCCAGTGCGCCACCCGCGATGCCGACCTGCACCTGGGCGAGCAGCAGCTGGAAACCCAGCGGTGCCAGCGAATCCCGCCAGCGCCGGGGCTCGCCTTCCTCGGGCTGGTGGCCGAGCAGTTCGCCCTCCGGCACAAAAACGTCGGTGAACTCGACGCCGCCGCTGGCCGACAGGCGCTGCCCGAGATTGTTCCAGTCACCGAGGAATCGGACGCCCTCGGTGCGCGCGGGCAGGGTGAAGGTCGCCTTCCGGCCGGAATGGGTCCAGGTGCCGCTGACGATCAGGTGGTCGGCCACCGAGGCGCCGGTGGCGAAGAACTTCCTGCCGTGCACGGTGAAGCCGCCGTCGGCCGGGCGCAGTTCGAGCGCCGCGTCGCGCGGATTGCTGACACCAGCCCAGAACCAGTTGCCCGCCGCGCTGTCGCGTTCGAGCCGGTCGGCGATCGGGTTGTCGAACAGCCTGGTGCGCCACAGCTGGAAGTAGTGGTATCCGAGCAGGTGCCCGAGCGAGCCGTCCGCCGCGGCGATCCGCCGGATCACCTGGTGCGCCAGCGGCCAGTCGCCGCCCGCGCCACCGCGCTCGGCCGGGATGAGCAGGCGCAGCAGGCCGGACTCCCGCAGCAGTTCGATCTCCGCGTGTGGCTCCGCACCACGTTCCTCGCGGGCGACCGCGTCCGCGCGCAGCTTCTCCGCGACCTCGTCGGCGACGGCCTGCCAGTCACTCATCCGCTTCCCCTACCTCGATCAACGCGTCCAGCACCACGGCCGCGGCCCGGTGCACGCCGTCGGCGACCACGTCACGATGCGGGTCGTAGGTGGCCGGGCCGACGTCGTCGCCCGCCGCGTTGCCGTCGATCACCAGCGCACCACCGGCCTTGAGCCCATTCAACCCGGCGAAGACCAGCAACGCCGACAGCTCCATTTCGATGGCGATCACCCCGGCGGCGAGGTACTCGCGCATCGGCAGCCGCAGCACGCCGGGGGAGAAGGCCGCCCGCGTCCAGACCACGCCGCGGTGGTGCGGTGCGTCGTGTGCCTTCGCCGCCCTGACCAGCGCGGGAACGGTCTCGGCGGTAGCGAAGGCCGGGTACTCGGCGGGCACCAGCTGCTGGCTGACCCCGTCGTCGCGGACCGCCGCCTCGGCGATCACCAGGTCACCGCTGAGAATGTCCTTGCGCAGCGAGCCCGCGGTGCCGAGCCGGAGGAAGGTGTGCACACCCGCCTCGGCGAGTTCGGCGAACGAGCACAACGCGCCCGGCCCGCCGACGCCGTGCGACGCCACCACGACCGGGGTACCGCGCCAGGAACCGGTGTACGTGCGGTATTCGCGGTTCTCCCCGGCGAGTTCGGCGTCGTCGAGGCGGGCCGCGATGTCGGTGGCGCGCTGGGGTGCGCCGACCACCACCGCCAGCGGGGGCAGCCCCGAGCGGGGGATGCCGGTGACCGGCAGTGCCGAGCCAGTCATGCGTTGCTCCTTTCACGCCGGAACAGGCGCTGGGAAAACAAAGCCAGCAGGGTGACCACGTAAGGCGCGGCGTCGGTCGCCTGCTGTGGCAGGCCGAGGCCCTGCAACCGGAAACCGAGGCCCTCGGCCAGGCCGAACAGCAGCGCGGCCAGCAGCACGCCGACCGGCGCGGCCATGCCGAGCATCACCGCGACCACCGCGATCCAGCCGCGTCCGGCGGTCATGTTCTCGGAGAACAACGTGACGTTGCCCAGCGCCAGCTGCGCACCACCGAGCCCGCACAGCGCACCGGCGGCGATGATCACCTGGTACCGCTCGCGCGCCACGTTCACGCCGAGCTTGGCCGCCGCCTCGGCGTTCTCGCCGATGCCGCGCACCTTCAGGCCCCAGCTGGTGCGGTAGAGCAGGAAGGCGAGCACGGCCACCGCCACCCAGGCGGCGTAGACCAGCGCCGAATGCCCGAACAGCACCGGGTCCAGGCCACGCAGGCCGGGGTCGCTGAAGCTGCCGGTGGTGCCGAACACGGTCCGCAGCAGGAAGCTGGTCAGGCCGACGGCCAGCAGGTTCATCGCGATCGAGAGCACGATCGGGTCGCCGCCGAGCGCCACCGAGCCGATCGCCAGGATCAGCGAGTACGCGGCCGAGGCCACCACCGCGGCCAGCACGCCGAGCCACGGGTTGCCGGTGAACCAGCTGCCCGCCACCGCGGCGAAGCAGCCGACCAGCATGGTGCCCTCGAGCGAAATGTTGAACACGCCGGCGCGCTGGCACAGCGCCCCGGCGAGCGCGGCGAACAGGATCGGGGTCACCGCGCGCAGCACGGACGAGACCAGGGCGAGGTCGAAGTTCACCGCACACCCGCTTTCCGCCGGTTGAGCAGGCCGGTGGCCGAGGCCAGGAAGATGATGATCACGGCCTGGAGCACCGCGGTCAGCTCGCGGGGAGCCTGCGTGACGCGCTCGGCCTCGAAGCCGCCGTTGGTCAGCGCGGCGAAGAAGAACGCGGCGACCACCGTGCCCAGGGGGTTCGCCCCGGCCAGCAGCGCGGCCAGCAGGCCGATCCAGGTGTAGGTCGGGGTGATCAGCGCGCCGTCGATGAACCGGTGCGGGAAGCCGAGCACCATGATCGCGCCGACCAGCCCGGCCAGGCCGCCGGAGGTGGCGAGCACGCGCAGCGTCAGGCGCGGGCGGCTGATCCCGGCGTACGCGGCGAACCGCGCACCGAGTCCGGTCATCCTGATCTCGTAGCCGATGGGGGCGCGCGCGTCGATCACCACGTACGCGAGCGCGGTGGCGGCGACCAGGGCGAGTCCGGTGCCGGTGACCTCCAGCGCGACCCCGTCCGGCAGCCGTTCCGACTGCGGCAGGCTGGAACCGGCGTCCGCCAGCGGAAAGCGCACCAGGTAGGAGGCGAACGACATCGCCGGGTAGCTCAGCAGCAGGGTGCTCACCAGCAGCGGGACGCCGAGGCGGTTCTCGAAGAACGCGGCGAGCGCGGCATACGCGGCCCCGGCGAGCGCGCCGCCGAGCAGCGCGAGGATCACCGTCGGCACGGCAGGCAGCGGGCTGGTGAGGCCGAGCACGGTGCCGGTGATCGCGCCGAGCACGAGCTGGCCCTCGCCGCCGAGGTTGACCATGCCCGCGCGCAACGGCACCGCGAGCGCGACGGCCATGCCGACCACCGGGACGGCGTACTCGAGCGTGCCGGGGAAGCCGTCGGGGCCGAACGCGCCGGTGATGATGGCGGTGTACGCGCTGATCGGGTCGGCCCCTGTCCCGGCGAGAATGAGCGTGCCCAGCACAAACGCGGCGAGCAACGCGAACACGATGGCCCAGCGCCTTGGCGGCTTCATGCCGCACCTCCCGCGCATGCAATGAATGTGGCTTTCATTGCGCCGGCCGCTATGAAAGCCACATTCATAGCGTGGGGATCGCGGCGGTGGTGTGTCATACCGCTTCTCCTGCCATGGCGAGGCCGAGGCGTTCCTCGGTGGCCTCTGCCTTGTCGAACTCGGCCACGATGCGGCCGTCGTAGAAGACCACCACCCGGTCCGCCAGGCCGCGGATTTCGCTCAGCTCAGCGGAAACCACCACGATCGCGTGCCCGGCGTCGCGGTGGGCGATCAACTCGGCGTGGATGTCGCGCACCGAGCCGATGTCCACACCACGCGTCGGCTGCTCGGCGATCAGCAGCGGCGAATCCCGCGTGAGTTCCCGGCCCAGCAGGGCCTTCTGCTGGTTCCCGCCCGACAGCACCCCGATCGGCGCGGTCACCGAAGCCGCCTTCACGTTGAACCGCTCGACGATGCGCCGCGCATGCTCGCGTACTTTCGCGGGCCGAAGCAGGCCCCGGCCCCGGTGGTATCCGACGATCAGGTTCTCGGCGAGCGAAGCCGTCTGCGCCGAACCGACCTCGCCCCGGTCTTCCGGCAGGTACGCCACGGCGTCCCTGGTCAGCGGCTTCCCGCGCAAGGTCACGCTGCCGGAGAACGCGCGCAACCCCGCCAGCGCCTCGGCGAACTCGCTCTGCCCGTTGCCCGCGACCCCGGCCACGCCGAGGATCTCCCCGGCTCGGACGGTCACCGAAGCGTTGTCCACCAACGGTTTCGCCCCACCGGGCACGGTCACCCCGCGAGCCTCCAGCACCACCTCGCCCGGCGTGCCCGTCGGGTGGATCACGTCGAGTTCGATGTCGCGGCCGGTCATCGCACGCGCGAGTTCGGCGGCCGTGGTGTCCGCGGTGGCCAGCCCGGCGACCCGGCGGCCGTCGCGCAGCACGGTCACGCGCGAGCTGATCGCGAGCACCTCACGCAGCTTGTGCGTGACCAGGATGACGCTGCGCCCTTCCGCGGCCAGGTCACGCAGCACGTCGAACAGCCGATCGGCTTCCGCGGGCGCGAGCACGGCGGTCGGCTCGTCCAGGATGAGGATCTTCGCGTCGCGGTAGAGCAGTTTCAGGATCTCGACCCGCTGCCGCACGCCGATCGGCAGGTCCCGCACCCGGGCGTCGGGATCGAGGCCGAGGCCGTACCGCTCGATCAGCGCGGCCACCTCGGCGCGTGCCCGCCGCGCCAGCACACCCCGGTGGTAGACCACGTTCTCGGTCACGGTCAGCCCGCCGAACAGCATGAAGTGCTGGTGCACCATGCCGATCCCGGCGGCGATCCGGTCGGCCGGGCCGTGCCCGCGCGCCGGTTCGCCGAACAACTCGACCGTGCCGGCGTCCGGCCGCTCGGTGCCGTACAAAATGGACATCAGCGTGGTCTTGCCCGCGCCGTTCTCCCCGACCAGCGCGTGGATCTCGCCGCGGTCCACCCGCAGGTCCACGCCGTCGTTCGCGAGCACCCCCGGAAAGCGCTTGGTGATCCCGCGAAGTTCGACCGCGGTCATCCGGCGGCCGGGTCGGTCACCTTGATGGTGCCCGCCACGATCTCGTCGCGCAGCTTGCTCACCTGCTCGATGACTTCGGGGTGCTGCGCGATGACGCACTGCGAGGCCGCCACGTCCGGCAGCAGGCCGTTGAGCCCGAGACCGTTCTCCGCCAAGCCGTACGACCGCGTCTTCCCCGGCTGACCGTCCAAAATGGCCTTGATGCCGTCTGCGATCACCACGTCGGTGCGCTTGACCACGTTGTCCACCACCTGGCCGGGGCTGGCCGGGCACTGATTGGCGTCCACGCCGTAGGCGAAGAAACCGCCCGCCTTCGCCGCCTCGAACACACCGAGGTTCCCGGCCGCCGAAGCCGCGCCCATCACCTGGTCCACCCCGGTCCCGGCGAGCGCGCCCGCCAGCTCCTTCGCGCGGGCCGGGTCGTTGAACGGGTTCTGCCCGCCGATGAACAACTGGCTGAAGGCCACGTCCGGCCGGGTCTTCTTGGCGCCCTCGCCGAACGGGTCGGAGAACCGGTGGAACTGCGGCGAGTCCAGCACCACCACCGCGCCCACCTTGCCGGTTTTGGTCAGCAGGCCCGCCTGCGCGCCCGCGAGGTAGCTGGCCTCGTACTCGCGGAAGGTCGCGCAGGTGACGTTCGGGAACGGCTTCTCGGTGCACGAGTCGACGAACAGGAACTGCTGCTCCGGGTTGCGCTCGGCTTCCTGCGCCACCACGTCGGCGAAGTTGAAGCCGACCGCCACGATCACGTCCGGCTGGTCACGGACGGCGGCCGCGACGTTCTGCTGGATGCTCGCCGGATCGCTGCTCTCGTAGGTCTTCGTGGTCGCGCCGTGCGCCTGCGCGGCGTCGCCGATGCCCTTGACCGAGAGCTTGAGGAAGTCGTTCACGCCGACCGGGTTCGGCGTGACCAGCACGAACGACTTGCCGCCGCCCGCCGGCGCGGCGGCCTGGTTCGAGGAGGCGTTGCAGGCGGTGGCGGCGAGCAGCACGGCCGCCGCGACGGGGAGCAGGGAAAGGCGGGGCATGGGGATCCTTCGCTAGCCGGGAGTCCACATGCTAAACGCGTTCCGGCATGGTGAAGTGGCACTTCCCGATTGGTGGGAAGTGCCGCTCACCACTGCGGGGTCAGCTGATCCGGTGGGTGGCTGGGATCTCCAGGTCGAGGTAGGCGACGTCGAAGGGCTGCGCCGCGTGGATCTTGTCCAGCTTGTCGGTGCGGATCAGCACCCAGGACTGCTGGTCACCGCAGCAGTCGACCAGCCGGTCGAGCGCGGAGTAGGCGAGCAGGGCCGTGCGGCCGTCCGCGGTCCGGCGAAGCTCCACGATCGCTTCGGTTTCGGAGGCGTACCTCGGCCCGGTCGGCAGGTACACGGCGGGCGGGAATCCCTGTGTCTGCTTGAGCATGGTCACCGTCACGATTAGAGCAGATCCGGATACGGGGAGCGACGGCGACTCCCGTCTTCCCAGCCGCCGAGAGCGGGTTGTCCTACCCTGCGGAAGGCGGGGGAAGGAGGGGAAGTGTCAGCTCAGAAGGCGCCGCGGTCCATTGTGGTGACCGCGGTGCTCGCCGTGCTGGTCACCGCGGGGGCGCTGGTGACCGCGGTGCTGCTGCGCCCGGACGAGCCGGACCGGGCCCTGCCGGGCGCCGGCGGGGTGCCGACCACGGCGGGTGCCGCGTCCGAATGCGGGCCCAGCGCGTGCCAGGTGCTGGGCAGCCAGCCGGTCAAGGGCACCACGGCCGAGCTGCTCGCCGATCCGGAGGGCGGGCAGGCCCACCTGCGCTTCGGCGGGCTGGGCTCGGACTTCGTGCTGGAGAGCGCGCTGGCGCCGATGGAGGTGGCGGTCGGGCAGAACTCGCTGCAGTGCGTGGACGGCGCGCTCGCCGCCTGCCTGGTGCACGGCGACTACCAGGGCGGGGTGATCGCCGAGTTGTTCGTCGCGCCGGGGGACACCTGGCGCCAGTCGGACCGGCTGTACTTCTCCGACGCCGGCCGGGTGCTGCTCACGCAGGTGGTCGGCGACGCGGCGCCGGAGGTGGTGGTCGTCCGGCACGAATGCGCCTCGGCCGCACCGGCCGCGCCGGGGTGTCCGCGCGGGCCGGTGCTGGCCGAGGTCTTCGAGTTGAGCGGGAAGCAGGCCGGCTGCACCAAGCGCTACTCGGTGCCGTCGCAGCTGCGGGGCTGGCCGAACGTCCGGCTCACCGAAGCCGACCTGCGTCCCTGCCCGGTTTCGTGATCAGGCCGGGGCGGGCTCGGGGCCACCGCGGCGGGTGGGGGCCGCGCCGGTGTCGCTGAGCAGCGGCGGCGTGCTCGGGGTGTTGAGCACCTCGTCGTCGAGCAGGCCCTCGCCGCGGGCGACGATGGTCGGCACCACGATCTGCCCGGCCACGTTGGTCGCCGTGCGCGCCATGTCCATGATCGGGTTCACCGAGTAGATCAGCGCGATGCCCAGCGCCACCTGTTCCGGGGCCAGCCCGATCAGGCCGGTGGTCAGGGTCAGCGCGGTCAGCCAGCCGGTGGTGCCCGCGGTGGCCAGCGCGCCGAAGATCGCCACGAAGACGATGCCCACGTACTGCCACACGCTCAGCGAGACGCCGGAGATGTTCGCGATGAAAATCGAGCCGATGGCCGGGAAAACCGCCGCGCAACCGTCCATTTTGGTCGCACTGGCCAGCGGGGTGGCGAAGCTGGCGTACCCGGGGTTGACGCCGAGGTTCACCGCGGACTGGCGGGTCAGCGGCAGCGTCGCGGCCGAGGACTGCGAGACGAAGGCGAACTGGATGGCCGTCCACGCCTTGCCGAAGAACTTGGCGGGCGAAACCTTCGCCACGAACCGCAGCAGGATCGGGTAGACCACGAACAGCACCAGTCCGGCGCCGATCCACACCGCGCCGGTCAGCCAGGCGAGCGGGCCGAGCAGCGCGTCGCCGTAGTTGGCCACCGCCGCGCCGATCAGGCCGAGCACGCCGATCGGGGCGAGCCGGACGATCCAGCCGAGGTAGCGCTGCACGATCTCGAACACGCTGGTGGTCAGGTCGACGAACGGCTTGGCGCGGTCACCGAGGCTGTAGGCGGCGGCGCCGAACAGGATGGCCAGGAACAGCACCTGCAGCGTCTCGCCCTCGGCGAAGGCGGAGAAGAAGTTCTGCGGCAGCAGGCCTTCGATGAAGGCGGTCCACGAGCCGCCGGTGGCGTTGGCCGCCTTCTCGGCGTTCTTCGCGGTGGCCTGCGCGGCGAACCCGCCGCTGCCGGGGTCGACGATCTTGCCGACCGCGATGCCGATCAGCACCGCGATGAACGAGGTGATGGCGAACCAGAGCACGGTCTTGCCGCCGAGCCGGGCCGCGGTCTTGCCGCCGCCGAGGTTCCGCAGGCTGCTGATGCCGACCACGATGGCGGTGAACACCAGCGGGATGACCGCGATCTGCAGCAGGGTGGTGAACACGCTGCCGATCTGGTCGAGGGTGTCGGTCAGCCACTGGGTCCCGGTGGTCCTGGCCAGCACCCCCAGCAGGGCGCCGAGGACGAGTCCGCCGAGCACTGCCCCGGCGAACACCGACGGCTTGTTGTAGGTCCGTATGAAAGACACGGGCTCGCTCCGGTGCGTGAAGGTTGCGTGAACTGCCGAGCGGGTTCAACGCTCGGCGTCGCGAGACTCTTCCGCAACCGCTGCCCGTGTGGGGCGAGTCTCAGGATATGAGAGTTATTCGCGCCAGAGGTCGGTGACGCGCACGCCGACCTCGGCGAGCAGGTTCCTGGTCAGCGGCAGGCTGATGCCGATCACGCTGGACGGGTCGCCGTCCACGCCTTCCACGAACCAGCCGCCCAGACCGTCCAAAGTGAACGATCCGGCGACGGAAAGTGGCTCCCCTGTTGCGATGTAGCGCTCCAGTTCCTCTTCGGACGGACTGGCGAAGCGCACCGTGGTCGAGCGAGACCCGTCGGCTTCGGCCACCCGCTCGCCGTTGCGCAAACGGATCACCGCGTGCCCGGTGAGCAGGTCGCCGGAACCGCCGGCCATCACCGCCCAGCGCTTCATGGCCACCTCGGGCTTGCCCGGCTTGCCGACCATCTCGCCGCCGATCGACAGCATCGAGTCGCAGCCGACGACCACCGCGTCGGTGTGCGTCGCGGCGACCTCGTCCGCGACCACGGAGGCCTTCGCCCGCGCCAGCGCGACCACGAGTTCGCTGGGGGACGGGTCGGTCAGCGCCGCGGCGACGGCGTCTTCGTCGACCCCGGAGACCACAACGCTGGCGTCGATGCCGGCCGCGCGGAGCACCGCGAGCCGGGCGGGTGAGGCGGAAGCGAGAACGAAGCGCACGAGGCCAGAGGTTAGCCGACCGGTCCCTGTTATCGAATTGTGACGCCTGTGCGCCAGGTCACGGTCTACTTTGTTGTCGCGCGCAACATATGCCCGAAACCTCTCCCCGGAGGACACCGATGTCCCTTCGTCTCCGCGCCAGGAGAACGTCCCGAACGACGGGTGTACTGGTCAGCGGCCTGCTGCTGACCGGCGCCGTGCTGGCCCCGGCCGGCGCGACCGCCGCGCCCGAAACGTTCTGGCCGCTTTACCAGAACCCGTACGTGCCGGTGCAGTTGCGGGTGCACGACCTGATGAGCCGGATGAGCCTGGACGACAAGATCGGCCAGATGGTGCAGGCCGAGCGCCAGGCGGTCACCCCGCAGCAGGCCGCCGACCTGCGGCTCGGCTCGATCCTGTCCGGTGGCGGCTCGGTGCCGACGCCGAACACCCCGGCCGCGTGGGCAGACATGTACGACGCCTACCAGAAGGCGGCGGTGTCCACGCCGCTCGGCATCCCCACCCTGTACGGCGTCGACGCGGTGCACGGGCACAACAACGTCTACGGCGCGACGATCTTCCCGCACAACGTGGGCCTCGGTGCCGCGCACGACCCGAAGCTGGTCGAGAAGATCGGGAAGGTGACCGCGTCCGAGGTCCGGTCCACCGGCCCGACCTGGGACTTCGCCCCCTGCCTGTGTGTTTCCCGCGACGACCGCTGGGGCCGCGCGTACGAGTCGTTCGGCGAGACCCCGCAGGACGCCATCGACAACGCGACCATCATCAACGGCCTCCAGGGCCGCTCGCTCAAGGCGAAGGGCTCGGTGCTGGCCACGGCCAAGCACTACGTCGGCGACGGCGGCACCACCGGCGGTGACGACCAGGGCAACACCGAGATCAGCGAAGCCGAACTGCGCAAGATCCACCTGCCGCCGTTCCAGGAGGCGATCAAGCGCGGCGCCGGTTCGGTGATGATCAGCTTCTCGTCGTGGAACGGCAAGAAGGCACACGGCCACCGGTACCTGATCACCGACGTGCTCAAGAAGGAGCTGCGGTTCTCCGGCCTGGTGGTGTCCGACTGGAACGGCGTCCACCAGCTCAACGGCAACAACGACGACCTCACCGCGGACGAGGTGCGGGAGTCGGTCAACGCGGGCATCGACCTGTTCATGGAGCCCTACGACGCACCCAAGTTCATCTCGCTGCTGCGGGCGGAAGTTGATGCTGGGCGGGTGTCCCAGGCGCGGCTCGACGACGCGAACCGCCGCATCCTGACCAAGAAGTTCGAGTCGGGGCTGTTCGAGAAGCCGTACGCGGACCGCTCGCTGCAGAAGGACTTCGGCGGCGCCGAGCACCGCGCGGTGGCGCGTGAGGCGGTCAGGAAGTCGCAGGTGCTGCTGAAGAACGAGGGCGCGCTGCCGCTCAAGAAGGGCAGCAAGGTCTTCGTGGCGGGCAAGAACGCCGACGACATCGGCAACCAGTCCGGTGGCTGGACCATCACCTGGCAGGGCAGCAGCGGCCCGATCACCACGGGAACGACGATCCTGCAGGGCATCCAGCAGGTCGGCGGGCCGCGGACGAAGGTGACCTACGACCGCGAGGGCGACGGGGTGGACGGCAGCTACGACGTCGCGGTCGCGGTGGTCGGCGAGACGCCGTACGCCGAGGGCGAGGGTGACCGGCCCAACGGGCTGAAGCTGGACGCCGAGGACCTGTCGACCATCGCGAAGCTGAAGGCGACCGGCGTGCCGGTGGTCGTGGTGACCGTGTCCGGGCGTCCGCTGGACATCACCTCGGAATTGGGTGGCTGGAACGCGCTGCTGGCGGCCTGGCTGCCGGGCACCGAAGGCGCCGGCGTCGCCGACGTGCTCTTCGGCGACCACCGGCCGAGCGGCAAGCTCACCTTCTCGTGGGCGGAGAGCTTCGACCAGCTGCCGATCAACGTCGGGGACGGGAAGAAGGCGCTGTTCCCGTACGGCTACGGCCTGACCTACCCGAAAACGTAACCCGGGCAGAGGGGGCAGCCAGTGTCACGAATGTGGCTTTCGAGACGTTTCGCGTCTCGAAAGCCACATTCGTGACATCAGGGGGAGCTAGCGCGGCAGGGCCGAAGCGCGCCAGGCCCCCGGCCCCGGCTGCAGCGGCTGGCGCAGGCTCGCCGCCCGGTCAGCCCATCGTGACCTGCGCTTTTCCGGCTCGGACCGGCTTTCCCCCGCAGAAGCCGCCGCCGCGATCACGGCGGTCAGCGCGGCGAGTTCGTCGTCGGCCGGGGTGCCGCGCACCACGCGCAGCAGCGGTCGGTTCTCGGACATGCGGTACCCCTTTACAGCGGGATGTTGCCGTGCTTCTTGGGCGGCAGGGTCTCGCGCTTGTCGTTCAGCAGCCGCAGCGCGCGGGCCACGTGGCTGCGGGTGTGCGCGGGCACGATCACCGAGTCGACGTACCCGCGCTCGGCGGCCACGTACGGGTTGCACAGCGTGTCCTCGTACTCCTGGATCAGCTTCGCGCGCAGGCCGTCGACGTCACCGTTCTCCTTCGCGGCCTCCTCGGCCAGCGTCTTCCGGTGCACGATGTTCGCCGCGCCCTGCGCGCCCATCACCGCGATCTGCGCGGTCGGCCACGCCAGGTTCAGGTCGGCGCCGAGGTGCTTCGAGCCCATCACGTCGTACGCGCCGCCGTAGGCCTTGCGGGTGATCACCGTGATCAGCGGCACGGTCGCCTCGGCGTAGGCGTAGATCAGCTTCGCGCCGCGGCGGATGATGCCGTTCCACTCCTGGTCGGTGCCCGGCAGGAAGCCCGGCACGTCGACGAAGGTGAGCACCGGGACGTTGAACGCGTCGCAGGTCCGCACGAACCGCGCGGCCTTCTCGGAGGCGTCGATGTCGAGGCAGCCGGCGAACTGCGTCGGCTGGTTCGCCACGATGCCCACGCTCTGCCCGGACACCCGGCCGAAGCCGACGATGATGTTCGGCGCGAACAGCTCCTGCACCTCGAGGAACTCACCGTCGTCGAGCACGCGGGTGATCACCTCGTGCATGTCGTACGGCTGGTTCACCGAGTCCGGGATCAGCTCGTTCAGCTCGCGGTCGGAGTCGGTGACCTCGTCGTGGATCGACTCGCCGGTCGGCTGCGGGGCCTCGAACACCGGCGGCTCGGAGAGGTTGTTCGCCGGGAGGTAGGACAGCAGTTCCTTGACGTAGGCGATGGCGTCCTCGTCGTCGGAGCCCATGTAGTGCGCGTTGCCGGACTTGGTGTTGTGCGTGCGGGCACCGCCGAGTTCCTCCAGCGTCACCTCCTCGCCGGTCACCGTCTTGACCACGTCCGGGCCGGTGATGAACATCTGCGAGGTCTGGTCGACCATCACCACGAAGTCGGTCAGCGCCGGCGAGTACACGTGCCCGCCCGCGTTCGCGCCCATGATCAGCGAGATCTGCGGGACCACCCCGGAGGCCTTGACGTTCCGGGTGAAGATCTCGCCGTAGAGGCCGAGCGAGACCACGCCCTCCTGGATGCGCGCGCCGCCGCCCTCGTTGATGCCGATGATCGGGCGGCCGGTCTTGATCGCCAGGTCCATCACCTTGACGATCTTCTCGCCGTACACCTCGCCGAGCGAGCCGCCGAACACGGTGACGTCCTGGCTGAACACGCAGACCGGGCGGCCGTCGACGGTGCCGTAGCCGGTCACCACGCCGTCGCCGTACGGGCGGTTGCGGTCCTGGCCGAAGTTGGTCGAGCGGTGCCGGGCCAGCTCGTCCAGCTCGATGAACGAGCCGGGATCGAGCAGCAGGTCGATGCGCTCGCGGGCGGTTTTTTTGCCCTTGGCGTGCTGGCGCTCGACCGCGCGCGCCGAGCCGGCGTGCACCGCTTCGTCGTAGCGCCGGTACAGGTCGCCGAGCTTGCCGGCGGTGGTGTGGATGTCCGGTTCTTCGCTCGGGGGCGTCCCGACAGGCTCCGTCGCACTGCTCATGGCTGGCGAGCTTAACGACGTGAGGCGGTTTTCGGGGGCCTGGCGTCGCCTATGTCACCGGGGTCTGGGGCCACCACTAGGTTCGTGGCATGGGTGTGGAACTGAGCGCGGCGGTGCGGGCGCTGGTCGACGGGCGCAACTACGCGGCACTGGCCACGGTGAACGCGGACGGCAGCCCGCAGACCTCGGCGATGTGGGTCGGCCGCGACGGCGACGACCTGCTGTTCTCCACCGTCGCCGGGCGGGTCAAGGAGC
This sequence comes from Amycolatopsis albispora, assembly GCF_003312875.1. Classification (NCBI taxonomy): domain Bacteria; kingdom Bacillati; phylum Actinomycetota; class Actinomycetes; order Pseudonocardiales; family Pseudonocardiaceae; genus Amycolatopsis; species Amycolatopsis albispora. Next base: position 7,503,915 of record NZ_CP015163.1, read on the forward strand.
GGAACCTGCGTCGCGACCCCCGGGTGAGCGTGACGATCATGGACCGCGAGGACCCCGAGCGCTACACCGAGATCCGCGGCCGCGCGAGCATCACGCCCGATCCCGAGCGCGCGCTGGACCACCAGCTTTCGCACAAGTACGACGGCCGCGACGCCGGGCCCGACGCGCCGGGCGCGGAACGGGTGATCGTCCGGGTGGTCGCCGAGCGCGTCACCGGGCACGTCCGCTGAGCCCGGCGAACACCACTTCCAGCGTGCGGTCCCGCAGGTCCGCGTCGAGAGCGGCCTGGCTGAGCGCGGCCATCAACGCCAGCACCTCGTCGACCTCGATCCCCTCCCGCACCACCCCGGCGGCTTTTGCCCGCAAAAGCAGGAGCTGCACCTGATCGCGGAACTCGGTCAGGACTTCGCCCAGGTCGAGGCGGATGTTGATGGCCTCGACCACGGTCCGCTTCGCCGCCGCCAGCTCGACCACGCTGCGGAAGAACACCAACAGTCCGTCATCGCCGTGGTCGGCCAGGTGCGCCGCCTCCGCCTTCAGCCCGGCCAGCAGGTTCTTCAGGATCGCGGCGACCAGATCGGCTTTTGCGGGGAAATGCCGGAACACCGTGCCGACCGCGACGCCCGCACGCCGCGCGACCTCCTCGGTGGAGGCGCTCGCGCCCTGCTCGGCAAAAACCTCCTCGGCCGCGGCCAGGATGCGCTCCCGGTTCCGCACCGCGTCCGCCCGTGGCATCCCGCCTCCCCTCGAACCAGCGCTCGACAAAATGAGTGGTGACTCATTATCCTCGGCGAGACCAAGATGAGTCGCGGCTCAGATTAGGGGAAGCCGATGCCGGATGCCCGGGAAACCTTCGAAGCGATGTGTGACGGCTGGCTCGGCGGTCCGGTCTCGTTCGACGACCTGCTCGCCGAGGACGCCGTTGTCGAGACGCCGTTCTCCCCGCCGGGGCACCCCCGCCGGTTCGACGGCAAGGCCGAGTTTGTCGCCTTCGCCGAGCGCACGCGGGGCGAACTGCCCATCCGGTTCGACGAGTGCCGCAACGTGACCGTGCACGAGACCACCGACCCGGACCGGATCGTGGTCGAATACGAACTGGCCGGTACCGTGCTTCCGGCCGGCCAGTCGGCCTCGGCCGCCTTCATCGGCGTGCTCCGCGTCCGCGACGGCCGGATCACGCACTGGCGCGAGTACCAGAACACCCTGGCCATCACCGAGTTCCTCGGCGGCCTGCCTAGCTGAGCTTGCCGAAGAACTCGCGCAGGTCGGCGACGATCGAATCCGGGGCGGCCATCGCGATCATGTGGCTGCCACCGCTGTCCCGGTTCGCCCAGTGCACGATGTTGTTCTTCGCCTCGGCGACCTCGCGGAATTCGGCCGGGCCGCCGTGGGAGACGCCGGTCGGCACCAGCGCCTGGTCGACCGGGAGGCCCGCCGAACCGGTGTAGTACGGCCACGCCGAGGTCGCGCCGGTCTCGGTCAGCCAGTAAATGCTCGCGTTGGTCAGGATCTTGTCGCGGTCGATCGGCTCGGTGCTGCCCGCCTGGTGCCAGCCGTCGAACTCCTTGAACCGCTCGACCAGGTACGCCAGCTGCGCCACCGGCGAATCGTGCCAGCCGTACGCAAGCGTTTGCGGCCGGGCGGCGAGGTATTCGGCGTACCCGCTGCCGCCCACGCCCCATTCGGCCAGCATCTCGGTGGTGATGCCGAGGCCGCCGGTGATGTGCACGCCCGCCACGTGCTCGGTGTCGACCAGCGCTAGCTGCGGTGACACCAGCGCACCGGCGTCGTTGCCGTGTGCGCCGTAGCGCTCGTAGCCGAGCCGGTTCATCAGCGCCGCCCAGGTCCGCGCGACTTTCTCGACTCCCCACTCCTCTTCCACCAGCGGCGAGAAGCCGAAGCCGGGCAGCGAAGGCGCGACCACGTGGAAGTCCTCCGACAGCGGTCCGAGCACCTCGGCGAACTCGGCGATCGAATTCGGCCAGCTGTGGGTGAGCAGCAGCGGCAGCGTGTCCGGCTTCGCCGACCGGAGGTGGAAGAAGTGGATCGGCTGGCCGTCGATTTCGGTCAGGAACTGCGGGAACTCGTTGAACTTCGCCTCCTGGGCACGCCAGTCGAAGCCATCGCGCCAGTATTCGGCGAGTTCGCGGAGATAGGCGACCGGCACACCGCGGCTCCACTCCGCGCCGGGGAGCTGCCGCGGCCAGCGGGTGCGGGCCAGGCGGTCGCGGAGGTCGTCGAGGTCGGCCTGGGGGATTTCGATGCGGAAGGGCTTGATCTCGGTGCTCATGGAGCCACCGTAGGAAGCATGTAGGTCAGCTAATGTCCTAGTTTGCGCCGGACCAGGCGGCGAACCAGCGCGGGCGCGAACCACGAGTAGAGCGCGTAGGCGAACCAGGCGACACCGAGCAGCACGGACAGCGGGGTCAGGCCGAACATTCGCAGGCAGAAGATGAGCACCAGGACGCCGATCCAGGTTTTGATCGGGCCGAACCGGTTGAGCGGCGCCAGCGGCCGCAGCAGCGGATGCCGCTCGATCCGCTGCACCTCGTCGTCCGCTGCTTTTGCCCGCAAAAGCAGGTCACGGGTGCGCTGGGTGACTTCGGCGGCCGGGGTGGCGCGGTCCAGCAGCGCGGCGGCTTTCTCCAGTTGACCGGCGTCGATGCAGACGCGGGCGTAGGCGCAGAGCAGGTGGGTGTCGTCGGGGCTCAGCTCGAGCGCGTCCAGCAGGGCGCGCTCGGCCTTCGGCAGCTTGCCGAGCGAGTGGTACGCCTGCCCCAGGACGCTGAGCAGCGGCGCGTGCGGGCCGAACCGTCTTATGCCCGCGGAAGCCGCTTTGACGGCGTCGGCGTCCTGGTCGTTCAGCCAGAGCGCCAGCGCCCGCAGATAGGTGGACTCGACCTCGTCGCGCCAGCGGAAGCGGTCCAGCTCGGCCAGCGCGCGGTCGTACCGGCCCTGTTCGAGCCACATTTTCGCGGGGGCGAGCCGATCCTGCTCGGGTTCGGTCACGCCCCAACCCTAGTGCCCGGTCCACCCCGCGGTGAGTGCGTCGAGCCCGGTGGCCAGTTCCTCGCTGGACGGGGTGGCCTCGCGCGGGATGCGGGAGGCGAGCACGGTGCCGAACCCGGCCATGCGGATGGTGCTGTCGATCAGCGCGTCCCGGTCGGCGGGCCAGGCGAAGCCGGGATGCGCGATCAGCAGGGTCACGCACCCGTGCAGCGCCGACCACAGGCCGACCGCCAGCGTTTCCGGGGCACCGCGCATGATCCCGGCGTCCACGCAGGCCGCCGCGGCCTTGGCCACGTGCCGGAAGCACGCGTCGGCGCCCGGCGAGAGGCCCCTGGTCGGGCGCATCATCAGCACGCGGTACTGCACCGGGTGGTCGAGCGCGAAGTTCGCGTACACCCGACCGCACCGGCCGAGCGCGCGCAGCGGGTCGTCGACGCCACCGGCGTAGTCCCGCATCCGCGCCGCCAATTCGGTCCACACCCGCAGGCAGACGGCTTCGAGCAGGGCGCTTTTGTCCGCGAAATGCAGGTAGACCGACGGGGTGGTGACGCCGGCGCGCCGGGCGACGGCCCGCAGGGTCAGCGCCTCTTCGGTGCCCGCTTCGATCAGCAGCGCTTCGGCGGCTTCGAGGATCTCCTCACGCAGCTTCTCGCCTTCGCCCGCGTTCGCCCGCTGTCGTTTCCCGCTCACCGGATCAGGTTGACAGCGTCAAGTTAACGGTGTCAATGTGCACCCATGGGTAACTTCCAGGAGGCCACCGCGCTCGACCGGCGCTCCGAGACCGAGTTCGACGCCGAGCTGGACCCGCAGTGGTCGGTCGGCGGCAAGCTGCACGGCGGCTACCTGCTCGCCGTGCTCGGCCGGGCCGCGGCCGAGCTGTCGCCGTCGCACCCGCACCCCACCGCGATCAGCGGTTCGTTCTCCGCGCCGCCCGACGCCGGGCCCGCGCGGGTGACGGTGGAGGTGCTGCGGGCCGGTCGCGGGCTGACGCAGTTGCGCGCCCGCCTGGCGCAGAACGGCAAGCCGTGCGTGGAAGCCCTGGTCACGCAGGGTCTGCTGGACGACGAAGGCCCGTGGTGGTCCGGCGTCGAGCCGATCGACATTCCGCCGGAAGAAGACTGCGTGCCCGCGCCCGCCGAGGCGCCGGGCGCGGGGTTCCGGGTGGACCTGATGGACGTGGTCGAGCAGCGGCTCGACCCGCGCGTGGTCGGCTTCGCGGTCGGGAAACCGGCTCGCGGCGGGGTGATCTCGTCGTGGCAGCGGCTCGCGGACGGTGCCGACTGGGACCCGTTGAGCTTGCTCGTCGCCCTGGACCCGGTGCCGCCGGTTTCCTACGACCTCGGCCTGTCCGGCTGGGCGCCGACCGTGCAGTTCACGGCATACCTGCGGCGGCTGCCCGCGCCGGGCCCGATCCGCGTGCGGATGACCGCCGGCGACGTCGGTGGCAACCGGATGGACGAGGTCGCGCAGGCCTTCGACAGCAAGGACCGCCTGGTCGCGCAAGCCACCCAGATCGCGGGCGTGCGCCACTAGGTCACCGCGCCGCTCGGGAGCCTCCGCCGGGCGACACATAAGCCACATTCGTGTCCAGGGGCGGCGCGGGCCCGGATCGCGGGCCACCCAGATCGCGGGCGTGCGGCACTAGCGCGGGTAGTCGCCCCGTTCCAGGGACGCGGCCAGGCCGTCGAGCGTCCAGCGCAGGCCGAGTTCGAACAGCACGTCCAGGTCCAGGTCGAAGTCGTCGAGGGTGGCGAGTTCGGCGAAGGCCGGGATGGCGCCGGACGCGACGATCCGGTTGAACTCGCCCTCCTGCGTCTCGACCCACTCGTCCGCGCTCAGCCCGGTCTCGCGCTGGGCCTCCGCCTCGGGCTCCAGATTCGCCGCGGCCCCGCGGACGTAACCGAACACGGCGAGGTGGAAGTAGAGCACCGTTGTCTTCGGCAGGTCCAGGTCGCGCAACGCGCGCACCGCCCATTCCGCGTGCAAAAGCAGGTTCTCCAGCGGCTGCGGCCTGGTCATCGAGATGACCTGCGCCAGCCACGGGTGCTTCCGGTAGATCCGCCACTGCGTGCGCGCGGCCACCTCCAGCCGCGCCCGCCAGCCCGCGGGTGCTTCCGCGGGCAAAAGCAGGTCGCCGAAGCAGGTGTTGGCCATGAGCAGGACAAGTTCGTCCTTGCCCGGCACGTAGCGGTAGAGCGACATGGTGGCGGCGCCGAGATCGGTGGCGACCCGGCGCATGGACAGCGCGGGCAGGCCCTCGGTGTCGGCGATTTCGATCGCCCGGCGCACCACGGCCTCGCGGCTCAGCTCGGCCTCGGCCATCCGGCGGCGGGTCGCGCGCACGGGCGGCGCCGGGACCTCGGTGGTCCGGACGACGGTGCCGACCCCGGGCACCGCGCGCACCAGGCCCTCCCGGCGCAGCGTGGTGAGCACCTTGGTGGCCGTTGCCATCGCCACGCCCCAGTCCTGGGTGATCTGCCGGGTGGACGGCACCCGGTCGCCCGGCTTCAGCTCGCCCGACTCGATGCGCGACCGGATCTCGTCGACGATCCGGGTGTACGGCGCGGCGTTCATGGTGGGGACTCCTTCCGGGCGCCGACTCGCGTCACCAGCCTAGTGCACCTATCCACCGCACTAGTGCGCTAGTGCAGCTTCTTCCGGGAGATCCTGGACATATGTAGGCTGTACGGGTAACTATGTACGGTGTACGCACGCAACCAAGGGGAGTCACCATGAAGAACGTTCTGATCTCCGGCGCCAGCGTCGCCGGCCCGGCGCTGGCCCACTGGCTGCGCCGCCACGGGTTCGCACCGACCGTGGTGGAGCGCGCGCCCGCGCCCCGCCCCGGCGGCCAGGCGATCGACCTGCGGGGTGCCGCGCGCACCGTGGTCGAGCGCATGGGCCTGCTCGACGCGGTGCGGGCCGCGCACACCGGCGTCCGCGGAATGGCCAATGTGGACAGTGCGGGCCGCCGGGTGGTGGAGTTCCCGGCCGACGCGCTCGGCGACTCCGGCGGGGTCATCGCCGAGTTGGAGATCCTGCGCGGCGACCTGGTCGGCCTGCTGGTCGGCGCCGCCCAGGACGGGGTCGAGTACCTGTTCGGCGACTCGATCACCGGCCTCACCGAGCACGCGGACGGGGTCGAGGTCACCTTCGAGCACGCGGCACCGCGGACCTTCGACCTCGTGGTCGGCGCGGACGGATTGCACTCCAACGTGCGTGCACTGGCCTTCGGCCCGGAGCGGGAGTTCGTCACCGATCTCGGCTACCAGCTGGCGATCTTCGGCCTGGACGCGCCCGCTTCGCTGGGCGACTGGCAGTTGATGCACAACCTGCCCGCCGCGAACGGTGTCGGCGGTCGCATGGCGAGCCTCTACCCGACACCCCACGGCGCGCGCGGTTACCTCTACTTCGTCACGCCGCCGCAGCCGCGGACCGGCTTGTGCGGGCAAAAGCAGCGGGTGGCCGACGCGTTCGAGGGGGCGGGCTGGGAGGTGCCGCACCTGCTGCGGGGCATGTGGGCGGCCGACGACTTCTTCACCGACCGCGCGGCGAAGGTGCATGTGGACGGCTGGTCGCGCGGCCGCGTGGTGCTGCTCGGCGACGCCGCGTTCGGCGGTTCGGTCGGGATGGGCACCAGCATGGCGCTGGTCGGCGCGTACGTGCTGGCCGGGGAACTGGCGGCGGCGGGCGGCGACCACCGGATCGCCTTCGCCGCCTACGAGGCGAAGCTGCGGGACTACGTGCGGGCGAACCAGCAGCCGATGCCCGGCGGCACGCGGGCGTTCCTGCCCTCGTCGGCGCTCGGCATCCGGCTGCGCGACGGGTTCACCCGCGTGATGCTGGCCGGGCCGTGGCGGAAACTGCTGACCGGCGGCATGCAGGAGAAGTCCGAATCGATCGAGCTGGCGGACTACGGCGTGGCGGTCCGGTAAGAATGGCCGGCCGGAGGGTGCCGGTCGCTGGTCAGCGACGCGAGAATGATCTCCTGCGCGGACTGGACGGTGCGCGCGAACGCGTCCGGCTCCCGGCCGATGCGTTCGGCACCGGCGCGCATGACGCCGGACAGCAGCTCCACGGCCAGCCGCACGTCGCCGACGTCCCGGAATTCCCCGCTTTCCACGCCGTCCCGGACGATGCGTTCCACCTGCACCACCACCGCGTGGAACGGCCCGTGCGGTCCCTTCGGCACCTCGGCGGCCAGTGGTGCGGCGGCGGGCAGGAACATCAACTGCATCGCCTGGTCGGTGCAGGCGTCCAGGACCGCTTCGACGGTCTCCCGCAGCCGGTCCGCCGCCGGCTCCCGGGAACGCTCCGCGATTGCCGTCACCCGCGCCAGCATGGGGCCGCTCGCCCGCTCCGCCAGCGCGAGGACCAGCGTGCGCTTGTCGCGCGCGTAGTTGTAGAGCGTGTTGCGAGCGAGCCCCGCCCTGGTCGCGATGTGCCCCAGGGTGATCGTGTCGTAGTCACGCTCGAGCAGCAGTTGCCGCAGCGCTTCGGCCAGGCCCGCCCACACCATCTCGTGGTGTTCCTCGATGCTGGCTCCCCGGATGCGCGGCATCCGGCTAGCCCGCCTGCCCGGCGGCGGCGAGATGGGCGTTCTCCTGGTACTTCGAGGTGAGCCGGACGCGGGTGAGCCGCCAGCCGTCCGGGGTGCGGACCGCCTCGTTGTCGTAGAAGCCGACCACCAGCCAGCGATTGCGCCCGTCGCCGGTGGCCTGGTCCGGAAGCCAGTGCTCGGCGCGGACGTGCGCGTGGATCTTCGCGGTGTCGCCGTCGACGTCGATGACGTGACCGCTGATGACGTGGTGGGTCGCCTGGAAGGGGGCGAAGGCGCCTCGGAGGATCTCGGTGTACTGGCCGACCGGCACGGCCATCGGTGGCATCCCGGTCACCGATTCGAAGTCGAGGGTGACCTCGTCGGTGTAGACGCGGCCGGCGAGTTCGCTGAACTGCTTCAGGTCCGCCAGGTCGGCGTACCGGCCCATCAGCTCGACCAGCTCGAGGTGATCCATGGCCGTTTTCATGGCGGCCCTCTCCGCTCGGGTACTTTCGCGACGATCTGTCGTAAAAAGAGGTTACGACGATCTGTCGCAAAACTCAAGCGGGGTGGCTAGGCGGCTTCGGGCAGCGCGCCCTGGGCGCGGAGGCGGGCGTGCTCGGCGAACTTGTGCCTGGTCCGCGCCACTTTCCGCCACCGGCGTCCGCGTTCGGGGTCGAGCAGTTCGGTGCGGCGCGCGAGCACCTCGGCGGCCTGGGCGGCCGAGGTGATCTCGGCCGCGGCGGCCAGGTACTCACCGGCTTCGATCAGCGCGTAGGCGTGCCGCATCTCGGTCTGGGCGGTGGCGTAGACGGCATAGGCGGTGAAGTTGTCGGCCAGCGGTCCGAGTGGGTGGGACATCGCTTTCTCCGTTCCGGTCGGCGGGGGCTTTCACCTCTACGTCGAAGCCGCCCGCCGGATATCGACATCGCCTGCGAAAATTCTGCACCCGTTCTCCCTAGGGGATACGTCAGTGCTTCGGTGTGTCGCGTCTTTAGGATTGCCGGATGCACGCACTGCCCTGGCGGGGCGACGGCCCCGGCCCGCTCGATCCCACGCGGTTGACCCGCTTCCGCGGCTTTCGCCCGCTGAAGCGCTGGCGGTACGTGGGTGTCTACGGGCCGCGGCTGCAACTCTGCGTCGGGCTGGTCCGGATCGCCGGTGCACCGCAGTCGTTCTGGGCGGTGCACGACCGCGATGGCGGCGCGTTCCGGGAGCGCACGGTCCTGCGCGCGGCCGTCGAACTGGCTGGTGACCGCGTGGTCTTCCCCGGTGGTGAGCTGCGGCTGACCAGCGCCGGGGAGCGCGTGGAGGTGGTGTCGCGGCACGGCGGCCACCCGATCTGGACGCGCAAGACCCCGCTGCGCGTGCACGGCTGGGTGGAGGCGGGCGGCTCGCGGATCGAGGTCGACTCGCCGGGCCTGCTGGACGAGTCGGCCGGGCACCACGCGAGGGTGACCGAGTGGCGGTGGAGCGCCGGTTGCGGCACCGATCCCGCCGGGCGGCCGGTGGCCTGGAATCTGGTCGACGGAATTCACGACGGCAGTTCTTCGGAACGCACGGTGTGGGTGGGCGGAACGGCGGTGGAAGTGCCGCCGGTGCGATTCGCCGATGATCTTTCTTCGGTGACCGAAGCGAATAACGAGCTGCGGTTCACCGTCGAAGAGGAACGGTCACGGCACGACCGGCTGTTCCTGGTGGACAGTGCTTACCGGCAGCCGTTCGGCCGGTTTTCCGGGGTACTGCCCGGAGGGGTCGAGCTGGCCGACGGCTTCGGGGTCATGGAAGAGCACTCCGTGCGCTGGTGAGCCGGAAGCCGATGCCCTCCGGGCTGCGCACCCAGCCGGAACCGGGTTCGCCGACCGGCAGCGCGAGTGTCCACCCGGGTTCGTCACCGCGGACAAAATCGGCCGACGGCGGTACTTCGCCCAGCACGCGATCGTAGAAGGACCGCGCCGCGGCGGGATCCGGGCAGGCGAGCACCAGCCGTCCCGGTGGCTCCGGCCAGCCGCTGAACGCCCGCGCCTCCCAGAAGGACACCGCCGCCCCGGCTGGATCGAGCAAAGTGGACAGACGGCCCTGGTCACCGGCGTCGAACGGGCCGGCCACCAGCGTGGCGCCGTGCTCGACCGCGGCGGCCGTGCGCTGGTCCACGTGGTCGACCGCGAGGTAGAAGGCCAGGTGGGGCGGGGTGCCCGGCGGGTAGATCGGGTTCGCCAGATCGCTCACCCCGCCGAGTTCGCGGTCGCCGTCGTAGATCTTGGTGGCCTGGCGCCAGTCCTGCTCGTCCACCGCGAACCGCCAGCCGAGCGCGGCCGAGAAGAACTCGGCGGTGCCGGCCACGTCCCGGGTTTTCAGGTCCAGCCAGCAGAAGTCGGTCACGGCCTGGCCGCCCCGGCGTAGTCGTCACCGCGGGTGCGGTAGCTGTGCAGCTGGATCGCCTGGCCCTCGGTCGGCGCGTTCACCATCAGCCCGTTGCCCACGTACATGCCGACGTGGTGGATGCGGGTGCCCGGATTGCCGTAGAACACCAGATCACCGAGCGCGGGCTCCGCCGAGGACGCGCCGAGCGCGCGGAACTGGCTGTCGGCCGTGCGCGGCAACTGCACCCCGGCACTGTCGTAGGCGGCCTTGGTCAGCCCCGAGCAGTCGAAACCAGCCGCGCCCGCCTCCGGGCCGTTGCCGCCCCAGACGTACGGCAGGCCGATCTGGTCGAGCGCGAACCGGGTGGCGCGGGTGGACGGCGCCGTCGCCAGCTCGGGGTTCAGCGAGAGCGTGGCGTAGAGCTGCGCGTTGCCGAGCGCCTTCTGTCGGAAGAGTTCGGCGTCAGTGCCGTCGGCGTACGCGCCGACCGCCTTCCACCAGCCGGTGTTCAGGTCGACGCCCTTGCCGCACAGCTTGCGACCGGCCGCGATCGCCCCGTCGGCGGTGCCGTCGCGGTGGTTGTCAGCGGCCTTGCCCATGCCCGCCAGGGTGACCCAGGTGAGGTGGCAGCCCGGCCGTTCCTCGCGCAGCTTCAGCTCGCCGGTGGCGTAGGCGGCCAGCGCCCGCGGCGGGATGTCGAGCGGCCCGGCGAGCTTCGCCACCCACAGGTCCAGCTCGTTCGGCGCGGCCGCGGGCGCCACGGCTTCGACCGGCGCCGTCTCGCGCAGGGTCGACGGCCCGGCGGGCACCGCGCCACCACCGACCGGGTGCACCGCGGCCGCCTGCGGCACCGGATCCGCGGCATCGGGTTTCGCCACCATGTACCCGGCGATCGCCAGCGCGCCGACCAGCGGAACCGCGACCAGCGCCCGCCCGCCCGCGCCCGCGAGAAAGCGGTGCAGTCGATTTGCCACGCGGTCAGGCTAGAGGGCGGCCGCGGAGCCGACCGCCGAATATCCCGAAGCGCGGGACTCTTCTAACCTGAAGGGGTGAACCACCGGAGTGCCCCCGTGGACGAGGCCGCCCTGCGCGCCGCTCTTCTCCAGCCCGACGGCCCGTACGCCGCGATCGACGTCGTGCCCAGCACCGGCTCCACCAACGCCGATCTGCGCGCCGCCGCCACCACCGACGACGGTTTCCAGGCGGAGGACCGCACGGTGCTGATCGCCGACGAGCAGACCGCCGGCGTCGGCAGGCGTGCCCGCGACTGGCGCTCCCCGAAGGGCGCGGGCATCTACCTCAGCGTGCTGCTGCGCCCGCGCGAGGTGAGCTTCGCCGGGCTCGGCTCGCTCGCCGTGGTCGCCGGGCTCGCGTTGGTCGACGTGGCCGCCGACCTCGGCGTGGACGCGGTGCTGAAGTGGCCGAACGACGTGCTCGCCGGCCCCGATCGGGCGAAATGCGCCGGGGTGCTGTCCGAGGCGCTGTCCTCCGACGAGATCGGCGTGGTGCTCGGCATCGGGCTGAACGTGCTGCCGCTCAAGGAGAAGGTGCCGCCGGGCCCGGGCGGGCTGCCTGCCACCTCGCTGGCCGAGCAGGGCGCGCGCACCACCGACCGCACCGAGATCGCGCGCCTGCTGCTCACCGCCTTCGCCGACCGGGAAAGCCGCTGGCGGGCGGCGGGCGGTGACCTCGAGCGGGCCGGGCTGCTGGCCGACTACCGGCGGCACTGCGCCACGCTCGGCCAGGGCGTCAACATCATCACGCCGGACGGCGGCGCGGTGCCCGGCGAGGCGGTGGACGTGGACTCCTCGGGGCAGTTGGTGCTGAAGACCCCGGGTGGGCAGCGGCGCACCATCTTTGCCGGCGACGTGGTGCACCTGCGGCCCAGCTGACGAGTACGGTAAACGCACCTGCAGGCTTCGAGCACGGGAGCGTCGACGTGGCTTACCCAGACGATCTGCTCAGCGAAGGCGAGCGCGTCGTGGTGCACAAGCACCCGCATTTCAAGATGCTGGTGCTGCCCTTCCTGGTCCTGCTGATCACCATCGGCGCGGGGATCTGGCTGGCCACGCTGGCCATGGACGCGACACCGCCGTGGGACACGGTGTGGCTGATCGCCATCGGCGCGGTCGGGCTGCTGCTGATCGTGTGGTTGTTCCTGACCCCGTTCGTCCGCTGGCGCACCACGCACTTCATCGTCACCACGGACCGGCTGATCGCGCGTGAGGGCGTGCTCAAGCGGACCGGGATCGACATCCCGATGTCGCGGATCAACAGCGTGCGCTTCGAGCACGGGCTGATCGACCGCGTTTTCGGCTGCGGCACGCTGATCATCGAGTCCGCCTCCGACGAGCCGCTGACCTTCGAGGACATCCCGAAGGTCGAGCAGGTGCACACGCACATCTACCGCGAGGTCAACGACAACCCGTACGACGACTTCGTCCAGCAGCAGGCGCCACCGCAGGAGCCGCCGCAGCGCGGACGGGGGCGCTGAGTTGGGCGCACGCGAAGTCGGCCTGCCCGATCGGGTCCCCGCGGAAGGCCTGCCGGAACGGGTGACGATCTGGGAGGTCGGCGCCCGCGACGGCCTGCAGAACGAGAAGGCCGTGGTCCCGGTCGAGGTGAAGCTGGAGTTCCTGGACAGGCTGGCCGGGGCCGGGTTGTCCGTGCTGGAGGCGACCAGCTTCGTGCACCCGAAGTGGGTGCCGCAGCTGGCCGACGCCGAGCAGTTGCTGGCCGGGCTCGAGCGCCGGGAGGGCGTTTCGTACCCGGTGCTGGTGCCGAACGCGCGTGGCCTGGACAGGGCGCTGGCCGCCGGGGTGTCCAGCATCGCGATCTTCGCCAGCGCCACCGAGACCTTCGCCAAGCGCAACCTGAACTCGAGCCTGGACGAGCAGTTCGGCATGTTCGAGCCGGTCGTCGAACGCGCGCTGGCCGAGGGGCTCCAGGTGCGCGGGTACCTGTCGATGTGCTTCGGCGACCCGTGGGAGGGCCCGGTGCCCGCCGAACAGGTGGTCGCGGCCGGCAGGCGGCTGCTGGACATGGGCTGCTTCCAGCTCTCCCTCGGCGACACCATCGGCGTGGCCACGCCCGGCCAGGTGGAGCGGGTGGTCGGCGGCTTCGCTTCGCCGGACCAGCTGGCCGTGCACTTCCACGACACCTACGGCCAGGCGCTGTCGAACACGCTGGCCGCGCTGCGCCTCGGTGTGTCCACTGTGGACTCCTCGGCGGGCGGGCTGGGCGGCTGCCCGTACGCCGAATCGGCCACCGGGAACCTCGCCACCGAGGACCTGGTCTGGCTGCTCGACGGCCTCGGCATCGAGCACGGCGCCGACCTCGACGCGCTCGTGCGCACCAGCACGTGGATGGCGGAGCAGCTGGGCAGGCCCAGCCCGTCGAGGGTGGTCAAGGCACTCGCCGGCTGAGCCCTGGCCCGGCACGCGGCGGTGGGCCGCCGACTCGATGTGGGCACATTTCCCGGTCCGGTGGAACCGGCGGGCGGTGTGCCGCGTCAGAACCGTTGCCGACCGCTGTGGCTGGAGGAGACCGTCGTGACCGAGTATCGAGCGCGCGTGGACGAACTGCTCGCCGACTACCGGCGCAGCCGCGACCACCTGGCCGGCGTGCAGCGGGAACTGGCCGCCGTGCGGGCCACCGCGAGCAGCGGGGACGGGCTGGTCAAGGCGACGGTCGGGCCGCAGGGCGCGCTGACCGGCCTGGAGATCGGCAACGCCGCCTACCGCGAATACGGGCCGGCCGAACTCGCCAAGGAGATCGTGCGCCTGGTCGACACGGCCGGCATGAAGGCGTTCACCAGCGCCGAAGAGGTGCTGGCCCCGGCTTTGCCGAAGGGCACCGATCCGCACGCGCTGCTGCGCGGCACCGCGGACCTGGACGCCGCCGAACTGGTCCCGGCCGAACCGGCCGAGGAGGCCAAGGAATCGGCTGAGGACGACAGCTTCGAGGACCAGGTCTGGCTCGACGACGAGGGCTGGCCCACCGCTGGATCGGACGGGCGGTGACCGGATTCCAGGCCGACGCCGAGCGGTTGCGGGCGAAGGCCGGGGAGTTCGACGGGTTCGCGGACCGGGCACGCCGGATCGCGGCCGATCTCGAATGGGCGCTGGAAGCCACCGGTGAGGCCTGGGGCACGGACACCCCGGGGCAGAGTTTCGCCGCGTCACACGCCGCACCCGCGGCGGAGACACGCGCGCTGGTGCGGGGTTTGAGCGCCCGCCTGGCCGAATGGGGTACGAAGTTCTCCGCGGCGGCGGGGGACTACACCGGCGCGGACACCGCGGCGGCAGAGGAACTGAACGGCTAGGGGGAGCGGAATTGGGCATCGAGCTTCCCGGCGAGCTGGCCGAGGTGGCCGCGGCGGTCGGGCTCGCGTGGCCGGAGGCGGACGAGGACGCGCTGCTGGAGCAGGCCGGGGCGTGGCGTGAGGCGGAGCGGCAGTTGTCCGCGCTCGCGTCGGAGGCGGACCTGGTCGCCAGCGAGGCGCTGACCGCGCTGTCCGGTGAGGCCGGCGAACTCGCGCGCCGGGCGTGGGCGGGGTTCGCCGACGCCGACACCGGGCAGCTGGTCGCCGCCGCCCGCGGGGCGGGGCAGGCCGCGCTGCGACTGGAGCACGCCGCCGCCGAGATCGGCGCGGCGAAGGTGGAAATGGTGCGCCAGCTGGTCGACGCGGCCAAGAACCGGGACGCCGCGCTGGCCGCGGCGGACGCCGGGCACCCGGCGGCGGCGCTCGGCGTGGACACCGTGCTGACCGGGGTGGCGGCCAATCTCGGAGCCGTGGCGGACAGGCTGACCACGGCGATCGGGCCGGGCGGTGAGGGGCTGGCCGCGGTCACCGAACTGGTCGACCCGAACCCCGGCGCGCACCTGGCGACCCCGGTTTCGCTGCCGGTTCTGTCCGAATTGGACGGTGTGGCGGAGGCAGGCGCGCAGGGCACCGGCCCGATCGCGCTGCCGCCCGGTGAATACCAGGGACTGCTGCCGCAGGGCGGTTTCGAGGACGTGCCGACGCCGCCGTCCGGGCTCGCGGCGTCGATGAAAACCGGGCCGATCGGCCCGCTGCCGGTTTCGGGCACCACCGCGGCCGGGTTCGCCGACGCCGCCCCGCCACCGCAGTTCGCGCCGCAGCCACAGCAGCCCGTGCCACCGGTGCCACCGCCGGCACAGCAGCCGTACTACCCGCCGCCCGCGTACCCGCAGCAGCCGTACGCGCCGCCACCGCCGGGCGCCTACCAGTGGGGCGGCCAACGGCCACCTCACCAGCAACCCCAGCATTACCCGCCACCGCAGCAGTTCCAGCCGCCACCGCCGCTCGGCACCCCGCGCAAGGAACGCGAGAGCATCGTCGCGTTGTTCCTGGTGCACATGTTCCCGATCGGGCACCTCCCGGTGGCCTCCGACAAGCCCGCGCGGCAGCTTCCGTTGCCCGCCAGGGGTTTCCCGCCGCACGACCATCCCGAGTCGCATCTGATGGACACCACCGAGGCGCTGGCCAGGGTGCGCGAAGGCCGGTGGCGGGTGGCGGGGCCGCCGGGGGAACCGCCCGCGCTCGACCCGGTGGTGGCCGAGATCGAGGACTGGCAGCCCAGCGATCCGGTGGTGCTCGCCGAAGGCAAGCTGCTCGACCGCTTCGGACCGGTCGAGGGCCGGGTGTTCGCCGCCGAAGGCACGCCGTACAACCGGCGCGGGCTCCCGATGTCGCACTACGACACCGGTTACCGGCGGTACCGCGTGCTGCGCCCGCTGCCGGTGTGGGCGAGCGGCGACCGCTACTGCGCGCTCTACGCGGCCGACGAACTGGTCACCCTCGGGTACCTGGCCGACATCACCTTCGAAGGGGAACAGGCGTGAACACCGACTCGATCGCCCGCTGGCTCGACACCCTCGGCGTGCCGCCCGAGGTGGTCTCGATCGGAGCCGAAGCGGACAACGCCTGGTGCCTGATGCGCGTCGAGGAGCCCGAGCCGTCGTGGGAGGTGTTCTGGCGCGAGCAGGGCAACCGGTACGACTGGGCCCGGTTCACCAACGAGCAGGTCGCCTGCCACTACCTGTTCGGCAGGCTGGCGTGGGCACAGGTGGCGCGGGGCGCGGTGGGCGTGCTGCCGGGGGCGCGGACTTAAATCGCTCGCTTGTTCGAGCTTCGCGGTGTCACGCTTCTTCGCATGACAACGTGGGAAATCAGGCGCGAAGGCGAGCTGGGACGGGCGGAGCACGCCGAGCTCGCGACCATGCTCCGAGCGGCGTATCCCGATTTCCCGTCGGCCTTCTCCGGCGAGCTGACCTGGTACGGATCACGGCCGGAGGCGCGGGTGATCGGCCGCGAAGACGGCCGGGTGATCGCGCACGCGGGGGTGCTGCGGCGGTTCGTCCGGGTGACCGAGGGCGGTGAGCCGCTGGAGGTGCTGGTCGGCAACGTGGGGCTGGTCGCGGTGCACCCGGAGGCCCAGGGCCGCGGGATCGGCCGTGAGCTGGGCACGCGGCTCGCCGCGCTGCTCGACGAGCTGGCCGTGCCGTTCGGGCTGCTGATGTGCGGGGAGCACTCGGTGGGGTACTACGAGGCGCTCGGCTGGTCGCGGCTGCCCGAGGTGCACGTGCGGTACCTCGACTTCGAGCAGCGCGATCCGTACCGGGTGATCGACGAGCAGTGCGCGACCACCATGGTGCTACCGGTCCGGGTACCGCTGCGGGCCTGGCCGACGGTGGACCGGCTGGACTGGGCCGGAAGCCAGGTTTAACGCTTCAAGACCCCAAGGGCGGCCTCGTGGAGCAGGCCGTTCGAGGACAGCGCCGAGCCCTGGTCGTACCGCGGGCGTCCGGACAGGTCGCTGAACCGGCCGCCCGCCTCGGTGACCAGCACCTGCGCGGCGGCCACGTCCCACGGGTTCACCACGGCCTCGGCGGCCAGGTCGATGGCGCCCTCGGCGACCAGGCAGTGCTGCCAGAAGTCACCGAACGCGCGGTTCTCCCAGCACGCGTCGGTGAGCGCGAGGTACGCCTCGCGGGAGTGGAACTCGACCCAGGAACCGAGGTGCGTGGTGGACACGTAGGCGTCTTCGAGTGACGACACGCTCGAGACGGAGATGCGGTGCTCGCCGTTGACGTCGCGCACCCAGGCACCCGAGCCGGTCGCGGCCTGCCAGCGGCGGCCCAGCACCGGCGCGCTGACCACACCGACCACCGGCTCGCCGTCTTCGACGAGCGCGATCAGCGTGGCCCACACCGGCAGGCCACGCAGGAAGTTCTTGGTGCCGTCGATCGGATCGAGCACCCAGGTCCGGCCGGTCGCGGCCGTTTCGCCACCGCGTTCCTCCCCGGCCACGGCGTCGTCCGGGCGTTCGGTGGCCAGCAGCGCGCGGATGGCGTCCTCGACCGCGGTGTCCGCGTCGGTCACCGGGGTGCGGTCCGGCTTGCTGTCCACCCGGAGGTCGAGCGCGCCGAAGCGGGCCGTGGTGATGGCGTCGGCGGCGTCCGCCAGCCGGGTGGCGAGCGCCAAGTCCTCGGTGAAGCGCGGCATGATCACGATCCTTTCATGGGCAGTGGTCGTAGAGTTGCTCAGGTGAGCACGGTTCTGCTGGCTGAGGACGATCCCGCGATCGCGGATCCGCTGTCGCGCGCGCTGCAGCGCG
The DNA here is from genome assembly GCF_003312875.1 of Amycolatopsis albispora. NCBI lineage: Bacteria > Bacillati > Actinomycetota > Actinomycetes > Pseudonocardiales > Pseudonocardiaceae > Amycolatopsis > Amycolatopsis albispora. The sequence continues at coordinate 7,521,471 of NZ_CP015163.1, forward strand.
AGGGGTACACGGTGAAGGTGGTCGGTGACGGTCCGTCCGTGCTCGACTGCACCGCCACCGACCGGGTGGACCTGCTGGTGCTCGACCTCGGGCTGCCCGGCATGGACGGGCTGGAGGTGTGCCGCCGCCTGCGTGCCAGCGGCACCGAGCTGCCGGTGCTGATGCTGACCGCGCGCACCGACGAGGTCGACTTCGTGGTCGGCCTCGACGCCGGTGCCGACGACTACGTGGCCAAGCCGTTCCGGCTGGCCGAGCTGCTCGCCCGCATCCGCGCCCTGCTGCGCCGCCGCGCGCCGGACGCGCTGGAAGCCGGTGGGGTGCGCATGGACCTCGGCGCGCGGATGGTCACTGTGGACGGTCGTGAGGTGCAGCTGGCGAACAAGGAGTTCGAGCTGCTGCGGGTGCTGATGAGCCGGGCGGGCCAGGTGGTCAGCCGCGAGGAGATCCTCGCCGAGGTGTGGAACGACCTGGAGTCCAAGACCTCCAAGACGCTGGACATGCACATGTCCTGGCTGCGCCGGAAGCTGTCCCTCGCCGGGGAGGACGGGCTGACGCGGCCGGGCAAGCCCAACGACGCCGAGCGCCGGATCGCCACCGTGCGCGGTGTCGGCTTCCGCTTCAACGCCGAATAACCCGTGCGCCGCCGCATCCTGCTCGCCATCCTGCTGGCCGTCGCGGTCACCGGGGCCGCGCTCGGCATCCCGCTGGGCGTGACCGCGTGGCTGCTGGTGGACAACCTGAACGGCGAGGACCTGGCGGCGCGGGCGCAGGTCATCGCGGCCACCATCGACGACGACATCGCCGCCGGGCGCCCGCTCGAACTGGACAAGCTGCGGGCCGGGGTGCCGCCCGACGGCCGCCTGACCGTGCGGCAGCGGAACGAGGCGGAGAAGGTCTACGGCGTCGATCCGGGCCGTGATCCGGTGACCACCGTGGTGCCGATCGCGCGGGAGGGCACGGTCACCCTGGAGAGCCCGTCCGGCCCGCTGCGGACCACGCAAACCCAGGTCACGCTGGCCGTGGTGCTGCTGGTGGTGCTGTCGGTGGGCATCGGCACCGTGGTCGCCACGGTCACCGCGCGACGGCTCGCGCAGCCGCTGCGGCACGTCGCCGATCGGGCCGCCCGGCTCGGTGGTGGTGACTTCCGGCCCGATCCGAAGCGCTACGACGTCGCCGAACTGGACATGGTCGCCGAGGCGCTGGATTCCTCGGCCACCGCGCTCGCGCAACTGGTGCAGCGAGAACGGCAGCTGGTCGGGGACGTGTCGCACCAGCTGCGCAGCAGGCTGACCGCGCTGCAACTGCGACTGGAATCACTCACCCTGTACGGGGATCCCGAGGTGGTCGACGACGCCCGCGCCGCCCAGGAACAAGCCGACCGCCTGGCCGAAGCGCTCGACGAACTGCTCGAAGCCGCCCGTGCGGCGAGTGAGGTCGGTGCCGAGCCGATGGACCTGCCCGCCGAGCTGCCCGGCATTGCCGAGGAGTGGCAGCAGACGCTCAAGGCCGAGGGCCGCAACCTGCGCCTGCGCGTGGCCGAGGGGCTGATGGCCAGGGCCACGCCGAGCCGGTTGCGCGAGGTGATCGGGGTGCTGCTGGACAACGCGCTGCGGCACGGGTCCGGCACGGTCACGCTGGCCGCGCGGCGCGGGGACGCCGACGGCACGGTGGTGGTCGAGGTGCACGACACCGGGGCCGGCGTGCCGGACGAGCTGGCACCGCACATCTTCGAACGCGGCTTCTCCGGCGGTGGCTCCACCGGCGTCGGGCTGGCGCTGGCCAGGGCGCTCGCCGAGGCCGACGGCGGCAGGCTGGAGCTGTCGGTCAAGCGCCCGGCGACGTTCAGCCTGTTCCTGCGCGTGCCGCGCCCGGCGGACGCGGTCGCGGCGATGAACTGGCCGGGGGAACGCACGCCCCGCTGAGGTTCAGCGGGCGGGGAACTCGTGGACCTGGGCGCCTTCGGTTTCCTCGGGGTCGTCGTCGGCGTCCCGGCGGCGGTGGCCCAGCTCGTCCGGGAACACCCACTTCTTGAAGCCCCAGAACCGGAACACCATCGCCAGCAGCATGCCGATGATCGAGCCGCTGGTGAAGTCGGCGATCTCCTGCGCCCAGAACGGCACGTGCGGGACTTCGAGGTCGAGCACGTATCTGGAGACGTACAGCGGGACCAGGTTCACCGCGATCGCCACGCCGCTGATCAGGAAGAACAGCGCGGCCTCGTGGTGGCGTTCGCGGCCGCCCCTGGTGCGGAACGACCACTCGCTGTTGAGCACGTACGACACGATCGTCGCGACGATGATCGCGACGGCCTTGGCCGTGGTCGGCTTGGACTCCAGCACGGTCAGCTTGAGCAGGTACCAGACTCCGTTGTCGACCAGGAAGGTGGTGCCGCCGACAATCGCGAACTTCAGCAGTTCCCGGTGCTTGATCAGGACCGAGCGCAGCGGTTTCGGGACGCGACTGAGCACCGTCTCGACAATGGTCACACCCCGAAGTGTACGTAGCGTGCCGATTCAGGCGGCCCGGTCCTGGGGAATTCCGGGATCCGGCCGGGTCCGGCGGCGCGTCCGCGGCCGGGCGTCCGCCTCGGGAAAGACCCACTTCTTCAGCGCCCACCAGCGGAAGACCGTGCCCAGCAGGGTGCCGATGATCATTCCGCTGAGGAAGTCGGCGGCCTCCTGGGTGACCAGCGTGACGGACGGCACGCGGAGGTCGAACACATAGCGTGAGATGGCCAGTGGCAATGCGTTGAGCCCGAGGCTGATCCCGCTGATCAGGAAGAACAGCGCGGCTTCGTGGTGCCGCCGCCGTCCGCCTCTGGTGCGGAACGACCATTCGCTGCTCAGCACGTACGACACGATCGTCGCGACCAGCACGGCGATGCCCTGCGCGGTCACCGGATGCGCGGTGAGCACGGTGAACTTCAGCGCGTAGTTCACCGCCATGGTCAGCACGAAGCACACCCCGCCGACCAGCGCGAACCGCACCAGTTCCCGATGGCTGACCAGCAGCCGCCTCAAGTACCCCATAGTGCGGGGCACGCTATCGAACCGGTCCGGCTCAGAAGAACGGCCAGTCCCAGCGCGGTCCCGGGGTCACCGCCGGCGGAGCCGGTGGGTGCGGGTGCGAAGGCTTCTCCGGAGGCGATTCCGGCGGCGTTGTGGTGGTGGTCTCGCTGCTGGGCGGTGGTGTGCTCGACGGAGACGACGGCTTGTCGCTCGGCGACGGGATCGTCGGCTTCGGCTTCGAGGTCGTCGACGACGGCGGAGGCGTCACCGAGGACGACGGCGGGGTGCACTTGCGGCCCCAGCAGTCGACGCGCACGGTCTGCGTCTCCGTGTCCTTCCCCAGCGTCGCCGTGACCGTCACCGTCACGTCCTTGCTCGGCTGCTGCTTGTCCAGCAGCACCCAGATGTGCAGGCGGTCGCCCGGCTGCATCGGCTTCTTGCTGGTGCAGGTGGTGGTCCCGCCGTCGGTGCCGCAGGTCGCGCGGTAGGTCCCGAGGATCAGCCGCGCCGGGCTGCTCACCGTCACCTTCGCGGGCTTGATGGTCGGCCCGGCGTTCTGCAGGCTGATGTGCAGCACCGGGTGCCGCGCCCACGGGAAGGTCGAGGTCCACGCCTGGCTGACGGACAGCTTCACGTCGTCCTGCGCGGGCTTCACCGGCACCTTGACCGTCACCGGCACCGAGGTGCCCGACGAAACCGAGCCGGTGACCTGGCTTTCGTCGGCCGTGCCGTCGGCGACCAGCCGGAAGGTCAGCACCGCCTGCTGTCCCGGCTGCAACCCGGTACCCGTCGTGCAGGTCACCGTGCCGGATCCGCCGGGGCAGTTCACCTGCACCGGCGCGGGCGGCTCATCCGACGGCTGCTGCTGGGCACGCCCGGCCCCGCCGCCACCGCCGGGCATCTGCACCGCGCTCACGCCCTGCGGCAGGTTCAGCGTGACCGTCACCGGCTCCGACACCGAACCGCCGGTGTTGTTCACGGTGAACGGAACGTCCACCGGATCTCCGCCAGGGGTGAGTTCGAGGTTGGACGGCGGCGGGGTGGTGACGATGTTCGGTGCCTCCGGAGCGGGCGGCGGCTCGCTCGGCGGCGGCTCCGGCGCGGGCTCGGGCGCGGGTTCCGGCGCGGGCGGTGGCGCGGGCTCCGGTTCCGGGGCGGGCGGCGGTGGTGCGGGCGCGGGTGGCGCGGGCGGCACCACCGGCACCGCCGGCGGGTTCGGCTGAGGTTGTGGCTGCGGTGGCTGGACCTGCTGCACCGCGGGCGGCGGCTGCTCCAGCGCGGCCGGAATGGTCGGCCCACCACCCGAGGCGAGCGCCGCGGCGACCGCGGCCGCCACCGCCACCCCGGACGCGGCGACCCCGATGAACTGCCGTGGCCCGGACGCGGCCAGGTTCGCCGCCGCGCCACCACCACTGCCCGAGGACGCGCCAGCACCGGCACCCGCCGCCGCGGCACCGGCGGCGGCCGCACCCGCGGTCGCCCCGGAGGCCTTGGCCGCACCCGCCGCGGCCAGGTACGCGAACACCGCGCCACCCAGCACCAGCGGTGCGACGACCGCGCGCAAGGCGCCGTTGACGTCGGCGAGTTCGGCGGCCAGCGCCTGGCAGCGGTCGCACTCGTCGAGATGGGTTTCCACCTGCGCGCGTTCCCGTTTGGACAGACCGTCCCTGGTCCACGCGCCGAGCCGGTCGGCGGTCGCGCGGCAGCGTTCCGCCGAGGTCTCCGCGAGGTGGACCTGGAGGTACGCCTGCCGCAGGCCCTCGCGGGCGCGGTAGGCCAGCGCGGACACGCCGTTCGCGGTGAGCCCGAGCAGCGGCGCGACCTCGGCGGGCGTCTGCTGCTCGATCTCGGTGTGCCAGAGCACCGCCTGCCAGCGCTCGGGCAGGCGCGCGAAGGCCTTCGCGGCCATCGTGCGCTCCAGCCCGGCCAGCGCGGTGTCCGAGAACTGCACGGTCAGCGCCTCGGCGCCGACGGTGCTCATGTCCTCGTTGAGGTCGACCTTCTTGTCCTTGCGCGTCTTGTCGTACGCGGTGTGGCGCAGCGCGGTCAGCAGGTAGGCGCGGAAGGCGGTGTCGGGACCCTTGCCGGCCCGCAGCGTGTCCAGCACCTTGGCGAAGGCTTCGGAGACCAGGTCGTCGGCTTCGGCCGGGGACCGCGACAGCTGCCTGGCCAGGTTGTAGGCCGCGTTGACGTGCCGCTCGTACAACTGCCCGTACGCGGAAATCGTGCCCGCGCGCACCGAAGCGATCAGTTCGGCATCGCTCTGGCCGCTGACGTCAGCGGGTACGGTGGCCACGGTCCTCCCCTTCACAACCCGGCGGCGCTGCTCGCGCCGCGACCAGTGTGACTGAGGCACCCGGGAACGTCACGCGATGGGTGGCGCTGATAACCGGATCGGTCGAACCGCGTCACGCACGGCCGAGTTCGGCGTCCCCTCCCCGTCGGACCACCAGAACGAAGGGAACGCTGCGTTGACGGATGTGCTCGGCTGGCCGCCCAAGGCCACCGGCTCAGGCGCGCTCGGTGCCGACAGCCGTACGTTGCGTGATCGCTGGCGCACCGCCAGCCTGGCCGCCGGGTGGCGGTTCCCGAGTGACTGGGCCCTGCCCGAGGTCGACACGGTCTGCGCGGCGGTGGTCGGCGGCACCCCGCCCGAGCTGGCACTGGCCGGGCTCGGCCGCGCCCGTGCCGCCGCCGGCGCCGGGCTGGCCGAGACGCTGGCCGATCTCGCCGCCCTGCACGCGGTGCTCGCCCAGCCGGAGTGCGCCGAGGGGCTGGTGGTGCCCAATGTGGACGCCACCCCGTCGAACCTGCTGCGGGTGACCGCGATCGCCTGGGCCGATGTCGCGCTCGACCAGCTCGCCAAGGCCGAGGTGACCGACCCGCTGACCAGCCTGCCGACCGCCGCGTACCTGCGCACCCGGCTCGCCGAGGTGTACCGGGAGGCCGCGCGCCGCGGTGAGCCCGCTTCGCTGGACCACATGCTGCTCGTGGTCACCATGGACTTCTCGCTGCTGGCCGGGTGGCCGCGGCTGACCGGCATGATCCTGGTTTCCGACGCCGTCCGGCAGGTGTTCGACGGTGGTGAGAGCGTGGCCGCGCTCGGCCCGTCGACGGTGGCGGTGCTGCTCCGCCGTGACGGTGGCATCGCGCAGCGTGGGGTGCTGCTGCGCCGCGAGCTGCACGAACGGCTGAGCGTGGACGCCCAGCTGCACCAGGCGGGTGATCCCCGGATCCGGGTGCTGCGGCTGCCCGCCACCCACGACGGCGCGTGCGAGCTGCTCACCTCGCTGGGGCGCGCGTGATCCCCCGACCTGGCTGACCTGCGGGGGCGGTCGCGTGATTTGCTGGATGGGTGACCCAGCACGCGCCGCCCGCCACCGACGGCGAGTCCGCTCCACCGGCCCGCCACCCCCGGCTGGCCCTGCGCACCTCGCTCGCCAGGCTGTCCGTCCGGCCCCGCTCGATCCTGCTGCTGGCCGCCGTGCCGGTGATCGCGATCGCGGCCGGCGTGCTCGGCTGGCTGCTGGACTGGCGGCTCGGCGTGGACAGCGCGGTCTACCGGGCCGGGGCGCTGACGCTGCTCAACGGCGACCCGCTCTACGAATCGAACACGCTGAGCACCGAGCCGTGGTGGGCGCTGCTGCCGTTCACCTATCCGCCGACCGCGGCACTGCTCTTCGTGCCGCTGGCGATCATGCCGATCCAGGTCGCCTGGGGCGTGCTGACCGCGATCTCGATCCTGGCGATGGCCTTGTGCATCCGCATCGCGATCGGCTCGCTACCGCGGCCCGCGCCGGACGCCCCGCGCTGGTGGGCCTCCCCGGCCCGCGCCACGCTGGTTTTCTCGGTGGTGCTGCTCGGGCTCGAACCGGTCTGGCGCACGGTGTTCCTCGGGCAGATCAACCTGATCCTGATGGCGCTGGTGATGCTGGACGTGCTGGTGATCTCGGCTCGCGGGTCGCGCTGGGGCGGTGTGCTGACCGGGGTCGCGGCGGCGGTGAAGCTGACCCCGTTGATCTTCATCGCGCACCTGCTGTTCACCGGCCGCTGGAAGGACGCGCTGCGCGCCCTCGGCACCTTCGTCGCGTTGCAGGGGCTGATGTTCCTGCTGGTCCCTGGCGACGCCTGGCGGTACTGGACGCACACGCTGCCGGACACCGGCCGCATCGGGCCGCTGCACTGGGCGGGCAACCAGTCGCTCAACGGGCTGGTCAACCGCCTCACCGACCTGGCGCCGTGGGCTTCGACGGCCAGCCACGTGGTGGCCGCGCTGCTGGCCGCGCCCGCGGTGTGGCTGATGCTGCGCTTCCACCGGCGCGGGCAGCACCTGGCCGCGTTGCTGGTCACCGCCTTCTGGATCCTGCTGGCCTCGCCGGTGTCCTGGTCGCACCACTGGGTGTGGGCGGTGCCGCTGATCGTGCTGCTGGTCTCGCGGCTGCCGCGGACCACCCCGGCCGCGGCCTGGCGCCGCTGGGCGGTCGCGCTCGGCGTGGCCGGCATCTTCGTCAGCTGCGTGCTGCTGATCCTGCCGAACGGGCGCAACATCGAGCTGCACTGGGAGTTCTGGCAGTTCGTGCTGGGCAGCGCGTACATCCTGGTGCCGTTCCTGCTGGCGTTGCTGTTGTTCGTGCGCTGGCTCGTCTTCCGGCGACGGCGGCCGGAACCGGCTTTGGACGCGCATGTCGACGTTACGTCCGCGCGCTGACCTCAGGTGGTGGCCCGCCGCGGCGCTGGCGGGTGCCGCGCTCGCCGTCGGGGTCGCGGCCTGGCTGCTGAACTGGCACCTCGGGGCGGACAGCGCGGTGTACCGGGCGGGCGCGCTGACCATGCTCAAGGGCGAGCCGCTCTACATCCGTGAGCACCTGACCACGCTGCCGCCGTGGGTGCGGCTGCCGTTCACCTATCCACCGGCGGCGGCGCTGCTGTTCTCCCCGCTGGTGCTGGTGCCGCCGGGCCTGGTCTGGGGGGTGGTCGGCGCGCTGTCCGTGCTCGGCCTCGCCGCGGTGGTGAAGGTGAGCTGGCGCTCGGCGAGCTGGCCGGCGGTGGCCGGGCTGACCGTGGCGGCGTTCGCGCTGGAGCCGGTCTGGAAGACGGTGTTCCTGGGTCAGATCAACCTGATCCTGATGGCGCTGGTGATGCTGGACGTGCTGGTGATCTCGGCTCGTGGGTCGCGCTGGGGTGGCGTGCTGGTCGGGGTCGCGGCGGCGGTGAAGCTGACCCCGTTGATCTTCATCGCGCACCTGCTGTTCACCGGCCGCTGGAAGGACGCGCTGCGCGCGCTCGCCACCTTCGCCGTGCTCCAGGCGCTGATGTTCGCGGTGATGCCGGTGGACGCGGTGCGCTACTGGACCGAGGCGGCGTCGGATCCCGAGCGCATCGGCGCCACGCACTGGATCTTCAACCAGTCGCTGAACGGCATGCTCGGGCGGGCCACCGAGGTGGCGCCGTGGGGCATGCCGGTGGCGCTGGCGATCGGTGCGCTGCTGGCGGTGCCCGCGGTGTTCCTGGTGGTGCGGTACCACCGGCGCGGACAGGCGCTGGCCGCGGTGCTGGTGACCGCGTTCACCGCGCTGCTGGTCTCGCCGGTGTCCTGGTCGCACCACTGGGTGTGGGTGGTGCCGCTGCTGGTGCTGTTGCTGTCGAAGCGCCGGTACTGGCTCGCCGCCGCGGTGGCGGCCCCGCTGGTGGGTTGCCTGATCATGCTGGTGCCCAACGGCGGCACGACCGAGTTCGGCTGGGGCCCGGTGGAGACCGTGCTCGGCAACGCGTACGTGCTCGTCACCGCGGTCACGCTGGTCGTGCTGGCCGCGCGCGAACTGCGGCGGCCCCGAGAATTAGAGTAGGTACATCATGGACAAACGAACCGGACTGCCCATCGTGGGCATGGTGGGTGGCGGGCAGCTGGCGCGGATGACGCACCAGGCCGCGATCGCGCTCGGCCAGTCGCTGCGGGTGCTGGCCGCCGACGAGAACGACTCGGCCGGCCTGGTCGCCGGGCAGGTGGTGCTCGGCAGGCACACCGACCTGGACAAGCTGCGGGAGTTCGCGTCCACTGTGGACGTGCTCACCTTCGACCACGAGCACGTGCCCGGCGAGCACCTGCAGACGCTGACCTACGAGGGCGTGGTGGTCCGGCCCGGCCCCGACGCGCTGCTGCACGCGCAGGACAAGCTGGTCATGCGCGAGCGGCTGTCCTCGACCGGCATTCCCGGGCCCGCCTTCGCCCGGGTGTCCGATGTGGACGACCTGGTCGCCTTCGGCGGTGAGTACTCCTGGCCGGTGGTGCTCAAGGCCGCGCGCGGCGGGTACGACGGCCGTGGGGTGTGGGTGGTCGATTCCGCCGAGGAAGCCGCGAAGCTGGTGCCCGAGCTGCTGGCCGCGGGCACACCGCTGCTGGTGGAGCAGAAGGTCGCCATGCGCCGCGAGCTGGCCGCGCTGGTGGCGCGCTCGCCGTTCGGGCAGGGCGCGGCGTGGCCGGTGGTGGAAACCGTGCAGCGGAACGGGATCAACACCGAGGTGCTCGCGCCCGCGCCGGGGCTGAGCAACGAGAAGTGGCAGCAGGCGCAGGACCTCGCGCTGCGCATCGCGGCCGAGCTCGAGGTGGTCGGCGTGCTGGCCGTCGAGCTGTTCGAGACCGACGAGGGCCTGCTGGTCAACGAGCTGGCCATGCGCCCGCACAACTCCGGCCACTGGACCATGGACGGCGCGCGGACCTCGCAGTTCGAGCAGCACCTGCGCGCGGTGCTCGACTACCCGCTCGGCACCACCGACCTGCTCGCGCCGCACTGCGTGATGGCGAACGTGCTCGGCGCGCCGGAGTCCCCGCGAATGGGGCCGGACGAGCGCGTGCACCACCTGTTCGCGCGGTATCCCGACGTCAAGGTGCACCTCTACGGCAAGGGCGAGCGGCCGGGGCGCAAGCTCGGGCACGTCAACCTGCTCGGGGACGACCTGGACGACCTGCGTCACCGCGGGAAGCTGGCCGCGCACTGGCTGTCCCACGCCGAGTGGCTCGACGGCCACCAAATCCACTAGGAGATCACGCGAAATGTCTGCTGCTGTCGGCCTGATCATGGGCAGTGACTCGGACTGGCCGGTGCTCGAAGCCGCCGCCAAGGCGCTCGACGAGTTCGAGGTGCCCTACGAGGTGGGCGTGTACTCGGCCCACCGCACGCCGCGGCGGATGATGGACTACGCCGAGTCGGCCGCCGATCGCGGGCTGAAGGTGATCATCGCGGGCGCCGGTGGGGCCGCGCACCTGCCCGGCATGGTGGCGTCGGCCACGGTGCTGCCGGTGATCGGCGTGCCGGTCCCGCTGAAGTACCTCGACGGCATGGACTCGCTGCTGTCGATCGTGCAGATGCCCGCGGGCATTCCGGTGGCCACGGTCTCGGTGGGCGGCGCGCGCAACGCGGGCCTGCTCGCGGTGCGCATGCTGGCCGCGAGCGACGAGGAGCTGCGGGCGCGGATGGTCCGGTTCCAGGCCGACCTGGAGCAGCTGGTGCTGGACAAGGACGCCGCGCTGCGGGAGCGGCTTGGTTCCTAGCCCGACCTTTGTTACTGTCCGGTAACATGGAGCTGCTGAACCCGCGTACGTACGACCCCGCGCACTTCGACGCCGAGACCCGGCGCATCCTGCGCGCCACCATCGACTGGTTCGAGTCGCGCGGCAAGGCGGCGCTGATGGCCGACTACCACGCGCAGACCTGGTACGCGGAGTTCCTGGAGTTCGTCGCCAAGGAGCGCGTGTTCGCCACCCTGCTCACCCCGGCGGGCGAGGCGGGCGGCGACGAGAACAAGCGCTGGGACACCAGCCGCGTCGCCGCGATGTCCGAGCTGCTCGGCTTCTACGGGCTGAACTACTGGTACACCTGGCAGGTCACCATTCTCGGCCTCGGCCCGGTGTGGCAGAGCGAGAACGCGGTCGCCCGCGCGCACGCGGCGAACCTGCTGGAGTCCGGCGGGGTGCTCGCGTTCGGACTGTCCGAAAAGGAGCACGGCGCGGACATCTACGCCACCGACATGGTGCTCACCCCGGACGGTGACGGCTTTCGCGCCACCGGCGGCAAGTACTACATCGGCAACGGCAACGTGGCCGGCGTGGTCTCGGTGTTCGGCCGCCGCGCCGACGTGGACGGGCCGGAGGGGTACGTGTTCTTCACCGCGGACAGCGCGCACCCGAACTACCACCTGGTGAAGAACGTGGTGCCGTCGCAGATGTACGTCAGCGAGTTCCGGCTGGAGGACTACCCGGTGCGCGCGGAGGACGTGCTGCACACCGGGCCCGCCGCCTTCGACGCCGCGCTGAACACGGTCAACGTGGGCAAGTTCAACCTGGGCTTCGGCGCCATCGGCATCTGCACGCACGCGTTGTACGAGGCGGTCACGCACGCGCACGGGCGGCTGCTCTACGGCAACCGCGTGACGGAGTTCCCGCACGTGCGGCGGGAACTGGTGGACGCCTACGCGCGGCTGACCGCGATGAAGCTGTTCGCCGACCGCGCGATCGACTACTTCCGCACGGCCGGGCCGGAGGACCGCCGGTACCTGCTGTTCAACCCGATCACCAAGATGAAGGTGACCACCGAGGGCGAGCGGGTGATCGACCTGCTGTGGGACGTCATCGCGGCGAAGGGGTTCGAAAAGGACACCTATTTCTCGGCTGCCTCACGGGACATCCGCGGCCTGCCGAAGCTGGAAGGAACGGTCGCGGTCAACCTGGCGCTGGTGCTGAAGTTCATGCCCGCGTACCTGTTCAACCCGGCTTCGTACGACCCCGTGCCCACGCGCCAGGACGCGGCCGACGACGAATTCCTGTTCCGCCAGGGCCCGGCTCGTGGTCTCGGGAAGATCCGTTTCCACGACTGGCGGGAGCCGTACTCGCATTACGCGGAGGTGCCGAACGTGGCGCTGTTCCGCTCGCAGGCCGAGGCCTTCTGTTCCCTGCTGACCACGGCCGCGCCGGACGAGGCACAGCAGAAGGACCTGGACTTCCTGCTGACGCTGGGTGAGCTGTTCACGCTGATCGTCTACGGGCAGCTGGTGCTGGAGCAGGCGCGGATCGTCGGCGTGGACACCGACACCATCGACCAGATCTTCGACGTGCTGGTGCGGGACTTCTCGCGGTACGCCACCGAACTGCACGGACGGGCGTCGTCGACCGAGGCGCAGCAGGAATGGGCCCTTTCGCAAGTGCGCAAACCAGCCGGGGATGACGCGCGGTACGCCCGCATCTGGAACGCGGTCGAAAACCTGGCGGGCGCCTACGCTATGCATCCGTAGCGGGCAGCTGTTCCCGTAGTTTCCGTTTCAGGATCTTCCCGGCGCCCGAAACCGGGAGCTTGTCCACGAAGTGCAGCTCCCGCAGTCGTTTGTACGGCACCACGAGGTCGTTCACCGTCGCCATCAGGTCGGCGGCGGTGGCGTCCGCGTATCCCGGTGCCCGCACCACAAAAGCGACCGGCAGCTCTCCGGCGGCGTCGTCCGGCCGCCCCACCACGGCCGCGACGGCGACCGCGGGCTGGGCCGCCAGCAGCTCCTCCAGCTCCCGCGGGTACACGTTGTACCCCTTGTACAGCAGCAGATCCTTCTTGCGGTCTACAAGGGACAGATAGCCGTCCTCGTCCAGCAGGCCGATGTCGCCGGTGTGCAGCCAGCCGTCCACCAGCGCGGCGGCGGTTTCCTCCGGCCGGTGGTGGTAGCCGGTCATCACCTGCGGTCCGCGCACGCACACCTCACCCCGCGCGCCCGTCGGCAGCGGATCTTCCCCGCCTTCCGCGGCGACGATCTTCACCTCGGTTCCGGGCAGCGGCACCCCGACCGTGCCCGGCTTCCGCAGCCCCGAGCGGTACGCCGGCGCCGCGACCGCGCCCATGGTCGCCTCGGTCAGCCCGTAACCCTCCGCGACCACCGCGTTCGGCAGCCGTTCACGCAGCACCTTGATCGTCGAGACCGGCAGCGGCGCCGCCCCGGAGGTGACCAGCCGGACCGACGACAGGTCACGCGTGGCGAAGTCCGGCGCGGCCAGCAGCGCGGCGAACAACGCGGGCGCGCCGCCGATTATGGTGACCCGCAGCCGCTCGGCGTCGGCGAGGTAGGCGGCCGGGTCGAGCCGGTCGTGCAGGACCACGCTGTAGCCGGTGAGCAGCGGGGCGTTGAGCGCCGCGATCGTTCCCATGGCGTGGAACCACGGGGTGAGATTGATGGCCACCCCGGTGCCCAGCCGCACCGGCCACTCGTCGGCCGGGCCGACCTGGTCGAGCACCAGCTCACCGTCGGCGGTGCGCGCGGGCACGCTCCCGGTGGCCCAGGCGCAGTACTGCAGCGTGTTCACCACGACGTGCCGGTGCGGCAGCCGCACGCCCTTCGACCGGCCGGTGGTGCCGCCCGTGTAGGCCAGGTGCGCGAGCGTCTGGTGGACGTCGATGTCGATCACCGGGCGGTGGTCGCCGGCCTCCCGGTAGAAGGCGCCGAACTCGACCGCGCCCGGCGGCAACTCGCCGATCGGGTTGGCCACCAGCACCACGCGCACCTCGGTGCGCTCGAGCACGCTGGTGAGCGTGCCGGAGGCCGCGCCGCAGGTCACGGCCACCGCGGCGGCGCTGTCGGCGAGCTGCGCGGCCAGGTCGTCGGCGGGCAGCAGCGGGTTCGCCGGGGTGAAGGTGGCGCCGGCGAGCAGCGTGCCGTAGTAGGCGATCGGGTAGGACAGGCAGTTCGGCAGGTGAATGGCGACCACGTCACCGGGGCCGATGCCGTGCGCGCCGAGCGCGTTGGCGAAGCGGCAGGCGGATCGCCAGAGCTGCTCGTGGCTGAGCTGGGCGCCGCCGTGGCGGAAGGCGGTGCGACCGCCGTAGCGGGCGGCCGAGCCGGCCAGGATCGAGCCGACGGGAACCTCGGGACAGTCCAGGGAGCGCGGGAGACCCGGGGGCGAGGTGATCGACATCACTGAACCGTACGAAGAGTGCGAGCGACGACACAAGCTCCACATTGTGAACGAGCGCTAACATTGACAGTTGATCCCGCCAATGGAGATGAGGTGGCACGAGTGACTGAGGGCGCCGGGCTGTACCAGCTCGCGGAAGAACACGAGGAGCTGCGTGCCGCCGTGCGGGCGCTCGCGGAGAAGGAGATCGCGCCGCACGCCGCGGACGTCGACGAGAACGAGCGCTACCCGGTCGAGGCGGCCGCGGCGCTGGTGCGGTCGGGGTTCAACGCGGTGCACATCCCCGAGGAGTACGAGGGCCAGGGCGCCGACGCGATCGCCGCCTGCATCGTGATCGAGGAGATCGCCAGGGTCGACGCGTCGGCCTCGCTGATCCCCGCGGTGAACAAGCTGGGCACGCAGCCGATCCTGCTGTCGGCCTCGGAGCAGCTGAAGAAGAACGTGCTGCCGTCGATCGCCTCCGGTGCGGCCTCGGCCTCCTACGCGCTGTCCGAGCGCGAGGCCGGTTCGGACACCGCGTCGATGCGCACGCGGGCCAGGCTGGAAGGCGACACCTGGGTGCTCAACGGCACCAAGGCGTGGATCACCAACGCCGGTGAGTCCACCTGGTACACCGTGATGGCGGTGACCGATCCCGAGGCGGAGAAGAAGGCGAGCGGCATCTCGGCGTTCGTCGTGCACAAGGACGACCCGGGCTTCTCGGTCGGGCCGAAGGAGCGCAAGCTCGGCATCAAGGGCTCGCCGACGCGCGAGATCTACTTCGAGAACTGCACCATTCCCGAGGACCGCATCATCGGCGAGCCGGGTACCGGGTTGAAGACCGCGTTGCGCACGCTCGACCACACCCGCCCGACCATCGGCGCGCAGGCGCTGGGCATCGCCCAGGGCGCGCTGGACGCGACGATCGAGTACGTGAAGGACCGCAAGCAGTTCGGCCGGTCGATCGCGGACTTCCAGGGTGTGCAGTTCATGCTGGCGGACATGGGCACCAAGATCGAGGCCGCGCGGCACCTGGTCTACGCCTCGGCCGCGGCTTCGGAGCGCGGTGACGCGCGGGCGGGCTTCATGGCCAGCGCGGCGAAGTCGTATGCGTCGGACATCGCGATGTCGGTGACCACGGACGCGGTGCAGCTGTTCGGCGGGGCTGGGTACACGCGCGATTTCCCGGTTGAGCGGATGATGCGGGACGCGAAGATCACCCAGATTTATGAGGGGACGAACCAGATTCAGCGGATGGTGATGGCTCGGGCTCTGTTGAAGGGCTGAGGCTTTCCGCGGGTTCTTTGAGGGCCCACCCCGGTTTTTTAGTGTGACTACGGCGGGGGCTCCGTTGTCAAGGCGGGAAAGATGCCTTGACAACGGAGCCCCCGCCGTGTTTTTGGCTTTGGGCCGGGGATGGGGGAGGTGAGGGTGGGATCGTTGGTTCCGTTCTGTGGCCGGGTCCCGTTTGTGCCCGGGTGGCGGAGCGGGTTCGGTTGGGTGGCGGTTTGCACGCCGGGTGGCGGAGGTGTCACGAATGTGGCTTTCGAGACGTTTGGCGTCTCGAAAGCCACATTCGTGACATCCCCTCCGGGTGAGGGCGTGTCAGGGGCTCGCCGAAGGGTCCGTGCCCAGTAGGCGGTGTGCTTCCAGCGAAAGTTGCATTTCGAAGCGCGCCTCCGGGTTGTTCAGCCGGTCTCCGAACAGTTCCGTCAGCTGGTTCAGCCGGTACCGCACCGTCTGCGGGTGGATGTCCAGCGCCTCCGCGACTTCCGGTGTGCTGCCCCGGTGCTCCAGCCAGGCCAGCAGCGTGCCACCCAGGCGAACCTGCTGCTTCGGCGTCAGCCCGGCGATCGGGGCCAGTGCGTGCTTGCTCAGTTGCCGCAGCAGGAACTCGTCCGAGAGCAGCAGGAGTTTCGCGAGGTGGTCGCCGCTGCGGGTGATGGGGGCGTCCGGGAGGACGCCGCGGTGGACCAGGTCGAGCGTCCGCCGGGCCCAGTGCAGGGAGGTGGCGGCCTCCGCCAGCGGCACGTGCGGGCCCGAGGCCGCGCGCCAACCGTCCAATTCGGACTGCAGGATCGGCAGGTCGCGTGCCGGGTCCGGGGTCAGCAGGTAGGGCTGCGAGCCTTCGAGGTCCAGCAGCACGTCCGCGTGCACGGCCGGTGTGTGCGGCCGATCGATGCGCGCCTCCAGCGCCACCAGGGTTACCGCCTCGGGCACGGGCCATTCCGCCGCCGCGGCCATCGCGGTGATGGTCTGCGTGGACGACGACGGCGTGGCCAGGATCCGTTCGAGCAGCCGCTGCCGGCGACGCTCCAAAGTGCCCGCCGCGCGGGCCTGGGCCATTGTGTAGCCCTCCACCGAATACGCCGAAATCTCGTCCACGAAAGCAAAAATCGCTTCCGCGCCGACGCAGAGCATGGACGCGGGCAGCCTCAGTTTCTGGCCGAACGCCGAAACGTAGCGCCACGCCGCCCGGCCGCCGACGCGGTAGGCCGACTGCAGGGAATCCAGGCTGCGTCCGTCGTTGTACACGCGCCGCCCGATGCCGCGGAACAGCTCGTCCCATTTCTGCTGCGCGGTGCCCCGGCCCTCGATGCTGTCGATGCAGTTCAGCACCGCGCGCTCGATACCGAGCGTGATCACCTTGCCGAACTGGCCCTCCAGCGGCTGGGCGTACTCGGGCACCGCGCGCTGGATCTCCTCCAGAATGGTCCTGGCCAGCTGGTCCGAATGCGGCCGGAACCGCCGCGCCACCTCGCCGGGCAGCGAATACCACAGGCTCTGCGAATGGCTGGGCTGCCCGTCGAGCACCGCCGGTACCTGCTGCCTCACCGCGCTCTCGCTTGCCGGGTGCATCTTGCCCCCTTGTGCTCGCAGTAGTTTTCCACGCTGATCACATACCGCGCCTGGGGTATGCACTCACGGTCAGATCCGTTCTGGCAACCCTTGTGTCCGATGCCTCACGAGAACTTGTCAGCGCCCGAGTGCGGCGGCAACGATCTTTGTCCGATTTTGCCAAACGCCACCCTTTCGGGGGTGTGGTAGTTGCGCTGTGTGGTCGTCTGCGCCGGGGTGAGCAAGGCCGCCGGAGAACTTGTGCGCCGGGTGACAAGTGGGAAACGCACACCTTCTCCGCGTTGATTGCCGACTGCTACCTTCCGATCTCCGAGGTCCGGCCTGGGAAAAGCATTCCGCCGGACACCTTTCGCGAAACATATTCACTTTTGGCGAGGAGGTTTTCGCGCGCATGATCCGCCGGGTGAAATGGGGTGCCTGCCTCGCTGTGGTGCTGCTGCTGGCTCCAGTGGCACCGGCCACCGCACTGGCCACCACCGACGGCTTCACCACCAGATTCACCACCGTGCCCGCCGCCGACGGGATCGGCCTCGGGGCGATGGTGCTGGAACCTCGCGACCCCGGCCCGCACCCCGTGGCCGTGTTGATCAGCGCGTGGGGTGGCGGCGCGACGCAGAACGTCATCCCGGCCAAGAACCTCGCCGACCGCGGATACGTGGTGGTGGCCTACGGGACCAGGGGTTTCGGTGAGTCCGGCGGCGAGGTCGAGGTGGCGGGACCACCCGACATCGCGGACGTCTCCACCGTGATCGACTGGGCGCTGGCCAACACCGACGCCGACCCGGCGCGCATCGGCGTCGGCGGGGTGTCCTACGGCGCCGGGATCGGGCTGATCGCGTCCGGGGCCGACGCCAGGATCAAGGCGGTCGCCTCGCTCAGCGGCTGGGCGGACCTGGCCGGTTCGCTTTCGCAGAACGAGACCCGGCACGGCCTGGCCGGACTGGTGCTCTACCTCTCCGGAAAGGCGAACGGCACGCTCAGCGCGGAAACCGAAGCGATGCTCACCAAATTCCTCACCCCGCACATCTCCGACGCCGATTCGGCCGCCATCATCGAATGGTCGAAACCGAGATCGGCGAGTGCGCACCTGGCCGCGATCAATGCCAACCGACCGGCCGTGCTCACGATTCAGACCTGGAGCGAAACGGTATTCCCGCCGGACCAGATGGTCGCGCTCTACCACGGTCTCACCGGGGCGAAAAGGATGGAATTCCTGCCGGGTGACCACGCTTCTGCCGAATCCGGCGGCCTGCTCGGCCTGCCCAGCGAAACGTGGAACTCGGTGTACCGCTGGTTCGACGCCCACGTGGCGGGCACCGACGACACGATCACCCGCGAACACCCCATCCTCACCCGTGCCCGCCCTGGCATGCAGCAGCCGGAGTCCTTTCCGGACTGGACGGCCGCCGTCGGTCGTCCGTCCAGGTGGGAACTGGCCGCCGCCGAGCTGACCACCGGCCGCGACACGCCGGCCAACGGCGGCCTGCCGCTGGCCACCTACAGTCTCGAAGCCCTCTCCGGCGAACCGCCGACCGTCTTCCTGCCGCTGGTGAGCAGGCGCGACGCGGCCGTCTGGCAGCAGGCGCCGAGAACCACGCCCATGGCCATCCGCGGCGCGATGACCGCGCGGTTCACCGCCACCCCGTCCACACCGACCGGCACGGTGGTCGCCTACGTGTACGACGTGGACCAGTTCGGCGTCGGCAGACTGATCAACTATCTGCCCTACAGCTGGAAGAACGCCGAACCCGGCCGTCCACTGAGGATGGACCTGACCTTCGCGCCGACCGCCTACACCGTGCCCGCCGGGCATCGCGTCGCACTGGTCGCCGACACCAAGGACCCGCTCTTCCTGGACTGGACCACCGAGGAGGGCAGGCTCGCCTTCTCCGCCCCGTCCTGGCTCGACATTCCGACGAAGGGAACGCAGGGATGACCGCCTTCTCCACACTGCGCGCCGGCGGGCTCACCTGGGACGCGCTGCCGCTGCGGTTGTTCGACAAGGGCAACGCCAAGTTCTGGAACCCGCGCGACCTGGACTTCGACCAGGACGCCAAGGACTGGGCCGCGCTCTCGGACGAGCAGCGCTTCGTCGCGACCATGCTCTGCGCGCAGTTCGCGGGCGGCGAGGAGTCCGTCACGCACGAGATCCAGCCGTTCATCGCCGCCATGCGGGCCGAGGGCCGGTTCGGCGACGAGCTGTACCTGACCCAGTTCTGCCTGGAGGAAGCCAAGCACACCCAGGTTTTCCGGCTCTGGCTGGACGCCGTCGGGGTGGACGGCGACCTGCACGCCCACGTCGAGAACAATCCGGGCTACCGCGCGATCTTCTACGACGAGCTGCCCACCGCGCTCGGCCGCCTGGTCGACGACCCCAGTCCGGAGAACCAGGTACGCGCTTCGGTGGTCTACAACCACGTTGTCGAGGGCGTGCTGGCGCTGACCGGCTACTTCGTCTGGAACCGGGCCTGCCGCGCGCACCGCATCCTGCCCGGCATGCAGCAGCTGATCCGGCACATCGGCGACGACGAACGCCGCCACATGGCCTGGGGCACCTTCACCTGCAGACGCCACGTCGCCGCCGACGACCGGAACTGGGACGTGGTGAAGGAGCAGATGCATGCACTGCTGCCCCACGCGATCGCGCAGATCGAGTGGACCACGCGGCAGTTCGACGGCGATCCCTTCGAGCTGCGGCTCGGCGGGGTCATGGACTACGCGGCCGGGCACGCGATGCGGCGGCTGCGGGCGATCGAGGCAGCACGTGGCATGCCGGTGGACCGAATTGACCTCGACTACAGCCCGGAACGACTCGAGGAGGAGTTCCGGGCCGAGGACGAGCAGGCGCTCGGCGACTGAGCGGAGGCGGGTGCGGTGGTCAGCCAGGACGCTGCCCGGGACGCCGCGGCACCGGGCCGTGCGGTGGTCCCCACGCTGGTGGTGATCGCCCTCGGCGGCTTTGTCACCAGTCTGGACAACAACATCGTCGCCGCGGGTGTGCCGTCGATGGCCCGCGAACTCGGCCTCGGGCTTGGCGAGCTGCAGTGGGTCAGCATCGGCTACATGCTGCCGTTCGCCGCGTTGCTGCTGGTCGCGGGTCTGCTGGTGGACCGCCTCGGGCAGGGGCGCACGCTGGTCGGCGGGCTGATCGGTTTCGGCATCGGCGCGGTGGCCGGCGGGTTCGCCACCACCGGCTGGGTGCTCATCGGCGCGCGGGTGCTCCAGGGCACGGCGGCGGCGTTCATGGTGCCCGGCCTGCTGAGCCTGTTGCGCACCAACCTGAACAGCCGCCAGCGCGCGATCGGCGCCACGCTGTGGACGGCGAGCCTGGCGGTCGCGCTCGCCGTCGGCCCGACCGTCGGCGGCCTGCTCAGCGAATACCTGCACTGGGGCTGGATCTTCTTCAGCAACCTGCCGTTCGTGGCCGCGATCGCGCTGCTGGTGCCGGTCACCGTGGGCAGCGAGCGGCATCGCGGCGCCCGCGTCCGTGCCGCCGCCCTGTTCGCCGCCTTCTGGCAGCGGGTTTTTGTCAGTGGGCTGGTCGTGCAGATCCTGTGGGGCCTCGGTGTTTCCGGGGTGTTCTTCTTCACCCCCTTGCTGCACCAGGATTCGCTCGGGTTGAGCCCGCTGCTGGCCGGGCTGCCGCTGGTGCTGGTGGCGCTGGCGATCATGGCGGCCACACCGGCGGTGCCGTGGTCGGTCAGCCGATTCGGTCCACACTGGACAGTGGCGGTCGGGCTCTCCGGGGTGGCGCTCGGGCTGGTCGCGGTGGCGCTGGTCAACCACATTCCGGAAATACCGCCCAGAATTCCCGGGCTGTTGCTGATCGGCGCGGGTTCCGCGCTGACCACCCCGCTCACTTCGTTCGCGCTCGAAGTGGTTCCCGGTGAGCACGCGGGAATGGCGTCCGGACTGCTCACCGCGTCCAGGGAACTGTCCGGCGCGGCCGGGGTGGCGTTGATCGGCCTGGTGCTGACCACGGTACGGGCGGACCACCTCGCGCTCGGCGAAGGTCCAGCGCTGGCAACGGGTTACACGGCCGGGCTGTACACCGCGGCCGGGCTGGAACTGGCCGGTGCGGTACTCGCGCTGGCCGTGTTCCGCCGCCGCGAATGAGCTTTTGTACGGCAGGTGACAAGCTCGCGGTGAATTGTCCACCGCGGCGTGAGCAGCCGAATTCCGGTTCGTTGACAGCCCGCCAACCGCTTTCTATCTTCGGGGAACGGTTTCTGTTCCCCGCACCTTTTTGAAGGACTCTGAGGAACTCTGAGGGACGATGACGACTTCAGCCGCTGCTTCCGTCGCGGAATTCTCCGACCACGCCACCACCGAAACGCTGGCCACCCTGCTGCACGACTGGGCCGCCCGGCTCGGTGACGAGATCGCGGTGACCTTTTTGGACTACCGCACCAGCGACGACGGCCGGGCCGGGTTCCTGACCTGGCGCGAGCTGGACGACCGGGTCAGCGCGGTGGCCGCGCGCGCGGCGGAGCTGGCCGCGCCGGGCGAGCGGGCGGCGGTGCTGGTCGAGCAGTCCGCCGACTACGTGGTCGCTTTTCTCGGCGCCATCCGGGCCGGACTGGTGGCGGTGCCGCTGTTCGCGCCGAACCTGCCGGGCCACGCGGGACGGCTGACCGCGGTGCTCGCCGACTGCGACCCGCGCCTCGCACTGACCACCGCGCCGCAGCTGGACCAGGTGCGTGAGTTCGTCGATCCAAAGAGGACCGAGCTGGTCGCGGTCGATCTGGTGCCCCCGGCGCGGGAACGCGAGTGGCCGGTACCGGAACCCGACGATCTCGCCTACCTGCAGTACACCTCCGGCTCGACGCGCAGCCCGGCCGGGGTGATGCTCAGCCACCGCAACGTGCTCGCGAACGCACGCCAGGCGTGTGCGGCGTATGGCGCGGTCACCGGCCGCACCACCACGGTCAGCTGGCTGCCGCTGTTCCACGACATGGGCCTGGTGCTCGGCATCGCGGCCCCGATGGCCGCGGGGATCGGCACCACACTGCTCGACCCGGTGGCGTTCCTGGAGAGTCCCGGCCGCTGGTTGCGGGCGCTTTCGGCGAGTCCGGGCGCAATCAGCGCGGCACCCAACTTCGCCTACGGGTACAGCGCTTCGCGGGTATCGGAGCGGGAGAAGAGCTACCTCGAACTCAGCCGGGTGGTGTCGCTGATCAACGGCAGCGAGCCGGTGCTGCCGTCCACGATCGCGCAGTTCCAGGCCGCGTTCGGGGGGTGCGGCCTGGATCCGGCGGTGCACCGGGCGTCCTACGGGCTGGCGGAGGCGACCGTGCTGGTGTCGGTCACCGACGCGGGCGAGCCGTCGCGTCAGGTGGCTTTCGACCGCGACCGGCTGGCCGCCGGTGCGGCCGTCCCGGCCGGGAGTGGCGCATCGTCCACTTTGGTCTCTTGCGGCCACGCTGCCGGACAGCAGTTGCGCATCGTAGATCCGGAGAAGCGGCAGGCGGTGCCCGACGGCAAGGTCGGGGAGATCTGGGTGCGTGGTGAGAACGTCGGCCGTGGTTACTGGCGCAATCCGACAACCTCGGCCGAGACCTTCGGCCTGCGCCTGGACGGGACCGACGGCTGGCTGGCCACCGGCGATCTGGGCGTGCTGTTCGACGGCGAGCTGTACGTCACCGGCCGCCGCAAGGATCTGGTGATCGTGGACGGCCGCAACCACTACCCGCAGGACATCGAGCAGACCGTGGAGGCGCATCCGGCGGTGCGGCGGCATTCGGCCGCGGCGTTCGCCATTCCGCTCGACGAGGGGGAAGGAGCCGTGGTGGTGCTGGAACGAGCGAAGAACCTGGCCGACGGGGAGGCGAACCTGACGGCGGCGGCGGAGGGCCTGCGTGCCGAGGTCGCCGCCCGGCACGGGCTGAAGCTGACCGACCTGGTGTTCCTGGCGCCCGGCGAGGTGCCGAGGACCTCCAGCGGCAAGATCAGCCGCTCGGCGTGCCGCGCGCGGTACCTGGACGGCGCCTTCGCCGACCGGAGGCTGTCGTGAACACCGCCGAGCTGACCGCGTGGCTGGTCGGCCGGGTGGCCGAGCTGCTCGGCCGTCCGGCGGCCGAGATCGACGTCCGGCGGCCGTTGCGGGAATCGGGCCTGTCCTCCCGCGACACCGTCACGCTCACCGGTGACCTGCGGCGGCTGCTCGGCAGGCCGTTGCCGCCGACCCTGTTGTGGGAACACTCGACCATCGCCGCGCTCGCCGGTGCGTTGTCCACAGAGGACAGGATGCCGAGGCCGATGGCGCGTGGTGAAGAGGGTGAGCCGATCGCGGTGGTTGGCATCGGCGTCCGGCTGCCCGGCGGCATCGAGTCGCCTGGCGACTTCTGGCGCCTGCTCGAGGGCGGTCGTGAAGCCATCGGGTCCGTCCCGGATGGACGGTGGGAGTCCTTTGCCGACCCCGCCGTGCTCGCGAACATCCCGCAGCGAGGTGGCTTCCTCAGCGACGCCACGGGGTTCGACGCGGCATTCTTCGGCATCACTCCGCGTGAGGCGGAGGCCATGGACCCGCAGCAACGCGTGCTGCTGGAGGTCGCGTGGTCCGCGCTGGAGCACGCCGGCATTCCGCCGAGCAGCCTCGGTGGCACCCGGACCGGGGTGTTCACCGGCGTTTCGGCCAGCGAGTACGGCATGCTCACGATGAGCGATCTCGACACCATCGACGCCTGGTCCGGGACGGGCGCGGCGATGAGCATCGCGTCGAACCGGCTGTCGTACCTGCTCGACCTGCGCGGCCCGAGCCTGACCGTGGACACCGCGTGCTCGTCGTCGCTGGTCGCCGTGCACATGGCGGTGCAGAGCCTGCAACGCGGGGAGAGCGAAACCGCGCTGGTCGCCGGGGTCAACCTGATGCTTTCGCCGGGCATCACGGCGAACTTCCACCGCGCCGGGGTGCTCGCCGAGGACGGCCGCTGCAAGCCGTTCGCCGGTGACGCCGACGGCATCGTGCGCGGGGAGGGCTGCGGCGTAGTGGTGCTGCGCAGGCTGAGCGAGGCGCGCCGGGCCGGAGACCGGGTGCTCGCGGTGATCCGGGGCAGCGCGGTGAACTCCGACGGCCGGTCGAACGGCCTGATGGCGCCCAATCCGCGGGCGCAGGAAATGGTGCTCGCCGACGCCTACGCGGCGGCGGGCGTGGACCCGGCGGGCGTCGACTACGTGGAGGCACACGGCACCGGCACCCCGCTCGGTGACCCGATCGAGGCGGCGGCGCTCGGTGCCGTGCTGGGCAGCGGCCGTGAGTGGGGGCGGCCGCTGCTGATCGGCTCGGTCAAGAGCAATCTCGGCCATCTGGAGGGCGCGGCCGGCATCGTCGGCCTGATCAAGGTGGTGCTCTCGCTCGGAAATCGGCGGCTGCCCGCGAGCCTGCACTGCGACACCCCCAGCGCGCAGATCGACTTCGACGGCCTCGGCCTGCGCGTGGTCGGCGAGCCGGTGCGCTGGCCGCGGTACTCCGGCATGGCCAGGGCCGGGGTGTCGGCCTTCGGCTTCGGTGGCACCAACGCGCACGTGGTGCTGGAGGAATGGCCGGCCGGGGCCTTCCCGGCGAAGCAGACTGGTGACGGGCCCGGCGTGTTCGCGATTTCCGACCGCACCAAGGAGGGTGTCCGCGCCCGCGCGGCGGACCTGGCGCGGTGGCTGGATTCGGCGGACGACGTTCCGCTCGGCGCGCTCGCGTCCACTTTGGCCGGTCGTCGTGAACACCTGCCGATCCGGTCGGTGGTGCTGGCCGACGACCGCGCGAAGCTCGCCGACGGGCTTCGCGCGGTGGCCAAGGGCCAGCCCAGCGCCGCGGTGGTCAGCGGGGAAGCCGCCCCGGTGCCACCCGAGCCGGTCTTCGTGTTCTCCGGTTACGGCTCGCAGTGGCGCGGCATGGGCCGTGAACTGCTCGCCACCGAACCGGCCTTCCGCGACCGGATCGACGAACTGGAGCCGGTTTTCCTGCGCGAGGCCGGGTTCTCCCTGCGTGGCGCGCTCGACGGGCAGCCGGACGGACTCGCCGAGATCCAGCTCGCCCTGCTCGGCACGCAGCTCGCGCTGGCCGCGCTCTGGCGGTCGCACGGGGTCGAACCGGCCGCGGTGCTCGGGCACTCGATGGGCGAGGTGGCCGCGTCGGTGGTCGCGGGCGCGCTGGACGTGGCGGACGGGGTGCGGGTGATGGCGACCCGGTCCCGGCTGCTGGAGTCGATGGACGGCACCGGCGCGATGGCGGTGGTGGAGCTGTCCCCAGCGGAACTGTCCGATTTGGAGGCGAACTTCCCCGGCATCACGGTCGCCGTCTACGCGTCACCGACCCAGTGCACGGTCAGCGGGGACGCGGACCAGGTGGCCGCGCTGGTGGCACACGTGGAAAGCCGGGGCAGGCTGGCGAAACCGCTGAAGGTGGCCGGTGCCGGACATTCGTCCGCAGTGGACGGGCTGCTCGGCCGGTTCCGCGCCGAGGTCGGGCCACTGCATCCCCGGGTGCCCGAGATCGCCTGCTACACCAGCGTGCTCGACGACGCCCGTGAGGAACCCGACTTCGACGTCGAGTACTGGGCGGCGAACCTGCGGCGGCCGGTCCGGTTCACGCAGGCGCTCGACGCGGCGATGGCCGACGGCCACACGGTGTTCCTGGAGATCTCACCGCATCCCGTCGCACTGGCCGCGATCGACCAGACCGCCGCGGGCCGCGCCATCGGTCTCGGCAGTTCGAGCCGGACCGCCGGGGAACACGCCACCTTCCTGACCTCGCTGGCGAGGCTGCACGTGCTCGGGGTGCCGGGGGTGCTGGAGTCCCGCTGTCCGAACGCGACACCCGTCGAGCTGCCCGGCCCACGCTGGCGGCACCAGCGGTTCTGGCCCGCGCGGCGGACCGGCCGGGCGGGAGCCCATCCGCTGCTCGGCACCCACGTGGAACTTCCCGACGACGGCAGGCACGTCTGGCGCGGGGAGGTCGGTACGGACGCGCACCCGTGGCTCGCGGACCACGCGGCGCTGGGCGTGCCGGTGTTCCCCGGCACCGGATTCCTGGAGCTGGCGCTGGCCGCCGCGCGCACGGTGCTCAAGTCGGATGCGCTGGCCGTGGCCGATCTGGAGTTGCTGAAGCTGCTGCCGTTGTCCGCGCGGACCGAGGTGACCACCACCTTCTCCGGCGATCGGGTGGACATCCACGCGAAGTCGGCAACCGGGGAGTGGATCCGGCACGCCACCGCGAAGATCCGCACCGGTCCGGAGTGGACAGACCCGCTGCCCGGCGCCGAGGACGGCGAGCCGTTCGACCTGTACCGTGCGCTCGACACGATCGGGCAGAGCTACGGGCCCGCGTTCCGCCTCCTGCGTGACGTGACGGCCGCCCCCGGCCGGGCCACCGCGTTGGTTTCGGCCACCGCCGAACCGCACTACGTGCTGCACCCCGCGCTGGCCGACGCCTGCCTGCACGCCTTGGCCGCAGCCGCCGACCTCGACCGCGCGGAAGGCATCTACCTGCCGCTTTCGCTCGGTTCGGTCAGCGTGCACGGCGATCCGGCGCGTGGAGTGCGGGTCCAGGCGACGGTCGGGTCGATGGAGGACGACGGCCTGGTGGGCGCGGTCCGCCTGCTCGACGAGTCCGGTGCGGTGGTGGTGGCCATCGACGAGGTCTACGTCCGGCGGTTCCAGCGGTCCTCGCTGCCGGTCCCGTTGTCCGGCAAGGTCTTCGAAGCACGCTGGGAGCAGGCCGAGCTGCCCGCCGAGCAACCGGGTGCGCGGACCTGGCTGGTCCTGGGCGAGCTGGCGGAACCCGAACTGGTCGCGTTCCGTGACGCGGTGTGCGGCCAGGGTGACGAACTGCTGCGGCGGGAAACCGAAGGGCTGGCGGCGTTCCTGCGCGAGAGGTCCGAAGTGGACGCCGTGTTGTTCATGGCCGGAGCCAGTGGAATGGCGCCCGAGGAAGGTGAACGGCTGGTGCTCGCCGCCAGTGCGGTGGTCGCCGAACTCGCCGAGCTGCCCGATCCGCCGCGCCTGTGGCTGGTCGGCTCCGGTGGCGCGGCGATCGAACCGGGCGAGGCGGGCTGCCCCGGCAACGCGGCCCTGCGTGGCCTGGTCCGGGTGCTCGCCTTCGAACACCCGGAACTGCGTGCGTCACTGCTCGACTTCGACGCGGAGCCCGATCCGGCGCGGCTGTGGGTGACCGAACTGCACGACGAGATCCGTGCGGATTCCCCGGCCGACGAGGTCGCCTGGCGCGAGGGCGTGCGGTATGTGCGGCGGCTCGCGCGGCCGGCGCTGCAGCCCGGCTCACCAGCGGTTCGTGATGGTGCCTACGTGATCACCGGTGGCCTCGGCGGCCTGGGACTGCACGCCGCGCGGTGGCTGCTCGACCGCGGTGCCAGCCGCGTGGTGCTGTCCAGCCGGAGAGGTGGTGAAACGCCGCTGCCGGGTGTCGAGGTGGTCGCCGGGGACATCGCCGAACCCGGGGTGGCCGAGCGGCTGGTCGAGGTGGCCACCCGGGAGGGCATGCCGTTGCGCGGGGTGCTGCACGCGGCCGGCGTGCTGGCCGACGGCGCCGCGATGAAGCTGACCGCCGAGCAGGTGCGGCGGGCGTGGTGGCCCAAGGCTCACGGCGCGTGGCGGCTCAGCGAGGCGACCATGGGGCACGAACTCGACTGGTGGCTGGTCTACTCGTCGGCCGCGTCCCTGCTCGGCTCGCCGGGGCAGGCCGCCTATGCCACGGCGAATGCCTGGATGGACTCGCTGGTGGAATGGCGCCGCGCGAACGGGCTGCCCGCCACCACGATCAACTGGGGTGCGTGGGGTGACATCGGGGCGGCGGCCGGGACGAAGAACCCGGTGCTCGAGCCGCTCAGCCCGGACGAAGGCCTCGAAGCGCTGGAGGCGGTGCTGGCCGACGGGCGGGCCGCGACCGGCGTCGCGCGGCTGGACACGACCACCGTGCTCACGCTGTTCCCGCAGCTCACCGCCCGTTTCTTCTTCTCCTTGCTGGCACCGGACGAGCCGCAGGTGCGCTGGGACGGGATGGCCGCGTTGCGCACGGCCGAACCAGCCGCGGCACGGGCCGCGCTGGCCGATCACCTGGTGGCGATCGTCGCCGGGCTGATGGGCTTCGAGCCGGAGCAGATCGACCGCCACTGCCCGCTGACCCAGCTCGGCCTGGACTCGCTGCTGGCCATGCGGGCGCGGGGTGCGGTGGAACGCGACTTCGGCTTGTCGTTGCCGATGCCGTTGCTGCTGCGCGGTGCCTCACTGTCCGAAGTGGCCGCTCATCTCGCCGAAGCCGCCGGGTTCGGCGGTGAGCCCGTGGCAGCCAAGCCCACTGTGGTCGGACCGCGAGACCCCGCCGAGCGGTGGGTCGCCCGCGCCTGGCGTGAGGTGCTGGCAGGCCGGGAACCGGGGGTCTACGACGACTTCTTCCTGGTCGGCGGCGACGCGGAACGGGCGGAACGCCTGCGCGCGGCCATCGCCGAGGAACTGAGCTCGGTACCCGACGAGCGGACCCTGTTCGCCGCGCCGACCATCGCCGCGATGGCCGACCTGCTGCGGGCCGAGATCGAAGGGCACGGCGGTGGCCCGATCCGGTTGCTGCGGGACGGTGTCGCCGCGGACCCGGTGTTCCTGTTCCACCCGGCCGGTGGTCCGACCAGTGTCTACCGCGCGCTGGCGGACCGGCTGACCGACGGCCAGCCCGCGTACGGCTTCGAACGGCTCGACGATCTGGACGAGCTGGAGGACAAGGCAGCCTGCTACGCGGAACTGGTCAGGGAGATCCAGCCGAACGGGCCGTACCGGCTGGGCGGCTGGTCGTTCGGCGGCTGCCTCGCCTACGAAACCGCGCAGCAGCTGACCAGCGCCGGTGAAGCCGTCGAGCTGGTGTTCCTGATCGACTCGATCCTGCCGCTGCCCGCGCCCGGCCGGTCGTCGGCGGACTTGCTGCTCGAGCGGTTCGGGCGGTTCGCCGAGCACATCGAGCAGACCTACGGGGCCGAACTGGACCTCAGCGACCTGGACCTCGGCGGGCTGGACGAACGCGAGCAGATCCGGCTGGTGATGGACCGCCTGGCCACCAAGGTGCCGGGGCTCGGCCAGGGTGTGCTGCACCACCAGTACACGTCCTATTTGGACGCCCGGGTGGCCGAGCGCTACCGGCCGCGGCCCTACGACGGCCGGGTGGTGTTGTTCCGCGCGAGTGAACCGCATCCGCTGACCACCACGCTCGACCCGCGGTACCTGCGCACCGACGACGCGCTCGGCTGGGACGAGCTGTGCCCGGCGCTGGAGGTGGTCCGGGTGCCGGGCGACCACCTGTCGCTGATCGATCCGCCGAACGTCGAGGTGATCTCCGACCGGCTGAACCGGTTGCTGAACGGAGGGAGTGCGGCATGGAGCCGAACCACGGCGGCCACCACTCGACCGCCTACCGCATAGCCGAGCTCGCCGACCGGCGGGACGAGGTCGAGCGCATCGCCGAGAAACGTGCGGTTGATCGCCAGCACGCCAAGGGAAAGCTGACTGCCCGCGAACGCGTGGAGCGGCTCGTCGACCCGGATTCCTTTGTGGAGCTGGACCAGTTCGCGCGGCACCGCTGCACGGACTTCGGCATGGCGGCGAACCGGCCGTACGGCGACGGGGTGGTGACCGGGCACGCCACCATCGACGGCCGCCAGGTGTGCTTGTTCTCGCAGGACTTCACCGTGTTCGGCGGCAGCATGGGCGAGGTCTTCGGCGAGAAGGTGCTGAAGGTGATGGACCTCGCGATGAGCATCGGCTGCCCGGTGATCGGCATCAACGATTCCGGCGGTGCGCGCATCCAGGAGGGCGTCGTCTCGCTCGCGCACTACGCGGAACTGGGACGCCGCAACGCATTGGCGTCCGGAGTGATCCCGCAGATCTCGATGATCATGGGGCCGTGTGCCGGTGGCGCGGTCTACTCGCCCGCGATCACCGACTTCACGGTGATGGTGGACCGCACCTCGCACATGTTCGTCACCGGCCCGGACGTGGTGCACGCGGTCACCGGCGCCCGCGTGAGCACCGAGGAACTCGGCGGCTCGGTGACCAACAGCGAGGTTTCCGGCAACGCGCACCACCGGGCGGTCGACGAGGAGGACGCCTTTGACTTCGTGCGCACGCTGCTCGGTTACCTGCCGTCGAACAATGTGGACGGTCCACCGGAGTTCGCCGACGAGACCGCGCCCGGGCCGACCCCGGCCGATCTCGAACTCGACCGCATCGTGCCCGATTCGATCAACCAGTCCTACGACATGACCGAGGTCATCGCGCGCATCGCCGACGACGGTGACTTCCTGGAAATCCACGCCGGTTTCGCGCCGAACATGATCTGCGCCTTCGCCCGCGTCGAAGGCCACACCGTCGGCGTGGTGGCGAACCAGCCGGCCCGCCAGGCCGGGGTGATCGACATCGACGCGTCGGAGAAGGCGGCCAGGTTCGTCCGGTTCTGTGACGCGTTCGGCATTCCGATCCTCACCCTCGCCGACGTTCCCGGTTACCTGCCGGGTGTCGACCAGGAGCGCCACGGGATCATCCGCCGCGGCGCCAAGCTGATCTACGCCTATTCGGAAGCCACCGTGCCGAAGGTGACCGTGGTGACCCGCAAGGCCTACGGCGGCGGGTACGCGGTGATGGGCTCCAAGCACGTCGGTGCCGACGTCAACATCGCCTGGCCCACCGCGGAAATCGCGGTGATGGGGGCCGAGGGCGCGGTGCGTGTGCTGCGGCGTCGGGAACTCGCCGCGCTCGACGGTCCGGAAAGG
This sequence comes from Amycolatopsis albispora, assembly GCF_003312875.1. Classification (NCBI taxonomy): domain Bacteria; kingdom Bacillati; phylum Actinomycetota; class Actinomycetes; order Pseudonocardiales; family Pseudonocardiaceae; genus Amycolatopsis; species Amycolatopsis albispora. The sequence continues at coordinate 7,552,025 of NZ_CP015163.1, forward strand.
ACAGCGGCGGAACGGCGGTTCGTCGAGGAATACCGGGAACGCCACGGCGGCCCGTACACCGCGGCCGACCGCGGTTACGTCGACCTGGTCATCCCGCCGTCGCAGACCCGCCTCCAGGTTGCCAGGGCATTTCGCCTGCTGCGCGGAAAACGGCAGGTCCTGCCCGCGAAGAAGCACGGCAACATCCCGCTTTAGCGAATGGAGGACGGATGAAAAGACGCTGGCTGCTGGCGCTCAGCCTGCCGTTGGTGCTGGCCGTGCCGGTGCCGTCGGCCACCGCGGTCCCGCCGGTGACCGCCGACAACGGCGCGAAGATCGTCAAGGAAACCCGGCTCGACGCGCGCACGGTGGACATCGAGATCAGCTCGCCTTCGCTGGCGGGCACCGGAATGGTCCGCCTGCTGCTGCCGTCGAAGTGGGCCGCCGAGCCCACCCGAACCTGGCCGACGCTGTACCTGCTGCACGGCTGCTGCGAGCCGGTGGACTACCGCTCCTGGTACGAGTTCACCGACGTCGAGCAGTTCACCGCGGACAAGGACACCATCGTGGTGATGCCGACCGACGGCAAGGCGGGCATGTACACCAAGTGGTGGAACCTCGGGCTGAAGTCCACTCCGGACTGGGAAACCTTCCATACGCTCGAGGTTCGCCAGCTGGTCGAGCGCGGCTATCGCGGCGGCACGCAGCGGGCGGTCGCCGGGGTGTCGATCGGCGGTTACGGCGCGATGGCCTACGCCTTCCGGCACCAGGGGATGTTCGGCGCGGCCGCGTCCTACAGCGGCATGCCGAACACGCTGTTTCCCGGCACACCGGCGGTGATCAAGGGAATCCTGGTCCGCGAGGGCTTCTACAACTGGTTCGACCTGTGGGGGCACGAGATCGCCAACATCTTCACCTGGTCGGAGCGGAACCCGTTCGACCACGTCGACGACCTGCGCGGGACCGCGCTGTACATCTCCTGCGGCAACGGCCGCACCGGACCGCTCGATCCGCCGGGGCGCAGCGACGTGCTGGAACCGGCGGCCGAGCTTACGTCGCGCAGCTTCACCGATCGGCTCAGGTCGAGGGGGATCCCCGCGACGGTCGACTACTACGGCGACGGCACGCACAGCTGGCCGTACTGGGAACGCGCGCTGCACAACTCCTGGCCGGTGCTGGCACCCGCACTCGGGCTGCCCGCCGGACCGTGAAAGTCCACTTTGGAGGTACGCATTGAACAAGCACAGAATCGGCCGTCTCCTGCGCGTGGGCGCCTGTGCGCTCACCGCGCTGGTGGCGCTTTCGGTGACCACCACGGTTTCGTCGGCCGTCGAACCGGCGGCCCCCGAGGCCGCCGCGACTCTGCCCGGTCCGTTCGACGACTCCTTCTACACCCCGCCGTCGCCCCTGCCCGCGGGCAAGCCCGGTGACGTGATCCGCTGGCGGCCGTCGATACCCGGGCTCAACGCGCTCAACGCGAACGCCTGGGAGGTCATGTACCTGTCGGTCAACGCGCTGGGCAAGCCGAACGCGGTGACCGGCACGGTGCTGGTGCCGAAGGGTGTCGACCCGGCCAAGGCGCCGATCGTCGGCTTCGGTGTCGGCACGCAGGGTCCGGCGTTCAAGTGCACGCCGTCGAAGGCCATCTCGCGCGGCACGCTGTACGACCAGCCCGCCATCAACGACTCGCTGAGTGCCGGGTACGCGGTGGCGGTCACCGACTACGAGGGCTATTCGAAGGACACCATTCCCACCTACATCGTCGGTCAGTCGATGGGCCCGGCGTTGATCGACTCGGTGCGCGCGGCGCAGAACCTCGATGCGGCGAAGCTGTCGGACACCTCGAAGGTGATCTTCCAGGGGTACTCGCAGGGCGGCGGCGCGGCGATGTGGGCGGCGGAGAAGCAGCCGTCCTACGCGCCGGAACTGAACCTGGTCGGGGTGGTGGCCGGTGGCGTGCCCGCCGACCTGAACGAGGTCGCCAAGGGGCTCGACGGCTACCTCGGCTTCGGCTTCCTCGCCTTCGCCGCGGTCGGCCTCGACACGGCGTACTCGGATCTGAAGCTGGACTCGTACCTGAACGACACCGGCCGCGCGGAACTGGAGGAGGCCAAGGAGAACGCGTGCGTGGTCGAGCTGCTGGCGAACTACCCGTTCAAGAAGATCAGCGACTACACCACCAGCAACCCGCTGAACACCCCGCAGTGGCAGGCGCGGCTGGCGCAGAACAAGCTGGGCGCCAACCCGCCGAAGGTGCCGGTGTTCCAGTACCACGCGGCGGTGGACGAGATCGTGAACACGCCGCAGGCCGACGCGCTGCACAAGGCCTACTGCGGCAAGGGCGTGACGCTGCAGTGGAACACCTATCTGGCGGAACACCTCACGGGCATCTTCGCCGGTAACGCGGACGCGCACAAGTGGATCACCGATCGGTTCGCGGGTGCGGAGGCACCGTCGAACTGCTGATTGTTCCCGCCATTCCCCGGCCGCGTGGCTCAAGTGCGGCTGGGGAATGGCTCGAGCGTGATTGATCGCGGTGTGAAAAACGAACTACCCTGGGATGGAAAATGTCTGCGCGAGCCCCAGGGGATTCGATGAAACCGCACATCACGATCATCCACCGGTGGCGCGAGCGTTACGCCGAATACGCGGAGTACCTCGACCATTCCACGCACAACGTGACCTATATCACCACCGATGTCGGCGTGCAGGGCGTTCCGGAGGACGCGGCGGCGACCGCGCTCGTGGTGAACACCGACGACCTCGACGAGGTGCGGGCGAAGGTGGTCGAGCTGGCGGCCCGGTTCGGGCAGCCAGCCGGGATCGTCGCGCTCAAGGAGGACGACCTCGAGGTGGGCGCGGCGCTGCGGGAGGAGTTCGGCTGCCCGGGGCCGCGGGTGTCGGCGTTCGTGCCGTTCCGGGACAAGCTGGTGATGTGCGGGGTGATCCGGGACGCGGGGCTGCCGCTGCCCGCGTTCGGGCCCGCCGGTACCGCCGCCGAGGTGCGGGAGTTCGCCGGCGAGCACGGGTGGCCGGTGATCGTGAAGCCGCGCAGCGAGAGCAGCAGCGCGGGCGTGGTCATCGTGCGGGACGCCGAGCACCTGGCGACGCTGGAACTCGACGATTCACGCATGGTGCAGAAGTTCGTGGACCACACCGTGTTCCATGTGGACGGTTATTTCGACGGCGTTTCGGTTCGGCGCTGGAGTTCGTCGGAGTACCTGAACACCTGCCTGAGTTTTCGCGGCGGTGGCGTTCTCGGCTCGGTCGAGGACGATGATCCGGAACGACTCAAGGCGGTCGGGAACGCGACGGCGCAGTTCATTTCCGCGTTGACCGACGAACCGACGGCGTTCCATTTGGAGGTATTTGTCGCCCCGGCCGCGGACGGCGGTTTCGAGGTGCAATTCCTGGAGGTCGGCGCGCGGGTCGGTGGTGCGGAAATCCCGTTCTTGTGGCGGGAGGTGCACGGTTACGACCTGATGCGCGCGGCGTTCGAGCTGCAGTTGGGCCTGGTGCCGCAGGTGGCCGATCCGCTGGAGGACAAGGACCTGGCGGGCTGGATGCTGGTGGCCGCCCCGGCGAAGCGCCCGTGCCTGATCACCGAGTCGACGCCGATGCTGGGCCTGACGCCGGGGCCGTACGCCGAGCGGGTCCTGGAGGTCGGCGAGATCCTGCCGAACGCCGCGGCCTTCTACGAACACGTCGGCGGCCGCTTCCGGTTCCGCGGTTCGACGAGCGCGGAGATCATCGAGGCCATCGAGAACACGGCGCGTAACTTCCGCGTCTCCGCGACGCCAATCGAGCCCGATTGAGGTTGCTGAGGTGAGCGGCCAGTAGCGCGGGGCGGCTTCGGTGATTCCCTGGAGTTCGTCTCGCCCCACGCCACTGGCCGCCTGCACGGCGATGCCCGCGGGCACCATGGACGTAGCGGGTGGGCGGTAGGTCACCTTCGCCGACGGCGTGCTGGAAGCGCTCCGTGATGGTGGCGTAGGCGTTGTCGCGCCAGGTGATGAGCAGTTCGCGGACCTCACGCCCGGCGTCACCGGTGACCAGGCGCCGTGGACGCCGAGGCCGCCGCGAGCCTGGGCCGCGAACCCCAGCCACGAACCCAGCCACGAACCCCGGCGGCTAACCCCGGCCGCGAGCACCGGCGGCGACCGCCTGGCGGCGAACCCCGGTGGCGAACCCCGGCGGCGACCCCTTGGCGGCGAACACAGGCGGCGACCCCCGGCAGCGAACACGGGTGGCGAACCCCGGCGGCGAAACTCCCCGGCGGCGAGCACCGCCCGCGAACACCGGCCCCCCACCCGCCCTGGGGGCGGCCCCTGTCGCCATCGTATCCCCGGTAGGGGGTGGTGGGGTGCGGGTTTGGCAGGGGCTGTGCACAACCTGCTCCCTGTGGACAGCCCCGGAACACGAATGTGGCTTTCGGGGCGGAAAACGCTCCGAAAGCCACATTCGTGTTCCGGGGCCCGCCGCCGCCGGGGGCACAGTAGTCCCGCGAATCCGTTCAAAGCGCGGGCGAATTGTCGGTGAACCGCCCACGCGGGCGCGGGGGCGTGGGTACTGTCCCGCCCAGCAGCCATCGAACGGCTGCCGGACTTTGGACCGGCAGGCGGCGACCAACGGTGTGGGTAAAGCTCCCGTCTCCCCGACGTCGCCAAGATCGTTAGGGTGACGCCGATGTCGAACGGTTACGAGGTACAGCTCGACGCGCTTCGCCGCGCGGCGGGGGCTGCGGGGTCGGCTGCCGAGCAGGTGTCGGCGGTTGACCTCGCGGGCGCGCTCGGCGAGGCGGCGGCCGCGTTGCCCGGCGCCCGGTGCGTCCGGGCGATCGAGACGCTCGGCGCTGCCTGGAGCGACGACATCAGGGACTGGACCACGCGGGCGAAGGACCACGGGCAGTCGCTGACCGCCGCGGCCGACGGTTACGCGGGCAACGACGCCGCCGTGGCGCGCGATTTCCACGAAGTCCGCGCCGAGGTGGGTGCACTGTAGATGGTCAGCTACGGAGAAGTCCGGCAGTGGTCACCCGGCCCGCTCGACACCGCCGAGCGGAACCTCAAGGCCCTGTCCGACCAGCTGATCGACCTGTCCGACGAGTTCGTCACCACGAGCACCCCGGCGGGCTGGACCGGTGACGCCGCCTCCGCCGCCGCCCGCGAGCGCACCACCATCACCGGCCGCATGGAGGACATCGTCGCCGGGGTGGCGGCCGCCCGCACCGGGCTGGCGACCGCGGCCGACGCGGTGGTCACGCTCGGTCACGCGGTGGCCGAAGTGGACGCTCTCGCCAGGGCGAACGGCTTCGGCATCGGTGACAACGGTGCGGTCCGCGACGTCGCCCCACCGCAGGTGCCCGCCGACCAGGTGGACGAGGTGCGACAGCAACGGCAGCGCATGGCCGCCGAGCTGGTGGACCGCGTGGAGCAGATCCTGCGCCGTGCCCGCGAAATCGATCTCGACCTCGGCGAACTGCTGAACAAGGTGGCCAAGAGCGAACCCGAGAACACGGCCGCCGTCCAGAGCCTCGAACCGCCCGCGAGCGGCGCCACCCCGGCCGAGAACGCCGCCTGGTGGTCCTCGCTTTCCGAGGACGAGCGGCAGCGGATCATCGAGAACCACCCCGACTGGATCGGCAACCGGGACGGCATTCCGGCCCTCGACCGCGACCAGGCCAACCGCGCGATCCTGGCCGACGAGAAGGCCCGCCTCGAAGCGGAGGAGAGCCGGCTCCAAGCGGACCTCGACGACAACTGGTTCGGCGGCGTCTTCACCGACGACGACGCCGAACTCGAAGAGGTCCAGGGCAAGCTCAAGGGCATCGAGGCGATCGAGACCAAGCTCCAGAGCAGCGCGGACCTCGGCGAGCGCGAGCGGCACTACCTGCTGGGCTTCGGCACCGAGGACGACGGGCGCGCCATCGTCGCCAAGGGGAATCCCGACACCGCCGACAACGTCGCCACGTTCGTGCCCGGCACCGGCGCCGACCTCGCCGGGGTCGGCGGCCTGCTCAACCGCGGCGACAAGATGTGGCTCGCCGCCGACGACTCGAACGCCAGCGAGTCGACCTCGGTGATCACCTGGCTCGGCTACGACGCGCCCGACACCATTCCCCACGCGACCTCGCAGGACTACGCCAGCGACGCCCGGCAGGACCTGGACAGCTTCCACGACGGCCTCCGAGTGACGCACGAGGCGGGCGGCCCGTCGCACAACACCGTCATCGGCCACAGCTACGGCAGCACCGTGATCGGGCACGCCGCCCGCGACCTGGACCTCGACGTGGACAAAATGGTGTTCGTCGGCAGCCCCGGGGTCGGCGTGGACAACGCGAGCGAACTCAACATCGATCCCGGCGACGTGTACGCCACCACCGCGCGGGAGGACATCATTCGCCTGACCCCGGAATTCATTCACGGCAACCACCCCGTCGACGACGACTTCGGCGCGCGTGAATTCCAGTCCGACCCCGGAACGGACGGCGTTTCCGGGAACGTGAAAACCCACAGCGCCTATTGGGACGACGGCAACAAGTCGCTGACCAACCTGGGGCATATCATCGTCGGCAACACCGACAAGGTCACGTAGGCACCGTGCGGACGGCGACGGCGCTGGTGGGCGCGCTGCTCATCGGCACGCTGGCGGCGTGCGGCGGCGGCACAGGAGCAGGCATGGACACAACGATCACCCTGGACGAGGCGAACCGCAGGCTCGACGCCTACATCACCGAAGCGGTGGCGCAACTGCCCGCCGGTGCCCAGCTGAAAGAACGGCTGCGAATCGAAGAAGAACCCTGTGACGACGTGGCGGGCGAAAAGGGAAAGCAGCAGGCGAGCCGCAATTACCAGGTGACCGGCATCGATCCGGCGGAAATCCCGGCCCAGTTCGAAACGCTGCGCGCCTGGTGGCAGAACAATGGTTTCCGCATCCTGGACAACAATCCCGCCGGTGAATTCCTCTGGGTGGAGAACGAGGCGGACGGGTTCCGGATGACGCTGAAGGCGGCCGACGGCGGCAGGCTGGTGCTGATCTCGTCGTCGCCGTGCGTCTGGCGGGACGGCACCCCGGACTGACGCGGGGACGCTGCGGCAGATGGAGCAATTGCGCTGCGGGTGCGTTTTCCGCACCGCCACCCGGGGAACAGACCCGGGGGAGGCGAGCGCATGTCCACCAGCACCAAGGCGAAGAACAGCAGACCCGTCCAGCTCCTCGGCCGGGCGGGCATGGCCTGCTACGGCGTGGTCCACCTGCTCATCGCGTACCTGGCGATCCGCATCGTCGCCGCTGGCGGCGGGCAGGAGGCCGACGGCCGCGGCGCGATCAGCGAACTCGGCGCCACCGGCGGGGTCCTGCTCTGGGTGGTCGCCGTCGGGCTCATCGCCTACGGGCTGTGGCAGGCGCTGATGGCCGCCACCGGGTACTCGTGGGTCGGCAAGACCCGCCGCCGCGTGGCCAAGCGGGTGGCCTCGGTGGCGCGCTGCGTGATGGGGATTTCCCTTGGCGTGTATGCCATCCAGCTCGCTTCGGGGGCGGGCGGCGAGGGCTCTGGTGACCAGCAGCAACAGGAGTTCACCGGCAAGCTGCTCGCGCTGCCCGCCGGACCGTTCCTGGTCGCCGTGCTGGCCGCGGTGGTGCTCGGCGTGGCCGTCGCCGCGGCGCTCAAGGGCATTCGTAAGAGCTTTCTCGACGACCTCGACTTCTCCTCGCTGCCGAGCGGCACGCGCACCTGGGTCGAGCAGCTCGGCCGCGTCGGCTACCTCGCCAAGGCCGTGGTGTTCGGCCTGGTCGGCGTGCTGATCGGGTTCGCCGCGTTCAGCCACGACCCCGGCCAGGCCGGTGGCCTCGACGCGGCCCTGCGCACGCTCGCCGCCCAGCCGTTCGGATCCGCCCTGCTCATCGCCGTCGCGGCCGGTCTCGCGGCCTTCGGCGCCTACTGCTTCGGGGCGGCCTGGGCGCACCGGAAGTGAACCTGTCGGTTACCTGTCGAGTCGCTGTCCGGTCTCTGTGGAGTCGCGACTCGGCGTGGTTTGCTCACTAGGGTCCCGGTTGGTTGAAACTTCACACACCGGGAGTTGGTAGCGAATGTTCGCTCGAGTCAAGGATGTCGCCGCGCTGGTCGGCCGGATCGGGATCGCCGTGGTGTTCTTCGCACACGGGCTGCAGAAGTGGAACAACGGCGTGGACGCCACGGCGAACATGTTCGAGGGCCTGGGCCTGCCGCTGCCGACCGTGGCCGCGTTGTTCACCATCGCGGTGGAGATCCTCGGTTCGATCGCCTTCGTGCTCGGCCTCGCGCTGCCGCTGGTCGGCGTCGGTTACGCCATCGTCGGCGTGGGCGCGATCTTCGCGGTGCACATCGACAACGGCCTGACCGGCCAGGGCGGCTACGAACTGGTGCTGGTGCTCGCGCTGGCCGGGCTGGCGATCGGCTTCAACGGCGGCAGGCTGTCCCTCGACCACCTGCTGTTCGCCCGCAAGCGCGAGCACGAGGGGTCCGAGCGGCTGTCCGCCCAGACCGCCTAGCTCAGCGTCAGGGTGGTGCGCTCGGTGCCGCCGCGGTCGGCGAGCTTCGCCGGGTCCGGGTTGCTGACCTGGACCAGCGAGGCCCCCGCCAGAAGCGGCGCCACCAGCCCGCGCAGCGCCCCCTCGGGCAGCGCCCACTCCACAGTGGACAGCACGCGGTCGCCGCTGGAGATCCCGTCTTTCTCGGCGTACGACCGGGCTTGTGCGAGCACTTCGTCCACAGTGGACGAGCAAAGCGCCGGGGTATCCCGGTCGGCCGGGAACAGCGGCGAGTAGGTGTCACCCGCGGTGCGGGCGTCGGACAGGAAGTCCACGGCGCCCGCACCCGGTGCGTTCGGCAGCCCGCGGCCCATCGGGTCGAGCGAGACGACCGCGGTCAGCTCGGCCTCGCTGCTCGTGGTGCCCGGCCCGGTGAAGGCGACCTTCGCCCCGGCGGCCTCGGTCACCACGTGCGCCCCGCACCACCAGGCGCCGAGCAGCACCCCGGCGGTCTGCCAGTGCGACGGCAGCGCCACCGCCACCGGCTCACCCGGCTCCACCTCGGGCTCTTCGACCAGCCAGTTCGCCGTTTTCGCGGCCCAGTTCACCAGCGTGGTCACGGACAGCTCGACGCGCGCGCCGGTGGCGTCGTCGTAGTGCGTGACCAGCGGTTTCGCCGGGCTGGACAGGTGCGGGCGCAGCAGTTCGTCGGTAAGGCTCACCCCGCCGAGCCTAATCGACGCAGGTGACCCCGTCGGACTCGTTCTGCCGCGGCGCGGCACCCGGCGCGGAACCACCGCCCGCGGCGGGCTCACCGCGGCCGACCAGGCCAGCCACGAACTGCCGCACCGCGTTCAGGTCCACCACGATGATGCTCTGGCCGTCGTCGCTGCGGGCACCGACGGCCACCACCGGAATGGTCTGGAAGTTGATCTCCCCGGAGGCGATGTCCTTCGCCTGCCCGGCGAACTCCAGCAGGTCGAGACCAGGATCCACGACGATGGACTTCTTCACCGCGTCCATCAGCTGGTTCAGCTTGTCCGGGCTGGTCAGCGTGCCCGCCGACAGCACCTGGTGCAGCGCCGAGGACAGGAACGCCTGCTGCCGCTGGATGCGCCCCAGATCGCCGCCCGGCAGGTTCTTGCGCTGGCGGACGAAGGACAGCGCCTCACCGCCGGAGACGGTCTGCACGCCCTTGGGGAAGTTCGCGCCGGAGTCCTTGTCCTCGGTGGCGTTGTTCAGGCACACCTTGATGCCGCCGAGCGCCTCGGTGAGCAGGTAGAAGCCGAGCAGGCCGACCTCGGCGTAGTGGTCGATCCGGATCTGGGTGAAGTCCTGCACGGTCTTCACCAGCGCGGTGCGGCCAGCCTGGTCGGACTCGCGCTCGACCTCGGCGTTGTCGCGCTTGCCCTGGCGGCGCAGCTCGTCGGCGGTGTTGCTCTTGGTCACCCCGTACACCGAGTTGATCTTCGCCTGGCCGCCCTGCGGCACGTCGATCCAGGTGTCACGCGGGATCGACACCGCGGCGGGCTTCCCGCCGTTCTTCGGGATGCGCAGGATGATCAGGGTGTCGGTGTTGACCCCGGCCTTCTCCTCGGTGCGCAGTTCCTTGAGCACGCGCAGCGGCAGCGGGTTGCCCTGCATGTCGGTGCGCGAGTCGGCGCCGACGAGCAGGATGTCGGTGGCGCCGTCGTCGGCTGGCGGGGCGGCGGGGTCGTCGGGGTCGACGATCAGCGCGTCGGCGGTGCCGACGTTGTCCTGGAAGTCGTCCAGCGTGGTGTAGGCGTACCCGGTGGCGGCCAGCGCGACCACGGACAGCAGCGCCAGGAACACCTTCCCGGTGGTCCGGATGGGCTTCCGGCGGCGGGGAACGGCCTCGGCTTCGGGCTCCGGCTCTGGCTCCTGCTCGGGCTCCGGCTCGACGGGCTTGGTGCGTGGTACCGGTGACGGCACGAACTTCCGCTTGGCGGGAGCCTTTTCGTCCGAAGTGGACGAACCGGACGGCTCATCCGCCCCGGACTGCCCGGACGGCTCGGAGACCGGTGTCCCGCTGTCCTGCTCGTTGTTGTCTTCCTGGTCGCCCACGCCGGTCACCTCCCCGTTTTTCCCGCGTCCGCGCCCCTGGACAAGGCTAAGGCACTAACCCGATGGTGTAAGCGCTTGGCTGGCTAGTTCACACACGGCACGCCACCCGCGGTGATCGGCGGCGGGCCGGCCGGTGGCGTCTCGGCGGGCGGCGCGGCGGGCTCCTCCGGCTCGGACGGCGGGGGCGGTGTCGTCGAGGACTGCCCGGCCCCGGCCGCGCCGTTGGCGTCCACCTTGTAGTCGCGGCCCAGCAGCACGCGGACGTGCCCGGCGGGCACATCGGCGTCCGGCTCGGTCTGGACGCGGTCGCCCATCGCCTGCTTGATCGCGTCGGCGGCGTCCTGCTCGCCGGGCGCGAACCGCACCACGGTGGTCGAGCGGCCGTCCAGCTGGGTGCTCGCGCCCTCCTGGAAACCCTTGGCGCGCAACAGTTCCTTCAGCTGGTTGGCGGTGGTGGCGTTGCCGCTGGCGTTGAACACGTCGGCGGTGATCTTCTCCGCGCCGGGGATCCTGCCGTCGGGCGCGCCGGTGGTCGGCGCCACGGGAGCGCCGGTGCCGTCTTCGGTGAGTTCGTCGACGAAGGCCTTCACCTTGTCGTTGTCGATCTTGACGATGTCCGCCCCGCCGAACTTGCCGTTGCCCTCGGTGGGAATGGTGCGGAACTCGACGTTGCCGCCGGTCATGCCGCGCATCTGCTCGGCGAACTCCAGCAGGTCCCAGTCCTTGGAGAGGATGACCGACTTCTTCACCGCGTTGATCACGTCGGTGATCCGCGCCGGGCTCATCAGCACGTCCGGCGAGAGCACCTTGCGCGCCAGGCCGGACAGGAACGCCTGCTGGCGCGCGATCCGGTCCAGGTCGCCGTTGGGCAGGTCGTAGCGCTGGCGGACGAACGACAGCGCCTGCTTGCCCTGCACCGTCTGCAGCCCGGCGGGCAGGTCCACCCCGGAGCGCCACTCCTTGACCGGCTGGTTCAGGCACACCTCGACCCCGCCGATGGCCTGGGTGACCTCGTAGAAGCTGAGCAGGTTGACCTCGGCGTAGCGGTCGATCATGCCGGGCTTGCCGATCAGCGTCTCGATGGTGCTGATCAGGTTCTTGCGGCCGGCCACCTTGGCCTGCTCGTCGACCTTCTTCAGGTCGGCCTCGCCCTGCTGCTGCAGGGTGCTGGCGGTGTCGTTGTAGGCGTAGACGAAGGCGCTGTTCAGCTTGTGCTTGCCGTAACCGCCGGACAGCTCGACCAGCGAGTCGCGCGGGAAGGAGATGGCCACCGCCCGCTCGCCGTTCTGCGGGATGTGCACCAGGATCATCGTGTCGGTCTGGCGCTCGCCGTCGGCCTTGCCGCCGTGCAGCATGTCGAGCACCTCGCGGGGCAGCGGGTTGCCATCGTTGTCGGTGCGGCTGTCCTGGCCGACCAGGAGGATGTCCACCGCGCCGTCGAGCGGCTTCTTCTGGAAGCCGCCGCCGATCACGTCGGTGGTGGTCAGGCCGCTGTTCAGCTCCCCGAGCACCTGCGAGCCGTACCAGGTCAGCGTCAGCACCACGGCGGAGAGCAGCGCCACCAGCGTTCGTCCGCTCCAGAGCGCGAACGCGGCGGGCGCGCTGCGACGGCGCGACGGAACCCTGTCGGATCCAACGGATACGGTGTCTGGCCGCGGCGGCCCCTCGGTCACCACGCGCGCTCCTCCCAGCCGGTCAGCAATCCCGGTTTTTGCCTTCGATCATCGCCGAAACCTCGTGCGAATTCGCGCGTGAACCCCCGGTGCCGGCACAGCCCGCCGGACACCCGCGCTACCCGCTCACCCTACTGTGTCCGGTGTGTGACGTCCGTGGGGTCACGAAAGGTTGCCTCGCGGCGATGAGACCGACCGTACGGGCGGCGGGAGAACACGAGAAGGTGGAGTCTATGCGGGTTCTGGTCACCGGTGGCGCTGGATTCATCGGTTCGCACTATGTGAGACAGGCGCTGACCGGCGCTTATCCGGCACTGGCCGAGGCCGAGGTGGTGGTGCTCGACAAGCTGACCTACGCCGGGACGGAGGCCAACCTGGCCCCGGTGGCGGCCGAGCTGCGGCTGCGGTTCGTGCGCGGCGACATCTGCGACGCCGAACTGGTGGCCGGCCTGATGAAGGGCATCGACCTGGTGGTGCACTTCGCTGCGGAATCGCATGTGGACCGGTCGATCCACGGTTCCGCCGACTTCGTGTTGACCAATGTTCTCGGCACGCAGACCCTGCTCCAGGCGGCGCTGAACGCCGAGGTCGGGAAGTTCGTGCACGTCTCGACCGACGAGGTCTACGGCTCGATCGACGAGGGTTCGTGGACCGAAGATCACGTTTTGGAACCGAATTCCCCGTATTCGGCTTCGAAGGCGTCCTCGGACCTGATGGCACGGGCCTTCCACCGCACCCACGGAATGCCGGTGTGCATTACCCGGTGTTCGAACAACTACGGTCCGTACCAGTTTCCCGAGAAGGTCATCCCGCTTTTTGTCACCAATCTGCTCGACGGCCGGAACGTGCCGCTCTACGGCGACGGGCTGAACGTCCGTGACTGGCTGCACGTGGACGATCACTGCCGCGGCATCCAGCTGGTCGCCGACGGCGGGCGGCCGGGCGAGATCTACAACATCGGCGGCGGCACCGAGCTGACCAACCGCGAGCTGACCGAACGGCTGCTGGCTGCGGTCGGCGCGGGCTGGGACCGGGTGGAGCGGGTGACCGACCGCAAGGGCCACGACCGCCGGTATTCGGTGGACATCACCAAGATCTCCGAGGAACTGGGCTACCGGCCGCGGGTGTCGTTCGACGAGGGCCTGGCCGCCACCGTGCGCTGGTACCAGGAGAACCGCGCCTGGTGGGAGCAGCTCAAGGAGCGGGCCGCGCTGGGGGCGCGATGAGCGCGCTGGAACTGCTGGTGCCCGGCGGAACGGGGCAGCTGGGACGCGACCTGGCGGCGCTGGCCGGGCCGGGCCTCGGCGTGACCGCGCCCGGTTCGGCGGAGCTGGACGTGACCAAGCCGGGCGCGGTGATCGAGGCGGTGACCGCGCTGGCCGAGCGCGCGGCGGCGGCCGGGGCGCGGCCGGTGGTGGTCAACGCGGCCGCGTACACCGCGGTCGACCAGGCCGAGACCGAGGAGGAGCGCGCCTTCGCGATCAACGCCGACGGCCCGCGGGTGCTCGCGGCGGCCTGCTCGTCGCGGCGGGTGCCGCTGGTGCACGTGTCCACCGACTACGTCTTCGCCGGGGACGCCACCCAGCCGTACGAGCCGGGCGACCCGCTGGGCCCGCGCACCGCGTACGGCCGGACGAAGGCGGCCGGGGAGGACGCGGTGCTCGGTTCCGGCGCTTCGGCGTGGGTGGTCCGCACCGCCTGGGTCTACGGCAAGCACGGCAGCAACTTCGTGAAAACCATGGTGTCGCTGGAATCCTCGCGCGACACACTGTCCGTTGTGGACGATCAGCGCGGGTCGCCGACGTGGTCGGCCGATCTCGCGGCGGGGCTGGTCGAACTGGCCGAGCGGATCGCCGACGGCACGGGACCGGCCGCGCGCGTGCTGCACTGCACGGGCGGCGGGGACACCACGTGGTTCGGCTTCGCGCAGGCGATCTTCCGGTACCTCGGCGCGGATCCCGCGCGGATTTCGCCGTGCACCACCGAAGACTTCCCGCGCCCGGCGCCGCGTCCTGCGTACTCGGTGCTCTCGGGCAAGGCGTGGCAGGAGGCCGGCCTCACCCCGCTGCGCCCCTGGGAAGACGCACTGGCCGCCTACTTCGCCACCTGAGCGATGTCACGAATGTGGCTTTCGAGACGCGAAACGTCTCGAAAGCCACATTCGTGACAGTGGGCTAGCGGCCCGCGGCTTGGCGGTAGGCCTCGACGGTTTTCTCCGCGCACAGGCGCCACGTGTAGCTGGCCGCATGCGCACGCCGCGCCACCGAAGTCGACGCGGCGTGCGGGTCCGAGACGGCCGATCGCAGCGCCTCGGCCAGCGCGTCCACCTCGCGGTACGGCACCAGCAGCGAGTACCCGCCGGACACCTCCGCCAGCGCCGGGATGTCGGTGCAGACCACCGGGACGTCGCAGGCCATCGCCTCCAGCACCGGCAGCCCGAACCCCTCGTCACGCGAGGGCAGCACCAGCGCCGCCGCGCCCGCGACCACCGCCCGCAGATCGACCGGCGGCAGGTAGCCCAGGTGCATCGACCGGTCCGACAGCTCGAACGAACCCGGCCCGGTGAACACCAGCGGCGGCAGGTCCGGCGCGGCCGCGTGCGCCTCCCGCAGCCACGGCAGCCCCTTGCGCGGCCCGGCCGCGCCGACGAAGAGCAGGTACTCGGCGGGAAGGCCCAGCCGCTCGCGCTGCTCCTTCGACAGCGGCCGCGCGGTGAACCACGCCGGGTCCACGCCCAGCGGCGTCACCACGATCTTCTCGCGCGGCACCTCGAAGCGCGAAGCCACCGCGTCGGCGACCGCCGCGGTCGGCGTGCAGATCACGTCCGCGCGCGCGGCACCCCGGCGGACCAGTACCGGCAGATCCGCGTCGGACGGCGAAAGCTCGGACGGCTCGTCGATGAACGCCAGGTCGTGAATGGTCAGCACGCCGGCCGCGCGCGCGATGCCCGGCAGCACGAAGTTGGTCCCGTGCACCACGTCGGTCGATCCGGCGAACAGCTCGACCGGCGGGAAGTTCCCGCGCAGCCACGATTTCCGCAGCAGTCGCGCGGCCACCGGCATGCCCCGCGCGCGCACCCCGTGCGGCAGCACGTGCCGCAGCTTGCGCCAGCCGCGCAGGGTGAACGCCACCGCGCGTGTGTCCACAGAGGACAGAGAGGCGAGTTCTTCGGACAGCGAAGCCGTGTACTGGCCGATCCCGGTGCGGACCCCGAGCAGGGGGGTGCCGTCGAGCAGTACGCGCAGGGGCCGCTCAGCCATTTCGGCGAGCCACTTTCCGCACCCGGCCGCCGACCCGCTTGGCCAGCTCGCGCACGCCGCCGTCGGCGAGGTACTCCTTGACCAGCGCCAGGTCGCGCCGGACGATTTCGGCGCCGCGCAACGGATCCGACGGCGTCAGATCACTCGCGCCGGGCAGCCGGTCCGCGGCGGGCCGCGGATCGCGACAGAACTCCACCAGCGGTTCCAGCGCTCGCGGCCAGGCGAACCGCTGCGCCACCTCGGCGATGCGGTCACGCGCCGCCGCGGCGAATTCCGCGTCGTAGAGCGCCTTTTCCAGTGCGTCCGCCAGCGCCTCGGAATCCTCCGCCGGCACCACCACACCGAGCTGTTCCGCGCGCACCAGATCGGCGAAGGCGTCGCCGTCGGTGGTCACGATCGGCAGCCCGGACCAGAGGTAGTCCAGCACGCGGGTGCGGAAGGCGAAGGTGGTCTCCACGTGCTCGTAGTGCGTGGTCACCCCGCAGTCGGCATCGAGCAGCCAGTTCTGCCGCTCGCCGTAGGGCACCCACTGCTCGTTGAAGAACACGTGCTTCCCGGTCAGCCCGAGGGAGTCGGCGAGCCGGATGGTCCGCGCGCCGATGTCCATCTCGGCGACCTCGGGATTCGGGTGCTTCATGCCGAGGAACACCAGCCGCACGTCACCGCGGCGCTCCCGCAGCCGGTCGATCGCGCGCACCAGAGTCAGCGGGTCGAACCAGCTGTACACCCCGCCGGCCCACAGCACCACGTGATCGGTCTCGGCGATGCCGGGCACGTTCGCGCGCAGCCCGGGACCGGTGCGGCGCGGGGCTTCCGGCGACAGTCCGAACGGGACCACCGACAGCAGCGACTGCGTGGTGGGGTCGGCGTCGTAGAGACGCGGGGAGAGCCGTCCCATCGCGGCCAGGTGGCCCAGCCAGAACAACCGCTGCCGCTCGGACGCGCACAGGAAGAAGTCACCGCGTTCGAGCTGCGCTTCGAGCACCTTGGTCACGCCGACCAGATCGGCGGCCCGCTGGTCGTCGGGTACACCGCGACCCTGCTCCAGCAGTTCCAGGTGCATCGGGTCGTACAGATCGCAGACGACGATCTTGGTCGAATCCGGCTTCTTCAGCTGCGGCGCCATTTCCAGCACGTGGCCCTGCAGGATGACGATGTCGGCCCACTCGACCGGCTCGGCGAGGTCGCGCCGCTTGGCCGCGCTCACCGCGAACGGCGCGGGCGGCGGATCGGCCAGCGGGTTCACCGTGACCAGCCGGACCTCGTGCTCCCCGGCCAGCGAGGCGGCGATGTTCCAGGCGCGGATCGCCGGGCCCGCCATGCGCTCGGTGATCGCGTCGCCGGTGATCACCAGCACCCGCCGCCGCTGCCCGAACACGCTCTCGATGCCGAACGCCTTGACCAGGATCTCGTGTGCGTCGAGATACCGCGGCAGCGGATAGGCGGGCTCCAAAGCCTTGCGCAGCAAGGGAATAAGGTCGGCGTCGGTCCGCACGCGCGCGGCCTGCTCGACCGCGCGGGACTCGGCGAGCGACGGCATCAGCTCGACGAACTGGTCGATCGCGAGCACCCCGGCCAGTGCGGTGCGGGGCACCGCCACCGGCTCGGTCTCCACCGGGCCGACCCCGCGCTGGAGGTCCAGCTGCGTCGCGTCGATCTCACCGCGGGCGGTGGCGCGGCGGACGGTCAGCGCGAGCGCGGCGGGCAGCACCTTCGCCAGCGTCTCGTCGGAAAGGTTCTTGTACAGCGCGGCGAGCGCGTTGCGCTCCAGCAGGAAGGTCTCGCGGCCGGTGTCCGGCGCGTCGACCGCGGCCATCGTGCCGTGGTGGCGGTGGAAGGCGACCGACTCGGGCACGTACCGCACCCGCCAGCCACGCAGGTTCATCCGCCAGCCGAGGTCGACGTCCTCGTAGAACATGAAAAAGCGTTCGTCGAAGCCACCCAGTTCGGTGAACACCCCGGTGCGCACGAACATCGCTGAGCCGGTGCCGAACAGCACGTCCTTGGCGACCTCGTGCTCGGCGGACGGCACGTCGGCCAGCGGGCCGCCCGCGTGCCGCTTGTAGCCCATGCCGAACCAGGTCAGCCCGCCGTCGACGAAGTCCGCGCCGGTGCCGTCCCAGTCGAGCACCTTGCTGGCCACCGCGCCGACCCGCGGATCGGCCGCCAGCTCGGCCACCGCCGCGTGCACCCAGTCGCGGCCGGGGCGGGCGTCGTTGTTGAGGAAGGCGAGCACGGTGCCGGTCGCGTGCTTCGCGCCCAGGTTGCAGCCGCCCGCGAAACCGAGGTTGTCCGCCGATTCGACCAGCTTCACTCCGGGCACCGCGGCCCTGATCCGCGCGGCGTCACCGGTGCCGGACGCGTTGTCGACGCAGATGATCTCCAGGCGCGCGTAGTCCAGCTCGGCGAGGGAGCGCAGGCAGGTGATGGTGTCGTCCGCGCCCCGGAAGTTGACCACGATCACCGAGACCACGGGCAGCGCGCCTTGGGTCAACGACTGACTCCTTCGCTGTGGGGTTTCTCAGAGCCTAACCGGCCGCCCACCTGCGCCAGACCGCGCCTCGGCCGATCGTGGCACGCGTGCCGATCCGCCGGCGGGCGCCGATCGTGCCCGGCAGGCGCAGCACCACCTCGCCGAGCACGCGCAGCCGGAGGCCCATGCGGAAGTTGGCCGCGTCCGGAACGTCCCGTTTGACCGGTAGCAGCGCGGTGATCGCGGTGAACCGCGCCAGCTCGCGCAGCGCCACCGCGGCCGGCGCGCAGCGCAGCAGCGTGAGCAGGCGGTTGCGCTCGTTCCAGCGGTGGAACCGCGCGGAACCGGGCCGCGTGCTGGCGCCGTGCAGGTGCCGCACGGTGGCCGCCGAGCCGAGCACCCGCCAGCCCGCCAGCCGCAGGCGCCAGGCGGTGTCGGTGTCCTCGTAGTAGCAGAAGAAGCTCGACGGCACGCCGCCCGAAGCACGCAGCGCGGCGGTCCGCAGCAGCACCGCGCCACCGCAGAAGCCGAACACCTCGGCGGCCGGTTCGGTGTGGTCGGCGCCGTGGCCGTCGGCGGTGAGGCGGACGCCGGTGGACTGCGTGGTGCCGTCGGGCAGCGTCAGCGTCGAGCTGACGGCGGCCGCGTCAGGAGCCTCGTCGAGTGCGTCCTCCAGCGCGGCGAGCCAGCCGGGGGAGGGCGCCGCGTCGTCGTTCAGCCAGGCCACGAAGGGCGTGCTGACCTGCGGTAATGCCGCCTCGATGCCGCCCGCGTAGCCGGTGTTGCGCGGCAGGCGCAGCACCTCGGGCTTCGACGGGTGGGCGGCCAGCAGCCCGGCGGTGCCGTCGTCCGACGCGTTGTCCACCACGAGGGTCCGATGTGGACGGTCCTGGGCCGCCAGCGCGTCCAGGCAGGCCACCAGGTGCGGGGCACCACGCCAGGTGACCACCACGACCGTGCTGCGGGGCGGGGATGACACGCTGAGCACAATAGGCGGGTGCCCGAGCTGGTGGTCATCGCGGAGCAGTTGCTCGCGCCCGTTCCCGGGGGAACCGGGCGGTACACGGCCGAGCTGCTGCGTGCGCTTGCCCGGACCGTGCCGGACGGCTGGACCCTGTCGAGCGCGGTGGCGCGGCACGCCGACGTCGAAGCGGCCAGGGTGCCGGGCGTCGAGGGCCCGCGCCGGCTCGCGCTGCCGCCGAAGGCGCTGACCGCCGCGTGGCAGTTCGGCCTGCCGTGGTGGCCGGGCGGCGACGCGGTGCACGCGACCACGCCGCTGGCCCCGCCGCGCGCGCCGCGCGGCCGCCGGTTGAGCGTGACCGTGCACGACACCGTGCCGTGGACGCACCCCGAAACGCTCACTCCGCGTGGCGTTTCCTGGCACCAGTCGGTGATCGCGCGGGCCGCGCGCACCGCGGACGCGCTGGTGGTGCCCACCCAGGCGGTGGCCGACGACCTGGCCGCGCGGGTGGCGGGCCGGGCGCCGGTGCACGTCATCGGCCACGGGGTGACCGACCTGCCCAGCGAGCCCGCCGACCTGCTTCTGCCCGCGGAATACGTGCTGGCGATCGGCACGGTCGAGCCGCGCAAGGGCATCGGGCTGCTGATCGAGGCGATGGCCACCTTCGACGGCCCGCCGCTGCTGCTGGTCGGCCAGGCGGGCTGGGGCGATCTCGACCCGGCCGGGCTGGCGCGGCAGCACGGCCTGCCCGCCGACCGGCTGCGGGTGCTGGGCAAGCTGTCCGACGCCGAGCTGGCGACCGCGTTGCGTGGTGCCTCCGTGCTCGCCATGCCGAGCCTGGCCGAGGGGTTCGGGCTGCCCGTGCTGGAGGCGATGGCGGCCGGGGTGCCGGTGGTGCACTCCGACGTGCCCGCGCTGGTCGAGGTCTCCGGTGGCGCGGCTCGCGTGGTGCCGAGCGGGGACGTCACCGCGCTGGCCGCGGCCCTGCGGGAGGTGCTGGGCTCGGAGTCGCTCTCCGCAACCATGCGTACCCAGGGTCTAGCGCGATCGAGTGAATTTTCGTGGCGGTCCGCGGCGCGGCGGCTCTGGTCAGTGCATACGGCGGCGGCCACCGTCTCCGGCCCCGAGTTTGGTGGTTCCCCACCCCGCGCCAGTTGAACGGCCGTACGCTGCATGCGTGGTACCTGGTGAACCTCGTGTGCTGATCGATGCCACCGCCGTGCCCGCGGACCGCGGCGGCGTTGGCCGGTACGTGGACTCGCTCGTCGCCGCGCTCGACGCCGACGGCGCCCCGGTCACCGTGGTCTGCCAGCCCCGCGACTTCCGGCTGTACTCCCAGCTCGCGCCGGGCACCAGGGTGCTCCCGGCCACCGAATCCACCTCCACCCGCACGGCCAGGCTGACCTGGGAGCAGACCACGCTGCCGACGCTGGCCAGGCGGCTGGGCGTGGACGTGGTGCACTCGCCGCACTACACGATGCCGCTCGCGCTGAACAAGGCGTCGGTGGTGACGCTGCACGACGCCACCTTCTTCACCGACGCGGTGCTTCACTCGTCCGTGAAGGCGCGCTTCTTCCGGGCGTGGACGGTGGCCGCGCTGCGGCGGGCGTCGCTGTGCGTGGTGCCGAGCGAGGCGACGGCCACCGAACTGGCGAAGGTGACCCGCGTGCGCGCGTCCGAGCTGGAGGTCATCCAGCACGGCGTGGACGTCGAGCGGTTCCACCCGCCGTCACCGGACGAGGTGCGCGCGGCCCGCGAGGCGATCGGCCTGGGCAGCACGCCGTACATCGCCTTCCTCGGCGCGCTGGAACCACGCAAGAACGTGCCCGCGCTGATCCGCGGTTACGCGAAGGCGATGGCCGGGCGGACCGACCCGCCCGCGCTGGTGCTCGCCGGGCAGCCGGGCTGGGACACCCAGGTGGAGAAGGCGCTCGAAGGCGTGCCGCACCGGCTGCGCGTGATCCGGGCCGGCTACCTGCCGTTCGGCACGCTGGCCGGCTTCCTCGGCGGCTCCGAGATGGTCGCCTACCCGAGCCTCGGCGAGGGGTTCGGGCTGCCGGTGCTGGAGGCGATGGCCTGCGGCGCGTGCGTGCTCACCACCAGGCGCCTGTCGCTGCCCGAGGTCGGCGGGGACGCGGTGGCCTACTGCGGCGTCGGCGCCGGTGACGTGGCGGCGGCGATCGGGGAGCTGCTCGACGACCCGGCCCGGCGGTCCACCCTGGCGGCCGCGGCGCAGCGCCGGGCGAAGGAGTTCTCCTGGGCGGCCACCGCCGAACGGCACCGCGAGGCGTACGGCCGGGCGTGGCTGGCCTGGCGGTCCGGTGGGGGCCACCGGTAGCACTGGGTGACCAGGGCACAATGTGCTGTCGTGCACCCCAAGTATGGCGATGAGCTCGCCGTCGTGGTCGTGACCTACTTCCCCGGCGAGACACTGGAACCGTTCCTCGACACGCTCGAAAAGGCCACCGCGCGCGACGTGCGGGTGGTGCTGGCCGACAACGACACGGCCCCTTCGGACGAGTCGCTCGACCGGGCCGCCCAGCGGGACAACGTGCACCTGCTGCGCATCGGGGAGAACCTGGGCTACGGCAGCGCGGCCAACCGCGGGGTCGCCGAGCTGGACGAGCGGTACGGCTGGATCGTGATCGCCAATCCCGACCTGGAGTGGCACCCCGGCTCGCTCGACGAACTGCTCGCGGTGGCCGAGCGCTGGCCGCGTGGCGGCGCGTTCGGCCCACTGATCCAGGAACCGGACGGCACGGTCTACCCGTCGGCGCGGCTGCTGCCCTCGCTCGGCCGCGGCATCGGGCACGCCGCGCTGGGCAAGATCTGGTCCGGCAACCCGTGGACCAGGCAGTACCGGCAGGAGACCGCAAAGCCGGCCGAGCGGACGTCGGGCTGGCTCTCGGGTTCGTGCCAGCTGATCCGGCGTGAGGCGTGGGACTCCGTCGACGGCTTCGATTCGCGGTACTTCATGTACTTCGAGGACGTCGACCTCGGCGACCGGCTGGCGCGCGCGGGCTGGCTGAACGTGTACGCGCCCTCGGCCACCGTGATGCACATCGGCGGGCAGGCGACCAAGCGCGCTTCGGCGAAGATGCTCGCCGCGCACCACGAAAGCGCCTACCGCTACCTGGCGGACCGGCACCGCGGGCTGCTGTGGAAGCCCGTGCTGGCCGCGGTCAAGCTGGGCCTGGCGGCACGGCTGAAGCTGGCCACCCTGCGCGAGCGCTGACCTCTGCCGCGCCTCGGCGGAATTGAGGGAATTCCCTAGATTCCGTCGAGGCGGCGCGAAAGGTTCGAGCGCTTGGTCTGGGTGGTGGTCGGGATCAGCCCGCCCACGTCCTGCTCCTCGATCACCGGCTCGGCTGGCTGCTCTTCGAACAGCGACGGCACCGGCATCGGCCGCGTCGGGCGGTGCCCGCGCGGGGGCTCCAGCCGCGAGGTCGGCTCGGCGCTGGCCAGGTGGTGGTCGTTGGCTTCGATGGTCGCCGCGGAGACCTTGGTGGTGCTGTCCGGGTCCTGCGCGTCGATGTCGTTGACCACGGCTCTGGGGATCTGCTGGGTGTTCGCCGCGTCCATCGGCGAGGTGGCGTCATCCGGTGTGACCACGAAAGCCCCGCGGGCCCGTGCCCGAGAAAGCAAGGCGTCCGCGCGATCGCGGGGGTCCATCCCCTCGGCCTCCCGACTAACCCGAGGCCCTCTCCAACCGGGGCCGCCTGTGTGCTGTCTAGGGTAGGCCCTCCGGGCCGCTCGCGTCAGCGTTTCCGGCGGTTTGTCACCAGGTGTTCCGCGAATGTGGGAGGAAGGGATGCGCGCATGACTGCCGCACCGGGGGTCGATGCCGTCGTGCTCGTCGGCGGCAAGGGCACGAGACTGCGGCCGCTGACCCTGTCCGCGCCGAAGCCGATGCTGCCCACCGCGGGCGTGCCCTACCTTTCCCACCTGTTCTCCCGCATCCGCGCGGCCGGGATAACGCATGTCGTGCTCGGCACCTCCTACCGGGCCGAAGTGTTCGAAGAGCACTTCGGCGACGGTTCCGCGGTGGGCCTGGAACTGGAGTACGTGGTGGAGGAAACGCCGCTGGACACCGGGGGCGCGATCCGCAACGTGCACGACCGCCTGCGCGCGGACAACGCGGTCATCTTCAACGGCGACATCCTTTCCGGCGCGGATCTCGGCGCGCTGATCGAGCGGCACACGTCGACCGCGGCCGATGTCACCTTGCATTTGCAACGAGTTGACGATCCGAGCCGGTTCGGTTCGGTGCCGACGGACGCGGACGGCCGGGTCACCGCGTTCCTGGAGAAAACGCCCAATCCGCCGACGGACCAGATCAATGCCGGTTGCTACGTGTTCCGGCGATCGGTGATCGAGTCCATTCCGGCCGGGCGCCCGGTTTCGGTCGAACGCGAGACCTTTCCCGGACTGCTCGAAGCGGGCGCGCACGTGCAGGGCTTTGTGGACGCGTCGTACTGGCTCGACGTGGGTACGCCGGAGGCGTTCGTGCGCGGGTCCGCCGATCTGGTGCGCGGGGTCGCGCCCACGTCGGCGCTGCCCGGGCCGACCGGTGACGCGCTGATCCTCGAGGGCGCGAAAGTCGCCGGCGACGCCGTCGTGACCGACGGTTCGACGGTCGGTGCCGGTGCCGAAATCGGGGCGGGCGCCCGGATTTCGGGCTCGGTGCTGTTCGACGGCGCGGTGGTCGGCGCCGGTGCGGTGGTCGAGCGCTCGGTGCTCGGCAAGGGCGCGCGGGTCGGCGACGGCACCGTGTTGCGCGGGGTCGTGCTCGGCGACGGCGCGGTGGTCGGCGCGGGGTGCGAGCTGATCGACGGCGCCAGGGTGTGGCCCGGGATGACCTTGGCGGACGGGTCCGTGCGATTCTCGAGTGATGCCTGATTCACGCCGGTGGCGCCCGTCGTATGCGCTGGACTTCCGGCGGGTGCTGGCGCCGCTGCGGCGTGGGCCCGGGGATCCGGCGGTGCACTGGGACGCGCCGGGCCGGGTGTGGCTGACCGCGAACACCGCGGACGGCCCCGGCACGCTCGGCCTGCGGCGGCTGGCGGACGGTGAGTTCGAGGCGGTGGCGTGGGGTGCGGGCGCGGCGATCCTGCTCGACGGCGTGCCCTCCTTGCTCGGCGCGTCCGACGACGATTCGGGTTTTGTCGCGCACCACGACGTGATCGCGGACGCGCGGCACCGGCGGCCGGGCCTGCGGTTGCCGTCGACCGGGCGGGTGTGGGACGCGCTGGTGCCCGCGGTGCTGGAGCAGAAGGTGACCGGGATCGAGGCGCACCGGTCGTGGCGCGAGCTGTGCCGGTGGTTCGGCGAACCGGCGCCGGGCCCGGCGCCCGCGCAGCTGCGGGTGCCGCCGACGCCGACCGCGATTCGGTCCATTCCGGACTGGAAGTGGCATCAGGCGGGCGTGGACCTCAAGCGCCGCACGGCTTTGGTCGCCGCGGCCGGGGTAGCCCACCAGCTGGAGCGGGCGGCTTCGCTGCGGGGCGCGGAGGGCCGCGCGCTGCTGCGGAAGGTGCCCGGCATCGGCGTGTGGACGGCCGCCGAAATCGCCCAGCGCGCCTGGGGCGATCCGGACGCGGTCAGCTTCGGAGACTTCCACATCCCGTCGATCGTGGGCTACGCCCTGGTCGGCCGGGCACTGGACGACCAGGGCATGGCGGAGGTGCTGGCGCCGTACGCGCCGCAACGCCAGCGGGCCGTGCGCTACCTGGAAGCCGCGGGCGTGACGCGACCGCGATTCGGCCCGCGGATGCCCATCCGGGACTACCGCGCGCTCTAGCCAGTGTCACGAATGTGGCTTTCGAGACGTTTCGCGTCTCGAAAGCCACATTCGTGACACTGGCGCGAGGGTTACTGGCCGTACGGCGGGCCCGGCGGGTTCTGGCCGGGCGGGTACTGACCCGGCGGGTACTGGCCGGGTGGGTACTGGCCCGGCGGCGGGTACTGGGGCGGGTACTGCTGCATCTGCGTTTTCTTCTGGTTGTTCAGCACCAGCACGATCGCCAGCACCACCCCGCCGATCGCGAGCAACGCGATCACGATCACCAGCACCAGGGAAATCATCGGCACCCCTCCGGTCGACTCCACGCCGAGCCTAGGCGATCTACTGCGCCGGGCGCGGGGTGAACCGCGCGGCCGGGGCGGTGGCGTTGCCGCCGTCCAGCGCCGCGGACACGATCGACAGCGCTTCTCCCTGGCTGAGGCCGAGCTTGCGCACCACGGCCGCGTAGTTCGCCGCCGCTTCCTGGGCGCGCCGCCGGTTTTGGTCACCGGAGGCGCCGACGAAGCTTCCCGCCCGGCCGCGGGTTTCGATCAGGCCCGCCTCCTCCAGCTCCCGGTACGCGCGCGCGATGGTGTTGGGCGCGACCCCGAGATCGGCGGCGAGCTTGCGCACGGTGGGCAGCTTCGTGCCGACCGGCAGCGTCCGGTCGTTGATCTGCCGGGCGAGCGAGGACCGAACCTGCTCGTACGGCGGCACGGGGGAGTTGGCGTCCACGCTGAGCATCATGGTGTGCTCACCCTACGCTTCCCCGGTGCTTGGCCCCACGGCCGCTGACGACCCAGCACACGAGCGAAGCGACGCACAGCCCGAACAGGGTGACCCGGACGGAGACCAGATCGGTGAGGAGCATCGGCGCGAGAAAGGCGTAGGCCGCCACCGGAAGTGCCGCGCCGCGCACTTCTTCCGCGCGCAGCCGGTCGTCGACGAGCAGGGTCAGCGCGTCCACGGCCAGTGCCGGGCGGTTGAGCGCCCGGCGGGTTTGCCAGGTCATCACGCCCCCGCCGAGCAACACCACCGCGGCCAGCACCCCGCCCGCCGGTACCTCGCCCAGCGCGATCAGGCCCGCGGCCAGCCCGAGCCCGCCGAGGTAGGTCAGCACCAGCGCGCAGACCAGCCAGCCGTTGAGGAAGTCGGTCCACTTCGGCGCGACCACACGGGCGACGCGGCGGGGCAGGGTCGCCGCGACGCGCCGCTCACCGACCACCCGTAGGTGGTTGAACCAGGCGGTGACCGCGAAGGGGAGGACGCAGCACAGCAGGACGTACCCGGCGTCCGGCAGCCGAACCCCCACCATGGCCAGCGTGGCGGGCACCCCCAGCATCATCGCGGCGTACAGGATGAGCACGGCCGGGTACCGCCTGGCGAACTCGTGGCTCCTGGCGTGCTCCCGCCCGGCCAGGCGCATCGCGATGAACCAGCTCGGCTCGGCGTGGATGCCCTGCTTGAACAGCCAGGCCCTGGCGAACGCGAACTGGAACTGGCCCACCACGGGCGGGGCCGGGTGCGTGCTGACCATCATCTCCCCCGAGGACCGGACCTGCTCGTGTGGCGGCACCTCAACCTCACCGCACTGACCGCAGGCCGATCGCCCAGCACACGAAGGCGGCGATCGCCAGCCCGCTGAGCACGGGCTGGAAGGTGAACGGATCGACAAAATGGGCCATCAGCCCCAGACCGGCCGCCGCCAGCGGAAAGGCCGCCCCGTGCACCGCTCCGGCGCGCAACCGGTCGTCGACCAGCAGCGAGAGCTCGTCTTCGGCCAGCGTCGGGCGGCCGAGCGCCTGTGTCACCTGCCACGCGGTGAGGAGCAGGCAGCACAGCACCACACCGGCCAGCACGCTCCCGGTCACCACTTCGCCCACCGCGATCAGGCCCGCGGCGAGGCCGAGACCGCCGAGATCGGCGAGCACGTGCGCGCAGACGAGCCAGCCGGTGGTGAAGTCGAGCAGTTTGGGGGCGACCGGGCGGGCGGCGCGGCGCAACAGGACCGCGGTGATGCGCCGTTCCGCGGTTACCCGCGTGCGGTGGAACCAGATGCTGCCCACCACCGCCTGGACCACGAAGGGCAGCGCGAAGGCCGCGCTGAAATCCAGCGCCTGGAGGGTCAACGTGGCCACCATCAGCGCCCCGATCAGCAGCGCCACGGTGACCCGGTGCCGGTTGAGGAAGTCCTCCCACGACGCCGGTGCCTGGCTCCACAGGCGGGTAGCGACGAACCAGGTCGGCTCGGCGTTGATGCCGCGCTTGTGCAGCCATTGCCGGGCCACGGCCACCTGGAGTTCGTACGGCGCGGGCGGTGCGAGCATGAATCCCCCTTGTGTCAGGCTCTGTGTCACTACAATGACACAGGGTTTGACACAAAAGCAACGGGGTTCAAGCGTGGTCGACCGCCGCGGCGATGAGTTCGGTGAGGTCTTCCGAGCCGGCCGGCAGTGCGCCGATCGGCCACCACCGGAGATCGTCGGATTCGCTGCTGCGCACGGGTTCCGCGCCTGCCGGGGCGTGCACCGCGAAACGCACGTCGAAGTGCCGTGTCGGCACGCCGAGTGAGCAGGTGATCGGGTGCACGTCGAGGTGGATCGGGTCGGTGTCGATGGTCAGGCCGCTCATGCCCGACTCCTCGGCCGCCTCGCGCAGGGCGGCTTCGGCCAGTGCGGTGTCGCCGGGCTCGCAGTGGCCGCCGAGTTGCAGCCACCGGCCCACGCGCGGGTGCAGGGTGAGCAGCACGTGCTCCCCGGTGTGGTCGAGCACCACGGCGGAGGCGGTGACGTGCCCGGCTTCGCAGGACCGCGCGCACGAATCCGCCCTGGCCGCGACAAAGCCGATGAACGCCTGCCGCAGCGATTCCTGTGCCGCGGTCGGCGCCTTCCAGCTGTCCAAAGTGGACATCGTGTCGGCGTGCAGGCTCACAGTTCCACCAGTCCTTCGCCGAGGTCGCGCGGCGGGCGCGGGCCGGACGGGCCGTCGAGCGGGTGGCCGATGGCGACCGCGCCCAGCGGGTGCCAGTCCTCGCCGAGCCCCAGCTGCGAGCGCACCACGTCGGCGGAGAAGATCGTCGAGCCGACCCACAGCGAGCCGAGTCCTTCGGCCGCCAGCGAAACCAGCAGCCCCTGCACCGCGGCACCACCCGCGACCGTGAACATGGTGCGCTCACAGGCGTTGCGGCGGTCGTCGGGATAGGTGTGCGCGCCTTCCGGCACCAGGAACGGCAGGATCAGCTCGGGCGCGGTGAACAGCAGGTTCCCGCGTGCCAGCCGCTTTTCCACCTGCGCCGGGGTGAACCCGTCACCTTCGAGATCGGCCCGCCAGTACTCGCGCATGGCCTCCAGCAGCGCCCGCCGCCTGGCCTGGTCGCGCACCCAGATGAACCGGACCGGCCGGGTGTGGTGCGGCGCGGGCGCGGTCAGCGCGGCGCCGACCGAGCGGCGGATCACCTCCGGCTCCACCGGCTCCTCGGTGAACGCCCGCACGGACCGGCGCACCAGCACCGCTTCGCGACGGCCCTGCGCGATGGATTCGTTGGTGCCCAGGCGGAACAGGTCGTACTCCGACGGGCGGACCAGGTCGCGCGCGGTGGACCCGTCGTCGGAGATGGCCAGCCCGCGCACCACCGCCACCGGCGTGCCGCCCAGCTTGCCCTTGACCAGGTCGGCCGCGGCGGCCAGCTCGTCGGCCACCGCGATCTCGGTGACCGCCAGCTCGTTGCCGTGCTCGTCGACCTCACCGGCGTAGGAATGCAGCACCCGCAGCCCGGACGAGCCGATGGCGGCGTCGGTCTGCCCGACCCGCCAGGCCCGGCCCATGGTGTCGGTGATGACCACCGCGACCTCCACGCCGAGCCGCTCCCGCAGGCCGGCACGCAGCGCGAACGCCGACGCGTCCGGGTCGGCGGGCAGCAGCGCCACCTCACCCTGGTCCACATTGGACGCGTCCACCCCGGCGGCGGCCTGCACCAGCCCGTTGCGGTTCTCGGTGATCACCGTGCGGGCGATGCGGGCGACCACGCGCACCGACTCGTCCTCGATCAGCTTGCGGCGCGCGGCGTCCCTGGCCTCGGGGTCGCGGGGCACGGAGATCAGCCGCCCCTCGATCTTCGAGACCACCTTGCTGGTCACCACCACCACGTCACCCGAGCGCAGCCAGCGCGCGGCGGCGGCGATGGCCCCGGTCAGGTCGTCACCCGGCCGGAACTCCGGCAACCCGGTGACCGGCAGTACCTCGAGCTTGGGCGAGGCGTGATCAGTCAACGTCCACTCCGGACAGATCCAGGGCCGCCAGCGCCATCTTCGCGGTGGCGTCCACATCGGACATCAGCAGCGGCACCGGGCGCACCGCCACGCCCGGCACGTCGGCGGTCTCACCGCGCTGGATCAGCCAGCCGTCGAGCAGGCCCTCCGAGGTCTGCCGCGAACCGTAGTGCCTGCCGACGGCCTGCGCGGAGGTCTCCACGCCGATCGCGGTCAGGCAGGCGTCGGCCATGCCGCGCAACGGTTTCCCGCCGATGATCGGCGAGATGCCGACCACGCCGGCGCTGGTCTTGCGCAGCGCGTCGCGAATGCCGGGCACGGACAGCACGGTGCCCACCGACACCACCGGGTTCGACGGCGCCAGCAGCACCGCGTCGGTCTCGGCGATCGCGTCCAGCACACCCGGCGCGGGCGAGGACTCCTCGGCACCGACCGCGACGATCGAGTGCGCGGGGAGTTCGGCGTGGTAACGCACCCACCACTCCTGGAAGTGCAGCGCCTTGCGGCCGCCCTCCTCGTCCGGGTCGTCGACCACCACATGGGTCTCGACGCGGTCGTCGGTCATCGGCAGCAGCCGCACGCCCGGCTTCCAGCGGTCGCACAACGCCTCGGTGACCGCCGACAGCGGATACCCGGCCCGCAGCATGCGCGAGCGGATGAGGTGGGTGGCGATGTCCTTGTCGCCGAGGCCGAACCAGTCCGGCTCGGCACCGTAGGCGGCCAGTTCCGCCTTGACCGTCCAGGTCTCACCGGCGTGCCCCCAGCCGCGCGCGGTGTCGATCCCGCCGCCCAGGGTGTACATGCAGGTGTCCAGGTCCGGGCAGATGCGCAGGCCGTGCATCCACACGTCGTCCCCGGTGTTCACCAGCGCGGTGATCTCGTGCGGGGAACCGTCCGGGGCGGGACCGATCGGGGGCAGGCCGAGCGCGGCCTTCACGCCGAGCAGGAAGCGGGCGCCGCCCACCCCGCCGGCTACAACGACAACCTTCACGGTGAGCGATCCTCGCACGCCGGGGTGGCGGGTACCCAGTAGCGGTACCGGTGGTGCTCGGTGAAACCCAGCCGGTGGTACAGCGCGAGCGCCGGCGCGTTGGCCACCGACACCTGCAGTGCGCACCGGGTCGCTCCGCGTGCACCGGCCCACGCGCCCGCCGCGGCCATCAGGTCCGCGGCGAGCCCCTTGCGCCGGTACGCGGGTGCCACCGCCAGCCGTGACACGTGCAGGACGTCGTCCACCACCGCGGCCCGCACCGCGCCGACGGTCTCGGTGCCGGCTTCGACGACGCCGTAGCCGAGCGCGGGTGCCGTGGTGAGCACGTGCCGCTGCGCTTCGGACGGCTCGGTGGTGCCCGCGCACAACTCCCACCAACCGGGCGTGGGTTCGCCGAGGATGCGCGCGGTTTCGGCGGGGCCGCCCAGTGGTCCGACCAGCACCGACACCTCGTGCCCGGCTTCGTGTGCCACGTTCGGCACCCAGCCCCGGGCCGCGAGCGCGCGTTCGACGGGGCCGTGCTGGACCGCCTGCACCGCCGGTTCGAGGCCGTGCGAGTGGGCGAACTCACAAACCCGTTCCAGCGCCTCGGTGACCGGCACCCCGGGGTCGCCGATGGCCAGCGCGGTGTTCGCGCGGCCGGTGAACCCGCCGGCCGCCCGGAACCACCAGGTCCCGAGCCACCGCCCGGTCACCGGCGGCCAGGCCAGTGCACACTGGAGTTCGAGTGTTTCCGCTGGTTCCACGGGCTAGATTGTGCACGTGGGCGCCGACTGGCTGGAGGAGTAGATGAGCGTCTCCCGCAAGGACGACCGGCACAACGAGGACCTGGTCAACGAGATCGCGGACAGCTTCACCAAGGCCGTGCGCGCCAAGCAGGCGGAATCCGGCGGTGACGAGCCGAAGCCCGCCTTCGTGATCACCGGCGACCAGCGCGACCGCGATCGGAAACGGCGCTCCCGCTGATTCGCATACTCCGGGTATGGTGACCCGGAATGGGGTGTTCCAGGGGTCGGAATAAGGGTTGCCTCACCACCACGGACACCTCGTGACCGCGTAATGTCGGCCGTGCGGCCAGACCGAACAGACACCTGCAGGAGAGCACTGTGACCTACGTGATCGCCGAGCCCTGCGTCGACGTGCTCGACAAGGCGTGCATCGACGAGTGCCCCGTCGATTGCATCTACGAGGGTGATCGGATGCTCTACATCCACCCCGACGAGTGCGTGGACTGCGGCGCCTGCGAGCCGGTTTGCCCGGTCGAAGCCATCTACTACGAGGACGACGTGCCCGACGAGTGGGCTGCCTACACCAAGGCGAACGTGGACTTCTTCGACGAGCTGGGCTCGCCGGGCGGGGCGTCGAAGGTCGGCAAGACCAGCCACGACCCGCAGTTCATCAAAGACCTGCCCCCGCAGGGCGAATGAGCGTCGCCCTACCCGATTTTCCCTGGGACTCGCTGGCCGCCGCGAAGGCGAAGGCGCAGGCCCACCCGGACGGTGTGGTGGACCTGTCCGTCGGTACGCCGGTGGACCCGGTCCCGGCCGGTATCCGCGACGCGCTCGCGTCGGTCTCGGATGTGCCGGGATACCCGACCACGCACGGAACCCCGGCGCTGCGCGCGGCGGCGATCGACGCGCTGCGCCGGCGGCACGGGGTCGAAGGCATCGAGCCGGACGCGGTGCTGCCCACGATCGGCTCCAAGGAGCTGGTCGCCTGGCTGCCGCGGCTGCTCGGCGCCGGTCCCGGTGACTTGGTGGTCATTCCCGAGGTGGCCTACCCGACCTACGAGGTCGGCGCGCTGCTCGCCGGGGCGACGGTGGCGCGTGCCGACGGGCTGACCCAGCTCGGCCCGCAGCGGCCCAAGCTGCTGTGGCTGAACTCGCCGTCCAACCCGACCGGGCGCGTGCTCGGCGTCGAGCACCTGCGCAAGGTGGTCGACTGGGCGCGCGAGCGCGGCACGATCGTGGTTTCCGACGAGTGCTACCTGGCGCTGGGCTGGGACGCCGAGCCGGTGTCGATCCTGCACCCGTCCGTCCACGGTGGACGGCTCGACGGGCTGCTCGCGGTGCACTCGCTGTCGAAGTCGGCGAACCTGGCCAGCTACCGCGCCGGGTTCGTCACCGGGGACCCGAAGCTGGTCGCCGAGCTGCTGGCGATCCGCAAGCACGCGGGCATGATCGTGCCGCGGCCGGTGCAGGAGGCGATGGTCGCCGCGCTGACCGACGACGAGGCGCTCGCCGCTCAGCGCGAGCGGTACGCCCGGCGGCGTGAGCCGCTGCGGAAGGCGCTCAAGGACAGCGGGTTCCGGATCGACCACTCCGAGGCCGGGCTGTACCTGTGGTCCACCCGCGACGAGGACGCCTGGCAGACCGTGGACTGGCTGGCCGAGCGCGGCATCCTGGCCGCGCCCGGCACCTTCTACGGCCCCGGCGGCGGCCGTCACGTGCGGATCGCGCTCACCGCCACCGACGAGCGCATCGAAACCGCCGTGCGGCGCCTTAAGTGACTTTTCCCGCCACGGCGCGGTGGACGAAGTCGGTGAGCAGGTCGATGGCTTCGTCGTCGGACAGGTCGCGGCCGTCGCCCCCGGCGACCAGCCAGGTGTAGGCGAACTGGTCCATCAGCGAGACCATCGCCGAGGTGACCAGGTCGGGTTCGCCCGGCAGATCGGTCAGGTTCGCGAAGTGCCCGACGAGGTGCTTCTTGTCCTCGGCGGTCAGCTGCTGCAGGCGTTTGCCGAGTTCCGTGTTGACCATCGCGGCCTGGCGCAGCGCCACCATTTCCGGCAGGTGCGCGCGGTAGAACCGCCAGAAGTGCGCCACGTGCCAGCGCACCGCTGACCGCTTCGAGAAGTCCGGGTCGTGCCCCGGCGCCGTCACGTCCGCGTCCGCCTCGGCGAACATGTCCGTCAGCAGCGCTTCGAGCAGTTCTTCCTTGCTCGCGAAGTGGTTGTAGAACGAGCCCGCGGCCCGGCCGGCCTCGGCCGTGATGTCGGTGATCTTGGTGTTCAGATAGCCCTGCCTGGCGAACACGCGCCGCGCCGCGGCCTTGAGCGCCGCCTCGGTTTCGGCCGCCTTCTGCTTGCGGCTCGTCGCACTGGTCACCGCCACCTCCTTGACACCGCACGCTAGCAGTGGTCATAGTGAATCTAAATTCAGTGAATGGAGATTCAGTTATGCGGGTGCTGATCGCGGGGGCCGGGCCGACCGGGCTGACACTGGCCATCGAGCTGGCGCGGCGGGAGGTCGACGTGCGGGTGGTGGACAAGGCGGCGGAGTTCTTCGCCGGTTCACGAGGGGACGGGCTGCAACCGCGCACGCTGGAGGTCTTCGACGACCTCGGCGTCGTGGAGGCGGTGCTCGAAGCCGGGATCACGCCACCGCCGATGCGCGCGTACGTGGCCGGTGAGTTCGTCGGCGAGCACATCATGTTCGAGCTGAGCGAGCCGACACCGGACGTGCCGTACCCCAACGGCTGCATGCTCGGCCAGTCGCGGACCGAGCAGATCCTGCGCGAGCGGCTGGCCGGGTTCGGGGTGCGTGTGGAACTCGGCACCGAGCTGACCGGGTTCACGCAGGACGACACCGGCGTCGACGTGGTGCTGAACGGCACCGAGCGGACGCGCGTGGACTACCTGGTCGGGGCCGACGGCGGCAAGAGCTTCGTGCGGAAGTCGCTCGGGATCCCGTTCGAGGGCACCACGGACGAGTCGATCCGGCTGCTGGTCGGCGACGTCGCGGCCGACGGGCTGGACCACGACCGCGGCCACTGGTTCGGGCTGGGCCCCGATCCGCGGGAGGGGATCGTGCTCATGCCGCTGTCCGGTGGCGCGCAGTTCCAGTTCGCCGCGCCGCTGGAGGGCGAGCCGACGCTGGCCGGGTTGCAGGCGCTGCTCGACCGGTACTCCGGCGGCATGGGCATCCGGTTGCACGAGCTGACCTGGTCGACGGTGTGGCGGCCGAACACCCGGCTCGCCGCGCGGTACCGGGAGGGCCGGGTCTTCCTGGCGGGCGACGCCGCGCACACGCACCCGCCGACCGGCGGGCAGGGGCTCAACACCGGCGTGCAGGACGCGGCCAACCTGGGCTGGAAGCTCGCCGCCGAGGAGCACCTGGACACCTACGAGGCGGAACGCCTGCCGGTCGCGGCTTCGGTGCTGGGGCTGAGCACGGAGTCGCTGCGGAAGTACCTCGACGGCGACGCCGACGCGCACCGGCGAGGGGCGGAGTACCACCAGCTCGGCATCAGCTACGCGGGCGGCCCGCTGGCCCGCGACGAACGCGCGGTGCCGGGCCGGGTGGTGGCCGGTGACCGCGCCCCGGACGCGCCGGTGGACGAGAAAACCCGGCTGTTCGACCTGTTCCGGGGTCCACATTGGACAACGCTGGCGTTCGGCTGCCCGGCGCCGGCGGAGGAGCACGCGCACTCGGTCGACGGGATCGCGCTGGAGATCTACGACGTGAAGCCCGGCACCATCGTCCGGGTGCGGCCGGACGGCTACATCGGCTCGATCACGGCGTGACGCGCCGGGTCGCCGCCGTCAGCGCTTCAGGAGGACGGCGGCGGCCTCGTCGATTTCGGCGACCACGTCCGGCCACACCGAGCGCGCCACCGCGCATCGCAGGTGCTCGCGTTCCACGATGCGCCCCGCGATGAAGGCGACCGCCGGGTCCACGTCGGCGGCCATGGCGCGGACGCGCTCCGCGGCGACCACCGCGTCCTGGTGGTCACCGAGCACGGTCTGCAGGCGCTCGGCGGCCTTCACCAGCACCTTGATCGCCCGCTTCGCGGTCTTGTCCGGCGCGGCGGGCTTGGCCAGCTCACCGGCGTACCGCAGGCGCTTGCCGTGGATGCGCAACGCGTGCAGGTCGTCGTCCGGCGGGTTCTCCGGCAGGGCCGCCACCGCCTTGGCCAGCTTCCGGTACGGCTTCTTCAACGCCGAGACCAGATCCACCTCGCGCCGCTCGGGAACGTCCACTTCGGAGGATTCGACCTCGACCTCGACCTCGGCTGGCCGCGCGAGCTGCGCGGTCATGGTCAGCGTGGTGGCGTAGCGGCTGCTGTTGAGGACCCTGGTCAGCCGCCGCTTCGCCTGGCCGCGCTGCGCGACGAACCGCGCGACCAGCTGCCTGGCCGCGAGCTGGTCGGTGGTTTCGAACTCCGCGACCACCTCACGCAGGTGCTCGATCAGCACGTCGAAATCCCGCACCTCGCCGAGCGCGTTGCCGAGCCAGCCCAGCTCGGCGCGTGCCTCTTCGGCGGTCGGCCCGAGCGGGCCGCCCGACAGCTTCAGCACGCTGCGCATGCGCCGGATCGCCACCCGCAGCTGGTGCAGGTGCTCGGGATCGGTGCCCGCGCGGGTGCCCGGCTCGTGCTCGAGCACCGCGCGCAGCTGCCGGTCCAGCTTGGCGCGGACGTGCGCCACCGGCGGATCGTCCGGACCGGCCTTCGGCGATTGCGGCGGCAGACCGAGGTCCGCCGCGGTCCTGACCTGGGGCCGGGGTGGTGTCGTCACGGTGGTCACCCGGTTAATGGTAGGTGAACCGGATTGAGCCGATCGGGCTCAGTTGGCGTGCAGGGCCGCGTTCAGCTCGATGCCGGAGCCGGTGCGCGGCACCACTTCCACCGCGCCGTTGGCCGAGTTCCGGCGGAACAACGCGCCGGAGATGCCGGACAGCTCCCGCGCCTTGACCGTCTTGCCGTCGAAGCTCACCTTGGTGCCCGCGGTGACGTACAGCCCGGCTTCGACCACCGAATCGTCGCCGAGCGAGATGCCGATCCCGCCGTTCGCGCCGATCAGGCAGCGCTCGCCGATGGAGATGACCTCCTTGCCACCACCGGAAAGCGTGCCCATGATCGACGCGCCGCCGCCGACGTCACTGCCGTCGCCGACCACCACACCGGCGGAGATCCGGCCTTCGACCATGGAGGCGCCGAGCGTGCCGGCGTTGTAGTTCACGAAGCCCTCGTGCATCACGGTGGTGCCGGTGGCCAGGTGCGCGCCGAGGCGGGCGCGGTCGGCGTCGGCGATCCGCACCCCGGACGGGGTGACGTAGTCGACCATGCGCGGGAACTTGTCCACGCCGTAGACGGTCACCGCGCCACGCGCGCGCAGCCGCAGCCGGGTCGCCTCGAAGCCCTCGACCGGGCACGGCCCGTGGTTGGTCCACACCACGTTGGCGAGCAGGCCGAAGATGCCGTCCAGGTTCTGCCCGTGCGGCCGGACCAGGCGGTGGGAGAGCAGGTGCAGGCGGAGGTAGACGTCGTGCGCGTCGGCCGGGGCGTCGGCGAGCCTGCCGATCCGGGTGCGCACGGCGACCACCTCGACGCCGCGGTCGGTGTCCTCGCCGAGCAGCGCGGCCGCGGCCTCACCGAGCGCCTCGACGGCTTCTTCCCGCGAAAGCCGCTCGGTGCCGTTGCCGGTGCCCGCGTCCGCCAGCTTCGGCTGGGGGTACCAGGTGTCCAGCACCACACCGTCGGTGCTGATGGTGGCCAGCCCGACGCCGCTGGCCCCGGTGGTCTCGGGTGAAGGGTTCTCGGTCACGGCTGAGACGGTAACCGAGCCGTGGTCACCCTGTCGCCGTGGGCGCCTCGCGCAACCGTGTGCGGACAGTGTCCAAACCGGCCTTCAACTCGTCCAGTTGGCGCAGGCAAGCGGCGGCGTCCGGGCCGGTTTCCGCCTCGCAACCTGCGCGGCGGTAACCGTCGATGCCCGCTTGGAGTTGCTGCCCGGGTTCACGGAGAGCGACGAAGCTCTCGGCGAGCTTGTTCACCGTTCCGGTGAAGCTGCCGAGTTGCGTGACGTACTTCTCGCACAGCCAGAACCGCTGCTTCTCGGGTGCGGTGAAGCACGGGTCGGCGGTGAGCGCGTTGGCCTTGGTGAGCAGGACCTCCGGGGTCACCTCGTCCGGTTTCGGCCGGGTGGACCCGGAATCGTCACCACCGCAGCCGGCCAGCGCCAGCAGGGGGACCGCGAGCAGAGCGAGGAGGGAGGAACGGCGGGTACGCACCAGGTCACCGTACTTCGGTAGGTTGCGGCCATGGCTTTGGACCTGCGTGCCGACCCGATCGACCTGACCGCCGCACTGGTGGACGTGCCCAGCGAGTCCGGGCAGGAGGCGGCGCTGGCCGACATGGTGGAGGCGGCGCTGCGCGCGGACGCCCCGCACCTCGAGGTGGTCCGCAACGGCGACGCGGTGCTCGCGCGCACGAACCTGGGCAGGCCGAGCCGGGTGATCCTCGCCGGGCACCTGGACACCGTGCCGGTCAACGGCAACCTGCCGGTCCGCCGCGAGGGCGGCCACCTGCACGGACTGGGCACAGTGGACATGAAGGGCGGTGACGCGGTCTTCCTGCACCTGGCCGCCGCGATCACCGAGCCGAAGCACGACGTCACCTTCATCTTCTACGACTGCGAGGAGGTCGACGCCGCGCGCAACGGGCTCGGCCGCATCGAGCGCGAACTGCCGGACTGGCTGCGTGCCGACCTGGCCATCGTCGGCGAGCCGTCGAACGCGGTGATCGAGGCCGGTTGCCAGGGCACCATGCGTGTCCAGTTGAAGGTGCGCGGGCAGCGTGCGCACACCGCGCGCGCCTGGCGCGGGTCGAACGCGATCCACGGCCTGGTCGAGCCACTGCGGCGGCTGGCCGAGTACCACCCGCGGACACCGAAGATCGACGGCCTGACCTATCGCGAGGGCCTGCAGGCGGTGCGTGTGCACGGCGGGGTGGCCGGGAACGTGGTGCCGGACGAGGCGGTGCTGGAGATCAACCACCGGTTCGCCCCCGACCGCTCGCCCGCGCAGGCCGAGCAGCACCTGCGCCAGGTGTTCGAGGGCTTCGAACTGTCCGTTGTGGACATTTCGCCGGGGGCGCTGCCCGGGCTGGACGCGCCCGCCGCGCGTGAGCTGATCGAGGCCGCGGGCGGGCAGCCGGTGGCGAAGCTGGGCTGGACCGACGTGGCCCGGTTCTCCGCGCTGGGCATGGCGGCGGTCAACTTCGGCCCCGGCGACCCGGCGCTGGCGCACACCCAGCAGGAGAACGTCGCGGTTTCCGACATCACGCAGGTGGCCAAGGTCCTGCGGAGCTTCCTCGGCGGCTGACTCGGCTGGGTGGGCTGAGCCGGTTTCAGCTTCGCGAGGCGTTGACGATCGGCGCTGGTGGGCGCTACCTTCGGTGTGCCCACCAACTGTTAAGAAAGTTTCCTATCTATTTCCGCCGCCGGAAAAGGGGAAACCGTGAGACGACCCGCGCTCGCGCTGCTCGCCGCCCTGCTGCTCGCGCCCGCCGTCCCGGCCACCGCCGCGCCTGCCACCGGCGAGCTGCGCGTGGACCAGGTCGGCTACGGCACCACCGAAACCAAGGTCGCCTACCTGCTCGGGAAGACCCCTGCCGAAGGCGTGCCGTTCCGCGTGGTCGACGCACGCGGCAAGACCGTGCACACCGGCCGGACCCCGGCCGCGACCGGCTCGTGGAACCCCGGCCACCCCGCCGTGCACCCGCTCGACTTCAGCGGGGTGAAGCAGCCGGGGACGTACCGGCTGAAGCTCGGTTCGGCGACCTCACCCGAGTTCCGGATCGGCACCGGGCTGTTCACCCCGCTCGCCCGCGCCAACAACGAGTTCTTCCAGGCCCAGCGCGACGGCGCCGAGGTCATCCCGGGACGACTCGGCCGCAAGCCCGCGCACCTGGCCGACCGGCGGGCGACCGTCTACGCGCCACCCGAGTTCGGCGGTGACTTCGGTGACGAGATCCTGGCGCCGCTGAAGCCGATCGGCGGCCCGATCGACGTCGAAGGCGGCTGGGCCGACGCCGGCGACTACGTCAAGTTCACCTCCAACTCGGCGTATTCGCTGGCGGAGATGGGCTACGCGCTGCGCGGGCGGTACGACCGCGCGCTCGCCGACGAGGTCCGGTTCGGCCTGCGCTGGCTGGACAAGATGTGGGACGCGCGGACCGGCGTGCTGTACGCGCAGGTCGGCATCGGGACCGGCAGCGAGAAGTTCGGCTTCCTCGGTGATCACGACGTCTGGCGCCTGCCGGAAGCCGACGACGCGCGGCAGGTCGAGCCGGGGCATCCCGAGTACTTCGTCAAGCACCGCCCGGTGTTCCCGGCGAACGCGCCGGGTGAGGCGGTCAGCCCGAACCTCGCGGGCCGCGTCGCCGCCGCGTTCGCCTTGGGCGCGCAGGTCGAACGCGACAAGAACCTCGCACGCCAGTACCTCGACGAGGCCGCGTCGATCTTCGCCAAGGCCAAGACCACCGGCGTCGGCGAGCTGGTCACCGCCTTCCCGCATTCCTACTACCCGGAGTCGTCCTGGCGCGACGACCTCGAACTGGGTGCCACTCAGCTCGCGCTCGCGGGGCAGCGCCTCGGCGACCGGCGCGCGAAGGGCTGGACCGAGCAGGCCGTGCACTGGGCACGCGAGTACATCGCCGGGGACGACCGGAGCACGCTGAACCTCTACGACACGAGCGCGCTCGCACACGCCGACCTGGCCAGGTTGGCCCCGCAGGTGCGCGGTGAACTGGTCGCGGACCTGCGCCGCCAGCTCG
Source organism: Amycolatopsis albispora (assembly GCF_003312875.1). Lineage (NCBI taxonomy): Bacteria > Bacillati > Actinomycetota > Actinomycetes > Pseudonocardiales > Pseudonocardiaceae > Amycolatopsis > Amycolatopsis albispora. The sequence continues at coordinate 7,591,563 of NZ_CP015163.1, forward strand.
ACGAGGGCGTGGCCGGGGCGCAGGCGAGCCCGTTCCGCACGGCGGTGGACCTCACCCAGTTCGACGCCGCCACCAAGAGCTTCGGCTTCGCGGCCACCGCCCGGCTCTACCGCGGGGTCACCGGCGACGGCACCTACGACGCGTTCGGCACGCAGCAGCGCAACTTCGCGCTCGGCGCCAACGCGTGGGGTGTGTCGCTGGTGGTCGGCGCGGGCAGCCGGTATCCGAACTGCCCGCACCACCAGGTGGCAAATCTGAGCGGGAGTACCGAGCCGGGTGCGCGAATCCTCCACGGCGCGGTGGTCAACGGGCCGAACGGCACAGCCAACTTCGAGGGCCTCACCCCGCCGGACGGGGCCACGCCGTGCACCAAGCCACTGGCCGCCTTCGACACCCCCGACACCCGCTTCTTCGACGACGTCAGTTCATGGCCGAGTTCCGAACCGGCCATCGACTTCACTTCCACCGCGCTGCTGGCCTTCACGTTGAGTCCGTAAGCTCGGTTCGGTGACTGAGGAAAACGCAGCGGTGCCCGGCGAGCAGTACCCGGAGCACCCTCCGGAGAAGCACCGTGGCCCGGTTGTCCTGCGGCGTGAGCGGCGGTCCGAGGCCACCACCACCGACCAGCGGCTGCTGGATTCGCGCGGCCCGTCCGACTGGGTGCACACCGACCCGTGGCGGGTGCTGCGCATCCAGGCCGAGTTCGTCGAGGGCTTCGGGGCGCTGGCCGAGGTGCCGCGCGCGGTGACCGTGTTCGGCTCGGCACGCACCCCGCGTGAGCACCCGGAATACGAGCTGGGTCGCAAGATCGGCGGTGCGCTGGCCAGCGCCGGGTTCGCCACCATCACCGGTGGCGGGCCCGGTTCGATGGAGGCGGTCAACCGCGGCGCGTCCGAGGCGGGCGGGTTCTCCATCGGGCTCGGCATCGAGCTGCCGTTCGAGCAGGGCCTGAACCCGTGGGTCGATCTCGGCGTGAACTTCCGGTACTTCTTCACCCGCAAGACCATGTTCATCAAGTACTCGCAGGCCTTCATCTGCCTGCCCGGCGGGTTCGGCACGCTCGACGAGCTGTTCGAGGCGCTGACCCTGGTGCAGACCAAGAAGGTGACCAAGTTCCCGGTGGTGCTCTTCGGCACCGAGTACTGGGGCGGCCTGTACGACTGGATCGCGAAAACCCTGTTGCGCGAGGGCAAGATCGGGCAGAAGGATCTGGACCTGCTGTACCTCACCGACGACGTGGACGACGCGGTGGCCGTGGTGCAGGAGGCGTACAAGGCATGGGAGGAAGCCCACTAGTGAAGCGGGTCTGCGTGTTCTGCGGTTCCTCGCCCGGCAAGGGCACGGTCTACACCGAGCAGGCGGCCGCACTGGGGAAGCTGCTGGCCGAGCGCGGGATCGGGCTGGTCTACGGCGGCGCGAGCGTGGGCACCATGGGCGTGGTCGCCGACGCCGCGCTGGCCGCGGGCGGCGAGGTGATCGGCGTGATCCCCGGGCACCTGATGGACGCCGAGGTCGGGCACCACGGGCTGACCGAGCTGCACGTGGTCGCCACGATGCACGAGCGCAAGGCGAAGATGGCCGAGCTGTCCGACGGTTTCCTGGCGCTGCCGGGTGGCGCTGGCACGCTCGAGGAGCTGTTCGAGGTGTGGACCTGGGCGCAGCTGGGCCTGCACGCGAAACCGCTGGGCCTGGTGGACGTCGCGGGGTACTTCCAGCCGCTGCGGCAGTTCGTCGACCACATGGTGGACGAGGGCTTCCTGCGGCCGCAGCACCGCGAAATGGTGTCGGTGGACCCGGATCCGCGGGTGCTGCTGGAGATCTTCGAGTCCCACAACGGCGTGGCCGTGAACAAGTGGACCGGTCAGACGCCGAACTGATAGATGCTCGGCAGCCCGGCCACCGGCAGGCAGGCGGTCTCCGCGCCGAAGCAGACTTCGGTGCGGCTGAGGTCGATCTGCGCCGGCACGTCGGCGAAGGCGGGCACGTAGTACGCGACGCCCTCGCGCAACAGGGTGTCCGCCGCCGAGGCCAGGCCTTCGCGTAGCACGCCGGAATCCGCGCGTGCCTTGGGTTCCGGGGCGAAGGTGCCGAACGCGATGAACCGCGCGGCGCAGTCGTTCGCCGAGACCGGGGCGCAGGCGCCGTTGCTCGGGAAGCGCACCGAGGTGGGGAGCACGGCGTCGCCGGTCACCGCCGCGGGGAGTTCGGAGATGCGCAGGACCACCCCGAGCGTGGTGCGGCCGGTGGTCTCCGGCCTGCCGCGGAAGCGGGTGCTGGTGCCCTGCGCGACGCCCTGCGCCACAAAACCGGGGGCGCGGTAGGCGGGTCCGCTCGCCGCGGGCAGCGTCCGGACCGGCATCGGTTCGGGTGGCCGGGTCGTGGTGGTCGCGGGCGCGCTGGGCGCACCGGGCGCCGCCGGGCCGGATCCGCAGCCGGCCAGCAGGGCGGCCGTGCAGAAACCGGCCAGCCGTCTTCGGTGTCGATGCTCCATGCCGGTGCAGACGGTACCGCCGGAAGGCCCCTGACCGGGGTAACGTTTCGGGCGCCATAGGGTGTACTCATGAGTAGTCTCCAGACCTGGCAGGACCCCCGGTGGTCGGCCGGGGAGCTGGCCGAGGCCAAGGGCGAGCGCACGGTTTCGGTGGTGCTGCCCGCGCTGGACGAGGCCGAGACGGTCGGCGGGGTGGTCGCTTCGGTGCTGCCGCACGTCGGTCCGCTGGTGGACGAACTCGTCGTGGTCGACTCCGGTTCGACCGACAACACCGCCGAGGTCGCCGCCCGCGCCGGGGCGCGCGTGGTGCGGCGCGAGGACGTGCTGCCGGAGCTGCCGCCGTGGCCCGGCAAGGGTGAGGTGCTCTGGCGCGCGCTCGCCGCCACCACCGGTGATCTGGTGGTCTACCTCGACTCCGACCTGGTCGATCCCGATCCGGCGTTTGTGCCCGCGTTGCTCGGGCCACTGCTCACCACGTCGGGTGTGCACCTGGTCAAGGGCTTCTACCGCCGTCCGCTGCGCCTGGAGACCACCGAGCTGGGCACCGGCGGCGGCCGGGTCACCGAGCTGCTCGCGCGCCCGCTGCTGTCCGCGTTGCGCCCGCAGCTGTCCGGCCTGGTCCAGCCGCTCGGCGGCGAGTACGCGGCCACCCGTGAATTCCTCGAGTCGGTGCCGTTCGCCGCCGGGTACGGGGTGGAGATCGGTCTGCTGCTCGACGCCGAGTCGCGGTACGGCGTGGAGGCGCTCGCGCAGGTCAATCTCGGGGTGCGCAAGCATCGCAACCGGTCACTGCTGCAGCTGGGCGTGATGGCGCGGCAGATCCTCGGCACCGCGCTCGCCCGCTGCGGCATCGAGCAGGCCGGCGGGGAGCTGACCCAGTTCGTCCAGGTCTCCGGGGAGTGGCTGCCCGACGTCACCGACGTGCTGGTCGCGGACCGGCCGCCGATGCTCGAAGCCGCTCGTGCCGGCGAGGTCGTGCGTGGCCAGCACCACGGTGGCCCCGGGACACGCCCGTAGCACCCCGTCGAGCACACGCCGGGCGTGTGCCGGATCGAGCCCTTCGGTCGGTTCGTCGAGGATCAGCACGCGTGGCTGGGCCAGTACCGCGCGCGCCAGCGCCAGGCGACGTCGTTGCCCGCCGGAGAGCGTGGTCGCGTCGAGTTCCCAGTCGCAGTCCAGATCGGCGGCCTCGCAGGCGCGGCGCAGTTCGCCGTCACTGGCTTCGGGTGCGGCCAGCAGCAGGTTTTCCTTGACGCTGAACCGGAAGATGTGTGCGTGCGCGGTGGCGCCGCTGACGATCCGGGGGAGCTGCCCCGGGTCGAATTCGCTGAGCGGACGCCCGTTCGCGGTGACTTCGCCCGCCTGCGGTTCGAGCAGGCCGAGCAGGACGTGCAGCACGGTGGTTTTGCCCGAACCGCTCGGCCCGACCAACGCGACCCGGCTGCCCGGCGGCAGGTCCAGGTCCACCAGCGGCAGGTCGCGCGCGGTCGCCCCGGTCAGCCGCAGGTGCACCGGGCCGTCGGTCGCGTCGGCGGTACCGGGTTCGGGAGCCGGTTCGGCCAGCAGCACGCGCAACCGCCTGATCGACGCGCGTGCCTCGACCCAGCGCTGGGCGGCCGCGGGCAGCGGCAGCACCACCTCGAACGCGGCCAGCGCGCCGAGCGCGAGCGCGGCGGTCATCGGCGTGGACACCCCCGCGACCAGGCAGATGACCAGCGTGGTGCCGAGTTGCAGGGCCACCCCGGCGGCCGCGAGCGCGGGCACCCAGCGGGAGCGCTCGGTGGCGGCGAGTTCGCCGACGGCCGTCGAAGCCTTGTCCAGCGCGCGTTCTTCGGCACCGTAGGCAAGCAGTTCTTCCGCGCCCCGGACCAGGACAACGGCGTGCTCACCGACAGCCGCCCGCGCCGGGGCGCTCCGATCCGCGGCCTTCGTGGTCAGCCGGGCACAGCACCACGGCAGCAGGACACCGCCGAGGACCAGCCCGGTGGCCAGCGCGACCGCGGCTGGTGGTGAGAAGAACGCGCTGACCAGCACCGCGATCGACCCGGTCAAGGCGGCCACCCCGGCGGGCAGCAGGCAGCGCAGCACGGCGTCCTGCGCGGCGTCCACATCGGACACCACCCGCGCGAGCAGGTCGGCGTCGGAGGCGCGCTGGTCGCGGTGGGGCAGCAGCGCGCGGTACACCCGCGCCCGCACCTCGCCGATCGCCGACAGCACCACCTCGTGCCCGGCAAGGCGTTCGGCGTAACGCAGCGAACCACGCAGGAGCGCCAGCGTGCGCACGGCGACGATGGCCACGGTCAGCGCGGTGATCGGCGGGTGCTCGGCCGCGCGCAGCAGCAACCACGCCGCGATGCCCATCAACGCGAGCCCGGCGAGTTCGGCGGCCGTGGCGAGCAGGGCCGCCCAGAACAGTTTGCTCAGACGCATGTTTTCTCCCGCAGAAGACCGTGTCGTAGTTCGACCACACGCGTGGCCAGCCGGGTCATCGCGGGCCGGTGTGCGACCAGGACCGCGGTCCGCCCGTCGAGCAGTTTCGCCGCGGTGCGCAGGATCGCGGCTTCCGTGGCGGTGTCCAGGTGGGCGGTCGGCTCGTCGAACAGCAGCAGGTCGGCGTGTGGGCGCATGAGTGCGCGGGCCAGGCCGACGCGCTGGCGTTGCCCGGAGGACAGCCCGGTCGCGCGGTCGAAGTCGATCTCCGCGGCCTTCGCGGCGGCCGCCACGTCACCTTCGGCGCCCAGGCTGATGTTCTCGTGCAGGCTGCCGGGAAAGATCGTCGGCTGCTGCGGCACCCACGCCAGCTGCGCGCGCCACGCGGTCAGGTCGAGGTCACGCAGGTCGACGCCGTCGACCAGGACGCGGCCCGCGGTCGGCTGGACAAAGCCGAGCAACACCGCGAGCAGGGTGCTCTTGCCCGAGCCGCTCGGCCCGACCAGCGCCAGTCGCTCGCCGGGCCTGATCGTCAGATCCACATCGGACAGTGCATTGTGGTCGCGGTCCGGGTAGCGCACGGTGACGCCTTCGAGCCGGATCTCGCCGGTGCTCGGGATTCTGGTGCCGCTCGGGTGTGCTTGCGGGAGGGTGCGCACCTCCTCCAGGATCGCCAGTCCTTCCGCGCTCGCGTGGAACTTGGCGCCCGCCGCGCGCAACGGCAGGTACGCCTCGGGCGCCAGGAGCAGGATCACCAGCGCGGTCTGCGCGCCGATTCCGCCGCCGAGCAACCGCAACCCGACCGGTACGGCGACCAGCGCCACGGACAGCGTCGCCACCAGCTCCAGCACCAGCGCGGACAGGAAGGCGACCCGCAGCGTGCGCATGGTCGCGTTCGCGTGGGCGTCAGCCATCCGCCGCACGGTCTCCACCTGCGCCTTGGCCCGGCCGAACACCTTCAACGTCGGCAATCCGGTGACCACGTCCAGGAAGTGACCGCCCAAAGTGGACAGCAGCCGCCACTGGCGATCGGTGCGGTCGCGGGTGTGCGCGCCGACCAGCGCGGCGAACACCGGGATCAGCGGCAGCGTGACGGCCACCGTCAACCCCGCCACCAAGTCCGCGCTGACCAGCCGCACCAGCACGGCGAGCGGGATGACCACCGAGCCGATGAGTTTCGGCAGGTACTCGGCGAAGTAGCCGTGCACGCCGTCGATGCCGCGGGTGACCAGCGTGGCCGTGCGCCCGGCGTCGCGCGTGCCCAGCGAGCGGGCGAGCACGCGGTTGCGCAGCGTGGTCTTGGCCGTGGTGGTGTACCGGTCGGCGACCGCGCCGCCGAGCCAGGTCAGCGCGGCCCGGCCGAGCACGGCGCCGCCGAGTGCCGCTGCCGTGCCCGCCGCCGGGGCGGTGAGCAGGGTGGCCAGCAGCTCGGCCTGCACCAGGATCGCGGCGGCGGTCACCGCGCCCAGCACCCCCAGTGCGGCCAGGTAACGCGAGAAGCCGGGCAGTTCCTCGCGCAGGCGCGGATCGATCGGGCGCATCAGTGACCTCTCTCAGAAGTGCAGCAGCGTGCGGTCGCCGACCGGCCGCCGGTTCGCCCGCCAGGTCAGCCACTGCACCAGCACCACCACGGCGACGGCGGGTACCGCGACGAAGGTGAGCAGCCGCAGCGTGCCGGGTGACGCGGCGGACTGGCTGATGTCCAGCGACAGCAACAGGTACGGGAAGCGCAGCGTTCCGGCGAGCACCACGGGCAGCACCGCCAGCACCATCGACCCGGCGAGCGCGACCCTCGGCGACCCCAGCCAGGTCACGGCCAGTGCCGCGACCGCCGCGGCCAGCACCAGCAGCGCGGGCCATGCGCGGTCCACAGTGGACATGATCGGCGACAGGGCCGTCCACCCGGCCACCACCGCGACCCACACCGCCACCAGCGGAACCAGCCGCCGTGCCAGGGACCGCCCCTTCGCCGCCAACGCCGCGTCACCGCGAACGGCCAGGAAGTTCGCGCCGTGCAAGGCGAACAACGCGACGAACCCGAGTCCCCACAGCAACGAGAACGGATCGGCCACCGGCACCGGCCCGGTGGCGGGCAGGCCGCGCACCAGGTTCCCGAAGAACACGCCCCAGGCCGCGGTGGTGACCAGCGCACCGCCGGTGACCAGCAGGTCCCAGCTCCCGCGGCCTGCCCCCGGCCGCCTGCTCCGCAACTGCACGGCGGCGGTGAAGGTGATCAACCCCAGCAACATGGCCACCACGACCAGGTAGTTCTGCTTGAACACCTTGCCCTCCAGCAACGGGAACGCGCCGAAGAGCAGGCCGACCGCGGCCACCAGCCACACCTCGTTGCCCAGGAAGAACGGGCCGACCGAGCCGAGCGCGCGGCGGCGCTCCGGTTCGTCGCGGCCCACCGCACGCAGCAGCAGGCCGACGCCGTAGTCGTACCCGGCGAGCGCGAAGTACCCGCAGAGCAGCAGGCCGAGCAGGCACCAGAAGAAGATTTCCACGATCAGACTCCGGAAAGAACGGGCGCGGCGGGCGCGTGCTGGGGGACTTCCGGCTCCGGCCCGCGCCGGGCCAGCCGGGACATCAGCACCCAGTCCGCGACGGCGAGCGCGGCGAAGAGCGCGGTGAACGCGATGAACGAGGCGAGCACCTGGCCCGCGCCGAGGTCGGACATGGCGTCGGCGGTGGTCAGCTTGCCGTACACCAGCCACGGCTGCCTGCCGATCTCCCGCACCAGCCAGCCGCAGATCGCCGCGACGAACGGCAGCGGAATGCCCCAGACCATCAGGCGCAGCAACGGCCGCGCCCGCGCGATCCGGTTCCTCGCCAGGAACGGCAGCGCGATCAGGCTGGCGAACACGAAGAACTGCCCGATCATCACCATCAACCCGAGCGGCAACCCGACGCCGCCGCCTTCGAGCTTGTCCGGTTGCAGCTCACCGATCGCCGGGAACTGGGCGGCGCCGAAGCCGAAGACCACCGGCGCCGAAATCAGGGTGACCACCACGCCGAGGCGCATCGAGCGCGTGAAGAACTCGACCTCCTCGCTGCGCCGGAGGAAGTGGTACGCGCTGACGCCGACGAGGAACACCCCGCCGGTGAGCAGCGCCGCGCTGAGCACGTGCGGCAACGCGGAGACGAAGGTTGGATTGGTCAGCAGCGCGCTGAAGTCGGTCAGCCGCAGCACGCCGTTCTCCTCGACGGCGCCGACCGGGTTCTGCAGGAACGAGTTGGCCGCCATGATCCAGAACGCCGAGGCGTAGGCGGTCAGCGCGACCAGCCAGATCAGTGCCAGGTGCAGTCCGCGGCCCATCCGGTCCCAGCCGAAGATCCACAGCCCCAGGAAGGTGGATTCGAGGAAAAAGGCGACCAGCGTCTCGATGGCCAGCGGCGCGCCGAAGATGTCGCCCGCATAGGTGGACAAACCGCTCCAGTTCAGCCCGAACTGGAATTCCATCACGATTCCGGTGGCGATTCCGAGTGCGTAGTTGACCACGTAGAGCCTGCCCCAGAACCGGGTCATCCGGCGGTGCACGTCGCGCCCGGTGACCGCGTAGCGCGTCTGCATCACCGCGACCATCGTGACCAGACCCAGCGTGAGCAGCACGAAGAGGAAGTGGAACGAGGTGGTGGTCGCGAACTGGAGTCTCGCGATCGGTAGTGCTTCCATGGCGGTGCAGACTACATGTAGCGTGCCTACATGTAGCGGCAAAATTCATGGAATCAGGGAGAACTCAGGGTCTTCACCGGGTACCTCCCCGAGGCGGGCATCAGTAGAGTGCCTATGCATGAAGGCGGACGCGTTGCGCGGACATCTGGACGCCCTGCTGCTGGCCGTGCTCGACGGCCGCAAGCTGCACGGCTACGCGATCATCGAGGCGCTGCAGGCCCGCAGCGGCGGGGCGCTCGACCTGCCCACGGGCACGGTGTACCCGGCGCTGCGGCGGCTCGAGCGCGCCGGGTTCCTGGCCAGCGAGTGGGACGTGGTGTCCGGCCGCAAGCGGCGCACCTACCGGCTGACCAGGGCCGGGCAGAAGGCGCTGGCGGCGGAACGCGCGGAGTGGCAGCAGTTCACCTCGGTGATCGGCGCGGTACTGGGAGGGCAGGCATGGCCGGCGCAGGCGTGATCGACCGCTACCTGGAGGACCTGGCCGGCTCGCTGTACGGCGCCCCGGCCCGCAAGTCGGACCTGCTCGCCGAGGCCCGCGACAGCCTCGACGACGCCACCGAGAGCTACCGGTCGGCGGGGTTGTCGGAGGAGGAGGCGCAGCGGCGCGCGGTCGCCGAGTTCGGCGCGGTGTCCGAGGTCAGGGCCGACTACCAGTCGGAGCTGGGCCTGGCGACCGGGGTGCAGGCGCTGCGGTCGCTCGCGCTGGCGCTGCCGCTGATGCACGTGCTGTGGGAGCTGACCCGGATGACCACGTTCGGGTCGTGGAGCAACACCGGTGTGGTGATGCCCGAGTGGTACGGGTCGCTGGCGCTCACGGCCGACTACACGGGGTACGCGGTGGCCGGGCTCGGCCTGGTCGCGCTGCTGGTGGCGCGGGTGCTCTGCCGGTACGCGCGCTCGGCGCGGGCCGGGCGGTGGATCTCGCTGGTCGCGGCCACGTCGGTGGGCGCGGACCTGCTGGTGCGGATGGCGCTGGTCGGGGTGAGCGGGTTCATCGACACCAGCCTGCTGGTGCTGTCGTGGCCGTGCGCGGCGGTCGGGCTGCTGTCGATGATGATCAGCGCGCGACTGGTCGTGCTGGCGCGACGGTCGTGGCGGGCCTGTGTCACGATCGTGGCGTGACCACCGCGCTGATCTACCTAGTCGTCATGCTGCTGGTCGCGGCCGTGGTGTTCCTGCTGGCCGCGGTTGTCTTCGGCCGGGGTGAGGAGCTGGCCCCGCTGGCGCCGGGCGCGTCGCCGACCCGGCTGCCCGCCGAGGACCTGAGCGGCGACGACCTGCGTGCCGTGCGGTTCCAGCTGGTGCTGCGCGGGTACAAGATGTCCGAAGTGGACTGGGTGCTGCGGCGGGCTGGCAACGAGCTGGACGAGCTGCGGGCCAGGGTGGCGCGGCTGGAGGCGGAGCTGGAGGGGCGCCGCCGGGAGGACGCGATCTGATGCCGGAGCTGGTGCTGTCGGTGGCGGTGGCCGCGCCGGCCGGGACGACCTGGCTGGCGCTGACCGACTGGGCGCGGCAGGGGGAGTGGATGCTCGGGACCCGGGTCGAGGTGACCGAGGGCAACGGCCGCAGCGTCGGGTCGAAACTGGCGGCGTTCACCGGGGTGGCCGGCGTCGGGTTCACCGACACGATGGAGATCACCGGGTGGGAGCCGCCGGTGCGGTGCTCGGTGCGGCACACCGGTCGGCTGGTGCGGGGGACGGGCTCGTTCCACGTGCACGCGCAGGGCGCGGCGAAGTCGACGCTGGTGTGGTCGGAGCAGCTGAAGCTGCCGCTGGGGCCGCTGGGTCAGCTGGGCTGGCCGGTGGCGAAGCCGGTGTTCGCGCTGGGCGTGCGGTATTCACTGGACCGGTTCGCGCGGTTCGCGGAGTCCTATTCGGTGGGTGGGTAAATGGATTTGGTGGGTTCGGACGGGGTTTCGCGGTGTGCCTGGGGCAATTCCGCACCCGATTACGCGGTTTACCATGACACGGAATGGGGCGTGCCGTTGCACGGTGCGCAGGCCCTTTTCGAGCGGTTGTCGCTGGAGGCTTTCCAGTCGGGTTTGTCGTGGATAGTTATTCTTCGGAAACGGGAGGCCTTCCGCCGCGCTTTCGCGGACTTCGATTTCTCGGTGGTCGCCTCCTTCGATGATGACGACGTTTCGAGGCTGCTCGCGGACCCCGGCATCGTCCGCAACCGGGCGAAGATCCTGGCCACCATCCGCAACGCCCGCGCCGTCGCCGACCTGGACCAGCCCCTGGACGAACTGCTGTGGTCCTTCGCGCCCGAGTCTTCCCCCCGCCCGGCGACCATGGCGGACGTCCCCGCCACCACCCCGGAATCCCACGCCATGGCGCGAACGCTGAAAAAGCGCGGCTTCGCCTTCGTGGGGCCGACTACTTGCTACGCCCTCATGCAAGCCACCGGCATGGTCGACGACCACGTCACCTCCTGCTTCCGCGCCCAGTGATGTCACGAATGTGGCTTTCGAGACGTTTGGCGTCTCGAAAGCCACATTCGTGACATGCGGAGGAGTGCTGCTCAGCTGACGTTGGAGTGCTGGATGGTGACGGCCGGTCTCGGTCTCGCTCTGGCTGCTTCGTAGGCGGCGCGGAGTTCGGCCGCGACGGCGGCCGGTGCGCTCTTGAGCCTGCTGGGCAGCGTCTGCACCAGGACGATCCCCGCACCGGCGTAGCGGGTGTTCCGGTCGAGAGTGTCCCCGTAGTCGGCGTGCCGGTAGTGGTGTTCGTAGGAGTCGATTTCCCAGGCCAGCGCGACTTCATCACACCAGAGATCGGGTCTGGCCAGGTACTTGCCGTCTGGTCCGTGGAGTGCGGGGTTGTGCACGGGCGGCGGAAGCCCCGCGCTGCGCCAGATGCCGGTGGCGCGGGCCTCGGGGACCGAGCGGAGATCGGTGAGCAGCCTCTTCAGCACGGCACGCGGCAGGGCGCTACCGCGCTGGCTGCCCGACTCGAGTTCGGCGGAGAGCGCGGCGATCGTGCACAGCCCGCTCTGCCTCGCTTCGATCAGCAAGCCCATCACGGGATCGAGTTCACGGATGCGTCGTGCCCCGTCCAGGATCGCGCGGGCCGGTGGTGCGGTGGGCACGCCGGACACCATCCGCCTGCCCGGCAGCAGCGTGGTGCGTTCGATCACCACGAAGCCAGGGCTGCGCAATTGGCTGTCCGACGGGACCAACAGGTGGACTTCGCTGCTGAGCGGGACGTTCCGCAGGCCGTAGCGCCGCGCGGCTTCGAAGCCGGTGAGCAGGCCCGCACCGCGACAGTGCAACAGTCCCGCTTCCACGCGTTGGCGTGCGGTGGGCCTGGTATTCGCCAGCAGCACGATGCCCGGGAGCAGATAGGTCCACGGACCCCCGGGCTGGCAACGTCGATAGGCCGTCCTGGGCGGGATGCCGAGGCGCTCGAGCGTGGTTGTGCGGATGACCCCGTAGCGGCAATGACGGCGCAAGCTGGGGTCGATGATGAGATTTGGGTTCATGGCGCCGAACGCTGCCCCGGCACCCCGACATCTCGGCGCGAGTGTCACGAATGTGGCTTTCGAGACGCAGAACGTCTCGAAAGCCACATTCGTGACAGGGACTGGGCGCCGGCCCCGCGTAGGAGGGTTATTTTCCTTGGAAGGTGGGGCGGCGCTTGGTTACGAAGGCGTCCACGGCTTCCGCGTGGTCGGCTGTGCCGCCCAGCGCGGTTTGGGCGGCGTCTTCGGCGGCCAGTGCCTCCCGCAGGGTGCTTTCGGCGGCGACCGAGAGCACCTCCTTGATCTTCGCGTAGGCGACGGTCGGGCCCGCGGCGAGTTGCGCGGCGACGGCCTGGGCGCGCGCGGCCAGTTCCTCGTCCGGCACGACTTCGCTCACCAGGCCCAGCGACAGCGCCTCCTCCGCCTGCACCTTCCGCGCCAGCAACATCAGCTCAGTCGCCCGGCCGAGGCCGATGAGCCGCTGCAGGGTCCACGAAGCGCCCGAGTCCGGCCCCAGCCCGACGTTCGCGAAAGCCATCAGGAAGTTCGCCGACGACGCCGCGATGCGCAGGTCGCTGGCGTAGGCGAAGGCCGCGCCCGCCCCCGCGGCCGCGCCGTTGACCGCGGCGATCACCGGCTTCGGCATGCCGGTGATCAGCTCGACGATCGGGTTGTAGTGCTCGGCCACCGTGTGCAGCGGCGCCGGGTCGTTCGCCTGCAGCAACCCCACGTGCTCCTTGAGGTCCTGCCCGGCGCAGAACGCCTTCCCCGCCCCGGTCAGCACCACCGCGCGCACGCCCTCGTCGGCCGCCGCGTCGCGCAGGGCGGCCAGCAGCCGCTCCTTCAGCTCGACGGTCAGCGAGTTGTACGCCTGAGGCCGGTTCAGCGTGAGCGTCCGGACACCGGGCGTGTCCGTGCCGTCGCTGACCAGAAGAACGTCCTCTGTGGTCACTGGTGCTCCTGTCGTCCCTCGGTGGTTCGACTGGCGAGTCTGACACCCCGGCGAGCCGCATACCAGCACCGATGATGTGTGAAAAGATCGGTCCGCGCGCGCGGCCGCTCGCTGATGAGGGAGAATGGTTACTACCCGGTTGGCTTTGGCGAGCGCGACCCGGGCGCGCCGGTTGATACGGAGGGAGCACGCTATGGCGGCCATGAAGCCCCGGACCGGAGATGGTCCCCTCGAAGTGACTAAGGAGGGGCGGGGCCTCGTGATGCGCGTACCGGTCGAGGGCGGTGGGCGTCTCGTCGTCGAGCTCTCGGCTGAGGAAGCGAAGGATCTCGGGGCCGCGCTCCAGGAAGCCACCGGCTGAACGAGCCTTAGGTCGCACACCCCGGTCCCCGGCACGGTGACCGGGGTTAACTCTTGCCCGGATTCTGGAGGTCGCAGATGGCACGCGTTCCGTTACCGCCCGTACCCAGCCGGCTGGTCGAGGTCGAGGTGCTGGACGCGGTCCGGCGTGGCGCGCTGGAAGCCGTCCTCGTGCCGCAGCCGGAGGACGACGCCGAACTCGAGCTGATCGCCGGCGTGCGCCCGTCCGGGAAGGCCGGGGACGTCAAGCAGGTACCCGGCGACTCGCCGGTCCGCTGGCTGGTCGGCGTCGGCAAGGGCAAGCCGGAGAACTACCGCGCCGCCGGTGCCGCGCTGGCCAGGGCCGCCGACTCCTACTTCGAGCACGAGCCGGTCAAGGCACTGCAGATCGCGCTCGGCGAGGACGCCACTGCCGAGACCGCCCGCGAGCTGGCGATGGGCGTGATGCTCGGCGGTTACCGCTACAAGGTCAGCGGCGAGGAGCCGAAACCCCGGCTCAAGACGCTCCGCCTGATCCCGCGGTCCGAAGACGTGCCGGCGTTCGCCGAGGCGGTGAGCCGCACGCGTGAACTGGCCGCGGCGGCCGCGCTCGCCCGCGACCTCGCGAACACCCCGTCCAACGTGAAGGACCCGGCGTGGCTGGCGGACACGGCCGCGCGGCTCGCCGACGGCCTGCCGGGGCTGACCGCCACCATCCGCGACGAGCGGTGGCTCGCCGAGCAGGGCTTCGGCGGTGTGCTCGCGGTCGGCGGCGGCTCGGCAAGCCCGCCGCGGCTGATCGAGCTGGACTACAAGCCGCGCGGCGCGGCGGGGCACCTGCTCTACGTCGGCAAGGGCATCACCTTCGACACCGGCGGCCTGTCCGTCAAGCCGGCCGACGGCATGCACCTGATGCGCACCGACATGGCCGGTGGCGGCGCGGTGATCGCCGCTGTGCGCGCGGTCGCCGCGTTGGGCCTGAAGGTGCGGGTGACCGCGCTGGTCCCGGCCGCGGAGAACCACGTGTCCGGTTCGGCCTACCGCCCCGGTGACGTCGTACGGCACTACGGCGGCAAGACCACCGAGGTCGCCAACACCGACGCCGAGGGCCGCATGGTGCTCGCCGACGCGCTCGCCTACGGCATCAAGCGGTTCAAGCCGGACGCGGTGGTCGACGTGGCCACCCTGACCGGGGCCATGAAGGTCGCGCTCGGCCTGCGCACCGGCGGCCTGTTCGCCAGCGACGACGACCTCGCCGCCCGGATCGCCGCCGCGGGTGAAGCGGCAGGCGAGGCGTGGTGGCGGATGCCGCTGCTGGACGCGCACGCGGAAGCGGTCAAGGGCGACCTCGGTGACGTCAAGCAGGTGCCCACCGGGCCCGGCGGCATCACCGCGGCTTTGTTCCTGCGCGAGTTCACCGGCGAAACGCCGTGGGCGCACCTCGACATCGCCGGTCCGGCCAGGGCGGACCGCACCTACGCCGACGTGGTGCCCGGCGGTACGGGTTTTGCCGCGCGCACGTTGGTTGAGCTGGCTGCCGCCTACGTGTGATCGAGTTCGGGCAGCGGCGCGGCACCGAGCCCGGCGGTGCACGTTTGGTTGAGCTGCCTACGCGTGATCGAGTACGCATGCTGGCTGCTGGCTACGCGTGGCCCAGAGGTGCGCGGGGAGGTTGCGTATGGCGGGGAGCAGTGCGGCACCGAGCCGGGTGGCGCGCCTTGGCTGCCGCCTACGCGTGATCGAGTACGCGTGCTGGTGCTGGTTACGCGTGATCCAGGACGTGGGTGCGGAAGTTGCGTACGGCGGGGGTGAGGTCGGCGCCCGCCGGCCAGACCAGGCCGATGGTGCGGGTGACCGGCGGTTCGAGCGGGACTTCGGCGACGCCCGCCGGTGGGCCCGGCTCGAAACGGGGGAGCAGCGCGACGCCCAATCCGGCGGCCACCAGGCCTCGCACGGTGTCCGACTCCTGCCCTTCGAAGGCGATCGACGGGGTGAAACCGGCGGCCAGGCACAGTTCGTCGGTTATCTGGCGTAGGCCGTAGCCCGGTTCGAGGGTGACAAAAGCTTCCTCGGCGAGTTCACCCGCGTGCACGCGGTCGCGCGAGGCGAGTGGGTGGGCGGCGGGCACGCTCAGGCGCAGCTCCTCGTGGGTGAGCGTGGCCGAGCCGAACACCGGGTCGGCGGGCAGCGGGGCGACGAGCGCCAGATCGATGTCCCCGGTGCGCAGCCGGTCCAGCACATCCTGGCGCGAACCCTGCACCAGGCTGAACCGCACATTCGGGTGCGCCCGCCGGAACCCCGCCAGCAGCCGCGGCACCAGTGACCGCCCGAGCAGGTGAAGGAAACCGAGCACCACGTGCCCGCGGTCCGGGCGGACCTCCTCTCTGGCCAAGCGAGCGCCGCTCTCTAATGAGAGCAGTGCTCTCTCGGCAGCGTCGGCCAGCAGCTGGCCAGCCCGCGTGAGCCGAATTCCCCGCCCATCGGGCGCCGTCAGCGAGGCGCCGAGCCGCTGGCCGAGCGCGGCGAGCCGGCGGCTGGCCGTCGGCTGCGGCAGGCCGACCAGTTCCGCCGCCCGGGTGATGTTGTTGGTCACGCGCAGCGCCGCCAGCAACGCCAGGTCGGGCGCCAGCTCCTGGACAAAGCGCTGGTCGGTGGATTCATTCAGCACGGTATCGATTGTCGCTGATGGACGTATTAGACGTATTGGTTAGCGCGGCTTAGCTTCGACGGGTGACCACCACCGCGCCCGCGCCCGCCACCGAGGCCGCCCCCACGCGGCGGGTCACGCTGGCCGTCGCGGCGGCCGGCATCTCCTCGTTCGCCCTGCTCTACGCGCCCCAGCCGGTGCTGCCGCAGCTCGCCGAGCGGTTCCACCTCGACCCCGGCGGCGCGTCGCTCGCGGTCAGCGTGGCGACCGGTTCGCTCGCGATCTCCGTGCTGCCGATCGCGACGCTGTCCGAGGTGATCGGCAGGCGCCGCGTGATCCTGGCGTCGGTGCTCTCGTCGGTACTGCTCGGCCTGGCGCTGCCGTTCGCCCCGGACTTCACGACGTTGCTGGTGCTGCGCGCCCTCCAGGGCATCGCGATCGCAGGCTTCGCCGGGGTCGCCGCCGCGTACCTCGCCGAGCGGCTCGGCAAGGCAGGCGTGGCCGCGGCGGTGGGCGCGATGATCGCCGGGAACACCGTCGGCGGCATGCTCGGGCGGTTGTCGAGCGGGTTCGCCGCGGACTGGCTCGGCTGGCCAGGCGCGCTCGGCCTGACCGCCGGATTGGCACTGGTCTGCGCCCTGCTGACGGTCTTTTCCCTGCCAAAGTCGGAGGCGCCCCCGGCGGGCAGGCGGGCCAAGGTGCTCAGCGGTTTCCGCGCGGCGCTGTCCAGCCGGGTGCTGCTCGCCCAGTACGCGGTGGCGCTGCTCGCGATGGGTTCGTTCGTCGCGCTGTACAACGCGGCCGGGTTCCGGCTCACCGGCGAACCGCTGGACCTCTCGCCCGCGATCGCGTCGCTGGTCTTCCTCGCCTACGCGATGGGCACGTTCACCTCCGGTTACGCCGGACGGCTGGTCGCGCGGTTCGGCAGGCTCCGCACGCAGGCGGGCGCGCTGGTGCTCACCGTGCTCGGGGCGTCACTGACCATTGTGGACTCGCTGATCTGCGTCGCCGCCGGGTTCGTGGTGCTGACCGGGGGCTTCTTCGCCGCGCACGCGGTGGCCAACGGCTGGGCCGCCGCCGAGGCGCCACCGGGCGCGCGCGGGCAGGCGGGCGGGCTCTACACGCTGGCGTACTACCTGGGCAGCAGCGTCGGCGGCACGGTCGGCGCCACCGTCTACGGGCACGCGGGCTGGGCGTGGCTCATCGCGCTCGCGGCGGCCTGGCTGCTGCTCGCGCTGCTCGTTTCGGTGCTGGCCGCGAAAGCCTCACGCCATTGACGCGACCAGCAGGCCACCGCCGACCGGCAGCACCGCGGGCACCAGGCGCTCGTCGTCGCGCACCGCGCGGGCCACGTCCCGCATGGCCAGCGTCTCCGGGTCACGGCCGTTGCGCACCCCGGACAGCAGGTTGTGGAACGCGATCACCCCGCCGGGGCGCAGCAGCTGCACGCCCTCGTCGAAGTAGTTCGGGTACTCGGCACGCGCGGCGTCGACAAAAACCAGGTCGTACCCGCCCGTGGTGAGCCGGGGCAGCACGTCCAGCGCCCGGCCCATGATCAGCCGCGTGCGCCCCGGCGGCAGTCCGGCCTCGAGAAAGGTCTTGCGGGCCGCGCGGTGGAACTCGGGCTCGATGTCGATCGAGGTGAGCACCCCGTCCTCGGCCATGCCGCGCAGCAGGTAGAGCCCGCTGACCCCGACGCCGGTGCCGACTTCCACCACCGCCCTGGCCTGCAGCGTCGCGGCGAGAAAGCTCAGCGTGGCCCCGCAGGCCGCGCCGACCGGGGCGCACCCCAGCTCGGCCGACCTGGCGCGCGACGCGACCAGTACCTCATCGTCGGGCAGGTAGCCCTCGACGAAGACGCCCAGGTCGTCCAGGTGTGTGTCGGAGTGCACGCCAGTGAGGTTAGCGGGGCCTGTCGACATATCAGCGCAGGCCGCGCCTGCGGACTTCTCAGGCTCCTCTCAGCGCCGTCTCACTACAACCATAAGGAAGCCGGACAGACTCTTGCCAAGGAACCGGGAACACCCTGCGCGGGGACAGCGTTAGGGGAAGTAGTTGGGAGATCAGCCTGATGGAGGTGCCTTCCCCCACGATGCAGAAGAGCACGCAGGTCGAGCCGGTGGCCGTCGACGAGACCGTCGAAGCCGCCTGGACGCCGCCGTCCTGGGACGAGGTGGTGCGCGAGCACGCCGACCGGGTCTACCGCCTGGCCTACCGCCTCACCGGTAACACCCACGACGCGGAGGACCTCACCCAGGAGACCTTCATCCGGGTGTTCCGTTCGCTCGCCAACTACAAGCCCGGCACCTTCGAGGGCTGGCTGCACCGCATCACCACGAATCTCTTCCTCGACATGGCCCGGCGCCGCTCCCGCGTGCGCATGGAGGGCCTGCCGGAGGACACCGACCGCATCGTGGGCGACGACCCGAGCCCCGAGCAGGTCTACTCGGACACCCATCTCGACCCCGACCTGCAGGCCGCGCTGGACGAGCTCCCGCCGGAGTTCCGCGCCGCGGTGGTGCTGTGCGACGTCGAGGGGCTGTCCTACGAGGAGATCGGCGCGACGCTCGGGGTCAAGCTCGGCACCGTGCGCAGCCGCATCCACCGCGGCCGCCAGGCCCTGCGTGCCTCGCTGGAGCGCGCGCGGGCGATGAAGCGCGAGGCGATCCCGGTGCCCGCCACAGCGGGGGCGCCGGCATGACGGAAGCTCGCGGTTGGGGCCTGCCCGAGTCGCACCTGCTGCCCGACGCGGTGGTCGCGTTCGTCGACGGTGAGCTCTCCCTCGGCGCGCGGGACCGCGCGTCGAGCCACATCGCCCGCTGCCCTTCGTGCGCGGGTGAAGTGGCCGCGCAGCGCCAAGCCCGCGCGGAGGTCAAGCGCGCGGACGCCCCCGCCATGTCGGCGGGGTTCCTGGCCAGCCTCCGCTCCATCCCCCAGCACACCGAGCTGAGCACCACGCCGGACAACCTGGCGATCACCGAGGACGGCCAGCTGGTCGCCATCCAGCGGCCGGATCGGGTGGCCGGCCTGCGGGACGGCTCGGCGCCGCTCGGCTCGTCGGCGCCGCTGGGCAACTCGCGCAACGTGCTCGGCGGCGGCCGCTTCGGCGTCTCCGGGCGGCGTGCCGCCCAGGGCGCGGGCGTGGTCGTCTCCGGGCTGGTGCTCAGCGCGCTCGCGCTGGTGGTCACCTCCGGCACCGACGGTGGTGACGTGGCCACCGATCCCAAGCAGGACCCGCTCTCCGGCGTGCTGCCCGCGCAGTTCGGCGCGAACCCGCCGGTCGCGACCAGCCTGGTGCCCACGCCGTCCTCCGCTCCGGCGAGCACCACGCCCAGCCTGCCCTCCGGGCGCTGAGCAGGGGCGAAACGCCTACTTCACCGGGCAGGCGGCAGAATTCCCGGCAAACGTCCGGCGTGGAATCGCGCCGACGCCGGTCACGCGTCGAGGAATGAATGAGCCAGCAGCCCAACCCGCAGCAGGACCCGTCCGGCGCGCCGCGGCGCGAGGACAGGCTCGCCCCACGGCCCCTGGACCGCCCGCCGGTGGATCCGGCGCAGGCGTCGGTTTTCGGCCGCCCGCGTGGCGTCGAAGGCGCCTTCGACCGGCTTTACGCCCCGGATTCCCGCAACGGCAAGGCGCAGCAGGTGACGCTCGCGCCGCCGCCCCCCGAGTCGCTGGCCGAGGCCTTCCGCCGTCCGCCGGACGCCGAGGGCGTGGTGCTGCAGCGCCCGGCCGACGACCAGGGCGCGAGCGCTCCCGCCGAAACCGAGCCGCCGCTGTGGTCCCGGCCCGCCGACCCGTGGCGCGACCCGAACGCCGGCGCGCTGCTCGGCGGTCCGGCGGTGGCGACCGAGGAAAAGCCCAAGGAAGACCCGGAGGAGCGCCCGCCCGGCGCGATGCTCAGCCTGCCCGAGGTGCTGTTCGGGCGGCGCGTGAAGCCCACCGCGCTGGCCCTGCTCGGCGTGATCGCGCTGTTGATCGGCGCGGTCGGCGGCCTGGCGGGCTGGTGGTTGTCCGATCGCGGGGACGCGCTGACCGGTGAGCTGAACATCGCCGAGGCCGAGGCGGGCAAGGAGCGGCCCCCGGGCTCGGTGGCCGACGTCGCGCAGCGCGTGGCGCCCGCGGTGGTGTCGCTGGAGATCCGGATCGGCGAGGGCGGCGGCAGCGGCTCGGGCGTGGTGATCGATCCGCAGGGCTACATCCTCACCAACGACCACGTGGTCTCGATGGCGGTCAAGGACCAGTCCGCCAAGATCACCGCGGTGTTCATCAACGGCGCGCGGACCGAGGCCAAGGTGGTGGGCACCGATCCGAAGACCGATCTCGCGGTGGTCAAGGTGAGCGTGCCGGACCCGGTGGTGGCGCAGGTCGGCAAGTCGGCCGACCTGGCGGTCGGTGACTCGGTGCTGGCGGTCGGCTCGCCGCTGGGCCTGGAGAACACGGTGACCAGCGGGATCGTCAGCGCGCTGAACCGGCCGATCGGCATGCCGGGCGAGAACGGCGGCCCGCCGTCGGTCTACGGCGCGATCCAGACCGACGCGCCGATCAACCCGGGCAACTCCGGTGGCGCGCTGGTGGATTCGACGGGTGCGCTGGTCGGCATCAACACCTCGATCCTCGGGGGCGGGGAAGGCCAGGGCGGCAACATCGGCATCGGCTTCGCCATCCCGATCGACCAGGCGATCCGGATCAGCCGGGCGCTGATCGAGCAGGGCTCGGTCAAGCACGCCGACCTGGGGCTGAACGCGGCCTCGGTGGCGGCGAACACCTCCGAGGGCGCGCAGGTGCAGAACGTGGCGCCGGGCGGCCCCGCGGCCGCGGCCGGCATCGCCGAGGGCGACGTGATCACCAAGGTCGGCGACCGGATCGTGCGGACCGCGACCGAGCTGACCGTGGTGGTGCGCGAGCACAACATCGGCGACGTGGTGCCGGTGCAGCTGTCGCGGCAGGGCAGGCAGCTGGTGGTCGACGTCACGCTGGGCTCGGACTGACCCTGGGTTCGTCACCGGATCGGGCGGTACGCTGAGCTTGGCGCAGTGCACAAGGCGGAGGTCACAGGGTGTTCGAGAGCGTTGGCTGGGGCGAAATCCTCGTCCTCATCGTGGCCGGGCTGTTCATTCTGGGCCCGGAGCGGCTGCCCGATGCGGCGGCCTGGCTGGGCCGGAGCATGCGCAAGGTGCGTGATTTCGCCAGCGGGGCGCGGCAGCAGCTCAAGGACGAGATGGGCCCGGAGTTCGAGGAGTACCGCAAGCCGCTGGAGGACCTGCGGCAGCTGCGGAACTTCGACCCGAAGCGCGCGGTCACGCAGCACCTGTTCGACGGTGACGCCGACCCGCTGGGCCTGAACAGCATCAACGGCAACGGCGGCAGCGAGCCCGCGAAGCCGAACGGCCACCCGGCGGTCGCCTCACCGGCGCCGGAACCGCTGAAGCCGGGCGAAAAGCCCCCGGTCGACCCGGACGCCACCTGACCCCTGTGTCACGAATGTGGCTTTCGGGACGCCAAACGTCTCGAAAGCCACATTCGTGACACGGGCTGGCTAGCTCGCGAAGGTCAGCGGCCTGCTGGGGTGACGTTCAGCATCATGCCGGCCAGGCCCCGTGCCCGGACCGAAAGCTTCTCGGCGGCCGCCGTCAGGACCTGGGCCGCGGGTGCCTCCGGCGCCGACAGCACGATCGGCGTCCCGGCGTCGCCCTGTTCGCGCAGGCGCGGGTCCAGCGGCACCTGACCCAGCAGCGGCACCGTCGAGCCCACCGACTTCGACAGCGAGTCGGCCACGGACTGGCCGCCGCCGGAACCGAAGATCTCCATGCGCGAACCGTCCGGCTGCTCCAGCCACGACATGTTCTCGATCACCCCGGCCACCCGCTGCCGCGTCTGCAGCGCGATCGCCCCGGCCCGCTCGGCCACCTCGGCGGCCGCCTGCTGCGGCGTGGTCACCACCAGGATCTCCGCGTTCGGGATCAGCTGCGCCACCGAGATCGCGATGTCACCGGTGCCCGGCGGCAGGTCCAGCAGCAGGATGTCCAGGTCGCCCCAGAACACGTCGGCCAGGAACTGCTGCAGGGCGCGGTGCAGCATCGGCCCGCGCCACACCACCGGCGTGTTGCCCGGGGTGAACATGCCGATCGAGATGACCTTCACGCCGTGCGCCTGCGGCGGCATGATCATGGTGTCGACCTTGGTCGGCTTCTCGCCGGCCCCCAGCATCCGCGGCACCGAGTGGCCGTAGATGTCCGCGTCGACCACGCCGACGGACAGCCCGCGCTTGGCCATCGCCGCCGCGAGGTTCACCGTCACGCTCGACTTGCCGACCCCGCCCTTGCCGGAGGCCACGCAGTACACCCTGGTCAGTGAGCCCGGCTGGGCGAACGGGATCACCGGCTCCTTGGCGTCTCCGCGCAGCGACTTGCGCAGCTCGGTGCGCTGCTCGTCGCTCATCACGTCCAGCTCGACGCGCACGCTCCGCACGCCGTCGAGCTTTTCCACCGCGGCGGTGGTGTCCTTGGTGATGGTGTCCTTGAGCGGACAGCCGGCCACGGTCAGGTAGATGGCGACCGTCACCACGCCGTCCTCGCCGACGGTGACGTCCTTGACCATGCCGAGCTCGGTGATCGGTTTCTTGATCTCCGGGTCGTAGACGGTCTTCAGCGCCTCGCGGACGTCGTCGGTGGTCGGGAGCTGTCCAGTGCTGGTCACTCTTCCATGTTACGTATCGGTACTACTGCTCCGAGCCCGGCTCTTGCGCGGCTTGGTGTCGAGGTCCTCTCGCAGCTTGTCCAGCTCACCGCGCAGGTAGTCGCGGGTGGCCACCTCACCGACGGCCAGCCGCAGCGCGGCCAGCTCCCTGGCCAGGTACTCGGTGTCCGCCTTGGTCTGCGCGGCGCGGGTCCGGTCCTCCTCCAGCGACACCCGGTCGCGGTCGTCCTGCCGGTTCTGCGCGAGCAGGATCAGCGGCGCGGCGTACGCGGCCTGGGTGGAGAACGCCAGGTTGAGCAGGATGAACGGGTACGGGTCCCACCGCAGCGACACCGCCGCCAGGTTCAGCGTGATCCACACGATGACGGTCAGCGTCTGCCAGAACAGGTACTTGCCGGTGCCGAGGAAGCGCGCGACCCGTTCGGTGAACCGGCCGAAGGCGTCCGGATCGAGACGGGCGCCGAACCGCCGCCGTCCGGCGCGCGGCTGGTCGAGCCTCCGTCGGGGATGGAGCTCAGGCACGTTCCCACTCCTCGGACTTCATCGGATCGGCCGAACGCACGTCGTGCAGGCCGGTCTCGCGCCAGCCCTCCGGCAGCAGGTGGTCGAGCACGTCGTCCACGGTGACCGCGCCGATCAGGTGGTCGCCGGCGTCCACCACCGGGCCGCACGCCAGGTTGTACGCGGCGAAGTACCGGGTGACCTCGGTCAGCGTGGCGCCGGGGCGCAGCGCGGGCAGGTCGGTGTCGACGGCGCTGGCGACCAGGTCCGCCGGGGGTTCCCGGAGCAGCCGCTGGAAGTGCACGCAGCCGACGTACCGGCCGGTCGGCGTGGCCTGCGGCGGGCGGCAGACAAAAACCATGGTGGCCAGCGCGGCGGGCAGTTCCGGGTTGCGGATGCGGGCCAGCGCCTCGGCGACGGTGGCGTCGGGCGAGAGCACCACCGGCTCCGGCGTCATCAGCCCGCCGGCGGTGTCCGACGAGTACGCCAGCAGCCGCCGCACCGGCTCCGACTCCTCGGGTTCCATCAGCTCCAGCAGCCGGCTCTGGTCGGCCGGGGTCAGCTCGGCGAGCAGGTCGGCGGCGTCGTCGGGGTTCATCGCCTCGAGAATGTCCGCGGCGCGTTCCTCGGCGAGGTAGCCGAGCAGGTCCTTCTGGTCGTCCTCCGGCATTTCCTCGATCACGTCGGCCAGCCGCTCGTCGTCCATCGCGTCGGCGACCTCGTGCCGCCGCTTGACCGGCAGGTCCCGCAGCGTGGCGGCGATGTCCACGGCACGCATGGTGTCGAACAGCATCAGCAGCTGCCCGGCGCCCTGCGGCTGCTCGGTCAGGTCGCCGAGGCTGAGCCCGGACACCTCGGTCCACGGCACCACCTGCAACGACGACCGCCGCCGCCCCAGCCCGAGCCGTGAGCTGCGCTCCCGGACAGCCAGCTTCGCGAGCACCCAGTCGCGGGTGCGGGTGGGCTCCATCGCGGCGTCGGCCACGGTGACCCGGACGCCGCCGAGTTCGGCGCGGGCGTCGGCCAGCTGCCCGAGCACCAGTACTTCGTTGGGGCGGCGGTGGAACTGGCGCATGTTCACCGAGCCGGTGGCGAGGGTGACCGCGTTCGGCTCGATCGAGGTGACCCGCAGCATCGGCACGAAGACCCGGCGGCGGGTGGCCAGCTCGACCACCAGCCCGAGCACCCGCGGTGCCTGCTGGTCCAGCCGGAGCCCGGCGACCAGGTCACGCACCTTGCCGATGGACTCGCCGTCCGGGCCGAACACCGGTAAACCGGCCAGTTGAGCAGCGAAAACGCGGTTCACGGCGGCCATAGCCGAAGACTAACCGAGCGTGGAGCCCTTCGCCGGGGGCCGCGAGGCGCGGCCGATTCGAGGCAGTGACCGGGGTCACAGCGGGAGTAACATCGAGGCGAGGGGGCCGTGCGTCGCGGGAGGCGCCATGCTGATGGAAATCCTCACCGCCGCCGTGGTGGTGGCCGGGCTGGGACTGGCCTCGGCGGTCCGGGTGGTCAAGCAGTACGAGCGCGGGCTGGTCTACCGCTTCGGCCGGGTGCGGCCGAAGGTCCGCGAAGCCGGGCTGGTGCTGCTCGTGCCGCTGGTCGACCGGCTGCAGAAGGTCAACATGCAGATCGTCACCATGCCGGTGCCCGCGCAGGACGGCATCACCCGGGACAACGTGACGGTCAAGGTGGACGCGGTGGTCTACTTCAAGGTGACCGATCCGGTGCTGGCCGCGGTGAACGTGGAGGACTACCGCTCGGCGGTCGGCCAGGTCGCGCAGACCTCGCTGCGCTCGATCATCGGCAAGAGCGAGCTGGACGACCTGCTGTCCAACCGCGAGCACCTCAACGAGGGGCTGGAACTGCTCATCGACAGCCCGGCGCTGGGCTGGGGCATCCACATCGACCGGGTGGAGATCAAGGACGTCGCACTGCCGGAGGGCATGAAGCGCTCGATGTCACGGCAGGCCGAAGCCGAGCGGGAACGGCGCGCGCGGGTGATTTCGGCGGACGGCGAGCTGCAGGCTTCGCACAAACTGGCCGAGGCGGCGGCCGCGATGGCGGACACCCCCTCGGCGCTGCAACTGCGGTTGCTGGAGACGGTGGTGCAGGTGGCCGCGGAGAAGAATTCGACGCTCGTGCTGCCGTTCCCGGTGGAACTGCTGCGGTTCCTCGACCACGCGACCAAGACGGGCGAAGGGGCCGTCGCGCCGAAACCACGCGAACCCAGCGACGACACCCCCGCCCCGGTCAACCCGCCCGGCTAGTCGAAGTCCCAGTCGGTGGCGATGCCCGCGATCAGCAGGATGACCAGCGCGATCACCAGCAGGCCGACCACCACCCAGCCGATGATGATCGCGGCCAGCGCCATGCCCTGCCCGCCCGCCTCGCCGCGCTTGGCCTTGGCGTAGGCGATGTGGCCGAGGATCAGCCCGACGATGGACAGGATGCCGCCGCACGCGACCAGGCCGACGATCGAGCAGATCATCGCCGCCACGGCCATGCCCTGGTCCTGGTTCTGCATCGGCTGGGGATAGCCGTAGCCGTACCCCGGCTGGGGATACTGCTGCTGCGGATAACCACCCGACGGGGGGCCGTAGGACTGCGGCTGCTGTTGCTGGCCGTAGGGATCCTGGGGATAACTCATGGGCGAACTCCACCCCTGCCTGTTGAACGCCGAACCGGCGCTCACCGTAGCGTCCCGGTGGTGAGCGCGCTCATAGCAGTCCGGAACGAGTCAGGTCATACTCACCGGTAACACTCCAATGCTCCACCGCCACGCGGCCGCGCCTCGCCGGAAGAAGATGAAGGAGCCAACGATGGCCCGCCTCGCCCAGACGGCCGGACTGACCGACGTCCAGTCCGAGATCCTGTCCACGGTCCGCTCGTTCGTCGACAAGGAGGTCATCCCGCACGCCCAGGAACTGGAGCACGCGGACACCTATCCGGCGGACATCGTCGAGGGCATGAAGGAGATGGGCCTGTTCGGGCTGACGATCCCGGAGGAGTACGGCGGCCTCGGCGAGTCGCTGCTGACCTACGCGCTGGTGGTGGAGGAGATCGCGCGTGGCTGGATGAGCGTGTCCGGCGTGATCAACACGCACTTCATCGTGGCGCACATGATCTCCCGGCACGGCACCGAGGAGCAGAAGAAGCACTTCCTGCCGCGGATGGCCACCGGTGAGGTGCGGGGCTCGTTCTCCATGTCGGAGCCGGATCTGGGCTCGGACGTGGCCGCGATCAAAACGAAGGCCCGCCGCGACGGCGACGACTACGTGATCGACGGCGCGAAGATGTGGCTGACCAACGGCGGCAGCTCGAACCTGATCGCGTTGCTGGTGCGCACCGACGAGGGCGCCGAGAAGGCGCACCAGAACCTGACCACGTTCCTGGTGGAGAAGCCGGAGGGCTTCGGTGAGGTGGTGCCGGGGCTGACCATTCCCGGCAAGATCGAGAAGATGGGCTACAAGGGCGTCGACACCACCGAGGCGGTGTTCGACGGCTTCCGCATCGGCGCGGACAAGGTGCTGGGTGCCGCGCCGGGCAAGGGTTTCGCGTACATGATGGACGGTGTCGAGGTCGGCCGCGTGAACGTGGCCGCGCGCGCCTGCGGCATCGCGATCCGGGCGTTCGAGCTGGCGGTGGAGTACGCCCAGCAGCGCAGGACCTTCGGCAAGCCCATCGCCGAGCACCAGGCCATCGCGTTCAAGCTGGCCGAGATGGCCACCAAGGTCGAGGCCGCGCACCTGATGATGGTGAACGCGGCGCGGCTGAAGGACTCCGGCGCGCGCAACGACGTCGAAGCGGGCATGGCGAAGCTGATCGCCAGCGAGTACTGCGCCGAGGTGACGCAGGAGGCCTTCCGCATCCACGGCGGCTACGGCTACTCGAAGGAGTACGAGATCGAGCGGCTGATGCGCGAGGCCCCGTTCCTGCTGATCGGCGAGGGCACCAGCGAGATCCAGAAGACGATCATCAGCCGCGGCCTGCTCCGCGAGTACAAATCCCGAGGCTGATCGGGGTACCTGGTTAGCCAGGAGCGCGCCGGGTTGGCAGGATGGAGGCATCCCTCCGCGTAGAGCAACAGGTGATCAACTTGACCGGTCCGTTCTCCTCCGCGCGCCCCGCGCCGGGTCAGCCCCGCCTGCCCACCCCGCCGACCGGATGGCCGGTGGGCTCGTACGGCACCTACGAGGAGGCGCAGAGCGCGGTCGAACACCTCGCGTCGAACGAGCTGGAAGTGCGCGACGTGACCATCGTCGGCGTGGACCTGATGCTCGTCGAGCGGGTGGTCGGCAGGCTGTCCTGGGGCAAGGTGCTCGGCACCGGCGCGATTTCCGGCGCCTGGCTCGGCCTGCTGATCGGGCTGCTGCTGAGCGTGTTCTCCCCGCCGGGTACCAGCCCGGCGCCGCCGATCCTGGTCGGCCTGGCCGCCGGTGTGCTGTTCGGCCTGATCACCGCGGCGATGAGCTATTCGCTGACCAAGGGGCGTCGTGACTTCTCCTCCACCAGCCAGCTGGTGGCGGGGCGGTACGACGTGCTGTGCCAGCCGCGCAACGCCGAGCGGGCCCGCGATCTGCTCGCGAAGCACGCGATGCGCTCGCCCGGCGCACTGGGCTAGTACACCCCGTTCGGCTCCCGTTTTTGTGCCCGCTACGCTGAGCCGTTTTGCGGTATACCGCAGGATTTCCCTAAGTTCAGCCTAAATCGCTGAATCGTTACGGTCATTGCTTGCGGCCGGTGATCGCCGGGCATAAGTTGCTGTGCACCGGTCGGGCCCGCACGAGGCGGTCATTCGTGCCAGCCCGACGCCATGCACGTCGGGGTGCTGGCGTGGCTCTTCAATTCACCGCGCCGTGGTTCCTCCGAGCGTGCGCGCTGGGAAGGAGGCCAGATGGGGAAAGCGAACGCCAGGAACCGGCGAGGACGTTCGCCCGGACGGGCGATGTCGGTTCTGGGCGCGGGGCTGATGGCCGCCGGATTGCTCACCGGGTGCGGTTCGAGCGGCGGCCTGAAGATCAACATCTACTACGCACCGGAGGACAACTTCCAGAAGGTTGTCGACCAGTGCAACACCAAGGCGGGCGGTCGCTACGAGATCGTCTACAACAAGCTTCCGCGTGGTGCGGACGGCCAGCGCGAGCAGATGGTGCGCCGACTGGCCGCTGGGGACGAGGGCCTGGACATCCTTGGCCTGGACGTGAACTGGGTGGCGGAGTTCGCCGAAGCCGGCTGGGCGGAGGAGTGGACCGGCGAGCACAAGGCGCAGGCGACCGCGGGCGTGCTGCCCGGTCCACTTGAGACGGCGACCTGGAACGGCAAGCTCTACGCCGCGCCGAAGAACACGAACGTGCAGCTGCTCTGGTACGACGACCGGGTCACCCCGGCCCCGCCGGAGACCTGGGACCAGATGATCGACCAGGCGCTCGCGCTCAAGGCGCAGGGCAAGCCGAGCGAGATCCTGTTCACCGGGGCGCAGTACGAGGGCCTGGTGGTCATCTACAACACGCTGGTCGAGTCGGCGGGCGGGCGGATCCTGTCCGAGGACGGCAAGTCCGTGGTGATGGACGAAGGCGCGGTCAAGGCGCTGGAGATCCTCAAGCGGGTGACCTCGTCGGGCATCACGAACCCGTCGCTGACCAACCAGAAGGAGGACGAGGTCCGCCAGCAGTTCCAGCGCGGCACCGGTGCCTTCGAGCTGAACTGGCCGTTCGTCTACCCCTCCTACAAGAAGGAGAAGCCGGAGGACCTGGCGCACTTCAAGTGGGCCACCTACCCGTCGGTGGTGCCCGGCCAGCCCGCGCGTACCACGATCGGTGGATACGACCTCGCGGTCAGCACGGCCTCGCGGCACAAGCCGGAGGCGTTCGAGGCCGCGTTGTGCCTGCGCAGCCCGGAAAGCCAGAAGTTCTCCGCGCTCAACGACGGGGTGCCGCCGACCATCGAGTCGCTCTACACCGACACCACGCCACTGGACCCGAGCAAGCCGGCCGGTGACGACAACCCGAGCATGGAAACGCAGTACCCGATGCGGGCGACGATTCTCGAGGCGCTCAAGAACGCCGCGGTCCGCCCGCTCACCCCGGCATACCAGAACGCGTCGACGGTGATGTCGAAGCTGCTGTCGCCGCCGTCGGCGATCGATCCGCGGGCCACCGCCGAAGAACTGCGCCAGCAGCTCGCCGACGCACTCGAGTCGAAGGGAGTGATCCCGTGACCGTCGCCGAACCAGCGGCGCCCGCGGCGACCGCCGCCAAGGGCGGCAAGCGGGCGAAACCGCCGCTGAGCGAGGGCAAGAAGGCGGAACGGCGGCTCGGGCTGCTGCTCTGCGCGCCGGCCGCGATCGTGATGATCGCGGTCACCGGCTGGCCGATCATCTACTCGATCTGGCTTTCCCTGCAGCGGTACGACCTCCGGTTCCCCGGGCAGCAGGAGTTCGTCGGCCTGGACAACTACGTGGCCGTGCTGACCAACTCCTACTGGTGGACCTCCTTCGGCACCACCATGTTGCTCACCGTGGTGTCGGTGGCGATCGAGCTGGTGCTCGGCATGGCGCTGGCGCTGATCATGCACCGGACCCTGGTCGGCCGCGGCCTGGTGCGCACGGTTTCGCTGATCCCGTACGGCATCGTCACCGTGGTCGCGGCGTTCTCGTGGTACTACGCGTGGACGCCGGACACCGGCTACCTGGCCAACCTGATCGCGCCGGAGTCGGCGCTGCTCACCGAGCGGCTGCCGTCGCTGGCGATCATCGTGCTGGCCGAGGTGTGGAAGACCACGCCGTTCATGGCGCTGCTGCTGATGGCCGGGCTGGCGCTGGTGCCGGACGACCTGCTCAAGGCGGCGTCGATGGACGGGGCCACCGCGTGGCAGCGGTTCACCAAGGTGATGCTGCCGGTGATGAAGCCGGCCATCCTGGTCGCGCTGCTGTTCCGCACGCTGGACGCGTTCCGCATCTTCGACAACATCTTCGTGCTCACCAACGGCGCGCAGGACACGTCGTCGGTGTCCATGCAGACCTACAACAACCTGATCAAGGGGCTGAACCTCGGAATCGGTTCCACGATGGCCGTGCTGATCTTCCTCACCGTGGCCATCATCGCCTTCATCTTCATCAAGGTGTTCGGCACCGCGGCGCCGGGCAGCGATCCGGGAGGTAAGCGCTGATGGTCATGGGAGGAGCGGCCACCGGTGGCCGCAAGCTCAAGTGGACCCTGATCGACATCGTGGTGGTGGTCTACGCGCTGTTCCCGGTGCTGTGGATCGTGTCGCTGTCGCTCAAGAGCAAGGAGACGCTCAACGACGGGAGCTTCATCCCGACCGAGTGGACCCTGCAGAACTACGCCGACATCTTCGCCACCACCGAGTTCATCCGGGCGCTGGTCAACTCGATCGGCATCGCGATCATCGCCACGGTGATCGCGGTGGTGCTCGGCACGATGGCGGCCTACGCGATCGCGCGGCTGGACTTCCCCGGCAAGCAGCTGCTGGTCGGCGTCTCGCTGCTGATCGCGATGTTCCCGCAGGTCTCGCTGGTCACCCCGCTGTTCAACATCGAGCGGGAACTCGGCCTGTTCGACACCTGGCCGGGGCTGATCCTGCCGTACATCACCTTCGCGCTGCCGCTGGCGATCTACACGCTGTCGGCCTTCTTCCGGGAGATCCCCTGGGAGCTGGAGAAGGCGGCGAAGATGGACGGGGCGACCCCGGCGCAGGCGTTCCGCCGGGTGATCGCGCCGCTGGCCGCGCCCGGGGTGTTCACCACCGCCATCCTGGTGTTCATCTTCTGCTGGAACGACTTCCTGTTCGCCATTTCGCTGACCTCGACCGAGTCCTCGCGCACGGTCCCGGCGGCGCTGTCGTTCTTCACCGGCTCCTCGCAGTTCGAGGACCCCACGGGCACGATCTCCGCGGCGGCCGTGGTGATCACCGTGCCGATCATCCTGTTCGTGTTGTTCTTCCAGCGCCGCATCGTCGCGGGGCTGACCTCCGGCGCCGTTAAGGGGTAAGTGCGGAAATGGCTGAGATCGTTCTCGAGAATGTGAGCAAGCGCTACCCCGACGGGGCGCTCGCGGTGTCCGAGGTCAACCTGGAGATCGCCGACGGCGAGTTCATCATCCTGGTCGGCCCGTCGGGCTGCGGGAAGTCCACCACGCTGAACATGGTGGCGGGCCTGGAGGACATCTCCTCCGGCGAGCTGCGCATCGACGGCGAGCGGGTGAACGAGAAGGCGCCGAAGGACCGCGACATCGCCATGGTGTTCCAGTCCTACGCGCTCTACCCGCACATGAGCGTGCGGGAGAACATGGCCTTCCCGCTCCGGCTGGCCAAAGTGGACGACGCCACGGTGAAGTCCAAGGTGGACGAAGCGGCCCGGATCCTGGACCTGACCCAGCACCTGGACCGCAAGCCCGCCAACCTCTCCGGCGGGCAGCGCCAGCGCGTGGCGATGGGCCGGGCGATCGTGCGCAGCCCGAAGGCGTTCCTGATGGACGAGCCACTGTCCAACCTGGACGCCAAGCTGCGCGGGCAGATGCGGACCTCGGTGTCCAAGCTGCAGAAGCAGCTGGGCACCACCACGCTCTACGTCACGCACGACCAGACCGAGGCGATGACCCTCGGCGACCGGGTCGTGGTGCTGCGGGGCGGGTACGTGCAGCAGATCGGCTCACCGCAGTTCCTCTACGACAACCCGGCGAACCTCTTCGTGGCCGGGTTCATCGGCTCGCCGTCGATGAACTTCGTACCGGCCTCGCTGGAGGACGGCGCGCTGCAGACGCCGTTCGGCCGGGTCGAGCTGACCGACCGCGTGCGGCGGCTGGTCGAGGAATCGGGTGGCGGCCGCGAGGTGATCGCCGGGGTCCGGCCGGAGCACTTCGAGGACGCCGCGCTGCTCGATGACGCGCAGAAGAGCGGCGGGGTCACCTTCACCGCGACGGTGGACGTGCTCGAGTCGATGGGCTCGGAGAAGTACGCCCACTTCTCGGTCGAGGGTTCCGAGGCGACTTCCTCGGACCTGGCCGACCTGGCCGCCGACAGCGGTTCGGCCGACGTGCCGGACAGCGGCTCGGCGATCGTCACCAGGCTCTCGGCGTCCTCGGGCGCCAAGGAGGGTGAACCGCTCGACATCTGGTTCGACGCCGACAAGGTGCAGATCTTCGACCCGTCCTCGGGCAAGAACCTGACCTACGCCGGCTGAGTACCGGGTTACCGGCTGCCCCGGGGGTTCCGCCCCCGGGGCAGTTTTGTGCCCGAGGGATGCCTGCATGCCTGCATGGCGGGGCCCGAGAGGGAGCGGCTCCGCGAGCGGCTGGCGCGGGCCGGCCTGCTCGCCACCGCTGGTCAGCCGCGCCGCCGGCCGGACGCGGACGCCGTCGCCGCGGCGGGTCGCGAAGCCGTCGCGGGCACGTCGATGGCCGACCTGGTCGGTGAGGGGCGCGGCCAGCGGTGACCGCGTTCGCCGATTCGTCGGCACTGGTCAAGCTCTCCGTGCCGGAGGCGGGGCACGAACTGGTCCGCGAGCGGGACGCGCTGGCGGTCGCCCAGGTCGCGCGGGTCGAGGTGCCGTCGGCGATCTGGCGCAAGCACCGGCTGGGGGAGCTGAGCGCCCGTGGGGCGCGGGTGCTGGCCTCTTTGTCGCCGGAGCCGGTGTCTTTCCTCTGTTTTGACAAGCAACTCGCCGACGCGGCGGCGGCCGAGGGCTTCGATCTCGGTTAGCCGCGCCTGACCGCCAGGTCGAAGAGATCCGCGAGTTCTCGGGCGTAGGCGGCCACGTCGGTG
Source organism: Amycolatopsis albispora (assembly GCF_003312875.1). Taxonomy (NCBI): domain Bacteria; kingdom Bacillati; phylum Actinomycetota; class Actinomycetes; order Pseudonocardiales; family Pseudonocardiaceae; genus Amycolatopsis; species Amycolatopsis albispora. Next base: position 7,624,540 of record NZ_CP015163.1, read on the forward strand.
TCCGGCCGTGCTGTCAGCTCGGCCGGTGCCGCCTCCATCGCGGCCAGCACGGAAACGGCCATCACCCGCGGTGAGAACGTTCGCAGCTCGCCGTGTTCCTGGCCCTCGCGGAACATGTCCTCCAACTCGGCCAGCGTGCTCTCGTGCTGGTCGTCGGCCCACGCGCGCGCGGCTTCGGCGTCACGTGAGGCGGCGGCGATCTGGCTGATCGCGATCAGCTCGGCCGGGTGCTCGGCGCAGTAGTGCACAAAGCCCTCGATGATGGCGCGCAACGCCGCGCGGTAGCTCTCGGCACCCTCCCCGCGTGCGCTCAGCGCCTGGTCCATCGAGGCGTGCACGGTCAGCATGACCTGCTTCATCAGCGCCTCGCGCTTGGCGAAGTGGTAGCTGATCAGCCCGGGGCTGATGCCCGCCCGCCGCGCGATCTGCACAAACGACGCCTTCGCGTACCCGATCTCGGCAATGGTCTCGATCGTCGCGGCGACGATCTGCCCGCGCCGCGCTTCCTCGATGAAGGACCGCCTCTCCTGGCCGGACGACTGATTTTCTGGTTGCATGACCAGTATCCTAGTTGAGCAACCAGGAGCAGATCATGATCAGTCGCAAAACTTTCCTCAAGTCGATGGCGGGTGCGGCGGTGCTGACCGGGCTGAGCGGCGGCACGGCAGCCGCGACTCCTCGCCCTGGCAGGCTGCGCGGCGGCGTCTGCTACGACACCGGTGTGCTGCACGCGGCGGGTGATCCGCTGAGCCGGGTGCGGTGGAGCCGGGGGCAGCTGGAGCGGGAGATCGGCATGGTCGCCGAGCTGCGCTGCCCGTCGATCACCGCGCTCGGCAGCGACATCGGCAGGCTCACCGAGACGACGGCCGTGGCGTTGCGGCGCGGGGTGGAGGTCTACGTCCAGCCTCGGCTCTACGACCACCCGCAGGAGGAGATCCTCGAGCACCTGGTCGAGAGCGCGCGCCAGGCGGAACGGCTACGGCGTGGTGACAACGTCAAGTTCGTCACCGGCTGCGAGCACTTCCTGTTCACGCCGGGCATCGTGCCGGGTGAGAACTTCATGGACCGCATCAGGAACATCGGCGAACTCCCGGAAACGGAATGGCCGAACGTCATCGAGCGGTTCCGTCAGTTCATGGCGCGCGCGGTCGAGGTGACCCGCCGCGAGTTCGGTGGCCGGATCACCTACGGCGCGGCCGACGGCGCCGACGCGGTGTGGAACGACTGGTCGCTGTTCGACATCGTCGGCGTCGACTACTACGCCTATTTCGAGAGCACCGGCGAATACCTGAGCGATCTGGACAAGTACCGGCAGTGGCACAAGCCGATCATGATCCTGGAATTCGGCTGCTGCACGTTCACCGGCGCGGCGAAGGCCGGGGGCATGGGCTGGGACATCGTCGACTACCCCGACGACCCGGAGAAGCCCGCCACGGTCAAACCCGGTTTTGTGCGCGACGAACGTGAGCAGGCCGAGCACATTGCCCGGATGCTGGACGTGTTCGGCCAGGCGAAGGTGCAGGGCGCGCACCTGTACTCGTTTGTTTCGCCGGACTCGCCGCATCATCCGGAAAATCGGGACTACGACTTCGACATGGCGTCCTACAGCCTGCTCAAGACATTGCGGGCGCGGCACCACGACGACGCCTCGCCGTACCGCACCGAGCCGAAGCAGTCCTTCCACGCCGTGCGGCGCCACAATCGTTAGCGCCGGTCCCCTATGGTGACGCCCATGGCGTCGATCAAGCAGGTCCAGGTCACCTTCGACTGCGCCGATCCGGGGCGTGTCGCCCGGTTCTGGTGCGAGGTGCTGGGATACGTGCCGTCGCCGGACGGGTTCGCCTGCTCGGATCCCTCGGGGGGCGGGCCGCGCCTGTACTTCCAGCGTGTGCCGGAAAAGAAGGTCGTGAAGAACCGGGTGCACCTGGACGTGCGCGTCGGCACCGGGCTGGTCGGCGACGAGCGCCTCGCCGCCCTCCAAACCGAATGCGCACGTTTGATGGATCTCGGCGCGGTGTGCGTGCGCGTCCTGTACGCCGACGAGGAAAACGAGTCGTGCATCGTGATGCAAGACGTCGAAGGCAACGAGTTCTGCCTCGACTGACCTCCTTTGCCGGGGCCGCTCCCGTCTTCTTCGCCCCATCCACACCCGGCCCGCCCACGCGTAACGAACCCCCGGCCGAGCGGCTGGAGCGGGCTACGCCCCGATGCTCGGTGACCCGCTAGCGCGGTGCCCCCGCTAGCGCGGTGCCCCCGCTAGCGCGGTGCCCCCGCTAGCGCGGCGGCGTGGCGACCCGGTTGCGCTGGGGCGCGGAGGCCCCGGGTGGCCCAGGGGTCTGCTGGCTTGCTGGCTCACCGGGCGAGTGGCTCGGCAGCCTACTGGCTAGGTGGCTAAGTGGCTCAGCCACTTTGCCACTCGACCACTCAGCCATTCGGGTGGCTCAGCCACTCGGCCACAGCTGCTGGACACCGCCGCTCGACCACGGCCACTTGACCGAGCGACGGGCATTCCCGGCGGAGTTCGATGCGCACGGTAGGTGCGAGGGCTAGGTGGCTAGGTGCCAGTGGCTAGTTGGTAATGGCTAGGTGGCTGAGCCACTTGGCCACCAAGCCTCTCGACCACCAGGCCTCTTAGCCACTGAGCCTCTCGACCACCAAGCCACTTGGCCAGCAAGCTCCCAGCCACCAAGCCACTTGGCCACCAAGCCCCCAGCCACTGAGCCTCTCGGCCACCTGGCCACTCAGGGACTCAGCGGCGCGTGCGCAGGGTTTCGATGACCTCGTCGTCCCAGCGGTGGGTGCGGATGAGCCGGTACCGCTCACCCGCGACCCACATGTACGCCTCGGCCTCGGTGCGGCCCCGGATCAGGTCGGCCTGGTGCAGCATCCGCACCACCGGCTCGTACTCCTCGGCGTACCACCGCGCGGCGACCGTCGCCCGGTCCAGGAACGTGCCCTCGTCCTGCATCAGCCGGAAGCCCCAAGCCTCCACGTGCTCGCCGAGTTCCGCGTAGTCCCACGGATCCGAGACGATCACCGAAGCCCGCGCCTGCCCGGTCAGCGGCACCCGCTCCAGGAACAGGCGCCGGTAGTCCTTGACGATCAGGTCACCGCGGTACCGGATCCCGGCCGGGTCCAGCTTCGTCCGGACCTCGGTCACCTGAGCGTCTATTGTGGTCAGTCCCATCGCGTGGGCCACCGACACGCGATGGTGCCCGTCGACGATGAAGTGCAGCTCGCCGATCCGGTAGACCTCGATCGGCGGAATGCTCTCGCCGCGCCGGGCCGCCAGCGCCAGCCGCTCCCAGCGCTCGCGCACCCGCCCCGAGGTCGGGCGGAACCGCCGGTCGAAGTCCCGGCCGCGGTCCACACTGCCCACAATGGACGAAAGCTGGATCACCCGCAGCCCGAGCCGCCGCTCGCCCGCCCAGCCGAGCGCGTCCACCACCTCGTGGAACGGCAGCATGATGTTGACGTCGTCGGGTTCGCGGCGGAGCCAGTTGGCCAGCCGCGAGAGCACCTGCCGCCGCCGGGCACGCAGGAAGTCACTTTCCGCGTCCGCCCTGGGAAAACCGGTGTCGCGGCTCATCGGCCCGCCTCCTCGATGGACAGAATGTGGTAGCCGACCACGTTGCGCACCACGGTCCCGCCGATCCGCCGGTCGGGCACCGGCTCACCGTGCGGGTGGATGTGCCCGTGCAGCAACCACCGCGGCGCGAGCTTCTCGGCGGTGCGGTGCAGGCAGTCGAACCCGTGGTGCGGCGGGTCCTCCCGGTCGCCGAGGTGCCGGGGCGGGGAGTGCGTGAGCAGCACGTCCACTCCGCGCCCGTCACGACGGCGGCGCCGCGCCGCCCGGCGCACCAGCCGCCGGGCCCGGCGCGCCTGCTGCGCCTGCGTCCACTGGTTCGGGCCGTCGTTGTACCGGATCGACCCGCCGAGCCCGGCGATGCGCAGGCCGCCGACGTCGACCACCCGCCCGTCGGCGTTCACCCCGCCGGCCGGGCCGGGCCACCGCACCGGGAAACCGTCCCGCATGGACAGACCTCCGTACCTGGTGAAGCCGGACAGATCGGGATCGTGGTTGCCGGGCACGAAAACACACGGCCGGTCCAGCGCGTCGGCGAGGAGTTCCAGGTAGTCGAACGGCAGGTCGCCGGCCCCGAGGATCAGGTCGACCGCGAGGCCGTGCGCCCCCGCCCACAGCCGTTCGTCCACCTCGTCGGCCACCACCAGCGCCCGGACCATGGGTCCCAGCCTACGACAGCGGCACTCAGGGCACCGGCGGCGAAAACCCGGCCATCCAGCGCCCGTCCTTTTCCTGCAGCGCGAGCGCGTAGGTGAACGGCGCGCCGTCGGCCAGTTCGGCCTCGACCACGGCGAGGTCCCCGCGCAGCGAGACCCGCACGTCGTGCACCCCGGCCGCGCCGAGGTCTTCGACGTAGGACCGGGCGAAGCCGTCCCGGTCGGCCTGCGGGTAGTCCAGCAGGTCGGCGAGCCCGGCGGCGTCACGCTGGTTCAGCGCGGCGGCCAGCCTGCCGCGCAACTGCTCGGCCGAGTCGGCACCGGGGTCCGGTTCGGTCGCCACCAGCGTGGTGAGGTAACCGAACCAGGCCACCGTGAGCACCACCGCGCCGGACAGCACCAGCCGCCGCCGGGTCAGCTTCACTGCGCCCCGTGGGCGAAATCGGGGTTCTTCGCGATGATCGCGATCACCACGACCAGCCAGGACAGGGACAGGGCCAGCGCCCAGAACTTGAGGTTGGTCAGCAGGCGGACCATGGGAAAACCTCCTCGAGAATTCCAAGTGGAAGAAAACGGACCTACAGCCAGCGGTTCTTCCGGAATATTCGGTAGAGGATCAGGCAGACGATGAGGATCAGCCCCATCACCATCGGATAGCCGAACCGCCAGTGCAGTTCGGGCATGTAGTCGAAGTTCATGCCGTACACGCCGACCGCCATCGTGGGCACCGCGATGATCGCCGCCCACGAGGTGATCTTGCGCATGTCGGTGTTCTGCTGAAGGGTGATCTTCGCCAGCGTGGCGTCGACCAGGGTGGTGAGCAGCTCGTCGAAGTTGACCACCCGCTCGGAAACCTGCGTGAGGTGGTCGTCGACGTCGCGGAAGTACGAGCGCACCTCGTCCGGCACCAGCCGGCTGTGCCCCTCGGCGAGCCGCTTGAGCGGGGTGGCCAGCGGCATCACCGCGCGGCGCATCTCCAGCACCTCGCGCTTCATGAAGTAGATCGTCTCGGCGGTCACCGACGAACGCGGCGCGAAGACCTGCACCTCCATCTCGTCGATGTCGTCCTCGAGGTGGTCGGTCACGTCCAGGTAGTGGTCGACCACGTGGTCGGCGATGGCGTGCAGCACCGCCGCCGGGCCGAGGCGCAGGCGGTCCGGCTCGGCGTCCAGCTCGCGGCGGAGCCGCGCCAGGCCGGAGTGGTTGCCGTGCCGGACGGTGACGATGAAGTCCTTGCCGAGAAAGGCCATCAGCTCGCCGGTCTCGACGATTTCGTTGGCGGTGCTGGGAGATTCGTGCTCGACGTAGCGAACCGTCTTCAGCACCAGGAACAGGTTGTCGTCGTAGCGCTCGAGCTTGGGGCGCTGGTGCGCGTGCACCGCGTCCTCCACGGCCAGCTCGTGCAGGCCGAAGGTCTCCGCGACGCCCTGGATCTGCTCCTCGTCCGGCTCGTGCAGGCCGATCCAGACGAAGCCGGAACCGCGGCGGCGGACCTCCTCGATCGCCTCGGAGTGCGTCCAGCGCCCGGACAGCCGCTCGCCTCCGTCGTAGACCGCGCAGTCGACCACGTACGCCGAAATGGGCACGGGCAGCGGGCGTGGGGCGTCACCACGGCCGTTGCCGCGGCCGCGCAGGGAGGGAAGAGAAGGCATGGCAACTCCTGGGCTGACGTCGTGCCTGAGCACAGTGACCGAGCACTACGACGGACCAGAGCGGGGAACACGGGCCGCTCCGGCGCTGCCAGCGTCCGCGTGGGGGCTCTACCAGGGAGAACGCGAGCCGGACCGGTGCATGAGGACGCTGGTACTACTAGGGAGCGGACTATCGCCTGTACTCACTGCGTACCTCACCTCCTCCGGGCCGGGGACCTTCGGCTGACGTGTCGCTGCTCGCGTTGACGCACCGACACCGATGGTCAAGGGTACTCCTCGACATGAGTCCTTGTCGCCGCAGGTAGGTGTGGCGTTACCCGCCGAGGAGGAAACCGCGTGCAGTTCGGGCGCTATTTCGAGGAGTTCGAGGTCGGGGCCGTGTACAAGCACTGGCCGGGCAAGACGGTCACCGAGTACGACGACCACCTGTTCTGCCTGCTGACCATGAACCACCACCCGCTGCACCTCGACGCGCACTACGCGGGTGAAACCACCGACTTCGGCAAGAACGTGGTGGTGGGCAACTACATCTACTCGCTGCTGCTGGGCATGTCGGTGCCGGACGTCTCGGGCAAGGCGATCGCCAACCTGGAGGTCGAATCGCTCAAGCACGTGAAGCCGACCTTCCACGGTGACACCATCTACGGCGAGACCGAGGTGCTGGAGAAGACACCGTCGAAGTCCAAGGACGATCGCGGGGTGGTGTACGTGGAAACACGCGGTTACAAGCAGGACGGCACGATCGTGTGTGTGTTCCGCCGGAAGGTGATGGTGCCCAAGCGGTCCTACGGCGAGGCCAGGGGCGGCGAGCAGCCCGGCCGCCCGGTGCCGCATGAGTGATCGGCTCGGCGAAGTCAAGCGGCGGCTGGCGTCCTTCGCCGAGAAGGAGGCGGCCGGGGTCTCGCCGCTGTACGAGCACCTGGCCGCGCACGCCGCCGAGGACGACGAGATCGCCGGGCTGCTGCTGGCCGCGCCTGCGGACGAGGACGCGCGGGCGCCGCTGCTGTTCGCCACCGCGCACCGGCTGATCCAGGCCGAGCCGATCCACCCGCTTTCGCGCTACTACCCGTCGCTGGGCGGGTTCGACGGGGTGGACGCGGGGACGTGGCCGGAGTTCCGCGGGTTCCTGGCCGAGCGGGCGGACAAGGCGAGGGCGCTGATCTCCTCGCGGTACACGCAGACGAACGAGGTGCGCCGGGCGGCGCTGCTCTATCCGGCGGTGGCGCTGGCGGCCAAGGCGGCGGGCGGCAAGGTGGCCCTGCTCGAAGCCGGGTGCAGTGCCGGGTTGCTGCTGGGCATCGACACCTTCGGTTACCGCTACCAGTGCGGTGGCGAGCAGCTCACCGCCGGACCGGCCAAGGCGGCGGTCGGCTTGCACTGCGCGCTGGAGCTGGCCGAGGGCGCGGTGGCGCCCAAACTGCCGAAGAAGCTGCCGGTCGGCGCGAAGCTGGGCCTGGACCGGGCGCCGGTGGACGCCGCCGACGAGGACGAGCTGGCGTGGCTGGAGGCGTGCGTGTGGGCCGACCAGCCCGACCGCATCCGGCTGCTGCGCACCGCGGCGGCGGCCCAGCGGAAGAACCCGCCGGAGCTGGTCACCGGGGACCTGGTGGACGACCTGCCCGCCGCGGTGGGGCGGTTGCCCGCGGAGCTGCCGCTGGTGCTGCTGACCAGCCACGTCGTCACCTACCTGCCCAAGCCGAAGCGGGACGCCTTCATCGAGGCGATCGGTGCGCTGGGCAGGCCGGTGTGGTGGGTGAGCCAGGAGGCCTACGAAGCGGGCGTCGAGCCGCTGCTGCCGGGGCGGGACGACCTGCGCTTCGCCGACACGGGGACGAGCACGCTCTCGCTGGTCGAATTCGGCGACGGGGAGCCGCGGGCGAGAGCACTGGCGCGCACCGCTCCGCACGGGCAGCGCATGACCTGGCTCTAGCGGATGTCACGAATGTGGCTTTCGAGACGTTTGGCGTCTCGAAAGCCACATTCGTGACATGCCCGAGCCGCCACCGGGGACGCGCGAGGCCCGCCTGACGCTATGAATGTGGCTTTCATTGCGCCTGACGCTATGAAAGCCACATTCATTGAGCCTTTTCCATCTTGGTTAGTTGGGGAGGTGTTCGAGGGTGAGGATGGCGTGGGCGAGTGTGGTGACGCGGTGGGTGCTGCAGCGGGCTCGGGTGAGGACGCGCCAGTTTTTGAGGGTGGCGAATCCGCGTTCGCCGCGGCTGCGCACCCTGGCCAGGGCTTTGTTGGCGGCTTTGTAGGCGGGCCCTAGTTCACGTTTGGGCTGGTGGCGGTTGCGGCGGTTGCGGTACGGGGTGATCACCCCGGGGGCGACCTGGTCGTAGCCGCCATCGGCCAGCAGCCGCAGCCCGGCCTGGCGGACCTGCTCGCAGATGCGGTGGTGGCGGGCGGCGGCGGTGTCGTTGATCGCGCCGGGCAGCCCGGGCGAGAGCCACAGCAGCTGGCCATCAGGATCGGTGAGGGCCTGGAAGTTGATGCCGTGGTAGCGGTGTTTACCCGAGAAGAAGGGCTTGTTCGCGGCAACGCGGTCGATGCGGACGACGGTGCCGTCGATGATGGTGTAGTTGTGCCGGGTGCGGGCCAGCCGTCGGAGGGCGTCGGTCAGGGTGGGAGCCTGGTGGGCGAGCAGGGTGATGGTTTCGTGCAGGTAGCGGCACACGGTGGCCACTCCGATGCCGAACCCGGCGGCGAGGCGGTGGTAGGTGTCGCCGTTGCGCAGGTGGGCCAGGGTGAGCAGGGCTTGGCGCTGCGGGGACAGCCTGCGCCAGCGTGAGCCGATCGCGCGGCGGTGGGTACGGATGATCCGGGTCAGCTCGCGCAGTGTCTGGGTGGACACCGGGATCACCGAGGGGTAAGAAAGCACAACGAAGCTCCTGGTAGCGCATGTTTCTTGGTCGATACACGCATCTACCAGGAGCTTCGCCATGTCCAGCCCAGCGACACACCCTCACCAACCCACATCAGGTTGGAAAAGGCTCACTGAAAGCCACATTCATAGCGTCCGAGCCAGGCCTGGCCGTCCTCACGTGGGGAGGGCGCCCCAGCCTCGCAGCGTCTCGCCCAGTAGCGGGACCAGCTCCCCCGCGCGCTCCATGGCGGCGAACTCGGCGCCCGACACCCAGCGGGCGTCCGAGGCGTCGTCCCCGGCGGTCAGTGCGCCCGCGACGGCGGTGCACCGGTAGTCGTAGATCTCGAACGGGCCCCGCTCGACCACGCCGACCAGCTCGCCCGGCACCACCTCCAGCGCGGTTTCCTCGCGCATTTCCCGGACCAGCGCGTCACTGTCCGTTTCCTCCGCTTCCACCCGCCCGCCGGGCAGCGACCAGCGCCCGGCGCCCGGCTCGTTGGCCCGTTTGACCAGCAGGAGACGGCCGTCCGGGTCCATCGCGATACCGCCGACGCACCGGATCCTCGGTTGGTTCATCCGACGGATTGTCGCTGGTTCTCGGATGGGGTGAATGTGACTCTGGTTACTAGTGATGATCTTGGGATCGCGGTCGGGCGGTGCACTGGGCCGGTGACCGAACGCAGCCGCTGACCCGGTCCCCAACTGGCCTTTCCTGGTCCAGGCGGGCGCTCGGTGATCTTCGAGTGGCCTGCTAGGTCACCTAGAGTAGCTATCCGGTACCATCGCCCGCGGCGGCTGACCCAAGCGCGGGACATTCTTCCCGTTGAGCGGCGCAGTGCGGTACAACGTTATTGGCCACCCTGGCGTTGGCTACCTTGGCGGACAGGGTCCGGACACAGAGACGGGATTGATCGTCATGAACGCGAAGAAGCTCCTGACGTTCGCTGGAATCGCGTTGGTGCTGTTCTTCGTGATCGCCCAGCCGCAGGGTGCGGCGGGTCTCGTCACGAACATCATCACCTTCCTGCGCGAATCTGCCGAATCGGTGATCACCTTCGTCAGCAACGTGTTCAGCTGAGGTGACACGGGTTAGCCTGAGCTGATGTTCGCTCCCCGCGACCCAGACGAGTACCTGCTCGACACCGAGCGCCGGGTGATCCGCATCCGGCGCCACTGGGCGACCCTGCTGTGGGACAGCTTCGAGGCGGCCGCGCTGCTGGCCGTCTGCGTGCTGGTGTCCTACGTGCTGCCGCCGTCGATGTGGCTGGTCAACAACATCCTCTGGTACGCGGCACTGCTGGTCATCCTGCGCTTCGCCTACCTGGTGATGGAGTGGTGGGTCGAGCGGCTGGTGGTCACCGACAAGCGGTTCGTGATGACCACCGGGGTGTTCACCACCAAGGTGCTGATGATGCCGATCAGCAAGGTCACCGACCTCACCTACCAGCGCTCGGCCTGGGGGCGCATGCTCGGCTACGGCACGATGGTGGTCGAGTCGGCCGGCCAGATCCAGGCGCTGAACAAGATCGACTACCTCCCGCGGCCGGAGGAGTTCTACGACACCATCTCCGAGCTGGTCTTCGGCGACAAGCAGAAGCAGGCCGAGCGGTTCTCGATGATCAAGGCGCAGCGCGCCGCCCGCGGCAAGCGCATGGTGGGCTGATTGCGGTGTGACCGGCGACACCGTCCAGAATGGACGCTGTGCGCATAGACCTGCACACCCACTCCACGGTCTCCGACGGGACGGACAGTCCCGCCGAGCTGATGGCCGCTGCCGCCGCCGCGGGGCTGCAGGTGATCGCGCTGACCGATCACGACACCACCGCGGGCTGGCAGGCCGCCGTCGAGGCGCTGCCGCGCGGGCTGACCCTGGTGCCGGGCGCCGAGATGTCGTGCGTGTCCGGCCCGCCGGGGCAGCGGATCGGCGTGCACCTGCTGGGCTACCTGTTCGACCCGGCCGCCGAGGTGCTGGTCGCCGAGCAGCGCCGGCTGCGCGCGCAGCGGCGGACTAGGGTGCGCACGATGGCCGAGCGGATGGCCGCCGACGGCCTGCCGGTGGACCCCGACGAGGTGCTCGGCCTGCTGCCGGAGGATTCCCCGGCCGGGCGCCCGCACCTGGCGCAGGCGCTGGTCCGCGCCGGCACGGTGTCCACTGTGGACGAAGCATTCGCGCGCTACCTGGCCAGCGGGCGCGGGTACTACGTGCCGGGCGCGGACACCCCGGTGGAGACGGCGCTGGAGATGATCACCGCGGCGGGCGGGGTGACCGTGCTGGCGCACGCGTTCGCGCACACCCGCGGGCCGACGCTGAGCGAGGAGGCCATCGCGAAGCTGGCCGCGCTCGGGCTGACCGGCCTCGAGGTGGACCACCCGAACCACGAGCCCGCCGACCGCGACCGGCTGCGCGCGCTGGCCCGTGACCTGGACCTGGTGGTGACCGGCTCCAGCGACTACCACGGCACGAACAAGACCATCGCGCTCGGTGCGGACCTCACCGCGCCCGACTGCTTCGAGGAGCTGGTCGGGCAGGCCAGTGGCACGCAGCTGGTGACCGGCTGATGGCGATCGCGGACTACTTCGACGCCACGCTGTTCATGGAGGCAACCATCACCCTGGTGGTGATCATGGACCCGCCGGGCACGGTGCCGGTGTTCCTCAGCCTGACCGGCCGCAAGTCGCCCGCGGTCCGCGCCCGCGCGGCGCGGCAGGCGGTGCTGGTCTCGCTGCTGGTGATCTCGCTGTTCGCCATCGCCGGGCAGGCGATCCTGGCCTACCTGCACATCGGCATCCCGGCGCTGCAGGGCGCGGGCGGGCTGCTCCTGCTGCTCATCGCACTGGACCTGCTGACCGGCAAGGGCAGTACCGATCCCGAGGTGGCCGAGGACGTCAACGTGGCGCTGGTGCCGCTGGGCACGCCGCTGCTGGCCGGGCCGGGCGCGATCGCGGCGACCATCGTGTTCGTGCGGCAGGCGGAGGGCCAGCTCGGTGCGTATGTGGCGCTGGGGCTGGCCATCGTGACCGTGCACTTCGTGCTGTGGATGTGCATGCGGTACTCGGGCGTGGTGATCAAGCTGATCCGCGAGTCCGGGATCACCCTGCTGGCCAAGGTGGCCGGCCTGCTGCTGGCCGCGATCGCGGTGGAACTGGTGGCGGATTCGGTCAAGGGCTTCATCACCGGCGGCTAGTTCCGGAACTGTCGGTGGTGGTGCGTACGCTGGGCGTCGTGTCGCAGATCGGGTTCGACTTCGGGGACCAGCAGCCTCGGCGGCTGACCAGGGTGACGCCGGCGAAGCTGGCCACCTTCGACGACTGCCCGCGCCGCTACCGGCTGACCTATCTCGACCGCCCGACCCCGCAGCGCACCGGGGCCTGGGCGCACAGCACGCTCGGCGCGGTGGTGCACAACGCGCTGAAGGCGTTGTTCGACCTGCCGGTCGAGCGCCGCAGCCCGCAGCGGGCGGCGGCGCTGGTCGCCGAGCACTGGAAGGACGCCGGTTTTGTCGACGAGGTGCAGGCCGCGAAGTACCGGCGCCGCGCGCAGGAGTGGGTGGCCGAGTACGTCGAGCACAACGACGTGGCCTTCGACCCGATCGGGCTGGAGCGCTGGGTGTCCGCGCCGACCGGCGGCGGGCCGGGTGGGCCGACCATCATCGTCGAGGGCCGGGCCGACCGGATCGACGACCGCGACGGTGAGCTGGTGATCGTCGACTACAAGACGGGGCGTCGGCAGCCGGACGAGTACGAGGCGCGCAGTGCGCAGGCGCTGGCGATGTACGCCGTGGCCGCGACGCGGACGCTGCGGAAGCCGTGCCATCGGGTGGAGCTGCACCACGTGCCCAGTGGCACGGTCGCGGCCGCCGAGCACACGCCGGAGAGCCTGAAGCGGCACGTCACCCGCGCGGAGGAGACCGCCGCCGATCTGCAGAAGGCGACGGATACCCTGGCCGAGGGCGGTGATGGGCAGGAGCTCTTCCCCGCCAGGACCGGGCGCCACTGTTCCTGGTGCGACTTCCGGCCCAGCTGCGCCGAAGGCCAGCAGGCGGCGCCGGAGGCGCGGTCGTGGGACCTGCTGGCGCCGCTGGAAGCCGACGACGAATAGCGAGAACCGTGCACTCTGCTTCAGGCCCGGGCTCCGCCAGGGCACGGCGCACCCACGCCCGCCGGCGCCCCGCCCCGGGGGCCGACGTCACGAACCTGCGGACCGACGAACTCGAACTGCCCACGGGCGCGCCCCAGCCGACCGACCAGCTGGACCGGCCCGGCGGCACCGAAGGCCAGCGGACGGGCGACCTCGCCCAGCCCGCGCCGACGGCCGCCGGTCCACGGCGAGCCAGCGACCAGCGAACAGGCGAGCTGGGCCGCGCCGCGGGCGCCGAGGCACGGCGGACGGACAAGCTGGACCTGCCCGCCGCAGCCGATCGACGTGCTTCCGGAGGCCCTGCCCAGGGGCGGCGCAGCGGTGACCTGGGCATGCCACCAGAGCGACGGCGCGGCGGGGCTGCCCCCGCGGACCAGCGCACCGACGAACTGGACTTGCCCGGCGGCCCGCCCGCGGAGGACCGCAGCTTGCCAGCGGCTGTCGAAGGGCAGCGGCTGGGCGACGCGGGCCGGACTGCAGCGGCTGAGGGGCAGCGGTCGGGTGAGGGGCGTAGGCCTCGTCGGTGGTGGCGGGGGCTTACGGGGGCGATCGCGGCTGGGATGGCGATGCTCGTCCTGGCCGAGGTGGTTATTCAGATCTACGCGTTCTTCGTCGACTCGGCGGGGCCTGGGTTGCCGTCGTTGATCGGGCACTTTGTCACCGCGGCGGCCGTGGTGGTGGCCCAGCGCTTCGCCGACAAGCTGATCGGGCCCCGCGCGGCGGCCTGCGGCATCGCCGTGGTGGTGCTGACCTTCGCCACGCTCTGGTTCTTCTGGTGGGCCTGACCCAGCAGACCCACCAGACCTAGCCGGACAGCCAGGCGCGCCACGCCGGTAACAACACCTCGAGCAGGCCGCCTGGGTTCTCCGTGTTCGGCGAGTGGGCGGCGCCCTGGACGAGCGCGAACGGCGCGTCCAGCCGTGCGGCCATCTCCCGCTGGGCGGGCACGCTCCACGCGTCGTCGTTTTCGCCCGCTACCACCAGGGCCGGGATGTTGTTGTCCCGCAAGGCTTTTGCCAGCTCGTCGACGCGGTCCGGCTCAGTCCTCAGCACGTCGGCCATGCCGAGCAGGCCCGCCGCGCTGGAGCTGATGAACCTGTCCCGCAGGAACGCCTTCACCTCGTCGGGCACCAGCGCCCACGCCGGGAACCGCGCGCTGACCTCCTCGCGCACGGCATACGCCGCCACCAGCCCGTCCTGCCGCAGCAGCGGCTCCCCGAGCGCGAGTGCGGCTCGCCTGCCGCCCTCCGGCAGTTGCCCCGGACCGGTGTCCATCAGCGTGAGCCCCGCGATCCGCGCCCCGGCCAGCACCGCGCCGCGCGCTACCAGGCCACCGAACGAATGCCCGAGCAGCAACACCGGACGCGGCCCGAGCCCGGCCGCCAAACCCGCCACGACTTCGCCGAGTTTTGCTGGCGTATAAGCAGATTCGTCGTTCGCCCCGGGGGATTCGTACTGGCCGGGCAGGTCGACCGCGATCGCCTCGAAGCCCGCGTCGGCCAGTGGGTCGAGCAGCGGGGCGAAGTCCTCTTTGGACCCGGTGTACCCGGGCACCAGCAGCACCGTCGCGTCGGCGGGCGCGGTGGTGCGCAGCGCCGCGATCGGCCCGTGCGGGCCGTCGAACTCGGTGCGTTCCGCGCGGTGCGGCCACAGCTGCGACGGCCGCGGCGGCGTGCCGTCGGCCAGTCCGGGATGGATCCCCATGCGTTCCCCTAACGCAGTGCGGCGAGCGTGTCGCCGCGTTGTTCCAGCAGGACCGGGCCGAGTGCGGCGAGCCGCACCGGGCCGGCGTAACCGTGCCGGTCCACGCCGATGGTGCGGATCGTGCGGCCGGTGGCCTCTTCGATCACCGCCAGCCCACCGGGCACCGGCACCACCAGCTGACCGGCGAAGCCGACCGCCGGGCCCAGCGTGCCGTTCAACGTCCACAGTGGACTCAGGTTGTCCCGGCTCAGCGCCACCGTCTTCGAGCCGGTGAACCAGTAGAAGCCGCCGGTGCTCTTGGTCACCGGCTGCACCTTGCCCTGCGGTGCACCGCGGTCGGCCGGCGGCAGCTCCAGCGGGTAGGCGGTGCGCTGGTTGCCGTCCTGGTCGTAGATGACCAGCAGGTTCTGCTCCGGCAACGCCACCGCGGTGGAGTCACCGGAGATCGCCACCAGCCGGACCCCGCGCCCGGCGGTGACCGAGCTGTAGGAGACCTCGGGCTGGTCGCTCTCCTTGGGCGTCGCCTTCATCAGGGTCAGCCGGTCGGCCGGGTCCGCCGGGCACTGCTCGACCACGCCGACCTTGCCCGAACCGGCGGCCACCGACGAGTACGTGCAGCCGGTGCGCGGCTGCTTGTTCGGGTTCATCAGCGCCGGGACCTCGCCGTACTCCATGCTGCGCACCAGGTCGTCACGCCAGGTGTTGAGCAGCTTGGTGCCGGTCGTGGTCACGTACGAGCCGTCGTCGATCAGCTGCGTGCCGAGTTCGGCGTCCCCGTTGCGCAGCGCCGTGCGCTTCCCGGTGCCGGGGTCGAGCTGCGTGACCTCGCTGCAGTTGACGTCCTTGTGGTACAGCGCCACCGCCTTCGACCAGGCACCGGCGACCGTGCAGAGCGGCAGGTCGCGGGCGTAGCGCCAGCGCACCTGGCCGGTCATCGGGTCGCGGCCGGCGACCTCACCGCCGTTGCCGGTGACCACCGCGGTGCCCTCGGCCACCGGGACCGGGGTGGCCGGGCTGGCCGCGCGCCACAGTTCGGTGAGCGTGCCGGGCACCTCGGTGGGCGCGTCCGGCAGCGTGGGCGCGGCGGCCGCGGTCTCCGAGACGGTGGCGCGGCTGTCACTCGTCAGCCACACCACCGCGGCGCCGGCCAGCACCGCGACCACGAGCCCGGCGGCGATCGCCTTGTCGCGGCCGCGGTTCCACGGCGACTTGCGGGCCTTGACCGGCGGTTTCACCGGAGCGGCCACCTCCTCCTGCGCGGACGAGGTGGCCAGCACGTTCTCGGGCGTTACCGCTTCGGCGTGGGGCTCGGGCACGGGCTCATTCTGCCGAAGCCGATGTGTCGGCCGTGTTGGCCGGGGCACCGGCGCGGCGGCGGCGACGGCGGCGCGCCGGGCGCTCCCCGTTCTCACCGGCCGCGGATTCGGGCTTCTCGTTGGTGGCCGAGGCGTCGCCCTCCGGCTTGCTGCCACCGCGGGTGCGGCGGCGGCGCGGCCGGTCCTCGGTCTTGCCTTCGGCGGACCCCTCACCGGTGGTCTTGGCGGCGTCGGCGGCCTCGATCGCGGCGGCCGCGTCGGCCCCGCCCCTGGTGCGGCGGCGCGGGCGGCGGGTGCGCTTGACCGGGGTCTCGGTCTCGGAGCGGCCGCGGCGCTTGCCGCCGAGGTTCTCCTCCGGCTCGGCCGACAGCCCGGCGCGGGTGCGCTTGGCCAGCGGCAGCCTGCCGGACGCGTCCTCCGGGATGCCGAGGTCGCTGAACAGGTGCTTCGAGGTGGAGTAGGTCTCCACCGGCTCCGGCTTGTCCAGGCCGAGCGTGTCGGAGATGAACTTCCAGCGCGCTTCCTCGTCCCAGTCGACCAGGGTGACCGCGACGCCGGTCTTGCCGGCGCGGCCGGTGCGGCCGATGCGGTGCACGTAGGTCTTCTCGTCCTCGGGCGTCTGGTAGTTGATCACGTGCGTGACGTCGGTGACGTCGATGCCGCGGGCGGCGACGTCGGTGGCCACCAGCACGTCGATCTTGCCGGACCGGAACGCGCGCAGCGCCTGCTCGCGGGCGCCCTGGCCGAGGTCACCGTGCACGGCCGCGGCGGCGAAGCCGCGCTCGGCCAGTTCGTCGGCGACCTTCTGCGCGGTGCGCTTGGTGCGGGTGAAGATCATGCACAGCCCGCGGCCCTCGGCCTGCAGGATCTTGGCGATCAGCTCGGTCTTGTCCAGCGAGTGCGCCCGGTAGACGAACTGGGTGGTGCGCTCGTGCACCGCGCCCGCGTCGTTCTCCTCGGCGCGGATGTGCGTCGGCTGGGGCAGGAACGTCCTGGCCAGCGTGATGATCGGGCCCGGCATGGTGGCCGAGAACAGCATGGTCTGACGCTCGTCGGGGACCATGCCGAGAATGCGCTCGATGTCCGGCAGGAAGCCGAGGTCGAGCATCTCGTCGGCCTCGTCCAGCACCAGGTTGCGCACCTTGCCGAGCACCAGGTGCTGCTGCTCGGCGAGGTCGAGCAGGCGGCCGGGGGTGCCGATGACCACGTCGATGCCCTTGCGCAGGGCGGCGATCTGCGGCTCGTACGGGCGGCCGCCGTAGATGGCCAGCGTGCGGATGCCCAGGTGCTTGCCCGCGTCGGTGAGGTCGCGCGCGACCTGGAGGCACAGCTCACGGGTCGGCACCACGATCAGTGCCTGCGGGGTGCCGTCGCCGGGGGTGACGATCCGGTGCAGCAGCGGCACGCCGAAGCCGAGGGTCTTGCCCATGCCGGTCCGCGCCTGGCCGATCAGGTCGTCGCCGGCCATCGCCAGCGGCAGCGTCAGCGACTGGATGGCGAAGGTGCGCTCGATCCCGCTCTCGGCGAGCGCGCGCACGATCTCCGGGCGGACGCCGAACTCGGCGAACGTGGGGGCCTCCGGCTCGACCGGGGCGCCTGCCTGGAGCGGGTGGGACGGGTCGGTCGCCGGCAGCCCGGTCTCGCTGTGCTCGAGCGCGACCGGATCATTACCGGTAGTGATGTTCTCTTCGTGGTTTTCGCTTGCGGTCAGGGTGATCGCCTCTCTCGTACCAGCGCGCACAGCCTGGCGTCGTGACACTCGACCGCGGAAAGCTCGCGCGGGAATGCCGTCGGTGTGGAGGCGTACGCACACATGTCACCGCTACCCCGGCGCGTCCGCCCCGGTCCTTGAGCCGGGGGACGCGCCGCCGTGGTGCGGCAGATCCTCTTGATCCAACGCGAAGTGTACCCCGCCGATTTCCGGAAACGACTACCCGCCGCGCCCGCCACGTGATCTCGGTCACCCGTTGCGGGCGACTAGGCTCACCTTCGTGACCGACGGAAAAGACAAGATCAGCGAGGGTGTCGTCGATCTGCTCGGGGTGCTCGCGTACGGCGAGCTGTCCGCGTTCGACCGGCTCGCCGAGGACGCGAGATCGGCGCCCACGCTGGGCGGGCGCGCCGCGTTGTCGACCATGGCGGCCGCCGAGATCGGGCACTACCAGCAGCTGTCGGAGTACCTCTCGCGGCACGGGGTGACGGTCGAGCGCGCGATGGAGCCGTTCGTCCGGCCGCTGGACGCCTGGCACGCTTCGACGGCCCCGAAATCGTGGCTGGAATCACTGGTGAAGGCCTACGTCGGTGACGGGCTGGCGGCCGACCTGTACCGCGAGATCGCGCACTGGCTGGACCCGGAGACCAAGGACCTGGTGCTCACCGTGCTGGCCGACACCGGGCACTCGGCCTTCGCCGAGCAGGAGGTCGCCGCGGCCATCCAGGCCGACCGCACCCAGCGCGACAAACTGGCCCTGTGGGGACGGCGGCTGCTCGGCGAGGCGCTGACCCAGGCCCAGTACGTGGTCGCCGAGCGTGACGGGCTCGCCGAGCTGATCGTCAGCGGATCGGGTGACCTGTCCGGGATAGCGCAGCTGTTCCGGCGGCTCCAGCAGGGTCACACCAAGAGAATGCAGGTCCTCGGGCTCGGTTAGCCTGGCTGCTGTACGTCTCATCCCAGATCCAGGCGGAGGTCCCAGGTGGAGGTCAAGATCGGCATCAAGGACACCCCACGCGAGCTCGTGGTGTCCAGCGGCCAGTCCGCCGAGGAGGTGGAGAAGCTGGTGTCGGAGGCCATCAACGCCGCCGACGGGCTGTTCCGCATCTCCGACGACAAGGGCCGCAAGTTCCTGGTGCCCGCCGACCGCATCGCGTACGTCGAGATCGCGCCGAACGACGTGCGCAAGGTCGGCTTCGCCGTCGGCGCATAGCCGCTGACCGGGGGAGGCCGCCAGCGGCTTCCCCCGGAAGTGTTCAAATCGTTGTTTTTGCCACACTCTTAGCTCCATCTCAGCTACGCAGGGCACACTGTTTCGCGGGTTCTGGGGGACCTGCTGGCCGGCGATGCGAGAGATGAGGTGGACGGCGTCACTGCGGCAGAGGCACGCACGGGCGTGCTCGACGAAGCTCAGACCCTCCTGCCCGGTACGCGCACCCTGCGGTTGACCGGCGTCGACGTCGCCAGGGGCGTCGCGGTGCTCGGCATGTACGCGGTGCACGTCGGCCCCCATCCCGCGCACGGCGGGCTGAACCTGGCGTTCCTGCCGTTCGAAGGGCGGTCCGCGGCCCTGTTCGCGGTGCTCGCCGGGGTGTCGATAGCGCTGATGTCCGGCGGCGAGGTGCCGAAGACCGGGCGGCCGTGGGCGCGGGTGGTGCTCCGGCTGCTGACCAGGGCGCCGCTGCTGATCGCGCTCGGGTTGTTCCTGACCAACCTGCACACCGGGTACCTGATCATCCTGGCCTACTACGGGGCCTGCTTTGTGCTGGCGATCCCGTTCCTGCGGCTCGGCATCCCGGCGCTGATCGCCGGTGCCGCGTTCTGCGCGACGGTGATGCCGTTCCTGTCGTTCGCGATCCGCTCGCACGTCGCGCCGCGTGACCTGGTGCTGTGGATCCCGGACGCGACGATCGAGACGTTCAGCACCGCGTCGTTCGACTACATCCTGCAGGTGCTGCTGCTGACCGGGACGTTCCCGGCGGTGAGCCTGATGGCCTACCTCTTCGCCGGGATGGCGATCGGCCGGATGAACCTGCGGTCCGAGTTGGTCTGCCGTCGCCTGGTCGCGGGCGGCGCGATCACCGCGGCGGTGGCGTACACGCTGTCCTGGCTGGCCACGGACGTGCTGGGCGGGCGCGAGGAGATCTACCGCTCACTGATCCCGGCGGCGACCGCGGCCGGGATGAGCCCGGCGGAGTTCTACGAGCTGAACGTGAACCAGTCGTTCGGCACGCCGCCAACCACGACGCTGGCCTGGGAGTTCGTCGCGAATGGACACTCGTACACGCCGTTCGACCTGGTCGGCTGCATCGGCGTGTCGGCGGTGGTGATCGGCGGGTGCATGCTGCTGTCGCGGCGCTGGGGCCGGCTGCTGCGGCCGGTGGCGGACCTGGGGTCGATCGCGCTGACCGCGTACGCCGGGCACTTCGTGGCGATCTGGTGGTTCTTCCGGGAGAAGGACGCGTTCAGCCTGACGCACTGGCTGTGGTTCGGCGGGGTCGCCCTGGTTTTTGCGGTCGCCTGGAAGAAGTGGATCGGGCGGGGGCCGCTGGAATGGGTGCTGCACCAGGCCTCGAAGTGGCCGGGAAAGCTGATTCCGCCGGGCGCTCCCTAGTGAATGTCACGAATGTGGCTTTCGAGACGCCAGGCGTCTCGAAAGCCACATTCGTGACAGCTACGCGGTGGCGGCTTCGATTTCTTCGAGCGACTTCGGCACGTGGAAGGGCGGGGTGCTGGTGCCCATGACGCGGTACCGGTCCCACGGGTCCGGATCGGACAGTTCACACGCGGCCGAGCCCTCCGGCGTGCGCAGTTCCGCCTTCGTCTTCTTCCCGCCGAGCAGTTCGGACAGCTCGGCCGAGGCGCCGATCCGGCCGTACCAGTGGTAGTAGCCGTCGATCGGCTGGAAGTGGCCCCGCAGCTGGACCTTCACGGCCAGCTCCGTCTCCCCGACCACCAGGGTCGCGTCGCCGGTGTAGCCGTCTTCGTCGTCGTGTTCGTGCTCGCTCACGCCGTCTCGTCCTTTCCCCGTGCCAACTGCACGACCTTGTTCTGCTCCAGCGGCAGGTTCGGATCCACCACCACGCCCCGCTGGCGCAGCAGCCCGTCGATCGCCGCCCAGATCAGCTGGGTCAGGTACTCGACCACGCTGTCCCGGCTCATCGACCGCCGTTCGAGCCACCATTCGCCGGTGTTCTGCACCAGCCCGACGATGCCGTGCGCCCACGGTTCCGCGGCGCCCGAGTCCATGTTGAACATGCGCATGTAGTCACCGAGCAACGCGGTCAGCGCCGTCGCGATCAGTTCCTTGTCCTCGGCGACCACGTCCGAGTCCACCGGCTTGTCCGGCCACGACCCGCGCGCCAGCAGCCGGTACAGGTTCGGGTGCTCCTCGATCACGCCGAAGAACGCGTCCAGCGCCATCCGGATCCGCGGCAGCGGCGCCAGTTCGGCGTTGATCGCCGGGATCAGGCGCTCGAACAGGATGTTCGTGCCGCGCTGGCCGAGTGCCACGAACAGGTCGGCCTTGTCCTCGAAGTGCCGGTACAGCACCGGCTTGGTCACGCCAGCCTCCGCGGCGACGTGCTCCATCCCGAGGTCGGGGCCGTGCTCGTCCAGCGCCCGCAGCGCCGCCTCGACGAACTCCGCGCGGCGGGCGATGCGGTGCTTGCGCCAGCGGTCGCGCCGGGCGTCCCCCGTCTCCGCCTCGGCGGACGAGGGCTGCTTGCTGGCTTGCTTGCTGTTGCGCTTGACACGGCCGACCATGTCTCGCATGCTACCAGAGGTAACTGTTACCTCAAGTTACACACAAGTGCGGGTGTGTGGAAGGCAGGGTCGGCAATGACGCGGACGCTCAAGGACGCGGGTCGGGAAAAGACCGCGGAACGACTGCTCAAGTCTTCGGCGAACAAGTTCTACGACCCTGACGTCGACATCGACTGGGACGCGCCGCTGGTGCCGGGCAAGCGCTACATCCCGGAGCACCGGTCGAGCCTCTACGGCACGGAACTCTGGGAGAAGCTGACGCCGGAGCAGCGCATCGAACTCGGCAAGCACGAGGTGGCCAGCGTGGCCACCACCGGGCTCTGGTTCGAGATCCTGCTGATGCAGATGCTGCTCAAGGAGGTCTACGCGGCGGACCCGACCAGCAGTCACGCGCAGTACGCGCTGACCGAGGTGGCCGACGAGTGCCGCCACTCGACGATGTTCGCGCGGATGTCCGCGAGGATCGGCTGCCCGGTGTACGGGCCGGTGCCCGCGCTGCGCCAGCTGGCCAAGCTGATGCCGGCGATCAGCTACGGTCCCGCCCGCTACGGCGCCATCCTGGTCGCCGAGGAGGTGCTGGACCGGCTGCAGCGCGAGCAGATGAACGACCCGGAGATCCAGCCGCTGGTGCGCATGGTGAACCGGATCCACGTGCTGGAGGAAGCCCGTCACGTGACCTTCGCGCGGGAGGAGGTCACCCGCGGCATGGCCAAGCTGAACCGGGCCGAGCTGGTCTACCAGCAGTTCCTGATCGCGTTCATCTCCTACTTCGTGACGCGCTCGTTCATCAACCCGAACGTCTACAAGGCGGTCGGCATCCGGCCGCGTGACGGGGTCGAGGCGGCGCTGAACAACCCGAACTGGCACCAGACCATCGGCTGGGCGGGCGACAAGATCATGCCGTTCCTCCAGGAAGCGGGCCTGGTCGGCAAACCGGGGATGTACTTCTGGAAGAAGTCCTTCCTCCTGCCGGCGAAATGAGCGCGCGCGAATTCGTCACCGCCGACGGCACCCGGCTGCACCTCGAGCTGAGCGGGCCGCCGGACGCCGCGGTGACGCTGGTGCTGGTGCACGGCTGGACGCAGGACCTGACCTGCTGGGAGCCGGTGGTCCAGCGGCTGCCGGGGCAACGGCTGCTGCGTTACGACCACCGCGGGCACGGCAGGTCGGCGCCCGCGCGGCCGGGCACGGCGACGATCGAGCAGATCGCCGACGACCTGGCCGAGGTGCTCGAAGCGGTGGTGCCGGACGGGCCGCTGGTGCTGGCCGGGCACTCGATGGGCGGCATGACGATGATGGCGCTGGCCGAGCGTCATCCGGAACTGGTCTCGCGACGGGTGGCCGGGGTGGCTTTCGTGGCCACCTCGTCCGGCGAGATGAACCGGCTCACCCTGGGCCTTCCCGGCCTCGCCGGGCGAGGGGTGCCCAGGGTGGAACCGCGGGTGAGGAGCCTGCTCGAACGGCGTCGCAAGGACACCCTGCCCGGGAGTCCGGGGTTCCTGGCGCCGTTCACCCGCTGGCTCGCGTTCGGGAGGGGGGCGGCACGGGCGGACGTACTGGACGTCGCGGCACAGGCCCTGCGCGCGCATCCCGCGAGCATCGCGGGCTTCCTGGAGGCGATCACCCGGCACGACCGCCGGCTCGCGCTGGCCGCCCTCCGCGGCACGCCGGCGGTCGTGCTCGCCGGGCAGCTGGACCGGCTGTGCCCGGTGCCGCACGCCAGGGTGATCGCCGAAGAACTGCCGGACGCGGACTTCGTCTACTTCCCGCGGGCGGGGCACATGCTGCCCTACGAACGCGCCGACGAGGTCGCCGCGCGGATCCGCGCGCTGCTGAAGGTGCCGGTACCGGCCGGGGTGTGAGGCTCTGGCGAGTGTCACGAATGTGGCTTTCGGGACGCGAAACGTCTCGAAAGCCACATTCGTGACATCGGGTGGGCCGTTACGAGTGGTGCTGGAGCGGGAAGCCGGCGCCGATGCCGCGCCAGGCCAGGGTGGAGGTCAGCGCGACCGCCTCCTCCCGGCTGATCGAGCTGTGGTTGGCCAGCCAGAATCGGGCGCTGACCTGGCTCAGCCCGACCAGGCCGACGGCCAGCAGCCGGGCGCGGTCCTCGTCGAGGCCGGCGTCGGCGGTGATGGTCTCGGTGATCGCGTCCACGCTCGCCGAGGTCGCCCTGTCCACCGCCTGCTGCACGGCGGGCTCACCGCGCAGGTCCGATTCGAAGATCATCCGGAACGCACCGGCGTCGCCGTTGACGAAGTCGAAGAAGGCGCCGACGGTGGCCGGCACGCGCTGCTTGTTGTCCGTGGTGGAGTCGAGCGCCGCCCGCACCCGGCGCACCAGCTCGTCGACGTGGCTTTCCAGCAGCGCGATGTAGAGGTCGAGCTTGCCGGGGAAGTGCTGGTAGAGCACGGGCTTGCTGACCCCGGCCTGCTCGGCGATCTCGTCCATCGCGGCCGCGTGGTAGCCGTTGGCGGCGAACACGCGCTGGGCGGCGGTCAGCAGCTGGGCCCGCCGTTCCGTGCGAGGCAGCCGAACCTGCGTTCGCGGGCTGCTTTGAGCCGCTTCCGTCATCAGTCCCTCCAGACTTCTCCGCCTCGCGCGGGGGTCACCGCGGCCGAAGCGTCCCCCTGACATTACTCGCCGGTACTTAGCGAACGCCAAGCGTCCGGCCACATCAGGCATTCTGGACGAGTGCCGCCGACTACCACCAACGGCAGAACGCCGATCACCCATGTGCCGCTGACCACCACCCCGCTGGCGCCGCTCGACCCGCACGTGGTGCCCTGGCCAGGCAAAACCGAGGAAATCGGCGGGATCGGCCTGCATCTGCGCCGGACGCCGGGCGCGGACGGGACCGTCGCGGTCTACGTCCACGGCCTCGGCGGCTCGTCGACGAACTGGACCGACCTGTCGGCCCTGCTGGCCCCGTTCGCCAGCGGCATCTCGGTCGATTTGCCCGGTTTCGGCTTCTCCGAGCCACCCGCCGAGTTCGACTTCGGGCTCAATTCCCACGCCGCGCTGCTGGCCCGCTTCCTCGAGGGGCTCGGCAAGGGGCCGGTGCACCTGCTCGGCAACTCGATGGGCGGCGCCATCGCGCTGCTGGTCGCCGCGCGGCGACCGGACCTGGTGCGCACGCTCACCCTGATCTCACCGGCCATGCCGGACCGCCGGGTCGACCACCGCCGGCTGTCCGATCCCCGCATGGCGCTGGCCTACCTGCCGTTCCTCGGCAAGCGGGTCCGCCGGGCACTGGCCGCGCTCGGCCCGGAGGAGCGCGCGAAGCAGGTGATCAAGCTGTGCTTCGCCGATCCGGACTCCTTCCCGGCTCAGCGGCTCGCCGAACTCGCCGAGGAGCACAGCGCGCGGGCCGAGTTCGCCTGGGCGGCGCCCGCGATGGCCCGCAGCACCTTCGGCATCTTCCGCGCCTGGTTCAGCCGGGGCCCGGCTTCGCTGTGGGCGGCGGCGGCCGAGGTGACCGCGCCCACCCTGGTCGTCTGGGGGGAGAAGGACCGGGTGATTTCGGTGCGCCGCGCGTCACGGACGGCGACGCTGATCCCGCGTGCTCGGCTACTCGTCCTGCCACGAACGGGGCATGTGGCCCAAATGGAACGCCCGAATACCGTAGCGAGGGCGGTGCTGGGTATGTGGGAGCGTGTCGAAGCGGACGCCTGGTAACCCGTTCGGGTGAGGGATTTCCGGGGTGTCGGGCGCCGGTCGGCCACGGCATAACGTTTTGGATATGGCACCCTGGACGCGTGGCGAACCGGGTGACGAATGGCGCGCGAGGCGGCGGTGAACGCTCGCCGTACTCGTCTTCGGCCCGTCGTTCCGACCGCTACGGCGGCTATCCCACGGGCAGCGGACGTGCCGTTCGCGCCGGTGAGGAGCGTTATCGCCCCGGCTCGCGCCGCACGGCCGCGGAGCCGTTGAGCGCGTCGTGGCGGCCGCGCGAGGAGGAGCCGGAGCCCGCGCCGAAGCGCGGCAAGGTCGGCAAGCTGACCAAGACCTACGGCTGGCGGGTGTACGCGCTGCCGGTGCTCGCGGTGGTCACCGCGCTGGTGGTCTTCGACACCGCGACCAGCCCGCCCGAGACACCCCAGGTGGAGCAGGGCGCGACCGCGCTCGCCGGGGGTGAGGGCACCGGCACCAACGGCGAGGGCGAGGCCGCGCCCGCCGGTGCCGAGCTGCCCGCGCCGCAGATGGACCTGAACATCCCGACCGCCGACCTGCCGGAGGGCAAGCCCTACACCCAGCAGGGGCAGGGCACCTGGCACGTGGTGCCCGGCAAGTCGGAGCCGTACGGCAGCGGCGGCAAGCTGTGGAAGTACACCATCGAAATCGAGGACGGCATCCCGCCGGAGGACATCGGCGGTGAGGACACCTTCGCGAACACCGTGCAGGGCATTCTGTCCGCGGACCCGCGTGGCTGGGCGGGCAGCGGGCAGCTGCGGCTGCAGCGGGTGGACAACAGCGATCCGGACCCGGACTTCCGGGTGGTGCTGACCACATCGGACACCGCGAAGAAGGTGTGCGGCTCGTCCATCCCGTACGAGGCCTCGTGCCGCAAGGGCGACACCAAGCAGGTGGTGATCAACCTCGCCCGCTGGGTGCGCGGCGCCAAGGCGTTCAGCTCGGACCTGCTGGCCTACCGCGAGTACGCGATCAACCACGAGGTCGGGCACGCGCTGGGCCACGGCCACATCGGCTGCGGCAAGGACGGCGACCTGGCGCCGGTGATGATGCAGCAGAGCTTCGGCGTGGCCAACGACTACGTGGCCAAGCTGAACAACGTGCCCGGCGGCGACCGGAACTCCGTGCCCGCCGACGGCAAGGTCTGCAAGCCGAACAGCTACCCGAACCCCGGAGCGCAGGCGGGCTGAGCTCGCAACCCCGTCCCAGTGCGTGGACACGGGGAAGACCGCGCGGGATTCGTGCGTTAGTGATACTGGTACGCGAGAACCCCGCGCGAATTTTGGAGGTCCACCACGATGTCAGGCACGCTGCCGCCGCTCGTCGAGCCGGCCGCCGAGCTCACCAAGGACGAGGTGGCCCGCTACAGCCGTCACCTGATCATCCCGGATGTCGGGATGGACGGGCAGAAGCGGCTCAAGAACGCCAAGGTGCTGGTCATCGGCGCCGGTGGACTGGGCAGCCCGGCCCTGCTGTACCTGGCCGCGGCCGGGGTCGGCACGCTGGGCATCGTCGACTTCGACGTGGTCGACGAGTCGAACCTGCAGCGCCAGGTGATCCACGGGCAGGGCGACGTGGGCAAGCTGAAGGCCGCCTCCGCGCAGGAGTCGCTGGCCGAGACCAATCCGAACGTCAAGGTGCACCTGCACACCGACCGGCTGGACAGCTCCAACGCGCTGGACATCTTCCGCGACTACGACCTGATCGTCGACGGCACGGACAACTTCGCCACCCGCTACCTGGTCAACGACGCCGCGGTGATCCTCGGCAAGCCGTACGTGTGGGGCTCGATCTTCCGGTTCGAGGGCCAGGTCAGCGTGTTCTGGGAGGACGCGCCGAACGGCAAGGGCCTGAACTACCGCGACCTCTACCCCGAGCCGCCGCCGCCCGGCATGGTGCCGTCGTGCGCCGAGGGCGGCGTGCTCGGCGTGCTGTGCGCCTCGATCGGCTCGATCATGGTGAACGAGGCGATCAAGCTGATCACCGGCATCGGCGAGCCGCTGCTGGGCCGCCTGATCAGCTACGACGCGCTGGAGATGCGGTACCGCGAGGTCAAGATCCGCAAGGACCCGGACACACCGAAGATCACCGAGCTGATCGACTACGAGGCGTTCTGCGGGGTGGTCTCCGACGAGGCGCAGCAGGCCGCGTCGAACAGCACGATCACCGCGCCCGAGCTGAAGGCCAAGTTCGACAACGGCGAGAACTTCGAGCTGATCGACGTCCGCGAGCCGCACGAGTACGAGATCGTGAACATCAAGGGCGCGAAGCTGATCCCGAAGGACCGCATTCTGTCCGGGGAGGCGCTGGCCGAACTGCCGCAGGACAAGCCGATCGTGCTGCACTGCAAGTCGGGTGCGCGCTCGGCGGAGGCGCTGGCCGCGTTGCACCAGGCCGGGTTCAAGGACGCCACGCACCTCGGTGGCGGGGTGCTCGCGTGGGCGCGGCAGGTCGACCCGAGCCTGCCGACCTACTGAGGATCCCTTGATCCCACGCCCCAGCGCGATAGCGTGCGGGTGTGACCGCACCGGCCCCGAGACGCCAGCCCCCGCCGCCGCACGCCATGGCGGCGTTCGGGGCGAAGGGCGCCGAACCGGAGCCGATGCCGTCCGGACCGGGCTGGCGCTGCGGTGACCTGGTGCTCAAGCCGGTGTACGACCGGGCCAGAACGCTGTGGCAGGCCCGCACGATGGAACGCATCACGCTGCCCGACGTGCGGGTCGCCCGGCCGGTCCGCGCCACCGACGGCCGGTCGATCGTGGCGGGCTGGACGGCGAGCCGGTTCATCTCCGGCACGCCGCAGCCGCGTTACGACGAGCTGGTGCTGGCCGCGGTGAAGCTGCACCAGGCGACCGCGGACGAACCGCGCCCGGACTTCCTGGCCGCCCGCCGCGACGTCTACGCCATCGCCGACCGGATGGCCTGGGAAGAGCTCGAACCCGATCTGGACGAGAAGAAGGGCGGCGGCTGGTTCGAGGTGCTCGCCGGGGCGCGGCGCCCGGTGCACGGGCCGGACCAGCTGGTGCACGGCGAGTTGTTCGGCCGCGTCCTGTTCGACGGGGACGAGCCGCCCGGCATCGTCGACTTCGAACCGTACTTCCGGCCCGCCGAATGGGGTGCCGCGGTGGCCACCGTGGACGCGCTCGCCTGGGGCGGGGCCGATCCGCAGCTGCTGCAACGCTGGGCGCATCTGCCCGAGTGGCCACAGCTTGTGTTGCGCGCCACACTGTTCCGGTTGGCGATCATTGCGCTGGACCCGGATTTCACGCCGTCTTCCCTGGACGGCCTGCGCGTGGCCGCCCGCGAAGTCAGCGCCCTGCTCTGAGACTTCACCGCCACCGGCCCGTGATCGTCCGGGCAATGTCAAACGCCTGAAACATTCGGTCGTTTTCGAGTAACAAGCGCTCCTTACCGTCAGGACCGGCGGAAGGAGGCCGATGACCGCGATCAGCGAACCGGTGACCGGCACGGTCACGCACTGCCCGTACTGCGCGCTGCAGTGCGCGATGGCGGTGCGCGGCACGGAAACCGCACCGGCCGGCGAGGGCGGGCTGTGCCAGAAGGGCTGGACGGCGGGCAGCCTGCTCACCTCACCGGCGCGGCTGACCACCCCGCTGGTCCGGGTGGACGGCGAACTGCGCCCGGCGAGCTGGGACACCGCGCTCGACCTGGTCGCCACCCGGCTGGCGGAGTTGAAGCGCGAATACGGCGCGGACGCGAACGCGGTGTTCGGCGGTGGCGGGCTGACCAACGAAAAGGCCTATCTGCTGGGGAAGTTCGCCCGCGTCGCGCTCGGCACGTCGCAGGTCGACTACAACGGCCGGTTCTGCATGTCGTCGGCGGCCGCGGCCGGGATGCGCGCGTTCGGCCTCGACCGCGGGCTGCCGTTCCCGCTCGAAGACCTCGCCGAAGCCGACGCGATCCTGCTCGTCGGCTCGAATCCCGCGGAGACCATGCCGCCGTTCGCGCGGTACCTCAAGCGCGGGCTGATCGTGGTCGATCCGCGGCGCACGGCCACCGCGGAGCTGGCCGAACTGCACCTGCAACCGGCTCCCGGCACGGATCTGGCGCTGGCACTGGGCATCCTGCACGCGGTGGTCGCCGACGGCCTGCTCAACCAGTCCTATGTGGACGAACGAACCAGCGGGTTCGGCGCGGTGTGGCGGATCGCGGCGGCGTGGTGGCCGGAGCGGGTGGAGCGGATCACCGGCGTGTCGGCCGCCGACCAGCGCGCGGTCGCCGCCCGGCTGGCCG
This sequence comes from Amycolatopsis albispora, assembly GCF_003312875.1. NCBI lineage: Bacteria > Bacillati > Actinomycetota > Actinomycetes > Pseudonocardiales > Pseudonocardiaceae > Amycolatopsis > Amycolatopsis albispora. The sequence continues at coordinate 7,653,884 of NZ_CP015163.1, forward strand.
GTGCGCGCAACGCCTACGTGCTCACCGCACGCGGTACCGAGCAGCACGCCAGCGGCGCCGACATGGTCAGCGCGTGGATCAATCTCGCGCTGGCACTGGGACTTCCGGGCCGGGTCGGGTCGGGCTTCGGCTGCCTGACCGGCCAGGGCAACGGCCAGGGCGGGCGTGAGCACGGGCAGAAGGCCGACCAGCTGCCCGGTTACCGGCGCATCGACGACCCGGCCGCGCGGGCGCACGTCGCCGGGGTGTGGGGCGTGCCGCCGGAATCGCTGCCCGGTCCCGGCCGCTCGGCCTACGAACTGCTCGACGCGCTGGGCACCGTGGACGGCCCGCGCGGGTTGCTGGTGTTCGGCAGCAACGTGCTGGTGTCCGCGCCGCGGTCGGCGCGGATCGCGGACCGCCTGGCGGCACTGGACTTCCTGGTGGTCGCCGACCTGGTGCTGTCCGAAACGGCCGCGCTCGCCGACGTTGTGCTGCCCATCACGCAGTGGGCCGAGGAGGAGGGCACGATGACCAACATCGAGGGGCGGGTGCTGCTGCGCCGCCGCGCGATCGACCCACCCGACGGCGTCCGCACCGATCTCGACGTGCTGTCCGGCCTGGCGAGCAGGCTCGGCCAGCCGGACGGCCGCTTTCCGGCCAACGCGGAGGCCGTGTTCGAAGAACTCCGGGCCGCCTCGAAGGGCGGGCTCGCCGACTACTCCGGCATCACCTACGACCGGCTGCGCGACGGGGAACGGCTGCACTGGCCGGTGCCCGAGCGGGACCACCCTGGTTCCCCGCGCATGTTCCTCGACCGGTTCGCGCACGCTGACGGCCGCGCGCGGTTCCACCCGGTCGACCACCGCGGCCCCGCCGAGCCGACGGATGCCGAATTTCCGTTGCAGGCCACCACGGGCCGCGTGCTCCAGCACTACCAGTCGGGTGCGCAGACGCGGCTGGTCGAGGAGCTGACCGACGCCGTGCCCGAGGCCTTCGTCGAGGTGCACCCGGACACCGCCGCGCGGGCCGGGCTCGCCGACGGTGACTGGGCCGAGGTCGAATCCCGGCGCGGTGCGGTGCGGGCCCGCGTGCGCTGTGTTTCCTCGATGCGGCCGGACCTGGTGTTCCTGCCGTTCCACTTCCCCGGTGCGCAGCGGGCGAACCTGCTGACGAACCCGGCGCTCGACCCGACCAGCCGCATGCCGGAGTTCAAGGTGTGCGCCGTCCGCCTGGCAGGTGCGCGATGACCCGCGACGTGGTGGTGATCGGCTACGGCATGGCCGGGGCCAGGGTCGCCGAGGAGATCCGGCGCCGCGACCCCGACGGCGCGCGTGTGTCGCTGACCGTGATCGGCGCCGAGACCCATCCGGCGTACAACCGGGTGCTGCTCTCCGGGGTGGTCGCGGGCACCATGCGCCCGGAATCGGTGTGGCTGCACGATGCCGAGTGGGCCAAGGAGAACGACGTCGATCTGCGCGTGGGCACCTCGGTGGCACGCATCGACCGGACCGCGCGCCACGTCGAGCTGGCTGATGGGTCCACTGTGGACTATGACGCCCTGGTGCTGGCCACGGGGGCCGCGCCGTGGCTGCCCCCGGTCGAGGGGCTGACCACGGAGACCGGCGAACCGGCGCCCGGCGTGGTCCCCTTCCGAACCCTCGGTGACTGCGAACGCATTCTCGACGCGGCCAGGGTCGGCGCGCCGGTGGCGGTGCTCGGCGGCGGGCTGCTCGGCCTGGAGGCCGCGCGCGGGCTGGCCGGGCGCGGGAACCTGGTCACCGTGGTGCACCCGGTCGGGCACCTGATGGAACGCCAGCTCGACCCCGAAGGCGGGCGCGTGCTCGCGGAAACCCTGCGGGGACTGGGCATCGAGTTCAAGCTCGGCGCGACCGCGGCCCGCTACCTGCCCGGCGACGGGCTCAAGCTCGACGACGGCTCGTACGTCCAGGCCGATCTGGTGGTGGTTTCCGCCGGGGTGCGTGCCGACACCGCGCTCGCCCGCGAAGCCGGGCTGGCCGTGGACCGCGGCGTGCTCGTTGACGACTCCTTGCGCACCAGCGACGGCCGGGTGTTCGCCATCGGCGACTGCGCCCAGCACCCGGGCACGGTGTCCGGGCTGGTGCAGCCCGCCTGGGAGCAGGCGGCGGTGGTGGCCGATCTGGTCACCGGCGAGAACACCGCCACCCGCTACCGCGGCACCCCGGTGGTGACCAGGCTCAAGGCGCGCGGCGTGGACCTGGCGGCGTTCGGCGACACCGACACCACCGGCGCCGAAGTGCTCAGCGTGTCCGACTCGACCCGGGGCCGGTACGCGAAACTGCTGGTGCGCGAGGAAAAGGTGGCCGGCGCGATCGTGCTCGGCCTGCCCGACGCGGCGGCGAACCTGACCCAGCTCTACGACCGGGGCGCCCGGCTGCCCGAGGACAAGCTCGCGCTGCTGCTCGGCCGCGCGCTCCCCGGGCCGGGTGAAGCGCCGGCGTCGTCGGTGAGCCCGGCCAACCTGCCCGCTTCCGCCGTGGTCTGCCGCTGCAACTCGGTGACCAAGGGGCGGCTGGTCGAGCAGTGGCGGGCGGGCGCGACCGACGTGCCCGCGCTGGCCGCGGCGACCAGGGCGACCACCGGCTGCGGTGGCTGTGCCGATGCCGTGCGCGGCATCGCCGGCTGGCTGGCCGAAACCTCCTGAACGGCTCGAACGGCTTGAACGGCTCCGAAAGGCAACGCATGCGGACAAAACACTGGATCCAGCACTGGGAACCGGAGAACGCGGAGTTCTGGGAGACCACCGGCAAGCGGGTGGCCAGGCGGAACCTGTGGTTCTCCATCTTCGCCGAGCACGTCGGCTTCTCGATCTGGACGCTGTGGTCGGTGATGGTGCTGTTCATGGGGCCGGAGTACGGCTTCTCGGCGGCGGACAAGTTCCTGCTGGTCTCCACGCCGACCGTGGTCGGCGGGCTGATGCGGTTGCCGTACACCTTCGCGGTGGCGAAGTTCGGCGGTCGCAACTGGACGGTGGTGAGCGCGGCGCTGCTGGTGGTGCCGACCACGCTGGCCGCGATCGTGATGGAGCCGGGCACCTCGCTGGGCACCTTCCTGCTGGTGGCCGCGCTCGGCGGGGTCGGCGGCGGCAACTTCGCCTCGTCGATGACCAACATCAACACCTTCTACCCGGAACGGCTCAAGGGCTGGGCGCTCGGGCTGAACGCGGGCGGCGGCAATCTCGGCGTGGCGGCCATCCAGCTGGTCGGGCTGCTGGTGATCGGCACCGCCGGTGCGATGGCGCCGCGGCTGGTGCTGTTCATCTACCTGCCGCTGATCGTGCTGGCCGCGTTGCTCGCCTACCTGTACATGGACAACCTCGCCAGCGTGCGCGGTGACACCAGGGCCATGCGCGAAGTGGTCAGGGACAAGCACACCTGGGTGATGTCGTTCCTCTACATCGGCACCTTCGGCTCGTTCATCGGCTACAGCTTCGCCTTCGGCCTGGTGCTGCAGAACCAGTTCGGCCGCACGCCGCTGCAGGCGGCCGCGGTGACCTTTCTCGGCCCGCTGATCGGCTCGCTGATCCGGCCGGTGGGCGGCACGCTGGCCGACCGGATCGGTGGCGCGAAGGTGACCCTGGTGACCTTCGGCGGCATGGCGGTCGCCGCGGTGGGCGCGATCGTGGCGTCGAACGCGAAGTCGCTGGCGATGTTCACCGTGGCGTTCATCGTGTTGTTCGTGCTTTCCGGGATCGGCAACGGATCCACCTACAAGATGATCCCGGCGATCTTCCGCGCCAAGGCGCAGTCGGCCATCGAGACCGGCGCGTCCGAGACGGCCGAGCTGCTGCGGGCGCGGCGCCTGTCCGGTGCCCTGATCGGGCTGGCCGGGGCGATCGGCGCGATCGGCGGGCTGTTCATCAACCTGGCCTTCCGCGCCTCCTTCGCCGGTACCGGTGGCGGCGTGCCCGCGTTCGTCGCGTTCTGCGTGTTCTACCTGATCTGCGCCGGTGTGACCTGGGTGGTCTACCTGCGCCGTGAAGGCGTGCGTTCGCCGAGCCCCGCGCTGGCCGGGGCCGGGGTCTGAGAGGAGCAGCGATGCGGACACTGGTGGTCGCCGGGCACGGCATGGTCGCGCACCGGCTGGTCGAAGCGGTGCGGGCCGGGGACAGCGACTGGCGGGTGGTGGTGCTGGCCGAGGAGTCGCGGCCGGCCTACGACCGGGTGGCGCTGACCTCCTATGTGGACGGTTGGGACGCGGCGGCGCTGGCGCTGCCGGGTGCCGACTACGCGGGCGACCCGATGGTCGAACTGCGGCTCGGCGACCCGGTGGTGTCGGTCGATCGCGAGCAGCGGCTGGTCCGGACCGAGGCGGGCTTCGAGCAGGCCTACGACGCGCTGGTGCTCGCCACCGGGTCGAAGCCCTTTGTGCCGCCGGTGCCCGGGCACGACCTGCCCGGCTGCTTTGTCTACCGGACCATCGAGGACCTCGACGCCATTCGTGAAGCGGCGGGCAAGGCGGGCCGCGGGCGCCGGTCGGCGATGGTGGTCGGTGGTGGCCTGCTCGGCCTGGAGGCCGCGAAAGCGTTGCGGGACATGGGCCTTTCCCCGCACGTGGTGGAGATGGGCCCGCGGCTGATGCCGCTGCAGGTGGACGACGGCGGTGCCGGGCTGCTGCGTGACCTGGTCACCGCGCTGGACGTGACCGTCCACACGGGAACGTCCACCAACAGCATCGAAGCCGACGGCGACCGGCTGCTGGCGAAGCTGGCCAACGGCACCGAGCTGGACCTGGACCTGGTCGTGTTCTCGGCGGGCATCCGCCCGCGTGACGACCTGGCGCGGTCGAGCGGCCTGGAGGTCGGCGAGCGCGGTGGGGTGCTGGTGGACAACCGTTGCCGCACCAGCGATCCGGCGGTGTACGCGATCGGTGAATGCGCGGCCGTGGAGAACCGCGTGTACGGCATCGTGGCGCCCGGGTACGCGATGGCGGAGATCGTCGCCGCGCAACTGCTCGGTGGTGACGCCGAATTCGGCGAGCAGGACATGTCGACGAAGCTGAAGCTGCTCGGCGTCGATGTGGCCAGCTTCGGCGACGCGCACGCGGCCACCGAGGGCGCGCGTGAAGTCGCGTTCGCCGACTCGATCGACGGGTACTACAAGAAGCTGGTGGTCTCCGAGGACGGTAAGACGCTGCTCGGCGGGGTGTTGGTCGGGGACGCGTCGCAGTACACGATGCTGCGGTCGTTCGTCGGCCGCGCGCTGCCCGCTTCACCCGGTTCGATGCTCGCGCCCTCCGGTGGTGGTGAAGGCGTCGGCGTGGACGCGCTGCCGCCCGACGCGCAGGTCTGCTCCTGCAACGGCGTCACCAAGGCCGACATCACCGGCGCGATCCTCGAGCACGAGTGTACCGACGTGCCGAAGATCAAGGCCTGCACGCGGGCGGGCACGGCGTGTGGTTCGTGCGTGCCGATGCTGGCGAAGCTGCTGGACTCGTGCGGCGTCGAGCAGTCGAAGGCGTTGTGCGAGCACTTCTCCTTCTCCCGCGCGGAACTGTTCGAGATCATCAGCGCCACCCGGATCACCACCTTCGGCGAGCTGATCGGGCGGCACGGCACCGGCACCGGCTGCGCGATCTGCAAGCCGGCGGTGGCCTCGATCCTGGCCACCCTGGGCAACGGCCACATTCTCGGCGGTGAGCAGGCGACCCTGCAGGACACCAACGACCGGTTCCTGGCGAACATCCAGCGCAACGGCTCGTACTCGGTGGTGCCGCGCATCCCCGGCGGCGAGATCACCCCGGCGAAGCTCAAGGTGATCGCCGAGGTGGCCGAGGAGTTCGGGCTGTACACCAAGATCACCGGCGGGCAGCGGATCGACCTGTTCGGCGCGACGGTGGACCAGCTGCCGCTGATCTGGCGGCGGCTGGTGGACGCGGGCTTCGAATCGGGGCACGCGTACGGGAAGTCGCTGCGCACGGTGAAGTCGTGCGTCGGGTCCACGTGGTGCCGGTACGGCGTGCAGGACAGCGTCGGCATGGCGGTGGAGCTGGAGCTGCGCTACCGCGGGCTGCGCTCGCCGCACAAGCTGAAGGCGGCGGTCTCGGGCTGTGCGCGTGAATGCGCCGAGGCCCGCGGCAAGGACTTCGGCGTGATCGCCACGGAGAACGGCTGGAACCTCTACGTCGGCGGCAACGGCGGCACCACCCCGCGGCACGCGCGGCTGCTGGTGTCCGATGTAGACAGCGAGACGCTTTTCCGCACCATCGACCGGTTCCTGATGTTCTACGTGCGCACCGCCGACCGGCTCCAGCGCACCGCGCCGTGGCTGGAGGAGATGGAAGGCGGCCTCGACCACCTGCGTGACGTGATCGTCAACGACAGCCTGGGCATCTGCGACGAGCTGGACGCCGCGATGCAGAAGCACATCGACTCCTACGCCGACGAGTGGCGTGGTGTGCTGGAAGACCCGGAGAAGCTCGCGCGGTTCACCTCGTTCGTGAACGCGCCGGGCACGCCGGACCCGACGATCTCGTTCCGCGTCGAGCGTGAGCAGAAGGTGCCCGTTTTGCTGGGAATGCCGGAGGTGGCCGCACGATGACCGCGATACAGGAATGCACTTGGGTGGCCGTGTGCCCGCTGGAGGCGGTGCCGCTGGGTGCCGGGGTGGCGGCGCTGTTGCCGGACGGCACGCAGGTGGCGATCTTCCGTACCGAGGAAAGCGTCTACGCACTGTCCAATGTGGACCCGTTCAGCGGCGCGGCGGTGCTCTCACGCGGCATTCTCGGCGACCGCGGTGGCGTGCCGGTGGTGGCGTCCCCGATGCACAAGCAGTGCTTCGAGCTGGCCACCGGGCAGTGCCTGGACGATCCCGAGGTGCGCGTGGCCGCGTACCCGGTGCGGATTGCCGACGGCACGGTGGAGGTGGGCGGGCCATGACGGCCCTGCCACCGCTGGCGGGCTTCGCTATCGGGATCACGGCGGCGCGCCGGGCGGACGAGCTCGGTGCGCTGTTCGTGCGAAAGGGGGCGACCGTGCGGTACGGCCCGGCGCTCCGGATCGTGCCGCTGTCCGACGACACCGAGCTGCTGGGCGCGACCCGGCGGCTGCTGGACGAGGCGCCGGACGTGGTGGTGGCGACCACCGGCATCGGCTTCCGCGGCTGGATCGAAGCGGCCGAGGGCTGGGGGCTCGGTGACGCCGTGCTGGCCAGGCTCGGTGAGGCCGCGGTGATGGCACGCGGGCCGAAGGCGAAGGGCGCGGTGCGCGCGGCTGGCCTGTCCGAAGTGTACTCACCGGATTCGGAGAGCAACGCGGAGTTGCTGCAGCACCTGCTGGAGTCCGGAGTGGACGGACGACGGGTGGCGGTGCAGCTGCACGGCGAGCCGCTGCCGTTCTTCGTGGAGTCGCTGCGGGCCGCGGGGGCCGAGGTGATCGAGATCCCGGTGTACCGCTGGGTCGGGCCCGCCGATCCCGGGCCGCTGGAACGGCTGCTCGATTCGGTGCTGGAGGGCGGGATCGACGCGATGCCGTTCACCAGTGCACCCGCGGCGGCGAGCATGTTCGCGGTGGCCAGGCGGACCGGGCGGTACGCGGAACTGGTGGACGCGCTGACCCGGCGGGTGGTGGTGGCCTGCGTCGGCCCGATCACCGCGGCGCCGTTCGCCGCGCTGGGCATTCCGACCGTGCAGCCGGAGCGGTCGCGGATCGGGGCGCTCGCGCGCACGCAGTCGCAGGCGCTGCTGGAGCGGGTGCCGCGGTGGCGCGTCGCCGGACGCGAGGTGGAGCTGCGCGGGCAGGCGGTGGTGGTCGACGGAGAGCTGCGGACGCTGGCGCCCGCGCAACTGGCGGTGTTGCGGGCACTCGCGGAGGAGCCGGGACGGGTGATCTCGCGGCGTCAGCTGATGACCGTGCTGCCCAGCGGCGGCGACGAGCACGCGGTGGAGACGGCGGTCGGCAGGCTCCGCACTTCGCTGGGTGAGGGAAAACTGGTGCAGACCGTGGTCAAGCGGGGTTACCGGCTGGCCGTGGAGAAGGCGGGGATCGCTTGATCGTGCTGGTGGCACACGGGACCCGGGCTCCGGCCGGGGTGCGTGTGATCTCGGAACTGGCGGAACTGGTGCGCGCGCGGGTGGACGTGGAGGTGCGGGTCGCGTACGCGGACGTGCTCCAGCCGGACGTGACGAGCGTGCTCCGGGACGTGCCGGGTGAAGCCGTGGTGGTCCCGGCGTTCCTGGCGTCGGGTTACCACGTGCGGACGGACATCCCGGCGCAGATCGAGGCGAGCGGGCACCGGGCGGTCCGGCTCACGCCCGCGTTCGGCGCCGCCCCGGAACTGCTCGACGTGCTCGAACAGCGCCTGCTCGACGCCGGGTACCGCGACGGCGATGCCGTGGTGCTGGCGGCCGCCGGGTCCAGCGACCCGCGGGCGCTCAGCGAAGTCCGGGTGGCCGCGCGGGCGTTGCGGGCCAGGCTGGGCGTGCCGGTCCGGGTGGGTTTTGCCGCCACCGCACGGCCGTCCGTGGCCGAGGTGGTGGATTCCCTTCGCCGGCACCGGGTCGCGGTGGCTTCGTGGCTGCTCGCGCCCGGTCTGTTCCACCGGCGGCTGGCCGATTCCGGCGCGGCCGTGGTGGCCGAGCCGCTGGGCGCGCACCCGGCCATCGCCGATCTGGTCGTCCGCCGCTACCAGTCTACTTTGGACAGCGTGAGCCCGCGGGCGGCGGCGACGACTTCGGCTTCCTGACCGACGCGCTCGCGGACGTCCGGCGACAGCGGCCAGAACGTCCGAACCGTGATCGACAGCCGGTTGCCGGCGGTCTTCGGCCGCCAGACACCAGCGATCTCCCCGTCGGTGAGCAGCGCGCCCGGATTGCCGAGGATCTTCCAGACCTCCTTCTGGTGTGCCTTCTCCGGCACGAGCAGGTCGCGATCCCTGGCCTGGAGCAGCGGATCCGACGGCGGCAGCAGGCGCACGACGTCCGGTTCCGGCGGATTCTCCAGCAGCGGCAGCGCGTCCGCGGGCAGGTAGCGCTTCTTCTTGTCCAGCCGCACTTCCACCAGGTCCGACGGCCACATCTCCTTGGCGGCGGTGGCCGTGGTGCCGGAGAAGCCGCCCGCCTCGCCGGGCGTGGCCGGACCGTGCAGCCGCAGGTAGGCCGCCATGACCGCGGTCGCGGCGCGCACATCGGGCTTGACCGGCACCGGGCCGCGCTGCGCCATCGGGGTCAGCGTGGCCGGGGTCGCGCCGGGCACCAGTTCGAGCCCGGCGAGCGGCGCGGCCAGGCGCATCAGCTGCTCGAAGATGTGCGTGGCGCCGCAGCGGCGGCACCAGAGGGAGAACCCGTCCGGCACCAGCTTGGTGACCGCGGTGCTGGAGTCGCCCTTGGTCATCGTCCGGCCGACGGCCTTGTGCAGCGCCCGCGCCGCGACCGTCAGCGCCTCGGCCGCCGGTACCCCGGCGCGGGCGACCTGCGTGCGCTGCCAGCCCATCCGCGCCTCGGCGTCCGCTTCGGACAGTGGCACCAGGCTCGCCACCAGTGCTTTCAGGTCGCCGCGCCGGTGCAGGTGCGGGGCGCCGCGATGGGACCAGAGCAGCGCGAAGCGGTCGTCGGTGGTGGCCGGAGTGGACAGTCGTGCGGCCAGCGCGATGGCCGGGCCACCGCGCTGGTTGTCCTGCACGCCGAGGTCGAACACGGCCAGCTCGTGCGGATCGGCCGCTTCCCGGTGCAGCCCCTGCGCGGCGATCCGGTAGGCCATCACCTGCTTCCTGTCCATGCTCGACCGTCCTAAAGGGAGTATTCGAAGGTGTACCGCATCGCGGGCTGACCGGTCTCGCCGGCGATGGTGCCGGTGCCGCGCAGGCCGGTCAGCTCACCGGTGCCGGAGCCGTCGACCACGGTGAACGTGCCGTTGATGCCGTTGCTGTCGAAACCTACCTCGTGCCGGAGCACGAAGCTGCCCTTGCGGCCGTCCACCGCGCCCTCGATCCGCTCGAACCCCGGTGCGCGGTGCCCGGCGCCGTCGTAACCGGGGCCGGTGTAGTAGAGGAGGTAGTCGCACGAGGACTCGCCCTCGATCAGGCCCGAGTAGGTCATGACGGCGTGGGCGTGGGCGTACCGGGGCTCCACTGGGTCGTCCTTGCCGCCGCTGACCACGTTCTCTTCCCAGCTCTTCGTCGTGAAGGTGTTCATGCCGAGCACTCTGCCGGGCTTACCTGACAGCTTGTGTCAGGTTTTCCGGCCATAATGAACTTCATGCGGGCGAGCAGGTTGCTGTCGGTGCTGCTGCTGTTGCAGAACCGCGGCCGGATGACGGCTGACGAGCTGGCCGCCGAACTCGAGGTGTCGGTGCGCACGGTCTACCGCGACATCGAGGCGTTGTCGGCGGCGGGCGTGCCGGTCTACGCCGATCGCGGGCGCAGCGGCGGCTACCAGCTCGTCGACGGCTACCGCACGCGGCTGACCGGGCTCACCGAGGAGGAGGCGCGGTCGCTGTCGCTGGCCGGGTTGCCCGAGGCCGCGTCCGAACTGGGGTTGGGCACGGTGCTCGCCGCCGCGCAGCTGAAGCTCTACGCGGCGCTGCCCGCCGACCTGCGCGACCGCGCGGCGACCGTCTCCCAGCGCTTCTACCTCGACGTTCCCGGCTGGCACCGGGGCATCGAGAGCCTGCCGCAGCTGGCGGAGGTGGCCGAGGCGGTGTGGCAGCCGCGGCGGCTGCGCCTCGACTACCGGCGCTGGGGCAACCAGCAGGTCACGCGGGAGGTCGAGCCGCTCGGCCTGATCCTCAAGGCGGGCAACTGGTACCTCGCCGCGCGGTGCGACGGCAACGACCGGACGTATCGCATCTCGCGGATCGAGCGGCTGGAGACGCTGGACGCCTTCACCCGTCCCGCCGATTTCGACCTGGCGCGGTACTGGCAGGAGTGGTCCGAGCAGTTCGAGCGGCGCATGTACCCGCGGACCGCGGTGGTGCGCCTTTCGCCGCTGGCGCAGGCACTCGTACCGTTCTACGCGGGAGCCGTCGGCGCGCGGGCGCTGCGCACGGCGACCGAACCGGACGAGGACGGGTGGATTCGCATGGAGCTGCCGGTGGAGCAGGGCCGTCCGGCGATCGGTGAGCTGCTCCGGTTCGGGCCGGGGCTGCAGGTGCTGGAGCCCGCTTCGCTGCGGGACGAGCTGGCGGAGGCGATCAGGGAGATGGGGGCGCTCTATGGGTGAGCTCACCGGGGTCACCATCGGGATCACCGCCGAGCGGCGCGCGGAGGAGTTCATCACCGCGCTGGAGCGGCACGGTGCCGAGGTCCGGCACGCGCCGACGATCCGGATCGTGCCGCTGCCGGACGACGCACTGCTGCGCTCGGCGACCGACGCCGTGCTGGCCGAGCCGGTCGACTTCACCGCGATCACCACCGGCGCCGGGTTCCGCGGCTGGGTCTCGGCGGCGGAGGGCTGGGGTGTGCGGGAGGACCTGCTGCGTCACCTGGGCGCGTCGCGGGTTTTCGTGCGGGGGCCGAAGGCGATGGGCGCGGTGCGCGGGCACGGGCTCTCGGAGGAATGGTCAGCGCCGGGCGAGACGAACGCCGAGGTTTTCGCGCACCTGATGGCGCAAGGCGTGGCGGGGCGGCGGGTCGCGGTGCAGTTGCACGGGACGCCGTTGCCGGAGCTGACCTCGCCGCTGGCCGCCGCCGGGGCGGAGGTGGTCGAGGTGCAGCCGTACCGGTGGCAGTGGCCGTCGGACCTCGCGCCCGCCCACCAGCTGGTCGACGACGTCATCGGGGGTGCGGTTCGGGCGCTCGCGTTCACCAGCGCCCCGGCCACGGCGAACCTGCTGACGCTGGCCGGGGACCGGCAGGACGCGCTGGTCACCGCGTTGCGGGGGCCGGTGGTCTGCGCTTGCGTCGGCTCGGTGACCGCGGCGCCGTTGACCGAGCTGGGTGTGGCGACGTTGCAGCCGGACCGGCCGCGGCTGGGGGCGTTGGTGAAGCTCCTGGTTCGGGAGTTGGGTACTTAGGCGTTGGCGGCTGGGTCCGGTGCGCCGCGTGCGTCGGCTCGGTGACTGCTAGACGTCGTCAGCTGGTTCTGGGGCGCCGGATTCGATGCGTTTTACGTTTTCCCGGCCGACCTCTTCCTCGCTCTTGCCTTGCCGCCAGTAGCCGGTGAAGGTGATGGCGCGTTTGTCCACGCCGCGCTCTCGGACCAGGTGGCGCCGCGCGTACTTGACCAGGCTTGCCTCCCCGGAGAGCCAGCCGTACGCCTTGCCCTCGGGCAGCGAAGCCGCCCGCACCGCTTCGAGCACCGCCTCCCCGTGCGGCCGCGTGCCCCGGTGCACCCAGGTGATCTCGACGTCCTTGGCCGCGGTCTCGAAAACCTGCTCCTCCTCCGGCCCGGCGACCTCCACGAACGCCCGCAGCACCGCATCCTCCGGCCGCGACTCGACGATCGCGCCCACCGCGGGCACCGTCGACTCGTCACCGACCAGCAGTTGCCACTCGGTGTCCTCCGGCGGCGAGTACAACGCGTGCGGCGGCGTCAGGAAGATCAGCTCGTCGCCTACCGCGGCCCGCTCCGCCCACGTCGAGGCCGGGCCCGCGTCGTGCAGCACAAAATCGACGTCCACCTCACCCGGCCGGATGGCGCGGATCGTGTAGGTGCGCATCGGCGGGCGCTCGGCGTCCGGCATCGCCAGGTACACGCGGTACCAGGACAGCACCTCGTCGCCGTCGAGCGGCGGCGGCAGCACCGGCCGCACCTGCCCCGGCGCCGGGAAGAACAGCTTCACGTACTGGTCGGGGCCCACGTCCTCGACGTCGGCGGCCACCGCGAAGCTGATCCTGGCCATGTGCGGGGTCAGCCGCCGCACGGCGGACACGCGCAGCGGGTGGTACGACATACTCGGCATTAGGCAAGGCTAACCACAGAGATCACCAGAGGCCACCCTCCGGCTCCTCCTGTTGCCAGCGATACACCCGCAGATCCACCTTCTGCCCGTCGGCCAGCACGCCCTCCGCCCGCAGCCTGGCCAGCTGCTCCTGCGCCAGGTGCGGCGCCGGCGTGCCGTTCGCCCGCAGGATCCGGTGCCACGGCAGGTCGCTGCCGTCCTCGGCGAGGATCGCGCCGACCAGGCGCGGTGACGGCGCACCGGCCAGGTTCGCGATGTCGCCGTAGGTGGCGACCTTGCCGGGCGGCACGTCACCGATCACCGCCCGCACCCGTTCGTGCAGTTCTTCGTCCATGCGCACAGCTAACCGGACGACACCGACAGTTCTCACCGGGTGCCGCTGCACGGTCCCGATCACCTCCCATGGTGCAATCGGGTGTGGCAAGCAGGACGAAGCACCGGGTGAGCGCGCGACTGGTGCGCCGCCCGGTCGTGCCGTTGCCACCCCGCCAGTGGGGCCCCGAGGCCCGGCGCGTGCTCGACGGCCCGGTCGGCTTCGCGCGGGTGCTGGGCGGGCCGGGCACCGGCAAGACCACGCTGCTCGCCGAAGCCGTCACGCGCCGGATCCGCGACCAGGGCGTGGATCCTGAGCGGATCCTGGTGCTCACCACCTCCCGTCGCGCGGCCGAAGCGCTGCGTGCCGACATCACGCGGCTGCTCAACGACGGCGACCCCGAAGTCCCGCGCACCATTCGCGAGCCGATCGTGCGCACCGTGCACTCCTACGCCTACGCGGTGCTGCGCCTGCAGGCCCGGATGCGCGAAGAACCCGCGCCCCGCCTGCTCTCCAGCGCCGAGCAGGACGTGATGGTGCGCGAGCTGCTGGCGGGCGACCTGGAAATGGGGGCCTTCGACTGGCCGGTCGAGCTGCGCCCGGCGCTGACCGTGCCCGGGTTCGCCGAGGAACTGCGCGACCTGCTGCTGCGGGCGGCCGAACGCGGGCTCGGCCCGGAGGACCTGATCAAGCTCGGCGAGGAGAAGGGCCGCGAGCAGTGGGTGGCCGCGGGTACCTTCTGGCGGCAGTACGAGGAGGTCAGCGCGCTGCAGGGCGCCGGGGGCAACGCGCTCGCGCTGCCCGGCGCCACCGCCTACGACGCGGCCGAGCTGGTCATCTCGGCGCTGGTCGCGTTGAACGCCGAGCCGGAGCTGATGCTGCGTGAGCAGGCACGCGTGCGGCACCTGTTCGTCGACGACGCGCAGCACCTCGACCCGCTGCAGTTCCGGCTGCTGCGTCACCTCGGCTCCGGTGCCGAGGACTACGTGCTCACCGGCGACCCGGACCAGTCGATCTTCTCCTTCCGCGGGGCCGATCCCACGCTGCTGGAGCAGGCCGACCGCCGGGGCGACCGGACCATCCGGCTGACCACCAGCCACCGGCTCGCGCCCGCGCTCGCGGCCGCGGTGAACCGGCTGGTCAGGCACCTGCCGGGGCCGAAGCGGGTGCCGCTGGAACCCGCGGACGGCGAGCACGAGGGCACGGTCAAGATCCGCTTGCTGTCCACCCCGGCGGCCGAGGGCGCGTGGATGGCCGACCAGCTGCGCCGCGCGCACCTGATGGACGAGGTGCCGTGGTCGGAGATGGCGGTGCTGGTGCGGTCGCCGTCGCGGACCTTCCCGGTGCTGATCCGCGCGCTGCGGGCGGCCGGGGTGCCGATCGCCGCCGCGGCGGAGGAACTGCCGCTGGCCAAGCAGCCCGCCGTCCGTCCGCTGCTGGCCGCGCTGCGGGCCGCCGACGATCCGTCCACTGTGGACGCCGACGTGGCGGAAATGCTGCTGGCCTCGCCGCTCGGCGGGGCCGACCCGCTGGCGCTGCGGCGGTTGCGGCGTGGTCTGCGGCGGCTGGAGCTGTCCGCCGGCGGCGAGCGGTCCAGCGACGAGCTGCTGGTGGAAGCGTTGCTGGACAACGATCCGCTGACCATGCTCGCCGACGCGGAGGCCGGTCCGGTGCGCCGGGTGGCCGGGTTGATCGCCACCGCGCGGGAGTCGATAGCGCAGCACCGCAACGTGGAGAACGTGCTGTGGGACCTCTGGCAGGCCAGTGATCTCGAAGCCCGGCTGCTGCGGTTCGCCGATCGTGGTGGCTCGCTGGGCGCGCAGGCCGACCGCGACCTGGACTCGGTGGTGGCGTTGTTCCACGCGGCCGGTCGCTATGTCGACAGGCTGCCGCACTCCACGGTGACCGCGTTCGCCGACTACCTGACCTCGCAGCAGATCGCCGGGGACAGCCTGGCCCCGAAGGCCGCGCGCAAGGAAGGGGTCACCCTGCTCACCGCGCACGGCGCCGCCGGTCGCGAGTGGACGGTGGTCGCGGTGGTCGGCGCGCAGGAGGGCAGCTGGCCGGACCTGCGGCTGCGGGGTTCGCTGCTGGGCGTGGAACGGCTGGTCGACCTGCTGTCCGGAGTGGATGGTGAGCAGGTGTCGGCGACCGCGCCGCTGCTGGCCGAGGAACGCCGCCTGTTCTACCTGGCCGCCAGCCGGGCCCGCCGGACGCTGCTGGTCAGCGCGGTGCGCGGGGAGGACGAGCAGCCCTCGCGCTTTGTCGACGAATTGGACGAGTCCGCGCCGGACGAGTCGGCCGCCGACCCGCGGCTGAAGACCGGCGGGCGTTCGCTGGTGCTTTCCGAGCTGGTCGGCGAGCTGCGCCGGGTGGTCTGCGACGCCGAAGCGGAGACGGAACGCCGGCAGCTCGCGGCACGTCAGCTGGCCAAGCTGGCGCAGGCCGGGGTGCCCGGCGCGCACCCGGCCACCTGGTACGGCGTGCCCCAGCCGTCCACCGAGGTCGCCTTGTTCAGCCCCGGCCAGCTGGTCAGCGTTTCTCCGTCCACTGTGGACGTGCTGGCCCGCTGCCCGTTGCGCTGGCTGCTGGAACGGCACGGTGGGGACGATCCCGCGCAGCTGGCCGCGGTCACCGGCA
This sequence comes from Amycolatopsis albispora, assembly GCF_003312875.1. Classification (NCBI taxonomy): domain Bacteria; kingdom Bacillati; phylum Actinomycetota; class Actinomycetes; order Pseudonocardiales; family Pseudonocardiaceae; genus Amycolatopsis; species Amycolatopsis albispora. The sequence goes on from NZ_CP015163.1 coordinate 7,669,693, forward strand.
CCCTGGTGCACGCGCTGGCGCAGGCCGCCGCCGAGGGCACCGGCGACGCGGAGCTGCGGGCCGCGCTGGACGAGGCGTGGACCAGGGTCGACGCCGGCGCGCCGTGGTTCTCCCGTCGTGAGCGACGCCGCGTGGAACAGATGCTGGAGAACTTCATGGCCTGGCTGCGGAACAGCCGCGCCGAGCTGACCAGCGCGGGAAATGAGAAGGACGTGCAGGTGGTGCTGCCGCCGGAGCACGGCGATGGCGAGGACGAGCTGCTCGTGCGGTTGCGCGGCCGGGTCGACCGGCTGGAGCTGGACGCGCAAGGCCGCCCGGTGATCGTGGACATCAAAACCGGCAAGACCCCGGTCACCGCCACCGATGCCGAGCAGCACCCGCAGCTCGCGGCCTACCAGCTGGCCGTGCTGCTGGGCGCGTTCGGGGAACACGGCACCGAACCGGGCGGCGCGAAGCTGGTTTACGTGGCCAAGGCGAACAAAAAAACCGGGGCCACCGAACGGCAGCAGGCCCCGCTCGACGAGGAAACCGGGCCCACCTGGCTGGACCTGGTGCGCCGCGCGGCCGGATCCGCGGCGGGGCCCGGCTTCGAGGCGCGGGAGAACGCGGACTGCCCGCGGTGCCCGGCCCGCGGCTCGTGCCCAGTGCGGCCAGAAGGACGGCAGGTGACCGGCCCGTGACCGCGGTGGAGCACCGGCTGGTCACCCCGGCCGACGTCGCCGAAGCACTCGGCCTGCACCCGCCGACGCCCGAGCAGGCGGCGGTGATCGCGGCCCCCACCGAGCCGTCGCTGGTGGTGGCCGGCGCGGGCGCCGGTAAAACCGAGACCATGGCCGCGCGAGTGGTTTGGTTGGTGGCCAACGGTTTTGTCACCCCGGAGCAGGTGCTCGGCCTGACCTTCACGCGCAAGGCGGCACGTCAGCTCGGTGAGCGCGTGCGCGCGCGGCTGCGGCGGCTGGCCGGTTCCGGGTTGCTGGACCGGGTCGATCCCAGCGGCGGCCGCCGGGCCGCGGTGATGGCCGGTGAGCCGACCGTGCTCACCTATCACGCGTACGCCGGTCGCCTGCTGGCCGAGCACGGGCTGCGGCTGCCGGTCCGGCCGGGCGCGCGGCTGCTGTCGGAGACCGCGTCGTGGCAGCTCGCGCACCGCGTGGTCGCGCACTGGGACCCCGACCTCGACACCGACAAGGTGCCGCCGACGATCACCGCGCACGTGCTCGGCCTGGCCGGGGAACTCGGCGAGCACCTGGTGTCCACCGAGAAGCTCGCCGAGTACACCGCGTGGCTGTGCGAGCTGATCGAGAACGCGCCGAAGGCCAAGGGGCAGCGGGACGGACTGCCGGTCAAGCTGCAGGAGATCGTGGCCGCGCAACGGTTCCGGCTCGCGCTGCTGCCGCTGGTGCAGGCCTACCACGACCGCAAGCTGGCCGAGGGCGCGCTCGACTTCGCCGACCAGATGTCGCTGGCGGCCGGGCTGGTCACCGACCACGAGGAGGTGGTGATCGGCGAGCGCGAGCGCTACCGCGCGGTACTGCTCGACGAGTACCAGGACACCGGGCACGCGCAACGGGTGCTGCTGCGCGGGTTGTTCGGCATGGGCGAGCGCCCGTCGATGCCGGTGACCGCGGTCGGTGACCCCGCGCAGGCCATCTACGGCTGGCGCGGGGCGAGCGCGGCGAACCTGCCGCGGTTCACCACGGACTTCCCGTGGGCCACCGAAGACGGGCTGCGGCCCGCCGACGAATACGGCCTGCTGACCAGCTTCCGCAACCCGCCCGAGGTGCTGGTGCTGGCCAACGCGATCGTGGAACCGTTGCGCGCCAAGGGGCTCGGTGTCAAGCAGCTGCGCGCGCGGGTTGGCGCGCACCCGGCGGACGTGTCGGTGGCGCTGCTGCCGGACATCCGCGTCGAACGCGAGTGGGTGGCCGAACGCTTGGCGGAGCGGTGGTTCACCGCCATCGAGGCCACCGGGGAGCCGCCGACGGCCGCGGTGCTGGTGCGCCGCCGGGCCGACATGGCGCCGATCGCCGCCGAGCTGCGGGCGCGCGGCCTGCCGGTGGAAGTGGTCGGCCTCGGCGGGCTGCTGGAGGAACCCGAGGTCGCCGACCTGGTCAGCACGCTGCGGGTGCTGGCCGATCCGCTGGCGGGCACGGCGGCCGCGCGGTTGCTCACCGGGGCGCGGTGGCGGCTGGGCGCGGCGGACGTGAAGGCGTTGTGGAGCCGGGCGGTCGAGCTGTCCGCGGACCCCGAAGAACCACGGGACACCGAGCCGACGCTGGTTCCCGAACGCTCGGAGCACACCGGCCTGGTCGACGCGATCGACGACCCCGGTGACCCGGAAAGGTATTCGCGCGAGGGCTTCCGCCGCATCCAGCGGCTCGGCGCGGAACTGGCCGCGCTGCGCCGCAGGCTGGACCAGTCGCTGCCGGAGCTGGTGTCCGATGTGGAGCGGACCATGCTGCTCGACGTGGAGGCGCTGGCCCGGCCGAACGCCGCCGGCCGGGCGCACCTGGACGCCTTCGCCGACGTGGTCACCGAATTCGCCGAGACCTCGCCGACCGCCACGCTGATGTCCTTTTTGGACTACCTGGCCACCGCCGAGCACGCCGAGGACGGGCTGAGCCCCGGTGAGGTCGAGGTGGTGCCGGACCGCGTGCAGGTGCTCACCGTGCACGCGGCGAAGGGGCTGGAGTGGCAGTACGTGGCCGTTCCGCACCTGGTCAGCGACGTGTTCCCGAGCCGGCGGCGGTCGTCGTCCTGGCTGCGCACGGTCACCGCACTGCCGGCGAAGTTCCGCGGTGACGAGCAGGACCTGCCGAAACTGCGGTTGTCCGGCGGCGAGAACCGCAAGGAAGTGCTCGAAGAACTCGAACTGCACGAGGCGAACTTCGCCGATCGTGAGGCCGACGAGGAGCGGCGGCTCTGCTACGTGGCGCTGACCCGGTCCGAGCACGGGCTGCTGGTTTCCGGGCACTGGTGGAACGAAAGCAGCGCGAAGCCGAAGGGGCCGTCGACCTTTCTCACCGAGATCCGTGAAGTGATCGTCGAGTACGGCGCCGACGACGTCGGCGTGCTCGAGCAGTGGGCCGACCCGCCGGACAACGAGGACGAGAACCCGCTGACCACCTCGACGCGCACCGCGGTGTGGCCGGTGGATCCCTTGGGCGGGCGGCGATCCGCCGTCACCGAGGGCGTGGAGCTGGTGCTCGACGAGCTGGCCGTGCTGAACCGCCGCGACCCGGACGAGCCGGATCCGGACGAGGGCCACGAGGACCCGGACGGCTGGATCGCCGACACCGAGGTGCTGCTCGCCGAGCGCGCGAAGGCGGCGAGCCGGACCGAGGACATCGTGCTGCCCGACCACCTGTCGGTGAGCCAGCTGGTCGAACTGGCCGCCGACCCGGAGTCGCTGGCGGGCAAGCTCCGGCGCCCGCTGCCCGCGCCCCCGAACAGCTTCGCCCGCCGCGGGACCGCGTTCCACGCCTGGCTGGAGCAGCGGTTCAGCGGCGACCGGCTGCTCGACTTCGAGGACCTGCCCGGCGCGGCCGACGACGAGGCCGTCGGCGACGGTGAGCTGGAACTGCTGCAACGCGCCTTCGAGCGCAGCGAATGGGCCGGCCGCACCCCGCACGACGTGGAGGTCCCGTTCTCCGCCGAGGTGGACGGCATCAACCTGCGCGGGCGGATGGACGCGGTGTTCGCCGACGACGACGGCGGCTGGACGGTGCTGGACTGGAAGACCGGCGGCGTGCCGGGGCCGGACCGGATGCCCGCGCTGTCGGTGCAGCTGGCCGCGTACCGGCTGGCCTGGTCGGTGCTGGCCGGGGTGCCGCTGGAGAAGGTGCGCGCGGCGTTCCACTACGTCCGCGACGGGCGCACGGTCAACCCCGTCGACCTGCTGGATTTCGACGGGCTGCGCGAACTGCTGCGGTCGGTACCGGAGGAATGAGGGTGGTGGCGCCTCACCTCGGCTACGCTCGCCGCGTGATCCACGCACGCCTCGGGGAGCAGGCATGATCAAGGGCATCAAGCGCATCCCGCTCCCGCTCGGAGACCGGTTGCACGACCAGCCAGACCACGAGCTGGTCGGCGTGATCAAGATGCCGGAGACCACGGTCAGCCCGCTGCGGGCCATCGTGAAACGGGTGATCGGGGCGGGGCTGGCGCTGCTGGCCACCGTGCTGATCGTGTACCTGGACCGCGACGGCTACCGCGACGCCAACGGTGACGGGCTGACCTTCCTGGACGCCGTGTACTACGCCACCGTTTCGCTGTCGACCACCGGTTATGGTGACATCGCGCCGGCCACGCCGTCGGCCAGGTTCATCAACGTCGTGATCATCACCCCGCTGCGGGTGCTGTTCCTGATCGTGCTGGTCGGCACGACGCTCGAGGTGCTCACCGAACGGTCGCGCCAGGCGTTCAAGATCCAGAAGTGGAGGCACAAGGTGCGAGACCACGTGGTGGTCGTCGGGTTCGGGACCAAGGGCCGGGCGGTGGTGAAGACCCTGCTCGGCGACGAGAACATCGAGCCGAGCCAGATCGTCGTGGTGGACACCGACCAGCTCGCGCTGGACGCGGCCGGGGTGCTCGGCCTGGTCACCGTGCACGGCTCGGCCACCCGGTCGGACGTGCTGCGGGTCGCCGGGGTGCAGCGGGCGCGGGCGGTGGTGGTCGCGGCGAACCGCGACGACTCGGCCGTGCTGGTCACGCTGACCGCGCGGGAGCTGGCGCCCAAGGCGCACATCGTGGCGTCGGTGCGCGAGGCGGAGAACGTGCACCTGCTCAAGCAGTCCGGCGCGAACCAGGTGGTGATCTCCAGCGAGACGGCCGGGCGGCTGCTCGGCATGGCCACCTCGACGCCGCTGGTGGTGGACATGGTGGAGGACCTGCTCACGCCGGAGTCGGGGCTGGCGATCGCCGAGCGGCCGGTGGAGCCCTCGGAGGAGGGCGGCTCGCCTCGGCACCTGCCGGACATCGTGCTCGGCCTGGTGCGGGACGGGCAGCTGTACCGGGTGGACGCGCCGGAAGCGGACGCCATCGAACCGGGGGACCGGCTGCTCTACGTCCGGAAGGTCACCCCCGCGGAGCAGTCCAGCTAAGCCGATGTCACGAATGTGGCTTTCGAGACGTTCTGCGTCTCGAAAGCCACATTCGTGACACTCGCTCGGGTGGTGACTCGGTGGCCGCTCGGCTGAGCGGCCCCGGGGTCGGTTGCGGATGATCTTGGTCCGGTCGGGCTAGCTGGGTTTCGTTACCGGGATCTGGAACGATTGCCGGTGTGATCGGGCAGTCGGGGTCTTCACCGGGGCGCGTTGCTTCGCGCTGGCGTGAGGTCGCCGTCGCGGCGGTCACCGGGGTGCTGGTGGTGCTGGCCGTCTGGCTGGTGCCGGGCGTGCTCGGCGTCAGCGGCGGCACCGAGGCAACCGTGGTCCGCGCGACCGTGACCAAACCCCTGCCGTGCACCAACACCGGGGCCCGCGAGGGCGTCCGCGTGGAGATCGACGGGCAGCGCCGCGACGCCACGCTCAGCGCCTGCGGGCACAACGAAGGCGAGCAGTTCGACGTGGCCCTCCCCGCCGACGTCGGGCCGGGGCCGCTGGAGGTCCGGATCGCCCCGCCCGCCCGAGGCGACAGCGCCCTCATGCGACCGGTCGCGCTCGGCCTGCTGTCACTGAGCTGCCTCGCGGGCGGCGGTTACGCCTGGCTCGTGGTCCGCGGCCCGCGACGGCGTCCCGTGCTCATCTGACCCCGTTCGTGGCTGGCCGTCGAGAACCGCGCGAAGCGGTGAGCGCCCGGTCAGGAAACTTCCGAGCTGCTCGCCGCGAAGGTGTTGCAGTCGACGATCCGGTTGTCCTTGGCGCCCGCCCGCCACCACGCCGCGTAGTGCGCGTTGGTGCCGTGGTCCCGGCTGCCCGAGGTGTTGTCGCCCCGGGTTTCCTGGTCGTCCCACGCCTTGTCGTACATGTCCCTGGTGATGGTGCCGCCGCGGTCGACGTGCGCCCCGAGGAACATGCCGGAGAAGCACTGCGCCTGCAGTTCCTTGCGCCGCGCCATCTCCAGGCCCTTTTCCGAGTTCTGCCCGGCCGCGTAGATCTCCTCCCACGCGGCGTCCATCAACCCGGCGACCTCCTGCACGTGGTGGCCGTACTCGTGGGCGAACAACGCCAGGTACACGCCCGGGTTGTTGCCGTACTGGTCGGTCTGCAGCCCGCGGAACGGCACGTACAGGTTGTTCTCGCAGTAGTACGCCGCGGTGGCGATGCCGACCTGGATGTTCCCGCATTCGGTCTGGAAGCTCGAACCGGTCGGGAAGTGCAGCGCGGGCGGCGTGAACGGCAGGTTGTAGTACTCCAGGAACGGCCCCCACGCCGCGTCCAGGCACTGGCTCGCCGCGGTGAAGAACGCCTCCGCCGCAGCCTGGTTGCTCTGCCAGCCGGGCAGGTTGCACACGCGGTTCTTCAGCCCGGCCGCCGGGTCCTGCAGGATCGGGTGGTCGGCCAGCTTGAACACCTTCTGCGGGCCCGAGCTGGACGGGCTGTCCGAGGACCGGCTGCTGCTCGGCGGCGCCGAACTCGACGACGAGGTGCTGGACGAACCGCCGGTGCGCTCGCTCGGGGTGTTGCTCAGCGTGGCCGGGGGAATGCTGCCGCCGTCGGCCACCGGATCCCTGTCCGAGCTGACCGCGACCACCACCACGACCAGGCCGACCACCAGCAGCGCGGCCGCGCCGAGGCAGAGCGCGATGATCGGCCCGTTCGACTTCTTCGGCGGACCGCCGTACGGCGGCTGCGGCTGACCCCACTGCGGCGGCGGGTACCCGGGCGGGCCGGGTGCCGGGCGCGGCGGCGGGAGCGGGCCGGACGGCGGCTGGCCGCCGTAACCGGACGGGGGCTGCTGGCCTCCGAACCCCGGCGAGCCGTGCGGCGGCCAGGGGCCCTGCGGCGGTTGCGTCATAAAACTGGTCCCCGGCTGTTCGTCCCGGCACGGCGGCCTCGGCGGTCACGACTGCCAAAAGCATATCCACTCACTCGCGTGGCCGGGGCTCGTATGGGGGAATCCGGCCCTGGACCGGCGAACCTGCCCGCCCGCACCCGCCGAGTCGCGTTGGCCTGGGCGTACCTGCTCTGAAAGAGTGTGGACCTCACCGCGAACGACGTATTGGCAGGAGCCGATGAGCGACACGAATGGGTGGGCCACCCCCGGCGGGCCGCCCCCGCAGCACCAGCCGCACGGCGGCTGGCCGCCGCCCCCGCAGCCAGGTCCGCGCTGGAACCCGGACGGTTACGGCAGGCCGGGCGTCATCCCGCTGCGGCCGCTGAACATCGGGGAGATCCTCGACGGCGCGTTCACCACGGTGCGGCGCAACCCGGCGATCATGCTCGGCGTGTCGCTGGTGGTGGTGCTGATCACCCAGTTCGTCGGGTACCTGGTCAGCCTGCCGCTGCTGGACGACCTCAACCGCGCCAGCGAGGCCACCAACCGGGTGCTCACCGAGCAGCAGGCCCTCGACCTGGCCACCGACCTGCTCACCTCCAGCGGGCTGGTGGCGGTGGTGTCCGGGGTGGTCTCCGCGCTCGGCACGTCCTTCCTGGACGGCTTCCTCACCGTGGTCGTCGGCAAGGCCATCCTCGGGCGCAAGCCGACCTTCGGCGAGGCGATGAAGGAGGCCGCGCCGCGGCTGGTGCCGCTGCTCGGGCTGACCATTCTGTACACGCTGATGATCTTCGTCGGGCTGCTGCTGTGCATCGTGCCCGGCATCTACGTCGGGGTGGTCTTCGGCCTCGCCACACCCGCGCTGGTGCTGGAGAAGGCGGGCATCGGCACCGCGTTCAAGCGGTCGAGCCTGCTGGTCAAGGACGCCTTCTGGCGCGTGCTCGGGGTGCTGCTGCTGGCCATGGTCATCGCCTGGGTGATCACGCAGGTGGTGTCGCTGCCGTTCAGCCTGGCCGGTGACTTCTCCGGCTTCACCACGCTGTTCAGCGGCGAGGTGCCCGAGTACACCGAGTTCGGGCTGGCCATCGCCACGCTCGGCACGGTCGTCGCGCTGACCTTCACCGCGCCGTTCTCCGCCGGGGTGCGCGCGCTGGTCTACATCGACCAGCGCATGCGCAAGGAGGGCATGGACTTCCAGCTGGCCCGTGCCGCCGCCGCGCCGGCCGCGCCGCCCGCTGGATCGACCGATCCGACGCCGCCGTCGGGCATTCCGATGGGACAGGTGACCCCCGAGCAACCCGAGCCGCCCAAGGAGTCTTCCGGGGAGGACAAGCCCAAGGAGGACCCAGAGCCGCCGCGGCCGTCATGATCCCGGTCGACATCGACCGCGACGAGGCCGCGGAAGCGGCCCGTCGCGAACTCGCCGACCCGGCCTACCAGGCGGCTGAGCCGTCCTGGCTGGCCGAGGCGGTCGAATGGGTGCTGGCCCGGCTCGACGAACTGGTCAGCTCCGCCGCCGAGCTGACCACGGCCTCGCCGCTCGCGTGGGTGCTGCTCGCGCTGCTGGTGGTGGTCGTGGTGCTGGTCGTGCGGCGGCGGCTCGGGCCGACGCGGCGGGGGGCCAAGGCGTCGCACGAGGTGTTCACCGGCGACAAGCTGACCGCCGCCGGGTACCGCCAGGCCGCCGAGGCCGCGCTCGCCGAGGGCAGGCTGGCCGACGCGGTCCGCGACCGGTTCCGCGCAATCGTTTGCGGCCTGGAGGAACGCGGGGTGCTGGAGGTGCGCACCGGACGCACCGCCGACGAGGCCGCGAACGAAGCCGCCCACCGGCTGCCCGCGCTCGCCGGTGAACTCCGCCGGGGCGCGGTCCAGTTCGACGACGTGTTCTACGGCGGCCGCACGGCCACCGAGGCCGGGTACCGGCGGCTGGTCGCGCTGGACGAGGCCGCCGCCGCGGCCCGGCCGCTGGCGTCGGCCGCGGCCAGCGGAGTCGCCCGGTGACGTCGACCTCCCCCGACGCCGCGAAGCTCTGGCGTGCCGCGAAGAAGCCGCTGATCATCCTGGCGATCCTGCTCGCGGGTGTGCTCGTGCTCGTCCTCGTGCGTGGTGACCAGGGCGCCCGCGAGGAACTGCATCCCGACTCCTACGCGCCCGACGGCGGGCGCGCGCTCGCCGAAGTGCTCCGCGAGCAGGGCGTGCGTGTCGACCAGGTGGACACCTTCGGCGAAGCCGAGTCCGCGGACGGGGAAACGCTGCTCATCACGCGGCCGGACCTGCTGCCGCCGGAACGGCTCGTCGAACTGCGTGACCAGGTCGAGCGGCTGGTGCTGGTCGGCGCGCAGGGGCCGGGCGTCGGCGCGGTGCTGCCCGGCACGCAGGTCGCCGGAATCGCCGAGGTGGACAACCGGCAGCCGGAATGCCCGCTCGCGGCGGCCGTGGCCGCGGCCGAGGCGACCTCCGGCGGGGTGCGCTACCAGCCGGGGGACGGCGTGCTCTCGTGTTATCCCGTCGACGGCGCGGGCACGCTGGTGCAGCGCTTCGGCGGTCCGGAAACCACGGTGACCCTGCTCGGCACGCCCGCGCCGCTGACCAACGAACGGCTGGACGAGGCGGGCAACGCGGCACTGGGCCTGCGGTTGCTCGGCGCGGGCGAGCGGCTGGTCTGGTACGTGCCCTCGGCCACCGATCCGGCGTTGCGCGGGGACGAGCGGACCTTCACCGAACTGGTGCCGGACGGCGTGAAGTTCGGCCTGGTGCAGTTGTTCATCGCGGCCGTCGTGCTGGCTTTGTGGCGGGCGCGGCGGCTGGGCCGGGTGGTGCACGAACCGCTGCCCGTGGTGGTCAGGGCGGCCGAGACGGTGGAGGGCCGCGCGCGGCTCTACCGCCGGTCCGGGGCGACCGCGCACGCCGCCGGAACCCTGCGCCAGGCCGCCAGGGCCCGGCTCGCGCCGCGGCTCGGCCTGGCGCCCGACGCCGAACCACCGGCGCTGATCGGCGCGCTCGCCACCCGCACCGGACGGCCCGGCGCGCACCTGCACGACCTGCTCTACGGTCCGCCGCCGGAGGCCGATCCGGCGCTGGTCCGGCTCGCCGATGAACTTGACCGACTCGAGAAAGAGGTCGACGACCGATGACGTCCGCTGCTGACGCCCGCGAGGCACTGATCGCGCTCCGAGCGGAGGTCGCGAAGGCCGTGGTGGGCAACGACGGCGCGGTGAGCGGCCTGATCGTGGCCCTGCTGTGCCGGGGTCACGTGCTGCTCGAAGGCGTGCCGGGGGTGGCGAAGACGCTGCTCGTGCGTGCCTTCGCCACCGCGCTCGACCTGCGCACCACCCGCGTGCAGTTCACCCCCGACCTGATGCCGGGTGACGTCACCGGCTCGCTGGTCTACGACGCGCGCACGGCCGACTTCTCCTTCCGCGAGGGGCCGGTGTTCACCAACCTGCTGCTCGCCGACGAGATCAACCGGACACCGCCGAAAACGCAGTCCTCGCTGCTGGAGGCGATGGAGGAACGGCAGGTGTCGGTGGACGGCACGCCGCGTGCGCTGCCCGACCCGTTCACCGTGATCGCCACGCAGAACCCGGTCGAATACGAGGGCACCTACCCGCTGCCGGAGGCGCAGCTCGACCGGTTCCTGGTGAAGCTGACCATGCCGTCGCCTTCGCGCGAGGACGAGTACGGCATCCTGCTACGCCACGCCGAAGGATTCGACCCGCGTGACCTGACCGCGGCCGGGGTGAAGCCGGTCGCCGGGCGCGCGCAGCTCGAAGCCGGGCGCGCCGCGGTCGCCGAAGTGAAGTTGCGGCCCGAAGTCATCGCGTACATCGTCGATTTGTGCCGTGCGACAAGGACTTCACCGTCGGTGCGGCTCGGCGTTTCGCCGCGTGGCGCGACGGCGTTGCTGGCGGCGGCGCGGGCGTGGGCGTGGCTGGCCGGTCGTGACTACGTGACGCCGGACGACGTGAAGGCGCTGGCCAGGCCCGCGCTCCGGCACCGGCTCGGGCTGCGGCCGGAGGCCGAACTGGAGGGCGCGACCGCGGACGGGGTGCTGGAGCGGGTGCTCGCTTCGGTGCCCGTGCCGCGCTGATGGCGCTCACCGGGCGCGCCGGGCTGGTGGCGCTGGCGGGCGTGGTGGTGGCGGCGCTGTGGCCGTCCGGGCTGACCTGCTGGTGCTGGCTTTGGTGCTGCTGCTGGGGATCGGCGTCGACCTGCTGCTCGCGGCGAGTGTGCGCGGGCTGGCTTTTTCCCGCTCCGGCGCGGATTCGGTGCGGCTGGGCGAGACCGCCGAAGTGACGTTGACGGTGGAGAACCCGGGCACGCGGACGTTGCGCGGGCGGCTCCGGGACGCGTGGCAGCCGAGCGCGGGGATCGCCGAGGACCGGCACGCCGTGGTGATCCCCGGTGGTGAGAGCCGGCGCGTGGTGGCCCGCCTGACACCGACGCGCCGCGGCGACCGGCTGGCTGTCGCGGTCACCGTGCGCTCGTTCGGGCCGCTCGGTTTGGCCGCACGGCAGGGTTCGCACGCCGTGCCGTGGAAACTGCGCGCGCTGCCGCCGTTCCACAGCCGCCGTCACCTGGCGTCGCGGCTTTCGCGGCTGCGTCAGCTGGACGGGCGGCAGGCGGTGCTGGTTCGCGGGCAGGGCACGGAATTCGACTCGCTGCGCGAGTACGTCATCGGCGACGACGTGCGGTCGATCGACTGGCGCGCCACCGCGCGGGCCGCCGACGTGATGGTGCGGACCTGGCGGCCGGAGCGGGACCGGCACGTGGTGCTGGTGCTCGACACCGGCCGGGTCGCGGCGGGCCGGGTCGGGGACGTGCCCCGGCTGGACGCGGCGATGGACGCGGCCCTGCTGCTGGCGGCGCTGGCGACGCGGGCGGGGGACCGGGTGCAGCTGATCGCCTACGACCGCGTGCTGCGGGCTTCCGCGCAGGGCGCCGGGCCGTCGCTGGTGAACGCGATGGCGCCGCTGGAGGCGGAACTGGTCGAGCCGGACGTGCGTGGCATGGTCACCGAGGTGCTGCGGCGGGCCGGGCAGCGCTCGCTGGTGGTGTTGTTCACCGGGCTGGACGCGGCTCCGGTGCAGGAGGGGTTGCTGCCGGTGCTCACTTCGCTGACCGCGCGGCACCAGGTGGTGGTCGCGGCGGTGGCGGACCCGCGGGTTTCGGAAATGGCGCGGGCACGTGGTGACGCGGAAGCCGTCTACGACGCGGCCGCCGCGGAACGCACCCTCGCGGAACGGCGGCAGGTGACCAGCCTGCTGGGACGGCGCGGCGTCGAGATCGTGGATGCGGTGCCGGACGAACTGGCACCGGCTTTGGCGGACCGGTACCTGGCCCTGAAAGCCGCGGGCCGCCTCTGACCCTCAGCCGAGCCGGTGTCACGAATGTGGCTTTCGAGACGTTTGGCGTCTCGAAAGCCACATTCGTGACACCGAGCCGGGCGCGTCGGGTTAGCCCGAACTCGGGGTGGTGGCGGCGGTGAGGCGGGCGTCCAGGTCCCCGGTTTCCCCGGCCGCCGCCGCTCGCCTGCCCAGGATGAACACGTAGGCGAAGAACACCAGTTCCGCGACCACGCCGATGCCCACCCGCGCCCACGTCGGCAGGCCCGAGGGCGTCACGAACGCTTCGATCACCCCGGTCACCAGCAGCACGCACGCCAGCCCCAGCGCCATCAGCACCACCGAGCGGCCCTCCGCGCCGAGCGCCGCGGCGCGGGTGCGGCGGCCGGGGTCGATCACCGTCCAGCCCAGGCGGAGACCCGTTCCGGCGGCGACAAAAACGGCGGTCAGTTCCAGCAGGCCGTGCGGGGTGATCAGGCCGAGGAAGACGTCCAGCCGCCCGGCCGCGGCCATCAGCCCGCCCGACAGGCCGATGTTGAGCACGTTGCTGCCCAGGATGTACAGCACCGGCAAACCGAACAACACCCCCAGCAGCAAGCAGCCCGCCGCCACCCAGGCGTTGTTCGTCCACACCCGCGCGGCGAACGAGGCCGCCGGATCGCTGGAGTAGTACGACTCGAAGTCCCCGCCGGGCGCGGTCAGCTGCTGGATCTCCTCCGGCGCCGCGACCGCCGCCTGCACCTCCGGGTTCAGCGCGATCCACGCCGACACCACGCCGGACGCCAAGAGGGAGACCACCATCACCGGCACCCACCAGTGCCAGCTCCGGTACACCGCCGCCGGGAAGCGCCGCGAGAAGAACAGGCCGAACTCGCGCCAGGCCGGGCTGTGCGTGCCGGTCACCGCGGACCGCGCGCGGATCACCACCGCCGACAGGTGCTCGACCAGCGCGGGATCCGGTGCCTTCGCGCGCAACGTGGACAGGTGCGTGGCGGCGCGCTGGTAGAGCAGGACCAGTTCGTCGGCCTCGGCGCCGGTCAGCTTGCGGCTGCGTTTGGTCAGGTGTTCGAGCCGGTCCCACGCGGGCCGGTGCGCAGCGACAAAAACGTCGACGTCCATCCCGGTCCGTTCCCCTCGATTCCAGTCCGCCCGACAGTACTACCCTCGGCCGGGAGACCCAGCCGTCGAGGGAGCGCGATGTCCGAACTGGTCACCGGGGACGCGGTGGTGCTGCGGTTGCGCGTGGCCGCCGTGCCCACCCGCTGCCTCGCCTTCCTGCTCGACGTGCTGCTGCAGGTGGCGGCGCTGCTGGCGTTGCTGATGGTCGCCGGGGTGGCGCTGGCCGCCACCGTGGACGAGGCGCTGTTCCTCACCGTTTCGCTGGTGGTTGTGGTGCTCGTGCTGGTCGGGTACCCGGTGGCGATGGAGAGCCTGACCGGCGGCCGCACGCTCGGCAAGATGGCGCTCGGCCTGCGCGTGGTCCGCGACGACGGCGGCCCGATCCGGTTCCGGCACGCGCTCACCCGCGGGCTGGCCGGGTTCTTCGTGGACTTCTGGGCGCTGGGCCTGGCCGGTTCGGTGGCGCTGGTGGTGTCGTTCCTGTCGGGCCGGAGCAAGCGCGTCGGCGACTACCTGGCCGGCACCGTGGTGATCTCCGAGCGCACGCCGGCCGCGGTCACGCCGATGATCATGATGCCGCCGGGGCTGGAGGGCTGGGCCGCGCACCTGGACCTCGCCCGCCTGCCGGACGCCGCCGCGCTCGACGCGCGCCAGTACCTCGGGCGCTGGCGCGAGTTCAGCGAGGACGCCAGGGCGCACCTGGGTTTCCAGATCTCGCGGGAGATCGCCGAGGCCATCGGCACGCCGGTGCCGCCCGGCATGCCGTACTGGACCTACCTGTCCGCGATCCTGGCCGAACGACGACGGCGGGACCACGCGCAGGCGTGGCAGCGGCAGGCGGCGGTGCCGTACCAGCAGCAGCCACCGCTGCCGCCCGGCCCGCCCGCCGGCGAGCAACCGTTCGCACCCCCGGGCTGAGCCGTGGTCATGAACCCCGCCACCACGCGAGGTCGCGCCGAGCCGCGGAACGAGGCGCGACGGGCCGCCCAACGGCACGGCGTGCCTCGTTCCGCGGCTCGGCTCAACGGCGACCTCGCCCGCCGCGCCGGAGGCGCGGCCGAAAATACGGTTGAGATATGTTCTGGGCGAAACGGGCCTGAGGCACCATCGGGTGGTCTATGGTCTAGCACCGTGTTCAAGCTTGTGGGGGCCCTCGCCGCCGCGTTCGTGCTCGTCGTGGGCTCCGGCACGGCCGCGTCGGCGCTGGAGCCGGTGCAGCCGGAGACCCAGGCGGATTCCGGCATCACCGTCGGCGTCGAGCTGAAGGTCGAGCCGGACGGCCTGCTGTCGGTGACCGAGACGGTGACCGTCCCCAGTGGACAGGAGGCCACCCGCCACGCGCCGCTGCGGGTGCTCGTCGGTGAGGACACCGAGCGCGTGTTCGCCGTGCGCGACGTGACCACCGACGGGGCGGGCGCCGCCGAGGTGACCGGCAGCGAGTTCGTCATCCGCGCCCCCGAGGGCAAGACCACCGTCCAGTACACAGTGGACGGAACGGTGGCCGAGCTGCGCGACCAGCAGGAGATCCGCTGGCAGCTGGCCGGTGGCTGGGACACCGAGCTGACCGAGCTGACCGCCACCTTCGCCGCGCCGGTGCCGGAGGCCTCGTCGATCCGCTGCCTGGCCGGGGGCGCCGGCCGCCAGTGCGACCTGGCCGAGACCGGCGACGGCGGCGTGATCAAGATCGAGCAGGGCGAGCTGGAGGCGGGCGACCCGGTCGATCTCGCGGTCGGCCTGCCGTCGGCGACGGTGCCCGCGAACGCGCGCTTCGCCGACACCGCCACCCTCGCCAACGCCTTCGTGCTGAGCACCACCGCGGTGTTCGGCTTCGCCATCGCCGCGCTGGGAATCCTGCTGTGGTGCGGATTCCTCTTCTGGAGCCGCCGCCGCGACGCGAGCGTGCCCGACGTCCCCGCCCCCAAGTCGGACATCCTCGTGCGCGAGGGCGACCGCGTGTTCTTCGCTTCCCCGGACGGTGTGCTGCCCGGTCAGGTCGGCACCATCGTCGACGGCAAGGCCGACGTGGTGGACGTGACCGCCACCGTGGTCGATCTCGCCGTGCGCAACTACCTGCTGATCGCGCCGGTGCGCGACGCCGACGGCATCGCCGACTGGCGGATCTCCCGCCGCAACGAGCCCGACGAGAACCTGCACCCGTACGAGCGCGCGGTCTTCCAGGCCGTGCTGCCCGGCGGTGCCGAGTCGGCGCTGCTGTCCGAACTGCGCTCCGGGCGCGGCATCGACCTGAAGCCCTTCGACGAAGCCATGTACGCGGACGTGGTGGCGCGCGGCTGGTTCTCCCGGCCGCCCGGTTCCGGCCGCGGCTTCGCGGGCTGGGCCGGCATCGTGCTGGCGCTGCTCGGCTTGCTGCTGACCGTGGTGCTGGCGCTGTCCGGCGGGCACGCGCTGGTCGGGCTGGCGCTGATCGTGTTCGGCCTGGCGATCACCGCCGGGGCCCCGCTGCTGCCCAGGCGCACCGCGCGCGGCCGCGCGCTCGCCGGGCAGATCCGCGGGCTGATCGGCTACCTGCACAGCGTTCCGGCCGGCGAAATCCCCGAGGCCGACCGGGAGCTGGTGTTCTCGCGGTCGCTGCCCTACGCCGTGGTGCTCGGCGAAACCGAGCGCTGGCTGAACAGCTTCGCCGATCTCGATCCGGAGGCCGACGGCGCGGCCGGGCTGTACTGGTTCGGCGGGCTGGAAGGCGAACGCGACCTCAAGCGGCTCGGCACGCACCTGCCCGCGCTCCTGACCGCCCTGGACGGCGTGCTCGCCGAGGCGGGGCACCTCCGGTCGCTGCGTTGATCCCGCTCGTCGCCGCTGTCCTGGTCGCGGCCGCGCCGCCGCTGCCGACGCTGCCGCAGAGCGCGGAGATCGAGCTGCGGGTCGAGCGCGACGGCGCGTTGTCGGTCACCGAGGCGGTGGCCGCGACCGAGTCGATGACCAGGGAACTGCCGCTGCGCCAGTCCGTCGGCGGTGACGAGGACCGCGTGCTCACCGTGCGGGACGTGGTGGTCGAAGGCGACGGGCACGCCGAGCTGACCGCGGACTCGTTCAAGGTCGAGCTGTCCGGCACCGCCGTGGTCCGGTACACCGTGGACGGCGCGATCACCGCGAGCCCGACCGGGCCGCAGGTGTCCTGGCCGCTGGCCCAGGGCTGGAGCGAAGAGCTGAAGTTCGTCCGTGCTTCGCTGGCCGCGCCGAAGATCCCGGAGGCGGTGCGGTGCGTGGCCGGGCCGAAGCCCTGCCTCGCCGCGCAGATCGACCACGTGGGGCTGACCCGGTTCAGCCACCGCAACCTGCCGCCCGGTGAGCGGATGATGATCACCGTGGAGCTGCCGCCCGGCTCGGTGCCCGCCAACGAGCGGCTGGTGCCGTCGGCCACCATCGGCGGGGCCTTCCTGCTCACCGAGCCGGTCGGCTGGGCGTGGGTGGCGCTGGGGTTCCTGATCCTGTGCTGGGCCTGGCTGATCGCGTTCCTGCGGCAGTGGTGGCCGCGGCCGGCGGCCGGCGCGCCGCCCGGGTACGCGGGTGTGCTCGCCGACGGCCGTGCCGACGCGATGGACGCCGCGCTCACGCTCGCCGCCCTGCGTGATCGCGGCCACCTGGCGGTCAGCGACGGCACGCTGACGCGCACCGAAGCCGGCGACCCGCTGCGGGAGTTCGAACGAGACCTGCTCGAGCAGGTGTTCGCTTCGCGAGAACAGGAGCGCCGCGAAGCGGCCGTGCTCGACGACGTCCGGATCGACCTCCACCGGTTCGAGCGGGCGGTGCGAGCCGACCTCCGCGCCGACGGCCTGCTGCGGACGACCAGGCTGCGCCGCGCCGGCATCCGGATCGTCTTCTACGGGCTGTTCCTCACCGCCCTGCTCGCGCTGACCGTCGGATACGCCCAGCTCGGCGTGGTGTTGTCGGTGGCGGGCGTGGCGCTCGCGCTCGGCTCGGCGGCGCTTCCCGCGCGCACGGTCAAGGGCACGCGGGCGCTGGGCGGGCTGGCCGACGACTACCGGCCGGGTGCGGCGGACGAGTTCACGCTGGCCGTCGCCGGTCGCTCCCATCGTGTCCGTGGTAACCCGTAGGGTGGCGGGCATGGCCGTACCCGAGCTACACAGGTTCAAGTTGGACAACGGGCTGCGCGTGGTGCTCGCGCCGGACCCGACCGCGCCCGTGGTCGGCGTCGCCGTGCACTACGACGTGGGTTTCCGCTCCGAGCCGGAGGGGCGCACCGGGTTCGCGCACCTGTTCGAGCATCTGATGTTCCAGGGCAGCGAGAGCTTGGAGAAGCTGGCCCACTTCCGGCACGTGCAGTCCAGCGGCGGCACCTTCAACGGGTCCACCCACCCGGACTACACCGACTACTACGAGGTGCTGCCCGCCGCCGCGCTCGAGCGCGCGCTGTTCCTCGAGGCCGACCGGATGCGCGCGCCGAAGCTCACCCAGGAGAACCTGGCCAACCAGATCGACGTGGTGAAGGAGGAGATCCGCCTCAACGTGCTGAACCGGCCGTACGGCGGGTTCCCGTGGATCCTGCTGCCGCCGGTGCTGTACTCCACCTTCGCCAACGCGCACAACGGGTACGGCGACTTCGTCGACCTGGAGAACGCGACGCTGGACGACTGCGCGGCCTTCTTCGACACCTTCTACGCCCCGGCCAACGCGGTGCTCACCGTCGCGGGTGACTTCGAGGTCGGCCGGGCCCGAGAGCTGGTCGAGAAGCACTTCGGTGACGTGCCGTTCCGGCCCGCGCCGCCGCGCCGCTCGTTCGCCGAGCCGCGGCCCGCCGAGGAGCTGCGCGGCTTCCACACCGACCCGCACGCCCCGCTGCCCGCGCTGGCCGTGGGGTACCGGATGCCCGACCCGGTCGGCGAACTGGACGCCTACGTGGCGAACCTGGTGCTCGCCGGGGTGCTCACCGACGGCGACGGGTCCCGGCTGCAGCAGCGGCTGGTGCACCGCGACGCCATCGTCACCGACATCGGCGCCGGTGCCGGGTTGTTCGGCCCGTTCGAGGCACGGGACCCCGACACCTTCTCGATCACCGCGATCCACGCGCCGGAGGTCACCGGCGACCGCGTGCTCAAGGCCATCGACGAGGAGATCGACCTGCTCGCCACCACCCCGCCGGACGAGCGCGAGCTGGCCAAGGTGACCGCGCGCTGGGTGGCTGGCCTGCACTCCGACCACGACAGGATGGTCTCGCGCACGCTCGCGCTGGGCGCGTTCGAACTGCTCTACGACGACGCGAGCCTGGTGCACGGTCTCGCCGACCGGTTCGCCGCGGTGACCGCGGACGACGTCGCCGCCGCGGCCAAGGCGCTGCGGCCCGATTCCCGTGCGGTGCTGATCGTGCAGCCCGAAGGAGGAAGCAAGTGACCGCCGTGCAGCATCGCAGTGCGCAGGAGATCGGCCGCACCGAGCGCGGCCCGCGGCCGGTGCCGCCGCTCGGTGGCCAGCGCGCCGCCGCCGAACTGTCCCATGTGGACACCGTGCTGCCGAACGGGTTGCGCGTGCTGGCCGTGCGCAAGGACACCGTGCCGCTGGTCGAGGTCCGGCTGAGCATTCCGTTCGCCGGCACCGGCGAGCTGCACGCGGCCACCGCCGAGGTGCTCGCCGAGACCATCGTCACCGGCACCGCTCGCCGCGACCGCGTGGCCATCGACACCGAGATGGCGCTGATCGGCGGCGAGCTGAGCACCGTGGTGGACCCGGAGCGGCTGGCGATCAGCGCCAGCGCGCTGGCCAGCGGGCTGCCCACGCTGTTCGACGTGCTGGCCGACCTGCTCACCGAAGCGTCCTATGTGGACGCCGAGGTGGCCAGGGAGTCGGCGCGGCTGATCGAGCGGCTGGCCATCGCCCGCACGCAGCCGCGCACCATCGCCCGCGAAGCCCTGCAGCGCAGGCGGTACGGCAACCACCCGGTGACCCGCGAGGTGCCCGAGGCCGAGGACGTGGCCAAGGTGGTGCCGGAAGCCGTGCGCGCACTGCACGCGAACGCGGTGCTGCCGCGCAATTCCACCCTGGTGATCGTCGGTGACGTCGATCCGGACGCGGTGGTGGCCGAGCTCGAGCGCGCGCTCGGTGACTGGGCCTCGGACAAGTCGGCGAACGTGCTGCCGGACCTGCCCGAGCTGACCGGCGGTGAGGTGCTGCTGGTGCCGCGGCCCGGTGCCGTGCAGTCGCAGCTGCGGTTGTCGGCGCAGGCCCTGCGCCGCACCGACCCGCGGTACGCGCACCTGCAGCTGGCGAACCTGGCCTACGGCGGCTACTTCTCCTCGCGCCTGGTGGAGAACATCCGCGAGGACAAGGGATACACCTACAGCGCGCACTCCGGGTTCGAGTTCACCGGCAACACCGCCACGCTGCTGGTCGACGCCGACACCGCCACCGACGTGACCGCGGCGGCGCTGCTGGAGACGCGGTACGAACTGGCCAGGCTCGGCCTGGTGCCGCCGACCGCCGACGAGGTGGAATCGGTGCGCCAGTACGCGATCGGCTCGCTGGGCATCTCGATCTCCTCGCAGACCGGGCTGGCCGGGCAGCTGTCCGCGCTGGCGCAGGCCGGGCTCGGCTTCGAATGGCTGGCCGGGCACCCCGAGCGGCTGGCCGCGGTCACCGCGGAGGAGGTCGCCGAGGCGGCGCTGGACTTCTTCGCCCCGCACCGGTTCACCGGCGTGGTGGTCGGGGACGCGGACACGATCGGACGCGGGCTCGAAGCCGTCGGCGGGGTCGCGATCGGAGCGGCATGACCCAGCCGTTCCAGCTCGACCGGCTCCCCACGCTGTCCCGGTCCACTGTGGACCGTCAGGAGAACCTGCGCGGGGATCCGGACCGGCTGCACGCCCGCTGGCCCGACGCGCGGGTGGTGCTGCTGGACGCCAAGTCCGGCCGCACCCCCGTGCCGCAGGGCGGGGACGCGCTGGCCACGCGCAAGGCGCTGGCCTTCGGGGACGTGCCGCCGCCGGACGCGGCGTTCCTCGGCGAGTGGCAGGACGTGGACTACTGGACGCTGCCGGGCAGGCCGCCGGAGGACTGCGAGTGGGTGACGCTCACCGGCAGCTGGGGCCTGCGCGACCAGGCACCGCTGGCCGGCGGTGAGGTGTGGGTGGACCTGCGCGGGCACGGTGATCTGCTGGACGACACCTCGGCCGGGCTGTTCACCACCGCGATGGCGTTGCGGAACTGGCACCACCGCGCGGGTTTCTGCGCGCGGTGCGGTGGCACCACGAAGCTGCTCCAGTTCGGCTGGGCGACGAAGTGCGACGGGTGCGGGCGCGAGGAGTACCCGCGCACGGATCCCGCGGTGATCTGCCTGGTGCACGACGACGTCGGCGTCAACGGCGAGCGCGTGCTGCTGGCGCGGCAGCCGATCTGGCCGCCGGGGCGGTATTCGGTGCTGGCCGGGTTCGTCGAGGCCGGCGAGTCGCTGGAAGGCTGTGTGGCGCGGGAAATCCGGGAGGAGGTCGGCGCCGAGGTGTCGGCGATCCGCTACCTCGGGAGCCAGCCGTGGCCGTTCCCGCGCTCGATCATGCTCGGCTTCACCGCACGCGCGGACGCCGCGAAACCACTGGTGCCCGCGGACGGCGAGATCGAGGACGCGCGCTGGGTGACGCGGGCGGAGGTCCTGGCCGCCTTCGAACGGGGCCGGGACGCGCAACCGGACGACTCGGGACGGCTGATCATGCCGGGCAACTCGTCCATCGCCCGCGTCATGCTGGAAGCCTGGGCGAACGCCCCCGTCTCCTGAACCCCGCACCGGCTCCGATGTCACGAATGTGGCTTTCGAGACGCGAAACGTCTCGAAAGCCACATTCGTGACACCTCGACACGCCTCGAACTGCTCGCCGAAGCCGGGAGGGCGTGGAACCCGCGTTCAGCTCAGGTGGGAGATGTCGTTCGCCAGTCGGACGGAGGCGTTGCCGTCGGGGTAGAACTCGACGATGGACAGCGACGCCAGGTCCAGGTGCAGCCGGAACAGCAGGGACGGCCCGGCGTCCAGGCCCAGCCGCAGCAGTGACTTGATCGGCGTGACGTGGCTGACCACCACCACGGTCCGCCCGGCGAACCGGTCGACGAGGTCGTCGCGCACCGCGCGCACCCGCCGGTGCACCGCGTCGAAGCTCTCCCCGTCCGGCGCGGGCACCGAGGAGTCGCTGATCCAGCGCGCGTGCAGCTCGGGGTCGCGGTCGGCGGCCTCGGTGAAGGTCAGGCCTTCCCAGCTGCCGAAGTCCGTCTCGATCAGGCCCTGGTGCGTTTCCACCCGCCCGCCGAGCGCGTCCGCCACCGCCTGCGCGGTCTGCTGGGTGCGCAGCAGCGGTGACGCGATGATCGGCGCGGGCTCCCCGTCGACGACCAGCCCGTCCATCGCGGCGATGCGCTTCGCCGCGGCGGCCACCTGGCGCTGGCCGTGCTCGGTCAGCGGCACGTCGCCGCGCCCGGAGTACCGGCGGTCCACCGACATCTCCGTCTGGCCGTGGCGCAGCAGGAGGAACTTCGTCGGTGTGCCCTGCGCGCCGCTCCACTTCGCCGGGGACACCCGGTCCGTCTTCGTTTTTGTTGTCGCCGTCCCGGCCTGGGTGTCCATCGCCTCGTTGGCGAGCCGGTCGGCGTACGAGTTGTCCGCCCGCGGGATCCATGCGTAGGTCACGCGGTCGAAGCGCGCGGCCAGTTCCCTGGCCTGCTCGGCCAGCGGCCGCAGATCCGGGTGCTTGATCTTCCAGCGCCCGGACATCTGCTCGACCACCAGCTTCGAGTCCATCCGGACGTCCACAGTGGACGCACCAAGCTCGGCGGCGGCCGCCAGCCCGGCCAGCAAGCCGGAGTACTCGGCGAAGTTGTTGGTCGCCACGCCGAGCCCGGCTTGGCGCTCGGCGAGCACCTCGCCGGTGTCGGCGTCCTTCACCACCGCGCCGTAGCCGGCCGGCCCCGGGTTGCCCCGCGACCCGCCATCGGCTTCGACGAGCACCCTCACAGCCCGGACTCCAGCGTGCGCACCAGGATCGCGTTGCAGTTCTCGCACTGGATGACCTCGTCCTCGGCCGCCGCCTTGATCTCGGAGACGGTGTTGCGGTCCAGCTCCAGCTGGCAGGCACCGCAGCGGCGCGAGCGCAGCAGCGCCGCGCCGATGCCCTTCTGCGCGCGCACCCGCTCGTAGAGCTTGGTCAGCGGCTCCGGGAACTTCGGCGCCAGCGCGGCGCGGTCCTGCTCGCGCCGCGCCTGGGTGGTGTCGATGTCGGCGAACGCCTCGTCGCGGCGGCGGACCGCCTGCTCCAGCTGCGCGGTCACCTTGTCCACCTCGGCGCCGGTGCGCTGGGCGTCCAGGTCGAGCGCCTCACGGCGTTCCATCAGCTCCAGCAGGTCGTCTTCGAGCGCGGTCTGGCGGCGCTGCAGGCTTTCCATCTCGTGCTGGAGTTCGGTGAGCTGCTTGGCGGCGACCGCGCCGGACTCCATCGCCTTGCGGTCCTTGTCGCTGCGGGTGCGCACGGAGTCGATCTCGCGTTCCTGCCTGGCCACCTCGCGGTCCAGGTCCGAGGCGCTGGTCTGCACGGACACCAGCGCGTCCTTCTTCGCCCGCAGTTCCTTCTCCAGCTCGGCGACCTCGGTCAGCTCCGGCAGCGTGCGGCGACGGTGGGCCAGCCGCGACAGCTCCGCGTCGACCTTGGCGAGCTCCAGCAGGCGGCGTTGCACGGCGGGTTCGGCCTTCACGGTGTCGTCACTCCCTCGGGGACTTCAAGCGCGGATCGTCCACGGGTCGGTGCACCTCGTGGAGACGTGAATGTCGACGGTACCGGCAAGCGCCGCGCGCATGACGGCCGAGGCTTGCCCGCACCACGGCCATTCGCTGGCCCAGTGCGTCACACCGACCAGCGCGGGCACCGACGGCCCGGCCTCCAGGTGCTCACCGGCGGGGTGGTGGCGCAGATCCGCGGTCACGTACGCGTCCACCCCGGCGGCCTTGGCGGTGGCCAGGAAGCTGTCGCCGGACCCGCCGGACACCGCGACCGTGCGGATCTCCCGGTCCGGGTCGCCGGCCCCGTAGACACCGGGCCGGGTCTCGGGCAGCGCGGCGGACACCCGTTCGACGAACCGAGCGAACGGTTCCGGCTCGGGCAGTTCGCCGATGCGGCCGAGGCCGGTGTCCGCGCCTTCGGCGGTGGGTGACAGCGGCCGGAGCACGCGCAGGCCGATCGCTTCGGCGAGCGCGTCGGAGACACCGGGGCTGGCCGAGTCGGCGTTCGTGTGCGCGCAGAACAACGCCACGCCCGCGCGGATCATCCGGTGCACCAGCTTGCCCTTGGTGCTGTCGGCAGGCACCCCGTGCACGCCCTTGAGCAGCAGCGGGTGGTGCGCGACGAGCAGGTCCGCGCCCAGCTCCAGCGCCTCGTCCACGGTGGACTCGACCGGGTCCACGCAGACCAGCACGCGCGCCACCGGTTCGGCGGGGTCCCCGCAGACCAGGCCGACCGCGTCCCACGGTTCGGCGAGCCCCGGCGGGTAGGCGGTTTCCAGTGCGGTGATCACGTCGGCGAGTTGGACGGGCATGCCGGTGATCCTCGCATGTACCGTGACGGGTCATGCGCCGTCGGTTGCTGACCGTTCTGCTCACCGCCCTCCTGCTCGGGGCCGCCTCACCCGCGGTGGCCGCGCCGCCCGCTTCGCTGTGGCCGCTGGCCGACCTGTCGGGGCAGCGCGTCCAGATCGCCGACAAGGTGGCCGCCGCCAAGTTCGGCACCACGCAGCCCATTGACGATCCGGTGCGTGAGCAGCAGATCCTCGACGGGGTGGCGGCCAAGGCCCCCGGCCTCGGCCTCGACCCGGCCGAGGCGGTCGAGTTCTTCCGCGACCAGATCGAGGCGAACAAGGTGGTGCAGCGCGGGCTGCACGAGTACTGGACGGCACACCCGGAGCAGGCGCCGACCGAGCGCCCCGACCTGCCGACCGAGGTGCGCCCGGTGATCGACCGGCTCAACGCGGGCCTGCTCGACGAGCTGTCGGCCACCGTGGCCACCCGGGCGCGGCCGTCCTGCGGGGGCAAGCTGGCGGCGGCGATCGTGGTGACCGACCGGCAGTTGAACCTGGACCGGCTGCACGAGCGGGCCCTCCGCCGGTCGCTGGACTCGGCCTGCGGCACCCGCTGAGAACCAGTTCGCCGGAACCCGCACGCCGGTCGCTCCGGGACGCCTACCATCATCGACTCGATCGTCAGTCCGAGCCGAGGGAGTGCGTGCATGGGGTCAAGCTGGCCGATCTGGCTGGGTGGGATCGCCGTGCTCGTGGCCGCGGGCACCACGGCGACGCTCTACCCGCACGCGAAGAGACAGCGGCAGCGCCGCGGCGAAGCGTGGGCCGCCGCGAGGTCGGCGATCCAGGCCGCGACGATCCGCCGGGACGCGTGCGAAGCGACGGTGCCCGAAGCCGACGACCTCCTCGCGCGGGCGGAGGCGATTGCCGCCGAGGGCGGTGGACCGCACGCGGCCGAGCGTGCCGAGAACGACGCGCGGCGCGCGGGTGAGCTGTGGCGGGAGGCAGCCGGTGAGTGACACGCGACGCGAGGTCGGTACCTGGCTCGGTGTCGCGCGGTGGACCTGCCTCGGCGCGGCCGTGGTCGCCCTCGTGGTGTTCCTGGTTTCGCAGCGCGCCGAGACCATCGACGTGAGCTATGCGCAGTCACCGACGTCACCGGAATCCACCCGCGCCGGCAAGGAGGCCGGGCTTTCGGACGCCTCGGTGCCGCCGGTCGAGGAACTCGTCGCCCGGTTGCAGGCCGAGCGGGTGGTCCGGCTGCCCGGCGCGGTCGCGCACTGGGACGAAGCCCGCGTCGACCAGGCGATCGGCAACCGCGACGCCCGCATCCTCGTGGCCCCGCCGGGCCTGGACGAGGCCGAGCGGAAGCAGATCAGCGAAGCGAAATCGCAGGCGGAGAAGGGCGAGCGCGAGGTGGTGACGATCGTCGGCACCACCGTGAGCGGCGGCATCCTGGAGGTCGCGCCGAGCACGCTCGACGAGCGGCGCGCCGAGTTCGCGGTGGGTGACGTCACGGGCCTGATCATCTACCTGCTCGGGCACCTGTGGGAGCAGCCGGTCGCCAGTGGTCCCTCGGACTTCCGCTGGCGGGAGCCGACCGCCGCCGAACTGGCCCCCGTCGAGGCGGCGCTGCGGTCCGCCGGTCGCTACACCGCCGAGGGCGCGACGCTGACCGAGGTACCCCACGACGCGGCACGGCAGGCGTTCGACGGTGCCGAGCCGCTGGTGGCCGCGTTCCCGCGGCAGCCCTTCGGCGAGCCGGTGCCCGACTACGGTGCCGCGCTCACGGCTCGGTTCCCCGACCGCCCGATCGTGGTGCTCTACGGTCTGTGGGTCTCGTACCACGGGCCGAATGCGGACGCCTTCGCCGACGTCGCCGCCGCGAGCACGTACGCCCAGTTCGGCCGGTACCTGTCGTCGCGCGTGTACCCGCAGGACGCGATCCTCGGGGTCTATCTCGACCGGGTCATCGACATCCGGTACGCGGGCCTGTTCGACCGGCCGCTGCCGTACCAGCCGCCGGACCCGCTGCGGGTGACGCTGCCCGCGCTGCCCTGGGTTTTCGCCGGGTGCGTGGCGGTGTTCGTCGCACTTTCGGCGCGCGCGGTGCGCAAGCCGCGTGGGCTGCCGCGCGGGACCAGTGCGGGAGCGAGGCTCGGCGCGCTGACCGCACTGGCCATCGAGGTGTCCGGGCTGACCGACGGGGAGAGCGACGTGGCGCTGACCCTCGCGCTCGCGAAGCTGGAAAGCGCACGCGAAGCGCTGGAGGAGGGCCGCGATCCGGACGCGTTCCTCACCGACGCCCACGCGCGGCTCGATGAGGTCGCGCGACTGCTCGGGCGCACCGACTACCGGCCCGACGTGTACGTGGGGAGGCAGCTGGCATGAGCGCGCTGAAGTCGCTTGAACGGTATCGCGGCCGGGGCAACGGCCTGTTCCTCGTCGCGCTGGCGGTGTGCGTGGTGCTCGCGGGCTGGGGGCTGTGGACCGGTGGCGCGTTCGACAACGACCTGCAGTCCGACCTGCGGGTGTCCTCGGTCCACGTCGGGGACGGCACGAACATCGATGAGCAGGCCGCCGAGCAGATCGTGGGCAACCGCAGGCTCGTGGTCGCCTGGCTGGCGCCGGGCGAGGACCTCGGTGAGGCGTGCGACGAGCTGGAAGGACCCGCGGCCGGCACGGTCGGGCTGCTGCTCAGCCCGGCGGGCGACGAATACGACACGTACGGCTGCGTGCAGATGGCCGGCGCCGAGGACGAGGGGTTCGGCAAGGCCTACGTCGCCGAGACGCAGCTCCCGGCGGGAGTGGACGAGTTCGTCGATTCCCCGCTCGACGCGCTCAAGGTCGTGGTGGTGAACTACGACACGCTGGTGCGGGCGAAGACCATTCCGGACGGGACGCGGACGATCGCAGCTCCGCTGCCTCGTTTCCTCATCGCGGGAGGCGCGCTCGCGGGTGTGGTGCTCGGCGCCTCGGCGTTGTACCTGGTGTCGCGCCGGGCAGGCCGGGTCGCGGCCGCACGGCTGGAGCGGCGGGCGCACGCGGAGGACGTGCGGACGCGGCTGGGTGCCGCGGCGGCGGTGGTAGCCGGTCGGCTGCTGTCGCTGGACGTCGAGTACACACGCCGGAAACCGCGGCTCAGCTCGAAACGGCAGGCGAACTTCGACGAGCGGTACAGCGCGCTCGCCGCGCGCTACGCGGAGGTCCTGCCCGAGGTTCACGCAGCTCACGACGCCGAGTCCGTCGAAGGCCTCATCACGAAGATCGAAGAACTCGGTGAGCAGTGCGGCAAGCTCTCGGAATCCCTGAAAGCGACGTAGCCGACGACGCCCGGGCTGCTTGGACGCGGGACAGCTCGCCAGTGGACACTGGGCGGGTGGACAGCGACAGCAAAACGGGTATCCATCTGGTCTTTGTCTGCTCGGGCAACATCTGCCGCTCGCCGATGGCGGCGCTGGTCTTCCGCGAGCAGCTGCGCCGCGCCGGGCTGGCCGACCGGGTCCGGGTGAGCAGCGCGGGCATCGGGCCGTGGCACGTCGGTGAACCCGCCGACGGCCGGGCACGCGCGACGCTGACCGCCGCCGGTTACCCCGTGGACCACATCGCCGCGCAGGTCGACGCCGACCACCTCGCCGCCGACCTGCTGCTGGCCGCCGACCAGGGGCACTACGCCGAGCTGCGGCGCAAGGTCGACGACCCGGACCGGGTGCGGTTGCTGCGTGACTTCGACCCGGCGGCCGGGCCGGACGCCGAGGTGCCGGACCCGTACTACGGCGGCAACGACGGGTTCACCGAGGTGCTGGGCATGATCGAACGGTCCGTGCCGGGCCTGCTCGACTGGGTGCGCGAGCGGCTGTGAAGGCGGTCTCGCGGCTGCTCGGGGAACCGGTCACGCGGTCGTCGCCGCTCGGCGGGGCCGCGTACCGGGTGGAAACCGGCTCGCGCACGGTCGTCGCCAAGCGGGGGCCGGTCGAGGCGGAGGCCGCCGGGCTGCGCTGGCTCGGTGAGCACGGTGACGTCCCGGTGCCCGAGGTGCTCGCTCTCGACGATGATTGGCTGATCACCGAGTACGTCGAGAGCGGCAGCCCTCAGCCGCGCGCGGCCGAGGAGTTCGGCCGCGGGCTGGCGGCGCTGCACGCGCGGGGTGCCGACGCCTTCGGCGCGCCGCCGCCGGGCGGGCCGGTGGACGCGTGGATGGGGCCGGAGCCGATGCGCAACGTCGCCCACGACACCTGGGCCGCGTTCTACGCCGCCGAGCGCATCGAGCCGTACCTGCGCACCGCCGCCGACCGCGGGTTGTACGGACCCGCCGAGGTCGCCGTCTTCGAGCGGCTGTGCGCCCGGCTCGACCAGCTGGGCGTGCCCGAAGAACCGCCCGCTCGCCTGCACGGCGACGCGTGGAGCGGGAACGTGCTGTGGTCCGCCGACGGGCGCGTGTGGCTGATCGACCCGGCCGCGCACGGTGGTCACCGCGAAGGCGATCTCGCGATGCTGGCGCTGTTCGGCACGCCCCAGCTGGACCGGATCCTGGCCGCGTACGACGAGGTCGCGCCGCTGGCACCGGGGTGGCGCGACCGGGTCGGGCTGCACCAGTTGTTTCCGCTGCTGATGCACGCGGCGGCCTTCGGCGGCGGGTACGCGGGGCAGGCGCTGGCGGTCGCACGCGGGGTTGGGTGAACGTGACGGGGACGACCGCTTACCGTTGGGGGGTGCGGTTCAAGTTCCTGCTCAGGCCGAGCTGGCTGGCGTTGACGCTGGTGGTGTTCGCGTTCGCGGCCATCTGCTACACGCTGCTGGCGCCCTGGCAGTTCCACCGCGACAACGAGCGCGAGACGCAGAACGCGGCCCTGTCGGCGTCCTTCACCGCCGAGCCGCGCTCGGTGGAAGAGGTGCTGCCCGGCGGCGCGGCGCCCACCGAAGCCACCCAGTGGGACAGGGTCACCTTCACCGGGACGTACGTGCCGGACGCCGAGGTCGTCGCGCGGCTGCGGACCGTGCTGGGGGAGCCCGCGTTCGAGGTGCTCACGCCGCTGCGCACCACCGATGGTCAGGTCGTGCTGGTCGACCGCGGTGTGGTCCGGCCGGACGACCGCACGCGGGTCCCGGCGTACGCGCCGCCGCCCGCCGGTGAGGTGACCGTGGTCGCGCGGGTGCGGATCGACGAGACGGACCCGAAGGCCCGCGACGCCTTCGCCGACGAGTCCACGGACGGCAAGCTGCACAGTTACACGGTCGATTCGCGGGTGGTGGCGCGGGCGACCGGGCTGCCGATCCGGCCGGGGTACTTCCAGCTGGACGTCGGCCAGCCGGGCGGTCTCGAGCCGCTGCCGCTGCCGAAGCTGGAGGCGGGGCCGTTCTTCTCGTACGCGCTGCAGTGGATTGCCTTCGGCACGATGGCGATCCTGGGGTGGCTGTACTTCACCGTGCGAGAGCTGAAACCGGGCGGTGCGCTGGCCGGTGAGCGGGAGCGGCCGGAGCGGCGGAAGTCCGTCGCGCAGCTGCTGGCCGAGGACGAAGACGAGGCTGACTTGGCCCGGACGGCGCAACCTACGCCGCCGAACGGCAGGACCGAAGTATCCGAAGTAGACCGGCCCGTGCACCACACCTGAGGGACACCTTTTCGTGCCCCGTCCCGCTGGCCACGAACGCCACCTTCGCGCCCAAGCTGGCGGACGCTGAGCCAGCTTCCGTGCCCGGCGAGGTGGACACGAAAGCCACATTCGTGTCCGCCCCCGCCTGGTCAGCGGCGGCGCAGGCCCAGCACCACGGCCAGCACGGCCGAGCTGATCCCAGCCAGCCAGCCCACCACCCGCGACAGTTCGACGGCTCGTGTCACGTGCCCGGCGTCCGGGTTGCGGCCGTCGCCGAGTACCGGCAGCTCTTCGACCCCGTGCGGGTAGACCGTCCGCCCACCCAGACGGATTTCCAGTGCGCCCGCGAAAGCGGCTTCGACGCGCCCGGCGTTCGGGCTCGGGTGCGCCGAAGCGTCCCGCTGCCACGCCCGCCACGCCCCTGCGGCGGACCCGCCGACCACCGGCGCCCCGCTCACCGTCAGCGCCGCGGCCACCCGCGTCGGCAGCAGGTTGACCAGCTCGTCCAGGCGCACCACCACCCAGCCGAACCGGTGGTGCCGAGGTGACGAGTTCAGCCGCCGCAGCACCTTCAGCGCTCGCGCGCCGAGCAGCCCCGGCGCCCCCGCGACCGCGCCCCAGAACAGCGGGGAAACCACCGCGTCCGAAGTGCTCTCCGCGACCGTCTCCACCGAAGCCCGCGACAACGCGATGACGGTCAGCCCCTGGGTGTCACGCGGGTCCAGTTCGGACAGCGTGTCGCGGGCGGCGTCCAGCCTGCCGGTCTCCAGGTCGCGTGCCAGCTCGGTGCCGTCGATCGCCAGCGCCGCGCCGCCGAGCACCGCCCAGGTGGTGATCGCCGTGCCGGTGGCCTGCAGCACCGGGCTGCGGCGGCCCGCGCGCTCGGTCAGCACGCCGAGCAGCACCGCGCCCCCGGCGAGCAGCCCCGCGTGCACCGCGCCCGGCACCGGGTGGTCGGCGTAGATCTTCTTCTCCAGCGCCCGCGCCAGGCGGGCGAATCCGGCTACCGGCCGGCCGTCTTTCGGGTGCCCGACGATGCCGTCGGCGGCCACCCCCAGCAACAGACCGATCGCGCGTCCCGCGCTCACCCCTGGCTCCCGTTCGCCTGGCCCCATGTCACCTGTGTTGAACGCTCAGGTTACTGCGCGGGTTGCCCCGGTCCGCGAGCCGCCTGTGGGAACATGCCCGGCATGACGGTCGTGGTCGTGATGGGTGTGTCGGGTTCGGGCAAGACCACCGTGGGCACCGCGCTCGCGGAGGCGCTCGGCGTGGCGTACGCGGAGGCGGATTCCTTCCACCCGAAGGCGAACATCGAGAAGATGACCGCGGGCACCCCGCTGACCGACGAGGACCGCTGGCCCTGGCTCGACGCCATCGCCGGGTGGATCCGCGAGCACGACGAGTCCGGTGGGGTGGTCACCTCGTCGGCGCTGAAGCGGCGGTACCGCGACGTGCTGCGTGGTGGCGGCGACGTCTGGTTCGTCCACCTCCACGGCCCGCGCGAGGTGATCGCGCAGCGCCTGTCCGGGCGGTCGGGCCACTTCATGCCGCCGTCGCTGCTGGACTCCCAGTTCGCCGACCTCGAACCGCTCGCCGACGACGAGCGCGGCGTGGTGCTCGACGTGACCGAGTCGCCGGAGCAGCTCGTCCAGCAGGCGCTCGACGCCCTGCCCTAACCGGGGAACGCGCTCGACAGATCACCGCGGCCGGAGATGCCGAGCTTCCGGTACGCGCCGGAAAGGTGCAGCTCCACGGTCCGGCGGGTCAGGTGCAGCGCGTCGGCGATCTGCCGGTTGGTCAGCCCCTGCACCGCCATCGCCGCGACGCGGCTTTCCTGCCTGGTCAGCCCGTGCGCGCTGGTTTTGGTCTCGCTCAACGCCGACTCGCACGCGCGCAGCTCACGCCCGGCCAGCCGCGACAGCGGTTCCGCCGCGCACTGCGCGGTCAGGTCCAGCGCCCGCCGCAGCTGGGGCACCGCCTTCTCCGGGTGCCCGCGCCGCCGGAGCAGCGCACCCAGCTCGAACAGGGCCTCCGCCAGCCGCAGTTTCGCGGGCGACGCCGACAGCGACTCGATCGCGGACTGCAGCGCGTGCTCGGCGTCGTCGCCGTCCTCACCCGCGATCCCGGCGGCCAGCAGCGCCGTGCCGACCACTCGCGGGGTGCCCCACTGCTTCGACAACCGCAGGTTCTCCGCAGCCAGCTCGGCCGCCTGCTCACGGTCACCCAGCAGCAGGTGCGCGCGCACGGCCTGCTCACGCCAGGCGAGCACGGCCGGGTTGACCACGCCGCGTTCCGCCAGCCGCCTGCCGCAGTCGGTCAGGTCGTCGAGCGCAGCCTGCCCGTCCCCGGCGGCCAGCCGCAGCCTGGCGCGCGCGAACAGCAGGTGCGTGTCGGGGAACAGCTGGCTGGCGGTGACGTGCGAGAGCATCGCGGTCGCCTCGTCGAGCCTGCCCAGGTCCACCAGCACCTCGGTGTACCAGGCCAGGCACAGCGTGGCCATCGGGCAGCCGTTCGCCGCGCCGGAGTCGAGGAACATGCGCACCGGTGAGGCGAAGAAGGTGCGTGCCTTCGGCAGGTCGCCGAGCAGGTGGATGGCCATGCCGTGGGCCAGCGACGCGGCGATGCCCTTCGGCAGGTGGTAGTCGTGCGGTTCGCGCATGCCCTCGACCAGCCGGCGGAACCGCTCGGCGTGCTCGGGCTCGTCCGCGAGCGCGGTGCTGAACAGGGCGAACACGTACGGCTGGCCGAAGGCCGGGATCGGGTCGCCGTCGAGCGATTCGGCCGCGTACCGCAGGAAGTCGGCGTGTGAACCGGCTTCCCTGGCGTGCGCGAGCGCGACCAGCAGCGCGTGGATGCGCCGCAGCTGGTCGTTTTCCGGGATCTCCGCGCGCAGGTCGTCGAACACCCGCTTCGCGCACGCCGACGCGTGCCGCGAACCACCGGCCGCGGCGAGATAGGTGGTGTACCGCAGGCGCTGCGCGACCTCGCGCTGGGCGGAACCGAGCCGTGCGATCACCTCGGTGGCCACCGAGATCGCCAGCCGGTTCGCCGCGTCACCGCAGGAGCCGAGCACCATCGTCTCGGCGACTTCGGCGGCGGCGCCGGGATCTTCGGCCATGGCCAGCGCGTCACGCAGCCGGGCGCGCCCGGCCGAACGGTCCAAACCGAACTCGACGTGCCCGAGTTCCAACTGGACGGCGAGCCGCCGGTCCGGGGGCAGCCGCTCGTCGAGCGCGCGCCGCAGGCAGGCACCGGCCAGGTCGGCGTTCTGCTGGTGGACCGCGCGACGGGCGGCCCGGCGCAGCACCTCCACGCCCCACGGCAGGCGGATCGGGCCCGCTTCGAGCAGGTGCGCGGCGACGCGTTCGTCCGGGACACCGGCGTCGAACAGCAGGCGGGCCGCGGTGGCGTGGCTGGCGGCCTGCTCGGCGACGCACATGTCGTCGAGCACGCCGTTGCGCACGTAGGAGTAGGTAAAGGCCGGGGGATAGCTGTCGGCCAGCACGTGCAGCCGGACCAGCGTGTCCACCGCGCGCAGCGTGGCACGCGGGGACAGCCCGGCGAGCGCGCCGACCGCTTCCAGCGTGGCGTCCTCACCGAGCACGGCGACCGCGCGCGCGACATCGGTGGTGCCGGGCAGGCCGCGCAACCGCACCCGCAGGATCTCGCCGATCAGCGGCACGGACACCGCGCGGATCTGCTCGGCGGTCAGCTCGCTGATCTTGTACTGCTGGTGCCGCAGCGTGCTGACCAGCGACCGCAGCAGGTACGGGTTGCCGCCGGTGACCTCACGGCAGGCCGCGGCGAACCCGGCGTCCTGGCGCCCGGTCGCGGCCCGCACCAGCCCGGCCACCCCGGTCAGGTCGAGCCCGCCCAGCTCGATCACCTCGGGCGTGGTGCCGGTCAGCTCCGGCAGCGAAACCTCGCTGAGCGGGGCGAGCCCGCGGTTCGCGGTGGTCGCGATGACCACGCGGTGCCCGGCCAGCCGCGGCCTGGCGTAGGCGAGGCAGCGCATCGACCAGGCGTCGGCCAGGTGCACGTCGTCCACGGCGAGGAACAGCGGGCGGCGGGCGGCGGCGGTCCGGACCAGCAGCTGGAAGGACTCGAGCGCGTCGAATTCGGAGTTCGAGCGCGCCGGAGCGGGCAGCGCGTTGGTGCCGTCGCCGTCGATCACCTCGAGCAGCGCGTCGGACAGCTGGTGCACGATGCCGCCGGCCAGGCGGACCTCCAGCCGGGCGCCGCGCGCGATCGCCACGGTGAAGCCCTGCGCCCGCGCGCGGCGGGCGGCGGCGTCGAGCAGCGCGGTCTTGCCCCCGCCGAACTCACCGAAGACCATCACGTGCGAGTCGAGGCCTTCCCTGGCGCGCGCGAGCAGGCCGCCGATGGTGTCCAGCTCCTTTTCCCTGCCGAAGAAGGGCGCGGCGACCAGTTCGGCTGGTCTTCGGGCGGCGGGCGCCAGCGCGGAAGACAGCGCTGAAGACGAAGTCACGGGTAGCTCTCCGATCCGCGGCACCTCGGCCGCTCTCGGTGTCCCCTGCGGAGTGAACGCGCGTGGGACCCGGAGAATGCACCATCTTCTCCGGCCTTGTCCAGGGCACCGAGCGTGACCAGCGGGGGGACCGAAGGGCCGTTCGCCCAACTCTCCGTGTTTTCTACGGTGCCTACCGTAGAGACCCGCGGGCCGTTCGGCGGCAGAATTGGCCCTACTCCAGTAGTGCCGGTCACCCAGGGTGCACCGGCCAGACCCGGCGAGACGGCGGTGGTAGCGGTGGTGACAGTGCACTCCCTGGTATCGCTCATGGCGCCAGGCACGCGGAAGGGCGCGAGGCGGCCCGGCACGGCCGCGGTCACCTCCCCACCAGCAGCAGCACGCGGCGCAGGCGTGACCGGCAGGACAGCAGGCGCCGCCGCGGTGGTGCGGCGTCCGGCTCGGTCGCTCGCTGGGCCGGGATGGAGTCCAGCAGCGGGTTGAGCACACCGGACTCCGCCGCGTCGCGGAGCAGGCCGAACAGCCCCGATTCGGCGTACCCGGTCAATTCCTCCCGGCAGCGCGCGCACCGCGCCAAATGTCGTTCGAATTTCCTGGCTCCGCTCTCGTCCAATGCGTCCAGTGCGTAGGCCGCGAGCGCGGAATGCCGTCCGTTCATCACCTCACCGGTCCCCTCAGGTCCACTCCTGCAGTGCATTCCTGATCAGTCGCATGGACTTGTGCAGCCGGGATTTCACCGTGCCTTCCGGAACCTGCAGAATCTGCGCGGCCTCGCGCACGGTGTGACCTTTCACATACGTTTGATAAATGGCCGCGCGCTGCTCGTTGCTCAGCCTGCTGATGACATCGACGATGACCATCACGGAAAGGGACTGATCGGTCTCGTCCGGGCAGCCCGCCATTTCCGGGCGGAGCAGTTCCACCTCCTGCGGGCGGGCCTGCCGCGAGCGCCAGCCGTCGATCACGATGCGCCGCGCGACGGTCAGCAGCCAGCCCCGGAGCATGCCGGGTTCCCTGGTCAGCGTGGCGGAGTTCTGCCAGGCGCGGATCAGCGTCTCCTGCACCACGTCTTCCGTCCACTGCCGGTCGTAATTGGTCAGCCGCAGCACATGGCTGAAAAGTCTCTCGCGGAACTGGTGGTACAGCATCGTCACCAGTTCTTCGTCCGGACCATTTGTGGTCATTCCGGTGATTCCTGCGCTTTTCATGAAGCGACCTGCCTCCCTGAAGGCGAGGTGAAAGAGTTCGTTACCGCGGCGCGCCGAATGCGGAGTCGGGGGAATCGGATCGCGCTCGAGCGGTGCGATCACGATACTGCATCGGCGGGAGGTGAACCAGGTTCACGTCCGTGATTCCGGGTGGAACGCAGCGTAACCGCTATGTGATCCAGGTCACACCATTTCCCGGAACTGCGGACCGAACCAGCCGCTGATCACTGCCGTACCACCCAGTTGACTCCCCGAAATGCACGAACTTTCCCCGAAGGGGCACGCGATGACCAACCCCGCCCGGTCCCGGCACGCGGTGAAACCGCGCTCGCGCCGGCTGCTGTCCCTGCTCGTGGCGAGCCTGCTGCCGGTGATTTCCTTGCTGTGCGGTGGTTCCCCCGCCTCCGCGCAGGCCGAACTGGCCCCGGCCGACGAGGAGATCCTGGTCAAGGTGCGGCTCGCCGGGCTGTGGGAGGGCCCGATCAGCAAGCTGATTTCCGAGCGCACCACCAATCCGAAGATCAGGGAGGTCGGCGGGCACCTGTCCGAAGAGCACGCGGTGCTCGACGGCGAGGTGCAGAAAACCGCCGCGCAGGTCGGCGTCAGCCTGCCCAGCCAGCCGACCGCGCAGCAGCAGGGCTGGATGGACGAAATCTCCGGCAAGACCGGTGCCGAGGCGGACCGCACCTACGTCAACCTGGCCCGCGCTGCGCACGGCACGGTCTTCCCGCTCGTCGCCACCGTGCGCGCGACCACCAAGAACGACGCGATCCGCTCCTTCGCGCAGAAGGCGGTCAACGCGGTGATGCGCCACATGACCCTGCTGGAAGGCACCGGACTGGCCCGCGCCGACTCGCTGACCGGCGCCACCCCGGCCACACCCGCGGCCAACGGCGTAGCGGGCAACCCGGCCCGCTCGGTGGCCACCACCGGTGCCGAAGGCGGCGGTGACGAACTGGGCTTCGGTGGTGTGCTGCTCGGCGTGCTCGCCGGCCTCGTGGCCATCGCCGCCACGCTCGGCCTGGTGCGCTGGTTCGGGGCCTACCGCCGCGGCTCACGCCACGCCAGCGACTGAAGCCCGCGAATTCCCCGATCCGGAGGCACGACTTAATGCCCGACCCCCTGCTCCTGCAGGCCGCCACCTCCCCGCACGACGCCGGTGTCCGCGAGATGGCGGCCCTTTCGGCCAGGCTGGCCTACGTCGCGATGTGCCTGACCCTGTCCTGGGGCGTGCTCACCGCGACCGGCTGGGTGCGCCGCCTGTCCGGGCACCACGCCCTGCGCGGCGGGCACCAGATGCTGGCCTCGTTCACCATCGCCACCGGGATCACGCACGCCGCGGCGTTCCCGTTCCTCGACGACATCGACTTCGGCATGGCCAAGATCCTGGTGCCGTTCGCCGACGGCGGCCTGGCCAGGCACGCGCTGGGCATTCTCGGGCTGGAGCTGATGGTCGCCATCACCATCACCGCCGGCCTGCACCGCACGGTGAAGTACCTGAACTGGCTGCGGTTCCACCAGCTGGCCTATCCGGCGGTGGCGATGACCGTGGTGCACTCGTGGTTCGGCGCCGCGGCCAACGGGCACCTTTCGCTGCTGTGGCTGGGCGGCATCACCGTGCTCGCGCCGGCGCTCACGCTCAGCGTGCTGCGCCTGATGCCGCCGAAGCACCTGGTGCGCATCGGCCTGCTCGACGCGCCGCCGGTCGGCCCGTCGAAACCCGGCAAGGCGGTGGTGATGCGGGTCAGCGTGGACAACCAGCGCTGCCGCCGGTACGGCATCTGCCAGCAGGAGGCCCCCGACGTCTTCCAGCTCCGCGAGGACGGGCGCCTGCGCTACACCCGCAATCCGAACGCCGCGCAGAACGACCAGGCCCAGGCCGCCGCCCGCGCCTGCCCGATGCGCGCCATCCAGCTGCAAGGGGTCGATCAGTGATGAGAGCCAGACAGTCGGCCGAGCGCATCGTCGTGGTCGGCGCCGGTCTCGCCGGGCTGCGTGCCGCCGAGCGCCTGCGTGAACTGGCCTTCGACGGCGAGATCGTGATGATCGGCAGCGAGCCGCTGCGGCCGTACCACCGGCCCGCGTTGTCCAAGGGCTTCCTCAGCGGCGCGATGAGCGCGGGTGAGCTGCGCCTGCAGCAGTACCAGGAACTCGGCGCGGTCTGGCGGCTCGACACCACCGCGCTGCACCTGCAACCGCGCCGGCGCGTGCTGCACCTGCCCGGCGGTGAGCAGATGGGCTACGACGGGCTGATCATCGCCACCGGCGTGGAACCCAAGCGGGCGGCGAACATCCCGCACGGCCACCCGCGCGTGGTGGTGATGCGCACGCTGTCCGACGCGCAGCGGCTGCAGAAGAACCTGGCGGGCACGCGCGGCCCGGTGGCGGTGATCGGCGGCGGGTTCACCGGCTGCGAAATCGCCTCCAGCCTGCGTGAGATGGACCGCGAGGTGACCATCATCGGGCGGTCGAAGAGCCTGATGGGCAACGTGCTCGGCGAGGACCTCGGCGAGCGGCTCACCCAGCTCCACCGCGACCACGGCGTCCGGCTCGCACTGGGCACCTCGATCCAGGACTGGCTGCCCGGCCACACCGGCATGGGCATCCGGCTCTCCGACGGGCAGATGCTGGTTGCCTCGTGCGTGGTGGCCGCGGTCGGCACCGTGCCCGCGGTGTCGTGGTTGCGTGGGGCCGGGCTCCGGATCTCCGACGGCGTGGTGTGCGAATCCACCTGCCACGTCGTCGGCGCGGACGACGTGGTCGCGGCCGGTGACGTGGCGCAGTGGCCCAACCTGCGCTTCGACGCGGTGCCGCGGCGCGTGGAGCACTGGCTCAACGCCATCGAGATGGGCCGCGCCGCCGCGGAGAACCTGCTCGCCGGACCGGCCGCGGCCAAGCCGTTCACGCCGATGCCGCGGTTCTGGTCCGAGCAGCACGGGGTCCGCATCCAGGCCGCCGGGGTGCCGAAGCTCGGCACCGACACGGTGGCGCTCAGTCCACCCGCCGGGGGCGGCCGGACCGTGACCGGTTATGTCCGGGACGGCCGCCTGCTCGGCGTGGTCGGCATGAACAGCCCGTCCGCGGTGCTGGCCTGGGCCGCGGACCTGGAACGGCAGTGCCCGGTGCCGGACGAACTCGACGTGCCGGACCGGCCGGTGTTCAGCACGGGTGAGATGAGCCGCGCGAGGATTCTCGCCGGCCGCTAGACGAGGGGGTGTTGTGGCGGCTCGACACGGGCAGCGGCCACGGGGTACCGGTTCCTGGCGGGTGGCGCGCCGGGGGGCCGGCGACCTGCGCCGCGCCACCGTGCTCTGGTTGCGTGACCTCGGCGAACTGGGCAGGCGGGCCGGGCTGGGCACCACGGTGGGCAAGGTCGCGCTGGGCGCGGCGGGCGCGCTGCTGGTGGTCGGCCTGGTGAACTGGTGGAGCGACGAGGGTGGCGAGCTGCCCGCCTCCGTGGCGTCCGAGACCGGGCAGACCTCGGCTCCGGTGGTGAAGCCGCCCGTGCTGGCGTCCGACGATCCGAGCGCGCGAGACCTGGCGGAACTGGACGAAGGCGTGCGTGCCCCGGAGACCGGGGTGGAAACCACCATGCCGCTGTCGCCGGCGGGTTCGGGGCAGGCGGTGAAGCTGGTGGCGCGCAGCGTGCCGTCGATGGGCGTGACCGTGACCGACGGGAACGGCGCGGTGCTGTACCGGTTCGAGAAGGACCGGACCGGGCCGTCGAAGTCCTTCTGCGACGGCGACTGCGCGAAGACCTGGCCGCCGGTGCTCACCGAGCGGCAGGCCGGCGTCGAGGGCATCGCGCCGGAGCTGGTCGGCACCGTGCAGCGGGCCGACGGCAGCTGGCAGGTCACGCTGGCCGGGCGGCCGCTGTACCGGTTCGCCGGTGACCGGCTGGCCGGTGACTGGAACGGGCACGGGCGCGACGGCCTGTGGTTCGCGGTGCGCGCGGACGGTGAACGCAACCAGCGCGCGCCCGCCGCCGGTGGGTGAGTACCCTGGAGTGCTGGACGAGCTGGCAGGGCGGTCGCGTGACCCGATCCCCCCCGGGGAGCGGGTTTCGAGGAAAGTCCGGACTCCGCAGGGCAGGGTGGTTGCTAACGGCAACCCGGGGTGACCCGCGGGACAGTGCCACAGAAAACAGACCGCCCAGCCGTTCGCGGCTGGGTAAGGGTGAAACGGTGGTGTAAGAGACCACCAGCGTCCCGGGTGACCGGGACGGCTCGGTAAACCCCACCCGGAGCAAGGCCAAGAGGGAGCGCGAGCTCCTGCGCAGGCGATCGAGGGCGGCCCGCCCGATGCCTGCGGGTAGGCCGCTGGAGCCTGCCGGCGACGGCAGGCCGAGATGGATGGCCGCCCACCGCGGCCCCGGTCCGCCGGGGTCGTGGGGACAGGATCCGGCTTACATGCCAGCTCGTCCTTCCTTTCTTCCCGGCGGCCGTACCCGGCGGTAGCCTCCGGGGCATGGAACTCGCTGAGGCCAAGGAAATCGCGTACCGCTGTCACCGCGTGCTCGAACCGATCCACGCGATGGTCTACTTCGCCCCGGAGGCGGAGGAGCGCTTCACCGAGGTCGGGCTGCGGCCGGGCCGGATGGGGTACTTCGCCAGCCGGTCGGCGCCGATGGGCGCGGTCGGCCCGGGGCCGGTGGCCGCCACCTTCTTCAACTTCAACCCGGAGCTGGTCGCGCGGCACATCCCGCGCGCGTGGGAGCTGGCCGATCCGCGCGAGGTGGTCGAAGCCCGCTTCGCCGCGGCGGAGGCGGCGCTGCGGCGGCTGCTCGGGGACGAACTGGCGGAGTCCGAAGTGGTCACCGAGGCCGCCGAGCTGGCACGCGAGGTCGCCGACGGCTGTGTGCCGGAGGGACGGCCGCTCTACGCCGCGCACGCTGACCTGGACTGGCCCGACGAGCCGCTGCTGGTGCTGTGGCACGCGGCTTCGCTGCTGCGCGAGTTCCGCGGCGACGGGCACATCGCGGCGCTGGTCGGGGCCGGGCTGAACGGGCTGACCGCGCTGGTCACGCACACCGCGACGGGCAAGGGCTTCCTGGAGCCGGCGGCGAAGAAGAGCCGCGGCTGGTCGGACGAGCAGTGGGACGCCGCGGCCGACTACCTGCGCACCGAAGGCATCCTGGACACCGACGGCAAGCTCACCGCGCGCGGCCAGGAGGTGCGCGAGGGGGTCGAGGACATCACGAACTTCTCGGCCGCTTCGCCGTGGGTGCGTTTCGGGGGCGACAAGGCCGACCGGCTGCACACCCTGGCACGGCAGCTGAGCCGCACCGCGGTGGCGAACGGTGCGTTCCCCG
This sequence comes from Amycolatopsis albispora, assembly GCF_003312875.1. Classification (NCBI taxonomy): domain Bacteria; kingdom Bacillati; phylum Actinomycetota; class Actinomycetes; order Pseudonocardiales; family Pseudonocardiaceae; genus Amycolatopsis; species Amycolatopsis albispora. Next base: position 7,710,210 of record NZ_CP015163.1, read on the forward strand.
CCAACGTCTTCGGCACCGGCTCCGAAAAGGCGAAGTAGGGCCCCGGCACGAAGAAGGCCCGGGGCGGCGGATGCCCCGGGCCGGACGGGAAGGCCACCGCGACCGAGTCGGGGGACGCCGCGGTGGCCTTCACCGGTAACGGAGTGCTCGTGCGGTGAGATTCCTGATCGGGCCTCCCTTCTACTCGGTGCAGGTGCGGCCGGAGTTGATGCAGTCCACGACCCGGTTCATGATCGCGTCCGACATCACGTTGGCGAAGTCGTCGTGGTCGGAGAGTGGGTTGTGGTCCTCCTCGGGGAAAGCGTCCACTTTGTACTGACCGGCGAGCTGGACCTCGCGGGGGATCTCGTAGGTCAGGCTGATCCGCAGCTGCGGCACGGCGGTGAAGCCGTCCTCGCACTGGCCGTTCTGGTTCGGGTAGACGATGTGGTCGCGGTGGTTTTCGCTGTCGATGTTCTGCCCGTCCCAGCAGCTCGGGAAGTCGTGCACGCGCATCACGTCGCTGCCCTCGGGGCAGATCACGTACTTGTCGATGCGCACCTGGTCCTCGAAGCCGCTGCAGGTCCACGACTCGCGGGCGTTGGCTGGTCCGTTGGTGGAGACCTTCGCGTCGCCGTAGAGCACGCGGAGGAACTTCGGCATCGCCTCGACCTCGGTCACCGGACTGCCGCGAAAGGTGATGTCGACGACGGCGGGGCGCTGGATCTCGCCCTCGTTGCCGGGCAACTCCCCGTTCTCGTCCTGAGCGGGAAGGTCGCCCTGGCCCTGGTCGCCCTGCTGCCCGTCGTCCTGCTGGTCCTCCTCGCTGTCGCCTTCGGTGTCGATCCGGACGACCGGCCAGAAGTACGCCGACTTGTCGCCGTTGCGGCAGGTGGTGCCCGCGGCCTGCAGGCTCTGGTTGTTCGAGTCGGCGTCGGTGGACAGGTTGCCGACGTAGTCGTGCAGGTGCTGCGCCCCGTTCCGGACGCCGGGCTGGGCGATGAAGTTGTCGGGGTTGAAGTGCCCGTTCTCGTTGCGCCCGCAGTCGACGGTGAAGGTGCCGGTGGAGGCGTCGTCCCGGGCTTCGGGCTCGTTCAGGTTCGGTTCGACCGTGGTGATGTCGGCGAACTGGCTCAGATCCGGGTTGTCGGCACTGGCCTGCGGGGGTGAGCCCGTGGTGGTGAAGACGGCCAGCGCACCGACCGTGAGCACCGCGAGGCCGAGGCCGCCGGTGGTCAGTTTGGCTTTGCGGGAAACGCGGTGCCTTCCCTCGTAGCTGTCTCGGGCCATCGACTGTGTCACCTCTTGTTCGGCGGTTGGGTCTGCTCTGGCGCGCCGCTCGGGGATACGGGTGTTCCGCGCGCGGTGGACGAAAACGAGGCCTGTTCGTTACTCTGCCGTTATAAAGTCATCGTGGCTGCTGGAACGGCTACGGCCGTAACGGCAAGATCACTGAGAAGAGCACCGGATAACGGAAAGTGAGGGAAATCGGCGCCTCGCGGTAACCCTCGCTCCGTTCCGGCTGTTCGAACGGGTGAGCCCGCAAATGTGAAATCGAGGTGAGGACTGCTCACGCACCGGAGGCCGCAGAAGGGACCGAACGGGGCATGCCACACTGTTCCCGGCGTGATCCGCCCCCGGCCTCGGCCACCTGGAGTAGCCAAAATCCTCGCGTGTGGGTGAGTCGATTCGCACACTAGGAAATCCGGGTGGACTGGGTTAATCCTGGACGTCCCGGCAACGATGATGGAGGGGATGGGTATCGGTGAGAGTGGTCCTCGCCCGCCGCGTGCGGGAGCGGGCGTGGTGCGGGCGGATCGAGCGCGTGTGCTTTGACCACCACATCGCGTAACGCCATCATGTTCTCGCGCACAGTAGTAGGTTCGGCACGTTCGGCGATCACGGCGGAACCGGGCCGGTCCCGGCCACGCCCGCTGTACTCAGGAGTTAAGCGATGACCACCATGACCCTCGCGGCCCTGGCCCAGGATGGCGAACTGGGCACCAAGGGCGTGCGCGACTGGATGATCGACAACATCATCCCTCTTGTCCTGCTGGCCGTCGCGTTGCTGCTGCTCTGGCTGGGTGGCGGCAAGGGTGACAACGCCGGTGTGATGCGGCGGCTGGCCGGGGTGGTGATCGCGCTGGCGATCATCGGCCTCGCGGTCAGCGGCCTCGGCGTGGACGTCGGCGAATGGATCGCCGGCTTGTTCACGGGCTGAGGTACCCGTGCGCATCCGAACCGACGACGAGGTCTACCGCGTCGACGCCGTCTGGCTCGGCCCGCCGAAGGCGACTTTCCCGTGGCGGGCCCGCTACGTCGCCTGGGCGGTCGGTATTCCGGTTTTCCTCGTCGTGCTCACCATCGAACGCCAGGTCGGGCTCGGCTTCGGCTTCTTCTCGACAGCGTGGGCGTTCATCGCCACCATCGTGATCACGCGGCTGATCACGGCCAAGATCAGTCACGAACGCCCGCTCAGCGCCGTGCTCACCATGTGGGTGCGGGAGCTGAACACCCCACGTGAGCGCACCACCGGCACCGGTGGCGCGGTCAGCGCGAGCAAGGTCCGGGTGCGGGCCGAACGACCCCGGCCACGGGGTGCTCGCGGACGAGGCAGCAACACCCGAGCGCGTCGCGGCGGCACCCACGCCGTGGCGGGGAGGTAGTAGTCGTTGTCCGGTCGTAGCCGAGGTAAGCGGGACCAGCGCCCCGTCCAGCCCAAGCAGGGTGGTGGCGGCAGGCGTGGCCGCAGACTGCCCGGCGAGCAGGCGGTGCCCTCGTACACCCCGTCGATCGCCGCGCGCAGCATCGACGGGCACCTCCTGCGGACCGGGCACGAGGTGTACGCCTGGTACCGGCTGGCGCCGCAGCGCTGGTCGTTCCGCTCGGACTCGCAGCGCCGCGACCTGATCGCGGCCATCGCCGGGCAGTACGCCGAGCTGGCGGGCCGCTGGCTGCACCTGCGGGTGACCAACCGGCCGTACCCGATCCGCATGTGGGCCGAGGCCCACGTGCACAACGCGGTCGGGCGGCCGAAGGACGTGCCGGGCGCGTTGTCCTTCGACGACTACCTGATCGGCGAGCAGCAGCAGCTGATGGGCCGGTCGATGGCGGAGAAGGAGGTCTACCTCGGCGTCCAGGTGCAGACCCGCCGCGCGGTGGACCGCGCCGTCGAGCGGGCCGCGCCGCTGCTGCGCAAGATCCTGCCCGAGGCCGTCGACGCCGAGCTGATGGCGCTGGACTCCGAGGTCGAGCACCTCGACCAGGTGCTCGGTTCGGCCGGGCTGGAGGGCAGGCCAGCGCACGCCGACGAGATGTCGTGGCTGATGCACCGGTCCTGCTCGCTGGGCCTGCCCGCGCCGCGGAACATGCCCGCCGTGCCGGGCGCGGCCTGGGAGCCGGAGGACCTGGCCAGCTTCACCGACGCCGCCGACTTCCACGCCGACCCGTACGCCCCGACGGTCACCGTCCGCGGGCGCACCGGCTCGAACGCCGGGGTGACCCGCCAGCTCGCGGTGCTCACCGTCGGCCAGATGCACGGCCTGCAGATCCCCGAGGTGGACGACCCGTGGGTGCAGCACGCCGACCGGCTGCCCGCGTCGGTGGAGTGGTCCGCGCGGATCTACGTGCGGCGGCCAGAGGAGGTCGCCGGTGAGCTGCAACGCCAGATGAACAAGGTGCGTTCGCAGGTCAAGCACTACACCGACGAGCACGAGCTGGAGCCGCCGCAGTCGCTGGCGCGGCAGGCGTCGCGGGTGCTCGAGATCGACGACGAGATGACCTCGGGCTTCACCGCGCTGGCCACCCGCGTGCGCTCGTGGTGGCGGCTGGCGGTGTCCGGGCCGACCGAGCGCGACGCGCTGCGCCTGGCCCAGCAGCTGCTCGACCTGTACAAGCCGAAGATCGCCATCGAGCACCCCGAAGCGCAGTACGCGATGGCCAGGGAGTTCATCCCCGGCGAGCCGCTGGCGTCGGGCGCCTACACCCGCCGCGGCTCGGTGGTCTGGGCCGCCGCCGCGGTGCCGACGGCGACCGCCGAGGTGGGCGACCGCCGCGGCATCCTGCTCGGCGAGACCTGCACCGCGACCCGGCGCCCGGTGGCCTGGGACCCGTGGATGGCGCAGGAGATCCGCGACGGCTCCGGCCTGACCGCGATGGTCGCCGGGCTCGGTGGCGGCAAGTCGTTCCTCGGCGGTGGCATCGTCTACAAGACGCTGCGCGCCGGGGCGCACTGGACCATTCTCGACCCGTCCGGCCCGCTGTCGCGCCTGTGCGACCTGCCGGAGATCCGCCCGTACGCGCGGCCGATCAACCTGCTCAACGCCGAACCCGGCATCCTCAACCCGTACCGCGTGGTGGCCGAGCCGCTGCTCGAGCACTTCATGGACGAGGACGATCCGGAGCGCTCGTGGCGTCGCGAGAAGGCGCTGGCCGGGGCCACCCGGCGGCGGCTGGTGCTGGACGTGCTGACCGGCGTGCTGCCGTACGAGGTGTCCCGCATGCCGCAGAGCCGGATCGTGCTGCTGCGCGCGGTCCGCGCGGTCGGCGGGCGGTTCGACGCCGACCCCGGCCAGGTGATCGACGCGCTGCGCCGCGACTCCAGCGAGCACCACGAGCACGCGGTGGTGGTCGCCGACTTCCTCGATGAGATGCGCGAGCGCATGTCGCTGCTCATTCCCGAGGAGAACGCGGACCCGTACTCGGAGACGCGCGACGACCGGATGACCGTGCTGACCATGGCGGGGCTGACCCTGCCGAAGGACGGTGTCGGCCGCGAGCACTGGACCGACGCCGAGGCGCTCGGCGTGGAGATGCTGAACCTGGCCGCGTGGCTGACCCAGCGGTCGGTCTACGAGCGGCCGAAGGAGCTGCGCAAGGGCGTCTGGATCGACGAAGCGTTCTTCCTCTCCGAGGTGCCGACCGGGCGGGTGCTGATGAACCGCTTCGCCCGTGACTCGCGCAAGTGGAACGTCCGGGTGCTGCTGTCCTCGCAGATCCCGGCGGACTTCCTGCGCATCCAGGGCTTCGTGGCCCTGCTCGACTCCGTTTTCGTCGGACGGCTCGACGACGACGACGCCCAGGCGGACGCATTGCGGCTGCTGAAGGTGCCGGTCGGCGTCGGCTACGAACAGGTGGTGGCCGCGCTCGGCCGCCGCCCTGGCGCCCATCGCGACACCGAACGCGACCGGGAGCCGCGGCAGTTCATCTTCGGCGACGGCGCCGGTGGCGTGGAGCGGATCCGGGTCGACTTCTCCGGGCCGCACCTGGAGCACCTGCGCAACGCGATGGACACCACGCCGGGTTCGAAGGACGCCCCAGGGCAGGTCCGGCCCGACCCCGCTCCGGAACCGGAGCCCCGCCACGTCCCGGTGCCACCGGACGACGATGCCGCCGCCTCGGGCTACGCGGAATCGGATTTCGAACTCGCGGCGGAGTTGGAGGTCGGGTTGACCGAGGAGCAGGTGCTGTCCGAGCCCGTGCCGGGCGGCCGGGCCGACGGCGACGAGAACGGCAACGGCAACGGCCGGGGCCCCGACGGCGGCGGTGGGGTCCGGGCGTCCGCGGGCTCCACCGGCGGACCGGGCCGGGACGCGGCATGAGCCACCACCGGCAAGCGGCGGCCGCGGCCGTGCGCGGGTACCGGCGAGCGCCCGGCGGTGACCGGGCATGATCACCGTTGCCGTGCTCCTGGCGTTCGCCGGGGCCTGGTACCACCTGCGCAAGCGGCGGAAACCCTCGCCGGAGCGCCGCAAGCGCGCGGCCATGCTGATGGTGGTGGCGATCCTCGGCGTGCAGGCCGTGGTCACCGCCCCGCAGGCGATGGCCGCCGAATGCGGCGCCGCCCCCAACCCGGAACGCCCCGGCTCCGGCATGGTCGGCGCGATCGACCCGCCGCGCCAACACGGCCTCGAAGGCAGCGCCTACCTCGACTACAGCTACGCCGGCATGGTGTGGCACGTCTTCGAGACCAACTGCAGCCCGATGGCCGGGCTGACCGACCCCGACTCGACGATCGACACCTGGGGCGGCAACCAGCTGTTCAACATCGCCAAGAACATCGTCGGCGCGACCAACTCGCTGCACTACACGGTGATGGAGGACGGGCTGCTCAGCCCGATCTACAACGCGGTGAAGTCCGGCGCGGAGAAGGTCTACAACAACATCTACGCGCAGCTGTTCGGGCTCGCCGCGCTGGTGCTGGCGATCATGATGTTCCGCAACATCTGGCGTGGTGACCTGTCCACGGTGAGCAAACGCGCGCTCTTCGCGCTCGGCGGGGTGTGGCTGGCCGCGTCCTCGCTGGCGCTGCTGCGTTACCTGGACCCGATCGACGACGCGATCGTGAAGACCACCAGCAGCATCCAGGCCGGGTTCATCGACGCCAACGACGCCGACACCATCGCGCACGAGGTGCTGCCGACGAACCTGCACAACCGGGTCGTCTACGACAACTGGCTGCGTGGTGAGTTCGGCGCGCCGGACAGCGAGCAGGCGCAGCAGTTCGGCCGCCCGCTGCTCGACGCGCAGGCGTTCACCTGGACGCAGATGAACAACGACCAGGACGCCGACCAGGCGGTGACCGACGCCAAGAAGGGCGAGTTCAAGAACATCTCCACCCAGCTCGGCCCGGCGACCGGTTACTTCACCGGCGAAGACGGCAGCCGGACCGGCGCCGGGTTCCTCGCTTTCCTGCAGAGCCTGGTGTATTCGCTGTTCCAGCTGTTCGCGAAGGCGGCGGTGCTGCTGGCACAGGTGATCCTGCGGTTGTTCACGCTGACCGCGCCGCTGATCGGGCTGGTGGCGATCCTGCACCACGACATCCTGCGCCGCGTGGCTAAGGTGCTCGGGGCGGTGGCGTTCAACCTGATCGTGCTGTCCGTGCTGGCCGGCGTGCACGCGCTCCTGCTGCAGGCGATCTTCGACGCGGGCAACTCGCTGTCCATGCTGGTGCAGATGGCGATGGCCGGCCTGGTCACCATCCTGCTGTTCCTGGTCGGCCGCCCCGGCCGCCGCCTGTGGCAGATGGTGGAGATGTCGGTGAGCATGGTCGGCTCCGCGGTGCCCACCCCGCGCGGCGGCCTGTTCTCCCGCTTCCGCAAGCACAGCAACGACCCCAGCCCGCAGGACGAGTTCTGGCAGAACGTCCGCGACACCGACGAGACCACCGGCACCGACCAGCGCGGCCCGATCGGCGCGACCGCCGGTGGTGGCCGGTTCCGCCCGGAGGCGACCGTGTTCGCCACGTCGCAGCGGCTGGACAACACCAATCTCGGCAACCGCCCCGCCGCCGCCTGGTCCGGCGCCATTCCGGGCGCGCTGCCCAGCGGCAACGGCCACGCCGAGCTGCCGCCCGGGTCGAACGGCATGCCGGTGTTCGGCGGTTTCGTGCCCGGCGGCGGCCTGCCGGGCAACCAGTTGCCGCAGCCCGCCAGCCGCCGGGTGGACACCTCGCCGGTGTTCGACCGCGGCTGGGATCGCGGCGACGACCCGGAACCGGTGGTGATCCCGTCCCGGATGACCCCGGCCAACGCGCCGCAACCGGAGGCCGCGTACGCGCCGCCCGCGGCCGCCATGCCCGCACCGCGCCAGCCCCGCCGGGTCGATCCGGAACTGGTCGGCGGCAAGCCGGTGCACGTGATCTTTCGCCCTTCGCGCGGGCTCGAGGTGCGCGAGGACCTTCGTGACACCGACCGTGCCGTGAGGGGGTAGCCATGCCGATCAGGACCAACCGCGGCCGCGCCGCGGTGTACCGCAGGCTGTGGGGGTGGCCGCTGCGCTCCACCGCCCACCTGACCGTTTCGCTGGTGGTGCTCGCCGTGCTGCTCATCGCGGCGGGCGTGGTCGTGCCGAAGCTGGTCGGTGAGCAACCGCAGCGGACCGGCCGCGCCGGGGAGATCTCGGTGACCCCCGACGACGGCAAGGCCGGTCCGCCGCCGAATCGCGCCAGCAGCGGCCCGCTGCCGACGCGGCTGTCCGAGCCACGCGAGTCGCCGACCTCGGCGCCCCCGAACGGCGACGCCATGCGCGTGGCCGAGCAGTTCGCCGCGGCCTGGGTGAACCACCCCGACGGCATCACCAACGAGCAGTGGCTGGCCGGGCTGAAACCCTTCACCACCGACGAGTTCCTGCCCACGATGTCCACTGTGGACCCGGCGAACATCCCGGCCACCCGGGTGACCGGGCAGCCGGTGCCGGTGAACTCGCTGACCAGTTCGCTGGAGGCGGAGGTGCCGACCGACGGGCCCAAACTGTCCATCACCGTGGTCAGCACGAACGTCGGCTGGCGGGTTTCGGCGCTCGACCAGGCGGGCTGAGCCGTGAAGGTCGGTGTGCTGGTCGGGGTGCTGGTCACCGTGTTGTTCGCGGCCGTGGTCACCACCGGCACGGTGGCCGTGGTGGTGGACAGCCAGCAGGAGCAGCAGGCGCTCGGCGTGGTCAACCTCAGCTGCGACGCGGCGATCGGGCCGAGCCAGCCGGGGCAGCAGGGCAAGGGCGCGGCGGACGCGGGCAACCTGAAGGACGAGCAGCTGCAGATCGTCACGCTCATCATCACCATCGGCAAGCAGCGGCAGCTGTCGCCGCGGGCGTGGCAGATCGCCATCCAGGCCGGGATGACCGAGTCGGGGCTGCGGAACCTGACCTACGGTGACCGCGACTCGCTCGGCATCTTCCAGATGCGGCCGTCGATGGGCTGGGGCACGGTCGCGCAGGTGACCGATCCGCCGTACCAGGTCAACAAGTTCTACGACGTGCTGCTGGGCGTGAAGGGCTGGGAGACCATGCGGCCCGGCGACGCGGCGCAGGCGGTCGAGCGGTCGGGGTTCCCGGATCGGTACCACAAGTGGGAACCGATGGCCGTGCACCTGGTGGAGAACGTCGGCGAGGTGGTCGACGCCGCGGGGTGCGGTGAGGGCACCGGTGCGGTGCTGCCGCCCAGCCAGACCGCGGCGAAGGCGATCGAATTCGCCTTGGGGGAGCAGGGAAAGCCGTACGTGTGGGGTGCCACCGGGCCGAACTCCTACGACTGCTCGGGGTTGATGCTGCGCGCCTACGAGGCGGCGGGCGTCACCCTGCCGAGGGTTTCGCGTGACCAGTACAAGGCGGGCGCGATGTTGCCGGTGGAGCAGGCCCAGCCCGGTGACCTGCTGTTCTGGGCCTACGACCCGTCGAACCCGAAGACCATTCACCACGTGGCGATGTATCTGGGGGATGGGAAGATGGTGGAGGCGCAGCAGAGCGGCGTCCCGGTGCACACCAGGAAGGTCTCCTGGGACGAAGGCGAGCTCGTCGCGCAGGCGGTCCGGCCTGGTGTTTAAGGAGTAGTCGGTGGCGAAGAAGTTCGGCAGGCGCGGGAGCAAGAAGGGTGCCGCGGAGGACCCGAGGAACATGTTCGGGCCGCCGATGCCGCGCCGCGGCGGGCCGCCCGCGTCGAGCACCCCGCTCGCCGATTTCCTCAACCGCGGCCCGATTCCGGGGGTCGACGAGGGGTACGTGGTGCTGCCGCGGTCGCTGGCGGAGGGCATGTCGCTGCCGTGGCAGCAGCAGGCGGTGGAGTTGCTGTCGCAGTTCCACGGCACGCACCGGGGGCTTTCGTGGCCGATCTACCGGGTGACGCCGTCGCGGTACGAGCGGCTGGTGGACCTGGACGAGGAGCAGCTGGCCGAGGCGGGCTACCTGGTCGAGATCGACACCGACGGCGACATGGTCTACCGCGAGCGCAGCGGCAGGCGGGTGGAGAACCCGGAGAACACCACGGTGCTGGTCGCCACCCTGGACCCGATCGTGCGGGGCCGCCCGCCCGCACAGCCGCGACGGGAAGCCCCGTCGGACGGCGGTTCGCGGGCGCCGGTGCCGATGAACCTGCCACCCGCCCCGGTCTGGCGGACGACGCCCGCGAAGGCGGTGCCGTCTGCGGAGGCGCCGCCACTGCCGGTGCCGGAAACCGTCACCCCGCTACGGGAGGCGCCTGCGGCCGCTACGCAGTTCGCCGCGCCCCAGGTGCCCGCTGAGCAGGCACGATCGGAATCCTCGGCCCAGCCTGGGCAGCCTCCCGCCGCCCAGGCACCGTCCGCGCCGCAAACCCCGGCCGCGCAAGCGCCGCCGGAGCAGCCGTCGACGGCTCAGCCGCCCACCACCGAGGCTCCGACCTCCCAAGCGCCGACGACTCAGCCTCCGGCCGCTCAGCCGCCGACTTCTCCGGCACCGACGGCTCAGCGGCCACCCGCCGAGGCCCCCATGGCCCAGCCGCCGACCAGCCAGGCCTCGGCCGCGCAGCCCTCGGCGGCTCAGCCGCCAACAAGCCAGCCGCCAACCGGCCAGTCTCCGGCCGGTCAGCCCTCGGCCGCGCAGCCCTCGGCCGCGCAGCCCTCGGCCGCGCAGCCCTCGGCCGCGCAGCCCTCGGCCGCGCAGCCCTCGACAGCTCAGCCACCGACAGCTCAGCCACCGACGGCCCAGCCCTCGGCGGCCCAGGCTCCGGCCGCGCAGCCGCCAGCCAGTCAGGCCCCGGCAACCCAGGCCCCGGCAAGCCAGGCCACCCCGGAGCCTCAGCCTTCAGCCGAGCACACCCCCGCCCAGCCGGAGCACCAAGCTCCAGCCAGCCAGGAGCAGCGAACTCCAGCCCAGCCGGAGCGCCGAACCTCGGCCCAGCCGGAGCACCAAGCCCCAGCCCAGCCCCAGGCCCAGCAGCAAAGCACACCCGCCCCCTGGAATCCGCCGTTGGCGCCTGGCGAGACGGCGCTGTCCACCTCCGGGCAGCTGCCCGTGGTCCCGCCGTCCTCGGCCAAGCCGGTGACGGATCTCGACGAGCCGTTCGCGGTGCCGTCCGCGCGTGCCGAAGAAGCCGACACCCCGCCCCGCGGCATCCGGATGGGCGACCGCGGCTGGTTCGACGAGCTGCCCGACTCGGCTTCGGCGGCCTCCTCGTCCGAGCCGCCGGGTGAGGCCACCTTCGGCCCCAGCGGCGACCCGACCGAGATCCCCTACCGGTACCGCAAGTAGCTCACCGCGGCAGCTTCGCCCGGTGCGCCTTCGAGAACTCCTGCCCGGTGAACTTGTCCCAGTTGATCGACCACGCCATCAGCCCGCGCAGGTTCGGGTAGACCCCGCGCGGCTGGTACGTGCCGCAGTTCTGCGCCTTCATCAGGCAGTCCAGCGACTTGTGCACCTCGGCCACCGGCGTGAACCCGTTGCCGGCGTACGAGTTCGCGGGCAGCCCGAACGCGACCTGGTCCTGCCGCAGCGGCGGGAACGGGTTCGCCGCGTTGCCCTCGATCGGGAACCCGGCGAGCACCATGTCGGTCATCGCGGTGTGGAAGTCGGCGACGCCCATGGTGTGGTACTGGTTGTCCAGCCCCATGATCGGCCCCGAGTTGTAGTCCTGGACGTGCAGCAGCGTCAGGCTGTCGCGCATCGCGTGGATCACCGGCAGGTACGCCGCCGCCCGCGGGTCCGCGCCGCCCCACTGGCCGCTGCCGTAGAACTGGTAGCCCAGCTGCACGAAGAACGTCTCCGGCGCCATGGTCAGCACGAATCCGGCGCCGTACCGGGCTTTCAGCGTCTTCAGCGCGGAGATCAGGTTGACGATCACCGGTGTGGTCGGGTTCGCCAGCGTGCGGTCGCCGGGGTTGAGCGACAGCGAGTGGCCTTCGAAGTCGATGTCGAGCCCGTCGAGGCCGTACTTGTCGATGATCGCCGCCACCGAGCTGACGAACCTGTCGCGGGCGGCGGTGGTGCTCAGCTGGACCTGGCCGTTCTGGCCGCCGATCGAGATCAGCACCTTCTTGCCCTGCGCCTGCTTGGCCCTGATGGCCTGAATGAACTCGGCTTCGCTCTCCACATTCGGGCATTCCGCCACCGGGCACAGCGAAAACCGCAGGTCACCCGAGGTGACCGAGGTCGGCTCGGCGAAGGCGAGATTGATGATGTCCCATTCGTCCGGGACGTCGGCCATCCGGACGTAGCCGGAACCGTTGGCGAAGCTGGCGTGCAGGTAACCGACCAGCACGTGCTTTGGCAGCGCGGCCGCGGCCGGGCCGGGGGTCACCATGAGCAACGCGAGTACCGGCAGCAGTGCGGTGAACAGTCGTCTCATCCGTGCCTCCCGAAGGCTGGTGACGCAGGTCACCCCAAATTGGACTAGACCATTGGGACACTTGTCAAGTGGTCCAGACCACCTGGACGGGGTCGCGCGAGCGCCGCGGAAGTGCGAGGCTGCTGGCATGGCGAAGGATCCGAACCCCGACCCCGGCTGGTACTACAACACCCGGACCAACCAGGTGGAGCACCTGGAGCGGGCCCGCTCGGTCGACCTGCTCGGCCCGTACCCCGACGAGGCGACCGCCCGGCGCGCGCTGGAGATCGCCCGCGAGCGCACCAAGGCCGCCGACGCGGCCGATCGCGACTGGGACGAGGACTGAGCCGGACCATCCGGAACCGGCCCGGTTCGGGTTAGGGTCGAGGGGTGGCCACTGTAGTGCTAGGCACGCACCCAGCCGGTGGTGACTTCGGCCGGCTGCGCACCGAGTTCGCGCTGCCCGGCGGATTCGGTGCCGACGTGCTGGCCGAGGCCGAAGCCGCGGTGATGGACCCGCTGCAGCTGGACGCCGAGCGCGAGGACGCCACCGCGTTGCCGCTGGTCACCATCGATCCGCCCGGCTCGAAGGACCTCGACCAGGCGCTGCTGGTCGAACGCCGTTCACGCGGCTTCCGCGTGCACTACGCGATCGCCGACCTGGCCGCCTTCGTCGCGCCCGGCGGCCCGATCGACCGCGAGGCGCGCCGCCGCGGCCAGACCCTGTACCTGCCGGACGGCAACGTGCCGCTGCACCCGCCGGTCCTGTCCGAGGGCGCGGCGAGCCTGCTGCCAGGCGAAACGCGCCGCGCGGTGCTCTGGACCATCGACACCGACGCCGACGGCGAGCCGGTCTCGGTCCACGTGCGGCGCGCGCTGGTGCGGTCCACCGAGCAGTTCGACTACGAGACGGTCCAGGCCGCGGCCGACTCGGACACCGCGCACCCGTCGATCGCCGCCCTGCCGGTGCTCGGCCGCCTGCGCCGCGAGCTGGCCGTGCACCGCGGTGCGCTGGAACTGCAGCTCCCGGAGCAGGAGATCAGCGCCGACGAGAACGGGAACTGGCGGCTGGTGCGCCGTCCCCGCACCGCCGCCGACGCGTGGAACGCGGAGATCTCCCTGCTCACCGGCATGAGCGCGGCCCGGATCATGATCGACGCCGGCATCGGCGTGCTGCGCACGCTGCCCGAGGCCGAGCCGGAGGCGGTGAGCTGGCTGCGCCGGTCGGCCCGCGCGCTGGGCATCGACTGGCCTGCCGAGGCCGGGGTGGCCGAGCTGCTGTCCACACTGGACCCACGCCGGCCGGAGTCGCTGGCGCTCTACGCCGACACCACCCGGCTGCTGCGTGGCGCCGGGTACACGGCCTTCGACGGCACGCCACCCGAGGTCAGCACGCACGCGGGCATCGGCGGCCCGTACGCGCACGTCACCGCCCCGATCCGGCGGCTGGTGGACCGGTTCGCCACCGAAATCTGCCTGGCGGTGACCGCGGACCGCCCGGTGCCGGAGTGGGTGCGCGAGGCGCTGGCCAGGCTGCCCGAGCTGATGAGCGCGTCGGACACGCTGGCCGCCAGGGTGGAACGCGCCTGCGTGGACCAGGTCGAGGCGTGGATACTGGCCGATCGCATCGGCGAGACCTTCGGCGCGGTGGTGCTGCGCGCGGAGGAGAGCCGCGCCGAGGTGCTGCTGGAGGAACCGCCGGTGATCGCCAAGAGCGGCGGCGAGGGCTTCACCGAGGGCGAGCGGGTGACCATCCGGCTGACCGCGGTGGACGTGGACCGGCGCAAGGTGAGCTTCGAGCGGGGATGAGCGCATGCGGATGACCGACGACCTCGGCGAGGACGTGCCGCTGACCGGCGTGCCGGAGCGGATCGTCTCGATGGTGCCGTCGCTGACCGAGGCGGTGGCGGTGAGCGCGCCGGGCACGCTGGTCGGCATCACCGACTACTGCACCCATCCGGAGCTGGACCTGCCGCGCATCGGCGGCTCGAAGTACCCGAAGGTGGACCGGATCTTCGACCTGAAGCCGGATCTGGTGCTGGCCAACGCCGAGGAGAGCCGCCCGGACGACGTGGAACGCTTGCGGGCCAACGGAATTCCGGTGTGGGTGATGGCCGCGGCGGCGACCGTGCCCGCGGCGCTGGCGTCGCTGCGCCGCCTGCTCACCCAGGGCCTCGAACTCGACGAGCCGGACTGGCTGGTGCGGGCGGAGGACCTGTGGCGCGAGACCCCGCCCGTGCGCGCCACCGCGATCGTGCCGGTGTGGCGCAAGCCGTGGGTGGTGCTCGGCCGGGACACCTTCGGCGGTGACGTGCTGCGCCGCCTCGGTGTGGCGCTGACCTACGCCGACCACGAGGACCGCTACCCGCGCCCGTCGCTGGACGAGCTGCGCGCGCAGTTCGAAACCGGCGCGGCGGAGCTGCTGGTGCTGCCCGACGAGCCCTACCTGTTCACCGACGAGGACGGGCCGGAGGCCTTTCCCGGAGTGCCGTACGTGCTGGTCTCCGGGCGGTTCCTGACCTGGTACGGCCCGTCGCTCGTCGAGGCGCACGAGGCTACAGCGGCAGCCCTGTCAGCACGGTTACCCGCTCTTCCGTGAAGTCGAGCATGGCCGAGGCCGGGCCCTCCCGGCCGACGCCGGAGTCCTTCACGCCGCCGTAGGGCATCTGGTCGGCGCGGAAGCTCGGCACGTCGCCGATCACCACACCGCCGACGTCGAGCCGCGCGGAGGCCTCGAACGCGGTGGGCAGGTCGCGGGTGAACACGCCGGTCTGGAGGCCGAACCGCGAGTTGTTGACCCGGTCGAACGCCTCGTCCACCGAGTCGACGCGGTTCAGCGTGACCACCGGGCCGAACACCTCGTCCGCGAGCACCTTGGCGTCCTCGGCCACGTTGGTCAGCACGACCGGCGACAGCGTCGCGCCGTCGCGGGTCACTTCGCCGCCCGCCTCGCGGACCCACGACTCGACCCGCTCGGCGGCCGCCGTGTTGATCAGCGGGCCGACGTCGGTGGTGTCGTCGTTCGGATCGCCGACGCCCAGTGCCGCAACCGCGGCGGTGACCTTGTCCACCAGCTCGTCGAACACGCCGGCGTGCGCGTAGACGCGCTGCACCGAGATGCAGGACTGCCCGGCCTGGTACATGGCGAAGGTGGCGATGCGCTGCGCGGCGAACGCCAGGTCCGTCCAATCAGGACAGACGATGGCCGCCGCGTTGCCGCCCAGTTCGAGCGCGACGTGCTTGCGGGGCGCGCTTTCGCGGATGCTCCAGCCGACCGGCACGGAACCGGTGAACGAGACCACCGGCAGCCGCGGATCGGTGACCAGCCGCGCCGCCACGTCGTTCCCGGTGGGCAGGATCGACCAGCTGCCGGCGGGCAGCGTGGTCTCGGCGAGCAGCTCGCCGAGCAGCAGCGCGGTCAGCGGGGTGGCAGGCGCGGGCTTGAGCACGATCGGCGCGCCCACCGCGATGGCCGGGGCGACCTTGTGCGCCACCAGGTTCAGCGGGAAGTTGAACGGGGTGATGCCGAGGACCGGCCCCTTCGGCACGCGCCGCACCAGCGCCATGCGGCCGGTGCCACCGGGATCGGTGTCGAGCCGCTGCAGCTCGCCGGTGAACCGGCGCGCCTCCTCGGCGGCCCAGCGGAAGGTCGACGCCGCGCGGGCCACCTCACCGCGCGACCACTTGATCGGCTTGGCCGATTCGGCGGTGATCAGCCGGGCGAACTCCTCGGCGCGCTCGGTCAGCTTCCGGGAGACGTGGTCGAGGGCAGCCGCACGCACGTGGGCCGGGGTGCGCGCGGCTTCGGCGCGGACGTCGTGCGCGGCCTGGACGGCGGCTTCGACTTCGGCGTCGTCCGGCGCGTGGTGCGCACCGGCCACCGAATTGTCGTAGGAACTGCGGATCGTGGTGGTTTCGCCGCCGTGCACGGGTTTTCCGGCGATCCAGAAGGGGAAGGCGCTCACTTTCCGGCCTCCGCGAGAATGGCCTGCTCGAGCACGGAAATGCCCTCGTCGAGCAGTTCGGCGGACAGGGACAGCGGCGGCAGCAGCCGCACCACGTTGCCGTAGGTGCCGCAGGTCAGCACCACCACCCCGGCCGCGTGGCACGCCTTCGCGATCCGGCCGGTCAGCGCGGCGTCGGGCTCGTTGGTGCCCGGCTTCACGAACTCGGCGGCGAGCATGGCGCCCCGGCCGCGGAGGTCGCCGATGACGCCGGTGCGCTCGGCGATGGCACGCAGCCGCGGCAACACGGTGTCGGCGATGCCACGCGCGGCGACGTCCAGCCGCTCGGCGTGCATGGTCTCGATCGAGCCGAGCGCGGCGGCGCAGGCGATTGGGTTGCCGCCGTAGGTGCCACCGAGGCCGCCGGACGGCACCGCGTCCATCAGCTCGGCGCGGCCGGTGACCGCGGCCAGCGGCAGCCCGCCGGCGATGCCCTTCGCGGTGGCGATCAGGTCCGGCACCACGTTCTCGTGGTTCGACGCGAACCAGTCGCCGGTGCGGCAGAAGCCGGTCTGCACCTCGTCGGCGACAAACACGACGCCGTGCCGCGAGCACCAGTCGGCCAGCGCGGGCAGGAAGCCCGGCGCGGGCTCGATGAAGCCGCCCTCACCCTGGATCGGCTCGATCACCACGGCCGCGACCTGGTCGCCGCCGATCTGCTTCTCGATCCGGTCGAGCGCGGCGGCCGCGGCCTCGGGCCCGGTCAGGCCGTCGCGGTACGGGTAGGAACCGGGCACGCGGTAGACCTCGGGCGCGAACGGGCCGAAGCCGTGCTTGTACGGCACGGACTTCGCGGTCAGCGCCATGGTCAGGTTGGTGCGGCCGTGGTAGGCGTGGTCGAACACCACGACGGCCTGGCGGCCGGTGGCCACGCGGGCGATCTTCACCGCGTTTTCGACCGCCTCGGCGCCGGAGTTGAACAGCACCGAGCGCTTGGCGTGGTCGCCGGGGGTGAGGGCCTGGAGTTCCTCGCAGACCCGCACGTAACCCTCGTACGGCGTGACCATGAAGCACGTGTGGGTGAACTCGGCGGCCTGCGCGCGGACGCGGTCGACCACGGCCGGGGCGTTGTGGCCGACGTTGGTCACCGCGATGCCGGAGCCGAGGTCGATCAGCCGGTTGCCGTCGGCGTCGGTGAGCAGGCCGCCGTCGGCCGAGGTGATGTAGACGGGCAGCACCGAGCCGACGCCCGCGGCCACCGCGTCACCGCGGCGTTCCTGCAGGGCACGGGAGGCCGGGCCGGGGATTTCGGTCAGCAGCCTGCGCTGCGCGAGCTGGGTGGTCATGGCCTCAGGATGCGACCGGGCGGCGTCGGCGTCAGGTGCCATCCTGTACAAGTGCGCCGGTAGAATTCGCCAACATGGCACTTTCGCTCCGGCAGCTGGCGTCCGCGGAGGGGCTGCGGGTGCTGGCCGGTTCGGCGGGGCTGGACCGCACGATCGGCTGGGTGCACCCGACCGAGCTGGCCGACCCGACGGCGTTCCTGGACGGTGGTGAGCTGCTGCTGACCACCGGGCTGGCGCTGGACGCCGACGTCTCGTCCTATGTGGACAGGCTGGTGGCGGCGGGGGTGGCCGGGATCGGTTTCGGCAGCGGGCTGAGCCACGAGCGGGTGCCCGCGGCACTGGTCGCGGCGGCGGAGGCGGCGGGGTTGCCGCTGCTGGAGGTGCCGCGCGAGGTGCCGTTCATCGCGATCACGAAGGCGGTCTCGGCGGCGGTGGCGGCCGACGAGTACGCGGCGGTGGTGCGGACCGGGCGCGGTCAGCAGGAACTGACCAGGGCGGCGGTCGGCCGCGGCGGCCCGGCGGCGGTGGTGCGCCGATTGGCGCGGCTGGTCGACGGGTGGGTCCTGGTGCTGGACTCGGGCACGCCGGTGGAAGCGGCGCCCGCGTCGGCGCGGGCGCGTGCCGGTGAGCTGCCGGTCGCCGGCCTGCGGGGCACGCGGGGCGTACGCCTGACGTCGGGGGACGAGGTGGTGCTGCACTCGCTGGACGCGCGGACGGTGCTGGCGGTCGGGCGGGCGGAGGCGCTGGATGCCGCCGAGCAGTTCATCGTGAACACCGCGGCTTCGCTGCTTTCGCTTGCGCTGCAACGAAACCGGGAACAACGGGACGTACTGGGGCGGTTGCGGTCAGGTTTGTTCGATTTGTTGTTGTCGCAGGAGGAGTTGGCGGTCACCGCGATCCGGGGTTTGTGGCCGGGGCTGCCGTCACCACCTTGGCGGGTGGCGGTCGTGGTGGGCCCGGCGGCGGGCCGGCGTGCCCTCACCGAGGCCTTGGGGGAGGCGTTCTGGGTGGGGCGGGATTCGGAGGTGGTGGTTGTTGCGCCGGATGCGGAGGCACTTCCGCCTTTGGTGGCGCGATTCGGCCTGCACGCGGGAATCTCCGCACCACCCGCCTTTGCCACCTCTGCCGCCGCCACTCCCGCCACCGACACCGCCGCCACTAGGGCCACCACCGCCACCACCGACGCCGCCGCTCCCGCTCCGACCGCGACCGCTCGCGCTGCCACCACCGGCGCCGCCGCTCCCGCCACCAACACTGCCACCACCGGCGCCGCCACTCCCGCCGCCACCGGCAGCGCCATCACCGGCAGCGCCACCACCGATTCCGCAGCTGACGCCGCCGCTACCACTGGCGCCGCCGCGACCAACATCACCGCGACGACCGCGACTACCGGCACCGCCGCCTCCGGTGCCGTCACTTCCGGTACTGACGCGACAGGCGCCGCCCCCGCGACCACCGGCACTGGCGCCGCCGCGACCGGCACTGGCGCCGGGACCGGCGCCGCCGCTGCCACCGGCGCCGTCGCGACCGCGCCTTCTGTCGCCACGGCTTTTCGGCAGGCATCGCAAGCCGCGCGGGCTGCGCGCGCCCAGCGGGTCACCTGGCTGGACTTCGCCGAGTACGCCGGCTCTGGCTTGTTATCGCTGCTCCCCGTCGAGAGCACTGCTCTCATCGCGGAACGGCTGCTCTCGCCGCTGAGCACCGATCTCGTCGAGGCCCTGCGCTGCTGGCTCGAGGAACACGGCCACTACGACGCCGCCGCCACCCGGCTCGGCATTCATCGGCACACCCTGCGCAATCGCTTGCGCAAGATCGAGACCCTGACCGGCCGCAGCCTCACCTCACCCGGCACCCGCGCCGAATTCTGGATCGCCCTCTCCGTCGGCGACCTCCACTGACCGCCGGCCTGATCGGCATGGCACCAACCGACGCGTCACGAAAGCCACATTCGGGACGCAGAACGTCTCGAAAGCCACATTCGTGACATCGAAAGCGCATCGGCCGCCCGCCCGAGTCGTCAGCGGAACCGGTCCGTCGCCGCCCTCAACCCCGCCAGTACCCCCAGATCGTTCACCGCGTGCCCAGCCGTGTTCAGCAGCTGGAGTTCCGACCCCGGCCAAGCCTGGTGCAGTTCCCAAGCCGTGATCGGCGGGCAAACCACGTCGTACCGCCCCTGCACCAGTACCCCCGGAATCCCGGTCAACTTGGCCGCGTCCCGGATCAGCTGGCCGTCGTCGAGCCAAGCCCCGTGGCTGAAGTAGTGCAGCGCGATCCGCGCGAACGACAACGCGAATCCCGGCCTGCTGTAGTTCTGCAGATAGCTCGGCTGCGGCACCAGCGACACGATCGCGCCCTCCCAAGCACTCCACGCGATCGCCGCCGCCTCTCGCACGCCGCGGTCCGGGTGGTAGGCGAGTCGGTGGTACGCCGCCAGCGGATCATCCCGCTCCGCCTCCGGAATCGGCGCGAGGTAATCACCCCACGCATCCGGGTACACGCGCGAAGCACCATCCCGGTAGATCCAGTCCAGTTCACTCTTCCGCGCCGTGAACACCCCGCGCAGCACGATCTCGCTCACGCGCCCCGGATGCGTCTCGGCGTACGCGAGCGCCAGCGTCGCGCCCCACGAACCGCCGAACACCTGCCACCGGTCGATGCCGAGATGCTCACGCAGCAGCTCGAGATCGGCGACCAGGTGCCACGTCGTGTTCGCCGACAGATCGACCTCGGGCTCGGTGATGCTCGGTGTGCTGCGCCCGGAACCACGCTGGTCGAACTGCACGATCAGATACGCCGACGGATCGAAGTGCCTGCGGGACAACGGGGTCAGCCCGCTGCCGGGCCCGCCGTGCAGCACCACCACCGGCTTGCCGTCGGGATTGCCGGAGGTTTCCCAGTGCACCAGGTGCCCGTCGCCGACGTCGAGTTGCCCGGTCCGGAACGGCTCGATCGCCGGGTACAGCTCTTCCATGCGCACCACTGTGCCTCATGCGCGGGCACAGCGGTGCGCACGGAACAAAAGGTGGGGGCTCGCTCCCGCCGCCAGACTGAACGAGCCCCCGGCCGGTGGGGATTACCGGGATTGGTCATGAGGACCCGACAAAGGGAGGTGTTCAGCGCGGCCGCGCGACTGGCATCGTCTCCTCCTCGTCGAGGACCCGTGGCGGCGGTGGGTAAACGCTAAGCCACCGACTGAATACAGTCAAGCATGTGATGCTTGTTCATATATCTGAACAAGTCAGTGGAAGGAATGCTCCGCACCCGGGAACTCGCCGCGCCGGACGTCCTCGGCGAAAGCGGTGGCCGCCTTCGACAGGACCCCCGCGACATCGGCGTACCGCTTGACGAACCGCGGCGTCCGGCCCCGCCGCAGGCCCGCCATGTCCTGCCACACCAGCACCTGCGCGTCGCAGTCCGGCCCGGCGCCGATGCCGATGGTGGGAATGCTCAGCGAGTGCGTGACCTGCTTGGCCACCTCCGCCGGCACCATCTCCATCACCACCGAAAACGCCCCGGCCTCCTGCAGCGCCAGCGCGTCCGCGACCAGCTCCTCGCCCGACGCGCCCCGGCCCTGCACCCGGTACCCGCCCAGGTTGTGCTCGCTCTGCGGGGTGAACCCGATGTGCCCCATCACCGGCACGCCCGCCGAGGTCAGCGCCTCCACGTGCGGCGCGAACTTCCGCCCGCCCTCCAGCTTGACCGCGTGCGCGCGGCCCTCCTTCATGAACCGGACCGCGGTCGCCAGCGCCTGCTCCGGCGAGAGCTGGTACGAGCCGAACGGCAGATCGGCCACCACGAGCGCGTACTTCACCGCCCTGGTCACCCCGCGCACCAGCGGCAGCAGCTCGTCCACCGTCACCGGGAGCGACGTGTCGTAGCCGAACACGTTGTTGGCCGCGGAATCACCGACCAGCAGCACCGGGATCCCGGCTTCGTCGAACAGTTCCGCGGTGTACATGTCGTAGGCGGTGAGCATCGGCCACGCCTCACCGCGCTCCTTCAGCTCGCGCAGGTGGTGCACGCGGACTTTCTTGCGGGGCGCGGATTCCCGCGCCGAAGGACCGGAGCCGTATGGTGCGGCGAGCTCGCCGCCGTCAGTGCCGGGGGTAGACATCGTCGTCGACCGTCCCTTCCCTTGTGGACGCTGTGGACCTTCGTGCGGTGTCCGGGTGGACGACCAGCGTGACACCGCGCGCGGGCACCCCCAAGCGGGCTGCGACCAGCTTCACACCGGCCTGCCCCACCCCGCCACCGCCGGGTCCCCCGATCGAAGGAAGGATCGCGGCCTGCGGTCAGACTCGCGGATGATGTCGGATGAGGGGTGGCGCGGGTTGAGTAAGAACTCCCAGATGCCGGCGAGAACGACTGGAAGCCCGATCGTGCGCAAGTCACCCGTGCCCAGATGGCAGGCCAGGACCGCGGGGCTGATCGCCACCGTGGTGCAGCTCGGCGCCTTCTCCTCCCTGCTGCTCCTGCTGCTCGGTGACGACGGCCGCTGGCTGCGGCACGTGCTCGCCGGGGTGTTCTGGCTGCTCAGCATCCCGGCCGACGCGAACCTGGTGATCGCGCTGGTGCTGGTGGTGCTCGGCGCGGCACTGCGCCGCCGCAAGCGCGCCGCGCTGTACACGCTGGTGTTGTTCCAGGTCGGCGGGCTGGTGATCATGCTCGCCGGGCAGGCCTTGCTGCTGTGGGCGCCGGACCTGGTCGACCTGCGGCCGGACGAGTTCGCCCAGATCCCGCACATCGTGGCCGCGATCGGCGGGCTGGAACTGGTCGCCGTCGCGCTCACCGCGCTGCTGCTCGCGTTGCGCCCAGCCTTCCCCGCCCGCCTGGCGCCCGGTGCGTTCCTGCGCGGGCTGCTGGTGCTTTTTGCCGGGATGGCCACGGTGACCGTGGGCGGCTGGATCCTCGCCGAGATCTTCCCCGGCACGCTGGCGAGCAGCTGGGAGCGGTTCGTCTGGGCGGCGAACCACTCCACCGGCGAGCTGCTGCGGCTGGGCCGGTTCGGCGTCGGCCACGGGCCGGACTGGCTGGACGTGCTGCTCGACCTCGGCGGCACCTTCGCCACGGTGGCCGCGTTGTTCGTTTTCTTCCGCGGGGTGCGCACCCGGCACCTGCGCACCGACGAAGAGGAACTGCGATTGCGTGAACTGCTCGCCGAACACGGCGAACCGGATTCACTCGGCTATTTTGCCACGCGCCGGGACAAAAGCGTGGTTTTTGCGCCTTCCGGACGCGCCGCGGTCACCTACCGGGTGCTCGGCGGCACCAGCATCGCCAGCGCGGACCCGGTCGGTGACCCCGAAGCGTGGCCGGCCGCGGTGCGGGAATGGCTGGCCGAAGCGCGGCGTTACGGCTGGGTTCCGGGCGTGCTCGGCGCGAGTAGGCGCGGTGCCGAGGTGTACACCGAGGCCGGGTTGAAAGCGCTGGAAATCGGCGACGAGGCGATTCTGGACGTCCGCGAATTCAGCCTGAGCGGACCCGATCGCCGCACGGTCCGGCAGGCGGTGAGCCGGATCGAGCGCGCCGGGTTCTCCAGCCGGGTCCGGCGCCATTCGGAGATTTCACCGGAGGAAATGACGTCACTGCTGAAAAAGGCCCAGCAATGGCGTGGCGGGGGAAGTGAACGCGGATTCTCGATGGCGCTCGGACGGCTCGGCGACCCGTCCGATGGCCGGTGCGTGATGGTCGAGGCCTTCGACGCCGACGGTGAACTCCGCGGCCTGCTTTCCTTTGTGCCGTGGGGACGCCGGGGGCTTTCGCTGGACCTGATGCGACGCGATCGCGAAGCGGGCAACGGACTCAACGAGTTCCTGCTCGCCGAACTGGTCGACGCGTGCTCCCGCCTCGGCGCGCAGCGGATTTCGCTCAACTTCGCCATGTTCCGCGCGGTTTTCGCCGGGGGCGAGCGGCTCGGCGCCGGGCCGGTGCTGCGGGCCTGGCGTGCGGTGCTGAGCGTGTTCTCGCGGTTCTTCCAGCTGGAATCGCTGTACCGCGCGAATGCCAAGTACGGGCCCGAATGGAAGCCGCGGTTCCTCTGCTACGCCTCGGCGCGGCGGCTGCCCAAGGTGAGCCTGGTCGCCGGTGCGCTGGAAGGGTTTGTGCCGAGCATCGGGGCGAACCACGCGCTGCGGCTGGAAACCGTCACCGACGACTTCGTCGGCGAAGTGCGGCGGATCGAAGAGCGCGCGGCGGCGGCCGTCACGGTGAAACCGGTGCGGCGGCCGGAGCAGGTCCGCGTGCGGATCGCCAAGCTCGACCGGTTGCGCGCGGCGGGCGTGGACCCGTACCCCGTCGGCTTCGAGCGCGACGCGGAACTCGGTGCGGTGGTGGCGAAATTCGGCGGCCTGGAGCCGGATCGGCACACCGGCGAGCGCGTGCGCGTGGCCGGTCGGGTGGTCGCCCTGCGCAACCTCGGCGGGCTCTGTTTCGCGCGCATCAAGGACTTCAGCGGGGAGCTGCAGCTGATGCTCGCCGCCGACGTGCTGCCGCTGGACGGCTGGCGGTCCGGAGTGGACCTCGGCGATCAGGTCGGCGTGCACGGTGAGGTGGTCACCTCCCGCCGCGGCGAGCTTTCCGTGCTCGTCGACGAGTGGACGGTCACCGCGAAATGCCTCCACCCGCTGCCCGACCGCCGCAAGGGCCTCGCCGATCCGGAGGCCAGGGTGCGCAAGCGGTACCTCGACCTCGCCGTCAACCCGGACTCCGCGGCCATGCTCCGGATGCGCGGCACGGTCGTGCGCGCCCTGCGGGAACGCCTGCACCAGTGCGACTTCCTCGAGGTCGAAACGCCGATGCTGCAACGTGTGCACGGCGGCGCCAACGCCCGCCCGTTCGTCACCCACATCAACGCCTACGACATGCGGATGTACCTGCGGATCGCGCCGGAGCTGTACCTGAAGCGGCTGTGCGTGGCCGGCGTCGAGCGGGTTTTCGAGCTGAACCGCAACTTCCGCAACGAGGGCGTGGATGCCACGCACAACCCCGAATTCACCATGCTCGAGGCGTACCAGGCGTACGCCGACTACGGCACCATGCGGCGGCTGATGCGCGAACTCGTGCAGTACGCCGCCGAAGCCGCGTACGGCAGGCAGGTGGTGCGGCGGCCGGGCCTCGGTGAGGTCGACATCTCCGGCGACTGGCCGGTGATCACCGTGCACGACGCGGTGTCCGAAGCACTCGGCGAGCGGATCGACGCCGGGACCACGGCGTCCGAGCTGCGCCGGCTGTGCCGCCAGGCCGGGGTCCCGCTCGACGGCGCCGACGAACTGGGCCCAGGCGACCTGGTGCTCAAGGCACACGAGCACCTGGTCGAACCACGCACCACGAGCCCCGTTTTCTACACCGACTACCCGACCGAGGTCTCGCCGCTGACCCGGCGGCACCGCGCCGACCCGCGGCTGGCCGAGCGCTGGGACCTGATCGCCTTCGGCGCCGAGATCGGCACCGCCTACAGCGAGCTGACCGACCCGCTCGAGCAGCGGCGGCGGCTCGAGGCGCAGTCGCTGCGCGCGGCCAGCGGGGACATCGAGGCGATGGAGCTGGACGAGGACTTCCTGCTCGCGCTGGAACACGGCATGCCGCCGACCGGCGGGCTGGGCATGGGCGTCGACCGCCTGTTGATGCTGCTCACCGGCGCGTCCATCCGGCAGACCGTGGTGTTCCCGTTCGTCCGGGCCAGGGCCTGAGGCGGTTGGTACCGACTGGCGTGTCACTCTTTGGCGCGTGAGCGGATTCCGGCTGGTGCGACTGGTGGCGATGACGCTGCTCGTGCTGGCCGTCGCCGCCTACTCGGCGTGGCTGCTGGAACTCGTGGTGCCGACCGGGCTGTCGGTCATGCGGTCACCGGTCGACGAGTTCGGCGCGCGGGACCGGCCGCACGGCGAGCTGTTCCGGACCGCCGAGGTGATCGCCGGTGCCGCGTTCGTGGCGGCCGTGCCGCCGCTGAACCGGCTCGCCCCGACGCACTGGGTTTCGCGGCTGTCGGTGGCGACGGTGGGGGCGTTCGGCGTGGTGCTGATCGCGCACGCGCTGCTGCCGCTGGACTGCGCGAGCTCGGTGAACCAGCTGTGCCAGGCGGATTCACCGCAGCACCTGGCGCACCGGGTGCTCACCGAGGTGCTGACCGGTATCTACCTGGTCGGCGCGGCCAGCCTGGTGGGGTGGTGGCCGCCGCGGTGGCGGGCGGTGGCCGGGGTGGTGCTGGTGGTGGTCGCGGCCGGTGAGGTGGGGGCGCACCTGCTCGAACCGGTGGCCGGGCTGGCCACGCGGGTGCAGGCGATCGCGATGGCGGTGCTGCTGCTGGCCGGCGCGGCTTATCTGGGTGATGCCGACCGGCTTCGCCGGGTGACATGATCCGACCGTGAAAGATGCCAACGCCGGCCCGGTGGCCGACGAACGCGAGGGGCTGCTCGCCTTCCTCGAACAGCAGCGCCGCGTGCTGCGGATCGCCGCCCACGGACTGACCGACGACGAGGCGCGGCGGGCGCCCAGCCGCAGCGCGCTGACCGTCGGCGGGCTGGTCAAGCACGTGGCGATCACCGAGCGGAACTGGATCGACCTGATCGAGTTCGACGACCCGCCGCAGCCGGCGATGGAGGATTACGCCGACGCGTTCGTGCTGCGGGAGGACGAGACGCTGGCCGGGGTGTTCGAGCTGTACGCCGAGGTGGCGCGGCGGACCGAACGCGTCATCGGCGGCGTCGCCGACCTGGGGCAGCCGGTGCCGGTGCCGAAGGGCGTGCCCTGGTACCCGGACGAGTTGGAGGCGTGGTCGGTGCGGTGGGTGCTGCTGCACCTGATCGAGGAGAGCGCGCGGCACGCGGGGCACGCCGACATCGTGCGCGAGCACCTCGACGGCGCCACCGCCATGCCACTGCTGGCCGCCGCCGAATCCTGGCCACCCAGCCCCTGGCTGCAGCCCTGGACCAGGCAGGCCTGACCGGGCCCAGCGCGGCAACGGAAGATCTGTGCCCAACACGCCCACTTCAGGGTGAGGGAGGCCACAATGCGCGTCACGTCCGGCGGGAATCGGCCGGTCGAACCCGTTCCCGGCGTCCTCACCGGGGCGGATTCGCGCGGGTCAGCCCGGGTGCGCGGCCCCGAACCCGCGATCTTGCCAGCCGGTGCGCGCCCCCGTTGCGGGTGCGGGCTACGATCCCCGTAGCCACTCGGCCGTGGCCTGTCCGCGGCCGGGACCACCACAAGAGCAGTGCAGGAGGCAGGAGTGACGGCCGTAGCCCCCAAGCCGATCGCCACGCGCCCGTACCCGGCGCGCGAGTCGGTGAAGGGTTCGTACCTGCTGCGGTTGTTCCGCACGACGGACCACAAGCAAATCGGCATCATGTACCTGGTCACCTCGTTCGCCTTCTTCATGGTCGGCGGCGCGATGGCGATGCTGATCCGGAGCGAGCTGGCCCGGCCGGGACAGCAGTTCCTCTCCCAGGAGCAGTACAACCAGCTGTTCACCATGCACGGCACGGTGATGCTGCTGCTCTACGCCACGCCGATCCTGTTCGGCTTCGCGAACTTCGTCCTGCCGCTGCAGATCGGCTCGCCCGACGTGGCGTTCCCGCGGCTGAACGCGTTCTCCTACTGGCTGTACCTGTTCGGCGGGCTGATCGTGATGTCCGGGTTCATCACCCCGGGCGGCGCCGCCGACTTCGGCTGGTTCGCCTACACCCCGCTCTCGGACGCGATCCACTCGCCCGGCGTCGGCGCCGACCTGTGGATCTCCGGCCTGGTGGTGTCCGGTCTCGGCACGATCCTCGGCGCGGTCAACATGATCACCACGGTGGTCTGCCTGCGCGCCCCCGGCATGACCATGTACCGGATGCCCATCTTCACCTGGAACATCCTGGTCACCAGCATCCTGATCCTGCTGGCCTTCCCGATCCTGACCGCGGCGCTGATGGGCCTGCTGGCGGACCGGCACCTCGGCGCGCACGTGTTCGACCCGGCCAACGGCGGCGTGATCCTCTGGCAGCACCTGTTCTGGTTCTTCGGGCATCCGGAGGTCTACATCGTCGCGCTGCCGTTCTTCGGCATCGTCTCGGAGATCTTCCCGGTGTTCAGCCGCAAGCCGATCTTCGGTTACAAGGGCCTGGTCTGGGCGACGCTGGGCATCGCCGCGCTGTCCGTCGCGGTGTGGGCGCACCACATGTACGCGACCGGCTCGGTGCTGCTGCCGTTCTTCTCCTTCATGACCTTCCTGATCGCAGTGCCCACCGGTGTCAAGTTCTTCAACTGGATCGGCACCATGTGGAAGGGGCAGCTGAGCTTCGAGACGCCGATGATCTTCAGCGTCGGCTTCATCGTCACCTTCCTCTTCGGCGGGCTGTCCGGCATCCTGCTGGCCGCCCCGGCGATCGACTTCCACGTCTCCGACAGCTACTTCGTGGTGGCGCACTTCCACTACGTGCTCTACGGCACGATCGTGTTCGCCACCTTCGCCGGCATCTACTTCTGGTTCCCGAAGATCACCGGCCGGATGCTCGACGAGCCGCTGGGCAAGCTGCACTTCTGGACCACGTTCATCGGCTTCCACGGCACCTTCCTGGTCCAGCACTGGCTGGGCAACGAGGGCATGCCGCGCCGGTACGCCGACTACCTGGTCAGCGACGGGTTCACCACGCTGAACACGATCTCCACCATCGGCGCCTACATCCTCGGCGCGTCGACGCTGCCGTTCCTGTGGAACGTGTTCAAGAGCTACCGGTACGGCGAGATCGTCACGGTCGACGACCCGTGGGGTTACGGCAACTCGCTCGAGTGGGCCACCTCGTGCCCGCCGCCGCGGCACAACTTCACCGAGCTGCCGCGGATCCGGTCGGAGCGGCCGGCGTTCGAGCTGCACTACCCGCACATGATCGAGCGGATCCACAAGGAAGGCGAGATCACCTTCACCGGCAAGCCGAAGGTGCACGGCGAATCGAAGGCTCCTTCGCAGGTGCTCACCGAAGCCGCCATCCCGGGTGACCACTCCAAGGACAACGCGGGCGAGCAGTGAGCTGAACCGTGAAGAGGCGCGCATCCCGGACCTTCGGGATGCGCGCTTCTTCTCTGTCTGGTGGTCACGATCGGAAGTTCGCCGAGGGTCTCCCGGCCGCACGCCCGGCGAAAACCCGGATCCACCGAATAGCCCCGATCGCAACCACTGAGGGAAGGGTGCCGTGACGAAGACCCCAGTTCTCATCACCACGACCGGTCCGGACAAGCCGGGTGTGTCCTCGGTGCTGTTCGCCGCGCTGACCCGGCACGGTGTCGACCTGCTCGACGTCGAGCAGGTGGTCATCCGCGGGCAGCTGGTCCTCGGTGTGCTGGTGGCCGTGGAGAGCGACCCGGAGGGCCTGCAGGAGCTGGTCGAGCAGGCCATGCACTCGGTGTCCATGCAGGTCGAGGTCAGCATCGGCACGGCGATCGGCGAGGACCCGTTCGCGCCGGCCCGCCAGGGCTCCAGCCACGTGCTGGTGGTGCTCGGCCTGCCGTTCACCGCTCGCGCGTTCACCGAGGTGGCGCGGCGGCTGGCCGCGATGAACGTGAACATCGACTCGATCCGCAGCATCGCCGACTACCCGGTGACCGGGCTCGAGGTCTACGTCTCGGTCGCCGAAGACACCGAAGCCGCCGACGAGGCGCTGCGCAGCGCGCTGGCCGACGTGGCTTCGCGTGGCGGTCTCGACGTGGCGGTCGAGCGGGCCGGGCTGGCGCGGCGGGCCAAGCGGCTGATCGTGTTCGACGTGGACTCCACGCTCATCCAGGGCGAGGTCATCGAGATGCTCGGCGCGTTCGCCGGGGTGGAGCCGCAGGTCCGCGAGATCACCGAGGCGGCGATGCGCGGTGAGCTGAACTTCACCGAGTCGCTGGAGCGCCGGGTCGCGTTGCTCGAAGGCCTGCCCGCGACGGTGCTCGACGAGGTGGCTTCGTCGCTGCAGCTGACCCCGGGCGCGCGCACCACGGTCCGCACGCTCAAGCGGCTCGGCTACCGCTGCGGGGTGGTGTCCGGCGGGTTCACCACGATCATCCAGCGGCTGGTCGACGAGCTGGGCCTGGACTTCGCCGCGGCGAACGAACTGGAGATCGTTGACGGCAAGCTCACCGGCAAGGTGGTCGGCGAGGTGGTCGACCGGCCGGGCAAGGCGGTCGCGCTGCGCCGGTTCGCCGCCGAATACGGCATTCCGCTGACCCAGTGCGTAGCGGTCGGTGACGGCGCGAACGACATCGACATGCTCTCGGCGGCGGGCATGGGGGTCGCCTTCAACGCCAAGCCCGCGCTGCGCGAGGTCGCCGACACCGCGTTGTCGCACCCGTTCCTGGACGCGGTGCTGTTCATGCTCGGCATCACGCGCGCGGAGGTCGAAGCGGCCGACGCGGCGGACGGCCTGCTGCCGGAGCGGCCGTGATCCTCGCTCCACTGGCCGCGCGGTACGCGTCGTGGCTGGGCCTGCCCGCCGAGGAGACGGCCCTGCCGGAGGCGTCGCCGGACGAGGTGCGCGCCATGCCGGTGATCCTGCGCATGGAAAAAGCGGAACCGCCGGGTCGCACCCCGCTGCTGGAGGCGGCGGCCGCGGCCGCGCTGGCGGTGTGCCTGGACGAGCGCGCGAAGCCGGGCGGGGAATGGCACGAACCGGTACGGGACTGGGTTTCCGGGCACATCCGCAAGGTCGCCCGCCGGGCCAGGGGCGCGCACTGGCAGGCCGTGCAGGAGTTGCCGGGCGTGACGGTGTCGGTCGACGGTGCCGAGGCACGCGCGTTGCTGCCGGGCCGGGTGGTCGACGCGCCGAAGGAGGTCTCGCGGCTGCAGATCTCCGGCAGCGAGCTGCCGCCGGACGAGCCGGGGCCGGTGCCCGCTTCGACGCCGGTCCTGCTGCTCAACCCGGGCGTGACGATGACCGTCGGCAAGGCCGCGGCTCAGGTCGGGCACGGCACCATGCTGCTGGCTTCGCTGCTCGACGAGCACCGGCTCGCGGCCTGGGCGGACCGCGGTTTCCGTTGTGCGGTCCGGGTTCCCGGGCGGCTGGAGTGGGCGGAGCTGCATCCCGGCCACGACCCGGCCCTGGCCTGGGCGGAACGCTCGGTGATCGCCGTGCGCGACGCCGGTTTCACCGAAGTGGAGCCGGGCACCGTCACGGTGCTCGCGCGGTGGCGTTGACGGCGGCAGAGGAGGAGCGCATGGGGCTCGAGGTGGAGCGGATCGGCGAGCACGTGTTCGCCGGGCGCAACGAGCGGGGCGCCGAGGTGCGGATCGGCCGCAAGGGGCAGGCGGACGTGTTCTCGCCCGCCGAACTGCTGCAGATCGCCGCGGCGGGCTGCGCCGCGGTGACCGCCGAGGACCTGGTGGTGCGGCGGACCGGCGAGGAGGCGAAGTTCCGCGTCGAGGTGACCGCCGACCGCAACGACGCCGCCTCCGAACTGGACGCCGTGCACGTGACCTTCGACCTCGATCTGTCCTCTTTGGACCCCGAGCGGCGGGCGGCGCTGGCGGTCGCGGTGGACCGCGCGATCGACCGGCTGTGCACGGTGAGCCGGACGCTCAAGAAGGGCATCCCGGTCACGGAGACTTTCCCAGCAGGCTGACCAGGAGTGCGATGCGGTCCTCGCCGAGGCCGCCGCGCAGCCTGCTGTCGCGGGTGAGCAGGACGAGCCCGTGCATCGCGCTCCAGGCGACTTCGGTGAAGGTCTCCGGGTCCTGGTCGCCCGCGTGCGGCGCGAACACCTGGTACAGCAGCGAGAAGGCGGTCTTGAGCTGCTCGGGCGCGTTTTCGCCGAACTCCAGTTCCGTGTGGAGGGTGAACATTGCGTCGTAGAGCACGGGATTGTCGAACGCGAAGTGCGTGTACGCGCGGACGAGCGAGTCGACCGACCAGGCGGGGCGCAGCGCCGTGGTCAGCTCCTCGATGCCTTGTAGCGCGACCGCGGTGACGATGGCGTCCTTGCCCGCGAAGTGGCTGTAGAGCACCGGCTGGCTGTAGCCGATGCGCTCGGACAGCCGCCGGGTGGTGACGGCCTCCCAGCCCTCCTGCTCGGCGAGTTCGCGGGCGGTGCGGATGATCAGCTGATGGCGTTCGGCGCGTTCACGCGCCCGGCGATCCGACATGGGCCCAAATCTAGCACCGCTAGCCAAACTAGCACCGCTAGTGCTAGCGTCGCTAGAAATCCTAGCAACGCTAGTTTTCTGGAGGGTCTCATGGCACAGAAGATCGCCAACGCCATCGTGCTGGTGGTGGGTCTCGGCATCATCTACGTCGGCGCGAATTTCCTGCTCGGCCCGGATGCCGCCGCCACGGGCTACGGCGTCCCGGCCTCGTCGGCGGGTGATGCTGGTGCCTACCTGGCGGTTAAAGGCATCCGGGACGTCGCTTCGGGGCTCGTTTTGCTGACCCTGATGGCACTGGGCCAGCGGCGGGCGATGGGCTGGGTGCTGCTCGCGATGACCGTGATCCCCCTGACCGACGGCCTCATCGTGCTAACCCACGACGGCTCAGTCGCCGCGGCTTTCGGCTGGCACTTCAGCACCGCCGCGGTGATGCTGGTCGGCGTCTCGCTGATCCTGTCAGGCGCACCCAAGCCCGCCGGACACGCCAAGCAGCCGAGCGTCCAAAGCACCTGACCCCCCTTCCGCCCCCACGCCCAGCCGCCCCCACACCCAGCCACCCTCCACAGCCGCCCCCCGACCACGAAGCGCCACCGACCACGAAGCGCCCTGCCTCCCGACGCCAGGCCCCCCGAGGACCCGGCCCGGCCCGGCAAGGCGCCTCGCCCGGCCCGCCCCAACCTCGACAAAGCTCGCTGATGGCCCCTCGCGGCCCGGCGTTCACCGCCGCTCGGCGCTGGCCGCCGGACCACTCGGCCGCCACCGAAGCCCACGCTCCGCCCGCCCCCGACCTCCAGCCCCGGCACCCGGCGCCGGTGCCCGGCAGCTGGCGCCCGGCAGCCGGCGCCCGGGGTCGGCGGCTGGTGCCCGGCGGCTGGCGCCCGGGGTCGGGCGCCTGGGGGCGGCGGCTGGCGTTCGGTGCCCGGCGGCCGACGGCTGCCCCTCGGGGCCGGTGGCTGATGCTCGGGGCCGGTGTGTCTGGTGCCCGGCGGTCGATGCTCGGGCCGGTGGCGGTGCCAGGCGGCGGTGTGTCCGGTGCCCGGCGGCTGGCGCTCGGGGGATGGCTGGCGCTCGGTGGCTGCCAACAACAAACCTGCTCGCTGGCGGCGCTGTCATCGCCGAAGTGGCCACCGCGAGCCGGGGAGCAGCTGGCGTGGCTGCTGGGTGACCTAGCCGTCGCGGGTTGGCTGCGGCTCGGCGCAGCGGCGAAGCCGCTCGCGGGTGGCGCCGCCGACGCTGGTGCCGCACCAAAGGGCCGCACCAAAGGCGTCAGCCGACGGCTGTGCGGCCCGGTCAGGAGTCGGTGGTGGTGGCTTTCCAGACCACGTAGGCCTCATCCGCGTCCGTGGTCATGGCTTCGATGAACTTTTCGTTGTCGAAACCGGGCAGGGCCTGGAGGCGTTCGATGAGGGCGTCGGCCGCGGGGTCGCCGCTGGGGATGGCGGTGCCCTTGCCGTCGGCGCCGGCCAGCATGATGAACACGTCCTCTTTCCAGGGCCCCTCGGGAATCACCCTGATCACCACGGCGGACAGCTCAGCCCAGGTGACGGACTCCTCGGTACCGTCGGCGAGCTGCCGGCGGACCCCGGTGTCGTCGACGCCGACCGAGCGGGACTGCGCGTGGGTTGAGTCCTGGGACAACTACGACTCCCTCGTCTTTGCGTTCCGTTTACGGTACTGCCGCGAGGTCCGGGCGCTCAGGCGGGGGCGGCGGCATCCAGCCGCCGCAGCGCGGCCCTGGCCACTTCCGGGTCGGTGGTCGGCCAGAACGGCGGCAGCGAAGCCCGCAGGAAACCGCCGTACCTGGCGTTCGCCAGCCGCGAGTCGAGGATCGCCACCACCCCGCGGTCGCTGGTCGACCGGTGCAGCCGCCCGACGCCCTGCGCCAGCAGCAGCGCGGCGTGCGTGGCGGCCACGGTGAGGAAACCGTTGCCACCGCGGGCCTCCACCGCGCGCTGCCGCGCCGAGGACACCGGATCGTCCGGCCGCGGGAACGGCAGCCTGTCCACCAGCACCAGCTGCAACGCCGGCCCCGGCACGTCCACGCCCTGCCACAGCGACAACGTGCCGAACAGGCACGTCCGCGGGTCCTCGCTGAACTTGCGCACCAGCAGCGAGGTCGAATCGTCGCCCTGGCAAAGGATCGGGTGCTTGACCCGGTCCCGCAGCTCCTCGGTGGCCTGCTTCGCCGCGCGCATCGACGAGAACAGCCCGAGCGTGCGCCCGCCCGCCGCCTCGATCAGCTCGGCGATCTCGTCGAGCGTGCGCTCGGCGAGCCCGTCCCGGCCGGGCGTCGGCAGGTGCTTGGCCATGTACAGAATGCCGTTCTTGCGGTGGTCGAACGGCGAACCGACGTCCAGCCCGGTCCACCGCACGGTCTCCTTGTCCGACGGCGCCGCCTTCTCCGTGGCCGTGCCGGGGTCGGGCTTCCGCTCGGCCGCCTGCGACGGCGGCAGCCCCCACTGCCTGGCCAGCGTGTCGAAGGTGCCGCCGAGCGCCAGCGTGGCCGACGTCAGCACGGTCGTGGTCTGGCCGAAGACGCGCTCCCGCAGCAGCCCCGCCACGCTCAGCGGCGCCACGTGCAGCGCGGGCGGCCGCGGGTTCGACGAGTACGGGTCGCCGCTGAGCCACACCACGTCCGGCCGGTGCGCCTGGTCCTCGTCGAACGCCTCCAGCAACCGGACCGCGGTGTCGTGCACCTCCTCCAGCAGCGTGCGCGCGAGCTTGCGGGCGGTCGCCTCGTCGGCGCCGTCGTCCTTGCGGTCGGACCCGAGCGCCGACAGGCAGGTGTGCGCGGCGTCCCGGACCGCGGGCAGCGCGCCCTTCAGCGCCTGCGGCAGCGAGTCCATCCGGCCGGACGGCAGGTCGTCGAGCACCAGCGCCAGCCCGTCGCTGGCCTCCATCAGCCGGTCGGCCACGTCGGCGTCGATCAGCTTGCCGCAGCGGCGCCCGGCGGTGGACACCATCGCGCTGGTCAGCTCCGCGGTGGCCACCGAGGTCACCCTGTCGACCAGCTCGTGCGCCTCGTCGATGACCACCACGTCGTGCTCGGGCAGCACCTGGTAACCCTGCAGCGCGTCGATGGCGAGCAGCGCGTGGTTGGTGACCACCACGTCCGCGCGCCCGGCCTCGGCCCGCGCGCGCTCGGCGAAGCAGTCGGTGCCGATCGGGCAGCGGGACACGCCGAGGCATTCGCGCGCGGACACCGACACCTGCCGCCACGCCTGGTCGGACACGCCGGGCACCAGCTCGTCGCGGTCGCCGGTCTCGGTGTCCGAGGACCACTCGTGCAGCCGCTTGACCTCCTTGCCCATGCGCGACACCGCGAACGGGTCGAACAGGCCCTGGTCCTCCGGCTCCTCCGGGGCACCGGTGTCGAGCCGGTGCAGGCAGAGGTAGTTGCGGCGGCCCTTGAGAATGGCGAAGGTCGGCTCGCGCCCGAGCGGCTTCTTCAGCGCCTTCGCCAGCCGGGGCAGGTCCCGGTCGACGAGCTGGCGCTGCAGCGCGATGGTCGCGGTGGAGACCACCACCGTGGTGCCCTTCTCCACCGCGTGCCGGATCGCGGGCACCAGGTAGGCCAGCGACTTGCCGGTCCCGGTGCCCGCCTGCACGGCCAGGTGCTCGCCGGTGCGGATGGCGCGGCCGACCGCGTCGGCCATCGCCACCTGGCCGGGGCGCTCGGCCCCGCCGACCGACTCCACGGCGTGCGTGAGCAACTCCAGCACCCCCGGAAGGCTGCCCTTGCGTGCGGCGGTGAGCTCAGCGGTCTTCGGCACGAGGAGCAACGGTACCGGGGGCCACCGTCAGTTCTGGCGGCGGAAGCGGTTCACCAGCGCCCAGGTGACCGGCAGCAGGCCGGCCGCCACGACGATCTTCAGCGCGTCACCGATCAGGAACGGCAGCACGCCCTTGTCGAAGGCGGTGCCGAGGTCCATCGACGCGGCGGCCATCAGCCACGGCACGCCGACCGCGTAGATCACCAGGTTGCCGAGCACCATGGTGCCCGCGGTGCGCAGCGGGGTGCGGTCGCCGCCGCGCCCGGCCAGCGCGCCCACCAGCGCCCCGGCCAGCACGAAGCCGGCGATGTACCCGGCGCTGGCGCCGAACATGCCGGAGGTGCCGCCGTTGAACCACGGCACGCCGGCCGCGCCGACGAGCAGGTAGAGCAGCATGGCCGCGCCGCCGCGCTGCCAGCCCAGCGCCGCGCCGACCAGCAGGGCGGCGAAGGTCTGGCCGGTCATCGGCACCGGGCTGCCGGGAACCGGGATGACCAGCTGCGCGGCCAGGCCGGTGAGCCCGGCGCCGGCGGCGACCAGGGTGATGTCACGGACCAGCGCACCGGGGATGAGATCCGCCAGCACCGGACGGCGGGCGGCGAGGGTCAGCGTCGACAAAGCGGCCTCCACGTTCGTGCCTGAGCGATTGCATGCCTGAAGCTCAAGGCAGGTTAACGCCGGTGGACCGGCAATATCCCCCGAAGTCGGGTAGCTCACTGTCCACTCTTCCGGGTGGTAGCGGCCTGCCGGGGTTCGGCTCTTGATCTCCCCGGCCGATGTCGATGGAGGGAAATTCACGTTTCGGTGGAGGGAGTGACCCCCGTGTCGAAGTTGAGGAAGGCCGCGATAGCGGCGTGCGCGTGCGGCGGGCTGCTCGTCGCACCGGGAGCGGCGCAAGCGGCACCGGTGGCCAGCGCGTCCGCGACCGCGGGCACGGTCGACGTCACCGCGGGTGCGCAGACCGTGCGGGAGGGGCCGATCGCCGAATGTCGGCTGGGTGCGCAGGACACCGCCAGCTCACCCGGCGTCGAGGCCGGGACCACGCGGTTCGGCAAGAGCGAGTCGCAGTGCTCGCGCGCGGAAACCGGGTTCGCCACCGGCATGGTGCGCGGGCAGCGGTTCGAGACCAAGGTGCTGCGCAAGTACGGCGGCCCGACGATCAAGGTGCGCACGTACAGCGCGCGCTGCGACACCACCACCAACGGCGCCAGCGGCCTGGTCGAGCTGAGCGACGTGGCCGGCATCGAGGTGCCGTCGAGCATCCCGCCCGGTCACACCGTGGACCTGCCCGGCGAGGACGGCAAGCCGCTGGCCCGCGTGGTGCTCAACGAGATCGTCGTGCCGGAGCCGCCGGACGGCAGCCTGGCCACCAACGCGATGCGCATCCAGCTGTTCCCGGAGGGCGGCCCGGCCACCGGCGAGATCGTCGTCGGCTCGGCCAGCTGCGACCCGTACGGTGACGCCTGAGTGACGCCACCCCGGTGGTCAGCCGCTGACCACCGGGGTGCCGGTCAGCTCGGCACCGGCGGTGCGCAGGTCGGCCAGCGCCTTGTCCACAGTGGACCGCGAGACGCCCGCGGTCAGGTCGAGCAGCACCCGCACGCGGAAACCGGCCTCGGCGGCGTCCAGCGCGGTCGCCCGGACGCAGTGGTCGGTGGCGATGCCGACCACGTCGACGCTGTCCACCTCCCGCGCGCGCAGCCAGTCCGCCAGGTTCTCGCCGGTTTCGGTGCTGCCCTCGAAGCCGGAGTAGCCGTCGCTGTACTGGCCCTTCGAGAACACCGCGGAGATCGGCGCCACGTCGAGCGCGGGGTGGAAGGCCGCGCCGGGCGTACCGGCCTCGCAGTGCCGCGGCCACGACCGCACGAAGTCCGGTTCGTCGCTGAAGTGCGCGCCGGGATCGATGTGGTAGTCCCTGGTCGCGACCACCTGGTCGTAGGCGTTCTCCCGCAGGAAACCGGAGATCCGGGCGGCCAGCTCGGCGCCGCCGGCCACCCCCAGCGCCCCGCCCTCGCAGAAGTCGTTCTGCACGTCCACCACGATCAACGCGTTCGCCATCGCGGGTGCCCCTTTCAGCGGAAAACGGTGGGCACGGCGGGCTCGCCGTGCGACAGCTTCAGGCCCTCCCACGGCAGGCTGACCAGGCCCTTGCGCAGGAGTTGCCGCGCGTCGTCCAGGGTGGGCAGGTCGTCGACGGGCTGTCCAGCCCGCACCAGGGGGATCTGCAGTTCGCGGTCGTCCGGGCCGAGTTCGGGCGCGGGCCCGCCGGCCGGGTAGACCACCTCTTCGAGCGCGGTGCCGGTCGGCTTGTGCCGCCGGATGGCGCCCTTGCGGCCCCCGCGCGACTCCTTGTGCGTGCTGCGCTTGGCGACCGGGCGGCCGTCCACCTCGACCAGCTTGTAGACCATGCCCGCGGTCGGCGCGCCGGAACCGGTGACCACCGAGGTGCCCACGCCGTACGCGTCCACCGGCTCGGCACGCAGGGCCGCGATGGCGTGCTCGTCGAGGTCACCGGAGACCACGATCCTGGTGTCCTTGGCCCCGAGCGCGTCGAGCTGCTCGCGGGCCCGGCGGGCCAGCGGGCCCACGTCGCCGGAATCGATCCGGATGGCGCCCAGTTCCGGCCCGGCCACCCGGACCGCGGTCTCGATGCCCGCGGTGATGTCGTAGGTGTCCACCAGCAGCGTGGTGTCCGCGCCGAGCTTGTCCACCTGCGCGCGGAACGCCTGCTCCTCGCTGTCGTGCAGCAGCATGAACGCGTGCGCGACGGTACCGCGGGTGGGGATGCCGTAGCGGCGGCCGGCCTCCAGGTTGGAGGTGGTGGCGAAACCGGCCAGGTAGGCGGCCCTGGCGGCGGCGACCGCGGCGTACTCGTGCGTGCGGCGCCCGCCCATCTCGATGATCGGCCTGCCGTGCGCGGCGCTGGACATGCGCGCGGCGGCCGAGGCGATCGCGCTGTCGTGGTTGAGGATGGACAGCACCAGCGTCTCCAGCACCACGGCCTCGGCGAAGCTGCCGCGGACGGTGAGGATGGGGGAGCCGGGGAAGTACAGCTCGCCCTCGGCGTAGCCGTCCACGTCGCCGCTGAACTCGTAGTCGGCCAGCCAGGACAGCGTCTCGGCGTCCACCACGGCGGTCGACTCCAGCTGGCTGATCTCGGCGTCGGTGAAGCGGAAGTCCCCGATCGCGTCGATCACCCGCGCGGTGCCCGCGACGACGCCGTAGCGCCGCCCGTCCGGCAGCCGCCGGGCGAACACCTCGAAAACACAGGGCCGGTCGGCGGTGCCGTCGGCGAGCGCGCTGCCCAGCATGGTCAGCTCGTAGTGGTCGGTGAGCAGCGCGGTGCTGAGCTCGCTGCCGGTTCGCGTCCAGGCCATGGTCCAACCCTATGGGCTGACCTGCCGAAGCACGGGATGCGGGCGGCGTGACACCATGGAGGCCATGAGTACGCCTGCCGCCGAACCGATGGTGGAGCCGTCCGCGGCCGACCTGGGGGCTGAGGACAAACCGTGGCAGACAGTGGTCTGGAACGACCCGGTGAACCTCATGTCGTACGTGACCTACGTGTTCCAGAAGCTGTTCGGGTACAGCCGCGAGCACGCCACCAAGTTGATGCTGGACGTCCACCACAAGGGCAAAGCCATCGTCTCCTCTGGGGGCAAGGAGAAGGTGGAGGGTGACGTGGCGAAGCTGCACGCCGCCGGGTTGTGGGCAACCATGGAGCACCCGTCGTGAAGCCGTGGCGCCGCAAGGGCGCACGCCTGCAGGCCGGCTTCGAGCAGCAGGAGGCCGCCGTGCTGCGCGGCCTGATCAGCCAGGTCGACGACATGCTGCGCGCCCGGTCGGAGGAGGCGCCGCAGGACGAGCTGGCCGAGCTGACCGGCATCCGCACCGGCCCCAGCGAGGCGCCGAGCGACCCGGTGCTCTCGCGCCTGCTGCCCGACTTCCACCGCCTGGACCCGGACGCCCCGGCCAAGGAGGACCTCGACTCCGCCGCCGCGCTGCGCTCGCTGCACGAGCCGGAGGTGCTCGACGCGAAGGTCGGCGTGGCCGCCGTGGTGCTGGAGACGCTGTCGCCGGACGGCGGTGAGGTGCGGCTGAGCTTCGAGCAGGCCGACGCCTGGCTGTCCGCGCTGAACGACGTGCGCCTGGCGCTCGGCACCGCGCTCGACGTCACCGAGGACATGCCCGACGAGCTGCCGCCGGAGGACCCGCGCGCGCCGCACCTCGGGGTGTACCACTGGCTGACCTGGGTGCAGGAAAGCCTGGTACAGGCGCTGACCGAATGAACGCGCTCACCGACGTGCCCGGCGTGCTGGTCGGGCACCACGAGCGGGTCGGCGGGGGCTGGGCCACCGGGACCACGGTGGTGCTGGTGCCCGACGGCGCGGTCGGCGCGGTCGACCAGCGCGGGGGCGCGCCCGGCACGCGCGAGACGAACCTGCTGGAGCCGGAGAACCTGGTGCAGCGGGTGAACGCGGTCTGCCTGTCCGGCGGGAGCGCGTACGGCCTGGCCGCCGCGGACGGCGTGATGCGCTGGCTGGGCGAGCGGTCGATGGGCTTCCCCGTGGGCGCGGAACCGCACGAGGTGGTGCCGATCGTGCCCGCCGCGGTGTTGTTCGACCTGCCTCGCGGCGACTGGGGCAACCGGCCGGACGCGTCCTTCGGTTACGCGGCCTGCGAAGCGGCCGCCACCGGCGAGTTCGCGCAGGGCACGGTGGGTGCCGGGGCCGGGGCGGCGGTCGGCTCGCTCAAGGGCGGTATCGGCACCGCGAGTGAGCGCGTCGGTGAGTTCGTGGTCGGCGCGCTGGCCGCGGTGAACGCCTCCGGTGAGGCCGTCGACCTGCGGACCGGTCGCGCGTTCGCGGCGGACCACGAGGTGGACGGCGAGTTCGGGGTGCGCTGGCCGGACCGGCCCGGCGAGGTCGAGGCCGCGCCGACGGACCTGAACACCACGATCGGTGTGGTCGCGGTGGACGCGGCGTTGTCGAAGGCCGAGGCGCGGCGGCTGGCGGTCGCCGCGCAGGACGGTCTCGCGCGGGCCGTGCGCCCGGCGCACACCATGTTCGACGGCGACACCGTGTTCGCGCTGGCCACCGGGGCGCGTGAGCTGCCGGTGGCGAGCGGGCCGTTCGCCGACGCCTCGCGCGCGGGCGCGCTCGACCAGCTGTGCTCCGCCGCCGCGCGGGTGTTCGCCAGGGCGATGGTGCACGGCCTGCTGGCCGCCACCGGGGCCGGTGGCCTGCGTGCCTACCGCGACGTATGGCCGGAGGCCTTCCCCGGCTGAGGTCAAGGGCACGAGGGCTCTGTCTCACTGGGTGGACGCCCGTTGTCCAGCACATAGGATGTGATCGTGCTTCGGATCCGCCGTGAACTAGTCGACGAGATCGTCGCGCACGCCCGCCGGGACCACCCGGACGAGGCGTGCGGGGTGATCGCCGGGCCGGACGACGGCTCGGACCGCCCCGAGCGGTTCATCCCCATGCTG
This sequence comes from Amycolatopsis albispora, assembly GCF_003312875.1. Lineage (NCBI taxonomy): Bacteria > Bacillati > Actinomycetota > Actinomycetes > Pseudonocardiales > Pseudonocardiaceae > Amycolatopsis > Amycolatopsis albispora. The sequence goes on from NZ_CP015163.1 coordinate 7,750,905, forward strand.
AACGCGGCGCGCTCGCCGACGTTCTACGAGTTCGACTCCGGTGATCTGCTCAAGCTGTACCGCGAGATGGACGCCAACAACGAGGTGCCGGTGGTGATCTACCACTCGCACACCGCCACCGAGGCCTATCCCTCGCGCACCGACGCCGCCATCGCGTCCGAGCCGTTCGCGCACTACGTGCTGGTCTCCACCAGGGATCCCGAGGTGCACGAATTCCGGTCGTACCGGATCGTCGACGGTGAGATCACCGAGGAGCCGGTCGAGATCGAGGAATAACCGCCCTCGCCCGTACGTCAGCCCACTACGAGAGATCCCTAGCGGAGGTAAAGATCCATGGCCGTGAACGTGTCCATCCCGACCATCCTGCGCACGCACACCGGCGGCGAGAAGTCCGTCGAGGCGAGCGGCAAGACGGTGCTCGAGGTGATCGACGACGTGGAGAGCCGCCACGGTGGCATCAAGGCGCGCCTGGTCAAGGACGAGAAGCTGCACCGGTTCATCAACGTCTACGTCAACGACGAGGACGTGCGCTTCGCCGGTGGGCTGGACGCCGAGGTCAAGGACGGCGACACGCTGACCATCCTGCCCGCGGTGGCCGGCGGCGCGCGCTAGGCATGGCTCGCTACGAGTCGCTGCTCGACGCGCTCGGCGGCACCCCGCTGGTCGGCCTGCCGAGGCTGTCGCCGACGCACGACGTGCGGTTGTGGGCGAAGCTGGAGGACCGCAACCCGACCGGGTCGATCAAGGACCGGCCGGCGCTGGCGATGATCGAGGCCGCCGAGCGGGAGGGCACGCTGCGCCGCGGGTCCACGATCCTGGAGCCGACCTCGGGCAACACCGGCATCGCGCTGGCGATGGCGGCGAAGCTCAAGGGGTACGGCCTGGTCTGCGTGATGCCGGAGAACACCTCCGCCGAGCGCAAGCAGCTGCTGCAGGCCTACGGCGCGCGGATCGTGTTCTCGCCGGCGGCCGGTGGGTCGAACGAGGCCGTGCGCCGGGCGAAGGAACTGGCCAAGGCCAATCCGGACTGGGTGATGCTCTACCAGTACGGCAACCCGGCGAACGCCGACGCGCACTACCGGGGGACCGGGCCGGAGCTGCTGAAGGACCTGCCCACGCTGACGCACTTCGTGGGCGGGCTCGGCACCACGGGCACCCTGGTCGGCGTCGGCCGGTACCTGCACGAGGCGAAGCCGGACGTGCAGATCATCGCGGCGGAGCCGCGGTACGGCGAGCTGGTGTACGGGCTGCGGAACATCGACGAGGGCTTCGTGCCCGAGCTGTACGACGCGAGCGTGCTGAACGGGCGGTACTCGGTCGGCGCCTACGACGCGCTGCGGCGGACGCGGGAACTGCTGGAGCACGAAGGCATCTTCGCGGGGATCTCGACGGGTGCCGTGCTGCACGCGGCCTTGGCCGTCGCCGAAAAGGCCGCGGCTCGCGGTGAACCGGCGGACGTGGCTTTTGTGGTCGCCGACGCCGGGTGGAAGTACCTGTCCACCGGCGCCTACAGCGGCACCCTGGACGACGCGGCCGCCCGGCTGGACGGCGAACTCTGGGCCTGACCCGGCTGAACTGGACACTGCTGCCTGGACACGAATGTGGCTTTCGGGGCGAAATCCGCCCCGAAAGCCACATTCGTGTTCGGCCGGGCGCCGGCGGTCGAGCGCTGGTCTTGACGCCGCCCCCGGTCACCACAGGCCCTGGGGCAACCGCCCTTCCAGCGTCAGCAGCTGCCGTTTCGACGGCACGCCGTCCCCGCCGCTGAAGCCGCCGAGGCCGGTGCTGGCCAGCACCCGGTGGCACGGCACCACGATCGGGATCGGGTTGCTGCCCATGATCGAGCCGATCCCGCGCGCGGGCACGCCCGTGCCGCTGCGTTCCGCCAGTTCCCCGTAGGTCACCGTTTTCCCGTACGGCACCGTTTCGTACAACGTGCCGAGCACCCGCTGCTGCGTCGACGAGTACAGGCGCCAGTCCACGGGGAACTCGAACCGTTCCCGCGTGCCGTCGAAGTACTCGCGCAGCTCGGCCAGCACCGGCTCCACCCGCGGCGGATCGGAAACCACCGGCAGGCCGAGGCGCGCGGCGATCCGTTCCCGCAGCTCCGGGGTGTCGTCGAAGGCCGTCGAAGCCAGCCCGGCCGGGGTCACCGCGACCAGTACCCGGCCCACCTCGGTCGCCAGGCCGCCGAACGCCACCGTCTCCATGAACCGCATTATCCGGCCCCCACCGACAGAACCGGGCAGGTAGCGTCGAAGGCATGACGTTGCCCGAGCCGGTCAACCCGCCCAAACCGCCGGTCCCGCCCGGCAAGCGGATCCTGCCGCCGAAACCGCTGGCCTCACTGGTGGTGGTCACCGGCTTCGTCGCGCTGCTCTGGGTGATCGAGGGCATCGACACCGTGCTCGCCCACCCCTTCGACGACGACGGCATCTGGCCGCGCACCATCGAGCAGTGGGACGGCATGATCTGGGCCCCGCTGCTGCACTACGGCTGGGACCACCTCGCCGCGAATTCGGTGCCGCTGCTCGTGCTGGGCCTGCTCGCCACCTCCGGCGGCCTGCGGCAGTTCTTCGGCGTGATCACCACCATCTGGCTCTTCGCCGGCGTCGGCACCTTCCTGATCGGCAGCGCGGGCGTGCACGCCGGTGCGTCCAGCCTGGTCTTCGGCTTGCTCACCTTCCTGCTGCTGCGTGGCCTGTTCGCGCGCAGCATCCTGCAGATCCTGATCGCCGCCGGGGTTTTCCTGCTCTACGGCTACGCGTTGTGGGGTGTGCTCCCGGCCGAGCCCGGCGTTTCCTGGGAAGGCCACCTGTGCGGTGCCATCGGGGGCATCGTCGCGGCTTGGATGGTCGGGAAGTCGCTCCGGCCAGCCAAGCCGCAACCCGCCCTCTAGAGCCCGCAGCAGACGTGTTCCGACCACTCCGGCCGGTGCCACCAGTGCCCGCGTTCGGCCGTGCTGCTCGCGGGCAGCACCGGGTTCGACACCTCGCCGCTGCCCGGTGACCGGAACGGTTCCAGCAGCTCGTCCACCTGGTGCGCCACCCCGCCGACCACCACCTGCCGCACGGCCGCCGCGGCCCGGATGTCCGCGAGCGGGTTGCCCTCGACCAGTGACAGGTCCGCGTACGCACCCGGCCGCAGTTCGCCGAGCCGCCCGGCGAGGCCGAGCCGCCGCGCCGGGTTGCGCGTCGCGGTCACCAGCGCTTCGTACGGCGTGAAGCCGAATTCGACCATCGCGCGCAGGTTCTGGTGCAGGGAGATGGCGATGTTGTCGAGCGGGGTGTCCGTGCCGCAGATGACGAACCCGCCGCCGCGGTGCACCCGCAGCACCATGTCCACGTTGCGCGCCAGTACCTCGCGCACGTACGCGTTCTCCGGCTTGCCCGCGTTCTCGGCGTCGGCCACCAGCCGGTCGTACTCCCACTGAGGGAACAGCACCTTCGTGCGCTCGTCCTCGACCAGCGACTTGTCACCGGCGTAGAGCGCCTTGGAGTTGAACAGCGTGGGCGTCAGCGACATGCCCGAACGCACGAACAGCTCGATGGCGTCCTGGTACGCCCGCCCGGTGCGGCTGACCGTGTGCGAGTAGCCGAGCCGGTTCGTCGCACCGGTGTGCTCCATCCCGTCCATGCCGATGTTCGCCGCCGGGAACAGGTAGTGCGACGACAGCGGGATCCCGGCCCGGTGCGCGGCTTCGACGGCCTCGCGCTGCAGGCGGACCGGCAGCCGGACGTAGGTCTTGATCAGGTCGTAGCCGAGCGAAACCGCCCGGTCCATCTCCAGCCGGAGTTGCTCCGGCGACAGCGTCGGGCGCATGAAGTTGTAGTAGACGCGCGAACCGTCGATCGCTTCCCCGGTGCCGAAGAACCGCGGCCCCAGCCGGGCGCCGGATTCGAGCGCCTCCCGCGTTTCCAGCATCTGGTACACCGGGTCGCCGGGCGAACGCGTGGTGGTGATGCCGTAGGACAGCCACAGCCTGCCCTGCCGGTCACCCCAGTGCCTGCCCCGCAGGTGCCAGTGGTTGTGCGCGTCGATCAGCCCCGGCATGGCCACCAGCCCGCCCGCGTCCACGTCGGCGGTGCCCTGCCGCGGCCGGATTTCCTTGATCCGCCCGCGTTCCACCACGATGTCGACGTTCTCGCGCAGCTTCTCGGCGGTGCCGTCCCACAGCCCGCCGACGCGGATGACCGTGCGGTCGGCGGGTTTCGGCCGCGCCCAGCTGAAGTCGAGGCGGATCGTGCGTGGTTTCCCGCCGTCCACGGCGATCCGGCGCAGCTCGCCCTTGCTCAGGTAAACGAGCGTGCCGTTGTCCAGCCAGGCGAGCGAGTCGGTGACCTCACGCGTGACCTGCTTCGGCTCACCGAGGAAGGTGCCCTTGCCATCGACCGGGACCACCCACGCGGTGCTCTCCACGGTGAACGCCAGCCGCTTGCCGTCGGGTGAGAACAGCGGGCCGTCGTCACCGCGCGTGGCCAGCGAGCGGAACGGCATCGGCTCGGTGTAGGTCAGCTCGCCGCCACCGACCGGCACGGTCAGGATCTGGCTGGTGCCCTCGCGGAACCGCTTGGAGAACGGCTTGACCGCGGCGAGCGCGATCGTGCCGCCGTCAGCCGACCAGCTCGGCCTGCCCGGCATGAACAACGCCGGGGTCAGCTGCCGGACCTCCTTGGTGGCCACGTCCAGCGTCCACAGCGCACCGTCCTGGTCGGTGTAGGCGATCTTGGTGCCGTCCGGGGACCAGCGCGGCGCGACCTGCGCGCCGGGCAGCGCGGTGATTACCGAGTCCGTGCCGGAGGCGAGGTCGCGCAGCCAGAGGTCGGCGGTGCCGAGCCGGTCGCTGGCGTAGACCAGCTTCGTGCCGTCCGGCGAGAAGTCGGGGTCGGAGCTGAAGTACTGGTCCGAGGTGAGGCGCTGCGGTCTGCCACCGGCGGACGGCACCAGGTACAGCGCGTTCAGCGCGCGGAAGGCGAGCGTTTTGCCGTCCGGCGAGACCACCGGGCTCGCGATGCCGCGCACCGGCTGGGGTGCGGGCGAGTCGAGATCGCGCACGCGATGCCGGTAGTCGCGGCGCACGATCGGCACCACCGCTTCGAACGGAATGTCCACAGTGGACTCGCCGGTGCGGCGGCGGATGCGGCCGTCCGCGGTGTAGAGCACGCCGGAACCGGTCCAGGTGGCGGCGAAGCCGAACACGTCCTCGCCCTTGGTCACCTGCTGGCCGCCGAGCATCAGGTCGGCGGTCGAGCCGCGCAGCAGCAGGTAACCGGGCGTCCGGTCGTCCGGGCCGAACGCGGGGCCGTAGATCTTGCCGCCCGCCGGTGCGGTCAGCAGCGTCGTGCGCGCGCCGCTCGCCACGGTGACCTGGTCGATGGTGGTGTCGTCCACGGTGAACAGCACACGCTGCCCGTCCCGCGACCACCTCGGCGCGCTTTCCTCGGCGGCCGAGTCGGTGAGCGGCTGGAGCTGGCCGTTGGCGGGGTCCAGCAGCCAGATGCCGTAGCTGCCACCACGATCGCTGCTGAGCACGATGTGCTTGCCGTCCGGCGAGAAGACCGGCTCGCGGTGGTCGTACTGCCCGCTGGTCAGCTGGCGCGGGGAGCCGCCGGCGATGTCCAGCAGGTACAGGTGGTAGTTGCCGTCGCGATAGGACTGGAACACCAGCGACCGGCCGTCCGGCGACCAGTTCGGCAGGGTCGCGTCCTGCAGGTCGTCGGTGAGCCGCCTGGCCCTGCCGCCGGCCGCCGGGAGCAGCCAGATGCCGGTGACCAGGTCCATTGCCAGCGTGCTGCCGTCCGGTGACGGCGCGACGGAGAAGTTCGTGCCTTCGGTCAACCGCACCCCAGGACGGCCGTCGAGTTCGGGTTGTGCCGCGGGTTCCCCGGCCAGTGCCACGGCGAGCGGATCGGCGACGCTCAGCCCGGCGGCGAGCAGACCCCCACGCAGGAACACCTCACGGCGGGACAGGCTTTCGGGTGACATTCCCACCACCTCCCGGGCAAACTATGCCGGGACGCGCATCCGTCGTCCAGATCAATTTCCCCGAGTCCGACATCAGGGATTTCTCCCGAGGCGGTGCGGACGCGACGCGCCTAGCCTGGAATTCGTGAGCACACTTCCAGCGCAACCCACCGGTGGCACACCGGCCACCGACCCGGCCAAGCGCGTGCTGCCCGCCCGGCCGAAGGCCGCGGCGCTGCTCGCGCTGGGCTTCGTCGCCCTGCTCTACCTGGTCGAGCTGGTGGACGTGATCCTGCCGGCCAACCTGGACAACGGCGGCATCCAGGCCAGGACGCTCGCCGGGCTCGACGGCGTGATCTGGGCGCCCGCCCTGCACGACGGCTGGAGCCACCTGTTCGCCAACACCATTCCCGTGCTGGTCTTCGCCTTTCTCGCGATGGCGAGCGGGATCGGCCGGTTCCTGGTGGTCACCGGCCTCATCTGGGTGGTCGGCGGGCTCGGTGTGTGGCTGGTCGGCCCCGGTGACGCGGTCACCGTCGGCGCCTCCGGGCTGGCCTTCGGCTGGCTGGCCTTCCTGCTGGTGCGCGGGCTGTTCAACCGCAGCTGGCCGCAGCTGGGCGTGGCGCTGGCGCTGCTGGCGATCTGGGGCGGGATGATCTGGGGCGTGCTGCCGACCGATCCGAACGTGTCCTGGCAGGGGCACCTGTTCGGCGCGCTGTCCGGCGTGCTGGCGGCCTGGCTGGTCAGCCGGAAGCGCGCGGTCAAGCCCGCCACGGCGGCCCCCGGTAATCTCGACGCGTGACCGATTCCCGTGCTCCCATCGGCGTGTTCGATTCCGGCGTCGGCGGGCTCACGGTGGCCAGGGCGATCGTCGACCAGCTGCCCGGCGAGCAGCTCCGGTACGTCGGCGACACCGCGCACAACCCGTACGGCCCGCTGCCCATCGCCAGGGCGCGGGAGCTGGCGCTGGCCGCGCTCGACGACCTGGTTGACAGCGGGGTCAAGGCGCTGGTGATCGCCTGCAACACCGCGTCGGCCGCCTGCCTGCGTGACGCGCGTGAGCGGTACGACGTGCCGGTGGTCGAGGTGGTGCTCCCGGCGGTGCGGCGCGCGGTGGCCGCCACGCACACGGGCCGCATCGGCGTGATCGGCACCGAAGGCACCATCCGCTCGCGCGCCTACGAGGACGCCTTCGCCGCGGCCAAGGACGTCCGGGTGACCAGCGTCGCGTGCCCGCGGTTCGTCGACTTCGTCGAGCGCGGCGTGACCTCCGGCCGTCAGGTGCTGGGCCTGGCCCAGGGCTATCTGGACCCGCTTCTGCGGGCGGAAGTCGACACGCTGGTGCTCGGCTGCACGCACTACCCGCTGCTCACCGGGGTGCTGCAGATCGTGATGGGGCAGGAGGTCACGCTGGTCTCCAGCGCCGAGGAGACGGCCAAGGACGTGGTGCGCGTGCTGACCGAACTGGACCTGCTCGCCGAGCGCGAGCCGGGCGAGCCGCCGCGCCACGAGTTCACCGCCACCGGTTCCGCCGAGCCCTTCACCCGGCTGGCCCAGCGTTTCATGGGATTCACCCCGGGTGTGTTCTCGGCCATGAGCGGTTAGCCGGTCCACATGGCAGAGTGCCGGGGGTGCGATTGACGATCCTCGGTTGCTCGGGCAGCATCCCCGGGCCGAACCGCGCCGCGTCCGGGTACCTGCTGGAAGCCGAGGGTTTTGTGCTCGGCATCGAACTGGGCAACGGCACGCTCGCACAGCTGCAGCTCACCCGCGATCCCTTCGAACTGGACGCGTTGCTGCTCTCGCACCTGCATCCCGACCACTGCGCGGACGTCAGCGCGCTGACCGTGCTCCGCCGCTACCACCCCGAGCTGCCGTACGACCGGCGCCCGGCGAAGCTGCCGCTCTACGGCCCGGCGGGCACCGCGGCCCGGCTGGCCAACGCGTACGCGCCCAACGCGGCCGAGCTGGCCGAGACCGACCTGTCCGATGTGTACGACTTCCGCGAGCTGACCGAGGGCACCACGCACATCGGCCCGTTCGAGCTGGACGTGGCGCAGGTCGACCACCCGACCCCGGCCTTCGGGCTGCGGATCCGGCACGGCGGGCGCGCGCTCGCCTACACCGGCGACACCGGCCCGTGCGCGGCGCTGGCCGGGCTCGCCGCGGACGCCGACGTGCTGCTCAGCGAGGCGTCCTGGACCGACGCGGCGGACCGGCCGCCGGGGGTGCACCTGTCCGGGAAGCAGGCGGGCGAGCTGGCACGCGAGTCCCGCGCGCGCAGGCTGCTGCTCACCCACGTCGCGCCGTGGACCGATCGTGAGGCCGTGCTCGCCGAGGCGCGGCTGGAGTTCAGCGCGGCCGAGCTGGTGGAGCAGGGCGCCGTCTACGACCTCTGAGTTCGCTGGGGGCCCACGTCGGCGAGGTAGTCGTCGAACAGCTCGTAGAAGTAGGCGCCGCACAGCCTCAGCATGCTGAACGTGCCGCCGCCGATGTCGAATTCGGACAGGTCGAGCGCCAGCTCGGCGCCCTTGCGCGACGGGGTCGCGTTGGTGACGTCGGTGAACCAGTCGAGGAAGGTGATCTGCTGCGGCGAGCCGGGCACGCCGCCCGGCGAGAGCAGGTCGAGCAGCGGCGGCCGGTTGCGCAGCACCCAGCGGTAGAACTCCGAATAGGCGAAGAAGCGTTCCTCGACCGCGCTCGCGGGCACCCCGTGCACCTGCTCGGCGAGCCACACGCCGTGTTCGGTGGAGGCCTGCTCGGCCTGGCTCCAGGCGAGGTCGTGCGCGGCGCGGCCGGTCAGCTTCCCGTCACGCAGCTTGGTCAGGTACGCGGCCCACTTCGCCGAACCGGGGTTGCCGAAGGTGTCGGTGCCCCGGCCGAGCGCGATGGCCAGCCCGCGTTCGATGCCCTCCACGATGCCCGCGTCCACATAGGACACCCAGCTGCCGGGGGCGCCCATGTCGTGGTCGCGGAAGAAGCCGATGATGCCCTCGATGTTGCGCCAGCGCGGGGCGTAGCCGGGCAGCAGCTCGGCGGCCGGTCCGGCGGACATCTCGCGGACGAAGGCCAGCCGCTCCGGCATGCTCATCAGGTTGATGTCCTCGGCGGTGCACTCGAGCGTCGCCGTGCAGTCCTCGGCGGCGACGGCCGGGGCCGCACCACCGATCAGCACCAGCAACGCGAGCAGGACGGCGCGGACCCGGTTCATCGGACCTCCCCAGTGAGTTCGATGCCCGCTGACGGTAACCGCGTCGCACCGCCTCAACAAGTGCGGAGGAGGTGGTTCTAGAGTGCACGGGTGGCTAGAAAAGACGGCAGGACCGATGACCAGCTCCGCGAAGTCAAGATCACCCGGGGCTTCCAGCGGTGGCCGGCCGGCTCGGTGCTCATCGAGTTCGGCGACACCAGGGTGTTGTGCGCGGCGAGCGTGACCGAGGGCGTGCCGAGGTGGCGGGCCGGTTCCGGGCTCGGCTGGATCACCGCCGAGTACGCGATGCTGCCCTCGGCCACCAACACGCGCAGTGACCGCGAGTCGATCAAGGGCCGCGTCGGCGGGCGCACGCACGAGATCAGCCGCCTGATCGGGCGCTCGCTGCGTGCCTGCATCGACCTGGCCGCGCTCGGCGAGAACACCATCATGATCGACTGCGACGTCATCCAGGCCGACGGCGGCACCCGGACCGCGGCCATCACCGGCGCCTACGTCGCGCTCGCCGACGCCGTCACCTGGCTCGGCGCCGCGGGCCGCCTGGCCGACCCGCAGCCGCTGGCCACCGCGGTCGCCGCGGTCAGCGTCGGCGTGGTCGACGGCCGCGTGCGCCTCGACCTGCCGTACGAGGAGGACTCGCGCGCCGAGGTGGACATGAACGTGGTGGCCACCGACGCGGGCACGCTGATCGAGGTGCAGGGCACCGGCGAGGGCGCCACCTTCCAGCGGTCCACTTTGGACACCATGCTGGACTTCGCGCTCGCTGGGTGCGCGCAGCTGGTGGAGAAGCAGAACGAGGCGCTGGCGCTGCCGTACCCCGGTGAGCTGCCGGAACCGAAGCCGGACAAGAAGGCCAAGAAGTGAGCAGGCTGCTGGTCGCCTCGCGCAACGCCAAGAAGCTCGGGGAGCTGCGCCGGATCCTCGACGCCGAAGGGCTCGGCGGCATCGAGGTGCTCGGCCTCGGTGACCTGCCGGAGTTCCCGGAAGCGCCGGAAACCGGTGCCACCTTCGAGGAGAACGCACTCGCCAAGGCTCGCGACGCCGCGGCGGCCACCGGGCTGCCCTCGGTCGCCGACGACTCCGGCCTGGCGGTGGACGCGCTCAACGGCATGCCCGGCGTGCTCTCCGCGCGCTGGTCCGGCAGGCACGGTGACGACCAGGCGAACCTGGACCTGGTGCTGGCGCAGCTGTCGGACACCCCGGACGAGCGCCGGGGCGCGGCCTTCGTCTGCACGACGGCGCTGGTGGTCCCGGGCGGCGAGGAGACCGTAGTGCGCGGCGAATGGCGCGGCACGCTGCTGCGGGAAGAGCGCGGTACCAACGGTTTCGGCTACGACCCGATCTTCGTCCCGGAGGGCGGCACGCGGACGTCGGCGGAACTGGAACCGTCCGAAAAGGACGCCCAGTCCCACCGGGGCCGGGCGTTGCGGGCACTGCTGCCGCACCTGCGCGCGCTGGCCTAGAGCAGTTCCACCCTGGTGTCCGGGTGCAGCACGCTGACGTCCACGCCGTCGTGCTCCCGCAGGAACAGCCACCGCAGCGGTAGCTCGCGCAGCGGGGACAGGTCGGCCCGGCCGACCGGCCGGATGCTGAGCGTGTTCAGCGCCGGGAACGTGGTGGGCACCGCGGCCAGTTCCGGTTCCTGGTCGAACAACGCCAGGTCGGTCAGCCCGGACAGGGGCGTGGTGGCGGCAAGGCACTCGCCGGAATACCTGGTGAGCACGAGGTGCCGCAGTTCCGGCAGGCCATGCAGGGCATCGAGGTCCGGGAGCGTGCCGGTGTCGTCCAGGCTCAGCCACCACACCCGCGGTGTGTGCCGCAGGAAGTCCAGGTCGGCCCACGGCAGCTGCTGGCTGAGCCCGAGTTGCTTCAGGGCGGGCAGTTCGGCGAGCGTGGCCAGGCCGGTGAAGTGGTGCGCCCGGTACACCCGCAGCCGCGTCAGCTGCGGGTAGTCGCGAAGCCAGCGCAGGTCGATCGGGCGGTCCGGGTCGCCGAAGAACATCAGGTCGTCCAACTGCGGCAGCTCGCCGAGGTCGCCGAAATCCTCAGGAGGATCGGTGTAAACCGAGAGCTGCGTGAGGTGCCGCAGCCGCCGGACGTACGGCAGGCACTTCAGCGAACGGACGATCAGCCAGCCGTTGCGCAGCGGGGAGTCGGCGAGCACTTCGTCCGCGTACTGCTCCGGTTCGAAGAACTGCCAACCGTCCTGCAGTTCGTTCTGCACGACGCTGCGCGAGTCCTGGGCGTAACCGGCGAGCAGGCGCAGGGCCGCCGCGTCGCCGGTCAACGCCGCTACCCGCACGGTCGCCGCCGCCTTGGCATCCGACAGGCCGGAGATGTCCGTGGGCAGGTGCTTGAGCACGCGGTGGCCGACCGTCGCCAATGACGCCGTTTCGCGGAGGTCGCGGGGCGGCACCAGCTTCCGCAGCGCGGCGTCGACGCGGGCGTGGGTGGCGGGATCGATGTCCCGCACGGTTTCCAGGCAGGCCGCGGCGAGCAGCCGCAGGCGGCGCGCGCGGCGGCGTTCGCTGGTGGCGCGCTCCAGCAGGCCGTCGACCAGCTCACCCGCCTGCCGCGCGGTGGCGTGCCCGCAGGCCATCACCACGGTCTCCCGCCAGGTGTCCAGGTGCGCGTGCGCCACCAGGGTCGGAATGTGGTGCTGCTGCACGGCTTCGTCCGCGGCGAGGTATTCCTGGAACGTCCGGTGCACAAAATCGACGCGGCCGGGCACCGGTTCCCGCAGCACGCCGCTGCGTTCGAGCAGGTGCGCCAGCAGCGCCTCCGGGTCCGCGGTGACGTTCGGCATCGCGGGCAGTTTCGCGGTCAGGTGCCGCAGTGCCTCGTCGCGGGCGAGTTCGACGCGGTTGGCCAGCGTCAGCCGCCACGCCAGATCGCGCAGCAGCACGCGTTTCTCGGCGTCACCCAGCAACCCGGCCAGCCCGCGTTCGGTGTCCCGCAGGTGCAGCAGCATCGCCAGCGCCTTGGCGTACAGGTCCATCCGGCTGGTCGGCAGGCTCGCGCGGTGCGAAAGGTTCAGCGCGCACAACATCGCGCACAGCAGCGGGCTCGCGGCCAGCTCACGCAGGTGCGTGCGCTCCAGCTGGGCGCTCAGGCGGCGGTGTGCCTTCTCCACGTCGTCGGCCGCGACTCCAGCGGACTCGGCGGCGTCGTGCCAGCGGCGGAGGAAGGCGCGGACGTTCGTCGGTCCCATCGGGTCGAGCACCACCGCGGAGAAGCCCTCGTCGGACAGCCAGCGGTGGTCGGCCGCCGCCGGTCGCGCGGTGACCACCACCTTGACCGCGGGATAGGCGTCGAGCAGCTCGCGCAGCCACGCCTTCACCTCGCGACGGCGGGCGGCCGGCACCTCGTCCACGCCGTCGACCAGCAGGATCGCGCCGGAGCGCAGCACCCGGTGCGCCCAGCCGCCCGGCATCAGCCCGGCGATCGCGCTCGTCCCGTGCGCGACGAACTCCTCCGGCGCGGGCAGGCTTCTGCCCGCGAAAGTCCGCAGCCGGACCACAAACGGCACCAGCCCGGCCCAGCCGTGCAGCTCACCGCGGAACTCGCCGCGGGCCGCGGTCACCGCCAGCCAGTGCAGCAGCGTCGTTTTGCCCGAACCCGCTTCTCCCCGCAGAAGCGTGCGGTTGCTGCGGCCGACGGCCCATTCGACCGGCATCTCGCCCCGCCACGGCTTTTCGTGCTCGTCGTCGCGCCGCTCGGCCGGGGTCGGGGTGGACACGCGCAGGCTCAGGTAGGCGACGGTCAGCGGCAGGCGCGGCTGTTCGTCGGCGGGCAGGCCCAGCAGCTCCAGCCGGTCGAGCGAGTTCGCCAGCGCACGCAGGTAGACCTGCCGGAACTCGGCGTCGTGATCGGTGCCGCGTGGCGCGAGCAGCGTGGTGACCGGGGTGGTGGTGAGCAGTTCCTCCAGCCTGCTCAGCCGCGACAGCACCTCGGCCAGCGCGGCGGGCTGGAACGCGGGCAGGTAGCGCACCACCTGCACCAGGTGGCGGCACGACTGGTCGAGCGCCAGCTCGTACAGCGGCCACGCCCGTTCGGCCAGCGCGACCTCGGCGGGCCGGCCGGCGAACTGCTCGCGCACGCGGCGCGCCAGCGCCTCCGGGTCCGCGTCGGCGGCGAGCAGCGCTTCGTCGGAGAGGTCGACCTGCCGGAGCACGTCGGTCACCGCGAGCACGGCGGCTTCGACTTCGTTGTCCGGCAACGCGGCGAACCGGCTGTCCAGCACCGGCGCCAGCTGCTCGGCGACCAGCGTTTCGACGCGGTCGACCAGATGGTCCAGGTTCCGGCGCTTGAGCGGGCCGCCCAGCTCGTGCTCGGCCAGCTCGGCGAGGCTCGCGGATCGGTCGAACTTCGCCCGGCGGCGCTGGAGCCAGAACCGGGCGGCGTGCTGGGCGACCGAGCCACCCAGCTTCAGCGCCGCGGCTTCGAGGCCCGCCACGTCAGGCGGAGACGCCCAGGTCCCTGATCAGCTTCGCCACGTGCCCGGTGGCACGCACGTTGTAGAACGCGTTCGCGATCTTGCCCTCGGGATCGACCACGAAGGTGGACCGGATCACGCCCTGCACGACGCGGCCGTAGTTCTTCTTCTCCCCGAACGCGGCCCACTCGGTGAGCACGGTCTTGTCCGGGTCGGCGAGCAGCGGGAAGGTCAGCGACTCGGCCTCGACGAACTTCGCGAGCTTCTCCGGCTTGTCGGGCGAAATGCCGAGCACCTGGTACCCCGCGTTGTTCAGCTCGGCGAGGTTGTCGCGGAAGTCGCAGGCCTGCTTGGTGCAGCCAGGGGTGCCGGCGGCGGGGTAGAAGTAGACGATCACGTACTGCCCGCGGAAGTCCGACAGCGACACCTTGTTGCCCGCGCTGTCGGGCAGGGTGAAGTCGGGGGCCGCGTCGCCGGGGGTAAGTCGCTCGCTCATGCCCGGGACATTACCGCCACCACCGCGGGCTCAGGCCTGGCCGGTGTAGAGGGCCGAGGTCACGCTTTCCGGGCCCGGCCGCACGGACATCCTCAGTTCGACCGGCTCCGCGGGCATGGCGAAAGCGAAGGTCAGGCGCACGTTCCGGCCCGGCTCGACGTCCTTCGCCGCGTCCACGATGCCGGTGAAGCCCTGCGCGGAGTCGACCACCTGCTTGGCCGGTTCGCCCGCGACCGTGGCCGAGGCCGAGAAGCCGGACAGGCGGTACGGCTGCTTGCCGTCGTTGAGCAGGTTGACCTCGAAGGCCACCGCACGGGCGCAGCGCGGGTACGCGGTCGCGCTCGGCTGGAAGGTCCTCGGGGTGGAGACGAGCACGGTCAGCCCGTCCGGGAAGCGGAACTCGCGGCCGAAGTCGACCTGGGTCTCGGCGGGCACGAGCCGCTGGTGGGCGGCCGGTTCGGTGCCGGGAATGGTCATCGCGGTGTTGGTGTCCACGGCGGCGGCACCACAGCCCGCCGTCGCCAGCAGCACGCAGGCGAACAGCAAGGGTCTCCGCGAGCGCACTGGCGCTTCTCCTGTCCCGGTCCGGCTGGCAATGGTCCGTTCGGCGTAGGTACTTCGGCCGACGCGCTCCACTCTCTACGTACCGTGCGGTACGCGCGAGCCGGTTGGGCCGGTTGACGCGTAGCTGACGTCGGGCCGTGGCCGATCCGTGACCGATAATGCACGGCGGGTGACAGTCGTCACGAAAGTGTCAGTGTTCAGAAGAGACCCCCATCAGGCCGCTCACACGGCGAGCGCGAAGAAGAGCACGAAGATCGCCAGCCCGGCCAGCCAGGCGACCAGCAACCAGCCGAAATCCCGCCACGGGTTCACCGGGCGGGTGTCCTCACCGGGCACGTAGACCCCGCGTGCCTCGAACCAGTCGGCCCAGGCGCCGACCCAGCGGAACGGGTTCTTCGCGGGCACGGCTCACCTCCTGGTCCGCCGCCACTTTAGCGGGCGTCGGCGGCGTTCGCCGCGTCGTAGCGGGCGCGCGCGGCGGTGATCGTGTCGCGGTGGCGCTCGGCCCACCTGGTCAGCCCGCGCAGCGAGCCGTACAGCTCCAGCGCCATTTCCGTGGAGGTGTACTCGACCTTCGGCGGCACGGTCGGGTAGACGGTCCGGACGAGCAGGCCGTCGCGCTCCAGGTTGCGCAGGGTCAGCGTGAGCATGCGCCGGCTGATGCCCTTGACCGCGCGCTCCAGTTCGGTGAACCGCACCGGCCCGTTCGACGCCTCCAGCAGGATGCCGATGGCCCACTTGCCGCTGACGCGCTGCAGTGCTTCGAGCACCGTGCACGCCTCTCCGGAGCTGACCTGCTCGGACACATCGATGTTCCCCTGAGACATGAAAGTGCCTCCTTCCGCTCTGCGTCATGGTCACACAAGATGGTCGCTGTAACAAGAAGTGCCCTGGCGCTGGCCAGGGAAAACTCCGTGATTTTGCTTTCCTGAGGGGATGGATCATGCCCGCAACCGCGAGATGGTTCGCACTGAGCGTGCTCAGCGCGGCGACGCTGATGGTGGTGCTCGACGGCTCGGTGGTCACCGTCGCGCTGCCGTGGATCCAGCGCGATCTCGGCTTCTCCCAGGCGGGGCTGGCCTGGGTGGTCAACGCCTACCTGATCGCCTTCGCCGGTTCGCTGCTGCTGTCCGGGCGGCTCGGCGACCTGCTCGGCCGCCGCCGGATCTTCCTGATCGGCATGGTCGTGTTCACCGTCGCCTCGCTGCTGTGCGGGATCGCCGCCGACCGGACCGCGCTGGTGGTCTTCCGGTTCCTCCAGGGCGCCGGTGGCGCGATGGCCTCGGCCGTGGTGCTCGGCATGATCGTCACGCTCTTCCCGGAGCCGCGTGAGCAGGCCAAGGCGATCGGCGTGTACAGCTTCGTGCAGGCCGGTGGCTCGTCGATCGGGCTGATCGCGGGCGGGGTGCTGACCCAGGGGCTGAGCTGGAACTGGGCCTTCTTCGTCAACCTGCCGATCGGCGTGGTGGCGATCGCGCTCACCTGGCGGCTGGTGGCCGCCGACCGCGGGCCCGGCCTGCGCGAGGGCGCCGACCTGACCGGTGCCGGACTGGTCACCGGCGGGCTGATGCTGCTGGTCTACACCATCGTGCAGGCCGAGGAACACAGCTGGGGCAGCGTGCGAAGCCTTGGCCTGCTGGCGTTTTCACTCGCCCTGCTGGCTGCTTTTGTGCTGCGGCAAGCGAAAGCGGCCAAGCCGTTGCTGCCGCTGCGGTTGTTCCGGGTCCGCGCGGTGGCCGGGGCGAACCTGGTGATGGTGCTGATGGTGGCCGGGCTGTTCGGCTTCCAGTTCATCACCGCGCTCTACCTGCAGCGGGTGCTCGGGCTGGACGCGCTGTGGACCGGGCTGGCCTTCCTGCCCTCGCCGGTGACCATCGCGGTGTTCTCGCTGGGCTTCGCCGCCCGGCTGGCGGAGCGGTTCGGCGCGCGGCACGTGCTCACCGGGGGCCTGCTGCTGGTGGCGCTTTCCCTGGCCTGGCTGGCCAGGGTGCCCGAGACCGGACTGTACACAGTGGACGTTCTGCCGGTGCTGGTGCTGATGGGTGCCGGCTTCGGCTCGGCGATGCCCGCGTTGATGGGATTGGCGATGTCCGGTGCCACGGCGAGTGATTCCGGCATCGCGTCGGGTCTGATCAACACCACGCAGCAGGTCGGCGCCGCGATCGGTACCGCCGTACTGGCGACAGCGGCGACCACGCACAGCGCCGAGTTGCTCCGAGCGGGTGTCGCGGAGAAAACCGCGCTCACAGAAGGCTTTCAGTTGTCGTACGGACTCAGCGCGGGTTTTGTCGCGCTTGCCGCGGTGACCGCCGCGGTGTTCCTCCGGCGCTCGGCCGAACGGGTGCACGCGGTGCGGTGAAGGCGCGCATTCGCGCCACGAAGGGGTTACGATCGTTGCCGCGTCCCGGTTTTCGGAGACGCGGCAACTTCATGGGCTCGCCGGGCGAAACGCATGGGAGCACGACGATGGTCCTGTTCGGCCTCGACATCAGCCATCACCAGGGTGGCAACCCCAACCTGCACCAGGCGCGCGCGGAGGGCGTGGAGTTCGTCATCTGCAAGGCGACCGAAAGCTCGGGGTTCGTCGACTCGAGGTTCCACGACAACATCGCGCGCGCCCAGCAGGCCGGGCTGCTGGTGGCCGCGTACCACTACCAGCGCGCCGGGGTTTCCGCGCAGGCGCAGGTGGACAACGTGCGGAGGGTGGTGCCGCCGGGCATGCCGGTGATCCCCGACGTGGAGGGCAACAGCGGCAGCGCCGGGCTGACCAGGCAGATCGTGGATCTGTTGCGGGGCGCGGGTTATCCCGTTCCGCTGACGTACCTTCCGCGCTGGTACTGGCAGCAGCTCGGCTCGCCGTCACTGGTGGGCCTGCCGCCGCTGTGGTCTTCGCGTTACCCCGACAACGCGCAGGGCTCGATCGCCGACGAATACGCCGACGTGCCACCGCACTACTGGGACGGTTACGGCGGGCTGAGCGTGGCGCTGCTGCAGT
The DNA here is from genome assembly GCF_003312875.1 of Amycolatopsis albispora. Classification (NCBI taxonomy): domain Bacteria; kingdom Bacillati; phylum Actinomycetota; class Actinomycetes; order Pseudonocardiales; family Pseudonocardiaceae; genus Amycolatopsis; species Amycolatopsis albispora. Next base: position 7,768,570 of record NZ_CP015163.1, read on the forward strand.
TCTCCAGTTCCGGCCGGGTGGCCGGGTACGCGCCGCTGGACCTCAACGCCTTCCGCGGCACCAGGCAGGAGTTCGCCGCGCTGCTGGGCGGAAAACCACCGGGAACTGACCCGACCATCGAAGAGGAGAGCCACATGGAGCTGGGTCCGGGAAGCGCCGTGAGCAAAACGCTGGTCTGCCCCGCGGTACCGGCGGATCTGGTGATCAGCCTCGGTTTTGTCTCGTTCACCGTGCACCACATCAAGTTCTTCGGCCCGACCCCGGACACCGGGCACGCCGAACTCGCCTCGTACGGCGAGCAGGTGGTCGACCCGGCGCGGCCGTACGTGAAGCCGGTACCGCAGGGCGCGATGACCGCGGAGGTGCTGTACAGCCTGGCCCCCGCGGCCGAAGGCACGCCACAGCACACCGCGGTGGCCGCTTTCCGCGGACGGTAGGCCGCCGCTCTTTTCGCGCGGGCACTTTGCCGCCGTGTTCCGGGCGGCGCTTTGCCGCCGGTTCCGGGCGGTGCTTTGCCGCGGTGTCCCGCGCGGCGCATTGCCGCCGCGTGCCGCGGGCGCTGACCCTCTGGCGTTCCTCGGGCGTTGGGCCGCCGCGCTCCGAGGGGGTGTTAAGCCGCCGCGCCGCGGGCGGTAAGCCCGCCGCGTTCTGCGGGCCCTAACTCCCGGATTCCGCGGGCGTCAGGCCGCCGCGCGCCGCAGGCCGCTGACCCCCGCCGTCTGCGGGCGCCATGCCCCCGCGTTCCGGGGCGCTGTGCCGCCGCGTTGCGCGTGGCACTAGGCCGCCGCGTGTAGGAGGCGGAGGTGGCCGATCTCGGCGGCGTTCTTCATCAGTTCCGCGTTCACCCAGGCGATCGTGTGCGCGATCGTCCGGTCGCCGTCCGGCCAGGGGAAGGGGGCGGGTGCGTCGAGGTCGGCGTCGGTCAGGCGCTCCAGCACGGTCGTCCACTCGGCGTGCAGGCCGCGTAGCCAGTCGACGGTGGGCTGCCCTGGGCCCGGCCAGGCGATCTCGGTGCGGTCGCGCGGCGCGCGACCCGTCAGGTGATCGAGGGTGACCGACCACCACCAGCCGAGGTGCCAGCTGACCCAGCCCAGGGTGGGCACCGGGATCGGTGACGGTTCGGTCTCCGCCCAGTCCGGCACCCAGCCGCCGTTGCCGTCGGGGTGCATCGTCCAGTGGTTCGCGGCGGGCAGCCAGGTGAAGTCCGCGGGCTCGAGCTCGGCCAGGTGGAGTTCGAGCAGGGACCAGGTCAGTTCGTACTGCCAGCGGAGCAGTTCGGTACGTTCGGGCACGGGCGGATGGTGGCACAGTTTCCGCTGTCCGGAAACTGTTTTTCAACATGCCCTTGCACGTGCATCTGCGCGTGCAAGATCCGCCCGGTTGTGGCATCATGAGTGCGCGGCCGAACCGCGGTCGCCGCCCGTCGCCGGATTCCGGCCGCCGGGCGATCGGCGCCGGTGTGCGCCGGAAAAATGCGGTTCGATTCACCGCGTGCTTTCGCGAGCTTTGCCGTCCGCGAAATTGCGGTGAAGTTTTGTTGCTGCCTTTCTCATTAGTGGCCGGGTTGCTGGCTGTGCTGCGCACTTGTCCGTTCTGGATCACCCGATCGAGTTGCGCTCGAATATTCCGCAAATGCCAGTCGCGCTGCGGGTTGAAGATTTTCGCCCCGGTGGCTGCGCGCTATAACGGATGTGTGTAAAAATGCGATCGATCTTACGCACGTAACTTTGCTCGGTCGAATATTCGACCGGCCGGGTACCAAGATCAAAAAAGGCGTGGCCCTCCTTGCCCGAGGACCACGCCGGGTGTTGTCCGCCAGTCAAACAAGGAGAACAACGTGACGATTGTAGATCCCGCGACCCCGGAGGTGCCGGACGAAGACCCCGTTCTGCCTTCCCCCGATCGTGCGGCCCGGCACCGGCGCCCACCGCGGTCGTGGCCGGAGGTGATCGGCGAGGCGCTGGGCGGCTGGGCCACCACGCTGCGGGTGGCGCTGCTCGCCGCGGTGGTGCTCGGCGGCCTCGGCGTGGTGTTCTTCGGCGCGTCGGCCGGGGCGGGCATCTCCGGCTCGGTGCTGGCGGCGTCGATCGTGTTCGCCTGCCTGCGCGGGCGGGGGCCGGGGCAGCCCGGCGATCCCGCCGAATGATCCCGCGGCGGCGCCGGGCCACCCCGGCGCCGCCGTCCCCGCCGACCCCGAAGGAGTGAAGAAGTGCCGGAACCAGCCAGAAGAGCCGCCGTCCGGGCTTGCGCGTCGAATATTCGATCCACATTCTTGAGTCGAAAGATCGAAGTTCCGGCCAGGCGAGCAGCGAGGGGGACTCATGCAGACCTACGACCCGCTTTCGATCGGGGAACGCTTCGACACGGCGGGCTGGCAACGGCCGTCGGCCTGCGGGCCGAATGGGGCGAACTGCGTCGAGGTGAACGTGGCGAGCCGCGAAATGGTCGGGGTGCGCGACGGCAAGCTCCCCGATTCCCCGGTGCTGGTTTTCGACGCCGGGGAGTGGGCGGACTTCGTCGAGTCGGTGCGCTCGGGGCAGTTCGGCGGCTGAGTTCCGGCGCGGCCCGGAATGGCGGGCGGAGCCGTTGGTGAGCCATTCCGGAACAGCCGGTTCGTGGCGCCTCATGATCGGTGCGCGGCTGCGGACGGCACGCAAGGCGGCGGGCGTGACCCAGGCGAGGGTGGCGGCCGTGCTCGAGCTCAGCCAGTCCACCGTCACCAAGATCGAGAAGGGCCAGACCACCATCTCGGCGGACAACCTCGGGAAGCTGGTCGAGTTCCTCGGCGTGGACGAGGCGACCGCGGCCGAGCTGCGCAAGTTCAGCGAAGCGGACGCGGCCGAGCGGCAACGGTCCCGCCGCCCCGCCGGGCCGCTGTGGTTCGGGGACATCCCGGACCTGGAGCGGCGCGCGCGGGAGATCCGGTCGTGGACCGGCGAGCGCCTGCCCGGGGTGTTGCAGTCCGAGCAGTACATGCGCGCGTTGTTCCAGGGCCGCGCGAACGTGGACGACCTGGTCGAGGCACGCAAGGACCGGCAGCGCCTGTTCGACCACGAGGGCATCCGCGAGTTCCTGCTCAGCGAGTCCGCGCTGGACCGGGTCCGCGCCACCGCCGACCCGCTGATGGCGCTGGATCAGGTGCAGCACCTGCTCAAGTGCGGCGAGCTGGCCGGGGTGGCGATCAGGATCGTGCCCTATGCCGCGGATCTCTACGTCGCCCCTGACTTCACCATTCTGCGGCTCGACGAGGGCGACCGCGTCTACGTCGAGTACCAGAGCGGGAAACTACTGCTGCACAAGCACAAGGACGTGCGGGAGCACTGGGACGCCTGGGCCGTGCTGGACGAGCTCGCGTTGCCTGTGGAGGAGTCCGCGCGCCTGCTCGCCGGGATCCGGGACCGCCTCGACGCCGGGCTGGCCGGTCAGGCGTAGGCGCGACGCCAGATCAGCCGGATGGTGGTGCCCTGCTCGCTCGACCGCATCAGCACCTCGTCGGAAAGCTCGTGCATCATGCCGAGCCCGCGCCCGCGGAAGCTGCCGGACTCCGTGCGCGGCCGCCGCCACCGGCCCCGGTCGGACACGGTGATCGTGCAGGTGCCGCCGTGGGCGTGGCCGTGCAGTTCGAGCGGGCCGGCCGGGCCGGGGCCGCGGTAGGCGTGGTCGACCACGTTGGCCATGGCTTCGTAGGCGGCGAGCACCACGTCGTCGCGCAGGTCGTGGTTCAGCCCGAGGCCGCGGAGCCAGGCGCCGAGCGCGGCACGCAGCCGTGACGCGTTCGTGGCGGTGGCCGGTTCGCGGTGGTGGAACACCGACGGGGCCCCGAGTGTGCGGCCGGAGGTGCTTGCTGAACGTCGCACCGTAGTGGCCCCCTTCACCTCGTGAGCCCAGAGTTACCCCGGTCGGGGGAACCCCAAACTCACCCTGTTTCGTCGGTGGTGGTGTGCGGGGTGCCGACGGGCTTGGACTCGGGTGAACCGCGCTGGCGCAGGTACACCGAGAGGAAGGCCATCGAGCCGAGCGCCAGGAACTCCGACTGCCAGTTCTGCAGCGACCGGTTCCAGAAGTCGGCCGAGCCGACGTAGCCGAACCAGCCGACCGGATCGGCGAAGGCGAGCAGCTGCTCGGAGTTGTACGCGGCCAGCCCGGACACCGACTGCACGCTCCAGGTGGCCAGGAACAGCCCGCCCATCACCAGGCCGAGCGAACGGGAGTACACCGCCGTCCGCCAGCCACCGGCCCGCGCCCACTTCGGTGAGCGGGCCGTGGCGTGGGGGCCGACGAGCTGGTCGCGGTCGCTTTCGAGGCCGATCCGCCCGGCCGGCTTCGACTCGGGTGAGCCACGCTGGATCAGGTAGACCGTGGCGAAGACGTACAGCAGGAACTGGAGGTACTCCGACTGCCAGTTCTCGGAGACGTCCACCAGGAAGTCCGACGACACGAGGTACTCGCCGAGCCCGATCGGGGCGCCGCCGTCCTGGACCTGGCGGTCGTTGAAGTCGGCGTGCCCGGCGAAGGCCTGCCCGATCAGGGCAAGCAGGAACAGCAGCCCGAACGCCAGGCTGAGTCCGTTGTCCCGCAACACCTTCCGCATCACGGACCACCGACAAGGCAGCGGTAGGGCAGTTCCGGCGCGCTCGGCTGGCAGCCGCCGCCGGTGATCCGCCAGCCGTCCTCGTATTCGTGCAGGAACAGGGTTTCCGCGCCTGCCTTGGCCTGCGCGTCGGAGCCCCACACGAGCACCTCGCCGACCGTGCCGCCCGGTGTCCGCGCTGCGGTCAGCGCGTCGGGGCAAGTCTGGCGGCCGTGCTGGGTCAGGTCCTCCATCGCGCGTGCCGAGAGCAGGCCGCACGCGTCGGTCGTGTCGGCGTCGAGGAAGCGCTGCGCGGTTTCGCGGACCGCGGACTCCGCCGCGGATCCGCACCCGGCGAGGAGCACTGCCGTGACGCTGACCGACCCCAGTGCCTTGATCCAACGCACGAATTGAAAGTACTCGTGTGCGCTGTGCGCCGCCTGTCGAGAAGCCGGGTTTGACCGCCGATCACCGCGGGTACGCGCCGACAATGGCCGATGCGATCACCGAGCCGTGGGGCGGCCGCACCCCGTACGGGCCGGGCGGGGACTGGCCGGTGCGCGTGGACGTCCAGCTCGCCGACGGGGTGCGCGCCGAGGACGTCGATGACTGGGTGCCCACCGCCGCCGTGCTGCATTCCAACGGTGACGGCTTGGACATCGCGGTCAAGGACGGGCGGATGGTCGGCGTCCGCGGCCGTGCGGACGACCGCGTCAACCACGGCCGCCTCGATCCGAAGGACCGCTTCGGGTGGCAGGCGGGAGCGTCACCGGATCGGCTGACCATGCCGCTGGTGCGTGAAGGCGGTGAACTGGTCGAGGCCACTTGGGACGAAGCCATGTCGCGCGTGGTGGGCCGCAGCAAGGAACTGCTCGACGAGCGGGGCCCCGGGTCGCTCGGTTTCTACACCAGCGGGCAGTTGTTCGCCGAGGAGTACTACACGCTCGCGGCCATCGGCCACGGCGCGATCGGCACGAACCACATGGACGGCAACACGCGCCTGTGCACCGCGACCGCGGCCGCCGCGCTGAAGGAGTCGTTCGGCTGCGACGGCCAGCCCGCGTCGTACACCGATGTCGACCACGCCGACGTGATCGCGTTGTTCGGGCACAACGTGGCGGAAACGCAGAGCGTGCTGTGGACCCGGATGCTGGACCGGCTCGCCGGGCCGAACCCGCCCGCGCTGCTGTGCGTCGACCCGCGCACCACGCCGGTGGCGCGCGCGGCCACCGTGCACCTGGCGCCGCTGCCCGGCACGAACGTCGCGCTGATGAACGGGCTGCTGCACGAGATCATCCGCAACGACCAGGTGGACCACGACTACATCGAGCGGCACACGGTCGGCTACCCGGAGCTGGTGCGGCAGGTCGCCGATGCCACCCCGGAATCGGTCGCGGACGTCTGCGGGGTGCCGCCGTCGAAGATCCGGGAGGCGGCACGGCTGCTCGACGGCGCTTCCCGGCTGCTTTCCACCGTGCTGCAAGGGTTCTACCAGTCGCACCAGGCCACCGCGGCGGCGGTGCAGGTGAACAACCTGCAGCTGATCCGCGGCATGCTCGGCAAGCCGGGCGCCGGGGTGCTGCAGATGAACGGCCAGCCGACCGCGCAGAACACCCGTGAATGCGGGGCCGACGGGGATCTGACCGGATTCCGCAACTGGGCCAACGATGAGCACGTGGCCGAGCTGGCCCGGCTGTGGAACCTCGATCCGCTGCAGATCCCGCACTACGCGCCGCCGACGCACCTGATGCAGATGCTGCGGTACGCGGAGAACGGCAGCATCCGCTTTCTCTGGGTCAGTGCCACGAATCCGGCGGTGTCCCTGCCGGAACTCGCCCGCGTGCGGTCGATCCTGGCGCAGGACCGGCTGTTCCTGGTGGTGCAGGACGTGTTCCGGACCGAGACCACCGAGCTGGCGGACGTGGTGCTGCCCGCGGCGATGTGGGGCGAGAAAACCGGGACGTTCACCAACGCCGATCGCACGGTGCACTTTTCGGGCAAGGCGGTCGAACCGCCCGGCGAGGCGAAACCGGATCTCGACATCTTTCTCGACTACGCCCGTCGCATGGATTTCCGGGACCGCGACGGCAATCCGTTCCCCTCGTGGAACGATCCGGAATCGGCGTTCGAGGCGTGGAAGGCGGCCAGCGCGGGCCGCCCGTGCGACTACACCGGGCTCACCTACGCCAAGCTCCGCGCCACCGGCGGCATCCAGTGGCCGTGCAACGAGGAACACCCGGACGGCACGGAACGGCTGTATGCCGACGGGAAGTTCTTCGCCCAGCCGGACTACTGCGAGAGCTACGGCCGCGACCTGCTCACCGGCGCGCCGAGGGAACCGGACGAATACCGCGCGATGAACCCGGACGGCAAAGCCATGATCCGGCCCGCCGAATACCTGCGGCCACACGAGCCGCCCGACGAGGACCATCCGTTCGCGTTGATCACCGGCCGCACGCTGTACCACTTCCACACCCGCACCAAAACCGCCCGCGCACCGGAACTGCACCGCGCGGAACCCGAGGTGTGGGTGGAAATGTCCGAAAAGGACGCTCGCGCGCAGGGCATCGACGAGGGCGGCCTGGCCGAGATCACCACCGCGCGCGGGCGGGTGCGTGCTCGCGTGCGCCTGCGCGACATCCGTGACGGCGTGTTGTTTCTGCCGTTCCACTACGGTTACTGGGACACCGACGGCACCCCGGACCGGGCCGCGAACGAACTCACGCCGACCGACTGGGATCCCGCGTCGAAGCAGCCGATCTTCAAAACCGGCGCGGCGGCCATCCGGAGGGCAGAGCCGTGAAACTCCCGCTGCGTGAACTCCACCGCGCGGAAAGCTCGCTCGCGCGGTTCCTGTACGAGCTGTCCGACCGGCACCGTGCCGAGCACGAGGTGCACCACGTTGCCCGTGACCTGGCGGAATGGTCTCGTGAGCACGTGCGCGACCTCGCGGAAGCGGGCAACCGGTACGGCTTGTCCCTGCGTGCCGGGGCGCCCGCGTCGTCCGGGCCGTTGGCGCCGGCCCGCCGGAAGGTCAGCGAGCTGACCGGCCGCCGTCCGGAGCCCGGGCTCCTGCTGCTGGCCGATCTGCGGCGCCTGCACCGCCGGACGGCCGGAGTGTCGCTCGACTGGGAACTGCTGGCGCAGGGCGCGCAGGCGGTCAAGGACCGGGACCTGCTCGAACTGGCGCAGCGCGACCACCCGCAGACGCTGCGCCAGCTCAAGTGGTCGAACGCGATGTTGAAGACGCTCTCCCCGCAGGTGCTCGCGACCCTCAGCGCATGAGGACCTCAAGCGCGTGCCGCCGGTGCGCGGCGAACGCGACGAGCGCGGAGTTGGTGTCGTCCTCCCGCAGGATCGCGGCGAGTTCGCGGTGCTCGGCCGGGATGTGCTTGAGGTAGTCGCGGGTGCTGCGGCCGATCCGGGTGAGCAGGAACAGGTGGACCTGGTTGCGGATCGCGGCCCACGCCTCGGCCAGGCGCCGGTGGCCGGAGGCGGCGTAGACCGCGTCGTGGAAGGCGATGTCGGCGCGGACCATCTCGTGGGCGTCGGCGGCCCGGTCCATCTGGGTGACGGCCGCGTCGATCCGGTCGAGCGCGTCGTCGTCCGCCTGCTCGACCACCAGCCGGACGGCGAGGGTTTCGAGTGCTTCGCGCAGGCTGTCCAGCTCGGCGACGTCTTCGGGCAGCAGCTCGGTGACGGTCGCGCCGCGGTGCCATTCACTGCGGACCAGTCCCTCGCGTTCCAGCCGGAGCAGCGCTTCGCGGACCGGGCCGCGGCTGACCTCGAGCGTCGCGGCCAGCTCGACCTCGCGCAGCTGCGTGCCGGGGGCGTAGCCGCCGGTGAAGATGGCCTCGCGAATGCGGTCGGCGACCTCGTCGGCGAGGCCACGCCGCCGGGCGGGGGCCACTGCGGGTGGGTGGCTCACGTCTCAACCTCTCTGCCGGACTTGTCGCAATGTTAACATTGCGACATGACTACACTCGACTCGCCGATCCCTCGGTTCCACCTCGCCATGCCGGTCGACGACCTGGCCGCCGCCCGCCACTTCTACGGCGAGGTGCTCGGGCTGTCCCAGGGGCGCAGCTCGGACACCTGGGTGGACTGGAACCTGCACGGCCACCAGTTCGTCACGCACCTGGCGGCCGAAGGCACCCGCCGCATCCACAACCCGGTCGACGGGCACGACGTGCCGGTGCCGCACTTCGGCCTGGTGCTCACCGTCGAGGAGTTCGGCAAGCTGGCCGACCGCCTGCGTGCGGCCGGGACCGAGTTCGTGATCGAGCCGTATGTCCGGTTCGCGGGCGAGCCCGGTGAGCAGTGGACGATGTTCCTGCTGGACCCGGCGGGCAACGCGCTCGAGTTCAAGGCCTTCGCCGACGACAGTCAGGTGTTCGCCGTCTGAGAGCTGTCCACATGTTGTGGACACCGCTGTGGATAGCCACTACATGGCGGCTCGCCGCGCCAGGTCGCGCCGGCCCGCGGCGAGCTTGCGCAGGCCGTACGCGGCGAGCAGCGGCTTGAGCGGCCAGGCCTCGCCCAGCCGGTAGTCGGCGCCGCGGACCAGGCGCGCGGCCAGGTCGGGGCGCTGGTGGTGCAGGTAGAGCCGGGCCTTCTGGGCGTGCAGCGGGTTGGACACGATCTTGATCTGGTCCACGCCTTCGAGCATCGGGGCCAGGTACCGGATGTTCTCCCAGGTGCTGCGCGACCGGTCTTCGAGCCGGATCTCGCCGGTGAAGCCGAGTGCCGCCGCGTGGCGGGCCAGGAGCGCGGCCTCGGCCACCGGGCCGCGGCCGAGCCCGGCGCAGATCAGCACGGAATCGAGCCCGGGATCGATCGACCGCAGTGCCGCGCGCACCCGCCACCGGTTCATCGCGTTCGCGTCGGCGCCCTGGTTGCGGTAGCCGAGCACCACCACCGCTTCGGAGCGGGCGGGGCGCCGAGGGTGCACGAGCGCGCGGGAAGCCCGCCAGTGCACCACCTCGCCCCAGCCGACCAGGCCCGCGAAAGCCAGCAGTGCCAGGGAGATCCGCTTCATGCGCCCGATACTGGCAGAGGACCGCGGCGAGTCAGGAGTCGAAGAAGCCCGCTTCGCCGTAGGCCTTGTGGTGCGGCCAGCCGCGCGGGAGCGGCTTGATCGGCGGGCGCGCGGTGCACTCCGCGGTGGTGGACCGCCACTGCTCGCGCCTGCCGCGCACCACGCGCCAGGCACCGCAGGGGCAGGTCTGGTGCCGGATCCGGCGGTGGCGCGTCACCGTTTGCCAGGTGTGCACGGCATCCACCGTCCGGCTGAGCTGTGGTGCGTGTCAACCCTTACCGGCGGCGTCGCGGCGCGCGGACGGGTAGCGTGATCAGCAGGCGTCCACCGCAGGGACTCCGCCGCCGAAGACAAGGGGAATCGCCGTGTTCTGGACCATTCTCGGGTGGCTGCTGTTCGGCCTGATCGCCGGGTTCATCGCCCGCGCGCTGGTGCCCGGCAAGGACGACATCGGGTTCCTGCAGACGATCCTGCTCGGCATCGTCGGCTCGGTGGTCGGCGGTTTCCTGTTCGGGTTGCTCACCGTCGGCTTCCGCGGGTTCGAACCGGCCGGATGGATCGGCTCGGTCATCGGCGCCATCATCGTGCTCGTCATCTACAACAAGGTGACCGGCCGCAAACGCCGCTCCCGCACCTAGGGCGCGTTTCACCAGTCTTGTTCGCGCTCTTCGCGCCCAGGTGGTTCCTGGCGGCACCGGGCCTTCGGCCGAGTACGCCCAGTACGAGGCCGAACGCCCGGCACCGCCAGGAACCACCTGGATCACGAAGCCCATCGAACAGACTCGTGAAACACGCCCTAATTCACCGTCTCCAGCCCGTCCAGCAGCCAGTCCAGGATCTTTTCGAAGGTCTGCGGCCGGGTGCCGTCGCGTGCTGGGTCGGCGGCCCATTTGCTGAAGTGCGGGTACTTTCCCGAGGCGGCGACCCGGTCCAGATAGGGCTGCGTCGCCTCGGCGAGGTCCGCGTCGGTGGCGCCGCCGATCCCCGCGCGCATGGTGCGTTCCTCCAGCAGCGCCAGCCCCGAGCCGAGCACGTGCCCCAAAACCGTGTCGATGTAGCCCATGCGCGTGGCCGCGGGCAGGTCCAGTGAATCGAGTTCGGCCAGCGCGGCGTCGTAGAGCGCGAGCGCGTTCGGGCCGAGCGGCGGGCGGCTGAACGCGAGCCGCGCGAACCACGGGTGCGCCTGCACTGCGGCCCAGCCGGAGACGCCGAGCGCGCGCAGCGCGGGCCGCCAGCCCTCACCCCTGGTCACGGTGATCAGGCCGTAGGCGTGGTCGGCCATCAGATCGGCCAGCCCGTCCTTGCTGCCGACGTAGCGGTAGAGCGCCATCGGGCTGCGCACGCCCAGCTTCTGCGCGAGCGCGCGCATGGTGATCTCGCCGTCGGCCTGTGCGTCGGCGAGGTCGACGGCGGCGGCCACGATCCGTTCGCGGCTGAGCGGTTCCGTGGTGCGCGCGGGCGCCGGTTCGTCGAACCACACCAGTTTGTCGTTCATGGTGGACGCCAGCCTAGCAGTGCGTGTACAACGTACATCATGAGTGGACAACGTACACAGGTGCTCGTCGCCGGAGGTGGGCTCGTCGGCCTGACCACCGCGCTGGTGCTGCGGCACCACGACGTCGAAGTGACCCTGCTCGAACGGCGCGCGAGCACGTCACCGCAGCCGAAGGCCCGCCGCTTCCACGTCCGGACCATGGAGATCTTCCGCGAGCTGGGGCTGGCCGGGCTGGTGCACGAGGCCGCGCGTGAGCTGGCCGGTCACGACCACATGGCGGCGGGCCGCACGCTCGCCGAAGCCACGCAACTGCCGCTGTGGCAGCCGTCCGGTGACGTGCCGGAGGTCAGCCCGGAGCCGCCGTGCCTGGTGGCGCAGGACGTGCTCGAACCGGTGCTGCGGAAGGCGGCCGTCGAGGCGGGCGCGGACGTCCGGTTCGGCACCGAGTTGCTCGGCTTCGACCAGGACTCCGACGGCGTGACCGGCAAGCTCGCGGACGGCGAGATCCGGGCGGACTACCTGGTGGCCGCCGATGGCGCCCGCAGCGGGATCCGCGAGTCGCTGGGCATCACGCGGTCCGGTCGTGGTGCGGTCGGAGAGCCGAGCGTGAACGTGTATTTCCGCGCGGACCTCGCCGAAGTGGTGCGCGGGCGGGAGTTCAACCTCTGCCAGATCGACCACCCGGACGCGTCCGGCGCGCTGGCTTCGGTGGACGGGCGGCGGCGCTGGGTGTTCATGGCGGCCGGTGGGGAGACCGAGCGGGACTGGCCAACCGTCCTGCGCACCGCGCTCGGCGTGCCGGTGCCGGACCTGGAGATCCTGAGCGTGCTGGGCTGGCAGGCGGAAATGCTGGTGGCGGACCGGTATTCGGCGGGCCGCGTGCACCTGGTGGGGGACGCCGCGCACGTGATGCCGCCGTTCGCGGCGAGCGGGGCGAACACCGGGATCGCCGACGCGCACAACCTCGGCTGGAAACTCGCGGCGGTCCTGCGCGGGGAAGCGGCGCCGACGCTGCTCGACAGCTACGACACCGAGCGGCGACCGGCGGGGTGGTTTGCCGCCGACCAGTCGGCCCGGCGCGCCGACACCTTCCGCGTCGGCACCGAGGACCCGACGCTGGCGCACCCGTTCGTCCTGGCCGCGGGCGGTTTCCAGTACCCAGCCGGAGCGCTGGTGCCGGACGGCTCGGTGGAACCGGTCACCGAGTTCGCACCCGCGGGCCGGGTCGGCACGCGCGTGCCGCACCGCTGGCTCGACGAGGCACGGACGCGCTCGACGCTGGACCTGGCCGGTCCGGAATGGACGGTCACCGAGTACGAGGGGGAGTGGCTGCTGCTGCGGCCGGACCAGGTGGTCGCCTGGCGAGGCGCGTCAGCGGAGGAGGCCGAGTCGGTACGGGCCGCCTTGCTCGCCGGAACCCTGCCCTGAGGCCATCCTGAGTGTCACGAATGTGGCTTTCGAGACGTTTGGCGTCCCGAAAGCCACATTCGTGACGTTTAGCTGAACGGCTGGACGTTCGGCTGGAACACCTGCCCGTCAGCCGGGACCTTCAGGTCGATCAGGTAGTCCGCCGCGATCTTGTCCACGCCGACCGCGTCGCCCAGGATGCAGTGGCCGAACGCGTCGACCGAGACCAGGCGGGCGTTGCCCAGCTGGTCCGCCATGCGCTGCGAGAACTTGTACTGCGTCGCCGGGTCGTAGTAGTTGCCGACCACCAGGATCGGCGTGTCGGTCTTCGCGCGCCACGGGCCGCGGTAGACGTCCGGGTTCTTCGCGGGCCACACCGGGCAGGCCGCGATGTCGGAGAACACCTGGTACCGCCCGAAGGTCGGCGACTGCTGCTCGGTCTGCGCGGCGATGCCGGGCACCTTGCTCTGCTTGATGTTGATCGGCTTGTCCGAGCAGTTCACCGCGAAGTACGAGTCGTCCGAGGTGTACGGGCTGTCCGGGTCGATGTCGGCGCGGCCGTTCTTGCCGGGCACCAGGGTCTTCATCGACGGGGCCGCGGCCACCTTCACCGCGTCCGCGCTCGGGCGGATCGTGTCGTACAGCGCCTGCAGGTCCTCGGCCAGACCGGGGAACCGGGTCGGCGCGTACAGCGCGCTGGCCACCCCACCGGTGAACGTGCTGATGTCCACCCCGTCGATCGGCTGCTGACGCAGGTGGTCACGCAGCTCGTCGAACTTGGCACGCGGGTTGCCCGAGCTGAACGCGCACTTCGGGCCCACCTGCTGGCACTTCTTCAGGTATGCGTCGAGCGCGATCTCGAAGCCGTCGGCGCGTTGCTGGTCGTACGCCACGCCGTCGCTGGTGCGCAGCTTCGGGTCGACGTTGCCGTCGATCACGATCGCGCGCGTCTGCTTCGGGAACATGCCGGCGTAGGTCGAGCCGATCAGCGTGCCGTAGGAGAAGCCGACGAAGGTGAGCTTCTGGTCACCGACCGCGGCACGCAGCTTGTCGAGGTCGCGCACCACGTCCTTGGTCGCCATGTGGTTGAGCAGCGAACCGGCGTTGTTCTTGCAGAACTGGCCGTAGTCGCGGTACGCGGCCAGCGTGCCGGAGATCTCCGCGCGGGTCTGCGGCACACCGACCATCGCGCCGAACACCTCGTCGGCGTCCTCGGCGGTGGTGAAGCAGCGCAGCGGGTTGCTCTGGCCGACGCCGCGCGGGTCGAACCCGATCAGGTCGAAGCGGTCGAGCACCGGCGGCTGGAAGTAGAGGTGGCCGCTGATCGGCATCCGCAGCCCGGACCCGCCGGGGCCGCCGGGGTTGAGGAACAGCGAGCCGACGCGCTGGTCCGGCACCTTCGCCGCGCGCTTGAGCAGCGCGATGTCGATCGTGCCCAGCGCGGCGTTGTCGTGGTCGATCGGCACCCGGTACCGCGCGCAGCTGTACAGGTGGACCTGGTCGGCCGGTACCCCGGCCAGCGTCTCCTTCGCGCACGCGCCCCAGTTGACCGGTGCCGTGGCACCGACCTGCGCGGCCTGGACACCGGCCTCCTCGGCGGCGGACGCGGTCCCGGACAGGCCGCTCAGCGTGCCGGCGAAGAGCGCGCCGACGAGTGCGACCGCCCGCACCCCTGCGAATCTCGGCAAGGTCACTCCCTCGTGAATGGGTCACCGCGCGCGCACGCGCGGTTGTGGTCTATCCCGCGAGACTCGCACACCCGGGCGACGATCAGACCGGTCAAAAGTATGGTGATCCGCCGACCTGAAATGGTCGTTTCAAGTGGGAAACTTTCCTGTTCCTGACCTGGTGAGACAACTGCTGGTTGTCTGCTGGCGGCGTGTCGGTTGTTGGACGGCCGGGCAGGGCATCGGATCGAATGCCCTGGCCGTGCCGTTCACCGACAACCGCCAGGAGTACACCTTGGACTCTTTTGTCCATCTGCATGTGCACACCGAGTACTCGATGCTGGACGGTGCGGCGAAGATCGCGCCGTTGTTCGCGGAGGCGTCGCGGTTGGGGATGCCGGCGGTGGGGATGACCGACCACGGCAACATGTACGGGGCGGACGAGTTCTACCAGCAGGCCCGCAAGGCCGGGATCACGCCGATCATCGGGATCGAGGCGTATGTGGCGCCGGAGTCGCGGTTCCACAAGAAGCCGGTGTTCTGGGGGCAGTCCAACCAGCGTGGCGCGGACGAGTTCGGTGAGGGTGGGGACGTCTCGGGTGGGGGCGCCTACACGCACATGACGATGCTGGCGGAGAACGCGGCGGGGTTGCGGAACCTGTTCCGGTTGTCGTCGCTGGCGAGCCTGGAGGGTTATTACCGGAAGCCGCGGATGGATCGGGAGCTGATCTCGGAGCATCACGAGGGGATCATCGCCACGACGGGGTGCCCGTCGGGTGAGGTGCAGACGCGGTTGCGGCTGGGGCAGAAGGCCGAGGCGATCCAGGCGGCGTCGGACTACAAGGACATTTTCGGGCCGGACAACTTCTTCCTGGAGTTGATGGATCACGGTCTGCCGATCGAGCGGTCGGTGCGGGAGGGGCTGCTGGAGATCGGCAAGCAGCTGGGGATCCGGCCGCTGGCGACGAACGATTCGCATTATGTGACGCGGGATCAGGCGGATACGCACAGTGCGTTGCTGTGTGTGCAGGCGGGTAAGACGCTGAATGACCCGAACCGGTTCAAGTTCGATGGTGATGGTTACTACCTGAAGTCCGCGGCGGAGATGCGGGAGTACTGGGACACCGAGGTCCCGGGCGCGGCGGACTCCACGCTGATGATCGCCGAACGCGTCCAGTCCTATGAGGACGTTTACGCCCATCGCGACCGCATGCCGAAGATCGAGGTGCCGGAAGGTCACGACGAGGCGAGCTGGCTGCGCGAGCAGGTGATGGACGGGCTAGCTTGGCGCCTGCCCGGCGGGATCCCGGCGCCGTACGTCGAGCGGGCGGAGTTCGAGATCGACGTGATCACGCAGAAGGGCTTCCCGGCCTACTTCCTGATCACCGCGGACCTGATGCGTCACGCCCGTGAGGTCGGCATCCGCGTCGGGCCCGGCCGTGGTTCCGCCGCCGGTTCGCTGGTCGCCTACGCGCTGGGCATCACGAACCTCGACCCGATCGATCTCGGCCTGCTGTTCGAGCGGTTCCTCAATCCCGAACGTGTGTCCATGCCGGATATCGACATGGACTTCGACGACCGTCGCCGCGGTGAGATGATCCGTTACGCCACCGACAAGTACGGTGCCGACCGCGTGGCCCAGGTGATCACCTTCGGCAAGATCAAAACAAAGGCAGCCATCAAGGACGCCGCACGAGTCCACTACGGACAGTCCGGTTACGCGATAGCCGACCGCATCTCCAAGGCACTGCCGCCGCCGGTCGCGGCGAAGGACATCCCGCTCGGTGGCATCGTGGATCCCGCGCACGAGCGGTACGCCGAGGCGGCCGAAGTGCGGGCCCTGGTGGAGAACGACACCGAAGTCTCGACCATCTTCGAGACCGCCCGCGGACTGGAGGGCCTGATCCGCAACGCCGGTGTGCACGCCTGCGCGGTGATCATGTCGGCGGAGCCGCTGGTGGACACGATCCCATTGTGGCGACGTGATGACGGCGCGGTGATCACCGGCTGGGACTACCCGTCCTGCGAGGCCATCGGCCTGCTGAAGATGGACTTCCTCGGCCTGCGCAACCTGACCGTCATCGGCGACGCGATCGACAACATCAAGGCCAACCGCGGTGAGGACATCGATCTCGACACGCTCAAGGTAGACGACCACGCCACCTACGAGCTGCTCGCCCGCGGTGACAGCCTCGGAGTGTTCCAATTGGACGGTGGCGCGATGCGCGACCTGCTGCGCCGCCTGCTGCCGACGGGGTTCGACGACATCATCGCGGTGAACGCGTTGTACCGGCCCGGTCCGATGGCGATGAACACGCACAACAACTACGCCGACCGAAAGAACGCGCGTCAGCGGATCGAGCCGATCCACCCGGAACTGGCCGAGCCGCTGCGGGACATTCTCGCCGAGACCCACGGTCTGGTGGTCTACCAGGAGCAGATCATGCAGATCGCGCAACGGGTCGCCGGCTTCTCGATGGGCCGCGCGGACGTGCTCCGCCGGGCCATGGGCAAGAAGAAAAAAGAAGTCCTGGAAAAGGAGTTCGAAGGCTTCCAGGCGGGCATGCGTGCCAACGGTTTCTCCGACGAAGCCGTGCGGGCCTTGTGGGACACCATTCTCCCGTTTGCCGGGTACGCGTTCAACAAGTCGCACGCCGCCGGGTACGCGCTGGTCGGTTACTGGACCGCGTATCTCAAGGCGAACTATCCGGCGGAGTACATGGCCGCGTTGCTGACCTCGGTCGGGGACAACAAGGACAAGTCGGCCGTCTACCTGTCCGAATGCCGTCGCTTGGGCATCAAGGTGCTGCCGCCGGACGTCAACGAATCGGTGCTGCGGTTCGCGGCTGTCGGGGACGACATCCGCTTCGGCATGGGCGCGGTCCGCAACGTCGGCACGAACGTGGTCGAGTCGATCATCAAGACCCGCGAGGAGAAAGGCAAGTATTCGTCCTTCACCGATTTCCTCGATCGTTCGGAACTGGTGGTCTGCAACAAGCGCGTGCTCGAATCGCTGATCAAGGCGGGTGCCTTCGATTCGCTCGGCAACACCCGGTTGTCCATGGTCCAGGCGCACGAGGAAGCCGTGGAAGCGGTCGTCCCGCTCAAACGCCGTGAAGCCATGGGGCAGTTCGACCTGTTCGGCGCCGAGGCGGGACCCTCGTCGTCACCGTTGACGCACCTGCGCTTCGGTGAAGACGAATATCCGCGCAAGCAACTGCTGGCCTACGAACGGGAAATGCTCGGGCTTTATGTCTCCGCGCACCCGCTGGACGGCGCGGAATCGTTGTTGCGCAAGCACGCCAGGAAGCCGATCGGCGCGATACTGGCCGATCCGCCCCGCGAAGGCGAGCTGGTGGTCGCGGGCCTGATCACCGCGTTGGAGCGGCGGGTCAACAAAAAGGGCGAGCCGTGGGCGATCTGCACGGTCGAGGACATCGACGGCTCGCTCGAAGTGCTGTTCTTCCCGAAGTCGTACGCGTTGTTCTCGGCGGACCTGGTCGAGGACAACCCGGTGGTGGTCAAGGGCAGGGTCAACTGGCGGGAGGGCAAGATGTCGGTGTTCGGGGCGGGCGTGGAACCGCTGGACCTCTCGAACCTCGGTGAGGAAGCGCCGCTGGTGTTGCGCGCGACCGCCGAGAGGCTCGATCACGAGGTGGTCGGCGAACTGAAATCGGCACTGCTGGCGCACGTGGGAGACACGCCGGTGCTGGTCGAACTCGTTGCGGGGCAACGGACACGGCGTTACGCACTGGACGACTACCCGGTGCGCGTCAGCTCGATGCTGCTCGGTGAGCTGAAGGGGATTCCGGGGATTTCCGTCGCGTGAGCGCCACGGCCACGGAGACCGCGGTCAGCCCGACGCACAGCCAGCCGAACCAGTCGCCGAATCGCGTGTAGACGGTCGCACCCGGGCCGATTGGCACGTCCGCGACCACGGTGGTGAAGCCGCCCGGCTGGCCGGTCGGCTGGGAGGCGACCACCCGGCCGTGGCCGTCGGAGAGCAGGAGCGTGGTGGTGCGCCCGCCCCATGCCACGGCCTGCCCGTTTTCGACGCCGCGCAGCAGTGCGGTCCGGCTGTGTTGCCAGCCGTTGAGGTCCTCGTCGGAGGCCGGGACGGCAAGCAGCCGCGTGCCGCCCTCGGCGTAGTCCTGGCTCGGGTCGCGGAAGTTGATGTCGAGGCAGATCAGCACCCCCGCGCCACCCGGCGTGACCACGAGATCGCGGCCGGGCGGGCTGACCCGGTCGTTGTGCTTGAGATAGCGCTGCGGTTCACCACCATCCGCCGGGAAGACGAGCGCGTAGTTGTACTTGGTGGCGCCGCTCCAGTGTGCATAGCCGACCACCAGGTCGAACCCGTGCTCGGCGGCGAGCCGGCGCATCGGCTCGTACAGCTCGGGTGGGCGTTCCTGGTCCGATCCGAACGCGGCTTCCGGCAGCACCACGGTTTTCACGCCGTCCGGCAATGCGTCGAGCTGTCCAATGTAGTCGTTCAACAGGTTCCGGTCTTCGCGGAGGTCGGCGGCCCAGCCCGGTTCGTTGCTGGCCACCAGGGCGACGCGCTGAGTCTCACCGTCCGTCCCGGCGAGCCGCAGCGCACCACCACCGAGGGCGACCGCGAGCATGGCTGCCGCGAACACGGCCACCCGCACCTTCGCGCCGCCGGTCAGCACGGCCGCGATCGCCGCGGGCACCAGCATCACCACGAACTCCACACCCCAGGCGCCGGTGACCGACGCGAGCTGCAGCAACGCCGGGAAGTCGGTCTGCGTGGTGGCCAGCGTGCCGACGATGCCCATGGGATTGCTGATCGCCACCACGTGCAGCACGGCCGTCCAGCTCGCCGCCGCGGCGACCACCGCCAGCAGCGGCTTGGCGAACAACGCGCGGTACAGGACCACGCTCGCGGCGAAGGTCAGTCCGAAGCAGACGGTCACCAACGCACCCCACGGCCACAACGCGAGGTCGTGCGACCCGGCCGACCAGTGCCAGATGTTCGTCCAGCCCAGTGCGCACGCGGTGAAGCCGGCGGCTGCCGCGCCCCAGCCGGAAAGCGTTGGCGCGACCAGGAAAACCGGCAGCGGAGCGAGCCACGCCAGGATGGGGACCGGATCGAGCCCGGTGCCGAAGAAGAACAACACGGCCGACGCCGCGACCGCGGCGAGCTTGGCCACTCTAGGGACGGAGTCCATTGAGGACCCTCCTCGTGGTGCGGGCGCACAGGGCGCGGAAGTCTGCTTCGGACAGGTTCATCCGGCCGCCGAGATAGAGCTGGACCAGGCCGACGGCGGGCATGGTGAGCGCGAGCGTCACTTCGAGCGGATCGTCCTCGTGCACCGCGCCTTCCCGCATGCCCTGCTCGACGGCGGTCATCACGGCACCGAAGGCGGGGGACAGCCCGTCCTGGAAGTCCTCCGGAAAGCGTCGCGCGGGTTCACGGCGATCGGTGATCAGGAACCGGTACAGGTTCGGGCTGCCGAGCGCGAAGTCGAGGAAGTCGGTGAGCAGCAGGTCGATGCGCTGCTCGAAGTCGATCGTCTCGGCGTGCGGACCCCAGGTCTTGCCGAGGTCGGCGAAGGCCGCGTCGGCTACCGCGCGCAGCAGGGCCTCACGGTTCGGATAGTGCCGGTAGGTCGCCATCGGCGTGACGCCCACGGCGGCGGCCACGCGTCGCATGGTCACCGCGTCGGCCCCTTCGGCGAGCAGGATCTCCAGCGCGGCGGCCGCGATCCTCTGCGCTGTTCCCGTCATGTCTACACCGTATACCGGTCAGGTCTACGCTGTACACAGGATTCCGGTGAACGGGCGGGACTAGGCCATCCGGGTTACCGTCGCGGTGGGGAACGGAGGCGGAGATGGCCGGTGCACCGGAGGACGCCCGCGTACCGGCCGCGGTGGAGCCGATGCTCGCGCAGGCCGGTCCGCTGCCGGACGACGCCAGGTACAACTACGAGTTCAAATGGGACGGGTACCGCGCGTGCCTCCGCGTGAGCCCGTCCGGCGAAATCCGCCTGAACAGCCGCAACGGCAACGATCTCACCGCCGAATATCCCGAGCTGGCCGACGGCGTCGGCGACATGCTCGGCGGCCGCGCCGCCGTGTTCGACGGGGAGGTCGTCGCGCTCGACGAGGGCGGCGTCCCCGACTTCACGCTGCTGCAGAACCGCCGCACCCGGCGGCACGCGCTCAGCTTCTTCGCCTTCGACCTGCTCCAGCTGGGCACCGACGTCCTGCTGAACCGGACCTACCGCGAGCGCCGCGACCTGCTGGTCCAGCTCGAACCCGGCAACCCGAACCTGATCGCCATCCCGCCCGCGTACAGCCACGCCGATCTGTCCGCCACCGGCCTGACCCCGCAGGGATTGCTCGACGTCGCCCGGCAGTCACGCCTGGAAGGGCTGGTCGCCAAGGCGGGTGAATCTCGGTACCACCCTGGCCGCCGGAGTCCGGAATGGATCAAGCACGCGCTGATCACCACGCAGGAGGTGGTGATCGGCGGCTGGCGGCCCGGCGGCGGCCGCCGCGAGGGCACGCTCGGCGCGCTGCTGCTCGGCGCCCACGACAGCCGCGGCGACCTGCGGTACATCGGCGACGTCGGCACCGGTTTCACCCAGCAGGCACTCGACGATCTGCACGCCAGACTGCGGACGCTCGACCGCTCCACCAGCCCGTTCGCCGACCAGGTCCCGCGCGACCGCGCGAAGGGCGCGCACTGGGTCGACCCCCACCTGGTCGGCGAGGTCGTCTACCGCCGCCTCACCTCCGACGGCCGCCTGCGGCACACAGCCTGGCGAGGCCTCCGCCCCGACCGCACCCCAGCCGAGGCGGTACTGGACGCCTTGGGCTGAGCCGACTTACCAGGTCACCGGTAGTTCGTGGACGCCGTAGATGTTCATGTCGGTCCGCAGTTTCACCTCACCGGCGGGAATGGCGAGCCGGAGATCGGGGAAGCGTCGTAGCAGCCCGTCGAAGCCGGCGCGCATTTCGATCCGGGCGAGTTGCTGGCCAAGGCACTGGTGGATGCCGTGCCCGAAGGCCGTGTGCCCGCGGGCCGCGCGGTGGATGTCCAGGGCATCGGGATTGTCGAACCGCCGCGGATCGCGGTTCGCGCCCAGCAGTGAGACGGCCACGGTCGAGCCTTCCCGAACGGTTTCCCCGCCGAGTTCGATGTCGGTCGAGGCGTAGCGGTAGAAGGTGTCGGCGATCGTCAGGTACCGCATGAGTTCCTCGACCGCGCCCGGCATCAGTTCCGGGTTCGCGCGCAGCTCGGCCAGCTGATCGGGGTGCTCCAGCAGCGCGAAGGTGCCCAGCGCCAGCATGTTCGCCGTGGTTTCGTGCCCGGCGAGCAGCAGCAGAAAAGCGATGCCGATCAGTTCCTCGACGCTGAGGTCTTCGTCGCGCGCCAGGTCGGACAGGATGTCGTCACCGGGATCGGCGCGCTTGCCCGTGACGAGTTCACCCAGATAGGTGGACAGCGTGGTGTACGCGGCCATCTTGTCCTCGAGCGTCACCTCCCGCTCCATCATCTTGCTGGAGTTGACCTGGAAGGTCTCCCGGTCGGCGTAGGGCACCCCGAGCAGCGCGCAGATCACCAGCGACGGCACCGGCAGCGCGAACTCCTTGACCAGGTCCACCGGCGGGGTCAGCTGTGCCAGGTGGTCCAGCTGCCGTTCGGCGATCTCCTCGATGCGGGCTTCGAGCTGCTTCATGCGCTTCACGGTGAACGCGCCGGTCAGCTTGCGCCGCAGCCGCGTGTGCTTCGGCGGGTCCATGGCGAGGAACACGCCCGGTTCCTCGGGTGCGGGTTCCGTCATCACCGGCGTGCCGGGGACCTCGTACGGCAGGTGGAGCACGCCGAGGTCCTTGCGTGAGCTGAACCGCGTGTCGGCGAGCAGCTGCCGGACTTCTTCGTAACCCGTGACCAGCCAGCCTTCGTGGCCGTCGGGAAAGAGCAGCGGGCTGACCGGCCGGAGCTCGCGCAGGCGCGTGATGGCGCTCGGCGGGTTGAACGGGCCCGCGTCGCGGTCCATGGGCAGGCCGTGCGGGATTTCTGGTTGCGTGGTGGCTTCGGCACTCATGAACGCCAAGATGGCACAGTCATGGTGCCATGTAAAGCCGGACTGGCGCGCAACGTGATGCCAGACTGGGGCCGCCCGCGCCCGGAGGCGGGGCGGCCCGGTCGTCACGACCGCGCGCTGAGAGCTTCGGCAATGGCGACCTGCACTGGTTGCAGCCGGGTCTCGCCGTCCTGGATGTCCCAGAGGGCGTTCTGCAGCACCCGCGCCATCGACCAGGCGTAGGCGCGCTGGCGGTCCAGGCCCAGCACCTCGGTCATCAGGTCGAACCGGTGCAGCACCGCGCGTGCCACGTCCCCGGTGTCGACCACGTCGTCCCACCGGTTGTCGAGCGCGGGCAGCAGGTCGAACCCCGGGTCACCGGCCAGCGGTTCGGGGTCGATGGCGAGCCACTTCTCGCGGCTTCCGGCAAGCACGTTGTCGTAGTGCAGATCCCAGTGCAGCAGCCGGTCACCCGGCTCACCGAGCACTTCGGCGGTCGCGGCGGCGCACCGGCGGACGAGCTGCCGTTCGGCCGGATCGGCCAGCCCGGGCACGGCCGCCGGGGTTTCGTCGAGCATCTCGGCGGCCACGCCGGCCAGGCTCCGGATGCCCGCCGGAGCCGGCACGGCGGTCAGCCGCGCGAGCAGTTCGGCGAGCACGGTGAGCGCGGCGAAGTCGTCCGGCATGGTGGACAGCGGCCTGCTCTCGTCCAGCCGTTCCAGCAGTTGCGTGGTGGTTTCCTCGTCGTACTCGAGGAGCTGGACGATGCCGTCGCCGTTCCACGTCCGCAGGGCGAGCGCCATTCCGGCGTTCTCTTCGGTGCGTGGCTGGAGCTTCAGTGCCGCGGGTGTGCCGTCCTGGCGCACGACCGGCAGCACGAGCGAAGCGCAGCCGTTCCAGACGGGACCTTCGCGGCGCAGCGACCAGCGGCCGAGGAATTCGGTGACCAGCCGGGGCAGCGCGGCGAGCCATTCGGGGTACTGGTCCCCGTGGGACTCGATGAGTTGCTTCGGCACGTCGATCGACGTGTTCATGGGACTCCTTCGTCGGATTTCGGGTGCGTGACGAAGGAGGTACTGGGGGTGCCCGGCAGCCGGGCCAGCGTCAAAGCATGGGGCCGACGGTACCGGAAGCCGATCACCCGGCGCCGCACTAAATTGACGGCATGGTGGAGCGGGAGGCCGGCGGGCTGCGAGAGCGCAAGAAGGCGGCGACGCGGGCGGCGCTCAGCGCGGCGGCGCTGCGGCTGGCGCTGGAACGCGGCCCGGAAAACGTGCGGGTGGACGACATCGCCGAGGCCGCGGGCGTGTCACCGCGGACCTACAACAACTACTTCTCCAGCCGGGAGCAGGCGATCGTGGCGGCCATCGCGGCCGAGCGCACGGAGCGGATCGGGGCGGCGCTGCGCGCGCGGCCGTCGGACGAGCCGCTGGCCGAAGCCGTGGTGGAAGCGGTGATCGAGCAGCACAGCGAGCCGACGGGGGACGCGCTGACGCTGATCACCACGGCCCCGGCGCTGCGTGCCGAATTCGTGGACGCCGTCGCGTCACTCCAGTCGCCGCTGTCCTCGGCGATCGCCGAACGCCTTGGCCGGGACGAAGACCTCGCCACCACCGTGCTCGCCGCCGCGGTCGCCGCGGCCGCTCGGGTGGCCGTGGAGCGCTGGGTGGGCGGCTGGACGCAGGCAGCGGGCGACCTGCTGGTCGTGACCGAGGGCCCCTCACTCGCCGACGGCTTGCGAGAGGCCCTTGCGCACGTGGCCCCCGCCCTGCGCGCGGCCGACGCCGGTACGGCGGCTTGAGCGTCCGAAGTGGACGCTCCCGGACGACCGTTCGCGCCCGTTCAGGCGGGCACGAGCAGCGCGTCCAACTCGGCCAGCAGCCTGGCCTTCGGCTTCGCGCCGACCAGGGAGCGGATCGGGACGCCGTCGCGGAACAGGATCAGCGTGGGCAGCGACATCACCTGGTAGTTCCGCATGGACAGCGGGTTCTCGTCGGTGTTCAGCTTCCGGATGGTCAGCGCATCGGCGCGTTCGACGGCGATTTCCGCCAGCACCGGCGCGATCATGTGGCACGGCGGGCACCACTGCGCCCAGAAGTCGACCAGCACCGGCCGGTCGTGGCGGAGCACCGCTTCGTCGAAGGTGGCGTCGGTGATGGTCTCGATCATGTTCCTGTCTCCTGGTTCGTCGTCACGCGGCACGGGTCGGGCTGCCTGGCCATCGCCGCGGTCAGCTTGGCCAGCAGCTCGGCCCGCACCGCGTTGAGCCGGTCGAGGCAGGCGTCCACCTCGGCCAGTTTGCGTTCGTAGACCTCGATCGAATCGGCGCACGAGTCCCCGGCCTCGTGCCCGGACCGCAGGCAGTCGACGAACGGCCGGGTGTCGTCCAGGCTGAGCCCCGCCGCTTGCAGCGTCCGGATCTCGGTGACCAGGCGCACGTGTTCCTCGCCGTAGTCCCGGTAGCCGTTGGCCGCGCGCGGCGCGTCGAGCAGGCCCTGTGATTCGTAGAACCGCAGCGCGCGTGTGGTCGTCCCAGCCCGCCTGGCCAGTTCGCCGATCCTCATGATTCGACGGTAAACGTTGACGCGAGCGTCAAGGCAAGATGAGCCGTTCGGTCAGCGTCGCGCCGATGCCGGCCAGCTCGGCGACCAGCTCGTCCTCGGTCAGCTCGACCCCGCCGGTGAGCCAGCCGTGCAGCACCTCGTGAATGCCGCCGATGAGCAGCAGCGCGGTCGCCTCCACCCGCGCGCGGGCCGGCGTGCCGCTGAGCGCGAGCACCTGGTCGGTGATCACCGCGGTGAAGGTCTGCACGACCTGGGCGCGGTGCGCGCGGAGCAGGTCGGAGGTGAAGCATTCGACGTACGCGCGGGCCTGGCGCGGATCGGCCACCAGCGCGCCGATCATCGGGCGCAGCGCGGTGGCGTACCTGGTCTCCGGGCTCGCGTCGGCGGGGACGGCGTCCGCGGCGGCCAGCACCTGCGCGCTCACCTGCCCGGCGAGCTGGTCGAACAGCGCGATGAGCAGCTCGTCGCGGTTGGCGAAGCTCTCGTAGAAGTACCGCTCGGTCAGCTTCGCGCGGCGGCAGACGGCGGTCATGGTGAACCCGTCCCGCCCGTGCTCGCCCAGCACGTCGAGCGCGGCGTCGAGCAGCTGCTCACGCCGGGTGGCTCGCCGGTCTTCGGCGCTGACCCCGCGGAACGGGCGGACGACGGGAGGCATGCGGTCCATCTTGACAGACCCGCCGGTCAGGTGTGAGCCTGCTGTTGACAGGACGCTCTGTCACCTTCGGCGGTCAGGAGTGACGATGACGCACTACGACGTGATGGTGGTGGGGGCCGGGTTCTCCGGGATCGGCGCGGCCATCAAGCTCCGCGAGGCGGGGTTCGACGACTTCCTGATCGTCGAGGACGGTGACGGCGTCGGCGGGGCGTGGCACTGGAACACCTATCCGGGCGTGGCCGTCGACATCCCGTCGTTCAGCTACCAGTTCTCCTTCTACAAGCGCGACGACTGGTCCCGCGTCTACGCGCCGGGCGACGAGCTGAAGAACTACGCCGAGGACTGCGTGGACCGCTACGGCCTGCGTGACCGGCTCCGGCTGAACACCAGGATCGACTCCGCCGAGTTCGACGAGGCCCGTGACCTGTGGCAACTCGGGACGACCGGCGGTGAGCAGTTCACCGCGCGGCACGTCGTGGTCGCCACCGGTGTGCTGACCCAGCCGAAACCGCCCGCCATCGACGGGCTGGACTCGTTCGGCGGCACGGTCATGCACACCGCGCGCTGGGACCACGGCGTCGACCTGCGTGGCAAGCGCGTGGCGATCATCGGCACCGGCGCGTCGGCGGTCCAGGTGATCCCGTCGATCGCCGAGACCGTGGACCGGCTGACCGTGTTCCAGCGCACGCCGATCTGGTGCCTGCCCAAGCCGGACGCGCGGCTGACCAAGCCGCTGCGCGAGGTGCTGCGCCGCGTGCCCGGCGCGAAACGGCTCACCCGCGTGCTCAGCCAGGCCTACGTCGAGGCGAACTTCCCGCTGGCCGCGCACTTCACCAGCGTGCCGGTGGCGAAGCTCGGCGAGCAGCTGGCGCGGCGGTTCCTGCGCAAGGAGGTCGCCGACCCGGTGGTCCGCGACCAGCTCACGCCGCGGTACGCGCTGGGCTGCAAGCGGCCGAGCTTCTCCAACGACTACCTGCGCACCTTCAACCGCGACAACGTGGTGCTGGAGACGGCGGGCATCGAACGCGTGACCCCGCACGGCATCCGCACGGTGGCCGGCGTGGAGCACGAGGTCGACGTGCTGATCCTGGCCACCGGGTTCAAGGTGTTCGAATCCGGCAACATGCCGCCGTTCCGCACCACCGGTGTCGGCGGCACCGACCTGGAGACCTGGTGGGACACCCATCGGTTCCAGGCGTACCAGGGCGTCAGCGTGCCCGGGTTCCCGAACCTGTTCATGATCCTCGGGCCGTACGGGTACAACGGTTCCTCGTACTTCAACCTGATCGAGACGCAGAGCAGGCACATCCTGCGCTGCCTGACCGAGGCGCGGCGGTCGGGCGCGACCAGGGTCGAGGTCACGCCGGAGGCGAACCGGGCGTACTTCGAGCACATGCTCAGCCGGCGCCCGCAGCAGGTGTTCTTCCAGGGTGGTTGTGGCTCGGCCAACAGCTACTACTTCGACAAGCACGGCGACGTGCCGTTCCGGCCGTCGCTCACCCTGGAAACCATGTGGACCAGCGCGCGGTTCGACCTGGGGCACTACCGGTTCACCGGAAAACCGGTGGACGCGCCGGTGGCGCGCGCCTAACCTGCGCGGCGACCGCTTTTCAGTTGGACAAAGGAATCCGTCTTGCCGGACCTGCCGAGGCAGTTCACCATCCGCGAAAGCCGCCACCACGTGCACAACCCGTTCACCGAGGAGAAGCTGGCGACGCTGGGCCGGGCCCTGTATCTGACGCCCGGCACGCGGTTGCTCGACCTTGCTTGTGGTTCCGGTGAGATGCTCTGCACGTGGGCGCGTGACCACGGGATCACCGGCACCGGCGTGGACATCAGCTCGCTGTTCATCGCTTCCGCGCGGGCCAGGGCAACCGAGTTGGCGGTCGAGGACCGCGTCCACTTTGTCCACGCCGACGCCGTCGGATACGTCGCGGAGAACCCGGTCGACGTCGCCGCTTGTCTTGGGGCCACCTGGATCGGGGGAGGGCTGCATGGCACCGTGGACCTGCTCCGGCGCAGCCTGCGACCGGGTGGAATGCTGTTGGTCGGGGAGCCGTACTGGCGGCAGGACCCGCCGGATCAGACCACTGTGGAGCGCTGCCACGCACGCACGCGCGACGACTTCTCCTCGCTGCCGGAACTGCTTTCGGCCTTCGGGGAAATGGGCTGTGATGTGGTGGAAATGGTACTCGCCGACCAGGACGGCTGGGATAGGTACGCTGCCGCGCAATGGCTGAACACGCGTTTGTGGCTGGACCAGAACCCGGACGACGAGTTGTTCGCGGAAATGCGCGCGGAACTGGATGAAGCGCCCGTGCAGCACGTGCTTTACCAACGGGAGTATCTCGGCTGGGGCGTTTTCGCGTTGATGGACCGCTGAATTCAGCGGCCGCCGATGGAGGCCGCGAGCGCTTCGGCTTCGTCGCGGCTGAAATTGCCGGTAATCTCGATTTGGCCGCCCGCGATCGGGGCCTGAATGCTGGGGGCGGACAGGACCTGGCCGTTGGTCACCATGGCCACCTGGTTGCCGACGTTCTCTTCGGTCAGCTTCCCGAACTTCGCCGCCAGGTCCTCCGGCAACGCCAGGCCGACGACGAACCCGCTCGCCTCGGGGCGGTAGACCGCCTCGACCTTGGTGAACCGGTCGAGCACCAGCACCACCGGGCCGACCTCGTAGGTCGTGCCCTGCTTGTCGGTCAGCGTGGTGCCGCCGCCGGGCGTGACCACCCGCAGTTCGACGGGGCTACCCGCGTTGAACACCGGCGCCGGCGCGGCCTCGCCCGCCACCTCGTCGGAGCACGCGGCCAGCAGGAAGGCGAGCAGCAGCAGCGGCCACAGGCGGAACTTCACCCGCACTCGTCCAGTCACCCGACGATTATGGCCCCGGGCGGTGCCCCCATGTCACGAATGTGGCTTTCGAGACGCCAGACGTCCCGAAAGCCACATTCGTGACACCGCCCAGCCCCAGCCCACCGCAACCCCAGCCCGAGGTGCCCCACCACCATCCCGGCGCAAGGCGGCCCACCACCATCCAAGCTCCACGTGCCCACCCCGCCAACCCGGCGCAAGGCGGCCCGCCACCATCCAAGCTCCACGTGTCCACCCCGCCAACCCGGCGCAAGGCGCTCACGCCATCCCGGCCCAAGGTGCCCCAAGATCATCCAAGCTCAACGGGCCCAGCCAACTCCCAAGCTCAACGGGCCCAGCCAACTCCCAAGCTCAACGTGCCCAGCCAGCCATCCAATCTCAACGTGCCCAGCCAGGCATCCAATCTCAACGTGCCCAGCCACCCCTCCAAACCGGAAGCCGGGCACGGGACCCGACGACCACCCAAACTCCCCCTTCCCCCACCCGGTCCACAGCCAACACACGGCGAAGAACTCGTTGTCAAGGTACGCCCCCCAGCCTTGACAACGAGTTCTTCGCCGTCGTCACAATGAAACGCCGGGGTGGCACCCGCCCCCGATCCATTCGCTTGCCATCCCCACCCCCTTTGCCCTACGATTCACGATCGTGACTGCCGGGTCGGCCTTTGGCCAAATTCGAGACGGGTTCCCGGCCGAGGCGTGAGCCCTCGGCGGGCGCGAGCCCCGCCCCCACTTTCTCCGCATTCTTCCGCGCGCCTTGCCGCGCTGCCTTCACTCAGTACCCCCCGGCCTTTTTCCGCAAAACGTGTCCGCCTGCCCGGGCGGCACTTCGTCCTGCCCCAAAAACCACGAAAGAAGCGTATGCCCCAGGATTTCAACCAACCCGTCATCGACGAGTTCCGCGCCAACGCCGGTCGTGTCGGCGGCTACTTCGAGGGAGCCAGGCTGCTCCTGCTGACCACCACCGGAGCACGCACCGGCAAACCCCACACCGTGCCGCTCGCCTACCTGCCCGACGGCGCCGAGCGCGTCCTGGTCATCGGCAGTGCCGGTGGCGGTCCACGCCATCCTGCCTGGTACCACAACCTGCTCGCCAATCCCCGCGTCACCGTGGAAAACGGCGTCTTCACCTACGAAGCCGAAGCGACCGTGCTCCAAGGCGAGGAGCGCGACCGCGTGTTCGCCCGCGCGGTCGAAGCCGAGCGCGGCTGGGGTGACTACCAGGAGAAAACCAGCCGTGTGCTGCCGGTGGTGGCGCTGACCGAGGTCGCGGGCGGACCGCCGAACGCGTCGTCGCCGGGGGCCGCGCTCAAGCTGGTGCACGACGCGTTCCGCCGCGAGCTTTCCTTGATCCGCAAGGAGTTCAGCGAATCGGGGCACTCGCTCGGCGTGCAGTTGCGGATGAACTGCCTGACCCTGTGCCAGGGCCTGACCTTCCACCACACCGGCGAGGACACCGCCCTGTTCCCGTACCTCGCCGACCGCTTTCCCGAGGCCGCGCCGACGATCGACCGACTTTCGGGCGAGCACGAGAAGATCGCCGCGCTCATCGCCGAACTGTCCACTTTGGTCAAAGCCGAGCACGCGGACCCGGCGGCCGTGCTGCCGGAGGTCGAGCGGCTCACCGACGAACTGGAGCGCCACCTGACCTACGAGGAGGAACAGCTGATCCCCCTCCTGACCACCACCTAGGCCGGTCCCGTCGAGGCGCGCACGATCAGCTCGGTCTCCAGCGTCACCGGCGCCTTGACCGGCCGCCCGGCGAGCAGGTCCAGCGCCATCCGGCCGGCCGCGCGGCCCTTGCCCGCGAGGTCCTGGCGCACGGTGGTCAGCGCGGGTGTGGTCCAGCCCGCCTCGGCGGTGTCGTCGAACCCGACCACGGACAGGTCCTCGGGCACCCGCAGGCCCAGCTCGCCCGCCGCGGCCAGTGTCGCGATGGCCAGTTCGTCGGACATGCAGAGCACGGCCGTCGGCCCGGTTTCCAGCACGGCCCGCGCGGCCACCTGCGCCTCGGCCCGCGACAGGCCGGAGGTTTCCCAGGTCGGCACGCTCTCGACGTCGACGCCCGCCGCCGAGAGCGTGTCGAGGTAACCGATCATGCGCTCGCGGTTGTCCCGGAACCGGCTCCGGACCGCCTCCTCCACCGACAGCGGACCACCGCGTGGCACGGAAAGGCACTGCGCGGACAAGATCCCGAAGCGGCGGTGCCCCAGGTCGAGCAGGTGCCGGGCGGCCGCCGTGGCGCCGCCGCGGTCGTCGATGCCCGCGACCGCCGCGCCCGGCACGATCGGCTGGTCGATCACCACCAGCGGCAGCCGCCGCTGCTTCACCGCCTTCAACGCGGGCGCGCCGTCGGCCAGCGAGTACGCCACCGCGAGATCGGCCTGCGCGGCGAGCACCCGCTCGGCCCGCGGGCCGCCGTCGTCCCCGCCGGGCAGGAGCAGCAGCGCGTAACCCTCGGTGTCCACTTCGGTCGCCAGCGCGTCCAACGTGATGGACAGCGCCGGATCGGAGAAGGCCGCGCGCAGCGGGGTGTCGAGCATGAACGCGATCGACCCGGTCCGGCTGGTGGCCAGGCTGCGTGCCACCGGGTTCGGCCCCGGATAACCGAGGCGGCGCGCCACGCGCAGCACCTCCTCGCGCAGCTCCGCGGACAGCTGGTCGGGCCGGTTGAACGCGTTCGACACGGTTGCCCTGGACACGCCGACGGCATCGGCGACGCTGTCGAGCGTCGGCTTCCGCTTCCGGGGTGCAGGCACCCCGGTAGCTTACGGTGACAGCGCGGGCGCGGCGTCGCGGTCGAGTTCGGTGTTGATGATCGCCTCCACCAGCACCTCGCCGTCCGGGGTCAGCTCGACCCGCCCGGCGCGCTCGTCCAGCCGGAGCAGCCCGCGCTCGGCCAGCGAGCCGAACTGCCCGCGCCACGGCTCGGCGAACAGCGAACTGCCGGGGAACCGCCGCTGGTGCAGGGCGTCGTCGAGCGGCTGAAGCGTGGACAACGCCATCTTGATCGCTCGCGCCTCCTGCGCGGCCGGGGAGAAGCCGGTCGCCGAGCCGAGCGGGATGCGGCCCGCCTCCACGGCCTCCGAGTACCGCTTCCAGTGCACGTCGGTGATCGCCTCGGACGCCCGGCAGCTGGAGCTCCCGCCCAGGCCGATCGCCACCTCGGCCTCCTGCCGGTCCTGGTCGACCATGATCGACTTCCACTTCTCCGGCCCGAGCCCGTCCCTGGCGAAGTACATCGTCGGGTGCTCGGTGTACCCGCCGGCGCGCAGGCCCTCGGTGAGCACCTCGCGCATCTGGTACTGCTCACCGAGCGGCGGCCACCGGTGCCCGTCGCGGACCAGCCTGTCCCGGTAGTCCGGCAGCTGCCACGCGGCGGGCTGCACGCCGGCCACCCCGGTCCGCGTGTCCGAATAGGACTTCAGGTGCAGCTTGGTGCAGACCACCGCGGTGGGTTGTTCGGCCAGCACGACGTCCAGGTCGCGCCGCACGCTGTCCACGGTCTGGTCCAACAGGCCGTACATCAGGTCGATGCTGATCCAGTCGAAACCGGTGCGCTGCGCGTTGCGGATGAACTCCACGCACATCTCGGCGCTGTGCTCGCGCCCGGACTGCCGCAGCACCGGGTCGTCGAAGGACTGCACGCCGCTGGACAGCTTGGTGCAGCCCAGTTCCGCGAGCAGTTCGAGCTTGTCCGGGGTGAACGTGCTCGGATCACCCTCGAACCGGATCGTGGTCTCCGGCCCGAAGCCGAAGTTCTCCCGGTAGAACTCGAGCAGCCGCCGGATCGCGTGCTTCGGCAGCAGCGAAGGCGTGCCGCCGAACACGTTGAACTCGCCGACCGGCGCGGACGCCAGCGACGGCACCTGCTCCAGCCACAGCTCCGCCTCGCGGATGTTCCAGTCCACCCACTGGCTCGCCTTGGCGTCGGTCACCTCGGCGCTGCCCTTCACCAGCACCACCGGGTACTGGCAGAACCGGCAGCGGTAGGCGCAGGTCGGGATGTAGGACCACAGGTGGATCGGGGCGGTGCCGGAAAGCTGCGCCTCCAGATCGGCCAGGAAGGTTTCGGGCGCGTAGCCGGGTTCGTTGCCGGGGAAGACGTGTGCGCCGAACGGGTCCTCGACCACGTACTCCAGCAGGTGCCGGTTCTCCGGCGCGGCGAGCGCGCCGAGCACCGCCGGAACCGGTGCGGTGGGGTCGGTTTGCCGCAGGGAGGCCAATGCCTGCTCGTAGTCCATTCAGAACACCCCTCCGTTGCCGAAGTAGTTGTGCGCGTCGCCGGATTCGCGGTCCTCGCAGTAGTACTTCACGAACTCGGTGAACCGCTCGGGCGGCACGTCGTCGAAGCACGACGGCAGCGGCGGCGGATAGCCGATGTCCTCGCCGACGGTGGCGCGCAGCCGCGCGAACAGCTCGTCTGCGAACTCGAAGTACAGGCGGTAACAAGGGGTTTTGTACGAGTGGATCGGGGTGAAGTCGGTGACCCGCATCTCGTCCTTGATCTCGGCGATCCGCCTGCCGAGGCGTTCGGCCAGCTCGGGGCCGAAGAACTCGATCACCGCGTCGTCGTCGAGCAGGGACGGGGTGAGCAGCACGGGGAGAACGGTGTTCTTCGGCGTGAAGTCCTTGATGGAGAACTCCCACGCCTGCAAGGCTTCCGCCTCGGTGAGGTCGGTTTCGCGCGCCGGCTCCTCGACCCGGATGTCACGCATCACGATGATGCCGTCCGAACCGTAGGCACGGCCGGTGATCACCTCGTCGATCGCGTGGTCCACCCGGCGCGGGTTGATCTCCACTCGCGACTTCGGCGCGTACAGGATCTCCTCGCCGGAGCCACGCACCTTGATGCCGAAGTCCCAGTCGTCGGAGAGGTGGTTGACGAACTTCCCGTTCCGCAGCTGGTAGAAGATCTCGATGCCGCCGACCCGGTCGTAGGCGTCGCGGTCCACGGCGAAGCCCTTGCCGTCGGGAAAGCCGCCGAACAGGGCGAAGGTGACCGCGCGGCAGCGCAGCGTGCGGGAGATCGCGTCCCACAGGCGCGGGCGGCCCTGGAAGTGCTCCGGTGCGTAGTAGTAGTCGCAGACGCCGATGGCCGCCTTGCCGGATTCCATCGCCGCC
This sequence comes from Amycolatopsis albispora, assembly GCF_003312875.1. Lineage (NCBI taxonomy): Bacteria > Bacillati > Actinomycetota > Actinomycetes > Pseudonocardiales > Pseudonocardiaceae > Amycolatopsis > Amycolatopsis albispora. Next base: position 7,802,017 of record NZ_CP015163.1, read on the forward strand.
AGCAACTCGGCCAGCCAGCCGGGATCGACGCGGCAGTCGGCGTCGGCGGAGACCAGCAGGAACCGCTCGTCCGCGCCCGCGCCGCGGTTCTTGCTGCGGGCGCTGGCGAAGTCCATCCCGGTCCGGCGCGCGCAGGCCACACCCTGCTCCGGCTCGGGCACCACGTGCAACGCGAGATCCGGGTGCTCCTCGGCGAACCGGCGGGCGATGGCCACCGTGTCGTCGGTGGAGTTGTTGTCCACCAGCACCACTTCGTACGCCGACCGGTCGATGCCGCGCTGGTGGTAGAGCGAGTCCAGCACGGCGGGCAGGTTCGCCGCCTCGTTGTACACCGGTAGCACCACGCTGGCCAGGGTGCGCTCGCCCATCGGTGCCAGGAACAGCTCGTCCAGCAGGCGCTCGGCCCGCCCCTCGCCGAAGTGCCGCTGACCCAGCGCGTAGTTGTGCTCCGCCATCTTCGCCCTTTTTGTCTCGTCGGTGAGCAGTTCGGCCACTTCGTCCACAAAGGACATGTCCGGCAGGTCGTGCCGCCGCACGTCGAGCACCGGGGCGCGGAACCCCTTGTCGCCGTAGACCGCCTGGTACAGCTCGTAGTGGCTGGTCACGTACGGCACGCCGGAGGCGATGGCCTCGCCGATCGGGTTGCCGTAGCTCTCGTAGTCGTACGAGGTCAGGAAGGAGACCAGCTGCGCGTGGGCGAGCAGGTCGCGAACGGAGTAACCGGGCCTGCCGACCTCGGCGTCGTGCGGCGCCAGCCTGCCGCCGAAGACCACGCGGTCCCGCACGCCGAGCGAGCCGGCCAGTTCGCGAAGTCTGGTGAATTCACCAGGATGTTCGGCGGGATCACCGGCCACGAACAGGTGCGTGCCGGGCAGCGCGGCGATCAGGTGCAGGTCGCGGTCGATGCGCTTCTGCGGCACGATCCTGGTGAACCGGGCGATCAGCGGCACGTGCTCGGGAATGCCGTGTGCGGCGCGGAAACCGGCGTTGTGCGGGGTCACCTCGGCCCGCCGGTGGGTGAAGGTGTTCGGCAGCACGCTGAGTCGTCGCAGGTGCGGAGCCCACTCCAGCGTCCGGCGCTTCGCCTCCTCGTGCAGCGCGACGTAGTGGATGAACGGGCTGTGCACCGGGAGCGGGGTGTGCGGATAGGGGAACCGCCCGTACTTGCCGCTGCTCGGCTCGCTCTGCCACATCAGGTCGTGGTCGCGCCAGAGCACAAAGCAACCCAGCCGATGGCGGTTGCCGTATTCCTCGATCGCCTGGTAGAGCGCGCGCGTGTAGATGACGTTCTCGGGCAGCGTGCCATTCTCGACCAGTACGAAAGAAATGCCGAGTTGGGTCCACTTGGCCAGAATTCGGTCACGCAGGGTGGCGGTCAGCGAATTCATCACCGACCGTAGTCGTGAGTCGTCACCGCGGCCGATCACCTCGGCCAGCACGGTGCTGACCAGCTCCGGTGAGTAACCCTCGATCCCTTGTACCGCCTCGATCCGGTCCAGCGCGATCCACTCGGGCAGCAGGTCCGCTTCGTCCGTGTACGGCCGGAAGAAGGCGTTCTTGTCCGCCTTGATGTCGTATCCGAGGTCGAGGTGGACCCGAATCCCGCGCTGGTGGAAATGGCGTGCCGTCTTGACGAACTCGACGACCAATCCGGAGATCGGCGTGCCGTCGAAGGATATTCCCCAGAGGGCAACCATGGTGGTTAATGTTACGGGCGAATACACCGGTTCGCACAAGTGGGAGTTCGGCTTGACTTCGTCGCGTATCGCGGTGGCCGCGGCGTTCGTGGTCAATGGAGCGCTCTACGGCTCGTGGGCGGCCCGCGTGCCGGCGCTGGCCGACCAGGCCGGGGCGGGCACCGGCGGCCTCGGCCTCGCCCTGCTCGGCCCGAGCGTGGCGATGATCCTGACCGCCTCACCGGCGGCGAAGGCGTGTGCCCGCTGGGGTGCGCGGCCGGTGCTCGCCCTCTGCCTGCCCGCCGCCTGCCTGCTGCTGCCGTTGCTGGGCCTGGCCGGTTCGGTGTGGACGCTCGGCCTGGCGCTCGCGCTGCTCGGCGGCCTGATGGGCGCGGTGGACGTGTCGATGAACATCGGCGCGGTGGCCGTGGTGCGGCAGCTGGACCGGCCGCTGATGCCGGTGTTCCACGCGGGCTTCAGCTTCGGCGGCCTGGGTGGTTCGCTCGGTGCCGCGGTCGCGGCGGCGCTCGCGGTCGAACCGGCTGTCCAGTTCGGAGTGATCGGCGTGCTGGGGCTGACCGCCGTGCTGGCGACCGTGCGCGCGGTGCCGGGGGAGCGGCCGGCCGCGGAGGAACGCCCGTCCGGTGGTTACCGCCAGGTCATGTCGCGCGGCCGGTTGTGGTTGCTGGCCGGGATCGCGGTGTGCGCGGCGGTCGCGGAGGGCGCCTGCGCCGAGTGGTCGGCGTTGTTCCTGGTGGACGCGCGCGGGTTCGGGGAAGCCGGTGCCGCGGCGGCGTACTCGGTTTTTGCCGTGGCCATCGCGGTGACCAGGCTGACCGGCGAACGGGCGCAGCGGCGGTTCGGCCCGTACCGCCTGCTGGTCGGCAGCGGCGCGCTCGCCGCGTCCGGCGTGTTCCTGGCCGCGGTGGTGCCGTCCGGCTTTGCCGCGTACACCGGTTTCGCGCTCGCCGGGATCGGGCTCGCGTTCTGCTTCCCGCTGGCGATGGACCTCGCCGGTGCGGCGGGCCGCGAGCCGGGCGGCACGGGCGGTGAGCGGGAACTCGGCTTTGTCACCACGGTCGCCTACGCGGGACTGCTCGGCGGACCGCCGGTGATCGGCGGGGTGGCCACGCTGACCGGGCTGCCCGGCGCGATGGCGCTGGCCGGGGTGGTCGCGGTGCTGATCGTGCCGGCCGCGCTCGGGGCCAGGCGGCTCAGGCCGCCAGTCGTTCTGCCAGCCGATCCAGTCCGGTCCTGATCAGCTGCCCGTAGCCGTCGTCCCCGAGCGCGTCGACCGCGGCGAGCCCGAGTTCGAGGTGTTCTCGCGCCAGGGAAAGCTCACCGAGACGGCGGTAGACGTCACCGAGGTTCAGGTGCAGCGACGGGTAGAAGGCCCGCACCGAACCGGTGGCCCCGGCTTCGGCGGTGCGCTCGTCGGTGATCGACGACGCCGTTTCCAGCGCGAGGAGATCCCAGCGCAGCTCTTCCCGCGGATCGTCCTGCTGGTCGGCGAGGTGGTGCGCGATCATGCACCGGTGGAGCGGATCGCTCGCCTCCGCCCAAAGTTCGGTGAACCGCTCGCGGGCCGCTTCGCGATCACCGCGCTGCGCCAGTTCCATCGCGGCGCCGAGCCGCGTCATCACCTCGTCGGTCACTCGCACTCCCATCTCGACAGGGGCCCAGGTTACTTGCGAGAGTGACGATCATGGGCTTCCGGCGGGTGCTGGCGGGCAGCATGGCGGGTGCCGTGCTGGAGTGGTACGACTTCGCGCTGTACGGGCTGCTCGCGGCGACCGTGCTCGGTCCGTTGTTCTTCCCCGGTGACGAGCCGGTGGCGAAACTGCTGCTCGCGCTGGCCACGCAGGGGCTCGGCTTTGTCGCGCGCCCGCTCGGCGGAGTGGTGTTCGGCCATCTCGGCGACCGGTTCGGCAGGCAGCCGATGCTGGTGATCACCTTCGCCATGCTGGGTTCGGCGACCGCGGCCATCGGCCTGCTGCCGACCTACGCCGACGCCGGGCTGCTCGCGCCGATCCTGCTGGTCACGCTGCGGATGATCCAGGGATTCGCGCTGGGCGGCGAGTTCGGCGCGGCGGTGCTGCTGGTCAGCGAGTACGGCGAACCACGCCGGCGCGGGTTCTGGGCATCGTGGCCGCAGGCGGGCGCTCCCGCGGGCACCGTGCTGGCCACCGTGGTGCTCAGTGTGATCGGGCTGTTCACCGATCTCGGCGACTGGGGCTGGCGGCTGGCCTTCCTGCTCGCACTGCCGCTGCTGGTGGTCGGGTTCTGGATCCGGCGCGGGGTCGAAGAGCTACCCAGACTGGGTTACCGGGACCAGCGTGCCGTTCTTGCTAGTCGTCAGGACATAACCTCGTTGGTTACTCTGTGTCGATAATGTAAACCTAACTTGTTCGGATGTGCTTATGCTCCTTCTGCCCGGTGCCACTCCGGCGTCCGGGTGGAAGGAGCAAAGCGAACTGGCAGCCTCGAAGGCTCTCTGACCTGCGGAATCTTGTGCAAGTAAACTTGCACTGGTTGACTAGTCGTCCCAGGCGGACACCGCCGACCACCAAGCAGATAACCGAACACCGCACGAACTCCCGAAGAATCGCACCAAGCCCGGCCCGGAGTCCGCAAGGACGGCGTTCGCCCAGCGAGCGTAGGTGCAGCCCGAGCTTTACCGCCTGTCGTCACGGTGGGGACGCGTAGTACGGAGTTCGGCGCAGGTTTCTCGCCTGCGCAGACGCCCTGACCAGCCGAGTGCACTGGAGTCGCAACACGGGTGCTAGCCCCGTGGTTGCCCAGTCCGCTCGGCTATTTGCTGCTCGAACCATGGAGTAGCAGATGAACGAGGTCAGGTTCTCGCCTGTCCAGATGCCCGAACCCGACTACCGGAGCTTGCTCCGGATCTTGTTCGGAGAGTTCGACCAGCCTGCCGACCCGGCACCCGCCGGCCAGGGTGGGGGCGACGATGAGTGAGCTTCAGCGAGACCGCGAGTGCTCCCGCGAGGGCTGCGACCGCCCCTGCCGAGCCAAAGACCTGTGCGCCACGCACTACACGGCGAGCTACATCAAGCGGCGATACCACGCCGACCCCGAGTTCCGCCGCAAGCGGATCGCGATCATCACCGAGAACAAGCGCCGCCGCCGCGAGCGCCAGCGCCGAGAGCGGGGGCAGCAGTGGTGAAACTCAGTGGCGAGGTCATTCGAGCCATGGAAGAACCGCCTGAGCCCGAAGGTAGCCTCACCGCCTTCGAGATCGCCGAGCGCAATCACGCGGCTGGCTGGCCAGGCCAGATCCCGCTGCCGACCGGTAGGAAGGCGCCCGTTCCGACCGGGGTAACTGGCTACGAAGGGCAGGACTGGCCGCTGGACAAGGTCCGCCGCAAGATGAAGCGGCACGGCTTCGACAACCTCGCGGTCCGGATGCCGCGCGGCGAGCAATTCGACGTGATCGCGATCGACATCGACGACTACGAGCACGGTGGCAAGGTCAAGACCGGCGGCCAGACGATCAAGAAGCTGGAACGCACGCTCGGCACCCTGCCGCTGCAGCGGACCTGGAAAATCACCTCGCGCGGCGACGACGCGATCTCGGGCAAGTACCTGTTCCGCGTCCCCGCCGGAACCAAGCTGGTCACCCGCCTTCCCGATGTCGAGATCATCCAGTGGTTCCACCGCTACGTGATGACCTACCCCTCGACCAACGGGGACGACGGCGGGCGGCCCGTCCGGCTGTGGTCGCCCGGCTCGGATCGGCGGCTGGTCGAGGTGCTGCCTCCACCCAGCAAGCTGCCCAAGCTGCCCGAGGCGTGGGTACAGCACCTGGCCGACGGCGCCGGGTTCCGCGAGTCCCTGCGGGTCAACGGCGAACAAGTCCAGCAGTTCTATGATGGGCTGCCCGCTGGTGAGCCATGCCGGGCGGTCAACGATGCGCTGGAGACCGCGCTCGAAGCGTGCCATGGGGCCTCTCGCCATGATGGGGTCTTGCCCCGGGTGCTGGACTTGCTGCGCCGAGGCGAGCAAGGACATTCCGGTGTGCCCGAGGCGATGGAACGCCTTCGGTACGAGTTCATCACGGCGGTGTCTAACCGGTCGGACGACAGGGTGGCGGAGGACGAGTTCGGCCGAATGGTGCTTGGCCACCAGGGCGTGGGCCAGATCCTGGCCAAGCCGACACCGGAGGAGAAGCGGGGCTGCAAATGCGACCGCCCACCCGAGTCGCTGCCCGGCGAAGACGACGAGCCGTCGTGGATGCCCAAGGACCTGACCGCGATCCTGGACGGCACCCACAAGCCACTCGAACCAACCGTGCTGGCGCGCACCGATGGGCGCTGCATGTTCTACCCGGGCAAAATCCACTGGGTCTCGGGCGAGTCCGAGTCCGGCAAGAGCTGGCTGTGCATCCAGGCTGCGGTCGAGGTCATCCGGGCAGGCGGGCGCGTCATGTACGTGGACTACGAGGACGACGGCCCCGAGACCGTCCGGCGATTCCAGTCGCTCGGCCTGTCCCGCGACCAGATCTTGAACCAGCTCGATTACATCAACCCCGACGCCCGGCCCGACTCGAACGACGAGCGGGCGCAGTGGCAGTTCCTGCTGACCCGGGAAGGCGGGTACGGGCTGGTGGTGATCGACGCGGTGACCGAAGCCCTGTCGATCGAGGGCAAGTCCTCCAACGACAACGACGAGATCGCCTCGTGGGTCCGGCGGGTCCCGCGCACCCTGGCCGAGCACACCGGCGCCGCGGTGGTCTGCATCGACCACGTGACCAAGAACGCGGACACCCGGGGCCGGTTCTCGATCGGCGGCCAGTACAAGATGGCGGGCATCAATGGTGCCGCGTTCATCGTCGAGCCCGTCGACCCCATCGCTCCCGGCAGAGTCGGCCGGATGCGGATCAAGGTCGCCAAAGACCGGGGCGGCCAGGTCCGCAAGCACGCCCGAGGCTGGGACAAGCGTGACCGGCTGCAGATGTTCGCCGACGCGGTCATGGACGCCACCGGCGACCTGATCGACATCACCCTGTTCCCTCCGAAGGAAGACGAGCCGGACCAGTTCGACGAGTCGTATCAGATGCAAGAGAAGGTCGCGGAGTTCCTGCAGGAACACCCAGGCAGCTCCGGAAGGGAAGTCGAGCGCGGAGTGACTGGCAACGCCTCCGCCAAGCGCGAGGCGCTGAAGATAGGCGAAGCGAGAGGCACGTTCGTCAGTCGCAAGTCCGGCACGGCAACCCTTTGGAGCCTGGCCGAGAAACCACCCCCGGAGCCCTCTCCAGGCTAATGCGTCTGAGTGCGTCCCAATGCGTCTCGGACGCATTCCGCGATATGCGTCCCAACGCGTCCCTCCCGAAGGGGGGACGCGGTGGACGCTTCCGCCCCCAGACACACCCATGCGTCCCGCGTCCCGGGACGCATTCCGGCCCAGCACCCGAGCAGAGACGAAAGGCCCCGACATGAACGACCACGACGACCCGGCGGCACAGCTGGCGCAAGCACTGGGGCCACTGATCGGCCAGCGAGTGCCGGGCGGGTGCGAGGACTGCGACGCGTACCGGACCGTGAAGCGAGACGCGCAGCATCGGCGGATGTGGCACGTGACTGTGCATCACGACGACACCTGTCCGCAGTTCCGGCAAATGCGCTAGCGGGAGTGCGCGGCGGAAACGGCGCTAGTTGTCACAAAACCGTTACTGATAAAATGGTCGCATCGCGAGAACCCTCTGTTGTTTGGCTGGGAAAGGTCGGCAATGGAAATTTGTGGAAGCGTGGCATGTGGACGCTTGGTGGTGCGTACGGCGGATGTGATCTGCTCCGCGTGCCTCGCTTCCCTCATTCGTGATCTGCGGGCTGTGGCCCGGTTGTGGGGCGAACTGGGCGAGGCGGTGTGGTCCGGCAGCCGTGGAGGCGGCGGGGCGCGAGTGCATCGGGCCAGCAGCCGCGAAACCCCGCTGCCATTCGACGACCGAGCCAGCGGCCAGCGGGACAACCTCCGGGCCCTGGTCCTGCACTGGGCCGCCGCGGCACAGGCCGAGTTCAGCCACCGGACGCGGAGCGGGGTGGACACGCCATCGTCGGCGCACTGGATGGCTTCGCTGGGCGGTCTGCTGGCAGAGCACCCGCAGGCGGCGCAGATGGTTGCCGAATTCCGGCAGGCAGTGCGAGGCGCCGGCCGGGCGCAGGCGCGAGGTTCGGCGGACCGGGTGTTCCTGGGCCGCTGCCGCGAGGAGACGGCCGACGGCGAGTGCGCCACGGATGTCTTCGGTGTCCGCGGCCTGGACAGCGCGACGTGCCCGGGGTGCGGGCGGGCCTACAGCGTGGACGAGTCACTGATGGGGCGGCGGGCAGCCGCAGCCGCGGTGACCGGGACCGCCGCGCAGCTGCTGGAGGGCTGGCAGGCGTGGAGCCCTAAACCGGTCAGCCGGGCGACCCTGTTCCGGTACCTGGCGCGGCTGCAGCCGGTCAATCCCGGCGCCAAGGTTCGCAAATACCGGGTGCTGGACCTGGCCGAGCTGGTAAGTGCGCCCAAGATTGCGTAGCCGAAATGGCGCATGTTTCAATCTCACCGTGGGGGCTGAACCGTATTCCCTGTTCTAATTTCCCCGCTGGGCTGCGGATCGGGGGTGCTGGATGACTTTCATCCCCCAGTCGATGCCTAATCCTGCCGAGCAAGCCGAGAAGCGCGAGAAGGCTTGGGAGCTGAAGCTTCGCGGACTGTCCGACGCCGCAATCGGCGAGATCATGGGAGTGTCGCGACAGACGATCGCGAACTGGCGCAAGAAGGACCTGAACGAACGGCTCGGAGTACCCGCCGCCGAGTGGCGAGAGCGCCAACTAGTCCAGCTGGAACGCATGTACGTGCAGCTCGCGGACGTGCTGGAGACCTCGCACCCGCTGGTGTCGCACGGCAAGGTGATCCTGAGCGAGGACGGCAAGCCGCTGGAAGACCTGGAGCTGAAGCTGAAGACCCAGGACCGGATCTTGCGCAACATCGAGCGCACGGCCAAGCTGCTCGGGCTGGACGCGCCGGTGAAGGCGGAGATCGAGGACAAGACGCCACCGGTTCCGGCCGAGCTGATCGAGCTGCTGGAGAAAGCCCGCGCCGAAGTGAGCGCGACCGAGGCCAGGCTAGCCAACGACTAGGGCGCCTTCGGGGTTAGGACGCCCTGGTGATCTCGAACCCATTCCTCGCTGTTCCCGTCTCGGAAGAATACGGTCATTCGAACAAGCTCCCGGAGTTCGTCAATGCGATCGAATGCTTCGTCGGACAGCATGCGGCTGTGCATGGTCTCGTTGTACATGCGTGAACCGAGCTCACGTTCTGCCTGGTCTTTAATGACTGCTTCCATTGTTTCATCTGCGTCATTGAATATCTCGGGTTCCGTGGTTGGTCCAAGGTCTCGCGGCTTTGTTTCTCCGGCGCTTTCTTCACATTTGAATACAGCTAAGACGGAGTAGACGGGCAGGGCAGCCGCGTTGTGGTACATGACCCTGAAGGTGCCGTTACGCTGCTTCCCGATCCACACTCCGAACTGAGCGGCCAGGGCCTGTTCTTGATCGCGTTGTAGATGTCTAAGTTGCTCCGCCTGCTGCTGGTTGGTGCGCCAGGCGGCGCGGACAGCAAGGCCAGCGGCGATGAACGCGCCGATCGAGCCGACACCGCCGACCCACTGGCCCCATGCAGCCCACCAGTCCGGCGGTAGGTCCCTCTGCTGTCCGTAGACGACCAGATAGACCGCTCCTCCGAGCGAGAGCACTCCGGGCAGCACGACCCCGAACAGCAGCTTCTTAACGTTCACGGCGCGTACGTCGCGCTGGTGATCACCAGCGTTTCGCCCGCTTCGGGCACGAAGGGGTGACGATCTGGTGAAGGTGTTCTTCTGGGCTGCTGACCGGCAAGGATGCGGCTACTACCGGGGCATCCTCCCAATGACCGAGCTGGCCGACCGCGGACACGCGACCTGGTTCGACACCGCCATGCCGGACGCCGTGCGCGACGGTGAGGCGGACGTGATCGTGGCGCAGCGGACTTGCCTACCCGGCCCCTCGGCGGTGTTCCAGCGCATGGCGCGCGAGAACCACGCACGGATGGTCTACGAGATCGACGATGACCTGTTCGCCGTGGACCCGAGCAACCGGCACGCCCACCAGTTCTTCGGCCTGAACATCTCGGCTCACACCAGGGTCGGGCTGGATGGGAGCTTGGAGCGGACGCCGTACTTCGATGACGGTCTCCGCGCCCGGATGATCGAGAACATCCGGGTCGCGCACATGGTCACCGTGACCACCGAGCCGCTGGCCGATGTCGTTTCTCAATGGAATGACAACGTTGTCGTGCTGCCGAACCAGGTCCCGGCGTGGCTGCTCGACCACGAGCGCCCGACCGCTGGCGACCTGGTGACGGTCGGCTGGCGCGGTGGGGACTCCCACGGCCGGGACTTCGGCGAGCTGGCCAAGCCGCTGCGGGGCTTCCTGCAGCGCCCCGCCAGCCGCGGGCAGGTCGAGTTCCACGCGATGGGCGCGGACTACACCCCGAGGGTGGCCAGCAGGCACGTCCGGACCCGGCACACCGCGTGGACCGCTGGCGTTGCCGACTTCCTGAAGAAGGTGGACTTCGATCTGGCCGTTGTTCCGCTGCGAGACACCCGGTTCAACCAGTCCAAGTCGGATCTGGCCGTGCTGGAGATGGCCGCGCTGGGCATCCCGGCGATCACTTCGGACGCAGGCCCGTACGCCACGGTGCACGGCGGCCCCAACATCCCGTGCTCGACCTCGGCGCAGTGGACGGCCGCGCTCGCCGAGTTGGTCGAGAACCCGGAGTACCGGGTGCAACTGGGCAAGCAGGCCCGGGAGTGGGCGGCCAGCCGAACGATCGAGGGCAACGCCCACCTGTGGGAGGAGGCGTACGAGCAATGATCAACGTGAAGTGCCATGACTACACGGACCACCCGGCCGGGACAGTCCACTCGTTCACCGAGCAGGAAGCGGCCCGGCTGCTCGAAACGGTGTCCTGTGAGGATTTCGAGAACGGACCGCGCTGCGTGAAGGCAGCTCTCGACCAGGAGACCTGGTGCACGTGCCCGCGTGGCGCCAGCGGTCCGACGCGGTCCGAGTTCGACGTGTACGGGACTGGTGATCGGGGATGAGCATCGCCGTCATCATCCCGTGGGGCACTGACCACGGGCAGCGTGAGCGTGTCTGGACGAAGCTCCGCGCCGAGTGGGAGCTGACCGGCCTCGACCTGATCGTGGCCGCCGATCCATTGTTCCGGCGCCCGACGAACGCCGAGTCCGGCATCGACCGGCATCCGTTCAGCGTGGGCCGCGCCATCAACAACGCGGCCAGGCTGGCGCCGCCGGAGTACGACCGGTTCATGTTGTGGGGCGCGGACCAGCTTCCCGACCCGGGCGCGATCGCCTGGACGGCCGAGCTGATGGAGCGCCACGGCCTGGACTGGGCGTTCCCGTACAACTCCAGCGCGATGCTGTCCGGAGAGGACACCGAGCGCTACTTGGCCGGCGAGCCGGTCGAGTGGGTCACCCAGACCACCGGCTGCGTCATGCCGGGCCTGATGCTCATTACCCGCTCCGCCTTCGACAAGGTGGGCGGCTTCGACGAGCGATATCAGGGCTGGGGCTGGGAGGACGTGGACCTGATGAACCGGCTGTGCCGCGATGTGCACCCGTACCGCTCAGAGTTCTACAGCGGGCCGCTGCGGGGACTGTGGCACGACAACGAGGGTCACGCCTTCCGGGACGACACGTCCGAGGCCAATCCCAACACACGGCTGTACTTGGACACGTGGGTCCGCGGACGCTGACGGGCGTTAGGACCGGAGCGCAATAAAGCGCGCCCGCGTTTTTGTGGTGATTACAGGGTCCTCGCGCAGAATAATGCCTTCTCTATCCCGCTCCCACCGTTGCCCCTCGCTATCATAGAACTGGTATTCAAGGGAAGCTGACGAGATGCAGTAGTCGACGATTTGTAGCACTTTTTGATCGCGATTCCCCTTGTTGTCAATGAACTTCGCTTCGGCCTCGCTCTCGGCATAGCTGACGACCCGTTGGAAGTAATCTTCGGAGAACTTTATGAGCTTCTGCGGTTCTGTTGTTGGTCCAAGATCACCAATGTCCCGCCAGTTGCCAAAGTGAAAAGCTTCGTCGCCGTAGTTGACCCAAACGCGGACAGCGACGTTGTAGACGGGTAGCGAGCCTGCGTTGCTGTAGAAGACCGCGAAGTCGTCTAAATCCCGGGTTACCCACATGCCGAAGCTGTAGGCGTGTCGCTCTGCGTCGCGTTGGGTGAGTTGGTCCAGTTGCTTCCTCTGATGTTCGTTAGTTCTCCACGCGGCGGTTGCCGCGATGATGGCGGCGATCAGGGCGATTAGTGCAATGACACCTGACCCGACCGAGGCCCAAAAACTGGCCACCTCGGTCCACTTCGGTTCTTCGGCTGCAAAGTTCACGGCGGGACGTTGGTTCCAATCTGGCCTGCCCAGAGCAGGCCACGCGGCGAGCTACACGACACGCTCTCTGGCGGAGCCGGGGAGAGCCCTCGGTCCAGGCCCGCGCACGGGCAGGACGCGGAGGGCACTGCCACGTAATCAGTTCTTCGGCTTAACCTGGGCGTTCCGCCAATTCGAAGGTGCGTAGATCGCAATCACCTGACGGTCTGCGCCGTAGACGTACAAGTGACCATCCGACACGTTGACGTCAACGCCGTCTTCCCGGTCGTCGGAACCGCTTGGTTTGGAAATCACGACTGCCACTGGACCGTCCCCTTCTGGCTTGAGCCTGCGGAAGAGAGTCGTCGCAGCTGATCAAGGTGTTACGGGTGGTGAGCGATGTTCGATCTTGCCGCCTACCTCGCGAAGTTTGACCCGCGGTTGCTGGCCGAGCCCGAGGGCCGCCGGATCTTGACCCGCCTTGATCCGCTGCTGTTCGCGCTGACCTACTTGCCGCACCACCTGCGCGGGCCGGAGACCGGTAACCAGATCACGTTCTCGGAGTTCCACGTAGAGCTGGCCGAGCACGCGAAGCGGTACGTCCGGCCGATCGGCGGCGAGCCGGGACAGCTCCGAGACGCGTACGTCGCCCCGCGAGGTGTCGGTAAGTCGACCTGGCTGTTCACGATCCTGCCGTTGTGGCTGGCGGCGCACGGGCACCGGTCGTTCCTGGCCGCGTTCGCGAACTCGGCGACGCAGGCGATGGACCACCTGATGACGTTCAAGCGGGAACTGGAGAGCAACCGGCTTCTGCGGCGGGACTTCCCGGAGCTGTGCACGCCTGCGCGGCGCCCGTCCGGGGTGACGGTCTCGGACAGCCAGAGCATGTACATCGCGCGCAGCGACTTCGTGTTCGTCGCGCGCGGCATCGACTCGGCGAACCTCGGGATGAAGATCGGTACCCGGCGGCCGGATCACCTGATCTTGGACGACATCGAAGGCACCGAAGGCAACTACACCGAGACGCAGAAGAAGCACCGGCTCGCGACGCTGCTGTCCGGGATTTTGCCGCTGAACGTGTACGCCTCGGTGACGATGGCGGGCACCGTGGCGATCCCGGGCGCGATCATCGACGACATCGCGGCGAAGCAGCGCGGCGAGGATTATCCGGACTGGGTGGACGACGAGGGGTTCACGCCTCGGTACTACCCGGCGATCGTGACCGACCCGGAGACGGGCGAAGAGCGGTCGCTGTGGCCGGAAAAGTGGACGCTGGCCTACCTGCTCTCGGTGCGGCACACGCGCCAGTTCCAGAGCCAGATGATGAACAACCCGATGGCCGCGGACTCAGCGTTCTGGACCGGTGAGGACTTCACCCACCGGTCCGATCTGCCGATCACGCACCAGCTGCTGACCATCGACCCGGCTGTCACGACCAAGGAGAAGTCCGACTTCACCGCGCTGGCCGTGATCGGTGCGACGGCGAAGGGGTCACGACGCCAATGCGTGGTTCGCGACGCGTGGCAGGTGAAGATCCCGCCCGGCGAGAAGCTGCGCGCCCGCGTGCTGGTGATCCTGGAGCAGTTCCCGGACATCGCCGGTGTGGTGGTGGAGACGAACCAGGGCGGGGATACCTGGCTGGCCATCCTGCACGGCCTGCCGGTGCCGGTACGCACGGTGCACCAGGACGAGCCGAAGGAAGTGCGCGCGGGATCGCTGCTGGCGAAGTACCAGCGCGGCCGGGTAGTCCACGAGAAGCGGATTCCGGTGCTGGAAGCACAGATGGTCCGGTTCCCGCTCGGGCACGACGACCTGGTGGACGCGGTGGGAACTGGCGTGCAGGTGTTCCTCAAGGACGACAAGAAGCCGCAGCGGGCCGCCGGCCGGTCGCGGGACTACGCGTAGGGGGTGACCAGTGTCCGATCTGGACGACGCCCTGAACGCGATGAAGAAGGCCCGGCCCGGGTACGACAAGGCCAAGGCGTACAGCGAGGGCCCGGTGTCGGAGACGTTCGTCAGTCCGAAGCTGCGGCGCCTGCTGCGCGCCAAGGGGAACAGCTTCATCACGCTGCTCGGTGACGTGGTGATCGATGGCGTGGCGGACAAGCTGGAGATCACGGCGATCACCGGCCAGGACGACGCCCAGACTCAGGCGGTCGCTGCGGTGGACGAGGCCAACAACATGGCCCTGACCCGCCCGGAGACCAACCGGCGCGCGCTCCAGTTCGGCGACGCCTACCTGTCGGCCTGGCCTGCGCTGGACGAGGACGGCAACGAAGTCGCCGGGCAGGTCAAGGTCTCGGTGTGGGACCCGCGCACCTGCCGGGTGCTCTACGACCCGGAGAATCCGGGCGTGCCGAAGCTGGCGATCTTCCGGTGGGAGGTGGGTAAGCGGGTCCGCGTGGACCTGGCCTACGCCGACCGCATCGAGCACTACATCTCGAAGTCCGACGGCGGCCGGGCCAGCTCGGCGAACGACTTCGTGCCCTACACCGAGGACGGTCGGGAGGCCGAGGAACCGAACCCGTACGGCGAGGTCCCGGTGTTCCACTTCCATGGCACTGGCCTGCCAGGCGAGTACGGCACGCCGGAGCACCGCCCGTTCTACGGCACGCAGGACAAGCTGATCAAGCTGACCGTTGGGCACATGGCTGGCGTGGACTTCAACTCGGCGCCGCAGCGGGTGGCCCTGCGGGAGCTGGGCAGCAACTCGTCCGAAGCCGCCGAACTCGATGAAGACGACTTCGCGATCTCGCCCGACGGCGAGCGCACCACCACCAAGTCCGGAGAGGACGACCTGTCCACGCTGACCAGCGGGCCCGGCACGCTCTGGGACCTGTCTGGGGTGAAGGACGTCAAGGAGTTCTCGACCGGTGACCCGGCAGCGTTCCTGGACCCGGCGACCCATTACCTGCGCGAAGGTGCGCTGGCGAGCAAGACCCCGCTGCACCTGTTCGACCGCACAGGCCAGATTCCCAGCGGCGAGAGCCTGAAGACGGCGAACGAGCCGCTGGACAAGAAGACCAACAAGCGGCTGCTGTCGCTGGACGGGACGTGGCGGCAGTTCTACCGGTTCGTGCTGAAGCTGCTGGGGCACGAGGACGCCACGGTGTCGATCTCCTGGGCGCCGGTGGAGTCCACCGACGACACGACCAAGCTGGCGCAAGCCGCGCAGCGCCGTGACGTGGGCGTGCCCCCGGCACAGTACCTGCGCGAGCTGGGCTACCGCGGCGAGGACGTGGACGAGTGGCTGAAGACCGGCGAGGGCGACCTCGCTGCCCGGGTGGAGCTGCTGGCACGGCTCGGCGATGCGGTTTCGTCGATGGCCACCGCGGTAGCAGCCGGGGTGCTGGACGAGTCCGTGGTGGCCGCGACCGTGGCGAAGGTGATCGGGGATATCGACGGCGGCAGCGATGACGGCGGCGAATGACCCTCGGCCCACGATCATCCAGGACCACGACGGCGAGGCGCTGTCGCTGGAGGAGGCTGCCGCGATCGCAGCCGCGGGACCCGTCCGCGAAGCGCTGAAAGTCGCGGTGTCGTGGGCGCACGCGGAGTGGGCTCGCCGGTTCCGCCGCCCGAGGGAACTGCAGTCCGGCCCGGCGTTCCAGCAGTTCCTAGGCGAACTGGTTGCGCGGCTGCTGGGAATCCAGATCGACCCGGCTCCGGCGCTGCTGGAGTACGCCGAACTGGGTCGCCTGCTCGGGATCGAGCAGGGCCGCCGGGAGGCGAATGTCCCGCCGGCCACCGGAGTGCCTGGGATCTCGCCGGAAACCCAGCTGGTCGTCGAGCACTCGGTGTCCCGCGTGCGGGAGAAACTGGCGCTCGCCCCGCTCCAGGTCGCCGGGCTGCAGCGGGGCAGTTTGCTGACGATCCACCGCGCACTCGCTCCGGCGCAGCAGGCGGCCAACATCGTCGAGCGGACCGCCCGCACCGTGGTCAACGCCGAGCTGAACGAGGGCCTGGCCGAAGTGATCGACGAGACCGGCGCCCGCGCCTTGTGGGTCGCTGAGCGAGATGCCTGCGTGGCGTGCCTGGCGCTGTCGGGGCACTTCGCGCGTAGCGGGGTGTTCAACTGGCGCCGCACGTTTGGCAAGAAGGCGTACCCGCCGACCGACGCGAGCGGCGACCAGGTCGAGCTGACCGGACCGCCCCGCCATCCGAACTGCCGGTGTCGGCTAACCCCGTGGATCGGGCACGACACGGCTGCCGCGCGGCAGCGCACCCACGACTGGGCTGGTGCCATCGCGGACGCACAAGCGCGGGGCGGCCAGGTGGCGGAGGCAGCAGCCCGCAAGGCCGCAACAGCGGCTGATCAGTCGGCCGCGTACGACTTGCCACGGGCACTGCGCCGGGAGGCGGAGCGCTCGATCCTGAACGGCTACGCGCTGCCCACCGAGTCCGAGGGTGTGCGCGTGCGCGCCGCCGAGAAGCTGCTGACCCAGATCGGCAGCGGCCGTAACGCTCCCAGCCCGAGCGGCTGGAAGGTTCCCGCTTCAGTCAAGAAGCGGGCCGAGCGCGCTCTCAAGCAGGGCACGTTCATCACCGGTCCCGTTCCGACGAACTGGTGATCCGCCCCGAGATGGGGCACAGGTGGCTCCGAGATGGAGCATTTGCATTCGCACGGAGGTAGCCGAGATGGCTGTGAAGATGCTCAACGACCGGTTCCGACGCTTCTCCCGCGACACGGGAGGGGACGGGGGCACCGGAGGTGGCGGAGGCGGTACGAGTCCCGGGACGGCCAACGGAGACGGCAAGGACGGCACCGGGAGCGATAACAAGCCGCCGGAGTGGAAGCCGCCCACGCAGGCCGAGTGGGAGGACCACCAGCGCAAGTTGCGGGAGGCCAACTCCGAGAGCGCGGCGCGGCGCAAGAAGATCGAGGAGCTGACCAGGCAGCAGGAGACCGAGGCGGACAAGAAGGTCCGCGAGGCGGTCGAGGCTGCGCGGGCCGAGTCCAAGCCCGCCGTGATCGCCGCGGTGGCCGAGGCTGCGCTGCTGCGCGCGGATGCCAAGGCTGAGCGGCTGGCCGGGCTGACCAAGCTGCTCGACCACAGCAAGATCGAGCTGGACGGCGGCAAGGTGACCGGCCTGGACGACGAGGTCAAGCGCGTCAAGGCCGAGTACCCCGAGCTGTTCAAATCCTCGCAGGAGGAAAAGCCGAAGCCGGGCAAGATCCCGGCCGGTGGCAAGGCTCCCGCCGAGGAGGCCCGCACGCCCGGCGAGATCATCGCCGCCTCCCGCAACCAGTAGCACCCCGCGCCGAGACGGCGCACCAGCCGCACCCGTGAGGGATGACGGCGTTTCTGTTGTCCCATAACGAAAGGAAGGGAGCAGCGTCATGGCTGCGTCCACGTTCACCGGTGCTGGCTGGATTCCGGTCGGCACCCACCCCGACGTTCTGCAGAAGATCCAGCAGTCCTCGTTCGTCGAGCGCTTCGGCAACAAGGTCCCGATGGCCACTCGCACCAAGCTGGTCCCGCGTTCCGGCGGTGTCGTGCTCGGCCGCGTGGCCAAGGGCGACCCGTTCGGCGAGTCCGGCGACGCCAACGACTCGGTAACCATGTACGTCGACAAGATCGGCGGCGTCGTGCGCATCGACGAGGAGGACGTGGAGGACTCTCTGGCCGATGTGATCGACACCAAGTCGGTCGACGCGGCGGACTCCTACGCCCGCCTGCTCGACAACTCGGCCATCGCCGTCACCGCGGCCAAGGGCACCCACGGCTGGCTGTACGACTCGCTGTACTACGTGCTCACCCAGAACGACACGGTGACCGGGTACACCGCGAACTCGAACATCACCAAATCGGCCACGGCGACCTACGACAACCTGTCGGCGACGCTGGGCAAGGTCGAGCAGGGCGACTTCTTCGACCCGGCCGACACCGTGATCGGTGCCCACCCGGCGTTCGCGCAGACCCTGCGCGGGATCAAGGGCACCGACGGCCGCCCGATCTTCAACGAGTCGACCGCCGGTGTTGCTGGCGGTGGCCAGGGCGGTGGCCTGTCGCTGTTCGGGCACCCGTTCAACTGGTCCATGGGCCTCAAGACCTCGGCGGCCGGGACCTCCGCGCCGATCGGGAACCCGCTGCTGGTGATCGGCAACCGTCGCTACCTGCAGCGCGGCGACCGCTCCGAACTGGAAGTCCAGTTCCAGGGGGCCGACGAGGGCGCAGGGTTCCTCACCGACCAGAACCTGCTGAAGTTCCGAGCGCGTAAGGGCGTGGTTTACGGCGCCCCGGGCGCGTTCGCGATCTTCGAACTGGGCTGATCCGCAACCGAGCGCCCTGCAAAGAGCGGGGCGCTCGGTTCTGGCCGGAAGGGGAGTGCGATGGCGGACACCTGGGCCACCGAAGCCGATGTGCTGGAACTGACCAACACCACCGTGGCCGCCTCGGGCATGGTGCAAGCACAGGCGACGATCGACCTGCACGCGGGCCGGATCTACGCCGACCGGGATCGGATCGGCGCGCGGGACCGGTACTGGCTGAAGCTGGCCACCGCCTACCAAGCCGCGTGGCTGGCCGCGCAGCCGGACGCCTTCGACCGCACCGAGATCACCTCGACGGGCGGCAGCAGCGACGGCGTGGACTTCGCCCCGGAGGCGCTGATCCTCGCCCCGTTCGCGGCCAAGGCGCTCGGTCGCGTGTCCTGGCGGAGGTCGCGGTCGCTGCGGGTTCGCCCGCCCGGCGGTTACGACCACGGCAGCGAGGACGACGAGCGGTTCCCCTGGGTGGAGGTGTAGCCGATGCGCGCGCTCGCGACCTGCCGTGCGTCGCTGTTCCGCGGCTACACCACCGACCCGCACACCGGCGACGAGATGCCCAGCACCGAGCCGGTTGGCACGCCGTTCCCCGCCGCGATCGACGAGCGTGAGTCGCGGGTGTGGGACTCCAGCACGCAGACACCTCGGGTGGTTCGGGTCATCCGCTGCACGGTGCCGTCCACGCTCGAAGTCGAGATCGGCGATCGGCTACGCGACGACACGAACGGCGAGACGTTCACGGTGCAGCTAGTTACCCGACCCCGAGCGCCCGCCGGCCACCGCCCGGAAACGGTGCTGGAGCTACGTCGCGTCGGCTGACGAGCGGGGTGCGTCCCAATGCGTCCCAATGCGTCCCAGGACGCGGTGCGGCATATGCGTCCCGCGTCCCGCGCTTATAGCGGAACGCGTGGACGCACTCCCGCCGGACTCGTTGGTGCGTCCCGGGGACGGGACGCACTCCGGATGCTCTCGGGCTGGCCTCTCAGGAAGGGGGTGCGCCGTGGCGCAGTACGTGCCTAACCCGCACTGGCGCGAGGGCATCGCGGCCGACGTGCGCGAGTGGTTCGGGGACCTGGTGGGCGAGGTCCGCGACGACGCCGTACGTGGTGTGCCCGTCGACACCGGGACCCTGCGGGACTCCGTGTACGCCACGGTCGACGGTGACGTGGGCCGGATCGGCACGGAGCTGAACTACGGGCTCTACGTCGAGGAGGGCCACCGAGTGGCCTACGTCGGGCCGGACGGGGAGACCGTCTACACCGGCGACGTGGTGCCCCCGCAGCCCTGGTTGCGTCCGGCGCTGTACCGGAATCGGGGGTGAGCATGGCCGTTCGCTACGCCACCGCCGAAGCGGTCGCGGTCGCCTGGGCGCTCGCTGCGCCGGACGTCACCGCGGACATGGCGGGGGAGACCCTGCCGCGCAACAACGCCTCCTGGTCGGCCTCCGGGTTCATCACCCCGACCATCGTCGGCGGCGACTCTGGGATGAACTACCGCACCCAGAGCCCGGTGGTCACCTTCCAGTGCTTCGCCAACACGCCGAACTCCGACGTGCCGCCGTGGAATAAGGCGCGCCAGCTCGCCGAGCGGCTGCGGGTGGCCACGTATCGGCGCGTGCCGATCCTGCTTGGCCTGCCCTACTCCGACGAGAAGGCGAAGGTCAACAGCGCGGTGGTGCGCGGCAACCCGCGCAAGACGTTCGGGGACTTCGGCGGCTACGCCGTCTACTCCACCGACATTCAGCTGTTCTGGGCGCCGATCGCCCAGTGACGCAAGGACTTCCGCCCGCGCGCGGAGGGATCAACGAACCGCGAATTCGGGATCGATCGATCCCAGCGCAAAGGAGAGTCACACCATGGCAACGACTTTCGAGCCCGGCAACGTCCTCATGGGACCGTGCGAGGTCTACTACGGCCTCCAGGGCCTGAACACCCTCGAACCCGCCAGCGGCGCGATCAACGAGGCCCCGGCCGCCTCGGCGTGGGATCACATGGGCGGCACCCTCGGCGACGTGACCCTGCTGGTGCAGCCGACGTTCACCCCGCTCACCATCGACCAGATCCCCGACGAGGCCGACCAGCAGATGACCGGCCGGGTCATCTCCCTGGCGATCCCGCTGGCCGAGGTCACGCTGAAGAACCTGGCGCGCGCGTCGATGGGCACCTACTCGGGCACCCCGGAGACCGGCGAGAACTTCAAGCTGACCAGCGGCCCGCAGGCGTTCCGGCAGCCCGCGGTCAAGCTGCTGATGGATGGGTTCGCACCGGACCCGTCCGGCCTGTTCCGGCGGCGTCGGCTGGTGCTGCGCAAGACCAAGAACACCGGCGGGCTGAGCCTGGTGTACGGCAAGGCCACGCAGCAGACCCTGGCGAACGTGTTCAACGTCTTCTACTTCAAGAAGGACATCGAGCCGCTGGAGGCGTGGGACGCCCCGCTCGCGGCCTGATCCCACCGGCTCCCGCCCGGTCACCGGCGCCTGGATCGCCGTGCTGATCGGGCGGGACCCGACTTTCCTATCTAGGAGGAAACCCATGGGCAGCAACAGAAACCGCAACCGCAAGCGGCGCACCGAGGCCGCGCAGCGTCCGCCCGAAGGCAAGACCGTGCGCAAGCTCGGGATCGTCCTCGACCGGCCAGACGCCGAACTGAACTTGGAGCGCGAGCCGCTGTTCACCGCTGGCGGTATCACCTACGACATCCCCGTCACCGCGCCCGCGGGCTGGCAGGCGATATTCGCGCTCGTGGTCAAGGACGAAGGCGTGGACGCTGCCGTGGCCTGGGCGATGAAGCGGATGCTCGGTGAGAAGGGTTTGGCCGCGCTGCGCGACTCGTTGATGTTCGACGAGGACCTGGTGCTCATTTCGGCCGAGGTCATCAAGCGCCTGCGCCCGGGAGTGGCGGCCGACCCAAAAGACCAGCCGTCGAAGCCTGGGCAGCAGTAGTGGCGGAAGTCGGCTGGATGGGCACCTTCTTCCCCGAGATCGCTTCGGACCTGTCTGTGTTCCATCGGCAGCACGATCTGACCGCCTGGGAGGCCGAGCGGTTCGGCGCCCTGGTCGACCGGCTCGCCCACTACGACGGCGCGGTTCGGGCGGCGCGCGCAGTCCAGCAGGCGCCCGCCGGCGCCCCGGTCACCGCTCCGGCGCCAAGACCAGTACCGCAGACCGTCCGGCCGGGCTACGCCTCGCCGGACCCCGAGAACGACCCGATGTTCGGCGCCGCTCCACACCTGGGGCAGAACGTGCCCGTCTTGAAGGTCAACCGGCTGTAGCTCGACTTCCCCGGAGGTGAGAACGTGGCCGACGGTGAAGACGTGAAGCTCGGCGGTGCGTACGTCGAGGTCCACCTGCGGGACAAGACGCAGCAGGACGAAGCCGCGATCCGGCGCAAGCTGGAGCAGGGCAAGCCGGTCGACTTCGACACCGCGCTGAAGAACCCGAAGAACGCCGCAGCGATCCGCAAGGCGGTCGAGTCCGGCCCGGCCGCGAAGATCGCGACCGAGATCGATGTTCAGCAGGCGATCCGGCTCGCCCAGGCGAAGCTGAACGAGCTGTCGGCCAAGAAGAACGCCATCACGCTGGCCTACGACGCCGACGTGCGCAAGGCCGAAGCGGCGATCGAGGCGCTGCGCAAGAAGGCGGCCGACAAGAAGGTCGATGTCGACGCCGACGTAGCGAAGTACCAGGCCAAGATCGAGCAGATTAAGGCCACGAAGGTTCGCACGGTCGCGGAGATCGAGGTCAACGAGAACAAGATCCGTGCCCAGATGCGCGCGCTCGGCGAGCAGGCTGGGAAGGCGCTCGGGGACGGTCTCGCGCAGGGCGTGAAGTCCAAGGCCAAGGATACCGACGACGCACTGTCCAGTGTGGCCAAACGCGCCAACGCGCAGTTCAAGGCGCTGGAGTTTGGCGCTTACTTCGCCGGGCTGCCGATTGCCGCGGCTGCGGCCGGAGCGTCGACCGCCGCCGCGCTGAGTGGCGTGCCGCTGCTGTTCGCCGCGATCGCCGTCGCCGCGTCGCAGAGCAACCCGAAGGTCGCGAAGTCGTTCGACGACTTGGCCTCGCACGTGGTGTCGAGCACCGAGGCGATGGCCAAGCCGCTGGAGGACGATCTTGTCGACATCGCCGACAAGGTGGGCGCCTCGTTCGATCGGATGGCACCCCAGATCGCGTACGCGATGGAGGCCGGGGTCGACGCGATCGACCCGCTGATCGACGGCGTGACCGGCTTCGCCGAGCGGGCCATGCCCGGCTTCGTCCGCGCGATCCAGAACAGCGACGCGCCGATGCGCGGCTGGGAGGCCCTGCTCAAGTCGGCGGGCTCCGGGCTGACCGACTTCCTCGACAACCTGTCCGAGGGAGCCGAGGGCTCCGAGGAGATCCTGAAGACTCTCGGCCACATGATCCAGGACTTCCTTGGCGGCACGGGGGAGATCTTCGGGAACCTGTCGGCCAACGGCGGTCCCGCGCTGGAGGACTTCCGGGCGGCCTTGCAGTCGGTCTACTCGCTGCTGGAAAGCGTCACCGACGAGGGCTCGGCGCTGTACAGCTTCTTCAGCGGCTTCTCCGGCGCGGTGACCACCGTGGCCGGGGCGTTCAAGGGGCTCAACGAGGTGCTGGGCGGCTCGCTGGGGCCGCTGGCGTCGATGCTCGGCGCCTACAAGGCGCTGAACATGCTGTCGTTCGGCAAGCTCGGCGACGCCATCGGCGGTATCGGGAAGAACGCCAAGTCCGCCAAGGGCGACGTGGAAGGGCTGGGCGGCGGGTTCGCCAGCACGGCCAAGGGCGCCGGTGCGATGGTCGCGTTCGCCGCGATCCTCGAAGGTGCCATGTTCTCCGTGCAGCGGCGCGCCAAGGAGGGCACCGCGCAGCTCGACGAGCATCGCGACGCCATCGACACGCTGACCGCGGCACTCCAGGCCAGCGGGGGTGTGTTCGACGACTACGCGGCCAGCCAGCTCCAGGCCACCGACCTGTGGAAACTGGCCGCTGGCAACGCCCGCGCGGTCGGCCTGGACGTGAACGCGATGACCGACGCGGTGGGGCGTGGCGGCCCGGCGTACGACTCGTTCCGGGACTCGGCGGTCGGGGCGTTCAAGAGCCTGGTCACCGAGTCGGGCCGTGCCGACGAGACCACCGAGAGCGTGTTCCGCAAGATCGAGGAGTTCGCCCAGCAGGGCGGCAGCGCCTCGCAGATGGTCGCCCAGATCGACGACATCGCCCGGTCCTGGCAGAAGTCGACCGGTGCGTCCGACGCCGAAACCGAGTCGTACAAGAACAAGCTGATCGCGGCGGCTAACCTGGTCGGTCAGTTGAACTCGATGAAGGGCGCGGTCGAGGAAGCCGCGGCAGCGTTCAAGAAGGACGAGGAGGCGCGGCGCAACGTCGACACCGCCTCGCAGAACGCGGCCCAGGCGACCAAGGAACTCGGTGCGGCCTACGAGGTCATCGCCGACCGCGCGGCGTCCGCAGAGGACAAGACGGCCGCGTTCCTGGACGTGCTGGAGAAGATCCAGGACGCGGACTTCTCGCAGGAAGCCTCGATCAAGGGCATGAACGACACCCTGCGGGAATTCGAAAAGGGAGTCGGCGGACTGTCGGACAAGCTGCTTGATGCCAACGGGAAGATCAACACCACCAGCGAGGTCGGGTCGAAGCTGTTCGACGTGGTGACCCAGCTCGGCGGCGGCTTCGCCAACGCCGGGATGTCGATCGACGACCTGGTGCAGGCCGGTGTCCCGCTCGGCGAGGCGTTGACGACGACGAACAACGAGCTGCTGACCGCGCGCGAGCGTTTCATCCAGATGGCCGACGCGCAGGGGCTTTCCCGGGAGGCGGCAGAGAAGCTGGCCGACCGGTACGGCCTGTCCACCGAGGCGCTGGGGCAGTACCTGCACAGCGTCGGCGAAGGCACCCTGGCCACCGAGGGCATCACCAAGCGGGTCGATGAACTGGGCAACGAGATCTACACCTTGCCGGACGGCAAAGAGATCACGTTCACGGCGGATACCGGCCAGGCCAAGGAAGCGCTCTACGGCTTCAAGAACGACCTGGAGCACCTGGAGTTCATCACCCAGATCACCGCCAACACCCACCAGGCGAGCCAGAAGTTCCAGGAATGGGGCTGGGGCGTCGAGAACTCGACGTCCACAGCGGACCTGGACGCCGACCCCGGCGGCGCTTTCGGTGCGCTCAAGGGCTGGCTGGGCGCCGGGAACTCGGCGGTGGCGATCGGTAGGCAGGACGCGAACAACGACGCGGCCCTGAAGTCGCTGGCCTACTGGTCGGCGGCGGTCCGAGCCACCACCGCGACCGGCAAGGTGAACGCGGACATCAGCTCGGCCATGAAGACCTGGGCTTGGTGGCAGCCCGCCTCCAAGGTCGCGAACATCTTCACCAAAATCTGGGGCGGCGCCGCGACCGGCGGCGAGGTCCGCGGGTACGCCGACGGCGGCCAGGTCCAGAACTTCGACGACGGCGGCCCCGTCGTCGGGCCGGGTACCGGCACGTCGGACTCCATCCCGGCGATGCTCTCCAACGGAGAGATCGTCATCAAGGAGAAGGAATCCCAGGAACACCGCGAAGGTCTGCTGGCCGTCAACGCCGGTGTCCCACCGGAACAGGCGTTCGGCCTGAACCTCGGCGACGGCAAAGGCGGCTCGGCAGCAGGCGGCACGGTCGTGCACTGGACAGGCGACGTGGTGATCGACGCGAAGTCCATTCAGGACATCAGTGACATCGCTGAGTTCTTCGACAAGGTGATTCCGGCCGCGCGGCAGGGATCGGGCTCGCTGGCGGGGGTGAAGTAGATGGCGGTGGTCACCAACGCGTACGTCAGCACGTCCACCGAGCTGGAGAGCACCGGGTCCGGCTTCTACAACGACGTTCGCAACGGAAGCGGCGCCGGTGTGACAACCAGCGCAACCGCGGACAACTTCCCGGATGTCGGACAATTCCGCTTCGGCGAATACGCCATCCGCGAGTCGGTGCAGCGGCATCCCTGCACCGCCGTGCCCGCCGGACAGCGCACGGTTTACGCCTCGCTGGACGCGCGCTGGGACCTCGCCAGCACCAGCCCGTTCACCCTGGAGTGGCGTGCGCACGCCCACAACGCGGCCTACGTGCCCGGCGGGAACCTGGCAGCCAAGCAGTTGCTAGCGCGGCTGCCGATCCCGGCCGGGGACAGCGGGAGTTACTTCCCGCGCCAGGTGGTGGGCAGCGAAGCACTGATCAATGCCGCACAGGCCAGCTCCGGCCTGATCGACACCATCGCGGTCTCGGCGGAAACCACCGAGAACCGGTTCCCCGGCGAGGGCGCCGGTACCCAGTACGACCGCATCCGGCTGTACAACTCCGACGCTCGGATGATCAACGGCACGCTGACCACGCACCTGCTCAACTACACCCGCAACGCGCAGGTACAGCTGAGCGACGGTACGGAGGTCTGGCTGGAGACCACCGGCACACCGACCGCGCCGGGAATCGCACTGCGGTACCGGACACGCACCGGCTCGCCGACCACGATCGCGACTATCCAGGTCGGCACCACCGCGGCGCAGTTCGCCATGCCGGTGGCCGCGCAGGCGCTCACGCTCGCGGTCGACCCATCGGACAACCTGTTTGTGGTCGGCCGCCAAGGCAGCGCGAGCAACAGCCTGGCGGTGCAGGCGTTCGCCAAAGGCTCCGGGCACACGTGGGTGGCCAAGGCGCTGCTGGCGGTGCCGCTGCTGGCCTACGACCTCGGCGGGATCAACAACGTAGCCGCGACCTGGCACCCGATGAACTCGGGCACGCTCGCGGTGGCGGTCGGTCACAACCAGGGGACCGAGTCCTACAACCAGCTGGTGCTGGTGGCGTTGAACTGCCGGGTCGCCCTCGGCCTGGTGGCCGGCGCGGTGCTTGGCGAGCAGGAGCCGTTCATCACCGATTCGGACGGGTCCGTCTCCGGACGGCAGCGCGGGCGGATCAACCCCACTGGCTCGAACCTCGGCATCGCGCGCCTGGGCGACACCACCGAAGGCGTCATCGTCACGTCGGTGGGGGATTCCACCGAGGCGTACCGGTACTCGATCTCTTCCAGCGGGCAGATCTCGGCGGTGGCTGCCCGCGCCGCGCTGTCGTTCACCGGCGGGGCGCGAACGCCGCAGGACCCCAACGCGAACGTGCGGGTAATCCCGGTCAGTAGCGGCCGGTTCATCGTCCAGGCGGGAACGTCCTGGGCTCTCTACGACTCCAGCGTCGCGCGGCTAGCCTCAGGTTCGCTGAGCGGGCTGGCTCCCGTCTGGTATTCGGCTCGAACCAACTCGCTGTACCACTACGGCGTGGACGCCAGCCGCAACCTGGTGCGCTACGGGTATGACATCGGCACCGGGGTGTCAAGCACGGTCACCGTGGCGGCCACGGTCACACCTTCGGGCTCGACCACCCTGGCGACATCAGTGGCCTCGGCCGCGCTGGACGACCGGTACGCGCTCGTGCGCATCGCCTACCTCGCGGGCGACGGCACCACGCACGGGCTGGTGTACACCGCGGATACGACACTGAACGTCGCGCCGAACAGCCCGATTCAGAGCGGCTCGCCGAGCACGGTCAACGCGGCCGTGGCGAACACGCTGTCCTGGGTGTTCTCGGACCCGAACACCGCCGACGTGCAGACCGCCTACCAACTCCAGGTGTCCAACGCCTCCACCGGCGTGAGCGCCTACGATACTGGCAAGGTCAGTTCGGTGACCGGCGCGCACAGCATCCCGGGCAGCACGCTGTCCAACGGGGTCGGCTACCAGTGGCGCGTCCGCAACTGGGACGTGGCCGACGCCGCCGGGGCTTGGTCGCCACAGCAGGCTCTCGCCACTACCTCGACCGGCGTGGTCGCGATCGTCGACCCCGCGAACGATTACCCGCCCGGACTGGTGTCCTCAACGCTGACCGTGGAGTGGTCGTTCTCATCCGGTTCCGGGGCCACGCAGGCGGAGTACCGGGTCGCGGTGGTGCGCACCGACACGAACACCACGGTCTATGACACGGGGTTCGTCGTCGGCTCGGGGGTCACCGAGCACACGATCACCGGGCTACTGTCCGATGTGGACCAGCGCATCGAAGTGACCGTCAAGGACACCAACGCGCAAACATCTGGTGTCGGCACGCGTCTGATCCGGCCGGTGTTCTCCTCCCCGAAGCCCCCAGCGGTCACGGTGTCGGCAGGGCAGGTGTGGGTGGACGTCGCCGTAACGAACCCGGCGAACGAGCCTGAGGAGTCGTTCCCGTCGGCGCAGCGCAACGACATCTACCGGCGCACGGCTGCGCTGGGGGCGCTTCCGGCCGGGCTGTACGAGCGCGTCGGTTCGTGCGGTCCGAACGAGACGTTCGCCGACTACACCGCCGGGTCCAACGTGCTCTACGAGTACTACGCGCTCGCGATTGGCGACCCGGGCGCCTCGGCGAGCGAACCTGCGCCCGGCTTGGTCTACCTCAACGGGGTCTGGTTGCACGACCCCGCCAACCCGGCGGGCACGAGCAGGCAGTTTCAGTACGACGGCGACAGCCGCCGGAACTTGCGCATCGGCCGCGCTAGGACCGAACTCCGGTTCGTCGGCAGGCGGCATCCGGTGTTCGATTTCGGCGACGAGGAGACCCACGTGCTTCAGGTAAAGGTGCTGATCCCGAGCGGCGAGGACACCTGGGCGGAGCAGGTACGCGCCGCCGAATCGCTGCCAGTGCGCGGGCAAGTCGTGCACTACCGGGACGTGCGCGGGCGGGCGCTCTACGCGGTGGTCACCGACTTCGACGAGACCGACGTAGCCGCGGGTACCGAGGTGGCCATCACCTTGACCCGCTCGGAGTTCCAGGGGGTGTAGCGATGCGACTGGACGCGCAGAACGGGTACGACCCGGCCGAGATCCGGCAGGTTCTCCAGGGCGTGCGCGGGCCGCGTGCCTGGTCGTTCCGCTACGACCTCTATAACGCTGACAGCGAATACGTCCGGCCGCTGACGAACGTGCTGTCTGGGTCGGTGACCTACGACTCGCTCGCCGACATCAAGCGAGCGGCGAAGTTCGAGGTGGTCGACGACGGGAGTGTGGACTTCGCCGGGGACCGGATCAAGCCGTTCGCCCGGCTGGACATGTCCGCGGTCACCGACACCCGGCCCTACGACGAGGTGTTCGGGTCGGTGGTGCCGGACCCACTCGGCCGCTGGCGGATGAACGAGACCACCGGAGCCACCGGCACGCCGAGCGCGGACCAGACCTGGGGAGCGATGGCAACCCGGAAGTGGGGAGAGCTGGGCACCTGGGGCGCCCCGGTCGTGGACTGGATGCTTGCCGGGGTCGAGGACTCCTCGGGCAACGGCAGGCACGGCGTGATGGGCCAGCTCGCCACCGCCGCCCGGCCGCCACTGTTCGCGGGGAGCGTTCGCGCGCTCGGCACAGCGAGCGGAAGCCCGCGCGGCAAGGGGTCCGTCTCGGTTGCTGGCGCGACTTGGCTCACCGGGCACACCGAATTGTCATTCGGCGGCTGGGCTCGGGCAGACGGCTCACCCGCCGGCCAGGGCCTGCTCGCCCTGTCGCAGTCGGTCGGCTCGGCCAGCATTGCACTGGTCTACATGGGCTCGGTGCTGACTGCTTACCTGTACGTCTTCCCGCAACCCGGCTCACCCGGCACGCTGCTATCGGCGCAGGTGTCCGGTCCTGCGGTGACGATGGCCGACCCGACTCACGTCGTGGTCACCTGGCGCTCCGGCGCAGGGCTGCGCATCTACATCAATGGCGAGGATCGCACCGGCGCGGTCACCAACGCAACTGCGATCGGCCAGACCTACGCCGCCTCGTCGACGTTGTACCTCGGTGAGCACTACAACGACAGCGCGGGATGGAACGGCGACCTTGACGACTGGTTCGTCACCGCGCGGAGGTTGGCAGCTGACGACGTGCGCATGCTCTACCGTGCGGGCGCTCGCTCCGACGACTTCCGCAGTGGCTTCGTCGAATGGCCACAAGGACTGTTCGTGCTGTCCAGCCCAGAACGCGAAGCGGGGGACACCGGCGTAGTCACTCGCGACATCAACGCCTACGACCAGCTCGTGGTGCTGCGCGCGGACAAAGTGCCCGAGCCGTACTACGTGGGGGCGGGCGAGAAGTACACCGACGCGGTGGCAGAGCTGCTGTCCGGCGTGGACGGCATCGCCCGGTACTCGGTGGTGCCGAACGCGGCGACTCTTCCGGTGTCGAAGATGTGGGACACCGGGACGACGCGGCTGCAGATCGCCAACGACCTGCTCGGCGCGATCAATTACGAGGGGCTGCACTTCGACGAGGACGGCACCGCGGTCGCCCGGCCGTACCAGTCGCTCGCCGAGCGGGCACCCGGCTACGTCTACGACGACAGCGAGGTCTCGGTGCTGCTGCCGGGAATGACCCAGACCCTGGACACCTTCGACCAGCCCAACAAGTGGGTGCTGACCGTCAGCGACCCAGACCGGCCAGTGCTGCGAGCCGAAGCGACCAACAGCAATCCGAACTCCCCGGTGTCCACGGTGGCACGCGGCCGAACCATCGTCGAGGTTCGCGACGAGCAAGACGCGGTGGACCAGGCGGCGCTACAAGCCAAAGTGGACCGGCTCGCGCAGGAATCGAGCATGGTGTTCGAGCAGGTCGAGTTCTCCACCGGTCTGATGCCGGTGCACCAGCACGCCGACACCTACCGGATCGCGTACTCCGCGCTCGGAATCGGCGACAAGTACTCGGAATACCGCTGGTCCTACGAGCTGCGCCAAGGCGCTCGGATGCGTCACACCGCACGGAAGGTGGTGAACCTGTCGTGATTCCCGACCCCCGAACCTTCCTCGACGAGGTGGCGGCGTACATCAAGGCGCAGCTGGCATCGGCCGCTGACCGCGCGCCCCGGTTGGCCACGGTCAACCCGGCGCACCCGGCGGCCCCTCCGTCGACCAAGCCGCGGGTGACCTTCGACGGAGACACCGCGCTGGGCGAGAAGTCCTTGCCCTACCTGGCCAGCTACACCCCGACCGCCAGCGATCGCGTGTTGGTGCTGCCCGTCGGCAACACCTACGTGATCGTCGGCAAGGTCCAGAACTCCTAGGAGGCCCGCCATGGCAACGACTTCCGCCCGCCTGGGCCTGCGCAAGCCCGCCGACGCCGATGACGCGGACGTGGACCTGGACATCAACCCGCTCGTCCAGCACATCGACGACAACGTGCCGAGCAAGGCGGCGGCTCTGGTCGCGGGCGCCACCGGCTCGGCTGCCGCGCTGCGCACCGACACCACGAGCACGCTGGCGGGCAACCGCGCGCAGAGCTACCGCAAACAGGGCGAGACCAACGACGCGCACTCCGTCGACTTCGACGGCAAGCACCAGTGGGGGTCTGGCGGGAACACCGCGCTGGACACCAACCTCTACCGCGCCGCCGCGGATAAGCTGAAGACCGACGACGCGTTCGAGGTGGCCGGAGCGCTGACCGCGCTGAGCAACCTGACCGTGAGCGGCACCGGCTCGAACCTGTCGGTGGGCGGGTCGGGCTCGGTGGCCGGAGCCCTGGCCGTCGGCGGCGCTATCACCGGCCCCGGCGTCAAGCCCAAGATCTACACGGGCACCTGGCTGGGCGCTGGCGGCGCGAACGTCACCATGGGCACCGGCGGCACGTACGTCTCGATTTACTCGGTGAGCATCCCGAGCCCTGGCTACGCCTACTGCCTGAAGCTGAATGCCGGGTTCCCGGTGAGCTTCGGCGGCTCGTCCGCTCGCTATGGCTACATCACGTTCGTGGTGGGCAGCGAGACCGGAACGGCGCTGTACACCTTCGATGTCGGGTACCAGACCGAGTCGTGGACCGCATTCCAGATCCCTTCGGTCACTGACCTCACCTCGCGCACCGGCGCCACCACGGTCTGGGTGCGCGGCACCTCGAACGTGGGCAGCACCGCCGCGGTCAACATCCGGAACTGGTGCCAGGTCGAGGTCCTGCCCGCTCCGTAGTCCGAAAAGGATAGACATGGTTATTCGAATCCGAAGCGGGCGGCACCCGCACGAGGTGGCGCTTCTACTGGCCGCCTTCATCATGGGGGTGACTGGAACGTTCACCTTCCAAGTGGTTGCCAGCACCACGGTCCGCGCGCTGCCCGAGCCGTTCGGCCACGTGCTTTACGCCTCGCTCGCGGTCGGCTCGGTGATCAGCCTCGCCGGGGTGTTCTGGCCTGGCGTCACCGGTGCGCTTGTCGAGCGGGCCGGACTGATCGGACTAATCGGCCTGAGCTTCTGCTACGCCGGGATGATCCTGGTGGTGAACGGCTGGCGGGGCACTGCCTTCACCGTGTTCCTGACGGCGTTCGGGCTGGCGAACCTGTTCCGCGCCTTCCAGATCAGCCGGGAGATCAAGGAGCTGACCGCCGCGAGAGCCTTCCTGAACGGAGGCGATGCCGAATGATCCCGCAGTGGGTAAGTCTCTTGGTAGGCGCCGGCGGGCTGGTGGCCGGGGTGGTTGCGCTGGTGATGATCCCGGCACAGCGGCGCAAGCTGGCCGCCGAGTCCGAGCAGTCCAAGGCCGATGCCGCTTCGGTCCTGTCCAGCGCCTCGGTCGCGCTGCTGGCCCCGATGAAGGCCCAGCTCGACGAGGTGAACGCGAAGCTCGCGCAGGCCAACGCCCGCGTGTCCGAACTGGAAACCGGCCTGCAGCTCGCACAAACCGAGGTGAGCGACCTGCGCGGCCAGGTCGAACACCTGACCAAGGACCTACAGGCGAAACAAGCCGAGATCGATGGAATGAGGGGCGAGCACTGATGGGTCAGAGCGGCGGTTCTACTTCTTGACCAGCACGGCCACCAAAACGCCCGCAAGGGCGATGCAGGCCGCGATTGCTGCAATGGCGATAGTCTGCCAGTGCCTGTTCGCGAGTGTCCTGTTCTTGCGGAATTCGTCGAGGGTCGTAGGCACGACGACCGTCGGCATAGGCATCTGTGAATAGCCGTAGGCGATCATTCCGCCTGAAACCCCAAACATGACGGCGAATACCCACGGTGCGGCCTGAGCGTCAGACGGCAGCCATTCGAGGGTGGTTCCCGTAAATCCGGCAACGACGGAAATACCGGCGATGAGCAGACCCCAGTATTTGGCCCACCAGCGCCTGGACTTGCCTAAGCTCGACTGTCGCGTCCTCGCCCAACTCTCGTGTACCGCGTAAACCAGATTCCCCTGCCCGACAGCACGGGCGCCTTGCTTCGATAAGGTGATTTCAACACCCGCCGTCTTGACGGTAATATGCAGCAGTTCGCTGTCTGAAAGTTCCCGGAGGTCGTCTGGGGTGTCGATCGTTCCGCCAGAGAACTCAATCACAGGCGCCTCGCCCATCTCGGTGAGAAGGTCGCGTAACGCGCGGAGGTCGTCGATAGTGACAAGCAAGGGACCGAGGTAGCGGCTGGGCGGGCGCGACTCTGGACGCTCCGCACCTCGCCTGTGGACTGCCATGGCGCGGGATCATACCTACGACCGCAACGAAAGCCCCCGTACTGCCGGTTCGCCGGGTCGGTGCGGGGGCTTCGCCGTGCCCGGATGCGCACCGGGGGGCAGCCTGGGTGTCGTAGCAGGCTGCCCCCGGCCGACCCCCGGCCGCGCTACGGGATAGACGCGCGTTCTCGGGGACCGCTGCCGGTGCCCGGTGAGGCCCGGCAGGCGGGACCGTTGGTGCGGACCCAACCGATGCCCCAGTCGAGGGGGAGGTGCCAGAACACCGGTCGGTCCGCGAGTCCGGGACGCCTGCACGAGGGGGTTGCGCAGGCACACCGGACCGTCTTTGGGCTAGATGCGCTGCATCTTCAGCAGCCGCCGCCGTAACCAGTCCGGCTTCACCCCGCACAGCTCGGCCGCCACGGCGATGGCCTCCGGGGTGAGCCGGATCAGGTCACGCCCGTAGCCGCGTGCCCACGCGGCGAGCGGCTGAAGCTTCGGATCCTCGGCCAGCACCAGGCGTGGAGCATGGATCACCTGAGCCGGGCCGTCGTCCGTCGGGATCACCGCCGCGACTGGGCGGCCGACCACCCGGCAGAAGTCCACCAGCCGAAATGTCGGTGTGGAGCGTTCACCCGCTTCCCAGCTACGGACGGTGGGTTCCTTCACCGGCGGCAACATCCGCTCGCCGACCTGCTCGCGGGTCAGCATGGCCTCGGCCCGCGCGATCCGCATGTTCTTGCCGAGTCTGACTTGGAACGTCCGGTCGAAGGTCATGAGCCCTCGCCCTCCCGCGCCGGAGGCTGTTCCTCTGCTGCTGCCTCGCGCGCCTCCCGCTCGGCCTGGAGCCGCCGAGCCGTGCGCCCCAACTCGGCCGAGTACGCCTCGTCCGAGAGCCGGGCGCCTCGCGCCGCCGCGTCGCCGATACCCGAGCTGCCGCCCCTCACCGGGCGCCGTCCTCGTCCTCGGTGGGCCAGTCCGGGCCGCACTCGCCCCGGCACTGCCGCTGATGCATCAGTACGTCGAAAATCGACCGCGCCCTTCGGCGGCATCGGCCGCACGACCACCACCAGCGCAACGCGGCTGCCGCGCTCTCGGGTTCCTCCCAACGCGGCACCGGTAGCTCACCGACCGTCGGCAGCTCGCCGGACGTGGGCAGCAGCGGCTCGATCTCGCCGAATTTCAGCCTCGCGCTCATCGTCGCGCCCCTCCCACTGCGAGGGCTCGCGGTTGGTCGCTCTCAGTCACCAATCCAGCATCGGCTAGCGATACTGCCTGGTGGAAGGGGTAGAGCTGTGCGCACAGCTATGCGCACAACGCTCGCAAACGCGCCTCGACGCGCGCGCTGTCCGCGCCGGGGGTGGCCGCAAGCAGGCGCCGTGCCTCATCCAGTTCGCCGGATTTCGCCAGTGCCTCGGCCAGGTAGGTGGTGTACAGCCCGCGTTCCCGGACCAGCGACGGGTCGTACCGGTCGATCGCGGTGGTGAGCAGGTCGATCGCTGCGGCGGGGCGGTCGAGTTCAACCATGCATCGGCCGCGCATCACCGTGATCTCGTCCTCGTTGAGCCAGTACGCCCACTGCGGTGCGGGCTCGTCGGCAGTGGCGTAGATCTCGTCCACCGCGTCGAGTACTCGTGCGGCCGAGCTGGCGTCACCGATGCGCGCATGCGCCCACGCGAGACGTTCGAGCAGCAGCGCCTGCCCGACACCAGTGGCACGGTCCGCGACGGACGAGGCTAATAGCACCGCCTCAGCGCGGTCGGTCATCGAGTCCGAGTTCGCCAGCTGGTAGGCCAGGCTGGAGAGCGCGGAGGCTGCGAGGTCGGGGCGTTCGGCCTGGTCGGCTGCCTGTGCCGCGGTGAGGTAGTGCCCAGCCGCCGCGTCCTGCTTGCCCGCATCCGAGGCGACCCAGCCGCCGACCTGGCCGAGTTCGGCGAGGTTCGGCAGGGCGCGGGCGTTGCTCGTGGCTGCTCGGCTGGCCGCCGCCAACGCTCGGCGAACGACGGGGTACAGCTCACGACCACCGACGAAATCGTCCAGCTGCTGGAACTGCCGAGTCTGCTCGGCGATCACCGCACCTAGGTCGGAGGCGGTCGCGTAGACAAGATCGATTCCACTGGGAGTCGGCAGTGCAGCCGCCGGCCGAGCGGCGGCTGCACGAACTAGGTCGCCCTCCGCCCCGAGCAGCGCGTCCAGGCGCTCGACCACTGTCGGATCCGGGTCCTGCCGGTCGGCCTCGTAGCGGCTGATGTTGGACGGGGAGACCGGGACAGCGCGAGCGAGGGCGGACTGCGAGGCAAATCCCGCCACTTCCCGTAGGCGCTTCAGCATCGCGCCAAAGGTCTCCGCCAACCCGGTCCCCATTCGTGCGTAAGTGCACTTCCAGGCTACTCGTCACCTGGGCGGTGCTTGTGCGCCGCCAGCGTGGTCACTCGTCGTCCTTCGTGACCGCGGCGATCTCGGCGCCGCACCCCGGGCAGTCGCCGTACCACCGGGTGGACTTGGGCAAGGTCACGCCCGGCCGCATCTCCGCGAGGACCGACCGGGCGCACTTCGGGCAGGCGATGGTCATCCGCCGGAACGTGAAGCAGCGGTCAGCCAGCTGGCGTGGCGTGAGCTGCGAAATGAACTCGCTCATGGGGTCTCCTCACCTTCCGGATCCTTCATAGTCGACACCCGCCGCGATACCAGGCGGCTAGCTCCTCAACGGTAGGTAGTGGCACGCTCGGAGTGACGGCGGTGCGCAGCGCCACGGGAACGGTCTCGCCAGTTCGTCGAGCTCGGCGGCGGGCCACATCCAGTGCGTGGCAGGGCCTGCAACGGGACCGCATCTTGCGGCGGCCGACTCGCTTCTCCATGTACTGCGGGAACTCGGCGATGGGCTTCGTCTGCCCACAATCCCGGCAGGTTCGTTCCGGGTCTCCCTGTCGGTAGAGCTGGGGCCTGACGTCGGTCGCGTGGCGCCTGGCCCGGCGTTGGTCTGAGGCGCAGGTCCGGCACGTCTTCCGGTGAACTGGGGCGCCGTCGCTGCCCAGGTAGGTGCGGAACGCGTCGATCGGCTTGATGGTCTGGCACCGGTTGCAGCGCTTCTCCGTGATCGTCTCGGTCATCAGATGTACCGCCACGGACCACCGGTCACGATCACCGCGACGATCGGCCCCCAAATAATTGTGGAAATCGCGAAGCGAAAGCTCAGCGGGAACACCACTTCCGGCCGCGAGGCCAAGGCGCGCCCTGCGCGAATCAGAATTCGTTTCGACCAAACCCCAAATGATTTCATTTCTAGTCTTCAGTCTGAACGCCGCTGCTGCGGAATGGCGACTTCAGGCACCAGTCGACAGCGCGCGAAATCAGCTTGTGTGAGATCTGCTCGCCGGTGGCGCGGTGGTCATCCAGGTGGTCAATCACCCCGAGCCGGCCGAACATCGAGTTGAACGCAACCGTCTGTCCGTGGAATACTCTGCAGAACTCGCAAATGACGAGCCCGTCGTATTCCTTCACGCGATTTGTGGAAAGCATCGGTGAGAACTCCCTCTTGGTTCGAAACGGGGAAGCCCTCGGCAGGGGTCAGCTATTTCGCTGCCTGTCGGCGGCGGTACTCGCGAAAGAAGTGCTTGTAGCAGAGTTTCCAGCAGATGCGGACGTACGTGCACCCATCAATCGCGCACTGCTCTGCCGGGTTGTCGGTCTTGAGTTTCCTGCGGTAAGCCTTGTAGTGAGATGCGCAAAAGCCTTTAGTTCTGACTTTCCGACTACAGCCGGAAACGCCACATCTCCGGTGGCTGGTCTCGACTGTGATGCTGTCCGCCATAAGAAAAGACAAGCATGGCAATGGTATTGCGTACAAGTATTGTGTGTCGTCTGGATTGCGTGTTTCGATTTACCTAGATGGTAAATTAGTAATTCGGATTAGGGATGCTGAGATGACCGACGAATACGGTTTCGACCCCGCCGACGACTGGAAGCCCGGCGACACGGTAACGACCACCTCGGGTCGGTCGGGTGTAGTCCGGGCCCGCAACGGCGCGCACCCCGAAACCTTCGTGGCGTTCGTGCCGGGCGAGACCCCCGAATGGGTGTCGGACCACCTGCTCGCCAAAGCCTCCTGATCCGCCTCAACCACCCATCGAGCAAGGGGAATCGAGATGACCAAGACTGCCACCGCGCCGCGTGCCTGTGCCGACAACTGCGGCTTGCCTGTGAAGGGGCGCAAGTCCACTTTCCTGCAGGGCCACGACCAGCGTCTGGTGTCGACCCTGGCGACGACCACCACCTACGGCGAGTTGGATGCGCATTGGATCGAGCGGCTGGGGCTGTCGGCAGGGGTGAACCGGGCTGACATCCAGGACCGGATCAACGAAGTCGCCGACAGCCTGCGGCGCGTGTTCACGCCTGCCCTAGCCGCCAAGTACGTCTCGGCTGCGCACAACCGGTGGGCCAAGGCGGGGCGAGGCACCGCGGCGCCGGACGAGCCGCCGGCGCAGGAGCCGCAGGCGCCTGCTGAGCCGGAGCGCGTGAAGGTCAAGGTCGGCCGCTGGACCTACGACGGCGTGATCGAGGCGCGGGACGAGGCGGGTACTCCGATCGCGGTGACCTACACCGATGGAAAGGGAAACGAGAAGACCGTTGGCAAGTTTTCCCTGGTCTAGACACTGTGCGTTCTGCAACGTGTTCTAGCAGCTAGCCTCAATAGACCTGCTGGTGGCTCGGCCTCGAACGTGAACCGGGGCCGGGTCGCTGGCCTGAGCACCTTTGAACGGAAGCCTTATGCCCGAACCGTCCGTGATCAGAAGAGCAGTGATTTACGCCCGGGTCTCCACCGAGAAGCAGGCGGGCGAGGAACAAACCAGCATCCCGGATCAGCTGCGACGGGGCCGCGAGGTCTGCACGGTCCAAGGCTGGGACCTCGTCGACGAGTACGTGGACCCCGGCGTCTCCGGTGAGGCGCTGGAAGAGCGGCCGGAGATGATGCGACTGCTGCACGATGCCCAGCTCGGGCGGATGGACGTAGTCGTCGCGATCGACCTTCGCCGCATCGGGCGCGAGGACTTCGTGTTCGCGCAGATCTTCCGGGCCCTGGACACGGCCGAAGTGTGGGTGCACGCAGACGGCCAATTGTACGACCCGGAGAACAACACCCAGCGGCTGATGCGCGGGATCTCGGCGGTGGTCTCGTCGCACGACCGCCGCGAACTGCTGCGCAAGATGGCAAACGGCCAGCGGGCGCGTGCTCTGGTTGGCGGCTGGCCGGGCGGAATCCCGCCGTACGGTCGTCGCCTGGTGTGGCCGGGCACCTCGGAGGGCGTCCGCCCCAAGGCGGTGGTCGAGCTGGACCCAACCGAAGTGGAGATCGTGCTGACCGCCACCGAACTGCTGGTGGACGGCGACGGCTCCGGCGCGGTGCTCAGCACCGGCGATGTGGCCCGGAGGCTGAACGCGCTTGGGTATCGGACCCGGGGAGGCTCGGGCAGGCCCGGCAGCCGCGTGCCGCAGCTGTGGACCGCGGACACCGTGCAGTGGATGCTGCGTAACCGCGCGCTGCTGGGGGAGGTGATCTGGGGCAAGCCCGGCAAACCGGGACGCCAAAGACAGCGCGAATCTCGAGTCCGCCGCACGCAGGTTCGTCGCGACGGCAGCCCGATTTATGGCGAACCGATCCGGATGCAGCTCGAACCGATCCTGACTGAGCAGCGGTTCCAGCAGTTGCAAGTCGCGCTTGATCGCTCGGCAATAAGCCACAGGTCGCCAAACCGGGTGTACCCGCTGTCCGGAGCGCAGACCGTCTGCGGCAACACCTTGGGCGGGTTCTACCGCAACGACCGCCGCAACGGACGCAACTACGTGTGCAGCAACCGCAAGCGCCCTCGCCCGAACGAACCGAAGTGCAGCTGCGTGTACTTGCTGGCGGACACCCTAGAAGCTGCGGTCTGGGCCGAAGTGACGGCGTTGCTGTCAGACCGGGCGCGGCTGGAGCAGATGGCAGCCGACTTCGCCGCCTTGAGCGAACGGCAGGCACCGGACGCCGGGCGGCGGCTGGCGGAAGTCCAGCGCCGGGCGCAGCGGCTGGAGGAGGCGAAGGTCACGCAGGTGGCCGACGCGATGAAGGCCGGACTCGAGATGAAGCTGGTCGCGGAGGCGGTCGCGCGGATCGAGGTCGAGCTGAAGGACCTGCAGGTGGAGCAGGCGCGGCTGCAGGCGGCAGCCCAGGGCGAGGCGGCCGTGCGAGCCCAGGTCGCCACGGTGGGACAGCTCGCCGACCACGCGGCGGCCCGGCTGCCGCAGCTGGGTCTGGCCGACCAGCACCGGGTGCTGCAGCTGCTCGGGGCCAAAATCACCCTAATGGACCAGTCCAAGCAACCCCGGCTGCGGATCGAGGGGTACCTGCCCGAGCTTCCCCAAGTGGACGGCCCTTTTTTAACCCGTCCGGTAACCCACAGCAGGTAGCGCCGAGGAGTCGCCGGTGTTCCAGGCGGCGCGGGCGCACGCGGCGGAGAAACCGCGGTCCGGCGTGCTCGAGGCACTGGCGCGGCCGAAGGCGGTGCTGCGCGGCCTCGGCATGCGCCTCGGCGAGAACATCGCCTTCTACATCTACACGGTTTTTGTGGTCGCCTACGCCACGAACTACTTCGACTTCCAGCGCGACGACGTCATTCTCGCGGTCACCTTCGCTTCGGTGTGCCAGCTGATCGGCATGGTCGGCGGTGGCTGGTGGTCCGACCGGGTCGGCCGCCGGGTCGCGATGCTGGTGCCGGCGGTGGCGCTGCTGGTCTGGGCGCCGGTGTTCTTCTGGCTGGTGCACTGGGAAAGCCTGCCGCTGCTGTGGCTCGGCGTGTGTGTCGGCGCGTTCTGCCACGGCCTGCTCGCCGGTCCCGAGGCCGCCTGGATCGCCGAGCTGTTCCCGACGCACTGCCGGTACGCCGGATCCTCGCTGGTGTTCCAGGGCTCGTCGATCATCGCCGGTGCCCCGGCGCCGTTGATCGCCGTCGCGCTGGTCGACGGCATCGGCGCCGGGGCGGTCGTCGCCTACCTGGTGGTGACCATGGTGATCACCGGGGTCGCGGTGCTCAGCAGCCGCGAGACCAAGGGCGTCGACCTCGGCGAAATCCGCTAGTTGGTCACCCGCACGTAGTCGACCACCAGCTGCTGCGGGAACTGGGTGTTGCCGTCGGGGGCGCCCGGCCAGTCACCGCCCACCGCGAGGTTCAGGATCATGAAGAACGGGTGGTCGAACACCCACCTGTTGCCGTTGAGATCGGCGGGCGTGCGGGTCTGGTAGGCGTTGCCGTCGACCGACCAGGTGATCTTGTCCGGCGCCCAGTCCACGGTGAAGGTGTGGAAGTCGTCGGAGAAGTTCGGGCCGGTGTACACCCCGCCGATGCCGCCCGCGCCCGAATAACCCGGGCCGTGCAGCGTTCCGTGCACGCTGTTCGGCTCGAAGCCGACGTTCTCCATGAAGTCGATCTCACCGCAGTTCGGCCAGGGATTGGTGCCGATGTCCTCGCCCAGCGCCCAGAACGCCGGCCACATGCCCTGCCCGCGCGGGAGTTTCATGCGGGCTTCGAAGCGCCCGTAGGTCTGGGTGAACTTGCCTGCGGTGTTCAGCCGCGCGGAGGTGTACTCGCACCGGCCGTACCAGCAGTTGTAGTCGGCCGGGTTCTCCTTCTTGGCGGTGATCACCAGGTTCCCGTTGCCGTCGAGCGCGGCGTTGTTCGTGCCGCTGGTGTAGTACTGCAGCTCGTGGTTGTTGCCGTTGTTGTCGCCGGTTTCCAGCTGCCACTTGCCGCCGTCGACGGCACTGCCGGCCGGACCGTCGAAATTGTCCTCGAACGTCACGGCCGCCGGTGCGGCTGGGGCGGCACTGCTCAGCGGGACGGCGAGCACCCCGGCGGCGGCCAGCACCGCGAGCGGGACCAGCAGCCGTCGTGCCGCCTTCGACATCTTCGTTGACATCAGCTCTCACCTCGTGGGGACGCGGGTGGGGGCGGAGCTCCTTTGTTGCTAGCCACAACAAATTAGCCCGCGACCGTCGGTGAGGACAAGGCTTGCGGGTGGAAAATTTCTGTCCTGATTCCTGACAAATGTCCCTGGGCACGAAACCGGACGGCGTGCCACGATCCGGAACTGTCCTTGTTCCCCGTTCTGGTCAGGAGATTCCGTGCGCCGTCTCGCTGCCGCACTCGGCACGCTCGCCCTGCTGGTCACCGCCGCCCCGGCGACCGCGCTCGCCGCCGAGGGCAATCCGCTGGAGAAGACCAACGGTTTCTACGTCGATCCCGACTCCAACCCGAACCGGTGGGTGCGCGACCACGCGAGCGACCCGCGGGCCACCAAGATCAAGCAGGCCATCGCGGACAGACCGGGCGCGCGCTGGTTCGGCGACTGGAGCGGCAACATCCGCACCGCCACCGACCAGTACACCTACGCCGCCGACGTGGTGGACAAGCTGCCGGTGCTGGTGGCGTACAACATCTTCGGCCGCGACTGCGGCAGCCACTCCGGCGGCGGCGCGAAAACCGAGGCGGAGTACCGCACCTGGATCTCGGAGTTCGCCAAGGGCATCGGCGGCAAGCCGAGCGTGGTGATCCTCGAGCCGGACGCGCTCGCGCAGCTCGACTGCGTGCCCACCACCGGGAAGAAGATCCGGCTGGACCTGCTGAAGTACGCCACCGAGCAGCTGAAGACCTACGCCACCAACACCTGGGTCTACCTCGACGCCGGGCATTCGGGCTGGCACCCGGCCGCGACCACCGTGCAGCGCCTGGCCGACGCCGGGGTGGCCAACGTCCGCGGTTACTCGCTCAACGTGTCGAACTACCACACCACCGCGGACAACGTGGCCTACGGCAACGCGGTGAAGTCCGGCCTGGCCGGGCGCGGGCTGACCAAGACCTTCGTCATCGACACCAGCCGCAACGGCAACGGCCCCGGTGACGACTGGTGCAACCCGGCCGGGCGCAAGCTCGGTGTGCCGTCGCAGCTCGGTGGTGGCTCGGACCTGCTGCTGTGGGTGAAGGTGCCCGGTGACTCCGACGGCGACTGCGGGATCGGCGCGGGCATTCCGGCAGGCCAGTTCAGCCCGGAGATCGCGGTCCGCCTGATCGACGGCAAGTAGTGCTCAGCGCAGTCCCGCTGCCCACCTGACTTCCCAGAGGCGCTCGCCGTCGGGGGACTCGGAGATCTCGAGTTCCTCGGCGGCGAGTGCCTGGAAGTAGGCGTCGGCGCCGGGCGCGAGCACGCGTCGCTCGTCCTCGTCCGGCCCCATGATGATGAACTGCCCGTGCGTGCCGCCGTCGAGCGGTGTGGTGTCCACGGCGATCGCGTTGCCGCCGCCGTCGAGCCCGATCGGCAGCCAGCCCGGGATCCAGTACTCCGCGGCCACCTTCTCCGGCTCCGGCACGCTGACCGCCTCGGCGTGGTCGGCCATGCCGTCCGGGCCCTCCTGCTCCGCGAGTTCCTGCCAGAACCGCCACTGCGTGATCGCCAGTTCGATGGGCAGGAACCGGTAGTGCGGGAAGACGTACGCGGCCGCCGAGTATTCGCGGCCGCCCGACTGGCCGTCGGACAGCCGGTAGAGCGCCTCCACCTCGGCGGGCAGCACGATCCCGGTCGCCTCGGTCAGCGCGGCGAGGTCCGCGTCGGACGCGCCGGGCCGCAGCGTGTCGCGCACCGCGAAGCCGTGAGCTTCCAGTTTGTCCAGCCAGTGGTGCCAGGACCGCATTCGTTCCCCCAGGTTGCGTGTCGGTGAGAGGGCACGATAGCGTCTTGCTCAGTTGAGCAAAATCTAGCTTGAGTGAGCAACCATGGCATCGGTGACGGAACAGGCCCGCCGCAAGCAGATC
Organism: Amycolatopsis albispora; assembly: GCF_003312875.1. Lineage (NCBI taxonomy): Bacteria > Bacillati > Actinomycetota > Actinomycetes > Pseudonocardiales > Pseudonocardiaceae > Amycolatopsis > Amycolatopsis albispora. The sequence continues at coordinate 7,844,694 of NZ_CP015163.1, forward strand.
GTCGACGCCGCGGTGGCGGTGATCGCGGGCGACGGGTACGCGAAGGCCTCCTTCGGGCGCATCGCCAAGCAGGCCGGGTTGAGCAGCACCGGGCTGATCTCGTACCACTTCGCGAACAAACGCGAGCTGATGGACGAGGTGGTCCGCACGGTGCTGGCCGAGTTCACCGAATTCGTGCTGGCGCGGACCGACACCGGCGAAGGACCCGCCGCGCAGCTGCGGGCGTTCATCGCGGCGAACGTCGAATTCGCCAGCACTCATCGGACGCACCTGCTGGCCATGCTCGACGTCGCGCGCGCCGAACCGTCCGACGGCCCGGATCCCTTGCTGGAGGCCGATTTGCGCGGGCTGGCCGAGTTGCTGCGTGAAGGACAGCGGCTCGGTGAATTCCGGGAGTTCGACGCCGACGTGATGGCGATGGCCATTCGGTCCGCGCGTGACGGCCTGCTGCTCCGGCTGCGTGCCGATCCCGGCCTGGACCTGGCCGTCTACACCGAGGAACTCCTCACCCTGTTCGATCTCGCCACCAGGAGGACCCGATGAGGATCGCCGCCGCGCTCGCCGCCCTGCTCCTGCTGGCCACCGCCTGCGCCACGCCGGAACCGGAACCCGCCGACGTCGCCCGCCCGCAGGCCGGTCCGGTGCGCGGTGTGGTGACCGAGCACCAGCGCCAGTTCCTCGGCATTCCCTACGCGGCCAAGCCGGCGCGCTGGGAGCCGCCGCGGCCCGCCGAGCCGTGGACGGAACCGCGTGACGCGACCAAGCCGGGCAGCCTGTGCCCGCAGGAGGGCACCGAGTACGCAAAAACCAGCAGCACCAACGAAGACTGCCTGTTCCTCAACATCACCACGCCGAAAACCGGGGAGGGCAAACCGGTATTGGTGTGGATCCACGGCGACGGTGTGGTCGGCGGCGGCAGCCTGTTCGACCCGTCCGCGCTGGTGCGCACCGGGGACGCCGTGGTGGTCACGGTCAACTACCGGCTCGGTGTGTTCGGCGCCTTCGGTTACCCGGGCCTCGTGGGCTCGGGCACCTTCGGACTTCAGGACCAGCAGGCGGCGTTGCGCTGGGTGCGCGACAACATCGCGGCGTTCGGCGGTGACCCCGGAAACGTCACGCTGATGGGCGAGTCGTACGGCGCCCAGGCGGTGAGCGCGCACCTGATCGCGCCCGCGTCGGCCGGGTTGTTCCATCGCGCCGTGCTGCAGAGCCCGATGACGCTGCTGGACATGCCCGCCGGTGCGCTGATGCCCGGACTCGAAGCCGGTCCGTGGCTGGCCTGGCGCAGCACGGAGGAGGTGACCGGGGTGGGGGCCGCGATGGCCGCGCAGGCCGGGTGCGCCGATCCGGCCACCGCGCTCGACTGCCTGCGCGCGTTGCCCGCCGAGCAGTTGTTCCCGCTGATGAGGGTGTTCCAGGCCGTCGCATACGGCAACGACGTGCTGCCCGACGCGCCGGACGCCGCGTATGAACAGGGGAAGTTCCACCAGGTTCCGGTGTTGCTCGGCACCACGCGGGACGAGCACCGCACGTTCGTCGGCTTGTTCTACGAGCTGGCCGGGCAGCCGGTGACCGCCGAGTCGTACCCGGGGTTGCTGCGGAACGCCTTCGGGGACAAAGCGGACCGGATCGCCGCCGAGTACCCGCTGAGCGCGTTCCCGTCACCGGGCATCGCCTGGGCCGACGTGCTCACCGACCACCTGTGGGCCCGTGGCACCGACCGGCTGGCGAACCTGATCGCTGCCCGGAATCCCTTGTACACCTACGAATTCGCCGACCGGGAAGCGCCGTCGTACCTGCCGTTCCCGGACACCTTCCCGACCGGCGCGTACCACGCCGCCGAAGTGCCGTACCTGTTCCGCGACGCCGGTTTCGAACGGGACGCGAAACCACCGCAGAAGGAGCTGTCCGAGGCGATGATCCGGTACTGGACCGGGTTCGCGAGGACCGGTGTGCCCGCCGCCGACGGCCTCCCGGCGTGGCCACCACGCGAAGTGCTGTCGCTGGCGCCCGACGGCATCCGGCCGGTCGACTTCGCCGCCGAGCACCGCCTCGGCTTCTGGGCGGCGCTGGGGTAGGAGGAAAGCGAGAGAACTGGATTTCATACCAGGAAAGGGTGGGAGGAAGTTCTCTCATGGCCTCGCTGCCCCGACGATAACCGCCGCGCTACGCCGGGATCAACTCCGTTATCCGGTCGATCGGGTAGACCGCCGAGTCCGGGTGCAGTCCCTCGGGCCGCGCCAGCCCGAGATAGGTGACCGGCTCGGGCAGCCGCTGCCACGGACGGTGGGTCACCACCGAGCCCGCCTTGGCCGCGAGCAGGTCGGTCAGGTGGGAAACCGGCAGGTAGGCCCGCTCGGTCACGGCGCGCGCGAGCATGCTCGCGCTGACCCGGTTGCCTTCGACCCGGTTTGCCCAGCGGTGCCCGCGCAGGTACAGGTGCAGCCACTTCGCGGCCCAGCGGCCGTCGTCGCCGCGCCTGAACACCAGCGGCAGCAGGACCCGCCCGCTCCCGCGCAGGCCCGACTTCATCCGGACCGTGCGCGGCTCGAACGGGAGGCCCTTCTGCTCGGGCGAGCGCACCATGAAGCCGAAGAACACCTCCGCCACCTCGTCGAAGTTCTCGCCGTCGAACACGTTCACCTGCGGCACCGCGTACCGTGCGCCGACCCGGCCGAGGTCGATGTCGATGAACTCGGACGCGCCGTCCGCGGCGGTGGTGAGGTCACCGGAGTGCGTCGCCCCGTACACGGACAGGTTGGTGTAGGAGACCTGGTCCGTCATGCGGAACTCGTCGTCGAGCAGCAGCAGCGACAGGTCGTAGTCGGTCCGCCGCGCGCGCTCGCGCCAGTAGACGAACAACCGCAGCGTCTCGCCGTCCACCGGCACCACCGAGCCGCGTGGCAGCACGCCGAAGCCGTCCTCCTTGGCCTGTCCGGAGAACGGCATGGCGATACCGGCCAGCTCGGGGTCGATGACCAGCCGCTCGAAGGCGGGCAGGCGGCGGGAAAGTTCGGCGTCCAGCAGCGTGTTCACCCGCTCCACCACCGCCGGTGAGAGCGTTGCCCGGTCGTCCGGCCCGGCCCACGCCCGGCCGGCGCGATTGACGAAGATCCTTGCCGCGTCCGGGGTTTCGCGGTTCATCAGGTGCTCGCGCAGGCTCAGCAGCACCCGTCCGGACACCTGGTGCACCACCTTCCCGGCGACCGTCAGCACCTGTTCCATGTCCACTTCGGACAATTCGGACCGCAGGATCCGGTCCAGCGCGCGGAAGAACAGGCCGGGTGCGCCCGCCAGCAGGTCGACGGCGGCCGTGACGTCACCGGCCGCGAAGGCGATCTCCGCGCGGGCGGGCAGTGAGCGCGCCACCTTGGTGCCGTAAGCGACCGCGAAGACGTCCTGTGCGTGGGGCAGGTGGCCGAACTCGTACGGGTGCAGCCGTTCCCCGAGCCGCTTCCACGGCTCGCGGTACCGGTTCACGTCGGCCACGCGGCCCGGGTTCTCACGCACGATCTCGTCGAGCGCGCTCAGCAGCGTCCGGCGGCGAGCCCTTGGCAGGGAACGGAACCGAGTCGGCTTCACCAGCCGGACGTCCCCTTCGGACAGTGCGCAGGCGACCCGCAGCACGTCGGTCACCGTGTCGGCGAGCAGCGGCTTCCCGGCCAGCAACCGGGCGTGGTTGAGCACCGCGCGCTGCTCGCGCGCGGGCACCGACTCCGGCTGCGGGCCGTCCACGCAGTCCACCGCGAGTGCGGTCAGCAGCGCGAGATCCGCGTCGTTCAGCGGAGCGGGGTCACCCGCCAGCGACAGGTACAGCGCCCGCGTTTCCTCTTCGAGCGAAGCGCCGAGGTGCAGCACGGTCACGCGGTCCTTGATGGACGGGATGAGTTCCTGGTGTGCGGCCACCATTTCCGCGTAACTGTGCAGGTACCGGCCGTACCGCGGCAGGTCGAGCAGGTTGATGCGGCGCTTCGGGAGCCTCTCCCGGCCCACCGCGCCGGTCAGGCAGCGCAGCCAGAACTCCACGGTGTCCGGCACCCCGGCGGGGAAGTCGCGGAAGTAGACGTTGTGCTCGACGTGGTCACCCACCAGCTCCCGGACCGCGCCGAGCACCAGCACCGCGCGGTCCAGCGCCACCCCGGCGTCCAATTCGGACAGGTGCGCCAGCAGGTCGCCGCCCGCCTTGAACCCGGCGGTCAGCAGCACGGCGTCGAGCTGGCGCGCGAGCGTGCCGTCGTTCCCGCTCCCGGCGGGCAGCGCCGGGACACGCAGCGTCTTCTGGATGATCGTGGTTTCCCGCACCCGGTCAGCATGACAGCGCGCACCCCGGCCGCAGTACCGAATTTGGCCGCGGACCTCCCCCGTCCGGGCGGGTCGTGCAGACCTGGAGCGCCCATGGCGGTTAGTAATGGTCCGTGCACAATCTCCCCGCGCGCCTCCGTGCCCGGTACCGCTCGGTCGACCACCTCTTCCGCGCGGTCGACCGGTACATCGGTTACCACGGCTACCACTACGTCGCCTCGATCACCTACTTCAGCCTGCTGTCCGTGGTGCCCATGCTGATGGTCGCCTTCTCGGTGGCCGGGTACGTGCTCGCCGGGCAGCCGGAACTGCTGAAGGAGCTGTCCGACGGCATCCTGCGCGTGGTGCCCGGCCCGCTCGGCGAGGGCGTCGGCGAGCTGCTCGGCAAGCTGATCGAGCAGCGCACCTCGGTCGGCGTGTTCGGGCTGCTGATCGGCCTGTACTCCGGCTGGAACTGGATCAACTCGCTGCGGGACGCGCTGACCGCGATGTGGGACCAGGACCGCACCGATCCGCCGTTCTTCCAGATGATCGTCAAGGACTTCCTGGCGCTGCTGAGCCTGGTCGCCGCGTTGATCGTGTCGTTCGCGCTGACCGTGTCCGGCGGGGCGTTCGGCGACTGGCTGCTGCGGTTGAGCGGTCTGGACCACACCGGCTGGGCATCGGTGCTGCTCGGCGTCGGCTCGGTGGTGCTGGCGCTGGTCGCCGACGCGCTGGTGTTCCTCTGGGTGCTGGTGAAGCTGCCGCGGCAGCCGGTCGGCACGCGCAGCGGCATCCGCGGCGCGATCGCCGCGGCGATCGGGTTCGAGGTGCTCAAGCAGGCCGGTGGCATCTACCTGCGGCTGGTCAGCAGCTCACCGACCGGCGCCGCGTTCGGCTCGGTGATCGGCGTGCTGGTGTTCATCTCGCTGGTGTCCAGGATGCTGGTGTTCCTCACCGCGTGGACGGCCACCGCCCGCGACGCCCCGGTCACCGTCCGGCCGCCGGAGCCGGTGGTGATCCGGCCCGTGCTGCCCCCGCGCCGCCCGGCTTCGGCGCTGCCCGCGGCCGCCGGGGTGCTCACCGGCGTGGTGGCCACCCTCGGCGTCCTGCGACACCGTCGTCGCCGTCGTGGACTCGGCTAGTATCGCTTCCGGTTCCGTTGAGACGCAGCGGCCGATTTCGGATCGAAGTCCGGGTTCGCACGCGTTTCGCGGGCTCCCGGCGACGGCTGGGAGCGGGATGAGATGGAAACTGTGGAGCAGTCCTTGAGACACCTGGACGAGGTCACCGGGGCACTGGAGGACCTGGCCGCCGCGCTCGGCAACGCCGACGAGATGGGCCCGGTCCTGCAGGCGGTGTGCGAGCAGGTGATCCGGGTGGTGCCCGGCGCGGACATCGCCAGCATCACCCTGCGGGCGGGCAGCGGCTACGAGACAGCCGCGTCGACCGACGAGCGCGCTTCCGCGATCGACGGCAAGCAGTACGAGCAGGGCGACGGCCCCTGCCTGCGCGCGATGGAGACCGGCAAGGTGATCCGGGTCGAGGTGGAGACGGCCGTGGAGATGTGGCCGGAGTTCACCGCGGTGGCCCGCGACCTCGGCGTCGGCAGTTACCTGGCCTCACCGCTGACGGTGGCTTCGGACTTCGTCGGCGCGATCAACCTCTTCGGCTTCGGCGGGCACGGGTTCCGCGAGCTGGACGAGAAGTACCTCGAGATGTACACCGTCATGGTCGAGACCACCGTGCGCGGCACGCACCGGTACCTCCAGGCGAAGGAGCACATCACGCAGCTGCGCCGGGCGATGGAGTCACGCGCGGTGATCGAGCAGGCCAAGGGCATCCTGATGGCGGCCCGCGGGATCACCGCGGACCAGGCGTTCCAGGAGCTGGTGGACCGCTCACAGCACGAGAACGTGAAGCTGCACACCGTCGCGGAGCGGTTCGTCGCGCAGATGTCGGCCGACCCGGCCTGAACCTCAGGCGGGTGGCAGGTCCTTGACCAGCCGGACCGTGGTGCCGCCCGGCCCGCCCTCGATGGTGACCTTGTCCATCAGCTGCTCCATGATCCGGCGGCCGTGCCCGCGCGTGCCGGAGTCCAGCGGCGGCGGGCGCCAGGCACCCCGGTCGCTGACCACCACTTCCAGCCGGTCGGTCTCGAAGGTCGCATGCACCAGCACCTTCTCCGCTCCGGCACCGCGGTAACCGTGCTCGATGGCGTTGGCGCAGGCCTCGCCGGTGGCGACCAGCACGTCCTGCACGTCCTCTTCGGGCAGACCGGCCGTGGTGAGCCAGGCACGCAGCGCGTGCCTGGCCGGGGCCAGCGCCGCCGGATCGGCGGGCAGGGTGTCGGAGAAGGCACGCTGGTTGTCCCGCACAACACCACCTCGGCAGGGAGAAACCGCCAGGTTTCCCTGTCTGGTAAGGAAATCACCCGAACGGCCGGTTTTCTGCGAGGCTACGCGCCGGGTCGGGGCCGCGCAATCCGGGCGGTCACGGTGCCGCGTTGAGCAGGTCGAGCGCGCTGTGCTGGCGGGCGGCGTCGGCGGAGTCGAACGGGCCCGCCCAGCGCAGTCCGTAGGTGTCCAGCGCGGTCCGGTTGTGGGTGTACGCCGAATCCGCCTGCCGCTTCAGATAGCTGGTGTAGGGCCGGTCGGGCAGCGCGTTGTTGAGCTTGCCGAGTCCGCGTGCGTAGGCGCCCTTGAAGCTCGGCCCGTCGGCGGCGCAGTTCACCGGTTCGCACGGGTCGCGCAGGATGCCGCCGGGATTGAGCGTGGGGTCGGTGGTGGAGGCGTCGGCCAGCTGCCGCGCCTTGGCCAGCAGCCCGCCGTCGCCGGTCGCGCGGTGCAGTTCGGTCAGCCCGGCGACCAGCACGCCCTGGTTGTAGGACCACACCGGCTTGCCGTCGTTGACGCACGACGAGGTCAGCCCGTCGTTGACCAGGTTCGCGGAGTTGATCATGCCGCTGGCGCTGAACCAGGCCCAGCCCGCGCTGGCCCGCTGCCGGAACACCGTGTCGCCCGGGATCCGGTTGTGCAGGGCCGCGTTGAGCTGGATGTACAGCGAGTTGGTGATGGCGTTCTTCACCGGCCGGTCGGTCCGCCACCACACCCCGCCACCGCACACGCCGTCCCAGTACGCGGCCATGTGCTCCGCGTCGATCCGGGCGGTGGCCAGGTACCGGCTGTCGCCGGTCAGGTCGTAGGCGGCCACCCAGGCCAGGCCCCACCAGGCGGTGTCGTCGAGGTACTCGTTGCGGAATTCGCCCTGGTGCGCGGACCGGTTGCGGTCGTAGGTGGTCGCGATCGCGTACCGGTAGCTGTCCACCCCGGACACCCGGATGCCGTCGATGACGCCGGTGAGCGCGTTCGCCGCGTTCCACCAGCCGGTGGTGCGGAACAGGCCGGTGCCGGTGTCGTAGAACTGCATCAGCGCGGTGACCGCGGCGGTGCGCCGGTCCCAGGCGTTCCAGGTGGTCCGCGCCCACGCGGTGCAGGCGATCGCGGTCTGGCCGGTGGGCCTGCCGCAGGCCCGCAGCGCGCCGACGCCCCGGTTGGCCCAGTCGTCCACGTTGTACATCAGCGTGCGCCAGCCGGTGGCCCCGGCCGGGACCGTCGTGGCGCCGAGCTTGCTGCCCGAGGCCCAGGTGTGCCCGCCGTCGAAGGAGCGGTCGAGCCACACCTCGTCACCGCCGGTGCCGCCGGACACCGCGGCCCAGCCCATCGCGGCGGAGTCGTCGAAGTGCAGGGTGTACCGGCGGCCGGCCAGCTCGGTGGTCACCGACTGCCGCGGCTGGGGCGCGAGCGCCGGATCCCGTGGTTCGCAGTACTTGTTGCAGATGGCCGCTTCAGCCTGCGCTGTTTCGGCCGGGGTGGCCAGGGTGAGCAGGACGGCCGCGGACACGACGGCACCGAGCAGTGATCTCGCCATTGAGACCTCCGGAAGGGAATGGGGGAGCACTTCGGACGGTAAGCAGGCGACCACCCCCGGTCAACGGGAATGTCCGGTACTGACTGGCGTTGGAACCGGTGTGACCATTCCGGACCGGTTGTCGGTACTCGACCGCTCGCCCCTGCCGCGGGGCTCGACCCACGCGGCGGCACTGCGGGACACCGTGCGTTTCGCGGTCGAGCTGGAGAAGCTCGGCTACCACCGGTTCTGGGTGTCCGAGCACCACTCCGTGCCGGGGATCGCGGGCTCGGCGCCGACCGTGCTGGCCGCCGCGGTCGCGGCCGCCACCACCCGCATCCGCGTCGGCACCGGTGGCGTGATGCTGCCGAACCACCAGCCGCTGGTGGTCGCCGAGCAGTTCGGGGTGCTGGAGTCGCTGTATCCCGGCCGCATCGACATGGGACTGGGCCGTTCGGTGGGCTTCACCGGCGGTATCCGGCGTGCCCTCGGCCACGACAAGGCCGACGCCGAGGCGTTCCCGGCGCAGCTCGGCGAGCTGCTCGGCTACTTCACCGGCGACCAGGACGTGCATCCGTCCGTGCACGCCCGCCCGGCCGAAGGGCTGCCGGTCTCACCCTTTGTGCTCGCCACCGGTGCGGGCGCGGACCACGCCGCCGACTTCGGCCTGCCACTGGTGATCGCTGCGATCGGCGGTGACGACCGGATGACGCAGACCATCGCGCGCTACCGCTCGCGGTTCCGCCCCGGCCCGTGGGGCTCGGCGCCGTACGTGGTGGTGAGCCGGGCGGTCGCGGTGGCCGAGACGACCTCGCGGGCGCGGGACCTGCTCGTCTCGGAGGCCTGGTCCAGCGCGTACTCCCGCACCCGCGGCGAGTTCCCGCCGCTGCTTCCGCCCGCGGAAGTGCACGCGCTGGAGATGACGGACCGCCAGCGCGAGTACTTCGAGGACTCCCTGCGCGGCCAGATCTACGGCACCGCCGACGAGGTGAGGCAGGAGCTGGAAAAGCTGGCCCACCTCACCGACGCCGACGAATTCCTGATCACCACGAGTGGTTTCGACCGCGCCGAGCTGCTGGATTCGTACCGCAGGCTGGCCGCACTCTAGGCGGGCTGCCATGGCCGGACCGCACCCCAGCCCCAGCGCGGCATCGGCTCGTCGAGCTTCGGGTCGGCTCCCGGCTGTGAGAGCAGCAAGGCCATCCGGCTGCCCCATTCCAGGTACGCGGCGAAGGCCGAGCGGAATTCGGGGTCCGCGGGCAGGCCGACCTCGTCGGCGGTGTCCATCAGCAGCGCCACCCAGCGCCGTCGCTGCGGTTCGGTGAGCGCCCGCCCGAGGTGCCTGCCGACCATGCGCGCGTGCCCGCCCGCATACGCCGGCGGTCCGCCGAACACCTCACTGAGCCACGTCGCCACGTGCTTCGCGTGGTCGGGGTGCATGTCCGCGAACACCGGGGCGAGCACGTCGTCCTGCGGCACCCGCCGGTAGAAGGCGGTGAACAGCCGGTCCAGCGCTTCCGCGCCGCCCGCCCACTCGTAGAGCGTCGGTGTCGCGGCGCCGTCGCCTTCGACACCGATCTGTTCGTAGTGCCGCATTTCCTGGATGTCCGGTACGTAATCCCTGATCTCGGCGAGGAATTCACCGAACAGCTCGCTGCCGCGGAACCCTTCGAGGTGGTCGCGGGTGGAGGTCCAGCGAATGCGCAGCACGTAGTTTTCGGCGTCCTCCGTGCAGCGGGTCAGTTCGTAGTCGACGCACTGGGGCGCCCGGCTCAACGGCCCCGCCGCGCGGCGGTAGGCGGCTTCGAAGGCGGTTCTTCGCTCGGCGGGCACGCGATAGCGGATGTATTCGACGATCACGCGTCGATTCGAGCAGGCTGGCCGAAGTCCCGGCAAGTACGTACTTTGTGGTGCGTGAACGTTCGGCGTACGCGGTACCACTGCCCGGTCGAAGTCACCGTCGAGCTGATCGGCGGCAAATGGACCGTGGTGCTGCTCGCCCACCTGAAGCAGGGCAAGCGGTACTACGGCGAACTGCGGCGCCTGATGCCGGGCATCACCGAGAAGATGCTCACCCAACGGCTGCGTCAACTGGAACGCGACGGCCTCGTCGTGCGCGAACCCGAGCACGGCCGCGTCGGGTACCGCCTGAGCGAGGAGGGCGCCGGCCTCGCGCCCGCATTGCAGGCGCTCTACGACTGGGGCGAGGGTCGTGCCCGCCGTGCGGGCATCCGGATCGAGCCGGTCAGCGCCGGTTGAACTCGTTCACCGGCGTCAGCCCGACACGCTCGGCCAGTGGCATCAGCTGGTGCCTTCCAGCTCAGCCGTTCGGTGCCGTCGGGGCCGTTCGCCGGGCATACCCCCAACCCATCGCTTATCGATGGGTCAAGGGAGGTAGCCACGCTCCCGCAGCTCGGCCAGGAACCGGTGGTACGACTCGTCGAGCGCGTCCTGTTCCGCCGGATCGGGCGTGACCACCGCCGCCGGTGCCGGGATGCGTTCGCAGGCTTCGGTGATGCCGCCCGCCAGCAGCCCGCCCGCCGCGAGCAGCGCGGCCCCGTACCCAGTCTCCGCGTTGGGCGAGACGGTGATGTCCATCCCGGTGACCGTCGCCCTGATCTTTGTCCACAGTGCACTCCGGCTGCCGCCGCCCGCGGCGAACAGCGGGCCGCTCACCGCGACGCCGAGTTCGGCCAGGTGCTCCAGCGCCAGTCGTTCGACAAACGCCACGCCCTCAAGGCGAGCGCGGTGCAGATCGACCTCGTCTTCCGGTTCTCCCGCCACAAACCCGCGTGCATCCGACGTGGCGAAAGGAAACCGCTCGCCTTCCCGGCGCAGCGGATAAGCGACCACAGTGGACGGTCCGCGTCGCGCCGCGGCCTCGTCCAGGTCGGCCAACCCCGGGGTGCCGGAAACCGACTCCCCGCCGGTGTTCGACGCCCCACCCGGCAACCACCAGCCATCGGGGTGCCGGTGGCTGTACATCGCACCGGACGGATCGGCGACCAGCTCCTCGGTGACCCCCTTGAGCACATACGTGGTGCCGAGAATGCCGACGAACTGCCCCGGCCGCACCGCCCCGGCGGCCAGCTGACCGGCGCAGCCGTCGGTCATGCCGCTCACCACCGGGCAGCCACGCGGCAACCCGGTGGCCGCGGCGGCTTCCGCGCTGACCTCACCCAGCACGGTCGACGGCGCCACCACCTCCGGCAGCCAGCTCTCCGGCACGCCCAGCCCGTCGAACACCTCGTGCGGCCACTGCCCGGTCAGCGGGTCGTACCCGCTTTTCAGGGCGTGCGACCAGTCCGTGGCCACCGGGGTGCCGGTCAATCGTCCGGCCAGGAGGTCGGGCGTGTGCCGGATGCCGTGCGCCCGCGGGAAATGCTCGTGCAGCCAGGCGATCCGGCCGAGCGCGGCGGTGGGGGACACGGTCAGCCCCAGCGCCCGCCAGCGCGCTTCGCCCAGTTCCCCGGCCTTGGCGTTGTACTCGGCGCCCCGCCGGTCGTCGTACATCAGCGCGGGACCGGCCGGTGCCCCCGCTTCGTCCACCGCGACGATCGTGCCCGAGGTCGCCGCGATGGCCACCGCGCCGACCGGTGCGCGCACCTGCCCGGTCACCGCCCGCAACACCTCCCGGGCGGCTGGCCACCAGCTCGCCGCGTCCTGCTCGCTGAACCCCGGCCGGCTCCGCCGGGGCTCGGGCAGCCGGACCGAGGCCGAGCCGAGCACCCGCCCGTCCGCGGCGACCGCGAGGGCCCGCACCCCCGCCGTCGCCACGTCCAGGCCGATCGTCACTGCGTTCACGCGGTGCTGACCTTCCCTCCCACGTCCTGCAGGCTCACGTCCTGCTCGATCGCGCGTTCCGTTTCCTCCGGCAGCTTGAGGAAGCGCACCAGCACCGCGGCCACCACGTACAGCGCGGCGAAGATGATCACCACGCCGGCCGCGCCCACCGGGCCGAGGAACAGGCTGACGATCGCCGGGCCGACAAAGGCCGCCGCACCGGCACCGAAGTTCAGCAGCGCCATCGCGCCGCCCTTGTTCTCCGGCGACAGCGAGGGCAGCAGCGCCGAGATCGGCACGAACCCGGCCAGCGTGGCGCCGTAGAGCGCGCCCACGAGCAGCGCCACCCAGTAGTAGTCCGCGCCTAGTGCCAGCGGCACGAAGTAGAGCAGCAGGATGGAGATCGCGCAGCCGATCGCGCCGAACCAGAAGATCGTGGTCCGCCAGCCGATCTTGTCGCTGAGCACGCCGAAGATCAGGTTGAAGAAGATGTTCGTGCCGTAGATGACCGAGACCAGCAGCAGCCACCGGCTCTCGCCGAAGCCGATCTGGGTGATGAAGATGGTCGGGAAGAACACCAGCATGCCGAACTCGGGCGCGGTGTTGATCACGCGGACGACCATGCCGATGCCGATCCGCGGCTTGCGCCAGGCGATGGACAGGCTGGAGACCATGCTCTGCACCGGCTTCACCTCGGGCGGCGCCAGCCGCTGGTAACCGGTGCGCTCCCGCACGCCGAGCAGGCAGACCAGCCCGCCGAGGCCGAGGATCGCCACCGACAGCCACAGCGTGCCGGTCTGCCCCATGATCGGGTTGGTGAAGCTGGCCACCAGCGAGCCCAGCGTGGGCAGGCCGCCGGTGAAGGCGAAGTAGAACCAGCCGACCGCCGCGCCGAGCCTGGCCACCGGCGCCACCGCGGTGATCCACACCAGGAAACCGAAGGCGAACATCGGATAGCCGAACCCGCGCAGCCCGTAGAAGATCAGCATCAGCGGGTAGTTCTCGCCGGCCACCGCGACGGCCAGGAACAACGCGTCGAACACCAGCCAGATGGCCAGCCCGGCGAGCATCACCCGGCGCGGGCCCCACAGTTCGGACAACGCGCCCGACAGCCAGGACGCCAGCATCACCGCGACCCCGTACACGGTGATCACGTAGGACGCCCGGATCTCCGTGCCCGCCCCGTTCTCGGCCATGTACGGCGCGATGAACCCGGCCTCGACCCCGTCACCGATCATGAACAGCAGCAGGCCGACGTAGCCGAGGAACAGCGGAGCCGGCAGCCCCCACTTGGTGAGCAGCCGGTGGAACGAGCCCGGTTCGGCCGGGGACAACCGCGTTGTTGCCGTCGATGTCATGAACGCCTCCATGATGTGTTACCGGCCTATCATGGAGGCTGTTAAGTTAACACGCAAGATGTGATGACGAACTTTTTCGCCAGTTGCGTTCAGGCGTTGCTCCAGGCGGCCCGCTCCGCCTTGGTGTGCCCGCGGACCTCCGCGACCACCTCCATCGGCGAGTTCGGCCCGAAGACGACCAGGTCGAAGTCGCGTACCGGGGCCAGCCGGTGCAGTGCCGTCTTCGGGGCCTTGCTGCTGTCCATCAGCAGCACCTTCTGCCGAGCGCTGGCCAGCATCGCGCGCTTGACCATGACGATCTCGGGCTCCTGGTGGTAGGTCAGCTCCGTGGTCATCGCCGAGGTGGACACGACGGCCATGTCCACGGTGAGCCGCTCGATCGCTTCCAGGCAGGCCATGCCGAGGAACGAGTCGTGCGTGGGGGAGTAGTCCCCGCCGATGCCGATCAGGCGCACGTCGTCGAGCTTCTTCAGCGCGTCGATCGCACGCAGGTAGTTCGTCGCCACGGTCAGCGGGGTGACCTCGGCCAGCAGGTTCACCAGCGCGAGCGCCGAGGTCGAGTCGTCCAGCAGCAGGGACATCCCGGGTTCGAGGTGCTTGGCCAGGTGCGCCGCCATCGAGGACTTCTCCTCGGTGTTCGCGTTGAGCCGGTATTCGGCGTTGCTCTCGAAAACCGACGTCGGCAGCGCCGAAACGCCGCCGCGGAACTTGCGCAGCAGGCCGCGCCTGGCCAGCTCGTCCACGTCGCGGTGCACGGTCATGTGGCTGACCCCGGTCAGCTCCACCAGGTCGGCCTGGGTGGCCGTGCCGTGCTTCAGCACGTAGTCCGCGATCATGGCCTGCCGCGCGCTGCGGGAACGCGGGTGCTCGTTGCTCATTGTTCGATTATCACGCGTGGTGGGATCGAGTTGAGGCTCAGCAGGCCGGTTCGTGTGCCGTCGATGTCGATTTCCGACGGCGAGGCGTTGGCCAGCAGCGGCAGCACCGTGCGGTAGGTGTGCAGCGGGATGCCCAGCAGCTCGCACAGGCTCAGGCGCAGCAGCGTGTTGTGTGCGACGACCAGCACCGGGCCGGTCTCCGCCGCGGCGATCTCCCGCAGGGCGCGTGCCCCTCTCGCGGCGGCCTCGGCCGGGGGTTCCGCACCGGGGAAGGCGCCGGTCACCGGGTTCGCCAGGAACCGTTCGACCAGCTCGGGATCGGTTTCGGCCAGTTCCGCCCTGGTCCGGCCCTCACCGACGCCGAAGTGGGTTTCGCGCAGGTCGTCGACGATGTGCGGCCGCAGGCCGAGCGCGCGGGCGGCGGGTTCGGCGGTGCGCCGCGCGCGGTCCTGCGGTGAGCAGTACAGGGCGACCGGCGGGTCCTGGCGCGCGGCGACCAGCGTGGCCAGCCGTTCCGCCTGCGCGACCCCCTCTTCGGTGAGGCCGACCTCGCTGGAGCCGGCGTACCGGTTCTCCGCGTGCCAGACGGTCTGGCCGTGCCGGGTCAGCAGGAGCCGCGTGCCCATGGTTCCTCCGAATTCGTTGGTGACATATCTCAGCGACGATGTTAAGTTAACACCGACGATGTGAAAGGGGATCCCGCATGGCGCTCGCCGCGGTCGTGTTCGACCTGGACGGAGTCCTGGTCGAGAGTGAACACCTCTGGGAGGAGAACTGGGTGGCCTACGCCGCCCGGCACGGGGTCGGCTGGACCGCCGAGGACACCTCGACGGTCCAGGGCATGAGCGCGCCCGAGTGGGCCGCCTACCTGGCCGAGCGCAGCGGCACCACCGAATCGGTCGAGCGGGTCGAGCGCGCCGTGGTGGACGGCATGATCGCCGCGATCGAGGGCGGTGAGGCGCCGCTGCTGCCCGGCGCGGGCGAGATGGTCCGCGAGGTGAGCGCCAGGGTGCCGGTCGCGCTGGCCTCCTCGGCCGCCCGCCGGGTGATCGACGCGGTGCTGGACACGCACGGCCTCACCGGGGAGTTCACCGCCACGGTCAGCAGCGCCGAGGTGCCGAAGGGCAAGCCGAGCCCGGACGTCTATCTCGAGGCGGCCGCCCGGCTCGGCCGGTCCGGTGCGGAATGCCTGGGCGTGGAGGACTCGAGCAACGGCATCCGCGCGGCCGCCGCGGCCGGGCTGACCGTGATCGCGCTGCCGAACCCGACCTATCCGCCGAAGCCCGACGCGCTGGAGCTGGCCAGCGCGGTGGCCGAGGACAACCACGACGTGCGGCGCAAGCTGCTCGCCTACCTGTCCGGTGAGCTGGTGGGGGAGCGGGCATGACCACGCTGGGCACGGCGAGCACCTTCAAGCGCGACTGGGTGGACGGGTTCGTCACCGCGTACGGCCGGACCGTGCGCAAGGTCCCCGGTGCCTACGGGGTGGTCGGCAGGCAGGTGCCGCGGCCGGGCAAGGTGGCCGTGGTGATCGGCGGCGGCTGCGGGCACTACCCGGCCTTCGCCGGGCTGGTCGGCCCTGGCCTGGCCGACGGGGCCGTGGTCGGTGACGTGTTCACCAGCCCCAGCGCCGAGCAGGTGTACCGCACCGCACGCGCGGCCGATGGCGGTGCCGGCGTGCTTTTCGGTTACGGCAACTACCAGGGCGACGTACTGCACTTCGGGCTGGCCGCGCGGCGGCTGGCGGCCGAGGGCATCGAGAGCCGCACCATCCTGGTCACCGACGACATCGCCAGCGGCCCCGCCGACAACGTGGACCGCCGGCGGGGCGTGGCGGGCGACTTCCTGGTGTTCAAGATCGCCGGCGCGGCCGCCGAACGCGGTGACGACCTGGCCGGGGTGCACGCGGCGGCGGTGAAGGCGAACGCCGCCACCCGCACCTTCGGGGTGGCTTTCGGGGGCTGCACGCTGCCCGGCGCCGCCGAGCCGCTGTTCACCGTGGACGAGCGGAAAATGGAGCTGGGCCTCGGCATCCACGGTGAGCCGGGGGTGCGCACGGTGGGCAGGCTGAGCGCGCGGGACCTGGCCGACGAGCTGGTGTCGGGCCTGCTGCCGGAACTGCCGCCGGGCAGGCGGGTGGTGGCGCTGGTCAACGGGCTGGGCCGGACCAAGTACGAGGAGATGTTCGTCGCCTACACGCGGGTGCACGAGCGGCTCGCCGAAGCCGGGCTCGAGGTGGTCGACACCCAGGTCGGCGAGTTTGTCACCTCGCTGGACATGGCCGGGGTGTCGCTGTCGCTGATGGTGCTCGACGACGAACTGGCCGAGCTGTACGCCGCACCGTGTGACACGCCGGGATACCGCAGTACCGGGGCGGAACTGGCCACCGTGCCGCTGGAGTCCACAGTGGACGAGACGCTGGCGCGGCCGGACGGCGCGGCGGGCGAGCGGCTGGTGGACCGGGTGCTCACCGCAGCGCTCGACGCCATCGAGGCGGCGGAGGACGAACTGGGCAGGCTCGACGCGGTCGCCGCGGACGGCGATCACGGCCTGGGCATGACCCGTGGCATGCGAGCCGCCGTGGCCGCCGCGCGCTCACCGGAAGCCGGGGACACCCTGTCGGGCGGCTTGCTCGTCGCGGGCACCGCCTTCGCGGATGCCGCCGGTGGCGCCTCGGGCGCGCTCTACGGGGTACTTCTGGCCGAAACCGGCGCCGGTCTCCGGGGCGAGGTCACCGGCGAAACCCTCGCGAACGCGGTGGACAACGCGGTGCGCGCCTTTGTTGAACTGGGCAAGGCCGAGCCAGGCGACAAGACCATGCTCGACGCGATCCTGCCCTTCGCCGAGACACTCCGAGCACGCGCCGATGATGGCCCGGTGGCCGCCTGGGTCGCCGCCGCGCAGCGAGCCACCGAAGCCGCGCGGGCGACCGCGGACCTGGTGCCCGCCAAGGGCAGGGCGGCCCGCCTCGCCGAACGCAGCAAAGGCCACGCAGACCCGGGCGCGACTTCGTTCGCACTGCTCGTCACAGCCGTCGGCGAGGCCCTGTCAGCCAAAACGGCGGTCGGCGCATGACCCCCTCCACCGCCGCCCGGCTCCCCAAGCGAGGCCGCGTCCCCGGCCAGAAGGCCACCAGCGCAGGCCGGGGCCGAGCCGTAACTCCCAGTCGCAGCCACGCACCGGGCCGCGTCACCGACGCCCTGTCCGCCCGGCGAGGCGCTGTCTGCGAACTCGGTGGCAGGAGCATGACCCGCGCCGCCGCCGCTCGGCTCCCCAAGCGAGGCCGCGTCCCCGGCCAGGAAGCGACCGCCGCAAGCCGGGGCCGAGCCGTAACTCCCAGTCGCAGCCACGCACCGGGTCGCGTCACCGACGCCCTATCCACCCGGCGAGGCCTTGCCTTCGAACACGGTGGCAGGAGCATGACCCCCTCCACCGCAACCCGGCTCGCCGAGCGTGGCCGCGTCCCCGGCCAGAAGGCGACCAGCGCAGGCCGGGGCCGAGCCGTAACTCCCAGTCGCAACCACGCACCGGGCCGCGTCACCGACGCTCCATCCGCCCGGCGAGGCCTTGTCCGCGAACTCAGTGGCAGGAGCATGACCCGCGCCGCCACCTGGCTCACCGAGCGTGGCCCAGCCGCCGGTCAGGAAGCGACCAGCAAGCGCCGAGGCCTTGTCAGCAAACACGGTGGCAGGAGCATGACCTCCGCCACCGCCGCCCGGCTCACCAAGCGTGGCCGCGTCGCCGGTCAGGAGGCGACCAGCACAGGCCGAGCCCGAGCCGCGGCTTCAGGCCTTGTCCGCGAACTCGGCGGTAAGGGCCTGACCCCCGCCGCCACCGGAGTCAGGCTCGTCGAACGGGGCCCAGCCGCCGGTCAGGAGGCGACCAGCAAGCGCCAAGGCCGAGCCGCGGCTTCCAGCCGTGCACGGGCCCGCGTCACTGAATCTCTGTCCGTCGGGCGAGGCCTTGTCCGCCAACTCGGTGGCAAGGGCATGACACCCGCCACCACAGCCCGGCTCATCCCGTGCGGCCGCCGCACTGAAGCTCCGTCCGTCAGGAAAGTGGTGAAAGCATGAAGATCGTCGTCGCCGCCGATAATGCGGGGGCGGAGCTGAAGAACCAGCTGCGTGACCTGCTGCGTGCCGACGAGCGCGTGGCCGAGGTGACCGATCTCGGCGTGCCGGACGCCGCCGACGAGCGGCCGTATCCGGAGCTGGGGCTGGCCGCCGCCGAGGTGGTGGCCCGTGGTGAGGCCGATCGCGGGGTGCTGGTCTGCGGCACCGGGATCGGCGTGGCCATTTCGGCGAACAAGGTGCCGGGGGTGCGCGCCACCGTGGTGCACGACTCCTACTCCGCCGAGCGCTCGGTGAAGTCGAACGACTGCCAGATCATCACCTTCGGCGCCCGCGTGATCGGGCCCGAGCTGGCCAAGAAGATCGTCAGCGAATGGCTGGACCACCGCTTCGACCCGGAGTCGGCCAGTGCCGGCAAGGTCGCCCGCATCACCGCCTACGAGCAGGCCCATTCGTCCTGACGGACAATTCCGTCGAGTTCCGGGTTCAAGGAGGAACCACAAGTGCGCATTCTCGCCGCAGGAGACGAGTTCGTCGGCACCGAGCTGCTCAAGCACGCGGTGCGCGCCGAGCTGGGCACCGAGCCGGTGTTCAGCGAGCTGTCGCTGCCCTGGCCGGTGGTGCCGTTCGGCCCGGTCGGCGGGGTGAACGAGGCCAGCGGCACCGAGGAGCAGGTGATCGAGGCGCTGGCGGGAGCCGAGGTCGCGGTCACCCAGATGGCGCCGTTCACCAAAGCCGTGTTCGCCGCCGCGCCGCAGCTGAAAATGGTGTCGGTGAGCCGGGGCGGTCCGGTGAACGTGGACCTGCGCGCGGCCACCGAGGCCGGGGTCGCGGTGACCTACGCGCCCGGCCGCAACGCCGCGGCGGCGGCGGAGTTCGCCGTCGGCATGATCTTGGCCGCCATGCGGCGGCTGGCCACCTCCTCGGCCGAGCTGCTCGGCGGGACCTGGCGCGGGGACTACTACGCCTACGACAAGGCCGGGATCGAGCTGGAAGGCAGCACGGTCGGACTGGTCGGCTACGGCGCGATCGGTTCGCGGGTGACGAAGGTGCTGGCCGCCTTCGGCGCCAGGGTGCTGGTGTCCGACCCGTACGCCGACCCGGCCGCGATCAAGGCCGACGGCGCGGCGCCGGTCGAGCTGGACGAACTGCTGCGGTCGAGCCAGGTGGTCAGCCTGCACGCCCGGCTCACCGAGGAGACCCACCACCTGATCAACGCGGAGAAGCTGGCCCTGCTGCCGCACGGCGCGGTGCTGGTCAACACCGCGCGCGGCGGGCTGCTGGACTACGCGCCGCTGCCCGAGCTGCTGCGTTCCGGGAAGCTGGGCGCGCTCGGGCTGGACGTGTACGACGTGGAGCCGCCGCCAGCCGACTGGGCGCTGCGGGACGCGCCGAATGTGATCGCCACCCCGCACCTGGCCGGAGCGAGCAGGCAGACCGCGGAGCGCGCGGCCCGCATCGTGGCGGCCGAGGTCGGCCGGTACGCCCGCGGGGAGCGCCTCGCGCACGTGGCCAATCCCGAAGTGCTCGGCTGAAGCCATGGCCGGTCGCATCATCGGAGTGGACATCGGCACCTCGCTGACCAAGGCGGTGGTGTTCGACGACGCCGGGGTGTCCATTGTGGACGCGTGCGCCCCGTCGGAGGTGCACCACCTGCCCGGCGGGCGGGTGGAACAGGACCTGGAGCAGGTGATCGGCACCGTGGCCACGGTGGTCCGCGAGGTCACGGCGCGGCTGGACGAGCCGGTCGCGGCGCTGGCGCTCACCGGCCAGGGCGACGGGCTGTGGCTGCGTGACGCCGAGGGGCGCCCGGTGCGGCCCGCGTTGTCCTGGCTGGACGGGCGAGCGAACTCGCTGGTGGCCAAGTGGCAGGCCGAAGGGGTGGCCAGGGAGATCTACCGGCGCACCGGCTCCGGCGTGTTCCCCGGCTGCCACGCGCCACTGCTGTCCTATTTGGACAAACATGAGCCGGAGTCGCTGGACCGCGCCGCGGTGGCCGGGTACTGCGTGGACGCCGTGGTGCAGCGGCTGACCGGCGAGATCACCGTCGACGTCTCCGATGCCTCCCTGCCCTTCCTCGACCCGGTGACCAGGCAGTACGACGAAGGCGCCATCGAAGCCTGCGGGCTCGGGCACCGGCGTGGCCTGCTGGTCGAGCCCGCCCCCGGCCGCTCGGTGTTCCGGCTGAACCGGACCGGTGCCGAACTGCTCGGCCTGCCGGTCGGGCTGCCGGTCACCGCCGGGCCGTTCGACCTGCCGGCCAGCGCCATCGGCGCCGGGGTGCGCGAACCGGGTGACGGCATCCTGACCGCGGGCACCACGCTCGCCTGCCAGGTGCTCACCAGGGACGTCACCTGGGATCGCGAGGGCGAACCGGCTGGCATGTTCCTGGCCACCCCGGCCGAGGCCGACTACCTCCGCGCGATGCCCGCGATGGTCGGCACCGCGGGCATCGACTGGATCTGCGGGTTGCTGGGCATCGGCGTCGAGCAGATCGGCGGGCTGCTCGCGGAGAGCACCCCGGGCGCCGGGCGGGTGCGGGCCCTGCCGTTCCTGTCCGCGTCCGGGGAGCGCGCTCCGTTTGTCGACGCCTCGGCTCGCGCGCAGTTCGCCGGGCTGAGCCTGGAGAGCACCCGTGCCGATCTCGTGCGCGCGCTGTGCGAGTCGATCGCTTACGCGGCAAGGCATTGCTTCGAGGCCGCCGGGCTGTCCGGCACGCTGTACGCGTGTGGTGGCGGCGTGCGCTCGGCCGAATGGACGCAGATCTTCGCGGACGTGCTGGGCCGCCCGATCGTCATTCCCGGTGACCCGGGCGTCGGCGCGCGGGGCGCGGTGCTGACCGCGGCGGAATCGCTCGGGCAGCCCTTCGATGTGGAACTCTGGGCAGCGAACTCGCGCACCGTGCGGGTGCGCCCGGAAAACGCCGACGTCTACCAGCAGGGGTACCGCGAGTACACCGAATCGCTGGAGTCGGCCCGAGCTTTGTGGAGGCTGTAGATGCTGCTCGCCGACGAGCGCGCCCAGGTGTGCGAGTACGCGCGGCGGCTGACCGCGGACGGGCTCGTGGTCGGGACGTCGGGGAACATCTCGGTGCGGGTGGGTGAGCACGTCGCGGTGACGCCGACCGGCGTGGCCTACGAGGACCTGCGCCCGGCCGACGTGCCGGTGGTCGCGCTGGACGGCTCACCCGTCGACGGTGAACTGCGGCCGACCAGCGAGCTGCCGATGCACCTGACCATCTACCGGCGCGCCGAAGATCCCGACGGCGCGCCGGTCACCGCGGTCGTGCACACCCATTCCGCCCACGCGACCGCGGTGTCCACGCTGGTGGACGAGGTGCCGCCGATCCACTACATGCTGGCGTCGATCGGCCCGACCGCGCGGGTGGCCGAGTACGCCACCTACGGCACCGAGGCCCTCGCGGAGGCCATGCTCACCGCGCTGGACGGTCGCCGTGGCTGCCTGCTGGCGAACCACGGCACCGTCACCTACGGCGACGGCCTGTCCGCCGCCTACCACCGGGCGCAGCAACTGGAATGGTGCTGCCAGGTCTGGCTGCTCGCCCGCTCGGCCGGTGCCCCCGCGGTCCTCCCGAAATACGAAGTGGAACGCGTCGCCGACAAGCTCCGGACCTACGGCCAGCCCTGAGGTCCGCTACACCGCGACGGCGCCGCCGTCGGCGGTGATGGTGGTGCCGGTGAGATAGCTCGACCGCGGCGAGGCGAGGAACAGGACCACCTCGGCGATCTCCTCGGGCGCGGCGGTGCGGCCGAGCAGGGTGGTGCGGCCGAGTTCCGCCACCAGGTCGCCGTTCTGCGCGAGCACCTTTTCGGTGTGCACCGGGCCCGGCGAGAGGTTGTTCACGCGTACTCCCGAGCCCCTGAACTCGGCCGCCCAGGTGCGGGTCAACGATTCCAAGGCCGCCTTGCTGGCGCCGTAGACCGACGAGTCCGGCATGCCGACGGAGGCGGCGATCGAGGTGACGTTGATGATGCTGCCGGCGCCCTTCGCGAGCATTTTCGGCACCAGCGCCGCGGTGAGGAAGTACGGCGCCCGCACGTTCACGTCGAACATCGCGTCGAAGTCGGGCACATCCTGCTCGAGCGTCGGCGCGAACGGGAAGATGCCCGCGTTGTTGACCAGGACGTCCACGTCGCCGACCTCGGCGGCCAGTCGTCGCACCGAGTCGAGGTCGGCCATGTCGGCGGCGATGAAGCTCGCCCGGCCGCCGTCGGCTTCGATCTCGGCGACGACCTTCGCGCCGCCCTCGGCGTTGCGGCCGGTGACGATCACGGTGGCGCCCTCACGGGCGAGGGTCTTCACCGTCGCGCGGCCGATTCCGCTGGTGGCACCGGTGACAAGCGCGCGCTGGTCCTGGAGTTCCATGCCCATCCTTTGTTCGATATTCGTCAACTATCGAACAAGCTAGCATCGCGCGTTCGATGTTCGCCAGTCTTCGAACAAGTATCGTGGATGACATGCGGCAGCCAGCACATCCCGAGGTCGACGAGCTGAAGCTGACCGAGGTGATGGCCGCGCTCGGCGACCCGCTGCGCGTCGGCCTGGTGCGGTTGCTGTCCGACGGGGTGGAGCGCAACTTCGGCGAGCTGCGCGCGCCGGTCGCCAAGTCGACATTGAGCCACCACCTCAAGGTGCTCCGCGCGGCGGGCATCACCTGCAGCCGCGGCGAAGGCACCCGCTGCTACGTCCGGCTGCGCCGCGACGACCTCGAAACCCGCTTCCCGCAACTGCTCGACGCAGTGCTGGCCGCGGCGGCGGACGAGGGCGTCGGCGAGCACGTCGGGCTGAACAGCACGCCGACGCCGGACGGCTGCGCCTGAACCTCAGGCGGTGAGCGTGCTGAACCGGCGGCGGTAGGCCGTCGGCGTGAGCCCGGTCCGGCGGCGGATCTGGGCCCGCAGGTTCGACGCCGTGCCCAGCCCGCTCGCCCGCGCGACCAGTTCCAGCCGCTGCTCCCCGCGTTCGATCAGGCGGCAGGCCAGCGAAACCCGCTCGCCGGTCAGCCAGGCCAGCGGCGTCGTGCCGAGTTCCGCCCGGAACCAGCGGTGCAGCGTCGCTGGGCTGACCGCGGCGAAGGCGGCCAGGTCACCGATGGTCAGCGGCTGGTCGAGGTGTTCCTGTGCCCAGGCGAGCACCGGCGCCAGCGAGGCGTCGGGGACCTCGGGCACCGGGCGTTCGATGAACTGCTGCTGCCCACCGTCCCGGTGCGCGGCGAACACCAGGCGCCGGCTGACCGCGTTCGCGATCTCGGCACCGTGGTCCTGGCGGATCACGTACAGGCCGAGGTCGAGCGCGGCGGCGCTCCCGGCGGCGGTGAGCACGTTGCCGTCGTGCACGAAGAGCACGTCCGGCGCGAGTTCCACGTCGGGGAAGCGCTCGGTGAAAACCGAGGCCCAGCGCCAGTGCGTGACGGCACGCCGCCCGTCGAGCACACCCGCCGCGGCGAGCGTGAACGTGCCGGTGCAGAAGCTCATCAGCCGGGCGCCGCGCCGGTGCGCGCGGCGGATCGCGTCGAGCACCCGCGGGTCGGGCGCGGATTCGGGATCGGGTCGGTTCGGCGCGATCACCGTGCCCGCCTCGTCCACGGCGTCGAGGCCGCGCACCCCGGACAGCGTGAAGAATCCCTCGTGCATGCGGATCGACGGCTCGGCCGCGCACAGCCCGAACTCGTACCACGGCCGGTCCAGTTCCGGCCGTCGCAGCCCGAACAGCTCGGTGGCCACGCCCAGTTCGAACGGGTTCGACCCGTCGTCGACGATGGCGACCACTCGATGCGAGGATTCACGCGACATATGCGATTCCTAGCACTCACACCCGCGTGGCGCCAGCACCCATGCTGGGGCCATGAGCAAGCAGCCGATCTCCCTCGACGAGGCGCTGGCGGGTTTCGACCAGGTGTGGAGCCCGCGGATCGTCGCCTTTGTCAACGACTACGACGTGCGCGTGGCCAAGTTCGCCGGTGAGCACGTGTGGCACGTCCACGAGCACACCGACGAGTTCTTCCTGGTGCTGGACGGAGAAATCCGCATCGCCCTGCGCGACGGCGAGGAACGCGAAGTCGTGCTGCCAAAGGGATCCGCGTTCGTCGTGCCGCGCGGGGTGTACCACAAACCGTCCTCAGTGGACGGTGCTTCGGTCCTGCTGTTCGAACCGACCGGCACCCTCTCCGTCGGCGACGAGCACGACCCGGTCCCCGAGCACGTCGACACCACCACCGGTCACGTCGTGGCCTGACGGCGGGCGAAGCGCAGGGTCTTGGGGGCGACCGTGAGCCACGCCGTCACCAAGGCCGCGTACCCGGCCACCGCAACCACCGCAAAAAGTCCGGTGTGGACTCGGGTGAACAGGGCGCTCGCCCCGGTGACCACGGTGCCGACCGGGAAGGTGAAGCTCCACCAGGACAGGGTGAACGGCAGGCCCCGGCGGGCGGCGCGCAGGGTGAGCGAGGCGGCGATCGCCGACCAGACGAGCGCGAACCCCAGCGTGGGTACCCCGTACAACAGTCCAAAAGCGACGGCGGCCTGGCCGTACGGGGCGGGCAGCGCCTCGGCGGCCGGGCCCGCCAGCAGGTTCGCGGCGGTGATCGACTGGCCCAGCGGACCCAGCACGATCCAGCTCGTGGGCACGTTGTCCGCCCGTCCCAGCACCAGTTGCTGCCAGATCTGCGGCAGCAGGCACAACGTCGCGAACAGGCTCACCCCGAACATCGCGTAGCAGCCCACCACCATGGCGGGCCGGAGGTCCGGCGGCAGGTGTGGCGCCAGCAGCGCGCCACCGGAGGCCGAGACCATCGGCGGCACCACCGGCATCAGCCAGCCGGCGAAGGTGTGCGCCGCGCGCACCTGCTGCGTGGTCATCATCTTCACCGGCACCCAGATCGCCGTGCCCAGCCCGAACGCCGTGCCGATCGTCCACAGTGTCCAGTCGATGGCCAGTGCGGCGTCCAGGCCGATCCAGTCCTTGCCGAGCAGCAGTGCGCCGGAGCCGACCGTGCACAGCGCCATCGGCGGCGCGCCCCAGAACTGCGCCATCACCGGGTCGTCGGCGTACGACCGCCGCAGCCGGGCCAGCGCCACCCCGCACACCACCACCAGCAGTACCGCGGCCACGGCCCAGACCAGGGTGGCGGCCGTGCGCAGGCCGGGGAACTGCAGCGGAAGCGTCGCCGCGGCGGTGGCGACGATGCCGGTGCCCATGATCGAGGCAAACCAGTTCGGGCCGAACGCGGGCGCGCAGACAACGGGGGCCGGGCGGGTCAAGGTGCTGGTCACCACCTCACCCTCCGGGTGAACACGGGCGGGCGGTAGTCCCCAAAGCGCTATGGATGCATAAACTGTCGTTATGCCTCTGTCCGCCAGGGTGAGCGAGCTGACCAGCTATGACCTGCTGCTCAGCGTGGCCGAGCTGGGCAGCATCGGCCGGGCCGCGCGGGTGCACGGCATGTCGCAGCCCGCGGCCAGCGTGCGGCTGCGGCAGCTCGAAGCCCGCGCCGGTGTGCCGCTGCTGGAACGCGGCACGCGTGGCGCGCGGCTCACCACCGAGGGGCAGCTCGTCGCGAGCTGGGCGCAGCCGGTGCTCGACGCGGCCTCGGATCTGGAGGCGGGGATCGCCGCGCTGCGGGCCGATCGCGAGAGTCACGTGCGGATCGCCGCCAGCCTGACCGTCGCCGAATACCTGCTGCCGCGCTGGCTGATCGCGCTCAAGGCGGTCGATCCGGGCACCGTGGTCGCACTGACCTCCGGCAACTCCGCCGACGTCGCGGCTCAGGTGCTCGCGGGCGCGGTGGAGCTGGGCTTCGTCGAGGGCCCCGACATCCCGGATGGCTTGCAGGCCAAGGAAGTCGCGCGTGACGAGCTGGTGCTGGTGGTCGCGCCGACGCACCCGTGGGCGACGCGCCGCCGTCGCCCACGCGCCGCCGAGCTGGCGGCCACGCCGCTGGTCAGCCGCGAACCGGGATCCGGCACCCGCCAGGCGCTGGAACGGGCTCTGCGGGCGCACGTCGGTGGTGCGCTCGCCGAGCCCGCGCTGGAGGTGTCCTCGACCACGGCGATCAAGGCGGCCGCGGTCGGCGGCATCGGGCCCGCGGTGCTCAGCGCGTACGCCGTCGCGCCGGAGCTGGCCGCGGGCACGCTGGTCCGCCTGCCGGTGCCCGACCTCGACCTGAGCCGGCGGCTGCGCGCTATTTGGCAGGCCGGCCGGACGCCGCGAGGTCCCACTCGCGATCTGCTCGCGATCGCCCTGCAACCGACCGGATGACCAGCCAGACCAACGCGCCGATCGGGGCGAGCAGGATGGTCAGCACCAGCAGCGGCGCCATCACCAGCGGGTGCACGCCCAGCTCGCGGCTCTCCAGGTACATCCACCGGCCGACAAAGAGGTCGAAGGCGATGATGTGCGCCCAGACCAGCGTCGCCGCGCCCGGCTCGGCCATCAGCTCCTGCAGCCCGGTCAGCGACGGCTGCGCCACCGCGGGCAGCACCTCGGCCAGCCGCGGTACCGCGATCACCAGGTAGAGCAGGGCGGGCGGCGCGAACACCAGCGGGGACGACACGATCCGCCGGGTCCACGACCAGCCCGGCGCCAGGATCATCAGCGCCCAGAACGGCGCCGCCAGCACGAAGGTCAGGTCGAACAGGTTGGACATCATCGCTGGTGCTCCAGAACTCGTTGCGGGACAAGGGCTTTACCGGTGGCGAGCGCGGTGCCGAGCACCAGCAGCGCGAACGCGCCGAGGGTGAGGGCGTCCGGGTCCGTGAGCGGCTGGCCACGCAGGGCCTGCCAGGTGACCAGGCCGAGCAGGCCGGTGTACGCGCCGGCGGCCACCCAGATCAGGCGACGGCGGACTTCGCCGTCACCCAGCACCGGGACCCGGCGCGCGGCGGCGGTCAGCGCGATCAGCAGCAGCGGCAGCACCTGCAGCGCGTGCATGCCGACGAAGTGCGGGATGCGCAGGTCGCCGCCGGTGGTGCTCCAGCCGGTGACCGGCAGGCCCGGCCCGCCGTCGGGCACGCCGACCGAATGCGCGCCGACGGTGTCGGTGATGCCGGTGGCCAGCTGGTTTGCCGTCGGCAGCACCATCAGCACGCCCAGCGCCAGGCCGACGCCGGAGAGCAGCATGCCGAGCCGGATCGCGGTGGCCGACGCGCGGTCGGCGTACTTCCCGGCCAGCAGCACCGCGCCGAGCAGGAAGTGCGCCACCAGCAGGACCGAGATGGTGGCGCCCATCAGGTCGAACACCAGCGAGTCGAACTCGGTGCCCACGTTGAAGTGGCTGCGCGTGCCGCGGACCACCTGGCCGACGATGGCGATCATCTCGATGGTGCCCGCCGCGGCGATCACCGTGCCGGTCCACCAGCCCAGCCGCGGCCAGCGGCTCTGGAAGGACAGCATCCACGCCCAGGTCAGCGCGTAGGCCAGGAACGACACCGCGAACTTGAACGGCTTGAGCCAGATCGGCGCCCCGAGTAGCACCCGGTCGTCGAGCACCAGCCCGGCCGCCGCGAACACGGCCGTTCCGGCCATCGCGGCGGCGAACAGCATGAGCGGCCGATGCCACTCACGCATCGAGCGCGGGTCCATGGTTCCTCCCAGTATGGATAGTGGCGCTGTCTACTATCGGATACCGTCACTATCCACTCTGCTCGACCAGAAGGCAAGCGAAAATGGATAGCGATGGTGTCCGTAGGCTGAGTGGCCGAAGGACGGGAGGCGCGATGCGCGTAGCGGAACTGAGCAGGCGGACCGGGGTGGCGGTGCCGACGATCAAGTACTACCTCCGCGAAGGCCTGCTGCCGCCCGGCGAGCTGACCAGTCCCAACCAGGCGCGGTACTCCGAGGAGCACGTCCGGCGGCTCAAGCTGGTGCGGGCGCTGCTCGACGTCGGCGGGCTGTCCGTGGCGGCGGTGCGCGAAGTGCTGGACACCATGGCGAACGACGACAAGTCGATGTTCAACGTGCTCGGCAAGGTGCAGCACAACCTGGCCGGGCAGCTCGCCGCGACCGAGGGGGAGCGGCAGGAGACGGCGAGCCGGATCGCGCACGAGCTGATCGAGCGGCACGGCTGGCAGATCAAGCCGGGCTCCCCGCCGCTGGCGTCGCTGATCACGGCGCTCGCGACGCTGATCGAACTGCACGGCGAGGACCTGCTGGAACTGCTCGACGCCTACGCCGACGCCTCCGAGCGCGTCGCCGAATTCGACATCGAGTACACCCGCCGCGGTGCCGACCGGGCCGACGCGGTGGAGCGCATGGTGATCGGGACCGTGGTGGGTGACGCGATCCTGAGCGCACTACGCCGGCTGGCCCACGAAAACGAGGCCGCTCGCCGTCTCACCGGGGGTTAACGTTGAGTGGTCGCGCGGGTGGAAGGGGTGAGCGGTGATGGGGCGGAACAGGGCGGGCACGCCGGGGCCGGGGCAGTACCCGGTGCGGTTCGGCACCGCGGAGCTGTTGCGGGACCTCGATCGCGCCAACGGCTGGCAGCTCAACGTCGACGGCATCCCGCAGTCCTATGTGGATCTTGACCGGCCGTCGCACCTGGAGTTCGAGTACGTGCGCCGGATCGGCGACGTGATCGACTGCCTGCCGGGGCTCGCGCTGGACGTGCTGCACGTCGGCGGCGGCGCGTGCACGCTGCCCCGGTACGTCGCGGCCACGCGGCCGGGTTCGCGCCAGCTGGTGTTCGAGGCCGACGGCCCGTTGATCGAACTGGTGCGGGAACACCTGGACTTGCGCTCGGTGCCGGGGTTGCGGGTGCGCGAGTCAGACGGCCGCGAAGGCATCGCCAGCCGCCGCGGCGATTCCGCGGATCTGGTGGTGCTGGACGCCTTCGAGCGCGCGGCCATGCCGAGCAAGCTGGCGACGCTGGAGTCCACCAGGGACATCGCGCGGGTGCTGCGATCGTCCGGTACCTACCTGGTGAACATCTCCGACGGTCCGGGGCTGCGGTTCGCCCGGCGGGTGGTCGCGACGGTGACCTCGGTGTTCGAGCACGCGCTCCTGCTGGCGGAACCGGCGATCCTGCGGGGCAGGCGGTTCGGGAACCTGGTGCTGGCCGCGTCGGCGGTCGAGCTGCCCTTCGCCGAGGTCGCCCGGCGCTCGGCGTCGGCGGCGTTCCCCGCGCGCTGCCTGGCCGACGACGAGCTGAAGTCCTTGCGCGGCAAGGCAAAACCGCTCACCGATGGGGAGCCGGTGAGCGCGCCGGTGCCCCCGGACGACGCCTTCGGCCTGGCCGGACGGCGTTGAGCCCGCCATGGCCCGCGCGTCCTACGCCGCGGTGTTCCGGGTGCCGTCGTTCACCGCGATGTGGTTGTCGCAGGTGGTGTCGGTGGCCGGTGACCAGCTCGCCAGGGTGGCGCTCGCGGTGCTGGTCTTCGAACGCACCGGCTCGGCTGGATGGACCGCGCTCGCCTGGGCGCTGACGTTTCTAGCGGACCTGCTCGGCGGGCTGTTCCTGGCCGGGCTGGCCGACCGGTACCCGGCACGCGTGGTGCTGATCGCCGCGGACCTGGTGCGGGCCGGGCTGGTCGCGGTGATGCTGGTGCCCGGACTGTCCATTGTGGCCCTGTGTGCGGCGGTGTTCGCCGTGCAGCTGCTGTCCGCGCCGTTCTCCGCGGCCCGTGCCTCGCTGCTGGTGAAGTGGTTGCGGCCGTTGGGTTTGCACGATCTCGGGGTGAGCGTGGTGAGCACCACGTTCCAGGTGGCGCTGCTGATCGGGCTGCCGCTGGGCGGGGGACTGGTCGCACTGCTCGGGGTGCCCGCCGTGCTGCTGATCGACGTGGCGACGTTCCTGTTGTCCGCCTTGGTGATCGCGATCGGCGTGCGGGCGGATGTCCGGATGGGACCGGTCGCCGGGATGACACCGTGGGAACGCGCGCGGGCGGGCGCGCGGCTGATCTCGCGGCGGCCGAAGCTGCGGACGTTGTTGTTGCTGGCTTGTGTGGCGGGGTTCTACACCGCGCCGGAAGGGCTGGCGATCCCGTACGCCGAGCAGATCGGCGCCGGACCGGCCGGGGCCGGCTGGCTGCTGGTGGCGAACCCGGCGGGGACCGTGCTCGGGAACCTGGTGCTCGCGCGATGGGTTCCCCAGCGGTGGCGGTTGCGGTTGCTGGGGCCGCTCGCGATCGCCAGCTGCGTGGTGCTGCTGCCCTCGTTCGCCGCGCCGGAACTGTGGATTTCGTTGCTGCTGTGGACTTTGTGCGGGGTGGCGTCGGCACACGACATGGTCACGCAGGCGGCTTTTGTGCGTGAGACCCCGGAAGAGCAGCTCGGGCAGGCGTTCGGTCTCGCGGGCGCGGCGCTGCGCGTGGCGCAGGGGCTGGGCATCGTGGCGACCGGCGCGCTGGCCGGGCTGACCGGTCCCGCGGTGGCCATCGGGCTCACCGCCGCGGTCGGCACGGTGGCGGCCGTGGTCGCGGCCGGGGCCTGGCGGCGGGCGTCGGCATCCCCGCCCGCGGCGGCCGGTTGACGATCCCGGCGGACGCGGGCGGGGGGCGGCCGCTGCTCGGTCACCAGTTGTTCTCCTGCTTGCGCATGGGGAATGTCACCTCTTCTCGTACTGAGGATTCGACGGAATCGACTCGCGGACCCGGACGGCTCACCAGTTGTTCTCGCGCATGGCGGCTCACCTCCCCCCCCAGCAAGGCGGAACCCCGGACTCGGCTGTCCGGGTGGTTTCAGCATCCGGTATGAGCGGGCCTGTACACAAACCGTGATCGGTTGGTTACGGTGAAGATATGGGTTCGTTGGGCCGCCCGACCGGCTGGGCCCTCTGGTCAGCACCACGCCAGGTCGTGGTGTGGGTGCTGGCCGTCGAGGTGGTGGCGCTGGTGGCCACCGCGGCCACCGCGTCGCTGGCGCCGGTGGACGCCGCCGGGCTGGCCCGCTTCGGACTGCTCGGCGCCTGCCTGGTCGCGCACGTCGAGCTGTCCAGGACGATCGAGCGCAAGCGGGAGGTCGCCGCCGGCTCGGGTCCCTATCTGAGCACGACGAGCGTGTGGAACTTCGCCGGGGTGATCGTGCTGCCGCCGGTGCTGGCGAGCGCGATGGTGGTGCTCGGTTACGGCTACATGTGGTTCCGGGTGTGGCACCGGCGCGGCACCATGCGCCCGCACCGCTGGCTTTACTCGGCGGGCACGGTCCTGCTGGCAAACCAGGCGGCGGTGGTGGTGCTGACCCTCGACCCGGGCGTGCCGGCGACGGCGGGCGCGGTGGCCGTGGTGGTGCTGGCCGGTGGGGTGCGCTGGTTCGTGAACTACGCGCTGATCTGCGTGGTCAAGCTGCTGTCCGAGCCGAGCGCGCGGGTGCGGAACGTGGTCAGCGGCTTCGGTGAGCAACTGCTGGAACTCGGCGCGATGGGCCTCGGCCTGCTCGCGGCGTGTGTGGTGGACACACCGGCGGTGCTGCTGGTGGCGGTGCCCGCGGTGCTGGCGGTGCTGGGGCGCTCGGCGCAGGTGGCGCAGTTCCGGAAGGCAGCCGAGACCGACGGCAAGACCCAGCTGCTGAACGCGACGGCGTGGACGGAGTTCGCCACGCACGCGCTGGACCGCACGAGCCGCCGGGGTGGCACGTTCGGGGTGCTGATGATCGACCTGGACCACTTCAAGCGCATCAACGACGAACACGGGCACGGCGCCGGGGACGTGGTGCTGAAGGTGGTGGCGAAGGCGATCACCGCGGGGGTGCGCTCGGGGGACCTGGTCGGCAGGTTCGGCGGGGAGGAGTTCGTGGTGGCCCTGCCGGACATCAGCGCGGTGGAATTGTTGGCGGTCGGCGAACGCCTGCGCCGGTGGGTGGCCGCGCTGGAGGTACCCGCGGGCCACGTCTCCATCTCGGTGGGGGCGGCGTTGGCCCCGGACAACGGCCTCTCGGTGCAGGACCTGCTGGCCACCGCCGATGCCGCCATGTACACCGCCAAACACGAGGGCCGGAACCGAGTGGAAGCCGCCGCCGGCCTGCTCCCCTAGAACACGAATGTGGCTTATGGGGCGGATTTTCGCCCCGAAAGCCACATTCGTGTCCATCGGCCCCCGGACTTGTCACGAAAGCCACATTCGAGACGCCAAACGTCTCGAAAGCCACATTCGTGACACCCCCCGCGACCCGGTCACCCAACCGCCACCCGACAACACAAAGCCGCCTCAGCCGACAACACAAAGGTGCCCACCCCCATCCACCCAACCGCCGCCCGGTAGCAGAAAGGCGCCCACCACCCCCGTCCACCCAACCGCCGCCCGGCAGCAGAAAAGCGCCCACCACGCCACCCAGTCCCACCCCATCCCCGGTCCACAGCCCAAAACACGGCGAAGACCCGCTTGTCAAGGTACTCTCCCCAGCCTTGACAAGCGGGTCTTCGCCGTCGTCACAATCAATCACCGGGGTGGCCCAAAAGGCCCCGAAACCCCCCAAAACCCCCTACACCAACCGATACCCCATCCCCCGAACCGTCGCGATCCGATCCTGCCCCACCTTCCGCCGCACCGTTCGCACGTAAACGTCCACCACATTCGACCCCGGATCGAAGTCGTACCCCCACACATGCGAAAGGATCTGCTCCCGCGAAAGCACCTGTCCCGGATGTCGCAGGAACAACTCCAGCAAAGCGAACTCCCGCGCCGTCAAATCCGTGGTCGACTCCGGCGTCTGGGCCCGTCGCGTCCGCAGGTCCAGTGACAAACCGTTGTGCCGCAACACGGTCAGCTCCGGCGTACCCGCCACCGGCTTCAACCTCAGCCGAACCCGAGCCAGCAGTTCCTCGAATCGAAACGGCTTCGTCATGTAGTCGTCCGCGCCACCCTCCAAACCGGCCACCGTGTCACCGACCGAATCACGCGCGGTCAGGATGATCACCGGCGTCAGCGTCCCGGCGGCGCGCATGGCGGTCAGGACCTCGAAGCCGTCGCGCTTGGGCAGGCCGAGGTCGAGCACCACCAGATCGAAGTCCTCCGACACCGCACTGGCCAGCGCGGCGTCGCCGTCGGTCACCACCGTTGTGCTGAAACCGTTGGCACGCAAGCCCTTCTCCACGAACGACGCGATGCGCTGCTCGTCTTCGGCGATCAGGATGCGGCTCACCGCGTACCTCCCGGTAGTTCGATGCCGAACGTGGCGCCCTCACCCGGCGGTGAGTGGACCAGCACCCGGCCGTGGTGCGCGTCGGCGATGGCCTTCACGATGGCCAGCCCGAGCCCGGCGCCGTTGGGGTCCCGCGTGCCCGAAGCCCCGCGGGAGAACCGCTCGAAGATCTTCGACGCCTCCTCCGGCGGCACCCCGGCACCACTGTCGGTCACCCAGAACGAAACGGTGTCCCCGATCAGGGAGGAGCCGAGGCGGATCGGGTCACCGTCCGAAGTGTGCTGGACCGCGTTCTGCGCGAGCTGCAGCACCGCCTGCGTGACGCGCTGACCGTCCAGCCAGGCCTCGCCCTCGCCGATCCCCTCCAGCGACCACGCCCGCGGCGCGATCGCGCGGACCTTCGCGTCCAGATCACTGGTCAGCTCGGGCACCGAGGTCCACTCCGGCCGCAGGAAGTCCGGCTGACCGGCTTTTGCCAGCAGAAGCAGGTCGTCGACGATGCGGGCCATCCGGTCCAGCTCGTCGATGCACAGGCGGACCACCTCGGCGCGCTCGGCCGGGTCGTCGCCGAGCAGTTCGAGGTGCCCGCGCACGATGGTGATCGGGGTGCGCAGCTCGTGCCCGGCGTCGTCGAGGAACTCGCGGCGCGTGCGGAACGCCTGCTCCAGGCGGTCGAGCATGGCGTTGAACTGCTCGGCGAGCGCGGCGATGTCGTCGCGGCCGTCGACCGGGATGCGGTGGGTCAGGTCGTGCTCGGTCAGCCGCGCCGCGGTCTGCCGCACGGTCCGGATCGGCGCCAGGATCTGCCCGGCCGCGAACCACGAGATCCCGGCTCCGAGCACCAGCGCGATCGCGCTGATCCCGATCAGCGACCGCACGGTGGACGCCGCCTCCGGCCGTTCGGCGTCGGTGAAGAAGCCGCTGATGAACCAGCCGGCCGGCTGGTCGCCGCCGGTCGGCGGCAGCATGTCCACTCGCGACCAGCGCAGTTCGCCGCCCGCGGTCGGCACGGTGCCGGTCGAGCCGTCGGCCGTGATCACCTGGCGCACCACGTCCGCGTCGATCACCTCGTTCGCCGTGCGCCCCTGCTTGACCAGCTGCGGCAGCTCCGGTGTGCCGACCGCGCCGATCAGCACCTCGGCCGGATCGGTGTACTGGGTGGTCAGGTGCAGGCGCAGGATCTGTTCGGGGTCCCGCAGCGGCTGCCCGTCCGGGCTGATCGCGCTGGCGGCGAAGGTGCGGAACTCCTCGGCGTCCTGGTCGAGGCTGCGGTTGACCCGGTCGTCGATGGCGTCGTACTCGAACTCGGCGACCAGCAGCACCACGGCGGTCAGCCCGGCGGCCATCACCAGCACGAACCAGCCCATGATGCGGACCCGCGCGGGAATGCGGCGCGGGTCAGTCGTCGTCATCGTCGTTGTTCAGCTCGTTGTCGTCCAGATCGTCGTCGTCCACGGGCGGGGGCGGCGGCAGCCAGGTGTCGGAAGGCGCCGCGCTCGTGCTGGACGGGGGCGGGGTGCTCGCGGACGGCGGGGGCGGCACGAACGTCGCCGACTCGCCGATCCGCACGGTCGCCGGTTCACGCGGCGGCTCCGGATCGGCGAGCAGGAGCAGCACGATCGCCGCGCCCACCGGCAGGGCGAGCACGGCGAGCAGCGCGATCAGGCGCGACGCCTTGGTCATGCCACCACCCTCCGCCCGCTCGCGAAAACCCGGATGAAGCGATGATGAGGAAATCTTCATGATCGCGCCAGCCGGGCCAAAACCGCAGTCGAGAGGAATTCCGGCACCGCACCCCCGGGCAATGATGCAAGGACCACCACCGCTGGGAGTAGGCGATGAGAACCGCGCACCGGACCTGTTCCATCTGTGACGCCGTCTGCGGCCTCCGGCTCACGCTGGCCGACGACAACCGGGTGACCTCGGTCAAGGGCGATCCGGACGACCCGTTCTCGCAGGGCTACATCTGCCCCAAGGGCGCCAGCTTCGGCCAGCTCGACGAGGACCCGGACCGCCTGCGCCACCCGATGGTCCGGCGTGGTGACACCTGGCACGAGGTCAGCTGGGACGAGGCGTTCGCCGAGGTGGAGCGCGGGCTCAACGCGGTGGTGGCACAGCACGGCCGCGAGGCGCTGTCCGTCTACTTCGGAAACCCGACCTTCCACACCATGGCCGGGTTCATGTACCGGGTGCCGCTGACCCAGTCGCTGGGCAGCCGGAACGTCTACTCGGCCGGGACCATCGACCAGATGCCCAAGCACGTGTCCAGCGGGTACCTGTTCGGCGACCCGATGGCGATCGCGGTGCCCGACGTGGACCGCACCGACCACCTGCTGGTGATCGGCGCGAACCCGCTGGAGTCACACGGTTCGCTGTGCGCGGCGCCCGACTTCCCGCGCCGGCTCAAGGACCTGCGCCGCCGCGGCGGCAAGATCACCGTGGTCGACCCGCGTCGCACGCGCACCGCGAAGTTCGCCGACGAGCACCTGTTCATCCGGCCGAGCACCGACGCGTTCTTCCTGCTCGGCGTGGTCAACACGCTGCTGGCCGAGCAGCTCGACACGGTCACCCTGGACGTCAACGGCCTCGACGAGTTGCGTGCGCTGACCGCCGAGTTCACCCCGGCCGCCGTTTCGCCGATCTGCGGCATCGCGGCCGACGACATCGCGCGGACCGCCCGCGAGCTGGCCGCCGCGCCGACCGCCGCCGTGTACACCCGGATCGGCACCTGCACCTCGGAGTTCGGCACGCTGACCCAGTGGCTCGTCGACGTGGTCAACATCCTGACCGGCAACTTCGACTCCCCGGGTGGCGTGATGTTCACCCGCACCGCCGCGCTCGAGGTCTTCCGCACCGGCCAGGCGTTCACCACCGGCAACTTCCACAGCCGGGTGCGCGGCCTGCCGGAGGCGCTCGGTGAGCTGCCGGTGGCCACGCTCGCCGACGAGATCGAGACCCCGGGCAAAGGCCAGGTCAAGGCGCTCATCTCGATCGCGGGCAACCTGGTGCTCTCCGCGCCGAACGGCCCGCGCCTGGACCGGGTGCTGCCGGAACTGGACTTCATGGTCTGCGTGGACCCGTACCTGAACGAGACCACCAAGCACGCCAACGTGATCCTGCCGCCGCCGCGCATGCTGCAGATGCCGCACTACGACTTCCTGCTGCTCACGGTGACCGTGCGGAACTACACCCGGTTCTCCCCGGCGATCCTCCCGCTCGACGACGACCAGCTCTCCGAAGCCGAGATCATGGCGAAGCTGACGCTGATCGTGTCCGGGCAACCCGCGAGCACCCCGGCTTCGGTGCTCGACGAGATGATCGTCGGCCAGCTGACCGGCGGGTCGGAGGAAATGCGCGCCGGGCTCACCGGCGACAGCGGCCCGGAGCTGATGCTGGACGCGATGCTGCAGCTCGGCCCGTACGGCCTTTCCCTGCGAAAGCTGCGGGAGAACCCGCACGGCATCGACCTCGGACCGCTGGAACCGCGGCTCAAGGAGCTGGTCTGCACCCCGTCCGGCCGGGTCGAGCTGAGCCCGCCGGAGATCACCGGCGACCTCACCCGCCTGCGCGCGCGACTCGCCGAGCAGGCACCCGAGTTCCTGCTGATCGGACGGCGGCAGCTGCGCTCGAACAACAGCTGGCTGCACAACGTCCCCGGCCTGCGTGGCGGCAGCAACCAGTGCACGCTGCACGTCAACCCGGCCGACGCCGAGCGGCTCGGCCTCGGCGAGCAGGCGGTGATCCGGTCGTCCGCCGGTGAGCTGGTGGTGCCGGTCGAGCCGACCGACGCGATCATGCCCGGCGT
Organism: Amycolatopsis albispora; assembly: GCF_003312875.1. Taxonomy (NCBI): domain Bacteria; kingdom Bacillati; phylum Actinomycetota; class Actinomycetes; order Pseudonocardiales; family Pseudonocardiaceae; genus Amycolatopsis; species Amycolatopsis albispora. Next base: position 7,881,871 of record NZ_CP015163.1, read on the forward strand.
GGTCAGCCTCCCGCACGGCTGGGGCCACTCCGGCCGCGGCCAGCGCGTCGCGACCACCGAACCGGGGGTGAACGCGAACACGCTGACCGACGAGCGGGTGGTGGACGTGCTCTCCGGGAACGCCGTGTTCAACGGCGTCCCGGTGAGCCTCGCGCCGTTGCCTCAGTAGCGTCAGTAGCGGTAGTGGTCGGCCTTGTACGGGCCGGCCACGTCCACGCCGATGTACTCGGCCTGCTTCTTGGTCAGCTCGGTCAGCCGCACACCGAGCGCGTCCAGGTGCAGGCGCGCGACCTTCTCGTCGAGGTGCTTCGGCAGCCGGTAGACGTCCCTGTCGTACTCACCCGGCTTGGTGAACAGCTCGATCTGCGCGATGGCCTGGTTGCTGAACGAGTTCGACATCACGAAGCTCGGGTGCCCGGTGGCGTTGCCCAGGTTCATCAGGCGGCCTTCGGACAGCACGATGATCGCGTGGCCGTCGGGGAAGACCCACTCGTGCACCTGGGGCTTGATCTCCACCTTGCGGATGCCCGGCACCTTGGCCAGCCCGGCCATGTCGATCTCGTTGTCGAAGTGGCCGACGTTGCCGACGATGGCGTTGTGCTTCATCCGCGCCATGTCGGCGGCCATGATGATGTCGAGGTTGCCGGTGGTGGTGATGAACAGGTCGCCCTTTTCGATCACGTCCTCCAGGCGCACCACCTCCAGCCCCTCCATCGAGGCCTGCAGCGCGCAGATCGGGTCGATCTCGGTGACCACCACGCGCGCGCCCTGCCCGCGCAGGGACTCGGCGGCGCCCTTGCCGACGTCGCCGTACCCGCAGATCACCGCGAGCTTGCCGCCGAGCATCACGTCGGTGGCGCGGTTGATGCCGTCGGCCAGCGAGTGGCGGATGCCGTACTTGTTGTCGAACTTCGACTTGGTCACCGAGTCGTTGACGTTGATCGCCGGGAACAGCAGCTTGCCCTCTTCGGCCAGCTTGTAGAGGCGCTTCACGCCGTTGGTGGTCTCTTCGGTGACGCCCTTGATCTCGCTCGCCACCCTGGTGAACCGCTTCGGGTCGGCGGCCAGGCTCTCGCGCAGCGTGCGCAGGACGATCCGGTACTCCTCCGGGTCGTCCTCGGTGGGCTCGGGCACCACACCGGCGGCCTCGAACTCGGCGCCCTGGTGCACCAGCAGCGTGGCGTCACCACCGTCGTCGAGCAGCATGTTCGGCGCGTGCCCGCCGGGGAAGGTGAACAGCTGCTCGGTGCACCACCAGTACTCGTCCAGCGTCTCGCCCTTCCAGGCGAACACCGACGTGCCGGTGGGGCGGTCCACGGTGCCGTCGCGGCCGACGACCACCGCGGCGGCGGCCTCGTCCTGGGTGGAGAAGATGTTGCAGGACACCCAGCGCACCTCGGCGCCGAGATCGACCAGCGTCTCGATCAGCACCGCGGTCTGCACGGTCATGTGCAGCGAGCCCGCGATCCGCGCGCCCTTCAGCGGTTTGGCCGCGGCGTATTCGGCGCGAATGGCCATCAAGCCGGGCATTTCGTGCTCGGCGAGGCGCAGTTGGTGGCGGCCGGCTTCGGCCAGTGACAGATCGGCCACCGCGAACTCGAGCCCGTTGACCTGCCGCAGTTTCGCGTTCACAAAAAAGGCACCTCCAGAAGTCGGAGGCGCCCTTGTTCGTTCGTCGCGCGAAGGCCGAGCGTGGCGGAGCTGGGCTTTCCCAGTCCGTCGCAGCGCCTCTCGGCCTCCGCCACCCAGGGTTCCAGTCCCGGCCGGGCGCTGTCAACGCCGCCGGTAGGGTGGGGTGATGCGGAAGCAGATCCCGGTAGTGCTGGTCGCCGGCTTTCTCGGGGCAGGCAAAACCACCCTGCTCAACCACTTGCTGCACAACAGTTCCGGCGCGCGCATCGGCGTGGTGGTCAACGACTTCGGCAGCATCGGCGTGGACGCGATGGCGGTGGCCGGCCAGGTCGATTCGATGGTGTCGCTGAACAACGGCTGCCTGTGCTGTGCGGTCGACGCCAGCGGGCTGGACGGCATGCTGGCCCGGCTGTCCGGTGCCGACCTGGACGTGATCGTGATCGAGGCGAGCGGGCTCGCCGAACCCCGCGGGCTGATCCGGCTGCTGCTGGCCAGTGAGCACGAGCACATCGAGTACGGCGGGCTGGTCGAGGTGGTCGACGGCGCCGAGTTCACCGCGGTCCGGGCGGAGCACCCGGAGCTGGCCGACCACGTGCGGCTGGCGGATCTGGTGGTGCTGAACAAGATCGACCGCATCGCCGACGGCGTGCGCGAGACGGTCGAGGAACTGGCGCAGGGCGTGCCGGTGCTCGGGGTGGAGCACGGCCGGATCGACCCGGCGCTGCTGTTCGAACTGCCGGAGCGCCGCGAGGAACACGCGCGGCAGCTGTCCTTCCTCGACCTGTCCGAAGAGGACACAGCGGACGAAGACCATTCGCGGCACGCGCACGCGCGTTACGACAGCGTCGAATTCGAGAGCGAAACCCCGTTGCACCCGCGCCGGTTCATGGAATTCATGGAAAACCGGCCGGCCGGGATCTACCGGATCAAGGGTGACGTCGATCTCGGTTTGCCCGGCCACGACAAGAAGTACACCGTGCACACCGTCGGTGCTTTCCTGCGGCTGCGCAGATCCGGCTGGGCGGCCGGCGAACGCCGGGGCACCCGGCTGGTGCTGATCGGCGCCGGGATCGACGGTGAGACGATCGGCAAGCAACTGCGCAGTTGTGAAGAACCCGATCCGTCCCAAGTGGACTCACAGGCCATGTTGCCGGTGCTGCGCTTCCTGCCGGAGGAATAGCTTTCGGCTTCAGCCGGGCTCGACACGACATCGAGCGGTTTACGCGATCTTTGTGATTGACGTGCCGCAGGACTGTCTGCCTGCCTGTGAGGCTGGAGAGCGAAAGCCCATGTGCCGAATTTACGGTTTTTTCAACGCGAAGGCGACACCGCACGAGCTGCGGGCGGTCGCCGCACTGCAACACCACGGTGGGCCGGACGGGCGCGGGACCGCGCGGGCCGGCGGCTGGGGGATCGGGAACAACCGGCTGGCGATCGTCGATCTCGACGGGGGCGCCCAGCCCTACGAACTCGACGACCGCATCAAGGTGGTGTTCAACGGTGAGATCTACAACCACGTGCGCCTGCGCGCGGAGCTCACCGCGAAGGGCTACCGGTTCGACGACCACTGCGACGGCAACGTGCTGCCCGCGCTCTACCACGCCTACGGGGACGCGTTCGTCGACCACCTCGACGGCATGTACGCGATCGCCGTGATCGACCTGCGTGGCGCGGAACCGCGGCTGCTGCTGGCCACCGACCACATCGGCATGAAGCCGCTGTACTACCGGTGGGAGCCGGGCGCGCGGTCGCTGCACTTCTCTTCGGAACTGCCCGCGCTGCTGGGCTTCGGCGAGGTCGCCCCGGCCGAATGGGAAGCCGGGCTGGACGCGTACCTGGCCACGAAGACCCCGTTCGGCGAGCAGACCATGTTCGACGGCGTGCGCGTCCTGCCGCCGTCCACCACGATGATCTGCACCGAATACGCCGGGCTGCGCACATACCGCCGCGAGCCGCCGGTCGCCGAGGTGCTGCCGGAGGACGACGCCGCGGTGGCCGGCGACCTGCGGGAGCGGCTGCGGCACGAGGTCGGCCAGCTGCTGGTCGCGGACGTGCCGGTGGCCACCATCACCTCCGGCGGGCTCGACTCGAGCCTGGTCACCGCGCTCGCCGCGGAGTCGGAAACCGAGCTGCACACCTTCAACATCGCCTACACCGGCAACTGGCCCGCCGACGAGCGCCGCTTCGCGCGCCAGGTCTCCGACCGCGCGGGCACGAACTACCACCAGGTGGAGATCGATCCGGCGACCTTCCCGGACCTGCTGTCCGATGTGGTCTGGCACCTCGGGCAGCCGAACGCCGACCCGATCACGCTGAGCACCTACGCGTTGTTCAACGCGGTGCGGGACAGCGGGTTCAAGGTCGCGCTGACCGGTGACGCGGCGGACGAGGTGTTCGGCGGGTACTCCAGGATGACCGCGGCGACGCGGGCGGACGCGGCCGGGAAACCCTGGTACGACAACTACCTCGACGCGCTGGGCGTGCTGCCCGCGACCGAGCGGTACGCGCTCTACACCGACGACTACCGGGCCGCGCTGGCCGAATCCGGCCCGGCCATCCCGGCCGACGCGACCGGTCCGCTGGCCACCGGCGAGGGTTCGGTGCTGGCCAGGATCACCGAGTTCGAGCTGGGGCACCGGCTGCCCGCCTACCACCTGCGGCGGGTGGACCACCTCAGCATGTCCGGCTCGGTGGAGGTCCGGCTGCCGTTCTGCCAGCGTTCCGTGGTTTCACTCGGGCGCGCGCTGTCCGACCGGCGGCGCATCGACGACACCGGCGTCAAGCGGACGCTCTACGCCGCGGCTGCCGGGCTGCTGCCGGACGCCGTGCTGAACCGGCCCAAGCAGCCGTTCACCCTGCCCATCACCGCGATGCTCACGCCGGGCTGGCCGTTGTGGGACTACGCGAGGGACCTGCTGGCGGCACCGCGGTTGAAGGCGGCCGGTCAGGTCGACGTGAGCGCGGTGGACCGGCTGTTCACGCGTCAGGCGACCGAGCCGGGGGACACCACCGCGCTGACCATCTGGGCGCTGGCGGTGCACGAAATCTGGCGGGAGCAGTTCTTCGGCACGAAGCGGGGTCGCTGATGGCGGGGCTGATCGGGCGGCTGCGCCGGGCGGTGGCCGCGAGCACGGAACTGCTGGACGTCATCATCGACCGGGACCCGTCCATCCGGTCCCGCAGCGAGGCGCTGCTGCACCCGACGGTGCTCGCGCTCGCCGGGTACCGCGTCGGGAACCGGTTGTACCGCAAGGAAAGGTTCAAGTCGGCGCGCGCGGTGTGCATGCTCACGCGCGTGCTGACCGGCGGCATCGAGATCCATCCCGGCGCGCGGATCGGGCGCCGGTTCTTCATCGACCACGGCTGCGGCGTGGTGATCGGGGAAACCGCGGTCATCGGCGACGACGTGTCGTTGTTCCACCAGGTGACGCTGGGTTCCTACGGCTGGTGGCAGGACCGCGAACGCGCCGACGGCAGGCGGCACCCGAAGCTCGGCAACGGGGTGACGGTGGGCGCGAACGCGAGCCTGCTGGGGCCGATCACGGTGGGGGACAACGCGTTGATCGGGGCGCAGTCGCTGGTGTTGCACGACGTGCCGGCGGACGCGCACGTCCGGGCACCGGCGGGGGACGTGGTGCACCGGTCCTCTTCGAACACGGTGGTACGCCTGCCGCGGGCCAGCTGACCGACCCCATGCAATGAATGTGGCTTTCATAGCGTCAGACGCTATGAAAGCCACATTCATTGCGTTCGGGGGTACTTCGAGAGGCTGGAACGAGTCGGGGCCCGGTGGAGGGAGTCGCGCCGGGCCCCGGCTCAGCTTCAGCGGACGGCCAGGCCCTCGACCTTGCGCGGCGCGGCCGGGATGTGGAACAGGTCGGCGAACACCTCGAGCAGCGCCGGGTCCCCGGAGATGCTCAGGATGCCCTGGTCCAGCGCCTCCTGCGGCGAGATCTCCTTGGCGAACACCGGCTTGATCGAGCCGTAGCAGGTGACCGTCAGGTCGGCGTCGGGGTAGGGGCCCTCGCCCACCTTCAGGTCCTCGCCGTCGATCAGCGCGTGCAGCGTCATCGTCGGGCCGTAGTGCAGCTCGAAGCTGGCGCGCACGTTCGTGGCCACCTCCGGCCGGAACGTGGTGTACAGCGACAGGATGGCCGAGTCCATGGTGAACACGTCCTCCTCACCCGGCGACCCGAGCGACCGGGCGCCCCACAGGCCCAGCTGCAGCACGACGGCTTCCAGCTCGCTGCCGTACTCGGTGAGCTCGTAGACCACCGAGGCGTCCAGTTGCGGCAGCACGCGGCGCCGGACCACGCCGGCCTCCTCCAGCTCGTTCAGCCGGGCGGAGAGAATGCTGGACGGGATGCGCGGCAACCCGGCGCGCAGGTCGGTGAAGCGCTTCGGGCCGAGCAGCAGGTCGCGGACCACCAGCATGCCCCAGCGCTCGCCCACCATCTCCATGGCACGTGCCAGGCCGCAGAACTGTCCGTACGTTCGACTCATCGTAAATCCCCACTCTTCGTCAGGTTGAGACATCGGTTGGACGGAGATGATCGGGCTGTCGCCATAGCTGCGGTCCAGCGTCTTTGGGTGGACTCGGGAACCGCTCGACACCCGAACGAGCGCCTGCACACGGCGCTCGTGGCCGAGTTGACACACTGCGGAAAAGCTTCACCTGCAAGGAAACCTTCTCGGTGAGCGGGTAACCGCGGAACATCAGGAGGGGTCTCCGGCCGAGAGCAGCTCGTGGTGCAGCAGCTGCAGCTCGTCACACGGTTCGACGCCCAGTTCGGTGGTCAGCCGCGTGCGCAGCTGCCGGTAGGTGGCCATCGCGTCGGACCGCCTGCCGCTGCGGCCCAGCACGCGCATCAGCTGCCCGTGCAGGCCTTCGTCGAGCGGGTTCGCGGTGACCAGCGAACGCAGCTCGCCGACCAGCTCGCGGTGCATGCCAGCCTCGATCTCGGCCTCGATCCGCAGGTGCTGCGCGGCCCGGCGCTGCTCGGCCAGGTCCACCGCGTAGGCGGCGAGCACCGAACCGCAGTTGACGTTGGCCAGCGCCGGGCCGGACCACAGGCCCAGCGCACCGCGGAACGAGCGGGCCGCGTCGGCGAAGCGCCGCGCCTCCAGCTCGTCGCGGCCGCGCCGGCACAGCTGCTGGAACTCGAACACGTCGACCTGCGCCGGATCGATGCGGAAGACGTAGCCGGGGGGCTTGGTGGCCAGCATCGCTTCGGGGTCGGCGGCCAGCTTGTTCTGCTCGATGCACCGGCGGACCTGGTAGACGTAGGTCTGCATGGTGGTGCGCACGCTGCGGGGTGGCTTGTTCGCCCACAGCTCCTGGATGATCGAGTCGATCTGCACGACCTTGCCCGGCCGCATCAGCAGCATCGCCATCAGCTGCAGGATCTTCGGCGCCGTCGGCGCGTAGTCGACACCGTCCTTGAGCACCTCGAGCGGGCCGAGAAGGGTGAACGTCACCGCGCTTTCGGCCGTGCCGCCGGGGCTGTCACTCCCGGCCGGAACCTCGGAAACCAACACGTTCGTTCCCTCCCAGTCACATCCGACGCGTGAACCGACTGCTCCCCAAGTGCTGGCTGCTCCTGTCGGCACAGTCGTGCGTTTCTCGAAGATTGACAGAAACGCCCTGGTCAGCGGCAGTGAGAGGGGCACCAGTCCCGACGTGAATATGGCCGGGGGCGATGTGAAAAACGCATACGGGACCCGTGTGGGCGGCACTGGAACCACGACCGGTCGCCAGCGCAGGATTCTCCCATCACCAACGAAACACCCGCAAATCGGAGGATCGACGATGAACAAGCAGAACGTGGTCGAACTGCCCCGCGAGGACAACGTGGTGCTGGTGATCGACAGCTTCGACCAGTGGCACGACCCCCGCGGGCTGGCGGTGCTGCCCACCAACACCTGCTGGACCTCCACCCCGACCACCACCTTCCCGGAAGCCGCCTGATGGACGGCGGTGTCGCGGCGAGAGTTCCGGTTTTCAAGCGTCACCTGCGTGCCGAGGTCAACGAGGGCGAAGGTGCCTACCTGTTCTCCGAGCACGGGGTCACCGCACTGCGCGGGGCGCGCGTTGCCTCGCTCGCGGCACTGCTGGACGGCAACCACGATTTCGAAAGCCTGCTGCGCGCCCAGCCGGGAGGCATGGACGCGGACCAGGTGAGCAGCCTGATCGGCCAATTGGTCGAAGCCGGGCTGGTCAGCCTCCGCGCGCCGGAGGAAACCGAAGTGGACGAACAAGCGCAGGCGTACTGGGACGCCTGCGGGGTGGCCGCCGCCGACGCCGCCCGCGCGGCGGTCGCCACGGTCGCGCTGGTCGGCGTCAACACCACCACCGGCGTCGCCGCGGTCAGCCGGGCGCTGACCGAGTCCGGAGTGGACGTCCACTCCGGACCGCATCCGGCCGCCGACCTGACCGTGGTGGTCTGCGACGACTACCTCGACCCGGCGCTGGCCGAGGCGGACGCCGCCCAGCGCGCGCTGGGCAAGCCGTGGCTGCTCGCCAAGCCGGCCGGCACCCGGGTCTGGCTCGGGCCGTTCTTCGAACCGGACCGGCCGGGGTGCTGGCACTGCCTGGCCAACCGGCTCTGGGGGCACCGGCACGCGGAGGCCTGCGTGCAGGCCACGCTCGGCAGGCAGGGCCCGGCGGCCCGGCCGGTGCCGTCGCTGCCGTCGCTGGCCGCCGCGGCGGGCAACCTGATCGCGCTGGAGGTCACCAAGTGGCTGGCCGGGCACCGCTACCCCGGGCAGCGTTCGGTGTGGACCTTCGACACCCAGGACTTCGAGGGCAGCAGGCACGAGCTGCGTGCCCGGCCGCAGTGCGCGAACTGCGGTGACGCCACCCTCTTCACTTCACGGGCGTGCAAGCCGGTGCGGCTGAACCCGGCCCGCAAGGCCTCCTCGGCCGGCGGCGGGCACCGCACGCTGCTGCCCGCCCAGGTGCTCGACCGCTACCAGCACCTGGTCAGCCCGGTCACCGGGATCATCAAGGAGATCAAGCAGGACCCCAACGCACCCGCGTTCGTCAACTCCTACCGGTCCGGCGTGAACCTCTCCCGCAACATCACCGGGCTGAACGCCTTCCGGGCGAACCTGCGTGCGGAGAACGGCGGCAAGGGCCTGACCCCGCTGGACGCACAGGTGGGGGCGCTCTGCGAGGCCATCGAACGGTTCTCCGGCACCTTCCAGGGTGACGAGTTCCGGATCCGCGCCAGCCTCCGCGCGCTGGGTGAGCTGGCCGTCCACCCGAACGACTGCCTGCTCTTCGACGAGCGGCAGTACGCCACCCGCGAGGACTGGAACCCGCGGCGCTCGGCGTTCAACCACATCGGCGAGCCGTTCGACGAGGACGAGGTGACCGACTGGACCCCGCTGTGGTCCATCACCGGGAGCAGGCACCGGATGCTGCCCACCGCGATGCTCTACTACGGCGCGCCGCCGCATCCGGCGGTGGCGGCCGACTCCAACGGCAACGCCGCGGGCAGCAGCATGGAGGACGCGATCCTGCAGGGCACGCTCGAGCTGGTGGAACGCGACGCGGTGGCGATCTGGTGGTACAACCGCCTGCGGCTGCCCGCGGTCGATCTCGACGCCTTCGCCGAGCCGTGGGTGACCGAGCTGCGGGAGCAGTACGCCCGGCTGGGCCGTGAGGTCTGGGTGCTCGACGCGACCGCCGATCTCGGCATCCCGGTGATGGTGGCGGTGTCACGCCGTGTCGACCGTCCCGGCGAGCGCATCATGCTCGGCTTCGGCGCGCACCTCGACCCGCGCATCGCCCTGCGCCGTGCGCTCACCGAGCTGAACCAGCTGCTGCCCGGCTGCCTGGACGAGAGCGTGCTGCCGTCCGACCCGGACGCGGCGGCCTGGCTGAGCGAGGCCACCGTGGCCAACCAGCCCTACCTGCTGCCCGACCCGGCCGTGCCCGCCCGAGTTCCCGCCGAGTTCGGTTACGTGCCGCGGGAGGACGTGCGGGAGGACGTCGACGCGCTGGCGGGCCTGCTGGCGGAGCACGGCCTGGAAATGCTGGTGCTCGACCAGACGCGGCCGGACGTCGGCCTCCCGGTGGTCAAGGTGGTCATTCCCGGCATCCGGCACTTCTGGGCCCGGTTCGCCCCCGGCCGCCTGTTCGACGTGCCGGTGCGGCTGGGCCGGTTGCCGGAACCGACGCCTTACCACGAGCTCAATCCCATGCCACTCTTTCTGTGAACCATTCCTCGAGCGAGGCGGGAGCCGGAGTTGACCTCGACATCAGACGACGTCATGACCACCGTCCGGCTGTGGTCGCTGAGCGAGGACGCCCTGGTCGAAGAGGGTGAGGAGGCCGGATCGCTCAACGTGGTCACCAGGTGGGGCGAGCTGAACCTGGAAAGCGCCGGTGCCTTCGCGATCGAGTCGCTGCGCCGGATGGGCCTCGGCCCGGTGTCCCTGCAGAACGTGGTGACCGCGCGCAAGGCGGGACCGGCGCGCAAGCTGCACGACCTGGCGGGCCTGGAGCGGGTGCTGGACCAGGTCAGCGGCTCGGTGGTGCACTCGCTCGGCCTGGCCGACGGGCAGCGCCCGCTGCTCTCGGTGGTGCCGGTGGTGCCCTCGCCCGCGTTCCGGCTGACCGAGGTCGGCCCGAAGGCGCTGAGCAGGCTGTCCCGCTTCGCCGTGCTCCGGCCGGAGGACGGCGACCTGGTGCTCGAGTCACCGCGGGCGGACTTCCGCGTGGTGCTCAGCCAGCCGCAGGCGGTCCGCATCGCGTCCGCGCTGGCCACCCCGGCGACGACCGGTGAGCTGGCCGACGCGACCGCGGTGCCCGAGCACGTGGTGGCCGACGTGGTCGCCTTCCTCACCGCGGCGGGCGTGGTGCTGTGCGGGGACGCGGCGGACGACTTCACCGAAGACGACGACGCGCTGAGACACTGGTCGCACCACGAACTGCTGTTCCACACGCACAGCCGCAGCCGCCGCGGCGAACTCGTCTCCGAATCGGCCTACCGGCAGGCCACCGAGCACCCGGCCCCGCTGACCAGGCCGGTGCCCGACGGCGAGCGCTTCCCGCTGGTTTCCCCCGAGCTGGACGGCAGCTCACCGTCGCTGACCGAGCTGCTGGAGACCGACCACGTCTGCCCGAAGTTCTCGCCCGCCGAACTCACCCGCGAGCAGCTGGGCGAACTGCTGTTCCGCAGCGCGCGCGTCCGGTCCACCGGCCCGGCCCACCCGCCGATCCCGCCGGGGCACGACGCGACGCAGCGCCCGTACTTCGCCATCGCCTGCCTGTACGAACTCGAGCTGTACTTGAGCATCGACCGCTGCGCCGGCCTGCCGCGCGCGATCTACCACTACGACCCGGCCGGGCACGCGCTCACCCTGATCGACGACGACCCCGGCCACCTCGCCGCCATGCTCGACCTGGCGAAGGTCGCCGCGGGCAGCGTCCGGCGCCCGGCCGCGATGATCTCGGTGACCGCGCGCATGGCACGCACGGCCTGGGTGCTCGGCGGGGCCGCCTACGCGGTGACGCTGATGCACGTCGGCGCGTTGCAGCAGACGCTTTACCTGTGCGCCAAGGCAATGGGCCTGTCCGCGCACGCGGTTCCGGTGGACGCCAGCGACACCGTGGACCGGGTGCTGGGGCTCGACTGGCCGGCGGAGATCGGGGTAGGGGAATGCGTGCTGGACGCACAGGGCTGAGGGCCCCGCGACCCCTACGTGGTTGCTCGCCGAGAAGGCCGCTGGGTAGCCTCGGCAAGGCTTTCGACGCGATCGACGTCGCTGGTCACGAGGGGAGTTTCCGGTGAGCATCGCAAGTGGATCCGCCAGAGCCGCTGGCGAGAATGCGGGCGAGCGGCCGGAAACCGATGGCACCAACGGCACCGAGAAGGCGGCTCAGGCGCTCTGGCTGCCGGAGATCGCGCCCAGGGTGGCCAACTCCATCCTCATTTCGGTGCTCACCGGGATCAGCCTGAACGCGGTCATCGGCATCATCTTCCACTCCGGCACGTTCTGGCGGGCGGTCGGCACCGTCGCCTGCGTGCTGTGCCTGGTGGCACTGCAACTGGCGTACGTGTCCCGGCCGACCGCGCGCAAGACCTGGCAGCGCACGACGCTGGTGCTGCTGGCGCAGGCGGTGCTGGTGTGGGCGCCGATCTTCGTGTTCGGCCCGCGCTGGCACGGGTTCACCGGCCTGCTCGCCGGCAGCGTGCTGGTGCTGCTCCCGGCGGTGCTGGCCTGGCCGCTGGTGGGCGTGGTGCTGACCACGATCGTGTTCTTCGAGCTGACCAAGGGCGCGAACCTGGTCGCCCCGCTCTACGCGGTCACCTACATCATCGTCGGCACGATGATCACCGCGCTGGTGATCTACGGCCTGTCGCGGCTGGTGCAGCTGGTCAGCGACCTGCACGCGGCGCGGCACGAGCTGAGCCGGATGGCGGTGGCCGAGGAGCGGCTGCGGTTCTCCCGTGACGTGCACGACCTGCTGGGCCTGAGCCTGTCGGCGATCACGCTGAAAACGGAGCTGACGAACCGGCTGCTCGACGACCACCCGGAACGGGCGCGCAAGGAACTCGAGGACATGCTGGTGATGTCCCGTCGCGCGCTGGCCGACGTGCGCATGGTGGCCAGCGGCAAGCGCGAGCTTTCACTGGACGAGGAGTGCAGGCAGGCGCAGTCGGCGTTGTCGGCGGCCGAAGTGGACGTTCGCATCGAACGGGACGACCGCGAGCTGGACGGTCCGGTCGGCACGGTGCTGGCGACGGTGTTGCGCGAGGGCGTGACGAACGTGCTGCGGCACAGCGAAGCCGAATGGTGTGAGATCTCGGTGCGCGACCTCGACGGCAAGGTGCGCCTGGTGATCGCGAACGACGGCGTGACGGTGAACGGCTCGTCCCCGGCGCCGAACGCGGGCAACGGCATCCGCAACCTGTCGCACCGGGTTTCCCGGCTGGGCGGGGAGCTGACCGTGGAAACCGAGCCGGACGGGCGGTACCTGCTGCGGGCCGACGTACCGCTCGCCGCCGCGGGACGCTGATCCCGGGCACGGCGAATGCGCCACGTTCGCCGCCCGGGCTTCGGCATTCTCGTCGCGGTGCTGACCGGGCTTTCGGTGGACGCCACGCTCGGCGTCGTGTTCTGCGCGCGGACCACCTCGGCGGTGTGCTTCGCGGTGTTCTGCGCGGTCGCGCTTGTCGCGCTCCAACTCGGCTACCTCGTCCGGCCCGCCGTGGTCGGCACGTGGGCGCGCATCGCGTTGGTGCTGCTCGCGCAGGCGCTGCTGACCTGGGCGCCGATGCTGGTGTTCGGCCCGCACCGGCACGGGCTGACCGGGGTGTTCGCCGGGAGCGCGCTGCTACTGCTGCCCACCGCGGTGGGCTGGCCGGTGCTGCTGGTGGTGGTCGTGGTGGTGGGTTCGGTGGAGCAGTCGGCCGGCGCGGGCCCGCTCGCGGTGTGGTGGGCGGTGAGCAACGTGGTGGTCACCGCGCTGGTGGTCTACGGCCTGTCGTGGCTGGTCCGGCTGGTGGCCGGCCTGCACGCGGCGCGGCACGACCTGAGCCGGCTGGCGGTGGCGCGGGAGCGGCTGCGCTGTGCCCGTGACGTGCACGACCTGCTGGGGCTGAGCCTTTCGGCGATCACGCTGAAAACGGAGCTGAGCGCCCGGCTGGTCACCGACTGCCCGGCGCGGGCGCGGACGGAACTCGAGGACGTGCAGGAGATCGCCCGCCGGGCACTGGCCGAAGTCCGCTCGGTCGCGGTCGGCCGGTCCGCCGGTCCAGACCACCCGCCGAGGCCGGGTTCAGCTGGCTGAATCCGGCGGCATTCGGGTGTTCGGCCACGTTTCCGATGATGATTGTCATGACCGGCCGCAACCGATTGCCGGTATTTGTGACTCCGCCATTAGAGGGAATAGCGGCGGGTCGAACAACGTCCGGCAACCGGTCACAGCCAGTCGTTTTCCTTGGCGATGCGGATGGCGTCCACACGATTGCGCGCATTGAGCTTGGTGACCACCGTAGTCAGGTAGTTACGCACGGTTCCGGGAGAAAGAAACAGCTGCGCGGCAATGTCCGCCACATTTTGACCGGCCGCCGCCAGTCGCAGGATTTCGATCTCCCTGGTGGCCAGCGGGCAGTCCTCGGTGTCCCAGGCCGCCAGCGCCAGCTCGCTGTCGATCACCCGCCTGCCCACGGCCACCTGCCGGACCGCGTTCGCCAGCTTCTTCGACGGCGCGTCCTTGAGCATGAAGCCGTTGACCCTGGCGTCCAGCGCCCGCCGCACCGTGCCCGGCCTGCCCAGACTGGTCAGGATCAGGGTCCGGCAGTCGGGCACGCTGGCGTGCAGCTCGGTGGCCGCGGTCAGCCCGTCCTTGCCGGGGAGGTCGATGTCGATGATGGCCACGTCGGGCTGGTGCTTCTGCGCGGCGGGCAGGATCTCGTCGCCGGATGCCACTTCGGCGACCACGGTGATGTCGGCCTCGAGGTTCAGCAGTGCGACGAGCGCGCCGCGCAGCATGTGCATGTCCTCGGCCAGTAGAACATTGATCACTTCGCGCCTTTCGCTCGACGTAATCGCCTCCTCAGAATAATCGCTCATCAGTGTTCTCCGTGTCCTTCGAACGAGAAAAAATTCGCGCAGGCGTTATACCGAGGGTGCCCCTTTTCTCCGCCGATCTGACTATCTGCAACCCCATTGGGTCTCGGCTTCGTTTCGTCCTCGGCTCGAGTCACCGAATGCATGCTTACTCCCAGCAGTTGAGTCGGGTCGGGACGCTGGGGAGGGACAATGGTTACGAACCTCTGTGCTTCGGCGTCCTGCCGGACCGGTCGCGGAACCGGCACCACTGCCTCGATCATCCCAGGTCCGCGTTTGTGCGCCCAGTGCCGGGCCCGCCTGGAACACGCCTTCCGCGAACTGCCCGGCTGGTACGCCCGGTGCGCCAGGGTGCTGGCGAACGGCGGCACCGGTTCCGCCGGTCGGCCGCGACCCGGCACTCCGTCCGGCCGACGCGCCACCGCCGCCGCGGCCGAGCTCTGCACCGCGCTGAACACCTTCCTGCGCTCCTGGTGCGAACGCACGGTGACGAACGCGCCGGTCGACGGCTCCCTGCCGATGGCCGCCTTCCTCGCCGGACGGCTCGACGAGCTGGTCCGCCACCCCGAAGCCGGTGAGCTGCTGGCCGGGCTGGACGCGCTGATCGCCGCGGCCCGCCAGGTCGCCCACCCCAACCCGTTGCTGCACACCGAGCTGGGACCGTGCCGCCACCCCGGGTGCGACCGGGTGGTCCGGGTCGCGGTCCGCGTGAACTCCGAACTTCCGCCGCCGCGGCTCAGCTGCGACGCGGGACACCCGTGGCTGCCCGCACCGCGGGCCGCCGAACGGTACCGGCCGGAGCGTGCCGCATGAACCGACGCGGTGAGCTCGCCAACGATTCCAACCAGGGAGTGCCCATCATGCAACCGGCCGTCCGCCAAGCCATCGCCGCGATGCACGAGCGCTACTTCGAGCCCATCACGCTGAACGACCTCGCCTCCGAGGTCTTCGTCAGCCCCTTCCACTTCTCCCGGATCTTCTCCAGGGCCACCGGCGTCACCCCCGGCCGGTACCTGACCGCGGTCCGGTTGTTCGAGGCCAAGCGCCTGCTGCTGACCACCTCGCTGACCGTGTCCGACATCGTCTGCAGCGTCGGCTACAGCAGCGTCGGCACCTTCACCAGCCGGTTCACCAGGGCGGTCGGCATGAGCCCCACCCAGTACCGCGACCCGATGGTGAGCGAGCTGCTGGTCGCGATGGCCCCGCACTTCCAGCGGCTGCCGTCGCTGAAGACCCTGCGCGACGCCGGTCAGAGCTGCGCGGTGCCGCAGCACAACGGCGGCTCGGTGGTCGGCAGGCTGGACATGCCGCCCGGCAAGACCACCGGCAACGTGCTGATCGGCGTGTTCGCCGAGGCCATCCCGCAGTGTGGCCCGGTCGCCTTCAAGGGCATGGCCGACAGCGGCTCCACCGAGCTGATCATCAACAACGTGCCGCCCGGCCGCTGGCACGTGATCGCGGTCGCCGAGCACCAGGGCGGCCTCGGCGAGGGCCGGTCGTACTCGATCGCCACCGCCGCGCCGATCGCCATCGCCGGTGACGAGACCGCCGCGGTGAACCTGCGGCTGCGCCCGGTGCGGCCGACCGACCCGCCGATCGCGATCACGCTGGCTTCGCGGGTCACCGCGGACGTCAACGCCGTCGCCCTCCCCCGAGTCCAGGAACTGCCCGCGGTCGCCTAGCGAGTGTTCTGACAGTGGTTTGCGTGGCGGTGCGGGTAGCGGAACCTCAGGCGTCTTCTCGCTCCGGGAGCTTCACCTCATGAATGCCGATTCACCACGGTGAAGCTGTCCTCGCGAGAAGACGCCTGAGAACCCGCCGCGGTGCCAGTTGACGGCCCACCGCCAGCGGCTCCGCCGCTGATGAGACACCGCCCAAGCGGCGCCGAAAGTGAGGAAGTCCCCGATGTCGACCCTGCTCGGCTCCCTGCGGCGACGTGTGCTCGCCCCCTCGTTCCAGGCGGTCAGCTTCGCGGGCCGCGGCTTCGCCGTGGAGCCCACCGAGGCCACCGCGCGGCTGGAGGCCATTCCGCAGTCCGTGGTCGCCGGGTTCGAGTGGGGTATCGACAGCCCCGGCCAGTGGGACCTCGAACGGCGGCTGAACCTGGTCGAGGCCGAGTACCGCGGCTTCGCCTACGAGGGCGCGACGATGGCCTCGGCGGTGCTGGACGCGATGAGCTTCCGCCCGACCAGCCGCACCCGCGACCTGCTGCTCGGCCCGGGTCAGCCGCACATCTTCCTGACCTACATCGGGATCGGGTTCGCCATGGCCCGGCTGCCGCGGCCGCTGTGGAAGAAGATCGTGCCCGACCTCAGCGGCACGCCGTACCACCCGACGATGAGCTGGCTGGCCGTCGACGGGTACGGCTTCGACCGCGCCTACTTCGACACGAAGAAGATCGTGGACCGGCAGCACGTGCTCAAGCCGTACCCGTGGGACGGTCACCCCGGCTACTTCGGCCGCGCGGTGGACCAGGGCATCGGGCGCGCGCTGTGGTTCATCCACGGCGGGCACCCGGCGAACGTGGCGGCCGCGGTGGCGAAGTTCGCCCCCGAGCGGCAGGCGGATCTGTGGAGCGGGGTCGGCCTGGCGGCGACCTTCGCCGGGGGCGCCGACGCCGACGGGCTGGCGTCGCTGCGCGGGCCCGCCGGGCAGCACGCGCCGGAGCTGGCACTGGGCGCCGTTTTCGCGACCAAGGCCCGCACCTATTCCGGTTTTGTGCCGCCGCACACCGAAACCGCGATCCGCGCGCTCGGTGGAGTGTCCATTGAGGACGCCGTGCGCATTGCCGACGGAACCGAGGTGGCGCACGAGGAAGGAACGGCGAGTACGCCGGCCTACGAAATCTGGCGTGAGCGCATTCGCCGGGAATTCGCCACTTCGAAACTGCGCTCCGTCGCTTGAACACGGCCTGAAGCCCCTTTGGTCCAGCGGCCGCCGCTCTCTCCCGTGGAGCGGCGGCCGCTCCCGTTTCAGGGCCCTGACCTGCGCGCCTTCGGCAAGGATGGAGTAGAGCGCGCTGGCTGCTTCTTGGGATGGTTAAGGCACGAGTGCTCCGGAATTCGATTCTACCCGATAGGGGGAGAGCGAGTTGGGTAATGGCTGGCGCGCGCTACGGCGCCGCATTCTGACTCCGAACGTGGTGGAAACCACTTTGGACAAACGGGGTTTCCACAAGAAGAGCCCGGCCGCGCAGGAACTGCTGGAGAAGGTCGGCAGGGTTTTCCTCGAAGGGTACGCGTACGCGGTCGAGGAGCGGACGACCGCCGACGCGATGGAGCGCTTGGACGCGATGCCGGAGCGCTGGCGCGGGTTCGCCTACGAAGGCGCCGGCATGGGCTGGGCGATGCTCGACGGCCTGCCGCTGCCCGGCCAGGGGCGGACGCAGCAGAGCCTGGTCAGCGGCGGCGATCCGCACAACTACCTGATCTACGTCGGCGTCGGCTGGGCGATGGCCAGGCTGCCGAAGTTCCGGTGGCCCGACCCCGAGGCCTTCGACCCGCTGCTGCGCTGGCTGGTGCTCGACGGGTACGGCTTCCACCAGGCCTACTTCCGGACGCACAAGTACATCAACGAGCAGTACCAGGACGAGCGGTTCGCCTGGCCGGTCGAGTCGCCCTACGCCAACCGGGCCATCGACCAGGGCATCGGCCGCGCGCTGTGGTTCATCGGCGGCACCGACGCGAAGCTGGTCACCGACCTGGTGCGCGACTTCCCCGAGTCGCGGCACTCCGACCTCTACGGCGGGATCGGGCTCGCCGCCACCTACGCGGGTGGCGCCGACCCCGAGGAGCTGCGGTACCTCCGCGACCACGCCGGCGACCACCGCTGGATGCTCGCGCAGGGCTCGGCCTTCGCCGCCGAAGCCCGCGTGCGCGCCGGCCTGCTCGTGCCGCATTCCGAAGCCGCCGCGGAGATCCTCTGCGGCACCGACGCGGTCACGGCCGCGAAGGTCACCCAGGACGTCCGGCCCGCCGATCCCGTCGACGGTGAGGTGCCCGCCTTCGAAACCTGGCGTCAGCAGATCGCAAACGAGTTCGTTTCCATTGGAGGTGTTCACCTATGACCGCGACAGTCCACTGGCTGCGCAAGCAGCTGGCCGGGATCGTTGCCCTCGCCCTCGTGGCCGGCATGTTCCTGGTCAGCAGCCTGCCGGAGACGTCGGCGGCCGAGCAGGACGAGCTGGCCGCAGGCTACGGCTTCGCGCCGAAGTCGATCGCCATGCCGAGCGGCTTCCCGCAACAGGAGATCCGGAAGGTCAACCAGGACTACAAGAACATCGACGCCTGGATCTCCTCGGTGGGTGCGGGCATCGCGATGAACGACGTCGACGGCGACGGTCTCGCGAACGACCTGTGCGTCACCGATCCGCGGATCGACCAGGTGGTGATCACCCCGACCCCGGGCAAGGGCGAGCAGCGCTACGCGCCGTTCGCGCTGAAGACCGGTGTGCTCCCGATGAACGACGTGATGGCGCCGATGGGCTGCGCGCCGGCGGACTTCAACGAGGACGGCACCACCGACCTGCTGGTCTACTACTGGGGCCGCACGCCGATCGTGTTCCTCGGCAAGCCGGAGGCGAAGGGCAAGGCGCTCGACGCCAACTGCTTCGTGCCGGTCGAGCTGGTTCCCGGGTCCACCGCGGCGAAGTACAACGGTCCGCAGTGGAACAGCAACGCCGTCGCCATCGACGACTTCGACGGTGACGGGCACATCGACATCTACCTCGGGAACTACTTCCCGCACAGTCCGGTGCTCGACCCGTCGGTCAAGGGCGGCGTGGAGATGAACGACTCGCTGTCGAACGCCTCCAACGGCGGTGAGGACTACTTCTTCCGCTGGACCGGCGCGAGCGCCACCGGTGTGCAGTACCAGCAGCTGGACAACGTGATCCCGACCGACCTGTCCAAGGGTTGGGTGCTCGGTGCCGCGGCGAACGACGTCGACGGCGACCTGCTGCCCGAGCTGTACCTGGCGCAGGACCACGGCAAGGACGCCATGCTGCACAACCGGTCCACCCCCGGCAACATCAAGTTCGAGCCCATTGTGGACAGCCGCACCCCGCTGGTGCCGAAGTCCAAGCGGATGGGTGGCGACTCGTTCAAGGGCATGTCCGCGGAGTGGGCCGACCTCGACCGCAACGGGCTGTACGACCTTTTCGTCAGCAACATCACCACCTCGTTCGGCATCGAGGAGAGCAACTTCCAGTTCATGAACACCGCGGGCAGCCAGTCCGAGCTGCGGGCGCAGCTCCAGGCCGGCAACGCGCCGTGGGAGGACAAGAGCACCGACCTCGGCACCGCGTGGTCCGGCTGGGCCTGGGACATCAAGTCCGAGGACTTCAACAACAGCGGCAAGCCCGCCATCGCCCAGACCACCGGCTTCGTCAAGGGTGAGGTCAACCGCTGGCCGCAGCTGCAGGAGCTGGCCACCGCGAATGACCTGACCGTGCGCGACCCGGCCTGGTGGCCGAACATGGTCAAGGGTGACGACGTGGCAGGCAACCAGCGCCTGGCGTTCTTCGTGCCCAAGGCCGACGGCACCTTCGTCAACCTGTCCGAGCAGCTCGGCCTCGGCGTGCCGGTGCCCACCCGCGGCATCGCCACCGGTGACGCCGACGGCGACGGCCGGATCGACATGGCTGTGGCCCGGCAGTGGGACCAGCCGGTCTTCTACCAGAACACCGCGCCGTCGGCCGGTGAGTTCCTCGGCCTGAAGCTGACCCACCCGGACGGTGCGCCGGTGGTCGGGGCGCAGGTCAGCGTGAAGACCGCGGACGGCAGGACCATTCTCGGCCGCGTGGACGGCGGCAGCGGGCACTCCGGCAAGCGCAGCAACGATGTCCACATCGGACTCGGTGACGTGCGGGGTGCCCAGGACGTGAAGCTGTGGTGGCGTGACCGCAACGGTCAGGCACACGAGCAGGAACTGAAGCTGAACCCGGGCTGGCACTCGCTCCAGCTCGGCACGCAGGCCAAGGAGAGGTGAGTCATGGCCGAGCAGAAACCCAGTGGCCCGCCGCAGAATTCCGGTGGTCCGCCCCGCGACCCGAAGGTGATCACGGCCCTGCGCCGGTTCGCGATCTCGATGACCGTGTTCAACATCCTCGGTTACACCGTGCTCGGCTTCGAGCAGCCGTGGCTGTGGCCGTTCATCGCGCTGGCCACCGGTTACACCGTGGAACTCGGCCTGGAGATGATCAACGCCAGGGTTGAGGGGCGCGCACCGCGCTTCCTCGGCATCGGGCTCCGCGGGCTGGTGGAGTTCCTGTTCCCCGCGCACATCACCAGCCTCGCGGTGAACATGCTGACCTATCCCAACGACCAGATCCTGGTGATGCTGTTCGGCATCGTGGTGGCGGTCGGGGCGAAGTGGGTGCTGCGGGCCCCGGTCCGCGGCAGGCTGCGCCACTACATGAACCCGTCGAACTTCGGCATCGCGGTGATCCTGCTGGTGTTCCCGTGGGCGAGCATCGCGCCGCCCTACCACTTCACCGAGAACGTCACCGGCGTGATCGACTGGCTGATCCCGGTGCTGATCATCGTCGCGGGCACCATGCTGAACGCGAAGCTGACCGGCCGCATGTGGTTGATCTTCGGCTGGCTGAGCTTCTTCGCGCTGCAGTCGGTGGTCCGCGGGGTGCTGCTGGACACCGCGATCCTCGGTGCGCTGGGCACGATGACCGGGGTGGCGTTCGTGTTGTTCACCAACTACATGATCACCGACCCGGGCACGACCCCGTCGAAGCCCGCGTCGCAGTTCGCCTTCGGCGCCGGGGTGGCGACCCTGTACGGCGTGCTCACCGGCGCTGGGATCGCCTACGGGTTGTTCTTCGCCACGGCCGCGGTGTGCCTGATCCGCGGTGGCTTCCTCTGGGCGCTGCACTTCGTCAACAAGGCGCGGCTGCAGTTCGAGGCCGAGCAGAAAGCCGCGGCGGAGAAGGCGAAACTGGAATCCGCGCCACCGGCGGTCGAAGCGGTTCCCGCTCCGGTCTCCATCGCGGCCAAGGCGGCCGATCCGCCACCGGCCGAGAAGGCGGCGTGAGCCTGTTCAAGCGGACGCGGAACCCCGGCGGCACCCCTCGACGGGTGCCGCCGGGCCCGCCGCGGACCGCTACCTTCCGGCTGCTCAAGCACCTGGCCGGCGATCGGCTCCGGCTGATGTCGGAGGCGGCGGACACCTACGGCGACGCGGTGCGGATGGCCATCGGGCCGAAGACGCTGTACTTCTTCAACCACCCGGACCCCGCGAAGCACGTGCTCGCCGACAACGCGGCCAACTACCACAAGGGAATTGGCCTGGTCCAGGCGAAGCGGGCGCTCGGTGACGGCCTGCTCACCAGCGAGGGCCAGCTCTGGCGCAAGCAGCGCAAGATCATCCAGCCGGCGTTCCAGCACAAGCGGATCGTGTCGCAGGCAGGCATCGTGGCCGAAGAGGGCGCGAAACTGGTCGACCGGCTGCGGGCGCGGGCCGGTGGTGAGCCGATCGACATCACGCAGGAGATGACCGGGCTGACCCTCGGGGTGCTCGGCCGGACCCTGCTGGACGCCGATCTCGGGGCGTTCGACGCGGTGGGCCACTCGTTCGAAGCCGTGCAGGACCAGGCGATGTTCGAGATGGTCACGCTGTCGATGGTGCCGATGTGGGTACCGCTGCCCAAGCAGCTGCGCTTCCGCGCGGCCCGGCGCGAACTGCAGCGGGTGGTCGACGCCCTGGTCGCCCACCGGGACGCCGCCGGCGGCGCGATCGGCGACGACGTCCTTTCGCGACTGATCGTGTCCACAAGGGAGGAAGCGGACCCGGCGGTCGGCGAGCAACGCATGCGGGACGAGCTGGTCACCCTGTTGCTGGCCGGGCACGAGACCACGGCGAGCACGCTGAGCTGGTCGCTGCACCTGCTGGACCGGCACCCGGAGGTCGCGGAACGCCTGCGAGCCGAGGCTTTGGAGGTGCTCGGGGACCGGCTGCCGCAACACGAGGACATCCGGAAACTGGTCTACACCAACCAGGTGATCTCGGAGGCGATGCGCCTGTACCCACCGGTGTGGATCCTGCCGAGGCTGGCACTGGAGGACGACGAGATCGCCGGTTACCACGTGCCGGCGGGCTCGGATGTGGTGGTGTGCCCGTACACCATGCACCGGCACCCGGCTTTCTGGGACCGCCCGGCCGAGTTCGACCCGGACCGCTTCGCCCCGGACGCCACCGCCGGGCGGCCCCGGTACGCCTACATCCCGTTCGGCGCGGGCCCGCGGTTCTGCGTGGGCAACAGCCTCGGCCTGATGGAGGCGGTTTTTGTGCTCGCGATGATCGCCAGGGAACTGACGCTCACCGGGGTGCCGGGCCACCGCGTGGAGGCGGAGCCCATGCTCTCCCTGCGCGCCAAAGGCGGCCTGCCGATGACCGTGCACAAGGCCGCTTGAGACCCCGGCGGATCCCCGCCCCTCCCACCCCCGGGGATCCGCCGGCCCTTCCCCTCCCGAACACGAATGTGGCTTTCGGGGCGAATTCCGCCCCGAAAGCCACATTCGTGTCCACCGCCTCCACCGGACTTGTCACGAAAGCCACATTCGAGACGCCAAACGTCTCGAAAGCCACATTCGTGACACCCCCCGCACCACCCGGTCACCCAACCGCCGCCCGGCAGCACAAAGGCGCCCCACCCGGCAGCACAAAGGTGCCCACCCCCATCCACCAAACCGCCGCCCGGCAGCGCAACGGCGCCCACCACGCCACCCAGCCCCACCCCATCCCCGGTCCACAGCCCAAAACACGGCGAAGAACCCCTTGTCAAGGTACTCTTTCCCGCCTTGACAAGGGGTTCTTCGCCGTCGTCACAATCAATCACCGGGGTGGCCCCAAGAACCCCACCCCCCAAAGCACAAAGCAGAAGACGATCCCACCCGTCCCCTCCTGATCTCATGGACAGCAAGGTCCGTAGAGAGGAGACGCCCGTGGAAGCGGCCAATCCCGACGCGCGTGCGGTCAAGGTGATGACGCTCGAGGCGTACGCCGACACGATCGTTCCCGGTGAGAAGCGCCATCCCGACGACCACGCCATCGCCGGCGTCTCGGAGGGTCCCGGCTCGGTCGAGGCGGGTGCCATCGAGCTGCTCGAGACCGAGGCCACCGGGGTCACCGCCGGGCTGGACTTCCTCGTGCCGATGCTCAACGCGCACGCGAAGGCCTACGCCGAGGAGCACGAACTGGCACTCGACCCCAGCCTGCCCGAGTTCGTCGCACTGTCCTATGAGGACCGCGTCCAGCTGATCGTGAAGCTCACCAAGAACGGCCACCCGGAGAAGGACGGCTGGGTCAGCCTCGCCCTGTTCTGCAACATGGCCTTCGACAGCGCCCCGCACCTGAGCACCGCGCAGGCCATCGCCGACGGGCACCCCGGGCTGCTCGCCATGGGCATCACCAAGCCCGACGCGGACGGCCTCTGGCGCTTCCCGAACTACTCCTACGGCCGCCAGCTCGCCGAACTCCACCCGGACACCACGCCTTCAGGGAGCCCCGCATGACCAGCGACAAGACCGAGGTCCTCATCGTCGGCAGCGGTTTCGGCGGTGCCATCGCGGCCTACCACCTCGCGGCGGGCGGGGCCAAGGTCACCGTGCTCGAACGCGGCCCGTGGCTGGAGAGCAAGGACTTCGACCACGACTTCCTGCTCGGTTCCTCCTACACCAGGGCGTTCGACTTCGTCGTCGGGGACGGCATGAGCGTGCTCGGCGGCAACTGCGTCGGCGGCGGCAGCGTGGTCTACTTCGCCGCGATGCCGCGCGCACCGCGGTTCGTGTTCGAGCGCCACGGCAGCATCGGCCGTCGCATGTGGCCCGCCGAGATCACCCGCGACACGCTCGACCCGTGGTACGACCGGGTTTCCGAGTCGATCCCGGTGTCCCAGCAGGACTGGAACGACGTCACCTACTCCGGCGGATTGTGGGCCGCCGCCTGCCACCACTCCGGCCGCACCGCGAACCCGACCCCGGTCGCCATCGACAACGCCAAGTGCACCAACTGCAACTGGATGATGGGCGGGTGCCAGTTCGACGCGAAGCGCTCGCTGCTGACCAACTACCTGCCCGCCGCGCTGGCGCACGGCGCCACCATCCGGCCGCTGCACGAGGTGCAGAAGATCGAGCGCACCGACGACGGCGGCTACCGCGTGCACTACAACGTCATCGACGACGTCGACTACCGCGTGCACACCGAAAGCGGCTCGATCGAAGCGAAGATCGTCATCCTGGCCGCCGGTGCTGGGGCCACCCCGGTGATCCTGCAGCGGTCGGAGGAATCGCTGGGCAAGATGCCACACGGTGTCGGCCGCTACTTCTCCGGCAACGGCGAGCGCCTGAACACCGCGATCCTCAACGAGGACAAGGTGCGCGAAGTACTGGGACTGTCCCGTGAGGACGGTCTGGCGTACGAGGCGAACCAGATCGGCAAGGGCCCGACCGTGGCCTGCTGGGACCGGCTCGACGAGAACCTGCCCGAGTACTCCCGCTACTCGATGGAGCAGCTGTACTTCCCGCCCGGCCTCGGCACCATCCTCGCCCAGGTCCCCGGCGGTGACGCCCCGACCTGGTTCGGCAAGGAGAAGAAGGAGATCCTCAAGCGCTGGCGGTCGTGGCTGACGATCTTCCTGATGACCGAGGACGACAACGAGGGCGTGTTCGGCTCGCCGCCGCCCACCGGCAACGCCTTCCGCGTCTCGCAGCAGATGCTCGGCCGTGGCGCGCTGAAGTACGACCCGACGCCGAACACGCTCAGCGGCTGGGCCAAGGCCGACGCCGAGGTCAAGGAGATCATGGAGAAGGACGGCCTGGCGAAGATCGCGCCGTGGACCAACGACGTGGTCGGCGCCTACACGGTGCACCCGCTGGCGTCCTGCCGCATCGGGGACGACGCGGGCACCTCGGCCCTGCACCCGAACCACGAGCTGCGCGACCACCCCGGCATCTTCGTCACGGACGGGTCCGCGGTGCCGGGCGCGCTCACCGTCAACCCGGCGATGACCATCGCCGCGCTCGCCGAGCGCGCTGTTCCGGGAATTGTCAAGGCCGCACAAAACCGCGGAATCGACGTAAAGTACGGCGCACCCTCGCCGGACGGCGCGACGAGCGGGCGGCGGGGGGTCACCAAGTTGGCACTGAGCCTGGCAGGAGACTGACGAATGGTGGAAACACAGCGCAGCGGCTGGAAGGCGTTCAGCGAGCGGCTGAACACCGATTGGCACAAGGCCGCGTTGATGCTGTACAGCGTGGTCGTGGTGGCGCACTGGGCCGAGCACCTGGCGCAGGCGTTCCAGATCTACGCGCTCGGCTGGTCGGTTCCGGAAGCCAGGGGCGTGCTCGGTATGCCATTTCCCTGGCTCGTTACCTCCGAATGGATGCACTACGGTTACGCCATTCTGATGATGGTGAGCTTCATCATTCTTCGCCACGGTTTTGTCGGCCGGTCGAAGACCTGGTGGAAGGTCGCCATGTGGATCCAGGTGTGGCACCACTTCGAGCACCTGCTCCTGCTGCTGCAGGCGCTCACCGGCGCGAACCTGATGGGCGGGGCGAAGCCGACCAGCGTCGCGCAGCTGCTGATCCCGCGGGTCGAGCTGCACCTGTTCTACAACACCCTGGTCACCATCCCGATGATCATCGCGATGGTCTACCACCTGCGGCCGAGCGCCGAGGAACGCGCGATGATGCGCTGCGCCTGCGCGTTGCGGCAGGTGGAACCGGCGGCGAAGGCCAAGGCCGGGGTGGCCTGACCGTGTCACGGGTGACGCAGGGTCCGCACGACCACGTGATCACCTTCGGCGTCACCACCGGCACGCTGTGGTTGCAGGTGCTGGTGGTGGCCGCCGCGCTCACCGTGGCCGCCTGCGCGCTGGTCCGCCCGTTCTTCGCCGAGCAGGAGCGGGCCGCGCGCGTGGCGGTGGCCTGGGCGGCGGCGGTGGCCGGGGTGCTCACCCTGCTGCTCACCGACGGGCTGGACCTGCCGCGGCAGTTCGCCGTGGTGTTCCTGGCCGGGCTCGGCGTGCCGTTGTTCCTGGCGCGGCACGCCGAGCCCGGCACCACGCTGCCGCTGCGCCTGGTCCACCACCTGACCCCGTGGGTGCTGCTGGCCGCGGCGACCGGGGCCAGCGTCGAGTTCGCTCGAGCCTGGCTCGGGGCGGGCTCGGACCGGGCCGGAATCCTGCTCAACACCGGACTGGTGATCGCGATGGTCGGCCTGTCCTGGTTCGCCGTCTGGCGGCCGTCGCCGGGCCGGTCGAGGGCCGTGGTCAACGCCGTGGGGTGGGCGCTGGCCAGCGCGGTGGTCGCGGGCACCGCACACGTCGCCACCCTGACCGTGGCCGCCGGGTGACCAGGCGTCGGTGGCTGCCTGAGACGAAAGGCTCACCATGACACCGACGCCGATCCGGCTCGCGCTGCGCCGCACCCTCCAGCAGGTCCGCCACGTGCGGCCGGTCCGCCCGCGGGCGGCGACCGGGCTGGTGAAGGCGGTGTACCGGCAGGTCGAACGCGACTTCGGCATGCTCGCACCACCCACCGCGCTGCACTCGCCGGCACCGGAGGTGCTCGCCGCCGCCTGGACGATCCTGCGGGAGTCGCTGATCGCCGGGCCGACCGCGAGCCGGGCCGTGAAGGAAGCCGTGGCCTCCGCGGTCTCGGTGCGCAACGCCTGCCCCTACTGCGTCGAGGTGCACGGCGCCACAATGGACGGCCTTGTGTCCACATCGGACTCGGCCGCCATCGTCGGTGACCGCATCGAGGCCGTCACCGATCCGGAACTCCGGGCGGCCGCCGCCTGGGCGCGTGGGGACGGTTCGGTCGAGCTGCCCGCCGCGCAGGCCGCCGAACTGATCGCGGTGGCGTTCACCTTCGAATACCTGAACCGGATGGTGCACGTCTTCCTCGGGCCGTCACCGCTGCCACCCGAGGTTCCGGAGAACGCGAAAAAGCTCGTGCGCGGCATGCTCGGCAAGTTCCTGCGGCCGAGTCGTCGGCCGGTGCCGGGTGCCGCACTGGAATTGCTTCCGCCCGGTGGAACGGCGCCGGAATGGGCGAACGGTGTGCTCGGTGACGCTTTCGCCCGTGCTTCTGCGGCATTCGAGGCCGCGGCCGCCCGCGCGCTCTCGGCCGAGGTTCGAGAACTGGTCGAAAACCAGCTTCGTGACTGGACCGGCGAGCCGAAGGGGCTCAGCCGCGCCTGGGTGGAACCACTGGTGGCCACGCTGCCAGACCAAGATCGGCCCGCCGCGCGCTTTGCGCTGCTCGTCGCGTTCTCCGCGTTCCAGGTTGACGAGTCCATTGTGGAACTAATTGCCGGTGGTGACGTCGTGGTGGTGGAAATCGCCTCCTGGGCTGCTTTTTCCGCGGCCCGCCGGGCGGTGGAACTGCGCGGGGTGAAGGCGGGAAAGGAGAAGACCGCCCGCTGAACCGGCCCCCATACTCGAATGCGTCAGATCGCCTCACCGGGTCAAAGCGAGACCGCCACAACCCAGAAACGACGGTTCGGCTTTTGCGAAGGTGTCACGGGCCGATCTGCGCCGCGGCGAACGCCGTGCACCCCGCTGCCGGGGTGCACGGCGAACGTCATGTTCACGCGTGGAGAGAGGACGGACGGGTGAAGGACTTCCAGCAGGTGATCGCCGATCTGACCGCCGAAGCCGAGGAGTTCGACCGGCTGGTGGCCGACCTCCCGGATGCGGACTGGGCCCGCGCCACCCCGGCCCCCGGATGGAGCGTCAAGCACCAGGTCGGGCACCTGGCGTTCATCTTCAAGATCGCCGGGCTGGCTGCCGCCGAGCCCGCCGTGTTCAACGCCATCACCTCGAAGATCGGTCCCGGCGGCTTCGAAGCCGCGGTGAACGGCGCGCTCGAGGAGTACATCCACGACCCCGCCGACTCGGTGCTCACCCGCTGGCGGGCCGAGCGCGACACCGGCATCAAGGCGCTCGCCGCGGTCCCCGCGGACCAGGTGGTGCCGTGGCTGGTCAACCCGCTGCCGCCGGCCGTGCTGGCCTGCGCGGGCATGATGGAGCTGTTCGGCCACGGCCAGGACATCGCCGACGCGCTCGGCGTCACGCGTGAGAAGACCGACCGCATCGGCAACCTCGTCGGCTTCGCGGTGCGCACCTGGAACTTCGGTTACCAGGCGCGGAACCTGCCCGAGCCCGACGTCCAGTTCCGCTTCGAGCTGACCGCGCCGTCGGGTGCGCGGTGGGCGTTCGGCCCGGCCGAGTCCGGCGAGCGCATCACCGGTGACGCGTGGGACTTCTGCCTGCTGGTCACCCGCCGCCGTCACCGCGACGACCTGGCACTGACCGCCACCGGTGCCGAGGCCGACCGCTGGCTCGGCCTCGCGCAGGCCTACCGCGGCCCGGCGGGTGAGGGACGGCAGCCGGGCCAGTTCTCATGAGCATCTCCGAGGAGATCGGCAAGCACTACGACGAGCGCTCGCCGATCGGCGACGAGCTCCGCGACGGCCAGATCCACATGTGGTACTGGTTCGACCGCGACGACGACGCCACGCTGCCCGAGGCCGTGCACCGGATGAGCCGCAAGGTCACCGACACCCTCGGGCTGCGGCCCGGCGAGAAGCTGCTCGACGCGGGCTGCGGTCCCGGCGAGACGGCGGTCTACCTGGCCGGCGAGTTCGGCGTCGAGGTCACCGGCATCACGCTCAGCGCGTACGAGATCGCGCAGGGCGGCAAGCGGGCCGAGGCGGCTGGCGTGGCCGGCCGCACCCGGTTCGAGTACGGCGACTTCACCGCACTGTCCTATGCGGACAACTCGTTCGACGCGGTGCTGGCGCTGGAATCCCTGCAGAACGCGCCCGACCTGGCGACCGTGCTCGGCGAGTTCTTCCGGGTGCTGCGGCCGGGCGGGCGGCTGACCTTCTCCGACTTCAGCCTGGAGTCCGACCGGGACCCGGCGCGGGTGGCCAAGTTCGTCGAGACGCTCAAGCTGGGCGCGCTGCCGACCCTGCCCGAATGGCTGGACCTGACCCGCGCCGCCGGGTTCGCGGTGGAGGAGTACACCCAGTGCGGGCCGCGCGCGTTCGGCATGAAGACCAAGTACCTGGAGACCGCGATGCGGAGCCGGGACGAGATCACCGCCAAGTTCGGCGAGGCGGCGGTGGGCGAGTTCTCCCGCAACCACCTCGGGTTCTTCGCGCCGCGCAAGGACCAGATCGGGTACGTGATCGTCTCCGCCCGCAAGCCCGGCTGAGCTGACCAAACCGTGGAAAGGACGCGCAGAAATGACTGACGCCGTTACCGACTCGACCATCGCCGAACTGGTGAAGGCGTTCGCCAGCGCCCAGCCGGAGCGGCTGCAGGAGGAGTTCGACAAGCTGGCCGGTGCCGTGTGGCAGGAGGGCGTCCTGACCGAGCTGGCGCTGCCCGCGGCGCCGGTGCTCGTCGACGTGCTGGACCAGGTTTCCGAGGACCACCAGGGCCGGCTGGTGATCCTGCTCGGCCTGCTCGCCGAGGCCGAATACCCCGAGCAGGGGCCGGTCAACCAGGCGGTGCGCGCCGGTCTGGACCACTACCTGGCGCTGGTCGGCCGCGAGTCGAACTCGCAGGCGTTCACGCTGGCTTTGCTGTACCTGCTGTCGCACTTCCCCGCCGACCGCGAGCGCATCCTCGATGCGGTGGCGGGCATCGGCCTCGGGCCGGAGGAGCAGACGCGGCTGGAGCGCGCGCTGGCCTCGCTCGACCTGGCGAAGCCGGACCTCGGCCGGGTGTGGCCCGCGCCGTCGATCTGGGCGCTCAACGCGTCCGAACAGGACTTCGACCAGAGCTGGATCAACGACCTGTCCACCGAGCAGATCGTCACGAACTGGGAGAACGACACCAAGACCGTGTTCGGCTTCTCCGGCGCGAAGGCGTACTGGGCGGTGCTGAACGGTGACGTGGTGCAGGTGGCGCAGAACCCGCCGACGCGTGCCGAGTCCGATGAGGACATCGACTCCAGCACCTCCGGCCTGTTCGGCGCGCACGTCGAGGCCTTCCGCTGCGCGAACTGCTCCGGTGCGCTGGAGATCCGCAACGAGGTCGTCCGCTGCCCCGAGTGCGCCACCGCGTACCCGGTGGCCAACGGGGTGCTCGACCTGACCGCCGGCATCGCCGAGACGATCAGCACCGGCAACGACGAGGACACCGCGGACCTGCTGCAGAAGCTGGCCGAGATGCCGACCATGGGCCTGTACTACGAGTCCGTGCTGCGCCCGGCCTACCTCCAGATCGCCGGTTCGAACTGGGGCGGCGCGGTCACCCCGTCCGACGAGGACGCCTACATCGCCACGCACATCGAGCCGGTCGACGGCCCGGTCCTCGACCTGGCCGCCGGCGCGGGCCGCTGGACCACCGTGGTGTCCGACACCGTCGGCCCGGACCGTCTGCTCGCGCTCGACATGGGCCTGCCGATGCTGAGCGTGCTGCGCAGCAGGCTGCCCGAGGTGCCCGCGGTGCAGGGCAGCGCGCTCGACCTGCCGTTCGCCGACGCCAGCTTCGGCGCGGTGAACATGTGGAACGCGCTGCAGGCCTTCCCCGACGACGCGGAGACCGCGATCCTCGAGGTCGGCCGGGTGCTGCGGCCGGGTGGCACGTTCACCTGCATGACCTTCCTGTTCGGCCAGGACCCGATCTACCGGCACTTCCAGAAGTCGCACTTCTTCCCCAGCCGTCCCGCCGGGCACCTGCTGTTCGAGCTGGAGGACATCAAGGCGTGGCTGGACCGCGCCGGGCTGCGGATCGTCGAGCTGTCGGGGCCGGAGACGTTCGTCTTCTTCACCGCCGAGCGGATCTGATGGACGTGCGGTTGCCGGGGCAGCCCGGTTACGAAGCGGCGACGGCGGTGTTCAACCTGACCGCGCCCGCGACACCGGCCGCGGCGGCCGAGGTGTCCACTGTGGACGAGATTCGGGCGGCGCTGGACTACGCCCGCGCCTTCCGGCTCGGGGTCCGCATGCACACCACCGGGCACGCGTCGCCGACGCAGCGCCCGATGGACGACGCGTTGCTGGTGAAGGTGCGGCCGTCCGGTCCGGTCGAGGTCGACGTTGCGCGACGGGTGGCTCGGGTGCCCGCGGGTACGTTGTGGGGCGCGGTCGCCGAGGCGGCGGCGCCCTTCGGCCTCGCCGCGCCACACGGTTCGTCGGGAACCGTTGGTGTGGTCGGGTATCTGCTGCGTGGCGGGATGAGCTACTACGGGCGTCAGCTCGGCGTGGCGACGAACCTGGTGCGCGCGGTGGAGCTGGTCACGGCGGACGGTTCGCTGGTGCGGGCTTCGGCGGCGGAGAACCCGGAACTGTTCTGGGCGGTGCGTGGGGGTGGCGGCGGCTTCGGTGTGGTTACGGCGCTGGAGGTCGAGCTTTTTCCCGCGGCGAAGGTGATCACGGGGTCGGCTTTCTGGGCTGGTTCGCATGCTGATCGTTTGCTGGCCGAATGGTTGCGGTGGTCGGCGGATGCCCCGTGGGAGGCGACGACTTCGCTGCAGCTCATGAACCTGCCGGAGCTGCCGGAGATTCCGGAGGTGCTGCGGTCGGGGCCGGTGTTGAGTGTGGACGGTGCCGTGCTGGCGGTCACCGAGGACGGCGTGGGCAGGGCCCAGGAGCAGGCGGACGAGCTGCTCGGGCGGCTGCGTGCGGTGGCCGAGCCGGTGATGGACAGCTGGGCGCTGACGAAGCCGTCGGCCGTGCTCGAGGCGCACATGGACCCGGAGGACCCGGTGCCGATCGCGGGGGATCACCTGCTGCTGCGCGACCTGGACGCGGCCGGGGCGGCCGAGTTCCTGCGCGTGGTCGGGCCGGAGTCGGGTTCGCCGTTCATCAGTGCGGGGATGCGGCAGCTGGGTGGCGCGTACTCGGTGGCGGACCCGGCGGGTGGGGCTTTGTCCTCGTTCGCGGGACGTTTTGCGTACTCGGGGGCGGGTCTCGTGGTCGATGAGGCTTCGCGGGAGGCGGTTGAATCGCACTGCGCGTTGGTGCGGTCGGCTTTGGCCCCGTGGGATTCGGGGTGGACGGTGCCGAGCTTTGTGGAGAACTGGCAGCAACCGCAGCGGCATTTGTCGGATTCGGCGATCGCCAGGGTGGATGCTGTCCGCTCCGCTGTCGATCCGACTGGTGTTTTCGCGGGTGACATTTCACCGGGAGCCACCGCCCGCTAGCCCGCGCCCTCTTTTGCCCGGCCCCCGAGCACACCAGCTCGGGGGCCGCTTCATTTCGCGTGCCAAGCTGGAAAGATGCAATGAATGTGGCTTTCATAGCGTCAGACGCTATGAAAGCCACATTCATTGCGTGGGTCAGGCGAAGCTGACGTTGGTGCTGGCGCCGGCGGAGCCGTCCGCGTTGTAGACGCCGATCACGCACTGCACGGTGCCGCAGTCCACGGCCGCCGTGCCACCGCCGCCGACGGTGCCGGTGAACGACTTCTTCACGGTCAGCGGGGTGGACGCCGCCCCGCTGCCGTTGGTGGTGACGGACACGACCCCCGCCGCGTCGCAGGCGTACTCGCCACCGATGATCCCGCAAAGCCCGACGAAGTGCTCGAGGTTCGCGGTCAGCCCGGTCGCCGAGACGGTCACCGTGGCGCCGGTGGTCAGGCCCGTCGCCGGGGTCACCGAAACGGTGCCCGCGGCCGAAGCGCCCGCCTGCGAAGCCAGGGTGAGCCCGCCCGCCAGCGCGAAAGCGGCGGCGGTCTTGGCGATCAGCTTCTTCTGCACAGTCGACTCCATTCAGCCAAGTGAACAAACAAAGTGGTGGAGAATCCCGGAAGTGGATTACCGTCGGCTTTCGTTCGATTGCCGTCCGTCATCCACCAACAAAGTTACCGAAAGCCGCGCAAAACGGTCAACGGCCGAAGTTGATGAAGCAATGCAGAAGAAGGGGCGGCTCTTGGCGGCCTGGGTTCCTCGGCGGCGGCCGGGTTTGTGTCACGAATGTGGCTTTCGGGACGCCAAACGTCTCGAAAGCCACATTCGTGGCACGGGGAGCGCCAGGTCGGCTGCGCCCGGCGGTTGGTGCGCGCGCAAAAAAGCGACCCCCGGCCAGGCCCGGACTGCCTGGTCGGGGGTCGCTTCCGCGGAGATACGCGGAGATATGCGGAGATACTCAGCCCGCCGGGACGGCGGCTTCTTCCTTCGCCTCGGCTTCGGCCGGGGCGTCGCCGCCGTCCCCACCGTCGGCGGCGCCCGTGGCGGGGGCGTGCCGCAGCACGGTAGCGGCGACGATGGCCAGCAGCACGGCCAGCGAGGCGCTGACCGTCACGGTGACGTTCAGGCTGGTGCTGAACGCGTCGCGGGCCACGGAAAGCAGGGCCGCACCGGCCTCGCCGGGCACCGACTGGGCCGCCGCGGCGGCACCGGCGATGCTTTCGCGAGCCGCGTCGGCCGCTTCGACCGGCACGCCGGCCGGGACGGTGACGTCGTCCATCTGACCGCGGTAGACCGCGGTGCCGATGACACCCATCGTCGCCACGCCCATCGCGATGCCGAACTCACCGCCGGTCTCCGACAGCGAGGACGCCGAGCCCATCTTCTCCATCGGAACCGAGGAGAACACCAGCCCGGTGCCGAGCGAGCCCATCGGGCCCGCACCGGCCGCCGAAACGACCAGACCGGCCACCACGATCGCCAGCCCGCCGGGACCGTCCACAAAGGTCAGCAGCACGTAACCGATGGCGACGGCCACCAGACCCGCGGCGATGGCGTAACCGGGCCGCACCTTGCGGGCGATGACCGGCGCCATCATCACGCTGACGATGGTCGTCGCCGCCGAGGGCAGCAGCCACAGCGCGGCCTGCAGCGGCGACAGCCCCTCGACCACCTGGAGGTACAGGTTGATCAGCAGGTAGCTGCCGCTCATGATGCCGCCGGCCGTGGTGATCGAGATGGCGGCGGTGAAGGTGCGGTTCTTGAACAGCGCCATGTCCAGCAGCGGGTGCTCCAGCGCGTTCTGCCGCTTGACAAAAACCACGCCGAAGATCAGCCCGACCACGATCGCACCGAAGCTGACCACGCCGAACTCGAGCTTGGCCAGCTCCTTCAGCCCGTAGATGACCGGGAGAATGGTCGCCAGCGAGAGCACCACGCTGACCAGGTCGAGCTTGCCGGCGTTCTCGTCCTTGTACTCCGGCAGCAGGGCCGGGCCGAAGACGACCAGCGCCAGCATCACCGGAACGGCCAGCAGGAACACCGAGCCCCACCAGAACGCCTCGAGCAGCGCGCCGCCGACGATCGGGCCGAGTGCCATGCCGCCCATGAAGCAGGCCATCCAGACACCGATGGCGGTGCCCTGCTGCTTCGGGTCGGTGAACATGTTGCTGATCAGGGCCAGGGTCGACGGCATCAGCGTGGCGCCGGCGATGCCCATCAGCGCCCGGCTGGCGATCAGCATTTCCGGGCTGCCCGAATAGGCGGCCAGCACCGAGGCGATGGCGAAGGCGACCCCGCCGATCATCAGCAGCCGCTTGCGACCGACCCGGTCACCCAGTGTTCCCATGGTCACCAGGAAACCGGCGATCAGGAAACCGTAGATGTCGGTGAT
Organism: Amycolatopsis albispora; assembly: GCF_003312875.1. NCBI lineage: Bacteria > Bacillati > Actinomycetota > Actinomycetes > Pseudonocardiales > Pseudonocardiaceae > Amycolatopsis > Amycolatopsis albispora. The sequence continues at coordinate 7,916,641 of NZ_CP015163.1, forward strand.
CCACAGCTGCTCGGTGCCGGTGGCGCCCAGGTCCGCGCTGAGGTGGGGGAGCGCGAGGTACAGCACGCTGAGGTCCAGCGACAGCAGCAGGGTCGGCAGTGCGAGCACCGCCAGCCCCAGCCATTCTCGCCGCCCGGCCCGCGCACCGGACCCGGCGTCGGCGGTCGTGTCCATAGAAATTCCCTCCGTAATGGTTTTGTCCGGGTCGTCGGGACAAATCGGTCACCTAACAGGATCGGTGTAGGCCGTAACGCTTCGCCAGTGTCCCGTTACCCGGCTGGACATGCGTTTTTCACGCTCGCGGGATGACGACCGGGTACCGCTCGAGAGCTTTTCGCGGACCGCTCGAAATTCGCTCGAAACGAGCGGAGGAGCGCATTGACGGAGAAGCCCCGCGGGTGATCACGCCAACAGAATGGGCAAGGTCCACAAGCCCGATGGAGGTGCGGCATGATCGGACATCTCGCGTATGCCGTTGGCAGTCCCTGTCCGACGCTGGTGCTGGACGCGCGGTACCTGCCGCGGGACCGCGACGCGCTGCTGGCGGCGCTGGGGGACGCGCGGCGCTGGATGTCCGACGCCGGTGGTGACCACGTGCTCAAGGTGGCGCTGATCGAACCGTCCAAGCACCCGCTGTGCGACCTGGACTACCGGTTCATCCAAGCGCTGCCCGAGGACCACGGCAAGTTCGACCTGCTCGGCTCGTGCGGGCACTCGGTGCTGTCGGCGATCACCTCGGCGGCGGAGAACGGCATGGTGCCGCGGCTGGTGCCCGGTCAGCGGGTGCGCGTCAACGTGCTCAACAACGGTGACTACCTGGCCTGCGAAGTGGACGAGGTGACCAAGGAGAGCACCCGGTTCACCATGCACTTCCTGCAGACGCCGCCCCGGCCGGTGTCGGCCATGCTGCTCGACGGCTCCCCGGTGACCACGCTCGAAGTGGACGGCACGCACGTCGACGTTTCGCTGGTGTCGGCCGGGAACCCCTACGTTTTTGTCGGCTCGAAGGGCGCCGGCGTGGAAACCGCGGACGAGTTGTTCGCCGACGATTCCGCGTTGTTCGACCGCCTCAGCCGGATCCGGGTGGCCGCCGCGGCACACCTCGGCATGCCGGCCGACAGCGTGTTCCCCAAGGTCGCGGTGACCATTCCCGGTGAGGACGGCAAGCTGGTGGTGCGGGCGATTTCGGTGCCGTCGTGGCATCCGACGCTGGCCATGACCGGCACCGCCTGCCTCGGCGTGGCCGCCGGGATCGAGGGCTCCATCCCGTGGCAGGCCGCCCAGGAAGCCGGGTGCGGGGACAACGTGATCAGCGTGGTCACCCCCGGCGGGGTGGTCGAGGTCTTCGCCGCGATGAGCATCCAGGACGACCAGCGGCACGTCGCCTGGATCACCGTCGGCGACAAGCGGGTCGACTTCCACGGCTCGTTCTTCATCGAACCGCTCGCCCACTTCCAATTCAAGGAGACGTCCGAATGCCTGTCGGAGTCAGCAGCATGACTGACCTCGCTTCGACGCTGGAGATCTTCCGCGAGGCCGCGGCGCGGTCCGACGACACCAACGTGCCCGACGACCAGGCGCTGATCGAGCTGCGCAAGTCGGGCCTGCTCGCCACCGCGGTGCCGGTGGAGTACGGCGGCAACGGCGCGGACACCGTCGAACTGAACGAACTGGTCTCGAAGATCGCCGAGGTGAACCCCTCGATGGCGATCATCATGTTCCAGCACTTCGCGGTCTGCGCCCGGATCAACGAGTGGGGCACCGCGGAGCAGAAGGAGCTGTGGCTGCCCGGCATGGCCACCGGCGACACGCTCGGCGCCTCGGCGTGGAGTGAAACCGGTGCGGGCGCGGCGAAGAAGAACCTGGCCACCTCGGCCGAGCGGATCGAGGACGGCCGCTGGCTGCTCAACGGCGCCAAGTCGTTCACCACCGGCGCCGGGGTGGCCGACATCTACCTGGTGCTGGTCGGCACCTCGGCCGGCCGCGAGCAGGAACAGGACACCAAGAACGTCTACGGCTCCGCCGGGCAGACCTTCTTCCTGGTGCGCAAGGAGAACGAGGGCCTGATCGCGAACCTCGGCCTGGAGCTGGCCGGGATGCGTGGTTCGGCCACCGGGTTCGTCTCGCTCAAGGACTGCGTGGTCGCCGACGACCACCGGCTCGGCCCGGTCGGCCACGCGCCGGCGATCATCGCGGGCGTCCGGGAGTCCGGTGCCACGCTCGGCGCGGTGTCGGTCGGCGTGGCGAAGGCCGCGCTGGACGTGGCGCTCGCGCACTTCACCAAAACCGGGGCGCTGGAGGCGCCGACCGTCCGGCACCGGGTGACCGAGCTGAGCGTGCAGGTCGAGGCGGCCCGCGCGATCGTCGCCTTCGCCGGGAGCCGCCGGGGCGAGGACCCGGGCGCGGTCACCTTGCGCAGCAAGCTTTTTGCCTCGGTCACCGCCGAGCACGTGTGCTTCGAGGTGGCGCGCATGCTCGGCTCCGCCGCGTACCTGGTCAACCACCAGCTGAACCGGCTGATCTCCGACGCCAGGGCGGTGGCGCTGATGGGTCCGACGAACGAACTCTGCCGAGAGCTGGTGTCCGCGTCATGGGTGAACTGAAGTCCGAGCTGGTGGTCACCGGCGGCCGGGTGGTCACGCCCGGCGGCGTGCGCGCGGCCAACGTGGTGGTCGACGGCGGGCGGATCACCGCCATCACCGAGGATGCACCGGCTGCCGAGTCCACTGTGGACGCCAAGGGCGCGTACGTGCTGCCCGGCCTGATCGACACCCACGTGCACTTCCGCACGCCCGGCCTGCTGCACAAGGAGGACTGGGCACACGGCAGCCGCGCCGCGGTGGCCGGTGGCGTGACCACGGTGATGGACATGCCGAACACCATCCCGCCCACGCTGGACCCCGAGGCCGTGGTGGCCAAGGCCGAGCTGGTGTCGGGCAACTCGCTGGTGGACTTCCGCTTCCACATCGGCGCCGACCCGGAACGCCCGGAGCTGCTGGCCGGGCTCGACCCCGAGATCGCGGTCAGCGCCAAGGTTTTCATGGCCGGGCACCACACCGCGCCGACCGTGGTCCGCGACCCGGCCGTGCTGGAGAAGATCTTCGCCACGGCCGCGGGCAGCGACCTGCAGCTGGTGCTGCACGCGGAGGACGACTCGCTGTTCGAACTGCTCGACCAGTGGCAGGGCCCGCCGGTCTCCTACGCCGAGTACGAGCAGCGGCGCCCGCGCAGCGGCGGGATCGCCGCCGTGGCCAGGGTGCTGGAGCTGGTGCGCCGGTACGGCACCAAGGCGCACATCCTGCACCTGTCCAGCCGTGAAGAGGCCGATCTGGTGTGCGCGGCGAAGGCCGCCGGGCTGCCGGTCAGCTTCGAGGTCACCGGGCACCACCTGTCCTTCACCGACGCGGACACCTGCCGCGGTGGTGCGCGCACCCGGCTTTCGCCGTCGATCCGCGCGCAGGCCGACCAGGACCGGCTGTGGGCGGCGGTGCGCGCCGGGGAGGTCGGCAGCATCGGCAGCGACCACGCACCGCACACCGTCGAGGAGAAGACCCGCTCGGTCGCCGACTCGCCGCCCGGCCTGCCCGGCGTCCAGGAACTGGGGACCGCGGTGTGGACCGGGATGCGCCGCCGGTTCGACGAGCCGGAGGACGTTTCGGCCGCACGACTGGCTTCGGTGCTGTCGGCCAAGCCCGCCGAGTTGTTCCGGCTGGCGGGCAAGGGCCGGATCGAGCCGGGTGCCGACGCGGACCTGGCCATCTTCGACCCCGCCGAGACCTGGATGCTCTCGGCCCACCACGTCTTCGCCAAGTGCGGCTGGTCCGCCTACGAGGGCTGGACCATGTCCGGTCGCGTGCGCCAGACGATCCGGGCCGGGCGGGTGGTCTGGGACGCCGCCACCGGCACCTTCGGTGAGCCCGACGGGCGCTGGCTGACCGGGAGGGCGCACTGATGTTCGAGGGCATGAACCGCAACATCAAGATCCGCATCGGGGTCGGTTTCGTCCAGCGGTTCCTGGACGTGATGCTGATCCCGCTGATGGTGATCTACTTCTCGCAGCTCTACGGCGCGGCCACGGCCGGCGTGCTCACCATGATCGCCGCCGCGGTGGCGATCGGCTGCACCTTTCTCGGCGGGCACCTGTCGGACGTCCGCGGGCGCCGCAGCACGCTGCTGGTCGGTGAGGTCGGCAGCCTGGTCGCGTTCATCGGCATGGCGCTGGCCAACTCGGTCTGGGAGTCCGGGCTCGGGGTCTACCTGTTCTACCTGGCCAACACCGGCCTGATCGCGATCGTGCGACCGGCCAGCGACGCGATGGTCATCGACGCGTCCGAACCGGACATCCGCAAGGCGGTCTACGCGGTCATCTACTGGTCCACCAACGTGGCCTTCGTGGTCGGCGCGCTGGTCGGCGCCTTCCTGTACACCAGCCTCAACGAACTGCTCTGGGCCTCGGCCGCGGCCACCGGGGTGGTCGCGGTGGTCACCTGGCTGTGGGTGTCGGAAACCAAGCCGGAGGACGCGGCCGGCGCCGCGCCGCAGCAGCGGAACTGGCTGGTTTCGATGCTGCTCGGGTACGTGGACGTGCTCAAGGACCGGGTGTTCGCCAAGCTGTTCTGGGGCATCCTGCTGTTCACCTGCGTGCAGGTGCAGCTCTCGTCGTACATCGCGGTCCGGCTGGCCGAGGAGTTCACCCCGCAGCGCCTGTTCGACCTCGGGTTCTGGGAACTCGACGTGGACGGCGTGAACATGTTCGGCATCCTGCGCTCGATCAGCTGCTTCCTGGTGGTGTGCCTGGCGCTGTACGCCCGCAAGATGCTCGCGCGGACCAGCGACGGCAAGCAGCAGACCATGGGCACGCTGATGTTCACCGCCGGGTACATGACCGTCGCGGTGTCCAACGACCCGTGGGTGCTGATCGCGGCGGCCGCGGTGTTCGCGCTCGGGGAGATCGTCTGCTCGCCCTCGCGGCAGGCGCTGCTCGCCGACGTGGTGCACCCCGGCGCGCGCAGCAAGTACATGGCGGTCTACCAGCTGCAGTTCCGCATCGCGCTGGTGGTCGGCCCGCTGTTCGTGACGCTGGGCACGCAGGTCTCGTCCGTGGTGATCAGCCTGCTCTACGGGGTGTTCGGCCTGGCCTCGCTGGTCCTCGTGCAGCTGACGATTCGTGATCGTGACGCGGGCCGGGCGGCCGGTGTCCAGGCCCCGCTCGCCACCGCCGGACAAGGAGCGCAACGGTGACCCCGGAGAACACGGTGCTGCTGGTCGGCGCCACGGTGAAGGTGGTGCGGGCGGCCAAGGACCACGGGCTGTCGGTCATCCTGGTCCAGCACCAGAACAAGTTCACCCCGGAGCAGGCGGAGCTGGCCGACGTCACGCTGATCGCCGACTTCACCGACTGGTCCGCGGTCCGCCCGCACGCCGAGGCCGCCTACGAGCGCTGGGGCTTCACCACCGCGCTCGGCCTGACCGACCCGGCGCTGGACTCGGCGGCGCGGATCAACGACCTGTTCGGCCTGCCCGGCACCAGCTACGCGGTTTCCCGGCTGCTGCAGGACAAGTTCCAGATGCGGCAGCGGCTCGCCGAGGCTGGCGTGTCCTCGGCCATCGGCGCGCGGTTGATGACCGACCGGCAGAGCCTGCTCGACTTCGGCGCGGAGTTCGGCTACCCGTTCGTGGCCAAGCCGACCGACGCGGCGGCCAGTCTCGGGGTGTTCCGGGTGACGGGTCCGTCCGATGTGGACGAGGTGTGGCGTGAGCTGGAGGTCCTGCGCGGCAACGGGCCCGCACGCGGGTGCGGCGGGCTGTTCACCGTCACCGACGTGATCATGGAGGAGTACGTCGACGGGCCGGAGTTCAGCGTCGAGTCGTTCAGCTTCGGCGGGCGGCACGTGGTGGTGTCGGTGACCGAGAAGTCCACTGCGGACGGACACTTCGCCGAGCTGGGCCACACCGTGCCCGCACGCATCGACCGCTTCCGCGAGAACCGGATCGTCGGTGCCACCCGGGAGTTCCTGGACGCGGTCGGGCTGACCGACGGGCCGGGCCACACCGAGATCAAGTTCGGCGCCCGCGGCCCGGTGGTGATCGAGTCGCACAACCGGATCGGCGGCGACCGCATCCACGACCTGGTCGAGGCGGTCTACGGCATCGACCTCACCCACTACGCGGTCGGCTGGCCGTTCGGGCTGGTCAGCGAGCTGCGTGAGCGGCCGAAGCCGGACGGCGGCGCGGCGGTCCGGTTTGTCGAGGGGACGGCGGGAACCGTCGCCTCGATCGACGGGCTGGACGAGCTGCGAGCCCGTCCCGAGGTGATCGCCGCCGACGCGCTGGTCTCGGTGGGCGACCGGGTGGGCCCGGTGCGCGACAACCACGACCGGCTCGCGCTGGTCGCGGCGACCGGCCCGACCGGCGACGCCGCGGTGAAGCTGTGCGAGGAACTGATCGAGAACACCCTGCGGATCCAGGTGGTGGCGGAATGACGATCGTGATCATGGACGGGTTCCCCGGCCCGCTGCCTCCCTACGCGGAGTGGCTGCGGGACAGCGGCAAGGAGTTGCTGCTGGTCACCGGCCGCGCCCGCGAGGAGGTCGGTGGCGGGTACGACCGCGTCGAGGTGGTCGAGGGCTACGCGAACTCCCCGGCGGTGGACCGGTTCCTGCTGAACCTCGGGCTGCGCACCGAGCTGTCGGCGATCGTCGCGACCGAGACGCCGGACCTGGTCCGCAGCGGCGCGCTGCGCGACTACTTCGGCATCGCCGGGCAGAGCCGGGAGGACGCCGCGGTGCTCGCCGATCCGGTCGCCGTGCGCGAGCGGCTGGCCGTGGCCGGGGTGCCGGTGATCGACGTGGCACCCGTGCTGCGGATCACCGACGTCTACGCGGCGGCGGCGAAATTCGGTTACCCGGTGCGGATCCGCGAGCGCAAGATCCCCGGGCACCCGGCCGCCGCGGTGCTCAACGACGAGGCGGAGGTCCGCATCTACACCCAGGGCGGGCTCACCCCGGACCTGATCTCGGTGCCCAGCCTGTTCGCCGAACCGTGGGTGGTCGGCGAGCGGCACCGGGTGGTCGGGCCGGTGCCCGCGGCTTCCGGCGAGCGCCCCGAGCTGGTGTCCATTGTGGAGGCGACGCTGGCGGCCCTGCCGGTGGTGCCCGGCCAGCCGTACGCGGTGGAGGTGGTGCACACCACCGACGGCCGCTGGCTGGTGGACGGGATCGGCGCGGAGACGTCGGACGAGGACGAGCACCGGACGGCCGTCCGCGTGCAGGCCGGGCTCGAGACAGGAGTGAAGCGATGACCGTCCTTGTGCTGCACCACCGCAGTTCGCTGGCGGCCTGCCCGTACCCGCGGTGGCTGGCCGGGTATGACGGCGACGTGGTGCTGATCGCCTCGCGCGAGCACCTCGGCTGGGTCGGGGAGGACCTGCCGACCGGGGACGACCACGGTTACCGGCACATGGAGGCCATCGACAACTACGAGGTCGGTGGTGTGCTGGAGGAGCGCGTGCTCGAACTCGCGCGCAAGTACGACGTCAAGCACATCTTCACCTTCCAGGAGCACGACCTGGAGCGGGCGGCGCAGCTGCGTGAGCTGCTCGGGCTGCCGGGCCAGACGCTGGAGAGCGCGATCCCGTTCCGCAACAAGCTGGTGATGAAGCAGATCGCCTCGGCGGCTGGCATCGAGGTCGCCCCGCACGCGCCCGTCGAATGCGCGGCGGACCTGCTCGTTTTCGCTGAGCAGCACGGGTTCCCGGTGGTGGTCAAGCCCCGTGACGGTGCCGGGTCCATCGGTGTCCGCGTGCTCAACGACGCCGCCGAGCTGGACGCCTTCCTCGACGAGGACCTGGACATCTACGGCCCGCTGCAGTCGAACCTGATGGTGGAGGCCTTCGTCCCCGGGTCGATGGCACATGTGGACGGGCTGGTGGTCAACGGCGAGGTGGTGTTCTCCTGGCCGTCGCAGTACCTGTTCCAGCTGGCCTCGTTCAAGGAGGAGCGCGGCGGCAGGCACGACGTCACCATGGACCGCGACGACCCGCTCGCCCAGCGCATGATCGACTTCGTGGACCGGGTGATCGACGCGCTGCCCGCGCCGCCGAACTTCGTGTTCCACTGCGAGGTCTTCCGCACCCCGGACGACCGGCTGGTGCTGTGTGAGATCGCCGGGCGGACCGGTGGCGCGCAGACCCGCGCGGTGATCCAGACCCTGTTCGGCGTGGAGCTGAACGAATGCTGGCTGCGCGCCGATGTCGGCCTGCCGCTGCCGGTGCCGACCGGGCAGGGCCGGTTGCAGCCGGCCAAGATGACCGGGCAGCTGGTGCTCGGCAAGCGGCCGGGCAAGGTGCTCGCGGTGCGCGGTGAGCCGCCGTTCGACTGGGTCGAGCGGCAGAAGGTGTTTGTCGAGGTCGGCGAGGTCATGCCGGTACCGCGGTATTCGGCCGACTTCATGGCCGCCTACCTGGTCTCCGGGCCGGACCGGGCCACCGTGCAGCACCGGCTGAACGAGCTGGAGACCTGGTTCTTCGACGGGCTGGTGCTGGGTGATGCCTGAGCGGAGAGTGGTGGTCGCCGGTGGGGGTATCGGCGGCCTCGCGCTGAGCATCGGCCTGTCACGTGCCGGGTTCGGCGTGACCGTGGTCGAGCGGGCCGCCCGGATCGCCGACGTGGGCGCCGGGCTGGTGCTGTACCCCAACGGGATCCGGGCGCTGGACACGATCAGCGCGCCGCTCGGCAAGGCGGTGCGCGCGGCCGGGCACGTCGCCGAGCCCGGGGACGTCCGCCCGCACCTCCGGTCGGACGGGGCGCTGCTGGCCTCGGACCCGATCGGGGCGCTGGAGGAGCGCTGGGGCACCCCGCACGTGATGCTGCTGCGCTCGGCGTTGCAGAACGCGTTGCTGGACGAGGCGCTGGCGGTGGACGTGGACCTGCGCATCGGGCGCGAGGTGGTCGATCACGTGGACACCAGTGACGAAGTGCGGGTGTCCCTTTCGGACGGTACCGAGGTGGCCGGTGAGCTGCTGGTCGGTGCCGACGGGCTGCGGTCCGGGGTGCGTTCGCGGCTGCTCGGCCCGGCGCCGATCAACTACCGGGGCTATTCGTCGGTGCGCGGGCGGACCGCCGCGTCGCACAACTTCCCGGTCGGGGTGACCGCGGCCGGGCCGGGCATCGACCTGTTCGTCGGTGCCGTCGGCGGTGGCCTGCTGTACTGGACCGCGAAGATCGTTTCCCCGCAGGGCGTGTGGCCCGCGAAGACGCCCGAGGTCGCGTTGTCCGAGCTGCTGGCCGTGATGGCCGACTGGGATCCGGCGCTGCTCGAACTGATCGAGACCACCGACACCGCGGCCGGTGTGGTGATGACCGACATCGTGGACCGCGACCCCATTCCACAGTGGACCTCCGGCCGGGTGACGCTGCTCGGTGACGCCGTGCACCCGATGGCCCCGACGCTGGGGCAGGGCGCGGGCATGGCGCTGGAGGACGCGGCCGTGCTGACCGCGTGCCTGGCGAACGACAAGCTGGCGGACTACGACCGCATCCGCGCGCCGCGGACCCGCGAGATCGTGTTGCTGTCCCGCCGGACCGGTGGTGTGGACCACGAGCGCGCCGTCGAGTTTTCCACTTTGGACAACCAGTTCTCCCGCCTGTTCGGCTGGCAGATCGAAGGAGTGCAGTGATGACCGAATTCCCGCTCGGGCCTGGCATCGTCTCCGGGCTGGAGGAGCTGGTCGGTGGCACGCCGATGGTGCGGCTGCGGCTGCCCGACGTGCCCGACCACGTGCGGTTGCTGGCGAAGGTCGAGATGCTCAACCCGCTGGCGAGCGTGAAGGACCGCGCCGCGCTGTGGATGCTCAAGGACGCCGAGCGCACCGGCAAGCTGCCGCTGGAGGGCGGCGGCACCGTGGTCGAGGCGTCGTCGGGCAACACCGCGATCTCGCTGGCCGCGCTGGCCGCGATGCGGGGGCACCGGTGTGTCATCGTGCTGCCGGACAACGCGACCGAGGAGCGCAAGGCGATCCTGCGCGCGTACGGCGCGGAGCTGGTGCTCGCCGACCACACCCAGGGCCTGCCCGCGGCGATCGCGAAGGCGCAGGGCATCGCGAAGTCGATCCCCGGCTCGTGGTTGTGCGGTCAGGAAGCCAACCCGGTCAACGTCGAAGCCCACTACCGCACCACCGGCCCGGAGATCTGGGCCGCGACCGGCGGTGAGGTCGACGTGGTGGTGTGCGGTGTCGGCACCGGCGGCACGCTGACCGGGGTGACCAAGTTCCTCAAGGAGCGGCGCAGCATCCACACCGTGGCGGTGGAGCCGACCGGTTCGCCGGTGCTCTCCGGCGGTGAGCGCGGCCCGCACAAGATCCCCGGCATGGGCGGGGGCTTCATCAACCCGGTCACCGACGTCGAGTGCATCGACCAGGTGATCACCGTGGCCGACGAGGACGCCGCGGACTCGGCGAAGGAGCTGACCCGGTCGCTGGGCCTGTTCGTCGGGGTTTCGTCGGGGGCCGCGGTGCACGCGGCGCGAGTGCTCGCCGCCAGTGACCGCTGGGCCGGGGCCACCATCGTCACCGTGCTGCCGGACAGCGGTGAGCGGTATCTGTCCATTTGGGAATCGCTGGGTACGCAGGAGCGGGAAACGCGCGCCGCCTGAGTTGGGAGACAACGGATGAGTGAATCGACCACGCACTGGAACGACGTCGGCATCGACTACGACAAGGTGCTCAACACCGACGAGTCGAACGTGAAGCTGCTCGCTGCCGCGGTCGGCCTCCTGCCGCCGGACACGAAGGACCTGCTCGACATCGGCGCGGGCACCGGGCGGTTGACCTCGCTGGTCCGCAAGGCCCTGCCGGACGCCACCATTCTCGGCGTCGACCCGGCCCCGACGATGGTCGAGGCGGCGGAGATCAAGTTCGCCGACGACCCGAAGGTCTCGTTCGCCGGTGGGCTGGTGGAGGACCTTTCGTTCATCCCGGACAACAGCTTCGACGCGGTGATCTCCAGCTTCGCGCTGCACCACCTGGAGCTGGACACGTACAAGCAGGCGGCCGCGGAGCTGTTCCGCGTGCTGCGCCCGGGCGGGCGGTTCGTGAACGCGGACCAGTTCTGCCGGGTGATGGGCCCGGCCGGCAGCCCGGAACGGGCGAAGGACGTGCTCGACCTGCTCACCGCCAAGGCGAAGCACTACTTGGAGCACGCCAGCTTCGAGCGGATGCTGCTGCAGATCGACCTGCTGCCCCGCTTCATGCGCGAGGACGGCGAGATCCTGACCACGCCGGAGTTCTGGACGGAAAAGCTGCTGAGCGCGGGCTTCGCCTCGGCGCACATCGTGGAGACGCCGCCGGCTGAGCTGTACAACCGCGTCATCTGGGCGGTCAAGCCCTCCTGACGGCGCTCTTTTTCTCGGGCCCTGCCACCCCCCTCACCCCGGGGAGGCAGGGCCCTTCCACGTGCCCGGCGCCCCACCGCCGGGTGTCACGAATGTGGCTTTCGAGACGCCAAACGTCCCGAAAGCCACATTCGTGACACTGCAGCCGCCCCCGCCACCGTCCAAACAGGAGGCCGGGCGCGGGCCAGCTCCACCATCCGGACACACCGCGAGCCACCGCCATCCCAACGCAAGCCGCCCCCCGCAGCCATCCCGACACAAAGCGAGCCCGCCACATCCCAACGCAAGGTGAGCCCGCCAGCAGCCCAAGCGGGAAGCCGGGCACCAAAACCCAGCCTCCCACCCAGACTCCCCCTTCCCCTCCCCGGTCCACAGCCCAAAACACGGCGAAGACCCCTTTGTCAAGGTACGCTTCCCAGCCTTGACAAAGGGGTCTTCGCCGTCGTCACACTGAACTGCCGGGGTGGGAACCCCCTACCGCACCGAAGTCAGGTGCTCCGGCCGTTCCAAGGTAGCCACGCCCACTTCCTTAGGCGCCTTCCCCAGCTTCTCGCGCAACCGCATCGCCGGGCTCTCGATCAGGTAGTAGCTCAGCGTCGCCGCCACGATGCTGCCTGCCAGGCAGATGGCCAGCAGCTTCCAGAACCCGTCGGCCCCGAAAGTGCCCTCGTTCCAGAAGTAGATGATCGCGATGTGCCACAGGTACAAGCCGTACGAGATCCTGCCCAGGTACAGCATCACCGGGTTCGTCAGCACCGCGTCGATCAGCCGCGAGCGCGCGTTCGGCAGGGTCAGCGGGGCCACCGCCAGCAGGCCGAACGACAGGTACAGCACCTGCTCCACCATGCCCTGCGCCATGTCCGGGTAGTTCGCGCTCCCGCTGTCACCGAACGGCTGGAAGCAGGCGATGAGGTACACCACCAGCGCCGCCGCCCAGGCCGAGGCCGGCTTGCGGGACAGGAAGCGGTACAGCGACGGGGACTTCTCCGGCTGCAGCTCCGCCGCGGCCGAAAGCGTCGCCAGCGCCATGCCGACCGCGATGAAGCCCATCCACTTCAGCGGCCACTTGTCCTCGATCGGCCAGCTGCCCATCGACTCGGTGAAGGTGTAGGCGGCGAAGCCGAACCCGGCCACCACGACCACACCCAGCACGAGCAGGATCCGGCGGGCCTTGGCGGCCACGTCGGCACCACCGCGGGCCACCCGGTGCAGCGCCCACGCCAGCACCGGCAGCAGCGCGTAGAAGGCGATCTCGGTGGAGAGGCTCCAGCTCTGCTCCAGCCCGAACACAAACGCCTGGTCCTCGTACACGTGCAACAGCAGGAACGGCCGCACCACGTGCCACAGGTTCTGGATGCCCTCGCTGTTGAACGCGATCAGCACCACCGCCAGCGTCACCCAGAACGCCGGCAGCGTGCGCAGCGCGCGACGCCACAGGTAGGGCTTCACCCCCGGCTTCTTCGTGCCGCCCAGCGCCGCGAGCACCCACGGGCGGTACAGCAGCACCCCGGACAGCACGAAGAAGATCGGCAGGCTCACGTGCAACTGCTGCAGCAGCACCCCGGCGAATCCGTTGCCCGGCTGCTCAAAACCGGGGAACTCGGTCAGGGCCACCTGTGCGGAGTAGAGCCCGACGTGGGTGAGGAGGACCCCCAGCGCGGCGAGCCCGCGCATCCCCTCGAGCTGCGGGAAGAATCTGCGCTTTGTTGAGCGGACCCGAGGACGTGGGTCCACCGCGCTCTTAGTCACCATAACGGCTCCCTCACGGATTAATCAGACTCGGACAGCTTCGGTCAATACGGCCATCCGGGGCATCTCTCCGATTGCGGCACGGGAACTGCGCAGCCGGGAAGATCCACCGCACGGGAACGGCCCGGTACCGGCGGGGATTCGCCGATACCGGGCCGTGTGCGGGGAAGCCCGTCAGCGGTTGAGCTTCACCACGTTTTCCAGGTCGGCCGCGGAGTAGTCACGCCCAGCCATCACCGTGGTGAAGTACTCCACCTTGTGGCTGCTGTTGGGACCGTCCGGGTCGCGCGGCCAGTCACCGAGCGCGTAGGCGTTGTAGGTGTCCAGCAGCGCCTGCGCCTCCTCGGTGGCCTGCGTGAACCGCGTGATCGGGTCGGCGCCGCCGAGCACGTCACGCATCGCGCGGGTCATCACGTCCTGGTTGCCCGCGAAGTCACCGAAGACCGCGCCCTCCTGCACGGGCACCGCGTCGGCGGGCACGCCGTCGGGACGGACCGCCTTCTCCGGGAACCGCGTGACGTGGTCGCTGGCGACCCGGTGGTACGGGTGCTGCTCGAACCAGCCCTCGCGCTCCAGCAGTTCGAACGAGGCGTGGGTGACCGGCGCGAAGCTGTTCGCTTTGTGCCGGTCGGCCGCGTTGCGGGCGTTGTGCATGTACTGCAGGAAGGTCAGCGCGCCGTCCTGGGTGGCCTCGTCCAGGCCGCTGGTCAGCCACATGGAGGTGCCCGCGATCGCGTTGCCGACGTAGGGCTGCGTGTCGCTGAACGGGAACAGGCCGACCTCGATGCCGAAGCCGTTGTCCTTGGCCGCCTGCACCATGTAGTTGACGTCGTTCGACGACGAGATGCGGATCGCCACGTCCTGCTCGGCGAAGGCACGCAGGGTCTGGGCCCAGTCGGGAATGCCGCCGGTGTGCAGGTAGTGGCCGTCGCGGTGCAGCTCGCGCCAGATCTCGGCCCAGGCCAGCATTTCCTTGGACGCCAGCTCGACCTCGGTGGCCCGGCCGTCGCGGCCGTTGTGGTTGTTCACCAGCAAACCGCCCTGGGTGGCCACGGCCTGCTGGTAGAAGGTCCCGTGGTTGGACCAGGTGATCGCGTTCTTCGGCCCGCCCTTGGCACGCGCGACCTGCTCGCAGACCGCGGTCACCTCGGCCCAGGTCTGCGGCAGCTCGGTGACGCCGGCCTTCTCCAGCAGGTCGGTGTTGGCGTAGAGCAGGCTCGTGGTGCACACCGACGGCATCGACATCAGGTCGCCGCCGATGGTGTAGTAGTCGCGGAACGGCTTGATCAGGTCGCCGAGCACCACCGGCTCGCCGTTGATCTCCGACCGGCCCGCCACCGCCTGTTCGACCGAGGTGAACAGCGGGCTGCCGTCGGCGTGCCGCAGGTCGCGGGCCACCTGGCCCATGTAGAAGTACAGCTCGGCCAGGGTGGGCGGGGTACCGGCCGCGGCGGCGCGGGCGACCTCCTGCGGGAAGGTCCAGAAGTCCTTGCCCTGCACCCGGACCTCGTACTGGGGGTAGACCTGCTCGAAGTCCCTGCCCAGCTGGAACCAGCGGTCCATCCAGCCCGGAAAAGTCAGATCGGGGACCCAGACGTCGATGACCACTTTACTCATTCGATCTCTCCTCCTGGCTTTCCTGCGCACACGGCTGCCCGATCAGTCAGTCTCCGTCCCACGATTTCGCACGCCAGGCCCGGCTCGCGTCTTCCCGATTGCGCGCCGGAAAAGACGTGCGAAAATACCAAAACGGGGGTGGCGGAAAACGGATCACTCCGCTTTCCGCCACCCCCGCGGGTGGCGCAGTTCACCGCGTACCCAGCGAACCGTGGGTACTACGTCAGGACTTCTTGGTCAGGTACTCTTCCAGGGCGTCGAACCAGGAAACCCAGCCTTCCTTGGCCTGGGGCAGCTCCTCCTCGGGGAGGTAGCCGGTCTGGCGGAACGCCAGCTTGGTCTTGCCGTTGGTCTCGGTGAAGGTCAGCGTGACGGCTTCCTCGTTCTCGCCGGCCGCCTGCTTCGCCTCGAAATCCGGGTCGTTCGGGTCGATCAGCGAGAACACCAGGCGGGAGTTCTCCTCGACCTCGCTGTAGACGCCGTAGAAGGGGATCTCGGTGCCCTCGTAGTCGAGGGTCGCCTTCCAGCTGCCGCCGGGACGGACGTCCATCGAGATCGTCGGCAGCGGCGCCCCGAACCAGTGGGTGAAGTGCTCCGGCTCGGTCCAGGCCTTGAACACCTGCTCGGGCTTGGCGTCGATGGTGCGGGTGATCTTGATCTCGCGGATCGTGCGCTCTTCGGTCATGGGGGTTCCTCTCTGGATGCGGTCCGGGCGGAAATACGCGGTCATGGCACGCCGGTTGCTGCAGACTCAGTGAGCGTCGTTACGTCATCGGTCCGTTACCGGATTCTGTCAGCGGCGCGGACGGCACGGCCAGTGCCGCGTGCACCACTGCTCTATGTATTCCTCACATCCGGCGCGGGCCTTCCTCATTCCTGCTGTTCCCGGCGCCGGCGCGCGGTTGTGCGCAATCCGGGAGACGTGGTCGCGCGCGCGGGATGTGAGGCTAGGGCGGAGCCAGCCAGGCCGCCGGAGAAAAGGATTCGTGCAGCGATGACAGCCACGGTGGAAATTCCCGAACCGGAGCTCACTCCGGACCAGGTCGTCGCGCGGGCCGAGGCGATCGCGCCCACGCTCGTCGAACGCCAGGCGGAGACCGAGAAGCGTGGTTACTACGCCGAGGACACCCACGAGGCGTTCCGTGCCGCGGGCTTCTACCGGATCCTCGTGCCGCGCCGCTACGGCGGTTACGAGTTCGGCCTGGACACCTTCATGCGGGTGGTGCAGGCGCTGACCAGGGGGTGCCCGTCCACCGGGTGGATGTACTGCCTCGGCGCCGCGCACGCGCACGCCGCCGCGTCGATCTTCGACGAGCGGGTGCAGGACGAGATCTTCGCCGTCGGCGACTTCATCTGCCCCGCGACGGTCGCGCCGGGCGGCGAGGCCGAGCAGCTGGAGAACGGCGACTGGCGGCTCAGCGGCACGTGGAACTACTGCTCCGGTTCGCCGTATGCCACCCATTTCATCGGGCACACGCTGGTGTTCGGGGAGGACGGCACGCCGTCGCCGATGATGTTCGTGGTCCCGCGTGAGCAGTGGACGCGGCTCGACGACTGGAACACCACGCTCGGCCTTCGTGGCAGCGGCTCGCACAGCATTTTGATGGAGAACGCGCACATTCCGGCGCACCACATGTTCGAGATGCACCTGAGCCAGGTCGACGTCTCCGGTGGCACGCCGGGCGCGGCGCTGCACCAGAACCCGTTCTACGGCGGCGGCCTGCTCAGCTTCATGGTGCTGGAGGACGCGGTGCTCGCGGTCGGCATGGCGCAGAGCGCGCTGGACGCGTGCGAGGAGCTGATGAAGACCCGGTCGACGATCTTCCCGCCGATCCAGGGCCGCGCGCAGGACCCCGACTACCAGTTCCGCTTCGGCCAGGCCACCGGCATGATCGCCACCGCGGAAGCGGCCTTCCACAACGCGATCCAGCAGTGGGAGCGGGCCGCCGCGGAGGGGTCCGCGGCGTTCACGCCCGAGCGCGAACTGCGGATCGCGTTGATCTGCCGTGAAGTGGTGCGGTTGAGCTTCGACGCGGTGCAGGCGCACCTGGTGCCGACCGCCGGGTCCAGCGCGGTGCGCAACGGCGCCAGGGTCGAGCGGGTGTGGCGTGACCTGTCGATGCAGCACAGCCACGCGGGCATTTCGGTGTTCCTGTCGGCGATCGCGCAGCGCGAATACAGCCAGGCGAGGCTGGGTGCGGCATGAGGGTGCGGCCGAGCTATTCGTCCGGTGCTTCGGAGACCTCCCTGCTGGGGGAGACGATCGGCGCGTATTTCGACCGCGCGGTCGAGGATTTCGGCGACCGTGACGCGCTGGTGGACCGGCCGACCGGCCGCCGGTGGACGTATGCCGAACTCGGCGCGGAGGCCGACGTGCTCGCGCTCGGCCTGCTCGACCACGGCATCCAGCCGGGGGACCGGGTGGGCATCTGGGCGCCGAACTGCGCCGAGTGGGTGATCGTGCAGTACGCGTGCGCGAAGATCGGCGCGGTGCTGGTGAACCTGAATCCGGGCTACGGCAGGCACGAGATCGAGTACGTGCTGAACCTGGCCGGCGTGCGGATGCTGATCTCCGCGGAATCGTTCAAGACCTCCGACTACGCCAGGATGATCACCGAGGTGGACTGCCCGGCGCTGGAGCAGGTGGTGCTGCTCGGCGGGGACGCGTGGGCCGAGCTGGCCGACCGCGGGCGCCGCGGCGACCCGGCGCTGCTGGCGAAGGTCGGCGCGTCACTGCACGCGGACGAGCCGATCAACATCCAGTTCACCTCCGGCACCACCGGTTTTCCCAAGGGGGCAACGCTTTCGCACCACAACATCCTGAACAACGGCTTCTCCGTGGGGCAGCTGTGCCGGTACGGGCCGGAGGACCGGGTGTGCGTGCCGGTGCCGTTCTTCCACTGCTTCGGCATGGTGATGGGCAACCTGGCGGCGATGACGCACGGCGCGTGCGTGGTGATCCCGGCGCCGGTGTTCAACGCGCGCGCGACGCTGGAGGCTGTCGAGGCCGAGCGGTGCACGTCCCTTTACGGCGTGCCGACGATGTTCATCGCGGAGCTGGCCGATCCGGATTTCGCCGGGTTCGAGCTGTCTTCGCTGCGGACCGGGATCATGTCCGGCACGCCCTGCCCGATCGACGTGATGCGTCAGGTGGTCGAGCTGATGGGCATGGCGGAGGTGACCATCTGTTACGGAATGACCGAGACTTCGCCGGTGGCCACCCAGACGAGGTACGACGATTCGCTGGAGCGTCGCGTGTCCACGGTCGGCCGGGCCGGGCCGCACGTGGAGATCAAGGTGGTCGATCCGCGCACCGGGCTCACCGTGCCGCGCGGCGAGGCCGGTGAGGTGTGCATGCGCGGGTATTCGGTGATGATCGGGTACTGGGACCAGCCGGACAAGACCGCGGACGCGATCGATGCCGCCGGCTGGATGCACAGCGGTGATCTCGGGGTGATGGACGAGCACGGGTACCTGAACATCACCGGGCGGATCAAGGACATGGTGATCCGGGGCGGGGAGAACATCTATCCGCGAGAGGTGGAAGAATTCCTGCACACGCACCCGGACATCGTGGACGTTCAGGTGATCGGCGTGCCGGATGCGCGGTATGGGGAAGAGCTGATGGCGTGGATCCGGTTGCGGCCGGGAGCTGCTTCTTTGGATGCCGCCTCATTGCGGGAATTCTGCCTCGGCGAATTGGCGCGGCACAAGATTCCGCGGTATGTGCACCTGGTGGACGAGTTCCCGATGACGGTTTCGGGGAAGGTGCGGAAGGTCGAGATGCGGGAGATGGCCGTGGAATTGCTGGGGCTGGGGGAGTTGCTGGAGGTGCGGCACGCTTGAGGGGGCGGGTGCCCACCCCTGGGTTTCATTGTGACTACGGCGAAGACCCCTTTGTCAAGGCTGGGGAGCGTACCTTGACAAAGGGGTCTTCGCCGTGTTGTTGGCTTTGGCCCGGGGTGGGGAAGGGGGAGTTTGGGTGGGGAGTTGGGTTTGGTTGCCCGGCTTCCCGTTTGGGCTGCTGGGGGGCTCGCTGTGTGCCGGGATGACGGCGGGGCGGCTTGCGTTGGGATGTGGGGGGCTCGTTTTGTGTTGGGATGTCGCGGGCTCGCTTTGTGTTGGGATGCTGGTGGTGGGGCTGGCGATGCTATGAATGTGGCTTTCATTGCGCCAGACGCTAAGAAAGCCACCTTCATAGCGTGGCGGCGGCTGCGGGCCCCCGGGGGCCGGGGCTTGGCTGAGGGGGCTGGCGTGGTGTCTCGAATGTGGCTTTCGGGACGTTTGGTGTCTCGAATGTGGCTTTCGTGACGTCGGCCTGGGGCGCCGGGGGCGGGTGCCCGGCTTCCCGTTTGGATGAGGGTGTGCTCACCTTGCGTTGGGATGTGGCGGGCTCGCTTTGCGTTGGGATGACGGCGGGGCGGCTTGCGTTGGGATGTGGCGGGCTCGCCTTGCGTTGGGATGCTGGTGGCGGGGCGGGCGATGCTATGAATGTGGCATTCATTGCGCCAGACGCTAAGAAAGCCACATTCATAGCGTGGCGGCGGCTGCGGGCCCCCGGGGGCCGGGGCTTGGCTGAGGCGGCTGGCGTGGTGTCACGAATGTGGCTTTCGGGACGTTTGGTGTCTCGAATGTGGCTTTCGTGACATCGGCGTGGGGCACCGGGGCGGGGCCGGCGGGCGCTCGGAGTGGAGAGGGTACTCGGAGCGAAAGGGGCGCGGCGGACACGAATGTGGCTTTCGGGGCGGGATTTGCCACATAAGCCACATTCGTGTCCGGGAGGGGCCGAGGAATCAGGGCGTGAGGAGGTCTCGGGAGATGAGCATTCGCTGGACCTCGCTGGTGCCTTCGCCGATTTCCAGGATCTTCGCGTCGCGGTAGAAGCGGGCGACGGGGTAGTCGTTCATGAAACCGTAACCCCCGAAGATCTGGGTGGCCTCCCGCGCGTTGTCCATGGCGGCGTTCGACGAGACGAGCTTGGCGATCGCGGCCTCCCGCTTGAACGGTTCGCCTGCCACCAATCTCGAGGCGGCGTGGTACCACGCCAGGCGCGCGGTGTGCGCCCGTGCCTCCATGTCGGCGATCTTGAACGCGATCGCCTGGTGGTCCGCGAGCGGGCGGCCGAAGGCCTCCCGCTCCCGCGCGTACCGCACGCATTCGTCCACGCAGCCCTGCGCGAGACCGGTGCCGACCGCGGCCAGCGCGATCCGGCTTTCGTCCAGCACCGAGAGGAACTGGGCGAAGCCGCGGCCCTCGGCACCCAGCAGGTGCGACACCGGCACCCGGCAGTCCGAAAAGGACAGCTCATGGGTGTCCGAAGCACACCAGCCGACCTTCGAGTACGAAGGTGCCACCGAGAAGCCCGGCGTGCCCGACGGCACGATGATCGCGGAGATCTCCTTGCGGCCGTCCGGCCCCACCCCGGTCACCGCGGTGACCGTGACCAGCGCGGTGATGTCGGTGCCCGAGTTGGTGATGAAGCACTTGCTGCCGTTGATCACCCACTCGTCACCGTCGCGCACCGCGGTGGTGCGGGTGGCGCCGGCGTCGGTGCCGCCGCCGGGTTCGGTCAGCCCGAACCCGGCCAGCGCCTCGCCCGCGCACAACGCGGGCAGCCACCGCCGCTTCTGCTCCGGCGTGCCGAACTTGTGGATCGGCAGCGCGCCGAGCGAAACCCCGGCGGACACCGCGATCGCCACCGACGAGTCCACCCGCGCCAGTTCCTCCAGCACCAGCGCCAGCGCGAAGAAGTCGCCGCCCATGCCGCCGTGCTCCTCCGGGAACGGCAGCCCGAACAACCCCATCCGGCCCATTTTCGCGACCAGCTGGTACGGGAACTCCTCGCGCTGGTAGATCTCCCCGATCACCGGGGCGACCTCGGCGGCGGCGAACTCCTCGACGGTCTTGCGCAGCGTCTCGAGTTCCTCCGGCAGGCGGAAGTCGATCACGTCCGGGCCCCTCAGGCGGCCACGGCGGTCACCAGGCCGCCGTCGACGACGAACTCCTGCCCGGTGACGTAGGCCGACTTCGCCGAGAGCAGGAAGGCCACCGTCTCCGCGACGTCGCCCGGCTGCCCGAGCTTGCCGAGCACCACCTGGCTGCGGAAGAACTCGCGGACCTGCTCGTTCGGCGCGACCTGGTCGAACATCTCGGTCTCGGTGTGCCCGGGGGTCACCGCGTTGACCCGGATGCCCTGCGGCGCCAGGTTGGCGGCCAGCGAGCGGGCCAGGTTCAGCACGGCGGCCTTGCTCGCCGCGTACAGCGCGCCCGGCGCCATGCCGCGGTGCACCAGCCACGAACCGTTCAGCACCACCGAAGCGCCCTCGTTCAGGAACGGCACGGCCTTGGCCACGGTGAAGTAGGTGCCCTTGAAGTTGGTGCCGACGACCCGGTCGAACTCCTCCTCGGAGACGTCGCCGAGCAGGCCCGCCGAGGCGGTGCCCGCGTTGGCGAACACGCCGTCGAGCTTGCCGACGGTCTCGCCCACCTTGGTGAACAGCGCGTCGAGGTCGGCGGTGCTGGACACGTCGGCCTGCACGGCCACCACACGGTCACCGGCGTCGAGTTCCTTGACCGCGGTGTTCAACCGTTCGCGGCTGCGACCGGCGAGCACCACGCGCCCGCCGGCGGCGACCAGCCGCTGCGCGGTGGCCAGGCCGATACCGCTGCCACCACCGGAAATCAGTACGGACTTGCCTTCGAACTCAGTCATGTCACCAGGGTCCTTCCTCGGTCTCGACCTGCGCGTCTTCCCGATTGCCGAGGCAGGCTCGAGCGATCTCGGCAGCCACCTCGCCCACGTGCGGTTCGTCCAGCAGGTAGAAGTGCCCGCCGTCGAACATGCGGGCCCGCAGGCCCGCCCCGGCCCGCTCGCGCCAGGCGGGCAGCTCGGCCGACGGCACCAGCTGGTCGTCGTGCCCGCCGAGCACGGTCAGCGGGACCGCGACCGGGCCGAGAAAGCTCACCTGGGCCAGCCGCAGGCCCAGCGTCAGGTCCGAGCGCAGCAACGCCATCACGTGCTCGCGCCAGAACGGGCTGGCCAGGATCTCCTCCGGCGTGCCGCCCCCGGCGCGCATGATCTTGACCAGGTCGTCGTCGCTCCACCGGCCCGCGCGCTCCGCCGCCGAGCCGCCCGACGGGTAGGCGCTGAGCACCAGCCCGGTGAACGGTTCCGGCTTCGCCAGCGCGATCGCGGCGGCCACCGCCGCGCCCATGCTGTGTCCGAAGAGGACGGTGCGCAACTGCGGCAGCGCGAGGAGTTCGTCCAGCACCCCTTCGACCACCGCGTGCGGATCCGACGGGGTTTCCTTGAAACTCTCGGAGAACCGCCGCTCGCGCCCGGGCAGCGTGACCCCGAGCACCTCGAACCCGGCTGGCAGCCGTTCGGCCAGCGGCATCAGCACGTTCGGCCCGGCACCGGCGTGCGGGATGAGCACCACCCGCGCCTGGGGCGTTCCCTGGGCGGCACGCAGCACCGCCGTCCACGATCCGGCCATCAGTACTCCTTCGAAACTCACACAGCGATCCGGAGCGGCGTGGCCGCCCGGTAGAGCTCATCCGCGCACGCCGTGGCCAGCGCGTCCAAACTGGACACCGCGGCCTCCGGTGGCAGCCCGGCCGCGGCGTACGCGATCGGCAGTTCCGTGCACGCGGTGACCACCGGCCGCGGGTCCCGCTGCCACAACGCGGCGACCGCCGAGGCGAACACCTCGCCGCCCTCGTCCGTCCGGTTCGCCTTCACCAGCGAAGCGGCGTGGTGGATCCGGTGCTGCTCGGCCTCGTCCGGCACCAGCAGCGGGTAACCGAGCCCGGCCGCCCGCTCCTGGTACAGGCCGCTGGCCACGGTGCCGGTGGTCGCGGTCAGCCAGGCGCCCGGCGGACTGGCCAGCCGCGCCATCCGCAGTGTCGCGTCCACGATGTGCACCAGCGGCACCGGCAGCTGCGCGCTGACCCGGTCGACGTAGGCGTGCGCGGTGTTGCACGGCACGGCCAGCAGGTCCGCGCCCCAGCTCACCAGGGTCCGCAGCCCGTCGCGGATCGGGCGCAGCGGCGTGTCGTCCCCGGCGAGCAGGGCTTCGGTGCGGTCCGGGATCGACGGCTCGGACAGCAGCACGATCCGCGGGTGCTCCTGGTCGGAACGCGCCGGGACGCGCAGCGCCAGCAACCGCAGGAACTCGGCGGTGGCCGCGGGTCCCATGCCGCCGAGCACGCCCAGCGTCGCGGGCACGTCAGGCCAGCCGATCGGTGGCCCGCTGCACGACCTCCTCCGGCGCGCCCCGCCAGCTCAGGCGCAGCTTCCCGCCGCGGACCGCGCCGGTGATCGAGATCCGGTGCGGGCCCTCGCCGGGCAGCTCGGTGAAGTCGACCTCGGGCAGGTCGGACACCCGCACCGGCGACCCGGGCGGCAGCAGCGTGGTCACGTCACCGAAGTGGTCGTACCGGATGTCGGCCGGACCGTCGGCTGGCTCGATCCGGTCCGGCCGGATCCGCCAGAAGTCCACATCGGACACCCGGCCGACCACGCGGCCCGCCCGGTGGTGCGGGGCGGTGTGGTCGGCCACCTCGACGACCACCGAGTCCTGGCCGAGCCAGGCGGGCAGCACGTCGGCCAGCACGCCCAGCGCCGCCCCAGCCGGGCCGGGGTCGGTGGCGGCGGGCGGCGGCTCGATCGGCGTGGTGCCCGGGAAGGCCTCTGAGCGCGCCAGCTCGACCGGTTCCCCCGCGCCGAGCTGACGGCAGGCCGTCACCACGTCCTCCAGGATCAGCCGCCACGACGCGGTGTCGGCGGCGAGTTCGTGCAGCACCAGCAGCAAGCCGGCCGGCCGCGACCCCCGCTCCAGCGCGGTCACCTGCAGCACCCGGCCCTCCGCCGGGTCCAGCCGCGCCCGCAGCTTCGCCACCGCGCGCTTGAGCAACGCGGGCTCCTGCTCCGGGCTGACCGCCGACAGGTCGAGCCGGACCACCGGCAGCGAGCCGCCGGCCCCGATGGGCTGCTGCCGCCACCCGTGCTCGTCCTTGGTGAACTTCATGCGCATCGTGTCGTGCTGCATCAGCAGCTGCAGCACGATCTTCTTGACCTTCGCGGTGTCCACCGCGCCCGGCAGCGTGACCAGCAGCGCGCGGGCCTGCTCGGCCAGCGGCGTCCGCTCGGTCACCCGCAGCTGCGACGGCGTGAGCGGATGCGACGAGTCCTCGTTGCCCCGGCCGAAGCGGGTCGCGACCGGGGCCTTGAGCGCCGACCGGTCCACCACGCCCGCCTTGCGCGGGATCTCGCTGACCGCCACCCAGCGCTCGGGCACCAGTCCTTCCGGCAGCACCGACGCGACGGCCGCCCGGACGGCTTCTTCCGTACTACTGCCCTGAACGTAATACGCTGTCATACGCGCCCCGAGGTGCGGGTGCTCGGCCGGGTCCGGGTAGCCGATCTTGGCCAGCATCCGCTTGACCCGCGTGCTGTTGACCGGCCCCTGGAGTTCCTCGTCGGCCTCGGCGACCGCGAGGTGCCCGAGCCGCACCTCCCACCGGGTCGGCGCCTCGTAGTTGTGGAAGCCGCGCTCGGCGTTGTGCACGTACACACCGACGTCGTTGATCAGGCAGTTCGAGCTGCAGAAGCCGGTGTCGTCCGGGTGCGCCCAGATCTTCGACCGCGACTTGAGCAGGGCGCGGATCTCGTCCTTGGTCACCTCGGAGTAGCGGTAGAAGTCGACCACCTCGACCGCGTCCACCGCGGCCGCCTCCGCGCCGTCCCCACCGGCCTGGTGGTAGACGCGACGGCCGAGCGCCAGCTTCTCCTCGATCTCGTCGCGGTCGAAGATGCCCTGCTGGTGGAACCACGACAGCCGCTCGTCCATGATCTGCCCGCGCGAAAGCCCGGTGACGATGCTGGGAATGCCGCGGTGGTGCGCCAGCTCCGTGCTCAGGTCCAGCAGCGAGCGGAAGCAGCCGTTGCACACGCTCTTGTGCTCCTGCAGGCTGAGCAGGAAGATCTTGTTCTGGTCGGCGCGGGTCTTGGTGACGTGCTCGATGCCGAGTTCCCCGGTCACCTCTTCGACGTTGCGCAGCGCGGTGGTGGAGATGAAGCCGTTGTCGAAGGTGAAGGTCATCACCCGCAGCCCGAGGTCGACCAGCCGGTAGAGCACGTAGGTGCTGTCCTTGCCGCCGCTGAACAGCAGCAGGCAGTCGTACTCCGAACCGGCCGCCTCGGCCTTCGCGCGCAGTTTCGGGGCCAGCTCGGAGAGATCACCCCAGTAGGCGTCGATCTGCTCGCGGTTCTCCTCGTACAGCACACAAAGCGAGCAGACGCCCGCGTCGTCGAAGGTCAGGCCGGGGTACTTGCCGGTGATGCCGCAGCGAACGCAGTTCCGCCTGGCCGACTCGCCGGCCCCGGCAAAAACCACCGCGCAGTCGGCGACGCCGCCGTGGCGCCGCAGCGCGGCCTCGACCTCCTGCTCGATCACCTCCGCCTGCGCGGGTTCGGTCGAGAGCAGCTTCGGTTCGGTCATCGTTCAGCCTCCATGGGGCTCAGCTCGACGCGGAGACGTCCAGCCCGAGGTCGTCGAGGTCGTCGGTGTCGTCGGAAACCAGGGAGCCCTCGATCAGCCCGGCGACGGCCGCCACGGTCGGCGCGGACAGGAAGTCGTGCAGCGGCACGGAAACGCCGAACTCGGCGCCGAGCCGCGAAAGCAGCTCGATGACCAGCAGGGAGCTGCCGCCCGCGTCGAAGAAGTCCTGCCGGATGTCCACCGTGCCCGAGTGGCCGGGCAGCACGCTCGCCCAGATCCGGGCGATGGCCTGCTCGGCGGGCGACCGCGGGGCGAGCACGTCGGCTCGCTGGTCCGAAGTGGACGGGGCAGTCGCGGGCAGCGCGCGGCGGTCGATCTTGCCGCTGATCGTGCGCGGCAGCTCGGGCGTCGGCGCGAAAACCGCGGGCACCGCGCTCTCCGGCAGGCGCTCACGCAGGAAGGCCCGCAGCAGCGCGGCATCGACGTCGGTGTGCTGCTCGTAGTGCGCGCACAGGAACGGCGTGCCGTCGGCGGATTCCCCGGCGACAACCGCGACCTCGGTGATCGCGGGGTGTTCGCGCAGCACGCTTTCCACCCCGCCGAGTTCGACGCGGACCCCGCCGATCTTCACCTGGTGGTCCTTGCGCCCCAGGTACTCCAGCAGGCCCTCGTCGGAGAAGCGGCCGAAGTCGCCGGTGCGGTAGACGACCTCACCGGGCGAGCGCGGGTCGGGCACGAACGCCTTGCTGGTGGCGTCGGGCTGGCGGTGGTAACCGAGCGAGCGGTGCGGGGTGCGCAGGTGGATCTCGCCGACCTCACCGGGCGCGGCGGGCTCACCGCGGTCGTTGAGCACCAGCACCTCGGTCTCCGGCATGGCACGGCCGATCGGGATCGAGTCGCGCTCGGTGTCGGCACGCGTGACGAAGTGGAACGTCTTGGTCATCGTGGTTTCCGACGGGCCGTACAGGTTCAGCAGCTTGGTGCGCTCGCCGAAGCGGTCGAACCAGCCCGCGGCATCACGCGGCGCCAGCTTCTCGCCGGACAGCGCGACGCACTCCAGCGAGGCGAACACCGGTGACCCCGGCGCGGTGGCCAGCCGCCGGAACAACGACGGTACACAGTGGACCAGCGAGATCTTCGACTCGTCCAGCCAGCGGCTCAGCGCGGCGGCGTCGAGCAGGGTGTCCGGCGGCGGCACGCAGACGGTGGCGCCGGTGGTCAGCGGGACGAAGAGGTCACGCAGCACGGCGTCGAAGGCCGGGCTGATCAGCTGGCTGACCCGCCAGCCGGCGTGCACGCCGAGCAGCTCGGTCTCCCAGCGGATGTAGTGGTCGATCGAGCCGAGCCTGCCGACGATGCCCTTGGGACGGCCGGTGGAACCCGAGGTGAAGAAGACGTAGCAGGGGTCGTCGGCCGACGGCTCGTGCGCGACGACGGTCCGGCGGTTGCTGGCGCCCAGCGTGTCCGCGATGTCGATGCGCGTGGTCTCGGCGGCGCCCGCCGCGGCCAGCACCTTCGCGGGCAGCCCGCCGAGCCCGGACCCGGTGACCACCCAGGAGGCGTCGGTGTCGATGAGGGCCTGCTCCAGCCGCCGCTGCTGCGCGGTGGCGTCCAGCGGCACCACCACACCGCCGATCCGCAGCACCCCGAGCAGCGCGGCGACCAGCTCCCGGCGGTCCTCGGCGAGCACCGGCACCAGCGCGCCGGGCGCCGCGCCCGCTTCCTGCAGGGCGGCGGCGATGTCGTCGGCACGCCGGTCGAGTTCCGCGTAGGTGAGCGTGCCGCCGGGGCACTCGACCGCGACGTGGTCGGGGAAGCGCCGGATCGCCTTCGCCACCAGCGCCTGGATCGCTTCGAAAGCCATCGTCTCTCCTTTAGCCGGACAGCTCGAACTCGTCGAGCAAGATGCCGAACGTCAGCACGACGAGCAGCAGGTCGTCGTCGAAATGCGGGTGGACGTCGAAGCCGTCGCGCAGGTAACGCGCCTTGAGGTGGTCGACCACGTGCGGGTCGAAGAAGCCCTGCCGCCTGATCCGGTCGTGGGAGAGCAGGTCCTGCACCCACTCGAGGTTCCGGCGCAGCAGGCCGGGGCTGCCCGGCGCGCGGAACCCGTACTTCTCCCGCCCGATGATCTCCGGCGGGACCAGCCCCTGCGCGGCCTGCTTGACCACGAACTTCTCGCCGAGCCGGTGCACCTTGAGGTGCGCGGGCACGGTGCGCGCGAACTCGACCACATCGCGGTCCAGGAACGGGTACCGCGCCTCGATCGAGTTGGCCAGGGCCATCCGGTCGCCGTGGTCGGAGAGCAGGTGGTCCGACATCCGCAGCTTGAAGTCCAAATAGGACCGTTGGCTGAGCCGGGGCCGCCCGGCCAGCATGGCCGGGTCGACCACCGGCCCGGCGAGGCAGTCGAACTCGGCGAAGGAGGCTTGCAACTCTTCGCTGAAGATGTCCATTTTGGTCTGCCGCCAGGCGTGGTACTGCCGCTCGTAGAACAGTTCCGCGTCACCCCAGAGCTTCTGGCGCAGGTTGTCTTCGAGCGCGTCCTCGAGCGGGTCGCCGGTGCGGCCGGTGCCGCGGCGGCCGTCGAACCGGTAGCCGACGTAACCGCCGAACAGCTCGTCCGCGCCTTCACCGGTCAGGATGACCTTGACCCCGTGCTCGCGCGCGAGCGCGGAAAGCACCATCGAGCAGGTGTTGTAAGTCTCCTTCACCGGGGTTTCCGCGTGCACCACCATTCGCCGGAGTTCGGTGGCGATGTCGTCGTCGGAGAACGGCGCCTCGTGGTGGATCGAGCCGATCTTGCCCGCCATCAGCCGCTGGTGCCCGGATTCGTCGATATCCGCTTCCGGGAAGGTGATGGAGAACGAATGCGGGTCACGCACCTGCTCGCCGACCAGCGCGCCGATCAACGAGGAATCGAGCCCGCCGCTGAGGTAGAAACCGACGCCGACATCGGCCTGCAACCGGCGGCGCACCGAAGTGGTCAGCAGTTCCCGCAGCGTTTCGACGTAGTACTCGTCCGGCTGCGACTGGCTCTCTTCGACCGGGAAATCCAGGTCCCAGTACCGCTTTTCCCGCACCTCGCCGTCGCGGACGAGCAGGTAGTGCCCGCCGGGCAGGCTGGACACGCCGCGGAACATGGTGCGCGGGCTGACCAGGCCGGGAAAGGTGAGCACCTGGTCCAGCCCGGTCAGGTCCACCGCACGCGGCACACCGGGGTGCCGCAGGATCGCCTTGATCTCCGAGCCGAACACGAAGTGGTCATTTGTCCTGGTGTAGAACAACGGCGCGATGCCGGCGTGATCGCGGGCCAGGAACAGCTGGCGTTCGCGGCGGTCGTAGAGGGCGAAAGCGAACTGGCCGTTGAGCCGGTTCAGCAGTTCCGGCCCTTCTTCCTCGTACAGGTGGACAACCACTTCGACGTCGCAGTCGGTGCGGAAGCGGTGCCCCTTCGCTTCCAGTTCCGCGCGCAGTTCCCGGTGGTTGAAGATTTCCCCGTTGCACACCAGCGCGACTTCGCCGTCCTCGCTGAACATCGGCTGGCTGCCGCCGCCGAGGTCGATGATGCTCAGCCGGCGGAAGCCCAGCGCGGCGGGGCCGTCGAGGAAGAAGCCGTCCTCGTCCGGCCCGCGGTGCACCAGCTCGGCGGTCATCCGGCCCAGCTCGGCGGCCGCGATCGGCCGGGCGTGGGGCAGGGCGACCGATCCCGCGATTCCGCACATGCGCCCGCGCTCCTCGCTCGTCTCGAAAGGGAATTCTCACCGCCGAAAATCAGCGTACGACAGCGGAACTCGTTTGTGCGCGCGCCGAACGCGGTCCCGCAATGACGGAGAAGAACCGCGCAGGCCAGCAGTCCAGGAGATGCTTCGGAGCACCGCCGGGCCTGACGATGTCGTGGTGAAGATCGATGGTTCGCCGGAATTCGTCGGCACCTGATCACTATCTGCGGATTTCGAGGAGACAACCGTTATGGCCGACGTGACCAAAACACGCGCGGTGGTGCTCGGCGGGAGCATCGCGGGGCTGTTCGCCGCCCGGGTGCTCGCCGATGCCTACGACGAGGTGCTCATCGTGGACCGCGACGCGCTCATCGGCGTCGACGGGCCGCGCCGGTCCTGCCCGCAGGGCAAGCACATCAACGGCCTGCTCGCCCGTGGTCAGCTGGCGATGGAGGAGATGTTCCCCGGCATCACCGAGGAGATCTTCGCCGACGGCGTGCCCACCGGTGACCTGGCCGGCGACGTGCGCTGGTACTTCAAGGGCAAGCCGATCAAGCAGCAGGACGCCGGGCTGACCTGCGTCGCGGCCAGCCGCCCGATGCTGGAGAAGCACATCCGCCGCCGGACGCAGGCGCTGGCGAACGTCACCTTCGTGGAGAAGCACGACATCCTCGGCCTGGTCACCAGCGAGGACAAGCGGCGCGTCACCGGTGTCAAGGTGCAGCGCCTCGGCAGCAAGACGACAGAGGGTGGGCGGGCGGGCCTAAAGAACACGGAGAAGGTGCTCAACGCCGACCTGGTCGTCGACGCCACCGGCCGCGGCTCGCGGACCCCGATCTGGCTGGAGGAACTGGGTTACGGCCGGGTCGAGGAGGAGCGCAAGAAGATCGGCCTCGGTTACGTCACCCAGCACTACCGGCTCACCGAGGACGTCTACCACGGTGACCTGTCGATCAACCCGGTCGCCTCGGCCGCCCTGCCGCGTGGCGCGATCTTCACCAAGACCGACGGCGGCCGCGTGGAGCTGACCACCTACGGCCTGCTCGGCGACCACCCGCCCACCGACCAGGAGGGCCTGTTCGAGTGGCTGAAGACGCTGTCCACCCAGGACATCTACCACGCGGTGAAGACCGCGGAGATCCTGGACGAGCCGGTCGCCTTCCGCTTCCCGACCACGCTGCGCCGCCGGTACGAGAAGATGGACCGCTTCCCGGACGGGCTGCTCGTCGTCGGTGACGCGGTGACCTGCTTCAACCCGGTGTACGCGCAGGGCATGACGGTGTCCGCGCTGTCCGCGCTGACCATCCGCGGTCACCTGCACAGCGGCGCCACCCCCGACCCGAAGATGTACTTCGCCGACCTGGCCCGCGACGTGATCGACCCGCCGTGGGAGATGACCAACACGGTGGACCTGAGCTTCCCCGGCGTCGAGGGCAACCGCACCTTCGCGCTGAAGGTGCAGCAGTTCTTCCTTTCGCTGACCCAGACCGCCGCCTCGCGCGACGGTGACGTGGCGGCGGCGTACATGAAGACCGCCGGCATGGTGGCGAAGCCGGAAACGCTGATGCAGCCGAAGATCCTGTTCAAGATCATCAAGGCGGTGCTGTTCGGCAAGAAGAACCAGGCGGTGCCGCGCAGCGCCGCCGCGCCGAAGGTGACCGCGCTGCCGTCGGCCGGCACCACCACCGAGGAGAAGAAGGCGGCGTAACCGCCATCGTCCCGCACCGGAACGGAGGAAAGCAGTGTCGGAGCACAAGGGCGGCCCCGCCGTCACCTCCGTCCGGCAGGACGAGGCCTGGTTCGCCGACCGGCTCGACCCCGGTTCGCCCACGGCCACCCGCAACCGGGCCTACCGGGTGAGCGGGGCACTGGACGTCGAGCTGCTGGGCCAGGCGTGGCAGGAGGTGGTGCGCAGGCACGACGTGCTGCGCACCACCATCACCGAGGTCGGCGGCAGACCGGTGCGGCGCACCGCCGCCGCCGACCAGGTGGCCAAGTCCTTTGTGGACATGGGATTGGTGCCCGACGCGGAGGACGCCGAGGACGAGCTGTGCGCGGACATCATCGCCGAGCCGCTGTGGCTCGCCGAAGGCCCGCTCGCGCGGCTCACCGTGGCGGGCACCGCGCCCGGCGAGTACGTGGTCGTGCTGGTCGCGCACCGCGCGGTCGCCGACGAGTCGTCGATGGTGATCCTGCTCGACGAGCTGTCCCGGTGCTACACCGCCGCGGTGGCCGGGCGCTCGCCGTCGGAGGCCCTGCGCGCGCCGCTGCTCCAGTACGACGAATTCGCGCGCTGGCAGCGGGAACGCGAGAGCTCCGACGAGCACGCTCGAGTGCTTGACTGGTGGCGGTCGGAACTGACCCCGCCGGCGCCGCCCCTGACGCTGCCGTTGCACCGCGACCGACCGGCCGGGCCGTCCACCGCCGGTGGTGTGGTGCGCTTCAACTGGGGTGCGGAGCTGGCTGGCACGCTCGGGCAGTTCGCCCGTGAGCAGGGCGTGGACCCGGCGGCCGTGCTGCTCACCGCGTTCACCTGCCTGCTGCACCGCTTCGGTGGCGCGGACCGGATCCCGGTCGGGCTGCCGGTGCGGTCGCGGCCCTGGTCGGCCTTCGACCGCGCGGTCGGCCCGTTCGACTCGACGCTGGTGGTCACCCCCGGATTCGCCGGGCGGCCGAGCTTCCGCGAGGTGCTCAACCGTGTGCGGATCCAGCTGCGTGAAGCGGCCGCGCACGGCGGGCCGACCGAAGGGCAGCTGGCCAGGGCGGTCAACCCGGCTCGCGATCCGCGGCACAGCCCGTTTTACGACGCCGGGTTCGTCTACCGCGAGCACGAGTCCATTGTGGAGTCGGATGGCCTGCTCCGTGGCGTGGACGTGAAGGACCCCGCGTTGCGGCTGCGCGGTTGCACGGTGCGCCGCGAGCGCGTGGACCCGCAGTGGTCCGAAGTGGACTTCACACTGCTGGTGGACGAGGTCAAGCCCGAGATCAGCGGCGGCTTCCGGTCGCGCACCAGCATGATCGATGCGCGCATCGCGCGGTTTGTCGCGGTGCAGCTGCGCACGCTGGTCGAGGCCGCGCTGGCGCACCCCGACCTGCCGGTGGCGCACCTGCCGCTGGACACCCCGCTCCGGATCAAGACCGCGGTGGTCGCCGGTGACCGGATCGAGGCGACCGCACCGGTCACCGCCACCGTGGCCGAGCTGGTTCGCGCACACAGCGGCGAGGCGCTGCCTGGGGTTTCCTATGCCGAACTGCTGGCGCGCGCCGATTCCATCGCCGCGGAGCTGCCGCCGGGACCGGTCGCGGTCCGGATGGCGAGCGGGGCCGGGCAGGCGGCCGCCGTGCTCGGCGCGTTCACCGCGGGGGCACACGTGGTCTGCCTGGCGGCCAGCGATTCGGGGGAGCGGGCGCGGTCGGTGCTCGCGGACCTCAAGCCCGCCGTGCTGCTGGTGGAAAACGCAGCCGACGACGACCAGATCGTGCGGTGGTACCGGGACGAACTCGACGGCACCGTGCTGGACACCGCCGCCGTCGAGCCCGCGAAGCCGCGCCCGACCGCCGTCGCGACTACCGATCTCGCTTACGTGGCTTACACTTCCGGCTCCACCGGCCAGCCGAAGGGCATCACGCAGAACCACGCCGCGCTGGCGCAGTTCACTGCCTGGTTCGCCACGGAGTTCCGCATCGGACCGGGCTCGCGGGTGGCCCAGTGGGCGGCGCCCGGGTACGACGCCGCGTTGTGCGAGACGTTCGCCGCGTTGAGCAGCGGCGCGACCCTGCACCCGGTGCCCGAGCGCATCCGCGCGAACCCGGAGAAGTTGGCCGCGTGGCTGGCCGCCGAAGGCATCACGCACTTCCAGACGGTGCCCAGCTTCGCGCGTGAGGTGCTCGGCGTGCTGAGCCGCACCGGCGAACGGCTGCCCGAGCTGACGCACCTGCTGCTGGCCGGGGAAGCGCTGCCCGCGGAACTGGCCAACGGCCTGCGGGCGGCGGTGCCGTCGGCGCGGCTGATCAACCTGTACGGCCCCACCGAAGCGATCCTGGCCACCTGGTACGAGATTTCGGTGACGCTGCACGGTGTCGCGCCGATCGGACGCCCGATCCCGGGCCGCCAGGTGCTGGTGGTCGACGCCGAGGACCGCCCGTGCCCGGCCGGGGTCACCGGGAACCTGGTGCTGCGCAGCCCGTACCTGACGCCCGGTTACCTCGGTGACGTCACCACGACCGCCTTCGAGCCGCTGCGGCCCCGGCCGGAACTGGGCGTGGCGGGCGGTGCCTGCTACCGCACCGGGGACCTCGGGCGCCTCCGGCACGACGGCGTGCTCGAGTTCCGCGGTCGCGCGGACTCCCAGGTCAAGGTGCTGGGCATGCGGATGGAGCTGGGCGAGGTGGAGGCCGCGCTGGCCGCGCACCCGTCCATCGCCGACTGCGCGGTGGCCGGCGTGCCCGGCGCGGACGGGCTGATCTCGCAGCTGCTCGCGTACGTGGTGCTCGCCGAGCCGGGGGAGGCGCCGGTGGCCGAGTGGCGCAGGCACCTGGTGCGCCGGTTCGGCAAGACCCTGCTGCCGGTGACCTACCAGACCGTGGCCGCCTTGCCCCGCAACGTCGGCGGCAAGATCGACCGGCGCCGCCTGCCGGCGCCGGAGCCGGCCGTGACGGCGGTGCACACCGAGCCGGACGGCCCGGTGCAGCGCACCATCGCGGAGATCTTCGCGGAGCTGAGCGGCTCCGCGCCTTCGGAGATCACCGCGGACGACACGTTCTTCGCCGTGGGCGGGCATTCGGTCCAGCTGCCCCGGCTGCTGCACCTGATCCGCGTGCGGCTGGGCGCCGAACTGTCCCTTGGGGACTACTTCGCCGATCCCACGCCGGCCGGGCTGGCGGTGGCGGTTTCGAAGAGTTCTTCCGCTGTTGGAGTAGATGAGGAGTGAGGAACGTGACTGATTCTGTGGTCGATGCCGAGATGCCGGTTACCTTCGACGGCGAAAGCCTCGACATCGCCGGCGTCCGCCGGGTCGCCGCGCGCGAGGTGAAGTGCACGGTGGCCCCGGAGTCCATGGCCAAGGCCGCGACCAGTCGCAAGATCTTCGAGGAGACGGTCAACCAGGGCGCGCCGGTGTACGGGGTCACCACCGGCTACGGCGAGATGATCTACATGCAGGTGGACGTCTCGAAGGAGGTGGAACTGCAGACCAACCTGGTGCGCAGCCACAGCGCCGGGGTGGGTCCGCTGTTCTCCGAAGAGGAGTCCCGCGCGATGCTCGCGGCGCGGCTCAACGCGCTGGCCAAGGGCTACTCCGCGGTGCGCCCCGAACTGCTCGACCGGCTGGCGCTGTACCTGAACCTCGGCATCACCCCGGCCATCCCGGAGATCGGCTCGCTGGGCGCCAGCGGCGACCTCGCCCCGCTCTCGCACATCGCGATCACCCTGATCGGCGAGGGCTACCTGCTCAAGGACGGCAAGCGGGTGGAGACCGGGCCGGTGCTCAAGGCCCACGGCATCAAGCCGCTCGAACTGCGGTTCAAAGAGGGCCTGGCGATGATCAACGGCACCTCGGCGATGACCGGGCTCGGCTCGCTGGTGGTCGGCCGCGCGCTGGACCAGGTGCGGCAGGCGGAGATCGTCACCGCGCTGGTGCTGGAGACCCTGCAGGCCTCGACCAGCCCGTTCCTGGCCGAGGGCCACGACCTCGCGCGCCCGCACCGGGGTCAGATCGACACCGCGTTCAACATGCGCGCGCTGATGGAGGGCACCGCGCTCGCGCTGGAGCACGCCGAACTGCGCCGCCAGGCCGAGGCCGCCCGCGACGACACCGGCGTCACCAAAACCGAGGTGTACCTGCAGAAGGCGTACACGCTGCGGGCCATCCCGCAGGTGGTCGGCGCGGTGCGCGACACCGTCTACCACGCCATCGAGAAGCTGACCACCGAGCTGAACTCGAGCAACGACAACCCGTTGTTCTTCGAGGGCCAGGAGATCTTCCACGGCGCCAACTTCCACGGCCAGCCGATCGCCTTCGCGCTCGACTTCGTGAACCTGGGCCTGACCCAGCTCGGCGTGTTCTCCGAGCGGCGCACCAACCGGCTGCTCAACCGGTACCTCAGCGAGGGCCTGCCCGAGTTCCTGGTGGCCGGCGACCCCGGCCTGAACAGCGGGTTCGCCGGGGCGCAGTACCCGGCCACCGCGCTGGTCGCGGAGAACCGGACGATCGGCCCGGCCAGCATCCAGAGCGTGCCGTCCAACGGCGACAACCAGGACGTGGTCAGCATGGGCCTGATCGCCGCGCGCAACGCGCGCAAGGTGCTCGGCAACGTCAACTACATCCTGGCCGTGGAGTACCTGGCCGCGGCGCAGGCGGTGGACCTGTCCCAGCGCTACGCCGGGCTGAGCCCGGTCTCCAAGGCGACCTACGACATGGTGCGCTCGCTGGTGCCCACGGTGGAGCGCGACCGCTTCATGAGCGACGACATCGAGACCGTGGCCGCGGCGATCTCCCGCGGCGAGTTCATCGAGGCCGCCCGCCAGTGCGGCGTCGAGCTCCGCTGAGAATCCACAAGGGAGAGTCCGATGACGGACGAGCAGAACGGGGTGCGGAAGACGCGCCCGTTCACCGGTGACGAGTACATCGAAAGCCTGCGGGACGACCGGGAGATCTACATCTACGGCGACCGGGTCAAGGATGTGACCACGCACCCGGCGTTCCGCAACCCGATCCGGATGACCGCCCGGCTCTACGACGCGCTGCACGACCCCGCCCAGCGGGACGTGCTGACCGCGCCGACCGACACCGGGTCCGACGGGTACACCCACCGGTTCTTCACCACCCCGCACAGCGCCGAGGACCTGGTCGCCGACCAGCAGGCGATCGCCGCGTGGTCGCGGCTGAGCTACGGCTGGATGGGCCGCAGCCCCGACTACAAGGCGTCGTTCCTCGGCACGCTCGGCGCGAACGCGGACTTCTACGCGCCGTTCGAGGACAACGCGCGGCGGTGGTACCGGGAGTCGCAGGAGAAGGTGCTGTACTGGAACCACGCGATCGTGCACCCGCCGGTGGACCGCAACCGCCCGCCGGACGAGGTCGAGGACGTTTTCATCCACGTGGAGAAGGAGACCGACGCCGGCCTGGTGGTCAGCGGCGCGAAGGTGGTGGCCACCGGATCGGCGCTGACGCACTACAACTTCATCGCGCACTACGGGCTCCCGATCAAGAAGAAGGAGTTCGCGCTGGTCGCCACGGTGCCGATGGGCGCGCCGGGCATGAAGCTGATCTGCCGCCCGTCGTACACCGCGACCAGCGCGGTGATGGGCAGCCCGTTCGACCACCCGCTGTCGTCCAGACTGGACGAGAACGACACCATCCTGGTGCTGGACAAGGTGCTCATCCCGTGGGAGAACGTGTTCATCTACGGGCACATCGGCAAGGTGCAGCTGTTCACCGGCCGGTCCGGCTTCCCGGAGCGGTTCACCTTCCACGGCTGCACGAGGTTGGCGGTGAAACTGGAGTTCATCGCCGGTCTGCTGGCGAAGGCGCTGGAGATCACCGGCACCAAGGACTTCCGCGGGGTGCAGAGCAGGCTGGGTGAGGTGCTCGCCTGGCGGAACCTGTTCTGGGGCCTGTCGGACGCCTCGGCGCGCAACCCGGTGGCGTGGAAGAACGGGGCCGTGCTGCCGAACCCGGCGTACGGCCAGGCGTACCGGTGGTTCATGCAGATCGGGTACCCGCGGGTGCGCGAGATCGTGATGCAGGACGTGGCCAGCGGGCTGATCTACGCGAACTCGAGCGCCGAGGACTTCGCGAACCCGGAGATCCGGCCGTACCTGGACAAGTACGTCCGCGGTTCGGACGGGGTCGACTCGGTGGAGCGGATGAAGGTGATGAAGCTGCTCTGGGACGCCGTCGGCACGGAGTTCGGCGGGCGGCACGAGCTGTACGAGCGCAACTACGCGGGGAACCACGAGAACACCCGGGTGGAGCTGCTCAACGCGCAGCTGGCGAGCGGTGAGGTGGACGGGTACAAGGCCTTCGTGGACCAGTGCATGTCGGAGTACGACCTGAACGGCTGGACGGTGCCGGACCTGTCTTCGTTCGAAGACCTGCGCTCCTTCCGAGGCAACATCCTGAACGGCTGACGCCCACCGGTTGGCTGCGACACGAATGTGGCTTTCGGGGCCGAATACGCCCCGAAAGCCACATTCGTGTCCGCGCCGCGGCCCAGGTGATGTCACGAAAGCCACATTCGAGACGCCAAACGTCCCGAAAGCCACATTCGTGACACCCGGGCCGCCCCCACCACCATTCCGACGCAAGCCGCCCCGCCGCCATCCCGACGCAAGGCGAGCCCACCACCATCCAAACCGGAAGCCGGGCACCCAGCCCCCAGGCCCCGCCCGAACTCCCCCTTCCCCACCCCGGTCCACAGCCAAAAACACGGCGAAGACCCCTTTGTCAAGGTGCTCTCCCCAGCCTTGACAAAGGGGTCTTCGCCGTAGTCACAATCAACGGCCG
Source organism: Amycolatopsis albispora (assembly GCF_003312875.1). Taxonomy (NCBI): domain Bacteria; kingdom Bacillati; phylum Actinomycetota; class Actinomycetes; order Pseudonocardiales; family Pseudonocardiaceae; genus Amycolatopsis; species Amycolatopsis albispora. Next base: position 7,954,126 of record NZ_CP015163.1, read on the forward strand.
GGGCGGGGCTCCCCACCCCGGCCGTATGCTCACCCCCGCGGGCTGTTCTGGTAGGCGGCCAGCTTCCACTGGCCGTCCTCCTTCACCACCACCCACGAAGCACGAATCGCCCGCTCGTCAGCGACTTCCGTCTCCGAGCCGTGCAAAACGCCCCCCTGCGTGATCAGCACACCGGCCTCCGCGCTGAAGAACTCGATGCTGATCGGCTGCCCGGTGACCCGGGTCCCGTGGTACGGCCCGGCGAAGGCGCCGGCCATGAACGCGCGGATCTCGTCCTTGCCCTTGCGGAACAGCCCGGGCAGGATCATCGTGCCGTTCTCGGTGAACACCTCGGCGAAGGCGTCGGCGTCGTGCGCGGCCCACGCCGCGATGATGCGCTGCGGGATGTGCGCGACGGCGGCCTGGTCCCCGGCGGTCGGGGTGGTCCGGACTGCGGCAGTGGTCATCTCCGTTGGCTCCCTACGCTCAGATGTACAGGGTGTTCGGCTCGAGCCCGCACAGGACCCGCCCGTACAGCTCGTTGTTGGTGTTCGGGTGCATCAGCGCGTGCAGGTTGACCGCCTGGATGTCCCGCGAGATCCGCTGGATCGGCACGTCACTGTAGATCGACGACCCGCCGCTGGCGGTGGCGAAGATGTCCACGGCCTCCTTGGCCAGCTTGACCACCGCGCCCATGTCGGCGCGGGCCTGGGCGCGCTCCTCGAGCTTCCACTCGGTGCCCTGCTCGCCCTTGCCGTCCACAAGGGACGTCAGCCGCTGCGCGTGGAAACCGATCTGGTCCACCTTCAGCGTGCCCTCGGCCGCCTGGAAGTGGGTGATCGGCGCCTCGGCCTGGTTTTCGTAGGCGGTGTAGGTGATCTTCCGCTTGCCGACGCGCTCGAAGAAGGCCTCCTTCGCGGCCTGCGCCACGCCGACCACGGTGCCGATCGACGACGCCGATGCCACCGGCAGCAGCGCGTTGCGGTAGATCGGCGAGTTCGCGTTCAGCTGCGACGCGTACTGGCCCTGCAGCACCAGCGGCAGCGGGATGACCCGGGCCGACGGCACAAAAAGGTCCTGCGCGACGGTGCTGACGCTGCCGGTGCCCTTGAGGCCGGAGGTGTGCCAGTCGTCCACGATGGTCAGCTCGGACATCGGCACCAGCGCCATCACCGGCACCGGCTGCTGGTCGGGCGCCACCAGCACGGCGATGATCTCCTGCCAGTGCGCGTGGTGCGCACCGCTGATGAAGCTCCACTTGCCGTTGACCACGATGCCGCCGTCGACCGGCGCGGCCATCGCCGACGGGCTGAGCGTGCCGCAGATGCGCACGTCCGGGGTGGCGAAGACCTCGTCCTGGACCTCGTCCGGGAACGTGCAGGCCATCCAGGTGGGGATCCAGTAGACGGACGCGGTCCACGAGGTGGACGCGTCGGCGCGGCCGAGTTCGGTCGCCACGTCGACGAGGGTGCGCGTGTCGGCTTCGTAGCCGCCGTAGCGCTTCGGCACGCGGAGCTTGAACACGCCGGCGTCGGCCAGCGCCTCGATCGACTCGTCGTGGATGCGCCGGTTCTCCTCGGCCCAGGCCGCGTGCTTCTTGATCAGCGGCGAAAGCTCGGACGCGCGACGAACAAGTTGCTCCCGCGTCGGAAGATCGATCGTCGTCATCAGTATTTCCTCCTAGAAAAAAATCAGCCGAGAATCACCCGACAATCCTCCCGATGGTCGCATTCGGCCGACCACGCGGAGTCTTCTCGATTGCCGCGCTGGCCAGGCAATTCGGGAGAAGCGCGTGGCCTCGGGCGCTGGCTACGATCCGCTTTGACGACGGTTGACCACACCCAGAAGGGTTCGGAAGAACATGAGTGCTGCACAGGACCGGATCCCGCTCTCGCTCAACCAGGAGTTCCTGTGCATGTGGGACCAGGGTGACGAAGCCGGTCCGTTCGGGCCGAAGTACAACATCATCTTCGGGGTCCGGCTCACCGGCCCGGTCGACGAAGCCGTGCTGCGGTCCGCTTTGGACGATGTGGTGGTCCGGCACGAGGCGTTGCGCACGCTGGTGATCCGCGATGAGAAGTACCAGAAGGTGCTGCCGCCGAGCGCGGTCCCGCTGACCGTGAGCGAGCTGGGCGAGGTCCCCTCAAGCGACCGCCAGCTGCGCGCCGAGCAGTTCATCGGCGAGATCGAGTCCGGTTCGTACAGTGCGGTGGAGCTGCCGCTGATCCGGGCCTTCCTCGGCCGGTTCGACGCCGGCGACGCCGTGCTGGTGCTGATCGTGCACCACACCGCGGCCGACGAGTGGTCGATGCCGCTGATCATGCGCGACCTCGCCGCGCTTTACGCCGGACGGCTGGAGAACCGCCCGCACGGCCTGCCCGAAGCCCGGCAGTACCCCGAGTATTCGGTGTGGGAGAAGGAAAAGCTGACCTCCGAGTCGGCGGCGAAGTCCCGCGAGTTCTGGGCGAAGGAGCTCGAAGGCGCGCAGATCGTCCCGCTGAAGACGCACTTCCCGCGGTCGGCCGGGCGCGACAAGACCACCTCCTGGCACCGGTTCTCCATCGCCGAGGACCTCGGCGCGGCGCTGCTGAGCACCGCGAAGGCCACGCGCAGCTCGCCGTTCATGGTGCTGCTCGCCGCGTACAACGCCTTCCTGCACAAGCTGACCGGCGAAACCGACATCGTGGTGATGACCTTCACCTCGGGGCGTGGCGAGGCCGCCTTCCACGACACCGTCGGCGCCTTCTTCAACTACCTCCCGCTGCGCACCGACCTGAGCGGCTGCGAGACCTTCGCCGACGTGGTGAGCCGCACCCGGCGCACCTGCCTGCGTGCCTACGCGCAGGACATCCCGTTCGGCGAGATCGCCGCGCAGGCCCCGCAGCTGATGGGGCCCGGCATGGCCGACGACGGCGCGCCGTGTGCCTTCCAGGTGTTCCGCTCGCCGTTCGCCGCGGCCGGGGACGCGGGCGGGTTCACCTACACCGAAATCCGGCGGCGCCTGCTGCCGCAGGCCGCCGGCGGGGACATCCCGGACGGCTCGATGTGGCACATCGACATGGAGTTCGAGGGCGAGATGGCAGGCACCCTCGGCTTCAACACCAACCTGTACGACGCGGACGGCATGCGGGAACTGGCCGCGAACTTCCTCGGCACGCTGAAGAACACCGTCGGCGCGCCGGACACCCCGCTGGACCAGATCTAGCCGACAAACACCGGAGGATGGGCGAGATGACGAGCAACCTGGACCTCGAGCAGGCGGTCGGGAAGATCTGGAAGGAGGTGCTGAGCGTGCCCGACGGCAAGGGCGAGGCCACCTTCTTCGACCTCAACGGCGACTCGATCACCGCGGTGCGGCTGGTTTCCCGGATCGAGGACGAGCTGGGCGTGGAGATCGAGGTCGGTGACATCTTCGAGGAGGACCCCTCGCTGGCGGTGCTGGTCAAGGACGTGACCGCGAAGGCGGCGGCCCGGTGAGCGGTCTGGTCCGCGTCCGGTCCGGCCACAGCCTCGACGACGTCGAAGAGATCCTCGAGCGCGACGGTGCCATCGTCGTCGAGGACTTCACCGACGACATCACCCGCGAGGCGCTGCTGGCCGACTTCCGGCCGGCGCTGGACGCGCAGGGCTACGGTGACGACTGGTACAACGGCACGAAGACGCGCCGGGTGTCGTCGCTGTTCGGGCGGACGAAGGAACTGACGCCGATCGTGACGCACCCGCTGTACCTGGGGGCGGCGCGGCGGATCATGCAGAAGCCGGTGCCGATCTGGCTGGGGAAGTCGCGGGTCGAGATGACGCCGACCATCCAGATCAGCGGTACCCAGCTGATCGAGATCCACCCGGGGCAGGGCAAGCAGCCGCTGCACCGCGACGACGCGCTGCACCTGCGGCGGCACCCCGGCCCGACGAGCCGGGTGCAGATCATGGTGGCGCTGAGCGAGTTCACCGCGGAAAACGGGGGGACGCTGGTCATCCCGGGCAGCCACCACTGGGACGACGAACGGCCGCCGCTGGCGAGCGAGGCCATTCCGACGGAGATGCCGCCCGGTGGCGCGTTGATCTGGCTCGGCGGGGTTTACCACGGTGGCGGGAAGAACGTGGCCGATACGCCGCGGACCGGGATGACGATCGCGCTGGACCTGGGGAACCTGCGGCAGGAGGAGAACCAGTACCTGGCCGTGCCGCGGGAAATGGTGCTGGCCTACCCGGAGGAAGTGCGGCGGTTGCTGGGGTATGACCGGTGTCCGCCGGGGCTGGGGTGGTACGAGATGGAGGATCCGTACTTGTTGCTGGAGGATTCGGAGTAGGCCACCCCGGTTGATCATTGTGACGACGGCTGGGAACCCCTTGTCAAGGCGGGAAAAGTACCTTGACAAGGGGTTCCCAGCCGTGTTTTTGGCTTTGGACCGGGGATGGGGGAGGGGTGGGTGGTCGGGTGGTCGGCTGCCGTTGCCGGGCGCCGGTTGGTAGCCGAGCGGCCGCGCCCAGACGTCACGAATGTGGCTTTCGGGACGTTTGGCGTCTCGAAAGCCACATTCGTGACAGTGCAGGGGGTCAGGCGGCGGGCTTCAGGACGACGGGCAGGCTGCGGTGGCCGTTCATGATGAACGTGGGCAGCGGCTGCAGCTCCGAGGGCGCCACAGCCAGGTCCAGCTCCGGGAAGCGCTCGAACAGGGTGGACAGGCCGATCGTCGCCACCGCGCGGGCGATGCCGGCGCCGAGGCAGAAGTGGGGGCCCAGGCCGAAGGACAGGTGTTCCTTGTCCTCGCGGGTGATGTCGAAGACGTCCGCGCTGTCACCGTGCACCGCGGGGTCCCGGCCGATGGCGCTGTAGTTCACCAGCAGCGCGTCGCCCTTGGGGATGGTGACGCCGTCCAGTTCGATGTCCTCCACGGCGTACCGCAGCGGCAGGTGCGCCAGCGGGGACTCCACGCGCAGGGTCTCGTCGATCACCGCGTCCCAGTCCAGCCGGCCGCTGGTGACCAGGTCCAGCTGGTCGCGGTGGGTCAGCAGCGCGGTGATCGCGTTGTCGAAGAAGTTGATCGTGGTCTCCGAGCCCGCCCCGAGGATCGCGAAGATCGTGTCGGTCAGCTCGTCCTCGGACAGCCGCGTGCCGTCCTCGTCGCGGGAGGCGATCAGGTCGCTGGTGATGTCCTCACCCGGGTTCGCGCGCTTCTCCGCGATCAGCTCGGCCATCGCGCCGCGCCAGCCGCCGAGGATGGCCTGTGCCTGCTCCGGGGTGACCGTGGTGTCCACCATCATGTCGATCACCTTGGCGGTGCTCTGCCGCGCCGCCTCGCCCATCCCGATCAGGTCGGCGACCAGCATCGCGGGCAGCGGGTAGGCGAACCGCTCGCGCAGGTCGACCACCTCACCCGCGGGCACCTGCTCCAGCGCGCCGATCAGCATCTCGGTCAGCTCGCGGATGCGCGGCTTGATCGCCTCGGTGCGGCGGCGGGTGAACGCCTTGCCGACCAGCCGGCGCAACCGCACGTGGTCCTTGCCGTACGCGGTCACCATGTTGTCCATGGCGATCCAGCTGATCATTTCCCAGTCGCGCGGGATCTCGCCGTTGATGAACGCGGGCCAGTGGTTGCGGGCGCTCTTGGTCACGCGCGAGTCGGTGAGCACCTTCTTGATCTCGGCGTAGCTGTTCAGCGACCACACGACCACGCCGCCGGGCAGCTCCACCTGGACCGCCGCGCCCTGCTTGCGCAGGCCGTCGGCTTCGCCGTGGATGTCGCGGCCGGTGGTGTCGAGGGCGTAGGGGCAGCGTTTCTCCATCTGTTCTCTCCCGGATTCTGTGCCAAAGGCCCCCGGAAAGCCGGCGGGGCTACTCGCTGCGGATGCTACGGACGGAAAACGCGCAGGTGAAGGCCCATTGGCGCCATTCGGAGCAAGGCGGCAATCGAGAAGAGGGACAATTCTCCGGTATTGCCGCGGAATGCTCCGGAGATTGACCTTCGAGGCCGTCCGGTGATTCACTCGCGATTCGCGTGAACGATTCCCCGCCGGTGCGTGAAGATCCCATACCCGGCACCGGAAGAAGTTCGCTCGAGTACCGCTGACCTGCGCGAAGGCGGCGTGGCGCTGGGCACAATGGGAGAAGACGGCGCCGGAACCGCCCTGCATGCTGGAACCCGATCGTGTGAACCTCGCGGTGAGACCAAAAAGGACTGATGGGGAGTGCGGCGTGAGTGTTGAGCGGATTTCGATTGTCGGCATCGGTCTCAGCTACCCCGACGCCAGTTCTCCGGACGAGCTCTGGGAGAACGTGCTGGCGGGGCGGCGGGCGTTCCGCCGGCTACCCGACGAGCGGATGAACCGCGAGGACTACTACTCGCCGGACCCCGAGGCGCCGGACCGGTTCTACGCCGAGAAGGCCGCGGTGCTGCGGGACTTCGAGTTCGACCGGGTCAAGTACAAGGTCGCGGGCAGCACCTTCCGCACCACCGACATGACGCACTGGCTGGCGCTGGACGTGGCCGCCAGGGCGCTGGCCGACGCCGGGTTCCCCGACGGCGAGGGCCTGCCCAAGCTCAGCACCGGCGTGGTGCTCGGCAACAGCCTCACCGGCGAGTTCTCCCGCGCGAACGTGATGCGCCTGCGGTGGCCGTACGTCCGCCGCACGGTCGCCGCCGCGCTGGCCGAGAAGGGCTGGGGCGAAGAGGACGTCGCCACCTTCCTCGGTGAGCTGGAGGTCCAGTACAAGGCGCCGTTCCCGGAGATCAACGAGGACACCCTCGCCGGTGGCCTGGCCAACACCATCGCCGGCCGCATCTGCAACTACTTCGACCTCGGCGGCGGCGGGTTCACTGTGGACGGTGCCTGCTCGTCCTCGCTGCTGTCCATCGTCACCGCGGCCAACGCGCTCGTCGAGCACGACGTGGACGTGGCCCTCGCCGGTGGGGTGGACCTTTCGATCGACCCCTTCGAGGTGATCGGCTTCGCCAAGACCGGCGCGCTGGCCACCGGCGAGATGAAGGTCTACGACGCCGACTCCAACGGCTTCTGGCCCGGTGAGGGCTCCGGCATGGTCGTGCTGATGCGCGAGGAGGACGCGATCGCCCGCGGCGCCCGCATCTACGCGACGCTGGCCGGCTGGGGCGTTTCCTCCGACGGCAAGGGCGGCATCACCCGGCCCGAGGCCGCCGGTCACCGCCTCGCCCTGCAGCGCGCCTACAACCGCGCCGGGTACGGCGTCGAAAGCGTCTCCTACTTCGAGGGCCACGGCACCGGCACCGCGCTCGGCGACGAAACCGAGATCATCGCGCTGTCCGGCGCCCGCCGCGACGCCGCCCCCGGCGCCGAAAAGGCCGCGCTCGGCACCATCAAGGGCAACTTCGGCCACACCAAGGCCGCCGCGGGCATCGCCGGGCTGATCAAGGCCACGCTGGCGGTCTACCACCAGGTCATCCCGCCGGGCACCGGGCAGAACGAGCCGCACCCGCTGCTCACCGCCGACGACGCCACCATGTACGTCCCGCGCGAAGCCGCGCTCTTCCCGGCGGGCAAGGAAATCCGCGCCGGTGTCTCGGCGATGGGCTTCGGTGGCATCAACTCCCACGTCACCGTCGAGCAGGGCCCGGACATCCAGCGCCGCGAGGACCTCGACGAGCGCACCCGCGCGCTGGTCACCGGCCGCCAGGACGCCGAGCTGCTGCTGCTCGACGCCGACGACCTGACCCAGCTGCGCGACCGCGCCGGTGAACTGGCCGTCGTCGCCGCGAAGCTGTCCATGGCCGAGCTGACCGACCTGGCGGGCACGCTGGCCGGTGAACTCTCCGGCGGCGCCGCCCGCGCCGCGGTCGTGGCCACCAGCCCGGAAGACGCCGCACGCAAGCTCGACCGGCTGCGCGGCCGCCTCGAAGGCGGGGAGACCAGCGTCTTCAGCGCTTCCGAGGGCATCTACGCGGGCAACCGCAACGCCACCCCGAAGATCGCTTACCTGTTCCCCGGTCAGGGTTCCGGCCGTGGTGCGGTCGGCGCCATCCGCCGCCGGTTCACCGCCGCCGAGGAGATCTTCACCCAGGCCGGGCTGCCCACCGACGGCGACCAGGTGGCCACCGAGGTGGCGCAGCCCCGGATCGTCACCGGCTCGCTCGCCGCGCTGCGGGTGCTGCGCGGGCTGGGCATCGAGGCCGACACCGCGGTCGGGCACAGCCTCGGCGAGCTGACCGCCCTGCACTGGGGCGGCGCGATGGACGAGCAGCAGGTGCTGCGGCTGGCCGGGATCCGCGGCAAGGTGATGGCCTCGGCCAGCGACGGCGGTGGCGCGATGGCCGGGCTGCAGGCCGAGCCCAACCAGGCCGAGCGCTTCGCCGAGGGCGAGGACGTGGTCATCGCCGGGTACAACGCCCCGCGCCAGACCGTCCTTTCCGGACCGGCCGACGCGATCGAGCGGGTTTGCGAGAAGGCCCGCGCCCAGGGCGTGACCGCCACCCGGATCAACGTTTCCCACGCCTTCCACTCGCCGCTGGTCGAACCGGCCGCGGTGGCGATGACCGAGCAGCTCGACGGCTTCGGCTTCGACCGGCTCACCCGCCCGGTGATCTCCACGGTGACCGGTGACGTGCTGCACGCCGCGGAGAACCTGGCCGAGCTGCTGCGCGACCAGATCGTGCAGCCGGTCCGGTTCCGCGAGGCCGCCGCGAAGGCCGCCGAGCGCAGCGACCTGGTGATCGAGGTCGGCCCCGGCCGCGTGCTCGCCGGGTTGTTCAGCGAGATCGCGCCCGACACCCCGGTGCTTTCGGTGGACACCGACAGCGGCTCGCTGTCCGCGGTGCTCGGCGTCGCCGGTGCCGCGTTCGCGCTGGGTGCCGCGCTGGACGCCGAGGCGCTGTTCGCCGGTCGCGCGGTCCGCCCGCTGCCGCTGGACGGCGAGATGTCGTTCCTGGAAAGCCCCTGCGAGGCGGCGCCCTCGATCGACCTCGAACTGCTCCGCAGCCAGCAGAGCGCCGAGGCCAAGGCGACCGCGGCCGCGCAGGCCGGTTCCGCCACCGAGGCCGACCCGGCCAGCAGCACCCTCGACCTGCTGCGCAAGCTCGCGGCCGAGCGGGTGGAGCTGCCGCTGGAGACGGTCACCGCGGACACGCACCCGCTGGACGACCTGCACCTGTCCTCGATCACCGTCGGCCAGATCGTCAACGACGTGACCCGCGCGCTCGGCCGCCCGCCGCTGGAGGGCATGCCGAACTTCGCCACCGTCTGCCTCGGCGAGCTGGCCGAGATGATCGACGAACTCGCCGAGACCGCGCAGCGCTCGGACGACACCGCCCCGAAGGGCGAGGTCCCCGGTGTCGCTCCCTGGGTGCGGCCGTTCGCGGTGCAGTACGTGCGGGCCCCGCGGCCCTTCGCCGACATCGGTTCCGGCGGCACCACCGCCGACTGGACCGTGTTCTCGCCGGAGGACCACCCGCTGGCCGAGCCGCTGCGGTCCGCGCTGGCCTCGGCGGGCATCGGTGACGGCGTGCTGCTCTGCTTGCCGCCGGACGCCGACGAAAGCCACGTCGGGCTGTTCCTCGACGCCGGCCGCGCGGTGATGGGCGCCCCCACCGGCACCCGGTTCGTGCTGGTGCAGCAGGGACTCGGCGCTTCGGGCCTGGCCAAGACGCTGCGGCTGGAGGACCCCTCGATCCGCACCACGATCGTCGACCTGCCCGACGCCGCGGCCACCAACCCGCTGGCCGTCGAGGAGGCGATGGGCTTCGTGGTCAGCGAGGTCGCCTCGACCATCGACTTCGCCGAGGCCCGCTACGACGCGGCGGGCAACCGCTGGGTGCCGGTGCTCAAGCCGCTGCCCGCGCCACCGGAGGACCCCGGCCCGTCGCCGCTGACCGCCGGCGACGTGCTGCTGGTCACCGGTGGTGGCAAGGGCATCACCGCGGAGAGCGCGCTGGCCATCGCCAAGGAGTCCGGCGCGAAGCTGGCGCTGCTGGGCCGCAGCCTGCCCGAGTCCGACACCGAACTGGCCGAGAACCTGGAGCGGATGACCGCGGCGGGCATCGACTTCCGCTACGAGTCCGCCGACGTCACCTCCGCCGAGCAGATCAAGGACGCGGTGGACCGGATGCAGGGCGAACTCGGTGCGGTGACGGCGATCCTGCACGGCGCGGGCCGCAACGAGCCGAGCGCGTTGTTCAGCCTCACCGAGGACACCTTCCGCAAGACCCTCTCGCCCAAGATCGACGGCCTCAAGGCGGTGCTCGCCGCGGTCGACGAGGACAAGATCAAGCTGCTGGTCACCTTCGGCAGCATCATCGGCCGCGCCGGTCTCCGCGGTGAGGCGCACTACGCCACCGCGAACGACTGGATGACCGAGCTGACCCTGCGCTTCGGCCAGGAGCACCCGAACGCCAAGGTGCTCGCGCTGGAGTGGTCGGTCTGGTCCGGGGCGGGCATGGGCGAGAAGCTCGGCGTGGTCGGCGCCCTGATGCGCGACGGCATCACGCCGATCCCCACCGAGAACGGCATCGAGATGCTGCGCCAGGTGCTGGCCGACCCGGACTCGCCGCCGGTGCTGGTGGTCTGCGGGCGGACCGGTGGCCTGGCCACCCTGCCGGTGGAGCGCCAGGAACTGCCGCTGACCCGGTTCGTCGACCGCGCGGTGGTGCACTACCCGGGCGTCGAGCTGATCACCGAGGCCGACCTGTCCGCGGGCAGCGACCCGTACCTGGCCGACCACCTGCTCGACGGCGACCTGCTCTTCCCCGCGGTGATCGGCATGGAGGCGATGACCCAGGTGGCCGCCGCGGTCACCGGGCAGAGCGGCCCGCCGCTGCTGGAGAACGTCGAGTTCCTGCGGCCGATCGTGGTCTCGCCCGGTGGTTCGACCACCATCCGGCTGGCCGCGCTGGCCCGCAGCGGCGAGGCGGTGGACGTGGTGATCCGCAGTGAGGACACCGGGTTCAGCGCCGACCACTTCCGGGCCCGCCTGCGCTTCCCGCGGCCGGACCTCGCCGCCCAGCCGGGTGCCTTCGCCGACCTGACCAACCCGCTGCCGCCGGTCCCGGTGGACCCGGTGACCGAGCTGTACGGCACGGTGCTGTTCCAGGGCAAGCGGTTCCAGAAGCTGACCGGCTACCGGCGGGCGGCTGCCCGGCACGCGGTGGCCGAGGTGTCCACCGACACCGGCCACTCGTGGTTCGCGCCCTTCCTGCCGCAGCAGAAGCTGCTGGCCGACCCGGGCACCCGCGACACGATGATGCACGCGATCCAGTGCTGCGTGCCGGACGCGACGCTGCTGCCGCAGGGCATCGAGCGGCTGTACCTGGCCGACCAGGCCGACCAGGACGTGGAGTACGTGGTGCTCGACGCCCGCGAGCGGTCGCAGGACGGGGACACCTACGTCTACGACCTCGACATCCGCGAGCCGGGTGGCGATCTGGTGGAGCGCTGGGAAGGGCTGTCGCTGCGGGCGGTCCGCAAGCGCGACGGGGCCGGGCCGTGGACGCCGTCGATGCTGGGTTCCTACCTCGAGCGGGCGTGTGAGCGCGTGCTCGGCGGCACCCGCGCGGTCGTGGTGGAACCGGACCCGCTGGGCATCGACGTCGGCGCCACCCCCGAGCGGCGGGCGCAGACCAAGCTGGCGCTGTCCAGGGCGATCGGCCGCCCCGCCGAGATCCAGTACCGGCCGGACGGCAAGCCCGAGACCGACGGCTTCGAGATCTCCGCTTCGCACAGCTCGCGGCTGACCCTCGCGGTGGCCGGCTTCGGGCAGCTCACCTGCGACGTGGAAACCGTGGTGGAACGCACCGACGACGACTGGGCCGGCCTGCTCGGCAGCGAGCTGCTGGCGGTCCGCGACCTGCTGGCCGCCGAAACCGGCGAGTCCGTGGCGGCGGCGAGCACCCGGGTGTGGAGCGCGCTGGAGTGCATCCGCAAGACCGGCGAGATGACCCAGGCGCTGACCGTGCAGCAGGTGCACCCCGACGGGTGGGCGCTGCTGTCCAGCGGACAGGCCCGCATCGCCACCTGGGCGACCACGATCGAAGACCGGCCGGACCCCGTGGTCTTCGCGGTACTCGAGGGAGAGGAAAGCTGACCATGTCAGGCACGCCAAGCACGCCGGGCTACTACGAGATCCGCCACACGGTCGGGTTCGAGGAGACCAACCTCGTCGGGAACGTCTACTACGTCAACTACCTGCGCTGGCAGGGCCGCTGCCGGGAGATGTTCCTCAAGGAGAAGGCGCCCGCGGTGCTGGAGGACGTCCGCGACGACCTGAAGCTGTTCACGCTGAAGGTCGAGTGCGAGTTCTTCTCCGAGATCACCGCCTTCGACGAGCTCTCCATCCGGATGCGGCTGGAGGAACTGACCCAGACCCAGATCCAGTTCAGCTTCGACTACGTCCAGATCACCGGCGGGCAGGAGAACCTCGTCGCCCGCGGCCGCCAGCGGATCGCCTGCATGCGCGGCCCGAACACGAACACCGTGCCGTCGCGGGTGCCCGAGCAGTTGCGCGAGGCGCTCGCACCCTACGCCGAAGGTCCGAAGGCCGCGGCCGCCGTGAAAGAGACGGCGGCGGCCAGGAGCAAGGGGGTCTGACCGTGTCGGAAACCGTGCAGGCAGCGGTCGAGCCGGTGGAGCAGGCCGCGCGGCCGGCTCCGGTGGCGCCGTTGAAATCGCTGTCGGTGCTGCCTTCGCAGCGCCGCAAGCGGTTGTCCACGCCGACCACGCTGCGCGAGGTCATGTCCCAGTTCGCCACCGGGATCACGGTGATCACCGCCGGTGGCGAGCGGGGGCACGGGATGACCGCCAACGCGTTCAGCTCGGTGTCGCTGGATCCGCCGATGGTGCTGTGCTGCGTGTCCCGCGCGGCGCGCATGCACGACGCGATCCTTTCGGCGAAGGCGTTCGCGGTGTCCATCCTCGGTGCGGAACAGCGTGAGCTGGCGCGGTACTTCGCCGACTGGCGGCGGCCGCGCGGGCTGGCCCAGTTCGACTCGGTGGACTGGTTTCCCGGCCCGCACACCGGATCGCCCCTGCTGTCGGGCTCGCTGGCGTGGGTCGAGTGCAACCTCGCCGAGGTCTACGAAGGCGGGGACCACTCGATCTTCCTCGGCAACGTGGTCAGCTCGAAGCGGGGCACCGGACCGCAGGCGCTGACCTTCTTCGGCGGCGACTACCACCAGGTCGGTCCGGATGTCCGCGCCACGGCATAAGTGGTCACCATCGGAAGGCCTTCGGGGTCTCGGCGGCCCAGCTTCCCGCTGGCCGCACCGCGCCAAGGCCCGCCTGGATCCGCCGATACCCGCAAAGGACTTCCGATGGCAACCACCAAGTTGCTGATCACCGTCACCGGGGGCACCGGGTTCGCCGGTGCCCACTCGGTGGCGGCCATCGTCGCCCGCGGGCACCGCGTCCGGCTGCTGGCGCGGGACCCGGCTTCGGCCGGTCCCGCGCTGGAGCCGCTGGGCGTGGACCCGGGTGCGGTCGAGGTGGTGGCCGGTGACGTCACCGACGAAGCCGCGGTGGCCGCCGCGGTCCGCGGTGCCGACGCGGTGCTGCACGCGGCCGCGGTGTACTCGTTCGACAGCAGGCAGCGCGCGGTGATGCGCGCGGTCAACGAGCGCGGCACCGAAGTGGTGCTGGGGGCGTCGAGGCGGGCCGGGGTCGGCCGCGTCGTGCACGTGTCCAGTGTGGCCGCGTTGTTCCCGTCCACTGTGGACCTCGGCCCGGACTCGCCGGTCGGGCGGCCACGGGAGACGTACATGGCAACCAAGGCCGCCGCGGAAGTGGTTGCGCGGCGGCACCAGGCCGACGGCGTGCCGGTGGTGATCAGCTATCCACCGGCCATGCTCGGCCCGCACGACCCTAAGTGGTCACCACCGGCAACCACTCAGCTCGGCGACCAGAACGCCAGGCTGCGCAACGTGTTGCGCGGGCTGATGCCGTTCTGGCCGCGGGGCGGACTGCCGATGGGCGACGTCCGCGACACCGCGGAACTGCACGCGATCGCGCTGGATTCCCCCGGCCCCAACCGGGTTTTCGGCCCGGGGCACGCAGTGTCCACACGCGACTACGTGGCGGCGGTGCGCGCGGTCACCGGCCGCGCGCTGCCCGCGTTGTTCCTGCCGCCCGCCGCGCTGGTGCCGGTCGGCAGGCTGGCCGACCTCGCCCAGCGGGCCTGGCCGTGGCGGATCCCGGCGGAGTACGGCGCGATCTACGCCTGCGCGTGCGACGCGCGGGTCGATCCGGCGGCGCCGTCCGCCGGCCTGAGCCCGCGGCCGCTGGCCGCGACCTTGACCGACACGGTGCGGTGGCTGCACCGCACCGGTCAGCTGTCCGATCGGCAGGCCGGTGTGCTCGGCACGCCGGTGCCGATTCCGTTGTTAGCAGGAAGGGCTGTCCGATGAGCGCCGAATCCGTTCCCCAGCAGGCCGACGAGCCGAACAACGAGCCGATCCCGCTGTTCGGCCGCGCCGAGCCGCCCGCCGCCGACACGCACGACGTGCCGGACCCCCGCTGGCTCAGCGGCCCGCCGTACCCCTCGGTGCCGCGGCTGGGCCGCGGGCTGCGCTGGAGCGACCTGGTCGCGCAGATGGAGGCCGACCACGCCGAGCGAGAGGCCAGGAGGGCGGCGTGAGCGAACGGACGGACGCCAACGCCTATGCGTTCGACCGCGGCCCGGTGGCTCCCGCCGGGCCCGCGGCGGGCGAGCGCGCCGTGGGTGGTGACGACGTCGTTGTGCCCTTTCCTCGCCACCGCACCGAAGAAGGCCGCAAGGCGCGCACCGCGGCGGGCGGGCGGCAGCAGTCCGTCCGCGAGCGCGGCCGGGACTTTTCGGCTTCGCGCACCATGGACGGCCTGCGCGAGCAACTCGGGCAGCGGCGCGCGAAGATCGTCGAAGGCACCCCGGAGCGCCAGCACAAGCTCGGGAAGCTGACCGCCCGCGAGCGCATCGACCTGCTGCTGGACGAGGACTCGTTCACCGAGGTCGAGCTGTACCGCAGGCACCAGCTGAGCGGGCCGAAGCTGGGGGACAACCGGCCGTACACCGACGGTGTGGTGGCCGGTTCCGGCACCATCGAGGGCCGCCGGGTGTTTGTCTACTCCCAGGACTTCACCCTGTTCGGCGGCTCGCTCGGGCAGGCGCACGCGGCGAAGATCCACAAGGTGATGGACCTGGCGCTGGCCACCGGGTCCCCGCTGATCGGGCTGAACGACAGCGGGGGCGCGCGGATCCAGGAAGGCGTCGAAGCCCTGCACGGCTACGGCGGCATCTTCCGCAGGCACGCGGCCGCGTCCGGGGTGATCCCGCAGATCAGCGTGATCCTCGGGCCGTGTGCCGGTGGCGCGGCCTACTCGCCGGCGCTGGCCGACTTCACCTTCATGGTCCGCGACACCGCGCGGATGTACCTGACCGGGCCGGACGTGGTCGAGGTGGTCAGCGGGGAGCGGGTCAGCCACGACGAACTGGGTGGCGCCGACGTGCACGGCGAGCTGTCGGGCTCGGCCGCCGTGGTGCACGACGACGAGGAGAGCTGCCTCGCCGACGTGCGCTACCTGGTGGCCATGCTGCCGCGCAACAACCTCGAACCGGCGCCTCGCACGGTCGGCAGCGGGGCCGGGCAGGAGGTGCGCCCGCGGCTGGCCGAGATCGTGCCGGTGGAGCCGAACCAGCCCTACGACATCCGCGAGGTGATCGCCGAGGTCGTCGACGACGAGGACTTCTTCGAGATCCACGAACTGTGGGCACGCAACGTGGTGTGCGCGTTCGGGCGGATCGACGGCGAGGTGGTCGGCGTGGTCGGCAACCAGCCGATGGTGCTGGCGGGCGTGCTGGACCGGGAGGCCTCGCAGAAGGCCGCGCGGTTCGTCCGGTTCTGCGACGCGTTCAACATCCCGTTGATCACCCTGGTCGACGTGCCGGGGTTCCTGCCGGGCACCGAGCAGGAGCACAACGGCGTCATCCGGCACGGGGCGAAGCTGCTCTACGCCTACTGCGAGGCGACCGTGCCGCGGATCCAGGTGGTGCTGCGCAAGGCCTACGGCGGCGCGTACATCGTGATGGACTCGCGGTCGATCGGCTGCGACCTGTCGCTGGCCTGGCCGACCAACGAGATCGCGGTGCTCGGCGCGGAGGGCGCGGTCAACGTGCTGTTCCGCAAGGAGCTGGCGGCCGAGGAAGACCCGGAACCGCTGCGCGCGGAGCTGATGGCCGCCTACAGCGAGGAGTTCCTCGACCCGGCCTACGCCGCCGAGCGCGGGCTGGTCGACGACGTGATCGACCCGGCGGACACCCGGGCCGCGATCGCGCGCGGGCTGGCCATGCTGCGGGACAAGCGGACCGAGCGGCCACGCCGCAAGCACGGGAACGTGCCGTTGTGACGGCCGGGGAACCGCTGGTGCGGGTGCTCCGCGGCGAGCCGGACGAGTTCGAGCTGGCCGCGGTCACCGTGGTGGTCGCGGCACTGCTGGCCGCGGCGGACACGACGGCCGCGCCGGTGGTGCCCGCACCCCGCGGAGGCTGGGCCGACCAGGCGCGCACGCTGGGTGTTCAGCATGCCCCGGGAGCGTGGAATTCCTAGGGATTCCCTCCGTTCCGGTCGCGGGACAGTAAGAATTTAGTGAGCTGGGGCACACTCGCCCCGGTAGGTGCAGTCGTAACGGAGGTCCGCTGATGGAGTACTCGAACCCGGGGGAGCAGGTCGCCACCACGCTGGCGCCGGACCTCATCGAGGAGGCCTTCGGCGTGGAGCCCGCCGACAACGCCGATCACGCCGACAACGCTGCCGGGGCAATGGCCGTGCCGCCGCCGCGGGCACACCGCGAATACGTCGAAGGTCCCATCGTGCTGGGGTACAACTGATTCCTCGTTAGGCTCGCCCCCATGGGCGAGGACGGTGCGATCGGGGTGGTGGCCGGGCTGGTGCGCTCGGCGTTCCTGGTGAACGCGGTGTACGCCGAGTCGGGCCGGGAGCACGGGGTCACCCCGCAGCAGGGCCAGTTGCTGTGCGTGCTGATGGCCGGACCGCGGGGGATGAGCGAGCTGGGCGGCATGCTCGGGCTCGCCAAGTCCAGCCTGACCGGGCTGGTGGACCGCAGCGTGCGCAACGGACTGGTCCGGCGCGAGCCGGATCCGGCGGACACGCGTGCGGTCCGCGTCGCGCTCACCGAGCACGGCCGGGTGCTGGCCGCGGAGTTCTACGCCGAAACCTGCCGCCGGGTGGAGCGGCTGACCGACGGCCTCGACACCGCCGAGCGCGAGGTGCTCGGGAAGCTGCTGGGCCGGGTCGTGCTGGACAACGAGGTGCCGGAGGTCTTCCTGGAGGCCACCACGGTTGCAGTTCGTGACACGAACTAATATAGTTCGTAGCACGAACTCAACTGGGGGTGCCCGACATGACCGCACAGGACGTGCTCTTCGGCTTCGGAACGCTGCACGACATCGCCGACCGGGCGACGCTGCTGCGCACCATCGAGCAGGCCGACCGCGACGGCCTCGACCTGTTCTCGATGAGCGACCACCCGTACCTCGGCGCCCGGCTGGACGCCTACGCCACGGTCGGCTTCGCGCTCGGCCGGACGGAACGGATCGCGGGTCTGGTCAACGTCACGAACCTGCCGACGCGACCCGCGCCGATGCTCGCGCGCACGGTCACGTCGCTGGCCGCGCTGTCGGAGGGGCGGCTCGTGCTCGGCATGGGCGCGGGCGGGCTGTGGCAGCGGATCGCGGACATGGGGGTGGAGCCGCTTTCGCCCGGTGACGCGGTGGACGCCTTCGAAGAGGGCATCACGCTGATCAGGAAGCTGTCCGGCGGCGGACCGGCCGTCACCCACGAGGGTAAGCACTATCGGGTGAGCGGTATCGAGCCCGCGCCGGTCGCCGCCCCGCCGGTGTGGACCGGCTCGGTCGGCCGGAAGTCGCTCGCCGCCACCGGCCGCGTGGCCGACGGCTGGATTCCCGGGCACGCCGCGGACTGGCTCAGCCGCCGCTACCGCGAGTCACGTCCGGTGATCGACGAGGCCGCGGTGTCCGCCGGCCGGGACCCGCGTGAGATCCGCACCATCTACAACTTGCCAGGGCGGATCACCGAGCGGCCGCTGGCCGAGACCCGCGACCGCGAGGGCCGCTGGATCGGCGGCTCGCCCGAGCAGTGGGTCGAGGAATTGACCGGTGCGGTGCTGGACCACGGCGCTTCGGGCTTCACCCTGTTCGGCCCGGGCGGCAGCGAACAGGACTCGCTCACACTGGGCCGGTGGGCCGCGGAAATCGCCCCCGCCGTCCGAGAGGCGGTCAGCGCGGCTCGCCAACCGGCCTAGCGAGTCGTTGAAGGTGGTGCGCAACGGGCGCCGATGTCACGAATGTGGCTTTCGAGACGTTTCGCGTCTCGAAAGCCACATTCGTGACATCGGCGGCGCGCGGTCCGTCCCGGTTAGCTGTCCTCCGGTGGGGTGAATTCGGCGCGTACGCCCAGCAGTCGCACCGGCCGCCCCACCTCGAAGCGGCCGAACACCTCCAGCGCCGCCCGTTCCAGTTCGGCGCCATCGGTGGTCGGCGCGGGCAGCGTCAAGCTGCGGGTCTGTGTGAGGAACGGAGCGAAGCGCACCTTCACCGCGACCCGCACGGCAGGCCGCTGCTCCGCGAGCACGTCCTGCGTGACACGTTCGGCGAGCTTCCGGATTTCCGCGGCCATTTCACCCGGATCGGTGAGGTTCTGCTGGAAGGTGGTCTCGCGGCTGCGTGAGCGCGCCACCCACGGCGTGCCGGTCACCTCGGTGTCGCCGACGCCGAGCGCCAGGATCCGGTACCACGGCCCCATGGTCGGCCCGAAGCGCGCGGCGAGCGCCTTCGGGTCCGCCGCGGCCAGTTCGGCCACTGTGGACAGTCCCAGCTCGGCCAGCTTCTTCGCCGTCTTGCGGCCGATGCCCCAGAGCGCCTCGGTCGGGCGCTCGTGCATCACCTCGGCCCAGTTCGCCTCGGTCAACCGGAACACCCCGGCGGGCTTGGCGAACCCGGTGGCGAGCTTGGCGCGCAGCTTGTTGTCCCCGATGCCGACCGACGAGGCCATCCCGGTCTTCTCGGCGATCGCCGCGCGGATCCGGTTCGCCAGGTCCTCCGGGTCGTCGGTCTCCGCGCCGATGAAGCCCTCGTCCCAGCCCATCACCTCGACCACCACCGGGAACTCCCGCACCGCGGCGAAAACGCGTTCGGAGACCTCCTCGTAGGCGGGGGCGTCGGTGGGCAGGAACACCGCGTCCGGGCAGCGCTTCGCGGCCAGCCGCAGCGGCATGCCCGAGTCGATGCCGAAGGCCCGCGCCTCGTAGGAGGCGGTGGCCACCACCGCGCGCTCGGCCGGGTCGCCGTTGCCGCCGACCACCACCGGCCGCCCGCGCAGCTCGGGGTGCCGCGCGACCTCCACCGCGGCGATGAACTGGTCGAGGTCCACGTGCAGGACCCAGCTTGTCGGCATGTGCCCAGTGTGCACGGCGAACCGGGGTTGACATGTGACCATTTAGTCACATAATCTCTCCGCAACCGACCTGGAGGAAGAGTCATGACCAGCACCGCGACCGACACCGTGCAGATCCACCGCGTCTACATCAAGGCCACCCCGGAGCGCGTCTGGGAGGCGATCACGTCGCCGGAGTGGAACGGCAAGTACGGCTACGGCGCGCCCGCGAAGTACGAGCTGCGCGCCGGTGGCAAGTACGAGGCCTACGCCACCGAGGAGATGAAGGCCTACGACCCGAACCTCGGTGATCTCTGCGTGGACGGCGAGGTGATCGAGGTCGACCCGCCGCGCAAGCTGGTGCAGACCTGGCGGATGTGCATGGACGAGGGCATGAAGGAAGAAGGGTTCACCCGTCTCACGTGGCAGATTGATCCCAGTTTCGACGGCGTGTGCAAGCTGACCGTGACCCACGAGCTCAGCGGCGCGCCGAAGCTGGCGGAGATGGTCAACGGCGGGCTGGAGCACACCGGCGCCGGCGGGGGCTGGGCCTTCGTTCTCAGCGACCTCAAGTCGCTGGTGGAGACCGGGGCGCCGCTGGCTGGCTGACGTGACGGTGGCCGGGCGGCACTGCTTCCCGGCCACCACGAGCCCGCGAGGACGGAGACCATGGAGCTGCGCTCGAGGAGGTGGGGCAGGGCCGTGGTGCTGGTGGTCGTCCTGCTCGCCGGACTGCTCACCGCCACCCCCGCCACCGCGACCGGGCGGCAGACCCACACCGGGGTGATCGACGGCGCGGCCTTCCGGGTGGAAACCCCGGAGCGCTGGAACGGCACGCTCGTGCTGTACAGCCACGCCTACTTCAGCGACGGGCTGCCGATCCCGCCCGAGGTGTGGCTGGCCAACCGCAAGGAGACCGAGCACTGGCTGCTGGCCAACGGGTACGCGCTGGCCGCGTCGGACTACCAGGGCCGCTTCGGCTTCGCGGTGGAACCGGCGCTGCGTGACCAGATCGCCGTGCTGGACTGGTTCGAGCGCAACGTCGGCAAGCCGCGGCGGACCGTCGCGAGTGGAATGTCGATGGGCGGCGGCATCGCGGTGCTGCTCGCCGAGCGGAACCCGCGCCGGATCTCGGGCGTGGTGGCGACCTGCGCCGACCTCGACCACCTGGCGCCGTACAACATGTCGCTGGACGTCACCTTCGCCATCCGCACGCTGCTCGCGCCCGGGGAGGACATCGACCTGGTGCTCGCGGACGATCCGGCGGCCAGCACGCAGGCGCTGCTGACGGCGATCGAGCGGGCGCTGGCCACCCCCGAGGGCCGGGCGCGGCTGGCGCTGGCCGGCGCTTTCGCCAACCTGCCGCCGTGGCGGCACGCGCACCACGCGCCACCGGTCGAGCTGGTCGAGCGGATCAAGCAGCAGGCGGCGTGGGCCGAGGGTTCCGCGTCGGCGCTGGGCCCGGCGGGCCGCGCCGATCTGGAACGACGCGCGGGCGGCAACCCGGCGTGGAACGTCGGCGTGGACTACGGCCGTCAGCTGGCGCGGTCGAGCCAGCGGGGGCTGGTCGAGGAGGCCTACCGGGCCGCCGGATTGGACCTCGGCGCCGACCTGGCGCGGCTCGCCGCGGAACCGCGCATCTTCCCGGACGCGTGGGCGACGGGGTACATGTACCGGTACGCGATCCCGCGCGGGATCACGCCCGCGCCGGTGCTGACCCTGCACAACACCGCCGACGGTGGTGCCTCGACGGACCAGGAGAACTGGTACGCCGCACAGGTCGCGGCACGCGGCGACCAGGACCGGCTGCGGCAGCTGTTTTCCGATCGGGGGAACCACTGCGCGTTCAGCGGGGCGGAGGAGATCGTCAGCCTGCGGACCATGTTCACGCGCGTGGAAACGGGGCGGTGGCCGGATACCTCGCCTGGGGCGCTGAATGCTGAGGTGGCGGAGTTCGGGCCGGAGTACCAGGTGGTGACGAACTTCGGGGACTTCGCGGACGCGGTGCTGGGGCCGTCCTTTGTGGAGCATCGGCCGGCGGGGTTGCAGAGGGCTTCTCGGTAGGGGGTGGGGCCACCCCGGTGTTTCATTGTGACGACGGCGAAGGGCCCCTTGTCAAGGCTGGGGAGAGTACCTTGACAAGGGGCCCTTCGCCGTGTTTTTGGCTGTGGACCGGGGCGGGGAAGGAGGAGTCTGGGTGGTCGGTGGGGGTTGGTGCCCGGCTTCCGGTTTGGATAGTGGCGGGTCCAGCTTTCTGGTTTGGAGGGTGGCGGGCCCGGCTTCCGGTTTGGATGGTGGCGGCCCGGCTTCCGGGTTGGATGGTGGCGGGCCCGGCGTCCGGTTTGGAGGGATGGAGGTGGGCCCCACTTCGGTTGGGATGAGGGTGGGCCAAGCCTCCGGTTTCGCGGGGGACGTCTGGCTTGGATGGTGGCGGGCTGCCTGCGCCGGGATGCTGGAGAGCGGCCGCGTCTGGTGGCGCGCCGGGGTGGCGCCGATGTCACGAATGTGGCTTTCGAGACGTTTGGCGTCCCGAATGTGGCTTTCGTGACATGGGCGGGGGACACGAATGTGGCTTTCGGGGCGTGATCGGCCCCCAAAGCCACATTCGTGTCCGAAGCGGGCGCGGGTGGGCTAGGTCAGTAGCTTGGCCAGGCCGGTGTAGCCGCCATCGTGCAGCCGTTTGCCGGAGACGCCGAAGTAGTCCGGCGAGGCCTCCACCCCCAGGCCTTCGACCATCCGGTTCATGAAGTTGAACAGCGCGCACACCAGCACCGCGTCGTGCAGGGCCTTTTCCTCCCAGCCCGCCGCGTACACGGCCTCCGCGTCCGCCTCCGTCATTCGGGACGGCGTTCGCGTCAGCTTGCCGACGTACCGCAGCACCGGCTTCATCTTCGAGTCCACCGGCGAACCGTCGAGATCGGTCAGCGCCGCCACCAGCAGGCCTTCCGGGACGCCGAACTGCTCGGCCGTCACCGTGTGCACCCCATGACAGTAATCGCAGCCGTTGATGCCCGAAACATAAGCGGCGATCAGTTCCCGCTCGCCCGCCGAAAAAGGCGAAGGCGCGCGCATCACCAATTCATGGTAATCGAGCAGCGGACGCGCCGTTTCCGGGAATTTCCGGAACACCGAGAGCAGCGCCGAATCCGTGCCCAATGACTTCAGGAAAGACATCGGAAGGAACCCCTAATCAGAGTGACGGTCGATTTCCTCGCGGCGCAGCCAGCACGCGGCGAGATACGCCACCGTGGCCGGGCCCGCGTCGCCGAGGTCGCAGCCCGCCAGCAGGCGCAGGGTCTGCTCCCAGGCCAGCCGCAGTGAGGCGAAGTCCGCTGGCGGACCGCCGGCCGCGGCGAGGGCGTCGCGGGCGGCGAGCCAGCGGGTGGCGCCCGCGGCGACCAGGGCGTCGAGCGAGAACTGCAGCGGGGCGTCGTGCCGGGCGTGGTCCACCGCCAGGGTGACCTGGCCCGGATCGTCGAACAGCGAAGCGAGCCCGAGCCCGGCGAGCAGTCGCCGGGCGTCCAGCCCCATCAGGATGACGCCGGTCTCCGTCGACGCCGGACCGTCCACCGCCGGCAGCGTGAACCGCGTGTCGTGCGTGCTAGACACCGGCGACCGCCTTCGAAGCCGCCAGCGGCGCGCCGCGCTGCACCCCGTGCGCCACCGCCGCCGCGACGCGCGCGGTGGCCACGCGGTGACCATCGATGTTGCGCGCCGCCGGGCCCAGCGCCATGCCCGCCGCCGCGCCGACCGCGAACACCCGCGGCGCCCGGCAGTAGGCCAGCGACCGCTCGTCCAGATCCGGCCAGCCGTCGCGTGCGCCGACGACCTCCTCAGGCAGCAGCTGGTCACCGATCCACGGCACCGTGCCGAGCGCGAGCGCGACGTGGTCACCGTGCACCGCCGAGCCGTCGGCCAGCCGGACCTCGCCGGTGCCGACCCCGGTGACCGCCTGCCCGCGGTGCACGACCAGCCTGCCGTTGGCCTCGGCCCGCTCCAGCCCCGGCCGGAACTCGAACATCACCGACGCCCGCCGGAACGCGCGCATCAGCCCGAGCCGGTCCTCCCAGCTCACGCTGTCGAACCGGGTGCGCCCCTCCGGGCGGAAGAACGACGAGTTCACGTCCGCGCACTGGTACCGCTCGCCGGTCTCCCGGAACACCCAGTGCACCTTGGCGCCCCCGGCGAGCCCGTTCGCGACCAGGTGCGCGGCCGACAAACCCGCGCCGACCACGATCAGCTCATCAACACCGCCGGGCGCCCGTTCGTCCCAGTAGCGAACACCCTCCGGAGTCTCCGGCCCCGGCCACCAGCCATCCGGTGCCTTCCGGCGCTCTTCACCCGTGCAGAGCACCACGAACCGCGCCGACACCTCGTGCTCGCCCGCGCACACGGTGACCGAGTTCTTCCCCGGCAGCACCGCGTGCACGGTGGCCTGCCAGGTCCGCTCGGTCACCCGGTGCGTCGAGGCGACCTGGCGGCAGTAGGCCTCGAACACGTCGACCGGGACCACCGACCGGTGCCCAGCCTGCGACATCCGGACCTCGCGGCGTTCCACCGGCGTCAGCCGCGCCCAGTTCAACCGCGCGAAGTCCAGCAGTTCGCAGTCGCGGTAGCCCTCCGCGCCGGGGTGGTGTTCGTACGGGGAGCGCAGCACGCGCTGACCGAGGGTGTCCACCCGGTCGAAGAACCGCCCGCACGGGCGAGTCCCGCGATCGAACAGGACGACGTCGCGCACTCCGTGGTGCCAGAGCGCGGCGGCGACCGCCAGGCCGGCCGGGCCGGTGCCGACGATCACCGCGTCGGCGGTGCGGGGAGGCTCGTCCAGCCTCGCCGCACCGCCGAGAGCGGTCGGCAGCGGCCAGTCACGGCCGCGAGGGGAGTCCAGGAGGTGGGGCTCCGGGACGAAGACGGTCGACACCGATCACCCGACGATGGTCACGGGCACGATCAGTTCGACCACCTGGCGCTGCGGCATGCCGTTGGTGATCAGGCCGTCGAGCGTCTCGGCCGACTTCTCGGCGCTGTCGGTGGCGATCGGGCTGTAGCGCGAGTACGCGTAGGCGGGGTTGGTACCGCTGGTCTCCAGCGTGTACACCTTCAGCACCGCCTCGCCGGGGCGGACCTCACCGTCGTAGAAGGTGACGCGCCGCTGGTCCGGGGTCATGAAGGTCTTCGAGAACTGCCGCGACATCAGCATGGTGTCGGCGTCGTTGACGATGGTGGAGTCCTCGTCGGTGGTGACCTGCATGGCCACCCAGGTCTTGTCGGTCAGGTTGGTCTCCGACTTGATGATCTGCCAGCGGCCCGGCGCCGGCAGGTTGACCGTGACCGACACGTCGTGGTCGGTGGTGTCGATCGCACCGGTGATCATCAGCACCCGGCGGGCGACGTCGGCGACGCCCGCCATTTGAATGTCGCGAGCGCGCACACGGCCTGAAACATCAAGGCCGGGAAATTCCGGGTTTTCCGGTGACTCCATTTTATTTACTCCTCGCAATTCCCGGCGAAGAACGCCCCATTTGTCAACCGAAACAAAGAGTTTCACACGGTCAGGGGACTGTCAAGGAGTCGGTTATGGGTGCGATAAGCCGTCATGCGGGAATGTGAAATCCTCATCCGGCGACGGCCGCGGCTGGGCCGTTCGGCCTATTGCCGGCGCGGCGGTTCGGGCTAAGCCGCCGCCGGCGGTGCCTCGGGGGGTGAGCCGGCCTCGGGCAGCCCGGCGTCCTCTGGCGTGCCGATGAACACCACGCCGAACGAGTCGAAGTGGTGCAGCCTGATCTTCATCAGCAGCTTCGGCCGGACCCGGACGTAGAACTCCTCGGCCCGTTCCTCGTCGTCGATGATCTCGTAGGTGCGGAACACCGACCCGTCCAGCACCGTGAACAGCGCCGTGTACAGCGCGTTCTTCTCCGCCTGGTAGGCCTCGGCCGCCCAGTGCTCGATCACCCGCATCCCGGACCGCAGTCTCGCGCTCATGGTCATCTGGCCGGCCTCCTCCAACGGGCTCCAGCCGATCCTGACAAAGGAGCACAACGACGCACGCCCCGAAGCCACCCGCTCCCGACCCCACCCGCGTGCACCCATCCATGGTGCTCCGGCGGGGCCGCCGCGTCTTCTCCGATCTTGCGCGCCCTCAGCGAACCGTCAGCACATGCGGACTTCGACCGGCGGGCTGAACCGGGTCCGCTTCGACCAGCCCTGCTCGGCGCCGATGGAAAGAATGAGGGTGCGATCCGACGGTGCCCAGTAACCGATGCGCTGGAAATACGTTTCCATCGTGCACAGCTTTTCGCAGGTGCGTTTTCCGCTGATCAGGTCCCAGCCCCACTGGCGGCCGCTGGCCTCACCGCCGTTGCGGCGGACGAACATGCGCGGATTCCCGATTTCGCGGTAGTAGGCGTGCCCGCTGACGATGCGCAGCCTGCCGTCGATGAGGTAGCTGTGGTTGTCGTTGTAGAGGCTGAGCAGCCCCGAGATCTCGAATTCCACGCTGCCGCTCTTCGGCCCGGTCAGCGTCCAGCGCAGGAGGAAGTTCTTGATGCCGTCGTCATCGGCACCGCCGGCGCTGTCCGCCTGGCTGCCCGTCGCGTTTTCCGGTGCCGTGCTCGACGACATGTCCGCCTCCCGTCCAATACCGTGGTTGTCCGATTTTTACGGTATTGCCACTGACCGGAAGCGCAATGCGCGTCAGCGGTTTTCACTCGAAGAGGTAGGACGAATTCTTTTCGCGTTACCCGATGGCTAGTGCGTTCAGGTACAACCACTGTCCACTCTCACGGCGGAATCGGCTGTTCTCCCGTAACTCGCCGTCATGTCCGTGCTGCCGGTACCGCGCCACGAATTCCACCGTGCCTTCGGTGTGCAGCAACCCGCCGCCGGTGTGCCCGAGTATCTCCAGCGAGGTCCACCGCTGCGCCGGGTCCAGTTCGAGCGAGGCCGGTCGGGTGTCCGGGTGCCAGGTCCGCAGCAGGTAGTCCGCGTCGCCGACGGCGAACGCGCTGAACCGCGAGCGCATCAGCTGCTCGGCCGTGGCCGCGGTGGCCTCACCGCGGTGGAGGCGACCGCAGCAACCGGCGTACGGCTCACCCGATCCACACGGGCAGAGGCGGTGCTTTCGCGACATGCCGTGATTGCACCACAGTGGAGGATCAGTAGTCCGGACGGTCCTCGTCGCTCGTGTCGGGTGGGTCGATCACGACGAGCAACGCCCGCCCGGCGTCGGTGTTCCCGGCCGCGGCGCGCTCGGCCAGTTCGTGGACCAGGCGCTTGCGCCCCAGCACGGCGGCCAGGTGCCGGGCGGCCTCGGCGTCCCCGGCGTCGGCCAGCGGGCGGAGTTCGGTGTCGCGGTCCTGTTCGGCCAGCACCCACAGGTAATAACGCCACGCCTTCGCGCGCCCGGCCTTGGCGTGTTCGAGCAGTTCCCCGGCCCGTCCGGCCACCCGCAGCTCGTTGATCAGGACGCCGGCCGCTTCTTCGTCGCCGTCCGCCACCCGGGCGCGGAGCGTGCCGAGATCCGGTTTCGGTGGTCTGCGGGCCCGGACGGGCGCCGGTTCGGCGGGGCGGCGCAGCCGGGCCAGCATCGCCTCGGCTCGTGGGTACCCCTCGGCCGCCAGCTTCTGCAACGCCTGTTCGTCACCGCGGGCGAAGTAGGCGCTGACCAGGTACTTCTTGGCCTTGGCGTCACCGGCGCCGGCGAACTCGCGCAATCCGGCCAGGTCCTCCCGCTTGGCCAGCAGTTCGACCAGTTCCGACCGGGCATGCCAGCTGCCGGGCACCCTGGCACGCAACTCTTCGACCCGGCCCTGGGCGGCCAGCAGGCTTTCCAGCTTCCACCCGCCCCAGGTGGCCGCGTGGTCGGCCCAGTACAGGACTTCGATCGCCCTGTCCGGTTCGGTCCGGGCGTACCGGTAGACCAGGAAGGTGGCCGCCGTGCGGTCTCCCGCCTGGGCCAGCCGCTCGATTTCGGCGACCTCGTTGGTGCTCCACAGATGCCGGACGTAGGCGTCCATGCTCGGCTCGTCCCCGGCTTCGGCGCTTTCACGTACTTCGTCCAGCCTGCCCATCCGGACGAGCAGCGACGGCAGTTCGTACTTGGCGTAGCGGGAACCGGCTTCCGCGCGGGCACGCAGTTCCTCGACGGCTTCCTGTGCGACCAGCCGCCGCACGAGCATTTCCTCCGACGGCCGGTGGCCCTGGTCGGCCAGGGCGCGGAGGCCGGTCAGGTCGTCGGAGAAGGAGCGCCGCTCGGCCATCCGCCGCACCGCGTAGGCGTTGCCCGCGTCCGCGAGTGCCGGTAGCTCGTCCTCCCAGCCGAGCAGACCGGCCAGGTGGTCGAGGAAGATCGCGGCGGTGGTGTGCCCGGCGTAGGCGCGCTCGCGCAACTCCGCGAACGAGCCCGAAACGACCAGCTGCCGGACTTCGTCGCGCTCCATGTGCCGAACGCTACGGTGAAAATCGGGGCGTCGCCGGGCCTTTCCCCGATTCGAGCGCGATGAACGCCGTTCATCGGCCGTGTTAATCGTCAGTTCGCCGTTGGACCGTTCGGCGCCTGGACTGGTCTCCCCCGATGTGCGGGAATTCCGGGGAGAGGGGGTCAGTGCACGCCAATGACAGAGGAACTGCTCGACCGGCTCGGGGAGATCGCCGCCGGGAGGCGGATCACCGTGCGCGGGAACTGGGCCGGAATCCGCGGCCAGGGCACCATTCCGGCGCGGGGCTGGAAGATCCACGTCTCGGCCCGGCCGGTCACGCTCGCGCAGACCGTCGAACTGGCGTTGCCGATCCTGCTCGCCGCCGAGTGCGAGTTCCGCGTGGTGCGCTCGGCGCGCGTGCTGCGTGAGCTGAACGCCGGAGATCCGGCGACCACCGGGCACGCGCTGATCGTGCACGCCGCCGACGAGGTCGCCGTCCGGCTGGCCACCGAACTGGCCACCGCGCTGACCGGGCTGGCCGCGCCCGAAGTCACCGGAGCGCGCCGACTCCGCCCGGACGCCCCGGTGTACTACCGGTTCGGTGCCTTCACACCACAGTTCGATGTGGACGAATTCGGCGAGTTCACCCCGGCCGTCTGCGAACCAGCCGGCGTGCCGGATCCCTTCCATCACAACGATCCGGTGGCCGCGCCCGAGTGGATCGGCCGCTACCGCCTGCTTTCCGGCCCGGACGGCAACGTCTACCGGGCGTTGGACCCGTCGGGCCGGGCCGTGGTGCTCAAGCGCGCGAAGGCCTTCGTCGGCGAGACCGAGGACGGCATCGACCTGCGCTGGCAGCTGCGCAACGAACGCCGCGTGCTCCAGGCGCTGGCGGGCGTGGCCGGGGTGCCGGACCTGATCGACCACTTCCGCATCGACGAGAACGAGTACCTGGTCACCGCCGACGCGGGCGCGGTGACCCTCGCCGAATCCGGGCGGGTCCGCCGGATCGGGCCGCTCGCCGCGCAGCTGGTCGCCGTGCTCGACGCGGTGCACGAACGCGGGGTGGTGGTCCGCGACCTGTCGCCGAAGAACATCGTGCTCTCCGACCGCGGCTGCACGCTGATCGACTTCGGCACCAGCCGGTACGACGGTTACCAGCTGCCCGGCTGGACCCCCGGTTACGGCGTGCCGGACCAGAGCGCCGATCGCCCGGCGGTGCCCGAGGACGACTACTTCTCCCTCGGCGCCACCCTGTTCTTCGCCGCCACCGGGATGGATCCGGTGACCACGGACCCGGATCCGCTGCGGAACCTCGAGCGCACGCTGCTGGCCTATCGGCGGGTCGAATCCGGTGGCCTGGTGCCGCGGCTGCTCAGCCTCGACCCGGCCGAGCGCGTGGCGGCGGTCGCGGACATCCGCGCGGGCAGGCGCCGCCGCGCGCCGAAGCCCGCCGCCACCGGCCCGGAGATCACCGGCGACCTGCTCGAATCGGCGATCGAGTGGACGGTGGCCGAATGCGTGCACCACGCCGAGCGCCTGATGGACGACGAACCACCGGTCACGAACGTCCACCGCGGGGCCACCGGGCTGGGCATGGAGCTGCTGCACCACCCCGGCGGTGAGGCCGTCGCGCGGGAACTCGCCCGCCGGATCGCCGGGCACCAGCCACCCGTGCCGCCGCCGAACGGCCTGTTCTCCGGCCGCACCGGCACCGCCCTGTTCCTGGCCACCGCCGGGTTGCCGGAAACCCCGCGGCTCGAACTCACCGGGCGCGAGGGCCCCGGCTACGTGCACGGGCTGGCCGGGATCGGCATGGGGCACCTGCTGCTGCAGTCCGTGGCCGAGCATTCGGACAACTTCACCGTCGCCGACGAGTGCGCCCACCGCGTCTTGACCGATACCGGCACCGAGCGTGGTTTCGCCGGGGGACAGGCCGGCGTCGCCGCCTTCCTGCTCGCGCACCACCGCGCCACCGGCGACCCGGCCACCGGCACCACCGCGCTCCGGCTGTTCGACCGGCTGCGCACCGAGGTGGCCGAGCGGACGCGGGTGCTGCGCCGCCGGACCGCCCCGGCGCACGCGGCGGACTGGTGGCAGGGCCTGGCCGGGCTCATCCCCCCGCTGCTCGCGGCCGCGCGGGCCTACGGCGAGGACCGCTACCTCGACCTGGCCGGTGAAGGCGCGCGGGCCTGCCTGTCCGTGGCGCCGCGGGTCCCGTCGGTCTCGCAGACCCACGGGCTGGCCGGGATCGGCGAAACCCTCGCCGACGTCGCGCTGGCCACCGGTGACGAGGAGTTCTGGGACGGGGCCACGCGGATCGCCGAGCTGATCCTGCTGCGGTCCGGCGGCGACTACGCCAAGCCGGTGTTCCCCGGGGGTGGCGGCTGGGCGCACGGGGCCGCCGGAGTGCTCAGCTTCCTGCGCAGACTTCACGGCCGGGCGGGGGCCCGGCCGTGGAGCCCGGAGTGGTCGCCGCCCCCGCGATCACTCCGGGTCACGCCGAATCGCGCTAGCGTGTGAGTCGAGCCGGGCCCTAGGAATGTTTCGACCGCACTGTGGGCACAATGTCCGGTAGCCAAGGACTGGAGGCGCCGATGAAGATCACGATCGACCGCGACCGCTGCTGTGGTGCGGGCCAGTGCGTGCTCGCCGCACCGGACGTGTTCGACCAGGACGACGAAGAGGGCCTGGTCGTGGTGCTCGACGAGTCGCCGGCCCCCGAGCACCACGAGGCGGTGCGCGAGGCGGCGTCGGTCTGCCCGACCGCCACGATCGAAGTCACCGAGTGAGCGTTGTCGTTGTCGGCGCTTCGGCCGCCGGTTTCGCCACGGCCGAAGGACTCCGCCGCAACGGCTACGACGGCGCGCTGACGTTGGTCGGCGCCGAACCGGAGCTGCCGTACGACCGGCCGCCGCTGTCGAAGCAGGTGCTCACCGGGCAGTGGGACGCCGAGCGCATCCGCCTGTGCGGTCAGGACAAGGCCGCCGAACTGGGGCTGGACCTGCGCCTGGGCACCCCGGCCGCGGCGCTGGACACCGGCGCGCGGCGGCTGAGCCTCGCCGACGGCACCGAGCTGCCCTACGAGCAGCTGGTGATCGCCACCGGTGTCGCGCCGCGTCCGCTGCCCGGCACCGAGGGCCTGCGTGGTGTGCGCATGCTGCGCAGCCTGGAGGACACGCTCGCGCTGCGTGCCGAACTGCGCCCGGGAACGCGGCTGGTGGTGATCGGTGCCGGGTTCCTCGGCACCGAGATCGCCGCCGCCGCGCGCACGCTGGGCGCCGAGGTGTGGCTGGTCGAACCGGAGCCCGTGCCGCTGGGGGTCGTCGTCGGCCCGGAGGTCGGCGAGTTCGTCGCCGGGCTGCACCGGGAGCGCGGTGTGCAGCTGCGGACCGGGATCGCGGTCCGCGACTTCAAAGCGAACGCCGGTGCCGTCGAGGCGGTCGTGCTCGGCGACGGCACGGAACTGCCGTGCGATCTGGTGGTGGTCGCGATCGGCTCGGTGCCCTCGACCGGCTGGCTGGCTGGTTCGGGACTCACCCTGGGTGACGGGATCGAATGCGACGCCCGGTGCTCGGCCGCGCCGGGGGTGTACGCCGCCGGTGACGTCGCGTCCTGGTTCCACGAGCGCGTAGGCGCCCGCGTCCGGCTCGAGCACCGCACCAACGCCACCGAGCAGGGCCTGTACGTGGCGAAGGCGCTGCTGGGCCAAGCGGGCGAATCCTTCACCCCG
Source organism: Amycolatopsis albispora (assembly GCF_003312875.1). NCBI lineage: Bacteria > Bacillati > Actinomycetota > Actinomycetes > Pseudonocardiales > Pseudonocardiaceae > Amycolatopsis > Amycolatopsis albispora. The sequence continues at coordinate 7,985,655 of NZ_CP015163.1, forward strand.
GTGCCGTACTTCTGGTCCGACCAGTACGACACCAAGCTCACCGCCTTCGGCCTGCTCCGCGGTGCCGACGAGCGCCGCGTGGTCGAAGGCTCGATCGCCGACGGCGAATTCGTTGTCCTGTACCGCAAGGCAGACCGGCTGACCGGCGTGCTCGGCGTGCGCCGCGCCAAGTCCGTGCGGCGGTGGCGCGCCCTGCTCGCGGCCGGCTCCGGCTGGGCCGAAGCGCTCGCCGATAGTCCTAAATAGACATGTCCGCTATCGGACAGCTCCGGCGTCCTCGCTTGCCCTGACCGGCCCCGGCTCGGTAATGTCTGCTTCCGCTGGCCTTTGAAAGCGCTTTCACGACGTCGTGGGAGGTAGCTGGGATGAGCGGACACGCCAAGGCGGCGCGCTGGTTGCTCACCGTGTGCACGGTGCTCGCGCTGGCCGCCCCGCCCGCGCTCGCGCGGGACGACGAGCCGATCACCGATCCGTTCCCGGAGGACCCCGCGCTCGCGGACTTCGGGCTGGTGCTCGAGGAAATGACGCAGCTGCCGAAAACCGAGCCGGTGCCGCCGACCACGGACGACCGGATCAAGCGCCACGCGCGGATCAACTACGTCGGTGAGGTGCCCGACGGCTCCGGCAGGCTGTACGTGCCGGACCTCAACGGCCCGATGTACCTGCTGGAGAACGGCGTGCCGCGGGTGTACCTGGACGTGGGGAACACCTTCGAACCGGACTTCTGGTCGCACAAGGGACTGGGCAGCGGCTTCGGTTTTGTCGCCTTCGACCCGGAGTTCGCCGAGAACGGCCGGTTCTACACCACGCACACCGAAGCGGACGCCGCGCTGACCACCAAGCCGCCGGACCTGTGGCCGCAGCCGAAGACGGTGATCCACAGCGTGATCACCGAGTGGACCGCCGACGACCCGTCGGCTCCGGTTTTCACCGGCACGAAACGGGAAATGCTGCGGATCGGCTTCATGAGCTACATCCACGCGATCCAGCAGATCGGCTTCAACCCGGTGGCGAAGCCGGGTGACGAGGACTACGGCCTGCTCTACCTCGCCGTCGGTGACGGCGGGCGCGGCGTGAGCAGCGACGACCCGCAGAACCTCGCCGTGCCGCAGGGAAAGATCCTGCGCATCGATCCACGCGGGACGAACAGCGCGAACGGCAAGTACGGCATTCCGGCGGCGAACCCGTTCGTGGGCAAGGAAGGCGCGCTCGGCGAGATCTACGCCTACGGCTTCCGCGACCCGCACCGGTTCAGCTTCGACACCGGCGGCCGCAACCGGCTCTACGTCGGCAGCATCGGCGAGCACGAGATCGAGTCCATCTACGAGGTGCGGGCCGGGGACAACCTCGGCTGGGGCGAGCGCGAAGGACCGTTCGTCTACAAGCGATCCGACAAGTGCAACCTCTACCCGCTGCCCGCCGACGACGCGAAGTACCGCTACACCTATCCCGTCGCCGCCTACGACCACGACCCGCCGCCGGACCTGCCGTGCGGCGCGGACAGCGGGCACGCGGTGGCCGGCGGGTTCGTCTACCGCGGCGGCAACATCCCGTTCCTGCAAGGGAAGTACCTGTTCGGCGACCTGGTGGACGGCCGTATCTGGTACACCGAGTCCGGCGAGATGCGGCACGGCAGCAAGAAGATGGCCACCATGCACCAGCTGCGCCTGTTCGACACCGCGGGCAACGAGAAGACGATGGCCGACTTCGCCGGAGACGACCGGATCGACCTGCGGTTCGGCGTGGACGGCTCGGACGAGCTGTTCGTACTGGCCAAGGCCAACGGCAAGATCTGGCGGGTCACGGGGGTCAAGCATGTCTAGGCGCGTCCTGGCGGGCGCGCTCGCCGTGCTCGGCTGCCTCTCCCTGACCACACCCGCGTCGGCGGCGCCCGAGTACGTGCTGCCGTCGCTGAAACCCGATCTCGTCGTGTACTACGACTTCGAGCACCCGCTGCCGGGCAACCCGGCGAAGGAGCAGGACCAGGGCTTTTCCGGCACCACGCTGGACCTGGTCAACGGCGGCGCGGAGATGCGGGCCGCGGGCGGGGCCCATCCGGCCAGCGCGAATCACCTCACCACCAGGCAGGTCGCGCCGGACACCGCGGGCAACGACGACTGGAAGGCCGGGGTCTACTCGCCGACCGGCGTGCCGAGCATGCGCGCGTTCAACGCGGTGCGCCAGACCACGGTGATGGGCTGGTTCCGGATGTCGGCGCACAACCCGGCGCCCAACTCCGGCACGCCCGCGCCCGGTGACTTCTACAACGCCGTCGGGCTCGCGGGTGTGCTTTCCGGCACATCCGACGGCCACGGCGTGCGGGCGCTGCTGGAGCTGATCCAGGTCGACGGGGAACTGCGGGTGGTCGCGCTCGGCCGCCGCCTCGACAGCGGAGCGTCACAGACCTTCGCCGCCCAGCAGGACTGGCGGAGCATCCTGCCGCCGGACGAGTGGGTGTTCCTGGCCGCCACCTTCGACTTCGGCACCGGGGAAATGGCGCTGTACCGCAACGGCAGGCCGCTGCCCGGCTTCTACGTCACCCCCGGTGACCCCTGGGAACTCGGCGGCCCCGGCCCGCACGTCAGCTCGCCGACCGATCCACGCGGCATCAAGATCGGCGGCAGCTTCCCGCAGGACACCCGCGAGGCGAACCCGTGCGACTGCGGGTTCGACAGCCTGATGTTCCTCGACCGCGCGGTCACCCGCTGGGAGGTGCTCGCGCAGTACCATCGCGCCGTGCGCGAGTGATCCGTGGCTCTCCCGGCTGACACGCGGGCACCCTCGACCGAACATATGGTCGGTGGTGCCCGCTAGTCTCGAGTAGGGTAGGACGCCGCCGCGCGCCGCCGCCCATGTCGAGATCAGGCGTGCCTCGCACGCCGTGAGCTGGGAGAACGACCCTGTGACTGCTTCTGCCGAGTCCCTGTACGGGGCAAACGACCTCACCCACCTGGAAGGTCTGGAAGCGGTCCGGAAGCGGCCCGGCATGTACATCGGGTCCACCGACAGCCGCGGCATCAACCACCTGTTCTCCGAGGTGGTGGACAACTCCACCGACGAGGGCGTGGCCGGGTACGCCACGAAGGTGGTGGTCACCCTGCACGCCGACGGCAGCGTCCAGGTCGACGACGACGGCCGCGGCATCCCCACCGGTGTGCACACCAAGTCCGGCCTGTCCGGGGTCGAGCTGGTGCTCACCCGGCTGCACGCGGGCGGCAAGTTCGGCGGTTCCGGCTACAAGACCTCGGGCGGCCTGCACGGTGTCGGCGCCTCGGCGGTGAACGCGCTGTCGCACCGGTTCGACGTGACCGTGAAGCAGGACGGCAAGGTCCACCAGATGTCCTTCGCGCACGGGAAACCCGGGAGTTTCGACGGCCCCGGCCCGAAGGCGAAGTTCACCCCGCGCTCTGGGCTGCAGGTGGTCCGGAAGATGAAGCGCGGCGAGCGCACCGGCACGTCCATCCGGTACTGGTACGACGCGCGTTACTTCGAGAACGGCGCCGCGCTGGACACCGAGGCCGTCCGGACGAAGCTGCGCAACACCGCGTTCCTGGTGCCGGGCGTCACCTACGTGCTGCGCACCGCGGTGGACGACTCGATCAGCGAGGAGACCTTCCACTTCCCCAACGGCCTCCAGGACATGGTCGAGTTCCTCGCGCCGGACAACGAAAAGCCGGTCTCCGGCACGCTGCTGATCACCGGCGAGGGCACCTACCGCGAGAACGCCGCCGACGCGAACGGCGTGATGCAGTCCAAAGTGGAGCGCCGCGCCGAGGTGGAGGTGGCGCTGCGCTGGGGCACCGGCTACGAGCGCACGATCGAGTGCTTCAGCAACACCATTCGCAACGTGCACGGCGGCACGCACCGGCGCGGGTTCGACCGCGCCATGGTGAAGGCGATCAACGAGGCGGTGGCGAAGACCCGCGGGCTGCTCAAGCCCAAGGAGGACCCGCCGACCGTCGAGGACGTGCTCGAGGGCATGACCGCGGTGATCCACGTGCGAATCCCGGAACCGCAGTTCACCTCGCAGACCAAGGACGAGCTGTCCACCGCGGGCATCACCAAGGTGATCCAGGGCGTGGTGGAGCGCCACATCAAGGCCTGGACCGAGGACCGCAAGACCAAAACCGAAGCCAAGACCGTGCTGCAGAAGGTGGTCGACGCCTCGCGCGTGCGGCTGACCCAGAAGCAGCAGAAGGACGCCGCGCGCCGCAAGACCGCGCTCGAAGGCGCCGCGATGCCGCCGAAGCTGGTCGACTGCCGGTCCACCGGTGTCTCGCGCGCGGAGCTGTTCCTGGTGGAGGGTGACAGCGCGCTCGGCTCGGCACGCATGGCGCGGGTTTCGGAGTACCAGGCGCTGCTGCCGCTGCGCGGCAAGATCCTCAACGTGCAGAAGGCCAGCCTCGGCGACACGCTCAAGAACGCCGAGATCGCCTCGATCGTGCAGGTGCTCGGCGCGGGCACCGGGCGCACCTTCGACCTGGCCTCGATGCGGTACGGCCGGGTCATCCTGATGGCCGACGCCGATGTGGACGGTTCGCACATCCGGACCCTGCTGATCACGCTCTTCGCCAAGTACATGCGGCCGGTGATCGAGGACGGCAGGCTGTACGCCGCGATGCCGCCGCTGCACAAGGTGGTCACCAAGGGGCGCAACCCGGAGACCGTCTTCACCTTCACCCAGCGCGAGATGGAGAGCACGGTGGCCAGGTTGGAGGCCGCCGGCAAGCAGATCGTCACCCCGGTGCCGCGGTTCAAGGGCCTCGGCGAGATGGACGCCGACGAGCTGTGGGAGACCACGATGAACCCGGCCACCCGCTCGGTCCGCCGGATCACGCTGGACGACGCCGAAGCCGCCGAAGCCGCGCTCGAACTGCTGATGGGCGAGAAGGTCGAGCCACGCCGCAACTGGCTCGTCGAGTCCTCGCACCGGGTCGACGCCGAAGCCATCGACGCGTAAGCGCGCCGATCTACTAGGAGAGAAATGGCTCGCCGCAAGGGAACCACCACCAAGATCGATCCGGCCGCCTTCGACCAGGCCGGCGCGAACGTCTACGACAACCCGGTCAAGACCGAGATCGAGGACTCGTACCTCGAGTACGCCTACTCGGTGATCCACTCGCGCGCGCTGCCCGACGCGCGTGACGGGTTGAAGCCGGTGCACCGCCGGATCCTGTTCTCCATGAACGAGAACGGCTACCGGCCGACGCACGCGTACGTGAAGTCGTCGCGGGTGGTCGGTGACGTGATGGGCAAGTACCACCCGCACGGCGACACCGCGATCTACGACGCGATGGTCCGCATGGCGCAGGACTTCTCGATGAACGTGCCGCTGATCGACGGGCACGGCAACTTCGGCAGCCCCGACGACGGCCCGGCGGCCAGCCGGTACACCGAGGCGCGGATGTCGCGCGAGGCCATGCTGCTGGTCGGCGAGCTGGGCGAGGACACCGTCGACTTCCGGCCGAACTACGACGGTTCGCTGGCCGAGCCGTCGGTGCTGCCCGCGGCGTACCCGAACCTGCTGGTGAACGGGACCTCCGGGATCGCCGTCGGCATGGCGACGAACATGATCCCGCACAACATGTTCGAGGTGATCACCGCCGCGCGCTGGCTGATCAACCACCCGAACGCCTCGCTGGACAAGCTGATGGAGTTCGTGCCGGGGCCCGACCTGCCCACCGGCGGCATGCTGCTCGGCCTGGACGAGGTGCGCAAGGCGTACGAGACCGGGCGCGGGGTGGTCCGCATGCGTGCCAAGGCCGAGACCGGCCCGCTGGAGGGCAGCCGCGGCCGCCAGGCGATCACCGTCACCGAGCTGCCCTACGGCGTGGGCACCGAGCGGATCATCGAGAAGATCACCGACGAGGTCAACAAGTCCAAGCGGCTCACCGGCATCGCCGACGTCAAGGACCTGACCGACCGCGAGAACGGCACGCGGCTGGTGATCGAGTGCAAGGTCGGCGTGAACCCGCAGGCGCTGCTCGCGGACCTGTACCGGCTGACCCCGCTCGAGCAGTCCTTCGGCATCAACAACCTGGTGCTGGTCGACGGCCAGCCGCGCACGCTCGGGCTGAAGGCGCTGCTGGAGGTGTTCCTGGCGCACCGGTACGACGTGGTCACCCGACGGACCAGGTACCGGCGGCGCAAGCGGGAGGAGCGGCTGCACCTGGTCGAGGGCCTGCTCAAGGCGCTGCTGAACATCGACAAGGTGATCAAGCTGATCCGCGGCAGCGAGAACGCGCAGGACGCCAAGGACGGCCTGATGAAGCAGTTCAAGCTGTCCGAGATCCAGGCCACCTACATCCTGGACACGCCGCTGCGGCGGCTGACCAAGTACGACCGGCTGGAGCTGGAGGCTGAGCAGGACAAGCTGCGCGAGGAGATCGCGGAGCTGACCAAGATCCTCGACGACGAGTCCGTGCTGAAGAAGGTGGTCTCCAGCGAGCTGGGCAAGATCGCCAAGGAGTTCTCCAGCGAGCGCCGCACCGCGCTGATCGACGGTGACCTCAAGGAGGTGCTGGCCGCGTCGAAGCCGGCCGGGCCGCTGGAGGTCGCCGACGACCCGTGCCAGGTCATCCTGTCCGCCACCGGGCTGGTGGCGCGCACCGCGGCCGAGTCGGAGGAGGTCTCGGAAGGCCGCCGCCGCAACGGCCGCGCCCGGCACGACGCGGTCGCGGCCGTGGTGCACTCGACCGCACGCGGGCAGATCCTGCTGGTCACCAGCCGCGGGCGGGCGTTCAAGACCGACGTGCTGCCGTTGCCGGTGCTGCCCGAGCAGGTCGGCACCGTGTCGCTGCGCGGTGGCATGGCGGCGAGCGAGCTGGTGCCGCTGGAGAAGGGGGAGCGGGTGATCGGCGTGGCGCCGCTGGGCGAACAGGCCGAGGGCTCGCCCGGGCTGGCGCTGGGCACGCGCAACGGCGTGGTGAAGGTCTGCGCGCCGGAGTGGCCGGTGCGGTCGGACGAGTTCGAGGTGATCTCGCTCAAGGACGGCGACGAAGTGGTCGGCGCGACCTGGCTCACCGACGGTTCGGAGTCGCTGGCGTTCCTGACGTCGCAGGCTTCGCTGCTGCGGTACTCGGCTTCGCTGGTGCGGCCGCAGGGGCTCAAGGGCGGTGGCATGGCCGGGATCAACGTGGGCGCGGACGCGCACGTGGTGTTCTTCGGTGCCGTGCGCACGGACGACGGCGAGCACGGCGAGCCGATGGTGGTCACCGCGACCGGGCAGAGCGTGAAGGTGACGCCGTTCGAGGAGTACCCGGCGAAGGGCCGCGGCACCGGGGGCGTGCGCACGCACCGTTTCCTGAAGGGCGAAACCGGGCTGGCGGTCGGGTGGATCGGCCCGCGCCCGGCGGGTTCGTCCTCGAGCGGTTCCCCGGTCGAGCTGCCGGAAGTGGACCTCCGCCGAGACGGCTCGGGTGCCGCGCACCCGGGCCCGGACGTCGTCGGCCACCTGATCGAACGAGGCTGACCTTCCAGGAACACGAATGAAGCTTCTATGTCAAGTGAGGTCGGTGGTGAGTGCTCGGTAGATGGTGTTGGCGAGGTGGCGTTTGAGGGCGCGGAGGGCGGCTTTGGTGGTGGCGTGGGGGTGGTGTTTGGTCCAGTTGTCGCGGTAGGTGCGGGCGGGTGGGTGGTGGGTGAGTTGGGTGATGGCGATGCGGTGGAGGCAGGTGTTGAGTTGGCGGTTGCCGCCGCGGTTGAGGCGGTAGTGGGGTTTGTTGGCTGTCCAGGTGGGGATGGGTGCGGTGCCGGTGTGCATGGCGTAGGCGGCGGGTGAGCGGAAGCGGGTGATGCCGGCGGTTTCGCCGATGATTTTCGCGGCGAGGACGGTGCTGACGCCGGTGATGGCCAGCAGGGTGGGGGCCAGGGGCTGGACTCGGGTGCGGAGTTGGTGTTCGAGCTGGGTGATCTGCTGGGTCAGGGTGGTGATCTCGGTGAGCAGGTCCAGGGCGAGGTCGCGGCGGACGCTGGCGGGCAGGGTGGACAGGGCGGTGGTGAGGGTGTGCTGGGCGCGGGGCCCGGTCAGGCGGGGGTGGGTCTGGTCCAGGGCGGGGTCGAGGTCGTGCAGGTGCCAGCGCAGTTGGTTGATGCTGGCGGTGCGGCGGTTGACCAGGTGTTCGCGCCGGTCGGAGAGCAGGCGCAGGTCCAGGGCGGTCTGGTCCAGGTGTGCGGTGGGCAGGTCGGGTTCGCGCAGGGCGGCGCGGGCGATGGCCAGGGCGTCGATCGGGTCGGATTTGCCGCGGGTGCGGGCGCTGGCGCGGCAGGCGGCCATCAGTTTGGGTGGGACCCAGACCACGGTGGCGCCGGTGCCGATCAGGGTGCGGACCAGTCGCCCGGCCACGCCGCGGCCGTCTTCGACCGCCCAGCGCGGCCCGGTGCCGAACTGGGTGGCCCAGGACCGCAGCCGCAGCAGCCCGTCGGGGTCGGCGGTCACGGTTTTCTGCCCCAGGCGGCGGCCGGTCTGATCGACCGCGACCGCGGTGTGGCTGGACTTGTGCGGATCGATGCCAATGACCACCATGGACACCGCGTGTGTTCCTTCCCTAGCCGGAGAACATGCGTCTTTTCCGGGCCGGGCTGGTCGGACACACCTCAGTCGAGGTTGATGGCGTATGCCCACGCTTCTATCAAGTCAGGCCAGCCAGGCCCGGACCTTGATCACGCTGGACAATTCGTTCGCAAGCCAGCAACGGCAGTGGCTTTCAGAGTCACCACGCGATCAAGACCGGACCCTAACCGCCCACCACGAGCGGCCACACCAACCCTGACACTGAGTGGCTTTCGGGGCGAAATCCGCCCCGAAAGCCACATTCGTGTTCGCTAGATGTTGTTCGCGGCCGACGCGATGGCCGAGGCGAACGTGCTCACCTCGGTGTAGACGCCCGGCTTCTTCGCCTGGGCGCAGCCCTCGCCCCAGCTGGTGATGCCCACCTGGATCCACTGGTTGTTGTTGTCCCGGCGGAACATCGGACCGCCCGAGTCGCCCTGGCAGGTGTCGGTGCCACCGGTGGCCCACACGCCGGCGCAGATCTCGGCGGCGTCGATCAGGCCGGAGTAGCTGCCGCCGGCCGACTTGCACTGGGTGTCGCTGATGAACGGCACCTTGGCCTTGAGCAGGTACCGCTGCTGCGCCCCGCCCTGGGTGGCGGCGCCCCAGCCGGCGATGTCGAAGGTGCCGGTGTTGTAGGTGGCGTTGGTGGCGATCGGCAGGGTCGGGATGTTGTTCACCGGCGAGGCCAGCTTGATCAGCGCCCAGTCACCGCCGGTGGAGGTCGGGTACGTCGGCGAGCGGTACACGTAGGTCGACTTCACCTTGATGGCGCTGGAACTCTGCAGGTCTACCACCCCGAGCGTGGCGGTGATGCTGGTGTTCGCGCCGGTCCGGCTGACGCAGTGCGCCGCGGTCAGCACGACGTTCGGCTTGTACAGCGCCCCGCCGCAGCCCATGGAAAGGCGCACCATCCACGGGAACTCGCCCTGCGCCGCCCTGGTGCCGCCGACCACGGTCGGCTGCACGCCGCCGTCCGGTGCCGGTGGCGCGGCCACCGCGGGCGCGGTGGCGAGCCCGAGCACCGTCGCGGCCCCGGCCACGACGATCGCGGATTTTTTGAGCAGACTGGCCCACCTGCTGGTCTTCATCGGGCATTCCTTCCGGTGTCCGCTGGATGCGGGAGGGGGAGGAGAAGTGTGACCGGTTGACTACAGCAGAATTGATTCGCGGGAAGTACCGACTTTCCGGTGGTTTTTCCACGGTAACGTGCGCGCTGCTCTCTGTGGGTGACCGCCATCGGCCAACAGCCCAGGTCAGCCGCGCTTAAGGCCCGCTTCAGCGGCGCCACTACACTCGCGCGAGCAGCGCGTTTCGACCACGTTAAAACTGTGAAATACCGGCAGTTGACACCCCGCGAAGATTCATTCTCCGGCGAACAGATCGGTTATGCGCAGGCTGCGGCGAGGGCGCGGATGCGGGTGGTTTCGCCGGAGGTGGGCCAGACCAGGCCCCAGTGCACGGGTGGCGTGTGCCGGAACGGGATGAAGCGTAGTGACGGGCGGGCGAAGTAGTCCGCCGCGTGGGCGGCCAGTGGGCAGACGCCCGCGCCCGTCGAGACGGCGGAGAGCAGTTCCTGGAAGGTGCGCACCGGCGCACCGCGGCGGATCGGGTGGCCGTCCGGGGTGTGCCACGGCTCGTCCTGCCAGTACGGCGCCGGTGGGTGGGCGGCACGCAGCACGGTGTCGCGTGCCAGGTCCTCCAGGGTGACGAAATCCTTGCGGGCGAACGGGTGCTTCGCGGAGACCGCCAGCACCATCTGTTCACTGTAGACAGTCGGACCGGTGGTGATGCCCGGTTCGTCCGCCGGGAGCAGGGTGACCAGTGCGTCCGCGTCGCCGTCGCGGAGGATGGTGAACACGTCCGCGAAGTCGGCCTCGCGGATCTGCACCTCGCAGCCCGGGTTTTCGCGGCGGAATCGCTCCAAAGTGGACTCCACCAGGTCGGCGACGCCCGGTGCTTCGAAGGCGAGGCGCAGCACGCCGGTGACACCGCGGCCCGCCGCCTTCGCGCGGGCGAGGCCTTCTTCGATGCGGCGGTACGCCGGGCCGAGGTCACCGCGCAGGCGAGCGCCGATCGGGGTCAGCGCCACCCGTCGGCTGGTGCGCTCGAACAGCGGGGCACCGAGCTGCCGCTCCGTCTTCCGGATCGACTGGCTGACCCGCGCCTGCGACACCCGCAGCCGCTCGGCGGTCCGGCCGAAGTGCAGTTCCTCGGCCAGCACCAGGAAGATCTCGATCTCACGCAGCTCCACGGATCGATAATACTGAGGTTATCGAGCATGTCGTGGATCGGCGTTGTTCCGCCTGGTCGGCGCGGCGAAGGTGGAGTCATCACCGCAGAAGGAGCCACGATGAACCACCACCTGGTCCGCGCCACCGAAGCCGAAACCCTGACCGGCGACCCCGGCGCGCTGATCGAGCTGCTCGCCGACACCGGCACCACCGGCGGCGCGCTCACCGCGAACCGCACGGTCTTCCGCACCGGCGCCGACGGCGCGCCACCGCACTTCCACACCAAGGCGTCCGAGCTGTTCTTCGTGCTCGACGGTGAGCTGGAGGTCCTGCTCGGCGAGGACGTCGTGGTGCTCAAGAAGGGCGACCTGCTGGTGGTCCCGCCGCGCACCCCGCACGCTTTCGGCGCCGTCGAGGGCAAGGAAGCCGACGTGCTCTTCGTGTTCGCGCCCGCGATGGGCCGGTTCGACTACTACCGCCTGCTCGACCGCGTGCACCGCGGCGAGACCGAGCCGAAGGAGATCGGCGCGTCGCAGGAGCGCTTCGACAACCACTACGTCGACAGCCCGGAATGGCGCAAGGCGCGGTCACACTGAAATGAGCCTGCCGAGGGCGAGCCGCGCGGTGAGCAGGTTGCCGAGCAATCTGGCCGGGCCCCGGCGCGGCAGCGCGGCGAGCCGCGGGGCCAGCTCGGGCAGTCGCCGGTGCCCGCCGCCGGCGACGATGCGCGCGGCGGTCAGCGCCGCCAGCCGGTGCGTGTCCAGCGCGCTGTGCCCGGTGTCCGCCAGCGGCACCAGCACCCCGTCCGGAGCCAGCGAAGCGACCCGCGCGGCGATCGACCGCGGCGTGCGGATGTCGTTGTCCCCGGAGAGCACCGACACCGGCCAGTGGAACCGGCGCAGCGCGGTGGTCAGGTCGAACGGCTCGCCGCGGAACGGCGGGTACTTCGCCGCCAGCGCACCGAAGTAGAGGTTGACGTCGAGCGGCCTGCCGTCGGGCTCCGGCGCGAACCCCAGCTCACCGAAGGCGATCGCGCCGACCAGGTCGAACTCCATCACGAACCGGTTGACCTTGGTGGTTTCCAGCTCACCGAGCCCGCTCAGCCACCGCCAGACCCCCTGGCCGCGGCCGTCGGCCAGCAGCCGCAGCAGTCGCTCGACCTGCGGCCTGCCCCCGAACTCGTGCACCACCTGGAGCACCTGCCCGGTCTCCTCGGCCGCCACGATCCCGGCGTCGACCAGGTCGGTCAGCGAGCTGTTCAGGTACAGCTCACGCAACGCGGCACGCTGCGCGTGGTCGTCGTGCGCGGACAGCATCGGCGAATCGAGCACCATCGACTGGACACGCGCCGGGTGCCGCACGCCGAGCCCCTGCGCGAGATACGTGCCGTACGAAGAGCCGTACACCACCGCGCGCCGCACCCCGCAGTCGTCCAGCACGGCGGCGAGGTCGTCGATCACCTGCTCGACGGTCAGCGCGGAGAACGGCAGGTCGTCGCCGTTGTCGTCGGTGCGCGACAGGCCGACGCCCCGGTGCTCGACCATCACCACGTCGAGACCGCGTGCGGCGGCATCCCGGCGCAGGCGGTGGTACGGCAGGACCGACGCCAGCCCCGGCCCGCCCGGCAGCACCAGCAGCGGGCAGTCACCCGGCGGCCCGGCGCGGACGTAGTGCAGGTCGAAGTCGCGCCCGTCACCGACCGGACGGCGCAACCGCCGCACGCCCGGCATGGCGGCCACCCTCGCGCGCAGGGCTTCGCCCTTGATCATCGTCGACCTCCCGCGGTCGAACATACAAGGGCGCGGCCGGTCAGTGTGGTTGTCGCAGGTGGGAAAGGACCATCGCGGCCATCGTCACCGGGTCGCCGTCCTCCGGGTGGAGCACCAGCTCCGGTGCGTCCGGGGCTTCGTACGGGTCGTCGACGCCGGTGAAACCGGTGATCAGCCCGGCGCGCGCCTTGGCGTACATGCCCTTCGGGTCGCGGCTCTCGCAGATCGGCAGCGGGGTGTCGACAAAAACCTCGACAAACGGCAGGCCCGCCAGTTCGTGCGCGGCCCGCACCTTCGCCCGGTCGGCGGTGTACGGGCTGATCAGCGACACCACCGCGACCACCCCGGCGTCGGCGAACAGCTTCGCCACCTCGCCGGCGCGCCGCACGTTCTCCGCGCGGTCGGCGGCGCTGAACCCGAGCCCGGCGTTGATGCCGAGCCGCAGGTTGTCGCCGTCGAGCAGGTACGCGGGCTGTCCCGCGCCCACGAGCAGGCGTTCGATCTCCATCGCCACCGTCGACTTGCCGGAGCCGGACAGCCCGGTCAGCCAGATCGTCGCGCCCCGCGTGCCGCGGTCCTCCCTGGTCACCGCGGTCGCCTGCCAGACCACGTCGGCGGTGCCGCCGGGCGCGAGAATGGTGCCCGCGGCGACGGTGGCGCCGCTCTGCTCGTCGATCAGGATGAAACCGCCGGTGGCGCGGTTGCGGCGGTACTCGTCGAAGAACAGCGGTTCCTGCGTGCGCAGGCTGATGCGGCCGATTTCGTTGAGCGCCAGCGCTTCCGCCTGCTCGTCGCGATGCAGGGTGGTGATGTCCAGCCGGTAGTCGACCGCGCGGACCAGCGCCCTGGTGCTGCGCGTGGTGTGGCGGATGACGTATTTCGTGCCCGGAGTCAGTTCGGTGCGATCGGTCAGCCAGCAGACCATCGCGTCGATTTCCTGGCTCACGTGCGGCTGGTTGCGCGGACGGCAGATCAGGTCGCCGCGGCCGACGTCGAGTTCGCCGTCGAGCTGCACGGTGACCGCCTGCGGCGGGAACGCCTCGGCCAGCGGTTCACCGCCGGGGCCGGAGATCGCCGAGATGGTGGTTCTGGTGCGCGACGGCAACACGAGCACTTCGTCGCCGGGCTTGAACACACCGCCCGCGATGGTGCCCGCGTAACCGCGGAAGTAGCCGGTTTCCTCCTGCCGCCGGATCACGTACTGCACGGGGAACCGCGCGTCGATCAGGTTCCGGTCCGAGGCGACGTGCACCTCCTCGAGGTGGTGCAGCAGCGAAGTGCCTTCGTACCAAGGCATCGGGGCACCGCGGTGCACCACGTTGTCGCCGGTGAGCGCGGACATCGGGACGAAGGTCAGGTCGTGCACGTCCAGCTTGGCGGCGAACCGGCCGAACTCGGCACGCAGTTCGTCGAACCGCTCCCGCGACCAGTCCACCAGGTCCATTTTGTTCACGCACAGCACCAGGTGCGGAATTTCCAGCAGGGAAGCCAGGAACGCGTGCCGCCGCGACTGCTCGAGAATGCCCTTGCGCGCGTCGACGAGGATGAGCGCGAGGTCGGCGGTGGAGGCGCCGGTGACCATGTTGCGCGTGTACTGGGTGTGGCCGGGGGTGTCGGCGATGATGAACTTGCGCCTGGGCGTGGCGAAGTAGCGGTGCGCGACGTCGATGGTGATGCCCTGTTCGCGTTCGGCGCGCAGGCCGTCGGTGAGCAGGGCGAGGTTCGGTTGCTCTTCGCCGCGTTCGCGGCTGGTGCGTTCCACGGCGGCGAGCTGGTCGGTGAACAGGGCCTTGGAGTCGAACAGCAGCCTGCCGATGAGCGTCGACTTGCCGTCGTCCACGCTGCCCGCGGTGGCGATCCGCAGCAGTTCGCTCATCAGAAGTACCCCTCGCGTTTGCGGTCTTCCATGCCCGCCTCGGAAATCCGGTCGTCGGCGCGGGTGGCGCCGCGCTCGGTGACGCGGCTGGCGGCCACCTCGGCGACCACGGCTTCGGGGGTGGCGGCGGTCGAGGTCACGCAGCCGGTGCAGGTCGCGTCGCCGACCGTGCGGAAGCGGACCAGCGCCTCGTGCGGTTGTTCGCCTTCGCGCGGGCGCAGGTGCGGGCCGACGGCGAGCAGCATGCCGTCGCGCTGGACCACCTCCCGGCGATGCGCGTAGTACAGCGGCGGGAGTTCGATCCGCTCGTCCGCGATGTATTGCCAGATGTCGAGTTCGGTCCAGTTGGACAGCGGGAACACGCGGATGTGCTCGCCGCGCCGGTGCCTGCCGTTGTACAGGTTCCACAGCTCGGGGCGCTGGTTGCGGGGATCCCACTGGCCGAATTCGTCGCGGAAGCTGAACACGCGTTCCTTGGCGCGGGCCTTTTCCTCGTCGCGGCGGGCGCCGCCGAACACCGCGTCGTAGCCGTTTTCGTTGATCGCGCGGAGGAGGGTCGTGGTCTGCAGCCGGTTGCGACTGGGCTCGTCGGCGACGCGTCCCGCGTCGATGTCGTCCTGAACACGGGCGACGGTCAGCCGGACGCCGAGTTCCGCGGTGGTGCGGTCGCGGAAGTCGAGGACCTCGGGAAAGTTGTGGCCGGTGTCCACATGCAACACCCCGAACGGCACGGGGGCGGGCCAGAACGCCCTGGTCGCCAGGTGCAGCAGCACCACGGAGTCCTTGCCGCCGGAGAAGAGCAGCACGGGCCGCTCGAAAGTGGCCGCCACCTCACGCAGGATGTGCACTGATTCGGCTTCGAGGGTGCGCAGGTGGGTCAGCTGGTAGGTGCCCGCCGCCATCGACCACGCTCCTCCACCGTTGGTAGAACGTGTTCTAATTTGCCACCGGGGTGGGTGGTTGGTCAATGGGCGCGGCAGAACCACCCCCCGACTGCTGGGCTAGGTGGGCAACGGACGCGGACGGCTCGCGGTTAGGTGGCACCGGGCGCGGACGGCTCGACGAGGCGGTTTGGGACGTCGGGCACGGATTACTCGGACGCGCCTGCGAAGGGGCTCGTGCTGCTGGCGCGTGTCACGAATGTGGCTTTCGAGACGTGTGGCGTCCCGAATGTGGCTTTCGTGACAGGGTGCGGCGTCGCGGTCGCGGGGCTGGGAAATCGGGATGTCGTCCAGCGGATGGCTCGGCGAGGCGCACGGCCCGGCCGTGATTGAGGTGGCCACGGCCGGATCGCGATCGCGGTGCCGAGGAGTGGCTGGCTCGTGCTGGTTCGGCGCCGTTCGAGGTGGGCGGGTGTGGTTCCGCCTCGCTCGGGGTGCCCGGGGGTGCGTCGCTCGGGGTGGGCGGGCGTGGCTCGGCGTCGTTCGAGGTGCTCGGGCGTGGCTCGGCGTCGTTCGAGGTGCTCGGGTGCGGTTCGGTGTCGCTCGGCGGGTGCGGGTGCGGGCCCGTGTTAGCCCGGTGCCGCTTGACTCCGGCGCCGCTCGGTGCCTGGCATCGCTCGCGGGCTGGTTCGCCAAGTCCAGAGCCGGGAGCGCGTCGTGGGTGTCCGGGACCTGCTGGATTCAGTTGTGGGTGGCCGTTTCCGTGGCCTAACGCACTCCTCTCGGGCGGAATTGGATGCTGATGCGCGGTCCGACCGCCTTGCCGGTTTTCGGAATGGCGTGTTCCCACGTGCGCTGGCAAGAACCGCCCATCACGATCAGGTCGCCGTGGCCGAGGGGGCGCTTCACGGACTCGCCGCCACCGCGGGGGCGTAGGGCCAGCGTTCGCGGGGCGCCGACGGACACGATCGCCACCATGGTGTCCTCCGTGCTGCCCCGGCCGATGGTGTCGCCGTGCCAGGCGACGCTGTCCCGGCCATCGCGGTAGTAGCACAGCCCCGCCGTGCGGAAGGGTTCGCCGAGTTCATCCCGGTAGTACGCCGTCAGCCGCCGCCGGGCTTCGGTGAGCACGGGATGCGGGAGCGGCTGCGATTCCTCGTAAAAACACAGCAGCCGCGGCACGTCGACGATCCGCTCGTACATCCAGCGCTGCTCCCCGTACCACGGCACCTCGTGCACCAGCCGGTCGAACAGTTCGCTCGCGCCGGTGAGCCACCCGGGCAGCACGTCGATCCACGCGCCGTCGCCGAGCGTGGTGCGCTCGATGCCGTCGAGCGGGCGCAGCCCGATCTCGGCCGCGGTGTCGAAGAGAGACCCCTGGAGCTCAGTGGACATGCCTCCGACCATACACGAAGATCGAACACCTGTTCTACTCGCCGAGGCGATATCCCACATTCCGCTCGGTATGGATCAGCGGCGGGTTCCGCAGCTTCCGCCGCAGCTGGGCGATCACCACGTCGAGCACGTTCGACGCCGGATCGGCCATTTCGTCCCACGCAGCGCGGATCAGCTCACGTCGCGGCACCGGCTGCCCGTTGGCCGCCAGCAGCAGCCGCAGCACGGTGAACTCCTTGCCGGTCAGCATGAGCAGCACCCCACCGCGGCGCACCTCGTGCCGCCCGGTGTCCATCTCCAGATCACCGTGGCGCAGCACGGGCGGCGGCCCGCCGCCTGCCCGGCGGCACAGGCTGCCCACCCGCGCCACCAGTTCCGGGATGGCGAACGGCTTGACCACGTAGTCGTCCCCGCCGTCGCGCAGGCCCGCGATCCGCTCGGACACCGCGTCCATCGCGGTCAGGAACAGCACCGGCACCGCCCAGCCGTCCCGCCGCCGCGCCCGCACGTAGTCGAGCGAGTCCCCGCCGGGCAGCTTCCGGTCGAAGACCACGCAGTCGTAGGAGTTCACGTACAGGTTTTCGTCCGCGGTCGCCAGGTCCACCGCCGTGTCCACCGCGAAACCGGTGCCGCGCAGGGCGGCGGCCACCGCCGTCCGGAGATCTTCATCGTCCTCGACCACCAGCACACGCACCCACCGAGAGTACGGGAGCCGGGTCCGGCGAACCGGCGGGCAGCCAGCCGCGGTCCGCCGCCCGCGCGCCCGCCTGGAAGCGGCTGCGGGCGCCGAGCCGCAGCATCAGGTCGGCCGCGGTCCGCCGCACGGTCCGCACCGAGACGCCCAGCCGCAGCGCCGCCGACTCGTCGGTGATCCCGCTGGACAGCAGCGCCAGCAGTTCGCGTTCGCGCTCGTTGGGCAGTTCCTCACCGCGTGGCGGGGACACCGCCCAGATCCGCTCGAACAGCTCGACCGTGGTGCCGACCACGCCGGGCAGCTCGAACACGGCGAACCCGTTGCGGTCGGCGGGCAGCACGGCGAACTGGCGGTCCACCACCAGCGCGTCCGACGGCACCTCCGGCGCGGTGCGGATCTCCGCGCCACCCGGCAGCGGGAACTCGCCGGGGCAGAGCACGCGGTAGGCGACGCCACGCCGCAGGTTGTACCTGTCGATCTCACGCGGCCTGGCCAGCGCCAGCGAACCCGTGCTCATCACCAGCACCTCGGTGGTGGCCGAAGCCAGCAGGCCGGTCAGTTCCCGGTTCCCCCGGGTCAGGACGGCGACCCCCATCACGCCACCCTGGCCGGGAGACCGGCGGCGGCCACTGACCGGACCGCCGGATGACAGGCGTAGACCTCGCCCGCCCGCGGGTCGAGCAGGTGCCGGTCGGCCAGCGTCTCCAGCGCGCGCATCGCCTCGGCGCGGCTCAGCCCTGCCAGTTTCGCGGCCAGCTGGACGTCCACCTCCGCGTACCGACCGAGACCGGCGAACAGCCGCCGTTCGGGCTCGGCCAGCCGCCGGTAGCTCGGCTCGAGCAGTTCGGCCATGCCGGGCAGCGGTTCCGCGGCCAGCCGGGTGGCCAGCCTTCCGACGGTCCACAGTGGACGGGAACGCAGCCGGGCCGCGGCGGCGCGGAGCACGGCGGGCAGGCCCCCGCACAACCCGACGATATCCGCCACCGCCGCGGGTTCCGCGTCGGTGCGCCAGTCACCGACCCCGGTGCGGAACATCTCCGCCGCGGACCAGGCGTCCAGCGGCGCGAGCGTCAGGCCGCGGGTGCCTTCGACCGCCAGCGCGCGGTTCCGGGTGGTCACCAGCACCAGGCAGCCGGCCGTGCCCGGCAGCAGCGGCGTGACCTGCGCCGCGTCCGCCGCGTTGTCGAGCACCAGCAGCACCCGGCGGCCGTCCAGCTCACCTCGCCACAGCGCGGCCCGCTCGTCCAGATCGGCCGGGATCGCCGAATCCGGCACACCCGCCGCGCGGAGCAGCCTGGCCAGCGCGTCCTCGGCGGACAGCGGGTCGTTCGCCCGCAGGTCGACGAACAGCCGAGCGTCGGGGTAGTCCTCGGCGACCTCGTGCGCGAAATGCACCGCCAGCGCCGTCTTGCCGACACCGGGCATGCCGTCGACCACCAGCACCGGCACCGGACCGCCGTGTGCCCGCTGCGACCGCAGCGCGTCCAGTTCGGACTCCCGCCCGGTCAGCGTCGGCAGGTCACGCGGCAGGTCGCAGCAGCGGCGGCGGCCGCCGGGTTCCAGCGCCTCGGTGAACGCGGCGCTCAGCTCGGGCCCCGGCTCGATGCCCAGTTCCTGGGACAGCAGGGTCCGCGCGCGGCCGAAGGCAGCGATGGCCTCGTCGCGCCTGCCTGCCCGGTGCAGCGCGCGCACCAGCCGGGACCACGCGGCTTCGCGCAACGGGTCCTCATCGGTGAGTTCGTGCAGCAGCGCGATGGCGTCGGGGTAGCGGTGCCCGGCGAGCCAGGCGTCGGCGAGGCCGAGCCGCAGCTCGTGCCGGAGTTCCTCCAGCCGGGTCAGCACCGGCTCGGCGAACTCGGGGTCCAGCCCGTCGAACGGGCGGCCTCGCCAGCGGGCCAGCGCCTCGGTGTACCGGCGCGCGGCCTCGTCGGCGTCGCCGTCGGCCAGCGCCTGCCTTGCCGCCGGGACCGCCGCGGCGACCAGGTCGGTGTCGAGCTCACCGTGCTCGACGCGCAGCCGGTAGGCACCGGGCCTGCTCTCGATCCGGTCGCCGGGCAGCGCCCGCCGCAGCTGCCAGATGTAGGTCTTGAGGTTCGCCTCGGCCGAGGCGGGCGCGGCCTGTTCATGCCAGGTCGCACCGATCAGCTGAGCCACACTGGTCCAGCCGTTAGGGTTCAGCAGCAGGGTGGCCAGCACCGTGGTCGGTTTCCTGGCCCCCAGCTCGAGCACAGTCCCGTCCGGCGTTTGTGCCTCGAGCGGCCCCAGCACCCGGAACAGCACGCCGCACCTCCTCGTTCGTCGATCTGCGGCCCACCTTCCACCAGCACACATGAGGATTCGATGACAGCTTCAGGCCAGGCGCGGGTGATGGTCGTCGAGGACGACGAGGATCTGCTGGTCGCGGTCTCCGCCGAGCTGCGCGCCGCCGGGCTCGACGTGGTCGCGGTCGCCGACCTGGCCGGTGCCGCGCGGGTGCCGCCGCCGCTGGCGTGCGCCGTGTTCGACCGGATGCTGCCCGACGGTGACGCGATCACCCATGTGCACCAGCGTCGGCAGGAGGGCTGGGCGGTGCCGGTGTTGTTCCTGACCGCGCGCGACACGCTCGCCGACCGCGTCGACGGCTTCGCGCACGGCGGTGACGACTACCTGGTCAAGCCGTTCGCGCCGGGTGAGCTGACCGCGCGCGTGCTGGCGTTGTGCCGCCGCGCGGGCGCGGGCAGGCCGTCGATCCTGCGGCACGCGGACCTCGAAGTGGACTGCGCGCGCCGCGAGGTCCGCCGCGGCGGTGTGCTGCTCACGCTCAGCGGCAAGGAGTTCGCCGTGCTCGAGTACCTGGCCGCCCGCCCGGAGCAGGCGGTGCCGCGCGCCGACCTGCTGGAGCACTGCTGGGACGCCGAGGCCGATCCGATGGCCAACGTGGTCGACGTGGTGGTCCGGCGGCTGCGGCGCAAACTGCGCGAACCCGAGCTGATCCACACCGTGCGCGGTGTCGGCTACCGGCTGGCGGCCTCGTGAGGAGCGTGTCCGCGCAGCGCCTCCGCCGCCTGCGCCTGGTGCTGACGCTGTTGTTCACCACGCTGAACGCGGCCGGGCTGATCCTGCTCGCGTGGCTGGTCGTGCGGTCGGACAGCCTGCACGGCGAGCAGCTGCTGGACGGCGACCTGCACCGCGTCACCTCGACCGCGGCGCGGCTGGTCCAGTACGGCGACGCCATCGTCACCGACTACATCGGCCGGGACGTGCTGGGCGACCAGTGCCCGCAGTTCGCCGTGCTCCCCGGTGGCGCGACGCCGTTCGCGCCTTACTACAGCGCGCGGAACTGTGTCGAGGTGAACCGCGCCGACCTGGATGTGCTGGCCACGCAGACGGTTTCCTCGAACCTCGTGCTGGAGACCTACATCAACGACGGTGACGTGCGCGTGCGCACCGAGCCGCTGCGCAACGAGTTCGCGCAGAACATCGGCGCGGTGGTGGCCTGGAGCGACGCGCGCGGGGTCGCCGCCGAGCACCAGCGGCTGGTGCTGAGCGTGGCGGGCGGCTGCCTGGTGCTGGTCGCCGCGGTCGCGCTGGCCGGGCACGCGCTGGCCGGTCGCGCGCTCCGGCCCGCCGCGGCGGCGCTGGAACAGCAGGAGTTGCTGCTCGCCGAGACCGCGCACGACCTGCGCACCCCGGTCGCCGCGCTGCGTGCGCTGGCCGAAACCGCGTTGCGGCACCCCGACCAGCGCGCCGAACTGCTGCCACGCACGGTCCGGCTGGCCGGCCGGATGGGCGGCATCATCGACGGTCTGCTGGTCCGCGCTCGGCTCGCGGCCGGGGTGGAGCAGCTGGCGATCCAGCCGGTGTGGCTGGACCAGCTGGTCACCAGCCTGGTCGAGGAGACGCCGCACGACGGCGCGCGGGTCACGGTCACCGCGGCGGCCACCAAGGTCTCCGCGGATCCGGCGTTGTTGCAGCGCGCCATCGGCAACCTGCTGGACAACGCGCTGCGGTACGGGAAGCAGCCCGACCAGCCGGCGATCGTGCACATCACGGTGGCGGGCGGCCGGGTCACCGTGGCCGACCACGGCCCCGGCATCGACGCTTCGCTGGCCGAGGACGCCTTCGACCGCTTCACCGGCGCGGGCGGTTCGTCCGGGCTGGGGCTGGCGATCGTGAGCTGGGTGGCGCAGTCGCACGGCGGCACCCTCAGCGTCTACAACGCCGAGGAGGGCGGCGCGATCTTCGAGCTGGCACTGCCGGTGCTGCGGGACTGAGCGGAGCGTCAAATGTACCGCTAATGGACCGTCACTGGACCGGCTGGCCTATTCTCGCGGTGTGATGGCGCGGGGACGGGGCCGGTGGCGTGGTCGCACACCGATGGTGGTCACCGTGGTCGCGGTCGCGACCGCGGTGGGCGTCGCCGTTTCGGGCGCGGCGAAGCCCGACGGCGGCATCGACTTCTTCCAGTCCGGGCACTGGGTGTTCAGCAACCTGCTCGGCACGGTCTTCCACATCGACGGGGCCAGCCACAACGTGGACGCGCAGCTGAGCCTGCCCGGCGCCGATCCGGGCAGCCAGGTGGTCCAGGGCGAGACCGGCGGGTACGTGGTCGGCGGCAACCGGATCATCGAGTTCGGCAAGTCCGATCTGGCGGTGGAGAAAACCCACACCCCGCCCGCAGACGAGCGGCCGGTGGCGCTGGAGGTCGCGGGCGGGCCGTACCTGGTGTACCGCGACGCCGGCCAGGTGGTCCGCCTCGGCGACGCCATGCTGACCGTGTCCGCCGGGGGCAAGCTGGGCGAGCCGGTGGCCACCACGGCCGGTGATCTCTGGCTGCACCACACCGAAAGCAACTCGATCTGCCAGCTGGGCCGTGACGCCGACCGGCTCACCTGCCCGACGAACGCGCCGAGCGGCCACACCGGCGGGCTGACCGTGGTCGCCGATCGGCCGGTTTTTGTCGACACCTCCACCGACACCGCGCACCAGATCGAAGGCAAGGACCTCGGCGCGGGGGTCGCGCTCGGCGTGGACGTGCCGCCGAACGCGCGTTTCGCGTCAACCGACGTCGGCGGCCGGATCGCCGTGCTCGACAGCGCGGGCAAGCGCATGCACCTCGTCGACACCACGCCGGCGAAGGCCGCGCCGGTCACCGTAGACCTGCCCGACGGGGACTACGCCGACGTCGCG
The DNA here is from genome assembly GCF_003312875.1 of Amycolatopsis albispora. Taxonomy (NCBI): domain Bacteria; kingdom Bacillati; phylum Actinomycetota; class Actinomycetes; order Pseudonocardiales; family Pseudonocardiaceae; genus Amycolatopsis; species Amycolatopsis albispora. The sequence continues at coordinate 8,008,224 of NZ_CP015163.1, forward strand.
TCCTCCGGGCAATCGGTGGTCCTGCTCGACCGCGCCAAGAACAACGTGCTCACCTACGACCGCGACGGCAAGCCGCGCAAGAGCACGCCGGTCCCGCCGAGCAAGCCGCGACTGTCCAAAGGGGAGGATTCGCGGGTCTACGTGGACAGCGCCGACGGCGGGCACGTGCTGGTGGTGGACAACGACGGCACGGTCGGCCCGGTCGAGGTCGGGCCCAAGCCGCCGCCGGTGCCCCCGGTCGAGCCGCCGCCCGTGCAGCAGCAGGCGCCACCACAGCAGCAGACACCGCCGCCGGTGCAGCAGCGCGACAATCCGCCGCCGGCAAGGCCGAAATCCCAGCCACAACCCAAACCGCAGCCGCCAAAGCCGGTCACGCAACCGGCGAAACCGGCCAGCCCGCCGGGCGCGCCGCCCGGGGTCAAGGCGACCGCCGGGAACGCCGCGATCACGGTCAACTGGGGTGCCGCGTCCCCGAACGGCGGTGCCATTTCGAACTACCACGTCGCCTGGAGTTCCAGCGCGGGCAGCGGCGAGAAGACCGTCGGTGGTGGCGTCCGGTCGACCACGCTGAGCGGGCTGAGCAACGACGTCACCTACGTGGTCACGGTGACCGCGCAGAACTCCGCCGGACGCGGCCAGGGCGCCAAATCCGCCGGGGTGACCCCGAAGTCGCCGAAGTCGATCACGATTTCGCGCGGTAAAACCGAGACCTACAACGAAACCTGCGAGGCTCCGGACTGCGCGCTCATCCGCGTCCAGGCCCAGGGTTTCAAACCGAACACCAGGTACCACTTCGACCCGCACGCCAACTCGTCGTACGAGAACGAAGGCAGAACGGTGAAAACCGACGCCGACGGCACGGTCGACTTCCAGGCGTTCCACTTCGGACAGGTCGGCCGCACGGTGTGGGTCACCGCGGACGGCATCGAATCCAATCGCATCGTGTGGGAGGAAGGGTGACCCAGCCGAAGTCGGCCGAGGTCTACGAACTGCTCGCGGCCAACGTGCAGCAGGTGATCCGGGGCAAGCCCGAGGTGGTCCGCCTGGCGATCACCGCGTTGCTCGCCGAGGGGCACCTGCTCGTCGAGGACGTGCCGGGGCTGGGCAAGACCACGCTGGCGCGCTGCCTCGCGCGCAGCGTCGGCGGCACGTTCAACCGCATCCAGTTCACCCCGGACCTGCTGCCGGGCGACATCACCGGCGTGATGGTGTACCACCAGAAGGAGGAGCGGTTCGCCTTCCACGGCGGCGGCATCTTCGCCAACGTGGTGCTCGCCGACGAGATCAACCGAGGCACCCCGAAAACGCAGTCCGCGCTGCTCGAGGTGATGGCCGAGCGGACGGCGACGGTGGATTCGGTGCGGCACGAGGTGCCCCACCCGTTCCTGGTGGTGGCCACGCAGAACCCGATCGAGATGGAGGGCACCTACCGGCTGCCGGAGGCCCAGCTCGACCGGTTCCTGATGCGGTTGTCCGTCGGTTACCCGGATCTCGACGCCGAGGTGCTGGTGATTATGAGCGACTGCGCGGGCATCAGCCCGGAGGACCTGCCGGCCGTGGTGGACCTCGGGCGGTTGCAGCAGGCCATCGCGGAGGTGCGCGCGTCGCACATCGACCGCGAGGTGTGTGTGTACGCGGCTCGCCTGACCGCGGCGACTCGGACGCACGCGGCGGTCCGGTACGGCGCCAGCCCGCGCGGCAGCATCGCGCTCGTCCGCGCCGCGCAGGCGTACGCGGCGACGGCCGGCCGTCTTTTTGTCACGCCGGACGACATCAAGGACGTGGCCAAGCCCGTGCTCGCGCATCGGCTGGTGCTGACCGCCGACGCCGAGCTGAACCAGCGCGGTGCCGGGGAGGTCATCGACGAGATCCTGGCGGCCGTCCCGGTGCCGTCGGTCAACGCCGCGGGCCGGTGACCTGATGCGCCTGACCCGGCGCGGGGTGGCCGTGCTCGTGCTCGCCGTGGTGCTGTTCGGCGCCGGGAGCTGGCTGGGGCACCCGATGCTGCGTGCGCTCGGCGGCATCTGCGTCTGCGTGGTGCTGGTGGCCGTGCTGCTGGTGGGGCGTAGTCCGAAGGTGGCGGTTTCGCGGGCGGTGTACCCGGATCGGGTCGAACGCGGCCGCCCGGCGCTCGCGCGGTTGCTGGTGCGCAACGAAGGTACGCGGCGGCAGGCCGGGTTCACCGCGGGCGACCGCGTCGGTTCCGGCGTGCGCGCGGTCGGCGTGCGCGCGCTCGCGCCGGGTGCGGAGGCGGTGTACCACTACGAACTGCCCACCGAGCAGCGCGGCCGGTTCGAAGTGGGGCCGCTGGTGCTGGAGCGGTCCGATCCGCTCGGGCTGGCCAGGAACCGGCTCGCCAGCGGCGATCCGGTGACGCTGTGGGTGCACCCGCGCCGCCATCCGGTGCGCGCGGTGTCCGGTGGGCAGCCCCGCCACCACCACGAGGGCCGGGCTGCCGACGACGCGTTGCACGGTTCGCTCGACCTCCGCGAAGTGCGCGAGTACGTGCCCGGCGACGAGGTGCGGCACCTGCACTGGAAGGCCACCGCGCGCACCGGCAGGCTGATGGTCCGCGAGTTCGCCGACCCGGACCAGCCGCGGCTGACCGTGTTGCTGGACACCCGTGCCGAACGCCGGTTCGAGGATGCCATCGAGGTGGCGGCATCGATGCTGAACGCGGCCGCGTTGTCGGGGCACCGCTGCCGCCTGGTCACCCCGGCCGGGCTCGATGTGTCCGCTTCGGACGGTCCGCAGGGGGCGCGGCGGCTGCTCGACGAGCTGTGTGTCGCCGAGGCGGAACCGGCGCAGATTCCCTTGGTGCCGCCCGCTTTCTCGCTCGCGCGGTCGCGCGGTGGCGCGCTGGTGGTGGTGACCACCGGTGACTCCGATCCGGCGGCACTGGCGCGGCTGCGGCCGTTCTACCCGGTGCTCACCGTGTTCTCGCTCGGTGGCAAGGTGGAGCCCGTGCCCGGCGCGCGGATGCTCGAAGGCCCGTCGGCGGCCGGCCTCCTCCAGCGGTGGAACGCGGTGGTCGCGTGAAGGCACGCGTGGAGACCGCGGGCGTGCTGCTCGCCGGTGCGGTCGCCGGACTGCTCTTCGCCCCGGTGTTCGGCTTCGGGGTGCTGCTGGTGCCGATCCTGGTGCTCACCGTGGTCGCCTTCGTGGTCGCGGAACTGGCCTCCCGGTCGCCGTCGGCGGTGCCGTGGCGGCCGCTGCTGGTCGCGCTGGCGGGCCTGCTCGGCGTGATCGAGTCGGCGTTGTTCGCGACCACCGCCGCCGGGCTGCCGACCGGGGAGACCTTCGGCGCGTTGTCCGCCGGGCTCACCGAATCCTGGCGGCTCGCCCTGCAGTCGACCTGGCCCGCGCGGCCGGAGGCGCAGCTGTTCCTCTTCGTGCCGCTGGCGGTTTTGGCCGGGGCCGTGCTCGGCATCGAACTGCTGCACCGCACCCGGAAGCCGTTGCTCGCGCTGCTGCCGAGCCTGGTGGTGCTGAGCCTGAGCCAGCTCTACTCGGCGATGCCGGGCACGTCGGCGGCACTGGGCGCGCTCGCCTACGCCGCGGCGGCCGCCATCGCGCTGGCCGCCGGGGCGCGCTGGTCGAAGGCGGCGGTGGCGGCCGTGGCGGCGCTGGTGGTGGTCGCGGTCGGCGGGGCGGCGGCCGCCACGGCGTTCGATCCCGTCGGCAGGCCCGCGTATTCGTTGAAGGAGAACGAATCCGCGCCGATCCCACCGGCCAGGGTGGCCAGTCCGCTCGCCGAGATCGGGGCCAGGCTGGAGGATCCGGAGGCGCCGCTGTTCCGGTACACCGCGCCCGCCCCGGTCGACCGGTGGTCGCTGGTGGTGCTGGACTCCTTCGACGGCGTGAACTGGAAGCCCGGCGGGGAGTTCCGGCGGCTCGGCCAGGAGATCCAGCCCGGCCCGGGGCTGAACGTGCCGGTGACCAGGCGGGAAGCCACCGTCGCCACCGGCGGGCTGACCGGGCCGTGGCTGCCCAGCCAGCAGTGGCCCGCGTCGGTGACCGGCGCGGAACCCTTCGTCGACGAAAGTCGCGGCACGCTGCTCGGGCCCGGCACCCCGACCGGCTACCAGCTGAGCTGGTGGGAACCGCAGGCCGACCGGAACATCGAGGACGCGCCGATCGATCCGGGCGCGCCCGGTGGCCTCAACGGGGTCGGCACGATCCCGCCGGGGATCAGCGAACTGGCCGACCAGGCCACCGGCGGCCAGCGCCCGTCGTTCCGGTCGGCGCTGCTGCTGGAGCAGTTCCTCAGCCGGAACTACCGGGTGGCCACCGGGCCGGAACGGCCGACCGGGCACTCCTGGCCGCAGCTGCGGCACTTCCTGCTGCAGAGCAAGCAGGGCACCAGCGAGCAGTTCGCCGCGGCCTACGTCGCACTGGCGCGGATGGAGGGCATTCCGGCGCGGCTGGTGGTCGGCTTCCAGTCGCCCGCGCTGCCCGGTCCGGACGGCACGTTCCAGGTGCGCAACGCGGACGTGCTGGCGTGGCCGGAGGTCGCGGTGGCCGGTGTCGGCTGGGTGCAGCTGGACCCCACCGGCACGGCGGCGAAGACCCGCACCACCGGCGGGCTCGCCGAGGCGGCGGCGCAGGCCCGCGAGCGACTGCCCGATCCCGAAGCGCTCGACGAGCCGGACAGCGGCGACGACGCGGCGGCGCCGGGTGAGCAGGCGGAAGCCGAGGACAGCGCCCCGCCGGTCAGCCTGCTGTTGCTGCTGCCGGTGGCGCTGGTGCCGGTCGGCTGGCTCGGGGGAGTGCCGCTGCTCAAACGGATCCGGCGGCACCGACGGCGTCGCGCGCCCGGCACCGGCTCGGTGGCCGGGGCGTGGGCCGAGGTGCGTGACCGGCTTCGCGCGCACCGCGTGCCGGTGACCAGCGGGATGACCGTGCACGAACTTGCCGAGGCCACCGCGCGCGTGGCCGATCCGTCCACTGTGGAGGGTGTACGGGTGCTGGCCCGCACGGTGGACGCCGCGCTGTGGTCGGGGGCGCCACCCAGTCCCGAAATGGCGGACTGGGCGTGGCGTGCGGAAGCCGTTGTCCGAAAAGGACTTTCGCGGCGCCCGCTGCGGGAACGGTTGCGTGCCGCCCTCGATCCGCGCGGCCTGCGTTCCTAGAGCTTTCTAGGGTTTGCAGGCCGCGCCGCGGATCGGCCGCGGTGGCGTTTCCACCGTCTGCGCGCCGTTGGTGCCCTGCACGGCGAAGCAGTACTGGAGGTCGCGGGAGACCGGCACTTCGAGCGTGTGCTCACGCTTGGCGTAGATCGGGTTGTTGCGCTGGCCCGCCGGCGCGACGACCACCACGAAGTCCAGCACGTCCGGGCTCGACCAGGTCAGCTTCACCTTGTCGCCGAGGTCGACCGGCTCGTTGAGGACCAGCTCCAGCGGCTTGGTCGGGGTGGGTACCAGCGGCACCGCCGCACCGGCCGCGGCGGGCGGCGGCTCGGTCGAACGCTGGGACAGCAGCAGGATCGGCGCCACCGCGAGCAACGCGAGCGCGGCCGCGATGCCGAGGACCAGGCCGAGCTTGCCCTGTCGCTCGGCGCGGTCCACCGCGGCCCGCCGCTTCGACGGCGCCGGCCCGATCACCTTGATCGGCGTGCGCGGCAGTTCCGGTTCACGCAGCCACGACAGTTCCTCGGTGACCGTCGCCGCGTCCTCCGGGCGGTCCGCCGGGTCCTTCGCCAGCAGCCTGCCGATCAGCGCGCCGAGCCGTTCGTCGGCCACCGGCTCCGGTTCCGCGTGCAGCACCTTGAGCACGCGCTCGCCGGACTGCTCACCGGGGAGGAAGCGGAACGGCGGCTCACCGGTCAGCGCGAACCGCAGCACCGCGCCGAGGCCGTACAGGTCGGCGGCTTCGTCCACGGTGCCGTCGCGCACGGTCTCCGGCGCGGTGAACTCCAGCCCCGGCAGCACATCGCGGGGGAAGGCGGCCCGCAGCACCACGCCGAAGTCGGAGATCAGCGGCTCGCCGGTCTCGCGGAACAGCACGTTGCCGGGGTGGACGCCGCCGTGCACGATGCCCGCTTCGTGCGCCGTGGCGAGCGCGGCCGACAGCGTCAGCCCGATGGTGACGGTGTCCTCGGCCGACAGCGGGCCGTTGCGCTCGACGAGCTGGGCGAGCGACTGCGCGCAGCGCTCCATCCGCAGCGCGGGCCTGCCGTCGGCCAGGATCTCGACGCGCTCGGGCACCAGGATCGGCCGGGCGTCGCGGAGGGTGCGCAGGGTGGCCAGCTCGCTCTCGAGGTCCGCGCGGGTCTGCCGGTCCAGCTGCGCCGGGAAGGTCTTCAGCGCGCTGTCGCCGACGGCGTACACCACCGCGACCGGTCCCTGGCCGATCGTCTCCATGGGCCCACTATTCCGGGTCGGTGGCGGCCTTGGCCACCGTGCGTCCGGATGCTGCCGGGGTGACGCGGTCCACCAGCGTGCCGATCACGTCGTCCAGCGGAAAGGGGGCGAGCACCTCCGGCAGGGTCAGGTGCTCCACCACCAGGCCGGTCATCGCCAGGTAGAGCAGCAGCACGGTGTCGCGGTCGCCGGGCAGGCCCGCGGCGAGGTGGAAGTCGATGTTCTGGGCGAGGTTGGCCTTGAGGGTTTCGGTGAGCGTGGCCTGCAGTTCCGGTCGGCGGGTCGCTTCCAGGCGGAGTTCGAGGAGCGCGAGATAGTTGCTGCGGCCGTCGGACAGGCGCCGGACGATGTCGCGCATCAGCCGGTGCACCAGCGCGCGATCGCGGGGCGCGCGCATGATCTCGTCGATTTCGCTCGGCTCGGGGCCGAGGCGCAGGTGGATGCGCTGCCCGGCCTGGGTGAGCAGATCGTCGCGATTGGCGAAGTAGTTGGACGCGGTGCCGACCGGGACGCCCGCCTCCGCGTCGACCGCGCGGAAGGTCAGCCCGCGCGCGCCCTCGCGGGCCAGCACCTCGATGGTCGCGTCGACGAGCGCCTCTCGCCGAGCCTGATTGCGCCGCATGACCCCAGACTACTACACCTGAAGTGGTAGACCCCGGCGGCGTCGGGGGGCGTTGGTCCGCGTTCCCGCCCCGGCGCTCACGTTGGACACGAATGTGGCTTTCGGGGCGAAATCCGCCCCCAAAGCCACATTCGTGTCGCTCGCCCCTCGCTCATCTCGCCCCTCGGTGCCGGGCGTCCGCGTCGCGCCCCACCTGCCTCCCGGCGCGGCCTTGGCCCCCAATCCATCCCGCCTCTGCCCCCTTGCCCCTTCCGAACCGTATGCTGTACGGTACAGCGCACGGAAGGGAGTTCGATGAGTTCTGACGAGTTCGCCGTTCAAGCCGACGGCCTGCGCAAGCGGTACGGGGACAAGCTCGCCCTCGACGGCTTCGACCTGCGCGTACCGCGTGGATCGGTGTGCGGGCTGCTCGGCCCCAACGGCGCCGGCAAGACCACCTCGGTGCGCATCCTCGCCACCCTCGTCCGCCTCGACGGGGGCAGCGCGCGCGTCGGCGGGTTCGACGTGGCGACCGAGGCGCACCGCGTCCGCCGCACCATCGGGCTGGTCGGCCAGCACGCCGCGGTCGACGAGGTGCTCAGCGGCTACCAGAACCTGGTCATGTTCGCTCGCCTGCACCACCTCGACCGGCACACCGCCAAGGCGAGGGCCACCGAGCTGCTCACCAGGTTCGGCCTCGCCGACACCGGCACCAAGCCGGTCAAGTCCTACTCCGGCGGCATGCGGCGCCGCCTGGACCTCGCGGCGAGCATGATCCTGGCCCCGGCCGTGTTGTTCCTCGACGAACCGACCGTCGGCCTGGATCCGCGTGGGCGCAACGAGGTGTGGGAGGCGGTCCGCGAGCTGGTCGCCGACGGCACCACGGTCCTGCTCACCACCCAGTACCTCGACGAGGCCGACCAGCTCGCCGACCGTATCGCGGTGATCGACCACGGGCGCGTCATCGCCGAGGGCAGCCCGGCCGAGCTGAAGTCGCGGATCGGCGGCGACCGGATCGACGTCGTCCCGCACCACGCTGCCGAGCTGGGCAAGGCCGCCCGTGCGCTGGCGGCCGTGGTCGGCGGTGAGCCGGACGTGGATGACGACACCCGCCGGATCAGCGTCCGGGTCGCCGGGCACGCCACCGCGCTGCCCGCCGTGGTGCGGGCGCTGGACGAGGCCGGTGTCCGCCTCGACGACCTCGCCCTGCGCCTGCCCACGCTCGACGAAGTGTTCCTGCAGCTGACCGGGAACGACCGCAAGGAGGTGGCGGTATGACCGCTCCCGTTGCCGACCACGGCGCGCGCTGGCTGCTCGCCGACAGCTGGACCCTGACCAAGCGCGGGTTCGCGCACTGGGCGCGCAATCCCGGGCCGATCATCTTCGGCCTGCTGTTCAACGTGCTGATCGTGCTGATGTTCGCCTACCTGTTCGGCGGCGCGATGCGCGTTCCCGGTGGCGGGGACTACCGCGAGTTCCTGATGCCGGGCATGTTCGTGATGACCATGCTGTTCGGCATCGGCATGACCGCCTCCGCGGTGCTCGCCGACGTCGAGCGCGGGGTGACCGACCGGTTCCGCGCGATGCCGATGGCGTCGGCTTCGGTGCTCGTCGGGCGGGCCGTGGCGGATCTGGTGCTGGCCGCGGTCACCCTGGTGGTGATGGTGCTGGCGGGGCTGGCCATCGGCTGGTCGGTGCACGGTTCACCGGCCGAGACGGTGACCGCCTTCGCGCTGCTCCTGTTGCTGCGCTTCGCGTTGATCTGGGTGGGTGTCTACATCGGACTGACGCTGAGCGGGCCGGAGGCGATGACCGGGGTGCAGACGCTGGAGTTCCCGGTCGGCTTCCTGTCCAGTGCGTTCGTCTCGCCGGACACCATGCCGGGCTGGCTGGGCGCGATCGCCGAGTGGAACCCGTTGTCCGCCACCTCGGCGGCGATCCGCGAACTGTTCGGAAATCCCGGGGTGACCGGGGATTCGTGGGTGGTCCGGCACGCCGCCGAAATGGCGCTGGCCTGGCCGCTGGTGCTGCTGGCGATCTTCCTGCCGCTGTCCGTCCGCGCCTACCGGCGGCTCAGCCGGTAGGCCGCAGCACCCAGTTCAGCAGGTCGAGCAGCGGCACCCTGGACAGCCGTTCCGGCCACTGGTCGGCGTTGAGCGAGAGCACCAGCTCGTCCGGCCGCAGCTCGATTCCGGTCAGCCGCAAGCCTTCCGGGAACTCCGGCAGGTCGATCGACACCGGGCTGACCCGCGGGGGCAGGCGCAGACCGGCGACGCGGAGTCCACGTGGGACGAGCCGCACCGCGTCGCCGGTCAGCTCCGGCTCCAGATCGAGGTGCCCGAGGCGGGGTGCCTTCACCCAGCGGACGCGCGTGAACCCGTCCGCCAGCTCGGTGACCAGGTCCGGGCGCAGTTCGGCGATCCGGCCGGTGACCACCTCCGCCGCGACCCTGACCTCCAGCTCCACCGAGGCCGGGGTCGCGGTGATCGACGGCAGGGACCGGATGCGGACGTCCCGCCCGAGCACGGTGACCCGCCGCAGCGGCACGTCCGGCCACGCCACCTCTTCGGCCACCAGCCGCACGTCGCCGAGCCTGCCCGCGGCCAGCCGCAGCGTGTCCGCCTCGTAGTCCAGCGCGGTCACGGTGAATTCCACCACCCGGCCGCCGACACGCACGGCGAGCCGCCGCCCGGTCGTCCGCTCGGCAGCCGTGCGCAGGATCGCCGCCGGGCTGAGCGCCGTTCCCGGCACCAGCGCCGCGGCCAGTCCGGCCAGCTCGCCGAACAAGTTCCCGCCGTCCATCCCCCCAGTGTGAACGACCGAAAAACCCCGAATCCCGTCAACCCCCCAGTTCTGTCAGACCCCCACCCTAATCTCCCCCCACCAACAACCAAGGGGGAAACCATGCACCGCCCCGACCACCCCGCCGAGCACGCCTTCATCCGCCCGGATCACTGGCGCCGCCTGGTCCACCCTCGCCGCGGCGGGCTGCCCGGCCCGCCGGTGCGCCCTGGTGCGCAGGCGCGCAGCCAGCTCGCGCCTTTGCTGCCCGCGCTGCGTGACGCGGTGGATCACCACCTCGGCGAACCCGCTCCGGCCAAGGCCGCAGTGGCCTACTACGACGGTGAACCGAGCCCGCTCGGCGCCGCCGCGCTGGCCGCGCTGGCCGCCGCCCACCTCGGTACCGCCCCGAAAAAGGGTCAGTACGAACGCATCGCGTCGCTCGCCGACCTGTGGTTGCTCGACCACGGCTACGCCTTCGCCGCCGAAGCGGCCGCCCACCTGCCGTTGCTGTCCGCGGCCTGCGACACGAGCGGTTTGCATGTGCGAGAACAGGTTCCGCCGCCACGTGACAGCGGCCCGCCCACCGATCCGGTGGTGCACCGGCTGCGCGCGCACCTGGCGTCAGCGTCCGAAGTGGACTATCAAGCCGCGGTCGGTGTGCTGGCCGGGTACCGGGAAACCGCCGGGCAGCGCGCGGTCGCCGCGTTCCTCGCGCCAGGCGAACGGGCCTGGGCGGCGGATTTTGTCGCCGAGGCCTTGGAACTGGGCCGTCATGCCCCGGCCGAAGCGGTGTTGTGCACCTTGGGCACCGGTGCCCAGCTCGCGTCGGTGTGCGCCGTCGGCACCATGGCCTGGGCACTGCGAAATCCTCGCGTGATCCCGACCCTGGTGGACGGTGTCGGTACCGGCGCGGTGCCCGTGCTGGCCGAATGGGCTGGCTACTACGGCGCCGAAACGACCAAGCGGATCGCCGAGGCGCTCGCCGCGCTCCCGGTCGACGAAGCCTTCGAGCGCCTGCTGGACCTGGCCGACCAGCGTCCCGCCCGCGAGTCGATACCCGTTGCCATGAAACGGTTTCCGGTGCGTTCGCTGCGGGTGCTGAGCCGTCGCTGCGACGGCCGGTCGAAACCGGCCAGGTTCGCCGCCCGCCTGCTCACCGCGCGCGTGCTGGCCGATCCCGCCGCCGTCGAGGAGGCACTGCCGGTGCTCGACGAGCGGGCCAGGGCCGTGATCGAGCGGGTGCGCGAGGAACACCGCCCGGTCCCGGAAGCCCCGCCGGACGACGTGCCGCGCCTGCTCGCCGTGCCACCGTGGGCGAAGCCGCGCGCGATCACCGAACAGGTGGTGCTCGACCTCGATCCCGGCCCGCCGCTGGTCGCGTGGGCGCCGGGAGAACGCCAGGCCTGGCGTGCCGAGCAGACCTGGGCCTTCCAGCAGCCGAACGCGATGGAGCGTGCCATCGCGCAGCTGCGGGAGGGCGTGCTCGACGCGCACCTCACCGGCCAGCTCGCCGCGCACGGCCCGGAGGAGGTCGGCAGACCGCTGCTCGAGCGATGGCGGCCCTCCGATCTGTGGTTCGCCGAATCGTGGCTGCCGCCCATGCTGGCCCGCTACGAACTGGCGGCGCTGCCGCTCGCCGTGCACGTGGCCAGGGCCGCGCCGCAGGCCGCGGGTGAGTTCCTGGCGCCGTTCGCCGGTGCGGAGGTCGCCGCGTTGATGGCGGACTGGCTGGCCCGGCTCAGAGGCCCGGCGCGCGAGGTCGCGCTGACCTGGCTGCGCCGTCACCACCGCACCGCCGCCCACCTGCTGATCCCGGCCGCGCTGGGGGAGCCGGGGCGCGCCCGTTCCGCCGCCGAGTCCGCCCTGCTCCACCTCGAACCTTCGGTGGTGGCCGAGGCGGCGAAGGCGTACGGCCGCCAGGTGGCCGCCGCCATCGCCCGGCTGCTGGCCACCGATCCGCTCGACGTGCTGCCCGCGCGTCTCCCGGACCTGCCGGACTGGGCCGAACCGGCCGCGCTGCCGCAGCTGCTCTGCTCCGGCGGCCTGGCGCTGCCCAGGTCCGCGGTCCGGAACTTCCTCGTCATGCTGGCGATTTCCCGGCCCGGCGAGCCGTATGCCGGCGTCGGCGTGGTCACCGAGCAGATCGATCCCGCTTCACTGGCCCGGTTCGGCTGGGAACTGTTCGAGGCCTGGCAGGCCGCGGGCGCGCCGAGCGCGCAGGGCTGGCCGCTCAGCGCGCTCGCGTGGCTCGGTGACGACCAGGTGGCCCGCGAGCTCGGGCAGGTCATTCGCGCCTGGCCGGGCGAGGGCGGGCACAGCCGGGCCGTGCTCGGCCTGGACGTGCTGGCCGAGCTGAGCACGGACACCGCGTTGATGCAGCTGCACGCCATCGCGCAGAAGGTGAAGTTCAAGGCGCTCAAGGCACGCGCCACGGCGAAGGTCGCCGAAGTGGCCGCCGGGCTGGGGCTGACCGCCGAGCAACTGGCCGACCGGCTGGTGCCCGACTTCGGCCTGTCCGCCGACGGCAAGCTCCGGCTGGACTACGGGCCGCGTCAGTTCATCGTCGGCTTCGACGAGCAGCTCAAGCCGTTCGTCACCGACGCCGACGGCAAACGCCGCCGTGAGCTGCCCAAGCCGGGTGCCCGCGACGACGCCGAACTCGCGCCCGCCGCGCGCAAGCGCTTCACGACGCTGAAGAAGGACGTGCGCACCGTCGCCGCCGACCAGGTCCGCCGCCTCGAACGCGCGATGGTGCACAGTCGCGAATGGACGGTCGAGGAGTTCCGCCTGCTGTTCGTCGAGCACCCGCTGCTCTGGCACATCGCCCGCCGCCTGGTCTGGCTCGCCGAATCCGATGCCGGGGGCACGCGGGCGTTCCGGATAGCCGAGGACCGCACCTTCGCCGACGTCGGCGACAACCCGCTCCGCCTGGACGAACGCGACACCATCCGCATCGCCCACCCGCTGCACCTCGGGGAAACCGTGGCCGCCTGGGCCGAGGTCTTCGCCGACTACGAGATCCTGCAACCGTTCCGCCAGCTGGGCCGCGAGGTGCACAAGCTGACCGCGGACGAGCGCGCGAACAACCGGCTCGAAAGGTTCGCCGGGCACACCGTGCCCTCCGGGCGGCTGTTCGGCCTCGGCCGGTCCGGCTGGGAAAGGTCCGCCGCGCAGGAGAACGGCATGCAGCCGTGGTTGTTCCGCCGAGCGGGCACCCGGCACTCGGTGGTCATCGGCCTCGATCCGGGGATCGCGGTCGGAGTGCTCGACGAGTTCCCGGCGCAGCGGATCACCGCGGTCTGGCTGGACGACCAGTCGCCGGGCGATCCGTGCGAGCCGGGAACCGGCCCGTGCTTCGGCGCCCTCGATCCGGTGACGGCCTCCGAAGTGCTCGCCGAACTCACCGAACTCACCGGAGCGGGCCGATGACCGAGGTGCAGCGGCCACCGGCCGAAGTGCGTTACGCGGCGGAACTGGCGCGCCTGCGTGAGACCGATCAGGATCCCCGGCCGCCGGGCTGGGCGCTGAGCCTGCGTGCCGCCCGCCGGTTCATCCTCGGTGACGAACGGGCTGGCATCCGCGGCAAGTTCGTCGGTGATCCGTCCCTGGTGGACAGGGCACTGGTGGCGCTGGCCACCGATCGCGGCCTGCTGCTGATCGGCCGCCCCGGCACCGCGAAATCCCTGCTGTCGGAGCTGATCGCGGCCGCGATCAGCGGCGATTCCACGCTCACCGTGCAGGGCGGCGCGGCCACCACCGAGGATCAGATCCGGTACTCGTGGAACTACGCGATGCTGGTCGCGGACGGGCCGTCGCCGCGGGCGCTGGTCCCGGCGCCGATGCTGCGTGGCATGCGTGAGGGCCGCATCGTGCGGTTCGAGGAGCTGACCCGCTGCCCGCTCGAGGTGCAGGACTGCCTGCTTTCCCTGCTGTCGGAACGGGTGCTGGCCATTCCCGAGCTGTCCGGTGCGGACGCCATGGTGTTCGCCGCGCCCGGGTTCAACGTCATCGCCACGGCCAACACCGAGGATCGCGGCGTCAACGAGATGAGCACCGCGCTCAAGCGCCGCTTCACCTTCGAGACGGTGTTCCCGATCGCGGATTTCACCACCGAGCTGGAGCTGGTACGTGCCGAGGCGACCGAGCTGCTCAACCGGTCCGGGGTCGGACGGCCGCCGGATCCCGACCTGCTGTCCGTGCTGGTCACCACCTTCCGTGAACTGCGTGAGGGCACCGGTGCCGAACGCTCGTCAGCCGTGCTGAGCACCGCGGAGGCGGTTTCGGTGGCGCACGCGGTCGGCGTCCGGGCCTGGTACCTGCGTGGCGAGCCCGGCACCCCGGCGGATCTGGTCGACTGCCTCGCCGGCACGGCGGTGAAGGACAGCGAGCCGGATCTCGCGCGGCTCCGCCGCTACCTCGAGCAGCAGGTCCCTCGCAAGCAGGGCGCGTACTGGCGCGCGCTGCACGAGGCTCGTGATCGGCTGCCAGGCTGATGCCCGCCACCTTTCTCGGCGTCCGCCACCACAGCCCGGCGTGCGCACGGCTGGCCGCCTCGGTGATCGAGCGGCTCCGGCCGGCGTACGTGCTGGTCGAGGGCCCGTCCGAGCTCAACGACCGGCTCGGCGAACTGCTGCTCGGGCACGAACTGCCGATCGCCGTCTTCAGCCACTACCGCGACGAGCAGCGCACGGTGGCGTCCTGGAGCCCGTTCTGCGAGTACTCGCCGGAATGGGTCGCGCTGACCGCCGGCCGGGCGGTGGGGGCACGGCTGCGGTTCATCGACCTGCCCGCCTGGCATCCCGCGCTGGCCGGGCGCCGCAACCGCTACTCCGACGCCGAAGACAGGTACCTCGGCGCGGTGGCCCGGCTCTGCGCGAAGTTCGCCGTGGACAACGTGGATTCGTTGTGGGACAGGCTGTTTGAGGTCGCGTCCCCGGAGGGTCTGCCGGAGCGGCTGACCGCCTACTTCGACCTCCTGCGTGGTGAGTCCGAGGTCGGCGAGGACGACGCCGCGCGCGAGCAGTACATGGCCTCCTGGGTGCGTGCCGCGGTTGCCGACGCCGGTCGGAAGCCGGTCGTGGTGGTCACCGGCGGCTTCCACCGGCCCGCGTTGCAGCGGCTGGCCGTCGGCGAATCCGACGGCTGGCCCGCCGTGCCCTCCCCGCCGGACGGCACGAGCGCGGAGAGCTTCCTGGTGCCGTACTCGTTCAAGCGGCTGGACGCGTTCACCGGCTACCAGTCCGGCATGCCATCGCCGGAGTACTACCAGCGCCTGTGGGAAAGCGGCCCGGACGCGGCGGCGGCCGGGCTGATCGAGGCGGTGGTGACCAGGCTGCGCCGCCGCGGGGTGCCGGTGTCCACCGCCGACCTCGTCGCCGCGCACGCCCTCGCGGCCGGGCTGGCGAACCTGCGCGGGCACCCGCGTCCCGCCCGCGCGGACATCCTGGACGCGCTCGCGGGCGCGTTGATCACGGACGACCTCGAACAGCGCCTCCCCTGGGGCACCCGCGGGGCGTTGCGGGCGGGCACGCACCCGGCGGTGGTCGAGATGGTCGCCGCGCTCAGCGGGGACCGCACCGGCCGTCTGCACCCGGACACCCCCGCGCCGCCGTTGGTCCACGTGGTGACCACCGAACTGGCCTCGCTCGGGCTCGACGGCGACGGCCTGGTCCGCCTCGACCTCGGCCGCGACGGGCACCGGAGCCGCGTCCTGCATCGGTTGCGCGTGCTGGACATCCCGGGTTTCGAGCGGCAGAACGGCCCGTGCTCGGGTGCCGATCCGGTGAGCACCGAGCACTGGCGGCTCACCGTCACCGAACTGCGCCTGCCGCTGCTGATCGAGGCGGGTGCGCACGGCGGCACCCCGGCGGACGCGGCCGCCGCGGTGCTCGCCGAACGAGCGGCGGGCGCGGAGGTCGGCGAGCTGGCCGAAGTGCTGTTCGACGCGGTGCTGTGCGGTGTCGTCGAACTGGCGGACCAGCTGACGGCGGAACTCCGGACCGGCGTGGCCACCGCGTCCGACCTGGGTGCGCTGGGCCGGGTGCTGGCCGTGGTGCTCGGCCTGTGGCGGCACGGCGACCTCTGGCGCACCGACGGCAGCGCCGCGCTGGCCGGGGTGCTCGCCGCGGCGGTGCCCAGGATGTTGTGGCTGGCCGAGGGCGTCCGTGGTGGTCCGGCACCCGCCGATCCCGCCCGGATCGAGGCGATGGTCGCCCTGCGCGACACCACGCGGTACGCGGCGCTGGATCCGGCGCCGGTGCTCGCCACCTGCCGCCGGATCTCCGCCGATCCGGGTGCCCCGCCGGAGCTGCGGGGCGCGGCGTTCGGCCTGGTGTGGGCGTTGTCAGCGTCGGCCGTCAACCCGGCACGCGCGATCCCCGGTGAGCCGCGCACCGCCGGCGACTGGCTGGCCGGTTTGTTCGCGCTGGCCAGGGCACAGGTGCTCACCGGCACACGCGGGGTGCTCACCGTGCTCGACGAACTGGTCACCGGCATGGGCGACGAGGAGTTCCTGATCGCGTTGCCCGCGCTGCGCCAGGCATTCGCCTACTTCCCGCCGGGCGAACGCCAGCAGCTCGCCGGTGCCCTGCTGGCCCGGCCCGCGCCACCCGGCACCGAAGGCACCCCCGCCGATCCGGCGGCCATCGAGTCCACAGTGGACTCCATTCTGCACGCGGAGGGGTTGTGCTGACCGATTCCACACGCTGGCGGCTCGTGCTCGGCGAGCAGGCCACCCCGCACGCCGGCCCGCTCGCCGACGAGCACGCCGAGCGCGACGCCGCGCTGGACTGGCTGTACGGCCGCGATCCTGAGCGCGCCGAACGCGGTGAACGACGGGGCGGCTCCGGGCCATCGGAACTGACCACAGTGGACTGGCTCGATGGCATCCACCGCCTGTTCCCGCGCGCCACCGTCGAACGGCTGGAACGCGACGCCGTCGAACGCTACGAGATCCACGACGTGGTCACCGATCCGCGGGTCCTGGCCAGGATCGAGCCGAATCCCACGCTGCTGCGGGCGATCCTGCGCACCAAGCACCTGATGCACCAGGGCGTGCTCACGCAGGCGCGGCGCATCGTCGAGACGGTGGTCGCCGAGCTGATCGCGAAGCTGGCCGTCGAGATCGGCCAGGCGTTGTCCGGCACCAGGACCAGGCGGCCGTCCCGGTTCCGCCAGGCCCGCGACTTCGACTTCCACGGCACGATCCGTGCCAATCTCGCGCACTACCGGCCCGCCACCGGGCGCATCGCGATCGAAAGCCCGCGGTTCGTCGCCCGCACCCGCCGCCACGCCGAGCGCTGGCAGCTGGTGCTGCTGGTGGACCAGTCCGCCTCGATGGCCGGATCGGTCATCCACGCCGCCGTCACGGCCGCCTGCCTGTGGCGCGTCCCCGGCCTCGCCACGCATCTCGTGGCCTTCGACACCGAACTCGCCGATCTCACCACGGAGGTGACCGATCCAGTGGAACTGCTGATGAAGGTGCAACTCGGCGGCGGCACGGACATCGCCCGTGCCGTCGCCTACGCCGCCACGCTGATCGAAAACCCGCGTCGCGCGATCGTGGCGGTGATCAGCGACTTCTTCGAAGGGGGCAACGAACAGGAGCTGGTCCGCTCGGTCGCCAAGCTGACCGGGCAGGGCACGCGGGTGCTCGGCCTGGCCGCGCTCGACGAGGAGGCCAACCCGGTCTACCACCGCGAACTGGCCCAGCGGCTGGCGAACGCCGGGGCGCGCGTCGGCGCTATGACGCCGGGTGAGCTGGCCGGTTTCGTCGCGGAACGGATCGCCCGATGACCCGCCCGGACCTGCGTGCCCTCACGCCCGCCGCACTCGTCACGCTGGCCAACCGCGGGCTGGTCAAGCGGGCGGTCAAGGAGCTGGACGCGGGCATCGTCCCGACCCTGGACCTGGCTGAGGACGGCACGTTGACCGGCCGGTTCGCCGACGGCTCGGAGGCCGTACTGCCCGCCGGCGCGGGATTCGACGGGGCGCGGTGCTCGTGTGGTGCCGTCGGCACCTGCCGTCACCGGGTGGGCCTGGTGGTGGCGTACCAGCGCCGCCACCCCGCGGCCGAGCTGGTGGTCACCTCACCCGGGGCGATCACCGACGACGAACTGGCAGCCGCCTTCGGCAACCGCGCGCTCACCGCCGCCCGGCGCGTGCACAGTGCCGGGTATTCGGCCCGCATCCGCCGCCCGACCCCGGCCGATCCGGTGGCGGAGGTCGAGCTGTCCGCGTGCACGGTCCGTTTCCTCGTGCCGGGGGAGTTGGGGTACGTGCACACGGAAGCCAGCGAGGCGAAACGCGAACAGACGATCGTGCTCGCCGTCTGGGCGTTCCGGGCCGCCGACGAGAGCGCGCCGGAGATGCCGGAGGTACAGCTGGACGTCGGCGGCACGGGAACGCGGTCCACGAGCGGGCTCGAGTCCACTTTGGAGGTTGCCGACCGGTTGCTGCTCGAAGGCGCCGCCGACGCCGGTCCGGTGCTGCTCGCGAGCCTCGATCGGGTGCGCGCGGACCTGGAGGCCGCCCAGCTGCGCTGGCCGTCCGAGGCGGTCGCCGAGCTGGCCGCGCAACTCGGCTTCCACCGGTCACGCAGTGCGCACTACCGCGCCCGGCGATTCGCCGAACTGCTGGCCGAGCTGCATGCCCGCCACCGGGCGGCGCTGTCTGGCGCGAGTCCGCGTTCGCGGGTGCTGGGCACCGACGAGCCGGGCGAAACGCCGCTGCGCCGGGTGCGGCTGACCAGTCTCGGCTGCCGGATCTCCGGGGTGCCGGGGGAGCGGGTGGCCGAAGTGTACTTCGCCGACGCGCGCACGGCGTCGGTGCTGGTGCTGCGCCGGACCTGGCCGGTGGGTGACGGCGAGAAGCGCACCGGGCACGACCTCGCGAGCCAGCGGGTCAACGGCACTTCGCTGCTGGGGCTGGCGGGTTCGAACGTGGTCTCGGAATCGGCGTACCGCAGCGCGAGCCGCGTGCTGCGGCTGGCTTCCGCGCGCGTCGCGCAGACCACCACGACCCCGGTCGGCGATTCGTGGGCGAGGCTGCCTTCGCCGCTGGTGGTGCGCGACTACCGGGCGTTCGCCGCGGAGATCGCCGCGCTGCCGCCACGCCTGATCCGGCCGCGGGTGGCCGCGGAACTGGTGCGCGTGCTGCGGGTCGCCGAAGTGCGGCGCGTCACCTACCACCCAGGCGACCAACGCCTGGACGCCGAAGTCACCGACGACCTCGGCACCCCGGCGAGGGTCTCCGCGCACTACTCGGAATACCGCCCGGGCGCCCTGGACGCCCTCGCCGCCGCCCTTTCCGCTGGCCCGCGCTACCTCTCGGGCGCCGTCCAGCACGCCCACAACTCCCTGCTCATCGACCCGATCGCCGTCCTGACCGCCGAGGGCCTAACCCACCCCGACCTAGCCCCCGACGACCACCCTGTGTCACTACCCCTGGCCCCCGCTCCCACCCCGGACGCCCTCACCTCGGCCCTCGACCTCCTAGCCCAAGCCGCCCACCAGGGCCTACTCCACACCCACGACGCCGACGCTTTCACCCAAGCCGCCGCCGCCCTCAACGCCGCCGGCTACCCCGCAGCCGCCACCGCCCTAACCCCTTTCGCCGACGCCCTCACCACCCGCACGGACCTCACGCAAACCTGGCTGACCGCCCAGCTACGCCTACTCCTCACCTCACCCCCTTCGTGACACTGCGCGCCTCCACACACCGGGCTGCCCGCGATGCCAACGCCCCCACGACAGCGTCGACCCCCACGGCAGCGTCGCTGAACCCTTCCCAGCAGCCGCCGCCCATGCCGACCCGCCGATCCCCACGGCAGCGTCGCCGCTCTCACCGGCGGCGCGGCCGAACTCCGGCAGCCGCCGCCGCTCCCATGGCCGCGCCGCCGCCCCCGGAGCAGCCGCCGTTGTCCTGGCCAAAGAGCCAATCGCCTCTCGGCGAGCCGACGCCCGCCGCCCAAGCCGAGGCCCGCCGCCCAAGCGGAGGCCCGCCGCCCAAGCGGAGGCCCGCCGCCCAAGCGGAGGCCCGCCGCCCAAGCGGAGGCCCGCCGCCCAAGCGGAGGCCCGCCGCCCAAGCGGAGGCCCGCCGCCCAAGCGGAGGCCCGCCGCCCAAGCGGAGGCCCGCCGCCCAAGCGGAGGCCCGCCGCCCAAGCCGAGGCCGACGCATCCAGCCACATCCCCAAACACTCCAGACCACCTGAGCCCTCCAGCCCGAGCCTGGCCTCAAGCCGGGCCTAGCCCGAGCCTCCAGTCCCGCCGAGGCCTGGTCGTAGCCCTCCGGCCACACCCCAAGCCCCAGCACCGCCAGGTATCGCGACCGCTAAGCATCGAGGCGCAGGTCACCCCGCGCCTCCAAACCACCCCCGGCACCGCTGGGTAGCGTGGCGGGTATGAGCAGGCCGCACCTTACTCACTGGGGCGCGTTCCAGGCGCGTTCCGACGGCACCCGGCTGACTGACGTCCAGCCCTTTCCCGGGGATCCTGAGCCGAACCAGCTCATTCACAACGTGGCCTCAGCTCAGCACCATCCCACCCGTGTGGACCGGCCCTACGTCCGCGCGGGCTGGCTTGAGCGCGGCCCGGGCCCCGCGCCCGGCCGGGGCAGCGAGCCGTTTGTGCCGCTCGACTGGGCCGAGGCCGAAGAACTCCTCGGTGCCGAGTTGCGCCGCGTGTACCACGACCATGGGGCGCGCAAAGTCTTCGGCGGGTCCTACGGGTGGGGCAGCGCGGGCCGCTTCCACCACGCCCAGAGCCAGGTGCACCGCTTCCTCAACACCCTCGGCGGCTACGTCCGCTCCTTCGGCACCTACAGCTACGGCACCAGCGAGGCCCTCCTCCCGCACATCCTCGGCGACGCCTGGGCCGTGATCCGCGGCTCCACCTCCTGGGAGCAAATCGAGCGCCACACCGATCTGGTCGTCGCCTTCGGGGGGATTTCGGCCAAGAACGCGATGATGTCGTCCGGCGGCGTCGCCCGGCATCGGATTCGGGGGAGGCTGGCGCGGGCCAGGGCAGCCGGCACGCGCTTCGTGTCGATCAGCCCGATCGCCGACGACACCCCGCCCGAAGCCGAGGCCGAGTGGCTCGCGCCGCGGCCCGGGACCGATGCGGCGCTGATGCTGGCCCTCGCCCACGTCCTGATCACCGAGGAACTGGCCGACCACACCTTCCTCGACCGCTACACCGTCGGCTACCACAAGTTCGCCGCCGACGTCATCGGACAGGGACGCACACCGGAATGGGCCGCGGCGCGAACCGGCCTGCCCGCGGCCCGGATCCGGGAACTGGCCAGGGAAATGGCCGCCGGTCGCACGATGATCTCGGTCAGCTGGTCGCTGCAGCGCGCCCGCTTCGGCGAGCAGCCGCTCTGGCTGGGCGTGGTGCTGGCCGCCATGCTGGGCCAGATCGGGCTGCCCGGCGGCGGCTTCGGCCACGGCTACGGCTCCTCCGCCTATCCCGGCGAGGGCGGCTCGGCGATCTCCCTGCCCGCGTTGCCGCAGGGCCACAACCCGGTGCGGGAGTTCATCCCGGTCGCCCGCATCTCCGACATGCTGCTCAACCCCGGTGCGCCGTACGAGTTCAACGGCCAGCGACTGTCCTATCCGGACATCCGGCTGGTGTACTGGTGCGGTGGCAACCCGTTCCACCACCACCAGGACCTGGCCCGGCTGCGCGAGGCGTTCACCAGGCCGGAGACGATCGTCGTGCATGATCCATTTTGGACGGCCACGGCACGCCACGCGGACTTCGTGCTGCCCTCGACGATGACCGTGGAGCGCGACGACTTCGGCATGGGCAACGCCGACGCCGAGCTGTGGGCCATGCCCGCGCTCACCGCCCCGCACGCGCAAGCCCGCGACGACTACACGATCTTCAGCGCGCTGGCCGCCCGGTTCGGCGTCGAGCGGGAGTTCACCGAAGGCCGCGACGCCCGTGCCTGGCTGGAGCACCTCTACTCGACCTGGCGGAAGGACCTGCCCGACTTCGAGACCTTCTTCGCCAACGGTGTTGCCGAGTTGCCGGTGCGCCCGGCGGACCAGGTGCTGCTCGCGGACTTCCGCGCCGACCCGGAAGCCTCGCCGCTGCCCACGCCGAGCGGCCGCATCGAGATCCACTCCGCGACCATCGAAGGCTTCGGTTACCAGGACTGCCCAGGGCATCCGGTCTGGCTCGATCCCGGCCCCGAACCCGAGGACCGCCCGCTGTACCTGCTCGCGAACCAGCCCAAGTCACGGCTGCACAGCCAGCACGACGTCGGCGCGCACAGCCGCGCCACCAAGCACCGCGACCGCGAACCCCTGCGCATGCACCCCGGAGACGCCGCCGCACGAGGTCTTGGCGACGGCGACATCGTGCTGGTGCGGGGCGAGCGCGGTGCGTGCCTGGCCGCCGTGCGGATTTCCGACGCGCTCCGGCCGGGCGTGGTGCAGCTGTCCACCGGCGCCTGGTACGACCCGGATCCGGCTGACCCGGCCTTCTGCCGCCACGGCAATCCGAACGTGCTCTTCGCCGACCTGCCGACCTCGAACCTCGCCCAGGGCTGCGCCGGTGCGCACACGCGCGTGGAGGTCACCGCCTACGATGGTGAGTTACCGCCGCTCAGCGTACTGGCGCCACCGCCGAGCCAGAGTGATGCCTAGTTGGCTCAGCGACGCCGATCCGTCACCGGTCGCAACCGTCACCCCGATCGAGTGCCCAGGTTGCAATGGTGCCATGATGATGCCATCATAGTGCCATGGACTTGACGCCGTATGTCGACAACCTGCGTGCCGAGCTGGCGGTCGCCGCCGAGGCCGCGGGGGAGGACGCTCGCGCGCTCGCCGAGCGCCTGACCGGGCCGCTCGAGTCGGCGGTCCGGCTCACCCTGCTGGAGGCGCTGACCGCGGCCGCCGAGGAGATCACGCGCGATCTCGCGCCCGGTTCGGTGGATCTGCGGCTGCGCGGGCGCAACACGCCCAACTTCGTGGTCACCGCACCCGTCACACCCTCGGCCGACGCGCCGGAGCCCGAAACGCACCCGGTCGCCGACGACGACGGGCCGTCGGCCCGCATCAATCTCCGGCTGCCGGAGAACCTCAAGCAGCGGATCGAAGAGGCGGCGGGCGCGGAGGGGCTGTCGATCAACGCCTGGCTGGTCCGGGCGGCCGCCGCCGCGCTCGCGCCCGGTGACCGCCGCGGCCGCGGGCGGCAGGCGCCGGGACAGTGGGACGGCCTCGGCGGCCAGCGCCTCACCGGCTGGGTCCGCTAGGGCACGCCCAAGCCCGCACACTCCACATCGGACACCTGTCAGGGGACGACCATGCCTGTTTTCACCACACCCGCTCCGATCACCGTGCGCCTCGACCTCCCGGTCGGCGACGCCAAGATCATCGCGAGCGACCGCACCGACACGGTGGTGGAGGTGCACCCTGGCAATCCGGCGAAGAAGCACGACGTCGAGGCCGCCGAGCGGACCACCGTCGACTTCAGCGGCAACCGGCTGGTGATCCGGGCCCCGTCGCCCAAGTCCTCGCTGTTCGGCCGGACCAGTTCGGTGCGGGTCACCGTGGAACTGCCGGCCGGCTCGACGGTCCAGGCCGACGCGCAGTGGACCACGTTCAGCACCGAGGGCACGCTCGGCGCCTGCCGCTTCACCACCGGCGGCGAGGTGCGGCTCGACCGGACCGGCACGCTGTGGCTGAACTCGAGCATCGGCGACGTGCTGGTCGAGCACGTGGACGGCGACGTCGACGTCACCGCGGGCTCGGGCGAGGTGCGCATCCAGGAGGCCACCGGTGGCGGGGTGATCCGGAACTCCTCCGGCAGCTGCTGGATCGGCCGGGCCGGCGGTGACGTGCGGCTGAACACGGCCAGCGGGCACATCACCGTCGACCGGGCGGAGGCCGGTGTCGAAGCCAGGACGGCGTTCGGCGAGATCCGGATCGGTGAGGTCTCCCGTGGCCGGGTCCAGCTGGAAACCTCGGCGGGCGAGATCGAGGTCGGCATCCGCGCGGGCGTCGCGGCCTGGCTGGAGGTGAGCACCGGGTTCGGCCAGGTGAGCAGCGAACTCGACGACGCCGCCGAGCCGCCGGGAGACCCGGCCGAAACCGTGGAGGTCCGCGCGCGCAGCGGCTTCGGGAACATCCGGATCACCCGCGCCCGCTGACCGTCAGGCCTTGGTGCGCGTGTCCGCCAGTGCGATGGCCTCGGCCAGCGGGGTGGTGCCGTTGGCGCGGGCACGGGTCAGGAGCAGGTCGGTGGTGGCCTCGATGCCGTGCACCTCGGCCGTGGCGCGCTCGTGCGACAGGCCGCGGATTTCCCTGGCCAGCGTGTAGATGATGCCCCCGGCGCTCGCCACGAAGTCCGGGATCCAGGTGAAGCCCTGGCTGTCGAGGCGGTGTGCCACCGAGTCCTCGGTCAGCTGGTTGTTCGCGGGCCCGACCACCAGCGGCGCGGTGAGCAGGCTGATCACCGAAGGCGCCAGCACGCCGCCGACCGCGGCGGGCACGAAGATGTCGGCCTGCTCGGCGGGCGCGTCGTCCGGGTGGACCCAGCCGTAGCCGAGGTCCAGTGCCCGCGCGCGTTTTGCATCGTCCACATCGGACACCGTGACCGCCGCGCCGTCGGCGGCCAGTGCCTCCGCGAGCGCGCTGCCCACCGCGCCGAACCCGCTGATCACCACCTTTCGCCCGGCCACCGAGGCGCTGCCGAACACGTGCCGCGCGCCCGCCCGCAGCGCCGCCAGCACACCGACCGCGGTCGGCCCGCTCGACGAGCCGGCCCCGCCGTGCGTGGCGGGCAGGCAGAAGACCTGCGGTGCGTGCCGCCGGAGGATGAGCATGTCGTCCGGTCCGGTGCCGACGTCCGGACCCGGGATGTACGACCCGCCCAGCGAACCGATCAGTTCGCCTAGGTCCTCCAGCGCCGCGAGCCGCAGCTCCGGTGAGGTCGTGGCGGGCAGTCCGACCACGCTCTTGCCGCCGCCGAACGGCACCCCGGCGACCGCGCACTTCAGCGTCATCGCCTTCGCCAGCCGCAGCGCGTCGGTCAGGCCGTCGCGCCAGTCCGGGTAGTGCCGCAGGCGGCAGCCGCCGATGGCGGGGCCGAGTGCCCGCGAATGCGCGGCCACCGTGATCGGCAGGCCCGAGCGCGGCCCGCGCCGGAGCACGACCTCCTCGTGCTCCCAAACTCCTGTGTTCGACAAAACGCCCTCCTGCTTCCAAACTGAACAACCAGGCAGCGCCGAAGCTAGCCAGTAGCCCAGTCCCGGGGCATGATCACCGAACGATATTCGGCACGGGAGGAAACCAGCCATGCTGGACGAACTTGATTCGGCGATCGTCCGGCATCTGCAGGAGGATGCACGGCAGTCGAACCGCGACATCGCGCGCAAGATCGGCATCGCGCCGTCGACCTGCCTGGAGCGCACGCGACTGCTGCGTGAACGCGGGGTGATCCGCGGGTATCACGCGGACATCGACCTGCCCGCGCTCAACCGCGGTGTGCAAGCGCTGGTCACCGCGCAGGTGCGGCCGCTGAGCCGGACGGTGATCGACGCCTTCTGGCAGTCCGTGGCGAAACTGCCCGAGGTGCTGTCGGTTTTTGTCACCGCGGGCAGCGACGACTTCCTGCTGCACGTGTCCGCCCAGGACATCGAGCACCTGCACTCGTTCCTGGTGGACCGGCTCGCGAAGCGACGCGAGATCGTCAGCTTCCGCACGTCCATCGTCTTCCAGCACCACGTGAAGAACGTGCTGGCGCCGCTGCCCGAAGGCTGACCCCGGAACTACCGCCTGAGCCGCGGCAGCTCCGGCGAATCGGTGTCCAGCGGCACGGTGCCCGAGCGGACCAGGCCCAGCTGCACGGTCTGCCGCTTCCCCATCGCCTCCAGCGCCCAGTCGACCGCGGTGCGCACGCGGTTGCCCGGCATCGCCATCAGGTGGTACCCGCGGGTGACCACCTTGGCCGGGAAGCCGGAAAGCGGGATGTGCAACGGATTCGCCGCCGCCTGCCACTCGCCGAGGTCGACCACGAAGCCGAGGTCGCGGTGGCGGTACTTCTTCAGCGGCTGGCCCTTCAGCGCCGCCGCCACGTTGCGCCCGGCGAGCTTGCCCTGCCGCTGCGCGTGCTGCGCGGTCATCGTGGTGATCTCGCCGGGGCGGGTGAGGTCCGGCACGGCCGCCGCGTCACCGCAGGCGAACACGTCCGGATGGCCGGGCACGTTCAGGCAGGCGTCGGTGACCAGCCTGCCCTTCTCGGTGTCCAGCCCCAGTCCGGAAACCAGCGGGTCCGGCCGGACGCCGACGCACCACACCAGCGTGCGCGACGGCACGAATTCGCCGTTGGTGAGCTTGACCCCGTCGCGCTGGGCCTCTTCGATCGAGGTCTCCATGAGCACCTCGACCCCGCGCTCGCGCAGCACCCGGTCGGCCGCGCGAGAGAGCCGTTTGTCCAGCTCAGGCAGCACCTTCGGGGCCAGGTCGAGCAGCAGCCACCGGATCGGCTGGTCCGCCAGCTCCGGGTGCCGCGAGGCGAGCGCCTTGGTGAACGCGGGCCCCTGCGCGGCCACCTCGGTGCCGGTGTACCCGGCGCCGACCACCACGAAGGTGCAGCGCTGCGCGCGTTCCACCGGGTCGTCGCTGGCCGCCGCCAGCTCGATCTGCCGGGTGACGTGGTCACGCAGGTACAGCGCCTCCGGCACGCCGCGGAAACCGTGCGCGTGCTCGGTGACGCCGGGGATCGGCAGCAGCTTGTTCACGCTGCCCGCGGCCAGGATCAGCTTGTCGAAGCCGAGCTTGTGCTCTTCGTCCTCGGGATCGAGGTAGGTCAGTTCGTGTGCTTCGAGGTTCGCGTCCGTCACCTCGCCCAGCACCAGCCGGACACCACGCAGCGTGCCCGGCAGCGACACCGACACACGCCGCGGGTCGATCACACCGGCCGCGACCTCGGGCAGCAGCGGCAGGTACAGGAAGTAGTCGGTGGGGTTGACCAGGACGATCTCGTGCTCCGCCGGGGTCAGCTCCTTGGCCAGTGCCTTCGCGGCGTGGTACCCGGCGAACCCGCCGCCGACGACGACCACCCGTTTCCGTGCCATTCCGCCTGCCTCCTGGAGATTGGGTCCGTCCGATTCGCGTACCCGGCAGGAGTGCTGCGGAAACTAGGGACGCGACCGCAGCAGGTAGGTGTCCATGATCCAGCCCTTTTCGGCCCTCGCCTCGGCCCGGCGGCGCTCGATCTCCGGGCCGATCTCGGCCAGCGGGCCGGAAAGCAGGATCTCGTCGGGGGTGCCGAGGTAGGCGCCCCAGAAGATCTCCAGGTCCTCGCCGTAGTACCGCTGGAAGGTGCAGTTCGCGTCGAGCAGGACGACCGCGTCGCCCGGCCGGTCCTCGGCGAGCCGGCGTCCGGTGGTGAACTGCACGGGCTCGCCGATCCGGTTCAGCGGGATCCGGTGCCGCGCGGCGAGCGTGGACACACTGCTGACGCCGGGGATCACCGAGTAGTCGAGGTCCAGCTCCCGCGAAACGGCTTCGACCAGGGTGATCGTGCTGTCGTAGAGCGCCGGGTCGCCCCACACCAGGAAGGCGCCGTGGCCGTCGTCGGGGAGTTCGTCGCGGATCAGCCGGGCGTACAGCGTCACCCGCAGCCGGTGCCATTCGGCGACGGCGGCGCGGTAGTCCTCCGGCTGCCGGTCGCGTGGCGGGTCCTGGGCGTGCACCACCCGGTGGTCGCGGCCGTACTTCGCCAGGATGCCCTCACGCAAGGCCACCAGGTCCCGTTTGGCCTCGCCCTTGTCCAGCACGAAGAACACCCGCGCGCGCTCGATCTCGCGGATCGCCTGCACGGTCAGCTGATCGGGGTCGCCGGCCCCGATCCCGATCACCGATATCTTCCTCACCGCCGGAAGTCTGCCTTAGTAGGGTCCGGGCATGACCGAGCCGTTCCGCCACGCCACGCTCGAGGCGACGCTGGAGCGGATCACCTTCGCCAACGAGGAGACCGGCTACACCGTGGCGAAGGTGGACACCGGGCGCGGCGGCGACCTGGTCACCGTGGTCGGCGCGCTGCTCGGCGCGCAGCCCGGTGAGGCGCTGCGGATGCGCGGGCGCTGGGGCTCGCACCCGCAGTACGGGCGCCAGTTCCACGTCGAGGACTACCGGACCGTGCTGCCCGCGACCGTCCAGGGCATCCGCCGCTACCTCGGGTCCGGGCTGATCAAGGGCATCGGGCCGAAGCTGGCGGACAAGATCGTCGAGCACTTCGGGGTGGACTCGCTCGAGGTGATCGAGCACAGCCCGGAGCGCCTGATCGAGGTGCCGAAGCTCGGGCCGAAGCGCACCAAGCTGATCGCCGACGCCTGGGAGGAGCAGAAGGCGATCAAGGAGGTGATGGTCTTCCTGCAGGGCGTCGGCGTGTCCACCTCGCTGGCCGTGCGGATCTACAAGCAGTACCACGACCGCGCGATCGACGTGGTGCGCACCGAGCCGTACCGGCTGGCCACCGACGTGTGGGGGATCGGCTTCAAGACCGCCGACACCATCGCGAAGGCGGTCGGCATCCCGCACGACAGTCCACAGCGGATCAAGGCGGGCCTGCAGTTCACCCTGTCCGAGGCCACCGGCAGCGGGCACTGCTTCCTGCCGGACACCGAGCTGATCGCCGAGGCGATCAAGATCCTCCAGGTGGACACCGGGCTGGTCATCGACTGCCTGGCGGAGCTGGTCGAGGAAGAGGGCGTGGTCCGCGAGGAACTGCCCGATGGGGACGACCGGGTTTCCGCGATCTACCTGGTGCCGTTCCACCGGGCCGAGCTGTCGCTGGCCGGGCAGCTGATGCGCCTGCTGCGCACCAGCGCCGACCGGCTGCCCGCGTTCGCCGGGGTGGACTGGGGCAAGGCGCTGGCCTGGCTGCACCGGCAGACCCAGGCCGAACTCGCGCCGGCGCAGGAGGAGGCGGTCAAGCTCGCGCTGACCGAGAAGGTCGCCGTGCTGACCGGCGGGCCGGGCTGCGGCAAGAGCTTCACCGTGCGCTCGATCGTCACGCTCGCCGCGGCCAAGCGCGCGAAGGTGCTGCTGGCCGCGCCCACCGGCCGTGCCGCGAAGCGCCTCACCGAGCTGACCGGGCACGAGGCCGCGACCGTGCACCGGCTGCTCGAACTCAAGCCGGGCGGGGACGCCGCCTACGACAAGGATCGGCCGCTCGACGCGGACCTGGTGGTGGTCGACGAGGCGTCCATGCTCGACGTGCTGCTGGCGAACAAGCTGCTCAAGGCCATTCCGCCGGGTGCGCACGTGCTGCTCGTCGGGGACGTCGACCAGCTGCCGTCGGTCGGGGCCGGTGAGGTGCTGCGCGACCTGCTGGCGCCCGGCACGCCCGTGCCGCACGTCCGGCTGACGCAGATCTTCCGGCAGGCGGGTGAATCGGGTGTGGTCACCAACGCGCACCGGATCAACGGCGGTGATTTCCCGATCACCAAGGGCCTGGCCGACTTCTTCCACTTCGACGTGGACGACCCGGAGGAGGCGGCGAAGCTGACCGTGGACGTGGTGGCCCGCCGCATTCCGAAGAAGTTCGGCCTGAACCCGCGGCGCGACGTCCAGGTGCTGGCGCCGATGCACCGCGGCCCGGCGGGCGCGGGTGCGCTGAACTCGCTGCTGCAGGAGGCGGTCACCCCGCCGAAGGAGGGCGTGCCGGAGCGGCGGTTCGGTGGCCGGATCTTCCGCGTCGGCGACAAGGTCACGCAGACCAGGAACAACTACGACAAGGGCGCGAACGGGGTTTTCAACGGCACGCAGGGCGTGGTGGTCGCGATGGACCTCGACGAGCAGACGCTGCTGGTGCGCACCGACGAGGACGAGGACGTCGAGTACGAGTTCGCCGAACTGGACGAGCTGATCCACGCCTACGCGGTGAGCATCCACCGCTCGCAGGGCAGCGAGTACCCGTGCGTGGTCATCCCGGTGACCACCAGCGCGTGGATGATGTTGCAGCGCAACCTGCTCTACACGGCGGTCACCCGGGCGAAGAAGCTGGTGGTGCTGGTCGGCTCGAAGAAGGCGATCGCGCAGGCGGTGCGCACGGTCGGCGCCGGGCGCCGCCACACCGCGCTGGCCCACCGCCTCCGCACGGCCTGAGCGCGGAAGCCGGGTCGCCCCGCGCGGGAGCCTCGCTCCGGGGTGCTGGACACGAATGTGGCTTTCGAATAGACACCGCGCGCAGCCCCGTTGAGGGCGGCGGTGGGCGACGGGCGGGCGGATGTCGCCCCGAAAGCCACATTCGTGTTCGCCCCGGCGACACATAAGCCACATTCGTGTCCGGGGGCGGCGGCACGGAGGCCACTGGTTCCTGAGCGCGCGCCACTACGAGCAGGACGAAGCCTCTTCGGTGGCGGGTGCCGCCCAGGCGCCGGCCTTGGCCTGTTTTTCGGCGAGCACCCGCCGCGGCAGTTGCGAGCGGGCCACCTCACGCAGCAGCGGGCTCCGGAACGAGTACTCGACCTGGACGGCGGCGGCCAGCCGACGGTGCACCCGCAGCAAATCCCGTCGTGCCAGGGCTTCCAGCGGCTCCACCACGTCACCCACGTCGGCATCGGCCAGCACGGCGACCGCCTCTGGGGCGAACGGATCGTCGAGCACCGCCGCGTCCCGCAGCACCGCCTTCTCGGGCGGCGGCAGCGCGTCGAGCTGCGCGGCCAGCATCGCGTGCACGGCCGGCGGCACGGCCGGGGCCGCGCACACCGCCCAGCGCGTCGCCGCGGCCGGCCAAGCGGGTGCCGGCGCGGCCCGCCGCAGCACCCTGGCGTACTCGGTGGCGAACCGCGGATTGCCGCCGAGCCGGGGCGCCAGCCGCTCGTACTGCCTGCCCGGCTGCCCGGTCAGCGCGCCGAGCAGCCGCGCGGTGGCCCCGTCGGACAGCGGCTCCAGCGTCATCGTGGTGGTGTCGCGGTGGGCGGGCGCCCGCTGCCCCGCGGTGACCACCAGCAGCGGCAGCCGCTGCGCGAGGTCCTCGACGAACCGGTGCACCGGCTCGCCCGCGAGGTGCAGGTCGTCCAGCAGGACCACCAGCGGCGCGGTGGTGGCGGCGGCTTCGAGCAGCGCGCGGCAGGCGGGCATCGACTCCGCGAGCGCCGCGTTGCCCGGCTCCCACACCAGCGGGCGCAGGTGCGCGGCCACCCACGACGCCTGGTTCCCGGTGCCGAGCAGCAACTGGACCGTCTCGGCGAGCCGCGCGGCCACGGTGCCGAACGAGCTGCCCGCTTCGATGCCCGCACACGACCGCACCAGTTCCGCGAGCACCTCCAGCGGTTCCCCGCCGCGGGCCCGGACCACGCGCACCGGCTCCCGCAGTTCCCGCACCGAACGGCCGAACTCCGCCAGCAGCCTGCTCTTGCCGATCCCCGGCTCGCCGAGGAGCGCGACCAGGTGCGCGCGCCGCCACCGGCGTACCTCGTCGAGCAGCCCGTGCAGCCTGCCGAGTTCGCGGTCGCGGCCGATCAGCTGGCCCGTGCCCGGCTCGCCCGACGCCGTCACCGGCCCGTCCACGCGGGCGGCCGCACCGGTGGTGGTGAACTCGAAGGCGTGCCCGGTGGCTTCCCTGGTGGCCGCGCAGACCCGCACCTCACCGGCGGCCGTGTGCGCGAGCAGGCGCAGCCCGGTTTCCAGCAGGCCGCCGGAAACCTCGGGCGCGCGCTGCCCGGACAGCGACACCAGCGCGTCGCCGGTGGTGACCGTGGCGTGCGCCCGCTGGAGCCGGTCGCGCAGCGCGAGCGCGGTCCGGACCGCGTTGACCGCGTCCTGCTCACCGGTGCGCGGCACGCCGAACAGCACCAGCCAGGTCGAGCCGATCGAAGCGCGGACGCTGCCGCCGAACCGCCGCGCTTCGGCGTGCACAGCTTCGCTCTGCTCGTCGTGCAACTCACCGAGGTCCTCGGGATCCTCGGTGGCGGGGTCCGGTTCGGCCCGCACGAGCACCGCGCTGATCCGCTTCCGTTCCAGCGTCACGCTCGGGCGCCCGGCGAACTCCAGCCGCGCGACGTTGCTCGGTGCGGGTGCGGTTCCGGCCGATGTGGACAGTGCCAGCGACGGATCGTGGTTGAGAATGGCGCGTTCCAGTGCCTGGAGGTCACGGCTGGGGTCGAGGCCGAGGCTGTCCACCAGCGCGGTGCGCGTGCGCCGGTACGCGGTCAGCGCGTCGGCCTGCCTGCCGCACCGGTAGAGCGCGAGCATCAGCTGCCCGGCGAGCCGTTCCCGCAGCGGCTCGGCCTCGGCGACGGCTTCGAGTTCCCCGATCACCTCGTGGTGCCGTCCACCGGCCAGCTCCGCCTCCATGCAGTCCTCGATCGCGGCGAGCTTGGCGTTCTGCACGGTGAGCAGTTCGGGCCAGCGGACCCCGGATTCGACCAGGTCGGCCAGCGCCGGGCCGCGCCACAGCGCCAGCGCCTCGCGCAGGGTGGCGGCGGCGGTGTCGAACGACCGCGCGGTCAGCTCGGCGCGGCCGCGCTCGACCAGCTCGTGGAAGCGGAACAGGTCGACCTGACGGGGGTCGAGCCGCAGCAGGTAGCCGGGTGCCCTGGTGAGCAGGTCGGGTGCGCCGGGACCCGCCGCGGCGAACACCCCGCGCAGGTCCGCGATCGCGTTGTGCAGGATCTTGCGCGCGGTCTGCGGGGCGTCGCCAGCCCACACCGCGTGGAGCAGCCTGCTGGTCGCCACCACGTTGTTCGCGTGCAGCAGCAGAAAACCGAGCGTCGCGCGCCGATTGTGCCCGCTGATGCCGATCGGATCGTGCCCGGAGAATATCTCCAGTGGGCCAAGCAGCATGAATCGCATGACCGTTCGCCCTCGGTCGATAATTTTCGTATTCCGGCCTGCCAGCAGCGCCCGATCGGGGCGGACTTTCTCAGAAAGCTTACCGAACGGCCAAGTTGATGTGAAGGGGCTGAGCGGGCGATTAATCCGCTTGGTCAATTATTTACTTAGAAAAACCTGATAACCAACCGGTTACGGTCCGCGGGTTGGGATAGCGCCGCTCGCTGGCCGTGTCGCGCGCTAATGGGCGGCGGTCCCGGTGCTGATCGGCGGCGGTTCCGGTACGGAAAATAATCGAACGTGCACCGAGAATGACTCCGCTGTTCGGCTTAGTCCGGCCTAGTGCAGATTCATCAGGCAAGCGTCCTGTGCTGGGTCGATGTGCGCCGAATTTCCGGCCAATGGGTCGGTTTCGCGGACTTTCCTACGAAAGTTGCTAGTTTGTTCAACGGTGCAACGACGCGCTGCTGTCAGCAGGACAAAAGCAGCACCGTTGTGCGGTGCCGAGCGATCCGGGGGGATGGCGATGGAACTGGTGGAACGGGAAGAGCAGGTGCGGGTACTCGGCCTGCTGCTCAACGAAACACTGGTCAGGAAAGGTCAGGTCGTGTTGCTCGACGGCCCGGCGGCGAGCGGGAAAACGGAACTGCTGCGGGTGTTCGCCGAACAGGCGCAGAAATCGGGGGTGCTATTCCTGAGCGCGCTGTGCTCGCGGTCCGAGCGCGAGCTGCCGTTCGGGGTGCTCAGCCAGCTGGTGCACAGCGCGGTGCTGCCTGCCGACCTGCAGGCGCGGCTGGTGCGCCTGGTCGACGAAGGGGTGGCCGAGGCGCTCGCCGCCCGGTCGCGGTCCGAACCGCCCGAGCTGGGCCAGGTGTTCCACGGCCTTTCCCTCGCCCTGCTGGAACTCGCCGCGCTCGACCCGCTGCTGATCGGCGTGGACGACTTGCGGCACGTGGACGCGTTGTCCCTGCAGTGCCTGCTGTACCTGGTGCGGCGGCTGCGCTCGGCGCGGATCCTGGCCGTGTTGACCGACGACACCGACCCGGTGCCGTCACAGCGGCCGTACGGCGCCGAACTGCTGCGCCAGCCCCACTTCCGGCGGATCAGGGTGGCGCCGTTGTCCGAGCGGGGCGTGGTGCGGCTGCTCGAGCAACGCGCCGACTTGCCCGCCGAACTGGCGCCGGAGTTCCACGCCGCCACCGGCGGCAACCCGCTGCTGCTGGCGTCGCTGGCCGAGGACCACCGCGAGCTGGGCACCGCGCGGCCGGAGGGGTACGGGCTGGCCGTGCTGAGCTGCCTGCACCGCGGCGACCCCGTCCGGACGCGGGTGGCCCGCGCGGTCGCCGTGCTCGGCGGGGACGGGTCACCGGCGACGCTGGCCGAGCTGGCCGGGGCCGACCCGGACGTGGTGCGGCAGAGCTGCGCCGCGCTGACCGCGGCCGGACTGCTCGACACCGGCGTGTTCCGGCACCCGGTCGCCAGGCAGGCGGTGCTCGACGACCTGCCGCCGGACGAGCGGATCGAGCTGCACCGGCGGGCCGCGCGCCTGCTGCAGGAGGTGGGTGCCTCGGCGATGACGGTGGCGCATCACCTGATCGAGGCGGGTGACGTGCAACCGCCGTGGGCGGTCACCGTGTTGCTGGAGGCGGCCGAACAGGCGCTGCTGTCCGACCGGATGGAGCTCGCCGCCGACTCGCTGCGGCTGGCCCACCGCGCCAGCCTCGGCGACGAGGACCGCGCGGCCATCCGGGCGCGGCTGGCCTACGCCGAATGGCAGGTGAACCCGGCCGCCGCGGCCGAGCACCTGGCCCCGCTGGCCGCGGCCATGCGTGCCGACCAGCTCGACCGGCGCGACTGCATCGTGCTGATCCGGCAGCTGCTCTGGCACGGCCGTGCCGACGAGGCGATGGACCTGCTCGACCGGCTGCGGGCTTCGGTGCGCGAACAGCACACCGAGGCCGCCGCCGAACTGCGGCACACCGAGCTGTGGCTGACCAGCGTGCACCCGCCGCTGGCCAGCCGCCGCCCGCCCGCGCAGGGCGGCTCGCCACCCGCGCTGGTCACGCCCAGAGCCGATCCCGGACTGCAGTCCACCGCGATGCTGGCCGACGTGCTCGCGCGCGGGCGCAGCCACGAAGCGGTCGAACGCGCCGAGGGCGTGCTGCGGGACATCGACCTGAACCGCAGCACGTCGTGGGCCGAGGAATCGGCGATGCTGGCGTTGCTGGTGCTGATCACCGCCGGGCAGGCGAAGAGCGCGGCCGACTGGTGCGACCGGCTGCTCGGCGCGGCCGAGCACCGGCGGGCCCCGGTCTGGCGGGCGATGTTCGCCAGCGCCCGCGCCACCATCGCGGTCCGCCAGGGCGAACTGGCCGCGGCCGCCGAGCACGCCGAGCTCGCGCTGACCCAGATGGCCCGCAAGTCGTGGGGTGTGGCGATCGGCTTGCCGCTGGGCAGCCTGATCCTGGCGAAAACCCGGATGGGGCGGTTCGAGGAGGCCGCACAGCTGGTCACCTACACCGTGCCGGAGGCGATGTTCCAGAGCCGGTACGGGCTGCCGTACCTGTACGCGCGCGGCAACTACTACCTCGCGACGAACCACCACCACGCCGCGCTGGCGGATTTCCTGTCCTGCGGGGAGCTGACGCAGAGGTGGCGCCTGGAACTCGCCGGGCTGGTGCCGTGGCGGACTTCGGCCGCGGAAGCGTGGTTGCGACTGGGCAATTTGGAGCAGGCGCGGTTGCTCGTGCACGACCAGCTGGCGCAACCGGGCACCGACGGCTTCCGTACGCGCGGTGCGTCCCTGCGGTTGCTCGCGGCGTTGAGCCCGTCGCCGCGTCGCCTGCCACTGCTCACCGAAGCACTGGAACTGTTCGAATCGGCCGGTGACTGCTACGAACAGGCGCGCGTGCTGGTCGATCTGAGCCGAGTGCACTACGAGGCCGACGACAAGCGGCGCGCACGGAAGGTGTTCCGCCGGGCTTGGCACCTGGCGAAGGTGTGCGACGCGCAGCCGTTGTGCGCGGAGCTGCTGTCCGCGAGCAGCGATCTGTCCACAGGGGCCAGTGCCGGGGAGGACACCGCCGGCATCACCTCACTGACCAGTTCGGAACGCCGGGTCGCCGCGCTGGCGGTAATCGGTTACACCAACCGGGAGATCGCCGGGAAGCTGCACATCACCGCGAGCACGGTGGAACAGCACCTGACCCGCGTGTACCGCAAGCTCAACGTGAAACGCCGCAACGACCTGCCGCTGGACCTGCGGGCCGAGCCGGCACCGCGGATTCGCCTGGCATAACAAGGGTTATGGCCCGCCGCGTGGCGAAGAAGAGTTAAGAAAGCCCCCGGCGCTCGAGGGGGAGGTGGCGCCGGGGGCTCAAGGGTCGGCCGAGGGGGGTGGCCGACTGGTCCAGCGTACCGCGTGGTCTGGCTCCGTGGGGGGCGAAGGCCGGAATTCTCGATTCTCCCGGCCAAGTTCACCCGATACGCCCGGCTCCGGTTCGCCCTTCCCGGCTACCAGGCCACCGGCAGTGCGTGCAGTCCGTACACCGCGCCCTGCCGCTTGTAGGGCAGGTCCTCCACCGGCGCGGCCAGCCGCAACGTGGGAATTCGCGAGACCAGTTCGCGGAACAGGATTTCCAGCTCCAGCCGGGCCAGGTTCTGCCCGACGCACTGGTGCACCCCGTAACCGAAGGCGATGTGATGGCGGGCACCCCGCCGGATGTCGAACACCTCAGGACTGGGGAAAACCCCAGGATCCCAGTCGGCGGCACCGAGCAGCGCGATGATGCCTTCGCCCGCCTTGATCGTTGTTCCACCCACCTCGATGTCCTCGGTGGCGATGCGCGCGGGCACGATGTCGCCGATGCTCAGGTAACGCAGCATTTCCTCCACCGCGGAGCCGACCAGTGCGGGATCGGCGCGCAACGCGGCCAGCTGGTCGGGGTTTTCCAGCAGTGCCAGCGTGCCGAGGGAAATCATGTTCGCCGTGGTTTCGTGCCCGGCGTTGAGCAGCAGCAGGATGGTGGCCAGCAGGTTCTCCCTGGTGACATCGCCGGTTTCCAGGTGGTTGTGCACCAGGCTGCTGACCAGATCGTCGTCCGGCGTGTGCTGCTTCTGCGTGATGAGGTCGCCGAGGAACGCCCTGATCTCGGTCATCGCCGTGGCCACCTCCTCCGGCGTGCTGTCGAAGGAGAGCAGGACGCCGGTTTTGTCCTGGAAGAACTCGTGGTCGGCGTACGGCACGCCGAGCGTGCGGCAGATCACCAGCGACGGCACCGGAAGCGCCAGGTGCGTGACCAAGTCGGCGGGCTGGTCCTGGGCCAGCAGGTGGTCGAGCTGCTCGTCGACGATCCGCTCGATCGCCGGGCGCAGCACCTTCATCCGCCGCACGGTGAACTCCGGGATGAGCATCCGGCGGTACAGCGTGTGCTCCGGCGGGTCCTGCCGCATGAACGGCGGTTTGTGCCCCTGCTTGACGATGTCCTTCTGGATCGGGATCAGCGGCGGGAACCCCGGCTTGGTGATGTCCGCGCTGACCGTGGGGTGGGCCAGTACCGCGCGGGCGTCGGCGTACCTGGTGAGCAGCCAGGCCGGGGTGCCGTCGGGCAGCTGCGCGCGGCTGACCGGCTCGGTTTCCCGCAGCTTGGCGTATTCGGACGGCGGGTCGAACGGGCACCTGCGCGCCATCGGGAACTCGGGGTCCTGCGTCATCTCGACTCCTGGGTGGTCGCCCTCGCGGTGGGGGTGAGGGGGTGGGCGTCGGTGAATCCCTCCAAGCTCTCCTTGAGCTCGGCGAGCACGTCGGCGGCTTCGGCGCCGTCGATCACGCGGTGGTCGAAGGCCAGGCTCAACCGCATGACCGGGGCCGCGGTCACCACCCCACCGCGCACCACGGGCCGGTCGGTGATCCGGCCGAGGCCGAGGGTGACGGTGGTGCCGCCGACCGAGTGGAACCCGTCCACCGGCCGGTGGCCCAGCGAGGTGACCGCGAAGGTGCCGAACCGGGCCGCGCGCACTTCGAGCGGGCGCACCGCCAGTGCGAACAGCACCCGCCCCAGCCACGGTGGCAGGCGGTGCAGCTTGCGGGCGCCTTCGAACTCCGGCATGGTCTCGGCATCGCCATCGCGGAAGTGGTCCACTCCGGACTGGATCTCGGCGAGCCCGGCCTCGTGCACACCGGTGAGCACAGTGGACAGTACGATCCGCTGCCCGTTGATCCGCTTGTCCAGGGTGACCTTGGCGGCCACCCCGCCGAACCGCGCCACCTTCGCGAACAGGCCACCGCGGACCGCCGCGTTCGCTTCGGGATGCCTGGTGAGCACACGGGCGGCGGAGTGCACCACGTAGGTGAGCACGGAGATCCGCTCACCGGCCGCCTTCGCCCGTTCGCGGTGCTCGACCACCCGGCTCATGTCGATTTCGGTGTCCAGGAAAACCGGGGAGAAGCGCCGGATCTCACGCAGGAAGTAGAGCGTGTGCCGCCGCTCGCGGGCGATCGCCGGGAAGCTCATGCCGCGACCAGCGAGTACACGTCTTCGAGGCTGCCCGCTTCGAGCAGGTCCGGCAGCGAGACGGGCCTGCCGGTCTTCTTCTCGACCACGGTCAGCAGCCACAGCAGGTACACCGAATCCCACCCCGGCAGCTCGTCCAGGCTGCGTGCGGCGTCGGAGGTGGTGACCGCCAGGCCCAGTTCGTCGCGGACCAGCGTGACCAGATCGTCCACTGTGTTCACTGGAGTGCTCCTCCGAAGTCGAGTTCTACGTGTGGTGGGACGGCGACGATCTCGCCGAGGTCGTGCCGGAATTCACCCGGTTCGGGCAAGGCGGTGAACCCGTAGCGGGGATAGAAGTCGGCGACCTTGCCGTTCTTCGCGGTGGGCCGGTAACTGCCGAACACCTCGGTGATGCCGTTTTCCCGGGCGTGGTGCAGCAGGGCGGAAAGGCAGGCCCGCTCGATTCCGCGCGAGAACACCCGGCAGCTGAGCACAAAATTGTCCAGGTGGAGTGAATTGCCCCCACGCCGGGCAAAAACGACGCCCACCAGCCCGTTTTCCCCGAAGCGGTCACCCGACCGGATGGCGAGCACGTGCCACGCGGGATCGCCCGCCAGTTCGCGGACCTCGGGCAGCTGCAACCGCCGGGTGGTCAGGTTGAACTGGTTGGTGCGCAGGGTCAGCTGGGAAACCCGCGGGAGTTCCGCCTCGGTGGCCGGGGCGAAGCGGACTCGCACGCCCAGCTCGGCCAGGTACTGCTCGATCGAGTCGAAGCTGTCCAGGAAGTCCTTTCTGGACAGCTCCTCGCGGTACTTGTCCACGCGTGCCCGGTCTTCGACGGTCAGTTCGCGCACGTCGAACCAGCCGTCGGCGAGCAGGGTCCCCACGTGCAGCGCCGGGTCCCCGGTCACCGGCAGCACCGCCACACCGGGCAGCTGGTCGCGCACCAGGCCGCATTCCAGCGTGCTGTCGTCGACGAAGGCGAACGCATCCACGCCGAGATTGAGGTCGGCCGCCAGCTGCCGGAGGTTGTCGTGCTTGGGCTGCCAGTTCGCGATGATCCGGACGAAGTCGTTCTCGCCCAGCGTCATTGCCGGGTTCTCGGTGAGCGCGCGGCGCACCGGTTCGAGGTCGTTCTTGCTGACCACGGCGAGCAGCACGCCCTGTGATCCGATCTGCTTGACCACCCGTTGGAACGCGCGGAAGGCCTCACCGTGGTGACCCTCCGCGACCTCGATGCCGTCGTGCCCGTCCTCCCCGAGAATGCCACCCCACACCGTGCCGTCGAGGTCGAGCACCAGGCACTTCTTCGTGCGGCCCGCCGCGCCCCTGGCCAGGTGCCCGATCTCGCGGGCGTAGCGGGCGAGCAGTTCGGCCGAAAGGTGCATCTTCGCGTAGACGGCCAGTCGCGGGTCTTCGACCGGGATTCCTTCGGCCAGCAACGGTTCCAGGTCTATCACCAGCACACCCGGGTGCTGTTCACCGAAGCGCAGCAGCCGCGCGTTGGCTTCCCGCCACAGCGCACCGAGTTCGGCGCGCGAGCGGTGGTCGACCAGCTGCGCGGTGAAGCGGTGGGGCAGCGGCAGGGTGTTCAACACCAGGGTGCCCTTGCTGTTCGCCTCGAAGATCGACGCCAGTTTGTCCAGAATGGACAGTTTCTCGTCGAGGGCCGCGCGCACGTCGGCTGGTCGCCACGGCACCGGTACCTCGGCGAAGATGGCCTCGGCGTCGAGCACGCAGAGGGTGAGCTCGGCTCCGGCCCGGTAGATGGCACTGTCCGGATCGGACAGTTCGGTGAGGTAGCCACCGAAGTCGCCGACGGTCGGGCGCAGCCGCAGGCCGTGCCGGGCGACCTCGGCGGTCAGCGACGGGACCAGCGGGGAAAGCGTGCCGTGCCCGGTGATCGCGACTCGTATCACGGTCGCCTCGTCGTCGTTGACGTCGAGCTGCGCGAGCAGCCGCCCGGCGCGGGCCAGCTCCGCGGGCGCCAGGTCGGCGAGCAGGGCGGGCACGCGGTGGTAGGCACCGGCGAGTTGCCCTTCGCGGTAGGCGGTGAAGAAGTCCATCAGCTCTTCTCCACCGCGAAGCCGGACTTGATCCACTTGCTGGATTCGACCGCGATGCCCGCCACCCGGTCGCCCGGCGAAAGCCACGGCAGCACCTTCGCCAGCTGCACGAACGGCATCGCGTTGCCGATGTTGCCGGTGTCCGCCACACAGGTGACCTCGTGCGCGTCCGGCACACCGAGGTGCTCGACGATCCGCGCGGTCATCTTGCCCGACAGCTGGGGCGGCAGGAGGTAGTCGAGATCGGCGGCGGACCAGTCCAGCTCGCCGAGCACCTCGTCCAGCGCCTCGGCCGCCAGCGCGGGCACGGACTCCTCGATCGCCTTGTAGTCCTCGAGCACCGGCGCCCGGTCGTCGTCGCGGTCGGCCACGCCGAACCACTCCACCACCTGGCCGGGCGGACGGCCGAGCCCGACCAGCCGGACGAACACGTGCCGCAGTTCCACCGCCTCCGGTCCCGGTTCGCTGCTGAGCACGGCCGCCCCGGCGCCATCACCGAAAAGGATGAAATTCACCTGCTGCGCGGGCGGCAGTGCGGCGAAGTCGGTGTCGAAGTCGAGGTGCTTGACGCACACGTCACCGCCGAGCACGAGCGCGTTGCGGTGGCGGCCGGTGGACAGCAGCTGCCTGGCCAGGTCGAGCGCCTGCACCGCGCCGGTGCAGCCGGACTGGAGCTGGTAGGTGGGCACCTGGTCGATGCCGAGCCGGTCGGCGATCAGGTTCACCGTGGCCGGCATCAGCTGATCGGGAGTGGCACTGCCCATCACCACCAGGTCGATGTCACCGGGGGCCAGCCCGGCCCCGGTGAGCGCCTGGCGACCGGCCTCTTCGCCGAGGTCGGCCAGCGTCGCGTGCGGTTTTCCGGTTTCGGGGTCGATCGCGAGGTGGCGGGTGCGGGTGCCGATGAAGGTGTCCACCCACTGCCGCCACGCGCCGGTGGTGCCGAAGCGCGCGGCCAGCGCCGCGTTGTCCACCAGCGGCCCGGGAAAGGCCGTGCCCGCGGCCAGTACGTACGTTTGACGGGCGCCCATCGAGTTTCCTCCCTGCCGAGAATTCGCCTCATGCTCGGGCGGTGGGCTAAATCCTTTCTTTCGCGGTACTTACGCCGCCGAACTCAGGAACGTCTAATCAGGCTGTGCGATGGTGTTTTCGAGATGGCGTTTCCGGTGGTGCGAAAGGGCGGGACGATGCGGGTTCTGGTGGTCGAGGACGACGTCCGCCTCGCCGAAGTGCTGTCGTCGGGTCTCACGGCCGAGGGCTTCGACGTGGACGTGGTCCACGACGGGTTCGACGGCTACTGGCAGGCCCGCGAAGGCGCGCACGACGTGGTGGTGCTCGACGTGCTGCTGCCGTCGATCAGCGGTTACGCGGTGGCGAAGCGGCTGCGGGCCGAAGAGGTGTGGACGCCGGTGCTGATGCTCACCGCGAAGGACGGTGAATACGACGAGGCCGACGGCCTGGACGTGGGCGCCGACGATTACCTCCGCAAGCCGTTCTCGTTCGTGGTGCTGGTGGCGCGGCTGCGTGCGCTGGCCAGGCGCGGCGCGACCCCGCGCCCGCGGCTGCTCAGCCACGGCGGGCTTTCGCTCGACCCGGAGTCCGGCGAGTGCATGGTCAACGGCAAGCAGCTGACCCTGCAGCCGCGCGAGCGCGCATTGCTGGAGGCGCTGCTGCGCAACCGC
This sequence comes from Amycolatopsis albispora, assembly GCF_003312875.1. Classification (NCBI taxonomy): domain Bacteria; kingdom Bacillati; phylum Actinomycetota; class Actinomycetes; order Pseudonocardiales; family Pseudonocardiaceae; genus Amycolatopsis; species Amycolatopsis albispora. Next base: position 8,050,002 of record NZ_CP015163.1, read on the forward strand.
AACCGGGTGATGTCGAAGGACCGGCTGCTCAACGCGGTGTGGGGGCTGGACTCGGCGGGGGACACGAACCTGGTCGAGGTGTACGTGTCCTACCTGCGCCGCAAGATCGGCGCGGCCCGCATCGAGACGATCCGCAGCCTCGGGTACCGCCTGGTGGACCCGGATGCCTAGGGTGCGGCCGCGCTCGCTGCGGTTGCGGCTGACCCTGGTGGTCACGCTGGCGGTCGGCCTGGCGCTGACCGTCGCCTCGTTCGTGCTGGTCAACAGCATGTCGAACACGTTGTTCGGGGACATGGCCGACGCGGCGGCGCGCCAGGTGGACAAGGTGGCCGACGCGGTCGAGCACGGGCAGCCGCTGCCGCCGGAGGACCCGTCGGCGGCGACGATGATCCGCGTCGAGGACCAGGACGGGAAGCTGGTCACCTCGGTGCCGCAGACCGGCGCGAAGGCGGCGGCCGACCGGCCGGTGCCCGCCGAACGCACCCGCGCGGCCGGTTCGGCGGGCGCCGAGCCGAAGCCGCCGGCCGAGGACTTCGAGATAGTGCCCGCGCGCACGGTGACCACCCCGCAGGGCGAGGTGCGCACGATCCGGGCGATCTCGCGGTCGGGGCAGATCACGCAGAGCATCGACCTGGTGGTGAACTCGCTGCTGGTGGCCGCGCCGGTGCTGACGATCTTTGTCGGCTGGCTGACCTGGTTCGCGGTGGACCGCGCCCTGCGCCCGATCGAGGCCGTGCGACGGCGCGCGGAGGCAATCAGTCACTCCACTTTGGACGAACGACTGCCGGAGCAGGACACCGGCGACGAGGTCGGCAGGCTGACGCGGACGCTGAACCGCATGCTGGACCGCATCGCTTCGGGCGCGCGGCGGCAACGCGAATTCGTTTCGGACGCTTCCCACGAACTGCGCACGCCGCTGGCGGCGATGCGGGCGGAGCTGGAGGTTTCGCTGGCGCACCGGGACAGCGCCGACTGGCGGAACGTGGCGACCCGGTTGCTGGACGACCACCGCCGCCTGGAGCGGCTCACCGGCGACCTGCTCACCCTGGCGCGGCTCGACGAGGCGGCGGTGTCCCGGCGGGCGGAACCCGTGCGGCTGGATGAGCTCGTGGCGGGGGAAACCAGCGCGGTGCGGCACGCGGAGGTGCGGGCTTCGCTGGTCCCGGTGCGCGTGACCGGCGTGGTGCCCGAACTGGTGCGGCTGGTGCGGAACCTGCTGGACAACGCCGACAAGCACGCGGCGGGGGTGGTCGCCGTTTCGCTGCGGGTGGACGGCGGTTCCGCGGTTTTTGCCGTGGAGGATGACGGCCCGGGCGTGCCACCGGATCAGCGGGAACGCGTCTTCGACCGGTTCCACCGCGTGGACGGCAGCCGAGACCGCGCCAGCGGCGGCGTCGGACTCGGTTTGGCGCTGGTCCGCCGAATCACCCGCAGCCACGGCGGGGAGGTCACCGCCACCGCTTCCCCCACTTTGGGCGGTGCCCGGTTCGAGGTCCGCCTCCCCCTGAACTGAGGCACACACCCCGATTCGCCCCTGGCCCGACGTCACGAATGTGGCTTTCGAGACATCTGGCGTCTCGAAAGCCACATTCGTGACGTCCGGCCGCGCGCGCCGGGCCGCACTCGAACCCGAGACGCTCGGCGGGCCGCCTCGGGCTGCCGCGCCCGCCGCGCAATGAATGTGGCTTTCATTGCGCCCGCCGCCCGCTGCCCGCTCAACGGAGTTGCGCGCTGTCCTGTCGCGCTATGAAAGCCACACATCCAGCGCACCCACCGCTCGTCGGCATCCGCCCCTCCCAGCAGCCTCGCCTCCTCTCCCCACCGGACACGAATGTGGCTTTCGGGGCGAAATCTGCCCCCAAAGTCACATTCGTGTCCGCCCCTAGCGATCGCGGCTGTTCCCGTCAATCCCGCCATTCAGCGTTTCCTCAGCGCGGCTAAGTCCGGTCCAAGCCGCGCTCGGCACAGTGGGGGCATCCGAGAGAGAAGGGGACGGCGATGTTCCGCCTGTCGATGCTGGTGACGGCCGCATGCCTGGCCGGGTTCCTCACCGCCTGCACCACCGAGGAGCAGGCGCCCCCACCGAACGTGTATCTCCAGTACGCCCAGTGCATGCGCGACCGAGGCGTCCAGGTGCCCGACCCCCGCCCCGGCGATCCGAGTGCGATGTACGAGGGCGTCGACACGGCGTCCCCCGCTTTCGAGAGTGCCGACCGCACCTGCGGCGCGATTCTCGCCAACGTGGTGCAGGAGCGGCAGAAGCAGGACCCCGAGCAGCTCAAGCACCAGCAGGAGGAACTGCTCGCGCTCGCCAAGTGCCTGCGCGAGCAGGGCATCGAGGTCCCGGACCCGGTACCGGGACAGGCCGGTGGTGCCTTCGGCCCCGGTCTCGACCGCAACGACCCCGCCACGGCCGAGGCGCTCAAAACCTGCGCCACCGCCGGGAAGTAGAGGACAACAGCCATGAAAAAGCGCACGATCGCCTTCATCGCGGTCCCGGTGGTGGTCGCCGGAGCGGTCACCGCGGTGCTGCTGACCACCGGCCGTCCCGCGCCGCCCGCCGGCGCCGGGCAGCCCGCCACGAACACCGCGCAGGTCTCGGTCCGCGACCTCAGCCGGACCGAGACGATGAACGGTGTCATCGCCTACCGCGACGAGCGCGACCTGCCCACGGCGAAGGGCGGCATCGTGACCATGCTCCCCGGTGTCGGCGAAACGGTGAAGTCCGGCGGCGTGCTGATGCGCGTGGACGAGCGGCCGGTGGTGTTGTTCAACGGCACCATTCCCGCCTACCGCGACCTCGGCCCCGGCATCACCGACGGCCCCGACGTGGCGCAGCTCGAGGAAACGCTGGTGAACCTCGGCTACGGCAAGAAGTCGAGCACCTATCCCGACGCGCACTGGAACTCGGTGACCACCACCGCGCTGAAGAAGTACCAGGAGGACGTCGGTGCGGTCATCGACGGCATCGCCTCGCTCGGCGACATCGTGTTCACCCCGGGAGACGTGCGCATCGCCAAGCGGAACACCACGGTCGGCGCGCCGGTGGTGCCGGGGCAGGCGGTGCTCACCGTGTCGAGCACCGAGCGCCTGGTCACGGTGGACCTCGATCCGGTGAACCGCGATCTGGTGACGGTCGGTGCCGCGGTCAAGGTGGAACCACCGAGCGGCGACAAGCTCGACGGCACCATCGAGGAGGTCGGCACCGCGCTCGAAGCCGACGCCGACGGCAAGCAGGTCTACAAGCTCAAGGTGAAGCTGGCCGACGCCGCCGCCGCGGGGGACAACGTCGCGCTCGCCCCGGTGACCGTGCGGTACACGACGGTTGTCGCGGAGCAGGCGCTGACCGTGCCGGTGGCCGCGGTGGTCGGCGTGCCCGGTGGCGGTTACGCGGTCGATGTGCTGCCCGCGCAGGGCGGCGCCGCCGTCCGCACCCCGGTCGAGCTGGGGGCCTGGGGTGACGGGTTCGTCGTGGTGTCCGGTGGCGTGCAGGCCGGTGACAAGGTGGAGGTGCCGAAATGACCAGGCCCGTACTGGAAATCACCGAAGCGGTCCGCGAATACCCCGGTGTGCCACCGGTCCGCGCGCTCGACGGCGTCGACCTGACCGTCATGCCCGGCGAGTGGCTGGCGATCGTCGGCCCGTCTGGTTCCGGCAAGTCGACCCTGCTGAACCTGATGGGCGCACTGGACAAGCCGACCTCGGGCTCGGTCCGGATCGACGGGCACGAGGTGGGCAAGCTCAACGACGAAAAGCTTTCCGCGTTGCGCGGCCGCTCGCTCGGCTTTGTCTTCCAGTCGTTCCACCTGCTGCAGAGCCTGAGCGCGCTGGACAACGTGGGCACCGCGCTGATGTACCGCGGGATTCCGGCGGCCGAACGCCGTCGCCGCGCGGAGTCGGCGCTGACCAGGGTCGGGCTCGGGCACCGGCTCGGCCACCGGCCGTCACAGCTCTCCGGTGGCGAGAGCCAGCGGGTGGCGATCGCGCGGGCGCTGGTCGGTGATCCGGCGCTGGTGCTGGCCGACGAGCCCACCGGCAACCTGGATTCCCGCAACGGCGAGGAGATCATGCGGTTGTTCGGCGAACTGCACGCCGACGGCGCGACGCTGGTGCTGATCACCCACGACGACGAGATCGCCCGCGCCGCCCCGCGCCGGGTGCACATCCGCGACGGCCGGATAGTCCAGGGGGCACTGGTATGACCACCACCGAGGAAAGGCCGCCGCGGCTGGAGAAGTCCGTGCTGCGCTTCCGCGACGCGATCGCGCTGGGCAAGCTGGGTGTGCTCGGCAGGCGGGGCCGCGCGATGCTGACCGCGGTGGGCATCTCGATCGGCATCGCCGCGATCGTCGCGGTGGTCGGCATTTCCGCCTCCTCGCAGGCGAACCTGCTGCAGGTGCTGGACGATCTCGGCACCAACTACCTGACCGTGAAGCCGGGCCAGTCGTTCAGCAGCGACGAAGAGGCGCAGCTGCCCGCCGAAGCCGGTGGTCGTCTGTCCATTCTGGACCAGGTGCAGGCGGTGTCCACAGTGGCGCAATTGGACGTCACCGTCCGGCGCACCGACCAGATGCCCGCCACCGACACCCGGGGCGTGGTGGTGCTGGCCGCCGAAGCCGACCTGCTGTCCACTTTGAACGGGAAGCTGGCGTCGGGCCGCTGGCTCGACGCGGGTCTGTCCGGTTATCCGACCGTGGTGCTCGGCACCACCGCCGCGCAGCGCCACGGCGTGGACATCAGCGAGGGCGGGCAGCTGGTCTGGCTCGGCGAGCAGTGGTTCGCCGTGGTCGGCATCCTGCAGCCGATGCCGCTGGCGCCCGAGCTGGACAGCGCGGCGCTCATCGGCACCGGCATCGCCACGCAGCAGTTCGGTTACCAGGGTTCGCCGACCACGGTCTACGTGCGCGCGAACCCGGACGACATCAACGCGGTGCGTGACGTGGCCGGCGCGACGGCGAACCCGGAGAGCCCGCAGGAGGTGGAGGTGACCCGGCCGTCGGACGCGCTGGAAGCACGGGCCGCGGCGGACACCGCGTTCACCACCCTGCTGCTCGGCCTCGGCGGGGTCGCGCTGCTCGTCGGCGGCGTCGGCATCGCGAACGTCATGGTGATCTCCGTGCTGGAGCGGCGCAACGAGATCGGCGTGCGGCGCGCGCTGGGCGCCACCCGGCGGCACGTCCGCTCGCAGTTCCTGGTCGAGGCGCTGGTCCAGGCCGGGCTCGGCGGTTTCGCCGGGGTGCTGCTCGGCGCGGGCGTGACCGTGGTCTACGCGCTGGTGATGGGGTGGCCGATCGTGCTGCCGGTGGCCGGGCTGGCCGGTGGCGTGCTGGCCGCGCTGCTGGTCGGCGGTCTGGCCGGGCTCTACCCGGCCAGCCGCGCCGCCCGGCTCGAACCAGCCGAAGCGGTGCGGCCGGCCTGAGCCGGTTCAGCGCGTTCCAAGGCGTGTTAAGGCCGGTCCAAGGCTGGATCGGCACAGTGCTTGACCAAAGCGAAGTTCCATGGAGGTGGACGGCCATGTCGAAGCGGTTGCTCAACGGCGGGCTGCCGGTGCTGGCCCTGCTGTTCGCGTTGACCGCCTGTGGCGGGACCGAACCGGCCCAGCCGCAGGAGAACCAGACCCAGCACAGCCTGCTGCAGTACGCCCAGTGCATGCGGGACAACGGGGTGCAGCTCGCGGACCCGCAGCCGGACAGCCCCGGCGCGATGTACGAGGGCGTGGACAAGGAGTCCGCGGCGTTCGTCGCGGCGAACAAGACCTGCGGGCACTTCCTCGACGGGGTGGTGCAGGACCGGCAGAACCAGGATTCCGGCGACCAGGCCCAGCAGGACGAGGAGATGCTCGCGCTGGCGAAGTGCCTTCGGGAGAAGGGCATCGACGTGCCGGACCCGACCCCGGGCTCGGACACCCCGTTCGGCGACAAGCTGGACCGCACCGATCCGGCCACGGCGAAGGCGCTCAAGGAGTGCCAGCAGGCGCCCGCGCCGTCGCAGGGGTGAGGTCGTGAAGGCGAAGGTCGCGGTGCCCGCCGCGCTGGGCGTGGTGGCCATCGCCGGTGCCGCGGTCTGGTTCGCCGCGGACAGCGGGACCGAGCCGGCCACCCCCGCCGGCTCGGTCCCGACCGCCGACGTCGCGGTGCGCGACCTGACCCGTACGGAGAAGCTGAGCGGAGTGGTCGCCTACCAGGACATGCGTGAGCTGTCCACGGCGCAGAGCGGGGTCATCACCGAACTGCCGTCGCCGGGGACCGACCTGGCCAGTGGTGACGTGCTGATGCGGATCAACGACAAGCCGGTGGTGCTGTTGAACGGCGCGGTACCCGCGTGGCGGGACCTGAAGGCGGGCGTCACCGACGGCCCGGACGTGCACCAGCTGGAGTCCGCGTTGCTGGCGCTGGGCTTCGGCAAGCCGAGCGCCAGCTACCCCGACGACGACTGGAGCCAGAAGACCACCGACGCGGTCAAGCAGCTCCAGAAGAAGATCGGTGCCGAGGACGACGGTGTGCTCTCGCTCGGGGAAGTGGTGTTCACCGAAGGAAACGTGCACATCGCCAAGCTCAACGCGCACGAGGGCGGGATGACCTCACCGTCGGCGCCGGTGCTCACCGTGCAGAGCACGGACCGGGTGGTCACCGTCGACCTCGAACCGCTCGACCGCGACCTGGTCGAGGTCGGCAAGGCGGTGGAGGTGGAGCTGCCCAGCGGGGGCCAGGCGCCGGGCAAGATCGAGTCGGTCAGCACCACGCTGGAGACGAACGCCGACGGCAAGGGCGTTTTCAAGGTCACCATCGCGCTCGACGACCCGGGCCAGGTGAGCGGGCTGGCGCTGGCGCCGGTGACCGTGCACTACGTGGCGACCGTGGCGCAGCAGGCGCTTTCGGTCCCGGTGTCCTCGGTGATCGGCCTGCCGGGCGGCGGGAACGCGGTGGTGGTGGTCGCCCCGGACGGCACCAGCAAGCAGGTTCCGGTGCAGCTCGGCGAATGGGGTGACGGCTTCGTGCAGGTCACCGGGGAGCTGCCGGCCGGGACCAAGGTCGAGGTTCCGCTCTGACCCCGCACCCGCGGGGCCAGAGCGGAGGCGCCTAGGTGGTGGGCGGGTCCCATTCCCAGTGCTCGACCAGGCCGTCGCACAGGAACACCTGACCGTCCAAATCAGACTGTCCGGTGACCTTGAACCGGCGGCTGCCGATCATGCCGGCGTAGCGGCCGCTCACGCCGTCGGCCCACATCGCGTGCCATTCGTAGACGTTGCTCAGCGTCAGGTTGTACACCCCGGAGGTGCGGATGGTGCCGTCGCGGAAGGTGATGGTCTGCTGCACGAACTTCAGCCCGATGTCGTTGGCCGGGTCCTTGAAGGGCGTGTACGAATAACCCTTCGAAATGGCGACGAGCCTGCCGTCCTTGCGGAACTCGGACTTGTAGTGCATGGATGATCCGGCACCGGGCGGCCATTCCCCGCCGTCACCGGGGGCGGGCCCGTATTCCTCGGTCAGTTCCTCGCGGAGGCCGACGTGCACCGCGCAGTCGTTCGGCGGGACCGGGCTGTCGGCGGGATCCTTGGGTGGCTCGGCCGCCTCGAGCGCGGCCAGCGCGTTGGACTGCTTCTCCGCCAGTGTTTCCCCGGTCTTGGGCTGCTTCGGGTTCCAGTCCCAGTTCTCTTCGAGCCCGCCGCACAGGTACAGCCCGGCGTTCAGGCTCAGCCCCAGTTGCGTGATCTGGAAGGTGCGCGCGCCGATCATGCCCGCGTACCGGCCGCTGACGCCTTCCGCGGAGATGTAGTTCCATTCGTGGTAGTTGTTCGGGGTGACGCTGTACACGCCGGACGTCCGGATGACCCCGTCGGCGAGCGTGATGGTTTCCTGCGCGTACTGCAGGATCACGTCGTCCTTGTCGTCGCGGTAGGGGACATAGGAATAGCCCTTCGAGGTGGCCACCCAGTTGCCAGCCGGGTCACGCAGTTCGGCCTTGAAGTAGACCTGGTGCCCCACCTGCAGCCTGCTGCCCACCGGCGGATTGCTTGGATCGGGGAAAATCGGGTACTTCTCCACGATCAGTTCGCTCAGGTTGTTGTGGTTGACGCAGTCGTGCGGCACCCCGGCGGAATCCGCGGCGCCCGCGGTGGCCGGAACGACCAGCGAGAGCGCCACGAAGGCGCTCGCGAACAGGGCGATCCGGCTTCTGCGCCGACGCGCCTGATGGCGGAAAATGTGCATGGTTCTCCTTTCGGCGGGTCGAGGCTAGGAGCGGCCGCTAAACCGTGCCTTAGGCCGGAATATTCCGCCTTCGTCCGTCCATAGGGGAGTAACAGGGGGCTTGGGGACGCCCTCGGCGGCTGGCATGGTCTAGCGAGCCCGCACGCGATCCGCGTGAGAGAAGAGGGAGACCATGACCCGATCCAGAACGGCTCGATGGCGCCCGGTCCGCTGGGCGATTCCGGTGGTGTGCGCACTGGTCGCGGTGCTCGCGCCGACCCCGGCGGTGAGCACGCCCGGTTTCACCGGCGGGGACTGGCCCACCTGGACCAAGGACGCCAGGGGGAGCAGGCACAACGCCGCCGAACGGCGGATCAACCAGTTCACTGTGGACGATCTTTCGGTCAGGTGGGCCCACGCCTTCCCGCGTGGCGGCCCGACCCTGCGCAGCCAGCCGGCGGTGACCGGCGGCCGGATGTACTTCGGCGGCCCGGACGGGCTGTTCTACGCGCTGGACGCCAAAACCGGCGCGACGCTGTGGACCTTCGACCTGGGCACCGTCGATCCGGCGGTGGGTGCGGCCAAGGTGGTGCGCGACAGCCCGTCCGTCGCGAATGGACGCGTCTACTTCGGAGACGGCCGTGGTTACCTGTACGCGCTGAACCAGTGGACCGGCGCACTCGAGTGGGCCGAACGGCTGGACACCAATCCGGCCGCACGGCTGACCAGCTCCCCGATCCACTTCGACGGCCGCGTCTACGTCGGCGTGGCGAGCGCGGACAACGCCGGCGGTGTGGACTCGGCGTGTTGCACCTTCCGCGGGCACGTGGACGCGCTCGACGCCGAGACCGGTGAGCTGGTTTGGCGCTACTACACGGTTCCCGAGCCCAAGGCGGTCGGCACCTGGCCCAGCGGCGCGATCCACTGGTCGCCGTCCGGCGCCGGGGTGTGGAGCTCACCGGTGATCGATCCGGCCACCCGCACGCTCTACGTGGGCACCGGCCAGAACTACACCGGCACCGAAGGCGACTCGGATTCCGTGCTCGCGCTGGACGTGGGCACCGGTGCCGTGCGGTGGACCAAACAGCTGACGCATCCGGACACCTGGCGCGTGCTGTGCGCCGATCCGAAGGCGCCGCCCGGTTACTGCCCCGGTCTCGAAGACGGTTCCGCGCTGGACTACGACATCGGCACCGCGCCCAACGTGTTCACCGTCAAGGGCCGCACGTACGTCGGCGTGGGGCAGAAGAGCGGGGTCTACCACGTGCTCGACACGGCCACCGGCGCGATCGTCTGGCAGCGCCAGCTTTCCTCCGGTGACACCACCTATTCCGAGTCCGGCATCCAGTGGGGCGCCAGCTACGACGGTGAACGGCTCTACGTGGCCACGAACCAGGGCAACCCGGGTGCGGTGCACGCGCTCGACCCGGAAACCGGGGCGCTGCTGTGGCGAACGCCGAATCCGGCGGACGGTTGCGCGTGGGGTGGTGCCGCGCTCGCGCCGGCCAGCTGCCTGCTGGCACACGCGCCCGCGGTGAGCAGCAGCCCCGGTGTGGTCTACGAGGGCAGTTCCGACGGCAAGATCCGGGCCTACCGCGCCAGGGACGGCAAGGTGCTCTGGCAGTTCGACACCATCCAGGACTTCCCGGGCGTCAACGGACTCGTCGGCCGCGGCGGCGGGCTGGCCGGTGGCGGCGGTGCGGTGGTGGCCGACGGCATGCTCTACGTGATGTCCGGGTTCCGGCCGCTCTACCCGAGCGACAAGGGATTTGTGCTGCTGGCCTTCGGTGTGTGAAAAAGGCGGTGAGCGCCGTTGCTCACCGCCTCACCCCCGGCGTCATTCGGCGACGTAGGTCCGCCCGGTCCATTCGAAGACGCGCAACCGGCGGCCCGCGTGCGTTTCGGTTTCGGCCGTCGGGCGGAAGTGTTCGTAACGATTCCCGTTCGCCAGCTTCAGCGGGCTTTCCTCGTCGTGCACTCGGTGGAAGCGCGGGTTTCCGCCAGGTAACGCGAGCGGGCCGCCGCGCAGCACCACATTGGGCCCGATATCACTCATGGCACCGTCCTTTCCCCGGATGGTTTCGCTGGGTGACGGAAGCCATCGTCGGCACGCCGGCTAAAGCGGTGCTTTCGGGTGTCTTGCCCTCGTGCGCGGGTGTGCGCAGGGGAGGGCCGGTCGGTGCGTAGGGGCGGTTTCACGAGGCGGTTAGGGGCTTGGGTGAACCTCCGAACAGTGGCAAAGTCGCCGTTACCGGAACTGAGAAAGGGACCCGGTCGGGGGAAGACGAGTCACCGGAGGGCAAGTTGCGATACGAGATCCTGGGCAGACTCAGAGTGGTCGACGACGAGGGAGCCACCTCGCTGACCGCGCGCAAGATGGAAACGCTGCTGGCCGTCCTGCTGGGCCGGGCGGACCAGGTGGTGACCACCGATCAGCTGATCACCGAGATCTGGGGGGACCGCCCGCCGCAGCGGGTGAACGCGGCACTGCACGTCTACATTTCCCAGCTGCGGAAGTTCCTGGACCGCCCGGGGCGCCGGGCCAGCCCGATCGTCACGCGCCCGCAGGGGTATCTGCTGCACCTCGGCGAGGACACGCTGGACGTCAACGACTTCCAGCGGAAGGTGAACCGCGGCCGGGAGGCGGCGCAGCGGGGGCGGCACGAGGAGGCGGTGGCCCAGTTCGAGGCGGCGCTGGCGCTGTGGCGGGGGCGCGCGCTCAACGACGTGCAGGACGGCCCGATCCTCTACTGGTACGTGACCTGGCTGGAAGAGGCGCGGCTGGAGTGCGTGGAGATGCTCAACGACGCCTACCTGATGCTGAGCAGGCACCGCGAGGTGGTCGGCAGGCTGTACGTGCTCACCGGGGAGCACCCGTTGCGCGAGTCGTTCTACCGGCAGCTGATGCTGGCGTTGTTCCGCTCGGAGCGCCAGGCCGACGCGCTGAAGGTCTACCAGCACGCCCGCGAACGGCTCAACGCCGAGCTGGGCCTGGAACCGTGCCGTCCGCTGCGTGAACTGCAGGGCGCGATCCTGCGCGGTGACGAACTGCTCAAGCACACCGTCGCGTAAGTCCTAAGTAGACAACGCGGTGAGCAGCCGGTCCACTTCCCCGGCGGTGTTGTAGTGGATGATGCTGGCGCGGACCGCGCTGCCGGTGTCGCGGATGCCCAGTGCGCCGGTGAGTTCCCACGCGTAGTTGTGGCCGTTCCACACGTTGACGCGGGCCGCCGCCAGCCGTTCCGCGGTCTCGCGCGGGGTTTGGCCTTCGACGGTGAAGTAGGCGACCGCGGTCCGGCGCGCCGGTGCGCCGTGCAGCTGGATGCCGGGAATTCCGCGCAGGCCGTCGAGCAGCCGGCTGGACAGTTGTTGCTCGTGGGCTTCGGCCGCCGTCATCGAGGCGAGGATGCGTTCGCGGCGGGTGCCCTCGTGGCTGGTGAGCCCGGCGAGGTGGTCGACGGCCGCGGTCACCCCGGCGAGATCGGCGAACGGCAGCGTCCCGGTCTCGAACCGGTTGGGCACGTCGTCGCTGGACGAGGCCAGCTTGTCGGGGCGCAGCGTGTCGAGCAGGGCGGGATCGGCGACCACCGCGCCGATGTGCGGTCCGCACCACTTGTAGGCGCTGGTGGCGTAGAAGTCGGCGCCGAGCGCGGTCCGGTCGGTGGGGCCGTGCGGGGTGGCGTGCACCCCGTCGACGTAGGTGAGCGCACCGGCCGCGTGGGCGGCGGCGGTGATCGAGGCGACGTCCGGCCGGGTGCCGAGCACGTTGCTCGCCGCGGTGCCGGCGACCAGCCGGGTGCGCTCGGAGAGCAGGCTCTCGAACTGGTCGGCGGGCAACTCGCCGTTGTCGTCGATCTCCGCCCAGCGCACGGTCGCCCCGGCCCTGGCGGCGGCCTGCACCCAGGGGCGGACGTTGGCGTCGTGGTCGAGGCGGGTCACCACCACCTCGTCGCCGGGTGACCAGCCCGCCGCGAGCGTGCCGGCCAGGCGGTAGGTGAGCGTGGTCATGTTGGGGCCGAGGACGACCCCACGCGGATCCCCGCCGACCAGGTCGGCCACCGCCTGCCTCGCGTCGGCGACGATCTGGTCGGCGCGGTGGCTGGCGGGGAAGGCACCGCCGACGTTGCCGATGCCGCGGCGGTAGGTCCCGGCGATCGCTTCGATCACCGGCGCCGGGACCTGCGTTCCGGCGGCGCCGTCGAAATAGGCGTAGCCGTCTTCGAGCGCGGGGAAGGCGGCGCGGACCGCGTCAACGTCGAAACTCATGCGAGCGCCTGGTAAGCCGAGGTCCAGAAGTCCTGGTAGGCCTTGCTCATCAGCGGGAAGTCGGCGCGCTGGGTGAGCAGGACGCCGACCAGGTCCTCGGTGGGATCGACGGCCCACGACGTGCCGAGGCCGCCGTCCCAGCCGAAGCGGCCGGGCGTCTCGTAGATGCTGTCGCGGCGCGTGCTGACGGCCACGCCGAAGCCCCAGCCGCGGTTGTCGAAGTAACCGGGGAAGAAGCCGGACTCGGCTTTCTGCTGGGGCGTGAGGTGGTCGGCGGTCATCGTGGTGATGCTCGCGCGCGAAAGCACCTCCGTGGTGCGGAACAGGCGGCTGAAGGCGAGCAGGTCGTCGACGGTGGAGACGAGCCCGCCTCCGGCGGACGGGAACACCGGCGGCTTGCTCCACGAGCCGCCGACCTCGTCGTACACCTCGAGTTCGCCGGTCTGCTCGTTGGGCCAGTAGCTCGTGGTGAAGCGGTCGAGCTTGCCGGCGGGCACGCTGAACGCGGTGTCGGTCATGCCGAGCGGGGTGAAAACGCGTTCGGTGAGAAAGGTTTCGAGGTCCTGGCCGGAGGCGCGCGCGAGCAGCGCGCCGAGGATCTCGGCGCCGGTGTGGTAGAGCCAGCGCGTGCCGGGCTGGTGCATCAGCGGGAATTCACCGAGCTTCTTGAGCCATTCGTCGGCGGTGAACGGGCTGAACGGCTTCGGCGGGCCGAACGGGTTCAGCTCGGCGGCGGCTTCCTGGATGGGATACGGCTCCGGTGACCACGGCAGCATGCCGAAGCCGTTGCGGAAGGTGAGCAGGTCGCGGAGTGTGATCTCCCGCTGGGCGGGAACCGTGTCGTCGAGCGGGCCAGCCGGATCACGCAGCACCCGCGGGCCCGCGAGCTCGGGGAGCCAGTCGGTGAGGGGGTCGTCAAGGCGGAGCACGCACTCCTCGACCAGCACCATCGCGCCGACGGCGGCGATCGGCTTGGTCATCGAGCTGATCCGGAAGATCGAATCGCGGCGCACGTCGCCGACGGCGTCGATGTGCACCTCGTCGCCGCTGCTCAGCGCGGTCACCGCGCCGGGGAGCAGCCCGCTTTCCACGTGGCGGGCGAGCGCCTGGTGGACCCGGTCGAGGCGGTGCGGCACGAACCTGCTCATGGCGGCGAGCTTAGGCGGCGGCGGACGGCCCCGCCAGAACGTTCGCGCGGCAGCTTGCGGTCAACGGAGCGCGGGGACTGGCCCGGTGCCGTTAATGTGCTGCGCGTGGGTGACAAGTGGGCGGAGAGGCGGGAAGCCCGCCGACGGCAGGGCGAGGCCGAACTGGCGGACCTGCGTGGCCAGGTGGTGCTGGGGCCCGAGCGGCCGAAGAGCCTGAGGCTGGCGTTTGTGCTGTGGATGGTGATCGGTGTTCCCCTGGTCATCGGGCTCGTCGGCATCGTCATCGTGGCCGCGGCGGTCAACCTCCGCGCGGGGTATCGCGGGGCGCGCGTGTGGCTGACCGCCTTCGGCGTCCTGGCGGTGTTTCAGCTGGTCGGAGTCGTTTGGGTGGCCCTCGACCTGATGTCCAGCAACAAGCTCGTCTACCCGCAGTTCGTGCCGATCGCGTTGATCTTCCCGATCGTGGCGCTGGTCGCCACGGTCTCGATGTGGCAGCGCGACACCACCGAGTACATGCGGCAGCTACGCGAGATCAGCAGCGGCCAGCGTCTCCCGTAGGTGGGCGATGACGGCCCCCAGCGTCGGCTGGTCGTAGATGGCGACCGGCGGGATCTCGACCCCGGCGGCCGTCTGCAGCCGGGTGCTCAGCTCCAGCGCGGTGAACGACGAGAACCCGTGGTCCAGCAGGCTGTCCTCCACGCCGATGGCCTCCGGGCTCGCGTGGCCGAGCACGTCCGAGGCGTGGAACCGCACCAGTTCGGTCAGCAGCCGTTCGCGCTCGGGTCCGGTCGCGGCCAGCAGCTGGTTGTCCGGTTCGACCGGAGGCGCCGGTGTTTCCAGCTCCGCGACCACCTCCGGTGCCGCGGTACCCTGCCGCAGCACCACGCCGACCGCACCGGGATCGACCCCGTCCCAGGCGACCGCCACCGACGGCACTTCGCGCGCGCGTGCCCACGCGGCCGCGTAACGCGCGTGCGCGGGCGTGGTGAAGACGAAGGCCGTGGCCGCCAGCTCGTCCAGGCGTGCCAACGACTTCCGCACGTCGGCGTCCGGCGCGACAACGTGCACCACCGCGCCGAGCGTCGGCACCGCCTCCGCCACCACCTCGACGCCCTGCTCGCGGAACCAGCGGGCGGCCCAGGTGCTCAGCTCGTCGTCACCGGTGATCAAGACGGGACCACCGGGCCGCCAGTTGCCGTTGAGTTCCGCGCGCTCCAGTCGTTCCGCGAACACCTCCGAACCCCGGATGGCCACGCGCTGCTCGCCGGAGCCGAGCACCTCCACCAGCCGTTTCCACGTCTCATCTGTGGGATCGATCAGCTGGACCACGTGATCGCTGTCGGCATCGTCGTCGGAAGTCAGCAACCACACCGGGGCCGGATGCTCCACCTCGCGGAAGGACAGCACGCCGGTCACCTCGGCCGCATCCGACGTGACCACCTGCGCGCCATGCTCCCGCAGGACCTCGGCCAGTCGCGTGGGGACGTCCAGCACCAGCCAGGTGCCCAGGGGCGCCGTCGGCCCGACCGTCCTCAATGGACGCCAGACGCGTCGGTGCGCCCAGGTGTGCCGTCGCTGCCACGCGGCCAGCGTCGCCTGCTGCACCTCGCTCAGGCCCAGCACCTCCACCGCGGAATCCAGGCCGGGCCGCGGTGTCACCGGATCCAGCCAGTACCGCGACCGCTGGAAGGCGTACGTCGGCAGGTCGACCCGACGCGCCCCGCTGAACCCGGCCGCCCAGTTCACCGGCACCCCCCGCACGTGTGCCTTCGCCAGCGCGGTGACCAGCGTGCGAGGCTCGGCGCGGCGTGACGTGAGCGCGGGAATGATCGCGCCGGGCGCGGCCTCCGGTACGCACGCCTGCATCGCGGGAGTCAGCACGGCATCCGGCCCGATTTCGAGGAACGTGCGTACGCCGGACGAATGCAGGGTGCGCATGGCGTCGAGGAACCGCACCGGCCGGCGAACCTGCCGCACCCAGTACTCCGGCGAGGTCAGCTCGTCCGCGACGGCACCGGTCACAGTGGACACCACGGGAATGCGGGGCGCCGAGTAGGTCAGGCCGCGGGCGACCCGCCGGTATTCGTCGAGCATCGGGTCCAGGTGTGGTGAGTGGAAGGCGTGGCTGACGGTGAGGCGCTTGGTCCGGACACCCCGCGCCTTGAACTCCGCGCCGATGGCCAGCACCCGCTCCAGATCGCCCGCGAGCACCACGGCATTCGGCCCGTTCACCGCGGCCAGGCTCACCGACGGGTCCAGGAACTCCGCGACCGCCGACTCCGGCGCCTCGATCGCCACCATCGCGCCGTCGTCGCGGGCCGACTCCATCAACCGGCCGCGGGCCGCGACCAGCACACAAGCGTCCTCAACGGACAGTACCCCGGCGACGTGCGCGGCGGTCAGCTCGCCGATCGAATGACCAGCCACAAAGGACGGTCGAACGCCGTAGGACTCGATCAGCCGGTACAAAGCCGTCTCCAGGGCGAACAACGCGACCTGCGTGTACGCGGTCCGGTTCAGCAGCGCGGCTTCCGGGGTGCGTGGTTCGGCGAACAGGATCGGCAGCAGTGGCCGGTCCAGCAGCCCGTCGAACAAGGCGCAGACGCGGTCCAGTTCCGCGGTGAACACCGGATAGGTCGCGTACAGCTGACGTCCCATGCCCGGTCGCTGACTGCCCTGCCCGGTGAAGAGGAACGCGGTCTTTCCGCCGGTGGCCTGCCCGTGCACCAGGTTCGTGGCCGGGGTGCCCTGTGCCAGCGCGGACAGGCCCTTGACCAGTTCCTCCTGCCGGTCACCAAAGACCACGGCGCGATGGGAGAACGCCGTGCGTGTGGTCGCCAGCGAATGGCCGACGTCGGCGACGGTCAGGCCGGGGTTCAGCGTGAGGTGCCGCAGGAGGCGCTCGGCCTGCCCCGGCAACGCGACGGCTGACTTCGCTGAGAGCACCCACGGCACGGGCCCCGGCGCGGCACACGGTTCACCCGCCGGTTCGACCGGCGGCGCCTGCTCCAGGATCACGTGCGCGTTGGTGCCGCTGATGCCGAACGACGACACCCCGGCGCGGCGTGGATGCCCGTTCGGCTGCCACTTGGCCGGCTCGGTGAGCAGGGAAACACCGCCGGAAGCCCAGTCCACCAGCGGATTCGGCTCGTCGGCGTGCAGGGTGCGCGGCAACTCCCCGTGCCGCATGGCCATCAGCATCTTGATCACGCCGGCCACCCCGGCGGCGGCCTGCGTGTGCCCGATGTTCGACTTGATCGAGCCCAGGTGCAGCGGTTTGTCACCGCGCGACTTCCCGTACGTGGCCAGCAGTGCCCGCGCCTCGATCGGGTCGCCGAGCGTGGTACCGGTGCCGTGTGCCTCGACGGCGTCCACTTCGGACGCCGGGACCCGCGCGTTCTCCAGTGCCTGCTTGATCACGCGTTCCTGTGACGGCCCGTTCGGCGCGGTGAGCCCGTTCGACGCGCCGTCCTGGTTGACCGCCGTGCCACGCACCAGGCCGAGCACCTGGTGCCCGTTCCGCCGGGCGTCGGACAGCCGTTCCAGCAACAGCAGTCCCGCGCCTTCGGCGAATCCGGTGCCGTCGGCCGCGGCGGAGAACGACTTGCAGCGGCCGTCGGCCGACAACCCGCGCTGGCGGTCGAATTCGGTGAACACCATCGGCGTGGCCATCACCGTCACGCCGCCCGCCAGCGCCAGCGAGCAGTCGCCGCCACGCAGGGCCTGCACCGCCAGGTGCAGCGCCACCAGCGAAGACGAGCACGCGGTGTCGATGGTGACGGCCGGTCCTTCGAGGCCGAAGGTGTAGGCGACGCGGCCCGAGGCGATGCTGCCCGCGCTGCCGTTGCCGAGGTAGCTCTCGTAACCCCGCGGTGCGCGATCCTGCAACCGGCTGCCGTAGTCGCTGTACATCACCCCGGTGAACACGCCGGTGCTGCTGCCGCGCAAGGCTTCCGCGTCGATTCCGGCGCGCTCGAAGGCTTCCCATGCGATTTCCAGCAGCAACCGTTGCTGCGGGTCGATCGCGGGTGCCTCGCGGGGTGAGATGCCGAAGAAGCCGGGGTCGAATTCGGCGGCGTCGTAGAGAAAACCCCCGGTGTGCGGGCGGTCGCGCCGGTCCGGATCGGGGTCGTAGACGTCGGCGGGCCAGCCGCGGTCGTCGGGAAAGCCCGTGATGGCGTCCCGGCCGGAGGCGACCAGTTCCCACAGGTCCTCCGGTGACGCGACGCCGTGCGGGTAGCGGCAGCTCATCGCCACCACGGCGATCGGTTCGCTGGCCCGTTCCTCCAGTGCGAGCAGCTGGTCGCGGGTCCGGTCGAGATCGGTGGTCACCCATTTCAGGTAGTCGAGCAGCTTCTGCTCGGTCGGGCCGGTGCTCATGCGGTTTCCACCTTCCTGCCGAGCTTGCCGTCGATGAAGTCGAACAGTTCGTCCGCGCTGGCCGAGCCGAGACCGGGGTCGGTGCCGCCGGCGACCGCCAGCAGTTCGCGCAGCCGATCGGTGACCCGCTCGTCGGACAGGCCGATCAGCGCTTCCTCCAGGCCGGAAAGCCGGTCGAGCACGGCGGAGGCGGGATCGGGTTCCTCGGTGGGCGGCGCGAGTTCGGCCCGCATGTATCCGGCCAGCCCGGCGAGCGTGGGGTGGTCGAACACGAGGGTCGCGGGCAGGCGCAGGCCGGTCGCGGCGGTGAGCCGGTTGCGGAGTTCGACCGCGGTCAGCGAGTCGAAACCGAGTTCCTTGAACGCCTTCTCGGTCGGGATGGTGTCCGGATCGGTGTGCCCGAGCACGGTGGCCACGTGCCCGCGCACCACGTCGATGAGCAGGGCCTGCTGCTCGGCCTCGGGCAGGTCGGCCAGGCGCTGCGCCAGGTCGGCCAGTCCACCGCCCGCCCGTTTGGCCGGTGCCTTCACCAGGTTCTGGAACAACCGCGGCAAGGTACCGGCGGTGGCCTGGTTCCGCAGCGCGGCGGTGTCCATTTTGGCTGGGACCACCACCGCGCGGCCGGTGGTGAGCGCCGCGTCGAACAGGGTGAAGGCGAGGTCGGTGGCGAGCGGGACGATGCCCGCTCGGGCCATCCGGGTGTGGTCGGCGTGGTCGAGGTGCCCGGTCATGCCGGTGGTCTCGGCCCAGTACCCCCAGGCGAGGCTGATCGCGGGCTTGCCCCGCGCCCGGCGGTGTTCGGCGAGCGCGTCGAGAGAGGCGTTCGCCGCGGCGTAGTTGGCTTGGCCCGGCGTGCCGATGGTCGAGGCGATCGAGGAGAACAGCACGAACACGCCGACGTCACCGGCCAGCTCGTGCAGGTTCCACGCGGCGTCGACCTTGGGGCGCCAGACGTTCGCCAGCTGCTCCGGCGTGAGCGCGGTGATCGTGGCGTCATCGAGCACGCCCGCCGCGTGCACCACCGCGGCCAGCGGCCGGGTCACGGTGGCCAGCAACGATTCCAGTGCGCCGCGGTCGGCCGCGTCACAGGCCGCGATGGTCACGTCGGCGCCGAGATCGGCCAGGTCGGCGGCCAGCCCGGTGGCGCCGGTGGCGTCGAGGCCACGACGGGAGGTGAGCAGCAGGTGGCGCACGCCGTGGTTGCGCACCAGGTGCCGGGCGAGGTGCCCGCCGAGCACACCGGTGCCGCCGGTGATCAGCACGGTGCCCGCCGGATCGAACTCAGTGTGTGCCAGGTCGGCGGCCGTGCGCGCGAGCCGGGGTACCAGCGCCTTGCCGTTGCGGATGGCGACCTGCGGCTCGCCCACGGCCGGAACGGCGTCCGGGGCATCGGTGTCCACCAGGGTGAACCGGTCCGGGTGCTCGGTCTGCGCGGACCGCACCAGGCCCCAGACCGCGGCTCCGGCCAGGTCGGTGACGTCCTCGCCGGGCTCGGTGGACACGGCACCGCTGGTCACAAAAGCCAGCCGCCGGTCCTCGGTGATCGCGTCCTGGACCACGCGCAACGCGGTGGTGATGTCGAGGCCGTTGGCGTGCACCACCTCGGCCGAGGTGTCGGCCACGGTTTCCCGCAGGGGCGACCATTCGACGTGGAACAGCATCGAGCGGTGGTTGCCGGACCCGAGCCGCGCCGGGTTGATCCGGCGGGCGGTGAGCGTGTCGATCGAGGCGACCGGGGTGCCGACGCTGTCGGCCAGCGTCACGCGGTAGCTGTCCGCGCCCAGCGGGCTCAGGCGCACGCGGAGCGCGGTGGTGCCCGTGGTGCGCAGGCTCAGTCCGTTCCACGAGAACGGCAGGCTGATGCCGTCACCACCGAGCGACTCGCGGGCGAGCGGATGCAGCGCGGCGTCGAGCAGCGCGGGATGCAGGGCGCAGCGTTCGCCGTCCGCGTGCTGTTCCTCGGGCAGGACCACGTGCGCGTAGATCTCCTCGCCGAGCTTCCACACGCCCCGCAGGCCGCGGAAGGTGGGGCCGTAGCCGTAGCCCTCGTCCTGCAACCGGTCGTAGAACCCGCTCATCTCGACCGGCACCGCGCCCGCCGGTGGCCACGAACCCGTCAGGTCACCGGTCACCTCGGCGGCCTCGGCGCTCAGGGAACCGGTGACGTGCAGGGTCCACGGATCGTCGGGCTCGGCGTCCTCCGGTCGCGAGTGGACGGTCAGCGACCGGCGGTCGTGCTCCAGCGGACCGGCCGAGACCTGCACCCGCAGCGTGCCCCGCTCCGGCAGCACGAGCGGTGCCTGGATCAGCAGTTCCTCGACCTGGCCGCAGCCGGTCCGCTCGGCGGCGAACAACGCCATGTCGACAAAGGCACTTCCCGGCAGCAGGGCGGTGCCGAGCACGGTGTGGTCGGCGAGCCAGGGTTGCGCGTGCGGCGAGAGCCTGCCGGTGAACACCGTGCTGTCGCCGTCGGCGAGTTCGAGGGCACCGCTGAGCAGGGGGTGGTCGGCGGCGTCGACCGCTGAGCCCGGATCGGTGGCGCCCGCCGGGGCGTCGAGCCAGTACCGCTTGCGCTGGAACGGGTACGTCGGCAGGTCCACGCGCTTGGCCGTGCCGGGCGCAAAAACCGTGGCCCAGTCGAGGTCCACGCCGTTGACGTGGGCTTGAGCGGCGGCAGTGAGGAACTGCTTCCAGTCACCATTGTCCCGGCGCAGGGTGCCGGAGACCGTGCTGACGCCGTCCTCCCGGGTTTCGTCGAGCGTCTGCTGGATGCCGATGGTGAGCACCGGGTGCGGGCTGGTCTCCACAAAGGACCGGTGCCCGTCGCGGCGCAGGGCCCGCACGGCGCTGTCCAGCTGCACGGTCTCCCGCAGGTTCCGGTACCAGTAGGCGGCGTCCAGTTCGGTGGTGTCGATCGGCTCGCCGGTGATGGTCGAGTAGAACGGGATGTCCGCGGGCCGCGGTTTGACGTCGGCGAGCATCTCCAGCAGCGCTTCGCGGAGCGTGTCGACATGCGGCGAGTGGGAGGCGTAGTCGACCGCGATCCGGCGCGCGCGGACGCCGTCGGCCTCGTACCCGGCCAGCAGTTCGTCGATGGCCTGCTTCGCGCCGGAGACCACAGTGGACTCCGGCCCGTTGATCGCGGCGATGCCGAGGCGTCCGTCGAGCAGTGCCGGGTGCTCGCGGATCTGGGACGCGGGCAACGGCACCGAGGCCATGCCACCCCGGCCGCTCAGCGCCGAGACGGCCTGGCTGCGCCTGGCCACGATGAGCGCGGCGTCCTCCAGGGTGAGGGCCCCGGCGATGTGCGCGGCGGCGATTTCCCCTTGTGAGTGCCCGATCACCGCGCTCGCCTTCGCGCCGATCGACTGCCACAGGCGGGCCAGCGACACCATCACCGCGAACAACGCGGGCTGCACCACGTCGACCCGTTCCAGCGGCGGCGAACCCGGCGCCCCCTCCAGCACGTCGCGCAGCGACCAGTCCACATGCGGCGCGAGCGCGTCGGTGCAGAGCTGGATCTGCTCGCGGAACACCTCCGACGTGCCGAGCAGCGGAACCGCCATGCGTGCCCACTGCGAACTCTGGCCGGGGAACACAAAAACCGGCTCGCGTGCACCCGCGGCCGGGTTCTGCGCGCCGTGCGGGGTGGTGATCACTCCGGTCGCCGACTCACCGCGGGACAACCGGTCGAGCCCGTGCAGGAAGTCCTCGCGGTGGTCGGCGACCACCACCGCGCGGTGCGCGAAGGTGGACCGGGTGGTGGCGAGCGAGTAGCCGATGGTCGCCGGGTCCGAAGTGGACGACACCACGTGGCGGCGCAGCTGTTGGGCCTGCGCGTGCAACGCGCGTTCACTGCGTGCCGACAGCAACCACGGCACGGGACGCGGGTCGGCGGGTGGTTCCGGCTCTGGCTCGGACTTCGGGGCCTGCTCCAGGATCACGTGGGCGTTGGTGCCGCTGATGCCGAACGACGAGATCCCGGCCCGGCGCGGCGTGTCGCCCTCCGGCCACGGGACCGGCTCGTTCAGCAGCGAGACTGAGCCGGCTGCCCAGTCGATGTGCGGGCTCGGCTGCTCGGCGTGCAGTGTCTTCGGCAGGGTGCCGTGTTGCAGGGCGAGCACCATCTTGATCACCCCGGCTACCCCGGCGGCGGCCTGGGTGTGCCCGATGTTGGACTTGATCGAGCCCAGCCACAGCGGGCTTTCCCGTCTCTCGCCGTAGGTGGCCAGCAGTGCCTGCGCCTCGATCGGGTCGCCGAGCGTGGTGCCGGTGCTGTGCGCTTCCACGGCGTCCACTTCGGATGGTTCCAGTCCCGCGTTCGCGAGTGCCCGCCGGATGACCCGCTCCTGCGACGGCCCGTTGGGCGCGGACAGCTGGCTGCTGGCGCCGTCCTGGTTGACCGCGCTGCCCCGGAGCACCGCCAGCACCGGATGCCCGTGGCGCTGGGCGTCCGACAGCCGTTCCAGCAGGACCAGCCCGGCGCCCTCGGCGAACCCGGTGCCGTCGGCCGCGGCGGAGAACGACTTGCAGCGGCCGTCCGGTGACAGCCCGCGCTGGCGGCTGAACTCGACGAACGTGCTCGGCGTGGCCATCACCGTGACCCCACCGGCCAGCGCGAGCGTGCATTCCGACTGCCGCAGCGCCTGCGCGGCCAGGTGAATCGCGACCAGGGAGGACGAGCACGCGGTGTCGATGGTGACCGCCGGGCCCTCGAAGCCGAAGGTGTAGGACACGCGGCCGGAGGCGATGCTCGGTGCGCTGCCGTTGCCGAGATAACCCTCGAATCCGGCGGGCGCGCGGTGCAGTCGTGACGCGTAGTCGTCGTACATCACGCCCGCGAACACGCCGGTCTGGCTGCCGCGCAGGGAAAGCGGGTCGATCCCGGCGTGCTCCAGGGTTTCCCACGCGGTTTCCAGCAGGAGCCGCTGCTGCGGATCGATGGCGAGCGCCTCACGCGGGCTGATGCCGAAGAAGTCGGCGTCGAAGTGGTCGGCGTCCTCCAGGAAACCGCCCTGGCGGGTGTAGCTGGTGCCGACGCGCTCGGGATCGGGGTCGTACAGGTGCTCGACGTCCCAGCCGCGGTCGGCGGGGAAGCCGGAGATGGCGTCCGTACCGGAGGCGACCAGTTCCCACAGCTCGGCCGGGGAGCGCACGTCGCCGGGGTAGCGGCAACCCATCGCCACGATGGCGATCGGTTCGGTGGCGCGGCCGGAGAGCTCGGCCACGCGTTCGCGGGCCTGGCGGAGTTCGGCCGTCGCGCGCTTGAGGTAGTCCCGCAGCTTGTCTTCGGTCGTCATCTTCTCCCGTTGCCCCTCTGTCCCAGTTCTTCGTCGAGAGCGTCGAAGAGCTCTTCGTCGCTCAGCGAATCGAGATCGGCCGAGGCGCCGTTGCCCGTACCGTTCGTGTTCCACTTGTGCAGCAGTTCCGCCATGCGGGCGAGCAGGCCTGCCTGCCGTTCCGGGTCCATAGTGGACAGATCGGCGGCGAGCCGGTCCAGTTCGTCGGCCGGTGCCAGTTCGGCTCGCAGGAATTCGGCGATCGCACCCGGGGTGGGGTGGTTGAACACCAGGGTGGACGGCAGGCTCAGGCCGGTCTCGGCGGCGAGGCGGTTGCGGAACTCCACCGCGGTCAGCGAGTCGAAACCCATCGCGAGCAGGCCGCGGTCGGCGTCGATACCATCCGTGTCCGCGTGCCCGAGCACTTCGGCGACCGTGGTCGTCACCAGGTCCAGCAGGCGCCTGCGCTGCTCGGCTTCGCTCAACCCGTGCAGTGACGGCGGTTCCGTCGCCGCGCGGCGAACCGGCGTGCGTGCCACACCTCGGTAGAGCGGATGGTCGGCGGTGAAGTCCAGTTTCGCGGCCACCAGCGCCGGGTGCTCGCCGCCGAGTGCGGCGTCGAACAACGCGAGCGCGTCACCGGGCAGCAGCGGCGCGACGCCGAGCTTGGCCAGGCGATGGTGATCCACTGTGGACAGCTCATCGGCCATGCCGCCGCTTTCGGCCCACAATCCCCAGGCCAGCGACACCGCGGGCAGGCCGATCGACTGCCGGTGGCGAGCCAGCTCGTCGAGGTAGGCGTTCGCCGCGGCGTAGGCGGCCTGCCCGGCGCTGCCGAGCGTGCCCGCGACCGAGGAGAACAACACAAACGCGTCCAGGTCGAGGTGCCGGGTCAGCTCGTGCAGGTGCCGCGCGGCGGTCACCTTGGGCCGGGCGACCTTGCGCCACTGTTCCTCGGTGAGCGAGGTCAGCACGGCGTCCTCCAGCACACCGGCGGCGTGGACCACCGCGGTGAGCGGGTGTTCGGCTCCGGCGATCACCCTGGCGAGCGCATCGCGGTCGGCGGTGTCGCAGGCAACCACGCGGGCGTCCGGGCCGAGGTCCGCCGGGACTTCGCCGCCGGTCCGGCTGACCAGCAGCAGGTGCCGGATCCCGTGGTGCCGCACCAGGTGCCGGGCGACGCGGCGGCCGAGCGCGCCGGTTCCGCCGGTGACCAGCACCGTCCCTTCCGGATCGAGCTTGCGTCCGGTGGCGGTCGCCCTGACCAGCCGTGGTGCCAGTACTTCGCCGTCGCGCACGCGGAGTTCGGGTGCGCCGGTCAGCGGGATCGTGTCGGGCTGGTCGGTGTCGACCAGTGAGAACCGGTCGCCGTGCTCGCGCTGAGCGGCGCGGACCAGGCCGTGGACTGCCGCCGTGGTGAGGTCGCCCGCCGGGGTGACCACGGTCAGCCGCCCGCTGTCCTTGGTGAGGTGGTGCTGGAGCGCGGTGGCGACCCGCCAGGTGACCTCGTGTACGTCGGCGCCGCTGGCGTGCAGGACCTCGGTTTCGACGGTGGTGGCCTGGGGCGCCGGAACCCAGTCGACGTGGAACAGGTCGAGCCGCTTCGCCGCGCCGAGGTCCGCGGGCCGGGTTTCCAGCGCGCCGACGGTGATCACCGGCTGTCCGGCGGGGTCGGTGGCGGTCAGCCGGAAGGCGCCGTCGCCCGCCGGGGTCAGCCGGATGCGGAGTGAGCGCGCACCGGTGGCGTGCAGGGCGATGTCCCGCCAGGCGAACGGCACCCGCGTCTCGGCGGTGTCCAGCGCGAGGAGGTGGAAGGCGGAGTCGAGCAGTGCGGGATGAATGCCGTACCCGTCGGTGTCCGCGTCGAGCTGCAATTCGGCGAACCGCTCGTTGTTGTGTTCCCAGACGGTGCCGAGGCATTGGAACGCTGGGCCGTATTCGTACCCGTTCGCGGCGAGCCTGCCGTAGACGTCACCCAGGTCCACTTCGGATGCATCTGCCGGGATGGTCCAGGCCTCCGGGCTGGTGGTCGATTCCCGGAGTGTGCCTTCGGCGTGCTGGGTCCAGACTTCTTCGTCGTCCGGCCGGGAGTGGATGGTGAGCGCGTTGCCGTCCACCGCGACCTGGAGCTGCACGGCACCGGATTCCGGGAGCACGAGCGGTGCCTGGATGGTCAGCTCTGCCAGCTCGGGCAGACCGGCCTGCGCACCGGCGTGCAGGGCGAGTTCGACCAGTGCCGTGCCGGGCAGCAGCACGGTGCCGTCGATGATGTGCTCGGCCAGCCAGGACTTCCGCGTGAGGCGGCCGGTGAACAGCAGGCCCCGGCCACCGGCGAGGGTGACGGCGGCGCCGAGCAGCGGGTGCTCGCTGGCGCCGAGCCCGGCGGCGGTCACGTCACCGGTGCCCTCCGGCAGATCGAGCCAGTAGCGGCGGCGCTGGAAGGCGTAGGTCGGCAGGTCCACCCGCCGTCCGGTGAACAACGCGCACCATTCGACCGGCTTGCCGCGCAGGTGAATTTTCCCCAGCGCGCTGAGGAAAGCGCGTTCCTCGTGCTCGGACCGCGAGGTGGCGAAGAGTTCACCGTCGGGCACGCAGTCCGCGCCCATCGCGGTGAGCGTGTGCTGCGGGCCGATTTCGGCAAACGTGCGCACGCCGAGTTCATGCAGTTTCCGCATGCCGTCGGCAAAGCGCACGGCGTGACGCACGTGGCGCACCCAGTACTCGGGTTCGCGGAGTTCTTCGGCGGCCAGGTCGCCGGTGAGGTTGGAGATCACCGGAATGCTGGGCGCGTGGAAGGTCAACGTCTCCGCGACCCGGCGGAATTCGCCGAGCATGCCGTCCATGTGCGGGGAGTGGAAGGCGTGGCTCACGCGCAGCCGGGTGCTGCGGCGGCCCTGGGCCTTCCAAGCGGCGGCCACGTCGAGCACGGCGTCGCGGTCGCCGCTGATCACGGTCGCGGACGGCCCGTTCAGCGCGGCGATCGACACGTTCCCCCGCAGCGAGGCGAGCACCTCTTCCTCGCTCGCTTCGATGGCGGCCATGCCACCGTCGTCACGCAGGCCCTGCATGAGCCTGCCGCGTGCGGCGACCAGGCGGCAGGCGTCTTCGAGCGAGAACACGCCCGCCACGTGGGCCGCCGCGATCTCGCCGATCGAGTGACCGACCACATAGGACGGAATGACGCCCAGTGACTCGGCGAGCCGGTAGAGCGCCACCTCGAAGGCGAACAACGCGGGCTGGGTGTAGATGGTGCGGTCCAGCTCGTCGCCGGTGAACATGACCGTCTTGAGTGGACGGTCCAGTTCGGCATCGAGGTGCGCACAGCACTCGTCCAGCGCTTCGGCGAACCGCGGGAAGTGCTCGTACAGCTCGCGGCCCATGTCGGGACGCTGGGCGCCCTGGCCGGTGAACAGGAACGCGAGGCCGCCTTCGTCCTTGCCGACGGGTTGGCCGGGATTGTCCAAACCGGACAGTAGTTCGTCACGATCGGCGGCCACCACCACGGTTCCCCGGTCGAGCAGGGGGCGGGTGAGCAGGGAGTGCGCGAGGTCGGCGGTGGTCAGGCCCGGGTTGGCGCGCACGTGCTCGGCCAGTCGCGCGGCCTGGTCCCGTACCGCCGCGTCGGACTTGGCGGACAGGATGAACGGCAGCGGCCCCTGGTGCTCGGTGGGCGGCTGTTCCGGGGTTCGCGGTGCCTGTTCGAGAATGACGTGTGCGTTCGTGCCGCTGATGCCGAACGAGGACACCCCGGCGCGGCGCGGCCGATCGCGGTCCCACTCGACTGGCTCGGTCAGCAGCTCGACGGCGCCCGCCGACCAGTCCACATGCGGTGAAGGCGCGTCGACGTGCAGTGACTTCGGCAGCACCCCGTGCCGCATGGCCTGGACCATCTTGATGATCCCGGCGATCCCGGCGGCGGCCTGGGTGTGGCCGATGTTGGACTTGATCGAG
The DNA here is from genome assembly GCF_003312875.1 of Amycolatopsis albispora. Taxonomy (NCBI): domain Bacteria; kingdom Bacillati; phylum Actinomycetota; class Actinomycetes; order Pseudonocardiales; family Pseudonocardiaceae; genus Amycolatopsis; species Amycolatopsis albispora. Next base: position 8,077,215 of record NZ_CP015163.1, read on the forward strand.
CCGAGGTGCAGCGGGCTCTCCCGCTCCTCGCCGTAGGTGGCGAGCAGCGCCTGCGCCTCGATCGGGTCGCCGAGCGTGGTGCCGGTGCCGTGTGCTTCGACCGCGTCCACTTCGGACGGTTCCAGGCCCGCGTTCGCCAGTGCCTGCCGGATCACGCGTTCCTGCGACGGGCCGTTGGGCGCGGTGAGGCCGTTGCTCGTGCCGTCCTGGTTGACCGCACTGCCGCGGAGCACACCGAGCACCTGGTGGCCGTTGCGTTCGGCGTCGGAGAGGCGTTCCAGCAGGATCAGCCCGGCGCCCTCGCTCCAGGCGGCGCCGTTCGCACCCGCGGCGAACGACTTGCAGCGGCCGTCGGGAGAAAGCCCGCGCTGACGGCTGAACTCGATGAACACCGCCGGGGTGGCCATCACGGTCACGCCGCCGGCCAGCGCCAGCGAGCATTCGCCGTTGCGCAGCGCCTGCGCGGCCAGGTGCACGGCGACCAGCGACGACGAGCACGCGGTGTCGACGGTGACCGCCGGTCCTTCGAGGCCGAAGGTGTAGGCGACCCGACCGGACGCCACGCTGCCCGCGCTGCCGCTGACCAGATAACCCTCGACGTCCTTCGGCGGGTTCTTCAGCAGCCGCGAGGCGTAGTCGTCGTACATGATCCCGGCGAACACGCCGGTGTCGCTGCCGCGCAGGGTGGCCGGGTCGATCCCGGCGCGCTCGAAGGCCTCCCACGCGGTTTCGAGCAGGAGCCGCTGCTGCGGGTCGGTGGCCGAGGCCTCGCGGGGGCTGATGCCGAAGAACTCGGGGTCGAACTCGTCGGCGTCGTGCAGGAACCCGCCGTGGCGCACGTACGAGGTGCCCTGCGCTTCGGGATCGGGGTGGTACAGCCGATCCAGCTCCCAGCCGCGGTTGACCGGGAACTCGGAGATGGCGTCGGTGCCGGACTCGACCAGCCGCCACAGGTCCTCCGGCGACCGCACACCGCCGGGGAACCGGCAGCTCATCGCGACGATGGCGATCGGCTCGTTGCCGGCGGTGGTTGCCTTGGCTTTCGTTGTCGCCGTGGTGCGCGTGCCGCCGAGGCGGTCGCGGAGGAAGGCGGCGACGGCTCGCGGGGTCGGATGGTCGAACACCAGGGTCGCGGGCAGGCGGGCGCTCGCCGCTTCGCTGAGCCGGTTGCGCAGTTCGACCGAGGTGAGCGAGTCGAAGCCGAGGTCCTTGAACGCGCGTTCGGCCGGGACCTGCTGGGCGCCGGTGTGCCCGAGCACGGCGGCCGCGTGCGTGCGGACCAGCTCGGTGAGCAGCTGGAGCTGCTCGGCGGGATCGGCGGCGGCCAGGCGCTGGGCGAGTCCGGTGGTGACCCGGCGAGCCGGGGCGCGGACCAGCCCGGCGAACAGCGGCGGCAGCGTGCCGTCGGCGGCCCGGCCGCGCAGGGCGGCGAGATCGAGGTGCGCGGGCACCCGCACGCCGTGCCGGACCGCGTCGAACAGGGCCAGGCCCTCGGTGGTGTCCATCGGCGCGAAGCCGCTTTGCGCGAGGCGGTGGCGATCGGCCTCGGTGAGGTGCCCGGTCATGCCGGTCTCCTCGGCCCAGTAACCCCAGGCCAGGCTGGTGCCGGGCAGGCCGAGGTCCTGGCGGTGGGTGGCGAGCGCGTCGAGAAAGGCGTTGGCGGCGGCGTATCCGGCCTGCCCGGCGGTGCCCGCGGTACCGGCCACCGAGGAGAACAGGATGAACGCCGACAGCTCGCGGTCCTGGGTCAGTTCGTGCAGGTGCCAGGCCGCGTCCACCTTGGGCGGCAACACCGTGAGCAGGTGCTCCGAAGAGAGAGCGGTGATCACGGAGTCGTCGAGCGCGCCCGCCGCGTGGATCACGGCGGTCAGGCCGGGCAGGCGGTCGAGCAGGGCGGCGAGTGCTTCGCGGTCGGCGGCGTCGCAGCGCACGATGTCAACATCTGCACCGAGTGCGGTCAGTGCGGACCTGAGGTCGGCGGCTCCCGGCGCGTCCATGCCGCGGCGGCTGGTCAGCACCAGGTGACGGACGCCGTGCGCGGTGGCCAGGTGGCGCGCGAGCCTGCTGCCGAGCACGCCGGTGCCGCCGGTGATCAACACGGAGTCGCCGAGTTCGGGGCGTTCCGGCTCCGCCTTGGCCAGGCGCGGCGCGTAGGCGGTGTCCCCGCGCACGACCAACTGGGGCTCGCCGGACGCGAGCGCGGTTTCGAGCGCGTCCCGCGTGGCGTCCCGCACGTCGGCGAGCGCAAAGCGGCCGGGGTGCTCGGTCTGTGCCGAGCGGACCAGGCCCCAGGCCGCCGCGCCCGCCAGGTCCTCGATGGGCTCGCCGGGCAGCGCGACCGCGCCGTGGGTGAGCACGAGCAGCTTGGCCGTGTGGTCCCCGGCCAGCCATTCCTGCAGCTTCGCGAGCACGCGGGCGATGAGGTCGTGCGTGTTCGACGGCACGCCCTGCTCACCCGGCAGGCAGTCGAAGACCTCGTACTCGGGTGCCGGTTCGGTGCCGGGTTCGAGCCGCGTCCACTCCAGCGCGTACAGCTCGCGCTCGGCACCGGCCCGGAGGCGGCTCGCGTCGATCGGCCTGGTGGTGAGCGCGTCGATGGTGACGACCGGGGCGCCCTCGGGGGTCGAGGCGCGCAGGGTGAAGGTGTCCTGCTCGCGGGTCACGTGCACGCGCAGCGTCGTCGCGCCGGTGGTGAACCGGGACACGCCCGACCACGAGAACGGGAGCATGACCTGCCCCGCGCCCGCTGTCTCGGCGGCGGCCAGCGCGACGGTGTGCAGGGCGGCGTCGAGCAGGGCCGGATGGAGGCCAAACGTTTGCGCCTGGACTCCTTCGGGCAGGCGTACCTCGGCGAACAGCTCGTTCTCACCCCGCCAGGCGGCGACCACGCCCTGGAAGGCGGGGCCGTAGTCGTAACCACGCAACGCGAGCTTCTCGTACAACTCGGCGGGCTCGATCGGCTCAACGTGCTCCGGCGGCCAGCCCGGCAGCTCTGTGGCCCCGGTAGATCCTGCAGACCCTGCTGCCTCTGCGGCCGCTGGTTCCGCGCTGGTGAGCAGGCCCGTGGCGTGCTGGACCCACGGTTCACCGTCGGCCCGGGAGTGGATTTCCACTGGCCGGTCGCCCTGGTCGGGTTCACCGACGGTGACCTGGAGCTGGCGCGTGCCCTCGTCCGTGAGCACCAGCGGCGCGTGCAACGTCAGCTCCGCGAGCCGCTCGCACCCGGCGAGCCTGCCCGCCTCCAGCGCGAGTTCGGCGAACGCGGCACCCGGCAGGAGCACGGTGTCGAACACACGGTGGTCCGCGAGCCACGGCAGCACCCGCAGGTTCGGCCGCCCGGTGAGCACCAGGCGGTCGCCGCCGGCGAGTTCCATGGTCGCGCCGAGCAGCGGGTGCCCGGTCGCGTCGAGCCCGGCCGCGGTCACGTCGCCGGTGCGCTCTGGGGCGTCCAGCCAGAACCGCTGCCGCTGGAAGGCGTAGGTCGGCAGCTCGGCGGGCCGGATGCCGTCGAACCCCCAGCGCACGGCGGTGCCGCGGACGTGGACCCGCGCCGCCGAGTCGAGGAACCGCGCCCAGCCTTCGTCGCGGCGGAGCGACCCGGTCACCACGGCGTCGGTCGCTTCCAGCGTGTCCTGCAGGCCGACGGTCAGCACCGGGTGCGCGCTCGTTTCGACGAACACGCGGTGCCCGTCGGCGGCCAGCGCGCGGGTGACCGGTTCGAACAGCACGGTCTGCCGCAGGTTGCGGTACCAGTAGGCGGCGTCCAGCCCGGCGGTGTCGATCGGCTCGCCGGTGACCGTCGAATAGAAGGCGAGGTCCGAGGTGCGGGGCGTGATCGGCGCGAGGCCGGCGAGGACCTGCTCGCGGATCGCCTCGACGTGCGCCGAATGCGACGCGTAGTCCACCGGGATGCGGCGAATGCGGAGATCACTGCTCTCGCAGTCGGCGAGCAGCTGGTCGAGCGCGGTCACGTCCCCGGAGACCACGGTGGACGACGGGCCGTTGACCGCGGCGATGCCGAGTCCGTCGCGGCCCGTCAGCAGCGCTTCGGTGGCGTCGGCCGCCAGCGGCACCGAGACCATGCCGCCGAGCCCGGCGATCTCCCGGATCGCCCGGCTCCGGAGCGCGACCACGCGGGCCGAGTCCTCCAGCGAGAGCGCCCCGGCCACATACGCGGCGGCGATCTCGCCCTGCGAATGCCCGGCGACGGCATCCGGTTCGACGCCCATCGACCGCCACAACGCGGCCAGCGAGATCATCACCGCCCAGAGCGCGGGCTGCACCACGTCCACGCGGTCCAGGCCCGCGCCACGCAACGCGTCGGTGAGCGACCAGTCGATATGGGGTGCGAGCGCGTCGGCGCAAAGCCGCATTTGCCCGCTGAAGACGGTCGAGGTGTCGAGCAGGTCGAGCGCCATGCCCGCCCACTGCGAACCCTGGCCGGGGAACACGAACACGGTTTTGCCGGGAGCCGCCGCCGAGCCCACGGCCGCGTTCGAGGCGGGTTCGCCCGCCACGATCGAGTCCAGGCCGAGCAGGAAGTCTTCGCGATCCGCGGCGAGCACGACCGCGCGATGCGGCAGCACGGCACGCCGGGCCAGCGCCGCGCCGATGCCGCCGAGGTCCGGTTCGGGCAGGCCTGCCACGTGCGCGCGCAACTGCCGGGCCTGCTCGCGCAGCGACTGCTCGCTGACCGCCGACACCGCCCACGGCACGACGCCCGCGGGCTCCGGCGCGGGTTCGTCGCCGGGCGGGGCCTGCTCCAGGATCACGTGCGCGTTCGTGCCGCTGATGCCGAATGCGGACACCCCGGCGCGGCGCGGCCGGTCGCGGTCCCATTCGACCGGCTCGGTCAGCAGCTCGACGGCGCCCGCCGACCAGTCCACATGCGGCGAGGGCTGGTCGACGTGCAGCGATTTCGGCAGCACCCCGTGCCGCATGGCCTGCACCATCTTGATCACCCCGGCGACCCCGGCCGCGGCCTGCGTGTGCCCGAGGTTCGACTTGACCGAGCCGAGGTAGAGCGGGCGGTCCTGACGGTGTTGTCCGTAGGTGGCGAGCAGCGCCTGCGCCTCGATCGGGTCGCCGAGCGTGGTGCCGGTGCCGTGCGCCTCGACCGCGTCCACTTCGGACGGTTCCAGGCCCGCGTTCGCCAGCGCCTGCCGGATCACGCGCTGCTGGGACGGGCCGTTCGGCGAGGTCAGGCCGTTCGACGCACCGTCGGAGTTGATCGCCGAGCCCCGCAGCACACCGAGGATCCGGCGGCCGTTGCGCCGGGCGTCGGAGAGCCGTTCGAGCAGGACCAGGCCGACGCCCTCGGACCAGCCGGTGCCGTCGGCGGCCGCGGCGAACGGCTTGCAGCGGCCGTCGGGGGACAGTCCGCGCTGACGGCTGAACTCGACGAACACGTTCGGCGTCGCCATCACGGTCACGCCGCCCGCCAGCGCCAGCGAGCATTCACCCTGGCGGAGGGCCTGGCTCGCCAGGTGCATCGCGACGAGTGACGAGGAGCAGGCGGTGTCGAGGGTGACGGCCGGACCCTCCAACCCGAACGTGTAGGCGATCCGGCCGGACGCCACGCTGGTGGTGTTGCCGGTGAGCAGGTGACCCTCGTAGCCGTCGGGCGCGCTGCCCAGGCGGGTGCCGTAGTCGTCGTACATGACGCCGGCGAACACGCCGGTGTCACTGCCGCGCAGGGCGTCGGGGGTGACCCCGGCGCGTTCGAACGCCTCCCACGCGGTCTCGAGCAGGAGCCGCTGCTGCGGGTCGGTGGCGGTCGCCTCGCGGGGACTGATGCCGAAGAACTCGGCGTCGAAGTCGGCGGCTTCGTAGAGGAACCCGCCGTGCTTGGCGTATGACGTGCCGCCGTGCTCGGGGTCGGGGTGGTAGAGGCGGTCGAGGTCCCAGCCGCGGTCGCCGGGGAACTCGGCGATGGCGTCGGCGCCGGTCTCGACCAGGCGCCACAGGTCCTCCGGAGTGCGCACGCCGCCGGGGTAGCGGCAGGCCATCGCGACGATGGCGATCGGCTCACCGGCGTCCGCGCGGGCTGCTTCGACCGTGGCCGCGGGTGCGTTGCCGCCGAGTTCGGCCTGCAGGAAGCCGGCCAGCGCCGCCGGGCTCGGGTGGTCGAACACCAGCGTGGTCGGCAGCCGGAGCCCGGTCGCGGTGTTGAGCCGGTTGCGCAGCTCGACCGCGGTGAGCGAGTCGAACCCGAGCTCCTTGAACGCACGCGTGTGCTCGATGGTGGCGTTCGCGTCGAGCCCGAGCACCACGGCGACCTGCGCGCGGACCAACTCGGCGATGGTGCGGCCGCGCTCGGCGGGCGAGAGCGCGAGCATGCGCCGCGCCCAGGAGGCGGCGGTTTCCGGCTGTGCCTCGACGCGACGGCGGGCTGGTCGGCGCAGGCCGTGGAACAGGGGCGGGAGGGCGCCGGAGCTGAGGTCGAGTTTTGCGGGGAGAAGCGCGGGACGGTCGTCGGCCAGCGCGGCGTCCAGCAGCGCCAGGCCCTGGTCGGTGGGCAGGGGCGCGATGCCGGTGCGGGCCATCCTGGCGCGGTCGCCCGCGCTCATCGCGCTGGTCAGGCCGCTGGTCTGGGCCCACAGCCCCCACGCGAGGCTGGTCGCGGGCAGGCCATGGGCGTGGCGGTGGTGGGCGAGGCCGTCGAGGAAGGCGTTCGCGGCGGCGTAGTTCGCCTGGCCGGGGCTGCCGATGGTGGCGGTGACCGAGGAGAACAGCACAAAGGCGGCGAGGTCGCGGTCGCGGGTGAGTTCATGCAGGTGACGGGCGGCGTCGACCTTGGGCCGGAGCACCTGTGACAACTGCTCCGAATCGAGAGCAGTGATCACGGAGTCTGTCAGGACTCCGGCCGCGTGGATGACCGAGGTCAGGTCCGGGATGTCGTCCAGCACCGATTTCAGCGCGTCTCGGTCCGCCGCGTCGCACGCGACGATGCGCACGTCGGCTCCGGCCGCGCGGAGTTCGTCGTGCAGCTCGGGCGCGTGCCCGCGGCGGCTGGTCAGCACCAGGCTCCGCACCCCGTGCCGGTGCACGAGATGACGGGCGACCAATGCCCCCAGCACGCCGGTGCCGCCGGTGATCAACACCGTGCCCGCCGGGTCGAGGGGTCCGGTGGCCTCGGCCGTGACCCGCGCGAGCCGCGGGACGAGCACCCGACCCTCGCGCACGGCCACCTGGGGCTCGCCATCGAGCACCACGGGCGCCGAGCCGTCGGTGTCCACCAGCAGGAACCGGCCGGGGTGCTCGGTCTGCGCGGACCGGACCAGACCCCAGACCGCGGCGGCCCCGAGGTCGTCGACACCCTCGCCGGGCGCGGTCGAGACCGCGTGCTTGGTCACGACCACGAGCGGCTCGCCGATGTCCTGCGACAGGTGCGCCTGGACCGCGTCGAGGGCTGCGGCGGTCACCGCGTGCACATCGTCTCCGCCGAAGGTGACCACCTGGGCGGGTGCGCTGGTCTCGCCGGACGCGGCGGTCCAGTTCACCTGATAGAGCGAATCGAGAGGGGTGGCACTCGCGCTGGCGAGCAGCTCGGCTGGCATCGGCCGCAGCAGCAGGGAGCCGACCGACGCCACTGGCAATCCCGAGGAGTCCGCCAGCGCGAGCGCCACCCGGTCCGCGCCGTGGGGGGCGACGCGGACGCGCAGCGCGGCGGCACCCGCCGCGCTGAGCCGGACGCCGTCCCAGGAGAACGGCAGCGGGATGTCGCCGTCACCCCCGGACAGCGGGACCAAGCCGACCACCGCGTGCAACGCGGCGTCGAGCAGGGCCGGGTGGAGGCCGAAGTCCGCGGCGCCCTCGGGCTCGGGCAGCCGCACCTCGGCGTAGATCTCGGTGCCGAGCCGCCACGCCGACCGCAGGCCGCGGAAGGCCGGGCCGTAGTCGTAACCGCGCTCGGCGAGCCGGTCGTAGATGTCGCCGAGATCGACCGGCTCGGCACCGGCGGGCGGCCACGGCCCGTCCAGCGGCGCGCTCTCGGCGGGTTCGCTGCCGAGCACGCCGGTCGCGTGCAGGGTCCACGCGTCGCCGGTGCGCGAGTGGATCCGGACCTCTTCGCCGTCGGCCACCACCTGGATCCGGATGCCGTCTTCTGCGGGCAAAAGCAGGGGCGCGTGCAGGGTGAGTTCGCGCAGGGAGGGGTATCCGGCCTGGTCAGCGGCCTGCATGGCGAGTTCGACGAAGGCGGTGCCCGGCAGCATGACCACTCCGCGCACGGCGTGGTCGGCCAGCCACGGGTGCGTGCGCAGCGACAGCCTGCCGGTCAGTACGAGCCGGTTCTCCCCGGCGACGGCGACCGCGGCGCCGAGCAACGGGTGCCCGGCGGCGTCCAGCCCGGAGGCGGCCGGGTCGCCGGTCGGCGCGGGGACGTCCAGCCAGTACCGCTGCCGCTGGAAGGCGTAGGTCGGCAGCTCGACCGCGCGGGTGCCGGGCGGGAACAGCGAGGCCCAGTCGATCCGCGTGCCCTCGGTGTGCAGGCGCGCGGCCGAGGTGAGGAAGCGGTCCCAGCCACCGTCGTCGCGGCGCAGGGTGCCGGTGATTGTGGCCGCGTCGTCCAGCGTTTCGCCGACGCCGTTGGTGAGCACCGGGTGCGCGCTGGCCTCGACGAACACGGTGTGCCCGGCGGCCGCGAGCGCGCGGGTGGCCTGCTCGAACAGCACGGGCTGGCGCAGGTTGCGGTACCAGTAGGCGGTGTCCAGCTCGGTGGTGTCGAGGCGGTCGCCGGTGACCGTCGAGTAGAAGTCGACGTCGGCGGCGCGCGGGGTGATGCCGGCGAGCGCGTCGAGCAGTTGTTCGCGGATGGCCTCGACGTGCGGGGTGTGCGACGCGTAGTCCACTGGGATGCGGCGCACGCGCTCGTCGGCGAGCAGTTCACCGAGGGCGGCGGGCTCGCCGGCGACGACGGTCGAAGAGGGTCCGTTGATCGCGGCGATGTGGATGCGGCCGGGCCAGCGGGTGAGCAGGTTTTGGGTGTTGGCCGCGGGCAGGGGCACGGAGACCATGCCGCCGGTGCCCGCGAGCACGACGATCGCCTTGCTGCGGAGCGCGACGATGCGCGCGGAGTCTTCGAGGGAGAGCGCCCCGGCGACGTAGGCGGCGGCGATCTCGCCTTGTGAGTGGCCGATCACCGCGTCGGGGTGGACGCCGAGGGAGCGCCACAGGGCGGCCAGGGAGACCATCACCGCCCAGAGCGCGGGCTGCACCACGTCGACGCGGTCGAGTCCTTCGCCGCGGAGTGCGTCGAGGAGCGACCAGTCGGTGTGGGGCGCGAGGGCGTCGGCGCAGGCGAGGAGCTGCTCGCGAAACACCGGCGCGGCGTCGAGCAGGTCGAGCCCCATGCCCGCCCACTGGGAGCCCTGGCCGGGGAACACGAACACGGTACGACCGGCCGCCCGCGCAACCCCTAGCACCGCTAGCCCACCATCACTCCCACTAGCTAGCACCGCTAGCTCCCCCCGCAGCTCTTCCTCAGAACCACCGAACACGACGGCCCGGTGCTCGAAGGATGGCCGCGTGGTCGCCAGGGAGAAGCCGATCTCCGCAGGCGTGCCGGGGTGTTCGAGCAGCCGCGCGGCCTGCCCCCGCAACGCCTCCCCACTCTTAGCCGACAGCAACCATGGAATAGGCCCGCGCATCGGAACCCCCAAGCCCGGCGGCACAGTCCCGCCAGACGTGCCCCCCAAGCCACCCGAGGCCACGACCCCAACCGGGCCGGATCCAGCACCCAAGCCACCCGAGGCCACGACCCCAACCGGGCCGGATCCCGCACCCGAGGCGCACGTGGCCGCGCCCTCAGTCGAGCCACCCGAACCGACCGCGGTATCGGCACCAGGTGTGGCAGCCGAGCCACCCGCGACGGCGACACCACCCGAGCCACCCGAGCCGGGCGTGGCTCCCGAACCGACCGCAGCACCGGCACCAGCCGAGGCAGCCGAGCCACCCGAGGCAGGCGAGGCGGCTGCGGCGGCCGGAGCAGGCAGAGCAGTCGAGGTGGGCAGGGCAGTCGAGCCGGGCAGGTCGGGCGAGGCGGACGGGGCTGCGACAGGAGCGGCAGCCGGGGCAGGCGGAGTGGGCGTGGCAGTGGCGTCCGGCGAGGCGGGCGGAGTGGTCAACTCAGCCGAGGCGGGCGGAGCAGTCGATGCGGGCGGAGCAGCAGAGTCGGCTGGAGGGGGTGCGGCAGGCGGGGCGGGTGTCGGCTCGGGGGCCTCCTCCAGTACCAGGTGCGCGTTCGTCCCGCTGATGCCGAATGACGACACCCCAGCGCGTAGCGGCCGGTCATCCCGCCGCCACCTGACTGGCTCGGTCACCAGTGCGACCGCGCCCGCCGACCAGTTCACGTGCGGTGAAGGCGCGTCCACGTGCAGGGTCTTCGGCAGCACGCCGTACCGCATGGCCTGCACCATCTTGATCACGCCGCCGACGCCCGCCGCCGCCTGGGTGTGGCCGACGTTCGACTTGAAAGAGCCGAGCAGCAGCGGCCGCTCGCGGTCCTGGCCATAAGTCGCCAGCAGTGCGTCGGCTTCGATCGGGTCGCCTAGTGCGGTGCCCGTGCCGTGGGCCTCCACGGCGTCCACTTCGGACGGTTCCAAACCCGCCATGGCCAGTGCCGCCCGGATGACGCGTTCCTGCGAAGGGCCGTTCGGCGCGGTGAGACCGTTCGACGCGCCGTCCTGGTTGATCGCCGAGCCACGGATGACCGCCAGCACCGGGTGTCCGTTGCGCCGCGCGTCGGAGAGCCGCTCGAGCAGCACCATGCCGACGCCCTCGGCCCAGCCGGTGCCGTCCGCGGCCGCGGCGAAAGCCTTGCACCGGCCATCGGCCGACAGCCCGCGCTGGCGGCTGAACTCGACGAACATGCCCGGCGACGCCATCACCGTCGCCCCGCCCGCCAGCGCCAGCGAGCATTCCCCGTGCCGCAGCGCCTGCGCGGCCAGGTGCAACGCCACCAGCGACGACGAGCACGCCGTGTCCACGGTGACCGCCGGGCCGCCGAAGCCGAACGTGTAGGCGATGCGGCCGGACGCCACGCTGGTGGTGTTGCCGGTGAGCAGATAACCGCCGCCCTCGGTGCCTTCGTGCAGCCGCGGGCCGTAGTCCTGCGACATCGCGCCGACAAACACGCCGGTGCCGCTGCCGTGCAGGGACGCCGGATCGATGCCCGCGCGCTCCATCGCCTCCCACGACGTTTCCAGCAGCAGCCGTTGCTGCGGATCCATCGCCGCCGCCTCGCGGGCGTTGATGCCGAAGAACGCCGGGTCGAAGGCGTCGGCGTCGTGCAGGAAGCCGCCGTGCCGCGTGTAGGTGCGGCCCGGCTGGTCGGGGTCGGGATCGTAGAGGCCGTCGAGGTCCCAGCCGCGGTTGCCGGGGAACTCGGTGATCGCGTCCACGCCGTCGGCCACCAGCCGCCACAGTTCGTCGGGTGTGGTGATGCCACCCGGGTAGCGGCAGCCCATCGCAACGATGGCGATCGGCTCGTCGGAAACCGCCGAAACCGCCGAAGCAGCAACGGTTTCGGGGGCATCGAGCAGTTGGCCACGCAGGTGCCGCGCGAGCGCGGCCGCGGTGGGGTGGTGGTAGATCAGCGCGCCGGGCAGGTTCAGCCCGGTGGCGGCGCTGAGCTGGTCACGCAGCTCGACGGCGGTCAGCGAGTCGAAGCCGAGTTCCTTGAAGGTGTGCCCGATCTCCACCGCGTCCGCGCTGCGGTGCCCGAGCACCGCGGCGACCGAAGTGCGGACGAGGTCGAGCAGCACGGCTTCCTGCTCGGTTTCGCCCAAGCCGCGCAGGCGGTCCGCCCACGGCGAGGTTTCCGCCTTGAGCCGGGTGGTTTCGCCGAACCAGTGGCGTTCCCGCTGGAAAGCGTAGGTGGGCAGGGCGATCCGACGGGCGTCGCCGAAAGCCTGTGACCAGTCGACCGAAGCACCCGAAATGTGTGCCGACGCGAGCGCGCCGAGAAAGGTGCGTTCCTCGTCGCGGCCCTCTCGCAGCATGGACGCCATCGTGATGCGGGAATCGGTGTCGCGTGCCATTCCGGAGAGTACGGGATCCGGCCCCAGTTCGACAAAATTGGTCACTCCGGCGTCGGCGAGGAAGCGCACGCCGTCGGCGAACCGCACGGCATGCCGGATGTGGTCGGCCCAGTAGCCGGGTGAGCACAATTGCTCGGCGGTGGCGAGCGAGCCGGTGAGGTTCGAGACGATCGGAACTGCGGGCGGCGCGAAGTTCAGGCCTCCGGTGATTTCGCGGAATTCGGACAGGATCGGTTCCATGTGCGGCGAGTGGAAAGCGTGGCTCACCCGCAACTGCTTCGCCTTGCGGCCTTCGGCCTTCCAGGCGCGTGCCAATTCGAGAACGACGTCGTGGTCGCCGGAAACGACCACGGAATCGGGACCGTTGACCGCCGCGATGTCCACGCCGTCGGTGAGCAGCGCGCGGACCTCGGCTTCGGTGCCCTTGAACGAAACCATGGCGCCCCGGGTGGTCACCGACTGCATCAGCCTGCCGCGCGCGGCAACCAGCGAGCACGCACCTGGCAGCGTGAGCACCCCGGCGACGTGCGCCGCGGCGAGTTCACCGATCGAATGGCCCAGCAGCAGGTCCGGCCGCAGGCCCCACGATTCGGCGAGCCGGAACAAGGCGACACCGAGCGTGAACAGCGCGGGCTGTGTGTACCGCGTCTGCCCGAGCGCCTCGGGATCGGAGAACATGATCTCGCGCAGCGGCCGGTCCAGGTGATGGTCGAAATGCGCGCAGATCTCGTCAAAAGCCGTCGCGAAAACGGGATAACGCTCATACAGTTCACGCCCGGCGCCCGCACGCTGGCTACCCTGGCCGGGGAAAAGGAAGGCGACCTTCGCCTGTTCCGTCACGCCCGGTCGCAGCACCGTCAAATTCTCGCGCAATTCCTCGATCGACGACGCAAGCACCACGGCCCGGTGCTCAAGCTGAGCGCGGGTATTCGCCAAAGAGAAACCGAGATCACCAAGATGCTGATCGGTGACGAATTCGGCGAGCCGATCCGCCTGCGCGCGCAAGGCCGCAGCGGTTTTCGCCGACAGCAACATCGGGACCACACCGGGCTCAGGTGACGCGGTGACCACACGTTCCGGTCCTTCGGTGAGCACCAGGTGGCAGTTCGTGCCGCCCATGCCGAACGAACTCACCCCGGCGACGCGCGGCGCCGTCCACTCCTCGAGTTCCTGTTGCACCTCAAGGTGTTCGAAGTCGATCGCCGGGTTCGGTGTGGTGAAGTTCAGGCTGGGCGGCAGCGCTCGGTGGTGGATGCTCAGCGCGACCTTCAGCAGTCCGACGATGCCCGCCGCGCCCTCCAGGTGCCCGACGTTCGTTTTGGCTGAACCGACACGCACCCGGTGTGAACCGAACGCGGCGGTCAGCGCCCGCGCCTCGATCGGGTCACCGACCCGCGTCCCCGTGCCGTGAAGCTCCACATAGGACGGAAGCAAACCGGTATCAGCGTATGCCTTGCGCAGCAACGACTCCTGCGCGGCGGCATTCGGCACGGTCAGCCCGTCGGTGGCACCGTCGTTGTTGACCGCGCCACCGCGGATGACCGCGTAGATCGGATCACCGTCCGCGAGCGCGCCGGCCAGCGGCTTCAGCACCACGAGCCCCCCACCCTCACCGCGCACGTAACCGTCCGCTTCGGCGTCGAACGTGCGGGCGCGGCCGGTCGGTGACAGCCCGCCGAACCGCGCTGCGGTCAGCGTGCTTTCCGGTGCCAGGTTAAGGTTCACCCCGCCGGCGAGCGCGAGCGAGGACTCGCCGTTGCGCAGGCTTTCACACGCCAGGTGCACGGCCACCAGCGAGGACGACTGGGCCGCGTCGACCGCCACCGACGGCCCGCGCAGGCCCAGCGTGTACGACACGCGGTTCGCGATGATGCCGCGGTTGGTGCCGGTGATGGTGTGCTGGTTGATCAGGCCCGCGCGCTGCATGAGCGTGGCGTAGTCGCTGCCGATGGAGCCGACGAACACGCTCGCGTCCGCGCCGCGCAGCGTGTCCGGCACGATGCCCGCGTCCTCCAGTGCTTCCCACGCCAGTTCCAGCACCAGCCGCTGCTGCGGGTCCATGATCGCCGCTTCGCGCGGGGAGATGCCGAAGAACGCGGCGTCGAAATCGCCTACGCGGTCGAGGAAACCGCCGCGGCCGGCGCCCGGCGGGACGGGGGTGTCGCTGTCCCATCGGTCGGCGGGCAGGGTGGTGATCGCGTTCACCCCGTCCCGCAGCAGCGCCCAGAAGCGCCGGGGATCGGGGGCCTGCGGCAGGCGGCAGGAAAGTCCGACGATCGCGATCTCGTTCACGGACGCCCTTTCGGTCATTTGGCGGTCATCGCCTGGAGGGACTGGGTGAGCCACGCCCCGGTCAACGCGGTGTGGGCGGGGGAGCCGTGCACGTCGTCGTGCTCGAGCAGGCTGAACCGCCGCACGTTCGCGGTGAGCAGCTCGATGTCCTGCGGGGGAATGATTTCGTCGCGCTTGCTGGCCACGTAGGCGACGGGCACGTCGATCGCGCGCAGCTCGTCGGCGCCGAGCGCCCAGTCGGCGAGGCCGCCGGGCTTCTCGCCGGTGAGGTGCACGATCGTGTCGACCGTGACGCGCGGCAGGCCCTGCTGCCAGGCGGCGTCGGTGAAGAACCCGCTGACCGGCGCGCCGACGGTCAGAATGCCTTCGATTCGCGGGTCGCGGGCGGCGCAGCGCAACGCGAGGTGACCGCTGAAGCTCATCATCATCGCGTAGGCCGAATCGGCGCCGAGCGCGTCGAGAATTGCGGGGATCATCCGCCAGGCGTGGGCGTCGTAGGGCAGCGAATTGCCGCCGGTGCGGGGGAGTTCGGTGACCACGCCGGAATACCCGGCGCCGATCAGCTGGCGCAGCAGGCCGGCCCACTGCTCCTTGATGCTGACGATGCCGCCGGAAACCAGCACGAGCGGGCCGGAACCGCCGCGCCAGCAGCGGATCACCCCCGCCGGTGTGTCCACTTGGAACGGTTCGAGGCCGGTACCGGACCGGGTGAAGGTGCCGACCGCCTTGTCGAGCGCGTGTTGCCGGGCGGGTCCGTCGACGAAGGGGAAGCGGGCCATCGTGTAGAGGCGGCTCGCTTCGGCGAACTGCTGACGTGCTTCGAGCGCTTCAGCTTGGGCGGACCATTCGCCCGTCCAGGAACCGGGGGCGCCGGCGTCGTCGGTGGTGATCCTGGCGAGCACCGCGTCGGTCAGTTCCGGCGGAACGCCCTGCGTCCTGGCGTGCACCAGGGCGAACTGCTTCAGCTCGTCGACGTCATTCATGCCCCCATGGTTGAACGCTCACCCAAAGCTGCCCTAAAACCGAGCTAGGGGGCACAAAAGGAAGTGTCACGAATGTGGCTTTCGAGACGCCAAACGTCTCGAAAGCCACATTCGTGACACTCGGGGTCAGATCCGGCTGGGCGAGTTCAGGTGGGTGGCGATGGTGTCCAGGATCGCCGGGCTGTGCTCGTTCAGGTAGAAGTGCCCGCCCGGGAACACCTTCAGCTCGAACGGCCCGCTGGTGTGCCGCTCCCACGAGCTTGCTTCGTCGACCGTCGCCTTCGGGTCGTTGTCGCCGACCATGGCGAAGATCGGGCAGCTCAGGTCCGGGCCTTCCGGGTAGCGGTAGGTTTCCGCGGCCCGGTAGTCGGCGCGGATCGCGGGCAGCACCATCCGCACGATCTCGTCGTCGCCGAGCAGTGCCTGGTCGGTGCCCGCGAGGCTGCGCACGTTGGCGAGCAGTTCGTCGTCCGAGCCCTCGTGGAACCGTTCGTCCCGGTGCCGCGAGGGCGCGCGGCGGCCGGAGGCGAACAACGCCGCCGACACCACGCCGCGCTTTTCCAGCCGCCTGGCCACTTCGAAGCCGAGCGTGGCGCCCATGCTGTGCCCGAAGATCGCCAGCGGCTTGTCGGTGAAGCCGTCGATCGCGTCGGTCACCTGGTCGGCGAGCACCTCGATCGAGTCGATCAGCGGTTCCGCGCGCCGGTCCTGCCTGCCCGGGTACTGCACGGCGAGCACCTCGATGCCCGGCGACAGCGAGCGCGAGACCGGGAAGAAGTAGCTGGCCGAGCCGCCCGCGTGCGGCAGGCAGAGCAGCCGGTGCGGGGCGGCGGGCGCGGGGTGGAACCGGCGTACCCAGTCCTCGGCGGTACTCGCGGTCATGCTCCGTCCCTTCAGTCGCTGCTAGAGCGGGATGTTCCCGTGGTGTCCCCGTCCGGCGGGCGCGGCGGCCAGTGCCCGGACGAGCCTGGCACGAGTATTCGACGGATCGATGACTTCGTCCACCACCCCGATCGCCATCGCGCGGGCCACTCCACCGGCGATCCGCTGCTGTTCGGCGACCAGTTCCGCGCGCAGCGGCTCCCGCTCGTCCTCGGCCGCGGCGGCCAGCTTCTTGCGGTGCAGGATGCCCACCGCGGCCTCCGCGCCCATCACCGCGACCTCCGCATCCGGCCAGGCGAACACCGCCGTGGCCCCGAGAGAGCGCGAGTTCATCGCGATGTACGCGCCGCCGTAGGACTTGCGCGTGATGAGCGTGACGCGCGGGACGACCGCCTCGGCGAAGGCGTGCAGCAGCTTCGCGCCGCGGCGCACCACGCCGTCCCACTCCTGCCCGACACCCGGCAGATAGCCCGGAACGTCGACGAGCACGATTAGGGGAATCCCTAGGGCGTCGCAGAGCCGGACGAACCGCGAAGCCTTCTCCGCGGACAGCGAATCGAGGCAGCCGCCCTTGCGCAACGGGTTGTTCGCGATGACCCCCACCGAACGCCCGCCGAGCCGCCCGAAACCGATCACCACGTTCGGCGCCCACTTCGCCTGCAACTCGACGAAGTCGTGGTCGTCGAGCAGGCCGCGGACCAGCGGGTGCACCGGGTAGGCGCGCTTCGGCGACTCCGGCAGGAACGCACGCAGGTCGCGTTCCTCCTGAACCTTGGCCAGGTCGAACAATCCCGGCTTGGTGAAGAACCCGGTCAGCTTGCGGGCGCTGGCGTAGGCGTCCTCCTCGCTGGACACCGTCACGTGCACCACGCCGGACCGCTTGCCGTGTGCCTCCGGGCCGCCGAGCCCGGCCATGTCGATCTGCTCGCCGGTCACGCTGCGGACCACGTCCGGGCCGGTGACAAAAACCCGCCCGGTCTCGGCCATCACGATCACGTCGGTCAGCGCGGGACCGTAGGCCGCGGCACCGGCGGCGGGCCCGAGCACCACCGACAACTGCGGGATCTTGCCGGAAGCCCGGGTCATCGCCGCGAACATGCGCCCGACCCCGTCCATCGACTCGACCCCGTCGGCCAGCTTCGCGCCGCCGGAGTGCCACAGCCCGAGCACGGGCCGCCGTTCGCGGACCGCGGTCTCGATCGCGGCGATGATGTGGTCGGACCCCGCGGCGCCGAGCGAACCGCCCATCCGGGTCGCGTCGGTGCAGTAGACGATCACGGTGGCGCCGTCGATGCGGCCGCGCACCGAGTACACGCCGCTGTCGTCGGCTTCCTGCAGCGGGGTGATCGAGTCCTCGTCCAGCAGTTTCGCCAGGCGCACGGCCGGGAGCCGGTGGTCGGCGGCGGCGGACTCGCTGGTGGTCGCAGTCAGGGACATCGGTGGTTTCTCCGCCCGAGAAGTGGTCGGCCGGGGGATACTGGGACCGGAGGGGCCGGTCGCCGGCCTCGGCTTCAAAGTGGCAGCCGCGATCGAGGCGGACAACCCCCTACCCGGCGGCCCTGAGGTGCGTAGGGGCCGGTTCGGGGGGTGCGGGCGACCTGGCAGGCTTGGCGGTACCGGGTGCGGTTGGAGCCCGGGTGGGATGAACTCGCCGCCGTTCCGCGTTGCACCGGGAACGGGCGGCAGACGAGTGGCAGGAGGCGTAGTGGCGCTGGATCCGGACGAGCTGTACGAGGTGGACTCCGATGTCCCGGACCTGGCCGGGGCCGTGCTCCTGCACCACTTCGACGGGTTCGTCGACGCCGGTTCCGCCGGTGGGCTGGTGGCCGAGCAGCTGCTGGCCGAGTTCACGCACCGGGTGGTGGCGCGGTTCGACGTGGACCGCCTGATCGACTACCGCGCCCGCCGCCCGCCGATGATCTACGTCACCGACCACTGGGCGGAGTACCGCGCGCCCGAGCTGGTGGTGAATCTGCTGCACGACCACGACGGCACGCCGTTCCTGCTGCTCACCGGCCCGGAGCCGGACCGCGAGTGGGAGCTGTTCACCGCCGCGGTGCGGCAGCTGGTGCAGCGGTGGGGCGTCCGGCTCACCGTCGGCTTCCACGGCATCCCGATGGGCGTGCCGCACACCCGGCCGCTCGGGCTGACCGCGCACGCGACCCGCCCGGAGCTGGTCGGCGGGTACCAGCCGCTGTCGGACAGGCTCAAGGTGCCCGGCAGCATCGCCGGGCTGCTGGAGCTGCGCCTCGGCGAGCACGGCCACGACGCGATGGGCTTCGCCGCGCACGTGCCGCACTACCTCGCGCAGGCGTCGTACGCCGCGGCCGGGCTGATCCTGCTCGAAGCCGTCGCCGACGCCACCGGGCTCGCGCTGCCCGCCGACTCCATGCGCGAGTCGGCACGCACCACCGACGCCGAGATCGACCGCCAGGTCGAGGAGTCCGAAGAAGTCGCCGACGTGGTGCGCGCACTGGAGCGGCAGTACGACACCTTCGCCGACGCGGAAGCCGAGAAGGACAGCCTCCTGGCCGAGACCGTCGAGCACATGCCGACCGCCGAGGAATTGGGCTCGGCCTTCGAGCAGTTCCTCGCCGACCAGCAGCGCCCGGAGTCCTGACGGGTCCCGCCGATCCGGCAGACTGCACGCCGTGAGCGGAACGGTGGTGGTCCTCGGCGGCCGCAGTGAGATCGGGCTCGCGGTGGCCGAACGGCTGGTCGCGGGCGGTGCCCGGACGGTGGTGCTGGCCGCGCGGCGCAGTGGCGACCTCGGCGAGCAGGAAGCCCGGTTGCGTGAGGCCGGTGCCACCACGGTGGACCGCGTCGAGTTCGACGCCGACGACGTGGCCCGGCACCGCGAGGTGCTCGACGGCATCGTCGAACGGCACGGCGAACTGGGCGTGGTGGTCACCGCGTTCGGCATCCTCGGTGACCAGCGGCGCGCCGAAGCCCACGCGGACCACGCGCTGGAGATCGTGCACACCGACTACGTCGCGCACGTCTCGGTGCTGACCGAGCTGGCGAACCTGCTGCGGGCGCAACGCGGCGGCAGCCTGGTGGTGTTCTCGTCGGTCGCCGGGGTGCGCGTGCGGCGGGCGAACTACGTCTACGGCTCGGCGAAGGCCGGGCTCGACGGTTTCGCCAGCGGTCTCGCCGACGCGCTGGCGGGCAGCGGCGTGCGGCTGCTGCTGGTCCGGCCGGGGTTCGTGGTCGGCAGGATGACCGAGGGCATGGACCCGGCGCCGTTCTCCAGCACCCCGGACCAGGTCGCCGACGCCACGGTGAAGGCGTTGCGCAGGGGCCGCGGTGAGGTGTGGGTGCCGGGCGTGCTGCGGCCGGTGTTCTTCGTGATGCGTCACCTGCCGCGCGCGATCTGGCGGCGCCTGCCCCGCTAGGGCAGCTCGGTCAGGTGAGCCGCCGGCGCAGTTCGATCAGCCTGCGGATGCCCTGGCCGACGTGGGCTTCGGCGCGGGCCCTGGCCAGTTCGCCGTCGCCGTTCTCGATCGCGGTCAGGATGCCGCTGTGCTGCTCGACCGCCGAGCCGAGGTCCGGGTTGTCCCCGCACACCGGTAGCCACAGCAGCTCCCCGATCTCACCCTGCAGTGTGATCTCGTCACGCGTCAGCCGATGGGATTGCGCCGCCGCCGCGATGCCGACGTGGAACCGCGCGTCGGCCCGCCGCCGCTCGCCGATCGTGCTGGCCATCGCCAGGTGTGAGACCAGCTTGCCGAGCACCGTGCACTGCTCCGGCCCGGCGCGCTCGGCCGCCAGCTTCGCCGCCGCGCCGGACACCGCCGCCTGGTGGTCGCCGATCTCCCGCAGCTCGTGCGGGCACAGCTCACCGAGCAGCGCGCGCATGCGCGTCGCCGACGGTTCGCCCGGCGTGCGCACAAAACTGCCGCCGCCGCGGCCTCGCCGGGTCTCCAGCAAACCCTGATCACGCAAGGCGGACAGCGCCTCGCGAAGCGTCACCGTGGACACCCGCAGCGACTCCGCCAGCACCGACTCGCTGGGCAGCTGCTCACCGTCGGTGATCAGGCCGAGCCCGATCGCCCTGCCGATCCGCCTGGCCACCACCTCCACCCGGCCGCCGTCGTGCAACGGGCCGAAGATCACCTGCCGCGGCGGTCCGGTCAAGCCCTGCGCACTCACCCGCCCGTTCCTCCTTCCCGGCCGGGGCGAAGGTAGCCAGCGGGGCTTAGAGAAACCTTGGGCGCGCCATCGTGCCTGGTCACGCGCTTGTACGCGATTTATGCGCGGTTTGTCGATGCTGTCCACCGGCGCCGGGGTGCACCCGGTGCGAGGAGAAGGGACCCCGATGAGAGCCAGACGTGTGCTCGCCGCCGGTTTCGGACTGCTGATGGGACTGGCCGGCGTGGTCGCCACCGCCGCACCCGCTTCGGCCGCGGGACCGCGGCCCAACTTCCAGCTCCCCTTCCCGTGCAACCAGTCGTGGAACGGGGACAACGACAACTCCAGCGCCCACCGCGCTTACGAGATCGACTTCAACCGCGGCAGCACCCCGGGTGCCGACCTCGGTGACACCATCGTGGCCGCGGCCGCTGGCAAGGTGGTCATCTCCGCGCACCAGGGCTCGGCCAACGGCTACGGCAACCTGGTCAAGATCGACCACGGTGGCGGCTGGTCCACCTACTACGCCCACCTGCAGACCCGGTCGGTGGCGGTCGGCGCGCAGGTCGCCCAGGGCCAGAAGATCGGCACCCTTGGCAACACCAGCAAGCCGGGCAACAACATCAGCCCGCACCTGCACTACGAGGTCCGCACCACGGACAGCTCGTACCCGTCGAACATCCAGAAGGCCTACTTCAACGGCGTGGTCTTCGGTTACCCGAACCAGACGCTGACCTCGAAGAACACCTGCAGTGGCGGCGGGAACCCGAACCCGTACGAACCGGTGGAGGTCTGCGGTACCGGATACAAGGTGATCGACCAGCAGGAACTGGGCACTGCCGCGACGGCGTACCTGCTCTACAACGGTTCCGCCAACTGCGTCACCACGATCAAGAAGACCAGCGTCGGCACGGCCAGCGCCACCTCGGCCTTTCTCGAGGTCCAAGGCGAGGCACGCAAGACCGACAGCGGCAGCTTCGAGTACTACGCCGGGCCGGTGAGCGCGTCCGCGCCGGCGAAGTGCGTCAAGTGGGGCGGGTCCGCGGGCAGCAACTCCTACGAAAGTCCGTTCGAACACTGCGGGGCATGAGTTCCAAATGAAGTCACTGGGGGCGAAGAAGAACCGGCCGGGTCTGCTCACCGAGCTGACCCTGTTGCCGGCGTTGGTCATGGGGTCGCTGGTGGCCACCCCGGCGAGCACCGCTTCGGCGGTCGCCGAGGTGGCCAGCACGCCCGTCTACCAGGAGCGGTCGGAGGGTTACGACTGCTTCCGGATCCCGGCGGTGGTGCGGGCGGGCAACGGTGACCTGCTCGCGTTCGCCGAAGGGCGCAACGGTGGCGCGAAGTTCTGCGCCGACGCGGGCGACATCGACCTGGTCTACAAGCGGTCCACCGACGGCGGGAAGTCGTGGGGACCGCTGAAGGTGGTCATCGAGGGCCACGGCGACACCAAGGGCAACCCGGTGCCGATCGTGGTCCCCGGCACCAGCCGGATCGTGCTGCTGTCGACCTACGAATGCGTGAAGGCACCCGACTGCGGCCGCAAGCCGCGGGTGTCGATCAGCAACGACCACGGGGTCACCTGGTCGGCGCCGCGGGAGATCACCCAGGAACTGGGGTTCGGCACCCCGCCGCCGTGGCTGGCGACGGGACCGTCGCACGGCATCGTGCTCACCCGGGGGGAGCACGAGGGCAGGCTGGTCGCCGGGCTGAACTACTCGATCGGGAGCGCGCACTCCGGTGCGCTGATCTACAGCGACGACCAGGGCGCCACCTGGCGCCGCGGTGCCACCGACACCCCGGCGGCCGGGCTGAAACCGCAGGAGATCAGCCCGGTGGAGCTGGCCGACGGCCGGGTCTACGCGGCCGCGCGCAATGACTGGAACAGTTCCGGTGACCGGTGCGCCAACCAGGGCAGGGACAACCGCGCGTACGCGATCAGCTCCGACGGCGGCGGCACCTTCTCGAAGAAGTTCACCTTCGAGCCGGACCTGATCACGCCGCCGGTGCAGGGCGCCACGGCCCGGCTGCGCGCGGTCGACGACGGCTCGCGGTACAACCGCATCCTGTTCAGCGGACCGTCCACATGCGACAGGCGCAAGGAGCTGCGGGTGCGGTCCTCCTACGACGAGGGCGCGAACTGGCAGTCACCGGGTGTGCTGGTGTGGGGCCAGGACGCGGCCTACTCCGACATGGTGCAGCTCGACGGCCGCAACACCGGCCTGCTGTTCGAAGCGGGACCCGAGATGAACGCCAACGCGTCGATCCGCTGGGCCGTGCTGTCCGAAGCGTCACTGGGCCTGCCCGACGGCAACACCGCCGGGTTGCCGGTGACACCCGACCTCACCGGCGGTAACCACGCCTATCTGCGCGGCGGCGCGGCCTTGGGCACCGGCCGCTTCGGCAAGGCGGTGGCCCTGGACGGCAAGGACGACTACCTGCAACTCCCGTTCGCCGAGGCGCTGGCCACCGGCGGTGGTGACTTCACCTGGTCCGGCTGGTTCAACTACGGCACCTCGACCGCCGGTCAGTCCCTGCTGTGGGCCTACAACCAGGGCGAGGGTTTTTCACAGGTCTGGTTGCGGGCCGAGCCCGGCAGCAACCGCATCCGCGCGCACCTGGAGAACGGGCCGACCGGTTCCGTCACCGTGGAGGCACCCGGGGCGCGGAACGACAAGCAGTGGCACCACTTCGCGCTGAGCCGGTCCGGTGGCACGGCTTCGCTGTACCTGGACGGCAAGCTCGCCGCGTCGGCTTCCGGGCTGACCGGTTCGGTGAGCCCCGGCCGCCCGTTCTTCATCCACCTCGGGCAGCGGCTGGACGGCCAGTACCGGCTGCACGGCTCGCTCGACGAGATCCGGCTGTACGGGCGTGCGCTGACCACCGCGGAAATCGCCGCGCTGGCAACGGGTTCCGGCACCGGCTCGGGACTTCGGCTGCATTTGCCGCTTGAGGTGACCGGGTAGCGCACCGCTAGGCTCCTCCCAGACGTTCACGGTGCTTCCCCGGAAAAAGCGCCGTCTGGGAGGAACTTTGCGTAGTTCAGTCAGGTTCGGCGCGGCCGCGGTGCTGGCGCCCTTGGTCCTCGCCTTGGTACCGGGGGTGGCCACCGCGGCACCTCCCGTGGAATGGGAGACCTGCGCCGGTTCGGCGACCGGCGAGTGCGCCACCATCGAGGTTCCCATCGACTGGGCCGATCCGGCGGAAGGCAGTTTCCAGCTGGCCATCGGCCGTTTGCCCGCTCGTGACCAAAGCAAGCGCATCGGCGTGTTGTTCGTCGCGCCCGGCGGACCCGGTGGGTCCGGCATCGACCAGTACGTGCTCAACCCCGGAATTCCCGAAGACAGCCCGCTGCGCGAACGGTTCGACATCGTCAGCTTCGACCAGCGCGGGGTCAAGCGCAGCAACGAAGTCCGCTGCACGCAGGAACTGCTCGACCAGCGACCGGCCGAATTCCCGGAAACCGAAGCGGAATACCAGCAGCTGCTCGACTACAACCGCCGTCTCGGCGAGGACTGCCGCGAGCTGACCGGCGCCGTCTTCGACCACGTGGACACCGCCAGCGTGGTCCGCGACATCGACGCCATCCGCGCCGCGCTCGGCGAGGAGAAGCTCAGCTTCTACGGCGCTTCCTACGGCACGCAGGTCGGCCAGCAGTACGCCGAGCTGTTCGGCGGCCGTGTGCGTGCGATGACCATTGATTCCAATATGGACCACAGCATCACGTCGGGCGCGAAGTACATCGAGACGGCGAGCGCCGACCTCGAAGGCTCGTTCCACGCCTTCGCCGACTGGTGTGCCAGGACGCCGGACTGCGCGCTGAACGGCAAGAGCGTGCGCCGGGTGTGGACCGAGGTCCACGCGAAAGCCGAGGCCGGGCAGCTGCCGGTGACCGCGGAGGAACTACGCGGTGAACTGATGAGCGGCATGTATTCGCCGGAAAAGCAGTGGTTCCCGCTCGCGGCGAGGCTGGCCGAACTCGCGGACGGCACCGGCCCGCTGGCGCCGGCGGGTGAGCCGAAGGGCGAGACCGGGCAGAACTCGTACCAGGCGATCTGGTGCCAGGACTGGAAATGGCAGGTCAGCGGCATCGGTGAACTGCGCCGCTACGCCGAACGCGCCAACCGCGTTGCGCCCTACACCCGCATTTCACCGTTCTGGAGCGACGTGACCAGCTGCCTCGGCTGGCCGGCGGAGGTGCGCAACCCGCAGCACCGCCTCGACGTGCGTGACGCGCCGAAGATCCTGCTCACCAAGGCGAAGTACGACGTGGCCACCCCGCGTGCCTGGAACTACGAGGTGGCGCGGCAGCTGCGGAACTCCGCGCTGCTGGAGTACGACGGCATCGGGCACGGCCAGTTCCGGCGGAGCACCTGCGTCCGCGAACACGTGGAGAACTACCTGGTGTCGCTGAAAACCCCCGCTCCGGGGGCGCGGTGCGCGGCGGTCTGGCCGACGGCGCCGTCGGCCACCGCGGAGGCCGACGTCGTCCGGCCCACCCACTAGAACACCGTGAGCGCGCGGGCAAGTGGTGCCCGCGCGCTCACGGTTTCAGCTCAGGCGCACTTGGGCGCGATGGGGTTGTCGGAGCCGGTGTAGACGTAGGTGTCGGAGATGTAGTGACCCGGGCCGATCCGGTTCCAGATGTTGCTGGTGCCGTAGGTCCCGGTGACCGTCTCACCCTCGACGTAGCATTCGATGAGCACCTTGGCCTTGTTCGCGGCGAGCCCCTTGATGGCGGCCGTGGTGCTGGCGCTCGCGCGCACGTTCATCGGGTCACCCGCGGTGTTCACCGTGCCGCTCGGGCCGGAACCGGTCCACAGGTAGGAAACGTTGACCCACGAGTTGTCGCTGAGCTTGAGCCCGTCCCAGAAGGTGCCGTCGGCCAGGTCGATGCCTGCCGGGTTGCCCACCTTGCGGCCGAACTCGTCGCGGCCGCCGTTGTAGCCGTCCTGGTAGGCCGCCTGCGCCTCGGGCTTGCCCTGCGGCAGGTTCTTCCACATCTGGCGCGTGGCCGACGGGTTCCAGTAGTCGTCCTTGGTGTTCCACGGGCCGACGTCCCAGACCGGCGCGTATTCGCAGCGGGTGCCGTCGGTCTTGCACACGCGCACGCTGTAGTTGCCGGTGTTCTTCGGGGCCAGCGAGCGGCCGGACGGCAGCGCGACGAAGTGGTCGCGCGACTTGATCACGTGGCCGTTGGCGGTGGTGCCGCCGACCAGGCCCTCACGGGTGGCGAAAACCTTGTAGGTGAGCGGCGCCGCGGCGACGTCGGCGCGCGGCTGCGGGCCCTCGTCCGCGGTCAGCCGGACGTTCGAGACCGACGGCGCCGCGGCGGAATCCTTGGTGTACAGGCCGATCCGGACCTGGACGGTGGTCACCGGCGCGCTCAGCACGGCCGGTTCGGCCGCGGCGGGGGTCCACTCGGTCCAGTCCTCGCCGCCGAGGTGGCCGCGCACGTCCACGTCGACCGCGGCACCGGCGGGCACGTTCGCCGTCAGCTCGGCGGTGACCCGGTTGGCCGGCTTGCTCAGCGCCCGCTCGCCGACGACCAGGTAGCCCTCGCTGATCGGCTGGTCCGGCTTGCGCTTCCAGGCCGGGTCGGCCAGCGCGAGCGCGTCGCCGGCGTAGGCCACGTTCAGGTCGTTGTCGTCCACAGAGGACAGTGGGACGGTCCATTGGTCCGCGGGCAGCGGGGCCGCGTTCAGCGGGGTCGCCGAGAGCAGCAGCGCGATCGGGGCGGACAACGCCACCGCGATGCGCGTCCCGCGTCTGCGTCCCGCGAACTTCGAGGTCCGGACCATGCCGGCCTCCCTTCCACCAGGTGGGGAATTCGGTCAGCCGAAGTCTGGGGAAGTGGTGTACACGATCGATACAAAGGAAAGTCAGGCGGAAGCGATGTGCCTGCGCTTGCGCCGGGGCGGCAGCGACGTGCCGGCGGGCAGCTCGTCCATCCGCGCGCTCACCGCGGCGGCTTCGGATTCGGCGGACAGCTCCCGCCAGATGGCCAGCGAACGCTCGTAGTAACCGCGGGAGCGCTCCGGCTGGCCCAGCGCCTGGTGCAGGCGGCCGAGCAGATCGGTCACCTCGGCCTCGGACCGCCGGTCCCCGTTGCGGCGGTGCACGCTGAACGAGTTCACCAGCAGCAGTTGCGCGTAGGCCAGGTCGCCGCTTTGCAGGCACAGCTCGCCGAGGTTCTGGTTCGCGTAACCGACGCAGTGGTCGTCACCGAGTTCCTCGAAGATGGCGATCGACCGGTTCACCTGCTCGCGGGCCTCGGTGAGATTGCCGCGCCGCTGGTGCAGCATGGCGATCCGCTTGAGCGCGTGTGCCTCGCGGTGCCGGTCGCCGATCAGCGCGGACAGGTCGTACGCCTCGCCGAACCAGCGTTCGGCCTCGTCGAAGGCGTCCACCGCCAGCCAGCACGCGCCGATCGCGATCTTCGCCACCGCCTCGCCGTGGGGATCACCGGCGCGCTGGAACAACCGCAGCGCGTCCACGCTGCGGTCGAGTGCCTGCTCGCGGTTCCCGCTGATGCGCAGCGCGCTGCCCAGCCCGGCCAGCGCGATGGCCGCGCCGCGGTCGTCGGGAATCTGGCGGAACAGCCGGTAGGACTCCTCGAACCCGGCGACCGCCTCCTCGTAGGCGTCCTGGTACAGGTGGATCTGGCCGAGGTTGCGCTGCACGATCGCCTGCCCGAGCAGGTCGCCGGTGCGGCGGGCGGCGGCGAACGCGATGGCGTGCGTGTGCTGCCAGTCGGCCTGGTGCCCGCGGATGTCGAAGTACGGGGTGAAGGCCGCGGTCAGCCGCCACGCCAGGTCGTCGAGGCCCCATTCCGCGGCCAGCGCCACCGCGGCCACCCCGGTGCGGCGCTCGGCGTCGAACCAGGCGAGCGGGTCGCCGAGCACCGCGTCGGTGTCCGGCACGCGCCAGCCACCCGGGCCGTCGACCGCGTACAGCCCGAACACGTGCAGCGGCATCATCGCGACCGCGCTGGTCGCCAGCGCGAGATAGCCCTCCAGCACGCGCCGGACCACGGCCCGCCGGTCCGCCTCGGAGTCGTCGATCTCGCCCTGCCTGGCCGCGTACACCCGCAGCAGGTCGTGCAGCCGGTAGTGCGGCTGGCCGTTGCCGTCGGAGCTGACCAGCTCCACCAGGTGCGCGTCGACCAGCACGTCGAGCACCTCGTCGGCGTCCTCGCGGTCGAGCACCGCGGCCACCGCCCAGCTGGGGAACACCACCGGGCCGAGCAGGCCGAGCCCGCGGAAGGCCTGCGCCGCGCCACGCGGCAGCATGTCGTAGCTCAGGGTCACGCTCGCGTGCACGGCCAGGTCGCCCACGCGCAGCTCGTCCAGCCTGCGGCGCTCGTTGCGCAGGCGGTCGGCGAGCATGCGCAGGGTCCACGACGGCCGGTGGGTCAGCTTCGCGCCGACGATCCGGATGGCCAGCGGCAGGTAACCGCACGCCTTGATGATCGCGGCCGCGCTGTCCGGCTCGGCCTGCACGCGGTCACCGCCGATGATGCCGGCGAGCAGCCGGACCGCGTCCTCGTCGGGCAGCACGTCGACGTCGATCGGCCGCGCGCCGGCCAGGTCGGGCAGCCGGAGGCGGCTGGTGACGAGCACCGCGCACGCGCCCGCACCCGGCAGCAACGGCCGGAGCTGCGCGGCGCTGCCCGCGTCGTCGAGCACCAGGCACATCCGCCGCCGCGACAACCGCGAGCGCAGCAGCGCCGAGCGTTCGGCCAGCGTGCGCGGCATCGCCGGATCCGGCACGCCGAGTGAGCGCAGGATCTCCGGCAGCACGTCCATCGGGGCACGCGGTGACGGCGAGGTGCCGCCGAGGTCGAGGTGCAGCTGCCCGTCGGGGAACTCCGCGCGGAGCTCGTGCGCCACCCGCACGGCGATGCTCGACTTGCCGACGCCGGGTGCGCCCGAGAGCACCACGACGGTGGGGGCGCTGCTGGCCCGCTGCTGCCGGAGCAGCCCGACCAGCTCGTCGACCACCTCGGTGCGGCCGGTGAAGTCGGGCAGGTCGAGCGGCAGCTGGCAGATCGGGAACGGGCTGGGCGCCACGGGTCTCGCGCCGGATCTGGCGCCGTGGCGCTTGGCCGCGAGCAGCCGGGTGTGCAGGGCCTGCAGCCGGGGGCCGGGTTCGGTGTCGAGCTCGTCCATCAGGATCTGCTCGACCTGGGCGTAGGCCTGGAACGCCTCCGCGGTGCGGCCGTCCGCGTCGAGCGCGATGATCAGCTGCTCCCACAGTTCCTCGCGCAGCGGGTGGTCGGCGAGCAGGCCACGCAGCTCGACCACGGCGTCGGTGTGCTGGCCCAGCTCGACGCGCGTTTTCAGCCGCTGCTCCTGAGTGGACAGCCGCAGTTCGTCGAGCCGCGCCACGGTCGAACCCCAGGTGTGGCTGTGCGGCAGGTCCTCGAGCACTTCGCCGCGCCACAGCTCGTCGGCCTCGGTCAGCAGGGCCAGCGCCTGCTCGGGCGGCAGTTTCTGGGCACGCGCGGCCAGCTCCTGGAAGCGCGTGGCGTCGAGTTCGTCCGCGTCGGCGGTGAGGATGTAGCCGGCGGACCGGCTTTGAATGCGTTCGGCGACGTCGGGTGAGGCTTCGGCCAGGCGACGGCGCAGCGCGTGCACATAGGTGCGGATGTTCGCGGCCGCGGACCGCGGTGCCTTCTCCGGCCACAGCACGTCGATCAGGGCGTCGGCGGAGACGGCCACGTTCGGCTGCAGCAGCAGCGTGGCCAGCAGCAACCGCGGCTTGGGCCCGCCCAACGGCAGCACCCGGCCGCACACGGTGACCTCGAGCGGCCCCAGTACGCGAAACGAGATCGCAGTCAACAGCACCGCCCGCCTGGAGTAGAACAAACCGGATCGTATGGCGGTCCGTGATCTGTTGACTAGTGCCATTTGTGGGTATTTGCACCGGCGTGCGGAGTAGCGCGCACGTGGTTTGTACGAATTGTGTACCACGGGCTCGCACGCTGGGCCGATGATGCCATCCTCCTTCCGCAGATCGGCCGCGAGAACGGCGGCCGTGCTCCTCGCCACCGCGGCGTTGTCGCTGGTCAGCATGGTTCCGGCGCAGGCGGCCGCGACCGGGACGGTGCAGACCGCGGGCGACCCGCTCAACGTCCGCCGGGCCCCCACCACCGCCGCCACCGTGGTCCGCACCGTGAACAACGGCGCCACGGTCAGCATCGACTGCCAGACGACCGGTCAGTCGGTCACCGGCCCGCTCGGCACCTCCACCCTGTGGGACTACGTCCCCGGACTGGGCGGCTACATCTCCGACACCTATGTGAAAACCGGCTCGGACGGCCGGGTGGCGCCGGACTGCGGGGTGGGAACCGGCAGCGCCGAATGCTCGACCGGAGCTTGCGCCGCCGAGGGTCTCTTCCGTTCCTCGGACGCGCGCTTCTCGGTCTGGGACCGCGACGCCGACGGCAAGTCGGCGGTGGTCGCGTACTGGCTCAAGGGCGGCGTCGGCCCGCTCTACGTGTGGAACTCCAACGGCAACGGCACGCAGGTGGACAAGGTGGTGAACGTGCCGTCCGGCGGCTGGGTCCACTACAAGGTCTGCGTCGCGAACTACTCGGCCACCAGCCCCGTGCTCGAAGCCTGCAGCAACGGCATCACGGACTTCGCCTCGTGAACCCCTTCGATTCCGACTACCGCGGGAGGACCTTGTCATGGCTCAGGTGAATCGGCGGCTCGTGCTGCTCGGCGGGCTGGCGGCCGCGGGCGGGCTCGCCACCGCCGCCTCGGTGCCGTCGTGGGCGAGCACCAGGACCCGGATCGCCGCCCCGGCCATCCACGACCCGTTCCAGCTGGGCGTGGCCTCGGGTGATCCGCTGCCCGACAGCGTGGTGCTGTGGACGAGACTCGCGCCGGCGCCGCTGAACGCCGACGGCTTCGGCGGCATGCCGGACGCCACGTACAACGTGGACTGGGAGATCGCCACCGACGAGGCGTTCGGCTCGGTCGTGCAGAAGGGCACGGTGGCCACCACGCGCGCGATGGGGCACAGCGTGCACATCGAGCCGAAGGGCCTCGACCCGGCGCGGGCCTACTTCTACCGCTTCAAGTCGGAGGGCTTCGTCTCGCCGGTGGGCCGGACCAGGACCGCGCCCGCCGCCGGCGCCACGGTCAACCAGCTCAAGTACTGCATGGCGTCGTGCCAGCACTGGGAGGAAGGCTGGTACCACGCGCACCGCGGCATCGCCGCCGACAACCCCGACCTGGTGCTCTTCCTCGGCGACTACATGTACGAGAAGCCGTCGACCAACGCCGCGGTGCCGCGCGTGCGGGCGATGGCGCTGACCGCGGAAACCACCACGCTCGCGCACTACCGGGCACGGCACGCGCAGCACAAAACCGACCAGTACCTGCAGGCCGCCCACGCGGCAGCGCCGTGGATGGTGGTGTTCGACGACCACGAAGTGGTGAACAACTGGAATTCGAGCACCGCGCCCGCGACCACGGCCCGCAAGGCCGCGGCGTTCCAGGCGTTCTACGAGAACATGCCGATCCGGTCCACGGCCAAGCCGAACGGGGCGTCGATCCAGCTGTACCGGCAGTACCTGTGGGGCAAGCTGGCGCGCTTCCATCTGATGGACACCCGGCAGTACCGCAGTGTGCAGGCCACCAGCGCGCAGGGCTGCACCACAATGCGCGACCCGAGCCGCACGCTGCCCGGGACCGCGCAGGAGCAGTGGCTGCTGAAGTCGTTCGAGACGCACCCGGCGACCTGGGACTTCCTGGGGCAGCAGGTGTTCTTCGCGCAGCGTGACGGTGACGGCAAGAAGGACACCTGCGAATCACCCGATTCGTGGAACGGCTACGCGGCATCGCGGGACCGCATCACCAAGGGCTGGGTGGACCGCAAGGTGCCCAACCCGATCGTGCTGACCGGGGACGTGCACCGGCACTGGGCGGCGGACCTGCGGCAGGACTACTTCGACCACAGCGACCCGATCGTCGGCTCCGAGCTGGTGACCACCTCGGTGACCAGCAACAGCGTGGGCTCGTCACCGCCGAGCTCGACCTGGCTCTCGCACAACCCGCACGTCAAGTACTGCCTCGGCGAGCGGGGATACGTACGCGTGACCACAACGCCCGCGCAGCTGAGGGCCGACTTCATGCGGGTGTCCAGCGCGCTGGAGCTGGACCCGGCGAAGGCGCTGATCACCACCGACCGCAGCTACGTGGTGCAGGCCGGGACGAAGGGCCTGCAGCGGGTCTGACCCAGCCGGGTGTGACCTAGCGTTCCACCCAGTTGTGCGACTGGGCGAGCTGCACCAGCTTCCGGCGGAGCAGCACGATCTGGGAGCCGGTGAGGGTGGGCGCGGTCTCCAGCATGGCTTCGGTGAGTTCCTGGCGGAACTCGGTCTGCGAGAGCAGGTCGGCCAGTCCGTCCTCGACCACGCGCGAGGCGCGGGCGGACTGGTCACCGTGGCGCACGGCCGCGGCGGCGGCTTCACGGTCGGCGAGGTGCACGTTCGAGGCCTTGAGCCCGCGGCCGCCGTCCTCGACGTCGAAGGTGACCGTCATTCCCGGCTGGAACAGATGCTTTTCGTCACGCAGGTCATTCGCGTGCATGAATACGTCTTCGCCGCCCTCGTCCGGCGCGATGAAGCCGTATCCCCGCACTTCGTCGAACCGCAGGATCTTCCCTGAAGTCACCCAGACCACCTCAACCCCATACACCGATATGCCCTGTTCCCGTGCCCGAGAACGCGGGGGAGCATACCGCCGCGAGATCGGCCCGGCCATCGCAACGACCCCGGTCGAGTAATGGCAACAATGCGCAGGCAAATATGCAACATGCATTCTGAAACATTCGCCCGCGGCGTGGGTTTCAGTAGCCGCCGGCGTCGGGGCGGCCCGCCCGCCAGGCCGCTTCGATCATCAGGAAGATCTCGTTCACCGCGATCTCCGGCTCGGCCGCGTCGCGGGCCAGGAAATGTGCGTCGACCACAAACCGCGCGATCGCGCGGCAGGGCGTGGTGGTCTCCGGCAGGCCGAGGTCGGCGGCGATGGCCGCCGCCACCGACTCCGAGTGACGAAGCCGCATCGACTCCTCGTACTGCCTCAGGGCAGGCGTCTCGTTGATCATGCGCCAGATCGGCGCGGCGTCGGCCGCGGCGCAGTGCCGCACCATCGCGTGGACCTCGCGACGCAGCGCGATGATCAGCGACTCTTCCGGCGCCCGGTCGGTGACCGCCCGCGTGAGGCCCTGTTCGAAGTTCTCGTCCTGCGCGAAGACCAGGGCCTCTTTTGAAGCGAAGTGGGAGAAGACCGTGGTGACGGCGACGTCGGCCTCGGCGGCCACGTCGCGAATGCCCACCGCGTCGTACCCGCGCTCGAGGAAGAGCCGCCGGGCGGTGTCGGCGATCTTCTGGCGCGTCGCGGCCTTCTTGCGCTCACGG
The DNA here is from genome assembly GCF_003312875.1 of Amycolatopsis albispora. Classification (NCBI taxonomy): domain Bacteria; kingdom Bacillati; phylum Actinomycetota; class Actinomycetes; order Pseudonocardiales; family Pseudonocardiaceae; genus Amycolatopsis; species Amycolatopsis albispora. The sequence goes on from NZ_CP015163.1 coordinate 8,109,977, forward strand.
CGCCCGGTCGGGGCGGTCATGGTCGCTGATGCTAGCAGCTACAAAAGTGTGACGGTTTCAAAAAGCTAACCGTTAGTGCTACGGTCGCTGTCATGAAGAAGGTGAGCTTCGCCGAGTTCGGCGGCCCGGAAGTGCTGGAACTCGTGGATGCCGAGGAGCCGCACGCCGGTCCCGGTCAGGTGCGCATCGCCGTGCGGGCGGCGGGGGTGAACCCGGTCGACTGGCGAATTCGGGAAGGTCAGGTGCTGGGAGCGCATCCGATCGAGCTGCCCTCGGGGGTCGGCCTGGACGCCGCCGGCGTGGTGGACGAGGTCGGCGAGGGGGTGGAGGGCGTCGAGGTCGGTGACCAGGTGTTCGGTGAAGGTTCGAGCACCTATGCCGAGTACGCGGTGCTGTGGGCGTGGGCGCGCATGCCCGACGGCCTGCCGTTCGAGGAGGCGGCCGGGTATCCGTCCGTGGTGGAAACCGCGTTGCGGGTGCTGCGCGAGGTCGGTGTGCAGCGCGGGCAAACGCTGCTGGTCAGCGGCGCAGCCGGGGGTGTTGGTTCGGCGGTACTGCAGATCGCGCGGGATCGCGGCATCAGGGTGATCGGCACGGCGGGGGCCGCGAACCAGGACTACCTGCGTTCCCTGGGCGCCACCGCCACGACGTACGGCGATGGCTGGGGGGAGCGGGTGCGGCAGCTCGCGCCCCACATCGACGCCGCCCTCGATCTGGCGGGCTCGGGTGTTATCCGTGAACTAGTCGACCTGACCGGGGACCCGGGGAAGGTGGTGTCCATCGCCGACCTGGGCGCGCCGGCCCTGGGCGTCCGTTTCTCTGGCGCGGCCGGGAGCATGCCGGATGCCCTGACCGCGGCCGTCGACCTCATCACGCGGGACAAACTGCACATCCCAGTCGCCAAGTCATACCCCCTCGCCGACGCCGCCACCGCCCACACCGACAGCCGCTCCGGCCACACCCGAGGCCGCCGCGTCATCACCATCTGACCAGTCCCGCCCCGGCGAGGCGCCGCACACACCATTCCGACGCGCCCCACCTGCGCGCCGCCGCGAATATGCCCACCGAACCGCCCCGCCCGCGCGGCCACCGCGAATATGCCCACCCGAGCCGCACCACCTGCGCGGCCGCCGTGAATATGCCCACCCGAGCCGCACCACCTGCGCGGCCATCGCGAATATGCCCACCCGAGCCGCACCATCTGCGCGGATCCCGCACTCATCCCAGGTGAGCCGCCCCGCCGAAGCAGCCGCCGCGACCACCGGGGCGAGCCACCCCACTGAAGCGAAGGCCGCCGTCATTCAGCTAAGCCGCTCCGCAAGACCCAGAGCGGAAGCCGCGATCGCAGGTGGCAGCCCGCTGGACCGGAGGCCGCATCACTCAGGTGAGTCGTCCCGCCCGAGCAGGCGCCGCGCTCCTAAGCGTGTCCGCTGAAGCGGACACCGCGATCATCCGGGCAAGCCCGCCAACAACCCACCCCAATGCAGCCCCCCACCCTCCCTGGGGGCGGCCCCTGTCACCATCCTACCCACCAACCCCACCCAAAAGGCCTGGTCAGCTGCGCCCTGTGGGCAACCCGTCCCCTGTGGACAACCCAGGGTCACGGCTGCGCCGTCAGGTATCCGCCCATCGTCCGGAAGTAGTCCTTCGCTGCCAGTTCCCGGTCGTCCTCGGTGCGCACGCGTTCGATCAGCAGCCCGTGGTTCCGCCCCGTCCGTGCGTCGGCGCCGGCGACGATCACCACGCCATCGCCCTCCGGAATGAAGATGCGCCCCGGCGTCCCGCCGTACCGGCCCGCCGACACCGAAGCCTGGATGATCCGCAGCTTCGCGCCCCGGTGGTAGGTGAACGCGTTCGGGTACGGGTCCGACTGCGCGCGCACCAGCCGCTCGATGTCGGCGGCGGGCCACGTCCAGTCGATCCGGCTGTCCTCGATGGCGCGCTTGTGGAAGAAGCTCGCCTTCGACCGGTCCTGCTTGACCGGCTGCACCGTGCCGTTCTCGATCATCGCCAGCGACTCGGTCACGATCGGCGCGATCAGGTCCACCGTCCGGTGGAACAGGTCCGTCGTGGTGTCCTTCGGCCCGACCGGGATCGCCCGCTGCAGCACGATCTCCCCGGCGTCCAGGTCCGCGTCCATCATGTGCGCGGTGACGCCGACCTCCGGCTCGCCATTGATGAGCGCCCAGATCAGCGGCGAGAAACCGGCGTAGGCGGGCAGCAGCGAATCGTGCACGTTGAGCGTGCCGTGCCGCGGCAGGTCGAAGATCTCCGGCGGCAGCCAGGTGCGCCAGTTGTTGGCCACGATCAGGTCCGGCGCCGCCTCGGTCAGCCGCCGGACGACCTCCTCGTCCGGCCGGTTCCGCAGGATCGTCGGGATGCCGTTGGCCTCGGCGAGGTCGGCCACCGAGTCCGACCAGATCTTCTCGTAGGCGTGCTCGCTCTTCGGGTGCGTCACCACCAGCACGACCTCGTGCCCGCCGGAGAGCAGGGCTTCGAGGGTGCGATGCCCCCAGGTCTGGTACCCGAACATCGCTACACGCATGGAACTCCTCAGGTCGGCGGCCGCGCAAAACCGGGGCAGTTAAGCAAGCCTTGCCTAAGGTTCGCAACCGTGTCGAGCGGAGAGGTACATCACCCACGAACGTACTAGCAGAGGCTCGCCTAAGTTAGGTTAGGGTCCCCTAGGTAAGCGCTGCATTTCGCCGAGGTTCGCGGCACCAGCCGCTGGAAATGGGACAGGTATGCCAGAGACGGGAACGACGCAAGCCGCACCGCAGATCCCGGTATACGACCTCGTCGGGGTCGGCTTCGGCCCGTCGAACCTCGCCCTCGCGATCGCCCTGACCGAGTACAATGCGGGCCCCGGCGAGCCGGTGACCGCGCAGTTCCTGGAGCGCCAGCCCCGCTTCGGCTGGCATCGCGGCATGCTGATCGACGACGCGACCATGCAGGTGTCCTTCCTCAAGGACCTGGCCACCATGCGCAACCCGACCAGCGAGTTCAGCTTCCTGAACTACCTGCACGCCAAGGGCAGGCTGGTCGACTTCATCAATCACAAGAACCTGTTCCCGCTGCGGATCGAGTTCCACGACTACTTCGAGTGGTGCGCGGCGAAGGTGGACGACCTGGTCGCGTACGACAGCGACGTGGTCGCCATCGAACCGGTGACCGAGGGTGACGCGGTTGCCTACTTCGACTTGCACGTGCGCGCGAAGGCGGGCGACGAGTCCGTCTTCCGCGCCCGCAACCTCGCCATCGGCACCGGCCTGCGCCCCAACCTGCCCGAGGGCGTGGTGCCCAGCGAACGCATCTGGCACAACCACGAACTGCTCTACCGGGTGGAGAAGCTCGAAGCCGCCGACCCGTCGCGGTTCGTCGTGGTCGGTGCCGGGCAGAGCGCCGCCGAGGTCACCGCCTTCCTGCACGAGCGCTTCCCGCGTGCCGAGGTGTGCTCGGTGTTCGCGCGCTACGGCTACAGCCCGGCCGACGACAGCTCCTTCGCGAACCGGATCTTCGACCCCGAGGCGGTCGACCACTTCTACGACTCGCCGGAAGCCTTCAAGCAGCGCCTGGTCGGCTACCACGCCAACACGAACTACTCCGCGGTCGACCTCGACCTGATCGACGAGCTGTACCGGCGCGTCTACCAGGAGAAGGTGCTCGGCGTCGAGCGGCTGCGCATGTTCAACGTGTCGCGTCCGGTCGAGGTGGTCGAAACCCCGACCGGGGTACGCGCCACGATCGCCACGCTCACCACCGGTGAGCAGACCGTGCTCGACGCCGACGTGGTGGTCTACTCCACCGGCTACCAGCCGGCCGACCCGACACCGCTGCTCGGCGACCTGGCCCGGTTCTGCCGCCGCGACCCCGACGGCAGGCTGCTGATCGAGCGCGACTACCGGCTGCGCACCGGCGACGAGGTGAGCGGCGGCATCTACCTGCAGGGCGGCACCGAGCACTCGCACGGCATCACCTCGTCCCTGCTGTCCAACACCGCCGTGCGCGTCGGCGAGATCCTGGACTCGCTGCTGGCGCGCCGCACGGCCGCACCCGAGCCGGAATACGCGGGCACCGGGGCCGGAACCAGGTGACCGGGCAGTTCACCGAGCCGGGCCGATCCGATGCGGAGTTGGCCAGGCTGATTGCTGAGTTCGGCCGTGACGACCGCGAAGTGCCCGAGCTGACCTGGCCGGTCGCCTTCGAAACGCAGGTTCGCCGCACGCCGGACGCGGTCGCGGTGGTGTGCGAGGACGAGCGCCTCACCTATCGCGAACTGAACGCCGCGGCGAACCGCGTGGCACGCCTGCTGCGGCAGCGCGGTGTGCGTGCGGAGGACGTCGTCGGCGTGGCGCTGCCGCGCACTCCGTTGCTGGTCATCGCTTTGCTGGGCGTGATGAAGGCGGGGGGCGCGTACCTGCCGCTCGACCTGGACCACCCCGAAGACCGCATTGCTTACCTGCTCGAGGATTCCGGCGCCGGGCACGTGCTGTCCACAGTGGATCTCGCCGGTGAACTGCCTGCCGGAACCGAGCCGATCCTGCTCGACGATCCGGCCTTGGGCTTGGAAACGTATCCGGATACCAATGTGGACAGTCCACATGAGCTGGAGCGCGCGGCGTACGTCATCTACACCTCCGGGTCCACGGGACTGCCCAAGGGCGTGGTGCTGTCCCACGACGGCATCGGCAGCCTGATCGCCACGGCGACCGAGCGCCTCGGCATCGGCCCGGAAAGCCGCGTGGTGCAGTTCGCGTCCGCCGGGTTCGACGTGACCGTCTGGGACCTGGTGATGTCGCTGTGCGTGGGCGGCCGGGTGATCCTGGTCCCGTCCCACCGCCGTGTCGCGGGACCGGAACTGACCGGCTACATCGCCAAAAACGGTGCCACGCACATGATCCTGCCGCCGTCGCTGGTGGCCGCGCTGCCGCCGGAGTGCGAGCTGCCCGAGGGCGCGGTGCTGGTCGTCGGCACCGAAACCGTGCCACCGGAACTGATCGCGCGCTGGTCGCGGCAACTCCGCGTGGTCGCCGCGTACGGCCTCACCGAAGCCACGGTGAACTCCACCCTCTGGCGCGCCGAGCCGGACTGGACCGGGCCGGTGCCGATCGGCAAGCCGGACCCGAACACCCGCTGCTACATCCTCGACGACAATCTGCGGCCGGTGCCGATCGGCGCCGAGGGTGAGCTTTACGTTGCCGGGCGCGGGCTCGCGCGTGGATACGTCGGGCGGCCCGGGCTGACCGCCGAACGCTTTGTCGCCGACCTCTTCGGTGCTCCCGGCGACCGGATGTACCGCACGGGCGACCGCGCCCGCTGGCGTGCCGACGGCAACATCGACTTCCTCGGCCGAGCCGACCACCAGGTGAAGATCCGCGGGCACCGCATCGAGCCCGGTGAGATCGAATCCGTGCTGTCCGCCCACGAATCCGTGAGCCGGGTGGCCGTCGTGCCGCGCGAGGTGAAGCCCGGTGACCGGCGGCTCGTCGCCTACGTCGTCCCGGAAACGGCCGAGCAGAACGAGGAAACCGAGCTGGCGCAGGTGAGCCAGTGGAAGGGCCTGCACGAACTGCTGTACTCGGTCGCGGACGACGAAGGGTTCAGCGGCTGGAACAGCACCTATGACGGAGAAGCCCTGCCGCTGGAAGACATGCGGTCCTGGCGTGCGGCCACAGTGGACAGAATCCGAGAACTCCAGCCGAAGCGGGTGCTGGAGATCGGTGTCGGAAGTGGACTGATCCTGTCCCAGGTCGCGCCTGACTGTGAGGCGTACTGGGGCCTGGATCTGTCCGAAGAGGTCGTCGCGGTGCTCCGGCAACGCATCAGCGCGGACCTTGCCGAGAAGGTCGAACTGCGGGCACAACCCGCACACGACTTCTCGGGTCTGCCAGCCGGGTTCTTCGACACCGTAGTGATCAACTCGGTGGCGCAGTACTTCCCGAGCGCTTCATATCTCGCCGACGTGGTTCGCCAGGCAATGGAACTGCTTGTTCCCGGCGGATCGGTTTTCCTCGGCGACATACGGAATCTGCGGACGTTGCGTGCGTTGCGTGCGGCCGTAGAGGTGGAACGGCACGGCGATCAGGCGTCCCGCATCGCTGTCGACGCGGCCGTTGCCTGGGAAGGTGAACTGCTCCTCGATCCCGACTTCTTCCCGGCGCTGGCTGCCGAGTTGGGTGGCGCCGCGGATGTGCGTATCAAGCGTGCGGACTACGACAACGAGCTGAGCAGGCACCGCTACGACGTTGTCCTGCATCAAGCGAAGCTCGACACGCCTGAGTCCATAGTGGAACTCAGCTGGCCGGGAGTCGATGCGCTGCGCGAACGGCTGGCCGCCGAGAGGCCGGAGGCCCTCCGCGTCACCGGAGTGCCGAACGCCCGGCTTCTTCCTGACCTCACTTCACTGAGGACAGTCGATGGCGGTGAGGAACTTCCCGCCGGTGTTGATCCCGAAGTCGTCGCCGCGCTGGCCGCCGAATCCGGTTACGACGTCGCGCTTACCTGGACCGGCGACGCCCTCAACGGCGAGTTCGACGCCGTGTTCACCGTCCCAGGTGTCTCACCTGGCGAGGTCTATCGCCCCGCCAGCAGTGAGTTTCGCGAGCTGGCCGCCTACGCCAACACTCCCGCGACCTTCCGCGACGCGGGCGTGCTGATGAAGGCCCTGCGAAGCTACACAGAGGACAGACTGCCCGCATACATGGTGCCGTCGGCGTTCGTGGTGCTGGAAAGCCTGCCGATCATGACCAACGGCAAGCTCGACCGCGCCGCGCTCCCGATGCCGGACTTCGGCGCGTTGAGCACCGGCCGTGCGCCCCGCACCCCACGCGAGCACCTGCTGTGTGAGCTGTATGCCGACGTGCTCGGCCTGGACAGCGTCGGCATCGAGGACGACTTCTTCATACTCGGCGGCGACAGCATCACCTCGATCCGGCTGGTGCTGGGCGCCGCGCGGCTCGGCTTGGAGATCACGCCCCGCCAGGTGTTCAGTCACCGCACGGTCGAAAAGCTCGCGGGCATCGCGGTCGCGAAAACCGGCGAAGCCTTGCCGGAACCGGAGATCGCGCGGATCGAGCTGAGCCAGGACGAGCTGGCCGGTTTTGCCGAGGTCGAGGAAGTCCTGCCGGTGACACCGTTGCAGGAAGGCTTCTTCTTCCACGCGCGCTTCGATCCGGACGCCGGTGACGTCTATACCATTCAGGAGATCTTCGACCTCGACGGCCCGGTCGACGCCGACGCCTTGCGGCGCGCGACACAGGATCTGCTCGACCGGCACGGTTCGTTGCGCTCCGGTTTCCGGCAGCGCGAGGACGGACAGGTGGTGCAGATCGTCGCCGCCCACGCCGAACTTCCTTGGCGCGTGGTCGATTCCGACGCGGAGCTGGCCGCCGACCGGACCACGCCGTTCGACCTCGAACGGCCGCCACTGCTGCGCGCGACCCTGGTTCGTGGTGAGCGCACGCGGCTCGCCCTCACCTTCCACCACATCGTCGCGGACGGCTGGTCCGTGGTGGTGATGGTGCGCGAACTGCTCGCCCGCTACGCGACCCCGGCCGAGCTGCCGCCGCCCAGCTCCCGGCGCGCGTATCTCGCCGCGCTCGCATCACGTGATCATGAAGCCGCGCGCGAAGCCTGGCGTTCCGAACTGTCCGAAGTGGACGAGCCGACCCTGCTGGTCGGCCCGGCGCGTGAAGGTGTCCGCAGGCAGCCGGAAAAGGTTCGACTCCAGCTGAGCGAGCGCACCACGAACCGGTTGCTGGGCAGGACGCGGGAACGCGGCCTCACCATGGGCACCGTGCTGCACGGCGCGTGGGGCCTGCTGCTCGGGCACCTCACCGGTCGCGACGACCTGGTGTTCGGCAGCACGGTCTCGGGCCGCGGCGCCGAGGTCGAAGGCATCGAGTCCGCGGTGGGCCTGTTCATCAACACCGTGCCGCTGCGATTCCGCTACACGCCGGGCGAAACGCTCGCCGAGGCGCTGACCAGGCTGCAGCGGGACCAGGCGGCGTTGCTCGACCACCAGCACCTCGGCCTGGCCGAACTGCAGCGGATGACCGGGGCGCAGGGCGAGCTGTTCGACACGCTCGTGGTGGTCGAGAACTATCCACAGGCTGGGGATGCCGGCGGCACGCTGCGGGTGTCCGATGTGGAAATCGTCGATGCCGTGCACTACCCGGTCGCACTCATCGTCGCGCCCGGGCAACGGCTCGAATTCAGCCTGAAGTACGACGCGGCGCGGCTCAATCCCGAGCGAGCGCAAGCGCTTGCGGACCGGTTTGTCCGAGTACTGGAGGCCGTTGCCGCTGATCCGGACCAGCTCGTCGCCCGTGTCTCGCTGTTGTCCGATGTGGAGCGTGCACGTATCGAGGCACGAAACGCGACCACCTGGGAGGTCGCCGAAAAGACCCTGGTGCAAGCGTTTGCGGACCAGGTCGCGCGGACGCCGGACGCCATCGCTGTGCTCGCCGACGATGCCGAACTGTCCTATGCGGAACTCGACCAGCGCGCCGAGTCGCTGGCGAACCGATTGCGGGCTCGTGGAGCCGGGCCGGAGCAGGTTGTGGCCGTCGCCGTGCCGCGCTCGGCCGAGCTGATGGTCGCGTTGCTCGGCGTGCTCAAGTCCGGCGCGGCCTACCTGCCGGTCGATCCGGACTACCCGGCCGACCGGATCGCCTTCATGCTCGAAGATTCCGGGGCACGCCTGGTTGTCACGGCGGGTGAGCCGGTCGGCGCCGGTGAGCAGGTGCCGGTCGACGGTCCGGAGATCGCGCCGGTCGCGGGCGCCGCGGCCGGGCCGGACCACCCCGCGTACCTGATTTACACCTCCGGCTCCACCGGCCGCCCCAAGGGCGTGCTGGTCACCCATCGCGCGATCGTCAACCGGCTCGCCTGGATGCAGGACGAATACCGACTGACCAGCGAAGACCGGGTGCTGCAGAAAACCCCGTCCAGCTTCGACGTATCGGTGTGGGAGTTCTTCTGGCCGCTGTGCGAGGGCGCCGCCGTGGTGTTCGCCCGGCCAGACGGCCACCGTGACCCGGCGTACCTCGCGGACCTGGTGCGTGCGCGCGGTGTGACCACAATGCACTTCGTGCCGTCGATGCTGGCGGCTTTCCTTGCCGCCGAAGAGGTGACCGCGGATCCGGCCTGGGCGGCGAGCCTGCGCCGGGTGTTCGCCAGCGGGGAAGCATTGCCCGGCGCCGCCGCGTTCCGATGGGACGCGCTGACCGGCGTTCCGCTGCACAACCTTTACGGGCCTACGGAAGCCGCGGTTGACGTCACCTACCAGCCGTTCAACGGCGCACCGGACATCACCGTCCCCATTGGACGTCCGGTGTGGAACACGCGGTTGTACGTGCTCGACTCGGCGTTGCGCCCGGTGCCCGATGGCGTGCCGGGGGAGTTGTACCTCGCCGGGGTCCAGCTCGCTCGCGGATATCACGCACGTCCGGGGCTGACGGCGAGCCGGTTCGTCGCGGATCCGTTCGGGGATCCGGGTTCCCGGATGTACCGCACCGGCGACCTGGTGTCGCGGCGGGACAACGGGGTGCTCGACTACCTGGGCCGCACCGACCGCCAGGTGAAGATCCGCGGCAACCGGATCGAACTCGGCGAAATCGAAGCCGCGCTGGCCACCCGGCCGGGGGTCGCGAGGGCGGCCGTGGTCGCCAAGGACGACAGGCTGGTCGCGTACCTGGTGGGCAAGGCCGATCCGGCCGCATTGCCGGGTGAACTCGCCGAAGTGCTGCCCGCGCCGATGATCCCGAGTGCGTTCGTGGTGCTCGACGAGCTGCCGTTGACCCCCAGCGGAAAGCTCGACACGGCCGCACTTCCCGCACCCGAGCAGCCCGTTGCGGGGAAGCGGGCGCCGGAAACGGCTCGTGAACGCCTGCTCACCGAGGTGTTCGCCGACGTGCTCGGTCTGGCCGAAGTCGGCGCCGACGACGACTTCTTCCTGCTCGGCGGCGACAGCATCTCGTCGATCAGCGTGTCCAGTCGCGCACGTGCGGCCGGTCTCGTGCTCAGCCCCAGCGACGTGTTCACGCGCCGCACTCCCGCCGCGCTGGCCGAGCACGCGACGGTGGCCGACGAATCCGCTGTGGACAGTGCGGTCGAACTCATCACGCTGAACGATCTCGAGATGGCGCGGATCAGGCGCACCAGTCCCGGTCCGGTCGCCGAGGTCTGGCCGCTGTCGCCGTTGCAGGAAGGCCTGTTCTTCCATTCGGCGTACGACAGCTCCGGGATCGACGTCTACACCGTCCAGGAGGCGATCGACTTCGACCGCCGCCTCGACCACGGCCGTCTGCGCGGTGCCTGTGCGGCGCTGCTGGCACGGCACGCCAGCCTGCGTGCCGGATTCACCAGTGAAGGCTTGCCCGGTCCGGTCCAGTTTGTGCTGGCTGAAGCCGAGCCGCCGGTGTCCGAAGTGGATTTGACCGGTCTGTCCGAAGTGGAGGAGGCCGAGCGACTGGCCGAGCTGATGGCCGACGACCGCGCGAAGCGGTTCGACCTCAGCGCGCCGCCGTTGTTCCGGGTGCTCCTGGTGCGGCTGGGCAACGGCCGTGACCGCGTGGTGCTGCACCGCCACCTGCTGCTGTGGGACGGCTGGTCGGCGTGGTTGTTCATCGAGCAACTGCTGGCGTTGTACGACGCGCCGGATGCCGACCTGCCCGCCGCCGGGTCCTATCGCGACTACTTGGCGTGGCTGGAAAGCCAGGACATTGAGGCCGCGACCGATGCCTGGCGCAAGGCCATGTCGGGGCTCGACGAACCAACGCTGGTCGGCCCGGCCGAGCGGCCGCGCGATCCCGCGACGCCGACGAACCTGGACGCGCTGTTCACCGCCGGCGAGACGGATCGCCTGCGTGCACAGGCGCGGCTGCACGGCGTGACGATGAACAGCGTGCTGAACGCCGCGTGGGCGCTGGTGCTCTCCGGGGTGCTGGGCCGTGACGACGTGGTGTTCGGCGCGGCCGTCGCGGGGCGCCCGACCGGCGTGCCCGACATCGAGTCGATCGTCGGCCTGTTCCTGAACACCGTGCCGGTGCGCGTCACGCTCGACCCCGGCGAGCGGGTGGCCGACCTGTTGCGGCGGCTGCAGGACGAGCGGATGGCGCTCAACCCGTACGAGTTCATGAGCCTCGGCGTGGTGCAGTCGGAGTCCGGCCACCGGCAGCTCTTCGACAGCCTGTTCGTGCTGCGCAACGCCGATGGTGAGGAACGGTTCGCCGAGCTGCGGTCTCGGCACGGCGTCACCGCGCTGGCCAACTTCGATGCCACCCACTACCCGCTCACCCTGGTGCTCACGCCTGGTGAGCGGATGCGCGTTACACTGTCCTATCGGGACGATGTGCTCGAAGCGGCCACCGCGACCGCGTTGCTCGACCGGTTCACCGCGCTGGTCAGGGAAATGATCGGCGACCTGTCCGCGCGGGTCGGCACACTCGGCGCGCCGACTCCGGAACAACGACGGGAACTCGAAGCGACCTGGTCCGGCAAGCGCGCGGAACTGCCGCCGGACACGGTCGCCGATTTCTTGGAGGCGCAGGCTTCACGCACGCCAGACGCGACGGCGCTGGTGTTCGGCGGCGAAGTCCTGTCCTATGTGGAGCTGGACACGCGGATCAACCGGATGGCTCGGCTGCTGCTCGCGCACGGCGCCGGTCCAGAACGGGTGGTGGCGCTCGGGCTGCCACGGTCGATCGACATGGTGGTAGCGCTGTTCGCGGTGCTGCGCACCGGTGCCGCGTATCTGCCGCTGGAGCTGGACTACCCGGCCGACCGGCTCGCGCTGATGCTCGACGACGCCTCGCCGTGGTGTGTGGTCACCACTTCCGGCGTCCGGGCCGCGCGGCTCGCCACCGGCGAAGCCCGCGATTGGCTGCTGCTGGACGAACTCGACCTCACGTCGTTTCCGGGACACGCGCTGTCCGATGTGGAGCGTCCAGGCTTCGAGCGCAGCCGCGCGGACCGCATGGAGCACCCCGCCTACGTCATCTACACCTCGGGCTCCACCGGCAGGCCGAAAGGCGTGGTCACGCCGTATCGCGGGCTGACCAACATGCAGCTGAACCACCAGGAAGCCATCTTCGGCCCGGCGGTGGCGAGCGCGGGCGGGCGCCGCCTGCGGATCGCGCACACCGTCTCGTTCGGCTTCGACATGTCGTGGGAGGAACTGCTGTGGCTCGTCGAGGGCCACGAAGTGCACATCTGCGACGAGGAACTGCGGCGCGACGCCGAAGCGCTGGTGTCCTATTGCGACGCCCACCGCATCGACGTTGTCAACGTCACGCCCACCTACGCGCACCTGCTGTTCGAAGAAGGGCTGCTGGAACGCGGCGAGGGACGGCACCGCCCGGTCCTGGTGCTGCTCGGCGGTGAGGCCGTGTCGGAGCAGGTGTGGTCGCGGCTGCTCGAGACCGAGGACACCTACGGGTACAACCTGTACGGCCCCACCGAATACACGATCAACACGCTCGGCGGCGGCACCAACGACAGCCGCACGCCGACGGTCGGCGGGCCGATCTGGAACACCGACGCCTACATCCTGGACCCCTGGCTGCGGCCGGTGCCCGACGGTGTCGCGGGTGAGCTGTACATCAGCGGCGCCGGGCTGGCGCGTGGTTACCTCCGGCGGCCCGCGCTGACCGCCGAGCGGTTTGGCGCGGACCCGTTCGGCCATCCGGGTGGGCGGATGTACCGGACGGGTGATCTGGTCCGGCGTCGCCCGGACGGGATCATCGACTTCCTCGGCCGCACCGACGACCAGGTCAAGGTCCGCGGTTACCGCGTTGAGCTGGGCGAGATCGAGTCCGTGCTGGCGAGTTACGACGAGGTTGTGCGCGCGGCGGTGATCGCGCGGCCCGACCCGTCGACTCCGGGGCTCAAGCGGCTGATCGGTTACGTCGTTCCGGCGCGCCTGACCGGGGACGCCCGCGCCGAAGCCGAAGCGGCGCAAATAGGTGAATGGCAACAGGTCTACACCGACGAGTACACCGAGATCCCGGTCGCGGTGTTCGAAGAGGACTTCGCCGGCTGGGATTCCAGCTACGACGGGCAGCCGATCCCGGTCGAGCACATGCGTGAGTGGCGGGAGGCCACCGTCGCCAGGATCACCGAGCTGCGGCCCCGCCGCGTGCTGGAGATCGGGGTCGGCACCGGCCTGCTGCTCGGGCAGCTCGCGCCACTGGCCGACGAGTACTGGGGCACCGACTTCGCGGCACCGGTGATCGACAAGCTGCGTGCCGAGCTGGCCGCGGACCCGGACCTGGCGGCCAAGGTGCACCTGCACTGCCGCCCCGCGCACCAGTTCGACGGCCTGCCCGCCGGGCGGTTCGACACCATCGTGCTCAACTCGGTGATCCAGTACTTCCCGAGCGCGGACTACCTGACCCGCGTGCTCACCGGCGCGCTCGACCTGCTCGCGCCCGGCGGTGCGCTCTTTGTCGGTGACGTGCGGAACCTGCGCCTGAGCACGCACTTCCACACCGCGATCCGCGGTGGCGAGGACGCGGCGGCGGTCGAACGCGGGGTCGCGATGGAGAAGGAACTGCTGCTCGACCCGGACTACTTCGCCACGATCCCCGGCGTCCGGGCCGAGATCCGGACCAAGCGCGCGCGGCACCACAACGAACTGAGCCGGTACCGGTACGACGTGGTCCTCAGGCGGGAGCCGGTCGCCGCCGTGGACGTGACCGAAGTGCCGCTGGAGCCGTGGCGCGGTGCCGGGCAGCTGCGGTCGCGACTGCGCGAGCACACCGGTGCCGTCCGCGTCGGCCCGATCCCGGACGCGCGCCTCGAAGCGGGCGGTGTCGAGCAGGAGGACGTCCACGAGCTGGGGGCCGCGCTCGGCTACCAGGTGCACACCACCTGGTCGGACGGCGGTTTCGAGGCGGTGTTCACCTCGCAGGCCGGTCCGACCGAGGGGCTGTACCGGCCGATCGGTGCCGCCGAGCTCGCCAACGACCCGTCGGCCGCGCGCGGCACCGGGACGCTCGTCGCGAAGTTGCGTGCCGAGCTGAAGCAGAGCCTGCCGGACTACATGGTGCCGTCGGCGCTGGTGGTCCTCGACGAACTGCCGCTGACCGACAACGGCAAGCTCGACGTCAAGGCCCTGCCGGACGCGGACCCCGCGGTGCGGCTCACCGAGTCGCGGGCGCCGGAAACCCACGCCGAGCAGGTGCTGTGCGCGCTCTTCGCCGAGGTCCTCGGGCTGCCCGAGGTCGGTGTCGAGCACAACTTCTTCGACCTCGGCGGGCATTCGCTGCTCGCTACCCGGCTGATCAGCCGGGCCCGCACCGACCTCGGCGCGGAACTGGCCATTCGCGACCTGTTCGAGGCACCGACCCCGGCTGACCTGGCGTTGCGCACGGGGGCGACCTCGGAACGGCCTGCCCTTGAGCGCACCGAGCGCGCCGAACGGCCGTCGCCGGTGCCGTTGTCCTCGGCGCAGCAGCGGCTCTGGCTGCTCGACTGGATGGGCGGCGGGGCCGGTTACCACTTCCCACTGGTCGTCCGGCTGACCGGTGCGCTGGATGTCGACGCACTCCGGGCCGCGCTCCGCGACGTGATGAGGCGGCACGAGGTGCTGCGCACGGTGTTCCCCGAACGCGACGGCGAGCCGCACCAGCTGGTGCTCGAAGATCCCGAGCCGGAGTTCGTGGTGCGCGAGGTGGCCGACGTGCCGGACCTGGCCGAGCTGGTCCGGCGCCCATTCGACCTCGGCACCCAGGTGCCGATCCGGGCCGACGTGCTGCGCCTCGGACCGGACGACCACGTGGTGGCGATCCTGCTGCACCACATCGCCACCGACGAGTGGTCCGACCGCCCCTTCCTCACCGATCTCGCGACCGCCTACCGGGCGCGGCTCGGCGGCGCGGCCCCGGACTGGGCGCCGCTGCCGGTGCAGTACGCGGACTACACGCTCTGGCAGCGCGCGCTCCTGAGCGGGCCTTCCGGTGAGCGGCAGGCGGAGTTCTGGGCTCAGGCCCTGCGTGGCCTGCCCGAGGAAATCCCGCTGCCCGCGGACCGCCCGCGACCCGCCCGGCCCACCGGCCGCGGTGGCAAGGTTCGCGTCGAGGTGCCGGACCGGATCGCGAGGCCGCTGCGTGAGCTGGCCGCCGAGTCGGGCGCGAGCATGTTCATGGTGGCCCACGCCGCGGTCGCCACCCTGCTGCACCGATTGGGCGCGGGCACCGACCTGCCCCTCGGCGCGCCGATCGCCGGGCGCACCGACTCCGCGCTGGAGGACCTGGTCGGCTTCTTCGTGAACACGCTCGTGCTGCGCACCGACCTCAGCGGCGATCCCGGCTTCGACCAGGTGCTGACCAGGGTGCGCGAGACCGCGTTCGCCGCCTTCGAGCACCAGGACCTGCCGTTCGAGCGGGTGGTCGAAGTGGTCAACCCGGAGCGCGTGACCGGGCGGAACCCGCTGTTCCAGGTGATGGTGGCCTACCACCACCGGCCCGATGGGGACCCCGACGTGCTCGGCCTGCCCACGGAGTGGCTCGACGCCGACACCGGTGCCTCGCAGTTCGACCTCGGTTTTGTGGTGATCGACCGGCCGGACGCGGGGGAGCTGACCCTGCAGCTGAACTACTCGGCGGAGCGGTTCGACGCGAGCACCGCCGAGGCGCTCGCCGACCGCCTGGTCCGGCTCTTGGACCAGGTCGGCAGGGAACCACGCCGGCCGGTCGGCTCGCTAGAGGTGCTGACGCCCGCCGAGCGCGACCAGGTGCTGCACGAGTTCAACGCGACAGCCCGGGACGTGCCCGCCGCGCCGCTGACCGAGTTGTTCACCGAACGAGTGCGGGTCCCGCCGGACGCGGTCGCCGTGGTGGACCGCGCGCGGTCGATCACATACGGGCAGCTCGACCGGCAGGCGGACCGCATCGCGCACCTGCTCGCCGCGCACGGGACCGGACCGGAGAGCGTGGTCGGCATCGCGGTGCCGAAGTCGATCGAGATGGTGGCGACCGTGCTCGCCACGCTCAAGCTCGGCGCCGCGTACCTGCCACTGGACCTGGCGCACCCGAGCGACCGGATCGCCTACCTCCTCACCGACTCCGGCGCGCGACTCGTGGTCGCCACCACGGCCGACCACCTCCCCGAGGTCGCCAGCGTGCGACGGCTCAACCTCGACACGGCCGAGCTACCGACCGCGGCTCCCGAGCTTGGCGCGGGCCCGGCGAAGCTCGACTCCGCCTGCTACGTCATCTACACCTCGGGCTCGACCGGGCAGCCCAAGGGCGTGGTCGTCCCGCACGAGGGCATCGCCAGCTTGGCCGCGACCGCCGTCGACCGGATGGGGGTGACCGCGGACAGCCGCGTCCTCCAGTTCGCGTCGGTCGGGTTCGACGTCGCCGTCTTCGAGCTGACCATGGCCCTGTGCGTGGGTGGCCGCCTGGTCATCGCGCCCGACGAGGTGCGGGTCGCGGGCCCCGCGCTCACCGACTTCCTGCGCGAACGCCGGCTCACGCACATGATCCTGCCGCCGTCGCTGGTCGCCGCGTTGCCGCCGGACTGCGAACTGCCGGACGGCTCGACCATTCTCGTCGGCACCGAGGTCGTGCCACCCGACGTGATCGAACGCTGGGCACACCGCCTCAACCTGCTGGTCGCCTACGGACTCACCGAGGCCACGGTCAACTCGACCCTGTGGCGCGCCGAGCACGGCCACACCGGCGCGGTCCCCATCGGCGTGCCCGACCCGAACACCGCGGCCTACGTGCTCGACGAGCGCCTGCGGCCGGTGCCGCCGGGCGTGGCGGGGGAGCTGTACATCGCCGGACGCGGGCTCGCGCGCGGTTACCTCGGCCGCCCCGGGCTCACGGCGGAACGGTTCGTGGCCTGCCCGTTCGGACCGCCGGGGTCGGCCATGTACCGCACCGGCGACCGCGCGCGCTGGCGGCCGGACGGGAACCTCGACTTCCTCGGCCGCGTCGACGACCAGGTCAAGATCCGCGGCTTCCGCATCGAACCCGGCGAGGTCGCCGCCGCGCTCACCCGGCACCCGTCGGTCGGCCAGGCCGCGGTCACCGTCGACCGGGCCGGCGGCGTCGCCAGGCTGGTCGGCTACGTGGTGCCGACCGCACCCGCCGACCAGCGCGACCAGGAAGACCAGCGCGACTCGCGCGACCGGCGTGGCCAGCATGACTGGCGCGACCTGCGTGCGTATCTGGCGGACCTGCTGCCCGAGTACATGATCCCGTCGCTGCTCATCGAGCTGGACGGCCCGCTGCCGCTCACCCCGAACGGCAAGCTCGACCGCCGCGCGCTCCCGGCCCCGGACTTCTCCGCGCTGACCGGCGACGACCAGCCCGTCACCGCCGAGCAGAAGGCGGTCGCCGCCCTGGTCGCGGAGGTGCTCGGCCTGCCACGCGTCGGACTGCATGACAACTTTTTCACGTTGGGCGGCCACTCCATGGCGTCCATGCGGCTGATCGCGCGCATCCGCGCCGAACTCGGCTCCCAACTCCGCATCCGCGACGTCTTCGACGCTCCCACCGTGGCCGGCCTCGCCGACCTGCTCGACGGCGCCCGCACGACCCGGCGTCCCGACCTGCGCGCCGAAGCCCGGCCCGAGCGCGTCCCACTGGCACCCGCCCAGCGGCACCGCTGGGCCGAGTACCGCGCCGCCGGGCCGCGACCGGGCTACGACATCGCCATGGCCATGCGCTCCCCGGGCTTCAACGAAGCCGCCCTCCAGGCCGCGCTGCGCGACGTCTTCGCCCGGCACGAGCCGCTGTCGACCGTGTTCGAGGAGGTCGACGGCCAGGTCTGGCAGCGGCTGCGCGACCCCGGCCGCGTGCTCGAGACCGCGCACGGTGACCTCGAAGCCCTCGTGCTCGAAGGCGGCGACCTGACCACCGAGCCACCCGCCCGGTTCCGCCTCGTCCCACTGGACACCGGCGAGCAGGCGCTGCTGTTCACCGCCTACTACGTCGGCGTCGATGAATGGTCCGTCGTGCCGCTGCTGCGCGACCTCGACACCGCCTACGCCGCCCGCCTGGCCGGGCGCGCGCCGGAGTTCTCCCCGTTGCCTGTCGGCTACGCGGACTACGGCCGCTGGGCTCGCGAGCAGGACGGCAAGCACCTCGGCTACTGGCGCCAGGTGCTGCGCGGCCTGCCCACCGAACTCGCGTTGCCCGCGGACCGACCACGTCCCGCCCAGCCGACCCGCGGCGGGGACTTCGTCGAATTCACCATCGAACCCGAGCTGCACACCGCGATCGACGCGCTCGCACAGCAAACCGGCACCAGCCTGTTCATGGTGCTGCAGGCGGCGCTCGCCACGCTGCTCACCCGGCTCGGCGCCGGTACCGACCTGCCCATCGGTGCGCTGGTCGCCGGGCGCGAGGACGACCGGCTCGCGGACCTCGTCGGCTGCTTCTTCAACACCGTGCTGCTCCGCACCGACACCGGCGGCGAGCCCAGCTTCAGCGAGCTTCTCGCGCGCGTGCGCGAGACAGATCTCAGCGCCTTCGAGCACCAGGACGCCGCCTTCGCCGACGTGCTCGCCGAAGTGCCCGGCTGGCGTGGCCCGCAGGTCATGCTCGTGCACCACGAGGCCGTCGCCGCGCTGGAACTGAGCGGGCAGAACGCGCACTATGAGTCGGTCCGCCTCGGCACCACGAACGCCGACCTGACCCTCAGCTTCTTCGAGGCCCCCGGCGCCGTGCCCTGCTACCTGACCTACGCCACCGACCTCTTCGACGCCGGCACCGCCACCGGGCTCGCCACCTCCCTGCTCGAAGTACTCACCGAGGCCGCGGCCGCCCCGGAGACCCCTGTTAAGGAGAACAACCGATGACCAACCCCTTCGACAACCCCGACGGCACGTTCTCGGTGCTGGTCAACGAGGAGCAGCAGCACAGCCTGTGGCCGGAGTTCGCCGACGTGCCCGCCGGCTGGACGGTCGCCTTCGGACCGGCCTCGCGCCAGGAGTGCCTGGACTACGTCGAGACCAACTGGACCGACCTGCGCCCCGCCTCCCTGCGCTGACCCCGGCCCTCCCCAACAAGCCTGAAACGCCGAGCGGGGCACCACTTCGCGTCAGTGGTGCCCCGCTCGACTACGCCGGATCGGCTCAGGAGGTCACGGGCTTGACCTCGGTGGCCGGGTTGCCGTCCACGGCCGCGGTCAGCTGCGGCACCAGCCTGTCGACCACCCACGGCACCGACAGCGGCGACACGAACGAGATGCCCGCGCCGTACTGGCTGGCCTCGTCGATCAGCACCTCGCGCTTCTCCTTGGCCACCCGCATGCCCGTGTAGAGCGTGTCCTTGTCCAAGGTCGCGCGCCCCTCGTCGACCCCGGCGACGATCCACGCGAGCGCGTCCACGTTGAGCAGGTCGGTGCGTTCCGGACTGATGTTCGCGCCGAACTTGTCCCCGATGACCTGGTCGAGGTTCGGCGGCAGCACAAAGCCGAGCGACGTCAGCACCCGCGACCGCGGGTCTTCGCTGCCGTAGATGAAGTAGCCCTGGTAGGTGGTCGCCATCAGCGCGCTCTTGCCCGCGAACTCCGGGTGCGCCTGCTTGACCTGCGCGAGCTTCGCCTCGACCTCGGAGATGATCATCTCACCGGCACCACCGCGGCCCACCGCCTTGGTGATCTTGCGGGTGCTCTCCTGCCACGGCACGCCGTAGTCCTTGAACTCCTTCGGCTGCGCGATGGTCGGCGCGATCTGCGCGAGCTTGTCGTAGTGCTCCTGGGTCAGCCCCGAGTACAGGCCGAGGATGAGGTCGGGGCGCAGCGAGGCGATCTTCTCGAACTGCGGGTCCGCGCTGCCCTTCATCACCTCGGGCAGCGGCGCGCCGTTCAGCTTCGAGGTCGCCCACGGCCCGATCGCGCCGGGGAACTCGCCGACGAACTCGCTGGTGGCCACCGGCACCACGCCCACGGAAAGCAGCGCGTCCTGATCGGTGTACCCGACCGTGACGATCCGCTTCGGCTCCGCCTTGATCTCGGTGGACCCGTACTTGTGGTCGATCGTCACCGGGAAGGCGGCGGGCTCGACCGGGACAGCGCCCGGAGCGGTGGGCGCCGCGGGCGCTTCCTCACTACCGCACCCGGCGAGCGCGGCACCGGCCAGCAGCGCCGAGGTCAGCAGCCCGGCGAAACGCCGGAAGCGGCGGGTCGGGGATCGATCCATCGTCAGGTCCTTAGGGGTCGAACGGGCAAGGCAACTCAGGTTTGCCTAACCAAACATCAACGTCAAGTCCCGAGTGGCTCCCCTCGCAGCACAGCTTGGTCACTGTCGCTGACCGGACCACGCCTCCCATAGCCGCGCATAACGCCCACCGGCGGCGACCAACTCGTCATGCGTTCCGGACTCGGCCACCCGGCCGCCGTCCAGCACCACGATCCGGTCGGCGGCGGCCGCCTGGCTGAGCCGGTGCGCCACCACCAGCCCGGTGCGGCCACGCAGCGCGGCACCCGCGGACGCCTCCAGCACCCGCGCCCCCGCGCTGCCCGCCTCGGCCGTCGCCTCGTCGAGGATGACGATCGGCGGATCGGTCAGAACCAGCCGCGCCAGCGCCAGCTGCTGCGCCTGCGTGACAGTGAGCCGGTGACCACCGTCGCCGACCACGGTGGCGAGGCCGTCCGGCAGCGAGGTCGCCCACTCCAGCGCGCCGACCTCGGCCAGTGCCGCGTGCAGCTCCTCGTCGGTCGCCGACGGTTTCGCCAGGCGCAGGTCGTCGGCCAGCGCACCGGCGAACACATGCACCTCCTGGCTGATCAGGGCGACCGTGCGCCGCGTCGCGGACGGCCCCAGCTCGCCCAGCGGCACGCCGCCCAGCGAGATCGACCCGCTCGACGGCGGGTGGATGCCGGCGATCAGCTTCGCCAAGGTCGTCTTCCCGGCACCGCTCGCCCCCACGAGCGCGACCCGCTCCCCGGTGCCGATGTGCACGCTGACCTCGTGCAGCACGTCGTGCCCCGGCACGTAGGCGTGCCCCACCTCGGCGGTCTTCACCGAGGCGTCGACCGGGGCGGCCGACCGCTCCGGCTCCGGGGTCGAGGGCAGGTCGGCGACACCGATCAGGCGCGCGAGACTCGCGGTGGCCGCCTGCGCGTCGTCGACCAGCGCCAGCGCGGTCATGATCGGCCCGAACAGGTTGTGGAAGTACAGCGCCGCCGCGGTGGCCGTGCCGATCGTCATGCCACCGCCGCGCACCAGCAGGAACCCGGCGATCAGCACCGCCGCCAGGCCGATGAACTCGGCGTAGTTCAATCGCGCGAAGAAGGTCGTCACCAGCCGGATCCCGCGCAGGGACAGCGTGACCGCCGCATCGGACCGCCGGCGCACCCGCTCGACGTGGCTGTCCGCCAGCCGGAACGCCCGGACCGTGCGCGCACCGCCGACCGTGTCGAGCAACTGCTGGTGCTGCGCGCCCGCGGCCACCCGCTGAGCCGCATAGAGGGGAATGGCCTGGCGCGTGTACCGGCGTACGGCGAACACCTGGATCGGCGCCGCGAGCAGCGCCGCGAGCAGGAATCGCCAGTCCAGCAACGCCAGCGCGCCGAAGGTGAGCACGATGGTCAGCGTCGACCGCGACAGCTCCGGCAGCGCCTCACGAACGGCCCGCGCGATCACCGAGACGTCGCTGGTCACCCGCGAGGTCAGGTCGCCGGAGCCCGCGCGCTCCACCTCGGACAACGGCAGGTTCAGCGCCCGCTCGACGAAGCGTTCCCGCAGCGTCGCGAGCATGGTCTCGCCCAGCCCGGCAACCATGGAGATCCCGAGTGCCATCGCCAGCCCCTGGGCGAGTGCCACCCCGACCAGCGCGACCACCGGCACCACCAGCGCGTCGGCGGACTCCTTGTTCGTGACCAGGTCGACGATCGAGCCGAGCAGCGGCGCGATCGCCAGCCCGATCGCCGTCGCCGAGAAGAGCATCGCGAACGTGGCCAGCGCCCGCCCGCGCTGCTCGCGCAGCAGCCCGGCGACCACGGCCCAGGTCCGCTTGCCGGACGCGATCGGCAGCAGGGGACGTTCCGCGCTCACGAGAGCACCGTCGCACGATAGGCGGGCAGGTCACGGACCAGATCACCGTGCCGCCCCACGGCGCTCACCACGCCGTCTTCGATCAGCACCACGCGGTCCGTCTCGGCGAGCAGGGCCGGGCTGGTGGTGACCAGCACCGTGGTGCGCGCACGCCGGAACCGCGCCAGCCCCGCCGCGATCCTCGCCTCGGTGACCGTGTCGACCGCCGTCGTGGGGTCGTGCACCACCAGCACCGGCGCCTCCACGGCGAGCGCGCGAGCCAGCGCGACCCGCTGCCGCTGCCCACCGGAAAGCGAATGCCCGCGTTCGGTGATCTTGGTGTGCACGCCGTCGGGCAGCGCGCTGGCGACCTCGTCCGCGGCGGCCGCGACCAGCACGTCCTCGGTGCCAACGTTCTCCAGCAGCGTGCCCTCGAAGAGGTCGGCGTCATGCGCGGCGACCAGAATCGCGGCGCGGATCTCGTGCGGGTCCATCGACGCCAAAGGTGTCCCGTCGAGAAGAACGGCGCCTTCGACCGGGTCGGCGTCACGGCCGAGGCAGTCCAGCAAGCTCGTGGCCGCAGCCGGATCGCCGGTCACCACGCCCACCAGTTCCCCGGGCGCGACCTCCAGGTCCACCCCCTTGAGCGCGCCATGCCGCACCCCGGTCAGCCGGACCTCGCCGGCGACCTCGGCCGGGACCGCCCCGGTCCCGCCTTCGACGGCCTGCGGCGCGGACAG
Source organism: Amycolatopsis albispora (assembly GCF_003312875.1). Taxonomy (NCBI): domain Bacteria; kingdom Bacillati; phylum Actinomycetota; class Actinomycetes; order Pseudonocardiales; family Pseudonocardiaceae; genus Amycolatopsis; species Amycolatopsis albispora. Next base: position 8,132,711 of record NZ_CP015163.1, read on the forward strand.
CACCTCGGCCACCCGAGCCGCCGACGCCCGCCCCTGCGCCAGCTCCGCATTCGCCCAGCCGAGCACGCTCAGCGGTCCGAGCAGGAACTGCGCGAGCCCGACCGCGGCCACCAGATCGCCCACGCTGATCGCCCCGCTGATCGCGAGATTGCCGCCGACCAGCGCGACCAACGCGATGAAGATGCCGGTGAGCGTGAGCACCGCGCCGCCGTGCCACGCCTGCGCTCGGGCCGCGCGCAAGGTGGCGCCCAGCGAGTCCTGGCTCGTCCGGCGGTACCGGTCGATCGCGGCAGGCTCGGCGCCGATGCCCTTGAGCACGCGCAGCCCGGCGACCAAATCCGCGGCGATCCCCGACGCGTGCGCCGCCCGCTCCTGCTCGACCCCGCTGCGACGCTCGAGCGGCTTGCCGATCAGGTGCCCGAGCCACAGCAGCGGTGGCACGCCCAGCAGCACCAGCAGCCCGAGCGGCACGCTGATCAGCAGCAGGAACACGGCGCTGACCACGATCCCGGCGATCGCCGCGATGCCGAACGGCAACACCCCGTTCACCGAGCCGACGCGCCGCGCGTCCTCGGTCGCGATGTTCACCAGCGCCCCGGGCAGGTGGCTCGCCTCGGCACCGCCGCGCGGGTGCAGAATCCGCTCGCTCAGCACCAGGCGGATGCGGTGCCCGGTGTACTCGGCAGCACGCTCGGCCAGGCGCAGCGCGTGCCGGTAGGTGTTCGACAACGCGGCGAACAACACCAGCAACACGGCCAGCCACGTCACCAGTTCCGCAGCCGAAGCGGGCGCGATCGCCCGGTCGACCACCACGCCGATCAGCACCGGCACCAATGCTTCGCAGCCCTGGTGCGCGGCCGCGAGCACAGAAGCCGCGGTGAGGCGTCCCTTGTGCCCGCCGATCGCGCGTCGGAGCACGTCCCGGCCGGTCAACGTCGCCTCCCTGACTCACCTGGGGGACTAGCTAGGTAAGGCTACCCTATAAGCTGCCTGGACATGCTCATCAGAGGCTGGAGGCCGGGTTGGTAGTCGCCCCACCTGCCGAGGAGGCCGCGCAGCTCAAACCGGCCGGCGCCCGCACGAACCTGCTCCGCCTGGCCGGGATCTTGCTCGCCCTCGGTGTGCTCGGCTTCGTCTTTGTGCTCAGCATCGCGATCGGCACGAAGGACATCCCGCTCGCCACCGCCTGGCACGTGCTGTGGAACAACGACGGCTCCAGCGAGGCTGTGATCATCCACGAGCTGCGCATCCCGCGCACGCTGCTGGGGATCGTCATGGGCGCGGCGATCGGCCTGTCCGGTTCGCTGATGCAGGCGCTGACCCGGAATCCGCTCGCCGACCCCGGCCTATTCGGCGTCAACCTCGGCGCCGCCGCCGCGATCGTGATCGGTATCGCCTTCCTTGGCGTCACCTCGATCTTCGGTTATGTGTGGTTCGCCTTCGCCGGTGCCGCCGCGGCCTCGGTGGTCGTCTACGTCCTCGGCTCGGCGGGCCGCAGCGGCTCCTCGCCGGACCGCCTTGTCCTCGCCGGTGCCGCCGTGACCGCGATACTGTTTGCCTTCATCAGCGCGGTGGTCCTGCTCAACGTCGAGGTGTTCAACAAGTTCCGGTTCTGGAACGTCGGCTCGCTGGTCGGCCGCGGTACCGACACCCTGTGGCAGGTCCTGCCGTTCATCGTTCTCGGCGTGGTGATCGCGCTCGTACTGGCGCGCCCCCTGAACGCGCTCGCGCTCGGCGACCAGGCAGCTAGCGCGCTCGGCGCCAACGTCACCGCCACCCGGGTGGCGGGCGCCATCGCGGTGACCCTGCTGTGCGGCGGCGCCACCGCGGCGATCGGCCCGATCGGCTTTGTCGGCCTGGCCGTGCCGCACGCCGCCCGCCTGATCGTCGGACCGGATCACCGCTGGGGCTTGCCCTATTCGATGGTGCTCGCGGCGATCCTCCTGCTAGGTGCCGACGTGCTCGGCCGGACCTTCGACGACACGGAAGAGGTGCAGGTCGGAATCATGACCGCCATCGTGGGAGCGCCGGTGTTCATCGCACTGTGCCGCCGCCGGAAGCCGGCGCGGCTGTGAACGCGCTCAAGACCGCCGGCACCGACCGGGTGTTGCGCGCCCCCGGCGGCCGGATCTCCCTGCGCGTCCCAGCCCGAGCGGCCATCGTCTGCACGGTGCTGGCCATCGCCGTCGCGGCGGTTTCCGTGGTCAGCCTGACCACCGGCGACTACAAGCTCTCCGTGCCGGAAGTGGTAGCCACGCTCTTCGGCCAAGGCCCGCCTGGCGCCGACTTCATCGTCACCACCCTGCGGCTGCCGCGCCTTCTCGCAGCCTTGCTGGTCGGCGTCGCCCTCGCCGTGAGCGGCGCGATCCTGCAAAGCCTTTCCGGCAACGCGCTCGGCAGCCCCGACATCATCGGTTTCACCCACGGCTCCGCGACCGGTGCACTGATCGTCATCATCACCACCGCGGGCAGCATGCTGGAGACCGCGCTGGGTGCCTTGATCGGCGGCATGATCACCGCGCTCGTGGTCTACCTGCTGGCATTCAAACGGGGAATGCACGGCCTGCGCATGGTGCTCATCGGCGTCGGTGTCAGTTCGATGCTGTTGTCCGTCAACTCCTACCTCATCACCAGGGCCAGCCTGCAGGACGCCGTTTCCGCGCAGGCCTGGCAAGTCGGCGGCCTGAACGGGCGCGGCTGGGAACACGTGCAGCCGGTCGCCATCGCGGTCGCCATCCTGCTGCCCATCGCCGCCTACTACGGCCGTCGCCTGTCCATGCTGGAAATGGGCGACGACGCAGCCAAGGGCCTCGGCGTCCCGGTGGAGCGCAGCAGACTGGTCCTGTTCGGCGTCAGCGTGACCCTCTGCGCCGTGGCGACCGCGGCCGCCGGCCCGATCACCTTCCTCGCACTCGCCGGACCCCAACTCGCGCGCAAGCTCACCCGTGCCGCGGGCCCGGGGCTGTTGTCCTCGGCTCTGATGGGCGCCCTCCTCCTGGTCGCCAGTGACCTCGGGATCCAACGCCTGTTCCCGTCCCAGCAACTACCGGTCGGCATTGCCACCGGCATCCTCGGCGGCGGCTACCTCGCGTGGCTGCTCCCCGTGCGCTGGCGCGCGCGCAGCTAGCCGCCCGGCTAGCCGCAGTTCGCCAGCAACGGCGTGAGCACCGTGCAGGTAACCGACGACTTGTCGTTCGCCGCATTCAGATCCTCGGGCACGCCACCCGAACTGCTGGCCGCGAACGTGAACGGAAGGCCGATGGTCAGCAAACCGTAGGGCACGGAGAAGGAAGCCGTCCCCTGCGCACTGTTCGCCAATTCGCCGACGGTGCAGGTCACTTTGCCTGTGGAGGAAGTACAACCCGAGCCCGCGGTGGCCCTCAACCCGCCTGGAAGGCTGGTCGTCACCGTGGTGCTCGTGGCGGGGTCTGGACCGTTGTTCGTGACTGTCACCGTGAAGTCAATCCGCCCACCCAGTAACCCGGGCTTCGGTGTGCCGGTGAGCTTCACCGCACGGTCCGCCCTCGCGTCCACGGTGAGGATCTTCCCGTCAACGCGCTCGGTGGCGTAGTTGCTGCCGAAGAACTGCCCCTGCAACGTATGTGTGAAGTCAGGTGCGTCCGCGGTGATCTTGAGAGTGAAGCTCACCTGACCGGACTCGCCAGCCGATAGTGCTTCGGGCAGCGTGCCCTGGTAGCCGGTCGGGCCATCGAGTCCGTCCACAGTGGAGCAAGTCACGCCGGAGCAGCCGATCAGCTCTGCGTAAGACGTCAGGTTCCGCGGCGTACTGAACAACCGTGCTGCCGGGTGGAGCACGGTGAAACCGTTGATGTTCGTGATCGTCTCGGTGACGATCACCGTATCGCCCGGGTGCACGGTGGGGGCCGAGATCGAGAGCTGGACTTCGGCGGTATCCGCTCCTGCCGGCGTAGTGCCCGCCAGCGCCACGGCCCCACCCAGGAGCGTGGCAGCGAGCAGTCGTCGGGTTCGGCGCATCGTGACACCCTCTCGCCAGGGCGGCCCGGGGCAGGCCAGCCGCTATCCATGATTCGTCCTACCGACCGAGCCCGTTACACCATCTGCCAGCGTCGACATCCAGACGTCCTCCCTTCGCCGAACCGATTCGGTGAGCCGGTCAAGATCAATAAGTCGGCGACGGTGGCCGCGCATGGCCACCCAACTCACGACAGGTTGCCGTCCTGTGCGCCACGGCGGCGACCGACCCCTTGATACCTGAACGGTTCGATGGTGTCCATTTGCAACCACGCGAGTGGTGTATTTTTCGCGCTTTTCCCGTGGATTTGCGCCGTTCGGCAGCCATTTTCAGGTCGCTGGTCGACATCCACCCAGTTTGCTGCTTACCGTTGTCGCGTGTCCGATCCGTCTCGGAAACTTTCCGACGAAGAACTCACCGCGAGCCATCTCGACGCTGTCCGCAAGCTCGACATGGCCTACGCGGAGCTGCTTCGCGGCATCGCTGAGATGCGAAGTCGCGGGCTGAAGCACGGCTTCAGCAGTTTCACCCACTTCCAGACCGAAACCGACCACGTATCGAAAGGAGAGGCGCTGGCTCGCGAACGCGCGGCCGATCTGCTTTACCGACAACGAGGTTCTGACCCGCCTGTTCTGGCTGCCGTCGGTGAAGCCCTGGGCAACGGTTCGATCAACCGCGAGCATGTGACCGAGATCTGCAAGGTGGCGAATACCTTGTCGGACAAGGCGCCCGGCGAGGACTTGGCAGTTCACGAGCGCACTTTGCTGGACCTGGCGCTGCAGGCCCGGCCGCATGAGGTGCGCCGAGTCGGCAGGCGGATCGTGGACTACGTCGAGCAAAGCAACAAGCCGCCCGGCGACGACGACCGCGAACAGGTTAGTCCGCAGTGCACATTGCGGCTGTGGCAAGGCAAGAGTGGTCACTGGGAGCTGCGCGGCGCGCTCGATCACGCCAACGCGCAGATCCTGCACGGGCTTCTTGGCGTGCTGGCCAAGCCGGCGCCCAGGGATCCGGTGAGTGGCGCTTCCGATCCGCGGTCCGCAGCCGAACGACAAGGAGATGCCTTGGTCGAGATCCTGGAACTGGCTGCACGCTGTGACGACCTTCCAGTGCAAGGCGGTGAGTCGGCGGTTCTGACGCTCAACATCAACCTGGACGAGATGCAGTCGAATCAGCCGGTGCTGGTCAACGATTCCGCCTACGTCTCCATGAACACCGCTCGCCGGATCTGTTGCAGTGGTGCCGCTGTGACGCCGGTGATCTTCCGCGGGAACGGTGAGGAACTGGTGCTCGGCAGAACGAGCCGCACGGCGAACAAGGCCCAGCGAAGAGCGCTGGCAGCTCGGGATGGTGGGTGCACGTTCCCGGGTTGCACGCGGCCTCCTAAGTGGACTGAGCCGCATCACGTCGTGTACTGGACACACAGCGGTCGGACCGACCTGGACAACCTGGTGTTGCTGTGTAGCCATCACCACCGGGTTGTCCACCACACCGAGTGGCACATCCAGATGATCGGCGGTCGTCCCGCGTTCTACGCGCCACGCTGGCTCGATTCGACGCAAACGCCGCGGTACAACCTCGCCCATCGCGCTCCTGATCGGGCCACCGCGTAGATTCTCGGTTGGCTCGTTGACCGGCCAGGGAAGGAGACGGCGGAATGGTTTCGACGGAGAAGGTCGCGGTGGTGACCGGTGCGGGTTCCGGCCTCGGCAAGGTGGTGGCGCTCGCGCTGCTGGAGGACGGGTACCGGGTCGCGCTCGCCGGACGGCGGCCGGAGCCGCTGGCCGAGACGGCGGCCGGGTTCGACGGGGCCGAGGTGATCCCGACCGATGTGGCGTCGGCGGATTCGGTGGCAGCCTTGTTCGACGCCGTGCAGAGCAAGTGGGGCCGGGTGGACCTGCTGTTCAACAACGCCGGGACGTCGGGACCCGCTGGTGATGTCGACGAAATCTCGCCGGAGGACTGGGCGAGCACGGTCGGAGTGAACCTGACCGGTTCGTTCCTGTGCGCGCACCACGCCGTACGGCTGATGAAGGAGCAGCGGCCGCGCGGTGGCCGGATCATCAACAACGGGTCGATCTCCGCGCACTCGCCGCGCCCGCAGCGGGCTGCCTACACCGCGACGAAGCACGCGATCACGGGCTTGACGAAGCAGATCTCGCTGGATGGGCGTGCCTACGACATCGCGTGTGGACAGATCGACATCGGCAACGCCGCCACCGACCTCGCCTCGGCGTTCGCGGACGGCGTGCCGCAGGCGAATGGGACGATCATGCCGGAACCGACATTCGATCCGGCTCACGTGGCGAGCGCGGTGCTCTACATGGCGAACCTGCCGCTCAACACGAATGTTCAGTTCATGACCATCGCTGCCACGAACATGCCGTTCATCGGGCGGGGTTGAGCGGGAGCGGGGGAAAGCGAGAAGGCGGAGCCGTTGAAGCAGGTGGGGAAGCGGGGGAGGGCCGACGACGACGCTGGCACCGGGCCTCCCCCGCCGGCTCAGGAGATCGGCCGGTCGGTCGGCGCGATCGGTGCCGGGAGGATCTCCCGGCCGGTGAGCTGGGCGTCCACCGCGGCGGCGGCGGAGCGGCCTTCGGCGATCGCCCAGACGATGAGCGACTGGCCGCGGCCCATGTCGCCGGCGACGAAGACGTCGTCGAGGCTGGTCCGGAACTGGGCGTTGCGGGCGACGTTGCCGCGCTGGTCCAGTTCGACGCCGAGGTTTTCCAGGAGGCCTGCTCGTTCGGGGCCGACGAAGCCCATGGCGAGCAGGACCAGATCGGCGGGGAGTTCGCGCTCGGTGCCTTCGACCGGAACGAACTTGCCGTTCTCGGAGCGGACCTCGACGAGGCTCAGTGCGCGGACTCGGCCGGAGCCGTCGTCGAGGAACTGCTGGGTGTTCACCGAGTACAGTCGCTCGCCGCCTTCTTCGTGGGCGGAGGAGACGCGGTAGATCATCGGGTAGGTCGGCCACGGGTGCGCCTCGGAGCGGGTCTCCGGGGGGCGGGGCATGATCTCCAGTTGGGTCACTGAAAGGGCGCCCTGGCGGTGGGCGGTGCCGACGCAGTCGGCGCCGGTGTCGCCGCCGCCGATGACTACGACGTGCTTGCCGTCGGCGGTGATGGTCGGCTCGGCGAGCGTTCCGGCGGCGACGCGGTTGGCCGGGGGCAGGTACTCCATCGCCTGGTACACGCCGTCGAGTTCGCGGCCGGGGATGGGGAGGTCGCGCCAGGCTGTGGCGCCGCCGGCGAGGACCACGGCGTCGTGGTTGGCGCGCAGGTCCTCGACGGAGAGGTCCTTGCCGACGTTGACGCCGGTGCGGAACTCGGTGCCCTCGGCGCGCATCTGGTCCAGGCGCCGGTCGAGGCGGTGCTTCTCCATTTTGAACTCGGGAATGCCGTAGCGGAGCAGGCCGCCGATGGCGTCGGCTCGCTCATAGACCACGACGGTGTGGCCGGCGCGGGTGAGCTGCTGCGCGGCGGCGAGGCCGGACGGGCCCGAGCCGACCACGGCGACCTTTTTCCCGGTGCGCTTCTCCGGGATCTGCGGCGTGACCCAGCCTTCCTCGAAGGCGCGGTCGATGATGGAGATCTCGACCTGCTTGATGGTCACCGGATCGTCGTTGATCCCGAGCACGCAGGCGGTTTCGCACGGTGCCGGGCACAGGGTGCCGGTGAACTCGGGGAAGTTGTTGGTCGCGTGCAGCCGTTCGCTCGCCGCGCGCCAGTCCTCCTTCCACACCAGGGTGTTCCACTCCGGGATGAGGTTCCCGAGCGGGCAGCCCTGGTGGCAGAACGGGATGCCGCAGTCCATGCAGCGGCCCGCCTGCTTCTGCTGCTTGCCGGTCGCGAAGTCCTCGTAGACCTCCCGCCAGTCGAGCAGGCGCAGGTCGACCGGCCGCCGCTTCGGCAGTTCGCGTTCGGTGGTCAGAAAGCCCTTGGGGTCAGCCATGTGCGGCCTCCATGATCGCCTCGTTCACGTCGCGGCCTTCGCGTTCGGCGGCCGCCTGCGCGAGCAGCACCCGCTTGTAGTCCTTCGGCATGACCTTGCCGAACCTGATCACCGCGGTGTCCCAGTCGGCCAGCAGCTCGCGGGCGACGGCCGACTCGGTTTCGTCGTAGTGCCGCTCGACCGCGTCGCGGAGCAGTTCGGTGTCCTCGTCGTCGAGCGGCTCCAGCTCCACCATCTCGGTGTTGAGCCGCTTCGTGTTCACGTCGAGCAGGTACGCGATGCCGCCGGACATGCCGGCCGCGAAGTTCCGCCCGACGGTGCCGAGCACGACCACGCGGCCGCCGGTCATGTACTCGCACCCGTGGTCGCCGACGCCTTCCACGACGGCCAGCGCACCGGAGTTCCGCACGCAGAAGCGTTCCCCGACGCGCCCGCGGATGAAGATCTCCCCGCTGGTCGCGCCGTAGCCGATCACGTTACCGGCGATGATGTGCTCCTCGGCGGCGTACTGCGCATCACGCGGCGGGCGCACCACGATCCGGCCACCGGACAGGCCCTTCGCCACGTAGTCGTTGCCGTCACCGACCAGCCGCAGCGTGATGCCCTTCGGTACGAACGCGCCGAATGACTGGCCCGCGGTCCCGGTGAAGGTCACGTCGATGGTGCCGTCCGGCAGGCCCTCGCCGCCCCAGCGCTTGGTCAGCTCCGAACCCAGCATGGTGCCGACGGTCCGGTTGACGTTGCGCACCGGCAGTTCCAGCCGCACCTTGTCGCCCGAGTTCAGGGCGCCTTCGGCCAGCTGGATCAGCGTGTTGTCGAGTGCCTTGTCCAGCCCGTGGTCCTGGGCGACGACCTGGTGCCGCGACGCGCGCGGCTCCAGCTCGGGTACGTGGAAGATCGGCGACAGGTCCAGCCCGGAGGCCTTCCAGTGCTCCACGGCCTTGCGGGTGTCGAGCAGCTCGGCGTGCCCGACCGCCTCGGCGATCGACCGGAAGCCCAGCTGCGCCAGGTACTCCCGCACCTCCTGCGCGATGAACTCGAAGAAGTTCACCACGTACTCGGCCTTGCCGCTGAACTTCTCGCGCAGCACCGGGTTCTGCGTGGCCACCCCGACCGGGCAGGTGTCCAGGTGGCACACCCGCATCATGATGCAGCCGGAGACCACCAGCGGCGCGGTCGCGAAGCCGAACTCCTCCGCGCCCAGCAGCGCGGCGATGATCACGTCGCGGCCGGTCTTGAGCTGGCCGTCGGTCTGCACCACGATCCGGTCCCGCAGGCGGTTCGCCAGCAGCGTCTGCTGCGTTTCGGCGAGGCCGAGCTCCCACGGCCCGCCCGCGTGCTTGATCGACGACAGCGGCGACGCGCCGGTGCCGCCGTCGTGCCCGGAGATGAGCACCACGTCGGCGTGTGCCTTCGACACCCCGGCCGCGACCGTGCCGACGCCCACTTCGGACACCAGCTTCACGTGGATGCGGGCGGCCGGGTTGGCGTTCTTCAGGTCGTGGATCAGCTGCGCCAGGTCCTCGATGGAGTAGATGTCGTGGTGCGGCGGCGGTGAGATCAGGCCGACACCCGGCGTGGAGAACCGCGTCTTCGCGATCCACGGGTAGACCTTCGCGCCGGGCAGCTGACCGCCTTCGCCGGGCTTCGCGCCCTGCGCCATCTTGATCTGGATGTCGTCGGCGTTGACCAGGTACTCGCTGGTCACGCCGAACCGCCCGCTCGCGACCTGCTTGACCGCCGAGCGGCGCTCCGGGTCGTAGAGCCGGTCCGCGTCCTCGCCGCCCTCACCGGTGTTGGACTTGCCGCCCAGCCGGTTCATCGCGATCGCCAGGGTCTGGTGCATCTCCTTCGAGATCGAGCCGTAGGAGATGGCGCCGGTGGCGAACCGCTTGACGATCTCGGACACCGGCTCGACCTCTTCGATCGGCACCGGCGGGCGCGCGCCCTCCTTGAACCCGAACAGCCCGCGCAGCGTGAGCAGGCGCTCGGCCTGGTCGTCGACCTGCTTGGTGTACTCCTTGAAGATCTCGTACTTGCCGGACCTGGTGGAGTGCTGCAGCTTGAACACCGTCTGCGGGTTGAACAGGTGCGGCTCGCCCTCGCGGCGCCACTGGTAGTCGGCGCCGGTCTCGAGTTCGCGGTGGCTGGGCCGCACGCCGTCCGGCGGGAAGGCCCGCCGGTGCCGCAGCGCGACCTCCCGCGCGATGGTCTCGAACCCGATGCCGCCGAGCCGCGAGGTGGTGCCGGTGAAGCAGGTGTTGATGACCTCCTCGCCCAGCCCGATCGCCTCGAAGATCTGCGCGCCGGTGTAGGAGGCCACCGTGGACACGCCCATCTTGGACATCGTCTTGCGCACGCCCTTGCCCAGCGCCTTGATCAGGTTCCGGGTGGCCTGCTTCGCGTCGACGCCCTCGATCCGCCCGTCCGAGGCCAGCTCCTCCACGGTCGCCATCGCGAGGTACGGGTTGACCGCGGCCGCGCCGTAGCCGATCAGCAGCGCGATGTGGTGCACCTCGCGCGCGTCCCCGGCCTCGACGAGCAGGCCGACTTGCGTCCTGGTCTTCTCGCGGACCAGGTGGTGGTGCACCGCGCCGGTGAGCAGCAGCGACGGGATCGGCGCGTGCTTCTCGTCCACGCCGCGGTCGGACAGCACGATCAGCCGCGCGCCGTCGGCGATGGCCTGCGACACCTCGGCCCTGATCTCGTCCAGCCGCCGGGTGAGCGCCTCGGCGCCACCGTCCACTTCGTACCTGCCGTACACCGTGACCGCGCTGAACTCCGGCAGGTCGCCATCGTCGTTGATGTGCACCAGCTTGGCCAGCTCGTCGTTGTCGAGCACCGGGAACGGCAGCACGATGCGGCGGCAGGAGGAGGCGTCGGCGGTGAGCAGGTTCGGCTCGGCGCCGAGCTGCGCACCCAGCGCGGTGACCAGCTCCTCGCGGATCGCGTCCAGCGGCGGGTTGGTCACCTGGGCGAACAGCTGGGTGAAGTAGTCGAACAGCTGCCGCGAACCGCTGGACAGCGGGGCGAGCGGCGAGTCGTTGCCCATCGAGCCGATCGGCTCCGCGCCGGTGCGGGCCATCGGCTCGAGCAGGACGTCGAGCTCCTCTTCGGAGTAACCGAACGCCTGCTGGCGGCGGACCAGCGCGGCGTGCGGCGGCACCTCGCGCTCCCGCTCCGGCAAGTCCTCCAGCTGGAGCAGGCCCTGCTCGACCCACTCCTGGTACGGGTGCTCGGCGGCGAGCCCGCCCTTGATCTCGTCGTCGTCGATGATCCGGCCTTCGGCGGTGTCCACCAGGAACATCCGGCCCGGCTCCAGCCGTCCCTTCCGGACGATCGAGGCCTGGTCGATGTCCAGCACGCCGACCTCACTGGCCAGCACGACCAGCCCGTCCTCGGTGACCCAGTAGCGCGCCGGGCGCAGGCCGTTGCGGTCGAGCACGGCGCCGATCTGGGTGCCGTCGGTGAAGGCCACCAGCGCGGGACCGTCCCACGGCTCCATCAGCGTGGAGTGGAACTCGTAGAACGCCCGGCGGGCCGGGTCCATCTCCTCGTGGTTCTCCCACGCCTCCGGGATCATCATCAGCACCGCGTGCGGCAGCGGACGCCCGCCGAGGTGGAGGAGCTCCAGCACCTCGTCGAACGAGGCCGAGTCGCTGGCGCCGCGGGTGATCACCGGGTAGAGCCGCTCCAGGTCGCCCGGGATCAGGTCGCTGGCGAGCATCGACTCCCTGGCGTCCATCCAGTTGCGGTTGCCGCGCAGCGTGTTGATCTCGCCGTTGTGCGCGACGTACCGGTAGGGGTGCGCCAGCGGCCACGACGGGAACGTGTTGGTGGAGAAGCGGGAGTGCACCAGCCCGATGGCGCTGGTGACGCGCTCGTCGGTGAGGTCGGGGAAGAAGCTCTCCACCTGGGCCTCGGTGAGCATTCCCTTGTAGACGATGGTCCGCGCGGACAGGCTGGGGAAGTAGACCTCGTCCTCGGCCAGCTCGTGCTCGGCGCGCTTGCGCACGCAGAAAGCCGCCCGCTCCAGGGCGAGGCCGGTCACGCCCGGCGAGCGCGGGCCGAGGAAGAGCTGGCTGAAGTGCGGCATCGTCGCGGCCGCTGTCGGTCCTGTGTGCTCGGTGCGCACGGGAAGCTCGCGCCAGCCCAGCACCTGCAGGTCCTCTTCGCCGGCGATCCGCTCGATCGCGCTCATCGCGCGGCCCCTGGCGGTCTCGTCGACGGGCAGGAACGCGGTGCCGACGGCGTATTCGCCCGGTTCGGGCAGCTCGAACTCGGTCACCGCGCGGAAGAACTCGTCCGGAACCTGGATCAGCAGGCCCGCGCCGTCACCGGTTTCCGGCTCGGCGCCGCGGGCGCCGCGGTGTTCGAGGTTCCGCAGTGCGACCAGTGCCTTGCGAACGATCTGGTGGTCTCGTCTCCCGGTGAGATCCGCGACAAAGGCGACCCCGCAGGCGTCGTGCTCGAACTGCGGGTCGTACAGGCCTGCTGGCCTGCGGTGGTGCTGATCATGGCGGGTCACGGCTGGCCGCCTCCTCGGGCGTAGGCAGCACCGGGCAGTCACCCGATCGGGGCCGGTCTGGCGGACTCGGCTAACGGGCGGATCCCGGACTGCGATGGTCAGTCGAGAGCGAAGACGCGTAAGCCCGGAAAACCTGGGCACGCTGATCGACAGAGGCCACACGGCACTGGGTGGCCCGTGCACCGCACTGTGCACGACGTCGGTGTGCGCTGGGCACACGTGGGTAAGCGCGGCTGCCGAGATCCGCGTGGTGGTGGTCTGCTCGGCGTGCGCTACCTACTCCCGGGTTCGCCGGGTCTTATGACAGTAGTGTGAAATTTCCATTATCGGGACACGTCGCGGTCACGGCGTGGGAAATGCCACGCGAAGGTTGACGGGCGGGTAACGTCGGCGTTAACCCGATTCCGGACCGTGAACAGGCCGCTGACCTGCGCGGATGCCGGGCCGGTCGGCGACTTGATCGTTCCGGCTTCAGGCGGCGGCCGAGCCGGGTCCGGGTACGGCGCACCCGGAAATCACCCGGAAGCCAATCGCCCGGTAACCCGCCGCAGTCAGCTTGGCGGGCACTCGCGTGCCCGTGGGCGCCGGCCGCGGCGGCGGTGAACAGGCCGCGGTGGGCCAGCTCCCGAACGGTGTTCTGGTGGCAGCAGGCGAGGCCGTCGACGAACAGGTCGGGCTCGCTGCTGACATCTCGAGACTCCTTCCCCGCACCGCAAGTGAACCTCGCGGCACCGACAATTTCGGACACGGCCGCCGGCGCGGACGGATTCACCGCGCAGTCGTGCGGCGCGAGCTGATCTTGTCTTCAATGGGGTGATGCGGGAGCTGCGAGCGGCGTTGCGGGCGGAACTGGGTGCGAGGGTGGCCGTCGACGCGGCCACCCTCGCGCTGTACAGCACGGATGCTTCGAACTACCGGCACGAACCGGTCGGCGTGGTGTGGCCGCGCTCGGTGGAGGAGGCCGAGGAGGTGGTCGCGGCGTGCCGGCGGGCCGGGGCGCCGATCGTCGCGCGTGGTGGCGGGACGAGCATCGCGGGCAACTCGTGCGGGCCCGGCGTGGTGGTGGACTTTTCCCGTTACTGCAACCGTTTCGGTGAAATCGACGCGGTGAACCGGACGGTGTGGGTGGAACCGGGCGTGGTGCTCGACCGGCTGCAGGCCGCCGCCGCGCCGCACCGGCTGCGGTTCGGACCGGATCCGTCCACGCACAGCCGCTGCACGCTCGGCGGCATGATCGGCAACAACGCCTGCGGCTCGCATTCGGTGGCCTGGGGCCGGACGGCCGACGCGGTGCGGAGCATGGATGTGCTGCTCTACAACGGCACCCGCCTCACCGTGGGCCCGGACGCCGGAGTGCCGCCGGAACTGCGGAAGCTGGTGCACGACAATCTCTCTTTGCTGCGCACCGAACTCACGCCGTGGTCGCGCCGCGTTTCCGGGTACGGGCTGGAGCACCTCCTGCCGGAAAACGGGACAAACCTGGCAAAAGCCTTGGTGGGCAGTGAAGGCACCTGCGTGACGGTGCTCGGCGCGGAACTGGAACTGGCCGAGCTGCCCAGGGAGCGCGTGCTCGCCGTGCTCGGCTTCGAATCGGACATCGCGGCGGCGGACGCGGTGCCGTCGATCCTGCCGTGGTCGCCGCTCACGGTCGAAGGCGTGGACGCGGAACTGGTGTCGCTGCTGGATTCCTCGCGTGGTGCGGATCTGCCGCGTGGCGAAGCGTGGTTGTACGTCGAGCTGGGCGCGGACACCCGGGACCAGGCGCTGGACCGGGCACGGGCGCTGACCAAGGAACTCGCCGCGCGGCTGACCGGGCACGTGGTGCTCACCGATCCCAAGGCGCAGCGGCAGTTGTGGCGGATCCGCGAGGAGGGCGCCGGCCTGGCGACCCGGCTTGCGGACGGCTCGGAGGCCTGGCCCGGTTGGGAGGACGCGGCCGTCCCGCCCGAACGACTCGGCGCCTACCTGCGCGAGTTCAAGGAGTTGATGGCCCAGCACGGCAGGAAAAGCGTGGTGTACGGCCACTACGGTGAAGGCTGCCTGCACATGCGACTGGACTTCGACATGCTGTCGCGGCCGGGGCTCGCGGGTTTCCGGAAGTTCCTCGAAGAGGCGGCGGACCTGGTCGCCGCGCACGGTGGTTCGCTGTCCGGCGAGCACGGTGACGGGCAGGCGCGCTCGGAACTGCTGCCGCGCATGTACAGCGCGGAGATGATCAAGTTGTTCGGCCGGTTCAAGGGGATCTTCGATCCGGACGGCATGATGAACCCCGGTGTGCTCGTCGAACCCCGTGCGCTCGACGCGAACATCCGGGTGCGGACGGCACCGCCGTCGATCGATTCGGTGACCTTCCTGGGCTATCCCGAGGACCGCGGCAGTTTCGGGCAGGCGGTGCGGCGATGCGTCGGGGTCGCGAAGTGCCGCAACACCGAAGGCGGCGGGGTGATGTGCCCGAGCTACCGGGCGACCCTCGACGAGAAGCATTCGACCCGCGGCCGGGCTCGGCTGCTCACTGAGATGATCAACGGCGAGGTGATCCGCGACGGCTGGCGGTCGGAGGAGGTCCGTGAGGCGCTGGACCTGTGCCTGTCGTGCAAGGGCTGCCTGTCGGACTGCCCGGTGGATGTTGACATGGCGACATACAAGGCCGAGTTCTACCACCAGCACTACCGAGGACGTCTGCGCCCGGCGTCGCACTATTCGATGGGGTGGCTGCCGATGTGGCTGCGCGTCGCCGCGCTCGCGCCCCGGCCGGTCAACTGGCTGCTGAAGCGACCGCGCCTCGCGGCACTGGCGAAGCGACTCGGCGGCATCGCACGGGAGCGGGACCTTCCGGCGTTCACGCGGCCGTTCACCAGGAAGCGGCTGGACGCCGGTGAAGGCCGGAAAGTGGTGCTCTGGCCGGATTCCTTCAACAACTACTTCACCCCGCACGTGCTCGAGGCCGCGGCCGAGGTGCTCACCGCGGCCGGGTACCGCGTCGTGCTGCCGGACAAGGGTGTCTGCTGTGGACTGACCTGGGTGTCGACCGGGCAGCTCGGCGTGGCGCGGAAGGTGCTGCGGCGCACGCTCTCGGTGCTCAAGCCCTATCTCGACGCCGGTTACCTGGTGGCGGGCGTCGAACCGAGCTGCACCGCGTTGTTCCGCGGCGACCTCAAGGCCCTGCTGCCGGACGACGCGCTCGCCGCGGTGCTGGCGGGCCGGACGCGGACCCTCGCCGAGCTGGTCGCCGACTCGCCACTGGAGTTCCGGCCGCTGGACGTGCCCGCGGTCAGCCAGGTGCACTGCCACCAGCACGCCGTGCTCGGGTTCGAGGCCGACGAGCGCGTGCTCGACGGTGCCGGGGTGCGGAACTCCACACTGGACTCGGGCTGCTGCGGGCTGGCCGGGAACTTCGGGTTCGAGCGCGGGCACTACGAGGTTTCGGTGGCCTGCGCCGAGGACAGGTTGCTGCCCGCGCTGCGTGAGACGGATCCGGGCACGCTGGTGATTTCGGACGGGTTCAGCTGCCGGACGCAGATCGCGCAGGAGGCCGGGCGGGAGGCGGTGCACCTCGCGGAGGTGCTGCGCCGGGCGCTGCCGGAGGGCCGCGCCTGAGCAGCCGGGCCTGAGCAGCCGGGGGTTGGTCAGCCGAGCTGGTCAGGCGGGCTGGTCAGCCGGGGCTGGTCCGCCGCGCGTGAGCGAGCGGCGTGGTCAGCAGGCGAACCAGCGCTGGGCCAAGGCGTTCAGCGTCGGCTGCTCCGGTTCCGGCATCACCTTCAGGTACCAGGGCAGATTGCTGTACACGTGCAGCAGCGTGTACGCCAGGCAGCGGCGCGCGAAATCGGCGTCCAGCTGCTCAGGGGTGTAGCCGTAGGCCAGCAGCACGCGGCGGAAGAAAGCCCGGTCCCCGCCCGCGACAAAAATGCCGACACCGACCAGTTCGTACTCCGGCGCACCGCGCATCGCGGGCTCGAAGTCGAACAGCCCGGTCAGCGCCCAGCCGTCGGCACCGCGCTGGACCAGGAGGTGGTCGCGCATGACCTCGGTGTGCAGCAGCACGGGCGACGGGGTGCCGAGGTCGACCTCGGCCAGGAAGCCGGGGATCTGCGCCAGCCACTCCTCGGCCAGGCCCGCGCGCCGCTGCTGCTCGACGGCCTTCGCCCGCCGGGCCGCGAGGAACTCCGGCCAGTCGGCGGGGCCGATATCCGGCGCGGGCGTGCGGTGCAGCGTGGCCAGCGCCTCGCCGAGCTGCTGGGCCACGGCCTCCTTGTCCTCATCGGTCAGGTTCGGCCAGACGCCGCTGAGCGCCTCACCTGCGAGGCGGCTCATCAGCACGTAACCCCAGCCGTCGAACTCGCCGGTGCGGTCCAGACGCGGAGTCGGGATCGGGAGCCGGCCGTCCAGCGCGCGCAGCACCCCGGCTTCGGTGCCCAACTCGGACAGGTGGACCGGCGGGAAGAGCTTCAACACCAGGTCGTCGCCCACGGCGTAGACGGGCAGCGAGCCGTCGTCGAAGCGCACGGCCGTCCGGTCCGTGAGGCCGAGTTCGGCCAGCAGGGCGGCGACCCCGGGGCGGAGTTGCTCGTTGGTGAGCGCTTCGAACTGGTCCTCGGTCGCGGCCTCGGGGAAGAACGGCATGCGCGGACCGTAGGACAACGCGGCCGCCGGGGCGACGGAATTATGGTGGGCCCGTGACCCTGCAGCGTGCGCGCGACCTCGACGAGACCGATCCGCTCTACCCCTTCCGGGACCGGTTCCTGCCCGCCGACGAGAAACTGGTCGCCTACCTGGACGGCAACTCGCTGGGCAGGCCGCCGCGTGCGGCGCTCGACCGGCTCGAGGCGCTGGTCCGCGAGGACTGGGGCGGCCGGTTGATCCGCGGCTGGTCCGACGGCTGGACCGAGCTGCCCACCCGGCTCGGCGACCGCCTGGGCGAGGTGGTGCTGGGTGCCGCTCCCGGGCAGGTGGTGCTCGGCGAGTCGACCTCGGTGTGGCTGTACAAGCTGCTGCGGGCGGCGCTGGCCCTGCGGCCCGGCCGGCGCGAGATCGTCACCGACCGGCACAACTTCCCGACCGATCGCTACCTGGTCGAGGGCATCGCCGAGGAACTCGGCTGCCGCATCCGCTGGGTGGAAACCGAGCTGGACGCCGGGCCGTCCGTGGCGCAGGTGGCCGAGGTCGTCGGGCCGGACACCGCCGTGGTGACATTGAGCCAGGTCGACTACTGGTCGGCCCAGATCGCGGACCTGCCCGCGATCACGCGCCTCGCGCACGAGGCCGGGGCGCTGGTCGTCTGGGACCTTTGCCACAGTGCGGGCTCGATCCCGCTTTCGCTCGATGCCGACGAGGTGGACTTCGCGGTCGGCTGTACTTACAAGTTCCTCTGCGGCGGACCCGGCTCACCCGCGTTCGCGTACGTGCGCCGCGAGCTGGCCGACGAGGTCCGCCAGCCGATCTGGGGCTGGTTCGGCCGGAAGGACCTGTTCGAGATGGGGCCGGGCTACGAACCGGCGGACGGGGTGCGCCGCCTGCTGTCCGGCACGCCGCCGGTGGTCGGGCTCGCCGGGGTGGAGGCCGGTGTCGAGCTGATCGCCGAAGCGGGCATGCCGCGCATCCGGGAGAAGGCGGTGGCGCTCACGGAGTTCGCCGTCGAGCTGTTCGACGAGTGGCTGGCGCCGCTCGGCTTCGCGCTCGGCTCGCCTCGCGACCCGGCGGTGCGCGGTGGGCACGTGACGATCCGGCGCGCCGACGCGCGTGAACTCTCGGCCGTGTTGATCGAGGCCGGGGTGCTGATCGACTTCCGCGCTCCCGACGGCATCCGGCTCGGGCTCTCGCCGCTGACGACCGGGTTCGAAGAGCTCTATCGGGCGATGGAGGTCATCCGGGACCGCGCTCGGTGACCACCGCGGTGATCAGCTCGGCCGGTGTCACGTCGAAGGCCGGGTTGAACGCCGCGGCGCCCGCCGGCGCGGTCGGCACGCCACCCCAGGTGGTCACCTCGCCGGCCGCGCGTTCCTCGATCTCGATCAGGTCGCCGCTCGGGGTCGCCGGGTCCACCGTCGACGACGGCGCCACCACCACGAACGGGACGCGGTGCCGGGCCGCCGCCAGCGCGAGGCCGTAGGTGCCGACCTTGTTGGCCACGTCGCCGTTCGCCGCGATGCGGTCCGCGCCGACGACCACGCAGTCGACCAGGCCGCGGGCGATCGCCGACGCCGCCGCGACGTCGGGCAGCACCCGGTACGGCACGCCTTCCTGTGCCAGCTCCCACGCGGTCAGCCGCGCGCCCTGCATCAGCGGGCGTGTCTCGTCGACCAGCACGTATTCGACCTGCCCCGCCGCGTGCAGGTGCCACACGACACCGAGCGCGGTCCCCCAACTGACGGTCGCCAGGCGGCCCGCGTTGCAGTGGGTGAGCAGCCGCAGTGGCCGCCGCGCGGTCTCGCGCAGGACCAGTTCGGCGGCGTGCCCGGAGGCTGTCCGGCACAGTTCCTCGTCCTCGGCGAGCAGGACGAGTGCCTCCTCGAGCACGGCATCCGCCCCGGAGGGCAGCTTCGCCAACGCCCGCCGCACACCCCACGCCAGGTTCACCGCCGTCGGCCGGGCCTGGGCCAGCCGCTCGGCCTCACGCTCGACGTCCGCGGCTGACGTGCCGTGCCGGGCGGCGAGCGCGACCCCGAGCGCACCGGCCGCGCCGAGCGCCGGGGCACCGCGGACCGCCAGCCGCTGGATCGCCTCGATCAGCTCGGTGACCGTCGTCAGGCGCAGCAGCCGGTGCTCGCCGGGGAGCGCGCACTGGTCGACGATCACCACCGCGCCGTCGATCCAGTCGATGGTGCGTTGATCAGCGGACCCCATGGTCCGAGGCTAGCTCAGGTCAGCCCGGCGAGGGCCGCGGTCAGCGGCAGGACCACGACGATCAGGATGGCACCGCAGACGTCGAAGCTGATGCCGGAGCGGATCATCCGCGTGATCGGCACCGTGCCCGAGCCGTAGACGATCGCGTTCTGCGGCGTGGCGACCGGCAGCATGAAGCCGAACGAGGCGCCGAAGGTGGCGGCCAGCGCCGGCAGCAGCGGATCCACCCCGGCGGCCACCGCGATCGGGATGACGATCGGCACCACCACCGACGCGGCCGCGGTGTTGCTGGTGGCCTCCGAGATCAGGATCGCCAGCAGCACCGCGAACAACGTGATCGGCAGCGAACCCGCCAGGCCGAGCGCACCCGAGGTGGACTCGCCGATCGTCTTCGCCAGCCCGGTCGCGGCGAGCAGCGAGCCGAAGATGATGCCCGCGCCGAACAGCATGATCGTGCCCCAGTCGATGCGCGCCGCGTCCGACCAGGACAGCGTGAACGCGCGCCGCTTCCACTCGACGGGCAGCAGGAACAGCAGCGACGCGCCCAGCACCGCGACGACGCCCTCGTCGAGGCGGTCGCTGACCGTCTTGTACAGCTGGGAGTCGTTGCCCGCGATCAGGCCGACGACCGCCGGCGCGATCCACATGGTCACGGTGAAGGTGAACGCGATCAGCGTGTTCTTCTCCGAGCGCGACAGCGCGCCCATCTTCGACCGCTCCGCCGCGACGTACTCGCGCACGCCCTCGATGCGGCGGATCTCCGGCCGGTTCAGCAACAGCAGCACCACGCCGAGCACCACGAACATCAGCAGGCAGAGCGGCAGCGCGGAGATGATCCAGTCGAGGAAGGAGATGCGGGTGCCGGTGGCCTCCTCGATCTGCGCGCGCCCGATCAGGTTCGGCGGCGAGCCGACCGGGGTGAGCAGGCCGCCGACGCTGGCGCCGTAGGCGAGCATGAGCATCAGCGCGGTGCCGACCCGAAGGCGCCGCGGGTCGAAGTCGGCCGCGACCACACCGCGGTCCTGCATGAGCTTCGCGATAACGGTTAGGATTCCGAGCGCCGTCGGCAGCAGCATGGCCACCGTCGCGGTGTTTGACACGAACGCCGAGAGCAGCGCGGTGATCGCGCCGAAGGCGAGAATGATCCGCGTGGTCGAGCCGCCGACGCCGGGCAGCGACAGCACCCGGAAGGCGAACCGCCTCGCCACGCCGTGCTTCAGCATCGCCTGCGCGATCACGAACGCGCCGATGAAGGTGAAGATGGTGGACGAGCCGAAGGGCTCCAGCACGTCGTCCACCGGCGCCACGCCGAGCAGCACGGTGGCCGCGATCCCGATGAAGCCCGAGACCGGCAGCGGGAGCGGCTCGCACACCCAGAGCACCACCACGCCGAGCAGGATCCCGGCCAGCGTCTGCTGGTTGCCGGGCAGATCGAGGGGCAGGGCGAGGAAGACCACGGTGACCAGCGGCGCGAGCCACAGGCCCGTGGTCTTGCGCCGTCGTTCGAACCGTTCCTCACCGGCGGAGAGGCGTTCCGAGCCGAGGCTTTCGCGGTTGGCCCTGAGCAGGACGTCTTCGACGTCGGTGACCGACGGCTTCGTTGCCATGTCCGATATTGAAGGGCGGCGGCCCGGGTGTGTCCAAGACCACTTCGCTACCAGGGTGGTAGGCAGTACCTATCACCTGGAGCAGGAGGCCGGATGGACGCACGGCAGTTGCGCTATTTCCTCGCCATCGTCGACGAACAGGGGTTCAACCGTGCCGCCGAACGGCTGCACCTGGCCCAGCCGTCCCTTTCGCAGGCGATCCGCGGTCTCGAGCGCGACCTCGGGGTCGAGCTGTTCCACCGGATCGGCAGGCGGGCGGTGCTCACCGAGGCCGGGCACGCGCTGATCGAGCCCGCCCGCCAGGTGCTCCGCGACCTGGACGCGACGCGCTCGACCGTGCGCTCGGTGGCCGGCCTGCGGACCGGGCGGGTGGAGGTCGCGTCGATGCCGTCGCAGTCGGTGGAGCCGCTGAGCGCCATGGTCACGCGGTTCCACGAGCGGCATCCCGGTGTGCTCGTGGTGATCCAGGCCTGCTTTACCCCGCAGAAGGTGGTCGACGCGGTGCGCGGGGGCAAGGCCGAGGTCGGGCTGCTCGGGGCCGCGGACGACGTCGCGCTGCCGGGCGTGCGCGTGCACCGGGTCGAGCAGCAGCCGTTTGTGCTGGTCACGCCGCCGGGGTCGGCGCTGGGCAGCGGCGGGCGCGTGCGCCGGGAGGAACTGGCCGGGGCGAAGGTGATCGCCGCGCCGCTGGGCAACCGGATGCGGCACGTGGTCGACGAGATCCAGGCCGCGGGCGTCGAGCTGCGGATCGTGGTGGAGACGGCGCACCGCGAGGCCATCCTGCCGCTGGTGCTCAACGGCGTCGGCGTGGCGGTGATGACGCAGGCGTGGGCCTCGATCGCGCAGCGGGCCGGGGCGCGGGTGCTCGAGCTGGACCCGCCGTCGAGCCTGCGCATCTCGCTGATCCACCGGCGAGGCAGGCTGAGCCCCGGGGCGCACGACTTCGTGGCCACGGCCCTCGGCGAGGAGGCCCGCGCCGAAGAGACCGGGCCGAATAGATAGGCAAGTCCTACCAAGTGGATCATCGATCGGTCTTGGACGCCGGTCGGCCGGCGCTTGTTTGATGGGCGCCATGAAGACCTTCCGCATCGCCGCAGTGCCCGCCGACGGGGTCGGCCGCGAAGTGGTCGCCGCCGGTCGTGAGGTGCTCGACGCGCTCGCCTCGGCCGGTGACTTCGCCTTCGACTGGGCGGAATTCGACTGGGGTTGTGACTACTACCAGCGCACCGGCCGGATGATGGCCGAGGACGGGCTCGACCAGCTCAAGGCCTTCGACGCGGTGTACTTCGGCGCGGTCGGCTGGCCCTCGGTGCCCGACCACGTCAGCCTCTGGGGCCTGCGCCTGGCCGTCTGCCAGGGCTTCGACCAGTGGGCGAACGTGCGGCCGGTGCGCTTCCTGCCCGGGGTGACCAGCCCGCTGCGCAAGGCGGACCACGTGCCGCTCGACTGGGTCGTGGTCCGGGAGAACAGCGAAGGCGAGTACGCCGGGCTCGGCGGCCGCAACCTGGCCGCGCGCGGACCCGGCAGCGAGGTCGCCGTCCAGTCCTCGCTGTTCACCGAAGCCGGCTGCGAGCGGATCATTCGCTACGCCTTCGAGCTGGCCGCCACCCGTGAACGCAAGCACGTGACCAGCGTGACCAAGAGCAACGCGCAGCAGTTCGGCATGGTGCTGTGGGACGACGTGTTCCGCCGCGTCGCCGCCGAGTACCCGCACGTGGACAGCGACAGCTGCCTGGTCGACGCCATGGCCGCGCGGTTCGTGCTGCGGCCGGAGGAGTTGTCCGTGGTGGTCGCCTCCAACCTGCACGCGGACATCCTGTCCGACCTCGGCAGCGCGCTCGCCGGCAGTCTCGGCCTGGCGGCCAGCGCGAACCTCAACCCGGAACGCCGCTTCCCGAGCATGTTCGAGCCGGTGCACGGCTCGGCACCGGACATCGCCGGGCAGGGGATCGCCAACCCGATCGGCGCGATCGGCAGCGCGGCCCTGATGCTCGACCACCTCGGCCTGCCTGATGAAGCGGCGAGGCTGGAGCGCGCGATCGAGGCGACCACCGCGGCCGGGGTGCTGCCGCGGGACCTCGGCGGCACGGCGAGCACCAAGGAAATTGCTTTGGCGGTGATCGACTCCCTCGGGTAGGAACGCGCGGGTGAGCATCCTCCGGACAAATCCCCCTGCCCTGCACAGCACGCCCGGTTACCACCACCTGACCATCACCGAACCCGCCCGGTTCGCCTTCCTCGCCGGGCAGTGCCCGCTCGACGCCGACGGCGTCACCGTCGAAGGCGGCCTGCTCGCCCAGGTCGACCAGGTGGTGGCCAACACGCTCACCGCACTCGAGGCCGCGGGCGCGAGCCCCGCCGACGTGGTCCGCACCGTGATCTACGTGGCCACCACCTCGGCCGACGAGCTGTCTGCGGTCTGGGACCGGCTCAACGCTTCCGCGCTCGCCGAGGCCTTCACCACCGCGAGCACCCTGACCGGGGTCACCGTGCTCGGCTACCCCGGGCAGCTCGTCGAGCTGGACGTCACCGCGGCTTTGGGAACAGCCCCCGCGCGATGATCTCGCGCTGGACCTCGGAGGCGCCCTCGTAGATGCGGGGCGCGCGCACTTCGCGGTAGAGGTGTTCCAGCAGGTGCCCGCGTTCGAGGGCGCGGGCACCGTGGACCTGGATCGCGGTGTCCACCGCGTACTGCGCGGTCTCGGTGGCGAACAGCTTGGCCATCGCGGCCGCCGACGCGACCTCGGAGCGGCCTTCGTCGTAGGCGGCGGCCGCGTCGTGGACCAGCAGGCGGGCCGCCTTGAGCCGGGTCGCGACCTCGGCCAGCGAGTGCGAGACCGCCTGGAACTCGTGCAGCCGCTGCCCGAAGGCCTCGCGTGCACCGGCGTAGGCGACGGCCGCGTCGAGGGCGGCCTGGCCCATGCCCACCGCGAAGGCGCCGACGCTGGGCCGGAACAGGTTCAGCGTGCCCATCGCCACGCGCATCCCGCCGCCGACCTGGCCGAGCACGTGCGTTCGTGGCACGAAGACGTTGTTGAACACCAGCCGCCCGATCGGGTGCGGTGACAGCAGCGGGATCGGCTCGCCGCTCAGCCCGGGAGTGGAGCCGGGCACGCAGAACGCGGTGATGCCGCGCGACCCGGCGTCCCCGGTGCGCGCGAACACCGAATAGACGTCGGCCTCCGGTGCGTTCGAGATGTAGACCTTCTCACCGTTGAGCCGGTAGCCGCTGCCGTCCGGGGTCGCGCGCAACGCCAGCGAGGCCACGTCGGACCCGGCGCCCGGCTCGGTCAGCGCGAACGCGGCGACGGCCTCACCGGCGGCGACGCGGGGAATCCACTCGTCGACCAGGTCCGGCCCGCCCGCCGACAGGATCGGGTAGGAACCCAGCCCCTGCACCGCGAACGCGGTCTCGGCCTCGGTGCAGTGCCGGGCCAGACCCTCGCGCAGCAGGCACAGCACCATCGCGGTCACCGGCCGGTAGCCCACGGCGTCGCGCACGAACACCAGGTCCAGCAGGCCGTGTTCGGCCAGCGCGCGCACCAGCGGCCGGTTGACCCGGCCGTCCTCGCGGGCCAGCGCACGCAGTTCCTCGCCGACCTGCTCGGCGCGGGACAGGAGGTCACCCATCGGCGATCACCGCCGTGCCGACCAGTTCGAGCTTCGCCGCGGGATCGAACAACTCGGCCACGCCCAGCAGCGCGATCGCCGGGTAGTGCCGTCCGAAGTGCTTGCGGTACAGCGGCGCCAGCTCCTTCAGCGCCGCCCGGTAGGCGGGCACGTCGGTCACGTAGAACAGCAGCGACACCAGGTCGCCGGGCTGTCCACCGGCGGCTCGCAGCGCGGCGGTCACGTTCCCGGCGGCCACGTCGAACTGCTCGGCGATCGTTTCGCCGACGATCTCGCCGTCGCGGCCCTGCGCGGTCTGCCCGCCGAGGTAGACCGTGCGCCCCGGCGCGGCCACCACCGCGTGCGCGAAGCCGACCGGCTCCGCCAGCTCCGGCGCGACCACGATCCGGTGCGCGCTCACCGGCCCGTCCATTGCGGACTCCTCCCCGCCGTCCACGCGCGGTAGAACTCGCCGTGGTCCTTGCTGGTCATCAACAGCGCCTGCGTCATCGCCTCCAGCTCGATCGAGCTGCCGAGGTCCATGTCGAGTTCCCTGGTGAGCAGCACCTTGGTGGTCGAATACGCCAGCGCCGGGCCGTCGGCGAGGCGGCGGGCCAGCTCGGTGGTCGCGGCTGGCAGCTGCTCGTCGTCGACCACCTGCGAGGCGAGGCCGATCTGCTCGGCCTTCTCGGCGCGGATCTTGTCGCCCAGCATCAGCAGCTCGGTCGCGCGGCCGAGCCCGACCACTCGCGGCAGCAGGTACGCCGAGCCCATGTCCGCCCCGGCCAGGCCGACCTTCGTGAACAGGAAGGCGAACGCGGCCGAGCGCGCCATCAGCCGGAAGTCGCTGGCCAGCGCGATCACCGAACCGGCTCCCGCGGCGATCCCGTTGATCGACGCGAGCACCGGCAGCGGGCACTCGCGCAGCGCCTTGACCACGGCGCCGGTCATCCTGGTGAACTCCAGCAACTGCGCGGTGTCGAACTTCTGCAGCTCGCCGATGATCTCTTCGACGTCCCCGCCCGAGCAGAAGCCGCGCCCCTGGCCGGCGATCACCAGCACCTTCGCGTCCCCGCGGTGCGGCAGCTCGGCGAGCAGGTCACGCAGGTCGGCGTAGACGTCGAAGGTCAGCGCGTTGAGCTTCTCCGGCCGGTTCAGTGTGACGGTCGCGACGCCATCGGCCACCTCGAAGTCGAAATGCGCCCACTGCCCGGTGAAGCCGGGCGAAGCGCGGAACGGGCTCATAGCTGGATCCCACCTCCGTCGAGAACGATCGTCTGCCCGTTGACCGCGGCGGCCTCGGGTGCGGCGAGAAAGGCGACCGCGAAGGCCACCTCCTCGGGCTCGAGCAGCCGCCCGAGCGGCGACGCGGCAGCCAGCGCCGCTTCGGCCTGCGCCGCGTCGCGGCCGGTCGAGTCGCTGATGCGCTCGATCGACGTGCGGGTCATGTCGGTGCGCACGAACGCCGGGCAGACCGCGTTCGAGGTGACCCCGGTGCCCGCGACCTCGGCGGCGACCGCCCTGGTCAGGCCCACCGCCGCGTGCTTGGACGCGGTGTAGCCGGCGGTGTAGCGGTAACCGGCGTGCCCGGCGGTCGAGGCCACGGTGACGATCCGGCCCGAGTCGCGTTCGCGCATGCTCGGCAGCACGGCCCGGGTGCACAGGAAGGCGCCGGTCGCGTTGACCTCGTGCTGCGCCCGCCAGTCCGCGAGCGAGGTCCGGGTCAGGGGCGCGCTCGTCGAGACGCCCGCGTTGTTGACCAGCACGTCGACCGGGCCGACGTCGGCGAAGAAGGCGGTCACCGCGGCTTCGTCGGTCACGTCGCAGTCCTTGCGGCCGGGCGCGACGACGCGGTCCCCGGCGTCGGCGAACCGCGCGGCGATGGCGGCGCCGATGCCGCGTGTGCCGCCGGTGACCACCACGAGCCTGCTCATCGGTCCTCCGTCCGCAGCGCGCGGCGATCGAGCTTGCCGTTGGCTGTGCGCGGCAGGCTGTCCACGAAGACGATCTCGCGCGGGTACTTGTGCCCGGCCAGGCGCGCGCGGCCGTATTCGCGCAGCTCGTCCTCGGTGACCGTGCCGTTCCGCACGACGAAGGCGCGCACGCGGGTCAGCCCGTCCTGCTCGTAACCGAGCGCCGCGCATTCGACGACCTCGGGATGGCCCAGCAGGCAGTTCTCGATTTCGCTCGGGGCGACGAAGATGCCGCCGATCTTGAGCAGGTCGTCAGCGCGGCCGTGATGGGTGAAGAACCCGTCGGTGTCGCGGCTGAACAAATCGCCGGAACGGAGAGTGTCGCCGTGGAAAGTGCGGGCGGACTTTTCGGCGTCGCCCCAGTATTCCCCGGCGATCGTCGGGCCGGTGACTTCCAGTGTGCCGATTTCGCCGTCGGGCAACTCGGTCCCGGAATCGTCGATGACCCGTGCCGAATATCCGGGTACTTCGCGGCCGAGGCTGCCGCGCTTGGCCGCACCCGGTCTGTTCGACAAAAAGATGTGGTAGGCCTCGGACGAACCGATTCCGTCGACCACTTCGACGCCGAAGGTTTCATCCCATTTCCGGTGCACTTCGGCGGGCAGCGCCTCACCGGCCGAGGTGCACAGCCGCAGGCAGCTGAGGTCCTGGTCGGCGGCCGACGGGTGGGCCAGCATGGCGCTCATCATCGTCGGCACGTTGACCAGGATCGTCGGCCGGTGCTCGGCGATCAGCCGGAAGAGCAGCTCCGGCGTGGTGCGCTCGGGGAACACGATGCCGGAGCCGCCGACGCCGAACGGGAACATCGCGACCAGGTCGCGGGCGTAACCGAAGAACAGCTTCGGCACACCGAGCACCTTGTCATCGGCGTTGATGCCGAGCACTTCCTTGGCGTACAGCTCGAAACTGCGGATCGGGCTGCGGCGCGTGTGCGTGCACGCCTTGGGCGCGCCGGTGCTGCCGGTGGTGAACTTCCAGATCGCGGTGGCGTCGTCGGGCGTCTCGACCGGTTCGAGCTGGTCAGAGGCCTCGGCGAGCAAGGTCTCCAGCGAATGCTCACCTGGCCGCAGCTCGCTCTGGTTGACCCCGGCGACCACGAGGTCGCGCGCACCCGCTTCCCGCAACGGGCCCAGCGTGGTCGCGTCGGCGATCACCACAACAGCCTCGGTGTAGTTCAGGAAGTACGCGTAGTCCTTGGGCTGCAGGAAGGTGTAGACCTCGGCGGTGACCGCGCCTATTTTCTGCGCGCCGTACCACGCGGCGACGAATTCGATCCCGTCGTTCAGCGCCAGCAGCACCCGCTGTCCACTGCGGACTCCGAGGGCGTGCAGCGCGTTCCCGGACCGGTTGCTCAGCGCGCTGAGTTCGGCGTAGGTGACCGTCCGCTCCGGCGTGATCAACGCGGTTCGCGAGCCTTCGTTGCGGTCCAGGAAGTACGAGGTGATGTTCGAGTACATCGTCACGCCCCCTTCGCGGCCGCGCGAATGGTTTCGACGAGCATGGTGGTCAAGGTTTCGAAGGTTTCGGCGCCTTCTTCGGCGGTCGCTTCGGCCGGTGCGCCGCAATACGCGGCGGTCATGCCCATGTCGCGGAAGTCGGCCTGCCCGGCCCGCATCGCCGACGGCAGGTCGACCGGCACGGCGGGCAGGGCGCGCATGGCCGCGGTGTCGACGAGGTCCGGCCGGTCGGCGAGCACCAGCGAGGTCTCGTACCGCCCGGCGTGGCACGAACCGCTCCGGAACTCCTCGGTGAGCCGTTCCGCGTTGCGGCGCCGCACCAGGTCGAGGTAGGCGGCCCCGGCCGACTCGGCCGCGCGGCGCAGCGTGGCCACGTGCTCGGGTTCGAAGTGGTTGTTCACGATCACCACGCGGTCGAGACCCTGCTCGGCGAGCGCCCGGCACACGTCGGTGACCAGCGCGAACAGCGTTTCCGCGCCGACGTGGACCCCGCCGGCGAAGCCCCGCGCGAACCGGGTCACGCCGTAGGGGAGCGCGGGCAGGATCAGCACGCGCACCTCCGGATCACCGTCGAGGCGCCGGGCCGCGCGCTCGCACATGCCCTGCGAGATCAGCGGGTCGGTGCCGAGCGGCGCGTGCGGGCCGTGGGGTTCGACGGCGCCCACCGGCAGCAGCAGCACCGGCGTGCGCGAGCCCGACCGCAGGGCTTCGACTTCGGGAGAGGTCAGCTCGGCGAAGTACATCTCACGCCTCCACCGGAACGTCGAGCAGGCATAGGTCGGCCCGTCCGGCGGCGAGCACGGTGTTGACCTCGTCCGTGGTGGTCAGGTGTCCACCAACAAGCGTTGGCACGGCTGCTTCGGCGCGGACGCGGTCGCTGAGCGTGGTGAGAAAGCCCCGGCGGTACACCGGCCTGCTCTCGGCGACGGTCTGCCCGGCCTCGACGTGGATCATCGACGCGCCCGCCTCCGCGAACGCCCGCGCGTACGCCACGCCGTCCTCGATCGTGGCCCCGCGTGGCGCCCAGTCGTCGACGGTCAGCCGGACCACGAGCGGGCGCTCCTCCGGCCACGCCTCCCGGCACGCGGCCAGCACCTCCAGTGGGAAGCGGAGCCGGTCCTCGGCCGGATTGGTTAACGGTGACAGGAAGCTCGCGAGCAGCCTGCCCTGCGCGAAATCCAGCTCGAGCAGGTCGAACCCGGCGGTCGCGGCCTCAGCAGCCGCCGAGGCGAACTCATCGCGAATCCGGTTCAGCTCCGCCTCGCCGGCGGCCTTCGGCACCTGGCTCAACGGCCCGTACGGCACCGCCGACGCCGACACCAACGGCCAGGCCTCGTTCTCCGGCAACGGCACGTCGACGCCGTACCGCGCGGGCCGGGTCGCGCCGCGCCGGCCGGCGTGCGTGAGGCAGGCCATCACCAGCGCACCCGACTCGTGCACCTCACCGACCGGCCAGGAGCCGACGCCGACCGGCGTTTCCGGCGTGATGCGCCCGTCCTCGGACACCGCGATCGGCTCGGTGCGCACCAGCCCCGCACCCCGCGGTTCACCCGTGACCACGAGCCGGTTCGGGATGACCGCCTTGCCGAGCCGCAGCGGCGTGAGGAACGGGGGCGGCGCGAACAGCCGGTCCGGCTCGCCCGCGAAGTCGAGGTCAGCCCGCCGGACGAACTCCGGATCACGCATCGCGAGATTGGCGTGGCTGATCCGGCCGCTGCGCGTGAGCAGGTTGACCGCGAACTGCCGCGGCGGCAGGCCGGTGTGGTGCCGGACCCGCTCGAAGTACCCGGCGCTGTCGGCCGCGGCCTGCTGGAAGCGGTCCACCACCGGCCGCCGCTCCAGTTCGTAGTGCACCAGCGCGGCCCGGATCGCGGCCCGGTCGTGGTGGCCGTGCCGCACGAACGCGTTGGCCAGCGAGACCGCGTCCTCCATGGCGAGCTTGGTGCCCGAGCCGATGGAGAAGTGCGCGGTGTGCGCCGAGTCGCCGAGCAGCACCACGTTGCCGTCGCTCCAGCGGCGGTTCCGGATGCGCGGGAAGCTGAGCCAGGCCGACTTGTTCGACAGCAGGCGGTGCCCGGCGAGGTCGCGGGCGAACAGCTCCTCGCAGAAGTTGATGCTCTCCTCTTCGCTCATCCGGTCCAGGCCCGCGGCCCGCCAGGTCGGCTCGGGGCACTCGACGATGACCGTGCTCGTGTGCTCGTCGAACGGGTAGGAGTGGGTCTGGATCAGGCCGTGCTCGGTCTCGGCGAAGCTGAACCGGAAGGCGTCGAGCACCAGGTCCGTGCCGTACCAGATGTACTTGCCGCCCTGCGGTGCCGAGCGCGTGCCGAAGTCGCGGGAGCGCCGCAGCACGCTGTTGACCCCGTCGGCGGCGACCACCAGATCGGCCTCCGGCAACTCGGCGGGGTCCTCGACGCTGGTCTCGAAGTGCAGCACGACGCCCAGCTCGCGGCAGCGTTCCTGCAGGATGGCGAGCAGTTTCTTGCGCGCGATCGCGGAGAAGCCGTGCCCTCGCGAGCGCAGCACCTCGCCCCGGTAGCGGATGTCGATGGCGTCCCAGCGCGCGAAGGTGTCGGTGATCCGCAGGAACGTGGCGTAGTCGGCGTCGCGCAGTTCGCCGAGGGTTTCTTCGGAGAAGACCACACCCCAGCCGAAGGTCGCGCCCGGCGCGTTGCGCTCGAAGATCTCGATCTCGTGTGCCGGGTCGGCCTTCTTGAGCAGGATCGACAGGTACAGCCCCGCCGGCCCGGCACCCAGCACGCAGACCTTCATGCCAGCACCTCGGCCAGCCGGTCGACTTCGTCGAGGTCGGAAACGGTGGGGAAGAGGATCAGCTCGTCGCAGCCCTCGGCCGCGTACCCGCGGACGAAGTCCTTGATCGCGCGGGCGCTGGTCAGGTTGGCCGCGGCGATGGTCTCGGCGAACGGGCCGGTGAAGGCGTAGTAGTCGCGCAGGTAGGCGGACCCGCGGTCCGGGTCGCCGAGCGCGAAGTAGCCCTGGCCCCAGAGCTTCGGCGTGCCGGGGCGGCCGAGGTCGTGCCAGGCGGCTCGGGCCCTGGTCGCCGCGGAGGCGAACGCGCGCGGCGGGCCGCCGCCGTGGGCGAACCCGTCGGCGTAGCGGGCCATCCTGGCGAACGCCGCGCCGCTGCTGCCGCCGACCAGCAGCTCGATATCGGTGTTCTCCGCGCGCAGGTGCGCGAGCTGCGCGGACAGGCGTTCGCCGCGGGTGCGGTGGTCGGCCTCGGCGGCGGTGTAGTCGTCGCGCCGGGCGCCGACGCCCAGGCCGAGGGTGAACCGGCCGCCGCTCAGGCGCGCCACCGAGTCCGCCTGCTTGGCGAGCATCGCCCCGCTGCGCAGCGGGCCGATCGCGATGTTGGTGGCCAGCCGCACCCGCTCGGTGACCGCGGCCGCCGCGGCGAGCGCGGTGAACGGCTCGACGCTGTCGTAGACCAGGCGGTCCAGCACGGCGACGGTGGAGAACGGGCCGTCGTCGGCCCGCCGCGCCCACTCGGCCAGCAGCCGGCCGGTCGCGTCCGGGGTGGTGTTCGGCAGTCCGATTCCGACCTTCATCAAAATCAACCTACACGGCAGCCGGGTGGGGTGTATAGAGTTGGACGGGTGGACCCCGGTGCCTTCGAGCCAGCTCCCCAGGAGCTGGTGATGACCCTGCTCGGCGGGTACGCCGAACCGCGGCGCACCCGCCGGGTCTGGTCGGGCGGGCTGGTCGCGCTGCTCGCCGAACTCGGCTTCTCCGAGGGTGCGGCCCGCATCGCGCTGACCCGCGTGGTCCGCCGCGACCTGCTCGAACGGCACAAGGACGGCAGGCGCGTCTACTACCGGCTGACCCGGCGGACGCTGTCCGTGCTGGAGGACGGCGACCGGCGGATCTTCTCCCTCGGGCGCACTGTGGCGCGCGCCGGCGACTGGACCGTGCTCTGGCACCAGATCCCGGACGACCGCCGCGTCGCGCGGGAGCGGCTGGTGCGGCGGCTGCGGTTCCTCGGCTTCGGCTCGGTGCAGGACGGCACGTGGCTGGCGCCGCACGATCGTGAGCGGGAGGTGCTGGACCTGCTGCGTGAGCTGGAGGTGACCGCGCACGCTGGGCTCATGCTCGGCAAGCCGTCCGCCGGGCTCGACATCGGGGTCTTCGCCGCGCGTGCCTGGGACCTCGACGACCTGGCCGCCCGCTACCGCGCGTTTGTCGCCGAGTTCGAGGGCTATGCCGATGAGCGGGCCCGCGCCGGGCTTGATGACGCGGCCGCGTTCGCCCTGCGCACGCGGCTGCTCCACCTCTTCCGGGAGTTCCCGGCCAGGGATCCGGAGCTGCCCGGGGAGATCGTGCCGGCCCCCGCCGGTCGCGACCGGGCGGTCGAGCTGTTCCACCACCTGCAGGCGGCACTGGCCCCCGCCGCGCAACGACACTTCGACGAGGTGACCACCCCATGACCGAGCCGACCGAGCCGTCTGAGCCATCGCAGCCGTCCGAGCCGTCGCCGCCCGCTGCCGACAACGCGGCACTGACCTACACCTCGTACCTGGCGCTGGACGAGATTCTCAACGCGCAGCGCCCGCGCTCCGAAGAGCACGACGAGCTGCTGTTCATCGTCATCCACCAGGTCTACGAACTGTGGTTCAAGCAGATCCTGCACGAACTGGCCGAGTTGCAGCGGCAGCTCGAGGCGGGCGCGACCGCGCACGCGGTGCGCTCGCTGCGGCGGGTGCTGACCATCTTCAAGGTGATCGTCGCGCAGATCGACGTGCTGGAGACGATGACGCCGAGCCAGTTCACCGGCTTCCGGGCGCGGCTGGACGCGTCGAGCGGGTTCCAGTCGGTGCAGTTCCGCGAACTGGAGTCGGTGCTCGGCCGCCGCGACGACCGCGCGGTCCGGCACCACCCGCCCGGCCCGGCCAGGGACCGCGTCACCGCCGCCATGACCCGGCCGTCCGTGTTCGACTCCTACCTCACCTACCTGGCGAAATGCGGTTACGAAGTGCCCGCCGGGCGGGACTGCGCGAAGCCGCTGGAGCCGTCGGAGGAACTGCAGGACGTGCTGCTGAAGGTGTACCAGGACGACGGCGGGCCATCGACGCTCGCCGAGCTCCTGGTCGACCTGGACGAAGGCATGCAGGAATGGCGGTACCGGCACGTGAAGATGGTCGAGCGGACCATCGGCGACAAAACCGGCACCGGCGGCTCGTCGGGGGCGCACTACCTGCGTCAGACCTTGTTCCAGCCGATGTTCCCGGACCTGTGGGCCGTGCGGAGCAGGCTGTGAACCCGCTCGCCGCGCACTACCGGCGCTTCCGCGTGGCCGAGCGGCTGCTGCTCTCGGCCCATTCACACCAGGCCTGGCCGGACGTGGCACTCGAGGGCCAGCTCGAAGCCTTCGAGGACGCCGCGCTCGAGGTCGACGCCAAGTGGGAGCGCGCGTTCGCGAAGGCGGACGAAGTGCGTGCCGCGTTCCGCGGCTGGCTGGGCGACCCGGCGGCCGAACTGGCGCTCGGGGCGAACACGCACGAGCTGGTGATCCGCCTGCTGTCCGCGCTCGACCTGCGCTCGCGACCGCGCCTGGTGACCACCGACGGCGAGTTCCACACCCTGCGGCGCCAGCTCGCGAGGCTGGCCGAGGTGGGGATCGAGGTGGTCCGGGTGGCGGCCTCGCCGGTGGAGTCGCTGGCCGCGCGCCTCGCCGCTGAGGTCGACGACAGGACGTGCGCGGTGTTCGTCTCGAAGGTGCTGTTCGAGACATCGCGTATCGTATACGATGTGCAGGCCCTGGCCGAGCGGTGTGCCGCGCGTGGTGCCGAGCTGGTCGTGGACGCGTACCACGCACTCGGCGTGGTCCCGTTCTCGATGGACGGGCTGGACGAGGCCTGGATCGTCGGCGGCGGGTACAAGTACCTGCAGTTCGGCGAGGGCAACTGCTTCCTGCGCATCCCGCCGCACGCCGCCGAACTGCGCCCGGTGGTGACCGGGTGGTTCGCCGAATTCGGCGCGATCGCCGACGCGCGGCGCCCCGGCGAAGTCGCCTACGCCGCCGGCGCCGACCGGTTCGCGGGCGCCACCTACGACCCGACCAGCCACTACCGCGCCGCCAGGGTGGCCGCCTTCTTTTCCCAGCAGAAGCTGACCGCCACGCGGCTGCGGGAGATCTCGCTACGCCAGACCACCCGGCTCGCCGACCGGTTCGACGCGCTGGACCTGCCGCCGTCGCTGATCAGCCGCGAGCAGCTGCCGCGCGAGGCGTTCGGCGGGTTCCTCGCGCTGCGGAGTCCGCGGGCAGGGGAGTTCTGCGCGGAACTGGAGAAGCGCGGCGTCCGTACCGACAGCCGCGGGGAGTACCTCCGCTTCGGACCGGCGCCCTACCTGGCCGACACCCAGCTCGACGACGCCATGGCCGCCCTCGGTGAGGTCTGCCGCTAGATCAGGCGACCGGGGGCAGGGAGATCCGGTCGCGCCCGGAGCGCTTGGCGGTCTGCAGTGCGAGGCTCGCCTCGCTGACCAGCTCGCGAAGTCCGGTGCCCAGCCCGGGATGGTGCAGGCCGACGCCGATCGAGCCGGTCAGCTCCTCGATGACCACCGTATGGCCGATCGCGGATCGCACGGTGACCACGATGGTCCTTATCCTGGTACGTATGTCCCGCGCGACCGAAAGACCCTGCTCGAGCCGGGTCGCGGGCAGGAACACGAGGAACTCGTCCCCGTCGTGCCCGCCGAACCGGCCGAGGACGTCGCCGTCGCGCACGGTGTTCCGCAGCGCGAGGGCCACCGAAGTCAGCACCGTGTCCCCGGCGAGATGACCATGCGCGTCGTTGATGGCCTGGAACCGGTCCAGGTCGACCAGCAGCACCACCCCCGGCCGGTGGGCGTGGCCCTGCAGGGCGTGCCCGGCCTGGTGGTCCCACTCCCAGCGGCCCGGCAGGCCGGTGAGCCGGTCCATCGCGCGGTAGCCCAGCGGTTCACCGCAGAGTTCGCAGCACAGGCCGCGGTCGGCGGTGCGCACGGCGCCGGGCACGGTGGCAGCGGATCGGTCGCGTCCGCTTGTACTCACATACAGTGTCCGGCTGCTACCCTCTTTCGCATCAGTCAATCCGGTCACGCTCTGGAGACTAATGGGCGCGGACCGTGGTTTCAACTGAAGCGAAGAAAGCCGACCGGATGGACTTCTTCCTCAGTCGAAATGTGGAGAGGCGGACACGGTGGATCGGGGTAGCCGGAGCCTGGCGGACAAGCTCAACCACTTGTTCGCCAACCAGACACCGCGCAGCGGGCAGGAATACAGCAACGAGCACGTCGCGGCGACCATCTGCGACCAGGGCGAAGTCAAGATCTCGCAGAGCTACATCTGGCAGCTGCGCAAGGGCAAGAAGGACAACCCGACCTTCAAGCACCTCCAGGCGCTGGCCGGCTTCTTCGGTGTGCCCGCGAGCTACTTCTTCGACGACGCGGTCACCGATAGGGTCGACAGGCAACTGGCGGAACTGAAGTCCGAGCAGGCCAGGCTCAACGAGATCGCGGGCAGCAGCGACGCCCAGCTGATGGCCATGCGGGCGGGCGAACTTTCACCCGAACGCCGTCGCCTGGTGATGGAGTTGCTCAACGTCGTCTACCGCGAGGAGCGGGCCGCCCGAGCCGACACGGAGGAGTGATCCGGTGCGCGAGCGAGCGTTACGCCGGCAGTGCAGGCAGCTGCTGAACGAACTGGACATCCGCCCGCCGCTGGACGTGACCGAACTGTGCCGCAAGGTGGGTGAGCGCCGGGGCAAGCCGATCCGGCTGATCGCCCACGCCATCCCGGTGCCCGGCCCGTTCGGCGTCTGGATCACCACCAAGTCCGCCGACTACATCCTCTACCAGCAGGAAACCAGCAAGGCCCACCAGGGCCACATCATCCTGCACGAGCTCGGCCACATCCTGGCCGGCCACCACAGCGACGAGGGCGACGACGCGCTGCTCGCCGAGCTGTACCCCGACGTGGAACCGAACGCGCTGCGCGAGCGGTACCCGGACCTGGAGTCCGACGCGGTGCGCCGCGCGCTCCGCCGCACCTCCTACGACACCGAGCACGAGCGCGAAGCCGAGACGGTCGCCACGATCATTCTCGAATGGGCGTCGGTGCTCGACCGGGTCGCGCCCGGGGCGAACGCGCCGTCCACCCGCCGGATGGAGGCGGCGCTCTCCGACCGGCTGGGGTGGCTGTGAGCGCCGGACTGCTCGCCTACGGCGTCGTCGCGATCGCGGCGCTGACCTGGCTGCTTATCCGACTGGCCCGCTCACCGCGGTCGGCGCCGCTGTGGTGCGTGACGATCGCGGTCGCCTGCCTGGCCATCGCCTACCCGTTCGGCCTGATCGCCGGGGAGAATCAGGTGTTCCTCGGCCTGCCGCCGATGGTGTCGCGGCTGATCCAGCACGGCATCCTGCTGGTCGCGGTCAACTGCCTGATCTCGTTCTTCCTGTTCTCCGCGCTGGACCAGCGCGAGGCGCTGCGCAAGACCACGCGGTACCTGATCCCGCTGGGCGTCGCCGAGGTGGTGCTGATCGTGGCCGCGGCGATCACCCCGGCCGGGGTGGCCACGAACGACCACTCGGTGACCGGGGTGGCGTTGTTCTTCGTCACCGCCGACGCCTACATGGGGCTCGGTTTCGGCCTCGCCGCGCGCTGGGCCTTCAAGTCCGCGAAGGGCGCCGAGCGCAGCGTGCGGCGCGGGCTGCGGATGGCGGGCGTCGGCATGTCGATGATCGTGATCGCGGACTGCCTGTTCATCCCGGCGGTCATCCTGCGCTGGCTGGGCATGGCCGCCGCGCCGGGCGCCGACGGCACCGCGCAGACCACCATCGGCTCCATCGGCGCGATGTTCTTCCTGCTGCCCGGCATCGTGCTCTTCCTGATCGGCTTCATCTACCCGGCGGCGGCGCGGAAGCTGGCGGCCGCCGCGGTGTGGCTGCACCACCGCCGGATGTACCGGCGGCTCGGCCCGCTGTGGACCGTGCTGCACCAGGAGTTCCCGGAGGACGCGCTCAGCCGGGTGCCCGCCAGCCGCTGGCGCGACCTGCTCAGCGTCACCGGCGTGCACCGGCGCTACTACCGGCGGGTGATCGAGTGCCGAGACGGGCTGGTGCGGATCAGTCCCTACCTCGCTGACCTGCGGGAGCAGCCGGTGACGCACGAGAATCTGGCGGACAAGTTGAAGGAGGCCCTGCGCACGCGTTCCTCCGGTGATCCGGCGCCGAAGCAGGCGGTGCCGGTGGCGATGCCCACGGGCGAGGGGCTCGACGCCGACGTCCGCGAGCTGGTCGCGTTGTCACGCGCATTGCAGGCGAGCCGATGACCCACGCGCTGATCATCGGCGGGGGCATCGCCGGCCCGGTGACCGCGATGGCCCTGCGCAAGGCGGGCATCGACTCGGTGGTCTACGAGGCCTACCCGACCGGAGCCGACGACGTCGGCGCCTTCCTCACGCTGATGAGCAACGGCCAGGACGCGCTGCGCGCGATCGGCGTGCACGAGCGGGTGGCCGACGAATCGTTCGCCGCGTCGACGGTGCAGTTCCTCAGCGGCACCGGCAAGTTCCTCGGTGAGGTGCCGCTGCGCCGCGAAGGCGTGCTCGGGCCGCGCACCCTCAAGCGCGCCACGCTGTACCGCGTGCTCCAGGACGAGCTGGCCGCGCGCGACATCCGGATCGAGCACGGCAAGCGGCTGACCAGCGCACGCAACACCTCCGACGGCGGTGTGGTCGCCACCTTCGCCGACGGCGACCAGGCCAAGGGCGACCTGCTCATCGGCGCCGACGGCATCCACTCGGCCACCCGCGCTCTGATCGACGAGACCGCGCCCCGGCCACGGCACCTCGGCAACACGACCATCTGCGGTTACGCCGAGAACGCGCCGTCGCCCGCCCCGGACGGCACCTATCGGATGATCTACGGCAAGCGTGCCTTCTTCGGGTACGTCACCGCGCCGAACGGCGAGACCTGGTGGTTCACGAACGCGCCCGGTGCCGAGCTGAGCAAGGCGGACCTGGCGGCGATCAGTGCGGAGGAGTGGAAGGCCAGGGTGCTGGAGCTGTTCGCGAAGGACAACACGCCCGCCGCGGACATCGTGCGCGCCACCGGGTGCGACGTGACCGCGAGCAACGCGTACCACATCCCGTCGACCCCGGTCTGGCACGCGGGCTCGATGGTGATCCTCGGGGACGCCGCGCACGTGGCCGCGCCGAACGCCGGGCAGGGCGCTTCGCTGGCCGCCGAGGACGGGGTCACGCTGGCGCGCTGCCTGCGGGATGTCGCGCAGATCGGCGACGCTTTCCGCGCCTACGAGGGACTGCGGCGCGAGCGCGTCGAACGCGTGGTGGCGACCAGCGCCCGCATGGGCGGCACCGCGGTGCCGGGCCCGCTCAAGCGCATGGTGCGCGACGCGATCCTGCCGCGCGTGCTGAAGAAGGGCCCGCGCAACAACGCCGACTGGCTCACCAAACACCACATCGACTGGGAAGCACGCGTCTCCCTGGACGACGCAGTAGCGACGAACTAGAAGCGGCGACCAACTAGTGGTGGCGGTCAACTAGCGGTGGCGGTCAACCCCGTACACGACGACGTACTAACGGTTAGCGCCAGCCAGACGCCGGGCCGACGCGCCAACGCTCAGCGTCCGTGGTGACGCGCTAACGGTTAGTGTCAGCCGGCTCGCGCAGGTGGTCGAGCAGGCCGAGTACCGCGGCCGGGTCCTCGACGTGGGCGTTGTGCCCGAGGCCGGGCAGCACCACCGGGTCCGGCACGAGTTCGCGCAGGTGGTCCGCCGGGCACATCGGGTCGTGCTCGCCCGCGGCCAGGACCACGCGCCCATCCGCCGTGGCCAGCAGGCCCCGCATATCCGGCGCGCCGACGCCGAACGCGCCCTGGTCCAGCGCCACACGCCAGCCGTCGCCGTCCGGGATCACGCCCGCGCTTACCGCCTCAAGCGGCACGAGGCCCACCAGCCCGGAGACCTTGAGCCAGCGGTCCGCCGCCTCCTCGCGAGTGGCGAACACACGCGCCGGCTTGCTCGCCACCGCGGCTGCCTTCGCCAGGTCATCGGGACTCCAGCGCACCTTGATGCCGAGCCCGCACACCGCCGACACCGACGGGCCGAACCAGCCGCTCGCCAGCGTCAGCGCGAGCACACCGCCCAGCGAATGCCCCAGAACGGTCACGTCGCCGCTGACCGACTTCGCGATCTCGGCGGTCAGCCCGCCGAAGGAGTAGGACGGCATCGCGGCCGAGCGCCCGTGCCCCGGCAGGTCGGGCACCACCCAGTTCCACTCGCCGGGACGCTGGTCGGCCAGCGCCTCGGTCACCCCTTGCCACACCTCGCCGGTCGCGCCCAGCCCGTGCAACAGCAGGAGCGTCCGGTCCCCGGTACCACCACGGCGCACGAACAGTTCACCGGTCATGCCGACGATCCTGCCATCGCGCAGGCTCACCGGTCCGCCACACCGGCGAGCCGCTTGGTCAGCATCACCCGGAAAGCGGGCACCTTCGCCAGCAGCGACAGCGCCGCGTTGCGCACCGGGCGCGCCAGCGGGCTCGCGGTGGCCAGCCGCGTCAGCCGCCCGGCGAACTTCACCACTTCCTCCGCCTTCGGCCGCTGGGTGGCGGCGTACTCGTCGAGCAGGCTCTCCGGCGCGCCCTTGACCACGGCACCCAGTGCCTCGCCGAGCGCGACCGCGTCCCGCAGGCCGAGGTTCATGCCCTGCCCGCCCGCGGGGCTGTGCACGTGCGCGGCGTCGCCCGCGAGCAGGACGCGACCCGCGCGGTAGCGGTCGGCGACCCGGTGGTGCACCCGGAACCGCGAGCCCCAGACCACCTCGGCGATCCGCGCGGTCCCGGCCGCGGGGCCGCGCCGGTCGAGCAGGTCCTGCACAAAGGCGAGGTCCGGCTGCTCCGGCGGGTTCTCGACCTCGGCCACGATGCGGAACGAACCGTCGGGCAGCGGGGCCGAGACCACCATGCCCGCGCCCGAGAAGAACAGCACGACCTCGTCGCGGGGCAGACCACCATCGCGCAGCCGGACGTCGGCGAGCGTGAAGGTCTCGCCGTCGGCGTGGTCGTCACCGAAACCGATAGCGCTGAACGTCCGCACCGCGCTCCGCATGCCGTCGGCGCCGACCACGTACCGCGCGCGGATCCGGTGCTGCCCGTCCACGGTGGCGACCACGCCGTCGGCGTCCTGGTCGAGCGCGGTCAGCCGGTGCGGGCGCAGCACCTTGCCGCCGAGTTCGGTGAACCGGTCGAGCAGCACGCGCTCGGTGGTCGGCTGCGGAACCATGAACAGCGTCCGGTACGGGCTCGGGACCTGGTCGAACACCAGCGGCACCAGCACGCGGTCGCGATCGCGGATGGTGAACCGGCCCGCCCGCAGCGACAGCCCGGCGAGCCGGTCCGCGACGCCGAGCCGGTCCAGCGCCTCCATCGTGCGGGGGTGCACCACGGCGGCACGCGAGGTGTTCGCGCCCTCCGCCTGCTGGTCCACCACGGTCACCTCGACGCCCTGCTGCGCCAGGCTCACCGCCGCGGCCAGGCCGACCGGGCCCGCGCCGACCACCAGTACCTGCGTTTCCTCGGGGATCATTTCGGCCGCCTCTCTGAAGTCAACGCCTGTTGGCCAACGCCTGTTGGCAAAGCTAGCCGCAGCCGTGCTGGCATGTCAACAGGTGTTGGCCTACAGTTGTTGGCATGACCCCAACGGCACGCCGCTCGGACCGGACGCGGCAGGCGATCCTGGTGGCGGCGCGGGAGCGCTTCGCCAAGGACGGCTACGACCGCGCCACCATCCGCGCGATCGCCGCGGACGCGAACATCGATCCGTCGATGGTGATGCGCTACTACGGCAACAAGGAGGGCCTGTTCGCCGCGGCCGCCGAGTTCGACCTCCAGCTCCCGGACCTGACCGAGGTGCCGCGCGCCAAGGTCGGCGAGGCGCTGGTGGCGCACTTCCTCGACCGCTGGGAAACCGACGACACGCTGCAGCTGCTGCTGCGCACCGGCGCCACCAACCCGGCCGCCGCCGAGCGCATGCAGCAGATCTTCGCCAGCCAGCTGCTGCCCGTGGTCATCGAGCTGGACCCGCCGGACAACAAGTTCGCCGACCGGGCGGGCCTGGTCGCCAGCCAGGTGCTCGGCCTCGCGCTGTGCCGGTACGTGCTCGCGCTGCCGCCCGTGGTGAACATGGACCGCGCGGCGGTGATCGCCTGGGTCGGGCCGGTGCTGCGCCGGTACCTGGTCGAGCGCGCCTGAACTCTGGGGAAACACCCTCTTGGCGAGGGGATCTTCACCCCTCTACGGTTCTCGTTGGGACCCTCCGCCCGCGGGGAACGACCTTCCCGGTGGACGCGATCCCGGTTGCAACCCCACCCACGCGCGTGCCACAAGCCACGTGCCGGTGCCAACGAAGGAGTCACCACCGTGACGGACGGTGTATTCGGCCGGGATACCGGTCATGAACAGGTCGTTTTCTGCCACGACAAGGCCAGCGGGCTCAAGGCCATCATCGGGCTCTACTCCACCGCACTGGGCCCCGGCCTCGGCGGAACCCGGTTCTACCCCTACCGCTCCGAAGCCGACGCGCTCGACGACGTGCTCGCGTTGTCGAAGGGCATGGCCTACAAGAACGCGCTCGCCGGGCTCGACCTCGGCGGCGGCAAGGCGGTGATCATCGGCGACCCGGCCACCCTGAAGTCCGAGGCGCTGCTGCGGGCCTACGGGCGGTTCGTCGAATCGCTCAACGGCCGCTACATCACCGCCTGCGACGTGGGCACCTACGTGCAGGACATGGACGTCGTCGCCCGCGAGACCCGGTTCGTCACCGGCCGCTCGCCCGAGGACGGCGGGGCCGGCGATTCCTCGGTGCTCACCGCGTTCGGTGTCTTCCAGGGCATGCGCGCCTCCGCCGACCACCTGTGGGGCAGCCCCGACCTGGCCGGGCGCCGGGTCGGCGTGGCCGGCGTCGGCAAGGTGGGCCACCTGCTGGTCGGGCACCTGGTCGAGGCGGGCGCGCGCGTGGTGATCAGCGACGTCTCGGCCGCCGCGATCGAGCGCACCGTGGCCAAGCACCCCGAGGTCGAGGTGGTCGGCAGCGGTGACGAGCTGATCCGCGCCGAGCTGGACGTGTTCGCGCCGTGCGCGCTCGGCGGCGCGCTCAACGACGAGACGGTGCCCGAGCTGCGGGCCAAGATCGTCTGCGGCGCGGCGAACAACCAGCTCGCGCACCCCGGCATCGACAAGCTGCTCGACGACCGCGGCATCCTGTTCGCCCCGGACTACCTGGTCAACGCCGGCGGCGTGATCCAGGTCAGCGACGAGCTGCACGGGTTCGACTTCGCCAGGGCCAAGCGCAAGACCGCGCGGATCTTCGACACCACGAAGTCGGTCTTCCAGCTGGCGGAAGCCGAGGGCGTGCCCGCGGCGACCGCGGCGGACCGCCTGGCCGAGCGCCGCATGACCGAGATCGGCGCGCTGCGGGCTATACATCTGGGGTGAGCGAAGACCTCATCGGGCACCACTTCGAGGCGGCGGGCGTGCGTGGATGGCTGCACGCCCGCCGCCTTGGTGCCGAAGCCGAATGCGGCTGGGACGCCGACGAGCCGGTGGTGCTGGCCTCGGTGGTGAAGGTGCCGCTGGTGCTGGAGTTCGCCCGCCAGGTGGCGGCCGGGCAGCTCGACCCGCGTGACCGCGTGCGCATCGGCGCGCGTGACCGGCTCGGCGGGACGGGCACCGCGGGCTGCGCGGACGACGTCGAGCTGAGCCTGCGGGACGCGGCCTACTTCGCGATGACGGTCAGCGACAACACCGCGGCCGACGTGCTGTGCGACCGCGTCGGCCTGGACAACGTGCGCTCGCTGGTGCGTGAACTCGGGCTGGTGCGCACGCGGATCGCCGGGGC
Source organism: Amycolatopsis albispora (assembly GCF_003312875.1). NCBI lineage: Bacteria > Bacillati > Actinomycetota > Actinomycetes > Pseudonocardiales > Pseudonocardiaceae > Amycolatopsis > Amycolatopsis albispora. Next base: position 8,175,590 of record NZ_CP015163.1, read on the forward strand.
GCCGCGCGACATCGTCGCGTCGATGATCGAGGACGCCGGTGGTGCCGAGCGGTTCGCCGAGCTGTTCCGCAAGTTCTCGGCGGACCGCGTGCTGGCGATGCGCGCCCTCGACCCCGGCTGGACAAATGCGAGCACGCCTCGCGAAATGACCGCGCTGCTGGAACACCTGTGGTCCGAGCCGGGGGAGGCCGCCGCGCGGGTGCGGCAGTGGATGGGTCAGCAGGTGTTCTGGTCGCGACTCGGCGGCGCCTTCGGCCCGGAGGTCCGGGTGTCGGGCAAAACGGGCACGCTGCCGTGCATCCGCAACGAGATCGGCGTGGTCGAGTACCCGGACGGCACGCGCTTCGCGGTCGCCGTGTTCACCCGGTCGGCGTCGCTGGTGCAGCGGCAGCCCGCGATCGAGCAGGCGATCGGCGCCGCCGCGGCCGCCGCGGTCGGGCGGCTGCGCGGTGAGAGTGATCAGTCGGCGCCGTAGACCACGTTCCACGGGCGCGGGGTGGCGGGCTCGTCAGGCGACCCGGGGTCCGGGGCCTCGTCGGTCAGCGTCGTCGCGGCCACGGACGCGAAACTTTTGCTTCCGGGTGAGGATTGCCGGAGGGCCAAGCGAAGCACAGCCGGCGCCGAGGCGCAGGTGAGAGCGGACGCCACACCACCCGCGGCTCCTTCTGCGCCACCGTGCCCTCGGCCAGCGCGACCCCGTGCCCGGCCAGCACCATGCCGAGCACGAACTCCGGGTTCCGCGCGTGGTGGACCGCCGACGGCCGGAAGCCCTGTTCCCAGCACGTGCGCAGCAGCGCGTCGTAGTACCCGGGCGCCGACGCGCGCGGGAACAGCACGAGCCCCTGTCCGGCCAGCGCGGACGGATCGAGTTCCGCACGGGCGGCCAGCGGCGAGTCCCGCGGCAGCACCACCCCGAGCGGGGTCTCGAGCGCGGGGCCCAGCTCCAGCCCGGTCACGTCCACGGGCAGGTGCAGCAGTCCAGTGTCCAGCTCGCCATCGGCGAGCAGGTTCAGCTGCTCGGTGGTGGTCAGCTCCTGCAGTTCGACGCGCACGCCGGGACGCTCACGCGCGAACGCGGTCAGGATCCCGGCGAGCACCCGCCCCGGCATCTCCGGCGGCACCCCGGCCCGCAACGCGTCGCGCTCGCCGCGCCCGGCCTTGCCGACCAGCGCGACCGCCCGGTCCCAGCGCGCGATCAGGTCGCGGGCTTCGGCGAACAGCACCTGCCCGGCCTCGGTCAGCTCGACGTGCCTGCTGTCGCGGTCGAACAGCTTCGCGCCGAGGTCGCGTTCGAGCCGCTGGATGCGCTGGCTCAGCGGTGGCTGCGCGATGCCGAGGCGGTCGGCGGCGCGGCCGAAGTGGAGTTCTTCGGCGACCGCGATGAAGTAGCGCAACGCGCGCAGGGGGTCCACGCTGCGACGATATCGGTTCGCATATCGCGATCCGCGTGTCGTGATCTTGGACAGCACCCCGCCGGGCGTGCTCGGCTGTCGATCATGAGCGACGCAAAGAACAGCTTCGGCAGGCGCGGTTTCCTCGGGGTCACGGCGGCGATGGCCGCGAACCTGCCCGGCATCCCGGCCGCGGCGGCCAGTAACCCGCGGCCCCGCGGCGACGTGGCCCTGCGCTGGTGGGGCAACAACAGCTGGGAACTTCGCCTGCCCGGCGGCAAGGTGGTGCTGATCGACCCGTGGCTGACCCGGTTCAAAACCGGCACGTACACCAAGGAGGGCGCCGACCCGAACACGCGCATCGAAGTGAACCGCAAGCTGCTCGACGGCCTGGTGGACTCCGGCGAACTCCGCGCCGATCACATCCTGGTGACCCACGGGCACTACGACCACATCAGCGACGTGCCGCACCTCGCGGCCAGAACCGGCGCGACGGTGATCGGCACCGAGACGCACCTGAGCTTGCTGGCCGCCCTCGGCGCCCCCGAGGACCAACTCGCGCTCGCGACCGGCGGCGAGTTCCACACCTTCGACGGTTATTCGATCCGCGTGCTGCGCTCACTGCATTCGGCCAGCGGTGACCGCGCGAAGATCGCGTTTCCCGGCACGCGTCCGCTTTCGCGGCGCGACCGGCCGCGTGTGATCAGCGACCTGCTGGAAGGCGGGACGCTGGCCTACCAGGTGGAGAGCGAGTCGGGGTTCGCTGTGCTGAATTTCGGCGGGTCCAACTATGTGGAGGGCGAGCTGGCCGGGCTGCGGCCGGACGTGCTCCTGCTGCCCGCCGGTGGTGACCGGGTGGAGGAGTACGTGCCGAGGCTGCTGCGCACGCTGGGGTTCCCGCCGTACGTGGTGCCGACCCACTGGGACGACTTCGACTTCCCGCTGGACGAGCCCGCCAAGGACTGGGGCGGGCTCGCCAAGCTGCGCGACGCGGTGGCCGGGGCCAGCCCGGGCAGTGCGTTCCGGGTGGTCGACCACCGCGAGGTGTTCGCGCCCTGAGGGGTGAGCGATGCGCTGATTCGCGAGCGTCGCTCCGTTTTGAGAGCATTGCTCTGAACCGAGAGCGGCGCTCTCGGCTGTGGGCGGTGCTCTGAGCGATGAGCTGCCTTAGCGATCGATGGCTGCCCGAAGTTGCCTGGGATGCCCTGGCCGAACTGAGCCGCTGCGGTTTTCCGCGGCTGCCAGGGCGCCTTGGCAGCCGCCTTTGGTCGCTTCTAGCTGCTTCTGGCTGCTTGTGTCGCCCTGGTCGCCCCGGCTGCCTTGGCTGGCGTTGGTCGCCTTGGTTGCCCTTAGTGGCTAACCGCCGCTGGCCCTTAGCCGCTCTTGCGGCGGAACTCGCGCTTGCCGCCCGCTGGGCCGTGCGCGTTGTGCACCTTCGAACCGCGGTCCTCGTGTGCGGCGCGGGCCTTCGACTGGGCCTGCTTGCGCTCGAGCGCCTCGCGGAACTTGCGCTTGACGTCGTCCTCCGCGCCGGCTTCCGGCGCGGGTTGCGTGTCAGACATCCGAAACCTCCGAACAACGTCGTGTGTCACCGGCCAGCCTGTCAGCCGCCCACCCGGTTGGCGAGCGGATTTTGCCGGTTTGCACCCCGTCGGGCTCATAGGTAGCGTTGGTACATGTAGCGACGCTACTTATCAAATCCGCAGGAGGAATCATGGGGAAGCGACGATTCGGCTGGGTGGCGGCCGCGGTGGGCGTGCTGCTGATCACGGCCGTGCCCGCCACCGCGGTCGAGGACCACCGGCCCGGCGACCAGGCGGCCTTCGACCGGCTGCACGACGCGCAGGCCAAGGCCTGGGCCGAAGAGGACGGCGCCGCCTTCGCGGCCACGTACACCGAGAACGGCGACGTCGTCACCTTCAACGGCGACCACCTGCACGGTCGCGAGGGCATCGCGCGCGGCATGCAGCACTACTTCGACAACTACATCGACGGCAGCCGGCTCAAGCGGCTGACCGAGCAGGTCCGCTACCTCGACCGGAACACCGCGCTGATCATCCGCACGTCCTGCCTGACCCAGGGCGACGTGTCCGACTGCCGCCCGGACTCGCGGTCTACCAACACCAACCTGCTCGTCCGGCGGCACGGCCAGTGGCTGCAGGAGTCCTTCCAGAACACCCGCTACTTCGAGATCCCCTGATCAGCTGACGACCAGACGGGCCGGATGGGCAGGCGCAGCGCCGCGGGCGCACTCGGCGGCACGACCGGGTGCGCCGGCGGCACCGGCGCCAGCCGCCGGTAGGCCGAGCCGAGCGGCGGCCGCGGGTCCTCCTCGCCCTTGTTCGGCCAGAACGACAGCGCGCGCTCGGACTGCGCGGTGATGGTCAGCGACGGGTTCACCCCGAGGTTCGCCGTGATCGTCGAGCCGTCCACCACGTGCAGGCCGGGATAGCCGTAGAGCCGCTGGTACGGGTCGACCACCCCGCTCGCGCTCGAATCGCCGATCGCGCAGCCGCCGATGAAGTGCCCGGTGATCGGGATGTTCGCCAGCTCGGTGATCGACCCCTGCGGCAGCCCGCCGATCTTCTCGGCGACCCGGCGCGTGACCTCGTTGCCGACCGGGATCCACTCCGGACTGGGCTGCCCGTCACCCTGCCGGGTGGTCATCCGCCGCCCGAACAGGCCACGCTTCGTGTACGTGGTCACCGAGTTGTCCAGGTTCTGCATCACCAGCAGGCCGATCATCCGCTCCGACCACCGGCGCGGGTTGTGCAGCTTGTGCAGGTGCCGCCGCTGCCGGACCAGCTCGCGCAGGCCGAGCACCCAGCGCCGCTTCCCGGGCTCGGCGTCGACCAGCACGGTGGTGAGCAGGCCCATGAAGTTGCTGCCCTTGCCGTAGCGCACCGGTTCGACGTGCGTGTCCTCGTCCGGGTGAATCGACGAGGTGATCGCCACCCCGCGGGTGAAGTCGGTGTCGTCGCGCAGCGAGCGCGCGGCGAGCACGGCTTCGGAGTTCGTGCGCGCCAGGTAGCCGAGCCGAGCCGAGATCCCCGGCAGCGAACCCCGGTCCCGCAGCCGGTGCAGGAGACGCTGCGTGCCCAGCGCGGCCGCGGCGAAGATCACCTGATCGGCGTAGAAGGTGCGCCGCCGGAAACCGCCGGTTCGCACGGTCTTCACCGCGTACCCGCCACCGGGCCGCGGGCGCACGTCCACCACCGTGCTGCGCTCGTGCACCTGCGCGCCAGCCTTTTCCGCGAGGTACAAGTAGTTCTTGACCAGGGTGTTCTTCGCGCCGTGACGGCAACCGGTCATGCATTCGCCGCAGTGGCTGCACCCGCGCCGCGCCGGGCCCGCGCCGCCGAAGAACGGGTCGGGCACCTCCTCGCCGGCGCGTTCGCCGAAGAACACGCCGACCGGGGTGCGCCGGTAGGTGTGCTCGATGCCCAGGTCCGCGGCGACCTCGCGCAGCACACGATCCGCCGGGGTGGTCGCCGGGTTCTCGGTCACCCCGAGCATGCGCTTGGCCTGGTCGTAGTGCGGCGCCAGCTCGGCCTTCCAGTCGGTGATGTGCGCCCACTGCGGATCGGCGAAGAACTTGTCCGGCGGTTCGTAGAGGGTGTTCGCGTAGACCAGCGAGCCGCCGCCGACCCCGGTGCCGCTCATCACGAAGGTGTTCTTCAGCAGGGTGAGCCGCTGGATGCCGAAGCAGCCGAGCCGCGGTGCCCACAGGTACTTCCGCAGCCGCCACGAGGTCTTCGCGAACTCGTCGTCGGCGAACCGGCGCCCTGCCTCGAGCACGCCGACGCGGTAGCCCTTCTCGGTCAGCCGCAGCGCGGACACGCTCCCGCCGAAGCCGGAGCCGATCACCAGCACGTCGTAGTGGTCGGTCATCGCGCACCCACCGTCCTGAACTCGGAAAGCCGCAGCCGCCGCGTCCGGAGGTGGTACTCCGAGACCAGGCCGGGCCAGTTGGTGGAGACCCGGCCGTCGGCCTGCCGGTACCAGCTCGTGCAGCCGGTCCACACGCTGTCCGCCAGCCGCGCCTGGATCTCCTCGTCGTACTTGCGCTCCACCTCCGGCAGGACGTCCAGATAGGACACCGAAGGCCGCGACAGGTGCTCGACGGCCTGGCGGATGTACCGCGCCTGCCGCTCCAGCATGTAGATGATCGAACCGGCGCCGAGATTGGTGTTCGGGCCGTACATCCAGAACAGGTTCGGGAAGCCCGGCACGGTCATGCCCAGGTGCGCGCGGGCGCCCTTGGCCCAGACCTCGGCCAGGTCCCGCCCGCCGAGCCCGCGCACCTTGAGCGGGCCGAGGAAGTCCAGCGCGGCGAACCCGGTGCCGTAGATCAGCACGTCGGCCCGGTGCTCCACGCTGTCCTGGGTGAGCACGCCGCCCGGGGTGATCTCGGTGATCGGCGTGGTCTCGACCTCGACGTTCGGCGACGCCAGCGCGGGCAGGTAGTCGTTGGTGAACAGGATCCGCTTGCAGCCCATCGGGTAACGCGGCGTGATCCGCTCCCGCAGCTCGGGATCCTTGATGTGCCGCCGCCGCAGCTGCTCGGTCCGCAGTTCGAACGGCTTGGTCAGCGCGCCGTGCCCGGTCATCGCGAAGGTGGCGTACTCGGCGAGCAGCCAGATCCGCAGCCTGCCGAGCAGCTGGGTGACCGGCAGGTGCCGGAACAGGAAGCGGTGCCAGCGCCGGTAGACGGTGTCGTTCTTGGCCATGATGTACGGCGGCGTCCGCTGGAACACGGTGACCTTCCCGGCGACCTTCCGGATCTCCGGCACGAACTGGATCGCGCTGGCGCCGGTGCCGATCACCGCGACGCGCTTGCCGGTCAGGTCGGCGTCGTGGTCCCAGCGCGCGGAGTGGAAGGAGGGCCCGGCGAAGCTGTCCTGGCCAGGGATGTCCGGCATGGCGGGCTGGGAAAGCTGGCCGGTCGCGGGCACGAAGACGTTCGCCTCGAAGGTCTCGCCGGTGCTCGTCTCCACGGTCCACATGCCGCGTTCTTCGTCGAAGGACGCGCTGGTCACCTCGGTGCCGAAGCGGATGTGGCGGTCGACGCCGAACTCCGCGGCGACCCGCTTGAGGTAGGCGTGGATCTCGGCCTGTCCCGAATACCGCCGTGGCCAGTCGGGATTGGGCGCGTAGGAGAACGAGTAGAGCGGGGACGGGATGTCGCAGGCCGCGCCGGGGTAGGTGTTCTCGCGCCACACGCCGCCGAGCTCTTCCGCGCGCTCCAGCACGGTGAACTCGTGCAGCCCGGCCCGTTTCAGCTCGATGGCCAGTGCGATGCCGCCGAACCCGCTGCCGGCGATGAGAACGGACGCTGTGCTCATGCCTGACGAAGTTACGGCCCGGTGGCGCCACGGTGAAGTGCACGAACGGCCAGTCGATCGAGATTTCCGGCCACGGCGGGGTGGCGCCCGGCCACGCGCCCGATCGATAATTCCGGCCATGGTGGAGTTCGCCGCGCCCGCGGTGCGCGACTGGGACTTTCCGCGGAGCACCGCGAGCGTGCTGCTGATGTCCGCCTTCGCCGCCGAGCACGGGAACCCCGGCGTGCTGGCGGGCACGTCGCTCACCCCGGCCCAGATCCGCGATCCCGAACTGCAGATCGACGCGCGCCAGGAGCTGACCGTGGTGCGCAACCTGCTGGCCGGGCTCGCCCCCGGGCACGACCCGGACGCCGCGGCGATCGCGCTCGGCGGCCGGTACCACGTGACCACCTTCGGCATCTTCGGCTTCGCCTGCATCAGCAGCCCGACCCTGGCCGACACGATGGCCTTCGCGCTGCGTTACCTGGACCTGAGCTTCACCTTCTCCATCCCGCACGTGGCCGTCGACGGCGGGGAGATCCGCCTGGTGCTGCACGACGAACTGATCCCGGCCGACGTCGCGCGCTTCCTGGTGCTGCGCGACCTGTCCGCGATCTACACCGTGCTGGGCGAGCTGCTGCCGCCGATCACCTTGCGGCGACTCCAGTTCCGCTTTGCTGAACCGTCTACTGTGGACGTGTACCGCGAGGTGTTCGGGGTGCGGCCCGCGTTCGGCTGCCCGGTCAACCTGGTCGCGCTCGACGCCGCCTACTTGGACCAGCCGCTGCCGCAGGCGAACGCGCACACGGTGGCCATCTGCGAGGCGCAGTGCCGCGAACTGGTCACCCGGCGCCGCGCGCGCACCGGGATCTCGCACCAGGTCAGGGAACGGCTGGTCCGGCTCGGCGGCGCCGACACCGGCATGGACGCCATCGCCCGCGACCTGGCGATGAGCCCGCGCACGCTGCGGCGGCGGCTCACCGAGGCGGGCACCAGCTATCGCGCGCTGGTCGACGAAGTCCGCGAAGCGCTCGCCGAGGAACTGCTGGCCACCGGCGCCCTTTCGGTCGAAGCGGTGGCCGTCCGGCTGGGCTACGCCGAGGCGTCCAGTTTCATCTACGCCTTCAAGCGCTGGAAGGGCGTCACCCCCGCGGCCTACGCGCGTTCACTCGGCCGTACCGGTTGAGCGGGTGGTCGGCCAGCCTCGGAAAACGTAGGGTTGGGGTTCGCCGTCCAGCCTGGGAGGCCGCCTTGACCAGCAGCCAGGACCAGCCGGTGATCGTGGCCGGTACCGACGAGCCCAATCCCTACCTGCTCGGCGTCTACGCGCCGGTGACCACCGAAATCGACAGCGGTGACCTGCAGGTCATCGGCCGCATCCCGCCCGACCTCAACGGGGTCTACCTGCGCAACGGCCCGAACCCGCGGTACCGCCCGGAAGGCCGCTACCACTGGTTCGACGGCGACGGCATGGTGCACGCGGTGCACCTGGAGAACGGCCGCGCCCGCTACCGCAACCGCTGGGTGCGAACCAAGGCCTTCGCCGCCGAATCCGAGGCGGGGCGTGCGTTGTGGACCGGGGTGATGGAGAGCCCGGAGGGCAACCCGTTCGGCAACCACCACGGGCTCGGCCTCAAGGACGCGGCCAACACCGACGTGATCTTCCACCGCGGCAAGGTGCTGGCCACCTGGTACCTGTGCGGCAGCCCGTACGGGATGGACCCGCTCTCGCTGGAAACCCTTGGCGCGGAAGACTTCCTGGGCACGCTGGTGGGCGACATGATGGCCCATCCCAAAGTGGACGAGCACACCGGCGAGCTGTTCTGGTTCGACTACGGGCCGACGCCGCCGTACCTGCGCTACGGCGTGGTCGGCGCGGACGGGCGGGTGGCGCACACCACCGAGGTCACGCTGCCGGGGCCGCGGCTGCCGCACGACATGGCGATCACCGCCAACCACGCGGTGCTGATGGACCTGCCGCTGCTGCAGGACGCCGAAGCCGCCCGGCACGGCCGTCACAAGCTGGTTTTCGATCGCTCGCTGCCCGCGCGGTTCGGGGTGCTGCCGCGCTACGGCACCGGCGATCAGGTGCGCTGGTTCGAGGCGTCGCCCTGCTACATCTACCACGTGGTCAACTCGTGGGAGGCGGGCGAGGAGATCGTGCTCGACGTCTGCCGGGTGAGCCGTCCGCAGCCGCGCGCCGACGCGCGCACACCGCTGGCGAAGATGCTGTCCTACCTGCGGCTCGACGCGCAGCTGTACCGCTACCGGTTTAACCTGCGCACCGGCGCGGTCGCCGAGTCGCCGATGGACGACGCGAACACCGAGTTCCCCAGCGTGGACGCGCGCAAGGTCGGCAGGCTCAGCCGCTACGCCTACCACGTGAGCATCTCGCCGGAGTCCACGCTGCTGTTCGACGGCCTGGTCCGCTACGACAACGCGACCGGGATCAAGGCCGAGCACCGCTTCGGCCCCGGCCGCTGGGGCAGCGAGGCGCCGTTCGCCCCGCGTGACGGCGCCACCGTGGAGGGCGACGGCTACCTGGTCACGTTCGTTGCAGGACGAACGCGAGGGACTGTCCGAATTGGACATCTTCGACGCGGGTGATCTCGCCGCCGGTCCGGTGGCCAGAGTCCTGCTGCCGCAACGGGTTCCGCTGGGCTTCCACGCCACCTGGGTGCGCGCTGATCAACTGGGTTTCAACTGAGGGGAACCGGGATGGCGGACGCGGCGTCGATACTGGTGCACATCGCGCGGAAGCCGGTGTGCGACCGGTCGACGACGCGGCGTCCGCGATCCGCGACGCTCTTACCCGGGGGGAGAGCGTAGTGGAGGGCGTCGCGCCGTTGCCGGCGGTGAGCGTTCCGTGAGCGGCCAACTGCACAACGAAACAGGTTGTTGATACTCGCCCAATCCGGCATGATCCACTCGACGATTACCGGGCGATCGTGATTGGACGGGCATCGGAAGATGATCACCGAATGTCTCGCTGAGCAGGCAAAACAACAACATTTGACACTCTGCCAAGCATGGTCATCCGATGAGCATTAAGCTTCCTGGAATGGCTGGAGCCCCAGAGAGTCCCTCGCCGCTGCCGGGGCAGCAGCGGCCACGGTCCCGGTTCGCGGCCGGCCTGCCCGCGGTGACCGCGGAGCGGATCGTCGACGCGGCGCTGCGGCTGACCGTGGAGCGCGGTCTCGACAGCTGGACCCTGCGGCAGCTGGCTTCGGCGGTGGAGGCGTACCCGGCGGTGATCTACCACCACGTCGGTGACCGGGAGTCCGTGGTGCGCGCGGTGATCGAGCGGGTGGGGGCGGAGATCCCGCTGCCCGACGCCGGGCTGCACTGGCGTGACTTCTACTGGCAGTTGCTGGCCGACCTGCGCGTGGTGCTGCGCCGGTACCCGGGCGTGGCCAGGCGGTTCTCGCTGTACGGTCCGCTGATCCCGTCGATCAAGCCGCTGATCGATCGCGGGGTGCGGGTGCTGCAGCGCGACGGTTTCGGTGAGGAGAGCGTCACCGCGTACAACCTGCTGCTCGGCACGGCGGCCGCGCTGGTGTCCAAGGAGGACGATCACTTCGCGCAGCCGCTGATCAAGCCGGACAGCCCCGAGGTCTACGCCGAGGCACGCGACACCGAGGACCAGCCGGGGCTGGCGGCGCTGGGGCGGAACGTCTACGAACGGGTGAAGGACCCGGAGCGGCTGGCCGCGCACTTCACCGAGTTCTACGAGTACTCGGTGCAAGTCGCCATCGACGGCTTGGAGCGGCGGCTGACCCGGATTCACCCGTAACGGTGTGGTGGTAGAGGTTCAGCCGTTCGGCCCAGGGCGTTCGCGGGGCTCCTCGCGGCGGTCTTCGCGGGGGAAGTAGCCGTCGGGCGGGCCCGCGTGGTGGCGGCGGGGGCCGTCGCCGAACTCGCGGGCCATGCCGGGCCTGCCGTCGCGGGGGCCGTCGTGGTCGAAGGCCGCGATCAGCCCGGCCACGCCGCCGCCGACCAGCACCCCGGCCAGGCCGACCGCGACCAGCCCGGTGGCCCGATGTCGGACGAAGCGCCGGAAGCGCCCGGGCGCCGGTTGCGGCGGGGGCCCATGGCCGGGCGGCGGTGCCTGGTGGGCTGCTGCCGGTGGGACTGCCGCGCCAGGTACGGCGGCGGCTTGCGGCGCCTCGGACTGGAACGCGGCGGTCTGGTCCGCACCCGCCTGCGCGGCGCCCGGCTGCGAGGTGCCCGCGTGTGTGGCGCCTGCCTGCTCCGGGCCCGGCTGAGCTGCGCCTGCCTGCGCGGCGGCAGCTGGCTCCGTGGCGCCCGGCCGCGTCGTACCTGCCTGCGCGGCGGCACCCGCCTGTGCGGTGCCTGGCTGCGCGGGCTCCGCGGCGTCCGGTCGCGCCCCGCTTGCGTGCTCAGCACCGGCCTGCGCGCCAGGCTGCTCGACCGTGGGCTGCTCCCCGCCCGGCTCCGGTGGCTGGTTGTGTTTCTCGGTCATCGTGGGCTCCCCTGGTGGACAGCGGGTCCTCCCGCTGCCGTCGAGCATGGACGCGGTTCCTGTGGCGGCCCTGATGTGAAGCTGTTCATCAGCTGTGTGCGGGTACTTGCATCCGCCTGTCCCATAATTGCGGTCATGAAACGTCGGATCGCGGAAGTCGCGAAGCAGGTGGGGGTCAGCGAGGCCACGGTGAGCCGGGTCCTCAACGGCAGGCCGGGGGTCGCCGAGAGCACGAGGACCGCCGTGCTCACCGCGCTCGACGTGCTCGGGTACGAACGGCCGACCCAGCTGCGCGGCGAACGGGCCCGCCTGGTCGGCCTGGTCCTGCCCGAGCTGCAGAACCCGATCTTCCCGGCACTGGCCGAGGTGATGGGCAACGCGCTCGCCCAGCAGGGCTTCACCCCGGTCCTCTGCACGCGCACCGCGGGCGGCGTCTCCGAAGCGGACTACGTCGACCTCCTGCTCCAGCAGCAGGTCTCCGGCGTCGCCTTCGCGGGCGGGCAGTACGCCCAGGCCGACGCCGTGCACACCCACTACCACCGCCTCGTCGAGCGCGGCCTGCCCACCATCCTGCTCAACGCCGCCATCGGTGAGCTCGGCATGCCGTAGGTCTCCTGCGACGACGCGATGGCCGTCGAGCAGGCGATGGGTCACCTGCTCTCCCTCGGCCACGAGCGCATCGGCCTGCTGCTCGGCCCGGCCGACCACGTACCTTCACGCCGCAAGCTCGAGGCGTTCCGCAACTGCCTGCTCGCCGCCGAGCTGGACACCGAACCGGAGGCCGTCGCGCACGGCATGTTCTCGCTGGAGGGCGGGCACGCCGGCGCGGTCAGGCTGCTCGACCGCGGGGTCACCGCGATCCTGTGCGCGAGCGACCCGCTCGCGCTCGGCGCCATCCGGGCCGCGCGGCGGCACGGGCTGGTGGTGCCGCGCGACATCTCGATCGTCGGCTACGACGACTCCGCCCTGATGCAGTGCGTGGACCCGCCGCTGACCACCATCCGCCAGCCGATCGAGGCGATGGGCCGCGCGGTGGTGGAACTGCTGGTCAAGCAGATCAACGGGGGCGAGGTGCCCGCCGAAGAACTGCTGTTCGCCCCCGAGCTCGTCGTGCGCAGCTCGACCGGGAGGGTGCCGGGCTGATCACTCGACGTAAGCCTGTCTCATAATTCCAAATCTCTGTCAGCTTCTTGCACAACGGGGCCTCACACTTTAGAGTGACTGCCGTCACAAGAGCTGGCCGAGAAGAGGCGTCCATGAAGAGTCCGCGCTCCCGCAGAGTCCTGGTTTCCCTTGCCGCGATCGGGCTGCTGGCCGCCGTGCCGGCCTGCTCGGGTGGATCGGGGGAGGAGCGCTCGGCCGACGGCAAGATCAAGGTCACGGTCAACGGCCAGCCACCGCAGACGCAGGCCTTCGAGCGGATGATCTTCGACCAGGACGTCGCCGAGTTCGAGGCCGCGCACCCCGACATCGACCTCGAACCGCACGAGGGCTTCATGGAGGTCGAGTCGTTCTCCGCGAAGCTGGCGGGCGGGCAGCTCGAGGACGTCTACTACGTCTACTTCACCGACCCGGCGCAGATCATCGCCCGCCGCCAGGCCGCCGACATCACCGAGGCGGTCAAGGAACTGCCGCATGTCGACAAGCTGCAGCCGCAGCTGCTGGACGTGTTCCGCGACGGCAGCGGCAAGCTCTACGGCCTGCCGACCGCCAACTACTCGATGGGCCTGGTCTACAGCCGCCCGCTGTTCGCCAAGGCCGGGCTCGACCCGGACAACCCGCCGCGGACCTGGGCCGAGGTGCGCGCCGCCGCGGACAAGATCGCCGCGCTCGGCAACGGCGTGGTCGGGTACGCCGACTTCAGCAAGGGCAACCAGGGCGGCTGGCACCTGACCGCCTGGCTCAACTCGCTCGGCGGCCAGATCGCCCGCAAGGAGGGTGACGGCTGGAAGGCCGACTTCAACAACGACCTCGGCCGCACCGCGCTCGACCACCTCAAGCAGATGCGCTGGACCGACGACTCGATGGGCAGCAAGCAGCTGCTCCAGGACGCCGACGTGCAGCGCATGATGGGCTCCGGCCAGCTCGGCATGTACCTGGCCGCGCCGGACAACATCCCGACGCTGGTCAAGCAGTTCAACGGCAAGTACTCCGACTACGGACTGGCGCCGGTGCCCGAGGGCAAGGGCACGCTGATCGGCGGCGAGGGCTACATGGTCAATCCGAAGGCGTCGCCGGAGAAGATCAAGGCCGGGCTGACCTGGATCCAGTGGAAGTACCTCAACCCCGACCGGTTCGACTCGTTCACCAAGCGCTACGCCGACGCGAACCAGCCGGTTGGCCTGCCCGCGGTGCCGAACCCGGACATCTGGACCGGCGCCCTGCGTGATCAGCAGGAAGCGGTGAAGGCGAAGTACGCCAACGTGCCCGCCCAGAACTACGCCACCTACCTCAATGCCAGCACCACGATCAAGGGCCACCTCGAACCGCCGAGCGCGCAGCAGGTCTACGCCACGCTCGACACGGTGATGCAGGCGGTGCTGACCGATCCGGCCGCCGATCCCGGGGCCCTGCTCAGCGCCGCGGAGGCGAAGGTCAACGCCACCCTTGCCCAGGTCAGGTGAGCGTCTCGGCCAGGCGGCGCCGCAGGCTCGCCGAGAACGTCACGGCCTACGGCCTGCTCAGCGCCGCCCTGGTCGTCTTCGCGTTGTTCTCGTGGTACCCGATCGTGCGCGGCGTGGTGCTCAGCTTCCAGCAGGTGAACTTCGTCTCCGACCCGGAGTGGGTCGGGTTCGACAACTTCGAGCTGCTCTTCGCCGATCCGCTGTTCGGCGTGGCGTGGCGCAACACCCTGCTGTTCACCGGGCTGGCGCTGGTCTTCGGCTTCGCCATCCCGTTCGTCACCGCGGTCCTGCTCAACGAGCTGCGGCACGCGCGGGCCTACTTCCGGCTGGTGGTGTACCTGCCGGTGATGCTGCCGCCGGTGGTCACCGCGCTGCTGTGGAAGTGGTTCTACGACCCGGGGCCCGGCCTGTTCAACGAGGGCCTGCGCGCGGCCGGGCTGCCCGACCTGGCCTGGCTCGACTCCAGCGACACCGCGATGCTCTCGCTGGTCCTGGTCTCGACCTGGGCGAACATGGGCAGCACCACGCTGATCTACCTGGCCGCGCTGCAGACCATTCCCGGTGACCTGTACGAGGCCGCCGAGCTGGACGGCGCCGGGATCTGGCGGCGGCTGTGGCACGTCACCGTGCCGCAGACCCGGTTCGTGCTGCTGGTGCTGCTCCTGCTCCAGGTGGTGGCGACCATGCAGGTGTTCACCGAGCCGTTCGTGATGACCGGCGGCGGGCCCGACGACTCCACGGTCACCGTGCTCCTGCTGCTCTACCGGTACGCGTTCGTCTACAACGACTTCGGTTCGGCCAGCGCGCTGAGCCTGCTGCTGTTCGTCGCGCTCGGGGTGTTCTCGGCCGCGTACGTCCGGCTCACGAAGAGGAGTGCGGAATGAAGGGCGCACCCGGACCGCGCACGCTGGTCTCGCCTTCGCAGCTGCGCAGCACGCGCGGCCGGATCGTCTACTGGGTGGTCTTCTCGCTGGTGCTTCTCGCGTTCACGCTGGCGTTCCTGTTCCCGCTGTACTGGGCGGTGACCGGGGCGATGAAGTCACCCGACGAACTGGCCCGCATCCCGCCGACGCTGGTGCCCGAGCAGTGGCAGCCGGAAACCTTCGCGCAGGCATGGAACGAACTGGACCTGGGTAAGTACTTCCTGAACACGATCGTGGTCGCGGGCGGGGCGTGGCTCCTGCAGCTCGCGGTGGCCGTGCCCGCCGCGTTCGCGTTGTCGAAACTGCGTCCCGTGCTGGGTGGGGCGGTGCTCGGGCTGATGCTGGCCACGCTGATGCTCCCGGCGTCGGCGCTGCTGGTGCCGACCTACCTGACCGTGTCCGACGTGCCGCTGCTCGGGGTCAACCTGCTCAGCACGCCGGCCGCGATCTGGCTGCCCGCGGCGGCCAGCGCGTTCAACATCTACCTGCTCAAGCGGTTCTTCGACCAGATCCCGGACGAGCTGATCGAGGCGGCCACCATCGACGGCGCCGGCCCGGTGCGCATCCTGCTCCGCATCGTGCTGCCGATCTCGCGCCCGGTGCTCGCGGTGGTGTCGATCTTTGCCGTGGTCGCCGCCTGGAAGGACTTCATCTGGCCGCTGCTGGTGCTGCAGGACCCCGGCACGCAGACGTTGTCCGTGCTGCTGCAGCGGGTCGCGCCGGACCTCCGGCTGGACCTGCTGGTCGCCGGGCTGGTGCTGGCCAGCCTGCCGATGGTGGGGCTGTTCCTGGTGTTCCAGAAGCAGATCCTCGCCGGACTGACCGCGGGCAGCCTCAAGGGCTGACCCGCACCGACACCGTGTTGTCTGCACGGGGGACGACCCCCGAACCACATCGGAAAGGTGCTGCAGTGAGCGAATCCCCCCGGAGTCCGCAGTGGTGGCGTCAGGCCGCGATCTACCAGGTCTACCTGCGGAGCTTCGCCGACGGTGACGGTGACGGCATCGGCGACCTCGCCGGGGTGCGGTCCCGGCTGAGCTATCTCGCCGACCTCGGCGTGGACGCCATCTGGTTCACCCCGTGGTACCCGTCCCCGATGGACGACGGCGGGTACGACGTCGCCGACTTCCGCGACATCGAGCCGACCTTCGGCACGCTGGCCGACGCCGAGCAGGTGCTCGCCGAAGCCCGCGCGCTCGGGCTCAAGGTGATCATCGACATCGTGCCGAACCACTGCTCGGACACGCACCGGTGGTTCAGCGCCGCGCTCGAGGCCGGGCCGGGCTCGCCGGAACGCGAACGGTTCTGGTTTCGCGACGGCCGCGGTCCCGACGGCGCCGAACCGCCGAACAACTGGCGTTCGCGCTTCGGCGGTTCGGCGTGGACCCGGGTGGTCGAACCTGATGGTTCACCCGGTCAGTGGTACCTGCACCTGTACAGCTCGCGGCAGCCGGACCTGAACTGGGAGAGCCAGGAGGTGCGTGCCGAGTTCGAGGACATCCTGCGGTTCTGGTTCGACCGCGGGGTCGACGGTTTCCGCATCGACGTGGCCGACGGCCTGGTCAAGGACCCCGCGCTGCCGGACGTCGAACCCGGCGACGAGACCCCGTTCTCCGACCAGGAGGGCGTGCACGAGATCTACCGCGCCTGGCGGCGGATCGCGCGGAGCTACCCGGCCGAGCGGCTGCTGGTGGGGGAGATGTGGCTGCCGGACCTGCGGCGGTCGGCGCGCTACCTGCGGGAAGACGAGATGCACGCCGCGTTCAACTTCGACTTCCTGGTCTGCCCGTGGGACGTGGCCCGCTTCCGCGAGGTGATCGACCGGACGCTGGAGTCACACGACGAGGTCGGCGCGCCGCCGTCCTGGGTGCTGTCCAATCACGACGTCACCCGTCCGGTGACCCGGTACGGCCGATCGGGCGACACCGGGTTCAGCTTCGCCGACCGCCTGCACGGCACCCCGGTGGACCGCGAACTCGGCACCCGGCGCGCGCGTGCGGCCGCGTTGCTGGCGATGGCCCTGCCCGGCGGGGTCTACCTGTACCAGGGCGAGGAACTGGGGTTGTGGGAGATCGAGGACATCCCCGGTGAGCTGCGGCAGGACCCGGTGTGGGAGCGCAGCGACCACGCCGACCCCGGCCGCGACGGCTGCCGCGTGCCGATGCCGTGGTCCGGGGCCGCGCCGCCGTTCGGGTTCAGCCCGGACAACGCGGAGAAAGAACCGTGGCTGCCGCAGCCGGCGGAATGGGCTTCGCACACGGCGTCCGCGCAGGCGGCGGATCCGGGCTCGGTGTTGTCGCTGTACCGGTCGGGGCTGCGGCTGCGGAAACAGGCACAGGGCGAGTTGCGGTGGCTGGACCAGCCGCCGGGCGTGCTCGCGTTCCGGCGTGGCACGTTCGCCTGCCTGCTCAACTTCTCGGCGGAGCCGGTCGCGCTGCCGGAGCACCGGGAGGTGCTGCTGACCAGCGCGCCGCTCGCGGACGGGCAGCTGCCCACGGACACCGCCGCCTGGCTGCGCCTGCCCGCCTGAATTCACCCGGTCGAGGGGGTGCCAACGTCACGAATGTGGCTTTCGAGACGTTATTCGTCCCGAAGGCCACATTCGTGACACCCGGGGTCAGGTGCCGGGGCAGACGATCTTGGGCTGCGGGTTGTACCGGACGTTCCGCGGCTCCCGCTTCACCTCGCGCCCGGTGGCCGCGTCACGCAGGACCCGCGTGTCGCTGACCGTGAAGCCCTGCGCACCCGCGCTCGGCTGGCAGTTCTCCGCCGGGCCCTGCTTCTCCTGCGGCTCGGTGAAGCTGTGCCGCTCACCCGGCACCGACTCCACGTTGTACCGCTTGGTGCCCCACAGCTTCACCGTGATCGACGACGGGGTCCACACGGTCTGGATGGCCACACCGGTCTCGCTGTCGTTGGTGAACTTCAGGTCGATCACGCTGCCGCCGCTGTGGTTCTGGAACACCGTCGCCTCGCGGGCCGGCGGGTAGCGGCTGATGTAGTAGCTGTGCTCCTTGTGCCCCGCGTCCTTCATGCCCGCGAAGTAGTACGCGTTGTACAGCGTGGTGGCGAACTGCGAAATGCCGCCGCCGACCTCGCGGCCCGGCGCGCCGTCGGAGATCACGCCCGCCTCGACGTAACCCTGCGCCTTCGTGCGCGGGCCGGTGAACCCGTTGAGGCTGAACGTGTCGCCCGGCTTGACGATGGCGCCGTTGACCTTGTCGGCCACCACCCGGATGTTCACGCCGGAATCCGCCGCGAAGCCCTTGGTGGTGAACTCGCCGATCACCTCTTTGATGCCGAGCTTGTTCGCCTCTTCGGTGGTGACCTTGGCCGGCTTGTTCTCGTAGACCGCCTTCACCTCGCGCACCTGGGGCTGCTTGAGCACCTCGGGCAGCGGCACCAGCGTCGGCTCCCAGTTGATCTTCTTGCCGTCCTCGGACGGGTGCACGGTCGGCTTGCCGCCCTCGAAGACGATCTCCGCGTCGCGCCCCTCCTTCTCGGTGGAGGCGAGCTGCGGACCGGCGGCCTCGGCGAACTTGCCGTTGTCGATCTTCGGTACCAGCGCGCCGTCCTCGGCCACCTCGAAGGTGATCACCTTGCCGATGTCCTCCGGCGGGACCTTCGCGTCCTTGCCCTCGCCCTTGACCGTCACCGGCCCGGACACCGCGGGCTTGGCGAACTGCTCCAGCGCCGCGCGCACGCTCTCCGGCGTGGACTTCACCGGGGTCAGCCCCACCGGCAGCTCCAGCACCTGGCCCGACGCCCACTGCGACAGCAGCAGCTGCGACGCGGCCGGCACGTCGAGCGCCTGGCCCGGCTTCGGGTCCACCGGCACCGGCGTCGCGCCGTCGAAGGTGATCGTGCCCTCGGCGGGCCCGCGGTCGACCTGGGCCCGCAGCCCGTCCATCGCGGTGGCCAGGGTGGCCTGGTCGGCGTTGGTGGCCAGCCCGGTCTCACGGGTGGTGAAGAAGGAGGCGATCCGCGCGAACGGGTTCAGCGGCTGCTCACCGGCGCGGTCCAGGGTGGCGGGCCAGTCCAGGATCAGCCCGGTCTCGCGCGGGTCGAGCGTGTGCTCGACGTCGCCGGCCCGGACCCGCACCGGCTGGTTCAGCCGCGGTTCGAGCTGCTGGCGCAGCTCCTGCTCGGCGTTCTCCCGGCTCATGCCGCCGACGTCGACCCCGGCCACGGTCACGCCACGCGGCACGTCACCGGAGTTGATCAGCAGGTCGGCACCGTAGAGCACCACGAACGCGCCGAGCACGGCCCCGGCGATCAGCCCGCCGCGCTTGAGCTTGCGCTTGCGGTCGTCACCGGCGTCCGGCTCCTCCGGGGGGATGGGGTGCACGAACGCGGTCTGCGTGCCGAAGGCGTCGGTCTGCTCGGGATCGGTGAGCTGGCCGGAGACCGCGGGGAACACGTCGGTCTCCTCGGTCCGGGAACCGGGCCACTGACTGTCTTGCGGCAAGACTTCGCTCCTGTTCGCGATGGCGCCGTCGGAAACTGGGCGTCCACCACAAGATACGTGGCTGCACCGTGGTGACTTCGCCTCACCCTGGTGTGGGAGGTGATCCGGCAGAATCAGCGCATGGAACCTGCCAGGGCACTGCGTGACATCGCCTACGAACTGGAGAAGCGCGGGGAGCCCACCTACCGGGTCCGCGCCTTCCGCAACGCGGCCTCGGTGGTGGCCAAGCTCACCCCGGAACGGCTCGCCGAGCTGGCGCGCACCGGCAGGCTGACCGCGCTCAAGGGCATCGGCACCGCGACCGCGTCGGTGATCGAGGACGTCCTGGCCGGGAACGTGCCCGAGTACCTGCGCAAGGTCGAGGCGGAGGAGGCGCCCGAGCTGCCGGACGGTGGTGCGCTGCTGCCCGCGCTGCGCGGGGACTGCCACACGCATTCGGACTGGTCGGACGGCGGCAGCCCGATCGCCGAGATGGCCGAGGCGGCCAGGGCGCTCGGCCACGAATGGATGGTGCTCACCGACCACTCACCGCGGCTGCGGGTGGCGAACGGGCTGTCCGCGGAACGGCTGAGCCAGCAGCTGGTGGTGGTGGCCGAGCTGAACCGGGAACTGGCGCCGTTCCGCGTGCTCACCGGCATCGAGGTGGACATCCTGCTCGACGGCGCGCTCGACCAGGACGAGGACCTGCTGTGGGAGCTGGACTTCGTGGTCGCCAGCGTGCACTCGGAGCTGCGCATGCCGCGCCAGGAGATGACCGCCCGCATGCTCGCGGCGGTGGCGAACCCGCGGGTCAACGTGCTCGGGCACTGCACCGGGCGCAAGGTGGCCGGCCGCAACCGGCCCGAGTCGGAGTTCGACGCGGAGAAGGTGTTCGAGGCCTGCCGTGACAACGGTGTCGCGATCGAGATCAACTCGCGCGTGGACCGGCTGGATCCGCCGAAACGCCTGCTCAAGCAGGCTGTCGAGGTCGGCTGCGAGTTCGCGATCGACAGCGACGCCCACGCGCCGGGGCAGCTGGCGTGGAAGGCGTACGGCTGCGCGCGGGCACTGGAGTGCGGGGTCGGCATCGAGCAGGTGATCAACACGCGCACCGCCGACGACCTGCTGGCCTGGCGGGGGTATTGAACTGCCACGCCTTCGGCGCGACCTCTGGGATGGTGAGGGCGAAGGGGGCCTAGCGGCGGTATTGAATTGCCGCGCCTTCGGCGCGGCGCAGAGGTCGCTTTTGAGCCGGTCGTTGGAGGACAGAATCCGAGCCCGCTGGGGCGGTCTCGAATTCCGCCCTCCAACGACCGGCGCGACCTCTGGGATGGTGGGCGCGAAGGGGGCTACCGTCGCCCGGCGAACATTCGCATCACCTCGGTCAGCACGCCGACCGGGATGCTCGGATCGATGGCGCGCTGCACGCCGAGCCCGATGCCCAGGCTGAGCAGCGCGGTCGCGCAGTCCTCGGCCGGCATGGGCAGCTTGATGCCGTACTGCTCGGTGTGCGTGGTCAGCACGCCGGTGATGGTGTCGCGGATGGCCTTGTCGCGGATCGCCAGCTCGTCACGCAGGCGCGGGTCGCGGCGCACGTTGGTGGCGAACTCCACCTCCAGCGCGGTCCACGCCTGGTCGCCGATGCTGCGCTCGGCCCAGCGCTGGAAGGCGTCGAACAACGCGTCCAGCTCGGTCACGCCGTCGAGCGAGGCGGCCAGCTGCTCGGCCTGCTCGGCGTGGATCGCGTCGAGCACGGCCAGGCACAGCTCGTCCTTGTTGCGGAAGTTCGAATAGACCGCGCCCTTGGAGTACCCGGCTTCGTCGGCCACCTTCTCCAAGGAGGTCGCCGTGTACCCCTCGCGCAGGAACAGGTCTTTCGCGCCGGCGATCAGCTGCTCGCGGGTGCGGGCCTGGCTTTCCGCGCGGGTGAGTCGGGGCATGGCCTCAGCCTAGGTGTTCGCCGTGGCGCGGACCGGGATTTCGGAATTCGACCCGGCCGGCTACCGGATCAGTTGCGCACCACCCGGAACACGATCCCCGCGTCGACCAGCCGCTTCACCAGCGCGTCGCCCATCGCCACGGCCGTCGTGAGCTGGCCGGACACCGCGGGCAGGTCGTCCAGTGCCAGGCACATCGCCGATTCGCCGAGCATCTTCGCGGTCTCGTCGTAACCGGGGTCGCCGCCCGCCACCTCGGTGACCACCCGGCGGCCACCGCCGGAGCCGTGGAAGCGGACCTTGAACCACGACCGCGCCCGCTTCTCCTCGTCGGGCCCGCTGCCCGGGTTGACCAGCTTGATCAGCGCCCGGCGCGTCGGCGGCACCTGCGCGAGCGCGAACACCGCGCCCAGCCCGGCCGCCCCGGCGGCCACCGTCGGCAGCCGCTTCACCGACATGAACTGGCGGTAGGTGAAGTCCGGCCCGTACTCGTCCAGCTCGGCCGCCGACCGGGCGACGATCCGCGGGTCGATGGTCGGCATCGGCACCGCCCACCGGCCGGTTTCCGCGTCGCGGTGCGGGACGCCGAGCACGGTGCGAGCGCGCCTGCTGGTCGGCCCGCCCTCGGTTTTGGCGCGCTGCTTGGCGATCTGCGTCATTTCGAACAACCGGGAGAACACCGTGATCGCGGAGGCGAAGGTGCCGCCGGAGAACATCGCCCCGGCCCGGACGTACCCGCTCAGCTCGATCTTCGAGTCACGCGGCAGCTTCTGCACGGTGTACAGCGCGCCGAGGTCGTAGGGGATCGAGTCGAACCCGCACGCGTGCACCAGCCGCGCGCCGGTTTCCCTGGCTCGCCGGTCGTACCGCAGGTACATGCGGTCGACGAACTCCGGCTCCCCGGTCAGGTCGGCGTAGGCGGTGCCGTGCTCGGCACACGCGGCGACCAGCGGCTCGCCGTACTCCAGGTAGGGCCCGACCGTGGTGGCGACCACGCGGCTGGCGGCGGCCACCGCGGCCAGCGACTCCGCGTCACCGATGTCGGCGTGCAGCAACGGCGTGTCCGCCCAGCGCGGATCGATCGCGGCGAGCTTGCCGCGCACCGACTCCAGCTTCGCGCGGTTGCGCCCGGCCAGCGCGAGGCGGAAGCCCGGCGGCGCGTGGCGCGCCAGGTACTCGGCGGTCAGCGCCCCGGTGAAGCCGGTGGCGCCGAACAGGGTCACGTCGTGCCGGCGGTCCATCGGAACCCTTTCAGTCGTGTTCGGACAGCAGTCGCAGGGTCCGCTCGCTGACCACGACCGGCCGGTCGGGGTCGAGCACGATGCCCTCGGTGCGCAGCGCGCCGTCGATCGCGCTCCACAGCAGCACGGTGAGGTACTCGGTCAGGCTCTCGCGGCTCATCGTGCGGCGTTCCAGCCACCACTCGGTGGCGGCTTCGACCGCACCGACGATGCCGTGCGCCCACACCTCGGCGCCACCGCTGTCCGCCTTCCGTGCGCGCAGTTCGTCGGTGAAGATGGTGGCGATCACCGCGGCGAGCACCTTCTTGTCCTCGGCCACCGGGTCGGCGCCGTCGCCGAGTTCGAGCCGCCGCCGTGAGCCGAGGAAGCGGAACACCTGCGGGTGCTCGTCGACCAGCCCCAGATAGGCCTCCAGCGCCTGCCGCACCCGCCGGTGGATCGGCGCGGGCTCGGTCAGCGCGGGTTCGAGCCGCTCCCACAGCATGCGCGAGGTGCGGTCCACGATCGCGTTGAACAGCTCGGCCTTGTCCGCGAAGTGCCGGTACAGCCGGGGTTTCGACACACCGGCCGCCGCGGCGATCTCGGCCATGCCCACCCGCGGCCCGTGCTCGGCCAGCGCGGCGAAGGCGGCGTCGACGAACTCCGCGCGCCGGGCCACGCGGTGCGCGCGCCAGCGCTCCGACCGGCCGTCGACCCGGTTGACACCCTCCGGCATGCCTTGGATAGTACTTCAGGTAACAGGTACCGGCAGTATCCGATAACCGCCTCCGGCGAGAAGGAGCACGTCATGCGCCAGTTCGCGGGCAAGGTCGCGGTGATCACCGGTGCGGGCTCGGGCATCGGCCGCGCCCTCGCGCTGAACCTGGCCGCCCGCGGGGCCCGCCTCGCGGTGTCCGATGTGGACACGGCACGCGCGGCGGAAACGGCGGCGCTGTGCGAAAAGGCCGGTGCCGAGGCGCGGTCCTACGTGCTCGACGTGGCCGACCGCCAGGCCGTGCTCGAGCACGCCGACGCGGTGCGCGGCGACTTCGGCCGGGTCAACCTGGTGGTGAACAACGCGGGCGTGGCGCTGATGTCCGACTTCGCCACGATGAGCTGGGAGGACCTCGACTGGATCGTCGGGGTCAACTTCTGGGGCGTGGTCCACGGCAGCAAGGCGTTCCTGCCGCACCTGATCGAATCCGGCGACGGTCACCTGGTCAACATCTCCAGCGTGTTCGGCCTGATCGCGGTGCCGACGCAGTCGGCGTACAACGCCACGAAGTTCGCCGTGCGCGGGGTGAC
Organism: Amycolatopsis albispora; assembly: GCF_003312875.1. Lineage (NCBI taxonomy): Bacteria > Bacillati > Actinomycetota > Actinomycetes > Pseudonocardiales > Pseudonocardiaceae > Amycolatopsis > Amycolatopsis albispora. The sequence continues at coordinate 8,199,244 of NZ_CP015163.1, forward strand.
CGAGGCGCTGCGCCAGGAAATGCGCCTCGCCGGGCACCCGGTCGGCGTGAGCTGCGTGCACCCTGGCGGCATCAAGACCAACATCGCCCGTGACGCCCGTGGGGTGCCCGACGACGACCCCGAGGGGGCCGCGAAGCGGTTCGACCGCATCGCGGGCACCACCCCGGAGTCGGCCGCGCGCACCATCGTCCGCGGGGTGCAGCGCGACCAGGCGAAAATCCTGGTCGGCCCGGACGCCTACCTGCTCGACGCCCTGCCCCGCGTGCTGGGCTCGGCCTACCAGCGCCTCGTCAGCGCGGTGGCCAAGCGCGCGCTCTGAGCCCTCAGCGCGGGTGGTTGACCCACAGTTCCCAGCGCGGCGGGTTGCCCATCCAGAAACAGCGGAAGGTCAGCCCCGGCTTGCTGAACTGCAGGTGCCGCCCGGCCTGCTGGCAGGACAACTCGTTGGGATGGGTGGAATCCCAGTTCGATGGGCTCATCGGTGCGTGCACCGGTGGTGCCTGCCCGGCACCGGCCGCCGGCGCGGTCGCGAACAGTCCGGCCACCACCAGTGCGGTGGCGCTCAATCTCCACAAGGTGTTCTTCATCCGGCTTACCCCCAGTCGGTTGGACGGCCGAAACTAGCCCGTTTGTCCCGTTCGGGCCACCGGTTTGCCGGAATGCGGGCTTGTCCGCGCTCCTCGCCGCGTGCTGGAGTTGAGGTGCCCTCAGCGTCACTCGCCGACTGATCCGATCAATATCCGGGTTTGTGCGGTCTTCCTCTAGATCTGACCCGTCGTCGTGCGGTATACATCGGATGTCTGCTCGAGGAAGGAAATGCCTGTGCAGCTGCTGCGCCTCGGTGAGCCCGGAGCCGAACGGCCCTTCGCCCGTACGGCGAATTCCGCGAATTCGGCGGAGGGTGTTCTGCACGACCTGAGCCCGCTCACCGCCGACATCGACGGCGCCTTCCTGGCGTCCGATGGCCTGGCCAGGGCCCGCGCCGCGGTCGAAGCCGGCGAACTGCCCACGGCCGCGGTCTCCGGGCAGCGGATCGGCCCGCCGATCGCGCGGCCCGGCAAGGTGGTCTGCGTCGGGCTGAACTACCGCCGTCACGCCGAGGAGACCGGCGCGCCGATCCCGGCGGAACCGGTGCTGTTCATGAAGGCGCCGGACGTGGTGGTCGGCCCGAACGACCCGGTGCTCATCCCGCGCGGCTCCACGGCCACCGACTGGGAGGTCGAACTCGGCGTGGTGATCGGCCGCACCGCGCGTTACCTGGACAGCCCGGCGGACGCGCTCGCGCACGTGGCCGGGTACGCGGTTTCGCACGACGTCACCGAACGCGCCTACCAGTTCGAGCGCGGCGGCACCTGGGACAAGGGCAAGTCGTGCGAGAACTTCAACCCGCTCGGGCCGTGGCTGGTGCCCGCCGACGAGGTGCCCGACCCGCAGGACCTGGCGCTTTCGCTGTCGGTCAACGGGGTGGTGCGGCAGCGGTCCACCACCAAGGACATGATCTTCACCGTCGCCGAGGTGGTGCACTACATCAGCCAGTTCATGGTGCTGCGCCCCGGCGACCTGATCAACACCGGCACGCCGGAGGGCGTCGCGCTCGGGCAGCCGGAGCCGAAGCCGTACCTGCGGACGGGTGACGTGGTCGAGCTGGGCATCGACGGGCTCGGCACCCAGCGCCAGGCCGTGGAGCCCGCCTGATGGCGCGGATCACCGGGATGGAAGTGCTGGACGTGCGGTTCCCCACCTCGCGGGAGCTGGACGGCTCGGACGCGATGAACCCGGATCCGGACTATTCGGCGGCCTACGTGGTGCTGCACACCGACGGCGGCCCCGACGGCTACGGCCTGACCTTCACCATCGGCCGCGGCAACGACGTGCAGGCCGCGGCCATCCAGTCGCTCGAAGGCCAGGTCGTCGGCAAGGCGGTGCCGGAGACCGCGAGCGAGCTGGCCGCGCTGTCGGCCGCGCTGGTCGGGGATTCGCAGCTGCGCTGGCTCGGCCCGGAGAAGGGCGTGGCGCACATGGCCGTCGGCGCGGTGGTCAACGCCGCCTGGGACCTGGCGGCCCGGCGCGCCGGGCGTCCACTGTGGAGGATGCTGGCGGAGCTGTCGCCGGAGGAGATCGCCGGGCTGGTCGACTACCGCTACCTCACCGACGCGCTCACCGAGCAGGAGGCGCTGGACCTGCTGGCCGACGCCGAACCCGGGCGGGCGCGGCGCACGGAACAGTTGCTGGCCAACGGATACCGCGCCTACACCACGTCGCCGGGCTGGCTCGGCTACTCCGACGCGAAGCTGGTCCGGCTGGCCAAGCAGGCGGTGGCCGACGGCTTCGACATGATCAAGCTCAAGGTCGGCGGGAACCTCGAGGACGACATCCGCCGGATGAAGCTGGCCAGGGCCGCCGTCGGCGACGACATCCGCATCGCGGTGGACGCCAACCAGCGCTGGGACGTCGACGCCGCGGTGCAGTGGATGGCCGCGCTGGCCCCGTTCGACCCGTACTGGATCGAGGAACCCACCTCGCCGGACGACGTGCTCGGGCACCAGGCCATCGCCGAGCGCATCGCGCCGATCCGGGTGGCCACCGGCGAGCACGTGCCGAACCGCGTGGTGTTCAAGCAACTGCTGCAGGCCAGGGCGATCTCGGTGCTGCAACTGGACGCGAGCCGGGTCGGCGGGGTCAACGAGAACGTGGCGATCCTGTTGCTGGCGGCCAAGTTCGGCGTGCCGGTCTGCCCGCACGCCGGCGGGGTCGGGCTGTGCGAGCTGGTCCGGCACCTGGCCATGTTCGACTTCGTCGCGGTCTCCGGCACCGAGGCGGACCGGTCCATCGAATGGGTGGACCACCTGCACGAGCACTTCACCGATCCGGCGAAGGTGCGCGCGGGACGCTACCTGGCGCCGCTGGAACCGGGCTTCTCCGCCCGGATGCACGACGCCACGCTCCGGCGGTTCCGCTTCCCGGACGGTCCTGAGTGGACGGAGGGCGGATGACGGACTTCGACGGACTGGTCGCGGTGGTGACCGGTGGTGCTTCGGGCATCGGCGCGGCGGTCGCGGCCACGCTGACCGCACGCGGGGCGAAGGTCGCGGTGCTCGACCTGAACCCCGGCGACGACGGTTTCCGTTGTGACGTCAGCGATGACGCCCAGGTGCGGGCCGCCATCGACGCGGTGGCCGAGCGGTACGGCGGCATCGACGTGGTGGTCAACAACGCCGGCATCGGCGCGCAGGGCGACGTCACCGCGAACGACGACGAGGAATGGCACCGGGTGCTCGACGTCAACGTGGTCGGCATGGCCAGGGTGAGCCGGGCCGCGCTGCCGCACCTGCGCCGGTCGTCCGCCGCGGCCATCGTCAACACCTGCTCCATCGCGGCCTGGCAGGGCCTGCCCAGCCGCGCGCTGTACTCGGCGAGCAAGGGCGCGGTGCTGGCGCTGACCCTGGCGATGGCCACCGATCACCTGCCCGACCGCATCCGGGTCAACTGCGTCTGCCCCGGCACCGCCGACACCCCGTGGGTGGGCAGGCTGCTCGACGCGGCGGCGGACCCGGCCGCCGAGCGCGCCGCGCTCGCCGCCCGCCAGCCGATGGGCAGGCTGGTCACCGCCGACGAGGTCGCGCACGCCGTCGCCTACCTGGCGAGCCCGGCGGCGGCCTCGACCACGGGCACGGCACTGGCCGTCGACGGCGGGATGTACGGACTGCGGCCGAGGGGCCCGGTCAACTGACTCAGCTCGGCTGGCATCAAGGAGGATGCGGTGCGGAAGAACCTGATCGCCACGGCTGCCGCGGTGCTCTTGCTCGCCGTGGCGGGCTGCGGGTCCACAAAGGACAACGCGCCGGCCGAGGGCGGTGGCGGGGACGGTGGCCCGGTCGGTGCCACGGTGCCGCTGCTGACTTCGCCGTTCTGGCAGGCCTACAACAACTACGTGCCGCAGATGGCCGCCGCCGAGGGCGTGCAGGCGCTGCCGACGGTCAACGCGAACAGCGATCCGACCAAGCTCATCACCGATATGAACAACCTGCTCAACCAGGGCGTCAAGGGCCTGGTGGTGACGCCGCTGGATTCGGCGGCCGTGGTCGCCGGGCTGGAGCAGGCCGAGCGCAAGGGCGTGCCGGTGGTCGCGGTGGACGTGGCGCCAGAGGGCGGCAAGGTGGCCATCGTGGTCCGCGCGGACAACAAGGCCTACGGCGTCAAGGCGTGTGAGCACATCGGCGGCAAGGTCAAGGAGGGCAAGGTCGTCCAGATCATGGGTGATCTGGCCTCGGTGAACGGGCGCGAGCGCTCGGAAGCCTTCCGCGACTGCGTGAAGACGAAGTTCCCGGCGCTGCAGGTGCTGGAGGTCCCGGCGGAGTGGAAGGCGGACAAGGCCGCCTCCGGCCTGGAGGGCCTGCTGACGTCGAACCCGGACGTCAAGGCGGTGTACATGCAGGCTGGCGGGGTCTACCTGGCGCCGACCGTGCAGGCGTTGCAGCGCAAGAACCTCTTCTTCCCGGTCGGCGATCCCAAGCACGTGGTGCTGGTCAGCAACGACGGCATTCCGCAGGAGCTGGAGGCGATCCGCAAGGGCGAGCTGGACGCCACCGTCTCCCAGCCCGCCGACGCCTACGCCAAGTACGGGCTGCACTACGTCAAGCGCGCGATGGCGGGTGAGGTGTTCAAGCCGGGGCCGACCGAGCACGGCAGCACGATCGTGGAAACCCGGCCCGGCATTCTCGAAGACCAGTTGCCCGCGCCCGTGGTGACCAGGGACAACGTCGACGACCAGGGCCTGTGGGGCAACCAGCTGTGAACGCCCCGGTGGCGAGCGCGCTCGGGGTCGGCAAGCGGTACGGGCCGACCACCGCGCTGCACGACGTCAGCCTGACCGTCCGGCCCGGCGAGTCCCACGCGCTCGTCGGGCGCAACGGCGCGGGCAAGTCCACCCTGGTCTCCATCCTCACCGGACTGTCCAAACCGGACACCGGCGTGGTGGAGTTCGGCGGCCGCCCGGCCCCGCCGATGGCCGACCGCGAGGCCTGGCGCGCCAGGGTCGCCTGCGTGTACCAGCACTCCACGGTCATCCCGCACCTGACCGTGGCCGAGAACCTGTTCCTGAACCGCCAGCCGAAGGGCCGGTTCGTGATCAGCTGGTCGAAGCTGCGGCGGCAGGCGGCGGAACTGCTGGAGTCGTGGCGGGTGTCGGTCGATCCGGAGCTGACCGCGGGCGAGCTGTCGGTGGAGGACCGCCAGCTGGTCGAGATCGCGCGCGCGTTGTCCTACGGCGCCCGGTTCATCGTGCTCGACGAGCCGACCGCGCAACTGGACAGCCAGGCCATCGACCGGCTCTTCGGGCGCATGCGCGAGCTGCAAGCGAACGGGGTGACCTTCCTGTTCATCTCGCACCACCTGCAGGAGGTGCACGAGGTCTGCCAGGCGGTGACCGTGCTGCGCGACGCGCGCCACGTGCTGACCGCGCCGGTCGAGAAGCTGAGCCGCGCCGAGCTGGTGGACGCGATGACCGGGGAGGAAGGCGGGCTGTCGGTGGCCGACGGTGCCGCGCGCGAGCCGCTGCCCGAAGACACCGAGCTGGCGCTGGAAGTCGATGGCCTGTCCGGGGAATCGTTCCAGGACGTGTCGTTCGGCCTGCGGCGCGGCGAAGTGCTCGGCCTGGCGGGCAGCAACGCCAGCGGCAAGCACCAGGTCGCGGAGACCATCTACGGCCTGCGCGCGCCGGCCGCCGGTTCGGTGCGCGTGGCCGGGCGGCCGCTGCCCGCCGGGGACGTCGGCGCCGCGCTGGCCGCCGGGATCGGCTGCGTGCCAAGGGATCGGCACCACCAGGGCCTGGTGCTCGGACTGTCCATCGCGGACAACGCGACGATGACCGTGCTGGATCGCCTCGGCCGCGCGGGCACCGCGCCACCGGCCGCGCGCCGCGCCGCCACCGAGCAGTCCATTTCGGACTACGGCGTGGTGGCCGCCGGGCCGGACCAGCCGGTGTCCGACCTGTCCGGCGGCAACCAGCAGAAGGTGGTGCTGGCCAGGGCGATGGCCACCGACCCGGCGTTGCTGGTGCTGATCAACCCGACCGCCGGGGTGGACGTGAAGTCGAAGGAAGCGCTGCTCGCGGTGGTCGACCGGGTCCGGGCCGACGGCAAGGCCGTGCTGGTGGTCAGCGACGAACTGGACGACCTGCGGCCCGCCGACCGGGTGCTGGTGCTGCGGGCCGGGCGGCTGGTCGCCGAGCACCAGGCGGGCTGGTCCGACGGTGAGCTGGTCGCCGACATCGAAGGGGTGCAACGCGATGACTGACACCGCGACCAGGCAGCAGGCCGCGCCCGCGGCCGTCACGCGGCGGCGGCACCTGCCCCGGCTGCGCGAACTGGCGCTGCTGCCCGCGCTCGCCGTGCTGCTGGTGGTCGGCGGGCTGGTCAACGACCGTTTCCTCACCGCGGACAACCTGATCAGCATTCTCGGCGCGTCGGCCGCGCTGGCGCTGGTGGTGCTCGGCGAGTCGCTGGTGCTGATCTCCGGCAAGTTCGACCTGTCGCTGGAGTCCACTGTGGGCATCGCGCCGGTGCTCGGCGCGATGCTGGTCGTCCCGGCGCTGGCCGCCGGGTTCGGCACCGAGCTGCCCACCCCGGCGGGGCTGCTGGTGATCGTGCTGGTGGGGGCGGCGATCGGCACCTTCAACGGGTTCCTGATCGTGAAACTGCAGCTCAACGCGTTCATCGTGACGCTGGCCATGCTCATCGTGCTGCGTGGCGTGCTGGTCGGGCTGACCGAGGGCAAGACCCTGTTCGAGATGCCGGACGCGTTCTTCGCGCTCGCCACCGAGACCTTTCTCGGGCTGCCCGCGTCGGTGTGGCTGGCCGCCGCTGCCTACGCGATCACCGGGTTTGTGCTGCGGTACCACCGGATCGGGCGCGCGCTGTACGCCATCGGCGGCAACCGCGAGGCCGCGCGGGCCGCGGGCATCCGGGTGGACCGGATCTCCTGGCTGGTCTTCGTGGTGGCCGGGGTGCTCGCCTCGCTCGGCGGCCTGGTGATGACCGGTTACGTCGGCGCCATCAACGCCAACCAGGGCGACGGCATGATCTTCACCGTGTTCGCCGCCGCGGTGATCGGCGGCATCTCGCTCGACGGCGGGCGCGGCACCATGTTCGGCGCGCTCACCGGGGTGCTGCTGCTCGCGGTGGTGGAGAACCTGCTGACGCTGGCGCAGGTGCCCTCGTTCTGGATCCAGGCGCTCTACGGCGGCATCATTCTCGTCGCGCTGATGATCGCCCGGTTCACCGGAGGGAAACCCCAGACGTGACCGGGCCTCAGGCGGGGTGCTCGGCGGTGCCCAGCGCGTTGCGCAGCCACTGCTCGACCCCGGCCACGTGCACGGTGGCCCACGAGCGCGCCAGTTCCGGCTCGCGGGCGGCGATGGCCTCGTAGATGGCGGTGTGCTGCTCCCTGGTCTTCGCGACCGCGCCCTCCTGGGTGAGGCCGCGCCAGATGCGGGCGCGCGTGGTCGGCCCGGACAGGCTGTCCAGCAGGGAGCACAGCACCGGGTTGCCGGAGCCGTCGGCGATCTTGCGGTGGAAGGCGAGGTCGTTGGCCACCAGCGCTTCCACCGTCGGCGCGTCGTCCAGCTCGTCGAGCAGCCTGCGCAGTTCGGCGAGGTCGGCGTCGCTCATGTGCTGCGCGGCCAGCGCGGTCGCGGCGGGCTCCAGGATCCGGCGCACGGCGAGGAAGTCGAGCACGGTGTCGTCGCGGTGGAAGTCGACCACGAAGGTCATCGCGTCCAGCAGCAGGTTCGGCTCGAGGCTGGTCACGTACGTGCCGTCGCCCTGGCGCACGTCGAGCACGCGGATCAGGCACAGCGCCTTGACCGCCTCGCGCAGCGAACTCCGCGACAGGCCGAGGCGCTGGGCGAGTTCGGCCTCCTTCGGCAGCCGGTCGCCGGGCGCCAGCTCGCCGGAGATGATCATGCCCTTGATCTTGTCGATGGCTTCGTCGGTGACCGGCATGGCGCGCCCCTCGATCCGTGCAAACCTCGGATGTTTCGCTGCCCAGATAACCACGGAAGGAGGCCGCCGATGGCGGTACCCCACCCCCAGCGCGCCGCGCCGCACACCAGGCTGAAGGCGGGCGAAGAGGACGAGTACTCCAGCCGCGACTCGGGGCTGGGCCTGGTGTGGGAGCTGCCGTGAAGCTCGGCAGGTGGGGGCTCGGCTGCGCCCAGCTCGGCAATCTCTACACCGCGATCACCGACGACGAGGCCGCCGCGACCGTGGACCGCGCGTGGGCCGAGGGCGTCCGCTACTTCGACACCGCACCGCACTACGGGCTCGGACTCTCGGAACGGCGGCTCGGCGCCGCGCTGGCCGGCCGTCCGCGCCACGAATTCGTGGTGTCCACCAAGGTCGGCCGCCTGCTCGAGCCCGATCCCGCGGGCGCGGGCCGCCGCGACGACCAGGGCTTCGACGTGCCCGCCGCGTACCGCCGGGTCTGGGACTTCAGCCGCGACGGGGTGCGGCGGTCGCTCGAGGCCAGCCTGTCCCGGCTCGGCCTCGACCGGGTGGACGTGGTCTACGTGCACGACCCGGACGCGCATTTCACCGCGGCGCTGGACGAGGCGCTGCCCGCCCTGTGCGAGCTGCGGGACCAGGGTGTGATCGGCGCGGTCGGGGTCGGCATGAACCAGGCCGCGATGCCCGCCGAGTTCGTCCGCCGGGCCGATCTGGACGTGGTGCTGGTGGCCGGCCGGTACACCCTGCTCGACCAGCGGGCGCTGGACGAGCTGCTGCCGCTGTGCCTCGACCGGGGCGTGCCGGTGGTCGCGGCCGGGGTGTTCAACGGCGGCATCCTGGCGACCCCGGCACCCGGCACGATGTACGACTACGCGGAGGCGCCACCGGGGCTCGTCGCCACCGCCGAGCGGGTTGCCGAGGTCTGCGCCCGTCACGGGGTGGAACTGCCCCAGGCCGCTGTCGCGCTGCCCGCCACCCACCCCGCGGTGGCCACAGTATTGCTGGGCGCGCAGTCTTCCGCGCAGGTCAGCGCCAATCTGGCCAGGGCACGGCGGCCGGTGCCGCCGGGCCTGTGGGTTGAGCTGATCGAGGCCGGATTGCTCCGTCCGGACGCGGGTTCGCGGGCGGAGGTGTAGCAATCGGGGGAAGTGGGTAACACCGCGTCAGCGACCCAGCTTGATGGCGGAGGTGATCTTCATGGCGGACACGTCTCGGCTCCCCGAGCCCGTCGCGGAGACTTGGGAGTGGCAGCGCAAGGGGAATTGCCGGAACTTCGACAGTTCGATGTTCTTCCACCCGGACGGGGAGCGCGGGTTCGCCCGCGCCGACCGGGTGGCGCGGGCGAAGCAGATCTGCCAGAGCTGCCCGGTGATCGTCGAGTGCCGTCACCACGCGTTGACCGTGGAGGAGCCGTTCGGTGTGTGGGGCGGGCTCGACGAGAGCGAACGGCGGGAGGCGATCGCGCGGCGGCGGCAGCTCCCGGTGGCCTGAGCCCGCCACGCGGGGGAGTCACTCCAGCGCCGCCGCCAACACGGTGTAGGGCGGGATCCAGCCCCGGTCCAGGAGGAGCTTGTGCAGCTCCGCCGCCGCCCCCGGGGCACCGCCGGCCAGCTTCCGTGCCACGTCCACGAGAGCTGCGTCGATCTTGTCGACTTCGCCGGCTTCGGGTCCCGCCTCTTCCGTGCTTCCGTCCGGCGAGCGCTTGAGCATTTTCTCGAGCTGGTGGGTTTCGGCCTTCGCGGCGAGCTGGACGAGCAGGCTCGCCACCCGGTGCAGTTTCACGTTGTGCTGTTGCGACAACCGGATCAGCAGCCGGAACGCCTGCTGCGGGGTGCAGCGGTGCGCGACGACGAGCACCCCCATCGCCTGCTCGATGGTGGCGCGGCTGCGCAGCGCGCGGCGAAGCCCGTCCAGTTCGGCCTGCAGTTCCTTCACCCGGCGCTGGAGTTCTTCCGCGCCTGGGTCCCCGGTAGCCACCACCTCGTGGTGCCGGCTCAGCGCGCGGGGAAACGTCGGCGGTGCGGTGTGCTGGGCATGGAGTGTCTCCCCTCGGTCGGCAGGCGTGCGGGCTGACGAAGGTGACCGTGCGGGCTGGGGGTCCAGCGGGAGCACGGCACGCAGCGTCTCGCTGCGGCTGCTTGCTCAACCGCTTACCGGTCCACTTTAAAGATCCCCGCGTCCGGCCCGGAATGGGGGTCCGGCCAGGCGGACTAGTCCGTGATTCTCGTGCAACTGGATGAGGACAAGGACGCGGCGGTGTCGCAGGGTGTTCGGGTGAATCCGGTGCGTGCATTCCTCGTCGATGATCAGGAGCTGCTGGCGGAGGCGCTGGCGGCCAAGTTGTCCGCCGTGGGCGGCCTGCTGGTGGTGGGCCGCAGCTCGACCACGGACCCGGGCCTGGTCGACGCGGTGGCCAGGGCGCGCCCGCACGTGATCACCGTCGACATCCAGCCGGTCGGCCCGGCCACGGCCAATCTGCTGGGCCGCCTCGGCGCCGCGGCCCCCGACGCCAGGATCGTGGTGCTGACCGGTTCGCACGACCCGGTCCAGGCGGTGGTGGCGGCCCGCTGGGGCGCGACGGCCTGGGTGGGGAAGGACAGCTCGACGGAGCACCTGGTCGCGGTGTTGCACGGGGTCTGCGGCGGGAAGGCGTACTTTTCCCCGGATCTCCTGGGCTTCGTCCTGGCCGAGCTACGCGCCGACGTGCAGCGGGTCCGCGATTCGAACGGGCCGCTCGACGTGCTCTCGGCGCGGGAGCGGGATGTCCTGCTGGGCATCGTCGAGGGGAAGCGAGGCAGCCAGATCGCGGCTGAGCTGTTCCTCTCGGTGAACACGGTCCGGACGCACACGCACAACATCTTCAGCAAGCTGAAGGTGCACAGCCGGCTGGAAGCCGCCTCCCTGGCCCGGGCGGCAGGCATGCAACCCCGCATCCACTCCGGCCTCCGAAAGGGACCACAGTGAGCCGTCCCCGCACACACGGCTGCTAGCGTGTCGACGCGAATACCATTGGTAGTCGAAGGCAACGGTCGTGGGGGAAGGCGGTTCATGCCGGATGAGGTCTCCTGGTGCTTTTTCCGCTTTGCTCGGTCTTGCGTTGTTGGCCTTGGCAGGCTGTTCCGACGGACAGGTGGGGATTCCGCGTCCGCCTTCTTCGGCCGCACCGCCGACCGAATCAGCTGAGGCGGGGGCGGTTTTCGGTACCTTGAAGGCCTGTGATCTGCTCGATCGCGCAATCCAGGGACAAGGATATGGGCCTGGGGAAGTGTCGAATACGGCAAGCCACAACGGATGCCAGGCGTTGAAGCCGGGGTTGACGGTTCGACTGGACCTCGATGATCAGCAGGGTATCGACGAGCTTCGCGGTGACCCGGCGCAAATGCACACGGGCGAGGTGAACGGCCGGCCTGCCAAGCAATTGAAGCGCCCGTCGAGTCCCGGCGCCGGTTGCTACGTGGCGATCGAAGTCGGTGCTTGCGCACGGGCGCTGGTGCTGGCCGGTTTCGGTACCAACCCGTCCGTTGAGGACGCCTGCGCCGAGGCGAACAAGCTGGCGACGGCCGTCGAACCCGAACTGCCCGCCGCATGAGCGTCATGCGCGCATCGATGATGCTGGCCCTCGGCTTTCTGGCGGCTTGCACGGTGGAGGAGCCGGGCAAGTCGGTGGCAGGCCCGGCGCAGTCGGCGGCAGCAACCCAGGCGAGCCCGTCGCCGCGTGAACTGTTCGACGACGTTGAGGCATGCGAGGTTCTCGACCGCGCTGTTGTCGGCCAGGGCTTCCCGCCGGGCACGTTCTCCGGCATCGGCAGCGACAACGGGTGCCGCACCCAGGTGACCGGTACGGCTCTGGGACTGACCCTGGATGATCGGCAGGGTATCGACGCCCTGGCTGCTGCCGACCCGGGCAAGTCCTTCAGCGGGCACGTAGGTGAGCGGCGTGCCGTCCAGGTCAAGGATTCCGTCGGTGATGGCGGAGCCTGCGAGATCGGTATCGAGGTGGCTCCCCAGGCGCGGGCCGTCGTGATGGTGGTTCTGGGTTCCAACAGGCCGACCGACGAAGCATGTTCGAAGGCGAAGGAAATCGCGACTGCGATCGAACCCGTGCTGCCGATGGGCGAATGATGGCTGACCAGACACTGGGGGAAGTATGAGAAAGCGCAGTTCGGTGGCCGTGTTCGCCCTGTTGCTCCTTGTTCCTTCGACGGCTTGCTCTTCACCGCAACAAGGGCGACCGCTGGCGGAGCAAAGTGTCGTCGTGCCGGAATCCGGCGTGGCACCCGCGCCTTCGGGGTTGAGGGACATAAGCGCGTGTGAACTCCTGGACATGGCGCTGGCCGGTAAGAACTTCCCCGCCGGGGAAGACTCCGACATCGGTAGTGAAAACGGATGCATCACCAACAAGTACGGTATGGCCGCGGCGCTCGACCTGGACGATCGGCAAGGCCTGGCCGACGCCAGGCCGGACCCCACCAAAACATACGAGGGGGACATCAACGGGCGCCCTATCCTCCAGGTTCGCGAAAATGACGGTAGTTCGGGTATGTGCAAGATATTTCTCGAGGTCGCCGCGAAGTCCCGCGCCATCGTCTCCGTGACCCTCGGCACGAAGGGAACCACTGACCAAGCCTGCGACGAAGCCGGTTCTGTGGCGCAAGCGATCGAGCCGCACCTTCCGTCGGCTGTGGGCAACTGAACGGCAGACGGCTCTCAGGCCGGACAAGCGCAACGGCCTACGTGGCCGCGGGTTGAGGACGGAGTAAGCCGAGCGCGACGGGATATGCGCGGGGCCTCGGCGGTGGTCTGTGGCGGTCAAGACCCTGTGTGACGCTCTCCATGCCGCAGTTACTCTGGGTGCGCATTTCTGAGAGCGGTCAACAAGGCTTGCGTGGTGGAGCGGTGCAGAGGCAGCGAGCCTGGCGGGGCCACGACTGTGTATCCACCCGGCTCCGCAAGCGGCGGCACAGTGATGTGCCCGACCCCCGACCGGGTGAACGCCCACTGAACTGGGCTTTTCCTTTCTGTGCCGGGCACGGGACTTTGGCGGAACGCTCCCTTCACCGCGGTATGACTGCTAGCGTGTTGGGCTGAACACAAGCGGTCGCCAGGGGGCGGGGTCTTCCAGGGAGGGGCAGGCGCGGTCATGGCCGGAGAGACGGGCTTCAATACGCAGGCAGAGGCGGGTGCGCCGGGTGGCGCCCCGCCTTCACCCCCGCCTGCCGCGGGTGATGCCGGCAGCAACTTCCTCGACAGCCTGTTCGCCGTCGACCCCTTGGACGACGAGTCGGTCAAGCAGTTCAGCGCCGACGTGCAGCGGATCAAGGACCTGGCCAGCGCCGGTCCGACGAGCGGTGGTTTCGCCCTGGAGCCGGAGGCGGGCCAGAAGTTCATTGGCGCGGTGAGCCGCTACATCGACGAGGCCTGGCCCAGTCTCAGGGCTGACGTTGTAGCGCTGCGGCAACGTCCGGAGTTGGGCTCTGGTCCTTACGCCACACGCGTCGCCGAACATGACGGGTCGGTGATGGACGGGGACGATGCGTCGCTCATTCCCAACCTGGAGTTGCTCGAAAAGGGCTTGATTACCCTGCGGGAAGCGATTCAGCTGGCCATCGGCTCTTATCGTGAAGGCGACGAAGAAATAAGCATGACTTTCAAGGCGATTGATAAGGAATGAGTGAGTACTCGTTGTTTCCGCGTGTTCCGGTGATGCTGGCTTTAACTCTTGGCTTCCTTGCGGCCTGCACGGTGGAGGAGCCAGGAAATTCTGTCACGGTCTCGCCGCAGCCTTCGGGGGTGGAATCAACTGGGACTGGCCAGTCGCCGCGCACCCTGTTCAATGAGGTAAAGGCGTGCGAGGTGCTTGATGGCGCTGTTGCCGGGGAAGGATTTCCTCCGGGTAAGTTCTCCGACATCGGCAGCGACAACGGTTGCCGGGTGGAAAAGACTGGTATTGCCTTGGACATGAGCCTTGACGATGAGCAGAGCATCGACGACCTCCAGGTCGATCCGGCGAAGAAGTTCTCTGGCAAAGTGAATGGCCGACGGGCATTTCAGGTCAAGGATTCCGTCGGGGATGGTGGGACTTGCGAGGTCGCCGTGGACATGGGGGCCAAGGCCCGGTTCATTATCACGGTGGCACTGGGATCGAACAGGCCTACGGACGAAGCCTGCGCGGAAGCGACCAAGGTTGCTCAAGCAGTCGAGCCGGAACTGCCGAAAGGGTAAGTGATGGTTGACCAGCCGATGTACGAAGCCGATGTGTACAGCAAGGCCTACACGGACGCCGGTGGCGGGCAGGGGAACATCTTCGCCGACCCGACGGCAATGGCCGACGCGGCGGCCACGGCGCAGGCGTACTCGACAGCCCGTGGCCAGGCGCTCATGCACGGGCAGACCTTCCGGGAAGGCCTGGACGCCTCCGATCAGGACTACCTCGGCATCTCGCACGCCCAGCTTTACACGATGGCGCACACGGGAAACGGGGAAAAGGTCGATCAGAAGGGGCGCATCCTCGCGAAGACGCGGGACACGCTCAAGACTTTGAGTGACGATCTGCATGCCGCCGTCAACAATGAGCAGGCGGTGTGGCAGGGCGAGGGCGCCGCTCAGGTGCACAGTTTTGTGAAGCAGAGCGCGACCTGGGTGGACGGTGCCTCCCACGGCGTCGATCTTGCCTCGAATCGGTATTCGCAGCAGTCGGCGGCGGTGGTGAATGCGCAGAACTCGATGCCCGAGCCGGTGCCCTTCAATCAGGCCGAGGAAATGGCCAAGGCCAAGGCCGCCTTCCAAAGTGGCGGGTTCGACGCCAGCATGCAGGGGGTCAAGGCCCTCGAGGAAATGAGCGCCAAGCAGGAGGCCTCCCAAGCCGCCCACCAGCAGGCCGCCCAGGTCATGCACACCATGGACAACACCCTCTACGAGACCGGCTCCACGCAACCGTCGTTCGCCGCGCCGCCGACGTTGGGGGGTGGCCAGCCGAGCACGCCGGTGGCCGGGCCCTCCGTGGTGGGTGGCGGCACGCCCGGCCCGACCGGGGGCCTGCCCGGCGGCGGCTACGTCGGCTCCGGGCCCGGCGGCGTCGGGCCCGGGTACAACCCCGGCGGCCCCGCGCCCGTCACCAGCGGTGGCGCGCCGCCGGCCGGTGGGGTCAAGGGCACGCCGCCCGCGTTCGCGGGGCAGCTGGGCGGGGGGAACCTCGGGGCCCTCGGCTCGGAAAAATCACGGACGCCCGCCAAGGGCACCGGCGGCATGAAGTTCGGCAACCCCGGCGCGGGCGCGCGGGTCTCCGGCGGCGGCACCTACAACCCGCCGAAGGGGCCCGCCGGTGCGGCCGGACGCCTCGGCGGCACGCCCGCCGGTGGTGTTCCGAAGGCAGGCGGTGAGCAGGCAGCCGGTGCGGGCAAGTCCACCGGCTCCGGTGGCGTGCCGCCCAAGGACGGCACCATGCGCGGCGGGGCCGCGGCCGCGTCCAACGCGGGCGCCGGCAAGCCGGGCGCCGGCATGGGTGGCATGGGCGCCGGTGCGGGCCGGGGCAAGGAAGAGGACAAGGACAAAAAGCGCCCCGACTACCTCCAGGGCGAAGACCCCGACGAGTTGTTCGACGCCAAGCCCGCCGAAGGCCTCGACGGCGCCAAGCCGGTGCCGCCGACCATCGGCTCCTGAGCGGAGAGGCCGAAATAACCGCCGTGCCGATGGAATTCTGGCTGCCCACAACGGTGATCGACGTGCTCGGGGAACGGTTCGGCACCGCGCTGGTGCCGCCGCCGTTCGAGGTGCCGCACGCCGGGTCGACCACCGGCGAGCGGCAGCGCGTGCGCGAACGCGCCTGGCAGCAGCTGCGTGAAGCCCGGCTGGCCAAGGGCGACAAGCTGGACCCGGACGTGGAGAACCTGCTCCGCGTCTGGTACCGGCCCGAGGTGCTCATCACCGGCCGCCTCAACCAGGAGGAAGGCCAGCGCGACATCCGCTACCGCGCGGTCTCCGAGCGGCTGGCCGGCGTGCTCAGCGGCCAGGTCGGCGACCAGATCTCCTTCGAGGCCTGCCACGCCGACGACCTGGTCTCCGGCCTGCTGCGCTACCTGCCGCGCCTCGGCCCGGTGCCGCTGCGCCCGATCGCGGTCACCGAGCAGGCCAGGCGGCCGAAACCGGTCGAAGAGGACGAAATCAACCCCCACGACCTCATCGACGCCTACGGCGAAGCCGAGCCAGCCGAACACCGCGCGGTGCGGCAGTTCTTCAGCTGGCCGCTCGGCCGGTTCGGCGTGTTCGACCTGTGGCTGCGCGGCCGCGACGGCAGGCTCGAGGCGCTGGGCGGGGTGCAGCTGTTCGACACCGAGGGCGGCCGGTTCGTGATCATCGGGGAAAAGCTGTCCGACGGTTCGAAGCGCCGCCACTTCGTGCCGTCGGACGGCAGCCACCTCCGGCGCTGGATCCACGACCGGATCGCCGGCGCCCGCTGACCCCTTCTCCGTCCACAACGGACGGACCAGCGGGTGGAATGGTCCGCTTCCCAACCCGCGTCCGACCTGGCAAAATGCCCATCCCCGCTGTTCACCGCCGAAGAACGGGGTGGTATGGACAACCCGGAGCACCTGCTCCCGGCCGGCGTCCTGCACGCGCTGGCCGTGGACATCCTGGCCGCGGTGGGCACCCCGCCGGCGCAGGCCGCCGTGGTCGCGGGGTCATTGGTCCGGTCCAATCTGCTCGGTCACGACGCGCTGGGCGTGCGGCGGCTGCTGAGCTACGTGCCGAAGGTGCACGAGGGCGAGATCGATCCGCAGGCACGGCCGAAAGCCGAAGTGGTGCGCCCCGGCGCGGTGGTGGTGCACGGGCGGCGCGCCTTCGGGCAGCTCTCCGCCGGGCACGCGGTGCGGGAACTGAGCGTGCTCACCGTCGACCACGGCAGCGGCGTGGCGGTCATCCGGGACGGCAACGACGTGGGCAGGCTCGGCGAATACGTCGGAGCACTGGCCGGCACCGGGCTGGTCGCCTTCGCCTTCGCCAACAACGAGCGCACCCCGCTGGCGTGGGCGCTGCCGCGTGCCTCCGGCCGCCCGCCGCTGGTGCTCGACGGTGGCGCGCTGCCCGGCGCCGCGGTGTTCGCCACCCTGGTGGGTGGTTTGCTCTCCGGCCAGGGCATGCGGGGTTTTCCCGGCTACGACAGCGATTCCGGCACCGTGCTGATGGCCGTGGACATCGCCGCGTTCCTCAGCCCGGGAACTTTCCAGGAACAGGCCGAATCGTTCTGTGAGAGCCTTTCCGCAGCGCCCGGCGAGCCGGAGGAGAGCATCCGCCGCCGCCGGGCCGCGGAAGGGGTGCCGATCACCGGCCAGGACCTGGCCAGGCTGCGGGCACTTTCGTCGAACGGATAGGGGAAGCGATGGCCGTGCCGCGGCTGAGCCGGCGGACACTGGGCGAACGCCGGCCGGAACTGCTCGACAGCGTGCAGGGCGACGACATCGGCGCAGGCATCCTGCACCTGGGCATCGGTGCCTTCCACCGCGCGCACCAGGCGGTGCTGACCGAGCAGGCGCTGCTGGTCGAGCCGGGCGACTGGGCCATCCGCGGGGTCAGCTACCGCGGTCCCGGCGCGGCCGACGCGCTCAACCCGCAGGACGGCCTGTACACCGTGGTCGAGCGCGGGGCCAACGAGCGCTTCCGCATGGTCGGCGCCGTGCGCGAGGTGCTCTACCAGCGGCCGGACGACGTGCGCGCCACGCTGGCGTCGAGCGAGTGCCGGATCGTCACGATCACCGTGACCGAGGCCGGTTACCACCACGACCCGGCGACGAACCGGCTCCGGCGGGACGATCCCGAGCTGGCCGCCGACCTGGCCGGGGGCTCCCCGCGCACGGTGGTCGGGCAGCTAGTGGACGGGCTGCGGGCGCGGCGGGCCCGCGGTGACGACGCGCCGATCACCGTGCTCTCCTGCGACAACCTGCTCTTCAACGGCCGCCTCCTGGCCGGGCTGATCCAGGATTTCTGCGGCCTGGCCGGGGATCCCGCGCTCGCCGAGTGGATTCGCGGACACGTCAGCTTTCCGTCCACAGTGGTCGACCAGATCGTGCCGGCGCCCACCGAGGACTGCCTGCGCGAGGTGGAAGCGCGGCTGGGACTGGCCGACCACGCCGCGGTGGCCGGTGAGGCCTACCGGCAGTGGGTGATCGAGGACTTCGACGGCCCGCGCCCGGCCTGGGACCGGGTCGGTGTCCGGTTCGTCAGCGACATCTCCGCGGCGCAGGCGCGGAAACTGAGGCTGGTCAACGGAACCCATTCCGCGGTGGCCTACCTCGGCCTGCTCGCCGACCTGGAAACCACCGCGGATCTGGTGCGCGAGGAGGAGTTCGCCGGTTACGTGCAGCAGCTCGTGCGCGCGGAAACCGGGCCCAGCCTGGGAAACGGCGCTGGCGAGGAAGCCGAGCGGATCGTCCGGCGGCTGGCCACCCCGCGCATCGGCCACCGCCTGGCGCAGATCGCCGGGCAGGGCGCGCGCAAGCTGCCGCAGCGCCTGCTCGAACCGGCGCGTGACCTGCTCGCGGCCGGTCGTGAACCGCGGCTCATCTGCCTCGGCATCGCGGGCTGGATCAGCTTTCTCCGCGGTGCCAAGCAGTCCGGGGAGCTCGACGAGGACAGCCGCGAACTCGCCACCGCGCCGGATCTCGGCAGGTTGCTCGCGGCGTGGCGGGGTTGCCCGGAGGAACTGGCGGAGTCGAGGATCTTCCGCGAGCTGATCGCGGACGCGCTGGACGGGTTGCGGTCGGACGGCGTGCGGGCCACCGTGCGCCGCGTGGTGGGCGAAAGGAGCTGAAGCGTGCGCCTGGACGGAACGGTAGCCGTGGTGACCGGCGGTGG
The DNA here is from genome assembly GCF_003312875.1 of Amycolatopsis albispora. Taxonomy (NCBI): domain Bacteria; kingdom Bacillati; phylum Actinomycetota; class Actinomycetes; order Pseudonocardiales; family Pseudonocardiaceae; genus Amycolatopsis; species Amycolatopsis albispora. Next base: position 8,218,095 of record NZ_CP015163.1, read on the forward strand.
CACCGGGATCGGTCGCGCGACCGCGCTGGCGCTGGCCGGGGCCGGGGCGGCCGGGGTGGTGGTCAACTACTCGCGGTCCGCGGAGGAGGCCGAGCGGACCGTCGCGGAGCTGACCGCGCTCGGCTGCGACGCGGTGGCCGAGCAGGCGGACGTGGCCGACGACGAGCAGGTGCGCGCGCTCGCCGGACGCGTGCTCGACCGGTTCGGCCGCGTCGACGTGCTGGTCAACAACGCGGGCACCACCTTCCGCGTGCCGCACGCCGACCTCGAATCGCTCACCGACCAGGTGTGGCACCAGGTGCTCGACGTGAACCTGCTCGGCCCGTTCCACTGCGTGCGCGCGTTCGCCCCGGCGCTGACCGAGGCGCGGGGCGCGGTGGTCAACGTCGCCTCGATCGCCGGGTACCGGGCGGGTGGTTCGTCGGTGGCCTACGGCGTCAGCAAGGCGGCGCTGCTCCAGCTGACCAGGAACCTCGCGGTGAGCCTGGCGCCCCACGTCCGGGTGAACGCGATCGCGCCCGGCACGGTCGCCACCCGCTGGCAGACCGGGCTGCACGGCGCCGAAGCCTTCAAGGAACGGGCGAAGGCCGAGCGGGAAACCGTGCCGCTGCGGGAGATCTCCGGGCCGGAGCACGTGGCGCAGGCGGTGCTGGGGGTGCTGATGATGGACCTGGTGACCGGTGAGGTGGTCATCGTGGACGGCGGCAAGCACGTGCTGTACTGACCAGCCGTTGGTAGGTGGCTTTCGGTGTGAGCTGGGCGTAAAAGGATTTCATGAGCCTTCCGAGAGCCCGAGCCCGTGTCACCGCCGTGTCCGCGACCGTCGCCGCCGTTGTGCTCGCCATCGCCACACCGGCACACGCCGGTCCCGGCGAGCAGCCGAACCCGCCCAGCTGGGGCCTCGACCGCATCGACCAGCGCGCCGGGTTCGACCAGCTCTACCGCTACGAAACGCGTGCCGAGACGGTGACCGCGTACGTGATCGACACCGGCGTGAACTCGCTGCCCGATCTGGCCGGGCAGGTGCTGGCGGGCAAGGACTTCGTGGACGGCGACAACAACGCCGCCGACGGCAACGGCCACGGCACGCACCTCGCCGCGATCATCGGCGGCGAGAAGTACGGCGTGGCCAAGGACGTGAAGATCGTGCCGGTGCGGGTGCTGGACAACAACGGCAGCGGCACGGTGGCGAACGTGGTGGCGGGCATCGACTGGGTGACCAAGAACGCGGCGCAGCCCGCGGTGGCCGTGCTCGGTGTCGGCGGCTCGCCGAACACCACCATCGACAACGCGGTGCGGGCGCTGGCCGCGGTGGTGCCGGTGGCCGTGCCCGCCGGTGGTTCGGCCAGCGACGCGGGCAACTTCTCACCCGCGCGCGTGCCGGAGGCGCTCACCGTGGCGTCGTCGGACCAGCAGGACCGGGCCGCCAGCTCGTCGAACCACGGCCCTTCGGTGGACCTGTACGCACCCGGTGTATCGATTCCGTCGCCGACGGCGAACGGCGGGGTGCGGGTGTTGTCGGGCACGTCCACGGCGGCCGCGCACGTGACCGGGGCGGCCGCTTTGTACCGGGCGCTGCACCCGGACGCGAGTGCGCCGCAGGCAGCGCGGGCGGTGGTGGACGCGGCCACGAAGGACAAGCTGAGTGGGGTGCCAACGGGGACGCCGAATCGGCTCCTCTACACGCTCACGCCGGAGACAAGCGCGCAACCCGAACGGTGAATGATGTCCATCACCTGGACTTCAACTCCCGCTGTACGGGACTAACACGGTAACGTGCCTGGACCGACCTACCGATCCGTCAACAGGAAGGACCGGGGCATGTTCCGCAAGGTGCTCGTCGCCAACCGCGGTGAGATCGCGATCCGGGCGTTCCGGGCCGGCTACGAACTCGGTGCCGGCACCGTCGCCGTCTTCCCGCACGAGGACCGCAACTCGCTGCACCGGCTCAAGGCCGACGAGGCCCACGAGATCGGCGAACCGGGACACCCCGTCCGCGCCTATCTCTCGGTCGAGGAGATCGTCCGCGCCGCGAAGAAGGCCGGTGCCGACGCGGTCTACCCCGGGTACGGCTTCCTGTCGGAGAACCCGGACCTGGCGCGTGCCTGCGAGGAAGCGGGCATCACCTTCGTCGGGCCCAGCGCGGACATCCTCGAGCTGACCGGCAACAAGGCCCGCGCGGTCGCCGCGGCGCGCGAGGCCGGCGTGCCCGTGCTGGGCTCGTCCGAGCCGTCCTCGGACATCGACACGCTGGTCGCGGCGGCCGAGGAACTGGGCTTCCCGGTGTTCGTGAAGGCCGTCGCCGGTGGTGGTGGCCGCGGCATGCGCCGGGTCGAGGACCCGGCCACGCTGCGCGAGTCGATCGAGGCGGCGGCCAGGGAGGCCGAGTCGGCCTTCGGCGACCCGACCGTGTTCCTGGAGAAGGCGGTCGTCGAGCCGCGGCACATCGAGGTGCAGATCCTCGCCGACGGCGAGGGCAACGTGGTGCACCTGTTCGAGCGCGACTGCTCGGTGCAGCGGCGGCACCAGAAGGTGGTCGAGCTGGCCCCGGCGCCGAACCTGCCGTCCGAACTGCGGGACCGGATCTGCGCGGACGCGGTCAACTTCGCGAGGAAGATCGGCTACCGCAACGCGGGCACCGTCGAATTCCTGCTCGACCGCGACGGCAAGCACGTGTTCATCGAGATGAACCCGCGCATCCAGGTCGAGCACACGGTGACCGAGGAGGTCACCGACGTCGACCTGGTGCAGTCGCAGCTGCGCATCGCGGCCGGGGAGACGCTGGCCGACCTCGGCCTGTCCCAGGACAAGATCTACCTGCGCGGGGCCGCGCTGCAGTGCCGGATCACCACCGAGGACCCGGCGAACGGCTTCCGCCCGGACACCGGCATGATCAGCGCCTACCGCTCGCCGGGCGGTTCGGGCATCCGGCTCGACGGCGGCACCGCCTTCGCCGGCACCGAGATCAGCGCGCACTTCGACTCGCTGCTGGTGAAGCTGAGCTGCCGCGGCCGCGACTTCAAGACCGCCGTCGGCCGCGCCCGCCGCGCGGTGGCCGAGTTCCGCATCCGCGGCGTCGCCACGAACATCCCGTTCCTCCAGGCCGTGCTGGACGACGAGGACTTCCAGCAGGGCCGCGTGACCACCAGCTTCATCGACCAGCGCCCGCACCTGCTGACCGCGCGCCACTCGGCCGACCGCGGCACGCGCCTGCTCACCTACCTGGCCGACGTCACGGTGAACAAGCCGAACGGCGAACGGCCGCGGTCGATCAACCCGGTGCAGAAGCTGCCCGCGGTCCCCGAGCACGACCCGGCACCCGGCTCGAAGCAGAAGCTGGTCGAGCTGGGCCCGGCCGGGTTCGCCCGCTGGCTGCGGGAATCGCCGAACATCGGGGTCACCGACACCACCTTCCGCGACGCGCACCAGTCGCTGCTGGCCACCCGCGTCCGGACGAAGGACCTGCTCGCGGTGGCCCCGGTGGTCGCGCGCACGCTGCCCGAACTGCTCTCCCTGGAGTGCTGGGGCGGCGCCACCTACGACGTGGCGCTGCGGTTCCTCGCCGAGGACCCGTGGGAGCGGCTCGCCGCACTGCGTGACGCGGTGCCGAACATCTGCCTGCAGATGCTGCTGCGCGGCCGGAACACCGTCGGCTACACGCCTTACCCGACCGAGGTGACCAGCGCCTTCGTGCACGAGGCCGCGGCCACCGGCATCGACATCTTCCGCATCTTCGACGCGCTCAACGACGTCGAGCAGATGCGGCCGGCGATCGAGGCGGTGCGGGAAACCCCGTCGGTGGCGGAGGTCGCGCTCTGCTACACCTCCGACCTGTCCGACCCGTCGGAGAAGATCTACACCCTGGACTACTACCTCAAGCTGGCGGAGCAGATCGTCGGCGCGGGGGCGCACATCCTGGCCATCAAGGACATGGCGGGCCTGCTGCGGGCACCGGCCGCGGTCAAGCTGGTCACCGCGCTGCGCAAGGAGTTCGACCTGCCGGTGCACATCCACACGCACGACACGCCCGGCGGTCAGCTGGCCACCTACCTGGCGGCGATCAACGCGGGCGCCGACGCCGTCGACGGCGCGGTCGCGTCGATGGCGGGCACCACTTCGCAGCCGTCGCTGTCCGCGCTGGTCGCGGCGACCGACTACTCGGCCCGCCCGACCGGGCTCGACCTGGGCGCGATCGGTGAGCTGGAGCCGTACTGGGAGGCCGTGCGCAAGGTCTACGCGCCGTTCGAAGCGGGCCTGGCCTCGCCGACCGGGCGCGTGTACCACCACGAGATCCCCGGCGGTCAGCTGTCCAACCTGCGCACCCAGGCGGTCGCGCTGGGGCTGGGCGACCGGTTCGAGGAGATCGAGGTGATGTACGCCGCGGCGGACAAGATCCTCGGCCACCTGGTCAAGGTGACCCCGTCCTCGAAGGTGGTCGGTGACCTGGCGCTGCACCTGGTCGGCGCCGGGGTCTCGCCGGCGGACTTCGAGGCGGACCCGAGCCGGTTCGACATCCCGGACTCGGTGATCGGCTTCCTGCGCGGTGAGCTGGGCGATCCGCCGGGTGGCTGGCCGGAACCCTTCCGCACCAAGGCGCTGGAGGGCCGCGCCGCGGCCAAGCCGGTGGCCGAACTGTCCGAAGAGGACCGTGAGGAACTGGTCAAGGACCCGCGCCGCACGCTCAACCGGCTGCTGTTCCCCGGGCCCACCAAGGAGTTCGAGAACCACCGCGCGGCCTACGGCGACACCAGCGTGCTGCCCAGCAAGGACTTCTTCTACGGGCTGCGGCCGGGCGAGGAGTACCAGGTCGACCTGGAACCGGGCGTGCGGCTGCTGATCGAGCTGGAGGCCATCGGCGAGGCCGACGAGCGCGGCATGCGCACGGTGATGTCCAGCCTGAACGGGCAGATCCGGCCGATCCAGGTCCGCGACGCCTCGATCGCCTCGGACATCCCGGCCACCGAGAAGGCGGAGAAGGGCAACAGCAAGCACGTCGCCGCGCCGTTCGCCGGCGTGGTCACGCTGTCGGTGCGCGAGGGCGACCAGGTCGCCGCGGGCGACACCGTGGCCACCATCGAGGCGATGAAGATGGAGGCCGCGATCACCGCGCCCAGTTCGGGCCGGGTCGGCAGGCTGGCGATCACCTCGGTGCAGCAGGTGGAAGGCGGCGACCTGCTCGTCGTGCTGGAATGACCGGGTGACCACCACCGCCCGGCCGCTCGGGTCCTGGCTCCTCGGTTCGGCCGACCAGCGCGACGCGGTGCTGCGGGTGCGCCTGAACCTGCTGCTGATCACCTCGATCGTGCTGGCGAACGTGATCGGCGCGCTGGTGGTGGTCGCGCTGGTGGTGCTGGTCATTCCCGGCCCCAGCGTGTTCGCCCCGGACCTGGTGTTCTGGCAGGCCGTGGTGCTGCCGGTCTACGTCGGCTTCTCGCTGCTGGCCGGCGTGGTCTGGGGCCGCAGGCGCGCCGTGCGCACGCTGAGCTGGGTGTTCGACGGGCGGACGCCCAGCCAGCGGGAGCGGCGCGCCGCGCTGCGCGTGCCGATGCGGCTGGCGCGGGTGCAGGCGGTGTTCTGGTTCGGCGCGCTGCTGCTGTTCACCACGGTGACCGCGCTCGAACTGCCCGGCGCGGCGTTCAAGGTCGGCTTCACCGTGGCGTTCGGCGGCATCGTCGTCTGCGCGAACTCCTACCTGCTCAGCGAGTTCGCGTTGCGCCCGGTGGCCGCGCGGGTGCTGTCCACCGGGCCGCCGATGCGCCGGCGGGTCAGCGCCGGGATCACCGTGCGCCTGCTGCTGGCCTGGGTGCTCGGGACCGGGCTGCCGGTGTCCGGGCTGATGCTGGTGGCGATGTTCGCGCTGATCCGCGAGGACGTCACCACCCGGCAGCTCGCGGTGGCGATCCTGGTGCTGGGCGCGGTGATCGGCGTGTTCGGCTTCCTGCTGGTCACGCTGACCGCGCGGGCCACCGCGGCGCCGGTGCGGACCGTGCGCGCCGCGCTGGCCAGGGTGGAGAAGGGCGAGCTGGACACCGAGGTCGCCGTGTTCGACGGCACCGAACTGGGGCAGCTGCAGTCGGGGTTCAACCGCATGGTGGGCGGACTGCGTGAGCGCGAGCGCATCCGCGACCTGTTCGGCAGGCACGTCGGGCACGAGGTCGCCGCCGAGGCGCTGGACCGCCAGGCCGGGCTGGGCGGTGAGGTGCGCGAGGTGGCCGTGTTGTTCGTCGACGTGATCGGCTCGACCACGCTCGCCGCCACCCGGCCGCCCGGTGAGGTGGTCGACCTGCTCAACCGGTTCTTCGCGGTGGTGGTCTCGGCGGTGCACGCGCACGACGGGTTCGTGAACAAGTTCGAAGGCGACGCGGCGCTGGCGGTGTTCGGCGCGCCGGTGGACCAGCCGGACGCGCCGGGGCAGGCGCTCGCCGCCGCGCGTGAGATGGGTGAGCGGCTGGTGGCCGAGGTGCCCGAGTGCCAGGCGGGCATCGGGGTCGCCGCGGGGCAGGCGGTGGCGGGCAACATCGGCCACGAGAGCCGGTTCGAGTACACCGTTATCGGTGATCCGGTGAACGAGGCGGCGCGGCTGACCGAACTGGCGAAGTCGGTGCCGGGACGCGTGGTCGCGTCGATGGCCGCGGTGGACGCCGCCGACGAGGCCGAAACCGCGTGCTGGCACCAGATCGACGAGACCGTGCTGCGTGGCCGGACCGAGCCGACCAGAATTGCCGCGCCTCGCTGAGCCGGTGCCGGTTACCTTGACCGCGTGCGTATTCACGTTGTTCCGCAGACCCAGGGCGCGCTGACCCCGCGTGCCGCCGAGCTCGCCGACGGCGCCCGCGCGCTCGGCGCACTCGCCGCCGAGGTGCTCGGGGTGCTCGCCACCGAGGTGACCATCGATCCGGCCGGCGATCCGTCCAAAGTGGACGGCATCGCCAACCGCGCCGCGCTGGTGCGCAACCGGGCGGGCCAGCTGGCCGCGCTGGAGGCGCCCGAGGCGAAGGTGCTCACCATCGGCGGCGACTGCGCCGTCGAACTCGCGCCGATCGGTGTGGCCCGCTTCCGCCACGGCGCCGGGCTGGGTGTCGCCTACTTCGACGCTCACCCCGACCTCAACACCGCGGCGAGTTCCCCGTCGGGCGCGTACCACGGCATGGTGCTGCGGTCGCTGTTCGGCGAGGGCGATCCGGAGTTCGCGGCTTCGCCCGCGCTGGAACCGGGCCGCGCGGTGCTGGTCGGCACCCGCTCGATCGACCCGGCGGAGCAGGAGGCCATCGACCGGGGCCTGGCCACCGTGGCACCGGCCGCCGAGTTGCCCAAACGCCTGCGCGAGAGCGGCGCCGAGTCCGTCTACCTGCACCTCGATCTCGACGTGCTCGACCCGGCCGAGTTCACCGGGATCAACTACCCGGAGCCGGACGGGCTGAGCGTGCCCGAGCTGGTTTCCGCCATCGACTCGCTGGCCGAGTTCGAGGTGGTCGGCGCGGCGGTCACCGAATGCGTCACCGCCGACCGCGAGGAACTGCGCAAGCTCGTCCCGGTGCTGGAGGCGGTCGGGCGCGTCATGGCTTCTGGCCCACGCTGAACAGCATGGTGGCGATCTCGGAATCCGGCAGGCACAGCAGCGAGCCGAGGGCGCGGTCGTCGAAGGCGGCGATCGCGCAGCAGGCCAGGCCCAGCGCGGTGCCCACGGTGTAGAGGTTCTGCACCGCCACCCCGGCGTCCACGTGCAGCGTGCGGTAGTGCCGCAGCGGGTACTGCGTGAAGGCCACGTCCAGGCGCGCGGTCAGCGCGATGGTCACCGGGGCGTTCGTGGCGAACTCCGGCTGCAGGAAAACCTCGGTCAGCCCGGCCGTCGGGTCGCCGGGGCCGATCTCGATCAGCTGGTGCGAGACCGACTCGTACCGGTAGATGCCGGGCGGCACCCCGTCGGCCTGGCGGACCAGCAGGTAGGCACGCAGGCAGAGCAGCCCCCCGGCGCTGGGCGCCATGCCCAGCGGGTGCTTGTCCACGCCTTGGGCCTGCACAAACCGCTGCACGCCGAGCGCGAAGCGCAGCAGCGCGCTGAGCGCGGCCATGTCGAGCGGCCGGTCGGCGAACTTGGCCGCGGACCGGCGCTGCACCAGCGTGGCGACCAGGTCCGCGCGTGGCGGTTCGAGGTCCGGCAACGGGATCCGCGGCCCGTTTGGCTGTACGGGCCGGTCACGGGTGTCCTCGGACTGCCCGTTCAGCATCGCGTGCACGGCCTTCGCCGAAGAGAGCGCGTCCGCCATTCGCCCAACATAGTCGATTGCACCCGTTCGGCCGTACGCCAGACGATCTTTGGCCGAAGTTTCACCGGCGGTGACGGCTCTGCCGGGGCGCCGGCGACGGGTTGGGCCGGGTGGCGGTGTGAAAGCGGCCCGCGGCGCCGCTGACCTGGCGGTAATTGTCAGTCGGCCACAGCGGGTCGCGGTGATTTTGTCACCCCGATGACAAGAAATCGGTTTCTTCTGCGGGAGGTGACACGTTTGGGGTGACTATTCCGATGTGCTCGACGTCACCCCGCAGTGCGTCAGCTGCCCGGGCAGGGGTCGTCCGGCGGGGCCAGAGCGGAGCAAAGGAGCTGCGATGACGGTCGAGCGCGGGCTGAACTCGGTGGAAACCCGCCCGGCACTGCCCCGGCGCCTGGCCGAGATCCTGCGCCCGGAGCTGCCGACGCTCGGGGGCCAGATCGTCGAGGAGATCCGGACCGTCATTCCCGAGTACGGGCGTCCGCTCGACGGTCCGTACGGCCGGTCCATCCGCGCCGGGGTGGACTGCGCGATGTCGTTGTTCGTCGACCAGATCGCCGACCCCGGCTCGATCAAGGAGGATCTGCTCGACGTCCACCGCAAGCTGGGGCAGCTGGAGATGCGCGAGGGGCGCAGCCTGGACACGCTGCAGGCCGCCTACCGCGTCGGTGCCAGGGTGGCGTGGCGGCGGATCATGCAGGTGGGGCGGCGCGCGGGCCTGTCGTCGGCGGTGATGTCGGAACTGGCCGACGCGATGTTCGCGTTCATGGACGAGCTGGCCTCGATCGCGCTCGACGGGTATCTGGAGGCGAAGGCGTGCTCGGCGGGCGCGCTGGAAACCTGGCGGCGCCGGTTGCTGCAGCTGATCCTGGAGCGCCCGCAGCCGCCGCGGGAAGCCATCGCCGAGCTGGCCCAGCTGACCGGCTGGGCGATGCCGGCGAAACTGTTCGCGGTGGCGGTCCGCACGCCGGGCGGGGTGTCGCGCCGGCTGCCGTCGCTGGACGAGGACGTGCTCGCCGAGCTGGACGCGCCGGAGCCGCTGCTGCTGGTGCCGGGGGAGCCGGTGGACGCCAGGCTGTCGGCGATCCAGAACGCGCTGCCGGGATATCGCCTGTCGGCGGGGCCGTCCGTCCCGCTGGAGGCGGCCGCGGACTCGCTGCGCTGGGCCCGGCGCGCGCTCACCCTGACCGGCGAGGGCCTGCTCCCGGCTCGGCGGTTGATCCGCGCGGAGGAGCACCTGGCCGCGGTGTTGTTGCATTCTGACGAGAACCTGATCGCGCAGCTGCGGGAGCGGCATTTCGCGCCGCTGCGGGGAATGACGGACAAGCAGCGCGGCAGGCTCACCGAAACGCTGCGGGCCTGGCTGGATGCGCAGGGCAACGTGCTGGAGATAGCCGAGCGGCTGAAGGTGCACCCGCAGACGGTGCGCTACCGGATGCGGCAGCTGCAGGCCACTTTCGGGGCGAGCCTGGATGATCCGGATTCGCGGTTCGAAATGGAACTCATCCTGCGGAGCGAGCCACGACCGGGGCAGCCGAAGGACACGCGCGACGAGACGCCGAACGGGTCGTGGGCGCGGTACCGGCTGGCGGAGGTGATGCCGGTACCGCGGGGGCCGGTCACCCCTCCGCCGGGCTCACCGAGACCGCGCCGCTCACCCGCCTGACGGGCCGCGCCTGGCCTCCCCGGCCCGCTTGACCGCCCCGCCTGATGCAATGAATGTGGCTTTCATAGCGTCAGGCGCAATGAAAGCCACATTCATTGCACGACCGGCGCCGCCTCGCCTGACCGCCCTGATTCGCGCCCCCTCGGGAGCATCCCCGGGCGCGCGCGACACGAATGTGGCTTTGGGGGCCGAATCCGCCCCGAAAGCCACATTCGTGTCCGCCAGGTGCCCCGAAAGCCACATTCGTGTCGTCCGGCGCGGCGCGCCACCGAGGGTGTCGTCCGGCGCGGCGCGCCACCGAGGCCGCGCCAGGCAGGGCGGCGCCGCGGGTTGCCTCGGCTGTGCCGCCTCCGGCCACTCGCGCCGCCTGCCTGGCTAGCGCCACCGCCCCGGCTGGCCGCGCCGCTCACCCCTCAGATGTCACGAATGTGGCTTTCGAGACGCCCAACGTCTCGAAAGCCACATTCGTGACACCAACCCGGCACCCTACGTCGCGCGGATTTTGTCGAAGATCTCGTTCACCAGGGTGAGCAGGGTGCCGGTGAGCAGGGCGTGTACCTGTTCCCTGGTCAGCGCGCCCCGCACCAGCCATTCCCGGCCCGCCGCCTTGACCATGCCGCCGTAGGCGCGGACCAGCGCGTTCAGCTCACCGTGGTGCGGGTCGTCCGCGGTGATGCCGACGGCTTCGAGCACCCGGTCGGCCGATTCGCGGTCGGCCTCCTCGAGGATCTGCTCCACCGCGAGGTCGCGCCCGATGCCTTCCGGCGCGATCGCCGCCAGCCACAGGTTCTCCTGCCGCCCGACCATGTCGAGGAACCACGACACCGCCGCGTCCACCCGCTGCTCCAGCGTGCCTTCCGGCAGGATCTCCACGGCGAAGTGCGGCACCGTCAGCGCCCGCCGGATCACCGCCAGGTACAGCTCCCGCTTGGTGCCGAAGTAGTGGTTGATCAACCCCCGCGCCACGCCCGCCTCGGCTGCGATGTCCGAAGTGGACACTTCGGCGTACGGCCGCTGGCCGAACAGCTCCGCCGCGCAGTCGAAGATCTGTTCCTTCCTGGCGTCCGGTTCCAGTCTTCGCCACTTGGGTGCGGGCTCGGTGCTCATGTCCGGCATTTTCGCACGAACCCTCCGGTAACGCGTCATTCAGTCGGGCAGCACGAGCGGGGCGATTTCGTCGAAGAGATCACCCGGTCCGGGGTTGTCCGGATGCGTCCGCCCGCCGAAGTGGTGCAGCACGCCCCAGACGGCGTTCAACGCGGTCTGCACCGCGCCCTCCGCCCAGCCCGCGGTCCACGAAACGTCGTCACCGGCCAGGAACAGCCCGCGGTAGCGCTCGGGCAGCCGGTCCTGCATGAAGTGGGTGAACAACCGTTCCTGGTACCGGTAGTGCCCGGGCAGGTTCGCCTTGAACGCGCCCATGAAATGCGGTTCGGCCTCCCACGACACGGTGACCGGATCACCGGTGATGTGCCGCCGCACGTCCACGCCGGGATAGATCTCCCGCAGCGACTGCAGCATCACCTCCACCCGTTCGGTGGCCGAAAGCGGCAGCCATTTCAGCGAGTCGTCGGCCCAGGTGTAGGAAAGGCAGATCACCGCGGGCGAATCCGGCCCGGAGTCGAGCAGGTAGGTGCCGCGGGTCATCCGGTCGGTGAGCGTCATGCTCATCGTGTCGCGCCCGGTGACCGGATCGGGGTCGAGCCAGAACGGCCGGTCCACCGGCACGAAGACCTTCGAGGACTCCATGTAGTGCGTGCGCTCGATCGCGGTCCAGTGGTCGATCGGGAACAGCGATTCGTCACACGAGATCTTCGCCAGCAGCATCCAGCTCTGCGCGGTGAACACCGCCGCCGGATAGGTGCGGATGCCGCCGCGGGTGTCGGTCACCGTGATGTTGTTCGGCGCGGTGCGGTGCAGGCGCGCGACGCCGGGCCGCGGGGCGCCGCCGTGCAGTGAGCGCAGGCTGGTCCCGGCCGGCCAGTGCGTCATCCGCGACGGCACCCGGTCCCACAGCCGGAGCGGCAGCTGCTGGCTGCCGCCGACGATGCTGCGGTGCTCGTCGTCGGCACCGGTGTAGACCACCCGGAGGATCTCCAGGATGGAGTTGGGGAAGTCGGTGTCCCAGCCGCCGGTGCCGAAGCCGACCTGGCCGAAGATCTCGCGGTGGCGGAAGGAGGCGAAGGCGGGCGAGTCGCAGAGGAAGCCGTAGAAGGTCTGGTTGTCCAGCTTCTCCACCAGCTCGTTCCAGATGTCCTTGATGCGCTTGACGTCCCGGCGGCGGATCGCGTCCTGCATCTCCCCGAAGGCGGCGTGGCGGTCGAGCGTGGCGTGCCAGGCGGCGGAGACCTCCCCGAACACCGCGGGCAGGTCGGCGGGCGAGGTGGCGTAGTGCGTTTCGCCCTTGAGATCGACCACCGTGCTCGGCGTGGCCGGTGCCAGCGGGTTCGGGAACTCCTTGGTGCTCAGGCCCACCTTGTCGATGTAGTGGAACAGCGAGGTCGACGACGGCGGGAAGCGCATCGCGCCCATCTCGGCGACCACATCGGACGGAAAGCCGTCGAAACTGACCGTGCGCAGCCGCCCGCCGAGCTGGTCGGCTTCGTAGACCACCGGGCGCAGCCCCAGCTTCATCAGCTCGTAGGCGGTGACCAGCCCGGACAGCCCGCCGCCGATCACCGCCACCTCGCGGCCGTGGTGCTCGGGCGGAACAGAGCCGAGCCCGGCGGGGTGGGCCAGGTAGTCGTCGTAGGCGAACGGAAAGTCCGGGCCGAACATCGTGATCGGCCCGCCCGGCGGTTCGGGCGTGTGGATCGCGGTGGGCACGGCGGAGGTCATGCTCAGGCCTTTCTCTCGTACAGCTCCGGCCGCCGGTCGGCCAAGTGCGTGTTCTCGCGGCGGGAGGCGGCCAGCCGCGCCGGATCGACCGTGGCGAGCAGCAGTTCCTCCCCGGCACCGGCGCGGGCGAGTTCGGTGCCGTCGGGCGCCATCACCACGCTGCGGCCGCAGTAGTCCAGCTCGCCTTCGACGTCGCATCGGTTGGCGTAGGCCAGGAACACCTGGCTTTCGTAGGCGCGCGCGGGCACCACGATGTCGGCGACGATCTCGTACGGCCGCATCAACGCCGTCGGCACCACCAGCAGTTCGGTGCCCGACAACGCGTGGGCCCGCACCAGTTCGGGGAATTCGACGTCGTAGCAGATGAGCAGGCCGACGGTCAGTTCGCCGAGCCTGGCCTGCACCACCGCCCGGTCGCCGGGGGAGAAGTGCGCCTTGTCCAGCTCGCCGAACAGGTGCGTCTTCCGGTAGTTGGCCAGCGCCCGCCCGGTCGCGTCGATCAGCTGGACGCTGTTGTGGACGGTGCCGAGTGCGCGTTCCGGGTAGCCGTAGGCGATCGCCAGCCCGTGTGCACGGCAGATCTCGGCGACCCGGCGTGCGGTCGGGCCGTCGGCCTGCTCGGCCAGGTCCTCGGCGGCCTCACCGATGTTGTACCCGGTGGCCGCCATTTCCGGGCAGACCAGCAGGTCGGCGCCCGACGCGCGGGCGGCCGCGCCGGCCAGCCGGGGCAGGAAGTCCGCGCCGTCGGCGGGACCCTGGAACACTGCGACCTTCATGACCGTGCCAGCTTCGAGCGCCGCATGCCGTACGCGAAGTACAGCACCAGGCCGAACAGCATCCAGCCGGCGAAGGTCAGCCAGGTGGCGACGTCCAGGCTGAACATCATGTACGCGCAGCAGAGCACGCCCAGCACCGGCGTGACCGGGGCGAGCGGCACGCGGAAGGTGCGCGGCATCTCCGGGCGGCTGCGGCGCAGCACCAGCACCGCCACGTTGACCAGGCCGAACGCGAACAGCGTGCCGATGCTGGTCGCGTCGGCCAGGTTGCCCAGCGGCACGAACGCGGCCAGCACGGCGACAAAACCGGACACCACCAGCGTGTTGATCCGCGGGCTGCCGGTCCTGGCATCCACCTTGGACAGTGCTTTCGGGACCAGCCCGTCGCGCGACATGGCAAAAAGGATGCGCGTCTGTCCATACAGGACGGTGAGCACCACGCTGGAGATGGCCACCAGCGCCCCGGCGGCCAGCAGCGCGGCCCAGAGCTTGTTGCCCAGCACGGTGGTGATCACGTGGGACAGCGCCGCCTCGGAGCCCTCGAACCCGGTCCAGTTCAGCGCGCCGACCGCGGCCAGCGCGACCAGGCAGTAGAGCAGGGTGACGATGCCGAGCGAGAGCAGGATGGCACGCGGCAGGTCGCGCTGCGGGTTCTTCGCCTCCTCACCGGCGGTCGACGCGGCGTCGAAGCCGATGTAGGAGAAGAACAACTTCGCCGCGCCCGCGCTCATCCCGGCCAGGCCGAGCGGCAGGAACGGGCTGAAGTTCCCGGCCTCGACCGCGCTGAAGGCGATGAAGCAGAACAGCAGCAGGGTGGCCACCTTGACCACCACCATGATCGCGTTCGCCCGCGCGCTTTCCCTGGCCCCGGCCAGCAGCAGCACCATGGCCAGCAGCACGATCACGATCGCGGGCAGGTTGACGATGCCGCCGTCGCCGGGCGGGCTGCTCAGCGCGGCGGGAATGGTCACGCCGAGAGTGAGGTCGAGCAGCTCGTTGATGTACTGGCCCCAGCCGACGGCCACCGAGGCCACCGAAACCCCGTATTCGAGCACCAGGCACCAGCCGCAGACCCAGGCGACCAGCTCGCCGAGGGTGGCGTAGGCGTAGGTGTAGGACGAACCGGACAGCGGGATCATGCCCGCCAGCTCGGCGTAGGACAGCGCGGAGAACAACGCGGTGATCCCGGCCAGCACGAACGAGAGCACCACGGCCGGGCCCGCCACCGGCACGGCCTCGCCGAGGACAACGAAGATGCCGCTGCCGAGCGTCGCGCCGATGCTGAGCATGGTGAGCTGGCTCAGCCCGAGCGTGCGCCGGAGGGTGCCGCCCTCGCCGTGGCCGCCTTCGGCGAGCAGGACGTCCACGGGTTTGCGGCGCACCAGTGCGGCACGCAACCCCGCGCTGGACCGATCGGATCGCTGGCTCATCCCGCACACGCTATCGTTCGCTTTCTGCCGCCGAAAACAGGTGTTCATTGTGTGTTGCCCGTCTCAACCGGCGATTCATTGCGGTGTTGGACACGAGGTGCCCCACTTCGTTACCACGCAAACCCAGTTGATCGGGCCGGGGACCGGGCTCGAAACTACCTGGACAGCCACACCGCCGACCGAGGGGAACACCTTGCACATCCGTGAGTTCACCGATGCCGACTGGGCCCAGGTGTGGCCGATCGTGCGTGAGGTGGTGCGGAAGGGCGACACCTATGCCTACGACCCGGCCATGACCGAGGACGAGGCCCGCGGCACCTGGATCGAGCGCCCGCCGCGCCAGACGGTCGTCGCTGTCGAAGACGGCCGCGTGCTCGGCACCGCGAAGATGGGCGCCAACCGGGCGGGCCCGGGAGCGCACGTCGCCACGGCGAGCCTGATGGTCGACGCCGGGGTGCGCGGCAAGGGCGTCGGCACCGAACTGTGCCGGTACGTGCTGGACTGGGCGAGGGATCGCGGGTTCGCCGGGATGCAGTTCAACGCCGTGGCCGCGTCGAACACCTCCGCGGTGAAGATCTACCAGCGGCTCGGCTTCGAGATCGTCGGCACCGTGCCCGGGGCCTTCGAGCACCCCGAACTGGGCCGCGTCGGGCTGCACATCATGTACTGCGACTTCACCGCCACTCAGCGCCCCAGTGCCGAACCGGCGGATCCCCCAGCAAGCCCGCCGCGGTGAGGATGCGCACGGCTTCCGGGCCGACCCTGGTCACCTGCGCTCCGCTGGACCGCACCTGCGCCATGGTGTCGTAGCGCCGCGGCGCCGGGCCCGCGGTGTGCGACCACCAGGCGACGGTGGCACAGGTGGCTTCCCGCAGCGCGTGCCGGACGACTGGGCCACCTGGGCGCGGCGGCGGATAGGTCGCGGTCAGCAGCAGCCCGTCCACCAGCGCCGACGCCTTGCTCAGCGTGGGCTCAATGCCCTCGGGCGGCTCGGGGAGCGCGCGCGAGCGCGCGTAGTCCTCAGGGGTGGCGTGCGCGGTGGTCATCGGTCCCCTTTCCGACTCGGTCGTCGGGGGTGGGACGCGGAAACCACGAACGTGTGACGGCAGCCGGGCTGTGGTGCCCGCCACGCCTACCGGTAGACGGTGTCCAGCCAGGCCCGCAGCGCCTTGCCGCTGGTCTCGGCGTTCGCGTCGCGCGCGAACAGGTGCAGGCTCACACCGACCGGACCGCCCCAGGTGTTGCGGCCGAACACCCGGTACAGCGCGTCTTCCGTGCGCAGCCCGAGAAACCACTGGTTCAGGTGGTCGACCACCGCGGTCCGCGGCTGCCCGGCCAGCGCGACTTCAACGCGGTCACCGGCTTCGCGCACGCCCAGCGCGGCCAGCAGCCGGGCGAACCCGTCCGGTGCCATGGACGACTCGGGCGCGTCGGCGGCGACGTAGGTGGCCGCGCGCCCCGGGAAGTGGCCGACGTACTGCCCGAGCGTGTGCAGGTAGAAGTCGGTGTGCTTGGCGGCGCCGTCGTACTCGTTGTCCCAGTCCTCGTCGGCGAGCATGCCGCTGTGCACGAACCGCAGCACCGTGGTGCCTTGGCGGCCTTCGAGCACCCATTCCAGCGCGTTGAACGAACCGTCGGGCTGCTCCGCGCGCAGCGCGTACCGCTCCGGCGGGGTCCAGTCGAGCACCTGGTGGTCGTCGAGCAGCCGGTAGCCGCCTGCCTCGGGATCGGACTCGGTGGGGAACATCCAGCCGGCGGTGCCCGCGGTGATCGCGGCCCACACCTGCTCGGGCGTGGCCGGGAGCGTGACCTGGCGATTGATCTCGAACTCGCGCGGCATCGGGCCACCGTCCCACCGAAAGAAAAAACTGTCAACACGGCCCGGTCGATCCCGGCCGCCCCGGTTCGACGCCTGGTCAGCGAACACTCGCCGATACGGAGGTCGAAGCGATGCGGTTCATGATCCTGATGAAGTCGGACGAGCGCGCCGAGGCCGGTGAGGCAGCCACCGAAGCCGACCTGGCCGCGATGTACCGCTACAACGAGGAACTGGTGAAGGCGGGCGTGCTGCTCGGCGGGGAGGGGCTGCACGCGAGCGCACGCGGCACCCGGGTCACGCTCACCGCGGAGGAAACCGTGGTGGCGCACGGGCCGTTCCCGCGGCCGCGTGAGCTGGTCGCCGGGTTCTGGCTGATCCAGGTGAAGTCCAGGGAGGAGGCGATCGCCTGGGCGCGGCGGTGCCCGGCGCCCGCCGACGGCGAGACGGTGCTGGAGCTGCGGCAGGTGGTCGAGGCCGAGGACTTCGGTGACGCGCTCACCCCGGAACTGCGGGAGGCCAACGACCGGCTGCGGGAACTGACCGTGTCCTGAATGGACGGTGGCTCGCCGCGGCGAGCCACCGTCCGTTGTGGAGCCGTCAGCGGGTGGTCAGGGTGTAGACCGTGGTGCCGGTCGTCCCGTCCGCGCCGGTGGCGGTGATGGTGATCGGATGGGTCCTGGCGGGGGCGTCGAGCACGAAGAAGGTCAGCGTGGAACTGCCCCCGTTCGGGATCGTGGCCGGGTTGAAGAAGGCGAACACCCCCTGTGGCACCGCCGCCGAGAGCGTCAGGTTCCCGCTGCCGCCCGAAGCGGTGACGGTGGTGCTCACCTGGGTGCCGAAGCCGCCGGTGCCCGAGGACGGCGACGCCGCGACGCTGATGTCACCGGCGGGCGCGCCGACCACGAGCGTGAGTTCGGCGGTCCGGCTCACCGACGCGGCCTTGCCGGTGACGGTGATCCGGTACGTACCGTCCGGAGTGGACGATCCGGTGGTGATGGTCAGCTTCGCGGTTTCCCCGGCGGTGACCGAGGTCGGCGCGAACACGGCCGCGGCGCCCGAAGGCAGTCCGGTGGCCGAAAGCGAGACCGTCTCGGCGGTGCCCTTGACCACCTTCGTGCCCACGCCCGTCGAGGCCGACCCGCCCGGCTCGCCGACGGTGATCGAACCGGGGCTCACCGAGAGCGAGAAGTCGTTCGCGGGCTGCTGGCCACCGCCGATGAACCCGGTGTAGAGCAACCGGTTCGGCGAGCCGGAACCGGCGTTCTTCACCACGCCCTCGGTCGCGTTCGAGGTGAGCGCCGAGTTGACCTGGTCCGGCGTCGCCGACGGGTTGGCCTGCAGGTACATCGCGGCCGCCCCGGCGCCGTGCGGGCTGGCCATCGAGGTGCCCGACATGCCGGTGCTGGCGGTGTCGTTGAGGTGGCTCGCCGAGGTGATGTTGCTGCCCGGCGCGAACAGGTCCACGCAGGTGCCGATGTTGGAGAACGACGAGCGGTTGTCGCTCGCGTCGGTCGACGCCACCGTGAGCACCTCGGGAATCTTCGCCGGGCCACGGCTGCACGCGTTGCCGCCGTTGTCGTTGCCCGCCGCCACCACCGTGGTCACCCCGGCCTGGAGCAGCCCGCGCATGGCGTCGTCACCGATGCCCGCGGTGTCGAAGGTCATGCTCATGTTGGCGACCGCGGGCTTGGCCGCGTTCTCGGCCACCCACTCGATGCCTTCCAGCGCGTCGGAATCCGGCGCCGAGCCACCGCAGCCGAGCACCTTCACCCCGACCAGCTTGACCTTCTTGGCCACACCCCAGGTTTTGCCGCCGACCGTGCCGGAGACGTGCGTGCCGTGCCCGTGGCAGTCGTTGGCGTCCGGGTCGCTGTCCACGAAGTCGTAACCGGAACTCGCGCGGCCTTCGAATTCCGTGTGGCTGTACCGGATTCCGGTGTCGAGCACATATGCCGTGACGTCCGCGGCGGTGTTGTTGTAGGTGTAGTTCTTGTCCAGCGGCAGGTTCCGCTGGTCGATCCGGTCGATGCCGTAGGTGGCGTTCGGCTGGGTGTCCGCCACGCGGGCGGTGCCGTCCTGGTAGACGGCCTTCACCGCCGGGTCCGCCGCCAGCCGCCTGGCCTGAGCCTCGCTCAGGCCACGCACCGCGAAGCCCCGCATCGCGACGTTGAGGGTGGACTTGAGGTCACCGCCGTAGCGGTCGGTCAGCGAGGCCGCCGCCGAGTCCACAGTGGACGCTGCCACGGTGTCCTTCAGCGAGACCACGTAACCACCGGCGACCGGATCACCGGCCTGGACCACTGTCCCCTGTGGAGACGAAGCAGCCGCCGCTCCCGGCAGCACGGCCAAGAGTGCCGCCGAACCCAGGATCCCGAGCAGTGCGCGCATCAGAAGCTCACCCCGAAAGAGTCGATGTGACCGGTGTCGTAGGCGTAGACGTCCCGCACCCGCAGCGTCCAGGTGCCCGACTTCGGCTCGGCCGCGGCGTTCACCGCGTAGGTGGTGTTCAGGTTGATCGTGCTGCCACCGCCCGCCTGCTTGAGGTGGTAGGCCGTGCCGCTTGGGCCGACCAGGTCGATCACCAGGTCACCGGTGTACGGGTGCTGGAAGGCCACGGCGACCTTGGTGGCGGCCGTCGCGTTGCCCTCGCAGCCTTCGACGACCACCGAGCTGGTCACCGCCGCGCCCGCGTCCGGAATGGCCACGTCGTCGGGGTTCGTCGCGCCCGCGCAGGTCGGTGGCTGGCTGGTGGCGCCGATGCGCAGCAGTTCGTTCGGCGAGCCGGAACCCGGGTTCTTCACCACGTTGTGCGTGGCACCCCGCACAAGCGCGTCGCGCACCTGCGCCGGGGTCGCCGAGGTGTTCGCCGCCAGGTGCAGCGCCGCCGCGCCGGCCACGTGCGGGGTCGCCATCGAGGTGCCGCTGATCGTGTTCGTCGCGGTGTCCCCGGTGTACCAGGAGGAAGTGACCGAGGTGCCGGGGGCGAACAGATCGGTGCAGGTGCCGTAGTTCGAGAACGACGACCGGTTGTCGGAGCTGTCGGTGGCGTTGACCGTGATCGCCTCCGGCGTGCGCGCGGGGCTGGTGCCGCACGCGTTGGTGTTCGAGTTGCCCGACGCCACGGCGAAGGTGATCCCGGCGCCGATGGCCTTCTTCACCGCGTCGTCGACCGCGCTGTTCGCGCCGCCGCCGAGGCTCATGTTCGCCACCGCGGGCTTCACCGCGTTCTTGGCCACCCAGTCGATGCCGCCGATGATCGCCGACCACGCGCCGTTGCCCTGGCAGTCCAGCACCCGCACCGCGACCAGGTCCACCTTCTTGGCCACGCCGTAGGTCCGGCCGCCGAGGGTGCCCGCGACGTGCGTGCCGTGCCCGTTGCAGTCGTTGGCGACCGCGTCCCCGTCGATGAAGTCGTACCCGTTCTTCGCGCGGCCTTCGAATTCCTGGTGGCTCAGGCGCGCGCCGGTGTCGAGCACGTAGGCCGTCACGCCCGCGCCGCCGTGGTCCGGGTAGGTGTACTTCTTGTCCAGCGGCAACGCGGCTTGATCGATCCGGTCCAGGTCCCAGGCCGGGTTGTCCTGCGTGCCGATCGCCGTGGCGACGCCGTCCTGCTGCACGTAGGCCACCGCGGGGTCGGCCGCGAGCCGCCGTGCCTGCCGCTCGTCCATCCGGGCGGCGAACCCGTTGAGCACGTGCTGGTAGGTCTGCTTCACCTCGGCGCCGTACCGGTGCGCCAGCGAGCCGGCGGTGCCGTCCTTCAGCACGACGATGTAGCTGTCCGCGATCGACCCAGGCTGCCCGGCACCCCGGACCGAGCCCTCCTGCGCGGCCTGTGCCGTGGTGCCCGGCAGGCCCGCGACCAGCACCGCGGCCGCCCCGGCGACCAGGGCCTGTGCCCAGGCCCGGTGTTGTGCACGCATTCACCCACTCCAATCCGCTCGGCCACCCCGGTGGCGGTGGCGCGTTGATCAGCGTCAGGCGGTTGAACAGTGCGAACAAGCGAGGCGGTGTTCCGTACAGGTACGTAACTAATGCGACGCGAGCCAGGCGCTGTCCGGCGAGCCAAGGTCGCGCTCTTCGCGCCCAGGCGGCCCCTGGCGGCACGGGCGGATCGGCCGAGTACGCCCAGTACGAGGCCGACCCGCCCGCACCGCCAGGAACCACCTGGATCACGAAGCCCATCGACCAAACTCGCCGGACAGCGCCTAAGCTTCCTGAGATCCGGACGGAGTGGTCCGGAGATTTCCGGGAGTGGTGATGTCGCCGAACGCGGTGCCGGAATCCAGCTCGCCCGTGCTGGTCGGGCGGGCGGCCGAACTGCGCGCGCTGGCCGCCGCGGTGACGCGGCCGCCCGCGGTCGTGCTGCTCGAAGGGGAGGCGGGCATCGGCAAAACGCGCCTGCTCACCGAGCTGCTCCGGCTGCCGGAGGTGGCCGCGCGCCGCCCGCTGGTCGGGTACTGCCAGCCGATGCGCGAGCCGTTCCCGTACGGCGTGGTGCTCGAAGCCCTGCGTGAGGCGGGCGACCAGCTGGCCACCGCGGAACTGAGCCCGGTCACCGGGGTGCTGCGGCCGTACCTGCCCGAGCTGGCCGCGTTCCTGCCGGACCCGCCGGAGGCCGCCGACTCGCGGTCGGAGCGGCACCGGATGTTCCGCGCGGTGCGTGAGCTGCTGGAGGTGCTCGGGCCCGCGCTGCTGGTGGTCGAGGACCTGCACTGGTCCGACGACGGCTCGCGTCAGCTCCTGCGCTTCCTCACCGCCGACCTGCCGCCCGGGCTGAGCCTGCTGCTCACCTACCGGCGTGAGGAACTGCCCGGCGGCATCACGCTCGGCCGCGCCTTCCGCCCGGCACCGGGCACCGCGAGCGAGGTGATCGAGCTGACCCCGTTCGACGCCGAGGGCGTGCGGCGGCTGACCACCGCGATCCTCGGCGAGAGCGAGGTGTCCCCGGACTTCGCCGCCCTGCTGCACGAGCGGACCGCCGGGATCCCGTTTGTCGTCGAGGAAACACTGCGCACGCTGCGAGGTGCCGAAGGCGCGGTGCACTCCGACGGCGCCACCGCGAAACGCTTGCTGGACAACGCCGAAGTGCCCGCGCTGCTGCGCGAGGCGATGCTGGAACGGCTGTCCGGCCTGCCGATCCCCGCGCGGCGGCTGGCGCACGCGGCCGCGGTGCTCGGCATGCCCGCGCCCCGGGAAATGCTCGCCGAGGTCGCCGGGCTGCTGCCCGGCCGTGCCGACGAGGCGCTGCTCCGGCTGCTCGACACGCAGGTGCTGCGGGAAAGCGGGAACTGCCGGTACGGCTTCCGGCACACGCTCGCGCAGCAGGCCGTCTACCGCACGCTCGCCGGGCCGGACCGACAGCTGCTGCACCAGCGCGCGGCCGCGGCGCTGGCCACCGCCGAGCCGCCACCGCTGGTCCGGCTCGCCGAGCACAGCCGCCGCGGGGGTGACCAGGCGGCCTGGCTGCGGTACGGCGAAGCCGCCGCCGACCGGGCCGCCGAGGTCGGCGACCCGTCCACGGCCACCGGCCTGCTCAAGGAACTGCTCACCGACGCCGTGCTGGCCGACGCCGACGTGGACCGGCTGGCGGTCAAGCTCAGCCGGGTCGCCGTGCTCGGCGTGGCCCAGCAGCACGAGGTGATCGAGGTACTGGCCGGCCTGCTCACCGACCACCGGCTGGCGCCGGGCAGCCGCGGTCAGGTCCGGCTCAACCTGGGGCTGCTGCTGATCCGCCAGGAGGGCGGCCAGGAGTCGGGGCGGTCCGAGATCGAGACGGCCATCCACGAGCTGGGGCAGCGCGATCCGCTGGCGCTGCGCGGCATGTCGGCGCTCGCGCAGCCGTTCATCGGCACCACGCCGCTGGCCGAGCACCTGCGCTGGATGTCCAAAGTGGACAACCTGATCGCGGACGTGACCGATCCGGCGGTGCTGCTCACGCTGATCGCCAGCAACGGCCCGTCACGGCTGCACATCGGTGACCCCGGTGCCTGGGAGCTGCTGGCCAGGCTGCCGGTGCGCACCGAAGACCGCGCCGAGCAGCAGCAGCTGGCCAGGGCGCACTGCAACATCGGGGACGCCTGCGCCTGGACCGGGCACCTCCGCCGCGCGGAAAACCACCTGCGCACCGGGATCCGCCTCGCCCACGAATGCGGTGCCTCGTACCTGGTGAGCATCGCCAGCGCCACCCAGATGCACCTGAACTGGCTGACCGGCGACTGGGACTCGGTGTCCGACCGGGCCCGGCGGCTGGCCGAGGAGTACCGCGAGCTGCGGCCGGTGGCCGACGAGCTGTCGCTGGTGCTCGGCTCGCTGGCGGTGGCCAAGGGCGAATGGGACCGCGCGGCCCGCTGTTTCGCCGATTCCGGGATCGGGCGCGCGGAGAACGCGGTGACGCCGGTGGCGCTGGCCGCCCACGGCGGGCTGATCCGCACGCTGCTGGCCAAAGAGGACCTGGCGGGCGCCGCCTCCGCCGCCGACGACGGGCTGCGGTTGTTGCGGCGCAAGGGAGTCTGGTCCTGGGCGGGCGAGCTGGTGCCACCGGCCGTGATCGCCTACTGCGCGGTGGGCCGGGCCGACGCGGCGGCCGCGCTGCTCGCGGAATTCGCCGAGGCCATCGACGGCCGGGACACCCCGATGGCCGACGCGGCGCTCGCCGAAGCACGCGGGGTGGTCGAAGCACAGCGGGGGAATCCGGCCAAGGCCGCCGAATTCCTCACCGAAGCACGGGCCGGTTACGCCGCGCTGCCCGCGCCGTACTACGCGGCGCTGGTCGGGGTGCGCCTGCTGGAGCTGTCGGCCGCGCCCGACGGCGAACTGGCCGCGCTGGCCGAGGAGTTCACCGCGCTCGGTGCGACCAGGGATGCCGCGCGCTGCCGTCACCTGCTGCGTGCGAGCGGGGTGGTGGCGCCGTCCCGGCGTGGCAGGCGGGGGTACGGGAACGAGCTGTCACCACGGGAGCGGGACGTGGCGCGGCTGGTGGCGGGTGGTTCGACGAACCGCGAGATCGCCGAAGTGCTGTTCCTGTCCCGGCGGACGGTGGAACAGCACGTGGCGAACGTGCTGCGGAAACTGGATCTGCATTCCCGGGCCGAGCTGCGGAACTCGGAGTTCGTCGGCTGAAAAACGAATGGCCGCCCCGGCGCGGGCGGCCATTCGCGGGATGGCTACTTCCCGGTGGCTTTGGCGAAGGCGGATTCGACCTCGAGTGAAACCCGGCCGCGGTCGGAGACCTCGAAACCGTTCTCCCGGGCCCAGGCGCGGATGGCCTGCGCGCGGGCCCGGCGCTGCGAGGTGCCGACCGCCGGACCGGCATTCGGCATCGGCGGTGACCCGCGCTTCTTCCGGCCGCTCACCCGGCGCGCGACCTCGACGAACCGGAACAGCGCGTCCCGCAGTTCGTCGGCGTTCTCGGCGGACAGGTCGATCACGTAATCGACCCCGTCGAGGCCGAAATGAACGGTTTCGTCGGCCGGCGACCCGTCGATGTCGTCGGACATCACCACGGAAACTTTTTGTGCCATGTCTTCCGCTCCCAGGACGATTCGGCGCACCCCCTGGTCCGCCATCCTCTTGGCACGATAGACGATCGGCGCACAACTGCGGTATTCGGCTTCCTCAGTCGTGTTTACCGGCGCCGGAATCCAGCTCCGCGTAGTCCTGATCGGACAGTGAAAGGGTGAGCGCGGCCAGATTTTCCTCCAGATGGCGGCGTGACGAAGTGCCCGGAATGGGCAAGACAACCGGGGAGCGCCGGAGCAGCCAGGCCAGTGCCACCTGCGCCGGCGTCGCGCCGAGCCGGGCGGCGACTTGTGCGGTGGTGCCGTTCGCGCTGGTGCTCGGCTTGATCGGCAGCCACGGGATGAACGCGATACCACGGCGCTCGCAGTACTCGAGCACTGGTTCAGACCTTCGCTGCTCGAGGTTGTAGAGGTTCTGCACGCTGGCGATCGGCGTGATCGACTCGGCTTCGGCGAGTTGCTCGACGGTGACCTCGGACAGGCCGATGTGCCGGATTTTCCCCTCTTCGCGCAGGCGGGTCAATGCGCCGATCTGGTCAGCCAGCGGAACCGCCGGATCCACCCGGTGCAACTGGTAAAGTTCAATTTGCGGAATTCGCAGCCTGCGCAGGCTCAGTTCCGCCTGTTGCCGGAGGTATTCGGGCCGTCCGAGTGGAATCCAGTCGTCGCCGGGATGGCATTGGCCGCCCTTGGTGGCGATCACCAGTCCGGGTGGATAGGGGTGCAGTGCTTCGGCCAGCAGTTCCTCGTTCCCGCCGAGGTCGTAGGCATCCGCGGTGTCGACGAAGTCGACGCCGAGTTCGACCGCCCGCCGGGCGATCCGAATCGATTCGGCCCGTTCTCCGGCGGTCCGGCCCCGCAGCCGCATGGCGCCGAAACCGAGCCGGTTCACCGGCAGGTCGCCGCCGATGGCCAGGCCCGCTTGCTTGCTCAAGGTCATGGCTTCAGCCTGGAGTCGGCCATGGGTTTAGACAAGCGAGTCTTTGTGCTGGTGATCGCGTAGCATCGCTTAAGTGTTGAACCTCGAACGGCTGCGGGTCCTGCGGGCGGTCTCGGCCACCGGCTCGGTGAGCGGTGCCGCGGCGCAGCTGCACGTGACCACGTCGGCGGTGTCGCAGCAGCTGGCCAGGCTGGAACGCGAGGTCGGGCAGCGGCTGCTGGAGCGCAACGGCCGCGGCATCCGCCTGACCGACGCGGCGACGCTGCTGGCCGCACACGGTGATCGCCTGCTGGCGCAGGTCGAGGAGGTGGAGGCGGAGCTGGCACGGCACCGCGGCGCGGTCGCCGGTGCGCTGTCCGTCGCGGCTTTTGCCACCGCCGCGCGGGGTTTGCTGCCCGGGGCGCTGCGTGCGCTGCGGGCTGAGTATCCGGCGCTGGAGCCGCGGATGGACGAGCAGGAGCCGCCGGAGGCCGTCGCCGGGTTGTGCCGGGGTGACGTCGATGTGGCTGTGGTGCAGGACTGGCCGGAGGCGCCGCTGGTGCTGCCGGAGGGGTTGTCCCGGGACTACCTGCTCGACGACCCCCTCGACCTGGCGGTGCCCGCCGGGCACCCGCTGGCCGGCCGCGCCGAGGTGCCCCTGCCGGAGCTGGGCGCGGAGGAATGGATCACCTGGACCGACGGCCAACTCTGCCACGACTGGCTGACGCGCACGCTCGAGGCACCACGGATAGTGCACACCGCGTCGGAGCACTCCACACAGCTGGCCCTGGTCGCCGCCGGTTTGGGGGTCGCGGTCCTGCCACGGCTGGGCCGGGGCCACGTGCCGGAGGGGGTGCGCGTGGTGCCGATTCACCCGGGGCCCGCGCGGCAGGTCCACGTGCTGTGGCGCACCAGCGCGGCCCGGCGACCAGCGATCCGGGCCGTGGTAACGGCATTGCGCGAGTCGGCCGACCAGGTGGCGAGTGTGCCGCCCACGCTGGATACCTAACCCAACCGATGGCGGCGAGGGCGGCGGGCGCCCCGGGGACGGCGGCGTCCCTCGGCGCGGTGGCGGAGTTGGGTGTGTAGGCCGCTCAGGTGGCGGCGGGCGTGGCTCCTGCGTTGCGCACTTCGCTGCTCGGGCAGCGGCGGGCGTGGCCGTCTGCCTTGCGCGCTTCGGCCGATCAGGGAGCGGCGGGTGGTGCTCGCGTTGCGTACTTCGCCACTCGGGCGGCGGCGGGCGTTGTGCACTCGGCCGATCAGGGAGCGGCAGGCGTGGTGTTCGCGTTGCGTACTTCGCCGCTCAGGTAGCACCGGGTGTTGCGCACTCGGCCGATCAGGCGGCGGCGTCCGGCCTCCCGCGTTGCGTGCGCAGGCGACAGGCGGCGGCTAGGGCTGCGGGTGGCGTCGCGGAAGCGGTGGCGTCTCGGGGGTGTGGTGCCTGCGTCGTGTGCCCTGGCCGGGGGAGGCGGCGGCGAGAGCGGCGGTCGCGCTCGGGTAGAGCGGGAGGAATTGGTCCAGTCCGGTGATGGCCAGCGGCCTGCGCACCTGATCGGTGGTGACCACCAGCGCGAACGGCAGGCCGAGCCCGGAGTTCGCTTCGATCAGCGCCGAAAGTCCCGCGCTGGCCAGGAAATCCACGCCGCCCAGGTTCAATACCACGGCCGACGGCCGGTCCTCGGCGGCCCGCGCGAGTGCGTCCGACAGTAGTGGCGCGGTCGTGGTGTCCAGCTCGCCGGTCACCGCGAGTTCGACCGCGTCACCGTGCCAGGCGACGGCGACGGTCAAGCCCTCTTCCGCTGTGCACACCCCGGACGGCATCATCCAGCCATCCTGACACCCGGCCGCGGCCCGGCACCAGCGTTGTCACCCTTGAATGTCCACAAAGGACCCCGCGGCCACCTCGGGGGACAGCTGCTCACCATGCCGGAATTGTTCGGTGAAGCCGGATTCGCCCAGTGCGGCGCGGGCCGCGGCGGTGGTCCGGTCCACGTCACCGCGTTCGGCGGCGGGCAGCGGCGTGCCCACCGACGCCCTGGTCGCGGCCGCCGCGCCGAGCAGGCGTGCGGCGGCGGCGTGCTCCCCGGCCGCCGCGCTCGCGCTCGCCAGACCCTCCAGTCCCAGTGCGACCGAGCGCGGATCACCGGTGGCGAGCGCGGCGTCCAGGCCCTCCCGCTGCCGGTCCAGCGCGAGCGCGATCTCGCCGCGTTGCTCCGCGGCGAACCCCAGCTCGGCCAGGATCAGCGCGGTGCCCAGATCACCGTCGACCTGGCGGCACCACTCGAGCCACCGCTCCAGGTGCGCCTCGGCGCGCTCGGGCCGGCCCTGCCGCCGCGCGGACAAGCCCAGCCCGATTTCGGCGAACTGCTCACCGCGCTTGTGCGAATGCTGCGCGGCCAGCTTCCGCGCGCGCTCGTGGTACTCGTCGGCCTTGGCGAACTCGCCCTTCAGCAACGCGATCCGGCCGATGCCGGACAGCGAGTAGGACACCTCGTTCCACAGGCCCAGCTCCTCGGCGAGCCGCAAAGCGTTGCGGTGCAGGCTTTCCGCGCGCTCGTAGTCACCGGCGATCTCGGCCAGCGAGCTGAGCGTGTCGGTCGACTTCACCTCGCCCCACCGGTCACCGACCTCGCGGAACAGCTCGAGGGCGCGTTCGGAGTCACGCCGCGCCCGCGCCAGCCCGCCCCGCGGGCGCGCCTGCATGGCCTGCAGGCTGAGCGCGGCCGCCTCGCCCCAGCGGTCGCCGAGCGCGCGGAACCCGGCCAGCGCGCGCTCGACCCTGGCGGCCCCGAGGTCGAGGTCACCCGCGCCGATCAACGCGAAGCTCAGGAACCACTCGGCCCGCGCACGGCCCAGCGGATCGTCGACCTCCTCGTACCGCGCCAGCACCCGCTCGGCGGTTTCGTGCAGGCCGGAGCCCTCACCGATGAGAATGGTGAGCGCGGCGCGCCAGGCCATCGCCCTGGTCCGCGGGACCTCCGGCGCGTGGCCGTCGATGCCGAGCGCGAGCGTGACCGACCGGTGGCCCTCCCGCAGCCTGCCGCGCAGGAACCAGTACCAGCCCAGCGCGTTGACCAGCCGGATCGCCAACTCGGCGTTGCCGTCGATCTCCGCGCCCTCGAGCGCGCCCCGGAAGTTGGCGCTCTCGGCGTCCAGCCGGTCGAGCCAGCTCCGCTGATCGGACCGGCACAGCCGCTCTTCGGCGCGTTCGGCCAGGTCGAGGTAGTACCGGTGGTGCCGCCGCCGGACCTCGTCGTACTCGCCCGCTTCGTGCAGCCGTTCGACGCAGTACGCGGCCACCGACTCCAGCAGGCGGTACCGCGTGCGGCCGCCCTGCCTGGTCACCGCCACCAGCGACCGGTCGACCAGCCGCGCCAGCAGGTCCAGCACCTCGCCGGGCTTCACCCCGTCGCCCGCGCACACCGCTTCGGCGGCCTCCAGCTCGCAGCCCTCGGTGTGCACGGCCTGCCGTCGCAGCACGATCCGCTCGGCCTCGGTGAGCAGCTCCCAGCTCCAGCCGATCATCGCGCGCAGCGTCTGCTGCCGGGCGGGCGCACCACGCTCGCCGGTGACGAGCAGGCGGAAGCGGTCGTCCAAGCGGGACAGCAGTTCCTGCGCGCCGAGCACGCGGATGCGGCTGGCGGCCAGTTCGAGCGCGAGCGGGATGCCGTCGAGGCGGCGGCAGATTTCCGCGACCGCCTCGCTGTTCTCCTCGGACAACGCGAAATCCGGCGCCGCCGCGGTCGCCCGCGTGCGGAACAGCTCGATCGCACTGCTCAGTTCGAGCGGGCGCACGGTGTGCACGAACTCACCCGCCAGGCCGAGCGGCTCCTGGCTGGTGATCAGCACGCGCAGGCCCGGCGCGGTCCGCAGCAGCAGCCGCACCAGGTCGGCGACCGGCTCGACCAGGTGCTCGCAGTTGTCCAGCACGAGCAGCAGGCGCTGGTCACGCAGGGCTTCGGCGAGCTGGTCCGACGGCGGCGGCAGCGTGCCGGACTTGGTGTCCTCGCGCAGGTTCAGCATGCTCGCGGTGACCTCGGCGACCGAGCACGCGGCCTCCGGCGCGCCGTGTGTCCAGTGCCCGGCCAGCTCGACCAGCCACACCCCGTCGGGAAAACCACCGACCAGCCGGGACGCCGCCTCGATGGCCAGCCGGGTTTTGCCCACCCCGCCCGGCCCGGTCAGCGTGACCAGCCGGTGCGCCGCGAGCAGCCGCCCGACCTCGTCGACCTCGGCGTCCCGCCCGATCAGCCCGGTCAGCTGCGCGGGCAGGTTCGTGGTGCGGCGGGCCGACGGCGTGAGCGCCGGATCCTGCCGCAGCATCGACTGGTACAGCTCGGCCAGCTCGGGACTCGGGTCGAGGCCCAGCTCGTCGGCGAGGCGCTGGCGCAGCTCGGTGTACCCGGCGAGCGCTTCGCTCTGACGGCCCGCGCGGTACAGCGCGAGCAGGTGCGCGCGGCGCAGGCGCTCCCGCAGCGGATGCCGCGCGACCAGGTCGGTCAGCTCCCCGGCCAGCTCGCTGTGCTCGCCCAGCTCCAGCCGGGCTTCGGCCTGTTCCTCCAGCGCCACCAGCCGCTGCTCGTCGAGCCGCTGGATCACCGGCGCGAGGAAGTCCGCGTCGGCGAAGTCGGCGAACGCGGCACCACGCCACAACGCCAGCGCCTCGGCCAGCTGGGCCGCCTTGGCACGCGGGTCCGCGGCCTGGCGGGCCTGCTCCAGCAGCTGCTCGAACCGGCTGTGGTCGACGTCGGCGGGCTCGGCCAGCAGCGTGTACCCCGACGGGCCGGACACCACCAGCTCGCGGCCGCCCGCCTCGCCGTCCTCCAGCGCCCGCCGCAGCTGGGACACCTTGGTCTGCAGCGCGCCGGTCGGGTTCGCCGGCGGGCGCGTGCCCCACAGGTCGTCGACCAGGCGGTCCACCGAAACCGGGCGCCCTCGGTGCGCGAGCAGGTCGGCGAGCAGGGCGCGGACCTTCGCCTCCGGCACCCGCACCGGCCGCTGATCCGCCGTCCACACCTCGAGCGGACCAAGCACACCGAAACGCACGGGAGCCAGCCTAGCCGGGCCCACCGACAGTTCCCCGTGAGCGGATCCGAACCGGACCGAAAGCCCCGGCACGCACGGTGAAGACGGTCAAGGGAGCGAACGAGAAGAGGAACGATGACCGAGAACTTCACCACCCGCGCCACCGTCGCCGGGCTGGGGGACATGGGCCGGGCGCTGGCCGCGGCGTTGCGGCGGAACGGCTTCCCGGTCACGGTGTGGAACCGCACGCCGGGCAAAGCCGGTGAGCTGACCGCCGCCGGGGCTCGCGAGGCCGCCGGGCTGGCCGAAGCCTTCGAGGCGAGTCCGGTGGTGATCCTGTGCGTGGTCGACAACGAAGCCGTCGGCGAACTGCTCGACGCGGCGGGCGACCGGCTGCGCGGCCGGACCGTGGTCAACCTGACCAACGGCACCCCGCGGCAGGCCCGTGAGCTGGCCGAACGCGTCACGGCGCTGGGCGCGGAGTACGTCGACGGCGGCATCATGGCGGTGCCGCCGGGCATCGGGACCGAGGCGTCGTTTGTGCTCTACTCCGGACCGGAGCACGCGGTCGAGGCGCAGCGCGAGCTGTTCGAAGCCTTCGGCGCGGTGCGGTACGTCGGCGAGGACACCGGGCTGGCGGCGCTGTACGACCTCGCGCTGCTGAGCGGGATGTACGGCATGCACGCGGGTGTGGTGCACGCCTACGCGCTGATCGGCTCGGCGGGCGTGCCGGCGACCGAGTTCTCCGCGTTGCTGGTGCCGTGGATCGAGGCGATGTCCGGGTTCGTCAAGGAGGCGGCCGACCGGGTCGACCGCGACGACTACACCAAGGACGTGGTGTCGAACCTGGCCATGCAGGCGAAGGCGTTCCCGAACCTGATCGAGGCCAGCGTGGAGCAGGGCGTGCGGCCGGACCTGATGGAGCCGGTGCTGCGGTTGTTCCGCGAGCGGGTCGCGCAGGGCCACGGCGACGAGGACGCGGTCGGTGTGATCAAGCTTCTGCGGGGAGAATCGTGATCGGCGCGGAGCGCTCCATTGAGGGTGGTGGCGGGCGACGGGTGGGCGTGATCGCACCGAGGGCGGTGGTCACCGGCGGGACGCACGGCATCGGGCTGGCCATCGCGAAGGCGGTGCTCGCGCGGGAGGGGCAGGTCCTGGTCACCGGCCTCGACGAGCGCCGGGTCGAGTCGGCGCGCGACGAACTGGGCCCGCGAGCGTTCGTGGTGCGCTCCGACGCGGCGAGCATGGCCGACATCGACGCGCTCGGCGGCATCGTCGACGACCGGCTCGGCGGGGTGGACGCGTTGTTCGTCAACGCCGGGGTGGCCTACGGCACCCCGGTCGCCGAGACCACCGAAGAGCTGTATGACCGGACCTTCGACGTCAACACCAAGGGCGCGTTCTTCACCGTGCGGCGGCTGCTGCCACGGCTGAAGGACGGCGGCGCGATCGTGTTCACCACGTCGGTGGCCGACGAGGGCGGGGCGGCCGGCCTGGGGCCCTACGCCGGTTCGAAGGCGGCGGTGTGGTCGTTCGCGCAGGTGCTGGCGGCGGAACTGCTGCCGAGGGGAATCCGGGTGAACGCGGTGGCGCCCGGGTTCATCGACACGCCGAGCATGGGGCTGACCGGGGCGAGCGCGGAGGAACGCGCGGCCTTCTCGAAGGCGGGCGACGCCGTCACCCCGATGAAGCGGCACGGCACGCCGGAGGAGGTGGCGGCGGCCGCGTTGTTCCTCGCCTTCGACGCCACGTTCACCACGGCCGTGAAGCTGCCCGTGGACGGCGGCCTCGGCAGGCGGCTCACCGGCTAGGCCCGGGGCCGCCGTGCAATGAATGTGGCTTTCATTGCGCCAGACGCTATGAAAGCCACATTCATTGCGTTCGGGGGCTCAGGGGACGATCGAGTCGACGTAGCCGCCGTCCACGCGGACGGCGGCGCCCGTGGTCGCCGAGGCCAGTGGTGAGCTCAGGTAGACCACCATGTTCGCGATCTCCTCCGGCTCGATCAGCCGCCGCAGCAGTGACTGCGGCCGGTGCAGCCGCATGAACTCGCGCTGCGCCTCCTCCCACGGCAGCGAGCGGTCCACCAGCTGGTACACGAAGTCCTCGACCCCGCCGGTGTGCGTGGGCCCGGCGATCACCGAGTTCACCGTGACCCCGGTGCCCGCCGCCTCTTTCGCGAACCCGCGCGACACGCCGAGCAGCGCGGTCTTCGAGACGCCGTAGTGGATCATCTCGGCCGGGGTGACCAGTGCGGAGTCACTGGCGATGTTCAGCACCCGCCCCCAGCCGCGCGCGGTCATGCCGGGCAGGTAGACGCGGGTCAGCCGGACCGCGGACAGCACGTTCACCTCGAAGTACCGCCGCCATTCGTCGTCGCTGATCTCCAGCGGCGGCTCGGCGCCGAAGATGCCGAGGTTGTTGACCAGCACGTCCACTTCGGGCAGTCGCGCGACCAGTTCCCCGGCCCCTTCCGCGGAGGCCACGTCCGCGACGGCGGCCACCGCGTCCCCGCCCGCCTCGCGCACGCGCGCCACGGCTTCGTCCACAGTGGACTGCTTGCGGCCGTTCACCGCCACTCGCGCGCCCGCCTGCGCCAGCCCGGTCGCGATGGCCAGCCCGATGCCCTGGCTGGAGCCGGTGACCAGCGCGGTCTTCCCGCTCAGGTCCAAGCGCATGCCGATCCCCTCAGGCCACGTTGAAGGTGTCGGGGTCCGGCCCGGTGCGCTCACCGCGGTCAAGGGACGCCAGTGCGGCGAGATCCTCGTCGGCCAGCGTGAAGTCGAACACCGCCAGGTTCTCCCGGATGCGCGACGGCGTCACCGACTTGGGGATGACCACGTTGCCCAGCTGCAGGTGCCAGCGCAGCACCACCTGCGCCGGGGTGCGGTCGTGCTTGGCGGCCAGCTCGCGCACCACCGGGTCGGCGAGCAGGTCGCCGCCCTTGGCCAGCGGGCTCCACGCCTCGGTGACGATGCCGTGCTTCTCGTTGTACTCGCGGACCTCGGCCTGCTGGAGGTACGGGTGCACCTCGACCTGGTTCACCGCGGGCACCACCGAGCCGGTGCGCGCCAGCTCGTCCAGGTGGGACGGCTGGAAGTTCGACACGCCGATGGCGCGGATCCGGCCGTCGGCGTGCAGCTTCTCCAGCGCCCGCCAGCTCTCGGCGTACAGCCCGCGCTCCGGGGTCGGCCAGTGGATCAGGTACAGGTCCAGGTAGTCGAGCCCGAGCCGCTCCGCGCTGGCGTCGAACGCGCGCAGCGCGGCGTCGTAGCCCTGGTCGGAGTTCCACAGCTTGGTGGTGACAAAAAGGTCCTCGCGCTTGATGCCCGAGTCGGCCAGCGCCTGGCCGACGCCGCGTTCGTTGCCGTACACGGTGGCCGTGTCGATGCTGCGGTACCCGGCTTCGAGCGCTGAGGTCACCGCGGTCGCGGTCTCCGCGTCGGGAACCTGGAACACCCCGTACCCCAGCTGCGGCATGGTCACGCCGTTGTTCAGGGTGACGGTGGGAATGCCGGTCATGGAACTTGCCTTCCTTTCGTGGTTTTCCTCAGTGGACGGTGACGAGCCCGGGGGACCGCTTCCGGTCCAGCATCCCCGACAACAGCGCGACCAGCAGCCCGGAGGCGGCGAGCAGGGCGCCGATCCAGTTGGGCGCGGTGTAGCCGAGGCCGCCGTCGATGGCCAGGCCGCCGAGCCAGGCCCCGCCGGCGTTGCCCAGGTTGAACGCGGCGATGTTCGCCGCCGACGCCAGCGCGGGCGCCTCCTTCGCCTGCGCCATCACCCTGGCCTGCAGCGGGGGCACGGTGGCGAACCCGGCGGCGCCGAACAGGGCGATGGTGATCGCCGCGGGCAGCTGGGCGTGCGCGGTGACCACGAACGCCAGCAGCACCAGCGAAAGCGCCGCGAGAATGGCGTACAGGCTGGGCATCAGCGCCCGGTCCGCGGCCCGCCCGCCGAGCAGGTTGCCCGCGACCAGCCCGGCGCCGAACAACACCAGCAGCCAGGTGACCGCGCCGCTGGAGAAGCCGGCCACCTCGGTCATCATCGGCGCGATGTAGGTGAACGAGGCGAACACCCCGGCAAACCCGAGCGCGGTCATCGCCAGCGCCAGCCACACCTGCGGCTTGCGGAACACGGCCAGTTCGCTGCGCAGGCCACCGCCTTCGACGCGCTCCTGCCGGGGCACCAGCGCGAGAATGCCGACCAGGCCGACCACCCCGAGCGCGCTGACCGCCCAGAACGTGGACCGCCAGCCGAGCTGCTGGCCGAGCGCGGTCCCGGCGGGCACGCCGAGCACGTTCGCCACGGTCAGCCCGGTGAACATCATCGCGATCGCGCTGGCCCGCCGCGACGGCGCGACCAGCGAGGCCGCCACCACCGAGCCGACGCCGAAGAAGGCACCGTGGGACAGCGCAGCCACGATCCGGCCGGTCATCAGCAGGCCGTAGCCGGTGGCCACGGCCGAGAGCAGGTTCCCGGCGATGAACAGCACCATCAGCGCGACCAGCACGGTCTTGCGCGGAATGCGTGAGCCGAGCGCGGTGAGCAGCGGCGCGCCGACCACCACCCCCAGCGCGTACCCGGAGATGAGCAGGCCGGCGGCCGGGATGGAGACGCCGAAGTCCGCGGCCACCTCCGGCAGCAGGCCCATGATCACGAACTCGGTGGTGCCGATGCCGAAGGCGCTGATCGCCAGCGCGAACAAGGCGACGGGCATGACGCTTCGATCCTTCACAACGGTGGGTATCCTGTGGAGAGCAGATACCGGCGTGAGCAATAGTTGCAGACGCGGGTAATTGCTGACGAGCGATACGCTAGCAGGCAACGATCAGGGCTGTCCCCTGGAGGAGTGGTGAACCGTGTCACTGCCCGATGACGCCGTGGAGGCACGCGCCCAGGGGTGGCGCACCCTGGCGGCACTGCACGCCCGGATCGAGGACCAGCTCGAACGCGCGCTCCAGCGCGAGCACGAGCTGTCGGTCAGCGAGTACACCGTGCTCGACGTACTGGCCCGCCAGGACGGCTTCCACCTGCGGATGACCCAGCTCGCCAACGCCGTGGTGCTCAGCCAGTCGGCGACCACGCGGCTGGTGAGCAGGCTCGAGGACCGCGGCCTGCTCCAGCGCTACCTGTGCCCGACCGACCGCCGCGGCATCTACACCGAGGTGACCGCCGCCGGGCAGGCGCTGCTCGCCGAGGCCCGCCCGACCCACGACCGCACGCTTTCGCGGGCGCTGGCCGACGCGGAGGAACTGCCCGAGCTGGCCCCGCTGGTCGGCGCGCTGGCCCGGCTCACCGAAGTTTCCTGAGGCGTTTCGGCTGATCACGGCCTACGATCCGAGCGTGGATCTGCCCGTGATGCCGCCGGTGAAACCGATGCTGGCCAAGTCCGTCCGTGACGTGCCGCGCGGACCCGGTGTGCTGTACGAGCCGAAGTGGGACGGCTTCCGCTGCATCGTCTTCCGCGACGGCGACGAGGTCGAGCTGGGGTCCCGCAACGACCGCCCGCTCACCCGCTACTTCCCCGAGCTGGTCGAGCTGCTGCGGGCCGCGCTGCCGCCGCGGTGCGTGGTGGACGGCGAGATCGTGGTGGTCACCGGCGCCGGGCTGGACTTCGACACGCTGCAGAACCGGCTGCACCCGGCCGCTTCCCGCGTGCAGAAGCTGGCCGTGGAGACGCCCGCCAGCTTCGTCGCCTTCGACCTGCTCGCGCTCGGCGACCGCGACCTGACCGAGGAGCCCTTCGCCGAACGCCGCCGCCTGCTGGCGAGCCTGCTGTCCGACGCGTTGTCGCAGATCGTGCTCACCCCGGTCACCGACGATCCCGCGGTCGCCGAAGACTGGTTCACCCGGTTCGAGGGCGCCGGGTTCGACGGCGTGATGGCCAAGCCGGGCGACCAGCCGTACGAGCAGGACAAGCGCGTGATGTGGAAGGTCAAGCACGAGCGCACGGCCGACTGCGTGGTGGCCGGGTTCCGCTGGCACAAGGACGGTGAGGGCGTCGGCTCGCTGCTGCTCGGCCTCTACGACGACAACGGGAGGCTCCACCACGTCGGCGTGGCCAGCAGCTTCACCGCCGCGCGGCGCCGGGAACTGGTCGACGAGCTGGCGCCGTTGCGGGAGAACGCGATGGCCGAGCACCCGTGGCGCGCGTGGGCCGAGGAGCACGCGCAGGTGGGCGGCCGGATGCCGGGCGGGGTGAGCCGGTGGACCGGCAAGAAGGACCTGTCGTGGGAACCGCTGCGTGCCGAATGGGTGGCCGAGGTCCGGTACGAGCACGTGCTGGCCGGGCGGTTCCGGCACGGCGGCAGGCTGGTCCGCTTCCGGCCCGACCGCGATCCGAAGTCCTGCACCTACGCCCAGCTCGAAGAGGTCGCGCCCGCGGAGCTGACCGCGTTGTTCGGGAGCGCCGGATGAGCGAGGCGGTGGTGGTCGAGACCGACGGCGTCGAGGTGCCGATCACCTCCCCGGACAAGGTTTTCTTCACCGAGCGCGCGGAAACCAAGCTCGACCTGGTGCGGTACTACCAGGCCGTGGCCGGTCCGCTGCTGGGCACCATCCAGGGCCGCCCGCTGCTGCTGGAGCGGTACCCGAGCGGGGCGGGCGGCAAGTCGTGGTTCCAGAAACGCGTGCCGAAGTCGGTGCCGCCGTGGCTGCGGACCACCGTGGTGTCCACGCCGAACGGCACCACCAGCGACGCGCTGGTCGCCGCCGACCTCGCGCACATCCTGTGGGCGGTCAATCTCGGCTGCCTCGGTTTCCACGTCTGGCCGTACCACGCCGAAACGCCCGAAGTGACCGACGAACTCCGCATCGACCTCGACCCGTCGCCCGGTGTCAGCTTCGAGCAGCTGCGGGAGGCGGCCGCGCTGACCAGGGAACTGCTCGCCGAACTCGGCATCGAGGCGCACCTGAAGACCTCGGGTTCACGCGGGCTGCACGTCTACGTCCGGCTCGAGCCGCGATGGGACGGCTACCAGGTGCGGGCGAGCGCGGTCGCGCTCGCGCGGGAACTGGAGCGGCGGCACCCCGCGCTGATCACCGCGAAGTGGTGGAAGGAGGAACGCGGCGCCCGCGTTTTTGTCGACTTCAACCAGAACGCGCCGCACAAGACGGTTTTCGGGGCGTGGTGCGTGCGCCCGCGGGCCGGTGCGCAGGTGTCCACGCCGATCCGCTGGGACGAACTCGGCACGGTCGAACCGGACGACCTGACCATCGCCACCGTGCCCGCGCGGGTGGCCGAGCGCGGCGATCCGTGGGCGGGCATGAACGAGCGGCCGCAGTCGCTGGAGCCGTTGCTGGAGCGGTCGCGGCAGGACCTGGCCGACGGGCTGATGGACGCGCCGTGGCCGCCGGTCTACCCGAAGCAGCCGAACGAGCCACCGCGCGTTGCCCCGAGTCGCGCCAAACGCCCCTGATCGCCTGGCGCGACCCGGCTCACCTGCTCGCCACCGCGTCCCGGATCCTGGCCGCGGAGGTGCCAAGACCGGTGGGCGGGAACGAGAAGTCGACCGGCGGTGCCAGGCTCTGCCGCACGCGCTCCAGTTCCGGTTCGGTGTAGCGCACGCACCGGCGGTGCCATTCGAGAATGCCGGACATCCAGTCCTTGAGGTGCTCGGCGTGCGAGAGCAACGCGCGGCGCACCTCGTCGGACAGCTCCAGCTCGTCGAACATCACCGCCAGCTCGCTGCCGGCGATGTGCTCGAACTCCTCCATGCGTGCCTTCATCAGCTTCGCCACCACCTCGGCGGCCTGGAACCGGTCCACGCCGAGGAAGTTCTCCACCACCAGCACGAGGTTGTGCACCTCGCCCTCGAACTCGATCTCCTTCTGGTAGGAGAACAGGTCGTTCGCGAAGGCGGCGTAGTCCTGCGCGGCGGTTTCCAGTTCGTGCAGCGTGCGGTGGTGGTGGACCGCGGCGGGGATGTCCACGGGCCGCGCCAGTTTCGCCAGGCTCACGGTCATGTCCGAGCCGAAGGTCTTCCGCCGCATCTCCACGTAGTCGATCGGGTCCGGGATCCGGTTCCGCGCCTGGTTGTCCACTTCCCACACCCAGCTCGCGGTCATCTCCTCGATGGCCTCGCGGAACTGCCGCCGTCGTGCTTCGGGCATGGTGGCGGTGGTCCGCCGCCAGAGGTCGGCGAGCCCGCGTTCGACGGCGTTTTCCGGGGCGGGCATGGGATTTCCGGGCTCGGGCGTGAACAACGCGAGGCGTGCGTGGCAGGCACGCGCGGCGGCCGGGTCGCGGCGGGTGCCGAAGACGAGCGGGAAGTAGTCGTCGCCGTAGGTGCCCCAGGTGAGCCAGTCGGCGGAGAGGTCGAGCTGCTCGGGGGTGGCGTCGGCGTGGATCATCGCGGCGCAGTGGGCCAGGTCGATGCCGCGCAGGCGGCGCTCGTCCCAGACGCCTTCGCCGTCGAGCATGCCCATCTCCCGCGCCCACTCGACGGTGTGCTCGCGGGCGCCGGGCAGGTGCGGGCTGGTGTGCACGGGGAAGGGCATGTGCAGCTCGGGCACCGGCAGCGGGCCGACCTGGCGCACCGGCTGGTGGGCGTGCTGGCGCGTCCAGGTCCGGGCGCCGGGGGCGAAGGCGAGCGAGGTGCCCAGCCCGGTCGGCCTGCTGAGCGCGGCGCCCTCGTTCATGTAGCGGCTGGAGCGCGCGTGCCACTCGTGGCCGCCGGACTGCCAGTCCTGCAACGCCTTGACGTACGCGGCGACGGCGGCCGCTTCGTGCGGTGGCGCGCCGGTGGCGGCGAGGAGGTCGGGGACCTCGGTGAGCGCGGTGTTCTCGAACTGCTGCAGGCGTGAGGTGAGCAGTTCGTTGACCAGGTTCGCCGCGTCCTGGGTGGAGCAGTCGAAGAACTTTTCGAAGACCAGGACGGCGTTGGAGTTCTCGCCCTCTTCCTGGACCTCGCGCTGGTAGGAGAACAGGTCGTTGCGGAGGTGGACGGCGTCGGAGAAGGTGTCGCGCAGCACCTCCAGCGGCCGGGTGGCGGCGAGCGGGCCCGGCACCTCGGCCGCGACGTACTCGACCAGGTTCGCCGACCACGGCGCCCCGCCGACCCGCCGGCGCATCTGCACGTACTCGATCGGGTTGGCGATGCGCCCGCGGTTGATGTTGTCGAGTTCCCACATCGACTCGACCATCAGGTTGTGCGTGCTGGTGGTGAACCGGCGGCGCCAGTCCGCGGACATGGCGGGAATGGTGCGGGCCCAGAGGTCCTTGAGGCCGGTCTCGGCGGGGTTCACCGGTTCGGGTGGGTCGTCGGTCATGAACAGTTCGAGGTGGTCGAGGTGGGCCTTGGCGCCGGTGAGGTCGCGCGAGTACTTGAACTCTTCGAGGAAGTGGTCGTCGAAGAAGAAAACCCAGACGTACCAGTCGGTGATGAGGTCGAGGGCGGGGCCGTCGCAGTCGGGATGGGTGTAGGCGCACATGAGCGCGTAGTCCATCTTCGCGAGCGCGGGCTCGTCCCAGACCAGGCCGCCGTCGGGGGTGGGGGCGTCGAGCATGCCCATGTCCTTGGCCCACTGCATGCTGTGCGCGCGGGTGCGCTCGAGGTGGGGGTTCAGCCTGGCCGGGTACGGCATGTAGAACTCGGGCAGGGTGAAGGCCTGCATGC
Source organism: Amycolatopsis albispora (assembly GCF_003312875.1). Classification (NCBI taxonomy): domain Bacteria; kingdom Bacillati; phylum Actinomycetota; class Actinomycetes; order Pseudonocardiales; family Pseudonocardiaceae; genus Amycolatopsis; species Amycolatopsis albispora. The sequence goes on from NZ_CP015163.1 coordinate 8,257,972, forward strand.
GGTGCACCTGCTCTCTCTCGCTCGGGGGCGCCTACCGACGCTGGCATCCGGCGGGAGAGCGGGGCAACGGCCAGGTGAGCGATAGGCGGTGCCCCAACGAGTGAACCTCCGGCTACCGGGTCGCGGTTGCCAGTACCGCGGCGAGTCCTTGCCGCAGGTCGTCGACAAAATACTCGGGCACCTCCAGCGACGGGAAATGTCCCCCGGCCTCGGGCGAATTCCACCGGACGATCTGCCGGTAGCGTTCCTGGGCCCACGGCCGCGGGGTCTTCTCGATGTCGCGGGGATACATGGTGATCGCGGCCGGGACGTCGACCCGGAGTTCGGGGTCGAGCGAGTTGTGGCTTTCGTAGTAAATGCGGGCGGCCGACGCGCCGGTGCGCGTCAGCCAGTACAGGGTGACGTCGTCAAGAATGCTGTCCCGGGAAATCCGCTCGAACGGGCTGTCCTCGGTGTCCGACCATTCGGCGAATTTGTCGAGGATCCAGGCGAGGAGCCCGACCGGTGAGTCGACGAGCGAGTAGCCGATGGTCTGCGGCCGGGTCGCCTGCTGCTTGGCGTAGGCCGCGCGGTGGCGCCAGAAGTGGCGGGTTTCCTCGGTCCACCTGCGCTCGGTCGTGGTCAGCCCGTCGGTCGGCAACCCGGGCGGCGCCTCCGCGAACAGGGTGTGGATGCCGATGACGTGCGCCGGGAACCGGCCGCCGAGCACCGTGGTGATGTTGCCGCCCCAGTCACCGCCGTGGGCGGCGAAGCGGTGGTAACCGAGCCTGCCCATCAGTTCCACCCAGGCGGTGGCGATTTTTTCGGTCCCCCATCCGGTGGTGGCGGGCTTGTCGCTGTAACCGAAGCCGGGTAGCGACGGCACCACGACGTGGAACGCCGGCGCGTCGGCGTCTTCCGGGTTGGCCAGTTCGTCCACCAGACCGGTGAATTCGGCGATGCTGCCTGGCCAGCCGTGCGTGAGGAGCAGGGGAGTGGCGTCCGCGCGGGTGGATCGGCGGTGCAGGAAGTGGATGCACAGGCCGTCGATGGTGGTGCGGAACTGGCCGATCCGGTTGATGCGCTCTTCGAAGGACCGCCAGTCGTATTCGGTGCGCCAGTAGTCGATGACCTCGGTGAGGTCGGCGAGCGGGACGCCCTGGTCCCAGCGGCCGGGCTCGGTCTCGGCCTCCGGAAGCCGCGCGGCGGCCAGTCGAGCGCGGAGGTCGTCGAGGTCGGCTTCGGGTGCGTGAGCTTGGAACGCTTGCACGTCGGACATGGGACCTCCTGGCGTAGGGTGAACCGGCTAAGACGGTTCTATCAAGCGCCTGCGCTTGGGGGCAACCTGCTAAGGTGGTTCCATGCCTGCCGAGTTCCCGGAGTTTCGTCTCGGCAGCGTGCTGGCCACCAGCTTCACGGCGACGTTGACCGAGCGTTGTGGCAACGCCGTGGAACGCATCCCGACGCCGCAGCGGCTGGTCGATTGGCTGGCGGTGAACGGCCTCGCCGTGGACTCGTGCACTGCTACTCAGTGGGAACTCGCCCGAGAACTGCGAGAGTCGATCCACGCCGCCGCGACCGCGGCCGCCCAGCAGGAGGCTCTTCCGGCGTCTGCCGTCGAGGTCATCAACGAGCGCAGCGTGCACGGCCGGGCCGCCGCCGTCCTGACGCCCGGCGGTGCGCTCAGATGGCAACTGAGCTCGCCCTCGCGCGTGGAAGATGCCCTCGGCGTAATCGCCGCCGACGCAGTGAGCATCCTCGCCGGGGAGCGAGACGGACGCTTGGCCTTGTGCGCTTCGCCCACCTGTCAGGCTGCTTTCTTCGACACCAGCCAAAGCCGAACCCGCAGATGGTGCGACATGAACACCTGCGGCAACCGCCAGAAGAAGGCGCGCTTCAAGGCCAACCAGCGCAAGGCCCGCACAGCGGCCGAGTGAGGGTGACGGGCGGCGCTTCGAGCACCTGAACGCCTCACCGATGGACACGAATGTGGCTTTCGGGGTGTTTTCCGCCCCCAAAGCCACATTCGTGTCCCGAGTTCGCCCGGGTCGTGTCACGAAAGCCACATTCGAGACGCGAAACGTCTCGAAAGCCACATTCGTGACGTTCGGACTCCCCTGCGGAAGGGCGTCGCACGGTGGCGCCCACCCGACCCCCGATGCAATGAATGTGGCTTTCATTGCGCCAGACGCTATGAAAGCCACATTCATTGCACGGGTCGGTCAGGGACACCCGCGGCAGCTTGGTGTCGGGTCACTGCGCCCGGAGCATCCATTGTGGACATCCGCAGGCCTCTGCGCCGGCAGCGGCGAGTGGGTGGCCGAGGTGGGGCTCCAGGGGGCCGCGTCCGAGCCTTGCCGGGCGGGACTTTGGTTACATGCTGAGGGATGTCGTGCGGGTCGGCTGGGGTGGTCGAGGTGGGGGTGCCAAGGGGCTTCGTCCGAGCCTTGTCGGGCGGGACTTTGGTTACATGCCGAGGGACGTCGTGCGGCTCGGCCGGGGTGGTCCAGGTGGAGCACCAAGGGTGTCGCTCAGGCAGCTGGGGTGGCTGTGGCTGGGCGCCAAGGGAGTGGCGCCCGGTTTCGGTGGGTGCGGCCGGGCACTAGTGGGCGCGGTTCGTTCGGGGTGCTGGAGCTGGGCGCGGTGAACGGGCCTCGCCGGGGTGGCTGTGGCTGGGCGCCAAGGGAGTGGCGCCCGGTTTTGGAGGGTGCGGCCGGGTACTAGTGGGCGCGGTTCGTTCGGGGTGGTGGAGCTGGGCGCGGTGAAGGGGCCTCGCCGGGGTGGCTGTGGCTGGGCGCCAAGGGAGTGGCGCCCGGTTTCGGTGGGTGCGGCCGGGTACTAGTGGGCGCGGTTCGTTCGGGGTGGTGGAGCTGGGCGCGGTGAAGGGGCCTCGCCGGGGTGGCTGTGGCTGGGCGCCAAGGGAGTGGCGCCCGGTTTCGGTGGGTGCGGCCGGGCACTAGTGGGCGCGGTCCGTTCGCGGGTGCTGGAGCTGGGCGCGGCGAACGGGCCCGCCGGGATGGCCGGGACTGGGCGCCAAAAAGTGGGTGCGGTCCGCGGGTTGAGGGAGGCTGGGTGCCAGCGGGCGCAGCGCATTCGGGGGCTGGCGACGAATGAGCGTGCCAGCTGGGTGGTCGGGACTGGGCGCCAAAAGGGATGGCGCCCAGTCTCGGAGGAGGTGGCTCGGCGCCGAAGGGCGCCGCAGCGGGGTTGGTTGGGTGAGGCCGCGGGGGTTAGTGGGTGAGGATGACGGGCGGGTGCGAACCCGACCCCGAACCCGGACCTGCGCCTGAGCCTGGGCCCGAACCCGAGTCCGAATCGGCGGGGGAGTCGGGGTCTGCGGCCGGTGGCGCCGGGGGTGTGCGCGGGAGGAAGAGGGCTGGGACGAAGCACACGGCGATCAGCACCAGCGCCCAGGTGAACGTGGAGCCGAACGAGTCCGCGGCCAGTACGGCGGCCTGGTCGTGCGTAGCCGGGTTCATCAGGGCGGCGGTGGCGGCCAGCTGACCCTCGTTCGTCGGCACGCCGAACTTCCCCGCCAGCAGCCCGGCCAGGATGATCGACATCACCGCCGAGCCGATGGCGCCGGCGGTCTGCTGCACGATGTTCGCCGCCGACGAGGCTCGCGCGACCTTCTTCCGCGTCAGCGTCTGCAGCGCGGCGGTCATGATCGGCATCATCGTGCACCCCATGCCCATGCCCATCACGAACAACGCCGACAGCAGCTGCCAATAAGGCGTGGTCGCGCCGACGATGGTGAACATGACCATGCTGCCCACGATCAGCACCATGCCCGGCAGCACCACCTTGCCCGGCCCGATCTTGTCCGCCAGCCTGCCCGCGACCGGCATGGTCAGCATCGCGCCGATGCCCTGCGGCGCCAGCAGCAGCCCGGCCTCCAGCGCCGATTCCCCGCGCACCAGCAGGAAGTACGTCGGCAGCAGCAGCATGCTGCCGAAGAAGGCGATGCAGAAGAACGTGTTCGTCACCATCGCCACGGTGAACGTGCGGTTCCGGAACAACGTCAGGTCGACCAGCGGGTTCGGCACGCGCAGCGCGCGCACGACGAACCCGGCGATCAGCGCGATCCCGCCGAGGCCCGGCAGCCACACGCTGACCGCGGTGACCCCGCCCGCCGCCGGGATGTCCGACACGCCGTAGATCAGCGCGGCCAGCCCCGGCGAAAGCATCAGCATGCCGGGGAAGTCGAACTTCTCGGCGGGCTCCGGCTTGTCCGACGGCAGCAGCCGCCACGCCAGCAGCAGCGCGAGCACCCCGATCGGCACGTTGATGTAGAAGATCCACCGCCAGCTCACCGAATCGACCAGCCAGCCGCCCAGGATCGGGCCGCCGATCGGGCCGAGCAGCATCGGCACGCCGAGCACCGCCATCACCCGCCCGACCCGGTGCGGGCCGGCGGTTTTGGTCAGGATCGTCATGCCCGCCGGCATCAGCATGCCGCCGCCGAGGCCCTGCACCACGCGGAAGGCGATCAGCGACTCGATGTTCCAGGCCAGCCCGGCCAGCATCGAGCCGATCAGGAACAGGGTGATCGCCAGCAGGTAGAGCCGCTTGGTGCCGAACCGGTCGGAGGCCCAGCCGGTGACCGGGATGACCGTGGCCAGCGCCAGCATGTACCCGGTGGCGATCCACTGGATGGTGTCCAGCGAGGTCTTGAACTCCAGGGTCAGCGCCTGCAGCGCGACGTTGACCACCGTGGTGTCGAGGATCGCCATGATCGAGCCGAGCACCACGACCGCGGCGACCTTGAGCACCGCGCTGTCGAGTTTGTCGTTTTCCGGTACCGGGGCGGCGTTGTGCCCCGGGTGGGTGGTAGTCATCAGGGTCCGTTCGGGCGTGATCGAATGGCCGCGCGCCTGCGCGCGGCCGGAAGCCGGGAATCGCCGCCCGCTGGCCCCCACGACGCCCCGGGAGGACCCCGGGGCAGCTCACGGTCGGTGATTACGGTCGCGATGCTATGGGCGGGCACCGACAGAATGCGATCGGATTTGAGTCGCTTGTGCGCGCCGTCACGTTTTCACACGTGGAAAACGCGCGAAACGCCCGTGGCCGGTCACCAGGTGACGGGCAGCTCGTTCACGCTGTAAACCATTGCCGACGGGTTCCGGAATTCGAGTTCCTCCGGCTTCGCCGCCAGCTCGAGGGTCGGGATCCGCCGCACCAGCGTGCCCAGCGCGATCTGCATTTCCACCCTGGCCAGGAATTTCGCGATGCAGCTGTGGATGCCGTAACCGAAGGCGAGCGGGTTGCTGCCGCCGCGGGTCAGGTCGAGCCGGTCCGCGTCGGGGTACATCTCGTCGTCGCGGTCCGCCGACGACGTCAGCGCGATCACGCCCTCGCCGGCGCGCACGGTCTGCCCGGCCAGCTCCACGTCCTCGACCGCCACGCGCGCCACCCCGTGCTGCATGACGTTCTGGTGGCGCAGCAGTTCTTCGACGGCACTGACGGTGACGTCCGGGTCCTCGCGCAGCAGCTTCATCTGGTCCGGGTTCTGCAGCAGCGAAAGCACGCTCAGTGACAGCGAACTCGCCGTGGTGTCGTATCCGGCCGACAGCAGCATCATGCCGATGACCACGGCCTCGTTGCGGCTCAGCTCGCCTTTGCGGATCTGCTCGCTCGCCAGCCTGCCGAGCACGTCGTCGGTCGGCTTGCGTTCCTTGTCCGCGACCAGCTTGTTCATGTAACCGAACAGCGCCGCGGCCGACGCGTTGCGCGCCGCCGGGCTGGGATTGGCCTCGACCAGGGTGTTGATCCAGCGGCCGAAGGCGAGCCGGTCACTGTAAGGCACGCCGAGCAGGTCGCAGACCACCATCAGGGGAATGGGCCTGGCGAAGGTGGTGACCAGGTTGACCGGCTTCGGCCCGGCGAGCAGCTTGTCGATGTGCTCGTCGACGATCTGCTGGATCTCCGGGCGCAGCGATTCGGCGCGCTTCTTGGTGAACTGCCCCATGATCATCCGGCGGTACCGGGTGTGCTCCGGCGGGTCGACCGCGACGAAGGCGCCCGGCTGCGGGTCGACCGGGAAGTAGAAGCCCTTGGGGAAGCCCGGTGCGGCCACCTTGGAGCTGAACCGCTCGTCGGAGAGCACCAGCTTGACGTCGGCGTAGCGGCTGACCAGCCAGGCGACCTCGCCCGACGGCAGGGTGACGCGCACGATCGGTTCTTCCCGGCGCAGCCGCCGGTAGTCCAGCGGCAGGTCCAGCACGTGGTCGGCGTCGCGCGCCATCGGGAACGGGCAGGTCTGCTTCGCTGCGAGTGCTTCGTTCATGCGGCTGGCCCTACTTCTTCCACTCGAACCGGATGTGGGGCGTGATTAACCAACTTCGCCACGTGAGTGACTGTAATGAAACCGATACGCTGCGCATAACCCCTACGGCTCCCCTGTTCGCTCCGTTGCCTGGTCAGCGCGTTGGAACGGCGGGTCTGCGAAGGCGGCCGACACTGTCCTCAGTGGACGTCCGAGAGAGGGGAAGGCCCGGGGAAGGCGGGAGCGGTTCGGGACGACGTGGACTGCCTAGTGCCGTCATCCCCTGGAACCCTCCACTCGCCGTCGCGACACGATCGTTCCCCAGGCTCCGCCATCTTCGCGCGGATCGCGCTAGGGGATTTGCTAAGGCGCGGGGTCCCGGCGCTGTACCCGGAATGTATCGCCGTTGTACCCGGCTCGAACAGCCTCGAAGTTTGCCGGATGCGCGACCGGGTGCATCGGCGTCGGGAAAGGAGGTCCGATGGAGACCGCGGGACGGCCACTGGCCAGGTCGATGTTGTACTGCCTGTCGGGTGGGGCTTTGTCGGTGTTTTTTGTGCTCGCAGCCGCTCAGCAAGCGGAGGCTGCCCCCGCGAAGCAGAACGACAAGGGGCAGGTGAGGCAGGCGGCCCCGGACAAGTCTGACGATCGGGCGCGTCGGGCTCCTGCTGTGGGTGGCAAGGGTGGTTCGGGGGCGCCTGTTGATATTCGCAAGGTGCGTGAGTTGGGGAAGGGGTCGGAGGAGCGGCGTAGGGCTGAGGATCGGAAGGCTGGGGAGGAGAAGGCGCGCAAGGCCGAGGAGAGGAAGGCGGAGGAGCGGAAGGCTGGCGAGCGGTCGCGGCAGGGTGAGTCGCGTCGGGCTCCTGCGGTGGGGGGTAAGGGTGGTTCTGGGGAACCTGTTGATATTCGCAAGGTGCGTGAGCTCGGGAAAGGTTCCGAGGAGCGGCGCAAGGCCGAGGACCGGAAGGCTGAGGAAGAGAAGGCCCGCAAGGCCGAGGAGCGCAAGGCCGAGGAGCGCAAGGCTGGCGAGCGGTCGCGTCAGGGTGAATCGCGTCGGGCTCCGGCTGCGGGGAGTAAGGGTGGTTCTGGGGAACCTGTTGATATTCGCAAGGTGCGTGAGCTCGGGAAAGGTTCCGAGGAGCGGCGCAAGGCCGAGGACCGGAAGGCTGAGGAAGAGAAGGCCCGCAAGGCCGAGGAGCGCAAGGCCGAGGAGCGCAAGGCTGGCGAGCGGTCGCGTCAGGGTGAGTCGCGTCGGGCTCCTGCTGCGGGAAGTAAGGGCGGTTCTGGGGAACCCGTTGATATTCGCAAGGTGCGTGAGTTGGGGAAGGGGTCGGAGGAGCGGCGCAAGGCCGAGGATCGGAAGGCTGAGGAGGAGAAGGCGCGCAAGGCCGAGGAGCGCGAGGCGGGGGAGCGGTCGCGTCAGGGTGAGTCGCGTCGGGCTCCTGCGGTGGGTGGTAAGGGTGGTTCTGGGGAACCCGTTGATATTCGGAAGGTGCGTGAGCTCGGAAAAGGTTCCGAGGAGCGGCGTAGGGCCGAAGACCGGAAGGCCGAGGAGACACGGAAGGCCGAGGAGACACGGAAGGCTGAGGAGGCACGGAAAGCCGAGGAGCGCGAGGCTGACGCACGGAAAGCCGAGCGAGGGCGTGCTCCGGCCGTGGCCGGGAAGGGTGGTTCGGGGGCGCCTGTCGACCTGCGCAAGCTTCGTGAGATCGGGCGTGGTTCGGAGCAGCGGCGCGAGGCGGAGCAGGAGCAGCGTCAGGCCGAGCAAGCACAGCGCCAGGCTGAGCAAGCGCGACGCCAGGCTGAGCAAGCCCAGCAGCAGCCGACCGCGGCTCCTCGGCGCAGTCCGGCCGTAGCCGGCAAGGGTGGCTCGGGAGCACCCGTCGACCTCCACAAGCTTCGCGAGATCGGACGCGGCTCGGAAGAACGGCGAAAGGCGGAGGACGCACGACGCCAGGCTGAGCCCCCCTCGCAGGGGAAATGGCCCAGGTCGGTCGGTGTGTGCGCCAACGTCGGTGCGTCCGGTGGCGCGTCCGTTGGCGGGGGCACGTGCGCGGTGCTCGACGGCAAAGGCGGCGGCATCACCCGGAGCATGCGCGGCGGCGCCGCAGTCGGTGGGGGTGCGGACGCCAGCGTCGGTGTCCAGGCCTCGTCAGCCGACCTCGAGGGCCTGGCCGGTTACTCCGCCAACGGCACCGCCTCCGGGTCGATGGGCCCCGGCGTCGAGGGCTCGGCCGGGGTGAGCTTGGACGGCAACAACAACTGGACGGTCAGCGGCGGCCCGGCCTGGGGCGCGGAAGCGTCCGGCGGCGTGAACATCGAAAAGACCGAAGTGCACCGGCTCTTCAACTGGGAGGACCTGTTCCCCCAGCCGGTCGAACGGGTCATGGCTCCAGGGCCTGAAGGGAAACCCCACGCATGGTAGGAGCTACACACACCGGAAGCTACGAAATCAGGTCGACCGGCGTCGCGGACGAAGCCGCGTGCAGGCGGGCGTAGGTACCGTCGGCGGCCAGTAGCTCAGCGTGGGTGCCGCGCTCGATGAGGTGGCCGTTTTCCATCACCACGATCAGGTCCGCGTCACGCACGGTGGACAGCCGGTGCGCGATGACAAAGCACGTCCGGCCTTCGCGCAGGGAGCGCATCGCGTGCTGCACGAGCGCCTCGGTTTTGGTGTCGATGGAACTGGTCGCCTCGTCGAGCACCAGCAGCGACGGCCGGATCAGGAACGCCCTGGCCAGCGTGATCAGCTGCTTCTCACCGGCGCTGACGGTCGAGGTCTCGTCGTCGAGCACGGTGTCGTACCCGTCGGGCAGGGTGTGCACGAACCGGTCCACGCAGGTGGCCTTCGCCGCCGCGACCACCTCGGCGCGGGTCGCGTCCGGGCGGCCGTAGGCGATGTTCTCCGCGATCGTGCCGTGAAAAAGCCAGGCGTCCTGCGAAACCAGGCCGATGCGGGACCGCAGGTCCTCGCGGTCCATGCGCGCGATGTCCTCGCCGTCGAGCAGGATGCGGCCGCCGTCGAGTTCGTAGAACCTCATCAGCAGGTTGCCGAGCGTGGTCTTGCCCGCGCCGGTCGGCCCGACGATCGCCACCACCTGGCCCGGCGCCGCGGTCAGTGACAGCTCCTCGATCAGCGGTTTCCCCGGTAGGTAACGGAAACTGACCCGGTCGAAGACCACGTGACCGCGAGTGGGGCCGGGGCGCACCGGCTGCGAGACCTCGGCGGACTGCTCCTCGGCGTCGAGCAGTTCGAAGATCCGCTTGGCCGAGGCGAGCCCCGACTGCAGCTGACCGGAGAAGTTCGCCAGGTCCACGATCGGCCTGCTGAACATCTGCGAGTACTGGATGAACGCCTGCACGTCACCGATGGACAGCGAACCGCTCGCCACCCGCAGCGCGCCGACCACGGCGACCAGCACGTAGTTCAGGTCGGTGACGAACCGCGCGGCCGGTTCGATCATGCCGGTGATGAACTGCGCGCGGGAACCGGCGCGGTAGAGCGCCTCGTTGTGCTCGTCGAACTCCCGCTCGGCCAGCTCACGCCTGCCGAAGCCCTTGACCAGCGAGTGCCCGGTGTAGATCTGCTCGATGTGCGCGTTGAGCGAACCGGTGGTGCCCCACTGCTCGGCGAACCGCGGCTGCGCGCGCTTGCTGATCACCCACGCGATCACCGCCGCCACCGGCACGCTGAGCAGCAGGATCAGCGCCAGCGCCGGCGAGATCACCAGCATCACCGCGAGCACGCCGAGAATGGTGAACACCGAGTTGATCAGCTGGCCGAGGGTGAGCTGGAAGCTCTGCTGGAGGTTGTCGATGTCGTTGGTGGCGCGGCTGAGCACGTCACCGCCGGAGTTGCGGTCGAAGTGGCTCATCGGCAACCGGCTCAGCTTCGCGTCGACCTGCTTGCGTAGCCCGCGGACCACCCGCTGCACGATGGCCGCCACCAGCCGCCCGCGCCACAGCATGAACCCGGCGGCCACCAGGTAGACACCCAGCAGGACCAGCAGCACCACCCCGAGCGCGGCGAAGTCGACGCCCTCGCCGGGCACCAGGTCGGTGGTGCTGAACACGTTGGCCAGGGTGTCCCGGCCGTCCGCGCGCAGCTGCCCGATTACGTCCTCTTTGGACGATCCGGCCGGGTAGCCGCTGCTGACCAGGCCGGCGAAGATGAGGTCGGTGGCGTACCCGAGCAGTTTCGGGCCGAGCAGGTTCAGCCCGATCCAGGCCAGGCCGAGCACCACCACGGCGGCGATGAGCACCCGGTGCGGCCGCAGCAGACCGGCGAGGCGGCGGGCGGTCACGCGGAAACCAGGCCCTTGTCGAGCACGACCACCCGGTCGGTCCGCGCCACGCTGCTGGCGCGCTGCGTCACCAGCAACACGGTCGCGCCGTCGAGTTCGGGTTCCAGGCGCTCCCGCAACGCCGCTTCCGTCCGGTGGTCGAGCGCGGAGAAGCAGTCGTCGAGCAGGTAGATTTCGGGGCGGCGCAACAGGGTTCGCGCGATGGCGAGCCGTTGCCGCTGCCCGCCGGAGACGTTCGTGCCGCCCTGGGAGATCACCGCGTCCAGCCCGCCGTCCATGTTCGCCACAAAATCCCTCGCCTGCACCACATCCAGCGCGTGCCACAGCTCTTCGTCGGTGGCGTCCGGTTTCCCGTAGCGCAGGTTGCTCGCCACCGTGCCGGAGAACAGGAACGCCCGCTGCGGCACAAAACCGACGGTCCTGGTGAGCGCTTCGGCGTCCTGCTCACGCACATCGACCCCGTTGACCAGCACCGCGCCGCGCGTGACGTCGAACAAGCGCAGCGCGAGGTTCAGCAGGGTGGTCTTGCCGCTGCCGGTGCCGCCGACGATGGCCAGCTTCTCGCCGGGTTCGGCGACCAGGTTGATCCCGCGCAGCACCGGCTGTTCCGCGCCGGGATAACCGAATTCGGCGTCACGCAGCTCGAGCCTGCCCCGGCCGGCCGCGGGCACCGGGTGCGCGGGCTGCGTCACGCTCACCTCGGTGTCGATGACCTCCTGGATGCGCCCGGCGGACACCATCGCGCGTGGTGCGCTGGTGAACACCATCGTCACCATCACCACCGACATCACGATCAGCCCGAGGTACCCGAGCAGCGCGGTCATCTCGCCGAGCTGGAGCGTGCCGCCGTCGATGCGCCAGCCCGCCAGCCAGACCAGGCCGACGGTGAACACGTTCAGCACGATGATCACCACCGCCGGAATCGCCGCCATCAGCCTGCCCACGCGCAGCGAATGCCGGTACATCTCCTCGTTGGCGCTGCCGAAGCGCTCGTGCTCGCGGCGGTCGCGGACGAACGCGCGGACCACGCGCACCCCGGTGATGCGCTCGCGCAGCAGCCGGTTGATCAGGTCGATGCAGCGCTGCATGGCGGTGTAGACCGGGCCCATCCTGGCCAGCATCAGCACGATCGCCACGGCCACCGCGAGGATCAGCCCGATCATCACGAACCCCAGCGGCAGGTCCTGGTTGAACGCCAGCACCAGCCCGCCGACGCACATGATCGGCGCGATCACCGCCACGTCGAAGGTGGTCTGCACCAGGTTCTGCACCTGCTGCACGTCGTTGACCGTGCGGGTGATCAGCGAGGGCGTGCCGAAGCCGCCGACCTCGCGGGCGGAGAAGTCGAGCACCCGCCGGAACACCGCGGACCGCAGGTCACGGCCGACGCCGGCGGCGATCCGGGCGCCCAGCAGCGCCGCGGCGATCGCGGTGGCGATCTGCACCACGGCGACGGCCACCATCACCACGCCGGTGCGCCAGATGTAGGCGACGTCGCCCTTGACCACGCCGTTGTCGATGATCTCGGCGTTGAAGGTGGGCAGCAGCAGGGTGGCCACGGTCTGGCACAACTGCAGCACGAGCAAGGCCGCGATCCGGCGGCGGTAGGGCCGCAGGCGGGGCAGCACACTGGACAGCACAGCACTCTCCGGGTCGGCCGGGCGGAACCACAGTCGAACCCACGCAAACCCGCGAAATCCCTAGTCTTCGGTGGCGTCCGGGCGCGCTGGGAAATCACTAGTGTTCGCCGGTTGCCGGTCCGCGCGCGGCGGTCCGCGGGGCAGGGTAGCGGCGGCTGGGGAGGCAAGACTCGAACATTCCCTAGTGCCCGCGCGCCTACCGTGCAACCGCGGCCGGAGTCGAAGCGGCGGTGGGCGGAGTCGACCCGAAGTGCTGAGCGTAGTGGAGAGGGAGACGATGTCCAGGCGAGCTTTGATCACCGGGATCACCGGGCAGGACGGTTCCTACCTTGCCGAGTACCTGCTGAGCCAGGGTTACCAGGTGTGGGGCCTGATCAGGGGCCAGGCCAACCCGCGCAAGTCGCGGGTCAGCCGCCTGGTGGCCGATCTGTCCTTTGTCGACGGTGACCTGATGGACCAGGGCAGCCTGGTGGCCGCGGTGGACAAGGTGCAGCCGGACGAGGTGTACAACCTCGGCGCCATCTCGTTCGTGCCGATGTCCTGGCAGCAGGCGGAACTGGTCACCGAGGTCAACGGCATGGGCGTGCTGCGCGTGCTGGAGGCCATCCGGATGGTCAGCGGGCTGAACAGCTCGCAGCGGGTGGACGTGGGCAAGCAGATCCGCTTCTACCAGGCGTCGTCCTCGGAGATGTTCGGCAAGGTGGCCGAGACCCCGCAGAAGGAGACCACCAGCTTCCACCCGCGCAGCCCGTACGGGGTGGCGAAGGCCTACGGGCACTTCATCACGAAGAACTACCGCGAGTCCTTCGGCATGTACGCGGTGTCGGGCATGCTGTTCAACCACGAGTCACCCCGCCGCGGCGCGGAGTTCGTCACGCGCAAGATCACCCTCGCCGTCGCGAAGATCAAGCTGGGCCTGCAGGAGAAGCTGGAGCTGGGCAACCTGGACGCGGTGCGCGACTGGGGCTTCGCCGGTGACTACGTGCGCGCCATGCACCTGATGCTGCAGCAGGACGAGCCGGGCGACTACGTGGTCGGCACCGGCGAGATGCACTCGGTGCGCGACGCGGTGCGGATCGCCTTCGACCACGTCGGCCTGGACTGGCGCGACCACGTGGTGATCAACCCGGCGCTGGTGCGCCCGGCCGAGGTGGAGATCCTGTGCGCCGACACCACCAGGGTCAAGGCCGCGCTCGGCTGGGAGCCGTCGGTGAACTTCACCGAGCTGATGCAGATGATGGTCGACGCCGACCTCGCGCAGGCCTCGCGGGAGCACCAGTACGCCGACCTGCTGCACGCCGCCAACTGGTGAGCCCCGGTTTATAGGGAATTCCCAGCCGTTCCGCCGCGAGACTGCGTACATGGTGGTCTCAGCGCGCGACCAGGATCGAAGCCGTCGCCCGGAGTCCGCGGACCGGGCCGGTTGTCATGCCGTTCTTACCCGGCCGTCCGGTTGTCGAGATGGGTTGAGTTGAGATGGACAACGAACAGAAGCTCCGGGACTACCTCAGGCGCGCGAGCGCGGATCTCCGCCGCACGCGGCAGCGGCTGAACGAGATCGAGGCCGCCTCGCAGGAGCCGATCGCCATCGTCGGCATCGGCTGCCGGTACCCGGGCGGGGTGCGCACCCCGGAGCAGCTGTGGGACATGGTGATCGCCGGGGAGCACGGCATCACCGAGTTCCCGGCCGACCGCGGCTGGAATCCCGAGATGCTGGCCATGTCGAACACCCGCTCCGGCGGCTTCCTGCACGACGCCCCGGAGTTCGACGCGGACTTCTTCCGGATCTCGCCGCGCGAGGCGCTGTCGATGGACCCGCAGCAGCGCGTGCTGCTGGAGGTCACCTGGGAGGCGCTGGAGCGCGCCGGCATCGACCCGACTTCGATCAAGGGCACGCAGACCGCGGTTTTTGTCGGCGCGATGGCGCAGGACTACCAGGTCGGCCCGGGTGAGGGCGGCGAGGGCTTCCAGCTGCTCGGCAACTCCAACAGCGTGCTGTCCGGCCGGATCTCCTACACCTACGGCTTTGTCGGCCCGGCCGTCACCATCGACACCGCGTGCTCGTCCTCGCTGGTCGCCATGCACCTGGCCACGCAGTCGCTGCGCAACGGCGAATGCGAGCTGGCGCTGGCCGGTGGCGCCACGATCATGTCCAGCCCGACCACCATCGTGGAGTTCAGCAGGCAAGGTGGGCTCTCGCCGGACGGGCTGTGCCGCTCGTTCGCCGAGTCGGCCGACGGCACCGGCTGGGCCGAGGGTGCCGGTGTGCTGGTGCTGGAGCGGCTGTCGGACGCGCAGCGCAACGGGCACGAGATCCTCGCCGTGATCAGGGGTTCCGCGGTCAACCAGGACGGCGCGTCGAACGGGCTGACCGCGCCGAACGGGCCGTCGCAGCAGCGGGTGATCCAGCAGGCGCTGATCAACTCGCGGTTGTCCGAGGACCAGATCGACGTGGTCGAGGCACACGGCACGGCCACCACGCTCGGCGACCCGGTGGAGGCGCAGGCGCTGCTGGCCACGTACGGCCGGAACCGCAGCCGGCCGCTGCTGCTCGGGTCGATCAAGTCGAACATCAGCCACACCCAGGCCGCGGCGGGCGTGGCCGGCGTGATCAAGATGATCATGTCGATGCGGCACGGCGTGCTGCCGAAGTCGCTGGGCATCGACCAGCCGACCTCGCACGTGGACTGGACCGCGGGTGCGGTCGAGCTGATCACCGAGAACACGCCGTGGCCGGAGACCGGCGAGCCGAAGCGCGCGGCGGTGTCCTCGTTCGGCATCAGCGGGACCAACGCGCACACCATCATCGAGCAGGCGCCGGAACTGGTGGTCGAGGGCGAGACGGGCGAGGCTCCCGCGCTGGTCGAGGCCGGCATGGTGCCGGTGCTCGTCTCCGGTCGCAGCCGTGAGGCGCTGCGAGCGCAGGCCGAGCGCCTGCTGTCCGTTTTGGACGATGAACCGCCGTTGCTGGACCTGGCTTTCTCGCTGGCGACCACCAGGGCGAGCTTCGAGCACCGCGCGGTCGTGCCGTCGGACGACCTGCGTGCCGGGCTGACCGCGCTGGCCGCCGGGGAGGTGGCGCCGGGCACGCTCACCGGCACCATGCACAGCCGGTCCAAGACGGCGTTCCTGTTCACCGGGCAGGGCGCGCAACGGCTGGGCATGGGCCGGGAGCTGTACGCCCGGTTCCCGGTCTTCGCGGCGGCGCTGGATGAGGTGCTGGCTGGCTTGGCGAGTGTCACGAATGTGGCTTTCGAGACGCCAGATGTCTCGAAAGCCACATTCGTGACATCGGCGGAGGGGCTCCGCGAGGTCATGTGGGGCGAGGATGCCGATGCGCTGGACCAGACCGGGAACGCGCAGCCCGCGTTGTTCGCCATCGAGGTGGCGTTGTACCGGCTGGTGGAGTCGTGGGGCATCAAGCCCGACTTCCTGGCCGGGCATTCGATCGGCGAGATCGCGGCCGCCCATGTCGCCGGGGTGATGTCCCTTGAGGACGCCGCGAAACTGGTGACCGCGCGTGGAAAGCTCATGCAGGCGCTGCCTGCGGGCGGCGCCATGGTGGCGATCCAGGCGACCGAGGACGAGGTCACGCCCCTGCTCACCGAGGGCGTTTCCATCGCGGCGATCAACGGACCCGATTCCGTGGTGGTTTCCGGTGACGAGGATGCCGTCGAGGCGGTGGTCGCCCAGTTCGAAGGTCGCAAGACCAAGCGCCTCACCGTTTCCCACGCCTTCCACTCGCCGCGCATGGACGCCATGCTCGATGATTTCCGCGCGGTTGTTGCAGATCTCGACCTGCAGGCCCCGCTGATCCCGTTCGTCTCGAACCTGACCGGCGAGCTGGCGCGCGTCGAGCAGGTGACCTCCGCGGACTACTGGGTGGACCACGTCCGCCAGGCCGTGCGGTTCGCCGACGGTGTGTCGTGGCTGCGCGGCCACGGCGTCGGCACCTTCCTGGAGCTGGGCCCGGACGGCGTGCTGTCGGCGATGGTCCAGGGCATCGTGGACGACGTGGTCGCGGTGCCGGTGCTGCGAACCGGGCGCGAAGAGGCGCGGACCGCCACCACCGCGCTCGCCACCCTGCACGTCAACGGGATTCCCGTGCGGTGGGCCGAATACTTCGACCGCACCGGCGCGGTGCGCATCGACCTGCCGACGTACGCCTTCCAGACCAGGCGGTTCTGGCCGAAGGGCGGTGGCTTCGGCTTCGGCGGCGACCCGCGCTCGTCCGGTCTCGGTGCCGCGCGGCACCCGCTGCTGGCCGCGGCGGTCTCGCTCGCGGACTCCGACGGCGCGCTGCTGACCGGGCGCCTTTCCCTGCACACCCACGCCTGGCTGGCCGACCACGCGGTCTCCGGCCGGGTGCTGCTGCCCGGCACGGCGTTCCTGGAACTGGCCATCCGCGCCGGGGACGAGGTCGGCTGCGACCGCGTCGAGGAGCTGACCCTGACCGGTCCGCTGGTGCTGCCCGAAACCGGCGGGGTGCAGGTGCAGCTCTGGGTCGGCCGCGCCGACCAGGCCGGCCGCCGGACGGTCGACATCTACTCGCGCCTGGACACCGACGACGAGCAGCCGTGGACCCCGAACGCCACCGGCGTGCTCACCACCTCGGGCGCGGACGCCAAGCAGGTTCCGTTCGACGCCACGGAATTCCCGCCAAAGTACGCGCAGCCGATCGACCTGACCGGGCTGTACGACCGCCTGGCGGCCGACGGGTTCGCCTACGGCCCGTCGTTCCAGGGCCTGCGGGCCGCGTGGCAGCTGGGCGAGGACGTCTACGCCGAGGTCGCGCTGCCCGAGGACGTCGACAACGAGTCGTTCGAGCTGCACCCGGCGCTGCTGGACGCGGTGCTGCACGCGTCGCGGTTCGTCGAGTTCGGACCGGAGAGCCAGGGCGGGCTGCCGTTCTCGTGGGAGGGCGTCTCGCTGCACGCGACCGGCGCCTCCACGGTCCGCGTCAAGCTTTCGCCGGTGGGCGACGACGCGATGTCGATCGCCGTGGCCGACGCCGCCGGTGAGCCGGTCGCGTCGGTGGAAACGCTGGTCTTGCGCGCGGTCGCCACCGAGCAGCTGGCCGGGGCGGTCGGCCGCGACTCGCTGTTCCGCGTGGACTGGGTGGCCGCGCAGCACGCCACCACGGAGCCGACCGTGGTCGAGACCACCGATCTTGAGTCCATTGTGGATGTGCCGGACTGGGTGCTGTACCACGTCGAGACCGGCGCGGACACCGTCGAAGCGGCACACGCGGTCAGCGCGCACGTGCTCGGCGTGGTCCAGGAGTGGCTGGCCGATGAGCGGTTCGCCGAATCGCGCCTGGTTTTTGTCACCCGCAACGCGGTGGCCGCGGCCGAGGGTGACCTGCCGGACGTGGCCGCCGCGACCGTCTGGGGCCTCGTGCGCTCCGCGCAGTCGGAGAATCCTGGCCGGTTCGGGTTGATTGACACGGATGCCGATTCGCCGTTGAAGAAGGCGATCGGGGTTGACGAACCGCAGCTGGCCATTCGCCACAACAAGGTTTATGCCGCCCGGCTCGCGCGTGCCCTGCCGCAGCCGCGTGAACTCGAGTGGGGCGGGCAGGTCCTGATCACCGGTGGCACCGGTGGCCTGGGCAGTGTCATCGCCAAGCACCTGGCCGCCGAGCACGGCGTGCGCGACCTGCTGCTGGTCAGCCGCCGCGGCCCGGCCGCCGACGGCGTGCCCGAACTGGTCGCCGAACTCGCCGAGCTGGGTGCCGAAGCCGTGGTCGCCGCGTGCGACGTGACCGACCGCGCCCAGGTCGCCGAACTGGTGGCACAGCACAACATCAAGGCCGTGGTGCACACCGCCGGGGTGCTCGACGACGCCACCATCGGCTCGCTGACCCCCGAGCGGCTCGACACCGTGCTCGGGCCCAAGGCCGACGCCACCTGGTACCTGCACGAACTGACCTCGGACCTATCGGCGTTCGTGGTGTTCTCCTCGGCCGCCGGGACCTTCGGCAACCCGGGCCAGGGCAACTACGCCGCCGCCAACGCCTTCCTGGACGCGCTCGCCGCGCGCCGCCGGGCCGAGGGCCTGCCCGGGGCCTCGATCGGCTGGGGCGCGTGGGACCAGACCGGCATGCTCTCGGGTGCCGACGCCGAGCGCATGGCGCGGTCCGGCATGCCCGCGCTGACCGCCGACCAGGGTGTCGCCCTGTTCGACGCCGCACTGACCACCGACGACGCCGCCGTGCTGGCGCTGCGCCTCGACCTGTCCGTGCTGCGCGCGCAGCCGGAGATCCCGCCGCTGTTCCGCGGCCTGATCCGCACGCGCTCGCGCCGGTCCGCGGTGGCCAGCTCCGAGGCCGCCGACACGCTGGTGCGCCGCCTGTCCGGGCTGGCCGAGGAAGAACGCCGTGACGTGCTGCTGGAGATCATCCGCGACCAGGTGGCCGCGGTGCTCGGGCACGCCGACGGCGCCGAGATCGAGCCAGACCGCCAGTTCAAGGACCTCGGCTTCGACTCGCTGACCTCGGTCGAACTGCGCAACCGCCTGACCGCGGTCACCGGGCTGCGCCTGCCGGCCACCATGGTGTTCGACCACCCCACGCCGAACGTGCTGGCCGGGTACCTGGCCGGTGAGCTGTTCGAGGCCGACGCGGTGATCCCGGAGCAGGCCCGCCCGGTGCGCCAGACCGGCGACGACCCGATCGTCATCGTCGGCATGGGCTGCCGCTACCCGGGCGGCGTCGGCTCGCCGGAGGACCTGTGGCGGCTGGTGCTCGACGGCCAGGACGCCATCTCCGGCTTCCCCACCGACCGCGGCTGGGACCTGGAGAAGCTGTACCACCCGGACCCCGACCACCCGGGCACCTCCTACACCCGCTCCGGCGGCTTCCTGCACGACGCCGGTGAGTTCGACGCCGGGTTCTTCGGCATGAGCCCGCGTGAGGCGGTCGCCACCGACTCGCAGCAGCGGCTGCTGCTCGAGGTTTCGTGGGAGGCCATCGAGCGCGCCGGGATCGACCCGGTTTCCCTGCGCGGCAGCCAGACCGGCGTGTTCGCCGGGGTGATGTACAGCGACTACGGCGGCGCGATGAGCGGTGGTTCCGCCGAGGGCTACCAGGGCAGCGGCACCTCACCGAGCATCGTCTCCGGCCGCGTTTCCTACACGCTCGGGCTGGAAGGCCCGGCGGTCACCGTGGACACCGCGTGCTCGTCGTCGCTGGTCACGCTGCACCTGGCGGCGCAGGCGCTGCGCAACGGCGAATGCTCGCTCGCGCTCGCCGGTGGCGTCACGGTGATGTCCACCCCGGTCGCGCTGATCGAGTTCTCCCGCCAGCGCGGCCTTTCCCCGGACGGCCGGTGCAAGGCGTTCTCCGACTCGGCCGACGGTGTCGGCTGGTCCGAGGGTGTCGGCGTGCTGGTGCTGGAGCGGTTGTCCGACGCGCGCCGCAACGGGCACGAGGTGCTCGCCGTGGTCAAGGGCTCGGCGGTCAACCAGGACGGCGCGTCGAACGGGCTGATGGCGCCGAACGGCCCGTCGCAGCAGCGGGTCATCCAGCAGGCGCTGGCCAGCGCCGGGCTGACCACGTCCGATGTGGACGCCGTGGAGGCACACGGCACCGGCACTTCGCTCGGCGACCCGATCGAGGCGCAGGCGCTGCTGGCCACCTATGGACAACACCGCAAGCACCGCCCGCTGCTGCTCGGCTCGGTCAAGTCGAACCTGGGGCACACGCAGGCCGCGGCCGGTGCGGCTGGTGTGATCAAGATGGTGATGGCGCTGAAGTACGGCGTCCTCCCGAAGACGCTGCACATCGACGAGCCGTCGTCCCATGTGGACTGGACGGCCGGTGACGTCGAGCTGCTCACCGAGCCGACGGAGCTGCCCGAGGTCGGCCGCCCGTGGCGCGCTGGCATTTCCTCGTTCGGCATCAGCGGCACCAACGCGCACGTGATCCTGGAGCAGCCCGCGCCGGTGGTGGTCGAGGAGCGGCCGTCGCTGGACGGGGTGGTGCCGTGGGTGCTCTCCGGCAAGACCCGGGACGCGGTCCGCGCGCAGGCCGCGCGCCTGCTGTCCTATGTGGACGAACGGCCGGAGCTGGAACCGGCGGACGTGGCGTATTCGCTGGCCACCGCACGGTCCGCGTTCGAGCACCGCGCGGCCGTGGTCGGCGAAGGCCGCGACGCCCTGCTGCGTTCGCTCGCCGCGCTGGCCGCCGACACGCCCGAGGCCGGCGTGCTCACCGGCGAGGCCGGTTCGGGCAAGATCGCGATGATCTTCACCGGGCAGGGCAGCCAGCGCGCCGGGATGGGGCGTGAGCTGTACCAGCGGTTCCCGGTGTTCGCCGAGGCCTTGGACGAGGTGGCCGACGCGCTCGACGCGCACCTGGACCGCCCGCTGCGCGAAGTCATGTGGGATGACGAGACCGGTTTGCTCGACCAGACCGGCTGGGCCCAGCCCGCGATCTTCGCCGTCGAGGTGGCGTTGTTCCGCCTGGTCCGCTCGTGGGGCGTGAAGGTCCACTTCCTGGGCGGGCACTCCATCGGCGAGATCACCGCCGCGCACGTGTCCGAGGTGCTCACCCTGGACGACGCCGCGAAGCTGGTCGCCGCGCGCGGCAAGCTCATGCAGGCCCTGCCTACCGGCGGGGCGATGGTCGCGATCCAGGCGGCCGAGGACGAGGTCACCCCGCTGCTCACCGAGGGCGTTTCGATCGCGGCGATCAACGGCCCGGGCTCCGTGGTCGTCTCCGGTGACGAGGACGCCGTCAAGGCGGTGGTCGCGCGGTTCGAAGGCCGCAAGACCAAGCGGCTCACCGTGTCGCATGCCTTCCACTCGCCGCGCATGGACGCCATGCTCGCCGAGTTCGGGCAGGTCGTCGCGGAACTGGCCTTCGCCGCGCCCAAGATCCCGGTGGTGTCGAACCTGACCGGGCACTTCGACACCGACGCGCTGTCCTCGCCCGACTACTGGGTGCGTCACGTCCGCGAGGCGGTCCGGTTCGCCGACGGGGTGCGCACGCTGCACGACTCGGGCGTGCGGACGTTCATCGAGCTGGGCCCGGACGGGGTGCTGTCGCCGATGGTCCAGGAGGTGCTGGCCGAGGACGAGGCGAACGTGGTCGCGGTCCAGCGGGCGGGCCGCGGCGAGGAGTCGTCGATGGTCTCCGCGCTGACGCGGATGCACCTGCACGGCGTGAAGGTCGGCTGGCGCAGCTTCTTCGAGGGGCGCGGCGTGCGCCGGGTCGACCTGCCGACCTACGCCTTCCAGCATTCGTACTACTGGCCGCAGGCGCCGGAACTGCCCGCCGGCCTCTCCGCCGACCCGAGCGACGAACGCCTGTGGGCGGCGATCGAGCGCGGTGACGCGAACGAACTGGCCGCCCTGCTCCACCTCGGTGAGCAGCAGCAGTCCTCGCTCGACGCGCTGCTGCCCGCGTTGTCTTCGTGGCGGCGGAGCAACCAGCAGAAGTCCCTTTTGGACTCCTGGCGCTACCGGGTCAAGTGGACTCCGGTGCGCACCGGCGTCACGCCCGTGCTCAGCGGTCAGTGGCTGGTGCTCACCGGCGAGCAGGACACCGAACTGGCCGGTCGGCTCCGCGAGCTGCTGGCCGCGCACGGTGCCGAGGCGCGGCAGGTCGAACTGGACGCGAGCTGCGCCGAGCAGGGGCCGATCACCGAACGGCTGACCGGGATCGGCGAGGTCGCGGGTGTGGTTTCGCTGCTGGCGCTGGACGACCGGCCGTACGAACCGCATCCGGTGCTGTCCACCGGCCTGGCGCTGACCATCTCCGCGCTGCGCACCGTGGACGCTCCACTGTGGACGCTGACCCGCGGTGCGGTGAGCACCGGCCAGGGTGACCAGGCCGGGTCGCTGGCGCAGGCCGCGGTCTGGGGCTTCGGCCGGGTGGCCGCGCTGGAGTACCCGCAGCGCTGGGGCGGCCTCGTCGACCTGCCCGGCGAGCTCGACACGAACGCGCTCCGCCACCTGCTCGGTGTGCTCACCGGCGAAGAGGACCAGACGGCGATCCGCGCCACCGGTGTGCTCGGCCGCCGCCTGGCGCACCGGCCGGTGGACGCACTGCCCGGCGCCGACGAGTTCACCGCGGGCGGAACGGTGCTGGTCACCGGCGGTACCGGTGGCCTCGGTGCCGCCGTCGCGCGCTGGCTGGCCGGTCGTGGCGCGGAGAACCTGATCCTGACCAACCGCCGTGGCCTGGACGCGCCCGGCGCGGCCGAACTGCGGGCCGAGCTGACCGAACTCGGTGCCCGGGTGGAGATCGTCGCCTGCGACGTCGCCGACCGCGACGCCCTCGCCGCCGTGCTCGACAGCATTCCGCCCGCCCTGCCGCTGACCGGTGTGGTGCACACCGCTGGTGTCGGGCAGTCATCGCCGCTGGAGCTGACCGGGCTGCCGGAGTTCGCCGACGTGATGTCGGCGAAGGTGCTCGGCGCGCGGAACCTCGACGACCTGCTCGGCGACCGCGAGCTGGACCTCTTCGTGTTGTTCGGGTCCATCGCCGGGGTGTGGGGCAGCGGTGGCCAGAGCGCCTACGCCGCCGCGAACGCCTACCTGGACGCGCTGGCCGAACGCCGCCGCGCGAACGGGCTCACCGCGACCTCGATCGCCTGGGGGCCGTGGGCCGAGGTCGGCATGGCCACGCACGAGGAGATGTCGGGCAGCCTGCTGCGCCAGGGCCTCGCCTTCCTCGACGCCGGACCGGCGATCACCGAACTGCACCGCGCGGTGGTCCAGCAGGACGTGACGGTCACCGTCGCCGACGTCAGCTGGGACCGCTACCACCCGCTGTTCACCTCGCGCCGCCCGAGCGCGCTGCTCAGCGAACTGCCCGAGGTCAAAGCGCTCGCCGAAGCCGAGGAGAAGCAGGCGGGCGAGTCCTCCACCTTCGCGAACGAACTGCGTGAGCTGCCCGAAGCCGAGCAGCGCCGCCGCCTGGTCGCGCTGGTGCGTGCCGAGGCGGCCGCCGTGCTCGGGCACAACTCGGCCGAAGAAGTCGGCGAGCAGCGGGCGTTCCAGGAGATCGGCTTCGACTCGATGACCGCGGTCGAGCTGCGCCAGCGGCTCGGTGGCGCGACCGGGCTGACCCTGCCGGCGACGCTGATCTTCGACTACCCGACGCCCAAGGTGCTGGCCGACCACCTGCACGGCGAACTGCTCGGCTCGGCCGCGGAAGCCGCCGTGTACCAGGCAAACCACGGCGGCACCACGGACGAGCCGATCGCCATCATCGGCATGGCCTGCCGGTTCCCCGGTGGCGCGAACACGCCGGAGGAGTTCTGGCAGCTGATCGCCGACGGCACCGACGCGATCACCGAGTTCCCCGCCGACCGCGGGTTCGACATGGCCGTGCTGTACGACCCGGACCCCGACCACCCGGGCACCACGTACACCACCGCGGGCGGTTACCTGCACACCGCGGGTGACTTCGACCCGGCGTTCTTCGGCATCTCACCGCGTGAGGCGGTCGGCATGGACCCGCAGCAGCGCCTGCTGCTGGAGACCACCTGGGAGGCCATCGAGCGCGCCGGGATCGACCCCGCCTCGCTGCGCGGCACCCGGACCGGCGCGTTCATCGGGTCCAGCTACTCCGAGTACGGCACCGCCGACGGCGGCGGTTCCGAGGGGTACGCGGTGACCGGCAGCAGCCCGAGCGTGCTGTCGGGCCGGGTGTCCTACGTCTTCGGCCTCGAAGGCCCGGCGGTCACCGTGGACACCGCTTGCTCGTCTTCGCTGGTCGCGCTGCACCTGGCGTGCCAGTCGCTGCGCAGCGGGGAGAGCACGCTGGCGCTGGCCGCCGGCGCCACGGTGATGCCGAACCCCAAGCCGCTCATCGCGTTCAGCCGCCAGCGCGCGCTCGCGCGGGACGGCCGGTGCAAGGCGTTCTCCGACTCCGCCGACGGCATGACCCTGTCCGAGGGCATCGGCATGCTGCTGGTGGAGAAGCTGTCCGACGCGCAGCGCAACGGGCACCCGATCCTCGCCGTGGTGCGGGGTTCCGCGGTCAACCAGGACGGTGCCTCCAACGGGCTGTCCGCGCCGAACGGTCCCTCGCAGCAGCGGGTGATCATGCAGGCGCTGGCCAACGCCGGCCTGCAACCGTCCGATGTGGACGCGGTGGACGCGCACGGCACCGGCACCACGCTGGGCGACCCGATCGAGGCGCAGGCCCTGCTGGCCACCTACGGCGTGGACCGCGACCCGCAGCGGCCGCTGCTGCTCGGCTCGGTCAAGTCGAACATCGGGCACTCGCAGTCCGCGGCCGGGGTGGCCAGCGTGATCAAGATGGTGCTGGCGCTGCGCAACGGCCTGCTGCCGCCGACACTGCACGCGGACACGCCGTCGTCGCATGTGGACTGGGGTTCCGGGGCGCTGTCGCTGCTCAACGAGCCGGTCGACTGGGTGCCGCACGGGCGTCCGCGCCGGTGTGCGGTGTCCTCGTTCGGCGTCAGCGGGACCAACGCGCACGCGGTGATCGAGGAGGCCCCGCCGGTTCCGGCGGAGCCCGCCCCGGTGGTGATCGAGCAGCCGGAGGTGGTGCCGTGGGTGCTGTCGGCCCGCAGCGAAGCCGCGCTGGAGGCGCAGATCGCCAACCTGCTGCCCGCCGTCGAGGGCGAAAGCCCGGTTGATGTCGGGTTCTCGCTGGCCACCACCCGCTCGAAGTTCGAGTACCGCGCGGTCCTGCTCGGGGCCGCCGAGGTGCGCGGACTGGCCGATTTGGACGGTCGCACCACCTTTGTCTTCCCCGGCCAGGGCGCGCAGTGGGCCGGGATGGGCGCGCGGCTGATCGACGAGTCGCCGGTGTTCGCCGCGCGGATCGCCGAATGCGCCGCCGCGCTCGCGCCGTACCTGGACTGGTCGCTGCTCGACGTGCTCCGCGGCGTCGATGGCGCGCCCTCGCTGGACCGCGTCGACGTGGTGCAGCCCGCCTCGTTCGCGGTGATGGTTTCGCTCGCCGAGGTGTGGCGTTCGTACGGGGTCGTCCCGGACGCGGTGGTCGGGCACTCGCAGGGTGAGATCGCCGCGGCCTGCGTTTCCGGCGCGCTGTCGCTGGAGGACGCCGCGAAGGTGGTGGCCCTGCGCAGCCAGGCGATCGGCCGGGAACTGGCCGGACGCGGGGGCATCGCGTCGATCGCGCTGCCCGCCGAGGAGGTCACCGAGCGGCTGGCCGCCTGGGACGGCAGGCTTTCGCTGGCCGCCGAGAACGGCCCGCGCACGGTAGCCGTCTCCGGGGATCCCGAGGCGCTGGACGAACTGCTCGAAACGCTCGCCGCGGAAGGCGTGCGCGTGCGCCGGATCGTGGTGGACTACGCCTCGCACTCCGCGCACGTGGAGGACATCCGCGACGAGATCCTGCGTGACCTGCACGGGCTCGACCCGCAGCGGCCGCGCATCCCGTTCCGCTCCACGGTGACCGGCGACTGGGTCGACGGCCCCGAGCTGACCGCCGACTACTGGTACCGGAACCTGCGGCAGACCGTGCACCTGGCGGGCGCGATCCGGGATCTGGTGGACGACGGGCACCGCGCGTTCATCGAGGTCAGCTCGCATCCCGTGCTCACGGTCGGCGTCGAGGACACCATCGCCGACGCGGGGCAGCGGGGCGTGGTGGCGGGCACGCTGCGTCGCGATCTCGGTGGCATCGACCGGGTGTGGACCTCGCTCGCCGAGGTTTTCGTGCGCGGGGTCGCGGTCGATTGGGCCGCCGCCTTCGAAGGCACCGGTGCGCGCCGGGTGAGCCTGCCGACCTACGCCTTCCAGCACGAGCGCTACTGGGTTGGCGGTCCGGGGATGGCGCAGCCCGAGCAGAGCGCGGACCCGGTGGACGCCGAGTTCTGGGCCGCCGTCGAGCGTGCCGATCTCGCGACGCTCACCTCCAGCCTGCACGTGGACGAGGAATCGCTCGCCGCCGTGCTGCCCGCGCTGAACTCGTGGCGCCAGCAGCACCGCGAGCAGTCCACAGCGGACTCCTGGCGGTACCGGGTCAGCTGGAAGCCGCTGAGCGGTCACCAGGCTTCGCTTTCCGGCACCTGGCTGCTGGTCACCGCGGACGGCATCGACGACCAGGACGTCTACGACGCCCTGTCCGCGCACACCGAAGTACGCCGCGTGGTCTTCGACGGGTCCCCTTTGGACACCGAGGGCGTCACCGGCGTGGTGTCGGTGCTGGCGATGGCCGAGGAGCCGAGCGAGACCGAACCCGCGCTGGCGCGTGGTCTCGACCTGAGCGTGAAACTGGTGCAGACCACCGAGAACAGCACAGCGCCGCTGTGGTTCTTGACTCGTGGTGCGGTGTCCACCGGCCGGTCGGACCGGCTGGCCAATCCGGTGCAGGCGCAGGTGATGGGCGTCGGCTGGACGGTCGCGCTGGAGCACCCGCAGCGCTGGGGCGGGGTGATCGACCTGCCCGAGCGGCTCGACTCGCGGGCCGGGCAGCGCCTGGCCGCGGTGCTGGCCGACCCGGCCGGTGAGGACCAGTTCGCCATTCGCGCCTCCGGCACGCTGGCCCGCCGCATCGTCCGCGCCCCGGCACGGCCGCACCGCGCCCGCGAGTGGCAGCCCCGCGGCACCACGCTGATCACCGGCGGCACCGGCACGCTCGGCCCGCACGTGGCGCACTGGCTGGCCCACCAGGGTGCCGAGCGGATCGTGCTGATCAGCCGCAGCGGCATCGACGCCCCCGGCGCCCCGGAACTCGTTGCCGCACTGGGAGAACTGGGTTCCGACGCCTCGGCGGTCTCCTGCGACATCACCGACCGCGACGCGGTGGCGGCGATGCTCGACGGCCTGCGTGCCGACGGGCACGAGATCCGCAACGTCATCCACACCGCCGCGGTGATCGGCCTGCACAGCCTGGCGGAGTCCACATCGGACGCCTTCGGCCAGGTGGTCAACGCCAAGGTGCGTGGTGCCGAGCACCTCGACGCGCTGATCAGCGAAGAACTCGACTCGTTCGTGCTGTTCTCGTCCATCTCGGGCATGTGGGGCAGTGGCCAGCACGGCGCGTACGTCGCGGCCAACGCCTACCTGAACGCGCTGGCGGAGAACCGGCGTGGCCGCGGCCTGCCCGCGACCGCGGTGTCCTGGGGCATCTGGGCCGACGACCTCGGCCTCGGCCGGGTGGACCCGGAGCAGATCCGCCGCAGCGGCCTGGTGTTCATGAAGGCGCGGCTGGCGCTGTCCGCGCTGGGCCGGGCGCTCGACGAGAACGACACCGACGTGGCCATCGCCGACGTCGACTGGACCCGCTACCACCCGGTGTTCACCGCGACCCGGCCGACCACGCTGTTCGACGAGATCCCCGAGGTCCGGCAGCTGGCCGAGCAGGCGGCGAACGCGGCACCCGCCGCCGACGGCGGGTTCGCCGACCGGCTGCGCTCGCTGCCCGCCGCCGAGCGGGAGCGCGTGCTGCTCGACCTGGTGCGCACGCAGGTGGCCACCGTGCTCGGCCACTCGTCACCCGCCGAGCTGTCCGAGCACCGCGCCTTCCGCGAGATCGGCTTCGACTCGATCACCGCGGTCGACCTGCGCAACCGGCTCGCCGCGGCGACCGGGCTGACCCTGCCGACCACGATGGTCTTCGACCACCCGAACCCGGTCGCGCTGGTGGAGTTCCTGCTCGGTGAGATCGAGGGCGGCGAAGGCCGGTCCATCGCGCCGGTGGTGACCTCGGCGGTGGACGACGAGCCGATCGCCATCGTCGGCATGGCCTGCCGCTACCCGGGTGGCGTCAACTCGCCGGAGGACCTGTGGGAGCTGGTGCTCGGCGGGGTGGACGCGATCTCCGGTTTCCCGGCCGACCGCGGCTGGGACGCCGACGCGTTGTTCGACCCGGACCCCGACCGCCCCGGCGGCACCTACTCCGTGCAGGGCGGGTTCCTGCACGACGTGGCCAACTTCGACCCCGGCTTCTTCGGCATCAGCCCGCGTGAGGCGCTGGCGATGGACCCGCAGCAGCGCCTGCTGCTGGAGACCGCGTGGGAGGCCATCGAACGCGCCGGCATCGCCCCGGCGTCCCTGCGCGGCAGCCTGACCGGCGCGTTCATCGGGGCCAGCTACCAGGACTACTCCACCGGCGGCACGGACGCGGCCGGTGCCTCCGAGGGGCACATGATCACCGGCACGCTGTCCAGCGTGCTGTCCGGCCGGGTGTCCTACCTGTTCGGGCTGGAGGGTCCCGCGGTCACCATCGACACCGCGTGCTCATCTTCGCTGGTCGCGATGCACCTGGCGTGCCAGTCGCTGCGGGGCGGGGAAAGCTCCCTCGCGCTCGCCGGTGGGGTCAGCGTGATGTCCACGCCGGGCGCGTTCGTCGGCTTCAGCCGTCAGCGGGCGCTCGCGCAGGACGGCCGCTGCAAGGCGTACTCCGACGCGGCCGACGGCATGACCCTGGCCGAGGGTGTCGGCCTGGTGCTGCTGGAACGGCTGTCCGACGCACGCCGCAACGGGCACGAGGTGCTGGCCGTGGTGCGCGGCAGCGCGATGAACCAGGACGGCGCCTCCAACGGCCTCACCGCGCCCAACGGTCCCTCGCAGCAGCGGGTGATCCTGCAGGCGCTGGCCAACGCCAAGCTGGATCCGTCCGAAGTGGACGCCGTGGACGGGCACGGCACCGGCACCGCGCTCGGGGACCCGATCGAGGCGCAGGCGCTGCTGGCCACCTACGGGCAGGCCACCGACCGGCAGCTGCTGCTGGGCTCGGTCAAGTCGAACATCGGCCACACGCAGATGGCCTCGGGCGTGGCCAGCGTGATCAAGATGGTGCTCGCGCTGCGGCACGGCGTGCTGCCGAAAACGCTGCACGTGGACCAGCCGTCGTCCCATGTGGACTGGAGTGCCGGCGCGATCCAGCTGCTCACCGACACCACGCCGTGGCCGGAGACCGGCCGCCCGCGTCGCGCCGGGGTGTCGTCGTTCGGGCTCAGCGGCACGAACGTGCACACCATCCTGGAGCAGGCGGAACCGGTCGAGGCACCGGCCGTGGCCACCGAATCCGGGCCGATGCCGGTGCTGGTGTCGGCCCGCGGCGAGGGCGCCCTGCGCGCGCTGGCCGGCCGGCTGCTGTCCACTGTGGAGGACAAGCACCTGACCGATGTGGCCGCCTCGCTGGCGACCACCCGCTCCACCTTCGAGCACCGCGCGGCCGTGGTCGCCGCCGACACCGGGGAACTGGTGCGCGGCCTGACCGCCCTGCGTGACGGGCAGCCGGGTGCCGGGCTGGTGCGCGGGACCGCCGCCCGCGGCAGGCTCGCCTTCCTGTTCACCGGCCAGGGCAGCCAGCGGGCCGGCATGGGCCGCGAGCTGTACGACCGGTTCGAGGTGTTCGCCGACGCGCTGGACGAGGTGTTCGCGCACTTCGACACCGAGCTGGACCGGCCGCTGCGCGAGGTGATGTGGGAGGACGCCGAAGCCCTCGACGAGACCGGGTACACCCAGCCCGCGTTGTTCGCGCTGGAAGTGGCGTTGTTCCGACTGGTCGAGTCGTGGGGCCTGAAGCCCGACTACCTGGCCGGGCACTCGATCGGCGAGATCGCCGCCGCGCACGTCGCCGGGGTGCTGTCCCTTGAGGACGCCACGAAGCTGGTCGCCGCGCGCGGCCGGTTGATGCAGGCACTTCCGGCCGGTGGCGCGATGGTGGCGATCGAAGCCACCGAGGACGAGGTCACCCCGCTGCTCACCGAGGCCGTTTCGATCGCCGCGATCAATGGCCCGCGCTCGGTGGTCGTGTCCGGTGACGAGGATGCCGTCGAGTCGGTGGTCGCGCGGTTCGACGGGCGCAAGACCAAGCAGCTCACCGTGTCCCACGCCTTCCACTCGCCGCGCATGGACGCCATGCTCGATGACTTCCGTGCCGCCATCGAGGGCCTGACCTTCAACGAAGCCCGCATTCCGATGCGTGGCGATGTGACCTCGGTAGACTACTGGGTCAACCACGTGCGCGATGCCGTGCGGTTCGCCGACAGCGTCTCGTGGCTGGCGGGTGAGGGGGTGCGCAACTTCCTCGAACTCGGTCCCGACGGCGTGCTTTCCGGTATGGCGCGCGACAGCCTCGATGACGAGGCTGTGCTGCTGCCCGCACTGCGCCGCGACCGGCCCGAGGTGACCGCGCTGCTCGGCACCCTGACCGGCCTGCACGTCCAGGGCGTGCGGATCGACTGGGCCGCGTTCTTCGCCAAGACCGGCTGGCGTCCGGTCGAGCTGCCCACCTACCCGTTCCAGCACCAGCGGTTCTGGCCGGAGACCAGCGAGGCGGCACCCGCCGCGGACCAGGGCGACCCGGTCGACGCCGAGTTCTGGCAGGCCGTCGAACGCGCCGACGTGGCCACGCTCGCCGAGACGCTGGACCTCGACGGCGAGACGGTCACCGCGATGGTGCCCGCGTTGTCCACCTGGCGCCGCAAGCGGCAGGAGCTGTCCACTGTGGATGGCTGGTGCTACGCGGTGACCTGGAAGCCGGTCGAGGCCGGGACCAAGCCGCTGACCGGGCCGTGGCTCGTGCTCCACCGCGGTGACGACTGGTCGACGGCGATCGCCGACAGCCTCGGTGTGGAGACCACGCTGGTCGAGGTGACCGGCGAGGACCGGACCACTCTGGCCGAGCGCCTTACCGACCTCGGCGTCGCCGGAACACGCCTCGGCGGCGTGCTGTCCACTTTGGACCTGAACGGCACCGCCGCCGCGGTACAGGCACTGGGTGACACCGGGATCGACGCGCCGCTGTGGTGCGTCACCACGGGTGCGGTGTCGGTGGGCCGGTCGGAGGCGCTGACCGAGCCGGAACAGGCGGCGATCTGGGGTCTCGGCCGGGTGGTAGCGCTGGAGCACCCCGGCCGCTGGGGCGGCCTGCTCGACCTGCCCGCGCAACTCGACCGCGCCACCCTGCGGCGGCTGCCCGGAGTGCTCGCCGGTGAAGAGGACCAGGTCGCCGTGCGGCCGTCCGGCACCTACGCCCGCCGCCTGGTGCACCGGCCCGCCGGTCCCGAGCCGCGCACCAGCTTCGAGCCGAGCGGCACGGTGCTGGTCACCGGCGGCACCGGCGGTCTCGGCAGGCACATCGCGCGGTGGCTGCTGGACAACGGCGCCGAACACCTGCTCCTGCTGAGCCGTCGCGGTCCGGACGCACCCGGTGCGGCCGACCTCGTGGACGAGCGCATCACCATCAAGGCCTGCGATGTCGCCGACCGCGACGCGCTGGCCGCGGTGCTCGCCGAGCACCCGGTGACCGCGGTGATCCACACCGCCGGGGTGGTCGAAGACGGGCTCGTCGACACGCTCACCCCCGAGTCGTTCGACGCGGTCATGCGGTCCAAGGCGGTCGCCGCGAAGAACCTGCACGAGCTGACCGGCGAGCTGTCGGCGTTCGTGCTGTACTCCTCGACCGCGGGCGTGATCGGCGCGGCCGGCCAGGGCAACTACGCCGCCGCGAACGCCTATCTCGACGCGCTCGCCGAGCACCGCCGCGGCCTGGGCCTTCCGGCGACTTCGATCGCCTGGGGCCCGTGGGCCGAGGGCGGCATGGTCGCGGACTCGGCCGACGCGGTGGCGAACCGGCTGCGGCGCGGCGGGCTCAGCCCGATGGCGCCCGGCCTGGCGATCTCCGCGCTCAAGCAGGCCATCGAGCACGACCAGACCACGCTGGTGGTCGCCGACATCGACTGGACGCGGTACTACCCGGCGCTGACCGCGTTGCGCCCGGCACCGTTCGCCGCGGACCTGCCGGAAGTGCGGCGGCTGCGTGAGGTCGGTGCCGCGCCGGTGGAGCAGCCCGCCGGGCACGAGCTGGCGGAACTGGCCCCGGCCGAGCGGTCCCGCAAGGTACTGGAGATGCTGCGCACGCAGGTGGCCGCGGTGCTCGGGCACACCGACGCGAGCGAGGTCGAGCCGGACCGGGCGTTCAGCGACCTGGGCTTCGATTCGCTGACCACGCTGGAGCTGCGCAACGGGCTGGCCGCCGCGACCGGGCTGACCCTGCCCGCGTCGCTCATCTACGACTACCCGACCCCGCGGGCACTGGCCGAGCACCTGCTCGGCGAGCTGCTCGGTGCCGCTGACGAGCCGGTTGTGGCCGCGATGGCGAGCATGGCCGCCGCGGACGATCCGATCGCCATTGTCGGAATCGGCTGTCGCTTCCCCGGCGGGGTCACCTCACCCGAGGAGTTGTGGGAGCTGCTCGCCGAGGGCCGCGACGGTGTCACGACCTTCCCCGACGACCGCGGCTGGGACCTGGGCATGCTCGCCCAGGGCGCTTCCGCCACCCGTGAAGCCGGGTTCCTCAGCGGGGTCGCCGACTTCGACGCCACCTTCTTCGGCATCAGCCCGCGTGAGGCGCTGGCGATGGACCCGCAGCAGCGGCTCGTGCTGGAGACCGCGTGGGAGGCGCTGGAGCGCGCCGGGATCGACCCGTCGAAGCTGCGCGGCAGCCAGACCGGCGTTTTTGTCGGCACCAACGGCCAGGACTACCCGAGCGTGCTGCGCCGGGCGTCGGCCGACGTGCAGGGCTACGTCGCCACCGGCAACACCGCGAGCGTGATGTCCGGCCGCTTGGCCTACAACCTCGGGCTGGAGGGCCCGGCGGTCACCGTGGACACGGCGTGCTCGTCCTCGCTGGTCGCGATGCACTGGGCCACCCGCGCGCTGCGTGCCGGGGAATGCGGGCTGGCGCTGGCGGGCGGCGTCAGCGTGATGGCCAGCCCGGATTCGTTCATCGAGTTCACCACGCAGGGCGGGCTCGCCGCGGACGGCCGCTGCAAGGCCTTCGCCGAGGCCGCCGACGGCACGGCCTGGGCCGAGGGCGCGGGCATGCTGGTGCTGGAGCGGCTGTCCGACGCCATCGCCAACGGCCACGAGGTCTGGGGTGTGCTCAAGGGTTCCGCGGTCAACTCCGACGGTGCCTCCAACGGGCTGACCGCGCCCAACGGCCCGTCGCAGCAGCGGGTGATCCGGCAGGCGCTGGCCGACGCCGGACTGTCCACAGCGGACGTGGACGCGGTGGAGGCCCACGGCACCGGCACCACGCTGGGCGACCCGATCGAGGCGCAGGCGCTGCTCGGCACCTTCGGCAAGGACCGGTCCGAGCCGCTGTGGCTCGGCTCGATCAAGTCGAACATCGGGCACGCGCAGGCCGCCGCCGGCGTGGCCGGGGTGATCAAGATGGTGCTGGCCATGCGCAACGGCGTGCTGCCGAAGACGCTGCACGTGGACGCGCCCTCGTCCCATGTGGACTGGAGCGCGGGAGCGGTGTCGCTGCTCGACGAAGCGCGGCCGTGGCCGGAGACGGACCACCCGCGCCGTGCGGGGGTGTCGGCCTTCGGGGTCAGCGGCACGAACGCGCACGTGGTGCTGGAGCAGGCGCCGGTGGTCGAAGCGGAAGCCACGACTGCCGTGGTGACGCCGTCCGTGGTGCCGTGGCTGGTCTCCGGCCGCACGAAGGAAGCATTGGCCGCGCAGACCGAGCGGCTGCGTGCCTTCGCCGGTCAGCGGCCCGAGTTGTCCACTGTGGACATCGCGTACTCGCTGGCCACCACCCGGACGGCGTTCGCGCACCGCGCGGTGCTGCTGGTCTCCGGTGGTGAAGTCACCGAGGGGGCGCGGGCGTCGGTGCGCCGGGGCGACGGGCAGACCGCGTTCCTGTTCACCGGCCAGGGTTCGCAGCGGATCGGCATGGGCCGGGAGCTGTACGACCGGTTCCAGGTCTTTGCCGACGCCTTCGACGCGGTGGCCGCGCACCTCGACGTGGAGCTGGACCGCCCGCTGCGCGAGGTCGTCTGGGGCACGGACCCGGAACTGCTGCGGCAGACCGGTTGGGCGCAGCCCGCGTTGTTCGCCATCGAGGTGGCGCTGTACCGGCTGGCCGAATCGCTGGGCCTGCGGGCCGACCGGCTCGCCGGGCACTCCATCGGTGAGATCGCGGCCGCGCACGTGGCCGGGGTGTTGTCGCTGGAGGACGCGTGCACGCTGGTTGCCGCCCGGGCCCGCCTGATGCAGGCATTGCCCACCGGTGGGGCGATGGTGGCGATCAAGGCCACCGAAGACGAGATCGCCCTGACTGAGGGTGTCTCGATCGCCGCGGTGAACGGGCCGTCGTCGGTGGTCATCGCGGGTGACGAGGCCGCGGTGCTGGCCATCTCGGAGGGTTTCGAGAAGACCTCGCGCCTCAAGGTGAGCCACGCCTTCCATTCACCGCTGATGGACCCGATGCTGGAGGACTTCCGCGCCGCCATTGACGGGCTGACCTTCCACGAACCGCGGATCCCGGTGGTCACCACCGGCGACGTGACCACAGTGGACTACTGGGTGAACCACGTGCGCGACACCGTCCGGTTCGCGGACAACGTGCGCTCGCTGGCCGAATCCGGCGTCACCACGATGATCGAGCTGGGCCCCGACGGCGTGCTCTCGGCGATGGTCGAGGAAGACGCGCTGGTGGTCCCGCTGCTGCGCAAGGACCGCGACGAGGAACTGGCCCTCACCGCCGCGCTGGGCACGCTGCACGCGAACGGGGTGGACATCGACTGGGCCAGCTACTTCACCGGCACCGGCGCCGCCCGTGTCGACCTGCCGACCTACGCGTTCCAGCGTGAGCGGTACTGGCCGGAGGGCACCCTCGCGATGGGGCCGCCGGAAGCGGCCGTCGATCCGGCCGACGCGGAGTTCTGGGCCGCGGTGGACCGGGCGGACTTCGACTCGGTGGCGTCCACTTTGGAACTCGACGGCGAAGCGGTGACCGAGGTGGTCCCGGCGCTGTCGTCCTGGCGCCGCCGCCGTCGTGAGCAGTCCGTTGTGGACGGCTGGCGGTACCGCACGGTGTGGCGGCCGATCAGCGCCGACGGCACGCTCGCCGGCCGCTGGCTGGTGCTGCTCCCCGCCGAGACGTCGGAGGACGAGTGGACCTCCGACGTGGTGGAGGCGCTGGGGGACAACACGGTCTGCCTGGATGTGAGTAGCCGCGCCGAACTCGCCGGGCTCCTGACGGAGCTGGACGAAACCTTCGACGGGGTGGTGTCGCTGCTGGCGACGCGGGGTGCCGAGGTGCCCGACTACGCGTGGCCCGCCGAGCAGCTGCAGGTGCTCGGCGAAGCCGGGATCACCGCGCCGCTGTGGTGCGTCACCCGGGGCGCGGTCGCGGTCGGTGACGAGATCGCGGCGAACTACGGCCAGGCCGCGGTCTGGGGCCAGGGCCGCGTTTCCGCGCTGGAACAGCCGGACCGCTGGGGCGGCCTGGTGGACCTGACCACCGCGAACGGCCTCGCCGCCGTGCTCGCCGGGACGGAGAACCAGGTCGCGGTGCGAGAGCACGGGATCTTCGGCAGGCGGCTGGTCCGGGCGCCCGGCTCGTCGGGCTCGTGGACGCCGGAGGGCACGATCCTGCTGGTCGGCGGCAACGAGGAGCTGGCGAGCTGGCTCGGCCGCGAAGGCGCGACCGTGGTCACCGGCACCGCCGCCGACCGGGACGCGCTGGCCGCGTTGCTGGCCGAGCACGAGTTCACCGCCGTGGTGCACGCCGGTGAAGCGGCCGAGGACTTCGAGAGCGCGGTCGCGGGCGTGCGCCACCTGGACGAACTGCTCGGTGACCGGCCGCTGGACGCCTTTGTGGTGCTCGGCTCGATCGCCGGGGTGTGGGGGGTGCGCGGCCGTGGCCCGCAGGCCGCGGTGGACGCCTACGCCGAAGCCGTGGTCCGCGCCCGGCGTGCCCGCGGGGCGACCGCGCTGCACCTGGCGTGGGGTCCGTGGGCGGAGACGCCGGAAAGCCAGCTGGCGCGGCACCTGCGCCTGAGCGGGCTGCCGGGCATCAACGCGGACCTGGCGCTCGCCGCACTGGGCCGCGCGGTCGCCGCCGGGGACACCTCGGTGACCGTGGCGGACGTGCGGTGGGAGACCTTCGCGCCGTCGCTGCCGGGCGCGCTGCTCGCCGAGCTGCCGGAGGCGGCCGCTGTTGAGTCCGATGTGGACGCCGGTGCCTCGGAACTGCGGCAGCGCCTGCTGTCCATGCCGCCGGAGGACCGCGCCGACGCACTGCTGGCGGTGGTCCGCGAGAAGATCGCCGTGGTGCTCGGGCACACGACCACCGAGGCGATCGAGGACGGGTCGCCGTTCCGCGACCTGGGCTTCGACTCGCTGACCTCGGTCGACCTGCGCAACCAGCTCAACAACGAAACCGGGCTGAGCCTGCCCGCCACGCTGGTCTTCGACTACCCGACGCCCAGCGAGCTGACCGCCTACCTGCTCGAAGAGCTGCTGGGCGCGCGCAATGAAAGCCACATTCATAGCGCGTCACGCAATGAAAGCCACATTCATAGCGCCGACGACCCGATCGCCATTGTCGGCATGGCCTGCCGGTTCCCCGGCGGCGTGCGGTCGCCGGAGGACCTGTGGGAACTGGTCACCGGCGGGGTGGACGCCGTCGGTGAGATGCCGGCCGATCGCGGCTGGGACTTCGAGAAGTTGTTCGGTGATAAGCAGAGCATCACCCGCCAGGGCGGCTTCCTCTACGACGTGGCCGACTTCGACCCGGACTTCTTCGCCATCTCACCGCGTGAGGCGCTGGTGATGGACCCGCAGCAGCGTGTGCTGCTGGAGTCGGCGTGGGAGGCGATGGAGCGTGCCGGGATCGATCCCGGCACGCTGCGCGGCACCGACGCCGGGGTGTTCATCGGCGGCGGCAGCGGCGAGTACCGCCTGCCCGCCGAGACCGCCGGGCACGAATGGCAGACCGCGCAGTCGGCGAGCCTGCTCTCCGGCCGCCTCGCCTACACCTTCGGCTTCCAGGGCCCGACGGTTTCGGTCGACACGGCGTGCTCGTCGTCGCTGGTCTCGCTGCACCTGGCCGCGCAGGCCCTGCGCAACGGCGAATGCTCGATCGCGCTGGCCGGTGGGGTCACCGTGATGGCCACGCCGGTGGGCTTTGTCGAGTTCAGCGCCCAGGGCGCGTTGTCGGAGGACGGCCGCTGCAAGGCGTTCGCCGACACCGCCGACGGCACCGGCTGGTCCGAGGGCGTGGGCATGCTGGTGGTGGAGCGGCTGTCCGACGCCCGCCGCAACGGGCACGAGGTGCTCGCCGTGGTCCGCGGCTCGGCGATCAACTCCGACGGGGCGTCCAACGGGCTGACCGCGCCGAGCGGCCCGTCGCAGCAGCGGGTGATCCGGGCGGCGCTGGCGAACGCCGGTCTGTCCACTTCGGACGTGGACGCGGTGGAGGCGCACGGCACCGGCACCAAGCTCGGTGACCCGATCGAGGCGCAGGCACTGCTGGCGACCTACGGCCGGGACCGCGAAGAACCGCTGCTGCTGGGCACGATCAAGTCCAACATCGGGCACACGCAGTCGGCGGCGGGTGTGGCCGGCGTGATCAAGATGGTGCTGGCCATGCGCAACGGCCAGCTGCCGCGCACGCTGCACGTGGACCGCCCGACCACTCAGGTGGACTGGAGCGCGGGCGCGGTCCGGCTGCTCACCGAGACCACGCCGTGGCCGGAAGTGGGCCGCCCGCGCCGGGCCGGGGTGTCCTCGTTCGGTGCCAGCGGCACCAACGCGCACCTGATCCTGGAGCAGGCGGAGACCGTGCCGCCGACGGAGGCGGTCGCTCCCGAGCGCAAGCCCGAGGTGATGCCGGTGCTGGTCTCCGGCCGCACCCCGGCGGCGCTGCGGGCGCAGGCGAACCGGCTGCTCGAACTGGCCCGTGAGAACGACGACCTGGCCGGGATCGCGTTGTCGGCGGCGACCACCCGCGCCGCCTTCGAACACCGCGCGGTGGTGCTCGCCGGTCAGCAGAGCGAACTGGTCGACGGCCTGGTCGCGCTGGCGGAGGACGCCACGGCCCCGCACGTGGTGCGCGACGAGGCGGCCCGCTCCGGCAAGCTCGCCTGCCTGTTCACCGGGCAGGGCGCGCAGCGGATCGGCATGGGCCGTGAGCTGTACAACCGCTTCCCGGCGTTCGCTTCGGCGCTTGACGAGGTGCTCGAGGCGCTGGCGAGTGTCACGAATGTGGCTTTCGAGACGCCAGATGTCTCGAAAGCCACATTCGTGACATCGCTGCGCGACGTGATGTGGGGGGATGATCGGGCGGCGCTCGACCAGACCGGCAATGCCCAGCCCGCGTTGTTCGCCGTCGAGGTCGCGCTGTACCGGCTGCTGGAGTCGTGGGGCATCAAGCCGGACTTCCTCGCCGGGCATTCGATAGGTGAGCTGTCCGCCGCCCACGTGGCTGGGGTGCTTTCCCTTGACGACGCCTGCACGCTGGTCTCCGCCCGCGCTCGCCTGATGCAGGCGCTCCCGGCCGGTGGTGCGATGGCGGCGCTGCAGGCGAGCGAGGAGGACGTGCGGCCGTACCTGGTCGAAGGTGTGTCGATCGCCGCGGTGAACGGGCCGAACTCGGTGGTCGTCGCCGGGGACGCGGAACTGGTCGAGAAGGTGGCCGAACCGTGGAAGGCCAAGTGGCTCAAGGTCTCCCACGCCTTCCACTCGGCGCACATGGACCCGATGCTGGACGAGTTCCGCGCGGTCGCGAACACCCTGACCTTCGAAGCGCCGCGCATCCCGATCGCCACCGAAGGCGACGTGACCTCACCCGAGTACTGGGTGCGGCACGTGCGGGACGCCGTGCGGTTCGGGGACGCGATGCGGTCGCTGGACAGCCGGGGTGTGGCCACCTACGTGGAACTGGGCCCGGACGCGGCGCTGTCGGCGATGGCCCGCGAGTCGATCTCGGCGCAGGCCGTGGTGGTTCCGGTGCTGCGCAAGGACCGCGGTGAGGAGAACAGCCTGGTCTCCGCGCTCGCCAGGGTGCACACCCGCGGTGTCCGGATCGGCTGGCGCGAGTTCTTCGACGGTGTCGGCGCGAGCAGGGTGGACCTGCCGACCTACGCCTTCCAGCGGCAGCGGTACTGGCCGGACGCGGTGCCCGCCGCACCCAAGGCGGAGACCGATGGTGTGTCCGACCAGGGGCTTTGGGACGCGGTGGCGAAGCAGGACTTCGCT
The DNA here is from genome assembly GCF_003312875.1 of Amycolatopsis albispora. Taxonomy (NCBI): domain Bacteria; kingdom Bacillati; phylum Actinomycetota; class Actinomycetes; order Pseudonocardiales; family Pseudonocardiaceae; genus Amycolatopsis; species Amycolatopsis albispora. The sequence continues at coordinate 8,297,121 of NZ_CP015163.1, forward strand.
TCGCTGCAGTCGGTGCTCGACGTGGACACCGAGTCGCTGTCCAAGGTGCTCCCGGCGCTGCTCGACTGGCGGCGCCAGCGCGAGGACCAGTCCGTTGTGGACAGCTGGCGGCACCGCATCGCCTGGAAGCCGCTGGGCGGGAAGAAGACCGATCGGCTCGACGGCACCTGGCTCGCGGTGGTCCCGGCCGGGCGCGGGGAACTGCTCGACGCGATCGACGGCGAGTTCGTCCCGGTCGAGGTCGGTGCACCCGACCGCGAGCAGCTCGCCGAAGCGCTCAAGGCACACGGTGGTACGCGGTTCACCGGGGTGGTTTCCCTGCTGGCGCTGGCCGATTCGGCCGGCGGCGGGGCACCGGCCGGGGTGCTGCTGACCGCGACCCTGGTCCAGGCGCTCGGTGACGCGGGCATCACCGCGCCGCTGTGGTGCCTGACCAGCGGGGCCATCTCGGTGGGTCGCTCGGAGGCGCCGGCGCACCCGGAGCAGGCGGGTGTCTGGGGTCTCGGCCGGGTGGCCGCGATGGAGTACCCGGAGCGCTGGGGCGGGCTGCTCGACGTGCCCGCGCCGCTCGACGACCGGGTGGTCCGGGGCATCACGTCCGTCCTTTCCGGACTGGACGGTGAGGACCAGGTGGCCGTGCGGACCAGCGGCATCTTCGGGCGGCGGCTGCTGCCCGCCCCGGCACCGGTTCCGGCGCGGGAGTGGACGCCGGAGGGCACGGTGCTGATCACCGGCGGCACCGGCGCGCTGGGCGGGCACGTGGCCCGCACCCTCGCCGAGGCCGGGACGCGGCACCTCGTGCTGGTCAGCCGCCGCGGTCCGGACGCACCTGGTGCCGAGGAACTGCGGACCGAGCTGGCCGGGCTCGGCGCGGCGGTGACCGTGGCCGCGTGTGACGTCACCGACCGGGAGGCGATGGAGAACCTGCTCGGCACGATCCCGGACCTGACCGGTGTGGTGCACGCGGCGGGTGTGCTCGACGACGGGGTGCTCGACCGGCTCACGCCCGACCGGTTCCAGGAGGTGTTCCGCACCAAGGTGGATTCCGCGCTCCTGCTGGACGAGCTGACCAGGGACATCGATCTCGGCGCGTTCGTGTTGTTCTCCTCGGCGTCTTCGGCCATCGGCAATCCCGGTCAGGCCAACTACGCCGCGGCGAACGCGGTGCTCGACGCGCTCGCCGAGCGCCGCCGGGCCGGCGGGCACGCGGCGACCTCGATCGCCTGGGGTGCCTGGGGTGGCGGCGGCATGGCGGGCAGCGACCAGGCCATGGACACCGCGCGCCGGGCCGGGGTGGCGATGATGGATCCCGCGCTGGCCTGCCAGGTGCTGCGGCAGCTGGCCGCGGAGAGCGAGCCGACCGCGGTGGTGGCCGCGGTCGACCAGAGCCGGTTCGGTTCCGGTTTCCGGCCCAGCCCGCTGATGCGTGAGCTGGCGCCCGCGCGGGAGCAGGTGGAGGCCGCGCCCGCCGAACCGGCACTCGCCGAGCAGGTGCTCAAGCTGGCCCCGGCTCGCCGCTACGAGGTGGTGCTGGAGCTGGTGCGGACGCGGGCCGCCGAGGTGCTCGGGCAGGCCGATCTCGACGCGGTGCGCGAGGACCGCCCGTTCCGCGACCTCGGCTTCGACTCGCTCGCGGTGGTGGAGCTGCGCAATCAGCTCAACGCCGCGACCGGGCTGAGCCTGGCCTCCACGCTGGTGTTCGACCACCCGAACCCGAAGGCACTGGCCGAGCACCTGCTCGAACAGCTGGTGCCCGATGGCGCCGCGGCGGACAGCGAAGAGGCCGAGGTCCGCGAGCTGCTCGCCTCGGTGCCGCTGGCGAAGCTGCGTGAGCACGGGGTGCTCGACCAGCTGCTGCGGCTGGCCCGGCCCGGCGACGAGCCGTCGGAAAACGGCGAAAGCGCCTCCATCGACACGATGACCGTGGACGACCTGGTGCAGGCCGCGCTCAGCGGCCAGGACAGCCATGACAGCGGCCATGACGACCAGTCCGACCTTTCCTGGAAGTGAGTCAGAGCATGAACGCGCCCAACGAGAAGGTTGTCGAAGCGCTCCGGGTCGCGATGAAGGACGCCGAGCGGCTGCGCCGGCAGAACCGCGAGCTGGTGGCCGCCGCTTCGGAGCCGATCGCGATCGTGGCGATGAGCTGCCGCTTCCCCGGTGGTGTCGATTCACCGGAGGCGTTGTGGGAGCTGGTCGCCTCGGGGGGTGACGCCATCTCCGGCTTCCCGGCGGGGCGTGGCTGGGACACCGAGTCGCTGCAGTCCGCCGAGACCGACGACCGCGGTACCAGCATGAGCCTGCAGGGCGGGTTCCTGCCCGGCGTGGCCGACTTCGACCCCGGCTTCTTCGGCATCTCGCCACGCGAGGCGGTCACCATGGATCCGCAGCAGCGGCTCCTGCTGGAGACCACCTGGGAGGCGATCGAACGCGCCGGCATCGACCCGTCGAAGCTGCGCGGCAGCCGGACCGGTGTTTTTGTCGGCACCAACGGGCAGGACTACTCGCACCTGATGGTCCGCTCGGTGGCCGACGCCACCGGCGACATCGGCACCGGCATCGCCGCCAGCGCCATCTCCGGGCGGGTTTCCTACGAACTGGGGCTGGAAGGCCCGACCGTCACGGTGGACACCGCGTGCTCGTCTTCGCTGGTCGCGCTGCACCTGGCCGCGCACGCGCTGCGCACCGGCGAATGCTCGCTGGCGCTGGCCGGTGGCGTGAACATCATGGCAACGCCCGGTTCGCTGGTGGAGTTCAGCCGCCAGGGCGGGCTCGCGCGCGACGGCCGGTGCAAGGCGTTCTCCGACGACGCCGACGGCACCGGCTGGTCCGAGGGCGTCGGCCTGCTGCTCCTGGAGCGGCTGTCGGACGCGCAGCGCAACGGGCACGAGGTGCTCGCCGTGGTGCGCGGTTCGGCGGTCAACTCCGACGGCGAGTCCAACGGCTTCACCGCGCCCAACGGCCGGGCGCAGCAGCGGGTGATCCGGCAGGCGCTGGACCGCTGCGGGCTGGCACCGTCCGATGTGGACGTGGTGGAGGCACACGGCACGGGGACCCCGCTGGGCGACCCGATCGAGGCACGCAGCCTGCTGGCCACCTACGGCCAGGACCGCGAGCACCCGCTGCTGCTGGGCTCGATCAAGTCGAACCTCGGGCACACGCAGGCGGCGGCGGGGGTCGCCGGGGTGATCAAGATGGTCATGGCCATGCGGCACGACCTGGTGCCGAAGACCCTGCACGTGGCCAAACCGTCCACCCACGTGGACTGGACCACCGGTGCGGTCCGGCTGCTCACCGAGGCCACGCCGTGGCCGGAGACCGGCCGGGCCCACCGGGCGGCGGTTTCGTCGTTCGGGGTCAGCGGCACCAACGCGCACGCCATCATCGAGCAGGCTCCGCCGATGGCGGTCGAGGCGGTGCCGGACGTGCCTGAACCCGCGGTGGTGCCGTGGGTGCTGTCCGGGCGGACCCCGGCGGCCCTGCGTGCCCAGGTGCGCTCGATGCTGTCCTTTGTGGACAACGAGCGCCCGGTGGACCTGGCGCTTTCGCTGGCCACCACCCGGACCAGCTTCGAGCACCGGCTCGCCGTGGTCGGCGGCAGCCGCGAGGAACTGTGCGAGTCGCTGTCCGCGTGGGTGGAGAACGGGACCGCGGCGGGTGTGGTGACCGGTGAGGTCAACGGCCGCGCCAAGCTGGGGGTGTTGTTCTCCGGTCAGGGTGCGCAGCGGATCGGCATGGGCCGCGAGCTGTACGGCCGTTTCCCGGTTTTCGCGGATGCCTTCGACGAGGTGGTGGCCGAACTCGACCGGCACCTGGATGGCTCGCTGCGGGACGTGGTCTGGGGCGACGACGCTGAACTGCTGAACCAGACCGGCTGGACGCAGCCCGCGCTCTTCGCCATCGAGGTGGCGTTGTTCCGGCTGGCCGAATCCTGGGGCCTAGCCCCGGACTTCGTGGCCGGGCACTCCATCGGCGAGATCGCCGCCGCCCACGTCGCCGGGGTGTTCTCGCTGGAGGACGCCGCCGGGCTGGTCGCCGCGCGGGCGCGCCTGATGCAGGCGCTGCCCCCGGGCGGGGCGATGGTGGCGATCAAGGCCACCGAGGACGAGATCACCCTGACCGAAGGCGTGTCGATCGCCGCGATCAACGCACCCGGTTCCGTGGTGATCGCCGGTGAGGAAGCCGCGGTGCTGGCCATCGCGGAGGGCTTCGAGAAGACCACGCGGCTGAAGGTGTCGCACGCCTTCCACTCGCCGCTGATGGACCCGATGCTGGACGAGTTCCGCCGGTTCGCCGAGGGCATCGCCTACGCCGAGCCGTCGATCCCGGTGGTCTCCAACCTGACCGGCGAACTGGCCACCGCGAACGAACTGCGCTCCGCGGACTACTGGGTGCGGCACGTCCGCGAGGCGGTCCGGTTCGCCGACGGCGTGCGGGCGCTGGCCGGCGCCGGGGCCGGGGTGCTGCTCGAACTGGGCCCGGACGGCGCGTTGTCCGGGCTGGCGCAGCAGAGCGCCGACCTGCCGGTTGCCCCGGCGCTGCGCAAGGACCGCGGTGAGGAAGCCGCGATCCTCGGCGCGCTGGGCAAGCTGCACGTCAGCGGGGTGGCGGTGGACTGGGCGGCGGTGCTCGACGGCACCGGCGCCCGCCGGGTCCCGCTGCCGACCTACGCCTTCCAGCACGAGAAGTACTGGCCGTCGGTGTCGGTGCGCTCGGGTGACATTTCGGGGCTGGGCCTGGATTCCGCGGACCACCCGCTGCTCGGCGCGGCCACCACGGTGGCCGGGTCCGGTGAGCTGGTGATGACCGGCAGGCTGTCGCTGGAAAGCCATCCGTGGCTGGCCGACCACGCGGTCGGGGGCGCGGTCCTGTTCCCCGGCACCGGTTTCCTCGAACTCGCCCTGCGTGCCGCCGATCAGGTCGGCTGCGACCGGGTGCACGAGCTGACCCTGGTGGTGCCGCTGGTGCTCGCCGAGAAGTCCTCGGTGACCGTGCAGGTGTGGGTCGGTGCGCCGGACGCGTCCGGGCGCCGCCCGGTCAGCGTGCACTCGCAGCAGGGCAACGCCGAATCGTGGGTGCAGCACGCCAGCGGCTCGCTCGGCGACGGTGCCGCCGTCGCGCCGTTCGCCGCCGCCGAATGGCCGCCCGCCGGGGCGGAAGCGCTTGATCTGGACGGGTTCTACGAGCGGTTCGCGGAAACCGGGCTCACCTACGGTCCGGTGTTCCAGGGCGTGCGGGCCGCCTGGCAGGGAGAGGGCGAAATCTTCGCCGAAGTCGCGCTGCCGGACGGTGTCGAGGACGCCGGTGAGTTCGGGGTGCACCCGGCGCTGCTCGATTCGGCCTTGCACGCCAGCCTTTTTGTGCACCCCGACCGCGAGGACAGCGGCCTGCTGCCGTTCTCGTGGAGCGGGGTTTCGCTGCACGCCTCCGGGGCTTCGACGCTGCGGGTCCGCCTGGCCGCCACGGCCGACGACGCGATCTCGGTGACCGCGGTCGACGTCCAGGGCGAACCGGTGCTGTCGGTGGAGTCGCTGGCCCTGCGCTCGGCGACCGCGGAATCGACCGCCCGCGCGCAGAGCGAGCAGGACTCGCTGTTCCGGCTCGACTGGGTCACCCAGCCCGGCGCGAAGTCCACTGAGGACACGCGTTGGGCGGTGCTCGGCACCGGGGAAGCCGCGCTGGGGGCGGCGGTCGCCGCGACCGGTGGGTCCCGTGTGGACTCACTCGACGAATTGGCCGAGCTGGCCGGCGGCGTGCCGGACATGGTGCTCTGGCCGGTCGGCAGCGACGGCGAAAGCCCGGCGGACGTGCACGAGCTGACCGCGCGGGTGCTCGGCACCGTGCAGGACTGGTTGGCGGACCAGCGGTTCGGCGACTCGTGCCTGGTGGTGGTCACCCGTGGCGCGGTCGCCGCCGGTGACGAGAACGTGCACGACCTGCCCGCCGCCGCGGTGTGGGGCCTGGTGCGCACCGCCCAGTCGGAGAACCCGGGCCGCCTGCTGCTGCTCGACCTCGACCAGGCGGACACCGACGTGCTCGGCGGCCTGCCCGCCCTGCGTGCCAATGGCGAAACGCAGATCGCCGCGCGTGAGGGTGAACTGCGCGTCGGACGGCTCGCGCGGCTGGCCGCCGGTACCGCGCTGGTGCCGCCGGTCGGCGTGCCGTGGCGGCTGGACAGCGGCCGCAAGGGCAGCCTCGACGGCCTCACCCTCGCGCCCGCCCCGCAGCTGCTGGACCCGGTGGAAGGCCGTCAGGTCCGGGTGGCCGTCCGCGCGGCCGGGCTGAACTTCCGCGACGTGCTGAACGCGCTGGGCATGTACCCCGGTGACGCGGGCCTGTTCGGGTCCGAGGCCGCCGGTGTGGTGGTCGAAACCGGGCCCGAAGTGACCGGGCTGGCGCCGGGCGATCGCGTGATGGGCATGCTCTTTGGCGGCATGGGCCCGCTGGGCGTGGTGGATGAGCGCCTGCTGACCAAGCTGCCGGACGACTACTCGTTCGAAACCGGCGCCTCGATCCCGCTGGTGTTCCTCACCGCCTACTACGCGCTGGTGGACCTGGCCGCGCTGCGGCCGGGGGAGAAGGTGCTGGTGCACGCGGGTGCCGGTGGGGTCGGCATGGCCGCGGTCCAGCTCGCCCAGCACTTCGGCGCGGAGGTGTTTGCCACCGCGAGCGAGGGCAAGTGGGACACCCTGCGCGGGCTCGGCCTCGATGACGACCACATCGCGTCCTCGCGCTCGCTTGACTTCGAAGCGAAGTTCCCGCAGGTCGACGTGGTGCTCAACGCGCTGGCCGGCGAGTTCATCGACGCGTCGCTGCGCCTGCTCGTGCCCGGCGGGCGCTTCCTCGAAATGGGCAAGACCGACCTCCGTGCCCCGGAGAGCCTGCCCGAGATCCGCTACCAGGCCTTCGACCTCGGCTGGGTGGACCCGGACCGGATCGGCGCCATGCTGGCCGAGCTGAAGGAGCTGTTCGCGGCGGGCGCGATCCGGCCGCTGCCGATCGTCAGCTGGGACGTGCGCCGCTCGCGGGACGCGTTCCGGTTCATGAGCCGCGCCCAGCACATCGGCAAGATCGTGCTCACCGTGCCGCCCGGCTGGGACCCCGACGGCACGGTCCTGATCACCGGCGGCACCGGTGGCCTCGGCGGGGTGCTCGCGCGTCACCTGGTCACCGCGCGCGGCATGCGGAACCTGGTGCTGGTCAGCCGCAGCGGCGAGAACGCGCCGGGCGCGGTGGAACTCCGGGACGAGCTGACCGAAGCGGGCGCGAACGTGACCGTCGCCGCCTGCGACGTCGCCGATCGTGACGCACTGGAAGCACTGCTCGCCACCATTCCGAACCTGACCGCCGTGGTGCACACCGCCGGTGTGCTCGATGACGGCATCGTCGGCTCGATGGCCCCCGAGCGGCTCGACACCGTGCTGCGGCCGAAGGTGGACGCCGCCTGGCACCTGCACGAACTCACCCGCGACCGCGACCTGGCCGGGTTTGTGCTCTATTCCTCGGTTTCCGGCGTGATGGGCAGCGCCGGGCAAGCGAACTACTCGGCCGCGAACGTGTGGCTCGACGCGCTGGCCCACCGCCGCCGCAGTGAAGGGCTCGCGGCGACTTCGGTGGCCTGGGGCGCGTGGACGCCGGAAATCGGCATGACCGCCACGGTCAGCGACACCGACCTGCGGCGGATGAGCGAATCGACCAATCCGCTGTCGGTCGAGCAGGGCCTGGCGTTGTTCGACACGGCGATCGGCTGCGACGAGCCGTTGCTGGTGGCGCTCAACGGCGGCGCGGGGCAGGCCGGATCGGCGCAGGGGCACGTGCCCGCGTTGCTGCGTGGCCTGATGCGTGCCGGCCGCCGCACCGCGGCCAGCGGCACCAGCGGTGGTGAGGGCCTGGCGCAGCAGCTGCTCGGCATGCCGGAGGACGAGCGCATCCGGCACCTCGTGGAGATGATGCGCACCGAGGCGGCCGCCGTGCTCGGGCACAGCTCACCGGACGCGATCGGGGTCGATCGTGAGTTCCGGCAGCTGGGCTTCGACTCGCTGACCGCCGTCGAACTGCGCAACCGCCTCGGCTCGGCGACCGGCATGACCCTGCCCGCGACGCTGGTCTTCGACTACCCGACCCCGCGGGTGCTGGCCGAGTACCTGCTTGACGAACTGCTGGGCGCCGCGGAGGAGCTGACCGAGATCGCGCCGCAGGCCGCGGGCACCGCCGACGACCCGGTGGTGATCGTCGGGATGAGCTGCCGGTTCCCCGGTGGCATCGACTCGCCGGAGGACCTCTGGCAGTTCCTGCTCGACGGCGGTGACGCGATCACCGACTTCCCGCCGGACCGCGGCTGGGAGTCCGACCCGACCGGCGGCACCGAAGGCGCGAAGGGCGGCTTCCTGGCCGACATGGCCGGGTTCGACACCGGCTTCTTCGGCATCTCGCCCCGCGAGGCCAAGGCGATGGACCCGCAGCAGCGCCTGGTGCTGGAGGTCTCGTGGGAGGCCATCGAGCGCGCCGGGATCGACGCCGCGGCCCTGCGCGGCACGCCGACCGGCGTGTTCATGGGCACCGGCGGGCAGGACTACACCAACGTGGTGCTGCGGGCCAACGAAGATCTCGAAGGCCACGCCAGCACCGGCCTGGCCGCGGCCGTCATTTCCGGCCGCGTCTCCTACAGCTTCGGCTTTGTCGGCCCGTCGCTGACCATCGACACCGCGTGCTCGTCGTCGCTGACCGCGCTGCACCTGGCCGCGCAGTCGCTGCGCACCGGGGAAAGCTCGCTGGCGCTGGTCGGCGGCGTCGCGGTGATGAGCACCCCGATGAGCTTCGCCGGGTTCACCGCGCAGGGCGGGCTCGCACCGGACGGCCGGTGCCGCGCCTTCTCCGACGACGCCAGCGGGACCAGCTGGTCCGAGGGCGTCGGGGTGCTGGTGATGGAGCGGCTGTCCGACGCCCGCCGCAACGGGCACCAGGTGCTCGCCACGCTGCGCGGCAGCGCGGTCAACCAGGACGGCGCGTCGAACGGGCTGACCGCGCCGAACGGGCCGTCGCAGCGCCGGGTGATCCGCGCCGCGCTGGCCGGTGCCGGGCTCGCCGCGTCCGATGTGGACGTTGTGGAGGCACACGGCACCGGGACCAAGCTGGGTGACCCGATCGAGGCGCAGGCCCTGCTGGCCACCTACGGCCAGGACCGCGAACGGCCGTTGCTGCTCGGTTCGGTGAAGTCGAACCTGGGCCACACGCAGGCCGCGGCCGGTGTGGCCGGGGTGATCAAGACGGTGCTGGCGCTGCGGCACGGGGTGGTGCCCAAGACACTGCACGTGGCCGAGCCGACGTCCCATGTGGACTGGTCGGCCGGTGCGGTGGAACTGGTCACCGAGGCCACGCCGTGGCCGGAGGTCGATCGCGCCCGACGGGCCGGGGTGTCCTCGTTCAGCCTGAGCGGCACCAACGCGCACGTGATCTTCGAGCACACGCCGGTGGCCGAGGCCGAACCGGCCGAGCGGGACGAGCCGGAGATCGTGCCGGTGCCGGTGTCGGCGAAGACCCCGGAAGCGGTCGATGGCCAGCTGGAGCGCATCCGCTCGTTCCTCGGCTCGCACTCCGCGCTGGACACGGCGTATTCGCTGGTGACAACGCGCACGGAGTTCGAGCACCGCGCGGTACTGCTGTCCACAAAGGATGGTGTGGTGGAGGTCGCGCGGGGAACCGCGGTGGACCGTCCGCTCGCCGTGTTGTTCTCCGGCCAGGGTTCGCAGCGGCTGGGCATGGGCCGGGAGCTGTACGCCCGGTTCCCGGTCTTCGCGGCGGCGCTGGATGAGGTGCTGGCTGGCTTGGCGAGTGTCACGAATGTGGCTTTCGAGACGCCAGATGTCTCGAAAGCCACATTCGTGACATCGGTGGAGGGGCTTCGCGAGGTGATGTGGGGGGAGGACGCCGACGCGCTGAACGAGACCGGCGCCACGCAGCCCGCCCTGTTCGCCATCGAGGTGGCGCTCTACCGGCTCGTCGAGTCGTGGGGTGTGAAGCCGCGATTCCTGGCGGGCCATTCGATCGGTGAGATCGCGGCCGCGCACGTCGCCGGGGTGCTCAGCCTGGAGGACGCGTGCCGGCTGGTCGGCGCCCGTGCCCGGCTGATGCAGGCGCTCCCGGCCGGTGGCGCGATGGTGGCGATTCGCGCCACGGAGGACCAGGTGTCCCCGCTGCTCACCGAGGGCGTGTCCATCGCGGCGGTCAACGGGCCGTCGTCGGTGGTCGTCGCGGGTGACGAGGCCGAGGTGCTGGCCATCGCCGAAGGCTTCGAGAAGACCTCCCGGCTCCGGGTGTCCCACGCGTTCCACTCGCCGCTGATGGACCCGATGCTGGACGACTTCCGCGCGGCCATCGGGGAACTCACCTTCCACGAGCCCCAGCTCCCGGTGGTCACCACGGGCGACGTGACCTCGCCGGAGTACTGGGTGCGGCACGTCCGCGACGCCGTGCGCTTCGCCGACAACGTGTCCACTTTGGTCAGCGAGCGCGCCGGGGTGTTCCTGGAACTGGGCCCCGACGGCGTGCTGTCCGCGATGGTCGCGGAAACCGCGCCGGACGCGGTGGTGGTGCCGGTGCTGCGCAAGGACCGGCCCGAGGAGCCCACCGCGCTGACCGCGCTGGCGAAGCTGCACGTCAACGGCGTCCCGGTGGACTGGACCAGCCTGTTCCCCGGCGCCCGCCGGATCGACCTGCCGACCTACGCCTTCCAGCACGAAAAGTGCTGGCCGTCGATGGCCACCGGGGCGCGGGCCGGTGACGTGTCCGGGCTCGGCCTGTTCTCCACCAAGCACCCGCTGCTGACCGCGGCGATGGCGGTCGCCGGTTCGGACGAGATCGTGCTGACCGGGCGACTCTCCCTGACCACCCACCCGTGGCTGGCCGACCACCGGGTCGGCGGCCGGGTGGTCTTCCCCGGCACCGGCTTCCTCGACCTGGTCATCCGCGCGGGCGACCTGGTCGGCTGCGACCGCGTCGAGGGGCTGGCGCTGATGGTGCCGCTGGCCTTCGACGACCGCTCCGGGGTCGCGGTGCAGGTCCGCGTCGGCGAGCCCGACGACCACGGCCGCCGCGAGGTCGGTGTGTACGCGCAGCCCGCCGACGGCACCGGTCGCGAATGGACCCACCACGCCGGCGGCACGCTGAGCACCAGCGAAACCGTGCCGGAGGGCATCAGCGAGTGGCCACCCGCCGGGGCCGAGCCCGTCGAGCTGGACGGCCACTACGACCGGCTCGCCGCGGAAAGCGGCCTGAGCTACGGCCCGGTGTTCCAGGGCCTCAAGGCGGTCTGGCGCGCCGAATCCGAGGTCTACGCCGAGGTCGAGCTGCCGGAGCAGGTCGAGGACGCGGCCGCGTTCGGGCTGCACCCGGCGCTGCTGGACGCGGCACTGCACGCGATCGTGTTCCTGGACGAGGAAAGCCGCGGCCTGCCGTTCGCCTGGCACGGCGCGTCCCTGCACGCGGTGGGCGCCTCCGTGCTGCGTGTCCGGCTCGCCCGCGGCAGCGGCGACTCGATGTCGGTGACCGCGGTCGACGTCGAAGGCGCGCCGGTGCTTTCGGTGGAATCCCTTTCGCTGCGGGCTTCCTCGGTCGATGACGCCCCGAAGCAGCAGGGCCGGATCAGCGACTCGCTTTTTGTGGTGGACTGGTCGCCCGCCGAACTCGCCGCCGACCGGCCCGCCGCGAAGTGGGCGCTCCACGGCGACGACCTCTTCGGCCTCACCCCGACCGCCACGGCCGAAGAAGCCGACGCGATCCTGGTCCAGTTCGCGGGTGCCGAAGGTACCGAAGCCGTGCACGAACTGACCGCCCGCGCGCAGGAACTGCTCCGCGACACCCTGGCCGACGAGTCGGGGAAGCCGCTGGTGCTGGTCACCCGCGGGGCGACCGCCGTCGGTGACGAAGCCGTGCGCGACCTCGCCGCCGCCGCGGTCTGGGGCCTGGTGCGCTCGGCGCAGGCGGAGAACCCCGGCCGGTTCCTGCTGGCCGATCTTGACGAGACGGCCGAATCCGCGGCCGTGCTGACCAACCTCACCGAACTGCTGGAACTCGGCGAGACGCAGGTCGCGCTGCGGGCGGGCACGGCCCACCTCGGCAGGCTGGCGCGGCTTTCCGCCAGCCCCGCGCTGGTGCCGCCGGAGGGCACGCCGTGGCGGCTGGCCACCGCGAACAAGGGCAGCCTGGACGAGCTGATCCTGGCGCCCTGCCCCGATCTGCTGGAACCGCTGACCGAGCGCCAGGTGCGCGTGGCGATCCGCGCGGCCGGGCTGAACTTCCGCGACGTGCTCAACGCGCTGGGTATGTATCCCGGCGAGGCGGGCGTGTTCGGCGCCGAAGCCGCCGGTGTGGTGGTCCAGACCGGTCCGGACGTGGTGGACCTGCGGCCGGGCGACCGGGTGATGGGCATGCTGTTCGGCGGGTTCGGCCCGGAGGGTGTGGTCGACGAGCGCTTCCTGACCAAGCTGCCCGAGGACTGGTCGTTCGAGACCGGTGCCTCCTACCCGCTGGTCTTCCTCACCGCCTACCACGCGCTGACCGACCTCGGGAACGTCCAGCCGGGCGAGAAGGTGCTGGTGCACGCCGGTGCCGGTGGGGTCGGCATGGCCGCGGTGCAGCTCGCCCAGCATCTCGGCGCGGAGGTGTTCGCCACCGCCAGCGAGGGCAAGTGGGACACCCTGCGTGGCCTCGGCCTTGACGACGACCACATCGCGTCCTCGCGCAACGCCGACTTCGAAGCGAAGTTCGGCCAGGTGGACGTGGTGCTCAACGCGCTGACCGGTGAGCTGATCGACGCGTCGCTGCGGTTGCTCGGCGAGGGCGGCCGGTTCCTCGAAATGGGCAAGACCGACATCCGCGACCCGGCGAGCCTGCCCGGCATCACCTACCAGGCCTTCGACCTGGGCTGGGTGGAATTGGACCGCATCCAGCAGATGCACGACGAGCTGAAGGAGCTGTTCGCGAGCGGCGCGATCGAGCCGCTGCCCGTGCGGACCTGGGACGTGCGCCGCGCGAAGGACGCGTTCCGGTTCATGAGCCGGGCCCAGCACATCGGCAAGATCGTGCTGACTGTGCCCGCGCAGTGGGACCCGGAGGGCACGGTGCTGATCACCGGTGGCACCGGCGGCCTCGGCGCCGAGCTGGCCCGGCACCTGGTCGGCACCCGCGGGGTCCGGCACCTGCTGCTGACCAGCCGCCGTGGCCCGGAGGCGCCGGGCGCGGTCGAACTGCAGGCCGAGCTGATCGCCCATGGCGCCGACGTCGAGGTGGTGGCCTGCGACGCGAGTGACCGCGAATCGGTCGCCGCGCTGCTCGCGGGCGTGCCCGCCGAGCACCCGCTGACCGCCGTGGTGCACACCGCCGGTGTGCTCGATGACGGTGTGGTCGGCTCGCTCACCCCGGACCGGATCAGCAAGGTGCTGCGGCCGAAGGTGGACGCCGCGTGGCACCTGCACGAGCTCACCCGTGACCTCGACCTTGCCGATTTTGTGCTCTACTCCTCGATTTCCGGCGTGATGGGTGCGGCCGGGCAGGGCAACTACGCCGCCGCGAACAGCTATCTCGACGCGCTCGCCACGCAGCGGCGGGCCGCCGGGCTGCCCGCGTCCTCGCTGGCCTGGGGTGCCTGGGCCGGTGCCGGGATGGCGAGCGACATGGACGCGGCCGCGCTGGAGCGGATGGCCCGCGCCGGTACCCCGGCGCTGTCCGTGGAGCTCGGGCTGTCGCTGTTCGACGCGGCGATCACGGTGGACGAACCGCTGGTGGTGCCCGCCAGCATCGTGACCAACGCGGGTGCGGCGCCGATGGCCGTGCCGCCGATGCTGCGTGGCCTGCTGAGCACCGGGCGCCGCCGGGCCGCGACCGGCGGCCGGGGCAGCGGCGCGCTGCGGAAGCTGGAGGGCTTGAACCGCGAGGACCGGCTGACCGCGCTCGTCGATCTGGTGCGCACCGAGGCGGCGGCCGTGCTCGGCCACGACTCGACCACCGCGGTGGACACCGAACGCGACTTCCGCCAGCTGGGCTTCGACTCGCTGACCGCGGTCGAGCTGCGCAACCGGCTCGGCCAGGCGACCGGCATGAGCCTGCCCGCCACGCTCGTCTTCGACTACCCGACGCCGCTGGCGCTGGCGGACTTCCTGCACACCGAGCTGTTCGGTGACGACGAGCCGGTGGAGGACCTGCCGTCGGTGGCGAAGGTGGCCGACGAGCCAGTGGTGATCGTCGGCCTGAGCTGCCGCTTCCCCGGTGGGGTCGACTCGCCGGAGGACCTGTGGGACCTGCTGGTGGACGGGCGGGACGCGATCAGCGGCTTCCCGGACGACCGCGGCTGGGACCTGGACTGGCTCGCCGGCGGCGGGCCCGGCAGCAGCGTCACCGGACAGGGCGGCTTCCTGCCCGGGGTCGCGGGCTTCGACCCGGGCTTCTTCGGGATCTCCCCGCGCGAGGCGGTGGCGATGGACCCGCAGCAGCGGCTGCTGCTGGAAACCTCGTGGGAGGCCATCGAACGCGCGGGCATCGACCCGGTTTCCCTGCGTGGCAGCCGGACCGGCGTGTACGTCGGCACGAGCGGCCAGGACTACTCGCAGCTGGTCATGGGCGCGCAGGAAAGCATGGAGGGCCACGCCGGAACGGGTACTTCGGCGAGCGTGATCTCCGGCCGGTTGTCCTACACCTTCGGCCTGGAGGGCCCGGCGGTCACGGTGGACACGGCGTGCTCGTCTTCGTTGGTGGCACTGCACTTCGCGGCGCAGGCGCTCCGAAGTGGAGAGTGCTCGCTGGCGCTGGCCGGTGGGGTGACGGTGATGGCCACGCCGGGCATGTTCATGGAGTTCTCGCGGCAGGGCGGGCTCGCGCGGGACGGGCGGTGCAAGGCGTTCGCCGACTCCGCCGATGGCACGGGCTGGTCCGAGGGCGTCGGTGTGCTGGTGCTGGAGCGGCTGTCGGACGCGCGGCGCAATGGGCACCAGATCCTCGCCGTGGTCCGGGGCAGCGCGATCAACCAGGATGGTGCTTCGAACGGGCTGACCGCACCGAACGGTCCTTCGCAGCAGCGCGTGATCCGCCAGGCACTGGCTTCCGCTGGTCTGTCCACTTCGGACGTGGACGCGGTGGAGGCACACGGCACCGGGACCGCGCTGGGTGACCCGATCGAGGCGCAGGCGCTGCTGGCGACCTACGGCCGCAACCGCGAGGAACCGCTGTGGCTCGGCTCGATCAAGTCGAACCTGGGGCACACGCAGGCCGCGGCGGGGGTCGCCGGGGTGATCAAGATGGTGCTGTCGTTGCGGCACCGGGTGCTGCCGCGCACGCTGCACGTCGAGCAGCCTTCGTCGCATGTGGACTGGAACGCCGGGAAGGTCTCGCTGCTGACCGCTCCGCGTGAATGGCCGGAGACCGGCCGGCCGCTGCGCGGTGGCATCTCGTCGTTCGGCATCAGCGGCACGAACGCGCACATCATCCTGGAGCAGGCACCAGAGGACGCCTCTCCCGCGCGACCGGAGCCGACGTTCACCCCGGCCGTGGTGCCGTGGGTGGTCTCCGCCAAAACCGAGGCTGCATTGGATGCCCAGCTGGCCAGCCTGCGTGACTCGGCTGCCGACCGCTCGCCGGTCGATGTCGGCTACTCGCTGGCGACCGGGCGTTCGCGCTTCGAGCACCGCGCGGTACTGCTGTCCACAAAGGACGGCATGGTCGAGGCGGCGCGGGGGACCGCGGGCAAGCGTGAGCTGACCTTCCTGTTCGCCGGGCAGGGCTCGCAGCGGCTCGGCATGGGCCGGGAGCTGTACGACCGGTTCCCGGTGTTCAAGTCCGCTTTGGACGAGGTCTTCGCGCACCTGGACGTCCGCGAGGTCATGTGGGGCGAGGACGCTGACGCGCTGAACCAGACGGGGAACGCGCAACCCGCGTTGTTCGCCCTGGAAGTGGCGTTGTACCGGCTGGTCGAGTCCTGGGGTGTCAAGCCGGATCGGCTTGCCGGGCATTCGATCGGGGAGATCGCCGCCGCGCACGTCGCCGGGGTGCTCAGCCTCGAGGACGCGTGCACGCTGATCAGCGCTCGCGCTCGCCTGATGCAGGCTCTGCCGACCGGTGGCGCGATGGTGGCGATCAAGGCCACCGAGGACGACGTATCCCCGCTGCTCACCGAGGGCGTCTCGATCGCGGCGGTGAACGGGCCGTCGTCGGTGGTCATCGCCGGTGAGGAAGCCGCGGTGCTGACCATCGCGGAGGGCTTCGAGAAGACTTCGCGCCTGAAGGTCAGCCACGCGTTCCATTCGCCGCTGATGGACCCGATGCTGGAAGACTTCCGCGCGGCCATCGAAGGGCTGACCTTCAACGAGCCGAGCATTCCGCTGCCTGGTGAGGTGACCTCGCCGGAGTACTGGGTGCGGCACGTCCGCGACACCGTCCGCTTCGCCGACCACCTCACCCCGGACGCGGCCTACCTGGAACTGGGTCCCGACAGCACGCTGTCGGCGATGGCCGCCGAGGTCACCGGGATCGCCGCTCCCGCGCTGCGCAAGGACCGCCCGGAAGAGACCGCGCTGCTCACCGCGCTGGCCCGGCTGCACGTGACCGGTGTGCGGATCGACTGGGCCGCCTACTTCGAGGGCACCGGCGCACAGCAGGTCGACCTGCCCACCTACGCCTTCCAGCACGAGAACTACTGGGTCGAGGGCGGTGGCTTCGGCAGCCGGTTCGGCGCCGGTCAGGACCCGGTGGACCAGGCGTTCTGGGCCGCGGTGGAACGCGAAGACCTGGAAACCCTCGCCGAGACGCTGGAACTGGACAGCGACACCGTGTCGGCCGTGGTGCCCGCGCTGTCGGCTTGGCGCGTGCGCAGGCACGCGCAGTCCACTGTGGATTCCTGGCTGTTCGGCGAGGAATGGCAGCAGCTCGAACCGGGTGAGGCCGGCCCGGGTGGCAGCTGGCTGGTCGCGGTGCCCGCCGAGGCCGACGAAGTTTGGATCGGTGCGCTGCTTGGCTCGCTCGGCGCCGAAGTCACCCGCGTTGAGATCACCGACCGCGCGTCGCTGGCCGAGCAGCTGTCCGGCGTCACCGCCGACCGTGTGCTCTCGCTCGGCGGGGCCATCGAAGCCGCCACCCTGTTCCAGGCCCTCGGTGACGCCGGGGTGCTCGCGCCGGTCTGGGCGGTCACCCGTGGTGCCGTGTCGATCGGCCGCACCGACCCGGTGCTCGACCCCGCGCAAGCCGCCGTCTGGGGGCTCGGCCGGGTCGCCGCGCTGGAGCAGCCGCAGCGCTGGGGTGGTCTGATCGATCTGCCGGAGAAGCTGGACGACCGCGTGCTGCGCCGCCTGCCCGCGGTGTTCACCGGTGCCGAGGACCAGGTGGCCGTCCGCCCGCACGGGGTGTTCGGCAGGCGGCTGGTGCCCGCGTCCGGCGACCGTGCGATCTGGCAGCCGACCGGCACCGCGCTGATCACCGGCGGTACCGGTGCGCTGGGTGCCCGCGTGGCGCGGGACCTGGCTGGTCGCGGGGTGGACCGGCTGGTGCTCCTCAGCCGTCGCGGGCCGGAGGCGCCGGGCGCCGCCGAACTGCGGGACGAGCTGACCGGGCTCGGCGCCGAGGTCACCATCACCGCCTGCGACGTGGCCGACCGCGACGCCGTGGCCGCCGTGCTCGACGGCATCCCGGACCTGACCGCGGTGGTGCACACGGCCGGTGTGCTCGATGACGGGGTGTTGGAGAGCCTGACCCCGGACCGGTTCGAGGCGGTGTTCACGGCCAAGGTGGACTCGGCCGTGGTGCTCGATGAGCTGACCCGCGAACGGGACCTCGCCGCGTTTGTGCTGTTCTCCTCGGTCGCGGGCGCGGTCGGCAACCCCGGCCAGGGCAACTACGCCGCGGCCAACGCGGTGCTCGACGCGCTCGCCCAGCAGCGCCGCGACCGCGGCCTGCCCGCGACCTCGATCGCCTGGGGCGCCTGGGCCGGTGGCGGCATGGCCGAGCAGGCCAGGGCCGGTGCCGCCACGCTCGACCCGGAGCTGGCGATCACCGCGTTGTGGCAGCTCGCCGCCGGTGGTGCGGCCACCACGGTGGTCGCGGACCTGCGGCAACCGCAGCTGCTGCACGGCCTGCTGAGCATGCGGCCGAGCCCGCTGCTGGCCGAGCTGCCTGAGGCGCGGCGGGTGCTGGACGAGGTGGAGAACGAGCGCCGCGAGGCCGCCTCCGCCGCGTCCGAGCTGCAGCGCGCCATCCGCGGCCTGAGCGGGGAGCAGCGGGTCGAGCCGGTGCTGGACCTGGTGCGCACGCGGGCCGCTGAGGTGCTCGGGCACGCGGGCAAGGAAGCGGTCAGCGTCGACAAGGCGTTCCGCGACCTCGGCTTCGACTCGCTCACCGCGGTTGAGCTGCGCAACCAGATCTCCGCGCTGACCGGGCTGACGCTGCCCGCGAGCCTGGTCTTCGACTACCCGACGCCGCAGGCGCTCGCCGAATACCTGCTTGCCGAACTGCTCGGCGAGGGCACGATGCTCGATGAGCCGGCCGACGTGGCCGACGTGCTCGATGAGCCGGTGGTCATCGTGGGCCTGAGCTGCAAGTTCCCCGGTGGCGTGCACACCCCCGACGACCTGTGGCAGCTGCTGGTGGAAGGCGGGGACGCGATCAGTGAGTTCCCGGCCGACCGCGGCTGGGAGACCGACTGGCTCACCGGCGACGGCCCGGCCAGCGGCGCCACCGGCCGTGGTGGCTTCCTGCCCGGCGTGGCCGGGTTCGACGCCGCGTTCTTCGGGATCTCCCCGCGCGAAGCCGTGGCGATGGACCCGCAGCAGCGGCTCCTGCTGGAGAGCACCTGGGAGGCCATCGAACGCGCGGGCATCGACCCGACTTCCTTGCGTGGCAGCAAAACCGGCGTGTACGTCGGCACGAACGGGCAGGACTACCAGCACCTGGTGATGCGGTCGCAGGACGACATGGAGGGCCACGCCGGGACCGGAACCTCGGCCAGCGTGATCTCCGGCCGCCTGTCCTACACCTTCGGATTCGAGGGCCCGGCGGTCACCGTGGACACCGCGTGCTCGTCTTCGCTGGTGGCACTGCACTTCGCGGCGCAGGCGCTCCGAAGTGGAGAGTGTTCGCTGGCGTTGGCGAGCGGGGTCACGGTGATGACCACGCCGTCCAGCTTCGGCGGCTTCGACCGTCAGGGCGGGCTCGCGCAGGACGGCCGGTCGAAGGCCTTCGCCGACGGCGCGGACGGCACGGGCTGGTCCGAGGGCGTGGGTGTGCTGGTGCTGGAGCGGTTGTCCGACGCGCAGCGCAACGGGCACCAGATCCTCGCCGTGGTCCGCGGTAGCGCGATCAACCAGGACGGTGCCTCGAACGGGCTGACCGCGCCGAACGGACCGTCGCAGCAGCGCGTGATCCGGGCGGCGCTGAGCAGTGCCGGGCTGCGTCCGTCCGATGTGGACGCAGTGGAAGCACACGGCACCGGGACCGCGCTGGGTGACCCGATCGAGGCGCAGGCGCTGCTGGCGACCTACGGCCGCAACCGGGACGAACCGCTGTGGCTCGGCTCGGTGAAGTCCAACCTGGGCCACACCCAGGCGGCGGCCGGTGTCGCCGGGGTGATCAAGATGGTGCTGGCCATGCGCCACGGTGTGCTGCCGCGCACCATGCACGTCACCCGTCCTTCGTCCCATGTGGACTGGACGTCGGGGGCGGTGTCCCTGCTGACCGCGCCGCGTGAATGGCCGGAGGTCGATCGGCCGTACCGCGCCGGGGTGTCGTCCTTCGGCATCAGCGGCACGAACGCCCACGTGATCCTGGAGCAGGCACCACCGCAGGCGCCGGTGATCGAACCCGCGCGGGTCGAGCCGTCGGTGGTGCCGCTGCCGGTGTCCGCCCGCACCCGGGCCGCGCTGGACGCGCAGCTCGACCGCATCCGCGCGCTGGACTCCGCTCCGCTGGACACCGGCTACTCGCTGGTGACCGGGCGGGCGAACCTCGACCACCGTGCCGTGCTTCTGTCCACTGAGGACGGTTTGACCGAGGTGGCCCGTGGCTCGGCCACCGGGCGTTCGCTGGGGGTGTTGTTCTCCGGCCAGGGTTCCCAGCGCATCGGCATGGGCCGGGAGCTGTACGACCGGTTCGAGGTCTTCGCCGACGCACTCGACGCGGTGCTCGCCGGGCTCGACCCGCGGGTGCGCGACGTGATGTGGGGTGCTGAGCAGGAGGCACTGAACCAGACCGGTTTCGCCCAGCCCGCGTTGTTCGCGCTCGAAGTGGCGCTGTACCGGCTGGCCGAGTCGTGGGGCCTCAAGCCGGACCACCTCGCCGGGCACTCCATCGGTGAGGTCGCCGCGGCCCACGTGGCCGGGGTGTTCTCGCTGGAAGACGCGTGCAAGCTGGTCAACGCCCGCGCCAGCCTGATGCAGGCCTTGCCGACTGGCGGGGCGATGATCGCCATCCAGGCGAGCGAGGACGAACTCACGCTCCCCGAAGGTGTCTCCATCGCGGCGATCAACGGGCCGCGTTCGCTGGTGATCGCCGGGGAGGAGGCCGCCACCGAGGCGGTGGCCGCGAGGTTCGCCAAGTCTAGGCGTTTGCCGGTCAGCCATGCGTTCCACTCACCTCTGATGAACCCGATGCTGGACGACTTCCGTGCCGTGGTGGCGGGGCTGACCTTCGCCGAGCCGCGGCTGCCGGTGGTGACCAGTGGGGACGTCACCGAGCCGGAGTACTGGGTGCGGCACGTGCGGGACACCGTGCGGTTCGCCGACGGCATCCGCGCGATGACCGAAGCCGGCGTCACGGCCTTCCTGGAACTGGGCCCGGACGGGGTGCTCAGCGCGATGGCCGCCGAATCCGCGCCCGGCGCGGTGCTGGTGCCGGTGTGCCGCAAGGACCGGCCGGAGGAAGTGGCCGCGCTGAGCGCGCTGGCGAAACTGCACGTCAACGGGGTCGGCGTGGACTGGCGGCCGGTGTTCGCCGGCACCGGTGCGCGCCGGGTCGACCTGCCTTCGTACGCCTTCCAGCACGAGGACTACTGGCCGACCACCGCCGGGGCACGACGCGGTGACGTCGGGGACATCGGGCTGGTCGCCGCCGAGCACCCGCTGCTCGGCGCGGCGATGCCGGTGGCCGGGTCCGACGGGGTGGTGTTCACCAGCCGGATCGCGCCGGCGGCGCTGCCGTGGATCTCCGAGCACGTGGTGAACGGGGCGGCCACCTTCCCCGAAACCGGGTTCGCCGAGGTTGCCATCCGCGCCGCCGACCAGGTCGGCTGCGACCGGGTCGAGGAGCTGACCGTGACCACGCCGCTGGTGCTGGGCGAACGCGACGCGGTCGCGTTGCAGGTCTGGGTCAGGGCCGCCGACGAGCACGGCAACCGGGCGATCGAGATCTACTCGCGGCCCAGCACCTCGCTCGACACCTGGACCACGCACGCCACCGGGGTGCTGAGCAGTGGCGAGCGGGTCGCCGAGTTCCCCGCCGAATGGCCGCCCGCCGGTGCCGAACCGGTGGCGCTCGACGACTGGTACGCCGACTCGGAGTTCGGCGAGACCTTCCGCGGCCTGCACGCCGCGTGGCTGTCCGGCGACGAGGTGTACGCCGAAGTCGAACTGCCGGAGGACCTGGCGGATGCGGCCTACTTCGGGCTGCACCCGGCCCTGCTGGCCACCGCCGTGCAGGCGGTCGATCTGGCCGATGTGGACGGTCTGGACGCGGGGTTGTCACCCGCGGTGTGGGCCGGGCTGTCGCTGCACGCGTCGGGCGCCACGGTGCTGCGGGTCAAGGTCAAGCGGACCGGCCGCGATTCGGTCTCGCTGGCCGCGGCCGACGGTGAGGGCGCCCCGGTGTTCTCGCTCGAATCGCTGGTCATGCGCACGCTGGTCACCACCGAGGCAAGCACCGAAAGCACCCGGCAGGAAGCGCTGCTGACGGTGGACTGGGTGCCGGTGCCCGCCGAACTGGGGCCGGTGCCCGAAGGCAGCCGCTGGGCCGTGCTCGGTGCCGACGAACTCGGCGTCGGCGCGGCGGTCAAGTCCGCCGGGTTCGACGTCTCCGCCTCCGCGCAGTCCCTTGTGGACACCATCGCGGAGTCGGACGGCGTGCCCGACCTGGTGCTCGTGCCGGTGACCGGTGGTGCCGAAGGTGACGTGCCGCAGCTGGTCCGCGAAACCACCGGGCGGGTGCTCGGCGTCATCCAGGACTACCTGGCGGACAGCCGGTTCGCGCGGTCCCGTGTGCTCTTCGTGACCCGCGGTGGTGGTGACCTGACCGCCGCGCCGAGCTGGGGCCTGGTCCGGACCGCGCAGTCGGAGAACCCCGGCAGCTTCCTGCTGGTGGACGTGGACGGCGAGGACCACTCGCTGGACCTGCTGCCCATGCTGCCCGCATTGCTGGCCTCCGGGGAGTCGCAGGTGGTCGTGCGCAACGGCGTGCCGAAGGTCGGCAGGCTGGCGCGGGCCGCGGAAGGTGCTCCGGCACCCGAGTGGGATCCCGAGGGCACCGTGCTGGTCACCGGTGGCACCGGCGGCCTCGGCGCGGAACTGGCCCGGCACCTGGTCGGCACCCGCGGCGTGAAGCACCTGGTGCTCACCTCGCGGCGTGGCCCGGACGCGCCCGGCGCGCTCGAACTGCGGGCCGAGCTGACCGCGCACGGCGCGAACGTGGACGTGGTCGCCTGCGACGTGGCCGACCGGGCCGCGGTGGACGAACTGCTCGCCGCCATTCCCGGTGAGCTGACCGCGGTGGTGCACACCGCCGGTGTGCTCGACGACGGTGTGGTCGGCTCGCTCAACCCGGAACGGCTGGACACGGTCATGCGGCCGAAGGTGGACGGCGCCTGGCACCTGCACGAGGCCACCAAGGACCTCGGGCTGGCCGCTTTTGTGCTGTACTCCTCGGTTTCCGGGGTGCTCGGCAGCGCGGGCCAGGGCAACTACGCCGCCGCCAACGTGTTCCTCGACTCGCTGGCCCGCCACCGCCGGTCGCTCGGCCTGCCGGCCACCTCGCTGGCGTGGGGGCCGTGGACGCAGGACGGCGGCATGACCAGCGGCCTGGACGCGGGCGCGGTCGAGCGCATGGAACGGTCGATCACCCCGCCGCTGTCGCTGGCGCAGGGCCTGGCCCTGTTCGACGCGGCGACCGCCCGCGACGACGCCGTGCTGGTGCCGCTGCGGGTGCGGACCGGCAACGCCAGGTCGGACGCGCCGATCGCGCCGATCCTGCGTGGCCTGGTGCGCACCGGCCGCCGGACCGCCGGTGGCCGGGCCGGTGGTGCCGGGCTGGTCCAGCGCCTGAGCGGGATGCGGGAGAACGAGCGCGTCCGGTTCGTGATGGACCTGGTGCGCACGCACGCGGCGGTGGTGCTCGGGCACGCGTCGGCCGACGCCATCGAACCGGACCGCGAGTTCCGCCAGCTCGGCTTCGACTCGCTGACCGCGGTGGAGCTGCGCAACAGCCTCGCCGCGGCGACCGGCGCGGTACTGCCCGCCACGCTGGTCTTCGACTACCCGACACCCACCGCGCTCGCCGAATTCCTGGTCGCCGAACTGCTCGGCACCGCGCCGGACGAAGGTCCGTCGCTGCTCGCCGAACTGGACCGGCTGGAGAGCGCGTTGTCCGCCAGCGACGCGGACGAACTGGCCAGGGCCGGGGTGGCCGCGCGGCTGCGGAACCTGCTCGCGCAGGTCGGCGGCGCCGGCAAGGCCGAAGAGGCGGCCCCGGTGGCGGAGCGGATCCACGCGGCGAGCACCGACGAGGTGCTGGCCTTCATCGACAACGAACTAGGCCGCGGCTCGGCTGACCGCTGATAGGAGAGGTTTTCCGACGATGCCCGACGAAGAGAAGCTCGTTGAATACCTGAAGTGGGTCACCGCCGATCTGCACGAGACCCGGCGGCGCCTCGAGGAGGCGGAGGCCGGCAGGCACGAACCGATCGCGGTGATCGGCATGGCCTGCCGCTTCCCCGGCGGGGTGTCCTCGCCGGAGGACCTGTGGGCGCTGCTGAGCGAGGGCACCGACGCGATCGGCGGCTTCCCGACCGACCGCGGCTGGGACCTCAGCGTGCTCGCCGGGGACGGCCAGGGCCAGAGCGCCACGCTGCAGGGCGGTTTCCTCTACGACGCCGCCGAGTTCGATCCCGGCTTCTTCGGCATCTCACCGCGTGAGGCGCTGGCGATGGACCCGCAGCAGCGGCTCCTGCTGGAGGTCTCGTGGGAGGCGATCGAGCGCGCGGGCATCGACCCCGTTTCGCTGCGCGGCAGCCGGACCGGCGTGTTCGCCGGCACGAACGGCCAGGACTACGGGCACGTGCTGATCGCGTCGCAGGAGGACGTCGAGGGCCACGCCGGCATGGGCACCTCGGCCAGCGTGATCTCCGGGCGGCTGTCCTACACCTTCGGGCTCGAGGGCCCGGCGGTCACCGTGGACACCGCGTGCTCGTCCTCGCTGGTGGCGATGCACCTGGCCGGGCACGCGCTGCGCAGCGGGGAATGCTCGCTGGCGCTGGCCGGTGGCGTCACCGTGATGACCACGTCGTCGAACTTCGCCGGGTTCACCCGCCAGGGCGGGCTCGCGCCGGACGGGCGCTGCAAGGCCTTTTCGGACAGCGCCGACGGGACCGGCTGGTCCGAGGGCATCGGCGTGCTGCTGCTGGAAAAGCTGTCCGACGCGCAGCGCAACGGGCATCCCGTGCTGGCCGTGGTCCGCGGTTCGGCGGTGAACCAGGACGGCGCCTCCAACGGGCTGTCCGCGCCGAACGGGCCGTCCCAGCGTGCGGTGATCCGGGCCGCGCTCGCCAGCGCCGGGCTGTCTTCGTCCGATGTGGACGCTGTCGAGGCGCACGGCACCGGGACCACGCTCGGTGACCCGATCGAGGCGCAGGCCCTGCTGGCCACCTACGGCCAGGACCGCGAGCGCCCGCTGCTGCTGGGCGCGGTGAAGTCGAACCTGGGCCACACGCAGGCGGCGGCGGGTGTCGCCGGCGTGATCAAGATGGTGCAGGCGCTGCGGCACGACACGCTGCCGAAAACCCTGCACGTCACCGCGCCTTCGTCCCATGTGGACTGGTCGGCGGGGAAAGTTCGGCTGCTCGACGAGCCGACGCCGTGGCCGGAGGCTGGTCGCGTGCGGCGTGCGGGGGTGTCGTCGTTCGGGGTCAGCGGCACGAACGCCCACGTGATCCTGGAGCAGGCGCCGCCCGCCGAGGTGACCACCGAACCGGCGACCGTGCGCACGGACCTGGTGCCACTGCTGATCTCCGGCAAGTCCGAGGCCGCGCTGGACGCCCAGATCTCGCGCATCCGGGAACTTTCGGACTTCTCCGCGGTTGACGTCGGTTACTCGCTGGCCACCACGCGCTCGCAGTTCGAGCACCGGGCGGTGCTGGTCGGTGACACCGAACTCGCCAGGGGCACGGCTTCACACCGCTCGCTGGCCGTGTTGTTCACCGGCCAGGGCGCGCAACGGCTGGGCATGGGCCGGGAGCTGTACGACCGGTTCCCGGTCTTCGCGTCTGCTTTGGACGAAGTGCTGGCGCACCTCGATGTCCGCGAGGTCATGTGGGGCGAGGATGCCGATGCGCTGAACCAGACGGGGAACGCGCAGCCCGCGTTGTTCGCCGTCGAGGTGGCGTTGTTCCGGCTGGTGGAGTCGTGGGGCGTCAAGCCGGACTACCTGGCCGGGCATTCGATCGGTGAGATCGCCGCCGCGCACGTGGCCGGGGTGCTCAGCCTGGAGGACGCGTGCACGCTGGTCAGCGCCCGCGCCCGCCTGATGCAGGCTCTGCCGACCGGCGGTGCCATGGTGGCGATCAAGGCCACCGAGGAAGAAGTCACCCCGCTGCTGACCGACACCGTGTCGCTCGCCGCGGTGAATGGGCCGTCCTCGGTGGTGGTGTCCGGTGACGAAGATGCCCTCGCCGCCATCGCGTCGAAGTTCGAAGGCGAGGGCCGCAAGACGAGCAAGCTCCACGTCTCGCACGCCTTCCACTCACCGCTGATGGACCCGATGCTGGACGACTTCCGCGCGGTGGTCTCCGGGCTTTCCTTCGCCGAACCGGAAATCCCGGTGGTGACCAGCGGTGACGTAGCCTCGCCGGAGTACTGGGTGCAGCACGTCCGTGACGCCGTGCGCTTCGCCGACGCGGTGGGCACCCTGGTCTCGAACGGCGTCGGCGCGTTCCTCGAACTCGGTCCCGACGGCGTGCTTTCCGCGCTGGCGCAGGAAAGCCTGGAGGACGCGCCCCGGCCGGTGGCGGTGGTCCCGGCCCTGCGCAAGGACCGGCCCGAGGAGAAGTCGCTGCTGACCGCGCTGGCCCGCCTGCACGTGAGCGGGGTCCGGCTCGACTGGCCCGCCTATTTCACCGGCATGGGCGCGAAGCGGATCGACCTGCCGACGTACGCCTTCCAACACCAGCGCTTCTGGCCGACCGGCGGCGCCCGCCCGGAGACCGGCCCGGCGCAGCTGCCCAGCGGCCGCCCGGAACTGTTCCACCTGGACTGGACCCCGGCCTCGGCCGAGCTGACCCCGGCCGGTGGTGCGCGGTGGGCGGTGATCGGCGCGGACGAGTTCGACATGGCGCACAAGATGTACGGCGCGGGCGAGACGATCACCGCCTACGGGGAGACGCTGACCGGCACGCTGGTCGACGGCGGTCTGGTGCCGGACGTGTTCCTGGTGTCGGTGGCCGGGCGGCTGGAGGCGGACGGACCGGCGTCGGTGCACGAGCTGACCGGGCGCGTGCTGAACCTGATCCAGGAAAGCCTGGCGGACCAGCGGTTCGCGAACTCGAAGCTGGTGTTTGTCACCAGTGGCGCGGTCGCGCTGCCCGGTGAGCAGGTGACCGACGTCGGCGCGGCCGCGGCCTGCGGGCTGGTGCGGTCGGCGCAGTCGGAAAACCCCGGGCGCTTCCTGCTGGTCGACCTCGACGACACCGAAACCTCACCGGCGGTGCTGCCCGCGCTGCTGTCCTGGGACGAGCCGCAGGTGGTGCTGCGCAAGGGAAGCATCCGCGTGGCGCGGCTGGCCAGGCTGGCGGAGGAGAGCCCGGCGCCGCGTGCACTCGACCCCGAGGGCACGGTGCTGCTGACCGGTGGCACCGGCGGACTGGGCAAGGTGCTCGCGCGGCACCTGGTCGCCGAGCGCGGGGTGCGGCACCTGGTGCTGGCTTCGCGGGGCGGCCCGCAGTCGCCGGGTGCGGCCGAGCTGAAGGCGGAGCTGTCCGAGCTGGGCGCGTCGGTGACGGTGGCCGCCTGCGATGTCGCGGATGCGGCGGCCTTGGCGGAAACGCTGGAGTCGATCCCGGCCGAGCACCCGCTGACCGCGGTGATCCACGCGGCCGGTGTGCTCGACGACGGCCTGGTCGGCTCGCTCACCCAGGAGCGGCTCGACGCCGTGCTGCGGCCGAAGGTGGACGCCGCCTGGAACCTGCACGAGGCAACGCGCTCGATGGACCTGCCGGTGTTCGCGCTGTATTCGTCGGTCTCGTCGGTGACCGGCGCGGTCGGGCAGGGCAACTACGCCGCCGCGAACGCCTTCCTGGACGCGCTGGCCGAGCACCGGCGCGGCCTCGGCCTGGCCGCGACCTCGCTCGCGTGGGGTCCGTGGGCGCAGGAAAGCGGGATGACCAGCGGGCTGAGCCAGGCCGCGATGGAGCGGATCATGCGCTCCGGCATGCCGCCGCTGACGCCGGACCAGGGCATGGCACTGTTCGAGGCGGCGATCGCGCGTGACGACGCGTTTGTCGTGCCGATGCACTTCAACGAGGAAGGCCAGCGCTCGCAGGGCGGCGCGGCCCCGCTGTTCCGCGGCCTGCTCGGGGACCCGGTGCCCGCGGCGGCGGAGAAGGCGTCGGTCACCGTGCTCGACCGGTTGCGCGGCATGGACCCGGCCGGGCAGCGGGACGCGCTGCAGGAGCTGGTGGTGCAGACCTCGGCGGTGCTGCTGGGGCACAGCGACGCCGGTGAGGTCGACCCGGAACGCGACTTCCTCGAGCTGGGCTTCGACTCGCTGATCGCGGTGGAACTGCGGAACCAGCTGTCCGAGCTGCTGGGCATGAAGCTGCCGAGTTCGGTGGTGTTCGACAACAAGACGCCGTCGAAACTGGCGGAGTGGCTGCAAACCGAGCTGCCCGCCGAGCGTTCCTCGGCGGTTTCGGGTGGCGCGCAGCAGCTGGTGGACCCGAACGACACCGTGCAGGGCCTGTTCATGAAGGCGGTGAACGAGGGCAAGGCGGTCGAAGGGCTGCGGATGCTGAAGTACGTGGCGCAGCTGCGGCCGACCTTCGACACCCCGGCCGAGCTGGAGGAACTGCCTGCCGCGGTGACGCTGGCGGAAGGCTCGTCGAACCCGCGGCTGATCTGCATCAGCGCGCCGGGCGCGAGCGCCGGGGTGCACATGTACGCGCGGATCGCCGCGCACCTGCGGGGCAAGCGGCACGTCTCGGCGCTGCCGCTGGTCGGTTTCGCGCCGGGGGAGAGCCTGCCCGCGACCACCGAAGCCGCGGCGCGCGTGGTCGCGGAGAGCGTGCTGGAGGCCAGCGACGGTGAACCGTTCGTGCTGGTCGGGCACTCGACCGGGGGCACGCTGGCCTACTTCGCGGCGGCGGTGCTGGAGCAGACCTGGGGCGTGAGCCCGGAGTCGGTGATCCTGCTGGACACGCTCAGCCTGCGCTACGACAGCAACGAGGGCATCAACTTCGACGCGGTGTCGAACAACTACTTCAACACCATGGATTCGCCGGCGGTGAAGATGAACAGCGCCCGGCTGTCGGCGATGGCGCACTGGTTCATGAAGATGACCGACATCGGGCTGCACCCGGAGGCGCCGAAACTGCTCATCCGATGCGCGGTGGAGGTCGACGGCACCGAACTGGAGACGGCGATGACGGAGGTGCCGATCCCGACGACCGAGGTCCGCATGATCGAGGCGGACCACATGGCCATGGTGAAGGAGTCGTCCCACCTGACCGCCGACGTCATCGAAGACTGGCTGGCGACCTTGTAGGGTCTGGACACGAATGTGGCTTTCGGAGCGGATTTCGCCCCGAAAGCCACATTCGTGTTCTCGGTGGTGGGTCGCACCGAACCGACTTGCGCCACCCCCGGCCGCGGCGGCCCCGATGTCACGAATGTGGCTTTCGAGAAGCCAAACGTCTCGAAAGCCACATTCGTGACACTTGCCTGGTGCGGCGATTACCAGGTGACGGGGAGGCCGCCGAGGCCGTCCGCCAGGCCGCCCCCGCGCATTTGCAGTTCTTCGACCGGGACCGCCAGCCGCAGTCCGGGCAGGCGCGTGAACAGCGCCGAGTAGGCCACCTGCAGCTGCACCCGCGCCAGCGGCGCGCCGATGCAGTGCCAGATGCCGTGCGCGAAGGTCAGGTGCGCGTTCGGCGTGCGTGTCACGTCGAAGCGTGACGGGTCGTCGAAGGCCTGGCTGTCGAAGTTCGCCAGGGTGAAGTCGATCAGCACCAGGTCGCCGGCGCGGATGGTGACCCCGCCGACCTCGATGTCCTCGCTGGCATACCGCGGCAGCGCCGAGCCACCGGCCTTCGCCGCGCGCAGGACCTCTTCGACGGCGGTGGCCAGCTTGCCCTGGTCGGACAGCGCCGCGTCGCGCTGGTCCGGGTTCGCCGACAGCAGCGCGACCCCGAGGTCGATGTGCGACGCGACGCTCTCCAGCCCGGCGAACAAAAGGTTCGCCGCGATCGGGCCCACCTGCTC
This sequence comes from Amycolatopsis albispora, assembly GCF_003312875.1. Lineage (NCBI taxonomy): Bacteria > Bacillati > Actinomycetota > Actinomycetes > Pseudonocardiales > Pseudonocardiaceae > Amycolatopsis > Amycolatopsis albispora. The sequence goes on from NZ_CP015163.1 coordinate 8,326,823, forward strand.
GTCGGTGGCGCCGTTCTGCACCATCCGCGAAATGACGTCCTCACCGGGATTCTCCCGCTTGCGCGCGCCGAGTTCCGCGGCATAGGCGAAGATCGCGCCCATCCCGCCCTCGGCGCCGTCCCGGTCGTCCACGCCGCCCATCTGCTGCAGCGGCTCCAGGATCCGGTCGCGTTCCTCCAGCGGCACGCCGATCAGCTCGCACAGCACCAGCAGCGCGAACGGGAAGGAAAATCCCCCGTGCAGGTCCGCCGGTGGGCCCGACTCGACAAAAGAATCCAATGTGGACGCCGCGATCTCTTCGACCCGCGGCTTCAGGTTGAGCACGCGGCGGGCGGTGAAGTTGGGTGCCAGCCACGCCCGCGCCTGCTTGTGCGCGTCACGCGCCGCTTCGTGGTCCGGGATGATCAGCATGTCCAGCAACGGGTTGTCCACGTACCGCGGCGCCGACGCCGGGTCCAGGTGCGAACGCCCGATGCGCTCGTCCATCAGCAGCTGCTTGACCTCGGCGTAACGCGTCACCAGCCACGCCTCGTCCCCGGCGGGCGTGCGCACGCGGCAGATCGGCGCCTGCTCCTGCAATTCCTGAAGCAGGGTGCTCGGCCGCAGCCGCAGCAGGCCTTCCCGCTCCGTCGCCAGCGACGGCAGCTCGTCCTGCGAAGTTGTCATTCCCCAGTCTCCTACCAGCAAACGGGCAGGGCATGCAGCCCGAACAGCACACCGTCGTATTTGTAGGGCAGGCCTTCGGGAGCCTCGGCCACCTTGAGCGCCGGCACGCGCTCGAACAGCTTGCGGTAGGCCACGTCCATCTCCACCCGGACCAGGTTCTGGCCAAGGCACTGGTGCACCCCGTAACCGAAGGCCACGTGGTGCTGCGCCGACCGGCCGGGGTCGAACTCGCCCGGCCGCTCGAACATCGTCTCGTCGTGGTTGGCCCCGGCGACCAGCGGCACGATGCCCTCACCGGCCCTGATCAGCTGACCACCGATCTCCACGTCCTCCACCGCCACGCGCAGCGCCACCATGTCGGCCACCGAGTAGTAGCGCAGCAGTTCCTCGACCACCCGCTCGTCGCCGATCCACTGTGGATTGTCGATCAGCGTCATCGCGCCGAGCGCGATGTTGTTCGCGGTGGTTTCGTGCCCGGCGATCAGCAGCAGCATCGCGACCCCGGAGATCTCCGCCGGGTCGAGCGTGCCCGCCGAGACCAGCCTGCTGATCAGGTCGTCGCCGGGGCGCTTCGTCCGCAGCGAAATGAGCCGGTTGAGGTAACGCAGGATCTGCTGGCTGGCGTCGTCGCGCTCTTCGTCGCTGGAGCTGATGGTGACCAGGATCTGCGTCTTCGACTCGAAGAAGTCGCGGTCCACTTTGGGCACCCCGAGCAGCGACGAGATCACCAGCGACGGCACCGGCAGCGCGAAGTCGGCCACCAGGTCGGCCGAGTTCCCCTTGGCCAGCATGCGGTCCAGCACACCGTCGACAATGGACTCAACCGCCTCGCGCATCTCCTTGATGCGGCGCACGGTGAACTCCGGGATCAGCGCCTTGCGGAACCGGGTGTGCTCCGGCGGGTCGAGCGAGACGAACCAGCCGGGCACTTCGTGCGCCGACGGCGCGCCGCCGGTCCGGCCGGGCCGGGGAAAGCCCTCGCGCGACGGGTTGGAGCTGATCTTCGGCTCGGTCAGGACCTTGCGCACGTCCTCGTGCCTGGTCACCAGCCAGACCGAGCCACCGGTCGGCAGCGAGGCCTTGACCAGCCCGTCCAGCTTCCGGAACTGCGCGTACTCGTTGGGCGGGAACGGCTGCCCCGGCCGCCGCAGCATGAACGGGACCAGCGGCTGTTCGACACTCGACATGGTCACTCTTCCCCGTAGAACCCGCGGATCTTCCCGATGATGAAGTCCTGGTCCGGCTCGGTCAGTTGGGTGTAGGTCGGCAGGTACAGGCCGGTCTCGGCGAAGCGGTTGGCGTTCAGCTTCTCCCAGCCGTCGGCGAGATAACCCGGCTGGCGGCTCATCGGCTTGAAGAAGTACCGCGTCTCGATGCCCTCTTCGGCGAGGTACGCCATCAGCTCGTCGCGCCGGTCCGCCAGCAGGTCGTACATCCACAGCACGTCACGCGGCGGCATCAGCGTGATGCCGCTGATGCCCTCCAGCCCGGCGGTGTAGTGCTTGTCGATCGCGGCGCGCCGTTCGAGGATCTCGTCCAGCCGCTCCACCTGCGCCAGCGCGACGGCGGCCTGGAGATTGGTGAGGCGGAAGTTGTAGGCCAGCTTCTTGTGCAGGAAGTTGTGCTCCTTGCTGAACGCCATGCCGCGCAGGTGCGCGATCTGGTCGGCCAGCCGGTGGTCACCGGTCAGGCAGATGCCGCCCTCACCGGAGGTGATGATCTTGTTCGCGAACAGCGAGTAGCAGGCGATGTCACCGACCGGCTTCACGCCGTGTGCCTCGGCGGAGTCCTCGACCACCCGCAGGCCGTACTCGAACGCGATGGCCATGATCGCGTCCATGTCGCAGCGCCTGCCGTAGACGTGCACCGGCATGATCACCTTGGTGCGCGGGGTGACCTTGGCTTCGATCAGCGCCGGGTCCATGTTCAGGTCGTCACCGCAGTCGACAAAAACCGGGGTGGCGCCCAGATAGGTGACCGCCCACGCGCTGGCGATCATGGTGAACTCCGGCACCAGCACCTCGTCGCCGGGGCCGACCCCGAGCGCGCGCAGCGCGAGCGTCAGCGCGGTGGTGCCGGACGAGCAGGCCACCCCGCGGGCGACCCCGTTGTAGGCGGCGAACGCCTCTTCGAACTGCCGGACGTACGGGCCCTGCGAGGAGATCCAGTTGCCGGTGACCGCCTTGGTCACGTACTCCAGCTCACGACCTTCCAGCCAGGGCTGGGAAACCGGGTACTTGTAGCCCATCGTCGGTTCAGTCCTTCGCCATCGCCGGGAGGCCGAGGATCAGGTCGGCGGCCTTCTCGCGGCCGCCCGCTTCGCGCTGCAACCGGGAAAGCCGCTCGGCGCGCGTGCGGAAGGAGCTGTCGCCCAGCACCCTCGTCAGCTTGTCCACCACGTCGCCGACGTCCATGTCCCGCGGCCGGTCCAGGGTCAGGCTGATGCCGAAGGACTCGCCGCGCACGGCCTGGTCGTAGCAGTCCACCCACAGCGGCCGCATCACCTGCGGCTTTCCGAAGTAGACACCTTCGTTGTAGGCGTTGCCGCCGCCGTGTGAGAAGAACAGCTTCACGTTCGGGTGCGCGAGCACGTCGAGCTGCGACGGTACCCAGTTCTCGATCCGCAGGTTGCCGGGCAACTGGTCGGCGGGCGGCAGCCACTTCTGCTGCTCCGCGGGTAGTTTCCAGAGCACCTGGTGCCGGCCGTCGAGCCGTCTCGCCACCTCGACCAGGGCACCGACCTGCTCGGCGGTGAGCCGGGTGATGGTGCCGAAGCCCATGTAGATCACCGAATCCTGGGCCGACAACCAGTCCGCCAGCTCGGTGTCGTCGGATTCCGGCAGCGGTGGCACCATCGCGCCGACCGCGCGCACCTTCTCCGGCAGCTCGAACGGGTAGTCCAGTTCGGGAATGGTGTTGCACAGCACCAGTTCCGACTTCTCCACGCGGGCGAACTGGCCGAACGCCTCCGGCGCGATGCCGAGTTCTTCGCGGACCTTGGCGTCTTCGGCTTGGCGTGCCTTCATGTCTTTCGACATCGCCATGGTCAGCGTGCGCCAGCCGAACAGCTTGTTCCGCACGCGCTGCGCGAACGTGCCGTTGAACGGCAGGCCGGAATGCGGGATCGGGAAGCCCTTGGGGGTGTAGGACTTCCCGATCGGCACGTACGAGGTGAGCACGTTGCTCGGCACGAACGGCACGCTCAGCACGTACGGGATCCGCTTGGTGATGGCCAGTTCGATGCCGAAGCGGCACATGCTCTCGACCACCAGCAGCGCCGGGTCGATCTTCTCCACGGCCTCTTCGAGCTTGCGGTACTTCGGCACGCGCAGCCGCGGCTTGTCGGTCTGCTCGATGACCGCGCGGCGCGCCTTGAACTTCGACTTCTGGGTGACCAGGCGGTAGGTCTCGTCGTCCCAGGTGGTCGAGGACAGTTCGGGGATCGGGTCGCCGAGCGAGAAGAATTCGACCGGAGAGCCCGCGTTCAGGCCCTCGACGGCCGACCGGCGGTTCTCGTCGGTGGCGAACCAGAGGTTCGGGACGCCGCGCCGGGAAAGCTCCTCGGCCAGCACGAGCATCGGGTTCAGCAGTCCGCTTTCGGAGTAGCTGACAAACAGGATGGGGCGCTGACTTGGCTTCTCGGACGCCATGACCGGGAGCATGACGCACCGCCGGAGCCGTTGTCCTGGGGCTCACGGCAACTCGAGGAAAACCCCTAGTACCGGGGGTGTGCAGGGAGAATACATGATTCAGTGCAGTTGGCGGAGTACTGACACGAGGAGTGCGCGGTATGGCCGACTGCGGCGCCGGACTCCCCGCTGGGCTGGTCGAGCGCGAAGCCCAGTGGGCGCGCCTGACCGGACTGCTCGGCGCGGGCGGGCACGTGGTGCGGCTCACCGGGCCGGTCGCCACCGGCAAGACGGAGCTGCTGACCGCGCTGGCCGCCGCGGCCGGGCGGCCGCACTGCGGGGCGTCGTGCACGCGCGAGGAAAGCGCGCTGCCGTTCGGTGTGGTGCACCAGTTGTTCCGCGGCCTGGACCTGCCGCCGGACACCGCCGACCGCCTCCGCCGCGTCCTGGAAATCGGGGCGGGTGAGGTCAGTGCGCGGGAACTGGCCAGGGTGCGGCATACGCTGTGCCGGATCCTGCTCGACCGGGCGCCGGTCCTGGTCACCGTCGACGACGTGCAGCACGCCGACGCCGAATCGCTGCACTGGCTGGGTTACCTGCTGCGACGGCTGAACACCGCCGACGTCCTGCTGGTGCTGACCGAAGTGGACAGTCCGCGGTCCGGGCATTCCCCGCTGCACGACGAACTGGCACGCCAGGGTTGCGTGCACCTCGAGCTGCCGCCGCTGACCGAGGACGGGGTGGCCGCGCTCGCCGCGGAGCAGCTCGGCGGGCGGCGGGCGCGGCGGCTCGCGCCGAAGCTGTACCCGGTCACCGGCGGCAGTCCGCTGCTGGTCCGCGCGGTGCTGGCCGACCTGCCCGAGCAGCCGGGTGAGGTGGTGCCGGGGCCGTGTTACCGCGAGGGCCTGCTGAGCAGCCTGCACCGGTGTGAGCCGGAGGTGCTGGCCGTCGCCCGGTCACTGGCCGTGCTGGGGGACACCGCGACGCCGTCGACGACGCTGATGATCGCTGAGCTGGGCGGGTTGCCGGTGTCGGCGGTGGACTCGGCGATCGACCTGCTCAACGCCGCCGAACTGCTCGAACACGGTCAGTTCCGGCATCCGGAAGCGCGGGCGGCGGTGCTGGCCGACATGTCCGCCGACGACCGCCGGGCCCGCAGCCTCGCGGCCGCGCGCCTGCGGCACGACCAGGGTGCGTCCGCCGGCGAGGTCGCTCCCTACCTGCTCGACGCCGAGGACGCGCACAGCCCGTGGACCGTGCCCGTGCTGGTCGAGGCAGCCGACCACGCGCTGCGGGACGAGCGGATCGAGGAGGCCGTCCGCCTGCTCGACCTCGCTCACCGCGTCTGCCCGGGGCGCGGTGAACGCGCGGCCATCGCCGCGCGCCTCGCCCGAGCCGAATGGCGGGTCAACCCGTCGGCGGCGGCGCGGCGCCTGCCGCCGCTGGCCGCGTCGGCAGACCGGCTCGCCGAGCCGGACGCGCTGGCGCTGGTGCGGCAGTTGCTGTGGGACGGCCAGTTCACCGAGGCCAAGCGGGCGCTGGAAGCCGTGGAGAAGGCGGATCGCCCGGTCTCGCGGGCCGGCGAGGACGCTCGGGCGATGGAACTGTGGCTGGCCTGCTCGCACCCGGCGCTGGCGTCGCGGGGGCCGGTGCCGGTCGACACGGCCAGGCGCTCGCTCGACCTGACCACCGGGCCCGCGCTGAAGGCGACCGCGGCGCTGGCCGGGGTGCTGGCGTCCGGGCCCGGGGAGCAGGCGGTCACCGACGCGGAGCAGGTGCTGGAGGGCGCGCGGCCGAGCGACAGCGTGTCGTGGGGGCCGGAGACGGCGATGTCCGCGTTGCTGGCGCTGGTGTACGCGGACCGGCTGGAGGTCGCGCAGACGGCCTGCGAACGGTTGCTGCCGGAGGCCAGGACGCCGGTCAGCCGGGCGTTGTACGCGGCGGCGCGCGCGGAGATCGCGGTGCGGCGTGGTGAGCTGCCGGTGGCGGTCGAGCAGGCGCAGGCCGCGCTGGACCTGCTGCCGCCGACGGGGTGGGGCGTCGGCGCGGGCCTGCCGCTCGGTGCGCTGGTCACCGCGCTGACCCGGATGGGCAGGCACGCGGACGCGGCGAAGCGGCTGGAGCAGCCGGTGCCGGAGGCGATGTTCCAGAGCCGGCACGGACTGCACTACCTGGCCGCGCGCGGGACCCACTACCTGGCGACCTCGCGGCACTACGCGGCGCTCGCCGATTTCCTGGCGTGCGGGGAGCTGATGACCAGCTGGGGGCTGGACGTGCCGGGCCTGGTGCCGTGGCGGACGAGCGCGGCCGAGGCGTGGCTGCGGCACGGCAACCGCGACGAGGCGCGTCGGCTGGTCAACGAGCAGCTGGCGAAACTGGGCCCCGGCGGCTCGCGGACCCGCGGCACCGCGCTGCGGCTGCTGGCCGCGACGAGCCAGCCGCACACGCGGCCGCAGCTGCTCGCCGACGCGGTGTCCATTTTGGAGGAACACGGGGACCAGTACGAGCTGGCGCTCGCGCTGGCCGACCTGAGCCGGACGCACCAGGCGCTGCGGGAACACCGTCGCGCGTGGACCGTCGCGCGGCGGGCGTGGCACGTCGCAAACGCTTGCGACGCGGTGGAGCTGTGTGAGGAACTGCTGCCGAGCCGGTCGAAGCCCGAGGTCGCGCGGCGGCGGACCCCGGCGGCCAAGGGCATCGACGCCCTGACCGACGCCGAACGCCGGGTCGCCGCCCTGGCGGCGGTGGGGTACACGAACCGGGAGATCGCGAGCAAGCTGTTCATCACGCCGAGCACGATCGAGCAGCACCTGACGCGGGTGTACCGGAAACTGAACGTGAAGTACCGGAAGGACCTACCAGCCGACCTGCTCACGGACCTCGCCGGCACCGCCTGACCCTCGGCGCCTCCCGAGCACCCGCCGATGTCACGAATGTGGCTTTCGAGACGTTTGGCGTCCCGAAAGCCACATTCGTGACACGAGCGAGCCGCCGCCCCGGACCGCCCGGCTCGGGGTCGCCGGACGCTATGAATGTGGCTTTCATAGCGTCTGGCGCAATGAAAGCCACATTCATAGCGCGGCTGCGGCCGCCGGCGACTCGACGGGTCAGGCGGGGACTCGGGCGGTCAGGTGGGCCCGCAGCTCCCGCACCAGTGCCGACAGGTCCGCCCGGTCCACCGCGCCGCCGAACAGGTAGAAGTCCGGCCGTACCAAGGCGCCGACCTGCTTCGAACCGGCCAGCCATGGCAGGTACACGTCGTCCGTGTCCACCACCTCGTGCGGCTTCACCTCCGAGGGCGAGGTGTCCGACGGCAGGACACGCACCAAATGGGCGCCGATGTCGTCCAGGAACTCCAGGTCGTCGCTGTCCAGCACGGAGAACGGGTCGAACGTGGAGATCAGCACAAAACCCCGCCCCACCACGTCGTCGAACAGGCCCGCGGCCGAACCCCGCGCCACCCGGCCCTGCGGGCTCAGCTCACCGGCGGGCGAAAGCGGCTCCCCAGCCGAGTTCCGGCGCACCACGCCCGTCTCCAGCGAGTAGAACGAAGACGAGTCCTCAGAGGACGAGCCGTCCGCCGAAGGCGCCGCCTGCATGCCGAGCAGATGCGCGTCCCGCGCCGCCGCGGCGACCGTGTCCAGTTCCGAGATGATCTTGCCCATCTCCACCGACACGTTGATCGCGTGCCGCACCTGGGGATCGCGCTCCGCCGGGTACTCGTCGAGCAGCGCGTCCCCGGCCACGCCGCGCAGCACCAGGTCCAGCTTCCAGGCCAGGTTCGCCGCGTCCCGCACCCCGGAGCACATGCCCTGCCCGGCGAACGGCGGCATCAGGTGTGCCGCGTCCCCGGCGATCAGCACCCGGCCCTCCCGCCACTTGTCCGCGATCCGCGCCTGGAAGGTGTACATGGTGTGCCGGCACAGCGTCGCGTTCTCCGGCGTCGCGTCGAACCGCTTGAGCAGCCGCCACACGTTCTCCGGCCGGTTCATCCGCTCCACCGTCTCACCCGGCAGCCGCCGGAACTCCCACCGCCGGTGCCCGCGCCCGCTGGCCACCATGGTGGTCGGCCGCAGCGGGTCGCAGATCTGCCGGTCGTTCGGGTGGAATTCGCGCGGCTCGTGGAACAGCACGTCGCACAGCAGCCAGTCCTGCTTGAAGCCGAGATCGGTGTTCGTCGACCCGATGTGCTCGCGCACGAAGCTGTTCGCCCCGTCGCAGCCGACCACCCAGGACGCGGTGATCCGGTCGTAACCCTCGTGCGGGCCCGGCGCCTCGACCTCCACGTGGTCGCCGTGGTCGGCGAGCCCGATCGCCGTGTGCCCGGTGAGCACCTTCAGCGTGGGCAGCTTCGCGGCCTGCTCGGACAGCGCCGCCTCCAGCGTCGGGTGGTGGATGACCACCGCAGGTGGCCAGCCGTCACGCCCGGTCTCGAACGGCACGTCGAAGCGCATCAGCCGCTGCCCGTCGGCGTTGAGGAACTCGTACTCGCCGAGCCGCTCGTAGATCTCCGGCAGTGCGTCGCCGATGCCCGCGGCGGCGAAGTTGCGCGCGGTCTCGCCGTCGAAGCCCTTGACCCGCGGGAACGGGTACGGCTCCGGCCACCGCTCCAGCACGATCACCCGCCACCCGCGCTGGGCGAGCAGCATGGACAGGGTCTGGCCTGCCGGGCCGTTGCCGACGATCACCACGTCGGCGTCGGTGCCCGCGCGTTCGATCTCCTCTGACATGTTCCATCCCGCTCGCGCTCTAGAAAACGGTGTCGATCAGTTCGAAAGCCTGTTCCGGGTTCAGCCGGGGGTCGCACAGCGACTCGTACCGCGTGGTCAGCTGCCGTTCCCCGGCCACCGGCCCGCCGACGCACTCGGTCACGTCCTCGGCCGCCACCTCCAGGTGCAGCCCGCCGGGGTGCGCGCCGGCCGCATCGAGGATCCGCGCGAAGGCGGTGGCCTCGTTGATGATGTCCGCCAGGTACCTGGTCTTCTGCCCAGTTTCGGCACGCACGGTGTTGCCGTGCATCGGGTCGCTCAGCCACACCACGGGATGCCCGGCGCGGCGCACCGCCCGCACCACCGGCGGCAGCGCCGTTTCGATCGCCCGGCCCATGCGCACGATCAGCGTCAGCCTGCCGGGCGTGCGGCCGGGGTCGAGCAGCTCGCACAGCCGTACCGCGGTTTCCGGGTCGGTGCTCGGGCCGACCTTGCAGCCGACCGGATTGGTCACCGACGCGAGCAGGCGGACGTGTGCGTGGTCGAGCTGCCGCGTGCGCTCGCCGACCCACGGGAAGTGCGTGGAGCCGAGGTAGTCGCCGTCGATCCCGGCGCGGACCAGTGGGCGTTCGTAGTCGAGCACCAGTGCCTCGTGGCTGGTCCACGGGCCGCTGCGGCCGGATTCCCAGTGCGTGCGCAGCGCGCCGAGCACGTCGGCGCTGGCCTGGTAGGCCCACAGCATGCGGCGCGGATCGTGCTGCCTGCCGGCGTGGTCCGGTTCGAACGAATTGACCAGGTGCCCGCGGAACACCGGCACCTCGACCCCGTTGACCACCTCGAACGCGTTCGACCGCGGTTTCGCGTACTGCCCGGCCATCCGCCCGAAGCGGACCACCGGCCGGGAAACCTTCTTGGCCAGCAGGTCGCCGAGTTCGTTGAGGACGGTGACCTTCGCGGCCGTGCGGGAAAGCGTGGCGTCACCGAAGCTTTCGGCGCAGTCGCCCGCTTGCAGCACGCGCGCCGATCCTTCGGCGACCGCCGCCAGCGCGCCACGCACCTCGGTCAGTTCCGGCTCGGTGACCAGCGGTGCGGCCGCCGAAAGCCGCTCCTGCGTGCGCTCGTAGTGGGGGTGGTTCCGCCAGTTCGGCTGCTCGGCGGCGGGGAGCAGGTCCCAGTCGCTTCCGCTCCGGCGCATGGTGGGCTGCATTCGGCGACATCTCCTGCGTTGGCGGTGACCTGCTCTGGCACGAGAAAACTGTCAACGGTGGAAAATGTGCACAAAACCGGACGCTACCAGCACCGCGACCGCGGACCGCCGCACTCGCGCACACACTAGGGAAATGACTGCACCGAGGGTGAAGATAGGGGGGTCACAGGGGGGTGATGCAGGGAAATAACCGTTGTGCGGCGCGCAACATCGGCCGGGTGAACTGCACCGCCGACCCCGGGAGTTCCGCCGATGTTGCGTACCGAGCTGATCCGGCCCCTGCCCGAACTGCTGGCCGCGCACGCTGAGCGGCGACCGGCCAAGGTGGCCTTCCGCGACCACCGGCGTGCGGTCACCTACGAGGAGCTGTACCGGCGCACCGGCAGGCTGGCGGGGCACCTGGCCGGGCTGCGCCTGCAGCCGGGTGACCGGGCGCTGATCTACCTGGGCAATTCGGTCGAGGTGATCGAGAGCTACCTGTCCATCGCCAGGGCCAGCGGTGTCGGCGTGCCGTTCAACCCGCATTCCGCGGCGGCCGAGCTGGCGCACGTGGTCGACGACAGCGGTGCCAGCGTGGTGATCACCGATCCCGCGCACCTGCCGCAGGTGCTCGCGTTGCTGGCGGGGCGGCCGTACCTGCGCGTGGTGGTCACCGGCGACGAGCCGGTACCCGAGCACGCCGCCGTGGTGTCCTATGTAGACCTGATGACCACGCCGCCGGACCTGCCCGCGCGGGACGACCAGGAACTCGACGACGTCGCCTGGATGCTCTACACCTCCGGCACCACCGGCAAGCCCAAGGGCGTGCTGTCCACCCAGCGCAGCTGCCTGTGGTCGGTGGCGGCCTGCTACGCGCCGGTCATCGGACTGTCCGAAGAGGACCTGGTGCTGTGGCCGCTGCCGCTGCACCACAGCCTCGCGCACATCTTCACCGTGCTGGGTGTGACCGCGGTCGGCGCCACCGCGCACCTGATGGACGGCTTCGCCGCCGAGGACGTGCTGCGCACCCTCGCCGAAGACGCCTACACCTTTCTCGCCGGGGTGCCCGCGCTCTACCACTACCTGCTCGAAGCGGCGAAGGACACCGAGGTCCGCGCGCCTCACCTGCGGGCCTGCCTGACCGGCGGCACGGTGTGCCCGGCCGCGCTGCGGCACTCGTTCGAACGGACCTTCGGCGTGCCGCTGCTCGACTGCTACGGCAGCACCGAGGGCTGCGGGTCCTTTGTGGTCAACGGCATCCACGGGACCAGGGTGGACGGTTCGTGCGGGCTGCCGATCCCCGGGGTGTCGGTGCGCCTGGTCGATCCGGACACCGGCCTCGACGTGCCGTCCGGCGACGAGGGTGAGCTGTGGGTCCGCGGCCCGAACGTCATGGTGGGCTACCACAACCAGCCGGAGGCGACCGCCGAGGCGATGGTCAACGGCTGGTACCGCACCGGTGACCTCGCCCGCGCCGACGAAGCCGGTTACCTGACCATCACCGGGCGGATCAAGGAACTCATCATCCGCAACGGCGAGAACATCCACCCCGGTGAGGTGGAGGAAGTGCTCCGCAAGGTGCCCGGCGTGGCCGACGCGGCGGTGGTCGGGCGACCGCACGACGTGCTCGGTGAGGTGCCGATCGCCTTCGTGGTGCCCGGGCCCGGCCTCGATCCCGAGCTGCTGTTCGACACCTGCCGCGAGCAGCTGTCCAACTTCAAGGTGCCCGAGGAACTGTACGAGATCGACGAGGTGCCGCGGACGCCGTCGGGCAAGATCACCCGTCACGTGCTGCTCAACCGGCCCGCGCGGCTGCGCGCGGCCAGCGGCGGCAGGCACGAGTCTCTGCTGCGGACCGACTGGGTGCCGCTGCCCTCGGTCCGCACCAGCACCGCGCCGCTGCCGAGGAACTGGGCCGTGCTCGGCACCGACCACTTCGGACTGGCCGCGGGCCTGGTGACGGCCGGGATGTCGGTGGAGTCGCATGAGGACACCGCCGCGTTGCACGTGGCCGCGTCGCTGGGCGAGCCGGTGCCGGAGGTCGCCGTGCTGTGCTGTGCTCCCGGCCGCACCGGCACCGACGCCGCGCACGAGGTGCTGCGCGAGCTGTCCGACCTGCTGTGGTCGTGGGCGCACGACGACTGGCTGGCGAGCTGCCGCCTGGTGGTGGTGACCAGGGGTGCGCTGGCGACCGGCGCGGGCGAGGACGTCGGCGACCTGGTGCACGCCTCGCTGTGGGGTCTGCTGCGCTCGCTCCAGGCCGAGTACCCGAACCGGTTCATCCTGGTGGACGTGGACGAGGACGCGTCGCCGGTGCTCCCGTTCGCGGTGGGCTCGGACGAGCCGCAGCTGGCGATCCGCGGTGGCATCGCGTTCCGCCCGCGGCTGATGCGGGTCACCGCGAGCACCGACGGCCAGCCGATGCACCTCGATCCGAAGAGGACGGTGGTGGTCACCGGTGCCACCGGCCCGATGGGCGTCGCGCTGACCCGGCACCTGGTGGCCGCGCACGGCGCCAGGAACCTGCTGCTGCTCAACCCGGCCGACGGTGAGCTGGAGAACGAGCTGACCAAGCTCGGCGCACGGGTCAGCACGGCCACCTGCGACCTCGGCGACCGCGAGGCGTTGGCACGGGTGCTCGGCGGGCTGAAGCGACCGGTCACCGCCGTGCTGCACTGCGACGGTGAGGTGGAGAGCCCGGCCGCGCCGCCGGGTGACCGCCGCCTGGCCTTCCGCGCCATTGTGGACGGTGCGGTCAACCTGCACGAGCTGACCGCCGGCGCCGAGCTGACCGCGTTTGTGCTGCTGGGCTCGGTCGCCGGGGCGCTCGGCGCGGCCGGGCGCGGTGACCAGGCCGCGGCCAACGCCTTCCTGACCGCGCTCGCGCAACACCGCCGTGCGCGGGGACTGCCCGCGGTGTGCGTGGCACTCGGCACCGCCGCGCCGTCGGGTGAACTGTCCACTCAGGAATGCCTGGCCATGTTCGACGCGGTCACCGCGATGGACCTGCCGCACGCGGTGGTGATGCGGGTCGGCGAGCAGACCGGTTCGCGGGCCGTGCCCGCGTTGCTGCGCGGCCTGGTCGACGCGGCACCGGCCACGGATTCGGCTTCGCTGGCCGAGCGGGTCGCCGCGATGCCTGCCGACGAGCGGGAGCCGTTCCTGGTCGGTCTGATCCGCACCGAGGTGGCCGCCATTCCCGGCATCAGCGGTGGCGAACGAGCGGGCGCGGGCAAGACCTTCCGCGAACTGGGCTTCACCTCGGTCAGCGCGGTCGAACTGCGCAACCGCCTCGCCGCGGCGACCGGACTGGACCTGACCGCGACGGTCGCCTTCGACTACCCGACCCCGGTGGCGCTGGCCCGGCACCTGCGGGCCGTGCTGCTCGGGGAAAAGCCCGCGCCCATCAAGGTGGACGAGCCGGTCACCGGGCCGGACGAGCCGATCGCCATCGTCGGCATGGCCTGCCGCTACCCCGGTGGCGTGCGGTCGCCGGAGGACCTGTGGCGCCTGGTCACCGAGGGCGCCGAGGTGGTCTCGGACTTCCCCGCCGACCGTGGCTGGGACCTGGCCCGGTTGTTCGGCTCCGAAGCCGGGGCCACCTACTGCCAGCAGGGCGGTTTCCTCTACGACGCACCGGAGTTCGACGCTGGGTTCTTCGGCATCTCACCGCGTGAGGCGCTGGCGATGGACCCGCAGCAGCGGCTGGTGCTGGAAACCTCCTGGGAGGCGGTGGAACGCTCCGGGATCGATCCGCTTTCCCTGCGTGGCAGCAAAACCGGCATGTTCGCCGGGGTGATGTACCACGACTACGGCTGGGGGCTGCCCGATCCACCGGAGGGCTCGGAGGCGTACTGGGGCATCGGCAACGCGGGCAGCGTGGTCTCCGGCCGGGTCGCCTACGCGCTGGGACTCGAAGGCCCGGCGGTCACCGTGGACACGGCGTGCTCGTCTTCGCTGGTCGCGATGCACTGGGCCGGGCAGTCGCTGCGTGACGGCGAATGCGACCTGGCGCTGGCGGGCGGGGTCGCGGTGATGTCGACACCGCAGACCTTCGTGGAATTCTCGCTCCAGGGCGGGCTCGCCCCGGACGGCCGGTGCAAGTCCTTCGCCGACGCGGCCGACGGCACCGGCTGGTCCGAGGGCGTCGGTTTTGTGGTGCTGGAACGGCTTTCCGACGCCAAGCGCAACGGGCACACCATTCTCGCCGTGCTGCGCGGCAGTGCGGTCAACCAGGACGGCGCGTCGAACGGGCTGACCGCACCGAACGGACCGTCGCAGCAGCGGGTGATCCTCCAGGCACTGGCGAACGCCGGGCTGAAACCGTCCGATGTGGACGCCATGGAGGCACACGGCACCGGTACCACGCTGGGTGATCCGATCGAGGCACAGGCTTTGCTGGCCACGTACGGCCAAGAACGCGAACGGCCGCTGCTGCTCGGCTCGGTGAAGTCGAACCTGGGCCACACGCAGGCGGCGGCGGGCGTCGCCGGGGTGATCAAGATGGTGCAGGCCCTGCGGCACGGCGTGCTGCCGAAGACCCTGCACGTGGACCAGCCGTCGTCCTATGTGGACTGGACGACGGGGTCGGTCGAGCTGCTGACCGAACCGGCGGAGTGGCCGGTGCGGGACCGACCGGCACGGGCCGGGGTGTCGTCCTTCGGCATCAGCGGCACCAACGCCCACGTGATCATCGAGCAGGCACCCGCGGTGGCGCCGGTGGTGGCACCCGCCGAGGTCACGCCGTCGGTGGTGCCGTGGCTGGTGTCCGGCCGCTCGGCGGCCGCGCTCGACGCCCAGGCCGACCGGCTGCGCGCGCTCGGCGGCGACCCGCTGGACATCGGCTACTCCACGGTGATCTCGCGGTCGGTGTTCGAGCACCGCGCGGTGCTGCTGTCCTCGGACGACGGGCTCACCGAGCTGGCACGCGGTGAGGCGGGCGACCGGACGCTGGCGGTGTTGTTCTCCGGCCAGGGCAGCCAGCGACTCGGCATGGGCCGCGAGCTGTACGCGCGCTTCCCCGTCTTCGCGGCCGCCCTGGACACCGTGCTCGACCACCTGGACGTTCGCGACGTCATGTGGGGCACGGACGAAGCCGCCTTGAACGAGACTGGCGCCACGCAACCCGCCTTGTTCGCGGTCGAAGTCGCGCTGTACCGGCTGATCGAGTCGTGGGGCATCAGGCCCGACTTCCTGGCCGGGCATTCCATCGGCGAGATCGTCGCCGCCCATGTCGCCGGGGTCCTGAACCTCGAAGACGCGTGCACGCTGGTCACCGCCCGCGCGAAGCTGATGCAGGCGCTGCCCGCGGACGGCGCGATGGTGGCGATCGAGGCCACCGAGGACGAGGTCGCGCCGCTGCTCACCGAGGACGTGTCGATCGCCGCGATCAACGGCCCCGGCTCACTGGTGATCTCCGGAAACGCCCAGGTCGCGACGGAGATCGCGGCGGGTTTTGCCGAGCGCGGGCGGAAGTCTAGGCGTTTGCCGGTCAGCCATGCGTTCCACTCACCCTTGATGAACTCGATGCTGGATGACTTCCGGGCGGTGGTGTCGGGGCTGTCGTTCACCGCGCCGCGGGTGCCGGTGGTGTCGAACCTGACCGGGGGAGTCGCCACCGGCGCCGAGCTGTGCGCGCCGGACTACTGGGTCCGGCACGTGCGCGACACCGTGCGCTTCGCCGACGGCGTGCGCGCGCTGGCCGAAGCGGGGGCGGATGTTTTCCTGGAACTGGGCCCCGACGGTGTGCTGTCCGGCATGGCCGCCGACTCGGCGCCCGGCGCGACGCTCGTGCCGCTCCTGCGCAAGAACCGGCCCGAAGAAACCAGCGCGCTCACCGCACTGGCAAAACTGCACGTCAGCGGCGTGCCGGTGAACTGGCGCGCGATCTTCGACGGCACCGGCGCGCAGCGGGTGGACCTGCCGACCTACGCCTTCCAGCGGCAGCGGTTCTGGGCGGAACCGGCCGCGCCGGCCGCTGCCGACCCGGTGGACGCCGCGTTCTGGAACCTGGTCGACGACGGTGACCTGGACACCGTGGCCGCCGCGCTGGAGGTGGACCCCGACACCGCCGCCACCGTGGTGCCCGCGCTGGCGACCTGGCGGAACCGGCGGCGCGCGCAGTCCGTTGTGGACTCCTGGCGGTACCGCGAATCGTGGGCGCGGCTGCCCGAGCAGGCCGCCGCGGCCGGTCGGCCGTGGCTGGCGGTGCTGGACCGCGAGGACGAGTGGACCACCGCCGTGCTCGCCGCGCTCGGCACCGACGTCGTCCGCGTCGAGGTCTCCGACCGCAAGGCCATGACCGCGAAGTTCGAGGACCTCGCGGGACAGGAGTTCGCCGGGGTCGTTTCGCTGGCCGGGCTGAGCGACGCCCCGCCGCACGGCGCGGTACCCGCCGGGTTGCTCTACTCCGTCGAGGTGGTGCAGGCGCTGGGTGACGCCGGGATCGAGGCGCCGCTCTGGCTGGTCACCCGTGGTGCGGTGGCGGTCGCGGAACCCACCGAGGTGACGCGGCCCGAGCTGGGCGCGTTGTGGGGCCTCGGCCGGTCGGCCGCGCTGGAGCTGCCCCGCCGCTGGGGTGGCCTCGCCGACCTGCCCGAGCACTTCGACGACCGGGCCGCGCAGCGGTTCGCCGCCGTGCTGACCAGCGGAGAAGACCAGGTCGCCGTGCGGTCCGACGGCGTGTTCGGCCGTCGGCTGGTGCACGCTCCGGCGTCCGGGGCACGGCCCGAGCACTGGAGCCTGCGTGGCACGGTCCTGATCACCGGCGGCACCGGCGGGCTCGGCGGCCAGGTCGCGCGGTGGGCGGTCGCCAGCGGAGCCGAGCACGTGGTGCTGACCAGCCGTCGCGGTCCGGACGCACCGGGAGCCGCCGAACTGAAAGCCGAACTCGAGGCCGATGGCACGCGGGTGACCGTGGTGGCCTGCGACGCGGCCGACCGCGAAGCCCTGCGCGAGGTCCTGGCCGGGCTCGACGTGACTTCCGTGGTGCACGCCGCCGGAGTCGGGGTCGGGGACGCGCCGATCGGGTCGGTGACCGCCGGGCAACTCGACGGGCTCCTGCGCTCGAAGCTGACCGCGGCCTGGAACCTGCACGAGCTGACCGGCGACCTGGACGCGTTTGTGTTGTTCTCCTCGGGCGCGGGCAGCTGGGGCAGCGGCGGCCAGCCCGGGTACGCCGCGGGCAACGCCTACCTGGACGCGCTGGCCCTGCACCGCCGTGGGCTGGGCCTGCCCGCGACCTCGATCGCCTGGGGCTCGTGGGCCGACGCCGGGCTCGGCGCCGACAACCCGGAACTGTCCGAGCACATGCGCCGCGTCGGCGTGCTGCCGATGGAGCCGAAGCTGGCCATCACCGCGTTGCAGCAGGCCCTGGAGGACGGCGAAACCCTGCTCACGGTGACCAACACCGACTGGAAGCGGTTCGCGCCCAGCTTCACCGCGACCCGGCCGAGCCCGCTGCTGTCCGACCTGCCCGAGGTCACCGCGGCACTGGCCGGCGAACCGGACACCGGCGGCGAACCCGAACTGCGGCAGCGGCTCGCGGACCTGCCCGAAGCCGACCGCGCGCGCGTGCTGCTCGACGTGGTGCGGGCGGAAGCGGCGGCGGTGCTCGGGCACGACCGTCCACAAGCGATCCCCGCCGACAAGGTGTTCCGCGAGCAGGGATTCGACTCGGTGACCGCGGTCGAGATGCGGGAGCGGCTGCGTGCCAAGTCCGGCATCGCGCTGCCCGCCGCGCTGGTGTTCGACTACCCGACACCACGCGCGGTGGCCGCCTACCTCGGCGAGAACCTGGCGCCCGCGCGGCCCCGCGGTTCGGCGCTCAGCGAGCTGGACCGGTTCGAAGCGGCGTTGTCGGCGGAGGACACCGACACCCAGGTCATCGGCGAGCGGCTGGAGGCGATCCTCCAGCGGCTGCGCGGGAGCGCCGCGGCACGTCCGTCCGAAGAGGACATCAACTCGGTCCCGGTGGACCGGCTACTCGACATCATCGACGGGGAACTCTCCGACCTCTCGTGATGCCTCCTGGCTAGTCAGCAGAAAGAGGATGGACCAGTGCAGCAGGATGAGCAGCAGGACAAGGTTGTCGAATACCTGAGGCGAGTCACTGTCGACCTGCGCCGGGCCCGCGAGCGGGTGCACGAGCTGGAGCGCAAGCACACCGAGCCGATCGCCATCGTCGGCATGGCCTGCCGCTACCCCGGCGGGGTGCGCTCGCCGGAGCAGCTGTGGGAGCTGCTCGCCGACGGCCGCGACGTGATCGGCGAGTTCCCCGGTGACCGCGGCTGGGACCTCGACACGCTGTTCCGCACCGGCGCCAGCCGCGCCACCGAGGGCGGTTTCGTGCACGACGCGGCCGACTTCGACGCGGGCTTCTTCGGCATCTCCCCGCGTGAGGCGCTGGGCATGGACCCGCAGCAGCGGCTCCTGCTGGAGACCTCGTGGGAGGCACTGGAGCGCGCGGGCATCGACCCGGATTCGCTGCGCGGCAGCCAGACCGGCGTGTTCACCGGCACGAACGGCCAGGACTACGCCAACCTGCTCGCCGGGGAGGCCACCACCGGGGTCATCGCCAGCGTCATCTCCGGCCGGGTTTCCTACACCTTCGGCTTCGAAGGCCCGGCGGTGTCGGTCGACACGGCTTGCTCGTCTTCGCTGGTCGCGCTGCACCTCGCGGTCCAGGCGCTGCGGGCGGGGGAATGCTCGCTCGCGCTGGCCGGTGGTGTCGCGGTGATGTCCACCCCCGGCGCGTTCACCGAGTTCACCAAGCAGGGCGCGCTCGCCGCGGACGGCCGGAGCAAGGCCTTTTCTGATCGCGCGGACGGCATGGGCTGGTCCGAGGGCGCCGGGCAACTGGTGCTGGAGCGGCTGTCCGACGCGCAGCGCAACGGGCGCACCATTCTCGCCGTCATCCGCGGCACGGCCGTCAACCAGGACGGTGCTTCGAACGGGCTGACCGCGCCGAACGGGCCGTCGCAGCAGCGGGTGATCCGGGCAGCGCTGGCGAACGCCGGACTGCAGCCGTCCGATGTGGACGCTGTGGAGGCACACGGCACCGGCACCGCCCTGGGCGACCCGATCGAGGCACACGCGTTGATGGCCGCGTACGGCCAGGACCGTGAGCACCCGCTGAAACTGGGCTCGATCAAGTCGAACCTGGGCCACGCGCAGGCCGCGGCCGGCGTGGCGGGCGTGATCAAGATGGTGCTGGCGATGCGGCACGGCACGCTGCCGAAAACCCTGCACGCCGACCGGCCGTCGTCGCACATCGACTGGTCGTCGGGAGCGGTCGAGCTGCTGACCGAGCCGGTGCCGTGGCCGCGGCCGGAGCGCCGGGCCGGGGTGTCCTCGTTCGGGGTGAGCGGTACCAACGCGCACGTTGTGCTCGAGCGGGCGCCGGAACCGGAGCCGGTCGAACCGGAGGCCGTTCGCGAGTCGCCGCTGACCGGTGTGGTGCCGTGGTTGCTTTCGGCCAGGACCGAGGCCGCGCTGACCGCTCAGGCTGCCAGGATCCAGGAAGCCGAAGGGTCCATTGAGGACATCGGCTTCTCGCTGGCCACCACCCGCGCGGCACTCGACCACCGCGCGGTGGTGCTCGATCGTGACGCCTTGGGTGCGTTCACCGCCGGAGAAGCCACCGCCGGGGTGGTCTCGGGCGTGGCGAACGCCGTCGGCCGAGCCGCCTTTGTGTTTCCGGGTCAGGGTTCGCAGTGGGTCGGCATGGGCCGGGAGCTGCTGGACGCGTCGCCGGTGTTCGCCCGCCGGATCGATGAATGCGCTGCCGCGCTGGAACCGTTTGTCGACTGGTCCCTTGTGGACGTGCTGCGTGGTGACGGCAACCTCGATCGGGTCGACGTGGTGCAGCCGGCGCTCTGGGCGGTCATGGTTTCGCTCGCCGAGCTGTGGCGTTCGGTGGGTGTCGAGCCGGAAGCCGTCATCGGGCATTCGCAGGGCGAGATCGCGGCGGCTGCCGTCTCGGGCGCGCTGAGCCTGGACGACGCGGCACGGGTGGTCGCGCTGCGCAGCATCGCGGTGGCCGAAGTGCTGGCTGGGCACGGCGGCATGGTGTCGGTCGCGCTCCCGGCCGCCGAACTGGACCTCGGCCGCTGGGGTGACCGGCTGTCCGTCGCCGCGATCAACGGGCCCGGTGCGACCGTGGTGTCCGGCGAAGTGGCCGCGCTCAACGAGCTGCTGGCCACCTGTGAAGCCGATGGCATTCGGGCGCGTCGCATCACTGTGGACTACGCGTCGCATTCGGTTCAGGTGGAGGAAATCCGCGAGCGCGTGCTCGCCGGTCTCGCTTCGATCAGCCCGCGCACCAGCGAAATTCCCTTCTACTCCACGGTCACCGGCGAGCCCATCGACACCGCGGGCCTGGACGCCGAGTACTGGTACATGAACCTGCGCCAGACCGTCGAATTCGAGCGCACCACACGCCGCCTGCTCGACGACGGATTCGACGTGTTCATCGAGCCGAGCGCGCACCCGGTGCTCACCGTCGGCGTCGAGCAGACGCTGGAGTCGGCCGGGGTGCCGGGCGTCGTGCTCGGGTCCCTGCGCCGGGACGACGGTGGTGCGCTGCGGTTCCTGACCTCGGTCGCCGAGGCGCACGTGGCCGGGGTCGCGGTGGACTGGCCGGTGTTCTTCGGCGACGCCCAGCGCGTCGACCTGCCCACCTACGCCTTCCAGCGGCAGCGTTACTGGCCGTCGGCCGCCAATGGTGCCGGTGACGTGCGGGCGGCCGGGCTGGGCTCGGTCGGACACCCGCTGCTCGGCGCGGCGGTCGAACTGGCCGAGGGCGAGCACGTTTTCACCAGCCGCCTTTCGCTGCGGTCGCACCCGTGGCTGGCCGATCACGTGGTGCACGGCAAGGCGCTGCTGCCCGGTACGGCGTTTGTCGAACTGGCCGTGCGGGCCGGGGACGAACTCGGCTGCGACCGGGTGGACGAACTCACGCTCGCGGCCCCGCTGGTCCTGCCCGAACAGGGCGCGGTCCAGCTCCAGTTGCGCGTCGGGCTGCCCGACGACCAGGGGCGGCGCGCGATCGTGGTGCACAGCCGCCCGGAGGACGCGGTCGATCTGCCGTGGACCGAGCACGCCAGCGGGTTCCTGGGCACCGGTACCCGTCCGTCCACTTTCGACAGCGTGACCTGGCCGCCGTCCGGCGCCGAGCCGATCGGCGTGGACGGCTGCTACCAGCGCTTCGCCGACGACGGTTTTGCCTACGGCCCGGTGTTCCAAGGGCTGCGGGCGGCCTGGCAGCACGGTGACGAGGTCTTTGCCGAGGTCGCTCTGCCCGAAGGGGTTTCGCCGGACGGATTCGGCCTGCACCCGGCGTTGCTGGACGCCGCCCTGCACGCCGCCGGACTGGCGGAGCTGGGCGTGTTGAGCGGGGGTGCGCTGCCGTTCTCGTGGGAAGGCGTTTCCCTGCACGCGGTCGGCGCGGCCACCGCGCGGGTTCGCCTGCGTGCCGAGGGCAGCGGGCTTTCGGTCGAGGTCGCGGACGCGGCCGGGGGACCGGTCGCCTCGATCGACTCGCTGGTGCTCCGCGAGGTGGCGGCCGACCAGGTCGGCGACCCCGCCCGCGACGGCCTGTTCCGCGTCGACTGGGTGCCCGCGCCCGCCGCTGCGGCCGAGCCGGTGTTCGCCGTGCACGAGACGTTGGAGTCCATTGAGGACGTTCCGGAGGTGGTGGTGCTGCCGCTGCCGGAGACCGGCTCGGTGCGTGAGCTCACCGCGCACGCCCTCGACCTGCTGCAACGCTGGCTGGCCGACGACCGGTTCGCCGACTCGCGGCTGGTGCTGGTCACCCGGGGCGACACGCCCGCGACCGCGGCCGTGTGGGGGCTGGTCCGCTCGGCGCAGTCGGAGAACCCGGGCCGGTTTGTCCTGGTGGAGGCCGAGGATCTGGCCCTGGTCCCGGCGGCCGTCGCCACCGGCGAGCCCCAGCTCGCCATTCGCGGCGGTGAGATCCTGGTGCCGCGCCTCGCGCGGGTGCCCGCGCCTGCCGAGCGGTTCACCTGGAATCCCGACGAACTGGTGTTGATCACCGGCGGCACCGGTGGTCTGGGCGGGGTCCTCGCCCGGCACCTGGTGCGCGAGCACGGTGTGCGGAACCTGCTGCTGGTCAGCCGCAGTGGTGCCGCCGACGTGTCGGACATCGACGCGAACGTGCAGGTCGCAGCTTGTGATGTGGCCGACCGTGACGCGCTCTCGGCGTTGCTGGCGCGGTACGACGTCAAGGCCGTGGTCCACGCGGCGGGTGTGCTCGACGACGGTGTGATCGGCTCGCTGACCCCGGAGCGGCTGGACAGCGTGCTCCGGCCGAAGCTCGACGCGGCCCGCAACCTGCACGAACTCACCGGCGACCTGTCGGCGTTCGTGGTCTATTCGGCTGGTGCCGGGGTGTTCGGCGGTGCTGGTCAGGGCAACTACGCGGCCGCGAACGCCGCGCTCGACGCGCTGATCCGGGAGCGCCACGCCGCCGGGCTGCCCGGGGTTTCGCTGGTGTGGGGCGCGTGGGACCGGACGATCGGCCTCACCGGCAGCGTCACCGACGCCGACCTGCGGCGACTGGCCCAGGACGGGATGCCGCCGCTGTCGGCGGAGCAGGGCGTCGCGTTGTTCGACGCCGCGCTGGCCACCGGTGAGCCGGTGATCCTGCCGATGAACGTGGACCTGGCGGCGCTGCGTGGTCGCGACGACGTCCCGCCCCTGCTGCGTGGCCTGGTGCGCACCCGCGCCCGGCGCGCGGCGGCCGGTGAGGAAACCGCGGGCACGCTGGCGCGGCGGCTCGCCGGGCAGAGCGACGCCGAGCGCGTGGAGTCGCTGGTGGAGGCGATCCGCGGGCTGGTCGCCGTGGTGCTCGGGTACGCGGGCCCGGCGGCGGTCGACCCGGCGCGGACCTTCCAGCACCTCGGGTTCGACTCGCTGACCGCGGTCGAACTGCGCAACCGCCTGAGCGCGGCGACCGGGCTGCGCCTGCCCGCGACCATGGTCTTCGACTACCCGACGCCGGCCGTGCTGGCTGCGTACCTGCGGGACGAGCTGTTCGGGCGCAATGAAAGCCACATTCTTAGCGCTGGACGCAATGAAAGCCACATTCATAGCGCCGACGACCCGATCGTGATCGTGGGGATGTCCTGCCGCTTCCCCGGTGGCGTGAACTCGCCGGAGGAACTGTGGGACCTGGTGCTCAACGGCACCGACGCGATCACCGGCTTCCCGGCTGACCGCGGCTGGGACCTCGACGCGCTCTACCACCCGGACCCCGACCACCCGGGCACGTCGTACGCGCGCACCGGCGGTTTCCTGCACAACGCGGCCGACTTCGATCCGGACTTCTTCGGGATGAGCCCGCGGGAAGCGCTGGCCACCGACTCGCAGCAGCGCCTGCTCCTGGAGACCTCGTGGGAGGCGCTCGAGCGCGCCGGTATCGACCCGGTTTCCTTGCGGGGCAGTCAAACCGGCGTGTTCGCCGGGGTGATGTACAACGACTACGGCTCCCTGATCGAGGACGACGAGGGGTACCAGGGCACGGGCGCGCAGCTGAGCGTCGCTTCCGGACGCCTGTCGTACACCTTCGGCTTCGAAGGCCCGGCGGTCACCGTGGACACCGCGTGCTCGTCTTCGCTGGTCGCACTGCACCTGGCGGCGCAGGCGCTGCGGTCGGGTGAATGCTCGCTGGCGCTGGCCGGTGGTGTGACGGTGATGTCCACCCCGAGCACGTATGTGACGTTTTCGCGGCAGCGGGGTCTGTCGGAAGACGGCCGGTGCAAGGCGTTCGCCGACGCGGCCGATGGTGCCGGGTTCTCCGAGGGCGTCGGCCTCCTGGTGCTGGAGCGGCTTTCGGATGCGCAGCGTAACGGGCATCAGGTGCTGGCGGTGGTGCGTGGCAGTGCGGTGAACCAGGATGGTGCTTCGAATGGGTTGACTGCGCCGAATGGTCCTTCGCAGCAGCGGGTGATCCGGCAGGCGCTGGCTTCGGCCGAACTGTCCACTTCGGATGTGGACGCGGTGGAGGCGCACGGGACCGGGACGACGCTGGGTGACCCGATCGAGGCGCAGGCACTGCTCGCCACCTACGGCCAGGACCGTGAGCGGCCGTTGCTGCTGGGTTCGATCAAGTCGAACCTCGGCCACACCCAGGCGGCGGCGGGCGTCGCCGGCGTGATCAAGATGGTCATGGCCATGCAGCACGGGGTGCTGCCGGAGACGCTGCACGTGGACGCGCCTTCGTCGCATGTGGACTGGGAGTCGGGTTCGGTCGAGCTGCTGACTTCGTCGGTCGAGTGGCCGTCGGTGGATCGGATGCGCCGGGCTGGCGTGTCGTCTTTCGGGGTCAGCGGCACGAACGCACACGTGATCCTGGAGCAGGCGACCACGGCCCCGGCCGAACCGACTGCTGTTGAGCACGCGGTGCCGCTGGTGGTGTCGGCAAAGAGCGAAGCCGCGCTGGATGACCAGATCGAACGCATCCGGTCGCTCACTGATTCGCCCGCGGACATCGGTTATTCCCTCTCGTTGCGCTCGACTTTCGAGCACCGTGCGGTGCTGCTGGATGGCGCGGAGGTCGCGCGCGGTACGGCCGTTTCCCGGCCGTTGGCGATGTTGTTCTCCGGTCAGGGCAGTCAGCGGATCGGCATGGGCCGCGAACTGTACGAGCGGTTCCCGGTGTTCGCGGAAGCTCTGGATGAGGTGCTGGCTCACCTCGATGTGCGCGAGGTGATGTGGGGCGAGGACGCCGAGGCGCTGAATCAGACGGGGAATGCTCAGCCCGCTCTGTTCGCCATCGAGGTAGCTCTCTACCGTCTGGCTGAGTCGTGGGGTCTGAAGCCTGATGTGCTGGCGGGTCATTCGATTGGTGAGGTGGCGGCGGCGCACGTCGCTGGGGTGTTCAGTCTGGAAGATGCGTGTGCGTTGATTGGTGCGCGTGCGCGGTTGATGCAGGCGTTGCCGTCCGGTGGGGCGATGGTGGCGATTCAGGCCACCGAGGACGAGATCTCCCTCACCGAGGGTGTCTCGATTGCGGCGATCAATGGGCCGGATTCGGTGGTGATCGCCGGTGAGGAAGCCGCCGTTCTGGAGATTGCGGCGGGCTTCGCCAAGACCTCCCGCCTCAAGGTCAGCCACGCCTTCCACTCGCCGCTGATGGACCCGATGCTCGACGACTTCCGCGCGGCGATCGAGGGCTTGACCTTCCATGAGCCGCACATTCCGTTGTCCACGACTGGTGATGTGACCACTGTGGACTATTGGGTGCGTCATGTGCGGGATACCGTCCGGTTTGCCGACAACGTGGCTGCCATCGGCGACGCGCACTTCCTGGAGATCGGGCCCGGTGGCGTACTGGCGGCGATGGTGGCCGAGGACGCGCTCGCGGTCCCGATGCTGCGCAAGGACCAGCCAGAAGAGGCCTCCGTCCTGACCGCTCTCGCGCGGCTGCACGTGAACGGGGTGTCCGTCGACTGGTCGCCTTTCTACGCGGGCGCCCACCGCGTCGACCTGCCGACCTACGCGTTCCAGCACCAGCGCTTCTGGCCGACGGCCGACCACCCGCTCCTGGGTGACTCCGTCGAACTCGACGAGAACGAGTTCCTGTTCACCAGCAGGCTGTCCCGCTGGACCCACTCGTGGCTCGCCGACCACCGTGTCGACGGCCAGCTCCTGCTTCCCGGCACCGCGTTTGTCGAACTCGCCCTGCGTGCCGCCGACGAGGTCGGCTACGACAGCATCGAGGAACTGACCCTCGCCGCGCCCTTGGTCCTGCCCGAACAGGGAGCCGTGCAGCTCCAGGTCCGCGTCACCGGCCAAGCCGTCACCATCCGCAGCCGCACCGAGGACGGCACGCCGTGGGTGGAGCACGCCACCGGCCTGCTCGCCACCGGCGTAGAACGGTCCACTTTCGACACCGCGACCTGGCCACCCGCCGACGCCGAACCGTTCGATGTGGACGGTTGCTACGAGC
This sequence comes from Amycolatopsis albispora, assembly GCF_003312875.1. NCBI lineage: Bacteria > Bacillati > Actinomycetota > Actinomycetes > Pseudonocardiales > Pseudonocardiaceae > Amycolatopsis > Amycolatopsis albispora. The sequence continues at coordinate 8,352,983 of NZ_CP015163.1, forward strand.
GCTTCGCCGAACTCGGCATCGAATACGGGCCCCTGTTCCAAGGGCTGCGTGCGGCCTGGCGTCGCGGTGACGACCTGTTCGCCGAGGTCTCCCTGCCCGAAGGCACCGAAGTCGGCGCCTTCGGCCTGCACCCGGCGTTGCTGGACGCGTGCCTGCACGCCGCGGCCTTTGCCGACGGTGAGACGCGGGTGCCGTTCTCCTGGCAGGGCGTTTCCCTGCACGCGACGGGCGCGACCTCGGTGCGGGTGCGGCTGTCCGCCTCCGGTGAGGTGGCCGTCGCGGATCCGTCCGGGCAGCTGGTAGCCACCGTCGGCGCGCTCGCCACCCGCCCGCTGGAGCGCGCCTCGGCGGTCCGGGCCGACGCCCTGTTCGGCCTGGACTGGGTGCCGGTCACCGCCCCCGAGCAGTCCGGCGCCGAGCCCGAAGTGTTCCGGGTGGACACCAGCGGTGACGTGGTGTCGGCTGCCCACACGGCGACCGCATGCGTGCTGGAAGCAATGCAGGACTGGCTGACCAGCGAGCGGTCGGCGCGGCTGGTTGTTGTCACCGGCAACGACCCGGCGGCCGCAGCGGTCGGCGGGCTGGTGCGGTCGGCGCAGGCCGAGCACCCCGGCCGGTTCGGCCTGATCGAGACCGACGGCGACGTGCCGCCGGAGGCCTTCGCGGTGGACGAGCCGCACATCGCCATTCGCGATGGCGAGATCCTCGTGCCGCGCCTGGTGCGCACGACCCCGCAGGAGCCGATCACCTGGACTGGCCAGGTGCTGATCACCGGTGGCACCGGCGGGCTCGGCCTGGAGATCGCCCGGCATCTGGTGCGCGAGCACGGGGTGCGGGACCTGCTGCTGGTCAGCCGCAGCGGTGAGGCCGACGTGTCGGACATCGACGCGAATGTGCAGGTCGAGGCCTGCGACGTCGCCGACCGCGAGGCGCTGGCCGAGCTGCTGGCCCGGCACAACGTCAAGGCCGTCATCCACACGGCCGGCGTGCTCGACGACGGCCTGCTCGACTCGCTCTCCGAGGAGAGCCTGGACCAGGTGCTGCGCCCCAAGGTCGACGGCGCTTGGAACCTGCACGAGCTGACCGGCGACCTGGACGCGTTTGTGGTGTTCTCCTCGGTCGCCGGGGTGTTCGGCACCGCCGGGCAGGGCAACTACGCCGCCGCCAACTCGTTCCTCGACGCGCTCGCCGCCCACCGGCGGGCCCAGGGCCTGCCCGGCGTTTCGCTGGCGTGGGGTGCTTGGGCGGACACCGGCATGATGGCGGGTTCGGACGCCGAACGCATGGCCCGCGCGGGCATGCGTGCGGTGTCGCCGGAGGAGGGCGTCCGGCTGTTCGACGCCGCGCTGGCCGGGGAACCGCTCGTGCTCCCCGTCCACCTGGACCTGGCCGCGCTGCGGGCGAGCGGCGACGTGCGTCCGCTGCTGCGTGGCCTGATCCGGACGCGGACGCGCCGGTCCGCGGTCGGCGCCGAAGCCGCCGACTCGCTGGTCCGCCGCCTGAGCGCGCTGGGGGAGGACGAGCGCCGCGAGGTGCTGGTCGACCTGGTGCGCGGGCAGGTCGCGGCGGTGCTCGGGCACGGCACCACCAGCCGCGTGGAGCCGACGCGGCCGTTCAAGGACCTCGGCTTCGATTCGCTGACCGCGATCGAGCTGCGCAACCGGCTGGGTGAGGCCAGCGGCCTGCGGCTGCCCGCGACGCTGATCTTCGACTATCCGACGCCAGCCGTCCTGGCCGCGTACCTGGGTGACGAGTTGTTCGGCCGCAATGAAAGCCACATTCTTAGCGGTGCCGGACGCAATGAAAGCCACATTCATAGCGCCGACGACCCGATCGTGATCGTCGGCATGGCGTGCCGCTTCCCCGGTGGCGTCGAATCGCCGGAGGACCTGTGGCGCCTGGCGATGGACGGGACCGACGCGGTGTCCGGCTTCCCGGCCGACCGAGGCTGGGACCTGGAGCGGCTGTACCACCCGGACCCCGACCACCCCGGCACCTCGTACACCCGGCACGGCGGTTTCCTGCACAACGCGGCCGAGTTCGACCCGGCGTTCTTCGGGATGAGCCCGCGGGAAGCCCTCGCCACCGACACGCAGCAGCGCCTCCTGCTGGAGACCTCGTGGGAGGCGATCGAACGGGCCGGTATCGACCCGGTTTCCTTGCGTGGCAGTCAAACCGGCGTCTTTGCCGGGGTGATGTACAACGACTACGGCTCGCTCGTCGAAGGCGACGAGGGTTACGAGGGCACCAGCACGTCACCCAGCGTGGCGTCCGGCCGGGTTGCCTACACGCTCGGGCTCGAGGGCCCGGCGGTCACCGTGGACACCGCGTGTTCGTCGTCGCTGGTGGCGATGCATTGGGCGATGCAGGCGCTGCGGAGTGGCGAGTGCTCGCTGGCGTTGGCCGGTGGTGTGACGGTGATGTCCACGCCGAGCACGTTCGTCTCGTTCTCACGGCAGCGCGGGCTTTCGGAGGACGGCCGGTGCAAGGCGTACTCCGATGACGCGGACGGCGTGGGCTGGTCCGAAGGCGTCGGCTTGGTGGTGTTGGAACGGCTCTCGGATGCGCAGCGCAATGGGCACCAGGTGCTGGCGGTGGTTCGTGGTAGTGCGGTGAACCAGGATGGTGCTTCGAATGGGTTGACCGCGCCGAATGGTCCATCGCAGCAGCGCGTGATCCGGCAGGCGCTGGCTTCGGCTGGACTGTCCACTCAGGACGTGGATGTGGTGGAAGGCCACGGCACCGGGACGACGCTGGGTGACCCGATCGAGGCGCAGGCGCTACTGGCGACGTATGGGCAGGATCGTGAGCGGCCGTTGCTGCTGGGTTCGATCAAGTCGAACCTGGGCCACACCCAGGCGGCGGCGGGCGTCGCCGGGGTGATGAAGATGGTGATGGCGCTGCGGCACGGGGTGCTGCCGCGCACGCTGCACGCCGAGACGCCTTCGTCGCATGTGGACTGGGAGTCGGGTTCGGTCGAGCTGCTGACTTCGTCGGTCGAGTGGCCGTCGGTGGACCGGATGCGCCGGGCTGGCGTGTCGTCGTTCGGCGTCAGCGGCACGAACGCGCACCTCATTCTGGAGCAGGCGCAGGAGGTCGTGACGCCGCCCGCCGAGGCGGACGGAATGGTGCCGTGGGTGGTGTCCGCGCGGACCGAGGCCGCGTTGGACGAGCAGATCGACCGCCTCCGGGCGCTGGACGCGTCCCCGGTGGACGTCGGGCATTCGCTGCTGACCTCACGGTCGCTGTTCGAGCAGCGTGCGGTGTTGCTGGATGGTGTCGAGGTCGCGCGCGGTACGGCCGTTTCCCGGCCGTTGGCGATGTTGTTCTCCGGTCAGGGTTCTCAGCGGATCGGTATGGGCCGCGAGCTGTATGCCCGTTTCCCGGTGTTCGCGGAAGCTCTGGATGAGGTGTTGGTTCACCTTGATGTGCGTGAGGTGATGTGGGGTGAGGATGCCGAGGCGCTGAATCAGACGGGGAATGCTCAGCCCGCTTTGTTCGCCATTGAGGTGGCGTTGTTCCGTCTGGCTGAGTCGTGGGGTCTGAAGCCGGATGTGCTGGCTGGTCATTCGATTGGTGAGGTGGCGGCTGCGCACGTCGCTGGAGTGTTCAGTCTGGAAGATGCGTGTGTGTTGATTGGTGCGCGTGCGCGGTTGATGCAGGCGTTGCCGTCCGGTGGGGCGATGGTGGCGATTCAGGCCACCGAGGCTGAGATTCCCCTGCGTGAGGGTGTTTCGATCGCGGCGATCAATGGGCCGGATTCGGTGGTGATCGCTGGTGAGGAAGCCACCGTCCTGGAGATCGCGGCCGGATTCGCCAAGACTTCGCGCCTCAAGGTGAGCCACGCGTTCCATTCGCCGCTGATGGAGCCGATGCTTGACGACTTCCGTGCGGCGATCGAGGGCTTGACCTTCCACGAGCCGCGCATCCCGTTGTCCACGACTGGTGATGTGACCACTGTGGACTATTGGGTGCGGCACGTGCGGGATACCGTGCGGTTTGCCGACAACGTGACGGCGATCGGGGATGCGCACTTCCTGGAGATTGGGCCCGGTGGCGTACTGGCGGCGATGGTGGCCGAGGACGCGCTCGCGGTCCCGATGTTGCGCAAGGACCAGCCAGAAGAGGCCTCCGCCCTGACCGCTCTCGCGCGGCTCCACGTGAATGGCGTGTCCGTCGACTGGTCACCCTTCTACGCGGGCGCCCACCGCGTCGATCTCCCGACCTATGCCTTCCAGCGGCGCCGGTTCTGGCCGACCAGGCACCGCACCGGCGACGCCTCCGGGCTCGGGCTGACCGCGGTCGAACACCCGCTCCTCGGCGCCTCGGTGGACCTCGCCGAGCGCACCGGCGCGTTGTTCACCAGCCGCCTGTCCACCAGCACGCAGCCCTGGCTCGCCGACCACGCGGTCGGCGGCCGGGTCATCCTGCCCGGCGCCGCCTTCGCCGAACTGGCCCTGCGTGCCGGGGACGAACTCGGCCACAACCAGGTCAGCGAACTCACCCTCGCCGAGCCGCTCGTGCTGGACCGCGCGGTTCAGGTGCAGGTCACCGTCGATGAGGCGGGTTCGTTCGCGGTGTACTCGCGGCCCGAAAACGCGGACGACCTGCCGTGGACCCAGCACGCCACCGGCACGCTGACCACCGGCGAATTCCGTGCCGACTTCGACGCCACCGCGTGGCCGCCCGCGGGCGCGCGACCGGCCGAAGTGGACTACGACCGGTTCGCCGACCACGGCTTCACCTACGGCCCCGCGTTCCAGGGCCTGCGCGCTGCCTGGCGGACCGACGACGCGATCTACGCCGAGGTCGCGCTGCCCGAAGACGTCTCGCCCGACGGTTTCGGCATCCATCCCGCGCTGCTGGACGCGAGCCTGCACGCGCTGCTGGCCGCCGGGGAAGGCACCCCCGGCATGCCGTTCTCGTGGACCGGCGTGTCCCTGCACGCGGTCGGCGCGAAGACCGTGCGCGCCCGGCTGGTCCAGGACGGCGACACGGTGTCGATCGCGCTGGCCGACCCCGCCGGCGAACCGGTCGCCTCGGTTGAATCGCTGGTCACGCGCCCGGTCACGGCCGGGCGGACCACCGAGGCGGCCGATCTGTTCGAGCTGGAATGGCGTGCGGTCACCGCTCCCGCGGCTTCCGGCGACGAACCCGTGGTGTTCCGGGTGGACACCAGCGGTGACGTGGTGCCTGCCGTGCACACGGCGACCGCCCAGGTGCTGGCGGCGTTGCAGGACTGGCTGACCAGCGAACAGTCGGCGCGACTGGTCGTGGTCACCGGTACCGACCTCGTCGGTGCCGCGGTCGGCGGGCTGGTGCGGTCGGCGCAGGCCGAGCACCCGGGCCGGTTCGGCCTGATCGAGGCCGATGGTGAGGTGCCGCCGGAGGCCTTCGCGGTGGACGAGCCGCACGTGAGGGTCCAGGACGGTCAGCTGCTGGTGCCGCGCCTGGTGCGCGCCATCCCGCAGGAGCCGATCACCTGGACTGGGCAGGTGCTGATCACCGGTGGCACCGGTGGTCTGGGCCTGGAGATCGCCCGGCATCTGGTGCGCGAGCACGGGGTGCGGGATCTGCTGCTGGTCAGCCGCAGTGGCCGCGCGGACGTGTCGGACATCGACGCGAATGTGCAGGTAGAAGCCTGCGACGTCGCCGACCGTGAGGCATTGGCCGAGTTGCTGGCCCGGCACAACGTCAAGGCCGTCATCCACGCGGCGGGTGTGCTCGACGACGGCGTGATCGGCTCGCTGACCCCCGAGCGCATCGACGCCGTCCTGCGGCCGAAGGTGGACGCGCTCTGGAACCTGCACGAACTGGCCGATGTGGACACGTTCGTGGTGTTCTCGTCCATCGCCGGGGTGCTCGGCGGCGCGGGACAGGGCAACTACGCCGCCGCCAACTCCTTCGCCGACGCGCTGGCCGCCCACCGGTGGGCACAGGGCCTTCCCGCGGTGTCGATGGCCTGGGGTGCCTGGGAAACCGGCATGGCCGGAACACTGTCCGAAGCGGACACGCGGCGGCTGGAACGCGCTGGTATGCCGCCGCTGCCCACCGAGCAGGGCCTTCGCCTGTTCGACGCCGCGCTGGCGGGCGGCCCGCTGGTGGTGCCCGTGCGCCTCGACCTGCCCGTGCTGCGGACGCGGGACGAGCTTCCGTCGCTGCTGCGCGGCCTGGTCCGGACGCGGACCCGTCGCTCCATCGCCGGGTCGGAAACCGCGGCGGGCCTGGTCCAGCGGCTGAGCGGCCGCACCGAGGCCGACCGGCTCGGCGCGCTGCTCGACCTGGTGCGCACGCAGGTGGCCGGGGTGCTCGGGCACACCGACGCCGCCGAGATCGACCCGGGCAGGCAGTTCTCCGACCTCGGCTTCGACTCGCTGACCGCGGTCGAGCTGCGCAACCGGCTGACCACGGCGACCGGGCTGAAGCTGCCCGCGACCCTGGTCTTCGACCATCCGACCCCGGCGGTGCTGGCCGCGCACCTGGCCGACGAGCTGTTCGGCCGCAATGAAAGCCACATTCTTAGCGGTGCCGGCCGCAATGAAAGCCACATTCATAGCGCTGACGACCCGATCGTGATCGTCGGGATGTCCTGCCGCTTCCCCGGTGGCGTCGCCTCACCCGAGGACCTGTGGCGCCTGGTGTCCGAGGGCGGCGACGCGATCACCGAGTTCCCCGCCGACCGCGGCTGGGACCTGGACTCGCTCTACGATCCGGACCCCGAGCGGCCCGGCACCTCCTACACGCGCGAGGGCGGCTTCCTGCAGGACGCCGCCCAGTTCGACCCGGCCTTCTTCGGCATGAGCCCGCGTGAAGCCCTCGCCACCGACTCGCAGCAACGCCTGCTGCTGGAGAGTTCCTGGGAGGCGCTGGAGCGCGCGGGCATCGACCCGGCTTCGCTCAAGGGCAGCCAGACCGGCGTGTTCACCGGCGTCATGTACAGCGACTACGCGTCCCTGCTGAACGGCGACGACTTCGAGAACTACCAGGCGACAAGCACCTCACCGAGCGTCGCCTCCGGCCGGGTCGCCTACACGCTCGGGCTCGAAGGCCCGGCGGTCACGGTGGACACCGCGTGCTCCTCGTCGCTGGTGGCGATGCACTGGGCGATGCAGGCGCTGCGCAACGGTGAATGCTCGCTGGCGCTGGCCGGTGGTGTCACGGTGATGTCCACTCCGAACACCTTCATCGCCTTCTCGCGCCAACGAGGGCTCGCCGAGGACGGCCGGTGCAAGGCCTACTCCGACAGCGCGGACGGTGTCGGCTGGTCCGAGGGTGTCGGCCTGGTGGTGCTGGAACGCCTTTCGGACGCCAAGCGCAACGGGCACCAGATCCTCGCCGTGGTCCGGGGCAGCGCGGTCAACCAGGACGGCGCGTCGAACGGGCTGACCGCACCCAACGGCCCGGCACAGCAGCGGGTCATCCGGGCCGCGCTGGCGAGCGCCGGACTGTCCACAGAGGACGTGGACGCGGTGGAAGGCCACGGCACCGGCACCACGCTGGGCGACCCGATCGAGGCGCAGGCCCTGCTCGCCACCTACGGCCAGGACCGCGAACGGCCGTTGCTGCTGGGCTCGGTCAAGTCGAACCTGGGCCACACCCAGGCCGCCGCCGGTGTGGCCGGGGTGATCAAGATGGTGCTCGCGCTGCGGCACGGCATGCTGCCGCGCACCCTGCACGCTTCGACGCCATCGTCGCATGTGGACTGGGAAGCCGGTGCCGTCGAGCTGCTGACCGAGCCGACCGCGTGGCCAGAGGTCGAGCGGACTCGCCGGGCCGCGGTCTCGTCGTTCGGCGTCAGCGGCACGAACGCCCACCTGATCCTGGAGCAGGCGCCCGAACCGCCACCGGCCGCGCCTGCCGAGCCGGTGGCCGGGGTGGTGCCCTGGGTGCTGTCGGGCAAGTCGGCGGCGGCGCTGCGGGACCAGGCCATTCGTCTGTCCGAAGTGGACGAGGGCGCGGTGGACGTGGGCTACTCGCTGGCGACCACCCGAACCGCCTTCGAACACCGCGCGGTTGTGCTCGGTGACAACCACCGGGAACTGCTGCGTTCCCTGGACGAACCCGACGGTGGTGTGATCACCGGGGTCGCCGGGCCGGTCGGCAAGACCGTTTTTGTGTTCCCCGGTCAGGGTTCGCAGTGGCTCGGCATGGGGCAGGACCTGCTGGCGACTTCACCGGTGTTCGCCGAGCGGATCACCGAATGCGCCGCGGCGCTGGATCCCTTTGTCGACTGGAACCTGCTCGACGCGCTGCGTGGTGACGTCGATCTCGAACGAGTCGATGTGGTGCAGCCGGTGCTGTGGGCCGTGATGGTTTCGCTGGCCGAGCTGTGGCGTTCGGCCGGGGTCACCGCCGACGCGGTGGTCGGCCACTCGCAGGGGGAGATCGCGGCGGCCGTGGTCGCCGGCGCGCTCAGCCTGGAGGACGCGGCCCGCGTGGTCGCGCTGCGCAGCCAGGCCGTGGCGGAGTCGCTGGCCGGGCACGGCGGCATGATGTCGGTGGCCCAGCCGGTGGACGAACTGCGCCCGCGGCTGAAGCTGTGGGGCCAGCGCATCTCGGTCGCCGCGGTCAACGGGCCGGGCGCGACCGTGGTCGCCGGTGAGGCGGCCGCGCTCGACGAACTCAAGGCCGCCTGCGAAGCCGACGGCATCCGCGCCCGCCGCATCTCGGTGGACTACGCCTCGCACACCCCGCAGGTGGAGACCATTCGCGAGCGCGTGCTCGCCGACCTGGCGCCGATCAGCCCGCACACCGGCGAGATCCCGTTCTACTCCACGGTTTCCGGTGAGCCGATCGACACCGCGCGCCTCGACGCCGGGTACTGGGTGACCAACCTGCGCCAGACAGTCGAGTTCGAACGCGCCACCCGCAAGCTGCTCGACGACGGCTACCGCGTGTTTGTCGAGCCGAGCGCGCACCCGGTGCTGACCGTCGGCGTGGAGCAGACGCTGGAAGCCGCGGGTGTCGCCGGGATCGTGCTCGGCACGCTCCGGCGTGACGACGGTGACTGGCTGCGGTTCACCACCTCCGTGGCCGAGGCCCACGTGCAGGGCGTTCCGGTGGACTGGACCGCGTTCTTCCCCGAGGGCGCCCGGCGGGTCGACCTGCCCACCTACGCCTTCCAGCACGAGCGCTACTGGCCCAGTGCCACCGGCGGCGCGGGTGATGTGCGTGCCGCCGGGCTGGGTGCGGTCGAGCACCCGCTGCTCGGCGCGGCCGTGGAACTCGCCGAGGGCGAAGGTGTGCTCACCAGCCGCCTTTCGCTGCGCTCGCACCCGTGGCTGGCGGAGCACGCGGTCAACGGACAGGCCTTGCTGCCGGGCACCGCGTTTGTCGAGCTGGCCGTGCGCGCGGGTGATGAGGTCGGCTGCGACCGGGTCGAGGAACTGACCCTCGCGGCTCCGCTGGTGCTGACCGAGCGCGCGGTGCGCGTCCAGGTCCGCGTCGGCGCGGCCGACGAAAACGAGCAGCGCACCATCACCATCCACAGCCGCCCTGAGGATGCTGTGGACGAACCGTGGACCGAGCACGCCACCGGTGTGCTCGCCGTCGGTGAGCACACCGCGGAGTTCGACACGGCCTGGCCGCCCGCCGGCGCGGAACCGATCGAAGTGGACGGTTGTTACCAGCGCTTCGCCGAACTCGGTTTCGAATACGGCTCGGTGTTCCAGGGCCTGCGTGCGGCTTGGCGGCTCGGTGACGAGATCTTCGCCGAAGCCGCGTTGCCCGAAGGCGTTTCGCCGGACGGCTTCGGCCTGCACCCGGCACTGCTCGACGCGAGCCTGCACGCGCCACTGCTGGCCGGGATCGCCGACGGCGGGGGCGGCGGGTTGCCGTTCTCGTGGGAGGGCGTGTCGCTGCACGCGACGGCCGCTTCCGCGGTGCGTGTCCGGTTCACCCCCACCGGTGAGGGCTTTGCCATCGCGGTGGCCGATCCGGTCGGTGCGCCGGTCGCCTCGGTGCGGTCGCTGGTCACGCGGGTGGTGGCCGAACCGGTGGCGCGGCGCGAGCCGCTGTTCCGCCTCGACTGGGTGCCCGCCACCGCCGAGTCCACTGTGGACGAGTACGAGGTGTACGAGGTCGAGACCAGTGGTGACGTGGTCGAGGCCACCCACGCGGCCGCGGCCGAGGTGCTCGGGGTGCTCCAGCGGTGGCTGGCCGAGGAACGCTACGCGCGCCTGGTGATCGTGACCCGCGGCGGGCTCGCCGCCGCTGCGGTCGGCGGCCTGGTCCGGGTTGCGCAGGCGGAGAACCCCGGGCGGTTCGGGCTGATCGAGGCCGACGGTGACGTGCCGCCGGAGGCCTTCGCGGTGGACGAGCCACACGTGAGGGTCCAGGACGGTCAGCTGCTGGTGCCGCGCCTGGCGCGTACGCAGCCGGAAGGCGAGTTCACCTGGTCCGGTCAGGTGCTGATCACCGGCGGCACCGGCGGGCTCGGTCTCGCGGTCGCCCGGCATCTGGTGGCTGAGCACGGGGTGCGGGATCTGCTGCTGGTCAGCCGAAGTGGCCAGGCCGATGTGTCGGACATCGACGCGAACGTGCAGGTCGAGGCCTGCGATGTGACCGACCGCGAGGCGCTGGCCGAGCTGCTGGCCCGGCACGACGTCAAGGCCGTCATCCACACCGCCGGGGTGCTCGACGACGGCGTGATCGGTTCCCTCGACGCGGACCGGCTCGGCACGGTGTTCCGGCCGAAGGTCGATGCCGCGTGGAACCTGCACGAGCTGACCGGCGACCTGGACGCGTTCGTGCTGTTCTCCTCGGCCGCCGGGGTGTTCGGCACCGCCGGGCAGGGCAACTACGCCGCGGCGAACGCCTTCCTGAACGCGCTCGCCGAGCACCGCCGCGCGGCGGGCCTGCCCGCGGTCTCGCTCGCGTGGGGTGCCTGGGACCAGACCGGCATGCTGGCCGATTCGGACGCGGCGGACCGCCTCGGCCGGGCCGGAATGCCGCCGATGACCGTCGAGCAGGGCCTGGCGTTGTTCGACGACGCCATGGCCGCCGCCGAACCCACGCTGGTGCCGATCCGGCTGGACCTGCCCGGGTTGCGTGCGCAGGGCGAGGTGCGGCCACTGCTGCGCGGGCTCGTCCGCAGCCGCTCGCGGCGCACGGTCGCCGGGGCGGAAACCGCGACGACCCTGGTGCAGCGGCTCGCGTCGCTGAGCGAGGCCCCCCGCACCGACGCGCTCGCCGACCTGGTGCGCGCGCAGGTCGCGGTAGTGCTGGGGTACTCCGGTGCCGAGGCGGTCGACCCGATGCTGGCCTTCCAGAGCATGGGCTTCGACTCGCTGACCGCCGTGCAGCTGCGCAACCGCCTGACCACGGCGACCGGGCTGAAGCTGCCCGCGACCCTGGTCTTCGACTACCCGACCCCGGCGGTGCTGGCTGCGTACCTGCGGGACGAGCTGTTCGACGCCGACACTGTCGTCCCGCAGCAGATCAACCGGGCGGTGGCCGACGACCCGATTGTGATCGTGGGGATGTCCTGCCGCTTCCCCGGTGGCGTCGGCTCGCCGGAGGACCTGTGGCGCCTGGTGTCCGAGGGCGGCGACGCGATCACCGGCTTCCCGGGCAACCGCGGCTGGGACCTCGACGCGCTGTACAACCCGAACCCCGAAGTCTCCGGCACCTCGTACACGCGCGTCGGCGGGTTCCTGCACGACGCCGGCGAGTTCGACCCGGTGTTCTTCGGCATGAGCCCGCGTGAGGCGCTGGCCACGGACGCCCAGCAGCGCCTGCTGCTGGAGGGTTCGTGGGAGGCGCTGGAGCGCGCCGGTATCGACCCGGCGTCCTTGCGCGGCAGTCAGACCGGCGTGTTCGCGGGCGTGATGTACAGCGACTACGCGACGATCCTGGACGCCGAGACCTCCGAAGGCTTCCAGGCGACCGGCGGTTCGCTGAGCGTCGCTTCCGGGCGCGTGTCCTACACCTTCGGCTTCGAGGGCCCCGCGGTCACCGTCGACACGGCCTGCTCGTCCTCGCTGGTCACCATGCACCTGGCGGCGCAGTCGCTGCGGCAGGGCGAATGCGACCTGGCGCTGGCCGGTGGGGTCACGGTGATGGCCACCCCGAGCACCTTCGTCGAGCTGTCGCGCCAGCGCGGGCTTTCCGTGGACGGCCGGTGCAAGGCGTTCTCCGACTCCGCCGACGGCACCGGCTTCTCCGAGGGCGTCGGCCTGCTGGTGCTCGAGCGGATGTCCGACGCGAAGCGCAACGGGCACACCATTCTCGCGGTCGTGCGCGGCAGCGCGGTCAACCAGGACGGTGCTTCGAACGGGCTGACCGCGCCGAATGGTCCTTCGCAGCAGCGGGTGATCCGGCAGGCGCTGGCCAACTCCGGCCTGTCCACTTCGGACGTCGATGTGGTGGAGGCGCACGGCACCGGCACCACCCTGGGTGACCCGATCGAGGCGCAGGCGTTGCTGGCGACCTACGGGCAGGAGCGCGAGCGGCCGCTGTACGTCGGCTCGGTGAAGTCCAATCTCGGGCACACGCAGGCCGCGGCTGGGGTCGCCGGCGTGATCAAGATGGTGATGGCGCTGCGGCACGGCGTGCTGCCGAAGACGCTGCACGTCGATGTGCCGTCGTCCAAGGTGGACTGGGAGGCCGGTTCCGTCGAGGTGCTGATGCGCACGACGGACTGGCCGGAGGTCGACCGGGTGCGCCGCGCGGGGGTGTCGTCGTTCGGCATCAGCGGCACGAACGCCCACGTGATCCTGGAGCAGGCACCCAGGTCGGACGCGCCGCTGCTGGAACTGCCCGCCGGACCGGCCCCGATCGAAGGCCAGGCGCCGTGGGTGCTGTCGGCGAAGTCGGCTGCCGCGCTCGACATGCAGCTGGACCGGATCCGGTCGCTGGACGCGGATCGGGTGGACGTCGGTGCGTCGTTGCTGACGACGCGGGCGGTGTTCGACTCACGCGCGGTGCTGCTGGACTCGGGTGTGGTGCGCGGCAACGTCGTGGAGGGTGCTGGGGTTCCGGTGTTTGTGTTCCCTGGTCAGGGGGCGCAGTGGGCTGGGATGGCGCTGGAGTTGCTGGATTCGTCGCCGGTGTTCGCGGAGTGGATGGCCGAGTGCGACCGGGTGGTCGGCGAGTTGGTCGGCTGGTCGGTGCTTGAGAAGTTGCGTGAGGGCAGCGGTGCGCTGGAGCGCATTGAGGTGTTGCAGCCGTTGTTGTTCGCGGTGATGGTGTCGTTGGCGCAGTTGTGGCGTTCGGTGGGTGTGGAGCCTGCTGCGGTGGTGGGTTCGTCGCAGGGTGAGATTCCGGCGGCGTACATCGCGGGTGCGTTGAGTCTGGAGGACGCGGCGAAGATTGTGGTGTTGCGCAGCCAGTTGTTCGCCGATGAGTTGGTGGGCAATGGCGCGGTGGCCTCGATCGCGTTGTCCGAGGAACAGGCACGGGCACGCCTGAACGGTGAGCTGACCATCGCCGGGGTGAACGGGCCGCAGGCCGTCACCGTGGCCGGACCGCTGGAGCCGTTGAACGAGTTTGTGGCGGCTTGTGTGGCGGAGGACATCCGGGCGCGGGTGGTTCCGTCCACTGTGGCTTCGCATTGCGCTCAGGTGGATCCGCTGCGGGACGCGATCCTGGAAATGTTCGCCGAGATCAAGCCGTTGGAGGCGCGGATCCCGTTCTATTCGACGGTGACCGGTGGTCTGGTGGACGGCAGTGAGCTGGGGCCGGAGTACTGGTTCCACAACGCCCGCCAGCCGGTCAACTTCGCGGGTGCGGTCAAGACCATGCTCGACGACGGCTTCCGCGTGTTCGTCGAGCCGAGCGCGCACCCGGTGCTGACCATGGCCGCGCAGCAGACGGCCGAATCGCTGGACGTGCCGACCGTTGCGGTGGGCTCGCTCCGGCGGGACGAGGGCGGGCCCGCTCGGTTCATGACCTCGCTCGCCGAGGCCTACGTCGCCGGGGTTTCCGTGGACTGGCGGATCTTCTTCGCCGGTACGCGAGCGCGGCGAGTCGATCTGCCGACGTACGCCTTCCAGCACAAGCAGTTCTGGCCGGAGCCGCTGACCCCGGCATCCACCGTGGACCCGGTGGACGCGGAGTTCTGGGAGTTGGTCGAAGAAGGCGACTTCGCGGCCGAACTGGACCTGGACACCGACACCGCGGCACGCGTCGTTCCCGCGCTGGCCGGGTGGCGCAGCCGCCGCCGCGCGAAGTCCACAGTGGATTCCTGGCGGTACGCCGAGTCGTGGTCACCGATCAAGCCGTCCGGGGCGCTGTCCGGGACCTGGCTGGTGGTGGTGCCCGAGGGCGGCGAGCCGATCGATCTCGGCACGGAGACCGTCACGCTGGAGGTCGGTGACGTCGGCCGCGACGAGCTGGCCGAGACGTTGCGTGAGATCGACGGCGAGTTCACCGGGGTGCTGTCCCTGCTGGCCACCGCCGACGCGCCGCGGACGGGTGCCGTTCCCGCCGGGCTGGCGCGCTCGCTGTTCCTCATCCAGGCGCTGGGCGACGCCGGGATCGACGCTCCACTGTGGAACGTCACGCGCGGTGCGGTCGCGGTGGCGGATGCCGCCGAGGTCACCGAACCCGACCAGGCCGCGCTCTGGGGCCTCGGCCGGGCCGTCGCGCTCGAAGAACCACAGCGCTGGGGTGGTCTGGTCGATGTGCCCGAAGGCAGGGACGACCGGCTGCCCGCGGTGCTGTCCGGGGCCGAGGACCAGGTGGCGATCCGCGCCGACGGCGTGTACGGGCGCCGCCTGGTGCACGCGGCCCCGGCCGAGCCGGTACGGGACTGGCAGCCGAGCGGCACGGTCCTGATCACCGGCGGGACCGGCGGCCTCGGCGGGTACGTGGCGCGCTGGGCGGTCGAGACCGGCGCCGAGCACGTCCTGCTCACCAGCCGCCGCGGCCTCGACGCGCCGGGCGCGCCGGAGCTGCGCGACGAACTCGAAGGCATGGGCGCCCGCGTCACCGTGGCCGCCTGCGACGCCGCCGACCGGGACGCGCTGGCCGCGCTGCTGGCGGAACACCCGGTGACCGCCGTGGTGCACACGGCCGGGGTCGGGGTCGGTGACGCGCCCGCCGAGTCGCTGACGATCGAGCAGCTGGACGCGCTGCTGCGGTCGAAGCTCGCGGCCGCGTGGAACCTGCACGAACTCACCGGCGACCTCGACGCGTTTGTGCTGTTCTCCTCGGGCGCGGCGATGTGGGGCAGTGGCGGCCAGCCGGGTTACGCGGCGGGCAACACCTTCCTCAACGCGCTCGCCCAGTACCGCCGGGCACGCGGCCTCACCGCGACCTCGATCGCCTGGGGCGCCTGGGCCGAGGCGGGCATGGCCACCCATGAGGACATGGCCGACCACCTGGTGCGCCGCGGCCTGCTCTCGATGGAGCCGGGCCTGGCGATCAGCGCGATGCAGCGGGCCATCGAAGAGGACCGCACGCTGATCACCGTCACGAACACCGACTGGGAACGGTTCGCGCCGAGCTTCACCAGCCGCCGCCCGAGCCGTCTGCTCTCGGAACTCCCGGAGGCACGCCAGGCGCTCGCCGACGACGCACCGGAAGAGGAGTCGGCGCTCAAGCAGCGGCTCGCCGGGCTGGGCGAGGCGGAACGGTCGCGGGTGCTGCTCGACCTGGTCCGCACCGAGGCCGCCGCCACGCTCGGCTTCGACGCGGCCGAGGACCTGCCCGCCGGCAAGGCCTTCCGCGAGGTCGGCTTCGACTCGGTGACCGCGGTCCAGTTGCGCAACCAGCTCAAGGCCGCGACCGGGCTCGCGCTGCCCGCGGCGCTGGTGTTCGACTACCCGACCCCGAAGGCGCTGACCGAGCACCTGCTGGCCGAGCTGTTCGGCCGCAATGAAAGCCACATTCATAGCGCCACGCGCAATGAAAGCCACATTCATAGCGCCGACGACCCCGTCGTGATCGTGGGCATGGCGTGTCGCTATCCGGGTGGGGTGACCACGCCGGAGGAGCTGTGGGAGCTGGTCGACAGCGGCACCGACGCCATCGCCGGCTTCCCGGCGGACCGCGGCTGGGCGCTCGACGCGATCAACAGCGCCACCCGCGAAGGCGGTTTCCTCACCGACGTGGCCGGGTTCGACGCGGGCTTCTTCGGCATCTCGCCGCGTGAGGCCGTGGCGATGGACCCGCAGCAGCGCCTGGTGCTGGAGACCACCTGGGAGGCCATCGAGCGCGCGGGCATCGACCCGATGTCGCTGCGCGGCAGCCAGACCGGCGTGTTCATGGGCACCACCGGCCAGGACTACCCGAACCTGCCGGGCAACAACGGCGACCAGGACGTCTACGCCACCACCTCCTCGGTGGCCAGCGTGATCTCCGGCCGCGTTTCCTACACCGCGGGGCTGGAGGGCCCGGCGGTCACCGTGGACACCGCGTGCTCGTCCTCGCTGGTCTCCATCCACCTCGCGTCGCAGGCGCTGCGGCAGGGGGAGTGCGACCTGGCGCTGGCCGGTGGGGTCGCGGTGATGTCCACGCCGAGCGCGTTCAACGCGTTCAGCTCGCAGGGCGGGCTCGCCACCGACGGCCGGTGCAAGTCGTTCGCCGAGGCGGCCGACGGCACGGGCTGGTCCGAGGGCGTCGGAGTGGTCGCGCTGGAGCGGCTGTCGGACGCGAAGCGCAACGGGCACACCGTTCTCGCCGTGGTGCGCGGTAGCGCGATCAACCAGGACGGGGCGTCGAACGGCCTGACCGCGCCGAACGGACCGTCGCAGCAGCGGGTGATCCGGGCCGCGCTGGCCGCCGCCGGTCTGTCCACTTCGGACGTTGACGCGGTGGAGGCACACGGCACCGGCACCGTGCTGGGTGACCCGATCGAGGCTCAAGCGGTGCTCGCCACATATGGGCAGGATCGCGAGAGGCCGGTGCTGCTGGGTTCGATCAAGTCGAACCTCGGCCACCCGCAGTCCGCCGGCGGGGTCGCCGGGGTGATCAAGATGGTGATGGCGCTGCGGCACGGGGTGCTGCCGAAGACGCTGCACGTCGACGCGCCTTCGTCCCATGTGGAGTGGGGCGCGGGCTCGGTGGAACTGCTCACCGAGCGCACCGAATGGCCGGAGACCGGCCGCCCGCGCCGGGCCGGGGTGTCGTCGTTCGGGGTGAGCGGCACGAACGCGCACCTCATCCTGGAACAGGCGCCGGCGGTGGAGCCGGTGATCGAGCAGGCCGACGTCGAGCCGTCGGTGGTGCCGTGGCTGGTGTCCGGCCGCTCGGCCGCCGCGCTCGACGCCCAGCTCGACCGGCTGCGCGCGGTGGACGGCGACCCGCTGGACATCGGCTACTCGACGGTGGTCTCGCGGTCCGACTTCGAGCACCGCGCGGTGCTGGTGGACGGCTCCACGGAGATCGCGCGCGGGATCGCGGGCGAGCGGTCGCTGGCGGTGCTGTTCTCCGGCCAGGGCGCGCAGCGGCTGGGCATGGGCCGGGAGCTGTACCTGCGGTTCCCGGTGTTCGCCGCCGCGCTGGACGAGGTGCTGGCCCACCTGGACGTCCGCGAGGTGATGTGGGGCAGCGATGAGGCCGCGCTGAACGAGACCGGCGCCACGCAGCCCGCGCTCTTCGCCATCGAGGTGGCGCTGTACCGGCTGATCGAGTCGTGGGGCATCAGGCCGGACTTCCTGGCCGGGCACTCCATCGGCGAGATCGCCGCGGCGCACGTCGCCGGGGTGCTCGACCTCGAGAACGCGTGCAAGCTCGTCGAGGCCCGCGCGAGCCTGATGCAGGCACTGCCGGCGGACGGCGCCATGATCGCGATCCAGGCCACCGAGGAGGAAGTCACCCCGCTGCTCACCGAGGACGTGTCGATCGCCGCGATCAACGGCCCCGGCTCACTGGTGATCTCCGGAAACGCCCAGGTCGCGACGGAGATCGCGGCGAGTTTCGCCGAGCGCGGGCGGAAGTCTAGGCGTTTGCCGGTCAGCCATGCGTTCCACTCACCGTTGATGAACTCGATGCTCGCCGACTTCAGGACCGTGGTGACGGGCCTGTCCTTCGGCGAGCCCGCGATACCCGTGGTGTCCGGTTTGAGCGGCGAGATCGCCACGCCGGGGCAGCTGGCCGATCCCGAGTACTGGGTGCGGCACGTCCGCGAGACCGTCCGGTTCGCCGACGGCGTGCGCACGCTGACGGGCGAGCGGGTCGACACCTTCCTCGAGCTGGGGCCCGACGGTGTGCTGTCGGCGATGGCGGCCGAGACCGCGCCCGAGTCGGTGGCCGTGCCCGTGGTGCGCAAGGACCGCGGTGAGGAGCTGGCCGCGATCGGCGCACTGGCGAAACTGCACGTCAGCGGCGTGGAACTGGACTGGCGGGCGATCTTCGCCGGAACCGGGGCCCAGCGCGTGGACCTGCCGACTTACCCCTTCCAGCACGAGCGTTACTGGCCCGAGCCGGTGGAGGCCGAGGCCGAGGCCCGGGACGTGGTGGACGCCGAGTTCTGGGCGGCCGTCGAGCGCGAGGACCTGGAAAGCCTGGCCACCGAGCTGGGCGTGGACGCCGAGCCGCTGGACGCGGTGCTGCCCGCGTTGTCCTCGTGGCGCAGCCGCCGCCGTGTCCAGTCCACTGTGGACTCGTGGCGGTACCGGGAGACCTGGCGCGCGTTGCCGGGCACGGCCCCCGGTGAGCTTTCGGGCACCTGGCTGGTGGTGGTGCCCGCCGGGTACGACGACGAGTGGGTGGACCTCGGCACCGACACGCACCGCGTCGAGGTCGCCGGGACCGCACGCGAGGAGATCGCCGCGTGCCTGCCCGAGGGCGACTTCGCGGGCGTGCTCTCCCTGCTCGCGCTCGACACCGACCTCGGCGGCGTCACCGCGACGACCGCACTGGTGCAGGCGCTGGGCGACGCCGGGATCCTGGCGCCCGTCTGGGCCGTCACGCGTGGTGCGGTCGCGGTGCGCGAGGACGAGCCGGTCACCGCGCCGTGGCAGGCCGGGGTCTGGGGCCTCGGCCGGGTCGCCGCGCTCGAATCACCCCGCCAGTGGGGTGGGCTGGTCGATCTGCCCGAGGTCATCGACGACCGGGTCGCGCGGCGCCTCACCGACGTGCTGTCCGGCCGGGCCGGGGAGGACCAGGTCGCGGTGCGCGCCGGCGGGCTGTACGGCCGCCGTGTGGTCGCGGCACCGGCGCCCGCCGACCTCGGTGCCTGGGAACCGACCGGCACCGTGCTGATCACCGGCGGCACCGGGGCGCTCGGCGCGCAGGTGGCGCGGGACCTGGCCCGGCGGGGTGCGGACCGGCTGGTGCTGCTCAGCCGCCGCGGTCCGGACGCGCCGGGTGCGGTGGAGCTGTGGGACGAGCTGACCGGGCTCGGCGCCGACGTCACCATCACCGCGTGCGACGTCGCCGACCGCGACAGCGTGGCGCAGGTGCTCGCCGGGATTCCCGCCGAGCAGCCGCTGACCGGCGTGGTGCACACCGCCGGTGTGCTCGACGACGGTGTGCTCGAAGGGCTCACGCCGGAGCGGTTCACCACGGTCTACCGCGCGAAGGCCGACGCCGCGATGGTGCTCGACGAACTGACCCGGGAGCTGGACCTGACGGCGTTTGTGCTGTTCTCGTCGGTCGCCGGAACCGTCGGCAACCCGGGGCAGGGCAACTACGCCGCCGCCAACGCGGTGCTCGACGCACTGGCTCGGCAGCGCCGGTCGCTCGGCCTCGCCGCGTCGTCCATCGCCTGGGGCGCGTGGGGCGGCGCGGGCATGGCGGTCGATTCGGAATGGGCGCACCGCGAAGGCGCGCCGGTGATGGATCCGGAACTGGCGGTCGCCGCGCTGCGGCAGGTGGTCGCGGAGGGCGCGGCCACAACCGTGGTCGCCGACCTGCGGGAGCCGCGGATGCTGGGCTGGCTGCTCGGCATGCGGCCGACCCCGTCGCTGGCGGACCTGCCGGGTGCGCGCCGACTGCTCGACGAGGCCGAGGCCGCTCGCCGGGCCACCGAGTCCGTCGCGAACGACCTGCACCGGCAACTGCTGGCGCTGCCCGAAGCCGAGCAGGTGGACGCCGTGCTCGACGTGGTCCGCACGCGGGTCGCTTCGGTGCTGGCGTACGCGAACGCGAGTGCGGTGGGCGTGGACAACGCCTTCCGCGACCTCGGCTTCGACTCGCTGACCGCCGTCGAGCTGCGCAACCAGCTGAACGAGGCGACCGGCCTGGCGCTGCCCGCCAGCCTGGTCTTCGACTACCCGACACCGGCCGTGCTGGCGGCGCACCTGGCCGACGAGCTGGTCGGGCGCAATGAAAGCCACATTCATAGCGGAATCCGCAATGAAAGCCACCTTCATAGCACCGACGAGCCGATCGCGATCGTGGGCATGTCCTGCTGGTTCCCCGGGGACGTGCGGTCGCCGGAGGAGCTGTGGGAGCTGCTGCTCAACGGCCGCGACGGGGTCGTCGGCTTCCCGACCGACCGCGGCTGGGACCTCGACGAGGTGTTCGGCGGCGACAACCCCAGCATCACCCGTCACGGCGGCTTCCTGCCCAACCCCGGCGAATTCGACCCGGCCTTCTTCGGCATCTCCCCGCGTGAGGCCATGGCCATGGACCCGCAGCAGCGGTTGCTGCTCGAAGGTTCGTGGGAGGCGCTGGAACGCGCCGGGCTCGACCCGGCGTCGCTGCGGGGCAGCCAGACCGGCGTTTTTGTCGGCACCAACGGCCAGGACTACGCGACGCTGATCGCCAACACCGGCCAGGAAACCGGTGGCCATGGCGCCACCGGCCTCGCCGCCAGCGTCATCTCCGGCCGCCTGTCCTACACCTTCGGCTTCGAGGGCCCGGCGGTCACCGTGGACACCGCGTGCTCGGCTTCGCTGGTGGCGCTGCACCTGGCGGTCCAGTCGCTGCGGCAGGGCGAATGCGACCTGGCGCTGGCCGGTGGCGCGACGGTGATGTCCACGCCGCTGGTGTTCTCCGAGCTGTCCAAGCAGGGCGCGCTCGCCGCCGACGGCCGCTGCAAGGCCTTCTCCGACGACGCCGACGGCACCGGCTGGTCCGAGGGTGTCGGCCTGATCGTGGTCGAGCGGCTGTCCGACGCGAAGCGCAAGGGGCACAACGTCCTGGCCGTGGTGCGGGGCAGCGCGGTGAACCAGGATGGTGCTTCGAACGGGTTGACCGCGCCGAATGGTCCTTCGCAGCAGCGGGTGATCCGGCAGGCGCTGGCTTCGGCTGGACTGTCCACAACGGACGTTGACGCGGTGGAGGCACACGGCACCGGCACCGCGCTAGGCGACCCGATCGAGGCGCAGGCGCTGCTGGCGACCTACGGCCAGGAGCGTGAGCACCCGCTGTGGCTGGGCTCGGTGAAATCGAACCTCGGCCACACCCAGGCCGCGGCCGGGGTCGCCGGCATCATCAAGATGGTCATGGCGCTGCGGCACGGCGTGCTGCCGAAGACGCTGCACGCCGACCAGCCTTCGTCGCACGTGGACTGGACGTCCGGCGCGGTGAGCGTGCTGACCGACACCACCCCGTGGCCGGAGGTCGGCCGCGAGCGCCGCGCCGGGGTGTCGTCGTTCGGCATCAGCGGGACGAACGCACACATCATTCTCGAGCAGGCACCCGACGAGGAACCGGCCCCGCTGCCGATCAAGGGCACACGCTCGCCGATCGACGGGGTGGTGCCGTGGGTGCTCTCCGGCAAAACCGAGGGCGCGGTGGACGCGCAGCTCGACCGGCTCAAGGCGCTCGACGGCGACCCGGTGGACGTCGGTGCGTCGTTGCTGACGACGCGGGCGGTGTTCGAGGCGCGGGCGGTGCTGCTGGACTCGGGTGTGGTGCGCGGCAACGTCGTGGAGGGTGCTGGGGCTCCGGTGTTTGTGTTCCCTGGTCAGGGGGCGCAGTGGGCTGGGATGGCCCTGGAGTTGCTCGACTCGTCGCCGGTGTTCGCGGAGTGGATGGCTGAGTGTGATCGGGCGGTCGGCGAACTGGTCGACTGGTCGGTGATCGAGAAGCTGCGTGAGGGCAGCGACGCGCTGGAGCGCATCGAGGTCCTGCAGCCGTTGTTGTTCGCGGTGATGGTGTCGTTGGCGCAGTTGTGGCGTTCGGTCGGGGTTGAGCCCGCCGCGGTGGTGGGTTCCTCGCAGGGTGAGATTCCCGCGGCCTACATCGCGGGTGCGTTGAGCCTGGAGGACGCGGCGAAGATCGTGGTGTTGCGCAGCCAGTTGTTCGCCGACGAACTGGTGGGCAACGGCGCGGTGGCCTCGGTCGCGCTGACCGAAGACCAGCTCCGCGAACGCCTGTCGGAAGGGCTCGCGATCGCCGGGATCAACGGCCCCAAGGCACTCACCGTGGCCGGGCCGCTGGACCTGCTCGACGAGTTCGTGACCGCCTGTGTGGCGGAGGACATCCGGGCGCGGGTGGTTCCGTCCACTGTGGCTTCGCATTGCGCTCAGGTGGATCCGCTGCGGGACGCGATTCTCGACATGTTCGCCGAGATCAAGCCGCTGGAAGCGAAGATCCCGTTCTATTCGACGGTGACCGGTGGCCTGGTGGACAGCGCGGAACTGGGGCCGGAGTACTGGTTCCACAACGCCCGTCAGCCGGTCAACTTCGCGGGTGCGGTCAAGACCATGCTCGGCGACGGCTTCCGCGCCTTCGTGGAGACCAGCGCGCACCCGGTGCTCACCATGGCCGTGCAGGCCACCGCCGAGGACCTGGAGATCCCGGCCGTCGCGGTCGGCTCGCTGCGCCGCGACGAGGGCGGTCCCGCTCGGTTCATGACCTCGCTGGCCGAGGCCTACGTGGCGGGCGTCCCAGTGGACTGGACCGTGTTCTTCGCTGGGACCGGGGCACGCCGGGTGGACCTGCCGACCTACGCCTTCCAGCGCCAGCGGTTCTGGCCGGAACCGGCGGAGCGGAAGGCAGCCGCCATCGCCGACCCGGTGGACGCCGCGTTCTGGGACCTGGTCGAGGAAGGCGACTTCGCCGAAGCGCTCGCGCTCGACAGCGACACCGCCGCACGGGTGGTGCCCGCACTGGCCGGGTGGCGCAGCCGCCAGCGCACGCAGTCCACTGTGGACTCCTGGCGTTACCGCGAGTCGTGGACCCCGGTCAGCGCGGACACGGCGCTCACCGGCACCTGGCTCGCGCTGGTGCCGACCGGGTACACCGAGGACCCGTGGGTGACCGCGGCGCTGGCGGTGCTCGGTGACGACGCGATCCTGGTCGAGGTGGGTGACACCCACCGCACCAAGCTGGCCAAGGAACTCGCCGAGGTCGCGCACAACGAGTTCACCGGTGTGCTGTCGCTGGCGGGCATCGCGGAGGCACCGGCGGTCGGCAACGTGCCGGTCGGCCTGGCGATGACGCTGCTGATCACGCAGGCGCTCGGCGACACCGGCATCGAGGCGCCGCTTTGGTGCGTGACCAGGGGAGCGGTCTCGGTCGGGCAGTCCGACCCGGTGCGCAACCCCGAACAGGCCGCGCTCTGGGGCATGGGCCGCGTCGCCGCGCTCGAACTGCCACGCCGCTGGGGTGGGCTGGTCGACCTGCCGGAGACGTTCGACGAGCACACCGCGGACCGGCTGGCCGCCGTGCTCGCCGGGACCGGGGAAGACCAGGTCGCGGTGCGGTCGGCCGGGGTGTTCGGCAGGCGGCTGGTGCACGCGGCGCCGGTCACCGAACGGCCTGCCGAACAGTGGCGTGCCCGCGGCACCGTGCTGATCACCGGCGGCACCGGCGGGCTCGGCGGGTATGTCGCTCGCTGGGCGGTCGCCAGCGGTGCCGAGCACCTGGTGCTCACCAGCCGCCGTGGCCTGGACGCGCCGGGTGCACTGGAACTGCGCGAGGAACTCGAAGCCTCGGGTGCGCGGGTCACCATCGCGGCCTGCGATGTGTCCGATCGCGACAGTGTGGCTGCCCTGATCGCCGATATCCCGGACCTGACCGCGGTGGTGCACGCGGCCGGGGTCGGCGTCGGTGACGCCGCGGTCGAAGCGCTCACCATGGACCAGCTCGATGCGTTGCTGCAGGCCAAGATGACCGCCGCGTGGCACCTGCACGAACTGACCGAGGACCTGGACCTCG
Organism: Amycolatopsis albispora; assembly: GCF_003312875.1. Lineage (NCBI taxonomy): Bacteria > Bacillati > Actinomycetota > Actinomycetes > Pseudonocardiales > Pseudonocardiaceae > Amycolatopsis > Amycolatopsis albispora. The sequence goes on from NZ_CP015163.1 coordinate 8,376,983, forward strand.
ACGCGTTCGTGCTGTTCTCCTCCGGTGCCGCCAACTGGGGCAGCGGCGGGCAGCCGGGTTACGCGGCGGGCAACGCCTTCCTGGACGCGCTCGCCCAGTACCGGCGCGGCCGCGGCCAGGTGGCGACCGCGCTGGCCTGGGGTGCCTGGGCCGAAGCGGGCATGGTGCACGACAACCCGTCGATGTGGGAGCACCTGACCCGCCGCGGCCTGCTCACCATGGCGCCGGAGCTGGCGATCACCGCGATGCGCCAGGCACTCGAAGACGACCAGACCGCGCTGACCGTGACCAACACGGACTGGGCCCGGTTCGCGCCGAGCTTCACCGCGAACCGGCCGAGCCCGCTGCTCTCGGAACTGCCCGAGGTGATCGAGGCGCTGGCCGAGCCCGAAGCGGACGGCCAGGCGGACGCGGGCGAGTCGGCGTTCAAGCAGCGCCTGACCGCGATGCCGGACGCCGAACGCGGCCGGGCCCTGCTCGAACTGGTGCGCAACGAGGCCGCGGCCACGCTCGGCTACGACAACGCCGACGCGCTGCCCGCGAACCGCGCCTTCCGCGAGGTCGGCTTCGACTCGGTGACCGGGGTGGAGCTGCGCAACCGGCTCAAGGCGGCCACCGGGCTGTCGCTGGCCGCGGCGCTGGTATTCGACCACCCGACCCCGGCGGCGATCGCGAAGTTCCTCAAGGCCGAGCTGTTCGGCGAGGACACCGCGGCCGCCGACGACCCGGACGCCCGGATCCGCGAAACGCTGGCCTCGATCCCAGTCAGCAGGCTGCGCAAGGCCGGGCTGCTCGACATGGTCCTGCAACTGGCGGGCGAGGAAGGCGAACCGGAGGCGGCCGCGCCCGCCGACGGCGACACCGCCGTCTCGCTCGACGACATGGACGCCGAAAGCCTGCTGAGGCTGGCGACCGATGGCACACCCCCGAACTAAACGATAAGGACGGGTTGATGACCGACTCCACCAACCAGTACGTCGAGGCGCTGCGGTCGTCCTTGAAGGAGATCGAGCGTCTCCGCAAGCAGAACCAGCAGCTGGTGGCGTCCGCCGTGGAGCCGATCGCCATCGTCGGCATCGGGTGCCGGTACCCGGGCGGGGTCACCAGCCCGGAAGAGCTGTGGGAACTGGTCGACGAGGGCCGCGACGCGATCGGCGGCTTCCCGCTCGATCGCGGCTGGGACGTCGAAGCCCTGCGCAGCGCCACCTTCGAAGGCGGCTTCCTGTCCGATGTGGCCGATTTCGACGCGGGCTTCTTCGGCATCTCCCCGCGTGAAGCGGTGGCGATGGACCCGCAGCAGCGGCTCGTGCTGGAGACCGCGTGGGAGTCGCTGGAGCGCGCGGGCATCGACCCGCTTTCGCTGCGGGGCAGCCAGACCGGCGTGTTCCTCGGCACCACCGGCCAGGACTACGGCAGCCTGACCGCGAAGTCCGGCGAGGGCGACGCGTTCACCACCACCGCTTCGGTGGCGAGCGTGATCTCCGGCCGGGTGTCGTACACCTCCGGCCTCGAAGGCCCCGCGGTCACCGTGGACACCGCGTGCTCGTCGTCGCTGGTGTCGCTGCACCTGGCCGTGCAGGCGCTGCGGCAGGGTGAATGCGACCTGGCGCTCGCCGGTGGGGTGATGGTGATGTCCACGCCGACCGGATTCGCCGCCTTCACCCAGCAGGGCGGGCTCGCCGCCGACGGCCGGTGCAAGTCGTTCGCCGAGGCCGCCGACGGCACGGGCTGGTCCGAGGGTGTCGGCGTGCTGGCGCTGGAGCGGCTTTCGGACGCACAGCGCAAGGGGCGCAAGATCCTCGCCGTGGTGCTGGGTTCCGCGGTCAACCAGGACGGGGCTTCGAACGGGCTGACCGCGCCGAACGGGCCGTCGCAGCAGCGGGTGATCCGGGCGGCGCTGGCGAACGCCGGGCTGCAGCCGTCCGATGTGGACGCTGTCGAGGCGCACGGCACGGGGACCGTGCTGGGTGACCCGATCGAGGCGCAGGCCGTGCTCGCCACGTACGGGCAGGATCGCGAGACGCCGCTGCTGCTCGGCTCGATCAAGTCGAACCTCGGGCACCCGCAGGCCGCGGGCGGGGTCGCGGGCATCATCAAGATGGTCATGGCGCTCCAGCACGCCGTGCTGCCGAAGAGCCTGCACATCGACGCGCCTTCGTCCAATGTGGAGTGGGACGCCGGTTCGGTCGAGTTGCTGACCGAGCGCCGCGAGTGGCCGGAGACCGGGCACCCGCGCCGCGCCGGGGTGTCCTCGTTCGGGGTGAGCGGGACCAACGCGCACATCATCCTGGAGCAGGCGCCGGCCGCCGAGGTGGTGGCGGAACCCGCTGAGGTCGAGCCGTCGGTGGTGCCGTGGCTCGTTTCCGGGCGCAGTGCCGAAGCGCTGGACGCGCAGCTCGACCGGCTGCGGTCCTTTGTGGATTCATCCGGTGCTTCCGCGCTGGATGTCGGCCTTTCGCTGGCCACGACACGCTCGGCGTTCGAGCACCGCGCGGTGCTGGTGGACGGCTTCACCGAACTCGACCGGGGCACGGCCACCGACCGGCTGACCGCGTTCCTGTTCTCCGGGCAGGGTTCGCAGCGGCTCGGCATGGGCCGCGAGCTGTACGACCGGTTCCCGGTGTTCAAGTCCGCTTTGGACGAGGTGTTCGAGCACCTCGACGTCCGCGAGGTCATGTGGGGCGAGGATGCCGAAGCGCTGAACCAGACCGGCAACGCGCAGCCCGCGTTGTTCGCCGTCGAGGTGGCGTTGTTCCGGCTGGTGGAGTCGTTCGGCATCAAGCCGGACTACCTGGCCGGGCACTCCATCGGCGAGATCGCCGCCGCGCACGTGGCCGGGGTGCTCAGCCTGGAGGATGCCTGCACGCTGGTCAGCGCTCGGGCGCGGTTGATGCAGGCGCTGCCGACCGGTGGTGCCATGGTGGCGATCAAGGCCACCGAGGACGAGATCACCCTGACTGAAGGCGTGTCGATCGCGGCCGTGAACGGGCCGTCTTCAGTGGTCATCGCGGGTGAAGAAGCCGAAGTGCTGGCCATCGCGGAGGGCTTCGAGAAGACCTCGCGCCTCAAGGTTTCCCACGCGTTCCACTCGCCGCTGATGGACCCGATGCTGGACGACTTCCGCGCGGCCATCCAGGGACTGACCTTCCACGAGCCCCAGCTCCAGCTGGTCACCACCGGCGACGTGACCACAGTGGACTACTGGGTGAACCACGTGCGCGACACCGTGCGGTTCGCCGACGTCGTACGACGCCTCGCCGACCAGGACGTGACCGCGTTCCTGGAGCTGGGCCCGGACGGCGTGCTGTCCGCGATGACGCAGGAGAGCGTCGAAGCGGTGGCCGTGCCGCTGCTGCGCAAGGACCGCGCCGAGGAGTCGGCCGCGGTTGCCGCGCTGGCGAAACTGCACGTCAGCGGGGTTTCCATCGACTGGGCGCCGCTGTTCGCGCGCACCGGCGCCCGCAAGATCGACCTGCCCACCTACGCCTTCCAGCGCCAGCGGTACTGGGCCGCGGCCGCCCGCACGGCCGGTGACGTGCGTGCCGCCGGGCTCGGCGCGGTCGAGCACCCCGTGCTCGGCGCGACCGTTGACCTTGCCGCCGGGGAAGGACTGCTGTTTACCAGCCGATTGTCGCTGCACACCCACCCGTGGCTGGCCGACCACAACGTGCGCGGCCGCGTGCTGCTGCCCGGAACGGCGTTCGTCGAGCTGGCGTTGCGGGCCGGTGAGGACCTGGGCCTCGACCGGATCGACGAGCTGACCTTGGCCGCGCCACTGGTCATTCCCGAAGACAGCGCGCTGCAACTCCAGGTGCACCTCGGGGCGCCCGACGAGCAGGGCCGCCGGTCGGTCGCGGTGTACTCGCGGGCCGACGACCTGCCGTGGACCACGCACGCCACCGGTTTCCTGGCCGAAGGCGCGCAGCCGCCCGCGTTCGACTTCACCGCCTGGCCGCCCGCCGGCGCGGAGCCCGTGGACGTGACCGGCCACTACGAGCGGTTCGCCGAGCTGGGCTTCCACCACGGTCCGACCTTCCAGGGCCTCAAGGCCGCGTGGAAGCAGGGCGACGACGTGGTGTTCGCCGAGGTCGCGTTGCCGGAGTCGGCCGAGCAGGACGCGGGCCGCTTTGTGCTGCACCCGGCGCTGCTCGACGCGAGCCTGCACGCCGCGGGGTTCGCCGATCTCGGCGAGGTCAGCCGGGGCGGGCTGCCGTTCTCCTGGGAGGGCGTGTCGTTGCACGCCACCGGCGCGACCGCGTTGCGGGTCCGGCTTTCGCGTGGTGCGGGCGAAATGGTGGCGATCGAGGTCGCCGACACCGCCGGTGGCCCGGTCGCTTCGGTCGAAGGGCTGCTCGCGCGGTCGGCTACCGAGGTCGGCGGCTCGAACGCGGCCAACTCGCTGTTCCGCCTCGACTGGGTGCCGGTGCGGACCGGAGCCGAGCCGGAGTTCACCGAGCACACCGATCTCGCGTCCATTGTGGACGTGCCGCCGGTTGTGGTGTACCGCGTCGAGGCCGGGTCGGACGACATCGTGGCCTCCGTGCACGAGGTGACCGCGCGGGTGCTGGGCGTGCTGCAGGAGTGGCTGCGTGACGAGCGGTTCGCCGGTTCGCGGCTGGTGTTTGTCACCGAGGGCCTCGGCCTGGTGGCGTCGGCGGTCTGGGGGCTGGTGCGCTCGGCGCAGTCGGAGAACCCGGGCCGCTTCGGACTGGTCGACCTGGAGCCCGGCGCGTCGGTGGCGCAAGCGCTTGCGTCCGAGGAACCGCAGGTCACCGTGCGCGAGGGCAAGGTGCTCGCGGCACGTGTGGCGCGGGCGGAAGCCGGCGAGCCCGCGAGCTGGGACCCCGACGGCCTGGTCCTGATCACCGGCGGCACGGGCGGGCTCGGCGGCGTGCTCGCGCGTCACCTGGTCGATGAGCACGGGGTGCGGAACCTGCTGCTGGTCAGCCGCCGCGGGGTGGCCGACGTGTCGGACATCGACGCGAACGTGCGGGTCGCCGCGTGTGATGTCGCGGACCGGGAGGCGTTGTCGGCGCTGCTGGCCGAGCACGACGTGAAGGCGGTGATCCACACCGCCGGCGTGCTCGACGACGGGGTGATCGGTTCGCTGGACGCGGATCGCCTGGACACCGTGCTGCGGCCGAAGGTCGATGCCGCGTGGAACCTGCACGAGCTGACCGGCGACCTGGACGCGTTCGTGCTGTACTCCTCGGCCGCGGGCACCTTCGGCACGCCCGGCCAGGGCAACTACGCGGCCGCAAACGCTTTCCTCGACGCACTCGCGGCCCACCGGCGCGCGGCCGGACTGCCCGCGGTCTCGCTGGCCTGGGGCGCCTGGGACCCGTCGATCGGGCTCACCGGCGGGCTGTCCGAGGCGGAGCTGCGGAAGATCGCCGACTCCGGCATGCCGCCGTTGTCGATCCAGCAGGGTGTCGAGTTGTTCGACGCCGCGCTCGCCGGGCCGGAGGCGGCTGTGCTGCCGGTCCGGCTCGACCTGCCGGTCCTGCGCGGACAGGCGGAGATCCCGCCGCTGCTGCGTGGCTTGATCCGGACTCGCGCGCGGCGGGCGTCGGCTGGTTCGGAGACGGCGGCCTCGCTGGTGCAGCGGCTGTCCGCGCTGGGTGAGGCCGAGCGCACGGAGGCACTGGTCGATCTGGTGCGCGGCCAGGTGGCGGCGGTGCTCGGGCACCTGGGCGCGGAGTCGGTGGACCCGGCGCAGGCCTTCCAGAACCTGGGCTTCGACTCGCTGACCGCCGTCGAACTGCGCAACCGCCTCGGCACGGCGACCGGGCTGCGCCTGCCGTCCACGCTGATCTTCGACTACCCGAACACCGCGGCACTGGCCGCCTATCTGGCCGACGAGCTGTTGTGCAATGAAAGTGGCTTTCCTAGCGAAATCCGCAATGAAAGCCACATTCATAGCATCGACGACCCGATCGTGATCGTCGGCATGGGGTGCCACTACCCGGGCGGGGTCGACTCGCCGGAGGACCTGTGGAACCTGGTGCTCGGCGGCACCGACGCCATCTCCGAGTTCCCTGCCGATCGCGGCTGGGATCTCGACACGCTCTACAACTCCGACCCCGATCACTTCGGCACCTCGTACACCCGCAACGGCGGTTTCCTGCGCGGCGCGGGTGAATTCGACCCCGAGTTCTTCGAGATGAGCCCGCGCGAGGCGATGGCCACCGACGCGCAGCAGCGGCTCCTGCTCACCACCGCGTGGGAGGCGATCGAGCGCGCCGGGATCGATCCGGCGACGCTCAAGGGCAGTCAGACCGGTGTGTTCGCCGGGGTGATGTCCAGCGACTACAGCACGCTGATCGACGACGAGGCCTTCGAGGGCTACCAGGGCACCGGCACCGCGGGCAGCGTGCTGTCCGGCCGGGTCGCCTACTCGCTCGGGCTGGAGGGCCCGGCGGTCACCGTGGACACGGCGTGTTCGTCCTCTTTGGTCGCGTTGCACCTGGCGGCGCAATCACTGCGGGCCGGTGAGTGCACGCTCGCGCTCGCCGGCGGGGTGACCGTGATGGCCACCCCGGGGTCGTTCATCGCCTTCTCCCGCCAGCGCGGCCTCGCGCAGGACGGCCGGTGCAAGTCGTTCGCCGACGCCGCCGACGGTGTGGGCTGGTCGGAAGGTGTCGGCCTGCTGGTGCTGGAGCGGCTGTCCGACGCGAAGCGCAACGGGCACACCGTGCTCGCCACCGTGCGTGGCTCGGCGATCAACCAGGACGGCGCGTCCAACGGCCTGACCGCGCCGAATGGTCCGTCGCAGCAACGCGTGATCCGGCAGGCGCTGGCCTCGGCTGGCCTGTCCACTTCGGACGTGGACGCGGTGGAGGCACACGGGACCGGGACCACGCTGGGTGACCCGATCGAGGCTCAGGCACTGCTGGCGACCTACGGCCGTGACCGCGAAACCCCGCTACTGCTGGGCTCGATCAAGTCGAACATCGGGCACACGCAGGCGGCGGCGGGGGTCGCCGGTGTGATCAAGATGGTGATGGCCATGCGGCACGGCCAGTTGCCGCAGACCTTGCACGTCGATGCGCCGTCGTCGCATGTGGACTGGGAAGCCGGTTCGGTGGACCTGCTCACCTCGCCCGCCGAATGGCCGGACTCGGGCCGCCCGCGCCGGGCCGCGGTGTCCTCGTTCGGGGTCAGCGGCACCAACGCGCACGTGGTGCTGGAGCAGGCGGAACCGGTGGCGCCCAAGCTCATCGAGCCGCTGGTGGTGCCGAAAGCCGTGCCGCTGGCGGTTTCGGCGAAGACGGCTGCCGCGTTGGACGGCCAGGTCGAGCGCATCCGTGCCTTCGACGCCCCGGCGCTGGACGTCGGTTACTCGCTGACCGGCCGGACCACTTTCGACCACCGGGCGGTGCTGATCGACGGCACCGAGGTAGCGCGTGGCACTGCCGCCGAACGTCCACTTCGGATCGTCTTCGCCGGGCAGGGCAGCCAGCGGCTGGGCATGGGCCGTGAGCTGTACGACCGGTACCCGGTTTTCAAGTCCGCTTTGGACGAGGTCTTCGCGCATCTGGACGTCCGCGACGTCATGTGGGGCGAGGACGCTGACGCGCTGAACCAGACCGGCAACGCGCAGCCCGCGCTCTTCGCGCTGGAAGTGGCGTTGTACCGGCTGGTCGAGTCGCTGGGGGTGAAGCCGCAGTCGCTGGCGGGCCACTCGATCGGTGAGATCGCGGCCGCGCACGTGGCCGGGGTGCTCAGCCTGGCGGATGCCTGCACGCTGATCAGTGCTCGGGCTCAGTTGATGCAGGCGCTTCCGACCGGTGGCGCCATGGTGGCGATCAAGGCCACTGAAGCCGAGATTCCGTTGCGTGAGGGTGTGTCGATTGCGGCGGTGAATGGGCCGTCGTCGGTGGTGATCGCGGGTGAGGAAGCCGCGGTGCTGGAGATTGCGGCTGGGTTTGAGAAGACTTCGCGGCTGAAGGTGAGCCACGCGTTCCACTCGCCGCTGATGGACCCGATGCTGGAAGACTTCCGCGCGGCCATCGAAGGGCTGACGTTCAACGAGCCGAGCATTCCGCTGCCCGGTGAGGTGACCTCGCCGGAGTACTGGGTCCGGCACGTGCGGGAGACCGTGCGATTTGTCGACAATCTCGACCCGGCCACCGCCTACCTCGAACTCGGGCCGGACAGCACGCTTTCCGCGATGGCCGCCGAAGTGGCCGAGGTCGCGGTCCCGGCGCTGCGCAAGGACCGGGACGAAGAGACCGCCTTTGCCACCGCGCTGGCGCAACTGCACGTCAACGGCATCACCGTCGACTGGCCGCGGTTCTTCGACGGCACCGGCGCCCAGCGCATCGACCTGCCCACCTACGCCTTCCAGAACCGCTGGTACTGGCCGCCGGTGGTGGTCCGCCCCGGCGACGCGGCCGGGCTCGGCCTGGTGTCCGTGGAACACCCGCTGCTCGGCGCGGCGGTCGAACTCGCGGACGGCGAGAGCGTGTTCACCAGCCGCCTTTCGCTGCGGACGCACCCGTGGCTGGCCGACCACACGGTGCTGGGCCGGGTGCTGCTGCCCGGCACCGCCTACGTCGAGCTGGCGCTGCGCGCGGGCGACGAGGTCGGCTGCGACCGCATCGACGACCTGACCCTGGCCGCCCCGCTGGTGCTGCCCGAGCTGGGCTCGGTGCAGCTGCAGGTCAGGGTCGGTGAGGACGACGGAACGGGGCGCCGGACCGTTGCCATCCACTCGCGTGCCGACGTGGACTCGCCGTGGGCGCAGCACGCGACCGGTGTGCTCGGTACCGGTCAGCAGCAGGCGGACTTCGGGGAGTTCGCCGCCGCCTGGCCACCCGCCGGCGCCGAGCCGATCGACATCGCCGGTGCGTACGACCGGTTCGCCGCCGACGGCTTCGACTACGGCCCGACGTTCCAGGGGCTGCGCGGCGTCTGGCGGTCCGGTGACCAGCTCTTCGCCGAAGTGTCCCTTCCGGACGGTGCCGACAACGCCAACTTCGGCCTGCACCCGGCGTTGCTGGACGCGGGCCTGCACGCGGTCGGGTTCGCCGACCTCGGCGTGATCAGCCGGGGTGGCCTGCCGTTCTCGTGGGAAGGCGTGTCGCTGCACGCCACCGGCGCCACCACGATTCGCGTGCGGATCACCGCGACCGGCGAGGACACCGTGTCGATCGCCGTGGCCGACGCCGCCGGTGCGCCGGTGGCCTCGATCGGCTCGCTGGTCGTTCGCGCGGTTTCCGTGGAGGAACCGGACGCCGACCGCGACGCGTTGTTCCGCGTGGACTGGGTGCCGGTGAACGCGTCCACTGTGGGCGAGTACGAGGTGCACCACGTCGAGGCCGCCGGTGAAGTGGTGGCGGCCGCGCACGCGGCGACCGCCGAAGTGCTCGCCGCGATGCAGCGGTGGCTTGCCGAGGAGCGCACCGGGCGGCTCGTTTTTGTCACCAGGAACACGGATCTGGCGGCCAGGGCCGTGCACGGCCTGGTCCGCTCGGCGCAGTCCGAGCACCCCGGTCGCTTCGGCCTGGTGGACACCGACGGTGACCCGGCGCCGGCGCTCGGCGTCGACGAACCGCAGCTCATCGTGCGGGACGGCGTGGTGAAGGCCGCGCGGCTCGCCCGGGTGGAAACCCGCGAGCGGGCGAGCTGGGACCCGGACGGCCTGGTGTTGATCACCGGCGGGACCGGTGGTCTCGGCCGTGCCGTTGCCCGTCATCTGGTGTCCGAGCACGGGGTGCGGAACCTGTTGCTGGTCAGCCGCCGTGGTGAGGCGGATGTGTCCGATTTGGACGCTAAAGTGCAGGTCGCCGCGTGTGACGTGGCCGACCGTGAGGCGTTGTCGGAACTGCTGGCGCAGCACGACGTGAAGGCCGTGATCCACGCGGCCGGGGTGCTCGACGACGGAGTGATCGACTCCCTCGACGCCGACCGGCTGGACACCGTGCTCCGGCCCAAGATCGATGCTGCCTGGAACCTGCACGAGCTGACCGGCGACCTGGACGCGTTTGTGCTGTTCTCCTCCGGCGCGGGCGTGTTCGGCACGCCGGGCCAGGGCAACTACGCGGCCGCGAACGCCTTCCTCGACGCGCTCGCCGAGCACCGCCGTGCCCAGGGGCTGCCCGCCGTTTCGCTGGCCTGGGGCGCCTGGGCGGAGAGCGGCATGCTCGCCGGTACCGACGTCGAACGGCTGGGGCGTGGCGGCATGCCGCCGCTGTCGGACGAAGAAGGCCTGCGGTTGTTCGACTTCGCGCTCGGCTCGGGGGAGGCCGCGGTGCTGCCGATGCGCCTGGACCTGCCGGTGCTGCGGGCGCAGGGTGAGGTCCGGCCGTTGCTGCGTGGCCTGATCCGGACCAGGGCCCGCCGCTCGGTCGCCGGTGCGGAAACGGCCGTCACGCTGGTGCAGCGGCTGTCCGCACTGGGCGAGGCCGAGCGCGTCGAAGCGCTGCTGGACCTCGTGCGCGGCCAGGTCGCCATGGTGCTCGGGCACGCCGGGCCGGAGTCGGTCGACGCCGAGCAGGCGTTCCAGGGCATGGGCTTCGACTCGCTGACCGCGGTCGAACTGCGCAACCGCCTGACCTCGGCCACCGGGCTGCGCCTGCCGTCCACGCTGATCTTCGACTACCCGACCACCGCCGCGCTGGCCGGTTACCTGCGTGACGAGCTGTTCGACGCGGCCGCGGTGATCCCGCGCCAGGTGACCAGGGCGGTTTCCGACGACCCGATCGTGATCGTCGGCATGGGCTGCCGGTTCCCCGGTGGGGTCGGCACCCCTGACGAGCTGTGGCGGCTGGTGCTCGACGGCACCGACGCGATCACCGGTTTCCCGGCCGACCGCGGCTGGGACCTCGACCGGCTGTTCCACGAGGACCCCGACAATCCCGGCACCTCGTACACGCGCTCCGGCGGCTTCCTGCACGACGCGGCCGAGTTCGATCCGGCGTTCTTCGGGATGAGCCCGCGTGAGGCACTGGCCACTGACGCGCAGCAGCGCCTGCTCCTGGAGACCTCGTGGGAGGCCATCGAGCGCGCGGGTATCGATCCGCTGTCGCTCAAGGGCAGCGAGACCGGTGTGTTCGCGGGCGTGATGTACAACGACTACTCGTCGATCATCGACGGTGACGGGTTCGAGGGCTACCAGGGCACCGGGGCGTCGCCGAGCGTGGTGTCCGGGCGGCTGTCCTACACCTTCGGCTTCGAAGGCCCGGCGGTCACCGTGGACACGGCCTGCTCGTCTTCGCTGGTGGCCATGCACCTGGCCGCGCAGGCGCTGCGTGGCGGGGAGTGCTCGCTGGCGCTGGCCGGTGGCGTGACCGTGATGGCCACGCCGGGCACGCTGGTCGAACTTTCCCGGCAGCGCGGCCTTTCCGCGGACGGGCGGTGCAAGGCGTTCTCGGATTCGGCGGACGGCGCCGGGTTCTCCGAGGGCGTCGGTGTGCTGGTGCTGGAGCGGCTTTCGGACGCGCGGCGCAACGGGCACCCGATTCTCGCGGTCATGCGTGGTTCGGCGGTGAACCAGGATGGTGCGTCGAATGGGTTGACGGCGCCTAATGGTCCTTCGCAGCAGCGGGTGATCCGGCAGGCACTGGCCTCGGCTGGTCTGTCCACAACGGACATCGATGCGGTGGAGGCGCACGGGACCGGTACCACGCTGGGTGACCCGATCGAGGCGCAGGCCCTGCTCGCCACCTATGGCCAGGACCGCGACCGGCCGTTGCTGCTGGGCTCGATCAAGTCGAACTTCGGGCACACCCAGGCGGCGGCGGGGGTTGCCGGGGTGATCAAGATGGTCATGGCCATGCGGCACGGGGTGTTGCCGCCGACGCTGCACGTCGATGCGCCTTCGTCCCATGTGGACTGGGAAGCCGGTTCGGTCGAGCTGCTGACCTCGCCGACGGAGTGGCCCGAGGCGGGCCGGTTGCGCCGGGCCGGGGTGTCGTCGTTCGGCATCAGCGGGACCAACGCGCACGTGATCCTCGAGCAGCCGCCGCAGGTGCTGCGTGAACTGGAGCAGCCGACGGTCTCGCCCGCCGTGGTGCCGCTGCCGGTCTCAGCGAAGACGGCCGCCGCCCTGGACGCGCAGATCGAGCGGATTCGGGCGGTGGAGGAGTCGCCGCTGGATGTCGGTTACTCGCTGACTTCGCGGGCGTTGTTTGAGCACCGTGCGGTGTTGGTTGATGGTGCGGAGGTTGCGCGGGGGACTGCTGTTGAGCGTCCGTTGCGGATGGTGTTCGCGGGGCAGGGCAGTCAGCGGATTGGGATGGGCCGGGAGTTGTATGAGCGCTTCCCGGTGTTCAGGGCCGCGTTGGACGAGGTGTTCCAGCACCTGGATGTTCGCGAGGTCATGTGGGGTGATGATCAGGAGGCGTTGAACCAGACCGGGAATGCTCAGCCTGCGTTGTTCGCGCTGGAAGTGGCGTTGTTCCGGCTGGTGGAGTCGTGGGGTGTGCGGCCGCAGTCCTTGGCTGGACACTCGATTGGGGAGATCGCCGCCGCGCATGTGGCCGGGGTGCTGAGTCTTGAGGACGCGTGTGCCCTGGTTTCCGCTCGTGCGCGGTTGATGCAGGCGCTTCCGGCTGGTGGCGCGATGGTGGCGGTCAAGGCCGCCGAGGACGAGATCACCCTGACCGAGGGTGTTTCCATTGCCGCGGTGAACGGGCCGTCGTCGGTGGTCATCGCGGGTGAGGAAGCCGCGGTCTTGGCGATTGCCGAGGGTTTCGACAAGACGTCGCGGCTCAAGGTCAGCCATGCGTTCCATTCGCCGTTGATGGATCCGATGCTGGACGAGTTCCGTGCGGCGATTGAGGGCCTGACGTTCAACGAGCCGAGCATTCCGCTGCCGGGTGAGGTGACGTCGCCGGAGTATTGGGTGCGGCATGTGCGGGAGACCGTGCGGTTTGCCGATAGCCTGAGCCCGGATGCGGCCTATCTGGAGATCGGGCCGGATGGCACGTTGTCGGCGATGGCCGCCGAAGTGGCCGAAGTCGCGGTTCCGGCGCTGCGCAAGGATCGTGGCGAGGAAGCCGCCATCGTCACCGCGCTGGCGAAGCTGCACGTCAACGGCATCACCATCGATTGGGCGCGGTTCTTCGCCGGGACCGGGGCCCGGCACGTCGAACTGCCGACCTACGCCTTCGAACACCAGCGCTTCTGGCCGTCGCGGGCGCTCGGCGGGCCGGGTGACGTGCGGGGTGCCGGGCTCGGTTCGGTGGACCACCCGCTGCTCGGCGCCGCGGTCGAACTCGCCGAGGGCGACGTGGTGTTCACCAGCAGGCTGTCCCTCTGGTCGCACCCGTGGCTGGAGGACCACACCATTCACGGCCGCGTGCTGCTGCCCGGCACCGCGTTCGTGGAACTGGCGTTGCGCGCCGGCGACGAGTTCGGCTGCGATCGCGTAGACGAGCTGACCCTGGCCGCGCCACTGGTGCTGCCCGAAACGGGAGCGCTGCAACTGAGGCTGCGCGTCGGTGCCGCCGACGAGCACGGCCGCCGCACGCTGACCGTGCACAGCAGGCCCGAGGACGCCGTCGACCTGCCGTGGACGCAGCACGCCACCGGCCTGCTGACCACCGGTGAACGGCGCGCCGAGTTCGACGCCACCGTCTGGCCGCCGCAGGGCGCCGAGCCGGTGGACATCGACGGCTGCTACCAGCAGTTCGCCCACAACGGGTTCGACTACGGCCCGGTGTTCCAGGGCCTCAAGGCGGTCTGGCGGCACGGCGAGCACACCTACGCCGAGGTCGCGCTGCCCGAGGACACCGCGCACGAGGGCTTCGGCCTGCACCCGGCGCTGCTCGACGCCACCCTGCACGCGGCCGGGTTCGGCCCGCTGGACCAGGGCGGGCTGCCGTTCTCGTGGGAAGGCGTGTCGCTGCACGCCACCGGGGCGACGGCCGTGCGGGTGCGGCTGACCCCGGCCGGGACGGACGCGCTGGCCATCGCGGTGGCCGACACCGCGGGCGAGCCGGTCGCGTCGATCGAATCGCTGCTGGTCAGGGCGGTCGAGGCGGACCAGCTCGATCAGCACCGCGCCGAGCGCGACGCCCTGTTCGCGGTGGAGTGGACCCCGGCGACCGCCACCGCGGGCGAGCGGACCACGGCCACCATGGACGGTGCGCTCGAGTCCATTGTGGATGTGTCGGACGTGGTGCTGGCGCCGGTCGAGCCGTCCGGTGACGTGGTCGGCGCGACCCACACCGCGACTGCCCGTGCGCTGTCCCTGCTGCAGGAATGGCTTGCGGAGGAACGGTTCGCCGACGCGCGCCTGGTCTTCGTGCTCCGCGACCCCGCCGATCCGGCGACCGCCGCGGTCGCCGGGCTGGTGCGCTCGGCGCAGTCCGAGCACCCCGGCAGGTTCGGGCTGGTCGAAGGTGAGGCGACGCCGGAAGCGCTCGGCGTGGACGAGCCGCGCGTCGCGGTCCGCGACGGACAGGTGCTCGTGCCGCGGATCGTCCGGACCACGCCACAGGACTCGTTCACGTGGGATCCGGACGAGCTGGTGCTGATCACCGGCGGGACCGGTGGTCTCGGCCGGGCGATCGCCCGTCACCTGGTGGATGCGCACGGCGTGCGGAACCTGTTGCTGGTCAGCCGCCGTGGTGAGGCGGACGTGTCCGATTTGGACGCGAACGTGCAGGTCGCGGCTTGTGATGTCGCGGACCGTGAGGCGCTGTCGGCGTTGCTGGCGCAGCATGAGGTGAAGGCCGTGATCCACGCGGCCGGGGTGCTCGACGACGGTGTGGTCGGTTCGCTGGACGCGGATCGCCTGGACACCGTGCTGCGGCCGAAGGTCGATGCCGCGTGGAACCTGCACGAGCTGACCGGCGACCTCTCCGCGTTTGTGGTGTTCTCCTCGGCGGCCGGGGTCTTCGGCGCGGCCGGGCAGGCGAACTACGCGGCGGCCAACGCGTTCCTCGACGCGCTCGCCGACCACCGCCGTGCCCAGGGCCTGCCCGCCGTCTCGCTGGCCTGGGGCGCCTGGGCGGAGACCGGCATGCTGGCCGGGGCGGACGGTGACCGGCTCGCCCGGTCCGGCATGCCGCCGGTGGATCCGGAACTCGGCGTGGTGTTGTTCGACGCGGCGCTGGCCTGCGACCGCGCGCTGGTGCTGCCGGTGCGCCTGGACCTGCCGGTGCTGCGGGCGCGGGCCGAGGTCCCGCCGCTGCTGCGTGGCCTGATCCGGTCCAGGGCGCGCCGGTCGGTCGCGGGCTCGGAGACGGCGGCTTCGCTGGTCAGCCGCCTGCTCGCGGTCGGCGAGGAGCAGCGCACCGAACTGCTGCTCGACCTGGTCCGTGGTCAGGTGGCCGCGGTGCTCGGCCACGTCGATGGCGCGGCGGTCGATCCGGCGCGGCCGTTCAAGGACCTGGGCTTCGACTCGCTGACCGCGGTCGAGCTGCGCAACCGCCTCGGCGCGGTGACCGGGCTGAAGCTGCCCGCGACGCTGATCTTCGACTACCCGACCGCCGCCGTCCTGGCCGACCACCTCCGCGACGAACTGCTCGGCGCGGACGCGGCGCTGATCCCGGCCCAGGTCACCAGGGCGGTTTCCGACGATCCGATCGTGATCGTCGGCATGTCCTGCCGGTTCCCTGGCGGCGTGTCCACCCCGGAGGACCTGTGGCGGCTGGTGTCCGAGGGCACCGACGCGATCACCGAGTTCCCGGCCGATCGCGGCTGGGACCTGGACAACCTGTTCGACCCGGACCCGGACCACCCCGGGACCTCGTACACGCGCGAAGGCGGCTTCCTGCACGACGCCGCCGAGTTCGACCCGGCGTTCTTCGGGATGAGCCCGCGTGAGGCGCTGGCCACGGACTCGCAGCAGCGCCTGCTGCTGGAAAGCTCGTGGGAAGCGCTGGAGCGGGCGGGCATCGACCCGCACTCGCTGCGCGGCAGCCAGACCGGCGTGTTCACCGGCGTCATGTACAACGACTACGTCTCCATTTTGGACGGTGGCGGCGACAACGAGGGCTACCAGGGGACCGGTGCGTCCTCGAGCGTGGTGTCCGGCCGCGTTTCCTACACCTTCGGCTTCGAGGGCCCGGCGGTCACCGTGGACACGGCCTGCTCGTCGTCGCTGGTGGCGATGCATTGGGCGATGCAGGCGCTGCGCAGTGGCGAATGTTCGCTGGCGCTGGCCGGTGGTGTGACGGTGATGTCCACGCCGAGTGCGTTCATCGGCTTCTCCCGGCAACGTGGTCTCGCGGTCGATGGCCGGTGCAAGGCGTTCTCGGACCACGCCGATGGTGTGGGCTGGTCCGAGGGCGTCGGCCTGGTGGTGCTGGAGCGGTTGTCGGACGCTCGGCGCAACGGGCACCGTGTGCTCGCCGTGGTTCGCGGCAGCGCGGTGAACCAGGATGGTGCTTCGAACGGGTTGACGGCGCCGAATGGTCCTTCGCAGCAGCGGGTGATCCGGCAGGCGCTGGCTTCGGCCGGACTGTCCACTTCGGATGTGGACGCGGTGGAGGCACACGGGACCGGGACGACGCTGGGTGACCCGATCGAGGCGCAGGCCCTGCTGGCGACGTATGGGCAGGACCGCGAACGGCCGCTGCTGGTCGGTTCGATCAAGTCGAACATGGGCCACACGCAGGCCGCGGCTGGCGTCGCCGGGGTGATCAAGATGGTGCTGTCGATGCAGCACGGGGTGCTGCCGCCGACCCTGCACGCGGACACGCCTTCGTCCCATGTGGACTGGGAGGCCGGTTCGATCGACCTGCTCACCTCGCCCGCCGAATGGCCGGACGCGGGCCGTCCGCGCCGGGCCGCGGTGTCGTCGTTCGGGTTCAGTGGCACGAATGCGCACGTGATCCTGGAGCAGCCGCCCGCCGTGGTGGTGCCGGAGCGCCGGGACGAGCCGACCTTGGTGCCGTGGCTGCTGTCCGCGCGCACGGAAGGCGCGCTGGACGCGCAGATCGAGCGGATTCGGGCGGTGGAGGAGTCGCCGCTGGATGTCGGTTACTCGCTGACTTCGCGGGCGTTGTTCGAGCACCGCGCAGTTTTGGTGGATGGTGCCGAGGTGGCACGGGGGACTGCTGTCGAGCGTCCGTTGCGGATGGTGTTCGCGGGGCAGGGTTCGCAGCGGATTGGGATGGGTCGTGAGTTGTATGAGCGGTTCCCGGTGTTCGCCGAGGCTTTGGACGAGGTGTTTGAGTATCTCGATGTTCGCGAGGTCATGTGGGGTGACGATCAGGAGGCGTTGAACCAGACCGGGAATGCTCAGCCTGCGTTGTTCGCGCTGGAAGTGGCGTTGTATCGGCTGGTGGAGTCGTGGGGTGTGCGGCCGCAGTCGTTGGCGGGGCATTCGATTGGTGAGGTGGCGGCGGCGCATGTGGCTGGCGTGCTGTCACTGGAGGATGCCTGCACGCTGATCAGCGCTCGGGCTCGGTTGATGCAGGCGCTTCCGACCGGTGGCGCCATGGTGGCGATCAAGGCCGCCGAAGCCGAGGTTCCGTTGCGTGAGGGCGTTTCGATTGCGGCGGTGAATGGGCCGTCGTCGGTGGTGATCGCGGGTGAGGAAGCCGCGGTGTTGGAGGTTGCGGCTGGGTTTGAGAAGACGTCGCGGCTGAAGGTCAGCCATGCGTTCCATTCGCCGTTGATGGATCCGATGCTGGACGAGTTCCGTGCGGCGATTGAAGGGCTGACGTTCAGTGAGCCGCGTATTCCGATGCCGGGTGAGGTGACGTCACCGGAGTATTGGGTGCGGCATGTGCGGGAGACCGTGCGGTTTGCCGACAACCTCGCGGACGATGTGGCGTATCTGGAGATCGGGCCGGACGGCACGTTGTCGGCGATGGCCGCCGAAGTGGCTGAGGTGGCGATTCCGGCCCTGCGCAAGGATCGTGGTGAGGAAGCCGCCATCGTCACCGCGCTGGCGAAGCTGCACGTCAACGGCACACGCGTGGACTGGCAGGCGTTCTTCGCCGGGACCGGAGCCCGGACCGTCGACCTGCCGACCTACGCGTTCCAGCGCGGGCGCTTCTGGCCGAAGGTGGTCATCCGGCCGGGCGACGCGAGCGGGCTCGGCCTGGTTTCGGTCGAGCACCCGCTGCTCGGCGCGTCGGTCGAACTCGCCGGCAACGAGGGCGCGTTGTTCACCAGCTGCCTGTCGCTGAAGTCGCACCCGTGGCTGGCCGATCACGTGGTGTTCGGCCGCACCCTGTTGCCGGGCACCGCGTTTGTCGAGCTGGCCGTGCGTGCCGGGGACGAGCTGGGCTGCGACCGCGTCGAGGAGCTGACGCTGGCGGCGCCGCTGGTGCTGCCCGAGGACGGCGCGGTGCAGGTGCAGCTGCGCGTCGGTGTGCCCGACGAGCACGACCGCCGCACCATCAGCATCCACAGCCGTCCCGAGGACGCGGTCGATCTGCCGTGGACCCAGCACGCGAGCGGTGTGCTGGCCGTCGGCGAGCACACCGCGCGGTTCGACGCCACGGCCTGGCCGCCCGCCGACGCCGAAGCGCTCGAAGTGGCCGGGTGCTACGACAGGTTCGCCGAAGCCGGGTTCGACTACGGCCCGGTGTTCCAGGGCCTCGAAGCCGTCTGGCAGCGCGGCGACGAGCTGTTTGCCGAGGTCGCGCTGCCCGAGGACGTGGAGCCGGGCACCTTCGGCCTCCACCCGGCGCTGCTGGACGCGACGCTGCACGCCTCGCTGCTCGCCGCCTCCGGTGACGGCGGTGCCGGCCTGCCGTTCTCGTGGGAAGGCGTGTCGCTGCACGCCAGCGGCGCGTCGAAGCTGCGGGTGTGGCTCAAGCGGGACGGCGAGGCCGTGTCGATCGCGGTGGCCGACACCGCCGGGCAGCCGGTCGCGTCGATCGAATCGCTGATCGTGCGCGCCGTGTCCACCGAGCAGCTGGCCGAGCGGAGCATCGAGCAGGATTCGCTGTTCAAGCTGACGTGGACCCCGGTTCCCGCTTCGGGCGAAGTACCGTCCACTGTGGAACTGACCGGCGAACTCGGTGCGCTGGAAGAAGTTCCCGAGGTGGTTCTCGCCCCGGTCGGCGGGGACGACGCGCGGGCGGTCACCGGCCGGGCACTCGGCCTGCTCCAGGACTGGCTGGCCGACGAGCGGTTCGCCGATTCCCGGCTGGTTTTTGTCACCCGTGGTGCGGTGGCCGCGGCCGAGGGTGACGTGCCGGACCTGGCGCCCGCTGCGGTGTGGGGCCTGGTCCGCGTGGCGCAGTCGGAGAACCCGGGCCGCTTCGGCCTGGTCGATCTCGATGCCGACTCGGCAGCCACCCAGGCGCTCGGCAGCGACGAACCGCAGGTCGCGGTGCGTGCCGGGGCCGTGCTGGCCCCGCGCATCGCCCGCGTGCCCGCGCCGGAGGACCGGTTCGAGTGGAACCCGGACGGCCTGGTGATGATCACCGGCGGCACCGGCGGGCTCGGCGGGGTGCTCGCGCGGCACCTGGTGTCCGAGCACGGCGTGCGGAACCTGCTGCTGGTCAGCCGTCGCGGCCACGACGCCGAGGGTGCCGACGACCTGGTCGAGGACCTCACCGAACGCGGAGCCGAGGTCCGGCTGGTCGCCTGCGACGTGGCCGATCGGGACGCGCTCGCCGCGGTGTTCGACGAGCACCCGGTCGATGCCGTGATCCACACCGCCGGCGTGCTCGACGACGGGGTGCTCGGCTCGCTGTCCGCCGAGCGCATGGACTTTGTCTTCCGCCCCAAGGTGGACGCCGCGCTCAACCTGCACGAGCTGACCCGCGACCGCGACCTGAGCGCCTTTGTGCTGTTCTCCTCGGTGGCCGGGATCTTCGGCAACGCCGGGCAGGGCAACTACGCCGCCGCCAACACCTTCCTGGACGCGCTGGCCGAGCGCCGCCGCGCCGAGGGGCTGCCCGCGGTCTCGCTGCCGTGGGGTGCCTGGGCGGGCACCGGCATGCTGGTCGCCTCGGACGCCGAACGCATGGCACGCACCGGGATGCCGCCGCTGACCGTTTCCGACGGGGTGGCGCTGTTCGACGCCGCACTGTCCACAGGGGACCCGGTGGTGGTGCCGCTGCGGCTGGACCTGGCCACGCTGCGGTCGCTCGGCCGGATCCCGTCGGTGCTGCGCGGGCTCATCCGCACGCGTTCGCGGCGGTCGGTCTCCGGCACCGAGACGGCTTCCTCGCTGGTGCAGCGGC
Organism: Amycolatopsis albispora; assembly: GCF_003312875.1. Taxonomy (NCBI): domain Bacteria; kingdom Bacillati; phylum Actinomycetota; class Actinomycetes; order Pseudonocardiales; family Pseudonocardiaceae; genus Amycolatopsis; species Amycolatopsis albispora. The sequence continues at coordinate 8,397,091 of NZ_CP015163.1, forward strand.
TTTCCGCGCTGCCGGAGCACGAGCGCACCGAACTGCTGGTCGATCTGGTCCGGACCGAGGTCGCGGCCGTGCTCGGGCACGCCGGGGCCGAGGCGGTCGATCGGGAGCAGACGTTCCAGTCGCTCGGCTTCGACTCGCTGACCGCGGTCGAACTGCGCAACCGCCTCGGCGGCGCGACCGGGCTGCGCCTGCCGTCCACCATGGTCTACGACTACCCGACCCCGGTGGTGCTGGCCGAGCACGTCCGCGACGAGCTGTTCGACGCCGAAGTGGTGGTTCCCGAGCAGGTCACCAAGGTGGTCTCCGACGATCCGATCGTGATCGTCGGCATGGCCTGCCGCTTCCCCGGCGGGGTCACCACGCCGGAAGAGCTGTGGCAGCTGGTGCTCGACGGCACCGACGCGATCAGCGGCTTCCCCGCCAACCGCGGCTGGGACCTGGACGCGCTGTACCACCCGGACCCCGACCACCCCGGCACCGCGTACACCCGCTCCGGCGGTTTCCTGCACAACGCCGGCGAGTTCGACCCGGCCTTCTTCGGGATGAGCCCCCGCGAGGCGACGGCCACCGACGCGCAGCAGCGCCTGCTGCTGGAGACCTCGTGGGAGGCCATCGAGCGCGCCGGCATCGATCCGCTGTCGCTCAAGGGCAGCCAGACCGGCGTGTTCGCCGGGGTGATGTACAACGACTACTCGTCGATCCTGCACGGCGGTGACTTCGAAGGGCACCAGGGCACCGGCACCTCACCGAGCGTGGTTTCCGGGCGGCTGTCCTACACCTTTGGCTTCGAAGGCCCGGCGGTCACCGTGGACACCGCGTGCTCGTCTTCGCTGGTCGCACTGCACCTGGCGGCGCAGGCACTGCGGTCGGGTGAATGCTCGCTGGCGCTCGCCGGTGGCGTGACGGTCATGTCCACGCCCTCGGCGCTGGTCGAATTCTCGCGGCAGCGCGGGCTTTCGGAGGACGGCCGGTGCAAGGCGTTCTCCGACTCGGCTGACGGCGTGGGCTGGTCCGAAGGCGCCGGTCTGCTGGTGCTGGAGCGGCTGTCCGACGCGCAGCGCAACGGACACCCGATCCTCGCCGTCGTGCGTGGCAGCGCGGTGAACCAGGACGGTGCTTCGAACGGGCTGACCGCTCCCAACGGGCCGTCGCAGCAGCGGGTGATCCGGCAGGCGCTGGCCTCGGCCGGCTTGTCCACTAAGGACATCGACGCGGTGGAGGCGCACGGGACCGGTACCACGCTGGGTGACCCGATCGAGGCGCAGGCCTTGCTCGCCACCTATGGCCAGGATCGGGAACGGCCGCTGCTGCTGGGCTCGGTCAAGTCCAACTTCGGGCACACCCAGGCCGCCGCAGGAGCCGCCGGGGTGATCAAGATGGTGATGGCCCTGCGTCAGGGCCTGCTGCCGAAGACACTGCACGCGGACACGCCCTCGTCGCATGTGGACTGGGAGGCCGGTTCGGTCGAGCTGCTCACCGAGGTCACCGAGTGGCCGCAGGACGAGCGGCCGCGCCGGGTGGGTGTCTCGTCGTTCGGTGTGAGCGGCACCAACGCGCACGTGATCCTGGAGCAGCCGCCGCGGCCCGCGCGCACCATCGAGGCGCCGCAGGTCGAGCCCGAGGTGGTGCCGCTGCCGGTGTCGGCGAAGTCGGCGGAGGCGCTGGACCGGCAGGTCGAGCGGATCGAGGAGTTCGCCGACGGCCGCACCCCGGTCGACATCGGTTACTCGCTGGTGACCACCCGCTCCACCTTCGAGCACCGCGCGGTGTTGCTGTCCACTGAGGACGGAATCGACGAGATCGCGCGTGGTGCGGTGGTGAACCGGCCGACGGTGCTGTTGTTCACCGGGCAGGGCAGCCAGCGGATCGGCATGGGACGCGGGCTGTACAAGCGGTTCCCGGTGTTCGCGGCGGCGCTGGACGAGGTGCTGGAACACCTGGACGTCCGCGAGGTCATGTGGGGTGGCGATCAGGAAGCGCTGAACCAGACCGGGAACGCGCAGCCGGCGTTGTTCGCCATCGAGGTGGCGTTGTTCCGGCTGCTGGAGTCGTGGGGCATCCGGGCGGACCAACTGGTCGGCCACTCCATCGGCGAGATCGCGGCCGCGCATGTGGCGGGCGTGTTGTCCCTGGTGGACGCGTGCACCCTGGTCAGCGCCCGGGCTCGCCTGATGCAGGCGCTGCCGACCGGCGGTGCCATGGTGGCGATCAAGGCCACCGAAGACGAGATCACTCTCACCGAGGGGGTATCGATCGCGGCGGTGAACGGGCCCTCGTCGGTGGTCATCGCCGGTGACGAGGCCGAGGTGCTCGCCATCGCCGAAGGCTTCGAGAAGACCTCGCGCCTCAAGGTCAGCCACGCGTTCCACTCGCCGCTGATGGACCCCATGCTCGACGAGTTCCGGGCCGCCATCGACGGCATCACGCTCAGCGAGCCGCGCATCCCGCTGCGCACCAGCGGTGATGTGACCACAGTGGACTACTGGGTGAACCACGTGCGCGACACCGTGCGGTTCGCCGACCACCTCGCCGCCGCCGGGGAGGCGCACTTCATCGAGGTCGGCCCGGACGGCGTGCTGTCCGCGATGGCCGCCGAGATCGCGCCCGAGTCGATCGCCGTGCCGGTCCTGCGCAAGGACCGCGACGAGGAACTGAGCGCGGTCACCGCGCTGGCCCGCCTGCACGTCAACGGCGTCCGGGTGGACTGGAAGGCGTTGTTCACCGGCACCGGCGCGCAGCGGGTGGACCTGCCGACCTACGCCTTCGACCGGCAGTCGTACTGGCCGCCGGTGGTCGCGCGGATCGGCGACGCGTCCGGGTTCGGCCTGGAGCCGGTCCAGCACCCGCTGCTCGGGGCCACGGTCAACCTGGCCGAGGGCGAGGGCCTGCTGTTCACCAGCCGCCTTTCGCTCGGCTCGCACCAGTGGCTCGCCGATCACGCGGTGATGGGGCAGGTCCTGTTCCCGGGCACGGCGTTTGTCGAGCTGGCGCTGCGGGCCGGTGATGAGGTCGGCTGCGACCGGATCGACGAGCTCACCCTGGCCGCACCGCTGGTGCTGCCGGAGCGCGGGGCCGTCCAGACGCAGGTCGCGGTGGGCGCGCCCGACGAGTCGGGACGCCGTCCGGTGGCCGTGTACTCGCGGCCGGAAGGCGCGGTCGATCAGCCGTGGGTGCAGCACGCCACCGGTGTGCTGGCCGAGGGTGAACGGCAGGTTGCCTTCGACACCACGGAATGGCCGCCCGCCGACGCCGAACCGGTCGAGGTCGAAGGCTGCTACGACACGTTCGCCGAGACCGGATTCGCCTACGGCCCGGTGTTCCAGGGCCTGCGCGCGGTGTGGCAACGCGGGGACGACACGTTCGCCGAGGTGGACCTGCCGGTCGAGCCCGGCGCGTTCGGCCTGCACCCGGCGCTGCTGGACGCCACGCTGCACGCCCTGCTGCTGGCCGGTTCAGGTGAGGGCGGGCTGCCGTTCGCCTGGGAAGGCGTGTCGCTGCACGCGACCGGGGCTTCCGCGCTGCGCGTCCGGTTGACCCGCAAGGCCGACGGCATCTCGATCGCCGCGGCCGACCCGTCCGGTGGCGCGGTGGTGTCGGTGGAAACGCTGGCGTTGAAGGCCGCCGAGGCGGTGACCACCGACAGCACCGCCGACTCGTTGTTCACTGTGGACTGGACTTCCGTGGCCGTTCCGGAGGAAGGGCCGTCAACAGCGGAACTGACCGGCTCGCTTGCCTCCATTGTGGACGTTCCCGAGGTGGTGGTCGCCCGGATCGCTCCCGGTGAAGGCGAAGTGCCGGAGGCGGTCCGCGAGGTGACCGGGCGCGTGCTCGCGCTGCTCCAGGGCTGGCTCGCGGACGACCGGTTCGCCGACGCCAAGCTCGCGATCGTCACCCAGGGCGCGGTTGCCGCCGCCGAGGGTGAGGTGCCCGACCCGGTCACCGCGGCGATCTGGGGTCTGGTGCGCGTTGCCCAGGCCGAGAACCCCGGCCGGTTCGCGCTGGTCGATGGGGACGGCGAACTGCTGACGCGGGCGCTGGCGGCCGACGAGCCGCAGCTTGCGATTCGCGGGGAGAAGCTGTTCGCGCCGCGGGTCGCCCGGGTGGTGGCACCGGAGGACCGGCTCGAGTGGAGCCCCGACGCCCGCGTGATGATCACCGGTGGCACCGGCGGGCTCGGCGGCGTGCTCGCGCGGCACCTGGTGTCCGAGCACGGCGTGACCAACCTGGTGCTGGTCAGCCGCCGCGGGCACGACGCCGAGGGCGCCGCCGATCTGGTCGCCGACCTCGAAGCCCGCGGCGCGCACGTGGACCTGGTGGCGTGCGACGTTTCCGACCGCGACGCCGTCGCCGCCCTGCTCGACGCGCACCCGGTGACCGCCGTGGTGCACACCGCCGGGCTGCTCGACGACGGCGTGCTCGGCTCGATGACCCCCGAGCGGCTGGACCTGGTGTTCCAGCCGAAGGTGGACGCCGCCTGGCACCTGCACGAACTCGCCGGCGACCTGGACGCGTTCGTGGTCTTCTCCTCGGCCGCCGGGGTGTTCGGCACGCCGGGGCAGAGCAACTACGCCGCCGCCAACGCGTTCCTGGACGCGCTGGCCGAGCAGCGGCGTGCCGCCGGGCTGCCGGGGTTGTCGCTGGCGTGGGGTGCCTGGGCGGGCACCGGCATGCTGGTCGCCTCCGACGCCGAGCGGATGGCGCGGTCGGGCATGCCCGCGATCGACGCCGAAACCGGGGTGGCGCTGTTCGACGCGGCGCTGTCCGGCGAGGCCGCGATGGTCATGCCGGTCCGGCTCGACCTGCCGGTGCTGCGGGCGCAACCGGAGATCCCGCCGCTGCTGCGCGGGCTCATCCGCACCCGTTCGCGGCGCTCGGCGGCTGGGGCGCAGACGGCTGCCTCGCTGGTCCAGCGCCTGTCGGCGATGAACTCGGCCGGCCGCACGGAAGCCTTGCTCGAGCTGGTGCGCGGTGAGGTCGCGGCGGTGCTCGGGCACGCCGAGGGCACCAAGATCGAGCCGACGCGCCAGTTCAAGGAGCTGGGCTTCGACTCGCTGACCGCCGTCGAGCTGCGGAACCGGCTCGGCGCGGTGACCGGGCTGCGGCTGCCCGCGACGCTGATCTTCGACTACCCGAACACCAGCGCGCTGGCCGGTTACCTCCGCGACGAGCTGTTCGACGCCGAAGTGGTGATCCCGGAGCAGGTCACCAAGGTGGTCTCCGACGATCCGATCGTCATCGTCGGCATGGCCTGCCGGTACCCGGGCGGGGTGTCCTCGCCCGAGGACCTGTGGCAGCTCGCGCTCGACGGCACCGACGCGATCAGCGGTTTCCCGACCGATCGCGGCTGGGACCTCGACCGGCTGTACCACCCGGACCCCGACCACCCCGGCACGTCGTACTCGCGTTCGGGCGGGTTCCTGCACAACGCGGGCGAGTTCGATCCGGCGTTCTTCGGCATGAGCCCGCGTGAGGCGCTGGCCACCGACGCGCAGCAGCGCCTGCTGCTGGAAACCGCGTGGGAGGCCGTCGAGCAGGCCGGGATCGACCCGACCTCGCTGCACGGCAGCGCGACCGGGGTGTTCACCGGCGTGATGTACAACGACTACGGCGCCGGCCTGGGCGGCGGGGACCTGGAAGGCCATCAGGGCACCGGTTCCTCACCGAGCGTGGCGTCCGGCCGGGTCGCCTACACCTTCGGGTTCGAAGGCCCGGCGGTCACCATCGACACCGCCTGCTCGTCGTCGCTGGTCGCGATGCACTGGGCCATGCAGGCGCTGCGGGCGGGTGAATGCTCGCTGGCCCTGGCGGGTGGCGTGACGGTGATGTCCACGCCGTCGGCGCTGGTGGAGTTCTCGCGGCAGCGCGGCCTTTCACCGGACGGCCGGTGCAAGGCGTTCTCCGACGACGCCGACGGGGTCGGCTGGTCGGAGGGGGTCGGCCTGGTGGTGCTGGAGCGGCTTTCGGACGCGCGGCGGAACGGGCACCAGGTGCTTGCGGTGGTTCGTGGCAGCGCGGTGAACCAGGATGGCGCGTCGAATGGTTTGACCGCGCCCAACGGTCCCTCGCAGCAGCGGGTGATCCGGCAGGCACTGGCTTCGGCTGGGCTGTCCACAACGGACGTCGATGCGGTGGAGGCACACGGCACCGGCACCTCGCTCGGTGACCCGATCGAGGCGCAGGCGTTGCTGGCGACCTACGGGCAGGACCGCGAGCAACCGCTGCTGCTGGGCTCGATCAAGTCGAACCTGGGCCACACGCAGGCCGCGGCCGGGGTCGCCGGGGTGATCAAGATGGTGATGGCGATGCGGCAGGGCACCCTGCCGAAGACGCTGCACGTCGGCACACCGTCGTCGCATGTGGACTGGGAGGCCGGATCGGTCGAGCTGCTCACCGACGTCACCGAATGGCCCGAGGTGGCCAGGCCGCGCCGGGCCGCGGTGTCCTCGTTCGGCATCAGCGGCACCAACGCGCACGTGATCCTGGAGCAGGCACCGCGGAGCACCGCGGCGCTGGAGGTCCCGGAGATCGAGCCGGAGTACGTGCCGCTGCCGGTTTCGGCGAAGACGGCGGCCGCTTTGGACGGCCAGGTCGAGCGGATCAGCGAATTCGCGGACGGCCGGGTGGCGGTGGACGTGGGCCTTTCGCTGATCACCCAGCGGGCATCGTTCGAGCACCGCGCGGTGCTGCTGTCCACTGAGGACGGAATTGCCGAGGCGGCGCGCGGGGTCGCGGACCAGCGCACGCTGGCGGTGCTGTTCTCCGGCCAGGGCTCGCAGCGGATCGGCATGGGTCAGGAGCTGTACGACCGGTTCCCGGTGTTCCAGGCCGCGCTGGACGAGGTGCTGGCACACCTGGACGTTCGTGAGGTCATGTGGGGCCGCGATCAGGAGGCGCTGAACCAGACGGGGAACGCGCAACCCGCGTTGTTCGCGCTCGAAGTGGCGTTGTTCCGGCTCGCGGAATCGCTGGGTGTCAAGCCCGCCTACGTCGCCGGGCATTCGATCGGTGAGGTGGCGGCCGCGCACGTGGCCGGGGTGCTCAGCCTGGCGGACGCGTGCACGCTGATCAGCGCGCGGGCCCGGCTGATGCAGGCGCTTCCAGCAGGTGGCGCGATGGTGGCGGTCCAGGCCACCGAGGACGAGGTCACGCCGTTGCTTACCGACCAGGTGTCGATCGCGGCGGTGAACGGGCCCACCTCGCTGGTGATCGCCGGTGCCGAGGACCCGGTGACCGAGATCGCCGCGAAGTTCCAGGCCGACGGCCGCAAGACCAGCCGCCTGCCGGTGTCGCACGCGTTCCACTCGCCGCTGATGGACCCGATGCTGGACGAGTTCCGCACGGTGGTCGCCGGGCTTTCCTTCGCTCAGCCCGAGATCCCGGTGGTGGCCACCGGCGATGTGACCACAGTGGACTACTGGGTGCGGCACGTGCGTGACGCGGTCCGGTTCGCCGACAACGTGGAAACGCTGGTGGCGGACGGGGTCACGGCGTTCCTCGAACTGGGCCCGGACGGCGTGCTGTCCGCGATGGCCGCCGAATCCGCGCCCGAGGACGCGGTGCTGGTGCCGATGGTGCGCAAGGACCGCGACGAGGAGCAGGCCGCGCTGACCGCGCTCGCCCGGCTGCACGTGTCCGGAGTGGACATCGACTGGCGAGGAGTCTTCGCCGGAACGGGGGCACGACAGGTGGAGTTGCCGACCTACGCCTTCCAGCACCAGCGGTTCTGGCCGTCGGGTTCGGTTTCCCGCGGCGGGGACGCCTCCGGGCTGGGGCTGGTCTCGATGGAGCACCCGCTGCTGGGCGCGGCCGTCGAACTCGCGGCCGGGCAGGGGGTGCTGTTCACCAGCCGGCTCTCGCTCGGCTCGCACCCGTGGCTGGCCGACCACACGGTGATGGGACGGCCGATGCTGCCGGGCACCGCGTTCGTCGAACTGGCGCTGCGGGCCGGTGACGAACTCGGCTGCGACCGCATCGAGGAGCTGACCCTGGCCGCGCCGCTGGTGCTGCCGGAGTCCGGGGCCGTGCAGGTCCAGGTGTCGGTGGGCGCGCCGGACGAGTCAGGTGGCCGCCCGGTCGCGGTGTACTCGCGGCCGGAGGACGCGGTCGACCTGCCGTGGACCGAGCACGCCACCGGTTCGCTGGCCGAAGGGACCGAGCGCGCCGAGTTCGACGCGACGGCCTGGCCGCCCGCCGGTGCGGAAGTGGTCTCGGTGGCGGGCTGCTACGAGAGGTTCGCCGAGATCGGTTTCGGCTACGGGCCGGTTTTCCAGGGCCTGCGGGCGGTCTGGCAGGACGGCGACGACCTCTTCGCCGAGGTCGAGCTGGACGAGGACGTCGCGGTGGACGGCTTCGGGCTGCACCCGGCGCTGCTGGACTCGACGCTGCACGCCTCCCTGCTGGCCGGGTCCGGTGAGGGCGGGCTGCCGTTCTCCTGGGAAGGCGTCTCACTGCACGCGACCGGGGCGCGCACGCTGCGGGTTCGCATCCGGACCGCGGGTGACACGATGGCGGTCGCCGCGGCCGACAGCTCCGGGCAGCCGGTCGCCTCGATCGCGTCGCTGGTGGTGCGCGGGGTGGCCAAGGACCAGCTCGGTGACGTGACCCGCGATTCGCTGTTCAAACTGGACTGGGTGCCGGCGGCGATGGAGCCGGGCATGGTGGCCACCGCCGTGGTCGGGCCGGACGAGCTGGGCCTGGCCGAACCGCTGGCCGCCGGGGAACCCTACCCGGATCTCGCGTCCATTGTGGAGGGTGAGGTGCCCGGCACGGTGGTCGCGCCGATCACCGGGACCGAGGACGTGGTGGCCTCGGCGCACGAGGTGGGTGCGCGGGTGCTGGGCATGCTGCGGGAGTGGATCGCCGAGGAACGGTTCGCCGATTCGCGGCTGGTTTTTGTCACGCGGGGTGCGGTGGCCGCCGAGGAAGGCGACTCACCGGACCTGGCCACCGCGGCGGTCTGGGGCCTGGTGCGGTCGGCGCAGTCGGAGAACCCCGGCCGGTTCGGGCTGATCGATCTCGACGCGGGCGGGCTTTCGGTGGCGGTGCTGCCGCAGGCGCTGACCGTGGAGGAACCGCAGGTGGCCATTCGCGACGGGCTCGCGCTGGCACCGCGGATCGCCCGTGCGGCCGCTGGCACCGGGGAGCCGGTCGCCTGGGACGGTCAGGTGCTGATCACCGGTGGCACCGGCGGGCTGGGCGCGGAAGTGGCCCGGCACCTGGTCAGCGCGCACGGTGTGACCGACCTGCTGCTGGTCAGCCGCCGTGGCCCGGCCGCCGACGGCGCGGACGAACTGGTCGCCGAGCTCGCGGAACTGGGTGCTTCGGCGGTGGTCGAGGCCTGTGACGTGACGGACCGCGAGGCGGTCGGCGCGTTGTTCGACCGGCATCCGGTGCGGGCGATCGTGCACACCGCGGGTGTGCTGGACGACGGCACGATCGGGTCGCTGACGCCGGAGCGGTTGAGCGCGGTGCTGCGGCCCAAGGTGGACGCGGTGTGGAACCTGCACTCGCTCGCCGGTGAGCTGTCGGCGTTCGTGGTGTTCTCCTCGGCCGCCGGGGTGTTCGGCAACGCCGGGCAGGGCAACTACGCGGCGGCGAACGCCTGGCTGGACGCGCTGGCCGCGCACCGCCGCGACCTCGGGCTCCCGGCGTTGTCGCTGGGCTGGGGCGCGTGGGCGCGGACGGGCATGCTGTCCGGTGCCGACGCCGACCGGATGGCGCGGTCCGGCATGCCGGCGGTGACCGCCGAGCAGGGGCTGGCGTTGTTCGACACCGCGCTGGCCGCGGCCGAGCCGGTGTTGCTGCCGGTGCGGCTGGACCTGTCGGTGCTGCGGACGCAGCCGGAGATCCCGCCGCTGCTGCGGGGGCTGATCCGGACGCGGGCGAAGCGGTCGGCGGCCGGGGTCGAGACCGCGGACACCCTGCTGCGGCGGCTCGCCGGGCTCAGCGACACCGAGCGCGAAGAGGCGCTGATGACGCTGGTGCGCGAGCAGGTGGCGGCGGTGCTCGGGTACGCCGACGCCGGCGAGGTCGAGCCGGACCGGCAGTTCAAGGAACTGGGCTTCGACTCGCTGACCGCGGTCGAACTGCGGAACCGGCTGACCGGGGCCACCGGCCTCAAGCTGCCCGCGACGCTGGTGTTCGACTACCCGACGCCGGCCGAGCTGGTGGCGTTGCTGCGGGGTCAGCTGGTGCCGGAGTCGGCGCCCGACGCCGGTTCGTCGCTGCTGTCGGAGCTGGCGAAACTGGAGCAGGCGATCGGCCGTGCCGAGGTCGACGACCAGACGTTCAAGCAGGTGGCGGGCCGCCTCGAAGTGCTGCGCACGCGGTGGGCCTCACTGCGGTCCGGGGCGAAGCCCGAGGACGCTGAACTGGACCTCGACTCCGCCTCGGACGACGAGGTGTTCGCCCTGCTGGACGAGGAACTGGGCATGTCCTGATCGGGGCGCCCCGATGTCACGAATGTGGCTTTCGAGACGCCAGACGTCTCGAAAGCCACATTCGTGACACTGCCGAGGAGGTCAGGCGGGGATCTGGTGCAGCAGGGCCTGGGCGGCGAGGCGGTAGCCGTCGGCGCCCAGGCCGACAATGACGCCGGTGGCCAGCGGGGCCAGCACGGACTCGTGCCGGAACTGCTCGCGGGCCCACACATTGGACAGGTGCACCTCGATCCACGGCCGCGGGTAGTTCGCCAGCGCGTCCCGCAGGGACCAGCCCGCGATCATCAGCGCGCCCGGGTTGATGATCGCGCCCACGGTGTCGTAGCTGTCCTGCAGCGTCCGGATCAGCTCGCCCTCGCAGTCGTGCTGCACCGAGGTCACCCGCCAGCCGCGCCCGGCCACCTCGGCGGCGACCAGCGCCTCGATGTCGGCGAGCGTGCTGGTGCCGTAGACCTCGACCTCACGTTTTCCGAGAATGCCCAGATTTGGGCCGTTCATCAGCAGCAGTTCGTCCATACTCGCAGTCCTAACACCGAACGCGCCCGAAATCGCTCAGTCCGGCGGGGAGGACACCATCAATCACCTCGGCATCGACATCGGTGGGACCAAGGTCGCCTTCCGTTCCGGCGAGAGAAGTGGCGAATTGCGCTGGGCGCCATTTCGCGACATCCGCGACGACCTGGCGCAACTCGCGGCCGCCGTCGCGGAATTCGGGGAGCCCGAAGCGATCGGCGTGGCCGTGCCCGCCACGCTCGACCACACCGGCACGGTGCTCACCTGGCCCAACCGCCCAGGCTGGGCGGGCGCCAACCTGTACACCCTGTTCGACGAGATTTTCCCCAGTGTTCCGGTGGGTTTCGCCGACGACGGCGACTTGGCCGCGGTCGCCGAGGCCGACGCGGCGGGCTGTGCCGACCTGGTCTACTTCGGTGTGGGCACCGGGATCGGCGGAGGCATCGTCTCGGGCGGGCGGCCGTGGCCGGGGCTCGCGCGCGGCTCGTGCGAGCTGGGGCATCTCGTGGTCGACCGCAACGGACCGCTGTGCACCTGCGGGCGGTCCGGCTGCGTGCAGGCGCTCGCGTCCGGCCCCGCCACGTTGCGCCGTGCCGCCGGAATCCTCGGCAGGGAACCGGAATTCGCCGAGTTCACCCAGGCCTACCGGGACGCCGCCGGCTGGGCACTGGCCGCCGTGCAGGAGACCTGCGCCGCGCTGGCCACCGCCGCGGTCGGCATCGCGGAGCTGGCGCACCCGGACCGCGTGGTCATCGGCGGCGGGTTCGCCGCCGCGCTGCCCGGTTTCGCCGCCGAGGTGGCCGCGCAGGCGAAAACCCTGGCCAGGGCCGGGAAACCGCCGGTGCCGATCCAGCCTGCCAATCTGGGCGGGCTTTCCTCGCTGCACGGCGCGCTGCTGCTGGCGGCCAATCAGCACTGGGGAAAACACTAGTAATCGGCCGCACTGGTGAATATCCGGACCGAATTGCCGGCCGAACCGGCTAGGGGGGTCGTCGGGGTTGGGGGTGCCAAAACCCGCCCCTACGCTCGAAGTCAGCCGCGGAATTCGGTTCCGCGAAAAGCCGACCCGAACCGGAGCAGCCCGATGAATTCTCGTCCGACTCCCGCCCCCGAATACGCTGTGTCGTCTGCTCGGGGGACGACCCCCGGACCCCCGAACTACCCGGGATGGCCACAGCACGACGACGGCGAACGCGACGGCCTCCTGCGCGCGCTCAACCAGGACGGCTGGTGGCGCATGGGCGGTAAGGAGGTCGACTCCTTCGAGCAGGAGTTCGCCGACTACCACGGCGCCCCGCACGCGCTCGCGGTCACCAACGGCACGCACGCCCTCGAACTGGCGCTGGAGGTGCTGGGGGTCGGCCCGGACACCGAGGTGCTGGTGCCCGCGTTCACCTTCATCTCCTCTTCGCAGGCGGTGCAGCGCCTCGGCGGCACCGCGATCCCGGTGGACGTCGACCCGTACACCTACTGCATCGACGCCAGCGCCGCCGCCGACCTGATCACCACCCGCACCAAGGCGATCATGCCGGTGCACATGGCCGGCCACATGTCCGACATGGACGGTCTGGCCAAGATCGCGAACGACGCCGGGGTGGCCATCATCCAGGACGCCGCGCACGCGCACGGCGCCCGCTGGCAGGGCCGTCGTGTCGGCGAGCTGGGCTCGATCGCGGCGTTCAGCTTCCAGAACGGCAAGCTGATGACCGCCGGCGAGGGCGGCGCGGTGACCTTCCCCGACGCCGAGTCCTACGAGCAGGCCTTCCTCCGGCACAGCTGCGGCCGTCCGCGCACCGACCGCCGCTACCTGCACCAGACCTCCGGCTCGAACTTCCGGATGAACGAGTTCAGCGCCGCCGTGCTGCGTTCGCAGCTGGCCCGCCTGGACAGCCAGATCGACACCCGCGAAGAGCGCTGGCGCCTGCTCGGCGGGCTGCTCGACGAGATCCCCGGTGTGGTCGCGCAGTCGCGGGACGAGCGCTGCGACCGCAACCCGCACTACATGGCGATGATCCGCCTGCCGGGCATCACCGAGGAGCAGCGCAACGAACTGGTCGACGCGCTGATCGAGCGCGGCGTGCCCGCCTTCGCCGCGTTCCGCGCGATCTACCGCGTCGAGGGCTTCTGGGAGAAGGGCGCGCCCGCGGAGACGGTCGAGGAAATCGCCGCGCGCTGCCCGGTCACCGAAGAGCTGTACCGCGACTGCGTGTGGCTGCACCACCGGACCCTGCTGGGCACCGAGCAGCAGATGCACGACACCGCGGCGATCGTGGCGGAAGTGCTGGCCGCGCGATGAGGACCTACCGCGTCGCGGTGGTTGGCCTCGGCTGGGCGGGGCGGTCGATCTGGCTGCCCCGCCTGCGGGCCCACCCCGCCTTCGAAGTGGTCGCCGCGGTGGATCCCGAGGCGGTCATCCGCAGCGCCGTCGGCCGTGAGGCCGGCGACCTCCAGCTGCTGTCCGGTGTGGACGGTCTCAAGGGACTGTCGCTGGACCTCGCCGTGGTGGCGGTGCCGAACCACCTGCACCACGACGTGGCCAAGGGCCTGCTGCTCGACGGCATCTCGGTGTTCCTGGAGAAGCCGGTCTGCCTGTCCTCGGCGGAGGTCGACTCGCTGGCCGCCGCCGAACGCGCCGGGCGCGCCACCCTGCTCGCGGGCAGCGCGGCCAACTTCCGCGCGGACATCCTCGCGCTGCACGACCTGCGCAAGGAACTCGGTCACATCCGTCACCTCGAACTGAGCTGGATCCGCGCTCGCGGGGTGCCCTCGGGTGACGGCTGGTTCACCGACCGCCGCTACGCCGGTGGCGGCGCGCTGGTCGACCTCGGCTGGCACCTGCTCGACGTGGCCGGGCCGCTGCTGGGTGACGCGGAGATCGACCAGATCGCCGGGTCCGTGTCCGCCGACTTCGTGAACGATAGCTCGCGGGGTGCGGTCTGGCGCCACGACGCGGGCACCGGCGCGGGCGGTGACGTCGAGGACACCGCGAACGCCTTCCTGGTCACCGAAGACGGCACGTCGGTGCTGGTCCGCGCGAGCTGGGCCTCACACGAGCAGCGGGACGTGACCACGGTGGCCGTGCACGGCAGCGAGGGCACCGCCCGGCTGCGCTGCACCTTCGGCTTCAGCCCGAACCGCGAGGACAAGGCCGTGCTGAGCCTGACCTGCGACGGGGAAACCGTGGTGCTGCCCGTGCCGGAGGAGCCGATCGGCTCGGAGTACGACCGGCAGCTCAACGAACTGCCCGGCCTGCTGGCGGATCCCGCTTCGCAGGGCAGGGCCATCGAGGACGCCCGCAAGACCGTGCGGGTGATCGAAGGGGTTTACGGCTCCGTGCAGCAGCGTTCGGGCAGGAGGTCCGCGTGACGATCGAACTCAGCCCGACGGCCACCGGCAGCCCGCTCGCCGTGGTCTTCGACCTCGACGGTGTCATCGTGGACAGCTTCGCGGTGATGCGCCGGGCGTTCGACCTGGCCTACGCCGAGGTCGTCGGTGAGGGGCACCCGCCGTTCGAGGAGTACAACAAGCACCTCGGCCGGTACTTCCCCGACATCATGCGGATCATGGGTCTCCCGCTGGAGATGGAGGAGCCGTTCGTCCGCGAAAGCTACCGCCTCGCCGGTGAGGTCAAGGTCCACGACGGCGTGCCGGAGACGATCCGTGAACTGCGTGAACGCGGGCACCGGATCGCCGTGGCCACCGGCAAGAGCGGCCCGCGGGCGCGGTCGCTGCTGGAGACCCTCGGCCTGATCGAGCTGTTCGACGTGGTGATCGGCTCGGACGAGATCGCCCGCCCGAAACCGGCGCCGGACATCGTGCGGCACGCGATGGACGTGCTCGGGGTGCCGCCGGAGCGCTCGATGATGATCGGCGACGCGGTCACCGACATCCAGAGCGGCCAGGCCGCCGGGGTCACCGCGATCGCCGCGGTCTGGGGCTGCGAGGGCAATACGGCCGACCTGCTCGCGGCGAATCCGGACGTGGTGCTCCAACGCCCGGAGGAACTGCTGGCGCGGTGCCCGTCCGCGGTGGCGGCGAGCGCGTGATGCGCATCGACGTCGATCTCGGCGACCGGTCGTACCCGGTGCACGTCGGCGCCGGGACGCGGCACCTGCTCGGCGGGGTGCTCGCCGGCCTGGGGGTGCGGCGAGTGGCGGTGGTGTCGGCCCGGCCCGCCGGGTGGCTGCCCGATCCCGGCGTCGAGTCGATCGTGCTCACCGGTCGGGAGGGCGAGGAGGACAAGAACCTGGCGACGGTGGAGGAACTGTGCCGCCGCTTCGCCGGGTTCGGGCTGACCCGCTCGGACGCGGTGGTGTCGTGTGGTGGCGGCACCCTGACCGACGTCGCCGGGCTGGCCGCGGCGCTGTACCACCGCGGGATCCCGGTGGTGCACCTGCCGACCTCGCTGCTGGCGCAGGTGGACGCCAGCGTCGGCGGCAAGACCGCGGTGAACCTGCCCGAGGGCAAGAACCTGGTCGGCGCGTACTGGCAGCCCGCCGCGGTGCTGTGCGACACGGAGTTCCTGGAGACCCTGCCGCACCGCGAGTGGATCAACGGCTACGGCGAGATCGCCCGCGCGCACTTCATCGGCGCGGGGGAGCTGCGCTCCCTGCCGCTCGACGAGCAGATCGCCGCGAGCGTGCGCCGCAAGGCGGAGATCGTGGCGGCCGATGAACGGGATTCCGGGCTGCGGCACATCCTCAACTACGGCCACACCCTCGGGCACGCGCTGGAGCGGGCCACCGATTTCCGGCTGCGGCACGGGGAAGCCGTCGCGATCGGCACGGTTTTCGCCGGACGGCTGGCCGGTGCGCTCGGCCGGATCGACCAGGCGCGCGTGGACGAGCACCTCGAAGTGGTGCTGTCCTACGGCTGCCCGTCGGAGCTGCCGCCCGGCCTCGACCTGGCGGAGCTGGTCCGGTTGATGGGCATGGACAAGAAGGCGACCACTGGGCTGGCGTTCGCGCTGGACGGCCCGGACGGCGCCGAACTGGTGCGTGACGTGCCCGAAGACGTGGTGCTGGAGGTGTTGCGCCAGATGCCGGTGGGGCCCGCCCTACCGTGAACCCGGCGGCTGGCCCGGTGGGACCGGCGCGTGGCACGGGCCAGGCTGACCGGTATGAAGATGGTCTTGCTCAGCGCCCTGTGCCTGGTGGGTCTGGTGACCCCGGCGGCGGCCGCCGCGCCGCCCGAACGCCTGCGGTGGGAGCCGTGCCCGGTTGCCGGTAGCGCGCAGGAATGCGCCACCCTGCGTGTTCCGCTGGACTACCGCGAGCCGCACGGCGAACGGATCGACGTCCGGGTGTCACGGATCCCGGCGAGGAAGCCGGAGGCGCGGCACGGGGTGCTGCTGCTGATCCCCGGCGGGCCCGGCAGCTCCGGGCTCAATCGTCCCTCCACATTGGACATCCCGGCCGAGGTGCGTGACCGGTTCGACCTGGTGGGCTTCGACCCGCGCGGGGTCGGCAAGAGCACGCCGATCAGCTGTGCGCTTTCACCGGAGGACAACGGGAAAACGATGCCGTGGCCGGATGCGGACGGCGGGATCGAAGCCAACGTCGTGCAGGGCGAGCGGATCGCCGAAGCGTGCGCGGAGCACGGCGGCCCGGTGCTCCGGCACATCAACACACCGAACGAGGTGCGCGACCTCGACCGGCTGCGGCAGGCGCTGGGGGAGCGGAAACTGTCGTACTGGGGCCTTTCGTACGGGACCTACGTCGGTGCGGTCTACGCCACGATGTTCCCGCAGCACACCGACCGGGTGGTGCTGGACAGCACCGGCGACCCGCGCCGCGTGGCCCGCGGCTGGCTGGCGAACTACCAGATCGGCGTGGAGGACCGGTTCCCCGACTTCGCCCGCTGGGCCGCCGATCCCGGCAACCAGCTGCGTCTGGCCGACGATCCGGCGGCGGTCCGCCCGCTGTTCCTGGACCTCGCCGCGAAGCTCGACCGCACGCCGATGCCCGGGCTGACCGGGAACGGGCTGCGGGAAGCGTTGCTGCGCAACCTGTACACCGACGCGGGCTTCCCGATGATCGCGCAGCTGATGATCGCGGCCAGGGACGGCACGGCGGTCCCGGTGCAGCCGCAGCCGCCGGAGGACGTGCTGCAGAACGCCAGCGCGATGGCCGTGACCACGGTGTGCAACGACGTCGAGTGGCCGGGTTCGGTGCGGGCGCACGAGCGTGCCGTCGCGGAGAGCCGCGAGCGGTTCCCGCTGACCGCGGGCATGCCGGTGAACATCACACCGTGTTCGTTCTGGCCGTACGAGCCGGTGAAGCCGGTGCGGATCACCGACCACGGCCCGTCGAACGTGCTGATGGTGCAGAACGAGCGCGATCCGTCGACCCCGCTGGCCGGCGCGCGGGAGATGCGCCGGGCGCTGGGCGACCGGGCGCGCATGGTCACCGTGGACTCCGGCGGGCACGGCGCCTATCGCGCCAACGGCAACGCGTGTGGCGACGAAACCGTCACGCGTTACCTGCTCTCCGGGCGGCTCCCGGCCGACACCACCTGCCCCGCCTCGTCCGGGCAGTAGTACTGGGGGAACTCGGGCATCCTGGCCTCGGTGGCCGCGATGTAGTCGCGCAGGGCCTGGCGAGTGCGGTTGAGCGTGTCGATCTGCTCGTCCAGGCCCTGCAGGCGGTCGTTGAGGAGGTCCAGGGTTTCCTGGCAGGGCACCAGGTCGGGGCCGGTCCCGCTGAAGCAGGGCTGGAGGTAGGCGATGGCCTGGGTGGACAGTCCGGCGTCGAGCAGCTTCCGGATCTGCCGCACGGTGAGCACGGCGTCCTCGCCGTATTCGCGGTAACCGCTGCTGGTGCCGCGAGCCGGTTCGAGCAGGCCCTGCGCCTCGTAGTACCGCAGCTGGTGGGCGCCGACGCCGGTGCGCCTGCTCAGCTCCCCGATCAGCACGGGCTCCTCCTTGACCTTCATACCGGTGTGAAGGTTCAGCATAGCGACATGACCACGAACAACCCGACAAACTCGGTGACCGTGCTCGGCCTCGGCCTGATGGGCCGGGCACTGGCCGGTGCGCTCCGGCGCGACGGCCACGCCACCACCGTCTGGAACCGCACCGCGGCCAAGGCGGACGACCTGGTCGCCGAGGGCGCGACCCTGGCCGCCTCGATCCGCGACGCCGTTTCCGCTAATACGCTCATCATCGCCTGCGTCTCCGACTACGAAGCCCTGCGTGACCTGCTCGACCCGGTCGGCGACCTGCTCGACGGCCGGGTGCTGGTGAACCTGACCTCGGGCACCTCGGCGGAGGCCCGCGAGACCGCGACCTGGGCGGCCGGGCACGGCGCGGCTTATCTCGACGGCGCGATCATGGCCGTGCCCGCGGCCATCGGCACCGCGGAGGCCGTGCTGCTGCACAGCGGTCCCCGGGAGGCCTTCGACCAGCACGAACCGGTGTTGCGCAGCCTCGGCACGACCACCCACCTCGGCGAGGACCACGGCCTGTCGTCCCTGTACGACGTGGCCGTGCTGGGCCTGATGTGGAGCATTCTGAACGGGTTCCTCCAGGGCGCCGCGCTGCTCGGCGCCGCGGGTGTGCCCGCTTCGGCGTTCACCGAACTGGCGAAGGTCAGCGCGACCACCGTCGCCGGGTGGCTCCCCGCGTATGCCGAGCAGATCGACCAGGGCGCCTACCCGGCGTTCGACTCCACCATCGACACCCATCTCGGCGCGATGGCGCACCTCGTGGACGAGAGCGAGGCGCTCGGGGTGAGTGCCGAACTGCCCGCGTTCATCAAGGCGCTGGGCGAGCGCGCGGTCGCGGCGGGGCGCGGCGGGGATGGTTACGCTGGCTTGATCGACCAGTTCCGCAAGCCTTCGGAGGTGGGCGCTTGAGCGCCGATACGTTCAACCCGCGTGACCTGCTCGCCGAGAGCAAGCTGGGCGTGCTCGCGACGATCAAGGCCGACGGCCGTCCCCAGCTCTCGCCGGTCACCACGTATTACGACCGTGAAGCCGAGATCATCTACGTCTCGCTGACCGAGGGCCGGGCCAAAACGAAGAACCTGCGCCGGGATCCGCGGGCTTCGCTGGAAGTGACCAGCGCGGACGGCTGGTCCTGGGCGACGGCCGACGGCACGGCCACGCTGATCGGCCCCGGCGCCGATCCCCACGGGCCGGAGGTCGAGGCGCTGGTGGACTACTACCGCAAGGCGGCGGGCGAGCACCCGGACTGGGACGAGTACCGGTCGGTGATGGTGTCGGACCGGCGGGTGCTGTTGAAGCTGTCGGTCGAGCACGTTTACGGGGAACGGGTGCGGTAGGGGCTTCCGGGCTCGGGCGGGGAGCCACCCCGAGTTTTTATTGTGACGACGGCGAAGAACTCGTTGTCAAGGCTGGGAAGAGTACCTTGACAACGAGTTCTTCGCCGTGTGCTGGCTGTGTATCGGGGTGGGGAAGGGGGAGTGTGGGTGCTTCCCTGGTTCCGCTCCCGGCTGGCGGCCGGTCTCGTCCCCGGCTCACCGTTCCCGCCTTTGGCTTGGGCGGCGTCACGAATGTGGCTTTCGAGACGTTTCGCGTCCCGAAAGCCACATTCGTGACATCCGGCGGCCCGGTCAGACGGAGGCGGCCAGGCGGCTGGCGAGTAGGCGCATGAAGCGCGAAGGGTCGGCCAGTTCGCCGCCTTCGGCCAACAGCGCCATGCCGTAGAGGATCTCGGCGGTTTCGGCCAGCGCCGGGTCGTCCTTGCGTTCCTCGTGGGCCTTGCGCAGCCCGGTGACCAGGTCGTGCTCCGGGTTCACCTCGAGGATGCGCTTGATCGGCGGCATCTCCTGCCCCATCGCCCGGTACATCTTCTCCAGCGTCGGCGAGATGTCGTTCGCGTCACCGACGATGCACGCCGGCGAGGTGGTCAGCCGCGACGACAGGCGGACCTCCTTCACCTGCTCCGAGAGCGTCTCGCCCAGCCAGCTCAGCAGCCCGGCGAACTCCTGCCGCTGCTCGTCGTTGTCCTTCTTCTCCTCGTCGGAGTCGAGATCGACCTGGCCCTTGGCGATGGACTGGAACTTCTTGCCGTCGAACTCCGGCACCGACTCGACCCACATCTCGTCCACCGCGTCGGTCAGCACCAGCACCTCGTACCCCTTGGCCTGGAAGGCTTCCATGTGCGGCGAGTGCTCGATCAGCGCACGCGACGCCCCGGTGAGGTAGTAGATGTGCTCCTGGCCGTCCTTCATCCGCTCCACGTACTCGCGCAGCGTGGTCGGCTTCTCGGCGTCGTGCGTGGAGTCGAACGACGCGATCTCCAGCAGCGTCTCGCGGTTGTCGGTGTCGTTGACCAGGCCCTCCTTGACTGCCGGGCCGAACTCCTTCCAGAAGGTCGCGTACTTCTCCGGCTCGGTGCTCTGCATGGCCTTGACCGTGCTGAGCACCTTCTTCACCAGGCGGCGGCGCATCAGCTGGATCTGCCGGTCCTGCTGCAGGATCTCGCGGGAGACGTTGAGCGAGAGGTCCTGCGCGTCCACCACACCCTTGACGAACCGCAGGTACTCCGGCATCAGCGCTTCGCAGTCGTCCATGATGAACACGCGCTTGACGTAGAGCTGCACCCCGCGCTTGCGCTCGCGCAGGTACAGGTCTAGCGGCGCGCGCGACGGGATGAACAGCAGCGCCTGGTACTCGAAGGTGCCCTCGGCCCGCAGCTGGATGGTCTCCAGCGGATCGGTCCAGTCGTGGCTGATGTGCTTGTAGAACTCGTGGTACTCCTGCTCGGTCGCTTCGTCCTTCGACCGCGCCCAGAGCGCCTTCATCGAGTTGATCGCCTCGGTGCCGTCCTTGCCGAGGCGGACCGGCCAGGTGATGAAGTCGGAGTACCGCTGGACGATCTCCTTGAGCTTCCAGTCGGCGGTGTAGTCGTAGAGGTGGTCGTCGGCGTCCTCGGGCTTGAGGTGCAGGGTGACCGCGGTGCCCGCGGGGGCGTCCTCGACCTCGTCGATGGTGTAGGTGCCTTCGCCGGTGGACTCCCAGCGGGTGCCCTGGCTCTCGCCGGCGCGCCGGGTCACCAGGGTGACCTTGTCGGCGACCATGAAGCTGGAGTAGAAGCCGACGCCGAACTGGCCGATCAGCTCGGCCGATGCGGTGGAGTCCTTGGCCTCCTTCAGCTTCCGCAGCAGTTCCGCCGTGCCCGACTTGGCGATGGTGCCGATCAGCTCGATCACTTCGTCGCGGGACATGCCGATGCCGTTGTCCCGCACGGTCAGCGTCCTGGCCTCCTGGTCGGCCTCCAGCCGGATGTGCAGGTCGGTCGTGTCGGCGTCCAGGTCCTTGTTGCGGTACGCCTCGAGCTTGAGCTTGTCGAGGGCGTCGGACGCGTTGGAGATCAGCTCGCGCAGGAAGATGTCCTTGTTCGAGTAGAGCGAGTGGACCATCAACTGCAGCAACTGGCGCGATTCGGCCTGGAACTCGAGCGTTTCCACCGGATTCCTTTCGGGCTCACCAGGTTGGACGTTGAGCCCTCATTATCCCCGGTGCTCACCCCAGCTTTTCGCGGAGGGCGGGCAGCAGTTCCCGCTCGGCGAAACCGAAGAACCCGTCTTGGTGCTCGCCGCCGATCTGCACCAGCGCCACGTCCGTGTAGCCCGCGTCGGCGAAGCCCCGGAAGGCCTCCAGGATCGGTTCGACGTCCGGGCCGCACGGGATCGACTGCGCCACGTCCTCCTGCCGGACGAACTGCGTCGCCCCGGCGAAGGCCGGGGTGCCCGGCAGCTCGGCGTTGACCTTCCAGCCGCCCGCGAACCAGCGGAACTGCTCGTGCGCGCGCTCGACCGCGGCACCGCGGTCCGGGTCCCAGCAGATCGGCAGCTGGCCGACCTTCCGGGTGGACCGGCCGGCGTGCTGGTCCCACGACCGGCACAGCTCGGCCTTGGGCTCGGTGGAGATCATCAGGTCCGACTTCGGGGCGAAGGCGGCGATCGACTGCTCACCCGAGACCGCCACGCCGACCCGCGGCCGGGTCTCCGGCAGGTCCCACAGCTTGGCCGAGTCGACGCGGTAGTGCTTGCCCGCGTAGTTGAAGTAGCCGCCCTCGAACAGCCCGTTGATGATGTCCACGGCCTCGCCGAGCATCTCGTGCCGGACGTTCACCGGCGGCCAGCCCTGGCCGACCACGTGCTCGTTGAGGTTCTCGCCCGCGCCGAGGCCGAGGGTGAACCGGCCGTCGGCGAGCAACTGCGTGGTCGCCGCCTTCTGCGCCACCACGGCCGGGTGGTAGCGCATGATCGGGCAGGTCACGTAGGTCATCAGCTCGACGCGCCCGGTCGACTGGGTGACCGCGCCCAGCACGCTCCACGCGTACGGCGCGTGCCCCTGCTCGTCCAGCCAGGGCGAATAGTGGTCGCTCAGCACCTCGAAGTCGAACCCGGCGCGCTCGGCTTCCCCGGCGAAGCGCACGAGATCCTTCGGCCCGGCCTGCTCGGTCATCAGCGTGTACCCGAATCGCATGCCCTCCGCGTTCCCGTTCGGCGGGCCGGGAAACCTCGTACCGTTCGTTCACCTGTAGTTCATACTGAGTTCAGTGAGTGGGGTAACCGCATCGGGTGACCACCATGGATGATCTGCACGGAGAACAGTTGTCGGAACAGCTGCGCGCCCTGGAGGAACGGCTCGCGCGGGACTACTCGGACGTCCCGCCGCGCACCGTCCACCGGTGCGTGGAGCAGGAGGCTGGCCGGTTCAGCGGCGCCAGGGTGCTGAGCTTCATCCCGGTGCTGGTCGAACGCGCGGTCCGGCCGAAGCTGGAACGAGGTTTTGTTGGCACGTAGGCTGATTCTGGACGTCGACACCGGTACCGACGACGCCGTGGCGATCCTGCACGCGGCGCTGCACCCGGAGCTGGAGCTGGCCGGGGTCACCACGGTGAACGGCAACGTGGGGCTCGCGCACACCACGGACAACACGCTGCGGGTGCTCGACCTGATCGGGCGGTCCGACGTCGGGGTCCACCCCGGCCTGGCGCACCCGATCGCGCGGCGGGGCTTCCCGGGGCAGAAGCACTACGAGCGCGACACCGACCGCGATATGCACGGCACTTCGCTGCCGCTGCCCGAGGCGCGGTCGAAGGCACGGGACAGCACGGCCGTGGAGTTCCTGCTCGAGACGCTGCGGTCGGCGACGTCGCGGCTGACGCTGGTGCCGGTGGGGCCGCTGAGCAACATCGCCACCGTGCTGGCCATCGACCCGTCGGTGGTGGAGGCCGTCGACGAACTGGTGGTGATGGGTGGCGCGCACGCGTACGGCAACGTCACGGCGTCGGCGGAGTTCAACGTGTGGGCCGATCCGGAGGCCGCGGCGATGGTGTTCTCCGCCGGGTTCGAGCGGCTGACCCTGGTCCCGCTGGACGCCACGCACCAGGCGCTGGTCACGCGCCGGGACTGCGAGGCGATGGCCGCGCTGGGCACCCCGGCCGGGCGCGCGGCGGCGGACCTGATCACCCGGCGCATCGACGCGTACAGCGCGGGCCACGGCATCTCGGCCACCGACGCCGCGCCGGTGCACGACGCGGTGTGCACCGCCTACCTGGTGCGGCCGGAGATCATCACCACCCGGCACCTGCACGTCACGGTCGACACTTCGAGTTCGCTCACGGTGGGGCGGACGGTCATGGACACGCGGCCGAACGCGGTGGGGGAGCCGAACGCGCATGTCGCCTTCAGCGCCGACCCGGCCATCCTCGTCGAGACCCTCACGACCACCTTCGCCTGAGCAGGTCGTCCCCGCGGGCCAGGGCGATGCCGGTGAGCTTCGCCCGGTTCGCGTGGTCCGAGCCGTAGGCGCCGGCGGCCGGGTCCAGGTAGCGGTCCAGGCCGGTCGCGGCCAGCGTGAGCACCGCGCTCGGCCGCAGTTTCGCGGTGACAAAAGCCTGCACCACGCCCGGCACCGGTGCGCTCCGGCGCAACCGGGCAAACGCGTCCTCGCACGGGCGCGGCAGCAGCCACGGCCGCCGCTTCGCCAGCGCGCGGTACGCCGTCGCCAGCGCGGGTAGGTACACCGGCAGCGTGCGCCGCGCCTGGATGAGGGCGTAACCGTTGTGGCACAGCAGTTCCACCGCGAACAGCGGATCCGTCTGGTCCAGCATCGGCGGCTCGTGCACCGGCCGCTTGCCGGTCACCCTGGCGAACGCGACCCGGTGCGCCTCCCGGTCCAGCCGCCGCGACGGCAGCAGGACCAGGTCGAGGTCCCACACCACCACCCCCGAACCCGCGCCGGGGTCACGCGAGGTCAGTACCGGCGAGGTCCATTCCAGCGGCAGGTCGCTGACGGTGGTCACCGGCATGGCAGCCCTCCCGGCGAGTTCACGGCCAGCCGCACCTGGTCCAGGTACTCCAGCGAGGCCAGCGTCTGCCGGTCCGGTACGCCGAAGTCGATCAGGCAGGCCACTTCGTCCACGCCCACCTCGTACAGGTTCCGCACGAAGTCCGCGCAGCGGGCCACCGAGCCGAACAACGCCGACGACCGGAAGTAGCGTTCGAAGGCGTGGTCGAGCAGGTTGCCCTGCTTGGCGTCGTTCAGCTCCGGCCACTTGCTGCGCCAAAGGTCCACAGAGGACTCGAGGTAGCCGAGGAACGGCTCGCGGATCACCTCGCGCACGGCGTCGTCGGTCTCGCCGACGAAGGTGTGCAGCATGACCGTCACCGTGCCCGCGTCCGGGTCGAACCCGGCGGCGGCCCGCGCCTCGCGGTACGCCTCGATGCGCGGCACCAGGTCGTCGACCTCCTGGAACAGCAGCGCGGTGAGCACGTTGATGCCGCGCGCCCCGGCCTCGGCGAAGTTGGCCGGGTTCGACGAGCAGGTCAGCCAGAGGTTCAGGTCCGGCTGCACCGCACGCGGGTAGGTGGTGATCTCCACCTCCGCGCCGTCGCCGTTGACCCTGGTCACCGGCTTGCCCGCCCACAGGTCGCGCAGTGTGTCCAGGTGCTCGAAGACGTACTCGCGCCGCCCGGCGTACCGGTCCGGGGCGAGCGCGAAGTCGTTGGCGTTCCAGCCGGTGGCCAGCGCCAGGTCCACCCGGCCGCGGGCCAGGTTGTCCACGAAGGACCAGTCCTCGACCACGGTCAGCGGGTCGTGCAGCGGCAGCACCACGCTCCCGGCGCGCAACCGGACCCGGCTGGTCGACACGGCCAGCGCGGTGGCGGCCAGCGCCGGGTTCGGGTACGCGCCGCCGAACGGGTGGAAGTGCCGTTCCGGCAACCACAGCGCGGTGAACCCGCGCTCGTCGGCGAACCGCGCCGAATCGAGCAGCAGGTCGTACTCCTTCGGCGGATCGGTCACCTCGCGGTTGGCGAAGTAGAGCAGGCTGAAGTCCATGGCCACCTCATCTGGTCCCGGCGCCGGCCAGGCCGCCCTTGAGCGCCAGTGCCACCGCCTGCGTCCGGTTGGCGCAGTTCAGCTTCACCAGCATGCTGGCCATCACGCGCTTGACCGCGTGGTCGGAGATCGCCAGCCCGCGGGCGATCTGCTTGTTGCTCATGCCTTCCACCAGCAGCGAAAGCGCCTGCAGCTCGCGGCGGGTCAGCCGCGACCGGTACTCCCGGCGCGGTGGTGGCGCGGCGGCCTCCGCGCGCCCGGCGCGGTGCAGCAGCTGGCGCGCCATCGCCGACGGCATCGGCACCTGGTCCACCAGCAGCCGGTGCAGCGTGTCCTCCAGCACCGGCACGGTCAGTTCGTCCTCGACGAGGTAGCCGTCACCGGGCAGCTGCGCGGCGGCCGACAGCTCGGCCTCGCCCGGATCGCGCATCACCAGCAGGATCTTGGTGTGCCCGCGGCGCGCCCGCTCCAGCAGCGGCGCCAGGCCGGGGTCGTCGGCGAGGTTGGCCACCAGCACGTCCGGCCGGTGCGCGTCGAGCACACCTTCCGCCTCGTCGTGCCCGGTGCAGCTCAGCACGTCACGGACGTTGGCGATGGAATGCAGCATCGCCTCGATCCCCCGCCGCACCACCTCGTTCTGTCCCACGAGGAGAATGCGGATGTCCACTCCAGCCCCAGCGATGACCGAAATGCTCTTCGAGCTCTCCTGATTCATCGGATTCACCCATTCACAACGCCTGCCCTGCCCCCAACGCAGGATCGATTTCATTCCTACCTCCGAAGGTGTGAAAGATTTCCTCTGTTCTTCGGAGAGGCGCTGTGCTAAAGCCGTGACCAGGTGCTGACTCCGGGTGCTCAGAACATTGTTCTGCCGACTGTCACGAATGTGGCTTTCGAGACACAAAACGTCTCGAAAGCCACATTCGTGACACGGGTCAGCTCATCGCGCGACGCTGGAACTTGCGCACCGCGATCGGCGCGCAGATCGCCACCAGCGCCACGCACCAGGCGAAGGCACCCCAGCCGCGCCAGCCGAGCGGCTCGTCCAGCAGGAAACCGCGGACCGCGTCGACGATCACGGTGATCGGCTGGTAGTCGGCGAAGGCCCGCAGCCCGGCCGGCATCGACTCGGTCGGCACGAAGGCGCTGCTGGCGAAGGTCAGCGGCAGCAGCCAGATGTAGTTCGCCGACTGCGCGCCCTCGGCGTTGCGGACCATCAGCCCGATGGTCGAGGACACCCACGAGAAGGTCAGGCTGACCAGCAGCAGCAAGGCGATCGCGGCCACCCAGCCGCCGACGCCGGCGGTCGGCCGGAAGCCGACCACCAGCCCGATCAGCACCCCGGTGACGATGATGATCGAGTTGCGCACCACGTCGGCGAGGATGCGGCCGGTGAGCACCGCCGACGGCGCCATCGGCAGCGAGCGGAACCGGTTGACCAGCCCGCGGCTCATGTCCTCGGCCAGGCCGACGCCGGAGTTGACCGCGCCGAACGCGACGGTCTGCACGAAGATGCCCGCCATCAGGAAGTCCGGGTAGGTCATGCCGGGCGTGCCGATCGCGCCGCCGAAAACGTACCGGAACAGCAGCACGAAGATGATCGGGTTGACCGTGGCGAAGATCAGCTGGTCGGGAATGCGGGGGATGTGGCGCAGGCTGCGCTTGGTCAGCACCAGGGTGTCGGTGATCGCCCACTGCAGCCTGCCGCGCTGGAGCGGGCGGACGGGGGCGAGGGATTCGGCCGTGGTCACGGGGTCTCCTCGATCAGGCTTTCTGCGGTTCGACGGGTTCGACTCGTTCGGCGGGCACGGCGTTCTTGCCGGTCAGGGTCAGGAACACCTCGTCGAGCGTGGGTTCGCGCAGGCGCACGTCCTCGACGCCGATCTCCAGGTCGTCGAGTTCGCGGATCACCTTCGCCAGCAGGCGCGGCTCCTTGATCGCGGGCACGGTGATCACGCCGGTGTCCGCGTTCAGCTCGGCCGACGCGGTGCTGAACCGTTCGAGCGCCTCCAGCGCGACGGTCGCCTTGCTGTCCGGGGCCAGGTGCACCTCCAGCCGGGCGCCGCCGACCTGCGTCTTCAGTGAATCCGGGGTGCCCTGCGCGACCACCGTGCCGCCGTCGATCACCACGATGTCGTCGGCCAGTTCCTCGGCCTCCTCCAGGTACTGCGTGGTCAGCAGCAGCGAGGTGCCGCGGGCGACCAGGTCGCGGACCAGCTGCCACACGGTCTGCCTGCTGTGCGGGTCGAGGCCGGTGGTCGGCTCGTCGAGGATCAG
The DNA here is from genome assembly GCF_003312875.1 of Amycolatopsis albispora. Taxonomy (NCBI): domain Bacteria; kingdom Bacillati; phylum Actinomycetota; class Actinomycetes; order Pseudonocardiales; family Pseudonocardiaceae; genus Amycolatopsis; species Amycolatopsis albispora. Next base: position 8,424,639 of record NZ_CP015163.1, read on the forward strand.
CAGCGCCGGGCGGACGATCAGGCTGGCGGCCAGGTCGAGCCGTCGCCGCATACCGCCGGAGTAGGTCTTGACCAGGCGTTTCCCGGCTTCGACGAGGTCGAACTCGGCGAGCAGCTCGTGGGCGCGGCGCTTGGCGTCCGCCCCGCTGAGGTGGTACAGCTGGCCGATCATCTCCAGGTTCTCGTAGCCGGTGAGGTACTCGTCGAGCGCGGTGTACTGGCCGGTCAGGCCGATCTCGGACCGCAGCGCCCTGGCGTCGCGCACCACGTCCTTGCCCAGCACGGTGACCGTGCCGCGGTCGAACGGGAGCAGCGTGGAAATGATCTGCACGGTGGTGGTCTTGCCGGCGCCGTTCGGCCCGAGCAGCCCGAGCACGGTGCCGCGGCGGGCGGAGAAGCTCAGCCCGTTGACCGCCTCGACGTCGCCGTACCGCTTGTACAGGCCGTCGACCACCAGCGCGGGTGTCTGGTCGGACATGGCGGACCCCCTTCCTGGCCATGTTCATTGTGAACTAGTAGATAGTGAAGAAGTACACTAATATCGGGAGTATGTCCGCCCCCGCTTCCGGCCGTCAACCCGGCACGGAGCGTGACGAGATCCCGGCCAGGGACATCGTCGCGCTCCTCTTCGACACCTCACGCCGGTTGTGCCTGCAGTCCGACCGGCTGCTCGGCGCGACCATCGGGCTGTCCGAGGCCCGCGCCCGCCTGCTGGTCACCGTCAGCGAGCTGGAGCCGGCGCGGATGGGCAGGCTCGCCAGCGATCTCGGCGTCAGCCCGCGCTCGGTGACCAGCATGGTCGACGCGCTCGAGCGCGACGGGCTGATCACCAGGGAACCCGATCCGGAGGACCGCCGCGCCACCCTGCTGCGGCTCACCGCGGACAGCCGCGCCCGGATGTCCCGCCTGTTCGACGCCCAGCACCGGCTCGCCGAGGACCTGCTCGGCCCGCTCGACGCGGACGACCGGGCGAACCTGCACCGGATGCTCAGCGTGCTGTGGGAGAGCGCCGGCCCGGACGGCGCGCCCCGTCCGGGGCGCCCCGATGAGGTGACCGGTTGAGCCGAATGGGGCGCGCCTTCGCATCTCTCGGTAACGTCCTTCGCCGCCATAGCATCGGCCGCATCGAATCGAGGAACGCCGCGCTGGGGGTGGATCCGGTCCGGGCCCGCCGGCGGCGTCGTCCTCCGGCGGAAGGCGAATCCGATGACCACCTTGCAGTCCGAGCCGACCGCGGCCGCGGCCGAGATCCCCGTTCCCGCGGCCCCGTCGAGCCGGCCGAGCTCGGCGTATCTGGCGCTGGGCTACCTCTGCTTCTCGACCACGCTGTTCATCCTGGCGGTGTTCCACGCGGGCCTGGTTTCGTTCAACTTCATCGTCGCGGTGTTCCCGACGGCGATCTTCTTCGGTGGGGTGGCGCAGTTCATCGCCGGTATCTGGGCGTATTCACAGCGTGATTTCCTGGCCGCGGTCACCTTCACCTCGTTCGCCGCGTTCTGGCTGAGCTATTCGCTCTACACCTGGCTGTTCCTGCCGCAGCTGGTGGCGAACTTTGGTAATTCCGTTACCACCGCCACCGGTAGCTTCACCCTGGCGTGGGGACTGGTGGCGTTGTTCGTCACCGTCGCCGCGCGGCGGGTGAACCGCGCGGTGTTCGCCATGCTTTCGCTGACCACGCTGATGTATTTGTTCATCACCATCGGCCAGTACGCGGTGGCGCCGCCGGTCGACCTGGTGGGCGGGGTCTTCGCGCTGGCCGCGGCGCTGCTCGGGTTCTACGTGGGGGCCGCCTACCTGATCAACGGCAGCTACGGCCGGGTTGTGCTGCCACTGGGCGAACCACGCTCGTAGACCCGCGAACGCTACCGGACAACTGGGGACAGGGGCCGTGCCATGCCGATTTCCACCGCAGGGAGCAGAACGGAAACCGTGGTCGAGGCGGTTCGCCGGGCGGCGGAGGCCACGCCGGCGAAACTCGCTTTCACCTTTCTCGAAAACGGGGAAACCGAAAGCGCGCGTTACGACTTCGCCGGTCTCGACGCCGCCGCCCGCCGCGTCGCCGCCCGCCTGCAGGCCGACGGCCTGGCCGGCGGGCGGGTGCTGCTCGCGATCAATCCGGGCCCGGACTACTTGGCCGCGTTCTTCGGCTGCCTCTACGCCGGGGCGACCGCGGTCCCGTGCTACCCGCCGCGGCAGCACGGCAAGTCGCGTGAGCTGGCCGCGATCGCGGTGGACTCCGGCGCCGGAGCGGTGCTGACCGCCGGTGGCATGGCGGCCACCGTCGCCGAGCGGTTCGCCGAAACCGTGGAGGACAGCCACTTCCCGGTGCTCGACGTGGACACGGTGGACGACGCGCTGACCGGCTCGTGGACCCCGCCGGAGATCGGCGGCGACGACCTCGCCTTCCTGCAGTACACCTCGGGCTCCACCGGCGCGCCCAAGGGCGTGATGGTGCGGCACCGCGACATCGTGCGGCACGTCGGGCACATGTACCGCCGGTTCGAGCTGAGCCAGGACAGCACGGCGGTGTCCTGGCTGCCGCCGTTCCACGACATGGGCCTGATCGCGTTCATCCTGATGCCCGCGGTGATGGCCTACCACGCGGTGCTGATGACCCCGCGCGACTTCGTCACCCGCCCGGCGCGCTGGCTGGAGGCGATCAGCACCTACCGCGGTGAGATGGTGGCCGCGCCGGACTTCGCCTACGAACTCTGCGTCGAGCGGGTCACCGACGAGGAACTGTCCCGGTTGGACCTGTCGAGCTGGCGCCAGGCGTGCAACGGCGCCGAGCCGGTGCGGGCGGAGACCATCGAGCGCTTCACCGAAAAGTTCGGCCCGCGGGGGTTCCGGCCCGAGACCTTCCGGCCCTGTTACGGGCTGGCCGAGGTGACCCTCGCCGCGGCGGTGCCGCTGTCGGGCAGCCGTCCGGTGATCATCGAACGCACCTGGGACACCGACGAGCCGGACCAGGGCAAGCGCCTCGTCGGCTGCGGGGTCGCGCTCGACGGGCACGAACTCGCCATCGTGGACCCGGAACGCCTCGAACGCTGCCCGGACGGCACCCTCGGGGAGATCTGGGTGACCGGGCCGAGCGTGCCCGCCGGGTACTGGAACCGGGAAGAGGAGTCCGAGCGCACCTTCCGCGCCACCCTGCCCGGCGGTGACACGCCCTACCTGCGCACCGGCGACATGGGCCTGGTGCAGGACGGCGAGCTGTACGTGGCCGGGCGGTACAAGGACCTGATCATCATCCGCGGCCGCAACTACGCGCCATCGGACATCGAGCACCTGGTGGGCCCGTGCCACCCGCGCAACCGCGCCAGCGGCACGGCCGCGTTCTCGGTGAACACGGGCACGGCGAACGCGGCCGAGCGGCTGGTGGTGGTGCAGGAGGTCCGCACCCGGCGGGACAGCGACTTCGAGGCCATCGTCGAGGCGATCCGCAAGCGGGTGCTGGAGGAACTGGAGATCAACGTCGACGTGGTGGTGCTGACCAAGCCGACCGCGTTGCCGAAGACCACCAGCGGCAAGATCCAGCGGCGCGCCTGCCGGGCCCGCTACCTCGCGGGCAGCCTGGAGGCACTGCACGAGTGGCGCGCGAGCACGGGCGAGCGCTCGGACGGGCCGGGGGAACTCGAAGAAGGCTGGTCCGGCACGGCCGAGGCGATGGAGATCCTGCTCGCGGAGAACGTCGGCCGGGTGATCGGCGCCGACGTCGCGGTGATCGACCGCGCCCAGCCGTTCAGCACGCAGGGCCTGGATTCGGTGCGGGGTGCGGAGTTCACCGGCAATCTTTCGGTGCTGCTCGGTGTGCCCGTGCCCGCCGCCGCGCTCTACGAGTACCCGTCCATCCGCGACCTCGCCCGGCACCTGGTCGAACAACGAGCGGCCGGCGAGGGGAGCGGGGACGAGCTGTGACCGCCACGGTCGTGGTGACCGGGATGGCCTGCCGCCTGCCCGGGATCTCGGGGCCGGACGAGTTCTGGCGGCTCATCCGCGACGGCCGCAGCGAAGTCGGTGAGGTGCCGTCCACCCGCTGGGAGGTGGCTGCGACCTACGACCCGCGACCGGGCCTGCGTGGCAAGACCTGCTCGCGCTGGGGCGGCCTGCTGTCCGATGTGGACCGGTTCGACGCCGAGCTGTTCGGGATCACCCCGCGTGAGGTGGAACGCCTGGACCCGCAGCAGCGGTTGGTGCTGGAGGTCGCCTGGGAGGCGCTGGAGGACGCCGCGCTGCTCCCGGCGGACCTGGCGGGCAGCCGGACCGGTGTGTTCATCGGTGCCGGGAACAGCGACTTCGGGCGGATGCTGTTGCAGGACCCGTCCGAAGTGGACATCTACTCGCTGGTCGGCGGCGGGCTGAGCCTGCTGGCGAACCGGCTGTCGTACGCACTGGACCTGCGTGGCCCGAGCGTGGTGGTGGACACCGCGTGCTCCGGTTCGCTGGTCGCCGTGCACCAGGCGATGCGCAGCCTGCTCGACGGCGAATGCGACCTGGCCATCGCGGGCGGGGTGAACCTGTGCCTTTCCCCCGAGGTGGACATCGCGAATTCGCATGCCCGCCTGCTGTCCCCGACCGGCGGCAGCAAGGTCTTCGACGAAGCGGCCGACGGCTTTGTGCGCAGCGAGGGGTGCGCGCTGGTGGTGCTGCGCCGCGGTGACGGCTCGGGACCGGCGCACGCGGTGCTCAAGGGTTCCGCGATGGCGGGTTCGGGCCGTGGCAACGGTCTTGGCGCGCCGAGTGCGGCCGGGCAGGAGGAGGTCGTCCGGCTCGCGCTGCGCAACGCGGGTGTCGAACCGGCCGAGGTCGGTTATGTGGAGACGCACACCACGGGCACCGCGATCGGTGACGCGGTGGAGGTCGGTGCGCTGTCCCGGGTTTTCGGCGGTGAGCGGGAGCAGCCGTTGCGCCTGGGTTCGGTCAAGGCGGGCATCGGCCACCTGGAAGCGGCTTCGGGCGTGGTTTCGCTGATCAAGACCATCCTGGTGCTGCGGCACGGCTGGATCCCGCCGGTGGCGGTCGAGCGGCTGAGCCCGCAGATCCGGCTCGGCGCCGGGGTGGAGATCCCGGCCGAACCGTCTACCTGGGACGGGCCGCGGGTGGCGGGCATCAACTCGTTCGGCTACGGCGGCAACAACGTGCACCTGGTGGTCGGTGAGGCACCGGCGGACACCCCGGAGCCGTCGGGCGACCCGGAGGTGCTGGTGCTGTCGGCTCGATCGCCGGAGTCGCTGGTTGAGCTGGCCGAGCGATACACCCGCTACCTTGAGCACTCCGAGGTGCCCGTCGCCGACATCGCCCACACCGCGCGGGTCGCGCGCACGCATTACCCGCACCGGCTTTACGCGGTGGGCTCCACCCATGAGGAACTGGCGCGGGATCTGGCCAAGGCCGAGCCGTTCGTTGCCGGTTCGCCGGTGATCGCCTTCGAATTCGCCGACGACAAGGCCGACGGCGACTGGTTCGAGGCGTTGTGCACCCGGATTCCCGCGCTGGCGCTGATCGTCGAAGACCTGGGCGGCACCATCGACGCCCCCGGTTTCCTGCCGCAGTACGCGCTCGCGACGCTGCTGGCGGAATGGGGCGTGTACCCGGATCTGGTCGTCGGCCAGGGGTCCGGTGAACTGGCCGCGGCCTGCGTCGCGGGCGCGAGCAATCCCTACGAGTTCGACGGGCAGTTCGGCGAACCCGACACCCCGCTGTACCTGGGCGGTCAGGAAGTTCCCGAACACGACTTCACCATCCGCTTCTGCGCCGACTTCCTCGGTGACGGCCTGCCGCGGCTGCTCGGCGGCCTGCACTGCCGGGGGTCCGAAGTGGACTGGACGGCGATCGGCGGCGGACGGCAGGCGCACCTGCCCACCACACCGTTCGAGCACCACGAGCGGTGGCCGATCAGCCTGCACCGGCGGCCACCGGCCAAACCGCGTGCCGCGCACCCGCTGCTGCGCGGCCGCTGAAATCCGCACGCGAGGGGCTAGAGGAATGGGGATGGGACCTGATGCGCTCTCTTGACCGGATCGAAACCGCGCTGGACCTGGAGTCCGTGCCCTACCTGCGGGATCTGGCGCTGGCGGGGGTCCCGGTCGTGCCGTCGGCGGTGGTGCTGGAAATCGCCAGCGCGACCGCGGCGATCGCCGAGCAGGGTGAGGCGATGGTGGACGTGCGCCTACCCGGACCGCTGGTGCACACCGAAGCGCACACCGTCGAGCTGGTGGCCGACCTGTACCAGAACTCGGCCGGCGCCTACGGCGTGCGCATCCACCGCACCGACTGGGCGCGTACCGTGCACGTGGAAGCGCAGTTCGCGCCCGGCAGCAGCGCCGAGAAAACCGCCGACCCGATTCCACTTTCCGACATCCGGCGCCGGTGCGTGCAGCCCGTTTCGCGTGACGAGTTCTACGCCGATCTCGCCGCGCTCGGCCTTTCCTGCGGGCCCGCACTCGGCTGTGTGGAAACGGCCTGGCGCGGCAACCAGGAAATGCTGGGGGCCGTCCGATCCGCTTGTTCCGACGCCGAATCCGAGCTTTACCGTTTACACCCTGTCATGCTGGAAGCGGCGCTGCAACCGGCGTTCGCGCTTCTCACTCCTTGGACAGGGGCGGGCTGGTACGTCGGCGGAATCGACCGGTTCGAGATCCACCGCGAGGGCGCGCGGGTGGCGTGGACGCACGTGGTGCGCACGGACACCGGCGAAAGCCTGCCCGGCATGGCCACCTTCCACATCGGCCTGCTCGACGCGGACGGTTATGTGGTGGCCGAGTTGACCGGCGTCCGGATGAAGGTGTTCGGTGCGGAGGACCTGCGCCCGCCACGAATGGAACCGCCGTCCGGTGCCGAGATCCGCGAAATGGACGCACAGGGCCAGCGCGACACCATCCGGCTGGCGCTGCACCGCTGGCTTGCCCAGGTGATGCGGATCGAGACCGACGCACTGGACACGAGCCGGGCACTGCGGTCCTACGGCATCGACTCGTTCATGGGAATGGAGCTGAAAGCGCTCCTGCAACGGCACTGGGAAATCGATATTCCGCTGACGCTGGTTTTTGACGGGCGTAGCGTGGACACGCTCACCGACGATGTCGTCCAGCGCTTCTCGGAACGGCACGCGAACGGCATTCCGCGCCGGGAACGGGACGCGGACGAGATTTCCCGGCCGTCCCGCGGGCAGGAAGCGCTCTGGTCCATTCACCGGTTCGCCGCCGAATCGGGCGCCTACCACGTGGCGACCGCGCTTCGAGTGTTGTCCCCTTTGGACACCGGCAAGCTGGAGGACGCCTGGCGGAAGGTGGTTGCCCGGCACGGACTGCTGGGCGCCACCTTCGGTGAGGACGAGCAGGGCCCGTTCTACCGGCCGGGCTCGGCGATCGACTTCGCCTGCGTCGACGCACGTGACGCCGACGACTTCGAACGGGTGCTCGCCGACGAAGCCGACCGCCCGTTTGTGCTGGAACAGAACGTGCCCGTGCGGCTGCGGGTCTACCAGCGTGCGGACGGTGAGTCGGTGCTGCTGCTCTGCGCGCACCACATCGTGGTCGACATGTGGTCCTGCGTGGTGCTCCTGGAGGACCTGGCACTGGCCTACGGCGACGGGGCCGAGCTGCCACCGCCGGCCGTCGAGTACGCCGACTTCGTGGACTGGCAACGGGAACTGTTGACCGGCGCCGAGGGTGATCGGCTGTGGGACTACTGGCGCGAGCAGCTGTCCGGCGAGCTGCCGGTGCTCGCGCTGCCCGGTGACCGGCCACGTCCGGCGGTGCAGACCTTCCGCGGGGCCAGCCGGGTGTTCGGCGTCGGCCGCGAGCTGACCGAACGGCTGAAGGACCTCGGTGTCCGTTGTGGAGTGACACCGTTCGTGGTGCTGCTGTCGGCGTACCAGCTGCTGCTGCATCGGGAAACCGGGCAGGAGCGCGTGGTGGTCGGCTCGCCGATCTCCGGCCGTGGCCGGAGCGAGCTGGAGCGGACCGTCGGTTACTTCGTGAACCCGGTCCCGCTGATCGCCGACTTCACCCCGGAGATGTCGTTCCAGGACACCTTGCGGCAGGTGCAGGAAGTGGTGCTCGGGGCGTTCGAGCACGAGGACTTTCCGATGGCGGAGATGGTCGAGCGGCTGGCGCCGGAGCGGGATTCCTCGTATTCGCCGCTGTACCAGACGATGTTCGTGATGCAGCGGTCGCAGGCGTTCGACCAGGAAGGACTCGCGCCGCTGGCGGTCGGCGCCGGCAACCGGCTCCAGGTCGGCGAGAGCGAAGCGATCGAGCTGCACTCGCTGGTGGTCGAGCCGGTGACGGTGCCGCGCAACTGGTCCATGTTCGACCTGACCTGGATGGTCGCCGAATCGGACGACGGTTACCTGGTTTCGGTCGACTACAACGCGGACCTGTTCGACGAGAGCACGGTCGACCGGTTCCTGGAGCACTTCCGCGTACTGCTGGACGGCGTGGCTGGCGCGCCGGAGCGGAGCGTGGCGCGCGTCCCGCTGCTGTCCGCTGCCGAGCGGAACCGGCTGCTCCACGAGTGGAACGACACCAACGAGGACTTCGGTGACGCGGCCGCGGGTTGTGTGCACGAGGGCGTGTGGGCGGCCGGCGCGTGCTTCCCGGACGCCACCGCGGTCATCGCGCACGACGGTTCGGTGACCTACCGCGAGCTGCTGGCGCGGGCGTCGCGGATTGCCTGGTGGCTCCGGGAGCAGGACGCCCGCCCGAACCAGCTGGTCGGCGTGTGCCTGGAGAAGTGCACCGACCAGATCGCCGCGGTGCTGGGTGTGGTTGCCTCGGGCGCGGCCTACCTGCCGCTCGATCCGGGCCTGCCGCGGGCGCGGCTCGCCGAGCTGATCGAACTCGGCGAGGTGAGCGAGGTGCTGACGCGCTCCGGCATCGACCTGCCCGGGCAGGTCACGCGGCTCGATCTGGACGCCGCCGACCTGAGTGCGTACCCGGCGGAGATGCCGGATGTGGTCCAGGCACCGACCGACCTCGCGTACGTGATCTTCACGTCGGGGTCCACCGGCGTGCCGAAGGGCGTGATGATCGACCACCTCGGTGTGCTGAACACGGTGGTGGACATCAACCGCCGGTTCGACGTGGTGCCGGAGGACCGGGTGCTCGGGCTGGCGTCGCTGAGCTTCGACCTGTCGGTGTACGACATCTTCGGCCCGCTGGCGGTGGGCGCGGGGCTGGTGCTTCCGGCGCCGGACGGCGTGAAGGACCCGTCGCACTGGGTCGAGCTGATCGACCGGCATGAGGTGACCGTCTGGGATTCCGTGCCGATGCTGCTGCAACTGCTGGCCGAAGCCCCGGAAGCGAGTGCGCAAACGCTTGCTTCCCTGCGGGTCGGCCTGCTTTCGGGTGACTGGATTCCGGTGTCGCTGCCCGAGAAGGTGTGGGCGCTCAATCCGGAGATGAAGCTCTACAGCGGAGGTGGCGCCACCGAGGCGTCCATCTGGTCGATCACCTATCCGATCACCGAGGTGGACCCGGGCTGGACGAGCATTCCCTACGGCCGCCCGCTGTCGAACCAGCGCTTCTACGTCCTCAACCGCGCGCAGGAACCGTGTCCCGTCGGTGTGGCCGGGGAACTGTGCATCGGCGGCATCGGGGTCGCTCGTGGGTACTGGCGTGACGAAGAACGAACCAACGCGAGCTTCCTTCCCGATCCGTTCTCCGATGACCCGCGTGCGTTGCTGTACCGGACCGGTGACCTGGGGCGTTGGCGTGCGGACGGCGTGATCGAGTTCCTGGGGCGGGTGGACCACCAGGTGAAGATCCGCGGTTTCCGGGTCGAACTGGGTGAGATCGATTCGGTGTTGTCGGCGCATCCCGAGGTGGCCGAGTCGGTGACGGTGGTGCACCAGGAGGGCGTGAACCGGCGGCTGGCGTCCTATGTGGTCTCCGAAGCGGACCCGGCCGAACTGCGTGATTGGGTGCGTTCGCGGCTGCCCGAGTACATGGTCCCGGCCGGGGTCACCCTGCTCGACCGGCTGCCGTTGTCGTCGAACGGCAAGGTGGACCGGGGTGCGTTGCCGGAGCCGGTGTGGCAGTCCGACGACGAGTTCGTCGAGGCGCGGTCCGAGCGGGAACGCGTGCTCGCCCGCATCTGGGCCGACGTGCTGGGTGTCGAACGCGTCGGGGTGCGGGACAACTTCTTCTCGCTCGGCGGTGATTCGATCCTGTCGATCCAGATGGTGTCGCGCGCGGCCCAGCACGGCATTCACCTGACTCCGGCGCAGGTGTTCCGTGAGCAGACCGTGGCGCGGCTGGCCGAGGTCGCCGGTGAGGGGCCGGTGGTGGTCGCCGAGCAGGGACCGGTGGTCGGACCGGTCGAGCTGGGGCCGGTGCAGCGCTGGTTCTTCGGCCTCGACCTGGCCAACCGCAACCGCTGGAACCAGAGCGTGGTGCTCGAAGCCGACGTCGAACTGGACGCCGAGCGCGTGGCGCGGGCGCTGGAGGCGGTGCTCGACCGGCACGACGTGCTGCGCTCCCGCTTCACCCGCGAACACGGCGAGTGGCGGCAGGAGCAGCTGGCCGAGGCCGCCGCGGTGGTGGTCACCGGTGACGCCAACGCCGGGCTGGACCTCGAGCGCGGGCCGCTGCTCCAGGCCGCCATCCACGGCAACACGCTCACGCTGGCCTGCCACCACCTGGTGATCGACGCGGTGAGCTGGCGCTTTGTGCTGGAGGACTTCGAGCGCGCCTATCTCGGCGAGGGCGAGCCGCCCGCGAAGACCACGTCGTTCGCGGAATGGACCTCGCGGCTGGCCGGCTACGACGCGAGTGACCAGCTCGGATACTGGCGCGAAGTGGCGAGCACGGTCGAACCGCTGCCCGCCGACCACACCGGCGAGGACACGCACGCCACGGCCGTCACCCGGCGGGTCCTGCTCCCGGCCGCGCCGTTGCTGGCGGCGGGCCGCCGGACGAAGGCCCGGCCGGACGAACTCGTGCTGACCGCCTGGGCGCGGGCCCTCACCGAGTGGACCGGCCGCGACGGCGTGACGATCGACGTCGAAGCCCACGGACGTGAGGCGTTGTTCGACGAGATCGACCTGTCCCGGACCGCGGGCTGGTTCACCGCGATCCGGGCGGTGCACCTGCCGGTCGGTGGCACCGGTGAGATCGGCGCGCTGCGCGAGGTGAAGCGGTCGCTGCGGTCGGCGCCGGACCAGGGCATCGGTTACGGCCTGCTGCGGGAGCAGCTCGGCTTCCCGGACGCGCCGGTGCTGTTCAACTACCTGGGCCAGATCGACCAGGCGGGCGCGGTGTTCACCCTGCGCTACGACGGCAACGACGCCGGGTACGCGCCGGAAAACCGCCGCCACCACACCTTCGAGATCAATGCCGGGCTGTACCACGACCAGCTGCTGATCGACTTCACCTACTCGTCGGCACGGCACGCCGAGACCACAGTGGACCGGCTGCTGGACGACGTCCAGCGTCAGCTCGCCGCGCTGGCGGAAGCCGACCGGGGCGCCTACATCCCGGAGGACTTCCCGCTCACGCGCGTCACCGACGCCGAGCTGGACCGGATCGCGACCCGCTCGATCGATGACCTGTACCCGGCGACCCCGATGCAGCAGGGCCTGTTGTTCCACACGCTCTCCGCGCCCGACTCCGGTGTCTACATCGAACAGATCCGGCTGCGGCTCTCCGGTGAGCTGCGAGTGTCCACTTTGTGCGACGCGTGGGAGCAGACCGTGCGGCGGCATCCGGCCCTGCGGACCGCGCTCGCCTGGCAGGATCTCGCGACGCCGTACCAGGTGGTGCACTCCGAGGTCGCGGCACCGATCGTCATCGAGGAACAGGCCGACCTCGAGGAACTCCTGCGTGAGGACCGCACGGCCGGATTCTCGCTGTCCGAAGCCCCGCTGATGCGCCTGCACCTGGTTCGTGCGGACGCCGAGAGCTGGGATCTCGTCTGGTCGCACCACCACGTGGTGCTGGACGGCTGGAGCGCGGCGCTGGTGCTGGAGGACTTCTTCACCGTCTACCGCGCGCTGGTGGCGGGCGAGGAACCACCGCCGGTGAGCGCGCCGCCGTACCGCGACTACGTGGAATGGCTCGAAGCGCAGGACCTCGGCGCGGCCGAAGAGTACTGGCGGACCCATCTGGCCGGGTTCACCGAGCCGACCCGGCTGGGCATCGAGCAGGTCGTCGCCTCGACGGCACGCCGCCCGGAAGCCGCCGAGTCCACTGTGGAGCTGCCGGAGGAGCTGTCGGACCGCGCCCGCGAATTCGCCCGTGCGCACGGGCTCACCCTGAACACGGTGCTGATGGGTGCGTGGTCGCTGCTGCTGTCGCGGTACTCCGGCCAGCGGGACCTGGTCTTCGGCGTGACCTCCGCCGGCCGCCCGGCCGAAGTGTCCGAAGTGGAGCGCATGGTCGGCCTGTTCATCAACACGCTCCCGGCACGCGTGGGAGTGCCCGCCGAGCAGCGCGTCGCCGACTGGCTGCGTGACCTGCAGCGCGTCGAAACCGAACGCCGCCGGTACGAGAACACACCGCTGACCAAGGCACACGAGTGGAGCGACGTCGCGGGCGGCACGCCGCTGTTCGACCACATCTTCGTGGTGGAGAACTACCTGCTCGACGAGTCGGTGTTCCAGGTCGACGAGGCACTGCGGGTGTCGGACTACCGCTCCTACGAGCAGACCAACTACCTGCTCGCGCTGGTGGTCGAGCCACTGGACCGGCTGACCCTGCGCACGCGGCACGACCCCGACCGGCTCACCGCCGACACGGTAGAGCGCCTGCTGGGCCACTTCGAGGTCCTGCTGGACGGGGTGATCTCCGCGCCGGAGCGGCCGGTCGGCGAGGTGCCGCTGCTCAGCGACGCCGAGCGGGATCGGCTGGTGCACGAGTGGAATGACACCGACGAGGACTTCGGTGACGCGGCCGCGGGTTGTGTGCACGAGGGTGTGTGGGCGGCTGGTGCGCGGTATCCGGAGGCGGCGGCGGTCATCGCGCACGACGGGGTGCTGACCTACGGCGAGTTGCTGGCGCGGGCGTCGCGGATCGGCTGGTGGTTGCGGGAGCAGGGTGCGCGGCCGAACGAGCTGGTCGGGATCTGCCTGCCGAAGGGCGTGGAGCAGGTCGCGGCCGTGCTCGGTGTGGTGGCATCCGGGGCCGCGTATCTGCCGTTGGACCCGGGCTTGCCGTTGGCGCGGCTGGCGGAGTTGATCGAGCTCGGTGGCGTCACGCGGGTGCTGACCGGCTCGGCCGTCGAGTTGCCGCCGGGTGTGACGCGGCTGGATCTGGACGTGGAGAAGCTGGCGGCCTATCCGGCGGAAATGCCGGACGTGGTGCAGTCGCCCACTGATCTGGCGTACGTGATTTTCACGTCGGGTTCGACGGGTGTGCCGAAGGGCGTGATGATCGACCACCTCGGCGTGCTGAACACGGTCGTGGACATCAACCGCCGGTTCGAGGTGGTTCCGGAGGACCGCGTTCTCGGCTTGGCTTCGCTGAGTTTCGACCTGTCGGTGTATGACATTTTCGGTCCGCTGGCGGTGGGTGCGGCGTTGGTGCTTCCCGCGCCGGAGGGGGTCAAGGATCCGTCGCACTGGGTGGAGTTGATCGAGCGGTACCGGGTGACGGTCTGGGATTCGGTGCCGATGTTGTTGCAGTTGCTGGTGGAGGCGCCGGAGGCGAGTGCGGCGAGGCTGGCGTCGTTGCGGGTCGGGTTGTTGTCGGGTGACTGGATTCCGGTGTCGTTGCCGGAGAAGGTGTGGGCGCTCAATCCGGCGATGAAGTTGTACAGCGGTGGTGGTGCTACTGAGGCGTCGATCTGGTCGATCAGTTATCCGATCACCGAGGTCGATCCGGATTGGACGAGTATTCCGTATGGGCGGCCGTTGTCGAATCAGCGGTTTTATGTGTTGAACGAGGCGCAGCAGTTGTGCCCGATCGGTGTCGCCGGGGAACTCTGCATTGGCGGGATCGGGGTCGCTCGCGGTTATTGGGGTGATGAGGAGCGGACCAACGCGAGCTTCCTGCCGGATCCGTTCTCCGATGACCCGCGTGCGTTGCTGTATCGCACCGGTGACTTGGGGCGTTGGCGTGCGGATGGGGTGATCGAGTTCCTGGGGCGGGTGGATCACCAGGTGAAGATCCGCGGTTTCCGGGTGGAACTGGGTGAGATCGATTCGGTGTTGTCGGCGCATCCCGAGGTGGCCGAGTCGGTGACGGTGGTGCACCAGGAGGGCGTGAACCGGCGGCTGGCGTCCTATGTGGTCGCCGAAACCGCCGACGTCGCCGCGTTGCAGGAGTGGGTGCGCGACCGGCTGCCGGAGTACATGGTCCCGGCGGGCATCACCGTGCTGGACCGGCTGCCGTTGTCATCGAACGGCAAGGTGGACCGGGGTGCGTTGCCGGAGCCGGTGTGGCAGTCCGACGGCGAGTTCGTCGAGGCGCGGTCGGCCACCGAGAAGGTGCTGGCCGGGGTGTGGGCCGAGGTGCTGGGTGTGGAACGCGTTGGCGTGCACGACAACTTCTTCACGCTCGGCGGCGATTCGATCCTGTCCATTCAGATGGTGTCGCGGGCCGCCCAGCACGGCATTCACCTGACGCCCGCGCAGGTGTTCCGCGAGCAGACCGTGGCCCGGCTGGCCGAGATGGTCGGGGAGAAGCGCGCGGGCATCCGGCGACGTGAGCGGGGTGCCGTCTCGCGGCTGTCCCGTGGCCAGGAAGCGCTCTGGTCCATTTATCGATTCGCCGACGAATCGGGCGCCTACCACGTCGCGACCGCGATGCGAGTGCTGTCCCCATTGGACACCGGCAAGCTGGGTGCCGCCTGGCAGACGGTGGTTTCCCGGCACAGCCTGCTCGGCGCGGTGTTCGGAGAGGACGAGCAGGGCCCGTTCTACCGGATCGATCCCGGTGCGGTGGCCGACTTCGAGGTGGTGGACGCCCGCGCGGTGGCCGATCTCGACGGCCTGGTCGCGGACGAGGCCGACCGCCCGTTCGCGCTCGGCGACGGCGCGCCGGTCCGCCTGCGGGTGTTCGAACGCGACGGCGAGTCCGTGTTGCTGATCTGCGCACACCACATCGTGGTCGACCTCTGGTCGTGCGTGGTGCTGCTGGAGGAACTGGCGCTCGAGTACCGGGGCGAGGCCTCGATGCCGCCCCCGGCCGTCGAGTACGCCGACTTCGTGGACTGGCAACGGGAACTGCTGGCCGGCGCCGACGGCGACCGGTTGTGGGACTACTGGCGCGAGCGGCTGGACGGCGAGCTGCCGGTGCTCGCGCTGCCCGCCGACCGCCCGCGCCCGGCCGTGCAGTCGTTCCGCGGTGCCAACCGCGTGTTCCACGTCGGCACGGAGATCTCGGACGGCCTCAAGGAACTCGGTGCCCGGCTCGGCGTGACCCCGTTCGTGGTGCTGCTCGCGGCGTACCAGCTGTTCCTGCACCGCGAGACCGGGCAGAACCGGATCGTGGTCGGCTCGCCGACGGCGGGACGCGGGCAGCCGGAGATCGACAACGTGGTCGGGTACTTCATCAACCCGCTGCCGATGGTCACCGACTTCACTCCTGACATGTCCTTTGAGGACACCTTGCGGCAGGTCCAGGATGTTGTGCTCGGGGCGTTCGAGCACGAGGACTTTCCGATGGCGGAGATGGTCGAGCGGCTGGCGCCGGAGCGGGATTCGTCGTATTCGCCGCTGTACCAGACGATGTTC
Organism: Amycolatopsis albispora; assembly: GCF_003312875.1. Taxonomy (NCBI): domain Bacteria; kingdom Bacillati; phylum Actinomycetota; class Actinomycetes; order Pseudonocardiales; family Pseudonocardiaceae; genus Amycolatopsis; species Amycolatopsis albispora. The sequence continues at coordinate 8,440,314 of NZ_CP015163.1, forward strand.
GTGATGCAACGGACGCAGGCCTTCGACAACGAGGGCATGGCGCCGCTCGCCGTCGGTGCCGGGAACCGGCTCCAGGTGGGCGAAGGCGAGGCGATCGAGCTGCACTCGCTGGTGGTCGAGCCCGCCACGGTGCGGCGCCGGTGGTCGATGTTCGACCTGACCTGGATGGTCGCCGAGTCGGACGACGGCTTCCTGGTTTCGGTGGACTACAACACGGATCTGTTCGACGAGAGCACGGTCGACCGGTTCCTGGAGCACTTCCGCGTGCTGCTGGACGGTGTGGTCGCGGCCCCGGAACGGGTGGTCGGCGAGGTGCCGTTGCTGACCGACGCCGAGCGCAACCTCTTGGTCTGCGAATGGAATGACACCGACGAGGACTTCGGTGACGCGGCCGCGGGTTGTGTGCACGAGGGTGTGTGGGCGGCCGGTGCGCGGTATCCGGAGGCGACCGCCCTCATCGCACACGACGGCGTGCTGACCTACCGGGAACTGCTGGCGCGGGCGTCGCGGATCGGCTGGTGGTTGCGGGAACAGGGCGCCCGGCCGAACGAGCTGGTCGGGATCTGCCTGCCGAAGGGCGTGAACCAGGTTGCCGCGGTGCTCGGTGTGGTTGCCTCGGGCGCGGCCTACCTGCCGCTCGATCCGGGTCTGCCGCACGCGCGCCTGGCCGAGTTGATCGAGCTGGGCGAGGTCAGGCACGTGCTCACGGCGTCCGATGTGGACCTTCCGGAGGTGGGCACCCGGCTCGATCTGGATCTTGACGAGCTGACCGGATTCTCGTCCGAGATGCCGGAGGTGGTGCAGTCGCCGACCGACCTGGCGTACGTGATCTTCACGTCGGGTTCGACGGGTGTGCCGAAGGGCGTGATGATCGACCACCTCGGTGTGCTGAACACGGTCGTGGACATCAACCGCCGGTTCGAGGTCACCCACGAGGACCGGGTGCTGGGGCTCGCGTCGCTGAGCTTCGACCTGTCGGTGTACGACATCTTCGGCCCGCTGGCCGTGGGCGCGGCCCTGGTGCTTCCGGCACCGGACGGAGTGAAGGATCCGTCGCATTGGGTCGAGTTGGTTGACCGGCACGAGGTGACGGTCTGGGATTCGGTGCCGATGCTGCTGCAGTTGCTGGTGGAGGCACCGGAGGCCAACGCGGCGACGCTGGCGTCGTTGCGGGTCGGGTTGCTTTCGGGTGACTGGATTCCGGTGTCGTTGCCGGAGAAGGTGTGGGCGTTCAACCCGGAAATGAAGTTGTACAGCGGTGGTGGTGCTACTGAGGCGTCGATCTGGTCGATCAGTTATCCGATCACCGAGGTCGATCCGGATTGGACGAGCATTCCGTATGGGCGGCCGTTGTCCAACCAGCGGTTCTACGTATTGAACGAGGCGCAGCAGTTGTGCCCGATCGGTGTGGCCGGGGAGCTGTGCATTGGCGGGATCGGGGTTGCCCGTGGTTATTGGGGTGATGAGGAGCGGACCAGCGCGAGCTTCCTGCCGGACCCGTTCTCCGACGACCCGCGCGCTCTGCTCTACCGGACCGGTGACCTGGGGCGTTGGCGCGCCGATGGGGTGATCGAGTTCCTCGGGCGGGTGGACCACCAGGTGAAGATCCGCGGCTTCCGCGTCGAACTCGGCGAGATCGACGCCGCGCTCACCGCGCATCCCGAGGTCACCGATTCGGTGACCGTGGTCCACAGTGGAGGCAGCGGACGGCGGCTGGCGTCCTATGCGGTCACCGGAGCCGACCCCGCCGAACTGCGGGGCTGGGTCCGCGACCGGCTGCCGGAATACATGGTCCCGGCCGGGATCACCGTGCTCGACCGGCTGCCGTTGTCCTCGAACGGCAAGGTGGACCGGGGTGCCTTGCCCGAGCCGATGTGGCAGGCCGCCGACGAGTTCGTCGAGGCGCGATCCGACCAGGAACGGGTGCTCGCCGAGATCTGGGCGGACGTGCTCGGCGTGGAAGAGGTCGGCGTGCTGGACAACTTCTTCGCGCTCGGCGGCGACTCGATCCTGTCCATTCAGATGGTGTCGCGCGCTGCCCAGCACGGCATTCACCTGACGCCCGCGCAGGTGTTCCGCGAGCAGACCGTGGCGCGCCTGGTCGAGGTGGCCGGCCAGGGGCCGGTGGTGGTCGCGGAGCAGGGACCGGTGGTCGGGCCGGTCGAGCTGGGACCGGTGCAGCGCTGGTTCTTCGGGCTCGGGCTGGAGAACCCGGATCACTGGAACCAGGGCGTGGTGCTGGAATCGAGCGTCGAACTGGACCCGGACCGGGTCGCCAAGGCGCTCGGCACCGTGCTCGCCCATCACGACGTGCTCCGGTCGCGGTTCACGCCGGAGGGCGCGCACCAGGTCGGCGCCGACGAGATCTCGGTGCCCGTGGTGGTGAGCGACGACCCGGTCCCGGCGGCACACACCGGACTCGACATCGAGCACGGGCCGCTGGTGAAGGCGGCCATCCACGGCACTATGCTGGTGATCGCCTGCCACCACCTGGTGATCGACGCGGTGAGCTGGCGGTTCCTCGTGGAGGACTTCGAGCGCGCCTACCTCGACCAGGGTGATCTGCCGCCGAAGACCACGTCGTTCGCGGAGTGGACCTCGCGGCTGCGCGACCACGACGTGAGCGACCAGGCCGAGTACTGGCGCGGGGTGGCGAGCACGATCACACCGCTGCCGGTGGATCGCGCGGGGCAGGACGTGCACGGCAGCGCGGTCACCCGCCGCCTGGTCCTGCCCGCGGAAATCACCGCGGAACTGGTGGAGAACGCCCGCCGCGCCAAGGCTCGCACCGACGAACTCGTGCTCACCGCCTGCGCGCTGGGCCTCGCCGACTGGAGCGACCGCGCCGGGATCACCATCGACGTCGAGGGCCACGGCCGCGAGCCGTTGTTCGAAGACGTCGACCTGTCGCGGACCGCGGGCTGGTTCACCGTGATCCGCCCGGTGCACCTGCCGGTGGGTGGCGCGGAGGCGACCGAGGCCGTCCGGGTGGTGAAGCAGGCGCTGCGGGAGGCGCCGGACAACGGCATCGGCTACGGCCTGCTGCGCGAGCGGCTGGACCTGCCGGACGCGCCGGTGCTGTTCAACTACCTCGGGCAGCTGGACGAGTCCGCCACCGGCGACTCGGCGTTCCGCCTGCTGCTGGACAACCCCACCTGGGCGAGTGCCGCGCAGGCGCCGGAGAACACCCGCCACCACACGCTGGAGATCAACGCGGGCATCCACCACACCGAACTGGTGCTCGACCTGACCTACTCGACCGGGCGGCACAGCGACACCACCGCCGTCGAACTGCTCGACGGCATCCGGCGGCGGCTGGAGGTGCTGGCCGGGCACGCCGACGCGGCCGCGCACACCAGCGACTTCCCGCTCGCCGGGCTGAGCCAGCAGGCGCTCGAACACCTCATGGCCAAGATGGAAGGAAACGCCGGTGCCTAGGACCATCAAGGACATCTACCCGCTTTCCCCGGTCCAGCAGGGCCTGCTGTTCCACACGCTGTCGGCGCCGGATTCGGGTGTCTACTTCGAACAGTTCAGCGTCCGGCTGGAGGGCGAGCTGGACGCGGCCGCCTTCCGCGGCGCGTGGGAACGGCTGGTGCACCGGCACGACGTGCTGCGCGCGGCCGTGCAGTGGGAGGGCCTGGACACCCCGGTGATGGTGGTGTTCGACCGGATCGAGCTGCCGTGGTCCGAAGAGGACTGGCGTGGGCTGGACGAAGCCGAGCAGGCCGCGAAGCTGGCGGAAACCCTGGCCGCGGACCGGGTCGAAGGCTTCGACCTCGGCCGGGCGCCGCTGCTGCGGGTCGGGTTGTTCCGGCTGGCCGACAACGCGTGGCAGGTGGTCTGGAACTACCACCACCTGCTGCTCGACGGCTGGAGTTCGGCGGCCGTGCTGCGTGAGCTGTTCCTGAGCTACGTGGCGCTGCGCGCGGGCGAGGAACCGAAGCTGCCGCCCGTGCGGCAGTACCGCGACTACATCGGCTGGTTGCAGCAGCAGGATCTTGGTGCGGCGGAACGGTTCTGGCGTGAGCTGCTGGACGGGGTGACCGAGCCGACCGTGCTGGGCATCGACCGGACGGCCGACGGCTTCCGCGGTGACGACGACTACGACCGGCGTGAGCTGGTGCTTCCGGCCGAGCTGGCCACTCGGTTGGAGGAGGTCGCCCGGCAGCGGCGGCTGACGGTGAACACGGTGTTCCAGGCCGCGTGGTCGCTGCTGCTTTCGCGGTACTCCGGCAGCGACGACGTGGTGTTCGGCGTGACCTCGTCCGGGCGGCCGGTGGAACTGCCCGGTGTCGAGCAGATCGCGGGCATGTTCATCAACACGCTGCCCGCCAGGGTCCGGATCCCCGGCGACCGCACGCTCGCCGGCTGGCTGCCGGAGTTCCAGCGCGCGGAAACCGAACGGCGGCAGTTCGAGTTCAGCCCGCTGGCGAAGGTGCAGGAGTGGAGCGAGGTGCCCCCGGGCGCGACGCTGTTCGACAGCATCCTGGTCTTCGAGAACTACCCGACGGACTTCTCGGTGCTCGACGACGTGCGCGACCTGCGGGTCACCGAGCTTTTTGGCATCGAGCAGACTAACTACCCGCTGACCCTGCTCATCGAGCTCGGTGCGCAGACCAAGCTCAAGGTGTGGTTCGACACCACGCGGATCGACGCCGACGTCGCCGAACGCCTGCTCGGGCACCTGTGCACGCTGATCGAGGAACTGATCGGGGACCCGGGCCGCCGCGTTGCCGAGATCGGCCTGCTCACCGAGCCCGAGCGGCAGCAACTCGATGACTGGGCCGACACCGGCGTGGACTTCGGCGCGCCCGAGTGCCTGCACGAACTCGTCGCGCGCCAGGCCGCGAAGACGCCGGACGCCATCGCGGTCCGGTGCGAAGGCGTCGAGCTGACCTACGCCGAACTCGACGGCCGCGCCAACCAGCTCGCGCACCACCTGATCGAGCGGGGCGTGACCGCGGACCGGGTGGTCGGCCTGTGCCTGCACCGCTCGGCCGAGCTGGTGGTCGCGATGCTCGGGGTGCTCAAGGCAGGCGGCGCGTACCTCCCGCTCGACCCCGATCACCCGGCGGACCGGCTGGAGTTCATGCTCCGCGACACCGACGCGGTGCTCGTGCTGACCCAGGACCACCTGCGGGCGGGGCTGCCGGACGGCGTGCCGGTGCTGAGCATGGACCGCGAGTGGCACGGTTCGATGGCCGCGCCCGATCGGCCGGTGCAACCGACCGATCTCGCCTACGTCATGTACACCTCGGGGTCCACCGGCAATCCCAAGGGCGTGATGGTCGAGCACGCCGGCGTGTGGAACCGGCTCCGCTGGGGCCAGCACCACTACCGGCTGGACGCTTCGGCGGTGGTGCTGCAGAAGACGCCGTACACCTTCGACGTTTCGGTGTGGGAGTTCTTCTGGCCGCTGATGGTCGGCGCGCGGCTGGTGCTCGCGCGGCCGGAAGGGCACAAGGACCCGGACTACCTGGTGCGGCTGGTCCGCGAAGAAGGCGTGACCGTGCTGCACTTCGTGCCGTCGATGCTGCGGTACTTCCTGGCCGCGGACGGGGTTTCGGCGCTGCCGTCGGTCCAGCGGGTGTTCTGCAGCGGGGAGGCGCTGACGGCCGACCTGCGGGACCGCTTCTTCGAGGTGTTCGACATCTCCGGCGCCGAGCTGCACAACCTGTTCGGCCCCACCGAAGCCTCGATCGAGGTCACCTACTGGCAGTGCCTTCCGGAGCACGCGGGTGAGCCGCTGGTGCCGATCGGGCGCCCGATCGCGAACGTCTTCTGCCGCATTCTCGACCAGGCCGGGCAGCAGGTGCCGGTGGGCGTGCCGGGGGAGCTGTGCCTCGGCGGGATCGCGGTCGCCCGCGGCTACCTCGGCCGTGCCGACCTGACCCGCGAGAAGTTCATCGACGACCCGTTCGCCGACGGCAGGTTGTACCGCACCGGTGACCTGGCGCGCTGGCGTGCCGACGGGGTGATCGAGTTCCTCGGCCGCAACGACGACCAGGTCAAGATCCGCGGCCAGCGCGTCGAACCCGGCGAGATCGAGTCGGTGATCCTGACGCACCCGGCCGTGCACGAGGCCGCGGTCACCGTGCACGAGGTCGAGGGGCAGCAGCAACTCGCCGCGTACGTCGTGCCCGCGGTCGACGCCGACGAGATCCGCGACTGGGTGCGGCAGCGGCTGCCCGAGTACATGGTGCCGGCCGGGGTCATCGTGCTCGAGCATCTTCCGTTGTCCTCCAACGGGAAGCTCAACCGCGCGGCGCTGCCGGAGCCGGTCTGGCAGGGCGGTGCGGAGTTCGTCCCGGCCCGGTCCTCGCTGGAACAGCGGCTGGCGGCGATCTGGGCCGAGGTGCTCGGCGTGGAACGCGTCGGCGTGCTGGACAACTTCTTCGCGCTCGGCGGCGACTCGATCTTGTCCATCCAGATGGTGTCGCGGGCCGCCCAGGCCGGAATCCACCTGACGCCCGCGCAGGTGTTCCGCGAGCAGACCGTGGCGCGGCTGGTCGAGGTCGCCGGGCACGGGCCCGCGGTGCTCGCGCCGCAGGAACCGGTGACCGGGCCGGTCGAGCTGGGCCCGGTGCAGCGCTGGTTCTTCGACCTGGACCTGCCGGTGCGTGACCAGTGGAACCAGGGCATCACCCTGGTCGCGGACAGCGAATTCGACCCGGACCGCGTGCGTGCCGCGCTCGAACGCGTGCTCGCCCACCACGACGCCCTGCGCACGCGGTTCACGCCGGAGGGCGCGCACCAGGTCGGCGTCGATGAGATCTTGGTTCCGGTGGTGGTGAGCGACGACCCGGTCCGGGCCGCGCACACCGGCTTGGACATCGAGCACGGGCCGTTGCTGAAGGCGGCCGTCCACGGCACCAAGCTGGTGCTGGCCTGCCACCACCTGGTGGTGGACGCGGTGAGCTGGCGGTTCATCGTGGAGGACTTCGAACGCGCCTACCTCGACCGGGGAGAGTTCCCGCCGAAGACCACCGCCTTCGCGCAGTGGACCGAGCGGCTGGCGACCTACGACGTGTCCGCCGAAGAGGGCTACTGGCGTGGGGTGGTCGAGTCGATCACCCCGCTGCCCGCCGACTTCGACGGCCCGGACACCCAGGGAACCGCCGTGACCAGGCGGATTTCGCTGCCCGCCGACGCGACGGGACGACTGGCCGAGACCGCCCGCCGGATGAAGGCGCGGGTGGACGAGCTGGTGCTGACCGCCTGCGCGCAGGGCCTGACCGACTGGACCGGCGATGCCGGGATCACCGTTGATGTCGAGGGCCACGGCCGCGAACCGCTGTTCGACGACATCGACCTCTCGCGCACGGTCGGCTGGTTCACCGCGCTGCGGCCGGTGCACCTGCCCGTCGGCACGGCTCCCGAGGTGGACGCGGTTCGCGCGGTCAAGCAGGCGTTGCGGGAGGCACCGAACGGCGGTATCGGCTACGGCCTGCTGCGCGAGAAGTTCGAGCGAACCCCGGACGTGTTGTTCAACTTCCTCGGGCAGCTGGACGGCGTCGGCGGTGGCGAGTTCACCCTGGCGCTGGACGGTTCCGAAGGCGCGCACGCGGAGGCCAACACCCGGCACCACGCCGTCGAGATCAACGCCGGGATCAGCGAAGGCGCGCTGACCGTGGAGGTGACCTGTCCCGGCACGCGGTACGAGCAGTCCACTGTGGACATCCTGCTGGCCGAGATCCGCGGGCACCTCGACGCGCTGACCGTGGCGGCCGGTGGGTCGGCGGCGCGGGCTTACCTGCCCGGAGACTTCCCGCTCGCCGGGATCGGCGCGGCGGAACTGGCCCGGATCACCGCCACGCACGGCCTGATCGGCGACCTCTACCCGGCCACGACCATGCAGCAGGGCCTGTTGTTCCACACGTTGTCCGCGCCGGAATCGGGTGTCTACTTCGAACAGTTCAGCGTCCGGCTGGAGGGGGAACTCGACCCGGTCGCCTTCCGCGAGTCCTGGCAGCGGCTGGTCGATCGGCATGAGGCACTGCGCTCGGCGGTGGAATGGGAAGGCCTCGACCGGCCGTTGATGGTGGTCTTCGATTCGATCGAGCTGCCGTGGTCCGAAGAGGACTGGCGGGAGCTGGACGAGGCCACGCAGGCCGAACGGCTGCCGGCGTTGCTGGCCGCGCAGCGCGAGGACGGCTTCGAGCTGAACCACGCGCCGCTGGTGCGCGTCGGGTTGTTCCGGCTGGCCGACGAGGCGTGGCAGGTGGTCTGGAACTTCCACCACCTGATCCTGGACGGCTGGAGTTCCGCGGGCGTGCTGCGCGAGCTGTTCGAGATCTACGTGCCGCTGTGCGACGGCCGCGAACCGGCGCTGCCCGTCGTCCGGCAGTACCACGACTACATCGAATGGTTGCAGCAGCAGGACCTCGAAGCCGCCGAACGCTACTGGCGCGGCCTGCTCGCCGGGGTCACCGAGCCGACCGCGCTCGGGGTGGACCGGCCGTCCGGCGGTGAGCGCCGCGACGAGGACTACGACCGGCGCGAGATCGTGCTGCCCGCCGACCTCGGCGCCCGGCTGGAAGAAGTCGCCCGCCGCCGCAGGCTGACGGTGAACACGCTGTTCCAGGCCGCGTGGTCCCTGCTGCTTTCGCGGTACTCCGGCACCGAGGACGTGGTGTTCGGCGTGACTTCCTCCGGCCGCCCGGTCGATCTGGCCGGGGCCGAGCACATCGCCGGGTTGTTCATCAACACCCTGCCCGCGCGCGTGGCCTGCCCCGGCGGGCAGCGGCTCGGCACCTGGCTGAGCGAACTGCAGCAGGCGCAGATCGACCAGCGCCAGTTCGAATTCAGCCCGCTGACCAAGGTGCAGGAGTGGAGCGAGGTGCCCGCCGGGGTGCCGCTGTTCGAGAGCATCCTGGTGTTCGAGAACTACCCGGCCGACTTCTCCGTGCTCGAACGCGTCAGCCGCCTGCGCGTGGCCGATCTGCACAGCATGGAGCAGACCAACTACCCGCTGACCGTGGTGGTCATCCCGGGCCCGGAAACCACGCTGAAGGTCTGGTTCGACCAGACCCGGATCGACGGCGGGGCAGCCGAGCGGCTGCTCGGGCACCTGCGTGGCCTGCTGGAGGAACTCGCGGGCGACGAGGAGCGGGCGGTCGGTGACCTCGGCCTGCTCACCGCGCCGGAGGCGGAGCTGTTCGAGCGGTGGGCCGGCACGGCGGTCGACTTCGGCGAGCCCGAATGCCTGCACCACGTCATCGCGCGGCAGGCCGCCGCCACCCCGGAGGCCGTCGCCGTCCGATGTGGACAGAGTCAGCTCACCTACGCGGAGCTGGACCGCCGGGCGAACCAGCTGGCCCACCACCTGATCGACCGGGGAGTGTCCGCGGACCAGGTGGTCGGTGTGGTCATGCACCGGTCGGTCGAGCTGGTGGTCGCGCTGCTCGGGGTGCTCAAGGCGGGCGGGGCGTACGTGCCGATCGATCCGGACTACCCGGCCGAGCGCGTCGAGTTCCTGGTTCGCGACACCGGCGCGAAGATCCTGCTGACGCAGGAATGCCTGCGTGACGGGCTGCCCGGCGAGGTGCTGGCGCTGGACACCGCCGAACTCGTCGGCCCGGACACCGATCCCGGCGCCGGTGCGCCCGGCGACCTGGCGTACGTCATCTACACCTCCGGGTCCACCGGCAAGCCCAAGGGCGTCATGCTCGAGCACCGCGGAGTGTGGAACCGGCTGCGCTGGATGCAGGCCGAATACCCGATCGACGGAACGGATGTGGTGCTGCAGAAGACGCCGTACACCTTCGACGTTTCGGTGTGGGAGTTCTTCTGGCCGCTGATGACCGGGGCGCGCATGGTGCTGGCGAAGCCGGAGGGCCACCGCGATCCGGACTACCTCACCGGGCTGATCCGCGACGAGGGGGTCACGACCCTCCACTTCGTACCGTCGATGCTGCGGTACTTCCTTGCCGCCGAAGGGGTTTCGGAGTTGCCGTCGATCAAGCGGGTGTTCTCCAGCGGCGAGGCGCTGACCGCGGATCTGCGGGACCAGTTCTTCTCACTGCTCGACGCCGAACTGCACAACCTGTTCGGGCCGACCGAAGCCTCGATCGACGTGACGTACTGGCAGTGCCTGCCCGAGCACCGGGGTGATCCGGTGGTGCCGATCGGGCGGCCGATCGCCAACACCACCTGCCGCATTCTCGACCAGGCCGGGCAGCAGACCCCGATCGGCGTGCCCGGTGAACTGTGCCTCGGCGGGATCGGCCTGGCCAGGGGTTATCTCGGCCGCCCGGAGCTGACCCGCGAGAAGTTCATCGACGACCCGTTCTCCGGCGGCAGGCTCTACCGCACCGGCGACCTCGCGCGCTGGCGCGCCGACGGCGAGATCGAGTTCCTCGGCCGCAACGACGACCAGGTCAAGATCCGCGGCCAGCGCGTCGAACCGGGTGAGATCGAAGCCGTGCTACGGGACGACAACCTGGTCAAGCACGCGGCCGTGGTGGCGGACCAGGGTGTGCTCGCGGCCTTCGTCGAACCCGACTTCAGCGCGGTCACCGACCAGTCGCTGTCCTCGGCGCCGTGGCTGCGGCGGCACGTGGACCAATGGCAGTCGCTGTACGAGCAGATCTACACCGAACCGGTGATCGAGGTCGATGCCGACTTCAACACCGCGGGCTGGCTGTCGAGCTACACCGGGCAGCCCATTCCGACCGGCGAAATGCTGGAATGGCGTGACCGCACGGTGGACCGGATCCTCGGCCTGCAACCGAAGCGGGTGCTGGAGATCGGCTGTGGCACGGGCATCCTGCTCACCCGCATCGCGCCGAAGGTGACCAGTTACCACGGCACCGACATGTCGGCGACGGCCATCGAGTACGTGCGCGGCCGGCTCGCCGAACACGGCGACGAGCACGTGGTGCTGGAGCAGCGCGAGGCGGTCGACTTCACCGGGATCCGGCCGGGCAGCGTGGACGTGGTGGTGCTCAACTCGGTCACCCAGTACTTCCCGGACGCGGCCTACCTGCTGGAGGTCATTCGCGGGGCGATGGACGCGCTGGTGCCCGGCGGCTCGATGTTCGTCGGTGACGTGCGCAACCTGGCGCTGCTGGAAACCCTGCACGCCTCGGTCCAGGTCGCGCAGGCGCCGGGCGACGTGCTCGCGGCGGACGTGGTGCAGCGGGTCCGGCACCTGGCGCGGGTGGAGAACGAGCTGCTGGTCGATCCCGGGTTCTTCACCACGCTGCGGGAGAAGGTGCCCGAGCTGGGCCGGATCGAGGTCAGCCCGAAGGAAGGCGCCTACGACAACGAACTGAGCCGGTTCCGCTACGACGTGGTGCTGGAAAAGGCGGCCAAGCCCCACGTCCAGGTGGACGCGCGCTGGCTGGACTGGGCCCGCGGTGAACTCACCTGGGACGCGGTGGCCACCATGCTCCGCGGTGGGGCCAGGGAGCTGATCGCGCTCGCCCGCGTGCCGAACGCGCGGGTGCGGCGGCACCACGACCGCTGGCAGCGGCTGCAGGCGGCGTCCGGTGACACGACCGTGTCGGAGGCCGTTTCCGGGGCGGAAAGTGACGCCGTCGATCCGGAGAAGCTGCGTGCGCTCGGGCGGTCCTGCGGGTACGAGGTCGAGATCAGCTGGGCTTCGGGTTACCGCGACGGCGCGTTCGACGTCATCCTGCGCAAGGCGGGGCAGCCGCGTGCCGACTTCCGGCCGCCGGGCGAAGGGGAACTGCTCGAACCGGCGAACCTGCCGGTGCGCCAGGAACTCGGCGCCGAACTGCGGGGCCGGTTGCTGGAGAAGCTGGAACGGCAGCTGCCCGCGCACCTGGTGCCGTCCGCACTGACCATTGTGGACACTATGCCGATGACCACCTCCGGCAAGGTCGATCGGAAGGCGCTCCGGGCCGCGCGCAGCGCACACCTGTCCGAAAAGCCTTATGTGGCCCCGCGTGACGCGGTCGAACTCCGGCTGGCACGCACCTGGGAGAAGGTGCTCGACGTCGAACGCGTCGGTGTGCTGGACGACTTCTTCGAGCTGGGCGGCGATTCGCTGGTCGCGATCCGGCTGGCGACCGAGGTCAAGCGCGCCTTCGACGTGGAACTCACGCTCGCCGACCAGCTCGCCGCGCGCACGGTCGAGCAGGAAGCGGAGCTGATCCGCGGTGGCGGGGCGGCCTGGCGGCCGCTGGTGGAGATCACCGCGGGGGAGGGCACGCCGGTGTTCTGCGTGCACCCGGCGGGCGGAAGTGTGCTCTGCTACGGCGAACTGGCCCGGAGGCTCGGCCGGGACCGGCCGTTCTACGGGCTGGCCCCGCTCGGCCTGGAAGAGGGGCAGGAGGCCGACGACAGCATCGGCGTGATGGCCGACCGCTACCTCGCCGAGGTGCGGGCGGTCCGGCCGCACGGGCCGTACCACCTGGCGGGCTGGTCACTCGGCGGCGTGGTCGCGCTGGAAATGGCAGCCCGGCTGGAAGACGCGGGTGACCGCGTCGAGCTGGTCGCCATGATCGACTCGGTGGCACCGGAACTGGTCGACGGCGACGTGGACGACGTCGACGTGATCGCCGAGTTCTTCTCGGACGTGCCACTGGACCTGGACCACCTGCGCTCGCTCGAACCGGACGCGGCCATCGAGGCCGCGATGGCGCAGGCGGCGCGGGTGAACGCCCTACCGTCCGGTTTGGACGCTTCGCGGCTGCTGCGCATGCGTGAAGTCCACCAGCGGCACATCGCGGCGCTGGTTTCCCACCGGGCCGCCCGTTATGCCGGGGACGTGGTGCTGTTCCGCGCCACCGACACCCCGGTCACCCAGCCCGCGTACGGCTGGGAGAACACCGTCAAGGGCAGGCTGGAGATCATCGGCGTGCCCGGCAACCACCAGACCGTGCTGAGCTCACCCGGCGTCGGCCGGATCGCCCGTGAGCTCGGTGCCCGCATCCAGGACTAAGGAGAACTCATGTACGACGTGATCGTGGTAGGCGCCGGGCCGTCCGGCCTGAACGCGGCGCTGATCCTGGGCCGCGCGCTGCGGCGCGTGCTGCTGGTGGATTCCGGCGAGCCGCGCAACGCCCGCGCGCACGCGATGCACGGCTTCCTCAGCCGGGACGGCGTCGATCCCGCCGAATTCCGCCGGATCGCCAGGGAGGACCTGGCCAAGTACGAGACGGTGACCGTGCGCGATGTCGCGGTCGCCTCGGTGACGGCCGACGAAGCGGGCGCGTCGGTGGAGCTGGCCGACGGCACCACCGAGCAGGCACACAGCGTGCTGCTGACCGTCGGCAGGCGCGACCGGCTGCCCGAGGTCGGCGGCGTGGCCGAGTGGTGGGGCCAGGGCGTCTACGGCTGCCCGTACTGCCACGGGTTCGAGGTGCGCGGGCGGAAGCTGGCCGTGCTGGGCGCGGAAACCTCGGCCGCGCACCTGGCCGTGCAGCTGACCCGGTACAGCTCCGACGTGGTGCTGTTCACCAACGGCACGCCGGAGTTCGACGAGGAGGCGGCCGCGGCGCTGAAGGTGTGCGAGGTAGAGGTGCGCACGGACGCGGTCGAGCAGGTCACCGGCGCCGACGGGCACCTCACCGGGGTGCGGGTCGCGGGCGAGACGATCGCGCGCGACGCGATGTTCATCAAGACCCCGCTCGACGCCCACGGTGAACTGGCCGAGGCGCTGGGCTGCGAGCTGATGGACGACGGCTCGGTGCGCATCGACGAGCACGGGCACACCTCGGTGGACCGGGTCTACGCCGCCGGTGAGGCCGCCCGGCTGCCGAACTGGCCGTCACCGTGGATCCACGCGGTCACCAGCGCGGCGCTGGGCGCGATGGTGGCGCTGAGCATCGACCACGACCTGATCGTGGCGGACGTGCGCTCGAAGTTCGGGATGTAGGGCTCAGCCGGGCGTGCTGGCCCAGCCGGTCAGGTGGGGGATCTTCACCCCGAACGGGCCGTGGAGCAGGAACTCCTCGGTCTCCACCCGCGCGAAACCGGCCGCGTCGATGGCGCGGCCGGTCTCGCGCGCGGGGTCGCAGCCGCCGTCGAGCCAGCGCGACACCGGCGCCACCGTCTTCTGCGCCCAGCGCGACCACGTGCCTTCGGGTGCGGCCACGTGCTCCAGGAAGACGTACCGCCCGCCCGGCCGCAGCACCCGCACGATCTCGGCGAGCACCCGGCGCTGGTCCTCGACCGAGCACAGCACGATGGTGCCGACCACCGCGTCCACGCTGTGGTCGGCCAGTGGAATCGCCTCCGCCGCACCGCCGATGACCGGCCCGTTCGCCTGCTCGCGCAGTCGTTCGTGCAGGTAGGGGTTCGGTTCGAGGCCGAGCCAGCGGACCCCGCGCGGGAAGTGCGCGGTGTTCGCCCCGGCGCCGGGGCCGATTTCCAGCACCGTGCCGGTCAGGTCCGCCAGCAGCCTGCGCCGCTGCGGGCCGTACATGCCCGCGCCACCGGCCGACCGGTTGCGTGCGGCGCGCCGCCAGCCGCGGGCCGTGCGCGTGGTCATCCGGCGGCGGCCTTCTCGGTGATCTCCTCCACGACCTCGATCACGCGCGCGGCTCCGTCCTCGTGGCGCAGGTCCGCCGCGATCGCAGCGGCTCGTTCAGTGTAGGAGGGCACACCGACGGCTTCGGTGATCTTGGCCGCGAGCCCGGCCGCGGTGAGCCCGCGTGCCGGGATCGCCCCCGGTGCGGTGCCGAGGTCCACCAGGCGCCGCGCCCAGAACGGCTGGTCGTGGGAAAACGGCACAGGGACCGACGGCACGCCCGCCCGCAGAACCGCGGCGGTGGTCCCCGCGCTCGCGTGGTGCACCACGGCGGCGACGCGGGGCAGGAGCCATTCGTGGGGCACGTGGCCGACGGTCAGCACGGTATCGCCCGATGCGGTCAGGTCACCCCAGCCCGAGTGCACGATCGCCCGCATTCCGGTGCGCCGGATCGCCTCGGCGACCGCCTGCTGCTGCTTGCCCGCCTGACGCGCGACCACGCTGCCGAAGCTGACGTACACCGGCGCGGGGCCGTCGTCCAGGAAGCCGACCAGCTCGCCGGGTGGTTCCGCGGTGGAGTACGGCCACCAGAAGCCGGTCAGCTCCTGTTCCGGCCGCCAGTCACGCGGGCGCGGCACCACCAGCGGGCTGATGCCGTGCAGCATGCGCTGCCCGGGATCCGGTGTGAGCTTGCCCTTGAGGCCGAGCCGGGACCGCAGTTCCGCCAGTGGCTTCGCGAACATCCGGGGTCCCAAGTGGACAAACAGCTCGCCCGCCTTGCGGTTGAGCCACGGTCCCAGATCGCGGCCGCCGAACAAGGCGGGCGACAGCTCGCGGGTCGGCGCCGCGGGCTGCAACGGCAGCGCGACGCACGGAATGCCGTACGCCTCGGCGAGGCTGTTGCCGAAGACCAAAGTGGACATCGGGCAGAGCAGCACGTCGGCCTGCCCGGCGACGTTGATCATCTCGGGCACTTGCTCGCGCAGACCGTCCGCCAGCAACCGCATCGGGGACTTCCGGCTGTTCGCGGTGACCGCCCGCGGGTCCACGGAGGACAGCGGGTGGAAGCCGAGCCCGGCGGCGGTGATCGCCTCGCCGAACCGGGCCACCGCCGCGACCGTCACCGGGTGCCCGGCTCCGGCGAGCCGCCTGCCCAGCCCGAGGTACGGCAGCACGTCGCCGTCGCTGCCGCTGGCCAGGACCACCACACGCGCCATGAGCCGAGGCTAGCCACGGCTGCCTGGGGTGATGCCCAGTCTTGACGCAACCAACTGGTTGCCATAGAGTCGCAACCAGTTGGTTGCTACATAGGAGGCAGACATGGCATTTCCCGATCGCATCGAGCGGACCGTCGAGGTCGCCCAGCCGCCCGCGAAGGTCTGGGCGGCGCTGACCACCGCCGAAGGGCTCGGCACCTGGTTCGGCAACGAGGCCACCATCGACCTGCGCCCCGGTGGCGCCGCCCAGCTGAAATGGGACACCGGCGACACCGCCGACCTGCGGGTCGAGCGCGTCGAGGAGCCGTCCGTGTTCGGGTTCACCTGGCACATCTACGGCCTGCCCGAGGACGACCCGCGCCGCACCTACGTCGAATTCACCCTCGAACCGGCCGGTGGCGGCACCCGGCTGACCGTGGTCGAGAGCGGGTTCGGCCAGCTCACCGAGGACGCCCACGAGAAGGCCTACGGCGGGAACACCGAGGGGTGGCGGCTCGAACTCGGCGAACTGGTCGAATACCTCGATGCAGCCTGAGCACGAGGCCGTCGCCGAGCGGGTCTTCACCGCGCTGGCCGACCCGAGCCGCCGCGCGGTGCTGGCCGCGCTGGCGGCCGGCGGGCCCGCCACCGCGACCGAGCTGGCCGATCGCCTGCCGATCACCCGGCAGGCGATCGCCAAGCACCTGAACCTGCTGGCCGAGGCCGGTCTGGTGACCGCGGAGCCGGGGGAGCGCCGCCGCGTGCGGTACCGGCTGCGGTCGGCGCCGATGCGGGTGGCCCAGCAGTTCCTGGCCGCGCTGGCCAGGGACTGGGACAGCCGGCTGGACGCGCTGAAATCGCGGCTCGAGCAGGGTTGAGGGGTGCGCGCGTAAATTACGCGATCGTGCAGTAGCAAGATCACCACCCGTAGTGACGTAGTCGCGGTGTTCACCTGATCCAGGGGTCGATACCCTGGACGAGTTGACGCGTCGAGGTGAAAGGTGGCGTTCGGCGATGGAACCCGCGACGGAACTGGGGCGACGGCTCCGGGAGATTCGCGGGTGGCGTCAGCTCAGCCTGCGGGCGGTGGCGCAGCTCTCCGGGTACTCCTTCACCTATCTCGGCCAGATCGAGCGCGGCGAGAAGCCGGTGAACAGCAGGCGCGTGCTCGAAGCGCTCGCCCGCACGCTCCGCGTCTCGCCCACCGAACTGACCGGAAAGCCTTACGCGGCAAGGGATCCGCTCGACGACGACATTCGCGCCGGGGTGCCCGCGGTGGAGGAGGCGCTGACCGGCTGGTGGGTCGGCGAGGCGCCCGAGCAGCCCGAACGGCCCTGGTCGCAGCTCTGGGCCGACGTGGTGCGCCTGAACAAGGTGCTGCGCCCGGACGCCGACTTCGCCGCGCAGGTGGTGCTCATCCCGCAGCTGATCCGCGAGCTGCTCACCGCGTCGGCCGAGCCCGCGCACCGGCGCGAGGCGCTGGTCGGGTTGATCGGCACCTACAAGGCCGCCGCCTACCTGGTGCACGACCTCGGGTTCGCCGGGTTGCCCGCGCTCGCGGTGGAGCGGATGCGCCAGGCCGCCGAGGAACTCGACGATCCGGTGTGGACGACCTACGCCGCCTACCAGCGCGCCCAGCTGCTGTCCGGGGCGAACCGCGCGCGGCAGTACGAGCTGGCCGTCCGCGTGGCCGAGCTGCCGGGGGCGCGGGCCGAGACGGCCGGGCTGGCGCACCTGACCGCGGCACTGGCCTCCGCCGCCCGCGGCCAGGCCGACCAGGCGAACACGCACCTGGCCGAGGCCGCCGCGCTGGCCGACACGCTCGAGGCCGACGTGAGCCCGTGGATGGACACCAACTTCGGCCGCACCAACGTCGGCATCTGGCAGGTGACCATCGGGCTGGAGCTGGGCATGGGCGCCGGGGTGGCCGAACTGGCACGCCAAGTGCGACCGGTGGGGGTCTCGCGCTCCCGCCAGTCCGCCTTCTGGATGGATCTGGGCCGCGGTCTGCTCACTGAGCGGAAAACCCGGGAGCAAGGCCTTTCCGCGTTGCTGAAGGCGGAAGAGCTGGCCCCGCAGAAGGTCCGGAACAACGTTTTCGCTCGTGAGGCCGTCGCGGACCTGCTCGGCAGCGCCCGCCGCGAAGCCGGTGGCCGCGAACTGCGGGGCCTCGCCTGGCGCATGGGCGTTGCCCCAACCGGGTAAACCACGGCACGTGTGCACTTCTGGTGCACAAACCGGCTTTCGGCGCGCCTAGCGTGATTGCGCGATCACGGGAGGTGCTGGTGCCTGGCGAAAGACCGGAGCCACGACGGGCGGACGGCGAAAGCCCCGCCGCCTTCGTCAGCCGGGTGTTCCGGACCTGCCGCTGGTGCGGCACGCGGTACCCCGACGCCTGGACCTGCCTGTTCCACGAATGCCGGTGTGACGGCGAGAACCGGCCGCCGTGGCCGGAGGCCGACACCGATCGCGGCGCGTGGTTCGCCACCGCCCGCACAGCCCCCGGTGGAACGGACTGACCCCCGACCCGTCCGTTCCGCTGGGTCCCACCGCCCACCGCGGCGTCCGAAGAGGACTGGGGCGCCGGTGCACCACACCGGACAGTCCGCTTAGGACGTCGCGGTGGCGGTGAGTAACCGTTCGGTCCGTGGTGGCCGTGATTTCTCGTCGCCTGTTCCCTCGACTTTTCGCGCGCGGTACGGTTTGTGCTCGGCGTCGGCGCGAGAGCGGGGTGATCAGCATCGAGGCCGGGACCACGGCGGACTACGCCACCGAACTGCTCGTGCTGCTCGACCGGCTGCGCGCGCAGACCGGCCGCGAGGACGTGCCGAAGCGGGAGGTCCTCGACGACAACCTCGCGCTGCTCGCCGAAGACATGCGTGCCCTGCAGCGCGGGCAGGCCGGCACCGTCCACCCCGAGCTGATGCTGAGCCGGTGGTCGCGGGTGCAGTCGCTGCTCGGTGGCCGCGCCCGGTTCGCGCCGCTGGTGTCGGCGATCTCCAGCCGGATCGAGCACCTGTTCCGCTGAGCCGGCGCACACCTGGCGCACAGCCGGTTCACAGCCCGGCGCGCTTGACTCGCCCGCATGCCCAAGAAACTCGGCGCGCTGGTGCTGCTGGTGCTGGCCGCGGTCACCGTGCGCACCCTGTTCTTCGACTACCGCTCCGGTGACTACAACGCGTTCCTGCTGCGCTGGTACGAGTTCATCGAGCAGAACGGCGGCTGGCGCGCGCTGCGGCACGAGTTCGCCAACTACAACGCGCCCTACCTGTACCTGCTGGTGGTGCTCAGCTACCTGCCGGTGCCGCCGCTGATCGGGATCAAGCTGATCTCGGTGGTGTTCGACTTCGTGGTGGCCTATTTCGCCTACCGCTTGGTCGACCTCCGGTACCCGGGGCGCTGGTGGCCGGTGCTGGCGGGCGCGGTGGTGGTGTTCCTGCCGACCGTGGTGCTGAACAGTTCGATGTGGGCACAGGCGGATTCGATCTACTCGGCGTTCGCGGTCGGTGGTCTCTACTTCGCGCTGCGGCACCGGCCGTACCTGGCGTGTGCGTTCTTCGGCTTGGCGCTGGCGTTCAAGCTCCAGGCGGTGTTCCTGTTCCCGGTGTTGCTGCTGCTGGTGCTGGCCAAGCACGTCCCGTGGCGCGCGTTGCCGCTGGTGCCCGCGGTCTACCTGGTGCTCGACGTGCCCGCGTTGCTGATCGGCGCCGACCCGGTGGCGTTGCTGACCATCTACGCGACGCAGACCGAGACCTACGGCCAGCTCACGCTCAATGCGCCGAACGCGTACCAGTTCCTGACCGGGGCGGGCGGCACCGAGGTGCTCAAGGCGGTGGGCGTGGCGGTGACCGGGGCGCTGGTGCTCGGCGGCATCGTCGCGCTGCTGGCCAGGGCCACCGAGCTGACCACCACGCGGATCGTGTTGCTGGCGGCGGTTTCGGCGCTGCTGGTGCCGTACTTCCTGCCGGCCATGCACGAGCGGTACTTCTATTTGGCCGACGTGCTGACCGTGGTGGCGGCGTTCTACCTGCCGCGGGCGTTGTGGCCGCTGCCGGTGCTGACCCAGTTCGCATCGCTGTTCTCGTACCTGCCGTACCTGGCCGCGGACGGTGGTTTCGGTGGTACGGCTCCGGCCATTGTGGACTTCCGGGTGCTGGCGATGGTGATGCTGGCCGGGCTGGTGCTGGCGGTGTGGGTCACCGTGGAAAACCTGTCGGACCCGCGGCCTAGTCTGCCGGGATGGACGAGATCATCACCTACCTCGAGATGACCGCGGCGGCGGAGCTGCGCCCGGCGGCGCCGGTCGACGGGCTGGTCCTGGAGCCGGTCGCGCACACGTCGCCGTTGATCAGGGAGTTGCACGCGCGCATCGGCACGCCGCACGGCTGGAGCAGCGCCACCCGCACGGCGGAAGGCTGGGCGGAGTGGCTGGCGAAGGAGGCGCGCCAGTACCGCGTGATCCGCTTCGCCGGGGACGCCGCGGGCGCCTGCGACTACGTACCGCGCGATGGTGGTGAGGTGGAGATCAGCACGTTCGGCCTGGTGCCCGAGTTCGTCGGCCGAGGCCTGGGCGGCTATGCGCTCACGCTCACCCTGCGGGAGGCTTGGTCCTTGCCGGGGACGCGGCGGGTATGGCTGCACACGTCGTCCAAAGACCACCCGAACGCCCTGCCGAACTACCTGCGGCGCGGCTTACGCGTATACCAACCGGGCTAGCGGCGCGGCTGGCCTCGCGTGTATCGCTCCCGCCCGGCGCCGCGCGGCTGGCCCCGCACGTTTCGCTACCCGGCGGTTCGGTCGGTGCTCCCGGCAGGGCTTGCGCGTGCAGCAGCCCGGCTAGCAACGTGGCGGGAGCCAACCCGGTGTGGTGATCACCTGCTCCGGGCCCACCGGCATCTCGCCGCCGAAACTGAAACCGACCAGGCTGCCCGGGCAGACCGCCACCCCGGCCGGGCCGTCGCCGGTCTGTGAAGTGCGCCATGCCACCGGGGCCAGCCCGACGCGCCACACCTTCCAGTAGGGCGCGCCGTCTTCGTGCCCGGCGCAGTCGTCGTCGGCCGCGGTGGGGAAGTTGTTGATCCGGCACACGTAAGCGCGGTCGCCGTACGGGCCTTCGCCGCGGCCCGCGTGCACGGCGAGTCCGGTGCTGTCGAGCGCCTGGCGGGCATCGGCGCCGTGTGCGCAACGGACCACGAGTTCACCCGGCAGCGCGACGGCGACCGTGACGCCTTCGCAGCCTTCGGCGGTTTCCGGGCCCGGCATCGGGCTGGGCAAGGTCAGCAGCAGTGAGGCGAGTACGGGAAGAACAGCCACAAACCGGACAGTACGGCTGTTCTGCTTGTCGCGCAGGACGAGCCGCTGTTGCACAGATCACCTTCCATTCACGGGAAACCGCGGCCGAATTGCGCCACTTGGCGGCAAATGCCCGCTTTCCGGGTACTTGTGAAAACGCCCGGAACCGGAGAAGGATATGACCTCTCGTAATCGAGTTCCTCCAGGCGAGTGAACCGATTTTGCCGAATGGATCATCAGTTCATTCGGGTCCTCGAAAGGTTTTGAGCGTGACACTGAGACGCCTTGCCGCTGCCCTTGTCCCCCTCGCTCTCGTGGTGGCGACGCTGACCGCGGGCGGCACCGCCGCCCAGTCGGAGTTGCCGAAGCAGAGCCCGATCAATGTCACCCCAGGTGCGATCCAGATCGACCTGAACCAGCCGAAGCTGAATGTGTCGTACGGGCATTCGGATCTTGAGCTGGAGTACGTCCGGAAGGACACCGCCGACCCCGCCGGGTGCACCACGCGCCACCACGAAGAGACGGAGGAGGCCGGGGTCGCCGCCGGTGCCGGGCACGTCACCGTGGCCGGGGTGCGGTACGAGCTGGAGCAGTTCCACTTCCACACCCCGTCCGAGCACCGCTTCGGCGGGCACGCGGACCCGCTGGAAATGCACTTCGTGCACCGGAGCGCGGCGGGGCGGCTGCTGGTGATCGGCGTGCCGCTGCGCGCGGGTCATGCGTCCACTGTGGACACCGTGCTGGCGGAACTGGCGCCGGAATGCGGGGAGCGCGTCGCTATCCACGACGTCGACCTGAACTCGCTGCTGCCGGCGAACCGGAGCACCCTGCGCTACGACGGCTCGCTGACCACGGCGCCGTTCAGCGAGGACGTGCAGTGGTTCCTGACCGCGGAACTGACCGTCACGCCCGCGACCATCGCGCGGTTCCAGGGCCTGTTCACCGACGGTAACGCGCGCCCGGTGCAACCGCTGAACGGCCGCACCGTCACCGCCGTCCCCCAGTTCTGACCGTCCGGCGCGGGCGCTTGGTGTCACGAATGTGGCTTTCGAGACGCCGAACGTCTCGAAAGCCACATTCGTGACATCCTCCGGGCGCCAGACGCGATGGTGTCCCGCTCGGCGGCCGCCAGGTCGGCGCTGTCAGGTTGGCCGGGGCGCTATGAATGTGGCTTTCATTGCGGAATCCGCAATGAAAGCCACATTCATAGCGTTGGGCCCGCGAAAGTCAGGGGCGGCGCAGGGTGGTGGCGAGCACGGCGCGGTGCGTGGGCTTGGCCTCCGCGTAGCGTTGCTTGCCGTCCTCGGTCAGCGTGATGAAGATGCCGCGCCGGTCCTCGTCGCAGATGGCGCGTTCGACCAGGCCCTCGCGCTCCAGCCGGGCGACCAGCCGTGAGGTGGCGCTCTGGCTCAGGTGCACGGCCTCGGTGAGGTCCGCGCCCCGGCACTTGCGGTCGCAGGTGGCCAGCCGCTCCAGCGCCTCGAACTCGTTGATGCCGATGCCGTGCTCCTCCTGGAGCCGGCATTCGAGCGCGTTGAACACCGCCGCGTGCCGCGCGGACAGCTCGTGCCACTCCCGCACCAGTGTCTGCTCGGCCACATCGCTCACCCGGCCAAGATAACATGCACGCGAATCTGATGCAAAGTCATTAAATGCGTTGGCATTAGATGCGCGTGCATGTACTGTCATGGTCCATGAGCTTGTCCACCTCCTCGACCCGGTGGGACGCGCGCCTGTGGGGCGTGCTCCTGACCGTGTCCACCGTCGTCGGCCTCGACGCGCTCGACGTGTCGATGGTCGGCGTCGCCCTGCCCTCCATCCAGGCCGAACTCGGCCTTTCCACCAGCGCGCTGCAATGGGTCATCAGCGCCTACGTGCTCGGCTACGGCGGCCTGCTCCTGCTCGGCGGGCGCACCGCCGACCTGCTCGGCAGGCGCCGGGTCTTCCTGGTCGCGGTCGCCGTGTTCGCGGTCGCCTCACTCTTCGGCGGCCTGGTCGACAGCGGCCCGCTGCTCATCGCCAGCCGGTTCATCAAGGGACTGGCGGCCGCGTTCACCGCGCCGGCCGCGCTGTCGATCATCACCACGACCTTCCACGAAGGCCCCGCGCGCAACAAGGCGATCAGCATCTTCGCCGTGTTCGGCGCGAGCGGGTACTCCGCCGGGCTGGTCTTCTCCGGCCTGCTCACCGAGGTCGGCTGGCGCTGGACCTTCCTGCTGCCGGTGCCCATCGCGCTCGCCGCGCTGGTCGCCGCGCTCAAGCTGATCCCGCAGTACCGCCCGGAAACCGGCAGCGGGTACGACTTCCCCGGTGCGATCACCGGGGCCGCCGGCTCGCTGCTGCTGGTCTTCGCCGTGGTCGAAGCGCCGGAGATCGGCTGGGCCTCGCCACGCACGCTGATCTCCTTCGCGCTCGCCATCGCCCTCCTGGTCGCCTTCGTGTTCATCGAGAAGCGCTCGAAGCACCCGCTGCTGCGGCTGGGCATCCTGCGCTCCGGCCCGCTGGCCCGCGCGAACATCGGCGGCGCGTTGTTCTTCGGCGCCTACATCGGGTTCCAGTTCGTGGTGATGCTGTACCTGCAGTCGGTGCTGGGCTGGTCCGCGCTGCAGACCGCGCTCGGCTTCCTGCCCGCGGCGCTGATCGTGGCCTTCGGCTCGCCGAAGATCGAGCCGCTGATCGACCGCCTCGGCACCCCGCGCACCATCCTCGCCGGGGTCGCCGCGCACGTGGTCGGTTACGCGTTGTTCCTCGGCATCGACAAGGATTCGAGCTACGCCGGCGCGGTGCTGCCCAGCATGATCCTGCTCGGCATCGGGTTCACGCTGGCCTTCTCCTCGCTGAACATCCAGGCCACCGCCGGGATCAGCGACGACGAGCAGGGCCTCGCGGGCGGTTTGCTGAACACTTCGGTCCAGGTCGGCGGGGCGATCGGCCTCGCCGTGGTGACCGCGGTGCTGACCGCGAACGGCGGTGAAGGGGTCCACGTGCTCGACGGACTCACCCCCGCGCTGAGCGTGGTCACCGGCATCGCCGTGCTCGGCCTGCTGGTCGCGATTTCCGGTGTGGTCAAGCGTTCGCGGGCGGCTCAGCCGGAGCTCGCGCTCGCCGCGACGAAGTAGCCGTCCACGCGGCCACGGCGCTGACACAGCCGAGGCCGAGCCAGCGGATCGCCGAAAGCTGCTCGTCCAGCACGAGCAGCCCGGCGACCGCGGCGACCGCCGGTTCGAGGCTGAGCAGCACACCGACCGGCCCGGCGCCGATGCGCCGCAGCGCGGACTGTTCGAGGGTGTACGGGAGTACCGCGGTGATCGTCGCGACGGCGGCGCCCGCCAGCAGTACTCCCGGCGCCCAGTCCACCGGCTGCGCGAGCAGTCCGGTGGGCGTGCCCAGCACGGCGGCGAAGGCGACACCCCAGGCCAGGCCGGACGGTCCGCCGGTGAGCATGGCGACCTTGCGGCTGAGTACCAGGTACGAGCCCATCGCCACCGCGGAAAGCGCCGCGAGCAGCAGGCCAGGCCAGGGGAGCGGGCCGCCCGCCGGATCGTTCAGCAGCCAGACCCCGGCGCCGGCCACCACGGCGGCGCCGAGGTCGGGCAGCCGCCGTGAACCGAGCAGTCCCACGGTCAGCGGCCCGAGCAGCTGGATCGTGCTCGCCACGCCGACCGGCAGGTACCGCATCGCCGGATAGACCAGGTTCATGCCCGCGACAGCGGTGCCGAGCGCGAAGATCCACGGCAGCTGCCGCCGGTCGGGCAGCTTCGGCCGGAACCACACGAGCAGCAGCAAGGCCGCGAATCCCAGGCGCAGCGCGACAACTCCGCCCGCGCCGATGTCACCGGAGAGCTGCTTGCCGAAGGCCTGACCGGTCTGCGTGCAGATCGCCGCGGTGAGCACAAGAAGCGGAGCGGGAACCATGCCGCCAGCTTCAGCCCGCCGAACCGTTCAGGTCCATCGAGGATTTCAGGTGGTTTTCCTTTAGCGTCGGCTACATGATGGACCTTCGACGCGTGCAGGCGCTCCGCGTGCTGGCCGATCGCGGCACGGTCACCGCGGCGGCCGAAGCCCTCTTTGTCACGCCATCGGCGGTGTCCCAGCAACTGCGAGCGCTGGCTGACGAACTCGGTGTCGAACTGCTCGTCCGCGACGGCCGCCGGGTGCGCCTCACCGCCGCCGCGCACGCGCTCCTTGAACACGCCGACGCCCTGCAGGAACACTGGGAACGCGCTCGCGCGGATCTCGGCGGGTCACGCCGGACGTTGCGCTTCTGCGGGGTGTCGTCGGCCATCGCCGCGCTGCTTTCGCCCGCCGCGGCCGCCCTGCACGAGCATGATCCGCGACGCCGGATCGAACTCGTCGAAGAGGAAAGCGAGGAATGCTTCCGGCTCCTGCTCGCCGAACAGGCCGATCTCGCGGTGGTCCTGCCGACACCGGCGAGCCCGCCGGTCGACGATCCGCGGTTCGAGCAACGGGTCCTGCACGAGGACCCGCAGGACCTGCTCGTGCCGTCGGCGCACCCGCTGGCCGGACGGGACGGCGTGGTGCTCGCCGACGTGGCGGCCGAGCGCTGGATCGTCAAGCCACGCCAGAACGACACCTACGACCTGCTGCTGTCGGCGTGCGCCGCGGCGGGGTTCACGCCCGCGGTGGCGCATCAGGTGAAGGAGTGGTTCGCCATCTCCCGGCTGGTCGCCGACGGTTTTGGCGTCTGCCTGCTGCCGCGCCTGGTCCCGATTCCCGCCGAGCACGCGGTGACCAGGGTGCCGTTGACGGGAAATCCGCGGCCGGTCCGCAAGCTCGTCGCCTGCGTGCGGCGGGGCAGTGCCGGGCAGCCGGATCTGGCCGAAGCGCTGGCCGTGCTGGACGAAGTCGCGTCCAGGGTATAGCTTTGTCCGCAAAGGTAATTTGCTGGCAAAGCAAAGAGGAGTAGACGGCATGACCGTTCTTGTCACCGGAGCCCGCGGGAACATCGGCAGCAGCCTGGTCGCCGAACTGGCCAGGCGTGGTCATCCCGTGCGTGCGTCGGCCCGTGACGTGACCGCGCTGAAGGTGCCCGACGGGGTCGAGACCGTGCAGCTGGATCTGCTCGCCCCGGACAACGCGGAGGCGGCATTGGCCGGGGTCGGCGCGATCTTCCTGTACCCGACCGCACGCGTCGCTCCGGTGGATTTCCTTGCGGCGGCGGAGAAAGCCGGGGTGTCCTACGTGGTGCTGCTGTCCTCTCCGGACGTTTACGAGGGCGCGCTGGACAACCCGCTCCGGCTCGCCCACTTGCCGGTCGAGGAGGCGGTGCGCGGTTCCGGGCTGCGGCACACGGTGATCTATCCCGGCTGGCTGGCCACCAACGCGCTCCGCGACTGGGGCGAGCAGATCCGCACCGGCGACCGCGTCGGCCTCTTCCACCCGGACGCCCGGTTCACCCCGATCCACGCTGACGACATCGCCGAGGTGGCGGCCGAACTGCTGACCACCGACCGCTACCCGGGCACCACGCTGACGCTGACCGGGCCGGAATCGCTGAGCCAGGCGGAAATCGTCGCGGTGCTGGCCGAGGAAGTGGGGCGCCCGATCGCGGTGGACGCGCTGACCAGGGAACAGGTGCACGAGCGTCGCCCGCACTGGATGCCGGCGGCCATCCTGGACCACCTGATCAGCGGTGCGGAACGGGCGGCCACCATGCCCGCGCCGGTGAACAACACCGTGGAGCGCTTCACCGGTCATCCGCCGCGTGGTTTCCGCCAGTGGGCCGCCGAGCACCGGGCGGAGTTCGCGCGGGCTTGATCGGGGCCCGTTCCTGCTCGACGATGGGGGGATGACGCCGCGCGAGACACCGCCGTTCCGTGCCGACCACGTGGGCAGCCTGCTGCGCCCGCCCGCACTGCGGGACGCCCGCGCGAGAGCGGCCGCCGGTGAGATCGGCGCGGTCGAGCTGCGGACCGTGGAGGACGAGGCGATTCGCGAGGTGGTCGAGCTGCAGCGCGCGGCCGGGCTGCGCTCGGCCACCGACGGGGAGTTCCGCCGCGGCTCGTGGCACATGGACTTCATCTACCGCCTGCGCGGGATCGGCAAGAGCGACGAGCAGCTGCACGTGACCTTCCACAACGACCGGGGCGACCTGGAGTTCAGCCCGTCGGCGTTCCGGGTGACCGGTGAGATCGGGCTGGACGAGGTCGTCTTCGCCGACGACTTCACCTTCCTGAAGTCCATTGTGGACCCCTCGGTGACGCCGAAGCAGACGATCCCGTCGCCGAGCATGGTCTACTACCGCGGCGGGCGGGCCGCGGTGGACGAGACGGTGTACCCGGACCTGGAGCGGTTCTACGACGACCTGGCCACCGCCTACCGCCAGCAGATCGCGGGCATGGCCGGGCTCGGCTGCACCTACCTCCAGCTGGACGACACCAGCCTGGCCTATCTGAACGACCCCGAGCAGCGCGCCATGGTGGCCAGGATGGGCGGTGACCCGGACAAGCAGCACGTGCGCAACATCGCCACGATGAACGCCGCGCTGCGCGACCGGCCCGCCGGGCTGCGCGTGACCACGCACTTGTGCCGCGGCAACTTCCGCTCGTCGTGGGTGGCCGCCGGTGGGTACGACTTCGTCGCCGACGCCTTGTTCAACGAACTCGACGTGGACGGCTACTTCCTGGAATTCGACGACGAACGCTCCGGTGGTTTCGAGCCGCTTCGGTTCGTGCCCAAGGGAAAGCAGGTCGTGCTCGGGCTGGTCACCACCAAGCGCGGGGCGCTGGAGAGCGTGGATTCCCTGCGCGCCAGGGTGGAGGCCGCGGCGAAGTACGTCGACATCGACCAGCTCTGCCTGTCGCCGCAGTGCGGGTTCTCCTCGACCGAGGAGGGCAACGACCTGACCCTCGACGAGCAGAAGGCGAAGCTGGAGCGCATCGTCGAGACCGCGGCGCTCATCTGGGATTAGGGTGGGAATCCACCCGACTTTCGTCTGTCCGGTTTTGTCGGAAAGCCGCCGCTTTCCCACGGTTCGCGCGTGATTCGTGACAATCTGTTCCCGCGCCGGCGCAGCTCGTTCCCCTCCCTGTCCCCAAGGAGCGAACCGTGCATTCCGTGCTGTCCAAGAAATTCAGAACCGGCTTGCTGGCCGTCGGTGCGGCCGCCCTCGCGGCGGTCTCGGCGCTTCCCGCCGCCCAAGCCGAGCCCGTGCGCACGCTGACCGCCGGTGAACAGCGAGTGCTCGACCAGCAGCCGCTCGTCCGCGCGGCGGAGGTGCTGCGCGCCCGGCTGGCCGAAGCCGCCGGTGGTTACGCGGGCATCGTGCTCGAATCCTCGGATGTGGTGCTGTGGTGGAAAGGCGCGACCACGCCGGCCGTCGACGAGGCGGTGCGCGCGGCGAGCGCGTTCGCGCCGGTGCGTGTCGCTTCGGCGGCCCACAGCGAAAGCGAACTGGACGCCGCCGCGGAGCGGGTCAACCGCTGGCTGCGGGAAAACCCGGATTCCGGCGCCTACGGCGTGAAAAGCCCCGGTGACGGCAGCGGCCTTGTGCTCGCCGCGAAACCCGGCGTGCTGAGCACGTTCAGCGCACTCGACTCGGTGGCCGGGGTGCCGCTGCGCGTGCTGCACGAGGAACCGCTGACGCCGGTGTCCCGTGGTGACGACGCCCCGCCGTGGAAGGGCGGCGCGCGCACCTGGAACCAGACCGCGAGCACCATCTGCACCGCCGGGTTCGGTGTGCGCAACGGCGCGGGCAACCAGTTCGTGCTGACCGCCGAGCACTGCGGTCAGCACGGGCACCGGATCACCGACGGCGTCGGCGAGTTCATCGGCAACGTCGGGCCGGGGCACAACGACCACGACATCGCGTTGATCCCGACTTCCCAGGCGAGCAACCGGATGTACGTCGGCGGCGGGAACAGCAACACCACCGAGCAGGTGCTCGGCTGGACGCACGTGTTCGTCGGCCAGTTGCTCTGCCAGAGCGGGGTGACCAGCGCCGAGCAGACCGGCAACCCGGTGTGCGACCTGAAGGTGCTGTTCTTCTGGCAGGACGCCGAGGACCTGGTGGAGGTCGAGCAGCAGCAGGGCCAGCCGGGCGCGCGGGGCGGCGACAGCGGCGGTTCGGTCTACCTGAAGGTCAACGGCGGTGTGCAGGCGGCGGGCACGGTGACCCGCGCGGCCGGCCCGCGCATGGGCTTCCAGGACTTCGCCACCGCCAACGCCGACTTCGGCGTGTACATCCCCTGATTCAGGCGCCGGTGGTCGAGCCGGGGCGGACGATCATCAGCACCACGACCACCGCCCACAGCAGGTTGAACACACCGGTCAGCATCGAGAGCCGGGTCGCCAGGCGGCCCGGCTCCGCCTTTTCCGGCAGGTCGAGCAGCCGGCGCTGCCCGGGCAGGATGGCCAGCACCAGAATGCCCGCCGCGATGGCGGTGAGCACCACCGAAACGAGCAGCCACACGTCTGTGAGCACACCGAGCGCGGCGCCGGTGGCCACGCCGAACACCGGCACCGCGATGCCGACCACGGTGTACCCGCGGCAGATCCGGTGCAGCAGCGCACCCCCGCCGCCCTCGGCGCGCGCGTAGCGGGGGAACAGGGAAGCGGCCACCGCGATCGGCCCGACCACCAGGATCGCCGCGAGCACGTGCACGGACAGCAGGAACTTGGTCAACGGAGTAACCCCTCTATATGTAGGCAGCCAATATGTACCCTTCCTACTGCACTTATGGGTAGGCTGTCTACCCATGAGGGCGGACGCGGTGCGCGGGCACCTGGACGGTTTGCTGCTCGCGGTGCTCGAACCGGGGCCGCTGCACGGCTACGCGATCATCGCCGCGGTGCAGCAGCGCAGCGCCGGTGCGCTGGAGCTGCGCACCGGCACCATCTACCCGGCGCTGAACCGGCTGGAGCGGCTGGGCCTGCTGCGCAGCGGCTGGCAGTCGGTCGGCGAACGTCGGCGCCGTTGCTACGAACTGACCGACGCGGGCAGGCGCGGCCTGGCCGCCGAGCGCAGCGGGTGGGCCGAGTTCACCACCGCGATCGGGTCGGTGCTCAACCCGTCATGAGTGATCCCGTCGAGGAGTACGCGGCCGCCCTGTCGGCGGCGTTGTCCGGGCCCGCCCGCGCCAAGGCACGACTGGTCGCGGAGATCCGCGACGGCCTGGCCGACGCGGTCGCCGAGCACACCGCTGACGGGGTGTCGCGGCCGCGTGCCGTGGAGCTGGCGCTGCGCGAGTTCGGCACGGTCGACGAGCTGGTGCCCAGCTGCCAGCGCGAGCTGACCATCGGGCAGACCAGGGCCACCGCGCGGGTGGTGGCCGTGACCGTGCCCGCGTTGATCGTCTGCTGGCTGGTGGTGTGGACCGGGCACGACCTGCCCGAGACCGCGCAGGTGCTGGCCGCGGTCGCGGTGGTCGCCGTGCTGGCGGCGGCGGTCACGCTGGTCACCACCGGCGCGCTGGCGCGGCGGCTGCCGATGCCCCCGCTGCTGCCGCTGGTGGCCGCCTGGACCGGGACCGCCGCGAGCGTGGCGATGCCGCTGGCCACCGTGGTGCTCGCGATCGCCGCCGCCGAGCACGACGCCTGGCCGCTCGTGCTGCCCGCCGCCGTGCTCAGCGTGATCTCACACGGCGTGGTGGCGGCTTCGGCGCGCGCCTGCCGCCACTGCGCGCGTCAGCTCAGCGCGTCGTAGACGGCCTTGGTGTAGGCGGCGCTGCGGTCGGAGCCGATGATGCCCGGCGCCATGCGGTTCATCATGTAGGTCAGCGTCATCCGGCGCTCCAGGTCCATGATCACCATCGAGCCGCCCCAGCCGCCCCAGAAGCAGATCCGGCCGTCGGGGATCCACGGCAGCACGTCCTGGCGCGGCAGGCCGAACCCGATGCCCCAGCGCAGCGGGATGCTGAGGCCGAGGTCCACGCCGTTCGCCTGCTCGTCGAAGATCAGGTCGATGGTGTCCTGGCCGAGCAGCCGCACCCCGTCGACGGTGCCGCCGCGCGCGATGGCGGAGAGCAGGCGCGCGAGCGAACGCGCGTTGCCGTGGCCGTTGACCGCGCCGAGTTCGGCCCGCCGCCACTCGGCAGTGTTGGCCGATCGCGGGTCCACCGCCGGGCCGGACAGCGTTTTCACCATGACGTTGTCCGGGCCGAGCGCCGCGAAGTCCAGTTTCGCGGCGGGCGGCGGCACCACGTCGGCGATGCGGTGCCAGTCCGCCTCGGCGGCGCCCAGCTGGAAGTCCGCGCCCAGCGGCCCGGCGAGTTCGTCGGCGACGAACTGCTTCAGCGACTTCCCGCTCACCCGCCGGACGACCTCGCCGATCAGGTGCCCGAAGTTCGTGGCGTGGTACCCCGACGCGGTGCCCGGCTCCCACCACGGCGCCTGCGCGGCGAAGCGAGCGGTCGAACCGGCGAGGTCGTAGAGGTCCTCGACGGTGGCGGGCTGCTCCAGGCCGGACACGCCCGAGGTGTGCGACAGCAGGTGCCGGACGAGCACGCCTTCCTTGCCGTTCGCGGCGAACTCCGGCCAGTAGTCCGCGACCGGCGCGTGGACGTCGAGCGCACCCCGTTCGGCGAGCACCAGCGCGGCCAGGCTGGTCACGGTTTTGGTGGACGACCAGACGTTCGTGATGGTGTCCTCGTCCCACGGCGTGGTGCGTGCCTCGTCGCGGAAGCCGCCCCAGAGATCGACGACGCGGTCACCGTCCAGGTCGAGCACCAGCGACGCACCCAGCTCCTCACCGGATTCGATGTTCTGCTCGAAGGCGGCGCGCACACCGGCGAAGCGGGCATCTGCGGTGCCGTGGACGCGGCTGGGCAGGCTCATGATCTTTCCTCCTGGGGAAGTCCGGTTCGCTCGCTACGCTAGAACCTGACGCCGACGTCAGAGGCAAGTAGCTGCGACCCCGATCACAGGAGGCAGTTCGATGCGCATCGGTGAGCTGGCCAGGCGCGCCGGCGTGAGCGTGCGCGCGCTGCGGTACTACGAGGAGCAGGGCCTGCTCACCTCGACGCGCACCGCGGGCGGGCAACGGCTGTACGCCGAGCAGGCAGTGCGGCAGGTCGAGCTGATCCAGCAGCTCTACGCGGCCGGGCTGGCCAGCCGGACCATCTCCGGCCTGCTGCCGTGCGTGGTCTCCGGTGAGGTCACCCCGGAACTGCTCGACCGGCTCACGGCCGAACGCGACCGCATCGACGAGCAGCTGCGCGGCCTCCAGCAGACCAGGGACCGGCTCGACGCGATCATCACCACGTCGGCTGGCGCCCACTCCGCCGGGCGGCAGTGCGCCGGGGTCAACGGTCGGTGATGCCCAGTTCCGCCGCGATCATCGGGCTGAGGGTGCGCGCGTACTCGCGGTTCATGTGGTCGGCGTCGTAGTAGACGACCACGTTGCCGACCACGCCGTGGCACTGTGTGGCGTCGCAGAAGTAGTCGGTCAGCTCGATCAGGCCGACGTCGGGGTCACGGCTGGTGCGCGCGGCTTCGGTGAGCGGGTCCAGCGGTTGCGCGCGTTCGCGGGCCACCCCGCAGGCGGCGGGGTTCTGGGCGTTGATGCTGACGCAGTCGGGCTGCCGGACGTCCCCGTTGAGCGGCGGGTCGGCGAGCACGTACACCTTGGCCCCCGCCGCGGTCCACGCGCTCCAGTAGGTGTTGAGGCCCTCGCGGTACTGCGCCAGCTGTGACCGGCCGCTGCCGTCGTCGGCGGTTTCCTGCCGGGCGTAGAACGAGGTGAACACGTACGCGGGCCGCTCGGCGGCGATCGATGAGGCCAGGTCACGCGACCAGTGCGTGCAGGCCGCCACGTCGTCGTCGCCGGAGGCACCGCGGAAGCCGCGGTAGGCGATGTCCGCCATCGGGCAGGCGCCGAGGAAGCCGAGCTTGACCACCCAGCCCTGGTCGCGCGCCAGGTCGAACAGGGGCGCCTGCCACTGCTGGGCGTGGGAGTCACCGACCAGCCAGGCCACCTTCGGCCGCGGGGCGCCACCGCTGAAGTCGCAGACGCTGACGGTCTTTGTCTCCCCGGCGAGGTGCGTGCCGAGCCAGTCACCGCATTCCGGCGGGCGCTGGTGGTACTCGCTCGACGGCCCGAGGAACGGCACCTTGGCCGGGCCGAACGGGTTTTCGCACCCGCTGTCCGGCGCGAGCGCCGCTGCGCCGTGGCAGACCTTCACCGTGTCGCGCTTCGCGGCCACCTCGGTGCGGGCGACCTCGTCGTCGTACGCCCAGGTGAGGCTGGTCGACGCCAGCGCGATCACGGCCATCCCGGTCGCCACCGCGGCGAACGTGGCCCGCGCGCTGTGCGCCAGCGGCCGCCAGGTCAGCCCGCGGTCCTCGACGTAGACCTTGGTCAGCCAGGCCACGAACACGCAGACGGCGAGCAGGCCCAGTTGCTGCCACAGCGACAGGCGAGCCGAACCGAGCACAAAGGGCGCGAGCACGAGCAGCGGCCAGTGCCACAGGTAGAGCGAGTAGCTGATGCCGCCGAGGAACTGCACGGGCCGCGCGGCGGTGACCCTGGTGTGCCACTGCGCGGCCGGGCGCGTGCCGCCCAGGATGACCAGCCCGGTGCCGATCGTGGGCAGCAGGGCCAGCCAGCCGGGGAACGCGCTCTGGTGGTCCAACAGCACCGCCGACCCGATGATCAGCGCGAACCCCACCCCGGAGGCGATCCCGGATTCCCGTTTGAGCAACGGGACTTTCAGCGCGCACAGGGCGAGCAGCGCCCCGATCGCGAACTCCCACACGCGGACCGGCGTGACGAAGTAGGCCGCTTCCTTGGCGGTCGCGGTGAGGTAGACGCAGTAGGCGAGGGACGCGACCCCGGCGATGCTGACGCCGGTGGTCATCGCCCGCCACCCGCGCAGCCGGAAGAGCAGAAGCAACAGCAGCGGCCAGAACAGGTAGAACTGCTCCTCGACCGAGAGCGACCAGTAGTGCTGGGCCAGGCTCGCCGACGCGGACAGCGCCGAGTAGTCGACGGAGTTCGCGGCCAGCAGCCAGTTCTGCACGTAGAAGGCGCTGGCCAGGATCTCTTCGGCGTTGCTTTCCCAGCGCGGGAACGGGAGCACGAAGTAGGCGGTCACCAGGCTGAACAACAGCACCAGCAACGCGGCGGGCAGCAGCCGCCGCGCCCGGCGCGCGTAGAACTTGCCCAGCCGGATGCGCCCGGTCCGGCCGACTTCCCGGTTCAGGTGCGAGGTGATCAGGTACCCGGAGATGACAAAGAAGACGTCAACGCCGACGTACCCGCCGGTCAGCCCCTCCGGCCAGAGGTGGTTGAGCACCACCGCGAGCACCGCGATCGCCCGCAGCGCCTGGATGTCGGTGCGGAAGTGCTTCTCGGTCGCCAACGGGTCATCTTTCTCGGCTCGCGGGGCGGGGCAGGGGGACATCCAACCGGACGGGGGCGCCCGCACGCGAACCTCACCGGTGTGAGTTGGTCCACACCTGGTGAAGGCAACCTTTTCGGTGTGCACGCGGGGTCATTTTCCCGGACACGGATGGCAATCGACGCTGGTCGGATCAGCTGCCGGTGGCGCTGGGCAGCATCGGCGGGCAGCCTGTCCTCGCGTAGTCGGCGTTGTATTCGAAGTGCCATTCTTCGTTCTCGTACCGGCGGCACCAGCCGAGCGCGGCGCCGTTGCGCTCGACCCAGGCCGCCGACGCGAGCGGCTGGATGTCCACCGCGACACCCTGCACGTGCATCGACTTCTCCGGCGGCAGCACGTACCGCGCGGCCAGCTCCGCGTTGCCGAACTTCTGCACCGCCTGGTCGAACTCCCGTTGCTGCTGGGCGCGGCTGCGCTTGCTGTCGTGCACGCACAATTGGACGCCCTGCGCCTGCGCCGCCGACCGCAGCCGGTCGAAGCCCGCCTGCACGTCGGGACGCAGCCCGGCCGGCTGCTCGTCGACGTACCGCTTGTCCAGCGGGCAGACCGGCCCGGTCTCCGGCCCCGGCACCTCGGCGAGAATGGCTTCGGCCCGCCCGGCGACCGGATCCTCACCGAAGGTCACGCTGCCGGTCGCACCGAGCGTGACCACCGCGGCGATCGCGAGCACCAGCGCCGCCAGCGTGCTGAGCAGGGTCCGTCTGTCTCCGGGAGTGGGCACCGCACCGATGGTAGCGACGGCGATCAGCACCGGGCGACGTGCCAGATCTCACGCGCGGTGAGCAGAACCCGGACGCCTGTCAAACGCCTCCGGTCCGTTCGTGAAATGTCTACAGTGGACCATTCCCTTCTTGGTGTGCGGTCTGGACTCGGTCAGTTCAAGGCGCTGACGGCCACGCGCGCGGCATCGGCGAGCAGCGCGTCGGCGCGTTTCGCCCGTGGTTCGTCGCGGCTGGTCATGATGGCCATGACGATCGGTGCGCGGTTCGGCGGCCAGAGCACGGCGATGTCGTTGCGGCCGCCGTAGTAGCCACTGCCGGTTTTGTCGCCGACGATCCAGTCGGCGGGCACTCCGGCACGGATCACGGTGGCGCCGGTGGTGTTGCGGCGCAGCCAGTCGGTGAGCAGGGTGCGGTCGTCTTCGGCCAGTGCGTCACCGAGCACGTACTGGCGCAGGTTGCCCGCCATCGCACGGGGTGTGCTGGTGTCCCGGGTGTCACCGGGAATGGCCGAGTTCAGGTCGGGTTCGTAACGATCGGCGGAGGTGACGTCGTCGCCGATCGCGGTCAGCGCCGCGTCCAGCCCCGCCGGTCCGCCGAGGCGGCGCAGCAGGAGATTGCCCGCCGTGTTGTCGCTGTACCGGATCGCGGCGTCGCACAGGTCGCGCAGGGTCATGCCGGTGTCCAGGTGCTGTTTGGAGATAGGCGAATTCTCGAGCATGTCGTCGGCGGTGTAGTGGACCACTTCGTCGAGCTGCTGCGGTGTCGTGTTGTCGAGGACCGCCGCGGCGGCCAGGGCCTTGAACGTGGAGGCGTAGGCGAACCGCTCGTCGGCGCGGAACGCGACGGACTTCCCGGAGCCGGTGTCGAGTGCGTAGAGCCCCAGCCGGGCGTCGTGCTGTGTCTGCAATCGGGTGAATTCCTGCTCGACGGCCGGATCGAGCGGGGTGGCGGCCGGACTGGTCGCCGTGGGTGTCGGCGGCGCGGCCGGAGCCGGAGCCGGTGGTGGTGCTGGTTCGGTCGAGGCCGGTGTGCAGGCGGCCAGTGCGAGCGCGGTCATGATCGCCGCGGGCCACGCGCGCCGCGTCGAGGTGCTGGGCAATGTCTGGTCCTTCGGTCGTACGGAGCTGCCTCCAGGTTGCCGCGTGCTCACGAAGAGCGCGACTCCGGGTAACCCGGACGCATTTCCTTTCCCGTGCACGGCGCGAAAACCGAATTGCGCGAATATGTCTTGCGAAATGTTCGGCGAGCAGCTCAGGCGGCGGGTGATCGATCGGGTGTTTCGACCGGCGGGTCGGGCGTTTCGGCAGGCGGCAGGTGTACCACGGTCTGCGAATGGCGGCTGAGGTACTGGAGCTTGCGCAGGCGCCGCCGGGCGAGTCCAGCGAGCCGGGCTTCGTCGAACGCCGGACGCGCCGCGCGATTCTGCGCCCGGCGGCCGGGTGGTGGATTCACGGGGTCCACGTGGGTCTCCTTTGGTTACGGTCCGTGATCGGATTGCGGTAGGTCAGGGTGAGGCTGGCCGCCATTCGTGGGGCCTGGATTCGTGCGGGGTGATCGGCGATGAGCTACCGCTCGGCGGCCTGCCCGCCGCTGGCGGACCGCGAGGAAGGGTGGAGAAAGCTGCCGTCGAACGGCTGGTGGTGGCCTGGGGGAGGATGCCGTGCCCGGCATCGCTCCCCGCCCGGTGGTGCCCCCGGCAGGACTCGAACCTGCGACCTAGAGATTAGAAGGCTCTTGCTCTATCCGGCTGAGCTACGAGGGCCTGCGTCGATGCCACTGCTGGCCTCGTGCACGCCAGTAGCTTAGTCGCCGCCACCCTCTCGATCGTTCGATGCAGTCGAATCGTTTCAGGGTGTTCGCACGAACTACGCGAGCGGGTGGTCGCCCGTCGGCTCCTGGAGTGCTCGAGAACTAGGTTCTCGCTGGTCGGAGCTGTCTTCGGAGGTCGCGGCCGCTGAGCTGGGGCATCGCGATCTCCTGTCCGTGCGGGTGGGTCTACCGGCTGATCCGCGTGCGCAATTTTCGACCACGCGCTCTCTATTGGCAAACATTAACGGAATTCACGTCGGTGAGGGAACGCGGGTGGTCAGGCCGATATTCCCCCCGTTGGCTACGGTCGACGATCGGTCGGCGACACACCGTGCGCCTCCCCCGGCCGGGCGAGAGCAAGATCACCCGGCCTGGACCCCGGCGGGTCGTTC
Organism: Amycolatopsis albispora; assembly: GCF_003312875.1. Lineage (NCBI taxonomy): Bacteria > Bacillati > Actinomycetota > Actinomycetes > Pseudonocardiales > Pseudonocardiaceae > Amycolatopsis > Amycolatopsis albispora. The sequence goes on from NZ_CP015163.1 coordinate 8,477,526, forward strand.
GTGTGCGGGGGACACGAACGGCTCCTCCCTCCCCGCCGGGGTCCAGCCGGGTCCCGCCGGCGCGCATCACGGAGTCGAGACGGTGCGCGGCCGGCGGGCCACACCGGGCCGCCTGTTCGGGGTCGGCGGCCCGGGGATCACCCGCGGTGAGGCCCCTGGGGCAGGGGTCTCACCGCGGGAGCTCCGCCCGGGATCAGTTCCACACCTGAATGGCGCGGACGGTGAACGGCGCCTGCGGAACATAGGTGCCGCCACCCGGATACGTGGTGAAGTCGCCCTCGGTGGAACAGTCCTCGCCCTGGTACACGCTCACCATGCGATCCATCCGGTTGACAAAGGAATAACCGGTGAAATCGGTGAACAGCGGAACGCATTCCTCGGGATTCACCGTGCGCAGATCCAAGCGCTCGACGTCGCCGCCGTAGTGCTCTTCCGTCCAGATGCAGAACTCGCCCTTCTGGCAGGTGACCTGCGGTTTCTCCGGTTCCGGCTGGCTCGCCGCCGAGGCGTGCGCGAGACCGCCCATGCCGAACGCGCCGATCGACGCCAGCAACAGGATCTTCGGCAGTCGTGAACGGAGCGACTTGATGGTCCTGGTCATTTCTTCCCCCTGCTTTCCCGTGTTTTCCGGGTGGAATTGGTGATGACTCCACGATGGCCGGTGGGGCGGGCTTTGTCAGCGGGGAAAGGGGCATCTGTGGACAACTCGGGAATCGTCACCCAGTCGGGGTGGGGATATCCACAGGCGGCAGAAGGGCATTGCCGGGGGTGGGGCGGGTGTGCTAGCGGCGAAACCCACTGGACTTTCTGAAGCGCTTAAGACACTCTGGGGCAACAGGTTCTGCTGGAGGGAGTGGGATGGTCAGCGCACGTACCGCGGTGTTCGTCGTGTTCGCACTGAACGGCTGCGCACTCGGCTCGTGGGCGCCCCGGGTGCCCGCGCTGACCGAGCAGGTCGGCGCCGTGCCGGGGTCGCTGGGGCTCGCGCTGCTCGGCGCGAGCCTCGGCCTGCTGCTCGCGGCCACAGTCACCGGGCGGCTGGTGGAGTGGCTGGGCGCGCGGCTGGTGATGGCCCTGTCCACGGTCGCGGCGGCACTGGTGCTGGCCGCGCTGGGGCTGACCACCTCGGTCCTCTGGCTCGGGATCGCCCTGTTCGCGATGGGTGCCGCGATCGGCGTGCTCGACGTGTCGATGAACGTGGCCGCGGTGTTCGTCGAGCGCGACGCCGGCAAGCCGCTCATGCCGGTCTTCCACGCCGGGTTCAGCTTCGGGGCGCTGGGCGGCGCCCTGTTCGCCGGGTTGGCCGCGTCGCACGGCTGGACGCCCATGCGCCAGTTCGCCGTGGCCGCGGTGTTCGCGATTCTGGTCCTGTTCGCCGTGGTCAAAGCATTGCCCGGGGTCAAGCCGAAGCACGAAACCAGCGAGAAGCCGACCAGCGCGGTGCCCCCGATCAAGCGGCCGGTGCTGTGGTTGCTGGCGGCCATCGCGTTGTGCTCGGCGATCGCGGAAGGCGCCAGTTCCGACTGGTCCGCGCTGCTCCTGGTCTCCGAGCACGGCATCGCCGAGGGCCCGGCCGCGCTCGCCTACGCCGGGTTCTCGCTGGCCATGGCGATCGCGCGGCTGAGCGGCGGTTTCCTGCAGACCAAGCTCGGCGCGCGCCAGGTGCTCGCCGGGGGCGCGTTGCTCGCCGCGATCGGCCTGCTCGCCGCCGCGCTGATCAGCTCGCCGGTCCTCGGTTTCGCGGGATTCGCGCTGGCCGGAGCCGGTCTGGCCGCTTCCTTCCCGGTCGCGCTCGGGCTGGCTGGCGAGGCGGGCAAACGCGCCGACGGCGGCGGTGGCGAACGCGAGATCGCCTTTGTCACCTCGGTCGCCTACACCGGTTTCCTCGCCGGGCCGCCGGTCATCGGCGGCATCGCGCAGCTGACCTCGCTGTCCACGTCCTTTGTCGTGGTCGCACTGGTCGGGGCGCTGATCGCGCCGGCGACCGTGGCGGCGCTGCGCGCCGGCCGCCGCGAACGGGAGCGGAGCTACTGCTGAACGGCGCCGTCCGGCGAGTCGCGCCACTGCTGGAACGGGCGGTCGAGCTTCCATCGGCCGTCCACCAGCTCGACCACCCGGTGCTCGCACGTCCCCGGGTTGGACAGCGATTCGAACAGCTCGATGCTCCAGCCGAACAAGCGGCGGCAGAGCAACCGGATGGTCAGCCCGTGTGAAACCACCAGCACGGACCTCGGGTGCAGCGGGTCGGGTCGCCGCAACTCCAGCTCGCTGAGGAAGGCCGCGACCCGGTCGTCCACGTCCGCGCCGGATTCCCCGAACGGCAGCCGGTAGAAGAAGTGCCCGAACTCGTGACGCAGCCGTTTCTGCACGGCCTGGTCGTCGGCCTCCTGGAGATTGCCCCAGTCCTGCTCGCGCAACCTTGGTTCGTGCACCACCCGTTCGGTGGGCAGGTCCAGCAGCCGCAGCGTTTCGCGGGTCCGGAGGTAGGGGCTGACGTAGGCGGCGAGCGGTTCGTCGCCGGCCAGCTCGGCGATGACCGGACCGGTGCGCCTGGCCTGCTCGCGCCCGGCATCGGTCAATGGCAGGGCGTGATCGGGGATACGCGTGTAGGCGAGTTCGTCGACGTTGCCCAGTGACTCGGCGTGACGCAGCAGGATGATCCGCACTCCGCCATCTTGCCGGGCGGCGGGCGAGCAGATGGCGGCTGGTTGTCCGCGAAGCGTTGCACTTACGCTCGTGTTGTGCCCGAAGAACCCCCCGTGACCACGATCAAGTCCCCGGTGTCCCGAAGCAACGTCGGCCCGCTGGTCACGGTGGGGGTGCTGCTCGCGGTGCTGGTCGCCACCGGGCTCGTCGCGCTCACCGGCGGCGCCGGTTCGGTGATCACCGGATTGGCTGACCCCGGGGTGGTCACCCGGTACGGCATCACGGTGGTCCGGGTGCTCGCCGAGGCCGCGTCCGTGCTGTGTGTCGGTTCGCTGCTGCTGGCCGCGTTCCTGGTGCCGCCGCAGAAGTCCGGTGTGCTCGGGCCGGAGGGTTACGCCGCACTGCGCACCGCCGGGATCGCCGCATGGGGCTGGTTCTTCGCCTCGGTGGCGTCCATCTACTTCTCCGCGGCCGACGCCGCCGGTCGCCCGGTCACCGAACTGCTCGACCCGCAGGCGCTGCTGCAGATGGTCGACGCCATCGAGCAGCCGAAAGCCTGGGTGTTCACCGCGCTGATCGCCCTGTTGCTCGCGCTCGGCTGCCGTCTCGCGTTGTCCTGGGGGTGGACCGCGACGCTGTTCTTCCTGGCCGTCGGCGGGCTGGTGCCGGTGGCGGTCACCGGGCACTCGGCCAGCGGTGGCGCGCACGACGTGGCCACCAACAGCCTGCTGTACCACCTCGTCGCCGCCACGCTGTGGGTCGGCGGCCTGATCGCGTTGCTGGCACTGGGCTGGCGCCGCGGCGGGCACCTGTCACTGGCCGCGCAGCGGTTCTCGCGGCTGGCGCTGGTCTGCTGGGTGGTGATGGCGGTGTCCGGCGTGGTCAACGCGCTGATCCGGGTCGCGCCAGGGGAACTGCTGACCACCGACTACGGGCTGCTGGTCCTGGCGAAGGTGATCGGCCTGCTGGTGCTCGGCGTGTTCGGGCACCAGCAACGGCAGCGCGGGGTGCGCGGTCTCGTCGACGGTGCGGGCGGCGGTCAGCTGCTGCGGCTCGCGTCGGTGGAAATCCTGATCATGTTCGTCACCATCGGCCTGGCCACCGCGCTGGCCAGGACGCCGCCACCGCAGGAGGTGACCAGCCAGCCGTCGAACACCGAACTGCTCATCGGATACGACCTCAGCGGCCCGCCGACCGCGCTGCGACTGCTGCTGGACTGGCGGTTCGACCTGGTCTACGGCACGCTCGCGATCGCGCTGGCGGTGGTCTACCTGCTGGGGGTGCGCCGGCTGCGGCAGCGCGGGGACGCCTGGCCGGTCGGCCGGACCGTCGCCTGGGTGGCCGGGTGCGCGGTGCTGCTGGTGGCGACGTCGTCCGGGATCGGGCGGTACTCGCCGGCGATGTTCAGCGTGCACATGGGCGGGCACATGCTGCTGTCCATGGTGATCCCGGTGCTGCTGGTGCTCGGCGGGCCGGTCACGCTGGCCCTGCGCGCGCTGCCGCCGGCCGGGAAGGACGGCCCGCCGGGGCCGCGCGAATGGCTGCTGGCGTTCGTGCATTCGCCGGTGTCGCGGGCGCTCACCCATCCGGTGGTGGCGCTGGTCCTGTTCGTCGGCTCGTTCTACGTGCTGTATTTCTCCGGGCTGTTCGGCGCCGCGCTGAACTACCACTGGGCGCACTTGCTGATGAACGCCCATTTCATCCTGTCGGGTTACGTCTTCTACTGGCCGGTGATCGGCGTGGACCCGGCGCCGAGGCGGATGCCGCCGCTGGGCAGGCTCGGCATGATGTTCGCTTCGATGCCGTTCCACGCGTTCTTCGGGGTGATCCTGATGAACACGCAGACCGTGCTCGGGGAGTCCTTCTACCAGGCGCTGAAGCTGCCGTGGGCCGGCGACCTGCTCACCGACCAGCGGCTCGGCGGCGGGATCGCCTGGGCGGCCGGCGAGGTGCCCGTGCTGCTGGTGCTGGTGGCGTTGCTGGTGCAGTGGGCGCGGGCGGACGAGCGCGAGGCGAAGCGCCTCGACCGGCGGTCCGATGCCAGTGGTGAGGCGGATCTGGCCGCGTACAACGCGATGCTGAAGCAGTTGGCGGAACGCGGTGAAGGCAAGCCGCCCGGCGGCTGAGTTGTCCACAACCCCACCGGTTGTCCACAGGCCGCCCTTCGCCCCGCCCCACGGCGTCCGTTCTTCCCGCAACCTGGAAGCACGGACGAGCCGCACGAGGAGGGCGAGGAGCCATGGCTGTTGGAGAAACCCCGGTGACGCTGGTGGGCACCGTGCTGAGCGACCTGAGCACCCGCAAGGTGGGCAACGGGCACCACGTGGCCAGTTTCTGGGTGCGCAGCCACGAGCGCAGACGGGACAAGGAGACCGCGGAGTGGGTCGACGGCAGACAGCTGACCGCGCGGGTCACCTGCTGGCGGCGGCTCGCCGAGAGCGCCGGGGACAGTCTGGTCAAGGGTGATCCGGTGATCGTGTTCGGCCGGCTGTACACCCGGGAGTACACGCACGACGGGCAGAGCAAATCTCTACTTGAAGTTGAGGCCTACGCGATCGGGCCGAACCTGAGCCGCTGCGGGGCGGTGGTCCGCCGCAAGGGCAGGCCGGAGCAACCGGTGCCGTTGTGGGAGGAGAACGGAGAAGGGGAGGTGAGCAGGGCTCTTTCCCCCGGCGAGGGGATGAACGCGGCGTGACTGAGGTGTCAGCCGAGCGCGCCCCGAGGTGACCGGCGTCGAGGCGTCAGTACGACGGCTCTACGATCGCTTGCATGGCCGAGTTCATCTACACCATGAAAAAGGTGCGCAAGACCGTCGGGGACAAGGTCATTCTCGACGACGTCAGCACCGCCTTCTACCCCGGCGCCAAGATCGGCGTGGTGGGGCCGAACGGTGCCGGTAAGTCGACCGTTCTCAAGATCATGGCCGGACTCGACCAGCCGAGCAACGGCGAGGCGTTCCTGCAGCCGGGCGCTTCGGTGGGCATCCTCCAGCAGGAGCCGCCGCTGAACGAGGAGAAGACGGTCCGCGGCAACGTCGAGGAGGGCCTCGGCGACATCAAGGTCAAGCTCGACCGCTTCAACGAGATCGCCGAGCTGATGGCCACCGACTACAGCGACGCGCTGATGGAGGAGATGGGCAAGCTCCAGGAGGAACTGGACCACGCCGACGCGTGGGAGCTGGACTCGCAGCTCGAGCAGGCGATGGACGCGCTGCGCTGCCCGCCGCCGGACGAGCCGGTCACCCACCTCTCCGGTGGTGAGCGCCGCCGGGTGGCGCTGTGCAAGCTGCTGCTGTCGAAGCCGGACCTGCTGCTGCTCGACGAGCCCACCAACCACCTGGACGCGGAGAGCGTGCTGTGGCTGGAGCAGTTCCTGGCCAGCTACGCCGGTGCCGTCCTGGCCGTCACGCACGACCGGTACTTCCTGGACAACGTCGCCGAGTGGATCATGGAGCTCGACCGGGGCCGCGTCGTCGGCTACGAGGGCAACTACTCCACCTACCTCGAGAAGAAGCGCGAACGGCTCGAGGTGCAGGGCAAGAAGGACGCGAAGCTGGCCAAGCGGCTGAAGACCGAACTCGACTGGGTCCGGTCCAACGCCAAGGCGCGGCAGACCAAGTCGCGGTCCCGTCTCGACCGCTACGAGGAGATGGCCGCGGAAGCCGAGAAGACGCGGAAGCTCGACTTCGAGGAGATCCAGATCCCGCCGGGGCCCCGGCTGGGCAACGTGGTCGTCGAGGTGGACGACCTGCAGAAGGGTTTCGACGACCGGGTGCTGATCGACGGCCTGTCGTTCAACCTGCCGCGCAACGGCATCGTCGGCGTGATCGGGCCGAACGGTGTCGGCAAGACGACGCTGTTCAAGACCATCGTCGGGCTCGAGAAGCCGGACGCGGGCAGCGTGAAGATCGGTGAAACGGTCAAACTGTCCTATGTAGACCAGAACCGGGCCGGGATCGACCCGAAGAAGACGGTGTGGGAGGTGGTGTCCGACAAGCTCGACTACATCCACGTCGGGCAGACCGAAATGCCGTCGCGGGCCTACGTCAGCGCGTTCGGCTTCAAGGGGCCTGACCAGCAGAAGCCGGCCGGCGTGCTGTCCGGTGGCGAGCGCAACCGGCTGAACCTGGCGATGACCCTGAAGCAGGGCGGGAACCTGATCCTGCTGGACGAGCCGACCAACGACCTGGACGTCGAGACGCTCGGTTCGCTGGAGAACGCGCTCGAGCAGTTCCCCGGCTGCGCCGTGGTGATTTCGCACGACCGGTGGTTCCTCGACCGCGTCGCGACGCACATCCTGGCTTGGGAAGGCACCGACGAGAATCCGGCGAAGTGGTTCTGGTTCGAGGGCAACTTCGAGGGCTACGAGAAGAACAAGATCGAGCGGCTGGGTGCCGAGGCGGCTCGTCCGCACCGGGTCACCCACCGGAAGCTGACCCGCGACTGAGTGGTTCGTGATAGGCCTGAAGTCCGCACAAGGCGAGCCCGACCGCCACGATCAACCGACCGGAGAGTGCCGTGGTAGCGAGCAACCAGATCCGGCCGGTCGAGCAACTTCTCGACCGGGCCTCGGACCTGCGGTTGCGCGCGCCCGAACTCGCGCTGGTGCTCGGCGAGCGGGCCGCCTCGCTCGGCGAGGCCGCTGGTTCGGACCAGGCGTGGCTGCGCGCGGAATCGCTGGTGGTCTTCGCGCGGGTGCGGCTCGGTGACCGTGCTTCGGTGACGGCACGGGCCGTGGCGGCGCTGCGGTCGGCTGAGCACCTCGGGTACTCGCTGCTCTCGGCGCGGTTGCGGACCGATCTCGCGGTGTGCGCGCGCAGCGTCGGCATGCCCTTGACCGGGCTGGCGTTGCTGCGTCCCGTGCTGGCCGAACCCGGACTGACGCCCGGCGAGCGGGCCACGGCGTTGTGCCACCTGGTGGGCTGCATGGCGCAGTTGGGCCGGAAACAGGAACTGGACCGGGTGCTGCTCGAGGCGGATCGGCTGTGCCTGTCCGACGAGAGTTCGGACGGCGACTCGCGGCTGGTGATGCGGTCGCTGGTGCGGGTCGGCATGTCCGGGCACCGGCGTCGGCACGGCGACCTGACCGGTGCGGCGGATGCCGCACGCACCGGGCTCGGCTTCATCGAGCAGTTGCGGGACCCGTCCGCTGACGGCGGCCTGGCCAGGGCTCGCTTGGTGCTGCAACTGGTCTGCACACTGCTCGACCGCGGCAACATCGAGATGGCGCTCGAACTGGCCGAGCCGGTGCTCGACTCGCCGCCTCGCGCCGGGGTGATCGGCCCGGCCAGCTGGCTGCGGCTCGCCGTGGCGACGCGGGTGCACCTGAGCACCGGTGCGCCCGAGGCCGCCGGTCTGCTGCTGCGCGAAGCGGTTTACGACGCGGACCGGCACGGGTTGCACTCGCTGACCGCGAAACTGCTGCTGGAACTGGCACACGTCGAGGAGCGACTGGGCAGGCCCGCCGACGCGCTGGAATGCCTGCGGCGATCGCGGGCGGCCGAGCAGGTGCACCTGCGCATGCGGCGGCAGGCGTGTGCGGTGCTCAGTGGTGAGTTCGGTGGCGGCGAGCAGGCGCCAGTCGACCTGACCGACGTGCTCGCGCGCTCGCCGCGAACCGCCGGCGCGCAGGACACCACGGTCATCCCGCGGATCACCGATGCGACGCCGCCGCCTTCGCAACTGGTGCAGGTGCGGGAGGTCGCCCGCCCGCAGCCGCAACGCGAAACGGCCGCACGCACGCCGGTCCGCACCGAGGCGCCGCAGTTCGCGCCGGAGGAGCTGACGCAGACGGATCTGCCGCGCTACGACCCGCAGCGGGGGGCGGCTGCGCGGTACGAGCAGCCGCGCTATGAACAGCCTCGGGCGGAACCGGTTCGCTACGAACAACCCGCGGCGGAGTCCGCGCGCTATGAGCGGCAGCCCGCCGAGGCACCCCGCTACGAGCAGGCCACCGAGGCACCTCGCTACGAGAAGCAAGCCGCCGAGGCGCCGCGCTATGCGCAACCCGCTGCTGATGCTGGGCAACGCCCGCAGCCCACCAGCGATGCGGCGCGGTACTCGCAGACCGAGGCTCCGCGCTACGCGCAACCGACTGCCGAGCCCGCTCGGTACGAGCAGCCTGCGGCCGAGCCCGCGCGCTACGGCGCCGAACCCGCGCGCTACGAGCAACCGGCTGCTGATGCTCCGCGTTATGCGCAGCCTCCGGCTGAACCCGTCCGATACGAACAGCCCGCCGCTGAGGCGGCTCGTTATGGGCAGCCTGCAGCCGAACCTGGTCGGTACGAACAGCCCGCGGCCGACACGCCGCGCTATGCGCAACCCGTGGCCGAACCCGCCCGCTATGAGCAACCGGCTGCTGAGGCACCGCGCTATGCGCAGCCCGCGGCTGAACCGGCCCGGTATGAGCAACCCGCGGCCGAAGCGTCGCGCTATGCGCAGTCGGCCGCTGAACCTGCTCGGTATGAGCAGGCTGGGGCCGAGTCTGCGCGCTACGCACCGCCCGCGGCGGAACCCGTTCGCTATGAGCAGCCTGCGGCTGAGGCAGCCCGGTACTCGCAGTCGGCGGCTGAGGCCGCTCGGTATGAGCAGGCTGCGGCCCCGCACCGGTATGAGCAAACCGCCCCGGAAGGCCAGCGCTACGTGCAGCCTGCGGCGGAAGCTGCTCGGTATGAGCCCGCGGGTGAGGCACAGCGGTATGCGCAGGCTGAATCGGCGCGGTATGGGCAGGAGGCTGCGTCTGGCGCCGTGCGGTATGAGCCGGCCGCTGAGGCGCAGCGGTATGAACAGCAGCCCGAGGCAGCTCGGGTGTTGCTGCCGCCGGAGCCGTTGCTGGCGCCGGCGCCTGCCGCGGAGCCGGGTGAGCAGCAGCCGGCGATGACGGCGGTCTCCCAGCAGGGCTCTCAATCGGGTTCGCAGGCGGTGTCTCGGGGGGAGGCGGCGCCTCGGCACGAGGAGCCGCACGTCACCACGCGGCATGACGCTGAGCACGGGTCCGTTGCGGCGCGGTCGGTGCTGGACCGGCTGGGCGTGTCCGCATCCGGGTCCGGGGGCGGGCGGCGCCGGGCTGGGGATCGGCCGGTGGAAACGCAGCAGCAGCAAGAACAACGGCAGCAGCACGAGCGGCAGCAGGAGAAGGCGGCCGGGGCGGCGGAGCCCGAGAAGCCGGTCCAGCAGCAGGAGCCGGTGCAGCAGCAGGAGCCGGTCCAGCGGCAGGAGCCGGTGCAGCAGGAACCAGTGCAGCAGGAAGAGGGCGGCTGGCTGCCCAAGCTGCGGCTGCCACCGTCCCTGGCGCCGGTCGAGGAGTACACGCAGTCCACCTCGGACTACGGCAAGCCCAACTACGACCTCACCAACGGCGACTACACGCCACCCGCGCCGCCGGCGGACTTTGTGATTCCGGCTGAGGACCCGCCGCCGGATGCGGGGCTGGCCGAGTTGCTCGCGCTGGCGCTCGCCGAGCATCGGGCTGGGACGTCGAGTGCGGCCGCGCTTGTGAAGCGGCTGGGGACGCCGGCCGACGGGGAATCGGCGCAGCCGGTCAACGGGAGTTCGCGCCGCGGCGAGTACGACCACGGTCGCCGCCAAGCCGGTGGGGAGGCCTGATCGGGGCTAGGTGCCTGGCTAGTTTCCGGTGTGGTCTCGCACACCGGAACTTCTCGCGGCCACCTACTGAATCGAAGGCTGAATCGAAGCCGCCAGCCCCGGGCGGGGAACGGGCGTTTCCCCGGCGATGGCGGTCGTCCCGGCTTCTGGTGAAGGCAGTATTTTCTTGCCACGTAATGCCCATACTGGGGCGAGCGAGAGACACAGCGTGGTGTCGGGAACGGGAGAGTTGCCTGCAATGAGTTCGACGGCGTCTTCGATCAGCGTGGGCGGGGCCTCCAACCCGTCCGGAGCGGGCACCAGCACCACGCTGGACCGCTCCGAGCGCGCGAGCCAGCGGCGCTCGGCCAGCCCCGAGCAGATCCGGGACGAGCTCGTCGACGCGGCCGCCGCGCAGGCGCCGGACATCGAGGACCTGATCCGGCTGTACTACCGGCACACCCCGGCCGAAGAGATCGTCGACGACCAGCCCGCCGACCTGGTCGGCGCGGTGCGGACCCACCTCCAGCTCGCGCAGGAGCGCGTGCCGGGGCGCCCGGTGGTCCGCCTGCTCAACCCGACCACCGCCGAGGACGGCTGGACCCGGGAAGCCACCGTGGTCCAGCTGGTCACCGACGACATGCCGTACCTGGTCGACTCCGTGGCCGCCGAGCTGGCGCGCACCGGCGTCCAGGTGCAGCGCATCGTGCACCCGATCGTCGTGGTGACCCGCGAGATCACCGGTGAGCTGCGCGAGGTGCACGCCAGCGCCGACGTGGCCGAACCGCCCGAGGGCGCGGCCGCGGAATCCTGGATGTACCTGGAGATCGACTGCATCACCGACCCGCAGCGCGCCCGCGAGCTGGACAACCGGCTGACCTCGGTCCTCGGTGACGTGCGCGAGGTCGTCGAGGACGCCGACAAGATGGCCGAGGCGGCCCTCTCGCTCGCCGCCGGGCTGGAAAACGAGCCGCCGTCGCTGCCCGCCGACGAGGTCCGCGAGGGCGCGGAACTGCTGCGCTGGCTGGCCGACGGGCACTTCACCTTCCTCGGCTACCGGCAGTACGAGCTGGTCGAGGCGACCACCGTCGAAGGGGACGAGCCCGCGCTGCGCGCGGTGCTGGCCTCCGGGCTCGGCGTGCTGCGCCAGGACAGCCTCGCCGCGCGGAGCCTGACCGCCGGACCGGATTCGGCCGCCGCGGCGCTGGAGCCGTCGCTGCTGGTGCTCACCCAGGCCAGCGCGCCCTCGACCGTGCACCGCCCGATCTACCCCTACTACGTCGGCGTCAAGACCTTCGACGACCGCGGCCGCGTCACCGGCGAGCACCGCTTCCTCGGCATGTTCACCACCACCGCGCTGCACGAGAACGTGCTGGACATCCCGGTGGTCGCGAGCCGCGTGCGCGAGGTGATCCACCGCGCCGGGTTCCCGATGGAGTCCTACTCGGGGCAGCGCATGCTCGAGGTGCTGCAGAACTGGCCGCGCGCGGACCTGTTCTCCGCCGACGTCGACTCGCTGTACGCCACCGCCACCGGCGCGATCACGCTGGCCGACCGGCGCCGGCTGCGGGTGTTCCTGCGCCGCGACCCGTACGGCCGCTTCTACTCGTGCCTGGTGTTCCTGCCGCGCGACCGGTACAGCACCCGCTCGCGGGTCGCCATGCAGGAGGTGCTGCTGGAAGAACTCGACGGTACGCACCTCGAGTTCAGCACACGCGTCGGCGAGACGCTGCTGGCCCAGGTGCACTTCACCGTGCACACCGAGCCGGGCGCGCGGACCGAGCCGGACACCCTGCGCATCCAGGAACGCCTGAACGACGCCGTGCGCAGCTGGGACGACCTCATGGTCGAGGCGATCCTGGCCGAGCGCCGCGCGCGCGACAGCGAAGCGGGCCCCGGCGGCGAGGAGTCGGCGGCCGAGCAGGGCCAGCGGTTCGCCTCGGTGTTCCCCGAGGCCTACAAGGAGGACTACAGCGCCGAGGAGGCGCTGGCCGACCTGCACCGGCTGGCTTCGCTGTCCGGCCCGGACGACCTGGCGATGTCGTTCTACCTGCCCGCCGACGCCGAGCCGGGGGAGCGGCGGTTCAAGCTGTACCTGCTCGGTGAGGGCGTGACCCTGTCGACCGTGCTGCCGCTGCTGCAGCGCATGGGCGTCGAGGTGGTCGACGAGCGGCCGTACGAGCTGAGCCGCGAGGACGGCTCGCGCTCGTGGATCTACGACTTCGGCCTGCGCATGGACCAGCGGGTGCTCGACGAGATCGGTGACGACAACGTCGAGGACCTGCGCGTGCGCTTCCAGGACGCGTTCGCCGCGGCCTGGAAGGGCGAATGCGAGGTCGACGGCTTCAACGCGCTGGTGCTGCGTGCCGGGCTGACCTGGCGGCAGGCGGCCGTGCTGCGCGCCTACTCGCGCTACCTGCGCCAGGCGGGCAGCCCGTACTCGCAGGAGTACATCGAGAACGCCGTGCTCGCGCACACCGACATCGCGACCGCGCTGGTCAGCTTGTTCGAGACGCGGTTCGACCTCGGCCTCGACCCCGAGCAGCGCGAGCAGGAGGCGGCCGCGAAGGCCGCCGAGATCGCGAACCTGATCGACGACGTGGTCAGCCTGGACGAGGACCGGATCCTGCGCCGCCTGATGGCGGTGATCGGGGCGACCCTGCGGACGAACTACCACGTCAAGTCGGCCGACGGCGTGCCGCGGCCGTACCTGGCGCTCAAGCTGGACCCGCAGGGCGTGCCGGACCTGCCCGAGCCGCGGCCGAAGTTCGAGGTTTTTGTCTACTCGCCGCGGGTCGAGGGCGTGCACCTGCGCTTCGGCTCGGTCGCGCGGGGTGGGCTGCGCTGGTCCGACCGCCGGGAGGACTTCCGCACCGAGATCCTGGGCCTGGTCAAGGCGCAGGCGGTGAAGAACGCGGTGATCGTGCCCGTCGGCGCGAAGGGCGGGTTCGTGGTCAAGCGGCCGCCTGCCCCCACCGGTGACGCCGGGATCGACCGCGACGCCCAGCTCAACGAGGGCATCGCCTGCTACCGCATGTTCATCTCGGGCCTGCTCGACCTGACCGACAACCTCAACGAGGGCCGGACCGTGCCCGCGCCGGACGTGGTGCGCTACGACGGCGACGACAGCTACCTGGTGGTCGCCGCGGACAAGGGCACCGCGAAGTTCTCCGACATCGCCAACGAGGTGGCCGTCAGCTACGGCTTCTGGCTCGGCGACGCCTTCGCCTCCGGTGGCTCGGTCGGCTACGACCACAAGGCCATGGGCATCACCGCGAAGGGCGCGTGGGAGAGCGTCAAGCGGCACTTCCGCGAGCTCGGCGTGGACACCCAGAGCGAGGAGTTCACCGTCGTCGGCATCGGCGACATGGCCGGGGACGTGTTCGGCAACGGCATGCTGCTCTCCGAGCACATCCGGCTGGTGGCCGCGTTCAACCACCTGCACATCTTCCTGGACCCGAACCCGGACGCGGCCGCGTCCTACGCCGAGCGGCGCCGCCTGTTCGACCTGCCGCGGTCCTCGTGGGAGGACTACGACCGGTCGCTGATCAGCGAGGGCGGCGGGGTCTACTCGCGGGCCGCGAAGACCATTCCGATCACCCCGCAGGTGCGTGAGGCGCTCGGCCTGCCGGAGGACGTGCAGAAGCTGGCCCCGGCCGACCTGATGCGCGCGATCCTGCTCGCCCCGGTGGACCTGCTGTGGAACGGCGGCATCGGCACCTACGTCAAGGCCGAGAGCGAGTCGCACGCCGACGCCGGGGACAAGGCCAACGACGCGCTGCGCGTCAACGGCGCGGACCTCCGGGTCAAGGTTGTTGGTGAAGGCGGCAACCTGGGGCTGACCCAGCTCGGCCGGATCGAGTTCGCCAGGGCCGGCGGCAAGATCAACACCGACGCGCTGGACAACTCGGCCGGCGTGGACTGCTCCGACCACGAAGTGAACATCAAGATCCTGCTCGACCAGCAGGTCGCCGCCGGCGCGCTGGACCGCGAGCAGCGCAACCAGCTGCTGCTGGAGATGACCGACGAGGTCGGTGAGCTGGTGCTCGCGGACAACTACCGGCAGAACGCGGTGCTCGGCGTCAGCCGGGCCCACCGGGCGCCGATGGTGTCGGTGCACGCCAGGCTGATCGCCGACCTGGAGGCCGACGGCAAGCTCGACCGCAAGCTGGAGGCGCTGCCCAGCCCGGCCGAGTTCAAGCAGCTGGAGAAGGAGGGCAAGGGCCTCACCTCGCCCGAGCTGGCCACCGTGCTCGCGCACGTGAAGCTGGACCTCAAGGACGAGCTGCTGGCCAGCGAGCTGCCGGACAACGAGGTGTTCGCGCGCCGGTTGCCCGACTACTTCCCGAAGCCGCTGCGCGAGCGGTTCGGCGACGCGATCGCCGACCACCCGCTGCACCGCCAGATCGTCACCACGCTGCTGGTCAACGAGGTGGTGGACGGGGCGGGGCTGTCGTACGCCTTCCGGCTCAACGAGGAGATGAACGCGACCGCGACCGACGCCGTGCGTGCCTACGCGGTGGTCACCTCGGTGTACGACCTGCCGTCGCTGTGGCGGGAGATCGACGCGCTCGACAACCTGGTGCCGTCGGACATCGCCGACGAGATGATGCTGGAGACGCGCCGTCTGCTCGACCGGGCCGCGCGCTGGTTCCTGACCAACCGCCCGCAGCCGCTGGCCGTCGGCGCGGAGATCAACCGCTTTGGCGAGACGGTGGCCCAGCTGGCCACCCAGGTCGGCGGTTTCCTGCGCGGACGCGAGGCGGAGTCGGTCCGCGAGTACGTCGAGCGGCTCATGTCGCACGGTGTGCCGGAGGCGGTGGCCAGGCGGGTCGGCGTGCTGCTGCACACCTACGGCCTGCTGGACGTCACCGAGGTCGCCGAGCTGGCCGAGCAGGAGGTCGGCATCGACGTCGAGCGCAGCCCGGCGGAGACCGCGGAGCTGTACTACGCGCTGTCCGAGCACCTCAACGTGGACAAGATGCTCACCTCGATCAGCGCGCTGGAGCGGGGCAACCGCTGGCACGCGCTGGCGCGGCTGGCGCTGCGGGACGACCTGTACGCGTCGCTGCGGGCGATCACCCTGGACGCGCTGCGGCACAGCGACTCCGACGACACCGCCGACCAGAAGATCGAGCAGTGGGAGCACACCAACGCCTCGCGGCTGGCGCGGGCGCGGGTGTCGCTGGACGAGATCCAGCGCTCCGGCAGGCTCGACCTGGCGACGCTTTCGGTGGCCGCGCGGCAGATGCGGAGCACGGTCCGCTGATGGCTCATCGCGCGCTGGTCCGGCCGCGCTGGTCGGACATGGACGTCTACGGCCACGTCAACCACGCCAACATGGTCACGCTGCTGGAAGAGGCCAGGGTGCCGCTGCTGTTCGGCGAGTCGGCCGCGGCCGGGCTGACCGAGCTGGCCAAGGGCATCGTGGTGGTCCGGCTGCAGGTCGACTACCGGGCGCCGGTGGTGGCACGCAACACCGACGTGCTGGTGGAGATGTCGCTGACCGAGCTGCGGTACTCCTATTTCACCATCGGCTACCGGGTGCACGCCGGGCCGGACGAGGCGGACAAGGTGGCCGTGACCGCCGAGACCAAGCTCGCGCCCTACGATGTGACCACCGAGCGCCCGCGCCGGCTCACCGAGGACGAGCGCGATTTCCTGCGGCGCGGATTAGGGGAGTCGGATGCCTGAACTGCGGATCGCCGATCCCGCGGACCGCGAGACGCTCGGCGCGTTCGTCGCGCGGGCGGTCCGGCTGGACGGCCAGGTGGCGGTGCGCCTGCGCAACCGCGCGCCGGGGATCGTCGAGGCCTGGGTGGCCACGCCGTTCGACGTGCTGGCGACCAGGGCGGTGGCCGGGGAGATCAGCCCGTCGGACGTGACCGTGTCCGGGTCCGAGCTGCTGGCCGCGCTGACCGTGGCCGGTGGTGAGCGGATGGACCCGGGCCCGTCGCGGGACCTGCTGTGGCATTCGGAGCTGCCCGCGGCGGGGCGGTGGCAGCCGGTGGACGACCTGCCGGTCGGCGTGGTCGCCGATCTCGCCGACCGCGGCGTGTCGCTGGCCAGGGAGAACGCCGGGCCGCACGGCAACCCGCCCGCTTCGCTGATGGACCAGGCGGTGCTCACCGTCAGCGGGGGCGAGCTGGAGGTCAAGGTCCAGATGCGCTGCCTGTTCGCGTTGTCCGGCATGGGCTTCCTGGACTCGTCGATCACCGACGACGTGGTGCGCGTGACGGCGACCGACTCGTGGCTGCGGATGGACGCGCGGTACGGCGCGATCGTGCGGCGGCGGCACGCGCTGCTGCCGTTGCTGTTCGGCGCGCACTGAGCTTCTTACGAGGGTGTTACCAGGGCCGTTCCGGTGGATCCGGGGCGGCCCTGGTGTCATCGTAGTGGCATGACCGAGCGCGAGAAGCCCGCTGAACCGGATCCCACCAGGGAGTTCCTCGACGGCGTGCGCGCCGAGGAGACCCCGTGGCGGACGGAGCGTCCCGCCGAGCAGGAGCGCCCGGAGCCGGCGATCGAGAAGCCGTCGCGCTGGCGCCGTGCCGCGCCCTACCTGCAGGCGGGCGCGGCGGCGGGCTGGATCGCCAGTGCGGCGCTGTCCGACAACGACGATTACGAGGACGGCTACGACGCCGGGTTCGAGGCGGGCGCCGGCGGCGAGAGCTACGGGAGCTGAACCGCGCGCATCCGCTCGATCTCGGCGGTCTGCCCGGTGATCACTTCCTGCGCCATCTCCTGCGCGCGGTCGTTGAGCCCGCCGGCGAGCTGCTGCTCGGCCATGGTCAGCGCGCCCTCGTGGTGCCGGATCATCAGGTCCAGGAACAGGCGGTCGAAGTCGGTGCCCTTGGCCGCGCGCAGCTGGTCGAGCTGCTCGGGCGTGGCCATGCCCGGCATCGTCGCGTGATCGTGACCCCCGTGTCCGCCGTGCCCAGCGTGTCCACTGTGGCTGGTGGGGTCTTCTTCGGGCGGGACCGGCTTGCCGTGCTGGGTGAGCCACGCGGTCATCTGGTCGATCTCGGCGCCCTGCGCGGCGTCGATCCGGCTCGCGATGCCCCGCACCAGCTCGTTGCTCGCCCGCTCGGCGACCAGATCGGTCATCACGATCGCCTGCCGGTGGTGCGGGATCATGTTCGTGACGTAGTTGACGTCGACTTCGCTGAGCGTCACTTCCTGTTGATGCCCGCCCGCTTCGCCCGGCGGGACCGCGGTGGCGCTTTCGCCCGGCTTGCCCGGGACCAGCACGCCCACCGAGGGCTGTGCAGCCTCTGGAGGCGGGACCGGCTCGTTCGAGCATCCCGCCAGCAGCGCGCAGGCGAGCCCCGCGGCGACCGCGGCGGTCACTGTTCGTGTCATGTCGCCAGCGAACCGCCTCGGCGGCCGGTTCGTCAATCCTCCCAGGAACCGGACCCCTTCTTAAGTAGCTATCGACCATCTGTCCGAAAGGACATAATCTGCTCCGACCAGTGAAAGATTGGGGGCTCGTGTGGTGAACAGGATTTTCCGGACCCACCGCCTTTCCCGTGTGTTCGTGGCAGCCGCCGGTGCGGCAGGTCTCGCGCTGTCCGGGCTCGCCGGCGTCCCGGGCGCGGTCGCCCAGAGCGGGATCCCGCCGGTGGACCAGATCGTGCACAGCCCGAACATCCGGCAGATCGCCAACATCCCGAAGCAGGCGCCGTTCAACACGACGAACGCGCTCGGCACCGACATCGCGTTCACCGGCGACCACGCGATCGTCGGCAACTACGACGGCTTCGTCATCTACGACATCAAGCAGCCGTCGAAGCCGGAGATCGTCAGCCAGGTGCTCTGCCCCGGCTCGCAGAACGACGTCTCGGTCTCCGGGAACCTGCTGTTCCTGTCCACCGACTCCTCACGCAGCGACAACTCCTGCCAGAGCGCCCCGCTGCCCGCTTCGAACAAGGGTGCGTGGGAGGGCATCAAGGTCTTCGACATCTCGGACCTGAAGAACCCGAAGTACGTCTCCGCGGTGGAGACCGACTGCGGTTCGCACACCCACACGCTGGTGCCGGACGAGAAGACCGACTCCACGCTGCTCTACGTCTCGTCGTACGCGCCGGCCGCGAACCTGCCGGACTGCCAGCCGCCGCACGACAAGATCTCCATCGTCAAGGTGCCGAACCAGGCCCCGCAGGACGCCGCGCTGATCGCCACCCCGGTGCTCTTCCCGGACGGCGGCAACCCCGGCGGCGACAACCCGGACGGCACGCGCCGCTCGGCCACCACCGGCTGCCACGACCTCACCGCCTTCCCGGAGAAGAACCTGATGGGCGGCGCGTGCATGGGTGACGGCGTGCTGATCGACATCACCGACCGGCTGAACCCGCGGGTGATCGAGCGGGTGCAGGACAACGTGAACTTCGCGTTCTGGCACTCGGCCACCTTCAACAACGACGGCACCAAGGTGGTCTTCACCGACGAGCTCGGCGGCGGCGGCCTGGCCACCTGCAACGCGAAGTTCGGCCCGAACCGCGGTGCCGACGGCATCTACGACATCACCGGCACCGGCGACGACCGCAAGCTCGAGTTCCGCAGCTACTACAAGATCTCGCGCTACCAGGCCGAAACCGAGAACTGCGTGGCGCACAACGGCTCGCTGATCCCGGTCAAGGGCCGCGACATCATGGTGCAGGCGTGGTACCAGGGCGGCATCTCGGTCTGGGACTTCACCGACTCGGCGAACCCCAAGGAGATCGCCTGGTGGGAGCGCGGCCCGCTGTCGAACACGGAGAACATCACCGGTGGTTCGTGGTCGGCGTACTACTACAACGGCTACATCTACTCCTCGGACATCCAGAAGGGCCTCGACGTGCTCGATGTGCGTGACCGCGCCACCGCGCCCGGGAAGTCCGTGAAGTTCGACGAGTTCAACCCGCAGACGCAGCCGCGCTACGGCCGCTGATCGGGGAACGCCCTGTCACGAATGTGGCTTTCGAGACGCCCAACGTCTCGAAAGCCACATTCGTGACGTGCAAGGGGAACTAGACGAGCCAGGCGGCGGCGTCCGGCGGCAGCTTGCCGTCGACCAGGGGAGTGCTGGACAGCAGCACCTCGCCCGGCGGCAGGTCCACCGGCGCCGCCGAGGTGTTCAGCGCGCACACCAGGCCGCCTGGCTTGCGGCGCAAGGCAAAGCAGCCCGCCGGCGCGCCGTACCACTCGACTTCCTCGCCGTCGAAGGCCGGATGCTGGTGCCGCAGTTCCAGCGCGTGCCGGTAGAGCGAGAGCGTGGAACCGGCGTCCTCCAGTTGCGCCTCCACGGTCAGCCCGGCCCATTCGGCGGGCATCGGCAGCCAGGCCCGCTCCGCGGTGGAGAAGCCGAACGGCGGTTCCTCGCCCTCCCAGGGAATCGGCACGCGGCAGCCGTCACGGCCGCGGTCCGGGCCCGCCGTGCGTGCCCGCGGGTCGACCATCGCCTCCACCGGCAGGTCCACATTGGCCAGGCCGAGTTCTTCGCCGTTGTACAGGTAGATCGCGCCGGGCAGGGCCAGTTCCACCAGCGCCATCGCGCGTGCCCGCCGCAAACCCTGCTCGCCACCGCCGTACCGGCTCACCTGCCGCCAGACGTCGTGATTGGACAGTGTCCAGGTGGCGGGCACCCCGGCGCTGCGCGCGACCGCCAGTGAGCGCTCGATCGACGCACGCATCGCGTCGGCGTCGAAATGGGTGAGCACCAGGCGGAAGTTGAAGCCGAGGTGGAGTTCGTCCGGGCGGAGGTAGCGGGCGAAGCGCTCCTCGTCGGACACCCAGATCTCACCGACCGCCATCGTGCCCGGGTACTCGTCGAGCACCTTGCGGATCATCTGGTGGATCTCGTGCACGCCGTCGTTGTCGAAGCGGCGGTCCGGGATGTCGCGGTACTCACCGCTGATCAGCGCGTCCGCACCGGCCGCGCGCAGGTCCATGTCGGGCAGGCCGGGCGGTTTCGCCATGCCGTGCGCCACGTCGATGCGGAAACCGTCGATGCCGCGGTCCAGCCAGAACCGCAGCGTGCGCTCGAGATCCGCGTGCACCTCGGGATTGCCCCAGTTGAGGTCGGGCTGTTCCGGGGCGAACAGGTGCAGGTACCACTGCCCGTCCGGCACGCGGGTCCACGCCGGACCGCCGAACGCGCTGACCCAGTTGTTCGGCGGGTGCTCACCGGTGATGCCGAGGCCCTCGCGGAAGATGTAGCGCTCCCGCTCGGGACTGCCCGGCAGCGACGCGAGCGCGGCGGTGAACCACTCGTGCCGGTCGCTGGTGTGGTTGGGCACCAGGTCGATGGTGACCTTCATGCCGCGCCCGTGTGCCTCCTCGACCAGCCGGTCGAAGGCGGCCAGATCACCGAACAACGGGTCGACGTCACGCGGATCCGAGATGTCGTAACCGTTGTCGGCCATCGGCGAGCGGTAGAACGGGGTCAGCCACAGCGCGTCGACGCCCAGCAGTTCCAGGTACCCGAGCCTGCTGCGGATTCCGTCCAGGTCACCGACCCCGTCACCGTCGGAGTCGGCGAAGGAACGCACGTACACCTGGTAGAAAACGCTGTCACGCCACCACTGGCCTTCGCCCGCCGCGGTGGTTTTGCTGTCGGCAGCTCTGCGCACGAGGCGCAATCCTTCCACCTCCACGGCGGGGCTCGTCCAGCAGCGTCCGGTTTTTTCTTTCCTGGCTTCAGATCCAGCTGTTCATCATGCTCTGTGCGGCCATTTCGAGGTACGCCCAGAGCTGTTCGGCGTAAGGCTCGGGCAGGTTCGCTTCGTCCACGGCGACCCGCATCGCGCGCAGCCACGCGTCGCGCTCGATCGGGCCGATCTTGAACGGCGCGTGCCGCATCCGCAGCCGCGGGTGCCCGCGCTGGTCGGAGTAGGTGTGCGGACCACCCCAGTACTGCATGAGGAACAGCCGGAACCGCTCCTCGGCCGGGCCGAGGTCCTCCTCCGGGTAGAGCGGGCGGAGGATCTCGTCCTCGGCCACCTGCTGGTAGAACCGCCCGACGATGAACCGGAACGTCGGCTCACCGCCGACGGCCTCGTAGAACGTCTGGGGTTCCTGCGTGTCGGACGTCGCTGGGCTCACTTCCACCACTCCATCATGCCTGGCTGTTCGTGGTCGAGCCGCCGAAGAACCGGCCGAGCGGCGGCTCGAACCCGGCGTCCTCCAGCGCGCTCATGATCCGGGCGCGCAGCGCGCGCTGGGCGGCCCACTGCCTGCCGGGGCGCACCTTCACCGTCATCCGCAGCTGCATGCCCTCGGGCGTGACGGCCTCCACGCCGAGCACCTCGGGCGCTTCGAGCACGTCGGAGGCCAGCGGCTCGCTCTTGACCGCGTCCTCGGCGACCTCGGCGAGCAGCGCGGTCGCCCGGCTGACGTCGGCGTTGTAGTTCAGCGGCACGTCGACCACGGCGACGGCGTGGCCCTGGCTGGAGTTGCCGACCCGCAGCACTTCGCCGTTGCGGACGTACCAGACGGTGCCGTTCAGGTCACGCACGGTGGTGATCCGGAGCCCGACCGCCTCCACGGTGCCGGTGGCCTCACCGAGGTCGACGACGTCACCGACGCCGTACTGGTCCTCGAGCATCATGAACATGCCGGACAGGAAGTCCTTGACCAGGTTCTGCGCACCGAACCCGAGCGCCACGCCGACGATGCCCGCCGACGCGATGATCGGGCCGAGATTGATGCCCAGCTCACCGAGCACCAGGATGAAGGCGAGGCCGTAGACCAGGAACGTGGTCAGCGACTTGAGCACCGAGCCGATCGTCTTGGCGCGCTGGCGGCGGCGTTCGGCCACCAGCGGGCCGAGGATCTCCGGCGCGCGCTCGCGCAGCGGGCGCAGGATGGTGGGCAGCTTGCCGCTGCTCGCGCCGTTGTTCTCGGGCAGCGTGGTGACCTTGTCGATCAGCCTGCGGGCGAGCAGCCGGACCAGGAACGCGATGACGAGGATCAGCAGGATCCGCACCGGCTTCTCGAGCAGCCAGTTCGCCGATCCGGCCAGCCACGCGTTGCCGGTCGTGTCGTAGACCCAGCGGCACCAGCTGCCCGCTTCCTGGGCGCAGAGCGGTATCGGGTCGGTGGGCTGCTGGCTGAGCAGTGCGTTCACGGCTGAGAGGTACTCCTTTTCCGTGGGTGTTTCGCTCATCGTCACGTGGATTTCACGCGCTCCGGCGAGTGTTCCGGGAAGGGCGGGTGAGCCACGCGCTCGGGGTCGCCGGAACCGGCCACCACGGTACCGGTCGATGACACGTCGGATAACACACGTGCGCGATGGGTGTGATCTGTGGTCTTCTATGGCTGAACCGGTGGAGGTGGTCGAGTGCCAGACCGACAACCGATCCCCTTCGGCGCGCCGGGCCGGGAATTGGCCGGGCAGGCGCCGGAGGTTGTGTCCTGCGTCCACTCGGGCGGGTCGACCGGACCCCAGCCCAGTGGTCCGCCGAGCCGTGGCGGGCGTGTGACCCGCGTACACGGCCAGCGCAAGGGACGCGATCCGGGGGGTTCGGGGCCGGCCACGCCACTGGGCGGGCGGCGTCGGGTGCTGCTGCTCAACGCCACCTTCGAGCCGCTGACCGCGCTGCCGCTGCGGCGCGCGGTGGTGCTGCTGCTGTGCGGCAAGGCCGAGGTGGTGCACGGTGATCCGGCCGGGCTGATCCTGCACGCGGCGACGATGACCGTGCCGGTGCCCTCGGTGATCCGGCTGAGCACCTACGTGCGCGTGCCCTACCGCGCGCAGGTGCCGCTGACCAGGGCCGGGCTGATGCACCGCGACCGGTACCGCTGCGTGTACTGCGGTGGCCGCGCGGAGACCATCGACCACGTGGTCCCGCGCAGCAAGGGCGGCGAGCACAGCTGGCAGAACTGCGTGGCGTGCTGCACGAAGTGCAACCACCGCAAGGCGGATTCGCTGCTCAGCGAGATCGGCTGGCGGCTGCCGGTGGTGCCGAGGGCACCGCACGGTCCGCACTGGCGGCTGCTCGCGCACACCACGGACGCGGATCCGCTCTGGCGCCAGTACCTCGGCGCCCCGGCCGCCTGAGGGCAGCCGGGGCGCCGGTGGGCCGTTGCCGGTCGGTGCTGGTGGTTCAGCTGGTGACGCGCGTGCCGCAGGTGACCCGGGTACCACGCGTGACGCGGGTGCCCCTGGTGACGCGGGTGCCCGCGGTGACGCGGGTGCCCGCCGCTGCCGTAACGCGGGTGCCCGCTGCCGCGGTGACCCGGGTGCCCGCCGCCGCGGTGACCCGGGTGCCCTGAGCGCAGGCCGTGACCCGGGTGCCCGCCGCTGCCGTGACGCGCGTGCCTGCTTCCGCCATGACCCGGGTGCCCTGAGCACAGGCCGTGACGCGGGTGCCCGGCGTGCAGGCCGTGACGCGGGTGCCTCGCGTGACCCGGGTGCCGCAGGTGACCCGCGTACCCCTGGTGACGCGCGTACCCCGGGTGACCCGCGTGCCCGCGGTGACCCTGGTACCAGCGGTGACGCGGGTACCGCAGGTGACCCTGGTGCCCGCGGTGACCCGGGTACCGCGCGTGACGCGGGTGCCACGGGTGACTCGCGTACCGGCGGTGACGCGTGTGTCCCGCGTCACCCTCGTGCCACGCCCGTCCGAGTCAAGACTCAGCCGGGTCATCTCGTTGAGTGACGAAAAACGGTCGTACGTCGCCTGGGCGGGGGTGGGGGCGCTCTGCATGACGTGTCCTCCTGGGACCGTTCCGTGACAATTGAAGCTGGGAAGCGAGGCGGCAAGGCCCGTACAGGTGAAAAAAGTACGAGGATTTCACCGTGGGAACAAGACAACAGCGGTGAGTACCGCCGCACGTACGTTGAGTTGCCATCTTTCGGCCACCCCGCTTCCCCCTGTTGGCCGGTTGCCGACGAGGCAAGCGGGGGACGCCCCGTGAATGCTTGGCCAACCACGGCGTCCCGGCACACCCGGCTGGGCCATCAGCTACGCTGCGCGCGTGAACTTGGTCGAGACGCTTCTGGTCTTCGCGGCCGCGCCGCTGGCCATCTACCTGGTGGTCAGCCTGGTGACGCTGCGGTCGAAATTCTCCGGTGCGCCGAGGTACCGCCCCGGCCAGCCCTGGGAATACGCGCCGATCTGGTGGAGCGCGAACCCCGAGGGAGCCGGTCGCCGGCTCGCCGCCGGGACCGAGGAAGGCGGCGCCACCGCCGTCACGGCACGAGGAGGGGCTCGTGGGAGCTGGTGAACTGACCCACGGCGGCGCGAGCACCGCCGTGGACGAGCGTGACCTGCCCGCCGGCACCGTGGTGCTGCCGACCGGCCGCATCAGCGCCGCCAAGATGTACGAGCCCGCTGGTCCGGTTGGCCCATTCAACGCCGTCCAGCTGGCCCGCCTCGACGAGGCGCTCACCCTGGCCACCCGCGAAACGGGCCTGGACTTCAGCGTCTACCTGGGTGAACTGGGCGAGGACAGCCGCGCCGCGGCCGAACGGCTGCACGCCTCCATCGGCGAGGGCGCCACGGACGCGGTGCTGATCGCCGTTTCGCCCGGTGAGCGCGTGGTCGAGGTGGTCACCGGGGAGCGCGCCTTCCACCGCCTGCCCGACCGCGGGGCCAAGCTCGCGGTGATGAGCATGGTCGCCTCCTTCAAGGAGGGCGACCTGGTCGGTGGCCTGGTCAGCGGCCTGCGCATGATGACCGACCAGGCGGGCCCGGCGCCCAAGAACTAGAGCAACGCGTCACGGGGCGTGACCACCGAGCCGGTGGTCACGCCCCGTTTTGCGTTACGCCTGCTGGTCGAACTCGCGGGCGGCCAGTGCGCGCACGATGCCCGCCCGGCCCTCCGACACCAGCCGCCGCAGCGCCGCCGGGTGGTCACCGGCGAGCCAGGCGTCGGCTGCTTCGACCGTGCTCCGCACCACCGCCCACGACGGGAAGAGCCCCATCACGGTCGGCTGCGCGCGCTCGCTGGAGCGCCGCTGCCACACCTCGTCGATCTGCGCGAAGTACTTCTCCACGTACGCCCCGAGCAGCGCCTTCTGGCCGGGGTGCGAGAACCCGCCGATCAGCGCGTTGCTGACGGCGTTGGGCAGCTCGTCGTCGAAGACCGCGCGCTGCCAGGCGTCCGCCTTCGCCTCGGGCGTCGGGCGCAGCGCGCGCGAGCCCTCGGCCTGGCGGCGGCCGGTGGCGGTGTTGTCGCGGGCCAGCTCGGCGTCGATCTCGTCGTCACCGGCCTTGCCGTGCGCGACGAGCGCCTGGAGCAGCCGCCACCGCAGGTCGGTGTCCACGGTGAGGCCCTCGAGCGGGGCCGAGCCGTCGAGCCAGCCTGCCACCGCGGTGAGCGCCGTCTCGTCCAGCACCCCACCGGCGAGCGAGTTGACGAAGGCCAGCTGGTGGTCCGAACCCGGCTGCGCCGACTTCGCCAGCTCGAGCAGCTTGCCGGTGAAGGCGGGCCAGCCCTGTGACATCGCCCACTCCGGCTCCGCGTAGGAGTTGAGCGCGGTCTGCGCCTGGAGCAGCAGCCGCTGCACCACGCCGACCTCGCTCTCGGCGTGCACGCCGCGCGACACCAGGGTGACGAAGTCGCGGGCCTTCAGCTCGGCCTCGCGGGTCATCTCCCAGGCCGCCGACCAGCACAGCGTGCGGGGCAGCGGGTCGGTGATGTCGGCGATCCGGTCGATCAGGGTGACCAGCGAACCGCTGTCCAGCCGCATCGTGCAGTAGGTCAGGTCGTCGTCGTTGACCAGCACCAGCTTGCCCGCCGGCACGCCGACCAGGTCCGGCACGGCGGTGCGCTCACCGGTCACGTCCAGCTCGACGCGCTTGCTCCGGGTGATCCGGCCCGCCTCGTCCTCGTCGTAGACGCCGACCGCGATGCGGTGCGTGCGCAGCTCACCGGCACCCGGCTTGGCGCCCGACTGCACCACCTCGAACGAGCTGAACCGGCCGTCGCCGTCCACCTCGAACCGCGGCGTGAGCGAGTTGAGCCCGGTGGTCTCCAGCCATTCGGCGCTCCACCACGACAGGTCGCGGCCGGAGGCTTCTTCGAGCGCGGCCAGCAGGTCGGCCAGCGTCGCGTTGCCCCAGGCGTGCTTGCCGAAGTACAGGCGCAGCCCGGCGAGGAAGTTGTCCTGGCCGACGTAGGCGACCAGCTGCTTGAGCACGCTGGCGCCCTTGGCGTAGGTGATGCCGTCGAAGTTCACCTCGACCGCGTGCAGGTCGACGATGTCCGCGGCGATCGGGTGCGTGGAGGGCAGCTGGTCCTGCCGGTAGGCCCACGACTTCTCGATGTTGGCGAAGCTGGTCCACGCGTTGGTGTACTCGGTGGCTTCGGCCTGGGCGAGCACGCTGGCGAAGGTGGCGAACGACTCGTTCAGCCACAGGTCGTCCCACCAGCGCATGGTGACCAGGTCGCCGAACCACATGTGCGCCATCTCGTGCAGCAGCGTTTCGGCGCGGCGCTCGTAGGCGTACCGGGTCACGCGCGAGCGGAAGACGTAGTCCTCCAGGAAGGTGACCGCGCCGGCGTTCTCCATCGCGCCCGCGTTGAACTCGGGCACGAAGAGCTGGTCGTACTTGCTGAACGGGTAGGTGGTGCCGAACTTCTCGTGGTAGAAGCCGAAGCCCTGCTTGGTCTCGGTGAACAGGCGCTCGGCGTCCATGTGCTCGGCGAGCGAGGCGCGGCAGTAGATGCCCAGCGGGATCTCGCCGTGCTCGTCGGTGTAGGTGTCGCGCCATTCGGCGTACGGGCCGGCGATCAGCGCGACCAGGTAGGTGGAGATCCGCTCGGAGGTGGCGAACACGGTGCGGACCGCGCCCTCCGGGGTGTCCTCGGTGGACTCCACCAGCGCGTTCGAGACGACCTTCCAGTCGCGCGGCGCGATCACGGTGAGCCGGTAGACCGACTTCAGGTCCGGCTGGTCGAAGCAGGCGAACATGCGCTTGGCGTCGGCGGTCTCGAACTGCGTGTAGAGGTAGACGCCCTCGTCGACCGGGTCGACGAACCGGTGCAGGCCCTCGCCGGTGTTCATGTAGCGGCAGTCGGCCTCCACCACCAGCTCGTTCGAGGCGGCCAGCTCGGGCAGCGCGATGCCGTCCTCCTCGCGGTAGTTCTCGATCGCGAGCTTGTTGCCGTTGAGCGTGGCCGAGCGCACCTGCTCGGCGACGATGTCGACCCAGGAGCCCTCGCCGGGCCGGGCGCTGGAGAACCGGACGGTGGTCTTCGAGTCGAAGATCTTCTCGCCCGGTCCGCCGCGGCCGTCGGTCAGGTCGAGCTCGATGTCGTAGGACTCGACCTCGAGCAGTCCGGCTCGCTGCTGGGCTTGGTCGCGCGTCAGGTTCGGGGCGGGCACAGGCACCTCTGGTCGTTGATATCGGTTATCGGTTCGCTTACCACGGCATCCAATCATGTGAGCTGCCTCGCTGACGATGGGGAACAACGGCCGGGCGTGTGCTGTTGCGCTGGAGCAGAGAGCCCCACCGAGCAGGGAGACGTGATGACCGCAGCCAAGCAGGCCGAGGTGGACTTCTACTTCGACCCGATCTGCCCGTACGCCTGGATCAGCTCGCGCTGGATCCTCGAGGTGGAAAAGCACCGGGACATCGACCTGAAGTTCCGCGTGATGAGCTTGTCGGTGCTGAACGAGAACCGCGACGACCTGCCCGAGGAGTACCGCGCGCTGCTGGACCAGGGCTGGGGCCCGGTGCGCGTGGCGATCGCGGTCGCCGAGGCCAAGGGCGAGGCGGTGCTGCGTGACTACTACACCGCGATCGGCACCCGCATCCACAACCAGGGCCGCGGTTACGGCGACGAGGTCATCCGCGAGGCGCTGCGGGAGATCGGCGCGCCGGAGGACCTGGCCGAGGCGGCGAAGTCCACCCAGTACGACGAGGCGCTGCGCAAGAGCCACCACGAGGGCATGGACCCGGTCGGCTCGGACGTCGGCACGCCGACCATCCACATCAACGGGGTCGCCTTCTTCGGCCCGGTGCTGACGTCCATCCCGCGCGGGGAGGACGCGCTGCGCGTGTTCGACGGGGCGTACGCACTGGCGTCCTACCCGGACTTCTTCGAGCTGAAGCGGACGCGCACGGGCACGGACGCGCTGAACTTCGACTGAGCCGGGGCCGGGCTCGGGGAGCGAACACGAATGTGGCTTTCGGGGCGGAAAGTGCCCCGAAAGCCACATTCGTGTCCAGTCCGGGGCGGCTCGGCGCGGTGACCGGTTGACTCCGGTCGGTAGGCTTCCCCGAATGGGAGCCGTTTCGAACCGCGCCTGGCGTGCGGTGCTCGGTGTCACGAATGTGGCTTTCGAGACGCCAAACGTCTCGAAAGCCACATTCGTGACATCCCCGATCGGTGGTCGCCATCGTCGGCGCTGGGCCACCAGGTTGGAAAGGGCTCGCTGAATGGGAGCCGTTTCCACGCCGGTGTCGCGGTCACGGGTGGCGATCGCCGGGTTCATCGGCACCACCATCGAGTTCTACGACTTCTACATCTACGGCACCGCGGCCGTGCTCGTCTTCGGGGACGTCTTCTTCCCGAAGTTCTCCGCGACGGCGGGCACGATCGCCTCGCTGGCCACCTTCGGCGTCGGCTTTGTCGCGCGGCCGCTCGGAGCCGTCCTTTTCGGACATTTCGGTGACCGGATCGGCCGCAAGCGGATGCTGGTCGTGTCGTTGCTGCTGATGGGGCTGAGCACGGTCGCGGTCGGCCTGGTGCCGGGGTACACCACGCTCGGCGTGCTCGCGCCGGTCCTGCTGACCGTGTTCCGCTTCCTCCAGGGCATCGGGCTCGGCGGCGAGTGGGGCGGCGCGGTGCTGCTCTCGGTCGAATACGCGCCCGAGGGCAAGCGCGGGCTGTACTCCAGTTTCCCGCAACTGGGCCCCGCGGTCGGGTTCTTCCTCTCCGGCGGGGTTTTCCTGCTGCTCACCTCGGTGCTGTCCACCGAGAACTTCCGCGCGTGGGGCTGGCGCATCCCGTTCCTGCTCAGCGCCGTGCTGGTGGTGGTCAGTTACTACATCCGGATGACCATCGCCGAGACGCCCGTCTTCCAGCAGGCGATGGACAAGGCCGGGCGCGCCAGGGTGCCGTTGTTCGAGGTGGTCCGCCGCCAGGGCTGGGTGCTGCTGCTGGCCTCGGGCGCGATGGTGCTGGCGCACACGCTCTTCTACACCGTGATGACCTTCAACCTGTCCTACGGCACGACCGTGCTGAAGCTGTCCTACAGCGCCATGCTGACCTGCACGGTGATCGCCGCGGTCTGCCTCGGCCTGGCGACGCTGGCCTCCGCCCGGCTGTCGGACCGCCTGGGGCGCAAGCGGGTCTGCCTCGGCGCGGCCGCGGTTTCGGTGCTCTGGGCGTTCCCGATGTACTGGCTGATGAACACCGCGAACCCGGTGCTGATCACGGTGGCGCTCAGCGGCGGCATGGTGATCATGGGCTTGTTCTTCGGGCCGATGGGCGCGTTCCTGCCGGAGCTTTTTGCCACGCGGTACCGCTATTCGGGCGCGTCGGTGGCGTACAGCATGGGCGGCATCGTCGGCGGTGCGGTGTCGCCGATCCTGGCCACCGAGTTCTACGCCGCGGCCGGGTCGTCGTGGCCGACTTCGCTGTACCTGGTGGGCGTGTCCGTGGTGGCCGCGGGCTGCGTGGCGCTGCTCACCGAGACCTACCGCAGCGACCTGGCGGGGTAGCACCGGCTACACCCCCGATCCGGGTGCTGCCGCGATTTCCCTTGCCCGGCAGCGGTTCTAGCGTTCCGGGCATGATCGATTCCTGGGGTGTCCGCCGGTTCCTCCTGCTGGCCTACGGCGGTGCGTGGCTGGTGATGACGCCGCTGTGGCTGAGCGGGTTCGAGCGGGCGGACGGTGCGGAGGAAGCGGGCCTGGGCGCGCAGGTGTCCATCGCGCTGATGATGCTGACGCCCGCGCTGGCCGCGATCCTCGTGCTGTCGCGGGACCACCGCCCACGCGAGCTGCCGCGGCTGCTCGGCATGACCCGGCCGCGGCCGGGTAGCTGCGTGCTGGCCTTTCTCGCGACGCTCGCCCTGTCCGTCGCGTCGCTGGCGCTGGCGACGATGGCCGGGGTGTACGAGCCCGACCTCTCCGGCTTCTCGGTGTTGTCGTTCTTCGCCGTGAACGCGGCCGGGTTCGTGCTGTCGCTGCCGCTGTTCCTCGGTGAGGAACTCGGCTGGCAGGGTTATCTGCTGCCGCGGCTGCTCCCGCTGGGGTACTGGCGCGCCCTGCTGCTGATGGGCGCGATCTGGGGGCTGTGGCACCTGCCGACGGTGCTGCTCGGCGGCCAGTTCCCCGGTCATCCCGCGTGGCTGACCGTGCCCGCGGTGCTGGCCGGCGGCTGTTTGATCGGCGTGTACATCGGGTGGCTGCGGCTGCGCACCGGCTCGGTCTGGCCGACCGTGGTCGCGCACAGCGTGGTCAGCGACGTCGGCCCGCGGCTGACCGGCACGCTGGCCGGTCGCGGGCACGTGGTGGACCCGCTGCAGACCGGCCTGCTCGGCTGGACCGGCTGGCTGGTGCTCGGCGGATTCGCCGCGGCGCTGGCGGTCAGCCGAGGCGCAACGCGGCCCGTGTGACGTCCTCGGCCACCGGGGAGGCGGCGATGGCCGCCGCCGCGTCGAGTTCACCGGCGCGCACGGCACTGTCCAAAGTGATCAGACGACGCAGGATCTCCTTCTGCGCCACCAGGAAGTCGCGGTCAACCGGCGCACCGTGACCGGGCACGATCACCTCGGCGCCGAGCCCGAGCACACCGTCGAGCGCGCCCGGCCAGCCTCCGAGCGTGGTGTCCGTGCCGAAGGATTCCGCGGTGAACGAGCCTGGCGGCGCGAATTCGACCAGGTCGCCGGCGAACACCACGGACGCGTCCGGCACGTGCACCACCACGTCGTTGTCGCTGTGGGCGGGCCCGAAGTGGACCAGCTCGACCCGGCGGCCGCCGACGTGCAGCTCGGCCCGGTCGCTGAGCAGCCGGTCGGGCAGCGCGAGCCGGCCGCGCGCGGCCAGCTCGCGGTGGCAGTTCTCGTGCGCCCAGACCTCGCACGGCAGGAACGCCGGGACGCCGAACGAGTGGTCGAAGTGGTCGTGCGTGAGCACCACGGTCCACGGGTGCGGGGTCACCTCGCGCACCGCGCCCGCCAGTTCGGCGCCTTCCTCCGCGTTGGCGCGGGTGTCGATCACCAGGCAGGCGCCGTCGCCGACGACCAGCCCGACGGTCAGGTCCCATTCGCGGTAGCGGCGGGCGTACACGCCGTCCGCGACCTCGTCCCAGCGCACGGTCACTTCGGGGTCACGTCGACGAAGACGCCTTCGTCGAGATAGGGCGCCATCTTGGACGAGTTCACCGCGATCGCCAGATCCACGTCGCGCATGTGCCCGGCCTGGCTGAGTTCCTTGCCCGACGACGAACTGGCCACCACCGCGCCGACGTCGGCGCCCGCGGCCCGGTAGGCGCGCGCGGCCAGGCTCGCTTCGGCCGACGGCCACTGCGCGCCCGCGGTGATCAGCGCGTCGACGATGGCCCCGGCGCCGAGCAGGTCCTCCGCGCTCGGCCGCAGCGGCCCGCTGGACCCGAGATCGGTGAGCACGTCGACGCCCCAGCGCTCCCCGGCGGGCACCACGCCGATCGGCCCGCCCTGCGCCAGCACGCGCGCCATCCTGGCCACCGCGCGCGCGTTGCGCAGGCAGCCGGTGAGCACCTGGGTGCCCGCGCTGGCCGCCATCGCGCACAGCGTCGCGCCGTTCGGGGACGGCAGTGCCAGCAGCGTGCCCGCCGGAATGGTCAGCACCGACGCCGGTCGCAGGTTCCATTCCCATTCACCGGCCGGGACGGCCCCCGCCTCGCGTGCGGCCTCCACCGCGCGCTGGTCGCGCCAGCGCAGCGGCAGCACGCGGGCGCCGCGGCTGAGCGCGATGTCCACGGTGGTGGAGAACGAGAGCACGTCCACGATGATCAGCACCGCGCATTCCGCGCCCAGTGCGGTGATCCCCGACTCGCCCCATTCGAGCCTGATGTCGTGCCCCGGCTGCCCGAAGATGCTCATCGTCACAGCATGCCGGGCGGGCGCGCCCCGTGCTCCGCCGGATGGCAGACTCTGACCCCGTGCGTGTTTACCTTGGAGCCGACCATGCGGGCTTCGACCTGAAGAACCACCTGGTCCAGCACCTGCGCGAGCAGGGCCACGAAGTGACCGACGTCGGTCCGGCCGAGTACGACCCGGCCGACGACTACCCCGCGTTCTGCGTGGAGACCGCCCGCCGGGTGGTCGCCGACGAGGGCAGCCTCGGCATCGTCATCGGCGGCTCCGGCAACGGTGAGCAGATCGCCGCGAACAAGGTCGCCGGCGCCCGCGCCGGGCTGGCGTGGAGCGTGGAGACCGCGAAGCTGACGCGTGAGCACAATCACGCCCAGCTGATCGGGGTCGGCGCGCGGATGCACACCACCGAGCAGGCCGTCGAGATCGTCGAGGCGTTCCTCGCCACCGAGCCGTCGCCGGACGAGCGGCACGGGCGGCGGGTGCGGCAGCTGCTGGACTACGAGCGCACCGGAACGCCCCCGGCGCTGCCCTGATGCCGGAGGGGCACACCCTGCACCGCCTGGCGCGGCTGCACAAGCGGCGCTACGGCGGTGCCCCGGTCGAGGTGTCCAGCCCGCAGGGCCGGTTCGCCGCCGAAGCGTCCGTTGTGGACGGTCAGGTGCTGAAAACCGCCGAGGCGTACGGGAAGCACCTGTTCCACGACTACGGACCGGCGGGCGTGGTGCACGTCCACCTCGGGCTGTACGGCACCTTCGGCGAGGCGAAGCTGCCCGCGCCGGAACCGGTGGGGCAGGTGCGGATGCGGCTGGTCGGCCGCACGCACTGGACCGATCTGCGCGGGCCGACGCGCTGTGAGCTGCTCACCGAGGGCGAGGCCGACGCGATCAAGGCACGGCTCGGGCCGGACCCGCTGCGCCGCGACGCCAAGCCGGAACTGGCGTGGCAGCGCATCTCCGGTTCGCGGACCTCGATCGCCGCGTTGCTGATGGACCAGTCGGTGCTGGCCGGGGTCGGCAACGTCTACCGCGCCGAGGTGCTGTTCCGGCACGGCGTGGCCCCGATGCTCCCCGGGAAGACGCTGGACCGCTCGCTCTGGGACGCGATGTGGGCGGACCTGGTGGTGCTGATGCGCGAGGGCGTGCGCACCGGCCGGATCGACACGGTGGCCGACGAGCACCTGCCCGAGGTCACCGGCCGCGCGCCGCGGCGGGACCGGCACGGCGGAGAGGTCTACGTCTACCGCCGCACCGGTCAGCCGTGCCTGGTCTGCGGTACGCCCGTGGCCTTCCAGGAACTGGCGGGCCGCAAGCTGTACTGGTGCCCGGCCTGCCAGCCTTCGTGAGCGGTCAGAAACCGCCGCCGAAGTCCCCGCCGCCGAAGTCGCCACCACCGAAATCGCCGCCGCCGAAGTCGCCACCACCGGCGTCGCCGCCCATGTCGCCGCCGCCCGCGTCGGCCTCGGCCGCCGCGTCCTCCTGACCGGCGTCGTAACCGGACTCCCACGCCGACGCGCTGGCGATCCCGGCCATGCCGGAGAACATCGCGCTGAACAGCAGCATCGAGCCGAGACCCCAGGCACCCGCGACCAGCGCCGGCTTCCACCAGGGCTCGCTGTACCAGCCCTGCGGCACCGGGCGCCCGGCCACGCGGCCGCCGGGGTAGTAGTGCGGGGTGTTCGAAGTCGGGTCGGGCGAGGCCTCGTAGTGCTGGCCCTCGACGTCGACCGAGCGGTACTCGGTGACCTTGCCCGCGTTCTCGCGCTCGGGGTCGCGCGGCAGGTCCGGACCGGGATCCATGCCCATCGCGAGGCGCGCCGCGCGCACGTAGTAGAGGCCTTCGACGGCGGTTTCCTTGACCAGCCTGGCCTGTTCCTCGGTCTGCGCCTGCTCCATCTGCGAGCCGGCCGCGTTGTAGCGCTCGGCGGCGTCGGCCAGCGCCTGCTGCGAGGCGGTGTCCGAGCCGGTGAGGTTGAGCACCTGCCCGCCGAGGCGTTCGAGCAGGCGGCGGGCGTCGGCCTTGGCGTCGTCGAGGCGCTGCTGCTTGGCCGCCGCGTTCTTCCTGGCGAGGTAGACCCCGCCGCCGACCACCAGAACGACGAGAACGATCAGCACGATCGCGGTGCCCATGGTGACTCCCTGGGTTGTCGGTCTCCTGAACCGGACAACGCGGACGTCACCGCGGAGGTTCCCCCTGACGGGTGGCCCGGCTCACCCGGGGGATGGTGAGCCGGGCCAGTGGTCAGGTGGTCACCAGGCGCGGCCGACGGTGTAGGAGTCGGTCCAGATCTTCTGCAGGCGGACCACGTCGCCGGACTCCGGCGCGGCCCACATCTGCCCGTCACCGGCGAAGATGCCCACGTGGTAGACGCTGCCGCCGGAGTTGGCGAAGAAGATCAGGTCGCCGGGCTGCATGGCGGACTTGTCCACCGAGGCCACGGCGGCCCGCTGGTCGCGTGAGGTGCGCGGCAGCTCGATGCCGAGCTGGCGGTGCACGAACTGGGTCAGGCCGGAGCAGTCGAAGCTGTCCGGGCCGGTGGCGCCGTAGCTGTACGGCTTGCCCTGCTGCTCGGCCGCCTTCTCGACCAGGCTCTGCCCGGCCGGCTTGGGCGGCGCGGCTTCGGTGTGGGTGACCCCGCGGTGGTCGGGGGCTTCCACCGGGACGGGGACGGCGGGGGCGTCCGCTGCGGACGCGGTGCCGGGCAGGGTGAGAAGCGCTCCCGCGCCGGCCACGAAAGCTGCGGTCACGGTGCCGAGCCGCCGGGTGCGGCGCGGCAGCGATGCGGTGGACACTATTCGTCCTCCAGGGTGTTTCGTGCGTGTCGGGGACATCGGCCGAAACGACCGATCACGGGACGATAAACACGACTGACCCCGGATTTCGAAATATGGGGATTCCCGGTTCAGGTGATGCGGGCTACAGATCACGACCGGATATCAGGGTGAATTCCCAGCTCCAGGGGACCGAACTTGCACACCGATAAAGAAATCGCTGTGACGCAGATCACAGTGCGGGAGGTGTTTTGGCTCACCCTTTCGGTTTACGGCCGGTCAGTATTCGTACCGGTACCGCCTCGGTGAACCGGCCGTCCGGTTGCGCGGCGGCCAATGCCTGGCGAAGATCTTGGTCGAAGGAATCCCACTGCTCCGGGGCCAGCCGGTCCCGGGGCGCGGCCGAGTAGAAGGACCCGATGAACTCGTCGATGCCGAACACTTCGCGGTAGTCGGCCCGATGCTCGCCGACCTCGGTGTACCCGGTCCTGACCAGCAGTTCCGCATACCGGTCGCGTTCGGCGCGGCTGGTCCCGCAGGTCGGGAAGCTCAGCGGGCCGAGCCATTTCGACGCGGTTTCGCGCAGCGCCGGCGCCCAGGGTGCGTCCTGGGTCCAGACCGGCGT
Organism: Amycolatopsis albispora; assembly: GCF_003312875.1. Taxonomy (NCBI): domain Bacteria; kingdom Bacillati; phylum Actinomycetota; class Actinomycetes; order Pseudonocardiales; family Pseudonocardiaceae; genus Amycolatopsis; species Amycolatopsis albispora. The sequence continues at coordinate 8,513,166 of NZ_CP015163.1, forward strand.
CCCGTTGGCGACGACGGCGATGCCGCCACCCGGTTCGAGCAGTGGCCAGAGCGCGGTGAACACCGTTTCCGCAGCCATCCAGTGCAGTGCCTGCCCGATGGTGACCAGGCGCAGGCTTTCCTCGCCCAGCAGTGCTTCGAGGTCACCGATGTCGCTGTCGTAACCGACCAGCCACGCCGTGTTGCCCACCCCGGCTTCTTTGGCTTTCCGCCGGGCGTGGGTGAGCATGTCGGCGGATGGATCGAGGCCGATCGCGCAGCCGGCGTGCCCGGCGAGCGGGATGGTCAATTGCCCGGTACCGCACCCGAGATCGAGCACCTTCGCGTGTTCGCCCAACGCGAACCGGGTGGCCAGGAATTCGATCTCGGCCGGTCGATATCCGCGCCGGTATTCGGCGTAGTTGTCCGCGGTGTCCCCGTCGAATACCCCAGCTGTACCCATGCGTGGGATTGTGGTCGGCGGAATCGGGCGGCGGCAACAAATTCAGCTGCGGGCGAGCGGCGGGGCTGGAAGCATCGCCGCCATGTCGAAAGCCGTCTACCTGATCACCGGCATCTCCGCCGCCGGGAAGTCCACGGTGGCCCAGGAACTGGCCACCTCGCTGCCCGCCGCGGTGCACCTGCGGGGTGACACCTTCCGCAGGATGGTGGTGACCGGCCGCCACGAGATGTCGGCCGAGCCGACCCCGGAGGCGATCGCGCAGCTGCGGCTGCGGTACCGCCTGGCCGCGGCCTGTGCCGACGGCTACTTCGACGCCGGGTTCGACGTGGTTTTCCAGGACGTGATCCTCGGCGAGTACCTGCCGGAGGTGATCGGCCTGCTGCGCAGCCGTCCCCTGATCGTCGTGGTGCTCGCGCCCGATCCGGCGGTCGTCGCGGAGCGTGAGCGGGGCCGGGCCAAAAGCGCGTACGTGGGCTATACGCCCCAGATGCTCGACGACGAACTTCGCCGCAACACCCCGAAGGTCGGGCTCTGGCTGGATTCCTCGCGGCAGACCCCCGCGGAGACTGCCGCCGAGATCCTCGCGCGCGGCTGGACCGAGGGTCAGGTGCGGTAACCGAGGGTTGCTCCGGCCAACAACTTTGCGATACAAAGTCCAAGTACTTTGAATCGCAAAGTTGGAGGGGACGTGACCACGATGTCCGGAGAGAGCCCGCCGTTGTCGGCGCGGGAGTCGCTGGAACTGATCAACCGGGAGTCGGCGGTGGCCGCGAAGCGGCTGCACGGCGGGGGCAGGCACCTGCCCGGCCTGTGGGCCGTGCTGTGGTTCCTCGCCTTCGGCACCTTCCACCTGGCGGGCAACGGCTGGCCGGGGCCGGTTTTCCCGCTCTGGGTGCCGGGGGTGGTGATGACCGTGTTGTTCGCGACCGGCTCGGTGACCAGCGCGGTGGTCGGCATTCGCTCGGGCCGGGGTGTGCGCGGCACGTCCTCGAAGGCCGGGGCGATGTACGGCTTCAGCTGGCCGATCGCCTTCGCCACGGTGATCGCGGTGAACCTGCTGCTGATGGCCAAGGGCATGCCCGAGGAGCTGATCCCGCCGCTGTGGGCGGGCACCATGATGGGCCTGGCCGGGGCGTTGTGCCTGGCGGGCGGCGCGATGTACCGCGACGTGCTGTTCTACGGCTCCGGGGTGGTGCTCCTGCTGACCGCGGTCGGCGCGGTGCTGGCCGGGGTGGACTACCAGAACGCGGTGGTGGCCGTCGGCGGGTTGCTCTCGTTCGGGTCGGCGTGGCTGGTCGAGCAGCGGCGGTGCCGATGAGCGTGGAACTGGACCCGGTGATCCACGCGCAGGCGCGGTTGCGGGTGACGGTCGCGCTCGCCGCGCTGGCCGACGGTGACTCGATCTCGTTCCCGCGGTTGCAGGAACTGCTGGGCATGACCGCCGGGAACCTGTCCACGCACCTGCGCAAGCTCGAGGACGCGGAGTACGTCGAGATCACCAAGACCCACCAGCGCCGCACGCCGGTGACGTACGTGTCGCTCACCCGGCGCGGGCGGCTGGCCTTCGAGGACTACACGGCGTCGCTGAAGGCGCTGCTGAACGGAAGTGGACGGGATAGCCAGCGCGACTAGAACACGTTATAGTTCTGCGCTGTGAAGTTCTCCCTCTCGATTGCCATGAGCCCGCTGGACCAGCTCACCGAGTTGGCGGTCACGGCTGAGCAGAGCGGTTTTTCCTCGGTCGTGCTGCCGGACTCGCTGTTCTATTCCGAGGAGGTGTCGGCGGACTACCCGTACACGCCGGACGGGAACAGGTTCTGGAACGAGGAGACGCCGTGGGCCGATCCGCTGGTCGCCACCGCGGCGATGGGCGCGGTCACCTCGACGATCGAGTTCTACACGTCGGTGCTGAAGCTGGGGTCGCGGAACCCGGTGCTGCTGGCCAGGCAGGTGAACTCGGTGGCCGCGCTGACCGGCGGGCGGTTCGGGCTGGGGCTCGGTGTCGGCTGGTCGCCGGAGGAGTTCGAATGGTGCGGCGCGCCGTACGCCCGGCGCGGCAAGCGGGTGGACGAGGCGATCGAGGTGCTGCGGCTGATCCTCGACGGCGGGATGGTCGAGTACCACGGGGAGTTCTTCGACTTCGGCAAGCTGCGCATGAGCCCGACGCCGCCGAAGCGGGTGCCGTTCTACGTGGGCGGGCACACCGAGGTGGCGTTGAAGCGGGCGGCGAAGTACGCGGACGGCTGGTCGTCGGCGATGATGAAGTTCGACGACCTGCGGTCCACGATCGGGCGGCTGCGTGAGTTGCTGGCGGAGGCGGGCCGGGCGGATGCGCCGTTCGAATACCAGGCGGTGTGCATCGACAGCTTCGGCGTGGACGGGTATCGCGCGCAGGCGGACATCGGCGTGACGGACGTGATCACCATGCCGTGGATGTTCGACGGCATCGGTTTCGACGGTGAGCTGTCGGCGAAGAAGGATTCGATCCGCCGGTTCGGGGATGAGGTCATCGCGGTGGTCGGAGGGGAGCGAGGATGAGCATCACGGTCAGCTGGGATCCCGAGGCCGAGCAGCCGCCGGCGCGCGTGGCGGCGTGGCGGTCGATGAACGCGGTGGTGCGCGGGGCGAAGGAGGAGTGGCTGTCCCTGTTCGCCGACGACGCGACCGTGGAGGACCCGGTCGGCCCGTCCTTTTTCGACGAAGAGGGCAAGGGGCACCACGGCCGGGAAGGCATCTCGGCGTTCTGGGACAAGACGATCGGGCAGGTGGAGCGCTTCGAATTCACCATCCGCGACTCCCACGCGGCGGGGGACGAGGTGGCCAACGTCGGCACCATCACCACCTACCTGCCCGGCAACTACCGCGTCGACACGGACGGCGTTTTCGTCTACCGCGTCGGCGAAGACGGCCTGATCCGCTCGATGCGTGCCTTCTGGGAAACCGACCGCGCGATGGCAACGGCGCGTGAGGTCAAGGACTGACCCCGGTAGAACGGCGGAAGCGGCGGCTCCCTTGGCCGGGGCCGCCGCTTCACTGTTGTGCCTGAACTGCGGTTTTCGTGGTTGGAGCGGGCGACGGGAATCGAACCCGCGTAGCCAGTTTGGAAGACTGGGGCTCTACCATTGAGCTACGCCCGCGTGCGCCCGTGGTACCGGGTGCACAGGCAGCTTACCGGTTGCCGCTAAGCTGGGTGCAAGCCACCCGGGTGGCTTACGGGATGTGGCGCAGCTTGGTAGCGCATTCGCTTTGGGAGCGAAGGGTCGCAGGTTCAAATCCTGTCATCCCGACCGCAGGCCGCGATCAGGCCGTTTTGCGGACGAGGCCGGTGTAGCCGGCGACGGCGAGGGTCGCCAGGCCCCAGACCGCCGCCTGGACGAGCCAGATGGCCACCGTGAACCACTGTCCCGGCGTGGTCGCGGTGTCGAGATCGCAGCGCGTGCGGAGGCCGGTGGGGGCCAGCGGCAGCCCGCGGTCCAGGCCCAAACCGATGAGTTCGACAGGCGTGCACTGCTGCCCGGGCGTTCCCGAGGCGGCGGTGCGTTCCGCGGCGTAGCCGGGCCGTGTGTCGACGTGACCCGCCCAGAGGCCGAAGCCGCCCGCCGCGATGAGCGCCAGCAGCAGTGCGGCGGCGGTGCGGCGCGTGCGGTAGCCGTAACCGGTCAGCGCGCCCCACAGCCGGTGACCCCAGCGAGCCAGCGGCCCGCCCAGCGCCCCGGGTGACCGCCGGTGCAGGTCCCGCTGCTGCGCGATCAGGATGTGCCGGGCGTTGCTGTCGTGCCCCGCCGCCCGCTCCGCGACGGCCAGCTTCTGGTACGGCGACGGCGCGTAGTAACCGGTGTGGAAGCGGATCAGGTGCACCCACTCCGGCCAGTCGACATCGGACAGTGCGTCGAAGGTGAAACCGTCCAGCCCAACGGATCGGGAGTACCGGCACGAACCGCCCCACGGCTCGGGGCAGACCAGCTCGGCCGGGAAGAACACCGTGCCGTCGACCCGGGTGTCTTCGAGATCCAGCCCGATCGCCGACCCGTTGTCGATCCCGGTGTCGCGGAGGACGAGCTGACCGCTGATGTGCGCGCCGAGCAGGTGCACGGCCGCTGCCTGGCGATCGCCGGTGAGCCGCGCGTGCCGCAGCGTCACGCTCCGCTCCGCGCGAAGGCGATCCGCGCACAGCACGGACCCGCTGGTGTTCTCACCACGCAACCACCGCGCGTTCAGCAAACCCCTGATCTGGGCGTCGTGCAGGCAGACGGCGCTGTGCTCGCTGTTCGCGGTGAACCACGCGCTGATCAGGTACAGATTGCCGAGCACGGTCAGGTTCGCACCGACGAACGCGCTGCCGCCGGGATTGTCGCAGTGCAGGCCTTCCGCGTTGAGCTGACCGCCGATGTGCGCGCTGTGCAGGCGAATCGCGCCTTGTGCGCTGTTGCCGGTGAGCCGCGCGTGCGTCAGGTGCAGATCACCGTCAACCTTCAGGTCGTCACTGAGCAGCGCGACGCCGGAGGGGTTGTCGCAGTGCAGGTGCTCGGCGTTGACCTGGCTTCCGATGTGCGCGTCGACGAGGCGGACCGTGCCGTTCTCGCCGCGGCCGGCGTAGCGTGCCCCGGCCAGGTGCAGGCTCCCGGTCACCTGGATGCGCTCGGCGCTCAGCGCCGGCCCGCCGGCGTTGGCGCAGTTCAGGCGCGTCAGGTTGAGCTGGCCGCCGATGCGGGCGCTGTGCAGGCGGATCGCGCCGAGCGGGCTGTGGCCGGTGAGGTGCGCGTTGTCCAGGTACAGACCACCCCCGATGTCCAGGTGCTCGGCGTTCACGGCGATGCCGGAGGGGTTGTCGCAGCGCAGGTGCTCGGCGGAGAGCTGGCCGCCGATGTGCGCGCCGTGCAGGCGGATCGCGCCGTGTGCGCTGGTGCTGATGATGTTTGCGTGCGCCAGGCGGAGGTCGCCGTCGACCTTCGCATCGTCGGCGTCGAAGGTGCCACCGCGCAGTCGCGAGGCTCGGAGCGCGCCGTCGATGTGCGCGCCAGACAACTGGACCGAGTCCCGCACGTCACCGTCTTCCAGTACCAGGTCTCCGGTGACGCGCAGGCCGCGCGCGTACAGCCCGATGATGCGGCTGCCCGTCAGGATCAACCGGGGCAGCTGAGCGCCGAACGCGGTGATCGGCCAGGTGAAGGCACAACCGGTCAGCTCGAGCCCGGCGCTGGTTTCGAGGTGGTCCAGGTCGAGGTGCCCGACGATGCGGGCACCCCGGAGCCGGACCCCGTGGGGATCGAGTTCGCCGTGCTCCCCGCGGAGCAGTTCACGGATCAGCCGGGCCCGGACCTGCTGATCCGGATCGCTGGTGGCGGCGAGAAGGTTGCTGCTCACCTCGCCGCACACCAGCTCGTCGCCGTGGCGGGCGGCGCGCACCAGTTCGCGCTCACGCGCCGACAGCTCGGTCAGGACGGGCACGGGCTCGACGTCGGTCACCCGCCCATCGTCGAGCATCCCGCCCGGTTCCGCGTTGTTATCGGCGGATCTTCCGCCTGCGCCGCGGCACCGCCAGCCCGTGGCGGATCGCGTTGCCCGCGTGGATGCCGTAGGCGAAGTCCTTGCAGAAGGTGGTCAAGGAAACGATGGCTTTGCGCATTTCCCGAGAATGACGGGGAAACACGGCAGGCAACACGGACGCCGACGACAACTACCGCCAAGATCTCGCCACCGCGTCAGCGGCCCAGCAACGCGGCGAGCCGGTCGATGGCCGGAGCCCCGGACGGCACTTGCTTCGGCGGCGCGAACGGGCTTCGGTCCGGCGGGACGTCGGCGAGCTTGGCCCGGCTGAACTCCAGCGCGCGCTCCGCGACGTCCTCCGGGAACCCCGGCGGCTGTCCCGTGGCGCGGGCCAGATCCCAGCCGTGTACGAGTTCTTCGGTGGTGCGCAGCAGGATCGCGGCGACTCCCGGCACCGCGCCGACCGGCACCTCGAAGATCCGCGTCCGGATCTCGGGCTGCCGGAATTCGGTGCGCAGTTCGCCGGTGGCCTTCCGATACGCGTCCGCCGGGGCGTCGCCGAGCGCGTCGGACTTGGCCGGGTCCAGTGCCTCGGGCGTCACGGCTGCCTCACCACGCAGGATGCCGGTGAACAGGCGGTTGCCGAGCACGAGGTGGTTGACCACGTCGCGCACGTTCCACGCCGGGCACGGGGTTTCCGCGTCCCAGCGCCGGATGCCGTCGATCAGCTCGGCCACGCGGGCGGTGGCGGCAGTCAGGTCGTCGAGTGGGTCGGTCACGGGTTCCTCCTGGGTTGATCATCGGTGGACTCCTGTGCTGACACCACTCGCGCCCCGGACGGAACGGTCCGCCGTGCGAAGATCCGCGCGTGGACGTACTGGACCGCGCCCGCCGCGGGGACGAGCGGGCCTTCCGCGAGCTGACCGAACCGCACCACCACGAGCTGCGCGTCCACTGCTACCGCATGCTCGGCTCCCTCACCGACGCCGAGGACGTGCTGCAGGAAACCCTGCTCGCGGCCTGGCGCGGGCTGGACGGCTACGCCTGCCGCGCCTCGGTGCGGACCTGGCTCTACCGCATCGCCACCAACCGCTGCCTCAACGCCATGCGGGACGCCAGCCGTCGGCGCCCGCCCGAGCCGACGCCGTCGTTCGAGCCGCCGGAGCCCAGTCGCCGCACGGACGTGACGTGGCTCCAGCCGTGCCCGGACGCCGTGCTGGGCCCGGAAACCAGTTACCACCGCCGGGAAACCGTCGAACTCGCCTTCATCGCGGCCCTGCAACGGCTGCCGCCGCGGCAGACCGCCACGCTCCTGCTGCGTGACGTGCTCGGTTATTCGACCGCCGAGGCCGCCGAACTGCTCGGCACCAGCCCGACCGCGGTCAAGGGCGCCCTGCAGCGCGCCCGCGCCCAGCTCGACCGGCCCGCCGACCCCGACCACACGCCGTTACCGGACTCCCCGGCTGAGCGCGAACTGACCCGGCGCTTCGCCGACGCGTTCACCGCCGGTGACGTGGACGGCATTCTCGCCCTGCTGACCGACGACGCGTGGTTGTCCATGCCACCCGCGCCGCACGAATACCAGGGCGACGGGATCGCCGCGTTGTTCACCACGTTCGCCACCTGGTGCGGGCCGCGCATCCGCCGTCTGGTGCCGACGCGCGCGAACACCCAGCCCGCGTTCGGCTGTTACCTCGACGGCAAACCGGCCGGGCTTTTTGTGCTGACCCCCACCGGCGACGGCATCAGCGCGCTGACCTGGTTCCTCCACGACGGTCTCCGGCCGCGGTTCGGCCTGCCCGCGACCGTCACCTGACCGGGTGAGAGACTGCGGTTGTGACCCAAGCCACGCTGCACATGCACCAGAAGGTCACCTTCGCGGTGAACCGCTACCAGATCTTCGCCGACCAGGGCGGCGAGCCCGGCGAGCTGATCGCGTTCGTCGAGCAGAAACGGCTGAAGTTCAAGGAAGAGGTGACCATCTACACCGACTCGTCGAAGCGCGCCGTGCTGGCCAGGTTCAAGGCCCGCAAGGTGATCGACCTCGGCAGCGGCTACGACGTCACCGACGCCGACGGCCGGTCGATCGGCCTGTTCCGCAAGGACTTCGGCAAGTCGCTGGTCAACTCGACCTGGCACCTCGACCAGCCGGGCAGGCCCACGGTCACCGGCCGCGAGCGCCACGGCGGCATCGCCGTGCTGCGGCGGGTGTGGAACTTCCTGCCGATCATCGAGAACATCCCGTTCCCGTTCCGCTACCACTTCGACTTCGCCGGCGAAAACGGCCCGGTGTTCAGCGTGGACAAGAAGACCTGGCTGCGCGACCACTACCGGATCGACATCGCCGACGCCGGGATCGACCACCGGCTGGTGATCGCGCAGGCGGTGGCGGTGGACGCGCTGCAGGCCCGCTAGCGCACCGCCTGGCCGATGCCGAGCATGTTGCCCTCGCTGTCGCGGAACCACGCACCGCGCTCGCCGCGGCCCTTGCTCGGATAGTTGCCGTCGATTTCGATGATGCCGCCGACGGTGCCCTCGTACTCCTCGAACACCACCCCGCGGGCACGCAGCGCGGCGACGGTGGCGTCGATGTCGTCGACGTTGAACGCCAGCTGGGTGAACGAGCCGTCGGCGGCACCGGCCGAGGCGAACAGGCAGAAAACCCCGGCGGCGCCTTCGTAACGGAGGCCGCCCTCGCGCTCCTCGACCGGTTCGAGGCCGAGCTTTTCGGCGTACCAGCGTCGTGCTCGTTCGAGGTCCTGCGTGGGGATGCGGGCTTCGATCCGCGCGTCTCTCAGCATTCGCCCGATGGTAGGCGGTACGCCCGGATGGGCGTGACGCCGGTCACGTCCGGAACGCGGCCCGTTGACGGCGGTACGAGCCCGTCCGCGTACACTCCGTGTTCGCGCACGCCCGGCCCGGCGGACCCGCAACCCTGATCAGAACGCGGCGGTTTGGTTACTCGCCCGCAACCCACGTGGTGGACGTTCGTTCTGTCCTGCGCGTGCGCCCGACGAAAGGACCCATCGATGAGGCTGCCGAGACGGCTCGCCGCGATCGCGGCCTGCCTGCTCCTGGCCGCGTGCGGGGCTGAGCCGCCGCCAGAGCAGCAGGCGCGGCCGGTCGAGGTCGCCTTTGTGCCCAAGGTGCAGTCCATCGCCTACTTCGACGCGATGAACGAGGGAGGCAGGCGCGCGGCGCAGCTGCTCGGCGTGAACTGGACCTACCGCGGCCCGCTCACCGCGGACGCCGCCGAGCAGGCGGCCATCGTGCGCGAGTTCGTCGGCCGCGGGGTGAACGTGGTGGTGGTCGCCCCGAACGACCCGGAGTCCTTCGCCCCGGTGGTCGCCGAGGCCAAGGCCAGGGGCGTCCGCGTGCTCACCACCGACACCGACGCGCCCAACTCCGGCCGCGAACTCTTCGTCAACCAGGCGGGCGCGGAAAGCGTCGGCCGCGCGCTGACCGACGCGCTGATGCGCAAGACCGGCGGCGCCGGGCAGTACGCGATCGTGTCCTGCGGTCCGGCCGCGGCGAACCTCAACGCCTGGATCGCCGTGCAGAAGGCCTACACCGCGCAGAACTACCCCGAAGCGCAGATCGTCGACATCGTCTACGTCGGCGAGGACCAGAACGCGGCCGCCGCCAAGGCCAAAGAACTGATGGCCGCGCACCCCCAGCTCACCGGGCTGGTCGGCGAGTGCACCACCTCCGCGCCGGGCGTGGCGAAGGCGGTCCGCGAGGCCGGGCGCATCGGGCAGGTCTTCACCGTGGGCGTCGGCACCCCGCAGTCGATGAAGGAGTACCTGCGTGACGGCTCGGCGTCGGCGTCGGTGCTGTGGGACGTGGAGAACCTCGGTTACCTGACCGCGTGGGCGGCGAAGCTGGCCGCCGACGGCAAGGTCCCGGAGCCGATGAACAACGTCAGCCCCGAACTGCCAGCCGTGCGCTACAGCGGCGCCGACAAGACCCTGGTCCTGGGCGACCCGCTGCTGATCACCAACGACAACGTGGACCAGTTCGACTATTAGGGCGCCACCGGATCCCGCGCCAGCATCGCCTCGCAACTGCGCAGCACCACCTCGGCGGCCCGCCGGGCGACGCCGCTCAGCGCCGGGTTGACCGCCTGCTCCCGCCAGTGCCACAGCGCGTCCTGGATGGCCTCCTGCAGTTCAGCCGGGGAGACCTCCTCCTCGATGCCCAGTCGTTCCAGCAGGCCGACGCCGTGGCCGCCGGTCAGCCGGATGGCGTCCTCCGCCAGTTCGTCCGGCAGCTCGGTCCGGCCACCGCGCAACGCCGCCAGCACGCGCAGCTCGGCGAACGCGTGCGCGCCGGACACCAGGCGGTCCAGCTCGGCGGCCAGCTGCTCGCTGCCGTGCCGTGGTTCCCGGCGCAGCAGCACCTCCAGCCCGAGCAGCGCCGCGCGGGCCTTCAGCACGTCCTCGCGGGCGGCGAACTGCAGCCCGATCGCGTCCCGCAGCTCGCCGAGCCCGCTGCGCTGCACCAGCTGACCGGCCAGCGCGGGCACGGTGTTCGCGCCGCGGCGGATCAGCGTGGTCGCCAGGCGCAGCCCGAACAGGCCGAACCGGCCGAGCAGCCATTCGCGGGCGCTGGGCTTCAGCGGCAGTGGCGCGTCGGCGCGGACGAACCGGTCCGCCGACAGCAGCCTGCTTTCCAGATCCGGCCGGGGGACCTGCGCGAGCGCGGACAGCGCGGCGAACTCCGGTTCGCTCAGCGTGCGGCCCGCGCTCGCCACCAGCCCGGCGACCGCGATCACGTCCTGGCACAGGTCCTGCACCTCGTCGGTGCGGCGGTAGCGGCGAGCCACCTGCCGGGCCGAGATCAACGCGTCGACCCGGCCGGCGCCGAGTTCGTCCGCCCTGGACAACACCACCATCGCGTGCACCGGCAGGGCCCAGCCGCTCGGCGGGCCGTGCAGCGAGCGCAGCGCGTCCAGCTCGGGGCCGTGCGGCCGTCGCACCAGGTACAGCACGGCGTCGGCGTCGGTGAGCCCACCGGCCAGCGCCTGCGGTCCGGCCTCGGGATCCAGCGCGGGCGTGTCCATCAGCACCAGGTCACGCAGCTGGCGGCTCGGCCAATCGACCACCAGCCGGTCCACCTGCTGCCCCGACAGCGGCGACAGGTCCACGCGCAGCCGCCGGTCGGTGCGCTCGGCGCCCAGCTCCCACGGCGCGGCCCCACCCGGCGGATAGGCCAGCGCACGCGGCGCCGACCCGCCCTGGTACCAGGTCATCACCTGGCGGTCACCGAGCTTGAGCGGCGCCACCTCGTCCCCCGCCAGCGCGTTGAGCAGGCTCGACTTCCCGGCACCGGACGAGCCGACCACGGCCAGCCGCAGCGGTTCGGCGAACCGCGCCAGGTGCCGTTCCAGCCAGCTCGTCGCGCGGGCGTTGTCCTGGTAGAGCGAGAGGGCGCGCTGGAGCAGTTCGCCGGCGGCCTCGGCGATCACGCGATCAGCCCCCGCGGGGAACTGGGCACGATCCGCGTCGCCGACAGGGCCTTGATCCGCTGCTTGATCGCGGCCAGCTCGTTCACCGCGGTCCTGATCTCCTGCGCGCGCTGCTTGCGCTGCGCGGCCTCGTTGTCGATGACCTGCTTGATCGCCTTGGCCGACGCGGTGATCTCCTGCCGCTGCTGCTGGGCGTAGGCGGTGAACCGGTCGCGCAGCGCGCGCTGCAGCAGTCGCGCGGCGTCCTTGCTCTCCTTGCCGTAGGCCAGGAAGAAGTCGTCGACGTGGCGCTGCGCGGCGGTTTTCGCGGTGGCCTGCCGCCGCTTGAGCCGGTTGCCGCGCTCCTCGAACACGCTCTTCGCACCGAAGGCGGCACCGGCGCCCAGCGAGATCGGGTTGATCAGCGGCATGCCGGCCACCGTGGTCGCCAGGCCGAACATCAGCAGGCCGGTGTACGACCCGCGCATGCCGACGAAGAGCTTCTGGCCGACGGTGAACCGCTCGACCCGCGGCTTGCGGATGCCGCTCGCGTGGTCCGGCGGCGCGTCCGCGACCAGCAGCTCGTGCAGTAGGTTCTCGTCGCCCGGCGCGACCTGCCTGGCCAGCTTGTGCGCGATCCAGTCGAACCGCTCCAGCAGCCAGTTGAAGTTGGTCTCGGCGACGGTGGCCAGGTTGTCCTGCAGCCAGTCCTCGAAGGTGTCCCAGTCGCGCGAGGGGTCGGCGGTGTCGAAGTACTCGTCGACGTCGCGCAGGATCTGCCGCGTGCGGTCGCGCAGGTCGTACTCGAGGTCGGCGATCAGGTCGGCGATCTCGTCGCCGAGCAGCGTCTGCCAGCGCGCCGAGTCCTGCTGGAGCTGCTCCAGCTTGCGGCCGGCGGCCTGCCAGCGGGCGACCACCTCCGGCGAGTCCCCGCGCTGGGTGGTGGCGAACTCCTCGTGCAGCGGCGGCACCAGCTGGTCCACGGTCATCCCGGCCAGCGCGGCCACCGACCGGGTGTGCAGCACGTCGGCCTGGTCCAGCCACTCGTGCTTGAGCCGGTGCAGCAGCTCCTCGAAGCCCGATTCGGCGTTGAGGTCGCGGTCGCCCGCCTTCGCCGCGGCCAGCCGGAGCGCGGCTGAGACCGGCACCACCGTGGCGCTCACCCCGGCCTTGGCCAGCCGCGCGCGGTTGCGCTCGGCCACCACCCGCCAGCCCGGCACGATGTCGATCTTGGTCAGCGCCACCATCACCGTCGGGCAGACCCGGGAGACCTGGCCGAGCAGGTCCAGCTCGCTCGGGGTGAACTCGCTCGTCGCGTCGGTGGCCATCAGCACCGCGTCGGCCTGCAGGATCTCCGAGAGCGCGTGCGCCGAGCGGGCGGCGTGCCCGGCGGGCGGGGTGTCGATCAGCACCAGGCCGGTGGCCAGCAGCGCCCGCGGCAGGCCGATGTGCGCGCGGGCGATCTCGGTGCCCGGCTGGGCGGCCTCGCGGTTGGCGTCGGCGGTCACCGAGTCGACCGCGGCGGGCACCAGCTGGTTCGACGGGCCGCTCTCGATCATCCGGTCGTTGCGCGGAGCGCTCAGCACCACCGCCGCGGTGGGGGCTTCGGCGTACTCCACCACCGCGGGCACGGTGGTGGTCAGGTCGTCACCCGTGGCGCACACCGGCGCGTTGACCAGCGCGTTCACCAGCTGGCTCTTGCCCTGCCCGGTCTCGCCGATGACCAGGATGCGCAGCTTCGGGTCCACCAGCTGGGCGCGTCTTTCGCGCAGCCGGCGGAGCAGGTCCGGGGTTCCGTGCGCGGCGCAGGCCCGGATGGTGTCGTCCATCAGCTGGAGCCAGGGCGGAGCCATCACCCGGAGGAGTGTGCCGTGTCCGAATCGAAATGCAAAAGTGGCCCGGTCCGTTCAGGTGAACGGACCGGGCCACGGGGAGGCGACCGCCGAGCGGGTGTAGCTGGCGCGGGCTCGACAGGGGAGGTAGTCGCCGTGATCTAGAAGTCGAGCAGGCCGCCGGTGAGGTCACCCACGTCCGGCAGCGAGTGACCGGGGTTCAGCTGGCCGAGCGGGCTTTCGGAGGCACCGCCGGTGCTGCCGCCGGGCAGCGGGTTCGCCACCGGGAGCTCGGGCAGTTCGGGCAGGTCCACCGGCAGCTCGGCGGGCAGGTCCGACGGCACGTCCGCGGGCAGGTCGGTCGGCAGGTCGGCCGGGGTGTCCACCGGGGTTTCGGCGGGCAGCTCCGCGGGCAGGTCCGCCTCGGGCACCTCGATCGGCAGGTTCTCCAGCTGGCCGGCGAGCTGGCCGGTGCCGGTGGCGATCTGGTCGGACAGGGAGGCGGCGCCGTCGGTGACCACCTGGTCGGCCGGGGCCGCGCCGGTCAGGTAACCGCCGAGGGTGGTGCCCCCGGTGGCCACGCCGTCCGCCAGCACCTCGCCACCGGTGGTGACGTACCCGGCGAGCGTGCCGGAGGTGGCCGACGCGGCTTCCTCACCGCTGCGCGGCATGGCGGCGTCGAGGGCGACGGGCTCGCCGAGACCGGCGAGGTGGTTGCCGCCGAGGTCGGCGAGCTGGTCGCTGTCGACCGAGTAGTGCTGGCCCGCGATGTTCAGCGAACCGGCGAAGCCGTCGGTGGAGGCGAACAGGTCGCCACCGAACTCGCCGGCCGGGGAGGCGGCACCGAAGGCGCCGTTGACCCCGTCGAGGCCACCCGCGCCGACGGCACCGGCGGACAGCTGCTCGCTGGCGAAGCCACCGGCCGCCGCGGCGCCCTGGGTGGTGCCGGAGACCGAGCCGCCGAGGTCGGCGGCGTCGCTGTCGGTGGCGAGCGAGGCGGCGGCGCCTTCGGCACTGGCCTCGCCGCTGGCGGTCCCGGTGAGCTGCTCACCGGCGTAGGTGCCGGTGGCGGCGAAACCCTCGGGGGAGACCTGGTGCGCGCCGGCCACCGAGCCGAGCGGGGTTTCCTCGGCGAAGGAGGAGGCGGTCAGGTCACCGAGCACGGGCAGCTCGGGCAGCGAACCGCCGTCGGCGACCTGCGCGAGCGCCTGCAGCTGGCCGATGGCGTCGGTGCCGGCCAGGTCACCGGTGGGCAGGCCGGACCCGAGCGACTCCGGGGTGAGCCCGCCGGGCGCGTAGTCGAGGACCAGCGGGACGACCTCCTGGACGTCCTGGGCGGTGATGTCCTGCAGGCCCGCGCCGGACAGGGCCGCGGCGGGGTCGGCGCCGAAGGCGGACCGCGCGGCGTCGTCGGTGAGCAGGTTCAGCACGAAGTCGTGCAGGGTCTGGCCGGTGGGGGACAACTCGTTACTCCTAGGGCGGGGGGTGCTGCGGTTCACGCTAGGTAAGGGGGGCGGCCCGGCGCATCGGGGATGACACCGGTCGCGCCGCCCTAACCCGCACTTCGGACGCCCGCCCGGCGGTTAGGGGATTAGGGGCCGTTTCACTCTTTCGCATGGGGGACCCCTGCACGCGGTGTGTTCTTGGTAGGAAGAACTACTGTCCGCGCAAGCTCGTGAGGGATTCAGCCCGCATGCCGTACGTCTTGGGGATCGACCTCGGGCACACCCGCACCACCGCCGCGGTCTGCCGCCGGGTGGGGGCCGCGTGGGGGGAGCCCCAGGTGGTCGCCCTCGACGGCGACGCCCGCTGGGTGGAGTCGGTGCTGCACGTGGCCCAGGACGGTTCGGTGGTGTTCGGCCAGGAAGCCGCCCGGCGCGCGCTGGCCGAGCCACAGAGCGCGGCGCGTGGCTTCCTCGGCCGGACCGGCGACGCGGTGCCGCTGGTGCTCGGCCAGCACCTCTACACCGCCGAGGTGCTGACGGCCTCGCTCGCCGGGTGGGTGGCCGACCAGGTCGCGGAGTCCTTCGGTGGCCCGGCCGACCGGATCGTGGTGGCGCACCCCGCCGGTTGGGGTCCCCACCGCCGCGCGGCGCTGCGGACCGGACTGGAGGCCGCCGGGCTGCCCGGGGTGCTGCTGCTGCCGAAGCCGGTCGCCGCCGCGGAGAACCACGTGGCGGGCGAAGCCGGGGACGAGCTGGAGCCGGGCTCGGTGCTGGCGGTCTGCCGGATCGGCGGTGAGCACGTGGACTCGGCGCTGGTGCGCCGCACGCACGCCGGGTTCGACCTGCTCGCGCACACCGGCAGCGCGCCGGGCCGGGGCAGCGCGCGGATCGACGAACTGCTCGCCGAGCACGTGCTCGCGCGGTCCGGGGCCAAGCTGCCCGCCCACGCCGAGCCCGCGCTGCGTGGCCCGATGGCCGGGTTCCGGATGGCGGGCGTGCTGGCCAAGGAACGGCTGTCGGTGGCCCCGTCGGCTTCGCTGACCGTGCCGCTGCCCGGGGTGGAGACGCCCGAGGTGCACGTGACCAGGACCGAGCTGGAGGAGCTGGCCAGGCCGGTGCTGACCGCCGCGGTGGCGCAGCTGAAGCGGCTGGCCGAGCCGGTGCCGGACGGGGAGCTGGCCGCCGCCCTGCT
The DNA here is from genome assembly GCF_003312875.1 of Amycolatopsis albispora. Lineage (NCBI taxonomy): Bacteria > Bacillati > Actinomycetota > Actinomycetes > Pseudonocardiales > Pseudonocardiaceae > Amycolatopsis > Amycolatopsis albispora. The sequence goes on from NZ_CP015163.1 coordinate 8,529,009, forward strand.
GGTCGGCGGGGGCGCGCGGATACCCTTGGTCACCTTCCTCGCCGAATCGGCACTGGGCTGCCCGGTGCTGGCCGATCCGGATCCGGCCGCGGCGGTGTGCCGCGGCGCGGCGCTGGTCGCCCGGCCGCGACTGGCCGGAGAGGGCCGCCGGCCGTCACCGCGGCCACGCGGGGCGCCGGTGGAGGAGTCGACCGCGCTCATCCCGCGGACGCTGGAACCGCCGCTGCTCGCGGGGGTGGACGACGACGAACTGGGCCCGCCGCCGCCCCGGCCGCCGGTGGAGGTCACCCCGCTGGAAGCGCCGAAGCGGTTCACCAACCCGCTGCGACGGCGGTCCGAGCGAGAACCCGAGCGAGAGGACAGCCGTTGACCCGACCCGCGTCGACCCGGGGCGCCGAACCGGTGCTGGACGAGCCGACCCGGCAGTTGTGCGCCGCGATCGCCGAGCGCCGGCTCACGCAGGTGCGCCTGGCCGTGGTCGCGGCCGGGGACCACGGCAAGACCGCGCTGCTGGACCACCTGCGGGCGCTGTGCACGGCCGCCGGGCTGACCGTGGCGCGGTTCGACCCGGCGCGTGCCGACGACGAGCCCGTCGACCTGGTGCTCGCCGACGACGCGCACACCTACGGCGAAGCGGAGCTGGCCGCGCTGGCCCGGCTGCTCGGTGACGAGCGGACCGGGGTGGTGGTGGCCGCGCGCCCGCGGCCGCGCCCGGCCGGGCTGAACGCGGTGCTGAGCCGGTTGCGTGGCCAGATCCTGCTGCGCCCGCTGGAAAGGCCGCAGGTCGCCGAGCACCTGGCGGCGTACGGCGTGTCCATCGAGCTGGCCGAGTTCGTCCGCGCGCAGACCGGCGGTGTGCCCGGCCACGTGCACCGGGTGGTGACCGCGCTGGCCGCGGTGCCGCCGTCCGAGCGCGGGGAGCTGCCGCCCGCCGCGTTCGGCGGGATCCGGCAGGAACTCGACCGCGCCGAGCCGGGCGTGCTGCGCTTCCTGCTCGCCGTGGAGGCGGGTGCCGGGCCGGACATCGACCTGCTCGGCGGGCTGCTCGGGCGCGACCCGGAGGGCGTGAGCACGGTGATCGACCTCGCGCGCGCGACCGGGTTGTTCGGCGCCGACGGCACGCTGCTGCCGATCACCCTCGCCGCGCTGCGGGCGCTCGTGCCTGCCGAACGGCACGCGGCGGTGCGGCAGCGGCTGGTCGAACTGCAGTTGGAGCGCGGTGCGCCGGTGCTGCGGCTGGTGCGGCCGTGGCTGGGGAAGGCGATCGCCGGGCCGAGCGTGGCGAAGGCGTTCGAGGCGGCGGCCGACGAGGCACTGGGGTCGGACCCGGCGCTGGCGGCCCGGCTGCTGGAGGCGGCGGTCGCGGCCGGGCGCCCAGCCGCCGAGTTGGGGGCCCGCCGGGCCGAGGCGGTGGCGCTGGCCGGTGACCTGGACGGGGCGTTGCGGCTGGCCGACGAGGTCATCGCGGCTTCGGCGGCGACCGGCCGGGCCGACGGCGCACGCGTGGCGGCGACCGCGCTGACCCACCGCGGTCAGCTGGGCCGGAGCGCGGAACTGCTGCAGTGGTCGGGCACCCGGCGGTCGCGGGCGTTCGCCGCGATCAGCCTGATCGCCACCGGCCGTCGTGCCGAAGCCGAGCGGGAACTGGAGAAGGCCGCCGAAGGCGACGGCGACGAGCCGCCGACGCTGCTCTCGGGGGCGTTGTCCGCGGTGGCACGCGGGGTGGTGGAGTCGGTCGGCGGCGCGCCGACCGCCGCACTGTCCACTTTGGTCAGCTCGGCGGAGATGCTGGAGCCGGTGGGCCGCGCGGTGCTGCTGCCGGACAGCCCGGCCGCGCTCGGCGCGCTGGTCGCGCTGCACAGCGGGGAGCTGACCATCGCCGAACCGCTGCTGGAACGCGCGCTGGCCGCGCGCACCGGCGGGGTCACCCTGCAGGCACGGCACCAGCTGCTGCTGGCCTGGATCGCGATGGTGCGCGGGGACGCGGCGCTGGCCGCGGAACGGCTGAACGCCGCCGAGGAGGTCCGGCAGCCGCGTGACTGGCTGTTCGCGGTCGGGCTGGAGGTCGGCCTGGCGCGGCGCACCAGCGACCTGACCGCCCTGCGCCGGATCTGGGGCGTGGCCTGCGAAGCGGTGATCCGGCACCCGGTGGACCTGTTCTCGTTCCTGCCGTTCGGCGAGTTCGCGATGGCCGCCGCCCGGCTCGGCGAACGCGACCGCCTCGCCCCGCACCTCGCGCAGGCGCACGCCGTGCTCAGGGGCCTCGGCGACCCGCCGCTGTGGGCGGCTTCCCTGCACTGGAGCGAACTCCACGCGGCGATCATCGCCGAACGCGCCGGTGAGGCGAAGGACCACGCCGCCGCGCTGGCCGCCTGCGCCGGGCACGGCGCGTACTTCACCGCGGTGGCGGACGCGGCCGCGTGCTGGCTGAAGGTGCTCGCGGGCGACATCGACGCCGAAGAGGTCGAAGCGGCGGCGCACGCGCTGCGCGGCAGCGGGCTCTGGTGGGACGGCGCGCGGCTGGCCGGGCAGGCGGCGATCCGCACCACGGACCGCAAGGCGATGGTCGCGCTGCTCGACTGCGCGCGGATGCTGCAGGGTACGTCGGCGGCTTCGCCGTCACCGCCCGCCGAAGGCGCCGCCACCGAGGACAGCCCGGGCGCGGCGCGGCTGAGCGACCGCGAGCTGCAGGTGGCCGAGCTGGTGCTGGGCGGCATGACCTACAAGGAGGTCGGCGCGCGGCTGTTTATCTCGGCGAAGACGGTCGAGCACCACATGGCGCGGATGCGGCAGCGGCTGGGTGCGGGGAGCCGGGCGGAACTGCTGGCGCAGCTCCGCGAGCTGCTCGGGGACCGTCCGAAGTAGACAGCGGGGTCAGCGGAGTCCTTGCCCGGCGCCGGGGGTCGTACTGGCGGCGGGCGTGCTCGATGCGTTCCCAGGCTGGGCGGAACTGCTGGCCCACTTCCGCGAAATGCGCGGGGACGTCCGAAGTGGATATTCCAGTCAGCGGAGCCCTTGCCCGGCGCCGAAGATGCGGTGGGGGTCGTACTGGCGGCGGGCGTGCTCGATGCGTTCCCAGGCTGGGCGGAACTGCTGGCCCACTTCCGCGAAATGCGCGGGGACGTCCGAAGTGGATATTCCAGTCAGCGGAGCCCTTGCCCGGCGCCGAAGATGCGGTGGGGGTCGTACTGGCGGCGGGCGTGCTCGATGCGTTCCCAGGCTGGGCGGAACTGCTGGCCCACTTCCGCGAAATGCGCGGGGACGTCCGAAGTGGACATCCCAGTCAGCGGAGCCCTTGCCCGGCGCCGAAGATGCGGTGGGGGTCGTACTGGCGGCGGGCCTGTTCCAGGCTTTCCCAGGCCGGGCCGAACTGCTCGGCCCAGTCCGCCGGTGACATCGGCAGCGCGTTCGACGGGTACACCGTGCCGCCGAGTGCCTTCGCCTGCCGGTACAGCTGGAGGTTCAGTTCGGTCAGCCGTGCGTTCTCCATCGGGTCGGCGGGTTTTCCGGTGCGCAGCAAGGAGAACAGCCACACCAGCGTGCCATCGGGCACCCGCAGCAGCGGGGTGTGCAACGCGCTCGCGCGGACCGGGTACAGCATCACCAGCCCGCTGCCGCCGAGGTCCTCCCGGCGGGTTTTCGCCAGTGTTTCCGCCACCACCCCGCCGGCCACCTCGTCCGGCAGGAAAACGTTCAGCCACGGGTGCGGGTGGAACCAGCTGCCCTCCGCGCGAAGGGCCGCTTCACCCTCCTCCATCCGGTTCAGGAAGTCGAAGTAGGTGGTGTCCTCGACCTCCATCCGGTCGAAGCGCAGGTCGTCGAGCGAAGCGGTCGAATAGGTGACCGCTTCGAGCATGTGCGTCCAGTCGCCTTCGTCGAGGATCAGCTGGCCCTCCACGTAGTCGAACCGGCCGTCGCGCACGACCGTGCGCTGGTCGGCCAGGAACGCGGGAAGCGAGCGGTAGTACAGCTTCCACCGCCGCGCGGTCGGCGGCGCGGGCACCAGCCGGAGCTTCACGCGCGTGATCACCCCGCACAGGCCCAGCCCGCCGCGCACCGCGTCGAACAGGTCGTCGCCGGGGCGGCAGGTGCGGACCTCGCCGGTGCCGGTGACCACCTCCAGCTCGGTGACGTTGTCGGTCTGCGTGCCGTGGTGGGGGGCGGCGCCGCCGATCCCGCCGACCACCAGCGTGCCGCCGACGGTCAGCTCCAGGTAGTCGGTGAGCACCGGCGGGGTCAGCCCGAGCGGCAGCGTCAGGTCGAGCACCTCGCGCCAGCGCGCACCCGCGTCGACGATCGCCTCGGTGCCGTCGACCTCGCGGATCGGCGGCAGGCTCCGCACGTCCAGTACGATGCCGCCTTCGGCCTGCTCCTGGCCGAACGGCGAATGCCCGGCGCCCCTGGCGGACACCGGCAGGCCGTGCTCGGTGGCGAAGGTGATCGCGGCGGAGACGTCGGCGAGTGAAGCCGGGCGCACCACCGCGGCCGGGCGGGAATGCACCAGGTGGCCGAAGTCCTGCGCGGCAGCGGCGAGCGCGCAGTCTGTCCGGTCGACTTCGCCGTCCGGGACGGACAGCCAGGCGATGATCGGCCCCGAACCGTGGTCGCCTGGCTGTCCTGGCTGCATACCGGGCAGATTACCCGGCCGCGTCGATGGCTTCCGCCGTTTCGCGTGCCTGCTGCCGGATTCCGTCCAGCACCAAGGGGTTGAGGTTCTTGTTCTCGAAGGTCCGGACCAGCTGGCGCAGCACGTCGTGTGCCTGCTCGGGGTGCCCGGCCTTCGCCTCGGCCATGGCCTGCGTCCGCATGGCCAGGTTCAGCGTCACGTTGTCCACGCCGTCCTCCGGCGCGAGCGAAGCCTCGGCGACCTGGCCGAGCAGGCTGGCCGCCTCGGTACCGTTCGCCTCCCGGACGCGGAGCGTCTTGTCGGTGGTCAGCTCCTTGAAGTCGCGCTGCTGGTTGATCCCCTTGACCAGCCTGCCGTACACGGCCAGCGGGTGGTCGGGGAAGCGGTCGAGCAGCGTTTCGATCGCGGAGACGCCCTTGCCGAGCTGGCTCGCGTCCGACCCGAGCAACGCCAGCAGCTGGCCCTGCTCCTCGCCGAGCAGCAGTTCGGCCGCGGCCTCGTCGGCACGGGTGGCGGGCGGGCGCACGCGGAGCCGCAGCACCGGCGAAAGTATCCGCGAGCCGTCACCGGCGATGTAGGTGGCCCGCAGCCGGTAGGTGCCCGGTGCCTCGAACAGGAACCCGTCGGCGCCGAACCCGATGTACGCGCTCTCGTACAGCGCGGGCTTGTCCACGCCCACCCGCACCGCGCGGTCCTCGTCCACGCAGTGACGCAGCATGGGGCGGTAGCGCACGGTCCGGCCGGACGGCTGCTGCACGGCGATCGAGACGAGGTCGTCGTTCGGGTGCAGGTACCCGTGGGTGTCCCGGCCACGCAGCTCGGTGCCCGACAGCTTCAGCTCGACCACCACCGGCTCCCCGTAGGCGAACCCGGACTTCGGCGAGCGCAGGTCGAGCGCCAGCCCCGAGTTGTCCACCAGCGGGGTGTCGAACAGGTCGGGATCCACCTCGGCGGCCCCGGTGCCGAACGCGTTCGCGCCCATCACCACGTTGCGGTAGTAACCGTGCCGCAGGTGCACCAGCTCGTTTTCGGTGAACTGGAACGGGAAAGCGGCCCAGTAGGCGGCCGCGCCGCCCGGCCCGTTCGCCGACTGCTGGTACTTCCAGTCGTAGTTCATCCAGGACAGGTCACCGAGGCCGCCGTTCGGGCCGAGCGGGGCAGGCGGGTTCGCCAGGTTCTTCTGCCACGAGTGCAGCAGGTTGAACGCGTGGCCCAGTTCGTGCACGTAGGTGCGCAGCTGCGAGCGCTGGGTGGCCGCGTCGGCGCCGCCGATGGCGTCGTAGAACACCGCCGCGCCCTGGCGCTGGAAGGCGTCGCCGTAGTCGAACATGATGCCGCGGTAGCCGCCGTCGTGGGAGGTGGCCACCAGCATCCACACCTGCCAGCGCGGGGTGTTGGTGAAGCCGCTGAAGTGGTTGACCATGGCGGCGTGCAGTTCGGCGTCGTTCCACTTGGCGTTCGCGCCCGCCGCGCCGACCGGGATGACGTTCGTGCCGCCGGTGGTGAGCAGCTCGATCCCGGCTTCGGCGAACGCGCCGGGCACGGTGAGCACGCGGGCCGGGCTACCGGCCGGCTGCGGCAGCGAACCGGTGTTGTAGGACAGGAACGGCACGGTGCCCGCGACGGAGTCCTGCTCGTAGGAAACGGTGCGGAAGAATCCCGACTCGAACGGGCAGAAATAGGTGGCGCCGGGGCTGTTCGACGCGGTCAGGAATTCCAGCGTGCCCGGTTTCGGCGATTCGAAGAGATTCGCGCGGCCGATGGTCAGCCGGATCTTCGGCGCGCCGGCGGACCAGGTGAAGGTGCCGGTGCCCTCGATCTTGACCTGGCTCGCGGTGGTGGTCACCGTCGGCGAATGCACGATGAAGGAACCGAAATAGGTGGTGGTGGCACCGGAAACGGTGAAGAAGTCGCCGCTGACCCGGCGCGTCGGGCGGTTGCCGTCCACGTCTACCCGCAGCGCCAGCTGCCAGCTGCCGCTCGTGCTGCGGTAGCGGCCGCGCACCAGCCGCTTGCGGATGACGATCGGCGGGATCGGGATGGGCACCGGCGGCGCCGCCGCGGTGTCCTCGGTTTCGGCGGCGGGGGCGCGCGTTCCGTCCGCCGCGGCCGTGCCGTGGCCGTTGGTGGCCATCACCTCCGGCTCGGCCTCCACTGGCCGGTCGATGACGCCGGTTTCGGTGTTCGCACCGCCTACCGTCGGATCGGAGATACCCAGCATGATGCGCCCCTTCCTGGGCAGGATGAGCATGAGCGCCAGGGCGTAGAACAATTGAGCGCCGACATGGCGGAGTGAGATTACGACTGTTTCACCCCGGCGGCGGCGAAACCCGCCGGTATGTACCCGGATGGCCCAGTTGACCAGCGGTTTTTCGTGAAGCGGTGGCATTCTTGGCAATTCACCACGCGGCTGCCGGTCGCGGTTACTGAATCACCTCGTTTCCATTCGCCGAAAAGTTGGGGCGGGGTCGCGGTGTCACGAATGTGGCTTTCGAGACGTTTGGCGTCTCGAAAGCCACATTCGTGACACTGGCGCGACCGAAGCCGCCGGCCGCGCGGCTTCCCTCAGGCGAGGCGGATGGGCGGATCGGCCCGCCGGTTCGACAGTTCCGCGGCCGGCACCGGCTCGGTGTCCACATCGAACAGTTCGTGGTGCACGCATTCCGACGGCACGTCGTGCTCCGCCAGCACCCGCAGCGTGTGCTCCGCCAGCGTCCGCGGCGCGCACACGAACCACTCGTCCACCTTCGCCGGGTGCAGCCGTCCTTCCAGCAGCGCCGACAGCCTCGCGGTGTCCAGCCGTCCGCGCACGAACTGCTCGTGCGTCACCGCGAGCACCTCGCTGATCGCGTCCACCGGCTGGAAGTCGCGCCCCCGCCGCAGTTCGGGGTCCTGCTCGTCGGTGCGGTAGTGCACCACGCGCAGCCTGCCGTCGAATCGCTTCGCCAGTGCCGAAACCTCGTCGGCCAGCATCGTGGTCGATCCGCTGCGGTTGACGTAGAGCAGCGTGGCCCGGCTGTGCGGTTCGGTCTCCAGCGCGCGGGTGAACATGGTCAGGATCGGCGGCAGCCCGCTGCCCGCGGCCAGCCCGACGTAGTGCCGCGACCGCCGCGGGTCCGGCTCCAGGGTGAACTCGCCGGTCGGCGGCAGCACGTCCAGCCGGTCGCCCGGCCGCAGCGTGTTCGTCACCACCGTGGAGAACGGCCCCCGCTCGACGCGCTTCACCGCGATCCGCAGTTCTCCGCGCGGCGCCGGGCACAGCGCGTAGCTCCGGCGCAAGGGCACCCCGTCGACCAGCGCGCGCACCGTCACGTGCTGGCCCGCCACGTACTCGAAGGCGTCGGTCAGCTCGTCGGGCACGGCGAACCGGACCGCCGCCGCGTCCGAGCCGATCCGCTCGACCTCGGTCACCAGCAGCGAGTGGAACACCCGCAGCCGCCGCGGTGGTGGCTCGGCGGGCGGCTCGGCGGCCGGTCGCGGCGGGAACCAGCGCGAGGCCCGGTACTCGGCCGCGCTCAGCTCACGCCCGCCGAGCGCGCGCACCGGCACGCCCAGGCCGAGATAGGCCTCCACGTTCCGCCGCCACACCCGCCGGTACCGGTAGAACGGGATCGCCGGGTGCAGGTGGTGCACCAGGTGGTAGTTCTGGCCGAGGGTGAGCGGGCTCGCCAGCCGTTCCAGCCCCACGTGCGCCCAGGCCACCCGCAGCCGGTCGGGGCCGGGCCAGTCCGGCAGTCCCCGGTGCGGGAACCAGTCGAACAGCACCACCACCAGCGCCAGCCCGATCCGCTGCGGGATCAGGTAGGCCACCAGCAGCTCCACGCCGTACCCGCCGGCGACCAGCGTGCAGAGCGCGCCGATGGCCAGCGTGGCGACCGCGGTGGTCTCGTGCACCTCGCGTGCCGGGCGGCGGGGCATCCGGCCGAGGTAGTGGCGCATGAACCAGAAGTCGACGGTCAGCCAGCGCAGCGGCAGCTGCCAGCCGGGCGCGCGGGCGGTCCACCCGGCCACGTCGCCGTGGCTCCCGGGGCTGCGGTGGTGCTCCAGGTGGAGGTGGCGGACCGGCGGGAACGCGCCGTAGGCGGCGACGAACGGCATGGCCAGCCGCCCGAGCAGGGCGTTGACCGTGGTCAGCCGGCCGGCCGCGTGGTGCATCGCCTCGTGCGCGACGGTGAACATGGTCACCGTCGCCATCGCCTGGAGCACGACGGTCGCCCACAGCGGCGCCAGCCCGGTCAGCGCCAGCCACGCGCCCAGTGCCCACACCGCCGCCCCGCCGGCGAACAACGCGACCGTCGGCGTGGCCACCAGCGGCAGGCTGACCCCGGGGGCGGGCAGCTCACGCACCGTGCCCGTACCGCCCACTCTCCACCCCCTTGCCACCCGCTCAGCGGTACAACAGCGTTACGCCGCCACTAACTGTGACCCGAATGGGTGATGCCGGACAAGAGTGACTTGGCGGGTAGGGCGGGTTTCCTGGGTCTGTTCGATGGGCTTCGTGATCCAGGTGGTTCCTGGCGGTGCCGGGCGTTCGGCCTCGTACTGGGCGTACTCGGCCGAAGGCCCGGTGCCGCCAGGGGCCGCCTGGGCGCGAAGACCGCGAACGAGACTCAGGAAACGCGCCCTCGGGCTGCCCGCCCACAGCCGCGGGCGGGCGCTGGCCTAGACTCGGGCGTCCCGGTCCACCTGTGACCTGGGGGCATCCGCCAAGGATCGTGCATTACCCGTCCCAACACCGTCACGGCTCGAGGAGAAGAAGTTGAAGAGCACCGTCGAGCAGCTCAGCCCGACGCGAGTCAAGATCAATGTCGAGGTGCCGTTCGACGAACTCAAACCGAACTTCGACCGCGCCTACAAGAAGATCGCGCAGCAGGTTCGCATCCCCGGCTTCCGCCCGGGCAAGGTGCCCGCGCGCGTGCTGGAGAGCCGGATCGGCCGCGCGCCGGTGCTCGACGAGGTCGTCAACGAGGTCATCCCGGCCAAGTACCTGGAGGCCGTGCAGGCCGGTGAGGTGCGCACGCTGGGCCGTCCCGACTTCGAGGTGACCAAGCTCGAGGACCGCGACGTGCTCGAGTTCACCGCCGAGGTCGACGTCCGGCCCGAGATCGAGCTGCCCGACTACAGCGGCATCTCGGTCAGCGTGGACGACGTCGAGCTGGACGACAGCGAGGTCGACGCCGAGCTGGACCAGCTGCGGGCCCGCTTCGGCACGCTGACCGGCGTCGAGCGCCCCGCGGAGAACGGCGACTTCGTCTCGATCGACCTGTCCGCCACCGTCGACGGTGAAGAGGTGCCCGACGCCTCCACCACCGGCCTGTCCTACGAGATCGGCTCCGGCCAGCTCGTCGACGGCATCGACGAGGCGATCATCGGCGCGACCGCGGGCGAGACCAAGACCTTCACCACCCAGCTGGTGGCCGGTGAGCACGCCGGCAAGGACGCCGAGGTCAGCGTCACCGTGCAGTCGGTCAAGCAGCGCGAGCTGCCCGAGGCCGACGACGAGTTCGCCCAGCTGGCCAGCGAGTTCGACACGCTCGACGAGCTGAAGGCCGACCTGCGTGAGCGCCTGACCAGGATGAAGCGCATGCAGCAGGGCGTGCAGGCCCGCGACAAGGTGCTCGAGGCGCTGCTGGAGACCACCGAGGTGCCGATCCCGGAGAAGGTGCTCGAGGGCGAGATCGAGAGCCGCAAGCACGACGCGATCCACCCGTTCGACCACGACGAGGCCGCCTGGGCGAAGTCGCTGGAGGCGCAGGGCACCACGGTCGAGCAGTTCGAGACCGAGGCGCGCGAGGAGTCGGAGAAGGCGGTCCGCACGCAGCTGCTGCTGGACACCATCGCCGAGAAGGAGGGCGTCGACGTCAACGACGGCGAGCTCACCGAGCGCATCATCTACCAGGCCCAGCGCTTCGGCATCAGCCCGGACGAGTACGTGCAGCGGGCGCAGCAGTCCGGCCAGCTCGGCGCGATCTACGCCGACGTGCGCCGCGGCAAGGCACTGGCCACCGTGGTGCGCGGGGCCACGGTCACCGGCGCGGACGGTTCCGAGCTGGACTTGAGCGATCTGTTCGGTGGGGCGGAGGAGACTGCGGAGGACTCGGCCGAGTCCACCGAGTCCACCGAGGCCGCTGAGGCGTCCCCGGCGGAGGAGACCGCAAGCCAGAAGTAATGCTCTGAGCGAACTTGGGCGGTGTCGGGCATTCCGGCCCGCCCGAGTTCGTTAGGGTCGATTACAAGATCTGAACCGGCGAAAAGGCAGGCACACGTGACGCACCACTTGCCCGAGGGGCGGACCAGCACCGCGGGACTCAACCTGACCGACTCGGTGTTCGAGCGTTTGCTCGCCGAGCGCATCGTCGTGCTCGGCTCCGAGGTCAACGACGAGGTCGCGAACCGGATCACCGCGCAGCTGCTGCTGCTGGCGGCGGAGGACGCCGAGTCCGACATCCGGTTCTACATCAACTCGCCAGGCGGCTCGGTGACCGCCGGCTTCGCGATCTACGACACCATGCAGCTGATCAAGCCGGACGTGCAGACCTACGCGATGGGCCTGGCCGCCTCGATGGGGCAGTTCCTGCTCTCCTCCGGCACGCCGGGCAAGCGCTTCGCGCTGCAGCACGCCCGCATCCTGATGCACCAGCCCTCCGCCGGTGTCGGCGGCACCGCCTCCGACATCGCCATCCAGGCCGAGGTGTTCGGCAAGTGGAAGCAGGAGCTGGCCCGCATCACCGCGGACCAGACCGGCCAGACCTTCGAGCAGATCACCAAGGACGCCGACAGGGACCGCTGGTTCACTGCCGAGGAGGCCAAGGAGTACGGCTTCGTCGACCAGGTGCTCACCCGGGAGAACCCGCTGCCGGGTTCGAACAGCTGACCGGGAAGGTAGAGGAGAGATCGAGATGAGCAACTTGCACCTTCCCCAGTCCCGGTACGTGCTGCCCTCCTACGTGGAGCGGACCAGCTACGGGATCAAGGAGTCGAACCCGTACAACAAGCTGTACGAAGAGCGTCAGATCATGCTCGGCGTGCAGGTCGACGACGCCTCGGCGAACGACGTGATGGTCCAGCTGCTGCACCTGGAGCACGAGGACCCGGATCGCGACATCACCATCTACATCAACTCGCCCGGTGGCTCGTTCACCGCGCTGATGGCGATCTACGACACCATGCAGTACGTCCGCCCGGACATCGTGACCATGTGCATCGGCCAGGCCGCGTCGGCCGCGGCGGTGCTGCTGGCCGCGGGTACCCCCGGCAAGCGGTTCTCGCTGCCGAACTCGCGCGTGCTGATCCACCAGCCCGCCACCGAGGGCACCTACGGGCAGGTCTCGGACCTGGAGATCCAGGCCGCGGAGATCCAGCGCGTGCGGCGGCTGATGGAGACCACGCTGGCCAAGCACACGAACAAGTCGCTGGAGCAGGTCCGCGACGACGTCGAGCGGGACAAGATCCTCACCGCCGAGCAGGCCAAGGAGTACGGCATCATCGACGAGGTGCTGCCCTACCGCAAGGCATCGGCGGAGAACTGAGCCCGGGGCCGGGGCACCGGTGCGGCGCGTGATCGTACCGGTGTTCCGGCCGATGGCCTCTTCCGGCGCGCCTAGTACCGCTCAGGTCCTCCCGTAGGACGCGCCGGGCGGGTACCGTCTGTGGAAACGCGTCAGAGTCCCGTCGCGACGGGCAGGCTAGAGAAGTCAGGTGCACCCGAGCGCACCGGAGGGGACGAGGTCCACGGTCATGGCACGGATCGGTGACGGCGGAGACCTGCTGAAGTGTTCTTTCTGCGGGAAGAGCCAGAAACAGGTGAAGAAGCTCATTGCCGGACCCGGCGTGTACATCTGCGATGAGTGCATCGATCTCTGCAACGAGATCATCGAGGAGGAACTGGCCGAAGCGGGCGACGTCAAGCTCGACGAGCTGCCCAAGCCGGCCGAGATCCACGACTTCCTCGAGCGCTACATCATCGGCCAGGACGAGGCCAAGCGCACGCTCGCGGTAGCGGTCTACAACCACTACAAGCGCATCCAGTCCGACGACAAGACCGGGCCGAAGGATTCGAAGGACGAGCCGGTGGAGCTGGCCAAGTCCAACATCCTGATGCTCGGGCCGACCGGCTGCGGCAAGACCTACCTCGCCCAGACGCTGGCCAAGCTGCTCAACGTGCCGTTCGCCATCGCCGACGCCACCGCGCTGACCGAGGCCGGCTACGTGGGCGAGGACGTCGAGAACATCCTGCTGAAGCTGATCCAGGCCGCCGACTACGACGTCAAGCGCGCCGAGACCGGCATCATCTACATCGACGAGGTCGACAAGATCGCCCGCAAGTCGGAGAACCCCTCGATCACCAGGGACGTCTCCGGTGAGGGCGTGCAGCAGGCGCTGCTGAAGATCCTCGAGGGCACCACCGCGTCGGTGCCGCCGCAGGGCGGGCGCAAGCACCCGCACCAGGAGTTCATCCAGATCGACACGACGAACGTGCTGTTCATCGTGGCCGGCGCGTTCGCCGGGCTGGAGAAGATCATCAACGAGCGGGTCGGCAAGCGCGGCCTCGGCTTCGGCGCGGAGATCCGGACCAAGTCCGAGATCGAGAACAGCGACATCTTCTCCGACACCATGCCGGAGGACCTGATCAAGTTCGGGCTCATCCCGGAGTTCATCGGCCGTCTCCCGGTGGTGGCCAGCGTGACCAACCTGGACAAGGAGTCGCTGGTCTCGATCCTGACCACGCCCAGGAACGCGCTGATCAAGCAGTACAAGAAGCTCTTCGAGATGGACAACGTGGAGCTGGAGTTCACCAAGACGGCGCTAGAGGCCATCGCCGACCAGGCGATGCTGCGCGGCACGGGTGCCCGCGGCCTGCGCGCCATCATGGAGGAGGTGCTCCAGCCGGTGATGTACGACATCCCGAGCCGCGACGACGTGGCGAAGGTCGTGATCACCGAGCAGACCGTCCGGGAGAACGTGAACCCGACCATCGTGTCCCGTCAGCCGTCGCGGCGGCAGCGTAGCGAGCGCGGGGAGAAGTCGGCCTGACCAGCCCCGGAAGACCGCAGCGGTCGGAAGTCCCTCGGGGTCTCGACGGCCCAGCTTCCCGCCGGCCGCACCAGCGGAAACCTGGATCCGCCGAGACCCGCGATGGACTTCCGATGGCAACCACGGAGTTCGGCGACCTGCCGGAGCGGCTGGTGGCCGCCGGCAGGCTCGCCCACCCGCTGAACCACCGGATCTTCGCCGGGCTGCTGGTGCTGCTGGTGGTGTTGTGCGTGGTCGCCACCACCACCCGGCAGTCCCCGCTGACGCTGGCCCCGGTCCCGCTGTACCTGCTGGGCGGTTTCGGGCTGTGGCAGGTGCGGCGCACCCAGGAGCCCCCGCGGCTCCTGGGCTGGTGGGTGGTCCTGCTGACCGGCACCCTCGGCGGCTTCTGGCTGATGGGCTTCGTGGCGAACGTGCTGGACCGCTAGCGGCTAGCGCCGGGCTCCGGGCCCCGTCGGGAGTAGCGGGATCATGACCGGGCTCCGCTAAGCTGGGGAGTCGGCATTCGACTGTTTCTCCCCTGGTGGAAGCGTGGTGAAGGTGTTCACCCATCCGGCCCTGTTCTACCGCGGCCGTGACGAGTTCCTGGCAGGCACCGTTCCCTTTGTCACCGGCGGGCTGGCCGCCGGCCACCCGGTGGCCGCCGCGTTGCCCGGCGAGCACCTGGCCTGGCTCGGTGACGAACTCGGCGAAGACGAGCGGCAGCGGGTCCAGCTGATCGACATGACCGAGGCGGGCCGCAATCCCGGGCGGATCATTCCCGGTGTGCTGCGCGAGTTCGCCGACCGCCACGAGGGCCCGGTGCGGCTGGTCGGCGAGCCGATCTGGCCGGGCCGGTCGCCGGTGGAGTACCCGGCGTGCGCCCAGCACGAGGCGCTGATCAACTTCGCCTTCGCCGGGCGGCCGGTCACCGTGTTGTGCCCGTACGACGCCGAGGGCCTCGAACCGTGGATCCTCGACGAGGCCGCGTGCACCCATCCCGAACTCAGCGACCAGTACGGCACGTGGGTCAGCCGCTCGTTCTCACCGGAGCAGGTGGTCGACCGCTACAACCAGCCGTTCCCGGCGCCCGGTGAGATCCCGTGGGTGCTGTCGTTCGACCGGACCGGGTTGAGCGGCGTGCGCCGGTTCGCCGGGGAACGCGCCGCCGCCTACGGGCTCGGCGAGGAACGCGTGCTCGACCTGACGCTGGTGGTCGGCGAGCTGTGCGCGAACAGCCTCCGGCACGGCCGCGGCTCCGGCGTGCTGCGGTTGTGGCACGAGGACGGCTCGGTGGTCTGCGAAATCCGCGACGCCGGGCACATCACCGACCCGCTGGCCGGCCGCCGTCCCGCCACCCCGACCCAGCCGGGCGGGCGGGGCCTGCTGATGGTCAACTTCCTGTCGGACCTGGTCCGCGTGCACACCGGCCCGGACGGCACCCAGACCCGGGTGTTCTTCCGCCTCTAGACCGGCCGCGGCGGGACGTGCCTGCCGAGGAAGCTGACCAGGCCGGGCACCACGCTGCGGAAGAACGCCTCGCCGTGCTTGCCGCGTGCGGTGTGGCCGACCTTCGGGCGGGCTTCGGCGATGAACTGGCGCACTCCGGTGATGAACGCGTCCTCGGTGCCGCACCATACGCCGGTGGGAATGCCCCGGATGGCGTCGAGATGCTTCAGCGGGTCCATCGAGGCCCAGTCGGCGGCGTCGCGGAAGGCGTTGCGCTTGCTCATCTCGGCCCACGAGGTGATCAACGCGGGGGAGACGGCCGCGATCGCGGCGGGCGGCTGCCGACGCTCGGCGCGGCGGCGCGCGTACAGCAGCGCCCCGAAGCCGCCCATCGAGGTGCCCGCGCAGGCGAACGGCATTCCGTCGACCCCGCCGAGGCCGCGTTGCGCCAGCCACACCGGCACTTCCTCCAGCAGCATCCGCATCGGGTCGTCGCCAGGCACGTGCTCGTGCCAGTAGTTGTTCGGCCCGCCGTCGACGGCGACAAAACCGTAGGCGGGCACCGCTCGCCGGGCGACCTCGCCGCTGAGCTGGTTGACCAGCCCGCCGGGCGCCGACCGGCGCCCCGAGCCGCCACGCCCGTGCAGGTACAGCGAGATCGGCAGCCCGCGCTGCGGGTTCTTCGACGGCAGCATGAAAACCAGGTCGACGTCACGGCCGCGGGCCGCCGAATACACCCGCTCGACCCTGGTCACGCCCAGTTCGGTGGCGGGGTTCGAGGAGGCGACACCCAGCGCGCGCTGCATGGCTTCGCTGAACGGCAGGACGCCGGTGGCACCCGCGGCGGCCACTCCGGCGACTCCGAGCGCGGAGCCACCGGCGAGCAGCACCGAACGGCGGCTGAACCGGCGCCTCCCGCGCCGCTCGCCGTCGCCGTCGTGCTCAGCCGGCCCTCGCCCGGTTGAGCCTTCCCCGCCGTCCACTCGCCGTCCTGCCGTTCCCTGCCCCCGGCCGGGCGCCAGGACGCGGGTGCGTCATGCGCGTCAACCGGCACTCGACTTCCACATCGTCGCAGGTGCCGCGAGTGTTTCGCCCCGGATTCGGCCGGTTTCAGTGACGCAGGACGCGTTCGTCACGGGTGTAGATGTTCATGCTTTCACCGCGCAGGAAGCCCACCAGCGTGATGCCGTTCTCCTCGGCCAGTTCGACCGCCAGCGAGGACGGCGCGGAGACCGCGGCGAGCATCGGCAGCCCGGCCATCGCGGCCTTCTGCACCAGCTCGAACGACGCCCGCCCGGACACCAGCAGCCCGGCATCAGGCAGCGGCACCCGGCCTTCGAGCAGCGCCCAGCCGAGCACCTTGTCCACCGCGTTGTGCCTGCCCACGTCCTCGCGCACGACCAGCAGCTCACCGTCGGCGCCGAACAACGCGGCGCCGTGCAGCCCGCCGGTCGCGTCGAACACCTTCTGCCGCGCGCGCAGCTGGTCCGGCAGCTTCGCCAGCAGGTCACCAGCGATCGCGAACGGGCTGTCCCCGGCCGGGAAGCGCGTGCGCAGCTTGACCGCGTCGAGCGCGGCCTTGCCGCACACCCCGCAGGACGAGGTGGTGTAGAAGTTCCGCTCGACGCCGGTGTCCGGGGCGGGCACCCCGTCGGCCAGCGCCAGGTCCAGCACGTTGTAGGTGTTGCGGCCGTGGTCGTCCACGCTGTCGCAGTACCGCGCGGTGCGGACGTCCTCGCGGCTGCCGAGCACGCCCTCGGACAGCAGGAAGCCGTGTGCCAGCTCCACGTCGTGGCCGGGGGTGCGCATGGTCACCGCCAGCGCGCGGCCGCCGACCCGCAGTTCGAGCGGCTCCTCGGCGGCCAGCACGTCGGGCCGGGTCCGCTCACCACGGGTGGTCAACTTCAGCACGGGCTTACGCACCGTGACTCGTCCCATGGCTGCCTCCCGCGTTCGGTGGAATGCCGGTAGTGCGCTCTACGCCGATCGGTAATACATTGCGGCGGCTAAGCAAACAGTCTGCGGCCAAGTTTCACTCTTGTTCAGTCTACGGAGGCTCCACCCATGGCCCTCGGCTTCCTCGACCGCTCCCGCACCGTCGCCCCGCCGGGCTGGAGCCGCTGGCTCATCCCGCCCGCCGCGTTGTCCGTGCACCTGTCCATCGGCCAAGCGTACGCGTGGAGCGTGTTCAAGCCCGCGCTGGAGAAGTCGCTGGACCTGACCGGAACGCAGAGCGCGCTGCCCTTCCAGCTCGGCATCGTGATGCTCGGGCTGTCCGCGGCCTTCGGCGGCACGCTGGTGGAGAAGAACGGCCCGCGCTGGGCGATGTTCGTCTCGATGGTCTGCTTCTCCACCGGCTTCCTGATCTCCGCGCTCGGGGTGGCGACTTCCCAGTACTGGCTGGTGGTGCTCGGGTACGGCGGGCTCGGCGGCATCGGGCTCGGCATCGGCTACATCTCCCCGGTGTCCACTTTGATCAAGTGGTTCCCCGACCGGCCCGGCATGGCCACCGGCATCGCGATCATGGGCTTCGGCGGTGGCGCGCTGATCGCGTCGCCGTGGTCCACCCAGATGCTGCGCACCTTCGGCGACGACCCGTCGGGCATCGCCACCACCTTCGCCGTGCACGGCGTGGTCTACGCGGTGTTCATGACGCTGGGCGTGCTGCTGGTCCGGGTGCCCGCCGACGACTGGAAGCCCGACGGCTACCAGCCGAAGGTGGCCGCGGCCGGGCGGATGATCACCACCGCGAACGTCTCGGCGAAGAACGCGCTGAAGACCCCGCAGTTCTGGCTGCTGTGGGTGATCCTGTGCTTCAACGTGACCGCGGGCATCGGCATCCTGGAGAAGGCGTCGCCGATGATCACCGACTTCTTCGAGGGCACCTCGGTCCCGGTCGGCGCGGCCGCGGCCGCCGGTTTCGTGGCGCTGCTTTCGCTGACCAACATGCTCGGCCGGTTCGTCTGGTCGTCCACTTCGGACCTGGTCGGCCGCCGCAACATCTACCGGCTCTACCTCGGCGCCGGCGCGCTGATGTACCTGGTGATCGCGCTGACCACGAACACCTCGAAGCTGGTCTTCGTGCTCTGCGCGATGGTCATCCTGTCGTTCTACGGCGGCGGGTTCGCCACCATCCCGGCGTACCTGAAGGACCTGTTCGGCACCTACCAGGTCGGCGCCATCCACGGCAGGCTGCTCACCGCGTGGTCCACCGCCGGGGTGCTCGGGCCGCTGATCGTGAACGCCATCGCCGACGGCCAGAAGTCGGCTGGCAAGGACGGACCGGCGCTGTACAGCACCTCGCTCTACATCATGATGGGCCTGCTCGTGCTCGGCTTCGTGGCCAACGAGCTGGTCCGCCCGGTCAGTGAGAAGTACCACGAACCGGCCGCCGTCCCGGCGGGTGCCGGCAAGGAGGCGTGATGAACTCGAAGCGCACCGGGCTGATGGTCTTCGCCTGGATCTGGGTCGGCCTGCCGTTCCTGTACGGCGTGGTGGAGCTGTTCCGGAAGGTGGTCCAGCTCTTCGGCGGCTGACATCAGGCTCTTGCCAACTCCTTAGCGAGCCGAAAGACTGTCGGAACTTTCGCTCGTGGAGGTGGCCTGTGTCGTTTTCGCGTTCCGCTCGTGGCCTGGTACTGGCCGTGGTGGCCGGGTTGGCCGTCAGCACCGTTCCGGCGCAGGCGGCGCCCGAGCCACCGCCACCCGGCCAGTCCCACCGGCAACCGGGGTACGGCCCGGAGCGCAACCAGGTCGCCGCGACCGATGCCGCGCCGCAGCTGCGCGCGGCCACGGCCGGGGAGAACAGGCAGCGCGGGGACCACCGGGGTTATCCGCGGCAGACCGAGCTGCGCACCTATCCGGCCGACCCGTCGGACAAGTCGATCAAGCTCGGGCTGTCGCCGTACCACGCGCTGGCGCCGAAGCTGAACGAGCTGCAGCAGCGCAGCAACCGGATCTCGGTGGAGGTCGCCGGGCAGTCCGGGCTCGGTCGCGACCTGTACCTGGTCACGCTGACCGCCCCGGAGACCTCCGCGCAGAGCTGGATCCAGGAGCACTGGCGGGACAAGATCGAGAACGACCCCGGCCGCGCGGCCCGTGACGCCGCGTTGCGCAACGGGTACAAGACCCCGGTGTGGATCAACAACAACATCCACGGCAACGAGTGGGAAGGCACCGACGGCGCGCTGCGCGTGATCGAGTACCTGGCCACCACGAACGACAAGGCCGCGCTGGAGCTGCTCAAGCGCAACCGGATCTACCTCAACCTCACCGCCAACCCGGACGGCCGCGTGGCCGGTACCCGCGCGAACGCGAGCGGGTTCGACATGAACCGCGACTTCGTCACCGCGTCGCAGCCGGAAACCCGGGCGATGCGCGAGATGGTGCTGGGCAAGCAGCCGGTGATGATGCTCGACGAGCACGGCTACGTCGAGAACACGCTGATCGAGCCGACCACGCCGCCGCACGGGCAGAACTACGACTTCGACCTCTACCTCAAGCACGGTTACGAAAACGGCCTGGCGATGGAGAAGGCCGTGCAGGCGCTCGGGCACCCCGAGGCGGCCAAGCCGGAGATCCCGTTCCGCGACTACGAGCCGGGGGTGTGGGACGGCTGGGCGCCGATCTACACCGCGCA
Organism: Amycolatopsis albispora; assembly: GCF_003312875.1. Lineage (NCBI taxonomy): Bacteria > Bacillati > Actinomycetota > Actinomycetes > Pseudonocardiales > Pseudonocardiaceae > Amycolatopsis > Amycolatopsis albispora. The sequence continues at coordinate 8,548,735 of NZ_CP015163.1, forward strand.
GTACTCGATGTACCACGGCGCGGTGTCCTACACGATCGAGGTGCCGCAGCGCGTCAACAACGACGCCTACCACCTGCCCGCCGAGGAGCTGCAGCGCCGGTCGAAGATCAACACCGACGTGGTGGAAGCGACCATCCGCACCACCATCGACTACGCGAACACGCACCGCACCGAGCTGATCGACAACCAGATCGAGATCTTCCGCCGCGGTGCCGCCGGGGAACCGCAGCGCCAGCTGCCGGACGGTTTTGTGCCCGGCTTCGGCCCGGAAGACCGCTACACCACCGAGTTCCCGCGTGCCTACGTGATCCCGGCCGGTGACGGCCAGCGGTCCGCGCCAGCGGCGGCGCGGCTGGTCGACCACCTGGTCGCCAACGACGTGCGCGTGCAGCGCGCGGAGCAGGACTTCCAGCTGGCGGGCAGGAGCTATCCCGCCGGTTCGTACATTGTGGACATGCACCAGCCGAAGCGCGCGCTGGCCAACGTGATGCTGGAGACCGGCGCCGACATCTCCGGCAAGGTCGAGGTCATGTACGACATCTCGGGCTGGAGCCACCGCCTGCTCTGGGGTGCTTCGGTGGACATCTCCAAGTCGGACGCGCCGAACGTGCGCGTCACGTCGGTGACCGCCGCCGCGCCGACCGGCGGCGTGGACGCGGCGCCCGGCCAGGACCTGGCGCTGGCGGTCCGCGACGGCAAGGACGTGCTGGCGGTGAACACCCTGCTCGGCCAGGGCCGCCCGGTCCACCAGCAGGCCGACGGCTCGGTGGTGGTGCCCGCTTCGGAACGCGTCGCCGTGCTGGAGGTGGCGAAGAACCTCGGCGTGCGGTTCACCGCGGCGCCCGCCGGGGAGCGCGGCCCGCTGATGCGCAAGCCGGTGCTCGCCGGTGCGGTCGCCGCCGACGAGCTGCTGGTGCTGCGGGAACTCGGCTTCGAGGTGCGGCCGGTGTCCACGCAGGTGCTGAACAACGGGTTCGACCTGAGCCGGGTGGACGCGTTGTTCGTCTCATCCGGACTGAACTACCGCGAGCTGAACGCGTCGGCCAAGAACTCGGTCAAGCGGCTGTTCCAGCGCGGTGGTGTGATCACGCGCGGAGCCACCGGGGCCGCGTTCAACACCGAGGCGGGACTGCTGCCGGTGACCGCGGTGGCCGGTCGTGAGGACGCCAACGGGGTGGTCTCGGTGACCAACGGGACCGGGCCGATCGGCAGCGGCGCCCCGGAGAGCTCGTTCGTCTACTCGCCGTTGTGGTTCACCGGGCTCGGCGCGGGCGTGACCGCCGAGCAGCGCTACGCCCAGGAGAACCCGCTCGCCGCGGGCCACTGGCTGCCGAACGAACAGGGCCAGGGCCCGGCACAGGCCGCCGGTGCCGCCTCCGTGGTGTCCGGTGTGGACGAAAGCGGGGCGAAGACGGTGTTGTTCGGCACCGAACCGCTGTTCCGCGCGCACCCCAAGGGGCTGTACGCGCAGGTGGGCAAGGCCGTGTTCTGGGCGACCACCCGATGAGCCGAGGCGTGCTGGTCACCGGTTCGTCCAGTGGGATCGGCCGGGCGGTGGCCGAGGCGTTCGCCGCGCTCGGCGACCGCGTGGCCGTCCACTATGGATCGAACCGGGCGGCGGCGGAGCAGGCGCTGGCGGCGCTGCCCGGTTCCGGGCACGTGCTGCTGACCGGTGATCTCGCCGATCCGATGGCCACGCAGACGCTCGCCGACGAAGCCGAGGCGGCGCTCGGCGGCGTGGACGTGCTGGTGAACAACGCGGCCGTGGCCACCGGGCAGGAGAACGCGCACGCGGTGGCCGGAGTGTCTTATGCGGACTGGCAGGCGGTCTGGCAGCGCATGGCCGCGGTGAACCTGTTCGGCACGGCCAATCTCACCTACTGCGTGACCCGGCACATGATCGATCGAGGGGCGCCGGGACGGGTGGTCAACATCGGCTCGCGTGGCGCGTACCGCGGCGAGCCGGACCACCCGGCCTATGGTGCGACCAAGGCCGCGGTGCACGCGTTCGGCCAGTCGCTGGCGGTTTCCCTGGCACCGCACGGCATCGCGGTCGCTTCGGTGGCGCCGGGCTTCACCGCCACCGACCGCGTCGCGGACCGGCTGGACGGCGACCAGGGCGAGCGGCTGCGCGGGCAGAGCCCGTTCGGCCGCGTGGGCACCCCGGCGGAGGTCGCCGCGGCGGTGGTGTACCTCGCCTCCGCCGAGGCGGCCTGGGCCTCGGGTGCCGTGCTCGACCTGAACGGCGCGTCACACCTGCGCTGAGGATTCCCGCGGCTTCCGGGGTTCGCGCCACATCGGGTAGATCTCGGGTCCGTCCGGGAAGCGGATCGGGTCGCCGCTGGATTCGAACCCGTGCCGCCGGTACAGCGCGCGGTTGCGCGTCGAACTGGCCTCCAGGTACACGGGTAGTTCCGCGGCGTCGGCCCGGTCCAGCTTGTCGCGCAGCAGCGCGCTGCCGAGGCCGAACCCGCGGTGGTTCGGCAGCACGCCGATGCACGGCAGGTAGACGTGCGCGGTGTGCGTCGGGTGCCGGGCCTCGGTCAGCTCCGCGACGAGCATGCCGCGGCGCGCGATCTCGCGGAGCCCGGGCGGCACGTCCACGGCTTCGGGAAAGCCGTTGGACTCGGATTCCCCGGCTTCGCGGTCCAGCCACACCGAAACCGCGCCGAAGTCGGCGGCGGCGAGCACCTCACCGCGTTCCAGCGCCTTGGCGACCAGCTCGCGCAGGTGGTGCGGCAGGAGCTGCTCGCGCTGCACCGGATCGGGGATCACCCACGTGCTCACCACCTCGTCGAAGAAGGCGGCGCCCACCGCGGCGGCGGCCCGGTCCAGTTCCCCCGGCTGTACCCGGTGCACGATCGTCTGCGTCATACCGGCTCAACGCGGGACCGGCGCGAGAGGTGCCCGGTGGTTAGGGTGGGGCGCATGCTCATCGCGGAAGACCTGGTACTGCTCGTGTTCGACGACGAGACCGGCAAGCCGGACAGCACGGTGACGAGCCTGACCTACGCGCTGGCCGGCGCGCTGCTGATCGAGCTGGGCATGAGGAACCGGATCAGCGTCGGCGAAGGCGGCAAGGGGCGGCTGGAGCTGGTGGACCGCACCCCGACCGGGCAGCACGTGCTCGACGACGCGCTGGTCAAGCTGGAAAAGTACGAGGGGCGCAAGCCCAAGGACGCGATCGCGCCGCTGGCGGGGAACAAGCTCACCGAACGCCTGCTCGACGGCCTCGCCGACCGAGGTGTGCTGCGGCGTGAAGAGGGCAAGGTGCTCAAGCTGTTCCCGGTGACGCGGTGGCCCGCCGAGGATTCCGCGCACGAGCTGGCGTTGCGGGAGACGCTGACCGCGGTGCTGGTGGACGGGCGGGACCCGGACGAGCGCACCGCCGCGCTGATCGCCGTGCTCGCCGCGATCCAGGCCGCGAGCAAGGTGCTCGACCTGCCGGAACGCGCCGACCGCAAGCTGGTCGACCGGCGCGCCAAGGACATCGCCGAGGGCAACTGGGGCTCGGCCGCCACCGGGAAGGCCATCGAGGAACTCACCGCGGCCGTGATGACCGCGGTGATGATCCCCGCCATCGTGACCACGGCGACGAGCTGAGCCTCCACCCCGGCTTTTCAGTGTGACGACGGCGAAGGCCCCGATGCCAAGGCGGGAAAGATGCCTTGACATCGGGGCCTTCGCCGTGTTCTTGGCTGCGGACCGGGATGGGGAAGGGGGAGTGTGGCCGGTGCCCTGTTCGGTCCCCGGCTCACCGTCATGAGCCTCGGCGGCGGCTCCCTCCCGCGAGGCGCGTGTCACGAATGTGGCTTTCGGGACGCCAAACGTCTCGAAAGCCACATTCGTGACACCGGCCAGCCCCGGTCAGGTCGCCGGTTCCAGCCGGACCACGATCGACTTCGACACCGGGGTGTTCGACTCGTCGGCCACCGAATCCAGTGCCACCAAGGCATTCGCCTCGGGGAAGTACGCGGCCGCGCAGCCGCGCGCGGTCGGGTAGGCGACCACCCGGAAGCTCGGCGCCCGCCGTTCGCTGTCCGTCCATTCCGAAACCAGGTCGACCAGCGCGCCGTCGGCCACCCCGAGCTCGGCCAGGTCCGCCGGGTTGACGAAGACCACCCGGCGCCCGTCTTCCACCCCGCGGTAGCGGTCGGACAGGCCGTAGATCGTGGTGTTGTACTGGTCGTGACTACGCAGCGTCTGCAACAGCAGCCTGCCTTCGGGCACCACCGGGTATTCCAGTTCACTCGCGGTGAAGTTGGCCTTGCCGTTTCGGGTGCCGTTGAACTCCCTGGCGTCGCGCGGCGCGTGCGGTAGCACAAAACCGTCCGGCTGGCGCACCCGCTTGTTGTACTCATGGCAGCCGGGCACCACGTTCGCGATGTGGTCGCGGATGCGGTCGTAGTTGCCGACGAACTCCAGCCACGGCACCGGATGCTCGTCACCCAGCAGGGTGTTCGCCAGCCGGCCGAGAATGGCCACTTCGGACAGCAGGTGCTCGCTCGCCGGTTCGAGACGCCCACGCGAGGTGTGCACCGCCGACATCGAATCCTCGACGGTGACCACCTGCTCACCGCTCGCCTGCACGTCGCGCTCGGTCCGCCCCAGCGTCGGCAGGATCAGCGCGGTCCTGCCGTGCACGATGTGCGAGCGGTTCAGCTTGGTCGACACCTGCACGGTCAGCTCGCACGAGCGCAGCGCGCGCTCGGTCAGCTCGGTGTCCGGCGTCGCCGCGGCGAAGTTGCCGCCCACGCCGAAGAACACCTTCGCCCGCCCGTCGCGCATCGCGCGGATCGAGTCCACCGTGTCCCAGCCGTGCTTGCGCGGCACCGGGATGCCGAACTCGGCCTCCAGCGCGGACAGGAAGCTCTCCGGCATCTTCTCCCAGATGCCCATGGTGCGATCGCCCTGCACGTTCGAGTGACCACGAACGGGGCACAGCCCGGCACCCGGCTTGCCGATCATGCCGCGCAGCAGCGCGACGTTGGCGATCTCCTTGATCGTCGGCACCGCGTGCTTGTGCTGGGTCAGGCCCATCGCCCAGCAGTAGATGGTGCGCTCGGAGTCGGCGATCATCCTGGCGATCTTGACGATCTGCTCGCGCGGCAGGCCGGTCGCCTCGTCGATGCGCTCCCAGTCCAGGTCGGCGACGCGCTCGGCGTAGGCGGCGAAGCCCTCGGTCGCCTCGTCGATGAACTCCTGGTCGAGCACGGTGCCCGGCGCGGCCTTCTCCCAGGCCAGCAGCAGGTGTCCGATGGCCTGGAAGAAGGCGAGGTCCCCGCCGAGCCGGATCTGCGCGAACTCGTCGGCCAGCGGGCTGCCCTTGCCGACCAGCCCGCGCACGTTCTGCGGGTTCTTGAACCGCATCAGCCCGGCCTCGGGCAGCGGGTTGACCGCCACCACCTTCGCGCCACGCGACTTGGCCTCCTCCAGCGCGGAGAGCATGCGCGGGTGGTTCGTGCCGGGGTTCTGGCCGACCACCACGATCAGGTCGGACCGGTGGATGTCGGCCAGGCTCACCGAGCCCTTGCCGATGCCGGTGGTGGCCGACAGCGCGGCCCCGGAGGACTCGTGGCACATGTTCGAGCAGTCGGGCAGGTTGTTCGTGCCGAACGAGCGGACCAGCAGCTGGTACACAAAAGCGGCCTCGTTGCTGGTCCGGCCGGAGGTGTAGAAGACCGCCTCGTCCGGGCTGGCCAGCCCCCGCAGGTGGCGGGCGACCAGGTCGAACGCGTCGTCCCAGCTGATCGGCTCGTAGTGCGTGCCGCCCTCGCGCAGCACCATCGGCTCGGTCAGCCTGCCCTGCTGCCCGAGCCAGTACTCGGTGCGCCCGGCCAGCTCGTCGAGCGAGTGGGTGGCGAAGAACTCGCGCCCGACCCGCCGCTTGGTGGCCTCCTCGGCGACCGCCTTCGCGCCGTTCTCGCAGAATTCGGCCAGCTTGCGGTGCTCGCCGTCCGCCTCACGCGGCTCCGGCCACGCGCAGCCGGGGCAGTCGAAGCCCTCCCGCTGGTTGAGCACGCGCAACGCGCGCACGGTCCGCCCGGCGCCCATCTGCTCCTGGCCCCGCTTGAGCGAGACCAGCACGCCGGGCAGGCCCGCCGCCCAGCTCTTCGGCTTGCCGACGGCCAGCTTGCTCTCGTCGATGTCCTGCTGTGGTGCCTTCTCCGTCACCCCTCCATCGTGCGCCCTGCCCCCAGGCCTCGCGACCTCGGCCGGTTCGTAGACTTGACAGGTGACCGAGAACGCCTTGAACCAGCCCGACCTGCCCAACGCGTGGAACCCGGCCGACGAAGAGGCCGCGATGTACCAGCGCTGGGTAGACGCCGGCTACTTCAAGGCCGACGCCAGCTCGGAGAAGCCGCCGTTCACCATCGTGCTGCCGCCGCCGAACGTCACCGGCAGCCTGCACATGGGCCACGCGCTCGACCACACCCTGATGGACGCGCTCAGCCGCCGCCGTCGGATGCAGGGCTTCGAGGCGCTGTGGCTGCCCGGCATGGACCACGCCGGCATCGCCACGCAGAACGTGGTCGAGCGTGAGCTGGGCAAGGAGGGCGTGTCCCGGCACGACCTCGGCCGCGAGAAGTTCGTCGAGCGCGTCTGGCAGTGGAAGGACGAGTACGGCGGCAAGATCCTCGGCCAGATGCGCCGCCTCGGCGACGGCGTGGACTGGAGCCGCGAGCGGTTCACCATGGACGCGCAGCTCTCCCGCGCGGTGCAGACGGTGTTCAAGCGCCTGTTCGAGGACGGGCTGATCTACCGCGCCGAGCGCATCATCAACTGGTGCCCGCGCTGCCACACCGCGCTGTCCGACATCGAGGTGGAGCACTCCGAGGACGAGGGCGAGCTCGTCTCGATCCGCTACGGCGACGGCGACAACGCCATCGTGGTGGCCACCACCCGCGCGGAGACCATGCTCGGCGACACCGCGGTCGCGGTGCACCCCGACGACGAGCGCTACCGGCACCTGATCGGCACCGAGGTCGAACTGCCGCTGACCGGGCGGATGATCCCGATCGTGGCCGACGAGCACGTCGACCCGGAGTTCGGCACCGGCGCGGTCAAGGTGACCCCGGCCCACGACCCGAACGACTTCGAGATCGGCCGCCGCCACGACCTGCCGATGCTGACGATCATGGACGAGCGCGCGGTGATCACCGCGGCCGGTCCGTTCGAGGGCCTCGACCGGTTCGAGGCGCGGCCCGCGGTGGTCGCGGCGCTGCGCGAGCAGGGCCGGATCGTCGCCGAGAAGCGCCCGTACCTGCACTCGGTCGGGCACTGCTCGCGGTGCGGCACCGTGGTCGAGCCGCGCCTGTCGCTGCAGTGGTGGGTCAAGGTCGAGCCGCTGGCCAAGGCCGCCGCCGAGGCGGTGCGCGACGGCCGCACCAAGATCCACCCGCCGGAACTGGCCAAGCGCTACTTCGACTGGGTCGACAACATGCACGACTGGACGATTTCGCGCCAGTTGTGGTGGGGGCACCGGATCCCGGTCTGGTACGGCCCCAACGACAAGGTGGTCTGCGTCGGCCCGGACGAGGAACCGCCGTCGGGTGAGGGCTGGACCCAGGACACCGACGTGCTGGACACCTGGTTCTCTTCGGGCCTGTGGCCGATGTCGACGCTGGGCTGGCCGGACGACACGCTGGACCTGCGCAAGTTCTATCCGACCAGCGTGCTGGTCACCGGCTACGACATCCTGTTCTTCTGGGTGGCCCGGATGATGATGTTCGGGCTGTACGTGATGGACGGCAAGCAGCCGTTCGACCACGTGTTCCTGCACGGGCTGATCCGTGACGAGCAGGGCAAGAAGATGTCGAAGGCCCGCGGCAACGTGATCGACCCGCTGGACTGGCTGGACAAGTTCGGCGCGGACGCCACCCGGTTCACCCTGGCGCGTGGCGCCAACCCCGGCAACGACATGGCGATCGCCGAGGAGTGGGCGGCCGGTTCGCGCAGCTTCGGCACGAAGCTGTGGAACGCCACCAGGTTCGCCCTGATGAACGGCGCGAACGTCTCGGCGCCACTGCCGCCCGCGGCGGAGCTGACCGAGGCGGACCGCTGGATCCTGGGCAGGCTCGGCGCCGTCGTGTCCGAAGTGGACGAACTGTTCGACGGTTTCCAGTTCGCGAAGCTGTCCGGTGTGCTGTACCAGTTCGTCTGGAACGAGCTGTGCGACTGGTACGTGGAGCTGGCGAAGGTGCAGTTCGCCGGTGACGCCGCGGAGAACACCCGGTTGGTGCTCGGGCACGTGCTCGACGCGGTGCTGCGGTTGCTGCACCCGATCATGCCGTTCATCACCGAGCGGCTGTGGAAGGCGCTGACCGGCGGTGAGTCGCTGGTGATCGCCGCGTGGCCCGCCCCGGAGACCGCCGCCTACGCCGACGCGGTGGCGGACCAGCGTGTCGCGGATGTGCAGAAGCTGGTCACCGAGGTGCGCCGGTTCCGGTCCGAGCAGGGTTTGAAGCCGGGCCAGAAGGTGGCCGCGCGGATCTCCGGCGACGGCTTCGCGGCCCTGTCCGCACACGACGCGGCGGTCCGCTCGCTGGTGCGCCTGACCGAGGCCGGTGACGAGTTCACCGCGAGCGTGGCGCTGGAGGTCGCGCTGTCCTCCGGCGTGGTCGAGGTGGCCCTGGACCTGTCGGGCGCGATCGACGTGGTGGCGGAGCGCAAGCGCCTGGAGAAGGACCTGGGGCTGGCGGAGAAGGAGCTGAAGCAGACCGAGGGCAAGCTGGGGAACCAGGCTTTCCTCGACAAGGCCCCGGACGCGGTGATCGAAAAGATCCGGGCGCGCCGGGACACCGCCGTCAGCGACATCGAACGCATCAACGCCCGGCTGGCCGCACTACCGACGGCCTGACCGCTTCGTGTCCGCCCCGATGTCACGAAAGCCACTTTCGAGACGCCAAACGTCTCGAAAGCCACATTCGTGACACCGGGCGCCCTCCATCCAAACCGCAAGTCGGGAACGGGAGCCGACGACCACCCAGACTCCCCCTTCCCCGCCCCGGTCCACAGCCAAAAACACGGCGAAGACCCGCTTGTCAAGGTACTCTCCCCAGCCTTGACAAGCGGGTCTTCGCCGTCGTCACAATGAAATACCGGGGTGGCCACCGCCATCCCTACCGCAGAAACCCGGCAAACTGAGGCACGATCTTCGCGCCTTCCACCCCCGCCCGTACCTCATCGGACGGCCCCCCGTAAATCACCAGTTCTTCCACTTCGCAGTGTTCCATGACCGCCTGGATGTACGGGTCGCTCAGCTCCCAGTGCTTGAGAATGGCCGCGGAGTCCTCGTACAGCTGGAAGCTGTGCGCCAGCCCGGCGGCTTCGTCGATGAAGACCTCCACCATCAGTTGCGGGCCCTCCCGCTCGACGAACGCCACCGCGTCGGCGACCGCCTTGCGATAGGCGTCCGCGTCGCCGGTGATTCGCATGGTGTTGTGCATCAGGATCGGTGCCATGCCGCCAGGCTCACACCTCGACCATGCTGGAGGTCAACCGAGCCGCGCGTGGATCTTTTCGTGCGCCCGGTCGAGAAAGGCACCCTGGGCGGGCGCCGAGACGAACTCCGCGCGACGTTGATCCTCACCATGGCCGGGGTAACTCAACTTCGGAAAGCTGCCGCGTCGATGCTCAGGATGAACCCGGCCAAACCTCTTTCCGGTGGCTACCATCCGAAGACGAGCACGAGGGAGGCGGAATGCTGAGGCTGGGATTTCCCACGGTGGGAGTGGCCGACCTGGAGCGCGCGGTCCGGTTCTGGACGTCGGCGCTGGATCTGGTGGACAGCCCCGAATGGGCCAGTGACCACTGGCGGACGCTGGAGCACGCCGACGGTTCCGGTCGCGCGCTCGGGTTGATGCTCAGCGAGTCGCCGGCGGAGCGGCGGCCGCGGGTGCACCTCGACCTGGTCGTCGACACCACGGCCGAGCAGGAGGCGGAGGTGGCCAGGCTGGTCGAGCTGGGCGCCGAGAAGATCGACTGGGACGACTACCCGCCGAACCCGGACTTCGTGGTGCTGGCCGATCCGGACGGCAACCCGTTCTGCGTGGTGGACCTCAGCCGGGCGCCTTCGAACTGAAGGCGCCCGGCCGAGGCGTGAGCTAGCCCTTCAGCAGCTGCGTGAAGATCACCCCCGCCACACCTTCCATGCCCGTCCGCATCGGGTGGTAACGGGCGGCGTCCTCGCGGTGCTGGTCGCCGTTGATCCAGGCGGCACCGCCCTGCGCACAGGCGTCGTGGCCCAGTGACGGGCCGTAGACGTCCACATAGGACGATTCGGTGGCCGCCGCGGCGTTGGAAATGGCGCCGTTGAGCGCTTCCTCCAGCCCGGCCAGCCAGGCGTAGTCACCGTCGGCGAACGGCAGCAGCGAACCGCAGAACCCGGACGGCGGCACCACGCGCGGGTAGCCGATCGCCAGCACCTTGGCCTTCGGCGCGCGTTCGTGCACGCGGCGCAGGCCTTCGGTCAGGCTCCCTTCGGTCTGCGTGATGATGTCGCGCAGCGTGTCGACGCCCTCGACGGTGAAGTACTCGCGGCACGGCGCCCCGGCCGGGTCCTGCGACCGCAGCACCGGGCAGGTCTCGATGATGCGCCGGAACAGGTTGTAGTCGTTGCCGCCGAGCCCGACGGTGACCAGGTCGGTCTCCGGGTGCAGCGCGTCCAGCTGCGGTGGGTGGCTGCCTTCGGGCAGTTCCTGCGGCTGGGTCAGGTTCGTGGTGTCCGCGCCGCTGCAGCTGACGTCCGTCACCGTGCGCACCACCAGCAAATCCGCCAGCAGCGATGGGTAGTTGGACGCCGACCGGTGGCAGTCCGCCGGATCGGTGCGCTGCTCCGGGATCATCGGCCCGGCGGTGTACGAGTCGCCGATGGCCACGTAGCTCTGGTAGGCGGGCAAGGCCATGGCTGCTGGTGCCACCGGCAGCACAACGGCGGCCAGCGCGACCGCGATCCCGGCGTGGAGTGCTTTCCTCAACTGGAGTCCCCTCGGCGAAGGTGGTCGTAGACAACACCGGAGATGCCGTGCATCCCGGCGGCGAACGGGTGGTAGGGCGCGGCGTACGGGCGCAGCCGCTTGCCGTTGATCCAGGCCGCGTCCTCGGCGCAGGCGTCGTGCCCGAGCGACGGGCCCCAGGTGTCCACATAGGACGCCCCGGTGGCGGCGGCCGCCCTGGCGACGGCTTCGTTGAGCGCCTGCTCGACACTGTTCAGCCAGGCGTAGTCGCCGTCGGCGAACGGCAGCACGGACGGGCAGTAACCGGCTTCCGGTGCGATCCGCGGATAGCCGATGGCCAGCACCTTCGCCCGCGGCGCGTACGCCTTCGTGGTCTCGAAGGCGAGCCGCAGATTGCCCTCGGTGCGCCCGATGGCGGCCTTCAGCGTGTCGACCCCGCCGACGGTGAAGTGCTCGCGGCACGGCGCGCCGTTCGGGTCCAGTTTCCGCAGGCCGGGGCAGGTGTCGATGATCCGGCTGAACAGGTTGAAGTCGTTGCCGCCGATGCCGATGGTGACCAGGTCGGTCTCCGGCCGCAGCGCGTTGAACTGCGGTGGGTGGTAGCCGATGGCCAGCCGCTGCGGGGCGGTCAGGTGCGTGGTGTCCGCGCCGCTGCAACTGCCGTCCACATAGGACCGGACGCCGAGCTTGACGGCCAGCAGCGCCGGGTAGTTGGTGCTCGAGCGGCGGCAGCCCGCCGGATCGCCGCGCTGCCACGGGATCAGCGGCCCGGCGGTGTAGGAGTCACCGAGGGCCACGTAGTTCTGGAACGCGGTGGTGGCGCCCGCCGCCGGGGCGGTGGTCAGCGCCCCGGCGGCCATCATGGCCGCGGCCACCAGCCCGGTACTTCGTCGCCATCTCATCAGCGGGTTCCCTTCGCGCCGTGGAAAAACCGAACCTCGTTCCCTGCTTAGTCCGGCCTCCGGCGGCGGGGAGCCTCCAAAGGAGTGCAGGCACCCGGTGAACTTCGGGGAGAACTCGATCACCAAGGGTCACCACTTCGGCGTAGTGACTCGGTTGCTCTCGGTTGCCTGAATCGTTGTCAAGTCTGCCAACTGGAGGACATCTGGCCATGGGTACCCAAATTGAGATCATTCGGGACATACTTCTGCTTGCCATGAACGTAAGTTCTCCGTAGTGTCCCGAAACATGGCTGTGACCGACCTCTCCGCAGAGGCCTCGTCGATAACCCCCTCCGCTGTTCCCCGGCCCCGGGTGGCCGTCGTGGGCAGCGGCTTCATGGGCCGCGTGCACGCCGAAGCGGCGCGGCGCGCGGGTGCCGAGATCGTCGGCGCGGTGGGGTCCAGCGCGGCGCGCGCGGCTGCCGCCGCCGAGGCGGTCGGTGCTGCTCAGGGCTATTCCGATCTCCGGGCGATGCTCACCGACGCGGCGCCGGACGTGGTGCACGTGTGCACCCCCAACGCGGTGCACGCGGCCGCCGCCGAAGCGGCCATCGCCGCCGGCGCCCACGTGATCTGCGAGAAGCCGCTGGCCACCTCCGCCGAGGACGCGGCGCGGCTGGCGGCCGCCGCACACGACGGTGGCCGCGTGGCCACCGTCCCGTTCGTGTACCGCTTTCACCCGATGGCGCGGGAAATGCGGGCGCGGGTCGCGGCGGGGGAGCCGGGCGCGGTGTCCGTTGTGCACGGTGGATACCTGCAGGACTGGCTCTCCCGCCCCGAAGACGACAACTGGCGCGTGGATTCCGCGGTCGGCGGGCTGTCGCGCGCCTTCGCCGACATCGGCTCGCACTGGTGCGACTTCCTGGAGTTCGTGCTCGGCGAGCGCATCCTGGCGCTGTCCGCGCAGAGCGCCACCGTGCGCGACCGCCGCGGTGACCTCCCGGTGTCCACTGAGGACCTGGTGACCCTGCACCTGCGCACGGCGAGCGGGGTGCTCGGCACCGGGGTCATCTGCCAGGTCGCGGCGGGCCGGAAGAACCGGCTGCACCTGGAGGTCTCCGGCACCGACACCAGCCTCGGCTTCGACCAGGAACTGCCCGAGCAGCTGTGGCTCGGCCGCCGCGACGGCAGCACGCTGCTGGTCCGCGACCCGGAAACGCTGTCCCCCCAAGCGTTGCGCTACTCGCGCCTGCCCGCCGGGCACGCGCAGGGCTACCAGGACTGCTTCGACGCGTTCGTCGCCGACACCTACGCCGCGGTGCGCGGGGAACCCGTCGCCGACGGCCTGCCCACCTTCGCCGACGGCCTCCGCGCGGCCCGGCTCACCGAAGCCGTGCTGACCTCCGCCGCCGCGGGCGGGCAGTGGACGGAGGTACCCGAATGACCGACGTGAAACTGACCGGCATCACCAAGCGCTTCTTCGGCGTGCCCGTGCTCAAGGGCGTGGACCTGGAACTGCATGAGGGCGAGGTGCACGCGCTCGTCGGCGAGAACGGCGCCGGGAAGTCCACGCTGATGAAGGTGCTGGCCGGGGTGCACCGCCCGGACGAGGGCAAGGTCGAGGTCGACGGCACCGAGGTGCACTTCGGCTCGCCGCGTGACGCGCAGGCCGCCGGGGTGTCGATCGTGCACCAGGAGTTCAACCTGCTCGGTGACCGCACGGTGGCGGAGAACGTGTTCCTGGGCCGTGAACCGACCCGCCGCGGCCAGGTGGACCGCCGCAAGATGGAGGCCGACACCGCCGAACTGCTCGAGGGCATCGGCGTCAAGAACATCTCGCCGCGCACCGCGGTGCGCCGCCTGCCGGTGGCGCTGCAGCAGGTGGTCGAGATCGTCAAGGTGCTCTCCACCGACGCGCGGGTGATCGCGATGGACGAGCCGACCGCCGCGCTCGCCGGGCACGAGGTCGAACTGCTGTACAGCCTGATCGGGCGCCTGCGCGAACGCGGGATCGCGGTGCTCTACGTCTCGCACCGCATGCGCGAGGTGTTCGACCTGAGCCAGCGGATCACCGTGCTCAAGGACGGCGCGCTGGTCATCACGGCGAACACCGCGGACCTGACCAGCGACCAGCTGGTGCGGCACATGGTCGGCCGCCCGCTCGACGCCTTGTTCCCCGACCGCGCCAACAAGGCCGACCTCGGTGACGTCCGCCTCGCCGTGCGCGGTGGCGGCAACGAGCGGCTCTCCGGCATCGACTTCGAAGTGCGTGCCGGCGAGATCGTCGGGCTGGCCGGGCTGCAGGGCGCGGGCCGCTCCGCGGTGGCCAGGGCGGTTTGCGGGATCGACCCGTTCACCACCGGCACCGTCGAAATCGACGGCGGCCCGGCCCGCCTGCGCTCGCCCCGCGATTCGGTGCGGCGCGGCATCGCGCACGTCACCGAGGACCGCAAGGGCGAAGGGCTCGCGCTGCGGCAGTCGGTCAAGGACAACGCGCTGCTCGTCCGCCGCTCCGCCTTCGGCCGGAAGCTGGGCAGGCTCGACCTGCCCGCGCTGCTGAAGTCGGTCACCGTCGTCGCCCGCAACGAAGACCAGGAAGTGCGCTTCCTCTCCGGCGGCAACCAGCAGAAGGTGGTGCTGGCGAAGTGGCTGGCCGTCGAGCCGAAGGTGCTCGTGGTCGACGAACCCACCCGCGGCATCGACGTGGGTGCCAAGCGGGCGGTCTACGACCTGCTCCGCGAACTGGCCGGGCGCGGGGTCGCCATCCTGATGATCTCCTCCGAACTGCCCGAGCTGATCGGGATGAGCGATCGCGTGCTGGTCATGCACGAAGGCCGCCTGGCCGGGGAACTGCCCGCCGGGCCTACCGAGGAAGCCGTGATGTCACTGGCCACCGGACACGAACTGGCGGGTACGGCATGACCGCCATCGCCGACCGCCCGGCCGCGCCCCAGCGCCCGGCGCACGACCGTCCGAAGTGGACGCAGAAGCTGACGCCCGTGGTGTCGGTCTACCTGGCGCTGGTGGTGCTGCTGATCGTGGGCAGCGTGCTGGTCGCGGTGGACGGCGGCACGCTGCTCGACCAGGGCGGGATCCTGAACATCCTGACCCGCAGCACCACGCTCGGCCTGGTCGCCATCGGGCAGACGCTGGTCATCCTGACCGGCAAGCTCGACCTGTCGGTGGCCTACCTGATCGGGCTGTGCTCCCTGATCGCCGCCGAGACGATGGCGGGCGACCCCGGCAACATCGTCTTCGCGGTGGTGCTGACCGTGGCCGTGGCCGCGGTGGTCGGCCTGGTCAACGGCCTGGTGATCACCCGGCTCAAGGTGAACGCGTTCATCGCCACGCTGGGCACCGCGCTGATCATCCGCGGCTACCTGGAGAACGGGTACGAAGGACCGGCCGGTGAGGTGCCGCGGGCCTTCCAGCACCTCGGGTACGACCGGATCGGGCCGATCCCGATCTCCACCCTGCTGATGCTCGCGCTGGCCGGGCTGGCGTGGTGGTACCTCGGCCGCACCCGCGGCGGGTACCACATCTACGCGGTCGGCGGCGACGAGGACGTGGCGCGGCTGTCCGGGGTGCGCACGCAGCGCACCATCGTCAAGGCCCACGTGCTGTGCTCCATCGCCGCCGGGCTCGCCGGGATCTTCCTGGCCAGCAGGCTCGGCTCCGGCGCGCCGTACGTCGGCACCGACGCCGGGTACGACCTGGAGTCCATCGCGGCCGTGGTGCTCGGCGGCACGCTGCTCGCCGGTGGCCGCGGCGGCGTCGCCGGCACCATCGGCGGCGTGTTCATCCTGGCCACCCTGGACACGATCTTCGACGACCTCGGGGTCACGCCGTTCTTCAAGGACGTGGTCCGCGGCGTGGTGCTCATCGTGGCCGTGGCGCTCTACGCCCGCCGCCAGCTTTCCAG
This sequence comes from Amycolatopsis albispora, assembly GCF_003312875.1. NCBI lineage: Bacteria > Bacillati > Actinomycetota > Actinomycetes > Pseudonocardiales > Pseudonocardiaceae > Amycolatopsis > Amycolatopsis albispora. The sequence goes on from NZ_CP015163.1 coordinate 8,564,496, forward strand.
GAGGGGCAAGTGACACGACGGCTCAAGCTCACCGAGGGCACGCTGCCGGTCCTCGTGGTGCTGGCGATCCTGTTGGTGGCACTGGCTTTCGCGGGTCCCGCCTACAGCGAGCCCGCCGGCTACCTCGCCCTGCTCAAGCGCGCGGCACCGCTGATGATCCTCGCCATCGGGCAGTACTTCGTCATCGTCAGCGGCGGGTTCGACCTCTCGGTCGGTTCGCTGGTCACCGCCGAGGTGGTGATCGCCGCGCGGCTGATCGACGGTGACGAATCCGCCACCGCGTGGGTGCTGCTGTTCATGCTCGGCTTCGGCGCGCTGGTCGGCCTGGTCAACGGGCTGATCACCACGCGCCTGCTGGTGCCGTCGTTCATCGTCACCCTCGGCATGCTGCTGGTGCTCGACGGCGCGGTGTTCCTGTGGACCGGCGGCGCGCCGCGCGGTGCGCTGTCCGACGCCTTCCGCACGGTCGGCCGCGCCGGGTTCGAGGTGCCGCTGCTGGGGCAGGTGCCCTGGTCGGTGGTGCTGCTCGCGGTGATCGTGGTGGCGGCCGTGTTCTTCATGCGCGGCGGCACCGGCCGGACGCTGGTCGCGGTCGGCGACAACGAGACGGCCGTGCGGCTCGGCGGTGGCCGGGTGGAGCGGCTGCGCACGCTGGCGTTTGTCCTTTCCGGACTGTCCGCGGCGGTGGCCGCCGTGCTGCTCGGCGGGTTCGCCGGGGTGTCGGCGCAGGTCGGCGACGGACTGGAGTTCCGCGTGATCACCGCGGTGGTGCTCGGCGGCGTGGTGCTCGGCGGCGGCCGCGGTTCGGTGGTCGCGGCGATGGCCGGCGCGCTCACCCTGGAGTCCCTGTTCTCCCTGCTCAACCTGCTCGGTGTCTCCGGTGGCCTGGAGTCCGCGGTGCAGGGCGTGATCATCATCGCCGCCGTGGCCTACGCCTCGGTGGGCAGCAACCTTTTCCGGCACAAAGTGGTGAACCAGGAGAAAACCCATGAGAAAGAAACTGCTGCGCAGCAGTAGCTTCGCCCTCGCGGCCGCGGGCGTGCTCGCCCTGTCCGCGTGTTCGAGCGACCTGCCCGCCGACACCGGCGGCCAGGCCGCGCCAACCCCGGCGGCGGGAGCCCCGGCCAACTCGGAGTTCTTCGACCAGGCCGAGTACGACCGCCAGCTGGCCCTGCGGTCCGCCACTCCGCAGGGACCCGCGGACAAGCCGTGGGAGCAGGCACTCGAGCCGGTGATGACGGACACCTCGAAGTACAAGAAGGACGGTCCTTACAACATCTGCTTCTCCAACGCCTCGGTGGACAACCCGTGGCGCCAGGTCGGCTGGAAGACCATGCAGGCCGAAGCCGAGCTGCACCCGGAGATCGCGAAGTTCACCACGCTGGACGCCGAAGCCAAGGACGACAAGCAGATCAGCGACATCCAGTCGCTGGGCTCGCAGGGCTGCCACGCGCTGATCGTCTCGCCGAACACCACCGCCACGCTGACCCCGGCGGTGGAGCAGGCCTGCGCCACCGGCATCCCGGTGATCACCTTCGACCGCGGCGTGAACACCGAGTGCCCGGTCACCGCGATCCACCCGATCGGCGGCTACGCCTTCGGTGCCAGCGCCGCGGAGTTCCTGGCCAAGTCGATCCCGGCCGGTGGCAAGGTGCTCGGCCTGCGCGTGCTGCCCGGCGTGGACGTGCTCGAGCACCGCTGGGCGGCCGCGGAGAAGATCTTCGCCGCCAACGGCGTGCAGGTGGTCGGCGCCGAGTTCACCGGCAACGACAGCGCCAAGGCCAAGAGCATCGTCTCGGACTACCTCCAGCGCGAGGGCAAGATCGACGGCATCTGGATGGACGACGGCACCGCCGCGGTCCCGGTGCTGGAGGCCTTCGAGGACGCCGGTGCCGAGGCACCCGCGATCTCCGGTGAGGACCAGCAGCAGTTCCTGGAGAAGTGGAAGTCGGAGAACCTCAAGGCCTTCGCCCCCACCTACCCGACCTACCAGTGGCGCACCCCGGTGATCGCCGCGCTGAAGATCCTCAAGGGCGAGCAGGTGCCGAAGGAGTGGATCCTGCCGCAGCCGGTGATCGAAACCTCCACTTTGGACCAGTACCTCACCCCCGGCATGCCGCCGCTGCACTACGGCCTCTGCGGTTGCAAGGAGATGCCCGGCTTCCCGGACAAGTGGAAGTAGCCCGCATGCACGCCATCGGAGTCAACACCTGGGTCTGGACGTCCCCGCTGGACGACCACGCCCTGGCCGAACTGGCGCCCAAGGTGGCCGCGGCCGGGTTCGACTGCATCGAGCTGCCCGTCGAGAACCTCGGCGACTGGCAGCCCGGTGCGGCGGCCCGGCTGCTGGCCGGCCTCGGCCTGTCCGCCTCGGTGGCGCTGGTCATGCCACCGGGGCGGGAGCTGGTGCGCGCCGACGACCGCACGGTCAAGTCCACTCAGGACTACCTGCGCGCGGTGGCCGACGTCGCCGCGGAGGTGGGTTCGCCGGTCATCGCCGGACCTGCCTACAGCTCGGTCGGGCGCACCTGGCAGATGTCCGAAGTGGAGCGAGCCGACTGCTTGGAGCAGTTGCGCGACAACCTTTCCCCGGTGGCCGAGCACGCCAGGTCGGTGGGGGTCGGGGTGGCCGTCGAGCCGCTCAACAGATACGAGACCAGCCTGCTGAACACGGTCGCGCAAACTCTGGAAGCGCTTTCCGGGCTGGACGGCTGCGGCGTGGCGATCGACGTCTACCACCAGAACATCGAGGAGACCGACATCCCGGCGGCCATTCGCGCGGCCACCGGCCGGATCGCCCACGTGCAGGTCTGCGCGAACGACCGCGGCACCCCGGGCACCGACCACCTCGACTGGCCGGCCATCCTGGCCGCGCTCGCCGACGCCGGGTACACCGGCCCGCTCTGCATCGAGTCCTTCACCGCGCACAACGCCAGCATCGCCACCGCGGCGTCGATCTGGCGGCCGCTCGCGGCCAGCCAGGACGCACTGGCCACCGATGGCCTGGCGTTCCTGCGGAAGATCCAGAAAGGGGGCTAGTCCATCCAGCGGCGCCGGCACGCCGATGCACGTTTTCCTCTCCCGACACCCCGAACCGTGAGGAATCCATGGGTATTCGACGAAGAATACTGCCGAAGTTGGGCGCGTCCCTGCTCGCCGGGCTGCTCGGCGTGGCACTGGTGCCCGCCGCCGTGCAGGCACACCCCGGGCACGAGCAGGACCCCGAGTTCCGGGCCCTGCTGTTCACCAAGACCGCGGGCTACCGGCACGACTCCATCCCGGCCGGCGTGGCGATGTTCGAGCAACTCGCCGCGGACAACCACTTCGAGCTCGACCACACCGAGGACTCGACCGTCTTCAACGACGCCGCACTCGCCACCTACGACGTGGTGATCATGTTCCAGACCTCGGGCATGGTGTGGCAGAACGACGCCGAGCGCGCGGCCATCCAGAAGTACGTGGAGAACGGCGGCGGCATCGCCGCGGTCCACAACGCCACGGACATGGGGATCGAAAACGAGTTCCCGTGGTGGGACGACCTGGTCAACGCGGGCACGCACATGCCGTCGCACTCGCCGGGCGTGCTCCAGGGCACGGCGAAGGTGGTGGACAAGCAGCACCCGTCCACCGCCGGGCTGCCGGAACGCTGGAACCGCGCCGAAGAGTGGTACAACTTCGACCAGAGCATCCGCGGCAAGGCGCACGTGCTGGTCTCCGCGGACGAGCGGACCTACAACCCCGGGCCGGACGCGATGGGCGCCGACCACCCGATCTCCTGGTGCCGCGACGTGGGCACCTCGCGGGTGTGGGCGACCGCGATGGGGCACCCGACCGGGGCCTACAGCGAACCGGAGTTCGTCCAGCACCTGCTCGGCGGCGTGAAGACCGCGGCGAAGGTGGTGCCCGCCGACTGCGCGGCCACGGTGGACACCGCGTTCGAGAAGGTGCCGCTGGACACCAACACCAAGGCGCCGACCGCGATGGACATCGCGCCGGACGGCCGGGTGTTCTACACCGAGATCCTCGGCCAGGTGAAGCTGCACGACCCGGCCACCGGCGCCAACACCGTGGCGCTCGACCTGCCGGTCTACTCCGGTGGTGAGGACGGCCTGGTCGGGCTGACGCTGGACCCGAACTTCGCCGAGAACGGCTGGATCTACCTCTACTACTCGCCTCCGGGCACCGAGGAGATCAACCGGGTTTCGCGGTTCACCGTCGAAGGCGACGTGATCGTGCCGGGGTCGGAGAGCAAGCTGATCGACATCCCCGCGTCGCGGCGCGAGGAGCCCGGCCACACCGGCGGGTACCTGACCTTCGGGCCGAACGGGAACCTCTACATCGGCGTCGGTGACGACACCAACCCGTTCCAGTCGAGCGGTTACTCGCCGATCGACGAGCGCCCCGGCCGCGACCTGTTCGACGCGCAGAAGACCTCGGCGAACACCAACGACCTGCGCGGCAAGATCCTGCGGGTCACGCCGAAGGCCGAGGGCGGTTACACGGTGCCGGAGGGCAACATGTTCGCCCCTGGCACGGAGAAGACGCTGCCGGAGATCTACGCGATGGGCTTCCGGAACTCGTTCCGGTTCAGCGTGGACACCGACGGCACCATCTACGCCGCCGACTACGGTCCCGACGCCCGCACCGCCGACCCGAACCGCGGGCCGGACGGGCAGGTCGAGTGGAACGTGATCAAGGAGCCCGGCTTCTACGGCTGGCCGTACTGCACGGGCAACGACATCCCGTACAACGACTTCGACTTCGCGACGAGCACGTCGGGAGCGAAGTTCGACTGCGCCAACCTGGTCAACGACTCGCCGAACAACACCGGCCTGACCCAGCTGCCGCCGTCGAAGGTGGCCGAGGTCTGGTACGGCTACGGCCACTCGCCCAACTTCCCGGAGCTGGGTGAGGGCGGTTCGGCGCCGATGGCGGGCCCGGTCTACCGCTTCGACCCGAACCTGGCGTCGGAGAAGAAGTTCCCGCAGTACTACGACGGGAAGGCGTTCTTCTACGAGTGGGCGCGGAACAAGATCTACACGTTCTCGTCCGACAGCGAGGGCAAGATCCTGCAGATCGACCCGTGGTTCACCAGCCAGACCACGCTGGCGCCGATGGACATGCGCTTCGGCCCGGACGGTGCGATGTACCTGCTCGAGTGGGGTGGTGGTTACGGCCGCGACAACCCGGACTCGGGGCTGTACCGGATCGAGCACACGCAGGGCAACCGGTCGCCGCTGGCCAAGGCGACGGCGAACCCGACGTCCGGCCCGACGCCGCTGGAGGTTTCGTTCTCCAGCGCCGGTTCGGCGGACCCGGAAGGCACCGACATCACCTTCTCGTGGAACTTCGGTGACGGTGCCACCTCGACCGAGCCGAACCCGACGCACACCTACGCGGCGAAGGGCGCGTACAACGCCCAGCTGACCGTCACCGACGCGACCGGGAAGACCGGCGTGGCCAACATAACGGTGACGGTGGGCAACACGGCCCCGACGGTGGACGTGGCGTGGCCGGTGGAAGGCGGCATGTTCGACTTCGGGGACACGGTGGCGTTCGACGTGAACGTGACCGATCCGGAGGACGGCGAGATCGACTGCTCGAAGGTCGTGGTGCAGCCCGCGCTCGGGCACGACTCGCACGCGCACCCGCTCGACCCGATCAACGCCTGCGAGGGTCAGTTCCAGACCCTGGTGGACGACGGGCACGCGGACGCGAACATCCTCTACTCGGTCGACGCGAGCTACACCGACAAGGGCGCCGACGGCGTTCCCGCGCTGAACGGGCGGGACACCGCGATCCTGCAGCCGAAGCACAAGCAGGCGGAGTTCTTCACCGGTTCGTCGGGCATCCGGATCGTGTCGCAGGCGGGTGCCGAGTCGGGCCGCCGCATCGGTGACATCAACGGTGGCGACTGGATCTCGTTCAAGCCGGTCAACTTCACCGGGATCGACCAGGTCTCGCTGCGGGCTTCGGCGCCGGACGGCGCTGGTGGCTCGGTGGAGCTGCGGGCCGGTGCGGTCGACGGCACGCTGCTGGCCGACGTGCCGGTGCCGAGCACCGGTGGCTGGGACAACTACGTCCAGCTGCCGCCGGTGGACCTGGCCGAGTTCGAGGGCACCACGGAGCTGTTCATGGTGTTCCGCGGCGGCGTGGGGCCGTTCGACCTGGACTCGATGAAGTTCATCGGGGACGGGGTCGCGGTGGTCGACGCGCAGGCGCCGAAGACCACGGCGGCGTTCACCGCGGCCGACGGGGCCAACGGCTGGTACCGCACCGCGCCGACGGTCACGCTGACCGCGGACGACGGCAACGGGTCCGGGGTGGCGAGCACGGAGTACCGCATCGGTGACGGTGCGTGGACCCCGTACACGGCGCCGTTCACCGTGCCGGGTGAGGGTGAGCAGGTCATCGCCTACCGGTCCACGGACAAGAAGGGCAACGTCGAGGCCGAAGGCAGCTCGGTGCTGAAGATCGACGCGGGTGCGCCCGCGCTGACCGTCAGCGGCGTGGAGGCCGGTGGCACCTACGGTGACTCGGAAGTGCTCGGGTTCGCCTGGGAGGCCGGGGACGCGGTGTCCGGTTTGGACAGTGCGGTGGCGCTGCTCGACGGCAAGCCGGTGGTGAATGGGGCGCCGGTGGCCTTGTACGAGCTCAGCCTTGGCGCGCACGAGCTGGTGGTGACCGCGAAGGACAAGGCGGGCAACGCGGTGGAGCAGAAGTTCGGCTTCACCGTGACCACGTCGGTGGCCGATCTGCGGGCGCTGGTGGACCAGTTCACCGAGGCCGGGAAGATCGACCAGTTCACCTCGGCGCAGCTGAAGCTGACCCTAACCACGGCGAAGTTCTTGCAGGACAAGAACTCCCCGCAGGGCGCGGCGGCGGTGCTGTCGCTGTTCAAGCACACCGTGGAGCGGAAGGTGAGTGATCCGGTGGTTCGCTCGGTGCTGACGCGCGACGCGCAGGCCGTGATCGACGGGCTTCGCGGCTGATGGGATCCCCCAAGACGCGGGGGCGATTGCCGGATCGCTCCCCGCGCCGGCCCCACACCTCTCCGGGGGTGTGGGGTTCCGGCGGGGTCCTGCTCGGGTTGATCCTGGGTGTGCTGGGTGCCCTGGTGGTGCCGGGCTGGTTCGACTCGCCGTCGCGGGTGGAGCAGCTGGAGCAGGAGTACGCGGCACGGGATACGGCGCTGACCCGGGATCTGGTTTCGCTGGCGGAGCAGGCGCGGACGGAGGTGACGGAGATGGTGTCTTTTGCTGGGGTGCCGTCTGCGGAACAGTTGACTTCCTGGAAGTCGGCGGTGGATCGCGCGGTGGCTCGGTTTGCGGAACGTCCTTCCGGTGGGACTGAGGTGAATTTGGCGCGGTCCGGGTTTGCTGGTGCGGTTTCGTTGCTGGATCGGGCGTTGGCGGCTTATCCGGTATCGGCGCCTCTTGGGGAGTCGCTGCGGAAGGACGCGGTGGTGGCCTGGTCGGTGGCGGCGAACCAGTTGGATCTGGCCGGGATCAAGGCGGGGCTGGGGCACGTGCATGTGTTCCTGCCGACGCAGGGGTTGCCGGGGGAGATGGCGGAGCACGGGCATCCTTGATAAGGGGTTGGCCACCCCGGCTTTTTAGTGTGACTACGGCGAAGGCCAGCTTGTCAAGGCGGGAAAGAGTACCTTGACAAGCTGGCCTTCGCCGTGTTTTTGGCTGTGGACCGGGGTTGGGGGAGGTGTGGGTGGGCTTCGTGGTCGGCTTTTGTATTCACCGTTTCGTTTCGAACGTATGTGTGATATTATGTGGTATGGAATCTTCTGAGGGGGAGATCCTCCTTGATTTGAAATCCACGGCTGCGGAGATTGCCCGGCTTGAGGCTAGGCTGGTCCGGCAGGTGGTTTCCTTTGCTCGCGCGGCGTCGGTTCGGCGTGGAGTGGCGGAGGAATTGTCCATGGCGTTGTGCATGACCAAGTACAAGGCTCACGCGCTGATCGCCCACGCGGAGGGGTTGGTTGATCGGTTCCCGGCTGTGCTGGGGTTGGTGGAGGCTGGTGCTGTGCCGATGGCTTCGGCGGTGGCGGTGAATGACGCGGCGGCCTGGCTGGCCGACGACAAGGCGGCGGTGGTGGATGAGGTGATGGCTGGTCGCCTTGAGGGGAAGAATCCGACGGCGGCTCGCCGGTCGGCGACATCGGCGGCGGCTCGCGCTGATCCGGAAGGTTTTGAGGAGCGTGCCCGTAGGCCGCGTGAGGATCGTGGCCTCCACCTGCACCACGGTGTTGCTGGCGTCGCTGGCCTCTCCCTCGAAAACGCTCCTGTCGAGAAGGCGGTGGCGGCGTATGTGTGCGTCGATCGCCAAGCTCGTTTGCTGAAGACTGCGGACGAGACCCGCACCCTCGACCAACTCCGTGCCGATGTGGCAATGGATATGTTGCTGGGCAAGCAATTCGGCGGCGAAGTCAAAGCCCATGTGTATTTGTATCTGGATGCGCTCACCTACGCCGGGCTTCGTAATGAGCCCGCTGAGTTGGCGGGGCACGGGTCGATCCCTCCGTCGCTTGCCCGTGACATCGCTGCCCACCCTGGCACCGTCTTCCAGCGAATCATCACTGACCCGGCGGATGGGCAGGTTGTGGAGCTTGGCCGCCGTCGCTACCGGCCCAAGGCCGGACTCGATGAACTGGTGCGGGTTCGCGACCGTGAGTGCCGTCGTCCGGGGTGTACCCGTCCGGCGCAGTTCGGCGACCTTGATCATTGCGACAGTCGGGGCCGTGGCTGGAAGGACGGGTGTCCGACTGGGGCGAAGACGCTGGTCGGGTTGTGCCGGGCTGACCACAAGTTGCGCGACCTGCCCGGGTGGCGCCACGAGGTCGCATCCGATGGCACCTTGACCATCACCACCCCGGCCAATCAGCGGTACACCAGCCGGCCCGAGCCCCTCGGGGTCAGGGGTGTCGATAGAGCAGGGCGTATCGCCAGAACGTGAGGGTGCGCACGGTGCTTCCCGGCAGCAGGCGGGCCGACTCGCGGCGGACCTCGGCCATGGTGGTGGCCCAGTCGCGGACGGGGGCCTTCGGTAGCGGGTCGGGGCCGCCGTTGAGGTGTTCGCCGGCATACACGACAGCCCGGGCGAGCAGGTTCGCCGGGACGGCCGCCAGCCACGGGAGCCAGTCGCGGGGGCCGCTGGGGTGGGCGCAGCCGAGCACGGCCAGCACACCGCCCGGTGCCAGGGCGTCCCGCAGCTTCGTGACCGTGGTGAACGGCACGTGGTGCAGCGAAGCCAGGCAGGAGATGAAGTCGTACTCGGCGGTGGGCAGCTCCATGGTGGTCACGTCGGCGTGGTGGTAGGTGATGCCGTCGCCGCCCAGGGCGGTGGCGGTGTTGATCACGTCGGGGGACGGGTCGATGCCGTCGACCTTCAGGCCGCGGGCGGCCAGGCGCCGGGCGAAGCGGCCGGTGCCGCAGCCGACGTCGAGTGCGCGGCGCGCGTTCGGCGGGAGCTGGCGGAGCAGGTACGGGTGGTAGTGGTCGTTGTGGTTGAACGGCACGCCCCCAACCTGCCAGAAACGCCGGTCGTAGACTCGGGGGCGCACGGAGCAGCGCAAGTTGGGAGCACGGGTGCCGCAAGGCGAAGAAGAGTCCCCGAAGCGGCCTGAGCTGGGTGATCTCGACAGCTTCGCCGGGATCGACGAGCTGGGACCGATCGACGATCCGGACAACACGGATCCGGACAATCCGGACGGGACGTTCCACACCACCGACCACGCCTTCGAGGCGGGCGGTGGATCCGGTGCCGGCGTCGGCGGGGTGGGCCAGCTCGGGGACAACCTGGCGCTCGGCCCGGTGCCCGACCTGCCGTCCACCGACGAGACCCACGAACTGGACGACCAGGGCACCGACGAGCTGCCCGACGAGAACGGGCCCGAGGCGCGCTACGAGCTGCGCGCGGTCGAGGCCGAGCTGAACGAGCGGTGGCCGGAGACCAAGATCGAGCCCTCGCTCGATCGGGTGAAAACGCTGCTCAACCTGCTCGGGGACCCGCAGCGGACCTACCCGGTGCTGCACGTGGCGGGCACCAACGGCAAGGGTTCCACCGCTCGGATGATCGACGCGCTGCTCACCCGGATGGGGGTGCGCGTGGGGCGGTACACCAGTCCGCACCTGCAGCTGGTCACCGAGCGCATCAGCATCGACGGGGCACCGATCTCGGCCGCGAAGTACGTGGACACCTACCGTGACATCGCGCCGTTCGTGACCATGGTCGACAACGCGAGCGAGATCCGGATGAGCAAGTTCGAGGTGCTCACCGGCATGGCGTTCGCCGCCTTCGCCGACGCGCCGGCCGAGGCCGTCGTGCTGGAGGTCGGCATGGGCGGCACCTGGGACGCCACCAACGTGGCCGACGCGCAGGTCGCCGCCATCGCGCCGATCTCCATCGACCACACCGACTACCTGGGCACCGACCTGCGTGACATCGCCAGGGAGAAGGCCGGGGTGATCAAGCCCGGCAGCGTGGCGGTGCTCGCCGAGCAGGACCCCGAGGTGCAGCGCGTGCTGCTGGAACGCGCGATCGAGGTGGACGCCTCGGTGGCCCGCGCGGGCAGCGAGTTCGCCGTGCTCGAACGTGAGATCGCCGTCGGCGGGCAGCTGCTCAAGCTGCAGGGCCTCGGCGGGGTCTACGACCAGATCTTCCTGCCGCTGCACGGCAGGCACCAGGCCGACAACGCGGCGCTCGCGCTGGCCGCGGTCGAGGCCTTCTTCGGCGCGGGCAAGGACCGCCAGCTGGTGGTCGAGGCGGTCCGCGAGGCCTTCGCCGAGGTGCAGAACCCCGGCAGGCTGGAGCGCGTCCGCGCGGCTCCGGCGGTCATGCTCGACGCCGCGCACAACCCGCACGGGGCCCGTGCGCTCGCGGCCACCATCACCGACGAGTTCGCCTTCCGCCGCCTGGTCGCGGTGGTCGGGGTGATGGCGGACAAGGACGCGCACGGCATTCTCGACGCGCTCGAACCGGTGGTCACCGACGTGGTGGTCACGCAGAACAGCTCACCGCGCGCGATGCCGCTGGAGGAGCTGGACGAGCTGGCGAAGTCGGTGTTCGGCGAGGACCGGGTGCACGCGGCACCGCGGCTGGACACCGCGGTGGAGACCGCGGTCGCGCTGGCCGAGGAGTCCGACGACCCGGAGGAGCCGCTGGCCGGTGGCGGGGTGCTGATCACCGGCTCGGTGTTCACCGCGGGTGAGGCACGCACCCTGTTCGGGAAGGAACCGGCATGACCGAGCAGCCGAAACCGCCGGCGAAGGACCCGCTGAAGTCCTTCCGCGGGGTGATGGCGGGCACGCTGATCATGGAGGCCATCGTGGTGGCGCTGGCGCTGCCGGTGGTCGCCCAGCTCGGCGGCGGCCTGACCAGCGGCATCGGCTGGGCGGTGATCGCCATCGCGGTGGTGATGGGTGTGCTGTGCGGGTTCCTGTCGAAGCCGTGGGCGGTGCCCGCGATCCTGGTGCTGCAGGGCGCGCTGATCGCGTTCTTCTTCGCGCTGCCCGCGGTCGCGGTGATCGGCTTTGTCTTCCTGGCGCTGTGGTTGTGGCTGCTGTGGCTGCGCCGAGACGTCGCCCGCCGAATGGCCGAAGGCCGGTTGCCGAGCCAGCAGGAGCAGTAGGCTCGCCGGGTGCGAGAGCTTACCTACTACATCGCCAGCTCGATCGACGGCTTCATCGCCGGACTCGACGGCAGCGGCGTCGCGCTGATGACGTACCGGGCCAGGGCGTTCTAGCGCAGCGGGACCACCTTCAGCGCGGGGGAGCGGAGGATGTCGCCTTCGCAGAAGCGGCCCCGCACCCACTCGCCACGCGAGAACAGTTCGGTCTGGTCGGCGAAGTGCGGGGACGTCGGGTCGGTGGACTGCGAGTAGGTCATCAGCGTGGACGTGTCGGGGCACGCCTTGCCCGCCAGCCCCACCACCTGGATGAAGCTCGACCCGTGCACGATTTCGACGTTGCCCGCCTTCGGGTCCCACACCGGCGACATCGCGTTCAGAATGCCCAGCTGCCCCGGACCGCCGTGCACCGGGATCCGCTTTCCGTTGCGGGTGACCGACTGGTGCTCACCGAGCGTCGCGTCCAGCGGGATGCCCGCGGCGGTCAGCTCGGCCACCGCGTCGTCCAAGGCCTTGCGCACCAACGGGTTCTGCGTGTCGAGCGTGTTCGGGGTGGGCAGCGGATCGGCGGGGTCGAACGGCACCTTCCAGCCCAACCCCGGGCCGAGGCGCATCGCGAACCGCTGGAACAGCAGCGCGCCCCGGCTGTCCAGGCGGAAGGTGTGGTCCCAGGCGGCGAGCGTGTCGCAGGCCGGGCCCGTGCCGCACAGCTCGGCCACCGCGTCGGCGATCAGCACGGCGAGCCGGCTGCGGTCGCCGAAGAGCAGCTGCTTCATCGACTCCGTGGTGAATCCGCCCAGGTTTTCCTCGGTGGCGATCAGGGCTTCCCTGGTGCGTGGTGAGCGCGCGGTGCCGGTGTCACCGATGATCCACGGGTAGCCGGTGAGGGGCGCGCTGGCGTTCGACAACCACGGGCTGTCGTTCGCGTTCAGCTCGTAGTCCTCCCGGATCTGGTGCGGCAGCCGGGCCGGGCCGAGCAGCCCCGGCTCCACCGCGTCGGCGTCGGCACCCCAGGCGCAGGTCCCCTTTGAACCGTCCAGAATGGACACATGGGCGGCCTGGAACAGCTCACGGCCCAACGGGGTCGAGCAGCGGTCCGCCAGTTCGTCGGTGACGTGCGGGACCACCTGGACGTCGGAGTAGAGCGCCCGGCCACGCCGGTCGGTGGCGATCGTGTTCACCCACGGCACGCCGAGCGTGGACTTCAGCGCGGCCGAAACGTCGTCCACGTCGCGTGCCTGGTTCAGGCTGAACCACGTGTTCAGCCCACGCAGATTGGTCGCGTTGGCGTCCCGGAGCGCATACGCCGACGTGGTGGTCCACGGCAGCGAGACGCCATCGACGTCGGTGATGACCGGGCCGTAGCGGGTCGAGTACAGCGTGCGGGTGTCCGTGGTGAGCGAGCCGTCCGGCTGCTTCACTTCGACGGAAACCTGGTGCGCGGTCATCTTCTCCGGCTTGCCGTCGACCACATAGGACAGTGGGTCGCCCTCGGCCAGCTTGACCTCGTACAAGCCGAACGTGCGGGTGGTGGCGAAGGTGTGCGTCCACGCGGCGTCGCGCGTGTGCCCGATCTGGACCAGCGGCATGCCGAGCAGACTGCCGCCGGAAACGTTGAAGCGACCGGGAATGGTCAGCTGCGCCTGCCAGAACCGGCGCCCGCCCTGCCACGGGAAGTGCGGGTTGCCCAGCAGCACGCTGCCGCGGCCCGCCGCGGTGCCGTCCCGGCCGACCGCGATGCCGTTGCTGCCGATGGTGTCTTCGCTGGTGAGCGCGTCACCGATGCGCGCGGCGGCGTCCACGGGCAGCGAGCCGCCCGACGGCTTCGCGTCGACCAGCCCGTTCGCCAGCTGGCCCTGCCCGGAAATGGCGGTGACGGCGTACAGGTGGCGGTAGACGTCGAGTTCGGTGATCGGCCGCACCCAGTCCGCACCGCGGCAGGCGGGATCGGCCGTGCCGTGCTCGGTCAGCCACTTGTTGTAACCGTCGACGTAGCCGCCGACGATCTCCTTGACCTCCGCGCGGGGCTGGCCGAGCAGCCGCTCCACCACGCCGGAGTCGTTGATCCGCTGGAAGTGCACGTCGCTGGCCAGGTTCGAATCGGCCTCGCTGAGCGCGGAGTTGCCGTCGCCGCCCGGCCCGAGGTACTTCGACCGCTTCGCGTCCACGGTCAGGTACCCGTTCGCCAGCTCGCAGAGGTTGTCCTTCGCAGCGGCGTACCCGTAGCCGTAACCGAGGCCGTCGAACGACTTCGCCCAGATGTGCGGAATGCCGTGCTCGGTGTACCGGATCACCGCGCGTGCGCCGTCCGTGTCCGCGGCGGCGGGTGCGGTGACCACGGCGGCCGCGGTCAGCGTGACGGCGAGTACCCGGCCGAACCTGCTGCGTCCCCCCATGTGACCGCCTTCCGTGTGCGCCCGGTGATCCTCTGTCAACCTAGGGCGTCGTTCACCCGGCGGAAAGGCCCAGTTGGCCCCGCGGCCCGAGAATCCGGATAGAACACCGGAATGACCGAATCCCACCACGACCGGCGGTCCCTGCTGCGTGCTGGTGTGCTCGGCGCGGGCGTGCTCGCCGCCGGCTCGCTCGGCGCCGTGCCCGCCCTCGCCCGCGGCAACAGCCGCCCGGTGCTCACCCACGGGGTGCAGTCCGGTGACGTCACCTCGCACTCGGCGATCGTCTGGACCAGGGCGGACCGCCCGTCCCGGATGCTCGTCGAGGTCGCGCGCGACCCGTCCTTCCGCAACGCCCGCCGCATCACCGGCCCGGTGCTCAGCCCCGAGACCGGCGGCACCGGCAAGGTCCGCCTCGCGGGCCTGCGGCCCGGCACCGAACTGCACTACCGCGTGCGTGCCGAGGACCTCGACGGCCGCGTCACCAGCGAGCCGCTGACCGGCCGGTTCGCCACCGCGCCGATCGGCCGCGAGAGCGTGCGCTTTGTCTGGTCCGGCGACACGGTGGGCCAGGGCTGGGGCATCAACCCCGATCGCGGCGGCATGCCGATCTACCGCGCGATGGCGGACCGGCGGCCGGACTTCTTCCTGCACAGCGGTGACACCGTCTACGCCGACGGCCCGCTGGTGGAGCAGGTCACCCTGCCCGACGGCCGGATCTGGCGGAACGTGGTCACGCCGGAGAAGTCCAAGGTGGCCGAAACCCTCGACGAATACCGCGGGCAGTTCGCCTACAACCTGCTCGACGACAAGCTGCGCGGGTTCGCCGCCGAGGTGCCAGCCTACTTCCAGTGGGACGACCACGAGGTGGTCAACAACTGGTACCCGGGCGAGATCCTGGACCTGCCGCGGTACACCGAGAAGCGCGTGGACGTGCTGGCGAAGCGCGCGTTCCAGGCGTTCCACGAGTGGCAGCCGATCGACGCGCGCCAGGCGGTGGACGGCCGGGTGTACCGCAGCTTCGGCTACGGCAGGCACGTCGAGATCTTCGTGCTCGACATGCGCACCTACAAGGACGCGAACAACGCCGACCCGAACGGCGTCGGGCACATCCTGGGCGAGCAGCAGGCGCAGTGGCTGGTGCGCGGGCTCGACCGCAGCCAGGCGACCTGGAAGATCGTCGCCGCGGACATGCCGATCGGGCTCACCGTGCCGGACGGCACCGGGATCGAGGGCGTGGCGAACGGCCTGCCCGGCGGCCCCGGCGGCCGCGAGCACGAACTGGCCTGGGTGCTGCGCGAGATCTCGCGGCGGCGCGTGCGCAACGTGGTCTGGCTGACCGCCGACGTGCACTACACCGCGGCTCACCACTACTCGCCGGACCGCGCGGCCGCCGGGGACTTCGACCCGTTCTGGGAGTTCGTTTCCGGCCCGCTCAACGCCGGTGGTTTCGGCCCGAACGCACTGGACCCGACCTTCGGGCCGGAGGCGGTGTTCGTGCACGCGCCGCCCGCGGCGAACAGCTCGCCGCTGGACGGTTTCCAGCACTTCGGCGAGGTCAACGTGGACGGCGCGAGCGGGGACCTGACCGTCGACCTGCGTGACGCGGCGGGTACTTCGCTGTGGTCGAAGACCCTGCGGCCTCAGCGGCGCTGAGCCCGGTCGCTACAGTTCGCGTCAAGTAACACGCAATTAAAGGAGAAGCACCCGTGAGTGAGCGCACCCTTGTTCTGGTCAAGCCCGACGGCGTCAAGCGCGGACTGGTCGGCGAGGTCATCTCCCGGATCGAGCGCAAGGGCCTGACCCTGGCTCAGCTGGAGCTGCGCACCGTCGAGCGTTCGGTCGCCGAGGAGCACTACGCCGAGCACAAGGACAAGCCGTTCTTCGGTGAGCTGGTGGACTTCATCACCTCCGGCCCGCTGGTCGCCATCGCGGTCGAGGGCACCCGCGCGATCTCGGCGTTCCGGCAGCTGGCCGGGGGCACCGACCCGGTCGAGAAGGCCACCCCGGGCACCATCCGCGGCGACTTCGCCCTGGAGGTCCAGTTCAACCTGGTGCACGGCTCGGACTCGGCCGAATCCGCCGAGCGCGAGCTGAAGCTCTGGTTCCCGAACTGACCCGCTGAGCAACTGTCACGAATGTGGCTTTCGAGACGTTTCGCGTCTCGAAAGCCACATTCGTGACATCGGTTCGAGCCGTGCCGGGAGGTTGAAGCCGACCAGCGCGGCCACCGCCAGCGTCAGCACCACGGCCAGCAGGGTGAGCGCGTTCCCCAGCCCTGCCTGCTCGGCGATCGCCGCCCCCGCCAGCGGGGCGACCGCTCCGCCCAGCGCGCCGACGTTGTACGAGAAGCCCAGCCCGGCCGCTCGCATGCGGGTCGGGAAGTGGTCGGCGATGTACTTCGGCAGCAGCCCCGAGATGCCCTGGCTGGTGGCCTGCATGCCGAACAGCAGCACCCACAGCAGCACCACGTTCCCCGGCGGCAGCGCGAAAACCGGGAACACGAACGCCAGCGAAGCGAACAGCCCGAGCACGTAGGCCCGCCGCGTGCCGAGCCGGTCGCCGAGGATCCCGGCCAGGCACGAACCCGCCGCGTACCCGAGCCCGGCCCAGGTCAACGCGGTCGACACGGCTCCGGGCGCATACCCCAGCTCGGTCTTCAGGTACGTCGGCAGCAGCGACTGGACCGGCCACGAGTACAGGAACGCGCAGAACACCGTGGCGATCACCGCGACCACCACCGGCCACCGCCGCCCGGCCAGCTGCACGGTCAGCGCGAGCAGCCCCAGCACCACCACGGCGATCAGCGGCCAGCCGGTCGCGGTCCGGCTGAACACCAGCACCAGCGCGGTCGTCAGCACCGCCGCGACCAGCGCGTTCACCAGCCGCCGCCCCGGTGCGAACAACACCGACGAGCCGCCGCCGTCGGCCTCCCATTCCGCTGCTTCGGGCAGCGAGCGCCGCAGGTACAGCGTCAGCGCGATGGGCACCAGCCCGGCGTAGAACAGCCAGCGCCACCCGCCGGCGGGCACGATCAGGTCGTAGGCCACCGCGGCGAGCACCGTGCCGACCGGGTACGCCGACAGCAGGAACCCGGTGGCGCGGTTGCGCATGTGCTTCGGCCAGGTCTCCAGCACGTAGGTGGCGCTGGAGCCGTACTCCCCGGCCATCCCGATGCCGACCACCGCGCGGAAGGCGAACAGCGACCAGTAGTCCCAGGCGAACCCGCACAGCCCGCTGCCGACCGAGAACGCCAGGATGGCCAGGATCATCGCGGGCTTGCGGCCGTACCGGTCGGCGATCGCGCCGAGCACCAGCCCGCCGAGCCAGCGCGAGACGAAGGCCGCCGACACCAGCGTCGCCGCCTGCGTCAGGCTGAGCCCGAACTCGGCGGCGATCTCGGTGAGCACCAGGGTGATCAGGATGAAGTCGAAGCCGTCGAGCAGGTAGCCCAGCCAGGCGGCGAAGAACGCCCGGCGCTGGGCGCGGGTGACCGCCATCCGGCTCTCCTTCGAGTTGCGGACATAGGATGTCCTATCTCTGGGGTAAGGTAGTGGCGCGGTGAAGGGAGGGCAAATGTCGGCGAACCAGCGGGCACTGCGCGAGTCGGTCAAGCGGCTGATCGTGGAGCGCGGGCTGCCACCGGGCGCGCTGCTGCCCACCGAACTGGAGCTGATGCGGGAGCTGGAGGTCGGCCGCAATCCGTTGCGCGAGGCGATGAAGGCCCTCGAAGCGCAGGGCATCGTGGACATCCGGCACGGTCACGGCACCTACGTCGGCGGGGTCTCGCTGTCCGGTTTGGAGGCCGGGCTGGCCTTCCGCGGCGCGCTGTCGGTGCGCGGTGATCTCACCGACATCCGCGAGCTGCTGGAGGTCCGCGAAGTGCTCGAAGCCGGGCTGGCCGGCCGGGTGCTCGCCGCCGGGGACTCGGTGGACCTGACCGTGCTCGAGTCCGCGGTCCAGACCATGGAGGAACGCGCCGAGGCTGGCGAATACGCGCCCGAGGCCGACTGGCTGTTCCACGAGACGCTCTACCGCCCGCTGGGCAACAACCTGGTGCTCGAACTGCTCCGCGTGTTCTGGCGGGTCTTCCGCTCGCTCGACGGTGACCTGCCGCGTGGTGACGAGGAAACGCCCGCGCTGGTGGCGAGCTGGCACCGGGACATCCTGGAAGCCTTGCGCACGCGGGACGAAGCCGCGCTGCACACCGCCGTCGAGGCGCATTTCCGCGGGATCAGGGCCAGGGTGTCCGGTTCGGTTGCGCGGTTCGGCTGACGTTCACCTCGCCGTCTTCCGCTGGCGATTTCCATGCGCTGAGGTGAGGCCGGAGACCTTCGACGGACTGGGGAGCGGCAGTGGGCAGGATTCGTTCAGGTGCGGTGCTGGTGCTCGCCGGGGTGCTCGCGATGCCGCCGGTGGTGGCCGCGGCCGATCCGCTGGCCGCGCCGCTCGGCCCGGTACCGGCCGAATCGGCCCCGGCGGCCTCGTCCTCCGGCGAGGCGACCGCCCGCGTCGCCGCGGCGGCCCCGGACGACGGGCTGGTCACCGGTTCCGCCACCAGCGAGGTGGCACCCGGCCTCAGCCTGACCCAGTTCGACCGCTTCGACCCGCTCGGCTGGATCCGCGGTGACACGCTGGAGGTCGACCTGGCCACCGGGTCGCTGAAACCGGCCTACCTGAACCCGGGTGCGGTCGCCGCCCGCGCGCCGCTGTCCGAGCAGGTCGCCGCGGCGGGCGCGGTCGCCGGGGTGAACGGCGACTTCTTCGACATCAACGCCACCGGCGCCCCGCTCGGCGTCGGCATCGGCGGCGGGCAGCTGCACACCGCGCCCGCGCAGGGCCACAACTTCACCGCGGCGATCACCGCCGAGGGCAAGGCGCGCCTGGCGTCGGTGTTCCTCGACGCGACCGTGACGCTGCCCGGCGGCCCCATCAAGGCGACCAACTTCAACGGCGCGGTGCTGGCGAAGGACGGCATCGGCGTCTACACCCCGTTGTGGGGCAGTGCTTCACGCAAGACCTCGGTCGCCGGGGCGGCCAAGGTGCTCGAAGTCGAACTGCGTGACGGCAAGGTCGCCCAGCTGCGCCCGCAGCCGGTGGACGGCCCGATCGCCGCGGGCAGCACGATCCTGCTCGCCCGCGACGCCGGGGTGGACGCGCTCGCCGGGCTCGCCGTCGGTGACCCGGTTTCGGTCGCGTACGCGCCCCGCAGCGACGCCGGGGAGCTGGCGGTGGCGGTCGGCGGCAACAAGGTGCTGCTCGCCGACGGTCAGCTGCAGCCGGTCGACACGGTGGCCATGCACCCGCGCACGGCGGTCGGCTTCTCCGCCGACGGCAGCCGAATGTGGTTGTCCACTGTGGATGGACGACAGGCGGACAGCCGCGGCATGACCGAACTCGAACTCGCGCGGCACATGCAGTCGCTGGGCGCGGACGACGCGATCAATCTCGACGGCGGCGGCTCGTCGACGCTGCTCGCCCGCGAAGAGGGCGACGTGGCGGCGTCGGTGCGCAACTCGCCGTCGGACGGCGGCGAGAGGACCGTGCCGAACGGCCTCGGGTTCGCCACCACGCCGGGCAGCGGCAAGCTGACCGGGTTCGCCCCGCATCCCGAGCAGGAGAGCGAAAACGCCGACCGCGTGCTGCCCGGGCTGTCCCGGCGCCTGGTCGCGGGCGGGCACGACGAGTCCGGCGCGGCGGTCGGCGTGAAGCCGATCTGGCGGAGTTCGCGCGGTATCGTGCGCGACGGGGTTTTTGTGGCCACGCCAGGGGAACGCGCCACCGTCGAGGTGGAGGCGAGCTACCGCGGCACCCGGGGCAGCACCGAGCTGACCGTGCTGGGCGAGCCGGTCCGGCTGGGCACCAGCACCGAGCAGGTCGCGTTGTCCGGCGCCGGGGCGTCCGGTGACTTCCAGGTCTACGGCTACGACGCGGACGGTTACGGCACCTGGCTCGAACCGTCCGACGTACAGCTGGAATTCGACCAGTCGGTGGTGCGCGTCGAGCCCGACGGCGACCGGTTCGCGGTGACCGCGCTGGTGCCCGCGGGCGCGACCGTGGTGACCGCGAAGGCGGCCGGGCTGGTCACGCACTTCGTCATCTCGGTGGGCAGCGAACCGCGGCTCCTGTCGCCTTTGGACGGTCCGGCGGGCTGGACGGCCTCGGTGTACCCGGCCGTGGTCGGCGCGGTGCTGAGCGAGGGTGATGGCCGTGACGGCGGCCGCGGCCTCGCGCTGGACTACCGGCTCACCGGCACCACCGCGACCCGCGCGGCCTACGTCAACGCGAGCACGCCGTACACGCTGCCCGCTGGCACGCAGAAGGTGGGCGTGTGGGTCAACGGAGACGGCAAGGGCGCCTGGCTGCGCGCCGAACTCCGGGACGCGTCGAACGTCGCGTCCATTGTGGACTTGACACTTGCGGTGGACTGGACCGGCTGGCGCTACGTCGAAGGCAGCCTGCCCGCCGGGCTGCCGTCGGGTCAGCGGCTCACCCGGTTCTACGCCGTGGAGAACGTGCCTGACCAGCAGTACGAGGGCAGGCTGGTGTTCGACGACCTGACGCTGAAGGTGGCGCCGTCGGCGGAGGTGCCCGGCGATCCGGCCGAACGCGACCCCGCGGTGCTCACCGACGGCTCGCTCGGCGACGGCGGGCTCAAGGTCGCCGTGGTCAGCGACGCGCAGTTCACCGCCGACGCGCCCACCGGCCCGCTGGTCGCGCAGGCCCGCCGCACGCTGCGTGAGGCGGTGGCGGCGAAACCGGACGTGGTGGTGATCAACGGCGACTTCGTCGACCGCGGCCTCGCCGCCGACTTCGATCTGGCGCGGCAGATCATCACCGAGGAACTCGACGGCCGGGTGCCCTGGTACTACGTGCCCGGCAACCACGAGGCCGACGGTGGCAAGGGGCTGGCCGAGTTCCAGGCGGAGTTCGGTGCACCGCAACGCGTCGTGGACCTCAACGGGGTCCGGATGGTGCTGCTCGACTCGTCACGCGGCAGCCTGCGTGCCGGTGGTTTCGACCAGGTGCGGATGCTGCGTGAAGCGCTCGACGGCGCCGAAACCGACGCTGCGGTGCGCGGGGTGGTCGTGGCCATGCACCACCCGACGCGCGACCCGAGCCCGACCGGCAACTCGCAGCTGGCCGACGGCAAGGAGGCAGACCTCCTGCGCACCTGGCTGACCGGGTTCGAGGAGCGCTCCGGCAAGCCCGCCGCCGCCATCGCCTCGCACGCCGGCGTGTTCAACGTGTCCAGAGTGGACGGTGTGCCGTACCTGATCAACGGCAACGCGGGCAAGGCACCGGCGGCGGCACCCGGCGACGGCGGGTTCACCGGCTGGACCATGGTGCGGCTGGGCTCCGGGGTGGAGATCCAGACCCGGCCGCACGTGGACGAGCTGACCCTGACCGCGCCCGCGTCGGTGAAGATCGGTACCAAGGCGGCGGTTTTCGGTACGGTGAACCAGGGTGGGCGGGCCGTTCCGGTGGCCTACCCGGTCAGCGCCGACTGGATCGGCGGTACCGGCACCCACGTCGGCGGTGGCCCCGCCGGTGGCGCGGTCGCTGCCTTCGACCCGTCGACGGGGCTGCTCACCGGGTTGCGCCCGGGGTCGGCGGAACTGACGCTGGAGGTCAACGGGGTGCGCCGCACGGTCACCATCCCGGTAACGCTGTGAGGTGAGGGCCGTCGAACTCGTGCCGATGACCGAGGAGGAGTTCACGGCCTACCGCGAGCACGTGATCGTCGCGTACGCCGAAGCGAAGGTGCACGCCGGGAACTGGCCGGCCCAGGACGCACGGCGGCTGTCCGAGGAAGCCCATGAGCAGCTGCTGCCCGCCGGGCTGGTGACCTCGGTGAACCACATCTACACCGCGCGCGACGGCGGCCGCGTCGTCGGCACGCTGTGGTTCGCCGAGCGCGACGGCGAGAGCGGGCGGCTGGCCTACCTCTACAACATCGAGGTGCACCGCGAGCAGCGCGGGAAGGGCTACGGCAAGGCGATGATGGCCGCGCTCGAAGACGAGGTCGCGAAGCTGGGGCTGGACACCATCCAGCTCCACGTCTTCGGCGACAACACCACCGCGCGCTCGCTCTACGCGGGCGCCGGGTACGCCGAGACCAACGTGGTGATGAGCAAGCGCCTGCGATAACCGGTCGAAAACTGTCGGTGCCGCGTGGCACAGTGCCGGATGTGGGAGAAAGCAGTTTCGACGGCCCGATGGTCCAGGCCAAGGCGCTGGTGAAGCGCTTCGGCGAGTTCGAGGCCGTCCGGGGCATCGACGTCGAGGTCCGGCGCGGGGAGGCGTTCGGCTTTCTCGGGCCGAACGGCGCCGGGAAGTCCTCCACCATGCGCATGATCGCCTGCGTGTCCCCGCGCTCGGACGGCGAACTGAAGGTGCTCGGCCTCGACCCGGACGCCGACGGCCCGCGCATCCGCGCGCGGATCGGCGTGGTACCGCAGCTGGACAACCTGGACGCCGAGCTGACCGTGCGGCAGAACCTCCAGGTCTACGGCCGCTACTTCGGGCTCTCCCGCGCGCACGTGCGGAAGAAGGCGGTCGAGCTGATGGAGTTCGCGCAGCTGACCGAGAAGGCCGAGGGTGAGGTCGAAGCGCTCTCCGGCGGCATGAAGCGGCGGCTGACCATCGCGCGCTCGCTGGTGAACGATCCCGAGCTGCTGCTGCTCGACGAGCCGACCACCGGGCTCGACCCGCAGGCCAGGCACCTGTTGTGGGACAGGCTGTTCCGGCTGAAATCCCAGGGCGTCACGCTGATCATCACCACCCACTACATGGATGAGGCCGAGCAGTTGTGTGACCGGCTGGTGGTGATGGACGGCGGCCGCATCGCCGCCGAGGGCTCGCCGGCCGAGCTGATCGCGCGGTACTCCACGCGTGAGGTGCTGGAGCTGCGGTTCGCGCCGGGGGAGCAGGCCGCCGCCGTGCCCGAGGTCGAATCGCTGGCCGAGCGGATCGAGGTGCTGCCGGACCGGCTGCTGCTCTACACCGCCACCGGGGAGGCGGCGCTGGAGCAGGCACACGCGCGCGGGGTGCGGCCGTTGTCCAGCCTGGTCCGCCGCAGCACGCTGGAGGACGTTTTCCTCCGGCTCACCGGCCGGACGCTGGTGGACTGATGACGGTTTCCACCGGCCGGGTCGTGGGCGCGTGGCGCGGGGCGGCGCTGCGTGTCGAGGGGCACTGGATGTGGTACCGCCGGTACTGGCGGTCCAACCTGTACTCCACCGGGCTGCAGCCGCTGTTCTTCCTCGCCGCGATGGGGCTGGGCTTCGGTTCGCAGGTGCAGCCGGGCGAGGCCACTGGCGGGCTGTCGTACCTGCACTACGTGGCGCCCGCGCTGCTGGTGTCGGCGTCGCTGATGCTGGCGGTCGGGGAGTCCACCTATCCGGTGCTGTCCGGGTTCAAGTGGCAGAAGGACTACCTGGCGGCCACCGCGACGCCGATCTCGCCGGGGCAGGTGCTCGGCGGGCACTTGCTGTGGGTGGCGCTCCGGCTGACGCTGGCCGGTGCGGTGTACGCGGTGATGGCGCTGCTGCTGGGGGCCTGGCTGAACGCGGGCGCGGTGCTGGTCGTGGTGGTCGGCGTGGCCACCGGGCTGGCGTGCGCGGCGCCGGTGTGCGCGTTCGCGGCCAGCACGTACGACGAGGGCACGCGGTTCGCCACGCTGTTCCGGTTCGTGGTGATGCCGATGACCTTGTTCGCCGGGACCTTCTTCCCGATCGAGCAGATCCCGATGGCGCTGCGGTGGCTGGCGTGGATTTCCCCGCTGTGGCACGGCACCGAACTGTCGCGCGGGGTCACGCTCGGCACGCTCGACCTGCTGCCTGGGCTCGGGCACGCGGCTTTCCTGGTGGTGTTGTTCGGCGCCGGTTTTGTGTTCGCGCGGCACTACTTCTACAAACGGCTGGTGGTGTGACCGTGGTGGTGCGGGAGGCTCCGCCTTCGCGGGGATTGCTGTTGCGGGTGCTGCCGTCTTCGCTGTACGCGGGGCGGGCGCGGTTCCTGCTGGAGCGGTCGGCGCTGGTGTACTCGCGGTACTGGGTGGTGTTCGCGTCCGGGGCGCTGGAGCCGCTGTTCTACCTGCTGGCGTTCCAGGTCGGGTTCGGCAAGCTGGTCGGCGAGGTGGCCGGGCCGGGCGGTCAGCTGATGAGCTACGTCGCGTTCGTGGCGCCGGGCCTGCTCGCGGCGTCGGCGATGAACGGCGCCGTCTTCGACTCGACGTACAACGTGTTCTTCCGGTTCCGGTACGCGAAGCTGTACGACGCCATGCTGGCCACGCCGATCGGCCCGCTGGACATCGCACTCGGCGAGATCGGCTTCGCCGTGGTGCGGGGCGCGCTGTACTCGACGGCTTTCGTGGCGGTGATGGGCGCGATGGGCCTGCTCACCTCACCGTGGGCGGTCCTGCTGCTGCCCGCGGCGGTGCTGGTCTCGTTCGCCTTCGCCGCGGTCGGCATGGGCTGCGCCACGTTCCTGCGGTCCACCAGCCAGTTCGACTACATCCAGCTGGTGCTGATGCCGATGTTCCTGTTCTCCACCACGTTCTATCCCCTGGGCGTGTACCCGGAGGCGCTGCAGTGGGTGGTCAGCTGCCTCCCCCTGTACCACGGCATCGAACTCATGCGCAGCCTGGCGACGGGCTTCTTCGACTGGTCCATCCTGGGGCACCTGGCCTACCTGCTGGTGATGGCCGCGGTGGGCCTGGTCCTGGCCGCACGGCGCCTGCACAAACTCCTACTCAGCTGACCCCGGCGCACATCCCGCCACCCCGGCGCGCGCTCCTTCGCCGCTGCCCGCCGCGCCCGCTCCTTCGCCGCTGCCCGCCGCGCCCGCTCTCCTGCGCCGCTGACCCCCGCGCACGCTCCTTTCGCCGCTGACCACCACACAAACTTCTCCTCAGCTGACCCCGGCGCACATCCCCCGCCACGGACCCCAGCGCGCACTCCTCCGGCGCTGGTCTCCGCGCGCACTCCTGCGCCGCTGGCCTCCGCGTGCACTCCTGCGCCGCTGACCCCCGCGCACACCCTCCGCCGCTGACCCCCGCGCACACCCTCCGCCGCTGACGCTCGCGCACATTCCCGCCACGCGTCTCGCCCCCAGCCGACGCCGCCCAGCCCACTTTCCGCACCCGCCGACGCGCACCTGGCGCGCCACCCGTACCGCGCGGAGCCACCTCTCCGCGCCCGCGCAGGCCGCCAGCCATCCCCCCCCGGGACACGAATGTGGCTTTCGGGGCCGATTTCGCCCCGAAAGCCACATTCGTGTCCACCCACGCCAGCCGGGGTGCCCTCGCCAGGCCGCGCCTCAGGCAGGCCCGGTGCGCCACCGCGCGCCGCCCACACCGCGGCAGTGCCGGGCGGGTCACCCGCTGAGCCGGGCCAAGACCCCGTCCCCGGCTCAGCGGGTGACGGCGGCCGTTCTCGCGTTGACCAGGCCGTGGCCGTAGAAGCCGTTGTAGGCGCCGTATCCCGCGCAGTAGGCGTCCTGCGTGCCATCACCGGTTAGGTCGTAGTCGGCGGGGCAGTTCATCGGGGTGGCCTGCGACTGCAACGCCCGCCGCAGCGTGGAGGGGCCCCAGCCCGGGTGTTCCGACACCAGCAGCGCCGCCACCCCCGCCACGTGTGGCGCGGCCATCGAAGTGCCGCACAGCGGCGCGTACCCGCCCGGCACCGTCGAGAGCACGCAGTCGCCCGCCTCACCACCCGGCGCGGTCAGGTCGATCACGCCGAGCCCATACGAGCTGTACCCCGCCTTCACCCCCGACGCGCTCACCGACGACACCGCCACCACATCCCGCAGCCCGGCGGGCAGGGCCTCGCACCCACCGCGTCCCGACTTGCCGCTGCGCGGGGACGGCACCAGGTTGACCGCCTCGTTCGTCGCCGCCGCCACGTTCAGGGTGCCCTGGCTGTCCGCGTATTCGACCGCGCGGGCCAGTGCCTCCTGCAGCACGCGGTCCCCGGCCACGCACGAAAGCGCCCACGGGTTCACGAAAAAACTGCTGTTCGTCACGGCCATGTCGTGGTCGGCCGCCCAGATCAGCCCGCACACCGCGGCCTCCGGATCGACGTACCCGCGGTCGTCGATGACCTTGATCGAGGCGATCCGCACCCCCGGCGCGACACCGGTGGTGCCACGCCCGTCGTCCGCCGCCGCGATCGTGCCCGCGACGTGCGTGCCGTGCGTGGAGGTGGTCGGCTGCCACGCCCGTTCGCTGGTGTCCGGCGCCCCGGACAGGCAGCTCACCGACTGGTCGGCGGCGATCGCGGGCGCCAGGTCGGGGTGCGTGGCGTCGATCCCGCTGTCCAGCACGCCGACCACCACGCGCGGGCTGCCCGCCGCGCCCTCGCCGGCGCCGATGGCACGCATGTCCCACTGCTCGGCGGTGCGGTCGGCACGCGGCACCGCGTCCGGATCGGTCGCGGTGATCCTGGCCTTGGTGCCAGCGGACCGCGGGGCCTTCTTCGCGCTCTTCGCCCGCTCGCCCTGCGCGCTGAACGCGCGGCCGGGGCCGAGCCGCTCGGCGAACCCGGCGTCGGCCGAGGTGGCGACGCCGACGCCGACCTGCGGGTAGAAGGTCGTGCTCTGCCCGCAGGCGCCTTCGACCTCGGCCGCGGCTTCCTCGGCGGTGGTCCCGCGATCGAACAACACGACGTAACGCAGGGTGCGGGCACCGGGGGAGCAGTCCGGCTCGGCCGCGCCGGCCGGTACCGGCGCCGCGACCTGACCGGCGAGCACCAGCAGCGCGCCCGCGAGGACCGTGCTCGCACGCAGCCGCACGGGTACCTCCATCTCGGCGAGAAGAGCTTCGGCTGAGCGGGTCCCCCGACCCCCGAGCCCGCACGGTAACCACCGGCCGGACGCTGGACAAGCGGTCCGGCGAAGTTCGCCCGGGTGGCTGGCCGGGAAGTGGTAGTGGCCGTTTTCACACTACCTGGCGTGTCGCCGGTCCCGCCGCTCGTCAGCGAGCTGTAACCCGATGAGCCGGTACCGAGTACGCGGTATCCGCCCCGGTGTGTGGGATACTCAGGGCGGCCGCTGGGCCGGAGCCGCCGCGCGTCGCGCGGAGGACACCGGCGTGGTGGCCCGGTGACCTGCTGAACGAGCCATGTCGTCGCCGCCTCCACCGGCGGCTAGACGACCTGAACCAGGGGCGTAGTCCGCCCCGTGCCCAGCCGGCGCGTCGCCGAGCAGACTGCCGAGGACGGGCAGCCGGGCGGGTTCCGGCGCCGTCGGAGACAGCAAGGATTCCCGCCGTCGGTGCCCACCACGGCGGAACAGCACAGGAAGGGGCCCCTGCGCGGCCGCGTCCTTCCAGCCGGAAGAGGCTGGTAGACGCGCCCGGGGGCGGAGGAGATATATGTCGAACGCGGACACACCCGCCGAGAACACCGGCGGGAATCCCGCCACACCTGCAACCGCATCGGAGACCGGCCCACTGGCCGATCTGCCTGCCCGGATCAGGGTGCACGCACTGGCCAAGCTGCTCGGTTCGAGCAGCCGCGAGGTGCTCAAGCAGCTGGTCGAGCTGGGCGTGACGGCGCGCAGTGCGCAGTCCAGCGTGCCCAAGGAGGTCGCGCTCCAGGTCGCCGAGGCGCTCGGTGCCACGGCCGAAGCGGAGACATCCGAGGCTGCGGCCCCGGAAGCCACTGAAGCCACCCAAGCCCCGGATGCCACCGCAGCTCCGGAAGCCACTGAGCCCCCGGTGACCCCGCAGGCCACCAAGGCCCCAGCGGTCAAGGCCCCGGCTCCCGCCGCCGAGGCCGCGCCCGCCCCGGAACCCGAGCCGGCGCAGGCTCGCCCGGCCGTGCGCGTGCCGCTGTTCGCCGCGCCGTCGCCGGTGTTCCTGCCGCCGGAGCCCGCCGCCGCGCCCGCCCAGCGCGCGCCGGAACCCGCGCAGGCCGAGGCCGACGAGGACACCAGCGCCGAGGGTGAGCAGGCCCCGGGCGAGGACGACGAAGAAGGCGCCGGTCGCCGGCGTCGCCGCCGGGGCCGTCGTGGCCGCGGCCGCGGCAAGGGCGGCGACGAAGGCCGGGACGAGGGCGAGGTCGACGAGGTCGAGGCCAAGCCCCAGAAGGACCAGAAAGAGCCGAAGGACCAGAAGGACCACGACAAGAAGGCCAAGGCCGACGAGGCCCCGGCCGAGAAGGCCGCCGAAGCGGGCAAGGCCGAGGAGTCCGACGAAGCCTCCGACGAGGCCGAGGAAAGCAGCCGTTCGCGCCGCCGTCGCCGCCGCCGTCGCAAGGGCAGCGGCGAAGAGGACACCGAGGCCGCCACCAGCTCGGACGACCCGCCCAACACCGTGGTCCACGTCCGCCAGGGCAAGGACAAGGACCGGGAGAAGGAAGCCGAGAAGCCGGTCCGCGACGAGGTGCGCAGCGTGCGCGGCTCCACGCGGCTGGAGGCCAAGCGCCAGCGCCGCCGTGACGGCCGCGAGGCCGGTCGCCGCCGGGCGCCGATCCTGTCCGAGGCCGAGTTCCTCGCCCGCCGCGAAGCGGTCGAGCGCACCATGGTGGTCGCCGAGAAGGGCGACGCCACGCAGATCGGCGTGCTCGAGGACGGCGTGCTGGTCGAGCACTTCGTGACCTCGTCGGGCAGCGGCTCGATCGTCGGCAACGTCTACCTCGGCCGCGTGCAGAACGTGCTGCCCTCGATGGAGGCCGCGTTCATCGACATCGGCCGCGGCCGCAACGCCGTGCTCTACGCCGGTGAGGTGGACTGGGACGCCGCCGGGCTGGAAGGCAAGGCGCGCAAGATCGAGCAGGCGCTGTCCACCGGCGACAGTGTGCTGGTGCAGGTCACCAAGGACCCGGTCGGGCACAAGGGGGCCCGGCTGACCACGCAGATCTCGCTGCCCGGCCGCTTCCTGGTCTACGTGCCAGCCGGGGGCGCCACCGGCATCTCGCGCAAGCTGCCGGAGAACGAGCGCCGCCGCCTCAAGGACATCCTCAAGCGGATCGTGCCCGAGGACGCGGGCGTGATCATCCGCACCGCCTCGGAGGGCATCGCCGAGGAGGAACTGGACCGCGACGTGCGCCGCCTCAAGGCGCAGTGGGACGTGATCAAGGAGAAGGCCGAGGCTGGCAAGGGCAAGAAGTCCGGCGCGCCGACGCTGCTCTACGAAGAGCCGGACCTGCTGGTCAAGGTGGTCCGCGACCTGTTCACCGAGGACTTCGCCAAGCTCGAGGTCCAGGGCAACACGGCGTGGGAGACCATCCAGGGCTACGTCGCGCACGTCGCGCCCGACCTGGCCGACCGGCTCAAGCGCTACTCCGGCAACGGCGACGTCTTCGCCGACTACCGGATCGACGAGCAGATCACCAAGGCGCTCGACCGCAAGGTGTGGCTGCCCTCCGGCGGTTACCTGGTCATCGACCGCACCGAGGCGATGACCGTGATCGACGTCAACACCGGCAAGTTCACCGGCTCCGGCGGCAATCTCGAGGAGACGGTGACCAGGAACAACCTGGAGTCGGCCGAGGAGATCGTGCGGCAGCTGCGGCTGCGGGACATCGGCGGCATCATCGTGATCGACTTCATCGACATGGTGCTGGAGTCCAACCGCGAGCTGGTGCTGCGGCGGCTGACCGAATGCCTCGGCCGCGACCGCACCCGCCACCAGGTGGCCGAGGTGACCTCGCTGGGCCTGGTGCAGATGACCCGCAAGAAGGTCGGCACCGGGCTGCTGGAGGCCTTCTCGACCACCTGCGAGCACTGCAAGGGCCGTGGGGTGGTGGTCTCCACCGACCACCAGCCGAAGAACGGTTCCGGCAACGGCGGTGGCGGGAACGGCGGGCACCAGCACGGTTCGTCCCGGCGCTCGCGTGGCCGCGGCAACAAGGCCGAGGAGCAGCCGCAGCCGGAGCCGAAGGCCACCGAGCCGCCGACCCCGGTGCAGCGTGAGTCGGTGGTCACCGCGGTGCAGGCGATGGCGAACGCGTCGAAGTCGGCCAAGGGCGAGCACGAGGACGCCGAGGCGAAGGCTCCCGAGCTGAACGGGCACGTGGCGGAACGCGCCGAAGAGGCGCAGGAGGTCCCCGCCGAGTCCCCGGCGACCGCGGCTGCGGAAGCGCAGCAGGCCTCGGGCACCACCGAGAACGCTGAGAAGGCCGAGAAGGCCGAGGCCGCCAAGGCGCCCGAGGCCCCGGCGAAGCCTGAGGCGCCTGAGGCCGCTGAGGCGCCCGAGACCGCCGCGAAGGCCGAGGCCGCCGAGAAGGCTCCAGAGAAGGCCCCAGCGGCGGCTCAGGCTGAGCCGTCCCAGGCGGCTGAGCGGGCCGAGGCGGCGCAGCAGCAGGCCGAACAGCCTGAGGCGTCTTCCCAGGCGCCTGAGGCTGCTGAGACATCCCAGACGGCTGAGACGTCTGAGGTGCCCGAGGTGTCCGTGCCCGCTCCGGCGGCGAAGACGACCCGGCGGCGTGCCCGCCGGGTGGCCTCGCGGCCGGCCGGTCCGCCGGTCACCGCGGGCGAGAACAGCCAGTAGAAGGGTTAGGCCACCCCGGTTGTCACCAGATCCGGGGTGGCACGTAACCTGTAAGACGGCCCGCCCGTAGCGGCAGGCCAGCATTGTGCGCCCACCAGCACGCGGACTACCGCGGGCGGCGTGCACAAGCCCCCACCCTATTGTCGAGTTAGCAGGAGACATCCGTGTCGGCGTACGCGATCGTCAAGACCGGCGGCAAGCAGTACAAGGTGGCCGTCGGCGACGTCGTCGAGGTCGAAAAGCTCGAGGGCGAGCCGGGCACCGAGCACACCTTCCCCGCCGTGCTGTACGTGGATGGCGGCGAGGTCACCACGGACGCCGACGCGCTCGCGAAGGTCTCGGTCACCGGCAAGGTCGTCGAGCAGACCAAGGGTCCCAAGATCCGCATCCACAAGTTCAAGAACAAGACCGGCTACCACAAGCGGCAGGGTCACCGGCAGAAGCTGACCCGCCTCGAAGTCACCGGCATCACCAAGTAAGGGGTTCAGGCAGCCATGGCACACAAGAAGGGCGCGTCCAGCTCCCGCAACGGTCGTGACTCGAACCCGCAGTACCTCGGCGTCAAGCGGTTCGGTGGCCAGGTCGTGAAGGCGGGCGAGATCCTCATCCGCCAGCGCGGCACCAAGTTCCACCCGGGCGTGAACGTCGGCCGCGGCGGGGACGACACCCTGTTCGCGCTGGAGTCCGGCTCGGTGGAGTTCGGTTCCAAGCGTGGCCGCAAGACGGTCAACATCGTGCCGGTCGAGGCCTGAGCCTCAGACCGAGCGAACACCACCGGGCGGTGTGGTCTGCGGAATATCGCGGACCACACCGCCCGTTCGCATGTAGAGAAGTTTCTGGAGAGGGCAGGCAATGGCGTCCCGGTTCGTCGACCGCGCGGTGATCCATCTGGCCGCCGGCAACGGTGGGAACGGCTGCGCCTCGGTGCACCGTGAGAAGTTCAAGCCGCTCGGCGGTCCCGACGGCGGCAACGGCGGCAACGGCGGTGATGTGCTGCTGGTCGTCGATCCGAACGTGCACACGCTGCTCGACTTCCACTTCCGGCCGCACGCGCGGGCGGGCAACGGCAAGATCGGGCAGGGCGGCAACCGCTCCGGCGCCGCCGGGGAGACCCTGGAACTGCGCGTGCCGGACGGCACCGTGGTGCTCACCGAACGCGGCGAGGTGCTCGCCGACCTGGTCGGCCCCGGCACCACCTTCGTCGCCGCGCAGGGCGGCCGGGGCGGGCTCGGCAACGCCGCGCTGGCGTCCAAGGCACGCAAGGCGCCGGGTTTCGCGCTGCTCGGTGAGCCGGGCGAGTCCCGCGACCTGGTGCTGGAGCTGCGCTCGGTGGCCGACGTCGGCCTGCTGGGCTTCCCGTCGGCTGGCAAGTCCTCGCTGATCTCGGTGCTTTCGGCGGCCAAGCCGAAGATCGCCGACTACCCGTTCACCACGCTGGTGCCGAACCTCGGCGTGGTCACCGCGGGCGACACCGTGTTCACCATGGCCGACGTGCCCGGCCTGATCCCCGGCGCCAGCCAGGGCAAGGGCCTCGGGCTGGACTTCCTGCGCCACATCGAGCGCTGCGCGGTGCTGGTGCACGTGGTCGACTGCGCCACCTACGAGCCCGGCCGCGATCCGGTGTCCGATGTGGACGCACTGGAGACGGAGCTGGCCCGCTACACGCCGAGCCTCGGCGGGGATCTCGCCGACCGGCCGCGGGTGGTGGTGCTGAACAAGGTGGACGTGCCGGACGCGGCGGAGATCGCCGAGCTGGTGCGGCCCGAGTTCGAAAAGCGCGGGCTGGAGGTCTTCGAGATCTCCACGGTGTCGCGCAAGGGCCTGCGGGAGCTGACCTTCGCGCTAGGCGCGGTGGTCGAGCGCTACCGGGCCGAGCAGCCGCCGCCGGAGGCGGAGAAGGTGGTGCTCAAGCCGCTGGCGGTGGACGACAGCGGGTTCACCGTCGAGCCGGACCCGGAGGAGGAAGGCGCCTTCGTCGTGCACGGCACCCGTCCCGAGCGGTGGATCCGGCAGACGAACTTCGGCAACGACGAGGCCGTCGGTTATCTCGCCGACCGGCTGAACCGGCTCGGTGTCGAGGACGAGCTGGCCCGCAAGGGCGCGGTTCCGGGCAGCCAGGTCACCATCGGCGACATCTCGTTCGAGTGGCAGCCGTCCACCCCGGGCGCGGTCGTGCACCTGTCCGGCCGCGGTACCGACGTCCGGCTGGAGGGCACCGACCGGGTCAGCGCGGCCGAGCGCAAGGAAGCCCGGCGCATCCGGCGTGACGGCCCGGACGAGGAGTCCGACGGTGAGTGAGACCCGGCAGGCGGTGGCGAACGCCCGGCGCCTGGTGGTCAAGGTCGGTTCCTCGGCGCTGACCACCGCGGGTGACGGGCTCGACGGGCGCAGGCTGGACGCGCTGGTCGACGCCATCGCGGCCCGCATCGGCGCGGGCAGCCAGATCGTGCTGGTCTCGTCCGGGGCGATCGGCGCCGGGCTGGCGCCGCTTTCGCTGGCGAAGCGCCCGCGTGACCTGGCTTCGCAGCAGGCCGCGGCGAGCGTGGGCCAGCTCGCGCTCGCGCACGCCTACGGTGAGTCGTTCGGGCGGTACTCGCTGACCGTCGGCCAGGTGCTGCTCACCTCCGACGACGTGGTCCGCCGCGCGCACTACCGCAACGCGCAGCGCACCTTCTCGCGGTTGCTCGCGCTGGGCGCGGTCCCGGTGGTCAACGAGAACGACACCGTGGCCACCGAAGAGATCAAGTTCGGCGACAACGACCGGCTCGCCGCGCTGGTGGCCCACCTGGTGGCCGCCGACGCGCTGGTGCTGCTGTCCGATGTGGACGGACTGTACGACGGGGACCCGCGCTCGGGCGCGACCCGGCGGATCGACGAGGTGACCGGCGACGCGGACGTCGACGGCATCTCGGTCGGCATGTCCAGCTCCGGGCTGGGCACCGGTGGCATGGTCTCGAAGCTGGCCGCCGCGCGGACGGCCGCCGCGGCCGGGATCCCGGTGCTGCTCGCCGGCGCGAGCCAGGCGGCGGACGCGCTCACCGAGGCGAAGGTCGGCACGGCGTTCGCCGCCGCGGACAGCCGCCTTTCGGCCCGCCGGTTCTGGCTCGGCTACGCCACCGACGCGCGTGGCCGCCTGCACCTCGACGACGGTGCGGTCACCGCGGTGGTGCGGCGGCGCCGGTCGCTGCTGGCCGCCGGGATCACCGGGGTCGACGGCGACTTCGAGGCCGGTGACGTGGTGGACCTGGTCGATCCGGCGCAACGGGTGGTGGCCCGCGGTGTGGTCGCCTACGACGCGGTGGAGCTGCCGGCGCTGATCGGCCGGTCGAGTCACCAGCTGCCCGCCGAGCAGCGGCGCGAGGTCGTGCACGCCGACGATCTGGTGCCGTTCGGGCGCTGAAGCAGTCCGGTCACGCCAGGCGCGCGATCGCCGCGGCCAGCAACGCGGCCAGGATGGGCGGTTCGGCGCTGCGCACCAGGTACGCGGCCAAGCTCGGTTGCACGCCGACGGCCGGCTGCTCGCCGGAGATCCGGCTGTACTCGCCGATGAGCCGGTCCAGTTCGTCTTCGAGCAGTCCGGCGGCGTCGGTCAGCTCGCGCTCGGTGGGTGGGTCGCTGGGGTGGTTCACGGCCTGCCTCTCGCCTGGGGTATTGCCTGTTCAGACGTACGGTGCGCGCGGTCCGTTGCCTGTTGTCCCCGGCTTTTTCCGTTACGTAAAGCAATTACCGACGTAGGTAGGCGAGCACGGCCAGCACGCGGCGGTTGGTGTCCTCCGCGGGCGGAAGGTCCAGTTTGGTCAGGATGTTGCCGACGTGCTTGGTCACCGCCGCTTCCGAGACCACCAGCCGCCGGGCGATTTCGGCGTTGGAGTGGCCTTCGGCGACCAGCGCGAGCACCTCGGTCTCGCGGGCGGACAGCCGGCTCAGCGGGTCGCGCCGCCGGTTGAGCAGCTGCCGCACCACCTGCGGGTCGACCACGGTGCCGCCGTCGGCCACCTGCCGCAGCGCGGCGGCGAACTCCTCGACGTCGACCACGCGGTCCTTGAGCAGGTAGCCGACACCGCGTCCGTCACCGGAGTCGAGCAGCTCGGCGGCGCCGCTGCGCTCGACGTACTGGCTCAGGGCCAGCACGGCCAGCCCGGGATGCGCCCGGCGCAGCTCGACCGCGGCCCGCAGGCCCTCGTCGGTGAAGTCCGGCGGCATCCGGATGTCGGTGACCACCAGGCCGGGCCGGTGCTCCTCGACCGCGCGCACCAGCTCGGTGGCGTCGCCGACGGCCGCCACCACCTCGAAGCCGAAGCGGCCGAGCAGGCCGGACAGGCCTTCGCGGAGCAGGACGCCGTCTTCGGCCAGCACTACTCGGACTGAGGACACGGCAGCTCCACACGCACCACGGTCGGCCCACCGGCCGGACTGGACAGCACCATTCTGCCGTCGAGCACGGCGACGCGGTCGGCCAAGCCGGTCAGCCCGGTGCCGCCCGCCGGATCGGCCCCGCCGCGGCCGTTGTCGCGGACCTCCAGCCGCAGCCAGCCGCGGTCCAGCCGCACGTCGATCTCGACCGCGGCCGCCCCGCTGTGCTTGGCCGCGTTGGCCAGCGCCTCGGAGGCGACGAAGTAGGCGGTGCCCTCCAGCGGACCGGGCAGCCGGCCGTTCAGTGCACTGTGGACGGTCACCGGCACCGCCGACCGGTCGGCCAGCTCGCCGAGCGCGGCGGGCAGCCCGCGTTCGGTGAGCACCTGCGGGCGGATGCCGTGGATGAACTCGCGCAGTTCGGCCATCAGCTGCTTGGCCTCGTCGTGGGCGGCGGCCACCTGCGCGGCGGCGGGTGAGTCCGCTGGCAGGTCGAGGCGGGCGAGGCCGAGCCGCAGGGTCAGGCCGACCAGCCGCTGCTGGGCGCCGTCGTGCAGATCGCGTTCGATGCGCCGCCGTTCGGCCTCGAAGGCGTCGACCAGCCGGGCACGCGAACGCGAGACCTCGATCAGCTGGTCGCCCTGGAGCAGGGTCCTGGCCAGCATGCCGTGCAGCCCGGCGACCAGCGTGCCCAGGTAGCAGAGCGCGGCGAGCAGCACGAGGCCGCCGAGCACGCCCCAGACGGACTCGCCGGGCGTGCTGACGGTCAGGAAGCCGACGGACACCGGGCCGCCGCCGACCAGGAACGGGCTCACCAGCAGGGAAACGGCCAGCACGGCGAACACCAGCACCGCCACGCAGGCGGCCAGGACGACGGTCGCCAGCAGCACCGCGTAGCCGAGTTCACGCCAGGTCGCGGCTTCGGTGAACCGCGTGCGCACCCACGGCGCGAGGCCGGTTGCCGGGGGAGGGCGGTGGCCGGAGGTGACCGGGCGCGGGTCCACCAGCCGGAGGCGGCGTCGTTCCCAGCCGGCCAGCGGCAGGGCGAGCAGCGGCCCGCCGAGCCCGAAACCGAGCGCGCCCAGTGCCAGCAGGGCGATCACCGGGCCCGGTCTGTCCCAAGAGGACTCCAGGGCGAGCACCAGCCACGGCAGGCAGAGCAGGCTGAGCGCACCGGCGGTGGCGGTGGCTGTGGCCAGCGAGCTGAGCAGGTACGCCGCCGCGCGCCACGGCCATCGGCCGAGCAGGAAGCCCCGCCCGCCCAGGGCGTCGAGCGCGGTGGTGGTCACGGAAGCCGACCCTAGCCGTCCGTGCCCGCCTTCAGCGGGGGTAGAGCCAGGTCTACCTCCGGCTGGGGACCTGGCCGTAGTGCGCGGCACCGGGTGCGGCCGGTTTGCTGGGCGGGTGAGTGCGGAAGCCGGGACACGCGTGGTGCCAGCGATCGAGCTGTGGGAGGTGACCAGGGAGTACGGCGAGCGGCAGGCCCGCGTGCGTGCGCTCGACCGCGTCAGCATCGGCTTCCCGCCCGGCACCTGGACTGCGGTGATGGGCCCGTCCGGCTCGGGCAAGTCCACCCTGCTGCACTGCGCGGCCGGGCTGGACCGGGTCACCGGCGGCCGGGTGGTGCTGCTGGGCAACGACATCACGCTGGCCACGGACAGCGCGCTCACCGCCCTGCGCCGCAGTGCGATCGGCTTTGTCTTCCAGAGCTTCAACCTGCTGGGCGCGCTGACCGCCGAGCAGAACGTCGCGCTGCCGCTGCGGCTGTCCGGCGCCAGGGTTTCCCGCGAGGAGGTGCACGCGGTGCTGGCATCGGTCGGGCTCGGCGACCGCGTCCGGCACCGCCCGCGTGAACTGTCCGGCGGGCAGCAGCAGCGGGTGGCGATCGCGCGCGCCATGGTGACCAGGCCCGCCGTGCTGTTCGCCGACGAGCCAACCGGCGCCCTGGATTCGAAGTCCGCGCGCGGGGTGCTGCACCTGCTTCGCGGCATGGTCGACCGGGCGCACCAGACCGTGGTGATGGTGACGCACGACCCGGTCGCCGCGGCCGCCGCCGACGCGGTGGTGTTCCTGTCCGACGGCCGGCTCGTCGACCAGCTGCTGCGGCCCACCGCCCGCGAGGTCGCCGACCGGCTCGCGAGCCTGGAGGCGTGATGCTGCGGCTTTCGCTGAGCACGTTCGGGGAGCGGCGCAGGCTGTTCGGGGGTGCGCTGCTCACCGTCGCGCTCGGGGTGGCGCTGGTGCAGTCGTCGCTGCTGGTGATGGGCTCGACGGCACGGGAACGCGTGCCGGACGGGCTCGACCAGGCCACCGCGGACCGGGTGCGGGCCGGGTTCGAGGGCGCGGCGACGCTGATGGGGATGACCGTGCTGCTGTCCGGTTTTCTCGGCTTCTTCATCGTCGGCTCCACCTTCGCCTTCACCGTGGCGCAGCGGCGGCGGGAACTCGCGCTGCTGCGCCTGGTCGGCGGCGGGCGCGGGCAGCTGTACCGGCTGTTGGTCGCCGAGGCGCTGCTGCTCGGCGTGACCGGCACCGCGCTCGGGGTGCCGCTCGGGGTGGTCGCGACCTGGCCGCAGTCGTGGTTGCTGAACGCGCTCGGCCTGGTGCCGGACGGCTTCTCGGCGGCGTGGGAACCACGCGTGCTGTGGGTGTCGGGCTTCGTCGGTATCGGCGTGTCACTGCTCGGCGTGCTCAGCGCGGCCCGGCGCGCGTCGCGGGTCCGGCCGCTGGAAGCCTTGCGGGACAGCGGTTCCGTGCAGCGGGTGATGACCGTCGGCCGCTGGTTCACCGGGTTGTCCATGGTGGCCTTCTGCGCCGGGCTGGTGGTGCTGGCGCAGCGGGTCGAGCTGGCGGGCGCGCTGGCGATGTCCATGCTGGTGGCCATCGTCGGCGCGACCGGGCTGAGCGTGCTGAGCCCGCTGGTGGTGCCGCTGGCCGGGCGCGTGCTGGGACTGCTGCTGCGCGCGACGGTGCTGGGGGAGATCGCCGAGGCCAACCTGCGTGACGGGGTGCGCCGCAGCGCGTCCACCGCCGCGCCGCTGATCGTGCTGACCGGCCTGGTGCTCGGGCTGGCGGGCACCATGGCCTCGCTGTCCGAGCTGAGCGAGCAGGAGCAGCGGCGCACCACGGTCGGTGATCTGGTGGTCGAGTCGACCGGTGCCGAGGCCGACCGCATCGCGTCGATTCCCGGCGTGGCCGGGGTTTCGGTGGAGGTCACCGTGCCCATCCGCATCCAGGCCGAGCTGCGGGAGGAGGGCTGGGCCCGCACCGAGCGCTACTACGACGGGCTGACCGTGATCGACCCGGCCGCCTACCAGCAGGCGCACCTGATCCGGCCACGCGCGGGGGACCTGGCCGAGCTGCGTGGGGACACCATCGCGGTGGGGCCCGCGCTGGTGAGCGAGGGCATCCGGATCGGCGATTCGGTGCGCGCGAGTTTTCCCGGCGGGGAACGGGAACTGCGGGTGGTGGCGGCGATGCCGGAGACCGTCGCGGAGGGCGCCACCTTCCTGCTGCCCAGGGACGCCGTGCCCGCCGGGATCGTCGCCGAATCACCAGCCGTTTCGGTGGTGCGCCTGGCACCGGGAGCCGATCCGGCCATTGTGGACATCGGCCGAGTGTCCACAATGGCCGATTGGGTCGCGGCCGACGTCGAGAAG
The DNA here is from genome assembly GCF_003312875.1 of Amycolatopsis albispora. Taxonomy (NCBI): domain Bacteria; kingdom Bacillati; phylum Actinomycetota; class Actinomycetes; order Pseudonocardiales; family Pseudonocardiaceae; genus Amycolatopsis; species Amycolatopsis albispora. The sequence goes on from NZ_CP015163.1 coordinate 8,603,037, forward strand.
CAGCAACAGGACAACACCGCGTTCCTGGCCGCGCTGATGGGCCTGTCCGGGCTGTACGCGGCGGTGGCCGTGGTCAACGCGGTGGTGATGGCCGGGGCCGAGCGCGGGGTGGAGTTCGCCGCGGCCCGCGTCACCGGGCTGACCCGGCGGCAGGTGGTGTGGATGGCGCTGATCGAGGCCTGGGCGGTCACCGCGATCGGGCTGGGGCTGGGCTGCCTCACCCTGGCCGGGGTGCTGGTCGGCATGCCGGTGGTGGCGGTGCCGTGGCGGCTGCTGGGCTTTCTCGCCGCCGGTGCGTTCACCGCGGTCGGCGTGACCAGCGTGTGGACCACCCTGCTGGCGACGCGGCCGTCCCCGGTTTCCCTGGTGGCGGCGCGTGAGTGATCAGGCGAGGTGCCGCAGCAGCCGGGCGAGCTGCTCGGCGAACTCGTCGCCGAACTCCGGCGAAGCGGGATCGGTGTCGCACACCAGCCGCGCGACCCTGGGCAGCATCCACGGTGCGGCCGCCGCGCCCATCAGCGCCAGCAGCAGGTGCCGCGGGTCGAGATCGGCCGGGAAGTCACCCGCGGCCTGCCGTCCGCGCAGGTAGTCGACCTGCGCGCGGAGGAACTCGCGCTGCTCGTCCTCACCGTGGGCGCCGGGACCGGTGTCGTTGAGGTTCTCCCAGATGAACAACCGGGCCCCGTCCTGGTCGGCCAGGCTGTCGCGGACAAAACCCGCCACCACCTCCGCGGTGCTCGCCGCCGGGTCGGCGATGCCGCGGTTGCGCTGGAAGACCGCGCCCGCGACCTCGGCGTACAGCCCTTCCTTGCCGCCGAAGTAGTACGAGATCAGCTGCTTGTTGATCCCCGCCTTCGCGGCTATCTCGCCGACCCGCGCCGCGGTGAAGCCCTTCGCGCCGAACTCGGCCTTCGCCGCCTCGAGAATGCGCGCCTTGGTGCGTTCGGCGTCACGCTGGCGGTCTTCTGGCGCGGGGGAGCGGCGGGTCCGGGGCTCTGGCACGCCGTCACGGTATCAGTCAGCTACTCGGTTGACTTAATCATCCGTGTGGATGATTATGGGCGCATGACAACGTTGCGAGTGGGGATCATCGGTGGCGGCACGGGCGGGCTCTGCCTGGCGCACGGGCTGCGGCGCGCGGGGGTGGAGGTGGCGGTCTACGAACGCAGCCGCAGCCGGACCGAACGGCTGCAGGGCTACCGCGTGCACATCAACCCGCACGGCGCGCGGGCACTGCACGCCTGCCTGCCGCCGTCGCTGTGGGAGCGGTTCGTGGCCACCTCGGGTGATGGTGGCGCGTTCGGCTTCCTGACCGAGCAGCTCAAGGAACTGCTGGTGATCGACACTGACCCCGGACCCGATCCGGTGCGCGCGCACCATTCGGTCAGCCGGATCACCCTGCACCAGCTGCTGTCCGCCGAGCTGGACGGCATCCTGCACCACGGCAAGGAGTTCGTCCGGTACGCCGACGGTGGCCGCCGGATCTGCTTCGCCGACGGCACCGAGGCCGAAGCCGACGTGCTGATCGGCGCGGACGGCGCGAACTCCCGGGTGCGGGCCCAGTTCCTGCCGCACGCGACCCGGGTGGACACCGGCATCCGCGCCATCGTGGGCAAGCTCCCGCTGCGTGACGCGAACCTGCCCCGGCGGCTCGCCGAGGGCCCGAACACGATCATGCCGCGCAAGGACTGCGGCATGTTCACCGCGCCGCACGAGAGTCCCGGTGTGGATGACGAGACGGCGTCGCTGGAACCGGAGTTGTTCGGCAACACCGAGGGCTACCTGATGTGGTCCTTCGCCGCCCGGCGGGAGTTCTACCGGCGTGAGCTGTCCGAACTGGACGGTGACGGGCTCAAGTCGGTGGTGCGCGGGCACATCCGCGACTGGCACCCGGAACTGGACCGGATCGTCGAGCGGTCACCGGCCGCCGCGGTCTCGCTGGTGCCGATCCTGACCTCGGAACCGGTCGAGCCGTGGGAGCCGGGCCGCGTGACCCTGCTCGGCGACGCGGCGCACAGCATGACCCCGTTCCGCGGCATCGGCGCCAACACCGCGCTGCGGGACGCGGAACTGCTCTGCGCCGAGCTGTCCCGCGGCGGGAGCAGTGCCGTCGCCGCCATCGGCAACTACGAGGAACGCATGCGCGACTACGGTTTCGCGGCCGTGCGTGCGTCCAGGCGGTCCGCCGAGCAGTTCGTCTCCGGCAACGCCGCCGCGCGCCTGGCCTTCCGCGGCGCGCTCCGGTTCCTCACCGCCGTGCCACCGCTCAAGCGGCGCGCCTTCGCCGAGCACGGCACGGACTAGCCCGAACCAACACGGACTAACGCAGTTCGCTGCCCTTGGTTTCGGGCAGCCGCAGGATCACCAGGAAGGCGACCGCGGCGCCGACGGCCACGTAGATGAAGAACAGGTTCGGCTGGCCCATCGTGGACAGCCAGCTGATCAGCAGCGGCGCGGTACCACCGAAGACCGCGACGGTCAGGTTGTACCAGGCGCCGATGCCCAGCGCGCGCAGCTCGGTCGGGAACAGTTCCGACATGATGGCGGGCGCGATCGACGTCATCGCGGTGTACAGGCCGAGTCCGACGCAGAACACCACCAGCAGGTTGCCGAACCCGGGCCGTACCAGCGAGGACAGCGGGATGATCAGGATCGCGGTGGCCGCCGACCACACCAGCAGCTGCGGCTTGCGCCCGTAGCGGTCGGCCAGCGCGCCCATCGGGTACTGCAGCGCGACGAACAGGGCGGTGGCGATCGACAGCGCCAGGAACACCTCGGTGTCGTCGGCCTTGCGGGTCTTCACCGCGAACGGGGTCAGCGCGCTGAAGAAGGTGTAGTAGCAGAGCGTGGACAGCATGGTGAAGCCGATCAGCCTGCCGACCGACTTCGGGTGCTCGCGCAGCGTGGTCAGCAGCGGCCGCTCCACCCGGCGCGCGGTGGACTTGTTCTCCTCGAACTGCTCGGTCTCGGCGAGGCTGCGCCGCAGCCACAACCCGATCAGGCCGAGCACACCGCCGAGCAGGAACGGGATGCGCCAGCCCCAGGAGTTCAGGTCCTCCTTGGACAGTGTTTCGGCGAGCAGGTAACCGAGCACGGAGGCGAGCAGAACCGCGGTGCCGGTGGAGATGTAGAAGAAGGAGGAGTACCGGCCGCGGCGCGGGGCCGGGGCGATCTCGCCGAGGTAGGCCGAGGCGTTCGACACCTCACCGCCGAGCGAGAGGCCCTGCGCCACCCTGGCCAGCAACAGCAGGAGCGGCGCCAGCCAGCCGACCTGCTCGTAGGTGGGCAGCACGCCGATCATCACCGAGCCGCCGGCCATCAGCACGATGGTCAGGATCATCGCGGGCTTGCGGCCGCGGAGGTCGGCGAACCGGCCCAGCAGGTAGCCGCCGAGCGGGCGGAAGAAGAACGCCAGCGCGTAGGTGGCGAAAGTGTTCACCTGGGACAGTTCGCCCGGGAAGAAGGCGGCGGCGAAGTAGATGCTGAAGGTGGCGTAGATGGTCCAGTCGAACCATTCGAGCGCGTTGCCCACGCTGGCCGCGAACAGTTTCCTGACCGGAAGCCGGTGCTGTACCTCGGGACTCGACTCGACCATGGCTGACCTCCGTGCTCGGTCCGGTTGAGCCAGGACCCTGCCACACGGATGGGTGAGTGGGAAGATCCCCGTTCCACCCCTTGGTCGTGTCTCGGCTAGGAAGTGCTGGCCAGCGCGAAGGGCAGCACGGCGGGCGCGCCCGCCTGGCGCAGCAGCCGGGCGGCGATGGCCATCGTCCAGCCGGTGTCGGCCACGTCGTCGATCAGCAGCACCGGACCGGACAGCCCGGCGACCGCCTCGGCCAGTTCCGGCGGCAGCGACAGCCGGTGCCACAGGTCGGCCACGCGCTGCGCGCTGTTCGCCCGGCGCGGCCGTTCGCCGTCGGCGGCGAGTTCACCCAGGTAGTCCAGCCTGCCGATGCGTGCGATGCGCTGCGCGAAGTCGCGCACCAGCGTCGGGCGGGTGCTCGACGGCAGTGACACCACCGCGACCGGCCGCTCGGCCCAGTCCCAGGCGGCGAGCACCTGCACGCAGGCCTGGAACACCGCTTCGGGCACCTCGCCGTCGGCCGCCGAGTCGCCGACCAGCTCGCGCAAGCGATTGCCCCAGCCGATGTCGGTCAGCCTGCCGAGCGCACGGCCCGGCTCGGTCTGCTCACCCGCGGCGATCTTGCCGGACGCCTTGATGCCCAGCCCGGCCATGCCGGTCGGCCACTGCCGCCGCGACGCCAGCTCGACGCCCGGCCGCCGCAGGTCCTGCGCCGTCTTGTCCACAACGGACTCGGACACCTCGGCCGAGAGGTGCTTGCCGGTGCAGTTGTCGCACCGGCCGCAGGGCGCGGCATGCGGATCGTCCAGCTGCGAGAGCAGGAACTCCATCCGGCAGCCGGAGGTGTTCTGGTAGTCGAGCATCGCCTGCTGCTCGGCGTTGCGGGCCTCGCTGACCCGCTGGTAGCGCTGCGCGTCGTACTCCCACGGCTGCCCGGTGCTCTCCCAGCCACCGCGGACCCGGCGCACCGCACCGTCCACATCGAGCACCTTGAGCACCATTTCCAAGCGGGTGCGCGAAAGCTCCACCTTCGGCTCGAGCGCCGCCGTCGACAGTGGACGGTCGGCGGCGGCCAGCGCGTCCAGCAGCTGGTCGACCACGCGCTTGCCGGGGAAGGCCAGCGAACCGAAGTACCGCCAGATCTCCACGTCCTCGTGCCCGGGCAGCAGCACCACCTCGGCACGGCGCACACCGCGCCCGGCGCGGCCGACCTGCTGGTAGTAGGCGATCGGCGAGGACGGCGCGCCGACGTGCACCACAAAACCGAGGTCCGGCTTGTCGAAGCCCATGCCCAGCGCGGAGGTGGCGACCAGCGCCTTGACCCGGTTGGCTAGCAGGTCGTCCTCGGCGGCCTGGCGCTCGGCGGGCTCGGTCTTGCCGGTGTAGGCGGCGACCGGGTAACCGTGCTCGCCGAGCAGCCGCGCCACGTCGTAGGCACCGGCGACGGTGAGCGTGTAGATGATGCCGGAGCCGGGCAGCTCGCCGAGCCGTTCGGCCAGCCAGGCCAGCCGGGCCTCGGCGGTGGGCAGCCGGACCACCGACAGGTGCAGGCTCTCGCGGTCGAGCGGACCGCGCAGCACCAGCGCGTCCCCGGAACCGCTGGAGCCGACGCCGAGCTGGTCGGCCACGTCGGTGACCACCCGGTCGTTGGCCGTCGCGGTGGTGGCCAGCACCGGCACGCCGTCGGGCAGCTCGCCGAGCAGCGTGCGCAGGCGGCGGTAGTCGGGGCGGAAGTCGTGGCCCCAGTCGGAGATGCAGTGCGCCTCGTCGACCACCAGCAGCCCGGCGGTGGCGGTCAGCTTCGGCAGCACGTTGTCGCGGAAGTCCGGGTTGTTCAGCCGTTCGGGGCTGACCAGCAGCACGTCGGTGCGACCGGCGGTGATGTCGGCCTGCACCTCGTCCCAGTCCTGCTGGTTGGCCGAGTTCATGGTGGCCGCGTGGATCCCGGCCCGCGCGGCGGCGGCGATCTGGTTGCGCATCAGCGCCAGCAGCGGCGAGACGATCACCGTCGGCCCCGCGCCCTGCTCCCGCAGCAGCGCGGTGGCCAGGAAGTACACCGCCGACTTGCCCCAGCCGGTGCGCTGCACCACCAGCGCACGCCGCCGGTGGGCGACCAGCGCCTCGATCGCGGTCCACTGGTCCTCACGCAGGACGGCACCCTCGCCCGCGAGCGCGCGAAGCAGCTCGTCGGAACGGTGCCGCAGGGTCGTGACGTCGGTGCTTTCGGTGGGGTGCACGCCACCACCTCTACCCCATGGCACCGACAGCCCCGCGACCGGTGCGCCTGTGATGCAGGTCACTCGCCCGTCATTCCGCCCCGGTGCCCGGCTCTGTTCTGGGTGTACCGCCTCCGTTCCCCCGGAGAAGCCGGTACCCGGCGGTTCCCCCAGGCCGCCGGAGCGCGGTGCGCGGGCTCTCCGGTGCGGACACCCCGCGCACCGCGCCCTCTCTCCGGGGCACGTACGCTGCCTGTTCATGCCAGACCGGCGTCGAATCGGGGTCATGGGCGGGACGTTCGACCCCGTCCACCACGGACACCTCGTCGCGGCCAGCGAGGTGCAGTCGCGCTTCGGCCTCGACGAGGTCATCTTCGTGCCGACGGGCCAGCCGTGGCAGAAGTCCGACCGGGTGGTCACCCGCGCCGAGGACCGCTACCTGATGACGGTGATCGCCACCGCGTCCAACCCGGTGTTCTCGGTCAGCCGGGTGGACATCGACCGCGGCGGCCAGACCTACACCGTGGACACCCTGCGCGACCTGCGTGCCGAGTACCCGGACACCGAGCTCCACTTCATCACCGGCGCCGACGCGCTCGAGCAGATCCTCACCTGGCGCAACGCCGACGAGCTGTTCGACCTGGCCCACTTCATCGGCGTGACCCGGCCCGGCTACCACCTCAACGACCACCACCTGCCCAGCGGCAAGGTCAGCCTGGTCGAGGTGACCGCGATGGCGATCTCGTCCACCGGCTGCCGCGAACGGGTCGAGCAGGGCGAGCCGGTCTGGTACCTGGTGCCCGACGGGGTGGTCCGCTACATCGACAAACGCGGGCTGTACCGGCAGGCCAAGCCCTAGCGGGTACCCTCATCGGGCGCATCCGTTTACCCGAAGGAGCCCTGTTGACCGCCACGTCCGAAGCCCGCGAACTGGCCGTCACCGCCGCACACGCGGCGGCGGACAAGAAGGCGTCGAACGTGGTCGTGCTGGACGTCTCCGACCAGCTCGTCATCACCGACGCCTTCGTGATCGCCTCGGCCCCCAACGAACGCCAGGTCGGCGCCATCGTCGACAACGTGGAGGAGAAGCTCCGCGAAGCCGGGCACAAGCCGGTCCGCCGCGAAGGCGCGCGGGAAGGCCGCTGGGTGCTGCTCGACTTCGTCGACGTCGTGGTGCACGTCCAGCACGACGAGGAGCGCTCGTTCTACGGGCTCGAACGGCTGTGGAAGGACTGCCCCCGCATCGAGGTCGACGGCCTGCCCGTGGCCGACGCCGAGGAGGAGCCGGCCGGGGAGCGCCCGTGACCCAGCGGCTGGTGCTGTGGCGGCACGGTGAAACCGACTACAACGCCGCCGGCCGCATGCAGGGCCACCTCGACTCCGCGCTGACCCAGGTCGGCTGGAACCAGGCGCGGTTCGCCGCGCCCGCGCTCGCCCGCTTCTCGCCGGAGCTGGTGATCGCCTCCGACCTCCACCGCGCCACCGACACCGCCACCGTGCTCACCGAGGCGATCGGCGTGCCGCTGCGCATCGACAAGCGCCTGCGCGAGACGCACCTCGGCGAGTGGCAGGGGCTCACCGGCGCCGAAGTGGACGCCAAGTACCCCGGTGAGCGGGACCTCTGGCGCACCGATGCCACCTGGGCGCCGCCCGGCGGCGAGTCGCGGGTGGACGTGGCCGACCGCGCGTACGAGGTGGTCGCCGACCTGATGGCCGCCGACGCCGGGCACACCGTGCTGCTCGCCGCGCACGGCGGCCTGATCACCGCGCTGACCGCCCGGCTGCTCGGGCTGCCGGTCGAGGCGTGGCCGACGCTCGGCGGCATCTCGAACTGCCACTGGGTGGAGCTGGGGCGCCGCAACGACATGTGGCGGCTGATCGCGTACAACGCCGGCATCACCGGGTGAAGCCGCGGCTGCTGGTCTTCGGGGATTCGCTGAGCTTCCACGGCCCCGATCACGAATACGCGGCCGACGAACCCCGGCTCTGGCCCAACGTCGCCGCCGACGCGCTCGGCGGCACCGCCGACCTGGTGGCCGGGGTCGGCTGGAACGCGCGTGACCTGTGGTGGTCGCTGACCGGCGACCCGCGTGTCTGGGCCGACCTGCACCACGTCGACGCGGTGATCCTCGCGATCGGCAGCATGGACACCCTGCCGTCGCCGCTGCCCACGTACCTGCGCACCGGCCTGCGGTACCTCCGCCCGGACGGCCTGCGCCGTGTCGCCCGGCGCGCCTACCAGGCCGCGCAGCCGCGGCTGGCGGTGGCGCTGCGCGGGCGCCCGACCGTGCTGCCCGCCGCGTTGACCGTGCGGTACCTGGATCTTTCGGTGGAGGCGTTGCGCACGCTGCGCCCGTCGCTGCCAATCGTCGGCGTGCTGCCGTCGGTGCACCGTGCCGCGTCCTACGGCGGGGTGCACACCGCCCGCGCCGGTGCCGCGGCCGCGATGGCCGAGTGGGCGCGTCGGCGCGAAGTCCCCATGCTGGACCTCTCCGCCGTGGTCGGGCCGCACGTGCTCGGCGGCCACGGCAATCCCGACGGCATGCACTGGGGCTGGGCGGGACACGCCGCGGTGGGCGCCGAAATGGCAAAACTCGTCGCGCCCTTGTTGTTCACCGAAGAACCACGCGAGGCACCGTAGGCTGGTGGCCGTGCCGGTAGCCGTAGTCACGGATTCCACCGCCCACCTGCCGGAGGGCTTCGCCGACCGGCATGCGATCCGGGTGGTGCCGCTGCACGTGCTCATCGACGGGGTGTCCGCGCTCGACGGCACCGACGTCGGCCCGGCCGCGCTCGCCGAAGCGCTCGGCCAGCGCCGCATCGTCACCACCTCCAGGCCGACGCCAGCCGAGTTCGCCCGGCAGTTCCGCGCCGCGCTGGCCGACGGCGCCGAGGCGGTGGTTTCGGTGCACCTTTCCCGTGAGCTGTCGGGCACCTGGGAGGCGGCGGTGCTGGCGGCGCAGGAGGTCGGCCCGGACAAGGTGCGCATCGTCGATTCGCGGACCACCGCGATGGGGCTCGGCTTCGCCGCGCTGCACGCGTCTTCCGCCGCGGCGGCTGGTGCCTCGCCCGCCGAGGTGGAGAAGGCGGCGGTCGAGACGGCCCGGCGGTCGGAGACGCTTTTTGTGGTGGAGACCCTCGAGCATCTCCGCCGCGGCGGCCGCATCGGCTCGGCGGCCGCGCTGCTCGGTACCGCGCTGGCCGTGAAACCGGTGCTGCACATGGCCGAAGGCCGCATCCTGCCGCTGGAGAAGGTGCGCACGATGAACCGCGCGATGGCGCGCATGGTCGATCTCGCCGTGCGTGCGGCCGGTGACGACCCGGTGGAACTCGCCGTGCACCACCTGGCTTCGCCGGAACGCGCGGTCGAACTGGCCAACCGCCTGGAGGACCAGTTGCCGCGGTCGTCGGGGTGCCTGGTGTCCGAACTCGGCGCGGTGATCGGCGCCCACACCGGCCCGGGCGTGCTCGGGGTGGTCGTCCAGCGCCCCTGAGCGTCGCGCACTGTTCACGCTCGGTGATCTCCGGGTCGGTAGTGACCGGCTTGTTATGTCCGATTCGTAACGCTCGGTGAGATACTTCCGACGAGCAAGCATGCGCGGTGGGCCCGCTCGGGGCCTGGGTCAGGGGATCGCGCGGGGTTTCGGCTACCGGAGAAAGGACGATCCCCCTTGACCGACCTGGTGGCGTTCCTGACCGCGAGGGTGAACGAGCGCCAGAGCCTGATCATGCGGACGGTGCAGAAGGGCAAGGCGGGTGATCAGCTCGACCACGCCGACCTGGCCACGCAGACCGAGATGCGCATCCGCGGCCTCGGTTCCGTCGAACTCGAATCGATCAACCGGATGATCCGCGAGGTGGAGGCGACGCGGTTGATCATCGAGGCCCACGAGACCACGGTGACCGACCGCGTGGCCGGGTTCCCCCTCTACGGCGGGGACTATTGGTGCGAGATCTGCCACGTCCCCGGCGGCGAACCGGGCACGACTTGGTGCCGGACGCTGCGCCTGCTCGCGCTGCCGTACGCGGACCACCCCGAGTACCGCCGCGAATGGCGCCCTTGACAAGTGGCCGCCGAACGGGCGAACTAGGTACGAGAAGGCTCTTGTTCCGCCCGGTGGCTCTGCCCTGGACGCGGCCCGCCCGGCGGTTGCCGGCCGGCCGCGTCCACGGCGGCCAGCCGATCGCTGTGGTGATCAACTCCGCGGTGGCCAGTGCTGTCGTTGGCCACTCCGCGGACCGGTGAGGCGATGGCCAGCTCTGCGGTGCCAGCGATGTGGCGGCGGTCAGCCGGTCGCTGCGGTTTCCGTGCCCTCGGTGGTGAGCTTCGCCAGCCGGGGCAGCACTTCGTCGCGCCAGCCCGGGCCCATGCGTTCGCAGGCGTCGCGCTGGCGCTTGTCGTCGAGGTCGAAGCCGGAGTGCTCGAGCAGCAGCCGGGTGCCGTGGCCCTCTTCGACGAGCCGCCAGGTCAGCGTCCAGTCCCCGTTGAAGGTGTAGACCAGCTTGGCGGGCGGCTCGGATTCGACGATCTTGCACGGGATGTCGCCGAAACCCGGCATCTGCAGGTGGAATTCGTGGCCGACCTGGTCGCTGATGTCGCCGGGCGCCCACCACTTCGCGTGCAGCTCGGGGTCGGTGAGCGCGCGCCACACCTTCGCGGGCGGCGCGTTCATGAACTGGTCGACGGTGATGGTCCCGGTCCGGGTGTAGGTCATCGCGAGTTGTCCTCTTGGTTTTGGTCTCGGTCTTGGTCGGGGAGTTCGTTTTCGACGAGGTCCGCCATGCTGCGGAGGCGTTCGCGCCAGAACCGCTCGAACGGGTGCAGCCAGTCGCCGACCTGCGCCAGCGGGGCTGCCTCCAGGTGGTAGAAGCGTTGCCGTCCCACCGGTTCGTCGCGCACGAGCGACGCGTTGCGGAGGATGCGCAGGTGCTCGGCCACCGACGGCCTGCTCATGTCGAACTGGGCCGCCAGGTCGCCCGCCGTGCGCGGGCCACCGGCCAGCAACTCCAGCAGGCGGCGCCGGGCCGGGCTGGCCAACGCGAGAAACACTTCGTCGGACATGCCCAGGAGCATATGTAGCCTCTGGCCTACATGTCAACTTCTCCCTACATGCTTGCCGGTGAAGGCAACACTTGAGCGATCGCTCAAAAGCGGTCTAGACTCAAATTTTGAGCGACCGCTCAAAACTGGGGTTGGCGCAGCGGGGTGCGTGACCGGACTGGGGGTGTCATGTCGGCCCATCGTGGTGAGTGGTGTGGTGAGCGACTGCGTGATCACGGGTACCGGGTGGCCGCCCGGTTGCTGGCGGTCGCGCTGCTGCCGTTGGCTTTTGTGCTCGCGCCGCGGCGGGCCCGGCACGTGGCATGCCAGTGGGCGCTGGCCGCGCGTTTTCCTGCCGAGAATCTCGCTGGCCTCACCCTGGCGACCCGGCGAGCGTTCACGGCCGCCCGCACACAGGCTTTTTGGCACGACGGCACGCTGATCGGGCTCACCTCCGGCTACCGGAACCCAGCGGAGCAACGGTGTTTGTACGCGGAAGAACTCCGCCGAATCGAGCTCGCGACGACGGACGCGCGCCCGCGAGTGCTCCCGGCCGAGGAGTCACGGCACGTCGTGGGCACGGCGCTGGACGTGCGGCCCGCCGAGGGAGCGCGCTGGCTGGAACGCCACGGCGCCGCGTACGACCTGTACCGGGTGTACGACAACGAATGGTGGCACTTCGAACACCGCCCCGATGGCCCACCGGTGCGGCTGCGCTATCCCGGCGCATCGCTTGGCAAGACCGCAGTGCTACCGCGACCCGCCCTCGACAGCGCCTGACCGACGGCATGCACCATTACGACCGATCCGCGCACGGGCTGACGGCTGCCTCGCCTCGGACCACCGCAGCGGCTGCGCGCAGTCTGACGGGTGCCACTGTCGCGGACCGTTGTGGCGGTTGGGTGCGGGGCCGAGTAGGTGCCTTGGCCGGGACTGGCGTGGCGGTTGTGTGCAGGGGCTGCCGGAGGCTGCTCTTTCGTCGCTGATCTGGGGCAACTCTGCGCGCACTCGGCCGCGCCCGCCCGACGCGGAATGTGTCGCAAGGAGGTGTCAGTCGGCTGTGGCTTGTCAGGGCGCGATGCTGTGACTGCTGTAGGCGGATGGTGCTGGGCGGGTCAGCGGCCTCGGCGGAGGATGGCTGGGGTGCCGTCGTCGGGGAGGACGGCGGTGTCGCCATCGGTGTCGGTTCGGGTCAGCAGGGCGCCTCCGGTGGTCAAGGTGTCCATTGTGGATTGATTCGGGTGTCCGTACGAGTTACCGGCGCCGACGCTGATCATCGCGACGCGTGGGGCGACCGCGGTCAGGAAGGCGGGCAGCGAATAGCGTGAGCCGTGGTGCGGCACCTTGAGTATTTCGGCGTGCAGGTCCTCCTTGGTGGCCAGTAGATCGGCTTGCGCGGCCAGTTCGACGTCGCCGGTGAGCAGGATTCGTCCCGCGCTGGTGTGGCCCCTGAGCACCAGCGAACTGTTGTTGATCAACGTGCCGTCCTTCTCCGCCGTGGCGCGTGTGCTGACGTAGCGCGGCCCCAGTACGTCGAGGCCCAGCCCCGGCCAGTCGAGCCGCTGCCCGACCGGCAACTCCACCACCGGCACGCCGTTCGCACCGGCCACCTCGACGACCTTGTCCCAGGCCCATCGCGGTGCCCGGCCCGCGCCCACCGCCACCGCGCCGACCGTTCTGCCCTCGAACACCGACGCCAGCCCGCCGACGTGATCCGCATGCAGGTGGCTGAGCACCAGCAACGGCACCCTGTCCACGTCCAGCCGATCGAGGCAGCGATCCACCGGCCCCGGCTCCGGCCCGGTGTCCACCACGACGGCCCGCCCGGGTTCGGCGGTGGCCAGCACGAGGGCGTCGCCCTGGCCCACGTCGCACGCCACCACCGCCCAGCCCGGCGGAGGCCACGGCGGCGCGATCATCCGCGCGGGCACCGTCACCAGCAGGACGAGCGCCAGCACGACCGCGATCGCCAGCCGCACCCGGCCGAACCGGCAGGCCACCACCAGGACCACGACCACCAGCGCCGCCAGCAAGCCGCCCCACCAGCCCGGCGGCCAGTCCAGCACCGCGCCCGGCACCGCCGACGCCTCCCTGGCCACCAGGATCAGCCAGCTGGCCTCCGGCCCGGCCAGCCGCACCAGGAACTCGGCGCCGCCCGGCCACACCGTGCCGAGCACCGTCGCCAGCACGCCGAGAATGGTTGCCGGCGCGACCACCGGTGCGGCCAGCAGGTTCGCGGCCACCGCCACCAGGCTCAGCTCACCCGCCATGCCCGCGACGATCGGCACGGTCACGGTGAACGCCGCCAACGGCACCGCCAGCCACTCCGCCGGACCGGACGGCACCCCTCGCCGGGTGAGTGCCGCGGCCCAGCGCGGTGCCAGCAGCACCAGTCCCGCCGTCGCCACCACGGACAGCGCGAAACCGAAGCTGGCCGCCATCGCCGGGTCGTACACCACCAGTCCCGCCACAGCCGCCGCCAGTGCCGGGAGCGCGGTGCCCCGGCGACCCAGCGCCAGCGCGAGCAGTCCGACGGCGCCCATCACGCCCGCTCGCAGCACGCTCGGTTCCGGCCCGGTGATGATCAGGTAGCCCGCGAGGGCCAGGCCCGCGCCAGCCGCCGACACCACCGGCCCGAGCCGCAGCAGCCGGAACAACAGCAGCACCGCACCGCAGACGATCGTCACGTTGGTGCCGCTGACCGCCGTCAGGTGCGACAGGCCCGCAGCACGGAACTCGTCCTCGACCCGCCGGGACATTCCGGCGGTGTCACCGACCGCCAGCCCCGGTACCAGTCCGGCTGGTTCCTCGTCGAGCACGCCCGCCGCCGCCCGGAGCCCGGCGCGCATCGAGGCAGCTGCCCGCTGCCACCATGGCGCGTCAGCGACTTCCTGCGGTGGCCCTCGTACCTGGAGAGCTGCCACGGTCAGCTCGGCCGGTCGCCCCGGGGCCAGGGAGCCCGAGGCGGTCACCTGCTGCCCTGGCAACAGATCCGACCAACTCTCCGCGGTGGCGAGCAGCACCACGCGCCCGTCCGAGAACACCGTCCGTTGATCGACCGTCGCCTCGATGACCTCGGACGGGATCACCACGGCACTCGTACCACCTGCCCTTCCCGCGTAGCCCGCCGAACGGATCGGCCGGGGTCGTTCGGTGACCGTCACCCGGAGCACCGCTTGCTCACCTCGATCCGCTGCCGGGCGAAGCGGATCCTGCTGTGCGGCTTGCAGCCGCGGCGTCACCACCACCGCGAGCAACGCGCCGAAACCCAGTAGTGCCAACAGAAGCGCGCCCGTTCGTCCACTTCCCGTCGGTCGCCGGTGGACGGCCAGCAGTCCACCGGCAGCCACCCCCGCCACGCCCGCGCCGACCGCGAGCGTCACCCACCAGCCGAGCAACAGGCCGCCGAGAGTGCCGAGCCAGACCGCGAGCGCGGCCGGTACCAACCGCAGATCATGCCTGGCGGGCTCGGGGATCACCGCCGAACCGGCGGCCGGGGTCATTGCACGGTCACCTGATCACGCAGGCGCGTGAACCGGGTTTCGCCGATCCCTTCCACTTCACGGAGTTGCTCGACCGCGGTGAAGCGGCCGTGTTCGTTGCGCCAGTCGAGAATGCGCTGCGCGGTGACCTCGCCGATGCCGGGTAGATCGTCGAGCTGGGCCAGGCTCGCGGTGTTGAGGTCGACCTTGACCGCGGGTCCGGCGCCGGGGGAAGTCGGCGCCGGACCTTGGGCCTGTGGTGGCGCCCCCACATCGAGTTGCTCCCCGTCGCTGAGACGGCGAGCCAGGTTCACGGTGGCGAGATCGGTGCCGGGCAAGGCGCCTCCGGCTGCGCGCAACGCATCGGCGACGCGCGCGCCGGCGGGCAGCGTGACCAGACCGGGTTTGGTGACGTCGCCGATCACGCTCACGACCAGCTCGGCGCTGGCGCTCGGCGGCGCGCTGGAAGCGGGTGCGGCGCGGGCCAGTGGCAGCGCCGGGGCGCGTTCCGGCTCCGGCCCGCCGCCCAGCAGCAGGACGGCGGTGAGCGCGATCGCGAGCACGCCGGCGATGGCGAACACGATCGCGGCGCGCCCTTTGGCCGGGCTGCCGCGGGCTTTGGGCAGCCAGCGGGTGATCAGCCGGCGCGTGCGGTCGCGTTCCACCCGGGCCGCCAGCTCGGCGAGGTCCGGTTTGGGCTCCTCGGAGGGCGGGGGCGCTCCGGGATTGAAGAGTTGAAGACGTTCGAACACGGCTTCGACGTTATGGGGGTTGGGGTGGGGAGGACAGGGGGTTGAGTGGGGGCTGTGGACAAGTTGGGGGGTGTGGATAAGTCGGTGGGCGCTGGAGGCAGGCGGCAGAGGTAAATGCTGAGGGAGAGGCAAATGCTGATGGCAGGGGCGGATGTTGATGACAGAGGCGGAGGCTGGCGAGAGGGAATGCTGGTGAGGGAGCGAATGGTGCTGGGGACGCGGATGCTGGAGACGGGGGCGAGCGCTGGCGAGAGCGCGAATGCTGGCGGGTGAGGCGAATGCTAGCGAGGGAGCCGAATGCTGGCGGGTGAGGCGGATGCTGAAGGGAGGGGCGGGCGCTGGTGAGGGGTGATGCTGGTGAGGGAGGCGAGCGCTGGCGGGGAGGTGAATGGTGGCGGCGAGGGCCGCTGATGCTGGCGGGAGCCGAATGCTGGAGAGAGAGGGGCCAGCGTTGACGAGAGGGGCCAGCGCTAGCGAGGGGGCGAATGTGGTGAAGGGGGAATGCTGGTTAGGGAAGCGAGCGCTGACGACTGAGACGGATGCTGGCAACAGAGGCGAATGTTGCCGAAGACCGGCGTACACGAACGGCATGCCGGACACGAATGTGGCTTTCGGGGCGTGGTGAACGCTCCGAAAGCCACATTCGTGTTCTGGGGAAAGAAAGGGTGTTACTTGGCGAGAGCCTCGCGCACGGCATCCGCGGAAGCGGGGACGGTGGCGCGCGGGCCGATCTTGCCTTCCACGGCGTCCAGCGTCTTGAGGCCGTCGCCGGTGATCAGGAGGACGGTTTCCTCGTCGGGGTTGAGTTTTCCGGCCTCGACGAGCTTTTTCGCGGTTGCCACGGTCACGCCGCCGGCGGTCTCGGTGAAGATGCCCTCGGTGCGCGCCAGGAGCCGGATGCCCTCGACCACCTCTTCGTCGCTGACGTCCTCGATCGCGCCGCCGGTGCGGTTGACCACGTCCAGCACGTACGGGCCGTCCGCCGGGTTACCGATGGCCAGCGAGCGCGCGATGGTGTCCGGCTTGACCGGCTGCACCACGTCGTGCCCGGCGCGGAAGGCGGCCGACACCGGGGAGCACCCCGTCGCCTGCGCGCCGAAGATCTTGTACGGCGACTGCTCGACCAGCCCCAGCTCACCCAGCTCGCGGAAACCCTTGTCCACCTTGGTCAGCTGCGAGCCCGAAGCGATCGGCACCACGATCTGCTGCGGCCGCCGCCAGCCCAGCTGCTCGGCGACCTCGAAGGCCAGCGTCTTCGAGCCCTCGGAGTAGTACGGCCGCACGTTGACGTTGACGAACGCCCAGTTCTCGTTCTCCGCGGCCAGTTGCGTGGCCAGGCGGTTGACATCGTCGTAGTTGCCGTCGACCGCGATCAGCGCGCCGTCGTAGACCGCGGTGGTCAGGATCTTGGCTCGCTCCAGCGTCTTCGGGATCAGCACCACGGACTCCCAGCCCGCCCGCGCCGCGGCCGCGGCGACGGCGTTGGCCAGGTTGCCGGTGGACGGGCAGGCGAGCACCTCGAAGCCGAACTCGCGGGCCGCTGCCAGCGCCACCGCGACCACGCGGTCCTTGAACGAGTGGGTGGGGTTGCCGGTGTCGTCCTTGACCCAGACTCGCTTGAGCCCCAAGGCTTTCGCGAGCCTGTCCGCACGCACCAGCCGGGTACAGCCGGGCTCGGTGTTCGGGATCTCCTCGACGTTCGACGGCACCGGCAGCAGGCTCTTGTAGCGCCAGATGTTGCGCGGGCCCTTCTCGATGTCCTCGCGGCGCACGCGGCCGAAGTCGTAGGCGACCTCGAGCGGGGAGAAGTCCTCGGCGGAAACGAACTCGGGCGCCAGCGGCTGGCGGTGCCCCTCTTCCTTCGACACCAGCTCGACGGCCGGGCCGAGGTCCAGGGTGCGCTTGGTCGTGCGGAGGGTGGCAGTCATCGCGAGGTCCTTCCTCATCTGCCCCACGGGTGTGGGCCGGAATTGGCACCGTGATCGCCAGCTACCTCGCGGAATCGAGATGACAGGCTGACGCCGGTTGCCGGGGCTTCTTCGGGCCGTATCCCTCTGCCCCTCTGGATGAGCGTTGTTCGGTTGTCGGCCCGCGCTCGGCGCGGCGCCTCGCCAACACCGTACGGCATCACGCCGCGCCGACGCGACCGCCTCACCGTGCCGGGCTAGTGTCGTACCGCCGTGGCAGGATCGGGCCCGTGACCGAAGCAGCCGCCCTCCACCTCGTGCTCGGCGAGGAAGAACTGCTCATCGAGCGGGCGATTCGAGCCGCTCTCGAGGCCGCCCGCAGCGCGGACCCAGCGGCGGACCTGACCCGGCTCAAAGTGTCCGAACTCACAGCTCCAGCGCTCGCCGAGCTGGTCAGCCCGTCGCTGTTCAGCGAGGGCCGAGTGATCGCGATCGACGGCGCGCAGGACGCGTCGCAGGAGATCGGCGACGCGATCCTGGCCTATGCCAAGGATCCGGCCGACGGGGTGGTGCTGGTGCTCGTGCACACCGGCGGCGGCCGGACGAAGGCGGGCAAGGCGCTGCCCGCGGCGTTGCGCAAAGCCGGGGCGACGGTGGTCGAGTGCCCGAAGATCACCAAGCCGGCGGAGCGGGAAGCCTTCGTGCGCAACGAGGTCCGGCAGGCGGGCGGCAAGATCGACGCGGCCGGGGTGATGGCGCTGATCGACTCGGTCGGCTCGGATCTGCGCGAGCTGTCGTCGGCGGCGACCCAGCTGGTGGCGGACTCCGGTGGGAAGGTCGACGAGCAGGCCGTGCGGCGCTACCACCGCGGGCGGGCGGACGTGACCGGGTTCGCGGTGGCGGAGAAAGCGGTCTCGGGGGATCGCGCGGCGGCGCTGGAGTCGGTGCGCTGGGCGATGCAGATCGGGGTGCCGCACGTGCTGGTGGCGGACGCGCTGGCGGACGCGGTGCGGACGATCGCGCGGGTCGCCGGGGCGGGGCGCGGCAACCCGAACTCGATGGCGGGCGAGCTGGGGATGCCGCCGTGGAAGATCCGGAAGGCGCAGGGGCAGGTGCGCGGCTGGGGCCCGGACGGGCTGGCGGACGCGATGCGGATCGTGGCGAAGCTGAACGCGGACGTGAAGGGGGCGGCGGCCGATCCGGACTACGCGCTGGAGCGCGCGGTGCTGGCGGTCGCGGCGGCGAAGGAGCGGCGCTGAAGCTGGGGGGAGCGGGGCTCCGGCTGGGGAAGCGGGGACTCGCGGGGGGCCGCGAGTTTCCGGTGTCAGGTTGTGGTGAAGCGGGCCAGTGCGCGGATCTTGTTGGTGGCGTCCAGTGCGGCGACCTTGTACGCCTCCGACAGCGTCGGGTAGTTGAACACGGTGTCCACCAGGTAGTCGACCGTGCCGCCGCAGCCCATTACGGCTTGTCCGATGTGGACCAGGTCGGTGGCCCCGGTGCCGAAGACGTGCACGCCCAGCAGTTTCCGGTCCTCTGTGGACACCAGCAGCTTGAGCATGCCATACGAGTCGCCGGCGATTTGGCCTCGGGCCAGTTCGCGGTACCGGGCGGTACCGATCTCGTACGGGATCGAAGAAGACGTCAGCTCGGCCTCGGTCGCGCCGCAGTAGGAGATCTCCGGAATGGTGTAGATGCCGATCGGCTGCAGCGCGGCCAGCTCGTTCGCCGGTTCGCCGAAGGCGTGGTACGCGGCCAGCCTGCCCTGGTCCATCGAAGTCGCGGCGAGCGCGGGGAAGCCGATCACGTCACCGACGGCGTAGATGTGCGGGACCTCGGTGCGGTAGTGGTCGTCGACGGCGAGGCGGCCGCGCTTGTCGGCGGTCAGGCCCGCGTGCTCCAGGCCGAGCGCGTCGGTCATGCCCTGGCGACCGGCCGAGTACATCACCGCCTCGGCCGGGATGCGCTTCCCGCTGGCCAGCGACGTCACCGTGGCGTGCTCGCCGACCGCCACGTCGACCACCTTCTCGCCGAACCGGAAGGTCACCGCCAGGTCCCGGAGATGGAACTTCAGCGATTCGACGATCTCCGGGTCGCAGAACTCCAGCATCCGCTCCCGCTGCTCGACCACGGTCACCCGGCAGCCCAGCGCGGCGAACATCGAGGCGTACTCGATGCCGATCACCCCGGCACCCACCACGACCAGCGAAGACGGGATGCGGTCCAGGCTCAGGATCTCGTCGGAGTCCAGCACGCGGGCCTCGTCGAAGTCGACCTCCGGCGGGCGCGCCGGCCGGGTGCCGGTGGCGATCACCACGTACTCACCGGTCAGTGAGGTCCGCTCGCCACGCGGACCGCCTTCGACCGCGACGGTGTGCGGGTCGGTGAACCGGCCGAGGCCGCTGACCAGGTGCACCCCGTTGCGCATCAGCTGCGCGCGCACCACCTCGACCTCGCGCCCGATCACGTGCTGCGTGCGGGCCATCAGGTCGGCGATGGTGATGTCCTGCTTGACCCGGTAGCTGGCCCCGTACAGCTCACGCTGGCTCATCCCGGTCAGGTAGTGCACGGCCTCACGCAGCGTTTTCGACGGAATGGTGCCGGTGTTGACGCACACCCCGCCGACCATGTCGTGGCGGTCGACCACCGCCACGCGCTTGCCGAGCTTGGCCGCGGCGATGGCGGCCTTCTGCCCGCCGGGGCCCGAGCCGATCACGATCAGGTCGTAGTCATAGGCGCTCACGCGCCCAGCCTGCCCTATCGAGCCGCCGCACACACGAAAAAGCCCCCGGTTCGCACCGGGGGCTCCTTCGGAAGGGGGTGGGTCAGAGCGCGTTGACGCGCTTGGCCATCGCCGACTTCTTGTTCGCGGCCTGGTTGGCGTGCAGCACGCCCTTGGTGGCGGCCTTGTCCAGCTTGCGAGCGGCCTCGCGCTGGGCCTCGACGGCCTTGGCCTTGTCACCGGCGTCGGCGGCCTCGCGGAACTTGCGGATCGCGGTCTTCACCGAGGACCGGATCGCCTGGTTGCGCTGACGCGCCTTCTCGTTGGTCTTGATGCGCTTCATCTGCGACTTGATGTTGGCCATACGGGCGCTCCCTGGTTTCCTCGGTTCGGTTTCGCCGCCGCGTCTGTGGGTGGCCCCGCACCAGCGGGTTTCCTCCATGACGGAATGCCACGCGACAACGAGTGAAAAGCCTAACACCGGTGCTCGGAGCGCCCGCGCACGGGCGTAGGTTGAGCGCTGGTGAACGTGACGGCCCTGCTCCTCGTACTCGGTGCGGCCGTCGTGCACGCCGGGTGGAACCTCGCCGCGAAGCGGGTGTCCGACGGCGGTGCCCGGTTCGTCTTCCTCTACTACACGGTGACCGCCGTGGTGTTCGCGCCGGTGGCGGCGATCTCGCTGCTGTTCGCCCCGGAACGTCCACAGTGGACCTGGCTGCTGGCCGCGGCCGGGACGGCGGTGCTGCACGTGGCGTACGGGATCGTGCTGCAGCGCGGGTACGCGGCCGGTGACCTGTCCGTGGTCTACCCGCTGGCCAGGGGCAGCGGACCGCTGCTGTCGGTGCTGGCCGCGGTGCTGGTGCTGGGCGAGCGGCCGGGCTGGCTCGGCCTGCTGGGTGCGCTGCTGGTGGTCGCCGGGGTGCTGGTGATCGGCAGCGGAGGCGCGGGCGGCGACCCGCGGCAGCGGCGTGCCGGGATCTTCTACGGCCTGCTCACCGGGGCCGCGATCGCCGGGTACACGCTGTGGGACGCGCATTCGGTGACCGATCTCGCGGTGCCGCCGCTGGTCTACTTCAGCCTCGGCGCGGTGCTGCAGAGCGCGCTGCTCGCGCCGTACGCCCTGCGGGGCACCGCGACCGGCGAGCTGTGGCGCAAGCACCGCCGCGAGGTGCTGCTGGTCGGCGTGTTCTCACCGGTGGCCTACCTGCTGGTGCTGTTCGCCATGCGGCTGGCGCCGGTGAGCCTGGTCGCCCCGGCGCGTGAGCTGAGCATCGTGCTCGGCGGCTTGGCGGGCTGGCTGGTACTCGGTGAAGCCGACCCGGCACGCCGCGTGCTCGGTTCTTGTGTCGTGCTGGCCGGCATCACTGCCATTGCGGTGGCGTGAAGGCGCCGGTAGGGAGGAAGGCATGGAAGTTCTGAGCAGCCGCGTCCTGCTGATGCCGAAGGACCTCGAGGTGTCCACCGCCTTCTACCGGGACACCCTGGGCCTGGCGATCTACCGGGAGATCCCGGTCGGCACCATCTTCTTCCTCGGCGGCGGCTTCCTCGAACTGGTCGGCCGCGGCGAGACCGGGCCGACCCCGGACATCGCCTTCTGGCTGCAGGTCCGCGACCTGCCCGCGACGCTGGCCGAGCTGGCGGCCAAGGGCGTCGAGCCGGTGCGCGAGGCCCGCCGTGAACCGTGGGGCCTGGACGAGGCCTGGATCGCCGATCCCGACGGCACGCGGATCGTGCTGGTCGAGGTGCCGCCGGGGCATCCGCTGCGCACCGACGTCCGGGACCACTCGAAGGACTGAGTTACCTTCGGCGCGTGACGAACCCCACGCGCCGACTGCTCAAGGCGCTCGCCTGGTGCCTCGCGCTCGTCCTCGGCCTGCTGGCCTGGAGCACGGTCGCGAGGGTGACCTACGGCGGTGGCCCGGAGGCCGACCGGCTCGGCGTGGCCACCGCGACCACGTGCACCGAGCACGGTCCGATCGGGCCGCGCGGCTTCGGCACCAGCTACACCTGCCAGGCCGAGGTGCGCTGGTCGGACGGCGAAACCGAGCACGCCGAGTTCCCGGCCGGACAGCTCGAGCCCGGCGAGCGGGACGTGCCGGTCTATCTCGACACCTCCGAATCCGGTCGCGCCGACACGACGCTCGGCCGCAACGACACCGCGAAGTACTCGGCCGTCCGGCTCCCGGCGGTGATCGGGCTCGGCTTCCTGGTGGTGGTGCTCGCGCTGGGTGCCGGGGTCGCGGTGTACCGGGTGTTCCGGCCGGAGACGCGGACGGAGACCAAGGAGTGGCCGGTCACGCGGGCCGAGCTCAAGGCGGTCCGGATCCCGCGGCTCCAGCTGCTCGTGGCCTGGCTCGTGGTCGCCGTGGCCTACACCGTGCTGGCCACCATCCCGCGTTACGACGCGCCACGGGGCGAGGGCACCTTCACCTCACCGTGGCCGCAGATCGAGTGGGCGCTGCTGGTGGACCCGCCGGCCACCGGCGTGGTGATCATCGGGCTCATCCTCGCCGTGCTGGTCTGGGCGATCTACTCGTCCGTGCGAGCCGACGCCGCGCGGGTGCTCCGGTACGGGCCCGAATTTCTGGCGCGTGACCAGCGGAAGAAGCTCGTTGCGGCCGAACGGCGGAAGCGGGGTGCGGCCGGATCGGTCATCGGGTTGCTCTTGCTGGCGCTGGCGCTGTGGGGCACCATCCGCGTCATCGTGACCGGCTCGGCCGACGCGCCGCTGACGGTCTGGCTGGCTTCGGCACGCGACGCCGTGCTGCTCGCCGGCCTGGGTGCGCTCTGGCTGGCGACGGCGGAGACCACGCCCCAGCGGATCGCGCGCCTGCTCGCCGAGCACGAACGGCGATCCGGATCGGGTGGAACCGCGGGCGGTGCCGCGCCGTCGTAGCCGCTGAATGGAAGGACTACGTGTGGCAACTGAGGGTATGGCCGGGGGCGAGCAGTGGCTCGCCGACTACACCCGGCGCGTCGGGGACATCCAGCGCAGGGCGCAGGAAACCCAGGAACAGATCAAGAACATGCGTGCGCGGGCGAGCAGTTCCGACGGCGCGGTGACCGTGGTCCTGGCCCCCGGCGGCAGACTCGAGAGCCTCACCCTCAGCCCCGCTTCGGTGCAGCTCGGGCACCAGCGGCTGGCCGCCGCCATCCAGCAGACCATCCAGGCCGCGCACGCCGACGCCGCCGCGCAGACGCAGGCCGCGCTCCAGCCGCTGGTCGGCGAGTCCGACGCGATGGAGTTCCTGCGTGACCAGGTGAACACGGCGATCGCCGAGGACCCCGCCGCCCCGGCCGACCAGGAG
Source organism: Amycolatopsis albispora (assembly GCF_003312875.1). Classification (NCBI taxonomy): domain Bacteria; kingdom Bacillati; phylum Actinomycetota; class Actinomycetes; order Pseudonocardiales; family Pseudonocardiaceae; genus Amycolatopsis; species Amycolatopsis albispora. Next base: position 8,626,045 of record NZ_CP015163.1, read on the forward strand.
CAGCCGCCACAGCAGCCGCCGCGACGCTCCGACAGCGGTGACAGCGGTGACGACGACGAAGACTTCGGCGGCTCGATCATGAGGAGGCTCTGATGCCCGACGGCGGGTTCAAGGCGAAGCCGGACGAGCTGGTCACCCACGCGGGCACCGTGCTCAAGCTGGGCGAACGGCTCAACCAGGCCGGGACGAAGGGCGGCGGCGTCGATCTCGGCATCGAGACCTACGGGATCATCGGCCAGGCCTTCAGCGGTGACGTGCGCGAGCAGATCGCCGAGACCGCCGCCGCGCTGAACGAGCTGGGTGAGGGCCTCACCGACTTCAGCGAAGGCATCAAGGAGGCCGGTGGCGCCTACGAGCGCTTCGAGAAGGAAGTCCAGGAGCTGCTCGAACTGTTCAAGGAGGACTGATGGGGGCCACCGACGGCGCGGGGATCGTCGACACCGTCTACCAGGCGGCGAACGATTTCAACAATCCGGAAGACTGGGCGATGGACGGGCTGGCGCTCGGCCTCGACACGCTCGGCCTGATCGCCAACCCGCTGGGCGGCCTGCTCAGCGCCGGGATCGGCTGGCTGATCGAGCACCTGGACTTCCTCAAGGAACCGCTCGACGACCTCGCGGGTGACCCCGGCAAGATCAACGAGATCGCCGCGGTCTGGGGTGAGCAGATCCGCAAGGAGGTCGGCCAGATCGCCGACGACTACGCGAAGGCGATCGAGACCGAGACCGCCGGCTGGGAAGGCCAGGCCTCGGTCCAGTACCGCGAGACCGGCCAGCAGATCGTCGAGCAGATCAAGTCGCTCGACGCCGCTTCGGCCGCGGTGTCCGAGGGCCTGCGCGGCTCCGGGCAGCTGGTCGCCACCGTGCGCGGCATCATCCGCGACATCATCGCCGAGGTGGTGGCCGAGATCGTGCTGGCCGCCGCGGCCGCGCTGGCCACCAGCTGGTGCACGCTCGGCGGGTCGATCGCCGCCTTCACCGGCTGGGCCGTGGCACGCGGGGCGGCCACCGCGGGCAAGATCGCGGGCAAGATCTCCAAGCTGCTGATGAAGCTGGCGAACATCCTCACCAAGTTCAGCAAGCTCCGCGGCGCGGTGCAGGCGCTGGGCAAGCTGGCCAAGCGCTTCGGCGACACGGCCAAGACCCTCGGCAAGACCGCCGGCCGCAACGGCAAGGCGCTGCGCCAGGTCGAAGGCGCGGTGGACGGCTGGAAGGACGCGGTCACCAGCAAGCTGCCCGGCGGGCTCAAGCACGCCGCCGACAGCGTCGACGGCCTGATGGGCAAGCGGGTCCGCGACGGGTTCGCCGACACCATCAGCCCCGGCAACTTCGGCCGGGTCGGCCTGTACGAGGTCGCCAAGGAAGACGCGAACGCGGACGAGAACTACGAGGAAGCCAAGAAGAACGTCGAGAAGGGCGCCTAGTCCGCACGGATCGCCCGCAGCTGCGCCGCGCGTGCGGCGAGCGGTCCCGGCGGGTCCCAGACCCAGGTCTGGAGGTCGGTGAAACCGGCTTCGGTCACTTCGGCGGCGAGTTCGTGCCTGCTCACGGGAAGCCACTTCTCGTGCGCGGACAGCACGAGCTTGCCGCCGGGCCGGAGCACCCGGCGCAGCTCGGCGAGCCCGGCCACGCGGTCCGGCCACAGCTGCACGTTGTTCACCGAGATCACCACGTCGGCCGAAGCGTCGTCGAGACCGGTCTCCGCGGCGGAGCCGAGGTGCAGCTCCACGTTGCCCACGCCTTCGCAGCGCTCGGCGCACAGCTCCAGCATTTCGGCGGACGGGTCCACGCCGATCACCCGGCCCGCGCGTTCGGCGGCGGCGAGCACGCCGACCCCCGGCCCAGGACCCACGACCAGCACGGTTTCGGCTTCGGTGAGCCGTGCCACGTCCACCACGTGGCGTTCGGTCGCCGCGTTCCCGGCGGCCATCACCCAGCCGCCGACGCGCCCGAGCACGCCGCGCGGATGGCCGAACGCCCGGTCCAGCACTTGTTCGAAGGATGCACTCATACCTTCGATGTCAACACGGAGCGCAGCCGGTCGCATCGGGGATCGCCCGGAGATGAGCACTGGTCAACCCGGTCGGTGACCCCTCATGGGACGATAGGAGAGCCGAATCCCGACTTTTGCCGAGGACCAGTCACTGTGACGTTCGCCGACACCACCTTCACCCCGCCGGAGTTGATCCGCAACTTCTGCATCATCGCGCACATCGACCACGGGAAGTCCACCCTGGCCGACCGGATGCTGCAGCTCACCGGCGTGGTCGAGGAGCGGGCGATGCGCGCGCAGTACCTCGACCGGATGGACATCGAGCGCGAGCGCGGCATCACCATCAAGGCGCAGAACGTGCGGCTACCGTGGAAGGTCGACGGGCAGGACCACGTGCTGCACCTGATCGACACCCCGGGCCACGTCGACTTCACCTACGAGGTCTCGCGTGCGCTGGAGGCCTGCGAGGGCGCGATCCTGCTGGTCGACGCCGCGCAGGGGATCGAGGCGCAGACGCTGGCCAACCTGTACCTGGCGCTGGAGAACAATCTCCAGATCATCCCGGTGCTGAACAAGATCGACCTGCCCGCCGCCGAGCCGGACAAGTACGCCGCCGAGCTGGCGCACATCATCGGCTGCGAGCCGACCGACGTGCTCCGGGTGTCGGCGAAGACCGGGCAGGGCGTGACCGAGCTGCTCGACGAGGCGGTCCGCCAGGTCCCGCCGCCGACCGGGAACGCCGACGCCCCGCCGCGCGCGATGATCTTCGACTCGGTGTACGACACCTACCGCGGTGTGGTCACCTACATCCGCGTGGTCGACGGCAAGATCACCCCGCGCCAGCGGATCAAGATGATGTCCACCGGCGCCACCCACGAACTGCTCGAGGTCGGCATCATCTCGCCGGAGCCGAAGGCCAGCGCCGGGCTCGGCGTCGGTGAGGTGGGCTACCTGATCACCGGCGTGAAGGACGTCCGGCAGTCCAAGGTCGGGGACACGGTGACCTCGGAGCGCAAGGGCGCGGAGGAGCCGCTGGCCGGGTACCGCGAGCCGAAGCCGATGGTCTACTCCGGGCTGTACCCGGTGGACGGCTCGGACTACCCGGTGCTGCGCGAGGCGCTGGAGAAGCTGCAGCTCAACGACGCCGCGCTGACCTACGTGCCGGAGACCTCGGTGGCGCTGGGCTTCGGCTTCCGCTGCGGTTTCCTCGGCCTGCTGCACCTGGAGATCACCCGGGACCGGCTGGAGCGCGAGTTCGGCCTCGACCTGATCTCCACCGCGCCGAACGTGGTCTACCAGGTCTACCTGGAGGACGGCAGCGAGGTGACGGTGACCAACCCGTCGGACTGGCCGACCGGGCTGAAGATCGCCGAGGTGCACGAGCCGCTGAGCAAGGTCACGGTGATCGCGCCGTCGGAGTTCATCGGCGCGATCATGGAGCTGTGCCAGAGCAAGCGCGGGCAGCTGCTGGGCATGGACTACCTGTCCGAGGAGCGGGTGGAGCTGCGGTACAACCTGCCGCTGGCGGAGATCATCTTCGACTTCTTCGACTCGCTGAAGTCGCGCACGCGCGGGTACGCCTCGCTGGACTACGAAGAGGCCGGGGAGCAGGCGTCCGACCTGGTCAAGGTGGACATCATGCTGCAGGGCGAGACGGTGGACGCGTTCTCCGCGATCGTGCACAAGGACGCCGCGTACGCCTACGGCAACAAGATGGCCACGCGGCTGCGTGAGCTGATCCCCCGCCAGCAGTTCGAGGTGCCGATCCAGGCGGCCATCGGCTCGCGGATCATCGCCCGCGAGACCATTCGCGCGATCCGCAAGGACGTGCTGGCCAAGTGCTACGGCGGTGACATCTCGCGGAAGCGGAAGCTGCTGGAGAAGCAGAAGGAAGGCAAGAAGCGGATGAAGACGGTCGGCCGGGTGGAGGTCCCGCAGGAGGCCTTCGTCGCCGCTCTGTCCACTGAGGACGCTTCGGACAAGGGCGGCAAGGGCAAGAAGTAGGGGCGGGTGTCACGAATGTGGCTTTCGAGACATCAAACGTCTCGAAAGCCACATTCGTGACAGGAACAGCCGGCGTCAGCAGGGGCCGTCGTCGCGCCAGACGCCCCATTCGCCGGTGGTGCCGGGCTCCTCACCCTTGGTCCACCACTTCGCGGTCCACTTGGTGCCGTTGTGCGACACCACGTTCCCGCCCGTGTACACCGTCGCCGCGTCCCAGGCGGGCTGGCTGCACACGCCCGGATTGCCGCCGGTGTCCCACGGGATCTGGGGCGACTTGTAGAAGTTGATGCCCATCGCCGTCCAGCGCGGGCCCTGGGCGCCGAGCCGTGTGCGGAACTGGTTCCAGTTGTGCGTCGACCACGGCGACCAGCCGAGTTCGGCGTGCGCGGCCAGCCGCGGGAACGCCATGTACTCGATGTGCGCGCTGGTCACGATCGTCTCGGTCCACAGTGGAGATTCCACGCCGAGCACCGCGGACTCCGGCACGCCGTTGAGGTAGGCGCCCGGGTTCCACTCGTAGGCGGTCTGCACCTCGATGAACCCGGCCCAGCTGAGCCCCAGCGGGGTGGACGAGTTGTACTTCATGTCCAGGTAGGCCTTGTTCGCCGGGGACATCAGCACCTTGCTGCCCCGTGCCACCGCGTTCACCACGCCCTGGTCGGCGGTGGTGGTGCCCCAGAACTGCGGCACCGCGGACCCGGGCAGCTGCACCTTCGCGATGTCGTGCCAGCCCTGCACGGTCTTGCCGTGCTGCGCCACGATCGGCAGCACCTTCGCCATGAACGTCTGGTAGTCCGCGTCCGAGGTGGCGTGTGCCTCGTCGCCGCCGATGTGGAAGTACGGGCCGGGGGTCAGCGCGGAGATCTCGCGGATCACGTCGGCCACGAACTGGTAGGTGATCTCCTTCGAGATGCACAGCGAGCTGTAGCCGACCTCGATGTCGGTCCGCAGCGGCGGTGCGACGCCGTTGCAGTTCAGCTCGGCGTAGGAAGCCAGCGCGGCGTTGGTGTGGCCGGGCATGTCGATCTCGGGCACCACGGTGATGTGCCGCGAAGCCGCGTACGCCACGATCTCGCTGTACTGCGCCTTCGTGTAGTACCCGCCGGGACCGCCGCCGACCTGCGTGCTGCCGCCGTAGGTGGCCAGCTTCGGCCAGCTGTCGATCATGATCCGCCAGCCCTGGTCGTCGGCCAGGTGCAGGTGGAAGTAGTTGATCTTGTACAGGGCGAGCTGGTCGATGTACTTCTTCACCGCGTCGACCGGGTGGAAGTGCCTGGCCACGTCCAGCATCGCGCTGCGGTAGGCGAAGCGCGGGTGGTCGGTGATGGTGGCACCGGGCAGCATCCACGGGCCGGGCTGCACGGTCGCGCTCTCGATCGCGGCGGGGAACAGCTGGCGCAGCGTCTGCACGCCGCTGAACAACCCGGCCGCGGTGTTCGCGCGCAGCACCACGTTCTGCGCGGACACGGTCAGCTGGTAACCCTGGTCGCCGACGCTGCCGGGTGCGCCGGACAGCAGCAGCGAGATGCCGTCGGCCGGCGGGTTCGCGGGGGCGGCCTCGACCGGCAGCGCGTAGCCGGTGGACTTGCGCAGCACGCCGGCGAGGTAGTCGCCGACCGAGGGCGAAGCCGCGTAGATCTTGGCGTTCGCCGCCAGCGTGTGCGTCACCCCGGCGGCGGGCTGCACCGAGACCGGCACCGGGACGAGGCTGGTCAGCGGTTCGGCGGCAACAGCGGCAGCGGGCTGCAGGGCGGCGAGCGAGCCGCCCGCGATGGTCAGTGCGGCGAGTGTGCGGGCCAGCCGCACCCGCACGCGGGATCTTCCACCGGTTTTCACCATGGGCCTCCTGTAGTCGGATTCTCCCACCGGATCGGGATAGAGGTCTAGACCAATACGGGGTAAATCGGTCCGGTGTTACCGCCGAACGGGTGTCGCGTGCGGAGAATCCGGCTACCAGGGCGCGGCTGGTTCGGTCAGCGCAGTGAGTAGCGGATGATCGTCTTCAACTTCGCCTCGTCGACCCGGCGTGGATCGGACAGGTAGATCTCGTGGTGCTCACCGGGCTTCGCGCCCTGCGCCTCGACGAAGTCCACCAGTCGCCGGATGGTCGCCGTCTGCTCCCGGTACGGCCCGACGTGCAGGATCTGCGCGCTCGGACCCTCGTGCCAGGTCTGGAAGCGGACCCGGTCGATGGGCAGTTCCGGCTTCTTCTTCGACATCGCGAGCAGCGCCTCGCCGACCACCTCCGGCCCCGCTTCCGGCGGCAGCGGGACCTGCAGTGTCCACTTGGGCAGCTCGTAGCCTTCGAACCGGCCTTCCAGCGGTGCCACCGAATACTTCGGCTCGATCCGCGCGCGCACCGCGTAGGCGACCGCGTACAGCGCCGGGACCGCGCTGGTGAACTGCGGCGAGTCGAGCGTGCTCTTTCCTTCGACGGTCAGCAGACCCAGCTCGGGAACGTCCACAAGGGACGGTTCGGTATTCGCGCGGTACAGCTCGGGATAGCGCTTCTTCATCGTTCCTCCACCGTTATGGTGATCCGGGTGACCAGTTCCTCCGGGGCGGCGGTCTTCGGATCGGTCAGGTAGGTCTCCACCGCCGGACCCGACGGCTGGTGCCCGTTGTCGTAGATCCAGCTGAGCAAGGCGTGGTAGGACAGCGAAAGGTCCTCGTACGGGCCGATGTGCGTGACCGTCGCCGCGGTCCCGGCGGGCAGCAGTTCCGGCTCGGTGGGCGGCAGCTCGGCGGTGAAGGTGGCTTCGTCGACCGCCATGCCCACCGCGACCGGCACCCGCGCGGCGTCCAGGTCCAGCGGGTACAGCCCCAGCAGCGGTGGCCGCCACGGCACACCGCCGCGTTCGAAGGCAACGGCGAGCTGCGAGACACAGCCGGAGAAGGCGGCACCGAAGTCGTCGGGATCGGCGTCCGCGCGGACCACCCGCAACCGTCGCACCGGGACTTCGGCCAGCGACACCTCCGGGCCGCGCAGCCCGCGCGCGAGCAGTTTCTCGGTTGACCGCAACAGGGTCTGCCGGTGCCGGATCTCGGATTCCAGCCGTTCGCGCTGCGCGTGCAGCGGTCCGGCGAGATCACCGTCGAGCACCTTCGCGATGTCCGGCAGCGGCATGTCCAGCCGCCGGAGCAGCGAGATGGCCAGCGCGTCGCGCGCCTGGTCCGGCCGGTAGTAGCGGTGGCCGGTCACCTCGTCCACCTTCGCCGGGGTGAGCAGGCCGAGGTCGTCGTAGTGGCGCAGCCGCTTCACGCTGAGGCGGCAGCGCTGGGCGAACCGGCCGATCGGGATGAGTTCCACCGGTTCATCGTGGACCCTCCCACAGTGGGAGTGGCAAGTCCGGCGCGCTGGGTACGCTCGGTCGCATGATCACCGAACTCCGCGTGCCCGTGTTCGCCGCGCCGATGGCGGGTGGTCCGTCGACACCGGAACTGGTCGCCGCCGCGACCCGCGCCGGGGCGTCCGGGTTCCTCGCCGGGGGCTATCTCACCGCGGAGGCGCTGGGGGAGCAGCTCGACCGCACCCGGGCGCTGACCGACCGGCCGTTCGGCGTCAACCTGTTCGTGCCGGGGCCGCGCGGTGCCCACGACCTGGCGAACTACCAGCTCCGCCTGCTCGCCGAGGCGCAGCGGTACGGCGTCGAGCCCGGCGTGCCGGACTGGAACGACGACCACTACCCGGCCAAGCTGGACCTGGTGGTGGCCCAGCGGGTCCCGCTGGTTTCGTTCACCTTCGGCAGGCCGTCGGCGGCGGACGTCGAGCGGCTGCACGCGGCGGGCAGCCAGGTGGTGGTCACGGTGACCAATCCGGCCGAGGCCGCGCTCGCCGCCGAGGCCGGCGCGGACGCGTTGTGCGTCCAGGGGTTCGAAGCCGGGGCCCACCGCGGGTTGTTCACCGACGACGAGGCCGACCCGGCGGGCGGCGAAACCTACGGCCTGCTGGCCGCGCTGCGCCTGGTTTCGGCCGAAGTGGACCTGCCGCTGATCGCGGCCGGCGGGCTGGTGCACGGAGCCGACGTGGCCGCCGTGCTCACCGCGGGCGCGGTCGCCGCGCAGCTGGGCACGGCCTTCCTGCGGGCCGACGAAGCGGGCACCAACCAGACCTACCGGCAGGCGCTGGCCGAAGGTGGCCGCCGGACAGCGTTCACCCGCGCGTTCAGCGGGCGACCGGCCCGCGGCCTGGTCAACCGCTTCCTGCTGGAGCACTCGGGTCCGGCCCCGGCCGCCTATCCGGAGGTGAACGGCCTGACCAAGCCGATCCGCGCGGCCGCGGCCAAGGCGGGCGACCCGGAGGCGCTGTCGCTGTGGGCGGGGCAGACCTACCCGCTGGGCAGGTCCGCCCCGGCCGCCGAGATCATCGAGAACCTGGACCGCGAGCTCCAGGCCGCCGTCCGCCGGTGGCGCTGACTACTTGCCCGCGTTTTCCTTGCCCAGCACCGAGTTCCGGCGGCTGTAGGCGAAGTAGATGAGCAGGCCGATGGCGAACCAGGCGGCGAACCGCAGCCAGGTTTCCGGCTGCAGGAAGGTGATCAGCCAGATCGAGAACACCACGCCGATGGCCGGCACCACCGGCATGCCGGGGGTCTTGAAGCCACGCGGCAGGTCCGGGCGCTTGTACCGCAGCACGATCACCGCGATGCAGACCACCACGAACGCCAGCAGGATGCCGATGTTGGTCAGCTCGGCCGCCTCGGCGATCGGCAGGAAACCGGCGATCAGCGCCGAAGCCACGCCCAGCACCCAGGTGATCCGGCTCGGCACCTTCTTCACCGGGTGGGTCTTGGCGAACCACTTCGGCAGCAGGCCGTCGCGGCTCATCGAGAAGCCGACCCGCGCCGCGCCCATCATGAAGGTGAACAACACGGTCAGGATGCCGAGAATGGCACCGGCGGCGATGATCGCGCCCAGCCACTTCAGCCCGATCCCGGCGAACGCACTGGAGAACGCCGCTTCGCTATCGATGTCTTTGAAGTTCACCATGCCGGTCAGCACCAGGCACGCCAGCACGTAGAGCACCATCGAAATGGCCAGCGAGTAGATGATCGCCTTCGGCATGTGCTTCTGGGAGTCCTTCGACTCCTCGGCCGCGGTGGACATCGCGTCGTAGCCGAACACCGCGAAGAACACCGTCGCCGCGCCGGTGAAGGCACCCGCCCAGCCGAACGGGGCGAACGGGTTGTAGTTGTCGGTGTTGATGTGGAACGCGCCGACCACGATCACCAGCAGCACCACGCCGACCTTGAGGTAGACCAGCAGCGTCTCGAACCTGGCCGCGTTCTTCATGCCCTGGTTCAGGATGAACGCGATCAGCAGGCACAGCAGCACGGCGAACAGGTTGACCTTGTAGGTGCCCGCGGCCATGCCGTCGGGTTCGGTGCCCGGCGCGCCGAGCATCCACTCCGGCAGCGAGATGTTCAGAAAGCCCAGCAGGTCGTTGAAGTAGCCGCTGATGCCGATCGCGACCACCGCCACGATCGCGGTGTACTCCAGCAGCAGGTCCCAGCCGATGAACCAGCCGGTGATCTCGCCGAGCACCGCGTAGCCGTAGGTGTAGGCCGAACCGGCGCGCGGGATCAGCCCGGCGAACTCGGCGTAGGAGAACGCCGCCGCCGCGCTGGCGATGCCGGCGATCAGGAACGAGATCAGCACGGCCGGGCCCGCTGTCTCGTTCGCCACCGCACCGGCGAGTGAGAAGATGCCGGCGCCGATGATGCCGCCGACGCCGATCGCGGTCAGCTGCCGCAGGCCGAGGGTGCGCTGCAGCCCCTCGCTTTCGGCCACCGGTTCGATCGTGTCGATGGGCTTGCGCCGGAAGATCCCGTTGCCGGAACCGCTCTGGCCGACGGTCATGGTCCGCTCCCGTGGTCGTGCTTTCGCCAAGGCCCGGATCGCGGGCCATGCGGCACCGTACCCGCTGGGCGCGGCGCTGGGCAGTACCGGATGGCGAGTCTGGGGAGTGGACTCGATTCAGCTCAGAACTCGGCTCAGGCGGAGGCCTCGGTGCCGACGCGGGCGGTGACGGACGCGGCGGTCCGGCGCTGCTTGGCGTGCGTGGCGCTGGCCGCGAAGTAGGTGATCAGCTCCGCGATGGCCGGCGGGTCGTCGAGCTGCGGGCAGTGGCCCCAGTCGTCGCGCACCAGCAGCCTGCTGTGCGGCACCAGGCTGTGCAGCTGCTTGCCCGACGCCGCGCTGACCAGCTTGTCCTTGCCGCAGGCGACCACCAGCAGCGGCGCGCGCACGGTGTCGAGCTGGTAGGCGGTGGCCAGCTCCTCGACCAGCTGCCTGGCCTGCTCGAGACGGCCGGTGGTGGCGCGGTAGTCGGGGAACAGCTCGGTGAACCGGCGGACCTGCGCCACGTCGGCCACCGCGGCGTCGGCGTAGAGCAGCCGCGGCACCACCTGCTCGGCGATCGCGCGGACGACGAACCCGGGTACCGGCAACGGCAGCGAGGAGTACAGGCGCAGCGGGATCGGGAACCGGGCCACCGTGCGGATCAGCCACGAGTCGACGAAGCCGGGCGCGGCGATGGAGACCACGCCCGCCACCGGCAGCCGGGTGCTCTGCGCGGCGCGCAGGCTGATCGTGCCGCCGAGCGAGTTCCCGGCCAGCACCACCGGGCCGAGCACCGACTGCTCCTTGATCAGCGCGGCGAGAAAGGTGTCCAGCTGCGGCAGCATCGCGCCGGGGCGCAGCGCGTCCGCCTCACCGAAACCCGGTAGATCCACCGCGACCGCGGAGTGTCCCGCGGTCGCAAGCTCTTCCAGTACCGGGCGCCAGGTGTCGGCGCTGTCGCAGTAGCCGTGCAGCAACACCAGCCTCGGGGTGGCCGGGCGGCTGGACCGCCGGGCCGAACGGCGCCGGGGCGTGTCGGCGTCGGGCTGCGGGCCGACCTCCAGCACGCGGGTGCGGGCACCGGCGTAGCGGCGATGGGCGACCCGGATGCCCGAGCCGTCCTGCACCGTCGCCGGTGGTGCCTCCCGCTGCTGTGCGGTCATGTACTCCAGGGTAAGCACTGGTTCGGGGTTTCCGCTCGCTTTCGTGCGGTCACGAACCGATGTCAGGGGTTCCCCTACCGCTGGACGGGTGGTCTCGACCACTCAGCCGATCACACGGTTCACGCGGTGAAGACGGTCTTCCCCGCGGTTTCGCCGTCGAGCATCTGCCGGAAGCCGGTGGCCGCCTCGCGGAACGGCAGTTCGGCGCCGACCTGCGGCCGGATTCCGGAGAGCTGCACGTATTCGAGCAGGTCGGTCAGCTCGTCGCGGGTGCCCATGGTCGAGCCCGCGATGCGCAGCTGCAGGAAGAACACGCGCTGCAGTTCCGCGTGCGCGTCCGGGCCGCTGGTCGAGCCGGAGACCACGATGATGCCGCCCGGTTTGAGCGATTTCACCGAATGCGACCAGGTGGCCTTGCCGACGGTCTCGAACACCGCGTCCACCCGCTCCGGCAGCCGCGCGCCGGATTCGAAGGACTGGTGCGCGCCGAGCTGCTCGGCCAGCGCGCGCTTCTCCTCGCTGCGGCCGGTGACCCACACGCGGAACCCGGCCGCGCGGCCGAGCTGGATCAACGCGGTGGACACGCCGCCGGAGGCGCCCTGCACCAGCATGGTCTGGCCGGGGCGCAGCCCGGACTTGACGAACAGCATGCGGTACGCGGTCAGCCAGGCGGTGCCCATCGTGGCGGCCTCGGTGAAGGACAGCTCCTTCGGCTTCGGCACGGCGTTGCGCGCGGGCACGACCACGTAGTCGGCGAAGGTGCCCTGGTGCTTCTCGGTGAGCAGGGTGCGCTTCGGGTCGAGCGTGTCGTCGCCCTGCCAGCCGGGTGCGTTGACCACCGAGTGCAGGACCACCTCGGTGCCGTCGTCGAGCACACCCGCACCGTCGCAGCCGAGGATCATCGGGAACTGCTCCGGCTTGATGCCCACGCCGCGCAGGGTCCAGATGTCGTGCATGTTCAGGCTCGCGGCCTTCACCGCGACCCGCACCCAGCCGTCGGGCACCTCGGGTTCGGGGCGCTCGCCGACCACCAGCGAGTCCAGCGGGTTTTCCGGGTTCGGGGCCTTGGCGTATACGGCGAACATGCCCCGGAACCTACCGGCGGAAGCACGGCCGGGCTATCGGGGAGTAGCCTTCGACACGTGCTGGACGGACTGTCGGACTGGTGGGACTCGGTGGAGCTGTGGCTCGCGCAGCTCTGGTTCCCGGTGCAGTTCATCCTGGTCATGGCGGTGCTGCTGCCGTTGTGCGCGGGCGGGGCGTGGCTGATCGACCGCCTGGTGGACCGGGTGTCCCGCTGGCTGAGCGCGGCCCGGCGCGAGGACCCGGCCGGCCGGTCGTAGTCTTCGGTGCATGTTCAACCGGAGGCGGATCACCGCCGCGTTGATCGGCCTGATCGTGCTGGTGGTCGGCGGCTGGCTGGTCAAGGACCTCGTTGCCGACGGCTCAGGCGGCCAGGGCGGCCCGGTGCCCGGCAGCGAGTCCGGGCTGCGGGTGGAGAAGTTGTCCTCGCTGCCGCCGGAGGCCGCGGAAACGTGGAAGCTGATCGGCTCGAACGGCCCGTTCCCGTACCCCCGCAACGACGGGGTCGAATTCCAGAACCGCGAGAAGCTGCTGCCCGCGCGTGACTCCGGTTATTACCGGGAGTACACGGTGAAAACGCCGGGGAGCAAGGATCGCGGACCCAGGCGGCTGGTCACCGGCGCGGCGCGTGAGCTGTACTACACCGGGGACCATTACGCTTCGTTCGTCATCGTGGACCCGAGCAGGTGAGCGCCGTGGAACAACCGGATGCGCGAGCACTGGCGGAGCGCGCCCGCGCTCGCGGTGCCTACGCCCATGTACTGCCCGGCCCCGCGCCGGTGACCAAGGCCGCGGCCATGGACGCGATCGCCGCCGCGCTCGAGTTCCCGGACTGGTTCGGCCGGAACCTGGACGCGCTGTACGACTGCCTGACGGACCTGTCGTGGCTGCCCGCCGGTGAGCACGTGCTGATCTGGGCGGGTTCGGAGGCGTTCAAGACCGCGGACCCGAAGGCGTACCTGGCGATCCGGAGCGTGTTGTCAGATGCGCAACGGGCATTGGCCCCTGGCGGTACGCGCTCGGACTCGCGGCACCTGACCGTCCAGCTACCAGACTCCTGAGCCTCGGGCGCATGTCACGAATGTGGCTTTCGAGACGTTTGGCGTCTCGAAAGCCACATTCGTGACACTGCCGCGGGCGCGGGTGGGCGGCTCCGCCGTGCTATGAAAGCCACATTCATAGCGTCGGGCGTCGGGCGCCGGGCGGCCGGTTGGTGGCGCTTGCGCGGAAGCCCCGGCTGGCTGGATCGTTCCAGGGACACGAATGTGGCTTTCGGGGCGAAATTCGCCCCGAAAGCCACATTCGTGTTCACCGGGAGGCTCCGCGTCGGGTTGGGCCGCAGCCGTCCCGCGTCAGGGGGTGGGGACCCAGGACGGCGGACGCTTTTCGGCGAAAGCCGTGATGCCTTCCTGGCCCTCTTCGCTGGCGAAGAAACCCGTCGACAGCGCGGTCATCTCGGCGAAGCCGTCGGAGGGGGTGGCGGGGCGCGGGCGGCTCAGCAGTTCCTTCGTGGCGGCCAGTGCCCGCGGGCCGCCGAGGGCCAGAGCCCGGACATACCGCGAAACCTCGGCGTCCAAATCGGACGCGTCCACAGCGGAGTTCAGCAGCCCGATGGCCACCGCCCGGGTGGCGTCGAACTTGTCGCCGGTGAGGAACAGTTCGTGCGCGGCCCGCGGGTTCAGCCGCGGCAGCACGGTGAGCGAGATCACCGCGGGCACCACGCCGATGCGCACCTCGCTGAAGGCGAAGGTCGCCTCCTTGACCGCCACCGCGATGTCCGCCGCGGCCACCATGCCGATGCCGCCCGCCCTGGCCGGCCCGGCCAGCTTCGCGACCACCGGCTTCGGGCTGGTCCACAGCTGCTCGAGGATGCGCGGGAACTCGTTCACGCCCTGGTCACCGGCCCCGGCGCCCCTGGCTTCCTTGAGGTCCATGCCCGCGCAGAACACCGGCCCGGTGTGGTCGAGCACGATCACCCGCACCGCGTCGTCCTCGGCGGCCCTGGTCAGCCCCGCGCTCAGCTCGGCACGCAGCTGCGCGGACAGCGCGTTGCGGTTGTGCGGGGAGTCCAGGGTGATCGTGGCGGTCCCGCCCGCCACCGCGTAGTGCACCAGTTCTTCAGCCATGGCCCCACCTTCGCACACGGCTGCCGGGAGCGAGACCCGCTCCCGGCAGCCACGGCTCAGCCGATCGTGGTGGTGGTGAACACCGGGCTGGGGTTGGGGAAGCAGGCCGTCGGCGCGGTGATGTCGATCAGCTGCGTGACCACCGTGTCGAAGGTCAGGCCCGGGTCCTCGTAGCTGGTGCCGCCGAGCTTGGTCTCGATCGTGCCGGACTGGCCGGCGGTCAGGTTCACCGTCACCGTCGGCAGCTCGAACGCGGCGCCACCGGCGAGCGGCCCGGGGAAGCTGAGCGTGCCCACCCCGTTCGCCACCTCGATCTTCGGCGGGGTCGGGCCGAGCCCGGAACCACCGGACAGGGTGGCGTCGACGAAGGTGGAGTTGGCCGGGATCGGGATCTCCAGCGCGAAGTTCTTGATCTCCTTGATCTTGTACCCGCTGACCTCACCGGGCACGTTGTTCGGCGCCGGGTCGACCACCACGGTCAGCGCACCGCCGGGCGCCACCGTGGCGGGCGCGGTGACGTCCGCGGTCTGGTTCAGCGTGGCCTGCTGCGGGCCGACGATCGGGGCGTTCGCCTGGCAGTCCAGGGTCACGTCGTGGGCGGCGGCCGAGGCCGGGCTCGCCAGCGCGCACAGCGGCACCACGGCGATCGCGGCGGTGGTCAGGGTTTTACGCAGGGCAGACTTCATCGTCTCCACCTCTGGGGTGTGTGGGGTAACGGGGAGAGCCGCGCGGCGTTTAGATAGTTACCGGCAAGTTAAATAGCGCGTCAAGAAGTCACCGTTCCCATAAGCGGGTGGTGATCGCAACTGGGAACGAAGCCAGCCGAAGAGACTAGCGAACTGCGCCGATCAGGCCGGGATGACCTGCGAAGACACCACTTCGGCATACCGGTCGAGCACCAGCTCGGCCACGCGCCGGTCGGTGCCGAGCGGGGCGGCCATCGGCACTTCCGGCCCGGCGAGGGCGGCGATCCGGTCCGGCAGCAGCCCCGGCGCCAGGAACCACGACGCGACGGCGAAGCGGCGAGCGCCGTGTGCGCGCAGCTTCGCCATCGCCGCGGGCACGTCCGGCTTGGTGGCGCTGGCGAAGGCCGGGGCGACCAGCAGGCCGTGCCGGTGGTGCCAGCGCTCGGCGAGCCCGGTCACCGCCGCGTTCGCGGTCGCGTTCGAGGAACCGACCGCGGCGAGCACCACGCCCAACTCCGGGTCGGCGAGATCGGCGCCGGTTTCCCGCAGCCGGTCCAGCGCGACGGCCTCCAGCGAGGGGGCGACCCCGAGCACGTCCGCGATCCGCACGCCCAACCGCGGCAACCGGCTGGTCACGCTGTCCACGAGCGCGGGCAGGTCCACGCGCGCGTGGTACGCGCTGCCCAGCAGCAGCGGCGCCACCACGACCTCGCGATGCCCCTCCCGGTGCAGGCGGACGAGCACCTCGGGCACCGGCGGATCGGACAGGTCCAGGAAGGCCACCCGCACGTCGAGATCGGGCGCGAGCGCGCGCACGCGGCCGACGAGGGCGCGCACGGTGGCCGCGGACCGCGGGTCCCGGCTGCCGTGCGCGACGACGACCAGCGGGCTCACGCGAACCGCTCGCCGATCAGCCCGGCGGCGAGCGTGTCGCCGTCCTTCGGATCGATCACCAGGAACGCGCCGGTGCGCGGGCTGTCGGCGTAGTCGTCCACCGGCAGCTCCTCCGCCAGCCGCAGCGACACCGTGCCGATGTCGTTGAGCGCCAAGGTCTCCGGACTGTCCACAGTGGTCAGCGTCTGCTCGTCGAAGCGTGAGCCGATCTCGTCGACCAGTGCCTGCACGGTCCGCGCGCCGTGCTTGACCAGCACCCGCGCGCCCGCCGCGAGCGGCTTGTTCGACAGCCAGCACAACGCGGCGGTCAGCTCGTCGGTCACCCGCGGCGCCCGGTCCGCGATGGCGATCAGGTCGCCCCGCGAGATGTCCAGGTCGTCCTCCAGCAGCAGCGTCACCGAGGTGCCCGAACCCGCCTCCGCCAGCCGGCCGTCGGCGGTGTCGATCGCCGCGACACGGCTGCGCAGCCCGTGCGGCAGCACCACGACCTCGTCGCCGGGGCGCACGCTGCCCGCCGCGATCTGCCCCGCGTAACCCCGGTAGTCGGGGTATTCGGCGGTGCGCGGCCGGATCACGTACTGCACCGGGAAGCGGAACGCCGCGTCGTGCGGGTCCGGTGCCACCGGCACCTCTTCCAGGTGCTCGAGCAGTGTGGGCCCGGCGTACCACGGGGTGCGCTCGGACTTGACCGCCACGTTGTCGCCCTGCAGCGCGGAAACCGGGATCGACAGCACGTCCCCCTCGGCGTACCCGAGCGAAGTCGCGTGCGTGGCGAACTCGTTGGCGATCACCGCGAACACGGCCTCGTCGTAGTCCACCAGGTCGATCTTGTTCACCGCGAGCACCAGGCGCGGCACGCCGAGCAGCGCCAGCACCGCGGCGTGGCGGCGGGTCTGCTCCACCACGCCCTTGCGCGCGTCGACCAGCAGCACGGCCAGCTGCGCGGTGGACGCGCCGGTCACCGTGTTCCGGGTGTACTGCACGTGCCCGGGGGTGTCGGCGAGCACGAAGCTGCGCCGCGGGGTGGCGAAGTAGCGGTAGGCCACGTCGATGGTGATGCCCTGCTCGCGCTCGGAGCGGAGCCCGTCCACCAGCAGTGAGAGGTCCGGAGTGGACAGACCGCGGTCGACGCTGGCCCTGGTCACCGCGTCGAGCTGGTCGGCCAGCACCGACTTGGTGTCGTAGAGCAGGCGGCCGACCAAAGTGGACTTCCCGTCGTCCACGCTGCCCGCGGTGGCCAGCCTCAGCAGACTCGACATCAGAAGTAACCCTCTCGCTTGCGGTCTTCCATCGCCGCCTCGGACAGCCGGTCGTCCGCCCTGGTGGCGCCGCGCTCGGTGAGCCTGCTGGCCAGCACCTCGGCGATCACCTCGTCCACAGTGGACGCGGTGGACTCGATCGCGCCGGTGCACGAGCCGTCGCCGACGGTGCGGTAGCGCACGCTCAGCTCACGCACGTCCTCACCGGGACGCGGGCCGCCCCACGGGCCTTCGGTGAGCAGCATGCCGTCGCGCTCGTAGACCTTGCGCTGGTGCGCGAAGTAGATCGACGGCAGTTCCACGCCCTCGCGGTTGATGTAGTGCCAGACGTCGGCCTCGGTCCAGTTGGACAGCGGAAACACGCGCACCTGCTCGCCGGGGCGGTGCCTGCCGTTGTAGAGGTTCCACAGCTCCGGCCGCTGCCGTCGCGGCTCCCACTGGCCGAAGGCGTTGCGCAGGCTGAAGATCCGCTCCTTGGCGCGGGCGCGTTCCTCGTCGCGCCGCCCGCCGCCGAAGACCGCGTCGAACCTGTGCTCGGCGATGGTGTCCAGCAGCGGCTGGGTCTGCAGCGGGTTCCGGGTGCCGTCGGGGCGCTCGGCCAGCCTGCCGTCGTCGATCCAGTCCTGCACGTGCGCCACGATCAGCCGCAGCCCGTGCTTGCGGACCACCTCGTCGCGGAAGGCGATCACCTCGTCGAAGTTGTGCCCGGTGTCCACGTGCAGCAGCGGGAACGGCACCGGGGCCGGCCAGAACGCCTTGATCGCCAGGTGCAGCAGCAGGGTGGAGTCCTTGCCGCCGGAGAACAGGATCACCGGGCGGTCGAACTCCCCGGCGACCTCGCGGAAGATGTGGATGGCTTCGGATTCGAGCGCGGCCAGGTTGTCCTGGGCCGCGTCGGTAGCCGGCTCGAGCGTCGTCACGTTGATCCCTTTCAGCCGTGCAAGCCGCACTCGGTCTTGGCCTGGCCCGCCCACCGGCCGCTGCGCGGGTCGGCGCCGGGTGCCACCTTCGCCGTGCACGGCGCGCAGCCGATCGACGGATAACCCGCCGACACCAGCGGGTTCTGCAGGATGCCGTGCTCGCGGATGTAGTCGTTGAACTGCTCGTCGGTCCACGCGGCCAGCGGGTTGACCTTGACCAGGCCGTTGCGCTCGTCCCAGCCGACGATCGGGGTGTTGGCCCTGGTCGGCGCGTCCACCCGGCGCACGCCGGTGACCCACGCCGAGTACTTCGACAGGGTCTGGCGCAGCGGCACCACCTTGCGCAGGTGGCAGCACAGGCCGGGGTCGCGCTCGTGCAGCTTCGGGCCGTACTCGGCGTCCTGCTCGGCGACGCTCTGCTCGGCCTGGGCGTTGACGATCCGCACGTGCGGGTAGACCGCCTCGACCGCGTCCCTGGTGCCGATGGTCTCGGCGAAGTGGTACCCGGTTTCCAGGAACAGGATGTCCACATCGGACTTGGCCTGGGTGGCCAGTTCGATCAGCACGGCGTCCTGCATGTTGGACGCCACGATGAAATCGTCGCCGAAGGTGCGCACGGTCCAGTCCAGCGCTTCGGCGGCGGTGGCATCGGCCAATTCGGCCGAAGCGCGTTCGGCGAGGGTACGGTAATCGGCTGTCGCGGTCATTTCTTCGCCACCTCCGGAAGGGACAATCCGAGGAACTTCACCGAGAAGACCCGTCGGCAACCCGAACAGAGCCAGGCCCCGTTCTCTTCCGGACGGAGATCTTCGTCACCGCAGTAGGGGCAGTGGAACGGCGTCGCTCGCTCGGTCACTGCAGATCGCTTTCCTCGGCACGGGCCACCCATTGCGCGAACCGCTCGCCGTTTTCCCGCTTTTCCGCGAAATTGCGCACGACGCGTTCCACGTAGTCGGTCAGCTCGGTGCTGGTCACCTTGTGCCCGCGCAGTTTCCGGCCGAATCCGGCGTCGAGGCCGAGCCCGCCGCCGAGGTGCACCTGGAAGCCCTCGACCTGGTTCCCGTCGTTGTCGGTGACGATCTGGCCCTTGAGCCCGATGTCGGCGGTCTGGATGCGGGCGCACGAGTTCGGGCAGCCGTTGAGGTGCACGCTGAGCGCCTCGTCCAGCCCGATGTCGGACAGCCGCTTCTCCAGGTCGGCGACCAGGTCGTGGGCACGCGCCTTGGTCTCGACGATGGCCAGCTTGCAGAACTCGAGCCCGGTGCAGGCCATCACGCCACGCCGCCACGGCGACGGCTCGCTGTCCAGGCCCAGCTTCGACAGCGCCACCTGGAGTTCGGTGACCTTGTCCTCGGGCACGTCGAGCACGACGAGCTTCTGCTGCGGGGTGAGCCGGACGCGGGCGGAACCGGTGCGCTCCACCGCGTCGGCGACGGCGAGCAGCGTGGTGCCGGAGACCCGGCCGGCGATCGGCGCGAAGCCGACGTACCGCTTGCCGTCGACCTGTTTGTGCACGCCGACGTGGTCGATCGGGCGCTCGGGCACCTCGGGCGCCGGGCCGTCGATCAGCTCGCGCTTGAGGTACTCGTCCTGCAGCACCTGGCGGAACTTCTCCGCGCCCCAGTCCTTGACCAGGAACTTGATCCGCGCCCGCGAGCGCAGGCGGCGGTAGCCGTAGTCGCGGAAGACGCTGATCACGCCCTCCCAGACCTCGGGCACCTCGTCGAGCGGGACCCAGGTGCCCAGGCGCTGGCCGATCATCGGGTTGGTGGACAGCCCGCCGCCGACCCACAGGTCGAAGCCGGGACCGTGCTCGGGGTGGTTGACCCCGACGAAAGCCACGTCGTGGATCTCGTGCGCCACGTCGGCCTGGCCGGAGATCGCGGTCTTGAACTTGCGCGGCAGGTTCGAATAACGCGGGTCGCCGATGAAGCGGCGCTTGATCTCGTCGATCGCGGGCGTGCCGTCGATGATCTCTTCGGCCGCGATACCCGCCACCGGCGAGCCGAGAATGACCCGCGGGCTGTCACCGCAGGCCTCCATCGTGGTCATGCCGGCGTCTTCGAGCTGCTTCCAGATCGCGGGCATGTCCTCGACCTGGATCCAGTGGTACTGGATGTTCTGCCGGTCGGTGATGTCGGCGGTGTCGCGGGCGTAGCGCTGAGAGATCTCGCCGAGCACGCGCAGCTGGGCCAGGCTCAGCGCGCCGCCGTCGAGGCGGACCCGCAGCATGAAGTAGCGGTCGTCCAGCTCCTCGGGCTCCAGGGTGGCCGTGCGGCCGCCGTCGATGCCCGGCTTGCGCTGGGTGTAGAGGCCGAACCAGCGGAACCGGCCACGCAGGTCGGCGGGGTCGATCGAGTCGAAGCCGCCGTGCGCGTAGATGTTCTCGATCCGGGCCCGCACGTTGAGCGGGTTGTCGTCCTTCTTGGAACGCTCGTTCGGGTTGAGCGGTTCGCGGTAGCCGAGCGCCCACTGCCCCTCCCCGCGCCGCTGCTTGGCGCGTGCGGGGCGGGACGTGCTCGGGCGAGCAGGCGAGGCCATCGGTCCTCCGGGATTCTTCTGGCGCCTGCGCACCGTGAACGCCCTGGTCTGGCCGTGGTGGGAGCGATCGCGGCTGGGCTCGGCGCCGACATGGCATGGGTCAGGCGGGCGGAGCGGGATTACGCACGGCAGAGGGCGCTGGCGACACGTCGGAGGTCGACGTGGCGGCGAGCCACGAGGAGGACACCGGCGTAAGTCACGGTCCCAGGGTGCCACGCGTCCACAATGTGGTCGAGCGTTGCCCGAATGGTGGGAGCGAGGTCACCGGGCCTGGTCACCGGGGCCGATTTGGGATAGTGGAGGGGTGCACCTGCTCACCGATCCCACGCCGCCCGCCGAGCTGGCCCTGCCCGAATCCGCGCTGGCGGGCCTCGGCACCCGGCCGTTCGGGGTCTACGTCCACGTGCCGTTCTGCGCGACACGCTGCGGCTACTGCGACTTCAACACTTATACCGCCGGTGAGCTGGGTACGTCCTCCTCTCCCACCAGCTGGCTGGACGGCCTGCGCCGCGAGCTGGACCTGGCCGCGGCGATGCTGGGCCGGGCGCCGGCGGTGGACACCGTTTTTGTCGGCGGCGGCACCCCGTCGCTGCTCGGCGCGGACGGGCTCGCTTCCGTGCTGGACGCGGTGCGCGGTGCGTTCGGCCTGGCCAAGGGCGCCGAGGTGACCACCGAATCGAACCCGGAATCCACCTCGCCGGAGTTCTTCGCCGGAATTCGTGACGCGGGTTACAACCGCGTTTCCCTCGGCATGCAGTCCGCCGCCCGGCACGTGCTCAAGGTGCTGGACCGCGTGCACACCCCGGGGCGGCCGATCCTTGCCGCGATCGAGGCCCGCTCGGCCGGGTTCGAGCACGTCAACCTCGACCTGATCTACGGCACGCCGGGGGAGCGCGTCGAGGACCTGCGTGCCTCGCTGGACGCGGTGCTGACCGCGGGCGTGGACCACGTTTCGGCCTACGCGCTGATCGTCGAGGAGGGCACCGCGCTGGCCAGGCGGGTGCGCCGGGGCGAGCTGCCCATGCCGGACGACGACGTGCTCGCGGCCTACTACGAGCTGATCGACGAGGTGCTCGCCACGGCCAGGCTGCGCTGGTACGAGGTGTCGAACTGGGCGTCGTCGGAGGCCGCGCGCTGCCGTCACAACCTGGGCTACTGGCGCGGCGGGGACTGGTGGGGTGCCGGACCGGGGGCGCACAGCCACGTCGGCGGGGTGCGGTGGTGGAACGTGAAGCACCCGGCGAAGTACGCGGACCTGCTGGCGGCCGGGCACGTGCCCGCCGGTGGGCAGGAGGTGCTGAGCGAGTCCGAGCGGCACGTCGAACGGGTGATGCTGGAGCTGCGGCTGGCGGACGGGCTGCCGCTGGACGCGCTGGACGCCGCGGGCGCCTCGGAGGCGCGGGCGGCAGCGCGCGAGGGACTGCTGGTGGAGTCGGAACTGTCGGCGCGGGGCCGGGCCGTGCTCACGGACAAGGGCCGCCTACTCGCGGACGGCGTAGTCCGACGGCTGGTGCCTTAGGCGGTTGATGTCACGAATGTGGCTTTCGAGACGTTTGGCGTCCCGAAAGCCACATTCGTGACACCGGGGTCGGGAGCCGCGTTCGGCGCTCGGGGGCACCCGTCAGAGCTGCGGGCGGACCAGGCCCGATTCGTAGGCGGCGATGACCAGCTGCGCTCGGTCCCGCGCGTCCAGCTTGGTGAGCAGGCGGCTGACGTAGGTCTTCGCGGTCAGCGGGCTGATCACCAGTTCCTCGGCCAGTTCGGCGTTGCTCAGCCCGCGCCCGATCAGCGTCAGGACCTCCCGCTCGCGAGCCGTCAGCATGTCGAGCACTCCCGGCGGCGGGTCCGGCTGCGCCAGCACCCGCGTGATCAGCGCCCGCGTCGCTCCCGGCGAGAGCAGGGCGTCCCCGGCGGCGACCGTCCTGATCGCGGCCAGCAGCGTGCCCGGCTTGGCGTCCTTCACCAGGAATCCGCTGGCCCCCGCGCGCAACGCGCCGA
Organism: Amycolatopsis albispora; assembly: GCF_003312875.1. Classification (NCBI taxonomy): domain Bacteria; kingdom Bacillati; phylum Actinomycetota; class Actinomycetes; order Pseudonocardiales; family Pseudonocardiaceae; genus Amycolatopsis; species Amycolatopsis albispora. Next base: position 8,648,552 of record NZ_CP015163.1, read on the forward strand.
GCACGTTGTCGTCGGTTTCGAAGGTGGTCAGGATCAGCACCCGCACCCCGGCCAGGTCGGGGTCCTCGGCGATCCGCGCGGTGGCCGCGATGCCGTCGGTGCCGGGCATGCGGATGTCCATCACCACCACGTCGGCCCGCTCGGCCCGCGCCATGGTCACCGCCTGCGCCCCGTCGGCCGCCTCGCCCACCACCGCCATGTCTTCCGCCGACGAGATCAGCAGGGCGAACGCGCTGCGCACCAGCGCCTGGTCATCGGCGAGCAGGACCCGGATCACACGCGCTCCTCGGCAGGCAGTTCGGCGGTGACGGTGAAACCACCGCGGGCGCCGGGACCGGCGGTGAGCCGCCCGCCGAGCACGGCGGCCCGTTCGGTCATGCCGATGATGCCGTACCCGCCCCCGCGCCTGCCGGTGCTGCCCCGGCCGTCGTCGGTGATCTCCAGCCGCACGCGCCCGCCGAGGTAGTCGAGCCGCACGGTGGCCCGCGAGGCGGTGGCGTGCTTGACCACGTTCGTCAGCGCTTCCTGCGTGATCCGGTACAGCGTGATCTCGACCGCGGGCCCCAGCTCCCGGGGCTCGCCGTGCTCGGAAAACGTCACGGCGACCCCGGCGGACCGGGTGGCGTCGACCAGTTCCGGGAGCCGGTCCAGCCCGGGCGTCGGACGGCGGTCGGAGTCGGTTTCGTTGCCCCGCAGCACATCGAGTGTGGTGCGGAGTTCCGCGAGCGCCTTGCTGCTGGCCTCGGCGACGGTCCGCAACGGCTCGGCGATCCGCGCCAGCGCCGGGTGGTCGCGTTCCTCGTCGAGCAGGTGCGCGGCCACCCCGGCGTGCGCGTTGATCACCACGATGTTGTGCGCCAGCACGTCGTGCAGGTCCCGCGCGATCCGCAGCCGCTCTTCGGCGACGCGCCGCGCGGCGCGCTCGGTGATGCTGTCGACGTACTGGCGGTGCTGGCGGACGGCCTCGCCGAACACCGTCGCCACGGTCAGCCAGCCCAGCGGCGCGGCCACCTCCACCCCTGGCGGGCCGTCCTGCGTCAGGCCGATGGTCAGCGCGATGGCCAGGAAGATCGGCAGCAGGGTGGCGATCGTGCGCTTGCGGGTACCGCTGACCACCACCGTGTACAGCAGCACCATCACCGGCGGCAGCGCGACCTCGTGCGGGTAGTCCACCGCGTGGTACGGCACCGCCGCGACGCAGCTGACCAGCAGCGCGGGCAGCGGCAGCCACCGCCGGACGAGCACCGGCAGGGTCTGCGCCACCAGCAGCAGCGCGCCGGCGCCGTCGAGTTCGTGGCCCTCGAACCAGTGCGTGGGCAGCAGCCACGCGGCCAGCACGGTGACCGCGGCCAGCGCGGCGGTCAGCGCCGCGTCGGCGAGGCCGACGCGGCGCCGGGGTTCCGTCGTCACCGCTCCATCTTCCCCGGCAACGCCACCAGCAGGGGCGCGACCAGCAGCGGTTGCACCACCAGCGTCTGCAGCAGCACCCCGGCGGCGACCGCGAACCCGAGTTCGACCATCGGCACGAACGGCAGGGACGCCAGCACCGCGAAGGTGGCCGCGAGCACCAGGCCCGCCGACGCGATCACCCCGCCGGTCGAGGTCACCGCCCGCCGCGTGGCCTCCTTGGTGCCCAGCCGCGGGGCGTCGTCGCGGATGCGGGCCACCAGGAAGATCGAATAGTCCACGCCCAGCGCGACACCGAACACGAAGCACAGCGCGGGCAGGTTCGCCGCCGTCCCGGCGAAGCCGAAGAGCACGTCGTAGGCGATCGCGCCGATGCCGAGCGCCGCGGCGAAGCAGAGCAGCACCGCGCCCACCACCACGAGCGACGCGACCACCGCCCGCAGGAGCAGGACGAGCACCAGCAGGACCACGGCGAGCACCAGCGGCAGGACCAGCCAGTTGTCCGCCGCGGTGGCCTCGCGGGTGTCCAGTTCCTCGGCGGCGGGCCCGCCGACCAGCGCGTCCGGGGCGACCGCCGCGCGCAGGCGGCTCACCGTGTCGAACTCCTCCTGGGTGTCCGGGGTGGCGCCGGGGCGGACCTCGATGACGGTCAGCCCGTCGCCCTGCCGCGCCGGTTCGGCCTCGGCGACGCCGGGCACGGCCGCGGCAAGCGCGGTCACGTCGTCCGCCTTCGCGCTGTCGGTGACCACGGTGAGCGGGCGGCCGCTCTGCTCGGGGAACGCCTGGCCGAGGGTGGCGTATCCGGCGACCGACTCGGGGGTGTCGGTGAACTGGCCCGTCTCGCCGAGGTCGCCGCCGAGCTGGGTGAGGCCGAGCGCGAAGACCCCGAGCACGGCGGCGCTCGCGGCGGCCGTGCGCACCGGCTTGGCGACCGCGTGGTTCGCGACCCTGGCCCAGATGCCGCGGCTCGCCGTGGCCGGAGCGCCGTAGCGCGGCACCTTCGGCCAGAACACCCGCCGTCCGGTGACCAGCAGCAGCGCCGGGAACAGCGTCAACATGGTGACCAGCGTGCAGGCGATGCCGACGGCACCGGCCAGGCCGAGCCCGGACAGGTCGTTCATCCTGGCGGCGAGCAGGCACAGCAGGCCGAGCGTGACCGTGCCGGCCGACGCGAGCACCGCCGGGCCGGCGCCCCGCAGCGCGGCACCCATCGCCTGGTGCACGTCGTGCACGCGCCGCAGTTCCTCGCGATACCGGGCGACCAGCAGCATGGCGTAGTCGGTGCCCGCCCCGAACACCAGCACGATCATGATCGAGAAGCTCTGCGTGGACACGGTGATCCCGGCGGCCGACGCGATGCCGTACAGGGCCGCCATCGACACCATCGCCGACACGCCGACCGCGGCCAGCGGCAGCAACCACAGGAACGGGCTGCGGTAGGTGATGATCAGCAGCAACGCCACGACGGCGGTGGTGACCATCATCAGCGTCTCGTCGATGCCTTCGAAGACCGCGTCGATGTCGGCGCCGATCGCGCTGGACCCGGTCACCTGCACGGTCAGCCCCGGCGGTGGCTGCGCGACGGCCAGCCGGACCTCCTCGACGAAGGCGGCCGTGCGTTCCTCGTCCTCGCCCGGATTTTCCCGTTCCACGGCGTACATCAGCGTGCGGCCGTCGTCGGAGGTCACCGGTGGCATGCCGGTGCCGCCGAGCGCGTCACGCCGCGCGGTCGCCCACGTGCGGTCCGCTTCAGTGATGCCGTCCTGCCGCTGCTGCACGACGAGCACCTGGTCGCCTTCGCCGCCGGGAATCCGTTCCACGAGTTCGGTGACCCTGGTGGATTCCGCGTCGGCGGGCAGCCGGTCACGTGCGTCGTCGCTCTGCACCGACCCGATGTTCAGCCCGACCGGCACGGCCAGCGCGAGCAGCAGCAACCACAACCCGATGATGACCCGCTTGGCCGTCCGGCCGGCGGGCAGCGCGAAGTACCCGCGCGCCTGTTCCGCTTTTTCCAGCACCGTTTCGCCCCTTCAATTGGCTCGGGGCGAAACGGTGCCGGGTCAGCGGGGGTGTGCGCGTCCGGCTGGAGTGGACAGCCGGGGTACTCCTGGAGTTGACACGGCTTCCGGTCAGCGAGAGCGGGCACGCCAGAACGTGCGTCCGCGTGCGCTCGCCCCGACCCCGGCCAGGTGCAGTGCCACGCAGAGCAGACCGGCGGTGAGCAGGGTGCCTCCGTCGAGCGCCGTCCCGAGCGAGATGTCGGCCAGGTCGAAGATCAGCGCCAAGCCGAAGATGACCGCGGCAATGATGGCGAACACGGCAGTCCTCCTTTCGAGCCCCCGATACCGGTGCGGGTACCCGGTACCGCCGCGCTGATTCCTCGCATTCGGAGCAATCCGCTCAGCCCGGCGGGATCCGCTCGGCGAGCCGGCGGCGGAAGTGGGCGCACTCGAGGAAGTCGTCGCTGGTGCAGGCGATCGCGTGCCCGAGCGCGGCGCGGGCGGCCTCGGCTTCCTCGATGCGCTTGGTCAGGGCCGCGTGGTGCTCGCGCAGCGCCGCGCGGCGGTCGGCCGGATCGCCGGTGGTCAGCACGCGCCGGATTTCGGCCAGGCCGAAGCCGAGTTCCTTGCCCTGGAGGATGAGCGCCACCTTGACCACGTCGGACTTCCGGTAGCGGCGCTGCCCGCCCGCGGTGCGCTCCGGGGTGAGCAGTCCTTCGGCCTCCCAGTGCCGGAGCACGTTCGTCGGCAGCCCGAACCGGCCGGCCAGCTCGCCGACGGTGTACTCGCTTGACTTCATGTCGACATGAAGTCACAGACTGGGGTCACACGGCAACCCGGACCGGAGGTTTTCCGATGATCGAACGCTTTGTCGCCATGATGGACGGTTTCGAACGCGAGCCGGCCGCCGCGCTGGCCCGGCACCGCGGGCACGAGCTGCTGCGCGTGGCGGCGGGGCAGCGGGTGGTGGACGTGGGCTGCGGCACCGGGACTTCGGTGGGGGAGCTGGCCGCGGCGGGCGCGCGGGTGTCCGGTGTGGACGTCAACCCCGAAGTGCTGGTGGTGGCGAAGGGACGTCATCCCGCCGGTGAGTTCACCGAAGGCAGCGCGGAGCGGCTTCCCTTTCCCGACGGGCATTTCCACGGTTACCGCGCGGAACGCGTCTACCACGCGGTGGCCGACCCGGCGGCCGCGCTGGCCGAGGCGGCGCGGGTACTGGCGCCCGGCGGGCGCATAGTCCTCATTGGACCGAACTGGGAGATGGTCGGGGTCGACAGCGACGACCCGGCCACCGAGCGGGCCGTGCTGGGTGCCCAGGTGGCGTCGATGCCGTCACCGCGCAGCGCGCTGCGGTACCGGAACCTGTTGCTGGACGGCGGTTTCACCGACGTGGCGGTGGAGGTGCACACCGCGCTGCTGACCGGCGAGACCGGGCTGCCGATGCTGGAGTCGGCGGCCTCGGCCGCCGTCGGCACGGGCGTGATCAGCGCCGAGCGAGCCCAGAACTGGCTCGCGGAGCAGCGGGAACGCGTGGCGCGGGGCCGGTTCCTGCTCGCGGCCCCGCAGTTCGTCGCGTCGGCCACCCGGCCTTAACGGAGGGTCTGCCCGGTCAGGGTGACGTCCTCCAGCGCGCGGAGGTAGTGCGGGACGACGGTCGTCGCGTCCCGCACCCAGCCCGGGCTGACGACGTTGACCCGCAGTCCGCGCGGAAGTTCCGCCGCGGCCGCCGCCACGAACGCCTCCAGGCCCGAGTTGGTCAGCGCGCCGAAGCTGCTGCCCGGCGTCGGTTCCTCGAAGGTGCCCGAGGTCAAGGTGACCGAACCGCCGTCCGGCAGGTGCTCGACGGCCCGCCGCAGCAGCCGCACCTGCCCGAGCAGCTTGGTCTCCAGCCCGGTGAAGAACTCCTCGTCGGTGCCCGAGTCGATGGGCACGAGCGCGCCGCTCGCCGCGCAGCAGAGCACGGCGTCGAGAGGCCCGGCTGTGGCGAAGAGGCCCTCGGGGCGGGCGATGTCCACTGGACTGGAACTGGTCCGCGAAACGGGAACCACGTCGTACCCACGGTCGCGCAGGGCCGCGGTCACCGCGGTGCCGATGGTTCCGGTCGCACCGATCACTGCAACTCTCACGCCGCCGATCCTGCGTGAACCGGCGTGGTCGTGCCTGCCCCTGCCAGGGGCAGGCATGCTGGGGCCATGCTGGGTGAATTCCTCCGCGACCGCCGCGCGCGGTTGCGGCCCGCCGACGTCGGGCTGGCCGACTACGGCGAAGTCCGCCGCGTTCCCGGCCTGCGCCGCGAGGAACTGGCGGCCTTGGCGGGCGTCAGCCCCGGTTACTACCGGCGGCTGGAGCAGGGTGAGCACGGTGCGGTGTCCGAGGCCGTGCTCGAAGCGCTCGCCAAGGCGCTGCGCCTCGACGACGAGGAACGCGCGCACCTGCACGCGCTGGCGAACGCCAAGACCGTGCACCCGGAGATGCCGGAGCGGCTGGCACCACGGCATCGTGTGCTGCTCGGCGCCGTGGGAGCCGTTCCCGCGCTGATCCTCGGCAGGCACACCGACGTGCTGGCGTGGAACCGCCTCGGCCACGCGCTGCTCGCCCCGCACCTGGATTTCGACGCCCGGCCGAACTGGGCACGCCTGTTCTTCCTGGACGCTCGCGTGCGCGGACTGTTCGACTCGGACAAGGCTGCCGACACCGTCGCCGATCTGCGCCACCTCGCGGGCCGTCGCCCCGGCGACACCGCGCTGACCGCGCTCATCGACGAGTTGCGCCGCGCCAGCCCCGAATTCGCCGGGCTGTGGGCGGCGCACCCGGTGCGCGGCTGCGCGCACCACACGCGTGTCTACCGGCACGCCACGGCGGGCCCGCTCACGCTGACCGACGAACTCCTGCCGCTGCCGGACAGCGACGGCCAGCGGCTCGTCCTTTTCTACGCCGAGCCGGGTTCGCCGTCGGAAGCCGGGTTGAGGGAGCTGAGCAGGGCGTCGAGCTTGCGGTAGCGGCTTTCGGCGGCCAGGCGGTAGGTGTCGATCCAGCCGGTCAGCGCTTCGAGCGCGGCGGGGGCCAGGTGGCACGGGCGGCGCTGGCCGTCGCGGCTGCGGGTGATCAGGCCGGCCGCCTCCAGCACCTGGATGTGCCGCGAAACCGCCTGCTTGGTGATGGTGAACGGCTCGGCCAGCTCGTTCACCGTGGCCTCACCGCGGGACAGGCGCGCGATCATCGCCCGCCGCACGGGATCGCCGAGCGCGGCGAAGGCCCGGTCCAGCCACTCGTCATCCACCGTCATTAAGGCAACCTAGCGTTTTATCAACAAGTCAGTTTACTATAGGTGGCGCCCGCGGACCCGTCAACCGCGGCGCAGGCCGCGCAGCAGCATGTCCAGCCCGAAGCGGAAGCGGTCCGCCGAGGTTTCCGCCGAGAAGTACTGGCCGAGGGTGAGCATGTTCGGGAACCGGCCCGGCATCGAGCTGAGGTACTCGTGCATCTGGCGCCCGCGCTCGGCGGCCTCGTCCTCGGCGAACTCGCCCGACGCCCAGCCGCTGGCCTCGTAGGCGAATGCCTTGGTGTACAAGGAAAGCGCGTCGGAGGCGTAGGCGGCGTCCCGTTCGGACAGTCCACCGGCACGCAGCAGGGCGAGCACCGTTTCCCCATGCTGCAAGGCGTTCGGGCCCACGGGCACCTGTGTCGCCCAGGCGACCTTCGCGATGCCGGGATGGGCCAGCATCGCCGAAAGCTGGCCCTGCAGCACTTCCCGGAGCTGCTCGTCCCAGCGCGCCGGGTCCGGTTCGGGCAGCTCGACCTCGCCCAGCACCTGGTCGAACATCAGCTCGTGCAGTTCGTCCTTGTTGGACACGTGTGCGTAGAGCGAGGCCGCGCCGGTGTCCAGCGCCTGGGCGACCCGCCGCATGCTCACCGCGTCGATGCCTTCGGCGTCGAGCAGTTCGAGTGCGGTGCGCACGATCAGCTCGGCGGACAGCTGCGGTTTCACCGCGCGTCCGGAGCGCCGCCACGGCGGAGCGGGAACGGTCATGGCGAACACTGTACTTGACACGAACAGTGTTCGTAAGTACGAATGGTGTTCGTCAAACGAACGGTGTTCGAAGGAGATGGGCATGAGCGAGCAGGCGGTGTTCAGCACGCTGAACGAGCTGACCGAGGCATGGAACGCGGGCGACGCGGCGGCGTACGCGCGGCTGTTCCTCGAAGACGCGGACTACGTGAACTTCATGGGGCAGAACAGCCGGGGCCGGGCGGCTATCGAGGAGAGCCACCGGTTCCTCTTCGACGGCCCGCTCAAGGGCTCGAAGATGACCTGCGGCACCACGCCGCCCGCGGTCCGGTTCGTGCGCCCGGACGTGGCGATCGTGGTCATCGGCGGCGGCACCACGCTCGACGGCGCGGACGAGGACCCGAGCCGGGCGTCGACGGTCACCTTTGTGCTGGTGGAGGAGCCGGAAGGCTGGCGCATCGCGTCGTTCCAGAACACGCGGCGCACGGCGGTGCCGTCGTGAAGCTGATGGTCGAGGTCGCCGGTGTGGTCGAGGCGCCGCCCGAGCGCGTGCTCGCCGCGGTCGCCCGTGACACCGGCTGGCGGCGCGACGGCGACACGGTCTGGGCGCAGGGTGGCTGGTGGTACCGCGGTGAGTACCTGGTGTCACCGGCGGCGGGTGGTTCGCGGGTGGTCCACCGGGTGTTCAACGTGGCGCGGAGTCCGGTGTGGACGGTCGCGCTGGCCAACCGGCTGTTCATCGGCTTCCGCGAGCGGACCAGGGACGGGGTCGGTGCCCTGCTGGCCAGGGTCGGCGAGGAACTGGGGTGCGCGGCCCGGCTGACGTGACGTAGGTCTCAATCCGCCGGTCCAGCCTGCTCGGGGTGCCCCGGAGCGATCTTCGAGCCAGGCTGGGGCGGTGCTGATCTGTGCGGGCGCGAAGCTTCCCGTTAGGCTAGCCTTAGCTAGCACGTGAACCCGAGGATTCGAAGGGGGCCACTCATGGCGGAGCGTCCAGCGCGGCGTCCCCGGCCGCTCATCCGCCTGCGCGTCCTGCGCACCGAGCGGCTCACGCCGCACATGGTGCGCGTGGTCGCCGGTGGGGAGAACCTCGCGCAGTTCACCGAGAACGGGTTCACCGACGCCTACGTGAAGCTGTGCTTCCCGGTACCGGGCGTGACCTATCCGGAGCCGATGGACCTGCAGCGCATCCGCGCCGAGCTGCCGCGGGAGCAGTGGCCGCGGACGCGGACCTACACCGTGCGGTACTTCGACCGGAAGGCCGGCGAGTTCGCCATCGACTTCGTGGTGCACGGGGACGAGGGCTTGGCCGGACCGTGGGCGCTCAACGTCAAACCCGGCGACGACCTGCTCTTCGCGGGGCCCGGCGGTGCCTACGCGCCCGGTGACGAGGCCGACTGGCACCTGCTGGTCGGGGACGAGAGCGCGCTGCCCGCGATCTCGGCTTCGCTCGAGCGCATGCCGTCCGGTGCGCGGGTGCGGGCGTTCATCCTGGTCGGCGGGCCGGACGAGGAACTGCCGCTGGCCACCAAGGCCGACGCGGAGATCACCTGGCTGCACCGCTCGGCCGGTGGTGACCTGGTGCGCGCGGTGCGAGACCTCGACTTCGGCGACGGTGTGGTGCAGGCCTTCGTGCACGGCGAAGCCGACTTCGTCCGCGAATTGCGGCGGCACCTGCTCAACGAGCGCGGCGTCCGGAAGGACCTGCTGTCCATTTCGGGCTACTGGCGCCGAGGCAAGGACGAAGACGGCTGGCAGGCCGAAAAGGCCGAGGAACGAGCCAAGGAACAGGCCGCGGCTGCTTCCTGACGCGGGTTATCGGAATGTCCGGTGTAACATCGATGACGTGGGCAACAGGCAGCTGAACTACGATGTGCCGGCCGGGGCAACCCGTCGGGTTCGTTCTGCTGCCAGCGGTTTACACAAGCCTGCCGGACTGACGGCGCGAAGGTCGGCCGTTGGCCGATTCGGCGCTGATCGCACACCGGAACCAACGGCCGAGGAGAAGCCGGCGACTCCGGAGCCGTATTCATTGCCGACTTTTCTGGGGATGTTCGACCTGCCTGCCGACTCGTCCGAGCGGGTCAAGGCCGTTGTCCGCGGCCAGGACGACGCCTGAACCTCTGGCGACGGGACGGTAGAACCTCTAATGGCGCGTCCGATCGTGGTTGACGCCGGTCCGCTCATTGCCATGGTCAGCCGCAAGGATGATCATCACCAGGCGGTTGTCGCGTGGTTGAAGTCGGCTGCCACCCGTGATCTCCTCGTGCCCTCCCTGGTACTCACCGAAGTGTGCCAGTACATTGAGAAGCACCTTGGCGGCGAAGCCGAGGCTGCGTTCATCGAGGAACTCATGCGGTCACCCCAGATCCGGATCTATCACCCGATGGACGACGACTTCCGTCGGATGGCCGTGTTGATGCGGCAGTATGCCGACTGGCCGCTCGGCGTGGCGGATGCGGCGGTGGTGGCCACCGCGGAACGGCTGAAGACCGTTGAGGTGGCCACCGTGGATCGTCGGCACTTCGAGCACATCAAGCCCGTGCATGTCTCGTACTTCAGGATCTACCCCGAGGCCGATCAGTAGGACCTCAGCCGCTTAGTTTGCCGACCACCTGTGAGCCGTAGGCCGAAAGCGTCTGCTCCCGTTCGTCGTGCATCAGGTAGAGCGAGAACTGGTCCACGCCCAGCTCGGCCAGTTCCTGCAGGCGTTCCACGTGCGCGCCCGCCGGTCCGGTCAGGCAGAACCGGTCGACGATCTCGTCCGGCACGAACTCGGTGGACGGGTTGCCCGCCTTGCCGTGGTGCGCGTAGTCGTACCCCTCGCGCTCCTTGATGTACTCGGTCAGCTCCCGCGGCACGTCACCCGATTCGCCGTAGCGGGCGACCAGGTCGGCCACGTGGTTCCCGACCATGCCACCGAACCAGCGCAGCTGCTCCCGCTGGTGCACCAGGTTGTCCCCGACGTAGGCGGGCGCCGCCACGCAGATGGTGATGCCTTCCGGGTCGCGGCCGGCGGCCCTGGCCGCCTCCCGCACCGAGCCGATCGTCCAGCGCGCGATGGCCGGGTCCGCGCACTGCAGGATGAACCCGTCGGCGTGCTCGCCGACCAGCTTCAGCGCCCGCGGCCCGTACCCGGCCATCCACATCTCCAGCCGCCCGTCGCGGACCCACGGGATGCGCACCGGCTTGTCGCGCAGCAGCACCTCGCGGCCTTCGGCCAGCTCCTTGGTGACGTGCATGCACTCCCGCAGGGTGGCCAAAGTGGACGGTTTGAGCCCGACCACCCGGTGCGCGGAGTCCCCGCGGCCGATGCCGCACACCGTGCGGTTGCCGTACATGTCGTTCAGCGTGGCGAACAACGAGGCCAGCACCGACCAGTCCCGCGTGCCGGGACTGGTCACCATCGGGCCGACCACCATCGACGAGGTGGCCGCGAGGATCTGCGAGTAGATGACAAACGGCTCCTGCCACAGCACGCAGGAGTCGAAGGTCCAGCCGTACCGAAAGCCCTCGCCCTCGGCCGCGGTCATCAGCCGGACCAGGTCGCCGGCCGGCGGATCCGTCTGGAGCACAACGCCGAAATCCACAGTGGACACCCCTCGGTCGCCGGTCAGCTCAGGTACTGGTTCAGGTCGCGCCGCAGGAACCGGCCGTGCGTGGTGGAGCCGGTGAACCCGTCCGCCGAGACCACCACCGATCCCCGCGACAGCACCGTTTCCACCCGGCCGGTCAGCTCGAAGCCCTCGTACGCCGAGTAGTCCACGTTCATGTGGTGCGTTTCCGCGGACAGCGTCTGCTTGGCGGCCGGGTCGTAGATCACGATGTCCGCGTCGGACCCGGCGGCGATCACGCCCTTGCGCGGGTACAGCCCGAACATGCGTGCCGGGGTGGTCGCGCAGGTCTCCACCCAGCGCTCCAGCGTGATCTCCCCGGCCACCACGCCCTGGTGCAGCAGGTCCATCCGGTGCTCCACGCCGGGCATGCCGTTCGGAATGGCGCGGAAGTCGTCGGTGCCCAGCACCTTCTGGTCCTCGAAGCAGAACGGGCAGTGGTCGGTGGACACCACGGACAGGTCGTTCGTGCGCAGCCCGCGCCACAGGTCCGCCTGGTGCTTCTTCTCCCGCAGCGGCGGCGAGGCCACGTACTTCGAGCCTTCGAAACCGGGCTTCGCCATGTCCTCAATGGACAGATAGAGGTACTGCGGGCAGGTTTCGGCGAACACGTTCTGCCCGTCGTTGCGCGCCTCCGCGACGGCCGCCAGTGCCTGCGCTGCGGAAAGGTGCACGATGTAGAGCGGGGAACCGGTCACCTTGGCCAGCTGGATCGCGCGGTGGGTGGCCTCGCCCTCCAGCTCCGGCGGCCGGGTCAGCCCGTGCTGCACCGGCTCGGTCTTGCCCGCGGCGAAGGCCTGCGCGGCCAGCTGGTCGATCGCGATGCCGTTCTCCGCGTGCATCATGATCGTCGACCCGGTTTCGCGGGCCTTCTGCATGGCCAGCAGGATCTCGCCGTCGGTGGAGTAGAACACGCCGGGATAGGCCATGAACATCTTGAAGCTGGTCACCCCGGCGCCGATGCACGACTCCATCTCCTTGAGCGTGGTGTCGTTCACATCGGAGATGATCATGTGGAAGCCGTAGTCGACGGCGCAGTTGCCGTCGGCCTTCTCGTGCCACTTGTCCAGTGTGGACTGCAGCGTGGTGCCCTTGGCCTGCACCGCGAAGTCGATGATCGTGGTGGTGCCGCCCCAGGCGGCGGCCGTGGTGCCGGTGCTGAAGGTGTCGTGCGAGAAGGTGCCGCCGAAGGGCATCTCCATGTGCGTGTGCGCGTCGATGCCGCCGGGCATGACGTACTTCCCGGTCGCGTCGATCACCCGCTCCGCGTCGCCGAACACACCGGGCGCGGCCACCGCGGCGATCTTCTCGCCGTCCACCAGCACGTCGGCGACGCTGGTGCCGGTCGAGCTGAGCACCGTGCCGCCCTTGATCAGGGTGCGTGTCATGCGGAAAACCTCCTCACGCTTCGGTCAGCGGTCCGTAGCTGTCCGGGCGCCGGTCGCGGTAGAACGCCCAGAGGTCGCGGACCTCGTTGAGCAGGCCCATGTCCAGGTCCCGCACCACGATTTCCTCCTCGGTGTCCGACGCCGCCTCGCCGACCAGCTGCCCGCGCGGGTCGGCGAAGTAGGTCTGGCCGTAGAAGTCGTTGTCCCCCAAGGGTTCCACCCCGACGCGATTGATTGTGCCGACGAAGTACTCGTTGGCCACGGCCGCGGCGGGCTGCTCCAGGCGCCACAGGTACTCCGAGAGCCCGCGGCTGGTCGCCGACGGGTTGAACACGATCTTCGCCCCGGCCAGGCCGAGCGCGCGCCAGCCTTCGGGGAAGTGGCGCTCGTAGCAGATGTAGACGCCGATGCGGCCGACCGCGGTGTCGAACACCGGGTAGCCCAGGTTGCCGGGCCGGAAGTAGAACTTCTCCCAGAAGCCCTTCACCTGCGGGATGTGGTTCTTGCGGTGCTTGCCGAGATAGGTGCCGTCGGCGTCGATCACCGCGGCGGTGTTGTAGTAGACCCCCGGCTGCTCGACCTCGTACATCGGCACCACCAGCACCACGCCGTGGCGCTCGGCCACCTCCTGCATCAGCTTGGTGGTCGGCCCGTCCGGGATGCCTTCGGTGTAGGAGTAGTAGTCGGCGTCCTGGACCTGGCAGAAGTACGGGCCGTAGAACAACTCCTGCAGGCAGACCACCTGGGCGCCCTGCGAGGCCGCTTTCCCGATGGCGTCCACCGCGTTCCGGATCATCGACTCCTTGTCGCCCGTCCAGCGCTGCTGGATCAGGCCCGCGCGTACCAGGTCGCTCACTTGTCTCCTCCTTGTGGGGCGGCGTGCCTGCCGCCGCCGGACTTCTGCCAGGACAGGGCGAGGTGGACCACGAAGGCGACGATCAGCCCGGCCACCCAGTTGTAGTCGTAGAACGGCTTGAGGAACGGGATCAGCCCGTCCGCGGGGAAGGGGCCCTGCTCCCCGGCCGCGGTGTAGGCGCCGCCGACCGCGACCACCGCGCCGGCCAGCGTGGCCACCATGGCCCGCCAGTTCCAGCCGCCGCGGTACCAGTACCGGCCGCCTTCGCGGTAGAGGTCGGCCAGGTGCAACTCGGTCCGGTTGACCACCCAGTACCCGGCGACCAGCACCCCGGCCACCGCGCCGAGCACACCGCCGTAGAAACCGAGCCAGGCGAAGATGTAGATGCTCGGGTCGGAGTACAGCTTCCACGGCTGGATGACGATGCCGATCACGCCGGTGAGCAGCCCGCCGACGGCGAAGGTGATGCGCTTCGGGAAGGCGTTGGAGAAGTCGTACGCCGGGCTGACCACGTTCGCCGCCAGGTTCGCCGAGATGGTCGCCAGCACCAGCGCGACCAGCGCCAGCACCACCAGCACCGGGCTGGAGAACCGGTCCGCCAGCCGGGCCGGGTCCCAGATCTCCTCGCCGTAGAGCACCTTGCCGCCGGAGGTGGTCAGGATGGCCACGATCGCGATGAAGGTCATCGTGGTGGGCAGGCCGAACACCTGGCCGCGGGCCTGCTTGCGCTGGCTGCCGCCGAACCGCGTGAAGTCCGGCATGTTCAGCGAGAGCGTGGCCCAGAAGGCGATCATCGCCATCAGCGCGGGCGCGAAGACCTTCCAGAAGTCCGGGCCCCAGCCGAGCCTGCCGGGGTCGGCCAGGATCGGGCCCAGCCCGCCCGCCTTGACCAGCACGTAGCCGAGCAGGATCAGGAAGCCGACCGAGACCAGCGGCGCGGTCCAGTTCTCGAAGCGCCGCACGGCTTCCATGCCGCGCCAGATGATCAGCATCTGCACCAGCCAGAACACCGCGAAGCTCAGCCACAGCGTCCACGGCTGCCCGGCGAACTCGGCGGCGTTGCGCCAGTCGCCGCCGACCAGCTTGCCGGTCAGGATGTAGATCGCCTCACCGCCGACCCAGGTCTGGATGCCGAACCAGCCGCAGGCGATGAACGCCCGCAGCAGGGCGGCGAAGTTCGCGCCGCGGATGCCGTAGAAGGCCCGCGCGAACACCGGGAACGGGATGCCGTACTTGGTGCCGGCGTGGCTGTTCAGCAGCATCGGCGCGAGCACGATGATGTTGCCGAGCACGATGGTCAGCAGCGCCTGCACCCAGTTCATGCCCAGTGCGATCAGCGACGCGGCCAGCGCGTAGCTGGGGATGTTGTGCGCCATCCCCATCCACAGCGCGAAGTAGTTGTAGGTGGTCCAGGTGCGCTTGCCGACCGGGACCGGGGCCAGTTCGGGGTTCAGGAAGCGGCTGCCCGCGAGCACGCCCGGATCGGCCAGGTCGACCCGGCCGTCCTCGTGCACGATCTCGTCACCGGACGGGGAGGTGCCGGCCTGCGATCGGGTGTGCGTCATTGCGGAATCCTGCGACCGGCGGTGCCCGGGGTGGCAGTGGCAGAGTGTTCACCGATGGCTGTGTCCCAGAACACACTGTCGATTGCGCATGGATCTCCGCGATGCATGCGGTCGCGGCGTAACCGCAGCTCAACGCGCCCGACTCGCCAACGCAATGAATGTGGCTTTCCTAGCGCCAGGCGCTATGAAAGCCACATTCATTGCAGTGGGGCGGCCCCTAGAAGCCGAAGACCCCGCCGGAGTGGGCGTCGGCGGCGCAGCGGTTCGGGTAGGTGGTGCGGAAGTCGACCTGCTTGCCCTTCCAGGTGCCGAACGCGCGGGCCTCCACCGGCGCGTACTCCAGCGTGCAGGCCACGTCCTTGGGCGTGACGCGGCCGGGGTCGCCGTCGGCGCGGGACAGGGCGGCGCAGGCGGCCTTGGCGTCGGGGTGCGTGCCGCCCGCCGGGTCGCACTGCAGCACCACCGCGCCGGAGCGCCCGCCCGAGTCCAGGGTGGACAGGGCGATCGAAGCGTCGGCGGGGTGGGCCGGGCCCCCGATGCAGGCCAGGGTCAGCGCGCAAGCGGTGAGCGGTTCGAAGGGAAAAATAGCCATGATCGGTTCATCGGCGGGCTCGCCTGATCACTGAGCTACTCGACGGGGTGAAAATCGCCCTCACGGTCGGGTGGTATGAATGTCGTGGGCCAATAGTGCCACGTACAGCGAGAGCATCGACTCCGGGTCCTCCAGCGGCACACCGAGCACCTGTTCCACCCGCGCGAGCTGCTGGTAGTACGCCGTTCTCGACATGTGCGCGGCGGCCGCGGCGGCGGACTTGTTGCCCCCGTGCGCGCAGTAGAAGCGCAGCGCCTGCACCAGCCGGTTGCCGGTGGTGGCGTCCTTGGCCAGCAGCGCGCCGAGTTCCCGCGAAGCGAAGGCGGTCACCCGCTCGTCGTCGGCGAGCAGGTGCAGCAGGCCGCGCAGGCGCACGTCTTCGAGCCGGTGGAATCCGGTGGCGGACTCCCTGGTGGCGGGCACGACGTCGGCCACGTGCCCGGCTTCGGTCAGGCTGCGGCGGGCGTCGGCGGCGCTGTCCACCGTGCTCCCCACCGCCACGATCGACGGCGCCACCCCGCGGGCCTGGTGCACCTCGGCCGCCAGCCGGTCCAGCACCGCCTCCGGTTTCGCTTGCGGGGAAAGGGAAAGCAGCGCGCCGACACTGGTGTCGCCGACCACCGCGACCAGTGCCGACACCCGCGCGCGCCGGGTGGCCACCGCGGCCGCCTCGGCCAGCTCCCGCAGCACGGTGGCCAGGTTGAGCGCCGGTTCGGTGGCGGTGAGCACCGGCCGGATGGCCGCGCCGACCAGCTGCCTGCCGGTCAGCGGCACGGCCAGCGCGGCGGCCCGCACCACCAGCTCGGCCGCCGGGACCGGGGTGCTGAGCAGCTCGGTGAGCACCGCGCGGTGTGCCTGCCGCTCCAGGCTGTCGGTGTCCTTGGCGACCAGCCGGTGCAGCGCGAGCGCCGACGCGGCGCGTTCGGCCACCACCACGTGCCGGTCGCGCGGCGGCTCCGCGCAGACCACGATCAGCCGCCCCCAGTCGTGCCCGCGCGCGCCGACGACGGTGACCAGCCACCCCGCGCCCGCGTGGTATCCGGTGCGCTCGCCGAGCTGGACCTGCGCGGACCGCCGTGGCCAGGCCGCCAGCAGCTCACCGGGATCGGTGCCCGCGGCGTCGTAGGCGAGCACCTCGTGCGACAGCGTCTCCAGCACCACCGGCTGGTCGGTCATGCGCGCCACTTCGCGCAGCACCACGTCGGGCTCGGCGCCGGACACGGTCAGCGCGGTGAAGGTCTGGTGCACGCGCTCGGCCTCGCGCAACTCGTCCACCTGCGCGTCCACGATCAGCCCGTTGACCGTCTCGGTGACCGCCACGTACCGGGTCTCGCGCGAGAGCGTGACCAGCGGCAGGCCACAGCGGTCGGCGGCCTCGGTCATGCCGGAGGGCAGCGCGTCGCTCCAGTGCCGGACCAGCTCCACCACCAGCCCGGCCACCCCGACCGCGGCCAGCGAATCGAGGTACTTCGCCAGCTCCGCCTCGTCGTCGGGCAGGGCCACGCCGGTGGTCAGCACCAGCTCACCGCCCTTGAGCAGGTGCGCGATGTCGATCACCTCGGCCACGTGCACCCAGCGCACCCGGCGGTCCAGCCCGGCCGCACCGGCCACCACGTGCGGCCGCCCCTGCCGGAGCACCGGCAGGGCGAGCACCTCGGCGACCGTCGGGTACATAGGCAGACTGTACGGCCGGGGCACCGAGTCCGTACACATTGCTCGTGGCGTTCTTCCCCGGCCGGTCCGCACACTCGGTCGCATGACCGAATCGGAGCTGCTCTCCAGGCATCGCGCGGTGCTGCCGAACTGGCTGGCCCTCTACTACGACGAGCCGATCGAGATCGTCCGTGCCTCCGGGCGCCGGGTCACCGACGCGAACGGGAACACCTATCTCGACTTCTTCGCGGGCATCCTGACCAACGCGATCGGCTACGACGTCGCGGAGATCTCCGACGCGATCCGCCGCCAGCTCGACAGCGGGGTGCTGCACACCTCCACCCTGTACCTGATCCGCAAGCAGGTCGAGCTGGCCGAGCAGATCGCCGAGCTGTCCGGCATCGAGGGCGCGAAGGTGTTCTTCACCAACTCGGGCACCGAAGCCAACGAGACCGCGCTGATGCTGGCGACGCAGTACCGGCGCAGCAACCAGATCCTGGCGCTGCGCAACTCCTACCACGGGCGCGCGTTCGCCACGGTCGGGATCACCGGCAACCGCGGCTGGTCGGCCAGCTCGCTGTCCCCGGTCAAGGTCAGCTACGTGCACGGCGGTTACCGCTACCGCAGCCCGTTCTCCTCGCTGTCCGACGCGGACTTCATCGCCGCCTGCACCGACGACCTGCGTGACGTGCTGCAGACCAGCACCTCCGGTGACGTGGCCGCGATGATCGCCGAGCCGATCCAGGGCGTCGGCGGCTTCAACGTGCCGCCGGACGGGTTCTTCGGCTCGTTCAAGGAGGTGCTCGACGAGCACGGCATCCTGCTCATCTCCGACGAGGTGCAGACCGGCTGGGGGCGCACCGGCGAGCACTTCTGGGGCATGCGGGCACACGGCGTGACCCCGGACATGATGACCTTCGCCAAGGGGCTGGGGAACGGGCTGGCCATCGGCGGCGTGGTCGCGCGCGGTGAGGTGATGGACTGCCTGACCGCGAACTCCATTTCGACCTTCGGCGGCAACCCGGTCTCCACCGCGGGCGCGAAGGCCACTTTGGACTACCTGCTGGACAACGACCTCCAGGGCAACGCCGCCAAACAGGGCGACACGCTGTTCGGCGGCCTGCGTGACCTCGCGGAGCGCTACGACGTGCTCGGCGACGTCCGCGGCAAGGGGCTGATGATCGGGCTGGAGCTGGTCGAGGCGGACCGCTCGCCGAGCCCGCCGTCGGCCGGTGTGGTACTGGAAGAGGCGAAGAAGCGCGGGCTGCTGGTCGGCAAGGGCGGGCTGCACGGCAACGTCATCCGGCTGGCCCCGCCGATGACCCTCACCGACGCCGAAACCGGTGAGGCACTGGAGATTCTCGAAGGTTCGATCGCGGCGGCGCAGGAGGCACGCAAGTGACGGAACGGATCAGCCACTGGATCGACGGCAAGCCCTTCTCGGGGGTGGCCGAGCGGTCCGGCGACGTGTTCGACCCGGCCACCGGGCAGGTGCGCGCACGGGTCGACTTCGCAGGCGGCGCCGAGGTGGAGGCCGCCGTCGCCGCGGCGCAGAACGCGTTTCCGGCCTGGCGCGGCACTTCGCTCGCCGCGCGCACCCGGATCATGTTCGCCTTCCGGCAGTTGCTCGCCGAGCGCAAGGACGAGCTGGCGCGGATCGTCACCAGCGAGCACGGCAAGGTCGTCTCGGACGCGGCCGGTGAGATCGCGCGTGCCATCGAGAACGTCGAATACGCCTGCGGCGCGGCGCAACTGCTCAAGGGCGGCTTCAGCGAGAACGCCTCCACCGGGGTGGACGTGTACTCCATCGCGCAGCCGCTCGGGGTGGTCGGCGTGATCTCGCCGTTCAACTTCCCGGCCATGGTGCCGCTGTGGTTCGTGCCGAACGCGATCGCCTGCGGCAACACCGTGGTGCTCAAGCCGAGCGAGAAGGACCCCTCGGCGGCCAACTTCATCGCCGGGCTGTTCGCCGAGGCGGGGCTGCCCGCCGGGGTGCTGAACGTGCTGCACGGCGACAAGGTGGCGGTGGACGGGCTGCTGGAACACCCCGTGGTGAAGGCGATTTCCTTCGTCGGCTCCACGCCGATCGCGCGCTACGTCTACGAAACCGGGACGCGGCACGGCAAGCGCGTGCAGGCGCTCGGCGGCGCGAAGAACCACATGGTGGTGCTGCCCGACGCGGATCTCGACCTGGCCGCCGACGCCGCGGTCTCGGCGGGCTTCGGCTCGGCGGGGGAGCGCTGCATGGCGGTTTCCGTGGTGGTCGCGGTGGATCCGGTCGGGGACGAGCTGGTGGCCAAGATCGCCGAGCGGATCCGGAAGCTGCGGGTCGGCGACGGCCGCCGCCCGGACTCCGAGATGGGCCCGCTGGTCACCGCCGCGCACCACGCCAAGGTCGAGTCCTATGTGGACGCGGGCGTGGCCGAAGGCGCGGAGCTGGTGGTGGACGGGCGCGGCATCGAGGTCGACGGCGAGGCGGGCGGTTACTGGCTCGGCCCGACGCTGTTCGACAAGGTTTCGCCGGAGATGTCGGTCTACCGCGACGAGATCTTCGGGCCGGTGCTGTCCGTGGTCCGCGCCGAGGGCTACGAGCCGGCGGTCGAGCTGGTCAACGCCAACCCCTACGGCAACGGCACGGCCATCTTCACCACCGACGGCGGCGCCGCCCGGCGGTTCCAGAACGAGATCGAGGTCGGCATGGTCGGGGTGAACGTGCCGATCCCGGTGCCGGTCGGCTACTACTCGTTCGGCGGCTGGAAGGACTCGCTGTTCGGCGACAGCCACGCCTACGGGCCGGAGGGCTTCCACTTCTTCACCCGCACCAAGGTGGTCACCTCGCGCTGGCCGGACCCCTCGCACGGCGGCGTCAACCTCGGCTTCCCGCGCAACACCTGAGCGCCTGGCCGCCTGCTTTCCGTAAACTCTGGTTGAAGGCAGGCGGCCGGCGGAGGTGAGGTCACGTGGCGAACGCGGATGAGCGCCGGTTCGAGGTGCTTCGAGCCATCGTCGCGGACTACGTGGCGAACCAGGAGCCGGTGGGTTCCAAGGCCATCGTGGACCGCCACAACCTCGGTGTGTCCAGCGCCACAGTCCGCAACGACATGGCGGCGCTGGAGGAGGAGGGCTACATCACCCAGCCCCACACCAGTGCCGGCCGCATCCCGACCGACAAGGGCTACCGGCTCTTCGTCGACCGGCTCTCCGAGATCAAGCCGCTGTCCGCGGCCGAGCGCCGGGCGATCACCTCGTTCCTCGACGGCGCGGTCGACATGGAGGACGTGCTCCGCCGGTCCGTCCGGCTGCTCGCGCAGCTGACCAGGCAGGTCGCGGTGGTGCAGTACCCGATGATGACCAACTCCACCGTGCGCCACCTCGAGGTGGTGCCGCTGACCGCGGCCAGGCTGATGCTGGTGCTGATCACCGACACCGGCCGGGTGGACCAGCGCACGGTGGACATCGGCGACGTGATCACCGAGGAGGACGTGGCCAGGCTGCGGACCTCGCTGAACGCCGCGCTGGCCGGGCGCAGGCTGACCGAGGCGGCGGCCAGGGTGGCCGAGCTGCCCGAGCAGGCGCCCGCCGACCTGCGGGACGCCACCACCCGGGTGTGTACCGTGCTGGTCGAGTCGCTGGTGGAGCACCCGGAGGAACGCCTGGTGCTCGGCGGCACCGCGAACCTGACCCGGAACGTGGCGGACTTCCCCGGTTCGCTGCGCCAGGTGCTGGAGGCACTGGAGGAGCAGGTCGTGGTGCTGAAGCTGCTCGCGGCCGCGCGCAACCCCGGTGCGGTCACGGTGCGCATCGGCGAGGAAAATGAGGACGAGCAGATGAGGAGCACCTCGGTCGTGTCGGTCGGTTACGGCATGGACACGCTGCTCGGCGGCATGGGGATCGTTGGGCCGACGAGGATGGACTACCCGAGCACCATCGCCGCGGTGCGGGCGGTGGCCAACTACGTCGGGCAGATGCTCTCCGGCAAGTGAGCCGGGCGCTTTCGGGTTTTTCGGCAGGAGGACGGCAAGACGGTGGCCAGGGACTACTACGGCACGCTCGGTGTCGCGAAGAACGCGACCGATCAGGAGATCAAGCGCGCGTACCGCAAGCTCGCCCGGGAGCTCCACCCGGACGTCAACCCGTCCGAGGACGCCAAGCACCGCTTCGGTGAGGTGACCACGGCCTACGAGGTGCTGTCCGACCCGCAGAAGCGCAAGATCGTCGACCTCGGCGGTGACCCGATGGACAACGGCGCCGCCCGCGGTGGCGGCGGCGACCCGTTCGGCGGTTTCGGCGGGCTCGGCGACATCATGGACGCCTTCTTCGGCGGCGCCGCCGGTGGTGGTGGCCGCGGGCGCGGCCCGCGCAGCCGCGTGCAGCCGGGTTCGGACGCGCTCATCCGCATCGGACTGACGCTGGAGGAGTGCGCCACCGGGGTGGACAAGGAGATCACCGTCGACACGGCGATCCTGTGCGACCTGTGCCGCGGCGCGGGTACCGCGGCCGGTGCCACCACGAAGACCTGCGACACCTGCGGCGGGCAGGGCGAGATCCAGTCCGTGCAGCGGTCGTTCCTCGGCCAGGTGGTCACCGCGCGGGCCTGCCCGGTCTGCCGCGGGTACGGCGAGGTCATCACCGACCCGTGCCGCCAGTGCGGTGGCGACGGGCGCGTGCGCTCGCGCCGCACGGTGACCGCGAAGGTGCCGCCGGGTGTCGGTGACGGCATGCGGATCCGGCTGTCCGGCCAGGGTGAGGTCGGCCCCGGTGGCGGGCCGGCCGGTGACCTGTACGTCGAGATCGACGAGGCACCGCACGACGTGTTCATCCGGCAGGGCAACGACCTGCACTGCAAGCTGAGCGTGCCGATGACCACCGCCGCGCTGGGCGCGAAGGTGCCGATGGACACGCTGATCGACGGTGAGCACGAGCTGGAGATCGAGCCGGGCACGCAGCCGAACACCGAGCTGGTGCTGACCGGCAAGGGCATGCCGCGGCTGCGCTCGTCCGGCCGCGTGGACGGCCGTGGTGACCTGCACGTGCACGTCGAGGTCGTGGTGCCGACCAAGCTCGACGAAACCCAGCGCGAGCTGCTGCGCGAGCTGGCCCAGTCGCGCGGCGAGGACTCGCCGACGCTGGCTGGCAACGGCAAGCACGGCGGGCTGTTCTCGAAGTTGCGCACCAAGAGCCGGTAGTGGATCCGGTTTTCCTGGTGGAGGCGCTGCCCGCCGGCGACCGGGCGGTGCTCGACGGGGAAGAAGCCCGGCACGCGGCCACCGTGCGCCGCATCCGCCCCGGTGAGCGCCTGGTGCTCACCGACGGCCGTGGTGGTGGCGCGCGGTGCGTGGTCGACTCGGTTCAGGCCGGGCGGGACGCCTCGCTGGGGCTCCGGGTCGAGGAGTCGTGGTTCGAGCCCGCGCCGGAGCTGCGGGTGATCGTCGCGCAGGCGCTGGCCAAGGGCGATCGCGGCGAGCTGGCGGTGGAACTGGCCACCGAGGCGGGCGTCGACGAGATCGTGCCGTGGCGGGCCGCCCGCAGCGTGGCGAAATGGGAGGACGGCCCCCGCGGCGACAAGGCACTGGCCCGCTGGCGGTCCACCGCGCGAGCGGCCGCGAAGCAGGCCCGCCGCACCTGGCTGCCGCCGGTGACGGAGCCGGTGACCACGAAGCAACTGGCCGCGCTGGCCGGCGAGGTCGACCGAGCCCTGGTGCTGGAAGCCGAGGCGGGTGTCCGCCTGGCGGACGCGGGTCTTCCGGCAGCCGGAAGCCTGTTGCTGGTGGTCGGCCCGGAAGGCGGAATCGGCCCGGAGGAGCTGACCGTGCTCTCGGACGCGGGCGCACGTCCGGTCAGACTAGGACAGACCGTACTGCGGACCTCGACCGCGGCGGCGGTTGCTCTCGGCGCACTTGGAGCGCTCACGCCACGCTGGCCCTGACCACCTGGTGGATCCAGCTACCGGGCGTATTCGAAACCCCGGAAATTTCTGCCGGTAATTTTACGCTCTGACCTGGCGCGCTGGCCGGAGTAGCCGTTACTCTGGTCATTCGGAACAGCACACACGGTTTCCGGACACAGCGGCATCAGCCCGTGCACCGGAGTCCCCGCCGGACACCTCCCCCCTCGGTCCGGCGGAGCCGCGGTGGCGGTGGAGCGACCCCCAGGTTCCACCGCCCCGCGGCGTTCCTTCTTTCCTTTGCCGTGTTCGGGCTTCGCCCTCCCATCGGCGAAGGAACGGTGTTTTCTGGGGGTCGAACCCCCAGGCCCCCGCCAGGGGGCGAGCCCCCTGGACCCCCGCGCGGCTTTGGGTCGTTTGTCGGTTGGGTGCCGCGCCTCCCTGTTGGAGTGTCACGAATGTGGCTTTCGAGGCATTTGGCGTCCCGAAAGCCACATTCGTGACATTGGGTGGGCGGGAACAGGAAGCCGGGGAGCAGTGGGGGCACCAGGCAGACTCCCCTTCCCCATCCCGGTCCCAAGCCAAGAACACGGCGAAGACCCCCTTGTCAAGGTACGTTTCCCAGCCTTGACAAGGGGGTCTTCGCCGTAGTCACAATCGGGCGCCGGGATGGGGACCCGCGGATGAACCGATAGGGTCCGAACCATGAGTGACGCGGAGACGTTGTTCGAGAAGATCATCGCCAGGGAGATCCCGGCCGAGATCGTGTACGAGACCGACACCACGCTCGCCTTCCGTGACATCCAGCCCCAGGCCAGGGTGCACGTGCTCGTGGTGCCGAAGAAGCGGTACCGCAACCTCGCCGAGTTCGCCGCCGCCGATCCGGCCGGGCTGGCCGACGTGGTCGCCACCGCCGCCAAGGTGGCCGAACTCGAGGGCATCAGCGCCAGCGGCTACCGCGTGGTCTTCAACACCGACGCCGACGCCGGGCAGACGGTCTTCCACGTCCACGCCCACGTCCTCGGCGGGGAACAGCTCGGCCACTTCGGCCGCCCCGGCTAGCCGCGAGGTAACCACCTGCGCCGCCGGGGCGCCAACCGCTAGCATCGTGGGTGACCAGACCATTCACGACCAGTAGCGCACGCGCAGAAAGCAGGCCCGAGGCCCAGTGGCCGGTACCGCACCGGGTGGAGCCGCCCGATCCGAAGTCCCGCGTGAAGACGACCAGCAGGTCGAGGCGGCAGCCGCGCAGGACGCGAAGTCCCGATTCCCCATTCCCGACGCCGCCGCGCTGACCCTGCTCGGGTCGCGGGACGAGAACCTGCGCGTCGCCGAGGAACTGCTCACCGCGGACGTCCACGTCCGCGGCAACGAGGTCACCCTCACCGGCGCCCCGGCGGACGTGGCGTTCGCCGAGCGGGTGTTCGCCGAGCTGGTCACCCTGGCCGGCCGCGGCCAGCAGGTGGACCCGCCGACCGTGCGGCGCACGGTGTCCATGCTCTCCGCCGGCGGCGCCGAATCGCCAGCCGACGTGCTCAGCATGGACATCCTGTCCCGCCGCGGCCGCACCATCCGGCCGAAGACGCTGAACCAGAAGCGCTACGTCGACGCCATCGACAAGCACACCATCGTGTTCGGCGTCGGCCCGGCCGGTACCGGCAAGACCTACCTGGCGATGGCCAAGGCCGTGCAGGCGCTGCAGGCCAAGCAGGTCACCCGGATCGTGCTGACCAGGCCCGCGGTCGAGGCCGGGGAGCGGCTGGGTTACCTGCCCGGCACGCTCAACGAGAAGATCGACCCGTACCTGCGCCCGCTCTACGACGCGCTGCACGACATGGTCGATCCCGAGTCGATCCCGCGGCTGATGCAGGCGGGCACGATCGAGATCGCGCCGCTGGCCTACATGCGCGGCCGCACCCTCAACGACGCGTTCATCATCCTGGACGAGGCGCAGAACACCACGCCGGAACAGATGAAGATGTTCCTCACCCGCCTCGGCTTCGGCTCGAAGATCGTGGTCACCGGGGACGTCACCCAGGTCGACCTGCCCAGCGGGCAGCGCAGCGGCCTGCGGGTGGTGCGCGACATCCTCGAAGGCGTGGACGACCTGCACTTCGCCACGCTGACCAGCCAGGACGTGGTCCGCCACCGCCTGGTCGGCGACATCGTGGACGCCTACGAGAAGTGGCAGGCCGTGCAGGACGCGACCGAGACCGCCAACGGCTGGAAGGGCCAGCGCCGGTGAGCATCGAGATCGCCAACGAGTCCGGGGTCGGCGTCGACGAGGCCTCCATCGTCTCGGCGGCCCGGTTCGCGCTGGACAAGATGGAGGTCAGCCCGCTGGCCGAGCTGTCCGTGCTGCTGGTCACCCTGGACGTGATGGAGGACCTGCACGAGCGCTGGATGGACCTGCCGGGCCCGACCGACGTGATGGCCTTCCCGATGGACGAGCTGGACTCCACCCGCCGTCCCGACGCCGCGGACGCCTCGCCGGCCCTGCTCGGCGACATCGTGCTCTGCCCGGCGTTCGCGAAGGACCAGGCGCACACCGCCGGGCACTCGCTGACCGAGGAACTGCACCTGCTCACCGTGCACGGCGTGCTGCACCTGCTCGGCTACGACCACGCGGAACCGGCCGAGGAGAAGGAGATGTTCGGGTTGCAGAAGCGCATCCTGAACGAGTTCCGCGCGGCCACCGCGGCCGTGCGCAGGCAGGACGCGCAGCGCTCCGCCGACGACCGGCTGCTCGGCACGGCCGGCCTGGACCGGGTGCCCGACGCGGCCGATCCCGCCGACGCCGCGGACGCCGACCCCGGTCAGCCGGGCTGAGCCGATGACCAGCTCGACCTCCCTGCTGGTCATCGCCGTGGCGCTGGTCCTGCTCGGCGGGGTGTTCGCCGCGGCCGACGCGGCGGTGAGCACGGTGTCGCAGGCCAGGGCCGAGGGCATGGTGCGGCTCGGCCGCGCCGGGGCCCGCCAGCTGGTCGCGGTGATCGCCGAGCGCAGGCGCCACATCAACCTGCTGCTCCTGCTGCGGCTGGGCTGCGAGCTGACCTCCACGGTGCTGGTCACCGTGGTCTTCCTGCGCTGGATCGAGCCGGTCTCGCTGGCCGTGGTCGTGGCCGGGGTGGTGATGGTCGTGGTCAGCTACGTGCTGATCGGGGTCGGCCCGCGCACCATCGGCCGCCAGCACCCGTACCGCGTCGGCCTGGTGGTGGCCGGGCCGGTGCGGGCGCTGGGCACCGTGCTCGGCCCGCTGAGCAGGCTGCTGATCCTGCTGGGCAACGCGATCACCCCGGGCAAGGGCTTCCGCGAGGGCCCGTTCACCTCCGAGGTCGAGCTGCGTGAGCTGGTCGACCTCGCCCAGGAACGCGGCGTGGTGGAGGACTCCGAGCGCGAGATGATCCACTCGGTGTTCGAGCTGGGGGACACGGTGGCGCGCGAGGTGATGGTGCCGCGCACCGAGATCGTCTGGATCGAGCAGGGCAAGACGGTGCGCCAGGCGCTCGCGTTGTCGCTGCGGTCCGGGTTCACCCGGCTGCCGGTGATCGACGAGTCGGTGGACGACATCGTCGGCGTGGTCAACATCAAGGACCTGGTGCGGGCTTCGATGGCCGACGGCGGTGCCGCCCGCGAGGTGCGCGAGCTGATGAGCCCGGCCAGTTTTGTGCCCGACTCGAAACGGCTGGACGAGCTGCTCAAGGAAATGCAGGTCTCGCGCCACCACCTGGCCATCGCGATCGACGAGTACGGCGGCACGGCCGGCCTGCTCACCATCGAGGACATCCTGGAGGAGATCGTCGGCGAGATCACCGACGAATCCGACGCCGACGAGCGGCCGCCGGTCGAGGCGCTGGACGAGTCGTCGGTGCGGGTGTCGGCCAGGCTCAGCGTGGACGACCTCGGCGAGCTGTTCGGCATCGAACTCGAGGACCACGACGTGGAGACGGTCGGCGGCCTGCTCGCGCAGCGCCTCGGCCGGGTGCCGCTGCCGGGTGCGGAAGCCGAGGTCGCCGGGCTGCGGCTGCACGCCGAGGGCGGCAAGGACCGGCGCGGCCGGATGCGGATCACCACCGTGGTGGTGCGCGCGAGCGACGGGCTGGCCGGGCGGCGCGTGCGCGTGCCGCGTGACGAACGGGACGAGCGGAACGAACGGGATCGGAGCGTGGAGCATGCCTGAGGAGCTCGGGGCCGAGGACGAGAAGATCGTCATTCTCGCCCGCTCGGCCAGGGCGCGGAACGGCGCGGCCGAAGGGGCGGCCGTCCGGGACACCGACGGCCGCACCTATGCGGCGACCAGCGTGAACCTGCCCTCGTTCAAGCTGACCGCGTTGCAGGCCGCGGTCGCCGCCGCGGTGTCCAGCGGTGCCGAGGGCCTGGAGGCGGCGGCACTGGTCACCGCGGAGCCCGCGTTCCCCGAGCAGTCGGTGCACGCGGTCCGTGATCTTGCCGGGAATGCCCCTATTTTTCGCGCGGACCCTTCCGGATCGGTGCAGGAAGTGTTGCGCTAGGGCGTGACCTGACCGCCACTCGCCGACCGCTGGAGACCGTGTGGACTTCGGGATCCTGGGCCCACTCGAGATCATCGGCATGCCCTCGGGCACCATCAGCGCGGGCAGGCAGCGCTGCCTGCTGGCCATGCTCCTGCTCGAACCGGGGCAGGTGGTGCCGCTGGAGCGGATCGCCGACGCGCTGTGGGGCGAGCAGTGGCCGGACACCGTGCGCAACGCCGTGCAGGTGGTGGTCTCCCGGCTGCGGCGGTCGTTCGCCGGGCATCCGGTCCAGGTGCTGGCCAGGGCGAACGGGTACCTGATCGACGTCGCGCCGGAGCGGGTCGACCTCCATCGGTTCCGCGCTTCGGTGGCCAAGGCGCGGGAGCTGGCCTGGCACGACGACGCGGCGGCGGCCGAGTTGTTCCAGCGCGCGCTGGGCCTGTGGCGTGGCGCGCCGCTGGCCGGGATCGAGTCCGAGCTGATCTCGGAGCGGATCGCGCCCGCGCTCGAGCACGAGCGGGTGGGCGCGCTGCTGGACTACCACGACGCGGTGCTCCGGCTGGACCGCGCGGCCGAGCTGGTGCCCGCGCTGCTCGCGCTCACCCACGAGCACCCGTTCGAGCAGCGGCTCTGGGCGCAGCTGATGATCGCGCTGCACCGCACCGGCCGCACCAGGGACGCGCTGGCCGCCTACCGCCGGCTGCACCGGCGCCTGACCAGGGAACTCGGGCTGGAGCCGATGGCCGAGCTGCGCGCGCTGGAGCAGGCCGTGCTGCGTGGTGAGTCGCTGCACCACCAGCCGCGGGTCCGCGCGCCGCGGCGCGACGCGTTCGACGGCCCGGCCCAGCTGCCGCCGACCGTCGGCGACTTCACCGGCCGCACCACCGAACTCGCCGAGCTGGTCCGCACGCTGACCGCGGCGGGGGAGGCCGTGCCGGTGGTGACGCTGGCCGGGCAGGGCGGGGTCGGCAAGACCACGCTCGCCGTGCGGGCCGCCCACCTGGTCGCCGACCGGTTCCCCGACGGCCAGCTCTACGTCGACCTGTGCGGTACGCAGGAGGAAGTGCGCGACCCGGCGCGGGTGCTGGCCAACTTCCTGCTCTCGCTCGGCGTGGACGGCGGCGCCATCCCGGACGACCTGGCCGACCGGTCGGCGTTGTTCCGCAGCAAGCTCGCCGGGCGCCGGGTGCTGGTGCTGCTGGACAACGCGGCCGGGGAGGACCAGGTCCGGCCGCTGCTGCCGGGGTCGGCGGGCTGCGCGGTGGTGGTCACCAGCCGCGCGCGGCTCAGCGGGCTGGAGGGCGGGCGCGCGCTCGACGTCGAGGTGTTCACGCCGGAGCAGGCGCGGGCCTTCCTCGCCGGGGTGGTCGGCCAGGACCGGATCGACGCCGAACCCGGCGCGGTCGACGAGATCGCCCGGCTGTGCGGGTACCTGCCGCTGGCGGTCCGCGTGGCCGCCGCGAAGCTGGTCGCGCGGTCGCGGCTGGGCATCGGCCAGCTCGCCGCCCGGCTGGCGGGCGAATGCGGCAGGCTCGACGAGCTGGTGGCCGGTGATCTCGCGGTACGGGCCAGCCTGGCGCTCGGCTACACCGGTCTGCGGCAGGCGGAGCAGCGGGCGCTGCGGCTGCTCGGGCTGCTCGACGTCACCGACTTCGCCTCCTGGGTCTGCGCCGCCCTGCTCGACGTGCCCGCCGCGGAGGCGGAAAGCACGCTGGAAGCGCTGGTCGACGTGCACCTGGTGGAGGACGTGGGCACCGACGTCTGCGGGCAGACGCGGTACCGGCTGCACGACCTGACCCGGCTCTTCGCCAGGGAACGCGCCGAGGAAACCGAGTCGCCGGAGGAGATCACCGCCGCGCTGGGCCGGGCGCGCCGGGCGTGGCTGGCGCTCGCCGAGGCCGCCGACGACCTGCTCGACAACCGCACCCTGGAACGGATTTCCGGTGGTCACGACCGGCCGTTCACCGGTGAGCCCGAGGTGCTGGGCGGCAACGCGGCGGGCTGGTTCGACGTCGAGGCCCGCAATCTGCAAGCCATCGTCACCGGCGGCGCGAGCATGCCCGTCGGCTGGCAGATCGCCGAGGCGCTGGTCGGCTACTTCGAGTACCGCGTGCTCGGGCAGGACTGGGAGCGTACGCACCTGGCCGCGCTCCAGCGGTGCGAAGCCGAGGGCGACCGGCTCGGCACGGCGGTGCTGCTGCGCGGGCTGGCCGACCGCGCGTGGGGCCGCGGCAGCGCGGACTGCCTGCGGTACGCGCGCCAAGCCGAGCAGCTGTTCGCCGAACTCGGACACGACACCGGGCGCGCGCAGGCGCTTTCGCTGCTCGGGCTCGGCCTGCGGCTGGAAGGCGCGTACGACGAGTCGATGGCCGCGTACGCCGAGAG
The DNA here is from genome assembly GCF_003312875.1 of Amycolatopsis albispora. Classification (NCBI taxonomy): domain Bacteria; kingdom Bacillati; phylum Actinomycetota; class Actinomycetes; order Pseudonocardiales; family Pseudonocardiaceae; genus Amycolatopsis; species Amycolatopsis albispora. The sequence goes on from NZ_CP015163.1 coordinate 8,678,398, forward strand.
CCGCCGCCTCAGCGGGGAGCAGGGCAAGCACCGCACCACGATCCTGTCGCTGATCAACGAGTCGATCATCCACCGCGTCCGCGGTGAGGCCGACCAGGCGCTGCGGTGCGTGCTGGAGGTCCGCCGCCTGGCCGGGGCGATCGGCTTCGCCAGGGCGGAGGCCGAGGCCTGGATGCGGCTGGGCAATCTCCGGCAGGACCGGCGCCAGTGGGACGAGGCGGTGGACGCCTACCGGACCGCCGCGGCCGGGTTCCGGCGGCTCGACCACACCGGCTTCCACACGCTCACCCTCACCCACCTCGGTGACCTGCACCTGCGCACCGGCGACCTGGCCGCCGCCGAGGACACCCTGGAGCAGGCGGTCGAGGTGGCGCAGCACTACCGGCACCACTCGACCAGCTTCCTGCCGATGGAACTGCTCGCCGCGGTCCACCTGGAGCAGGGCCGCTACGACCTGGCCGCGGCCGAGCTGACCGGGTACGTGGCCGAATACCGCGAGCGCCGGCTGGTCGCGCGGCTGCCCGGCGCGCTGGCGAAACTCGGCAGGGCACTGCAGGGAACCGGACGGGTGGCCGAGGCCGTCGAAGCCTGGACCGAAGCCCGCGCGCTGTACCTGGAACTGGGTGACCGCGCCGGCGCCACCGAGCTGGACGAGCTGCTCGGGGGGATCACCGAGTCGACGGCGTGAGGCGTCAGGGAGGATGGGCGGATGAGCACCACCACCCACCGCTCCGGTTTCGCCTGCTTCGTCGGCCGCCCGAACGCGGGCAAGTCCACGCTGACCAACGCGCTGGTCGGCAGCAAGGTCGCGATCACCTCGAGCAAGCCGCAGACCACCCGGCACGCGATCCGCGGCGTGGTGCACCGCGAGGACGCGCAGCTGGTCATCGTGGACACCCCCGGCCTGCACCGGCCGCGCACGCTGCTCGGCGAGCGGCTCAACGACATCGTGCACTCGACCTGGTCCGAAGTGGACGTTGTCGGGTTCTGCGTGCCCGCCGACGAGAAGGTGGGTCCCGGTGACCGGTTCATCGCGGCCGAGCTGACCAAGATCGCCCGCCGCACCCCGGTGATCGGCGTGGTCACCAAAACCGACCTGGTGCCGAAGGAGCGGGTGGCCGAGCAGCTGCTCGCGCTGCAGAACGTGATGGAGTTCGCCGAGCTGGTGCCGGTGTCCGCGGTGGACGGTTTCCAGGTCCGGACGCTGGCAGACCTGCTGGTGTCGCGCCTGCCCGAGGGCCCGCAGCTGTACCCGGACGGCGACCTGACCGACGAGCCCGAGCAGACCCTGGTCGCCGAGCTGATCCGCGAAGCCGCGCTCGAAGGCGTGCACGACGAGCTGCCGCACTCGATCGCGGTGACCGTCGAGGAGATGCTGCCGCGCGAGGGCCGCGACGACCTGATCGACGTGCACGCCTTCCTGTACGTGGAGCGGCCCAGCCAGAAGGGCATAATCCTGGGGCACAAGGGGGAGCGGCTGCGGGAGGTCGGCGCGAGCGCCCGGCGCCAGATCGAGGCGCTGCTCGGCAGCAAGGTCTACCTCGACCTGCACGTCAAGGTGGCGAAGGAATGGCAGCGTGACCCCAAGCAGCTGCGGCGGCTGGGTTTCTAGAGGGCTTCTACTGATGACTGTTGACGGAGGAGGGGGCGGATGACCGGTCCGTTTCAGCAACCGCCTGGCGGCTACGGCTACGGCCCCGGGTACGGCTACGGCCCGCCCAACTACGGGCCGCCGCCGGAAAACCACCTGGTGTGGGCGATCCTGACGACGATCATGTGCTGCCTGCCGCTGGGCGTGGTGGCGATCGTGAAGTCGAACCAGGTGCACACGCTGTGGTACTCCGGGCAGTTCGAAGCCGCGCACAAGGCCGCCGACGAGGCCAAGAAGTGGGCCATGTGGTCGGCGCTGAGCATGGTCATCCTGCTCGCGCTCTACATCGTCTTCGTGGTTTTTGTGCTGGGACTCGGGTTGTTCGGCATCTTCGGGGCGGCGTCGTCGGTATGAGCCAGGCCGCGGGTGAGTACACCGGTATCTACAACGGGATCCCGGCGCGTACCTTCGCGGAGCGGGCCAGGGCGCTGGGCCCGCCCGCGGCGGTGGTCGCGGCCGGGGCCGCGGGCTGCGTCGCGGTGCTGCTCGGCGACCCGACCACCCCCGGCGGTTTCCTGCCCGTCTGCCCGACGCACTCGCTGCTGGGCATCGCCTGCCCCGGCTGCGGCGGGCTGCGGATGATGTACAGCCTGCTGCACGGGGATCTACTGGGGGCGCTGCACTACAACGCGCTGTCGCTGATCGTGGTGCTGCTGTCGGTGTGGAGCATCGTGGCGTGGGCGGTCGGCCGGTGGCGTGGCCGTTGGGTGAACAGCTGGCTGCACTGGCGGTGGACCCCGCTGGTCTTCGGCGTGGCGTTCGTCGTCTGGTTCGTGGTGCGCAACCTGCCGTTCGCGCCGTTCACCGCGCTGTACGTGTGAGCCGGGACGGAAAATTCGGCGAAATGCCGGTGGAACCGGCGCCGGTCGCCTACCGTCCTATCGCGACGTCACGGCGTCGGGGTACCGATCGGTGCCTGCCCGCACCCCTGGTCACCCGACCGAGTACGCTCCCGCGCACCGGCCTGCCTCGGGGGGCGACCGTGACGACATGTTCAAGCCGACTGAAGTGAGCGAGGGGGAAGCCCCATGACCAATCCCTACGGTCAGCAGCAGCCCTACGGCCAGCAACCGCAGGGTCAGCCGCAGCCGGGCTACGGGCCCCCGTCGGGTGGCACGCCGGCCCCGTACGGTCAGCCGTCGCCGCCGTACGGTCAGCCCGCTCCCTACGGTCAGCAGCAGCCCTACGGCCAGCCGTCGCCCTTCGGCGGCGGTCCCGGCATGGGTGGTCCCGGTGGTCCCGGCGGCTCCATCCAGGAGATCCCGGACTACAAGGGCTGGGCCATCGCCTCGCTGTTCCTCGGCGGCGTCCTGCTGGGCATCTTCGCGATCATGAAGTCGAACGAAGTCGGCCAGTACAAGATGCAGGGCAACTACCAGATGGCGGAGCAGGCGTCCCGTACCACCAAGACGATCTGCCTGATCTCCACCATTCTCGGCGGTCTCGGCTGCGTGGTCGGCCTGATCATCTTCATCGTCAGCCTCGCCGCGCTCTGAGCCCGTGTTTCCACCTTTCACCGTTCCAGCCTCTTTGGGGGATTCTCGATGACCAATCCATACGGCCAGCAGCAGCCGGGTTACGGCCAGCAGCCCGGTGGCTACGGCCCGCCGTCCGGTGGCATGCCCGCGCCCTACGGGCAGCCCGCCTACGGTGCCCCCGGCGGCGGCTTCGGCGGCCCGCCCGGAATGCCCCCCGGCGGCCAGGACATCCCGGACTACAAGGGCTGGGCGATCGTCTCGCTGTTCCTCGGCGGCGTGATCCTCGGGATCTTCGCGATCATGAAGTCCAACGAGGTCGGCCAGTACAAGATGCAGGGCAACTACGCGATGGCCGAGCAGGCCTCGCGGACCACGAAGACGCTGTGCCTGATCTCGACCATCCTGGGCGGCATCGGCTGCGTGGTCGCCATCATCATGATCATCGTCGCGATCGCGGCCGGTACCGCGGCGTACGACTCGTACTCCGAGATCACCAGCTCGTACGACTACTGCGACTACACCACCTCCTGCTGACCCGGTAGTGGGACGATAGGGCGGTGAGCCGTCTCTACCGCGACACCGGGGTGGTGCTGCGGACGTACAAGCTCGGCGAGGCCGACCGGATCGTCAGCTTCCTGACGCGGCGGCACGGCAAGGTCCGTGCCGCCGCGAAGGGCGTCCGCCGCACCAACTCGCGGTTCGGCGCCCGCCTCGAACCCTTCGTGCACGTGGACGTGCAGTTCCACACCGGCCGCACGCTCGACGTGGTGACCCAGGTGCAGACCCTGGACGCGTTCGCCATGCCGATCGTGGCCGACTACCAGCGCTACACCTCGGCCAGCGCCATCGTCGAAACGGCCGACCGGCTCACCGTGGAAGAGGGTGAGCCCGCACTGCGGCTCTACCTGCTCGTCGTCGGCGCCCTGCGCGCGCTGGCGGACGGCGAGCGCGACTCCTCACTGGTGCTCGACGCCTTCCTGTTGCGCGCGATGGCCTTCGCCGGCTGGGCGCCCGCGATCGACGAATGCGCCCGCTGCGGTGAACCCGGCCCGCACCGCGCGTTCAGCGTGGCCGGCGGCGGCGCGATGTGCCCGCGGTGCCGGATGGCCGGTTCGGTGCACCCCGCCCCGGAGATCTTCCAGCTGCTCGGCGCGCTGCTCCACGGGGACTGGACCACCGCCGACGCCGCCACCCAGAGCACCCGCCGCGACGCCAGCGGCCTGGTCGCCGCGCAGTTGCAGTGGCACCTGGAGCGCCAGCTGCGGTCGCTGCCGCTGGTGGAGCGACGTGCCCGCGATGCCGAGGTCACCGGGAAGTAGGGTCGGGTGGAAACGTACCCGCCCGAATGACCTGGAGGACGACCGTGCGGCTCAGGGGACGCTCCACACCGGCGTCGCAGGTGCCCTTGCGGGCGCCCGAACCGCATCCTTCGGGGGCGCGGCCGCCGGAGATCCCGGCCGAGCTGGTGCCCAACCACGTCGCGCTGGTGATGGACGGCAACGGTCGGTGGGCCAACCAGCGCGGCCTGCCGCGGATCGAGGGGCACAAGCGCGGCGAGGCGGTGATGATCGACGTCGCCAGCGGCGCGGTGGAACTCGGCGTGAAGTGGCTGTCGGTGTACGCCTTCTCCACCGAGAACTGGAAGCGCAGCCCGGAGGAGGTGCGCTTCCTGATGGGCTTCAACCGCGACACCATCCGCCGCCAGGTCGACTACCTCGGCTCGATCGGGGTGCGCATCCGCTGGGCCGGTCGCCGGCCGCGGCTGTGGCGCAGCGTGATCAACGAGCTGCAGGCGGCCGAGGAGAAGACCAGGCACAACACCACGCTGAACATGACCATGTGCGTGAACTACGGCGGCCGCGCCGAGATCGCCGACGGGGTGCGGCGCATCGCGCAGCTGGCCGCCGAGGGCAAGATCAACCCGGACAAGGTCGACGAGCGCACCATCGCCAAGTACCTGTACCAGCCGGAGATGCCGGACGTGGACCTGTTCCTGCGCCCGTCCGGGGAGCTGCGTACCTCGAACTTCATGCTGTGGCAGTCGGCTTATGCCGAGTTCGTCTTCCAGGACACCCTTTTTCCCGACTTCGACCGCCGCCAGCTGTGGGCGGCCTGCCTCGAGTACGCCAAACGTGACCGGCGATTCGGTGCCGCGGTGGACGCGGCGTCGTCGGCCGGAGGAGCCTGATGACCACCGAAGCCGCGGACACCGCGAACCTGCTCACCCTCGCCCGCTCGTCGCTCGAGCGCTACCTCGATGTGCACGTCGACGACGACGGGGCGCTCACCTTCATGCACGCGGACGTGCCGTGCGTGGTGCAGGCGACGCGCCTGGCCGACGGGCTGACCGTGCTGAGCCTGACCTGCGTGGTGGCCTGGGACCTGCCGGACGACCAGTCGATCGCGGCTTCCGCGGCGGAGCGCGCCGGGCAGGGCCTGTTCGGCACGCTGGGCGTGGTACACACCGAGCGGGGGATGGACGTCACCCTGCGTTACGCCTTTCCGGCTGAGGGCATGGACCCGTCTCCGCTGGGCACGCTGCTGATGCTGGTGGTTTCGACCGCTTCGCAGCTGCGCACCGACCTGCTGGGCATCCCGGAGTCCTGACCGACCTGGGCTGGTGTCACGAATGTGGCTTTCGAGACGCCAAACGTCTCGAAAGCCACATTCGTGACATGTGCTCGCCGCGCGGCTCGCGTCACGCCGCTCCCGGCCCGGGGATGCTCCCGGCGGCAGCGCCACCCCACCTCGGTGACCGGCCCGCGCCACCCCGGCGCTCCCGTCTGCGGGTGGGGCGTCTGGCATAGTCACGAAGGTGGGAATCATTTCCGGCAACGCGGAGGGTACGGCCCGCAGGAAGCCGAAGATCACCTCCATCGAGGTGCTCTGCGCGGTGCTGTTGATCGCGATTCTCGCGCAGGGCTGGCTCCAGCAGGTCCTCGACGTGCCCGCGCTGCGCACCGGCTCCACCGTCTTCGTCGCGGTTTGTGTGCAGGCGCTGCCGTTCCTCGTGCTCGGGGTGCTGATCAGCGGCGCGATCGCCGCGTTCGTCCCCGCGCGCGTACTGCGCCGGGTGCTGCCGAAGCGCGAGGGCGCCGCGGTCGGGGTGGCCGGGCTCGCGGGAGTGGCGCTGCCGGGATGCGAGTGTGCTTCGGTGCCCGTCGCGCGTCGGTTGATGGGGCAGGGTGTTGCGCCCGCCGCGGCGCTGACCTTTCTGCTCGCCGCGCCCGCGGTGAACCCGGTGGTGCTGGTGGCCACCGCGGTCGCCTTCCCCGGCGAGCCGATGATGGTGCTCGCGCGCTTCCTCGCCTCGCTGGCCACCGCGATGGTGATGGGCTGGCTGTGGGCCCGCTTCGGCAAGCTCGAGTGGATCGCCGAGCGCGCGCTGCGCCGCCTGCCCGACAGCGAACCGGGCTCACGCTGGAAGACCTTCGCCGAGATCGCCCGCACCGACCTGGTCGAGGCGGGCGGCTTCCTCGTGCTGGGCGCGCTGATCTCGGCCGCGCTCGGCGTGCTCGTGCCGCCGGAGTGGTTTGGCGTGCTGGGCGAGCAGATCGTGCTCGGCATCCTGGTGATGGCCGTGCTGGCCGTGGTGCTCGCGCTGTGCAGCGAGGCCGACGCCTTCGTCGCCGCCTCGCTCACCGCGATGCCGCTGCTGCCGAAACTGGTGTTCCTGGTCGTCGGCCCGGCGGTGGACGTCAAACTGTTCGCGTTGCAGGCGGGCACCTTCGGCCGGTCGTTCGCGCTGCGGTTCGCCCCGGTCACCTTTGTCGTCGCGACCACCAGCGCGGTGCTCGCCGGATCGTTCCTGCTCGGAGGTTCGTGATGCGGCGCGAAACGCAGAACATCCTGCTCGTCCTGCTCGGCGGGGCGCTGCTCAAGATCAGCCTCAACGGCGACTACCTGCGGTACGTCAAGCCCGCGCACCAGCCGTGGATCATCGCCGGTGGCGCGATCATGGTGCTGCTCGGCGTGCTCGCCATCGGCCGCGACCTGGTGGCCGCCCGCAGGGCCGCGGCCCCGGCCGGACACGCGCACGAAGGCCACCAGCACCCGGCCCGCTCGGCGTGGCTGCTGATGGTGCCGGTGCTCGCGGTGTTCCTGGTCGCCCCGCCCGCGCTCGGCTCGGATTCGGTGACCCGCACCCAGGGCCGCACCCCGCAGTCCTCGGCGCTGCGGGACGCGCAACTCTTTCCCGCGCTGCCCGAGCAGCAGGTGGTGCCGTTGCCGGTTTCGGAGTTCGTCACCAGGGCGGGCTGGGATTCGAGCGGTTCGCTCAACGGCCGCACGGTTTCGCTGTCCGGGTTCGTCGCCCGCGACGGCGCCGACGTGCTGCTGGCGCGCCTGGTCATCGGCTGCTGCGCGGCCGACGCCAACCCGGTCACCGTGCGCCTGCTCGGCCCGGGCACCGAGGGCCTGCGGCCGGACACCTGGATCGAGGTCACCGGCGTGGTCGTGCCCGGCACCACCACCCGCGAGACGAACTACACCCCGGACCTCACCCTCGCCTCGGTGCGCCCGGTACCCGCGCCGAAGGACCCGTACGAATACTGAAGACCTACTGAGCGGCTAGCGCGCTTTCCGAGAGACGGCCGACGATCGCCGGTGCCTCCCGCACGAGCGAGTCGTCGGTCAGCGCCTCCACCATGAACAGCGCGAAGTCCACGCGCCGCGTCAGGTTGCTGGCGAGGATCGGGTCGCCGACGTGACGGCTCCACACCGGCAGCCCCTGGCTCTCGCCCTCTTCGAGATCGCTGCCGCGCACGACCGTCCACCGCCGGTCGCTGTCGAAGATCCGGCGGCACGCCTCGACCTGGTCGTCGATCTCGACCACGCGCGCCAGCTTCGCCAGCCTGGTGGCGACCCGGACGCCGGTTCTGAACCGCCACGAGTACCGGTCGAGCCCGTCCCGGCTGATGTGCCAGCCACACGAGAAAACCAGCCGCGCACCGGGTTCGGCGTGGTCGAGCACGGCCTGCGCGGTGCCCGACGAGTACTGCCGCACACCCCACGGCACGAGCACGGTCAGCACGCCGTCGCAGCCCGCGACCGCCTTCCGGATCACCTCCGGATCGTTGGTCGGCCCCGGCACCACGGTGATCCGGTCCGCGAACCGGGTGAGCTTGCCCACGCTGCGCTCGCGGCACACGCCGACGACCTCGTACCCGCGATCCAGTGCCTGTCCGACCATGTACTGCCCGAGCTTTCCCGACGCGCCGATGACGCAGACCTTTTCCATGTCCCGCTCCCGCCTTCCGGACTTACGTTGTAAGTAACGCTAGACTTACGCTGTAAGTACGTCAAGGAGGGCACATGCCGAAGCGCGCACCGCTGAGCCGGGAGCGGGTGATCACCGCAGCGATGGAGCTGGCCGACGAAAAGGGCGAAGCCGGGCTCACCATGCGGGCGATCGCCGGGAGGCTGGGCGTGGAGGCGATGTCGCTCTACAACCACGTCGGCGGCCGGGACGACATTCTCAACGGCATGGTCGACGCGGTGTTCGCCGAAATCGAGCTGCCCGCCCCGGGCGGGGACTGGAAGGCGGCCATGCGCGACCGCGCGGAATCAGCGCGCGCGGCGCTGCGGCGTCATCCCTGGGCCGTCGGCCTGATGGACTCGCGCAGCCAGCCGGGCCCGGCGACGCTGCGCCACCACGACGCGGTGCTCGGTGTCCTGCACGCGGGCGGTTTCTCCGTGCCGATGGCCGCGCACGCCTTCTCGGTGATCGACAGCTACCTCTACGGTTTTGTGCTCCAGGAGCTGAGCCTGCCGTTCACCAACACCGAGGAACTTGACGAGGTCGCCACCGGAATCGCCCGCGACGCGCCCGTCGACGCCTATCCGAACCTGATGGAGCTGATGACCGAGCACGTTCTCCAGCCCGGTTACACCTACGCGGGCGAGTTCGAGTTCGGCCTGTCGCTGATCCTGGACGCGTTGCGCCCGGACGAAACCTAGTTTTCCTTGGAACAGTCCGCGCAGAGCCCGACGATTTCCACGGTGTGCGAAATGTCGGAGAAACCGTTGCCCGAGGCGATCTTCTCCGCCCAGCGCTCCACCGCCGGGCCCTCCACCTCGACGGTGAACCCGCACCGGCGGCAGACCAGGTGGTGATGGTGGTGCGAGGAGCAGCGCCGGTAGATCGCCTCGCCGGATTCGGTGCGCAGGACGTCGATCTCGCCTGCCTCGGACAGCGACTGCAGCGTCCGGTACACCGTGGTCAGGCCGATGCCCTCACCACGCTTGCGCAGCTCGTCGTGGAGTTCCTGCGCCGACCGGAAGTCGTCCACCGTGGCCAGCAGCTCGACCACGGCCGCGCGCTGCTTGGTGGACCGGCGTCCCGGCAGCGGGGCCGGTCCTCGGGTCGGGATGCTCACTACTGCTTGCCTTCCTGCACGTGTGCCACCGCGTCCACCACGATATGCGCCAGGTGGTCGTCCACCAGCCGGTAGACCACCTCGCGGCCGCGCCGCTCGCCGTGCACCACCCCGGCCGCCTTGAGCACCCGCAGGTGCTGGCTGATCAGCGGCTGCGCCACCTCGAGCGAGTCGACCAGTTCGTGCACGCAGCGGTCGCCGTCACGCAGCTGCAGCACGATCGAGATGCGCACCGGGGCGGCCAGCGCGCGCAGCAGCTCACCGGCCTCGACCAGGGTGGCCGCGGACGGCGTCGGCGCGTGCGGGGACGGCGTCCTGGCCGGCGAGTGCACGTGCTCGGCGTCCTCCGGCAGACCGGGTGGTGCGGCGTCCGGGCTCACCGTCGGCATCGTCCACTCCAGCGGTTGGCGAAAAGGGTTGTCCTTACCATCCTAGTGCCCATCTCAGGGACTAGGCCGTTCGAGTGACATCCGGTCGAAATCGTGAGTAAGTTTCCTATCTTGTGGACGGCCGTGCGAAGTTGGCCGCACCGCGGGGTCTGGGGACGCGCGAGCAACCCCTGCGCGTGGTCACGCGTGAGACACGGCAAGAGCGCCTATGAAGCTGAGGAGCCATGACGCGTTTTGTGACGAAGCTGGCCGCCGGTACGACGGCACTGGCCTTCGCGGTCGCGCCCGGGGTGGCGTCGGCCCAGGTCGACGAGGAGACCGGCCCGGTCGCCTACGCCAACGCCGCGGCGGCGAAGGTCGGCGAGGGGGAGAATGCGGGCACCCTGGTCACCGAGACGCAGAAGTCTCCGCTCAAGGCGGGCGAGTCGAGGCTGTCGCAGGACCGCATCCTGCTGCCCAAGGACGACGGCGAGAAGAACGCCATCGGCCCGAACTACCTGGTGCACCTCGGCAAGTACGACCCGGCGCACAGCCCGTACCCGGAAGGCGTCGCAAGCCGCGACCACAACGTCGTGGCGACGCTGAAGGACAACAACGTGCCCACGGCCACCGCCGAGACCAACTACGCGCTGCAGGACACCTCGATCGGCGGCCACAGCGACCTCGAGAACACCCTCGTGGTGCTGAGCGGGGCCAAGACCAGCGTGGAATGCGCGGGCAGTGACAAGGTCACCGGCACCACCACCGCGGAGAAGCTCTGGGTGCGCAACGCCGACGGTGAACTCGTCGAAGAGAAGGTGCCCGCCGCCGGCGGTGAGGTAAAGCTGACCGACCTGCCGTTCGGCGCGCCGCGGGACACCGACGCCAAGGTCGGCGTCGAGGACCCCGCCAAGACGCGCTCCGACCTGACCGTGCGCCCGATCTCCGAGTTCGACTCGCTGCTGCGCCAGGACCAGTGGCGCAAGGGGGAGCTGAACGCCGCCGCGGGCTGGCTCGTCGAGGTCGTCACGCGCGTCAAGGACAAGGACGACAAGGTCATCGAGGAAGTCCCGAGCCGGTACGTGCTCGGCGGGGTCAGCTGCTCGATCCCGGAGAACTTCAAGCCGTCGGAGCCGCAGTCGAGCACCCCGCAGGTGCCGACGAAGATCCCGGCGGGCGCGATCACCCCGGAGCACACCGATGGTGGCGTGTCGCCGCTGGGCCTGTCGCTGCTCGGTGGTGGCTTGCTGCTGGGCACCGGTGCCGTGCTGACGCTGCGCCGTCGTCCCGCGCCGGCCGAGCGGAAGAGCTGACCTGGTGGAAACGCCTCCCGTCGAGCCGGAAGTCCCGCGCCGCCGCAAGCTGATCGCGATCGTGCTCGCCGTCGTCGCGGTGGTGGTCACCGGGGTCGGGATCTGGGTGCTGGCCAGCGGCCCCGAGCCGGTGCCGGTGGCCCAGCCGCCCGCCCCGGTGCCGGTGCGGGTGCCGGCGGAGACCTCGGCCCCGGCCGCGCCGGTGCAGGTCGCCGAACCCGCGCAGAGCCCCGGCACGGTCCGGCTGCCCGAGGGCGGCACGGCGAAGCTGGTCCGCAAGGAGGTCACCGCCGACGGCGTGCTGCCGATCCCGGACGGCCTCGACGAAGCCACCTGGTGGGGCGCCAAGCTCGGCGACAGCCAGGGTGCGGCGCTGCTGTCCGGCCACGTGAACTGGAAGCGGCAGAACGGCCCGTTCGACGAGCTGTGGCGCAGCAACCCGGGGCAGGAGGTGAGCGTGGTGGACACCGGCGGCGGGCAGTGGAAGTACCGGATCACCGAGGTCCTCACGCTGCACAAGAACGAACTGCCCCAGCACGCGCAGCAGCTGTTCGGCCAGGACGGGCCGCACCGGCTGGTGCTGGTGACCTGCGGCGGTGACTACGTGGGCGGTACCGAGGGCTATCAGGACAACCGGATCGTGACCGCGGAGCTCGTCTCGCGGCCGTGATCCGCGTTTGCCTTTTCACCCAAGGTAAACCCCTCGCGGAGGGCGCGGAGCGCAGCGGATACCCTGACAGTTCCAAGTCAGATGTTCGTCCCCGCATGTCACGGAGCGTGGAGTGCCCGCCAACACCATCGAGACCGTAGTCAGTCTCTGCAAGCGTCGTGGTTTTGTCTTTCCGTGCGGGGAGATCTACGGGGGTACCCGGTCGGCGTGGGACTACGGCCCGCTCGGCGTGGAGATCAAGGAGAACATCAAGCGCCAGTGGTGGAAGTCCATGGTGCAGGGCCGCGACGACGTGGTCGGCCTGGACTCCTCGGTGATCCTGCCGCGCCCGGTGTGGGTGGCCTCCGGTCACGTCGAGGCCTTCGTCGACCCGCTGGTCGAGTGCCTGTCGTGCCACAAGCGCTTCCGGGCCGACCACCTGAGCGAGGAGTACGCCGAGCGCAGCGGCAAGGAGATCGCCGAAGGCGACCTGACCGACGTGCCGTGCCCGAACTGCGGCACCCGCGGCCAGTACACCGAGCCGCGTGAGTTCAACGGCCTGCTCAAGACCTATCTCGGTCCGGTCGAGTCCGAGGAGGGCCTGCACTACCTCCGCCCGGAGACCGCGCAGGGCATCTTCGTCAACTTCCTCAACGTGCAGACCACCTCGCGGAAGAAGCCGCCGTTCGGCATCGGCCAGATCGGCAAGTCCTTCCGCAACGAGATCACCCCGGGCAACTTCATCTTCCGGACCCGCGAGTTCGAGCAGATGGAGATGGAGTTCTTCGTCGAGCCGGGTGAGGACGAGGTCTGGCACCAGCGCTGGATCGACACGCGCACCGAGTGGTACACCGATCTCGGCATCAAGCCGGAGAACCTGCGCCACTACGAGCACCCCAAGGAAAAGCTGTCGCACTACTCGAAGCGGACGGTGGACATCGAGTACCGCTTCGGCTTCGGCGGCCAGGAGTGGGGTGAGCTGGAAGGCATCGCGAACCGCACCGACTTCGACCTCACCACGCACTCGAACCACTCCGGCGTGGACCTGTCCTACTTCGACCAGGCCAGCGGCCAGCGCTACCGGCCGTTCGTGATCGAGCCGGCGGCCGGTGTCGGCCGGTCGATGATGGCCTTCCTGGTCGACGCCTACACCGAGGACGAGGTGCCCAACGCCAAGGGCGGCGTGGACAAGCGCGTGGTGCTGAAGCTGGACTACCGGCTCGCGCCGTACAAGGTGGCCGTGCTGCCGCTCTCGCGCAACGCCGACCTCACGCCGAAGGCCCGCGACGTGGCGGCCGCGCTGCGCAAGCACTGGCACGTCGACTTCGACGACGCCGGGTCGATCGGCAAGCGCTACCGCCGCCAGGAGGAGATCGGCACGCCGTTCTGCGTCACCGTCGACTTCGACTCGCTCGAGGACCACGCGGTGACCGTGCGCGAGCGCGACACCATGCGCCAGGAGCGGATCTCGATCGACCAGCTGGAGTCCTACCTGGCCGCGCGGCTGATCGGCTGCTGACCCCTGACGGATGTCATGGGCAGGTCGTGACGAGCGGCCTGGGGTCCGGGCGGCCTCCGGCGCGACGCTGGAGGCATGACCAGAGATTCACACGCGGTCCGGCTTTCGGGGCTGCGCAAGCACTACGGGACGGTCCGGGCGGTCGACGGCGTCGAGCTGGCCATCGCGCCGGGTGAAGTCGTCGCCCTGCTCGGGCCGAACGGCGCCGGGAAGTCCACCACGGTGGACCTGCTGCTCGGGCTGACCCGGCCGGACGCGGGCACGGCCACGATCTTCGGGCTGAGCCCGGCCGAAGCGGTGGCCGACGGCGTCATCGGCGCGATGCTGCAGGGCGGTGCGCTGCTCGAAGACGCGACCGTCGGCGAGATGGTGGAAATGGTGGCGTCGCTGCACCGCGCGCCGCTGCCGGTGGGCGAGGCGCTGCGCCGCGCGGGGGTCACCGAACTCGCCGGGCGGCGCGGGACCAAGCTGTCGGGCGGGCAGAAGCAGCGCGCGCGGTTCGCCATCGCGCTGGTCAGCGATCCGAGCCTGCTGGTGCTCGACGAGCCCACCGCGGCGATGGACGTCGGCACGCGCCGGGAGTTCTGGCGCGGGATGCACGAGTTCACGAACACCGGCCGGACCGTGCTGTTTGCCACGCACTACCTCGAAGAGGCCGAGGACTTCGCCGACCGGGTGGTGCTGATGCGCGGTGGCCGGGTGGTCGCCGACGGTTCGGTGGCCCAGGTGCGGGCGCTGGCCGGTGGCCGCACCATCCGCGCGGTGGTGCCCGGCCTGAGCGCGGCCGTGGCCGGGGAACTGCCGGGAGTGTCCGATGTGGAGCAACGCGGTGAGCAGGTGGCGTTGTCCAGCCGGGATTCCGATGCCACCCTGCGTGCGCTGCTGCGCGAATACCCGGCGGCACACGAGATCGAGGTGTCCGCGGTCGGTCTCGAAGGCGCGTTCCTGTCCCTGACCGCCGAAGGGAGCGCCCGATGAGCCTGGCCTATCTGCGGCTGGAGATTCGCCGCACCTTCCGCTCCACCCGGTTCGTGGTTTTCGCCGTGGTCTTCCCGGTGGTGATGTTCCTGTTGCAGGCCAACCTTTTCCTGCCAGCCGGGACGCCGCACCGGGCGGAGCTGGTCGGCGTGTTCATGGTCAACATGATGGCCTTCGGCGTGCTGTCGGCGGCGATGGCCGGTGGCGGCAGGCTCGCGCTGGAACGGGCGGGCGGCTGGCAGCGCCAGCTGCGGCTGACCCCGTTGTCGGGCGCCGGGTACCTCGGCGGCAAGGGGTTGTCCGGGATGCTGGTGGCGCTGCCCGCGCTGGTGCTGGTGCCGGTGGTCGCGGTGATCACCGAGGGCGTGCACCTCGGGTTCGACGGCTGGCTGCGGGCGGGGCTCGGCAGCTGGCTCGGCGCGGTGCCGTTCGTGCTGCTCGGCCTGCTGCTCGGGCAGTTCGGCACGCCGGAGTCGATGCAGCCGCTGGGCATGCTGGTGACCATGACGATGGGCTTTCTCGGCGGGCTGTGGGTGCCGATCGACACCATGCCCGAATGGCTGCGCGGGGTGTCGCAGCTGCTGCCGAGCTACTGGCTGACCCAGCTCGGCCGGGGCGCGGTGACCAGCGAGCTGTCGGTGAGCCTGCTCACCGCGGTGGCCGTGCTGGCCGGGTGGACCGTGGTGCTCGGTGCGATAGTGATCCGGCGTTACCGCGCCGACAGCGCACGGGTTTGAGGGGATCGGGCGAGATGGTGAACTGGCGGGACGGCCGGTGGGAGGACACGTCGCGGACGTCGGGACCGAGCCGGTTCCCGGTGCGCTGGCTGGTGATCTCCTCGCTGCTGTTGCTGCCGTTCGTCATCCCGTCGAGCATCGAGCTGCTGGAGCGCGAGCACCGCTGGCCGGTGCTCGTGCTGTCCTTCGCGCTGGTGGCGGGCTATTGCGCGGGGTACCTGGCGATGCCGGTGCTGTTGCCGGTGCGCCGGGTGGGCACGCGGCTCGCCTGGTGCGCCGCGCACGTGGTGGCGGGGTTCGCGCTGCTGGTGCTGTTCGGCGACGAGCACATGTACCTGATGGTGTACTCGATCTCGATGGTCGCCTTCGCGTTGCCGACGCCGATCGTGCTGGCCGTCGACGGGGTCGCGGTGCTCGGGCTGACCGGCTGGCTGCTGGTGGAGGGACGGTTCCTCGCGGAGCTGGGGAATCTGGTCACCGTGGTGTCGGTGAGCATCGCGATGTTCTTCATGGGCAGGCTTTCGCGGATGGTGCGGCAGTTGCGCGCGGCGCAGGAGGAGATCGCCGCGCTGGCGGTCAGCGCCGAACGCGAGCGGCTGGCTCGCGATCTGCACGACCTGCTGGGGCACAGCATCACCACGATCGCGGTGAAGGCCGGGCTGGCGCGCCGGATGCTGGAGACCGCGCACGACGAGCGGTCCGCCGTCGAGGAGATCCGCTCGATCGAAGGGCTGGCCAGGAGCACGCTGGCGGACGTGCGCGCCACCGTCACCGAGTACCGCGAGGTGTCACTGCCCGCGGAACTGGCCGGGGCGCGTGAGGCGCTGCGGGCCGCGGAGATCCGCGCGGAACTGCCGTCCGCGGTGGACGACGTGCGGCCGGAGCTGCGGGGTGTGTTCGGTTACGTGGTGCGGGAGGCGGTGACCAACGTGATCCGGCACTCGGGGGCGCGGGTGGTACGGATCTCACTCGGCGAAGACTGGATCGAGATCACCGACGACGGCGCGAACCCACCCGGTGCGCCGGGCAACGGCCTGCGGGGGCTGGGGGAGCGGCTGGCTGCGGTTGGTGGCTCGGTGCAAGCGGAACCACTGACCGGCGGCGGTTTCCGAGTACGAGCGAGCGCGGGGGAGGCAGCGGCGTGATCAAGGCGCGGGCGGTGATGCACCCGGCGGCGGTCTTCGGGTACGAGTGGCCGCAGGAGCCAGTGGCGGTTCCCGGGGGCGCGTGGCCGCGGAAGGTGGCGCCGGTGCGCTGGTGCGAGGGGCAGCGGGAGGTGGCGCCGGTTTTCGGGTGCGAGTGGCCGCAGGAGCCATCGGCGATTCCCGGGGGCGCGTGGCCGCCGGAGGTGGTGGCGTGATCCGGGTGCTGGTGGCCGACGACCAGGCGCTGGTGCGAGGCGCCCTGGCGGCCATGCTCGGGCTGGAGCCGGACATCGAGGTGGTGGCGCAGGCGGCCTCGGGCGACGAGGTGGTCGCGCTCGCCCGTGCCTCCGAAGTGGACGTTGTCCTGCTCGACGTGCAGATGCCCGGCAAGGACGGGCTGGAAGCCGCCGCCGAGCTGCACGCCGCGCTGCCCGGCTGCCGGATCATCGTGTGCACCACCTTCGGCAGGCCGGGTTACCTCGCCAGGGCGATGGCCGCCGGGGCGGCCGGCTTCGTGGTCAAGGACAGCCCGCCGGAGCAGCTGGTGGACGCCGTCCGGCGGGTCCACAGTGGACTGCGCGTGGTGGACCCGGCGCTGGCCGCGGAATCGCTGGCCACCGGCACCAGCCCGCTGACCGGGCGGGAGCTGGAAGTACTGCGCGCCGCCGGTGATGGGGCCACGGTGGCCGACGTGGCCGCGCGGCTGCACCTGTCCGACGGCACCGTGCGCAACCACCTGTCCGCCGCCATCGGGAAGACCGGCGCCCGCACGCGCGCGGAGGCCATCCGCATCGCCGAGGACCGCGGCTGGCTGTAGGCCCCCTCCGGATGTCACGAATGTGGCTTTCGAGACGCCAAACGTCTCGAAAGCCACATTCGTGACACTGCGAGCGCCCGCCGCCGCCTGAGCCCGGCGGCCCGGCCTGGTCCGTAGGGGGTACTCGCTACGGAGCGTGCATCTGTCAGGATTTCCCCACTATGACTGCGCGAATCCCCGGACGTGTGAGTGCTGCCCGCTGGGTGCGCCGTGCCGTGGTCGGCGCGGTGCTGATCGCGCTGCTCGTGGTCGGCGGCACCGCGGTCCGGGTGTGGCAGGTGGCCAGGCTGGACGACCGCTCCCCGGCCGACGTCATCGTGGTGCTCGGCGCGGCCCAGTACAACGGCAAGCCGTCGGAGGTGTTCCGCGCGCGCCTGGTGCACGCGAAGCAGCTCTACGACAGCGGCGTCGCCAAGTACGTGCTGACTTCGGGCGGTTCCGCGGAGGGGGACAGCTACACCGAGGCCGAGGCGGGCGCGCGGTGGCTGATCGAGCGCGGCGTGCCCCGCGAGCACACGATCGTGGTCGGGGAGGGGCGTGACACGCTCGGCACGCTCCACGCGGTCTCCGACGAGGTGCACCGGCGCGGCATGGCCAGCGCGGTGCTGGTCAGCGACCCGTGGCACTCACTGCGGGCGGAGACGATGGCCGAGGACGTCGGGCTGGACGCGTGGACCTCGCCGACCCACCGCGGCCCGATCGTGCAGACCAGGGAAACCCAGGCGAAGTACATCTTCCGGGAAACCGGGGCGCTGCTGTACTACCGGCTTTCGAAACGCCCCGCGGACGATATCGGCGGCACCGGTATCAGCTGAGCAACCGCTATTCCACACCCGCCGATCATGTGATTCTCCCGCCTTGCGGAAACAATTCTCACGCCGCCGATTCACCGGGTAACGGCGGCACCACGGAGAGCCGCCGGCTCCCGTAACCCTGGATCGGGCGCGCCAGCGCGGCCAGTCCGGCCGGGGTCAGCTCGGCCCGCACCCAGGTGCCCGGCAGGGCCGGTCCGGCCGCCCTGATCAGCCCCGCCCTGGCCAGTTCGTGGGAAGTCGCCTGGTCACTGCAGTGCAGGCCGTCCACCCTGAGGTCCGGCTCGCAGCTCGCGGTCAGCTCGGCCCGGCCCGCCTGCACCGCGCGCAGCATCGCGCGGGCCCGGTGGGTGATGACCGGTGTTCGCTCAGGAGTGACGACTTCGGCTCTTTCGGCGCTTGTCATAACTCATCACCGCCTCCGTGCTTCCAGTGTTCGTGGTGACTGGAATCACAATCGTCTCCTGGTTTGCTTTCCGCGGGCACCCGAGAAAGTCCCTAGGGGAACCCCTATTTCGGCAAGCCGGGGCGGTTAAGCTGGCGGAGGTGAACTCCTACACGGCGCACGACGCCGAGCGAAGGCTCGCCGAGCCGCCCAAGGGCGCGGTGCTCGCGGGCGCGCGGGCCGACGCCCGCAGCGCGTTCGCGCGTGACCGGGCCCGGGTGCTGCACTCGGCTGCCCTGCGCCGGCTGGCCGGGAAAACGCAGGTCGTGGGCCCCGGTGAGGGCACCGAGGTGAGCGGGGTGCCGCGCACCAGGTTGACCCATTCGCTGGAGGTCGCCCAAATCGGCCGCGGCATCGCCGAGGAGCTGGGCGCCGACCCGGACCTGGTGGACACCGCCGGGCTGGCGCACGACATCGGCCACCCGCCGTTCGGCCACAACGGCGAGCACGCGCTGAACGAGGCGGCGCAGCCCTGCGGCGGGTTCGAGGGCAACGCGCAGACGCTGCGCATCCTGGCCAGGCTCGAGCCGAAGGTGCTCGACGGGCCGGAGACCGCCGGGCTCAACCTGACCAGGGCCTGCCTGGACGCGGCGACGAAGTACCCGTGGCCGCGCACCGCCGGGGTGGCCAAGTTCGGGGTGTACGCCGACGACCTCGGCGTGTTCCGCTGGATGCGCGAGGGCGCGCCGGAGGGCCGCACCTGCCTGGAGGCCCAGATCATGGACTGGGCCGACGACGTGGCCTACTCGGTGCACGACGTGGAGGACGGCGTGCTCGCCGGGCGCATCTCGTTCCGCGTGCTGGCCGACTCGCAGGAGCGGGCCGCGCTGGCGGAACTGGCGGCCAAGCACTTCTCCGCCGCCCCGGTGTCCACTTTGGAGGGTGCGGCGCGCGGGCTGCTGGAACTGCCGGTGGTGAAGGAGCTGGCCGAGCGCTACGACGCCTCGCTCGGCGCCCAGGTGGCGCTCAAGCGGATGACCAGCGAGCTGGTCGGCCGGTTCGCCTCGGCGGCGGTCACCGGCACCAGGGAGGCCCACGGCGACGGCCCGCTGACCCGGTACGCCGCTTCGCTGGCGGTGCCGGAGCAGGTGGGTGCCGAGGTGGCCGTGCTCAAGGCATTGGCGCTGCGGTACGTGATGAGCGACCCGCGGCGGCTGGCCATGCAGGACGGCCAGCGGCAGCTGCTCATCGAGCTGGTCGAGGTGCTGGCCAGGCAGGCGCCCGAACCACTGGACCCGATCTTCCAGCCAGCCTGGACCGCCGCGGCCGACGACGCCGCGCGCCTGCGCGTGGTGATCGACCAGGTCGCCTCGCTCACTGACGCACAAGCCCACGCTTGGCACTCGTGGCACACGGGTCGTCACGCGTAGGGTCGGTGCCATGGGAGTCCCAGCAGACCCAGCCGAAACCAGTCACCTGCGCTTCGCTCTGGCCCTGCACGCCGAGGCCGGATCGGGCGCCACCTGCTTTTCGCCGTACTCCGCGGCCAGTGCGCTGGCGCTGGTGGCCAGAGCGGCCCGCGGGAAGTCCGCCGAGGAACTGGTCCGGCTGCTCGGCGAGGTGGACGCCCACGCCAAGCTCCTGCGCGAAGCCGCGGAGCTGCAGGGGCCGGACCACCAGGACACCCCGGTGCTCGAAGTGGCCAACACGCTCTGGGCCTGGGACGAGCTGGAACTGCGTGCCGAGTTCGCCGGCGAGCTGACGGCCTGGGCGAACGGCTCGGTCGCGAGCGCGCCCTTTGTCGGTGACCCCGAGGGCGCGCGGCGGCTGATCAACGCCGACATCGCGGCCACCACGCACGACCTGATCCCCGAACTGCTCACCCCCGGCTCGGTCGGCCCGGACACCGTCGCCGCCGTGGTCAACGCGCTCTACCTGAAGACCGCGTGGACCAACCCGTTCGGCGAGGGCGCCACCCGCCCGGCCCCCTTCCGCGCGCCGGGCGGCCCGGTCGAGGTGCCGACCATGCACCTGACCGAGCAGCTCGGTTACGCGCACGAAGACGGCTGGCAGGTGGTCGGCCTGCCCGCGGTCGGCGACGTGGAGGCGGTCGTCCTGCTGCCCGACGGCGAGCTGGCCGCCGCGGAGGCGGAGCTGGACGCCGGGCGGCTGGCGGAACTGTTGTCCGCCAAGCGGTTCACCCAGGTGAGCCTGGCGCTGCCGAAGCTCGAACTGGACCTGCGCACCGACCTCACCGCCGTGCTCAAGGCGCTCGGCGTGCGGACGCTGTTCACACCGGAGGCGGACCTGTCCGGCCTCAGCCCCGACCCGCGGCTGCTGGTTTCGGACGTGCTGCACCAGGCGGTGCTGCGCATCGACGAGAGCGGCCTGGAGGGCGCGGCGGCCACCGCGGCGATGATCCGGATGGTCTCGCTGCCGGTCGGCGACCCGGTGCCGGTCACCGTGGACCGGCCGTTCCTGCTGCTGGTCCGGCACACCGGCACCGGTGCGGTCTACTTCCTGGCCAGGGTCACCAATCCGGCGACGGGCTAACGCAGCACTTCCTTGGCCAGCCGCCCCAGGTAGCCGGCGAAGCGCCGCCGGTCTTCGGCTGGCCAGTGCGCGACCAGTTCGGCGAAGGCCGCGCGCTGGTATTCGTGGGTGGCGTCGAGGAACTTCTCGGCCGCCGGTGACAGCGACAGCCGGGCGCGGCGGGCGTCCTGCCCGGAGGTTTCCCGGAGCACAAAGCCGTCGCGCACGGCGTCGGTGATCATCCGGCTCGCCACCGAGCGGTCCAGCCCGAGCTGCCGCGCCACGTCGGCCACGGTCACCTCCGGATCCGCCTGCGCCGCGCTGTGGATCGCGTCGATCACGTAGAGGTTCTGCACGGTCCACGTCTGCGGGGCGCCCTCGTAGAGCCGCTCCACCACCTCGGGCGCCCACCGGCGCGACCAGAACCTGACCAACCGGAACAAGGCCGGTCCGCCGCCGTTCGGCGCGGGCCGGGCTTTCTCGTTTTCGGTCACCTCGGAGCTCACGAGCCTTTCCTCGAACCAAGATCACCCATGCGGGTATGGCCGGACATCCTGCCATGCCCTTGATGCGTGCATATTGCACGCGTTAATGTGTGCGATATGCACACGAATCAGCGTACGCGCACGCTCGCCTTCGCCGGGGTCCTGCTCGGGATGTTGCTGGCACAGCTGGATTTGACGGTGGTGGTGACCGCGCTGCCGCTGATCGGCGCCGAGCTGGACGCCGGGCCCGCGGTCGCCGGGGTCACCGCGGCGTCACTGCTCACCACCACGGTCTCCACGCCGGTCCACGGCCGCTTCGGTGATCTGTATGGGCGAAAAGCGGCTTTTGTGCTGTCGATCGTGTTGCTCGCGGCGGGATCCACCTGGTGCGCGGTGGCCGGGGACATCGGCTCGCTGATCGCCGGGCGCGCCGTGCAGGGTCTCGGGGCGGGCGGGCTGATCGTCGGCGCGATGGCGGCGCTCGGCGAGCTGTTCGACCGCACCGAGCTGATCCGGCGGCAGGGCTGGCAGGTGGCCGTCGGCGCGGTCGCCTCGCTCGCCGGGCCGCCGGCCGGCGGGCTGGTGGCCGACGCCTTCGGCTGGCGCTGGCTGTTCTGGTTCAACCTCCCGCTGTGCGTGGTTTCGCTGGTGCTCGGCATGGCCGGGTTGCCCGGCCGCCGTGCCGACCGCCCCGCCGGACGGCTGGACCTCCGTGGCTCGGCACTGCTGGCGGTGGCGGGTGCGGCGGCCACCGCGCTGGGCACCGTGCCCGAGCTGGCGCGAAGTCCACTGTGGACGCCGGTGCTGGCGGTGGCCGCGGTGGTGGCCGGGTACGCCTTCGCCAGGACGCAGACGCTGATCCCGCGCCGGATCTTCGCCGACGCGGTGGTGGTCCGCTCGGTGCTGGCGACCACGCTCGCCGGCGTCGCGCTCTACGGCACCTTCACCTACGTCTCGCTGGTGATCACGCTCGGCGTGCGGGGTGACCCGAGCGCGGCCGGGCTGCTCCTGCTGGCCATGACGGGCGGCTCGTTGCTCGTCTCGAGCTGTTTCGCGGTGCTGGCGCGCCGCTGGCCCCGGATGACCGCGTGGGGCCGCTGGGGCTGCCTCACCGGCGTCGCCGGGCTGGCGCTGATCGCGGTGTCGATCCACACCGGCGGGGTGGTGCTGATGGCGGCCGGGCTGGTGCTCACCGGCGGCAGCTTCATGCTCGTGGTCTCCGCCTACACCGTGCTCGCCCAGGGCCGCGCCGCGCCGGCCGAGATGGGCGCCACGATGGGCGTGTTCACCTTCGCCAGGCAGGCGGGCGGGGTGGCCGGGACCACCGTGCTCGGCTGGCTCGCGCTGCTGGTCACCGGGGGTTTCGAGGCGGCGGGGCTGACCGTGGTCTTCGGCGCGGCCGCGGTCGCCATGGTGATCGCCGCCACCTGCTCACCCCGGCCTGTCACAGCCGGAGAAGTCGTCTCGTCCCCCTCGTGAGACCGACGAACGAAGGAGAGGGATCATGCCCCGTATTCCCGCGCTGGACGTCAAGAGCGGCGGCCTCGTGCTGCGTGTCATCGCCAGGATCGCCCGCCGCCGCTTCGGCGCGCTGCCCGAGCCGATGGCGGTCAGCGCGCACAACCCGCGTGTCCTGCGTGCCGGGCTGGTGACCGAGCTGTTCGCCGAGAAGGTGTCGAACGAGCTGCCGGTCAACGTGCGCGAGCTGGCGGTGTACCGCACGGCGGTGCGGCTCGGCTGCTCGTGGTGCATCGACTTCGGCACCATGCTGCAGAAGCACGAGGGCCTCGACATCGACCGGCTCAAGGCGATCGACGACTACGCCGACTCGCCGCTGTACAGCCCGCAGGAGCGGCTCGCGCTGGCCTACGCGGACGCGATGACCGCGACGCCGGTCACCGTGACCGACGAGCAGGTCGCCGAGCTGGAGGCCGAGTTCGGCCGCAAGGGCGTGCTGGAGCTGACCTACCAGATCGGCCTGGAGAACATGCGTGCCCGGATGAACAACGCGCTGGACATCACCGAGCAGGGCTTCACCTCGGGGGGGGCCTGCCGGGTGCCCCAGGTCACCGAGATCGGCCGGGCGGCCGGTTAAGCAGTTTCCGATTAATCGCCGTGCAGGTCACGGAAACATCACTGGACAAGATCGATTGCGGGTGCCGTGACGGCACCCGCAACCCGGTCCTGGCCCGTTGCGCCCGGCCTGCTCGCGCATTCACGGCTTGCTGCCAAGATCGTGCAATTCATTAACGGAGTTGGTTTATCACTCACCGAAATTCGGGCTAACAATTAGTGGTTCGCCCTGGTTATGGTTGCGCCAAGAGCGGGTTTTGTGTGCTCCGGCTGGGAAGTCTCGGGGGCCAGTCAGTGCTGCCGGCGTCTATTGGAGATGGGCTCCGGCACGGCCGCGGGATGATGAATGGAGCGTGGGTCTTACATGGTGAGGGCGTTTCCGGCGCGCCGCTGGCTGGCGATGGCCGCGGCGGTCACCGGACTGGTCGCGCTGACCGCGTGTGGTGGCTCGAACACCCCGGGTACCGCTGGTCCGAGCCCCGCGCCGGGGCCGGGCGGGCTGCTCGACCGGGCGCCGGTGGCCAGTGCGGCGGAGCTGGCGGCGAGTCCCACCGCGACCGCCATCCGGCAGCGCGGGCAGCTGATCGTCGGCGGGGAACTGGACCTGCCACTGCTTTCCGAGCGGAATTCCATTACCGGTGAAACCGAAGGTTTCGACGCGACGCTGGCAAAGCTGCTGGCGAAATACATCATCGGGGAATCGTCGGTCAAGATCGCGAAAGCCACCCCGGAGACCCGTGAGGCGCTGTTGCAGGTCGGCACGGTCGACGCGGTCATCCGGATTTACACCATCACCCCGCAGCGCGCGCAGAAAGTGGCCTTCGCCGGGCCGTACCTGATGTCCGGCCAGTCGATCGCCACGCTCAGCCGCGAGCGCTCGATCACCAAGCCGGCCGACCTCAACGGCAAGACCGTGGTCGCGGTCGCGGGCACCACCAGCGTGGACGCGCTGGAGAAGGTGGCCCCGGACGCGCAGATCAAGACCTTCGGCACGGCCAACGAGTGCATCCAGGCGCTGGAGGCCGGGCAGGCGGTGGCCTACGTGCACGACCTGACCGTGCTGGCCGGCGCGGCCAGGCTCAACGACAAGATCCGCGTCATCGGCGAGCCGTTCACCAGCGAGCCCTACGGCATCGGCCTGCCGCGCGGGGACACCGAGTTCAAGAAGTTCGTCAACGACTGGCTGGGCAAGATCGTGCAGGCCGGGATCTGGGAAGAGCTGTGGAAGGAGTCGCTGGGCACCGTCGTCGCCGGTCAGCCGCCGGCGCCACCGCAGATCGGGTCCGTTCCGGGGTCGTGACGCCCACCAACGCCCACGAGAGGGGAACGCGGCGTGACAACGGCGTCTTGGCTGCGGACGGGGCTGGCACTGGGTGCGGTGTGCCTGGTGGCGCTGAGCGGGTGCAGCGGCGGGCAGGCACCGCCCGCGGCGCCACCCGCCCAGCTGAGCCTGCTCGACCGGGCGCCGGTGGCCTCCGCCGCGGAGATCGCGGCCAGCCCGACGGCCGCCGCGATCCGCGAACGCGGGCAGCTGCTCGTCGGTGGCGAGCTGGACCTGCCGCTGATGTCCCAGCGGAACCCGATCACCGGGGAGACCGTCGGCTTCGACGCCACGCTCGGCAAGCTGCTGGCGAAGTACCTCATCGGCGAGCCGAACGTGAAGGTGGTGCGGTCGATCTCCGAGACGCGTGAAGCCGTGCTGCAGACCGGCACGGTCGACGTGGTGATCAGCACCTACACCATCACCCCGCAGCGCGCGGAGAAGATCAGCTTCGCCGGGCCGTACCTGGTCTCCGGGCAGGCCATCGCCACGCTGAGCACGGAGAACAAGATCTCCACCCCGGCCGACCTGGCCGGCAAGAAGGTGGTCGCGGTCTCCGGCACCACCAGCGTGGACGCGATCAAGCAGAGCGCGCCGGGCGTGCAGCTGACCACCTACGGCGCGGCCACCGAGTGCATCCAGGCGCTCGAAGCGGGCACCGCGGTGGCCTACGTGCACGACATGACGCTGCTGGCCGGGACGGCGCAGCTCAACGACAAGATCCAGATCGTCAGCGAGCCGTTCACCGAGGAGGCCTACGGCATCGGCATCCGGCACGGCGACGAGGCGTTCAAGAAGGTGGTCAACGACTGGCTGGGCAAGATCCAGCAGAGCGGGCTGTGGGGCGAGAACTGGACCGAAACCCTCGGCCAGGTGGTGCCGGGCGACCCGCCCAAGCCGCCCGCCATCGGATCGGTGCCCGGCTCCTGACTCAGTCGGGCAGGTGGGTCAGCTTCTCCGGGTTCGCCTGGTCGTAGATCGCCACGACCAGGCCGTCGCGGACCACGAAGGTGGACACGTGCGCGTCCAGCGGGTGGTGGTCGGCGTCGCCGGGGGCGGGCGGCAGGTACAGCCCGAGATCGCCGTTGACCAGCAGCGGCCGCGCCCCGGCCACCGCGTCGTCGGTGTACTGGGCGAACACGCCGGTGAAGAAGCGGGTGATCTTGTCCGCGCCGACCATGATCTGGCGCGTGGTGCGGGCCTTGCCGTTGGAGTCGCCGATCAGCACCACGTCGGGGTGCAGCACCTCGGCGACCGCGCGCACGTCACCGGAGGTCAGCGCGGCCATCAGCCGCTCGAGCACGGCCTGCTGCTCGGCCAGCGGCGCCCGGGGCGGCGGTTCGGCCTCCTCCAGTGCCCGGCGCCCGCGGGAGGCGTGCTGCCGCGCGGCGGCCGGTGAGCAGCCGAGGATCTCGGCGATCTCGGCGAACGGCACCGAGAACGCGTCGTGCAGCACGAAGGCCACGCGCTGCTCGGGGCCGAGCCGGTCGAGCACCACCATCGCCGCCATGCGCACGCCGTCGTCGCGCACGGCCACCTCGAGCGGGTCCTCGCTGGGGCGCGGGCCGAAGCCGGACACGATCGGCTCGGGCAGCCACTGCCCGACGTACCGCTCGCGGCGCGCGGCCGCCGAGCGCAGCCTGTCCAGCCCGATCCGCCCGACCACGGTGGTCAGCCAGCCACGCGGGTCGCGGATGGCGGCGCGCTGCTCCTCCGAGAGCCCGGCCAGCCGCAGCCACGCCTCCTGCACCGCGTCCTCGGCGTCGGCCACCGAGCCGGTCAGCCGGTAGGCCACCGAGATCAGGTGCGCGCGGTGGGCGGTGAACTCCTCTGCCAGCAGATCCCCGGTGACGGCCATACCCCGAGTCTGCCCCATCCGGTGCCTGCGGGGCCGCCGAGGCCGCGCACTAGAGTGGCGGTGTGGCGGGACGGATCCGGGAAAGCGACATCGCGGAGGTGCGTGACCGCAACCGGATCGATGAGGTCGTCGGCGAGTACGTGGCGCTGCGGCGGGCCGGTGGCGGCGCGCTGAAGGGGCTGTGCCCGTTCCACGACGAGAAGACCCCGTCGTTCAACGTCCGCCCCACGCACGGCACCTTCCACTGCTTCGGCTGCGGGGTCGGCGGGGACGTCATCAAGTTCCTGATGGACCTGGAGAAGCTCACCTTCGTCGAGTCGGTGGAGCGGCTCGCCGACCGGGTGGGCCTGCGGCTGACCTACGAGGGCGGCGGCGGGAGCGTGCAGCGCGACCGCGGCACCCGCTCGCGCATGGTCGAGGCGCACAAGGCCGCCGCCGAGTTCTACGCCGAGCAGCTGCTCGGCGAGGAGGGCCGGATGGCCCGCGACTTCCTCAACGAGCGCGGGTTCGACCCGGTCTCGGCGAAGACCTTCGGCTGCGGGTACGCGCCCAGCGGCTGGGACAAGCTGACCAAGTACCTGCTCAAGCGCGGGTTCGAGCTGACCGAGCTGATCAAGTCCGGGCTGGTGCGCGAGGGCAGGCAGGGGCCGATCGACCGGTTCCACCGGCGGCTGCTGTGGCCGATCAAGGACCTCGGCGGCGACGTGGTCGGCTTCGGCGCGCGGCGGCTGTTCGACGACGACCGCATCGAAGCCAAGTACCTCAACTCCAGCGAGAGCCCGATCTACCGGAAGTCCGAGGTGCTCTTCGGGCTGGACATGGCGAAGAAGGAGATCTCGCGGCGGCACCAGGTGGTGATCGTCGAGGGCTACACCGACGTGATGGCCATGCACGCCGCCGGGGTGCCGACCGCGGTGGCCACCTGCGGCACCGCGTTCGGCCAGGACCACATGAAGGTGCTGCGCCGGCTGCTGATGGACGACGACGCCTTCCGCGGTGAGGTGATCTTCACCTTCGACGGTGACGAGGCCGGGCAGAAGGCCGCGCTCAAGGCGTTCGAGGGCGACCAGACCTTCGCCGGGCAGACCTACATCGCGGTGGCGCCGGACGGCATGGACCCGTGCGAGCTGCGGCTGGCCAAGGGCGACACCGCGGTGCGCGACCTGGTGGCGCGGCGCATCCCGCTGTTCGAGTTCGCCATCCGCAGCATGCTCAAGTCCTACGACCTGGAGTCGGTGGACGGGCAGGTCGCCGCGCTGCAGAAGATGGTGCCGATGGTGGCGCAGATCAGGGATCGCGCCAAGCGGGACGGCTACGCCACCAAGCTGGCCTGGTGGGTCGGCTGGGCGGACGAGGCGACCGTGGTCAAGCGGGTGCGCGCGGTCGCCAGCGGCAAGGGCGGGCGGGCCCTGGCCGAGCGGCCGTCCGGGGCGAGCGCGGCGAACGGGCAGGACGTGCCGCGGCCCAATCCCACCGACCCGCGCCTGACCGTGCAGCGCGAGACGCTCAAGGCCGCGCTGCAGGAGCCCGCGCTGGCCGGTCCCGAGTTCGACGCGCTGCCCGACGAGGCGTTCACGCACCCGGCGTACCTGGCCATCCGCAAGGCGATCCGCGAGGCCGGTGGGGCCGCCGGTGGCATGGCCGGGCCCGCGCTGCTCGACGCCACCTCGCAGCACTGTCCACAAGGGATGGTGCGCCGGGTGCTCGGCGAGCTGGCGGTGGAACCGATGCACGCCAAGGAAGAAGCCGACGCGCGGTACGTCTCCAGCGTGCTCGCCGCGATCCAGGAGAACCTGGTCGGCAGGCAGATCCAGGAGATCAAGTCGAAGCTGACCCGGTTGTCGCCGGTGGAGGCGCCGGACGACTACCGCGCGTTGTTCGGTGACCTGGTGGCGCTGGAGGAGTACCGGAAAGCCCTGCGGCAGCAGGCCGTCGGCGGGCTGGACTGAGCCGGATGGGGTTCTTCAAGCGCCTGTTCGGCGACCGGCTGCCCGAGGACTTCGCGGGCGAGCTGGCCGCGGGTGAGGACGCGCTGGCCACCGCCAAGGTGACCGGCGGCGGGTACCTGGTGGTGACGCAGTTCGGCCTGTGGGTGCCCGAGGGCGGGGAACAGCGCCGCATCGGCTGGCACCTGATCAGCAAGGCGGCCTGGGCCGAAGGATCACTCACCGTGACCGAGGCCGAGGAAACCGGGCAGGCGGGTGGCGCCGTGCTGCTGACCGACCGCGCCCCGGTGCGGTTCGGCGTCGAGTCGCCGGGCAAGGTGCCGCCGATGGTGCGCCAGCGCGTCGACGGCTCGATCCGCGCGCGGCACCGGCAGGAGCTGCCGGGTGGCGGGGCTTGGTTCCTGCGGCGGAAGGTGCCGGGCACCGACGGCACCGTGCTGCAGGTCCGTGCCGATCCGGGGGTGGACGCGGACCTGGTGGCCGCCATCGCCGAGGACGCGGTGAAGAAGCTGGTGGATCCGGAGGCCTAGCAGTACAGTCGTACTGTATGTGGGATCCGGTGAAGTACCTCGACTACCAGGACGAACGCGCGCGCCCGTTCCACGAGCTGCTGGCCAGGGTCGGAGCCACCGAGCCGCGCCGGGTGGTCGACGCCGGGTGCGGGCCGGGGAACCTGACGCCCTCGCTGGCCGAGCGCTGGCCGGACGCGGTGGTGGAGGCGTTCGACAGCTCCCCCGAGATGATCGAGGCGGCGCGGGCCAACGGCGTCCAGGCGGACCTGGGCGACGTAGTGACTTGGCAGCCGCCCGCCGACACCGACGTGCTCATCACGAACGCCGTGTTGCAGTGGGTGCCCGCCCACCACGAAGTGCTCACCCGATGGGTGGACGCGCTGCCGTCCGGGGCGTGGCTCGCGATGCAGGTGCCCGGCAATTTCCGTGCGCCGTCGCACGCGCTGGTGCGCAAGCTGGTGGCGACCGCGCGCTGGTCGCGCTCGCTGGGCTTCCGCGAGGAGAACGTGGTCAGCGAGCCGCAGGAGTACGCGGAACTGCTGGCGGCGCGGGGTTGCGCTGTCGACGCCTGGGAGACCACCTACGTGCAGCGCCTGACCGGGGAGGACGCGGTGCTGGAGTGGATCACCGGCACGGTGCTGCGCCCGATCAGGGCGGCGCTGGACGCGGCGGACTGGGCCCGGTTCCGGCACGAGCTGGGCTCGCTGCTGCGCGACGCCTACCCGCCGAACGCGGATGGCACCACGTGGTTCCCGTTCCGCCGCGTCTTCACCGTGGCGCGGGTGGGCTAGCCCTGGTGCTCCCGCGCCCGGTGCCCGTTGGTGCTGTGGCTGGGTCGCTCGCCGAACGGCAGCTTCTCGCCCACCTTGGCCCTGGCGATCCCGGCCGCGCCCTGCACGGCGGGGTGGTCGGCCAGCTTGCGGTAGGTGCGGACGATCTGCTCGTAACGGCTGCGGCCGGCCCGCGCGCCGAGTACGTAGCCCACCGCCGCGCCCAGCAGGAACTTCTTCATCTCCGTGCGCCTCCCTGTAGCTCGCTCGGGTTCCATTGTCCCCCAGCTCCCGGCGGCGGGCCGGGCGCGGACGGGGTGGGGGTGGGTGCGCGGGGCCGGATGGGCATGGGCTAGAGTTCTTCGTGTCAGGCCGGAGCGCTCCGGCCGGGCCAGTGATCCCCTGTAGCTCAATTGGCAGAGCAGCCGGCTGTTAACCGGCAGGTTATTGGTTCGAGTCCAATCGGGGGAGCATCCGCCCAGGTCAACGACCTGGGCTTCGTTGTGTGTACCCCCGGCGGAGTGCAGGATCACACCACACTGTCGGCTATGGCCCCCGTGGGCAGGTTGGCTTCGTCGAGCACGGTGGCGACGGTCTTGCGGAAGACGTGGCTGGTGACCCAGCCGTAGCCGCACTCGGTGAAGGCTTCCTTGAGCCGGTGGATGACGTTGCTGGGATCCAGCCACGCGGTGGCCGTCTCCACGATCGCGACGGCGATCAGCGGCGCCCCCGCGCGGCGTGCGACCAGTGCCAGCTGCGCGTCTGCCCGATCGCGGCGTGATCCGCCTCCGGATCGTTTCCGTCGATGCCGCGGCGGGCGACCACGCAGCGCCAGGGCAGCTGCCGCAACTGGTGGGCGGGCAGAGGTAACGGTTCGCTCTCGACGCAGGCGGTGTCGAGGTAGAGGTGGCGCAGTTCGTAGGGATGACCGTCGGTGTGGTCGGCGGGGTGGACGTCCCAGCCGAGTGGATCGCGCCGCAGTAGTCGCGCATCCGCTTGAGTGCGCGGGTCAGCAAGCAGCATGGCCCACAGTTCGTCATCCGTTGCCTCGGTGATGCCGTGGGTGGTGGCGCTGTCGCTGAGCAGCATGGTGGCCAGGCCGCGCAGCACGGCGGTGGGAACCACGTTTTCCCAGCTGCAGAGGTATTCCGCTTCACCGATTGCCAGCTCGGCGAGATAATGGGCGGTGTCACCGTCGGTGTGCACCTCGCCGTCGATGAGCCGCAACCGGGCCAGCGTCTCCGGCGGTGACTCGCGTAGCCGCGCATGCGCACGGCCGCTGCGTATGAAGGATTCCAGGTGGTCCAGCTTCAGCACGCCTCGACGGCCACATAGCACGGAGGGCGCACTGCCTTCGACAGCGAGTACGTCCTCGACGCGCACGCCGTATTCGGCCAGGATCGGTCCCAGCTCTCGAATGCGCTGGACTCCTAGCTCGTGGTGCGAGAGGCCTGCGACACCCTCGAACGTGTGGCTGAAGGGGAGGTGTCCGACGTCGTGCAACAGCGCGGCGAGCCTGGCTGGTTCATCGTTCGGGGCAAAGTGTGCCACCAATGACAACAGGCCGAGGCTGTGCTCCAACCGGGAATAGGTCTGGTGGGTGCTCACCACCGCGGCTCCGGCGTGAGCGACGAATTGCAACCGCCGTACCGGCCAGCACCGCAGCAACCGGCGCTCCAGCGGGGTCAAACGGAATTCCACCCGCCAGAGCGGGTCCGCGTAGAACTCGTCTCGGCCCAGAATTTCGGCTACCGCACGCAATAACTCAATACCTCACGATCGCTCATGGAGCAGGTTGGCAACCTCGGCTCGCAGGTTCGCGAGTCGCGACGCTGCGGCGGCTCGCGCTTCTTGGAGGGTTCCAGAAGGCCGGAAGTCTTTCGCCCGCAGTCGTACCCCGCCGAATTCGGGCACCGGTACCGTGTGCAGCCGGTCCATGGTAGCGGCGCGGCGAGGTCAGCAGCGAGTACTGCCGCATTCACGGTGCACAATCCCCGCCGAAACAGGCCGAATGATGTCGGCTGAGGGCATGAGCACCCGCCCAGGCTGAGGTAGTGCTCCATATCGAGGTTGCGGACGCTGTGCTGGCCTCGGTCTTGTCACGCGGGTGCCAGGCTCAGCACGGCTTTGCCGTCGCCGACGGCCACGGCTTTGACCTCGAGTCCGTTCATGATCGTGGCGCGGCCGGTGTCCAGTGGCGAGGTCATCGAACCGCCGCTGACCTTCGCGCCGAGTTGCAGGACACCGTCGGCGATGGCGCGCACCCGGATGAGTTCGAAGCCGAACCGTTTCGGCGCGGGCACCTCGGCTCCGGCGGAGACCAGCACCTCGCACCGGCCGTCCGAGCAGGCGGAGAGCCTTTCGCCGTCCTTCGCCGCGGGTAGCTCGACGGGCGCGGTGGATGGCTTGCCCTCTTCCTTGGGCGGCTGGCACTTTTCGGCTTGCTGGTGTGCCTGCGCGACGGTGCCGTCGGTGGCCACCAGCGTGGGGAGGTCGAGTCCTTGCGGCCGCAGTGTCTTGAGTGCCTCGGTGGTCTCGGTGACGTACCCGCGCAACACGTCCTCGGCGGCGGTGTACTGGCGTGAGTACTCGTCGACCTTGTTGCCCAGTTGCTCCGCCGCGGTGGTGTAGGCGTCGACGAGTTCCTTGCCGTGTGGGAACGTTTCCGGGGCGAGGGTGGTGCTCTGGTGCCTGATGCTGCTCAGCGAGGTGCTCACCGTGCTCAGGTAGGAGCTGAGGTCCATCGCGGTGAACTCGTCGCGCAGGTCCCGCGGCGGTTCCGGGGGCAGCAGGAACACCTTTGCTGCCTGGCAGAAGCGGTTCAGCCAGTCCACCTGGGCGGGGGTGGGCGGCGGCGCGGGCGGGCTCGGCGCGGGTGGCGGTGCGGCCGGTGGTGCCGCGGGCTCGTCCGGCGCCCCGCAGGCGGCGAGGCTGCACAGGATCAGGGCGGCGGCACCGAGCCGCAGAGCGTTCCGCATGCACCTGGTCTACGCGCGGGTGGTCCACCCGCCCTACATTTCCGGTACAGGGCGCGGCGGGTCACCAGCACCAACTCAGGACAAGCCGTCGAGCAGGGCCAGATCCGGCGGCACCAGCGTGGTGGACAGGATCAGTTCCCGGAGCAGGTTGTCGTTGAGGGTGTTGCCGACCGGTTCCCCGACCTCCTCCCGCAACAGGCCGTGCACGCTGGCCGCGGACAGCCGCAGGCGGACGTCGGTGACGAGGTGCTCGACCCGCTTGACGCTCCAGTTCGCGTCCGGCTGCAACTCGGCGAGCATCAGCGCGGCCTGCTGACGTGAGATCGGCTGCGGATTGGCGTCGTGGAGCAGATAACGCTGCCCCAGCACCACCAGCAGCAGCCGTTCGTCCGGTGAGAGCGGCCATTGCCTGGGCTGGTGGGTGACCGCGTCGGGCCGGACCGCGGGCTGGCCGCCGTCCTCGCCGGTGATGTACAGCTCGAGCAGGTGCTCGCGGTCGCGGGAGCCGCGGATGAACATCGGGGTGTAGCCGGTGGGCAGCGGCAGCGGATCCTCTCCGGGGAACAGCCACGTGGTCTTCGGCAGCCGGATGGGCAGCCTGCCGGTGTTGCTGACCCACCAGTGTGCCTCGCGCCGGACCAGCAGGCCGTGCTGGCGGCTGACCCGGGGATCGGTCTCACCGACGGGCAGGTCGACCTCGGTGCGGTTGCGGCCGAACCGGATGGTGCGCCCTTCCGCCGGGCCGGCGGTGATCCGGCCGGGACGGTGAGCGCGACGACGGTGCTCGCGGCCGCCGGCGGCACACCGCGGGCAAGGCTTTCGTGGCTCATTCCTGCCTCCTGCGTTCCCGTGACCGCCAGTCTGGCCGACCGTCAGGGGACCCCTCCCTCACCGCGGCAGCCGGGCGGCCGCGGCCTCGGCCAGGCCGATCGCGCGGGGGCAGTACTGGGCATCCGGGCGCGGGCCTTCGACGGTGAGCACCATCAGCTCGATGGTGGGGCCGGCGGGCCGACCGGCCGGTCGGTGGACGACGTGCACGGTGCACGCCTCGCTTTCGGCGTCGATGTGCGCTTCATGACCGGGGAACGGGATCGAATCGCCTTCGACGGGGGAGGTGCTGGAGTGCTGGTCGTACCGCAGCAGAACGCTGACCTGGTCCGCCGTGCTGTACCACCGGCAGCGCCAGCCGCCGAAGCCCCGCGCTCCGGCGGTGGCGTCGATGGCGGGATAGACGGCCAGTGCGGTGTTGTCGAGCAGCGCGCAGGCGTCGATGTGGGCCAGCGAACTGGGCGCCAGCGGTTGTTCGCGACGCGGGATCGGGCCGCGCTCGAGCACACCGCGCACCTGGTCCGCCGCCACCTTCGCGGTGACGCAGAGCTGGTCCTGGGGCTGGCTGCCCTTCGCCGCGACCTGGATGCCGAACCGCTCGTCCACCGGCACCTGCTGGGCGCATTCGTCGTCACCCGGCGGGCCTTCGTCCTCGTACAGTTCGCCGACGACGGGATGTCGCTTGAGCCGCAGCAACTGCACCTCGATGTCGATCGCGGTCGCGGCATCCGCTCCGGGCGGCCCGAGGATCACGTCGCAGCGGTTGAAGTTGCCCAGCGCGCTGTGCAAGCGCGCCGGTACACCGAAGTGCGTGCTCAGCGCCTCCGGATCGACCAGGGCGCACGGCGCGACCGTGTGCTCGTCACCGACCAGATCCGCCGCCGGTTCGGTCTTCCAGAGCGTGGGCACCAGGGTGGTGGCGGAGATCGTCGCGGCGAGCACGAGCACCGCGAGCACCTGGACGTGACGGCGGCGCCACCA
Organism: Amycolatopsis albispora; assembly: GCF_003312875.1. Classification (NCBI taxonomy): domain Bacteria; kingdom Bacillati; phylum Actinomycetota; class Actinomycetes; order Pseudonocardiales; family Pseudonocardiaceae; genus Amycolatopsis; species Amycolatopsis albispora. Next base: position 8,712,911 of record NZ_CP015163.1, read on the forward strand.
CGGCGGGCGAACGACCCCGGCGGGTGGCGGGCCGATCCGGTCGGCACCGGCGATGGCCTCGAGCCGCTGTCGCACCTGGTCGGCGGTCGGCCGGCGAAGTGGTTGCGCGGCCAGCATTTCCGCCAGCACTGGCGCCAGCGGGCCCGCACGGGCGGAGCTTTCGACCTCACCTCGGCGGGCGCGTTCCAGCACCTCGCCTGGTTCACCGGCGCCGAACGGCGGGACACCTTCGAGCGCGGTGAACAGCGTCGCGCCCAAGGAGAACACGTCTGACGCTTCGTCGGCCGGATGCCCGCTCGCCACCTCTGGCGCGGCGTAAGCGGGCGTACCGCTGAAATTGCCGTCGTGGGTCCAGGTCACCTCGCGCCAGACGGAAATGCCGAAGTCGGTCAGCTTGGCCACGCCGTCTTCGGTGACCAGCACGTTGCCCGGCTTCACGTCGCGGTGCACGATCTTGCGCTGGTGCAGCGCGGCCAGCGCGGCGGCGATCTGCGCGCCCACCGTGGCCACCCACTCCGGTGGGCGCGGCCCGCACTCGGCCAGCACCCGGTCCAGGCTTTCCGCTGGCAGGTACTCCATCACCAGCCAGCAGCCATCCGCCTCCACCGTGTCGAAGATCGAGATCGCGTTCGGGTGCTGCACCTGCGCCGCTGTCTCGGCCTCCCGGCAGAACTGGATGCGGTCGGCCTCGCTGACCATGGCGTGCGGGCGCTTGAGCGCCACCGTGCGCTTGAGCTTGCGGTCGAAGGCGGTCCAGACCATGCCGCCGGCCCCGCCGCCTCGGACTTCCTCGAGTTGGTAACGCCCGTCGATCACGTCTCCCGTGCGCACGCAAGCCAGTGTAGCCAGCCCGCTGCGCTGCGTGAGCCCCTGATCACGAGGGTCGATGGGTCACGGCGAGCCGGTGGATGATCACCTGCCCGAAGTTGCCGGGGTCGCAGGGCACGGATTTCGCGCAGTTGGCCTGGGTGTAGGCACCGGCCTTGAAATAGGCGCCGTCGAAGGTGGCCGGCAGCGTCACCTTGTGCACGCCGTTGTAGTAGGCCTTGATCTTGCCGCCGCTCACTTCGAATTTCGCCTGGAACCTGGTGCCGAGCACGTAGTGGTCGTCGAGCAACGCGAAGTTCGGGTCGTCCCCGTTGGTGACGTAGAGCTTTTCCCCTTCGAGCCGGAAGACGGTGACGTCGTCCTGACCGTCGTGGATCTGGCCCGCGACCACGTGCGGCTTGTCGTTGGGCAGGTGCGTGATGGCCTGGTCGATCTCCATCGTGTGCGTTCCGGAGGTGGGGGACCAGCTGACGGGCTGTGTGCCGCCGCGGGTCATCTCGTGCAGTTCGGACCGGGGATAGCTGCTGTTGGGTGTGGTCACCCCGTTGACCGCGCTGCGGAACCGGACACCGTCGCAGGCCGCGGTGGGCACGAACCACGGGTCGAGCCCGTAGCGCTTGAGCTGGGGCTGCTGGACCTCCAGCGGCTGGGCTCCAGGCTGGTCCGGGTCGTCGACCGGCAGGGTGATCTTCCAGTTGCGCAGGTCCAGGACCTGCGCGGGGCGGGTGCAGGCGGGGGAGTTCTCCTGGGCGGTCGCCACCGGCACCAGGGCCAGCGTGGCCGCGCCGGCGAAAGCGCCGGCGAACAGTTTGATCGTCCGCATTCTTCTCCGATCGTGCTGGGCCCGTGTTGCCAGCGGAGGCTAGGTGATCGCTCGGGGGACCGGTCCCCCACGGGGTTTGCCACCTTGGGCGCGTCATCGTTGTTCCTAGTTGTTCCGATCGAAGAGAGGCTCGATGAAACGCACGCTTGGCGTAGTGCTGGCGGTGGTCGCGCTCGGGGTACCGGGAACGCTCACCGCGGTCGCCGCGGGTTCCCCGCTGCAGATCGCGGGCGTGACCGCCAGCGCGGACGACGGCAACGTCCCGGCCAACACGCTGGACAACGATCTCGGGACCCGGTGGTCCGCCGAGGGCGACGGGGTGTGGATCCAGTACGACCTCGGCACGGCGCAGACGGTCGGTTCGGTGTCACTGGCCTGGCACAAGGGCGACACCAGGAAGAACACCTTCGACATCAAGCTTTCCAGCGACGGGACGTCGTGGAAGACCGCGCTGGCAGGGAAAGTGTCCAGTGGCACCACGCTCGCGCCGCAGAACTACGACTTCGCCGACGCGTCCGCCAGGTACGTGCGCGTGGTCGGGCACGGGAACACGGGCAACGACTGGACCAGCATCACCGAAGCGGCCGTGCTCGGCGCCGACGGCAATGGTGGCACCTGCGCGTACCCGGCTGACGTGCTGGATCTCGAGAACTGGTACATCGGCTTGCCCATCGGCGCGGACGAGAAGCCGAAGAACGTCGAGCAACCGGAACTCGCGACGTACTCGATCGACCCGTGGTTCACCGCGACGCCGGACTGCGAGGCTGTCCAGTTCCGCGCCGCCGTCAACGGGGTGACCACCAGCGGTTCCAGCTACCCGCGCTCGGAACTGCGGGAAATGAAGGGCTCGTCGAAGGCCAGCTGGTCGTCCACCTCGGGAACGCACACGATGACCATCGATCAGGCCATCACCGCGCAGCCCAAGGAAAAGCCGGACGTGGTCGCCGGCCAGATCCACGGCGGTGACGACGACGTCTCGGTGTTCCGGTTGGAGGGCAAGAAGCTCTACGTCACCAAGGGCGACACCTCCGACCACAAGCTGGTCGACGACAACTACGTGCTCGGCACCAGGTTCCAGGCGAAGTTCGAGGTGAGCGGCGGCAAGATCAAGGCTTATTACAACGGCGTACTGCAGACCACCATCTCCGACAGCTTCACCGGCGGGTACTTCAAGGCAGGCGCCTACACGCAGGCCAACTGCGAAAAGTCGTCGCCTTGCTCGAGCAGCAACTACGGCGAGGTGAAGATCTACGCCCTGAACGTCACCCACAGCGGCTAGTAAGGCTGCGGCAAACACGAGACGACCACCGGCGGCGCAGCTCGCCGGTGGTCGTCTCGACAACAGGCGAAGCCGCATGATCCGCCACGCGGGACAGCGCCACGTCCGAAATCTGGATGGAGTCTGGGGGATGGCCAACACCGCGATGCAGGTCGGCATCGGCGTGGGGCTGGCGGTGCTCGTGGGGTCGCGAACGCCGGTTTGACCGGGCGCGACGGTGAGGCCTTGCGCGGCATTGCCGCCCTGGCGGCGAAGGTCGTCGGGGCCAGAGTGGTCGATCGTGCACGGCGACCGACCACCCTCGGCGAGTTGTCAACTGGCGACTCGTCGCACACCACCGCGGACGGCGGCGACCGCCGCGACGATGATCCACGCCATGCCCAGCAGCCGTCCCAGCAGGATGAACGCGTTCCCGTAGTAGAACAGCAGCGAGCTCAGCGACAGGAACGCCGGGACCGCCGCGACGGCACCGAAGATCCGGATCGCACGTGCTCGGAAGGCGCCGCGCGTCAGCCACACATAGGTGCCCAGCAGCACGACGTGCCCGACGCCGCCCGCGTAGAAGCCGCCCTTGGTGATCGCCGCGACGGTGCTCGCGGACAGGTCGGCGCCGAACGCGGCCGTCACGAAGGACGCGGTCACCGAAAGGCACATCGCCACGACCGCGGCGTAGCCCACGAGATGGCTCGCGCCGGTGCCGCGCACGCGCCGGACGGCGTGCACGAACAACGCCAGTCCCAGTACCGAAACGAGCTGCATGACACCGGTCATCGCGACCCCGGTGGCATTGCCGGTCACGTAGTCGAAGATGGCTGTCGCCGGGGCATCGGGCAGCGGCCGTTCCGCGTCGCCGGCGACCAGGTCCACGGCCAGGTACGAACCGAGGAAGACGGCCGCGCCGACCGGCGCGGTGAGGCGCACCGCCCGGTGGTCAAGAGTGGTTTCCGCAGTGGACATCGGGACTCCTTCAGCGTTCGAGGTGTCCTCAAAGCTGCCGGAGCGAGCCGCGGAAAGCGTCCGCGCTCGGACGTAACTCCAGCTACGCAGCTCGGCGTAGGCGCTCCCTGTCCAGACGTCACCGGGCGGCAAGCCCGACGAAGTTCTACGCGGGCGACGACGGGGTGACCCGCCAGCCGGCGTCGAAGGTCAGGTCGAAGCGGTCCTGTGCGCCGAAGGCGTCGGCCACGGCGAGTACGCCGGCCGCGTGCACCGCCGATTCGTCCAGGTCGGTCAGGTACGCCAGTGCCTGGACTATTTCCACCTGGTGACCGTCCACTTCGGTGCCGAGGGCGCGTACGAGGTCGAGCCCGTCGCGCACTCCCGCGAGTGCGGCTTCGACGAATTCGGCGTCTGCCCTGGTTTGCAGGGAAGCGGGATCGCCGTCGGGGATGGCCCAGGACACCGACGATGTGGCCGAAGGCGTCACGCGGACTTTCACGTGCCCGAAGTAGCCGCGTCCGTTCTTCTGGCGCTGCAACCTGAACTCGCCAACGCGGGTCACCCCGGCCTCCTTGTCTCGAACAGGTGGTAAACGCTGTGGTGGAAGTAGTTCTCCGGGCCGAACCGCCCGGTTCCGCGGCGGATGTGCTCGTAGTCGTGGTTGCTGCCCTGGTTCCACAGGTCGGTCGCCGCGTCGTCGTCCATTGTGGTCATGTCGGCCGAGCGCAGCCCGTCGAAGTCCTCGCCGCGGATGCGGTGCTCGATGATCTCCAGGTCGGTCGGTGCGCCGTCGCGGCTGCGCACCATCTCCAGATAGCGTTCCGCCTGGTCGCGGGTTTCCCAGGCGTAGAGCCCTTCGCCGAGTTCGCTCCGCGGCCTGCCCTGTGCGTCCACTCCGGACGGCCACGGCTCACCGCCGTCGTTGATCAGCCGGTCGGCGTCGGCCCGGCCCTGCACGCTGTAGTAGGTGCGGCAGGGGGACAGGCCGGTCGGGTCGGTCGCGGCGGTCGGGTTGGGCACGTAGGCCTGCGGGTTCGGTCCCGGCGCCAGGCCCATCGGATCGGTCGACACGTAACGGCCGGTTTCGGCGTCGTAGTGCCGGAAGTGGTTGTAGTTCAGCCCCGACTCCGGGTCGAAGTACTGGCCGGGGAAGCGAAGCGGAGTGCCGGCCTGTTGCGGCGCCGAGCCGACGTCGTGACCCCAGATCGTCGACCGGCGGCGCCAGCCCAGCGCCCCGGACGCGTCCACCAGCTCGGTCGGGGTGCCCACCAGGTCGGTCACGATCGAGTAGAACTGGCTGTCGATCCAGCCCTGGTCGGCCGAGCGCACCCGCTGCACCTGGGAAATCGGCCGGAAGGTGCCCGGTGCCCAGTCCCAGGTCAGCGCGTGGCCGCCGGAGTGCACCTGCTCGGCGAGCTGCAGGCCGTCCCAGCAGAAGTCCGTTCGTTCGAGCACGGTGCCGCCGGGCCCCAGCCGCAGCTTGGCGATCCGCCTGCCCAGCGGGTCGTACAGGTAGCGCCAGTGGCTCCCGTCGGGCGTGACCACCCCGACGAGCCGGTCGTCGGCGTTCCAGGAGTAGTGCCAGGTCTCCGGTTTGGCGGACAGCCGCTTCTTCTGCCGGAGCACCACGCGTCCCTGCTGGTCGTGCTCGTAGCGCAGCTTTCCGGCCCGGGTGAGCAGCGTGCCGTGGTAGGCGCGCTCGCCGTGGGCTTCGGTGTCCCCACCGGACCACTCCGCGGCGCGCACGTTGCCGCCGCTGTCGTAGGCGTACTGCTCGGTCCACCCCGCGCCGCGGACGGCGGTGATCCGGCCGCCGCCGTCGAGCTGGAACGACCGCGGGCCGTCGAGCTGGTCGTCCACGGCGACCAGGTGGCCGTCCGCGCGGTAGCTGAAGTCCCGCCGCTGGATCAGCCGCGCCCGGCCGCCACCGGCCACAGTGGACACCGTCTGGCCGGTCAGCCGGTGGTTCGCGTCCCAGGACTGGGCGATGATGGTGCCGCTGTCGAGCAGGCGCTCGACTTCATGGCCCGCCGCGTCGTAACCGAAGCTGATGGTGTGCCCGGCGGTGGCCAGCGCCGTCGGCTGCCCGCTTTCGCCGTACTGCCAGCGTGATTCCGCGCCGGTCGGGGTGCGCCGGGCGATCCGGCGCCCGGCCGCGTCGTAGGCCGAGGTCACCGCCTGCCCGTTGACCGACTCGGCGATCACCTGGCCGAGCACGTCCCGCTCGAGCACCAGGTCGGCGTCGTTGTTGCGGGCGCGGACCAGCCTGCCCACCGGGTCGTATTCGAAGTACTCGGCGGTGCCGTCGTAGCGCCGCTGGAGCATCCGCCCGGCGCGGTCGCGGACGAACTCGATCCGCTGCCCGAGCCCGTTCGTGCGCGCGACGAGATGACCCGCCTCGTCGTGCTCGTACTGGATCCGCCTGCCGTTGAAGTCGGTCTCGGCGACCAGCCTGCCCGCCGCGTCGTAGTCGTAGCGCCACTCGAGGTGCTGCGCGTTGGTGACCGTGCGGAGCCGGAGCGCGGCGTCGTAGGTGAAGGTCAGCTTGCTGCCGTCGGTCCTGGTCTCCACCGCGGGCAGGTCGAAGTGCGTGGTCTGGACCGTCACGCCGCGCCCGGCGGCGTCCTGGTAGGCGACCTCGTTGCCTTCCCCGTCGTACTGCCAGCGTTCGACGCTGCCGTCGGGGGCGGTCCTGGACAGCAGCTTGCCCTCGACCGTCCACGTCATGCGCGCGGTCGCGCCGCTCGGATCGGTGACCGAGACGATCCGGCCGAACTGGTCGCGCTGGTACCGGGTGACCTGGCCCCGCACGTCGATCTCGGCCACCGGCAGGCCGGCCGCGTCGACCTCGGTGCGGCGGGTGCGGCCCAGCCCGTCGGTGACCGAGGCGAGCTGCCCGTTCTCGTGGTAGGTGCAGGTGGTGGTGACCCCGGCCGGGTTGGTGATCGAGACCACGCGGCCAGCGTGGTCGTAGGCGCGCCGCCAGACCGCGCCGTCCGGGTCCACGGTGACCGTCGGCCTGCCCAGTTCGTTGTGCTCGGCCAGCGCCTGGGTGCCGTCCGGACGGGTCAGCCTGGTCAGGTTGCCGTCCTGGTCGTACTCGTAGCGCGTGGTGCGGCCGAGCGGGTCGGTGCGGCTGATCAGGCGGTCGTGGGCGTCCCACTCCTGCCGCCAGGTGTGGCCGAGCGGGTCGGTTTCGGCGATGACGTTGTTGCGCTCGTCGAAGCGGTAGGTGGTGGTGTTGCCCAGCGCGTCGGTGAAGCGGGTGCCGCGGCCGTCCTCGTCGTAGCCGAAGGTGCCGTTGAGGAAGCCGCCCGAGCCCTGGTTCGCGATGCACCGGCCCTGGGCGTCGTAGAAGTAGCGGTACCACTCGCCGTTGCGGTCGGTCCACTGCGTGATCCGGCCGGCGAGGTCGTAGTCGAAGCGCAGCGGGCGGCCGGAGGAGTTGACGACCTCGGTGAGCCGACCGCGCTCGTCGTAGCCGTACCGCAGCAGGACGATGCCGTCGCCGTCGGTCTCGGCGAGCCGGAGGGTGACGGCGCGGCCGCCCTCGTGCTCGAATTCCACCCGGTAGCCGCCGGAGTGCTGGACGGCCAGCGGGATTCCGGCGCCGTCACGCTCCACGGTGATCCGGTTGCCGCTGCGATCCTCGATCCGGGTCAGCGGCTGGACCGCGCCCGGACCGGCCGGGAAGTGCAGGCTCTGCCCCGAATCGCGCTGGATGGTGAAGCCGTCCTCGGAGCGGCTCAGCGGCCAGCGCGGGCCCGCGGCGGGCAGCACCGAGCCGGTGTCCGGTGGGGCCGGGTAGGCCAGCAACATGCCGTCCTCGGCGACGAACAGCACGCCCTCGGCGTCGAACTCGAGCCGCTGGTCCACGGTGCTGGCCCAGGACGGTCCGAAGGTGAGGCCGGCCCGGTAGGACGAGATGTGCGTGCGCCGCAGCACGAGCGACAGCACACCGGCGAGTTCGACGTCGGTCTGCGCCAGGACCATTTCCCCGGTCGCCACGTCGATCGGGTCGTTCTCGCACTTGCGCTGGTCGATCGGCGTCTTGGTGTCGTTGACGTCGTCCGGCCGGTTGCTGCCCGGTGAGGAGGAGTCGGGGGTGGTGCTGCCGGGTTTTCCGCCGTCGGGGGTGCTGCCGGTGTCGGGTGTGGTGTCGGCGCCGGATGGGGTGGTGTCGGGGGAGTTGGGGGTGGTGTCGGGGGTTGTGGTGGTGTTCGGCTTGGCGCCCGAGGGGGTGGTGCTGCTGCCGGGTTTGCCGCCCTTGCGCAGCATTTTGGACAGTTTCTCGATGATCTCGCCGAGTTTGTCGATGATCTTGCGGATCTTCGGGGAGACGTTGCCGATGGTCTTGACCAGCTTGCGGATGAAGTCGCTGATCTTGGTGATGGTCTTGGAGATGGCGGTGGTGGCCTGCACGGCGATCACCGGCGTCGCGAAGCCCAGGGTCCCGGCGGCTTCCAGCGCCCAGGTGATGAGCTTGCCGACGAGTTCGGCGACCAGGTCCCGGACGAGTTCACGCACGGCGGCGACGACGGTGCCCATGATCATCACACCGGCGGAGATGCCGTCGGCCAGCGAGGCGGCGCCGGCGAGGGCGTCGGCTTGTTCGGCGGCGGCGCCTCGGTAGGCGTCGGCGCCTTCGCCTTGCCAGCCGGCGGTGCCGTTGGTGACTTCGTTGCCGAGGTCTCCGGCGATGGCGTTGACTTCGGCGGCGACGTTGGCCCAGGTGTCGGAGAAGGACTGGATCACGGGCGGGTCCCCGGCGAGCCAGTCGAGTGCTTCCTTGAGCGGCTGGACGTGTTCGATCAGCCAGGACACGCCGTAGGAGGCCAGCGTGCCGATGGGGTCCACGACGAGGGACAGCACCTCAAGGCCGACGCCGACCGCACCGAGTCCGGCTTCGACCCAGGAGCCGTCGGACACGCCGTTGGCCAGATCGACCGCCGACTCGGCGATCCCGATCCCGGTCACCCCGGTCGTTTGCGACTGCGCTTGCGCGACCAGCGGATTTCCCTCAGGCATGCACGCCCCCTTCCAACCCGCACTCTACGACGTCGCCCCGGCTACGCCGGTTCCCTGGGCGGTGCCGCACCGGCGCAGGATGGCGACGGCCTCGTCGGCCATCGCGCCACGTCGGTGCCGAGGCCGCGTACGAGGTCGAGTCCGTCGCGCACCCCGGCCTCACGATGCCGCAGCTGGAAGTTGCGGCTCGACGGCTTGAGCTATCGCGAACGCGTCCTGGCACGCCTGTTCCGCCATGCACCATTGTCGGCCTCGCCCGCGGGAAAACCACGGCCGGTCAATCGCCAGGCGCAGCCGATGTCGAAGGCTCGAACGAAACCTGCGGCTGACCACACTCCCGCGTCGAGCATCGCCCGCCTGCATCAATGTTGCAGCGGAGCCCCGCTTGGTTGGAGATCAGGCAGTCAATGGGGGAGCAGCGGTTCTACGGCGGTCGCGGCGTGTTCACGCTAGCTTCTTTCGTACTCGAATCGCTCGCCAAGTTGGCCGGAACAGCCCACCTCGCGTCTCGATCCAGGACATTCACCCCGTGCCGCCGCCGGCTTGAGTGTGTCCCAGGGGCAGGGTGTTCACTGGCGGGCAACCGTCCGTTGTGGACTGTCCGAGAAGGGGTACCCATGCGTAAATCCGTCGTTGCCGGGCTCGCCGCCCTGCTGGTGGCGTCGCTGGCGCCGGTGGGACTGGCGGCGGACACCGCGCCGCCCGGTCCGGGCGCGGTGACCTGGGGGAAGTGCCCGAGCGGCACGCCGCTGGGCCCGCTGGAGTGCGGCACGCTGCCGGTCCCGCTGGACTACCGCGACCCGCGCGGCGGCACCATCGACCTCGCGATTTCGCGGCTGGCCAGTGCGAACCCGGCCAAGCGCCGCGGCGTGCTGCTGCTCAGTTCCGGCGGGCCGGGCGCGCCCGCGATGAACTACCCGCTGGTCCTGACCTATTTCGGGCTGCCGCAGAGCGTGCGGGACAGCTACGACCTGATCGGCATGGACCCACGCGGGGTCGGTTACAGCACCCCGGTGACCTGCGACCTGCCGCCGGAAACCTCGCAGACCGCCAACATCCCGGACTACGCGCTGGACTCGGCCGACGTCGCCGCGCGGGCCGAACGGGTGGCCGAGGTCGCCAGGAAGTGCGGCGCGGCTTCGACCGCCGGCCTGCTGCCGCACCTGACCACCGCCAACACCGCGCGTGACATGGACCGGGTCCGCGAGGCGCTGGGGGAGCGGAAGCTGTCCTTCCTCGGCGTTTCCTACGGCACCTATCTCGGCGCGGCCTACGCCACGATGTTCCCGCAGCGCGGTGACCGGATCGTGCTCGACAGCTCGATGAGCGAGGAAGGTTCGGCCCCCTCGGCTTCACGTGGCTTCGGCCAGGGCGTCGAGGATCGGTTCCCGGACCTGGCGAAGTTCATCGTCGCGCATCCGGAGTACGGCCTGGGCACCACGGAAGAGCAGGTGAAGCTGAAGTACTACGAACTCGCCGCGCGGCTGGACGCGCAACCACGCCCGGACGGCTTCGACGGCAGGCAGTTCCGCCGCGCCACCTTCGAGCGGATGTACACCGACCAGGGCCTGCCGCAGGCGGCCGAGCTGTGGCGCGCGATCGAGACCGGGCAGCCCGTGCCGCCGTTGCCGAGCGCCCCGCCACCGCCGGACCAGCCGGCGGACAACGTCACCGCCGCCCAGCTCGCGGTGCTCTGCGGGGACCGGAACTGGCCGGAGCCGGTCGAGTTCTACCAGCGCAACGTCGAGGAGGACCGGTTCCGCTTCCCGATGTGGGGCGCGGGCGCGGCCAACATCTGGCCGTGCGCGTTCTGGCCGGTGGAGCCGGTCGAGCCGCCGGTGGAGATCGGCGACCGCGGGCCGTCGAACGTGCTCATGGTGCAGAACCTGCGCGACCCCTCCACGCCGCTGTCCGGCGCGCTGCGGATGCGGGAGGCGCTGGGCGACCGCGCCCGGATGATCACCGCCGACCAGGGCGGGCACGGCGCGTACCTCTACCTGAAGAACCAGTGCCTCAACGACGCGACCACCGACTTCCTGGTCACCGGCGAACGACCGCGCGAAGACCTCGCCTGCTGATCCCGGGTTCACCGGAGGGTCTGGCCGACGCGCTGCGCGAGGTCACGCAGCCAGATGTGGCCCGCGTCCTGCGTGTGCACCGGGTGCCACCACAGCGCCTCCTGCAACGGCACCGCCGGGAACGGGCAGGGCAGCACGCGCACGCCGGGCGCGGGCAGCCGGTCGACCAGGCGCTGCTGGATCATCGCGATCCGCCGGGTGCCCGCGACCAGTTCCGGGAGCAGGTGGAACGACGGCACCGACACGTCCACCCGCGGGCTGACGCCGAGCATGCTGAGCTGCCGTGCGACCGGGGCGTCGTAGGCCCGCTGGTACACCGCCCACGGCAGGCGCGCGAGGTGGTCGAGGGTGAGGTCGCCGGTGACCTCGGGATGGTCGTCGGCCACCAGGCAGACCCAGCGGTCGGTGCACAGGTCGACCGCGGGAAAGCCGTCGATCACCCCGTGCGGCATGAGCAGGCCGTCCACCGTGCTGAGCAGGGTCGGCAGGTTTTCCAGCAGCGTCGGCGAAGTCTGCTGGAAGGTCAGCCGGACGCCGGGTGCCGCTTCGTGCAGGGCGCGGGCGAGCGCGACGCCGAACACGGTGGCGCCGTAGTCGGAGCTGACGAGGGTGAACTCCCGCGTTTCGGTGGCGGGGTCGAAATCGGCCTGGCTGCTGAACATGCGCTCCAGCACGTCGCACGCAGTGGCGCTGCGGTCGCGCAGCACCGTGCCCAGTGGGGTCAGCTCGTACCGCGAACCCACGCGCGAGAGCAGCGGATCGTCGAAGTGGCGGCGGAGCCGCGCGAGTGCCGCGCTCATCGCGGGCTGCGTCAGCCCGACGCGTTCGCCCGCCCGGGTGACGTTGCGTTCCTCCAGCAAGGCGCGCAGGGCCACCACCAGGTTGAGGTCCAGGCTGGACAGGTTCATCGCCGCTCCCGGTATCCACGTGGTGAATGGCGGCTATCACGGACATTCATTTCCGTGATCCTCCGTCGGCGGCCACAGTAGTCCTCGAACCCAAGGAGGACACCCGATGGCAACGCCCTTCGCGCTCGGCACCTTCTCCACCGGTCACGAGCCGTTCCCCGGCCTGGTGGTGGAGGACCGCGTGGCCGACCTGAGCCAGGCACTGCCCTGGCACCCCGCCACCACGCTCGCGGTGCTGGACCGGTGGGCCGGGGCGCTGCCCGAACTGCGGGAACTCGCCCAGCACGCCAAGAACTGGCTCGACCTGGCCAGCCTCCGGGTGCACGCGCCGATCGCGCCGCGCCAGGTGTTCCAGTCCGGGGCGAACTACCGCCAGCACGTGATCGACCTGGTGGTGGCGCACCGACCGGAAGACGACCAGGAGACCGAGGAGCAGGCCAGGGCACGCGCCGCGGAGCTGATGGACCGCCGCGCCCGCGAGGACCAGCCGTACGTGTTCGTCGGCCTGCCGTCGGCGATCACCGGGCCCTACGACGACGTGGTGCTGCCGTCGTGGTGCACCCAGCCGGACTGGGAACTCGAGCTGGCGGCCGTGATCGGCCGCCCGGCGCACCGCGTCACCCCGGAAAACGCGCTGGCGCACGTCGCGGGCTACACCATCGCCAACGACCTCACCGCCCGGGATCTGGTGTTCCGCAAGGACATGCGGGAGATCGGCACGGACTGGCTGCGGGCCAAGAACGCGCCGGGGTTCACCCCGCTCGGCCCGTATCTGGTACCAGCCGAGTTCGTGCCGGATCCGATGGACCTGCGCCTGGTGCTCAAGCTCAACGGCGAGACCAGGCAGGACGAGTCCACAAAGGACATGATCTTCGACGTGGCGCGCCTGGTGTCCTACGTCTCGCAGACCACCACCCTGCTGCCGGGTGACCTCGTGCTGACCGGGTCACCGGCGGGCAACGGCCTGCACTGGGGCCGGTTGCTGCGTGACGGCGACGTCATGGAGAGCACCATCACCGGCCTCGGCACCCAGCGCACCCGGTGCGTGGCCGAGTGAACCGCGCCGATCCCGAGGCTGCGATCGCCGAAGCCGCGAAGCTGTGCTCGAACTGGGGCCGCTGGGGTGCGGACGACGTGCTGGGCACGCTGAACTTCCTCACCGAGGCCAAGCGCCGCGAAGGCGCCGCGCTGATCCGCCGCGGGGCCAGTTTCTCGCTGTCGCAGCGGTTCGACCTGAACGGACCGCAGAAAGGCTGGCGCCGCCGCACGAATCCGGTGCACACGATGCTCGACACCGGCACCGACGCGGCGGCCGGGCTCCAGGGCTTCCCGCACGGCATCGGCGGTGCCGACGACGTGATCGCGATGCCGCTGCAGTGCTCGACCCAGTGGGACGGCCTCGGCCACATCTTCGACCACGGCCGGGCGTGGAACGGCCGGGACGCGGCCACCACGGTGACCGCCGAAGGTGATCGGGTGACCGGAATCGAGCATATGGCCGCGCACGTCGCCGGGCGCGCGGTGCTGCTCGACGTCGGCCGCGCGGTCGGCGGTGGCGAGCTGCCGGACGGCTTCGCCATCACCGAAGCCCACCTCACCGCCACCGCTGAGACACACGGGGTGGCCGTCGGCCGCGGTGATCTGGTCCTGGTCCGCACCGGGCAGCTGGCCAGGGCGCGGCGCGACGGCTGGGGCGACTACGCGGGCGGGCCCGCGCCCGGCCTGTCGTTCACCACCGCGCAGTGGCTGCACCGCACCGAAATCGCCGCGATCGCCACGGACACCTGGGGGTTCGAGGTCCGCCCCAACGAGTTCGACCACGCCTTCCAGCCGCTGCACCAGGTAGTCATCCCGCACATCGGCCTGCTGGTGGGGGAGATGTGGGACTTCGAAGCGCTGGCCGCGGACTGCGCGGCCGACGGGGTGTACGAGTGCTGGCTCACCGCCGCCCCGCTGCCGATCACCGGGGCCGTCGGCTCACCGGTCAATCCCGTCGCCGTCAAGTGAACCAGGAGCCGTGATGACCCGCACCGTGCTCGTGCTCGGCGGTGGCACCGCCGGGTGCGCCCTGGCCGTCCTGTTGAGACGGTCCGGCCACGCCGTCGACCTGGTGGAGCTGAGGCCGGACTGGAACGCGGCCACCGGCTCCGGCATCACCCTGCAGGGCAACGCGTTGCGGGTGCTGCGCGCGGTCGGCGTGCTCGATCCCGTGCTGCGCGAGGGGTTCGCCTTCGAGGAGCTGAGCCTGCTGGGCGCGGACGGCACCGTGCTCGCCACGCAGCCGTCCGTCCGCACCGGTGGTGAGGACCTGCCCGCCACGCTCGGCATGCAGCGCCCGGCGTTGCAGCGGATCCTGATCGACGCGGTCCGCGCGTCCGGCGCGTTCGTCGGGCTCGGCCTCACGGCCACCGCGTTGGAGCAGCGCGGCAGTACCGTCGAGGTCACCTTCAGCGACGGCACCACCGGCGGCTACGACCTGGTGGTCGGCGCCGACGGCCTCAATTCGGCCGTGCGGCGGCTGATCGGCATCGGTGACGAGCCCGTGCCGACCGGGATGGCGATCTGGCGCGCGCCCGTGCCGCGCCCGGCCGGGCTGACGCACACGCACATGAGTTACGGCGGTTCCTGCTTCATCGCGGGTTGCTGCCCGACCGGCGAGCACACCGCCTACGCCTACCTGGTCGAGCGGACCCGCGACCGCGATTCCGTGGATCCCGCGGGTTACCACCGGGAAATGCGGCGGCTGGCCCAGGGTTACGGCGGCCCGTGGCGGGAGATCCAGGAGGCGCTGACCGAACCGTCGGTGGTCAACTACACCTGGTTCGACCGGCTGCTGGTGGACGGTCCGTGGCACCGCGGCCGGGTCGTGCTGGCCGGTGACGCCGCGCACGCCTGCCCGCCCACCCTGGCCCAGGGCGCGGCCATGTCGCTGGAGGACGTGCTCGTGCTGGCCGAACTGCTGTCCACACGGGACAACTGGGACGACGGCCTGTTCGAGGCCTACCGCGATCGCCGGTACCCGCGGGTTCGTGAGGTCGTCGATGCCTCCGTCCAACTGGGACAGTGGCTGCTCGCCGGGGTGCGTGACGCCGACGTGCCCGGACTGATGGGCCGCACCGCCAAGATGTTGAAGGAGCGGCCGTGACCGCCCCCACCGTCGACGTGCACGCGCACCTCCTGCTGTCCGAAGTGGACAAGCTGGTCGAGGGAATGCCCGGCTGGCGGGCCGCTCGTGAGCTGGACGCCCGCCGCAACGGGGCCGAAGCGCTCGCCGTCAGCGGTGCCATGGTCGGCGGCCGGCTGCCGTTGCTGACCGAGGTCACGCGGCGGCTGGCCGCGATGGACACCGCCGGCGTGGACGTGCAGCTGGTCAGCCCGTCCCCGTCGCACTACCACTACTGGGCCGATCCCGAGGTCGCCCAAGCGGTCTGGGAGACGGCGAACACCGCCACCGCCAAGCACTGCGCGCACGCCCCCGAGCGATTGATCGGCCTCGGAGTGGTGCCACTGCAACATCCCGAGCTGGCGGTCCAGGCGCTGGACCACGCGCTGAGCGAAGGGTTGGCGGGCGTGGAGTTGTCCAGTCACGCCCCCGCGCGCGAACTCTCCGACCCGGCCTACGAACCGTTCTGGGAACTGGCCGCCGAGACCGGCGCGGTGTTGTTCCTGCACCCGTTCGGCTGCACGCTCGACGAGCGGCTCGACCGCTGGTACCTGTCCAACAGCGTCGGCCAGCCCGCGGAGAACGCGGTGGCCCTGTCCCACCTCATCTTCTCCGGGGTGTTCGACCGCCACCCCGGGCTGAAGCTCGTCGCCGCGCACGGCGGCGGTTACCTGCCCACTCACGCCGGCCGCGCCGACCACGCCTGGCGCGTCCGCCCGGACGCCCGCGGCTGCGCCCGCGAACCCAGCCACTACCTGCGGCACCTGTGGTTCGACTCGCTGGTCCACGATCCGCGTGTGCTGCGCGAACTGGTCCGGGTGGCGGGCGCGGACCGGGTGCTGCTCGGCTCGGACTTCCCGTTCGACATGGGCACCACCGATCCGCTGGCGGCGCTGCGTGCCGCGGGCCTGCCCGAAGCCGATTTCCACGCCGTGCGTGGCGGAAACGCTGCCGCCCTGCTCAATCTGTCCACAAAGGAGTGATGATGACCCGGCGCCTGCTCACCCATCTCCGGCACGTCGATCTCGCCGTGCCGGACTACGACAAGCAACTGGAGTTCTACGCCGGTGTCTGGGGCCTGACCGAGGTCGCCAACGACAGCGGCCTCAGCTTCCTGGCCGCCGAAGGCTCGCCCGAGCAGTACGTGGTCCGGCTGCGCAAGGCGGAGGAGAAGCGGCTCGACCTGGTCGCGTTCGGGGCCGCCAGCGCGGCCGATGTGGACGCGCTGGCCGAACGGCTGATCGCCGCGAACGTCGAGCTGATCAGCAGCCCGGACCAGCTCGGCACGCTCGGCGGTGGTTACGGCTTCCGGTTCTTCGACATCGACGGCCGCACGGTCGAGGTGTCGGCCGACGTCGCGACCCGGCAGCACCGGCGCATCGAGGAAAAGGAATCGGTGCCGGTGCGCCTTTCCCACGTGGTGCTCAATTCACCGGACCTCAACCGGACCCGCGCCTGGTACGAGCAGCACCTTTCCTTTGCGCTTTCGGACACGCTGAGTTCACCGCACCTGGGCGAGGTCATGCACTTCATGCGGATCAATCCGCAGCACCACAGCCTGGCGCTGGCGAAGGGGCCGCACACCTCGCTGCACCACATTTCGTTCGAACTACGCGGGATCGACGAATATCTGCGCGGCACCGGCAGGCTGCTCCGCGCGGGCGTGCACAAGGTATGGGGACCCGGGCGGCACATGGCCGGGGACAACACCTTCTCGTATTTCTTCGACCCGCACGGCAACACCCTCGAATACACCACCGAACTGGAACTGCTCGACGAGGACAGCTGGCACCCGCACGTCTACGACTTCTCCGAGCCCGAGGTCACCGACCAGTGGGGGACCGCGAACCCGATGAGCGAACTGGTCGCCAAGGAATCGTTCAACGACCCCGACCCCGGCTGCTTCGCCGCCCCGCCGGTGTGACATGCGGTTCGCCACCTATGCCGAACGGGGCCGTGAGCGCGTCGGTGTGCTCGACGACGCCGAGCTGCTGCACCCGGTCGATGCCGCGTCCCTCATCGAGGTGCTGGACGAACTACCCGCGGCCGGGGCCGCGGCGCTGGACGGACCGCCGGGACCGCCCGTGTCCGCGGTCCGCCTGCTCCCGCCACTGCGACCACCGTCCATTCGCGACTTCGTCACCTTCGAGGAACACGTCGAGGGCATGCGTGGCGGTGACGGCGTGCCCGGCCAGTGGTACACCGCGCCGACCTTCTACTTCGGCAACCCGCATTCGGTGCTCGGCCCGCACGCCAACGTGCCGATGCCACCGGGCACCGAGCGGTTCGACTTCGAGCTGGAGGTCGCGGCCGTGGTCGCACGCGCGGGCCGCGACCTGACCCCGGAGCAGGCGGGCACGCACATCGCCGGTTACACGATCTTCAACGACTGGTCGGCCCGCGACCTGCAGGCCGCCGAGATGACCGTCGGGCTCGGACCGTGCAAGGGCAAGGACACCGCGTTGTCGCTGGGCCCGTGGCTGGTCACCCCCGACGAGCTGGCCGGTCACCGCGACGCCGACGGCCTGCTGCGCCTGGCGCTGACCGCCGAGGTCAACGGTGAGGTCGTCGGCTCGGACCTGCTGTCGAACATGAGCTGGACGTTCGAGGAACTGGTGGCCTACGCCTCGCGCGGCACCGAGGTGCGGCCCGGTGACGTGCTCGGCTCCGGCACCTGCGGCAACGGCGGTTGCCTCGCTGAGCTGTGGAACCGGGGCAGCGACCGGCCACCGCTGCGGCCCGGCGACACCGTCCGGCTCACCGTCGAGGGGATCGGCGAGCTGAGCACGACGGTGGTCGCCGGGGCCGTGTCGCACCCGCTCCCGGCCGCCCGGCGGCGCCCGCGCCACCGGCCGGGCGGGTAGACCTCAGCTGACCGCCTGCTTCACGAGCGCGCCGATCTTCGCCTCGTCCTCGGCGGTCAGCTCGGTCAGCGCCACCGCGGTCGGCCACATCGTGCCGTCGTCGAGGTTCGCCTGGTCGCTGAAAGCGAAGGTGGCGTAGCGCGTCTTGAACTTCGCGGCGGGCTGGAAGTGGCAGACCACCTTGCCGTCACGGGCGTAGGCGGGCATGCCGTACCACAGCTTCGGCGTCAGCGACGGCGCGTTGGCCTTGATCACCGCGTGCAGCCGCTCGGCGAGCGCGCGGTCGGAGTCGGGCATCTCGGCGATCTTCGCGAGCACTTCCGGCTCGGTGTCGGCCTTGGCGCCACGCCGGGTGCGCGCCTTCAGTTCCTTGGCGCGCTCCTTCATCGCGTCGCGCTCGTCCTCGGTGAACCCGTCGTATTTCTTCGTGGTGGCCATGGTGTTCCCTTTCTCTATTCGCCCGCCTGCTGGCGGGTCGGTGCGTGGAGCCGGTTGACGGCGTTGGTGGACGCGATGCCGAGCAGCAGCGCGGCCAGTTCCCGGTGGTCGAAGTACTTGGCGGCCAGGTCCCACAGCCGGTCCGGTACCGGGTCCGGGTGGTCGGCGAGGCGGGTCACGGCCTCGGTCAGCGCGAGCGCCGCGCGCTCGTCTTCGCTGAACCAGGGCGCCTGCCGCCACGCGGCGACCGTGTGCACCTGCCGCTCCGGCACACCGTGCTCCAGTGCCCGCCGGACGGCCGCGGCCACCCCGTGACCGCAGCCGTTGATCTGGCTGGTGCGCAGGTGGCTCAGCGCCAGCAGCCCGCCCTCCAGCCCGGCCGCCCCGGTGACCTCGTCCACGGCCAGCAGCGCGTCCATCGCCCCGGGGAGCAGCTCCGCCGGGTTCGGCATCCGCTCGGTCGGCATCGCTTCTCTCCTTCGGTCGCGCTCGGCCTGACGGGATTGATCTGATCACCCGGGCGCACCCCGTCGCGCGGTCCGTGGGACACCGTGGGACACGCGGAACGCGCTTGACCTGCGCAAACCTCGTCCTGATCCAGTTCGGTGGGCTGGGACGGGTACCGTGTTCCACCGTGTCGAGCCCCCAGCAGCGACTGGTCACCCAGCTCGCACGGATCAAGGACCTGAGCGGGCTCAGCCTGCGTGCGCTGGCCAAGCAGGCCGGGCTGAGCAGCTCGTCGCTGTCCCGGTACCTGACCGGCAGGCTGGTGCCGCCGTGGGAGGCCGTGGTGGCGCTGTGCCGCGCGGTCGGCCGCGATCCCCGGCCGCTGCGCCCGATCTGGGCCGAGGCGGCCAAGGCCGGGGCGGCCCCGCCGCCGCGCCGCAACGACCTGCCCGCCGACCTGATCGACTTCACCGGGCGGGAAGCGGAGTACGCGCGGGTCGAAGAGTTGCTGCGGACCGCGGGCGCGGTCGCGATCGACGGCATGCCGGGGGTGGGGAAGACCAGCCTGGCCGTCCACGTGGGACACCGGCTCGCGGCGGCATATCCGGATGGCGGGCTCTACCTCGACCTGCGGGGTTTCACGCCCGGCGAGCAGCCGCTGGACGCGCAGACCGCGCTCGGCCGGTTGCTCGGCGCACTGGAGATCAGCCAGCCGCCCGCCGGTACCGACGAGCGCGCGGCGCTCTGGCGGTCCGAGCTGTCCCGCCGCCGGGCACTGGTGGTGCTCGACAACGCGGTCGACGCGGAGCAGGTGCGCCCGCTGCTGCCCGGCGCCGGCCAGTCCGCGGTGCTGATCACCAGCCGGTCCCGGCTGGTCAGCTTGGACGGCGTGCCGCCGGTTTCGCTGGCGCCACTGGCCGACGACGACGCCGCGCACCTGTTCGGCCGGGCCGCGGGGGTCGCGCTCGCCGAGGAGGAGGCGGTCGGTCAGGTGCTGTCGCAGTGCGGCGGGCTGCCGCTGGCGCTGCGGATGGCCGGTGCCCGGTTGCGGCACCGTCCCGGATGGACGGTGGCCGTGCTCGCCGAGCGGCTGCGGGAGGGCGCCGGTCGCTTCGACGCGGTGTTCGGCATGTCGCTCGAGCAGCTCGACGCCGAGCAGCGGCGCGTGTTCCGATTGCTGGGTGTGCTGCCGGGTGCCGACTTCGACGAGGCGGCGGTGGTCGCGCTGACCGGCCTGCCGCGCGGCCGCGTCGAGGCGGCGCTCGAAGAGCTGGTCGACGCGCATCTGGTCCAGGAGCCGTCGCCGGGGCGGTACCGGATGCACGACCTGCTCCGCCGCTACGCCGCCGACCTCGCGGCGGAGGAGGAACCGCAGGCCGACGCCGCCGTGCGCCGGGTGCTGGAGCACTACCTGGCGGAGGCGATCGCCCATGATCGGGTGCTGCCGTCCCCGCGGCGGCCACAGCCTTCGCATGGTGATCCGGCGAAGGCGATGGCCTGGTTCGACCTCGAATACGTCAACCTGATCGCCGCCTTCGATGCGGCCGTGCGGCTCGGCGTGGACGAGGTGGTGGCCGAGTTGCCGCAGGCCATGCACGTCTGGTTCTTCCGGCATCGCGGCACCGGCGACCAGACGCGCCTGCTCGATGCCGCCGCGGCTGCCGCGGGACGGCTGGGGCGTGACCGGGAACGGGCTTCACTGCTGTCGGACCTGGGCTTCGCGCACGCGGCCGCGGGCCGCCTGACTGAGGCGCTGGCCGCGTACGAAGAGGCTGGTAAGTCCGATGTGGACGATCCTGAGCTGGTGGCCGGATTGGCCCTGCGGACCGGTTTCGTGCGCCGGGATCTCGGCGACCTCGAAGCGGCGCAGGCCTGTTTCCGGCGGGCGCGGGAGTTGTTCGAGCAACTCGGTCACCGCGGTGGGCAGGCGCAGGCGCTGGCCTTCGACGGCTGGGTGACGTGGCGGCTGGGCTCCTCCGGCGAAGCCGCCGAACTCGCCAGGACGGCGGTCGACCTGGCCGACGGGCCCGCGCGGATCACCGGCCTGGTCACGCTCGGTGTCGCACTGGCCGAGACCGAACCGGCCGAGTCGCTGCGAACACTGCACGAGGCGTTGTGGTTGGCGGAGGAGCACAACCTCCAGCACAACCAGGCGTGGTGCCACAACTACCTCGGCGTCGCGCTGCGGGTGATGGGGGAGCTGGACCAGGCCGTGGAGCACCACCGGCGCGCGCTGGAGCTGCTGGAACCGCTGGCGGAGGCGCAGCTGGAGATCGACTGCCTGCGGTCCTACGCCGAAACCTGCCGCGCCGCAGGACGCCCCGAGGAGGCACAGGCGCTACTCGACAAAGCCGCCACTGTCACGAATGTGGCTTTCGAGACGCAGAACGTCTCGAAAGCCACATTCGTGACACCGAGCCCGCATGCGGGCCAGGCCGAAACCGGCCCCGCCGCGGGGGTCGCGGGCGGGGCCGGGTGATCTGGAAGGGAGTACACGACTCATCGCGTACCGGTGGTGAGGCTGCCGCGGTCTGGCGCCACGAGACGCGTGCCGGGGCCAAATCGGGCTCACCCGGCCATGGCGGGAGCAGACAGCCTCATCCGGTGACCGGCGCGCGTGACCGTCGTGGGAATGCGCGCCGCGATATCACCTGCCTTTCCCAGACACACAGCTGACGCAGTTGGTCGAGGACGCTGGCGTGGCCCGGCGGAGGGGACCGTTGCCGTCGCAGGCCTTGTTGCCGGCGCACCGCCTCGCGGGGCTTGCCGGCCGGAGGACGGGTCCGGCGTGGACTCTTCGCACGCTGGCCCGTCGTGGCGAGGTGGTTCTTGGACGGCGGTGGGACAGGCGGGAAGCTGGCCGCCACGATCGCCTCGAACTCGGCGTCCACCAGCAGCGGCTCGGCACCCAGCAGGTCGGCGAACCCGCTGGTCGCGGGTGGCCTGCACAAAGTGTCCCGCATCGTCGATCACTCCCCGGCACGGTGTCTTTCGCTGGCACCAGGTGGTGTACCGCCTCTGTTATTTCTATAGCTCGCACTGGAGGTTATGTCAAGCGCCCGGCCCAGACATTTTCGCGCGGCGCAGGAGGGCGACCGGCCGGTGGCCCCGAGGGACGACTCCAGCGCGAATCCCGCGATCCACGAGCCGACCGCGGTGCCCAGGTTGAACGCCGTCGCCATGCCCGCAGCCCGAGCGACAAGGCGAGCCCGCTGTTCGTGGTCAACAAGGGCGAAGTGAAGCTGTAGACGACCAGCGACGAACCACAGACGGTCGCGCAATCGCGGCCAGGGAAATGGGCGCCGAGCGGATCATCGCGATGAGCCGCCACGAATCAAGGCAGAAGCTGGCCCGGGAGTTCGGCGCCACCCACGTCATCGCCGAACGCCTTGCCACGGCCACCCCCGAAACGCGGTGGGCCGAACGGTTCCCGCACCCGGTGACTCAGTCGAGCAGCTCCACGTAACCGTCGCTGCCGTGGACGCGGATCCGCTGCCCGTCCCGGATCAGCCGGGTCGCGCCGTCCACGCTGACCACGGCGGGCAGCCCGTACTCCCTGGCGATCACCGCGCCGTGCGTCATCAGGCCGCCGACCTCGGTCACCAGGCCGGCGATCGCCACGAACAGCGGCGTCCAGCTGGGATCGGTGTACGCGGTGACCAGGATGTCGCCCGCGGCCAGCTCGGCCCGCGCCATGTCCACGACCACCCTGGCCCGGCCCTCCACGGTCCCGGCCGACACCGGCAGCCCGGCCAGCGCGCCCGGCGGCAGGTCGTCACGCCGGTACTCGCCGTTGACGGCCTCACCGTCCGAGGTGAGCAGCCGGGGCGGCGTGAGCGCCTCGTACGACCGGAAGGCCTCCCGCCGTTCCCGGATCAGCTCGGCGTCCACCGCCCGCGTGCGCACAACCTCCTGGAACTCCTGCAGCCGGAGGTAGAACAGGTCGTCCTCGGCCCGCAGGACACCCGCTTCGACCAGGCGCGCCGCTTCCCGCAGCAACGCCTGCTTGTAGACGAAGTACCGGCAGACCATGCCGTACTTCGGGTACTCGCGGTAACCGGCGAAGGTGCGGACGCGGTCGATCATCCGCTTGGTTTCCGCGGCTTTGGCTTCCCCGTCCGGCAGCGCACGCAACCGCGTCAGCAACTCCTCTTCCTTGCGCAGCGCCTCCTGCCGTCCCTGCTCGAAGCGCTGCTTGCCGGCGCCGGGCTCGAAGTTCCTGACGTTGCCGAGGATCGTGGGCACCAGCATGGCGGGACGCTCGCTCCAGCGGTCCCTGGTGATGTCGATTTCGCCCGCGCAGCGCATGCCGTACTCGTCCAGATAACCCTGGATGGCGTCGCGTGCCTCGCGTCCGCCGGGCAGCGTGGCCAGCTCGTCCAGGAAATCGTCGTGGTCCTCGGCCGCCACCCGCTCCAGGAACGCCACGACCTCGGCGTGCGGCCGGATCGTGTCCGCGACGTCGAGCAGCGCGAGCCCCATTTCCGAGGTGACGTTGCCGGGCACGGACTGGGTGAGCACGTCGGCCGCGTTCTTCTCGCCCAGCCATTCCGCCAGCCGCTCGTTGAGCCACCAGGTGGTCTCCATCGCGGCCATGATCGCCTGGTGGCTTCGCGGGGAGAACAGGATCCGCCGCAGCTCGTCGAAGTCGGCCAGGACGAAGTCGAGCAGCGCCGTGCCGGACAGCGGCTGGATCTCGCGCCGCAGGGTTTCCACGGACGCCCGGTTCTCCGCGATCAGCTCGGCGACGATGGCCGGATCGGTCTCGATGGTGGACGGCGGGCCGTCGAGATGGGGGTTGCCGGTGCCCTGACCCGTGTCCGGCTGCAACGGGATGAAGTCCTCACGGGCCAGCACGCTTTCCAGCGCGTCGCGGATCAGCAGGTCCGACCGGCCCAGCGCGGTCAGCATGCCTTCGCGGCCCGACCGCGTCGCCAGCTCCGGGGCCACGTCGACGAACAGCCGCCCGCCCGCTTCGTGCATCTTCCGCGGGGTGGTCAGCTGCCACACGGACAGCCCGAGCGGCTTCATCGCGTCGGTCATCATCTGCTGGTGGCCGACGGAAAGGTAGACGTGGTTGCCGTCGTCTGCGCTTTCGGGCACCGGGAACAGCGTGGTGATCGGGCGGCTCTGCACGAGGTGGAACTCACCGTCCGCCAGGCACCATTCGATGTCCTGCGGGCCGCCGAAATGCGCTTCGAGCCGCCTGCCCAGCCGCACCAGCCGCACGGCCTGCGCCTCCGTCAGCGCGGGCCGCGCCTGGCGTTCCGGATCGACCGGCGCCTCCTTCGTGCCGCCTCCCGGCACCGCCTCGATGGCCCGCTGCTTGGTACCGACGGCCGTGGTGACGACCGGTTCACCGCGGTCGTCACGCACCGTGTAGATGTCCGGGTTCACCTGCCCGGACACCAGCGCCTCGCCGAGCCCCCAGCCCGCCTCCACGGTGGCCACCTTCCGGTTCGAGGTCACCGGGTCGGCGGTGAACAGGATCCCCGCTGCCTCCGGGAACACCATCCGCTGCACCACCACGCCCATCCGCACGCTCCGGTGACCGAAGCCGTTGCGCAGCCGGTAGGTCACCGCGCGGTCGGTGAACAGCGAAGCCCAGCACCGCCGGACGTGGTCGAGGACCGCCTCGGTGCCCACCACGTTGAGGTACGAGTCCTGCTGCCCGGCGAAGGACGCGGTCGGCAGGTCCTCGGCGGTCGCGCTGGACCGCACCGCGTAGGCGGCCTGGTCACCGAGGCGGGCGACCGCTTCGCTGATCGCCGTCACCAGCTCACCCGGCATCGCGACGCCCTCGACGACGCCGCGGATCTCGGCGCTCAGCGCGCGGATCTCCGCCTGGTCGTCCGGGCGCACGCGGGACAGGCGGTCGAGCTGCTCCTCGATCGACGCCGTCGCCAGGATCTCCCGGTAGGCGCCGGTGGTGACGCAGAAACCGCCGGGCACGCGGACGCCGTCGATCTTCGACAGCTCACCGAGGTGCACCCCCTTGCCGCCGACCTCCGCGAGGTTGGTCCGGTCGATCTGCTCGAAGCCCATCACGTAGCGCAATTCCGCTGCTCCATCGGTTCGTCGGGTGGTTCGCGACGGGAGTATGGAGCAGATTCCGGCGCCTCATGAGGCCGCGAAATCTGCTATAACCTGAAGTGGGAAGAGGGTGGTTCCCCGCTGGGGACCGGGCCCGCCCGATTCGTCCGGGGATGCCGGATTCGCCTGTGCCTCCACAGTGGACACATCACGCCGCGTCGGCCGATCGACCGGATACCGCCGGGGTGCGCTGATAGCATCCAGCCCGGACGTCAAGGGGGGACTGATGACAGGCCGGGGGTTCCGCGAAGAGCTGACCCAGTTGCTGCAGGCGCGTTACCCGCTGCTCGTCGTCGAGACGCACGAGGAACAGCGCGTGGTGCGGGAAATCCGCGCCGTCGCCGAGGACGGGTCGCGGCTGCGCACGCCGCGTCGGGTGCACGTGTGGTCCTCGACCACGGGTCTGGTCCCGGCCGGTGGCGGCGCGCCGGTGGCCGAGACGAGGGCGGCCTCCGCGGCGCTGGAGCGCGTGTACAGCTGGAACGAGCCCGGCGTGTTCGTTTTTGTCGACCTGCACCCGTCGCTGGTCTCCGAGGGCGGCCACCGCCCCGACCCGGAGGTCGTGCGCCGCCTGCGTGAACTGGCCACCACGCTCAAGACGCGCCCGGTCCCGCTGACCGTCATCCTGGTCTCGCCCGCGTTGAAGGTGCCGCCGGAGCTGGAGCACGACGCCACCGTCATCGACTTCCCGCTGCCCGACCAGCAGCAGATCGGCGAGCTGCTCGACAGCATGGTCGCCGCCCACCGGCACCAGGTGCGCATCGGCATCACCAGGGAAGACCGCGACACCTTCATCGCCGCGGCCCGCGGGCTCACCCTGCCCGAGGCGGAGAACGCGTTCGCCCGCGCGCTGGTCGAGGGCGGCGGGCTCGACCCCGGCGACCTCGAGCTGATCCTCGCCGAGAAGCGCCAGGCGGTGCGCCGGTCGGGCATGCTCGACATCGTGCCCGCGGAGGTGAGCTTCGAATCCGTCGGCGGCCTCGAACGGCTCAAGCGCTGGCTGACCAAGCGCAGCGGCACCTGGACCCCGGCCGCGGCGGCGTACAACCTGAGCGCGCCGAAGGGCCTGCTGCTCACCGGCGTTCCCGGGTGCGGCAAGAGCCTGTCCGCGGTGTGCGTGGCCAGCATGTGGCGGCTGCCGCTGCTGCGCCTCGACCTCGGCCGCGTGTTCGCCGGGCTGGTCGGTTCCAGCGAGAAGAACATGCGCGCGGTGATCCGCACGGCGGAGGGCATCGCGCCCTGCGTGCTGTGGGTTGACGAGATCGAGAAGGGCCTCGCCGGCGCGGGCGGCGGTGGGGACGGCGGCACCGCGCGGCGGGTGTTCGGCACCTTCCTGTCGTGGATGCAGGAGAAAACCGCGCCGGTTTTTGTGATGGCCACGGCGAACCAGGTCGACTCGCTGCCGCCGGAGTTCCTGCGCAAGGGCCGGTTCGACGAGATCTTCTTCGTGGACCTGCCCTCGGCCGCCGAGCGGGCGGTGATCTGGCGGATCCACCTGCGCAAGCGGGTGACCGACGAGTTCGTCGGCAGCGAGCTGACGATGGATGACGCGTTGTTCGCCGAGCTGGCCGCGTGCAGTGACGGCTACAGCGGCGCCGAGATCGAGCAGGCCGTGCTGTCCGGGCTGGTCGACGCCTTCGCCGAAAAGCGGCCGCTGCGCAAGGAAGACCTGGTGCACGCGGTGAAGTCGACCGTGCCGCTGTCGGTCACCCAGGCCGACGAGATCCTGGCCATCCGCAACTGGGCGGAGACGCGCGCGGTCGCCGCCACCGACGACAGCAGCCTCGCCCCGGCGCCCGCACCGCCCGCGGCGGCCGCGCCGCCGGAGCCAGCCGAGTCACTGCCGGGAAGGACGATCGACGTATGACGCACCGGGTGACCGTGACCGTCGGGCGTGACGGCTCGATCAGCGCCGAGACACACGGCGTGACGGGCTCGAAATGCCTCGACTACATCCCGCTCCTGGAGGATCTGCTCGACGCGGAGACGGTGTCCTCGGAGTTCACCGAGGACTACCGCCGCACCACGACGACCGCGGAGCACCAGGCGACCCAGCAGCAGTCCCAATGGAACTCCTGAACCTCCACCGGATCGTCGACGCGACGCTGGCCGAAGGGCCGGGCCTGCGGTGCGCGGTGTGGACGCAGGGCTGCTCGGTCCGTTGTCCCGGCTGCTTCAACCCGCAGACCTGGACCACCCGCGGTGGCACGCGGATGCCGTGGCCCGAGGCGGCGGAGCGGGTGCTGCGGGCCCGCGACGAGCACGGCGTCCAGGGCGTGACCTTTCTCGGCGGCGAGCCGTTCGACCAGCCCGAGCCGCTCGGCGCGCTGGCCGCGGCGGTCCGCGCGGAAGGGCTGTCGGTGATGACCTTCACCGGGCACCGCGTGGAGGAACTGCGCGTGCGGCCGGACTGCGCGGCGCTGCTGGCGTCGACGGACCTGCTGGTCGACGGGCCGTACCTGGCGGACAAGCCGGAGCCGAGCCGGCCGTGGGTGGGGTCGGCCAACCAGCGCTTCCACTTCCTGACCGACCGCTACGACGAGTCCGTGCTCGACGCCCCGAACCGGCTCGAGCTGCGGATCGCGACCGACGGCTCGGTGGACCTGAACGGGTTCGCCACCACCGAGGCACTGGAGGCGCTGCTCGCGCCGGTGCGTGAAGGGAACAACCGATGAGCGTCGTCCTCAAGCTGCGCAGCCAGGCGCTGGCCCAGCTCAACGCCGCCACCCTCGCCGCGCACACGCAGGCGCAGGCCGGGCAGGTCACCGTGCGCACCCGCATGCGGCACCGCGACCTGCTCACCAAGGCGCTGACCGGGCTGAACGCGCAGGTCACCAGCGACGAGAACACCGTGGTCGCGCAGTGGGCGGGGCGGCGGATCCAGTTCACCTACGGTCCCGACGGCGTGCAGCTGGCGCATGTGGACGGTCCGTCGATCAATCCGGCCGAAGCCGAGCAGCTGGTGCTGTCGGTGGACAACGCCTACGCGGCCGAGGTGCAGCGCCAGGTCTACGAGCGGCTCAAGGAGCGCGCCGCCCAGTCCGGGATGCGCGTGGAGTCCGAGCGGACCAACGCCGACCAGTCGATCAGCGTCACGCTGGTCGCCACCTCGTGACCGAGCGCAGGATCGGGCTGATCGAGTTCGGCAAGGCGCTCAACGACTCGGTGTCCGTGCCCGGTCTCGGTGAACTGCCCGGTGGGCAGGTGAGCGCGGGCCGTGCCACCCGCGGGGCGAGGGCGCGGCTGATCCGGAACGACCGGGTGCTGGCGGACAACCTGCGCCTCGGGATCATGGTGCGCAAGAAGTTCTTTTCGAGTGAGGTCGAGCCGGTGTCGGAGGTCGGCTTCCTCAAGGACATCTTTGTGGTCGTCGGGCGGCGGGACCTCGGCAACGGTGACGCGCTGGAGCTGTACAGCGACGAGGAAGCGCCGCCGGACACGAGCAGGCAGGTGGGGCAGGCGCAGGTGCACGCGCCGTACTTCGACGAGATCACCGGGGTGCGGCTGCAGGTGCAGCAGCGCGGCGGGGTGCTGCGGGACGGGGCGCTCGTCGGACTGGTCCGCGGTGGCCGGGGCGGTGGTCAGCCGATGCGGGTGCTCAAGCTGTTCGGGCCTGCCGGGCCGGTGCCGGAACTGCCCGCGGGGCAGCACGGCACGGTGCTGCTCGGGTTCCAGTGCGAGGTGCAGCCGATGGCCGGGGACGCGCTGGTCGCGTTCGACGAGCCGGAGTTGGAGTACCTGGAGCACCGGGAGGGTGTGGCCGTGACGCACGGGGTGAACCACCTGCCGGACGGCACGGTGGTGGCCGCGGTCGAGGTGCCGGACGTGCTGAAGGGCAACCGGCTCAGCGTCGGCTCGCTGGTGCGGGTGCTGCGCCCGGCGGGGACCACGTTCAACGAACGGTCCACAGTGGTCGCGACAGGGGTGCGGATCACGTCGCTGGCGCAGCACAACATGGCCGTGCCGGTGGCGAGCGGGACCGGGGTGTTCACCGTCGGCCTGTCGAGAACGGACCTGCGCGAGGGCGACACGATCGAGGCCCACATCCCGGCGCCGGGAACGCCGGGCGCGCCACCGGTACTCGCTCCGCCCCCGACGCTCGGCGGGGGCCCGATGACCGGCCCCACGCCGATGGGCGCCGCGCCAATGGGCGCGATGCCACCCGGCTTCCCACCCCCGACGGGTCCGCAGCCGACTGGCCCCGCGCTGACCGGGCCACAGCCGATCGGTCCCGCGGTGACTGGGCCGCAGGCTGCCGGGCCCGGCGTGACCGGGCCGCAGCCGACCGGCGCCGCGGTGAGCGGGCCGCAGGCTACCGGGGCCGCTCTCACCGGTGGCGCGCCGGGCTCGTCCGGGCAGCTCACCGACCTCAACACGGCACCGCCGCCGGATTTGGCGCGGCTGCCCGGCATGACCCCGCAGCGCGTCGCCGCCGCCGTGGAACTGCGCCGGCGGCAGGGCGGCTTCGCCGATGTCGAGGCGTTCGGCGTCGCCGTCGGGTTGCAGCCGCATGAGATCGTCCGCCTTCGCGCCCGCGCGACCACGAGCCGTATCCAGCACCACAACACCGGCGTCCGCCAGCTCGACATCTAAACAGGCCGGGCTCAGTGGTCCCGGTGGCCCAGCCCCGCCGAGATCTGCTGCGCCGCCCGGCCGACCACCTTCGCCAGGCCCCGCAGCCGGGCGGCGGGCATGTACGGCCGGGTCGCCGACACGCTGATCGCCCCGGCGATCGTGCCGCTCGCGTCCCGCACGGGCGCCGCCACGCAGCGGATACCGGGCTCGTTGTCCTCCAGGTCGAGCGCCACCCCGGTCTCCGCGTACTCCCGCATCCGCACCAGGAACGCGTCCAGGTCCCCGGGGTGCACCTGGTCCGGCTCCAGCGGCGCCTCCGCCTGGTACAGCCCCCGCCACTCCGGCTCCGAGTCCAGCAGCAGCGCCATGCCCACCCCGGTGCGCGTCAGCGGCATCCGGTGCCCGATCCGCGAGCGCATCTCCGCCCCGCGCGAACCCGGCAGCTTGTCCAGGTACAGCACCGAATCACCGTCCCGCACGGCCAGGTGCACGGTGTCGCTCAGCTGCGCGGACAACTCCTCCAGCACCGGCCGCGCCACTACCGGCAGCGGATTGCCGTGCAGCGCCTGGAACCCCAGCTCGATCAGCGTCGGCCCGAGTGTGTAGCCCTCCCGCCCGCTGCGCAGGTAACCCTCGCTGACCAGCAGCTGGACCAGCCGGTGCGCGGTGCTGCGGCCCAGCCCGGTGCGCGCGACCAGCGCACGCAGATCGGTCGCGCCGTCGGCGACGGCGCGGATCACCGCGAGGCCGCGGGCGAGCGTCTGGGTGCCCGGCGGGGGAGCGTCTGCCACGGCGTCATCCTACATATAGGGACGGCATTCGCATTATTGGGAACCGCGTCGCACAGTGCCCCCTGTGACGGACACCGAACCCGCCCTGGTCGCGCTCGACTGGGGGACCTCCGGCCAGCGCGCCTGGCTGCTCGGCACCGGTGGCCGCGTCCTGGACGGCCGCCGCTCGAAGCGCGGGCTGCTGGCCGTCACCGAGGGCATCGACCCCGGCGACCCGGCCGCCCGCGCCGCCGCCTACGAGACGGCCTTCCGGCAGGCCTGCGGCGACTGGCTCACCGCGCACCCCGGCCTGCCCGCCATCGCCTGCGGCATGGTGGGCAGCGCGCAGGGCTGGACCGACACCGGCTACCGCGCCGTTCCCTCCACTTTGGACTTCACCGGCCTGGTCCCGGTGCCGCACCGCGACGGCGTGCTCCACCTGGTGCCCGGCCTGCGGATCCCGTCCGGTGACCGGCCCGGCGACGTGCTGCGCGGTGAGGAGACCCAGCTCGCCGGCATGCTCGACGTGCTCACCGGGCCGTGCACCGTGGTGCTCCCCGGCACGCACACCAAGTGGGTCCGCGTCGAGGGCGACACGGTGACCGGGTTCGCCACCTCGATGTCGGGCGAACTGCACGGCCTGCTGACCAAGCACGGCATCTTCGCGCGCACGGCCGCCGAACCGGTCCGGGACGACGCGGCGTTCGAACGCGGGCTCGCGGCCGGGCGGCGGTCGCGCGGGCTGGCCGCGGAGCTGTTCGGCGCCCGCCCGCTGGTGCTCGACGGCGCGCTCGCCCCGGCGTCCCTGCCCGACTACCTCTCCGGCGTGCTGCTCGCCGACGAGGTCGCGCACCAGCTGTCCACTTCGGACACCGAGCGCGTGGTGCTGTGCGGCACGGCCGACCTGTGCCGCCGCTACGCCGCCGCGCTCGCCGACCGGGGCGTGGCGGCCGTGGTGCTGACCGAGGAGACCACCGTCCGCGGCCTGTGGCGCATCGCCACCGCGGCCGGGCTGGTCCACCACACTCCAGAAAGGACACCGCAACCGTGACCGGGCTGATCGCGATCCTGCGTGGCGTCACCCCCGCCGAGGTGGCGGGAATCGGCCACGCGCTCGCCGACGCCGGCATCACCGGCATCGAGGTGCCGCTCAACTCTCCCGAGCCGTTCACCAGCGTGCGGCTGCTCGCCGACGCGCTCGGCGACCGGTGTGAGATCGGCGCGGGCACCGTGCTCACCGCCGAGGACGCCGGGCGCGCCCAGGAAGCGGGCGCCCGGATGATCGTGGCGCCCAACTGCGACCCCGCAGTCATCCGCGCCGCGGTCGAGCTGGGCATGACGCCGTACCCGGGCGTCGCCACCCCCACCGAGGCGTTCACCGCGATCGCCGCGGGCGCCCGTCACCTCAAGCTCTTCCCGGCCGGTGCGGTCGGGACCGGCGGAGCCGCGGCCTGGCGTGCCGTGCTCCCGCCGGACGTCGGACTCCTGCCGGTGGGCGGGGTCGACGGAACCAACCTGGCCGCGTGGGCCGCCGTCGACGGCGTGGTGGGCGCGGGGCTCGGCTCCTGCCTCTACCGGCCGGGCGACACCGCCGAAGTGGTCGGTGCCCGAGCCGGTGAACTCCGCCGGATCTGGGACGGAACGTCGCAGTAGTAAGGGAAACCATGAAGATCACGTCAATGACGACATTCCAGGTGCCGCCCCGCTGGTGCTTCTTGAAGATCGAGACCGACGCGGGGATCACCGGCTGGGGCGAGCCGGTGCTGGAGGGCAGGGCCGAGTCGGTGGCCGCGACGGTGGCCGAGCTGTCGGACTACCTGATCGGCCAGGACCCGGCCCGCATCGAGGACATCTGGACCGTGCTCTACCGCGGCGGGTTCTATCGCGGCGGCGGCATCCACATGAGCGCGCTGGCCGGGATCGACCAGGCGCTGTGGGACATCAAGGGCAAGTCGCTGGGCGTGCCGGTGCACGAGCTGCTCGGCGGCCGGGTGCGCGACCGGATCAAGGTGTACTCCTGGATCGGCGGCGACCGCCCGGCCGAGACCGCCCGCGCCGCCCGTGACGTGGTGGACCGGGGGTTCACCGCGGTCAAGATGAACGGCACCGAGGAACTGTCCTATCTGGACAGCTGGGCCAAGGTGGACCGCTGTGTGGCCAATGTGGACGCGGTGCGCCAGGCGGTGGGCGCGGACGTCGGCATCGGCGTGGACTTCCACGGCCGCGTGCACAAGCCGATGGCCAAGGTGCTGCTGCGCGAGCTGGAGCCGTACCGGCTGATGTTCGTCGAGGAGCCGGTGCTGTCCGAGCACGTCGAGGACTTCGCCGAGGTGCTGCGGAACTCGCCGATCCCGATCGCGCTCGGCGAGCGGCTGTATTCGCGCTGGGACTTCAAGTCCGTGCTGGCCTCCGGGGCGGTGGACATCATCCAGCCCGACCCGTCGCACTGCGGTGGCATCACCGAGGCGCGCAAGATCGCGCACCTGGCCGAGGCACACGACGTCGGCCTGGCGCTGCACTGCCCGCTCGGCCCGATCGCGCTCGCCGCCTGCCTGCAGATCGACGCCGGTTGTTACAACGCGACGATCCAGGAGCAGAGCCTGGGCATCCACTACAACACCAGCAACGACCTGCTCGACTACCTGGTGGACCCGTCGGTGTTCACCTACCGCGACGGGCAGGTCGACATTCCCGGCGGCCCCGGGCTCGGCATCGAGATCAACGAGGAGTACGTCACCGAGCGCGCCGCGGAAGGGCACCGCTGGCGCAATCCGGTGTGGCGGCACGCCGACGGCTCGTTCGCGGAGTGGTGAGCGGCATGACGCAGACAACAACCGCGGGCGCCGGGCTGTCCACAACGGCCTCCCGCATCCGGGTGCTGGTCGCGGTGATGCTCTTCGTCACCGTGGTGATCAACTACCTGGACCGCTCGAACCTGTCGATCGCCATGCCCGCGATCGCCGGTGAACTGGACCTTTCCAAGGCGCAGCAGGGATTGCTGCTGTCGGCCTTCGGCTGGACCTATGCCGCGCTGCAGATTCCCGGCGGGTGGCTGGTCGACCGGGTGCCGCCGCGGGTGCTGTACCCGGTGTGCCTGGTGCTCTGGTCGCTGGCGACCTTCTTCATGGGCATCATCGGCGGTTTTGCCGCGCTGATCGTGCTGCGGCTGATGGTCGGCGTGTTCGAGGCGCCCGCGTACCCGATCAACAGCAAGATCGCCACCGTGTGGTTCCCCGAGCGGGAACGCGCCACCACCATCGGGTTCTACACCTCCGGCCAGTTCATCGGGCTGGCGCTGCTGACACCGGTGCTGTCCTGGCTGCAGTCGGTGCTTTCGTGGCACTGGGTGTTCGTCAGCACCGGCCTGGTCGGCATCCTGTGGGCGGTGATCTGGTACGCCTGGTACCGGGAACCGCGTGATTCGCGGGCGAACGACGCCGAGGTGGAGCTGATCAAGTCCGGTGGCGGGCTGGTGGACCTGGCGCGCGAACGGCCGGAGCGGGCGCGGATCACGCGTGGTGATCTGGCGACCGTGCTGGGCCGCCGGAAGCTGTGGGGCATCTACCTCGGGCAGTTCTGCCTGACCTCGACGCTCTGGTTCTTCCTCACCTGGTTCCCGACGTACCTGGTGGAGTACCGGGACATGGACTACATCAAGTCCGGTTTCCTGGCCTCGCTGCCGTTCGTCGCCGCGCTGGTGGGCGTGCTGATTTCCGGGGTGCTGTCGGACTTCCTGCTGCGCCGCGGTGCTTCGCTCGGCGCGGCGCGCAAGGGGCCGATCATCGCCGGTCTGCTGCTGAGCACGCTGATGGTGGGCGCGAGCTTCACCGATTCGACCGCGCTGGTCATCGTGTTCCTGTCGGTGGCGTTCTTCGGCAACGGGCTCGCGTCGATCACCTGGTCGCTGGTCTCGGCGCTGGCGCCGCGGCGGCTGTTCGGGCTGACCGGCGGGATGTTCAACTTCATCGGCAACCTGTCGTCGATCGCGACGCCGATCGTGATCGGGCTGATCGTCACCGACGACAGCTTCGCGCCGGGCTTCGCCTACATGACCGTGATCACCATCGCCGGGATCCTGTCGTACGTGTTCCTGGTGGGGAAGGTGGAACGGGTCGAAGAACGCGGGTGACCCCCTGAACACGACCGGTCGTCCGGGTACGACCGGTCGTGTTCGTGTTCAGTCCAGGCAGAACTCGTTGCCCTCGGGGTCGCGCATCACGATGAACCCGTGGCTGAGCGGTGGCGCGGGTTCGTGCCGTTCGAGCCGCTCGGCGCCCAGCGCGACGAGCCGTTCGCACTCCACCTCCAGCGCCGCCATGCGCTCGTCGCCCTGCAAGCCGGGCGCCGCGCGGATGTCGATGTGGACGCGGTTCTTGGCCACCTTGTCCTCCGGCACCTGCTGGAAGAACAGCCGCGGCCCCCGCCCGTCCGGGTCCTCCACCGCGGAACTCGAGTTGCGCTGGTCCTCCGGAACGCCGACCCGCTCCAGGAATTCGTCCCACGCCGCCAGCGGGTCCGCGCCCTCGGGCAGCTCGACCCCCGGCGGGGCCGGGTGGACGTAACCCAGTGCGTCGCGCCAGAAGCAGGACAGCGAGCGCGGGTCGTGCGCGTCGAAGGTGAGCTGGATTTCGCGGCTCATCGGAGGGCTCCGTTCGTGTGCAGGTACAGGTCGCGCAGCAGGCAGACCTCGGACAGGTGGTGGATCAGCTCGCGGTGGATGTGCAGCACCAGATCGGCGATCGCCAGCTCGGGATAGGGCTCCTTGTTACCGACCGGGGTGCGGAGCTCCGCCTCGCTGAGCCCGCCGACCCCGGTCACCCAGGCGTCGAGCTGCGTGCCGAGCTGGTCGAGCGCGGTGGCCGCGTCGCCGGCGTAGTGCCAGCTGTCGTAGGACGCCGGGGGCCCGCCGAAGTGCGACGCGTTGCGGGCGGCGAGCACACCGACGATGACGTGGCCGAGCCGCCAGGCGATGGTGGTGAAGGGCGCGGGATCGGGCGTGGGAATGGCGTAGTCGATGGTGAAGTCCCCGGCTCCGGCCTGCACGGGCGCGGTCGAGGTGCCGCGCGGGCGCACGCTCCAGGCGTCCGGCACGGGCGCCCAGAAGTACTCGTCGTCGGTCAGGCCGTCGAGGCGGGCGCGGACCTGGTGCCGCCAGTGGAACTCCCACTGCTCCCGCAGGCTCCGGTTCCAGTCGAATCCGTTCATGGGACCACCCTGGCATGCCTAGCGGACAGATACGGTCCGCTATCTCCGATAGGGTGAGCGGGGTGGACGGTGAGGACCGGGGGACGACGGAACGGGTGCTCACCCTGCTCGGGCTGTTGCAGCAGCGGCAGGTCTGGACCGGACCCGAGCTCGCCGACCGCCTCGGGGTCACGCCGCGCACGGTCCGGCGTGACGTCGAACGGCTGCGCGCGCTCGGTTATCCGGTGCACGCGAGCCAGGGCGTCGGTGGCGGATACCAGCTCGGCGCCGGGCAGGACCTGCCGCCGCTGCTGCTCGACGACGAAGAGGCGATCGCCACCGCGGTCTCGCTGCTGGTCGGCGCGGGCGGGGCGGTCGCCAGCGCGGGGGACGCCGCGCTGCGGGCGCTGGCCAAGCTCGACCGGGTGCTGCCGTCGCGGCTGCGGCACGAGGTGCGCACGTTGTCCGACGCGGTGGAGTCCTTCGACGGTGGCCGCGTGCCGGTTGATCCCGAGGTGCTGATGACGCTGGCCAGGGCGTGCCGCGACCAGGTCGAGGCCGGGTTCGGCTACCCGTCCGGCGGCGAGGTGCGGGAGCGGCGGGTCGAGCCGTACCGCGTGGTCGCCTCCGATCGCCGCTGGTACCTGCTCGCCTATGACCTCGACCGGGACGGCTGGCGCAATTTTCGGGTGGACCGGATGACCGGGGTGATCGCGCGGACCTGGCGGTTCAGCCCGCGCGAGGCGCCGGACGCGGCGGCGTTCGTGCAGGAGAACGTCGCGTTGCGCGTTTACCCGCAGCAGGCGCGGTTCCTCGTGCACGCCGCGGCGGACACGGTTCGCGCGCAGGTCCCGGCGTCGGCCGCCGTGGTCCGCGCGCGGGGGAAGGGGCGCTGCGAGGTGCGCAGCGGCGCGGCCAGCCTCGACTACGTCCTGATGCACGTGCTGCTGCTGGGGCACGAGTTCGAGGTGCTCGACCCGCCGGAACTGCGGGCGCGCTGCGGTGAGCTGGCGGACCGGCTGCGGGCGGCCGGGTCCGTGTGATCATGGCAGCGTGCAGTTCGAGACTTCGTCGGGGCCGGTCGTCGGGCGGGTCGAAGCGGACGTGGTGCGGGTGCTCGGGGTGCCCTACGCGGTCGCGAAACGGTTCGAGGTGCCGGAGGCGCCGCCCCCGTTCAGCGAACCGTTCACCGCGTTCGAGCGGGCGCTCGCCCCGCCGCAGCACCGGTCCCCGCTGCTCACCCGGCTGATCGGGGACGACGACCTCGGTGACGGCGAGGCGTGCCAGCGGCTGTCGATCACCGCGCCCGCGGACCTCGCCGAGGGTGAGCGCCTGCCGGTCATGGTGTGGATCCACGGCGGTTCCTACGTCACCGGCGCGGGTGACCTGAACGTGTACGACCCGCGGGCGCTGGTCACCGAGCAGCGGGTGGTGGTCGTGACGGTGACCTACCGGCTCGGCGTGCTCGGCTTCCTCGGCGACGGAGTCCGGGTGCCGGCGAATCTCGGCCTGCTCGACCAGCTCGCGGCGCTGCGCTGGGTGCGCGACAACATCGCGGCGTTCGGCGGTGATCCCGGGGCGGTCACGGTGTTCGGCCAGTCCGCCGGTGGGGACGCGATCGCGCACCTGATGATCAGCGAGGGCGCCGACGGGTTGTTCCGGCGCGCGATCATCCAGAGCGCGCCGCTGGGCATCACGTCCGGGCGGTCCGCGATGACTTCGGCGATGCTCGCGGCGGTCGGTGAGCTGTCGCGGGAGGCGCCGGTCGGGGAGATCCTCGCGGCGCAGATGGTCGCGGAGAAGGCGGCGCGGCGCTTCGGGCTGCCCGGCGGAATGCCGTTCGGGGTGCAGTACGGCCTGCCGCCGGTGCCCCCGGAAGCCGAACGGGACGAGGCCTGGCGGAAGGCCGCGCCCCGGATCGACGTGCTGATCGGCTGCACCGCGGAGGAGGCGGCCCTGTTCGCCGGGGCGGTGCCCGCGATCGAGCGCGTGTTCCGGATTCCCGTGGCGGGCCCGGTGATCCGGCGTTTCGGCACGGCGCCGCTGACCCGGAAGATCTACGACGCGCCCGCGCGCGCCTTCGCCCGGCGGCATCGGGAGGCGGGCGGGCAGGCCGTGCGGTACCGGATGACCTGGCAGCCGGACGGCAGCTCGTTCGGCGCGGCGCACATCGCCGACCTGCCGCTCATCCTCGGCACGCGGCAGGCCTGGGAACGCTCGAAGCTGCTGGGGCGCGTCGACTGGTCCGAAGTGGACCGTCGTGGCCGTGCGGTCCGCCGCGTCTGGGCGGGTTTCGCCCGCACCGGCCAGGTTTCCCCGGACGACGCGCAGGCAGCCCGCGACACGCTGACCTTCCCGGCGAGCTGACCGACGGTGAACGAGATCCGTGCTCGGGGGAGGCGGGCGAAGGAGCTTGCGCGGGCGGGGCGCATCGAAGAACTGCGCGACCTGGTGGCGGCCGGTGACGAGCAGGCGGCGTGGCACCTCGCGCACTGTCTGATGCGCTCCGGTCAGCTCGACGAACTGCGGGAGCGGATGACCGCCGGCGACGGCTCCGCGCGCTGGGCCTACGTGAAGCACCTGACCCGCAAGCGGCGGATGGCCGAGGCCATCGAAGTGCTGCGACCACTCGCGGACGCCGGAAGTCTCCCGGCTCGGCAGCGCCTGGCCAGGCTGCTGGCCGGGCACGGGCGTTACGCGGAGGCGGTGGCACAACTGCGACAGGTCCCGGCGCGCTCGGTCGACCTCCGGCGGGTGGGCCGCTGGCTGTGGGGGTGCGGGCTGGCCGACCACGCCGGGGTGCGCCCGGACTACCTCGATCGGCTCCGCCAGGAGGGCGCGAAGCTGGAGTTGTCCTGGATCGTGCTGCTGTGGTGGCGGTCCCGGACCGCGGACGCGGTGGCGTTGCTGGCCGATGTCGGGCCGAGCGACTGGCTGCACGAACGTCTGGTGGAGGAGTCGCGAGGCTGGTGGCTCGCCGATCTCCGGGCGGTGGCCATCGATCTGCTCGCCACGTCGGCGTACCGGCGTACCCGGGCGATCTTGCTGTTGCAGCAGAAGCGACGCGACGAAGCCATCGCGGAACTGCGGGCGCTCGCCGCCGAGGGAGACCGGGGCGCAGAGAGCGAGCTGACCGCGGTTCTTACCGCGGAGCAGCCTTGGCGGGAGCTCAACGTGGCTCCGTTGCAGGTGCACGGGCTGGCTTTCAGCCAGGACGGCGGATGGCTCACGGTGTGGGGACACGGACCGGGTTCGCGGGCGGTGGCCGTCCGGTGGGACGTCGCCAGCGGCACGGTCGAGGAACTCCCGCTACCGTCCGGCGCCGAGCACTATCGGGGGACTGCGGTCGCCCCGGAGGCCGGCCTGCGCGCCACCTCCGACCCGGTCGACGGAACCGTGCGGTTGTGGCGTCTCGACGATGTTCGCGAATCGAGTTGACCTTTCCGTTGGTCGCCCATTCGTGGCTTTTCCGGGGTCGCCGAGAACGTTCGGGCTGATCGGCGCGATTGAGCCGGTGAGGTTGAGCGTCCGAGGGGGAAAAATGTCGGGAATGCCCGCGATGGCGTGGTTCGAAGGCGTGTCGGACAACTGCATCCGCTGGTCCGAAGCCCAGCCGGAGGACGGCGAAGCGGCGGTCGAAGTGCTCGGCGACCGCCGCACCGGGCGGGCGGTGGCGCTGGCGGGGGATACGACCAGCACCTATATGGCCTGGAAGGGGCTTGATCAGCGGATCTGGTGGTCACACCGGCATCGCGGCGGGCGCTGGTCGCCGCGGAAATCGACCGGCTTCCAGACGTTGGCCTTTCCGTCGCTCGGCAGGCTCGGCAACCGAACGTTTCTCGCCTTTCGTCAGGAGGAACCGGATTTCCGCCCGCCGAGCCATCAGCAGTACACGATCCGCTGGGCGGAATTGCGCGGGGAGAACTGGGACGCCGGGCCGGAAGATCTCGGCCTGCACTTTGTCGACGAAAACGTCTCACTCACCGAACACGGCGGCTGCCTGCACTTGTTCTGGCGGCGCACCTTCGATTCCCGCGTGTGCCGGGCCGTGTTCGACGGGAGCTGGACGGTCGTGGGCCCGGTCGCGGACTGGCGGACGAGCACACCGCCCGCGGTGGCCTCCGACGGCACCTGCCTGCACGTCGCCTGGCGCCGCGTCGAGGACGACCGCATCGGCTGGGCGACCATTTCGGGTGATCGCCCGCGAAGCGAAGTCGTGCTCGGCGACCGGCGGGCGTTCGGCGCGCCGGCGCTGGGCAGGTCGGGCGACGGCGAACTCGTGCTGGTCTGGCGTGACCCCGCGGGTGGCGGGCTGTGGTGGTCGCGCTGCCGTGACCTGCGGTGGGAGCCGCGGTGGCACGAGTTCGCCCACCACCGGACCGAGGTGTGGCACGGCGTCAGTCTCGCGTGAGCCCGTCGCCGACCTGGCCGAGCCTGCGGTCACCGAGTTCGGCATGCAGGCCGTCGAGCAGCAGCCGCAGCAGTTCCGCGAGTTCGGCCTGCTGGCTCTCGCTCAACCTGGCCACCAGTTCGGACTCGCGGTCAAGCACCCGGTCGACCAGCCGCTCGACCAGCGCGTGCCCGGCGGCGGT
Organism: Amycolatopsis albispora; assembly: GCF_003312875.1. NCBI lineage: Bacteria > Bacillati > Actinomycetota > Actinomycetes > Pseudonocardiales > Pseudonocardiaceae > Amycolatopsis > Amycolatopsis albispora. Next base: position 8,752,920 of record NZ_CP015163.1, read on the forward strand.
GAGTTCGACGTCGACCTTGCGGGACCCGTCCGCGCGGGTGGTGCGGGTGACCAGGCCGTCCCGCTCGGCGCGGGCGACGCGCTGCGAGATGGCACCGGCGGAAACCAGCGTCGCGTCCGCGAGTTCCCTGGTGGTCAGGCGGTACGGCTCGCCGCTGCGGCGCAGGACCGAGAGCAGGTCGAGGATCGCGGCGTCGGCGCCCGCGGCGGCCAGCGTGCGCGTGCGGTCCTCGCCAAGCAGCTTCGCCGCGTGCCAGATCCGGGTGACGATGCCGATGGAGGCCACGTTGGTGCCCGGCCGCTCGGTGGTCCAGGCCAAGGCGATCGCGTCCACGGGGTCGTTCGGGTCGAGTGCCACACCAGTCCTCGTTTAGGTCTAAATCTTCTGCTACGTTTAGGCCTGAACATGCTAACCCGACCGAGGGGAGAACCTCGTGAGCAGGACTGTTTTGGTGACCGGCGGCGGGACCGGGATCGGCAAGGCGATCGCGGCGGCGTTCGCCGGGCGCGGCGACGGCGTGGTCATCACCGGGCGGCGGCAGGAAGTGCTCGACAAGGCGGCCGCCGATCTCGGCGGTGCGGTGCGCACCGCCTGCTTCGACGCCGCCGATCCCGCGCAGGTGGAAGCGTTTGCGGCCACGCTGGGCGAGGTCGACGTGCTGGTCAACAACGCCGGCGGGAACACCGATTTCGATCGCGGCGAGCCCGGCGGCCTAGCCGCGGTCGCCGAGAACTGGCGGGCGAACCTCGAAGCGAACGTGCTGACCGCGGTGCTGATGACCACCGCCTGCCTCGGCAAGCTGCGGCCGGGCGGGTCGATCGTCACCATCGGCTCGATCGCCGCGGACAAGGGCGCTGGTTCCTACGGCGCCGCGAAGGCCGCGATCGCTTCGTGGAACATCGACCTGGCCAGGACGGTCGGACGGCGGGGCCTGACCGCGAACGTGGTGGCGCCCGGCTACATCGCCGACACCGAGTTCTTCCGGGACAAGCTGACCGACGAGCGCCGGTCTTCGCTGATCGACGCCGCGATGACCGGCCGGGCCGGTGCGCCCGAGGACATCGCCGAGACGGTGACTTTCCTCGCCTCGCCGGGTGCCCGGCAGCTCACCGGCCAGGTCATCCCGGTCAACGGCGGGGAGTGCACCACCCGCTGAGGTCAGGCCGAGCGCAACGCGGTTCCCAGTGCGCGCAGGCGTTCGCGGATCTCGGTGTCGGCTTCGACCCGTGAATCCGGGGCCAGCGCGCAGATCGCGGCGAGGTACTGGGTGAGCACTTCGGCGCTGTCGGTGCTGAGCAGGACCACGCAGCCCTCCGGGCCGTCATCGCGGATCCCGCCCGGAATCGGCGAAAAAAGCTTGGCACGCAACGAATCCGCGGACATCGGCACATGCATCGTCGCGCTGTGGCGGTACACCGCGCCCGACAGCGAGCGCGAGACGTAGTCGGCCGGGCTTTCCGCGGGCAACTCGCGCGGGGTGAACCGGTGCCGGGTGGACGTGGGCGCGTCGATGCGATCGACGCGGAAGACCCGCCAATCCTCCCGGTGCACGTCAAAACCGAGCAGGTACCAGCGGCGTTCCAGCGTGACCATGCTGTGTGGCTCGACGCGCCGCTCACTCGGCTCGCCTGCCCGGTTGCGGTAGCCGAAGGTGACCGTTTCCCGCTCGGTGCAACAGGATGCGAGCGTGGCGAGGACCAGCGGGTCGGCTCCGGCCGGCGCGTGTGGTGAGGCCGCTTCGGCGAGCGCGGCCAGCCGGGGCCGCAGGCGCGCGGGCAGCATCCGCCGCACCTTCGCCAGCGCTCGCACCGAGCTGCTGTCGAGGTCGGCGATGCTGCCACCACCGCGCGTCACCAGCCCGGCGGCGACCGCGATCGCCTCGTCGTCGTCGAGCTGCAGCAGCGGCATGCGCTGCCCGGCGCCGAGCCGGTAGCCGCCCGCGGTCCCGGTGGTCGCTTCGACCTCGTAACCGAGCTGCCGCAGGCGTTCGACGTCGCGGCGCACGGTCCGCGTGGTCACGCCGAGCTTCGCGGCGAGGTCGGCACCCGGCCACTCGGGGCGTCCTTGCAGTAATGACAGCAACCGCAGCAGCCGGGTCGACATGTCCTGGCGTGTCATTCCGCTCACCCGTCACGTTGAGGACTTCTGGTGTCCGCAACGGATCCTACGGTGGCGGGCATGATCGAGAACAACAACGGATTCCAGCTGCTCGCCGCACACCGGCCCGAGGTGACTTTCGCGGTGTCGAACAGCGAAGACGTCCGCGACGCCGTGCGGTCGGCCACCGGGCCGGTGGCCGTGCAGGCGACCGGGCACGGGCTCACCCGGCCGCTCGACGGCACCGGGGTGCTGATCGACACCAGCGGAATGCGGGCGGTCGAGGTGAACGCGGACGGGCGCACGGCATGGGTCGAAGCGGGCGCGCGCTGGTGGGACGTGATCGACGCGGCCGCCCCGCACGGGCTCGCGCCGCTTTCGGGCAGCTTGCCCGGGGTCGGTGCCGTCTCGTACACGCTCGGCGGCGGGGTCGGCGTGCTGGCGCGGCGCTACGGATTCGCCGCCGACCACGTCCGCCGCATCGACCTCGTCACCGCCGGCGGACGCCTTCGCCAGGTGACTCCGGACGGTGAGCCCGGCCTGTTCTGGGCGCTGCGTGGTGGTGGCGGCAACTTCGGCGTGGTCACCGGCATGGAGATCGGGCTGGTGCCGGTCACCAGGCTTTACGGCGGCACGCTCACCTTCGACCTCGCGCGGACGCCGGAACTGCTGGAAGCCTGGTACCGGTGGACGGCGGACGTGCCGGACGAGCTGACCTCGGCGGTGTCGGCGCTGGCTTTCCCCGACGAGCCGTGGGCGCCCGAGCCGGTGCGCGGTCGTCACGTCGGCAAGGTCCAGATCGCCTTCCTCGGGTCGCAAAAGGACGGTGACGACCTGCTGGAACCGTTGCGCGCACTGGGTCCGCTGGCCGACGAGGTGCGGGAGATCCCGTTCGCCCAGTCCGAAGTGGTCTTCGGAGAGCCCGACCAGCCGCACGCCTACCGGGGCGACAACCTGCTGCTGCGCGACCTGGATCCGGCCAAGCTTTCCGCGCTGGTCAAGGAAACCGGGTCCGGTGCCCCGGCGATGTGCGTGGTCGGCCTGCGACACCTCGGCGGTGCGTTGTCGCGGTCGCCGGAGATCCCGAACGCGGTCGGCCACCGCGACGCCGGTTACCTGCTGGGCGTGCTTTCACCGACCAGCACCGAGGAACTGCCCGCGGTGCGGGCGATGCACGATCAGCTGCTGGAACCCTGGTCGGCGCACGCGATGGGCCGTTCGCTCAATTTCCTGTTCGACATCGGGGAGGTCGATGACGCGAAGATCCGCTCGGCGTTCGCTCCGGCGGACTACCGGAGGCTGTGCGAGATCAAGGCGGAAGTCGATCCGAAGGGCTTGTTCCGGGCCGGCTTCCCGATTCCGCCGGGCTGACCAGTCCCCGGCGGTCTGCCGGAATTTTTCCTTGACCGGCGGGGTTGGGGGAGGCAGACCGGCAGCTGCCGGTCCCGGACAGGCGAGGAAGGTTTCCATGACGGGCAAGGATGTCTCCGGTGTTGCCGCGAAGGCCGCCGAACTGCTCCGGCTGCACCGCGAGCCGGAACTGCTGCGGGTGGTCAACGTCTGGGACGTGATCAGCGCGAAGGTGGTCGCCGGGGTCGAGGGCACGACCGCGCTCGCGACGGCCAGCCACTCGATCGCCGCCTCGCGCGGGTACGAGGACGGGGAGAACATCCCGGTCGGCGAAATGATCGACGAGGTGGCACGCATCGTCGCCGCCACCGAGCTGCCGGTGACCGCCGATCTCGAAGGCGGGTACGGCAACGCGGCCGAGACGGTCCGCCGCGCGATCGGTGTGGGTGCGGTCGGCGCCAACATCGAGGACCAGCTCAAGCCGCTCGCCGAGGCGGCCGCTCAGGTCGAGGCGATCATGAAGGCCGCCGACGCGGAAGGCGTGCCCGATTTTGTGCTGAACGCCCGGACCGACGCGTTCCTGAAAGCCGGTGACCGCGACCCGGCCGATGTGCTCGCGGACGCGGTCGAGCGCGGAAAGGCGTTCCTCGACGCGGGCGCGCCCGTGGTTTTTGTGCCGGGTGTGCTTTCGGAGGGGCAGATTTCCACCTTGAGCGAGGCTTTCGGTCCGCAGCGGCTGACCGTCATCGGCCTGCCGGGATTGCCGTCGCACGAACGCCTCGCCGAACTCGGCGTCGCGCGCATTTCCTACGGTCCGCTTTCCCAGCGGGTCGCGCTGACCGCGCTCGCCGAACTCACCGAATCCGTCCGGGAGGGTGGCGGCATTCCGGCCGGAACTCGTGCACTGAACTGAAAAATAGCGCATTTCCTGGCGGAATTTCCTCCGGATCGGCGGTCGCGCCGGACGGCCCGGCTCGGCGCGGTGAAGGTGCCGGGCCGAGCCGGCCCGGTCACGCGGACCGAGTGAAGGGGAATCCGATGACTGATCTGGTTCTCGCCCAAGCCGCCGTCGACATCAACCCGGGCCTGGCGGCCATCGGCTACGGACTGGCCGCCGTCGGCTCGCGCTGATCGGCATCGTGATGTACTTCCTGGCCTCACTCTGACGGCCGGGCCCGGGTGCGGTGCCCTCGCCGTGCCCGGGCTAGCCGGTGTTCGGTACGACCTTGCCGATGGCGGTGGCGGCCAGGTCGGTCACCGTCGGCTTGATGGGGGCGCCGTCGGTCTGGTTGCTGTAGTCGACGTGGTAGACGACGTTGCGGTAGCGCACCGTGACGTCCGCGGTGAAGTCGGTGTCCTCCTTGGCGACGAGCAGTGCTTCCTCGGCGCCCTTCACGTTCACCTCGACGCCGTTCTTCACGCGGCGCTGGAGGTGTTCCTTCGCGGCGTCCACTCCGGACTTGGTCTGGGTGGCGCGGTAGACGTAGCTGGTCACGATCACGAACGCCGGGCGGACCTTGTCCTTGGTGAAGGTGTCGGAGTTGTTCCAGTTGCACTGGCCCTGCTCGACCAGCTGGTTGGACCCGTTGACCGAGCCGACTTCGAACTCCATGCGGCCGGGGATGTGCGGCTTCACCTCGTGCTCGTCGAAAACCGCGCAGCCACCGGGTGCCTTCGGCAGGTCCTGCGACGCGTCCACGCGCGGTGCCGCGTCGCCGGAGTCGTCCATCGCCACGAACACCCAGACCCCGGCGCCGGCCAGCAGGAGCACCACCACGGCGGCCACGATCCCGATCAGCAACCCCGTCTTCCGCTTGGGCGGCCGTGGATGGTGCTGCTGGGGATACTGCTGGTATTGCCGCGGGTACTGGGGCGGGTACTGCCCTGGCCCGGTCATCCAACTCCCTCGGTCCCGGGGCGCGGTGCACCCCTCGCGCGCACCAGCTTCGGCGCACCGCTTTCACCGCGGTTTCAGCCCGGGGAAACCGTGGGTCAGTCGTCCAAAGAGGACGCTAGGCGGTCCAGGTCGGACAGGAACTGGGGGCGGCGGCTCGCCGGGACGGCGTCGGTCAGGCGCTGGTCGATGGCGTAGACGGCGGCGCGTGCCCGGTCGAGGCGTTCCTTGCCGAGTTCGGTGAGGGTGGCGGGCAGGGCGCGTCCGTGGTCGCTGGTCGGCGGCCGGGTGATCAGGCCGGCCGACTGCAGGCCCCGCAGCACCACGTTCATCGACTGCCGCGTGACGAAGGTGCCCCTGGCCAGCTCGGCGTTGGACAGGCCCGGCTGCTGGTCGAGCAGCTCGAGGCAGGCGTACTGCGGCACGGTCAGCTCGTGCTCCCGCAGCGCCTTGTCCATCGCCCCGCGCAGGGCGGCCGCGGCCCGCTTGAGCCGGTACCCGAGCCGCTCGGTCACGTCGTTTTGCATGTCAGGAGTTTGACATACCTCGGCGCACTGGTCTAGCGTCGGCCATGTCAAAGTCCTGACATCAAACGGAGGTTCCCATGGTCACCGGACCGGATTTTGTGGCTCTGCAAGTACGTGAGGTCGAGAAGGCGGCGCGCTTCTTTGAGGAACACCTCGGCCTGCGCCGGGCGCCCGCCGGCCCGCCAGGGGCGGTGGTTTTTGCCACCGAGCCGATCCCGTTCGCCGTCCGCGAGCCGCTGCCCGGCCTTGATCTCGACGCGATCGAGCGCCCCGGTGCCGGGGTCGCGCTGTGGTTCCGCGCCGACGACGCGCAGGCGCTGCACGACCACCTGGCCGGCGCGGGCGTCCCGGTGCTGCGGGCGCCGGAGCGCGGGCCGTTCGGGCTGGCGTTCACCTTCGCCGGCCCCGAGGGCTACGCCATCACCGCGCACGACGGCTGAGTCCACTGTGGAGCGCCGGGTTGGGTTTCATCAGGAATTCATCGATGTTCGTTAGTTTCCGTCACATGAGGAAGATTTCCGCATTTCTGGCCGGCCTGGTGGCTTCGACCGGCCTCGTGCTGGCCGGGGCGCCCGCGGCGCAGGCTCAATCGTGTGCAGGCACCTACACGATCGTGGTGGGTGGCACCGGTGACAACAATTCCGCCGCGCCCTACTGGCACGGCAACATCAGCCAGCGCGTCGGTTATCCGGCGCAGCCGATCGGCATCAACGCGCGGCAGGGGGTGAACGAGCTCAACCGGCTGGTCCGCGACCACCGCAACGCCTGCCCTGGGCAGCACGTCAAGGCGATCGGCTTCTCGCTCGGCGCGGCCGTGGTGCACACCTGGGTGACCGAGAACTGGGAAACCTTCGACAACGTCAACGCCGTGCTGATCGCCGATCCCAAGCGGGCGGGCGACCCGGGCGCGCCCGGCGCCGCCGCGCACCCGGCCGTGGCGCCGGTGGCCGGCTTCCCGCTCGCGGGCGCCGACGACTTCTTCGGGAACGTGCCGGTGCTGACCCTGTGCACCGACGACATCATCTGCGACGCCAACGCGGCGTCCGGGCTGCCGGGTTATCTGTGGGAAGGAAAGCACGGCAACTACAACTTCAACGTCGACACCTACGCGGACGACGCCAGCGGCCAATGGTTCAACGGCGTCTTCTACCCCTGATCCAGCACACGAATGTGGCTTTCGGAGCGGAAAACGCCCCGAAAGCCACATTCGTGTCCGCCGGTCAGGTCCGATCGAGCACCACGACCGGGATTTCGCGGCGGCTGCGCGCGGCGTAGGTGTGGTAGACCGGCGCGAGCCCGGTCATCAGGCGCCACAGGCGGTCCCGTTCCGCGCCCTCGGTGGTGCGGGCGCGGACGGTGAACCGCTCACCCAGGATCTGCACCTCGGCCTCCGGTTCGGCCACCAGGTTCAGGTACCACTGCGGATGCGTGTGCGTGATCGCCGAACCCGAGGCGACCAGCACGTAGCGGCCGTTCTCCTCACCGTAGAAGAGCCCGGTCCGGTAGCGGCGGCCGGATCGGCGTCCCCGGTGGGTGAGCACCAGGTTGGTCACCCCGCCCTCGCGGTAACCGCTCGCGCCGTCGGTCGCGAGGTAACGCCGCACGTGCTCGGCGACCGACGGATCGGGGCTGTCCGCCACCGGCGGCTGGGTTTCGGCTGACATCGCTGGTTCCCGTCTGCTCGTTGCTGCTGACGGGAACCAGCCTGCGCCGACCGGCTTTCGGTTTGCTTTCGGTCTACGGCACGAGCACGACCTTGCCGGTGGTGGCGCGGCTTTCCAGGGCCGCGTGCGCCGCCGCGGCTTCGGCGAGCGGGAAGGTGTGCACGGCGGGCACCAACTTGCCCTCGGCGGCGGCTGCCAGTGCCCGCACCTCGAACGCGGGTCCCTCGTCGAGCCGGTCGAGGATGTTCAGCAGTGCGTTCGTGGTGGTGATGCCGCGCGTGGCGGCCGGGCGGTACTCCTGCTGCGACGACGTGCCGATGGTGAGATACCGCCCGCCGTCGGCGATCAGGCTGTACGCGGCTTCGCCCTTCGAGCCGCCGACGCCGTCGAGCACAACGGTGACCACGCGGCCGTCGACGGCCTTCTCCCACCCGGGTTCGTTGTAGTCGAGCGCCAGGTCCGCGCCGAGCGCCCGCACGATCTCCACCTTGTCCGGACCACCCGCCGCGCCGATCACGGTGGCGCCGAGACCGCGCGCGTACTGCACGAGCAACTGCCCGATGCCACCCGCCGCCGACGTGATCAGCACGGTGTCGTCGCCGGTCAGCTGGGCGACGTCCAGGAACTGGAGCGCGGTGGTCCCGGTGACCACCATGGCGACCGCGGCTTCGTACCCGAGATCGTCCGGGATCCGGTGCAGCGCGGGCACTTCGGCGACCACCAGCTCCGCGTAACCGCCCGGCTGGCTCGCGGAAACGACCACCCGCGCGCCCAGCCACGAGGGGTCCACGTCCGGCCCGACCGACTCCACCTCACCCGCCACCTCACCGCCGAAAATGGCCGGGAGTTCGGGCGGGGGCGGCGCCAGTTCGGTCTGCTTGCCGGTGCGCATCACCGTTTCGATGAAGTGGACACCGGCCGCGCGGACCGCGATCCGCACCTGGCCCGGCCCCGGTTCGGGATCGGGCACCCGCTGGTAGGTGAGGTTCGTGGCGGGCCCGTAGGCGTGGAGGACGACTGCGTGCATGCCCCCAGTCGACAACCTCAACCAAGGTTCAAGTCAAGGCGGTGGCCGGATCTGGTTCACTGGGCCCATGGCCGTGCGTCGTGTGATGCCCATCGTCCACTCCGAAAAGGAGCGGGAAAACCGCGAGTTCTACGGGATCCTCGGGCTCGAGGAGGTGATGAACCACGGCTGGATCATGACGCTGGCGCCGCCGGGCAATCCCGGTGCGCAGCTCAGCTTCATCACCGCGGACCAGACCGCGCCGGTGAACCCGGACGTCAGCATCGAAGTGGACGATGTGGACGCCGCCTATGCCGGATTCCAGGCCAGTGGCGCGGAAATCGTCCACCCGCTGCGGGATGAGGAGTGGGGTGTGCGGCGGTTCTTCGTGCGCGACCCCAGCGGCCGCGTGGTGAACGTGCTCAGCCACCGCTGACCCGCGCCACGCCACCACGGCGAAGCGCGGGTCAACGGGGATCAGTCGGTGCCGAACTCCATCGCGGCGCGGTCGAGCACCGCGTCGGCGGAGGCCCGGCCGCGGGACGCGATCGCCTCGGCGCCGCCTTCCGGCATCGAGCCGATCAGCCCGGTCGACGCGGCCTGCGCGGCGCCGATCAGCTTCGGGTGCGTGCTGCCGACCAGGCCCAGCCCGGCGTACTGCTCGAGCTTCGCGCGCGAGTCGGCGATGTCGAGGTTGCGCATGGTCAGCTGGCCGATCCGGTCGCCGGGGCCGAACGCCGAGTCCTCGGTGCGCTCCATCGACAGCTTGTCCGGGTGGTAGCTGAACGCCGGGCCGGTGGTGTCGAGGATCGAGTAGTCGTCGCCGCGCCGCAGCCGCAGCGTCACCTCGCCGATCACCGCCGTGCCGACCCACCGCTGCAGCGACTCCCGCACCATCAGCGCCTGCGGGTCCAGCCAGCGGCCCTCGTACATCAGCCTGCCGAGCCGGCGGCCCTCGTTGTGGTACTGCGCCAGCGTGTCCTCGTTGTGGATGGCGTTGACCAGCCGCTCGTAGGCCGCGTGCAGCAGCGCCATGCCGGGTGCCTCGTAGATGCCGCGGCTCTTGGCCTCGATCACCCGGTTCTCGATCTGGTCCGACATGCCCATGCCGTGGCGCCCGCCGATCGCGTTCGCCTCCATCACCAGGTCGACCGGGCTGGCGAACTCCTTGCCGTTGATCGTCACCGGGCGGCCCTGGTCGAAGCCGATGGTGACGTCCTCGGCCGGGATCTCCACCTCGGGGTCCCAGAACCGCACGCCCATGATCGGGTTGACCGTTTCGATGCCGGTGTCGAGGTGCTCGAGGGTTTTCGCCTCGTGGGTGGCGCCCCAGATGTTGGCGTCGGTGGAGTAGGCCTTCTCGGTGCTGTCGCGGTAGGGCAGGCCGTGTGCCTGCAGCCACTCGGACATCTCCTTGCGGCCGCCCAGCTCGGTGACGAACGCCGAGTCGAGCCACGGCTTGTAGATGCGCAGGTTCGGGTTGGCCAGCAGGCCGTAGCGGTAGAACCGCTCGATGTCGTTGCCCTTGAAGGTGGAGCCGTCGCCCCAGATCTGGACGTCGTCCTCGAGCATGGCGCGGACCAGCAGCGTGCCGGTGACCGCGCGGCCCAGCGGGGTGGTGTTGAAGTAGACGCGGCCCGCCGAGCGGATGTGGAACGCGCCGCAGGTGAGCGCGGCCAGGCCCTCCTCGACCAGCGCCGCGCGGCAGTCGACCAGACGCGCGATCTCGGCGCCGTAGGCCGTGGCGCGGCCGGGCACCGAGGCGATGTCGGGCTCGTCGTACTGGCCGATGTCGGCGGTGTAGGTGCACGGCAGCGCACCCTTGTCGCGCATCCAGGCGACCGCGACGGAGGTGTCGAGGCCGCCCGAGAACGCGATGCCGACCCGTTCGCCGGTGGGCAGGGAGGTGAGAACCTTGGACATGGCAAGAGTATGCATCCAGGAGCATAATCATGCAAATCCGGGGTCGGGGTGGCGCCGGGGTCGGACACAAATGTGGCTTTCGGGGCGTTTTCCGCTCCGAAAGCCACATTCGTGTCCATCGGCAGCGGGCCCGGCGGCTCGGGCGGGCGGCGCGGGTGTCACGAAAGCCACATTCGAGACGGCGAACGTCCCGAAAGCCACATTCGTGACGTGGGTCAGCGGCGCCAGCCGGCGTAGGTGAGGGTCAGGCCCATCACCGCGAGGCAGCCGAAGAACACGCGCGCCACCAGCAAGCCGGTCGGCGACAGCATGGTCGCGTCCACCGCCGACGAGAGCGTGTCCGGCACGGCGATCAGCAGGAAGCCCCGGATCGCGACGAACCAGCCGAACAGCGAGATGGTGACCGCGAGCGGGCCCCGCCAGTTGCGGTGGAGGCCGATGATCACCAGGCCCGCGCCCAGCATCAGCGCGCCGAGCATCAGCACCGGCACCGGGTCGGCGAACAGCTCGGTGGTCAGTCCCTGCAACGAAGGCAGCCGGATCGCGTAGATCGTGGTGAACACCGCGACGTACGGGCCGATGACGCGGGCGAACGCGCGGGTGCGGCGCTGGGCGTCGAGAGCGGTGGTGGCCGTGCTGGTCATGGTGGTCTCCTAACTCGGCCGGTAACCGGCCTGGTGGCAGATGGAACGCAGGTAGCGCTCGGTTTCGGCGGCCGTCGTGGTGTCCGGCCGGGTGGCCAGGTGCTGCCAGGTGGCGCCGGTCAGCAGGTCCAGCAGCACGGCCGGATCGGTGTCGGCGGGCAGCTCACCGCGGTCGCGTGCCTGCTCCAGCACGGCCCGCCGGGCGTCGTCGCGGTGGTGCCCGAGCTGGTTCTGGTAGACGGCCGCGAGTTCGGGGTAGTCCTCGATCGCGCCGTACAGCCGCCGCAGGAGGCGGCGCTGCGACGGGTCCGCGAGCACGCTGGCCCACGCGGTGAGCAGGTGCTCGAGGTCGCGGATTTCCGGTTTCCGCGGCGGATTCCCGTACGCCGCCTCGACGGTGGCCAGCAGCAACCGCGCTTTGTCGGGGAACCGCCGGTACACCGTCGCCCTGGTGACGCCGGCGCGCCGGGCGACCTGCTCGATGCTGAACGCCTCCGCGCCACGTTCGAGGAACAGTTCCAGTCCGGCGGCCAGGATCGCCGCGTCGGCTTCCCGGCTCCGGGGACGGCCAGCCGTGCTCATGGCAATTACAATACAGTGCTGCTCTGTATTGTAAAGGCGGTAAATCCGTTGCCTCCGCCCGCATGTGGCCGAGATCATCGCGGGCATGCCAGAAGACGGCCGTGCCGGAATCGACGCCGCGCTGGTGCGGCGCCTGATCGCCGCCCAGTTCCCCCAGTGGCGTCACCTGCCGGTGACCCCGGTCGAGGTCGACGGCTGGGACAACCGGACCTACCGCCTCGGCGACGAGTTGACCGTCCGCCTGCCGACCGCCGCCGGGTACGTGCCCGCGGTGGACAAGGAGAACGAGTGGCTGCCACGCCTGGCGCCCGGCCTGCCGTTGGCCGTGCCGTCGATCCTGGGCCGCGGTGAGCCGGGGGAGGGCTATCCGTTCCCGTGGTCGGTTCGCGGCTGGCTGCCCGGTGAGACCGCGGTGCCCGAGCGCATCGGCGACCTGTCCTCGTTCGCGCTCGCGGTGGCCGAATTCATCCTGGCGCTGCAGCGCTGCGACACCACCGGCGGGCCGCTGGCCGGGGCGCACTCCTTCTACCGGGGCGCCTCACCCGGCCACTACGACGAGGACACCCGCCGCTATCTGTCCATACTGGACGGTCACATCGACACCGCGAAGGCTGCCAGGGTCTGGGAAGCCGCGCTGGAAGCCCGGCACACCGGTCCGCCGGTGTGGTTCCACGGCGATCTCGCCTACGGGAACCTGCTGATGGAGAACGGAAAGCTCACCGCCGTCATAGACTTCGGCACTTCGGGCGTCGGCGATCCGGCCTGCGACCTCGTGCTCGCGTGGACGATGCTCGACGACCACAGCCGCGAGGTGTTCCGCGAAGCCGTCGCGCAGGACGAAGGCACCTGGGCACGGGCCCGCGGCTGGGCGCTGTGGAAGGCGATGCTGACGCTGGCCAAGGACCTCGGTCGGGCCGACCAGCGCGAGGTGATCGAGCGGGTGCTCGCCTGGGAGCCTAGGACTGCATCGGGCTCATGAACTGCCAGGTCTCGGCCCACGAGCGCAGCGGGCCGCGGCAGATGAACACGGCCTGGCCCTGCGTGCCGTTGTTGATCTGCTCGCCGTTGTCCACCAGCGTCACCGCCTTGACCTCGGAGAACAGGCCTTCGGCGTGTTCGGGGGAGAAGCCGACGACGATCGCGGTGGTGGCCGATTCGGGCGGGCTGCCGAAGTACCAGTACCCGCGGTGCGGGCTGTGCACCTCGGGCAGGCCGCGTTCCGGGCCGTACTCGTCGAGCGCGCTGGCCTGCCAGTAGTGCCCGGCGAGCACGGTGGTGGTGGCGCGCTCGGCCTCCGGCACCGCGAGATAGGCGCGTTCCACCGCGTCCACCATGTGCGGCCAGCCGAACTCCTCCAGCTGCATGTTGGCCGGGCTGAACGGCTGGTTCGCGAAGTGCGACAGCGGCCAGATCGGCGGCCCGCTCGGCAGGCCCCACAGCATCAGCGCGCCGCACACCGCGTAGATCGGCCCGGCGATCCAGCGCACCTGCGCGCGCTTCGGACGGCGTTGCTCGATGACCACCGCCGCGGCGGCCCAGCACACCACGAACAGGCCCGCCATGTAGAACGGCCGCCCGTCGTTGTACCAGAACACCGCGATGATGCCCGCCGCGGCGAGGCCGTAGAAGCGGAACGGCCGCAGTGTCGGCGCGAACAGCAGGGAGAGCACCCCGATGCACAGCAGCACCGCGCCCAGCGGCCCGGCGACGTAGGCGAAGGCGACCGGCAGGAAGGTCAGCTTGCCACCGCCCTCCGCCTCGATCTCCTTGGCCACCACCTCGGTCATCGCCGCCTGCGGCCAGTCGTGGGCGCGCTGCCAGAGCAGGAACGGCACCGCCACCGCCGCGGCGACGACCGCGCCGAGCCACAGCTGCTTCTTCAGCAGCATCCTGCGCGGCCCGAGCAGCAGCACCGCGATCGCGACGCCGATCCAGAACACCGCCAGCATGACCTTGGCCTGCAGGCCGACCGCGGTGACCAGCGCGGCGTAGAGCAGCAGCCGGTCGTCGCGCTTGCGGACCCAGCGCAGCACCAGCCAGCCGGTCAGCGTCCAGAAGAACGAGTCGAAGGACTGGGTGGACAGCGTGTGCCCGGCGCCGTACATGAAGAACGGCGAGACGGCGAAAACCCCGGCGGTGAGCAGCTGCGCCAGCCTGCCGCCGCCGAGTTCCCTGGCGATCAGCGCGCACAGGTACACCCCGGCGACCACCAGCGCGATGATCGGCAGCCGGGTGCCGACCACCGACGAGCCGAACAGTAGGTCCATCGCGCGGGCGACCAGCGGGACCAGCGGCGGCTGGTCGGCCAGTCCGCTGTCCAGGTGCCGCCCGGCGGCCCGGAAGTACAGCTCGTCACCGAAGAACCCGTAGCGCCAGCTGGTGCCGAGCAGCAGGGCCGCGACCGCGCCGGCGATCACCGAAACCGGCCGCCAGGCCAGCTCCGGTACCTTGGCGAGCGCCGGTTCCGACGGCCGTTCCGCTACCGCGCTGGTCTGCAAAAGATTCTCCGAAACTGCTCCGATGTCGACAACCAAGGCTGCCACAACACCGGAACGCGGCACTGGCCAGGCCCCGGCTCAGTCCTCGCCACCCGACCAGTGGTGCAGGTAGGACAGCACAAAGCCGAGCAGCCCGGTCACCGCGGCGGCGGTGGTCATCGGCACGGCGAGCACCCCGGCCACGCCTTCGACCAGCGTGCCGTCGCCCACCACGATCCCGGCGGCCTGGCCCAGCACGAGGACCACCCCGAGCACCAGGAACACCACCAGCCCGACCTTGAACACCGGCATCGTGACGCGCTTGAGCAGGGTGCGAGTACGCGATTCGGACATGACAGCCTCCAGGGTCAGGCGAAGACGGGCAGCAGGCCGACGGCCACCAGCACGCCGATCACCAGCACGGGCAGCACGAACCAGAGGATCAGCCGGACGAACATCCGCGCCGGGTCCACCCCGGCGATGCCGCTGGCGATGTAGATCGGCGCCGCACCCGGCGGTGACGCGCCCTCGGTGGAGGCGAAGATCAGGATGGCCACCGCCGCCGCGACCGGGTGCACCCCGGCCGCCACCAGCGCGCTGAAGCTGACCCCGCCGACCGCGGCGATGGTCGCGGTGCCGGTCAGCGGCGCGGAGACGATCACGATCAGCAGGCCGACCAGCGTGGCGATGACCACCGCCGGCGCGTCGATCCGCTCCATCAGCCCGGTCAGCTCGGCGACCAGGCCGAGTTCGCCGAGGCAGGCCGCCGCGGCGAAGGCGAAGAACAGGGTGGCGCCGATGATCGCGTACCTCGGTGCCATCGCGGCGAGCAGCTCGTTCCAGCCGCGGCCGGTGCGCGGCAGCCGCCGCCAGGCCACCAGCAGCGTGCTGATGATCATCAGCACCGGGATCCAGACCACGATGCTGATCTCGCCGGCGGCGTCCTCGCCGATCCAGCCTTCGAGCAGCTTCTGCCCGGTTTCGACGGTGAGGAACACCGGGATCGCGATGCCCGCGTAGACCAGCAGCGAGGTCCAGCCCTGCCGCCACGCCGTGCGGAACGGCAGGATGCCCTCCGGCTCGACCCGGCCGATCCGGTGCCGCCGCACCCAGATGAACACCACCAGGAACCGGTAGAGCACCGTCCACAAACCACCGGCGAAGGCACCGGCGAGCAGCTGGTCGGCGCTGAGCACCGGCGCCACCGCGGCCGAGCCGAGCAGCAGGAACATCGACGAGCTGGGCGGGATCGAGATGCCCAGCCCGGCGTTGCCCGCGACCAGGCTGGCCGCCAGGTCCGGCCGCCACTTCGACCGGACCATCCACGGAATGGTCACCGAGCCGACCGAGGCGGCGATGCCCGATCCGGACCCGGCCGGGCCGCCGAGCAGCGCGGACGCGGCCGTCGAGACGTACCCGGAACCACCGCGCATCCGCCCGAACACCGCGTTGAGCAGGGTGACCTGGCGATCGATCAGGCCCAGCTCGGTGAGCAGGTAGCCCATGAAGACAAAGGCGAGCGCGGCGAACACGACCTCTTCGGCGGCGGCGTCGGCGATGCCGGCCCCGGCCAGCGAGAGCGCGTCGGTCCCGCCGAACAGGCAGACCACCACGAAGCCCAGCACCATGGCCTCGCCGATGTTGCGCTTGAGGACCGCGTTCCAGACCACGATGACGGCGATGTAGGTGATCAGCGCCCAGACGGCGACGCCCATGAGGTACTCCTTTGTATCGAGGGCGTGGAAGTGCTAGACGGCCAGGCGCGCGGCCAGCTCGAGGACGCGGCGGGCGCGGTCCACGATCGGCTGGTCCACGAAGGTGCCGTCGGGCAGGGCGATGGCCCCGCGCGCACCGGCGGCTTCGGCGGCCTCGACCACGGCGCGCGCCCTGGCCACCTCCTGGCCGGTCGGCGCGAAGGCCTGGCGCACCACCGGGATCTGCCGGGGGTGGATGACCGAGCGGCCGAACATGCCGAGTTCCCGGCCGCGGCGGGTGCTGTGCAGCAGCCCGTCGTCGTCCCGGACGTTGGCGTGCACCGACATGGCCGGTGCGGGCAGTCCCGCGGCCGCCGCGGCGAGCACCGCGCGCAGGCGCAGGTGGTCCAGCGCCTCGGGCGCGGTGAGCGCCAGCGCCGAGGCCAGGTCCTGTTCCCCGAGGCCGAGTCCGGCGACGCGGGGGTGGGCGGCGATCTCGTCCATCGCGGCGAGCCCGCGCGCCGATTCGATCAGCACGTGCACCGGGAAGTCCCCGGGCAGCGCGTCGAGCTGGGCGGTCGATTCGACCTTCGGCACGCGGATCCCGGACAGCCCGGGCAGCCCGGCGAGCGCGTCGAGATCGGCGCGGCCGCGGTCGCCGTCGTTGATCCGCACGTGCCGCGGTGGCCCGTCGTGCGGCCGGGCGAGGTAGCCGGCGACGGTGGCCCGCGCGGCGTCCTTGTCGGCGGGCGCGACGGCGTCCTCCAGGTCGATCAGCACCACGTCGGCCCCGCTGGCGGCGGCCTTCTCGAACCGTTCCGGCCGGTCGCCGGGCACGTAGAGCCAGGTGAGGGGCGTGCTCACGCGACCACGCCCCGGTCACGCAGGTCGGCGATGCGGTCGGCGCCGTAGCCGAGTTCACCGAGGACCTCGTCGGTGTGCCTGCCCTTCGCCGGGCCGGGCCACCGGATCTCGCCGGGTGTTTCGGAAAGCCGGAACTGGACGTTCTGGAGGGTGACTTCGCCGAGATCCTCGTCCGGCATGGTGAGGAACGTGCCCAGGGCCTGGTACTGCGGATCGCGCACGATGTCGGAGGCGTCGTAGACCAGCGCGATCGCCGCCTGCGCCTCCTCGAAGGCCGCGATGACCTCGTCGCTGTCGCGCGCGGCGATCCAGTCGGCCACGGCGGCGTCGAGTTCTTCGACGTGCGCGACCCGGCCCTGCCCGGTGGCGAACCACGGTTCGTCGATCAGCTCCGGCCTGCCGACCAGGCGCATCACCCGCTCGGCAATGGACTGCGCGCTGGTGGAAATCGCCACCCAGCGCCCGTCGCGCGTGCGGTAGGTGTTGCGCGGCGCGTTGCTGTTGGACCGGTTGCCGGTGCGCTGCGGCAGCACGCCGAGCGCCTTGTACGCGGTGACCTGCGGGCCGAGCAGGCCCAGGATCGGCTCGATGATGGCCATGTCGATCACCTGGCCGCGGCCGGTCTGCCCGCGGGCGTCGAGCGCGACCATGATCGCGTAGGCCATGGCCAGCCCGGCGATGCCGTCGGCGAGCGCGAGCGGCGGCAGCACGGGCGGGCCGTCCGGCTCGCCGGTGGAGGAGGCGAACCCGCTCATCGCCTCGGCCAGCGTGCCGAAACCGGGCCGCTTCGCCATCGGCCCGGTCTGGCCGAAGCCCGTCATGCGTGCGATGACCAGCCGCGGGTTGATCCTGTGCAACTCGTCCGGGCCGATGCCCCAGCGCTCCAAGGTGCCGGGCCGGAAGTTCTCGATCAGCACGTCGCTGCGGGCGGCCAGCTCACGCAGGATCGCCTGGCCGTCGGCGCTGGACAGGTCGACCGCGGCGGCGCGCTTGTTGCGGGCCAGCGACTTCCACCACAGCCCGGCGCCGTGGGCGGCCGGGCCGTGACCGCGGGCCGGGTCGCCCTTGCGCGGGTGCTCGATCTTGATCACGTCGGCGCCGAAGTCCCCGAGCATGGCCGCCGCGGACGGACCGGCGAACAGGGTGGCGACGTCGAGAACGCGGAGCGACGACAGTGGGCTCATGACTCATAAGTTATAAGATCTCGCCGGAATCACCGTGATCCTGTTGTGCAGGTCACATCCATGCCGCCCGGTAACGTGTTCGCGACAGCGGGTGCCGGGAGGGGTTTGCATGGCGGGACCACCGCAGAGCAAGGCGGACTACGTCTACGCGTCCCTGCTCGACGACCTGCGCAACGCCCGCATCTCCGGCGGCACCCCGTTGCGTGCCACCGAAATCGCGCAACGGCTGGGCGTGTCCATCACCCCGGTCCGCGAAGCGTTGCGGCGCCTGGAAAACGACCGGCTGATCCGGTACGAGCAACACCACGGCGCGACGGTGATCGACCTGTCCGCCGACGCGCTGGTGGAGTACTACAACGTGCGTGCCGTGGTCGAGGGTCTCGGTGCGCGGCTGGCCGCCGGGCGGATCACCGAAGACGAGCTGACGCGGCTGTGGGGCATGCACGAGCGGATGGTCGCCGACGAGAAGGCGGGCCGGTACGAACTGCTCGGCGAGCAGAGCCGCGAATTCCACCTGGCCATCGCGGACATCGGCGGCCCCGCCTTTCTCGGCGCGCACGCCAGGGCCGTGCGCAACAACTTCCCGGTGCCCGCGCACGCGTCGCTCTGGCTGGACCCGGATCAGGCCCGCAACCACCTGACCGTGCACGAGCAGCTGCTCAAGGCCCTGAAGGCCGGGGACGGCACCACCGCCGAACGGATCATGATCGACCACGTCCAGTTCAGCGGCCAGTACCGCCTCGACCGCGGTTAGAGATCGTTGAGCCGGTGCGCGTGGCCACCGCAAGCGGCTGCGCGGCTTCGATCGCGGTTAGCTGCCTTTGAGCAGTTGCTCGAAGCTGGGCACCGAGCTGAACTCGTCGGCCGGTTTGCGGGGTGCCGCGCCGAGCAGCTTGGCCGCCAGTTCCCCGCCCGCGCGGTCGATCCGCCGGACCACCCCGCCGTCGTCCGCCCAGTCGTCGGTGGCGGCGAACACCGCGGTGGTCACCACGTCGGCGTGCAGGTAGGTGAACAGCGGGCGGAGGTTGTACTCCAGCGCCAGCGAGTGGCGCGGGGTGCCGCCGGTCGCGCCGAGCAGCACCGGCATCCCGGTCAGCGCCTCGGTGTCCAGGGTGTCCACAAAGGACTTGAACAGCCCGGAGTACGAGGTGGTGAACACCGGGCTCACCGCGATCAGCCCGTCCGCGCCGGTGACCCGCTCCAGCACTTCGGGCAGGCCGCCCGCCGGGAAACCGGTGAGCATCATGTTCACCACGTCGTGCGCGATGTCGCGCAGTTCCACGGTTTCCACCGTGGCCGTGGCGCCTTCGGCTTCGAGCGCGGCCACGGCCGCCGCGCCCAGCCGGTCGGCCAGCAACCGGGTGGACGACGGCTGCCGGAGCCCCGCCGAAACGGTGACGATCTTGAACTCGTTCCTCGGGAACCTCCTGGCGGTTCAGGCGGCGAGCGCGGCCTTGGCCGCGACGCGGTCGGCGTGGCTCGGCGGGTTGGCGGGGACGTGCTCCGGGCGCTTGGCTTCCATTTCCTTGCGCAGCACCGGGACGACCTCTTCGGCGAGCAGGTCGATCTGCTCCAGCACGGTCTTCAGCGGCAGGCCCGCGTGGTCGACCAGGAACAGCTGGCGCTGGTAGTCGCCGACGCCCTCGCGCATGCCCGCGTACCGCTCGATCACCTGCTGCGGGCTGCCCACGGTCAGCGGGGTGCTCGCGGTGAAGTCCTCCATCGACGGGCCGTGCCCGTAGACCGGCGCGTTGTCGAAGTAGGGCCGGAACTCGTTCCACGCGTCCTGCGAGTTCTTGCGCATGAACGCCTGGCCACCGAGGCCGACGATGGCCTGGTCCGCCTTGCCGTGGCCGTAGTGCTCGAAGCGCTGGCGGTAGAAGCGGACCATCTGCGCGGTGTGCGACATCGGCCAGAAGATGTTGTTGTGGAAGAAGCCGTCGCCGTAGTAGGCGGCCTGCTCGGCGATCTCCGGGCTGCGGATCGAGCCGTGCCAGACGAACGGCGGCACGCCGTCCAGCGGGCGCGGGGTGGCGGTGAAGCCCTGCAGCGGGGTGCGGAACTTGCCCTCCCAGTCGACCACGTCCTCTTCCCACAGTCGCCGCAGCAGCGCGTAGTTCTCGATGGCCAGCGGGATGCCCTGGCGGATGTCCTGGCCGAACCACGGGTAGACCGGTCCGGTGTTGCCGCGGCCGAGCATCAGGTCCATGCGGCCGTCGGAGATGACCTGGAGCATCGCGTAGTCCTCGGCGATCTTCACCGGGTCGTTGGTGGTGATCAGCGTGGTCGAGGTGGACAGCGTGATGTTCTTCGTGACCCCGGCGAGGTAGCCGAGCAGCGTGGTGGGCGAGGAGGCCACGAAGGGCGGATTGTGGTGCTCGCCGGTGGCGAAGACGTCGAGTCCGGCCTGGTCGGCGTGCTGGGCGATCTTGAGCATCGAGCGCACGCGCTGGGTGTCGTCGGGGGTCTCCCCGGTGGTCGGGTCGGTGGTGACGTCGCTCACAGTGAAGATGCCGAACTGCATGGGGAGCCTCCTGTGGTCCTCCGCGCCCGGGGTGGCGCTACCGGGGTAAACGTCTCGCGCGGAAGAATATTTCCCGCAAGACGTTATGGGGTGGCCGGGGTCCGGGGAGGCGGGGGCCGAGGGGGACACGAATGTGGCTTTCGGAGCGTTTTTCGCCCCGAAAGCCACATTCGTGTTCGGGGGCGGGCGGCCCCGGCGGCTGGGGCTCGCGATGCTGGCCGCGGCTGATCGCGGTGGCCTTGGCTGGGGCCGGGGCGGGCTCCGGTTGATCGCGGGCGGACGCGGCTGATCGCGGCGGCTTGGCTGGTGATGGTGCGCTTGGCTGAACACGGTGGGCGCGGCTGGCCGGGTGGGCGCGGCTGATCATGGTGGCCGCGGCTGATCGAGACGGGCTCGGCTGATGGCGCCGGGGCGCGGTTGCGGCTGGCCGCGGTGGGCGCGACTGGCTGGGCGGGCGCGGCTGATCATGGTGGGCGCGGCTGATCGGGCCAGGGCTCGGCTGATCGCGCCGGGCTGGTGTCACGAATGTGGCTTTCGGGACGCAGAACGTCTCGAAAGCCACATTCGTGACATGTGGGACCGGGTGCCGCTACCGGCTGACGGCTTCGGTGGCGGCGGTGGCCACCTTGAGCACGTCGGATTCGCAGGTGGCCGTGGTGACCCCGGCGTCCTCGTCGGCGTAGTAGGTGGCGCCGATGTACACGTTCCCGACCAGCACGTGGATCGAGCAGTCCGTGTTCGAGAAGGACGTCCGGCTCGCCCTGTCCGCGCCGGGTACGTCGGCGGAGCCGTTCTGGCTGCCCTGCCCGGCCATGGTGTCGAAGTACCGGCTCGCCGCGTCGGTGCCGGCGCCGGACTTCCCCGGCAGCGACGCCGACAGGTGGAACGAAAGCTCCACCCGGATCGGGCTGTCCCCCGAGTCCCACAGGCACGAGTGCCCGGTCATCGTCACGTCCGGGTCCGAGGTGCCGTGGTCCTTGGCCTCGTCGGTCATCTTCTCCGGCAGCCCGGTGACCCGGCGCTCCACCTCCGCGCACCCGGGCACCGCCTGGAACCGGTCCGGCGGCCCGGTCTCGGTGCTGGGCGCGGGCCCGGAACTCGCCGACCTCGACGACGACGAACCGCTGTCGATCAGGAAGTACGCGCCCACGCCGAGCCCGGCCAGCAACAGCACACCGACCAGGCACAGCGTGACGATCAGCCCGGTGTTCGACTTCTTCGGCGGCGGATAACCGGGATAACCGGGATAACCCGGCTGATACCCCTGCTGTCCCTGATATCCCTGCGGCGGCGGGTAGCCCGGCTGCATGATCATCCCCCCAAGTGCTCATGTGGCGCCGCCAGTACACCACAGGCTCACCCGCCGTCCCGAGTGGACTGCGCTCAGTCGCGCAACCGGACGATTCCCCCGTCCGCCAGGTAAAGCGCGTCGTCGGGACCGGTCGCGAGCCCGGCGAACGGGATCGGCACGCCCGGCAGGCCGTCGACGAACAACGCCCGTTCCACCGGCGGCGGCTCGACGGTGAGGTCCTCCGCCATGATCCGCGTCACGCCCGTGCTCAGCGAAATCGCGCGCAGCCGCCCGTGCGTGGTTTCCACCGTGCACAACTCGTCGCCGCGCACGGTCAGGCCCTGCGGCGCCCCGAGGTCCTCGGCGAGCGGCACCAGCGCACCGCCGTCGATCCGGTAGATCCCGCCACGCCGGTCGTCGCTGACGTAACAAGCGCCCGACGCGTCGAAGGCCACGTCCACCGGGTGGTCGAGACCTTCGGCGAGCACGCTCACCTGATCGCCGTCGTCGATCGCGATCACCCGGCCGGCCTCCGCCTCGGCGACCACCAGCGCACCATCCGCCCGCACCGCGATGCCCATCGGCCGCGCCAGCCCGTTCGCGCGCGGCCGCGACTCGCCGGTTGCCGGGTCGTACGTGCTGACCTGCCCGTACTGCGAGGTCAGGTGCAGCAGACCGCCGTCGGCGACCACGCCGTGCGTGAAGATCAGCAGGTCCTCGGTGCGCACCTCACCCGACGGGCCCGGGCTCGCCAGCCGGTAGTGGTCACCGGCGTGGACGCGGCCGCCGAGATCGACGGTCACCCCGTACGGCCCGCCGAAGCCCGGATCGACCACCTGCCGCGTGCGGCCGTCGGGATGCAGTTCCGCGATGCCACCGCTGGCGTAACTGGACACGAACATGCGGTTCTCGCCGTCGAACGCCGCGTTGTCCAGCCCCACCACACCACTGGTGACCACCGACCGCCCGCCGTCGCCGAACAGGTCGATCCGGGTGACGATGCCCGCCGCACCACGGGACAGCACCTGCAGCACACCGCCGCGGTCGAACCGGACCGCGACCGGCTCGTGTACCTCGTCGGCGACCAGTTCCGGCTCGCCGCCGTCGGCCGGGACGCGGAACACCTGGCCGGTCAGCATGTGCGGGTAGTACAGGCAGCCGTCCGGGCCGGGCTGCATCGCGTTGCCCATGGCCAGCCCGCCGGCCAGCACACGCAGCTCACCGCCGGTCAGCTCCACCACCCGCCCGCCCGGCCGCATCTCGTTGACGAACAGCCGGTCGCCGACGCAGGTGATGCCGTTGGGCAGCCGCAGTTCGCCCGACACCAGGTGGAACTCGCCGCCGGGATCCCGCCGCCACACCCGGCCCGGCACCAGGTCGGTGACGTACATCGAGCCGTCGGCACCGAAGGCCAGGTCGTCCGGCGCCTGCACCGGACCGCCCGCGGGCACGACCACTTCGACGTCACCCGAGCCGAGGTCCACCGCGCTGATCCGCCCGGCGAGGAACTGGGCGACGTACAGCCGCCCGTCCGGCCCGAACGCGACCCCGTTCGAGCCGGGCAGCGGGTTCGGCCCGCTCAGCCGTTCGCGCTTCACTCCGCCTCCGCCAGCACGTCGTCCATCCGGTTCGCACGCCAGTCCCGCAGCACCTCGTGGAAGGCGATCGGGCCGTCACCGTAGGAGAACCGGCGCTCGTGCGGCATGCCCTCGTTGTTGTAGTAACCGGGCGTGCATTCGAGGTGGAACTTGTAGTTGTCCGCCGACTTCTCCTCGATCGTGCGCACCCAGTCGCGTTCGGCTTCCTCGGTCGGTTCCACGCACCGGGCACCGCGCCGCCTGGCCTCCGCCACCACCTCACCGACGTGCGTGGCCTGCTCGTCGAGGATGTGCACGAAGTTCACCGAAGCGGCGTTCTGCAGCGGGCCGAGGTGGAACAGGTTCGGGAAGTTGCGGCTGTAGAACCCGTGCAGCGTCTTCGGACCGCGGCCCCAGTACTCCAGCAGTGACAGCCCGCCGCGGCCGTGCACCGGCAGTTTCCCCGACAGCACGCCGGAAATGCCGACCTGGAAGCCGGTGGCGAAGATGACGCAGTCCACTTCGTACTCCTGGTCGCCGACCACCAGGCCGCGCTCGGTCATCCGCTCGACCCCGCCGTGGTCGGCGGTGTCCACCAGGGTGACGTTGGGGCGGTTGAAGGTTTCCAGGTAGTCGTCGCTGAACGTGGGGCGCTTGCACATGTAGCGGTACCACGGCTTCAGCTTCTCGGCGGTGGCCGGATCTTCGACCAGCCGGTCCACCCTGGCCCGCAGCTCGTTCATCTTCTGGAAGTCGACCACCTCGTCGATCTGCTCGCGTTGCTCGGCGGGCAGTTCGGGATAGGCGTCGGTGGGGATGAGCTTCTGCAGCAGCCGCGCGCTGCCGGTCCAGGCGTCGGCGACCAGGTCCTCTCCGGCCGGTTTCCCGGTGACCACGGCGAGGAAGTTGTCGCGGCGCTCCCGGTGCCAGCCGGGCTTGAGCGAGGCCGCCCATTCCCGGTCCGTCGGCCGGTTGCCGCGAACGTCCACAGTGGACGGCGTGCGCTGGAAAACGTACAGGTGCTGGGCGTCGCGACCGAGGTGCGGGACCACCTGGATGGCGGTGGCGCCGGTGCCGATCACCGCGACGCGCTTGTCGGCCAGCCCGGTCAGCCCGCCCTGGGCGTTCCCGCCGGTGTAGTCGTAGTCCCAGCGGCTGGTGTGGAACAGGTGGCCGGTGAACTTCTCGATGCCCGGGATGCCGGGCAGTTTCGGCGTGCTCAGCGTGCCGCTGGACACCACCACGTACTGCGCGCGCATCCGGTCGCCGCGGTCGGTCTCCACCGTCCACTCTTCGGCGTTGTCGTCCCAGCGCAGGCCGGTCACCCTGGTCTGGAAGACGGCGTCGCGGTACAGGCCGAACTTGCGCCCGATGGCGCGCGAGTGCTGCCGGATCTCCTCACCCGGCGCGTACTTCCACTCGGGCACGTAGCCGACCTCCTCCAGCAGCGGGAGGTACACATAGGACTCGATGTCGCAGTGGATGCCGGGATAGCGGTTCCAGTACCAGGTGCCGCCGAAGTCGGCGCCGTCGTCGATCAGCCTGATCCGGTCCAGCCCGGCCTGGCGCAGCCGCGCCCCGGCGAGCAGGCCGCCGAACCCGCCGCCGACCACGATGGCGTCCACGCGGTCGTGCAGCGGTTCGCGGCGGTAGTCCGGATCGGCGTGGGGATCCTTGGCGTAGTCGGCGAATTCGCCTTCCGGGCGCCGGTACTGCGCATTGCCGTCGGGGCGGATCCGGCGGTCGCGCTCGGCCTTGTATCTGGCGCGCAGCTCGTCGGGATCGAAGCCGAGGTCCTGGGGAGTGGGCATGAGGGCCTTTCCGGTGGGGTGGGGATTACCAGGTGACGGGGAGTTCGTAGACGCCGTAGACAAAACCGTCGTGCTTGAACGGGATGTCGTCGAAGTCGGCGGCCAGCGCGAGTTCGGGCGCGCGCCGGTAGAGCGTGCGGTAGACCACCTCCAGTTCCAGGCGGGCCAGCGGCTGGCCGAGGCATTGGTGCACGCCGAAGCCGAAAGCCACGTGGTGACGGGCTTCGCGGGTGATGTCGAGGCGGTCGGGGTCGGGGAACGCGTCGGCGTCGCGGTTGGCGATCTCGTTGGGCAGCACCAGTCCTTCACCCGCGCGGACCAGCTGACCGGCGACCTCGATGTCCTCCAGCGCGACGCGCCGCCGCCCGCCGTGGGTGATGTTGAGGTAGCGCAGCATTTCCTCGACCGCCCGCGTCGCCACGGCAGGGTCGCCGGACTCGCGCAGCAGGGCGAGCTGGTCCGGGTGGCGCAGCAGGAGCAGGGTACTCAGCGCGATCATGTTGGCGGTGGTCTCGTGCCCGGCGATGAGCAGCAGCACGGCCATCGCGGTGGCCTGTTCCAGCTCCAGCTCGCCCGCCTTGATCCGCTCGCACAGCCGCGACAGCAGGTCGTCGCCCGGATTGTCCATTTTGGACGCCAATAGGCCGCCGAGGTAACGCGCCAGGTTGCCCGACGCCTCGGTCCGCTGCTCCGGGGTGGAGTTGCGGTTGATCATCGTTTTGCTGTTGTCCTGGAAGAAGCCGTGATCGGCGTACGGCACGTCGAGCAGCTTGCAGATGACCAGCGAGGGCACCGGCAGCGCGAACCCTTCGACCAGGTCGGCGGGCTTCGGGCCGCCGAGGAACTCGTCGAGCGCGTCGTCGACGATCTCCTGCACCATCGGGCGCATCGCGGCCACCTTCTTCACCGCGAACGCGGAGCCGACCATGCGCCGCAGCCGGGCGTGCTCGGGGTCATCCATGCCGATGAAGCTGAGCGTGGCGCGGCCGGGTGCCTGGCGCGGATAAGTGGGATGGGTCATGTCGGCGCTGACGCGGGGATCGCTGAGCACCGCGCGCTGGTCGGCGTAGCGGGTGACCAGCCACGGCGTGCTGCCGTCCCACAGGCGGATCCGGGTCAGCGGCGCCTCCTGCTGGAGTTCGCGCAGCCGCGGTGGCGGGTCGAACGGGCAGCCCGCGGCCCTGGCCATCGGGTATTCCGGGGCGGTACTGGTCATCGGGTTCCTCCGGTGGTGAGGTGCTGCTGGCGGTGCAGACGGGCTTGTTTCGGCATGTTCCAGCCGAGCACGCCGACGGCCTTGCCGTGGCGTTCGTAACGGGCGACGAAGCGGCGGCCAGCGGGGTCGCCCTCGACCACGGTCACTTCGGCGCCGGGGGTGAGCACGCCGTGGATCTGGAGCTTCGCGTCGAACTGGTCGGTCCAGAAGTACGGGATCGGGGTGTAGGGCTGGTCGGCGCCGAGGAGGTTGGCGGCCACGGCCAGCGCCTGCTCGGTGGCGTTGGTGCGGTTTTCCAGGCGCAGCAAGGAACCCAGGCGCTCGTGGTGCCAGCGCGCCACGTCACCGGCGGCGTAGACGCCCTCGGCCGCGCGGCACCGGGAGTCGCAGACGACGCCGTTGCCCAGCACCAGCCCACTGTCCTCCAGCCAGTCGGTGCGGGGAACCGCCCCGAGTGCGACAACGACGAGTTCCGCGTCCAGCACCTCACCGGTGCTCAGCCGCGCGCCGGTGACCCGGTCGCCGTCGGCGGTGAGCGCCTCGACCCCGGCGCCGAGCCGCAGTTTTACGCCGTTTTCCGCGTGCAGTTCGGCCAGCAGGCCGGAAGCCAGCGGCCCGAGCTGCGTGGCCAGTGGTGCGGACTGCGGACCGGCCAGTATCACCTCGACGCCCAGACCCCGTGCGGTGGCGGCGATTTCGGCGCCGAGCACACCGTCGCCGACCACCAGCAGCCGGCGGGCGCGGAGCAGGTCGGCTCGCAGGGCGAGCGCGTCGTCCAGTGAGCGCAGGACGTGCACACCGCGCAGGTTTTCCTGACCGGGCAGGGTCCGCGGGCGGACGCCGGTGGCCAGCACGATCGCGTCGGCTCTCAGCGCGCGACCGGACGCGGTGTGGATCGTGCGGTTCGCCGTGTCCAGTGAGACGGCCGCGTCGCCGAGCACGAACCGCGCGTCGAGTGCGTCGAGCACCTCGCGGGTGCGCAGGTGCGCGCGGTCGGGCTGCCAGGCCCCGGCGAGCACCTGCTTGGACAGCGGCGGCCGGTCGTACGGCACGTGCGGTTCGTCGCCGAGCAGGGTCAGCTCACCGGTGTACCCCTTGCGGCGCAAGGCTTCCGCGGTGGCCAGCCCGGCCGCCGACGCGCCCGCGACGAGCACGTGCGACGGCGTGCTCACGCCTCGCTCAGCGAGATCGCGGCGGCCGGGCAGACGTTGGCGGCCTCGCGGACCGCGGGCCGCAGGTGCTCGGCGGGCTCGGCTTCCAGGAGCAGCACCACGCCGTCCTCGTCGCGCTGGTCGAACACCTCGGGCGCGGCCAGCACGCACGAACCGGCACCGCAGCACTTGTCCTCGTCGACGGTGATCTTCACGTTCTCTGTCCTCCTACGGGGTTTCAGCGACCGGCCGGGGTGACCGGCGC
Organism: Amycolatopsis albispora; assembly: GCF_003312875.1. Lineage (NCBI taxonomy): Bacteria > Bacillati > Actinomycetota > Actinomycetes > Pseudonocardiales > Pseudonocardiaceae > Amycolatopsis > Amycolatopsis albispora. Next base: position 8,780,661 of record NZ_CP015163.1, read on the forward strand.
CGTCCACAGGCCGGTGATCGCGTCGATCAGGCCGGTGGCGGTGCGCTCCCAGGTGTCCTGGCGGCCGGTGCCCTCGGCGAGGGCCCGCTCGCGTTCGGCGCAGCCGTGGGAAATCAGGTGGCGGGCGAGTTCGCCGCGCTCCAGGTGCACCGGGACGGGCAGCGCGGGCAGGCAGTGGTTGAGCCGCTCGACGACACGCTGGATCGTCACGCCCGACATCGCGTCGTCGACGACCACCCGGCGCAGCACCGGATCGGTCATCACCTGCGCGCCGAAACGGGCGAACCAGGTCGGGCTGCCCAGCTCGGCCAGGTGCTCGGTGAGCGGGCGGACCAGGCAGGCGATCCAGTCGCGGACCTCGCCCCGGCCGTGGATGCTTTCGATCATCCGCACCCGGTGGCGCTCGATCGGCTCGGCGTGCCGGTCGAGGATCGCGCGCACCAGCGCGGTCCGGTCGCCGAAGTGGTAACCGACGGCGAAGTTGTTGCCCTGCCCGGCGGCTTCGCCGATCTGGCGGTGGGAGACCGCGGTGATCCCGTGCTCGGCGAACAGCCGTTCCGCCGCGGTGAGGATCGATTCACGCGTGCTCAGCGAGCGCCGGCTCACCGCACCTCCTCACATCGTTCAAGGCCACCTGGAAAACAGCTAACCGACTTCCCGACCTTGAGTCAAGCGACTGACTTAGATTTTCGGGCGGGGGGGGCGGGGAGCCGGGTACGCGCCTCGGCGGAGCGGGCCGGAGGGGTTGCGCGGTGTCACGAATGTGGCTTTCGAGACGTTTGGCGTCTCGAAAGCCACATTCGTGACATCCGAGCGCACCGGGCAGCGGCAGTGCTCGGGCGGCCGGGACGCCCGGGGCGCGCGCCCCGCTCCCGGACACGAATGTGGCTTTCGGGGCCGAATCCGCCTCGAAAGCCACATTCGTCCCCGCCGGGCGACACATAAGCCACATTCGTGTCCCGCGGCGGGGGGCTCGCAGGCGGCGCGTTGGCACCCGCGCGTTCGCGGCCCGGCGCCCGGGAGAGCGCGGGCTCGGCTGGGCAGGCGAAAAGGTCAGCGGGTGGTGGGGGCGGTCCAGAGGCCGGTGATGGCGTCGATCAGGCCGGTGGCGGCCTCGTCCCAGGTGGCGCGCGGGGTGGGTGTGCCTTCGGCGAGGGCGCGTTCGCGTTCCGCGACCACGTGCACCATGAGCGTCCGCAGCATGTCGCCGCGTTCGGCGCGGACTTCGGCCGGGAGCTTCGGCGGGCACTGCCGGAAGTTGTCCACCACCGACTGCAGCGACGGCGTGGCCAGCGACTCCTCCGCCATGATCGGCCGGAACGCCGGGTCGGTCATCACCTGCGCGCTGAACCGCGCGTACCACGACTGCCCGTCGAACGAGGCCAGGTGCGTGGTGATCGGCCGCACCAGGCACGCCACCCAGTCGCGGACCTCGCGCGAACCCTCCACCGCCGCGGCCATCTCGGTGCGCAGCGCTTCGATCGGACCGGCGTGCCGCCGCACGATCGCGCGGACCAGGTCGGCCTTGGTGCCGAAGTGGTAACCGACGGCGGCGTTGTTGCCCTGCCCCGCCGCGGCGCTGATCTGGCGGTTGGACACCGCGTACAGCCCCTGCTCGGCGAACAGCCGCTCCGCGGTGGTCAGTATCTGCAGCCGGGTGGCGCCGACCTGCGCGGCCCGCGGGGTTCTGCCGACATCGGTCACCACGATCACCACCGTACCGGGACGGTCCGCGGTTCACCGGCCGCCACGCGCCGGACGATCGTGTAGTGCACCGGGAGTCCTCCTCAAACCTGCGCGCGGGGTGGTTGGGCCAGTCAAACCGGACACTTTATGCTAAGTCAAGCGCCTGCTTTAACTCTGGCCCATTCCACCACTCCCAGGGAGGCCGTCCCGTGGCGTCCATGCCAGTGACCTCGCCAGCCGGACCCACCGGACCGGCGCCCGTGGCGGCCCGGCGGCCGAACCTCGTGGTCGCCGTGCTCGCCTTCGGCGGGGTGACCGTCGCGCTCATGCAGACGGTGATCATCCCGCTGGTCCCGCGGCTGCCGGAGCTGCTCGGCTCCACCCCGGCCGACACCGCGTGGGCGATCACCGCCACCCTGCTCGCCGCCGCGGTCGCCACGCCGACCATGGGACGGCTCGGCGACATGTACGGCAAGCGCCGCATGCTGCTGATCAGCCTCGGCCTGCTGGTCGCCGGGTCGGTGCTCGCCGCGCTCAGCACCAGCCTCGCGCCGCTGGTGGTGGCGCGGGTGCTGCAGGGGCTGGCCTCCGGGGTGATCCCGCTCGGCATCAGCATCATGCGTGACGAGCTGCCCGCCGAGCGGCTCGGCTCGGCGACCGCGCTGATGAGCGCGTCGCTCGGCGTCGGCGGCGCGCTCGGCCTGCCGCTGGCGACCCTGCTCGCGGAGAGCGTCGACTGGCACGTGCTGTTCTGGGTGGCCTCCGGGCTCGGCCTGCTCGCCACCGCGCTGGTGGTGACCGTGGTGCCGGAGTCGTCGGTCCGCACGGGCGGCCGGTTCGACTTCGTCGGCGCGCTCGGCCTGTCGATCGTGCTGCTCTGCCTGCTGCTCGCGGTGTCGAAGGGCGCCGAATGGGGCTGGGGCAGCGGGCTGACGCTCGGCCTGTCCGGCGGCGCCGCGGTGGTGCTGCTCGCCTGGCTCCGCTGGGAGCTGCGGACCCGCGAACCGCTGGTCGACCTGCGGACCTCGGCACGGCGCACGGTCGCGCTGACCAACCTGGCGTCGGCGGTGTTCGGCTTCTCCATGTTCGCCATGTCGCTGGTGCTGCCGCAGCTGCTGCAACTGCCCGCGGCCACCGGGCACGGCCTCGGCCAGCCGATGACCGTGGTCGGCCTGGTGCTGGCGCCGTCCGGGCTGGTGATGATGGCGATGGCCCCGGTGTCCGCGCGGATCACCCGGCTCAGCGGCCCGCGCACCACGCTCATCGTGGGCACGCTGGTCGTCGCCGTCGGGTACGCGCTCAACCTGCTGCTGATGAGCGAGATCTGGCACCTGGTGGTGATGTCCAGCCTGATCGGCGCCGGGATCGGGCTGGCGTACGGCGCGATGCCCGCGTTGATCATGTCGGCGGTGCCGGTTTCGGAGACCGCGGCGGCCAACAGCCTGAACACGCTGATGCGCTCGATCGGCACGTCGGTGTGCAGCGCGGTGGCCGGGGTGGTGCTCTCGCAGCTGACCGTGCCGTTCGGCCCGGCCGAGGTGCCCTCGCTGACCGGGTTCCGGCTGGTGGTCGGGATCGGCGCTGGCGCGGCGCTGGCGGCGGCGGTGATCGCCTGCTTCATCCCGCGCCGCCGGGCCTGACCGGGATAGGCTCGGGGCATGACCGAACCCGAGGGTGGCCCTCCGGGCACCGACTACACCGACTCCGGCGTGCCGAACTTCGACTACGTGCGCGACAAGATCGACAAGCGCTTCGCCACCGCCGAGGGCGCCACCGAGCTGGCCGGGATCGGCGGTGAGGAGACCGTCGAGTCGCTGGACAAGAAGCTGGCCGACCGCGACGAGGCCGCACGGTCCAAATTGGACGAGATCAGGCGGTCGATGCGCGGGGAGTGACCGCGTGCCCCCGGTGGAGATCGTGGCGCTGCTGGTGTCCTCGCGGCACGCCTTCGAAGGCAGGCCGTCGGACGGGCCGCGGCCCGATCCGGAGCCGCCCGGGCGGGAGGTGGTCACCGTGCGGGCCGGGCTCGGCCTGGCGGGTGACCGGTTCTTCAACCATCCCGCGCACCGGCAGGCCGCGGTCACCGTTATTGCCGCCGAATCGCTGGACCACCTGGTGCGCGAACTCGGCCTGCCCGCCGCGCCGGATCCGCACCTGACCCGCCGGAACATCACCCTGCGCGGCTTCGACGTCGACGGGCTGGAGCGGGGCACGGTGTTCAGCCTCGATTCCGGTGACGGGCCGGTGCGGTTCCGGGCGCACCGGCCGGCGCACCCGTGTGCCTGGATGGACGTGGTGCTTGCGCCGGGTGCCTTCCGGGGCCTGCGGCGGCGTGGCGGGGTCCGCTGCGAACCGCTCGACGACGGCCTTCTCCGCCTCGGACCCGCCACGCTGACCGTCTAGCGCACGGCCGCCTCGATCAGCGCGAGTGCCCGGCCGACGGCCATCGGCTCCGGGCGGCTCCCGTCACGCAGGCGCAGGGCGGCTTGGCCGTTCGCGGCTTCCGACGGGCCGATCACCGCCTGGAACGGCACCAGCCGCCCGTTCCGCACGCGCGCGCCGAGGCTGCCGTGTGCCGCGATCTCCACCCGCAGGCCGAGTCCGGTTGCCTGGTCGGCGAATTCCCGTGCGCGGGCGAATTCGTTGCCGGAGACGGGAAGCACCAGCAGCTGCACCGGCGCGAGCCACGCCGGGAACGCACCGCCGTGCACTTCGACCAGTTGCGCCACCACCCGTTCCAGGCTGCCGAGCACGCTCCGGTGCACCATCACCGGCCGGTGCTTCGCGCCGTCCGCGCCGATGTAGTGCAGCCCGAACCGCTCCGGCTGGTGGAAATCGACCTGCACGGTGGACAGGGTCCATTCGCGACCGGCCGAATCGGCGAGCTGCACGTCGATTTTGGGACCGTAGAAGGCCGCTTCCCCTTCGACGGCTTCGTAGTCCATGCCGTCCAGCGCTTCGGCGAGCACGGCCGCCGCGCGCCGCCACATTTCCGGGCCGGCCACGTACTTCCCGTCCTGGCCGGGCAAGGAGAGGCGGTAGCGGGCCGCGCGCAGGCCGAGGTCGTCGTAGGCGCGCCCGATCAGTTCCAGCGCCGCGCGCACCTCCGCCACGGCCTGCTCCGGCGCGCAGAAGATGTGCCCGTCGTTCAACTGGATGGACCGCACGCGCGCCAGCCCGCCCAGCACGCCGGACGGCTCGTCGCGGAACATGCCGCCCAGTTCCGCCAGCCGCACCGGGAGTTCGCGGTGGCTGCGACCGCGTGACCGGTAGATCAGCGCGTGGTGCGGGCACAGGCTCGGGCGCAGCACCACCTGCTCCTCGCCGAGATCCATCGGCGGGAACATGTGCTCGCGGTAGTGGTCCCAATGCCCGGAAAGCTCGTACAGCTCCCGTTTTCCGAGCACCGGCGAGTACACGTGCTGGTACCCGGCGCGGCGTTCGGCGGCACGCAGGTAGTCCTCCAGGGCCTGCCGGACGGCGGCGCCGGCGGGCAGCCAGTACGGCAGGCCCGCGCCGATCAGGGGATCGCTGCCGAACAACCCCAGTTCGCGGCCGAGTGCGCGGTGGTCGGGCATGGTGGTCTCCTTCCGCCGGAACGGATGACCACACGACAAAGCCCGGGGCACCCGCCCCGGGCTGTTGTCACTGCATGGGAATCAGCGCGCCGGGACCTTGTCCGGCGTCGTGGTGACGGATGCGCGCTTCATGTGTTCCACGGTATCCCCGCGCGCAACGGATTTACCGCCGCGCCCAGTCGAGCATGAACCGGCCCCACGGATCGTCGGGCCGGTGGCGCAGCAGGCTGACCGCGATCGCCGCGGCGAACCCGCGGCACCAGGCCCACAGCCGATCCCGGTCCACGCCGGGGATCCGCTCGCTGAGCAGGTCCACACGCCGCCGCGCGGTTTCCTCGTCGGTGGTGCCGTCGAGCGCCCAGTCGACCAGGTCGATGGCCTGGTCACCCAGGCACGGCCGCGGATCGATGGCGACCAGCCGCCCGCCGGTGCGCACCACGTTGCCCGCGTGCAGATCCCCGTGCACCAGGCCGATCGGGCCGCCTTCGGCCAGTTCGAGGCAGGCCGCCCGGCTTTCGGCCAGCAGGCCGGGCAGGAAGTGGAGCGACGGCAGTTCCCGCGCACGGCCGTCCATCAGGTCGAAGAGGAAGCCGACGCGCTCGGTCAGCGTCGGCAGTTCCGCGCCGTCGGGTGGCGCGACGCGGAGTGCGGTCAGCAGCGGAACGACTTCCTCCAGCGACCAATCGGCGTCGGCGAGGGGTTCCGGTTCCGGCAACCATTCCAGCAGGACCGCACCGCGTCCGGGGTCGGCTTCGAGCAGATCGACCACGTACGGGACGCCCCACCAGCCCCGCAGCGCGGTGGCTTCCTGCCGGGCGACTTCCGGATCGGGCGTCAGTTTCAGCACGGCCTGGCCGTGCTCGTCGGATTCACACCGCAGCACCACGGAATTGCTGCCCGCCGGGAGCAGTTCCAGCGGGCGCAGCCGCCAGGCCGCCGCGAATTCGGCGATGAGCGCGTCCAGTTCGTCGCACCACCCGGCGGCCGCGGCGCCGAAGCGGTGCAGCAGGCGGGCACGCGACGAGTCCGGGAGCACGATCGAAGTGGTCATGCCGTCCATTATGGAACGAACTCGGGCAGGCGCTGAGCGATTTTCTCCGGTGACGGCATCGCGGCGATTTCCTCGGCGACGGTTCGCGCGGCTTCGCGGTAATCGTCCGACTTCAGCAAATTCCGCGCGTTGTCCGCGATTTCGTGTTCCCCGCCTGAGATCCCCGCGCCCGCGGTGCTCACCGCGGCGGCGTTGGCGAACTGGTCGGCGCCCTGCGGCAGCAGCAGTTGTGGCACGCCGGCGGCGAGCGCGCCGAGCGTGGTACCGCTGCCGCCGTGGTGCACCACCAGATCCGCGTGCGGCAGCACGTCGGCCTGCGGTACCCAGGACCGCACGGTGACGTTGTGCGGCACGTCACCGAGTTGCTCCGGCGCCACCCGCCGGTGGCGACCACCACGCGTGCGTCGAGCGCGGCCAGCGCGCGGACCGCGGTGGTGAGTAACCCCGCCGTGCCGAAAGCGGTGCCGAGCGTCAGGTAGATCAGGGGTTTCTCATCGCGGTCCATCGTCCACGACGACAGCGGCGAGTAGGGCACCGGCCGCAGCGGGATGCGCTGGCCGTTGGCGAGGAAGTCCTTGTCCTGCAAGGAAGGCGGGCAGATGTCGAAGTGCGGCCGGTCGGGCGCGACGGCCATCGGCAGTTCCAACCCGATGCCGGGCGGGACCATGCGCCCGAAGCCGTGCCAAATCCCCGGAATCCCGGCCCGGGTCGCGGCGACCGCCGCTCCCGGCAGGCCCCATTCGTGCACCACCAGATCCGGCCGCAACCGCGCCAGCTCCGGTTCCAGGTCTTCGGCGTAGATCTCGTAGAACGCGTCGGCCGGCCGGAACGGCCGCAGCCCGCTCTCCGCCAGCGGCCCGTGCACTTCCTCACCGGCGGCGAAGTGCACCTCGTGCCCGGCCGCCCGGACCGCGATCGCGAGCGGGATCAGCGGATAGGTGTGACCGGCCGAAGCCAGGCTGGCAAAAAGGACACGCATGGACCGAACCTACGCGAGCGCGGCCAGCTTGCGGCGCAGATGCGCACGATCCGGTTCCGTGCCGGCCAGCTCGATCGCCCGCTGGTAGGCCTCCTTGGCTTCGGCGATCCGGCCGAGCCGCTGCAACAGGTCCCCGCGCGCGGCGGGGAACGGGTGGTACGTGCGCAGCAGCGGCTCGTCGGCGAGTTCGTCCAGCAGCGCCAGCCCCGCTTCCGGGCCGTCGCGCATGGCGACCGCGGCCGCGTGGTTCAGCGAAACCACCGGTGACGGCGTGAGCTGCCGCAGCACCTCGTAGAGCGCGACGATCTGCGGCCAGTCGGTGCTGGCCAGGTCGGCGGCCTCGTCGTGCAGCGCGGCGATCGCCGCCTGGACCCCGTACGGGCCGGGTGGGCCGCCGGTCAGCGACGGCGGTACCAGCGCGCTGCCTTCGTTGATCATCGCGCGGTCCCAGCGGGTCCGGTCCTGGTCCTCGAGCAGCACCACCGAGCCGTCCGGGCCGGTGCGGGCGTCGCGACGGGCGTGGACCAGCAGCATCAGCGCCAGCAGGCCGGTGACCTCGCGTTCGCCGGGCAGCAGCCGGTGCAGGATCCGGGTCAGCCGGATCGCCTCTTCGGCCAGGTCGAGCCGTTGCAGGTCCGGGCCGGAACTGGCCGCGTAGCCCTCGGTGAAGATCGAATACACCACCTGCAGCACGCCGGGCAGCCGTTCCGGCAGCTCGTCGGCGTCCGGCACGCGGAACGGGATGCGGGCCTCGCGGATCTTCTTCTTCGCGCGCACGATCCGCTTGGCCATGGTGACGGGCGGGACCAGGAACGCACGCGCCACCTCGGGAGTGGTCAGGCCCGCGAGGCAGCGCAGCGTGAGCGCCGTGCGGTCCTCGGCGGGCAGCGCGGGATGCGCGCAGGTGAAGAACAACTGCAGCCGCTCGTCCGGCAGTTCGGTGCCGTTCTCGCCGGGCGCGGGCGGCGGCGCCGCGCGATCGGCCTCCACCTGCAACACGGCCAGCCGGGTGGCCAGCACCTTGTCGCGGCGGAGGCGGTCGACCGCGCGGCGGCGCGCCGTGGTCATCAGCCAGGCACCCGGCTTGGCGGGCACGCCTTCGACCGGCCAGCGCGCCAGCGCCACCTCGATGGCCTCGGAGGTGACCTCCTCGGCCAGGTCGAGATCCCCGAACCGGCGCACCAGCGCGGCGAGCAGCCTGCCGTGTTCCTCGCGGAACACCGATTCGATGGATGACACCGGCGCGCCCATTCCGGTCAGGCGTCGAAGTCGGCGACCGGCCGGACGACCACCGAACCACCGCCGAGCGCGCCGGGGCAGCGTGCCGCCCAGTCCAGCGCGACGTCGAGGTCCGGCACGTCGATCACGTAGAAGCCGCCGAGCACCTCGCGGGTCTCGGCGAACGGGCCGTCGGTGACCGTTCGCTTGCCGCCGCGTCGACCCGCACGGTGGTCGCGGTGACCAGGTCGGCGAGGGATTCGCTGGAGACCAGGATGCCCGCGTCGCGGACCTGCTTGTCGTAGGCGATCCAGTCGGCGGGCTCGCAGCCCGGCTCGGTCTGCCCGGCGGCGGCGTTGATCAGCAGCAGGTACTTCATGGTTTCGGCTCCTCGTGTTGCGGCTTGACCACCTCACCACGAACGGGCCGCGCCCGGATGGACAAACCACGCGAAGAAATTCTTCACGGCATCGGGGCGTCCAGGAAGGCGGGGATCGCGGGCAGCAGGATCTCCGTGCGGTCCACCAGGCCGATGTGGGACGCGCCGGGCACCACGAGCAGCTGCGACGCGGGCATCGGGCCGACGTCACCCATCACCCCGCCGCCCAGGAGCCGGAAGAACTCGACCGTGTGCTCCGGCGTGACGATGTCCGAATCGGCGGCGATCAGCTGCACCGGCGCCTTGATCGCCTTGACCTGCTCGGCGGTGAGCTCCGGCATGCGCAGGTCGAGGTCCTTGGTCTTCTCCAGGAACACCGGCCAGTGCGCCGGATCCGGGTGCTTCGCCAGGTACTCGGCCTCGAACACGCTGCCCGCCAGGTCCTCCGGCTTGAGCTGGTCGATCCCGTCGAGCACCCCCGGGTGCAGGCCCGAGTTGTGGTACGAGACCGCGGCGAGCACCAGCTTCCGCACCCGGTCCGGGTGCCGGACGGCGATCTGCAGCGCCACCGAGCTGCCCATGCTGTAGCCGAAGAAGTCGGCCTTGGGCACGCCGAGCTGGTCGAGCAGCGCGACCGTGTCGTCGGCCATCTGCTCGATGGACAGCGGCTGGTCGCGGTCGGCGGTGTGCCCGTAGCCCTGCTGCTCCACCGCGATCACCCGCCGCGACTTGGCCAGCTCCGGCATCAGCTTGCCGAACGAGGTGGTGATGGTGGACAGCGAACCGTGCAGCAGCACCAGGGGCTGCTGGCCCTGTCCCTGGGTTTCGTAGTACATGTTCAGGCCGTTGACCTGGGCGTAGTGCGCCTCGGGGCCGGGCGCGGGCGCGGCGGGTGCCGCCTGACCGCCGCCGGGCTCGCAGCCGGCGAGCAGCAGGACGGCGAGCACCGCCGCTACGGTGGGCCTGAACTTCAGTGGCATCGGATCTCCTCGGGTCGCTTGAAGTGCACTGAAGTGTCGAGCGGCGCCACCGGAAATCGACCACCTGCCCGGAGATTTTCCCCCGGATTTCCGAGTGGGTCAGGCCTGGCCGCGGGCCAGCGCGATGAGCCGGTCGAGCACGTGGCCGCCACTGGCACGCAGGCCGTTGTGCTCGTACTCGTTGGTCAGCCACGGCCGCATGCGGGGCAGCAGCCGGGCGGTTTCCTCCGACAGCGCCCGGTCCACGTAGGCGTCCTCGGCGTAGATCGCCGCGGCGCACGGCACCTCGCAGACCCGCAGGCGGTCGGTGTCGTAGAGCCGTGGCCACTCGTGCTCGGCGAGCAGCTCGGCGGCTTCGGCCAGCGGCGCCAGGCCCCGGTCGTCGGTGAAGGTCCACGGGAAAACATGCTCCCCGGTGAACAGCGTGACGTCGTCTTCAAACTCGCCGGGCAGCACCCGCGCGGCGGACCAGCGCGTGGTGTGCCCGTCGGCGTAGCAGGCCTCGTGGATCACCGCGTAGAGCGGATTGCGCGCCGAGAACGGCAGGGCGGCGGCGACGTCGTGGGCGAAGGCGGGTGAGGCCGGGTCGCGTTCGAGCAGGTAGTGCAGGTGCTCGGCGCCGTCGCTCATGCCGAGCACGTTGCCGACCTGGCGGAACAGCCGCGCGGTCAGCGTCGATCCGTTGGGCAGCGTGATTTCGCCCGCGTCGAGCCGGTCGTGCAGCGCGCGCACGCGGTCGCGGTCGCCGGGGTAGCGCTGGTAGTAGCGGCGGTTGCGCTCGAGCACCGTGGCGAAGGTGGCGCGGTAGATGTCGTCCGGGTGCAGCCCGACCGGCGGCAGCCCGCCGGTGAAGAACGCCTCGCGCAGGCCGTCCGGTGCGGTGGACAGGTAGTTCAGCGTGCAGAAGCCGCCGAACGACTGGCCGAGCACGCTCCACTTCTCGACGCCGAGCGCCTCGCGGATCAGCTCGGCGTCACGCACGATCGAGTCCGCGCGGAAGTGCCTGAGGTAGTCGGCCTGCTGCTGCGGGGACAGCCCAGGCAGCGTGCCCACCGGGGTGGACCGGCCGGTGCCGCGCTGGTCGAGCATCAGCACGCGGTAGTCGCGCAGGGCACGGGAAAGCCAGCCGGGCCCGGTCGGTGAACCGGTGGGCCGCGGTGCTTCCTGGCCGGGGCCGCCCTGCAGGAACACCAGGAACGGGCGGTCGCGACCGGCCGGATCGGCCACCTCCCGCGCGAAGACGGTGAGCTGCTCGCCGCCGGGGTTGCCGTGGTCGAGCGGGACCTGGAATTCGTGTTCGGTCAGGACAAGTCCGGGAATCTGCACGGTTTCAGCCACGACGCCGATCCTGCCAGCCAGGCGTCGACCGCGCGCTGCCCGCGGAGCCGGACCCTGGCCCGCAACCACGCGTGACGCCGCCAAGCCTCGCGAACGATTTGGTCGCGGTCGGTGAAGAAGGTGTGGAGCGGCCCTTCGGTGTTGCCGCCCGGGATCGTGCTTTCCCGGCCGAATCGGCGCATGAGCGTGCGCGCGTGATCACCCTGGTCATGGTGAACCGGCGCGGGTGGTCGAGCCAGACCAGCACCTGCGTGCGAGCGGTCAGCTGCTCGCGCACTTCCTCGCCCTGCCATTCGATCGCCCAGCTTTCGCGGCCGATGTGGGCGAGCACCCGCTCGCGCCAGTCCGGCAGCACGGTCCAGTCCGGGCCGTGGAAGAAGGTCTCGAACTGGGTGAACGGCACGCCGAGCCGGGCGCTGATCTGCTCCGCCAGCGTGGTTTTCCCGGAACCGGGCGGGCCCGCCACCGCGATCCGCCGGGGCCGGTCGATGGGCATGGGGTCGGTGGGTCCGAGCAGGCGCATGGAAGCAACTTAGCGACTCATGCCCTCCCGACTATTTGACAATGACGTTCATGTTCGGCAACCCTGCGTCGGGCGAACGGCGGAGGCGACGTGTTCATGGGGAAAACCCGGCAGACCGGGGAAAAACGGGGTGCGGGGCGGGACGCGGTGGTGGTCGCGGCCGGGCTGGGGGCGGTGCTGGTCGTTTCGGTGGTGCTGGCGATCGGCCTCGGGTCGGCGGTGATCCCGCCGGCGGACACCGCGCGGTACCTGTGGGCGGCGCTGGTCGGCGACGGCATTCCCGCCGAGGAGTTCACCCGCTACCAGATCATCTGGCAGGTGCGCACACCACGCGTGCTGCTGGCCGCGGTGATCGGCGCCGGGCTCGGCGCGGTGGGCGTGGCGATCCAGGCGATGGTGCGCAACGCGCTCGCGGATCCGTTCATTCTCGGCGTTTCGTCCGGGGCGTCGGTGGGTGCGGTCGCGGTGACCTCGTTCGGCGCGTTCGCCGTGTTCGGCATCTACGCGGTGTCGATCGGCGCCTTTCTCGGCGCGCTGGTGGCGTCCGTACTGGTCTACGCCGCGGCCCGCTCGCGTGCCGGGATCACGCCGCTGCGGCTGGTGCTCACCGGTGTCGCGCTGGCCTTCGGCTTCGAGGCGGTGATGAGCCTGATCATCTACTTCGCGCCGGACAGCGAAGCCACCAGCACGGTGCTGTACTGGACGATGGGCAGCTTCGGCGGCGCGACCTGGGGCGCGTTGCCGGTGGTGGCGGTCGCGGTGGTCGCCGGGGTGGTGGTGCTGCGCCGGTACGCGCGCAGCCTGGACGTGCTCTCCCTCGGCGACGAGACCGCCGCGAGCCTCGGCGTGCGCACGGAATCGTTGCGGCGCGGGCTGTTTGTGCTGACCGCGGTGGTCACCGGCGCGATGGTCGCGGTCAGCGGCGCGATCGGCTTTGTCGGACTGGTCATCCCGCACCTGGTCCGGATCCTGTTCGGCGCTTCGCACGCACGTGTGCTGCTGATCGCCCCGCTCGCGGGCGCGATCTTCATGGTCTGGGTCGATCTCGCCGCGCGCACCGTGGTCGCGCCCCGCGAACTGCCGCTCGGGGTGATCACCGCGCTGATCGGCGTGCCGGTTTTTGTCACGCTGATGCGGCGGCGCGGCTACCTGTTCGGAGGGCGTTGAGGTGGAACTCCGGTTCGACGACGTAACCGTTGCACTGCAAGGGAAAACCCTGGTCGACCAGCTCAGCCTGACGGCTGGGTCCGGGCGGGTGACCGGGCTCGTCGGGCCGAACGGCTCGGGCAAGTCGACCGCGCTGCGCTGCGTGTACGGCGCGTTGAAACCCCACGGCGGCGCGGTCTGGCTGGAGGACAACGCCTTGGCGGAACTGGGAAACCGCCGTGCGGCGCGGGCGATCGCCGCGCTGACCCAGGAAAGCAGCAGCGAATTCGACTTCACCGTGGCGGAACTGGTCGAACTCGGCCGGTTCCCGCACCTCACCGGCAACCAGGCGCTCACCGCCCGCGAAAAGGACCTGTGCCGCGACGCGATGGAACGGCTCGACGTGGCGCACCTCGCCGACCGCGGCGTGCTGACGCTGTCCGGCGGGGAACGGCAGCGCGTGCTGATCGCGCGGGCACTGGTGCAGGAACCCGCGGTGCTGGTGCTCGACGAACCGACCAACCACCTCGACGTCCGGCACCAGATCGAACTGCTGTCGCTGCTGCGCACCCTCGGGCTGACCGTGCTCGTGGTGCTGCACGACCTCAATCTCGCGGCGGCGGTGTGCGACCGCATCGGCGTGCTGTCGAACGGTTCGCTGGTCCGCGCCGGCACCCCGGCCGAGGTGCTCACCGCCGAGCTGGTGCGCGAGGTCTTCGGCGTCGAGGTGACCGTGGTGGACCACCCGCTCACCGGCGACCCGCAACTGCTCTACGCCCTGACCAGTGACAGAAGGAGTTCGGTGTGAAGAAGGCGGTCCCCATCCTGGCGGCGTTGCTGCTGCTGTCGGCTTGCGGCGCGGAGGTCGAAGGCGGCGCGCCGGCGGCACAGGAGAAGGTGGTGAAGCGGTGCGGTGAGGACGTCAAGTACACGACGCCGAAGCGGTCGGTGGTCTACGAAGCGGGCAGCGCGGACAAGATGTTCGCGCTGGGCCTGACCTCGCACGTGCACGGGTACGTGATGCCGCCGGCCAACCCGCCGGTGCAGGAATCCCCGTATGCCGCCGAATACGCGAAGGTGCAGTTCCTCGGCGACGACCTGCTCAACCGCGAACTCGTGGTCGACGCGCAGGCCGATTTTGTGGTGGCGGGCTGGAATTCGGGCTTCAGCGACCAGCGCGGCATCACCCCGGCGATCCTGGACGGGCTCGGCATCCAGAGCTTCATGCACAGCGAATCCTGCTTCAACTACCCGAAGTTCCCGGAGAAGCTGCCGCCGTTCGAGGCGCTGTACACGGACCTGATCCGGATGGGGCAGATCTTCGGCGTGGAGGAGCGCGCGCAGCAGCTGGTCGCCGACTACAAGCGGCGGGTGGACCAGGTGGTCGCGGCGGCGCCGAAGGGCGACCCGGTGAAGGTGTTCCTCTACGACTCGGGCGCCGACCAGGCCTCCACCGCGGGGAACCAGGTGCCACCCAACGACATCATCCGCTTCGCCGGCGGCCGCAACATCTTCGACGGGGTCGAGGCGCGCTGGACGAAGGTCGGCTGGGAAGCCGTGGTGGACGCGCAGCCGGAGGTGGTGGTGATCCTGGACTACGGCGACAAGCCGGCGCAGGAGAAGATCAACTTCCTGAAGACCTCCCCGGCGACCGCGCAACTGCCCGCGGTGGTGAACGACAAGTTCTACGTGCTGGACTACAACGAGGGCATCAGCGGGCCGCGCAACATCGACGGCCTGGAGGGTTTTGCCAAGTACCTGCGAGAGTTCCAGCGCTAGACCGGGCCGCCGCCGTAGCCGATCTCGTTGCCTTCCGGGTCGCGGTAGGTGATCTTGCGGACGCCGTTGTCGTAGGTCTCGCGCAGCGCGGGTTCGATGCCGCGCTCGGTGATCCCGTCGACGACGGTATCGAGATCGTCGACGAACAGGGTGATCAGCGCGTGGCCCGCGTGCTCGGGCCGCAGTTCGACGTACACCGACCGCCCGTCGGCGATCTCCCAGACGGCCTCGACGTCGTTGGGGAACAAGCTCGGCGGCGAGCCGAAGAGGCGCTCGTACCAGGCCAGCGCGGCGGGCAGATCCGCGACGGAGATCCCGGCGTACAGATACGGCCCCATCGACACCTCCCTGACGTTGTGGCCACCCAACCGCATTCCCCGCCGGGCCGCAAAATCAGGAGGCGCCCTCCGCTGAACACGAATGTGGCTTTCGGGGCGAAATCCGCCCGCCCGTCGCCCACCGCCACCCTCAATGGAGCTGCGCGCGGTGTCTATTCGAAAGCCACTCAGTGTCAGGGTTGGTGTGGCCGCTCGTGGTGGGCGGTTAGGGTCCGGTCTTGATCGCGTGGTGACTCTGAAAGCCACTGCCGTTGCTGGCTTGCGAACGAATTGTCCAGCGTGATCAAGGTCCGGGCCTGGCTGGCCTGACTTGATAGAAGCGTGGGCATACGCCATCAACCTCGACTGAGGTGTGTCCGACCAGCCCGGCCCGGAAAAGACGCATGTTCTCCGGCTAGGGAAGGAACACACGCGGTGTCCATGGTGGTCATTGGCATCGATCCGCACAAGTCCAGCCACACCGCGGTCGCGGTCGATCAGACCGGCCGCCGCCTGGGGCAGAAAACCGTGACCGCCGACCCCGACGGGCTGCTGCGGCTGCGGTCCTGGGCCACCCAGTTCGGCACCGGGCCGCGCTGGGCGGTCGAAGACGGCCGCGGCGTGGCCGGGCGACTGGTCCGCACCCTGATCGGCACCGGCGCCACCGTGGTCTGGGTCCCACCCAAACTGATGGCCGCCTGCCGCGCCAGCGCCCGCACCCGCGGTAAATCCGACCCGATCGACGCCCTGGCCATCGCCCGCGCCGCCCTGCGCGAACCCGACCTGCCCACCGCACACCTGGACCAGACCGCCCTGGACCTGCGCCTGCTCTCCGACCGGCGCGAACACCTGGTCAACCGCCGCACCGCCAGCATCAACCAACTGCGCTGGCACCTGCACGACCTCGACCCCGCCCTGGACCAGACCCACCCCCGCCTGACCGGGCCCCGCGCCCAGCACACCCTCACCACCGCCCTGTCCACCCTGCCCGCCAGCGTCCGCCGCGACCTCGCCCTGGACCTGCTCACCGAGATCACCACCCTGACCCAGCAGATCACCCAGCTCGAACACCAACTCCGCACCCGAGTCCAGCCCCTGGCCCCCACCCTGCTGGCCATCACCGGCGTCAGCACCGTCCTCGCCGCGAAAATCATCGGCGAAACCGCCGGCATCACCCGCTTCCGCTCACCCGCCGCCTACGCCATGCACACCGGCACCGCACCCATCCCCACCTGGACAGCCAACAAACCCCACTACCGCCTCAACCGCGGCGGCAACCGCCAACTCAACACCTGCCTCCACCGCATCGCCATCACCCAACTCACCCACCACCCACCCGCCCGCACCTACCGCGACAACTGGACCAAACACCACCCCCACGCCACCACCAAAGCCGCCCTCCGCGCCCTCAAACGCCACCTCGTCAACACCATCTACCGAGCACTCACCACCGACCTCACTTGACATAGAAGCTTCATTCGTGTTCGGTGCGCCCCGGTGAGCGGCCCCCGGCGAGCGCGCGCCGAGGCCGCATCGGGCCGCGAGGCTCACTCCGCGGGGTGGCCAAGTGTCACGAATGTGGCGCGGGCTCAAGCGGTGGTTGCAACGGGGGACTGTCCGGACAGTACTCGGTTGAGGGATTGGGCTGGGGTGAGCCAGCCCAGGGTGTGGCGGGGGCGTTCGTTGAGTTCGGCGGCGACGGCGGCGAGGTCGTCGGCGGTGTGCCTGGTCAGGTCGGTGCCTTTGGGGAAGTACTGGCGGAGCAGGCCGTTGGTGTTCTCGTTGGTGCCGCGTTGCCAGGGTGAGTGCGGGTCGCAGAAGTAGATGGCCATGTCGGTGGCCAGGGTGATCTCGGCGTGGCGGGCCATTTCGTTGCCGCGGTCCCAGGTCAGCGAGCGTCGCAGCTGGGCGGGCAGGGTGGTGATGGTGGCGATCATCGCGTCGCGGACGTGCTCGGCGGTGTGACCGTGGGGCAGGTGCAGCAGCAGCACGAACCGGGTGGACCGCTCCACCAGCGTCCCGATCGCGGAGCTGTTGCCGGCGCCGAGGATCAGATCGCCTTCCCAGTGCCCGGGCACCGCGCGGTCGGCGGCCTCGGCCGGGCGCGCCGAGATCGGGATCGGGCCGGGCAGCCGGGGCGGCAGGTGGCGGCGGGCCTGGCCGCGGGGACGGCGCAGCGCCCGCCCGGTCCGCAGGCACGCGGCCAGCTCACGCCGTAACGCGCCCCGGCTCTGGACGTAAATGGCCTGGTAGATCGTCTCGTGCGACACCCAACGCTCCGGCTGATCGGCAAAAGCGAGCTTGCGCGCGGCCGCGATCTGCCCGGGCGACCACCGCTTCTCCAGCCGAGTCTGCACCCACGCCCGCAGCCGGGCGTCAACAGCCAGCTTCACCGGTTTCGGACGCCGCGCCCGCACCCGCGCCGCGCTGTCGGCAACCACCGCCCGATACGCCACCGGCCCACCATGACGAGCCACCTCCCGGCTCACCGTCGACGCCGCCCGCCCCAGCCCCCGAGCGATCCTGCGCAACGACCACCCCGCACACAACCCCCGCGAGATCTCCTCCCGCTCAGCCAACGACAAATACCGCCCGCCCAGCGCACACGGCGCGTTCCCGATCACCCCACCAGCCTGCGCGAACCACCGCCGCCCCGTCTCATGCGACACACCCGCCAACCCCGCCGCCGGCCGCACCGCCCACCCCGCCCGCACCAACCCCCAAAACCGCACCCGAACATCACGACCCAGCACCATCACAACTCCCATCAACAAGGGTGTTGCAACAACCACTGGAATCCACCTGGCTTTCGAGACGTCAAACGTCCCGAAAGCCACATTCGTGACACTTCCGGCCGCGCGCCGGGTCAGGCCAGCATGCCGCCGTCCACTCGGAGTATCACGCCGGTGACGTAGGAGGCCCGGTCACTGAGCAGCCAAGCGGCCGCCTCGGCGACCTCCTCCGGCTCGGCCACGCGGCCCAGCGGCGTCCCCGCGTTGAGCCGTTCGATGACCCCGGGGGACGCCTTGTCCCAGTCCAGCAGCATTTCGGTGCGCGTGGTGCCGGGCGCGACGGCGTTGATCCGGATGCCCTCCGGCCCGTAGGTGGCCGCGGCCGACGCGGTGAGGCTGTTCACCCCGCTCTTCATCGCGCCGTACGCGGTCAGTTCCGGGTTGGCCATCAGGCTGCCGACGCTGCTGGTGTGCACGATCGCGCCGGTGCCCGCGGTGGCCCGGATCGCGGCGACCTCGGCGATCATGGCCAGCCACGGCGCCTTCAGGTTCACCGCGTAGTTGTGGTCGAAATCGGCTTCGGTGGTCTGGTCCATCGGGCCGGGCGGGACGCCGGTGGCGGCGTTGTTGAGCGCGACGTCGAGGCGCCCGTGCAGCTCGACAACGCGGTCCACCGCGGCACGCAGGCTGTCGGGGTCGGCGAGGTCGCAGACCACGTAGTCGGCGACACCGCCGTCCGCGCGGATGTCCTCGGTGACGGTCTTGAGCTGGGCTTCGGTCCGGGCCGCGAGCAGCACGCGCGCGCCTTCGCGGGCGAACAGGCGGGCCGCGGCGGCGCCGATGCCCCGCCCGGCGCCGGTGACAAACGCGACCTTGCCCTCGAGCAGGCCGGTGATTGATCGAGTCATGGTGCCGAGCTTGCGACCCGCCGGCCGGGCTCAGCCAGGCATCGCTGGTACCTGGCTGAGCCCGGCCGCCACCGCGCACACTGGACGGGTGGATCGAGCAGAACTCGCCGGATTCCTGCGCAGCAGGCGCGAGCGGATCACCCCGGCCGACGTGGGGCTGCCCGCCGGGCGCCGCCGTCGCACGCCGGGGCTGCGCCGCGAGGAGGTGGCGCAGCTGGCGTTCATCTCGAACGAGTACTACACGCGGCTGGAGCAGGCGAAGGCGCCGCGCCCGTCGCGTGAGGTGCTGGCCGGGCTGACGCGCGCGCTGCGCCTGTCCGACACCGAGCGCGACTACCTCCACCACCTCGCCGGCGCCCCGCCCGGCCCGGCTCCCGGACCTTCGCGTGAGGTCCGGCCCAGCATTCTCGCCCTGCTGGACCGGTTGCCGCTGGCCGCCGCGCTCGTGCTGTCCGCGTCGTACGAGGTGATCGCCTGGAACCCGCTCGCCGCCGCGTTGATGGAGGACTTCTCGGCGTTGTCCCGGCGCGAACGCAACCTGGTCCGCCGGGCCTTTCTCGAACCACGACACGACGGTCGGCCGTTGTACGGCCTGACCGACAGCGGTGAGTTCGCCGCGAGCGCCGCCCGGCACCTGCGCGCCACCGCCGCGCGGTACCCGGACGACCCGGAACTGGTCGCGCTGATCGCCGAACTGCGTGAGGGCAGCGAGGAATTCGCGCGGCTGTGGGATTCGCGGGACGTGTGCGCCGGGCCGAGCCTGTGCAAGACCTTCCACCACCCGGTGGTCGGCCCGGTCTCGGTGATCTGCGACGTGCTCGACATCACCGACCGTGACCAGCGTGTGGTGATCTACACCGCCGAACCGGGGTCGCGGTCGGAGGAGGCGCTGCGGTTGCTCTCGGTGGTCGGCACGCAGCGGCTGGACGTGCCCGGCTGAGCCGGGCGCTTCACCAGCAGTCCCAGCCAGATCAGCCCGCCCATCACCGCGACCAGCAGGTACTCGATCAGCGGGATGCGCACGATCTCGTGCAGTCCGCCGAGCGAGCGCGAACCGTAGACGACCACCGCCGCGGCGAGGTACCCGAGCCCGATGGTCCAGCGCGTGCGCAGGCCGAGCCCGAGGCCGTGCATCTGCGTCACCACAAAAACGCCGAGGAAGCCGAACAGGAACATCGGCCACATCCCGTCCGGCCCGGAGTTCATCACCGCGACCAGCGTGCCGTGCACCGCCACCATCAGCTCCAGCGCCAGTGTCCACCAGCGGTTGGTGTGCGCGCGGGTGAAGAAGATGCTGCCCTGGAACAGCAGCAGGAACATGTAGAAGAAGCCGATCAGGTGGCCACTGGTGGTCTCCATCGGGTGGTACCAGAAGGTGTAGATCGCCGCCCAGCTGAACAGGTAACCGTGGTACTTGCGGGCGAACCGGACGACCTCCGCCGAAAGCGGCGCACGCCGCCCGAAGAACAGCCCGCGGCGGCGGTTTTCCATCAGCAGCACCACGATCAGCAGCAGCACCACCGAGCCCTGCGAGCTGAAGATGGACACGTCCTGCGCCAGGCCGTCGTAGAACACGCGCGTCTGCACCTCGTGCAGCGCGATGAAGCCGAGGTTGGCGGCGAGCGCGACCACGTTCACCGGGTGCAGCCCGGTGGTGTAGCGGCGGACGTGGCGCTGGGCGTAGAAGATCAGCCACCACGAGACCAGCTGGTGGGCCGCGTACCCGAGCCATGCCGACGCCCTGGTCCAGAAGGTCGGGTCGGGCAGCTTCCAGTAGTACCAGGACGCGCCCTGGTCCGGCAGCAGCGTGACGGCCAGCCCCTGCCCGAACACCCACACCAGCCCGGTCAGCACCGCCGCGGCGACCACGCCCCAGAGCGGCAGCCACCGCGAATTGCTCAGCATGCTGAGCATTCTGCCCAACGTTCAGCAGGCTGAGCAAATGGCCTGATGAGAGGATGCGGGCGTGCCGAGGAAAACCGTGATGCCCGACGAGGACGAGACCGGCGACGTCAGCTCCTGGCCGACCGGGCGGCTGCTCTCGGTGGCCGCCAGGGTGCTCGAGTCGCGGTTCGACGACGTGCTCGCCCGGCACAACCTGACCCACGCCGGGCTGATCGCGCTGCACCACCTGGCTGGGCGGCCGCGCTCGCAGCGGGAGCTGGCGATGCGCTGCCGGGTCACCGACCAGACCATGAGCCGGACCATCGAGCGCTTGCGGCGCAACGAGTTCGTCGCGCGTGCACACGATCCGGCGGATCGGCGCCGCAGCATCGTGCGGCTGACCGAGGCCGGCGAGCGCGTGCTGGCCACGGCGCGGCGCGAGGAACGCGAATCGGAGCTGCTGCTCGGCGTGATCGACGACTACGAGCACTTCCGCGGCCAGCTGCTCAAGCTGATCCGGCACGCGAGCCCGGACCGGTAACGCCGCGCCGAGCGGCGGCGACTACGGCCCTGAGGGGACGGACTCCGAGGCGGGCGAATGAATGGGGACTTCCCAGCCGATGCGCTGGACCGGCTGCTCGCGGCGTGGCGCGCGGAGATCGACGGTGTGCCGATGCCGGAACTCGTATCCACAGAGGAGGCGCTGGCCATCCTGGCTGGGGCGGTGAAGGCGCGGGGCTGCTCGTGCCCGCGACCCGGTGTCGACAGGCGGCGTGGGCCTGGGCGTCCGGGTTGCCGCAGGGCTCGTTCCCAGGCATTATGAACACGAGTTCATGAACGTGTGTTCACAATGATGGGGAGTCCCGATGACCGACATCGTCAACACCGCGCAGGCGGAGGCGTGGAACGGCTACGAGGGCGAGCACTGGGCCACGCACGACGACCGGTTCGACGCGGTCAACGGCGGCTTCAACGAGTTCGTGCTCAACGCCGCCGCGATCGGCGAGACCGACCGGGTGCTCGACATCGGCTGCGGCAACGGGCAGCTGACCCGCCTTGCCGCGGCACGGGCGCCGAAGGGACGGGTGTCCGGTGTGGACCTTTCCGGCCCGATGCTCGCCACCGCGCGGGCGCGCGCGGGCGCCGAAGGCCTCGGCAACCTGACCTTCGAACAGGGCGACGCGCAGGTTTTCCCCTTCGAGCCCGGCTCGTTCGACGTGGCGCTGAGCCGGTTCGGCGTGATGTTCTTCGCCGACCCGGTCGCCGCGTTCGCCAACGTGCACCGCGCGCTCAGCCCGGCGGGACGCCTCGCCTTCCTCTGCATGACCGAGCTCCAGGGCACCGATCTCGGCAGCGTGCTGGCCGCCATGGAGCCCCACGTGCCGCGGCCCACCGGCGCCGACGGCACCGGGCCGACCTCGTTCGCCGATCCCGTGCGCACCCGGGCCGTGCTGTCCGGCGCGGGTTTCACCGGAATCGACTGCACGCGGGTCGAAGCCGACCAGATCTGGGGCGCCGACCTCGAGGACGCCACCGCCTTCATGGCCGACTGGGGTCCGGTGAAGCACCACCTCACCCTGGCCGATCCCGAAACCGCCGCGAAGGCCCGCGCCGCCCTCACCGCCGCCTTGCGCCCGTTCGCCCAGGCTGACGCCGTCCGCCTGCGCGGCACCGCCTGGCTGGTCACCGCGCGCAAGTCCTGAGGAGCCGCGTTTGTCCCCGCGAAAAGCAGCCGCGTTGAAGCACACCGACGGCCGTTCGCTGCGTGAGCACCTGATCGACACGGCCGTGCGCTTGATCGCCGAGCAGGGCACGGCCGGGCTCACCGTGCGTGCGATCGCGCGTGCCGCCGGTGTCGCCGACGGTGTGCTGTACAACCACTTCGCCGACAAGGAAGAACTGCTGGCGAACGCGTTGCGCGCGCACGTCCGCGCGGTGGAGGCGGAACTCGGCGAACTGCCCGAGCCCGGCACCGGCACGGTGGAGGCGAACCTGCGCGAGCACCTGGCGTACGGGCTGGCGCTGCACCGCGCCATCCTGCCCGCCTTCACCGGACTGCTCGCCCAGCCCGAGGTTCTCGCCCGGTTCGGCGAACTCGACGGCCACGGCGACGACTGGCGCGGCCAGCTGCGCCGGTACCTGCGCACCGAACGCGCGCTCGGCAGGCTGGCCGCCGGTGCGCGGGTGGACGCGGCGGCGGCCATGCTCGTCGGCATCTGCCACGAAACCGTGTTGTCCGCGCTGCTCCCGCACACCGGCACCACCAAGGCCCCGGCGGTCCGCGACGTGGTCGAGGCGGTGCTCGACGGCATCGCTAAATGAGCACCAGCGACGCCGCGGCGGGCGCCAGGTACATCAGCGGGGCCGGGATGTGCGCCCACGACCGCGCGCGCAGCACGGTGATCAGCGCGCCGGTGAAGTACAGCACCAGCCCGATCGCCGCCGCCACGCCGATCCACGGCACGAACAACCCGGCGACCAGGCCGGCCGCGCCCGCCGATTTGGCCGTGGCGAGCCACGGCCACCACGAGCGCGGCACCCCGTAGGCGGCCAGCGGCCCGACCACGAACTCGAACCGGAAGACGATCGCGGCCGCCGAGAAGGCGGCCAGCGCGGCGGCGATGATCGTGACGACAACGTAAGCAGTGGACATCGGAACTCCTCATCCGTAGCGGGTTCAACGCCTCGACCCGCCCGCCGCCGCGGATGTGACAACCCCGGTCAGTCCAGGTAGTCCTTGAACTGCACGGTGACCGAGTGCCCGTCCGACGGCCAGTTCACCACCGGCACCGTGCGTTCCTGACCGCCCGAGCCGCGCGCCACCTGGGTGACGTCGATCGCGGCCGCCGCACCAGGATCCGCGGGCAGATAGGTGTCCACCCCGGCAAGGAACGGCAGCGCGTTGAACGGCGGCAGCGCCACGCCCGGGGTGGACGCGAGGTCGCAGTGGTCGTCGAAGGCGAACGCCGCGAGGACCTGGCGAAGCCGCGGTGCGACGGCCGGGGCGAGCACGTTGACGCCGTTGAACGCCAGCTGGTCACCGTCCGGCTGGTCCGACCACCACTCGCGGCCGCGCAGCACGGTGACCGCGGTGTGCGTAGGACACTTGTCGACATATTCGCCGATCCCGCCCGGCCCGGACACCTGCAACCGCAGGAACCGGTCGCTGCGCTCGAACGGCTCGAAGTAGAAGTGGTAGGTCTGCTGGCCTGCACGCAGCAGGGCCAGCTCGTAGTGCTTGTGCCCGTTGATCTTCAGCGGCCCGAACGAACCGTCCGCGGCGGTCTGCAGGTCGTGCACCGGCAGGCCGTGCCGCTTGCCCCCGCGGACCTCCCAGACCTGGAGCCGCCCGGAAATCCCGGTGTTCTGCGGGAAGTACACCGCGCGGCCCGCGATCTCGACCAGGCCGGGCGGCTCGGGCGTGACCTCGGTGGTGATCGGCGGCCGGTCACGCAGGAACTGGTGCATGTGCGCGAAACTCTCGGCCGAGGTGGTGGTTTCGGTGTGCCCGAGGTGGGGCAGGCGGACGTTGACCGCACCGCCGATGTTGCCTTCGGGTTGCAGGCCGCCCCACAGCGCGAGCGTCGGCACGCCGCCGGGTTGCTTGGCGCTGGACCGGCCATCGACGTTGACGTACCGGCGCACCAGCGCCGCCCGTTCCGGGGCGGCCAGGTAGGCGTGCATCACCGTGGTGCCGCGGGAATGCGCGATGATGTCCACAGTGGACGCACCGGTACGCGAACGGACGTCCGCGATGAACGCGTCGAGTCCGGTGATCGCGTGGTCGTTGGTGGGGATGCTGGTGTCGTACTCGAAGGAGTAGAGCAGCTTGTCGGCGTATCCGTTGGCGGAGAAGCGTTTGGCGTTCGACTGCCACTGGTGGGCCGAGCCCTGGTGGCCGTGCACGAAGATCACCGGCGTGGTGGGTGCGCGGTCCGCATCGGCGGCGAGCAGGTATCCGGCGCGGATGTTCCGCGCGTCCGCGACGGCCACCTTGTTGTCGTAGTGCGTCACGCTCGGGTAGAGGCTCGCCAGGGTCTTCTGGTCGAACGGGAGGTACGTGCCGAACAACTGGCAGAAGGTCTCGCCGCTGTTGTCCCCGGTGTTCAGCGCGGTCGGCACGGCCACCTCCGAAAGCCGGATGCCACCGAGTGCCAGGCCGAGTTCGTCACGCTTCTTGGTCACGCCGTCCGCCTCGAATTCCAGCGGTGGCGCGGTCGGCGGAGGGGTGCCGCGCTCGGTCCAGCGGCGCAGGTGCTCGTACGCGGCGGCGGTCACGTGGTGCATCGGCACGCGGCTGAACGGTGGCTTGGCGCAGTTGTACTGCGGTGCCGCGCCGAGGTCGCGTTCGGAGATCGGCGTGCGGTAGACCTGCCCCTGGTAGCCCGAATGCGCACCACCCGCCACCTCCCAGCGCCGGAACTGCGTGGTGTCGGCCGGACGCTGCGAATTTCGCACGTCGGTCTCGGACAGGATCTGGAACACCGGTTCCTTGCCGACCCTGGTGGGCGCGGGACCGACCACGAACGCGTACCCGTCGAAGACCGGCGTCTGCTGCGGCAGCACCTTGTCGTAGAGCACGGTCATCCGGCCCGCCGACTGGGAAGCGCCGATGGCGAGCAGTGTGCGCGGCCGCAGTCCGCCCAGCACCGCGCCGGTGTCCACGGCCCGGCCCGCCTGCGTGAAGATGTCGTAGGACAGCTCGTCGGCGGTGTGCTTGCCGCCGCCGGTCACGTCGAGGCCGCCGTACCGCGCCGGGCTCCAGCCGCGGAGCTGGTCGACGCCGACCCGCTGGGCCGACACGCCGATCCACGCGTGCCCGGCGCGGAGCACCGAGTCCGCGTTCCACAGCGCGTCCAGGTCGTAGCCGGCGGTCACGTTCTGCCATTCGACCAGTGCCGTGCCGCTGAAATCCTTGGCACGCAAGGGACGCCGGACCACCACGCGCGTGGTGTACGGGACGTCGGCGGCCACCTGCGTGCCGTCGGCAGTCCAGCCCGCGGCCAGTCCGGAGACGTGGAACTCCTGCTCCACGTAACCGCGGGCGGCCAGGTCGGCCGGGGTGGAGAAGAACGGGTAGGTGTCCTCGATCCGCTCGGCCTTCGGGTCACCGGGCACGGTGCCGGGCAGCGGGCCGGTGACCTGGGGCACCTGGACGGTGGCGGGCGCGGCGGTGGCGATCGGGGCGGCCGGGACAAGCAGGCCGAGCACGGCGGCGACCAGCGCGGCACGCCGGAACGCGGAAATCGGCATGATGGCTCCCACACGGCGATGAGCAGGACCCAGCGAACGTAATCGGCACGCGAGCCCGCCTGCCAGCGTCCGGCGCAAGCGTGAGACCGCGGTCTCAGACCGGGGTCAGCACCGCCCGCGCGGTGCGTTCCACCAGTTCGGGGTCGGGGGCCGGACCGCCGAGGAGCTCGGCGTACACGGCGGATTCGATGACGCGCACGTAGAGATAGGCCGTCTGGTCGAGCGCGGTGGACGGCCACGGCCGGTCGCCGTGTGCCTCCCGCAGGATCTCGCGATGGGCCGCGACCACCCGGCGGTGCACCACGCCCGAGGTGGTGAACAGCACGCGCGCGGCGGTTTCCGGTTCGCTGCTCAGGAAGGCGCGGAACGCCACGGCGGTGTGCAGCTGGCCGACGAACCACCGGGTGATCTCCAGTACGCCTTCGGCACCCGGATGGCGTCGCCGTCGCCTGGCCAGTGCCAGCAGCCGTTCGGTGAACCGCCACAGCACCTCGCCGAGCAGGCTGTCCCGGCTGTGCGCCACCCGGTACAGCGTGGCGCGGCTGACCGCGAGGCTCGCCGCCAGCCGGTCCATGTCGACCCCGCCGTGCTGCAGGAAGAACCGGCACGCGCCGCGCACCACCTGCTCGTGGCTGACCACCCGCCCCGTCATCGCCGCCCTCCCGTTTCCCGCCGGTCAGAGGAGTACAGCGAACCAGTCCCGCAGGCGCCGCAACAGATCCAGTCGATGGGCCCGCCCGGTGATCCGGTGCCCCTCACCCGGGTAGACCACGAACTCGTGCGGCACGCCGTGGTACCGCAGCGCGCGGTGGAAGCAGATGGCCTGGCTGAGCGGCACGTTCGTGTCCTGCTCACCGTGCACGATCAGCACCGGGGTGGTCACCTTCGCGGCGTGCGTCACCGGGCTCAGCGCGGCGGGCCGCCGCCGGTCGGTCCAGTACGAGCCGCCGCCGAGCCCGGCTTCCAGCACGCCCAGCTCACCGGTGGCCACGAGCATGCCCCAGTCGCTGATCCCGGCGCCCACCAGCGCCGCCTTGAACCGGTCGGTCTGCCCGACCGCCCACGCGCTGAAGAACCCGCCGTGGCTCCAGCCGGCGATGCCGAGGCGGTCCGGATCGGCGACACCCTGCTCGACGAGCAGGTCGATGCCGGTGAGCACGTCGGTCCATTCGCCGAGGCCGACCGCCCCGGCGACGGAGGCCGCGAACGCGTGCCCGTGACCGCTTCCGCCGCGCGGGTTCGGCAGGAACACGGCGTGCCCGGCGGCGGCCAGCCACTGGCCGCACCCGGTCCAGCGCAGCGACAGCTCGTCGGCGTACCGGTCGTACGGGCCGCCGTGCACGATCGTGACCAGCGAGAACGGGCCGTCTTCGCGGGTGCGTCCCGGCGGCAGGACCAGGAGGCCGTCCAGTTCGAGCCCGTCGGACGCCTGGTAGGAGAGGCGTTCCTGACGCCCCCAGTCGATCCCGCGCAGTTCCGGTCGAGTGTCGGCGAGCCGTCGAAGCTCGCCGTCGGGCGGACCCGCGTGCACGTCCTTCGGCGCGTACGCGGTACTGGCCAGCACCGCGATCGTGCCGGGGGCGACGCTCAGCGCGGACAGGCTGCCCGGGTGCGTGACGAGGTGCTCGAAGCGGCCGCCGCCGAGCCGGTACAGCGCGGTGTCCAGGCCCACTTCGAACAGGGCGAGCGGATTCCCGTCGGGCGACTGCACCAGTTCGGCCGGGCAGCAGTCCATGCCGTCGGTCAGGTTGCGGTGGCCGGCGTCGAACACCGCGGTACCGCCGATCGGGCCCGGCGGGGTGGTGGCGAGATAGGCGACCCGCCAGCCGTCGGCGGCCCGCCACCAGACCGGCGAACGCGCCTCCAGTTCGGTCTCACCCAGGTGCTCCACGTGGCCGGTGGCCGGATCGACCAGGTGCAGTTCGGTGGTGGGAAACACGGGATCCAGCGTCGGCATGGCCTGGGTGAGCACGGCGAGCAGGTCGTCACCGGGGCGGGGCGCGACTTCGAGGATGTGGCGGCCGGGCAGCGCGTCGTGCCCGCCGGGCAGCACCAGGCGGTTGACCGGCAGCGGTTCGCTCCACACCTTCGGGTCGCGGTCCGGTGTTTCCGCCCGCGACACCAGCACCACGCGGCCGTCGCCGAGCGGGACGCAGTCCGCCACACCGTCGTCCAGCACCGAGATTTCCCCGGTTTCCAGGGAAATCCGGTGCAGCCGGTGGTCGTGGCGGTAGTACAGGTGGCAGGAATCGGGTGCCCAGCGCGGGCCCGTGCCCGCCGTGCCCAGCGACCGCGGCGGGGCGCTGCCGTCGCACTCGGCCAGCCACAGCGCGTCGTCGACGGCATAGGCGACCCAGCGGCCGTCGGGGGAGATTCGCGGTTCGGCGGGGGCGGTGGCGTCGGTGATCAGTTCGGCGGTCAGTTCGGTTCCCAGGTCGGTTCCCACAACACCCGAACCTAGCGAGAATGGCCGTCATGTGGACTCCGAACTACGGACAGCCCTTCGAGCCCGTGCCCTACCGGCCCGCTCGCCTGCCCGCGCGGGAATCGCTGGCCACCGCCGCCGAACTGCGCCGCCGCATGGACACCCGCCGCACCGTGCGGGCGTTCTCCACCGATCCCGTGCCCGAGCAGGTGGTGCTCGACGCCATCGCGGTCGCCGCCACCGCGCCCAGCGGCGCGCACCAGCAACCGTGGACCTTCGTGCTGGTCACCGACGACCAGATCAAGCAGCGGATCCGCGAGGCCGCCGAAGAAGAGGAACGGATTTCCTACGACGGCAGGCTGGGGGAGGAGTGGCTGGACGCGCTGCGCCCACTGGGCACCGACGCGGTCAAGAGCCACCTCACCGACGCGCCCTACCTGATCGTGGTCTTCCAGCAGCGGTACTTCCTCGACGAGGACGGCGGCACGCACAAGCACTACTACGTCGACGAGTCGGTCGGCATCGCGGTCGGCATGCTGCTCACCGCGCTGCACCTGTCCGGCCTGGCCGCGCTGACGCACACGCCGTCACCGATGCGGTTCCTCGGTGAACTGCTGGAGCGCCCGCGCAACGAGAAGGCGTTCGCGGTCATCCCGGTCGGTTACCCGGCGGACGACTGCGTGGTGCCGAACCTGGTGCGCAAGTCGCTGGACCAGGTGCTGGTGCGCCGCTGACCTCAGCGGGACTGGCCGTACGGCTGCTGGGGCTGCGGTGGTTGCTGGGGTTGCTGCTGCCACTGCTGCGGGCCGGGCACCGGCTTCGGCCGGTTGCCCACCGCGGCGGCGGCGACCAGGCAGCCGACGCCGGTCAGCGCCAGGCTCAGCTGCAGCGCCAGGTGGTCGATGTCCAGCCGGAACAGGGCATCGCTGTTCTTGGTGCTGTGGCATTCCACCCAGCCGGTCGCCTTGTCCGGCGGCTGGCAGGTCCACTCCAGGCTCCCGCGCACGCGGGCTTCGTCGGACATGATGGCGCTGACGGCGAACGACGAGCCGAGGAACAGGAACCCGAGGATCAGGAAGGTGAGCTTCACCCGCGCCAGCATCCGGCCGCCGCTTTCACCGCGCTTTCACCTGTGGGTCGAACGGACCCTGGGCAGTGCCGGCCGCCCGTTCTAGGTTGCTGATTGCCGAACTGTTCGGCCAGCAGGTCAACCGGCAACTCGGGGAGAAGTGATGGCGAAGAACGGGAAACTCCGGCGGTTCGCGGTGGTGCTGGCCTGCGTGGCCGGCGGGCTGGGGCTGGGGATGGGCAGCGCGCAGGCGGCGAGCTTCGTGCCGGTGCCCGACGGCTACGAATACAACCCGGACCGCGGGGCCTGGCACGACTACTGCACGCTTTCGCCGGACATGCCGGTGGTGCCGCCGTGGGGGCAGGTCGACTTCCGCGGGCCGTGCGCGAACCACGACATGTGCGAAGAGGCCGGCGGCGCCAACACGCTGCGCTGCGACCGGCTGTTCTTCGACCTGATGCACCAGCAGTGCGAGCACACCTTCGGCACCGGCCCGGCACGCGGCCCGTGCGACTTCATCGCGGACACCTACTACAACGCCGTCCGCAACACCGGGAACTGACGGACCCCGGGCCCGGCCGGGCGAGGGCCGGCCGGGCCCTTCCTTCTCCTCACGCGCGCTTTTCACTCGCCCGAACGGGGAATTCGCGGTCACGGCGGAATTTGCGGAACAACGTGTCATTGGCGAACCGCCGACGTTTTCTCGGCGAAACCTGGGAGAACACGCCCGGTTTGCGCTACGGTACTCGCTGCTGACATCGCGCCCGGCGCGATGCGACGTCCGTCCCCGCCGTTGTGGAGCCGCGCACATGCCGTTCTGTCCCGGGCCCGCCCGAATGCTCATCGCCCGGCAGCGCGGTCGCGGTCCCGGCGCGGACCTGGTGCGGATCCCGGCGCTCGCCTAGCCGGCCGGTCGGCCATTCCGCCCAGTCGACCGTGAGGATTTCATGGAATTCCCCCTGCTGCTGGCAGGCTTGATCTGCCTGCTGTTGCTCGCCATCGCGCTCGCCGTGCTGCTGGTCCGCCAGCGCAACGTCACGGTCAACGTCGGCAGGCACCGTGATGCCGCCGTCGCCGAGCTGAACGCACGCGAAGCCGAGGAACGGCATCTGCGCGAAGTACGCCTTCCCGCTTTGGCGGAATCGCTGGCGAATCCGTCGGTGACCGTGCCAGGGCCCTTGCGGGACAACGGAGATCCCCATCGAGCCGTGCTCGAGACGATTTCCGAGCTGCTGGCGAGGACCCGCCGCGATTCCGCCGATTCCGCCGCCGCGACCCTGCGCGCGATGATGCGCTCGGTGCAGAACCTCGCCGGAGAACAGCAGGTGCTGATCTCGGACATGGAGGACCGGCACGACGACCCCGCGGTGCTCGACGGCCTGCTCGGCCTCGACCACGCGAACTCGCAGCTGGGCCGTCGCGCCCAGGCGACCGCGGTGCTCTGCGGTTCGTGGCCCGGTTTGCAGCGCTCGGCCGCGACGCTGACCGACGTGGTGCGCGGCGCCACCGGCCGCATCCGCGACTACTCCCGCGTCCAGATCCCCGCGCCGTCGGACACCGCCGTGGTCAGCCAGGCGGTGGAACCGGTGGTGCTCGCGGTGGCGGAGCTGCTGGACAACGGCGCGCGCCACTCCCAGCCCGGCTCCCCGGTGCAGGTCACCTTCCAGCAGGCGCACAACGGGCTCGCCATCATCATCGACGACGCGGGCGTCGGCATGACGGTGGAAGCCGTGCAGCGCGCGGCCTGGCTGCTCGGCGGTCACGGCGGGCAGGACATCGCCGCGCTCGGCGTGCCGCCGCGCATCGGCTTCGCGGTGATCGGCGCGCTCGCCACCCGGTACGGCTTCCGCGTTTCCGTGGACACCCGCTCGCCCTACGGAGGTGTGCGCGCGGTGTTGTTCCTGCCGACCGAGTTGCTCACCCGGATCACCACGCCGCCCGCCCCGGCGCCGAAGGCCGCACCACCGGAACCCGTGGTGGTCCCGGCGCCGGTGAAGGCCCCGGAACTGGGCACCACCGCCCACGGCCTGCCCCGGCGGCGCCGCCGCACCGCGGCCGCGATCAGCCCCGCGGCGCCCGCCGCGTCTGCGGCGCCTTCGGTGTCTTCGGTGTCTTCCGATCCGCCGTCCAATCCGGTCGCCACCGCAGCGGCCTGGCAGCGCGGCACCCGTCGCGGCCGCGCCTCTTCCGCCGACCTCGAAAGGGATCCCCAGTGAGCACGAACACGGACGCGACCACCAACCGGCTCGGCTGGATGCTCGACCAGGCCCTGCAGATGCCGGAGACGCTGTACGCCGTGCTGCTCTCCGCCGACGGCCTGCTGATGGCCCATTCCGAAGGCATCAACCGCGACGACGCCGAGCGCACCGCCGCCGCGGTCTCCGGGCTGCAGTCCCTCGCCCGCGCCACCGGCGAGTTCTGCCGCCAGCCCGCCGAGCAGTGGCGCCAGACGCTGGTCGAGTTCGACGGCGGCTTCGTTTTCCTCACCGCCGCCGGGGAAGGCGCCTACGTCGCGGTGTCCACCACCGGCCGCGTCGACGTCGAGGGCGTGTCCTCCCGCATGCAGGAACTGGTGCAGCGCCTCGGCCAGGAGCTCACCGCGCCGCCGCGCTTCCCGTCATGACCCGGCGCGAGCGGGCGCTGGTGCGGCCGCACGTGGTCACCGAAGGCCGCGCCCACCCGACCCGCAACACGCTCGACGTGGCCACCGTGGTGCTCGCCACCTGGGCGCCGGTGGTCGGGCTGAGCCCGGAGAAGCGGCGGGTGATCCAGCTGTGCCGGGGTGGCGCGCTGGCCGTGGCCGAGGTCGCCGCGCACCTGGGCCTGCCCACCAGCGTGACCAAGGTGCTGCTGTCCGACCTGCTCGACTCCGGGCACATCGAAGCCCGCGCCGCGGTGCGCGAGGCCGACGTCCCCGACCACCAACTCCTGCAGAAGGTACTCGATGGCCTCCGTGCTCTCACCTGACGGCTACGTCCCCGCCACCGTCCGGACCTCGGTGAAGATCCTGGTGGTGGGGCCGTTCGCGGTCGGCAAGACCACCTTCGTCGGCACGCTGTCCGAAATCCGCCCGCTGCGCACCGAGGAGACGATGACGCAGGCCGGCGCGGTGGTGGACGACCTGTCCGGCGTCCGCGGCAAGAACACCACCACGGTGGCGATGGACTTCGGCAGGCTGACCCTCGGCGACGAGGTGGTGCTCTACCTGTTCGGCGCGCCGGGGCAGCAGCGGTTCACGCAGATGTGGAAGGACCTCGCCTTCGGCGCGCTGGGCGCGCTGGTGCTGGTGGACCCGGTGCGGCTGGAGGAATCCTTCGACGTGATGGGCCTGCTGGAGGAACTGGGCCTGCCCTACGCGGTGGCCGTCAACGAGTTCGACGGCGCCCCGAGATTTCCCGAAGCCGAGCTTCGCGAAGCACTCGACCTGCTTCCCGAAACCCGCCTGGTCAGCTGCGACGCCCGCGACCGCGGCTCGTCCGCGCGGGCGCTGATCAGCCTTGTCGACTACCTCTTCGATCCCGTTCGCCAGGAGCATTCGTGACCTCTCCCGCCGCTGGGCCGCCGCCCGGCTGTCCCGCGCACGCCGAGCGCGCCCGCCTCTACGACGAGGAGTTCGCGCGCGATCCCGGTGCCGTCTATGCCAGGATGCGCGCCGCGCACGGCCCGGTGGCGCCGGTCGAACTCGCGCCAGGTGTGCACGCCAGCCTGGTCATCGGCTACGAGGCGGCGCTGGAGGTGCTGCGCGCGCCGTCCACCTTTCCGCGTGACCCCCGGCGCTGGCAGGAAAACCAGCCGGAGGACAGCCCGGTGATGCCGATGATGGGCTACCGGCCGAACTGCCTGTTCACCGACGGCGCGGTGCACGCGCGCCTGCGCAGCGCGGTCACCGGCAGCCTCGCGCGGCTCAACCCGCACGCGCTGCGCGCGCACGTCGAGCGGACCGCGCGCGAGCTGATCGCCCGGTTTTCCGCCGAGGGCGAGGCGGATCTGCTCACCGACTACGCGACCACGTTGTCGCTGCAGGTGTTCAACCACCTCTTCGGCTGCCCGCCCGCGCTCGGCGACCGGCTCGTCGCCGGGATGCGCGGCATCTTCGACATGGTCGATCCCGAGCGCGCCAACGCGGAGCTGACCGCGGCCATGCTCGAACTGCTCGCGCTCAAGCGCGCGCGGCCCGGGCAGGACGTGCCGTCGTGGATGATGGCGCACCCGGCGCGGCTGACCGACGAGGAGATGCTGCACCAGCTGGTGCTGCTGATGGGCGCGGGCACCGAACCGCAGCAGAACCTGATCGCCAACGGGGTGCGGCTGCTGCTGGTCGACGACCGCTTCGCCGGTGACCTGGCCGGCGGCAGCCTGCACGTGGAGGACGCGCTCGAGGAGATCCTCTGGGGCGACCCGCCGATGGCGAACTACTCGGCCGGCTATCCGTGGCCCGCGGTGGATTTCATGGGCACGCACCTGCCCGCCGCGGAACCGGTGGTGATCAGCTTCGCCGCCGCCAACACCGATCCGGCGCTGCGGGCCGAGCAGCGCGTGGGCAACCGCGCGCACATCGCCTGGGGCGCCGGCGTGCATTCGTGCCCCGCGCAGGGCCCGGCCAGGCTGATCGCCACCACCGCCATCGAAACCCTGCTCGACGCGCTGCCCGACCTGCGGCTCGCCGTGCCGGAGGACCAGCTGCGCTGGCGGCCGGGCCCGTTCCACCGCGCGCTGGCCGCGCTGCCCGTGCTGTTCACCCCGGTCCGCAACACCGTTCCCACGCCAGTTCCGTCCACCGAACCGACTGGAGAGCACCGTTGGAATCCGCACAGCGTCCCCTCGTCCTCGACCCCACCGGCCGCGACATCCACGCCCAGAACGCCGAACTCCGCGCCCGCGGCGCGGCCACGCTGGTGGAGCTCCCTGGCCAGGTGGTGGCGTGGTCAGTAACCGATCCTGAGCTGCTCAAGCGCCTGCTGAGCGATCCGCGCGTGTCGAAGGACCCGCGTCAGCACTGGGCGGCGTGGCGCGACGGCACGGTGCCCACCGACTGGCCGCTGATGATCTGGGTGTCGGTGCAGAACATGTTCACCGCCTACGGTGGTGAGCACCGGCGGCTGCGTTCGCTGGTGTCGAAGGCGTTCACCTACCGCCGCACCGAGGCGCTGCGGCCGTGGGTCGCGGAGATCACCGCCACCCTGCTCGACCGGCTCGACGGCACCGAGGGCGTGGTGGACCTGCGTGAGCACTTCGCCTACCCGCTGCCGATCGAGGTGATCTGCCAGCTGTTCGGCGTGCCCGACGAGCACCGCGCGGACCTGCGCCGGGCGGTCGACGGCGTCTTCAACACCACCGCCACCCCCGAGGAGGCGGCGGCGAACGGCGAGCAGCTGTACCGGATCCTCGGTGAACTGGTGGCCACGCGGCGCGCCGAGCCGGGCGACGACCTCGCCAGCGGGCTGATCGCCGCACGCGACGAGGACGGTTCCTCGTTGCAGGAGGCCGAGTTGATCGACACGCTGATCCTGATGATCTCGGCCGGCCACGAGACCACGGTCAACCTGCTCGACCACGCGATCACCGCGCTGCTGACGCACCCGGACCAGCTGCGGCAGGTGCTCGACGGGGAGTACGGCTGGGGTGACGTCATCGACGAAACGCTGCGCTGGCAGGCGCCGGTGGCCCATCTGCCGCTGCGGTACGCGGTCGAGGACATCGTTGTCAGCGACGAGTTGACCATCAAGCAGGGCGAGGCGATCCTGGCTTCCTACGCGGCGGCGGGCCGGGCGCCGGAGGTCGGCGACAACCCGGACGAGTTCGACCTTTCGCGGCCGAACAAGAGCCATCTGTCGTTCGGGCACGGCGTGCACTTCTGCCTCGGCGCGCCGCTCGCGCGGGTGGAGGCGGAAATCGCGCTGCCCGCGTTGTTCGCGCGCTTCCCGAAGCTGGCGCTGGCCGTGGACCCGGGTGAACTGGAAAGCACGGCCTCGTTCATTTCCAACGGACACCGCTCGCTGCCGGTGACGCTGGGCTGAGGCCGCGGGTACCTTGGCGGAATGGACCCGGTGGAGACGCTGCTCGCCTGGAGCATTCCGGCAGGGACCCTGCTGATGGTGGCGGTGGGGGTGTTCGAGCTCGCTCGCGCCAAGCGGCGCAGGCGGGCGGGCACCCCGCTCACCGCGACCTACGTCAACGAGGTCACCGCGATGTTCTACGGCACCAAGCGCCGCGAGCTGGAGCACCGGGCCGCCGTCGAAATGCTCCGCGAGGAAGAGGGCGACGGCGCCCCGCCGGCGCACGGCATCGACCTCGACCGCGGCACCATCACCCTGCCCGGCGGTCCAGCTCCCGGAACGCGCTGAACGAGCACGGCGACGACGTAGGAAATCAGCTGCCGCGGCACACGGCTGCTTGCTATCGTGCCGCCGACCAGTGCCCGGAAGCGGAGGAGAACCCATGCGGCGAGTGACGACAGGCCCCATCGACTGTTGCTCACTCGCGGACAAGGACCTCCTCACGCATGCGGATGCTCAACCTCGGCATCGTCGCCCACGTCGATGCCGGTAAGACCAGCCTGACCGAACGCCTCCTGTTCGACTCGGGCGCCATTCCCCGCCTCGGTTCCGTCGACCACGGCAGCACCCGGACCGACGGCATGGACCTGGAACGCCGCCGCGGCATCACGATCCGGTCGGCGGTCGCCGCGTTCACCACCGCCGGGCACGAGGTGCACCTGATCGACACGCCCGGCCACGCCGACTTCGTGGCCGAAGTGGAGCGTGCGCTCGGTGTGCTCGACGGCGCGATCCTGGTGCTCTCGGCGGTGGAGGGCGTGCAGGCGCACACCCGCGTGCTGATGCGCACGCTCCGCGCCCTGTCCGTGCCGACGATCCTCTTTGTCAACAAGATCGATCGGGCTGGTGCCAGGGGATCCGAGCTGCTCGCGGACATCCGGCGGCTGCTCGATCCGGCGGCGGTCGCGGTGAACCGGGCGAGCGGGCTCGGCACGCGGCAGGCCACCGTCGCCGAGTTGCCGCCGGGTGACGAACTCGCCGAACTGCTCGCCGAGCGCAGCGACGCGGTGCTGGAGTCCTATGTGGACGGCCTGGATCCCGTGCTCCTGCGCGACGAGCTGAGGTCGCAGGCGCGCCGGGGCTGGGTGTGCCCGGTGTTGTTCGGGTCCGCCATCACCGGCGCCGGGATCGACGCCCTGTGCCGCGGCATCGTGGACTTCCTGCCGTCCGTTGACCCGGCGTTGTCGGAGAAACCCTTGGACGGCACCGTGTTCGCGGTGGAACGAGACCGCGGTGGCCAACGGTTCGCGGTGGCACGGCTGTTTTCGGGCACGCTGTCCACAAGGGACCGGATCACCTTCGCCGGTCGCGAGCACACCGGAACCGGGCGCGTCACCGCGGTACTGGACGCCGACGGCAGGCAGGCCCGCGTCCCGGCGGGTGGTATCGCCCGGATCGCGGGCGTGCCGGACCTGCGCGTCGGCGACCGGCTCGGGACCACGTCCGCGGCACCCGAACCGACGCGGTTTCGCCCGCCCACCTGGGAAACCGTGGTCACCCCGGCATCCGGCACGACTCCGGCCGCACTGCACGCCGCGCTCGACCGGCTTGCCGACCAGGACCCGCTGATCGGCCTGCGCCGCGGTCCGGAGCCCGGCAGCCTCGTCGTTTCGCTGTACGGCGAGGTGCAGCGCGAGGTCATCGCCGCGCGGCTGAGCGAGGAATTCGGGGTGACGGCGGAGTTTTCGCCGTCACGGGTAGTGCGTGTGAAGCGGCTGACCGGCACCGGCGCCGCAGTCCGCCGGATCGGTGACACCGAGCCGGTGCTGCACTGGGCCACGATCGGGCTGCGCGTGGAACCGGGCGCGCCGGATTCGGGGGTGCGGTTCGCGCTGGCCGCCGAACGCGGCTCGCTGCCCGCCGCGTTCATCACCGCGATCGAGGAAACCGTGCGCGCCACGCTGCGCGACCGGTCGGTGGTGGACTGTCTGGTCACCCTGACGCACACCGGTTACGCCAGCCCGGTCAGCACTGCCGCCGACTTCCGGAACCTCACGCCGATCGTGCTCGACGAGGCGGTTTCGCGGGCGGGCACGGTGGTGTGCGAGCCGTGGGAGCACGTGGAACTCGATCTGCCGGAAGACGCGCTGAGCCCGGTGCTGTCCCGGCTGGTCCGGCTCGGCGGCGTGCCGGGAAGTCCTTCGGTGGCGGACGGTTCGGCCGCGCTCGACGCCGAGGTCCCGTCGGCGCGCCTGCGGGAACTCGAGCAGGCGCTGCCCGGCCTGACCGGCGGATCGGGCGTGCTGACCGCCCGGCCCGCCGGCCACCGGGTCACGCCGGGGAGCGCAGGGCGGTGACGGCCGCGGCGAACATGGTCGACTTGATCGCGCCCAGCGTGCCGCGGTCCTTGCCGGCCAGCCCGCGCACCACGTCACCCGCGTGGTCGAGCAGCTTCGACTCGGCGGCGACGACGTCGACCAGGCCGAGCTCCCGCGCGTCCGGACCGCCGAAGCGGCGGCCGGTGGTCATCGACGCGATGGCGGCGGACGGGGTCAGCTTGGCCTGGATGAGCGCGGCCATGCCCGGGGTGAACGGGATGTTGATGTCCGCCTCGGGGAAGCAGAAGTAGCCGCGGTCCTCGCGCATCACGCGGAAGTCGTGCGCCATGGCGAGCATGGCGCCCGCGCCGAAGGCGTGCCCGTTGAGCGCGGCGACCGTCGGCACCGGGAGCGTGAGCACCCTGGCGAACAGTTCCTGCACGTCGGTGACGTACTGCCCGGCCTTCTCCCCGTTGGCGGTGAGCCATTCGAGGTCGAGACCGTTGGAGTAGAACTTGCCGCCGCCGACGGTGACCAGCGCGGCCGGGGCGGCTCCCTCGGTGACGGTGTCCAGCGCGGTGTGGACGCTTTCCAGCCAGTCCGGGGAAAACCGGTTCTCGCCTTCGCCGAGGTCGAGTACGTAGACGGGGTCGTGGTGCTGCAGTTCGGGCACGATCAGTCCTTTGTGGATCGGGTGGGTGGGTCGATGGCGAGCACCGCGCGCACGGCGGCGTCGAGGCGATGGCGCGCGTCGGCGCCGACGCCCTCGCCGGGTGGGCCGCTCAACGCGCGGCGGAACAGGGCGGTCGGCAGGTCGACCACGCAGGTGGTGAGCACCTCGACGGCGGCACCGTCGCGGCGGCCCCACAGCCGGTGGGTGAGCCGGACCAGCAGCGCGACCAGGCGTTTGTCGAGGGCGAGCAGTTCGTCGGCGAGTTCGGCGGGCAAGCCGGGGCCGAGGAGGTCGTCGCGCTTGACGGTGAGCAGCATCCGGGCCGCGGCCGGGCGCCGCTCGGCGAAGACCGCGGGGGTGGACGCGGCCCCCAGCACGGCGTCCACCGGGTCGGGCCGGTCGGCCAGCTGGGTTTGCAGGGTGAGGAAGTCGGTCGCCGCCCGCAGCCACACCCGGCCGAGCAGCGCGTCGATCGAGCCGAAGGCGTGGTAGATCGTGCCGTTCGGCACCCCGGCCGCGGCGGCCAGCGTGCGCACGGTCACCCCACCCGCCCCAACCTCGGCGACAAGCCGCTCGGCGGTGTCGAGCAGTTCGTCGAGGTCGTGCACACGGGGGCGGGGCATGGCGCCGACTGTAACAGAACACGTGCTCCAAAACTCGGCCGCCGGGTTAGGCTGGGTCCCGAACCCCGATGACGAGTGGGCAGGAGCGGGATGACCGACGATGTGGCCAGCCAGGTGATCAAGGCTGAGCAGGAGCGGATCCACTGCCTCCTCGAGGTGGATCGCGACACCTACGACCGCTTGC
Source organism: Amycolatopsis albispora (assembly GCF_003312875.1). Taxonomy (NCBI): domain Bacteria; kingdom Bacillati; phylum Actinomycetota; class Actinomycetes; order Pseudonocardiales; family Pseudonocardiaceae; genus Amycolatopsis; species Amycolatopsis albispora. Next base: position 8,819,700 of record NZ_CP015163.1, read on the forward strand.
ACGCCGCGGAGTACCGGTTGTGCAACCCGACCGGCACCGTGTGGACGAAGGCCGAATACCTGGATCTCCTCACCACCGGGCGGGTCGCCTACCGGGAACTGGAGCTGATCGGCGACGTGGACGCCATCGTCGGCACCGACGTCGTCGTCCTCCGCTACCGGTGCGCCATCGAACTCACCGTCGACGGCGCGGACATCCCGCGGCACGAGGCCTGGCACACCGACGTCTACACCGATGCCGGCGGCACTTGGCGTTGTGCCTGGTCGCAGGCCACCGGCATGATGGACCTCCCGTCGGCCGCGCCCTGACCGCACTGATCGGCTGCGAGGTCTGGCGCACCGCGTTCGATCAGCTTCCGCGACGCGGCCGGGAGCGTGGCACCCTGCACTCCGGCTTCGACAACGGTGTGGAACGGTCGTCAGCCCGCACCCGCCAGACGAGTGGACCTAGCCGACCTGTTTCCGCGCCCCCAGCCGCCACCTGTCGCCGGTGACCTCGGCGCGCAGGGTCGCGGCGCCGCCGGTGGGCGTGACCTCGAACCGGTGCGTCCGGGTGGTGCCCGCCCGCAGTGGTGCGGACGGCTGCCCGGCGGGCACCGAGGTCCAGCCTTCGGGCAGGATGAGCCGGACGTCACCGCGGGGCAGGGTTTCGCCGGTGGCCGAGACGGTGACCTCCGCGGTGAACGGCGCGCCTGCCTCGACGGTGTCCGGGGCGGTGATGGCCGCCGAAGCCAGCGCGGTCACCTCGTACCGGTGCCCCTGTTCGGCGTCGAGCGTGATCCGGTCGCCGTCGGCGGAGACCGGCACGGTCCGGCCGGTGGTGGTGTCCCGCACCTCGAACGGCCCGGTGAACAGTCCACTTCGGACATCCACGGCGCCGGTCCGGCCCGCGGCCATGGCGATCCGCGTCGGTGTGCCGCCGCTCCAGTCGACGTCCACGGTCAGGTCACCCCGCGCCCGCAGGCCGCGCACCGAACCAGCGTCCCACGAACCCGGCAGCGCGGGCAGCACATCCACCGCGCCGGCGTGGCTCTGCAGCAGCATTTCCGCGACCCCGGCGGTGGCCCCGAAGTTGCCGTCGATCTGGAACGGCGGGTGCGTGTCCCACAGGTTCGCCAGCGTGCTGGTCTTCAGCAGCTCCGAAAGCATGGTGTGCGCGTGGTCCCCGTCCAGCAGCCGCGCCCAGAAGTTGATCTTCCACGCCTTGCTCCACCCGGTGCCGCCGTCCCCGCGCGCGGTCAGCGAAACCTTGGCCGCCTCGGCGAATTCGGGCGTCTCGGCCGGGGTGATCCGGCTGCCGGGGTGCAGCGCGAACAGATGCGAGACGTGCCGGTGCTGATTCGCGGGGTCGTCCTGGTCGGCCTTCCACTCCTGCAGCTGACCCCACGAGCCGACGCGCAGTCCGGTGTCCAAACGCGACAACACGTCGGCGGCTTCACCGGCGAACCCGTTGTCGCCCAGTGCTTTCGCGGCCTCGACGGTACTGGTCAGCAGGTCGCCGACGATCTGCTGTGACATCGAAGCGCCCGCGGTGAACGGCCCCTGCTCCGGCGAGTAACTCGGCGTGACCACCAGCTTGCCATCACGCGGATCGGCGACCAGCTCGTCGATCCAGAACCGCGCCAGCGACTTCATCATCGGATACGCCCGATCGCGCAGGAAAGCCTCGTCGCGTGTGAAAAGGTAGTGCTCGTAGTAGTGCTGAGCCAGCCAGGCACCCGATTCGGGGAACCAGAACGCGGTCGCCCAGTCGTGGACCCCGGTGAACCCGAACGGGTTCGTCTCGTTGTGCACCACCCAGCCGCGGTTGCCGAACATCTCCCGCGCGGTCACCTCGCCCGCGGGCACCATCGAGTCCACGTAGTCGAACAGCGGCGCCGTGGTTTCGGTGAGGTTCGTGGTCTCGGCGGGCCAGTAGTTCATCTGCAGATTGATGTTCACGTGGTAGTCGGCGCTCCACGGCGGCGACGTCGAGTTGTTCCACACGCCCTGCAGGTTCGCGGGCAGCGAGCCCGGCCGCGAAGACGCGATCAGCAGGTAGCGGCCGTACTGGAAGTACAGCACCTCCAGCGCTTTGCGGGCGGCGGGCGAAGCCGTGCCGTGCTGGTAGGCCCGCAGCAGGTCGTCGGTCGGCATCGCGGGCGGCTGCTGGCCGAGCTGGAGGTCCACCCGGTGGAACAACGCCTGGTGATCGGCCACGTGCGCGGCGCGCAACGCGGTCACGCCCTTGGCCGCGGCGTGATCGACCCGCTGCGAGACCGCGGAAACCGGGTCCTCCCCGGTCCGGTAGGCCGGGTAGGCGGGGGCGTAGTCGGTGCCCGCGGCGAGCACCAGGGTCACCGCGTCCGCGCCCTGGACGGTGACCGAGCCGTCCGCGTTGTCGGTGCGGCTGCCGCCCTCGTTGAGCACTTGGACCTGGGCCGCGAAGCGCATGCCGTTGTCGTGCAGGGCACCGGAAAACGTGAGACGGCCGTCTCTGGCCGAGGTTGTCTTCGACCGGTTGTCCGGCGCGGTGATCGCGGCGGTGAAACCGATGCGGCTCGGCTGGTCGGCGGACAGCCGCGCGACGATCACCTGGTCCGCCGCGGAGGCGAAGTATTCGCGGCTGAACTCGGCGCCGCCGGACGAGTAGCGCACGCCCGCGGTGGCGGTCGAAATGTCCAGGTGACGGCGGTAGCCGGTGACGCCGGGCGGTGCCTGCGGCTGGGTCAGCCGGAGGTCACCGAAGGTCTGGTACGCGCCGAATCCGCGCTTCGGCTGGCCGAGCTGGTCGGCAACCCATTCCGGATCGGCCTGGCCGTCGGCGTTGATCCGCTGCTGCACGGTTTCCAGCGCCCCCGGCCGTGGTTCGGTCCAGTTGCCGAAGTTGTAGCCGGGGGAGCCGGGACCGCCCGTCCACAGCGTTTTCTCGTTGAACTGCAGCTGTTCGGCCTGGATGCCGCCGAACACGCTGGCCCCCAGCGCGCCACTGCCGATCGGCAGCGACTGGGACTCCCAGTCCGTGGCCGGTTCGTCGTACCAGAGCGTCATGCCGTTCTCCTGGCGCGGCGGCCCGGCGGCGTCGCTCGTACCGGCCGCGCCCAGCGGCGGGATCGCGGCGAGCAGTACTCCGGCGGCGAAGGCGGCGAGGCCGCGTGCCCTGGTCCTGGTCATCGGGCTCCTCGACAAAGATCGGATGCATCTGCGGCAACTACCGGTCATTTGTGCAGAAAAGCTGGGTGGTGCGCCGAAGTCATCGGATGTCCCGGCCTTCTGACGATAGGGCCCGTCCGGGGTACGGTCAATCCGGGTTCTGCGGACCGACGAGCGAGGGAGCACGACGGCGTGGCTTCAGCCGAACACGAGTCGATCTTCACCTACGGCGCCCCGGCGCTGAAGTACGGGAGCGGCTCGAGCGACGAGATCGGATACGACCTGACGCAGTACGGCGCGCGCCGCGTGCTCGTGCTCACCGACCCGGGTGTGGCCGCCACCGGCTGGCCACGCCGCATCGCCGACGGCATCGCCCGGTACGGCGTGGAGGCCGTGGTTTTCGACGGCGTGCACGTCGAACCGACGGACGTGAGCATGGGCAAGGCGGTGGACTACGCGCGCGGGCACGGCCCGTGGGACGCGTTCGTCGCGGTCGGCGGCGGGTCGAGCATCGACACCGCGAAGGCGGTCAACCTGCTGACCAGCAACGACGGCGAGCTGATGGACTACGTCAACGCGCCGGTCGGCGGCGGCCGGGCGCCGAGCGCGCCGCTGAAACCGCTGGTGGCGGTGCCGACGACCACCGGGACCGGCGCGGAGAGCACCACGGTCTGCGTGCTGGACGTGCTGTCGCTCCGGGTGAAGAGCGGGATCAGCCACCTGCGGCTGCGGCCGACGCTGGCGGTGGTCGATCCGCGGCTGACGGTCAGCCAGCCCGCCGCGGTGACCGCGGCGAGCGGGATGGACATCCTGTGCCACGCCGCCGAGAGCTACACCGCGAAGCCGTACACGTCGTTCGCGCGCAAGCGGCCGGAGGAGCGGGTGCCGTACTGCGGGGCGAATCCGCTGGCCGACATGTTCGCCGAGGAGTCGCTGCGGTTGCTGTCGCGGTCGCTGGTGGCGGCGGTGACCGACGGTTCGGACCTGCGGGCGCGGGAGGACATGGCGCTGGCGGCGACCTTCGCCGGGCTCGGCTTCGGGAACGCGGGGGTGCACATTCCCCACGCGAACGCGTATCCGGTGGCCGGGCAGGTGCGTGAGTTCCACCCGGAGGGGTATCCGGGTGACGAGCCGATGGTGCCGCACGGCATGGCGGTTTCCCTGACCGCGCCGGCGGCCTTCCGGTTCACCTTCGAGGCGGCGCCGGAGCGGCATCTGCGGGTGGCGCGGTTGCTGGCGCCGGAGTTCGAATGGTCCGGTGACGCGGCAGAGCACCTGCCCGCGGTGTTGCGCGACCTGATGCGGCGGATCGGCATTCCGAACGGGATCGGTGCCGTCGGGTTCGGACTGTCCGATGTGGATTCCCTGGTGTCGGGAACGGTGAAGCAGCAGCGGTTGCTGGCGACGGCGCCTCGTGAACCGTCCGAAGAGGACCTGGCCGGGATCCTGCGTGAGTCGGTGGAGCTGTGGTGAGCGAGTACCCGCACGTGCGCACGGTTCCGCTGCGGTGGAAGGACAACGACGTCTACGGGCATGTGAACAACGTGGTGCACTATTCGCTGATGGACACGGTGATCAATACCTGGCTGATCGAGGAGGGCGGGCTCGACATCGAGCGGGGTGAGGTCATCGGGTTGTGCGTGGAGTCGCATTGCAATTATCGGGGGTCGGTGTCTTTTCCTGGGTCGCTGGAGGTGGGGTTGCGCGTCGGGCACTTGGGACGGTCGAGTGTTCGGTATGAGATCGGGATGTTCTCGGGTGAAGGGGAGTTGATCGCTGAGGGGCATTTTGTGCATGTGTTCGTGGATAGGGAGTCGAGGCGGCCGGTGGAGGTTGGTGGGAAGTTGAGGGAGTCGCTTGAGGCATTGGCTGGATGAGTTTCGTAGTTCCGTTGTTTCGTTGTTTCGTTGGTTGAGTATTTGTAGGGGGTGCCGCCCCGATTTTTGATTGTGACTACGGCGAAGAAGCTCTTGTCAAGGCTGGAAAGAGTACCTTGACAAGAGCTTCTTCGCCGTGTTTTGGGCTGTGGATCGGGGGCGGGGGTGGTGTGGGCGGGCTTCGCGGTCGGTTTTTGTGTTCACCGTTTCGTTTCGAACGTATGTGTGATATTATGTGGGTATGGAATCTTCTGAGGGGGAGATCCTCCTTGATTTGAAATCCACGGCTGCGGAGATTGCCCGGCTTGAGGCCCGGTTGGTTCGGCAGGTGGTTTCCTTTGCCCGTGCGGCGTCGGTTCGGCGCGGGGTGGCGGAGGAATTGTCCATGGCGTTGTGTATGACCAAGTACAAGGCCCACGCGCTGATCGGCCATGCGGAGGGGTTGGTTGATCGGTTCCCGGCTGTGCTGGGGTTGGTGGAGGCTGGTGCTGTGCCGATGGCTTCGGCGGTGGCGGTGAATGACGCGGCGGCCTGGTTGGCTGACGATAAGGCGGCGGTGGTGGATGAGGTGATGGCTGGTCGCCTTGAGGGGAAGAATCCGACGGCGGCTCGCCGATCGGCGACTTCGGCGGCGGCTCGCGCTGATCCGGAAGGTTTTGAGGAGCGTGCTCGTAGGCCTCGTGAGGATCGTGGTCTCCATCTGCACCACGGGACTGCTGGCGTGGCTGGCCTCTCCCTCGAAAACGCTCCTGTCGAGAAGGCGGTGGCGGCGTATGTGTGCGTCGATCGCCAAGCTCGTTTGCTGAAGACTGCGGACGAGACCCGCACTCTCGACCAGCTGCGTGCCGACGTGGCACTGGACATGCTGGTGGGCAAGCAGTTCGGCGGTGAGGTGAAGGCCCACGTGTATCTGTATCTGGATGCTCTCACCTACGCCGGGCTTCGTAATGAGCCCGCTGAGTTGGCCGGGCACGGACCGATCCCGGCGTCGCTTGCCCGTGACATCGCCGCCCGGCCCGGCACGGTCTTCCAGCGCATTATCACTGATCCCACCACCGGACAAGTTGTGGAACTCGGCCGCCGGAAGTATCGGCCTCGGGCTGGGCTGGATGAGCTGGTGCGGGTTCGCGATCGCGAATGTCGTCGTCCTGGGTGTACCCGTCCGGCGCAGTTCGGCGACCTTGATCACTGCGACAAACGCGGCCGAGGTTGGAAAGACGGATGTCCCACGGGCACGACCACACTGGTCGGGTTATGTCGAGCTGACCACAAGTTGCGTGACCTGCCTGGGTGGCGCCACGAGGTCGCATCCGATGGCACCTTGACCATCACCACCCCGGCCAAGCAGACCTACCGCAGCCGTCCGGAGCCGTTGGGGCAGGATCGGGGGTTATGAGCCTTTCATCGGCCGGGCGGATTCAGACCCCGGTGCTGGACATCGCGTACGAGCAGGCGGGCGACCCCGGTGGCCAGCCGGTGGTGCTGCTCCACGGCTTCCCTTACGACGTGCGTGCCTTCGACGGCGTCGCCGAGAAGCTGCAGGGGGTCTGGGTCATCGCGCCGTACCTGCGCGGGTTCGGGCCGACGCGCTTCCGTGACGAGGGGGCCCTCCGGTCCGGGCAGCAGGGCGCGCTGGCGCAGGACCTCCGCGACCTCCTCGACGGGCTCGGCATCGAGCAGGCCGTCGTCGGTGGGTATGACTGGGGTGGGCGCGCGGCGTGCATAGCGGCGGCGTTGTGGCCCGAGCGCATCGCGGGACTGGTCACAGTGGACGGCTACAACGTGCAGAACCTCGCGTACGCGGGCGAACCCGCGCCGCCCGAGTGGGAGCGGACGTACTGGTATCAGTACTACTTCCAGTCCGAGCGGGGGCGGCGTGGGCTCGAGCGCAATCGCGAGGAGTTGTGTTCGCTGCTCTGGCGCACCTGGTCGCCGGAGTGGGCGGAGGCCGCGGCCGCCTTTCCCGCCAGTGCGCCGAGCCTGCACAATCCGGACTTCGTCGACGTGGCGATCCATTCGTACCGCCACCGCTTCGGCCTGGTCGACGGTGACCCGCGGTACCAGGAGATCGAGGACCGCGTCGCCGCGGAGCCGCCGATCGCCGTGCGCACCGTGGTGCTCGAAAGCGGTGCGGACGGGATCGGCGGGCCCAGTGCGGCGGACGACCGCGAGTACTTCACCGGCGACTACCGCCACCAGCTGTTACCGGGCATCGGGCACAACGTTCCACAGGAAGCACCCGAGGCCTTCGCCGAGGCGGTGGCGAGCCTGCTCTAGGGCCGCCAGGTGTCGGTCAGCGCCAGCGTGCAGCCGGTGGCCGTGGCCACGCGGTTCGCTCCCGACTCCCAGGTGACCGCATCGCCTTCCTTGCGCAGGTACTTGTACTGGAAGGTGGTGTCCTTCGGCAGGCCGACCGTGCCGGTCCACTGTGGATAGTTCACTGAGGACAGCGGGACGGCGTTCGCCGGGTTCCACGAGCCGAGTTCGGGCCGGTCGCCGACCACGAAGATGTTCTGGCCCCACGTGGTGGTCGCGTTGACCGAGAACTGGGCCGACACGCTCGCGCAACCGTTCGCGTACCGCTGCTTGACCACTGAGGGCGTTTCCACCGGCGCACCCGCGTCGATCGAGTGGGCGAGCCGGACGAACTGCGCCATCGACCACGCCAGCGGCGTCGCCGAGCCGGTGCCCTCGCCGAAGGTGAAGCCCCCGGTGCTCGCCCGGTCCCAGACCTGTTCCGGGATCAGGTAACCCGGGTTGGCCGCGGCCGCCATGGTGGCCAGGTGCGCCGATGCCGACCGGCCGTTCGCCAGCTCGTACTCCCCGCGCTCGCCGGTGAGCAGCGGCCACAACCGGCCGATCCCCGCGCCGGTGTACGGGCCACCGGAGGCGGTTTCGCCGTAACCGTCGTGGTTGTAGCGGTACCACATCGGGCCGTTCGGGGTGTTCACCTTGAGCGTCGAGTCCACTTCGGGCAGTGCGGCCGCGACGTCCGGATCGGCCGCGGGCTTCACACCGAGCCGTACCAGCTCCAGGAACCCGGCGTCGATGATGGCGCGCTCGTCGTGGTTGCCACCACCGTTCTGGAGGAAGATGTGCTGGCCGTCGTTGGGATTCCCGTTGCCGTCGATGCGCTCGAAGTACCGGCCGTCGCCGAGCGGGCCGGTGGTGGTGAAGGTCCAGCCGGTCACCTGCGCCTGCCACTGGTCGGCGGTGGTGCGGTAGGTGTTCGCGCTGGCCGTGTCGCCGTTGCGCTCGGCGATGTCGGCGGCGCAGATCAACCCGGCGATCTCCGCGGCGATGGTGGACGGCGAGTACCCGCCGTTCTCCTCCCAGCGTTCCTGCGGTGTCGACGGACCACGCGAGACCAGGAAGTCCGCCGACTTCTTCACCTTCGCCCACATCGCCGCGTCGAACCGCTGCAGCTGCCACACCAGCACGATCGGGAACGCGACCTCGTCCAACTGCAGGCTGGTCCAGCAGTTGGTGCCGTCGAGGCGCGTGTTCTGCGGGAACGAGCCGTCCGGGCGCTGCTGCACGGTGAACAGGTAGTCGGCCGAACGGTTCGCCGCCGCGGTGTCGCCCGCGGCGATCTGCGCGGTCGAGACCTGGTAGAGGTCGCGGGACCAGACGGCGTGGTAACCGCAGTCGCCGGTGCCGTTCGCGTCCTTCGCCTCACCCCACGGATTGGTCAGCGAGGCGACGTTCGCGCCGAGATAGGTCTTGTCCTCGTGGGCTTTGAGCGTCATCAGCGCGACGTTGTACTGCGTGGTCAGCCCGGCGCCGGTGATCGAGCCGGGCACGGCGTTCAGCGAGGACAGGTAGTTGTGCCAGCCGGAGCGGTAGGCGGTGTCGGCGGCCGTGAAACCGCCGGTGAGCGAGGCCGATGCGGTCGCCGACGCGGCCGCGCGGTTGCCGCCGAAGCCCAGGGCGAGGGTGAACGTGGTGTCCGTGCCCACCGGGATCTGGCCCAGCTGCACCAGGTTCCCGGACGCCGGCGCGGAGTCGTACTGCGCGTCCAGCACGTGGTTGCCGCTGAGGTCCACGTACCCGTCGCTCGCACTGCCGCTGTACCCGCTGGTCAGCTTGCTGAATCCGGTGGACGCGGCCAGCGCGCTGGACACCGGGCCGTCGGAGGCGACCAGCTGGCCGTTCGCGGTCGCGCCGGTGTCGCCCATGCCGCTGTTGTTCAGCGACGGGTTGTACAGCGCGTACAACTGGAGTGGCCCGCCGCTGAGCACCTCGAACCTGGTCTGGATCAACACGGTCGCGCGTGCCGGGTCGGTGGTGTGCGTTTTGGTGATCCGGTAGCGGCCGTTGGTGGCGGTGTTGGTCTGCCGGTAGCTCAGCGACCGCGGATCGATCAGCGTCACCTGCTTGGTGGTGTGGTCGCGTTCGAGCTGGGTGAACCCGGCGCCGTCGGAGACCACGTACTGCAGGTCCTGCACGTTGGCCACGTCCACGGTGGGGTAGTAGACCTCGTGGTTGATGCCCTGGCCGAGGGTGAACCAGACCTTGGAGGCGGTCCCGGCGGAGGTGCCGAACCCCTCCTTGCCGCCGGTGGTCCAGGCCGAGCCGGTGCCCGGCGCGCCGGGGGCTTCAGCGGGCGCGGCGGCGGCCGGCGCGGGCAAGGCGACCAAGGCGAGCGTGAGCAGAGCGGCGGAAACGCGCCGCTTCGGAGACTTCATGACGGTGTCCTTCCCACAGGCGTCGTTGGCAGCAGGAATTTGTTGTTCGTCGCAACATATTGCGCGGCGCGGCCGGGCGACAGGGCCGATCGGGCTAACCCGGACCAGTGCGCCCCGGTGGTCCGGCCGGGCCGCCTTCCGCTGGGTGGATCACCGGATAGCGGCAGCGATCGCCCCCGTTCGGCGGTATGAAGCACGCCCGGAAATGGTAAACGAACACCCGTTTTCCGATCGTGACAAATGCTCTCTATATTGATTGCTCCTACTTGTCGAACAAAGGGCGAAGATGACTGGTGAGCCGACCCGGCTGGCCGGAATGCGGCCGATCACCGTCGGGCTCATCGAAAAGTGCCTGGCGCGGCCAGGTGGGCAGAGCTGGGGTGCGCCGCTGGTCGTCGCGCTCGGTGCGCGCGGCACCGGGAAGACCGCGCTGCTGCGGGAATTGGCCGAGCGCTGCGCCGAGCTGCCGCACGCGCTGGTCGATTTCGAGAAAGAGGACTGGTCGAACATCGAGCCGCGAGAACTGCTCGGTCACCTCGCCTTCGACCTGAGCAGGCATTGGCGGCAGTTCGGCCGGATCGCATTTCCGCGGTTGTGGCTGTGCATGCTCGTGGTGGGCTCCCCGGTGGAAATCGGCGACCGCCGCCTCGCGCTGCGGAAATTGCGCGAGGTGCTGGCGCAGAACCAGCCGCTGGAGCAGAACCGCGACGCCGTGGTCGACGTGGTGCGGCTGGCCGGCGGCATCGGCGGGCAGAGCACGCCGGGCTGGCCGGAGGCCACCGACCTGCTGCTGCGCGGGCTGAGCTGGTACGACCGCAGGCGGCTGCTCGGCAAGATCAAGAGCCTGCCCGCCAGTTCCGGCAGCCGCGAGGACTTCCTGATCGAGATCGCGCGCTGGGCGCAGGGCGACGAGGACGACCGCGCCGCCGCCGACGCCACCTTCTGCGACGCCTTCCTCGCCGACCTGCGCCGCGCCTACTCCGGGGTCAACCGCGCCCGCCGCACGCTCAACGCCGCCGTGCTGCTGGACAACACGCACACCCCTGGCGGGCAGGCGTTCCTGCACGTGCTCGCCGAAGCACGCCGCCGCGCCGGTCCCGAGCCCGATCCGCTCGCCGTGTTCGCCACCAGCCGCGGCTGGAACCCGGACTGGAACAGCAGCTGGCACCCGCCCACCGCGTCCGGAGTGGACGAACCGGAGCGGCGCCGCCCGTCGGCCGAGCGCACCGGCGGCGTGTCCTGGCCGCGCCCGCGCACACCGTCCGAAGTGGACGATGACTGGGCGGTGCCGGTGGAGCAGGCGCACGGCCGCTGGTGGCCGTGGTACCTGGTCGAACTCGGCACGCTGTCCGACGACGACACCGTCGACCTCGCGATGGCGCACGACATCCACCCGACCTCGCGGCTGCCCGGGTTCGTGCACCGGCTGACCGACGGCCACCCCGGTGCCACCACCGCCGTGCTGGAAACCATCGCCAGCGGCTACGACCGGTCGAACCCGACCGAGCTGCGCTCGCTCTGCCACGCCGAGTTCCCGCGGCTGCGCGAATACCTGCTGCAGGACTTCCCGGCCGCCAGCCGCGAGGACCTGATCACCGCGAGCGCCGCGCAGGACGTGGAAATCCTGTTCCACCGCGAAATCCTGTCGCTGCACCAGCCGGTGGGCGAAGGCGCGCTGTTCAAGACGCTGAGCGACACGCTGTGGCTCTGCGCGGAACCCGGCGACCTGCCGCGGTACGCCCTGCATCCATTGCTGCGCCGCGTGCTGCTCGGTGAACTCGCCGAACGCGGTGAGGACCACGAGCTGAACTGGGACCGGGTGCACACGCTGTGCCGCGACTTCTACGAACGCGGCGGGCGCGCGGTTTCCGCGCGGTACCACGACCTCGCGCTGGGCAACGTCGCGGACGCGGTGGCGCACCTGCGGAAGCCGTTCGACGGGGAGCTCGACGTGCGGCAGGCGCAGGCGTGGCTGGCCGACCTCGACCAGATCACCGCCGCGCCCAACCGGCTGGACAAAACCGCCGAGCCGTACGACCAGGTGCAGGCGCACGCCGGGCAGTGGGCCGACGAACTGGACAGCACGCTCGCCTGGCTGCTGGTTTCGCTGTGGATCGCGCGTGATCCGCTCGGTGATCCCGGCGGCACGCTGGACAGCACCATCGAAAGCAGTTTCCACCACCTGGCGCAGGGCAGGGGCCGCGGCTCGATGCTGCTGCACGAACGCGCGGAGAGGTATCGATGAGCACGGGAACCGACCGGATCACCCCGCCGAAGCCCGCATGGTGGAAGTGGCTGTGGGTGGGTGGCGCGGTGGTGCTGGTGGTTGCCGTGGTGGTCGCGGTGACCGTGGTGGTGCCCGCGATCAACCAGGCGGCGCGCACCTGCGACGAGGGCGTGGAGCAGCGCGGCGAGCTGTCGGAGTGCACCGGCGTCACCGACGGCCGGTACGTGTTCTCCCCGGACCTGGCCGGCGTGCAGGGCCGCATCCGCGCCGAGAACGACGCGGTGCTCGCCTCCGGTGAGCCCTACGTCAGCGTCGCGGTGTTCCTGCCGATGACGCTGGCGAAGCCGGACATCCTGTCGCCGGAATGGGTGCGGCACCAGTTGCAGGGCGCCTACCTGGCACAGCTGCGGGCGAACGCCGGGGCGTGGGGCGGCAGCACACCCCGGATCCGGCTGCTGCTGGCGAATCCCGGTAGCAGGCTGGCCCAGTGGGAGCCGGTGGTCGCCGAGCTGGAACGCCGCATCGAACCGGACCGCCTGGTCGCGGTGACCGGCATCGGGCTGAGCCTGGACGACGCACGCCGCGCGATGACCCGGCTGTCCGAACTGAAGATCCCGATCATCGGCTCGCACCTGGCCGCCGACGAACTCTCGCAGATCCCCGGGTTCCTGCGGGTTTCGCCGACCAGCTCGACGTACGCCCAGTCGGCGGCGAACCACATCAAGCCGACCGCGCGCACGGCGATGCTGGTGCGGGACAGCAATCCCGGTGACCTCTACCCGAAAACCCTGGCCGACGCGTTCACCGCGCGGTTCGCCGACAACGAGCACCGGATCGTCGGGCGCACCGAGCTGTTCGACTCGACCCTGCCCGGCGTGGAGAACACCTTCCTGCAGATGATGCCGAACCTGTGCGGCAACGATCCGGACGTGGTCTACTTCGCCGGCCGCGAGCACCACCTGACCGCGTTCATCGCGGAACTGGCCAACCGCCGGTGCCTCGACCAGCCGATCACCGTGCTGACCGGCGACCTCGCGCTCGTCGAGGCGCCCGACGCGGCGATGCGGCGCGGGCTGGAGGCGAACGTGACCGTGCTCGCGCCGGGGCTGGCGCACCCGCAGGCGTGGAGCACCACGCCGGAGGAGTTCAGCCGCGTCTCGGTGGAGGGCTTCCGCCAGCCGGGCTGCGAGGACTGCTTCGAGGCGATGTTCCCCGGCGAACGGCTCGACGACGGCGTCGCGATCCTCGCGCACGACGCGGTGCTGACCGCGGTGTGGGCCGTCCGGCATTCGGTGGCGAACCCGGCCGGGCAGGTGACCGCGCGCGATGTGCTGCAGGTTCGCAACCGGTTGCACGGCGAGCTGGCCATTCCGGGGGCCAGCGGGCGGATCTCGTTCGACGACCGCGGCGACCCGGTGAACAAGGCGGTCCCGATCCTGCGGGTCCGCGTGGACGACACCCCCGAATTCGTCGCACTGGCTACCCCGGCTGGTTGAAGCATCTGCTTGACTGCCGGGCGTGCACCCCGACAACTCCGTCGAAGCCGAGTCGCGTGCCGTGGTCGGGCGCTTCGCCGGGGTGGCCAGGGGTGCCGGCCTGGTGGTGATCAGCGTGTTCGGCGTGCTCGCCACGCCGTCGGACGCGCTGCCGCTGGGCTTCGGCCTGCTCGCGCTGGCGGTGGTCGCCGCGCTCGCCGAGGTCCACACGGGACGGACGGGCCGCGGCCGCCGGGTGGCCTTCGCGCTGGCGCTGGCCAGGGCCGCGGCGATCTGCGCGGCCCAGCTGGAAACCGCGCCGGAACCGGGTGAGCTGAACCAGTGGGCGCTGAACGTGCTCACCATCACCGTGATCACGCTGCAGTGGGAGTGGCCGCCCAGGGTGACCGTGCCCGCGGTGGCCTGCCTGCTGGTGGTGCAGCTCGCCCCGCTCGCGCCGGAGGACAGCGTGAGCACGGTGCTGCGCGTGCTGATCGAAGGCGTGCTGGCGCGGCTGGCGTTCCAGCTGCTGGTGCGCTCGACGCGGCGCATCGACCGGCTGCGCGCGCGGCGTGCCCGGCTCGAGCGCGAGGAATCCCTTGCCCAGCAACGAAGGCGGCAGGAACGCGAGTACCTGGCCGTGCTGCACGACACCGCGTCGGCCACCTTCCTGATGGTGGCCCAGCGCGGGGCGAGCGCCGACCCGGCCGAGGTCGCCGAGTACGCCCGCCGTGATCTGTCCATTCTCACCGGTGCCACCGGCCGGGACAGCATGGTCGAGTTGGAGGCGTCGCTGCGCGGAGTGCTGGCGCAGAGCCCGGTCCGGGTGGACGCGCGGTGGTCGCCGGTGCCGCTGCTGCCCGCGTCGGCCGCGCTGGCGCTGGTGCGCGCGGTGCGGGAGGCGCTGCTGAACGTCGAGCGGCACGCCGGGGTGACCGAGGCCGTGCTCACCGTGGAGGCCGGGGTACGCGTGACCGTCCGCGACGAGGGCCGCGGGTTCGACCCGGCGGCGGTGCCCGCGCACCGGCGTGGCATCCGGGGCTCGCTGGTGGAGCGCATGGCCGCGGCGGGCGGCCGGGCGACGGTGACCTCCGCGCCGGGCGAGGGCACCACGGTCGAGCTGAGCTGGCCCGATGACTGAGCCCGGGACCCGGCGCCGCCCGGACACAAATGTGGCTTTCGGAGCGGAAAACGCCCCGAAAGCCACATTCGTGTCCGCGGCACGGGCGGAGTGGTCCGATGACTGACCTCGCGAGGCTCGACGGCACCGATCGTGTGCTCGGCATCGTGCGGCTGGCCCTGCTGGTGGTGGTCGCCGCGATCCAGCCCGCGCTCAGCCTGCCCGTGGTGGACAGCACCGCGGGCTGGGCGGCCTTCGGCGCGCTCGCGGGCGTGACGGTGACGGCCGCCTGCTGGGTGGTCCGCGGGCGGCCGGTGCCGCTGCCGGTGGCCGTGCCGCTCGCCGTGGTGGTGCTCGCGGCGTCGACCGTGGCGACCTGGGAGGTGCCGCCGGACGAGTTGTTCGGCGGCCGCCACTGGTCCTTCGGCCTGGCCGGCTGGCACCTGCTGGTGCTGCTGGTGGACCGCGCCGCGCTGGCGGCGACCGCGCTCGGCGCGCTGGTGGTGCTCACGCTGGCGCGGGTGGCCACCACCGCGCCCACCGATCGCGGCGAGATCGGCCGGGTGGCGATCGTGGTGCTCAGCGTGATCAGCTTCCAGCTGGCCACGCTGGCGCTGACCCGCCTGGTGCACCGGCGCGCGCGGCAGGCGGCCGAAGCCGCCGCCGAGCGCGACCGGCAGGCCCAGCGCAAGGCGCTCGCCGAGCAGCAGGAGGCCGACCAGCGCATCCGGTTCGCCGGTCAGCTCGGCGCGACGCTGCCGCTGCTGGCCGCGATGGCCGACCGCACGCTGGACCCGCGCGACGACACCACCCGGCAGCGCTGCGTGCTGGCGGCCACCCAGTTGCGGCGGTTGTTCGCCGAGAACGACGACGTGCCCGACCCGCTGGTGCACGAGGTCTCCGCCTGCGTGGACCTCGCCGAGCGCCGCGGGCTCACCGTGGCGCTGGCGGTCAGCGGCGAGCCGACGCCCGTGCCGACGGAAGTCCGCCGCGAGCTGACCGCGCCGCTGGTGACCGCGCTGGTCGCGGCCCGTACCCAGGCGCGGGTGAGCGTCCTGCGCACGGGTGAAGAGGTACGGGTGGCGGTGATCACCGACGGTGAGCCGGGTGAAGCTCCGGCAAGTTCCCCACGGGTCGGCGTCGAGTGCCACACACTGGGAGCGCGGCTGTGGATGGAGGCGAAATGGCGTTCGGAACCGAGTTGACCGCGGTGGTCATCGACGATCACCCGGCCGTGCGCGCGGGCGTGGTGCACTGGCTGTCTTCGGGCAGCCCGCCGATCAAGGTGCTCGCCGAGGGCGAGGACGTGCGCGTCGCGTGGATCGGCGACGGCGCGCGGGCCGACGTGGTCATCCTCGACCTGCACCTGAACAGCACCACCCCGGCCATGGGCGACCTGCGCCGGCTCACCGAGGCGGGCAGGCGCGTGGTGGTCTACTCGATGCGCGCCGACGACGACATCGCGTTGCAGTGCCTCGAACTCGGCGCGCTCTGCTACCTCACCAAGGCCGAAGGCGACGAGCACCTGGTCGAGGCGGTCCGCGCGGCCGGTGGTGACCGCGCGTACACGCCGCCGTCGCTGGCCGGCGCACTGGCGGGTGACCGCTCCGAACGCCGTCCGGCGCTCTCGGCACGCGAGACCGAGGTGCTCATCGAGTGGTTCCAGTCAGAGTCGAAGGAATTTGTCGCGCACCGGCTCGGCATCTCACCCAACACGGTGAACTCGCATCTCGAACGCATCCGGATCAAGTACGCGCAGATCGGGCGGGAAGCACCGACCAAGGCGGCACTGGTGGCCCGTGCCATTCAGGACGGGCTGATCGGCGTGAGCGATCTGTGATCTAGGGTGGTGCGAACGGACCATACCGGTTGGTCCGTTCGGAGATACTGTGCGTGCCGAGCGCCGGAGCCGATTCGGCCGGGGAGCCCGAGGAGATTGATGAAGTACGACCGTACCGCGGTGTTGGCCGCCGGTTTTGCCGCTTTGACGCTGCTGTCCGCCTGTGGCGGCGGTGAGCAGGCGCCGCCCGCGGCGCCCGCACCCGCGCCCGCGGAGTCGGCCGCGCCCGCCGCCGAGTCCAGCGCACCCCCCGCCGAGTCCGGCACGCCTGCCGGTTCGGCCGAGGCCGTCGCGCCCGGCACCGAGCTGAAGGTCGGTGAGCGCGCGGTGCTGTCGTACAAGTACGGCACCGACAAGACCGGCACCATCGCGGTCACCGTGAACGCGATCGAACTGGGCTCGAACGCGGATCTGGCCTCCTTCGGCGACAAGGCCAAGGGCATGATCCCGGTGTACATCCGGTCGACCGTGGAGAACGTCGGCGGCACCGACCTCGCCTACAGCTCGGTGCGGTTGCGCGCGGTCGGCCCGGACGGGCGCGGCACCGGCGTGATCATCACCGGCGACACCCCGCAGTGCGAGTCGGAGTCCGCGGACAAGGACTTCACCAAGGCCGGCGCGAAGTACGAAACCTGCGAGCTGCAGGCGGTCCGCGAAGGCGGCGAGATCGGCGGCGCGACCTTCTCGGACAGCGAGGAATACAAGGACAAGCCGGTCATCTGGAAGAAGTAAGGCCGAGCCCGGCGAGACGAGCCGCGTCGGCGGGGTCGAACAGCCCGTTCCGCACGTCCAATTCGGTGTGCAGGTGGAACGCGCTGAGCGAGGCCGACGGCGGCTCGTCGAGCAGGGCCAGCAGTGGCGGCACCACCTCGGTGGCCGGTTTCGCCAGCGCCTTCTGCTGCTCGATGAACGCGGCCGTGGCGGGGTCGTAGTCACCGGCGAACCCGGTCGCCGTGGTGCCGGGGTGGAACAACGCGTAGGCGATGCCGGGGTGCCGCCGCGCGAAGTCGACGCCGAGCAGGTCGTTGAGCCGCCCGGCCTGGAACATCGCGCGCACGCCGTCGTAACCGCGGGTGCTTTGCAGGTCGTCCCAGTCGATCGGGGTGTCGTGCCCCGGTCCCGCCACGTTCACCACCACCGGCCGGGCGGCCCGCCCGAGTGCGCCGGCCAGCTCCTCGCCGAGCACGGCCCGGCTCAGGTAGAACAACGCGAAGTTGTGCTCGAACCCCTCTTCGGTGACCACGCGGCTGGTCTGGAAATAACGCGCGCAGAGCACGAGCCCGTCGATCACCGGATGGGCGTCCCGTAGTCCGGCCGCGACCGCCCGCGTGCCCGACATCAGGCTCAGGTCGGCTTCGAGAAAGCTGATCGCGCCACCACCGTCGCGGACCAGCCGTTCCCCGCGTTCACGGTGGCGCCCGAGCACCACCGCCCGGTCACCGCGTGCCGCCAGCGCCCGCGCGAGCGCGGCCCCGATCCCGTCCGTGCCACCGGTGATCACCACTGTCTTCGCCATGCCGCCGACCGTACCAGCTGGACCACAAAATTGAACCCGTTGGTTCAATCCGGCGGCGGCCGCGGTACGCAACCCTGCGCGCCGGGGCGATTGCTTGTACGGTCGGAGTGTCTCGGTTCAGACAGCAGCCGTCACCCACTCCGGTTGGATCAACCGCTTTCCGGGGGCGGCGCTCCCGCGGCGTTCTCGGTTCGTGAGGAGGCCGCATGCCCTACCCCAACGCCCGCGCCGGCATGGTCGTCTCGACCACCGCCGAAGCCACCGTCGTCGCCATCGGCGGTGAGGTCGACGCGCTGCTCACCCCGCGCCTGCGCGACCAGCTCGCCATCGAAATCCAGCTCGCCCCCCGCGCCCTCGTGGTGGACTTGAGCGGGGTCCGGTTCTGCTCGTCGGCGGCGCTCGGCGTGCTGATCGGTGCCTGCGGTGACGCCCGCACCGCGGGCATCCCGTTCGCCGTGGTCACCCGCCAGCACGCCGTGCTCCGCCCGATGGAACTGCTGAACCTGCGTGAACTGCTGGCGGTGCGCCCCACCGTCGACGAAGCACTGGCCTGGGCCGCCCGCCCGCTCACCTCGCCCGGCTGAGCACCGCCCGCCCGAATGTGGGGTGATCGACCGGCACACCCCCGCGTGCCACCGGGCGAAGGTGGACGCCATGGTCAGCTACCAACAGCTCCGGGCGGCCAAGCCGGACACCTTCGCCACCGCGGCCGACGACTGGCTCAAGCTCGCCAAGGAGGCCGAGACCGCGGCCGAAAACCTCTACGAGCGCGGCGGCAACGCGCTCGGTGAGCAGTGGTCGGACACGCTCGGCGAGAAGGCGGGCGGGCACTGCCGCAAGATCGCGCAGGACTTCCAGGCCGCGGGCATGGCGATCCGCGGGGTGGTGACCACGCTCGACGGCCTCGCCACCGCGCTGGCCGCGGCCAAGCGGAACCTCGACACCGCCGTGCAGTTCGCCACCGGTGCCGGGCTGGAGGTCGACGACACCGGCAAGGTGACCGTGCCCGCCGGCGCCGACGACCCGAAGGCCGAGGAACGCGCCAAGCGCGCCGGCTGGCTCATCTGGGACGCGGTCAACGACGCCACCAAGATCGACGAGGACGCCGCCGCCAGCCTGAAGCGGCTGATCCAGCCCGCGGGCATCACCAAGCTGATGACCCAGGACGAACTGGCCAAGGACATCCTCAACGACGAGGTGAAGAAGGCCGGGCACACCGGGCTGGCCATGCTCCGCCAGACGATGCCGCTCAACGCCGACGCGCAGACGCAGGCGGAGTGGTGGAAGTCCCTCAGCGAGGACCAGCGCAAGCAGTACCTGCGTGGCGCGCCGGTGCAGCTGTACGACATGCCGGGCATTCCCGACGACATCAAGACCGAGCTCGTCGGCAACGACGGGCTGAACCGGATCGAAATGATCCGCTGGGCCGAAAAGCACGGCGAGAGCGGCTATTCCGACGTGCCGGGCATGGAGAACTGCACCAACTTCGTTTCCTACGCGATGAACGAAGGCGGCATGGTGCCGCACGACAAAACCGGGGACAAGGGCTGGAACCAGGACCACCAGGGCCTGCCGAAACTGCCGTTCGTCGGCTCGCCGGACCAGTACCGGCAGGGTGACGCGTGGGCGGCCGCGCAGAACCACCACGACTACATGCTCAAGAACGGTGGCGAAAGCGTCAAGGTGCCCGACGCGCGGCCCGGCGACCTGCTGTACATGCGCAACGAAAAGGGCGTGATCCACCACGCGTCGGTGGTCACCGCGGTCACCCCGGACGGGGAAATCCTCTACACGCAGCACAATTCGAACCACACCAACATCGGGCTCAACCACCGCCTGTCGCACAACGAAACCCGCACCGGCGCCGGGGACGAGCCGCTGATCGTCCGCCCCCACCCGAACTGGGACTGAAAGGAGAAACCGTGGCTCCGCCGAACATCCGGATGAACCCGGACGGGGTCCGCCAGGTCGCCAGCGACCTGCGGGCCGGTGCCGACACGGCCAAGCACACCATCGGCACGCTGTTCCACAGCGGAAACCAGGCCGCCGGCGCGCACGCGGACTGGAAATCGGGTGCCGCGCTCAAGGAATGCGGCCACACCTGGTGGAAGGAGCTGACCACGCTGGTCGAGCAGACCGCCCACACCGCGTGGAAACTGGACCAGAGCGCGGAGCAGGTGTCCAATATGGACAAGCAAGCACGGGAACGGCTCGGCGCCGTGCTCGGCGATCTGCGAACGGCCTGAGCGCCATGGGGAACACGGGGTACGAGGTGAACCCGGCCGCGCTCAAGCAGGGCTCCGGCGCCGCGGCCGGCGTGCGGGAGCAGCTCGGCAAGGACGGCCGGATTCCCGACGAGACAACACAAACGGCCGCCCGCACGCTCAGCGCGGAAAACTTCCAGCTCGGTCCAGCGCTGAAGAGCACGGGTGAACTCTGGTACTCGCAGATCACCACGCTGCACCAGGCGTGCCACAAGATCGAGCAGAGCCTGGCCGCCGGTGCGGGCGGATACCAGCTGAACGAGGACAAAACCGAAATGTCCATGGCGGAAATCGCCCAGTTCTTCGAGTAGGCGGGGCATGCTGAACTACGAGAACCTGTACCACGCCCCGGTGCACGCCCTCGAGCAGGCCGTCGACGACTGGAGCCGGGTGATCGGCAAGGTGGAGGCGCTCGGCTCGGAGCTGGCGGACACGGTGACGCAGCCGCTCAAGGCGTCCGGCTGGAAGGGGCCTGCCGCGCAGACCGCGATGTCGTTCCTCGGCGAGACCAGCAAGGAGTTCGGTGACGCGGCCAAGCAGGCACGCGGCATCCGCGACCTGCTGGAGGAGGCGCACGGCCGGATCAAGCGCAACCAGGACGCGCTCTACCGCATCACCGACCACGAGGCGCCCGCGAAGGGGCTGAAGGTGGACCAGAAGGGTGAGGTGACGGCGAATCCGCCGGTCGATCCGCAGGACCGGTCCACCTGGCGCGGCAAGGACGACATCCGCGACGCCATCGAAGAGGGCAGGCACGCGATCGAGGCCATCAAAACGCGGATCAACCAGGTGCTGCGTGACGCGTCGGAGGCCGACGAGACCGCGGCGTGGGCGTTGCGCGCCAACCTGGGCGGGGAGAAGCACGACTTCAACCAGCCGCAGCACACCAGTCTCGCCGGGGCGTGGAACGCCGGTGCCTGGAAGAACTCGGTCACCGGCAACGGCAGCTTCCTCGACCCGCACGGCAAGGACATCGTGGCGGCGGCGAACAAGTACGGCATCAATCCGAAGGTGCTCGCCGCGCTGCTGATCCAGGAGGGCGAGGGCCGTTCGCTCGGCACCAAGATCCCGTTCGACCTGTTCCGGCACGCGGAGTCGAAGGGCCTGGTGGGCAATTCCGTCGGGCTCGGCCAGATGCAGGCGGGCACCGCGGCCGAGCTGATGGCGAAGTACCACGGCGAGAAGGTCAGCCAGGACGACATCCGGGACAGGCTGGCCCACGACGACCGGCTGGCGATCGATCTCGCCGCGGCCAACCTGCACCACCTCAAGAGCACGTACGGCATTTCGGACGAGCAGGCGTACACGGCCTACGCCGCGGACGACAAGCTCATCCGGGCGTGGCTGCGCGATGACACGAACTATCCGAACTACGGCAACATGACCGAGCGCTCGGACAGCTTCGCCAAGCGGTACCGGGAAGCCAACGACGTCGGTGGCCTGGTGCGCTAGGCCACCGACGCCGGCGTGCTCAAGCGAGCCGGAAGGTGCCCAGTGACACCGGTCCGCCGAACACCAGGTACAGGTCCCCGCGGCCCTTCATCCCGGTCAGCGGCGCCGAAACCGTGGTGTAGTCGTACTTCCCGCCGGTCTTCGGCACGGCCAGCGTGCCGAGCACCGGGCCACCCGGCCCGCCGCTGCGCACGGTGATGGTCGCGGGCCCGGGCGCCGAAACCAGCGCGGTGATCTGCGAGCCGTGCAGGTTGGCGTCCCGGAAGGCGATCCAGCCACCGTCCGAGGTGACCGACGTGCCGCGTTCCTTCGACCGGTCGGTCAGCGTGATGCCCTGGTAGTCGTCGAAGTTCTCCGCTTCGGTCTCGCGGTGCAGGTCACGCGGCGGAATGGCCTCACCTCGCACACGCAGTGCCGTCCGCACCCGGATGTCCGCGCTGGACGCACCGACCAGCACGTCGTGCGTGGCCGTCTCGACCACCCAGCGGTCCCGCGTGACGTCCCAGTGCGCGAGGTCCGCGGCCCGCAGGGAAAGCGTCACCGTCTTCGCCTCACCCGGCGCGAGGTGCACCCGCGCGAACGCCCGCAGGCGCAGGTTCGGCTGCGGATCGCGCGAAGTGCGCTGGTGCGTGTAGAGCTGCACGACCTCGTCACCCGCGCGGGTCCCGGTGTTCGTCACGACCACGTTCACGCCGACCTCACCCTGCGCGGACATCGTCGGCGCGCTCAGCCGCAGGTTCCGGTAGTCGAAGGTGGTGTAGGACAGGCCGTACCCGAAGGGGTACAACGGATCCCCGGTGAAGTACTGGTAGGTCCGGCCCGACTTGATGATGTCGTAGTCGAGCAGGTCCGGCAGGTCCGCGGCCGAGCGGTACCAGGTCTGGGTGAGCCTGCCCGCCGGATTGACGTCGCCGTAGAGCACGTCGGCCAGCGCGTGCCCGGTTTCCGCGCCGGAGTGCGTCATCCAGACCACCGATCGCACGTTCTCCTGCGCCCAGCCGATCGTGGTCGGATAGCTGTTCTCCAGCACCAGCACGGTGTCCGGGTTCGCCTGCCGCACCGCCTCCAGCACGGTCTGCTGCCCGCCGGCGAGGTTCAGGTCGGCCCGGTCGTCGTCCTCGCGGCCGCTGATGAACGGCATGCTGCCCGCGACCACCACCGCGAGGTCGGCGGCCTTCGCCGCCTCGACCGCGCTCTCGACGCCGCTGCGCACCACCTCCCTGGTGAACACGGTGGCCTCGGCGGGGGACTTCGCGGTGACGGTCAGCCGCCCGTCGGCGCCGACGGCCACGTACTTCTGGTCGCCGAACCACGAGTCGTCGGTCTCGTTGCCCGCGTACTCCAGCACGTGCCCGCCGCCGTGCGCGACGAGCTTGAACTGCTGCTGCACGAACCAGCCGTTCGGCTGCTCGGCGTTGTTGACCACGGTCCGGTCCGGGCCGAAGGACAGGAACCGCCCGTTGGCCAGCGCACGCAGCGTGACGATGCCCTCGCCCCAGTCGTAGACGTCGAACCTCGTGTCGTCGCCGGTGGAGGCGGTGACGGCCAGCGGGGTACCGCCACTGGTCGCGGTGACGTACCCGGCTGCCGTGCGCAACGCGATCCGGTCCACGCCTTCGGTGGTGGTCACCGCCGCGCCCGCCGCCTCGGTGATCCCGTCGAGCGGCGTGATCCGGTAGGGCAGCGCACCGGAGTACCAGTCGGTGTAGAGGGTGTCGGCCAGCTGGCCGATCACCGCGACCGTGCGCCCGCGCGGCAACGGCAGCAGCCCGTCGTTCTTCAGCAGCACGATCGCCCGAGCCGCGGTTTTCCGTGCCAGCGCACGGTGTTCCGGCGTGTCGACGACCTCCTTGCCGATGTGCCCGTACGGCCCGCCGCCCGGGTCGAACTCGCCGAGCCGGACGCGGAGGCTGAGGATGTGCCGGACCGCGTTGTCCACATCGGACTCTTCGAGCAGGCCCTGCGCGAGCGCCGCGTGCACCGCTTCGATGGTCTTCGCCGAGTTGGTGTCGTCGACGGTGAAGCTGTCCAGCCCGGCCCGGAGCACCGCGGCGTCGGCCTCGGGCTGCGTGGCGTAGTAGGCCTGGCTGCCGGTCAGGTTGTTCGGCCCGCCGGCGTCGGTGACGTTGAACAGGGGCCGCCGCGTCCAGGTGCGCACCACGTCGTTGTGGTCGAAGTGCGCGGTCATCGGCCTGCCGTTGACCAGGTTGTACGCCGACATCACGCCGGTGGCGGCGTCGGCGGTCAGCGCGGGCCGGAACGCCGCCTCGTAGTACTCGCGCTTGACCCGGGGCCGCAGCACCGACGAGCTGGTGTCGCGCCGGACCTCGTTGTTGTTCGCCAGGTAGTGCTTGAGCACCGGCGCGGCCCGCAGCCGGTCGGGGTCCTCGCCCTGGATGCCGCGGCCGTAGGCGGTGGAGATCGCGCCGGTCAGGTACGGGTCCTCGGAGTAGCCCTCCTCGTTGCGGCCCCAGCGCGGGTCGCGCAGCAGGTTGACCACCGGCGCCCACAACTGCAGCCCCCACACGCCGGGGTTCTCCGCGTGGAAGCCGCGTGCCTCGGTGCCCACGGCCGTGCCGACCTGCTCGACCAGTTCCGGGTCCCAGGTGCTCGCCAGGCCGATGGCCTGAGGGAACACCGTCGCGGTCGCGGTCACCACGGCGCCACCGGCGGACTTGTCGGTGGACCACGCGATGCCGTGCAGTGCCTCGGTGCCGGTTTTGAACGCCGCCACGCCCAGCCGCGGCACGGGGGCCTGGTACTGGTGCAGCAGCGCGACCTTCTCGTCCAGCGTGAGCCTGCCGAGCAGGTCCGCCACGCGGGCTTCGAGGCCCAGCGACGGGTCGCGGAACGGGAACTCCTGCGCCAGCGCCATGCGGGGGAGCACGGCCGCCAGCAGTGGGGCCGCGGCGGCGATGGTGAGCACGCCGCGGCGGGAGATCGGGGACGTCGAAAACACAGCCACCTCCGGACAACGCTGTCGAAGCGATTCGACAGTCATCGATGATCTGTCGGACTGCAGTGGTGCGCGGTGCCGGGACTATCGCACCGTTCCCGCGCCGGGGTCAACGGGTCTTGTGTTCTCCGGCTGACTGGCCTAACCTCTGCCATCCGGAAGAGCTCGTCGATGCGCTTCGACTCACGGGAGGCGAGATGATCACCATCGCCGACGTGGCCCGTGACGCCGGGGTCGCGCCGAGCACGGTCTCCTACGTGCTGTCCGGCAAGCGCTCGATCTCACCCGAGACGCGGCGCCGGGTCGAGGCCAGCGTCCGCAAGCTCGGCTTTCACCCGCACGCCGGCGCCCGCGCGCTGGCCAGCAGCCGCACCCAGGTGCTCGCGCTGGTGGTGCCGCTGCGCACCGACATCCACGTGCCGGTGGTGATGCGGTTCGTCACCTCGGTGGTCACCTCCGCGCGCAAGTACGACCACGACGTGCTCCTGCTGACCGCCGACGAGGGCCCCGACGGGCTGCGCCGGGTGGCCGGTTCGGCCAGCGCCGACGCCATCCTGGTGATGGACGTGGAGGCCGACGAGCCGCGCGTGCCGGTGCTCCAGTCGCTGCTGCGGCCGGTGGTGCTGATCGGCGTGCCGGACGACCCGGCCGATCTGTCCTGTGTGGACCTCGACTTCACCGCCGCGGCGGCCAGGTCAGTGCAGCACCTGGCCGAACTGGGGCACACCGACATCGCGCTGGTCGGGCCGTCGCCGAACGTCTACGAACGGGGCACCAGCTTCGCGGGCCGGTTCCTGCGCGGTTTCGCCGCCAGCGTGCAGGAACGCGGCCTGCGGGCCACGAACCACGCCTGCGCGCCCTCGTACGCGGCGGTGCGCGAGTGCGTGGCGAAGATACTGGCGGACCAGCCGGAGCTGACCGGGCTGGTGGTGCACAACGAGGCGGTGCTCGGCGGCGTGCTGGCCGAGCTGCAGCGGCACGGCAAGCAGGTGCCGCACGACGTTTCCGTGGTGGCGGTCTGCCCGGAGGACATGGCCGCGCAGTACGCCATTCCGCTGACCACGGTGGCGATCCCGTCCGACGACGTGGGGCGGATCGCGGTGGAGATGGCGATGCGGCAGCTCGAAGGGGCCGGATCGGCCGAAGTCCGGCTGCTGTCGCCGAAACTCACCCCGGGAGGCAGTACCGCGCGCCGGCGCTGAGGCACCGGCTCTGGATCGGTTCCGCACGCCGATTTCGAAGCGCTTCGACAGTGCCCAAGAGCAAGAGAGAGTGCCAAGAGACGGAGGACCAGATGAGCAGTGCCGCTCGAACAACCCGGAACCTGGTGCTCACCGGGCTCACCGCGAGCGCGCTGGTGCTCGCCGGCTGCGGCCCTGGCGAGTCCGGAGGCCAGGCCGCGGGGGAGATCACCGCGCTCGACTACTACGCCGACCAGCAGGGCAGCAAGGCCTGGCAGCAGGTGCTCGACACCTGCGCCGCGGAAACCGGGATCAAGATCAACCGGCAGACCGTGCCGACCGACCAGATGCTGCCCAAGATCCTCAAGGACGCCAGCTCGCGCACGCTGCCGGACCTGCTGTTCGCGGACAACCCGTCACTCCAGCAGATCGCCGCCACCGGCGCGCTCACCCCGCTGACCGACTACGGCATCTCCACCGACGGCTACTACCCGGGCATCGTGAAGGCAGGGACCTACCAGGACAAGGTGTACGGGCTGGCCCCCGGGGTGAACGGGCTGGCGCTGATCTACAACAAGGACCTGGTGCAGCAGAACGGGATCGAGCCGCCGCAGACCTGGGAGCAGCTCAAGGCCGCGGCCGCCGCGCTGACCAAGGACGGCAAGTACGGGCTCGCCTTTTCCGCGCTGGCCACCGAAGAAGGCACGTGGCAGTTCCTGCCGTTCTTCTGGAGCAACGGCGCGGACCTGGCCCAGCTGGACTCCCCGCAGGCGGTCGAGGCGATGCGCTTCGTCAGCGACCTGGTCACCTCGGGCTCGGCGTCGAAGTCGGTGCTCAACTGGAACCAGAACGACGTGGCCGACCAGTTCGTCACCGGCAACGCGGCGATGATGATCAACGGCTCGTGGAACCTGGCGCGGCTGGACGAGACCGCCGGGCTGAACTACGGCGTGGTGCCGATCCCGACGCCGCGTCCCGGCGTGGCCCCGGCGGTGGCGCTCGGCGGTGAGGTCGGCGCGATCCCGGCCACCGGCGCCGACCGCCAGCAGGCCGCCGCGAAGGTGCTCAGCTGCATCCTCAGCGAGCCGAACATGGTCGCCTGGGACAAGGCGCACGCCTACGTTCCGTCCAAAGTGGAGGTAGCGAAGAAGTTCGGCCAGGAGAATCCGGCCATGCAGCCGTTCGTCACCGAGGTGGAGACGGCGCGCTCCCGCACCGCCGAACTCGGCGAGCGGTATTCGACGGTCTCCCAGGCGCTCGGCGCGGCCCTGCAGTCGGTGCTGGCCGGGCAGCAGTCCCCGGAGGACGCGCTGCGGGCGGCGCAGGAACGGGCCGGCCGGCCGTGACGCTGGGCTCCGCCAGGTGGGCCGCGTGGGCCTTCCTGCTGCCCGCGGTGGCCTACGTGGTGCTCTTCTTCGGGTACCCGCTGGTCAACAACGTCTCGATGAGCTTGCGGGAGTACTCGGTCCGCTCGTTCTACACCGGGGAAGCGCCGTTCACCGGGCTGGACAACTACGCGGCGGTGCTCGGCGACCCGCTGTTCGGCACGGCCGTGCTGAACACCGCGGTGTTCACCGTCGCGTCGATCTTCTTCCAGTTCGCCATCGGGCTGGCGCTGGCGGTGTTCTTCAGCGCCCGGTTCCCGTTGAGCGGGCTGCTGCGCTCGCTGCTGCTGTTGCCGTGGCTGCTGCCGCTGGTGGTCAGCGGCGCGGTGTGGCGGTGGATGCTGGACCAGGACCACGGCGTGATCAACGCGGCGCTGCGGGCGCTCGGCCTCGCCGACGGCCCGACCCCGTGGCTGACCGAGCCCGGCTGGGCGCTGCCCGCGGTGATCATCGTGAACATCTGGATCGGCATCCCGTTCAACCTGGTCATCCTGCACGGCGGGCTGCGGGCCATCCCGGCTTCGCTGTACGAGGCGGCGGAACTGGACGGCGCGAGCGCGTGGCAGCGGTTCCGGCACGTCACCTGGCCGCTGCTGCGCCCGGTCACCGCGGTGGTGCTGATGCTCGGGCTGGTCTACACGATCAAGGTGTTCGACGTGATCATGGTGGTCACCGGCGGTGGCCCGGCCAACGCCACGCAGACGCTGACCACCTGGGCCTACCAGCTGTCGTTCGACGGCGACTTCGCCTTCGGGCAGGGCGCGGCGGTGGGCAACCTGCTGGTGCTCATCGCCACCGTGTTCGGCCTGCTCTACCTGCGCTCGGCGCGGGCGCAACTGCGGGAGGAGCAGCGGTGACCCGGTACCTGCGCACCGCGGCCGGGATCGCGGTGGTGATCGTGCTGCTGTTCCCGCTGTACTGGATGGTCAACGCCTCCTTCCAGCCGGCGGGCTCGCTGCTCAAGCCGGCACCGGACTGGGTGCCGGTGAACGGCACGCTCGACGGCTACCGCAGCGCACTGTCCACACAGGGCGGTCACCTGCTGGCCAGCCTGGCGGTGGCGGCGGGCACCGTGGTGGTGTCGCTGGCGATCGCCATGCCCGCCGCGTACGCGCTGGCGCAGCTGCGGGTCCGCGGTGTGCAGGCGTTCGTGTTCGCGCTGCTGATCGTGCAGATGGTGCCCGGGCCGGTGATGGCGAACTCGCTGTACACGCTGTTCAGCGAGTTCTCCCTGATCGACAGCTACCTCGGGCTGGTGCTGGCCGATTCGACCGCGACCATTCCGTTCGCCGTGCTGGTGCTGCGCGCGTTCATGCTGTCCATCCCGCGTGAGCTGTCCGAAGCGGCCAGAGTGGACGGTGCCGGGTACTGGCGGGTGTTCAGCTCGATCATCGTGCCGGTCAGCCGGAACGCGATGGTCACCGCCGGGTTGTTCTCGTTCCTGTTCGCCTGGGCCGATTTCCTGTTCGCCGTCACGCTCACCACGGGACGCGCGATCGAGCCCATCACGGTCGGCATCTACCGGTTCATCGGCAACCAGAGCGCCGACTGGAACGCGGTGCTGGCCACCGCGGTGCTGGCCTCGATCCCGGCGGCGGTGCTGCTGGTGATCGCGCAGCGGTACGTGGTCGCCGGGGTCACCGGCGGCGCCCTCAAGGACTAGGGAGTTGGGATGATCGAAGTTCGGGTCCGCCACGAGGTGATCCGGATCGAGCCGTGGGGCCCGGACAGCCTGCGCGTGCGCGTGGGCCGGCACCGGATCACCGAGGACCTGCCGGGCGCGCTCGTCGCACCCAAACCGTCCGAAGTGGAGGAGTCGGAACACCGGATCGTCAACGGTGCCCTGACCGCGACGGTGGAGCTGGTTGACACCGACACCGGTGTGGTGCCGGTGCTTTCGTTCACGCGCACGGACACCGGCGCGGAACTGTTCACCGAGCAGCGCGCGCACTTCTGGTGGCCGGGGCCGCGGCTGCGGGAGGAACGCGGCGGCGGGTACGCGCGGCTGGAGCAGCGGTTCCACGCCTATCCCGGCGAGCGGTTCTACGGCCTCGGGCAGCACACGCACGGGCGGCTGGACCAGAAGGGCATGGTGGTGGATCTGGTGCAGCGCAACGGGGAGGTGTCCGTCCCGTTCGTCCTGTCCAGCCGCGGTTACGGTCTACTGTGGAATTCCCCGGCGGTCGGCCGGGTCGAGCTGGCGGAGAACGGCACGCGCTGGGTCGCCGATTCGGCGCGGCAGATCGACTACTGGGTGACCGCCGGTACGCCGCTGCAGATCCTGTCCCGCTACGCCGACGCGACCGGGCACGCCCCGATGCTGCCGGAGTGGGCGAGCGGCTTCTGGCAGTCGAAGCTGCGGTACCGCAGCCAGGAGGAACTGCTCGCGGTGGCCAGGGAGCACAAGCGCCGTGGCCTGCCGATGTCGGTGCTGGTGGCCGACTTCTTCCACTGGACGCACCTGGGGGACTGGCAGTTCGATCCCGCCGAGTGGCCGGATCCGGACGCGATGCTCGCCGAGCTGGATTCGCTGGGCATCCGGCTGATGGTGTCGATCTGGCCGTCGGTGAGCCCGCTGAGCGCGAACTACGCCGAGATGCGGGACCGCGGGCTGCTGGTCGGGACCGACCACGGCATCCCGGCACACGCTCCCTGGCACGACAAGGGTTTCGACGTCGAAATGCCGGTGAGCTTCTACGACCCGACCAATCCGGCGGCGCGGGAGTTCGTCTGGCGCACGGTGAAGGCGAACTACTACGACCGCGGGGTGCGCGCGTTCTGGCTGGACGCCTGTGAACCCGAGCTGCAACCGGGCCACCCGCACAACCTGAGCTTCCACAGTGGACCGGGCAGCGAGGTGGCGAACCTCTATCCGCTGGCGAGCGCGCAGACCTTCCACGAAGGCGCGCGCGGGGACGGCGCGGAGGACGTGGTGCTGCTGTGCCGGTCGGCGTGGGCGGGCAGCCAGCGCTACGGCGCCGCGTTGTGGTCGGGTGACATCCCGGCGACCTGGGCTTCGCTGCGGGCGCAGGTGCGTGCCGGGCTGAACGTGGCGTTGTCCGGGATCCCGTGGTGGACCACCGACATCGGCGGTTTCCACGGCGGTGACCCGGATTCGCCGGAGTACCGGGAGCTGATGGTGCGGTGGTTCCAGTACGGCGTGTTCTGCCCGCTGTTCCGGCTGCACGGGGTGCGGGATCCGCGGGTGCCGTTCGGGCCGGAGATGACCGGCGGGCCGAACGAGGTGTGGAGCTACGGCGAGGAGGCGGGTGAGCTGATCGCGGCGTCGTTGTGGTTGCGCGAGCGGATCCGGCCGTACCTGATGACGCAGATGCGGGCCGCGCACGAGCACGGCACGCCGCCGATGCGGCCGCTGTTCACCGAGTTCCCGGACGACGCGGCGGCCTGGGAGGTGGACGACCAGTTCCTGCTGGGCCCGGACCTGCTGGTCGCGCCGGTGCTGCACGCCGGGGCCCGGTCGCGCTCGGTCTACCTGCCCAGTGGCGCGACCTGGACCGACGCGTGGACCGGCGAGGTCGCCTCGGGCGGCCTGGTGGCGGCGCCGCTCGACCGCATCCCGTTGTTCCTGCGTGACGGAGCGAAGTTGCCGATCGCGGGGTGATCCGCCGGCGTTCCGGGCACGTAGGAACGGGTATGGCGTGGCGAGTGGCGAACGCACTGGAGGCACTGCTGGCGCAGCTGGACGCGCTGGCCCCGAACCGCAGCCGGGTCAGCGACGGCTCGATCGGGGACACCTCGCACCAGAACCGCAGCAGCGACCACAACCCGTGGTACGGGCCCGGAATCGTGACGGCGCGGGACTTCACGCACGACCCCGGCGGCGGGCTCGACTGCCGCTGGCTCGCCGCGCGGCTGGTCGAGGTGCGCGACCGGCGGATCAAGTACGTCATCTGGGACCGGCGGATCGTGGACTCGCGGATCAGCCCGTGGGTGTGGCGGCCGTACCACGGGCCCAATCCGCACACCGGCCACCTGCATCTTTCGGTGCTGCCGGACCCGTCCTGCGACGACGTCACCCCGTGGGACCTCGGCGTCCCGGTTTCCGACCACTTCGAGGAGCAGAGCGTGGAACTGACCGCGGGCACCTTCGTGTCCAAGACCCTGGTGTGCCCGTCCGTGGCCGCCGACCTGGTGATCAGCCTGGGGTTCGTTTCGTTCACCGTGCACCACGTGAAGTTCTTCGGTGCCACGCCGGAGTCCGGGGCCGCGGAACTGGCTTCTCACGGTGAACAGTTCGTGGACCCGGCGCGGCCCTATGTGCTGCCGGTACCGGCGGGGGCGCTCACCGCCGAAATCCTCTACACGCTCCCGGTTGTCACTCCGCAGCACACGGCGGTCGCCGCTTTCCGCTGATTTGTTCAGCGTCGGCTGAGCACCACCAACGGGATTTCCCGGTCGGTTTTGGCGCGATAGGAACGGTAGGTGGGAAAGAGTTCCACCATCATTTCCCACAGCCGGTCCCGTTCGGCGCCTTCGGCGGGCCGGGCGTCGGCCTCGAAAACGTCGGAGCCGACCTGCACGGTGACCGCCGGGTCGGCGGTCAGGTTCAGGTACCAGGCGGGGTGCCGGGCCGCGCCGCCGTTGGAGGCGACCACGACGTACCGGCCGTTGTCCTCGCCGTAGTAGAGGGCCGTGCGCCGCAGCTGGCCGCTCTTGCGCCCGCGCGTGGTGAGCAGCAGCGCGGGCACCCCGTGGAAGACTCCGCCCTGCTCACCGCCGGTTTCCAGGTAGCGCTGAACGTGCTGGGCGACCCACTTGGTGGGGCTGTCCGTCGGCTCGGCCATGCGCTCACCCTACCGGCGGCCCCCACCGCCCATGAGGTAAGTTCGACCAGCGACTCGCGGGGGCTTTCGTCGCGCCCGCACGGTCGCGAGGGCCGGTAGCTCAGTTGGTCAGAGCAGGGGACTCATAATCCCTTGGCCGCGGGTTCGAGCCCCGCCCGGCCCACGAGGCGGATGCCCCTGTTCGTGCGGCCTCCGGCCGCACTCCCAGTGCCCGCGGTATTGCCCGGGGGACGACCCCCGGCACGCCTTGGTGGATCAGGCGGCGTTGTTGCCGGGCGGCGCAGGCGCGGCGGGCCTCGGCTTGAACTTCTTCTTGCCGAACAGGCTGATGCCGAAGCCCAGCACGCTGAGCCCGAAGAAGCACAGGATCAAGCCGCCGAACTGCGCCTCGCCGTCGGTGTCCGGGCTGCGCGCGCTGTTCGAGGAACTGGACACGACCGCATCCGGGGTCGGCCAGTGCCTGGATCCCGACGACCTCCAGGGCTATCGCGGCCAGGACCAGGACGATGCCGCCGGTGATGCGCCCGCTGGTCCGGCGGGGCGGCGGGACGTACGGCGGCTGCTCGGCGGCGTTCGGCTCCGACATGGGCCACAAGGTAGCAGGCCCTCCCCGATTGGGCCGAATGGCGCTTTTCTTTTCCCCGGATTTGCGCTTTCCGAAATGGCGACGCCGAAACGCCAAAGGTAGCTGTGGTGGGCATCACAGCGGCCCGGGGCGCGGTAACGCCGTGCCAATGGGTGCCGATCGATCAGCGAACAGTAGAGGGGAAAATGATGCGTAGTGCCCGTTGGGCTGGTGTGACGGTTGTTCTTTTGGCGTCGGCGTGCAGTGGCGCCACGGAAGCGGCGCCGGTCGCGTCACCGCCGCCACCTCCGCCGCCGGTTTCCTCTCCGGCGCCCGAGCGCGTGGTGTTCATGATCGAGGTCTCGACCCACGACAGTTCGCTGGGCGCCAATTTCGACAACGCGAAGTGCCTGTGGCGGCAGACCGAATGGACCATTCGCGACGGTGCGGGTGCGGTCATGGCCACCGGCAAGCTCGAGCGCGGTGACGGGGTCGTCCGCCAGGTCGAGCCGCTCTACGAATGCGTGTGGCGGATGCCGCGGATCGAGGTGGCGCCGACCGACTCGTACCAGGTCGAGCTGAGCACCCAGCGGATCTCCGGCGAGAAGCGCACGACCTCGGAAACCGTCTCGCGTGCCGACACCGTGCGACCGGTCTACCTCCACTTCCCGCGACCCTGACCGGGGCGGAGTCGGTGGCGGGGTCGGCGCGGCCGAGGTGATCCGGTGTGGTGTAAGGGATTTCGCGGTGCCAGCCGGGTTGGGTGCCCTGCTGACGGGACAACCGCGCTGATGGCCATTTTCGGACAGGAACTGGTCTAGACCTGGACCTCCGCTACCTGGCCGCACACACTCGGATTCGCACGTACCCCTCCCTGTCCCCACCTCGAGGAGTTCTGATGCGTCGAAAAAATCTGCTCTCCCTGACCGCCACCGCCTGCCTGGTGCTCTCCGCGGTCACCGCCGGAACCGCGGCCGCCGCACCGGAGGTGTCACCCGGACTGGTCTCCGCGATGCAACGCGACCTCGGGCTGACCGCCGATCAGGCCCGCACCCGGCTGGCCGACGAAGCCGTCGCGAGCCGCGTGCTGCCGGTCGCGCAGGCGGCCGCCGGGGCCGCGTTCGGTGGTGCCTGGTTCGACCCGGGCCGCGGCAAGCTGGTGGTCGGCGTGACCGACCAGGCTGCCGCGGCCGCGGTGGAGAACGCCGGGGCCGTCGCCACGCCCGTGCCGGTCAGCGCCGCCCGGCTGGACGCCGCCAAGGCCGCGATCGACGCCGAACCGGCGCCGGCCGAGGTCAGCGGCTGGCGCGCCGATCCACGCCGCGGCAGCGTGGTGATCTCCGTCCAAAGTGGATCGAACAGTCCGGAACTGGCCGCCTTCCTCGACAAAGCGAGAGCCGCGGGGCCGGTCACCGTGGAAACCGGGCCGAAGCCGGTGAGCTACGCGGCGGGCACGGTCGGCGGCGATCCCTTCTACATCAACGGGAACGTCCGCTGCTCGATCGGGTTCTCGGTGCACGGCGGCTTTGTCACCGCCGGGCACTGCGGTGGCGTCGGCAGCTCGGTGACCGGCTGGGACGGCTCGGCCATGGGCACCTTCCACGGCTCGTCGTTCCCCGGTGACGACCTGGCCTACGTCGGCATCGGCCACGGCTGGTGGACGGTGCCGGTGGTGCTCGGCTGGGGCACGGTCAGCGACGCGCTGGTCCGCGGTTCGTGGGTGGCGCCGGTGGGCACCTCGGTCTGCCGGTCCGGCTCGACCACGCACTGGCACTGCGGCACCGTGCTCGCGCACAACGAGACGGTGAACTACGCGCAGGGCGCGGTGCACCAGATGACCAAAACCAGCGTGTGCGCCGAACCCGGTGACTCCGGTGGCTCGTTCATCACCGGCGACCAGGCACAGGGCGTGACCTCCGGCGGCTGGGGCAACTGCGGTTCCGGCGGGGAGACCTGGTTCCAGCCGGTGAACGAAATCCTCCAGCGTTACGGATTGTCACTGGTGACGGCGTGAGCCCACGGCCCCGCCCCACCGGCAGCGGTGGGGCGGGGCCGTCCCAGTGGTCACCATCGGAAGTCCCCGGGGTCTCGACTGGATCCGCCGATACCCGCGAAGGACTTCCGATGGCGACCACTAGTAAGGTCACCGGTGATGATGACGCAGCCGGTGGGGGAGTTCGCTGGGGTGCCGGGCCTGACCGGCAGCAAGGTGCGCCTGCGCGCCATCACCCCCGCCGACCGGCGCACGCTCACCGGCTTCGACCGCGAGTCCGCCGCCCGCGCCGCGGTCGGCCGCTACCAGCACTGGGCCGCCCACCGGACCGGGGACGACCTCCAGTTCGCCATCGAAACCCGGTACAGCGGCATCCTGGTCGGCTCGATCACCGCGATGCCGGACGTCGGCGGTCGCAGCAGCCGGTTCAGCTACGGCGTCGGCATCGGCGACTCCTACCGCCGCTGCGGGTACGCCGCCGACGCGATCACCGTGCTGCTGAGCCACATGTTCTTCGAGCGCGGCTACCGCAAGTGCGTGGTCGGCATCTACGGCGGCAACGTCGCCTCGCTCTCGCTGCACGGTGTGCTCGGCTTCCGCGAGGTGCGCCGCGTCCGCGACACCGAACTGCACCTCGGCGGCGTCCGCTACCAGGTGATGATGGCGATCACCGCGCCGGAGTTCGCCGCCTGCCGCCGACCGCCGGAGCCCCAGCGCGGCCGCCACTGGCGCACCCGCCGCGGCCGCCACTGGTTCACCGACAAGTCCGCCTGATCATCCCGCGCTTCCCCGCCACCGCAGCACTTCCAGCGCGGCGGCCACGCTTACCGCGTTGTCGGCCAGCGGCTGCGGCAGCAGCTCCCCGGCACGCGCGAGCCGCCGCAGGACCGTGTTGCGATGCGTGTACAGGCGTTCCGCGGTGCGCGTGGTGTTGCCCAGCTCGCGCACGTAGGTCAGCACGGTTTCCCGGGTGTCGGCGTCGGCGGTGAGCAGGCCGCCCAGGGTTTCGGCGAGGAATTCGTCGGCCTGCTCCGGCTGGGCGGTGAGCAGCGCGGCGAGCTGGACGTCGGGATAACGCGCGACCTGCCGCGGCGAGATCAGCCTGGTCAGCATCCGCTGCGTGGTGACGGCGTCGAGATGGCTGCGGCGGAACCCGTCGACGTCGGCACCGGGACGGCCGATGGTCACCCTGGCATCGGGATAGGCGGCCAGTTCCGCGGCCAGCGGCCCGGCGGGCGGCGCGGTGCCGACCGGCAGCCACACCCAGAGCGCGGCCGCCCCGGCCACCACGGTCAGCCGATGGGTGGCGCCCGCCGTGCGCATGACGGCTTCGGCCGCGGCCTCCAGTTGCTCGGACGCGGTGCCCGAATCGTTCCAGACGACCGCGGCGGTGTGCCATCCGGTCAGCCCGTACCCGAGCTGGACCTCGGCGCGGGACCGGCTGATCGGCGCGCCTTCCAGCAGCAGCGTGACCACCGCCCGCCGCTCAGCGTGCGCGCCGCGGGTCAGTTCGGCGCGCTCGGCCCGCATCTGCTCGGTGACCGCGGCGACGGTGTCGTCGATGAAGGTGGAGATGGACAACGCGGAGACGTTGAGCAGTTCACGCAACCGCACCGGGTCGTCGGTCAGCTCGAAGCAGATGTCCATCCAGCGCCGCCAGGCCACGCCCTGTGCGGTGCGGTAGGCCTCCAGCGCGGTTTCGTCGAGCCCGCGCCGCACCAGGTCGCGGGCGGATTCGAGCAGGTCGGGCGCGGTGTTCGCGGGCACCCGCCGTCCCGGGTGCGAGACGTTGGCCGCCGCCCAGTGCCGCAGGTTCGCCAGATTGGCCCGGCGCGTGGCGGCGGCGAGCACCGGATCCTCGGCCACCGGCCGCATCCGCTGCCCGCTCAGCGACGCCTCGTGCAGTTCCTCCAGCCAGTCCGGCCGCAGGTCCAGCACGATTTCCGCGCCACGCCGGAAGAGCAGCTTGCCCTCGGCGGACAGCGGTGGCCAGGTGGCAGTTCGCACCATCTGATCAGCATGATGGTGCGTGTTGCACTGGCGCAAGCCCCGGCCGCCAGCGCACTGTAAGGACATGACCACCTCGCAGACCCCCGTCGAGCACCTCGACGTGCTCGTGGTCGGGGCCGGCATCTCCGGCATCGGCGCCGGGCGGTACCTCAAAGCGGAGCACCCGGCCAAGCGCTTCGCCATCCTGGAGGCCCGCGCGGCCTCGGGCGGCACCTGGGACCTGTTCCGCTACCCCGGCATCCGCTCGGACTCGGATCTGCACACCTTCGGCTACGAGTTCAAGCCGTGGCGGGACGAGCAGTCGATCGCCGACGCCCCGCGCATCCTGTCGTACCTGC
The DNA here is from genome assembly GCF_003312875.1 of Amycolatopsis albispora. Lineage (NCBI taxonomy): Bacteria > Bacillati > Actinomycetota > Actinomycetes > Pseudonocardiales > Pseudonocardiaceae > Amycolatopsis > Amycolatopsis albispora. The sequence goes on from NZ_CP015163.1 coordinate 8,856,523, forward strand.
ACGAGACCATCGACGAAAACGGCCTGGCCGCGCACATCCGCTACCACCACCGGCTGGTGTCGGCCGAGTGGTCCAGCGAGACCGCGCGCTGGGTGGCCGAAGTCGAGCGCACGGACACCGGCGAGCGCCTGTGGCTGAGCGCCAGCTGGCTGTTCGCCGCCGGTGGTTACTACCGCTACGACGAGGGCTTCACCCCGCACTTCGAGGGCCGGGAACGGTTCCAGGGCACGATCGTGCACCCGCAGCACTGGCCGGAGGACCTCGACTACGCGGGCAAGCGCGTGCTGGTGATCGGCAGCGGCGCCACGGCGGTCACGCTGGTGCCCGCGATGGCGGACACCGCCGCGCACGTGACCATGCTGCAGCGCACGCCGACGTACGTGATGCCGGTGCCGCGAGAGGACAAGTTCGCCAACCTGGCGCGCAAACTGCTCGGCGACGAGCGCGGGTACGCGCTGGCGCGCCGCAAGAACATCGCCAAGCAGATCGGTGTCTGGAAGTTCTGCCAGCGCTTCCCGAAACTGGCGCGGCGGCTCATCCGCTGGGCCAACACCAAGCAGTTGCCGCCGGGTTATCCGGTCGACGAGCACTTCAACCCGCCCTACGACCCGTGGGACCAGCGGCTGTGCGCGGTGCCGAACGGCGACCTGTTCCGCGCGATCCGCCGCGGCACGGCGTCGGTGGTGACCGACCGGATCGCCACCTTCACCGAACGCGGGGTGCGGCTGGAGTCCGGCCGCGAACTCGAAGCCGACCTGATCGTCACCGCGACCGGGCTGAACGTGCAGGCCTTCGGCGGGATCGAGCTGACCGTGGACGGCAAGCCGGTGGTGCTGAAGGAAACGCTGGCGTACAAGGGCATGATGCTGTCTTGGGTGCCGAACTTCGCCTTCGCCATCGGGTACACGAACTCGTCGTGGACGCTGAAGGTCGGCCTGCTCTGCGAGCACTTCTGCCGTCTTCTGTCCCATATGGACGAACACGGCCACGACAGCTGCCGCCCGGAGCCCGCCGACCCGTCGATGCCGACGCGGCCGCTGCTGGACTTCGCCGCCGGGTACGTCCAGCGTGCGGTGGACCAGTTGCCCCGGCAGGGTGATCGCATGCCGTGGCTGACTTCGATGAGCTACCACGCCGACGTCAAACGGCTGCGCGTGGACAGCGTCGCCGACTCGGAGCTGCGGTTCTCCCGGGCCGGCGTGCTGGCCTGACTCGGTCCACGGGAACGGTTACACGCCTGAGGTGTTCCTGATCCAGGTGCGGTTCGCGGCGATGCTGGTGTGCGTGGAGGTGTCCACCTTGTTGCCCGCGATGTGCACGCCGACCTGACGGCCGCCGACAAAAACGGGCCCGCCCGAGTCACCGCCGTTGGTGAGCCCGGTGTCGCGGTGGGCGCGGATCAGGCCGTTGCTGACGCTGATCACGTCCATGCGGGCGACCTTGAGGTAGCGCTGCAACACGCCGTCCTCGTTGTACCCCCAGCCGTAGACGTATTCGGTGTCACCGACGGCCACCGACGTGCCGAGCGTGGCGTAGGTGGTGCTGATCGACCGGTCGAGCTTGAGCAGCGCGATGTCGGCGCCGCTGGACGGGGTGTGGATGCTGGCCACCGCCGCGTACTTGCCGGACTGGTGGTCGATGTTGCCCACCTTCACCGAGTAGGTGGCGCCGGGTTCGTCGATGCAGTGCTGGGCGGTGAGCACCCAGGTCGCGCTGATGATGGAGCCGGAGCACCACTGCTGGCCGTTCTGCTGGACCATCGCCGCCCACGGGCCGGATTTGGCGTATTCACCGTCGATGATCGGGGCGGCGCCGGCGGCGGGAGCGACGGCGGTGAGCCCGGCCGCGCACAGCAGCGCGGTGATGAGACCTCGGATGCGCATCTTTTGTTGTCCTTCTGCGACAGGGGGAACAACGGGGAGAAAAGAATGCTAGGCAGGCGGGCAGACCGGTCGTTAGCGACGAAAGAAGGAAGAATTCGGCACCCGGATCGGCTAGCGCGTTGCTTTTCCACCCGGACGGCTCAGCGCACGGGTTCCCCGGGTGGCAGCCATTGGGTTGCCGGGTCGAACGGCCGCACCCGCTCGGCGATGTGCTCGATGAGCACCGGCAGCGCCGGGTGGCGGTTGCGCCGGTGCCACAGCATCGACCACGGGTAGAGCGGGGTCGGGTCGACCACCGGGAGCTGCACGATCCCGGCGTGCCACGGCACGCGCATGCGCTCCCCGCCGAAGGTGCAGCGGTCCGCCGACCGGGCGATCTCGTCGAGCATGTGGTCCAGCCCGAAATCCGGGCCCGCGGTCTCGACGCCGAACCCGAACTCGTGCCGCAGGTGGTGGTAGTAGTCGGCCCATTCGCTGCCCGGTTCGTTGCCGGGCATGGAGACCACCGTTCCGGCGAGATCGGCCATCCGCACCCGGCGCCGCCCGGCCAGCGGGTGCTTGCGCCCGGCCAGCAGGTGGTGCGGTTCCAGGTAGGCGGGCTGGTACGCGATGGCCGGGTCCAGCTCGCCGGTCACCCTGGCGAACGCGACGTCGATCGCGCCGCTGAGCAGCGCGGGCTGCCCGCTGCGCAGGCCGCGCGAGGTGACGATGTCGATCTCCACCTCGGGATGGGCCTCGTGGAAGGACCGGATCAGCTCGGTGGGGGACAGCCGGGTGCCGAGCACGTCCACCCGCAGCGGCCGGCGCGGCGCGCGCACCGACCGCACCGCCTGGTCGGCCAGCGCGATCAGGGCACGCGCGTCCGGGAGGAAGGCGGCGCCGTCCTCGGTCAGCTCGGTGCCGGTGCGGGCGCGGTGGAACAGGGTGGTGCCCAGGCTCGCTTCGAGCTTGGCGATCCGCTTGGAGGTCGCCTGCTGCGTCAGCCCGAGCCGGTCGGCGGCGTCACCGAAGTGCCGGTCATCGGCAACGGCGACGAAGGCCCGGACCGCACCGAGGTCCAGTTCCATGGGCCCGACCTTAGGCGCTGTCCGGTGAGTCTGGTCGATGGGCTTCGTGATCCAGGTGGTTCCTGGCGGTGCGGGCGGGTCGGCCTCGTACTGGGCGTACTCGGCCGATCGGCCCGTGCCGCCAGGGGCCGCCTGGGCGCGAAGAGCGCGAGCGTGACTTGCCGGACGGCGCCTAACCGGAGTGCTCGGCGAGGAAGCAGGCGACGGCCGTGTCGATCCATTCGCGTCCCCGCCAGTCTGGACGCCGGGTGATCATCAGCTCCCGCACCTCAGCGACGATCTGGTCGTCGGGGAGGCCCGCGTCCCGGCGGCGCCAGGTTTCGTCGCGCAGGACGTGCAGGTAGTCCCGGACCTCGGTGAGCAGCTCACCGCCGCCGACGTCGCCGTGGCCGGGCACGACCCGCGCCGGTGCCTCCTCGATCAGCCCTTCCACCACGCCGATCCAGCGCGTTCCGGACACCGCGACATCATGCGGCGGGAACCACGGGAAGATGGCGAACTGCCCGGTCTCCACCAGGTCGCCGGTGAACATCGTGCCCGCGTCGGGCACCGTGACGACCTGGTCACCGGCGCTGTGCGCGCGGCCCGTGGCACGCAGGCGGACCTCACGCCCGCCGAGGTCGAGCGTGTGGCCGTGCTCGTAGACCACGTCCGGCACCGGAATCTCCACGCCGTCGAGCTGGGCCGCGATCGACGGCCCGAGCCCGCGGAACATCTCCAGGTACCCGGCACCGCGGTGCGCCAGGTCCTCGGCCTGCGCGCGGTTGACCAGATAGGTGGCGTGCCCGCGGAACACCTGCGCGCCGAACGCGTGGTCCGGGTGGAAATGCGTGGTGGTCAGGAAAAGCTCACGGCCCCGCGCGAATCCGGTGGCGAATTCGAGCACCGGTTCCGCGTTGCGCGGCCCCATTCCGGTGTCCACCACCAGAACCGCGTCACGGCCGCCGATGATCCCGATGTTCGGCACCAGCTCGGCGTTCCGGTTCGGCAGCACCACGAGTTCGTCGGCGAGCACTTCTTCCGTTGTCATGCCACCATTCCAGGCGCGCCGGACCGGCGGTGTCCAAGACCTGTCCGGTATCCGCGATACCGGCGCAGTATCGTCACCGGTCATGGACCTGCGGACGCTGCGGTACTTCGTAACGGTGGCCGAGGAACGGCACTTCGGCCGGGCCGCGGCGCGCCTGCACATGACCCAGCCGCCGCTGAGCCGCGCGATCCGCGCCCTGGAAACCGAACTCGGTGTGGTCCTGTTCGACCGGTCGGCGCAGGGCGTTTCGCTCACCGCGGCGGGCGCGGGGCTGCTGGCCGAGGCGCGCCAGCTGCTCGACCACGCCGAGCAGGTGCGTGACCGGGTGACGGCCGGGCCCGCGCTGGTCGTCGGCACGCTCGCGGACAGCGCCGAGCGGCTGGGTTCCGGGCTCGTCGCCACCTTCCGCGAACGGCACCCGGACGTGGAAGTGCGTGTGCGCGAGGCCGACTTCAGCGATCCCACCTGCGGACTCCGAAGTGGACTCGTCGACGTGGCGCTGACCCGCGGTCCATTCGACGACAACGGGATCAGCACCCACACCCTGCGCGAGGAACCGGTCTCGGTCTTGCTGCGTGCCGACGATCCACTTGCGACACGCGAATCCCTGCGGCTGCGTGAACTCGACGACCGCCCGTGGTTCCGGCTCGACGGGGTCACCGACCCGGTCTGGGCCGCCTACTGGAGCGGTGGCCGCGACCGCGAAGGCCCGAAGGTGCGCACGGCCCAGGAATGCTTCCAGGCGGTGCGCTGGAATTCGACGATCGGGCTGATGCCGGGCGGTTCACCGCTGCCGGACGGGCTGACCGCGGTGCCGCTGGCGGACCTCCCGCCGTGCCCGCTGCTCATCGCGTGGCCGTCGAAACAGCCCCATCCGCTGGTGCGCTCGTTCGTGGTGACGGCCACTGACGTGGCCTGACCGCGCCTTGTCCGCGCCTTGACCTCGAGTGCGCTCGAGGTCCTAGCTTCGTGGCCATGACCGAAACGATCGTCGCCACGCGGCGCACCCCGAGCCCGTTGCTGGCGACGTTGCTCGGCGTCAGCACGATGACCATCATGGCGAGCGCCACCATCACGCCGTCGCTGCCGGGCATGGAACAGCACTTCGCCGGCACCCCGCACGCCGACGTGCTGGTCCGCCTTGTGCTCACCCTGCCGGGGCTGGCCATCATGCTCGCCGCGCCGGTGTTCGGGCTCGTCGGTGTCCGGCTCGGCCGCGTGCGCGTGCTCGTCGCCGGGCTGGTGCTGTACATCGTCGGCGGCGGTTCCGGGCTGCTGCTGGATTCCCTGCCCGCGCTGCTGGCCGGGCGGGTGCTGCTCGGCATCGGCATCGGCGCGATCATGACCACCGCCACCGCGCTGCTGGCCGACCACCACCCGCCGTCCGCGCACGGCCGCGTGCTCGGGCTGCAGGGCGCGGCCATGGGCTTCGGCGGGGTGGTGGCCCTGCTGCTCGGCGGCCTGCTGGCCGAGCTGAGCTGGCGCGGGCCGTTCGCGATCTACCTGCTCGCCCTGCCGATGCTGTTCCTGGTGGTGCGGAACGTGCCGGAGGCACCGGTGGCCGAGCGCGCGCCGGGCTCCGCCGGCGGTTCACCGTGGACCGCGCCGCTGCTCGGCCTGTACCTGCTCACCTTCCTCAGCATCACCGTGTTCTACGCGGTTCCCACGCAGGGCCCGTTCTGGCTGGCCGAGATCGGCGGCGCCGGGCCGGTGGTGACCGGCGCGATGATCGCCGCGCTGAACCTGGTGATGACCGCGATCGGGCTGAACTACGGCAAACTGCGCGCGCGGTGGGACTTCCGCGTGCTGGCGGCGGTGATGTTCGCCGCCTACGCCGCCGGGCTGGTGCTGGTCGGCACCGCCGGGAACCTGTGGATCGCCACCGCGGGCATGCTGGTCATCGGGCTCGGGGTGGGGCTGAGCAATCCGACGCTGAACGGCTGGGTGGTCTCCTCGGTCGACCCCGGCGCGCGGACGCGGGCGCTCGGCCTGGTCACGTCGGTGTTGTTCCTGGGGCAGTTCGCGTCGCCGCTGCTCGCGCAGCCGATCGTGGCCGCCGCCGGCCCCGGTGCCACCTTCGTGCTGGCGGGTGCGCTGGGTGCCGTGGTCGCGGTGGTGCTCGCCGGTCTCGCGATCACACGCCGGGGCCGCTGATCCGCCGTTCGGCCGATCCGTACGCTCGAGAGAAAGTATAACGTGTTCTCATAAGTCGAGCGTGAGGAACGTCACATGAACGGTAATTCCCTGTCCGGCACCGGCTCCACCGACTTCTCCCGGCGTGCGTTCATCGCTGGAACCGGTTCTATCCTCGGGCTGGCCGCGCTGGGCGGCGGCCGGGCGTCCGCCGCCCCGCCGCCGTCCCCCATCCCGGACGGGGCGCACGTGCCCGCGCTGGTGATCGGCACCGGGTACGGCGGCTCGGTCACCGCGCTGCGGCTCGCGCAGGCGGGCGTGGACGTGCACATGATCGAGATGGGCATGGCCTGGGACACCCCCGGCCCGGACGGCACCATCTTCGCCAACACCACCAGCCCGGACTACCGTTCGTACTGGCTGCGGACCAGGACCAAGCAGCCGCTGAGCAACTTCCTCGGCTTCCCGATCGACAAGGACGTCCCGCTGCACACCGGCATTCTCGACGCCGAGGACTTCAGCGGGATCAGCGTCTACCAGGGCCGCGGTGTCGGCGGCGGCTCGCTGGTCAACGGCGGCATGGCGGTCACGCCACGGCGCGAGAACTTCGGCGGGGTGCTGCCCTCGGTGAATCCCGACGAGATGTACAACGTGTACTACCCGCGCGCCAACGCCGGGCTCGGCGTGACCGAAGTGGACCCTGGCTGGTGGGAGAGCGCGGACTGCTACCAGTACGCGCGAGTCGGCCGCAAGCACGCCGAACGCTCCGGCTTCCCGTTCGTGTTCGTGCCCAACGTCTACGACTGGGACTACATGAAACAGGAGCAGGCGGGCGCGGTGCCCAGGTCGGCGTTGCGCGGTGAGGTGCTCTACGGCAACAACCACGGCAAGAAGACGCTGCAGAAGACCTATCTCGCGCAGGCTAGGGCCACCGGCCGGGTGGCCATCTCACCGCTGCACAAGGTCACCTCGGTGACCCCGGCCTCGGGCGGCCGCTACACCGTGGTCATCGAGCAGCTCAACACCACCGGGGTCACCACGGCCACCAAGGCCGTCACCGCCGACCGGGTGTTCTTCGCCGCGGGCAGCGTCGGCACCAGCAAGCTGCTGACCAAGCTCAAGGCCACCGGCGCGCTGCCCGGGCTCAACGGCGAGATCGGCAAGGGCTGGGGCGACAACGGCAACGTGATGTGCGGCCGCGCCAACCACATGTGGGACCCGACCGGCTCGCTGCAGTCGGCCATGCCCACCGCGGGCATCGACAACTGGGCGGCGGGCGGTGCGTTCGCCGAGGTCGCGCCGCTGCCGACGGGCATCGAGACCTACGCGTCGTTCTACCTGTCGATCACCAAGAACCCGAACCGCGGGCAGTTCACCTACCACCCGGCGACCGGCAAGGTCGAGCTGAACTGGCAGACCGCGTGGAAGCAGCCGTCCATCAACGCCGCCAAAACGATCTTCGACAAGATCAACGCCAAGGAGGGCACCATCTACCGGACGGACCTGTTCGGCGTGTACAAGATCTGGGGCGACCACCTGACCTACCACCCGCTCGGCGGCGTGGTGCTGAACAAGGCCACCGACAACTACGGCCGCCTGCACGGCCATCCCGGCCTGTACGTGGCCGACGGTTCGCTGATTCCCGGCAACACCAGCGTGAACCCGTTCGTCACGATCACCGCGCTCGCCGAGCGCAACGCCGAGCGCGTGATCGCCGAGGACTTCTAGAACGGGGATTTCTAGAACTTGGGCACCACGCACACCGCGTCGATGCCCAGCACGTGGTTGAGCCTGCCGAAGGCCAGCCAGGAACCGATGCTCATGCTCAGCTCGACGATTTCGGCCTGGCTGTAGTGCGTGGTCATCCTCGACCAGAACTCCTCGTCGAGGCCGTGGTGGTCCAGTGCGTACCGCTCGGCGTATTCGGCGGCCAGCCGCGTGCGGTCGTCGAAGGCGTCGGTGGTGCGCCACTGGGTCACCGCGTCGGCGAAGGTGTCCTCGACCTTCTGCCCGTCGCGTTCGGTGCGCCAGTCGAGGCAGAACACGCAGCCGTTGATCTGCGCGATCCGCAGCCGCGCCGCCTCGAACTCGCGCAGCCCGAGCGTGGTGTGGCTGTACACGGCCAGCGAGTAGTTCGACGCGGCGGTCCCGATGCCGGGCACCAGTTCGCCCCACACGTAACCGATCGGGTCCTTGCCATCGGGGATGTCGATGATCATCGGGTGCTCCTTCCGAGCCTGCCCGCCGCCGGGCGCAGGGGGACGTCGAGTGCGTCGTAGAGGCCTGGTTCGGTTTCGGTGAGCCAGTCGATCGCGTTGACCAGCCTGCCGACCGCGGTCGCGTTGCCGCCGGCGGAGCGGTTTTCCCCTTCGTCGCTGGCTTCCACGGTGACCTCGATGCGCGGGCGGCCCTCGATGATCACGCGGTGCGCGCCCGACGGGTTCGGCGGCTGCGGCCAGTCCGGGGCGCACGACGGGTGGATGCGGGTGACGTGCTCGATGACGATCCGCGGCTCACCGCCGACGATGCCCTGCACCTCGAACCGCACCGCGCCCTGGGTGCCCGCTTCGAACTCGCCCATGGTGCGGGTGCCGACGGTGGTCTCGAGTGGACGGCGTTCCAGCGTTTCGCGGATCTCGGTGACCTCGGCGCCGAGCGCCCTGGCGATCAGCCGCACCTGACCGCCCCAGACCATGGACGGCACCGAGGGCGCGAGCATCGGCGGCTGGTAGTCCATCGGCTGCCCCATGCCGACCAGGTAACGCACCGAATCCGGCTGCTCGTAGGTGGAGTAGTCGAAGATCTCCTGGCAGCGCACCGCGTCCACAGTGGTGCCGAGGCCGCTGAGCAGGGCGGGCAGCACGTCGTTGCCCCAGCCGGGGTCCACGCCGGAGACGAACAGCGAGCCGCCGCCTTCGTTGATCGCGGCCAGCACGGGTTCGCGCAGCTCCGGCGGGGCGTTGAGCTGGTCGTAGAGCGGGTAGAGCGCCGGGGTGACCACCACCGCGCCCGCGCGGATCGCGTCGGTGATGTCCTTGAGCGCCTCGTCGGGCCGGATGTCGCCGGAAGCGGCGTACACCACCGCGCGGGGTTTCGCGGCCAGCACGGCGGCCGGATCGCCGGTGGCGGACACGCCCAGCTCGTGGTCCAGACCAGCCAGCTCACCCGCGTCGCGGCCGAGCTTGTCCGGGTTGTGCACGAGCACGGCGGTGAGTTCGAGCGACGGGTGGGCGCCGACCGCGCGGATGGCCGCGCGGCCGATGTTGCCTGTGCCCCAGACAACTGTGGGAATCATGTCCAGGAGGCTAACGAAGATGTTGTTGGCTGCCTAGCCGCCGACGGGTGCGTCCGCGCCGATGCGTTGACAGGTAACCGAGAACGTGTGATCCTGGGAAGGCTCTCCCTTGTATCCGGAAGCGCACGGTCCCCGCCATTGAAGTCGCCTTCCGGTGCATTCTGTTTCGCTCCTGTGGATATTCCTGTTCGAGGAGGAGAATGCCCGTGTCCGTGAAAAGAAAGCTGCTGGCGCTCGGCGCCGCACTGGCCACCGCGGCCGGACTCGCCGCGGTGCCGGCCGTGTCCTCGGCGGCGGTGCCCGCCACCATCCCGCTGACCATCCAGAACAACTCCGGCCGCACCGAACCGATCTACGTCTACAACCTGGGTACCGAGCTGAGCACCGGGCGCCAGGGCTGGGCCGACGCGAACGGCACCTTCCACCCGTGGCCGGCCGGCGGCAACCCGCCGACCCCGGCGCCCGACGCGTCGATCCAGGGCCCGGCGAACGGCGGTTCGATCACCATCCGGCTGCCGAAGTTCTCCGGCCGCGTCTATTTCTCCTACGGCCAGAAACTGGTGTTCAAACTGACCACCGGCGGGCTCGTGCAACCCGCCGTGCAGAACCCGAGTGATCCCAACCGGAATATTTTGTTCAACTGGACCGAATACACGCTCAACGACGGCGGAATCTGGATCAACAGCACCCAGGTCGACATGTTCTCCGCGCCGTACTCGGTCGGCGTGCGAATGTCCGGTGGTGCGGAGAAAACCGCGGGCCGGTTGACGGCGGGCGGGTACCACGGTTTCTTCTCCGCGTTGAAGGCGCAGCCGGGCGGCTGGGGCAATCTGGTCCAGACCAAGCCGGACGGCAGTGTGCTGCGCGCGCTCTCGCCGGGCCACGGCGTGGGTGCCGGGCTGCTCAACGCCGCCATCATGGACGACTACATCAACCGCGTGTGGGCGAAGTACGCATCGTCCACTTTGACCGTCACGCCGTTCGCGGATCAACCCGGTACCAAGTACTTCGGCCGGGTCTCCGGGAACACGATGAACTTCACCAACTCGGCGGGCGCGGTGGTCACCTCGTTCCAGAAACCGGACTCCGACAGCGTGTTCGGCTGCTACAAGCTGCTCGACGCGCCGAACGACCTGGTGCGCGGGCCGATTTCGCGCACGCTGTGCGCCGGGTACAACCGGTCGACCCTGGTGAGCAACCCGAACCAGCCGGACGCCGGCTCGAGCGGCTTCTACCAGGACCCGGTGACCAACCACTATTCGCGCCTGATCCACGAGCGCATGGTCGACGGCAAGGCCTACGGCTTCGCCTTCGACGACGTCGGCCACCACGAATCACTGGTGCACGACGGCAACCCGGCCCAGGCGAGCATCACCCTGGACCCGTTCAGCTGATCAGGTGAGCGAGTAACACCGGCGGTGGCGGGAACGAGTTCATGGTGACCGCCACCGCCCGGAGGACTCGCATGATCGCATCAGGTCCAAAAAGGACAGTAAGCACCGGGGTGCGGCGGGTGGCCCTGCGCGGTGCGGTGATCGCGCTGGTGGCCACCGGGTGCACGGCCGCCCCGCCCGCCACCCCCGAGCCGTCGCCCACGCCGACGCCGCCGGTCAGCACGACGGCGCCGCCGTCGAGGGAAGTGGCCGTCGCGCCACCGGTCACGGCCGAGCTGAGGACCGCCGAAACCGGCCGGACCACCACGAAGGCCAAGCCGCCGCCCCGCCCGGCGCCGACGGCCGGTTACCAGTGCCGGGACGGGGACGAGGAACGCCACGAAGTGTGTGCCGAGCACAAGCGGTGGGTCGATGGGCAGGTCGAGTTCACCAACTGCCTCGACTCCGGTGGTGTCTGGGACGAGGAGGCGCAGCGGTGCGAACCCGGCTAGCCCTCGTGCGGGCTCGCGCGGGTCAGCACGCGCCTGGTCCCGGCAGCACGTCCAGGTCGGTGGCCCGCATCGGCTCGCCGCATTCCGAGCACCGCAGCTCGACGTGGCTGATCCGGCCGCACGCGTGGTGCCGGTAGAGCACCGGCGGCCCCGCCTCGCCGGCGAGCCACCGGTCGCCCCAGCGCACCATCACCAGCAGCAGGTCGCACAGCTCGGTGCCCCGCTCGGTGAGCACGTACTCGTGCCGCGGCGGGCGCTCCGAGTACGGCCGCCGCTCGAGCACCTCCTGCTCGGTCAGCCACTTCAGGCGTTCGGTGAGCACCTTGCGCGAGATGCCCAGCGACTCCTGCAACTGGTCGAACCGGTTGATACCCACGTAGACGTTCCGCAGGATCAGCGGCGACCACGGCTCGCCGATCACGTCCAACGTCCTGGCGATCGAACACGCCATCTCACCGAAGCGGGTGCGCTGCATGCGACCAGCCTAGCCGAGGGGGTTCCTTCAAGGAACTAACTGGGCTACAGTCGGTTCCGTCAGGGAACTCATCAGGGAAGGAGCGCACCATGAACCGGCCACGGGTGGTCTCCCCGGAGGAATGGCAGGTGGCTAGGGACGCGCTGCTGGTCAAAGAGAAGGAACACACCCGCGCGCTGGACGCCCTGGCCGCCGAGCGACGCCGGCTGCCGATGGTCCGGCTCGACCCGGGCTACCGGTTCACCGCGCCGGACGGCGAGGAAGTCGGCATGGCGCAGCTGTTCGGCGGCAAGCGGCAGCTGGTCATCTACCACTTCATGCTCCAGCCGGGGCAGGACCACCTGTGCGAGGGCTGCTGTTCGTTCACCGACAACCTCGCCGACCAGACCCACCTCAACGCCCGCGACACCCGCCTGATCCTGCTCTGCCGCGCACCCCAGGCCGAGATCGAGCCGGTTCGCAAGCGCATGGGCTGGACCGTGCCCTGGTACTCCAGCCACGGCAGCGGCTTCGAGGACGACCTCGGCCTGACCGGCGGCTTCGGGCTCAGCGTGCTCCTGCACGACAACGGCGAGTTCTTCCGCACCTACTTCACCACCTCGCGTGGCGTCGACCGGCTGCGGATGGACTTCAACCTGCTCGACCTGACCCCGTTCGGCCGCCAGGAGACCTGGGAGGACTCGCCGGAGGGCTGGCCGCAGACCCCGACCATGCAGTGGCTCCGCCTGCGCGACGAATACTCATGAAAGGTCGGCCGGGCGGATGCGGAGCTTGGCGGCGATCCGCGCCAGCGCCTGCTGGTCCTCGTCGGTGAGGGGGTCGAGCACGCACTCGCGCACCGAGCGGACGTGCACCGGCGCGGCGGCGACCACCACCTCGTAACCGGCGTCGGTGAGCGCGGCGATGGTGTACCGGCCGTCGTCGGGGTCGGGGTAGCGCTCGACCCAGCCGCGCTGCTCGAACCGCTTGACCACGTTCGACAGCCGCGAAAGCGAGCCGTTGGCCAGGTAGGCCAGCTCGCTCATCCGCAGCCGGCGCCCCGGCGCCTCCGAGACCTGGCTGAGCGCGAGGTATTCGAACAGGGTCAGCCCGGCCTCGTGCTGCAGCGGCGCCTCCAGCCGCCCCGGCAGCAGCAGGACCAGGGAGACCAGCCCGGTCCAGGCCTCCTTCTCGGCCGCGTTCAGCCACCGCGTCTCCTCCATGGGGGCAGCCTAGCGAGCGGTGGATGACTTCACGCTTGAAGCGATTCTGTGGTTTACTTCAAGCATGAAGTCAATTGAGCGCACCCGGCCCGAGTTCTTCGCCACCCCGGGATACGGCGACGAGCAGCTGGTCAACCTGCACTACAGCCAGGCCGTCCGCGTCGGGGACCGCGTCGAGATCTCCGGCCAGGGTGGCTGGGACAACGAATGGAACTTCCCGGAGAAACTCGAGGACGAGATCGTCCGGGCCTTCGACAACATCGAGCGGACCCTGGCCACGGCGGGCGCCACCTGGCACGACGTGATCTCGGTCGACTCCTACCACGTCGCCGGCGCCGAGGAGATCCGCGACGAGCACAACCCGGTGATGGTGGCGCAGTTCCGCAAGCGCATGGGGGAGCGCCGGCCCATCTGGACCGAACTCGGCGTGGCCGCCCTCGGCGCGCCCGGCATGCGCGTGGAAATCAGGGTGACCGCGGTGCTCTAGTGTCCTGAGTCGTTAATTCGTTGGCAGTAGGCGGCGAGGGATTCGAGGATCTGGTCTGCGGTGCGGGTCCAGACGTAGGGCTGGGGGTTGGTGTTCCACTGTTTGATCCAGTTTTGGATGTCTTTTTCCAGGGCTGAGACCGAGCGGTGGACGCCCCGGCGGAGCAGTTTGACGGTGATCTCGGCGAAGAAGCGTTCGACCAGGTTGAGCCAGCTCGAACCGGTCGGGGTGAAGTGCGGGTGGAAGCGCGGATGTTTGAGCAGCCACGTTTTCACAGCCGGGGTTTTGTGTGTTGACAGGTTGTCCAGGATGAGGTGCACGTCCAACTCGGCAGGCACGGTCTTGTCGATGGTGCGCAGGAACGCGAGGAATTCCTGGTGCCGGTGGCGGCGTTTCACCGCGCTGATCACCTGACCGGTGGCGATTTCGAGAGCGGCGAACAGGCTGGTGGTGCCGTGCCGGACGTAATCGAAACTCTGTCGTTCGGGCACGCCGGGCAGCATCGGCAACACGGGCGCGGACCGGTCCAGTGCTTGGATCTGGGTCTTCTCGTCCACGCACAGCACCACGGCTTTGGCGGGGGGATCGAGGTAGAGGCCGACGACGTCGCGGACCTTGTCCACGAACAGCGGATCCTTGCTGATCGTGAATGTGTCGATCTTGTGCGGTGTGAGGCCGAAGGCCCGTCAGATCCGCGAGACCGCGGACTGTGTCATTCCGGTCTGCGCGGCCAGTGCTCGGGTCGACCAGTGGGTGGCGTTGGCCGGCTTCGTTTCCAGCGTGGTGACCACGACATGTTCGACTTGCTCGTCGGTGATGGTGCGCGGTCGGCCGGGGCGCGGTTCGTCGGACAGGCCGTCGAGCCTGTCACGGACGAACCGTGCCCGCCAGGTCGCCACCGTGCCCCGGTTGAGCCGTAGTCGTTCGGCGATGTCGGTGTTGGAACCACCTTCGGCGCAGGTGAGCACGATCCGTGCTCGCATGGCCAGTCCCTGAGCGGTGGTCCGGCGCCGCGTCCAGCCTTCCAGGATGCGACGTTCCTCGTCGGTCAGGGTCAGCGGCACCAACTTCGCACTCGGCATCAACCCAGACTACGGTGACCAAAAATTAACGACTCAGGACACTAGTCACCCTTGTCCAGGCCGTCCCGGTCGGCCCACTCCAGCAGGGTGTCCACTGTGTACGCCACGTCGTCGATCTTCTCGTGCGGGTCACCCAGTTCGGCGAACCTGCGGGAGACCACTCCGATGGTGCACTCCCGCGGCTCGACCTCGTCGACCTCGGCCCAGGTGATCGGCGTGGACACCACCGCCTCCGGCACCCCGCGCACCGAGTACGCGCTGGCGATGGTGTGGTCGCGGGTGTTCTGGTTGTAGTCGACAAAAACCTTGTCCGGCTCGCGGTCCTTGCGCCACCACGCGGTGGTCACGTCGTCCGGGGCGCGGCGCTCGACCTCCTTGGCGAAGGCGAGCGCCGCGCGCCGGACCTCCTGGAAACCCCGGTCCGGCTTGATGCGAACGTAGACGTGCAGGCCGTCGCCGCCGGAGGTCTTCGGCCAGCCGGTGATGCCGAGCTCGTCGAGCACCTCGTGCGCGACGTGCGCGACCCGGCGCACGCGGTCGAAGTCGCACTCCGGCATCGGATCCAGGTCGATCCGCCACTCGTCCGGGTGCTCGGTGTCCGCGCGCCGCGAGTTCCACGGGTGGAACTCCACAGTGGACATCTGCACCGCCCAGATGACGCTGGCCAGCTCGGTCACGCACAGTTCGTCGGCGTGCCTGCCGTACCGCGGGAAGTGCACCCGGACGGTCTCCAGCCACGGCGGCGCGCCACCGGGCACGCGCTTCTGGTGCACCTTCTCCCCGGCCACCCCGGACGGGAACCGGTGCAGCATGCACGGCCGCTCACGCAGCGCGCGCACGATGCCGTCACCCACCGAAAGGTAGTAGTTGACCAGGTCGAGCTTGGTCTCACCCCGGGCGGGGAAGTACACCCGATCCGGGTTCGACACCCGGACCGTGCGCGGGCCGACCTCGATCTCCACCGCGGGTGACTTGCTCATGCGACCACGCTAACGCGCCGATCACCACGACGGGTCGAACCGGACGCCCTTCTCGTAGAACTCGTCATCCGATTCGGGCTCGGCGCGCTTCTCCGGCTCACGCCACGAACCGGACCGGTCACGGAGAATGCCGGTCTCCGGCTTCCCGCCAGAACCCGGCCCAGAGCCAGACCCGGCCGCCCCGGCGTCCGGTGCGGCCGTGGCCGGGTCGAACTTGAGCCGCCAGCGCAGCCGGTCGGTGACGTAACCGGCGTTGCCCATCGGGCTGAGCAGTTCCGCGCTGCGCTGGGCCGACTCGCGCTGGGCCTGCGCGTAGGTCCGCAGCACCAGGTCGGCGAGTTCGCTGGGCGACAGCTTCGAGGCACCCGGCGACAGCCGCAGCCCGGTCATCACCCCGTCGGTGTTGACCGAAAGGCTGACCGTGCCGTCCGGGGAACCGGCGCTCACCGACAGCTCCTGCAGCGCCTTGACGATCGCCTCCCGGTCCGCCTTGGCGGGCGGCTTCTTCGCCGGTGGCTTCTTCGGCGACCGCGGTGGTGGCTTGCCGGTCATCGCTGAACCACCTCCCCGCTCAGGTTAGCGGAGCCGGGGCGCCCCCGGCGCTGTCCACCTGGCCGTCGGGCGCGATGTCGACGCCCGATTCACGGACCCGCCGCTCGCGGTCCTTGTCCAGCCGCTCGGTCTCGAACGAGTCCGGGTCGAACGACGAGCCGGGGCTGACGTCCGGCGGCGGCGGGATCGCCGGCAGGTCCTCCGCCTCGATGTCGATCTGCTTGGCCAGGTCCTCCATCGAGGTGACCATGGCATCGCGCAGCTTGTCGGTCTGCTCGAAGAAGCTCGACACCAGCTCGAAGATGTTGTCACCGGTGATCTCGGCGGCGTTCGCGATGCTCGCGCTGATCGCGGAACCCGCCACGTTGCCCGCGATGATCGCGCCCTTCGCGGTGGCCGAGAGCACCGCCGCGCCCGCGGCCGCGCCCGCACCGGCGGTGGCCACGGTGAGCAACCCGGCCACCGCGCCGGCGAAGGCCGCGCCGAGCACCTTGAGCATGGCCGATTCGCTCTTCTTCGACTTGTCTTCCTGGTACTTCTCGGCGACGGCCTTGAACGATTCGCCGAGGTTGACCAGGTCACCCCTGGCCGAGGCGATCGCCTCGCGCGCGGCCACCACGTCGCTCTCCAGCACGGTGATCTTCGTGCCGACGCGGTCGTAGATGTGCGCCAGGTTGTTGATGTAGGCCTTGACGTCGTTGGCCGCGTCCCCGCGCCAGTGCTCCAGCCGCTTCTCTGCCTGGTCCAGCTCCGACTTGGAGTTGTCGATCAGCGCCTTCCAGATCTTGTCCTGCTCGTTGATCAGCGCCTGCAGCCCGCTGTCGGAGTCGCGGTCGATGTCGGCGGCGGAGAACTCGCGGTAGATGTCCGCGGTCTGCTTGCGCCACTTCTCGACCTCGTCCTCCGGCATCCAGAACTCGGTCCAGCGCAGGATGTCGAGCGCGTCGAGCGCGGCGTTGGCGCCGTCGAGCAGGTCCTCGCTGATGCCTTCGAGATGGGCCTCGCGGTTGTTGTCGTACGAGGTCGTCTCGACCGCGCCGAAGTACTCGTCCATGCCCGGCCTCAGCTTTCGTCCAGCTCGGCGGCCGCGCGCCGCAGCCGGGAGCGCGAGTCCTCGTCGGCCTTCTCGTACAGCTCGGCGACGGTGTTCAGCGCGCGGCTCGAGTCCAGCGTGCTCTGGTGCAGTTCGGCGAGCATCTTCTCCACCTTGGCGCGGTGGTTCTCGTAGGCGCGGGCCACCGCCTGCATGCCCAGCGACTGCCCGAAGGCGTTGTCCACCGGGATGATCCCGGAAATGTCGAAGATGCTCTCCCGGGGCGGGGCTACCGGGACGTCCTGCTGGTGCTCGCTGTCCCTGGCCGCCGCGGCCGCGTCGGCCGCCGCCGCCAGGTGGGCACTGGACGCCCGGAGGTCGTCCAGGTCCGTCTCGAATCCGATCATGGCGTGCATGAAAGCACCGGCCACCCACGGCAACGCGGAAAAACCCCGGTGGAGTGGTTCAGATCACCGATCGCTCAGGTGGTCGCGAACAAACCCAGCGTGGACCCGGGACGAATGCCATTGAGCTCACTGCGCCAAATGGCGTAGAAGGCAGCCTCCTCTTTGGACCGGAGCTCGACGCCCTCGGCTTCGGCGACCTCCGGCGCGGCGAGCACGGCCTGCTCCAGCACGTCCTTCGCGCCCGAGCCGTCGCCGAACTGTTCCTTGCCGCGGCGCAGGATCTCCTCCGGCAGCCAGCCGTCGAAGGCGTCGCGCAGCAGCTTCTTGGCCTCGCGCCCGGGGCCGATCATCTTGTGCTCCGGCGGGATCGACAGCGCCAGCCCGATCACGTCGCGGTCCAGGAACGGCACCCGCGCCTCCATGCCGAAGGCCATCGTGGTGCGGTCGCAGCGCTGCAGGTTCAGGTGGTGCAGTTCGTTGACCGTGCGCACCAGCTCGGCCTGCAGCGCGTCGGGATTGGTGAACGGTTCCTGGTGGTAGTAGTCGTAACCGGCGAACAGCTCGTCGGCGCCCTCCCCGGTGAGCACGGCGTGCACCCGCTTCGAGGCGTACTCGGCGAGCAGCAGGTTCGGCACCGCGCTGCGCACCAGCGACGGGTCGAAGTGCTCGATCGCGCGCACCGCCTTCGGCAGCGCGGTCATCGCGTCCTCGGCGGTCATCACGATCTCGTGGTGCTCGGTGCCGAGGTGGTCGGCGACCACCCTGGCCGCGGCCAGGTCGGAGCTGCCGGGGGCGCCGATGGCGAAGGTGGGCAGCGGCTGGCGGTGGCGCAGCGCGTACTCGGCGGCGACCGCGGCCACGATGGCCGAGTCGAGCCCGCCGGAGAGGAACACGCCGATGCCGACGTCGCTCATCATCCGGTTCTCGACCGCGGCCACGATCGTCTCGCGCACCGATTTCAGCAGGTCGTCGCCCCAGACGCCGGGCTCGGTGTCGCTCGGGAGGCGGTGCGCCGGGCGCAGCACCGCCGGCACCGCGTCGGCGAAGCGGACCAGCCCGGACTCCGGGCTCCAGCAGCAGCCCGGCGGGAAGCTCTCCACCAGCGGGCGGTCGGCCTCGTCGAAGGCACGCAGCTCGCTGGCGAACAGCGTCACCTCCGGCTTGCGCGCCCAGTACAGCGGCTTCACGCCCACCGCGTCACGGGCGACGAGGAACTGCCCGTCGTCGGTCATGAAGGCGAGGGTGAACATGCCGCGCAGCCTGGCCAGTCCGGCCGGGCCGTCCACGATCAGCGCGTGCAGCGCGGCTTCGCTGTCCGAGCCGGTCTCGAACAGCTCGTGCCCGAGGTCCTCGCGGATGTTGCGGTGGTTGTAGATCTCGCCGTTGGCCACCAGGTGGGTGGTGCCGCCGGGGTCGCTCATCGGCTGCGCGCCGCCATCGACGTCCATAATGGACAGACGCTGGTGGCCGAGCCAGACGCGGCCCCGGTGGATCTCCCCGGTGTCGTCCGGGCCTCGATGCTTGATGCGGGAGAGCATCTCCCGGCAGAGTTGGGTATCGACTTCACCGACCGCAGCGACAATTCCGCACACCGTGCTGTACCTCCCGGGTCGGCACCCGAGTCTAATTGGCGGTTGGTGAATTTGCCGTGTTCGACCGGGTCAGACGTGACGCAACGTACAAACTGCCGGTCAGCAGGGTGAGCCCGGACAGCACCCCGCTGACGATCGGAATCCAGGCGACCGCCGAGGTCAGGGCCATGATCAGGCCGATCGCGCCGTAGGCGGTGAGCAGCCAGGCCGGGACCAGGATGCTCCGCTGCCGCCAGATCGAGGCGAACGGGATGAAGTGGATCCCGACCACGAGAGCCACCCAGGCGACTCCGGTCTGTGACGGCGCGTCGAGCAGGCGGAGCACCGCCGACCCCGCCGCGAACAACACCAGCTCGCCGACGACCACGATCCAGTACTTCACCCCGAACCAGGTGGCGCCGCGATCACCCGGCGACGGCGGCGCGGCCAGCCCACGCCGCAGCGCGACCACGGCCATGATCAGGAACGAGGCCAGCGCGAGACCGGCCAGTGCACGGACGATCAGGGCGAACGTAGGATTGAGCGGTTCGTTGGCGTTCACCATGACGAACACCGTCCCGAAAACGGCACCGATGAGGGCCCCCAGAATTGGCATGGCGTGACGGTACTCGGGGGCTGCGGGGCAGGTTAGGGTGAACGCCCAGTGACGCCTTTCGAATGCAAAGGCGAAGGGAGACGGCGATGGCAGGGAGTCCGAAGTTCGGGCGGATCGACCCCCTCTGCTGGGTCGTTGTGGTCCCGATGGTGGTCGTTTCGGTCGTTTTGATCGTGTTTGTCGGACTTCGTGACGTCGGTATCGGCCTCGCCGTGCTCGCGGTGTTACTCCTCGTGTTCGACTCGTGGGCCAACCGCCCCCGCCCCGAACTCGAGGACGACGACACCGGCGGCAGGCGAACCCCGCCCCCGGCGAACCGCCAGCGCCCGGCCCAGCAGCGGCCCGCGCAGCAACGCCCGGCACGTGCGCCCCAGCAGCGTCAGCAGCCACGGCAGCCCCAGCGCCCGCAGCAACGCCCGCGCCGCCCGCAAGCCCGCCGATAACCTCACGCTTCGCCGCGCCCACTCCGCCGGGCCCGCGCCACCCGCTCCGCTCGCGCCACCCGCTCCGCTCGCGCCTCGCCCAGCCCGCGCTTCCCGCTTCGCCGGGCCCCGCCGCTCCCTCCCGATGGACACGAATGTGGCTTTCGGGGCCGAATCCGCCCCGAAAGCCACATTCGTGTCCACTCGGCCCACCCGCCGCCCGCCGCGCCTAGCCGGGCACGCACAAACCGGGCACCTCACGCGCAGCCGGGCTCAATTGCCGGGGTGGGCCCCCGCCAGAATGCGCCGGATCACCGAAGCCGCCGCCCCGCGAACCGCCGCCCCCGTCCCCAGCGGCGAACGCACCAACCGCACCGGTGACCAGGCCGTGCTCGCCACCCGCTGTTCCAGCTCCGCCAGCAACGGCTCCCGCAACCACGGCTCCAACCGGGCATACGTCCCCCCGAGCACCACCGCCGGCACGTCCACCAGGTTGACCACTGTGGACAGTCCGATCCCGAGCCACCGCGCCGCTTCGGTGACCGCCGAAACCGCTGTGGCGTCACCGTCTTCGAGCCGCGAGATCAGTTCGTCCACCGAAGAGGTACCGGCCAGGCGCAGGATTTCCTCCTGCCCCGCCATCCGTTCCAGGCACCCCTGCGCCCCACACGAACACCGCGGCCCGCGCGGGTTCACTGGCAGGTGCCCGATTTCCCCGCCCAGCCCGCGCACGCCCTCGAACAGCGAGCGCCCGAGCACCAGGCCCGCGCCGATGCCGATCTCCCCGGACACGTGCACAAAATCCGGCAGCCCCGAACCGTGCCACAGTTCGGCGAGCGCGGCGAAGTTCGCCTCGTTCCCCACGGAAAAGGTGCCGCCGAGCTTCGCGGCGAGGTCGACGTCGTGCCAGCCGAGGTTCGGCGCCAGCCGCACCACGCCCGTGCTCGACTCCACCAGCCCCGGCACCGCGATGCTCACCCCGCCCACCGGCACGCCCAGCGCCTCGGCCCGCTTCCGTGCCGAAGCCAGGAAATCCTTGGTGCGGCGGAACACCCGCGGCGTGCGGTTGTCGGCGAACCGGACCTCCTCCGCGCGCACCGCGCCGGTCAGGTCGACCAGGCAGTACGCGAGGTAGTCCACGCCCACCTCCACGCCGAGCCCGTGCGGGCCGGTGGGGGACAGGGACACCACGGTGCCGCGCCTGCCCGGCCCGTTGCGCCGTTCGGGCTCACCCTCGGCGACCAGCCCGGCCGCGATCAGCGCGTCGACCACGCTGGACACGGTCGCCTTGGTCAGCCCGGTGGCCGCGGCCAGCCCGGCCCGCGAGACCCCGGGGCCGTCGGCGATCGCCCGCAGCACGAGGGCGGAGTTGTGCTGGCGCACGGTGTGCTGTCCGGCGGGCCCGATCATCGGGCGATTGTATTCGTTCGATGCCTGAACGAAAGCCTTGACCCGGCTGCCGCGCCGCCGATAAGTTCAGGCATCAAACTTATTCATGGAGGCGTGATGACGCAGGCACCGACGCGCGAGGACAAGTTCAGCTTCGGGCTGTGGACGGTGGGCTGGCAGGCGAACGACATGTTCGGCTCGGCCAGCCGTCCGCCGCTGGACGCGGTGGAGGCCGTGCACCGGCTCTCCGAGCTCGGCGCCTGGGGCATCACCTTCCACGACGACGACCTGATCCCGTTCGGCTCGGCCGACGACGAGCGCGAGCGGCGGCTCAAGCGCTTCCGGGCGGCGCTGGCCGAGACCGGGATGGTGGTGCCGACGGTCACCACGAACCTGTTCAGCCACCCGATCTTCAAGGACGGCGGCCTGACCAGCAACGACCGCGCGGTCCGCCGGTTCGCGCTGCGCAAGGTCATGCGCAACATGGAGCTGGCCGCCGAGCTGGGCGCGTCCACCTACGTGCTCTGGGGCGGCCGCGAAGGCGCCGAGACCGACGCCGCCAAGGACATCAAGGCGGCGATGGACCGCTACCGCGAGGGCATCGACTTCCTCGCGCAGTACGTGCTCGACCAGGGCCTCGGCCTGCGCCTCGCGCTCGAGCCGAAGCCGAACGAGCCGCGTGGCGACATCCTGCTGCCCACCGTCGGCCACGCGCTGGCGTTCATCTCCACCCTGCAGAACCACGAGATCGTCGGCGTCAACCCGGAGGTCGGCCACGAGCAGATGGCCGGGCTGAACGTGGTGCACGGCTTCGGGCAGGCGCTGTGGCAGGGCAAGCTGTTCCACGTCGACCTCAACGGCCAGCGCGGCCCCCGCTTCGACCAGGACCTGGTCTTCGGCCACGGGGACGTGCTGTCCTCGTTCTTCCTGGTCGACCTGCTCGAACACGGCGGCTACGACGGCCCGCGCCACTTCGACTACAAGCCGCTGCGCACCGAGAACATGGACGGCGTGTGGGAGAGCGCGGCCGCGAACATGCGCAGCTACCTCATCTTCGCCGAGCGCTCGCGTGCCTTCCGCGCCGATCCCGAGGTGCAGGAGGCGCTGGCCGCCGCGCTGGTGCCGGAGCTGGCGGTGCCCACGCTGAACGAGGGCGAGACCGCCGCCGACCTGCTCGCCGACCGGTCCGCGTTCGAGGACTTCGACCCGGACAAGGCAGCGGAGCGTGGTTACGGCTTCGTGCGGCTCGCCCAGCTGGCGCTGGACCATCTCACCGGAGCTCGCTGACCGCTCACGTAGGGTAGGCGGATGCGCTCGCCCGAGGAACTCGCCGCCCGTACCGAACGAGCCACCCGCGCCGCCGCTGACGCGGCGCGGGAACTCGGGGTGACGGTGACCGAGCCCAGGGCCATCTACGACGTGTTCTCCGTGGTGGTGGTCCTGGACCCGGCGCCGGTCATCGCCCGCGTGCCGGCCGTGCTGCCGCGTTCGGTCACCCCGGAGCAGCAGGCCGGTTTCCAGCGCAACGAACTCGCCGTCACCCGCTGGCTCGCCGACCGCGGTGAGCCGACCGTGGTGCCGAGCCCGCTGGTGCCCGCCGAACCGGTGCGCCGCGACGGCTTCGGCATCACCTTCTGGGAGCTGATCGAGGGCGTCACGGAGCCGGAACTGGAGCTGGGGCCGCGGTTCGCGCTCACCGCGCGCCTGCACTCGGTGCTCCGCGAATACCCCGGCGACCCGGGTTTCCTGTCGATGATGGACGGGTTCATGGACGACGCGCTCGCGCAGCTCGCCGAGCGTCCCGACCTGCTGCCGCCCGAGGACCTGGCGCGGGCGCGCCGCGAGTGGGCGGTGTTCGAGCCGCTGCTCGCCTCGGAAGACGCCTTCCTCGCCGAATTCCCGGACGCCGACCTGCAGGTCGTGCACGGCGACGCTCCGTACTACAACCTGATCGAGACCCCCGGACGGGTGTACTTCTCGGATTTCGAGCACGTCACGCGCGGGCCGGTGGAATGGGACCTGGCCTCGATCGGGGACGAGGGCGTGGCCGCCTACGACGCCGAGGCCGCCAAGTTCGGGCTGCGGCCGGTGGACCCGCGGCTGCTGCGGGCCATGGAAGCCCTGCGGAACCTGCAGATCGTCGGCTGCCTGGCGATGGTGCCGGAACTGCCGCTGCTCGCCGACGGCCTCAAGCCGGTGATCGAGCACTGGCGGACCACCGAACCGGCCGGCGGGCTCGGCTGACCGTCCCGGTCCGCGGGCCGATGACCAGAAAATAGGTGTCGTCACCGCGGACCCGGCTGCCAAGGTGGGCCGATGACCGACCGCACCCTGGTGAACTTCTTCTACGCGCACCCGATCGGGCACGCGGTGGAGGCGTTGTACTACGCGAACGGGCACCACGCGGCCCGGCCGGACCGGGAGATCGCCGTCGCGCTGAACTCGGCCACCGCGGTGGAGTTCGCCGACTACTGCCCCTTCGTTTCGGCGAAGTACGCGATGGACCATTCCTTTGTGGACCCGTGCCCCGATTCGGCGGACCGCCTCGCGGTGCTGCCGCGCGAATGGGACCACGTGATCGAGGACGGCCGGCGCTACCAGGACTTCCAGCTGGAGTTGTTCCCCGGGATGCGCGACTACTACGCCGCGGCCGACGAGCACCTGATCGCGCGGGAGAAGCGCACCTTCACCGGTGATCCGCGCGTCGGTTACCTGCCGCGGCAACAGCTGCGGTTCGAGCTTCCGGTGAGCGTGCCGCGGGTGCCGAGGATCGCGGTGCTGCCCGGCGGGTCGAGCGAGCCCGCGCTGTACCCGTCGGCCGGGTCGTGGCTGCTGATCCTGGACGCGCTGACCGAGGCGCTGCCCGACGCGGAGATCGTGCTGCTCGGCAAGACCGGCCAGGACGGGCGGACCACCACCTCGATGGGGGAGCGCGGGATGCGGGAGCTGCTCGCGCACCGGTCGAAGCCGGTGAACGCGGTGGATGTCCCACTGGTCGAACAACTGGCCCTGGTCCGAGCGAGTGATGTTTTCCTGTCGCCGCACACCGGGTTCGGGCTCGCCGTGCTGGCCGTCGGCACGCCCTGGCTGACCATCTCCGGCGGGCGCTGGTTCGAGTACTTCTTCAACGGCGTGCCGTTCCGCTCGATCATCCCGGACACGTCGCGTTTCCCCAGCTACAGCCAGTTCGACGCGGCCGAGGTGGTGGACGGCGACGACGGTCCGCGGACGCCGTCGATGAGCCGCGCGCGGATCGAAGCCGACCTCGACCGCATCGTCAGCGCGGCCGTGGAGCTGTCCGCCGGAACGGTGAGCTACGAGCAAGCGCTGCGTGACTACTTCCCGGCGCTGCTCGCCGCGCACGGCGGGGACGCGTCCGGCATCTGGTCCATCGACGGGGTGCACCTGGATTATCTGCGGTAGAGTCGCCGGTCGCCTGGGAGCGCTCCCAGGCGATGTCTGGAGACAAGGAGCGACAATGCGGTCGTGGATCAGGAAAGCGCTTACAGCCGGCTTCGCCGTCGGGCTGGTGGCCACCCTGCCGGCCGTGCCGTCGGCGGCTGCCGGGCCGCTCGCCGACTGCGGCACCGGCTCGTTCAACGCCGAAGCGGTGAACAACGGCGGCACCTGGACCGTGCGCAACGGCGGCAAGACCGTCTACACCGGCACCAGCCTGCTGTCGGCGTTGCAGTCGGCGGCGGGCAGCCTCAGCGCCGGGCGCACGTGGAAGGAGCGGATCGTGGTCCGCGGCTCCGGCTCGATGAGCGCCGGCAGCCGGTTCTCGCTGCCCAGCTACACCGTGCTGGACGTGTGCGGCACGATCAACGTGACCGGGACCGGCTCGGGTGACCAGGCGCCGGTCTACGCCAGGAACGTGCGCGACATCGAAGTGCAGCACCTGAACCTGACCGGCTCGCCGCTCTACGGCGTGTTCATCCGCAACGCCGAGAACGTCACGCTGGGGCAGCTGGACCTGCGCTTGTCCAGCGGGCTCGGGGTGCGCATCGACAACCGCGGCGACACCTCGCGGTGGACCAGGAACGTGCGCATCGACAACGTCTACGTGCAGGGTTCGAGCACGCACGGGGTGGAGACCTACGGCGTGGACGGGCTCACCATCGGCACGGTGACCGCCCGCAACACCGGCGGGTCCGGGTTGCTGCTCAACGAGACCATCAACGCTACGGTATCCAAAGTGGACGGTAGCGGCGCCGGTACGGGCACCGGGTACGCCGCGTTTCGCACGGCGAACCGCAACGGCCGGATCGGCAACTCCTATCCGGTCAACATCCGCGTCGGCGAGGTGATCGCGCGCGGTGGCGGGCGCGGCGTGTTCTGCGTGTCGGAAAGCGGCGGCATGGTGATCGACCGGCTGGACATCGCGCAGACCGGCGGCAACGCGATCCTGCTGGAGAACTGCTACAACGTGAACCTGGCCGCGCAGAGCGGGAAGGTCGCCGGGCCGGGCGACATCCGGCTCGCTTCGCGTGCGGAGTTCCCGGTGACCTCGGACGTCACGGTGCGGAACCTGACCGTGACGAACTCCGCGATCACCGAGAACCCGTGTGGGGTCAACACGAACTTCGTGAACAACACGCTGGTGAACAGCACGCAGAAGGTGTGCTAGCCGAGCGCCGCGGTCAGTGCCGGGTACCAGCGGCCTTCGATCTTCTGGATGCCGCTGGTGCCGTTCGGGTGCACGCCGTCGTAGGTGTCGGCGGCCGGGCTGAAGCCGGTCCACTGGTCGACCACGGTGATCGGGGACTGGGCGGTGCTGTTCGCCTGCGCCCAGGCGGGAATGGCGGCGTTGAGGTCGATCACGCGCTGCGCGCAGGCGGCGCAGTTCGCCGGTGCCATCGGGATGATCTGCGCGACGAGCAGTTTCGTCGTCGGGTTCTGCGCGCGCATCTGGCCGAGCAGCTTGCCGAACGCGGTGAGAATGGTGGCTGGGCTCTGGTTGTTCCAGACGTCGTTGGTGCCCAGGTGCATCAGCACGATGTCCGGGTCGGTGGCGGACAGCCAGCCGGGCAGGAGGTTCTGGTCGGCGATGCCGGTGGCGAGGAAGCCGCCGTGGCCTTCATTGTCGCCGTCGTGGGGGAAGCCGCAGCCCTGGGCGGGCAGCGTGCCGACGAAGTCGACGGCGGTGTGGCCGGTTTGCTGGAGGTGCTGCCAGAGCAGCGCGCGCCAGCAGCCGGGTGAGCCGGTGATCGAGTCGCCGAGCGGCATGACCCGGACCGGTGCCTCCGCGGCGGCGGACACCGGGAACAGGAGCGCGGCCAGCAGGCTGAGCAGGGCGAGCGTGGAGCGGTACATGGAGCCTCCTTCATTTCGGGAGCGCTCCCAGGAGATTAACGCCGGGGCTGGGGCTTGGCCAGCGACCACCCGAAGGCAATGCAGGCGACCGCGAACAGCACGATCGGCGGAAGGGGCAGCAACCACGCCGACAACCCGAGCGCGACCACGGACGCGGCGAGCGCCAACCCGGCCAGCTTCCGGCTGGCTTCGGGGACGAACAGGCACACCGCCCCGGCGAAGATCAACGCCACGCCCATCACCAGCGACATGCCGCGGTCGAGGTCCGCCAGGCTTCGCTGGAGGCCGAGCAACTCGATGCCGTACTCGCGCATCGCCGTCATCGCGCGGTCCGCTTCCGGGGTTGCGGCTTTGGCGGCCAGCAGGGCCGCGGTGGCCAGATGCCCGGCGCCAGTGGCGATCCACGCCCACGCCCCGATCCTGAACGTCTTCACGGGGGACAACCATACACACCTGTATGGTGCGCGACCATACAGGTGTGTATGGCCCGCCGAACACGAATGTGGCTTTCGGAGCAGAAAACGCCCCGAAAGCCACATTCGTGTCCCCGGCGCGCGCCCCGCCCGGATGGCGCGGCGGCCGCCGTCGGCCCGCTCGGGAAGTCGCGTTCGTGCCGCCCGGTGCTGCGAAAGCCACATTCGTGTCCCTCAAGCCGCCCCGAAAGCCACATTCGTGTCCGCCCCGGCAGTCGCCGGTCAGGGCAGGGTGGTCAGCTGGTCGATGAGGTGCTTCAGCCCAGCCCGTCCCCGCGCACCCTCGACCGCGACCTCCGGCACCACCGAGCCCGCCGCCCGTCGCAGGTCCGACCAGCCCAAATACGCCGAGTACGCAAAAACCGCCTGTCGGCGCGCCACCGCGGGTGTCAGCCCCAGCTCGCCGTACAGCGAAGCCAAGAACGAGATCCGCCGGTCGATCACGCGCCGCAGTACCGGCGCGACCGCCGGGTGTTCCGCCTGCGCCATCAAAGCGGGCTCCAACCCGGCGATCACCTCCGTGCCCAGCGCCGCCAGGAAACCTTCGCGCAGCTTCTCCCGCGGGTCGTCCAGCGGCTCCAGCCGGGTGATCAACTCGGCCGTGGTCCGCCGCTCCCAGGTTTCCATCGCCGCGGTCAGCAGCGCGTCGCGATCCTTGAAGTGCCAGTAGAAACTGCCGCGCGTGATGCCGAGTTCCCCGGCGAGCGCGTCCACGGAGACGGCGGCCACGCCGCCCTTCGCCAGCGCGCGCAGGGCCGCCGTTGTCCAGTCCTCGCGGGTGAGTCGAGCCATGGCCCGAACCCTAGTGTCAGCCCAGCCCCCAGAACGCACCGATCCGCGCAGCCGCGCAGATCCCCACGTCCAGGATGTACGCCGCCGCCGTGCCGCAGGCGGGCGGATCGACCGGCTGCCCGTGCCCCATCCCGGTCAGCGAGTACGTCTCGACCACCGCCCGGCCGCCGCCGTCGCGGTAGACCGCGTGCGGGTAGCCCGCCACCGAATCGGTCTCGCTCGGCGTGGCCGGGATGCCGTGCACGTTGGTCCACTGCTCGACCAGCTCCCGCTGGTTCGCCGCGGCGACGGTGTAGTCGGCGGTGCCCTGCCAGAGGCTGACCACCGGCCACCGCCCCTGGTGACCGCTCGCCGCGCGCACGCTGTCACCCCACGCCGCCGGGCTGCGGTCCTTACCGGGGTTCATGCACGAGAACGCGTCCACCATCGTGGTGGCGCACCCCTGCGGCAGCCCGGCGACCACGGCACCGCCCGCGAACAGGTCCGGATAGGACGCCAGCACCTCCGACGTCATGCCACCACCGGCCGACAACCCGGTGGCGTACGCCGTCGTGCCGCCGGTGTCGGCCCGCGTCCGGCGCACCATCTGCGCGATCGACTCGGCCTCACCCGAACCCCGCGCGGTGTCCCCGGACTGGAACCAGTTGAAGCACCGGTTGAAATTGTTGCCCGGCTGCTGCTCCGGCAGCACCAGGCTGAACCGCCCGCTGTCGGCCAGCGCGCGCCACCCGGTCTGCTCCCCGTAACCGGCCGCGTTCTGCGTGCACCCGTGCATCGCGACCACGATCGGCCGCCCGGCCGGCAGCCCGTCCGGCACGTACCGGAACATCTTGAGCGCCCCCGGATTGGTCCCGAAACCGGTCACCTCCACGATGTTCGCCGCCGAAGCCGGGACGGCACCCGTCAGCAGCGCTGCCAGCAGGGTCAAGGCGATCGTCAGCGTTCGCATCCAGCTCACGATACGAACGCATCGCCGGGTAACCGACGGTCGAGCGCACACAATCTGGCCCGGCACTGTGTGGCCCGACGACATGGTCCAACCTCTCCGTGCGGCCTAGGTTCACCGCATGCTGTCGAAACTGGCGCTGGCCGGCGCGCTCTTGGCCACGGTTCTGCTGCCGGGCACCGCCACCGCGGACGACTGCGCGCCGCCGCGGGTGCCGGGCGCGGCCAAGCAGGTCGCCGCCTGCCTGGCCGACCTGACCACCGCGGGCACCGTCGCTTCGGGCCACACCGTGCCCGCGGACTGGGCCGGGCTCACCTCGGCCGCGCTGCCACGGCCCGGCGCGGTGCCGGGTGTGCAGATCGACGGCTACTTCCCGGATTCCTCCACCACGAACCAGCACCACGGCTGGGCGCACGACGCGCAGTTCGTGCTCCGCCTGCCCGCGCGGTGGAACGGCGGCCTGGTGGTGGCGGGTTCACCCGGCAACCGCGCGCAGTACGCCAACGACCGGGCCATCGCCGACCACGTGCTCGCCGCCGGGTACGCCTACGCCGCCACGGACAAGGGCAACACCGGCCTGGAGTTCTTCACCGACGGCCACCGGCCGGGCGACGCGGTGGCGGAGTGGAACCACCGGGTGACCCAGCTGACCTTGGCGGCCAAGGCCACCGTCGCCCAGCGGTACGGCAGGCTTCCACAAAGGACACTCATGGCGGGCATCTCCAACGGCGGCTACCTGGTGCGCTGGCAGCTGGAGAACCGGGCCTGGCTCTACGACGGCGGGGTGGACTGGGAAGGCACGCTCTGGACCGCCGGTGGTCCGAACCTGTTCACCTTCCTCCCGGCGGCGATCCGGAATTACCCGGCCTATTCCGCCGGTTCCGCCGAAGCACACCAAGCCATTCTCGACGCCGGTTTCGCGCCCGGTTCCGAATTTCTCTGGCCCTATCACGATCAGGTCTACTGGGGACTGACGCAGCGCATCTACCGCACCGAATTCGACCCGGAATACCGCGGTTCCGACGCCGATTACGCGTACGCGGACCGGCCGCGGCGGGTGCACCGGGCGGTGGAGCGGGTCGAGCTGACCGGCCGCATCGGCAAGCCGCTGATCACCCTGCACGGCACGCTGGACGCGCTGCTGCCGATCAGCCGCGACTCCGACGTCTACGCCCAGATGGTCGGCGACCGGCCCCACCGCTACTACCGGATCGAGGGCGGCACGCACACCGACGCGCTCTACGACACCTACCCGGACCGCCTCCGCCCGATCGGCCCGTGCTTCCTCAGCGCGGTCGAGGCGATGGGCGGCTGGCTCGACGGGCACACGCCGCCGCCGTCGAAGACGGTCCGGCGAGCCCCTGGCGAGGCCACTGCCTGCGAGCTGTGATCACCCGGCGGCGACGGCCTCTTCCAGGCCCTTGACCGCCAGCCGGTCGGCGCGCTCGTTCTCCGGGTGCCCGGCGTGGCCCTTGACCCAATGCCATTCCACCTGGTGGCGGGCGGCGGCCTGCTCGAGCCGCTGCCACAGGTCGGCGTTCTTCACCGGGGTCCTGCCCGAGGTCTGCCAGCCGTTGCTCTTCCACCGCGGCAGCCACGAGGTGATGCCGTTGCGGACGTAGGTGCTGTCGGTGTACAGCCGGACCTCGACCGGGCGCTTGAGGCTCTCCAGCGCGCGGATCGGCGCGGTCAGCTCCATCCGGTTGTTCGTGGTCTCGGCCGCCTGACCGCCGTAGAGCTCCTTCTCGTGCGTGCCGTACCGCAGGACCGCGCCCCAGCCACCGGGGCCGGGATTGCCGCTGCACGCACCGTCGGTGTAGATCTCCACGATCCGCTCTGTCACGCCGGTACCCTACCTCCCCCGATCGAGTCGGCCGGGTTCGACCTATCGATATGTGGAAATGGGCAAAGCTCTGTGCTTTTCTCGAACAGAACGCACACCGGAACGAACCCCGACAGGACTGGTGGAACGTTTTGTCCGGATATCAGTGGAAGTCGGCAGGCCGGGAAATCGAGCGCCTCCGCGTCTCGATCAGCGGTATTCGCGCGGAGGTCACCGGGCACCGGCTGTACGGCCTGCTGCGCCGCCGGGCCGACGTGGCCACCTTCATGACGCACCACGTGTTCGCCGTCTGGGAGTCCATGTCGCTGCTCAAGGCGCTGCAGGGCAGGCTGACCTGCGTGCGTGTGCCGTGGGTGCCGCGTGACCAGCCGATCGGCGGCAGGCTGGTCAACGAGCTCGTGCTGGTCGAGGAGAGCGACGCGCTGGAATGCGGGTTCACCAGCCACTTCGAGCTGTACCGGCAGGCGATGGCGGCGGCCGGGGCGGACACCGCGCCGATCGACGAGTTCCTCGGACTGCTCCGCAGCGGCATTCCGGTTCCGCGGGCCTTGGTCACCGCGGACGCGCCGGAACCCGCCGCGGAGTTCGTGCGCGCGAGCTGGTCGCTGGTCAGCGAGGGCACCGTGCACCAGCAGGCGGCGGCCTTCGCCTTCGGCCGCGCCGAGCTGGGCCCGGCGATGTTCGCCCAGGTCGCCGCCGAGGACAGGCTGGCGTTGTTCCGGCTCTACCTCGACCGGCACGTGGTGGCCGACCAGCGGCGGCACACCCCGATGGCGATGCGGGTGCTCGCCGGGTTGTGCGGTGACGACGAGTCGAAGTGGCGTGAGTGCGCCGAAGCCGCACGCGAGGTGCTCCGGGCGCGGGTGCGGCTGTGGGACGGCGTGTGCGCGGCGCTGGACCGCCGCCTCACCAGCGTTCCCGCACCAGGCTGACCAGGGATTTCCGGCAGATCTTGCCGGTCGGGCCCAGCGGCAGTTCGGGCAGCAGCACCAGCGATTCCGGCAGCTTGCGGCGTTCGAGGCCGCGGGCTTCGAGGAACCCGGTGAGCCCGGCGAGGGTGAGGCCGGGCCCGCGCGGCACCACGCACGCGCACAGCCGTTCGCCGAGGTCGTCGTCCGGCACGCCGACGCAGGCGACCTCGGCGATCTCGGGGTGGGCGCCCAGTTCCCCCTCCACCTCGGCGGGGCTGATGTTGTACCCACCGCGGATCACCACCTGCCGCAGCCTGCCGAGCACGTGCAGCCGCCCGCCGGCGTCGAAGCGGCCGCGGTCGCCGGTGCGCACCCAGCCGTCCGGCGTCCGGTACCGCGCGTCGAGTTCGGGTGCCCCGGCGTAGCAGAGCGGGCTCATCGGGCCGCGTGCCTGGATCTCACCGCCGACGATCCGGATGCTGGTGACCGCCGGATCCGGCACGCCGTCGCGGCAGTTGACCCCGTCGGACGAGCCGTAGACCGTGCGCACCGGCCTGCCGAACCGGGCTTCGGCGGCCAGCCGGACCCGTTCGGGGAGCGCGGCCCCACTGCTCACCAGAACGTCCAAATCGGACAGATCTTCCGCTGGATCCGCTGGTATCGCGGCCATCCGGCCGAGCATCGTCGGCACCGCGAACACGTGCGTCGGCCGGTGCGCGGTCAGCGCGCGGACCGCGCCCGCCGCGTCGAAGGAGTCCTGCACGATCAGCGTGGTGCCGAGCGCCGCGATGCCCACCGGCACCCCGCACGACCCGAACGACGAGGCCAGCGGCACCAGCACCAGGTTGCGGTCGGCACCCAGCGCGCGGACGTAGTTCGCCCGGCCCCCGGCGAAGGCGTTGTGCGAGTAGGCCACCAGCTTCGGCGTGGCCTCCGAGCCGGTGGACACCAGCAGCCGCGCCGGGTGCTCGGGGTGCACCTCCGGCCGTGGCCACGAACCGGAGCCGTACGGAACCGCGGTGATCAGCCCGCGTGCGCGCGACCGCTCCAGCAGGGCACGCAGGTCGCGGGCGCGGGAGCTCAGCGGAATGGGCAGGGCGACCGCGCCGAGCGCGTAGGCGGCCAGTTCGACCGCGACGGCGTCACGGCCGTTGGGCAGGTGGATGGCGATCACGTCCCGCTGCCCGAATCCCGCCCGGTGCAGGCCGGCGGCGGCCCGGCCGGTCAGCGCCAGCAGCCCGGCGTAGTCGAGCACGCCCCGGGAATCGATCACCGCGGCACGCCGCGGGTGCGCCTCGGCATGCGCGGTGAACAGGGAAAACAGGTCGCGGTCCGGACAGAACCCACGCCGGACCCACTCCGCGCGGCAGTCGGCGGGCACCAGGTCGCGCAGCCGGAGACCGCTGTTCGACACCCACTCGGTCAAGCGAACTCCCAGGGTGGCAGCGGATACGCGTAACCGTCGCGGCCGAGCGCGGTGGCGAACCGCGGATCGGCGGCCAGTTCGGCGAGATCGGTGCACACCTCGATCGGCTCGGTGGCGCCGTACAGCCTGCCGTCCCGCAGCTCGATCGAGCTTGTCCACTGTGGACGGCGTTGCGGCACCAGCGAAATGGCGGACCAAAGCGACGAATCGACACGGGCGCCGCGGCCGGTCCGGACACGGTCGAGCAGCGCGGTCAGGATTCCTTCGGCGCAGACCAGCCCGCCCAGCACGTCGGTCAGCGTCATCAGTGACGGCGCGGGCGCGCCGGGTCGTAGCGCCGCGGCGAGTCCGCTGTGTGCCTGCACGAGGTAGTCGGTGCCGAGCGGGGGATTGTCGCCGAACGCCCCGCCCCAGCCGCCGGCCCACGCGTAGACCAGTCCGGAGTGGACGGACGGGAGGTCGTCGAGGCCCCAGGAGGCGGCCTTGCCCGGCGCCCAGTTGTGCAGGAAAACGTGGGCTCCGGCCAGCAGTTCCACCAGTCCGGCCCGGCCGGAAGGGGTGGACAGGTCCAGCTCGACGGCCGACTTGCTCCGGTTCAGCGCGAGGAAGCGTGCCGAGCAGCCGTCCACGATCGGCGGCACCCAGCGCGCGGGATCGCCGCCCGGCGGCTCGACCCGGACGACCTCGGCGCCGAGCAGGCTCAGCACGTGCCCGGCCAGCGGTCCCTGCACCCGGCGAGCCGACTCGACCACCACCAGGCCCGCCAGCGGCAGGTCACCCGGTGGTGGCCAGCCGGGCCCCGGATCACCCGCCGGGGTGACTCGGAACGCGGGGCCGGGCAGGTCCCGTGGGCACTCGCGGGCCGGCAGCACGCTCACCCCCGCCGCCGCCCCCGCCTCGGCCACCGAGCGGAAGATCCGGGCGGCCACCCGGGCGGCCAGTTCGTCCGGCAGCGGGCACACCGCGGTGCCGAAGCGCTGCTGGAACGGTGGCCACCCGGCGCGGATGGCCGCGGGGGAGGCGCCGAGCAGGCTCCAGAACCGCGCCCAGTCCTCGGCCTTCAGCGTCTCGACCTCCACGTGCACCCCGTCGGCGGTGGTGAACGGCGGCCCACCGGTCCCGCGGATCTCCGTCCAGTCGTCGTCGGCGGTCGCGACGGCCAGGTACTGCGCCACCGCGTGCAGCGCGGCCTGCGCCACCGAAGTCCGCACGAGCCGCAGCGGCAGGCCGCGGGCCGTGGCGATCGACGCCGCCAGCGCGCCCTGCCGGGCGAAGACCCCGGCGACCGTGCGCGCGTAGTCCACGGCGATCGGCTCGGGGCGCCCGTACCGGCGGCCGTGGACGTGCATCAGCCCGCACGCCGCCTGCACCATCGGCTCGTCGGCCAGCGGGAGCGAGATCGGCCCGGCCCAGGTGAGCCCGGGAGCGGCGACCGACGTCATCGGCGCCTGCCGTGGACCACGTACATCGGGCACGACACGGCGAGGAACCGCGGATCGGTCATCACCGCGCGCACCTCGCCGAGCTGCCGTTCGGTCAGCCCGGCCGCCAGCAGTTCGTCCCGGAGGTGGTCCGTGTGGTGGACGAGCAACCGCAGACCGGGTGAATCCGCGGTCCACACCTCCAGCGACGGGCGCACGCCGACCTCGGTGAACCCGGCCTCGGTCAGCGCCGCCGCGGCCCGGCGGCCCCAGGTCCGGTCGGCTCCGGCCCGGTTCATCACGGTGGCCACCGCGTCGAGAAAGCGCTGGTACAACGCCGCCGCGTCCGAAGTGGACGCTCGCAGGCAGTGGCCGTACGAGGTGTCGAACTCGTCGAGCTGCAACCAGCCACCCGGCACCAGCGACTCCGCCAGTTTGGTGAGCACGGACTGCCGCTGGGGCAGGTGCCGCAGCACCAGGCGCGCGTGCACCAGGTCGAAAGTGGACGGTGGCAGCGGATCGGTGACCACGTCGTGCCGGGCCCAGGACAACCCCGGCGCCTGGACTTCCTCGTCCGGCCGCAGATCGGTGGCCAGCACCCAGCCGCTCGGTGCGGTCCGCTCGGCCAGCCAGCGCGCGATCGACCCGCCGCCCGCGCCCAGTTCCAGGCACCGCCAGCCGTCACCGACCCCGGTGGCCACCAGCCCCTCGATGGTCAGCGGGTCGTAGGCGGCGGACAGGCAGCGGGCCTGCTCGCGGCGGGCGTCCGCGCGCTCACCGAAGACGTACGGCGGGGTGGTCACGTCCATCGGCCGGTCCCCGGGGTGTCGGCGCAGCCGGTGAGCATGGTCAGCAGCGCGAGCCGCCGGACCTTGCCGGTGCCGGTGCGGGGGATCTCGTCCCAGGTCAGCACACGCGGGGGCTGGAGCGCGGGCAGGTCGTGCACGGCGCCGGACCACTCCGCCGGGTCCACGCGGCCGGTTTCGGTGACCACCACCGGCAGCGGGTCCTTGCCGGGCATGGCCAGCACCACGCATTCGAGCACGCCGGGCAGCCGGTCCTCGAGCACGTCCTCCAGTTCCAGGCAGCTCAGGCCGGGACTGGTGTCCACCTCGCGGTCGAGCAGCAGCACCCGGCCGTCGCGCCGGTGCACCGCGATGTCCCCGGTGTTCCACCAGCCGCCGTCGTGCTTCTCCTGCCAGCGCTGGTTTTCCCCGACGTAGCCGAGGCAGCGCGCCGGCGTGCGGGCCAGCACCAGTCCGGCTTGCCCGCGCGGCACCGGCTCGAAGGTGGCGGGATCGACCACCTTCAGCCGGGTGCGGATCGGGATCGCGCGGCCGAGGTCCCGGGTGGACGGATGCCTGCCGCGCCGGGTGGCCAGCGACTTCCTGGTGAAGAAGCGGAAGGTGATCGGCCCGGTCTCGGTCTGCCCCCAGCCCTGCATCCACAGTGGACGGCGGCGGCGTGACGCGTGCAGGTAGTCGCGGATCACCGGCGGATGCATCGCGTCGTAGGTGCTCAGGTAGAACCGCACGTCGCGGAACGGGTTGTCCAAACGCGACAGAAGCGGGCGGAACCGGACGAAGGTGGCGGGCAGCGCCTCGACAAAGGTCGGCGGAAATCGGCGTAGCAGCACGTCGGCGGCATCCGGCTCCGGTCCGGAAAGGATCACGATCCGGGCCGGGGCCAGGCAGAACACGCTCGCAGTCCAGCAGAAGGTCCGGCCGTGCGCGTAGGAGCTGGCGTTGGCGAGCGTGTCGTCACGGCGGACGCCGACCGCGGGCAGCCGCACCGACTCCAGCCCGGCGAGCTTGCGGATGATGGTCGAAGTCGAGTGCACCACCAGTTTCGGCACCCCGGTGGTGCCCGAGGTGTGGTTGATCACCAGCGGTTCGTGCTCGCTCGGCCGCCGCGGCGGGGGCGGGCGGTGCCCGCGCAGCCGGTCCACGTGCAGCGCGCCGGGTTCCGGAGTGTCCAAAGTGATCACCCGGGCGGCGAAGGCCGCGCCGAGCCTGGCGTGCTCGGCGGTGGTCACCAGCACCGCGGGCGAGAGCCGCCGCAGCAGCTCCGCCAGCGATTCGGGGGGCAGATGCGCGGAAAGCTGCGCCGGGACCGCGCCGAGCCGGATGGCCGCGCAGGCGATCAGGTCGTAGTCCCAGTGGTTCGGCTTGACGATGGCGACCCGGTCGCCGGGCCGGGCGCCCGCCGCGGCCAGCCAGCCCGACACCTCGGCCACCAGCGCGGCCAGCTCACCCACGCCGTAGTCGACCCCACCGGCGGGCGCGATGTCGAAGGGCCGGTCGAGCCGGACGCGGGTGCCGGACCCGCGATCGGCGCATTCGTCGAAGAGCACGCCCATGTCGTACGGCCTCACACCGCCTCCTTCATGCCGATGCGGCAGTGGTGCAGGTGGTGCAGCACCCTCGAGGCGGCCAGCGCCCCGGCGCGGATCGCGCCTTCGCTGCTGGGCCGCAGGGAAATCCAGTCGCCCGCGTACTCGACCGGCCCGATCGGCCGCGCCTCGAACCCGGCGCGCAACGCGAGCGCGGCCGGGGTCGCCTCGGGCAGGCCGTGCCGGAAGCGGTGCACCAGGGTGTCCCTGGTCGCCGCGCCCAGCCCGGGCAGGAACCGTTCGCCCGCGCCGAGCAGGCGCGGCACGATGTCGCCCTCCGGCGCGTCGATCAGTTCGGCGGCCACCGAAGGCGCCGCGCAGAGGCTGACCAGGCCACGGCCGTCCGGCGCGCGGGAGCTGTGCTTCTCGTGGTCGACGATCACCCCGGACAGCACGGATTCCTCGGCGGCGGGGGTGAGCAGCACGTACAGCGGGCGGTTCGCGGTCAGGCCGAGCGGCCGGTCCAGCAGGCAGCTGAGCTTGAGCATCGGCGTGAACGAACACGCGGCGAGATACGGTTCGGCCGCCGGAGCCGGGTTGGCGTGCAGTTCCGTCGCGACCGGCGCGGGCACGCACAACACCGCCGCCCGCGCGTGGAAGGTGCCTGCCGCGGTGGTCACCCTGGCGTGCGAGCCCTCGGTGACCACTTCTTCGACCGGGTGATCGGTTTCGACGTCGAGATCGGCGGCCAGCCGCCGCGCGAGCGTGTCCATGCCGTCGGCGTACGTGCGCCAGGCGGTGGCCGGGCCGACCGCCAGCATCAGGCAGGCCATCGGCGCGATGGTGGAGCGGTCCGCCCGCCAGCCGAAGAAGTTCGCGCCGAGCGGCTGGAAGAGGTAGTCGTGCAGGTCGCGGTGGAAGCGCTCGGTGAACTCGGCGACGGTGGCCGCGCCCAGCGGCGTCTCTTCTGGACGGTCCGTGTCGAACCGGCGCCGATTCCGTTTGGCGCGCATCAGGAATCGCGTCAGCTCCCAGCGCGCGCGAAGTGACAGCGCGGTGCTTTGCGGGGTGAGCGCGGCGTGCGCGCGGCCGTCGCGCCAGACCCCGACCGAGCTACGGATCGACGGCACGTCCGCGATCGGCACCCCGGCGCGGCGCAGGAGTTCCCAGGTGGCGCGGTAACCCTCGGCGGAGAGCTGCTCGGCGCCGGTGTCGATGGTGTAGCCGCCGTGACGCACGCTGGCCATCCGCCCGCCGACCTGCCCGGTCGCCTCGAACACCCGCACCGACAGCCCGGCTCGCCGCAGTTCGTGCGCCACGGTCAGCCCGGCGATACCGGCGCCGACCACGGCCACGTCCGGTGCCCCGCTCATCCGAGCGCCAGCACGAGCAGGTTGGCCAGCACCAGCAGCAGCACCGAAAGCCGGTGCACGCGGAAGCCCATCCGCCGGGCGGTCATGATGTCGCCCAGCTTGAACCCGCGGTGCCACTGCCTCGCGCGCATCATCGTGGCCGGGGCCATCGCCAGCACGAACCACCAGGGCGCGGCGCCGGTCAGCGAGCCGACGGCGCCGATCGCGAACTCCGCCAGCGAAAGCGCCGCGACGAACCGCGCGTTGGCACGCGGGGAAACCGTGGACGCGACCGTGGTCCGCCCGACGCTGCGGTCGCCCTCGATGTCGTTG
The DNA here is from genome assembly GCF_003312875.1 of Amycolatopsis albispora. NCBI lineage: Bacteria > Bacillati > Actinomycetota > Actinomycetes > Pseudonocardiales > Pseudonocardiaceae > Amycolatopsis > Amycolatopsis albispora. The sequence goes on from NZ_CP015163.1 coordinate 8,895,174, forward strand.
GTGTTGGAGTAGACGCCGAACAGCAGCGGGCCGAGGCCGAAGATCAGCGCCTGCACCACCACGAAGGCGTTGATCGTGCCGGTGGCCAGCGCGTACGGCGCGAGCACCAGCACCCAGCCGAGCGCGGCCAGGTAGATCTCCTGGAACCCGTGGTAGCTCAGCTTGATGCCGTACGAGTACTGGAGCGAAACGACAAAGGTGACCACCAGCAAGATGACGGTCCACATCGGACGGTACGGTCCGATCAGGATCGCCGCGGTCCACAGCGCAGCGCCCGCGGCCGCCGCGCCCCAGGCGAACCGCAGCGCCTCCGCGGGCGTCAACGTACCCGCGACCAGCGGCTTGCGCAGCTTCCGCCGCAGCGGCGCGTCGGGCCCGTAGTTGGCGACGTCGCTGCCGTCGGCGAAGCCGGTGTAGTCGTCGAAGGCGACCAGCGAGGCGAGCACGCAGATCTCACCGGCCACAAAGCACAGCAGCATCGGGAACACTTCGACGCTGAACTGCGTGGTGGTGGCCAGGATCGCGGCGAGCACCACAAAAAGGCTCAGGTAGTAGTCGAACACGTCGAGCTTCGCGAGCCGGACGTAGCTCCGGAACTTGCTCTCCCGGATCGGCTCGGCCCGCCACTGGGCGAGCAGCCGGTCCTGACTCCTGGTCATCTTGCCTCCTGATCGGCGAGCTGGCGGGACGGGACGAAGGCGCGGACCGCGTCGGCGATCCGCTCGACTTCGGCATCGCTCAGCTGCGGGTACACCGGCAGCGAGAGGATGCGCGCGGCAGCCAGTTCGGCCTGCGGCCAGCGCCGTCCCGGCGGCGCGAACCGGGCGAACGCGGGCTGGCGCGGCAAGGGGAGCGGGTAGTAGACGTGCGTCTCGACACCCCGCGCCCGCAGGTGCGCGCGCAACGCGTCCCGCTGGTCGGCGAGCAGCGTGTAGACGTAGTAGCAGCGGCCGTCGCGGCCGGTGGGCGGCGGCACGATGCCGTCGTCGGCGAGCGGGGTGAACTGTTCGGTGTAGTACTCGGCGATGCGCGCGCGGCGCTCGAGGCGGGCGGCCAGCCCGTCGTAGCGGTGCAGCTGGAAGGCGGCCTGGATCTCGTCGAACCGGCTGTTGTAGCCGATCCGGTGGTGCAGGAACCGGGTTCTGCCGTCCTGGCCGTGGTTGCGCAGCAGCCGGACCGTCCGTGCCAGCTCGGCGTCGTCGGTGACCACCGCGCCGCCCTCACCCGGCATGCCGAACGACTTGACCTGCACGAAGGAGAACACCCCGGCGTCGCCCCAGGTACCGGCCTTGCGACCGCCGAGCACGGCGCCCTGCGCGACGGCCGAGTCCTCCAGCACACGCAGGCCGTGCGCCCTGCCGAGCGCGGTGAACCGCGGCATGTCGGCCATCACGGAGAACAGGTGCGCGGGCATCAGGACCTTGGTGCGCGGGGTGATCGCCGCCTCCGCCAGGTCCGGGTCGAGCACCATGGTGTGCGGGCGGATGTCGGTGAACACCGGGGTGGCACCGAGCTCGGCCACGGCCGAGGCGAGCGGGGCGCAGCCGAACGCGGGCACCACCACTTCGTCCCCCTGGCCGACGCCCATCGCCCGCAGCGTGAGCGTGAGCGCGGAGGTGCCGGTGGCGCAGGCGATCACGTCGGCGGCGGGCAGTTCGGTGCGGAGCAGCTGCTCGAAGCGGGCGGTGTGCTCGCCGAGGATGAACCGCTGTTCGTGGGCGGTGCCGATGCGGTGAAGCAGGTCCAGCAGCACCTCGCGGTCCTGTTCGAACAGGTCGGGCGGGAAGAACGGGATGCTCATGCCGCGACCTCGGCGTAGAACCGGCGGATGTGCGCGCAGACGGTGTGCACGTCGCGGGCTTCGAGATCCGGGTAGAGCGGGAGGGCCAGCGCGCGGGCACACGCCGCTTCGGCGTGTGGCAGGTCGGGATGCGGGCCGAACTCGGCGAAGCAGGGCTGCCGGTGCAGGGGGATGGGGTAGTAGGTCTCCGTGCCGATCCCGGCTTCCGCCAGGTACGCGGCCAGTTCGTCGCGGCGGTCGGCTTCGATCAGGTAGACGTAGCAGACGTCGTCGGGCCCAAGCTCCGGTCTCCGCCGGATGCCGGGAATCCCGGCGAGGCCGGCGCCGTATTCGAGGGCCAGGGCACGCCGCCGGGCGATGTCCTCGTCCAGGCAGGTGAGCTTGGCCAGCAGGATCGCTGCCTGGATGTCGTCCATTTTGCTGTTGGTGCCGATGAGCCCGGATTCGGTGGAAATGCCGGGGAAGTGGTCGAGGGTGCGGCCGCCGCGGCCGTGGTGGCGCAACGCCGCCACCCGCCCGGCGATGCCGGGATCGTTGGTGAGCACCGCGCCCGCGTCGCCGAGCGCGCCGAGTGTCTTGCTCGGGAAGAACGACAGCACGCCGCCTTTTCCGTGCAGACCGGAATGTATGCCGCGTTGCCGCATGCCGATGCCTTCGGCGCTGTCCTCCAGCACGGTCAGCTCGTTCCGCCCGGCGATTTCCCTGATGGAGGCCATGTCGGCGATGGAGGTGAACAGGTGCGCCGGGAGCACGAACCGGCTGGCCGGGGTGAGCGCCGTTTCGATGGCACCGGGGTTGAGTGCGTAATTGCCGGGATCTATGTCGGCGAATTGCGGGACCCCGCCGGCGAGCACCACCGCGGAAGCGGTGGCGACGAAGGAGAAAGCGGGCACGATGACACCGTCACCGGGTTTCAAGCCGGCCGCCCGGAGCAAAAGAACGAGCGCGTCGGTGCCGCTGTTCACCCCGACGACGTATTGCGCCCCGGTGTATTCACGCAGCCGCTGCTCCAATTGAGCGACCTGTTTGCCGTGCGAGAACTTTCCGTTGTCGAAAACCTCGCCGACCCGGGCGCGGATGAGGGGCCACAGTCGCTCGAACGTGGCATTCTGCGCGAAAAACCGCACTTCAGCACGGGTTTGACGGGGCTCGTCGAGCATCACTCTCCGCTGCGGGGTCACGCACCGAAAGTAGCCGAGTGTCCGGGCGGCGAAAAGGGATGAATGGTAACCGGTCCGGTTTTCACTCTTTGCGGTCAGTTTCCCGGCACGGTTCTCGACTATGGCGGCCGGACCGGCGGATATTACGACGGACAGCCTTCCCCGATCGAGAAGAGAATCATGCTGCAAACCCTGGTGCTCGGCCTCGGCAGGGCGGGTGCCGCGCTGCACCTCCCGGTACTGGCCAGGATCGGCGAAACCGGGTTGCCGGGCGTGTTCGCGGATCACCCGATTCTCGCCTACGACCCCCGGCCGGTGGAACTGCCGCACCTTTCCCGGGTCCGGGTCGCGGCCAGCCTCGGCGAGGCGATGGGGCGGGTGGACCCCGGATCGGCGGTCGCCCACCTGTGCACGCCGCCGGGTTCCCGGCTGAACCTGCTCGAAGAACTGGCGCGCAACGGATTCCGCCGGTTCATCGTGGAAAAGCCGCTCGGCACCGGGCGCCGCGAACTCGACCGGATCGGCGTGCTGCGCCGCCGGTTCGGCCTGCGGATCGCGGTGGTGGCGCCCTGGCTGTCGGCGAGCCTCACCGAACGGCTGGTGAAACTGGCGCGGTCGGGCGAGTTCGGCAGCCTGCGCTCGCTGACGGTGAACCAGCACAAGCCGCGGTTCCACCGGTCGCTCACCAATCCGGGGCACTCGAACGCCTGCGAGGTCGAACTGCCGCACGCGGTGCCGGTGGCGCTGCGGCTGGCCGGTCCGGCCGAACTGGTGGAGGCGGAATGGTCGGACATGGCCTGCGACGGACGGGAGATCCCGCGCCTCGGCGGCGCTTCGCTGACCCTGCGGCACGACGGCGGCGTGCTCAGCAGGCTGCGGTCCGATCTCACCTCGCCGATCCGCGAGCGCAGCATTTCGCTCAGCTTCGACCACGGCATTGTCACCGGGCACTACCCGCTCAGCTGTGAGGACGACCACGCCCAGCTGGAGGTGGTCTCACCGCACCGGATCGAGCGCGAGGTGTTCCGCGACGACGCGCTCACCGCGTTCTTCCTGCGCACCTACCGCGCCTTCCGCGACGGCCTGCCCACCGGGATCGAGGTGCACGAACGGGCCGCGCGGCTGCTGATCGAGGCGAAGGAGCGGTGCGCGCGCGGGCTGGTGGCCCCCCATGCGCCGTGAGCTGTCCTTCGCCGGGATCGGTGACGAGGCAGGCGCGAGACTGGCGGCCCAGGTGGGCGCGATCCGGCGGCTGGGCTGGCGGCAGCTGGAGCTGCGCAGCGTGGACGGCCGGGCGATCGCCGACCTGGGCCTGGACGGGCTGCGGCGGGTGGAAACCGCGATCAGTGACGCCGGGCTGGAGGTGGTCTGCCTCGATTCGCGGATCGGCAACTGGGCGCGGCCGATCACCGAGCCGTTCGCCCGTGAGCTGCACGAACTCGACGAGCTGCTCGACTGGTGCCTCGCGCTGGACACGCGGTTCATCCGGATCATGTCGTATCCGAACGCGGACCTGCCGGAGGACGAATGGCGGCGGCGCGTGCTCGACCGGGTGCGGCGGCTGGTCGACCGCGCGGCCGAGGTGGACGTGGTGCTGCTGCACGAGAACTGCTCCGGCTGGGCGGGTTCGAGCGCCGAGCGCGCGCTCGAACTGCTCGCCGCCGTCGACAGCCCGTACCTGCGGTTGCTCTACGACACCGGCAACGGGGTGGCGCACGGATACGCGGGGCACGATCTGCTCGCTGAGGTCGTCGAACACGTCGAGCACGTGCACGTCAAGGACGCGGTGGTGGTCGACGGCGAGGCCCGGTTCCGGCTGCCGGGACAGGGGGAGGCGCGGGTCGCCGACTCGCTGCGGTTGCTGCTCGAATGCGGGTACCGGGGTGCGTTTTCGCTCGAGCCGCACCTGACCACGGTGCCGCACCAGGGAAAGGTCGCCGGGGACACCGCGGCGGACGCCTTTGTCGCGGCCGGGCGCGAGCTGGAACGGCTGGGCGTGGAGATCCCGCGGTGACCGGGCTGCTGCTGCCGTCCGATCAGGACCTGCTGCTGCGGTTGCTGCGCACGCCGACGATCAGCCCGCTCGAAGCCGGTGACGGGGAACCGGCCGCGCAGCTGTGGCAGGCGCAGACGCTGTACGCGGAGGCCGCGCAGGCGATCGGCTTCCGGACGGCCCGGCACGACTGCGCGCGGCCCGCCGACGTGTTGCGCGACGACGTGCCCGCGGCCGTCCGGGAAGCGGCGGGCACGCCGGGCTTTCTCGCCGGGCAGCCCAGCCTGGTGCTGCGGCTGGGCCGGGCGCTGCCGTTCGGCGCGACGATCATGTTCAACGTGCACCTCGACACGGTCGCCGGGTTCGAACCGGTGTCGTTCGACGGCCGCCGGTTCACCGGGCGAGGCGCGATCGACGCGAAGGGGCCGGCGGTGGCGCTGCTCGCCGGGGTGCGCCAGGCGATCCAGCTGAGCCCGGCGGTCGGGCGTGAAATCGGGGTCATCCTGCAGGTGGTGTCCGGTGAGGAGGGTGGCGCGCTGGGCACGATCGGCACCCGGCGGCTGGTCGCCGCCGGGTTCCACGGGCGGCTCAACATCTTCTGCGAGCCCACCGGCATGCGGTACCTGACCAGGGCGACGGCCGCGATGACGGCGCGGGTCCGGGTGGCCGGGCAGGGCGCGATCGACGACCGGCCGGAAGCCGGGCACAACGCCACCGTGCTGCTGGGCTTTCTCGCGCAGTACCTGGCGGCCACGCTCGGCGGGCGCTTCTGCGTGGCCGGGCTGCACACCGGTGACCAGCACAACCGCGTCTACGGCACGGGGCAGTTGCTGCTGAACCTGCCGTACGAGTCGTCGGCCGAGGGCCGGGAACTGGCGGCCCGGGTCGAGCGGGTGTACCACGCCGGGCTGGCGGAGTTCGCCGCGAAGTTCGGCGGGACGCAGGTGTTCGGCCGGACCGCCGCCGACGCCGCGGAGATCACCCGGCTGGACTGGCTCAAGATCGGGCTGCCGTGTCTCGACGGCGGTGACCGGTGGGCCGAGAACCTGCTGACCACCCAGGCGGGCGTGGCTGCCTGGGGAAGTGATGAACAGGCGTTCACCTGTGACGCGATCTGGATGGACGGGGTGCCGGGTGCGTTCACCGCGGTGCTCGGCCCCGGCTCGCTGGACGGGAACAACGCGCACGCCGCGGGCGAATACGCCGAACTCGCCGAACTGGAGGAGTTCGCGGCGGCCGTCTCGCGCATCCTGCTCGCCTTCGCGCGAGTCCGTGCTCCAGCCGTGAAAGGAACCCCATGACCGCCGAACTTGTCGCGCCTTCGACAATCCGCGTGCCCTATGCCGAGTTGCTGGCGTTCACCGCGGGGGAGTTCACCCGGCGCGGCGTGCCGTCGCACCGGGCCAGGCTGGCGGCGGAGGCGCTGGTCTACGCCGATCTGCACGGGCTGGGCTCGCATGGCCTGGCGAACCTGAAACCGTTGTACCTCAAGCAGTTCGACGAGGGCCGCATAGTCGCGGACGCGGAGCCGGCGGTGGTGAGCGACCTCGGCGCCTGCGCGGTGCTCGACGCGCAGCGGGCGCTGGGCCTGTGGGCGGCGGCGGAGGCGATGGACTCGGCGGTGGAACGCGCGGAGTGGCACGGGATCGGCCTGGTCTCGGTGCGGGGTGCCACGCATTTTGGCAGCGCCGGCTTCCACGCCCGCCGGGCGGCGCGGGCGGGCATGGTCGGGGTGGTGATGAGCAACTGCGGGAACCAGCGGATCGCGCGCCCGCCGGGCGGCACGGTGCCGATGCTGGGCACGAATCCCCTGAGCGTGGCCGCCCCCGCCCTGCCGCGGCGGCCGTTTGTGTTGGACATGAGCACCACGGTGGTGCCGACGGGTCGCGTACGGGCGGCCGCGCGGGATGGACTGCCCGTCCCGCCGGGCTGGCTGGCCGACGACGAGGGCCGCCCGGTAACCGACCCGGCGGCTTTTGACCACGGGCAGGCGCACCTGCAGTGGCTGGGTGGTCGGCCGGAGACGGGGGCGTACAAGGGTTTCGGGCTCGGGTTGGTGGTCGAACTGCTGGCCGCGTCCCTGTCCGGCGCCGGCCACGGCCCTTCCCCGGCCGCGGTCGCCGGCGACCGGGGGCGGGATGATGACATCGGTTTCTTCATGCTGGCCATCGCGCCTCAACTGGCCGACTTCACACTGGACGTGCGGACGATGTTCGGCGCCCTGCTGGCTTGCCCAGGCACCGTGCGATACCCAGGCTGGCCAGAAGCGGAACTGGCCGAGACGAACCTGCGGGCCGGCGTCCCACTGGCCACCCCAGTCCACGCCGACCTTTCCCTGCCCCGATGAGCAGTCGGCGTGGTCAAGTGGCTGTATGTCCGAGTGGCCAAGTGGCTGGGCGGTCTAGTGGCCAAGTGGCTCATCCACTAGACCACCCAGCTCCTACGCCACTTCTCTTGGGGAACGAGCCACCCTCAGCCGAGGACACCCAGGCCCCCGAGCCCGCAGCCGACACGATGGTCCGGTGGCCGAGTGGCTTGCTGGCTCAGCCACTAGCCCACGCGGCTGCCCACCTATTCGATTTGAAGGCTTGGCCGGGACTCGCTCCTCGCGGTCGCTGGCGCGGCGGAGCCAGCAGGGCAGCGGGGCTGCCCACTGCCCCGGCGGCCGCGTGGCCGGAGGGAAGCGTTGGCCGCGTGAGGAACGCTTCAGAGGGGCGGCACAGTGGCCCAGTGGCCGAGTGGACTAGCCACTTTGCCACTTGGCCACCAAACCAGCGGCGCGCGACCTGGCCACTTAGCCAGTGGGGCGCGAAAGCCACTTGGTGGCTGAGTCACAGGGGCACGAGAACTACGCGGCGGCTGAGTTGCTGCGGCACGAGAGTCACTTGGTGGTGGGGCGGCAGGGGTACGAGAGTCACTCGGCCATTCAGCCGTTCGGGTGCGAGCGCCACCTGGCGACTTAGCCAGTGGGCCGCGAAAGCCACTTGGCCGATGAGCCACCCGGGTGCGGAAGCCAGTTGGTCAGCGAGGCAGCCGGGTGAGAGTGCCACTTGGCCAGCGAGCTACTCGGGCGCGAAAGAGGCTGGGCCACTGGGCCACTCCGGAGCGAAGCCAGCGAGGCGGTTGGCCAATGGGGCACAGAGCCAGTGGAGGCGGCGGTGAAGGTGGTGCGGGTGGGCGTGGTCGGGCTCGGCGTTATCTCCAAGTATTACCTCGCCGCGATTTCCGCTAATCCCGCGACCGAGTTGGCGGCGGTGTGCGATCTGCGGCGGGAGGCCCTCACGCCCTTCGAAGGCATGACCGCCTGCTTCACCGACCACCGCGCGATGCTCCCCCGGATCGACACCCTGGTGGTCACCACGCCCAACGACACCCACGAGCAGCTCTGCCGCGAAGCCGTCGAAGCCGGGGTGTCGGTGTGCGTCGAGAAGCCGTTGGCAATCGAGCTCGAGGCCGGGCGGCGGGTGGCCGCGCTCGGCGGGCGGGTGTTCACCGCCTTCCACCGGCGGTACAACCGGAACGTGCGCCAACTCACCAGGGATCTGCGAGGCCCCGGAATCACCGGACTGACCGTCCGCTACCTGGAAAAGATCGAGGAGCACGTCGGCGAGGACGCGTGGTATCTCGACGCCGCGCGCTGCGGTGGTGGCTGCGTGGCTGACAACGGGCCCAACGCGTTCGACCTCGTGCGGCTCTTCCTCGGCGACGTGACCGTCGAAGACGTGGCCATCAAGCGCGACCCCGCCGGCGTCGATCGGGTGGCGGTGGTCCGGTTGCAGGCGGGTGACGGCACCCCGGCCCGCGTCGAGCTTGACTGGTCGTATCCCGGCGAGACCAAGGACGTCCGCGTCGAGCTGGCCGACGGCACCACCCGGACGGCCGACCTGCTCGACGGCTTCACCGGGTTCAAGAACTCGCTGTGGCACGAATACGAGGGCGTGCTCGCCGATTTCCTCGGCGGCGCACCGGATCAAGGGCTCGCCGCGCTGGAACTGGTCGACGCGAGCTATCGCCGCGAAGCCGTGTTGGAGGGCAAATGAAGGAAAACGGGCCGAAGCGCGCCGTCACCGGAGTGCTGGTGAAAGTCCTGCTGCACCGCCGCGACGAACGCGGCATGAGCCTGGAACCCCACGCCAGCCGATGCGTTCGCCGCGGCGAGGTTCACGAATTGGTGACCACCGACCACCGTGAAACCGAGGCGGGCGCGCGAATCGACCGCGTCGGGTTCCTCGGTTTCGCCGAGATGTCCTGCGCGGGCGTGCTCGACCGCGGCGACGAGTTCTGGCTCGGCGACCGTTTCGTCGGCACGCTGCTCGGCTTCGACGCCTGCCACTTCCCCAACCACTACAACATCCTGATCGCCCGCGCCGAAGTGGTGACCGGCGCCGACCTGGCGCTCACCCCGGAAACCCCGGTCGCCTTCCGCCCCGCCCCGGACACGAATGTGGCTTTCGGAGCGGAAAACGCCCCGAAAGCCACATTCGTGTCGGCTCCCTCAGCCCAGTAGCGGCACGTTCAGCTTGCCGAAGTGGAAGCTGCGCACCGCGGCGAGCAGTTCCTCAGTGGACAGCTGGCCGTCACCCGAGGTGTCGATCTGGTCGAACGCCGCGCGGGCCTCGTCCTTGTCCACGCCGACCGCGCCCAGCCAGATGGCGAACTCGTCACCGTTGATCTGGCCGTCGTGGTTGTCGTCGCACATGCCGATCACGCCCTTGATCACCGGGCGCATCACGCGGTTGAAGCTCGCCTCGCCCTCCTGGAAGATGAGCCGCTCGGTCACCGCGCGGAACTGCTCCTCCGACAGCGAGCCGTTCTTGCCGACCCCCGCCTGCGTGGCGAGGTATTCGAACAACCCGGTGAAGGCGTTCAGCAGGTTCCTGGTTTCCGGTGACGAGCTGTCCTTGGCGAAGGCCTCCGCGATCCGGCGCGCCTCCTCCTGGAAGTCGGCGAGTTCGAGCGCGCCGTCCCCGTTGGTGTCCCACTTCTCGAAGCGCTGGGTGAGCCGATCCTGAGCAACAGCGGTGGTCATGAAAATGTCCTTTCCTCTACTCCGGATTGTTTTTCGAACAGCCCCCACCGGCATGGTTCCGGCGGAAGTCCTTTTCAGAGAAGCCGCACGCGGTGCCCGGCGACCCGGCCACGGGTGTCGAGCAGGCAGCGGGCTTCACGCGCCAGCAGCGCGCTTTCGTAGCAGGCGTGGTCCTGCAACAACACGGTCAACTCGGCGTCGGCGAGCGCGGCGGGCAGGTCGGTGACCCGGTCCAGCGCCACACCGTCCACTTCGAACCGTTCGATGTGGGGATCGTGGTACCGCAGCTTCGCTCCGCGCTCGGCGAACGCTTCGGCCACCGCGATCGCGGGTGACTCCCGCACGTCCGGCACGTCCGGCTTGTACGTCACACCGAGCAGCAGTACCTCGGCGCCGGCCAGCCGCCCACCTCGGTCGGCGAGAATGGCCGCGGCCCGCCGGGCCACGTACTCCGGCATGCCGTCGTTGATCTGCCTGGCCGCCGACACCAGGCTGAACGAGAACCCCTCACGCTGCGCCTTGCTGGTCAGGTACAGCGGATCGACCGGGATGCAGTGCCCGCCGATCCCGGGGCCCGGCCGGAACGGCGCGAAGCCGAACGGCTTGGTCGCGGCGCATTCCAGCACGTCCCACACGTCGATGCCCATCCGGTCGCAGAACACCGCGATCTCGTTCACCAGCGCGATGTTGACGAACCGGTAGGTGTTTTCCAGCAGTTTCGACATCTCGGCCTCGCGGGTGCCCCTGGCGATCACCACGGTGTCCACCAGTTCGCCGTAGAACGCGGCACCGTGCTTCGCGCAGAGCGGGGTGTATCCGCCGATCACCTTCGGGGTGTTCGAGATGTCGAACCGCGGATTTCCCGGATCGATCCGTTCCGGTGAATACACCAGGTGGAAATCCTCCCCGGCGACCAGGCCGCTGCCGTTTTCCAGAATGGGCCGCACCACCTCCTCCGTGGTACCGGGAAAACTGGTGGATTCGAGCACCACCAGCGTGCCGGGCCGCAACCGGGCGGACAGGATTTCCGCCGCCGAACGGACCGCCCGCAGATCCGGTTTTCCCTGCGGGGTCAGCCCGGTCGGCACGCAGATCACCACGGTGTCCGCATCGGCCAGCACGGCGGTGCCGGTGGTGGCGGTGAACCCCGCGGCACGCATTTCGGCGAGGTCGTCGTCACTCACCCCGTGCACTGGTGACCGGCCCGCGTTCAGGCTGGTCACCACCGGTTCGGCCAGGTCGAAGCCCCGGGTGGGCAGGCCGGTCCGGCAGCCGAGCCTGGCCAGCGGGAGGCCGACGTAACCGAGCCCCATGACCACCAGGGCGGTCAAACGGAGAAGCTTCCGCTGCCGGGGGCCACGTGTGAGCCGTAGTCGGGCGCGACGCTCAGCGACGGGGTGAGGCAGAACGGATCACCGTAAATGCGCACGGTGTCGTTCGTCTCATTGATGAGCACGTGCGCGGCCAGCGGCAATTTGTAGCAGCCGTCCGGATTCCGGTACACGGTCAGTTCGATGACCTCCAGTTCGAACACCACCACCCGGCCGGCCGCGGCGGAGGCGGGTGCGGTGCCGAGCAAAGTCGCGATGACCGCGACCACCGCGGCCATGGAAAAGGTTTTGCGCATGGTGATCCCCTCGATCGCAGAAAAGCGGGAAAGGCAAATCGTTGCAAAACGTAACGTATCAGCAACGCAGAGTGCCGGTAAGGGGCCGAGCGCAAGGGGCACCGGTGGGGTGAAGGCGGGCCACGCGCGGAACCCGTCCGGTGCGCGCGGTCACGGTGTGTTCATCACCCGCGCGCGATTTTGTTGGTGCGAAGGTGTGTCAGAACGGCGCTTTGGGGTTTTTCCCGTCGCGGACAGCGCGCGCGTAGTCGAGCGCGTCCTCCCGCGAGACCCAGTTCGGCACGCCGATTTCGAAGTCCCCGCAGACCATCGTCATGCCGCCGGACCACACGTCGGGCGGCGGGTGGATGACCTGCCATTCGTCCCACTGCACCACCTGGGGTTGGTCCGGCGGCGGCGCGGGCGGACCGGTGAACCACAACGGCAGCGGTTCGCAGGAATTCCACCACTCGACCGGGATCGCGCCGCTGCCGGTGCGTGCGGTGAGCACACCGCCGGTCATCGCGCACACCGTGTCGATGTCCTCGGCGACGCGTGCGGCTGTCCACATCGCACCGGGGAAATCGCCGAAATGGTGCGCGGCCAGCCAAAGCGCGAGCGGGACCGTGTCGGCCGCGCTCACTTCCCGGCCGTTGCCCAGTTCGCGGGCGACCTCCTCGGCGGGACCACCCGATCCGGCGGCCACCTCGATCCGCCGCCGGACCTCGCTCGGCGCCACCCGGGCCGCCACCGCCCGGAGCAGATCGCCGCCCGTAAGCGAGGTCGTGCACGCGAGCGCGGCCGCGACGGCCACCGCCACCGCACCGGCGACGCCTTCGGGATGGGCGTGCGTGACCTCGGCCGAGCGGGCGGCCTCGGCGACCACCGCGTCCAGGTCCGGGCCGAACCAGGCGCCGAGCGGGGCCACGCGCATCGCGCCACCGTTGCCCCATGACCCGTTTCCGAAGACCGACGGCGCGACGTCCCGCCACGATTCGCCCCGCCGGTAGCGCAGCAGCACCCGCTCGGCGCCGGAGCCGTATCCGCGGTCCGGGTCGAAGTGGTGCTGGAAGTGCCAGGCCAGGTCGTCCTGGTCGATGCGGCCGTGCCGGGTCAGCACGGCGAACACCGAGCACGCCATCTCGGTGTCGTCGCTCCACGCCCAAGGCGCCGGAGGCAGCACACGCCCGACGACGTCCGGGTGGTCGCCCGGCAACCTGATCTGCGCGCCGAACGCGTCACCGACCTGCAGCCCGTACAGGCTGGCGTGGGCGGGGTGCTCCTGGGTCATGCCCGCGAATATGCCAAATTCACCGGGCGCCGGTGTGCAGAACGGCCGCACTGGCCACGGTCAGTCCGGACAGGACGGCCAGCGCGCCGAACCCCCACCCGTACCCGGACTGGGTGAGCAGTACGGCGATCCCGGCCGCGCCGATCGCGCCGCCCGCCCGCTGCACGATGTTGACCAGGGTGGTCGCGTCGCCGAGCCGGTCGGCGGTGACCGACGCGTAGGCCGCCGTTGTCGCGGGCAGCTGGGCCAGTGCCAGCGCGGCGCCGCGCACCACCAGCAACGCGGTCAGCACCGGAACGGGCAGCGGCAGCAGGAACGGCAGCGTGGTGACCACGAGCAGCACGGCACCGGCGAGCGTGACCAGCCCGGCGCCGTGCCGGTCGGTCAGCGCACCGCCGAAGTAGAGCGCGCCGGCGCTGCCCAGGCCCATCGCGAGCAGCTGCAATCCGGTCGCCGTGCTGTCGAGGCCGGCGTCGAGCTGGAGGAACAACGGCAGGAGCAGCAGGCCCGCGTACATGTTCGCGCCGGTGAACCCGGTGGTCACGGTGGCCGCGGCGAACCGACGATCGCGCAGCAGCCGCAGGTCGAGCAGCGATCGCGGGGTCCGCGCGAACCACGCGATCAGCACTCCGCCGGCCAGCAGGAGCGGGATCGACCGGCTGGTGGCGCCGTAGAGCAGCAGCGGGAGACCGCCGCCGAGCAGGACCAGCCCGGTCAGGTCCAGCGGCCGGGTGTGGTCGCGCTCGCCCGGCGGGACCAGGCCACGCGCGGCGGCCAGCGCGAACAGCCCGATCGGCAGGTTGAGCCAGAACAGCCAGCGCCACGACGCCAGGTCCAGCAGCAGCCCGCCCAGCGCGGGGCCGACCGCCGGGCCGAGGCTGACCACCACGCCGAGCGCGCCCATCAGCCTGCCGAGCTGCGCCGGTCCGGCGACCGCGCCGAGCACCGCCTGCCCGGCGGGCACCAGCAGCCCGGCGGCCAGTCCCTGCAGGACCCGGGCGGCGATCAACGCGGGCACGCCCGGCGCGAGCGCGCACAACGCCGAAGCCAGCACAAAAACGGCCAGCGCGACCGTCCACACGCGACCGTAGCCGAAGCGGCCGCCCAGCCAGCCGGACGCGGGGAGCGAGACCGCCAGCGCGACGAGGTAGCCGGTGACGATCCACTGCACCACCGGCAGCGTGCTGCCCAGGTCCGCACGCACGGCCTCGACCGCGAGATTGACCAGGGTCGAGTCGAGCATCGCGAGCAGCGCGCCGAGCCCGGTGACGGCGGCGATCTTCCAGGTGCGCGTCGGGATCATGGTTTTATCGTACCGTGGTACGATAAAAAGGTGCCGAAGCGAGTGGACCACGAGCAGCGACGCCGCGAGTTCGCCGCCGCGCTGGTGCGCTGCGCCCGGGAGCGCGGCCTGCACGCGACCGGGTTCCGCGAGGTCGCGGCCGAGGCCGGGGTCTCGCTGAACCTGGTGCAGTACTACTTCCCGACCAAGGAAGCGCTGCTGCGGGGCGGGCTGGTGTACGTGCGCGAGCGGATCACCGAACGGCTGCGCGAGCGGCTCGACGCGCTGCCCGGCGATCCCGAACGACGGGTGCGCGCGATCCTGGCGGAGCTGCTCCCGAACGACGAGGCGAGCACCGATCTGTACTGCGTCCACGCCGCGTATGCCGCGCTCGCGCTGACCGATCCGCTGCTCGCCGCGCAGCCGCACGCCGCCGGTCCCGACGAACTGCACCCACTGCTGACCGAGCTGCTGGCGGCCGCCGGGCTGGCCGAAGCGCGGCTGGTCGCGACCAATCTGCTCGCGCTGGCCACCGGCCTGTCCGCCTACGTCGTCTCCGGTTACCACTCGATCGAAACCGCGCGGGCCGCGTTGACCGCGCAGCTGGATCTGGTCTTCGGCCAGTCGAGTTGACAGATGCCGCGTGCCGCCGCCTCGGCCAAGCTGGGGTCACCGGGCAAACGGACAAGGAGGCGGTCATGCCGGAGAACGGCAAACCGAAGGGGCGGCTCCGGCGGCGACTCGGCTGGGTGGCGCTGGGATTTGTGCTGGTGGTGGCGCTGCTGATCGGGCTGGGCGCGTACGCGCTCGATCCCGGCGGTGATCCGCCCGATCCGGCGGGGCTGGGGGCGAACCCGCAGGTGGCGCCACCCGACGAGCAGACCATTCCGACGGTCAACGCGGCCAATGTGATCGGCTGGCCGGATGACAAGGCGCCGATCGCGCCGCCGGGGTTCACCGTCACCCGGTTCGCCGCCGGGCTGGACCACCCGCGCTGGCTGTACCAGCTGCCCAATGGTGACGTGCTGGCCGCCGAATCGGCGACGGCCCCGGCCGATTCGCTCTTCGGCTCGCTGTTCGACCTCATCCGCGGCAACGACGGCTCACGCAAGCAGAGCGCGAACCGGATCACCCTGCTGCGTGACGCCGACGGTGACGGCGTGGCCGAGTTCCGCACGCCGTTCCTGGAGAACCTGAGCCAGCCGTTCGGCATGGCACTGGCCGGCGGTTCGCTGTACGTGGGCAACACCGACAGCGTGTGGCGCTACCCGTACACCGAAGGCGAGACGCGGATCAGCGCGCCGGGGCAGAAGATCCTCGACCTGCCCGCGGGCGGGTACAACAATCACTGGACCCGCAACGTGGTGGCGGCACCGGACGGCTCGAAGCTGTACATCACCGTCGGTTCCGGCAGCAACATCGCCGAAAACGGGCTGGACAACGAGATCCGGCGCGCGATGGTGCTCGAGATCAATCCGGACGGCAGCGGGGAGCGGGTGCTCGCCTCGGGCATGCGCAATCCGAACGGCCTCGACTTCGAGCCGACCACGGGTACATTGTGGACGGTGGTGAACGAGCGCGACCTGCTCGGTGACGACGCGCCGCCGGACTACTTCACCCGCGTGCGCGACGGTGACTTCTACGGCTGGCCGTGGAGCTACTGGGGGCAGCGGGTGGACGAGCGGGTCGAGCCGCAACGGCCGGACCTGGTGGCGAAGTCGATCACCCCGGACTATTCGCTCGGTGCGCACACCGCCCCGCTGGGCCTGGCCTTCTACCGGGGCGAAGCCTTCCCGGAACGGTTCCGCGGCGGCGCGTTCATCGGTGAGCACGGTTCGTGGAACCGCGGTCACTCGGTGGGCTTCTCGGTCAACTTCGTGCCGTTCCGCGACGGCATGCCGAGCGGTCCGCCGGAGGACTTCCTCACCGGGTTCAAGCCGGACCCGGACAATGCGGACACCTACGGCCGCCCGGTCGGGGTGATCGGCACCCAGGCGGGGGACCTGCTGGTCGCGGACGACGCGGGGAACGTGGTGTGGCGGGTCTCCGCCAGCCACTAGCATGGCGGGCATGAACGCTGATTCCGGCCTGCTCGCGCCGGTGTGGGCGGGCACCGGGCTCGCGGACCTGGTGTCCGACGAAGCCTGGCTGCGCGCGATGCTCGAAGCGGAGGCCGCGCTCGCGCGCGCACAGGCGGAGCTGGGCGTGATCCCGCCGGCCGCCGCCGAGCGGATCACCGAATGCGTCCAGAAGGGACAGTTCGACCTGGCCGCGGTCGCCGAGCAGGCCCGTGGCGCGGCGAATCCGGTGGTGGCGCTGGTCAAGCAGCTCACCGCGGCCGCCGGGCCGGAGGCCGCCGAGTACGTGCACCGCGGCGGCACCAGCCAGGACATCTTCGACTCCGCTTCGATGCTGGTGGCCAGGCGGGCGCTCGACGCGATCGACGCCGACCTGCGGCGCGCGGCCGGTTCGCTGGCCGGACTGGCTGCCGCGCACCGCGAAACGCCGATGGCCGGGCGCACGCTGACCCAGCACGCCGTGCCGATCTCGTTCGGGCTCAAGGCCGCCACCTGGTTGCAGCTGGTACTGGACGCGCTCGAGCGCGTCCGGGCCGTGGTGGTACCGGCGCAGCTCGGCGGGGCGGCGGGAACCCTTGCCTCGTATGAGGAATACGCGGGCCGGAAGCCGAACGGGCCGGAGCTGATGGAGGTGTTCGCGCGGCAGCTCGGGCTGGCCGTGCCGGTGCTGCCGTGGCACACCGCGCGCACACCGATCGCCGACCTCGGTGCCGCGCTGTCGTTCACCACGGGTGCGCTGGGCAAGCTGGCGGTGGACGTGCAAACGCTGTCCCGCACGGAAATCGGCGAGGTGACCGAACCGGCGGCCGAAGGACGCGGGGTGTCCTCGGCCATGCCGCAGAAGCGGAACCCGGTGCTGGCCACGCTGCTGCTCTCGGCGGCGAAGCAGGTACCGGCGAACGCGCTGGTGCTCGCGCAGAGCCTGGTCGCCGAGGACGAACGCGACGGCGGTGGCTGGCACGCGGAATGGCAGCCGCTGCGGGAATGCCTGCGGCTGACCGCCGGTGCCGCCCGCACCGCGGCCGAACTGACCGGCGGGCTGGAGGTCCACCCGGAACGCATGCGGGAGAACCTCGCGCTGACCGGCCGTGGCATCGTGTCCGAACGCCTGAACATCGCGCTGGCGGCGACCATGGGCAAGGCCGCGGCCAAGGACCTGCTGGCACGGTTGAACCGCGAAGGTTCGCTGGATGGCGCCGAGGAACTGAGCGGCCTGCCCGACCTCAGCGCACCGGAGGACTACCTCGGCGCGTCGTCCGCCTTGGTCGACCGCGTGCTCGCCCGAGCGGAGAAGGTCCTGCACCACAAGTAGCCGGGCCGAGCGTCACCAGC
Source organism: Amycolatopsis albispora (assembly GCF_003312875.1). Taxonomy (NCBI): domain Bacteria; kingdom Bacillati; phylum Actinomycetota; class Actinomycetes; order Pseudonocardiales; family Pseudonocardiaceae; genus Amycolatopsis; species Amycolatopsis albispora. Next base: position 8,912,746 of record NZ_CP015163.1, read on the forward strand.
CCAGCGCGCGGGCGCGGGCGGCGGGCAGTTCGGCCGGGTCGGTGAGCACCGCCGCCACGTACGCATCCGGGCGCAGCAGCCAGATTTCGCCGTCCCGCGCGCCGAGGGCCTCGCGCAGCGCCGGGGTGAATCGGAGGTGGGGCTCGGGCAGGTCGTCCGAGCTGAGCACCAGAAAGCCTTCCCTGGCCAGCTCACGCAACCGCCTGCCGTCGGCCGGAACATCCGGGACCAGCACACCGGGTCCCGGCGGCGGCACGGAACCGCGGGCTGGCCGCCCAGCGAACGGGCGTGCCGGGTCCACAGTGGTCAGTGGGGAATCCGGGTACCAGAACGGTTCCGAGAGCCTGCCGGAGTTCACCTCGGCACGGGCGGCGGGGTCCGCCGAAGCGCGTTCCAGCACCGAAAGCCGGTGCCGCCGCTGCCCTTCATCGTGCGGCACCAGGAAGTCCATCGTCGCCGTGGTGATCTCCAGGTTCTCCAGCGCGGCGGCGTGCCGTTCGGTGTGGTACGACTCCAGCAGTCCAGGGCCGGACTGTCCACTGAGGACGTAGGTCAGCTTCCACGCGGCGTTCTCCGCGTCCGCCACCCCCGAGTTCAGCCCGCGCGCGCCGAACGGCGAGTACAGGTGCGCGCAGTCCCCGGCCAGCAGCACCCGGCCCACGCGCAGGCGGCTGGCCACCCGCGACTGGAACCGGTACACCGACTTCCAGACGATCTCGTACGGCCGGTCGCCGATGATCGCGCGGATGCGTTCGTCGAGCGAGTCGGTGGTGAGGTCGTAGTCCGCGGGCACCTGCCAGTCGATGCGGAAGGTGGCGCCGGGGCACGGGTGGATCAGCACCTGCCGCCCGGGGTTCCAGGCCGGATCGAAGTAGAACCGCCGTTCGTGTGCCCAGCCGGGCAGCTCGGCGCGGATGTCGCAGATCAGGAACCGGTCGTCGTAGGACCGCCCGGCGAAGTCGACGCCCAGCGCGGCGCGGAGGTCGGCGCTCCGCGCCCCGGTGCAGGCGACCGCGTAGTCCGCGCGCACCTCCAGCCCCGAGGCGCAGCCGATCGTCACGCCGTGCTCGTCCTGCTCGATCCGGTCGACGTGGTGACCCCAGCGTGCCCCGATCAGCGGTTCCGCGGCGATCTGCTCGTCGAGCAGTTGCTCCGTCCGTGCCTGGGAGATATTCACGAACGGCGGAAACGGCGACGATCCGTGATCGGGCAGCGTGTAGGAGAACAGCTCCTGGTCGCGGTAGAACGTCCGCGCGGTGGTCCAGGTGACGCCTTCCGCGGCGATGCGCCTGCCCGGCCCGGCGAAGTCCCACACGTCGAGCACGTCCCGCTGCTGGCAGATCGAGCGCGACCCGCTGAGATCGCGGTGCGGCCGGGAGTCCAGCAGCAGCGAGGGCACGCCGCGGCGGGCGAGCAGCAGCGCGGTGGTCTGGCCGACGGGCCCGTTGCCGAGCACCGCGACCGGCGTCCTGGCGGTCATCCCTGCAACTGTGCCCAGACCTCACGATCCCGTTCGGCCGTCCAGATCACCGGGCGCTCGATGCCGGACAGCTCGTCCCACAGTCGTGACACGTCGAACGGCAGGCAGTGCTCGAAGATCGGCCAGTGGCCGTAGTCGTCCACCAGCGCCGCGTGCGTGGCGTCGAAAGCTTCCTTGAGCGTGCCGCCACGCTCCCGCACGGCACCGACCTCGCGGATCATCACCTCCAGGAAACCGCGCGTCTGCTCGATCGCCGCGTCGACCGCCTCGCGACCCCGGCTCACCCCGCCGCGCCCGCCGATCAGCACCTCGGCTTCGAACGCCCGCACCTGGTCCAAAGTGGACGACGACCAGTCGTGGTGGAAGGCGTCGCCGGTGTACAGCGCGGCCTCGGCCTCGACCAGGTCACCGGCGTAGAGAATGCGCTGCCGGGGCAGCCAGGCGACCAGGTCGCCTTCGGTGTGCCCGCGCCCGCAGTAGTGCAGCTCGAGATCACCGCGCTCACCGCCGAGATCGATGGTCAGCCGGTCGGAGAAGGTCAGCGTGGGCCAGGTCAGGCCCGGCACCGAAGCGGCGCCCTTGGCCAGGCGCGGCATCCGGCCGAACTCGCTCTTCCAGTCGGCGAGCCCGCGTTCGGCGATCAGCGCGCGGGTGTTCTCGTGGGCCACGATCACGTCGGCGTCGAACGCCGAAGCGCCCAGCACGCGGACCGCGTGGTAGTGGGAAAGCACCAGGTAGCGCACGGGTTTGCCGGTGTGCTGGCGCAGCAGCTCCAGCCATTCGCGGGCGGCGACCGGGGTGGCGAGAGCCTCGAAGCAGACCAGGAAGTCCTCGCCCTCGATCGCCCCGATGTTCGGATCGCCCTCGGCGGTCAGCGCGTAGACGCCGTCGCCGAGCACCTCCAGGGTGCGCTGCTTCTCTTCCAGGTCGGCCGAGGATGCGAACGCCTTCTTTGTCATGTCCCCGATGCTAGGCCGCGCCGGGCCCTTACTCGCCGGTAGCTGTAACCGAGCAGGACCAGCAGCACGATGCCGGACAGGATCAGGCTGGTGCCGGTGCTCCACCCGGCCAGCGGCAGGCCGGGCACCAGTCCCCACACCACGCCGGCGGCGATCAGCGCCAGCCCGGCCAGCACCGAACCGGTGATCCGCAGCGGGGAGGACACGCTGTCCTCGGCGGCCTTCATCGCGCGGTCCCGCACCGGATCGACGTAGCGCTCCAGCTTCGGGAACTCCGAGGCGAGGATGAGCAGTCCGGCCAGCACCAGCAGGAGCCCGGGGCCGGGCAGCACCAGCAGCACGATGCCGATGGCCAGGATCAGCACTCCCGCCACGGTCAGCAGTATGCGCTTCATCCACCCAAGTTAACCGAGCGTGGCGGACTCGGCCGGGCGAGCGGCGTACTCGGTGAACGAGCCGTCCACGGTGAACCCGAGCCGCCGGTAGACCGGTTCACCCTCGGGGGAGGCCTGGAGCACGATCGCCGGGAAGCCCGCGTCGACGGCGGTGCGCATGGTCGCCAGCGTCATCGCGCCGCCGAAGCCGCGCCGCCGGTGGCTCGCGAGCGTGCTGATGTTGTAGATCCCGGCGACCCCGGCGTGCAGGAAGACCTCGCCGGTGCACACGGGCACGCCGTCGGCGTACCCGACCAGGTAGCGCGCCGGGCAGCCGGGAGCCAGCGCGAGCGCGGCCGTGCTGGCCACGAACTCCACCACGGTCGCCGCCGGCGGATCCCAGTTGGCCGCCAGCACCCGCGCGTAGTCAGCCAGCTCGGCGGCCGTCCGTGCCAGGCGGATGTCCAAGCCGGGATGCGGTTCCCGCGGTAGCGGACCGTCCACAATGGTGGACATCGCGGCCTCGGTCTCCGCCGCGGGCAGCCCGGCCGCGGCGAGCCGGGCGGGCAGGTCCCGCGGTCCGGACGCGGGACCTGCCCACCAGGAAAACGGGCGCGGGCCGAGGCCACGCAGCGTTTCCGCGATCCGCCGGTCCGCGTTCCGCTCGGTGAACCGGGCGGCGGCGATGATGTTGAACGTGTCGTCGTCGAGCCCGCTGTCGGAGACGACCACATCACCGGGTTCGCGCACGGTCATGCCCGCCGTGCCGCGGTGCAGGTGGCAGGCGTGCTCGGCGAGATTCGCTTCGGCGGCTTCAGCGAGGTTCACGCCGTCGATGATCCCCCAAGTGCCTGATCGAGGTCCGCCCACAGGTCCTCGACGTCTTCGAGACCGACCGAGATCCGCAGCAGCTGCTCGCTGATGCCGCCGTCGGCGCGGTCGGCCGGGTCCATGATGTGGTGGCTCAGCGAACCGGGGTGCTGGATCAGGCTGTCCACGCTGCCGAGGCTGACCGCCGGCGTGAACAGCCGGACGGCCCCGATCACCGCGTGCGGATCGCCGTGCACCTCGACCGCGAGCATCGGGCCGCCGCCGGTCATCTGCTTCTCCGGGCGGTGCTCGTTGCGGCCGGGGTAGTGCACCTTGGCGACCCGCGGGTGCTCGGACAGGCGCGCGGCCAGCTCGGCGGCCGTTTCGGACGCGGCCCGCATGCGCAGCGGCAGCGTGGAAAGCCCGCGCAGCAGCAGGTATCCGGCCAGCGGGTGCAGCGTCGCGCCGGTGAGGAAGCGCAGCTGACGCAGCTTGCGCGCGTACTCCTCGTCGCAGGCGACCACACCACCGAGCACGTCACCGTGGCCGCCGAGGAACTTGGTCGCGCTGTGCAGCACGATCCGCGCGCCGTGCTCGGCCGGGCGCTGCAGGGCGGGAGTGGCGAAGGTGTTGTCGGCGAGCAGCGGCACCGGGCCGCAGGCGTCGGACAGGCGGCGCAGGTTCGTCTCGGACAACGTCGGGTTCGCCGGGGTCTCCACGATGACCAGCCCGGTGTCGTCGCGGATCGCGCCGGCCACCTCGTCCGGCCTGGCGAAGGTGACTTCGTTGCCCAGCAGGCCGGAGGCGATCAGGTGGTCGCTGCTGCCGTACAGCGGCCGGACCGCCACCACGTGCGGTTTGCCTGCCGAGACCCCGGCGAGCAGGCACGCCGACAGCCCGGCCATGCCGCTGGCGAAGGCGACCGCGGCCTCGCAGCCCTCCAGTTCGGCCATCGCCGTTTCGAACCGGGCCACGGTCGGATTGCCGACGCGGGCGTACACCGGCGGGCCGTCCACCTGCGCGCCGGTGCAGAGCACGTCGAGCCGGTCGGCTTCGGTCCGGCTGTCGCGCGAGGGGTAGGTGGTGGACAGGTCCAGCGGGACCGCGTGCACGCCCAGTTCCACGAGGTCGTCGCGGCCGGCGTGCACGGCACGGGTGTTCAGTGTGGTCATGCGCCGAACCTGGCAGGCGAGCCGGGACACGGCCACGAGGTCCGGACTATGTTCGGCGCATGACGGAGAATGTGCGCCTGGATTCGGTGGACGCCGAGATCCTGCGGCGCTTGCAGAACGACGGCCGGATGGCCAACAAGGAGCTGGCGGCGGCGGTCGGCATCGCGCCGTCGACCTGCCTGGACCGCGTGGCGCGGCTGCGGCGGGCCGGCGCGATCACCGGGTACACCGCGCAGGTCGATCCCGCGGCGATCGGCCGTCCGATCGAGGCGCTGCTCGCGGTGCAGGTCCAGCCGCACGCGCGCCCGCTGGTCGACCCGTTCGTCACGCACGTGCTCGGCCTGCCGGAGACCAGGGCGGTGCACCACGTGACCGGGCCCGACGACTTCATCGTGCACGTGGCCTGCGGCAGCAGCCAGGACCTGCAGCGGCTGGTGCTCGACGAGTTCACCGCCCGGCCGGAGGTGGCCAGGCTGCAGACGCACCTGATCTTCTCCACCTGGCCGGGCGGGCCGCTCACCCCGTACCGCACCACAAAGGACACTCATTGACATGTGACCAAATGGTCACGTATCTTTCGCGGTGCCGCACTGGTCGCTGGAATGGAGACACCGTGATGAGACGCGCACTCACCGCACTCGCTGCCGTTGCCTTGCTCACCGCCGGACTGGCCGTCGCGCCGGATGCCGCGTCGGCCGCCCCCGAAAGCGGGCGCCGCAGTTACACCGGATGGCTCGGCGGTGCGGAGTACCGGGTGGAAATGCCCGAGCACTGGAACGGTTCACTGGTGCTCTACAGCCATCCGTACTACGTCGAGGGAATGCCGCCGGGAATCGGGCTGGCGAACCGCCCGGAAACCGAGAACTGGCTGCTCGGCGCCGGTTACGCGCTGGCGGCCTCCGATTTCACCGGGCGGGTCGGCGCGGTCTACGACCAGGCGCCGCGTGATCAGCTGGCGTTGCTGGACTGGATCGAAGCGAACATCGGGAAACCGCGGCGGACGGTCGCGCTCGGCTCGTCGATGGGGGCGGCGCTTTCGGTATTGCTGGCCGAGCGGAATCCCGAGCGGATCCACGGCGTGGCGGCGTTGTGCGGCCCGCTGGACCTGGCGGGCAGTTGGAACCTCTCTCTCGACGTCACCTTCGCGCTGCGCACCCTGCTGGCGCCGGAAGCGGACATCGACCTGGTGCGGCCACGGGATCCGGCCGGGAGCGCGCAGGCGCTCCAGTCGGCGGTGGACGAGGCGCTGACCACACCGGAGGGCCGGGCGCGGCTCGCGCTGGCCGGTGCGCTCGGGAATGTGCCGTCCTGGAATTCCGCGCTCCACCCCGAACCGGCCGCGCTCGCCGACCGCATCCGGCAAATGGCCGAACTGGCCGCGGTGCACATCTGGGCTTTCGGCCCAACGGGCCGCGTGGATCTGGAACAGCGGGCAGGCGGGAATCCGTCCTGGAATGTGGGAATCGATTACCGGCGACAGCTCGCCAAGTCCGATCAGCGCGACCTGGTGCGGGAGGCGTACCGGGCGGCGGGAATGGACCCGGCCGCGGATCTGGCCCGGCTCGACGCGGCGCCGCGGGTGGCCGCCGATCCGGCGGCGAAGCACTGGCTGGACAGCCACGGCGTGCCGGAAGGCAGGACCCCGGCGCCGGTGGTGACCTTGCACAACACCGCGGACGCCGCGGTCGCCGAGCACGAGCGCTGGTACGCCGGGCAGGTGCGGCAGCACGGTTCGCCGCGGCAACTGCGTCAGCTCTACGCCGATCGGGCCACCCATTGCGCGTTCACGCCCGCCGAGGAGATCGTCACGCTGCGCGTTTTGTTCACCCGGATCGATTCGGGCCGCTGGCCGGAGGTTTCGCCGCGGACGCTGAATGCGCAGGCCGGACGCCTCGGCCCCGAGTTCGGCACGGTTTACGACTATCCGACGAACAGTTACGCCCCGGCGGCCCCGGCGTTCGCCCGCTTCTCGCCGTCGCAGCCGCTTCGCCCTTCCCGCTGAGCGCCGCGGCCGGCCTTGGCGCGGGGCCCTGAACTGCAGCGTCCTGTGTGGACCGCACGTTTCTTGTCCGGCGTGCAACCGGATTGACGTGCTGTTCGTGATCCCGATTTCGTCTTCGGCGGCGAGAATGACAAACTATAAACGGCGGGGCCCTCGCACGCCGCGACGGTCGCGCCCGTTATGGTGCGGCTGGCTGATCAACGAAGCGGGAAGAGAGCACATTATGGCGCAGAAGGTTCTGGTCGAGATGATCGACGACATCGACGGCGAGATCGCCACCCAGACCGTGCCGTTCGGTTTGGACGGTGTGTCCTACGAGATCGACCTGTCCGACGAGAACGCCGCCAACCTCCGCGAAGAGCTCGCGCGTTTCATCGCGGCCGGGCGGCGCACCGGTGGCCGCAAGGTGCGGCTGGCCACCGGCGAGTCGGCTTCCTCCTCCAGCGGGGCGGACCGGGAGCGGGCGCGGCAGGTCCGGGAGTGGGCCAGGGAGAACGGCTACCAGGTCTCCGAGCGCGGCCGGATCTCGGCCGAGATCACCGAGGCCTACGAAGAGGCGCAGCGCAAGCCGGCCGCTGCCAAGGGCGGCACGCGCAAGCGCGCCACCCGCAAGAAGGCCGCGGCGAAGTAGTGCGGTGTTCCTCCGGCGCCACCGGACCCGGACCCTCCATTCCGGACCGGTGGCGCCGGGGCGCACGCCCGGTTTAGGCTTCCGCCGTGGGGCACGAGGAACTGGTGACCAGGCGGCTGAGCCTGCGCCGCCCTGCTCCCGGCGATATCGACGCCATCCTCGCCATTCACCGCGATCCACGCGCCTGCGCGCACAATCCGTCCGACCAGCTCACCGCGCGTGACGAAGCGGAACAGCTTTTCCACCGCTGGGACGCGCATTGGTCGGGCCACGGCTTCGGCTATTGGACCGTGCGCCCCGCCGGGGCCGGCGAGCCGGTGGGTTTCTGCGGATTGAAAGTGGTGGAGTTCCGGCGGCAGATGGTGCTGAACCTCTTCTACCGCTTCGCCCCGGCGCACTGGGGAGCCGGCCTGGCCACCGAGGCCGCCACCGCCGCGGTGGAATGGGCCGCCGCGCACCGGCCGGAGCATTCGGTGATCGCCAGGGTGCGCCCGGCCAACCACGCCTCGGCGAAGGTCGCCGCACGGGCGGGCCTGACCAGAGCCACCCACCTGGACGGCCCCGGCTACGACGGTCACGACCACATCTTTCACCGCCCGGTTTCCGCCGGTCAGCACCGGTGAAGACGTCACGAATGTGGCTTTCGAGACCTTTGGCGTCTCGAAAGCCACATTCGTGACATCAGCGGTCGGGGCGAAACGCTCGCGAAAGCGACATTCGTGTCCGGCGGGTCAGGCGGCGCGGCTGGCTGGGCCGGTGAGGATGTGGCGGTGGATGTCCAGGGCGGCATCCGACTTGTTGAGCGTGATGTAGTGCAGTCCCGGCGCGCCTTCGGCCAGTAGCCGGTCAGCCATGGCGGTGGCGTGGTCGACGCCGATTCGATACGCGTCCGCCGGGGTGGCGTGTTCCAGTGCCCGCGCCAGCTCCGGCGGGAAGGACGCGTCGCTCAGTTCGGCGAACCGGTGGATCTGCCTGAAGTCGGTGGCGGGCATGATCTCCGGGATGATCGGCGTGCTGCAGCCCGCCGCCTCGACGCGGTCCCGTAGCCGCAGGTAGTGCGTCACGTCGAAGAACATCTGCGTCACCGCGTAGTCGGCTCCCGCGCGGCACTTCGCCACGAAGTGCCGGGTGTCGCTGTCCACATCGGACGAACGCGGGTGCAGCTCCGGGTACGCCGCCACGCCGACCGAGAAGTCGCCCATCGACTTCACCATCGAGACCAGCTCGGCCGCGTAGGTGAAGCCCTGCGGGTGCGCGATCCACCGCGCCCGCGGGTCGCCGGGCGGATCCCCGCGCAGCACCAGCACGTCCCGGATGCCCGCGCCCGCGTACTGCCCGATGATCTGCCGCAGCTCCGCCACCGAATGCCCGACGGCGGTCAGGTGCGCCACCGCGCGCAGCGTCGTGTCCGCGACGATCGCCTCGGTCACCTTCACCGTGCGCTCCCGCGACGAACCGCCCGCGCCGTAGGTCACCGAGACGAAGGTTGGCGCGAGCGCCTCCACCCGCCGCACCGAGTCCCAGAACCGACGTTCGCCCGCCTCGGTTTTCGGCGGGAAGAACTCGAAAGAGAAGCTGGGGCGGCCGGTGGCCAGTTCCTCACGCAGCGTGCTCATCGGCGGGCTCCCGTGTTGAAGTACTTCGCCTCCGGGTGGTGCAGCACGATCGCGTCGGTCGACTGCTCCGGGTGCAGCTGGTACTCCTCGGACAGTTCGACACCGATGCGCGACGGGTCGAGCAGCGCGGCGATCTTCGCGCGGTCCTCCAGGTCCGGGCACGCCCCGTAACCGAGCGAGAACCGCGCACCACGGTACTTCAACGCGAACATGTCCTCCACCGCCGCCGGGTCCTCGTGCGCGTACCCCAGTTCCGCGCGCACCCGCGCGTGCCAGTACTCGGCGAGCGCCTCGGCCAGCTGCACCGACAACCCGTGCAGCTCCAGGTAGTCCCGGTAGGCGTCGGCGGCAAAAAGCTCGGCCGTCCGCTGACCGATCCGTGAGCCGACCGTGACGATCTGCAAGCCGACCACGTCGACCTCACCCGATTCCTCCGGCCGGAAGAAGTCCGCGAGGCACAGCCTGCGCCCGCGCGGCTGGCGGGGGAAGGTGAACCGGGTGCGCTCGGAACCGGTCTCGGACAGCAGGATCAGATCGTCCCCTTTGGACACGCAGGGGAAGTACCCGTAGACCACCGCGGCCTCGAGCAGGTTCGCCGTGTGCAGCTCGTCCAGCCAGCCACGCAGCCGCGGCCTGCTTTCGGTTTCCGCCAGTTCCGCATAGGACGGTCCGTTCCCGCGTGCCTGCTTGAGCCCCCACTGCCCCTTGAACAACGCGTCTTCGTCCAACCAGGACGCGTAGTCCTTCAGCGGAATGCCCTTGACCACCCGCGTTCCCCAGAACGGCGGCTCCGGGATCGGGTTGTCGACGGCGACGTCGGAACGCACCGAACCCTCGTCCGGCGGCGGCGCCAGCACCTCGGCGGTAGAAGTTTTCGCCACCCGCCGTGGTTTCAGCTCGGGTAGCTTCGCGCCCGGCACACCGCGCTTCACCGCGATCAACGCGTCCATCAGGCGCAGCCCCTCGAACGCGTCGCGCGCGTACCGGACTTCGCCGTCGTAGATCTCGTGCAGGTCCTGCTCCACGTAGGCACGGGTGAGCGCGGCCCCGCCGAGGATGACCGGGTACTCCGCCGCCAGCTTGCGCTGGTTCAGCTCCTCCAGGTTCTCCTTCATGATCACCGTGGACTTCACCAGCAGGCCGGACATGCCGATCACGTCCGCCTTGTGCTCGGCGGCGGCCTCCAGGATCGCCGACACCGGCTGCTTGATGCCCAGGTTCACCACGGTGTAACCGTTGTTGGACAGGATGATGTCGACCAGGTTCTTGCCGATGTCGTGCACATCGCCGCGCACCGTGGCGAGCACGATGGTGCCCTTGCCCGCCGCGTCGGACTTCTCCATGTGCGGTTCGAGATAGGCCACCGCGGTTTTCATCACCTCGGCGGACTGCAGCACGAACGGCAGCTGCATCTGCCCCGAGCCGAACAGCTCGCCGACCACCTTCATGCCTTCGAGCAGCGTGAGGTTGACGATGTCCAGTGCGGGCCGCGACTCCAGCGCCTCGTCGAGATCGGCTTCCAGCCCGTTGCGCTCACCGTCGATGATGCGGCGCTGCAGGCGTTCGTCCAGCGGCAACGCGAGCAGTTCCTCGGTTTTCCCGGCCTGCATGGACTTGCTGTCCACACCCTCGAACAGGGCGAGGAACTTCTGCAGCGGGTCGTAACCTTCGCGGCGGCGGTCGTAGATCAGGTCCAGCGCCACTTCGCGCTGCTCGTCGGCCAGCCGCGCGATCGGCAGGATCTTCGCCGCGTGCACGATCGCCGAATCCAGCCCGGCTTCGACGCATTCGTTGAGGAACACCGAATTCAGCACCATGCGCGCGGCCGGGTTGAGGCCGAACGAGATGTTGGACAGCCCCAGCGTGGTCTGGACCTCGGGGTGACGCCGCTTCAGCTCGCGGATCGCCTCGATCGTGGCGATACCGTCCTTTCGCGACTCCTCCTGCCCGGTGGCGATGGTGAAGGTGAGGCAGTCGACGATGATGTCGCACTCCCGCACGCCCCAGTTCCCGGTGAGGTCGGCGATCAGCCGCTCGGCCACCGCGACCTTGTGCTCCGGCGTGCGGGCCTGGCCCTCTTCGTCGATGGTCAGCGCGATCAACGCGGCGCCGTGCTCCACGGCCAGCTTGGTGATCCTGGCGAACCGCGAGTCCGGGCCGTCGCCGTCCTCGTAGTTGACCGAGTTGATCACCGCGCGCCCGCCGAGCTTTTCGAGCCCCGCCTGGAGCACGGCCGGTTCGGTGGAGTCCAGCACGATCGGCAGTGTGGAGCTGGTGGCGAACCGGCTGGCGATCTCGGCCATGTCGGCGACGCCGTCGCGGCCCACGTAGTCCACGCAGAGGTCGAGCAGGTGCGCGCCTTCGCGGATCTGCTCGCGGGCCAGTTCGACGCAGTCGTCCCAGCGGCCGTCGAGCATGGCCTCGCGGAACTTCTTGGAACCGTTGGCGTTCGTGCGTTCGCCGATGGCGAGGTACGCGGTGTCCTGGCGGAACGGCACGGACTGGTACAGCGAGGCGGCGCCGGGTTCGGGCCGCGGGTCACGCGGCGACGGGCTCAGGCCGCGGACCCGTTCGACCACCTGCCGCAGGTGTTCCGGTGTGGTGCCGCAGCAGCCGCCGACCAGGGAAAGGCCGTAGTCGCGGATGAACGACTCGTGCGCGTCGGCGAGTTCGGCCGGGCTCAGCGGGTAGTGCGCGCCGTTCGCGCCGAGCACCGGCAGCCCGGCGTTCGGCATCGCGGACACGCGGGTCCGCGCGTGACGCGCGAGGTACCGCAGGTGCTCGCTCATCTCGGCGGGACCGGTGGCGCAGTTCAGCCCGATCATGTCGATGCCGAGCGGTTCGAGCGCGGTCAGCGCGGCGCCGATCTCCGAGCCGAGCAGCATCGTGCCGGTGGTCTCCACGGTGACCTGCACCAGCAGCGGCAGGTCCGCACCGGCTTCGGCGAGCGCCCGCTTGGCGCCGATCACCGCGGCCTTGGTTTGCAACAGGTCCTGGGTGGTCTCGACCAGCAGCGCGTCGGCGCCACCGGAGATCAGCCCGGCGGCGTTGTCGCGGTAGGCGTCACGCAGGTCGGCGTAGGGCGCGTGGCCGAGCGTGGGCAGCTTGGTGCCGGGGCCGATCGAGCCGAGCACCCAGCGCGGGCGGCCGTCGGCGGCGAACTCGTCGGCCACCTCCCTGGCGATCTTCGCGCCAGCTTCGGCCAGTTCGAAGATGCGGTGCGCGATCTCGTACTCGCCCAGTGCGGCCAGGTTCGTGCCGAAGGTGTTGGTCTCCACGCAGTCCACGCCGACCGCGAAGTACGCCTCGTGCACCGAGCGCACGATGTCCGGCCGCGTCACGTTGAGGACTTCGTTGCAGCCTTCGAGCTGCTGGAAGTCGTCCATGGTCGGGTTCTGCTCCTGGAGCATGGTGCCCATCGCGCCGTCCGCGACCACCACCCGGCTGGCCAGCGCTTCACGCAGCGCGCGTACCCGGTCCGTCATGCGAGGTCCGCCAATCGCGTCTCGATTTCGTCGGCGGCCGCCTGCCCGTAGCTCTCCGCCGCGCGGGCGGCGAGATCGGCGGCGACCAGCTTGTACTCCTGCGGCCCGACCGTCTCCAGCACGGCGGTGGCCAGCGTGCAGCCGAGCTGCGCGGCGCGGTCGTCCGGCCAGCCCCAGGCGAACCCGGCCAGGTAGCCGGCGCGGAAGGCGTCGCCGACCCCGGTCGGATCGGCGACGTCGTGCGCGGGCACCGCGGGCACGCGCAGCGACCGCCCGCCGTCGATGGCCACGCCCTCACCGCCGTAGGTGGTGATCCAGGTGCGCACGCGGTCGAGCACCTGCAGCCGCGTCCAGCCGGTGCGTTCGCAGAGCAACGCGGCTTCGTACTCGTTGGTGAACAGGAACTGCGCGCCGGTCACCAGCTGCCTGGTCTGCTCGCGGTCCAGCGTGGCCAGCTGCTGCGACGGATCGGCGGCGAACGGCACGCCCAGCTCACGGCACTGCCCGGTGTGCCGCAGCATCGCCTCGGGATCGTCGGGCGCGAGCACGGCCAGGTCGATCGGGCCGACGCGGGTCAGGTCGATCTCCTTGGCCTCGGCCATCGCGCCGGGGTAGAAGGTGGCGATCTGGTTCTGCTCGAGATCGGTGGTGCAGGTGAACCGCGCGGTGTGCCGGTGCGCGCTGACCAGCACCGCGCTGGTGTCGACGCCGTGCTCGCGCAGCCAGGTGCCGTAGTCGCCGAAGTCGGGGCCGACCGCGCCGGCCAGCAGCGGGCGCAGCCCGAGCCTGCCGAGGCCGAAGGCGATGTTGGCGGCCACCCCGCCACGCCGGACCTCCAGCCGGTCGGCCAGGAACGACAGCGAGACGCGGTCGAGGTGGTCGGCGATGAACAGTTCCCGGAACTTTCCCGGAAAGGTCATCAGGTGGTCGGTGGCGATCGAGCCTGCGACGGTGATGCGCACGGGCGATCCTCCTCGGACTGGGGCCGGGCCCCAGTTTCCGGGCGGATCGGCGGGCCACTTCTTTTCGCTGAACTGTGATCTGAATCACAAGAGTGAAACGCTGTGGGAAGGTCCGGCAAAGGAAAAGGTGTGGGGCCGCGGAAACCTGGGGGAGCCCGCGGCCGTTGATCCGGTGAAATCCGCACACCCGTCGGGGGGACGCGCGCGTGGTCGTTGCCAGTCCGGTTCGTGAGCAACTGCCACCCGTCCGGCGAACCGCCACGGTGCCCCGGCGCGGCCGGATCCTGCTGCACGCGAGCTGGATCCTCGCGCTCGCGGTGCTCGCCGAACTGCGCATCGGCCGGTTCGGCTTCCACCCCTCCGACCAGGGCTTCGTGCTGGCGCAGAGCTGGCGGATCCTGCACGGCGAGATCCCGCACGCGGACATCGTCTCGGCGCGGCCACTGGCTTCGGCACTGCTGCACACCGTCGACTTCTTCGTCCCAGGCCCGCTCTTCGTGGTCTCCGGGGTGCTGTCGATGCTGGAGCTCACGGTGGCCACCGTGGCGCTCGCCGCGCTGGTCACCCGGCGCCCGGTGCTGACCTGGGGGCCCGGGTTCACCGCACTGGTGGCCGCGGCGGCGCTGGTGAACCTGAACGGGTTCCCGATGATGGCCTGGCACACCATCGACGGGATCGCGCTGGTGGCGTGCGGGGCGTGGGCGCTCGACACAGGCCTGCGGTCGGGCCGGGCGTGGCCGCGGCGGCTCGGGTTGTTCCTGTTCGGCGTCGCCGGGTTCGTCAAGCAGGGCTTCCTGGTCGGGATCGTGCTGGCGGCGGTGTGGCTGCTGCTGCACCCGGCGAGCCGGGCGGGTGCGCTGCGGACCTGGCGGTGGTGGCGGCGGACCGTGGCGGATCTGCTGGTGCTCGGCGCCTTCCCGCTGGCCTACGTGGCGGTGGTGTGGCTGGCGGACGGGTACGAGTCGATGTACGCGCAGGTGGCGACCGGGTTCCCGGCGTACGGCGAGCGGCTGGTCGCGTTCTGGGTGGACGAGTTCTTCTTCACGCCGCACGGCGTGCCGCTGCCGCACACGCCGGTGCCGTTGATCGTGGTGTCCGCGGTGATCGCCGGACTGCTGGTGGTGGTCCGGCTCGCCGGGCGGTGGCCGCTGCTCGACCGCGCGCTGGTGCTCGCGGGCACGGCGACGGTGGTGGCCGCCCTGGGCTGGGGCTTCTTCGCCCGCGAGCCGCGCTGGGCCGACGTGCTGTGGTGGGCGGCGGTCGCCGCGCTGGCGGTGGCCACCGTGTCACGGCGGCGCGTGCCGCCCGCGGCGCTGCTGGTGGTGGCGCTCGGGTACATGATCAGCCTGTCGTGGGGCGTGGACACGCCCACGCTGCTCGCCGGGACCCTGGGGCTGACCACGGTGCTGTTGCTGGTGGAGGGCATGCCGCCGGTGCCGTCGCCGGGCCGCGCGATCACCGCGCTCGCCGGGGTGGTGGTGTTCGCCGTCGCCGGGTTCACCGTGGTGCACCGCCACGACCGCGCGCCGTACCTGGACCAGCCGCGCGAACGGCTGACCGAGGACCTCGGGCTCATCACCCCGGAAATGCGCGGGGTGATGACAAATCCGGCCACCTACCGCTACGTTTCGCAGCTGAATTCCTGCCTGCGGCGGTTCCCGGCGTCGAAGGTGGCGGTGCTGCCGGACAATCCGTTCGCCTATCCGGTGTTCGGCCTGCGGAATCCGTATCCGCTGGAATGGCCGCTGCCGCTGGAACTGGTCGGCGACGGGCCGGCCAGGATGATCGAGCGGACCCACCAGCTCAACCACGAGGGCGACTACCTGGTGCTGTTCCAGACGGTGAAGCCGGAAGTGCTGGCGGCTGGCGGGGAGGTCCCGCGCTGGACCAGCCCGGACGCGCCGATCTTCGACCACGCGGACCTGGAGAACGACATCAGGGCCATCCTGACCGGGCAGCCGGTCACCTGCGGCAGCTTCGTCGGAAAATGGTCGCCGCGCCCGGCCGGTGGATGATGAAATTCATTTCACACAATGGCGGATTGCGCATTGTGCAATAAAGGTCGAATTCGGCGGAATCGGGGTACGGTTGGGGTGTGCACGCCTGGTTGCGGGTGAAGGGCAGGGAGTTCCGGTCGCGGTTGCTGCTCGGTGCGGAACTCTACGATTCGGCCAAATTGATCGGTGAGGTGCTCGAGGCAGGCGGTTGCGACGCGTTCATCACCACGCTCGACCTCGGGGCCGGGCGGTCCGGGGTGGCGCTGTCGGAACTGTCCCGGTTCGTCGACGTGGACACCTTCACCTGGGTCGGCACGACCTCCTTCGCGCGCACCGGTGACGAGGCGCTCCGCACCGCGCGGCTGCTGCGGTCCTCGCTCGGCGTCGACATCGTCAAGCTCGACGTCCGCGACGTGGCGAACCTGCCGGACGGCCCGGCCACGGTGACCGTCGCCGAGCAGTTGCTCGCGGAGGGCTTCGCCGTGCTTCCCTTGGTCGAGGCCGATCCGCACCTGGTCACGCGGCTCGCCGACGCCGGGTGCGCGGCGATCCGCGTGGTCGCGTCACCGGTGGGCAGCGGGCGCGGCATCACCGACGAGCACGCGCTGCGCACGGTGCTCGGCGTGGCGACCGTGCCGATCGTGGTCGAATGCGGCATCGGCTCGGTCGCG
Source organism: Amycolatopsis albispora (assembly GCF_003312875.1). NCBI lineage: Bacteria > Bacillati > Actinomycetota > Actinomycetes > Pseudonocardiales > Pseudonocardiaceae > Amycolatopsis > Amycolatopsis albispora. The sequence continues at coordinate 8,928,905 of NZ_CP015163.1, forward strand.
CACGCCGCCAGGGCCCTCGAACTCGGCGCGGACGCCGTGCTGGTCAACACCGCCGTGGCGACCGCGCCGGACCCGCCCGGCATGGCACGCGCCATGCGGCACGCGGTGCTCGGCGGCCGCCTCGCCGCCACCGCCCGCTGACCCCGGCGTGCGGTCAGCGCCGGCGGAAGAGGTGACCGGCCAGCGGCACGGCGACCAGCAGGATGGCTGTCCACCACACCACCGCTAGCCAGCCGTCGCCGGTGGTGGGCAGGCCCAGCAGGAGCGGCCGCACGGTGTCCATCACCAGCGTGATCGGCTGGTTCTCCACCACCACGCGCAACCAGCCCGGCAGCGTGTCCGCCGGGGCGAAGGCGCTGCTCAGGTACGGCGCGAAGACCAGCAGCACGCTCAGCCCGCTCGCGCCCTCCACGGTTTTCGCGATCATGCCGAGGATCGCGGCCAGGAAGGCGATCGCGACCGAGTACAACAGCAGCAGCCCGGCCACCCCCAGCCAGCCGTCGAGGTCCGCGCGCGGCCGGAAGCCCACCAGCATGCCGACGCCCAGCATGACCAGCGTGGAGAGCAGGTTCCGCACCACCGCCGCGGCCACGTGCCCGATGATCACCGCCGAGCTGAGCACCGGCATCGAGCGCAGCCGGTCGACGAAGCCCTCCGACAGGTCCGCGTGCACGCCCGTCGTGGTGGCGGTCGCGTTCATCGACACGCTCAGCACGATCATGCCCGCGATCAGGTAGTCGGCGTACGCCGTGGAGCCGGTGTTCATCGCGCCACCGAACATGTACCGGAAGATCAGCAGGATCGCCGCCGGCATCAGCACGGCGACCACCACCTGCTCCGGGTTCCGCACGATGTGCCGCAGCGAACGGCCGATCAGCGCACGGGAATCACTCAGCGCCGTGGTCATGCCGCACCCGCCTTCTCACCGGTCAGGCTCAGGAACACGTCGTCCAGCGTCGGCTTCTTCATCCGGAGCGCCACCGGTTCGAGCCCGGCCCGGTCGAGTTTTTCCAGCAGCAGCCGCAGTTCCCGCACACCGCCGATCCGCACCGACAGGCCGTCTCCGCGCAGCACGTCCTCCCCGGCGAGCACGGCGTACGCCCGTTCGGTGGCCGCCGTGTCCGCGAAGGACAGTTCGGCGCGCTCGTCGCCGACCTTCGCCTTCAGCTGGTCGGCCGAGCCTTCGGCGATCACCCGCCCGCCGTCGAGCACCGCGATCCGGTCGGCCAGTTGGTCGGCTTCCTCCAGGTACTGCGTGGTCAGCAGGATCGTGGTGCCCCCGGCGAGCAGCTGCCGGATCGCCTCCCACATGCCGGTGCGGCTGCGCGGGTCGAGCCCGGTGGTCGGCTCGTCGAGGAACAGCACCGGCGGCGCCGTGATCAGGCTCGCCGCCAGGTCCAGCCGCCGGAACATGCCACCCGAGTAGGTCTTCGCCGGCCGGTCCGCCGCCTCGGTCAGGTCGAACTGCTCCAGCAGTTCGTCGGCGCGTGCCTTCGCGCCACGGCCGAGGTGGTGCAGCTTCGCCATCAGCACCAGGTTCTCGCGGCCGGTGAGCAGCTTGTCCACCGCGGAGAACTGCCCGGTCAGCCCGATGGACCGCCGGACCCGCGCGGCCTGCCGCGCCACGTCGAACCCCAGCACCGCGGCGCGCCCGGCGTCCGCCTTGAGCAGCGTGCTCAGTATGCGCACCACGGTGGTCTTCCCGGCCCCGTTCGGGCCGAGCAGCGCGAGCATCTCACCGGGCCCGACCCGCAGGTCGACCCCGGTGAGCACGCGGTGACCGGCGAAGGACTTCGCCAGCCCGTGCACTTCGATCATGGTCATCCCCTCGAACTGTGTATCTCGTACACACAATGGTGTAAGTGATACACAGTTCTAGGATGGCCGTCAAGCGTGCCGAAGATGGGTGGGAGATGCCGAAGGACCGGGCCAGCAATCTGGAACTGATGTGGGGGAGCCGGGAGCGGCCGTCGCGAGGACCGCGGCCGGGGCTCACGCTGGACGAGATCGTGCGGGCCGGGGTGCGGGTGGCCGACAGCGAGGGGCTCGAAGCGCTGTCCATGCAGCGTGTCGCGGGCGAACTCGGTTACACCACGATGTCGCTCTACCGCTACGTTTCCGGCAAGGACCAGCTCGTCGCGCTGATGGCCGACGCCGCGCTCGGCCCGCCGCCCGGACCCGGGGGCGGGGACTGGCGCGAGGAGATCGAAGCCTGGGTGCGTGCGCTCTGGGACGGCTACCGCGCCCATTCGTGGCTGATGTCGGTGAAGATCGAGGGCCCGCCGTCAGGGCCGCAGGGGCTCGCCTGGCTGGAGGCGGCGCTGCGCGCGCTGGAAGGATCGGGGCTGGACAAGGGAGAACGGATCAGCGTGACGATGTTCGTCAACGCCGCCACCTTCAGCCTCGCGCGGCTCGCGGTCGACCTCAAGCCGCTGGAGGACTTCGCCACCGCGCTGACGCTCGGCGCGCGGACCGGTCAGTACCCGATCCTGGCCAGCATGATCGACGACGGCACCTTCGAATCCGTCGGCGCGCCGCAGACCGAGTTCGCGCAGGAGGTCCTGCCCGATCTGGAGTTCGGCCTGCGGCGCCTGCTCGACGGCGTCGAGCAACACGTCAATGCGCGGAAGAGCGCGCCCACAGGTTGATGTCGCCCTCGACCGCGTAGCGCTCGATCTCGGCCAGTTCCTCGTCGGTGAACTCGAGATTGCCGAGCGCGCCGACGTTCGCCTCCAGCTGGGCGACGCTGCTGGCGCCGATCAGCACCGAGGTGACCCGCTGGTCACGCAGGGCCCACGCCAGCGCCAGCTGGGCGAGGCTCTGCCCGCGCCGCTGGGCGACCTCGTTCAGCGCGCGGACGCGGGTGAGGTTCTCCTCGGTGAGCATGCCCTCGTTGAGCGCGCCACCGGTGGCCGCGCGTGAATCGGCGGGAATGCCGTCGAGGTAGCGGTCGGTCAGGAGGCCCTGTGCCAGCGGGGAAAACGCGATGCAGCCCGCGCCGACCGAGTCCAGAGTGGACAGCAGGTCCTGCTCCTCGATCCAGCGGTTGAGCATCGAGTAGGACGGCTGGTGGATCAGCAGCGGCGTGCCCAGCTCACGCAGGATCCGCGCGGCTTCGACCGTCTTGGCCGAGGAGTACGACGAAATGCCGACGTACAGCGCGCGCCCGGAGCGCACGGCCGTGTCGAGCGCGCCGACGGTCTCTTCCAGCGGGGTGTCCGGATCGAACCGGTGCGAGTAGAAGATGTCCACATAGTCCAGTCCCATCCGCTTCAGCGACTGGTCCAGCGACGCCAGCAGGTACTTGCGCGAGCCGAGGTTGCCGTACGGCCCCGGCCACATGTCGTACCCGGCCTTGGTGGAAATGACCAGCTCGTCCCGGTACGGGCGGAAGTCCTCGGCCAGCATGCGCCCGAAGTTGCTTTCCGCGGAACCGTAGGGCGGGCCGTAGTTGTTGGCCAGGTCGAAATGGGTGATGCCGAGGTCGAAGGCCCGGCGGCAGATCGCGCGCTGGGTCTCGAACGGCCGGTCGTGGCCGAAGTTGTGCCACAGGCCGAGCGAGACGGCGGGCAGGTGCAGCCCGCTGCGCCCGCACCGCCGGTAAACCATGGAGTCGTACCTGTCGGCAGCAGCGATGTAAGTCACCACCGCAGCCTACGGCTTCGGGCTCCGGGCGATCACGCTCGGCGACGCAGCACTTCCAGGGTTTTCACCGCGCGTTCGTAGTCCTCGCGCAGCGCCGCGCGGCGTTCGGCGATCCAGTGCTCACCGGGCACGCCGTCGAGGAAGTCGCCCCGGTACACCTCGACCGCGGTGGCCAGCCACTTCACGGGTGCCAGCTCGGTGTCGCGCAACGCGTTGCGGAAGCGGTCGACGTCGAATTCGCAGCCGGCGGCGCGGTCGAAGCGGTAGCGCCCGTTCGAGTAGGTCACCCAGCCCGGCCGCCGCAGCGCGCGGCGCAGGTGGTGCAGGGTGGTGTGGAAGTTGTTGCGGACCTGCGCGTCGGTGCACCACGGCCACAGCGCCCGCCCGATCCGGTGCTTGGTGCAGTCGGTTTCGGTGAGCAGGAAGTACAGCAGTTCCCGGGGTTTCGCGAAGGTCCAGTCGGCGGGCAGCAGCGGTTCGGTGCCGAGGAACACCTCCGCCCGGCCGAAGGCGAACACCCGCAGCGGCGGATCCACCACCCGCGCGGGCGGTTTCCGTTCGTCGAGTTCCTCGCGGATCAGCTCGTCGGCGGTGACCGTGGACCACAGGTGCGCGTACCGCGCCCGGGGCATGCTGTCCTGCGCGGCGGTCAGCAGTCGTTGCCTGGCGGCGCGTTCGACCGGCGGAACACGCGCGCCGGTCCGCATCCGCAGTTCGGCGGCGGCACCGAGCAGGCGCACCGCGTGCTCGGCTTCGCGGTCGGCCAGCGAGACCGCGGCGAGGGACTCCAGCTGACTGGCGACGCGCCACCGCGCGTTGAGCGAATGGTGGTTACGCAGGCTGGCTCGCAGGTGGTGCCGTGCCCCGGCGGTGTCGCCTTCGTGCAGCGCCAGCAGTCCGAGCTGGCCGAGCGCCCATGCCTTGCCGTCACGCCAGGACACCCGGTCGGCGGTGGCGAAACTCTGCGACAGCAGCGCATGGGCCGACGTGTGCTCACCTCGGCCGAGCGCGACCGCGCCCCGCACGAGCAAGGCACGCGACCACGCGCGCTTCGCCCGGGTGCCGCGCTGGGCCTTCGCGATCGCGTCGGCGCCGGCACACAGCATGCGCGCGGTGCCGAAGTCGGCGTCCAGCCAGGAAAGCAGGCCGAGCCGGTTCAGCGATTCCGCGGTCCAGAGCGGATCGGCCAGCCGCATCGCCAGCCGCCTGCTCTGCGCGTGCCGGGCGAACGCGCCCGCGTAGTCGCCGGTTTCGAGCGCGGCGTCCCCGAGCGCGTCGAGCACCACCCCGGCGTTGCGCACGTCGCCGTACCGGGCGCAGATGGCCAGCGCTTCGGTGAGCCGGTCGGGATCGGCGCCCTGGGCCAGCAGGTGGTCGAGGCGTTCGCGGTCGGCGCCGGAAACCGGACCGGTGGTGGTGACCGGTTCGTCGGCGAAGTACTCGCGCACCACCCGCAGCAACCGGAACCGCGTGCCGCAGCGGACCACCAGCGCGGCGTCGGCCAGCCGGGCCAGCGCGGCTGCCGCGTCCTCGCCGGTCAGCTCGCGCACCGCGGCGGTGGTGAACAGACCGGGAAACACCGCGAGCCGGCTCAGCAACCGGCGGTCGGCCGGGCCGAGCCGCACCACGGCGGCGGTGAGCGCACCGCGCACACCGGTGACCCGGCCGTGCGGTCGCGACGGCGATTTCGGCTCACCCACGCGGTCATGGTCACCCACCGCCCGGTGGTGGCAAAGCCGGACGCGGGAATCCCCCGATACCGGACTACCCCGGTGATGCGGACGGTGGAGATCAGTTCCCTGGTCCGGCAAAACCGCGGGTCCGCTCCCACGCGGCGGCCGGCCGGGCATGATGAACCCCATGGCGCGCAAGGTGATCGACCTCCGTTCCCAGTTCGCGGCCACACCGGCGCAGCTGTACGCGGTGCTCCGCGACGGTGCCCGGTGGCCGGAACTGACCCCGCTCGGCTCGTTCGAACTGCACCGGCCGGGGGAGACCGAGCCCGAGGGCGTGGGCGCGGTCCGGGTGTTCCGGACCCCGCCGTTCGCCAGCTACGAGCAGATCGTCGAGTTGGAGCCCAACCGCCGCTTCAGCTACACACTGCTACGAGGCTTCCCGCTGCGGGACTATCGGGTGGACGCCGTGCTGACCCCGGTCGGCGGGGGCACCGAGCTGCACTGGCACTGCGAATTCAGCCCGAAGATCCCCGGTACCGGCTGGTTCTACCGCTGGTTCTTCGGCTACTTCCACGCCAAGGCGGTCGCCGGACTGGGCGCCGGGGCGACCGCATAGAGTAACCGCATGCCGACCGCGGAACGCCGTACCCAGGAGGAGCGCAGCGCCGCCATGCGCCGGCGCCTGCTCGACGCGACCGTCGACTGCCTGGTCGAGCACGGGTACGCCGGCACCACGACCACCAGGGTGGCCGAGCGCGCCGGGGTCACCCGTGGCGCGCAGGTGCACCACTTCCCGACCAAGGCCGACCTGGTCACCTCGGCCATCCGCCACCTCGCCGCCAAGCGCACCGAAGTGGCGATGGCCGAGATCGACCGGCTGAAGGCGTCGGCCGACCCGGTCGGCGACGCGCTGCAGCTGATGTGGGAAATGCACCAGGGGCCGGTGTTCTCGGCCACCGTCGAGCTGTGGGTGGCTTCGCGCACCGACCCCGACCTGCGGCGGCAGATGTCCGCGGTGGAGCCGATCGCGACGTCGAGCCTGGTCGAGTTCGGCAAGGCGCTGCTGCCGGACTACGCCGGGCACCCCGAGTTCCTGCCCGCGGTCTACACCGCGATGGACACCGTGCGCGGGATCCTGATCGCCAGCTGGGCGACGCGCGACCAGGCCGAGCTGGACGCGCGCTGGGCCCGCGCCCGGCGCCACCTGCGGGTGCTCTACTCGGCGCTGCTCGAAGCGGCCTGAGCTTCCACCCACTCCCGCAGGGTCACCGGCTCGCGGCCGAGCAGCTTGGCCAGGTCGGGCGCGGCCAGCGCCAGGTCACCGCGGGTGATGCCGCGGTTCGAGTCGACCAGCACGCCGACCACGTGCGCCGGCAGGCCCGCCTCGGTGAGCTGCGCTTCGGCCTGTTCGTCGGTGAGCGCGGTGAAGGTGATCTCGCGGCCGGTGGCCTCGCTCAGCGCTGTCGCCCAGTCCGCGTAGGAGTAGGTGACCGGGGCGCCCAGCTCGTAGACGGTGTTCTCGTGGCCCTCGGTGGTCAGCGCGACGGCGGCCGCTTCGGCGTACTCGGCGCGGGTGACCGGGGCGGTCCGGCCGTCGCGGGCCGAGCTGGCGACGGTGCCGGTGGCCAGCGCGGCGGCGATGGTGCCGAGGTCGTTCTCCAGGTACCAGTTGTTGCGCAGGATGGTGTAGGTCAGGCCGCTGGCCTTGAGCAGTTCCTCGGTCGGGGCGTGCGTGCGGGCGAGCAGCATGCTGCTGGTGTCGGCCTTGGTCAGCGAGGTGTAGAAGACGTGCCCCACGCCCGCGCGCTTGGCTGCCTCGATGGCGTTGCGGTGCTGGGTGAGGCGGTGGTCGGAGGCGTCGCCGGTGGAGATGATCAGCAGCTTGTCCGCACCCGCGAAGGCCGTGTCGAGGGTTTCCGGCTGGTCGAAGTCACCCCGGCGGACCTCGACGCCCAGATCCTGGGCTTTGGCCGGTTCCCGCACGCTGGCGACGATGTCGCTGGTGTTGGCCCGCTTGCGCAGGTGCTCGACCACCAGCCGGCCCAGCTGCCCGTTCGCCCCGGTCACCACGATCGTCATGGTTGTGCTCCCTAATGCTGTGTTTTGGCTGTTCGCCGGGGTCAACGGGGCTTCGGCGCAGTTGATTCCGTTCGGAGAGTAATGACTTTGAAGTCTGTAACTCTCTGTGGGAGAGTATTGACATGACCGCGTTTGCGCCCGACCCGTACGACCGCGACTGCCCGACACGGCAGCTGCTCGACCGCATCGGCGACCAGTGGACGGTGCTGATCGTCGGCACCCTCGGCGACGGGCCGCTGCGGTTCACCGAGATCGGGAAGCGGGTGGCGGGGATCTCGCAGAAGATGCTCACCCAGACGCTGCGCGCCCTGGTCCGAGACGGAATCCTCGAACGGCGCATGTACCCGGAGATCCCGCCGCGCGTGGAGTACGAACTCACCGACCTGGGACGGGACCTGGCGGAGCCGCTCGGGGTGCTGACGGAATGGGCCACGCAGCACATGGACCGGGTGGCACGGGCACGAGAGGAATACGACCGGGCCGCCTCGGGCCGTTGAGATGCGCGGACCGTTGACCTACGAGACGGACGGCAGGCCGCCCTCGGAAGCCGGAAGTGGGGCGGCAGGCACCGGGCACGCGAGGTCGGGCGCCTGGTCGCCCAGGCTGCAGGGTCGGCGGGATGCTCAGAACAAGGGTTGAGCCCGACCGGCCCCGGAATGCGGGAAGGGGCGGCGTGGCCGCCGGGAATGCGGAGTGCGGCTGCAGATCGTCCAGGAATTGGGGGTGCTGGAACGCGGGGGGCGTGCGAATCACCATCGGCGGGATGGACACGAATGTGGCTTTCGGGGCGAAAAGTGCCCCCAAAGCCACATTGAGGTTTTCTCAGTAGCGGGTGTTGAGGGTGGTGGGAACGAGGACGGAGAGCCTTGCTAGGACTGGATTTGCGAAGATCAAGTCCGACCGCGAAGGCTCTCCGTGACCACCTATCGTGCCACGCTCGATGTCGACCGCCCGATCGGCCAGTACCTCGCCCAGCTGCTGGCCGACGAACGCGCCCGCCGCGGCACCCGCACCGGCCGCCGGGCACTAACGGTCTGGGGCCACGCCGTGCTGGTCCTGCGCTGGCTCCGCGACGCCACCCGGGTGAAAAACCTCGCCACCGACAACCACATCGGCCTGGCCACCGCCTACCGCTACCTGCACGAAGGCCTCACCGCACTGGCCGACCAAGCCCCCGAGTTGCCCGACGTGCTGGCCCAGCGCCTGGCCGCCGGGGACACCCACCTCATCCTCGATGGCACCCTGGTCCGCACCACCCGCGTCGCCGGCACCGTCGGTAAAACCCGCGGCCGGACCGCCGGTAGCCGGGTGCATCGCTGGTACTCCGGCAAACACCGCGCCTTCGGCGCCAACATCCAGTTCCTGGCCACCGCCGACGGATTCCCCCTGTGGTGCTCCGAGCAGCTACCCGGCACCGTCAACGACCTCACCGCCGCCCGCACCCACGGCATCATCGGCCCACTCTGCGCCGCCGCCGCACACGGCCTGACCATCCTGGCCGACAAGGCCTACCACGCCGCCGGGATCGGTATCCGCACCCCGTTCAAAGGCGCCCCCGGCAACCACCCCCTGCACGGACGGCCGCTGCACATCGACCAGCACAGCCACAACACGCTCCACAACGGCCTGCGGGCCCGCGGTGAACGCGCCGCCGCCCTGCTCAAAACCCGCTGGAGAGCCCTCCAGCGGGTCACTCTCAGCCCCAGCCACATCGGCACCATCATCAAAGCGGCCCTGGTACTCACCCAACTCGAGCACCAAGACCGCTACTGAGAAAACCTCATTCGTGTTCGCGGTAAGGGCGTCGCCTAGGTGAGGCCTGCTTCGTGGGCTAGTAGGCCTGCTTGGGTGCGGTTCGAGCAGTCCAGCTTCACCAGCATGCGCGAGACGTAGCTCTTCACCGTCGCCTCGGAGAGGTGGAGTTGGTTGGCGATGTCCGCATTGGACAGTCCGGAACCCAGGCAGGTCAGCACCTGCACCTCCCGCTCGGACAGCCCCGAAATCCGGTCCCGCGCGCGTTCGGTGCGGTGGTGCTCCCCGGCGGACGCGGCCACCAGGCGACGCGCCGCCTCCGGGGAGAGCACGGTGTGCCCGTCGGCCGCCACCCGGACCAGGCCGATCAGGTCCTCCGGCGGCGTCGACTTCACCAGGAAGCCTGCCGCGCCGGCGCGTAGGGCGCGGATGACGTAGCTGTCCGCGTCGAAGGTGGTCAGCGCCACCACGGCGGGCGGATCGGGCAGCTTCCCGATGCGCTCGATCGCGGTCAGCCCATCGACGCCCGGCATGCGCAGGTCCATCAGCACCACCCGCGGCCGGTGCCGGACCACCGCCTCCACGGCCTCCGCACCGTCGCCCGCCGAACCGGCGACCTCGATGTCGGCGGCCGAGGACAGGATGGTGGTCAGGTGCGCGCACACCATTGGCTCGTCATCAACGACGACTACCCGGATCATCCCGTGCACCCTCTGCCGTGGGAACGTACGCGGGCAGTATCGCACCGAGTTCGAACCCGCCGCCCGGCACCGGCCGCGCCCGCAGCGACCCGCCGAGCAGGTCCACCCGTTGCCGCAACCCGGCCAGCCCGGCCCCGGAACCGCTCCCGGCCAGCACCGGGTCCGGCCGCGCCGAAGCGGGGCCGTTCCGCACCCTGATCCGGATCCCGTCCTCCCGGTAGCGGACCTCGGTGTCCACAACGGACCCCGGCGCGTGCTTGCGCACGTTGGTCAGCCCCTCCTGCACGATCCGGTGCGCGGTGCGCGAAATGGTCGGCGACAGCAGGCCGGGGTCGCCGTCCAGCTCGAGCCGGACCTTGACCCCCACCGCTTCCGACTCGGCGGCCAGTGCCCGCAACGCGTCCATCCCGGCCGCCGCGTCCACCCGTTCCGCCACCTTGCCGTCCGCTCTGTCCATTTCGGACTGATTGGTGCGCAGCACGCCGACCAGGTCCCGCAGTTCGTCGAGGGCCTTGGTGCCCGCGGTGCGGATCTCCTCGGCCGCCGCGCGCACCGACTCATCCGGCGAGCTGACCCCGAGCGCCCCGGCGTGCAGCACCATCAGGCTCAGCTGGTGGGTCACCACGTCGTGCATCTCGGCGGCCAGCCGCCGCCGTTCCTGCGCTCGCGCCTGCTCGGCGAGCAGCGTCTGCTCGCGTTCCGCGCGTTCGGCCCGGTCCCGCAGCGACCGCAGCAGCTCCTTGCGCGCGTCCACATACATGATCAGCAGCGCCGGGAGCACCGTGCTGACCAGGCCGAACGGCGTGACGTCCCAGCTGGGCGTCCAGACCCGCGTCGCCACCACCGCCAGCACCGCGACCAGCGTCAGCGCCACCCGCCGGTCCAGCAGGCGGATCATCGCCACGATCAGCACCGGCGTGACCGTGGGCACGGTGGCCAGCGTCAGCGGATCGAGCGGGGACAGCAGGCCGGGTGAGAACAGGTCCCCGGCCAGCATCGTCAGCGCCCCGGCCACGCAGAGACCGGACACCGTGCGCGGGAACCGCCACACCGCCACCAGCGACACGTCCAGCACCAGCTGGAGCACCAGCCACGCCTGCGGACCGGCCCAGCCGCTGGTCCGCTGACCAAGTAAGTACAGCGCGACATCCAGCCCGGACAGGGCCAGGGCGGTGGCGGTCAGCGCGACGAGGTCGGCTTTGGACATTGGGCGCACCAGCTCACGGTAGCGAGTGGTGGGGCGGGGCGCCTCATCCTTTCGGACCCGGATCGTGCAACGAAAGTTGCGCCGATCGGCTACCAAATGAGGATTCGCCGCGACCCCGCCGTGCGGTGTGCTGAGCGGGTGAGGAAACCCAACGAGTCTGCTGTGGACAGTCGCCGGACGGCATGGCCGCCGGTGCTGGCGGTTGCCGCGCTGACCGCGGGCGTCCTGTTCTACAGCAGCGCGCACTACGGCCACGGCTTCGACGAGCTGTACTTCGTCGTCGCCGGGCGGGATCACCTCGCGTGGGGTTATTTCGACCAGTCGCCATTGGTGCCGTTCCTCGCCGGGCTGCTGGACAGCTGGTTCCCCGGTTCGCTGGTGATGCTGCGGTTGCCGGTGACGCTGGCGGCGACCGGTGGTGTGGTGGTCACCGCGTTGATCGCGCGGGAACTCGGCGGCGGCCGGGCGGCGCAGGTGACCGCCGCGGCGACCTATGCGGCTTCCGGCGCCGTGGTGGTCTCGCACTGGCTGGCCACCTACACGCTCGACCCGTTCCTGTGGACGGTGCTCACCTGGCTGGTCGTGCGCTGGGTGCGCACCCGCGACGACCGGCTCCTGCTCTGGGCCGGGCTGGTCACCGCGGTTTCGCTGCAGGTGAAGTTCCTGGTCCCGGCGTTCTGGGTGCTCGTGTTGCTCAGCGCGCTGGTTTTCGGCCCGCGTTCGCTGGCCAGCCGGCCGAAACTGTGGCTCGGCGCGGGGATCGCCGCGCTGGCCACGGTGCCGACGCTGGTCTGGCAGGCGCTGCACGACTGGCCGTACTTGAACATGAGCGACGTGGTCGCGGCCGAGTTCCCCGGGGAGTGGCCGTTCCTGCGGGACGGGGTGCTGATGGCCGGGATCGGCATCGGCGCGGTGGCCTTCGTTTTCGGCTTGCTGCGGCTGCTTTTCCTGGCCCAGTACCGTTTTCTGGGCGTGGCGATATTGGGCCTGGTGGTGGCGTTCCTGCTCGCCAGTGGACGCAGTTACTACCTGCTCGGGGTTTACGCATTGCCGTTCGCGGTCACCGCGGTGGCGATCTGGCAGCGGCCGGACGTGCGGTGGCGGCCGTTCGTGGCGTGGCCGGTGTACCTGTGCTCCGGCGTGGCCGCGGTGGCCATGCTGCCGATCTATCCGCCGTCCATTGTGGACAAGGTGCCCACCTCGTGGGGTCCGTTTGTGCTCGGGTCCAGTTTCGCGGCGGGGGAGCGTCCGCAAGGGGAGCTCGGCCGGACCGGCGCGTCGGTTCTCGCTTCGCTGCCGCCGGATCAGCGCGCGAGGACGGCGGTGTTCTCCGATCTGTACCCGTTCGCCGCTTCGGTCGAGTACTTCGGCGGCGAGCGGGTTTACAGTGGGCACCGCGGTTACTGGTACTTCGGCGCGCCACCGGATTCGGCGGCGGATGTGCTCTTTGTCGGGCTGGATCCGGGACGTTTGCGACCTCACTTCGCCGGTGAGACGCCGGTGATTGAAGGCTTGGTGTGGTTGTTCGAAGGACGGCGGGGTTCGTGGACTGCGCTGTGGCCGGGAATGAGGAGCCAATGATGTCGCCGATGTCACCGACTGAACTTTTGCTGCCCGCCAAGGTGTACTTGCTGGCGTGCCGAGGGGAACGGGTGCCCGATCGGCAGCGCGTGGGCTACCTGGTGCGCGCCGCCGCGCTGACCGAGTTGCTGCTGCGCGGGCGGGTGCTCGATCACGACGGCATCGTCGGCGCGGTGCCCGGCGGATCCACCGGGGACGCCGTGCTCGACGAGGTGCTCGGGCAGATCGTCGAGGGCGGTCCACGCAAATGGCGGCACTGGGTGCGCAAGGAACACCGGCGCACGCTGGATTCGGTGGAAGACCAACTGTCCGACGGGCGGGTGATCCGGGTGGAGCGGTCGCGCTTTCTCGGCCGGCGCCGGGTGGCCGTCCGGGACACCGCGGCCGTGTCGAGGCTGCGTGCCATGGTCGACAAAGCGCTTCGGGGTGACGGTCCGGTGTCGCGCATTTCTCGCGAGGACGCCGCGCTGGTCGCGCTGGTCGCCGCTGTGGAGTTGAAGGGTGTGGCCACGGGCCGGGACCGGCGCCGGTTCCGGGACCGACTGCAAGAACTGGAGGAACGTGGTGGAGCAGCGGTTCCGGCGTTGCGCAAGGTGTTCCGCGAACTGCGCCAGGTGCGCATGGCGGCGGCGGCCAACAGTGGCGGCTCGGGCTAGGTGTACTGACCTGAGAGGTTGGGAACGCGGCTGGCCGGTGGGTGGCCGCCGAGTGCGGTGTGGCCGCGGTGGTGATGGTAGGTGTGTAGCCATGGCGGTAGTGCCGCGCGGCGTTCGGTTTCGGAGTGGTAGGGGCGGGCGTGGGCCCATTCGTCGAGCAGGGTGCGGTTGAACCGTTCGACTTTGCCGTTGGCCTGTGGCCGGTAGGGGCGGATGCGTTTGTGGCTGATGCCCGCGCTGGTGAGGGTGTCGCGCCAGAGGCGGGACTTGTAGCAGGATCCGTTGTCGGTCAGTACCCGTTGGACAGTGATTCCGTGGGTGTCAAAGAAGATCTGAGCGCGGTGCCAGAACGCGACAGCGGTTTCCTTCTTCTCATCGGGCAGGATCTCGGTGTAGGCCAGCCTGGAGTGGTCGTCGAGGGCGTTGTGCAGGTAGCCGTAGCCGATCGGTGCCCGGTTGTTGCGGCGTTCGGTGGTGGTGGCCCGGGCGTTGCGCCGGCCTTGAGCGCGCCCGAGTACCCGGTGCCCGCCGCCGTGGGGGATGTTGCCCAGCTTCTTGATGTCCACGTGCACCAGTTCGCCGGGGGTGGCGCGTTCGTAGCGGCGGATCGGGCGGCCGGTGGCCCGGTCGAGATGGGCCAGCCGCGCCAGGCCGAACCGGACCAGTACCCGATGCACGGTGGAAGGCACCAGGCGCAGGAAGAACGCGATCCGCGCCGGCCCCCACCGCCGCAACACCCGGACCTTGATGATCCGCCGCTCGGTGCGCGTCGGGGTTCTGCGCGGGCTGGAATGCGGGCGTGAGGACCGGTCGATCATGCCCGCCTCGCCCTCGGCGCGGTATCGGCCAGCCCACCGCCGCGCGGTGGACACCGAGACCTGGAACCGCTCCGCGGCCCGCCGCAGCGGCCACTGATCGTCCACGACACAACGAGCCAGGCGCAGCCTGCCTACCGGGGTCAAGGGTGCGTTAGCGTGGGTCACGAGGGCCTCCGTGGGCTTGGTGCAGATGTCGCAATCCACACCGAACCCGGAGGCCCTCCCTCATACCAAGATCATCCGACTACGTGTCCCCACGTTCGCAACCTCCCGGGGCAGTACAGCTAGGCGGCTAACCGACCAGCGCTCGCCAGGTGATCGGGCCCGCGTTGCCGTCGGCCACCAGCCGGTTCGCGCGCTGGAAGTCGCGGACCGCGGTGGCGGTCACACCAGCGAACTCGCCGTCCACGAGCAGGCCCGCGCTGCGTTTGTTGAGCGCGACCTGGAGTCCGCGGACGTGATGGCCGCGGGCCCCTTGGTTCAGCGAGGGGACCAGCTTCGGCCACGTCGCCGGGCCGACCTGGCCGTCGTCGGCGAGCCCGTTCGTCTGCTGGAACCGCTTCACCGCGGTCACCGAGACCGAGCCGTAGTTGCCGTCGGCCACCAGTTCGGAGCCGCGCTGGTTCAGCAGGTGCTGGATGACCGTCACGGTCGCCCCGCGGGCGCCGGGATCGATCCGGGGCCAGCCGCCGCCGAGATCGACCCCGCGGGCGGCCAGGAACGGCACCGGGTTCACGGTCGGGCCCAGTCCACCGGAGTGGACCTCGAAGTGCAGGTGTGGTCCGGTCACGTTGCCCGTCGCGCCCATGTCGGCGATGCGCTGGCCCGCCGACACGGACTTGCCGAGCGCGACGCGATAGGCGTCGAGGTGGCCGTAGTAGGTGTAGATGCCGCCGCCGTGGGAGAGCACGATCGCGTTGCCGGTGCGGCCGCCGAGCCCGCCGCCCCAGGAGCGGCGGATCACCGTGCCGGCCGCCGCCGCGTAGACCGCGGTGCCCGTGGAGTTGGTGACGTCCTGGCCCGCGTGCGGGCCGCCCGGGCGCGGTGCGCCGTAGTGGCCGCCGTCGGGGAACCGGCCCAGCGCGGGATTGCACCAGGCCGCGTTCTTCAGCGTGGCCGCGGAAGCTGGCGCCGCCGAAATGGTCGCGCCCAGCGCGGTCATTCCGAGCACGGAAATCCCGAGCCCGGTCAGTGCCCGCCGGCGGGACAACTTCGCACCACACGATTCACACATGTTGCTCCTTGGGCGCCGGACCACGTTGTCGGTGTTGTTGGTGAATACCCACTAGTACCGGCGCCGTTCCCGCGTCGGTGTCCCCCGAAGACACCACACGGGCTAGGTGTCCTTGGCCATCAGGTTGGTGGCGGGAAGGTCTTGGTTGACGTAGGGAGAGCCTCCGGTTGAGGTGTGGTTTGTCCAGGACCCATCTCAACCGGAGGCTCTCGTGGCACACCTAATGCCCGGACTACGTTCCTGGGCAGGTTGCTGATCGTCCAGCGTCATCAGGCCAGCTGGCCGCAAGCGCAGTTTGCCTGCGCGATGGGAATCTCCCGCAAGTGCGTGAAGACCTGGCTGGACCGCTACGCCAGCGAGGGCCAGCCAGGTCTGCGGGATCGATCCTCGCGACCGCATACCTCACCGCGGCGGACCAGCGACGAACTCGAAGCACGGATCATCGCGTTGCGCCAGCGTGAACGCCGCGGCCCGGCCTGGCTCGGGGGTGAGCTGGGTGTCCCGGTGCGCACGGTGTCACGGGTACTGGCGCGTCACCAGATCCGCGGCTGGCCGCGCTGGACCCGATCACCGGGCAGGTGATCCGAGCCAGCAAGACCACCGCGGTGCGCTACGAGCGCGACCGGCCGGGCGAGCTGGTCCACATGGACGTCAAGAAGATCGGCCGCATCCCGACGGCGGAGGCTGGCGAGTCCACGGCCGGGCCCAACGGGAAGCCACCCGCGCCGCCTTCCTCACCCGGGCGATCACCTACTTCGCCGACCACGGCATTACTCGGACCGAACGGCTCGTGACCGACAACGCCTGGCCTACCGCCGGTCACGACGCGCGGTCTGCGCCGAGCACGGCATCCGGCAGAAGTGCATCACACCCCACTGCCCCTGGCAGAACGGCAAGGTCGAACGCCTCAACCGCACCCTGCAAACTGAATGGGCCTACCGCCAAGCCTTCACCAGCAACACCGAACGCACCGCCGCCCTTGCCCCCTGGCTCGAGCACTACAACCCTCAACGACGCCACAGCGCGCTCGGCGGGCACCCACCCACCAGCCGGCTGCCACCAACGTCCTGGCCAAGTACACCTAGGGGCGGAACAGGCGGTCCAGGTGGTAGTCGATGGTGGCCATCACCTCGTCGGCCGGACGTTCCTCGAGAATGACCGTGGTGCGCAAGGAATCGGCGATGCTCCACAGCAGGTGCGCCTCCTGCACCGGATCGCGGTCGGCGGCCACGTCCCCGGCTTCCTGCGCGGTCCGCAGCAGTCCGGCGAAGAACTCGATCAGCTTCGGCGTGCCTTCGGTGATCACCTGGCGCATCTCCGGCTCGGTCACCGCGCGGATGAAGAACGCGATCTCGATCAGCTGCTCGGCGCGGGTGATCTCGTCGACCGGCAGCAGCTCGGCCAGGCAGGTGCGCACGATGTCCTTGGGGGACGGGTGCTCGGCGATGGCCCGCACCCGCTCGGTGATCCGCCGGTCCCGCTCGGCGCTTTGGTACTGCAGCGCGTACAGCAACATCTCGTCCTTGGTGCGGAAGTAGTGCTGCACCGCGCCCATCGACAACCCGGCCTCGGTGGCCACCTGCCGCAGGCTCACCGCCTCCAGCCCGCGCTCGGTCGCCAGCCGCACCAGCGCCCTGGCGATGCGACGGCGGCGTTCGTCCTGGTCGACCTTCTTCGGCAAACCGCCCCCCTTGCCACTGTCCGGAGGCCGCGTTGCCTGGCTGCTCGCCCCTCCTTTACCATGCGATCGCATTGTAAACATGGGGACAGGGGACAGACCATGTCGGGGACGGTGCGGCTGCGGCCGCCGAGCAATGAGCTGAATCCACGGGTGATCGGGTGGTGGCGCGCGCAGTCCGCGCTGCTGTTCGGCGTGCCGGTGGCGGTGCTGGTGGTGCTGGGCCTGCTGCTGCCGGGGGCGCGCTTCTGGCTGCTGCTGCCCGCGGTGGTGCTGGTGGTGGCCGGGCTGCCGTTTGTCGTGCTGATGCCGCTGTGGTGGTACCGCGTGCACCGCTGGGAGGTCACCGACACCGCGGTCTACGTGCGCACCGGCTTCTTCTGGCAGGAGTGGCGCGTCGCGCCGATGTCGCGCATCCAGACCGTGGACACCGTGCGCGGCCCGCTGGAGCAGGGGTTCAAACTGGCCACGGTCACCGTGACCACGGCTTCGTCGAAGGGCCCGATCAAGATCGCCGGGCTCGACCACGAACTCGCCGCCGACCTGGCGCAGCAGCTCACCGAGACCACCCAGGCCACGCCAGGGGACGCGACATGACCACATCGGAGGAAACCGAAGCCACCTGGCAGAAGCTCGACCGCCGCACGATCTACGTGAGCGCGCTGGTGCTGGCCGGGGTCGCCGTCGGCGCGGGGGTGCCGACCGGGATCGGGATCGCTTCGGCCAATTCGCTCGGCGTCGCGCTGGCCTGGGTGCTGCCCGCGGCCACGCTGCTGATCGCCGGCGGCACGGCGGCGGACTACCTGCGCTGGCTCAAGACGCGGTACCGGGTCGGGCCGGAGCGCGCCGAGCTGCACACCGGGCTGCTGCTGGTGAAGCGCCGGTCGCTGGCCAGGGAACGCATCCGCAACGTGGACCTGACCGCGAACCCGCTGCTGCGGATCTTCGGGCTGGTCACGGTGAAGATCGGCACCGGCGAGCAGCGGCAGGGCGGGGAGAGCACGCTGGTGCTCAACCCGGTCACCAAGGCCGAGGCCGACCGCCTGCGCCGGGAACTGCTGAACCGCGGGTCCACTGTGGACACCCGGGTGGGCGTGGACGGCACGCTGGCCAGGCTGGACCCGGCGTGGATCCGGTACGCCCCGATCTCCTTCGTGGTGCCCGCGCTGGGCATGGCCGCCGGTGGCGCGGTGATGCAGGTGTCGGACTGGTTCGGCCTGCAGGACGGGTTCGTCCGCTGGATGATCGAGCTGTTCCGCGGCTTCCCGCTGGTGCTGGTGATCCTGGTGCTCGCGGCCGTCCTGCTGGTGGTCGGCTTCGTCGGCTCGCTCGCGTTGTTCGTCGAGATGTGGTGGAACTACCACCTCGAACGCGAACCCGGTGGCACGCTGCGCGTCCGCCGCGGGCTGCTCACCACGCGCTCGATCTCGCTGGAGGAACGGCGGCTGCGCGGGGTCGAGGTGGTCGAACCGCTCGGCATCCGGCTGGCCGGCGCGGCCAGGGTGGACGCCGTGGCCACCGGCATGGTGCAGCGCCAGGAGGACGACAAGACCGACACCAGGACGCTGCTGCCCGCCGCGCCCAAGGAACTCGCCGACCGGATCGCCGCGGTGGTGCTGCGGGAGGAACGGTCGCCGACGGAGGCCGCGCTGCTCACCGCGCATCCGCTCGCCGCGCGCGGGCGGCGGCTGAGGTGGTCCATCGGCAGCGTGGTGCTGCTCTGCGCCGTTCTTGTGGTGCTCGGGCTGCTGCTCACCGACGTACTCCTGCACATCGCCTGGATCGCCGCGCTGATCGGGCTGCCGATCGCGGTGGTGCTCGCCTTCGAGGCGTACAAGGCGCTGGGGCACGCCATTTCCGGCGACTACCTGGTGGCCAGGTCCGGGGCGGTGCGGCGGGCCACGGTGGCACTGCAGCGCGACGGCGTGATCGGCTGGACGGTCAAGCAGTCGATCTTCCAGCGGCGGGCCAGGTTGCTCACGCTGACCGCCACCACGGCCGCCGGGGCCGGCGGGTACCACGTGTACGACGCCGCGCAGGGCGAAGGGCTGGCGTTCGCCGACGAGGCGGTGCCCGGACTGCTCGGGCCGTTCCTGGAACGCGGCTAGATTGGCGGTATGCGCACCGCTTTCGGGGAAGGGTTCGACGTCCCGGCCGGGTACCTGAACACGCCGAGCATCGGGGTTCCACCCGCTTCGGCCGCCGACGCGGTGGCCGAAGCGGTGGACCGCTGGCGGCACGGCGCGGACCGGCCGCCGGACTTCGACGAGGTGGTGGCGGCCTCACGAGCGGGCTTCGCGGCCCTGATCGGGGTTGGTGCCGACCGGATCGGCACCGGCGCCACCGTCTCGCAGCTGATCTCGATGGTCGCCGCCGGGCTGCCCGACGGGGCGAAGGTGCTGGTCGCCGAGGGCGACTTCACCAGCGTCACCTTCCCGTTCGCGGCCCAGGCCCGGCGCGGTGTCACCGTCACCGAGGTACCGCTGGCGCAGCTCGCTGACCGGGCCGAAGGGCACGACCTGGTGGCGGTGAGCGTGGTCCAGTCCGCCGACGGCAGCTACGCCGATCTCGAGGCGCTGCGGGCCACCGGGGTGCCGGTGCTGCTCGACGCCACGCAGGCCGTCGGCTGGCAGCCGCTCGACCTCGGCTGGGCCGACTGGGTGGTCTCGGCCTGCTACAAGTTCCTGCTCGCGCCCCGCGGGGCCGCGTGGATCGCGGTGCACCCGCGTGCGTTGGAGCGCACGGTCCCGCACGGCGCGAACTGGTACGCGGGCGGCAACCCGTGGGAGACCGTCTACGGCCTGCCCATGCGGCTGGCCGACGGCCCGCGCTCGCTGGACCTCTCGCCGACCTGGTTGTCGCACGTCGGCGCGGCGGTCACGCTGCCGTACCTCGCCTCCCTGGACCTCGAGCAGGTGCGGGCGCACTGCGTGAAGCTGGCCGACTCCGTGCTCATCGGCCTCGGCCTGCCGGAGCGGGGCAGCGCGATCATTTCGCTCCCGCAGCCGGACGCCCCCGCCCGCCTCACCGAGGCCGGGGTGGTGTGCAGCAAGCGGGCCGGCCGGACCCGGCTCGGCTTCCACCTCTACAACTCCGCCGAGGACTGTGAGCTGGTGCTGAACGCGCTGCGCCCGTTCGAGTGACCATCCCAGCCGGGCGTCGGTTACCGTGACACCTCGTGGTTGGTGCCAACTTCTCCTACCCCGGTGGTGACGCCACGGGCGACACCCGGCCGTTGCCACGTGTCGGGCAGCCCGCGCCGCGCCCGTCCGGGCCGCCTGGCTCGTCCGGGCCGTCCGGATCGCTGTTCCGCGGCCCGGTGTTCCAGGGCGTCGGGCTGGTGCTCGTCGCGCTGGTGTCCGGGCTGGTCTGGTGGCTGATCCGGTACGAGGCCGAGCCCGAGGTGCAGGCCCAGCCGGACCCGCTGGTCTCCGGCGAGTTCAAGTACGAGCGCGTGGCGGGCCCCGCCACCAGCGCCGACTGCGCGGGCAACTCCTACGGCGAGATCAAGCGCTGGTTCGGCGAGCACCCGTGCCAGCGGGTGGTGCGCGCGCTGTACGTGACCAACGCCGGGGAGGGCGCGCGGGCGCTGGTCTCGGTGGTGCTGGTCACCATGCCGGACCCGGAGCTGGCCGCGCAGCTCAAGGCGGTCACCGACACCGACAACACCGGCAACATCAGCGACCTGCTCCGCGACGGCACGGCCAACCTGCCCAAGGCGCCGGACGTGGCCAAGGGCAACTACGAGTCCAAGGTCAGCGGCGCCGAGGTGACCATCGTCGAGGGCGACTTCTACGACAAGCACAAGAACGACCAGCTGCTCAAGCGCATCACCACCGACGCGCTGCGGCTGTCGGACGCGCTGCGCCCGGGAACCTAGAAACCCCTCAGGTCCCCGGCAGCGCGACCGCCGCGGGCTGCTCGCCCGCTTCCTTGCGCCACGACGTGCCACGCGTGGCCGAGCCGACCAGCGCGCGCAGCGCGACCGTGCGCACCGCCGCGTCGTCGGTGCGTTCGAGCACGCCGCGCCAGGCCGCGGCCGCGTCCGCCTCGGCCGTGGCCACCAGCACCATCGCCGACTTCGCGTCGGTCACCGGCTTGGGCGGCAGGTAGGCGGGCTCGGTGGCGACCGGCGTCGCCCCGGCCGCGGACAGCAGCCGCTCGCAGGCGTCGCGGCGGTCGCGGTGCGCGGTCGCGCCGTTCTCGGTCCCGCTGCGGAAGTCGCCCGGCAGGAACGCGGTGACCAGGCCGTACACCCAGACCGCCGCGTGCTCGGCGGACAGCGCGTCCTGCAGCGCGGTCACCGACTCCTGGGGCAGCGGCCCGGCCTGCGGGGGCGGCACGTCGTCGTCGGCCTGCCCGGCCCCCAACTCGGGGGACAGCTGCTGCAGCGCCGCGCAGCCCGCGGCCACCGAACCGGCCAGCCCGGCGCGGTGGCGCGGCAGCGACGGCACCAGGTCCGCGGCCTGCTTGCGGGCCTGCTCCAGCCGTTCTTTCAGGTCGCCGAGCCCGGCGGCCTTCCCGCTGTCGGCGGTGACCGAGGACTTGGGCCGGTTGAGCCTGTCCACTTCGGACTGCAGCGCGTCGGCCTGCGCGGTGCGCGCGGCGGCGACCTGCTTGGCCAGCTCGGCCGCCGCCCCGCCGCCCGAGGCCAGTGTGGTGGCGGCGGAGGCGTCCGCACGGGCCTGCTCCAGCAGCGGGACCAGCTCGTCGGGCGCGGTTTCGTAGCCGGGGCCGCACGCGGCGGCCAGCGGCAGCACCACCGCGGTGGTGCCCAGCAGCGCACCCGCGGTCAGGAAGCGCCGTCGGCTCAGCGGCGTCGGTCTTGCTCTCACGACGCCCCATCCTGCCAGCACACCCCGGCCGGGCGTGCTCGTGCGTGCCCGACGGCGTTGCGGATAAGTTGCGGATAAGCTGGACCATCACTGAGCCGAACAGCCGAACAGGAGAGCGCCAAGGTGGCAGGAGAACTCGCCGGGCGGCTCGAGCCGATCGTGGCCGAAGCCGTTTCGGGCGCGGGTTTCGAGCTCGATGCCCTCGAGGTGCAGCAGGCGGGCCGCCGCAAGCTGGTCAAGGTCGTCGTCGACGGCGAAGACGGCGTGGGGTTGGATGAGGTGGCCGAGGTCAGCAGGACCGTTTCGGCCGCGCTGGACGAGCAGGAGCACATCCTGGCCGGCGCGTACACCCTGGAGGTCACCTCGCCGGGCGTGGACCGCCCGCTGAGCAAGCCGCGGCACTGGCGCCGCGCGCGGTTCCGGCAGGTCCGGGTGACCCCGGCCGAGGGCGCCGGCTTCGTCGGCCGCGTCGGGCACTGCGGGGAGGACGGCGCGCGCATGCTGGTCGACGGCGAGCTGCGCACCGTCCGGTACGCCGACGTCGCCAAAGCGGTGATCGAGATCGAGTTCCGGCAGCCGCCCGCCGAGGAGCTGCGGCTGCTGGAAGGCGACAAAATCAATACGGAGGAGGAGTCGAAGTGAACGTCGACATCGCGGCGCTGCGTGCGATCGAGCGGGACAAGGACATCCCCTTCGAAACGGTGCTGGAAGCCATCGAGACCGCGCTGCTGACCGCCTACAAGCACACCGAGGGGCACCAGCCGCACGCCAGGATCGACATCGACCGCAAGACCGGCTACGTGCGCGTGCTCGCGCACACGCTCGACGACAGCGGCCAGGTCGACGAGGAGTGGGACGACACCCCCGAGGGCTTCGGCCGGATCGCGGCGACCACCGCCCGCCAGGTCATCCTGCAGCGGCTGCGCGACGCCGAGCACGAGAAGACCTTCGGCGAGTTCGCCACCAAGGAGGGCGAGATCGTCGCCGGGGTGATCCAGCGCGACGCGCGGGCCAACGCCCGCGGCATGGTGGTGGTGCAGATCGGCGGCACCGAGGGCGTGCTGCCGCAGGCCGAGCAGGTGGCAGGCGAGTCGTACCAGCACGGCATGCGGATCAAGGCCTACGTCTACGCGGTCTCCCGCAGCGCGCGCGGCCCGCAGATCATGCTCTCGCGCAGCCACCCGAACCTGGTGCGCAAGCTGTTCGCGCTGGAGGTGCCGGAGATCGCCGACGGCACGGTCGAGATCGCCGCGGTGGCACGTGAGGCAGGTCACCGTTCCAAGATCGCGGTCCGCTCCACGGTGCCCGGGGTGAACGCCAAGGGCGCCTGCATCGGCCCGGTCGGCGCCCGGGTGCGCAACGTGATGAGCGAGCTGGCCGGCGAGAAGATCGACATCATCGACTACTCGGAGGACCCGGCGCGCTTCGTCGGGAATGCCCTGTCGCCGGCGAAGGTTGTGTCGGTACGGGTGGTGGACGAACGGGCCAAGACCGCGCGCGTGGTGGTCCCGGACTTCCAGTTGTCGCTGGCCATCGGCAAGGAGGGGCAGAACGCCCGCCTCGCCGCGCGGCTGACCGGGTGGCGGATCGACATCCGCAGCGACGCCGCCGGGGACAACGCGGACGCCGCCGAAGCGGTGTCGGCGGAGCCCGAGGACGGTCCGGATCCGGGTCCCGCAGGACTCGATCAGGACTCAACTCCGCGTCCAGCCACAACCGGTTCCGCCGACTGAAGGGTCAGGGGCTAGACTTGGGAGTGGTTCGAAGCTCGGAACCGGAAACCGCACGCGAGCACCGGGGTGACCCGGTGCGAACCTGTGTCGGCTGCCGGGGTCGGGCTTCGCGCGGTGAGTTGCTGCGAGTGGTCGCGGTCGAGGGCAGGCTGGTCGCCGACGAACGTCGGCGGTTGCCGGGGCGGGGTGCCTGGGTGCACCCGGTCGCGGACTGCCTGGCCAAGGCCGAGCGGCGGCGGGCGTTCCCCAGGGCGTTGCGGGTGCCCGGGCCGCTCGACGCGGCGCCGCTCCGGCGGTTCACCACCTGAAGTGTCACCGGGTGACGGGCTCTCGAGCCCGCCGCCCGGCAGCGGCGCGGGACGTACCCGTGCCGAGAGGAATCAAGGAAGCAGGTCGACCCGTCATGAGTCAGCCGTGAAGCTGAAGCCATGAACGCGCGACAATAGGACGAGGTCTGCGGTCTTGCCGCCGGCCTCCCCAGAACAGGAGTGCTGTGCCAGGCAAGGCCCGTGTACACGAGCTCGCGAAGGAGCTCGGGGTTACCAGCAAGGAAGTACTCGCCAAGCTCAAGGAGCAGGGCGAATTCGTGAAGTCGGCGTCGTCGACGGTGGAGGCCCCGGTGGCCCGCCGCGTCCGTGACGCCTACGCCAAGAAGGACGGCGCCAAGGGCGGCAAGAAGCCGGTCCCCGGCCCCGCCAACGGCGCCAAGCCGGGCCCGAGCCCGGCCAAGATGGCTCCCAAGCCCGCCGCTCCGGCGCCGCAGCAGCCCGCCCAGGAGCGGCCTGCCGCGCAGCAGCAGCGCCCGGCCGCCCCCGGCGCCCGTCCCGGACCGCGTCCGGGCCCGCGCCCGGCGGCTCCCGCGCCGCAGCAGCCCGCGGCGAAGCCGGAGCAGGAGGCCCCGGCGGCCAAGGCCGCCCCGGCCGAGCAGGCGCCCGCCGCGCCGTCGGCTCCGGCGCAGCCGAAGCCGGACACCTCCGGGCAGAAGCCGGAGACGCCCGCCGCGGGTTCCCCCGGTGTGGTGCCGCCCAAGCCGCAGGGCCCCAAGCCCGGTGGCCCGAAGCCCGGTCCGCGCCCGCCGCGGGTCGGCAACAACCCGTTCGGTGTCGGCTCGGGTGCGCCCGCGCCGCGTCCGTCCGGCCCGCGTCCCGGTGGCGGCCAGTCCGGCGGCGACCGGCCCCCGCGTCCCGGCGGCGACCGCGCCCCGCGTCCCGGTGGGGACCGTCCGGCCGGTGACCGTCCCGCGGGCAACCGCCCGAACCCGGGCAACATGCCCCCGCGCCCGAACCCCGGCATGATGCCGGGCCGGACCCAGCGCCCCGCCCCCGGTGGCGGCCGCGGTGGTCCCGGTGGTGGCCGTGGTGGTCCCGGTGGCGGCGCTCGTGGCGGCCCCGGTGGTCCCCGTGGCGGTGGCGGTGGCGGCGGCTTCCGCCCCGGTGGCGGCGGTCCCGGTGGCGGTGGCGGTGGCTTCCGTCCCGGTGGCGGCGCGCCCGCCGGTGGTGGCGGTTTCCGCGGTGGCGGCGGTGGCCGTGGCGGCCCCGGTGGCCGCGGCGGCACGGCTGGTGCCTTCGGCCGTCCCGGTGGTCCCTCGCGCAAGGGCCGCAAGTCGAAGCGGCAGAAGCGCCAGGAGTACATGGACAACATGCAGGCGCCCAGCGTCGGTGGTGTCCGTCTGCCCAAGGGCTCCGGTGAGACGATC
Source organism: Amycolatopsis albispora (assembly GCF_003312875.1). Classification (NCBI taxonomy): domain Bacteria; kingdom Bacillati; phylum Actinomycetota; class Actinomycetes; order Pseudonocardiales; family Pseudonocardiaceae; genus Amycolatopsis; species Amycolatopsis albispora. The sequence goes on from NZ_CP015163.1 coordinate 8,954,196, forward strand.
CGGCTGCCCCGCGGTGCCTCGCTGACCGACTTCGCGGACAAGATCGACGCGAACCCGGCTTCGCTGGTGCAGGTGCTGTTCCACCTCGGTGAGATGGTCACCGCCACGCAGTCGGTGTCGGAGGACGTGCTCGAGCTGCTCGGCTCCGAGATGAACTACGTCGTCCAGGTGGTCAGCCCCGAGGAGGAGGACCGCGAGCTGCTGGAGACCTTCGACATCACCTACGGCGACGACGCCGGTGACGAGGAGGACCTGCAGGTCAGGCCGCCGGTGGTGACCATCATGGGTCACGTCGACCACGGTAAGACCCGCCTGCTGGACACGATCCGGAAGACGAAGGTGCGCGAGAGTGAAGCCGGTGGCATCACCCAGCACATCGGCGCCTACCAGATCGAGACCGAGCTCGAGGGCGAGCCGCGGCTGATCACCTTCATCGACACCCCCGGTCACGAGGCGTTCACCGCCATGCGTGCCCGTGGTGCGAACTCCACCGACATCGCGGTGATCGTGGTCGCCGCCGACGACGGTGTGATGCCGCAGACGGTCGAGGCGATCAACCACGCGCAGGCCGCCAAGGCGCCGATCGTGGTCGCGATCAACAAGATCGACAAGGAGGGCGCGAACCCGGACAAGATCCGGCAGCAGCTCACCGAGTACAACCTGGTGGCCGAGGAGTACGGCGGCGACACCATGTTCGTCGAGATCTCCGCGCGGCAGAACATCAACATCGACGGTCTGCTCGAGGCGATCCTGCTCACCGCCGACGCCGCACTGGACCTCCGCGCCAACCCGGACATGGAGGCGCAGGGCGTCGCGATCGAGGCGCACCTGGACCGCGGTCGCGGCCCGGTGGCCACGGTGCTGGTGCAGCGCGGCACGCTGCGGGTCGGCGACTCGGTGGTGGCGGGCGACGCCTACGGCCGCGTCCGCCGCATGGTCGACGAGCACAACGAGGACGTCACCGAGGCGCTGCCCTCGCGTCCGGTGCAGGTCATCGGGTTCACCTCGGTGCCGGGTGCCGGCGACACCTTCCTGGTGGTGGACGAGGACCGGGTCGCGCGGCAGATCGCCGAGCGGCGCCAGGCCCGCATCCGCAACGCCCAGAACGCGGCGAAGCGGAAGCGCGTCAGCCTGGAGGACCTGGACTCCGCGCTGAAGGAGACCAACACCCTCAACCTGATCATCAAGGGTGACAACTCGGGTACCGTCGAGGCGCTCGAAGCATCCTTGCTGCAGCTGGACGTGGGTGAGGACGTCGACCTGACCGTGGTGCACCGCGGTGTCGGTGGCGTCACCGAGAGTGACATCGACCTGGCGACCGCTTCGGACGCCATCGTGCTGGGCTTCAACGTCCGTGCGCAGGGCAAGGCCACCGAGCGGGCCACGCGTGAAGGCGTGGACGTCCGCTACTACACGGTGATCTACCAGGCGATCGACGAGATCGAGCAGGCGCTCAAGGGCATGCTCAAGCCCGAGTACGAAGAGGTCGAGCTGGGCAAGGCGGAGGTCCGCGAGGTCTTCAAGTCCTCGAAGATCGGCACCATCGCCGGTTGCCTGGTCACCTCGGGCGAGATCCGCCGCAACGCCAGGGCCCGGCTCATCCGGGACGGTGTGGTGGTCGCCGAGAACCTGCCGGTCAGCTCGCTGCGGCGGTTCAAGGACGACGTGGTCGAGGTCAGGGACGGCTACGAATGTGGTCTGACCCTGGGCTCGTACAGCGACATCAAGGTCGAGGACATCATCGAGACCTACGAGCAGCGCGAGAAACCGCGCGCCTGACGTGCGGTACCGGCCGGGGACGGGCTAGTGGTCCCCGGCCGGTTCACGCACCGACCCACTACCGGTAGGGGCAGATGTACGTAGGTGCGCTCGAGTTCGACGTGCTGCTCGGGGACGTGCACTCGCTCAAGCAGAAGCGCTCGGTGGTGCGTCCGCTGATCGCGGACGTGCGCAAGCGGTTCGAGGTGTCGGTCGCCGAGGCCGGTCACCTCGACCTGCACCGCCGCGCGCTGGTCGGAGTGGCGATCGTGGCCGCCGACAGCGAGCATGTGCGGGACGTTCTCGATGCCTGTGAACGCCTGATCGCCGGTCGCCCGGAGCTGGAACTGCTCTCGGTGCGGCGCCGGTTGATCGGACCAGAAGACTAGAAAGGGGTGTGCGTCGTGGCCGATCCGGCACGCGCGCGCAAGCTCGCCAAGCGGATTTCCCAGATCGTGGCGTCCGCCATCGAGCACGACATCAAGGACCCGCGGCTGGCGAACGTGACGATCACGGACACCAAGATCACCGCGGACCTGCACGATGCGACGGTGTACTACACGGTGCTCGGCGAAACGCTGGACTCCGCGCCTGACATGGCGGGTGCGGCGGCGGCGCTGGAGTCGGCCCGCGGGGCGCTGCGGTCGAAGGTGGGGCAGGGGACCGGCGTCCGGTACACCCCGACGCTGACCTTCGTCACCGACAACATTCCCGAGGAGGCGCAGCGGATCGAGGATCTGCTCGCCAAGGCCAGGGAGGCCGACGCTGAGGTGGCCCGCCGGGCGACCGGGGCGCAGCCGGCCGGGGAAGCCGACCCGTACCGCCCGCCGCGGGCGGACGACGACGAGCTGTCCCACTGATTTTCCTTGTCCGGCAAGGGCTTTTCGCGACGGGCGCTGCTGCTGGGCGGCGGCGCCCTCGCGGTTGCGGCCTGTGACCCGGCGGAGCCCGCCGCGCCCTCGGCCAGTCCGGCCCCGCCGGTGGTGCCCGCGCCCCCGACGCCGGCCGGTCCGGTGACCGTGGACCGGGTGTGGTCGGCGGCGCGGGGCGCCGAGCTGGACCTCGTGCTGATCACGCCGGAGGGCGTACCGGCGGCGGACCTGCCGGTCTGCCTGGCGTTGCACGGGCGCGGGTCGAGCGCGAAGACCTTTGTGGACCTCGGGCTGCCGTCGATGCTGACCGAGGCGGTGCGGGCGGGGGTGCCGCCGTTCACCGTGGCCGCCGTCGACGGGGACCACTACTGGGTGGCGGTGGACGAGGCAGATGACCCGCAGCGCATGCTCAGCGGTGAGGTGCCGGAGTGGCTGACCCGCCGCGGTCTCGGCCTGCGCACCGGCGGGGTGCCGTCGGCGATCATGGGCATTTCGATGGGCGCGTTCGGCGCGCTGCGGTACGCGCGCGACCATCGGGACCTGCGGGCAGCGGCGGCGATCAGCCCGGCTCTCTTTGTCGGCTGGGGTGACGCGCGCTCGCGCAAGGTGTTCCGGGACCGCGCGCAGTGGGAAGCACACGAGCCGCTGCTGCACGCCGACGACACCGCGCCGGTGCCGGTGGGCGTCTGGTGCGGCACGCAGGACCCGTTCGCCGGTGCCGCCCGCCGCTACATCCAGGCGGCGCGGCCGGTGGTCTCGCGGCTGTCGCCGGGCGGGCACACCGACAAGTACTGGAAGAAGGTCCTGCCCGACGTGCTGCGGTTCGTCGGCGAACGGGTCGGCTGAGCGGCCGTTCAGGTGATCTCGGCCGGACGGCCATCGCCCGGCGCCGCGCGCGCTGCCAAGCTCAGCCCATGCGAAGACGATTTTTCGGCCGGATGGCCATCGGTCTTGTCACGTTCGCTTCGGTCATCGCGGCGGTGCCGGCGCAGGCTGCCGCGACGGCGACCATCACCCGGGTGATCATTCTCGACGACGAGCCGTCGTCGACCGATTGGGCGGAGTTGCCCTACGGCGACGGCCGCCGGATCTGGCTGGACAGCGGCAGCTACGAATGGCGGCACACCATTCGCAGCGTCGGCGACCACCACTCCGTCAACCGGCCGATCGACCTGGCCGCGGGCTGGTACTGGTGGCAGTGCCACCTGTGGGGCCAGGTTGGCGACCCCTGGGACCCGAACTACACCGCGCTGTGCCTCCTGGAACCCGAGTCGGGTTCGGGCACCGCGTTTCTCCCTGCCGGTGGTTACGGGGCACCGGCCGCATGGCTGGTCTACGGCGGAGAATTCACCTGGACCAGCGACCTGACCCCGGTATAGGCACGGTCGGTTAGCCCGGTTTGCGGGCCACGATCAGGTCTCGCACGATCGACTGGTCCACCCGGTGCTCGAACTCCTCGAACGGCCCGCCTTCGCGGACCTCCAGGCCCGCTCGCGTCAGGATGGCCGCCAGTTCCTCGCGCTTGGTCACGTAGATGTTCCACGAGATGCCGAGCGCGCCACCGGGGCGCAGCACCCTGGTCCACACCGGAACCGCGGCCGCGAGCAGATCGCTGGGGCTGCGCGAAAGCGCGGCTTCCCGGTGGCTGCCGTGCTGCACGCCGTAGGGCGCGTCGGTGACGATCAGGTCGATCGAGTTCGCGCGCAGCAGCTCGTCGGTGGTCAGCGTGTCGCAGTTGTACACCGCCAGCCGCCGGGTGTCGCCGGCCTTGTACTGCTCCTTGGTCAGCCCGTACTCGATCTCCAGCCGCCGACCGAGGCGGACCTTGTTGCGCCGCAAGGCACCCGCGTCGGCGGTGTGCTTGATCCGCTTGTTCCGCAGCCAGGTCTTGATGAACAGCTCGTAGGCGTCGAAGTCCTTGGCGTCCACGTCGAACCCGGTGCCGTGGAAGCCGTACATCATCGCCTGGTTGAGCGTGGTTCCCCGGCCGCACAAGGGATCCAGCAGCTCCAGCTGCTCGCCGAAGCCGCGCCCGGCGGTGAGCAGGGTGACGTTGAGCAGGAGCTTGGTGAACAGCTCGTTCGTCTTGCCGGGGTACTTCTGGATGGTCAGCAGGTCCGAGTCGAGCCGGTCGGCGCGGCGCACCGCCAGCGGCCGCAGCAGCTCGCCGCGCACCTCGAACAACGCGTACAGCGCCGAAAGGTTCGACAGCGCCGCCAGGTCCGCGTCGCTCAGCGGGCCGGTGGTGGTGAAAGTGACGTAACCGACCCCGCCGATCTCGGTTTCGGCGCTTTCGGTGATCTCGGCCGACAACGCGGCCGCGCCGAACACGGCCAGCTCGGCGCGGAGCAGCTTCGGGGCGGAATCGGTGTACACCCGGTTGGCCGACGGATACACCAGGATCGCGTACTGGAACATCCGCGACAGCGTAGCTTGCGGGGGTGACCACCTCGCAGCTCGACGTCGATCGTGCCGCGGCCCTGCTCCGGGGCTCCGGTGACGTGCTCATCCTGTCCCATGTCCGTCCCGACGCCGACACGCTCGGCAGCGCGCTGGCCCTCGGCCGGGTGCTGCGCCGCCGCGGTGCGACCGTGCGCGTGTCCTACTCCGGCGGTTCCGCGCTGCCGGACAGCCTGCGCTCGCTGGACCCCGACGGCCTCTTTGTGCCCGAGGACCAGCTGCCCGCGTCGGTGCCCCAGCTGATCACCGTGGACGTGGCCAGCGTGGCCAGGCTCGGCGCGCTCGCCGATCGTGTCGAGGCCACCCGCGCCGCCGGTGGGGACGTGCTGGTGATCGACCACCACGCCTCCAACCCCGGCTTCGGCACGCTGAACCTGATCGACGCGCACGCCGAGGCCACCGTGGTGCTGGTGCTCCGCGTGCTCGACGCGCTGGAGGAGAAGCTCGACGCGGTGACCGCGAGCTGCCTGTACGCCGGGCTGGTCACCGACACCGCGATGTTCCGCCTCGCCAGGCCGGACACCCACCGGATGGCGGTCCGGCTGCTCGAAGCCGGGGTGGACCCGGCCGCGCTGACCAGGGAGGTGGTCGACGAGCGGCCGTTCGCGGCGCTGGCCATGCTCGGCTCGGTGCTCTCGGCCGCCCGGTTCGAACCGGACGCCGCGCAGGGCTTCGGCCTGGTGCACACCACGGTGCCAGCCGACCTCGCCGCCACCGTGCGGTACGAGGAGGTCGAAGGCGTGATCGACGTGGTGCGCACGGTCGGTGAGGCGGGCGTGGCGGTCGTGCTGAAGGAGGTGGCCGGGCCGAGTCCGGAGTGGACGGTCTCGCTGCGCTCGGCCGGGCGGCTGGACGTGTCCGCGGTGGCGGTGTCGCTCGGCGGCGGCGGGCACAAGCTGGCCGCGGGCTGCACCCTGACCGGCACCGCGGACCAGGCGCTGGAACAGTTGCGCGCTGCCCTCGAAACGGCTCCGCTGCTTTAGACTGCCAACCGGAGGTTCGTGCACATCGAATGCTCCGTTTTCCTGGGCCGCCGAGTGGCCGCTCGGCGGCCCAGGCCTGGTCACGGCAGCAGCAGTCCCCAGTAGAGGCCCCACGGCACCAGCAGCACCGCGCCACCCAGCAGCAGGCCCAGCCGGATCCGGCCGGTTCCGGACCGGCGCCAGGCCATCGCGGTGAACCCCGCCGCGACCAGCGCGCCGATCGCGAGCAGCTGCGTCACCAGCCAGAGCAGCGGCCTGCCCGCGACCACCGGGCCGACCTCCTGCCCGTTGCTCAGCACCACCGTCACCAGGAACGCGAAGAACCCGGTCAGCGTCAGCAGCCCGGCCGCCGACGTCCAGCGTGCCGCGGCCAGTCCCGGCCGCCGCCGTCGGGCGGTCAGCGGGTACCCGGCGAACGCCACCACCAGCGCGAGCAGCGCGACGGCCTGCCCCCACAGCGATTCCCACCAGGCGAGCGGGGTCAGCGGCGGCGCCGGTTCCGCCTGCGCCGGTGGCGTGTCCGAAGTGGACGGAGGAGCGCCGGCGCCCAGGCCGTGCACCCAGGAGCCGACCAGTTCGGGGTAGCCGGGTGCCAGCGCATCGAGCCGGTCGAAGCCGGTGGTGGTCCGGATCAGCGCGTGGTGCGCGTCGGGGAACACCCGCATGGTGTAGCTGGGATTCGCGGCCAGCGCGCGGGCGTAGACGGCGGTGGCGTCCCCCGGCGGGCTCTGGTTGTCCTTGCCGCCCCAGATGCCGAGCACCGGCAGCCGCAGCCTTTCCAGTGACGGCACCGGATCGAAGTCCGCCTCGGGGAACATGCCCGCCTCGGCCGCGATCCGGGTGGCGGTGGACGAGACCAGGTCCAGCACCGCGTCCGAGGTGACGCCCTGGTGCCCCAGCCACCGGCGGTAGCTCCACGACTGGGCGCGGACCGGGCTGACCCCGTTGCCGCCGACCACCACCAGGAAGGCGGGATCACTCCGGGTCGCGGCCAGTGGCGCGACCCAGGCGCCTTCGCTCAGCCCCCACAGCCCGGTGCGGGCCGGATCGGCCTCCGGGCGGGTGCGCAGGTAGGCCAGCGCCGCCACCGCGTCGTCCGCCAGCGCGGAGAAGTCGCGGCTGACCGTGGAGTACGCGCTGACGTCCTTGTCGTAGATGAGCGAGACCACGCCCTGCGCGGCGAAGGCCTCGGCCTCCCGCCGCACCTTCTCCCTGGTCACCCGGCCGGAGCCGTGGACGAGCACCATCGCCGGGCGGCGCACGCCGTCGGGTGGCGGGCCGACGATCGAGCCGTGCAGGGTTTTCGCCCCGCTGGGAAAGGAGATCGGCTCGTTCTGGAGCTGGTCCGCCTGGGCGGGCGTGACCAGCAGGGACAACAGGATTCCGAGGACGGCGAGCAGGATCGCCGGTCGTCTGGTGCGCAGCATGAGGCCGCGGTCCTTCCACGAGGTTCGTGCACATCGAATGGGTGAAGGGAATCCCCGTGCCGCGGGTGGCCGCCCGGCGGCGGGGGAGGGGTGGCCGCTCAGTCCACGGGCGCCTCCGTTTCCGGGATCGGGAAGGCGATGAACCGCACCGCCAGCGCCCTGGCGTCCGGCGGGACGTCGTCGCCGGTGCGCCAGTAACGGCGGAACAGTTCGAGGTAGTCCTCGAAGAAGCGCACGGCCTCCTCGCGGGTGAGGTGGAGGGTGCCGCGGCTGAACGGCAGCACGTCGCCCCAGTCGCCCATCGCCTCGCGCTGGGCCTGGAACGCGGCGAACAGGTCGAGGTCCGCCTGGAACTTCTGGCGGCCGAACTCGTCGAACTGGGCCCGCATGGCCGGGCTCTGCGCACTGCGCGGCGGGAAGCGCAGGTCGTGCGGCCGGAGCCGCCACCAGCGTTCCCTGCCGCGCGCGGTTCCGGCGTGGTCTCCGGCCGCCTCCACGTAGCCGTGCTCGGCCAGTTGCCGCAGGTGGTAGCTGGTGGCGCCGCTGTTCTCCCCCAGCGCCCTGGCGAGCATGGTGGCCGTGGCCGGGCCGCGGCGGAGTTCGGTCAGGATCCGCAGGCGGCGCGGGTGGGTGAGGGCCTTGAGCCGGGCCGGATCGTCGACCTGCTCTGGCTCGGGCGGACTGGGCATGAGGGCAAAGTTAGTTGTGCACAGGTTCCTGTGCACTGGTTCCGGCCCGATCTCCGGGACAACTCAGGGAAGTCCCGGGGATCAGGCCGACTGCATGCGTTTCGCCAGCGCGACCGCCCTGGACAGGCGCCGCCGGTTGACGTCGATCACCTTGCCCTCGCCGCCGTGCCGCTGCGGTGGTGCCCCTTCCTTGGTCCGGACCCAGCCGCGGTGCAGCTGGTTGGCCACCTCGACCTGGAGCGCCTGGGTGAACGACGCCGGGTCGATGCCGTCGTAGCCCTGGCGGACCACGCCCTGGTAGATCGCGTCGGACACGGCCAGCAGCAGCGGGGTCTCGGTGCTGCGGAACAGGTCCTTCAGCATCGGGGCGTCCAGCAGCCGGAAGGCGATGTCCAATGCCTCGCCGAAGCAGCCGTAGCGGTCGATGTGCACCTCACCGGCGTGCAGCACGGCTCGCATGCGCAGGCGATGCCCGGATTCGGCGGCCGCGTGCGCCTGGAGCATCTCTTCGAGCGACGGCACCACCTCGGAGAGGAACACCGTGCGCGGCACCTCGTCCACCGGGCGGACCAGCACCAGCACGCTGTCACCGCGGTCGACCCACGGTTCGTGGTGGTTCTCGCCGATGCCCGCCTGCCGCAGGCTCTGCTCGACCATCTTGTACATGGCCGCGCGCAGGCCCGCCTTCATCATGTTGTTCTGCTTGGTCGACCCCTCGATGTCGACCGCGAAGATGACCCGGGTCACCGGCGGCCCCGGGTCCAGCCCGCTCATGGTGCCCTGCCTGGTGACGGTACGTTTTTCCCGGCTTCCAGCATGTGGATCGGTCTCCTTCCGGACGCCCCCGACGCCCTTCCCCCTTACGACACCGGAATTACTTGTCTGGCCGGGAGCGTGGCGACGGCGGTACCGTTGAGACCGCGGTTCGACTCCCGCCTGCTGGCCGTGGGTGGTGGTGTGTTTCCGCCGGGGCGGCCACTGTGCCAGCAGCGGCCGCCCCCACTATTCATCTCATTCGTCCTCTCCCAGCCGTGCGAGCAGCTCGTCGAGGAACACCAGGGTGTCCTCCTCGGAGAGCGCCTTGTCCTGCAGTTCGTTGAAGAACTTCGAGTAGCGCGCGGTCTGCTCGGTCGGCTCCTCGATGAGCTGGTCACCGTCCGGGGTCTCGAGCAGCATCGCGTAGTCGTCCTGCTCCTCGGACAGCTCGAGCACCATGAACGAGCTGACCATCGCGGAGTTCGGCCCGGCGCTGAACGGCATCACGCGAATGTGCATCTGCTTGTAAGCGGACAGCTCGACCAGTTGCCGGATCTGCCCGGTCATCACCTCACGGTCGCCGACCTGCCGGCGCAACGCGGCCTCGTCGATGATGTAGGACAGCTCGGGTCCGCCGGAGCGCAGCAGCTCGTCCCGGCGCCGCATCCGGACCTCGACCCCGCGCTCGAGGTTGGACTCCGGCGTGCCGTAGGCGCGCATGATCGCCGTGGCGTACTCCGGCGTCTGCAGCGTGCCCGGCACGACCAGGCCCTGGAACTGCTGGATCCGGATGGCCGAGGACTCCAGGCCGATCAGGTTGATGAACTGCGGGCGGTAGACGTCGCGGTACTGGTGCCACCAGGCCGGCTTCTTGCCCGCCTTGACCATGTCGACCAGCTGGTCGACCCGCTCGCGTTCGGTGATGTCGTAGTGCAGCAGCAGGGCCTTCAGATCGGTCACCGAGATGCCGACCGTGCCCTTCTCGATGCGGATGAGCTTCGACGGCGACCAGTCGAGGGCCTCCGCGACGTCGCGCTGGGTGTACCCCTTGCTGTCGCGTTCCTGCCGCAGCACAGCTCGCAGTCTCCGGAGCTGGCCTACGGGGGAGTCCGCCCTCGTCATGTATCTGTCCTCCTGGTGGTCGGTTGGCCACCTGCTATATGGCAGATGGTATCAGTCACAGTGCTTACCAGCGAAGGGCCGACCGCAGAAAGTTGGGTGTCATTTTGACGGACCACGGCTTGCCGGGTGTCCATCTGACGGAACCCATGTGACGGGTGCCGGACTGACGGGTTACCGTTGGACCACTTCCCGACTGCTGGATTTCAGGGTGACGGGTCTCGGTCTGGCGAAGCGCGGTCGGCCAGCTGACGCGGCCATTCTGGCCTAGTCCACCCTAATGAGCGCGTGCGGGGGTGCGGTAGAACGCCGCGGTCACCTCATCCGGTGACGTCAGGGAGAACTCAGGCGCCGGTGCGCACGGCGGCGAGGAAAGCGGCCCAGCCCGCCGCGGAAAACCGCAGGCGGGGGCCGTGTCGGTCCTTGGAGTCGCGGACCAGCACGTGGTGCGGCTCGAAGGCGAGTTCCACGCAGTCGTTTTCGTCGTCCTTGCTTCTGGAGCTCTTGATCCAGCGAAGGCCGGACGAGTCGACTTCGACCACGCGTGGGCTGCCCACGTGTCCTCCCCTGGGGTTGCGCTCAAGGCGGGTCCAGACCAAATCTCAGCTTATGGTCGGTAACTGAGCGTTTACTACCGCCGACAGAGCTAGCTGCGGGCCAGCGAACGGGGGATTGTCGGTACGGATAGTTAGGCTCAGCAAGTGCCTGATTCCGTCACCGGCCGGGTACCCGCCAAACGGGTGTTCGGATTAGCCGTTCCAGCACTCGGCGTGCTCGCCGCCGAGCCCCTCTACGTCCTGGTCGACACCGCCGTCGTGGGCCACCTCGGCGCGCTGCCGCTGGCCGGGCTCGCGCTCGGCGGGGTGCTGCTGTCGCAGGTGTCCACCCAGCTGACCTTCCTGTCGTACGGCACGACCGCGCGGACCGCCCGGCTGCACGGCGCCGGCCGCCGTGAGGAAGCGGTCCGGGAAGGCGTGCAGGCGACCTGGCTGGCCATCGGGGTGGGCCTGGTGCTCCTGCTGGTGGGTCAGCTGCTCGCGGCGCCTGTCGCGCGCGGGCTGGCCGGGGACGCCGAGATCGCCGGTGAGGCGGTGGCGTGGCTGCGGATCGCGTTGTTCGGCGCGCCGCTGATCCTGATCACCATGGCGGGCAACGGCTGGATGCGCGGCGTGCAGGACGCCAAGCGCCCGCTCTGGTACGTGCTCGCGGGCAACGGGATCTCCGCGGTGCTGTGCCCGGTGCTGGTCTACGGCGTTGGCTGGGGGCTCGAGGGCTCGGCCGTGGCGAACGTGGTCGCGCAGGTCATCTCGGCGGCGCTGTTTGTCCGCGCGCTGGTGAAGGAGCGGGTGCCGCTGAAGCCGGAGTTCGGTGTGATGCGGGCGCAGCTGGTGCTCGGGCGGGACCTGGTGCTGCGCAGCTTCGCGTTCCAGGCGTGCTTCCTGTCCGCGGCGGCGGTCGCCTCGCGGACCTCGACCGAGGCGGTCGGCGCGCACCAGGTGGTGCTGCAGTTGTGGACCTTTCTCGCGCTGGTGCTGGACTCGGTGGCGATCGCGGCGCAGTCGCTGGTCGGCGCCGCGCTGGGCGCGGGCGAGCGGCGGCAGGCACGCGGGGTCGCCGGGCAGATCACCCGGTACGGGCTGATCCTGGGCTGCGTGCTCTGCGTGGTGTTCGCGGCGGTTTCGCAGGTGCTGCCGAAGGTGTTCACCACCGACGCCGGGGTGCTGGCGGAGATTCCGCACGCGTGGTGGTTCTTCGTCGCGCTGCAGCCGATCGCGGGGGTGGTGTTCGCGCTGGACGGGGTGCTGCTGGGCGCCGGTGACGCGGCCTTCCTGCGCACGGCGACGCTGGTCAGCGCGGCGGCCGGGTTCCTGCCGCTGATCTGGCTGTCGCTGGCGTTCGGCTGGGGGTTGGCCGGGATCTGGACGGGGCTGACCCTGTTCATGTTCTTCCGGCTCGCTGCGGTGGTGCTGCGGTGGCGATCCGGCAACTGGGCGGTGGTCGGCGCGGTCCGCGCCGCGTGACGGGGTGGCGAGCCGGCCGATGTCACGAATGTGGCTTTCGAGACGGGCGAAGCCCCGTAGAGGGTGGCGGTGGGTGACGGGCGAGCGTCTCGAAGGCCACCTTCGTGACGTCACCACTCCCTGACAAAGGCCGCGCGGGCGCGGTCCGCGCCGCGTGAAACCCGGGTGTGGGGAAGGCCACCTCGGTAACGGGTATGTTTCGGCGTTGCTTAGGCGATACAACAAATGGGACGGCATCGGCGGCGTCCTCGTCCTGCCCGTATCCCGATCCAGGAGGAGCCCTTGCCTTCCCCCGCCACCGGCCGCGCCACCCGCCGGTCGTGGTTCATCTGGCTGACCGCCGCCGCCGTCTACCTGCTTGCCGTCTTCCACCGCACCTCCTTCGGCGTCGCCGGGCTGGAGGCCACCGAGCGCTTCGGCGTCGGCGCGGCCGCGCTCGGCACCTTCACCGTGCTCCAGGTCGGTGTCTACGCCGCCATGCAGATCCCCACCGGGGTGCTGGTCGACCGCTTCGGCCCGCGCAAGGTGCTCACCTTCGCCCTGCTCTTCCTCGGCCTCGGCCAGGTCCTGCTCGCGGTGGCCACCTCCTACCCGCTGGGCCTGCTCGCCCGCGCGGTGCTCGGCTTCGGTGACGCGCTCACCTTCGTCAGCGTGCTGCGGCTGATCGCCGCGCACTTCCCCGGCAGGCAGTACTCCGTGGTCACCTCGTTCACCACGGCCATCGGGTACGTCGGCAACCTCGCCGCCACCGTGCCGCTGACCCTGCTGCTCGCCGGCCCCGGCTGGACGCCGACCTTTCTCGCCGCCGGGCTGGTCACCGTGCTCTACGCGGTGGTCGCCACGCTGCGGATCAAGGACGTGCCCGCCGGCCAGCCGCCGGTGACCACCGTGCAACCCGGCCGCCGCGTGCTGGCCGGGGTGCGTGAGGCCTGGCGCACGCCCGGCACCCGGCTCGGCTTCTGGGTGCACTTCGCCACCATGTTCGGCGCCAACGTGCTGTCGATGCTGTGGGGCGTGCCGTTCCTGGTGAACCAGGGCATGAGCCCGGCCGCGGCCAGCGCCATGCTGACCGTCTTCGTGTTCACCTCGATGCTCGGCGGCCCGGTGGTGGGCAACCTGATCGGGCGGCGGCCGTCGGTGCGGATGCCGCTGGTGGTCGGCTTCCTGGCCGGTGCGGTGCTGATCTGGGCGCTGCTGCTGTCCTGGCCGGGCGCGGTGCCCGCGCCGGTGCTGGCGCCCGCGTTCGCCTTCTTCGCGCTCGGCGGGCCCGCGTCGATGATCGGTTTCGCGCTGGCCCGCGACTACAACCCGCTCAGCCGCGTCGGCACGGCCACCGGGGTGGTCAACGTCGGCGGTTTTGTGGCCACCACGATCGCCGCGCTCAGCGTCGGCGTGCTGCTCGAACTGACCGGCGGCAACTTCCGGATCGCGCTGCTGTCGATCGTGGCGGTGCTGCTGGTGGGCAGTTTCCGCACGCTGGTGTGGTGGCGCCGGGCCCGCGCGGTGCTGTTCGCCGCGCAGGCACGCGGTGAGCGGATCCCGGTGCAGGTCCGGCGGCGCCGCTGGGACGCGCCGGAGAACGAGCCCGCCGCGATCGCCGCCTGAAGCCCGAAATAGGGTTTCGCGCGTGTCCCGCCAGCAACAGCCACGCCGTCCCGCCCCGCCGCCCGGCCTCCTCGTCGTCGACAAGCCGTCGGGCATGACCTCGCACGACGTGGTGGCCCGCGCCCGCCGCATCATGGGCACCCGCAAGGTCGGCCACGCCGGCACGCTGGACCCGATGGCCACTGGGGTGCTGGTGCTCGGCATCGAACGCGCCACCAAGCTGCTCGGGCACCTCGCGCTCGACCGCAAGACCTATCTGGCGACCATCTCGCTCGGCACCTCGACCACCACCGACGACGCCGAGGGCGAACCGCTGGCCACCGCCGAACCCGGCCTGGTCGACGCCGTCACCGACGACGCGATCGCGGCCGGGATCGCCACGCTCACCGGCGAAATCCAGCAGCGCCCGAGCGCGGTGAGCGCGGTCAAGGTGGACGGCAAGCGCGCCTACGCCCGGGTCCGCGCGGGCGAGGAGGTCGAACTGGCCGCCCGCCCGGTGACGGTGTACCGCTTCGACCTGCTGGCCACCCGGCGCGCACCCGGTGGCATCGAACTCGACGTGGTCGTCGAATGCTCGTCCGGCACCTACGTCCGCGCGCTGGCCAGGGACCTCGGCGCCGCGCTCGGCACCGGCGGGCACCTCGCCGCGCTGCGCCGGACCACGGTCGGCCCGTTCACCCTCGCCGCCGCGCGCACCCTCGACGTGCTCGAGGAGCGCCCGGAGCTGTCGTTCGACCTGGACGAAGCGGTCGCCACCGCGTTCCCGCGCCGGGACGTCGACGGCGCCACCGCCCGCGCGGTCCGGCACGGGCAGCGCATCCCGGCGGCCGGGGTCGGCGGCACCTACGGGGTGTTCGACCCGGACGGGCACGCGCTCGCGCTCGCCGCGGACGACGGATCCGTGGCCCGCGCGGTGGTTGTCCTGCTGCCCGCATAGGGTTGGGCCCGTGCAGCGTTGGCGTGGTTTGGCGGATCTTCCTGGCAGCTGGGGCCGGTGTGTCCTGACCATCGGGGTGTTCGACGGGGTGCACCGCGGACACCAGGCCCTGATCAGGCGGACGGTGGAGGCGGCGCGCTCGCGCGAGCTGCCCGCCGTGGTGCTCACCTTCGACCCGCACCCGTCGGAGGTGATCCGGCCCGGCAGCCATCCCGCGCAGCTGACCACCTTGCGGCGCAAGGCGGAGCTGGTCGAGGAACTCGGCGTGGACGTGTTCTGCGTGCTGCCGTTCACCCCGGAGCTGTCGCGGCTGACCGCGCACGAGTTCGTGCACGAGGTGCTGGTGGACCAGCTGCACGTGGCCGCGGTGATCGTCGGCGAGAACTTCACCTTCGGCAACAAGGCCGCCGGGGACGTGGCGCTGCTGCGCACGCTCGGCCGCCGGTTCGGCTTCGCCGCGCAGGGCGCCGAACTGCAGGGCCAGGCGCTCGGTCCGGCGGAGGGGAACGCCGAAGGCGAGATCACCTTCTCCTCGACCTACGTCCGCTCGTGCATCGACGCCGGTGACGTGACCGCCGCCGCCGAGGCGCTGGGCCGTCCGCACCGCGTCGAGGGCATCGTGGTCCGGGGTGCCGGGCGTGGCAAGGACCTCGGCTTCCCGACCGCCAACCTGTCCACCCCGCGGTTCGCGGCCATCCCGGCCGACGGGGTGTACAGCTGCTGGTTCACCCGATCGTCTGACCCCGGCAAGCGGCTGCGGGCGGCGGTGTCGGTGGGCACCAACCCGACCTTCTCCGGCCGCGAGCGCACCGTCGAGGCGTACGTGCTCGACGTGGAGGAGGACTTCTACGGCCACGACGTGGCACTGGACTTCGTGGTCAAGCTCCGCGACCAGATCCGCTACGACTCGCTCGACCCCCTGATCCGCCAGATGGCGGCCGATGTGGTCCGCACCAGGGAGGTGCTGGCCGGGTAATCTCGGCTTTCGCGCCCGCGCGGGCCCTGGGCCTGCGATGATGTGCGCACGATCGAGCGATGCTGAACAGGGGAGAAGGGCAGTCGTGGAGGATCACAAGATCGTCCAGCGCAACATCGCGCTGCAGCGCGAATGGTATGGGGAGCCGTTGGGCGATCGGGTCCGCAGGCTGGTGGTGGCCTTCGACATCTCCCAGGCCTTCCTGGCCGAGGTGCTGGGGATCAGCGCGCCGATGCTGAGCCAGGTGATGAGCGGCCGCCGGGCCAAGATCGGCAACCCGGTGGTGCTGGCCAGGATGATCATGCTGGAGCGCAAGATCCTCACCCCGGACGTGGCCGCGGGCAATCCGGCCGCGATGCGTGCCGCGCTGGAGGACGTGCGCGACTCGCGGCCGACCGTTGGCCGCGACAGCTTCCCCGTCGGCGCGGTCTCCGAGGACCAGTCCGTGCTGGTCGCGCTCCGCGAGATCGCCGAGGACGAGGACCTGGCCGAGGCCGCCGACCGGCTCGACGAGGACTTCCCCGCCATCGCCGACCTGCTGCGCAAGGCCTCGAAGGTCACCTGAGTTGCAGCTGTTCTCCGCGTTGCTCCCACCGTCCGAAGTGGTCCGCTCGATCGAAGCGCGAATCGACACGCGGGCGGCGGGGTTCCGCTGGGCGCCGCCGGTCAACTGGCACATCACGCTGGGTTTCTTCGGCGAGGACGACATCGCCACGCGCGCGGCCTGGCTGCGCGAAAGGGTGACCGGGCGGCCCGCCGTCCACCTGCGACTGTCCGGGGCGGACACCTTCCCGAAGGTGCTGTGGCTGGGCGTGGAAGGCGACGGGCTGGCCGAGCTGGCCGCGGCCGCGGGGGCGGACCTGGACGAGCGGCCGTACCGCCCGCACCTGACCCTCGCGCGCTTCCCGGCGGCGAGCCAGCCCGAGGCGGAGGCGATCGCGGCCGGGCTGAGCGGGTACGCCAGTCCCGCGTGGACCGCCGCCGAGGTGGTGCTGATGAAGAGCACCGCGGGGGTGTATTCGCAGGTGGAGCGGTTCCCGCTGGACACGGGTGCGGGGCACGGGCAGCCAGGCTGGTAGCCTTGACAGTTGGGTCCGGCTGCAGTCCGTGGCGGCCGAGACCGGCTCACCCGGCGTGAAGGTTCGTCCGGGCCGCACGGCACTGATTCAAGGAGAACCCAGCGTGGCGCTGTCCACCGAAGAGAAGAAGTCGATCCTTTCCGAGTACGGCGTGCACGACTCGGACACCGGATCCCCCGAGGCCCAGGTGGCCCTGCTGACCAAGCGGATCATCGGCCTCACCGAACACCTGAAGCAGCACAAGCACGACCACCACTCCCGCCGCGGCCTGCTGCTGCTGGTCGGGCGCCGCCGCCGGTTGCTCAACTACGTGGCGAAGGTGGACATCGAGCGGTACCGGTCGCTGATCCAGCGGCTCGGCCTCCGCCGATAGCGCGTTGACGAGGGGGAGTGACCACGCGGTCGCTCCCCCTCGGCGCAAGAAGGCAGGGACACGACTTGCCGCGGCCGGTCCGTATCCGGCCGGTGACGGCGTGTTTCTGATAGACAACACAAAGGGCGCAGGCGACGCGCACGAGGGCATGTCCGCCGGTCCTCGGTAGTGGTTCCCGGGAGCACAGCTTTCCCGGGGACTTCGATCGAAGACCGGCCTCGTTCCTCGAGCGTCCCCCGGATGGGGTCCCAGGGTGGGAGATCGCCCAGCCCGAGACGAACGAGGAGAACAATTACATGACCGACGTGAGCGGCACCGCCGTGCACGAGACCGAAGCCGTGATCGACAACGGCCGCTTCGGCACCCGCACGGTCCGCTTCGAGACCGGCCGGCTGGCCCGCCAGGCCGCCGGCTCGGTCGTCGCGTACCTGGACGACGAAACCATGCTGCTGTCGGCGACCACGGCGTCGAAGCACCCGAAGGAGCACTTCGACTTCTTCCCGCTGACCGTGGACGTCGAGGAGCGGATGTACGCCGCGGGCCGGATCCCGGGCGCCTTCTTCCGCCGCGAGGGCCGTCCCTCCACCGACGCCATCCTGACCTGCCGCCTGATCGACCGGCCGCTGCGCCCGTCGTTCACCGAGGGCCTCCGCAACGAGATCCAGATCGTGATCACCGTGCAGAGCCTCCACCCGGAGGACCCGTACGACGTGCTCGCGATCAACGCCGCCTCGGCGTCCACCCAGATCGCCGGCCTGCCCTTCTCGGGCCCGATCGGCGGCGTGCGCGTGGCGCTGATCGAGGACCAGTGGGTGGCCTTCCCGACCTGGAAGCAGCTGGAGAGCGCCACCTTCAACATGGTGGTGGCCGGCCGCATCGTCGGTGACGGCGCGAACGACGTGGCCATCATGATGGTCGAGGCCGAGGCCACCGAGCAGACGCTCGACCTGGTCGCCGGTGGCGCCAAGGCGCCGAACGAGCAGGTCGTCGCCGAGGGCCTGGAGGCGGCCAAGCCGTTCATCCGGGTGCTCTGCGAGGCCCAGCAGGAGCTGGCCAAGGTGGCCGCGAAGCCGGTCGGCGACTTCCCGCTGTTCCCGGCCTACGAGGCCGACGCCTACGAAGCGGTGGCCGCGGCGGCCACCGACGACCTGGCCAAGGCGCTGGCCATCGCCGGCAAGCAGGACCGCGACAACGCCACCGACGAGGTCAAGGCCGCCGTGCTGGCCAAGGTCGGTGTCGGCGAGGGCGAGGCCTTCGAGGGCCGCGAGAAGGAGGTCGGTGCCGCGTTCCGCGCGCTGACCAAGCAGCTGATCCGCCAGCGCATCCTGCGTGACAAGGTCCGCATCGACGGCCGCGGCCTGACCGACATCCGGTCGCTGGGCGCCGAGGTCTCGGTGATCCCGCGGGCACACGGCTCGGCGCTGTTCGAGCGCGGCGAGACCCAGATCCTGGGCGTCACCACGCTGAACATGCTCCGCATGGAGCAGCAGATCGACTCGCTGTCCCCGGAGACCACCAAGCGGTACCTGCACCACTACAACTTCCCGCCGTTCTCCACCGGCGAGACCGGCCGCGTCGGTTCGCCGAAGCGGCGCGAGATCGGCCACGGCGCGCTCGCCGAGCGCGCGCTGGTGCCGGTGCTGCCGAAGCGGGACGAGTTCCCGTACGCCATCCGCCAGGTCTCCGAGGCGCTGGGCTCCAACGGCTCCACCTCGATGGGCTCGGTCTGCGCCTCCACCATGGGCCTGCTCAACGCCGGTGTGCCGCTGAAGGCGCCGGTCGCGGGCATCGCCATGGGCCTGGTGTCGGACGAGGTCGACGGTGAGACCCGCTACGTCGCGCTGACCGACATCCTCGGGGCCGAGGACGCCTTCGGTGACATGGACTTCAAGGTGGCGGGCACCAAGGAGATCGTCACCGCGCTGCAGCTGGACACCAAGCTCGACGGCATCCCGTCCGAGGTGCTGGCCGGTGCGCTGAACCAGGCCAAGGACGCGCGCCTGACCATTCTCGAGGTGATCGCCGAGGCGATCGACGGGCCGGACGAGATGAGCCCGTACGCCCCGCGCGTGACCAGCGTGAAGATCCCGGTGGACAAGATCGGCGAGGTCATCGGCCCGAAGGGCAAGATGATCAACTCGATCACCGAGGAGACCGGCGCCGACATCTCCATCGAGGACGACGGCACGATCTACGTGGGCGCGGCCGACGGCCCGTCGGCGGAGGCGGCGATCGACAAGATCAACGCCATCGCCAACCCGCAGCTGCCCAAGGTCGGGGAGCGCTTCCTCGGCACCGTGGTGAAGACCGCCGCGTTCGGCGCGTTCGTTTCGCTGCTGCCGGGCAAGGACGGCCTGGTGCACATCTCCAAGCTGGGCAACGGCAAGCGCATCGGCAAGGTCGAGGACGTGGTGAACGTCGGCGACAAGCTGCGCGTGGAGATCGCGGACATCGACAACCGCGGCAAGATCAGCCTGGTGCTGGTGAACGAAGAGGACAACGCCGGTGACAAGCCCGCCGAGTCCGGTGACGCCGCCAAGGCCGAGAAGGCCGACGCCAAGTAGGCGAACAGCTCGTTCCTGAGTGGGGCATTCCCGGTGGAGACGCCGGGAATGCCCCTCTCGCACTTCCGGAGAAAGAACTTCCATGCCGTCTAAGACGCCCGGGTACGCCCAGCCCGCCGGGTCGACCCGCCTGCTCGACTCCACCGCCGACGGCGCGGTGGTCAAGCGCACGGTGCTGCCGGGCGGCCTGCGCGTGATCACCGAGCACGTACCGGCCTCGCGCTCGGCCACGGTCGGGCTGTGGGTCGGCGTCGGCTCGCGTGACGAGCCGCTGCCGGTGGCCGGTGCCGCGCACTACCTGGAGCACCTGCTGTTCAAGGGCACCGCGAACCGCGACGCCAAGCAGATCGCCGAGGAGATCGACGCGGTCGGCGGCGAGTTCAACGCGTTCACCGCGAAGGAGCACACCTGCTACTACGCGCAGGTGCTCGACGAGGACCTGCCGCTGGCGGTGGACCTGGTCACCGACGTGGTGTTCGAGGCGCTGTGCGCGGATTCCGATGTGGACACCGAGCGCAGCGTGGTGCTCGAAGAGATCGCCATGCGCGACGACGACGCCGAGGACCTGCTGCACGAGACCTTCGTCGGCGCGATCCTCGGTGACCACCCGCTCGGGCGGCCGGTGCTGGGCACCGAGGCGTCCATCGCCGGCATGTCACCGCAGGCGCTGCGCGGGTTCTACAAGCGCCGCTACACGCTGCCGCGCATGGTGCTCGCGGTGGCGGGCAACATCGACCACACGCGGGTGCTCCGCCTGGTGCGCAAGGCGTTGCGCGACCGGCTGTCCGGTTCGGACACCCCGGTACCGCCGCGCCGTGGCCGCGCGCGGCTGGCGTCGGCGCCGAAGCTGGCGCTGCACACCGACGACACCGAGCAGGCGCACGTCATGCTCGGCCTGCGCGCGCTCACCCGGCACGACGAGCGCCGCTTCACGCTGTCCGTGCTCAACGCCGCGCTCGGCGGCGGCATGAGTTCCCGGCTGTTCCAGGAGGTCCGCGAGCGCCGCGGGCTGGCGTACCAGGTGTACTCGTCGGTGGCGAGCTACGCCGACGCCGGGCACCTGGCCGTCTACGCCGGGTGCCAGCCGGAGAAGCTGGGCGAGGTGGCTGGCGTGATCCGCGAGGTGCTCGCCGAGGTCGCGCGTGACGGGCTCACCGACGCCGAGGTCGCCAGGGCGAAGGGCCAGTTGCGTGGCGCGATGGTGCTCGGCCTGGAGGACTCCGCCTCACGCATGTCGCGCATCGGCAAGGGTGAGCTGAACTACGGCGAGTACCTCGGTGTGACCGAAACCATCGACCGGATCGACGCGGTCACCGCCGAAGACACCGCCGCGCTGGCAAAAGCCCTGCTCAGGGCGCCGGGCCGGGCGGTGGGGGTGTCCGCGGCCGCGGTGGTCGGGCCGTACGCTCACGCCGACGACCTTCCCGACGATCTGCACGAGGTGATCGCATCATGAGCATCCGGGTGGCGGTACTGGGCGCGCGCGGGCGCATGGGCGCGCAGGCGGTGAACGCCGTCGAGGGTGCGGCGGACCTCGAACTGGTCGCCGCGATCGACGCCGGCGACCGGCTGCTCGACGTGGTGGACAACGGCGCCGACGTGCTCATCGACTTCACCCACCCGGACGCGGTGATGGGCAACCTGGAGTTCGCCGTGGAGCACGGGGTGCACGCGGTGGTCGGTACCACCGGGATGACGCAGGACCGGCTGGAGACGCTGGCCGGCTGGCTGGCGGACAAGCCGGAGCTGGGCGTGCTGATCGCGCCGAACTTCGCGCTCGGCGCGGTGCTGGCCATGCGGTTCGCCGAGCAGGCCGCGCGGTTCTACGCCTCGGCCGAGGTGATCGAGCTGCACCACAACCGCAAGGCCGACGCGCCTTCGGGCACCGCCGGGCACACCGCGCGCCTGATCTCCAAGGCCCGCGCGGAAGCCGGGATCGAGCCGGGCCCCGACGCGACCACTTCCGAAGTGGACGGTGCGCGCGGCGCGCTGGTCGGCGACGTGCGGGTGCACTCGGTGCGCCTGCCGGGGCTGATCGCGCACGAGGAGATCCTCTTCGGCGCCGAGGGGGAGACGCTGACCATTCGCCACGACTCGATGGACCGGTCCTCGTTCATGCCGGGGGTGCTGCTCGGCGTGCGGTCGATCGCCAAGCGCCCCGGCCTGACCGTCGGGCTGGAGAACGTGCTGGAGCTCTAGCGGTGAAGGCTCGCAACTTCGCGCTGCTGCTGACCGCGGCGCTGGTGCTGTATTTTGTGCTGCTCGCCGGGCGGGCGATCGCGCTGCTCAAGACCGGTGAAGTGGTACCGGTGGTGTTCGGCGTCGGCGTGCTGCTGCTGCCGGTGCTCGGCGTCTGGATCGTGGTGACCACGTGGCGGTCCGGGCTGCGTATCCAGCGGCTCGCGCGGCGGCTGGAGCGCGAAGGCGGCCTGCCCGACGTCTCCGACCTGCCTCGCCGTCCGTCGGGCCGGGTGGACCGGGACGCCGCGGACGAGTGGTTCGAGCAGCGCCGGGCCGAGCTGGAGGCCGATCCGGAGAACTGGCGGCACTGGTACCGGCTGGCGCACGCCTACGACATCGCCGGGGACCGGCGGCGGGCCCGCGAGACCATGCGCAAGGCGATCGAGCTGGAAGCCGCCGATCCGGCGGACTCAGAAGTGTAGCCAGCCGGCGAACATCGCCGGGGACGCGGCGAGCAGGCTGAACCGGGCCCACCGCCCGGCCAGCCCGGCACCGAGGAACAACGACATCGGCATCCGCACCAGCCCGGCCAGCACGGTGGTGGCCATGAACGGCGGCAGCCCGACCACGGCGCTGACCCCGTAGGTGCCGGTCATCCAGGCCGGATGGCGGTGGCAGCGCTCCCGCAGCGCCTCCAGCCAGGCACGCAGGCGCTTGGTGCGCAGTTGCCAGCGGGCGCGGCGCGGGGTCATCGGGCGTTCCCGGTGCAGCCGGTCGTGCAGGAACTTCGGCAGCTTGATCGAGCCCTTCGCGGCCAGGTAGAACAGCAGCTTGCCAGCCACCTGGCCGACCGCGACCGCCGCGCCGATGGCCAGCCAGTGCACCCCCGGCTCGCTGCTGGCCAGGCCGATCACAAAAACCTCGACGCTGATCAGGGGCACGATGGCGGAGCCGAACGCGACGCCGAGCGTCACGCAGAGCCAGCCGATCATCGCACCTCCTGTGGGGATCCCGCTGTCCAAGCTAGCTGCCGTTCCTAAGGACGCGCACGGGGGCCAGCCCCCGGCTTGCGCACCGGAAGATCACCTGATTGTCGTATTCCGGACACCTGACGCTGGCAGGGTCGACCGGGTGGCCGTCGCCGAGAAAACCGCCGCCGACCGGTTCATCGACCTGTGCGCGGCGGTCACCAGCCGGTTGCCGTTCGGGCTCGCGCGGCTGGTGCCGCCGACCTTTCTCGGCTTCTGCGTGATCAACGGGTTCACCTTCGGGGTGGACCTGCTGCTGCTCACCCTGCTGCACGGACAGCTGGGCCTGGCGGTTCCGCTGTCCATCACGGTGGCCTACGTGATCGCGTTCGGGCTGAGCTTCGTGCTGAACCGCGCGTTCAACTTCCAGTCGCACGCGCCGGTGGGCAAGCAGGCGGTGCTGTACGCGATCGCGGTGGCGATCAACTACCTGGCGTTCATCCTCGGCGTGGGCAGCGGGCTGGTCGCGCTCGGTGTGCAGTACCACCTGTCGCGCCTGATCGCCGGTGCCTGCGAGGGCGTGTTCATGTACAGCGTGATGCGCTGGGTGGTGTTCAGGAAGCCGGCGGAGTCAGCTGCAGGTCCAGCGGACCGGTGAGGCGCAGCTCGCGGATGGTCTTCTCGCCGGTGTCCAGGGTGCGGACGGTGCCGTCGGGGTGCCAGCCCGCGCGCTTGTAGAAGCTGAGCGAGGCGGCATCGGACTGGGCCACCCAGGTGATGCCTCGCGCCGCGCCGAGCTCACGCAGCGCAGTCGCCGCGTGAGCGAGCAGGCGGCCGCCGTGGCCGCGACGGCCCCAGCGCGGTTCGACCAGCACGGTGGCGATCAGGCCGACGCTGTCCGCGTCTTCGGGCAGCTCACCCGCGGCGGAGGCGGCCTCGTCGGCCGGGGCCGGGCCCGCGACGCAGAAGCCGACGGTGAACTCGCCTTCGGTGGCCACCAGCACGGCCGTGCCGGGGTGCTCGACGGCGGCGGCCCACTGCTGTTCGGTCTCCGGGTCCGCCAGCGCGGCCAGCGCCTGCTCACCGAGGAACTCCGCGTAGGCGATCCGCCAGGTGTCCCGCTGGATCCGGGCGATTTCGGCGACGTCGGCTGCGGTGGCCGCGCGGACCTTGGCCTGGCTCATGGGGGCAACCTATCGGCCGGTCCCGCCGAGACTGTCGGTGGTCCCTGGCACCATGTCGCCATCATGCAGACGGTGAGTGATTCGGTGGCGCGGCGCACGGCGCTGGCCGCGCAGGGGTTCGCCGATCCGCGGCCGGGCGGCGAGCCCACGCGGCGGCATTTGCAGCGGGTGCTGTCGCGGGTGCAGCTGCTCCAGCTCGATTCGGTGAACGTGGCGGTCCGGGCGCACTACGCGCCGTTGTTCGCGCGGCTCGGGGCGTACGCGCCTTCGCTGGTCGACGACGCGGCTTGGTCGCATTCCGCGCGGCGGCCGCGGCTGCTGGTGGAGACCTGGGCGCACGAGGCGAGCCTGATCCCGGTGGAGGACTGGCCGCTGCTGCGGTCCGGGGCGAAGCGGATGGGCTGGTGGCGCGGGTACGAAAAGCTGCTCGAACGCTCGCCGACGCTGGCCGAGGACGTGCTGGCGGTGGTCAAGGAGCACGGCCCGATCGGGGCGGGGGCGATCGAGCGGGAGCTGGCCGGTGGTCAGATGCGCCGCCAGGGCGCCTGGTGGGACCGGTCGGAGGTGAAGCGGATCTGCGAGTGGCTGTTCGGCATGGGCCAGCTGTCCACCGGTACGCGGCGGAGTTTCGAACGGCTCTACGACCTGACCGAACGGGTGATCCCGCCGGAGATCCTGTCGACGCGGGTGGAGAAGGACGAGGCGGCGCGGCGGCTGATCGGGAAGTCGGCCACCGCGCTGGGCATCGCCACGGAGACCGATTTGCGCGACTACTACCGCCTCGGCCCGGACGTCGCGCGGCAGGCGGTGGCGGAGCTGGTCGAGGCGGGTGAGCTGGAGCCGGTGCGGGTGCGCGGGTGGAAGGCGCAGGCGTACCGGCACGTGGGCGCCCGGACTCCGCGCTCGATCACCGGGCGGGCGCTGCTGTGCCCGTTCGACCCGCTGATCTGGGAGCGCGCGCGGACCGAGCGGATGTTCGGGTTCCGGTACCGCATCGAGATCTACGTGCCGGAGCCGAAGCGGGAGTACGGCTACTACGTTTTCCCGTTCCTGCTGGACGGCGAGCTGGTGGCGCGGGTGGACCTGAAGGCCGACCGGGCGGGTGGGGTGCTGCGGGTGCAGGGCGCCTTCGCCGAGCCGGGGGTGGACCACGGGCGCGTGCTGCCGGAGCTGGCGGCGGAGCTGGCGCACATGGCGGAGTGGCTGGACCTTTCGGGGGTGGTCGCGCAGCCGCGCGGAGATCTGGGGGCGGCGCTGGGCAAAATTGTGCGATGACCAAGGCCCGGCTGCCCCCGGCGTGTCCTGAGTGGACGGTCAGGCGTGGGCTGAACGCTCGCCCGGCGCGGACGGCTTGCCGGGTAGACGGACGCGCGCCCGGCCTGGATGGCTTGCCGGGCATGCGCCCGTGTGGCCGCGGGGCGGCCTGGCCCGGCGGGCGCCGGGCTGGCCGCTGCCGGGTGTCCGGAGTGAATGGCCAGGTGTGCGATGAGCGTTTGCCGAGCGATGACCGCGCGCCGGGTATGCGCGCTCGGCCGCGTGGTGACCCGGGCGCCGCTTGGCAGGGCTGTGCACTGGCCTAGCCCGGTGTGTTCCGAGTGGACGGTGGGGCGGGGCGCTTGCCGAGCGGTGTTGGACGAGGTTGTGCGCTGATCTGGGCTGGGTGTCCGGAGTGAATGGCCGGGTGTGCGATGAGCGTTTGCCGAGCGATGACCGCGCGCCGGGTATGCGCGCTCGGCCGCGTGGTGACCCGGGCGCCGCTTGGCAGGGCTGTGCACTGGCCTAGCCCGGTGTGTTCCGAGTGGACGGTGGGGCGGGGCGCTTGCCGAGCGGTGTTGGACGAGGTTGTGCGCTGATCTGGGCTGGGTGTCCGGAGTGAATGGCCGGGTGTGCGATGAGCGTTTGCCGAGCGAGGACCGCGCGCCGGGTATGCGCGCTCGGCCGTGTGGTGACCCGGGCGCCGCTTGGCAGGGCTGTGCACTGGCCTAGCCAAGTGTGTCCCGAGTGGACAGTCGGGCGGGGTGCTTGCCGAGCGGCATTAGGCGAGGTTGTGCGCTGACCCGGGGGCGGGTGAGTCCAGGGTGGACGGTTAGGTGGCGGCGTGTGTCGGGCGTTTGCCGAGGGTGGTTAGGGCGACGCTCAGCGCGCCTGCCGCGGTCAGGGCCAGGACGCCCGCGTGGAAGCCGCCGGTGGTGCCGGTCCAGGTCAGGGCGCCGATCGCCGGGCCGATCGAGAAGCCCAGCGTGCGTACCAGCGTGGCCACCCCGCTCGAGGTGCCCAGCAGCGAAGGTGGCGTGTCCTCCAGGATGGCGGCCGAGTTCGGGCCCGCGAACAGGCCGTTCCCCACCCCGACCACGGCCAGCGGCCAGGCGACGTCCAGCAGCCCGGCGTCCGGCCCCACCAGCAGCAGGCAGCCCAGTCCGCCCGCCGCGACCACCGTGCCCGCCAGCGCCACCGGCGCCTTCCCGGCCCGGTCGGCCAGCGCCCCGGCCAGCGGCGAAGTCACCGCCATCGCCGCCGACACGCTCAGCAGCGCCACCCCGATCGTGCTCGGTGACGCCCGCAGCACGTCGGCGAACAGGTACGGCACCACGAAGTGCAGCGCCCCGACCCCCGTGGTCACCCCCGCCATCGCGCCCAGCGCGAGTGCGATCTCCCGTCGGCGCACCAGGGACAGCACCGGCCGGGCCCCGGTCGTCCTTGCCCAGACCGCCGTCAGCATCACGGCCAGCGCCACCAAGCCCGCGCGCAACCCCGCCGAGGACCCGGCGAAGTGCAGCCCGGAGAACAACGACACCGCCGCCGCACCGAGCACCAGCGCCTCCCGCAGCAACCCGCCGTCCGGCCACGGCAGCCCGCCGCCACCCGGGATCACCCGCCGCGCCAGCCACAGCGTGACCACCACAATCGGCAGGTTCACCGCGAACACCGACCGCCAGCCGAACGCCTCGGCCAGCCAGCCACCCGCCACCGGCCCGGCCACCCCGCTCAGCGGGATCAGCGTCAGCACCACACCCATCGCGCGTGCCCGATGCTCCGGCCGCGCGGCCCGCGCCACGATCGGCAGGCTGACCACCCCGACCAGGCTGCCGAACACGCCCTGCAGCACCCGCCCGGCCAGCAGCACGCCGAACGACGGCGCCACCGCGATCAGCAGGCTGGTCACCCCGAACCCCGCGGTCGCCAGCACGAACGCGGGCAGCGGGCCCGCCCGGTCCAGCCACCGCCCGGCGGGCACGCTCAACGCCACCAGCGGCAGCGAATACGCCAGCAGCACCCACTGCACCGCCGACGGCCGCACCCCGAACTCCTCGCCGATCGACGGCAGCGCGACCGCCACGATCGTCATGTCCAGCGCGGCCAGCACCACCCCGAGCGCGGCCACGGTGATCGCGCCCCAGCTGGTGCGCTCCACCGGTGCCGTCACGCGAACGCACCCAGCCGGATCCGGTCGCGCAGGCCGTGCAGCAGGCTGCTCAGCCCGCGCCGCAGGTCGTGGTCGAGCAGCCGGTCGTCCTCGTCCAGCTGCCGAGCCACCCGGCCGACCGGCAGCGTGCTGTCGAGCACCTCGGCACCGGCGAGCTTGAGCACCTTCCGCAGTTCGTCCTGCGCCCACGCGGCGCCGTGCACGCCGTTGCTCGCGCCGATCACCGCGGCTGGCTTGCCGGTCAGCACGCCTGCGCCGTACGGGCGCGACGCCCAGTCCAGCGCGTTCTTCAGCTGGCCGGGGATCGAGCCGTTGTACTCCGGTGTCGCGAAGAGCAGCCCGTCGGCCTCCGCGATGGCCCGCCGCAGCTCGGCCACCCCGGCCGGCTCCGGGCCCGCTTCGGCGTCCTCGTCGAACGGCGGGACCAGGCTCAGCCCGCCCCAGCGGTGCAGTTCCAGCCCACGCGGCAGCTCGTAGCTCGCCGCGGTGAGCAGCCTGCCGTTGAACGAGCCCTCACGCAGACTGCCCGCGATGCCCAGGATCCTGACCCCAGTGGCGCCCATCTTGTCCTCCCGATTCCCCGGGGCCGGTGGTTCCGGCCCGCTGGAATCGAGGTTCGCGATAAGGCACCCCGGCGCACATGAGGCACCAGCCCTATTTGCCTGCCTAAGGCGGGGATGCTGCCTAAGTCAGTCGAACAGGCCGAGCTGGTTGGCGGTGGCGGCGGCCTCCACGCGGTTGGCCACGCCGAGCTTGCCGAGAATGTTCGACACGTGCACGCTGGCCGTCTTCGCCGAGATGAACAGCTCGTCGGCGATCTCCCGGTTGGCCTTGCCCGCCGTCACCAGGCGCAGGATCTCCAGCTCACGCGGGGTCAGCCCGAGCCGGGTGTGCCCGTTGCCCAGCGGCTCCGGCGTGCCGGGCACCACCTGGATGCGGGCCCGCCTGGCCAGGTCGGCGACGCGGTCGCGCAGCGGTTTCGCGCCCAGCTGCCCGGCCAGCCCGTAGGCCTCGCGCAGCAGTTCGGTGGCGGCTTCGCGGTCGCCGTCGGTGGTGATCGCGGCTGCCGCCGCGCCGAGACAGGCCTGCGCGAGCCGCAGCGGCTGGCCGAGTTCACGCCAGGCCGCGGTCGCCGCGTCCCAGTCGCCGCGCTCACCGCTGAGGTGGGCGTCGAACAGCCGGGAGAAGGCGTGCTGCACCGGACCGGCGACCGGCAGTTCCGCGGCAATGCGGCGCAGCCGGGTGAGCAGTTCGGTGCCGCGCCAGGACGGGTCGTGGTCGGCGAGCCTGCTGCCCAGCACCAGCAACGGCCAGAGCAGCCTGCCCGCCGCGTTCAGCTGCGGATGCGTGAGCGCGCGTTCGAGCACGGTCCGCGCTTCGCCGTACCGGCCCTGCGTCAGGCGCAGCTCGGTTTCCAGGCGTGCCACCAGGAACGGGTCCAGGTTGAACCGGACGTCCTCGCCGTACTGCTCGTGCGCGCGAGCGAGCAGCCGCTCCGGCAGTTCGGCATCACCGCGGTGCAGCGCGATGTATCCCTTGAGGCACAACAGGTGTTCGCGGAACGCGGGCGCGGGGGAGAGGTCGAGCGCCTGCTCGAGCACGGTCATCGCCTCGTCCCAGCGGCCGCCGTCGATCATCGCGCCGGCCAGGTCGAGGCTGTGCTGCGCACCGGCCGCGCGGCGCAGCCCGGCCTCCTGTGCCACCGCCAATCCGTGGCGTGCCTTGGCTTCCGCCTCGGCCAGCCTGCCGAACGCCCGCAGCAGCGAGGATTCCGCGTGGATGGCCCGCAGCCGGACCCGGTGCTCGCCCAGCGTTTCGGCGATCGCCCCGGCGCGCTTGAGCCGTGGCAGCTGCTCTTCGAGATCACCGAGCCGCGCGTCGAGCACGGCGAGCGTGATCAGCGCGGAGGCCTCGGCGGACCGTTCCCCGTTGCGGCAGGCCGAATCGAGCGCGGCCTCGGCCGCGTCGCGGGCCTCGTCGGCACGGGGGATTTCCATCAGGCGCGCGGCGTAGGAGTTCAGCAGGTGCCCGCGCGCGGGGTGGTCCTCGGGCACCAGCCGGATCGCTTCGCGGTGGTCCTCCAGCGCGCCGGGCTGGCCCAGCTGGGCCCGCAACCGCGCGCGCTGGTCGAGCAGGGTGGCCGCGCGCACGCGCTGCGCGTCGCGGTCGATCTCGGCCAGCGCCATCGTGGCGAAGCGCTCGCCGTTGACGTTGTCCCCGGCCCGGCTTGCCGCTTCCACGGCCTGCTCCAGCACGGTCGCGTACTCGACGCCACCGAGTTCGCAGCACGGGTCGGGTACCAGCGGCCACAGTTCCCGTACGCGGTCGAGCATGCGGACCTGCTCGGCGTAGGCGAGCAGCCGCTGCGCCTCACCCGCGGCCTGCCAGGCCGCGCAGATCGCACTGCGGAAATCGCCCGCGCGGTACAGGTGCTGCGCGAGTTCGGTGATCGACGGGGCACCCGCCGACAGGCCGGGGTCCGCGCGCATGGCCTCGGCGTACCGCGCGTGCAGGGCACGCCGTTCTCCCGGCATCAGCCCGGCGGTGGCCGCCTCGCCGATGAGCGCGTGCCGGAAGCGGTAGCCCTCGCCCTCGATGACCAGCACGTTCGCGTCTACCGCGGCACGCACGGCGGCGGACAGCGCCCGCTCGTCGAGTTCGGCGACCTCGCTCAGCAGCGCGTGGCAGACGGTGACCTCGCTCAGCCCGATCAGCCCGGCGACGTAGGCGGCGTCCGGCGGCAGCCGGTCGATCCGGGACGACAGCAGGTCCTCCAGCGACGCGGGCAGGTCGGCCGTGCCCTCGCAGGCGTTCTGGCAGTCCAGCATCGCTTCGACGAACAGCGGATTGCCTTCGCTGCGCTGGAAAACCTCGCTGACCAGCTCCGGATCCGGTTCGCGGTCGAGGATGTGGCGCACCAGCCGGACCACTTCGCGCTTGCCGAGCCTGCCCAGCTCGAGCCGGTCCACCCACGGCACCCGGGTCAGCTCGGCCAGCAGCGGCCGCAGCGGGTGCGCCCGGTTCAGCTCCTCGGACCGGTGGGTCACCACGATCATCGAGCCGGGCACCGCGCCCTGGTTGCGCACCAGGAACTCGAGCAGGTCGCGACTGGACCGGTCGGCCCAGTGCGCGTCCTCGATGACCAGCACCACCGGCCGTTCGGCGGCGAGCCCGGCGAGCAGCGCGAGCACGCCTTCGAACAGCCGCGGGCGCGCGTCGTCGCCGAGCGGGGCCTGCCCGCGGGCGGCGCCGGGCAGCAGCGGCGCGAGCGCGGCCTTGTCCGGCAGCAGCCGGTCGAACACATCCGGGCCGGCGGCCGTGGCCAGCCCGCGCAGGGCGGCGACAAAGGGCGCGAACGGCAGGCCGTCCGCGCCGAGTTCGACGCAGCAGCCGGAGAGCACGGTCGCCTTCGCGCCCGCGCGGTCGGTGAACTCCGCCACCAGCCGGGACTTGCCGATCCCGGCCTCACCGCCGACGAGCAGGGTGGCCAGGCCCCCACCGGCGACCCGGTCGAAGGCATCGGCCACCCTGCTCGTCTCGCTGTCGCGCCCGACCAGCACCGGGCTCACCACTTGGAGGCTCATTTGCCCCCGAGTTTATCGCCGCATCGGGTGATCGGCGCCGCTTCACGTCCCCGCGCTGGTCACCACCGCGTCGCCGGAGCCCGTGCGCATCCGCGCCCGCACCGCGGCCGGCTCCTCCGGCGGGGTTTCGCGCACCGGCAGCTCGCTCGACACGCGCCCGGAAACGGTGGACACGTCGACCTCCGCGATCACCCCGGAAGCCACGCCGAACCGGATCTCGCCGGAGCCGGTGTTCAGCTCCATCGAGCCGGATTTCGCCTCGGCCACGGTGAGGTCGCCGCTGCCGCTGCGGACCATCACGTCCCCGGCGACCGCGCCGAGCCAGATGTCGCCGGTGCCGGTGACCACGGTGGCCGAACCGGACGGCGCGGCCAGCCGCACCGCGCCGCTGCCCGAGCGGACCTGCAGCCCGTACGTGGTCGGCCCGAGCTGGATCTCGCCCGAGCCGGTGCGCACGTTGGCCGCGGCCTTGGTCTCGCCGAGCGAGACGTCACCCGATCCGGTGGAGATGTTGGCGCGTCCGGCGGTGCCGGTGACCGTCACGTCGGCGGCACCCGCGCGGATGCCCAGGTGCGAACCGCGTGGCGCGTGCACGACCACGTGCAGCGGCACCTTGCGCAGCGGCAGCGCCTTGGGTCCGCGCACGATGACCTGGTCGCCGACCTGCTCGATGCGGGACTGGCGCACGGCCTCGGCCGGTGAGCCGAGGATGTCGGTGTCGAACTGGTCGCCGAAGCGCTCGGTGACCCAGCTCAGCACCGCGTTCACGCCGTCGGCCCACGGTGCCTGCGCGCTCGGTTCATGGCGCAGCTCGACGATGGCTTCGGCTTCGGTTTCGGCTTCGGCGTCGGTCAGCACGATCTCGACGCGCCCGACGGTGATGCTGACATCCAGCTCGATGGGGCCGGTGGCGGCGAAGTTCCCGGTGCGCACGAGCTGCTCGTCCGGCTGTTCCTGCGGGCCTTCGCCCGTCACTCCGGCGCTCATCAGCCCTGCACCCAGCCGTGCATGCGGGTGCCGCTGTTCGGCCCGCGCCGCTGCTCACCCTGCTCGAACGGGGCCTTGCCCTGGAGCGCGCCCTGCACGGCCTGGGTGACGAAGGTGTTCAGCGAGACGCCCTGCGAGGCCGCCGCTCGCTCGGCCTGGTTCTTCACCTGGTCGAACAGCCGCAGCGTCATCCGGCTGATCTCCCCGCTGTCGAACGGCATCTTGTTCTCGGGCTTGGGTTCGCGCGGTTTCTCGGCGGCGGGCTCGCTCTCGGTCTTGGCACCGGCGGAGCTGGTGCCGGTGACCACCACGCGCACGTCGCGGCCGTCGAGCCGGACGTCGACCAGGTAGTCGGGCTGGTTGGCGGTGACCTCGGCGGCGAGGTCGGCGAGCGCGTTCATCAGCGCCAGCCGCATGGCCGGTTCGAGGGCGGCGGCGAGCACCGCGGCGGTCTGCCGCGTCTGCTCGTCACCCGCCGAGGCCGCGGTGGCGAGGTCCTCGCGGAGGCTGGAGATGTACGTCGTCAGGTCCATGACACCACTGTGACGTCATTCGTGGTGTCTTTCAAGGCGATCGCGACATCATCAGTGACATCCCCCAGTCGCCCCCTAGTGGCGGGCTAGGCGCTGCCCGGTGAGTCACGGTCGCGGTCTTCGCGCCCAGGCGGCCCCTGGCGGCACGGGCGGATCGGCCGAGTACGGCCAGTACGAGGCCGACCCGCCCGCACCGCCAGGAACCACCTGGATCACGAAGCCCATCGACCAGACTCACCGGGCAGCGCCTAGGCTGCCGGAGGATCGGCGGGGAGCGCGAAACGAGGGAGCGGAACGTGGCCGGAACGCTGGCACCCAGGGTGCAGTTGATCGCGAAGACGGAGTTCTTCCCGCCCGACGACGTGCCGTGGTCCACCGACGCCGACGGCGGCGAGGCGCTCGCCGAGTTCGCCGGCCGGGCCTGCTACCAGTCCTGGAAGAAGCCGAACCCGAAAACCGCGACCAACGCCGGCTATCTCGACCACATCATCGAGGTGGGCCACCTGTCGGTGCTGGAGCACGGCTCGGTGACCTTCTACCTGACCGGCATCTCGCGCTCGCTGACCCACGAGCTGATCCGTCACCGGCACTTCTCCTACTCGCAGCTCTCGCAGCGGTACGTGCCCGAGCGCGACGCGGCCTTCGTCGAGCCCGACGTGATTCGCGAAGACCCGGAACTGCACGAGAAGTTCGTCGCCGCGACGCAGGCCAGCGCGGACGCCTACAACGAACTGCTGGCCGGTCTCGAGAAGAAGTTCGCCGACGCGCCGAGTGCCACGCTGCGTCGCAAGCAGGCGCGCCAGGCCGCGCGGTCGGTGCTGCCGAACGCCACCGAAACGCGGATCGTGGTGACCGGCAACTACCGGGCGTGGCGGCACTTCGTCGCCATGCGGGCCACCGAGCACGCCGACGTGGAGATCCGCGCGCTGGCCGTGGAATGCCTGCGGCAGCTGCAGAAGGCGGCGGCGAACGTGTTCGCCGACTTCACCATCTCGACGCTGCCCGACGGTACCGAGATCGCCACCAGCCCGAAGGTTCTCGAGGGCTGATCCCGTGCGCCGACTCGTCATCGACGTCCAGCCGCTGGAGTACGCGGTCGCCAGGCTGGAACCGGACCAGGCCGTGCCGTCCGAGCTGTTCTCCCACCCGGGGCAGGTGCTGGTCTCGGTGACCAGGACGCAGCGCGAGGTGTCGATCATCTGCCCGGTGAAGTTCGCGCCGGAGGGCGCGCGGGTGGAGGCCGACTGGCGGCTGCTGTCGGTGCGCGGGCCGCTGGCCTTCACGCTGACCGGCATCATCGCCGCGCTGGCCAGCGAGCTGGCCGCGGCCGGGGTGGCGCTGTTCACCCTGTCCACCTTCGAAACCGATCACGTGCTGGTGAAGTCCGACGACCTGACCAGGGCGATCGACGCGCTCCAGTCGGCCGGGCACGACGTCTGCATGTAGCGCCCCGCTGGGAGCCCGGTCACAACCGTTACGGCGGTATGTACACCGATGTTCGGCATGCCTAAAATTCAAGTTGGCCCACTTGAAACCGGAGGTATGTCATGGCGTTGACCGATGCCGCCCCGTCCAGCCGTGAGCGACTGAAGCGGGTCCGCGCCGGTTCGATGCTGCTCGGCCCGGCGTTCGTGGCGGCGATCGCCTACGTCGACCCCGGCAACGTGGCCTCCAACATCAGCGCCGGCGCCCAGTTCGGCTACCTCCTGGTCTGGGTGATCGTGGCGGCCAACCTGATGGCCTGCCTGGTCCAGTTCCTGTCCGCGAAGCTCGGCCTGGTCACCGGCCTGTCCCTGCCGGAAGCGGTCCGCGAGCGCACCTCGCGCCCGACCCGGCTGGCGTACTGGGCGCAGGCCGAGCTGGTCGCCATCGCCACCGACCTGGCCGAGGTCGTCGGCGGCGCGATCGCCCTCTACCTGCTGTTCGACCTGCCGCTGCTGCTCGGCGGGGTGATCACCGGCGTGGTGTCGATGGCGCTGCTGCTGGTCCAGGACAAGCGCGGCCAGCGCCCGTTCGAGCGCGTGATCACCGGGCTGCTCGGGGTGATCGCGGTCGGCTTCCTGACCAGCGTGGTGGTCTCGCCGCCGTCGGTGCCGGGCACGCTCGGCGGCCTGGTCCCGCGGTTCGACGGCACGGAAAGCGTGCTGATCGCCGCGGCCATGCTCGGCGCCACGGTGATGCCGCACGCGGTCTACCTGCACTCCGGCCTCGCGCGCGACCGGCACGGCCACGTCGAACCGGAGCGGCGCACCCGGCTGCTCAAGGCGACGAAGGTGGACGTCGGACTGGCGATGCTGCTGGCGGGCGCGGTGAACCTGTCGATGGTGCTGCTCGCGGCGACCACCCTGCGCGGGCGGGAGGGCGTCGACTCCATCGACGGCGCGCACGCGGCCGTCGGGGATGTGCTCGGGCCCGGCGTCGCGCTGCTTTTTGCGATCGGCCTGCTCGCCTCCGGCCTCGCGTCCACGTCGGTGGGTGCCTACGCGGGCGCGATGATCATGCAGGGCCTGCTGCGCAAGCGGATCCCGCTGCTGCTGCGCCGCCTGATCACGCTCGCCCCGGCGATCGTGGTGCTCGCCATCGGCGTGGACCCCAGCCGCGCGCTGGTGGTCTCGCAGGTGGTGCTGTCCTTCGGCATCCCGTTCGCGCTGGTCCCGCTGGTCCGGCTGACCAGCGACCGCGAGCTGATGGGCGCCGACGCCAACCACCGCGCCACCACCACGGTGGCCTGGGCGGTGGCCGCGGTGATCATCACGCTGAACGTGGCGCTGCTCTACCTGACCTTCGCGGGCTGAACCCCGTATTTCCCCCGCTCCGGCAGGAACCGCGCAGCGCGTCACGCGGTCGGACTACCATCCTGGCCAGACCGAGGGAGGCGCGCCGAACGTGACCGAGGAAACGACCCAGCGGGCCCAGGCGCCCGCGCCGGGCCCCAGGGTGATCGCCGACAGGTACGTCCTGCTCGGCGAGCTCGGCCGTGGCGGGATGGGGGTGGTGTTCCGCGCCGAGGACCGGGTGATCGGCAGGCAGGTGGCGATCAAGGAGCTGCGCCTGCCCGACGGCGCCGACGACGCGGGTGTGTTCTCCGAGCGCGTCCTGCGGGAGGTGCGCACCGGCGGCAGGCTCAACGACCCCGCCGTGGTCACCGTGTTCGACGTGGTCTCCGAAGCAGGCACCACCTACATCGTGATGGAGCTGGTCGAGGCGCCCACGCTGTCCGACCTCGTGCGCGAGCGCGGCCCGCTGCCCGCGCAGCAGGTGGCGAGCATCGGCCTGCAGGTGCTCTCGGCGCTGCAGGCCGCGCACGAAGCGGGCATCGTGCACCGCGACGTCAAGCCGGGCAACATCATGGTCGCGCCGAACGGCCGGGTGAAGCTGACCGACTTCGGCATCGCGCAGGCGGTGGACGACCCGCGGCTGACCACCAGCGGCATGATCGTCGGCAGCCCGGCGTTCATGGCCCCGGAACGGGTTTCCGGGCAGGAGGCCGGGCCCGCGTCGGACCTGTGGTCGCTGGGCGTGACGCTGTACTTCGCCGCGGAAGGCGTGCTCGCCTTCGAGCGCACCAGCACCGCGGCCACCCTGCACGCGATCATGAACGAGGTCCCGTACCTGACGCGGACGCAGGGGCCGCTGGCCTCGGTGGTGATGGGCTTCCTGGTCGCCTCGCCCGAGGGCAGGCTGACCGCGCACCAGGCACACGGGCTGCTGCAGATGGCTTCGGCGGGCACCGGCCAGCACACCCCGACGTCCGTCTACACCGGACCGCCGCCGACCATGGCCGGGCCGGCGCCCACGCACTACGCGCACCAGCCCCAGGCCGCCCCGGCGCCGTCGAAGGGCAAGCGCCCGCTGCTGGTCACCGGTGCCGCGCTGGCCGGGGTCGCGCTGCTGGCCGGTGGGTTCTTCCTGGGCAACTGGTGGGGTTCGCCCAGCGAGGATTCGGCGATGCTGCCCGCGCTGACCTACGGCACGCAGGGCGACATCCAGCAGTTCGACACGCCGTCGTCCTCGCAGCGCTGCTACAACGTGCCGCTGGAGCCGGGCCGGTCGATCTCGTCGAGCAACAAGGTCGACTGCGACGAGCAGCACGACTTCGAGGTGTTCGCCACCCTCGGCACGCTCGGCGGGGACAGCAGCGTCAGCGACAGCGCGCCGGCCGCGGCGTACCCCGCCGAGGACCGGCTGCGGATTTCGGCGGAGACCCGGTGCGAGATGATCTTCCACTCCAACGTGGTGCAGGCGAGCCAGCGGAGCGGCCTGCAGTACCGCGCGCTGCTGCCGACCCAGCAGGCGTGGGA
Organism: Amycolatopsis albispora; assembly: GCF_003312875.1. Lineage (NCBI taxonomy): Bacteria > Bacillati > Actinomycetota > Actinomycetes > Pseudonocardiales > Pseudonocardiaceae > Amycolatopsis > Amycolatopsis albispora. The sequence continues at coordinate 8,990,977 of NZ_CP015163.1, forward strand.
CGCGCGGGAGGACAGCTCGGGCAACCTGGTCCGCAACGCCTACTGCGTACTCAGCAAAACCGGCGGCGGCACCCTGAGTTCCCCCGCGGCGGTGGAGGTCCGGTAGGCGGAGGAGTTCCGGTTGCCGAGGCGGTCGGCAGGGGAATCTGCACCGACCGGTGACCAGGCGCGTTGATCATGTCATATTCCGAGGTCGGCGCCGGGTTACCGGCCGGGAAGAGGTACCGTCGGGGCATGTCCACTCCACCTTCCGCAGCGCCGGGACGGCCGTTCGGCCGCGTGCTCACCGCGATGATCACCCCCTTCGACCGCGAAGGGGCACTGGACCTGAAGCGGGCCCAGGAGATCGCGAAGCACCTGGTGGACCTGGGCAACGACGGCCTGGTGGTGAACGGCACCACCGGCGAGAGCCCGACCACCTCCGACGCGGAGAAGGCGGACCTCATCCGCGCCGTGGTCGAAGCGGTCGGCGACCGCGCCACCGTGGTCACCGGCGCGGGCACCTACAACACCGCGCACAGCGTCGAGCTGGTCCAGGCGGCGGAGAAGGCGGGCGCGCACGGCGTGCTGGTCGTCACGCCGTACTACTCGCGGCCCACGCAGGCCGGGCTGTACGCGCACTTCACCACCGTGGCCGAGGCCACCGCGCTGCCGATCATGCTCTACGACATCCCGCCGCGCTCCATCGTGCCGATCGAGGTCGACACGCTGCGCCGGCTCGCCGAGCACCCGCGGATCGTCGCGGTCAAGGACGCCAAGGGCGACCTGCTGGCCGGCAGCGAGGTGATCGCGAACACCGATCTGGCCTACTACTCGGGCGACGACGGGCTGAACCTGCCGTGGCTGTCGGTCGGCGCGGCCGGGGTGGTCAGCGTGGTCGGGCACGTGGTCGCCGGGCGCATCCGCGCGATGATCGAGGCCTACGAGGAGGGCGACACCTCCACCGCGCGCACCAACCACCGCGGCATGCTGCCGGTGTACCGCGCGTTCTCCCGCGTCGGCGGCGTGGTGTTCAGCAAGACCGCGCTGCGCCTGCGCGGGTACGATGCTGGCGACCCGCGGCTGCCGATCGTGCCGGCCACCGAGGAGCAGATCACCGCCATCGCGGCGGATCTGACCCAGGCAGGCGTGCCGCTCGACGACGCTCCCGCGGGCGACTGGCATAGTTCACGGGTGGCGCACGCCGACTCCGCGGCGGCGTACGTCGCACCGACCACACACACCAGCGTTGGGACAATTCACCGTTGAGCTCACTGTCCATCGGACCCGGCCCCACCTCGGCACCACCCGCACTACCCGACGGCGCGCTGCGCGTGGTCGCGCTCGGCGGCATCGGCGAAGTCGGCCGGAACATGACCGTCTTCGAGTTCGACGGCAGACTGCTGATCGTCGACTGCGGTGTGCTCTTCCCCGAGGACGACCAGCCGGGCGTGGACCTGATCCTGCCCGACTTCCGGGCCATCGAGGACCGGCTCGACGACATCGAGGCCCTGGTGCTCACGCACGGCCACGAGGACCACATCGGCGCCGCGCCGTTCCTGCTGCGCCTGCGCCCGGACCTGCCGATCTACGGTTCGCGGTTCACCCTGGCGCTGCTCGCGGCCAAGTGCAAGGAGCACAAGCAGCGGCCGAAGCTGATCGAGGTCAAGGAGACCGAGCACCGCACGGTCGGCCCGTTCGACCTGGAGTTCTTCGCGGTCAACCACTCCATCCCGGACGCGCTGGCGGTGGCCATCCGCACCCCGGCCGGGGTGGTGCTGCACACCGGTGACATCAAGCTCGACCAGCTCCCGCTGGACGGGCGGCTGACCGACCTGGCCGGGTTCTCGCGGCTCGGCGACGAGGGCGTGGACCTGTTCTGCGTGGACTCGACCAACGCCGAGGTGCCCGGGTTCGTGATGCCCGAGCGCGACATCGGCCCGGTGCTCGACGACGTGATCCGGCGGGTGCACCAGCGGGTGATCGTGGCCTGCTTCGCCAGCCACGTGCACCGCGTGCAGCAGGTGCTCGACGTGGCCGTGCAGCACGGCCGCCGGGTCGCCTTCGTCGGCCGGTCGATGGTCCGCAACATGGGCATCGCCGCCGAGCTGGGGCTGCTCAACGTGCCGGAAGGGCTGCTGGTCGATCTGGACCAGGCGGCGAACCTGCCGGAGAGCAAGGTCCTGTTTGTCTCCACCGGTTCGCAGGGCGAGCCGCTGTCCGCGTTGTCGCGGATGGCCCGCGGGGAGCACCGGCAGATCTCGATCAAGGCCGGGGACACCGTGGTGCTGGCCAGCTCGATGATCCCGGGCAACGAGACCGCGGTGTTCGGCGTGGTCAACGGCCTGGTCCGGCTCGGCGCGAACGTGGTGCACCAGGGCAACGCCAAGGTGCACGTGTCCGGGCACGCCTCGGCGGGCGAACTGCTCTACCTGTACAACGCGGTGCGCCCGAGCAACGTGATGCCGGTGCACGGCGAGTGGAAGCACCTGGTGGCCAACGGCGAACTCGCGGTCCGCACCGGCGTCGCGCCGGAGAACGTGGTGATCGCCGAGGACGGCGTGGTGGTCGACCTGGTCGACGGGCGTGCGCGGCTGACCGGCCGGGTCGAGGTCGGGCACGTCTACGTGGACGGGCTGTCCGTCGGCGACGTCGGCGAGTCCACCCTGTCCGACCGGCTGGTGCTCGGTGAGGGCGGGTTCATCGCGATCAACGTGGCGGTGGACTCCAGCACCGGACGCGCGGTCAGCCCGCCGACGGTCGCCGGGCGCGGTTTCTCCGACGACCCGAAGGCGCTGGACGCGGTGGTGCCGCTGGTCGAGATGGAGCTGTCGCGCACCGAGGCCGAGGGCATCACCGACACGCACCGGATCGCGCAGTCGGTCCGCCGGGTGGTCGGCCGCTGGGTGGCCGAGACCTACCGCCGCCGCCCGATGATCGTGCCCACGGTCATTCCGGTCTGAAGCCGCGCCGCCTGACCTGGGCTGGATCCCCACCAGCCCAGGAGGCGGTATGGGATTTGGCGCACCTCCGGTTCGGCGGCTGCCGGTCCTGCTGACGGCCGCCGTTGTGGTGGTGGCCGGGATTTCCTGGGGTGCGGTGGTTTTGTGCGCGCCCGCGCGGGTTGCGCCGAACACGGTCGCGGCGGCGCCCGAGTTGTTCCGCCGGTTGCCGTCGGCCGATGCGCAGCAGACGCTGACCGCGTTCCCCGCCACCGAGAACTCCGTGCTCACTCGATTGGGTGGCTTCGCGGATCCGAAACGGCCGCTGCAGCTGATCGGCATCGGCGTCGGACCCGACATCGACGTGGCCGAACTGCGGGAAATCACCGCGGCGACCGGGGGACAGGCGTTCACCACCCCGGATTCGGGGCAGATCAACCAGGTCTTCCACGCGGCGCTGAGCAAGCTCGCCTGCTGTGCCTGACCCGGTGTGCGCGCGGTCGTCACGTTCTGCGAATCTAGGCGCCGTCACCCGATTCTTCCGTTTCCACGAGGAGCTTCGCATGTTCCGCTTCCCCCGACGGCCGGTCCTGGCCGTCGCCGGTATGACCACGGCGCTGGTGCTCGCCGGTTGTTCCGGAGAGGACGCCGCGCCCGAGCCGGCCCCGCAGGCGCCGCCGGCGGCCGCGGCCGGGCCGCAGGTGTCCGGGGAGTTCAACGAGGCCGACGTGGCCTTCGCGACCGAGATGATCCCGCACCACCAGCAGGCCGTGGACATGGCGGCGATGGCGGTGGAGAAGTCGGGGAACGAGAAGGTCAAGGCGCTGGCGCTGAAGATCCGGGACGCGCAGGACGCGGAGATGGCGCAGCTTTCGGGCATGCTCGAGGTGTGGGGGCAGCAGCCGCCGGAGGACCCCGGCCTGGACCACGGCGGGCACGCGGGCATGCTCACCGACGCCGACATGATGGCGCTGGAATCGGCCAGTGGCGCGGAGTTCGACGCCAAGTTCGTCGAGCTGATGACGCGGCACCACGAGGGCGCGGTGAAGGTGGCCGACGCCGAGAAGGCGAACGGGAAGAACCCGCAGGCGAAGGAACTCGCCGGCCGGATCAGCCAGGACCAGCAGGCCGAGCTCGCCGAGCTGAAGTCGTTCTGACGCGCTGAACACGAATGTGGCTTTCGGGGCGGAAAATGCCCCGAAAGCCACATTCGTGTCCGGGGTCAGGCAGGGGCGGCGCCGCCGGGGGTTTTGCCAGGGGAGTTCAGCTGCACGATCAGCGCCCCGCCCAGCAGGATGGCGGCGCCCAGCAGCTGCACCCAGCTCAGCGCCTCACCGAGCAGCACCCACGCCAGCCCCGCGGCGAGCAGCGGTTCGCACAGCCCCAGCACGCTCGCCACCGGCGCCGGCAGGTGCCGCAGCGAGGAAATCCCCGCCAGGTAGGCAAAAACCGTGGACACCAGCACCAGTGCGACCAGCAGCGCCCAGATCGGCGGCTGCCACGGGCCGAACCGCGCGGGCGCGGTCAGCAGCGAAGCGGGAATGGTCCACGGCGGCGCCACCAGGCACACCGCCACCGCGCCGACGATCATGCCCCAGGTGACCAGGCCCAGCGGGTGCCGGTCGGCCACCGCGCGTTCCCCGAGCAGGAAGTACGCCGCCGAGCAGATCGCCGCGCCGACCCCGGCGAGCAGGCCGAAGGTGTCCAGCCGCAGTCCTTCCCACGCCTGCGCCACCATGGCGAGCCCGATCATCGCCAGCGCGATCCCGCCCCACATCACCCCGGGCAGCCGCACCCGCCGCACGAACCGCACCCACAGCGCGATCAGCACCGGCGAGGTGAACTCCAGCAGGATCGCCACGCCCACCGGGATCCGGCTGGCCGAAATGAAGTAACACAGCTGCACCCCGGCCACGCCGAGCAGGCCGTACCCGAGCAGCAGCGGCCACTCCGCGGCACGCACCCGCAGCAGCGACGGCCGCGCGATGGCCACCCCGGCGGCCAGCACTAGCGCGGCCAGCCCGATCCGCGCCGCGGCCACCTGCTCCGGGCTCAGCCCGGCCAGCATCACCGGCTTGCCCAGCGCCCCGGAACTGCTGAAGAACAACGCCGCGACCAGGATCAGCACCGTGCCGCGGCCCCGGTGGACGGGCAGGCGGGAACGCACCTCGGTGACCATGGCCCGGACGATACGGCCCGGCACCGACCATCCGGAAGGTGTTTTTCGTAACTGCCTAAGGCGCCTGGCTGGTTACGGCTTCCACGGGCTCACGGTGTCGGTCGGCCGGGTCGGGTCGTGGAACCTCGGCGCGTCCATCTCGCCACGCCGCAGCGGAACCAGCCCGTCGGTGATCGCGCGCATGATCTTCGCGTGCGCGCGCACGCCCGCGCCCGGCCGCTCCGGCTCGATGTCGGACAGGTCGACCGGCTCGCCGAAGTGCACCCGGAACACCGGCCGCCGCAGCGGCGCGGTCAGCCCCGACTTCGCCAGCGGCACGATGTCGGCGGGCCCGGTCACCGTCTCGGTGCCCCAGTACACCGCCTCGTGCGCGCCCCACTGGCTGATCGGGATCACCGGCACCCCCGCGGCGATCGCCAGCCTGGCCGCGCCGGACTTGCCGCGTTCCGGCCACAGGCCGGGATCGTGGCTGATGCGGCCCTCGGGGTAGACGATGATCGGCGCGCGCGTGGTGCGCATCGCCTCGACCGCTTCGCCGAACTGGGTCAGCGCCGATTCGGACTTGCCGCGGTCGACCCGCAGGTGCCCGCTGGCCTTGAGCGCCGGGCCGATCACCGGGGCGTCCAGGATGCCGCCCGCCAGCATGAACCGGGGCGCGATGCCGATCTTGCGGCACGCGGCCATCAGCACGAACGGGTCGAACACGCCGATGTGGTTGGCGGCCATCAGCAGCGGCCGGTCACGCAGGCCGGCGGGCACCTGACCGGTGATCCGCAGCCGGCCGACCAGGTTGACCAGGCGGTGGTCGATGGCGAGCATGGTGCGCCAGATCGCCGGGGCGGGGACCCGGCGATTCCCCCGGAGCCGCCCGTTCTCGTCGCGGTGGAGAGCGAACATGGGCCAGAGCATGTCACGGTCGGTTTTCACCCGGTTTGGGGACCGGCCGATCGGTAACGTGAGAAATGTTCCCCGTGTGCTGCGAGTGGCAGATGTGACTGGACGGGACCGAGGGTTACCGTGGAACCCATGGCAGGTGGGTCGGCAACCAAGGGACGGAGCTCGGGTCGCGGTGGCAAGGCTCCCGCGCGGAACTCGGGCGGCGCGAGCCGCTCGCGTGCGACGGCCAAGCGACCGCCGGCACGCAAGCCCGCCCCGCGCCGCAAGTCCGGCGGCGGCTTCGGCCGTGCCGTGCGCGGCGGGTGGAACCTGCTGGCCAAGGGCGTCGGCTCGCTGGCCAGGACGGTCGGCCGCAGCCGCGACCTGGAGCCGGAGCACCGCCGGGACGGGCTCGCGCTCGCGCTGATCGGGCTGGCCATCGTGATCGCGGTCGGCGTCTGGTGGCAGGCGGCCGGTCCGGTCGGTGCCTGGGTGCAGATCGGCGCGCGCACGGTGTTCGGCGCCGGTTCGGTGACCCTGCCGCTGGTGCTCACCGTGGCCGCGGTCGCGCTGATGCGCTCGGAACCCGAGCCGGAGACGCGCCCGCGCCGGGTGATCGGCGCGCTGCTGATGATCTTCGCCGTGCTCGGCCTCCTGCACCTGTTCAACGCGCTGCCCTCGGCGAACGTGGACCGGATGTACGCCGGTGGTTTCCTCGGGTACCTCTCCGGCGGCCTGCTCGCGGCCGGGGTGACCACCTGGGTGGCCGTCCCGCTGCTGGTGCTGGCGCTGGGCTTCGGCGTGCTGGTGTTCACCGGCACCCCGGTGCGGCAGATCCCGCAGCGCCTGCGCGAGTGGGGCATGGACCCCGAGGAGCTGGAGGAGGAGCAGGCGCACCGCGAGGCCCGCGCCGAGCGCAAGGCACGCGAAGCGGCCGAGATCACCGAGGCGGATCCGAAGGCGGTCCGGCTGCGCAAGCCGTCGCGGCGGCGCCAGTCCACCGCGTCGGAGGAGAAGGACCCGCAGCTCGAGCTGCCGGTGGACGAGCCGCTGCCGCCCCCGCCGCCGAAGGTCAAGGCGGCCGAGGTGCCGGAGAAGAAGGCCCGCAAGGCCGAGCCCGCCGAGGCACCGATGGCGGTGACCCGCACGGTCGAGGGCGACTACCAGCTCCCGTCGGCGGACCTGCTCACCCTCGGCGACGCGCCGAAGTCCCGCAGCAAGGCCAACGACGTGATGATCGAGTCGATCTCCGGCGTGCTCGAGCAGTTCAACGTCGACGCCCAGGTCACCGGCTTCACCCGCGGCCCGACGGTGACCCGCTACGAGGTCGAGCTGGGTCCCGGCGTGAAGGTCGAGAAGATCACCGCGCTGACCAAGAACATCGCCTACGCCGCGGCCACGGACAACGTGCGGCTGCTGGCGCCGATCCCGGGCAAGTCCGCGGTCGGCATCGAGGTGCCCAACTCCGACCGCGAGATGGTGCGCCTCGGTGACGTGCTGCGCTCGCCGAAGGCGGTCAAGGACAACCACCCGATGGTGATCGGGCTGGGCAAGGACATCGAGGGCCACTTCGTCACCGCGAACCTGACGAAGATGCCGCACCTGCTGGTGGCCGGGTCCACCGGTTCCGGTAAGTCGAGCTTCGTCAACTCGATGCTGGTCTCGCTGCTGGCGCGGGCCACACCGGACGAGTGCCGGATGATCCTGATCGACCCGAAGATGGTCGAGCTGACCCCGTACGAGGGCATCCCGCACCTGATCACGCCCATCATCACCCAGCCGAAGAAGGCCGCCGCGGCGCTGGCCTGGCTGGTGGAGGAGATGGAGCAGCGCTACCAGGACATGCAGGCCAACCGGGTGCGCCACATCGACGACTTCAACAAGAAGGTCAAGTCCGGCGAGATCACCGCGCCGCCCGGCAGCGAGCGGGTCTACGCGCCGTACCCGTACATCATGGCCATCGTCGACGAGCTGGCCGACCTGATGATGACCGCGCCGCGTGACGTGGAGGACGCGATCGTCCGGATCACCCAGAAGGCGCGTGCCGCCGGGATCCACCTGGTGCTGGCCACGCAGCGGCCGTCGGTGGACGTGGTGACCGGCCTGATCAAAACGAACGTGCCCTCGCGGCTGGCCTTCGCGACCTCGTCGCTGACCGACTCGCGGGTCATCCTGGACCAGCCGGGCGCGGAGAAGCTGATCGGCATGGGTGACGCGCTGTACCTGCCGATGGGCGCCGGGAAGCCGGTCCGCGTGCAGGGCGCGTTCGTCGGCGACGACGAGATCTCGGCGATCGTGAACTTCGCCAAGGAGCAGGCGCAGCCCGAGTACAACGAGGGCGTCACCGCGGCGAAGGCGGGCGAGGCGAAGGAGATCGACCCGGACATCGGCGACGACCTCGACGTGCTGCTGCAGGCGGCGGAGCTGGTGGTCACCTCGCAGTTCGGCTCGACCTCGATGCTGCAGCGGAAGCTGCGGGTCGGCTTCGCGAAGGCGGGCAGGCTGATGGACCTGCTGGAGTCGCGCGGGGTGGTCGGCCCGTCGGAGGGCTCGAAGGCGCGTGACGTGCTGATCAAGCCGGACGAGCTGGAGTCGGTGCTGTACCTGATCCGGGGCGGTGGCCCGGCCGGGGACGACGAGTAGCCCCCGGCCGGATCCCGCGTCAGCTGGCGCCGAACTGCCGCACGGCCTGGTAGTAGGTCCAGGCGGCCGCGTTGCACGCGCCGGCGCCGTTGCAGATGTCCTTCATGTCGTCGTAGAAGTTGTTGTCGATCCGCAGGCGGTTGCTGTCGGTGAACCGGCTCTGCCGCTTGTAGTTGCGGTAGCCGAAGTCGTGCCGCCAGCAGGCCTGCGTGAAGTTGTACCCCAGTGGCTTGTCGGGCGACCACGAGCAGGCGTCGGTCGACCAGTCCAGGTCGTTCGGGTAGTTGCCGCGGACGCTGACGAAGCCCGGCAGCGACTTGCTGAACAGGTAGTCGTCGGTCACCGCCCGCACGTCGATGGCCTGCGCGGTGCCCGCGCCGAGCACCAGGCTCCCGGCCACGGCGGTGGTCACGGTGAGCTTGCGCAGGAGGCCGCGAACTCGTCCGCGTGGTCTGCGGCGGGTGGCTGGCTCGGGCAGGGCGGTCACGGTCATCGCTGGCTCCCTCGCTGTGATCTCTCGACAGGGTGAGCACAGCATTCGGTAAGCGCTCACCAGCCGCCACCACCTTGCGTAGGAAACTCAGTGAATTCCTTCCAAAGGTTCAGTTCTGGATCGAAACCGCGGCCAGCTCGACGCCGCCGAACGGCCGTGCCGCCGCGTTTTTCACCCGTGACGACCACACCGCGTGCCCGTGCCCGGTCCAGATCGGCGCGGCGGGCAGGTCGCGGAGCAGCTGGTTCTCGACCAGCCGGTACCGCTGAGCGCGTTCTTCCTCGCCGGTCGCCGAGGAAGCCGCGGCGACCAGATCACCGAAGCCCGCGCCCGCGTATCCGGTCGCGGTGGTCAGCGCGGCGACCGTCTCACCCGGGGTCGCGGCTTGAACGGTGATCGCGAGCGGTCCGTCGAGCGTGCCTTCGTGCCGTGGTTTCGCGTGCACCGGAATGCCGAGCGTGCCCTGGATCTGCTCGGCGAGCGCACGGGCCCACGCTTCGTCCGCGGGTTCGAAGTAGAGGTTCACGTCACCGCTGAGCCCGCCTTGCCCGGCGAAGGCCTTGGCAGCGGCCGGATCGTGGGTGCACGGGCGGCAGGTGGCCGAGCGGTCACCGGGCAGGGCGCCCTTCGCCGGGTCCGCCTGGTCACCGAGCGGTCCTTTCGCCAGTGCCGCGCGATCGGCGGCCATGGCGAAGGCGTAACGCACCGCCGCGTCCTCGAACCGCTTGTCCCCCAAGGGGAACACCAGGTACCCGGCGGAGGGCAGCGGCCACATCGTGTGCCGGTCGGCAAAATCGGCGTGCATCGCGTCGTGCCGGTCGCCGGGCACTTCGGTGGCGAGGTCGAGCGTGCCCGCCTTCACCGCGTCGTAGTGCGCTCTCGGATCACCAACGCGCAGTTCGATTTCCCGGGGATTTCCGTTGTCGCGCAGGAGTTTCGCGCCCTTGCCGGGTTCCCAGGGAGCGGCGAGCCGGTAGGGCCCGTTGCCGATGGGGTGCCGGGAGAAACCCGCCCAGTCGCGGGAGGTGAGCACGGATTCGGGCAGCGGCAGGAACGCCGGGGCGGTCAGCTTCGCCGGGATTTCCGCGGCCGGGCGGTCGAGCACGATCCGCACGGTCGACTCGTCCACCGCGGTGATTTCCTTGGCACCCAGCGAACCGCCGGTCAGCCGCCAGGTGTCCACATAGGACTTCGCGGTGACCGGTGTGCCGTCGTGGAACCGGCTCGCCGGTGGTTTCACCGTCCAGGTGAGCAGATCCGGGCTGGTGGCCGCCTCGGGCGGCAACGGCGTCCACAACGCGGAAACGACCGTCCGCCCGGCTTGGTCGCGGACCTCGGCGGGCACCAGGCTGGCCGGTTCGCCGACACCGACGGTGAGCACGTCCGGTGACGGCGGCTCGGCGGCCGGGGTGCACGCGGCCAGCGCGACGGCGGCGAGGAGCGGGGGCAGCAGGCGCATGGAGTCTGTCTAGCACCAACGGAAGGCGGTTGTATCCGGTGAATCCGGCGCCATACAGTACCCAGGGCTGTTCACTGGGAGGTTGGCGATGCTCCGCTCGTGTCTGACCCTGGTGGCGGTGGTCGCCACCGCCGTGGTCACCGCCCTGCCCGCCGGCGCCTGCGGTGAGGAGGACGGGCCGGAACCGAAGGCCGCGCCCGCCGCCGGTGCGCCCGGCGCGGTGAAGAACGTCGAAGCGGTCGGCAACGTGCCGGACGCCCAGGGCGCCATCGCGCTGGAGTTCCTCGACTACCACGGCCGGGACGTCATGGTGGTCTCCGGCGAGTTCGGCCTGAAGACCTACGACCTGGCCAAGCCCACCGCGCCGAAGTTGATCGGCGAGCTGAGCCTGCCCGGCCTGTGGGAGACCGAGAACACCGAGGTCGACCGCAAGCGCAAGCTGGTCTTCCTGGCCAGGGACCCGCGCGCGTTCGGCGGGAACACCCAGACCGGCGAGTCCGGCATCTACGTGGTCGACGTGGCCAATCCCGAGAAGCCTGTGGTGCGCAGCTACGTGCAGGTGCCGGCCGGGCACACCACCAGCTGCGTCGAGGACTGCCGCTACCTGTGGACCGGCGGCCCGGCGAAGGCGGCCAACCAGCCCGCCGACTGGGGTGGCCGCCCCATCTGGGTGACCGACGTGCGGAACCCGGCCAAGCCGAAGGTCCACCCCGAGCCGATCGAGCTGGCCCGCAACGACGGCAAGACCGACTACGTGCACGACGTGCAGGTCGACCAGACCGGCGTCGCGTGGGTGTCCGGCCGCGGTGGTGTGCGCGGCTACTGGACCGGCGGCTGGCACCACGACCCGGTGCAGGGCAAGTGGCGCAAGGCCACGCCGATCGCGCCGGTGCCGTACGCGGGTGGTGGCGTCGAGGAGACCGCCGCGCCGTCGAAGTTCATGCACAACAGCCTGCGCCCGATCGAGCAGGGCCCGTGGGGGCGGAACGACCTGCTCTACGCGGTCGAGGAGAGCTTTCTCGACGGGTGCGCGGGCGACGGTGTGCTGGTGATCTCCTCGCTGGAGGGCTCCTACGAGGGCCAGGGCTGGCGGTCCACGCCGGAGAACCCGTTCCGGATGAAGACGGTCGGCACCTGGAGCGTGGCCGGGCAGGAGGGCAGCGACCCGTCCTCGGAGGACTGCTCGGCGCACTACTTCGACAAGCGCGGTGACATCCTGGTGCAGTCGTTCTACGCCCAGGGCACCCGCTTCCTCGACGTCAGCGACCCGACGGACCCGAAGCAGATCGCCTACCACCGGCCTGCCGACGCCGCGTCGTGGGCGCCGTACTGGCACAAGGGCCTGGTCTACGTCGCCGACAACACCCGGGGCGTGGACATCCTGAAGCTCGCTAGGTGAGCTCCAGCAGCATCCGCGTGTTGCCGAGCGTGTTCGGTTTCACAAAAGGAAGGTCGAGGAACTCCGCCACCCCGGGGTCCACCGAGCGGCGCATCTCCTCGTAGACCTCCTGCGACACCGGCGCGCCGTCGATCTCGCGGAAGCCGTGACCGGCGAAGAACGAGGTTTCGAAGGTCAGCACGAACAGGCGGCGCAGGCCCAGGTCCACCGCGTGCTGGATGAGCCGGGCGACCAGCGCGTGCCCGATGCCCTTGCCGCGGGCGCGCTTGCCCACCACGATCGTGCGAAGCTCGGCCAGGTCCTCCCACAGCACGTGCAGCGCGCCGGCACCGACCACCTCCCCGTCCACTTCGGTCACCCAGAACTCCTGCACGCTCTCGTACAGGGTGACCAGGTCCTTCTCCAGCAGCACCCGGCCGGCGTCGGCGTCCACCAGCTCCTTGATCCGGCGGACGTCGGCGATCAGGGCACGGCGGACGAGGACCTGGTCCGCTTCACGCTTGATTGGCACGCCCGCAAACCTAGCTTGACGTTTGACCTGTTCGGCCGCGCGCTCCACCAGGGCGAGCCCCTGTTGATGTCACGAATGTGGCTTTCGAGACGTTTCGCGTCTCGAAAGCCACATTCGTGACATCAGCCCGCATGATCACCACGGCCGCCTGGACGCGAGGAGCGCGAGCACGCGAGCCGGACCGTGCCTAGGACCGGCGCGCCGAGCGACGGCGGTTACGCTGATCCTCGTGCCTTCTTCCACCACGAACGCGTCATCCAGCCCGCGGCGGGTCTCGCTGCTGACCCTCGGGTGTGCCCGCAACGAGGTCGACTCCGAGGAGCTGGCCGGCCGGTTGGCGGCCGGTGGCTGGGAGCTGGCCGAGGAGCCGGAGGGCTCCGACGTGATCGTGGTGAACACCTGCGGCTTCGTCGAGCAGGCCAAGAAGGACTCGGTGGACACCCTGCTCGCCGCCGCCGACACCGGCGCCAAGGTGGTCGCGGTCGGCTGCATGGCCGAGCGGTACGGCGCCGAGCTGGCCGAGAGCCTGCCCGAGGCCGACGCGGTGCTCGGCTTCGACCACTACCCGGACCTGGCCGAGCGGCTCGGTGACATCGTCTCCGGCCACGCCGTGCCGTCCCACGTGCCGACCGACCGCCGCAACCTGCTGCCGATCAGCCCGGTCCAGCGCCCGGCCGCGGCCCAGGAGGTCGCGCTGCCCGGTCACGCCCAGGAGGGCTGGGGCCCGCGCGTGCTGCGCACCCGGCTGGACGACTCGCCGGTGGCCGCGCTGAAGATCGCCTCCGGTTGCGACCGCCGCTGTTCGTTCTGCGCGATCCCGTCCTTCCGCGGCTCGTTCGTCTCGCGCCGCCCGGACGAGCTGGTCGCCGAGGCGCGCTGGCTGGCCGAGCGGGGCGTCAAGGAGCTGTTCCTGGTCAGCGAGAACTCCACCTCCTACGGCAAGGACTTCGGCCGCGAGTTCGGCGGCACCAGGGCGCTGGAGCTGCTGCTGCCGCAGCTGGCCGAGATCGACGGCATCGAGCGCGTGCGCGTGTCCTACCTGCAGCCCGCCGAGACCCGTCCCGGCCTGGTGCGGGCCATCGCCACCACCCCGGGCGTGGCCACCTACTTCGACCTGTCGTTCCAGCACTCCAGCGAGACCGTGCTGCGCCGGATGCGCCGGTTCGGCTCCACCGACTCGTTCCTCGCGCTGATCGAGCAGATCCGCGAGTACGCGCCGGACGCGGGCATCCGCACGAACGTGATCGTCGGCTTCCCCGGCGAGACCGAGGCCGACGTGGCCGAGCTGGAGCGGTTCCTGATCGGCGCGCGGATGGACGCGGTCGGCGTGTTCGGGTACTCCGACGAGGACGGCACCGAGGCGGAGACCTTCGACGGCAAGCTCGACGAGGAGACCGTCGCCAAGCGGGTCGCGCGCATTTCGGCGCTGGTCGAGGAACTGACCACGCAGCGTGCCGAAGAGCGCATCGGGGACCTCGTGGACGTCCTGATCGAGTCGGTCGAGGAAGGCCCAGGCGGCGAGGTGACCGGCCGTGCCGCCCACCAGGCGCCCGAGGTCGACGGTGAGTGCGTGCTCGTCGACGCCGGTGACCGCGAGGTCGGGGAGTTGGTGCGCTGCGAGGTGACCGACTCCGCCGGAGTGGACCTGATCGTGCGTCCGGTGGGCGCGGACCGGTGAGTGCCGCACCCAGCGAACCGGCGGAGGGCGAAACCGGCCCGCCGCGACCACGGTCGGCGGAACTGCCCGAGCCGACGCCGGTACCCACGCTCAACGTGGCGAACCTGCTCACGCTGTCCCGGCTGGTGCTGGTGCCGTTGTTCGTCGCCGCGTTGTTCGCCGGCGACGGCACCGACACCTTCTGGCGCGCGGTGGCGACCGCGTTGTTCGCCGTGGCCTCGTTCACCGACCAGGTGGACGGCTGGGTGGCCCGCAAGTACGGGCTGATCACCGACTTCGGCAAGATCGCCGACCCGATCGCGGACAAGGCGCTGATCGGCGCGGCGCTGGTCGGGCTGAGCCTGCTCGGCGAGCTGGGCTGGTGGGTGACCATCGTGATCGCCGTCCGTGAGATCGGCGTCACACTGCTGCGGTTCTGGGTGATCCGGCACGGGGTGATCCCGGCCAGCCGCGGCGGCAAGGCGAAGACGATGGCGCAGATCGCCGCGCTGACGGTCTACCTGCTGCCGCTGCCGTCGTCGGTGGACTTCATCGGCTGGGTGCTGATGGGCGTGGCGCTGGTGCTCACCGTGGTCACCGGGATCGACTACCTGGTCCGCGCGCTGAAGCTGCGCGCGCTCGGCGACCGGACCGGCTCCTCGTCATGACGGCGATGAACGCGCACGAGGTGGTCGCCGCGCTGATCCGGCGTGGTGAGACGGTCGCCACCGCCGAGTCGCTGACCGCGGGGCTGGTCTGCGCGGCGCTGACCGAGGTCCCCGGCTCGAGTGAGGTGGTGCGCGGCGGGCTCGTCGTTTACGCCACCGACCTGAAAGCCACTCTGGCCGGGGTCGACCCGGACTTGCTCGCCGCTCGGGGCGCGGTCGATCCGGAGGTGGCCGCGCAGCTGGCCGCCGGGGCGCGAACACGCTGCGGAGCCGACTGGGGCCTCGGCCTGACCGGGGTGGCCGGCCCGGCGGGGCAGGACGGTGTTTCCCCTGGCACAGTGCACGTCGGGCTGGCGGGACCGGCTGGTTCGATCACCCGTGAGCTGCGGATTCCCGGCGATCGGGCGGCCGTGCGGGCCGGTTCGGTGGCGGCCGCGCTGGCCCTGCTGGGGGAACAAACAACCTGAAATCGGCGTTCGCCCTTGGCGTACGTACGGGTGTACTGATGCTATCCACCGAGTTCTCTGGGTAACGTGGACACAGATCGATGGAAGGGAGGCGCGCGATGACCGTGCTGTTGCGTGAGGCGATCGGTGATCGGCTCCGTCATGCCCGCACCAACCAGCGGCGAACGCTGCGCGACATCTCCCGCGCCGCCAAAGTCAGCCTGGGCTACCTGTCCGAGGTCGAACGGGGGCAGAAAGAGGCTTCCAGCGAGCTGCTCGCCTCGATCTGCGAGGCGCTCGAGCTGCCGCTGAGCGAACTCCTGCACAAGGTCGCCGCCGACGTGTCCGCGCTGGACAAGGTGGAGGAGACCCTCGAGGGCTCCGAGCGCGGTGGCGCCAAGGCCAAGCCGGTGGAGACCGCCTCCGCCGAGCGTGGTTTCGAGGGTGGCCGCCCGGTGCCCGAGGTGATCGGTAACGATCTGGCCGATCTGCGGCTCTCGCCGCCGCGCATGTCGACCACGCTGCGTACCACCATCACCACCCCGGAACTGGCCGCGATCGTGGCCGCCTGAGCACCGGGGAGCTTTGCCGCCCAACGCCGGAAAGCGGGGCAGTGCTCGCGTGCACGCGCGGGCGCTGCCCCGTTTCCGTGTTCGGGCTGGTCGCTCTCGGTAGGGGCCATCCCTGAATTACCCCGGGGTCGCCTGGAACGACGGCGGTCAACCTGACACGATGGAACCCAACGCCGGGTACGGAACGTTGCCTATTCGGATCGATCGCCCGCCAGGTATGGGGGAGGGCCGGTTCGACCAACGGGCGCGCCGCGCACCCGGTGACAGGACCAGTGGGACGCAAGAAGGCAGGCGGAGGAGATGGCCAACCCTTTCGTGAAGTTCTGGAAGTACCTGATGGCGTCGTTCTCGTCGAAGGTCGACGAGCACGCTGACCCCAAGGTGCAGATCCAGCAGGCCATCGAGGAGGCGCAACGCCAGCACCAGGCGCTCTCCCAGCAGGCCGCTTCGGTGATCGGCAACCAGCGCCAGCTGGAGATGAAGCTGAACCGCCAGCTCGGCGAGGTGGAGAAGCTCCAGGCGTCCACCCGGCAGGCGCTCGTGCTCGCCGACGAGGCCCGCGCCAAGGGCGACGAGCAGAAGGCGCAGGAGTTCGAGACCGCGGCCGAGGGCTTCGCGGCCCAGCTGGTCACCGCCGAGCAGAGCATCGAGGACCTGAAGACCCTGCACGACCAGTCGCTGCAGGCCGCCGCCCAGGCGAAGCAGGCCGTCGAGCGCAACGCCAGCATGCTGCAGCAGAAGCTGGCCGAGCGCACCAAGCTGCTCTCGCAGCTGGAGCAGGCGAAGATGCAGGAGCAGGTCTCCGCCTCGCTGAACCAGATGTCGCAGCTGGCCGCGCCGGGCAACACGCCCTCGCTGGAGGACGTGCGCGAGAAGATCGAGAAGCGCTACACCACCGCGCTGGGCTCGGCCGAGCTGGCGCAGAACTCGGTGCAGGGGCGCATGCTGGAGGTGCAGCACTCGACCACGCAGCTGGCCGGGCACTCGCGCCTGGAACAGATCCGCGCCTCGATGAAGGGCGACTCGGTGGCCCAGGTGACCAGCGGTTCCCAGACCGCCGCCGCGGCCAAGGAGCAGGCCAACGCGGCCAAGACCAGCGCGAGCATCCAGCAGGAGATCCAGCAGCGGGTCCAGGCCGAGCAGCAGAAGAACCAGGCCTGAGGTCCGCCTAGGCCGCAGGGGAGTGGTGATGGGGTCGGGTAAGCGGGATTTCGGCGAGCTCAGCGCGAAGCTGGAGAAGCACATCGAACGCTTGCCCGACTACGCCCAGCGCGCGCAGGAGAAGCTGCAGAAGTACCTGCCGCCCAACGCGGATGGCGCTGGGAACACCGCCGCGAAGCCGGACGGGCAGCGGGATTCGCAGGTCTACCGCAAGGTGTACCCGAAGCAGCCGGGCACGCCGCCGGAGAAGCCGGGCACGTCGTCGGAGAAGCCGTCGCTGCCGGTGCCGAAGCTGCCCAACCTGCCCGACTTCGCCTCGATGGCCTCGGCCCCCGCGGTCGACGGCCTCAAGGCGAAGTGGGTCCAGTGGAACGAGCCCGCCGCCAAGCTGGAACGGCGCAAGCGGCGGGCGTCCAGGGCCGCCACGCTGTGGCTGGTGCTGGCCCTGATCAGCGTGCTGGTGGTGGCGGCGGGCTTTGTCGCCGCGGCTTCGGCCACCGCCGCGCTGATGACCCCGCCGGTGCTCGGCGGTGCCGCCGGGGTGATCGCGTTCAGCACGCTCGGTGTGCGGTCGGCGAGCCGGTTGCGGCAGCTGAACAAGATGGAGGTGCCGGCGAGCACGGCACCGCCGCCCCTGCCACCGTCGGGTTCGGCGGCCCGCCGCCCGATGGAGCGGCTGGCCGAGTCGGAGGCCTCGCTGCGTGAGCTGCTGCGGCAGCTGGCCGTGCCGAGCACCACCGGGGTCACCGCGGTGCCCGAGGTGTCCGTCGAGGACGCTCGCAACACCGCCGACGAGGCCGCGAAGAGCCTGCGCGGGCTGGCCGCGCGGATCCAGGCCATCGAACGCGCCCGCAACGCCGCCCCGCAGGGGGAACGGGCCGCGCTGGACGGCGCCATCCGCACCCTGGCCGAGCAGCTCGACGACGGGCTGGAGGGCTACGGCGCGCTGGTCGCCGCCGCCGGGCGCACGGTCGCCGCGAGCAGTGACGGCATCGGCACCTCGAAGGAAGCCCTCACCGACGCCACCGACCGCCTGGCCGGTCTCGCGATCGCCCTGCGTGAGCTGGGTTCTTGAATCTAGCCGTCCTAAGTGGACAGGTATGGACACGGTGTGCGCGCGGTGTCAGTCTGTGACTGAGCGAAACACGTACGTAACCGAATGGACGTTTCCGTCGCAATCGCCGTTGCCTACCGTTTTCCTCATGTCCACATCCATTCCGGAGGCACCAGTGCGCTGATCGCGGGTCCCCACGAGGAAAGGACGGCGGCTGTGAACACACTTCCTCCCGAACCGGAGCCGGTACCCACGGCACCGCCGAGTGCTTTCCAGCGGGTGATCTCCGCCTACGAGCGCCTCACCGAAACCGATCGCGCGGGTGACTGGGAAACCCTGCGTGCCGAAGAGGACGTCCTGGTCGAGGCCAAGGCCATCGACGAACGGGTGCGCGCGGGTGAGGACCTGCCGCTGGCCGGGCAGCTGCTCGCCGCCGGGGCGGGCACGGCGATCGCCGGACTGCCGGGTGACACCGGACTCGCCGAGGTCAGCACGGTCGCCGTGCAACGGCTGACGCAGGCCGGAGCGGTGGTGCTCGGCCGGGCCGGGAAGGACTCGGTGCCGGCCGTGGTGGTTTCCGGGGCCGCCGACCTGGGCGTGGAGAGCGGGATCCCGCGCCGGGAGGCCGCGTTCGCGCTGCAGGCCACGCCGGGGCTGATCCCGGACACACCGGTGCTCTACGCCCGCGAGCTGACCGCGGCCCGGCTGGCCATGGGCGTGGCCACCGCGGCCGATGCCTGGCCCGCGTCGTTCCGGCTGTCGGCCGGGGACCACCCGCGCGTGGCGGTGCCGGGGGTGGCCGAGCTGGCGCCGCTGCCGGTCGGGCTCCGGCGGTCGTTCGACGCGGTGGTGGCCGCCTGCGCCGCCTCCGGCATGCGCATCAGGTCCTTCGGTGAGCCGTTCGACGTGCTGCTCACCCCGGCCACCCTGGACCTGGCCGGGCCGGGGGTGCCGACGGTGTCGGTGCCGCTGGGCGAGGTCGGCGGTGAGCCGTTCGGCATCACTCTGGCCACCGCGCCCTACGAGGAGCAGCTGGCGCTGGACCTGGCCGCGCTGCTCACCGCGGCGCCCGCCGGTGAGCCGTACGCGGCCGCCAGCGTGGAGTTCGCGGTGTTCGGGGAGCAGGTTCGCGGGCGCCCGCTGAGCGCGTGGCTGGCGGAGCTGGGCGCGCGGTACGCCGGGGACGTGCTCACCGCGTCGCACTACCGGATGGTGCTGCTGGCCGGTCCCGAAGCCGGGGTGGTGCCGGGCGCGCAGTCGCTGTCCGGGGAGCGCTGGCGCATCTCACCGGCCGGGTTCGAGCAGCTGCGCGACGGGCTGAGCGCGCCGCTGCGGATCACCTCGGTGCGGCTGGAGAACGGGGTGTCGCTGCCCGCGATCACCTGCGACCCGATGGCCGAGAGCACCGAGCTGACCTTCTACCGGGACTGGCGCGCCTACCTGCGGCACCTGAGCACCGCCGGCCCGAGGTCGGCCTAGCCCGGCTCGCCTGCTCCGCCCCCGCCGATGTCACGAATGTGGCTTTCGAGACGTTTGGCGTCTCGAAAGCCACATTCGTGACATGCGCTCCGGGCTCGCGTGGCCGGGAACGTCAGCGGTCGGACAGGCCCCGGTGGACGCGGCGCAGCAGGCCGGGGCCGTGCAGGGCGAAGCCGGTGTAGAGCTGGATCAGGCTCGCACCGGCGTCCAGCATGCGGGCGGCGTCGTCACCGCACATGATGCCGCCGACGCCGATGATCGGCAGCCTGCCGCCGGACTCCTTGTGCACGAAGGCGACCACCTCGCGGGCGCGAGTGGTGAGCGGGCGGCCGGACAGCCCGCCCGCCTGCTCGGCGATGCCCGCCTCGGCACCGATGACGCCCTCGCGGCTGAGCGTGGTGTTCGTGGCGATCAGGCCGGAGACGGCGTGTTCCTCGCACACCTCGATCAGCTCGGCGAGCGCTTCGTCGGTGAGGTCGGGCGCGACCTTGACCAGCAGCGGGGTGGCCAGCTTGCCCGCCTTCGCGGCGAGCGAGGCCGAGGTGGCCTGCAACTCGTTGAGCAGTTCGCTCAGCGCACCGCGGTCCTGGAGGCTGCGCAGACCGGGTGTGTTGGGGGAGCTGACGTTCACCGCGAAGTAGTCCGCGTGCGGGTACAGCAGCCGCAGCGACTCCTGGTAGTCGGCCACCGCCTCGTCCAGCGGCGCCGCCTTCGACTTGCCGATGCTCACGCCCAGCGGCACGGGTGGCTTGCCGGTCCGCTCCAGCCGTTCGGCCAGCGCGGCCGCACCCGCGTTGTTGAAGCCCATCCGGTTGATCACCGCGTCGCTGCCGGGCAGGGCGAACAACCGCGGCCGCGGATTGCCCGGCTGCGGCAGCCGGGTCACCGTGCCGACCTCGACAAAACCGAAGCCGAGCGCGGGCCAGGCCCGCAGCGCGCGCCCGTCCTTGTCCATGCCGGCGGCCAGGCCGACCGGGTTCGGGAACCGGACGCCGAACACCTTCACCGGCCGCTCGGCACCGTAGACGCGGTGCAGCGCACGCAGGGCGGGTTCGGCCGCGGCGAGCCTGCCGAGCGCGGTCACGGTGCGTTCGTGCACCAGCTCGGCGTCGTTCTTGCTCAGGCGGTAGAGCGCGGGGCGGACCAGGTTGTCGAAGAGCACGGCTACATGGTGCCGCACCGGCTCTTCCACTCGTCCTCGAGCATGGCGTAGACGAACTCGTCGCCCCATTCGCCCTTGAACACCTCGGCCTCGCGCAGGTGGGCCTCACGGCGCATGCCGAGGCGCTCCATCAGGCCCCAGGAGGCGGTGTTGCGCGCGTCACACCGGCCGCAGATGCGGTGCAGGCCCAGTTCCTCGAAGCCGAGGCGGAGCAGCTCGGTCGCCGACTCCCTGGCGTAGCCCCTGCCCTGGTGGTCGGGGTGGAAGACAAAGCCGAACTCGCCCTGCCGGTGCGCCCGGCTGAGCCACTGCAGGTTGAGGTCGCCGATCAGCTGCCCGGTTTCGGCGAGTTCGACGGCCACCGCGAGGAACTCGCCTTCGCGGTCCAGCGTCGAGTTGCGGATGCGGGTTTCCAGCGCCAACGCGGATTCCTCGCGGGTACGCGGTTCCCAGTAGAGGAAGCGGGCCACCTCGGGCCGCGACTGGAAGTCGTTCAGCTCGTCGAGGTCGGCGGGGGTGAACGCCCGCAGGATCAGGCGCGCCGTCCGGATCGGATAGGCGGGTCGGAGCAAGGTTCCCCAGCTTCGGTGGTGGTGTTGGGTTTCCCCGGTGCGCCTCCCGCACGCCGTCAAACGCGCGGGCCCGAGCCGGACCGTTTCTCGGGAGCACCGGGGAACCGGTGACTGCCTGGTATTCGCTGGCAGGCAACAAAACGAAGCAGGGTACGAGCCGACAGGTGGCCGGAGTCGCCTGCTTGGTCAGTCCAATCGTTCTGCTGTCCGCTAGCGGACAGTCACCTCACGAGTCCTGTTGATATTCAACTTCGGACCACCTCCCTTCTCGTGTACTGCCCACGCTAGGCAAGTTCCCGCTGTCCGGCAACAAGATTTCGTTCACCCGGTGCGGGCACGGCGGCGATCTCGGCGAGCAGTGCGGCCTTGGCTTCGTCACCGAGGAACGAATGCTCCACGGAGTTCGCCGCCAGGCGGGCGATTTCGGCCGGTCGCAGGCCCAGCGTTTCCGCCACCGCCAGGTATTCGCCGGTGAGCGTGGCCCCGAACATGGGCGGGTCGTCGGTGTTGAGCGTCACCACCACACCGTGGTCGAGCAGGCGCCGCACGGGATGCGCTTCGATGCCGGGCACCTGGCCGGTGCGCACGTTCGAGGTGGGACAGACCTCCAGCGGGATGCGGTGCTCGGCCAGGTACGCCAGCAGGGCCGGGTCGGTCGCGGCGCTGGTGCCGTGCCCGATCCGCTCGGCGCCGAGGTCGTGCACGGCCGACCAGATGGTCGCCGGGCCGGTGGTCTCCCCGGCGTGCGGCACGCTGTGCAACCCGGCTTCGCGCGCGGCGGTGAAGAACGGGGCGAACTGCGCGCGCCCGACGCCGATCTCCGGCCCGCCGAGGCCGAAGCCGACCAGGCCCTCCGGCCGTTCGCGCAACGCGAACACCAGGGTTTCCCTACCGGCCTTGACGCCCTTCTCGCCGGGGATGTCGAAGCACCAGGCCAGTTCCACGCCGTGCTCGGCCGCCGCGATGGCCCGGCCCTCGGTGAGACCGGCGAGCAGTTCGTCGCCCGGCATGCCGTCGAGGAGGTGGTTGTACGGGGTGACGGTCACCTCGGCGTAGCGGGCGTTCTGGCGGGCGAGGTCGGCGGCGAGGCCGGTCACCAGCGTGCGGACGTCCTCGCGGCCCTTGACCATCGACTGGACGGCCCAGAACACGCGGAGGAAGTGGTCGAAGTCGCGGAAGCGGAAGAATTCCGCCAGTTCCGCGCGTTCGGCGGGTACCCCGGCTTCGGGGTGGCGGCGGGCGAGGGCGAGCACGGTGTCGAGGCCGGCCGAGCCGACCAGGTGCACGTGGAGTTCGGCTTTGGGCAGGGCCTGGACGAAGGCGCGCAGATCCGCGCCCGATGCGTTCGCGGGCATGGTGAAGCTCCCTGTTCTGCTTCCAGGAGTGGGAAAGGTGACGGAAGGACCGGCGGGCGATCAGGGAGCGAGATCGCCGCGTTCGGTGTCCGCGCCGTAGAGCGGCAGCTTGAACGACGTCACCCGGCCGAGTCTAGCCGCTGGACGGGCCGCGGCCTAGCCGCTGGGAGCGGGACCGTGCTGGCAGCGGGGACAGTACCAGGTCGGCCGCCGCTGCACGTCGTGGCCCTGCGTGGCCACCAGTACCCGCCCACCGCACCGGAAGCAGCCCTGCCGCGTGCGTTCGTAGACCCAGTTCCGGCGCCCGCGCGCGAGTTCGCCGGTGGTGCTCTGCTCGTGGCGCCAGGCGTTGGCGAGCAGCAGCTTGCGGGCCAGCGCCACCACGCTCGCTGTGTCCACTTCGGACACCGGCGTCCACGGGGTGACCCGCAGCAGGTGGCAGATCTCGACCTTGTACAGGTTGCCCACCCCGGCCATCACGCGCTGGTCGAGCAGGGCGAGGCCGAGTTCGCGGCCCGGGTCGGCGGCCAGGTTCGCTGCCGCGCGCTTCGCGTGCTCCTCTGTCCACAGAGGATCGAGCAGATCCGGTCCGAGGTGCCCGACCAGCCGTGATTCGTCTTCGGTGGCAAGGAGTTCGAGGTCGTGCAGGCGGAAGCCGATCACCAGCGCGGTGGCGTTCTCGAACACCGCGCGGGCGTGGTGCGCGGGCATCGGCCAGCGCGCGCCGGGCCGCAGGATCCGCCACGAGCCGTCCATCTTCAGGTGGTTGTGCAGGCTCAGGTCACCGGAGAAGCGCAGGAACAGGTGCTTGCCCGCGGTGCGCACACCGACCACGGACCGGCCGGTCAGGTCCACTGTGGCCAGTCGTGGGTGGCGGAGGTCGGCACGCAGCAGCTCCCGTCCGGCGAGTGCCTTCTCCACCCGCTTGCCGGCCAGGAAGACCGTGTCGCCCTCGGGCACCTAACGGCCCTTGCCCGGCCCCACCCGGGGGATCTCCCCGGTGGTCTCGGTGACGTCGAGCGTGCCGGTGGCGGGTGGCTCGTCCTCGGCCTCCCACGCCGCGCGGTGCCGCCCGGCGCGGCTCGACCGCAGGATCTTGGCCAGCACCATGTTGAAGGTCAGCGCGATCTCCTGGGCGCCGGGCGAGTTCCACTCGTGGATCGGCACGCACGCGCCCTGCGCCTGCTGGATGGCCAGCCGGTCGGGAATGGCCGTCGGCATCACCAGCGAGCCGAAGGACTCACGCAGCTCGGCGATCCGGAACTGGTGCTCGTGCGAGCGCACCCGCAGCTTGTTCACCAGCACACCGACCGGGCGCAGGCCGGGGTTCATCCGGTCGCGGATCTCCTCGATCGCGTCGAGCGCGCGCTCGGCACCGGCGACGGCGTACATCGTCGGCTCGGTCACCAGCAGCGCGCTGTCCGCGGCCACCAGCGCCGACTTGGTCAGCCTGCCCAGCGACGGCGGGCAGTCCAGGATCACCAGCTCGTACGGGTCGCCGCGCAGGGGCTCGCGGTGCAGCTCGTCGAGCGCGCGCGAGAGGTTCTCCAGCCGCCGGTTCTCCGGGCCGGGCTCGTTGAGCTGCTCGAGGTCCTCCGAGCCGACCAGCACGTCGAGCTGGTCGTTCCAGACGCTCGGCGCGATGGCCCGCTCCAGCATCGCCCGGTGCGGGGTCTCCAGCACCTCGGCGAGCGTCGCGTCGGTCAGCGGCGGGTCCAGCGACGCGGTGGCGTTGCCCTGGGGGTCCAGGTCGGCCACCAGCGTGCGGGATCCCCTACGGAGCGCGGCCGAGGCGATACCCAGCGCGACGGTGGTCTTGCCGACCCCACCCTTGAGGCTCAGTACGGCGACGGTGTGCACGCCACGCAGCCTACGGGCGAAGCCACCACTACGCTGTGGCCCCATGCGAACGGACACCGCGGCGGCCCGCGGCCCGGCGGCGGTCCGCCGGGTGCTGGAATCGGAGCTCGCCCAGGCACGGGAACGCGGCTCGGCCGAGCCGCACGTCGTCGACGTGGGCGGCGGCAGCGGCGTGTGGGCCGTGCCGTTCGCCTCCGCCGGCTGCCGGGTGACCGTGGTCGAGCCCAATCCGAACGCGCTGGCCACGCTGCGCAGGCGCGCCGAGGAGGAGGGCGTCGCCGGGCGGATCACCGTGGTCGCCGACGACTCCGACGCGCTCGGCAGGCACGTCGGCACCGGATCGGCCGACCTGGTGCTCGCGCACGGCCTGCTGGAAGTGGTGGACGACCCGGCGGCGGTGGTGGCGGCGCTGGCCGAGGCGGTCGCGCCCGGTGGCGCCGTCTCGGTGCTCGCGGCCAACCGCAACGCCGCCGTGCTGCACCGCGCGCTGGCGGGACGGCTCGCCGAAGCCCGCCGCCTGCTGCTGATCCCCGAAGGTGTGCTGCCCGAGGAGCGCGACACGCTGCTGCGCCGGTTCGACAGCGAGGCGCTGACCGGGCTGCTGGTGGCCGGTGGGCTGGAGGTCGGCCTGCTGCAGGGGGACGGTGTGGTCGCCGACGCGGTGGTGCCCGACGGCGTGCTGGCCACCGACGAGGACCTGGTCGAGTTCGAGACGGTCGCCTCGGCCACCGCTCCGCTGCGCGAGATCGCCAGCAGGCTGCATGCGCTGGCGCGCCGTCCGGAACTGTCGTAGGTACCCGCTAGCCTCGGTCGCATGGGGAGGAACACCGGGCTGCCCGCCGACTTCGCCCGGTTCAAGGTCACGGCCGAGGCGGAGGCCGCCGGGCCGGGTGCCGATGGCTGGCCCGCCGACGAGGGCTGCGCGTTCCTGCACGTGGACATGGACGCCTTCTTCGCCGCGGTCGAGCTGCGCACGCGCCCGGAGCTGGTGCACCGGCCGGTGGTGATCGCCGGGGCCGGGCCGCGCTCGGTGGTGCTCTCGGCGAACTACCCGGCGCGCAAGTTCGGCGTGCGCTCGGCGATGCCGGTCGGCGCGGCGAAGCGGCTCTGCCCGCACGCGGTGTACCTGCCGCCGACCCGCGGGCTGTACAGCGAGGTGTCCGCGGGCGTGATGGCCATTTTCGCGGAGCTGACGCCGCTGGTGGAGCCGCTGAGCCTGGACGAGGCCTTCCTGGACGTCAGCGGCGCGCTGAAGCGGCTGGGCACCACGCCGGCGGGCATCGGCGCGATCATCCGGCGGCGGGTCGCGCGGGAGCACGGCATCACCTGCTCGGTGGGGGTGGCCGGGGCGAAGTTCGTGGCGAAGCTGGCCTCGGGCATGGCCAAGCCGGACGGCATGATCGTGGTGCCGGTGGCCGACACGCTGGCGTTCCTGCACCCGCTGCCGGTGTCCGCGCTGTGGGGCGTCGGCAAGCGCACCGAGGAACAACTGCGGCGGCTCGGCCTGGCCACCATCGCGGACGTGGCGAACGTGCCGCCCGCGCGGCTGCGGCGGGCCGTCGGGAACGCCGTCGGCGACCACCTGTACGCGCTGGCGCACGGGCACGACAACCGGGTCGTGGAGCCGGACAGCGCGGAGAAGTCCCTCGGCGCCGAGGTCACCTTCGACGTGGACGAGTTCGACCGGGGGAAGCTGGCGCGGGAGCTGCTGCGGTTGTCCGAGCGGACGGCGGCGAGCCTGCGCGGGCGCGGGCTGCGCGGGCGCACGGTGTCGATCAAGGTGCGGTACGCCGACTTCAAGACGGTGACCAGGGCCCGCACCCTGGTCACCGCGACCGATGTGGCGCATGCCATCCACGCCACCGCGGTGAGCTTGCTGACGGAACTGGGGCAGGGCGGCGCGGTTCGCCTGATCGGGGTGCGCGTGGAGGGACTCGAGGACGCGGACGCGGCCGAGCAGCTGACCTTCGAGACCGGCGCGCCGCGCTGGCGGGACGCCGAGGTCGCGGCCGACGTGGCGCGCTCCAAGTTCGGCTCCGCGGCGGTGCGCCCCGCCTCGCTGCTGTCCAGCCACGAAGAGTGAACAGGGGTGGATTCCGGGGGTTCAGCCGGGGTTCGCATACTCGTTGCGGGTGGTTCCCGGCAATTCGTTCAGTGCTTGATACGGGATCGGGTAGTCGTTCGCGCGCCGGACTCGTATCCTGGAGTGCAGACACCCCAAACGGGGTGAAGTTGGGTCCACATACTGTTGCGCGGCCCGGCGCCCGCGACAAGCTGTGCCGGAGGAGGAAAGATGCCACTCTCCGAGCATGAGCAGCGGCTGCTCGACCAGATCGAGCGCGAGCTCTATGCCGAGGACCCCAAGTTCGCATCCACGGTGCGTGGCACCAGGCTGCGCCGACCCGCCCGTCGCCGGCGCTTGCAGGGTGTCGCCCTGTTCGTCGTCGGGGTCGCGCTATTGGTGCTGGGCGTGGTGGTGCCGTTCCGGGTCGCCGAGATCCCGCTGATCAGCGTGCTCGGTTTCCTGGTGATGTTCTTTGGGGTCCTGCTCGCCGTGACTTCGTTGCGGCAGCAACCAGAGGGTGAAGGATCGGAGGGCGAGCAGGCGGGTTCCTCACGCGGGCGGCCGCAGGCGCGCAAGAGCTCGTTCACACAGCGGATGGAGGAGCGCTTCCGCCAGCGTTTCGAAGACCAGTAGCGAGTTTTCTCCCGGTGCACAACTGAACAAGCCAGACCAGGAGTGGGGCATCGCCGGCAACGGCCATGCCCCACTGCTCGTTCGCGCGCACCGCCCCAGCTCACCTCCTGGCCCTTATCGAACCAGCCCGGCGCGGGCCACCACATCTCCTGCCTTGCTGAGCCCGGCCGGGTGAGCGGGCTGGGCGTCAGCGGCGGCGGAACAGGGAGCGCGGGAAGAGGCGTCCCCGCCACGACATGGGGGAGTTGCGCGTCAGGCTGGACCGCACCTCGTCGAAGGCCGGGGCGAAGCGCGGGTCGTTGTCCGCGCCGCCGCCGTACCAGGACCGCTCCACCACGCCGACCACGGTGCGCAGCCCGCCCTTGCCCTCCTCGTCGAGGCGGTGGCGCTGGGCGATCTTCTGCGCGGTGGTCCGCACGGTGTCGCTGGCTTCCACCGGCACCCCGCGGTCCCGGCATTCGTCCAGCAGCTCCCGCCAGGCCGCGTTCGCGGCGTCCGGGCCACTGGCCCCGATCACCTGCAACCGCTTCCGCCGCACCACTTCGCGCACCATCGACGGCCCGACCGCGATGATCAGCACGACCACCAGCGGCACCGCGAGCAGCGCCGTCCACAGCCACGCCATCAACCCGACCCCGGCGATGAACAACCCAGCCGCGATCAGCGGCAGCCAGCTCTCGGCAGCACCCGGCGGCACCGCGAGCTGCCGCGTCTGCTGAGCCTGTTGATCAGGTGGAGCGTCCGGTCTCGGCCGCCTCTGCTTCGCCCGGTCGACCCGGTGCCACAACACCCCGGCCACGGCCATGGCCCCGGCCAGTGCGGCGAGGGCCAGCCACAGCGCCCAGTCCGGGCCCTCGCCCGGTCGCTGCTCGTCCTGCGGCTGGTCCGGCAGGGGAGCGGCCTCGGCCGAGTTCGTCTCCTCGCCCGGCAGACGCGGCGGCGCGACCGAGGTCGACGTGCTCGGCCCGTTGGTCTCCGCCGGGTCCTGCTGGCTCTCGTCCGGCCGCAGGTACGGCGGGATGTAGCCGCGCGAGTCGGCCAGCGGTGTCGGGTCGAAGGTGACCCAGCCCAGCTCGCCGAAGTAGGCCTCGACCCAGGCGTGCGCGTCCTGCGAGGTGATCGACCGGTAGTCGGCCGTGGTGTAGCCGGGGGTGAACCCGATCGCCACCCGCGACGGGATGTTCAGCGTCCGCAGCATCACCGCCATCGCCGACGCGAACTGCTCGCAGTACCCGCGCTTGCCGTTGAGCAGGAAGTCCGCCAGCGCGTCCGAGTCAGCCGCCGCCGCGGTGCGGGTGTCGTAGGTGAACCCGTTCTGCGAGCTGAAGTAGTTCCAGACCGCGGTGGCCCGGTCGAAGTCGTTCGTCTGGCCGCGGGCCAGCCGCTGGCTCAGCTCGGCCACCCGCGGGTCCACGCCGTCCGCGCGCGTGTAGATCGGCGGGATCTGGTCCGCCTCGGTCTCGGCCGCGCGCAGCGCCTCCTTGGTCGGCACGCGCAGCGACGTGGTCAGCGAGTAGGGCGGCGACTGGCGCTTCGCCTCGCTGTACACCGCGCCGCTGACCGAGTCGTACTGCCAGCCGTCGGAGATGTTGCGCAGCGCGCGCGGCGAGCCGTACACCGGCAGCCAGACGTCGACCCAGTTGATCGGCTCGATCTGGACTTCCTTGGTCTCGCCGGTGCCGTCGTCGCCGGGCGCCAGCGGCAGGCTCGGCTGGTTCGCCGGCACGCCCGGCGGCATCCGCGGCTCGTCGGCGATCTTCCAGCCCTGGTTCGGCTCGAAGTAGTTCAGCGTGAACGCGCGCAGCATGCGGCGGTCACCGGGCGCGTTGAGCCCGCGCACCCGGAACAGCTCCACGTTCTGCCCCTGGTCGAGCAGGCCGCGCAGCTGGGTGAACGGGTTGATGCCGAGGCCGCCGCTGGGCGCGTTGCCCTCACCGGACGGCGAGTCGCCGGGGAAGCTGCCGACCGTGCCGATCGCGGTGATCGTGCCGCCGGCCACCAGGCCCAGCGTCAGCGCCACGGCGACCATCGCCACCGGCGCCGAGGCCGCCGACGGGGACACGCCGAGGCCGGGCGCGGTCCGGTTGCGCCAGCGGCGGTGCCGGTGGCTGCCGTCGACCGCGAGCAGCCCGGCGAAGGCCGCCGCGCCGAGCAGGAAGGTCCACCACGGCAGCATGCCGTCGGACAGCGAGGCCGGGACCGCGTACACGCACAGCAGCACCAGCCCGGTGGCCGCGGGCGCCGACGCCGCCACGGCGAGCGTGTCCACCAGCACCGCGACCAGGCCGATGGCGATGGTGACCAGGCACAGGATCGGCGGGGTCGGCTCCACCGGCGGCAGGCCCATCCGGATCTGCTCGGCCGACTCGATCAGCACCTCGCGCAGCTCCGACAACGCGGCCGGGCCGGGAATGATGCCGAGAATGCCGCTGCCGGTGAACACCCCGGTGATCAGGAACGCCAGCACCAGCAGCTGCGCCAGCCCGACCACCAGCGTCGGCGTGCGCAGCGAGCGCAGCGCGAGCCCGGTGCAGGCGATCAGCACCACCGCGACGATCAGGTAGCCGAACCAGGCCGCGCCGCCGACCACCCCGGTGATCGAGGTGGCCGCGCAGATGGTGGCCAGCCCGGCGGCGAGCGGGGCGAAGATCGAGCTGACCCACGGCGGGGCCGGGGGAGCGGGCCGTTCGGTGGGGGTGTGCGGGATCGGCGGGGCCGGTGGCGCGCTGGTCACAGCGGACCGCCGATCAGCGAGCCGCGGCGCGCGGTCGCCTGGCACAGCTCGGCCCAGACCTGCGGCATCGGGCTGGCCGGACCGGCCACCACCACGCCCCACCCGGCCGCGCGCAGCAGGCTCGCCGACTCCTCGGTGGCCGCCGCGCGGTGCTCCGGCGCGCTCACGCCGCCGGACCAGGCCGGGGTGTCGAGCAGCACGGCGAGGCTGCGGATGCCGCGCGGGCGGAAGCGGTTGAGTTCGTGCACCGCCTCGTTGCTCACGGTGCCGAGCACGGCGATCAGCTCCTGTCCTTCGGCCGGATCGCTGCCGGTGGTCACGTCGCGCTGGTGCGCGGGCTGCAGCCCGGCGAGCGCGTCGAGAATGAGGTGGTCGTGGTGGTCACCGCCGTCACCGGGGGCGTCGGCCAGGGTCTGGCCGTGCTCGGTGACCAGCCGGACGCGGTGCCCGGCGCGGCGCAGGTGCAGGCACACGCTGGCGACGAAGGACACCGCCCACTCCAGGCTCGCCGACGGGCCGGTGCCGTGGTGCGCGGCCGCGCGGTGGTCGAGCAGCACGGTGGTGCCGCCGCGCCACGGCCGCTCCTCGACGCGGACCATGATCTCGTCACGCCGGGCGGTCGAGCGCCAGTGCACCTTGCGCAGGTCGTCGCCCTGGCGGTACTGCCGGACGATCACGTCGGACTCGCCCTGCCCGGCGTGCAGCCGGACGTTGCCGTCGTCGCCGACGCCGATGCCCGCGCCCGACGGCAGCCCCCACAGGCTGACGAACCGGGGCACCACCACCAGCTTGGTGTGGCCGATCAGTTCGCGCTCGAACTCGCACAGCCCGAACGGGTCGGTCACCGTGGCGCGCAGCGGGCCGACCTGCTGGATGCCGCGCAGCATCGGCTGGATCGGGTACCGCAGCGCGACCGCCTGGTGCTGCGGCAGCCGTTCGACCACGAACCGGGGACGCCCGCCCAGCGAGTACGGCACGCCGTCCTCGAGGAGCACCTCGCCGGTCGGCAGCCGCCCGGTGCGCCACAGCTCCAGCTGCACCTCACCGGCGCCGCCGACCTGGACCCGGTCCGGGAACAGCTTGCGGGCCGCGCCGATGCGCACCTTGGCCGCCGAGATGAACCCGGCGACCAGCAGCGGCAGCGCGATCACGAAGATCGCCACGCGCAGCAGGTCGCGCTCGTTGAGCACGGTGGCGCAGACCGCGGCGGCCACGCCGGCGGCGAGCAGGCAGCGGCCGCGGGTGGTCAGGCCGGACAGCGAGCGCAGCATGACCGGGCTACCGGCGGCTCTGCCCGTTGGCCGCCGAACCGGCCTGCGGCACCGGCACCCGGCCGAGCACCGCGCGCACCACGTCGGTGGCCGAGCGGCGGGCGGCGTGTGCCTCGGTGGTCAGCACCAGCCGGTGCGCGAGCACCGGCACGGCCACCGCGTGCAGGTCGTCCGGGACCACGTACTCGCGGCCGGACAGCGCGGCCTGCGCGCGGGCGGCGCGGACCAGCTGCAGGGTGGCGCGCGGGGAGGCGCCGAGGCGGATCTCCGGCAGCTGGCGGGTGGCCGAGGCCAGCTCCACCGCGTACTGCCGGACCTCGGGTGCCATGTGGACCTTGCGGACCGCGCGGATCAGCCGGTGCACGGTCGCCGCGTCGGAGACCGGGCGCAGGTCGGCCAGCGGGTTGTGGCCGGCGTGCTCGTCGACCATGGCCAGCTCGGCCTGCGGGTCCGGGTAGCCGATCGACACGCGCGCGGTGAACCGGTCGCGCTGCGCCTCGGGCAGGGCGTAGGTGCCCTCCATCTCGATCGGGTTCTGCGTGGCGATCACCATGAACGGCTCTTCCAGCTCATAGGTGCTGGTGTCGACCGTGACCTGGTGCTCCTCCATGCACTCGAGCAGCGAGGACTGCGTCTTCGGCGAGGCGCGGTTGATCTCGTCGCCGACCACGATGTTCGCGAACACCGGGCCGGGGCGGAACTCGAAGCCGCCGGTCTGCCGGTTGTAGATGGACACCCCGGTGACGTCGCTGGGCAGCAGGTCGGGGGTGAACTGGATGCGGCTGACCGTGCAGTCGATGGACCGCGCCAGCGCCTTGGCCAGCGAGGTCTTCCCGACGCCCGGCACGTCCTCGACCAGCAGGTGGCCTTCGGCGAGCAGGGTGACCAGCGCGACGCGGACCACGTCCGGCTTGCCGACCAGCACCCGCTCCACGTTGGCCGCGATGCGGGCCGCCGTTTCGTGCAGTTCGCCGAGCGACGCGGAGCCGTGACCGTTGGCGACGCTGGTGCCACGCGCGCCCTGGCCCGCCGCCGAGGACTCGGCGGAGTAATAGGGCGTCTGGTCGCCGGGCACCGCGGACTGCGTTCTCGACGTCACTCGACCTCCTGGTGCCGACGCGCAAGCGTCTTGGAACAGCGGGCGGACGCGCCCGTGCGTGCGGTGTACCGGCCACCCGTTCAAGGGTCAGCCTCCCACGAAGTGTGTCAAACGTGAGCGAAACGGTGGTGACAACCCTGCGATCACACTGCGCTACCGGCGAGATTGGGCCATCCGGGTGAGTAACGCGCTGGTCCGCTGGGCGATGTCCTCACGCCGCGTTCTGTCGTATTCTGCTCAGCGGATTCGCCCGACTACGGAAGGTGCGGACAGTGCCGGAGGTCGAAACGAGGGACCGGACCACCGCCGGGGCAGCCGCCGCGTTCAGTGTGGCGCCGGAGCTGGCCGGTGACGCCTACGCGCGGTTGTCGGAGCTGCAGGACGTGGTCGGCGAGATGGTCCGCCACGCCAAGGTGCTCGGCAGGCAGGTCCCGCTCGGTGGCGGGTACGCCGACGAGGTCGGCCGGTTCATGGCCGAGTACGGCATCGGGCAGCAGGGCTCGGCGGTCGAGTCGCTGGTCGCCTTCGGCCGCGAGCTCGAGGACCTCAAGGCCACCCTCGCCGAGGCCATGGAGCGGTACTCCGATTCGGACGGCAAGGCCGCCGACGGCGTCGAATGCACCGGCGGCTGACCCGGATGACCCGAGTTCCCCGCCCGCTCCTCCTCCTTCCCGCGCTCGCGCTGCTGGCCGCCTGCGGCCAGGGCGAGCCGTCCGGCCAGGCCGCTTCCGGGGAAAACCCGCCCGCCCCGCCCACGGCCGCCGCCCCCACCAGTGCCGCGCCCGCTGGCCTCGACCCGTGCACGCTGCTGACTTCGGCCGAGCGGTCCACCGCCGGACTGACCTCGGTCGGCGAGCCGAAGGCGATCGGCTCCGCGCGCACCTGCGACTGGACCGAGCCCGGCACCTTCGGCCTGGCCATCTCGGTGGACGAGTCGAAGGGGCTCGCCGACCTCCGCACGGAGAAGAAGACCGCGCGACAGGTCAAGGTCGGGGCCCGCGAAGCCCTCAAGGTCGCCGACCCGAAGGCCGATGACGGAACCTGTGCGGTGTTGCTGGGCGCGGGGGAGTCGGCGAGCGTGCAGATCGACGTCAGCAACACGAACTTCACCGGTACCGAGGCCGCGTGCGCCCGCGCGGACAAGGTCGCCGGATTGGTGGAGCCCAAACTGCCCTGAGCCGCCACAGACCCCGGAGTACCTGGGAGCGTTCGATGCCTGAGCACAGTCCGCCCGTGTCCACCCGCCGCTACGAGGCCTACAGCCACCAGGCGTTGAAGGCCGAGGTCGAAGCGGGCAACGACCCGGGTGAGGCCGGGGTGATCGGCGGCCAGTGGGACGAGCTGGCCGGCCGGTTCCACGAGTCGGCCCAGGCGCTGACCGCGTTGCTGGAGCACAGCCGCGAGCACTGGTCCGGTGCGGGCGGCGAGGCGCTGCGCGGGGTGCTGACCCAGGCGGCGCGCTGGTCCGGCGAGGTGGCCGGGGTGTCCACTTCGGTCGGTGGCTCGGTGTCGGCGCAGGCGGAGATCGCGGCCAGGGCCAAGGCGGAGATGCCGGAGCCGGTCGAGTACGACCCGGCCGGCATGATCCGCGCGGCCGCGGCGAGCGGGAACCTGCTGGCGCTGGCCGGGCTGCCCGCGGCGATGGAGGAGACCAAGGCCGCCGCCGAAGCCGCCCGGCAGAAGGCGATCGACGTGCTGAACGCCAGGGACGCGGCCCTGCGGGACGCGATCCCGGTGCAGCAGTCGTTCACGCCACCGCCGCACCTGACCAGTCCATGAGGCCGGGGTGATCCGGGTTTCCGCCTCGGCCTTCGACGTGCTGTGGGCCGATCTCGGGCTGCCGCGCGCGCCCGAGGTGCTGGGGGTGCGCAGCGTCGGCACCACCGACGCCGAACGCGCCGAGATCAGGGCGTCGGTGTACGACAACCTCGCCGAGCGAGGGCTGTACGACCGGGTTGACGGCCTCGACGAGGCACTGGCCGACCGGCTGCGCACGCTGGCCACCGCGTCGGTGTACGTCGAGTGCGAGGCGCTGCTCGACATGACCTCGGACACCCCGTTCCGCGCGGTGGCCGCGGCGAAGGGGCGCCACGGTGTGCTGGCCACCCAGCCGAACCGGACGATCGGCCTGTCCGCCATCCGCGACGGTGAGCTGCTGCCGTCCATTGTGGAGCTGCTGCCCGCGCTGGAGCCGGGGCCGGGGTACGGGGTGAGCCTGCCCGCGGCCGCGCTCGCTGCCGACGTGGAGGACCCGGTGTTCCACGGCAACGGCCGCTCGGCGGGGCGCGAGCAGCAACTGCGCGAGGTACTGGCGATCCAGGCGCGGCCGATCTATGGCGCCGGGCAGTTCACCGTGCGGGTGCGCGATGGCGCCCACCCGCGGCGGACGGGCGGGCTGAGCTGGTTCTGGACCGATGTGGGCGCGTACCTGAGCACGCTGGAGCCGGGCCGGGGTGGGCAGGACTGGGTCACCGTCACCCCGGTCGACGGCCCCCGCCTCGTCCAACGCCTGGCAACCCTGCTCGAAAACTGACCCCTGGAACTTCCCCCGGAACGCCCCGGCTTCACCCGGCCTGCCGCCCGAGCGGCCGACCGAATTCGCCCGGCTTCCCGGGTCGCTCCCGGGTCGCCCGGCTTCTCTCGGCTTCCGCCCGGCCTGCCGCTCGAGTGGCTGCCCGGCTTCCCCTGGGGCAACCGGCTGCTGCCCCGGCCCCGGGCGATTCGCCCGGCGCCCCCCGTTTCCCCACCTCCCCCACGCGGCCCCACCGGTTCCCCCACCGTTCCCCACCCGCACGCCCCGGCGGCACCACGCGGAGACGCCTAGCGCCTGCCGTCGTTGCTTTCCACCCCCGACTTGGGGGATCTTCGCGGCCGCCCCCCACTGCGCCCCCACCTGGGCCCCACCGCTCTCACCTGCGGAAACGGTTGCACCAGGGGGTGATTGTGCGGTCAATTGCCGTTGACTGTGGTGAAAAGTGGGGTACGGTGGTGCCAAGTGGGGCGGAAGGGAGCCCCGTGGCCGATCCCCGCCTCGGCGGAGACCGGCGGGGAGGTGGCGTCCGATGTTCCTCGGTACCCACACCCCCAAGCTCGACGACAAAGGGCGGCTCACACTGCCCGCGAAGTTCCGCGACGCGCTGGCAGGTGGGCTGATGGTCACCAAGGGACAGGACCACTGCCTGTATGTCTTCCCGCGCGCCGAGTTCGAGCAGATGGCCCGCAAGGTCGCCGAAGCCCCGTTCACCAACGAGGCGGTGCGTGCCTACCAGCGCTACCTGTTCGCCGGGACCGACGAGCAACGCCCGGACGGGCAGGGGCGCATCACCATCGCGCCCGAGCTCCGCCGCTACTCGGGGCTCAACAAGGACTGCGTGGTGATCGGTGCGATCACCAGGCTGGAGATCTGGGACGCCCAGGCGTGGCAGGGCTACCTGGACGAACACGAGGACAGCTACGCGAAGGCACAGGAGGAAGTCTTGCCGGGCGTGTTCTGACACGCGGCCGCCGGCACCCACGCCGTCGGGGGGCGGGGGTCCCACCGGCCGCGAGGAAGTACGAGTTCCGGCTTCGCGGATGCCGTCAGGCCTCTGTCCGCTCAGTGGCCCTGGTGCACCTTCCCCGGCACCAGGTTCTCAGCGGGCGGGCGGAGACCTGGCGGCATCGGCGTTTTCCGCCGGTCGATCCAGGAAGGGGGTGGGTGTTGTGGCCGAGCACGTTCCGGTGCTGCTGGACCGGATCCTCGAGCTGTTCGCCCCCGTCCTCGGCAGGCCCGGCGCGGTGCTCGTCGACGCCACCCTCGGCCTCGGCGGGCACTCGGACGCCCTGCTCGCCGCGCACCCGGAACTCACGCTGGTCGGCCTCGACCGCGACCCGGCCGCGCTGGAGCGTTCCGCGGAACGCCTGCGCCGCCACGGCGACCGGGTGCACCTGGTGCACGCGGTCTACGACGAACTGCCCGACGCGCTGGCCGGGCTCGGCATGTCCACTGTGGACGGCCTGCTGTTCGACCTCGGCGTCTCCTCGATGCAGCTGGACCGCGACGAGCGCGGCTTCTCCTACGCCAGGGACGCCCCGCTGGACATGCGGATGGACCCGACCACCGGGCCGACCGCGGCCGACGTGCTGAACACCTATCCGCCGGGCGAACTGGTCCGGATCCTGCGCGAGTACGGCGAGGAGCGGTTCGCGCAGCGAATCGTCAAGGCCATCGTCGCCGCGCGGGAGAGCGAGCCGTTCGAGCGCAGCGGCAGGCTGGTCGAACTGCTCTACTCGGCGGTGCCCGCGGCGAGCAGGCGCACCGGCGGGCACCCGGCCAAGCGCACCTTCCAGGCGCTGCGGATCGAGGTCAACGGCGAGCTGGAGGTGCTGCGGCGGGCGATGCCCGCAGCGCTGGACGCGCTCGCGGTCGGCGGCCGGATCGTGGTCGAGAGCTACCAGTCGCTGGAGGACCGCCTGGTCAAGCAGGCACTGGCGGCGAAGGCGAAATCCCGCACCCCCGAAGGACTTCCGGTCGAGCTGCCCGGGCACGGGCCCGAGCTGCGACTGCTGACCCGGGGCGCGGAACAGGCGAACGAAGCGGAAATCGAGGCGAACCCGCGAGCGAGCTCGGTGCGGCTGAGAGCCGCGGAGCGGATC
Source organism: Amycolatopsis albispora (assembly GCF_003312875.1). NCBI lineage: Bacteria > Bacillati > Actinomycetota > Actinomycetes > Pseudonocardiales > Pseudonocardiaceae > Amycolatopsis > Amycolatopsis albispora. Next base: position 9,027,881 of record NZ_CP015163.1, read on the forward strand.
GGAGAGGCGGCAAAGTGACGGCACCCACGCGTTCCCGCACGCGCGCTCGCACCGAGCAGCGCGGTACCACCGGCCGCACCCGGACCTCGGCCGCCGAGCGCGCCTACGCCCGCCGGGCGCAGCGCGCCGCCGAAGCCGTGGCGCGCCCGGAGCCGAAGCCGGACGGCGCCACCTCGGCGGCCAAGGCGCTCCCGAAGCTGAAGCTCAAGCTGCGGCTGCCGCGCTCGCGCGCGTCCTTCGTGCTGCTGATGATGGGCTTGCTCGCGGTGGGCGTGGTCACCACGCTGTGGCTGTCCACCCAGGCCATCGCCGACAGCTACCGGCTCGACGAACTGCGCAAGGACAACGCGAGCCTGGTCGAGCAGGCCGAGCGGCTGCAGCGCGAGGTCACCAAGCAGGAGTCGACCTCTTCGCTGGACGAGCGCGCGAAGGCGCTCGGCATGGTGCCCGGTGGCGATCCGGCCCGGATCGTGGTCAATCCGGACGGCAGCATCACCGTGATCGGCGAGCCGAAGAAGGCCACGCCGCCCGCCGCGCCGGGAGCGAGTGACTCGGCCGAGCCGGAGAACGCCCCGGCCCCGGCGCCGGCGCTGGGCTCCGGCCAGCCGGACCCGTCGCTGCAGATGCCCGAAGCCGAGCGGCAGCAACAGGAACAACAGCAACAGCAGCAACAGCAGCAGGACCAGCAGAACGTGCCAGGAGGACAGTGAGATGACGGGCAGGCCGCGGCGGGGCCCGGTCCGGGTGGCCGGCACTCGGGCGCAGGCCAGGCGGACCAGCGCGCAGGCGGGGCACGGCTCGCGGACCACGCCGCACCGCACCTACTCGGCGACCGGGCTGCGCCGCGCCAACGGCAAGGCCGCCAACGGCAGCACGCGCAGCCGGTTCGCCTCGGTGCGGATCATCCTGGTGGTGCTGCTGTCCATCGCCGGTCTGCAGCTGGTGAAGGTGCAGGCGTTCGACGCCGAGGCGCTCTCGGCACGCGCCGAGCGCCAGCGCACCACGCCGATCGACATCCCGGCGCAGCGCGGGTCCATCATGGACCGCAACGGCACCAAGCTGGCGTTCAGCGTGGAGAACCGGACGCTGTCGGTGAACCTGCGGCTGATGCGCAAGACCTGGGACGAGTTCGCGCAGCAGCACCCGGAAAAGGGGCAGAACTTCGAGACGCGCTCCGCCGCCGCGGCCCGGTTCATCGCGCAGAAGCTGCCGGACAAGACCACCGAGGCCGAGCTGCTGGCCAAGTTCCGCAAGCCGGACAACTTCACCTTCCTGGTCGACGACGTGGAGCCCTCGATCGCCGAGGAGATCACCGACGGCGAGAACTTCCCGGAGATCAGCGTGGAGAAGCGTGCCAAGCGCGAGTACCCGGGCGGCACGCTGGCGGCGAACGTGGTCGGCGTGGCGAAGTGGCAGATGGAGGACCCGGACGTCTCCAAGCACAACCTGCACGGCCTGGCCGGGCTGGAGGCCACCTGGGACAACGAGCTGGCCGGCACGCCGGGCCGCCGCCTGGTGGACACCGAGCAGGGCGGCGACGTGGTCATCCCGGGCACCGAGCGCGACATCCAGCCCGCCACCGCCGGTTCGGACCTGGAGCTGACGCTGGACGCGGACCTGCAATACGACCTGCAGAGCAAGCTGTCCGACTACGTGGCCAAGAGCCGGGCCAAGGGCGGCAGCGCGGTGATCATGGACGCGAAGACCGGCGAGGTCTACGCACTGGCCAACGACCGCACGTACGACCCGAACGACCTGGCGAAGGCGACCCCGGACCAGATGAACAACCGGGCGGTCACCACGCCGTTCGAGCCGGGTTCGGTGAACAAGATCGTCACCGCGGTGGCCGCGATCGAGCACGGGATCGCCACCCCGGAGTCGGTGCTGCCGGTGCCCGGCGCGCTGCGCGTGGCCGACCACACCGTGCGCGACGCCTGGACGCACGGCACGCAGAACTTCACCACCGCGGGCATCTTCGGCAAGTCGTCGAACGTGGGCACGCTGCTGCTGGCGCAGAAGCTCGGCGAGGAGCCGTTCGCCGACATGCTCAAGAAGTTCGGTCTCGGCCAGCGCACCGGCATCGGCCTGCCGGGCGAGAGCCCGGGTTCGGTGCCGCCGCGCAACCAGTGGTCCGGCACCACCTTCGGCAACCTGCCGATCGGCCAGGGCCTGTCGATGACCGTGGTGCAGATGGCCGGGATGTACCAGGCCATCGCCAACGGCGGGCTGCGCGTGGAACCCAGGGTGGTCCGCGCGAAGGTCAATCCCGACGGCACGCGTGTCGAGCAGCCCGCGCCGAAGACCACCCAGGTGACCACCCCGGAGACGGCGAAGACGGTGCTCGACATGCTGCGGGCGACCGTGCAGAAGGGCAAGGGCCAGAACTCCGGCACCGCGCCCGCCGCGGCGCTGGAGGGCTACCAGATCTCCGGCAAGACGGGCACCGGCCAGCAGATCGACCCGAAGACCAAGGCCTACAGCGATTCGCTGTACAACATCACCTTCGCCGGGGTGCTGCCCGCGGACAACCCGCGCTTTGTGGTGGGCATCCATCTGGATGCGCCGGACACCACGCTGCCCGCCGGGCATTCGGCCGGTCCGCTGTTCCACGACGTCGCGTCGTACCTGGCGCAGCGCTACCAGCTGCCGCTGTCGAAGGAGCCGTCCCCGGTGGTCCCGCTGGTGCTGAGCTGACCGGTACGGTTCCGCCGTAAGGCATTCTGGCGGAAGGGATCTGGGGATGACCGGGGTGGAGCGGGCGCGGGCACTGCTGTCGGGGACGCAGCTGGCGGACGGGCACAACGACCTGCCGTGGGCGCTGCGTGACCTGGCCGGGCCGGACCCGCGGGAGGCGGTGGCCGCGGTGGACCTGCGGCAGCGGCAGGACCGCCTGCACACCGACCTGCCGCGGTTGCGCGAGGGCAAGGTCGGCCTGCAGTTCTGGTCGGTTTACGTGCCGTGCGGGTTCACCGGCGACAGCGCGGTCACCGCGGTGCTGGAGCAGATCGAGGTGGTCTACCAGCTGCTGGAGCGCTACCCCGACCAGCTGGCGCTGGCGCGCACCGCCGACGAGGCCGAGGCCGCGTTCCGCGACGGCCGGGTGGCGTCGATGCTCGGGGCCGAGGGCGGGCACAGCATCGCCGGCTCGCTGGGTGTGCTGCGGATCCTGCGGCGCCTCGGCGTCCGGTACATGACGCTGACGCACAACTCGAACACACCGTGGGCGGATTCGGCCACCGACGAGCCGGAGCACGGCGGGCTGACCGAGTTCGGCCGTGACGTGGTGCGGGAGATGAACCGGATCGGCATGCTCGCCGACCTGTCGCACGTCGCGCCGAGCACCATGCGGGACGCGCTCGACGTGAGCACCGCGCCGGTGGTGTTCACGCATTCGTCGTGCCGCGCGGTCAACGACCACCCGCGCAACGTGCCGGACGACGTGCTCGCGCGGCTCGCGGGCAACGGCGGCGTCTGCATGGTCACCTTCGTGCCGAAGTTCGTCTCCGGCAACGAATCCGTGGGCGTCGAGGACGTGGTGGCGCACCTGGAGCACGCGCGTGAGGTGGCCGGGATCGACCACATCGGCGTCGGCGGCGACTACGACGGGGTCAAGTCGCTGCCCGCCGGGCTGGAGGACGTCTCGAAGTACCCGGTGCTGTTCGGCGCGCTCCTGGACCGCGGCTGGAGCGAGGACGACTGCGCGAAGCTCGCGGGCCGCAACGTGCTCCGGGTGCTGCGTGGTGCCGAAGACGTTTCGCGCGCGGCCGGGTATTCCGGCTGAGTTCAGGCGAGCCGGGCGGAGACAACCACCTCTTCGGCGCGGTCGCCGACGCTGCGGTCGTAGGTGGCGGCGCAGGTGACCAGCCGCAGTTCCGGGCCGGTGCCCGGGGTGCCGGTGTAGTCGCGCGCCATCGCCGGTCCCGGTTTCCGCGGCCGTTTTTCCACCAGGTACACGGAAAACTCCGCGGTGGTGCCGTCGGACCGGCCGACGCGTACCACGTCCCCGGTGTGCAGCTCACGCAGCCGGTGGAACAGCCCGCGGGCGTAGGCGTACACGGCGTGCCCGCTGATCAACGCGGGCCCGAGCTCACCCGGCGCCGGGCCGGGCGCGTACCAGCCGGCGCGCTGGCCTGCCCCGGGCACCTCCATCGCGCCGGTAGGGGTTTGCCCCAGTTCCGCCAGCGCATCGGTGAACAGGCCGATCGCGGGGATCTCGAGCGAGACGGGCTTCGCGGGCGGCAGCGGCCGGTCGGCCGGGGTGGGGCCGCCCCGCGGGGCGACCGCGAGTTCCCCGCCGGTCACCGGAACCGTGGTGCGCTGCGGGGTGACGATCAGCGTGACCGCGGTCAGCGCGCCGGTGAGCACCACGACAACCGCCGCCACCACGGTGGCCAGCCGCCCGGTGTCCCCGACCCCGCGGCACCCCTCTTTCATGGCTCCTTGATCGCTGTGAACCAGCCAAAGCGTTACCTCCCCGAGACCCGGAGCCGGTTCGTATCACCCGTATGGGGTATGTTAAAGATTCCTTTACTGGGGTTTGGCGGCGTGATTTTGCGGGAAGAATCGGTTACCTGCGACACGCGGTGGGAGGTTTGGGTGCGGGATCAGCTCGTCGGAGTGCTTGACGTGGGGTCGTTCAGCGCGCGGTTGGTGCTGGTGGAACGCGGTGGCTCGCCGGTGGAACCGGCCTTGGTGCACAAAACCCGGCTGCGGCTCGACCGCGCGCTCGAAGCCGACGGCGCGCTCAGCCGGAACGGTGTCGATTCGATCGTCGACGCGGTGCGCAAGGCGAACCGGGTCGCGGCCGAGCACGGCGCACACGAGGTCTTCCCGTTCGCGACGTCCTCGGTGCGCGACGCGGCGAACGCCCGGCAGGTGGTGGCGAAGGTGGCCAGGGCAACCGGCACCGAGCTGCGCTTCCTGTCCGGCCGCCGCGAGGCCGAGCTGTCCTTCCTGGCCGCCCGCCGCTGGTACGGCGCCTCCGCCGGGCCGCTGGTGGTGCTGGACGTCGGCGGCGGCACGGTCGAGATCGCCGCGGGTGCCGGTGAAGTGGCCACGTTCGCGCGTTCGCTCAGGCTGGGCGCGCGGGAGATGACGCGGGCGTGGTTCGGGCACGACCAGGCGTCGGCCAAGCGGATGGACGCACTGCGCGAGCACACCCTCGACCAGGTGCGGGAGGCGCTCGGTGACGCGGACGAGCTGACCGGCGGGACCCGGGCGATCGGCTGCTCGAAGGTCCTGCGCCAGCTGGCCCGCCTCGCCGGGGCGAGACCGCAGCGGGACGGCGACTTCGTCCCGCGCACCCTGCACGTCGAAGACCTGCGCCGCTGGATTCCGCGCCTGGCCAAGATGCCGGTGGACCGCCGCGCCGAACTCCCCGGTATCTCCCGCTGCCGCTCGCGGCAGGCGCTCGCGGGCGCCATCGTCGCCGAAGCGCTGCTGACCGTCTGCGGGGAACGGGTCGAGATCTGCCCGTGGTCGACCACCGAAGGCCTGCTGCTGACCATGTTGTCGGGCGAGGCGGGCGGAGCGCTGCGGGTCGCTTAACCGGGCCGCCGGCGGGTACCCGGACGGCATGCTCATCCACGTGAGCCGGGACGCCCATCTCGGCACCTACCTCAATGACCACCTCGCGGGTGCGACCGCCGGGGTGGAGCTGATCCGCCGGCTGACGGTCGCCGAGCGCGCCACGGACTACGGTCCCGAACTGCGTCGGCTGGCCGCGGAGATCGCCGAGGACCGGCGCAGCCTGCTCGACCTGGTCGAGCGCCTCGACCTGCCGCGCGCCCGGCACAAGGCGCTGCTGGCCTGGGCGGGGGAGAAGGTCACGCGCCTGAAGCTCAACGGCAGGCTGCTGTTCCGCTCGCCGCTCAGCCGGGTGGTCGAACTGGAGACGATGCGCCTCGGTGTCGAGGGCAAGGCCGCCTGCTGGCGCACGCTGCGGCAGCGCGCCGTCGGCGATTCACGCCTGGACGTCCTCGAACTGGACCGGTTGCTGGAGCGGGCCGAGGAGCAGAGCGGCACGCTGGAGCGGCTGCGGGCACGCGCGATCACCGAAGCCTTCGGCTGAGCGGTTGTCAACGGGCCCGTTCGCGGGTACGCCGGGAGTATGCGTGAACAACACCGCCGGCTCGGCGAAGACGACGACGAGGACCAGCCGCTGTCGGCGGAGGTGCCCCGGCCGCCCCATCCCGATCTGGACCCGCCGGGCACCAAGGACGTCGATACCAAGAACCTGCCCAACACCGACGACGTGGAACTACCGCCCACCAGCGAAAAGCCCGAACCGCCCGACTAGGGAGAGTGTTTGACCGGCTTGGGCGCCGGTGCCGGTGCTGGAGCGAGCTGACGGCCCACCGCAAGCGGCTCCGCCGTTTCGTCCCGGCTAACGCGGCTCCCGGCGGAGTGGGGCCCGGCCCGGCGGCTGGACCGGGGCGGGCAGGTCGGGCGCGGGCGGGATGGGCAGCGTGGCCGCGGTGGTGGTCACGGTGACCTTCTCGCCGTGGTGGCGGATGTCCAGGTGCCCGCCCGAAATCAGCCGGTAGCTCGCTTCCTCGCCGGTGATCTCCACGGAGAAGTGGCTCCCGCGGAAGATCAGGCGGAAGGCCACCCGGTCCAGGCCGCGCGGCAGCCGTGGCGCGAACGCCAGGCTGCCGCCGTGGTCCCGCATGCCGCCGAGCCCGGCCACGGTGGCCAGCCACGCCCCGGCCAGCGACGCCATGTGCAGCCCGTTGCGCACGTTGTTGTGCACGTCGTGCAGATCGGTGAACGCGGCCTCGGCGAGGTAGTCGTAGGCCAGGTCCAGATGCCCGACCTCCGCCGCCAGCACGGCCTGCGTGCCCGCCGACAACGACGAGTCGCGCACGGTCCTCGCCTCGTAGTAGGCGAAGTTGCGGGCCTTCTGCTCCGGCGTGAACGCGTCACCCCGCAAGTGCATCGCCAGCACCAGGTCGGCCTGCTTGACCACCTGCTTGCGGTACAGGTCGAAGTACGGGTAGTTCAGCAGCAGCGGGTAGTTCTCCAGCGGCGTGCCCTCGAAGTCCCAGTCCACGTGCTGGGTGAACCGCTCGGCCTGCGGGTGCACTTCGAGCAGTTCGTCGTAGGGGATGACCATCTCGTCGGCGGCCAGCCGCCACTCGGCGAGTTCTTCCGGGTTCACGCCGAACGACGAAGCCACGTCCGGCTGCCGTTCGCAGGCCAGCGCCGCCTCGCGCAGGTTCCGCTGCGCCATCAGGTTCGTGTAGACGTTGTTGTCCGCGATCGCCGAGTACTCGTCGGGCCCGGTCACGCCGTCGATCCGGAACCCGCCGTGCCGGCCGTGGTGCCCGAGCGAAATCCACAGCCGGGCGGTTTCCACCAGGATCTCGACACCGCACCCGCGTTCGAACTCCTCGTCGCCGGTGGCGGCCAGGTAGCGGGCGACCGCGTCGGCGATGTCGGCGCTGACGTGGAAGGCCGCGGTGCCGGCCGGCCAGTACGCCGAGCATTCCGCGCCGTTGATCGACCGCCACGGGAAGGCCGCGCCGCGCAGGCCGAGCTGGGCCGCCCGCGCGCGTGCTTTGTCCAAAGTGGAGTGACGCCAGCGCAGCGCGTCGCGGGCGGCCTCCGGCATGGTGTAGGTGAGCACCTGGAGCACGAAGGATTCGGTGTCCCAGAAGGCATGCCCGTCGTAACCGGGGCCGGTCAGCCCCTTGCCGGGAATGGCGCGGCTCTCGCCGCGGGCCCCGGCCTGCAGCACGTGGAACAACGCGAACCGCACCGCCTGCTGGAGTTCGGGATCCCCGTCGATCCGCACGTCGGCGGACTCCCAGAACTCGTCGAGAAACCGCCGCTGCTCGTCGAGCAGGCCCTCCCAGCCGGTCTGCAGCGCGCCGTCGAGCGCGGCCTCCACCTGCGCGCGCAGCGCGGGCGCCGACCGCTGCGCCGACCAGCCGTAGCCCAGGTACTTGACCAGCGTGAGCTTTTCGCCCGCCGGGACGTCGACCGCGGCGGTCAGCCGGGCCAGGTCCTCTTCGGCGTGGATGAGGGTGCGCAGGCCGTCGTTGGTCTCCAGCTGGTGGTCCATGGCCGCGGCCATGCGCAGCCCCGATTCCCGCGTGCGGTGCACCAGCACCGCCCGGCTCTCCTCGGCCATGGCGAACTCGCCGACCAGCGGCGACTGCAGCGCGGCGGCCACCCGCGGGTCGCTGGTGTCGGACTCGATCGGCTCGTTGGCCAGCAGGTCGGACTGCACCACCAGCTGGATCTCACCGTCCAGCGGCTCCACCTCGTACCGGATCGCCACCACCGCGCGCTGGGTGAACGACACCAGCCGCTCGGTGCGCACGCGGACGCGGCGCCCGGTCGGCGACGACCACTCGGTGGTGCGCCGCAGCGTGCCGGAGCGGAAGTCCAGTACCCGCTCGTGCGTGGTGGCCTGGCCGTACCGCATGTCCAGCGGTTCGTCCTCGACCAGCAGCCGGATGATCTTGCCGTCGGTCACGTTGACCACGGTCTGCCCGTCCTCCGGGTAGCCGTACCCGGCTTCGGCGTAGGGCAGCTGGTACGACTCGTAGAACCCGTTCAGATAGGTGCCGGGCAGCCCGCGCGGCTCGCCTTCCTCGAGCGTGCCGCGCAGGCCGATGTGCCCGTTGGACAGCGCGAACGTCGATTCGGTCCGCTGCAGCTGGTCGACGTCCATGCCGACCCAGCGCAGCTCCCACGCCGACCGTTCGGCCTGCTCGTAGCCGTGCGTCACTCAGTCCTCCAGAAGTTCCGCCAGATCGTCGACCACCACGTCGGCGCCCGCGGCACGCAGCTGCTCCGCCTGGTCGGCGCGGTTCACGCCGACCACGTAACCGAACGCGCCCGCCCTGCCCGCCCGCACCCCGGCGATGGCGTCTTCGAAAACCGCGGCCGCTGCGGGCTCGGTGTCCAGCGCCGCGGTTCCGGCCAGGAACGAGTCCGGCGCGGGCTTGCCGCGGAGCTTCCGCTCGACGATCACCACGCCGTCGATGCGGGCCTGCACGAACTTGGCCAGATCCGCGCCTTCGAGCACCTTCGCGCCGTTCGCCGACGAGGTGACCACGCCGATCTTCAGCCCGGCCGCGCTGGCCGCTTCGAGGTACCGCACGGAACCGGGGTACGGGTTGATGCCGCGTTCGTCGATGATCGCCAGCACCAGTTCGTTCTTGCGGTTTCCCACGCCGTGCACGGTTTCGCGGGCCGGCGGGTCACCGGGCTCGCCTTCGGGCAGCGTGATCCCGCGTGAGGCGAGGAATTCGCGCACGCCGTCGAAGCGCGGCCGCCCGTCCACGTGGTCGGCGTAGTCCCGGTCGGTGAACGGCTGGAAGCCCGCCCCGTCGCGGGCACGCAGGAATTCGTCGAAGGTCTGCTTCCAGGCTTGCTTGTGCAGTTCGGCGGTGCCGGTGAGCACCCCGTCCAGATCGAACAGGCAGGTGGTGATCTCCTCGGGCAAACCAAGCATGTCCGCACCGTACCGGCGCTTCCGCGGCGCCGCTGAACTCGGCGGCGCGCGGGTGCCCCGGCGGGAGAGGCCGCCGGGGCACCGTCAGGGGTGGTTCAGCCCCGGTCGCGTTCCTTGGTGGCGCGGGCCGAGCGGGTGCAGACCTCGCCCACGTCCACCGTCTGCCCGCGGTCGGCGAACACGTCGGTCAGCCCGACGATCTTGCCGCGGGGTGAGGTGCAGGTGAGCGTGTACGCCTCCTTGGGCCCGTAGGTGGTCGGCAGCGGCGAGGCGAACTCGACGCGGCCGGTCCAGTCGTCCGGGTTCGCCGGGTCCACCTGGTCGTAGTTGACAAAAACGGCCAGGTAGTCGCCGGCCGGCGGGTCGAACATGACCGCGCGCTCGGAGCGCGTGTTGCCGTTCGCCGACTGGGTGACCAGCTTGCCGGTCGAGTCGAACACGTAGACGTCCCAGTCGGTGGCCGTGCTGGTCCAGTCCACCGCCACGGTCAGCTTCCCGTTGTCCACCGCGGGCAGGCCGTCGACGTGGAACGGCACGCTTTCCACGTTGACGTCGTCGCTCGGGTAGTCCTGGTTCTCCGCGGGGACGCCGGGCGGGTTGGCCAGCGGGAACCCGGCCTGCGCCGGGCCCTGCGGGTCACGGCCGTAGCGTCCGGCCACGTACGGGCGCGTCGACGGGTTGACCGACCAGGCGAACCGGCCGCCGGTGGTGGTCAGCTTCGAATCCAGCTTGTCGGTCACGTAGATCGGCGCGCCGGTCGAGCCGTCCGGGTTCTGCACCGGCGAGGTCGGCGTCTGGAAGGTCTTGTGCAGCTTCAGCTCGTAGCCCTTGGGCGCCGAGCCGATCAGCGTGGAGTGCGCCGCCGGGTCGGCCGCGTTGGCCAGCATGTCGATGAACGCCTGCCGGTTGCCGCCCTTGCCCGCGCCGGCCGCCGGGGCGATCCCGGCGTACTCGGCGATCACGCCGTCGGCGAACGGCGGGTGGAACTCGTTGGGGCCGATCTCGAAGGTGAAGCCCCAGCCGCCGGTCGCCCAGTACGACCAGTCCTCCGTGGACCCGGTGGTGTCGTACAGCGCCCACGACGGCTGATTGGTGTAACCGTTGCGGGAGGCCATCTTCGCGCCGAGCGCTTCGTAGGCGGGCTCGTCCAGCGGCGGCCGGACGTCGGCCACGCCGGGCACGCGCAGCACCAGGTTCGAGTAGGTGTGCAGGGTGATCAGGTTGGTCACCTGGCGGGTGGACACGATCGAGCGGATGTTGCGGGTTTCCGGTTCGGAGAACGGGCCGGAGCCGCGGAAGGTGTCGTCGCTCCACGCCGTGGCGGCGCCGGGGCCGCCCCAGAACCCGGCGTAGTTGCGGTTCGGGTCGGTGCCGCGCAGCCTGCCCGCCGGGTTCGCCTTGCACACGCCGGTCGCATACTGCGGTGGTGAGTCGGCGGCGTTGCAGTTCTTCCGCTTCATCTCGTAGTCGAACAGGGTGAAATCACCGCGGGGCTCGGCCTCGCGGGAGATGGAGAAGCCGTCGGGATTGACGATCGGCACCACGATGTTGCGGGTGCGCCCGACCAGGTTCTTCAGCTCGGCATTGTTGGTCCGGTAGCCCTTGACCAGTTCGTGCAGCCATTCCATGGCGTGCTCACCGGCCGGCCATTCACGCGCGTGGTGCACACCCATGGTGAAGTTCACCGGCTTGCCGTCGGCCGGGTTGGTGACGTTCGTGGCGACCTCGGCGGCGACCACGTCACGGCCTTCGATGGTGGCCTCGGGCAGTGTGAACGCGCGCACCAGGCTCGGGTTGTTGCGCGCGAGTTCCTTGACCTCGAACTCGTAGTCGTAGAGGTGGCGGTAGGCGGTGCGCCCGGACGGCAGCACCGACGGCGGCGCCTTCGCCGCGAATTCGGCGTCGGTTTTGGCGTTCTGCACCGACTTCGCCGACAGGTCAGCGATGACCACAGTGGACTGCAGGCCGCTCGCGGCCAGCTTGCCGCGGTCCTCGTCCCCGGCCAGCACCACCTCGACGCCGGTGGCGTCGGCCTTCTCGGTCACGTCGAGGCCGAGGTCGAGCAGCCGGTCCTTGTCCGCTTTGGACGGTGTGTGCACGCGGACCAGTTCGGCCTTCTGCGGCGCGGTGCCCTGCGGGGTCAGCGCCAGGAAGTCCACGCCCAGCACGGCGTTGCGCGCCTGACCGGCGTAGCGGCAGGCCTGCACGACGAGCTGCTGGCCCTTCTTCACGAAGCTCTCGGCGAGTTCGCGGGTGCGCAGCCCGGCGGAGGCGGCGACCACCTTGCCCGACGCCTTGTCGAACACGGCGAGGTCCCAGTCGCCCTCGCTGCCGCGTGACGGGGAAAGCCGCGCCTGGACCAGGCCGTCCACCGAGGCGGTCACCTCGCGGCGGTCCGCGCCGGGCGCGTGCTGGGGCAGTGGCGCGGCGAAACAGGATCGGCTGACCGACTTGTCCGCTCGGACCACGTTGCCCGCGGCGGTCGCGGTGGTGGCCGAAGCCAGCCCGCCCGCGAGCACGACGGCGAGCGCGCCCGCGGTGACCCCGCGCCGGATTCTTCTTCGTTCCCGTGAATTGCCCACTGCCAGGCCCTCCCAGAAAGTTGTTGCCCCGCAGGGGATTCGCCCCGCCGGGTGCACCGGATGAGGACTGTAGACCGTTGATCGGGAGAAGGCGATGGGCCGAAAGCCGGATCTGCGTCGTTCAGGCCGGGGGCCGGACGCGGCGCTGCTTCACGGCTTCGGTACCGCCGAGCCGGCGGAGAATTTCCGCCAGCAGCGCACGGGCGTCCGCCACCCGGTCCGCCCCCCACTCCGCCTCCATTTCGGACTCCAGTGCGGCCCGGTGCCGCCGGGTGGCCGCCACCGAGGCGCGCCCGAATTCGGTCAGTTCGAGCAGGCGGGCGCGCGCGTCGTCCGGGGCGGGTTTCCTGGTCAGCACGCCGCGGCGGTCCAGATCGGCGACCGCTTTCGACGCGGCCTGCTGCGTGACGCCCATGCGCTCGGCGAGCGCGGAGACGGTCAGCGGCCCGGCGAGCACGTGCTGCACCACGAACCCGTCGTTGAACCGCAGGTCGCCGAAACCGTCCTCGCCCAGCCGCCGCTGCACTTCGCCGGTCATCGCCCAGCCGGCGAACAGGGCGAGCAGGGACAGTTCGGTGCGTTCCGGCGCTACCGGTGGCTCGCTCATCGGGCTAAAGTACACAACCATGGTTGTGGAAATGGCAAGACCCCCGGTGGAGGTGGTGGCCGAGTTCGTGCGGGTCGCCCATCGCGTGGTCTGGTGCTCGATGGCCACCGTCGACCGGCTCGGCCGCCCGCGGTCGCGCGTTGTGCACCCGTACTGGGAGCAAACCGGTGACGGCCTCATCGGATGGGTGACGGCGCGGCCGACTCCGTTGAAGCGCGCGCACCTCGCGCGCACGCCCTATGTGTCGTGCTCGTACTGGGATCCGATGCACGAGATCGCCGTGGCGGAATGCGAAGCCGAGTACGCCGGATCGCCGGAGAACCGGCGGCACGTGTGGGAGCTGTTCGGCGCCGCGGACCCGCCGCTGGGCTTCGACCTGCGGATACTCGGCGTGGACGAGCCGCTGGACGAGCGGTTCACCGTGGTGCGGTTGCGGCCGTGGCGCCTGCGGACCGCCGAGCTGGCGTGGCGTCGCACGGGGTCGGCCATCCGGCTGATGGGCTCCGGGCCGAAGGAATGACCCACTGGTGATCTCCACCCCATAGGGTGACGGCTGTCAGCAAATCGTCGTCCACGGGGAGATTACGAAAATGCTTCGCAAAACCGGGGTTTTGGTGGCCGGACTGGCCGCCGCGGGAGCGGTGCTGGTGCCGGGGGTCGCGGCGGCGGGCGGGCCGACGCCGTTCATCATCGGCGGGCACGACGCCACCGAGGACTATTCGTTCATGGTTTCGCTGCAGCAGGGCGGGAAGCACTTCTGCGGTGGCTCGCTGATCGGCGAGGAGTGGGTGGTGACCGCGGCGCACTGCGTGCAGGGTGCCAAGCCGGAGGAGGTCACCACGCGGATCGGCGCGCGGGAGCACGCCAGCGGCGGCACCGAGGCCGGGGTGAGCCGGATCGTCGTGCACCCGGACTACGCCGCGCAGCAGCCGGGCGCGGACATCGCGCTGGTGCGGCTGGACAAGAAGGTGACCGAGCAGCCGATCAAGATCGCCGAGGCGACGGGTGAGGCGGGCACGGCGACCCGGATCCTGGGCTGGGGCGAGCACTGCGCGGAGGAGAACTGCGGTGCGCCAGACATCCTGCAGGAGCTGGACACCAAGGTGATGCCCGCCCAGGACTGCCGCGACTTCGCCGCGGGGAAGGAGATCTGCACCGGGTCGGACACGCCGGACGCGATGGGCTGCTACGGCGACTCGGGCGGGCCGCAGATCAAGGGCCGCACGGGGGAGTGGGAACTAGTCGGCGCCACCAGCCGCGACGGCGACGAGGACCCGAAGTGCGCCAGCGGCCTCGGCGTCTGGACCGACGTCACCGTCTACCGCGACTGGATCGCCGAGCAACAGGCCAGCTAAGGCGGGCGGATGTCACGAATGTGGCTTTCGAGACGTTTGGCGTCCCGAAAGCCACATTCGTGACACTGGCCGCGACCCGAAGGCTACGTTTGTGACGCTGGCTGCGACTCGGAGGTCGCGTTGGTGCCACCGGCGGCGACACGAAAGCCACATTCATAGCATCGCCGGTTACTCCTCCAGGTCGCCTTCCAGCTGGAGGTAGACCTGTCGCATGCGGTCCAGCAGGTTCGCGTCGGGTTCGGCCCACAGGCCCCGGTCGGCGGCCTCGGTCAGCCGCTCGATGATGCCCCGCAGCGCCCACGGGTTCGCCTTGCGCAGGAACTCCTGGTTCTCCTGGTCCAGCACATAGGACTCGGACAGCTTCTCGTACATCCAGTCCTGCACCACCCCGGCGGTGGCGTCGAAGCCGAACAGGTAGTCCACGGTGGCCGCCAGCTCGAACGCGCCCTTGTACCCGTGCCGCCGCATCGCGCCGATCCAGCGCGGGTTCACCACCCGCGCGCGGAACACGCGCGTGGTCTCCTCGCCGAGTGTCCTGGTGCGCACCGCGTCCGGCGTGGTGCTGTCGCCCACATAGGACACCGGCGCCTGCCCGGTCAGCGCGCGCACGGTGGCGATCATGCCGCCGTGGTACTGGAAGTAGTCGTCCGAGTCGGCGATGTCGTGCTCGCGGGTGTCGGTGTTCTTCGCCGCCACGGTGATCCGGCGGTACGCGGTCTCCATCTCGGGCCGCGCCGGGGCGCCGTCGAGGTCGCGGCCGTAGGCGTACCCGCCCCACACCGCGTAGACCTCGGCGAGGTCGGCGTCGTCGCGCCAGTTGCCCGAGTCCATCAGCGGCAGCAGCCCGGCGCCGTACGAACCCGGCTTCGAGCCGAAGATGCGCGTGGTCGCCCGCCGTTCGTCACCGTGCTCGGCGAGGTCGGCACGCGCGTGCGCGCGCACGAAGTTCTCCGAATCCGGCTCGTCCAGCCCGGCCACCAGCCGGACCGCGTCGTCGAGCAGCTCGATCACGTGCGGGAAGGCGTCGCGGAAAAACCCGCTGATCCGGACCGTGACGTCGATGCGCGGGCGACCCAGCTCGGCCAGCGGGATCGCCTCGATCCCGGTCACCCGCCGCGAAGCTTCGTCCCAGACCGGCTGCACGCCCAGCAGCGCCAGCACTTCCGCGGCGTCGTCACCCGAAGTGCGCATGGCCGCGGTGCCCCACACCGAAAGCCCGACCGACGGCGGCCATTCGCCGGTGTCCTCGCGGTACCGCTTCAGCAGCGAATCCGCCAGCGCCTGCCCGGTTTCCCAGGCGAGCCTGCTCGGAATGGCCTTCGGGTCCACGGTGTAGAAGTTGCGGCCGGTGGGCAGCACGTTGATCAGCCCGCGCAGCGGCGACCCGCTCGGCCCGGCCGCGACGTACCCGCCGTCGAGCGCGTGCAGCACCGCGTCGATCTCCGCGGTGGTCCCGGCCAGCCGCGGCACGATCTCGTCCGCGGCGAACGACAGTACTTTGTGGACTGTCTCATCCGGACCGCCGAGCACCTCGGTGGTCACCGCGCCGACCGCCGCCGGTGCCCAGTCGCGCTGTTCCATCGCTTCGACGAGCCGTCGCGCCGTCGCTTCGATGGCGTCCACTTCGGACGTCGGCGCGTCGCCGTTCTCCTTGAGCCCCAAGGCGGACCGCAGTCCGGGCACCGCGCCGTGCTGACCGCCGAAGATCTGCTGCGCCCGCAGCATCGCCAGCACCAGGTTCACCCTGGCTTCCCCGGACGGCGCCTCGCCCAGAATGTGCAGCCCGTCGCGGATCTGCGCGTCCTTGACCTCGCACAGCCAGCCGTCGATGTGCAGCAGGAAGTCGTCGAACTCCGCGTCGTGCGGGCGTTCGTCCACGCCGAGGTCGTGGTCGAGCTTGGCGGCCTGGATCAGCGTCCAGATCTGCGCGCGGATCGCGGGCAGCTTCGCCGGGTCCATCGCGGCGATGTTGGCGTGCTCGTCGAGCAGCTGCTCCAGCCGCGCCATGTCGCCGTAGCTCTCGGCACGGGCCATCGGCGGCACCAGGTGGTCGACGATGGTGGCGTGCGCGCGGCGCTTGGCCTGCGCGCCCTCACCGGGATCGTTGATCAGGAACGGGTAGATCAGCGGCAGGCTGCCGAGCACCGCGTCCGGCGCGCAGCTCGCGGACAGCCCGGCGGTCTTGCCGGGCAGCCATTCCAGCGAGCCGTGCTTGCCGAGGTGGACCGCGGCGTGCGCGCCGAAGTCCTCCTCCAGCCAGCGGTACGCGGCCAGGTAGTGGTGGCTCGGCGGCAGGTCCGGGTTGTGGTAGATGGCCACCGGGTTCTCGCCGAACCCGCGTGGCGGCTGGATCATCAGCAGCACGTTGCCCGCCTGGATGGACGCCAGCACGATGTCACCGCCGTCGACGTACAGCTCACCCGGCGGCGGGCCCCAGTGCTCCTCCATGTCCGCGCGCAGGTCCTCGGGCAGCGCGTCGAACCATTCGCGGTAACGCGCGGCCGGGACGCGGATCGGGTTGCCGGACAGCTGTTCCTGCGTCAGCCATTCCGGGTCCTGCCCGCCCGCCGCGATGAGCGCGTGGATCAGCGCGTCACCGTCGGGCTGGTCGGTGCCGGTCGGGTCCAGGCCGGGCAGGCCGTCACCGAGGTGGTACCCCTGGTCCCGCATGGCGCGCAGCAGTTTCACCGCGCTGGCCGGGGTGTCCAGGCCGACCGCGTTGCCGACGCGCGAGTGCTTGGTCGGGTACGCCGACAGCACCAGCGCGATCCGGCGCTCGGCGGGCGGGATGTGCCGCAGGCGCGCGTGCCCGAGCGCGATCTTCGCCACGCGGGACGCGCGCTCGGCGTCCGGCACGTAGCGGGGGAGGCCGTCGTTGTCGGTTTCCTTGAACGAGAACGGCACGGTGATCAGCCTGCCGTCGAACTCCGGTACCGCGACCTGCGACGCCGCGTCGATCGGCGAGAGGCCCTCGTCGTTGTCCGACCACGTCCGCTGGTCGTTGGTCAGGCAGAGCGCCTGCAGGATCGGGATGTCCAGCGCGGCGAACTCGGCCACGTCCCAGGCTTCGTCGTCCCCGCCGGCGCCCGCCTCGGCCGGCTTGGTGCCGCCCGCGGCCAGCACGGTGACCAGCAGCGCGTCGGCCTTGGCCAGCTCCGCCATCATCTCCGGCTCGCGGGAGCGCAGCGTGGCGCAGTAGATCGGCAGGGCGCGGCCGCCCGCGTCCTCGACCGCGTCGGCCAGCGCGTGCACGAACGCGGTGTTCCCGCTGAGCTGGTGCGCGCGGTAGTACAGGATCGCGACCACCGGGCCGTCGTCGTTGCGCCGCTCGCGCTCCAGCACCCCCCACGCGGGCTGCTCCACCGGCGGTTCGAAGCCGTGGCCGGTGAGCAGCAGCGTGTCGGACAGGAAGTGGTGCAGCTGCTCGAGGTTCGCCGGGCCGCCCTGCGCGAGGTAGGCGTGCGCTTCGGCGGCGATCCCGGCGGGCACGGTGGACAGCCGCATCAGCTCCGCGTCCGGCGCCTGCTCACCGCCGAGCACCACCACGTGCGCGCCGCTGGCGCGGACCTGGGCCAGCCCGTCGGGCCAGGTCCGCTCGTTGCCGAGGATGCGCACCACGACCACCGGCACCCCGTCCAGCAGTGCGGGCAGCTCGGCCAGGTCGAGCCGGGCCGGGTTCGCCAGCCGGTACTCGGCTCCGGCCGCGCGGGCGCTGAGCAGGTCTGTGTCCGAAGTGGACAGAAGCAGGATCATGACGCGGCGCCTCCGTGGTGTGGGTCGGCTCTCACTCTCCGGGCACGGAGACGACCGCGTCAAGGTGATCTAGGCCGTGCGCTCCGAGTCGCCGATGCGCGGGAAGGGGGTGGTCGAGAAGATCACCTCGACCGCCACCTCGAAGTACTCCGCGATCTTCAGCGCCAGGTAGAGGCTCGGGCTGTACTCGCCGCGCTCCAGGTAACCGATGGTCTGGTAGTGCACGCCGAGCGCCTCGGACAGCTGGCGCCGCGAAATGCCCCGTTCGGCGCGGAGCACGGCGATCCGGTTGTAGATCGCCTCGCTCATCGCCTGCTCCCCGTCACGTCCCCACCCGCTGCATGGCCCGTTCGCGCCGGGCCGCCACGGCCGAGCCCGACTCACGGCGGGCCATCCTACGCAACAGGATCGGGGCCAGCACGAGCCCGGCCACCGCCCACACCCCGAGCACGCCGACGGTCTCCAGGTGCCGCCACGATTCGCCGATCTCGGCGGCGACCAGCGCGTCCGGCAGCACCGCCGAGCGCATGCCGAGGCCGAGCCAGTACATCGGGAACACCTGCGCGATCCACTGCACCCACTCCGGCAGCGAGGTGATCGGGTAGAAGATGCCCGAGATCGCCGCGAGCCCCATGAACGGCAGCATGACCAGGCCCATGTTGCGCGGGTTGGCGGTCAGCGAGCCGATCGCCGCGCCCAGCGGCATGGTGGCGACCATGCCCAGCACCAGCACCGCGACGAAGCCCGCCCAGGCGCCGAAGCCGCCGTCGAACAGCCCGTCGAACAGGAACAACGCGGGCACCAGGATCATCAGCAGGCTGACCACCACGGTGGCCGAGAGCATGGTGATCTTGCCGATCAGGTAACCGATCATGCCGTGCGGGGTGGCCTTCGCGCGCAGCAGCGTGCCGTCCTCGCGGTCCACCATCAGCTGCCCGGCCACGCCGATCATGCCGCCGAAGACCACCTGCATGCCGAGCACGCCCGGCACCGCGGCGCTGCCGAGGGAGAAGTCCGTGCCGGGCACCGTGGCGCCCCGCATGAAGATCATCACGACCAGCAGGATCAGCATCGGGATGACCGTGCCAGCCAGGTCCTCACCGGTGGTCAGCGTGTTGCGGAGTTCGATGCGCCCCCTGGCCAGCCCGGCCCGGACGGCGTTGGTCACGGGATTCACGATGCCTCCCCGATGAATTCGCGGACCGCGGCGGTGGCCTGGCCGGTCTCGGCCTGGCGCACCAGCGTCATGTAGGTGTCCTCCAGCGACGCGCGGCGCACTTCCAGTTCGCCGATGGCGTCGCCGTGCTGTTTGAACAGCTCGTGCACGAACTTGGTGGACTCGGTGGTCAGGTGCACGAACCGCTGCCCGTCGCGGGTCCAGCGGATCTCCGCTTCGCCGCTGATCCGGCGGGACAGCTCGTCGGCCGAGCCGTCGGCGATGATCCGGCCGTCGGCCAGGATCAGGATGCGGTCGGCCAGCTTCTCCGCCTCGTCCAGGTCGTGCGTGGTGAGCAGGATGGTGGTCTCGTCGTCGTCGGCCAGCCGGTGCACCAGGTCGTGGAACTCGCGCCGCGCCTCCGGGTCGAAGCCGGCCGTCGGCTCGTCGAGGAACAGCAGCTCCGGCTTGCCGACGATGCCGATGGCCACGTCGAGGCGCCGCCGCTGCCCGCCGGAGAGCCGCCCGATCCGCTTGTTCGCGTGCTCGGCGAGTCCGACCGTTTCGATCAGCTCGTCGGTGTCCCACGGACGGTTGATCGCCTCGGTGCCGAACGGCGCGTAGTAGCGGCCGAGGTGCGCGAGCAGGTCGCGCACGCGGAAGCGCCCGTGATCGCGCCACGACTGGAGGACCACGCCGAGCCGCGCCCGCCACGCTTCGCCGCCGTGCGCCGGGTCGGTGCCCAGTACGGACACCTCGCCGCCCGAGCGCATGCGGAAGCCTTCCAGGATCTCGATCGTGGTTGTCTTGCCCGCGCCGTTCGGGCCCAGCAGCGCCACCACCTCGCCCCGGTCCGCGGTGAAGTCCACCCCCTTGAGCACGTCGTTGGCGCCGTAGCGCATCCGCAGGTCACGAACCTCCAGCACCGGTCTCCCGGCCGGGCCGGAACCCGGCCCCCGGGTGATCGGTTCACCCACCCTCGTCATAGACCTTCACCACCCCATCTAATGTCTCGTGCGGATGATAGTACATGTACTACATCCCTTAAGGTGACGATCGTGGAAATCCGCCAGCGTGCCGACGCCTGCCCCGGCGTGTTCGCCACGCACGACGCCGCCGACGGGGCGCTGGCCAGGGTGCGGCTGCCCGGCGGCCGCGTCACCGCCGCCCAGCTGCGTGAACTCGCCGCCTGCGCGGCGGACCTCGGCGACGGCGAACTCCACCTGACTTCACGCGGGAACCTGCAACTGCGTGGCCTGGAGCGGGACGACCCGCGGCTGGCGCGGCGGCTTGCCGCCGCCGGGCTGCTGCCGCGGCCCAGCCACGAACGGGTGCGCAACTACCTCGCGTCCCCGGTGCCCGAAGTGGACGACCTGGTCGCCGCGCTGGACGAGGCGGTCTGCGCGGTGCCGGAACTCGCCGCGCTGCCGGGGCGCTTCCTGTTCGCGATCGACAGCGGACGCGGTGACGTCGCCGGTGAGCGCGCGGACGTCACCTGGTGCGACGGCGCCTTCCTGATCGACGGGGAAGACACCGGGGTCCGGGTTCCCCGTGACCGCGCGGTGGACGCGCTGGTCACCGCCGCGCGGGCGTTCGTGGCCTCGCGCGGGGACGCCTGGCGGTTGCGGGAGTCGGCGGCGGCCCGTGCACAGGTGCTCGCCGCCGTCCGTCCACTGGGGACGGTCGAAGCACCGGGGGAGGTGCCGCGGTCCGGGCCGCCACCGGTCGGTGGCCGGGTGGTCGCGCCGTGGTTCGGCTGCCTGTCGGGCACGCAGGCGCGAGCACTGGCCGCGCTGGCACCGTCGGTGGTGGTCACGCCGTGGCGGTCGATCGTGCTGCCCGCGGCGCACCCTTCGCTCGCGGACGCGGGGTTCTTCGTCGATCCGTCCACCCCGGGCGTGGCGCTGAGCGCGTGCATCGGCTCGCCGGGCTGCGCCAAGTCCCACGCCGACGTGCGGGCCGAAGCAAGCCGCGTGGCCGCCGCGCTGCCGGTGAGTCTCCGCGCACATTTCTCGGGGTGCGACCGGCGCTGTGGTAGACCCCGGGGCGATCATGTCGACGTGGTCGCCGCCGATGACGGGGGCTGTTTCGTGGACGGGCAACGGTTCTCGTCGGTGGACGAGTGGCGGGAAGGACGCGTGTGATCGACTACATCCGGGACGGGGCGGAGATCTACCGCCACTCCTTCGCCACCATCCGGGCGGAGGCCGAGCTGGCCATCCTGCCCGGCGACCTGGCCCCGGTGGCGGTGCGGATGATCCACGCCTGCGGCATGGTCGACCTGGTCGACGACCTCGGGTACACGCTCGACGTGGTGGAGTCGGGCCGGGCCGCGCTCGAAGCGGGCGCCCCGGTGCTGTGCGACGCGAACATGATCGCCAGCGGGATCACCCGCAAGCGCCTGCCCGCGGCGAACGAGGTGCTGTGCACGCTGTCCGACCCGGCCGTGCCGGGGCTGGCCGAGCGCATGGGCACCACCCGGTCGGCCGCCGCGCTGGAACTGTGGCGCGACAAGCTGCCCGGTTCGGTGGTGGCCATCGGGAACGCGCCGACCGCGTTGTTCCGGCTGCTGGAACTGCTCGACGAGGGCGTCGGCGCACCGGCCGCGATCATCGGCGTGCCGGTCGGCTTTGTCGGCGCGGTCGAGTCGAAGGAGGCGCTCGCCGAGCGGGCACCGGCGCCGTACCTGGTGGTGCGCGGGCGGCGGGGTGGCAGCGCGCTGGCCGTGGCCGCGGTGAACGCGATCGCGAGCGAGGTCGAATGAGCGGGGTGCTCTACGGCGTCGGGCTCGGTCCCGGCGACCCGGAACTGGTGACCATCAAGGCCGCGCGGGTGATCGAGGCGGCCGACGTGATCGCGTACCACAGCGCGCGGCACGGGCGCAGCATCGCGCGTTCGGTCGCCGAGCCGTACCTGCGCGAAGGTCAGCTGGAGGAGGCGCTGGTCTACCCGGTGACCACCGAGACCACCGACCACCCCGGCGGTTACGACGGCGCCATCGCCGAGTTCTACGAGCTGAGCGCGAAACGGCTCGCCGAGCACCTCGACGCCGGGCGTTCCGTGGTGGTGTTGTGCGAGGGCGACCCGTTCTTCTACGGCTCCTACATGTACATGCACGAGCGGCTCGCCGACCGGTACGAAGCCCACGTGATCCCGGGTGTGACGTCGGTCAGCGGCGCGGCGGCCCAGCTCGGACTGCCGCTGGTGCAGAAGGAGGAGGTGCTGACCGTGCTGCCGGGCACGCTGCCCGGTCCGCAGCTGGCGATGAAGCTGGCCGAGGCGGACGCGGCGGCGGTGCTCAAGCTCGGCCGCACCTTCACCACCGTGCGGGACGCGCTCGCCGAGGCGGGCAAGCTGGACGACGCGTGGTACGTCGAGCGCGCGACCTGGGGTTCGCAGCGCATCGAGCGGCTGGCCGACGTGGACCCGGAGTCGGTGCCGTACTTCTCGCTGGCCCTGCTGCCGAGCCCGGCTTACGCCTCGCGGGTGGGTGCACCGGAGGAGGAGGCGGTCGAGCCGCCGTCCGGGGGCGAGGTCGTCGTGGTCGGACTCGGTCCCGCCGGGCCGGACTGGCTGACGCCGGAGGCCGCGGCCGCGCTGGGAGCGGCCGACCATCTCGTGGGGTATGGGCCGTACCTGGCGCGCGTGCCGCAGCGGGCCGGGCAGCAGCGGCACAGTTCGGGGAACCGGGTGGAGGCCGAGCGCGCGGTGGACGCGCTGGAGCTGGCCCTTTCGGGTGCTTCCGTCGCGGTGGTGTCTTCAGGGGATCCGGGCGTTTTCGCGATGGCTTCGGCTGTACTGGAGCAGGCCGACGATCCGCGGTTCGCCTCGGTTTCCGTGCGCGTACTACCGGGTGTGACCGCCGCCCAGGCCGCCGCCGCCCGGGTGGGCGCACCTCTCGGCCACGACTACTGCGTGCTGTCGCTTTCGGATCGGCTGAAGCCGTGGGAGGTCATCGAATGCCGCCTGGACGCGGTGGGCGCGGCCGACCTGGTGCTGGCGATCTACAACCCGGCTTCGCGGAGCCGGGTCACCCAGCTGGCTGCGGCGGTCGAGGTGCTGCTGCGCCACCGTTCGGCGGACACCCCGGTCGTGGTCGCGCGTGACGTGGGTGGTGCCGGGGAGTCGGTGCGCGTGGTCACCCTGGGCACTCTGAATCCGTCCGAAGTGGACATGCGATGCCTGGTGATCGTCGGCTCGTCGCGGACGCGGGTGAGCGAGTCGGGTGCGGTCTGGACCCCGCGGACCTACTGAGGGCCCGCGGGGACACCCGCTACCGCGTCGGCTGGCGGCCGTCTGGCTGGGCCGGGCCCGGGCCCGGCGACCACCAGCCCGAGTGCACCTCCTGGCCGCGGATCACCATCGGCGGCGCGCCCTCGGTGAACGGCTCCAGTTGCTTGAGCACGCCCCACGGCGCCCCCGGCTGGCCCATCAGGAAGCTCGGCACCTCCGGCTGGTCGGCGACCTCCTCCAGGAAGCCGTTCGGCCCGCCGGTCCGGCTGCCCGCCCAGTCCGCCTCGAACGCCAGGTCACCGGCGGTGACGCGGTACGAAGGCAGCTCGGCGATGCCGTCGCGCACCTTCATCGGGTTCATGCACGGGTAGACGAACGACGCCGGCCAGTCCAGGTACACCGGGGCGTCACCGACGCGCTCGGTCAGCGTGGTGAACGTCGGCACACGAGGTGCGGTGACCGCGACCCAGCCGTCCTCGGTCAGGTCGTTGTCGGCGGCCACCACGCGCACCGAGGACACCTCGGGCGGCAGGAAGTCCAGGCCGATGCGCACGTCGTTCCAGCGGAAGTTGCCACCACCGGGCACCAGCACCGGCAGGCTCCGCACGGTCTTCATGCCCTCGTCGGTCTCCGCGCCGAACTCCAGGTCCACCGTGGTGGCCTTGGTCGGCGGCGACATGGTGGCGATCACGATCTGCCCACCGGCCGGCCGCTCGGACAGGTCGTACCAGTCGCTGCGCAGCCGCCCGGTCGGGCTCTCCTTGGTCCGGTAGCTGCTCCACATCGGCACGGTGTCGGTCTTGAACCCGTGCGGCGGCTCGTCGAGCGGGTCGTTGGTGTCGATCGGCTCGCGGTGGAAACCGGACTGCACCGGGCCGTTCTCCAGCTCGGGCAGCGGCAGCGCGTTCTCGTCGGTGGGCTCCGGCTGCTCGATCGGGGCGGTGGCCTGCTTGTCCGGCGGCAGCGCGGACAGCACGCTGGAGACCGGCTCGCGTTCCACCATCACGTGGTCGGACAGGTTGCAACTGCGCCCGAACAGGTGCCCGAAGTTCGCCGCGCCCAGGCTGTAGCTGGTGCGCTGGGTCTGGATGGCCCAGGCCATCGAGGCGAACTCGGCGGTGGCCATCAGGCCGCACACCACCACCAGCGACAGCGAGCCCAGCTTCAGCGCCCGGCCGCGTTCCTTCTCCTTCTGCAGCCCGAACATCCGGTCCGGCCGCTGCGCGCGCACGTTCTCCATGAACGCCACCACCGCCGAGATCGCCGCGGCGACCAGCAGGATGGTGGACAGGCTCACACCCTGGATGGTCGGCGCCTGCGCGGCCCACGGCACACCCATGTTCGAGACGAACCAGTACGCGTTGGGCCCGGTCATCGCCAGCGCCGCGACCACCAGCAACCCGGCCAGGAACCCGGCCCGGTTGCGTTTCGAGCGCAGCACGGTGGAGCTGGTGGCCAGCGCGGTCAGCGCCGCCATCGCCGCGCCGACCGCGGCGAACGCGCCGAAGTGGTGCGTCCACTTGGTCGGGGTCAGCGCCATCATCAGGAAGAACAGGGCGACCGTGCCGATCAGGCGGCGCGACGGGCCGAGCGCGGCGCCCGGGATGCGCCCGCGTCGCAGCAGCACGACCAGGCAGGCGCCGGTGCACAGCAGGAGCAGCAGCACCGGGAAGCGGCGCGACGCCGAGCCGTCGGCGGTCGGGCTGAACAGCAGCTCGTAGCGGGACAGCTCCTCGAACCACGACAGGCTGGGGCCGACCTTGCTGCGGATCCGGGTGGCCTCCTGCACGGTGGCGAAGGTCTGGTCGGCGAAGACCACCACCAGCACCATCAGCCCGGCCGCGAAGATCGGCGCCAGCACCACCGGCCAGCCACCACCGCGGGCACGCTGCTTGAGCAGGTGGAACAGCGGGCGCCCGGCCACCAGGAACGGGGCCACCGCGATCAGCCCGGTCGGCGTGGCGGCCAGGGTCAGCGCGGCGGCGATCAGGCCGAGGCACAGCGGCAGCAGCCGCCGGGTGACCAGCGCGCGTTCCACCGCGCAGATCGCCAGCAGCGAGCCGACCGCGGCGACCGGCTCCGGCCGGACCCCGTTGTTGAACGGCATCCACCAGACCAGGAACACCGCGGCGGCGGCCCAGCCGGCCGCGCGGCTGGTGCGCACCTGGGTGCCCAGGCGGGGCATCACCTCGCGGCTGATCAGCAGCCAGCTGATCACGCCGAGCAGGAACGAGGGCAGGCGGATCCACGGCGGCACCACGCTGACGTGCGCCATCAGCTCGTAGACGTGGTAGAACCAGCCGAACGGGGCCTCCGCCACGCCGAACCACCGGTGGTAGTTCGCCAGGAAGCCGGCGTCCTCGGTGACCCGGGACATGGTCAGGATGTAGCCGTCGTCCGAGGTCACCGGTCCGATGAAGACCCACACCCCGAGCGCGGCCATCACGGTGACGTCGCGGCCGGTCAGCCGCCACCAGCCGACCGGGGCCCACTTCGGCGCCCGCCTGGCCACCCGCGAGTCCAGCCGGTTGACCGCGATCAGGCAGCCGATCAGCGACAGCACGCACAGCACGCTGACGCCGGTCTTCCAGCCGGTCGGCGAGGACTGGTACCGGGTGTCGGGGGTGACCGAGACGTCCAGCCCGGTGATCGGGTCCTGCTCGGCGGTGATGTCGGTGTAGATGCCGACCAGGCGCGGGCGGACGTCGTTCGAGTCGTGGAAGAGCACCTGACCGGCCACCGTGATGGTGGTCGCGTGCACGGTCGAGGAGATGCCGATGTCGCAGTTCTCCGGCGGCAGCGGCTGGCGGGCCAGCTGCTGCGCCCGGTTCGACACGATCAGCAGGCCGTTGTCCACCTGCAGCTGCATGCCGGTGCCCTCGGCGACCCTGGCCTCGGGCACGGTGGAGAACAGCATCGCGGCGCCGTCGGTGCGCTGGTCGAGCGAGCGCACGGTTTCGCACGGGAAGTTCGCGCTCAGGTCCTGCGCCCAGTACGCCGTCAGCGGCGCGTTGACCTGGCTGGTGTCGCCGTTGGCCGGCCACGCGATGCGCGCGGTGTCCTGGACCACGGGCATGAACGGGACCGCCAGCGCACAGGCGGCGGACAACAGGCCGAGGGTGATGGCGAGCAGGCGCCACACTCGAATGCGGCTGCTTTCCGGGCTGGTGCGCTCCGGATCTGTCGCCTGGTCAGGCTCGGCCGAACGGCTATGAGTCGCGGTCGGCATCGCGACAACGCTAGCGCCCGCCCGGATGGGCCTTGCGCGGGGATACCGGATTCCACTAGTCCACGCGCGGTAAGCGGGCCAATACGGCATCGACGGAGGTGACGGTTTCGGGGGCGCCCGCGGGTGCCGGGCGCCGGACGAGCACCACCGGCAGGCCGAGTTCCCTGGCCGCGGTCAGTTTGGCGGCGGTCATCGAACCGCCGCTGTCCTTGGTGACGAGCACCTCGATCCGGTGCGTGCGCAGCAGCCCGATTTCGGCCTCCACCTGGTACGGGCCGCGGCTGAGCAGCAGCTCGTGCCGCCTGGGCAGCGGGGGTTCGGGCGGGTCGACGCAGCGGATCAGGAACCACAGGTCGTCGAGGTGGGCGAACGCGGGCAGACCCTGCCGCCCGCTGGTCAGGAATACGCGACGGCCGAGCTCGGGCAGCAGTCCGGCGGCTTCCGGCAGCGACGCGGTCCAGTGCCAGTCGTCCCCGGGCGACGCCTGCCAGCCGGGGCGCTCGAGCCGCAGCAGCGGCACGCCGGCGGTGCGGGTCGCGGCGACCGCCGAGGCCGAGATGCGTTCCGCGAACGGATGGGTGGCGTCCACCACCGTGCCGACGCGCTGCTCGGCCAGCCAGGCGGCGAGGCCGTCCGGACCGCCGAAGCCGCCGACCCGCACCTCACCCACGGGCAGGCGCGGGCGCGCGACCCGCCCGGCCAGCGACGACACCACCGGCACCCCGCGCTCACTCAGCGCGGCGGCCAGTGCGCGTGCCTCCGCGGTGCCGCCGAGGATGAGGACCTTCTCCACCTGGATCTCCTCCCAACGACCGATGCCGCCCGCGGCCGATCTTCCTACCGTTCGGAAGCAACGAGGGAAGGGGCTGATCAGTGGGGATCCGGGGGCTCGTGCTCACCATGCTGGTGGTGGGCGCGTCAGTGGTCGTGCCGGGGGTGGCCGCCGCCACGCCGAGGCTGACCGGCGAGAGCGTGTTCCTGCCGAACCTGGACGACGACTCCAGGCGGTGCGTGCTCGAGCCGGGTGACGTGGACCAGCCGGGGCTGGCCGTCGACCGGCGGCTCGCGGCCTGCCACGACGCCGCCGACGAGGTGGTCAACGGCAGGCGCGACGAAGACGACCTGACCAAGCTGCGGCTGCGGGGGAGCGAAGCCGCGCGGGTCGAGGTCGACCGGGCCGAACACCTGCGGGTGTTCGTCCGGCGGGGCGGGGAGTACCGCGTGCTGCGGCCGGGGGAGGTGCTCTCCGCGCGGGAGATGCGGACGGGGGTGGACGTCGCGGTGGAGGGCCGCGACGTCGTCCGCGACCCCGCGAAGTGGGACGGCCGGGTGCGCCTCACCGTGCACTCGGCCGGGCGGGCGGTGGTCAAGCGGCTGCGGGTGGCGCCGCTGTTGTTCCAGCACGACCTCCTGCCCGCCACCACGGTGTTCGCCGCGAAACCGGGGAACGGGCCCGGCTGGCCCGCCGAGGGGCTGCCCCCGGGCCACCCCGGGGAGTGGGACCGGTTCAGCGGCACGCTCACCCGGGCCACCGCGGGCGTCGAGACGCGGTTCATCGCGGGCAGCGACCTGTGGTGGAAGGACGTGTGGATGCAGGACCTGTTCGAACCGGCGGTGGCGAGCGCCGGGGGCCGGACGATGCGGGTGGCGATCCGGTCGGCGAACCAGTGGGACGCCGGTGTGCCGACGCTGCGCCCGGGCGGGCGGCTGCTCTTCCGCGACCTGCGCGGGCCGGACGTGGCGGTGGTGCAGGAGTTCACCGAGTTCGCCGGGGCACCGCTGCCGGACGCCTGGGCCGACCAGCGCAACGCGACCGGCAACTTCGAGGCGCTGCCGCCGTACGGTCCGTTTCCGAAGGGCCGGATCTACTACGGCACCGCGGCCACCGGGGACCGCAAGCCGGATCCGGCGTTCCTGCGCCTGCTCGAAGCGCAGGGGCAGCAGCCGCCGGTGGTACTGGACACGTCGTGGCTGATGGTCGGGCACGTCGACGAGACGCTGCACGTGGTGAAGGCGGACAACGCCCGCGGCTGGACGCTGATGGTGGCCGATCCCCGGCTGGCGGAGAGCCTGCTGCACCAGGCGAACGGCACGGGCGCGCGGTTGTTCGCGGGCACGAACCACAGTTACCAGCCGACCGTGGAGGAACTGCTCGGCGACCCGGATTTCCTGGCGCAGAACGAAACCGCGGCCCGGCACATCGACGCGCAGGTGGCGATCATGCTGCGGGAGACCGGGTTGCGAGCCGACGAGCTGGTGCGTGTGCCGGTGCTGTTCCACGAGTCACCGCGGGCGCCGGGCATGGCGGCGCTGGCCCCGGCGGTGACGAACGGGCTGTCGGTGACCGCGGGCCGCTACGCCGCGCCGGATCCGCACGGCCCGGTGGTCGGCGGGCGCGACCTGTTCAAGGAGGCCACCGAACGCGCCCTGCGCGGCATCCGGGTGTCGTGGGTGGAGGACGTGTTCTGGGCCCACGTCGGCGGCGGTGAAGTGCACTGCACAACAAACGCCTGGCGGGATACGCGTTCGCTGACCGGCTAGAGCGAGTCCGGTTGCCGCGAGCGGTCGCGGGCGGCGGAGTACAGGAAGCTGTCCGGGAACTTCTCCGCCGCCAGCGTCCGCCCGACGAAGATCACCGCGGCCCGCCCGATGCCCGCCTCCCGCACCTGCGCGGGCAGCGACGCGAGCGTGCCGCGCAGGATCTTCTCGCCGGGCTGCGACGCGTGCGCGACCACCGCCGCCGGGCAGTCCTCGCCGTAGTGCGGGATCAGCTCGGCGGCCACCCGGTCGATCTTGGTGATGGCCAGGTGCACCGCGAGCGTGGTGCCGCTGGCGGCGAAGGTGGCCAGGTCCTCACCCGGCGGCATCGAGGTGGACCGCGCCTGCACCCGGGTGATCACCAGGCTCTGCCCGACCTCGGGCACGGTCAGCTCGCGGTTCAGCACGGCCGCGGCGGCGGCGAAGGCGGGTACGCCGGACACGACGTCGTACGGCACGCCCGTGGCGTCGAGCCGCCGCATCTGCTCGGCGACCGTGCTGTACAGCGAAGGATCACCCGAGGTCAGCCGCGCGACGTCGTGCCCGGCGGCGTGCGCGGCGGTCAGCTCGCCGACGATCTCGTCGAGGCTCAGGTTCGCGGTGTCGACCACCCGCGCGCCGGGCGGGCAGTGCGCGAGCAGGTCCGGCGGGGTGAGGCTGCCCGGGTACAGGCACACCGCGCAGGCGGCGAGCAGATCGCGCCCGCGCACGGTGATCAGGTCGGCGGCGCCCGGTCCGGCGCCGATGAAGTGCACGGTCATCGGGTGAAGCTCCACTGGGTCACGGTGCGGGCGGGGGTCCAGCCGGTGAACCCGCCGAGCGGCGCCGCGTGCTCGACGGCCAGCCGCAGCAGGTCACCGCCGTGCCGGGCGTACGCGGCGGCGAGCACGGCTTCGGTCTCCAGGGTGACGCCGTTGGCGACCACCTTCGGCGCGTGCAGGCAGGCGTCCAGCACGCCGGACGTGACTCCACCGCCGACAAAAACCGCGTCGGGCGCGGGGAGCCCGTCGAGCGCGTCGGGTGCCTCTCCCACGACCACGCGCAGTTCCGGCACGCCGAGGCGCTGCGCGTTGCGGGTGATGCGGGCGGCGCGGTCCGGGTCGCGTTCGATGGCGATCGCGCGGTTGTCCGGGTGGGCGCGGGACCATTCGATCGCGACGCTGCCCGACCCGGCACCGACGTCCCACAGCAACATTCCCGGCAATGGACCGAGCCGGGCGAGCGTGATGGCGCGGACGTCACGCTTGGTGAGCTGGCCGTCGTGCTCGAAGGCGTGGTCGGGCAGTCCGGTGCGCGGCAGCGGCTCACCCTTGGTCTCGCATTCGATGGCGACCAGGTTCAGCGCCGCGCCCGGCGGGTGGTCCCAGCTCTCCGCGACCCCGGTGACCTGCCGTTCGGCTGGTCCGCCGAGTTCCTCCAGCACGGTGAACCGGCTCGGCCCGTACC
This sequence comes from Amycolatopsis albispora, assembly GCF_003312875.1. Lineage (NCBI taxonomy): Bacteria > Bacillati > Actinomycetota > Actinomycetes > Pseudonocardiales > Pseudonocardiaceae > Amycolatopsis > Amycolatopsis albispora. The sequence continues at coordinate 9,058,246 of NZ_CP015163.1, forward strand.
CGGCGTCGGTGAGTTGCGCGGCCAGCACGGCGGGCGTGGTGGCGTCCTCGCTGAGCACGAGCAGCCGCGCGCCCGGCGCCAGCGCCCGATTCACCCGGCAGGGCGAGCGGCCGACCACGCTGATCACCTCGGTGCTCTCAGCGGACCACTTCAGCCGCGCCCTGGCCAGCGTCGGTGACGACAGCGCGGGCAGTATCTCGACGTCGTCGAACCGGCGCGACAGCGTGGTGCCGATGCCCGACAGCAGGGGATCACCGCTGGCCAGCACGCAGATCCGGCGGCCGCGGTGCTCGGCGAACAACGCGTCGAGCCGAGGCAGCAGCGGACTGGGCCAGGTCACCTTGACCGCACGGCTGCCCGGCACCAGGTCCAGCTGGCGCGCGCCGCCGATGAGCACCTCGGCGGCCTCCACCGCCGACCGCGCCGCACCGGAGAGCCCGGCCCAGCCGTCGGCTCCCACTCCCACCACCGTGATCCGCACGGTGGTTGACCGTAAACCTGTCGCGCCCGGCGCGCGGGGTTGGACTTCTCACGTCTTCGGCGGCGATCCGCTGTGCGATGATCGGCGGCGGCTGTTTTTCCGGCGGGCGTGGGGAGTTGTGCATGCGGGCGTTCCCGTTCACCGCGGTGGTCGGCCTGGCCGACCTGCGACTGGCCCTGGTGCTTTCCGCGGTGTCCCCGGCCATCGGCGGCGTGCTGGTCCGCGGCGAGAAGGGTACCGCCAAGTCGACCATGGTGCGGGCGCTGGCCGGCTTGCTGCCGCCGGTGGACGTGGTCACCGGCTGCCGGTTCTCCTGCGACCCCGCCGCCCCCGATCCCGCCTGCCCCGACGGCCCGCACGACTCCGGCGCGCCCGCCGAGCGACGCCCGGCGCGGCTGGTCGAACTGCCCGTCGGTGCCGCCGAGGACCGGGTGATCGGCTCGCTCGACCTGGAACGCGCGCTGAGCGAAGGCGTCACCGGCTACCAGCCCGGCCTGCTCGCCGCGGCGCACCGCGGCCTGCTCTACGTCGACGAGGTCAACCTGCTGCACGACCACCTCGTGGACGCGCTGCTGGACGCCGCCGCGATGGGCCGCGCGACGGTCGAGCGCGAAGGCGTTTCGGTCTCCCATGCCTCGCGGTTCGTGCTGATCGGCACGATGAACCCGGAGGAAGGCGAGCTCCGGCCGCAACTGCTGGACCGGTTCGGGCTGACCGTCGAGGTGCGCACGAGCCGCGAGCCGTCCGAGCGCGTCGAGGTGGTGCGACGCCGGCTGGCCTACGAAGCCGATCCCGACGGTTTCGCCGCGCGTTACGACGAAGCCGAGGCCGCGCTGGCCGCGCGGATCGCCGAAGCACGCCGGAACCTGCCCGCGGTCACTCTCGACGACGCCGCGTTGCTGCAGATCGCCGAGGTCTGCGCCTCCTTCGACGTGGACGGCATGCGGGCGGACATCGTCACCGCGCGCACGGCCGCCGCGCACGCCGCCTGGTCCGGTCGTACCGAAGTGACCACGGAGGACATTCGGGTGGCGGCGCGGCTGGCGCTGCCGCACCGGCGCCGCCGCAACCCGTTCGACGCACCCGGTATCGACGAAGAGCAGCTGGACCAGGCGCTGCGGGACGCCGAGCCGCCCACCGACGGCCCGGACGACGACGGTCCCGGCTCCGGCGCACCGCCTGAACCTGCCGAGTCTTCCGAGGCGCCGTCGGAGAACCAGCAACCGCAATCGAGCCCGCAAGGTCCACAGCAGACGGTCGGCGCCGGGCAGCCGTTCCGTGCCCGTCTGTTCACCGTGGACGGTACCGGCGAAGGCGCGCACGGCCGCCGTTCGCGGGCGCTCACCGACAGCGGCCGCACCATCGGCGTCAAACCGCCCAGCGTGCGCGAAGGCCGCCCGCACCTCCCGGCCACCGTGCTGGCAGCGGCCCCGCACCAGCGTGCGCGGGGACGGTCCGGCGCCGGGCTCGTGCTGCGGACGCGTGACCTGCGGTTCGCGCTCCGGGAAGGCCGCGAAGGCAACCTGGTGTTGTTCTGCGTGGACGCGTCCGGCTCGATGGGCGCGCGGTCGCGGATGGGCGAGGTCAAGGCCGCCGTGCTGTCGCTGCTGCTGGACGCCTACCAGCGGCGGGACAAGGTCGGCCTGGTCACCTTCCGCGCATCGGCCGCCGAACTCGCGCTACCCCCGACGATCAGCGTGGACGCCGCCGCGTCCCGGCTCGAATCGCTGCCCACCGGCGGCCGCACGCCGCTGGCCGAAGGGCTGCTGCGCGCGGCCGAGGCCCTGCGCGTGGAGTCCATTCGCGACCCGCGCCGCCGCCCGCTGCTGGTGGTGGTCACCGACGGCCGCGCGACCAGCGGCCAGGACGCGGTGGCCCGCGCGCACGCCGCCGCCGACCTGATCGCGCGGCAGGGCATCGCCTCGGTGGTGATGGACTGCGAAAGCGGGCGCATGCGCCTCGGACTGGCCGGGGAACTGGCCAACCGGCTCGGCGCCGAGCACGTGCCGCTCGGTGAGGTCGCCGCGGACGCGCTGGCCGGCGCGGTCCGCGCCCGGACGGGACGGGCCGCCTGATGCCCAAGGGAAAACCGGACTTTGTGCCCGACGACGGGCTGACCACCCGGCAGCGCCGCAACCGGCCGCTGCTCATCGTGCACACCGGCACGATGAAGGGCAAGTCCACCGCGGCCTTCGGCATGGCGCTGCGTGCGTGGAACCAGGGCTGGTCGATCGGCGTGTTCCAGTTCGTCAAGTCGGCGAAGTGGAAGGTCGGCGAGGAAGCCGCGCTGCGGGCGCTCGGCGAGGTGCACGCGAACACCGGCCAGGGCGGGCCGGTCGAATGGCACAAGATGGGCGAGGGCTGGAGCTGGGCGCGCAAGGCGGGCACCGAGGAGGACCACGCCGCCAACGCGCGTGAGGGCTGGGCCGAGATCGCACGCCGGATTTCCGCCGCGCAGCACGACTTCTACGTGCTCGACGAGTTCAACTACCCGCTGCACTGGGGCTGGATCGACGTCGGCGAGGTGGTCGAGGTGCTGCGTGACCGGCCCGGCCGCCAGCACGTGGTGATCACCGGCCGCAACGCGCCGCCCGAGCTGGTCGAGGCCGCGGACCTGGTGGTCGAGATGACCAAGGTGAAGCACCCGATGGACGCGGGGCAGAAGGGCCAGCGGGGAATCGAATGGTGAGCCTGCCGCGGGTGGTCGTCGCGGCGCCCGCCTCCGGGCACGGCAAAACCACGGTGGCCTCCGGCCTGATGGCGGCCCTGCGGCGGCGCGGGTTCGCGGTGTCCGGGCACAAGGTCGGCCCGGACTACATCGATCCCAGCTACCACGCGCTGGCCACCGGGCGCCCCGGCCGCAACCTCGATCCGTACCTCCAGGGCGAGGACCTGGTCGCGCCCTTGTTGCTGCACGGTGCTTCCGGCGCCGAAATCGCGGTGATCGAAGGCGTGATGGGCTTGTTCGACGGCGCGCTGGGCACCGAGGGCTTCGCCTCGACCGCGCACGTCGCGCGGCTGGTCGGCGCGCCGGTGGTGCTGGTGGTCGACGCGAGCGCGGCGAGCCGCAGCGTGGCCGCGACCGTTTACGGTTTCGCGCACTTCGACCCGCGGGTGCGGCTGGCCGGGGTCATCCTCAACAAGCTGGGGTCCGACCGGCACGAGCGCGAGATCCGTGAGGCGATCGGGAAAACCGGCGTGCCGGTGCTGGGCGCGCTGCGGCGGTCCGACGACGTGCACTCGCCGAGCCGTCACCTCGGACTGGTGCCGATGGCCGAACGCGCCCGTGAAGGCGCGGTCATGGTGGACCGCCTCGCGTCGTGGATCGAGTCCGGTGTGGACCTGGAAGCCGTGGTGCGGGCGGCGCGGGAAGCCCCTGGCGTGGCGGCGGAACCCTGGTCACCGCCGGAGCCCGTGCCCGGCCCGCGCGCGGTGGTCGCGGCGGCCGGTGGTGCGGCCTTTTCCTTCCGGTACGCCGAAACCGGCGAGCTGCTGGCCGCGCTCGGGGTGGACCTGGTGGACGTCGACCCGATCAACGACACCCGCCTGCCGGACGGCTGCGCCGGGCTGTACTTCGGCGGTGGTTTTCCCGAAGTGCACGCCGAAGCCTTGTCCGCGAACGAGGCCCTGCGCGCGGAGGTCGCCGGGGCGGTGGCGGGCGGGCTGCCGGTGGTGGCCGAATGCGCCGGGCTGCTGTACCTGTGCCGCGAGCTGGACGGCCTGCCGATGACCGGCGTGCTCCCGGCGACGGCCAGGATGACTGCCCGTGGCGCGCTCGGTTACCGGACCGCGACGGCCGCCGCGGACAACCTGCTCGCCACGCGCGGAGAGCAGGTGACCGGGCACGAGTTCCACCGGACCGAGGTGGTGCCGGACGGCCCGTTCGCCGCCGCTTGGCGCTGGGACGACGCCGACCACGGTTACGCGTCGCCCACGTTGAACGCGTCCTACCTGCACGTCCACTGGGCCGGGCATCCGGACCGGGCCACCGCCTTCGCCCGCGCGGTGCGCCGTGGTTGACCTCTGGCACCACGGGGATCGGGAGGTCGGGCCGGGTCTGGTCGATCTCGCGGTCAACGTCCGCCTGGCCGAACCGCCGGGCTGGCTGCTCGCCGAACTCACCGCCGAGCTGCCGCGGCTGGCGGCGTACCCCGACACGACCGAGGCGACCGAAGCGGTGGCCGCGCGGCACAGCCGGTCCACCGGCGAGGTGCTGGTGACCGCGGGGGCCGCCGAGGCGTTCACGCTGATCGCGCGTGGCCTGGGCGCGCGGCGGGCGTGTGTGGTGCACCCGCAGTTCACCGAGCCGGAAGCCGCGTTGCTGGCGGCGGACGTGCCGGTTTCGCGGGTGATTCTCCGGCCGGAGGAAGGCTTTGTGCTCGGGTCCGTGCCGGAGGACGCCGATCTGGTGGTGGTCGGCAATCCGACCAATCCGACGTCGGTGCTGCACCCGGCCTCGCGGTTGCGGTCGCTGTGCCGTCCCGGGCGGGTGGTCGTGGTGGACGAGGCGTTCCTCGACGCGGTGCCGGGTGAGCCGGAATCCCTGGCTGGCGAGGTCGTTCCGGGGTTGCTGGTGATCCGGAGCCTGACCAAGACTTGGGGCATCGCGGGCCTGCGTGCCGGGTATGTGCTGGGGCCGTCCGCGCTGATCGACCGGTTGCGCGCGGTGCAGCCGCCGTGGTCGGTGTCGGCGCTCGCGGCGGTGGCCGTGGTCGCTTGCTGCCGTCCGGAGGCGGTGAAGGAGGCCGACGAACTCGCCGTCGCCGCCGAGGCGGACCGCGAATTCCTGCTCGCCGGCCTGCGGGACCTGGGCGTGTCCGTATATGGCGAACCGCGCGCGCCGTTTGTCCTCGCCGAATTCCACGACGGTGCCCGCCTGCGTGAACGGCTGCGCGAGCGGGGCTACGCCGTACGCCGCGCCGACACCTTCCCCGGCCTCGGCCCGGACTGGCTGCGCATCGCGGTGCGGTCACGCCCGGTCATGACCGAGTTTCTCACTACGCTCAACGAGCTAACCTGACACAACCAGCAGCGCCGCGGTGACGCCGGTTTCCACGCAGGCACCGAGCACGTCCCCGGTGATGCCGCCCAGTCGTCGCACGCAGCGCCACAGCAGCAGTCCGCCCGCGACCAGCGCCGCACCGACCGCGAGAAGTCCCTGCCACCACGGCAAGCCCGCGAACGTGCCGCCCCACGACGCCAACGCCGCGCACACCACCACCGAACCGGCGGCGCCGACCACCGGCACCGAACCGGCCACCGTCGCGCCCAGCCCTTCCGGCCGTGCCGACGGCACGCCACGCGCGCAGCACACGGCAAGCAGCATCCGGCCCGCCAGCACCGCCACCACCACGGCAACCACCCCGTGCCCGGCACCGACCGCCCCCGCCAGCGCTCCACATTGGACGATCAGCACCAGGAGCAGCGTCGCCACCCCGCTGGGCCCGGAGTCGCCCTTGCGCATGATGGTCAGCGCGCGCTCGCGGTCATAGGAAGCGGCGAGCCCGTCGGCGGTGTCGGACAGGCCGTCCAGGTGCAGCCCGCGACATCCCAGCGCGACCACGCCCAGCGCGAGCGCGGCCACCGGCAAAGCGGGCAGCGGAAGCAGCGTGACCAGTGCCCCGGCCACCGCGAGCGGCAACACCGCCAGCGGCGCCAGCAGCATCGCGCCCCGCGCCACCCGCCCGTCGATCACCCGGGGCGCGCGCACCGGAACCACCGTCAGCGTGCCGACGGCCATGCGGATCGCGTCCCGCATCAGGTCAGGTCGGCCAGCGAACTCATCTCCGCGAGCACCGCCCGCGCCGCCCGCAGCACCGGCACCGCCTGCACCGCGCCGCTGCCCTCACCGAGGCGCAGCCCGAGGTCCAGGATCGGCTCCAGGCCGAGCGCCTTGAGCGCGTGCGCCTGCGACGGCTCGGTGGACCGGTGCCCGGCGAGCCACCACGCCACCGCTCCCGGCGCGACGTCCTGCGCGACCAGCGCGGCCGCCCCGGAGAACACCCCGTCGAGCACCACCGGCACCCCGCGCACGGCGCCCTGGACCAGGAAGCCCGCCGTCGCGGCGGCGCAGGCGCTGCCGAGTGCGGTGAGCCGTTCGAACGGGTCGTCCGCGCGGTCCCCGGTGCGGGCCAAAGCAGCCGTGACCGCGGCGACCTTGCGGGCGCGTCCTTCCTCGTCGACGCCGGTGCCGGTGCCGACGACCTCTTCGGCTGGCAGGCCCAGCCGCGCCGCCACCAGCGCGGCCGCCACGGTGGTGTTCCCGATCCCCATGTCACCGGGGATCAGCAGGTTGGCACCGTCGTCGATTTCCGCGTCGGCGATCCGCCGGCCCGCGTCGAACGCGCGGCTCGCCTCGCCGGGCGCCAGCGCGTCCTCGCGGTCGATCGAGCCGGACCCGCGGCGGATCTTGTACGCGGTCACCTCGTCCGGCAGGCCGTCGGCGTCCACGGCCAGGTCGAACACCTTCACCGTCGCGCCGACCTGCCGCGCGAGCACGGTCACCCCGCTCGTCCCGGCCAGGAAGACCCGCACCATCGCGGCGGTGATCTCCCGCGGATACGCCGAAACCGCCGAAGCCGTGATGCCGTGGTCCCCGGCGAACACCGCGACCCGCACGTCGTCGAGTTCACGCGGGGGCACCGCGTCGTGCGCGGCGCTCAGCCACGCCGCCAGTTCCTCCAGGCGACCCAGCGAGCCCAGCGGCTTCACCAGTCCGTCCAGCCGGACCAGCGCTTCCTCGCGTGCCGCCGCCGAGGGTGGCGTGATCTTCATCGGCCGTCCTTCCCGGGAAGTTCGAATGCCCGTCCGGCGACCACCAGCACCACCCGGTCCGAGTGCGCGGCCACCTCGCTGTTCAGCGCGCCCAGCACATCACGGAACACCCGCCCGGAGAACGTGCCGGGCACCACACCGCTGCCGACCTCGTTGCTCACCGCGACCACCGGCACCGGCGTGGTCCGCCACGCGTCGATGAAGTCCAGCAGGTGGTCGTCGAGCCGCTGCTGCCAGCCGTCGGCCTGCTCCCACGCGCCGACCTCACCCAGCACCCGCGACAGCCAGGTGCCGAAGCAGTCGATCAGCACCGGCGCGGTCGCCTCGCGCAGCGCACCGGCCAGATCCGCGGTCTCCACCGTGCGCCAGCCCGCCGGTCTGCGTGCCCGGTGCGCGGCCACCCGCGCGGCCCACTCCGGGTCGTCGTCGCCGGGCGGCAGGCCGGTGGCCAGGTAGACCACGTGGGGGTGCCGCGCCAGCAGCAGTTCGGCGTGCCGCGATTTGCCCGACCGGACCCCGCCGAGCACCAGGACCTTGCCGCCTGTGCCGTCCTTGCCGCGGGCGTACCGGCGCAGCGCCTTCGCGCCGGCGTCCAGGCGGGCGGCCGCGAACCGGGCCACGCGCCGCAGGTGCGTACTCATGCCCGGCATTCTGGCCCACCGGCTAGGGTCGCACAGTGCTGCATCCGGTGGATCATGGATCGCGCGCGGACCGAGATCGGGCCAGGGCCGCCGGCCTGCTCGCCGGATACGCCGCCGATCGCCTGTTCGGGGACCCGCGCCGGGCCCATCCGGTGGCCTGGTTCGGCAACCTGGCCACGGCGGTGGAACGGCGGATCTGGGCGGATTCGCGCCCGCGTGGCGTGGTGCACCTGCTGGTGTGCACCACGGCGGCGGCCGGGCTCGGGGTGGTCGCCGAGCGTGCCGCCTCGGCTCCGCTGCGCTTCCTCGCCACGGCGACCGCGACCTGGGTCGTGCTCGGCGGACGTGGCCTGGCGGCCGAAGGCACCGCGATGGCGGAACTGGTCGAAGCCGGTGACCTGGACGGCGCCCGCGCGCGGCTGTCCCACCTGTGCGGCCGTGACGCCGCCTCGCTCGACCTGGCCGAACTCACCCGCGCGGCCACCGAGTCCATTGCCGAGAACACCTCCGACGCCGTGGTGGCGCCGCTGTTCTGGGGTGCGCTCGCCGGGATCCCGGGCCTGCTCGGCTACCGCGCGCTGAACACGCTGGACGCGATGGTCGGCCACCGGTCACCGCGGTACGAGCGCTTCGGCTGGGCGTCCGCCCGGGCCGACGACCTCGCGAACCTGGTCCCGTCGCGGGCCGCCGCGTTGTTCACCGCGGCCTGCGCGGGCCGTGACGCCCGGCGTGTGCTCCGGGTGTGGCGGCGTGACGCCGGAGTGCACCCGAGCCCGAACGCGGGTCAGGTGGAGGCCGCGTTCGCCGGTGCGCTCGGGGTCCGGCTCGGCGGTGTGAACCGTTATGGCGGCGCGGTGTCCGAACGCGGTCACCTCGGCGACGGCGACCCACCGCGCCCGGCCGACCTGCGCCGGGCGGTCCGGTTGTCGCTGGCGGTGGGCGCGCTGGCGGCGGTCGCGGCGGCGGTGGTCGGCCGATGAGCGGGCTGCTGGTCGCCGGGACCACTTCGGACGCGGGCAAGAGCCTGGTCGCCGCCGCGCTCGGGCGCTGGCTGGCGCGCCGCGGCGTGCGGGTGGCGCCGTTCAAGGCGCAGAACATGTCCAACAACTCGATGGTCTGCGCGGACGGCGCGGAGATCGGCCGCGCGCAGTGGCTGCAGGCGCGGGCGTGCCGCGTCGAGCCGGAGGCCGCGATGAACCCGGTGCTGCTCAAGCCCGGCAGCGACCGCCGCAGCCACGTGATCGCGCTGGGCAAGCCGTTCGGCACGCTCGAAGCGGGGGAGTTCGCCACCGGCCGCACGGGTCTCGCGCAACTCGCCTTCGAGGCGCTGCGCGAGCTGCGGACGCGGTTCGACGTGGTCGTCTGCGAGGGCGCGGGCAGCCCGGCGGAGATCAATCTCCGCGCGGGCGACTACGTCAACATGGGGCTCGCGCGGGAAGCCAGGCTGCCGGTGCTGGTGGTCGGCGACATCGACCGCGGCGGGGTGTTCGCGGCCATGTACGGCACGCTGGCGCTGCTCGACCCCGAGGACCAGGAGCTGATCGCGGGCTGGGTGATCAACAAGTTCCGCGGCGACCCGGCGTTGCTCAAGCCGGGCCTGGACATGCTGGAGGAACGGACCGGCCGCCCGTTCTACGGGGTGCTGCCGTGGCTGGACGGCGTGTGGATCGACTCGGAGGACGCGCTGGCCGACGCGGGCTGGCGTCGTGACCGCACGCGCGTGTCCGGCCGCCGTCCGCTGCGCGTGGCCGTGGTGCGCTTTCCGCGTGCCTCCAACGCGACCGACGTGGACGCGCTCGCCGCGGAACCGGGCGTGGAGGTCACCGTCACCGCCGATCCGGACGTGGTCGCGGGCGCGGACGTGGTGGTGCTGCCCGGCAGCCGGGCCACTGTGGACGACCTGCGCTGGCTGACCGAACGCGGCCTGGCCGACGTGGTCCGCGCGCGTGCCGCCGACGGCCGTCCGGTGCTCGGCATCTGCGGCGGGCACCAGATGCTCGCGCGCCGCATCACCGACGACGTGGAATCGGGCGCCGGTGCGGTCGACGGCCTGGGCCTGCTGCCGACGTCGGTGACGTTCGACGCGGAGAAGGTGCTCGCGCGGCCGCGTGGTGAATGGCGCGGGCACCCGGTCCAGGCCTACGAAATCCACCACGGCAAGGTCGTGCTGGAAGGCTCAGCCGAGCCGTTCCTCGACGGCTGGCGGCACGGTTCGGTCTGGGGCACCACCTGGCACGGCGCCTTCGACAACGACGGCTTCCGCCGCGCCTGGCTGTCGGCCGCCGCCGAGCAGGCGGGCACCACCTGGGCGCCCGCCGCCGGCGCGAAGAGCTTTCCGTTGCTGCGGGAGGAAATGCTCGACCGGCTGGCGGACGCGGTCGAGGAGCACCTCGACACGCGCCGCCTGCTGGAACTCATCGAGCGAGGCGCGCCCGCCGGTCCGTGAGCACCCGTTCGGCCAGTGCGCCGAAGATCAGGCCGAGCGCGACCCACAGCACCAGCTGCGTGCCGAGCGAGGCGATCCGGAACGTCCACAGCGTCGAACCCGGGAAACCGTCGGGCACTTCGTCGATCGACGGCATCAGCGCCGCCGTCACCGAAACCAGCACCAGGTAGGCACCCGCGCCGGCGAGCCCGCCGTTCCACCCGCCGACCCGGCGCCCGAGCATCGCCGCGCTGATCGCAAAAGCCAGTGACAGCGCGACAAAACCGAAGTACAACGCGGTCCGGTCACCGATCGTTTCGCCCTGCCCGACCGCGGGCGGGTTCGCCGGGTACTTCAGGAACGGCACGCCGACCACCACGATGAACGCGGTCACCGCGAGCAGCGCGGACAACACACGCGGCCGCAACGAACCCAGGCGGCCGTAGCAGAACGCGAAGGCGAGCGCAAAGAGCCCGCCGCCGGCGACGGCATACGCGCCGACGCCGACCAGCAACCCGAGCGTGCTCTGCACGTCCCGGCTGACCAGTTCCTCCTCTTCGCCGTGCGCGTGCCCACCGGCTTCCGCTGGCGAATGCGCGTGCGCGGCAGTGCCCGATTCCTCGATGCCGATGGCGGCGTCGATCGGCGGTTCACCGGCGAAGAAGGCAAAAACGGCCGCAAGCACACCGGCGGCCAGGCCCGCGAGCAAGCCGCGGACCAGCAAGGTCCTCATCATTTCGCCGCGCTCAGTGGCAGGGGAAGGCGAGCAGGTGACGGCCGTCGTGCACGAACTCGTGCACGTAACCGTTGGAGAACAGGGCGAGCGCGCCCTGTTCGGTGCTGACGAAGTAGAGCACCACCAGCGCCAGCACTCCGACAAAAACGGCCCACGGCAGGATTTCGCGGATCGGGATGCGGAGTTCGGGCGTCGAGGGCAGGGGAACCGCTGCTTGCGTCACGGGGGAACCTCCTTGGGCTTTCGCGGCCCGGTCGGTGTTCGCGACGGCGGCGGGTCTGACTCCCGTTGGCGGTTACAGTGGCGCGACCGTGCGGATTTTCACCGGCTTCCGGCCACCGTCGCATGGCCGACCGAGCGTAAGGAGGCCGCTCAAGCCGTGTCAATCCGGCGATCGGTTTCGGCGCGATCGGCGGTGCGCACGATGCCGTTGACCAACCGCGGCCACAGCTCCGGCGGGGTGTCGTGGCCCATTCCCGGCACGATGTCCAGCTCCGCGCCGGGAATGGCGCGCGCGGTGGCCCGGCCGCCCGACGGGTTCACCAGCGGATCCGCCGCGCCGTGCACCACCAGTGCCGGGATGCGGAGCTTGCGCAGTCCGGCGGTGCGGTCCGGCGCCGCCATGATCGCGCCGAGGTGCCGCAGCGTGCCCGCCGGATTCGTGCCGCGGTCGTAGGTGGTCGCCGCCCGCGCCCGCAGCCGGGCTTCCTCGGCGGGGTAACCGGGCGAGCCGATCACGCGGAAGGTCCGGATCATCTGCTCGATGTAGGACTCGCGGTCCTTCGCGGCCGGTTGCAGCAGCGCCTTCATTGCGCGCGGGCTGGGCAGGCCGACCAGCTTGCTGCCGGTGGTGGACATGATCGAGGTGAGCGAGAGCACCCGCGACGGGTGCCGGATGGCCAGTTCCTGCGCGATCATGCCGCCCATCGACACCCCGGCCACGTGGGCCGCCGGGATCTCCAGCGCCGACAGCAGCGCCGCGGCGTCGTCGGCGAGATCGGTCAGCCGGTACGGGGACCGCCGCAGCACCAGCGCGGGCAGCAGGCCGACACGCCCGTGCATCGAGGTCGACCGGCCGGTGTCGCGGTTGTCGTACCGGATCACGCGGAAGCCGCGCCCGGCAAGCTGCTCGCAGAACTCCTCGTCCCACCAGGTCATCGGCCCGCCGAGACCCATGATCAGCAGCAGCGGCCGCGCGTCCGGCTCGCCGAAGACCTCGTAGCAGAGCTCGATCCCGTTCACCGCGACCGTGTGCTCGTTCATCCGGCTCCCTTCTCGTCGGCCAGCTTGCCCAGCTCGTCCAGCCCGTCGCGCAGGTGGTCGATCAGGTTCCAGACGTCCGGCACCAGCTCCCGGCAGACCACGATGCCGAAGTCCAGCTTGCCGTCGTAGCTCATGACGGTGATGTTGAGCCCGCCACTCGCGTCGGTGATGGCGGAGACCGGGTAGTGCCCGAGCAGCTTCGCGCCCGCAGTGTAGAGCGGCATCTGCACGCCCGGCACGTTCGACACGACGAGGTTCACCAGCGGCGACGTGGCCCCGGCGAACTTCATCAGCGCCCGCGCGGACAGCGCGCCGAGCGCGGCGGGCAGCATGGCGCTGAAGTCCACCAGCCACGACGCGGGCAGCGGCCGGTAGCGCTGCTTGGCCACGGCCATCGCGGACACCACCTCGTCCAGGCGGGCACGCGGGTCGGCGATGTGCACCGGCAGCGGCGCCACCAGCACCGAGATCTGGTTGCCCGCCGAGCCTGCCTGCTCCGGGGTGCGCACGGACAGCGGCACCAGCGTGACCAGCGGGGTGGCCGGGATCGCCTGGTGCTCGGCCAGCCAGCGGTGCAGGGCCGACGCGCACAACGCCATCACCACGTCGTTCACCGTGTACCCGAAGGCGTTCTTGATCCGCTTGACCTCGTCGAGCGGGAGCGAGCCGTAGGCGAACCGGCGGTGCTGGGTAATCGGCCCGTTGAACGGGGTGTGCGGCGGGACCAGCCGCGGCCGCTCGGCTTCGTGGCGGCCGGGGCCGAGCCTGGCCGCCCTGGCCAGCTTGCCGGTGGCCTTCGCCAGGGTGGCGGCGCCCGGAATCCTCGCCACACCGGGGAGTTCGTCCAGGTGCGGCAGCATTTTCGGCACGGAGAGCGCGATCTTCACCGGTTGCAGTGCGAGCCTGCGGGCCGCGGTGGCCAGCAGGGATAGCCTCGGCGGCGGGCCTTCGACCTGCCTGCTGCCGGGCGGGTCGACGTGCCTCGGCTCGGGGGTGAGGTCCATCAGGACGCCGAGCAGTTCGGCGCCGGACACGCCATCGATGGCCGCGTGGTGGACCTTGGTGTAGAGCGCCACGCGGCCGTGTTCGAGGCCCTGGATGAGGTAGGCCTCCCAGAGCGGGCGCCGCCGGTCCAGCGGGCGGGCGGCGATCCTGGCCACCTGCTCGGCGAGCTGCTGCTCGTTGCCCGGGGCGGGCAGCGCGATCTCGCGGACGTGGTACTCGAGGTCGAAGTCGGCGTCTTCGACCCAGTACGGGTGGTCCAGGTTCAGCGGCACCTCCAGCAGCCGCCAGTGCAGCGGGCCCGCCAGGTGCAGGCGCTTGGCGATCAGGGCGCGGATGTCCTCGACGGTGAGCAGGCCGCCGGGCGCGGTGGACGGATCGAGCACGGACAGGCCACCGACGTGCCCGGTGGTGGTGGCGGATTCGGCGTTCAGGAACTGGACGTCGAGCGCGCTCAGCTGACGCATCCGGGCCTCCTCGGTAGCTGCCTCGGCACTGTCTGGAATCGTATCCCGCGTGACTGCCGACGAGGGAACTCGCGAGCCCGCCGGACTGTGCTTCCGCGGCCGCCGGATCGTCTCCGACCGCGCGCTGGTGATGGCGATCGTCAACCGCACACCCGACTCGTTCTACGACCGTGGCGCCACCTTCACCGACGAGAAGGCACTGGCCGCCGTCGACCGCGCGGTGGCCGAGGGCGCGGACCTGGTGGACATCGGCGGGGTGAAGGCCGGGCCCGGTGAGGAAGTGACCGTGGCGGAGGAGATCCGCCGGGTGGTACCGCTGGTGGCGGCGGTCCGCGAGCGGCACCCGGACCTGGTGATCAGTGTCGACACCTGGCGCGCGGAGGTCGGCCGGGCGGCCTGCGAGGAGGGCGCCGACCTGCTGAACGACACCTGGGCGGGTGCCGACCCGGGGCTGGTCGAGGTGGCGGCGGAGTTCGGCACCGGATACGTGTGCTCGCACACTGGGAACGCGGTACCGCGCACACGCCCGTTCCGCGTGCGGTACCCGGACGTGGTCGCCGAGGTGATCGAGGAAACGACCCTGCGCGCCGAGGCGGCGGTGGTGCTGGGGGTGCCGCGTGCCGGGATCCTGATCGACCCGACGCACGACTTCGGCAAGAACACCTGGCACAGCCTGGCTTTGCTGCGTTACGCGGATCGGCTGGCGGCGACCGGGTGGCCGGTGCTGATGGCACTGTCCAACAAGGACTTCGTCGGGGAGACCCTGGGCGTGGAACTGGAGGAACGAGTCGACGGCACCCTGGCGGCAACCGCACTGGCGGCAGCGGACGGGGCACGCGTCTTCCGGGCCCACGAGGTGCGGCGAACGCGGCAGGTGCTGGAAATGGTCGCCTCTATCAAGGGAAACCGCCCACCTTCACGCGCGATCCGAGGACTGGCCTGACCCGCCATCGTCACTCTCCGTGCCTCCGGAATGTTCCCCCGTTCGTGGAGCCCGTTTTAGCGGATGTCGAACAAGTGTTCGGTAGCGTGGAGGTATGGAAACAAACATTGAGGAGATCCTCCTCGCGCTGAAATCCACCGCTGCCGAGATGGCCCGCCTCGAGGGGCGGCTGCTACGGCAGGTGGTCTCGTTCACCCGTGCGTCGAAGGTCCGGCGTGGAGTGGCCGAGGAACTGGCGTTGGCGCTGTGCCTGACAAAATCCAAGGCACACGCGCTGGTCGGGCGAGCCGAAGGCTTGGCCGACCGGTTTCCCCAGGTGTTGCGCCTGGTGGAGGAAGGGCACG
Source organism: Amycolatopsis albispora (assembly GCF_003312875.1). NCBI lineage: Bacteria > Bacillati > Actinomycetota > Actinomycetes > Pseudonocardiales > Pseudonocardiaceae > Amycolatopsis > Amycolatopsis albispora. The sequence goes on from NZ_CP015163.1 coordinate 9,073,322, forward strand.
TGCCGTTGGCTTCGGCGGTGGCGGTCAACGATGCCGCCGCCTGGCTCGACGCCGGGAAAGCAGTGGTGGTCGATCGGGTGATGGCGGGCAGATTGATGGGCAAGAACCCGACACAGGCCCGCCGGTCGACAAACGCGGCGGTGGCGCGTGCTGATCCCGAGGGTTTCGAGGAACGTGCCAGACGGCAATGTGAAGCACGCCGGTTCCGTCTCCGCCATGGCGTGGCCGGGGTGGCTGGTCTGTCACTGGACAACGCACCGGTGGACAGGGCCACCGCGGCGTATGTCTGCGTGGATCGCCTCGCCCGCCGGCTGAAAACGGGCGACGAGACCCGCACGCTGGATCAGCTCCGCGCGGATGTGGCGATGGATATGTTGGTGGGCAAGCAGTTCGGCGGTGAAGTGAAGGCACACGTCTACCTGTATCTGGATGCGCTGACCTACGCAGGCTTGCGTGACCGCCCGGCCGAGCTGGCCGGGCACGGGGTCATTCCGGCGTCGCTGGCGCGGGACATCGCGGCCGGGCCGAAGACAGTGTTCCAGCGGATCATCACCGATCCCGGCACCGGCCAAGTGGTGGAGCTGGGGCGGCGGCGGTACCGGCCCAAGGCCGGGCTGGCCGAGCTGGTGCGGGTGCGTGATCGGGAATGCCGTCATCCCGGGTGTACGCGGCCCGCGCAGTTCGCCGACCTCGACCACTGCGACAGCAGGGGCCGGGGTTGGAAGAAAGGATGCCGGACGGGGCCGTCGACGCTGGTCGGGTTGTGCCGGGCGGATCACCGGCTTCGAGACGTTCCCGGCTGGGAGCACAAGGTCACGCCGGACGGCACGTTGGCGATCACCACACCCGCCAAGCAGACCTACCGCAGTCGGCCCGAGCCGTTGGGGAGGTGAGGTTATTCCTCGAACGCGGCCTCCACGTCGGCTTCGGTGAGGCCGAAGTCCGAGAGCTGGTACCGGTGGGCGGGCGCCCGGCGGCCCGTGCGGCTTTCGGCGTGCAGGGTGGTCATGGCGGCACGTGCCTCGTCGGTCAGGGTGAGCCCGAAGTGTTGGTACACCGCCTCGACCGTGCCGATCGGGTCGCCGACGAAGTCCTCGTACCGCACGTCGTAGAACTGCCTGGCGTCGTACTTCGCCCGTGCAGCACGGAAATCGGCGAGGCCGCGGGACCAGAGCGCCAGCTGGCTCCGGCCGACCACCTCACCCTTGAAGGCGGTCGACCAGTCCGCCGCCGCGTTCTCGTTCAGGCTGCACACCGAGGCGATGGCGGTGCGCGGGGAACGGTGGGTCTGAATCACCAGCGCGTCCGGATAGACCGTCAGCAGCTCGTCCAGCGCGAACAGGTGGCTCGGGTTCTTCAGCACCCACCGCCGATCGGCGTCGTGCAGGCCGATGAGCCGGAGCACGTCGCGGTGCCTGCGATAGGCCGTTGTCCAGTCCTGCCCGCGCAACCAGTCCGAATAGGACGGTACGTGGGCCAGGCATTCGAACGAGATCGAGCGCATCGACTGCCGCAGCAGCTGCCAGCACTCCTCGACCTGCTCGGCCGAGCTGTAGTGCAGGCCCATGAACTCGGGGTGCTCCTGGTGGTGCTGCTCGTACCCGGCCTGGATGCGGGCGAAAACCGGGTTCGATTCCCAGGTGTCCCGAGGCGGCCGCGGCTGGGGCACCTCGGTGAGCCACAGCTCGGGACCCTGGTGGGCCGGATCCGCGGTGAGCAGGCGGTGCAGGGCGGTGGTGCCAGTCCGGGGCAGGCCCGTGACGAAGATCGGCCGCTCCACCGGGACGTCGGCGTAACCGGGATGCTGTTTCCAGCCCGCCTCGCTGAGCAGCCGTGCCATCAGCGCGCTGCGCAGGAACGCCCGTTTGATCTTCTTCCCGAATGGCGTCAGTTCCGCTTCACGTGCGTACGCGTCGAGCAGGACGGCCAAGCCTTCGGTGTAGTCGTCCTCGCCGAAGTCGTCGAGGCCGGTCACCCTGGTGGCCGACGCGTGCAGGTCCTCGACCGTGCCGACCGAATCCCGTTCCATGCCCGCGCCCCTTCAGTGGTGGAATTCGCCGCAGTTGACGTCGAGGCACTGCCCGGTGATCCCGCTGGCCATCGACGACGCCAGGAACACCACGGCGTCGGCGATCTCGCCCGGCTCGGGCAGCCGGCGCAGGTCGGTGGTGGCCGCGGTTTCGGCGTAGACCTCTTCGCGGGTGATCCCGCGTTCCTTGGCCAGGTGGCCGAAGTACCACTTCAGCGCGTCGGCCCAGATGTAACCCGGCGCCACCGTGTTCACCCGGATGCCGCGCGGGCCGAGTTCGGTGGCCAGCGACTGCGCCAGCGACAGCAGCGCCGTCTTCGACATCTTGTACGCGCCGAAGGTGCGCCGCGAATGCCGGATCACCGCCGAGTTGATCATCACCACCGCACCGTCCACTTCGGCCAGTGCCGGGGTGAACAACCGGGTCAGCCGCAGGGCCGCGAGCACCGTGGTGTCCAGCGCGGTGCGGATCGCGGCCAGGTCGGCGTCGAGCAGGTCACCCATCGGCGGGAAGGCGAAAGCGTTGTGCACCAAGGCGTCCACCCGGCCGAACTCCTCGGCCGACCGGGTGGCGAGCCGTTCGGCGGCGGCTTCGTCGGCGATGTCGGTGGGGACGCAGAGCGCCCGGCGCCCCAGCGCCCTGACCTCCTTGGCCACTTCCTCCAGCCGCGATTCGGTGCGAGCGGCCAGCACCACGTCCGCGCCGGCCGCCGCGGCGCGGACCGCGATGGAGCGCCCCAGTCCCGGGCCGATGCCCGAAACCACCACCACCTTGTCCTTGAGGCCGTCGAGCGTCATCCGAGCATCCTGGTGGCGAAGGCGGCCTGCCGGGCCGCGATCCGGCCCGCGTATTCGCGCGGGGTGACCCTGGCCTGCTGGTAGTAAGGCAGCCGCCGGGGGAGTTCGGCGAACGGCACGACCTCCACCTCCGGGCCGTCCTCGGGTTTCAGCTCACGCGACAGCCGTTGCCAGCGGATCTGCACGAAGCCCTGCGCGTGCCCGGTGCGTTCCAGCCAGTTCGCCAGTCCCGGGTCGCGTTCGCTGACCACGAACCGGATCTTGCCGTCCGGATCGACGCGTGCCTGCGACGTGTTCAGGCTGGTCTGGTGGTTGGCGTAGTCGAGCGAGACGTACCACCGGCTGCCGAGCTGGATCCCCTGGTACGGCGCGTCGGAGGCGGGCACGGTCACCACCAGCACCTCGTCGTCGGTCAGGTCGTAGTGCCCGGCCGAGGAGAACTGCGTGGTCAGCCCGCCCGGCGTGGACCGCGGCTCGGTCATCGTGTTCACCGGCAGCTGGAGGTAGAACCACTCCGGGAACTTCAGGAACGTGTGCAGCCGGTTGAGCAGCAGCTTCCCGGCGACGCCGTAGCGCTTGGCCAGCTTGTCCCGCGACGGGGGCGGCGGAACTTCGCCGACGCGGTCCGCGCGCTGGATGCGCAGCACGCCGCGTTCCTCGGTGGCCCAGTCGCTGTAGACCTCGCGCGCGACCAGCATCGCCGAGCCGGGGGCGAGCGTGAAGTAGTGGGGATCGCTGGACTTCTCCGGCCCGAACCGGATTTCGAAGGTGCCGTCCGGCTCGACGCGGATGGCCCGGTCGTCGAAGGCGGTCACGCTGTCCGGCACGTCGACCGGGGTGTAGTCGCCGGCCAGCACCTGGAAGCTCAGGTCCGCGGTGGTGCCCCGGCGGCCGGTGACCACGTATTCCGCGTTGTCGCGCAGGTAGGCGTGGAAGTACAGGGTGTCGGGATTGTCCAGGCCCATCTTCGTGTACGGCCCGGTGGACTGGACGAAGTACGGGAAGTCCCGCTCGTAGGCCCACGCCATCTGCAGTGACGCGCGGATGCTGCCGGCGAGGTAGTCGTAGCCCTCGAGCAGGTCCTGGTCGGTCCGGATGTGCGGGGCCGAGGTGATGATCTTCTCGGCTTCGGCGATCGCTTCGGCGAACGGCTGGGTGAGCACCCGGTTACGGTAGAACGTGTTCTAATTCACGTCAATGCTCTCCAGGCTGTGCAGCTCGTCCAGAATCAGCACGGTGTGGCTGGACAGCACGTCAGGCATGGTTTGCAGCCGGTGCAGCACCAGTTGGCGGAGGCTGGACGCGTCCGGCGCGCGCACCAGTAACACGATGTCGTGCTCACCCGAGACCAGCGCGCCGTGCCAGACCTCCGGGATCTCCAGGACGCGCTTGCGCACCGCCTGCCACGAGTGCTGGCTGATCTTGAGGTACACGTACGCCGAGATGCCGAGGCCCGCGCGTTCCGGGTCGATCACCGCGCTGTACCCGGTGATCACCCCGTCGCGGTGCAGGCGGTCCACGCGCGAGTAGACCGCCGCCCGCGAGATGTGCAGGCGTTCGGCGAGCGCGCGCATGGACAGCCTGCCGTCCGCGCGCAGCTCCTTGACGATTCGGCGATCGGTCTCGTCCAGTGCGGCCATGTGGCACAGCCTAACGGCGTTCGGCGGCCAAATGTCCACAGAATCGGCCTTCCTCTGGAATATTGGCCGGGCGACAGCGCAGCATTTCGCGCCATGACGACGGTCACCAGTACCGGCCGCGGCCTGCTGCCGACGGCGGAGCCGCTCGCCCTGCTCACCGCCGCCGGTGAGCCGGTGGCGGCGCCCGCCCTGCCCATGCCCGGCGACGAAGTGCTGCTCGACCTGCACCGCCGGATGGTGCTCGGCCGCCGGTTCGACGCGCAGGCGACCGCGCTGACCAAGCAGGGCAGGCTCGCGGTCTACCCGTCCTCGCGGGGTCAGGAGGCCTGCGAGGTCGGTGCCGTGCTCGCGCTCGAAGACCGCGACTGGCTGTTCCCCACCTACCGCGATTCGGTCGCGCTGGTCACGCGCGGAGTCGATCCGATCGAGACGCTCACGCTGCTCCAGGGTGGTTGGCACCTCGGTTACGACCCGTACGAGTACCGCGTCGCCCCGCAGTGCACGCCGCTGGCGACCAACACGCTGCACGCGGTGGGCCTCGCGCACGCCGCGCGGTACCAGGGTGAGGACAGCGTCGCGCTGGTGCTGCTCGGTGATGGCGCGACCAGTGAGGGCGACACCCACGAGGCGCTGAACTTCGCCGGGGTGTGGCAGGCGCCGGTGGTGTTCCTGGTGCAGAACAACGGTTACGCGATCAGCGTGCCGATGAGCAAGCAGAACGCGGCGCCTTCACTGGCGCACAAGGGAATCGGCTACGGCGTGCGGTCCGAGCTGATCGACGGCAACGACCCGGCCGCGGTGTACGCGACGGTGCGCGACGCGGTCCAGGCCGCCCGCGAAGGCGGCGGGCCGACGTTGATCGAGGCCAGGACCTACCGCATCGAAGCGCACACCAACGCCGACGACGCGAACCGCTACCGCGACCCAGCCGAAGTGGCCTACTGGCTCAGCCGCGACCCGCTCGACCGGCTGGAGGCCTACCTCCGTTCGCGCGGCCTGCTCGACGACGCCCGTCGCGACGCCGTGCTGGCCGAGGCCGAGGCGTTCGCCGCGAAGGTGCGCGACGGCATGAACGCCGATGTGGAGCCGGACCCGGCCGAGTTGTTCGAACACGTCTACGCCCAGCCGACGCCCGCGCTGCGCGAGCAGGCGGCCCAGCTCGCGGAGGAACTGCGATGAGCCTGTCCATGGCGGGCGCGCTGAACCGCGGCCTGGCCGACGCGCTCGAAGCCGACGACCGGGTGCTCGTCTTCGGGGAGGACGTCGGCCCGCTCGGCGGCGTGTTCCGCGTGACCGACGGGCTGACCGCCCGGTTCGGCGAGCGCCGGGTGTTCGACACGCCGCTGGCCGAGTCGGGCATCGTCGGCACCGCGATCGGCATGGCGATGAACGGGCTGCGCCCGGTGGTGGAGATGCAGTTCGACGCCTTCGCCTACCCGGCGTTCGAGCAGATCACCAGCCACCTGGCGAAGCTGCGCAACCGCACGCGCGGCAAGGTCGAACTGCCCGTGGTCGTCCGGATTCCGTACGGTGGCGGGATCGGCGGCGTCGAGCACCACTGCGACTCGTCGGAGATGTACTACACGCACACGCCGGGGCTGCGCGTGGTCACGCCGGGCACGCCGGAGGACGCGTACCATCTGCTGCGCGCTTCGATCGACTCGCCGGATCCGGTGATTTTCCTGGAGCCGAAGCGGCTCTACTGGGGCAAGTCCGAGGTGGACTTCGATGCCGGGGTGCCGATGGACCGCGCGGTGGTGCGCCGCGCCGGGTCCGACGTCACGCTGATCGCCTACGGCCCGATGGTGCCGGTCGCGCTGGAAACCGCCGACGCGGCAAGGGAAGAAGGCTGGGACGTCGAGGTGGTCGATTTGCGGACGTTGTCCCCGTTCGACGACGAGACGGTCGCCGCCTCGGTGCGCAAGACCGGCCGCGCGGTGGTGGTGCACGAGGCGTCCGGGTTCTGCGGGTACGGCGCCGAGGTCGCGGCGCGGCTCACCGAGCGCTGCTTCCACCACCTGCACGCGCCGATCCTGCGCGTCACCGGGTACGACATTCCTTATCCGCCACCGAAACTGGAGGAGCACCACCTGCCGAACACCGACCGCGTGCTGGACGCGATCGCGCGCCTGCAATGGGACGACCAGGTGGACGGAGTGGTTGGCGTTGCCTGAGTTCAAGCTCCCCGACCTCGGCGAAGGGCTGACCGAGGCGGAGATCGTGCGCTGGCTGGTCGCGGTCGGCGACACGATCACCGTGGACCAGCCGGTGGTCGAGGTGGAAACCGCCAAGGCGGCGGTCGAAGTGCCCTCTCCCTTCGCCGGGGAGGTGACCGCGCTGCACGGCGCCGCGGGCGAAACGCTGCCCGTCGGGGCACCGCTGCTCAGCGTGGGCGAACAGGCTCCGGGATTCACCGAACCGGGCGTGGTGGTCCCGGAGCCTGCCGGCGAGACCGGGGAAAGCGGCAACGTGCTGATCGGCTACGGCACGTCGGCGGCGACCACCAAGCGGCGGCGCCGGTCACGGCGGCCGGCGAACGCTTCTACGCGCACGGTGGCGGTCATTTCGCCGATCGTGCGCCGGCTGGCCAAGGAGAACGGGGTCGATCTCCGCGCTGTCCCCGGCAGCGGGCCGCAAGGCGTGATCCGGCGCTGTGACGTGGAGCGTGAGATAGCCGGGCGGTCCGCCGGTGGCCGCCGCATCCCGTTGAAGGGCCTCCGGAAAACCGTCGCCGACAAGCTGTCCACGTCGCGACGGGAGATTCCCGAGGCGACCGTGTGGGTCGACGTCGATGCCACCGGACTGCTCGCCGCCCGCGACCAGCTCGACGGCGTGGGCCTGCTGGCGCTGCTCGCGCGGTTCACCGTGGCCGGGCTGAAGAAGTTCCCCGAGCTGAACTCGCGCGTCGAACGCGACGAAATCGTGCTGCTCGACCAGGTGCACCTCGGCTTCGCCGCGCAGACCGACCGCGGCCTGGTCGTGCCGGTGGTCCGCGACGCGCAGGAGATGAACACCCGCGCGCTGTCGGAAGCGTTGCGGGAGAAGACCGCCGCCGCACGGGCGGGTGAACTGACCCCGGCCGACCTGACCGGTGGCACGTTCACCGTGAACAACTACGGAGTGTTCGGAGTGGACGGTTCGGCCGCCATCATCAACCACCCGGAGGCGGCGATCCTCGGCATGGGCCGGATCATCGACCGGCCGTGGGTGGTCGGCGGTGAGCTGGTGGCCCGCAAGGTCTGCCAGCTCACGCTCGCCTTCGACCACCGGGTGTGCGACGGCGGCACCGCGGGCGGATTCCTCCGCTTCGTGGCCGACTGCGTGGAGGCCCCGGTCACCGCGCTCGCGGACCTCTAGTCGTCGTTGGTGATGGCTTCGACCAGCCGCAACAGTTCGGTGGTCGCGGCGACCCCGCCGAGCACCACCACCTTCATCGAGCCGCGTTCCTCGTCGTACATGGTGTCCACGCGCAGGGGCGTGGGGTCTTCACGCGGGCCGTTCACCGCGGCCATCAGCAGCGTGCTGAGCCGGTTCGCGGTGGCCGCGTCCACCGGGTCGACCTGCACGATGCTGGACACCTCGACCCGGCGCGGGCCGGTCGCCGCCGGCTGGCCGGTCAGTTCCTGGAGGTCCTCGCGGGCGATGCGGTACTGCTTGCCGATGCGGACGGCCTTGAGCCGCCCGTTCCGCACGTAGTTGCGCACGGTCCGCACGTGCAGCCCCAAGCGCTCGGCCACCTGCTCCACCGAAAGCAACTCCTGTGTCATGTCCCCAAATTACTCCATGCTTCCGCAAGTGAGGGTAAGAACCGGTACTAGCAGAGCAGGTGGGCCAGCGCGGCGGCGGCGTCTTCGGCCTCGGAGCCGGACACCGCCGCCGGGTCGAGCAGGGCGCGTTGCGCGAGTCCGCTGAGCAGGGCGTGCGCGGCCACGCTCAACCGCCGCGCCTGTTCCTCGGTGGTGCGGCCGCCGGGGAAGCGGCGTCCGGTCAGCAGTTCGCGCAGGCGCTGGATGGGGATCGGCTGCGCGGGCTCCGGCTCACGCAGCGCGGCGGCGGTGGCTTCGAGTTCGAAGGCGAACCGGTCGCGTGCGCCGTCCCCGGCGGCCATCCGCATCCACACCCGCGCCGCGCCACGCAGTACTTCGGTGACCGAAAGCGCCGGGTCGGCGAGTTCGTCCAGCTCACCGGCCAGTTCGGTGGCGAGCTGGTCCATCGAGGCGGCGAGCAGGTTCCGCTTGCTGCCGAAGATCGAGTAGATCGCGCCCGTGGTCAGCTCGGCCCGTTCGGCGATGTCCTCCAGGCGGGCGTCGCGGTAGCCGCGGGCGGCGACTTCGGTGAGGCAGGCGTCGATCAGCGCTTCCCGATTGCGGGCCTTGAGCGCGGTCCGTTTCACGCCAGTGATGGTAATCTCATTATTACCGTAATCAAATTATCAAACCGGAGGGTGTGTCGTGGACGAGGTCGCCAGGATCACCGCGTCGATGGAACAGGCCACCGGCTTCCCGACGGTCGACCGGATGCACCGGTTCACCGCCGAAATCGCGGAGAAGCACCCCGCCACGGTCTCGGTGTCGATGCTGGGCAGCTCGAAACTGGGCGACCCGATCCACCACGTCCGGGTCGGCGACGGCGCGCGGCAGGTGGTGGTGATCGGCAGCCCGCACCCCAACGAGCCGATCGGCCTGCTCACCATCCGGCAGCTGATCCGCGTGCTCGCCCAGGACACCGAACTCCGCGACGCACTCGACGCTACCTGGCACTTCGTGCCGTGTGCCGATCCCGACGGCACGCGGTTGAACGAGGGCTGGTTCGACGGCCCGCTCACCCGCGACCACGTGGCCCGCAACTTCTACCGGCCGCCGAGCGACGAGCAGGTCGAGTGGACCTTCCCGGTGCACTGGCGCGGGCGTCGCATCGGCGCGCCGATCCCGGAGACCCGCGCGCTGATGCGGTTGATCGACGCCACCCGCCCGCAGCTGATCGCCTCGCTGCACAACGCCGACTTCGGCGGCGGCTTCTTCTACGTCGCCGGTCGTGGCGACGCCGGCTACTACGCCGCGCTCACCGCGTTGCTGGACGAGGCCGGGATTCCACTGGAGAGCGGGGAACCGGACGCGCCGGGGGCCCGCGCGCTCGCGCCGGCCGTGTTCGAGATGCCGTCGTTCGGCGCGATCGCCGAGGCGATGGGCGGGCCGCTGCTCACCGGCGGCAGCACCATGGACTACTCCGCGCGCTACGGCAGTTCGGTGCTGATCAGCGAACTCCCGCTGTGGATCGACCACGGCCCGGCCCGGCTGGACGCCACCCACGGCCAGGACCTGGAGTTCTTCACCGAGCTGCTGCGGCCGCTGCGGTTGAGCGGGCGCAGCCCGTTCGAACGCGCGATCACCGACGCGCTGCGCTGGTTCCGGTTCTCCGGCGGGCAGGTGTGGCCGAGCGTGATCCGCCTGCGGTGCGCCGGGATGCTGCTGCGGTTGTTCGCCGACGAACCGGCGTCACCGGAGATCGAAGCCGCGCGCGCGACGCTGACGCCGGTCTTCGAGCGCTGGTGCGCCGAAGTCGCCGAGCGTGCGCCGGGCACGCTCGTGCCGCCGCACCGGCTGGCCGGGGTGCAGGCGGGCGCGATCGTCACCGCGGTGACCCGGCTGCGGGACGGCCTGCCCGTGTGACTGCTCCATCCGGGTAGCGCGGGAACTGAACGCCCCGAGCCGACGACCTCCTCTTCGAACGGCAGGTGAAGGGAAGGGCGGGATGCATGGCCTGGTACGACGATGACGACCTGTGGGCCGGTTTCGCCGGGGTGATGTTCTCCCAGCGCCGAGCCGCCGAAGCTGCCGAGCTGGTCGCCAAATCGCCGTTGCTCGCCTTTCCCGCCGGGTCCAGGGTGCTGGACCTGTGCTGCGGACCGGCCATCCACCTGGTGCCGCTGGCCCAGCGCGGTGACCGGGTCACCGGGGTGGACCTGAGCGAGGTCATGCTCGCGCGTGCCCGCGAGGCCTGCGACGAAGCGGGCGTCGAGGTCCGGCTGGTGCGGGCCGACATGCGGGAGTTCACCGAGGAACGCGGTTTCGACGTGGTGCTCAACCTCTACACCTCGTTCGGCTACTTCGACGATCCCGCCGACAACCTGCGGGTGCTGCGCAACGCCCGCGCCAGCCTCGACCGCGGCGGGTCGCTGCTGGTCGACGTGCTGGGCAAGGAAGTGCTGGCGAGCTGGGTCGGCCGCCCGCAGGCGATCGACACCGAGGACGGCACGGTCTTCATGCGCGACACCATTCTCGACGACTGGACACGTCTCCGTACCGATTGGACACTCGTCGCCGGTGACACCGCCCGCCACGCCACCATCACCAGTTTCCTGTACAGCGCGGCGGAACTGCGGGCGCTGTTCGAGCAGGCCGGGTTCACCGGGGTCGAGTGCTTCGGCGACTTCGACGGCAGGCCGTACGACAACCACGCCCGACGGCTGATCGTGCGTGGCCGTGCGAACTGAGGTGCGCGGCGAGCCGCGCTGGCGCCTGCTCGCCGAACCGTCGGCCCCCGGCACGCCCGCGAAAGGCGGGCTGACCGGCGGCATCGTGGTGCTTTCGGTGGTGCTGCTGGTTTCTGTGCTCGCGGGCATCGCGCTCGGCCCGACCGTGGTGCCGCTCGACGAGGTGCTGCGTTACCTGCGTGCCGCGCTCACCGGGGGCCAGATCGGCCACACCGAGGTCACCGGGTACTCGATCGTCTGGGAGGTGCGCACGCCGCGGGTGCTGCTCGCGGTGGTCGTCGGCGCCGGACTTGCCGTGGTCGGTGTCGCGCTTCAGGCCTTGGTGCGCAACGCACTGGCTGAGCCGTTCGTGCTCGGCATTTCGTCGGGGGCGTCGGTCGGGGCGACCGCGGTGGTGGTGTTCGGCTTGTTCGCCTCGCTCGGTGTGCTCGCCATGTCGGTGGCGGCATTCCTCGGTGCGCTGCTCGCCACCGTGCTGGTCTACTTCGCCGCACGCAGCGCGCTCGGGCTCACCCCGCTGCGGCTCGTGCTGACCGGGGTCGCGCTCGCCTACGCCTTCCAGGCGGTGATGAGCATGATCGTGTTCCTGGCGCCGAACAGCCAGGCGGCGCAGACGGTGTTGTTCTGGCTGCTCGGCAGCCTCGGCGCGGCGAGCTGGCAGTCGCTGCCGATCGCGGCGGCCGCGGTGGTGGTGACCGTGGTCCTGCTGCTGCGCAAGAGCAGGCCGCTCGACATCCTTTCGCTCGGCGACGAAACCGCGGCGAGCCTCGGGGTGGACGCGGCGGCGTTGCGGCGCGGGCTGTTCCTGCTGACCGCGGGCGCGACCGGGTTGCTGGTGGCGGTCAGCGGCGCGATCCCGTTCGTCGGGCTGGTGCTGCCGCACGTGGTCCGGATCGTGGTCGGCTCGAGCCACCGCCGGGTGCTCGCGATCGCGCCGCTGGCCGGCGCGATCTTCCTGGTCTGGGTGGACCTGCTGGCCAGGACGGTGGTCGCGCCGGAGGAACTGCCGCTCGGCGTGATCACCGCGCTGATCGGGGTGCCGGTGTTCATCGGGTTGATGCGCCGCCGCGGTTACCTGTTCGGAGATCGCTGATGGGACAGGCAAGGCTTTCGTTGCAGGACGTGTCGGTCGAGGTCGCCGGGCAGGCGCTGGTCCGCGAGCTGTGCCTCGACGTGGGCGAGGGCGAAGTGGTCGGCCTGGTCGGGCCCAACGGCAGCGGCAAGTCGACCGCGTTGCGCTGCGTCTACCGCGCGCTGCGCCCGACCCGCGGTGCCGTGCTGCTCAACGACGAGGACCTGAGCGGTGTGCCGCTGGCCGAGAGCGCGCGCTCGATCGCCGCGCTCACCCAGGACAGCCGCGCCGAGCTGGACTTCACCGTGGAGGAGGTGGTGGCGCTCGGGCGGTCTCCGCACCAGCGCGGCAACGCCCGGCTCACCGCGCGCGAACGCCAGCTGTGCCGGGACGCGTTGCGGCGCATGGACATCACGCACCTGGCGTTGCGCAGCGTGCTGTCGCTGTCCGGCGGCGAGCGCCAGCGGGTGCTGATGGCCAGGGCGCTGGTGCAGGAGCCGAGCGTGCTCGTTCTCGACGAGCCGACCAACCACCTCGACGTGCGCCACCAGGTGGAACTGCTGAGCTTCCTGGCCGGGTGCGGGCTGACCGTGCTGGTCGCGTTGCACGACCTGAACCTCGCCGCCGCGGTGTGCCAGCGCATCGCGGTGCTGCGTGACGGCGAGCTGGCCGCGTGCGGTCCGCCCGCCGAGATCCTCACGCCCGAACTGGTGCTGGACGTGTTCGGCGTGCACGCCAGCGTGGTGGCCCACCCGCGCACCGGGATCACCCAGCTGCTCTACGACCTGGACCCCGAAAGGACGGACCACGGATGAAAAAGCGTTCCCGCCTGCTGGTGCTGCTGGCCTTGCTGCCCTTGGTGACGGCGTGCGGTGCCACTGTCGAGCCCGCCCCGGCGGGTGAGCAGGCCGCCACCGCGACGGTGACCAACTGCGGTGAGCAGGTCACCTACCCGACGCCGCAGCGCGCGGTGTCGTACGACATCAGCGGCACGGAGAAGATGTTCGCGCTCGGCCTGGCCGACCGGATGCGCGGGTACGTGCTGAACAAGGTGGCCGATCCGTCGATCGACGGCTCGGCGTACAAGGCGGACTACGCCAAGGTGCCGCGGCTCGGCACCGCGCGGATCACCAGGGAGATCGTGGTGGACGCGCAGGCCGACTGGGTGTTCGCCGGCTGGAACTCCGGGTTCAGCGAGGAACGCGGGATCACCCCGAAACTGCTGGAGCAGCTGGGCATCCGGAGCTACCTGCACACCGAGACCTGCTGGGACTACGGCACCGCGAAGGTGGCGGTGTCCCCGCTCGAAGCGCTGTTCACCGACCTGGAGAACCTGGGCAAGATCTTCCACGTCGAGGCACGCGCGACGGAACTGGTGGGGGAGTTGCGCGGCAGGCTGGACGCGGTGCGCCAGGGTGCGCCCGCCGGTGCCGAACCGCCCAGGGTCTTCGTCTACGACTCGGGCACCGACCAGCCGTTCACCGCGGGCAAGCACGCCGCGCCCACCGACATCATCGCCGCGGCGGGCGGGCGCAACGTCTTCGGTGAGCTGGCCGACGGCTGGGGCTCGGTCGGCTGGGAGCCGGTGGTCCAGGCGCAGCCGGAGGTGATCGTGGTGGTCGACTACGGCGACCAGCCGGCCCAGGCGAAGATCGACTTCGTGAAGTCCTTCGAGGGGCTGAAGAACTCACCGGCGGTGCGCGAGAACCGGTTCCACGTGATGTCGATCGGCGAGCTGGTCAGCGGGCCGCGCAACATCGCCGGTGCCGAGAACCTGGCGGGCTACCTGCGGTCGATCGGCCGATGACGCACACCCCGGAGACCCCGGTGCTGGCCGGGGTGCACGAGCACATCACCGACGCGATCAAGGACCCGAGCCTGATCCGGCTGGGCCCGAACCTGGTGCTGGCCCGGTTCGAGACGATGAAGGTCTATGCCGCGCTCGGTGCGGTCCGGTCGTTGCTGGACAGCGGAATCGTGCGGGCCGGCCAGACGCTGATCGACTCGTCGAGCGGCATCTACGCGCTCGCGCTGGCGATGGCCTGCCACCGCTACGGCCTGCGCTGCCACATCGTCGCGTCGACCACGGTGGACGCGACGATCCGCGCGCAGCTGGAGGTGCTCGGCGCGACGGTGGACCAGATGCCGCCGTCGGCGAGCCTGCAACTGGACCAGGAGCGGCGCGTGCGCCGGGTGCGCGAGCTGCTGGCCGAGCACCCGGACATGCACTGGATGCGGCAATACCACGACGAGGTGCACTACGCCGGGTACGCCGAACTGGCCGAGATCGCGGTGCGGTCGCTGCCCGCGGGGCCGCTCACCGTGGTCGGCGCGGTCGGCACCGGGGCGTCCACCGGCGGGCTGGTGCGGTCGCTGCGGCGGCGTGACCCGGACGTGCGGCTGACCGGGATCCAGCCGTTCGGCAGCGTGACCTTCGGCAGCGAGCGGCTGGCCGATCCGGAGGCGATCATCGCCGGGATCGGCAGCTCGATCCCGTTCGGCAACGTGCGGCACACGCTGTACGACCGGTTGCACTGGGTGGATTTCCGGTACGCGATGGCCGGCGCCGTCGGGTTGCTGCGGGAGCACGCGGTGTTCGCCGGGCTGTCCACCGGGGCCGCGTACCTGGCCGCGCGGTGGGAGGCGCGGGCGGAACCGGGGCGGATGTTCCTGGTGATCGGCGCCGACACCGGGCACCGGTATGTCGACAAGGTGTTTTCCCGGCACCAGGAGGCGCTCGATCCGGAGCTGCTCTTCCCGGTGGAGGTCGGCTCGCTGGCCGCGCTGACCCTGCCGTGGTCCACAATGGACTGGGCGCGGCGGGCGTACCGGGTGGGCCGATGACCATCGTGCTGCTGGAGGCGCTTTCGTTCGGGCTGGGCAGGCTCGCCGACGCGGCGGCCGCGGCCGGGCAGCGGCTGGTGCTGTGCACCGGCGACCGGTCGATCTACCGGCACGAGCTGAGCCGGTGCGAACTCGAGGTCATCGACGTGGACACCTTCGACGCAAACGCTTGCGCCCAGGTGCTTTCCGCGCTTCCGGACCTGGCCGGGCTGATCAGCTCCACCGACACCTGGGCGGTTCCCGGGGCCCGGCTGGCCGCCGAGTTCGGCCTGCCCGGTCCGTCGGTGGACGCCGTCCGGACGCTGCGGGACAAGGCACGCGTGCGGCAGCTGCTGCACGCACGCGGGCTGAGCCGGGGGACGGCCGTGGACGCGGTGCCCTCGCTCATCGGGTTTCCGCTGGTGGTCAAGGATTCGGCGGGCACGTCGTCGCGGGAGGTCTCGCTGGTGCACTCGGCCGCGGAGCTGCGGGCGGTGCTGTCGTCGGCGGGGCCGTTGAAGGGACGGCTGATCGCGGAGCCGTACGTCGCCGGGCCGGTTTACAGCGCGGAAACGCTGACGTGGCAAGGGGAGACGCGGTTGCTGGGGGTGTCGAGCAGGCAGCTGTCGCGCGAGTTCCGGTTCCGGGAGGAGTCGGCGGCGTTCCCGGTCGCGTTCGGGGGCAAGGACACCGATGTGCTGCGATCCTGGGTTTCGGAGGTGCTGGCGGTCGCCGGGCACACGCGGGGATTCGCGCACGTCGAGTTCGTGCTGACCGGGGCGGGGCCGGAACTGGTCGAGATCAACGCGCGCATCGGCGGCGCGCTGGTCGGCGAGGCGTTGTGCCGCGCACTGGGCACGAACGTGTACGAAGCGATGGTGCAGCTGGCGTTGGGAACGCGGCCGTTGCTGCTGGACGCCGTGGTCCCGGGTGGCCCGGCCGTGGCGTTCAGCCTGATCTACCCGGCGCGGCCGGGACGGCTCGAGGGCTGGTCCGGGCTGGACGCCCTGGCCGCGCACCCCGGCGACCCGGAGTGGTACCCGACGGCCGCCGTCGGCGACACCGTCACCACACTGGCGGACCAGCGCGCTTGCACCGGCCTCGTCCTGGTACAGGGGGACACCGCGGAACTGGCCGCACACCGAGCCCACGCCGCCGCCGCGACCATCCACCCGATCATGTCGTAGCCTGCGGTCAGCTGACGCCGCCGCTCCCGCCGAGGACACGAATGTGGCTTTCGGGGCGAATTCCGCCCCGAAAGCCACATTCGTGTCCATCGGTCAGGGCGAGCGCCCCTCCATCGGCCGGGCGGCGGCCCCCGCCCGGGTCACGGCAACGCTATGAATGTGGCTTTCATAGCGTCTGGCGCAATGAAAGCCACATTCATTGCACGCCGCACGCCGCACGCCGCACGCCGCACGCCGCACGCGGCCCTCGCCGAGCCGGACCGATCCCCGTCAGCGGTCCCCGTGCCAGGAGTGCCACAGCGCCGAGTAGGTGCCGCCCGCCGCCACCAAAACGTCGTGCGGGCCGAGTTCGGTGATGCGCCCGCCGTCCACCACGGCGATCCGGTCGGCGTCGTGCGCGGTGTGCAGCCGGTGCGCGATGGCGACCACCGTCCGCCCCTCGAGCACGGCGGCGACCGCGCGTTCCACGTTCCGCGCGGTCCGCGGGTCCAGCAAGGCCGTCGCCTCGTCGAGCACCACGGTGTGCGGGTCGGCCAGCACCACCCGCGCCAGCGCCAGCTGCTGTGCCCGCGGCGCGTCCAGCCGCAGGTCCCGGGTGTCCAAACCGGACGGCAGCGCACGCACCCAGCCCGCGTCCACCACGTCGAGCGCGGCGAGCAGCCGCGAGTCGGAGGCGTCCGGCGCGGCGATGGTCAGGTTGTCCCGGATGGTGCCCAGGAACACGTGGTGCTCCTGCGTCACCAGCACCACCCGCTCCCGCAGCACCTCCGGCGCCAGCTCCGCCACCGGCACCCCGCCCACGGTCACCGAGCCGGCCCCCGGCGCCGCCAGCCCGGCCAGCAGTCTGCCCAAAGTGGACTTTCCCGCCCCCGACGGACCGACCAGCGCGAGCCGTTCACCCGGCCGCACCGACAGGTCGACCCCGTGCAGCACGTCCTCACCGGAGCCGTAGGCGTACCGCACCCCGCTGACCACGAGCCGGTCGTCCACCGGCACCTCGGCCGACGGCGCCCGGTCGGGCACCGCCTTCGCCACGCCCTTCAACCGCGCGAACGACGCGCCGCTGCGCTGCAACTGGTCCAGCCAGTCCAGGATGAAGTCCATCGGCTCGGTCAGCTGCCACGCGTACAGCACCGCCGAGACCGCCGCGCCGAGCGTGACCAGGTCGTTCGCCACGAAGACACCACCGGCCAGCAGCAGCACCGCGGCGGGCAGCGCGTAGACGAAGTCCACCACCGGGTAGAACACGCTGCGCAGGAACAACGTCCGCCGCCGTGCCGTGTACGCGCGCCGCACGCGGGCGTCGGCCGCGGCGATCTGCCGCGACTGGAGCCCGAACGCCTCGACCGTGCGCGCGCCCTCCGCGGTCTCGACCAGGCTGTCGGCCATTTCCGAGAGGGTCTGCCCCTCGTGCAGGTAGGCGTCCCTGGCGCGGCGCAGGTACCACCGGCTGATCGCCGCGACCAGCGGCAGCCCGACCATCGCGCACACCCCGAACAGCGGGTCGAGCACGAAGAGTGCGGCGAAGACGAAGGTCAGCTGCACCGATGAGATGAACAGCGTCGGTGCCGCGTCGCGCAGGGTGACACCGACGATGGCCACGTCCGCCGAGCCCCTGGCCATCAGGTCACCGGTCCCGGTCCGCTCGACCACCGGCGCGGGCAGCGAAAGCGTCTCGTCGACGAAGTCCTCGCGCAGCCGTGCCAGCGTGCGCTCGCCGAGCCGGTGCCCGGCGTTGCGCGCGAACCGGGTGAGCAGCACCTGCGCCACCGCGCAGCCGACGATCGCCAGCGCCAGCGTGTCCACAGTGGACACCGTGGCGGTACCGGCGCCGACCTGGTCGACGATCCGCCCGACCAGCCACGGCGCGACCAGCCCGGCCAGCGCCGCCAGCCCGTTCAGCAGCAGCACCAGTGCCATCGCCCGGCGATCGGCGCGGATCAGCCGCCAGGTCGCCCGCCGGACTTCGGGCGCGTCCGCCACCGGCAGGCTCATCGCGCCACCTCCTCTTCGGCACCCCGGTACACCAGCGCGCGGTACCGCGGTTCGGTTTCCAGCAGCCCGGCGTGCGTCCCGGTCGCCACCACACGACCGCCGGCCAGGAACGCGACCACGTCGGCCTGCCCGGCCTGCAGCGGTGAGGTGGTGGCCACCACGGTGGTCCGGCCGGCGCGGAACTCGCGCAGCCGGGCGGCGATCAGCGCCTCGGTCGGCGCGTCCACCGCGGACGCCGGTTCGACCAGCAGCAGTACCTCCGGATCGGCCAGCAACGCCCTGGCCAGCCGCAACCGCTGCCGCTGCCCGCCGGACAGGTTCGCGCCGCGGGCCTCCAGCATCGCGTCGAGGCCGTCGGGCAGCCCGGCGATCACGTCCTCCGCGGCGGCCGCGCGGACCGCGGCGGTGATTGCCGTGTCGGTGTGCTCCGGCCGGGTGGCCACCGCTTCGCGCACCGGTCCGGCAAACAGGTGCTCCTCGTTGCGTGCCAAGAGAATGCGCGACCTGACCTCGTCGAGGCGGATGTCGGTCAGCGGCACCTCGTCCCAGGTGGCCGCCGAATCGGTGTACCTGGCCAACCGGTCGAGCAACTCGGCGGATTCGGCGGGCGCGGCCGACACCACGGCCAGCAGCACACCGGGCGGGACCACCAGCCCGGACTCCGGATCGGCGAGGTTCGCGGGCCCGTCCGGACCCGGCCGGTCGCCGCCGGACTGCTCGGGCTCGATCCGCAGCAGCGTGGTCACCCGGCGGGCCGCGACCAGGCCCCTCGCCAGCTGGTCGGCGCCCTGGATCAGGAAGAACATCGGGATCACCAGCGCCGCCACGTAACCGTAGACGGCGACCATCTCGCCGATGGTGATCTCCCCGGCGGCGGTCATCCGCGCGGTGAGCCAGGTGATCACCGCCAGGAACACCACCGGCATGCCGGTCGTGAGCGCCTTGACCCAGCTGGTCACCGCGCCGACGCGGTACCCGTCTTCGCGCAGCAACCGCGACGAGTTGTGGAACCGCCGCGAGAACTGCTCGCTGCCGCCGATCCCGCGCAGCACCCGCAGCCCGCCGACGATGTCACCGATCTGCGACGTCAGCTCACCCTGCCGCTCGCGGTACCCGGATTCCTGACGCTGCAGGCGGTTCAGCAGCGGTGCGATGGCCACCGCCAGCACCGGCACCCCGAGGAGCACCACCAGCGCGAGCAACACGGAGACGTCGAGCAGGAGCAAGGTCACCGCGGCGAAGGCGAACACCGCGCCCACACCGGGCCCGACCAGCGTCAGGCATTCGGAGATGGTGGTGATGTCGGCCGCGCCGATGTGCGCCACCTCGCCGGCGGACACCCGGCGCGGCAGCGTCGCCCCGAGCCGGGTCACGTGCCGCACCACCACCCGGACCGTGCGCAGCGCGGAGTCCACCCGGACGAAGGTCATCGTGCGGTGACGCAGCATTCCGAGCAGCGCGTTGAACAAAGCGGCCGCCAGCACCGCGCCGGTCCACCCCGCCAGCTCGGCGAAGTCGCCGGTGCGCAGGCCGCTGTCGATCGCGCGGGAACTGAGGTACGGCGGCAGCATCGTGCTGACCATCCACACGCTGCCGTAGAGCGCGCCGCGCGCGGACCGCCACGGCTGGCTGCGCACCAGCCACCAGAGGTACCGCGCGGCGCCGCGGCTGTCGGGCGTGCCGGGCCCTACTTCCGCCATTCGGACCGGTCCAGTGAGTATTCGACCTCACCCTGGTCGGCGCCCTCGATCGGGTCGTCCCAGTCCACGAAGAAGGTGCGCGTGTACCGCAGGCCGGTTTTCTCCATCACCCGCCGCGAACCGGTGTTGACCGCCATGGTGGTCGCGAAGACCCGCTTCGCGTCCAGTTCGGTGAACGCCTTCTCGACCAGCGCGCGGGAGCCTTCGGTGGCGTATCCCTTGCCCCAGGCGGCCTGGCGCAGGCGGTACCCCAGCTCGGGCTCGTCGGCCGGGCCGTCGGGGGCCGGGCGCAGGTGGAACCAGCCGAGGAACTCGCCGGAGGACTTCTCGTGCGCGATGAAGAAGCCGTAACCGGGAGCACGTCGCCCGTGCTCGAGCATGCGCGGCAGGACGTGGGTCGCCACGCGCTCGCGCGAGGTCGGCACCCCGCCGGTGAGGTACCGCATCACCGCCGGGTCGGAGTCCAGCTCGACGAGCAGTTCGGCGTCGGATTCGGTGACCCGGCGCAGGATCAGCCGGTCGGTCTCGAGATAGGTCCCCTCAGCTCCCATGTCTGCCGAACCTAGCGATCACGACCCGGTCACGCTTCCGAATTATCCGGCTGCTCGGTTACGCTGAGGCCCGCCGCCAGACGTCCTCCAGACCGCCGCCCTGTCTGATGGGAAGTCGCAGATGTCGAGAAAACGCGCCATGGCGGGGATCGCGGCGGCTTGCGCGCTGCTCGCCGCCACCTTCGCCCCGGCGGCGGGAGCCCAGGTCGACGGTGGTGGCTGGACCTCGTATTCGCCGTCGTTCAACGAGCAGGAACGCGGCTGCGGGCAGATCAGCAATCTCACCTTCACGCTGTCCTGTTCCACCGCGAGCGGCGACCAGCGCGCCGAACGCCGCTACGCCACCTACACCGGCGGCACCCGCCAGTTCGAGGGCAGTTTCCGGATCAGCAGCCTCGGCGGCACCCGGATCAGCCTGAAGCAGACCTTCCAGGATCCGAGCGGGCCGTTCTTCATGCTCGCGGTGGAACGCGGCGGCCGGCTCTACGCCGTGCACGGCGGGGACACCGTGGCCACCGGCGCGACCGTCGGCACCACCGTGCGGGTCAACACCGTGCACCGGCCCGGTAACAGCCACAAGACCTACCTCAACGGGTCGCTGAAGCACACCGTGTCCAGTCCGGGCGGCAGCTTCTACGACAAGTTCGGCGCCTACCGCACGAACAGCGGATCCGGTCCGGCGACCGTGGTGTGGAGCGGGATCAAGTTCTGGCGCAAGTGATCCTGATCGTGTTGCCGCCCCGGCCCGTTCGCCGGGGCGGCCCGTCCCGCTCGGAGTGGCACCATGCGCAAACCCCTGTTCCTGCTGTCCGTTCTGCTGTTCGCGGGCTGTGCCGGCGAGGTGCCGGAGCCCGGTCTGCGGGCGACGCTGGTCGGTTCCGACGACGTGGTGCTCGACTGGCCCGCCGCCGAACCGGAAGCCGCGGGCCGGGTCCTGGAATTCGCCACCGAGGCGGGCGGCGAATACACCGTGCTGCAGTTCATGCCGCCCGGCCAGACCCGGTACACCCATCCGGACCTCATGCCGTATACCCATTTCCACTACCGGCTGCGGTCGTATGCCGGGCCGGTGTCCGGAACCGCCGAAGTACTGCTCCCGGCGGGTGAATTCGACGAAGCGTCGCAGGCGTCGAACCACGACTGGGCGGCGCCGGTGGTCACGCCGGGCGATCCGTCGAAGCAGCATTCCGTGCGCTCGGCCGAAGGCGCCCCGGCCGATTTCCGCGCCACCGTCCGGCACGCCAACGGCATCCAGTTCACCTGGACCGACCACGCCAACGACGAGGCGGGTTACCTGCTCGAACAACGCACCACCGGCGAATACCGCGTGGCCGCCGTGTTCGAACCGGACGTCACCTCGGCCGGGCTGATCACGCTCCCGGAAGAGAAGGCGGCGACCTACCGCGTGCGCGCGTTCACCTGCGGACCGCCGTCCACAGTGGCCGATGTCCGGACCGGACAGGAAGATTGACAGCCGTTCGGCACGCGTGGCAGGTTCGCCACAGCGTCCTGACAACGATGTCAGCCAGGGAGGTCACCCATGTTCCGACGGACCGCGGCCGCCGCCATCGCCGGAGCACTGGCCGCGGGCACCCTGCTGGGCATCGGCACCGGCACCGCCGCCGCGCAGGAGGCTGATCCGGTCGCGTCGGTCAACCCGTTCATCGGCACGCAGAACTTCGGCAACACCTTTCCCGGTGCGAGCGCGCCGTTCGGCATGGTGCAGCTGAGCCCGGACACCGGCGGCCAGGGCGGGTACGACTACCAGCAGGACTCGATCTACGGCTTCAGCCAGACCCACCTGTCCGGCGTGGGCTGCGGGGTGGCCGGTGAGCTGCCGATCATGCCGACCACCGGCGCGATCGGCTCGGTGAACCCCGACGAGTACCGTTCGAAGTACTCCCACGACAACGAGGAAGCCTCGCCCGGTTACTACCGCGTCGGGTTGTCCACCTACGACGTGAACGCCGAGCTGACCGCGACCGAGCGCACCGGCTGGCAGCGCCACACCTTCCCGGCCACCGGCGCGGCGAACCTGCTGTTCAACACCGGCAAGGCCAACCAGTCCGTGCACGACTCCGAGGTGCACGTGGTCGGCGACCGCACGGTCGAGGGCCGGGTCCGCGCCGGCGGTTTCTGCGCCGGGCGCGACGACCACACCGTCTACTTCACGGCCAGCTTCGACCGGCCGTTCAGCTCGTTCGGCACCTGGCGCGAAGCCACCAAGACCCCCGGCTCGAGGGACGCGGCGGGCACCGGCGGCAACGGCGCGTGGCTCACCTTCGACGCCACCGAGGACCGCGACGTGGTGGTCAAGGTCGGCCTGTCCTACACCGGGCTCGACGGCGCGCGGAAGAACCTGGCGGCCGAGACCGGCGAGTCGTACGACTTCGACGCGACGCGGGCGAAGCTGCGTGACACCTGGGCCGGTCAGCTCGGCTCGATCCGGATCGGCGGCGGCTCACCCGAGCGGCGAACCGCCTTCTACACCTCGCTCTACCACTCGCTGCTGCACCCGAACCTGGGCGGTGACGTGGACGGCCGGTACGCCGGGTTCGACCGCCGGGTGCACACCGCCGACGGTTACACCCCGTACCAGAACTTCTCGCTGTGGGACACCTACCGGCCGCAGAACCAGTTGCTGGAACTCCTGCGCCCGCAGGTCGCCCGTGACGTGGCGCTGTCGGTGGTGGCGGCCGGGCGTGACGGCGGCTGGCTGCCGCGCTGGGCACTGGCGAACAGCGAAACCAACATCATGACCGGCGACCCGGTCACCCCGTTCCTGGTCGAGGCCTGGTCGAAGGGGCTGCTGGCCGGGCACGAGGCGGAGGCGTACGCGTTGCTCAAGCAGAACGCGACCAGCCTGCCGCCCGCGGAATCGGCCTACAACGGGCGGTCCGGGCAGCAGTACTACGCCGATCGGGGGTACATACCGTCCGGTTTGGAGCTGGGCGTGGACTGCGCGCACCAGGGTGGTGACAACGACTGCAAGCACCCGGCGTCGGCGACCATGGAATACGCGGTGGCGGACGCCTCGCTGGCGCTGATGGCCGAGGCGCTCGGACATCGCGAGGACGCGGCGATGTTCGCCGAGCGCGGCCAGTGGTTCCGGAACCTGTGGGACCCGTCGATCCGGCAGTTCCGGCCGCGCACCGAGCGCGGCACGTTCGTCTCCCCGTACAACCCGGTCGACGCCGGGCATCAGTTCCACGAAGGCGGGGCGTACCAGTACCAGTGGCTGGCGCCGCAGGATCCGAACGGGCTGGTCGCGTTGATGGGCGGCAGGCAGGAGACGGAGAAGCGGCTCGACGAGTTCTTCGCCTACGACCAGCTGCTGGCCGACCCGGCCGGGACGGCGCGCGAAGACTGGATCACCGAGCCGTACGACTACTACGGCAAGCCGACGTACAACCCGAACAACGAGCCGGACCTGCTGGCGCCGTATGTCTACGCCTCGGCCGGGGCACCGGCCAAAACGGCGACCGTGGTGCGTGCGGCGTACACGCTGTTCACCGCCGGACCGGACGGCATGACCGGCAACGACGACCTCGGCACCATGTCGGCGTGGTACGTGTTCTCGTCGCTGGGGTTGTACCCGACGATGAGCGGGGCGAACTTCCTGGCCGTGTCCAGTCCGCAGTTCGAGTCGGCGGTGGTCCAAATCGGACAGTACGTGGACCGGCAGGGCGGCACGCTGACCGTCACCGCGCCCGGCGTGAGCGACACGAACCGTTACGTGCAAAGCGTTTTGCTCAACGGCACGCCGGTGGACAAGACTTGGCTGGGCTGGGACGCGCTCGCGCGCGGCGGGAATCTCGCGCACGTGGTCGGTGACCAGCCGTCGGCATGGGGGACCGCACCCGGTGCGGAACCGCCGTCGGTGAACAAGGCGCGGCCGGACCAGCGCACGCACCTCGCCGCCGCGTTGCGACAGTCCACAGTGGTCGCTCCGGTGGCGGACGGGCCGCAGCAGGCCGTGCTGGCGCTGGACGTGCTGGGCCAGGCGCCCGGCGGGCTCCCGGTGACCGTGCGGACGACGGCGCCGGACGGCTGGGCGGTGACGGCGTCCCCGTCGTCGCCGTTCGTGTTGCGGTCCGGGCGGATTCCCACGCAGCAAACGATTTCGCTCACACTGACCGTGCCGGCCGGGACGCCGGAGGGTGAGTACCCGGTGGCGGTCGAGGTCTCCGGCGGGGGTGGCGTGGAGCCGGTCAGGCGGACGGCCACGGTGGAGCTGCGGCCGGGTACGCAGTGCGCGAGCGTGGTGGACGGGCAGTGCGCGGTTGATCTCTCGCGCGAGGTCAACCACGACGGCACGGCCTCGGTCGCGGCCCCCGGCGAAGGCAACTTCGACGGCTCGGGTTGGAGTTACGACGCCGCGCTGCTGCCCGCGGCGGGTCCGGTCGACTGGGCTGGGACCCGTTATGCCGCACCGGATCCGTCGGGCACGGCGGCCAATTTCGTGGAGGCGCAGGGGCAGGGGTTGTTGTTGCCAGCCGGGGCCCACGAGACGCTCCGGCTGGTCTCCGCTTCCCACAACGGCCCGGTGACGGTTGCGATCGGTGTGCAGTACACGGACGGCACCGGGGCGGAGCTGCCGGTGACCGTCGGCGACTGGGCGGGCTCAGCCCCGGACGGGACGACCGTCGCGGTCGAGATGCCGCACCGGATCAAGGCGGGCCAGGGCGTCGATGGGCCACCGGTGCGGTTGTTCGCGCAGTCCTTGCCGTTGGATGCGACCAAGACCGTGCGTTCGGTGTCCCTTCCGGACGACCCTCGGGTGGAGGTTTACGCGGTCACGCTGCGTTGAGCGGTTAGGGTGGGCGGATGGGGTCTGTCAGGCAGGTTCAAATCACTTTCGACTGTGCGGAACCGGAGCGTGTCGCGCGTTTCTGGTGTGAGGTGCTGGGTTACGAGGTGCCGTCGCCGCCGGAGGGGTTCGGTAGCTGGGACGAGTACAACGCTTCGCTGCCCGCCGAGAAGCGGGGTGCGTGGTTCGCTTGTGTGGACCCCACCGGGGTGGGGCCGCGGCTGTTCTTCCAGCGCGTGCCGGAGGGGAAGGTCGTCAAGAACCGGGTGCACCTGGACGTGCGGGTCGGCACCGGCCTGGTGGGCGAAGAGCGGCTCGCCGTGCTGAAGGCGGAATGCGCGCGCCTGACCGCGTTGGGGGCCAAGACGGTCCTGCTGCAGGAGGCCGACGAGGAAAACGAGTCGTGCATCTGGATGGAGGACATCGAAGGCAACGACTTCTGCCTCGACTGAGGTCCGGGTCACGCTGGACCCGGCCGCCGCTTTGCGGCGGCCGCGCCGGGACTGGCGGCTGTCTCGGCTGGGGTGCTGCCTCGCGATGGCCACGCTGGGATCGGCCGCTACCTCGACTGAGGGGGGTGCCTGCGGGGGGCGCTGGAAGGGGGCGCTGTCCCAGACAGCCGGGCCCGGGCGGTGGCGTGGCCGGGTGCGTGGTGTCCGGAACGTGGTCGTGGACGGTGCTAGCCCTCCACCGAGCTGGTGGAGGGGGTGCGTCCGGCCGGACCCCGCCGGAGGGCGCGGGCGGACGCGTCGCCGGAGGGTGTGGTCGGGTGCGCCGCCGGTAGTCGCGGGGGCTTCCGGCGGCGTTTGACCGGTGCGGCGCATAGAGCGAGGCGGGTGGGGCTCAGGTGTCGCTGAGGGCGTCCAGGATTTGCTGCCCGTACTTGGCCAGTTTGTTCTCGCCGACCCCGTTCACCTGGCCCAGCTGGTCCAAAGTAGACGGGGCCATGGTGGCGATCTCCCGCAGCGTGGCATCGTGGAAGATGACGTAGGCTGGCACGCCCTGTTCCTTCGCGGTGGCCGCGCGCCAAGAGCGCAGCAGCTCGAAAACCGGCTTCGCCTCGGCGGGGAGGTCTGGCTGCTCACGCTTCGCTTTGGCCGCCTTCGCGGCCTTCGCTACGCGTTCCGGCTCTCGCCGCAGCCGTACCTCGCGGCGCCGCCCCAGCACCTCGCCGCTTTCCTCGGTGAGCACCAGCGTGCCGTAGTCGCCTTCGACCGCGAGCAGGCGCTGCGCCAGCAGCTGCCGCACGACGCCGCGCCATTCCGACTCGGCCAGCTCGGTGCCGATGCCGAACACGGTCAGCGAGTCGTGGTCGTGCTGGATCACCTTCGCCGTCTTGCGCCCGAGCAGGATGTCGATCACCTGCCCGGCGCCGAACTTCTGCCGCCGCTCGTGCTGCAGCCGGTACACGGTGGACAGCAGCTTCTGCGCGGGAATGGTGCCGTCCCACGACTCCGGCGGCGTCAGGCAGGTGTCGCAGTTGCCACAGGGATCGCTCTTCTGGCCGAAGTAGGCGAGCAGCTGCACACGACGGCATTCGACCGTCTCGCACAGGGCCAGCATCGCGTCGAGATGCGAGCCGAGCCGACGCCGGTGCGCGTCGTCGCCCTCGGAGGTGTCGATCATCTTGCGCTGCTGCACCACGTCCTGCAGCCCGTAGGCCAGCCACGCGGTGGACGGCAGGCCGTCACGCCCGGCGCGGCCGGTCTCCTGGTAGTAGCCCTCCACGGACTTCGGCAGGTCGAGATGGGCGACGAAGCGCACGTCCGGCTTGTCGATGCCCATGCCGAAGGCGATGGTGGCGACCACGATCAGCCCGTCCTCGCGCAGGAAGCGGGCCTGGTGCTCGGCGCGGGTGCGCGAGTCCAGCCCGGCGTGGTAGGGCACCGCCTGGAAACCGTTGGCGGACAGGAACTCCGCGGTTTTCTCCACCGAGTTGCGGGACAGGCAGTAGACGATGCCCGCGTCGCCGGCGTGCTCGGTGCGCAGCAACTCCAGCAGCTGGCGCTTCGGCTCGTTCTTCGGCACGATGCGGTACTGGATGTTCGGCCGGTCGAAGCTGGCCACGAAGTGCCGCGCCTCGCCGAGGTTCAGCCGGGTGGCGATCTCGCGGTGGGTGGCCTCGGTGGCGGTGGCGGTCAGCGCGATGCGCGGCACGTCCGGCCAGCGCTCGTGCAGCTGCGAAAGGGCGAGGTAGTCGGGGCGGAAGTCGTGGCCCCACTGCGCCACGCAGTGCGCCTCGTCGATGGCGAACAGCGAGATCTTGCCGCGGTTGAGCAGCGCGGTGGTGGACTCGACCTTCAGCCGCTCCGGGGCCAGGTAGAGCAGGTCCAGCTCACCGGCGGCGAACTCGGCCTCGACCAGCCTGCGTTCCTCGAAGTCCTGGGTCGAGTTGAGGAAGCCCGCGCGCACGCCGAGCGCGCGCAGGGCGTCCACCTGGTCCTGCATCAGCGCGATCAGCGGCGAGATGACCACCCCGACCCCGTCGCGGACCAGCGCCGGGATCTGGTAGCACAGCGACTTGCCGCCACCGGTCGGCATCAGCACCAGCGCGTCCCCGCCGCCGGTGACCTGCTCGATGATCTCCTGCTGCGGCCCGCGGAACGAGTCGTAGCCGAAGACCCGCCGCAGTACCTCGGCGGGTTCGCTCACGGAGAGTCCGGATGCGGTCATGGGGGGATCCTAGGGGTGCGAGGGGCGGCTGACCCCCACTGCCTACCACCCCGCCCCGTCAAAACCGCGCCGGGTGCGCCCGGTTCAGGCTTTCGCGGTGCGCAGCGGCGCGCCGACCTCGTGCAGGTGCTCCAGCACGTACCGGTACGACCGCATCAGGCCGCACTGGGCGTACGGGATGCCGCGTTCGGCGCAGAACTGCCGCACGATCGGCTGCGCGCGGCGCAGGTTCGGCCGCGGCATGTGCGGGAACAGGTGGTGCTCGATCTGGTAGTTCAGCCCGCCGAGCGCGAAGTCCACCCAGAAGCCGCCGCGCACGTTGCGTGCGGTGAGCACCTGCTTGCGCAGGAAGTCCTTCGACTCCGCCTCGGTGGGGTTCGGCATGCCCTTGTGGTTCGGCGCGAACGAGCAGCCCATGTACAGCCCCCACAGGCCCTGGTGGACCACCAGGAACACCACCGCGATGCCCGGCGAGAGCACCAGGAACACCGCACCGAGGTAGAGCGCGAAGTGCACGGCGAGCAGCGCGCCGTCGATCTTGCGCGAACGCACTTCGCCCTTCCAGATGGCGCGCACGCTCGACGCGTGCAGGTTCAGGCCTTCGAGCAGGAGCAGCGGGAAGAACAGATACGCCTGGTATTTGGCCATCCACCGGGTGAAGCCGGTCTTGAGCCGGGCCTGCCCCTCGGTGAAGGCGAGCGCGTCGATGTTGACGTCGGGGTCGTCGTGCTCGTGGTTGGGGTTCGCGTGGTGCTGGTTGTGCCCCTTGTTCCACCAGCCGTAGCTCATCCCGATCAGCCCGCCGTGCAGCCTGCCGATCGCGTTGTTCGGCTTCCCGCGCCGGAAGATCTGCTTGTGCCCGGCGTCGTGCCCGATGAACGCCAGCTGCGCGAAGACGATGGCCATGAAGGCGGCCACGAAGAGCTGCCACCAGGAGTCGCCGATGTGCGCGAAGGCGACCCAGGCGCCAGCCAGCGCCAGCAGGGTGAGCCCCATCTTCACCAGGTAGTAACCCCGGCGCCGCTCGAGCAGGCCCGCGTTGCGGACCAGTTTGGACAACGCGGCGTAGTCGCCGAGGGTGTGTTGCGTATCGAGTGAGGTCGGCATGGCCGGCGCTCCCGTATGTTGCTGTGCCGAAGACGAAACCGGTTCGGCCACCGGGATGCGACAAGCCCTCAACTACTCCGACTGTACCCGGCGCGGGTTACCGTCAGGTGGTCACCGGGTGGAACTCTTTGCCGGAAATTCGCTTGTCGCGGCTCCGTTCGCTGGTCACAGTGGGGTTCAGGGGAAACGAGGAGGGTGTCGTGCGCGACTACGAGTTCGTCAGGATGGGCGGCGAGAGCACGTTCTCCGCGCTGGTGCTGCCCGACGGGGAGCGGACCGAGTCGGTGGTGCTCTACCGCCGTGGTGAGCGGGTGGGCGCGTTCGAAGTGACCGGGGAGGACCCTGAGGACACCGAGGGTACCGCCGCGCTGGCTTCCTGACCACCTGAATGGGGGATTGACCGGCTGGTGACCCTCGGCGATCCACGCTGGCCGCGTCCCCGCGGATAAATGAGTTGGCGGCCGCGGAGCGGCTTGCTAACTTGGTCGCGTGATCTGATCAGCAAGCCCGCCGCGCCGCCGCTTTCCGCGTGCCGCGCGTGCCTTCACTTCCTCGGTAGCCCTCGCGGCTCGTCTTTCCCGGCCTTTCGTGCCGTGCCTACCCCCAAGGCGAGGAGGTTTCCTCATGCGTGCCAACAATTCCAGCGAAGTCACCCCGGCGCCGTCGAACCGGCGCGAGCGCCGCGCCGCGCGGTCCGGGGGCAAGATCCCCGACCGCGGCAGGTCCACCCCTGTCGTGCTGCCGCGCCAGTACGCCGTCCGCCGCCGCGGGTGACGCCATGGCCGTGGCGGGCTCAGCCGAGCCCGCCACGGCTTTCCTACCTGGTCGCGGCCGGGCGCAGCAGTACCTCGTTGACGTCCACTTCGGACGGTTGCGCCACGGCGAACGCGATCGCCTCGGCCACCGCCGCCGCGGGCAGCGCGATCCGGCGGTATTCGACCATGCCCGCCGCGGCTTCCGGATCGGTGATGCTGTCGGCCAATTCGGATTCGGTGACCCCTGGCGAGACCACGGTCACCCGCACGTCGCCGCCCGATTCCTGGCGCAGGCCTTCGGAAATCGCCCGCACCGCGTACTTCGTCGCGCAGTAGACCGCCGCCGTCGGCACCACCTCGTGCGCGCCGGTCGAGGCCACGTTCACGAAGTGCCCGTAGCCCTGCTCCCGCATCAGCGGCAGCGCGGCGGCGATGCCGTGCAGCACGCCCCGGATGTTGACGTCGATCATCCGGTCCCATTCCGCCACCAGCCCCGCGTCCAGTTTGGACAGCGGCATCACGCCCGCGTTGTTCACCACCACATCGACCCGGCCGTGTGCCTGCCGTGCGAACTCCACGAAGGCGCGGAAGTCCGCCAGATCGGTCACGTCCAGTTCGCGGTACTCGGCCGAACCGCCGTCCGCGCGGATCTTCGCGGCCAGTTCGGCCAGCCGGTCGGCCCGGCGTGCGCCCAGCACCACCCGGTGCCCGGCGGCGGCCAGCCGCAGCGCGGCGGCGTGCCCGATGCCGCTGCTCGCCCCGGTGATCAGCACGACCTTCTCAGTTGCTTCGCTCATGCGGCCGAGTCTCGGGCGCCGCCGCCGATCGCGGCAGGACGCCGTTTTCCCAGGTGCACCACACCCACGTTGCAACCCCCTGCAACTCTTTCCGCACCCACCGTTGCCGGGGTCTGATGGCGGCGTGACGGTGCAGCCACAGCCGACGATCGGGATCGTCGCCAATCCCGCCTCCGGGCGTGACATCCGGCGGCTGGTCGCGCAGGCCTCGGTGTTCCCGACCGCGGAGAAGGCGAACATGGTGCGCCGCCTGCTCGCCGCCTTCGCCACCACCGGGGTGAGCCGCGCCCTGCTGTCCACCGACCTCGGCGGCATCTCCGCCGCGGTGCTGCGCGCGGCCCGCACCCGCCGCCCCGGCAAGGACGCGCCGTGGCCCCGCATCGAGTTCTGCGAGGACGACCCGCTCACCGGCGACGCCCGCGACACCACCAACGCGGTGCACCGCATGATCGACGCCGGTGCGCGCGTGATCGTCTGCCTCGGTGGCGACGGCACCGCGCGCGTGGCCGCTGCGGCCTGCGGGGACGTGCCCCTGCTCGCGCTGTCCACCGGCACCAACAACGCCTTCCCGCAGATGCGCGAGGCCACCGTGGCCGGGCTCGCCGCCGGGCTGGTCGCCACCGGCGCGGTCGACGAAGGCACCACCGTGCACCGGGCGAAGGCGCTCGAAGTGAGCGCGGGACAGCGCACCGAGCTGGCGCTGGTGGACGTCTGCGCGTCGCTGTCCGCGCACGTCGGCTCGCGTGCGCTGTGGAACCCCGCCGAGCTGACCGAGCTGTTCTGCACCTTCGCCGAGCCCGACGGCATCGGCCTCTCCAGCATTCCCGGCCTGCTCTGCCCGACCCCGCGTCGTGTGCCGAACGGCGTCGCGCTGCGGCTCGGCCCACCGGAGCAGGCGAGCCTTGTCGTCGAAGCCCCCATCGCGCCGGGCCTGGTGGTCCCGGTCGGGGTGCGTGACTGGCGCCCGTTGCGGCCGGGGGACACCGCCGAGATCGCGCTGCCCGGCGGGGTGGTCGCGGTCGACGGCGAACGCGAGATCGAAGTCGGCGCGGCGCCGGTGCGGGTTCGGCTGCGGGCCGGTCCGCGCTGCGTCGACGTGCCCGCGGTGCTCGCCGAAGCGGCGCGTCTCGGCCTGCTCGTCCGGCGGAACCATCGAGAAGGGAGTGTCAACGATGACGGACACCTTGCCCACGCAGGTGACCGGCGGCCTGACTGAAAGCCGGTTGCTCGACGCGTATCGGGTGATGCGCACCATCCGTGAGTTCGAGGAGCGCGTGCACGCCGAGTTCGCCACCGGCGAGATCCCCGGCTTCGTGCACCTCTACGCCGGTGAGGAGGCCTCGGCCACCGGGGTGTGCCAGCACCTCGACGAGCGAGACTCGATCGCCAGCACGCACCGCGGCCACGGGCACTGCATCGCCAAGGGCGTGGACGTGCCCGCGATGATGGCCGAGATCTACGGCCGCAAAACCGGTTCGTGCCACGGCAAGGGCGGCTCGATGCACATCGCCGACCTGGCCAAGGGCATGCTCGGCGCGAACGGCATCGTCGGCGGCGGGCCACCGCTGATCTGCGGCACCGCACTGGCCGCCAAGCAGCGGCGCACCGGCGGGGTCGGGGTGGCCTTCTTCGGTGACGGCGCCAGCAACCAGGGCACCACGCTGGAGGCGCTCAACCTGGCCTCGGTGTGGAACCTGCCGGCCATCTTCGTCGCGGAGAACAACGGGTACGCCGAGGCGACCGCGAGCAGCTGGTCGGTGGCCGCGGACAACATCGCCGACCGCGCGGCCGGGTTCGGCATGCCGGGCGTGATCGTCGACGGGTTCGACTTCTTCGCCGTGCACGAAGCCGCCGGCGAGGCCATCGAACGCGCCCGCGAGGGCGGTGGCCCGACCCTGATCGAGGTCAAGTTCACCCGCTACTTCGGGCACTTCGAAGGTGACCAGCAGAGCTACCGCGCCGACGAGGTGGCCATGGCACGCGAAAACCTGGACTGCCTCAAGCGGTTCCGGGGCCGCGTGGTGGAGACCGGGCAGCTGACCGAGGCGGCGCTCGACGAGATCGACGCGGCGGTGGCCGAGCTGATCGACCGGTCCGTCACCGAGGCCAAGGCCGCGCCCGTACCGGACGCCGCCGACCTCGAAACCGACGTCTACGTCTCGTACTAGGAGGGAAGGGTCATGGCACGCACGATCAGCTACCGCGAGGCGATCAACGAGGCCCTCGTCCAGGAAATGACGCGTGACGAGTCGGTCATCGTGCTCGGCGAGGACAACGCGGGCGGTGCGGGCAGCCCCGGCGAGGACGACGCCTGGGGCGGCGTGCTCGGGGTCACCAAGGGGCTCTACCACCGCTTCCCCGGCCGGGTGCTGGACACGCCGATCTCCGAATCGGCCTTCGTCGGCGCGGCCGTCGGCGCCGCCACGGCCGGGCTGCGCCCGGTGGCCGAGCTGATTTCATCGACTTCATGGGCGTCTGCTTCGACCAGATCTTCAACCAGGCAGCCAAGTTCCGCTACATGTTCGGCGGCAAGGCGGTCACCCCGGTGACCATTCGCACGATGTACGGCGCCGGGCTGCGGGCCGCGGCACAGCATTCGCAGGCGCTGTACCCGATCTTCACGCACATCCCCGGGCTGAAGGTGGTGGTGCCGTCCAGCCCGTACGAGGCGAAGGGCCTGCTCACCCAGTCGATCCGCGACGACGACCCGGTGATCTTCTGCGAGCACAAGGCGATGTACGACATGACCGGCGAGGTGCCGGAGGACAGCTACGCGATTCCGTTCGGTGAAGCCAATGTGGTGCTCGACGGCGACGACGTGACGATCGTGGCGCTCGGGCGCATGGTGCCGATCGCCGTGGAGGCCGCGAAGGAACTGGGGGAGTCCGGCATCTCGGCCGAGGTGATCGACCCGCGCACGACCAGCCCGCTCGACACCGAAACGATCCTGGAGAGCGTCGAGAACACCGGCAGGCTGGTGGTGGTCGACGAGGCGTCCCCGCGCTGCAACCTCGGCACCGACATCTCGGCGCTGGTGGCCAGGGAGGCCTTCGGCGCGCTGAAGGGCCCGATCGAGCTGGTCAGCCCACCGCACACGCCGGTGCCCTTCGCCGAATCGCTGGAGGACCTCTACATCCCGGACGCGCAGAAGGTCGTGAACGCGGCCAAGTCCGTTGTGGACTGGAAGCGCTGAAGCCATGGCGGAGATCAGCAAGGTGCTCATGCCCAAGTGGGGCCTGTCGATGGCCAGCGGCAAGATCACCGAATGGATCGTGGCCGAGGGCGACGAGATCGATGATGGCGACGACCTCGCCGAAATCGACACCGACAAGATCGCCGGGGTGCTCGAAGCCACCGAGGCGGGCGTGCTGCGCAAGGTGATCGCCGAGGTCGGTGAGGACGTGCCGGTGGGCGGCACGATCGCGCTCATCGCCCCGGCTTCGGTACCGGACGAGGAGATCGAGGCGGCGGCCCGCGTGGCCCGCGAGGAACTCGATTCGGGTGCGGTGGAGGAGGCGGCGGGGCCGGAGGTCGGCACGGTCGAGGTCGGCGGGCGCACGCTTTCCTACGCCACGCTGGGCGAAGGCGCCGACCAGGTGGTGCTGGTGCACGGCTACGGCGGGGACAAGAACTCCTGGCTGTTCGTGCAGGAGCCGCTGTCGGAGCACGCCACCGTGCACGCGCTGGACCTGCCGGGACATGGCGAGTCCACAAAGGACGTCGGCGACGGTTCGGTGGACACGCTCGCCGCCGCGGTGCTCGGTTTCCTGCGCGAGAAGGGGATCGAGCGCGCGCACCTGGTCGGTCACTCGCTCGGTGGGGCGGTGGTGACCGCGGTCGCGGCGGCGGAACCGGGCCGGGTCGCCTCGCTGACCCTGGTCGCGCCCGCCGGGTACGGCACCGAGGTCAACGCGGGTTACCTGCGCGGGTTCGCCGCGGCGAAGTCACGGCGGGAGCTGAAACCGCACCTGGGCGACCTGTTCGCCGATCCGGCGCAGGCCACCCGCCAGCTGGCCGACGACCTGATGAAGTACAAGCGGCTCGACGGCGTGGACAAGGCGCTGGAAACCCTGCTCGGCACCCTGCTGGACGGGGATTCGCCCGGCATCGACGCGCTGCCGTGGCTGTCCGAAGTGGACGTTCCGGTCGAGGTGGTCTGGGGCGAGCTGGACAACGTGCTGCCGGTCGCCAACGCGGCCGCGCTCGGCGACCGCGTCCGGCGGGTGGAGAACGCCGGGCACATGGTGCACATGGAGAAGCCGGGTGCGGTGGTGGACGCCGTGACCGCGGCCAAAGGGGGAGGATGAGCATGCGCGCGGTGGTCTACCGCGGCCGGGAAGAGGTCGCCGTCGAAGAGGTGCCCGAGCCGGACTGCGGGCCGGAACAGGTCAAGATCAAGGTGGCGCACAACGGGATCTGCGGCACCGACCTGCACGAGTACTACGCCGGGCCGATCTTCGTGCCGACCGCCGAGCCGCACCCGCTGACCGGCGCGAGCGCGCCGGTGGTGCTCGGGCACGAGTTCGCGGGCACGGTGGTGGAAACCGGGAGCGAGGTCAGCGGGCTGCGCAAGGGCGACCGGGTGGCGGTCGAGCCGGTGTACCGGTGCGACACCTGCCCGGCCTGCCTCGACGGGCACTACAACATCTGCCGCACGATCGGCTTCCACGGCCTGTCCTGCGACGGCGGCATGGCGGAGTACACCGTGGTGCCCGCGCGGATGGCGCACAAGCTGCCCGCCTCGGTGAGCGACGAGCTGGGCGCGCTGGTGGAGCCGATGTCGGTGGCCTACCACGCGGCCGGGCTCGGTGAGGTCGGGCCGGGCTCGTCGGCGGTGGTGTTCGGGGCCGGGCCGATCGGCATCGGTGTCTGGTTCGCGCTGCGCGGGCTGGGCGTGGAGAAGATCACCGTGGTGGAGCCGTCGCCGGTGCGCCGCGCGGCGCTTCTCGCGCTCGGCGCGGACGACGTGCTCGACCCGGCGGACACCGATCCGGTGGCGCACGTGCGGGACCGCACCGGCGGCCGGGGCGCGGACGCGGCCTACGACGCGGCCGGGGTGCGCGCGGCGGTCGACACCGCGCTCGACTGCGTCGGGCACCGCAAGCACCTGGTGTCGGTGGCGATCTACGAACGGCCGCTGGAAACCAGCCTGATCAAGCTGGTGATGTCGGAGAGCGGGATCCGCGGTTCGCTGTGCTACACCGCGCGCGACTACGCGGCGGTGATCGACCTGATGGCGGCCGGGCACTACGACACCACCGGCTGGGTCGAGCACATCCCGCTGGACAAGGTGGTCGAGGAGGGCTTCACCGCGCTGCACGCCGGGCTGAAGATGAAGGTGCTGGTGGACCCGGTCTGAACTGAGGGCTTTCGTTCCAGGGGCGCGGGAGCCACACTGGCCGGGTGGTCGGCTCCGGAAACCTCGAAGCGGCGCTGCCGGCGGGCGCGGATCCCCGCCGGTACGCGCGCGTGCTCGCCAAGGTGCACGAGGCCGCGCTGACCGGTGAGGCCCTGCCGAGCCGCCCGCGTGCGGTGATCGGCGCTTCGTGGCAGCGGATGCGGCGCCTCGGCATCGATCCGGACCGCGGGGCCGAGCGCGCGCCGCTCGGGCCGGACGAACTGGAGTCGCGCCGCCGGGAAAGCGGGCTGGCCGAAGCGCTGCCGACGCTGCGTGGCGGGCTGATCAGCCTGGCCGAGGAGGCCGCGCACATCATGGTGGTGGTCGACGCCGAGGGCCGCGTGCTCTGGCGTGACGGCAGCAGCCAGGTCCGGCGGCGTGCCGACGGGCTCGGCTTCACCGAGGGTGTCGACTGGCACGAGGAGGCGGTCGGCACCAACGCCATCGGTACGGCATTGGTGGCACGGCGGCCGATGCAGGTCTACTCAGCCGAGCACTACGTGCGCACGCACCACGCGTGGACCTGCGCGGCGGCGCCGTTGCACGATCCACGCGACGGGCGGCTGCTGGGCGTTGTCGATCTTTCCGGGCCCGCGGAGACGGTGCACGCGACCACGCTGGCGCTGGTGGACGCGGTGGCCAAGCTGGCCGAGTCGCAGCTGCGGACAGCGCACCTGAGCGAGCTGGAGCGCCTGCGCGCGGTGGCCGTGCCGACGTTGTCGAAGGTGGGTGGCCGGGCGGTGGTGATCGATCCGCACGGCTGGGTCGCCGCGGCGTCCGGGCTCGCGCCGGTGGACCGGGTGGCGCTGCCGTCGCGCTGCGCGGCCGGGCGGACCTGGCTGCCCGCGTACGGCGGGTGCGTGCTCGAACCGCTGCCCGGCGGCTGGCTGGTGCGGCTGGTCGACGAGGAACATCCGGCGCCGACGAAGGTGGTGCTCGATGTTTCCGCTCCGCGGCAGGCCGTGCTGACGGTTTCGGGCAGCGCCGGGACGTGGTCGCACAACCTGAGCCCGCGGCACGCCGAGATGCTCTACGTGCTGGCGCGGCACCCGGCTGGCCGGTCGGCGGCGGAACTGGCCGCGGACCTGTTCGGCGACCCGGCGCGCACGGTCACCGTGCGTGCCGAGATGTCCCGGCTGCGGCGGCACTTCGGCGGCATCCTGGTGCCGCGCCCGTACCGCTTCGCCGACGACATCGACCTGGTGGTGGTGCGGCCCGACGCCCCGGAGCTGGTGCTGCCGTATTCGTCGGCGCCGGGCGTGCGCGGTTAGCGGATCTTCTCGGGCGCCGAGTCGATCGCGCGCAGGATGTGCACGGCGAGGGCGGCGGCGTCCTTCTCCTTCAGCTTGGAGTTGGCCGTCACCGCTTCCTCGATCAGCTTGACGCGTGCGTCGTACCGGGAAACGAACGGGGTTTCTACGGTCATTTCGGCTCCTTGGCCTTGGTTTCACTGGAACAGATGCAACCGCGGTCGTGTCCACTCGCGACGGTGGCGGCGCAGAAGCGGTTGCCGAGCGGGTCGTGGGCATCCAGCGGGTGTGCGCACGCCGGACAGGCATTGCTCGGCTGGACTTCGACGGCGTCGGCCATGGGCAGGTTCATCCGGTGCTCCCGTCCCCGGCCGGGAACCGGCCGGACTGGGTGCCGGAGACGACGCGGGCTTGGCTGCGCCGCGTCGGGTTGCCTTCGACAACCGCCAGTCTACGCGTCGCCGGGTTCGAGCACGGACCAGGCCGAGGCAACGGCGGCCAGCGCGGTTTCGGCGTCCACACCGAGGTCGCGGGCGGCGCGGGCGTAGTCGGCCGCGGCCGCGTGCAGGAGCGCGGTTTTGCCCGGCCGGTCGGCGGCTTCGGTGACCACCGTGCCCTTCGCGCGGGCGGTGTGCACCCAGCCGCCGGCCTCCAGTTCGCGGTAGACGCGCGCGATGGTGCCCGAGGCCAGGCCCAGGTCCCTGGCGAGCTGGCGGATCGGCGGCAGGCGCGTGCCGGGGGTCAGCGCGCCCGCGGTGATCAGCCGGACCAGCTGGTCGTGCACCTGCCGCCACGGGGCGACGCCGCTGTCGGCGTCGACGACCACCTTCACCGGCATCAGGAGGCCGCCACGGCACGTCTTCCGCCGGCCAGGTTCACCCAGACGGCGATCCCGGCCAGGACGAGCAGGGCGGTGAACAGGTTCGTGGCCGGCGCGGTCAGCGCCGCGGTGGCGGCGGCTCCCAGTCCGGCGGCGACCCTGGCGCTGCGCAGCCGCAGCGCGCCGTCCACCGCACTGTCCCCTGTGGACGGACGGCGCACGGCGAGCAGGATGATCAGCCAGGTGAGCGCGGTGACCACGGCCGCGACCACCAGCATTCCCCATGACCGCCCGGAAACCAGCCAGCCGACGGTGGTCGCGGCGACCGCGGCGTAGGCGAGGAGTCCCCACAGTGGAATGAAGTCGCGTATTCCGCGTCGATGCAGCGCGGCTTCCCGGACCCGGGTTTTCGGGGGCCGTTGCGCGAGCACTTCGGCGATCAGCCCGCCGAGCAGGAGGGTGGCGGTGAGCACGCCGAACGAGCCGTCGTCGAGAAGACGGCCGAGGCCGAGCGCGCCGCCCAGCGCGGGCAGGCCGAGGAACAGCCAGGGATACCAGAGTCGGCGGCGTCGCAGATACCGGACGGCTTCCTCGACATCGGCCGGGGTCGGGTCGGGGACGCCCCAGCGCCGCAGGACCTTGACGCCCTGCTTCTCGCCTGGCCAGAGCGGGATCAGGAGGAGGAGGCCGACGAGCCCCATGATCACCGCTACACCCAGCATGTTGTCCCACGGCACGGCGCACCTCCCTGCTTGTATCAACCCCATGATACAAGATGGGGCGGGGTGGCGGACACGAATGTGGCTTTGGGGGCGTTTTTCGCCCCGAAAGCCACATTCGTGTCCATGGTGGAGGCTCCGGTGGCCTCGGATGGCGGCCAGCGGCGCCGGACCCCGGCCCGGGCGATGGGGGAGGTGGTGGACACGAAAGCCACATTCGTGTTCGTGGTGGTGGCCTCGGTTGGCGGCCCTCGGCCCTTGGCTCCCGGGTACGGGGTAGGGCGGTGGACGCGAAAGCCGCATTCGTGTTCAGGGGGATGCTCCGGTGGCCTCGGATGGCGGCCGTCGGGTCGCTGGCGTCCGGATACGGGGCGCGGGGGCGGTGGACACGAAAGCCACATTCGTGTCCACCTTGGTGCCCCGGTGGCGGGAGAGGCCCGGTCCCGGACGAGGGGGAGACTCCCTAGCCCGGCCAGACGAAGAGGCTGATCGGCGTCGAGGCAAGTGCGGTGGTGGCGGTGAGCGCGATCCACCGGGCGGGCAGGAGTTGCCGCCGCCGGGGTTGGGCGATGCGGTCCAGCCGGGCGGTGATGTCGCCGTGGTCGTCGTCGATGCCGAGCGCGCCCGCCGGGGTGGTGAACCCGCCATCTCGGAAGCGCCGCAGCGCCGCCTGCAGGCAACCGCGGGTGTGCGCCCGGCATGCCCTGTCGTCGGCGCGCATTTCCAGCAGCAGCGCCACGGTCGCCGAGATTTCCTTGGCGTAGCGCGAATTCGGCAGCACCCGCCGCAACGCGGTGAACGGCACCAGCACCAGGTCGTGCCGCTCACGTGCATGCGCCCGTTCGTGCCCGAGCACCGCGGCCAGCTGCCCGCGGTCGAGCATCGCGAGCGTGCCCGAGCTGACCACGATCCGCGGCCGCAGCCCCGGCACGCAGTAGGCCATCGGCACCGGGTGGTCCACCACCACCGCGCCCGGCGCGGCCGGATCGGTGCGCCCGAGCAGCGCGAGCAGGTCCCGCTGGCGGCGCCGCACCCGCAGCACGCCCACCGTGGACGCGACCACGGTGACCGGCACCAGCACGACCATGACCACCGCGGCGACCAGCCAGCACAACCGCGCCACGGTCATCTCCGGCGGCAGCCCGGTGCCCAGGTCCTCGGTGAACTCGCCCAGCGCGGGCAGCATCGGCCGGTCGTACGGCGCCAGCCCCAACGCGGCCAGCAGGCCCACCACGCACAGCACCCCGGTCCCCAGCAGCAGCTGCCAGGCGACCACCGCGGCCCCGGGGCTCTGGCTGGCCCACCGCGCACCCAGCAGCGGCGGCACCCACAGCAGGCAGAGCACCAGCGTCACCGCCAGGTGCGCGACCGCGCTCATCCGGACTTCCGGTGCCTGTCCAGCGCCTGGCTGAGCGCCTCGGCCTCGGGATTGCTCACCGACCGCGCGAAGTGCGCCAGCGCGGCCTCGCGATCACCGGTCAGTTCGAGCGCGTCGAGCATCAGGCGGGCCACGTAGGCGTCACGGCCGGCGGCCGGGCGGTACGACCAGGCGCGGCCGTCGCGCTCGCGGAGCACGAACCCCTTCTTCGCCAGCCGGTCGAGCACGGTCATCACGGTGGTGTAGGCCGGCTTGCGCTCGGCCAGCGCGTCGGCGACCGCGCGCACGGTGACCGGGCCCTGGTCACCGCGGTCCCACAGCACGTCCATCACCGCGCGTTCCAGCTCGCCCAAACCGCCTGTTCCCGCCATGCGCACATGGTAAGCGGCCACCCGGTTAGACTCGGCCCGAGTTCTCTTCCCGGCACGCGGAGACGAGTTGACCGCCCACCAGTTCACCGGCAGCCGCGCGGTGATCACCGGTGCGGCCGGGGCCATCGGTGCCGCGCTGGCCAGGGCGATCGCCGCGGCGGGTGCCGAGGTGCTGCTGGTCGACCAGGATCCGGCGGCGCAGGCGCTGGCGGCCGAACTCGGTGGCCGCGCGGTGCTCGGCGACCCGCGCGCGAGCGGTTTGCCCGCCGATGTCCTGATGGAACTGGACGGTCCACCCGAGCTGCTGGTGCTGGCCACGGACGCGCAGGTGCGGTCCCCGGCGACCGAGCTGAGCGAAGCCGACTGGCAGCTGCTGTCCGAAGTGAACATCGGCGCGCTGTACCGGATGGTGCGCGCGGCGGCGCCGTCGATGGCCCGGCGGGGTTCGGGCGCGGTGCTGGCGGTGTCGTCGGTGACCGCCGAGCGCGCGCTCGCGGGCCGGGTGCCCTACGGCGTGACCAAGGCGGCGGTTTCGCAGCTGGTGCGCGGGCTCGCGGTGGAACTCGGGCCGAGCGGGGTGCGGGTGAACGGCATCGCGCCGGGCCTGCTCGCGGATCGCCGCAGCCGGCGCCGGATGGTGGAGCGCGTGCCGCTGGGCCGCCTCGCGGACCCGGCCGACCTGGTCGGGCCCGCGATGTTCCTGCTCTCGGCCGACGCGCGGTACGTCACCGGGCAGGTCCTCGTGGTCGACGGCGGCTACGCGCTTTCGTGATCAGGTTGTGACCCAGGTCTCACTCGATCGAGGTGTAGGGCGGCCCATCAGCGGGTACTCCTCGCGCGGTTAATTCTCACCTGGGAGAGGTGCCCGATGACCGACAGCCGAGGCGCCGCGACGCTGGAGATGATGTTCCGCGCCTGGCGGACGGAGATCGACCGGGAACCGATGGCCGACTGCCTGTCCACCACCGCCATCCTCGACCGGCTGCGGGAGTCCACGGACGCCGGCTGGCTTTCCGCGAACTCCGCGCACCGGCCCGGCGCCGTCGCCTAGTACGCGACGCCGGTAGGTTCCGAAAGCCACATTCGTGTCGTGTGTGCACCGGGCGAATCGCCGCCCCGGCGCCGCTTTGACACGCCCTAGTGCTCTGTCCAGATAGGTTCGCCGGGTTGGTCAGGCGGCTGGGGTGAGGTGTTGCCCGCCCCAGCGGATGCCCTTCTCGCTGCGGACTCGTGCGCGTTCACGGCGTTGCGCGGCAAGGATGTCGGGGTGCCGGGCGTTGGTGTTGCGCCAGCGTAGATAGTCGTGCAGCCGACGTGCCAGCACTGGGTGGTTGGGATGGTCGGAGCCAGCGATGACGAAGGTGCGCAGCGGCCCGAAGTGGGCCTCGATCGGGTTGGCCCAGGACGAATAGGTCGGGGTGAAGCACAACTCGACCTTGTTACGGGCCGCCCAGCTGCGGATCGGCCGGCCGCGGTGGGCGGAGAGGTTGTCCAGGATGATGTAGATCGGCGCCCCGTCCGGGCGCGCGGAGCGGACGGATTTGAGGGCGGCCAGGGTGTTCGCGGCGGATTTCTTCGTGCGGACCACACCCCAGAGGGTGTCGTCGCCGACGGAGTAGCAGCCGTGGAACTGCCGGACTCCGTGCAGTTTGTGATAGTTCGCGGGCAGCCGGTCCGGATGTGCTTGTCGAGCCCAGCCGGCACCCAGGTGTGGCCGGATGGTCAGTGGCCCGAATTCGTCGAAGGCGAACACCCGGTCTGGAAACGAGTTCGTGACGTGCTCGATCCGGGCCAGCTTGGTGTCCCGGTCCGGGTCGTTGGACTCCTTCCAGGTTTTCGTGCGCTGGAAGCTGATCTCGTGTTTGTGCAGGAACTGCCGCAGCCGTTCCCGTCCGACCTGCACCACCCGCCGCGGGTTGCGGGCCAGGTAGGCGGCGAGTTTGCGCAGGCTCCAGCGGGTGAAGGGCTGATCGAGTGCTTCGGGTCGCGTGGTGGCCGTCGCGACGATGAAGGCTTCGTCTTCAGGGCTGATCAGGCGGGGACGGCCACCCGCCCATCGAGGGTCCAGACTGGCCATGCCCGTCTCGTTGAACCGATGGATCACATTGCGGATCGCGTCCTCGTCGCCTTGGACCAGCCGGGCGATCGCCGGGACAGTGTTACCGCCGGCCGAGGCGAGCACCACCATCGCCCGGCGCAGCCGCACCGCGGAGCCTGTTCCTCTTCGCACGATCTGCTGCAGCCGCTGCCCTTCATGATCGGTCAGCCTGCGCACCCGGACTGGATCTGCCATCCATCCAGCCTGACGGCAAGCCGATCACCCACCCCGAACGCTGACCGGCGTGTCACCAAACCGGCCAACGTTCATGGACAGAGCACTAGTTCCCAGGCGGCTGCTGGCCGTTCCGCGGCGCCTGCTGCCCGCCGTCTTGCTGGCCACCCTGCGGTCCGCCCATGATGACGCGTTCCGAGATCGTCTTGGCGGCCGCGCCTTCACCGGGCGCGGCGGTGACGGTCACCGTGTCCCCGCCCGCGATGTCGTCCAGGCTGCCGCGGCCGAACGTGGTGTTCCCGTCGATGGGATAGGTCTTCGTGTAGCCGTCCTCGCTCTTCACCGCGACCGAAGTCGCGCTGATTTCGGTGACCTCACCGAGCTGCATCACCTCGGTGGTGTACCCGCCCTTCCCGTCGG
This sequence comes from Amycolatopsis albispora, assembly GCF_003312875.1. Lineage (NCBI taxonomy): Bacteria > Bacillati > Actinomycetota > Actinomycetes > Pseudonocardiales > Pseudonocardiaceae > Amycolatopsis > Amycolatopsis albispora. The sequence continues at coordinate 9,116,380 of NZ_CP015163.1, forward strand.
GCACGGTGTATTCGCCGTGCAGCGCGGAGGCCAGCCCCTCGGGCAGGCGCATCATCGGGCCGCCGCCGGTCATCATGCCGCCGGGGCCACCGCCCTGCTCACTGCTGGAGGTGCCGCTCGCGGCGTAGACGGCCACCCCGCCGGTGGCCGCGATGCCGACCGCGATCGCCGCCGCGGCCGCGGTCTTCTTGCCCGACCACCGCGGCCGGGGCGCCGGCGCGCCCCACTCCGGCGCGGGCTCGGACGGTTGGGGGCTGGCTGGCTCGGTCATCTCAACTCACTCCTCGTCGTTCCGGTTCCAGCACCGGCTGACCCCCACCATCGAGCCGTTCCCTGTGTGCCCGCTGTGCGAGGACTTGGCCCCGCCTATGGGCCCGCCTCACAGGCACGGCACAGGATCAGCACAAGGAGGACCCAGCCCCGGGCCCCAGTTTCGAAGCCATGACAGCGACTCTGCCCGCGGACACCCGGCGTGCGCCGGTCGAGACGGACGGCCCGGCCCCGGTGCTCGACGTCGTGGTGCCCGTCTACAACGAAGAGACCGATCTCGGCCCCAGCGTGCGGGAACTGCACCGGTACCTGAGCCTGCGCTTCCCGTACCGGTTCCGGATCACCATCGCCGACAACGCCAGCACCGACCGGACCTGGCCGATCGCCGAGGGGCTGGCGGACGAACTGGCCGAGGTGAGCGCGGTCCGGCTGGAGCAGAAGGGCCGCGGCCGCGCGCTGCACGCGGTGTGGCTGGCTTCGGACGCGCAGGTGCTGGCGTACATGGACGTGGACCTGTCCACCGATCTCGCCGCACTGTCCCCGTTGGTCGCCGGTCTCATCTCCGGCCATTCCGACGTGGCGATCGGCAGCAGGCTGGCACGCGGCGCGCGGGTGGTGCGCGGCGCGAAGCGCGAGATCATCTCGCGCTGCTACAACCTGCTCCTGCGCGGCACGCTGTCGGTGCGGTTTTCCGACGCGCAGTGCGGGTTCAAGGCGATCCGCGCGGACGTGGCGCGTGAACTGCTGCCGCACGTGGCCGACACCGGCTGGTTCTTCGACACCGAGCTGCTGGTGCTGGCGCAGCGCGCGGGCGCGCGCATTCACGAGGTCCCGGTGGACTGGGTGGACGACCCGGACAGCCGCGTGGACATCGTCGCCACCGCGCTCGCCGATCTCCGCGGCATCGCCAGGCTCGGCCGCGGGCTGGCCACCGGGGCCGTGCCGATCGGCAGGCTGCGTGACCAGCTCAGCCGCGCGCCGGTCCCGGTCGAGGCGCCAGGGGTGCCGGGCGGCCTGGTGCGCCAGCTGGTCCGCTTCGCCGCGGTCGGGGTCGCCAGCACGCTGGCCTACCTGCTGCTGTTCGTGCTGCTGCGTGGTGGTTTCGGCCCGCAGGCGGCGAACTTCGTGGCGCTGGCGGTGACCGCGGTGGCGAACACCGCGGCCAACCGCCGCCTCACCTTCGGCGTGCGCGGCGCGACCGGCGCCGGGCGCCACCACTTCGAGGGCATGCTGGTGTTCCTGCTCGGCCTGGGGCTGACCAGCGGCTCGCTGGCCCTGCTGCACTCGGCCACCAGCCCGTCCCAGCCGATCGAGCTGGTGGTGCTGGTGCTCGCCAATCTCACCGCCACCGTGCTGCGCTTCCTGCTGCTGCGCGGCTGGGTGTTCAACCCCCGCCGGAACCGATCGGAGAACCAGTGACCGCCACCCTGACCGCCCCTGCCCGGCCCGAAGTGTCCACTTCGGACAGTGCGACCACGCCTCGGTGGGTCCGGCCCGCCTTCTGGGGCCTGCTGCTCGCGACCGCCGTGCTGTACCTGTGGAACCTGGGTGCTTCCGGGTACGCCAACTCGTTCTACGCCGAGGCCGCCCAAGCCGGTTCGATGGACTGGAAGGCGTGGTTCTTCGGCTCGCTCGACCCCGGCAACACCATCACCGTGGACAAGCCACCCGCCGCGCTGTGGCTGATGGGCCTGTCCGGGCGGATCTTCGGCTTCTCCGGCTGGAGCATGCTGGTGCCGCAGGCGCTGCTCGGCGTCGGCTCGGTGGCGCTGCTGTACGCCGCGGTCCGCCGGTGGTCCGGGCCCGGCGCGGGCCTGCTCGCCGGGGCGGCGCTGGCGGTGACCCCGGTGGCGGCGCTGATGTTCCGCTTCAACAACCCGGACGCGCTGCTGACCTTCCTGCTCGTGCTCGGCGCCTACTGCGTGGTGCGCGCGCTGGAGAAGGCGTCGCCGAAGTGGCTGGCGTTCGCGGGCGTGGCGATCGGTTTCGGCTTCCTGACCAAGATGCTGCAGGCTTTCCTGGTGCTGCCCGCGTTCGCGCTGGTGTACCTGCTGGCCGCGCCGGCGGGGCTGGGCAGGCGGCTGCTGCACCTGCTCGGCGCGGCCGTCGCCGTGGTGGTTTCGGCGGGCTGGTTCATCGCGGTCGCCGACCTGTGGCCGGCTTCGTCGCGGCCGTACATCGGCGGTTCCACCGACAACACCGTGCTCGACCTGGCACTCGGCTACAACGGCCTCGGCCGCATCTTCGGTGGCAACGGCGGCGGCATGGGTGGCGGCATGGGCGCCAACGTTGGGTTCGGCGGGGAGACCGGGCTGGGCCGGATGTTCGGCGAGAGCTTCGGCACCGAGGTTTCGTGGCTGCTGCCCGCCGCGCTGCTCGGCCTGGTCGCCGGGCTGTGGTTCACGCGCGGGCGCCCGCGCGCCGACCGCACGCGGGCGGCGCTGGTGCTGTGGGGCGGCTGGCTGCTGGTGACCGCGCTGGTGTTCAGCTACATGGAGGGCACCGTGCACCCGTACTACGCGGTCGCGCTGGCGCCGTCGATCACCGCGCTGGTCGCCATCGCCGGGCGTGAGCTGTGGCGCGGCCGGGCGCACCTGGCGCCGCGGCTGGTCCTGGCCGCCATGGTCGCGGTGACCGCGGTGTGGGACTACATCCTGCTCGACCGGTCCTCGTCCTGGCTGCCGGTGATCCGCTGGACGATCCTGGTGCTCGGCATCCTGGTGGCCACCGGGATCGCGGTCGGCGTGCACGAGTTCCGGCGCGTCACGCGGGCGGTGGCGGTGGCGGCGGTGGCCGTCGGGCTGTCCGGCACGCTGGCGTTCGGCGTGGCCACCGCGGCCGTGCCGCACTCCGGCTCGATCCCGGTGTCCGGACCGGCCACCGGGATGGGTTTCGGCATGCCGGAGGGGGAGGCGCCGTCGGCCGACCTGGTGGCCCTGCTGCGGTCGAGCACCGAGCAGTGGGCGGCCGCGAGCCACGGCACGCGAGGTGCGGCCTCGCTGCAGTTGTCCAGCGGGAAGTCGGTGATGCCGATCGGCGGGTTCAACGGCGGCGACCCGGCGCCGACGCTGGCGCAGTTCCAGCAGTACGTGGCCGAAGGCAGGATCGGCTACTACGTCGGCGAGGGCGGCGGCATGCGCGGCGGGCCCGGTGGCGGCGGCAGCGAGATCGCCGAGTGGGTGCAGGCCAACTTCACCGCGACCACCGTCGGCGGGCAAACGGTCTACGACCTCACCCCGTAGGATCGCCCGCCATGGGGATCGAACGGATCAGCCCGCCGCTGCGCGGGGACGAGCGCGAGACGCTGCGGGCCTATTTGGACTTCCACCGCGCGACGCTGGAGATGAAGTGCGATGGACTGTCCACAGAGGAGCTGCGGCGGCAGTCGAGCCCGCCGTCCACGCTCTCGCTGCTCGGCCTGGTGCGGCACCTGGCCGAGGTGGAGCGGACCTGGTTCCGCCGGGTGATCAACCAGGAGACGGACCTGGAGTTCGTCTGGTCGCCGGAACGGGACTACCAGGTCGCCTACGACGCCTCGAACGCCACCCGGGAGGAGGCGTTCGAGGCGTGGCGGGCGGAGGTGGAGCACTCGCGCCGCATCGAGCGCGAGGCGGCATCCCTGGACGTGACGGGATACTTCCCCCGCTGGGGCGAGCACGTCTCGCTGCGGCTGGTGATGCTGCACCTGATCCACGAGTACGCCAGGCACAACGGCCACGCCGACTTCCTCCGCGAAGCCATCGACGGTGAGGTCGGCGCCTAGAGCAGCTTGTCCAGCGTGATCGGCAGGTCGCGGACGCGTTTGCCGGTGGCGTGGAACACCGCGTTCGCCACCGCGCCGGCGACCCCGGTGATGCCGACCTCGCCGATCCCGATCAGGCCCAGCGGCATGGTCGGATCGGGCTCGTCGAGGTAGTGCACGTCGATCGGCGGGATGTCGGCGTGCACCGGCACGTGGTACTCCGACAGGCTCGGGTTCATGATCCGCCCGGTGCGCGGATCGACCAGGGTCTCCTCGGACAGCGCCAGGCCGATGCCCATCACGATCCCGCCCTTGAGCTGGCTGACCGCGGTTTTGGCGTTGATCACCCGGCCCACGTCGAACACCCCGGTCCACCGCGAGATCCGGGTCTCGCCGGTGTCCGGATCGACCCGCACCTCGCAGAAGTGCGCGCCCTTGGCCGCCTTCACCCAGCGCCGCTGGTCGAGCGCGAACTTCGAGAAGAACCGGAGCTGCCCGGCCACGGCGCCGAGCCCGGAATCGGCGCCGACGGCGGCTTCGAGGTACGGCTTCCCGGCGGCACGCAGCGCCTCGGCGGGGAAGGTGCGGTGCTGCTTCGCCAGCTTGTCCAGTGCGCGGGTGAGCTTGTCGCACGCGGTGAGCAGGCTCGCCGCGACGCTGGCCGTCTGCGCGGAACCACCCGCCGGTGCCCCGGTCGGCAGGTCGCTGTCGCCGTATTCGACGCGGACCGACTCCACCGGCACGCCCAGCGCGTCCGCGGCGATCTGCGCCTGCGCGGTCGCGCCGCCCATGCCCATTTCCTGGAACCCGCAGCGCACCAGCACGGCACCGTCGGCGGACAGCCGTACCCGCACGTTGGCGGTGAACTGGACCGCCGGGTGGTAGGCCGCCGCGACACCCCAGCCGACCAGCCACCGGCCGTCCCGCATCGAACCGGGTTCCGGGCTCCGGTCCGCCCAGCCGAATTCGGCGGCCCCGCGGACGAAGCACTCGCGCAGCATGCGGTGCGCGAACTTCTTGCCGTCCAAGGGGTTCACCGCGGGTTCGTTCCG